>OZ241902.1:0-5717554 GCA_965203605.1 Paracoccaceae bacterium | reverse complement strand
CCATGTCCCTGCGTTCGTCCCTATCAGATGCCTGGCAGCGGTTCCAGGGGGAACTTCTGCCGGCCCTCGCCGGGGAGGTCGGCCCGCTGGGCGTGAGGCACGGCAAATCCGTCGCCGTCCTGGACCTGGTGGAGGTGGAAAGGCACGTCCACTACAGCCACCGGGGCGTCGGCAACCCTCCCGCCGACCGCAACGCGCTGGCGCGGGCCTTCGTCGCCAGGGCGGTGTGGGACCTGCCGACCACGGTGGTGCCGGTCGACCGGCTGCCTCACCACCCGACGCTGCGCAGGCTTTGCGGCTGGTCCCGCGTGTCGGAGGTGCCCGGCGAACCGGCCTTCTTCAGGGCCCTCCCCTGGTTCGCGGAGACCCGGCTGCCGGAGCGGATGCACGGGGCGCTGGTCCGCGCCGCGTACGCCGGCTCGGTCGTCGGGCACATCTCCAGGGACTCCACGGCGGTCGTCGGGCGGGAGAAGCCGGCGCCGAAGCCGAAGCCGGAGGAGAGGCCGAAGCGAAAGCGCGGACGCCCGAGGAAGGGGGAGGAGAGGCCGAGGGAGCCGACCCGGCTGGAGCGGCGGCCGCCGGACGGGATGACGGCGGAGGGGATGGCCGGCGGGCTGCCGAAGGCCTGCGACACCGGCACGAAGCGCAACTCCAGAGGATACAGGGAGAGCTGGAGAGGGTACAGACTCCATATCGACGCCGCCGACGGCGACGTCCCCATCAGCTGCATCCTGACCTCCGCGTCGCTGCACGACAGCCAGGCCGCCATCCCGCTGTCGAAAATGACGGCGCTGCGGGTGGACCACTGCCACCAGCTCATGGACGCCGCCTGTGATTCCCCGGGGACCGGGTTCCACGCCTACCTGACGGGACGCGTGGCGGTCACCGACACCAACCCCCGCCGCGACGCGGCCCTGGCGCAGGGGAAAGCGGGCCACATCCGCCACGACCGCGTCCGCCATCGGCAGCGCTCCAGCGGCGGGCGCGTGAACTCCGCCCCAGGGACTCATACGGCGCCCGGCACGTCCGTGTCCGTGGGCACGCCAGGGTGGCCTGCCACCTGTTCCTCCGCGTGCTGGCCCTGACGGTGGAATAGCTGATGCGGATCACCATCTGACACCGCCCGTTCCGGCAGCACCGGACGCCTCGGACGCCGCCCCGGAGGGGACGGCGCGGCCAGCCGTGTGCGGATGGCGTCCCTGAAGCCAACAACTGCGACATTCCGCCACACTTCGGCCTATGGGAACGCCCAGGGCACCCGCCGGAACCGGTGACGGGACCCTGCCGGAACCGAAAGGCTGGCCGCGGCCGCCCGAACCGCAATAATTGTGCAAGAGGCTCGACAGCAAAGGTCAATGCGTAAGCATTGTGGAACCGGTTCCCATCGGTCAGGGATTCTGGGTATCCCCCCAACGGGGCGGCGGGATGCCGTCTTTCGAGTGCATCGATGGGGAAATGGTCCAGCGGCTGATCGCCGAATACGGATTGCAGGGTTCGCGCTACACGGGAAATGCCGACCCGCAAGGAAGCCTGGAAGAAAAAAATTTTGGCGATGATTGAGCGATGCGACCGAAACCATCCCCTTTCGGCGATCCCACGGATTCCTTCAAGGTAATGGAAGCAGTGACCGATATGAATGGGATGTCGTTATACTGGCCTGCGGCCCGTGCCTCGTGGTCCCCCGGCCGGCTTCCGGTCACCGGGGCGTTGGCCGCTGCCGGGTGCGCCGGACTTCGGCCGGGCGATGCGGGAACGGGACAGGAGCGGACCCGGGGCGACGGCAGGGAGTTGGTGTGATGGACCGGTGGGGTCCGGAACCGCGCCCGGCGGCCACATCGCGGTCATGTGGCCGGCCGGAAAGGTGACAGGCGCCCAAGGCGCCGCTCGTGGAGAGGGCCGGATCTTTCAATGTAACACTGCTGACTCGATGCCGGCGTAGCCGTGCGTGGCCGGATCATATCCGAGGCAGCGGAAGGGGCGGATATCCGTCCCGTATGTTCCGTGATTCCAGCGTGGACTGTCGTTCCAGCGGCATGGATCCGGTGACCTGCGCGGTCACGGACGTGAATCCCCGATCGGTTCGGCCCAACCCGGCCGATTCCTGTGGATTGGGCCGCCCATGTAAAAAAAGGGACATCGAGTCAACAGGTCCAGTTGAAAGGGGCCGGATGGTGGAGACGTGGCCTTCAGTTGCCGAGCGCGATCCCGGCGACCTCGGCAAGCCAGGGCAGGACGAGAACGGCGAGGACCGCGCCGCCTGTCAGCTTGATCCACCGCAGGTCGGTG
The DNA here is from genome assembly GCA_965203605.1 of Paracoccaceae bacterium. GTDB lineage: Bacteria > Pseudomonadota > Alphaproteobacteria > Rhodobacterales > Rhodobacteraceae > JAPOUP01. Next base: position 5,715,268 of record OZ241902.1, on the reverse strand, counting down.
CGGATCACGGAAATCTCGGAACTGAGTCCGGTCTCGAGCCTCTCCATGTCCGCCCTGAGTCCGGCCTCGAGCCTCTCCATGTCCGTCCGGAGGCCGGCCTCGAACTTCTCCATGTCCGTCCGGAGGCCGGTCATCTCCGCCCTGAGTCCGGCCTCGAGCCTCTCCATGTCCGTCCGGAGGCCGGCCTCGACCTTCTCCAGATCCGTCCGGAGGCCGGTCATCTCCGCCCTGAGTCCGGCCTCGAGCCTCTCCAGATCGGCCTTCGTGGCGATACCGCCGGTGACGCCGGCATGGATCGAGCGCGTGATCGCCTCCGCCTGCTCGTGCTTCAGGCCGACGTCCCGCAGTCTCTGGACCTCGGCGATCGTGTCGAAGGCCGCCTCTCCCATCGGGGTCTCCCTTTCCGTCCGTTCCCCATCATAGCGGTTCCGCCTGACGGGCGCCAGACCCCCGACCGCCTTTTGGGTGCATCCCGGAACCCCCGGCTAGACCATCCCGGACTGTTCCCCGCTCCACTGGGGAGGATCAAGCCAGGGTGGCGGTCACCGACACGGGACCCCAGCAGCGGAGCGGCATCCGCGCCCGCAGCCGACGTGTTATCGCCCGGCCAGCCGCGACGCATGGACAGACCCACGGCGAAAGAGTGCAAAACAAGAATTCCAGGATGCAACCTGGTGGCACTGACGCTTCGTATATATCCGTAGAAAGAACAGCTTTAGGGTGTCACATCAATCATGCCTGAGCCTATGGTTTTTCCCGTTCGCTACGACCGGTTTCTCCAGCGCATGATACGCCTGCCATGACAGCAATTTCTCATGAGGATGGCGTGGTCGCGAGCACCGTTGACCAACGCAACCCATGGAATGTTCCCGCGAAACATCTCACCGGAAATGCGGTTCCCTTTGCAAATGCCAATTACACTGGTGTAATGGAAGGCGACCGCCGAACTTGATTTAGCTGTACAGGAAGCGCTGAGATGAAATTCTTCGTTGATACTGCAGATGTGGACGCGATCCGGGAACTCAACGAACTGGGCATGGCCGACGGTGTGACCACCAACCCGTCCCTGATCATGAAATCCGGTCGTGACATCCGGGAAGTGACCAAGGAAATCTGCGGGATCGTCAATGGGCCCGTCAGCGCGGAGACCGTCGCCACCGACGCGGAGGGAATGGTCGCCGAAGGGCGTGAACTTGCCAGGATCGCAGACAATATCGCGATCAAGGTTCCACTTACCTGGGCAGGACTAAAGGCTTGCAGGACGCTCACAGGCGAAGGACGAATGGTGAACGTAACCCTTTGTTTCTCGGCCAACCAGGCCATTCTTGCCGCAAAGGCGGGGGCGACATTCATTTCACCATTCATCGGACGGATCGATGACATCAATCTCGATGGAATGCAGCTGATCGCCGACATACGCAGGATTTACGACAATTTTGACTTCGAAACGAACATCCTCGCCGCGTCGATTCGATCGGCGAATCACATGAGCCAGGCAGCTCTCATTGGTGCGGATGTGGCAACCGCTCCACCTGACGTCATCAAGAAGATGGCAGATCACCCACTCACCGACAAAGGACTGGCGGCATTCCTGGCTGATTGGGAAAGAACAGGGCAGAAAATAGTCTAGCGGCAGGCTAGGGACTTTGGCAGCGAGGCAGGAATGGAGCAGACTGGCACCGCAAACAACGATGATCTGAAACGCCGGATTCTATCGAGACCCGAACTGGTTCTGGAAGACAGGGATCTGATGCGCGCACTCATCGAGGCAAGCGACCGCGCGATCGGAAACAACATCATTGATCTGCGCGGCGTCGCCATAGACCGGCTTGAAACGCAGCTGAATCGCCTGGAGGAAACCCACAGTAACGTTATCGCAGCGGCCTATGACAACCTGAGCGGCATGAACCAGATGCATCGCGCCGTACTGAAACTACTGGAACCGGCGACCCTTCTTGGCTTCCTGACCTGCCTAAGGGACGACTTGCCGGATATTCTGCGGGTGGAGGCTTTGCATCTGCTGATGGAAACAGACGCCCAACCCGTCGCTCCTGTCCTCAGAAGCCTTGGCAACCTGCTGACACTCGTCGAACCGGGATTCATCAAGGACTACCTGACCCAGGGCCGGGACATTCCCGTACGCCGGATAACGCTCCGCCCGACTCTATCGGGAAACATTGCCGTTTTCCAATCCTCGACCCGCGAGATCCGGTCCGAAGCCTGCGTGACCCTTGATCTTGGAGAATCCCGCCCCCCCGGACTGCTCGTGATCGGCTCTGAGACCGCTGGCCATTTCAATCCTGCCCAAGGCACTGATCTGCTGGCATTTTTTTCCAGAACTTTTGAACTATCACTGCGCCGACTACTGCCGTGAAAGCAAAGGCCGCAATCGGGAACCAAATCACGATTTCGGCTGAACTTACCAGCGTTCTGGAAGCTTGGCTGGTTTGGCTGACGGCGGTTGATGGGCTGACTCCAAATACCCTGTATGCCTATCACCGCGACGTTTCCGGCTATCTTGCTTTCATGTCAGGGCACTTCGGCGGCGCAACAGGAACTGCCCAACTCGAAGGAATCGGCATCTCCGACATGCGTTCCTGGCTGGCTTCCGAGCGCAATCGCGGGGTTTCGGCCCGGTCGCTGGCAAGAGCCCTGTCTGCCGTGAAGAACTTCACCGCATGGCTCGCCCAACGCGAGGGGTTCGACGCAACTGCGGTCCTCTCCACCCGTAGCCCACGCTTCGAGACGAAGCTCCCACGCCCGCTTTCCGAAGAATCCGCACGTGCAATGATTGATACGGTCGAACTGCAGTCGCGCCAGAGTTGGATTGCTGCGCGGGATACGGCAGTCCTAACTCTTCTCTACGGCTGCGGCCTCAGAATTTCGGAAACGCTTGACCTTGACGGTCGCGACTATCCTTTGGGAGAGAACCTGCGCGTTGTTGGAAAGGGCCGTAAAGAGAGGATTGTACCGCTGCTGCCAGTGGGACGGCTTGCTGTCGACGAATATGTGCGTCTGTGCCCCTACCCTGTCGAACCAGACCTCCCGCTTTTCAGGGGCGCACGCGGCGGTCGACTTGGCCCTCGCCCTGTACAGAAGGTTGTGCAGGCGGCGCGAACCCAACTGGGCCTTCCAGCCACAGCCACTCCCCACGCCATGCGCCACAGCTTCGCCACTCACTTGCTGGCCGCAGGCGCCGACCTTCGCGCAATACAGGAACTTCTGGGCCACAGCACACTCTCAACGACGCAGGCTTACACATCGGTCAGTACCGAGCGGCTGATGGAAGTCTATGAGGCCGCCCACCCCCGTTCCAGATAGTCCCATTGGATTTCTGCTTGACTGGCTCGATCCTCACCGCAGCCAACTCCAGCCCCTTGCGCCGACGAGCGATTGACTGCCATCAAGACCCGCGGACAGGTTGTTGGCGTTCCAGCACGCGACCAATTACACCTTGGCGGGAATTCGTTAATGACAGCTCCATGACCATTCGTTTGAAGGCACTTTCCGTTCATTTCCTTACCGCCTCAGGTGCCGTATTCGCGATGCTTGCCATGCTCGCCGCGGTAGAGGAAAAGTGGGGACTTATGTTTGTCTGGCTGGTGGTGGCATTTGCGGTAGATGGTCTGGATGGACCACTGGCGCGGAAATACCAGGTTCAGGCGAATGCGCCGCAATACGATGGCGTATTGATGGATCTGATCATCGACTACCTCACCTATGTGTTCATCCCGGCATACGCACTGTTCAAATCGGGACTTCTGCCGGGCTGGACGGGATGGACCGCAACCATTCTCATCACGTTCGCATCAGTCATCTACTTCGCCGATACCCGCATGAAAGCCAAGGACAACTCATTTTCCGGTTTTCCAGGCTGCTGGAACATGGTGGTGATCGTGCTCTTTTCGCTAGAACCCGATTTCTGGATCATTCTCGCTATTGTTTCGATTCTGGCAATAACGATGTTCACGCCACTCAAGTTCATCCACCCCGTACGTACCAAACGCTGGCGCGTCGTTTCGCTTCCCATTGCATTGGCCTGGACTTTTTTCGCGGCCTGGGCGGCCTGGGTGAACTTCGATCCTCAGAGCTGGGCACATTGGGGGCTCGCAATCACGTCGCTCTATCTGGTGTTCGCTGGACTTGCTCAGCAAGCAATTCCAGAGCGCAATGGCAGTTAAGGGGAGAGTGTCGGTGATCTTTCAGGAGAGCAAGGACCCCCAAGTCCCGCAGGAACTTGTGGAACCTCAAGGAGTCCCCAAGGTTTTTGTCGAAACGTGCAAACGCTGGGGGTTGGACACGGATCAACAGCTTACCCTGCTAGGTTACCGATCCGGGGACAACACCGGCGAACTCGTGCTGCAGGGTCGCGTCCGAAACCTCTCTCGAGACGCCACGGAAAGGGCCGGCTATGTCATCGCAATCAGTGTTGGGCTTGCCGTCCTGTACGGGGAAAACATGGCTGCCGAGAAATGCTGGTTGCGGCGCACACGGGCGGAGCTCGGCGGAAAGTCGCCGTTGGATCGAATGCTCCACGGAGACGTGAAGGCACTGATCATTGTCAACGGCATGGTCGAGCACGAACGGGGCCTTTGACCAGTGCTCGACGACCTCCCGGTCGCGCAAAGGCACGAAACCGTGTGGTGGATCTCTCCTGTTCGAAAGCAAGGCGGCACGGCGGGCGGCATCCCATTCCGGCGAGGGAACCGTAAGGCAGACATCGTTGATATGTTTCCCGTCACCGGTGAAGTGACACTGTAGTCCCCTGAAGAAGTTATCGAACACGCCTTCCGGCCAAGTCTCGACAAGAGCCTGCGGTATCCTGAAGGCCGCTTCAGAGATGGAACGTTCGCCGCGTACCATTCAGCTCTCAAGGAAGACACCGCCCGGCGGAACTGGCCGGTGTTGCACTTTGGAATGGAAGTGCGGCGAACAAAATGGAGTCATCATCATGCAAGCATTGCGCACTCGCCCTTCGGCTGCGGGACGGTCCGTCCAAGCTCCTGAACTCAATCAATCCAGAATCCCATGGCGTCCTTGATGTTCCGTAGCGCGGTTTCCGGGTCATCGCCGTGCGCCATGCAACCGGGTAATTCCGGGACATCAGCGGTGAACGCGTGATCCTCGTTGCTCCGGTAGAGAATAGTCTCGTATCTGTGCATCAGTCATCACCTCTGTAACTCACCCGCAGGATACTGATTTACGAAGTTCCATAACCTGCGTTTCTCATCTGATTCTGCCGTTTCAGGCTTGGATCCCACCCCGTGGTCCGTCCAATTCCGCTTGGGCGTCACCGCAGAGTTATTGACCTTAAAGCGCGACCGGCGACGGTGGTTGGAACTCCTCCTGTCGAACTTGGCTGGAACCCCGAAGCCGATGGTTCAGCCCCGTTGTCTACGGAATTCGTAGGCTCGAACCCACCACGTCCGAAACTGCGCTCATGTCAATTGGGCAGTTCCACACCCTGCCCCAGTGCCTTATCGCAGCGGACGCAGACTCCTGGATGCGCGTGGGTTCCCACATCGGGCAGGATCTTCCAGCAGCGCAGGCACTTTGTGCCTTCAGCGGCCTCGAAGACCACTCCGATACCCTGAGTTTCCGGAAGTCGAAATGCCTCCCCCGGTATTGGGTCGGATGTCAGCGAGATGTCAGAGGTGATGCATACATCATCGAAATCGACCGACCTCACGGCCTGCAGGGTCTCCGGATCTTCGATATGTACGACCGGTGCTGCCTCCAGAGAGGAACCGATGGTCTTTGCCTGCCGTCTTATCTCCAGGGCACCGGTGACAACGGAACGTACCTTTCGAACCTCCGTCCACTTCCTCGCCAACGGCTCGTCAAGCCAGTCCGCCGGAGTGCTGGGTATGTCGATGAGGTGAACGGAAGATGCGTTGCCAGGATTTCTCTCGAGCCAAACCTCTTCCATCGTGAACACGAGGACCGGTGCGAACCACGTCGTAAGCCGATGGAACAGAATATCCAGAACGGTACGTGCCGATCTAGTCCGCAACGATGTTCCGTCGCAGTAGATCGCGTCCTTTCGGATGTCGAAATAGAAGCTCGATAGGTCGACCGTCGCGAACTCGAACAATGCACGGAAGACACCCTGAAAGTCATAGGCCTCGTAGCCAGTGCGTACCCGATGGTCCAGCTCAGCCAACCGATGCAGAACCCAGCGTTCCAGTTCCGGCATCTCAATCGGTTCAACCCGCTGGTCCTCGGTGAACCAATGCAGGTTGCCAAGAATGTACCGCATGGTGTTGCGCAGGCGACGATAGCTGTCAGCCACCCCTTTCAGGATTTCGGGACCAATGCGCTGGTCGCCTGTATAATCCGTCTGCGCAACCCAAAGGCGCAGGATGTCCGCACCATACTGTCTGACCACTTCTTCGGGTCCAATGGTGTTGCCCAGCGACTTCGACATCTTGTTGCCGTTCTCGTCCAGCGTGAAACCATGGGTCAGTACGCCTCGGTATGGCGCACGGCCAATGGTGCCGCAAGCCTGCAGCATTGATGAGTGGAACCAGCCACGGTGCTGGTCCGTACCCTCAAGATACAGATCCGCTATGCCATCCGGAGTTCCGTCCGCTCGGTCTCTCAGTGCAAAGGCATGGGTCGAGCCGGAATCGAACCAGACGTCGAGAATATCGAACACCTGCTCATATGCATCAGGATCGTAGTCCCCTCCTAGGAAACGTTCCTTTGCCCCTGGCTCGTACCAGGCATCCGCGCCTTCCTTCTGAAAGGCATCAAGGATTCTCTGGTTTACCGCGACGTCCCGCAAAAGAAAATCCGGCTCATCCGGTCGCGCTGCTTTCCTGATGAAACAAGACAATGGAACGCCCCAGGCACGCTGGCGCGAAAGCACCCAATCGGGTCTGGATCCGATCATGGAATGGAGTCTGTTCCGACCAGTCTTCGGTGTCCAATGAACAAGCCGATCAATCGATGTCAAAGCACGTTCCCGAATTGTTGTTCCAAATTCGTCGTTGCCGTCAGCGACGGGCCGGTCAATGGCGGCGAACCACTGTGGCGTGTTGCGATAGATCAACGGCGCCTTGGATCTCCAGGAATGTGGATAGCTGTGCTTCAGCTTCCCACGTGCAAGAAGTCCTCTTGCGCTTACCAGAGCGTCAATGACCTTGGAATTTGCATCGCCTTCCTTGCCATTTGGTTTGAGGATGCGCGCACTGCCGAACAGCGGAAGGTCGGCGCGGAACGATCCATCTTCCTCAACGTTGTAAGTGATCACTTCGGAGAGCATCCCTGCATCACGGTAGAGTTCGAACTCTTCCATCCCGTGCGAAGGAGCACAGTGCACGAACCCGGTACCCTCCTCGTCGTTGACAAATGGAGCATGGCGGAAATCGCGCGGGTCGTCCCATTCGCCATCCGCTCCTTCCACCTCCGCCAGCGGATGCCTCAACTTGACTTTCGCGAGTTCCGTAACTGGGGCGTCGCCAAGCCGACGGTACATCGAGTCATCAAGTCTGGCTCTGGAAAAAACGCTGGAAGCCAACCGATCGGCCATAATGTACCTATCGCCGATCCGTGCCCAGCACTCCTGTGGCCGACCGGTGACCTCGTAGACGCCATAAGGCACGCCTTCGTTGAAGACCACTCCCCTATTCGATGGGATGGTCCACGGTGTCGTGGTCCATATGACCACTCTCGCCCCCGATATCAGCGGGTGCCCCGAGTCGATGACCGGGAATAGCACCCAAACCGTGAAGCTCTCCTTGTCGTGGTATTCCACCTCCGCCTCGGCAAGCGCCGTCTTCTCAACCGGTGACCACAAGACCGGTTTGGATCCCCGGTAAAGGGTACCGTTCATCAGAAATTTCTGGAATTCCTGCGCGATCACACGCTCCGCATGGAAATCCATCGTCAGGTAGGGATCATCCCAATTTCCTGTGATGCCCAGCCGCTTGAACTCGCCGCGCTGGATGTCGATCCAGCTTTCGGCGAATCTGCGGCATTCCTGACGAAAGCTGACAACATCGACGTCGTCCTTGTCTTTCCCTTTCGCACGGTATCGCTCCTCGATCTTCCACTCTATCGGAAGACCGTGACAGTCCCAGCCAGGGACGTATCGGCTGTCCTTACCCATCATCTGATGGGAGCGTACCACCATGTCCTTGAGAATCTTGTTGAGTGCATGCCCGATATGCAGATGGCCATTGGCATAGGGTGGGCCGTCATGAAGAATGAACGGTTCCCGGTCGGCCGCGGCCTCTCTCAGCCGGTCGTAAATCCCGATCCTTTCCCAGTTTTCCAGCCAGGAAGGCTCTCTTGTTGGTAGTCCCGCACGCATCGGAAACTTGGTGACCGGAAGGTTCAGCGTATCTCTATAGTCAGGCGTATCGGTACACATGCCTATGGTCCTCGTGAGCAGATTGTCTTGGATTCATTCAGTATCGGCACCGAGCGGCTCGCGCCTTGTCCCGGCAACTCAGTCTTTCAGAGCACCAGGCCCGCGATTCGGGATATGACTGCAGTCGCAAAGATCATGACGACGCTTATATTGAGCTCTCCATGAAAGGTCCATAGTCTGCTTAATGCGTCGCGCCCTAACCCGAACGGCAGCTCGAAATGTCCCATTGCAGACGCCATGACCGGGAATCAAGGAAGAGACAGGAGATATTGCAGGGGCACAAACTCGCGGTCCACAACGGTACGCGCCACTCATACCTGATACGCAAAGGAGCAAACCACATCCAGTCATCGGCTCACCGACCCACGGCATCGTCGAAATGACGTATAGGCAAAGTCATGTCGGAAACCGAATTATCCACAGCGGTCTGACCACCTGCGCATGATGACCGGCACAAGCGTTCGGAGGCGGAATGGCTGTCAAGTGAGAGTTCCCCCTGCCTTTTCTTTCCCTCGTCCCAATCCATCGCCACCGATTTAGGATGGAGCGCACCTGAGAATCGGGCTGAAGGACCACTCAAATTGCTCTCGCATTCGACGTGCCAGTCGTGCTATGCGTCGCGGCATGTCAACATGGGTCAGGCTGACCCGCCATCGGTGATTTCTTGGGAGACAGATGAATGTCCGGCAGCGTGATCGAGGAAGATCTGATCGTCAATGGAAACATGACGTCGGAAAACACGGAAATTAACGTCAAGGGCCGCGTGATTGGCGATATCACCGCACGGTCCGTGAAAGTCGAACAGATGGGTGAAGTTAACGGGTCGGTCAGTGCGGCCACGATTGACATCCTCGGTCGCCAGACAGGAAGTATTACGTGCCAGAACCTGTCATTGGGCCCACAGTCAGAAGTGACTTCTAAGGTCGCGGCGGAAACTCTCTCGACCGAACGGGGCGCAAAGCTTGTCGGTGACATCAAAGTAGGCAAACGCTGAAAGCCCCCGGACTGGACATCCTTCCATAGCCGCGCCGCAGGACACCGCGACCGCCCGCCCGCCGCAGCCACGGCGTCGGAGTAATGGTCCCGGTATCGCCCTGATGGCGGTTGGCCTGTTTCTATTCGCGGCAGTCGATACCCAAGCCAAGTTTCTGACCGACAGTCTGCACGCCATTCAGATCGTCTGGTTCCGGCAGCTTGGCCTGCTGATTGGCGTTCTCCCCGTGCTTATCTGGCATGGAACGTCAGTCCTACGGACATCCCACCCAGGACTGCAGGTGGCGCGTGGCGCCTGTGTGGTGGGCTCGTCGACGCTGTTCATCATTGCAATCACCCATGTTCCACTTGCCGACGCGGTCGCGATCACATTCGTGGCCCCATTTCTCGTTACGGTCATGGGAGCACTGGTCTTGGGAGAAACGGTTGGATTGCGCCGCTGGTCGGCGGTTGCCATCGGCTTTCTTGGAACTCTGATCGTGATTCGCCCGGGCATGGGCGTTGTCCACCCTGCCGCGGCTCTGTTGATCGTTGCGGCTGCATTGTTCGCAGTTCGTCAGATAATTGGCCGAACAGTTAGCGGTAAGGATCGGACAGTCACGACCGTTGCCTATACAGCGATCATCAGCACGTTCCTGGTATCCCTACCACTACCCTATGTGTGGAAGTGGCCCACGGCTGGCACTGAATTGGTCATTCTATGCACCATGGCATTGATGGCCGCCACCGCGGAATTCTGCATCATCAAGTCACTGGAACTGGCGCAAGCGGTCGCTGTAGCACCCTTGCACTACACGCTGTTGGTCTGGAGTACAATCTGGGGTTACCTCGTGTTTGCCGAGCTTCCTGATGCATGGACATGGTCGGGTGCGGTGATCATCATCGGTACCGGCCTTTACACCTTGCATAGAGAGCGCAAGGCCACAGGAAGATAATGAAGAGGATACCCGACGGGAAGTCGATGCACCGGATTGGCTTGAGTGCTTCCGCGGAAAGCGAGGTCGCGGTCCACTACTCTGACGACCGCTTGAGGTTGCGGTGCGCACGATTATGGAAGTTCCCTGGATCACAAGGATCTGATTCTACAGCCCAACCATTTGCTCGTTGAAGACCTACAGCGATCTCACTCAATTCCAGAATAAAATTCGAATCACCTCGCAAGATGACTTAACCTGAGGTCAACGCTTCCCAGCCGTCGCATCAGGGAATTGTTGTCAACATTGGCCAAATTGTCGTTCACCTGCGCACCATATTCTGTCCACCTGACGGCAGACCATTGAAATTGGGCAATAGACCGATTGGACCCCGGTCCCATCCTCCATGCAGGGTGCCTATGGAATATGAAAGGGCGACCGACCATGACTGACTACACCCACTATACGGCGGATGCGCCGAAGGGGCCGTAAGGTGGCCAAATCCAACAGGGGATCCCAAGTTCGGCATCGTCAACTGCAACAGGGATCAGGCGGCGATGTTTTCGTGCCACTCATTATCCTCGCAATACGAAAACTCCACGAGTTGACCGAACTGATCTTCCAGATTGGCGATAAGTTCCAAAGCTTCGGACACACCTGGCTTGCCAAGCACCTCATCGAGGTAAAGCAGACGCAGGGTACGCTCGGCAGCCTGATTTCCGGTGTTCCTGTTGTTTCCGTCCTTTTCCCAACGAATGACTGTCCTTTCGGTTACACCCAGAAGACTTGAGAGCGTAACCTGCGACAGTTCCAGTTCATGGCGGAGAAACCGGATTTCGCCACCGGAAAGCCTTTTCCTGGTTGATACCAGCCATCTACCGATCGCGAGATGAAGCCCCTCGATGTCGTGGATTTCAGGCGCCCGGCCCTGGTTTCGAAACCGTTGACGAGATAGATATCATCAAGTCCGCATTCGGTGTAATGATACGTTCCAGTCAAATGACGGTAACGATCGTGCACTTTCTGTCATTCAGAGCCAGAACCACCTGTATCTTCCTCCCAGACACGTATAGTTTCATCTTGATCCTGAAATCGTGATGATCGTCCCTCCCAGGACCGTCGATGATCTCTCCCTTTCGTAACGTTGACAGAACCTGCCGCATGGTGATGTCCCTTTCCCGCAACCGCTGACGGAAGTGCGGCTGCTCGAAGTCGACTTCGCTCCTGTCAGGACTCTCCTTAACGTGTCGTATACAATGGACGGCATCGCGGAACGGGTTATCAAGGGAACCACATCGCCCATAACCCTGACATAATGTCAGGTTTTCTTTCTGTCAAAGCAGGAATTTCGAACAAGAGAGACCAACTTGCCTTTTCTTGCGGACAGGACACGGACGGCCAGATCGGGACTTCCAACCCCAAACGGTCCAAAGCGAGAGACTGAACTCCTGTTGGGGATTACATGTTCCTGTCAATTTCAACGGCTTGCGACACGACAAAGACAACGCTGAGCCGGTAGAAGGACAACTTCACCGCAGTGAGAGACGGTTATCCACCATAACGGTGAGCCCGTTCAGGTTTTGCGGCCTTACGGATGAGAGAGATCAATGGTCCCGCAATATCTTGATCTAACCCGAACTTCCAGCGGGATTCGGGCGCAACTCATTAAAATACGCTTTCAGATCAACGAACTATGAGAGATTTGAGGATTTTCAGGCCAAATTTCCTGTCCATGTATTTTGCCGGTACGTTTTTTCCGGTCCCCTGTTGACATCATAGATTTCCCCCCGTATATGGATGTTCATGTATGTGGAAGTCGTCCCCAACCGCAATTCGCCGCCGGCGGTGTTGCTGCGCGAGTCCTACTGGGACAAGGAGCAGCGCAAGGCGCGCAAGCGGACCCTGGCCAACCTGTCGAAGCTGCCACCCGGCCTGGTCGACGAAATCCGGGCCTGCCTCAAGGGGCAGTCGGCCCGCGAACTGTCGGACGCGTTCACCATCGAACAGGCCTTGCCGCACGGCCATGTCGCCACCATCCTCGGCACCCTGAAACGGCTCGGTCTCGATACCTTGATCCATCCCCGTCCGTCGCGCCAGCGCGACCTCGTGGTGGGGATGATCGCCGCCCGCATCCTGGACCCGAGAAGCAAGCTGGCGACCGCCCAGGGCCTGGCTTCGGCAAGCCCGACCGACACCCTGGCGCACGAACTTGATATTGCCGATACCGACGCCCACGAACTGTATGCCGCGATGGACTGGCTGCTGTCCCGGCAGCCGGACATCGAGCGCCGGCTAGCCGCCCGTCACCTCGAGGAAAACGCGCTGGTCCTGTGGGACCTGACGTCGGTGTGGATGGAAGGCCGCCGCTGCGCTTTGGCCCGGTACGGCCATTCCCGGGACGGCAGGAGCGGCAAGCTCCAGGTGGAATTCGGGCTGTTGTGCGATCGCGGCGGGCGGCCGGTTGCGGTCGAGGTGTTCGACGGCAACACCGGCGATCCGGCCACCGTCGCCACCGCAGTCAAGCGGGTGCGGGACCGGTTCGGCCTCGACCGGGTGGTGGTGGCCGGCGACCGCGGCATGCTGACCGAGGCCCGGATCCGGGAGGACATCGAACCGGCCGGTCTGGACTGGATCAGCGCCCTGCGGTCAACGGCGATCCGCCAGCTGGTCGCCGCCGAGGCCTTCCAGCCGTCCCTGTTCGACGAGCGGGACCTCGCGGAAATCACCTGCGAGGAGTTGTATCCGGGCGAACGGCTGATGGTCTGCCGCAACCCGGCGCTGGCCACGGAACGGGCCCGGACCCGCGAGGCGCTGTTGCAGGCCACCGAGGCCGGCCTGCGCGCAGTGGACGCGGCCACCCGGCGCGAAAAGTACCGCCTCAAGGGGAAGCTGGCGGTCACCCGGCGCCTCGACCAGGTACTGGGCAAGCGCAGGATGCGGAAACACTTCATCGTCACGGTGCGGAGCACGCGATTTACCTGGAAGCGCGATACCGCAGGTATCGCCGCCGAAGCGGCGCTCGACGGGTTTTACATCGTGCGCACCAGCCTGCCAGAAACCACGATCAGCGCCGATGAAACGGTGCGGTCGTACAAGAGTCTGGCACGGGTGGAGCGAGCCTTTCGCAGCCTGAAAACCGTGGATATGAAAGTCCGACCCGTTCACCATCGCCTCGCCGACCGGGTGCGGGCCCATATCCTGTTATGCACCCTCGCCCATTACGTCGAATGGCATCTGCGTGACGCCTGGAAGTCGATCCTGTTCCACGATGAAGGGCCACCCCGGTCAAAGTCGGCCGTCGCGCCGGCAACACCATCCCGCCCGGCGCAGACCAAGGCGGCGACCCGGATGACCATCAACCGATTGCCGGTCCACCATTTCCAGGGCCTCATGCAACATCTGGCGACCCTGACCCGGATGCAGGTGGCGCCGAAATCGGAAACCTCGGCCCAGTTCAAGATGCTGTCACAACCCACCCCGGTACAGAAGGAGGCCTTCCGCCTGCTCGGTCTGCGGATTTCCTGACAACCTGTCCAGTAAAATCACGTCGGAATTTTTGCATGTCATTCCGATTCAAGGCATTATGTGCTCAGCGCTCTGGAAGTTCGGTCTAACCGAATCGCGGGACCGCGATGGCCGATGTCGCACTTCTGAGCCGACACCCCCGCGAGGCGGTGGCTCCGTCACAAGAGTAAGATCCGCTCTCAGCTGTCTGGTTCAGGACAGCCGGTGTTGTGGATTTGACAAATGTCGTGGAATCAATGATTTAGGTGTGTAATTACTCAAGTGAGAGAGTGGCAGTGGGGATTTTGAAGCGTTGCGCTCCCCCAAGAACTGGAGACGCAATCCGCAGCAGTCACAGTTGTCCGAAAGGTTCCGCCATTCCTCCCCAATCAGTCATGCCCGGATTCGGGTATTCCCGAACTATCGAAATCCGTGGCATCATGTCGTTCATGCAGCTGCATCTGCGGGTCGCCGAAGGTCCGATTCACCATCCGCCCGCGCAGAACCGCAGGCCGACAGTCGATCTCCTGTGCCCAGCGCTGCACATGACCATAGCTCTCGACCTCAAGGAACTCGCCCGCCGAATACAGCCGTCCCAACGCCAGCTGCCCATACCACGCCCAGATGGCAATGTCAGCGATGGTGTAATCGGCACCCACCATGAAACGCTGCCCGGAAAGATGCCGATCAAGGACATCGAGCTGACGTTTGGTCTCCATCGCGAAGCGATCGATTGGATACTGCCATCTCTCGGGCGCGTAGGCGTAGAAATGCCCGAACCCACCTCCAAGGTAAGGCGCGGATCCTATCTGCCAAAAGAGCCACGAGAGCAATTCGGGCCGGTTGGCAGGGTCCGAAGCCAGGAACCTATCGAACTTCTCCGCAATGTGGAGCAGGATCGCTCCACTCTCGAACACACGCACAGGCGCCGACCCCGACCGGTCCACGAGTGCCGGGATCTTCGAGTTGGGGTTTACCTCGACGAATCCGCTGCCGAACTGCTCACCATCGTCAATCCTGATTAGCCATGCATCGTATTCCGCCTCCTCGATGCCAAGTGACAGAAGTTCTTCAAACAGCACCGTCACCTTCACGCCATTCGGCGTGGCAAGCGAGTAGAGCTGATGTGGATGCCGCCCTACAGGCAGTTCCCTATCATGAGTTGGTCCGCCCACTGGCCGGTTGGTGCTGGAGAATCTGCCACCGTTTTCCCTGTCCCACGTCCAGACTTTGGGAGGTTCGTAGGTATCGCCCATCATTCCGCCTTTCGGTTGCCTGTCGCGCCGTCCTATGGCCTGCCGCACGGATCGCCAAGACCTGAAATCATAATCGTCTGTCCAGCGGCCATGCCCCCAAATGCTGCAACAGCGGCCTGTGCGCTAAGCCAGCATCTGCGTGTCGCCGCAAACCGAAATCGCCTGCCCGGAGACAGTCCTGCCCCGAATGCTCGCGAGGAACAGGATCTGGTCTGAGATCTGACGCGGAGTCACGTATTCCTGGATCGAAGTGTAACTGAATGCCTGCGCCTCCACTTCGCTGAAGGAACAGCCCAACCGCTGGGCCTTCGCCTCAAGCACCCGCCTCTGTCGATCACCAGCCACCAATCCCGGCATGACGGCATTCACCCGAATACCCGCAGACCCAAGCTCGATGCTTAGCGATTTGGTGAGGCCGATCACGCCCCATTTCGCCGCCGCATAGGGACTACGAAGCCGGAAACCGACCCGTCCGGCAAGTGAGGACATGTTTATGATCGACGGGTTGCCGCTCAGACGCAGAAGTGGAACCGCTGCGCGTACGGCATTGAACTGACCCGTCAGGCATACCGAAATGCAACGGTCCCATTCCTCTGGAGCAATGTCGTCCACCGCTCCAGTAGGACCCGCGATGCCAGCGTTGTTGACAAGCGTGTCGAGCCCACCCAGTTTCCGCGCCATACGGGTAATGAAATCCGCCGTCGCATCCCGATCAGCGACATCACAGACAGAGGCCGATAACGCGGGATCGGACTCCGCCAGTTGATCCACCGAGGACCGATCAATGTCGCAGACCGCTACCCTTGCGCCTTCATCCAGGAAGGCTCTCGCGGTCTCCAGACCAATTCCGGCTGCCGCGCCGGTGACGATCACACGATGGCCAGTCAATTGGAGATCCATCTACGCAGAGAACACTCTGGTAAATTCAAAGTCAATCTGACAATCTCTCCACTTCCGAGAGACCGAGAGCCACAATGCCAGCCCCCTGCATAATCACAGCCGCAATAACCGGAGCGATACACACGCCTTCGATGTCCAGTGCCCTTCCCGTGACTCCAGAGGAGATCGTTCAGCACGCTGTCGACGCCGCACGGGCCGGTGCGGCGGTGGTTCACCTGCACGCACGCGACCCCGGGAACGGAAGTCCCGTCCAGTCCGCCGAAGCCTTCGCCGCGATCCTGCCAGCGATCAAGCAACAGGTTGATGTCGTGATAAACATCACGACTGGCGGCGCTCCAACGATGGACGTGCAGGAACGGGTTCGCCCGGCGGCCATGTGGAAACCAGAGCTCGCCTCATTGAACATGGGGTCGATGAACTTCGGGCTCTTCGGCATGCTCGGTCGTTTCAAGCGATTCCAGCACAACTGGGAACGCGATTACCTTGCCAACAAGGGCATCATCTTTCGCAACACTTTTGAGGACATCGAATTCATTCTGACAAGCCTGCGGGGTACCGGCACCAGATTCGAATTCGAATGCTACGACACGGCCCATCTCTACAACCTTGCGCATTTCGCTGATAGCGGTCTGGTTGAGCCTCCGTTCCTTGTACAGACGGTCTTCGGACTGATGGGCGGCATCGGCGCACATCCCGAAGACGTCGCGCATATGAAGCGGACCGCCGACCGCCTGTTTGGCAAGGACCATCAATGGTCAGTGCTTGGCGCGGGACGAAACCAAATGAGAATTGCAGCGACTTCGGCCGCTCAGGGAGGGCATGTCAGGGTCGGACTGGAGGATTCGCTTTGGCTCGGACCTGGTCAACTTGCGGAATCCAGCGCACAGCAGGTGAAAAAAGCCAAAGGCATCATCGAAGCCCTGGGACGGAACACGGCCGTTCCAGATCAAGCCCGTGAACTGTTGGGACTGAAAGGCGGTGACCAGGTCGGATTCTGAAGCGGACTGACCTGAATTCGATTGCCCCATTTCATACCAAACCAAATTAATAATGTGCCCAGAACAAAGACTGAACATCATGCTGTGTGACACGGCAATATTCTGCGTGTGACCGGTGGCGCCGTCCTGTATCCTGTGCCTTGGAAACATGCATAAGGAGAGAACGGCATGCCTGCGAAAGTCATGGTGTCGCGCACCGACCACACACCCGAACAACTACGCGAACTGGCCCGGAAACACAGGTTCCGCGACTGCCGCCGCCGGATGCGCGCGATCGCGCTGGTCATCGAGGGCAGGCTATCGCGGACCGAGGTGGCCTCCGCCGCC
This sequence comes from Paracoccaceae bacterium, assembly GCA_965203605.1. Lineage (GTDB taxonomy): Bacteria > Pseudomonadota > Alphaproteobacteria > Rhodobacterales > Rhodobacteraceae > JAPOUP01. Next base: position 5,697,999 of record OZ241902.1, on the reverse strand, counting down.
GGCGTGGGCGTCCGGACGCTCCGCGACTGGGTTGTCCGTTACAACGCCGACGGCCCCGGCGGCCTGCGGGACGCCGCCCGGCCGGGGGCGCCGCCGAAGCTGGACGGCGGACAGGCGGAGGAGGTCGTGTCGTGGTGGATGGGGGGCCGGACCCCGACGCGGGCGGGCCCTCCCGCTGGACCGTCGCCGACGTCCGGAGGCGGATCGCGGGCAGCTTCGGGGTGGCGTACACGCTGGAGGGCGCGCGCCAGCTGGTGCGGAGGCTGGGCTTCCGGCACATGTCCCCGCGGCCCGTCCACCCGAGGGCGGACCCCGCCGCCCGGGAGGGATTCGGCGGGGATTCCGTCCGGTTGGCGCGGGAGGCGGTGCCCGACGGGGTGGCCCCGGAGGATGTGCTCGTCTACTTCCAGGACGAGGCGCGGGTGGGACAGAAGGGCATGCTGTCGAGGGTCTGGGCGCGGAAAGGGACGCGCCCGCGCGTCGTGCGGGACCACCGGTACGGATACGTGTACCTGTTCTCCGCCGCCTGTCCCGCCACCGGCGACGCGGTCGGGCATGTCTGCGACAGGGCCAACACCGGGGAGATGAACTGGCACCTCCGGGAGATCGGGGAGCGGGTCCCCGCCGGAAAGCACGCCCTGGTGGTCCCCGGCGGCGCGGGCTGGCACCGGTCGAAAGACCTGGGGATACCGGACAGCGTCTCCCTGCTCCGGCTGCCGCCCTACAGCCCGGAACTGAACCCGGTGGAGACGGTGTTCTCCGTCCTGAAGCACCGGCATTTCGCCAACCGGGTGTTCGAAAGCGCGGAGCATGTCCGGGAGGTGGTCGAGCGCGTCTGGGACGCCTTCATCGGCCGGAAGGGCGAGATCACGCGGATCACCACGAGGGAATGGGCGGTGCCGTGAGATCAGGGGCGCCTATCGGCAATGATTTATTTGGTTTGGTATCACCCGCTTCCGCGATACTGGTTGGCCTGCCGACGACCAGGCTTCCCAGACCAAATTCCGGTGCGGCTGGAACCGGATATCCTGCCTGTATCAGGCAATTCCCGCGCCCCCGGGTGCAATATCCCCTCAATGGGACCGGCATCCAGAACCTGGCTTCGGCGTCTCTCCACAGGATCAGCGAATAAGAAATGACACGGCATGTCCCTAACCCATCCGGACGCGCGGCTCACCTCCATCACCGAGGCTCTTCGATCAAGGCGGCTCTCTCCTTCAGGATTGCAGGTTCATCCCCCCTTTATTCTCTGCAGGAGGTAGATCTCGTTTTCCTCATCCACGCGCTGAGCTAGCCCCTGAGCATATATCTTCCCATCGATGCTGACCGAAACGCCGGCCTCTATGGGTTCCTCAAGACCGGGATAGGCCGCAACCAGTTCATCAAGCATCTGCCCTATGGTTGTGGCGCGAACCTCAACCAATTCCTGCCCATCGGCCAAGGACCGAAGACCCGACCATAGGTGAACCTTTATCAACGGTCTGTAGGTCATACGCGCACCCTGGACTGTCTACGCGAACACACGAATGGAATGACGCCGCCCTGGATAATTCACGCGGCTGATCCAACTTTGGCGTCCTGGCAAATGACCCGGGGCGCGACAGCGAGTCCGGCAATCGCACTCCCAAGGTGGTTCTAGCCGGAAGCCTGAGTCTGCAGCGCTTCAAGAACCCGTGCTGGACGCATCGGCAGATCACGCATCCGAACACCTGCTGCATTCGAGACAGCGTTCGCGATCGCTGCCAACGGCGGGCAGATCGACGTTTCACCAACGCCCCGCACCCCGTAGGGGTGGCCCGGATTCGGAACCTCTACGATCACCGTGTCGATCATCGGCAGGTCCGATGCCACAGGTATGCGGTAGTCGAGGAAGCCCGCGTTCTGGAGCAACCCATCATCACCGTAAATATACTCCTCGTTCAGCGCCCAACCAATTCCCTGCGCCGCGCCACCTTGATACTGGCCCTCAACATATGATGGGTGGATCGCCTTACCGGCATCCTGAACCACTGTATAGCGGGTCACTTTCGTCGCACCGGTCTCCCTGTCGACCTCAGCGTCAACGATGTGAGTGGCAAAGCTCACGCCAGCCCCTTCGGGAGTGACTTCGTAATGTCCCGCGATCGGCCCACCGGTGCGGCCCATTTTGGCGGCGATTTCGGCGATGGGCATTGGATCGAACTCGCCTGCATTGGGGCCGGACGGCACAGCGCAACCATCACGCCATTCCACCGCTTCGGGATCAATGCCCCATTTCGCTGCAGCGCGGCCACATAGTTTTCGGATGGTGTCCCGGGCGGCCTGGATGGTCGCAAGCCCGCTTGCATAGGTCACTCGACTTCCGTGGCTTACGTCATTGTATCCAAGCGATGCTGTGTCGGCGACAGTGACACGTATGCGGTCGTAAGGAACCCCAAGTTCCTCAGCCGCCATGATCGCCATGGACGCCCGCGAGCCGCCAATGTCAGGGGTGCCAACCATAAGCTGCACCGTACCGTCCTCGGACAACGCCAGGGTTACGGATGTCTCGCCCGCATGGTTGAACCAGAAACCGCAGGAGATTCCGCGACCCGCTCCTTCCTCCAAGGGCGCGGAGTAGTGTGGGTGGTCCCGCGCCTCCTCAAGCGTCTCAACCAGACCGATCCGGTCCCATGTCGGGCCGAAACTCGCTTTCGTGCCCTCCTTCGAGGCGTTCTTCAGACGCACCTCGATGGGATCAAGGCCCAACTGGTTGCAAAGCTCGTCAATCACGCTTTCCACAGCGAAGGCGGCCATCGGCGATCCCGGTGCCCGGTAGGCGGCCTGCTTCGGGCGGTTGCAGATCACGTCGTATCCGACCTGACGGACGTGATCGAGACTGTAAGGCGCAAAGGCGCACATCGCGGTAAGCTCCATCGGAGCACCTGGAAACGCCCCCCCCTGCAACCGGAAGACACCCTGTGCCGCCGTGATCGTGCCGTCCTTCCTCATGCCGATCTTGACGTCCATGGACGTCGACGAAGTCGGTCCGGTTGCCCGGAAAACCTCTGAGCGTGACATGACGATCTTGACCGGCCGGTTCGTCTTTCGTGAGAGCGCCAAAGCCACAGGTTCGATGAATACGGTGGTCTTGCCGCCGAACCCACCTCCAATCTCCGACGCCGAAACGCGCAGCGCGGACTGCTCAAGCCCAAGCAGCGCCGCGCAGGTCTTCTGCACAATCCAGTGACCTTGGGTGCAGCACCAGAGTTCGCCTTTCCCGTCGGCACCCAGGGTGGCGAGGCAGGCGTGGGGTTCAATATAGCCCTGATGTGTGGCTTCAGTGGTGAAATGGTCCTCGATGATCAGATCCGCCTCCGCAAACCCCGCATCCACATTGCCATGTCCGGATTCGTGGTACCGGACAACGTTTGAATGCATCCCTTCAGGAACCGACTTGTCTGCCGCCCCTTCGCGAATGACGGGAGCGCCCTCCTCCATGGCCGCGTCGACGTCCGTAACATGTGGGAGGACATCATACTCCACCTCGACCAACCTTGCGGCATCGCGTGCGGCCAGGGCGGTTGTCGCGGCGACGGCCGCGACCGCATGCCCGTCATAGAGCGCCTTCTCACCGGCCATGACATTTTCAAGCACATTCAGATTCTCGCCCGTCAGGCCCTCGGCGAAGTCCGCTCTCGTGACGATCGCCTTCACCTCTTTCATTGCCTCTGCCCTCGAGGTGTCGATCCTGATGATCCTCGCATGGGCGTGCGGGCTCCGGACTATGGCGCCGAACAGCATTCCCGGTGCCGTGGCATCCGCGCCATATCTTGCGCGACCGGTGACCTTGTCCATCCCATCCGGGCGATCGGGCCGGGTTCCGACAACCCTGAAGCCTTTCGTCTTGGTGTCGTCCAATGCCATTACGAAGCCTCCTTCATTTCTTCGGCCGCATCCATCACAGCGTGAATGATCTTGTCATAGCCGGTGCACCGACACAGGTTCCCGGCCAACCAGTAGCGAACTTCCGTCTCGGTCGGATTCTGTCTGCGCTCCAGCAGGTTCTTTGCCGCAACAAGAATACCTGGTGTGCAGATTCCACACTGGAGGGCGGCGTGTTCGATGAACTTCCGCTGGAGCGGGTGCAGGTCCTCTCCGTCCGAAATTCCCTCGACAGTACCGACCTCCGTGCCCTCCGCTTCCGCGCCGAGCATCAGGCAGGAACAGACAACCCGTCCGTCGACCGTGACCGAGCACGCGCCGCAATCCCCGGTGCCGCAACCTTCCTTGGTGCCAGTCAGGCCCAACCGATCCCGCAGAACATCCAGAAGCGTTTCGCGGGGGTCACATAGAAATTCAACCGGATCGCCATTGACGGTTGCAGTCACATGAATCTGGGTCATTCTGAATCTCCCGCGCGGTTGTAAGCGATTCTTGCGGCGCGCTTTGCCAGCACTCCAGCCACCTGGGTACGGAACCGGATAGTACCCCGCTTGTCGTTGATAGGCCTGCATGCCGCTTCGCAGGCCCTGGCCAGCGCATCAAGAGCGGATTCGTCGAGCGAAGAGCCTTCCAGCGCCGCCCCGGCCTCATTCACGAGCAGGACTGTTGGCGCGACAGCGCCAAGGCTGACCCTGGCGGCGGCAATCCGCTCACCGTCGCGAACCAAGCCGACCCCACAGCCCACAACGGCAATGTCCATTTCACTGCGCGGGATGAAGCGCAGATAGGCGTCGCCACCGCCCTTAGGACGAGGCGGCAGGACAACGGCAGTGATCAGTTCACCCCGCTGGAGTGACGTCCTTCCCGGACGATCCGGAATCCTCTCCACCGGAACCAAACGCGTGCCATTCGGTCCAATGACCTCCACACTCGCCCCGGCGGCAATCATTGCGGGGACCGAATCAGCCGCTGGCGACGCATTGCAGAGGTTGCCCACCAACGTCGCCCGACCCTGGATTTGGGTTGAGCCGATCAGGTCCATCGCCTCCACAACACCGGGCCATTCACGCGACAGTTCCCGATGCTCGGACATCGCGGCACCAAAAACCGCAGCACCAATGCGCCAACCCCCTTTCTCCAGACGTGTGATCGTATTGGCGCCCTTGATGCGCTTGATGTCGATCAGATCATCGGGCCGAACCATGTCAGACCGCAACTGCACCAGAACGTCGGTGCCTCCCGCGAGAAAACGCGTGGTGCCCGTTGCCCGTACGGCGATTTCCGAGGCATCGCTGAAACTCTCAGGCGTGTGATAGCGCATCTTTCCTCCTCAATGACAGCGAAACACCGAATTCCTGTATAACTCCGCCGGAATTCGCATTGCAGTTTTCCGATCTCAGCGTGGCTCCACATCACCCGCTGCGCATTGCCCCTAACCCTGAACGGAGTCAGGCGTCAATGGGCGCTTGCAGGAATGGCGTTCCGAGCCTGGCGTTGAGATCATGCTACAGGACCTGATCCCTCAAGCAGATTCAACACCTGTCACACCTTATAGCGCCGACAATGGTCGGCGGCAAGACACCGGGCACCACATCAGAGCGGATAGTGACAGATTCAGAGCCTCAAAATTTCATGCATATCAGTCCGTCCAGACGTTTGGGGTCAGTTCCAGAACCTCCCGTCGACAATACGCCCATCCATTCAGGGCAATCAGCCTGAATCCCCGTCAGGATTTGCCGGGAGAGCGGCGAATTCTCCCTTCAACCGGAGTGCCCTTCGCGAATCACCCGCCAATCCGGCCGAGGTGGCACCTGATTCTGTCAGGCCCCGTCCCCGATGCACGGGCTGACCGCATGGCCGGATCAATTTTCGGACACCCCTACTTAAGTCGCTGGGCGACTGGATCGTGAGTGAACCAACTTTCACCGGATACTGTCGAACTCCATCTTCCTTCATATCCAGTGACGCGACCGCATCATCCAGAACGGTTGGGATAGGCATTGCATTCATGAGGCTTCAAGCCGACGTTGTCCCCGTGGGGTCGAGACCACCCAGACCTCGTCATAGGGGTATCGGCTTTCGTCCTTGGCCATGAGTTTCCGGATGACTTCGATCTGGAACTCGATCCAACCCATGGCATAGGGTTCAGCGCCGTTGGATTTCAGCTCCCGGTCAAGTTCATTCAGGCGCCAGAACGGTACCGACGGAAAGGCGTGATGCGCGGTGTGATAGGGCATCTGCCAAGCCAGCCAGCGAATGAACGCATTTGCCTGGGTTGACCGGGTATTGCGCAGGATGTCAGGTTCGTGGCTGAGGCCAAGATGCTCTATGGTGTTCTGCAGCTGATGGACCGGCTTCATGACGACCATCGGCGCCACCCAGAGAATCAGAGCGGCCCAACTCTGAATGGAGATGGAAAGTGTGGCCACTGCCAGATAGCCGACCAGATGCCACCCTGCCTCCGCCGCTACGAGAGCGTGCTGGTCGGGACGGACATATGGCTCCAGAACGACGCCACTGGCAAATCGCAGGATGCGTTGGACGCGGGTAATCCAATAGGACACGCCACTGAGCCAGAACAGGTAGCTCCCCAATGTGTACGGCTCCCGAACAAGCTCACCGTCCTTTTCCCAATTCTGTGTCCATTGATGGTGCGCCGAATGCTGGATCCAGTCAAAATCCCGCGGAAACACCATGGCGAACCCAATCAGCCTTCCGAAGATCATATTGGGCCATTTCGTCCTGAAGACCGTCCCATGGCTGAGTTCATGCTGGGCGGCATATAGAAAGTTGATCAGAATGCCATGTACCATGAATGCGGGAACCGCCCACCATGTACCCCAGAACTGCGAAAGCAGCGCTCCGCTTGCCACGATCGCACCAAGATGCGAAGCCAGCTGCAAAGCTCCCCGAGCATCGGATCTCTGCATCAGTTCGCGAAGGCGGCTTCGTTCAATCAGGTTTCTGCGGGCGAAGGCCGTCTGCATTCTCTCTCCCCTCCCGGTTTTTTCGGGCACTGGAATGCTAAGCCGACAGCGCGACGGACTGCAAGTGTGAAGGCGGACTGCCGATCGAACTCGTGCTTTCAACACCCGGTGTGTACGCATATAAGGAGCGGACGCGGCGCTTGCGCCTGAATTCGGATACCGGATGCGATCGGGGACGGAATGACAGAGCACACGGATATCAGCCCGGAAACGCCGGACAGTGAGAGGGATGTCGCTTTCGTAACGGCGCTTGCCGAAATACTGCGGGAAAGTGGCTTGGAGGAACTGGAAGTTGAACGGCACCGGAAAGGTACCGAAAAGCTGACGGTTCGCCTCAGTCGAAGCACCCGCACAGTCCCCCCGGCATCGACATCCTCTCCTCGCGCGGCTCCTTTGGCCGACGCCACTCAGCCTCCCCCCCCTGAACCCTTACCGCCCGAAACCGCAGGCAGCGACCCCGCGAGTCTCCCCGGTGCCGTGCTCTCACCGATGGTTGGGACCGCCTACCTTGCGCCGGAACCGGGCGCCACCCCGTTCGTCAACCTCGGCGATAGCGTCACGGAAGGCCAGACGCTCCTCATCATCGAAGCGATGAAGACCATGAACCATATCCACGCGACGACGGCGGGAGTGGTGAAACGTATCCTGGTCGAAGACGCTTCGCCAGTGGAATACGGTGCACCGTTGATGGTCGTCGGGTAATCGGAATGATCGACAAGATACTGGTCGCGAATCGTGGTGAGATCGCGCTCCGCATCATCCGGGCCTGCCGCGAGATGGGGATCAATTCAGTCGCGGTCCATTCCACCGCCGACAGCGACGCGATGCATGTGCGCATGGCGGACGAAGCGGTCTGCATTGGCCCACCGCCTGCCGCGGATAGCTACCTCTCGATCCCCGCGATAATTTCCGCCTGCGACATCACCGGCGCCCAAGCGATACATCCCGGGTATGGCTTCCTTTCGGAGAACGCGAAGTTCGTACGGATCGCGGAAGATCACTCGCTGACATTCATTGGTCCGACTGCCGAGCATATTCGCGTAATGGGCGACAAGATCACCGCAAAGGAAACGATGGCGGGCTTGGGAGTGCCGTGCGTTCCGGGCTCGGACGGCGGAGTTCCCTCTTTGGAGGCAGCGCAGGCCATCGCCGACGACATCGGCTATCCCGTGATCGTCAAGGCCACTGCGGGTGGTGGTGGACGGGGCATGAAGCTTGCCCGCGATCCTGGCGGCCTGGAAGTCGCCTTCACAACCGCCAGGGCCGAAGCGAAGGCGGCATTCGGCAATGACGAAGTCTATATTGAGAAGTATCTGGGCAATCCCCGCCACATCGAAATCCAGGTATTCGGCGACGGAACGGGAAATGCGGTGCATCTGGGCGAACGCGACTGTTCGCTGCAAAGGCGCCACCAGAAGCTCTTCGAGGAGGCACCCGGACCTGCCATTGATGAAAGGACCCGTTCGCATATTGGAGGGATCTGTGCCGACGCGGTATCTCGGATCGGATATATCGGCGCGGGAACGGTTGAATTCCTGTTTGAGGATGGCGAGTTCTATTTCATCGAGATGAACACCCGCCTTCAGGTCGAGCATCCGGTGACCGAAGCGATATTCGGAGTCGACCTGGTGCGTGAACAGATCCGCGTCGCAGGTGGGCTGCCTATGTCGTTTGCACAGAGCGATCTCGAAATCAACGGCCATGCGATCGAGGTGCGCCTGAATGCCGAGAAACTGCCCGATTTCACGCCGTCGCCGGGCCGGATCACCCAGTACCATGCTCCAGGCGGACTTGGCGTGAGGATGGATTCCGCTCTTTATGATGGCTACTGCATTCCGCCCTACTATGACTCACTTGTTGGCAAACTGATTGTGCATGGCGGCAACCGAAAGGAGGCACTGGCCAGACTCTCGCGCGCGCTCGGAGAATTGATCATCGATGGCATTGACACCACCGTGCCACTCTTCGACGCGCTCTTGCGCGAAGAGAACATCCTTCGCGGAGACTACACCATACACTGGCTGGAAGACTGGTTGGCGTCCACGTCGGGCGAGGGATGACCACGCCGGGACCCAGACCGACCCAGATTGTCGAATTGCATCCGCGGTTCTCGCACCCCGTCACTGCGCGTGCCGGGAGAATCACTCTCCTATCAGGCGCTTCGCTACAGCTGCGGCAATCCTTCTCCTGACGAATGGCCGTGCCGACCTCCGCGTCCGATCGGATCCGGAACTCCGAAGGCAGCCGCCAGATGCTCCAATAGCCTTCCTTCCCGGTTGGTACCCGAGGCCGCTGTCCGTCGACTCCATGGAAGTGCCTGATTCATTCGGAAATCCGGTGTTCACGCTCTGCTGGACGCCCGCCGCGAGCACCAGACCAGGAACCCATCGGCGAATTCGCTGAATGCGACAGAATCTGACGCTCTACGGTCCTTGCCGAGCCAATCCCCGGTAGATCCAGCTTGCCTACAAGGCCTCGGCAGCTCAATTATGGTCTGTTTACGGACCGGAACGATGAATGAACAGATTCCACTTGATTTCCTCCGAGCTCGGGAAAGGCTAACAGACGCAGGAATGGATCAACCGATTGCTGAGGCGGCCATAAAGGCAGTCAGATAGGTCGCTTTGGCCAAGGCAGCCACGTCCGCAGATGTTGAACGAGCGAGAATGGTCCTTAAGTCACAGGCAATAACGACAGCGAACGACTTCAATCTACGTATCTCCGAGGAGGCCAACCGCCCAGGGCACGGCATCGGCGGTCTCGCCGGAGAAATGCGGCAAGGATTTGCGGAACTGCGCACAGAGATCGCTATTTCCTCCAACGCCTCGATCTGGCAGATGTCCAGGTCCAGTCGGTGTGGTAGCAGAGGTCTTCGCGCTTCCTGACCTATTCACCTCCGTCATCCATCAGATGCTTGGACACTCTTTCTGGTCCCAGCGGTCCGCCCCAGCAAGACCAGGTCTTCGGACCGGAACCACATGCGAAGGCTCCAACCGTCCCGGATACGGCCCACACAGCACATGAAGGCATGATCAACAAGACATCCAAGTTGAGTGGCTCTGCCACACCGTTGTCTTTTCCCGTACTTCTGTCATCATCACGCGACCGCACCGAATCCTGAGACTCTTTCAGTGAACGGATCGATCCTTGCCTTGCAAGAACCCGAAGGGCATCCCGTGCAGTGACAGACCAGGTCAAGAATCTGACTCCTGATCTTATGATACAGGCCTACGCCGCTGGCATCTTTCCGATGGCGGAAACCCGCAACGATCCGCAGGTGCATTGGGTGGATCCCCAGGAACGCGGGATCATCCCATTGTCCGGATTTCATATATCCAGATCACTCAGGCGACGGCTGCTCAGGCTGGACTATCGCATAATGGTGAACCAGGATTTCGTTGGAGTGGTAGAGGCCTGCGCCAACCGCGACGAGACCTGGATCAACGAGACAATCTTCGCCCTCTACCGACAGCTAAATCGGCTTGGCCTCGCCCATTCACTCGAAGTCTGGAGAGAAAACAGGCTCGTAGGCGGGATTTACGGCGTTGCACTTGGTGGGGCCTTCTTTGGCGAGAGCATGTTCTCGCACGCGACTGACGGGTCGAAGATTGCTCTTGCCTATCTTGTCGATCATCTAAGACGTACTGGATTTCGGCTCTTTGACACCCAGTTCGTCACACCGCATCTGGCATCCCTCGGCTGCATCGGAATCCCACGCGACGCTTACCACGCACGTCTGCGTGAAGCCCTGCAGGAAGATGCGAACTTCCTCTCGCTACCTGTGGAAGAAAGCCCTCATGATATGATACAGCGCAATACCCAAACATCGTAGCGGCGATGATCCATGGCATTCAGCGCTGGACTGGAGGCGATCATCCACCCCTCGAACAACGAAGCGCTGCCAGAGTGGTCACGGATCACCAGGTAAGCGTAAGCGTCACCAGACGGGTTGTCCGCGGGATAGCGGCACTCCCCAAGCGTCACATCCAGCGAGCCTAACCTGCCAATCTCGCCATTCGATATCCTGAGGTCGGTTAGCGCACCCGAAACCCGATCAAGCCCGCGAAGTAACGCCCCTCCAGCAACAGCTGCCACGGGCTGCGCCACTTCCCTGACCTCACCGAGATCATCATCCATGCCCATGGCATTGGCGTCGGTATCGGGCTCCGTCGAGGTGCCGCCTCCCGTCTCGCCTGTCGATTGCTGCGCCAAAACCGAACAGGGTACCAACAATACCAGCGAAAGCAGGGTCACCCGGATCATTCGCCGCCACGCCCGCCGCCAGCGAATTGCAGAAGCAGTTGTATAAAACTCATCGAACTCTGAGTGTCCTCGATCTCTGCACCCGGTTCAAGGTCAAAAGGTGACCCCCCGGGAAGCAATTCGACAAATGATCCACCGAGCAGGCCTTCAGAAGAAATCAGTGCGGACGTATCGTCTGGCAGACGGAACTCATCGTCCACGGTCAACGTGGCATCGGCGCGAAAGGTCTCGGGGTTCAGTTCAAGTGCGGAGACAATACCAACCTTGACCCCGCTCATCCGCACATCGGTACCCACCGCGATCCCTTCCGCAGTTGTAAACGAAGCGATATAGCTACTGCTGTTCGCGGCAGTTCCATTACCCACGAGCTGCGACGCATAGATGAAGAATCCTGCCGCGACGGCCAGAACCGCGGCGCCTACAAGCACTTCTGTCGTTTGGTTTGTCATGTTCTATTCGGGCTGCCAGGCTTCGTAGTCGCGAGGCACCTGCGGATCGCCCTTGCGGATCGAACCTGGCGGCGCATAGGCCATCGCGGTTCCGGTAAGGTTCTGCTGGTGGGGCCTTTCCCAGCTCTTCCTCGGCAAAGGCGCCTCGGTCGGTGGCTCGTCGTAGGTGTGGTGGAGCCAGCCATGCCAGTCGGGTCCGATCCGGCTTGCCTCAGCCTCTCCGTCGTAGATAACCCAGCGTCTCCTGCCGTCCCGGGATCTGTAGAAGATGTTTCCCTGATCATCTTCCCCCACGAAAACTCCATTCAACCACGTATGGATCTGAGTATTCAGCGTCTGTCCGTCCCACCAGATGAAAGGTCGCAGAACCGTTCTGAGAATGCCCATCGGCGCCTCCCCAATCCTCGGCTCCCATATGGACCATCCGTCCAGCGACGTCCAGTGCCAACGCCAATGCGACACAACGGCCAGCCGTGAGCCGTGCGATCCACGCAGGAAGTCGCAGGCCAGGAGGTCGTGGCCCTGTCGACCGGACAGGACTGCCGCCGCGAATACCGATACCGTGGAATCCATGTTCAGCAAACGGCGTCCCACCCTATCCACGTCGAAGGCTGTTCCGTTCGACCACGGCACCGCAAGATGTTGTGCCGGTCGCCAGACGGCCGATTCTCCGGATCCCGGCGTGGTCCGCACGGGCGGCACCGCGCGACGTCCGGTTGCTGCAGGAAGATGAAGGCAAGCCGCCGTCTTCAGGCGTATTCACCGCCTGGATTGCAGTCACCTACGCGATACCGGGTCATAGGTCTCGAACTGCAGAAAGTCGTGCAGCTGGAGGAAATTCGCCCAACATGACCTGATGAAGCAGGTTGGCAGCCCATTCGACGCACAAGACAAAGGAAACCCCTGGCTGCGAATCGACCGAAGATTCATGTTGACAGTTCCCTCAGCATCATAGGTACAAGGTTCCATACCTTTCGACGACGTTCAGGGGATCTATGCAAGTCAACCACAATCGCCAGGAACTCGAACAGATCGCGACGCGGCTACGTCTGCACGTGGTGAACATGATCGCGCCCTCGGGTCAGGGCTATGTTCAACAGGGACTTGGCGCCGCTGATATTTTCACGGCGCTTTATTTCTCCGAGGCGACCATGGACCCGTGCGATCCGACCTGGCCAGATCGTGATCGCATTTTTCTTACGACAGCCCACAACACTGCGGTCTTCTATGCGACCCTCGCCGAGCGTGGTTTCTTCGACACGAAACTGCTGAAGTCCTATGTGACAGACGGATCACCTCTTGAGATCAATTCCTCAGAACGTCTCGGGCCTTTCGTGGAGGCAACCTGTGGCTCCCTGGGACAGGGGCTATCGGTCGCGGTTGGCTGCGCCCTTGCCGCGAAACGACACCGCCGCGCGAGCCGATTCTACGTCATCCTGGGCGATGGTGAAATGCAGGAAGGACAGGTGTGGGAAGCCGCGATGCTGGCGGGAGCGCGTGGGCTTGACAACCTGTGCCTGATCGTCGACCATAACTTTGTCCAGTCCGAAGGACGCATGGATCTGGTCATGTCGCTGGAGCCATTGATGGACAAGATGGCCAGCTTCGGCTTCGACTGTCAGGAAATCGACGGCAATGAAATCGGCGCACTGATGGCCGCATTCGACAGGGCGCGCGAAGCAAAGGGCCGGCCCAGCTTCATCAAGGCCAATACTCTCATGGGGAAAGGGGTCACCTCGCTGGAAGGGCTGATGTTCCATCAGCTGCGGTTCCCGAAGCAGGTCGCTGACAGCGCCCGCGCCGAGTTGGAGGCACGGCCATGAACACCATCCTGACACAACTCGAGGCGACAGACTTCATTAACCGGTCGTTCAAGCCCCTGCCCCGGGCTTATGGCGATGCACTTGTGGAGGCTGCGAAGGCGGATGATCGCATCGTGGCGCTCTGTGCCGACCTGGTTCCTCCAACCGAGACAGATCGCTTCCGCGACGAGTTGCCTGAACGCTTCCACAATGTCGGTATTGCCGAGGCGAACATGATCGGAATCGCCGGCGGCATGGCACGTTCAGGTGAAATCCCGTTTTGCCACAGTTTCTGCGCGTTCATAACGAAGCGCGTCCTGGACCAGATCACGATGCAGGCTGCCTATCCGAACCTGCCCGTCAAGTTCGTGGGATTTCTGCCAGGGGTCGCGACCCTACTTGGTGTGTCTCACCAAGCGATTGAAGACGTCGCGATCATGCGGGCCGTCCCCAATATTGCCATCTTCGAGCCTTCCGGCCCAGAGTATCATGCGGCTATGGTCAGGCTCGCTCTCGAATGGAACGGTCCGGCCTATCTGAGGATGAAGCGTCCGGAGACCACGCCATCGCCCTATGAGCCACGAACACTCGAGATCGGGAAAGGTGTCCTGCGGCGAGAGGGGAGCGATCTTACGATCATTTCCGCAGGATTGTGCGTTTCTGAATCCTTGGCAGCCGCCGGGATTCTGGAAGGGGAAGGTATTTCGGCATCGGTTGTCGATATGGCCACGCTCAAGCCCATCGATTCCGGCCTTGTAGTCGAGTGCGCAAGAATGACCGGTGCCATCGTCACCGCAGAGAACCATTCAATCGTCGGCGGGCTAGGCTCGGCGGTTGCCGAAGTCCTTGCGGATACCGGCATCGGTCTACCGTTCAGGCGCATAGGCATAACGGACCGTTTCTGCGAGGGCGGCACAACACCTTACCTCATGAAGAAGTTCCAGTTGGACAGATCGGCGATCGCGGAAGCCGCGCGACACGTCAGCAAGAGAAAGAGCTAGGGGTGGGATACAGGTACGAATATGGATCGGGGGACGACGCATTCGAGACGCTTAACCCGGCCAATCCGTCAGAGAGAATCGGTCGTTACGGAACCTTGGACGAAACCGGGTTGGCACGTGTCATCAGGAAAGCGAATGCCGCCCAGGCTGAATGGTCCCGTGTTCCGGGGATAGAGCGGTCTCAGAGGCTCAACTCCTTCATCGATGCGGTCGAGGCATGTGCCGACGAGTTGGCAACCGCAGGCACGCTCGAACAGGGCAAACTCCTTCGCGAGTCCAGAGGCGAGGCCATGAAATCCTGTGCGGAGGGGCGGCGCGCATGGGGGCTGTGGCGACCGCTTCGGGGCGCGAAAACGTCTCGAACCAAATCCTGCGCCGTCCTCGAGGTGTCATCTTTTGCATCAGTCCCTGGAATTTCCCGATTTCGACGCCGATGCGCAAGATCTGTCCCGCACTCGCATTTGGCAACGCCGTTGTGATGAAGCCGTCGCAATTCACGCCTGCCGCGAATTTCCTGCTATCCGATATCTCCAGGGAGTTCTTTCCGCAGAACCTTATCCAGGTCGCCATGGTCACTGGGCCTGTGGCCAGCAAAGCGGTAGCGAAGGGTGATGTGCATGGTGTAAGCTTCACCGGCTCTGTCCCAACCGGAAAGCTGGTCTACGCCGCCGCCGCCGAGAACCTCATTCCAGTCCAGCTGGAACTCGGAGGCAAGAACGGTGCAATCCTGAATGACACTGACGATTTCGATGGTGCGATCACGCACATACTTGGCGCAGCCTTCATGACCAGCGGACAGCGATGCACGGCCATCAGCCGCCTTCTGGTGCAAAGGAACCTGGCTGACAAAGCGAAGGAAATCCTGAGGTCCAGAGCCGAGGCGATGAAAATCGGGCCGGGCATGGATGAGTCCTCCGAGATGGGTCCGCTTTGCAACCTTCCCCACTGGAAGGATGTCTGTGGCAATACAGAGAGGGCCATTTCAGAAGGAGCGAGGCCCCTCACTGGAGGCTCTGCACCAAATCGACCAGAGGACGGTTACTTCTACCGGCCTACAATACTCGACAATGTGAGCCACAATTCCAGCGCGGGTCAGGAGGAGATCTTCGGGCCCGTGCTGTCAGTGATCGAATATGAGAGCTTCGATCAGGCAATGGAAATGCTCAATGGAACCGAATTCGGGCTGACCTCAGCGCTTTTCTCCAACCGAAATGACTTTATCCAGCGGTTCCTGACAGAGAGTCAGAACGGAATGATGCACGTCAATCACGGCACTGTACCTGATAACAACATGCCGTTTGGCGGGATAAAGAACTCAGGGGTCGGGGCTTGTTCTGTCGGACCGACGGCGGTAAATTTCCATACGTCCGAGCACGCTGCATATGTGGCCTGGTAATCGGTGTTCTTTCGACACAGAAAGACCGTTGCCAACATTGGCGCTTTCCCGATCCGGGCCGTGGGCGGCACATCACCCAGGATGGCGCTTGGAGCGATGCAGACGCGGCCTGCTTTGCTCGTGCGGGTCGAAGACAGCGACGGCTGTTTCGGTTGGGGTGAGGTCTGGGCGAATTTTCCGCCCAGGGCGAACGCCCACAAGGCTCATATCATTGAAGATGTTGTTGCCGCGCATTTGAACGGCATGACTTTTGTCGAGCCTCGTGACGTCCAGGAGGCACTGCGCCGAAAGCTATCCACATTCTTCCTGCATGTAGGTCAGGCGCAGGTCTTCGAGCACATCCTGGCCGGGATCGATACAGCACTCTGGGATCTGGCCCTGCGGGTCCAAGGTGTTTCATTCGTTGAATTCATGGAGCTGCCTCAGGTTTCCGCCCAATCCTATGCGACATCGATCAACGCGGAAGATCTCGATGAGTTCATTCCCCTGCACCTTGAGCTTGGGCAGACCCATTTCAAACTGAAGATCGGCTTTGCCGAACACGACAACCGCAGGATTGTTGAGCGTGCTGCGGAACTCTGCCCGCAAGGTGCGAGGATCATGGTCGACAGCAACCAGTCATGGACACTTGACCAAGCCAAGGACTATCTTCAGTCCATTGAGGATCTTTCGCCATTCTTTGCCGAAGAGGCGTTGGCGGCCGACGCACCCAGGTCAGCTTGGGAGGATCTGGCCAATGCCACCGATATTCCTCTTGCTGGAGGAGAGAACATCTACGGCATCGAGGATTTTCGATCGATGACAGATGCCGGCCTGCGCGTCGTTCAGCCCGACGTTGCGAAATGGGGCGGCCTGACCGGCGCTCTCAATCTGGCCTATGCGCTGCCGACGGACATCTTGCTGTGGCCGCATTTCATGGGCTCCGCTATCGGGCAGATGGCCGCTCTGTCGGTTTCGGCCGCCGTCGGCAGGAATTCTGTCTGCGAGGTTGATGTGAACCACAATGCTCTGCGCACTGAGTTGTGCGGAAACGTCATCACGATTCGTGACGGGATGGTGAATTTACCTGACGGCCCGGGGCTGGTTGTGCCTCCCGTTCCGGCAGAGCTGTTTCGTTTCCTTGAGACACATTGAAGCGAGGGACATCTACCTTCCCGACGGTCAGCAACCGCAAACCACCGCAGGCGGCGCCGACGCGGGCAAGTGCGCCTCCATGCGGCGTACCAAGGGACTGAGTCGGTTGAAATGATGGCTGACGACGGCATTTGCCATCCAAATGCGATCTTCAAGGAGTGAGCGCCATTCCTGCACGAAGTCCAGAATTCAGGGGGCGACGACCACACCAGCGGGCATTCAGTCAAGCCGCAACGAACGGTCGGTCGTCACCAATTCAACGCCGAATCCGGACTCTGCGGCCTGTCGCACCGCGGTCAAGCGCTGCTCGCTTCCTCCTGATGGCGGTCGGCATAGATCAACAGGGGGGCCGAATCCGAATTCACGGCCTCTTCATTCACGACGACCTCGTCTACCGAGTGCATGCCCGGCAGGTCGAACATCGTATCAAGCAGGATGTCCTCCATGATTGATCGTAGGCCGCGTGCGCCGGTCTTGCGGACGATCGCGCGTTTCGCTATCGCCTTCTGCGCACCCTCGGTGAAAGTCAGCCGCGTGTCTTCCAATTCAAACATCCGCTGGTACTGCTTCACCAAGGCGTTCTTCGGTCTGGTCAGAATTGTTACCAGCGCATCCTCGTCGAGATCCTTGAGCGTCGCCACAACGGGCAGTCGCCCCACGAACTCCGGTATGAGACCAAATTTCAGGAGATCCTCCGGTTCCAGATCGGCGAACATCTCTCCTATTGTGCGCTTCTCATCGTCCTTCACATCCGCGCCAAAGCCAATCGCCGAACCACGCCCGCGCTGCGAGATTATCTTTTCGAGACCGGCGAATGCGCCTCCGCAGATGAACAGTATATTGGTCGTGTCCACCTGAAGGAATTCCTGCTGTGGATGCTTGCGGCCTCCCTGCGGCGGAACGGACGCGACCGTACCTTCCATGATCTTCAGTAGCGCCTGCTGTACGCCCTCTCCACTTACGTCACGGGTGATCGAGGGATTCTCGGACTTTCGGGTGATCTTGTCGACTTCGTCGATGTAGACAATGCCTCGCTGGGCGCGCTCGACATTGTATTCGCTTGCCTGGAGCAGCTTGAGGATGATGTTCTCGACATCCTCGCCGACATACCCAGCCTCCGTCAGCGTCGTCGCGTCCGCCATGGTGAATGGCACATCAAGAATCCGAGCCAGCGTTTGGGCGAGCAGGGTCTTTCCGCAGCCTGTCGGCCCGATTAGCAATATGTTGGATTTCGCAAGCTCGATGTCCTCTGCCTTTCCGGCATTGCTGAGCCGCTTGTAGTGATTATAGACCGCCACCGAAAGCACGCGCTTGGCATGCTCCTGACCGATCACGTAGTCATCAAGAACCTCGCATATCTCCCTTGGCGTCGGTACGCCATCCGCGGCTTTCAGGCCAACCGTCCTGGTTTCCTCGCGTATGATATCGGTGCAGAGCTCGACACATTCGTCGCAGATGTAGACGTTCGGCCCTGCGATAAGTTTGCGGACCTCATGCTGGCTCTTGCCGCAAAACGAGCAGTGGAGGGTATCCTTGCCCTCACCTCCGGGAGATCTTGCCATTCTCTGTCCTCTCAAGAACCTGTGGTTCGATTTGGACCCTGGTCCTTGCCAAGCCTTTTCACATAGTCAATTCGTATGGTAGCGCCAATACCTGCACAATGTCGGAACCGTCCCGTGCGATCGGAATGAAGCGAACGTCACTCCTCATTGTCATTCCTGGTGCGTTGCTCGACGATCTCGTCAATGTGGCCCCACTCAAGAGCCTCTTCTGGCGACATGAATTTGTCTCTCTCCAGAGCTTTTTCGACATTCTTGACCGTTTGGCCAGAGTGTTTCGCATAGATCTCATTGAGCCTTTGCTTCAGTTTCAGGGTTTCCTCGGCGTGAATCGCGATGTCAGTCGCCTGACCCTGATATCCACCTGATGGTTGGTGGACCATAATCCTCGAATTCGGAAGCGCATAACGGAGTCCCTTTTCGCCTGCGCAGGCCAGAAGTGAACCCATCGACGCCGCCTGACCGACAATCAGTGTTGACACCTTTGGACGGACGTACTGCATTGTATCGTAGATGGAGAGTCCCGACGTCACCACACCGCCCGGGCTATTGATGTACATCGCGATCTCCTTTTTTGGGTTCTCGGACTCCAGAAACAGGAGCTGCGCGACAACAAGGCTCGCGGTTACATCGTGAATCGGACCATTCACAAAGATGATCCGCTCCTTCAGCAGGCGCGAGAAAATGTCATACGCCCGTTCTCCGCGGCTCGTCTGCTCGACGACCATCGGAACAAGATTGTTCATGTAGTGCTGGAACCGCTCGGATGGATCGGTCATTTGGCCTGCCTCTTGTGTTTACCTCCGGGAGCGAACCGGTCGGTTGGCAGAGTCTTAGTTCGGCGCTTCGCGGTCTGCAAGCACCACGGCATCATTGGCCCAACTCCTGTGGATCACATGTACGGAAATCAACGCCTGTCGCGCCCTTCGCCACATTTAGGAGGATGTCGTGACCAATCTGCCACATGCTGATCAACGGGACACCGTCTCACACGGCTTCGTTTTCCAACACCATCAAATGCCCGCGTTTCGGGTGGATTCCCGTGAGTGGCCGACGTCGAAGTGTAACCCGACTCCGTTTGAACCGGGCCTGCCGGAATGACGCGAGGTCGTCTCGATCAATTGCAGGCGATGTGCTGATGGCCTAGGCTCAATGGAAAGGAGATATCAATGAACGGAGCCGAGCCAGCGCGCGCACCCCGGATAACCTGGTTCAATGCCGATGCCGGCGACCTCGCCGAATTTGTCGCTGGCATCCCCGAGAGGACAAATCCGGAATTCTATCCATTTGCACAGGCCATCGAACAAAATGTCCTTCTCTACAGCGGAGACTGTATCCGCGACCTCGACAGGTCCGGCCAGCTTTCGCTGATGTCTGAATGGGCACAGGCATTGCTGGACGGTCCGGGACTGTTCGTGATCAAATGTGCCTTTGCGGATAACGCACCTGTCGACCGTGCGACCAAGCTCTTCGAGCGGATCATAGACGAGGAACGCAGGACCGGCGGTGGCGGTGGCGACCACTTCGCCAAACCCGGTGCCAACGACCGGGTTTGGAACGCGCTGCAGAAACACTGCCTCGCAGACCCCGAAGGCTACGCGCTTTATTTCGGCAACGTCTGCCTCGCACTCGCTGCGTATAGCTGGCTTGGTCCCAACTATCAGTTCACAGCCCAGATCAACCGCGTGAATCCGGGCGGGCCGGCCCAGACGCCACACCGGGATTACCATCTGGGATTCATGACCCGAGAGGATGCTGCCCGCTGGCCAGTTCACGCGCATCTGCTGTCGCCGACACTGACCCTCCAGGGTGCCGTTGCGCATTGCGACATGCCGGTCGAGAGCGGGCCGACAATGTATCTCCCCTATTCCCAAAGGTACCGGGCGGGATATGTGGCTTTTGGCAAACCTGAGTTCCAGGAGCACTTCGAGATGCACCATGTCCAACTCCCTCTTGAGAAGGGCGATGCGGTCTTCTTCAATCCCGCGCTGATGCACGGTGCCGGAAACAACCGTTCCGAAAACATCTACCGAATGGCCAACCTGCTTCAGATTGGCTCGGCCTTCGGGCGATCGATCGAAGCGGTCAACCGTCGGGAAATGTGCCAGGTCCTCCTGGCTCCGTTAGCGGCGTTGATCGCCAGTGGCACGCTTTCGGAGGCGGAGGCGGAGGCGGTCGTTGCGGCGACGGCCGAGGGATACGCCTATCCGACCAATCTTGACACCGATCTCCCAGCTCCTGATGGTTTGGCGCCACTGAGCCTTGCAACGCTGATGCGGCGGGCGATTTCTGAGGGCATTGGGGATGGAGAGTTCACGGATATGCTGGACAGTTGGGAACGACGGAGGCAACCGTAACCGCGAAGGCCTGTTCCAGCATTTGCCTGTGCCGGTAGAGTCCTGCCCAAAGCCAAGTGCGGCAGCTTGTCAGGATCCGGCCTCAATGCAATCCTTCCGCACTGCCACCAATGAGGCTGGAATTGTCGATGGATACGAAATTCACCGATACTTGGGATCGTATCCGAACGGGAACATCAACCTCGCACTGGCCATCGCCCCCAGAATCGCGGCCGGTGTCGTCTGGGTAAACGCCACAAATCTCATTGAAAGTTGCGGTTCTGCACATCTTCCTGACTGAACCCACTTGTCCGGCGGGAGGATTCGGGCCGGAACGTTCCGATTTTTCGCGAATCACCCTCGGAAACGATTCCGGAGAAAGCGCCCGGCGAATCGGTTTCTTTCAAGAGACGAAGGGAAACGGACGGCGTCGTGCCCTTGTTTCCTCGCTGGACTGGGGTAGTCTCAGCAAACAGGGAAGGCGTATGAAGGCAAATCCATGCCCATCCACCGGAACCGGATCATTGAATACCTGCGTCAGGGCGAGGGCGCCCCGCCGCCGGCCTTCGTCGGTCACGGGGACATCCTGGAGGATGTCCTAGCGACAGCAAAACACAGCGCCAGCGAAGCGAAGATGACCCGCATCGTCCAGGGCGCCCCCGGCGCCGGCAAGAGCTCGCTGCTGCATGAGATGCAGAAACAATGGAAGGGCGGAAACGGAAAGCCACGGGTCGTTGTCCTGTCCTCCACCGACCTCCTTCACGATCCCCGGATAGGTGTCGGCGCGGTGCTCGACGCCTGGACCATGGACAGGGCGAAATGGAGGCGGACCCTGGCCAACCGAATCAGACGGGTGAGTGGATTCGGGGCCGGACCCCGCGGACTGTCGATGGAATGCTCCGATGAACGGGTCCCCGGAACACTCCGTGAGGTGGCCAGCGCACATCCGGCGACGGAACACTCCGTCCCGATCATCGTCGCCGTGGACGAGGCACAGCGGTTCGACGGGGACCAGACATCGCCGGAAGCCCTTTTCCTGCAGGCCATCCACGACGCCATTTCCGGTCTGCCCCTGTTGCTGGTGCTCGCCGGGCTGTCCGACACGGCGGAGAAGGCCCGCCGAATGAACCTGACACGCGGGCGGAGAATCCACAAGGTCAAACCACTCACGCAGGCCCAGGCCCGTGACTTCATGCGACGGCTGGCAATATATTTCGGTCTCGACACCGCCCGCCACAACCCGCAGCTGGAGGCGCTGGCCGACATCTGCGACGGCTGGCCCCGGCACCTGCGGTTCGCCGGCGTCTCCCTCGCGGAGGAGGCACTGCGCATGGACGGCGACATGGACCTTATGGACTGGTCCCATCTCGCGGACCGCACATGGTCCCTACGCCAGGAATACTACTGCGACCAGACCAGTCTTGAGATGCAGGAGGCGGATATCCTGACCGCCCGGGTGATGGCGCGGCTGAGGGACAGCATGCGGACTAGGCATGCGGAGGAACTGATCGAGGGCAGCCTTGCCGACCGTCCCGGCCAGCGGCTTCCTGAAGGAAAGTCCGCCCGATGGTTCATCGACCGCCTCATCCATCAGGGCGCGTTGTACAGAAGCCCCAAAGACCGGGTCCATTCCCCCATTCCCTCGTTCCGCAGATACCTGATCGAACAGGGAATGGAACCGGAACGGACGCCTGCCAGCGAAGCGACGGATCCGGATTTCGGTCCCTGAATAACAGACCCATGCTCCATGTCATGCTTTGTTGGATTCGATGTCTCCGCGCATTCGTTGTGCCGGTCCTGCTGACCGTGGCCCTGGCAACGGGCGCGGCCCGGGCGGACCTCGACCACGGGTACGTCCGGGCGGTGTTCTTCGCGCCGCTGAGCTTGCTGTGGGTCCTGTGGCCCGAAGGGGGCGCGGGAAACAGGGCCGTCTCGAAGTTCTCCGACATTCTCCTGACCTTACGGGTGGAGAAAACGGGCATCGGCCTGCGGGTCACGGCCCTGGCTTTCGGGACCGACCTAGGCGAACGTCTGGTCCGGCGGCCGCTGACGGGCTACAGAACCGTATCGGCTGACAGGCATCCGCTGGCCCGCTTACACGACCGGCTGCTGGAGCAACCCTTCGTTCATGACCTCATCCTGCGCGGAGGGACCGCGGACGGCCTGGCCGTGCCTGCCGGCAGCCGTCCGCGCGCTTTCAGGAGCGGTGACCCGTTCCATGGGTATGTCGGTCCGCCCGTGGATGGCCGCCCGTCGCTGCTCTGGAAGAGTTATGGTGACTGGGTGAGATTCATCCCCAATGACGGAACCTGGATCATGCTGCGCTGGAGGGAAATCGACGGCTCCCCGACCGGATCCGCCTCTCCCTGACGATGGATGACCAGCGCGGCGCCTGTCCTCACGACCCTTCCGCGCTTCGGTGGGCAGCGACGATATCCCCGTGTGGCGTCACCAGTTCCGGGCGCAGCACGCGCTCGCCGGGATGCTGGGCGAGCAGATCATCGTAGAAGAATGACCCCTGCGACGCGTTGACCTCCAGCCCCAGTGATTCAGTGGATGGGAAGTCCGGGCACAGGCGCTGAACGGCGAAGAACAGGCGCCTCCGCAGATGGCCGGGCAGGAACATCCATTCCTTCCTGGGTGGAATATACGAGAACCTGACGGCCTCGTATGTTCGGAGAATCAGAAATGAATGGTGGAGGTGGCTGTGGAAAACATGCCGGTTGCCTTCCACCTTCCCTCCGGTACATTCCTGTGTCGGGGCCGCTGCCGTCGGATCCCTACCGGTGGCCGCGCCGCGTCCCTGTGCTGTGTGGTGGCGGTCATGGTCGGCCTCCCTTCATCCGTTCCCTCACGGTGGACATGGCCGTCGGCCGGTCCGGCCGGGTGCGGTCGGGGGTCGGAGAATCCGGCGCGAGGGGGAACCTCCGGGGTCGGATTTGTTAAGGGGCGGAACAGTGGAGGCCGATTTACGCCGATTCAGACCGAAAAGCCGATTATTTTGCAATTTCAATGAATTGATGTCAGGTGGCAAAATATGGGAATTATATGCGATAGTGCCCAAACTGACGGTGCGCACGGAGAACCGCCTGCGGCATTCACGCCTGCACCAGCGGCAGGGCATCGTCGTGCGCGCCGCTCGCGACCGGACGCGGACGGTTCCGTTGTGTCGGCCTTCCTGCCAGAGCGCCGTTCCGTGAACCATCCCCCGGCGGCCCTTTCGTCGGGAAACATCCCGGACAGCCGGGCGGGGCCGGTGCCCTGCGGACCACTCCTTTGCTTTGGGCACTATCGTATATAATTCCCCAAAATATGGGTGACGCGACATCACCTATGCAGGATGATCCGACAAGTTCGGCGCCGCCGCCAGGGGAGCGCCGCTTAGAGGCATCGTGCTTTCAATGAACGAACCAGTCGGGATCATCGGTACGTTCTGCCCCGATGAGATGCCGCCGCTCGGCATATTCAGTGTGATGGCCCCTCCGCTAGCCACGGGAAATCGGTGTCTGCTCGTTGCATCCGAACCGTTTCCATTGGCCGCAACCGATCTCCATCAGGTTCTGGGGACCTCGGACCTGCCGGACGGTGTGGTGAACATACTGACCTTAAGCCATTGGGACCTAGCCCCCGCAGCTGGCCGAACACGCGGCTGTCGATGCAGTCTGAAACTTCTCCTCAACAGCTGTCTCAGGCGGCATGGAAAGGGAATCGGCGGGCAACCGTAAACGGACGTGGGTAAACAACCGACGATCACGCGACTGGATGGGAGAGGACGGCGAAGGTCGGGAGTTTCTTGCCGCTGCAACGGAACCAAAGTCGATCTGGATACCTTATGGTGAATGAGGATTCACGGGCGATCACGACGGGTCTGTTGCCTGAACTGCAAGCACACCTCAAAGAGGGCTCTGCATTCCGTTCCGAACTGGAAGTGACATGAAGTCCGCCAGCATCATTACCTTATTTGCCAGGCAATTCGCCAAGCAGTTTCACTGCGGCATTTCCCGGAAACAGTTTTCCTTCAGCCACAAGGTCGCCCAAATCGGTCATTCGTTCCTGAACCATGCGGTCGGCAGTGACCCGCTCCATCAATCCCCGATGAATCTCGTTCTCGAACCATCGCCTTGCCTGGGCCGCCCTGCGACGGTGCCAATGACCATGATCGCGTCGCCATTCATCCAATGCCGAGATTTCAGACCAGACCTGCGTCAGCCCATCACCGTTCAGTGCCGAGACCGCCATGACTTTGGGAAAACCTGCCGGATCCTCCTGGCGTGGCCGTAGATGGCGCAGGGCTTGAGCGTAATCCGCACATGTTCCCATCGCAGAGCGCCTGAGGTCGCCATCGGCCTTGTTCACTACAACCAAGTCGGCGATTTCCATGATCCCGCGTTTGATTCCCTGAAGTTCGTCGCCACCTGCAGGAGCGATCAGCAGCACGAAGAGATCGGTCATATCCGCCACAACTGTTTCGGACTGACCGACGCCGACCGTCTCTATCAACACCACATTGAAGCCTGCCGCCTCGCAGAGCGCCGCAGCCTCCTGAGTGCGGCGGGCCACTCCTCCCAGCTTCGTCTGGCTCGGCGAGGGGCGAATGAAGGCTTTCGGGTCACGACTCAGCCGCTCCATACGGGTCTTGTCTCCGAGTATCGACCCACCTGAGCGCACCGAACTTGGATCGACCGCGAGAACCGCAACCCGGTGTCCCGCTTCGGTCAGCATCGTACCAAAAGCTTCGATAAAGGTCGACTTGCCCACACCTGGAGCACCGGAAAGCCCTATGCGCAAGGCATCGCGCCTTGGTGGCGTCAATTGCCCCAGAAGCGAAAGCGTCATATCCCGGTGATCGGCCCGGCTGCTTTCCACCAGCGTTATGGCTTGAGCCAGAGCGCGTCGTTCTCCGGATACAATCCGCTGAACGAGATCCGAGTTGCACGAATTGACTATCATTACATGTCCCATCACCCCGCGGGCACCAAACCAACCGCAAGTCGATATTCCGTCATGCCCAAATGTCCCCGCAATTGTCCAGCCTGAACGTCCCGAATTGAATCTCTCCCGCATCCTCGGATGGTCGAAGGAACACATGAACCCAAAAACAGGAAGCTGAAGACCGGGCGAGCCGACCATCCTTGAGGGATGGCAAGAGTTCAAACTGTTCGAGGTGATGGCCAGCGGCTCACACGGATTGGCATGACAGGCGGTTGGCTGTGCTTCGACAGAAAGCGGCGAATGGAGTTCCTCCAGCCAGAACCGTCTCCGCGGCGGGGGCAAAGCCCGCACGAAGCAAAGGACACGTGCCGCGCTCCAGGGTGGAGGCGAGCGACGGAAACCAGAACGTTGGGTGAACGTGGGCGGCGACTGTAAATCGGTCGGTTGCAGCCCATCGTCAGCAACGCACCTCCACCTTCGTTGACGATCCCCTCGCTCCGTGTCGCGACAGGCATGGCTTCGCCCTCTGCAACTGCTCAACCCATTTGTTTTACGCAATGACAAATCTGATCCGGCCGTCATGTCCGACAACGCGCTACACCAAATTTCCTCCTCCGGAAATTGCGGGTCTTCTGATTCCTATGCTCGAATCCGTTTGTACGGCCCCGAACAGAACACCTGCCGAATCGGCTTCACCCCGGAAATAAAGGGAAACGGACATCGTTGTTACCTTGTTTCCTGACCGGACCGCGGTGGTATGAGCAAACACCGAAAGCGTATGAACGGAGACCTATGCCGCTCAATCGCGCCAGGATTAACGAATACCTGCGGCAGGGCAAGGGCACCCCGCCGCCGGCCTTCGTCGGCCGCGAAACCTTCCTGGATGATATCCCGACAACGGCGAAGGCCAGCGCCAGCCAGCCGAAGATGACCAGGGCCGTGCAGGGCGCACCGGGCGCCGGCAAGAGCTCGGTCCTGCACGAGATGCAGCATTGATGGAAAGCCCAGGACGGAAACCCAAGGGTGGTGACCGTCTCCTCCGCGGCTGTCAGTCGGGACACCCCCGACGTGATCCGGGCGATCATGGCCGCCGGCACGTCCTCTCAGAACGGTTGGTGGCGGATTCTCCGGGAACGGCTCAGTAGACGGAAATCTGTCGGCGGCTCCGTGGCCGGATATGGCTTGACGGCGGAGTTCGACGTCTAATATGACACCGGACTTCTAAGTGCTGCCCTCCGTCAGGGGCGGGAAAGGGCGTGGAACCACGCAGTCATCGTCGCCGTGGACGAGACCCAGGCCCTGGAGGACGACCCCCATTCCGTCGCCACCTGTCTCCTGAAGGAAATCCACAACGCCGATACCCGACTGCCCCTGCTCCTCGTGCTGGCGGGCCTTTCCGACACCGCCGACCGGGCCCGTCAGATGGAGTTGACACGCAACGTCACCGTTCTGGAGGCGGAACCACTTGCAGCGGCGTCGGCCCAGGAATTCATGCGGAAACTGGCCCTATGGTTCGGCCTCGACACCTCCCGCCCCAACGCCCGCCTGAACGATCTGGCCGACATATGCGACGGCTGGCCCCGGCACCTGCGCCACGCCGGCGTGTCCCTGGCGGAGGAGGCGCTGCGCGCTAACGGCGACATGGACCGCATGGACTGGAAGCATGTCGGACAGGAGACGTTTCGCAGGCGTCAGGTATACTATCGGGATCAGAACAGCCCAGAGATGCGACAGGCTGATACCCTGACCGCCACGGTGATGGCGGGATTGAGTGACGGCATGCGGACAAGACATGTGGAGGAACTCATCGAGAACAGCCTTGCCGACCGCCCCGGCCAGCGGCTACCGAAAGGAAAGGACGCCGCCTGGTTCCTCGACCATCTCATCCATCAGGGCGCGTTGTACAGACACACCGATGACGGCATCCATTCCCCGATCCCCTCGTTCCGGAGATACCTGATCGAATGGGGTACGAAGCCGGCACGCCGGGCCACACTGGAAATTGAAGACGTCGGAACCACCGCCGGGGATCCCGGCCCCTGAAGTACATTCCGCGCTTCTTGGCATGCTCCACCGCATCCGATGTCCCTACACCTTGCGCCAGTCCTTCTTCTGGCGGTGGCCCTCTGAACGGGCTGGCTCGGGCGGAGATGAACCGGCTTGAGAAGGTGGCCATCTTGCGATCGACCATTGCCCGTTCCGGGTGGTGTTCCAAACCGCTCTAGGTTTCCTCCCGAGGTACCAAGTCGCCGCCCGACTCTCCGATGTGCTCCTGACCCAGGGATGGAAATGGTGGCCTACGGGTCATGGCCCTGTGTCCTGATGGCAGGCAGCCGCCAGCCCTGTCCCACGACCGGCTGCTGAACCGACCGTTCGCCCGTAACCTCGTCCTGCACGGGGGAGACGGAGACAACCTGACCGCGCCCGCCGGCAACCATCTGCGCACATTCAGGAATGGTGGCCCGATCCATGGGTATATCGACTTAGGGCTCTCGCTAGAGAGCCTATCCGTTCAACTTCCGTGGGTCAGGGTATGGTTCCACTCGCCATGGAATCCGGAGCGCCGGATGTTCAGCGATTCCATCTCCGCATTATGACGGTCGCCTACTGGTTTGCCACCAACAACTGCTGTAGATGACGTTGAGTCGTTCGCTTAATTGCTTGCACAAACAACGGAGACCAGTATGCTTGATACCACAACGGATCTGTCCACTCACCTAAAGGACCCGTCCCTACTCGCAACCAAGGCGTTCCTGGCCGGGAAATGGGTGGACAGTGACGCTTCCATTACATTCGACGTCGTGAATCCCGCACGGGGTGACGTGATTGCGCAAGTGGCCGACCTCGGTCGCATCGAGACAGCTCGTGCGATCAGGGCTGCCGACGAAGCGATGAAGGGCTGGGCAGGACGCACCGCAAAGGGGCGCTCAAACATACTACGGGCCTGGTTCAACCTCATGATCGAGAACGCAGACGATCTGGCCATCATACTGACAGCGGAACAGGGAAAGCCACTCGCGGAAGCAAAGGGCGAAATAGCCTATGGCGCGAGTTTCATTGAATGGTTCGCCGAGGAAGCCAAGAGAATTTACGGCGAAACGGTCCCTGGTCATCAGCCAGACAAACGCATCACGGTTCTGCGGCAACCAATCGGGGTCTGCGCCGCAATCACGCCATGGAACTTTCCCAATGCAATGATCACGCGGAAGGTTGGTCCGGCATTGGCCGCAGGCTGCTCGATCATTGTGCGTCCGCCCACGCTGACCCCACTTTCCGCCCTTGCGCTCGGCGTACTCGCCGAGCGGGCCGGAATTCCGGAAGGCGTTCTGTCCATAATTCCATCGACTGATTCATCCGGTATCGGAAAGGAATTCTGCGAAAACCAGACGGTTAGGAAGTTGAGTTTCACAGGTTCCACCGAAGTCGGGCGCGTCCTGCTGCGTCAAGCCTCGGACCAGGTAATGAAATGCTCGATGGAACTCGGTGGAAACGCACCATTCATCGTGTTCGATGACGCGGATATCGACGACGCGGTCGAGGGCGCGATCGCCTGCAAGTTCCGCAACAATGGCCAGACCTGCGTCTGTGCCAACCGCATCTACGTGCAGGCCGGAATTTACGATGAATTTGCTGAAAGGCTCACGTCAGCCGTCCAGAAAATGAAGGTTGGTGACGGCCTGGATAGGGATACCGTTCTGGGACCACTCATCGACAGGGCGGCGGTGGAAAAGGTTCAGCACCATATCAGCGACGCGACCTCCAAAGGCGCGGCAGTCGCGCTAGGTGGTTCTGCGCACGGTCTCGGCGGTCTGTTCTTCGAGCCTACGATAGTCACCGATGTCACTCAGGAAATGGCAGTTGCGAGGGAAGAGACATTCGGTCCATTGGCCCCACTCTTCAGATTCAGGACCGAAGACGAAGTCATTGCCATGGCGAACGATACGGTCTTCGGTCTCGCAGCCTATTTCTACGCCACCGATATCTCGCGGGTCACCAGGGTTCAGGAGGCACTGGAATACGGAATCGTCGGGGTGAACTCCGGAATCATTTCGACCGAGGCCGCGCCATTCGGGGGCGTGAAGCAATCGGGATTGGGCCGCGAAGGGTCCCGCCATGGGATCGAGGACTATCTGGAGATGAAATACGTCTGTCTCAGCATCTAGGTGAATCGCCTGCTCCGGCGGACATCGATCATGGGTGCTTCATTTGCCCCTGGAACGCGGTCCGCATGGCAGCGACTGCCATCCCTCCCCGCCCGATGGGGTGCAGGCCCTCCGGACATGGCGGCATGAACCTCAACCAAGCAGGGCGACTGACTTTGGGGTCCATCACAACTGGACCTCAACACTCCGCTCCTGCTCAACTGAAGATCAGGTCATATGCCGATGAAGTTGCCTGGAGCGAAAGTCACCCTTTACAGGACCCGATACCCATGAACTAATTTTCGGACCAACGGCTCATGGGACGATGGCCATCGCAGGTCGCGGGCACCGCCCTTCCATTCGAGGCCGAGTCGACCATCTTCTGCGTGAGAAACCAGTCCAATGCACCGACATCGAAGGGAATCCCTGAAGTGTCCCCACCATCGGTGCCCAGTTCCAACGTCAAGAGGCGCGCATCGATCGATACGCGCCTCCGAAATCACGGATTTTCTGGAAGTCAGGCAGCCTTCGCCGCAGCGACCTTCGGGCCTGCTTCGACGGACTTCACGTCCACCGTCTGGCCACGGGTGATTTCGATCCGGCGCGGCTTCAGCGCCTCTGGAACCTCGCGGACAAGATCGATGTGCAGCATGCCGTTTTCATGAGCCGCACCCGTGACGCGGATATGGTCAGCCAATTGGAACCGGCGCTCGAACGCACGGTTGGCAATGCCACGGTGAAGGTAGGTGCGCCCATTCTCCTCGGCACCTTTCTTGGCTGCCACGATCAGCGCGTTCTCGCGCAGTTCGACCGTAAGCTCATTTTCGGCAAACCCGGCCACCGCCAGCGAGATGCGGTAGGCATCGCCAGCCGTCTTCTCGATGTTGTAAGGTGGGTAGGTCTGCTCCGCAACATCAGCGGATAGCACCCGGTCCATCATGTCAGCGATTCTGTCAAAGCCGACAGTGGCCCGGAAAAGTGGGGAAAAGTCGAGATTGTGCATTGGTCATCCTCCGTTGAGCGATAACTGAAGTCTGGCCCTCCCATGTGGAACGGGCCGTTTGGTCTTGCCGGGCCCGAGTTTCGGCACCCGACCAAACCCAGATGGGTAGCGGATAGCGATGATTCAAGACCCAAACAGCGAATTTTATGGATTGTCGGTCACGGCTCGATGGATGCCCGGCGAACCTCGGGCACCGTCAGGCCGAGCCGTTCAGGGCCGCGGGCATCGGTCCACCGGAAGCCCAGTCGAGAAGTTCCACGGTATGAACCACAGGAATCCCGGTTCCACCAGCGATCTGGACCATGCAGCCAATATTGCCTGTAGCGATTACATCAGGCCGCGTCGCTTCGAGCGTTCTGACCTTTCGATCTTTGAGTCTTGCCGATATCTCTGGCTGAAGCAGGTTGTATGTTCCGGCCGAACCGCAACAAAGGTGATTTTCGGCTGGCTCCACCACCTCAAAACCGGCCCGCCTGAGAAGATCCTTCGGAGTGGACTTCACCTGTTGGCCATGCTGAAGCGAGCAGGCCGCATGATAGGCCACCCGCATCCTTCTGCGCTGACCCTTGGGCAAATCAAGCCTTTCCAGCAATTCGCTTACATCAACCGCCAGCTTTGCAACCAGTGTGGCATCTTCAGCCAGACTGTCGTTGCGGAACATGTGTCCATAGTCCTTGATCGTGGTGCCGCAACCGCTGGCGTTGATCACTATCGCGTCGAGGCCTTCGGCATTCGCTTCGTCCATCCAGGCGCGGATGTTTCGTGCAGCCTGCCTGTGGCTTTCGTGGGTCTTTCCCATATGATGCGTCAACGCCCCGCAGCATGCCATGCCTGACGCGACCACCACCTCACATCCAAGCCGCCTCAACAGCCGGATCGTCGCATCGTTGATATCCGTGTTGAGGGCTTTCTGCGCACAGCCTGTCATCAGGGCCACGCGCATTTTCCGTTCACCGATCGCCGGAAACGTTTGCGGGTCGTCATTGCGGCTGACCGGAGGAAGACGTCGTGGCGCCATACGGAGCATGGCCCTGATTCGTGCGTCCGGCATCAGAAACGCGAATGGTTGACCAATTCCGGCAGCTAGCAGGGCCAACCTGAACCGCCCAGGATAGGGAATGATTCGGGCAAGTGCCCACCGCAGCAGACGATCGACCAAAGGTCTTCTGTAGGTCCTTTCGATATGGGCGCGTGCGTGGTCGACCAGATGCATGTAGTGAACACCTGATGGGCAAGTTGTCATGCAGGCAAGGCACGAAAGACACCGGTCGATGTGCAGGACCGTTCTCTCATCTGCCGCCCTGTCACTCTCCAGCATATCCTTGATCAGGTAGATCCTGCCTCGCGGAGAATCGAGCTCGTCACCCAGCAGTTGGTAGGTTGGACAGGTCGCGGTACAGAACCCGCAGTGCACACAGGTCCGTAGAATTTGGTTCGAGCGAGCGACATCCGGATCACTGAGTTGCTCCTGCGTGAAATTCGTCTGCATCAGATCCCGCCCTCAACCCACTTTCACAATTGCCCGCGACCCAAACCGATGCTGTAGGCACTCCGTGCCTCTTCACGCGAAAGCCTGAAAGGCAACCGTGTGCCATGCCATTGCAGCCCAACCGCAGCCCCAGGAACCAACTGGTTCATCCCATCAATCCCGGATTGAGTATCCCTTGAGGGTCGAACCGTTCGCGCAATCCCTGGCTGAGTGTGGCCACCCTTGCGGATTCCGGATGAAACACCTTCGACCTCGTTCGATTCGACTCGCTGGCCCGCACCAATGTCGCATGACCCCTGAAGTCCCCCAGCCGCTCCCGAAGATCGGTTCCTTCCGCCACCAGAATCCAGACGAGCCCGCCTCCCCGGTCGTAGAGCAAACCGTCAGCCTCGGCTCGCGCGGCGATCCCAGGCGCATCGGAGGGCTTGACCGACAATCGCCAGACATCCCCGGCCTTTTCGTGAAAGGGTTCGACGTCACGGACCCAGGACCAACCGGCCCTTGTGCGGTCGGGATCCTTCTCAAGAGCCCAATCCCCAAAATCCGCCAGCAAACCACGAAGCCGTTCGGCGCGATAGGCGACCTGGGTCTTGAATCCCTCGACCCGAATCATTGTCACCGGCACCCCATCGACGCCACTTGTTGTGTGTGCCGCACCAGTCGCCTCAAACGGGGAACCAAGCGCCATGGACATCGCCTGCACCGCATCCGTATCGGCCAATCCCTCAAGCAGCAGAACACCAGTCGACTCCGTCTGCGGCAGAACCTTCAGCGATACCTCGCTCAGTACGCCAAGCGTCCCGTACGAGCCAGCCATCAATCTGGCCAGGTCGTAGCCAGTGACATTCTTCATGACCCGGCCACCACTCCTGATCACTGTCCCGCAGCCATCGACGAAGCGGACTCCCAGCAGAAAGTCGCGGCAGGCTCCCACCTGCACCCTTCTGGGACCGGAAACATTCGCTGCGACCACGCCGCCTATCGTCGGCTCCCCATGCGTCCCAAGAAGCCCACAATGGTTCATCGGCTCAAAGGGCAGCCGCTGTCCCGCTTTCGCCAACACTGCATCGATCTCGGATACGGGCGTCCCGGCCCGGGCGACAAGCGTCAATGCGGCAGGCTTGTACATCACGATGCCATGCAGTGCCGCCGTAGATAGAGTTTCACCGGATACCGGTCTTCCTATGGGCCGCGTGCCGCCACCGATGATCCTCAGAGGGCCGTCAGCCTCGGCCAATACCTCGGCAAGTCTCGCTTCAGTGTCAGGAACGATCATATCCACAACACTGATCCACACAACTCCAGGGCACAGGTCTTGGAGTGAGCCTGCGAAACATCGGCGCCGGTCCAGCGGTCGCTGTCAGGTGCTGACAGTAGCTGTGTCTGGGAATGTTCTTCGGGAAACAAGTCTGGAAACCGCTGCCCTGCCAAATTCCCATCTCTTGAGCCATCGTAGATCCTGCACTCGAAGGGACGCTCCTCATCCGTACCGCGTCCATCAGGCCGCAAGACCTCTGCGCGTTTCCGATGCGCTGAGCGGGAACACCTTTGCGGGATTGAGAAGCCATTCAGGGTCGAATACGTCCTTTACCCGCATCTGTGCCTCCAGATCCGCCGATGTGAACTGTTCATGCATGAGATCGCGTTTCTCGATTCCGACTCCGTGCTCGCCACTTAGACAGCCACCGACCTCCACGCAGAGCTTGAGGATTTCCGCTCCGAGTGCTTCGCAGGTTGCGAGATCACCTGGTCTGTTGGCGTCGAAGAGGATGAGCGGGTGCATATTGCCATCGCCTGCGTGGAAAACGTTCGCAACATCGAGTCCGTATCTGTTGGAAAGTTCCGCTATCCGGCTCAGCACCCGCGGCAATTCGCTTACGGGAATCGTTCCGTCGAGGCAGATGTAATCATTGATCTGTCCCATCGCCCCAAATGCGGACTTCCGGCCGAGCCAGATACGCGCCGCCTCATCGGCATTCGCCGCCTCCCGCAGTTCAACCGGGTTGTGGCCTCGCGCGATCTGCAGAATGAATCCAAGCTGCTCGTCGATTTCCGCCTCACTGCCCTCGACCTCAACGATCAGCAGCGCCTCGCAATCCGGGTATCCGGCACCTGCGAAGTCTTCGGTCGCACGGATGCAGGGGCGGTCCATGAACTCGATGGCCACCGGCAACACGCCGGCCTTGATGATGTCGCTGACGACCTGTCCAGCGACCTCGCTTGAGTCGTAGCCCATCAGGACCGGCCGCGCTCCCTCGGGCTTTGGCAGAATTCGCAATGTCGCTTCGGTCACGACGCCGAGCTGGCCCTCGGATCCACAGACGAGCGCCAGAAGGTCCAGGCCCGGAGCGTCGAGATGCGGACCACCGA
The DNA here is from genome assembly GCA_965203605.1 of Paracoccaceae bacterium. Taxonomy (GTDB): domain Bacteria; phylum Pseudomonadota; class Alphaproteobacteria; order Rhodobacterales; family Rhodobacteraceae; genus JAPOUP01. Next base: position 5,663,233 of record OZ241902.1, on the reverse strand, counting down.
TCTCGACAACCTCGCCATCCATCAGCACCATCGTAACGCCAAGGAGATTGTTCGTGGTCACACCGTATTTCAGGCAGTGCGCACCTCCCGAGTTCATCGCGATATTGCCGCCAATCGCACAGGCGAGCTGCGATGAAGGATCGGGCGCATAGAAGAATCCGTGGTCCTCGACAGCGTCTGAGACGGCAAGGTTGGTCCGTCCAGCCTGAACCCGAATGAATCGGTTTTCGCAATCGACCTCCAGAACCTCACCCATCCGAGCGACACCCAGTATCACGCAGTCAGCGGTCGGAAGAGCCCCACCTGCGAGGGAGGTTCCCGAACCACGCGGTACGACCGGAACCCCTTCCTCACTGCAGACCCGCATGATCGCTGAGACCTCCGATGTGGAAGCCGGCAGGACAACGGCAAGTGGCGGGCACTGGTAGGCGGTCAAGGCATCGCATTCATAGGCACGGGTTTCCATCTCATCATCGATCACCGAACCGATCGGCAGAACCTCTCTCAATCGCCTCACGATATGCGCCTTTTTTGCGAGCACGTCGGCGTTCGGTCTTGGCATTTCCACCTGACAACCCTCCTGGATTGCGCGACGATATTCGTGATTGGGCGTTGCCGCAAGCAGGGTAAGGAAACGGCTCGGAGTGCCCCTCTGTGTAAATTGAGTCGGCATTGGGTCCCTGATTTCTCCACTTTGGACACTGGAGGCCAAACTGGTGGGATGAAGCCGAACTGGCACCCGATGTTGAATGCAGCACCACAGGTCACGAATCCATCTTCGGAAAGTGCATTGAATTCGCCAGTGGAACGATGTTGATCGATGATATAGAGTCAGATCCAATACAGTGACTGTTCGTTTCCGTTCCGTTTGGGAACCGCCCAACAGGCTTAACACAGGGCCCTGCTACCATGCTTCACTACATCGACAGCGACCTGTTTGAATCCCCGGCCAAGGTGCTCGTGAACACGGTAAACACGCAAGGGGTGATGGGAAAGGGAGTTGCCCTCAGATTCAAGCGCATTTACCCTGAAATGTTTCAACGTTACCAAGCGCATTGCGAACATGGGCGCCTGACGATTGGCAGACTTCACCTCTACAAAACACCACATAAATGGATCCTGAATTTTCCCACCAAGAAACATTGGCGCAATCCCTCTCGACCCGAGGACATTGAGGCCGGGCTAGAGAAATTCGCTGCGGCCCACACCGAGATGGGAATAACCTCGGTTGCGTTTCCACAACTCGGATGTGGCAGCGGTGATCTTGATTTCGAGACCCAGGTCAGACCTCTGATGGAGCGATACCTTGGGCGATTGCCAGTTTCAACCCTGGTCCACATCGGCCAGAACCATGTCGGGCCGCCGAACCGACGTGGGGCAGCACGCATAAGGAATTGGCTGAGGTCGGAACCGCCTGCCCTAGCGTTCGACGAGGTTTGGCAGGACCTTCGGGTCATCCTGCAAAGCACGAGTGACTTCAGAATCAGAGGAACTGACGAAGCCTTCTCGGTTCGGTTAGAAGATGATCCACCGATGATGTTGATTGAATCCTCCAACCGGGAACCCGTAAGGATAGGCGATGACGAGTTGATTGATTTCTGGCAACAGTTCAACGACATCGGACTCACTCATCCAGATATCGCCCTGCACCATTGGTACCCATCCTATCTTATGCCCGTGTTCGAACATTTGCCCTATGTGGGTTCGATAGTCGTGTCCAAATCCGCATCCGGTCTCCAGACAAATCCGACCACGGCGCTGCAGAGGATTCCTCCACCTGAGACGTTTCGCCGAGACACCGGCAACCTGTTCGGAAGTGAATTGGATGCCGCTTAAGCCAGACGCTGACGCCATTCGGGCCCACATGAGAAAGCTTGCTTTCCAGTTGAAGCTTGATGAAAGCCGAAAGTGGTGGCCGAAATGCTTGTTTCGTTCCGATCACGTTGAAAACGCTGCGAGGATACTCAACTCCGGCGAATTGCTGTCCCGGAAAGCAGCCAAATATGGCAACCTCATCGTCAAGGACTGTGCGAGCCAACAGCACCTTGCTGAAATGGCTGCCGAGCAAACGCGCTATGTGAGACTTTATTTCCGACCCCGCGCCCCTACACAGCATGCCAACGAAGGAATCCGCCCGAGAATCAGAGAAAGTTCGGCGGTGCGCACATGCCAGTTCCAGTCTATTTGCTGTTCAGCTCCGATTTGTTGATGGAGACCCGTGTCAAATTCTCTGATGGACGTCTGTCCCAGAACACCAAGGTAGATTGCACTGCAAAGTTCCTGGAGCGCATGAAATTCGACCACATCTATCATGACAGTCCTGTTGACCAATTAGGTGAGTCCAATTTGCGTTCCGAAATCCTGAATGCCCGCCATTCAGAGGTTCTTGTGCAGGATCGACTATCGTTGGATCATGTTAGGCGCATAGTATGCAGGTCTGCGCCTGAGCGTGATACTCTATTGAATCTATTAACAAAAAAAGCAAGGGACCGATGGATAGGAAAGATTCGAATTGATCAAGTCTCGCGCCTGTTCTTCAAGCGTGGAACATTTCTGACAGAGGTAAACCTATCATCACGAAAATCGCAGTTTATGTTTCATTCAAATGTCAGTCACGATTGGAAAGGGCCCTTTCGCCTTGAAATCAAATGGACTGGAAATTCGAAGTGCCACATCCACGAAGACATGGATTTCTACGTTCAGACGTCGCCATTGAGTCTTCGAATCCCAGACAGCCACCCAATGCACGAGCACCAAGTGCACGTCCGCCTGAACGGCGACTTGGCCTATTTTGGATCCTATTCGAACGATAATGCCTTTCCAGACATATTCTGAAGCTGCCACGAAAGGCTCCGACCATTCTGACCGGAACTTCAGGTAGATGCCAGTCGGCGATCACTCTCAAAACAAGGGTTAACTCGCAAAGGCCGACGGTTCCGACGTAGCCAATATATAGCAACATCCGAGGCCAGATCGACATTCGGCGCGGATCTACCTCAAGCCATCATTCTCTGTTTGCTCCGTTTGGGCCTAAGTGAAACCGTCAGTCAATTCCAGCGCACACCGAATGGCAAAAGCGGTGGACGTGCGTATGGAGGAGGCAACTTGAGGCACAGCCGCCACCTCCAAAAGGCAAGATCGCTACCCAAGATCTGCTTGCAATCGTGTCCATCCATGATGCGCGTCGATATACAGCGATTCCCACCAGTCCTTCCGGACCCCGTATTCCATGGGGTTCCATGAACCGGGTTTGGTGGACTTTTCCTTCCAGGCGGCTGGAAACCGCCCGGAATCCCCTTGACATCATGGGCTGGGGCCCTTGCCGCATCCCTGATGGCCTCACTGACGGGAGTTGGGACGATGCGGTTCCGGAAGGACCTTGGCAGGCCCGGGTCGGTCAGGGCACCTGCGGAATGCTTCGGCGGGATCGACGATCCGGTGGACGGGCGCCGGTTCAGCCTCGCGGACCACCTCATGTCGGCGTTCGCGATGTTCCCGCTGAAGTATCCGTCGCTCCCGCCGTCCGGCAGGGACAGCCGCAGGGACGCCATCGTCCGCGGCAACTTCCGGACGCTGTCCGGGATCGCGGCGGCGCCCTGCGCCCCCCCCCCATGCGCGGATGCCCCGGCACGGCCGGCCCCAGGCAGCCGCCACCGGCGTCGGGACCCTGTCCGCGAGGCTGCGGCGCGGCAGGGTGCTGGAGGACCAGCCGGTTTTCGACGGCCACTGCCTGATCCCGGTCGACGGCACCGGCCATTCGGCCCGGAATCCGTCCACCGCCACCGCTGCCGCGTCGCCAGCCGCAGTGACGGGTCGAAGGGCCATTCCCACGGCATGCCCGCCGCCGTGGTCCGCCATCCCGGTCGCCGGGACCGACGGGGACAGGAGGAACGACCGCGGGCGCAACGCCGCGGCGCGGTCCGTCGACGACCTCCGGCGCGGGTATCGGCGCCTGAAGGCCATCGTCCCGCAGGACGGCCCCGCGTCCAGCGGGCCCCACATCGCCCGCCTGCGGCGGCACGGCCTCCGCCTCATCCCCGGGGGAGACCCGGCGACCACGCGCCGCCGTTCGCCAGCCCCGACACCCGCGCGGCCCGGTTCACCGACGCCGACGGCACCCGGCACGAACTGCGCCGCCTGAACGGCGCGCCGGCCAGCGCCTCCCATCCCGACATCAGGGCCAGCGTCACCGGATACCGGGAGACGGTCATCAAAAGGATGTACATCGCGAGGCGCCACCGCTGCCCGGACGGCCCGACCCACCGCGTGGAGGGGAAGCAGCGGAGGTTCTCCTGGGTCACCGACCTTCCCGTCGACGGCGACAGCCCCATGCCGGTCACGCGCGCCGCCCGCTCCCGATGGCGGACAGGGAACGGGACCCCGGCACGCTGGGGAACCAGGGCCACCGCTCCGGGACCGGCTTCGGGCACGGAAAGCGGCGCCTGACCACCGTGCCCGCCATGACGGTGATGCCCGCCTTCCCCACGGCCCGGACCGGGGCCGCCTCCCGCAGGGCGTTCGCCGCCGCGCCGGGGCGAGGGGGCGGACGGGGCACCTCCGGGAGGGAACCCGGCAATGCCTGCACGACCTGCCGGTCCCCGACCGGCGGACACTCCACCCCGCCCTGACCCACGGGCACGCGGCGGCGGCCCTGGCCGTCGCCGGACCGTCCAGGCGGTCGCCGCCGCGGGGCGGGGCGCCCGGGCGCGCCTGAACGCCCGACCGAACCGCCCCGGGGCAGACCCGCGACACATCCCTTCCTTTCCGCCGGACCGCCGCCGGACGTTCCCGCACGCCCGGATTCCGCCCGAATCCGACGCCGACGCCCGCGCCACGCCGGAAACCGGACCGGAATCTCACTGGAGCCTCTTGCACAATTATCGCGGTTCGGGCGGCCGCGGCCAGCCTTTCGGTTCCGCCAGGGTCGTGACACCGGATCCGGCGGGTGCCCGGGGCGTCTGCACGAGCCAAAGTGTGGCGGAATGCCGCAGCTTGTGGCCCATCGGGCGCCGTCCGCGCATGGCTGGCCGTGCCGTCCCCTCCGGGGCGGCGTCCGCGGCGGACGGATCTGCCAGAACCAGTGGTGTCAGATGGTGAGCCGCATCAGCTGCTCCACCGTCAGGGCCAGCACGCCGAAGAACAGGTGGCAGGCCACCTTGGCGTGCCCACGGACACGGACATGCCGGGCGCCGTAGGAGTCCTTCAGGGCGGAGTTCACGCGCTCCACGCTGGAGCGCTGCCGGTAGCGGACGCGGTCATGGCGGATGTGGCCCGCTTTCCGCTGCGCCAGAGCCTCTTTCCTGAGGCGCTCCTTCAGCGCCGCGTCGCGGCGGGGGTTGGTGTCGGTGATCGCCACACGCCCCATGAGGCAGGCGTGGAACCCGATCTCCAGCGAGTCGTAGGCCGCGTCCATGAGCTCGTAACAGTGGTCCACCCGCAGCGCCGTCATCTTCGACAGCGGTATGGCGGCCTGGCTGTCGTGCAGCGACGCCGAGGTCAGGATGCAGCTGATGGGGACGTCACCGTCGGCGGCGTCGATATGGAGCTTGTACCCCCGCCAGCTCTCCCTGTATCCCTTCGCGTTGCGTTTCGTCCCGGTGTCGCAGGCTTTCGGCAGCCCGTCGGCCATCCCCTCCGCCGTCATCCCGTCCCGCAGCTGCCGCTCCAGCCGGGTCGGCTCCCTCGGGACCTCCTCCCCCTTTTTCGGGCGTCCGCGCTTTCGCTTCGGCCGCTCCTGCGGCTTCGGCTTCGGCGCCGGCCTCTCCCGCCCGACGATCGCCGTCGAGTCCCGCGATATGTGGCCGACGACCGAGCCGGCATACGCGGCGCGGACCAGCGCCTCGTGCATCCGCTCCGGCAGCCGGGTCTCCGCGAACCAGGCGAAGGCCCTGGAGAAGGTCGATTCACTGGGCACCTCCGACACGCGGGACCAGCCGCACAGCCTGCGCAGCGTCGGGTCGTATCGCAGCCTGTCGATCAGCACCGTCGTGGTCGGCATGTCCCACACCGCCTTGGCGACGAAGGCCCGAGCCAGCGCCCTGCGGTCGGCGGGAGGGTTGCCGACGCCCCGGTGGCTGTAGTGGACGTGCCTCTCCACCTCCACCAGGTCCAGGACGGCGATGAACCTGCCGTGCCTCACGCCCAGCGGGCCGACCTCCCCGGCGAGGGACGGGAAAAGTTCCCCTTGAAACCGCTGCCAGGCATCTGATATGGATGATCGTAGGGACATGGAGCCGTCTCCCTGCATGTTGTGGCTTTCGCACCTGCTTCATACCAGAGGGACGGCTCCATATCCAGGCCCCCGATCAGAAAAAAGCGCCCGTTTCCGAAAAAACCGCTTGATCGGGGAATTCTGCAAGAGGCTCACTGGTGGGAATTTCTGTTGCCTACCTTGCCTTCGTAATGCGCTACACGAAGGGTTGGCTTTTGCAAAACCAGTCGAGTCTCTTTCGTCGCCGCTATGCCAAGTGGTTTGTTAACATAGGGATGCCAACTGAAAGCTATGACGACCCGAGTATCGCAAAGCCCTACAGATATGTAGGAACTGCTGCTGTTCTACTTGCAAGATCCAACATCGCCATCACTATCGAATCAACGCGAAGGGCGCTTGTCAGCCACGATGTTAGAAGGACAGTGGAATCCAACGAGGTCGTCAATACTCTGGGCATTGCGGTGGTTCCAGAAGCGGCTGCCGAGATGACAGGATTCGCCAAATCCACCCGCGGCGCTCCAGGACTATATCTTCTGGTTGATGTAGGTGCCCTGACACTCGACGCCTGCATGTTCCGTCTAAATCAAAGCCCATCTGGAGATGACACTTACGCCTTCATGGCAGCCTCGGTACGACCGCTAGGCGTAGACTCGCTATCTTGGTTCATCGGCGAAGGAAAGTCAGAGCGCGACTTCATCAAGCAATGCGAACGGACACTGAGGAGTGTGGTCGGCATGACCAAGCGAATTCGCGACCCCAATGCGGATGTGTGGAAGCCCGGTAATGATGTTCCTGTCTTCTTTGCTGGCGGTGGGTCGGCAAATCCCCTACATCAAGATGTCTTGAAAGCTATGGGACTATCGTTGTCGAAGCACACTGGCAACGATGGTATCCGGCTACTCGAATTGACTATCCCCGACTCCATCGAGCTTCCCGAATCGCTTGTTGATTTCCGTAGAATGGCGGTTGATTGGCGACTCATCTATCCACGCTTGGACATCGGAAAGATCTGGCCAATGCAGGACATTGAGGACATACAGCCTCCTAAGGTCGTCGATCTTGGAGACCGTTATATTTCCAAGGATCAAACTTGACTTCCTTTTTTGACAGGTGATCAACGGTCAATGCTACCAATACACATATCGTCCCCGTTCCGTAGCCCGATACTGAAAAACTTGGCGGCGAAATCTGACGACTAGACTCATTCACGTCAACGAGCTAGACGGGTCCGTCAGTCGCACTCACGAGGGATGCCCGAGCCGTCCGACGGAAGCCCAACGATAGCGAACGGTAACTGTCCTGGAAACAAATGATGGACCTCGTTGGCATTCCGCACCAATGGTTTGTGTTGACAGGACGCAGAACATAGCCAATACAGGATACGATCGGAACTGTTCCCAAGGATCTGCTCCCGCTGGCACTTGCTACTTCGCACTTATTCTATCTCGGGACCGACTTGGTCCAGGGCGATACCAGTTCTCATGTGACCAGCTGAACGGTCCTTCAGGACTATCATTCCGCGCCCACGCGCATTGAGACAATCCTGTCTTTCGCCTGGATGCAGAGCCTTATCAGGGAGGCTGCGGACTGGTGTTGGATGGCTTCATCCCCCGAAAGGGGAGATCACGCGGATCGTCACAGGGAAGTGGCCGGCGCCTTGAAATCAGAGGTGCCTATCGGCGATCACTGATTTGGTGTGGTATCACACTGCAGCAGTGACTTCCGACATCAGGCCGGCGAAGAGTGCGGCGCCGTCCGCACTTCCATGGGCAGGTTCAGCGGCGCGCTCCGGATGTGGCATCAGGCCAAGTATCCGGCGGTTCTCACTCAGTATCCCGGCGATGGACCCCGCTGACCCGTTAGGATTGTCCGCATAAGTGAATGCAATCCTGTCCTCGTCCTGGAGACGAGCGATCTGTTCTGTATCCGCAAAGTAGTTTCCATCGTGATGCGCGATGGGAAACCTAACCTGACGGCCTTCCGGAAAGAACGTGGTGAATGCGCTGTCCCGGGTTCTGACGTTCAGGGCTTCCAGTCGACAGATGTACTTCTGTCCAGCATTCCGAAGCAAGGCTCCGGGAAGAACACCCATCTCTGTCAGGACCTGAAAACCGTTGCAGATACCCAAGGCATAGCCGCCACGCTGCACATGAGCTTTCAGGGCCTGGCACACAGGGGACCGTGCCGCGATAGCGCCGCAACGAAGATAGTCACCGTAGCTGAAACCACCAGGGATTCCCACGATGTCGATCCGGGAGGGCAGTTCGGTTTCCTTGTGCCAGACCATGTCGACCCGGGCACCGGCATTTCGGAAGGCTACAGCCAGATCACGGTCGCAGTTGGATCCTGGAAAAACCAGAATCGCGACCTTCATTGAACCTTCCCCCACGCCGACAGTTCAAAGATGAGGCCCACCCAGACCTTAACGCAAGGGTGCACCAGCCAAGCACCCGCAATCATGGGACGACCTTCACATCGTTGGCGATCCATGTCACGCGGGCCGGATGGTAGTGGGCCAGCAGGCAACCGCTCCCAGAGTCCAGCGGTGAATCTCATGGGATCTCGATCTCGTAGCTCTCGATAACCGTGTTCGCCAGAAGCTGGACACACATTGCCTCGACCGCATTGAACACCCGCTCCCGATCATCGTCCGCCAGTTCCAGCTCGATCAATTTTCCCTGCCGCACATCCAGAATTCCACTGAAACCCAATGATCCCAGCGCACGCCGCACTGCCTCTCCCTGCGGGTCGAGAACACCCTTTGCCGGCAGCACGGTAACCCTGGCCTTCAAACGCTGTCCCTCCGTGTTCGCGACCGCTCAGAACCGCGAGCCCGCCCAACGATATGGATTGTCAATTGATCACATGCGGCTTGACGGCATGTGTGATGTTGGAGGGCAGAACGCCCAAACGTCGCGCAATTTCGGTATAGGCATCGGCAAGACTGCCGAGGTCACGGCGGAAGACATCCTTGTCAAGCCTTCTGTTCGACTCCCTGTCCCATAGGCGGCAGGAATCCGGACTGATTTCATCAGCCACGATCAGTCGCTGGAAATCGCCATCCCACTGGCGTCCGATTTCAAGCTTGAGGTCAACGAGCCGAATTCCGACGGCCAACATGATACCGGACAGAAAGTCGTTTACCCGGAGAGAGAGCGCGATCATCTCGTCCAGATCATGCTGGCTTGCCCAGCCAAACGCAACGGCGTGCTCCTCAGCGACCATGGGATCACCCAACTCATCATTCTTCAGAAAGAACTCGACGATTGGCCGCGGCAGCGCCGTCCCCTCCTCGATTCCAAGCCGCTCGGACAGCGACCCTGCAGCCACGTTCCGAACCACGACCTCCAGCGGAATGATCTCGACCTGTCGGATCAATTGCTCGCGCATGTTGATTCGCTTGATGAAATGGGTGGGCACACCGATCAAGTTGAGGCCATTCATGAAATATTCGCTAAGGCGGTTGTTCAGGACTCCTTTTCCATCGACAACACTTTTCTTCTTGGCGTTGAATGCAGTGGCATCGTCCTTGAAATACTGAACCAAAGTGCCGGGCTCTGGACCTTCATAGATGATTTTTGCCTTGCCTTCATAAAGCTTCTTTCGCCGCGCCATGGAATCTCCGATCAATGGAATGCTTGGCCACCTTGGCCCGTCGTTTCCGCGCTCCCGTTTAGGCCATGGCGGCGTAGACCGCAAGTCCGGTCACCTCGATCCGGCCGCAGGCATGAGGTGGCGGGAACCCGACCGCCGTTGAGCGCCGGAAACCGCGCCCCTCCCCCGGTATCGCCTATGGGCCGCGAAACGGGCGCTGGAGCGAACGCGCCTGTCCCGGGAACGGTACGGCGGCCGTCGTTCCGGCCCGCAATCGGATCAGGCCGGCTCGGCCCTTACCGCCAGGATGTTCCTTGCCCCGCGCCCACATGCCACGCCGAGCAGGTGAACGGGTTCCCCGCTTCCGCGCCACTTCTCCGCATAGCCCCGCCCGCGCATCTGGGCGAGCGCCTCGTCGAGCGCGGCGTCCGCGTCCCCGTCACCCTCCGCCATCCTGAACTCGATGACGAACACCTGCCCGCCGTCAGCACCACCATGTCCGCGCGGCCATGGCTGGACGCGTCCTCGACCCTGAGGTCGACGCCGAGGGCGCTGAAACACATATGAAGGAGGCTCGCGTACCAGGCCTCGTAGCGGGCCAGATCGCCGGTGGCGTGCCACTGGTAAGGGATCGCCGAAAGGAACGAGCGGAGCCGTCCGCCGAACCCCGCGAAGTCGTTCGCCTCGAGCAGCGCACGAAGCTCCCGGCCGTCATTCAGCGCGTCCCTCCCCTTCCTCCCGAGATAGGCGAGGAACCGGTCGTTCAGGCTGGTCCGCACCTCCAGGTTGGGATTGTCCAGCCGGTAGAAGGTCCTGAACCCCTCCGTCCGCTCCTCCGCGATGGTCAGGTAGCCGGTCTGGAACAGCAGCGCCTCGATGCCGATGTCGTCCACGTCGAACCTCGAGACCAGCGGCATGTCGGCCATCCGGTTCTCCAGCTCCATCGGGCCGACGGACCGCTCCACGAGCGTCCGGAACAGGAACCCCGGTGAGCCGGTCTCGAACCACCAGGGCCGGAACTCCCGGTTCCGCAGCAGCAGCACGTCGTAGGGGTTGTAGACCCTCTCCCCGCCGAGCCAGTGGTAGCCGTTGTACCAGGCCCGGATCCCGTCCCGGTCCAGCCCGTCTAGCTCGGGCCCGAAGACCCGGTCGATGTCCCCGTCGGTGTAGCCGCAGATGGTGGCGTAGCGCGGGTCGAGGCTAATGTCCTCGAGGTTGTTGAGGCCAGAGAACAGGCTGGCCTTCGAGAACATGCTGACGCCGGTGACGAAGGTGAAGCGGACGTGCTCGGCGCTGCCCTTGACGATGCCGTAGAACCCGCGCAGGTAGTCGCGGTTGGCCGTCGCCAGCCCCGGGTCGTGCAGCGCGTCGAGGATCGGCTTGTCGTACTCGTCCACGAGGACCGCCACCTGGCGCCCGGAGGCGTGGTGCAGGTGATGGAGGACGGCCTGCAGGCGCTCGGGGCCCGTGCTGGCGGTCCGGGCCGGATCGACCCCGGCGGCATGCTCGACGAGCGCCAGCTGCGTCATGATGCTGCGCTCGAGGTCGCCCGGCCCGCTGTACTTCCCGTCGAAGCTGAGCCGCACCACCGGATGGGGGGCGGACCAGTCCCAGTGGCCGTGGATGTCCAGGCCCCGGAACAGTTCCTCGCGGCACCCGAACAGCGACCGCAGCGTGTCCAGCAGCAGGCTCTTGCCGAACCGGCGGGGGCGGGAGAGGAAATAGTGGTCGCTCCGTTCGATCAGGTCCATGATGAGAGGGGTCTTGTCGACGTAGTGGCAGTCCGTTTCCCGGACCGTCCGGAAGTCCTGGATCCCGATCGGAAGGCGGCGGGTCATCGGGCTCTCCGTTCGTTGCCTTCGCAAGCCCATACGGCACACCCGCAGCCCTTTCAAGGAACCGTGATCCACGCCACGCCATCCCGGCACGTACCTCTCCGTCATTATCGCAGCCAAGGATCTTGCGTGCGAGGTCGCAAGCGACCATATCTGCACCAACCGAATCCCAGCTCCAGAGGACTGAACCAATGACCAGCTTCGATGATCGCGAAAACGCTTTCGAGACCAAATTCGCTCACGACGAGGAAATGAACTTCAAGGCAACCGCAAGACGCAACAAGCTGCTCGGACTCTGGGCGGCGGAACTGCTGGGCAAGTCTGGAGTGGAAGCCTCCGCATACGCCACGGAAGTGGTCAAGTCTGACTTCGAGGAGCCAGGCGATGAAGACGTGTACCGAAAGGTCGCTGGAGATCTGGGCAATGCCGCGGACGAGCAAACAATACGAACCAAAATGCGGGAATTGCTCGTAGAGGCCAAAGAACAGCTCTTGAGCGAGGCCTGACGGAGGATTGCGCACCTCGGGGCCTTGAGCCCCCCGGAACCCACCTTTCGGGCGATAGCCTTCCTGCCCAGCCGGGTGCGTTTCTCAAGAGACGACCAGAAAGGGGATCCACTGGCGGAAAGGTCGGACTGAAAAGTGCATTCGGGAAAGTTCGCAAGCCACAAGCTGGCATCACCCCGACCTCAGGTCTTGACCAATCAAGGACACGGAATCAGATCTATTTCATAATCATTATCAGAAATATGAATTTTGATCATGATTGAACTGCCAGTAAAATTGGATCCAATAGTCATGCCAAAGCTGGCGATGACGGCATTCCACGGACAGCGCCCTCATGATTCCTTTGGTGGTCTCCGACATGCTAGAATCCCGCGGCTGGATTCTTGCGGATGGCGCGACCGGCACCAATCTGTTCAATATGGGGCTTTCGGCAGGTGACGCACCGGAACTCTGGAACGACTCGAATCCCGAAAGGATCCGTAAGCTCTACAGTGGCGCAACCGAAGCGGGCAGCGATCTCTTCCTCACCAACAGTTTCGGATCCAACGCCGCACGTCTCAAGCTGCATGACGCCCAGGCCCGCGCCCATGAGCTAAGCCGTCTCGCCGCTGAAATCGGCCGTGATGTCGCCGACAGTGCCGGACGCCCTGTCATCGTCGCAGGCTCCATCGGCCCGACAGGCGAGATTATGGCTCCTATGGGCGAACTGACGCATGCGGCGGCTGTGGAGATTTTCCATGAGCAGGCTGAAGGACTGAAGGCTGGTGGCGCAGACATTCTCTGGGTGGAGACCATTTCCGCAGTGCAGGAGCTAAAGGCGGCGGCCGAGGCCGCCTCGCTGGCTGAGATGCCTTGGTGCGGAACGATGTCTTTCGACACAGCCGGACGCACGATGATGGGAGTCACTTCGAAGGATCTGGTCCGTCTGGTCAAAAAACTCCCTTACGGCCCGTTCGCGTTCGGCGCGAACTGCGGTGTGGGTGCCAGCGACCTCCTGAGAACGATCCTTGGATTTGAACCTCAAGACCGGTCTCGCCCAATTATCGCGAAGGGCAACGCCGGAATTCCAAAATACGTGGACGGCCACATCCACTACGATGGCACCCCTGATCTAATGGCGAAATATGCCGTGCTTGCCCGTGACTGTGGCGCAAGCGTTATCGGCGGCTGCTGCGGTACGATGCCAGAGCATATTTCCCGAATGCGAAGGGCCCTGGAAAGCCAGCCACGCGCCGACCGTCCCGAACTCGCGAGAATAGCGGAGATTCTTGGGCCCTTCAGTTCGCCCGGGGATGGCATGGGCAGCGCGACCAACCAGCGGTCCACCCGACGCAGGCGCAGGCGCGAAGGGTGATGGCCGTTGTCAGAAGAGCGACAGCTGTTCGCCCCTGCGTGTGGGCACACGAAAGAGGTCCGTTCGCAGTGGCTCAAGTCTCCGCTGCAACCCGAGTCGGGAAGAGGCAATCCTGAATCGCTGCGCAAGAAGTTCCGCGAAAGTACCGGTTCCGGTCATTCTTCTGCCCCATTGCGGGTCGTAGTTCCGACCTCCCTGGGTGTCCCGCACGCGGCTCATGACGCGAGCGGCCCGATCGGGAAACCTATCGTCAAGCCATGTACGGAAGAGACCGGCCACTTCCAGGGGCAGACGCAGCAGGATGTAGCTCGCCGCCACCGCGCCAGCTTCACGCGCCGCCGTCATGATCCCCTCCATTTCATGGTCCGTGAGAGCGGGAACGATGGGCGAGACCATGACGCGAACCGGACACCCGGCTTTTGTGAGCCGCTCTATTGTGCGCAACCGCCGCTTCGGCGCGGGTACCCTGGGCTCCATCTTACGAGCCACATCGGGATCCAACGTCGTGATCGATATCCCGACCCTGGCAAGTCCGGCTCGTCCCAACTCGCCAAGGATATCGATATCCCTCTCGATGAGCGTACCCTTGGTCACAATACCAACTGGATGCCGGAACTCCCGCAGGATTCGCAGAACCTGTCTGGTAACCCCGAATTCGCGTTCGATCGGCTGGTATGGGTCGGTGTTTGTCCCGAGGGCAATGACCTTGGGGACATAGCGCCTGGAGGACAGTTCCCGCTCAAGCACCCTCGGCATTTCCGGCCTTGCGATCAGTCGGGTCTCGAAATCAAGTCCAGGCGAGAGCCCAAGGTAGGCATGTGTCGGCCTTGCGTAACAGTAGATGCACCCGTGCTCACAACCACGGTAGGGGTTGATCGAGCGCTCGAACCCAAGGTCCGGGGACGAGTTGGACGTGATCGCCCGACGGGTGGCCTCCAGACTGACCTCGGTTCGCAACGGAGGAAGGTCCTCCCGGATATCCCAACCGTCATCAACCGCTTCGCAGTGCGTGGAGTCGAACCTAACCGCGGGGTTATCCGACGCCGCGCGGCCCTTAAGCCGCTCGGCCGGAATTTCGTATGTTCCAGTGCTCTCCATTGGAACCCCATTATGGAACATAAAGGGAACGATTCGCAACCATGTCGGGTGATGCTCCGGGAAATTCGTCGGTTGCAGCGCTCTCTATGTCGCGACCAGTCTAGTTCAAGGCACGGAAACGGCAGATGAAGGGCAGAATTCACATGGGTGCCTGTTCGGTCCTGGAGTGCGGATATGTATGACGATGATGATGAAGACGACATCATCCTGAGTGAACTCAGCGATGAGGAACTGGTTCCCCAGATGTTCGACGACCTTTACGATGGCCTCAAGGAGGAGGTCGAGGAAGGCGTTCGGATTCTGCTTGATCGTGGTTGGGAGCCCTACAGGGTCCTGACCGAAGCTCTCGTCGGTGGAATGACCATTGTCGGCAACGACTTTCGAGACGGAATCCTGTTCGTACCTGAAGTGCTCCTCGCGGCCAATGCGATGAAGGGGGGCATGGCGATCCTGAAGCCTTTGCTGGCGGAGACGGGCGCTCCCCGCATGGGCAAGATGGTAATAGGAACCGTGAAGGGGGACATTCACGACATCGGCAAGAATCTCGTGTCAATGATGATGGAGGGCGCGGGATTCGAGATCGTCGATCTTGGGATCAACAATCCAGTGGAGAATTTCCTGGAGGCGCTGGTTCGGGAGGAGGCCGACATCCTTGGCATGTCTGCGCTACTGACAACCACGATGCCGTATATGAAGGTTGTGATCGACTCACTGATTGAAAAGGGTATGCGTGACGACTACATCGTTCTGGTCGGAGGCGCGCCGCTGAACGAAGAGTTCGGTCGGGCAATCGGTGCGGACGCTTACTGCCGTGACGCCGCCGTAGCGGTCGATACGGCCAAGTCCTTCATCGCTCGCAAGCACAATCTGCTTGCCGCGGTCTAAGGAAGCGCCAATGCGGACGGCGTTCCGCGAAATATCCGGAGGAGGCTCCATGGTGGCGCGATCACTATCCTGCAATGCAGCCATGACGTTCGGTCCCGCCGCGTTGGTTACGGAGGATAGGCCATGCCCTTCCGCCAGTTCCTGGTGATTGTTGTCATCGTTGTGGTCATGGCCGGATTCACGGTCTGGTTAAGCTCGTTCGCCCTTTCGCCCTCAAAGCCTGATAGATCGTTATCCGCTGTGGCCATCGCAGCTCTGCTGACAGCAACAGCGGTCGTGCGCCTCCTCACCAAGGCAAAGCCAAAGTGAAACAATGACCGTCACAACTGTGTTGGGTAATTGATCCCGGTGCCATACCCGCAGGACGGTCAACTTCCAGGGTGAGCACCAGAGACGCGGGACTCATTGGAAAAGTGAAACAGCAGAAGCGCCATAGGATTCTCCCCGACGACCAAACATTGACTGAAGTTGGAATGGAGCCAAGAGGATCCGGAGGGCGGGTTCTACTGATTGCATGCGGCGCTCTCGCCAGGGAGATTCTCGCCATCATCAAGGTGAATGGCTGGACCCACATGGACATGACGTGTCTGCCAGCCATCAACCACAATCATCCCGAACGCATCTGCGACGGCGTGCGCTCCGCTTTCAACAGACATCGGAACGATTACGATACAATCCATGTCGTATATGCAGACTGTGGAACGGGCGGAAGACTGCGGGCACTTTGTGACGAACTCGGAATCGAGATGGTCGAGGGGCCTCACTGCTATTCCTTTTTCGAGGGAAATGAGGAATTCCGGCACCGGGCAGAGAATGAATTCACCGCATTCTATCTCACGGATTTTCTGGTTCGGCAGTTCGATGCATTTGTCTGGCGGCCACTTGGCCTGGACCGGCACCCGGAACTTCGCGACATATATTTCGGGAACTACGACAGGCTTGTTTATCAGGCGCAGACCGACGACCCGGAACTGGATGCCAAGGCGGAGAAGTGTGCCAAGCGGTTGGATCTGGAGTATGAACGGCGCCTTACTGGCTATGGCGACCTTGCCACCATGCTAGGTCGGTGGACCTAAGCACCTTCGGCGGACAGAGCGCGAATCCGATCGACCATTGAACGAAGACCATTGGATCGCTGCGCTGTTAAGTGATCATGAAGTTCAAGGCGCGCGAATTCCGCGCCAGCGTCGACTTCCCGGACCTGGCTGATGGTCAGACCACAGTAGAGAGCCCTGAGAACCGAGATCAATCCCCGGACAATCATGGCGTCGCTGTCACCACGAAACGAGAAGATCGCGTCAGCTCCCTGTCCCTCGACCTTTGGCACAATCCAGACCTGGCTGGCACAGCCATGAACCTTTGTCGCTGGAATGCGCATCGCTTCCTCAAGCGGCTCCATCGCCTTACCCATGTCGATTACGTACCTATAGCGTTCTTCCCAATCCTCAAGGAAGCTGAAGGTGTCCACTATTTCCTCGAACTCGGGGCGAGCCATCTCGCACTCCTTCAATCTCCGGCGTCAAGTAAGCTGCGACCCCGCAAAGGTCCAGAGGTTCATCGGAATTGTGACGACAATTGACACGTTGGGAGTCCAAGCGGTGGACGGCCTGAACCCCGTCAAGGCCTACCGATCATTTGTGTCTGATGGAAACACGATGTGCGGAATGGCAAATTCATTCCGCACAATCACCTGTCGGCCCAAGCGGGCACAATGAAGATCAGCGGAAAGTTTCCTCCACCCGTTGTCGGTGGATACCGACAGACCATCCTGGAGTGCCCGCCGCTGGACCAACACCATTCTGGCCCTGAAATCTATCGCTTGCAGCTTTTCAAGACCGAAATCTTAAGCTAACCTGCATACCGAACAGCGCGAGGACAGGCATGACAGGCAAAAAAATTTTGGCGCTGTTTGCAGCAGTGGCAGTTGCTGCCTGCTCCTCGGACTCGCGAAACCCGCAGAACGGGAGCCAGGTGGCGACTGAAGCTCAGGGATTCTGGACCCCGTCAGTGCGCAGCCTGGTGCCTCAGATCCTAACGCTGGATCTGGAGCCGACCGCAGGAGGAGCGATCATCCGTGCGACCGGCCTTTCGCTTCGGCAAGGGTACCATGATAGCGAACTGCTGCCGCTTGGGGAGGAAATCCCTGACGATGGTGTGCTGAACTACGAGTTCAGGGTCACCTCCCCTCCCAAGCGAACGCCGACGGGCACGCGGACCTCCCGGGAGATTCTCGCCGCCAGGTTTGTTTCGAACGAAAAACTGGTTGGCGTAACGAAGGTTCGGGTCATTTCGGCGGTTAACGTTCTGTCGGTTCGACCCTGAGGCAGTTCAGCCACTCTGTGTCGGCGCGGCGGTGGCGGTTCGGAATTCCGGGGATTTAATTCATGCCTTGATCGCCGCCTGAGCAGGTGGCTTCAGATATCGAGCGTCTTGATTTTCTGACCACTCGCCGCCAATGCGAGCTTTCCATCGCAGAGCCTGAGCGCGTCGCGGCCGAATACCTCATATCTCCAACCCTTCAATGAAGGTAAATCGCGTTTTCCGGCCGCCAGGTCGTCCAGGTCCGCGGCAGTGGCGATGAGTCTCTGTGCCACTCCCGCCGATTCCGAACTCGCCTTCAGCAGCACCCTCAGGAGATCCGCCAGTGCGGAATTGACAGTCTGTGTGTCCCTGCGCACATCGGCCTTTGGCCGATCCTCGAATGGAACAGCCATACCCCGCTCGATAGCTTCGATGATTCCCTTCGCGACGTCGGGTTTCCGCGCCTCACGTTGCAGGAGGCGTGACCTGGAGAGATCCTTCATCGACTTAGGAAGTGAGGAAGCCAGTTCAAGAAGTGCGTCGTCGGCGAAAATACGGTTTCGGGGTACGTTTCGTGACTGGGCAAGGCACTCGCGGAAACAGGCCAGCTCGCGCACCACCGCAAGATAGCCTTCGGATTTGCCCCGGACCCTGATGCGCCGCCACGCTTCCTCGGGCTTGACAACATAGGTTTCTCTTGAAGTCAGGATCCTCAGCTCCTCCTCCAGCCAGGATGCACGACCCGATTTCCTCAGCTCTCTATCCAGATGCTCATAGATCACCCGAAGATGGGTCACGTCGGCAAGAGCATAGCGCTTCTGCGCCTCGGAAAGAGGTCGCCTTGCCCAATCAGTGAATCGGGACCGCTTGTCGAGCGACTGCCGAGCGATCTTGCGGACAAGGGTTTCGTAGCCGACCTGATCGCTGAATCCGCAGACCATCGCAGCGACCTGGGTGTCAAACAGAGGGTCGGGAATCACATCACCATAGGTGAAGAATATCTCGATATCCTGACGGGCGGCATGAAACACCTTGACGACATTCGTGTCACTAAGGAGCCGGTAGAGTGGGTCAAGTGACAGTCCTTCAGCCAACGGGTCGACGAGTACGGCACAATCACTGGCTTTCCCGGGAATGGCGAGCTGAACGAGGCAAAGCCGGGAATAGTAGGTGCGGTCGCGAATGAACTCAGTATCCACCGTAACATATCGGCTATTGGCTGCGCGGCCGCAGAAGGCCGCCAGTTCACCGGTCTTGGCGATCATGTCCATCTGGACCACCCTTGTCCTGCTCCATCACCTGCTCGGTTAATGCAACTCATTGACAGCGCTCCTTGGAATGGAAGTGGTCTGATAGGCTCACGGGCGTTCGGTCGCCCCGCGCAAAACGGTCCAACACAATTGGGTAGAGCCGATGCTCCTGTTCCAGCACACGCGCGGCCAAGGAGGCGGGAGTGTCGTCTTCCCGGACAGGAATCCGGACCTGTCCAAGAACCGGACCACCATCAAGTTCCTCGGTAACAATATGGACGGTGCAGCCGTGTTCACTGTCACCTGCCTCCAATACCCTTGCATGGGTGTCGAGGCCCTTGTGACGAGGAAGCAGCGAAGGATGGATATTCAGGATTCGGCCTCTATATCGCGAGACAAACACAGCAGTCAGTACCCTCATGAATCCCGCGAGGCATATGATGTCAGGCTCCACTGCGTCGAGTTCATCGATCATGGCCAATTCAAAGGTTGCGCGGTCCGGGTATTCGTTGTCATCGACGACCACACTGCGAATGCCCTTTCTCGCGGCTCCTTGGAGACCGCCCGCTTCATGTCTGTTCGAAAGAACCAGGACAGGCCGCGCCACATCACCACTCTCCATACTGTCCACCAAAGCGGCTTGGTTGGTTCCGCTGCCCGAAATGAGGATTGCGACGCGTTTGCTCAAGTCAGGCATCCTGAGAATCGCGCACCCTGCCCCGCCTCAACGACACCGATCCTATGGACCCGCTCGCCAGCATCACTCAAGATCGTCGACACAGATTCCTCAAGTTCCGGCGAAACCACCAGAACCATTCCAATACCGGCATTGAAGGTCTTCAGGACTTCAGCTTCCTCGAGCCTTCCGACCCTTAGCAGCCATTCGAAGACCGGTGCCAGTGTCCAGGCATTCAGGTCGATTGAAGCACCGAGACCGGCAGGTAACATCCTCGGCACATTCTCGACCAATCCACCGCCGGTGATGTGGGCAATTCCACGCACACCTCCCGACCTCAAGGCTGCCAGAATGGCAGGCACATAGACCCTTGTCGGAACTAGCAGTGCTTCGCCTAACGTGGCTTGTGCAAAGGGGGCGGGGTCGTCCCATGAAAGGCCTGAATGCTCGGCGATCTTCCGCACAAGCGAAAACCCATTCGAATGAATGCCGTCCGATCCCAGCCCCAATAGCCTATCACCTACCCGAACTCCTGCCGGCAGCTCCGCTCCCCGTTCAATGGCGCCGACGGCGAATCCGGCAAGATCAAAGTCCGACACCCCATATATGCCGGGCATTTCCGCCGTCTCCCCACCGATCAGGGCACATCCGCCGGCCCTACATCCCGCCGAAATCCCACCAATTACTCTCTCCGCGAGATCGACGTTGACCTTTCCGGCGGCGAAGTAGTCGAGGAAAAACAGGGGTTCCGCACCCTGACAGACCAAATCGTTGACGCACATTGCGACGAGATCAATTCCAATTGTATCAACGCGGCCAGTGTCGATGGCGATGCGCAGTTTAGTGCCAACCCCATCGGTGGCGGCGACCAACACTGGATCGGAATAGCCCGCTGCCTTGAGATCAAAGAGACCTGCGAATCCTCCCAAGCCGTCCAAGACTCCCGGGCGTATTGTGGAACTGGCCGCGGATCCGATTCGGTCGACGAGTTCCTTGCCTGCATCAATGTCGACGCCGGCCTCGGCGTACGTCAGCTTAGCCTCCGAGATCATGATGACTCGGTGGTGACCCACAATTCACCGCACTTCCAAGGAACAGAAGCGCCGGCCGAGGCCAAGTCCGGCTGACGCCCGCCAAACGGAACCCGCCGTTATGGGGACCGACTTGCCGAGATTGGCGGCGACCAGTCTGCAAATTCGACATATCGATGGACCGCTTCCAGATACCGTTGATTGCGTCTAACAGCATGCGATTTGGTCAGCAACGGAATCCTCCTGAATTGCCGGCACATCCGACGTGGCCCCTTCACCCATTCCACTTCCATTCCGCAGTGCAGCAGCGGTTCTGTCGCAAAAGTACAGTCTGGACCCGCGGAGACGGGACAGAGGATATGAACGCAGGGACGGTGTGATATTCGAGACCTGCGATACTTTGGTAGGAAGGTGACGCGGACAGGCGCTGTTCACGGTTTCGGCGAGGGTCTGGACTCATTTGCTTAGGGTTGCTTGCCCAAGAATGGAAATGGGGAAGCGACTTCATGATGCTGCCCAATTCGCCAGCTGCCCTAGCGAGTGCTGCGGTGTGTTTCCGCCCGTTAAGCAGACGCTCTCATCGGAAGGTCTGTTCGCACGCATGGTGGCGAGGCTGGCAGCGACAACCGAATCCGTGAAAGTCTCGCTGTGCTGGTTGAACGCCCGAACCTCCCGCCTCTGATGGCGCAAGGTTTGCGAATGGCTGCGTGATGCGCTATCCTCATATCTGGTCCGGGATCAAGGGAGTGGCTGAAAGTGGCCGGCAAGGATGACATACTTGAACAGGTGGCGAAGGCTTACATGCTCAATGAAGGTTATTGCGTTCAGCACAACCTCAAGTTCCGGCCACGCAAGGATCATCCGGATTTCGATCCCGCCAAGGATTCCAACCCGAGCGATATCAATGTCATTGGGTATAACCCATGCAAGAGCGACGAGGACAGGGTCGTGGTCGTGACCTGCCGGAGTTGGCAGGGCGGCTTTGATCCCAAATCCTGGGTCGATGCGATCAAGGAAGATAAGAAAGTGCTCGGCAGGGGGCCTGGAAGACTTTCCGTGAACTCGTGATTCCGAAATGGTCTGAAGCATTTCTGGCTGCGGTCGAAGAAGCAACTGGAACGAACCGGTTCACCTATGTCACAGCCGTTACCAAGCTGTCCGGCGACAGGACAGTCTGGGAACAGCGCGGGCCTTTTCGGCAGGGTCTTGCGGGCAATCCGGTCAGGATATGGACGTTCATGGAAATGATGGAGGGAATCCAGGGCGATCTGACAGGCACGCCGGCAGCCACGGAAGTCGGACGCATGCTGCAGCTGTTCAAGGCGGCTGGCATTAAGGTATCGCAGGACTGACATTGGCGGTTTCGGGGCTGGAACGGGTGGACTACCTTCGGGTGCAGGCTTGGTTGCGGATAAGCCGGTTTTGGTCCTGCCAGGATTCACGGTCAATGCAGGCCAAAGTGATCATGGTTGCTATGTGGTTAGAAGATATCCAGTTCAGGTTGAGGCTTCGGAAGCTTCAGAAGAAGGAAGAAAAAGTTGCGGCTCACTATCAGCCGCGCCTCGAACACGCCCGTGAGAAAGAGGATTGGGATGAGGAGCAAGCGATTGCTTCAACTATGCTCTTTGAAATGGATATGTTGCACGATGAAATAAACCGGTTGCAGCATAATTATGTGACCTCTCAAGCCAAGCGGCTACTGATACCTATCCCAGATTTCAGTACCACCTCTACAGACTGGAAACGCTCCGAAACCGATGGGAGGTGGGCACTTTCCGATGAAAATCTAGCGCGGATTGCGAGGGAGGTGCGCCAGGAGAGGCGTGAGCGCCTTGAACTGGTGTTCCTTTGGCCATCCGCACTGATTGGCTTTATTGGTGGAATTGCCGGGATAGTCTCAGCATTTCTAAAGTAGTTTCAGCGCCCTGCAATGACTCCCAATACGCACGAAGAGGGTCAAAGGCGGCAGGATTTCTGTCTGGAGTGGTCTAGGGCGCTTGATCCAATCGATACTTCTTTTGGCCTGTGACCGCCCGGAAACTTCACAGGCTGGTTCAAGAAACCGTAGGCATGGGAATTCTGTGGCGGTGTTGGGTGTTATGGTAGGTTTGGGCCAGAGTTCAGCTGCTGATCCGGCAATGGTCTGGAATCATCGGCTTGGGAATGCTCTACCGAGAGAGTGGAGATGGAGCTGCCATCCCCTCCAAATACGGTATAGTGCCTGCGAACGATCATGAGGGATCAGAATACATGCCCAATACTGAACTACTGACTTCCGTGGCTGGGTTGAAGGAACTCGGCTTCCGTGGCTTCGTGTCCGTAGAGAGGTTGCGCAGCCGACATGATGATGTTCCGAATGCACCAGGCGTCTACCTTGTAGTGACAGTAAGTTTGTCGGCTCCAGCATTTCTTAAAGTTGGTTCCGGAGGCCATTTCAAGCAAAGGAACCCAAACGAACCGATTGAGCGATTGAAACGAGAGTGGGTTAAGGGGGCGGTCATACTCTACGTTGGCTGCACCAGCCGCCCGTTGCGAGACCGAATTGGCGAGATGCTTCTCTTCGGTCAGGGTCGAGCGATAGGGCATTGGGGTGGCCGGCTGGTCTGGCAGATCGACCAGCCGGAGAGGTTGGTTCTTTGTTGGAAGCAGATCACGAACAAAGGCGTCGAGCAAGTGAAGTCAGATTTGATCCAGGACTTCAAGGAGGCGTATGGAGGTAAGCGACCCTTTGCCAATTTACAGGGCTGAATTCAACCTGCGTCCTTGTTCACGAAGACCCGTTTCCACCAGTCCCACGTATGGACGATTCACCAAACTAAATCCCGAATTCTTCGGAACGCGGGTACCACAGACCTTCGTGTCACGGGCAATGCGCACTGACCCTGATGCATTCCGCCTGTGTGTTGGACGATTGCCCGGTCCATTCAATGTGACCTGAGAGTTCCGCCTTACAAGAGTTGTGCCGTAGACTGTCGTCAACGTTTCGGCGGCCCTAGGATTTCGGAGCAGGGCAAAACGGGAGGAACCGAGGGCGTACTTCGTAAGCCGTTCCTATCGTTTCGGGAGCAGTCAAACGGCGAGTGAGACCGCGAGAGGCGGAGACAGTCCTGTAAGCTTCGGGATGTCCACGAGGAATGTCTCCCGCGCGTCGATCAACGGTGCAGCCATGGGTGCGGTGGGGAAATCGCGAGGTTCCCGCCTTTCAACTGGAGACTGTTAACTCGATATCCCTTTCGTATGCATGCGCGAACCAATCCACAGGAGTCGGCCGGGCTGGTCCGGATCGGGACAGAATCAACAACCGGGACCGCGCAAATCACCGAGTCCATGCCGCCGGAACGTTAGTTCAAGCTGGAATCATCGAATCTCTGTGACGGATATCCGCTCCTTTCGCTGCCTCAGACATCAGATCTGGCCACACGCGGTTACGCCAGCGTCGAGTCGAAAGTGTCCCATTGAATGGGTCCGCACCGTTCCGCATGACGGCCAACCAAACGATGTCCTCAGCACCGACGGCATTGAATACAGAATTCGGGTGATCTTGCGCGGCCGATCAGCAATCGACCAGAATCGGCGGCATCTGGATCAGAGCAGACAATGCCGAACATTGGTTCAATTGAAACGAGGTTCGGACATATCCCTGAACTCAAGTTCCGGCAGCGCCATCCATTTGTCATGAAATGGCGGGTCCAGATTGCCAAGGAGTTCGAGCCTGAGTTCTTTACCTTACAGCAGGAGGTTCAGGATACGATCCTGACCGCAACGCGCCTTATGCGGCTGTTTGGTCAGCAGCTTGAGTGCCCACAAGTGGATACGCTGAACGGTTCGAGGCACTCGAACATGAAGGAGATGAGGCTGCGAGCAGCAGACGGAGAATCCTGCGTGGCCTTCGCGTTCGACCCCGTCCGCAGCGCCATACTTCTGGTAGCGGGCGACAAGTCGGGCAGCCGCGGACGACGGTTCTACCGCGAACTGATCAGCAAGGCCCACGAAAGTCTGGACCGGCATCTTGCCCGGCTCGCCGATGAATGGGACGAGGAGAAGTGTCACGGCACTGGATGTGGAAGACGTGATCGCGGGGCTCGGCCCCGAGCGACGACGGTGGATCGGGGAGTGTGCCGCCGAATTGATCACTGGGGAAACGACGTTCCGGGAACTGTGTAAGGCCCCCGAACTCGGCGTCGACCAGGATGCGGTCTGGTGACTGGAGCAGCGCGGCGACCTCCTGCTGTCCACGCTGAAGAAGACGGTGGAGTCGATGGGCGACATCCTATCGCTGGTGGCCCGTTTTCCCGACCGTGCTCCGGTTGAGCTCGGCGGCATCGTCGAACGCGATGCTCTTGATTGACGTTGGCATGAAACGGCTTTCATGGACCGCAATCCGCGGTGGTCAGCGTTGGACTCGGAGCCATGGCGCACTGACGGGAGTGAGTTCGCTGGCGGTGAGGGCCGGCATCGGCAGCAAAGCCTGAACGGACCATAGCCGCACAAGTCGGTTTATCGGAACAAACGAATGCGAGGCTCCAAAGGAAGTTCGTCATGGTGCCTGATTTGCCTGGATATGTGATCCACTCAATGCCCTCGGAACCGCAGCCGTTTCAGGCCGTCGGCCTCGGATGGTGAATTCCGAAGGCGTAGCGGAACCTCCCGTCGGAGAAATCGCTTTCCGGGTGTCGCGTCACCCATATTTTTTCCACCTGCGGTTTTTTCAACCCTTTGAGTCCACACAAGGAAAAACATGGCCCGGCAGGTCAGCGAGCGGAGGAAACCTGCATAGCTGGGTGGAAACAGGTCATCATCACATGGCCGTTCCGTTTTCATACGCAGGAATTCCTATGGCAGTACGGTCAGTGATTTCCGCCCGAGCATCTCCAGCCATTCATCAATGAGATCATAAAGCCGCACGGATGGATTCCGGAGCCGGTAACTGAGCAGCCTTTTTCAGTGAGGACAGCAGGAGATGGATGACGGTCAGCCTTAGCAGGGCGGACGTGGCCAGGACACGCGCCAAACGACGCTCCGCAGCCATGAAAAAACAACGCCAGGACCTTGGGCGTACAGCTCGTCCCGACAACGGCTGGACCCTGCCGACATGGCCCGAATAATGGACTATGCCGTAGAACCATGACAGGAACGACTCCGAAAGGACCACACCATGAACAGACCGAACTGGAGATTCTACGGACGGAAGAAGGAGATGGATATATTCAGGATGTCGATGGGTGGAAAGAAATTCACCACTATCGCCATCATCGGTGGACGTAGGGTCGGCAAAACCGAATTGATCCAGAAAGTCACCGATGAAAAAAGAGATGTGAAACACATCTATCTAGAGGTACCCAAGCCAGCCTCGAAGAAAGAGACAGACGGAATAAGTGCATTGAGACAACTGAACAGGGATCTGGCATTGGAACTCGAAAGCAACCGCCTGACTGGGTTTCCAAATCCGGGAACCCTGAAGGATAACGTTGTTGACCATATCTTCCATTTCACCCAGATACTTGAAACCCTTTTCAGAAAAGGTGTTACCGTCACCCTGGACGAGTTCCAGAACATCCAGGACCTCTCGCTGGAATGGAAGATGAAATCCCTCATCGATAGGCTGGGGGGACTTGGTCCAAAACACAGCGAGGACGGTGGCGTTCTCATCATCGCCGGCTCCAACCAGCAGAGGATGGTGGAGATGCTGTACCGACAGGACCAGCCCCTCTACGACAGACCCGACACCACCATACGCCTGCGGCCCATGCGCACCTCCGAACTGCTGGAAATGGCGGCACAGCAGGGCTGGCTCGACAGACCCTACAGGTTCCTCACCGCCTACACCGTCCTGGGCGGCATGCCCGGCCGCTGGGAACGGTTCGCAAAGGAACTCAATGACGGAACCCTGCCTGAACCAGCGGATGGAACTGATGAAGCCTGGAGCCGCATGTTCATGGAACATGAATTCCAGCGTATCCTTGACCAACCAGAGGAAAGCTTCTTCAACACCGCCTATGTCAATCTGGCCGACGAGACATACCGCCTGGCCAGGGAACTGACGCGCAACCCAAGAGGCGTACGCTGGAACCAGCTCGTACGGCAGTTCGGCGACAGTCCCAGCGAGATGAACCCCAGCGGAGCCCGTAAATCGTTCAATATCCTCCATAAACATCTGGCTATCGCCGAACCGGTCACCGGCCTCAACTATATGAACGATCCGACCGGAAAGGTACGCATCTGTGATCAGGCTGTATTGTTCGAACTGCGAATGCTGCGCCATGTGGAACAGACCGGATCAGCAAAGAAACCACCCACTGGCCTCCTGCAGGATATGGAAGGACTGGCCTTCGAACGGTTCTGCGCCCAATGGCTGGAAAGATGCCGTCTATATGAAACAGTAAGTCATTCCGTGGAAATGACCACGGACGATGATCGCAGCGTCGAGATCGATGTCGTCGCAGAAAGCGGAGATCCTGAAGTCATGGATATTCCCCGCAATATCGGTCTGTGCTCCTGCAAACGCGCTTCCGGACGCCACAACCCCGGGGAGACACACAGGGATTTCGATCTCTATCTGAAGATGCGCGAACTACAGGGAGAGACATGGCCACAGGCCAACACACGCCGCCTCCTGCTCTCTCCCGACTGGCCGGACACGGATCATCCCGACGATGGATTCCAGCGGCTGGGCCTTGCCGACATGGCGGAGACCATGGGTCTCACCGTGGAACCATGGCCAGAGCCGATAAAAAAAGGCCACGATAGCGTTGGTTTCGATTATTGAGAGAGAACCATGCCATGACTGACCAGGCCGGAATCATCAACCTGTGCAGTCATCCCTCCCTGAAGCTGGCCCTGTGCCACAATGAACGGTTCCTGGCGTCCGATGGTACGGAATTCGTCCGCATCGACCGACAGACAGGCTAGTGTAGCGCCATCATTGCGTTGACAGGTATAGAGACTTCAGCCTGATCCGGGCGTCGGCTGTCGTGAAACGTCAGTGCACGGTGGCCCTCTCCCGGTTCCTCCGCCTTGCCCATGCCTCCGTCTGCCTGCATATCGTCTCGCTGTCGGGAATGCGGCGGTTCAGGCACTGGCGGACCGTGGCCCTGGTCCCGGCCACGTTGAACCAGCCTGCGTGCTTCGGGGTGTGGTGGATCTCCAGCCGAGCGGAGGGGCGAACGGCATGGACAGGTCCACGGCGCCGTTGCGCCCGTACCCGGAGTCGTGGACGGCGGGACCGCCGGATGCACCGGCACTGCCTGAGCCATGGCTTCATGTTGTTTTTTTTCAAGGCCGTCCTCACGGTCCCGTCCGGGATCGTGTCGACGGTCTCCAGCCCGCCAGACCAGTCCGCTAGCAACAGTATCCGGGCGTGCCGCCGCCTGTACGCGGCCGCCCCGCTGTCCACCAGCTGCCGCAGTTCCACCCTCTCGCCATCCGAAAGGCGAATCCGATAGATCCTGCCCCCTTTTGGGGATCCCCCGTCTCCTGTGCCATGGTCCGCTCCGTTCCGTGATGCGGGCGGAGCGGTCTTCCACCGCCCTCCCGTCGCCGCCATGAAGGTGATGCCCGCGTTCCTCACGGCGGGCCACCTCCCTCAGGGCGTTCGCCCCCGCGCTGGAGGCGAGGCGGCAGACGGGGTATCTCCGGGAGAGAACCCGGTCATACCTCCCCGGTTTCCCGATCCCCGACTGGCAGACACTCCACCAAGCCCTGACCCACGGGCACGGGGCGGTGGCGCTGACCGTCGCCGGATCGTCCGGACGGTCGCCGCCGCGGGGTAAGCGACTAAGTGGTTGACCTAAAATGTGGATGGCCTCCCCCAGATGTGGTATCTCCATGTCAGAAACCAACCGGACAGGGAGGATACCGTGGCCTGGAACGAGACCACCCGGAAGAGGTATAGGCGCGGTTCGGAGCGATATGAAAGCGACCTCATGGCCGATGGATGGTCCCTGGCCGCGCCGCCTTCGAAGCTTGGCCGCCCGCTGTCCACGGATCTCCGCGGGGTCCCCGGCGCGATCCGGTACATGCCGGCGACGGGCTGCCGGTGGCGGGCGATCCGCAGGTGTCTTTCGCCATTCACGACGGTCCAGAACCACTTCCATCCATGGCGCGGCAGCAGCGTCATGGAGCGCATGATGGACGCGCCGCCCGGACTGGCGCACGCGGGCGGGGCGTGGCCCGGAGCCGACCGCCGCCGGGATCGACAGCCGGTCGGTGAGGACTGCCGGTCCGGCTGGACACCACGCCGGAAGGAAGGTCAAGGGCCGCAGCCGGCACGTAGGGCAATCGCGTTTGGCTCTCTGTCGTCGGGTTGATACCTGAAATCATCCAAACCTGACCACAATCGCAACAGGAGCGCCATTCCTGTTCGCAATCCGTTCCCGTCTGTCACAACACGAAATCCAAATGCGATAGCCCTAGCGGCACATCGCCGTCGACGTGGAGGGGACCCCGGTCGTGGTGCAGGCCACACGGCCGACGTGCAGGACCGGGACGGCGCGCCGGAGGTCATCCTGGCGAGGCTGTGGGCGGACAGCGGCTACAGTGGTGCCAGGCTACGCGGGAGGCTCGCGGAGACGGGTGTCCCGAACGCGCTGGAGATCATGGAAAGACCCAAGGGAATCAAGGGCTTCACGGTTCCGTACCGCCGCTGGGTCGTGGAGCGCACCTTCGCCTGGATGTCGCGCTGCCGCCGCCTCGCGAAGGATTCCGGGCGGAGTCTGACGGGCTCCGTGGCGTGGGCGCAGCTGGCCGCCTGCCGGTTCCTGTTCCGGCGGCTGGGGAGGGACGCAGGTGCCTGAAACAAAATAATATAACTAAAACAATGAGTTATGATTCCAACTCTAAAGCGCAATGTAGCGCATTCGCCTTGATCCCCGCTGAGCGGTCGGCTTACTGACCTCTCTCGGACCGCGGTCACGGTCTACGGCTCTTCATCTTGACTCCCGATATCGCTGAACGCCGGTGGGGCGTCCATAAAGTTCGGGAAACGCTCGCCGCCATCAAGGACGGGGCGCAGGCAGGCCATGTCCTCCGCCCGCTCCACCGGTACGCCGTCGTCATTTGCGGGAAGCCCGCCCACCATCACGTCCGGCAGGTCACGCAGGAGGACTTCGGCTGAATCGAGCGCGATGAATGCCGCAGCCTTGATCCCGCCGGTGCTTTCACAATCCGTAACCGCACGGAGTTCCTCAAGGTCCTCGTCGGATGTCGTGGCTGTCCTGTGCCTGGCCCTGTCAACGAGTTCCAGAGGGGATGTGCGCCCGAGCTTGACCGAAGCCGCCAGGAATAGCGGACCCAGCGGGCAGAAATGGGCGTGCGAGATGAGATCCAGATCAGCGGTGTCACGGGCCTGCATCCTGGACGATGCCGCGATGACCTTGTTCACCGCGAGATCTGACTGGTGCAGCCGCAGAGTGGATCCTTAACGAACGGAAAATAACGCATGCGGGTCTCGCCCATCCACTGGATGACGGTCTCCCGGCGCAGTTCGTCGCGGACCCCGGCCTCAACACAACCCCAGATATCGAGATTGACGGAAACTTCGAGACCGTCGCCCTCAAGTAAATGCGCAAGGCCGGTTGTCCGGCAGGTACACTGCAGCCTGTCGGAGAAACCGGCCCGCTGGCGGTTCAGGGCCGAAGAAGCGCGGACTAGACCAAAGTCCCCTTACCCATCACTGAATTGATGGCGCAACACTAATGCGCGAGCGTCAGATCGGCCTTAAGGCCGCCAAGCGACAGGCTGATGCCAAGCGACAAAGAACCGCCATGTCCATGAGCGATGTCACTAGCGATCGCAAGGCCGAGCCCGACGCCGCTGCCCTTGTCCTGATTGCGAGCTGGATCAAGGCGAACGAAGGCCTTCAACGCCTCTTCCCGTGCTTCTTCCGGTATTCCCGGTCCATCGTCTTCCACGGAAAACAGTATCGCATTGGGCGATATCACGATTCGAATCTGGCAAACCGAACCGTAGCGCATTGCATTCCCGATCAGATTTTCCAGTGCCCGAGACACGGCAACTGGACGCAGCACAGCGGTACCTACGCCGGACACTTCCTCGATACTGACGGCGCTACCTGAATTCTCGAACTTCCTGACGACTTCCCGCGCCAACTCCACCGGATCGGTTGTTTCAGGCTCATCCAGCGAGTCGTCACGGGAGAAAGCGAGAAACTCATCGAGCAGTCGCTCCATATCGGCTACATCACGCTTCATGGCCTCGACTTCCGCACTTTCCCCGACCATCGACAGGCCCAGTCGGAGTCTCGTCAGGGGAGTCCGCATGTCGTGACTCACGCCGAGCAGCATCATCGTTCGCTGCTCCATGTGCGTGAGTGTTCGCCTTCTCATATCGAGAAACGCCTGCCCAGCGGCGCGAACTTCCGCGGCACCAGAAGGGTGATACAGCTCAACCCGTCCCTTTCCGAATGCTTCCGACGCGCTGGCAAGCTGTTTGATGGGCCTGACCTGATTGCGAAGGAAAACAAAGGCAACGAGGGTAAGCAGGATACCTGCGAACACCATGATGACGAGAAGCTGGTGCGGGTTTGATGCTGACACGCGGCTACGGTGGAACTCAGCGAATACCACGCCGTGCCGGGTCTCGATCCAGATTTTGACGTCCTTCTTGGCGGACAGGTCAACCCGCCGAACCGCGTCGACCTCCGCCCGAAGCGTATCCATCATGACTCTTCCCGAAAAATCATAGAATGGCCTCGCATCCTGCGCCGGCAGGTCGGACGGGAGTTCGAGTTTGAATGCCAATGGAGCGGCGACGCCCTCAACGGCTGCAAGCGCCAGCGCTCTACTAGGTGCTTGATCGATCAGTTGCAGCAGGTAGCGCAGTTCCAACGCCACATTGCGCGTCATCTGCTCCGTCACATCTTCGAAATGTCTTTGAATGAACGAAAACGAGATGACGACCTGCAATGTCACCACGGGGACCAGCAGTATGAGAGCGGCTCGACCGTATAGGGAGCGCGGGAAGTACCATTTTGCCCGGAGCAGTTGCATGATATATGGCAATAGCACTGGCCGTGCGGGAAAGCGATTCATGGAACGCAAAGACTTCAGGTCCGTAGCGGGACCTGTCGAGGAACTGGAGGCGGGTATCCGTCGAGTTCTGGCACCCAATCCCTCACCCATGACTGAGAGAGGGACCAATACCTATCTTGTGGGCCGGGGCCAGGTTGCGGTTATTGACCCAGGCCCTGCCCTACCTGCTCATCACAACGCGATTCTCGCCGCCCTCGAGCCCGGAGAATCGATCAGTCATATTTTCGTCACCCATTCCCATCTGGATCATTCGCCTCTCGCCGCGCCGCTGTCAGAAGGCACTGGGGCCAGGATTCACGCCTTCGGCGACAGTTCCGCTGGCCGCTCGGAGGTTATGCGCACGCTAGCCGCTGCAGGACTGACAGGCGGTGGAGAAGGCGTGGACTACGGCTTTGCGCCGCATGTCGAGATTTCGGACGGAACCGTTGTAGACGGCGGTGATTGGGAGCTTACGGCGATCTGGACGCCGGGTCACTTTGGCAATCACCTGTGCTTTGCCTTCGGTGACGCCATATTCACCGGTGATCATGTGATGGGCTGGGCAAGTACAATGGTCTCGCCCCCTGATGGCGATCTGGCGGAGTACATGGCTTCAACCGAACGCCTGAGTATCCACAACAGCCGTGTGTTCTATCCCGGCCACGGCGACCCGGTAACCAAACCGAAGGAGCGCACGGAATGGCTTCTGCGCCACCGTCGCTCAAGAGAAGCTTCAATTCTTGAACTACTCAAGAGGCATGATCACTCGATCAGTGAACTGACATACGACATCTACATGGATCTTTCGACTGCCTTGCTCCCGGCGGCAGAGCGAAATGTCTTCGCTCATCTTGTCGAACTCTATGATCGAGGACATATTGGTGCGGATCCTCAACTGTCTGTGGACGCGCGATTTTTCGTCAGAGAAGATGCCCTTGGTCCCAAAAATGGAGAATGAATCCTGTCATTCAGGCACCACTCCATGCCCATCTTTCCGAGGGCGCGGCAACTGGCCTGCGAAACGCAATCAGGTGTCAATCGTGTTTCGCGCGTTACCGGAAACATGGCGCTCGAATAGTCTGGACACCTCCATCATTAGTCACTACAAGACCCTGACTAGAGCGGCCATCCGCTCACCCATGCCCGGGTAGCTCAGGGGTAGAGCAGTGGACTGAAAATCCTCGTGTCGGTGGTTCGATTCCGCCCCCGGGCACCATTTAAGTCACGCCAAAACAATGGTTTGCTGGACTTCAGCGCTGCAGCACAAATCGCAGGAAACCCGAAAATACCCTAGCACAGTTAGTTGTGAGCGCCGCGCCATGCAGTTAACACAATCCTAGCACAGTGCATGATCAACGCTCCTTGCCGTGCTTTTGGTGCTTCTTCTGTGATGTTGTGGTGATAGGATATTGATATCACAGCGCTAGCCGATGCGGTGCAATTCCATGCGGATATCCGGGATGCCGTCAACACCGTTATCTTTGCGGCCCACTTCGACAAACCCTTCGCGCCTGTAAAACGCATGTGCTCTGGCATTGGCCGCATGGCTCCAAAGCTGTACCCACAGGCGCTCTTCCTTGACGCGATCCATCAAGGCCTTGCCGATGCCGCTCCCGGGCCGGGCCGTGTAGAGGCCCATGACTTGGCTCTCTTCGTTGCTGAAGGACAAGTACCCTTGGATCGGGTCTCCAGCGACCCAGAATTCTCGCATGGGGATACCGGCGTGGATCATCTCTTCTATGGCTTCTCTCGGCTGCACCTATTCAACTCGATGGGCCGCAAGGTCGAGCCGTTTTCCCCAAGTGATCCCGAACATGCGCGGATATATGTCCGCGGGCCAACGGTCTATTCCTATGCCCATATCGGCAATGCCAGGCCCGCCGCGGTGTTTGACGTTCTGGCACGAGTCTCCCACAGCTAGGTGCCGAAGCTCACCTATGCCCGCAATATCACGGATGTAGATGAAAAGATCATCGCAGCGGCCTCAGAAAGAGGCGTAACATGTGACGCGATCTCGATAGAGTTCACCAAGGCCTATCACGACGACCTCGCCGCTCTGGGTGTCGCACCGGCGGAAATCGAGCCGCATGCAACAACGCATATCGCGCAGATGATCGAGACGTTCACGAAGACCATCTTGGTCACGCCGGATCAACGGGAACGGATCGAAGAGGCCGCACGGAACGCAAGGATTCCGCCATCCGGCTCGTGGTCGAACTCGCCATGGCGGCCCTCGACCGACGCCAATGGCCGCGCACCGAACTCGACATCCAGGTCGCCAAGGCCGCGCTGTTTCCCGCCCAGGTCCTGCGGCGCAGTCTCATTGCCGAGGGCCGCGAGACCGAGGTCGAGGACATCATGCGGTTCGTTTCGACACTGGCGCCCGATTCCGCTGCCAGCCCGGCGCCGTTATCCGACCTGTCACCGCCACAGTCCGATCCGAAGAAAGGCTCGAAGTAGGCGGAAAGAGTATGTTCAAGAGCCGTGAGATGGCGCGATGCGGCAATCGAACTCGTCACCTACCCCGGCGGCTGCCATCGTCGTCGTGGACCGGCATTTGCCTTCGGCCTTCGTGTATTTTATGCAGGGAGTCGGCATCGTTTGCTGCCGCCTTGCGGTCGCAATCATTCCGGTACGCGGATGAGGTCATGACGAACACAGCAAGCCACAGTGTGATGCGCGGCCTGCGGCGGATGCAGGGGTCAGGACATAACCATCTTCACGCGCGCGCGACGTGAGCAAACGGATAGATGGGTAACACTATAGATCGGTTACATGGGTAACAGTGTTTATGGTTTGTTTTGCTTCCGGGCGGCACGGAAGCGGTGAAGTTTCTTGGTCTTTTGGTCGATGATGCCGAGGTCGATGTCGGCGACGCGCACGATCCATTGGTCGCTTTTGGTCTCGGAGATGCCGACGGTTTCACCCGCCAGGGACTCGGCGATGAACACTAGGTCCCCGCCCCACTTGATCGAGCCGTCGGTGCGTTCCCCGGCGGGGCGGACACGAAACGAGGGAGAGTCAATAGATGCACAAGCCTACGAGACGCACGCTGCTGCACGCCATTGGCACCGCCGCCGGATCGGCAGCGGTCTATCGCACCATGGACGCGCTTGGATTGCTGGGGCCGAACGCCGTTCGCGCGGCGGAGCTGGACCTGCCACACGGGTCGGGCGAGGGCGGTCGGGTCGTCATCCTGGGCGCCGGCCTTTCGGGCCTGGCGGCGG
The DNA here is from genome assembly GCA_965203605.1 of Paracoccaceae bacterium. GTDB lineage: Bacteria > Pseudomonadota > Alphaproteobacteria > Rhodobacterales > Rhodobacteraceae > JAPOUP01. Next base: position 5,628,238 of record OZ241902.1, on the reverse strand, counting down.
CGTGGGAGATGTCCAGGGCCGGCTGGCGCTGCACGGTGCTGGAGGCGTCGGAACGGCCGGGCGGGCGCAGCCTGACCGTGCGCGGCGGCGACGTGCTGACCGAGCAGGGAATGCGCCAGGAGGTCTGCTTCGACCGGGAGGACCACCTCTACGCCAATCTCGGCCCGGCCCGCATCCCCTATCACCACGGCGCTATCCTCGGATATTGCAAGGAATTCGGCATCGATCTCGAAGTCTTCACCAACGACAACCGGAGCGCCCTGTTCCATAACCGCGAGCGCTTCGGCGGTAGGCCCGTCGCCGCCCGGCGAGTGCTGACCGACATGCGCGGCTATATGGCGGAGTTGCTGGCCAAGGCGGTGGACCGGGGCGCGCTGGACCAAGAGCTGACCGCAGCCGACAAGGAGAGCGTGCGCGCCATGCTCAAGAGTTTCGGCGGCCTGAAGGATGATCTCGGCTATGCCGGATCGGACCGCGCCGGATACAAGGGCCCGAAGCTACACGCCGGATTGGCGGCCGGCGAGGCGGAGGACCGTCTCGATTTCGGCGAGCTGCTAGGCGCGGACTTCTGGAGATACAAGCTCCATTTCAGCCACTTCCTCAACCAGAACCCGACCTTGTTCCAGCCCGTCGGCGGGATGGACGCGATCGTGCACACGTTCGCCAAGCGGGTCGGCCGGCTGGTGAAATACGGCAGCGCCGTCGAGCAGATCCGCCGCCACGGCGACGGAGTCCGGATCGTCTGGCGCGGTCCGGACGGCGCGGCGCGGGAGACCACTGCGGACTACGCGATCTGCACGATCCCCGCGCCGGTTCTGAAGGACATCCCCAACGATTTCTCGTCCGCCACGCGGGCGGCGCTCCAAGCCCTCGAATTCGTCGAGGCGGTGAAGGTCGCCTTTCAGGCGAAGCGGCGTTTCTGGGAAGAGGATGCGGCGATCTACGGAGGTATTTCCTGGACCGACAACGACATCACCCAGGTCTGGTATCCGTGCAACGGCTATCACCGGCCCAAGGGCGTGCTGGTCGGCGCCTATATCTGGAGCCGGAAGCCGGGGCTGCGCTATTCCGCCATGTCCGCGCCGGAGCGCCTGCGGGCGGCGCTGACAGAAGGCGCCTCCCTGCATCCGGGATACGCCGACGAGATCGAATGCGGGATCAGCCGCGCCTGGCTCAACGCGCCCTTCCAGAAGGGCGGGTGGCCGCGCCACAACCCTGACGCCGCCGCGGCGCTGCGCCGCGGCGACGGACCGTTCCATTTCGCCGGCGACCAGGCGACCGCGCTGCCCGGCTGGCAGGAAGGCGCCGTGCTCGCCGCCCACGCCGCCGCCAGAGCGATCCACGGTCGTTTCACCGCGAGATGAGCTTCGTCCGCGCCGCCGGAGAGCCGGGCGTCTAGGGGGGAGGAGGCACGAAGGGTCGCGCGCGCGAGGCGTCACGCCCTCAACCTCCCTTGCCAGACTGGATTGCGGCCGCAGAACAGCGCAAGCCATGCATTCAGCCTTCCTTTGGGTCCGTCGGCATAAAGGAGCTTTTGGTCTCACAGGGATCTGAATAATACCAACGGACCCATCATCTGGCTCGATTTTTGGGTTTCCAAATCAGCTTTCCTCTGAATCACTGCCTCCCATGCATCTGAGGGAGAAGACTTATGGGCAGAGCAGTACCAATTGAACGCGATGACATGAGCGCCCAGGATTTGCGCCAACCAGCAGGCCGGGTGAAGGATGGTCGGGTGTCGCGCCGGCTCTTGGCCTTGGCTCCCGTGCTTGAGGTAGCGAAACGCAAGGTTGCAGCCGAAAGCTGCGCATGGACCGTCAGACGCTGTGCGATTGGGTTCATCGTTACAATGCTGAGGGCGTTGCAGGCCTGAGCGACCGCCGCGGTGGCGGGGTGAAAGCTCTCCTCAGAGCCTGAATCTAAAGTTTCACGTTGCATTGCAGTGTCTTGCCAATCTGCGTGTCACCAGGCGGATGCAGGCGATGTGCGCCCAGGTGGTTGGGCTTTCGACCGTGCTCTCCCAGTCTCTGGCCAACCGCCGACACCGTCCCAGCCATACAATCGTGCGTTCAACCACCCATCGCCCGGGCAATGGAACGAAGCCCTTCACCGCATCTGGTCGCTTGATGGTCTCCAGGGTCCACCCGTCGCCCGTGGCTTGCCGGAGCCTGTCACCTGCATACCCGCCACCCGCGGAAATATGGCGCAGCCAGGGGAACTTCTTCCCGACGGCCTTGAGCGGACCGGGCGCGCCGTCACGGTCCTGGATGTCGGCGGCATGGACGACGGTCACCAGCACAGGCCCGAGGACATCCGTCACGATATGGCGCTTGCACCCCTTGATCCTTTTGCCTGCGTCATAGCCGCAAACACCCCCACTCCCTGTAGCTTTCACGCTTTGTGTCCCTTGGCATTCAATTCTGAGACTGCGCATTCAATGATTTCAGTAGGTTGCGCTGGCATGTAATTTGAGATTGGGCAGTTGAATTGGGATTTTCACCAGTGCTTTAGCACTTTATTCGAGACCTTGACTTCGAAGTTCATTCGGTGCCGAATTTCCATGACCGACCCCTTTCCGACGAGATTGACGAGGCCATTTGGAACGAGGCGTCAGGCCGCACCGATGCGATCCGTGGCTTCCCGAAGGACAATCCCGGCCGGACATCTGCAGCCGACATCGCACGCCTCGCCAAGGAACCTGATCCCAGTCGGGCATCCGTTTTTCGGCTGATCAAGCTGTTTCGTGAGGGCGGGACGGTGATGTCGTTGGTGGACCGGAAGCCTGGACGGCCCGTCGGTCATCGGACGCTGGACGCGGCACGCGAGGAGATCCGCCGCGCAGCGATCAACAGACACTACCTCAAACGAACCCGGCCGTCGATTTCGCAACTGGTGCGGGAGATGCAGACGAACTGCCTGTCAGCGGGCCTGAAGCCCCCGCATCGAGAACTGTCAGGTGGGTGTGTTTGTCGCCTATGCCAGCCGTTTCGGCCAGGCTAGGCCAGGCCCTTGTCGATCGACGGCTTTACGTGCAGGAAGTGTGGACCAAGGACGCGGCGCGCTGCAGGGCGGCGCATATTCCTGAAGACGTGACATTCGCGACCAAGCCGGCGATCGTGCGCACCATGCTGGCCAACGCGCTCGACCGGGGCGTGCCATGTGCATGGGTTCTGGCCGATGCCGCCTATGGCGGGGATTATCAGACACGGCGCATGCTGGAGGAGCGCCGGCAGCCCTATGTGCTTGCGATCCGCTCCAACCATACCTTGCGCATGCTGACCGATCAGGGGCTGCTGCAGACGGCTCCGAAAGAGATGGCCGCGGAACTGGCCGGCGACAGCCTGGCAGGCGCTTGCCGCAGGCGAAGGTGCCAAGACCCTCAGGCTCTACGACCGGGCACGCATTGCTCTGCCCTATGTCGTGGACGAAGGCTATGCCCGTTACGTTCTTATACCAAACCAAATTAATAATGTGCCCAGAACAAAGATGGAATACCCGGGCAGGGCGTGTGACCGTGGAGACGCCTGGTTCGCCGCAGGATGCGGCACCGTCCCTCGGATGGGTCCCGCCCCCCCGGAACGTCGCACCGCCCCGAATCGGGCACTGTGGTCACGGGGCCGGCACCGGCCAACCGAACCGGACAGGAGTATGGACGCGTCGTCGGGCGCGTCATGGAACCGCGACGTTCGGCCTGGACGGTCCCCGTTGGCACGGAAGCCGCCTCCCAAGGAGGGCGGGACGCCGATGTGAGGCCATGAAAAGGAATTATGGGGAAAGGGCTTGACCTAGCGGGTCTCATAAGAGCGTCTCCCTGCTCCGGCTGCCACCCTACAGCCCGGAACTGAACCCGGTGGAGACGGTGTTCCCCCTCCTGAAGCACCGGCATTTCGCCAACCGGGCGGTCGAAAGCGCGGAACACGTCCGGGAGGTGGTCGAGCACGTCCGGGACGCCTTCATCCGCCGGAAGGGTGAGATCACGCGGATCACCACGAGGGAATGGGCGGTGCCGTGAGATCAGGGGCGCCTATCGGCAATGATTTATTTGGTTTGGTATTATTCGCAGAAGCAGATCCGAGTGCTCTCAGCTATTACCTGGTGTTTGCACCTGCGGATGCAATGCCCACGGAGTTGGCCGGCGCCGCAGGCTTTCGCTGGACGATCAAGGAGTGCTTCCAGCGCACCAAGAAAGATCTCGGCCTCGATCATTGCGAAGCCCGTTCATGGCATAGCTGGTACCGCCATATGACGTTGGTCATGGCAGCCGCCGCTTTCCTGGCCAAACTCGGCGCCGACCTGCGCCGTTCGGCGCTTGGCAAAGCGAATGAAACGAGTCCAAATCCGGCAATCGCTGCCTGATGCGCAAAATTGCGCTCATTCCAACCGTCGCCGAAATTCGAACCCTGATCACGCCCCTCACGATGCGAAAGCCCGTAAAACACGCATTCATCTTCGCCTGGTCCCTCTGGCGACGAAAACATCAGGCACAAGCAATGATCGCCCATTACAAAAAAGAGAACATCTGCAACTGTGGTACTAGGCCATGTGGGCGAATTGACTCAGGTATAAGTCTTGGGATTCCGTATTTGATTTCAAAGTGATTCATAGGTTGCCGACGTTATTTGGAGATCGGCGATGTGTAACACGATGACAGAACGGGATTTTGAACAGGCGCTGGAGGCTTTCCGGTCTTGTTTGCCACGGGTTGGCGCAAAGACAAGGGATGACCGCCTGTTTCTCGAGGCGCTGCACTATTTCACGCTTCACAAAATCTCCTGGTGTGCTTTGCCCGAGCGGTTCGGCAACCGGAACAGCGTCTGGAAACGCTTCGACTGTCTTGGCAAGGCAGGTGTGTTCGAGGACTATTTTTCCATTCTGGCCGGGCTTGATTAAGGTGCGCATCTGATTGCCATGTTCGACAGCACCGTCATTCGCGCTCATATCTCAGCGGCCGGCGCCAAAAGAGGCACGAATATCAAGCGCTCGGGCGTTCGCGCGGCGGATTCGGCACCAAAATCCATCTGAAAACAGATCGCAATGGCCTGCCACTTGGCTTTGAGCTGACCGGCGGTGAAGCCTCCGACAGCAAGCAGTTTGCGGGTCTCATGGAAACCGGCCGCGAAATCAAACATCGGGCCATTGTTGCCGACAAGGGCTATGACATCAATACCAACCGGGAGGCTGCGCGAATCACCGGGCTGTCCCGGTCCTCCCTTGCAATTCAAACCGGCGCGACATTCCCAAGCATTTTGCCAAAGCGCTCTACAGGGGCCGCGCACGCATCGAACAAATGATGGGCAAGCTCAAACGCTTCAAACGGGTCGCTCTGCGCTGCGAGAAAACCGCCAGAAACTTCCGCTCCATCATTGCAATCGCAGCCGCATTCACCTTGATAAAATCCGTCCACACGGCCTAGGATGAGTAAATTCAATTAGGTTTCGATCTGATCTTAAGGATTGGTCAATAGTTGCTGAACCAGCAAAGAATCCGACATTCGTTTAATGTGCAGCATCGGTCGAGTTGGGCTCTGACCAGAAATTCCCACCAGTGAAATTCCGGTCCGGTTTCCGGCGGATTGCGGGCGTCGGCGGCGGATTCGGGCGGAATCCGGGCGTGCGGGGGCGTCCGGCGGCGTTCCGGTGGAAAGAAGGGATGTGTCGCGGGTCTGCCCCTGGGGCGGTTCGGTCGGGCGTTCAGGCGCACCCGGGCGCCCCGCCCCGCGGCGGCGACCGTCCGGACGGTCCGGCGACGTTCAGGGCCGCAGGCGCGTGCCCGTGGGTCAGGGCGGGGTGGAGGGTCCGCCAGTCGGGGATCGGGAAATCGACGAAGTATGACCGGGTTCTCTCCCGGAGGTACTTCAGCCGCCCCCTCGCCTCCAGCGCGGCGGCGAACACCCTGCAGGAGGCGGCCCCGGTCCGGGCCGTGAGGAAGGCGAGCATCATCGTCATGGCGAGCACGGTGGTCAGGTGCCGCTTTCCGTGCCCGAAGCCGGTCCCGGAGCGATGGCCCTGGTTCTTCAGCGTGTTGAACGTCTCGTTCTCGATGCGCCAGCGGGAGCGGGCGGCGGGCGTGACCGGCATGAGGCTGTCGCCGTCGACGGGAAGGTCGGTGACCCAGGAGAACCTCCGTTGCTTCTCCTCCACCCGGTGGGTCGGGTCGTCCGGGCCGCGGTGGCGCCTCGCGATGCATTTCCTCTTGATGACCGTCTCCCGGTATTCGATGACGCTGGCCCTGATGTCGGGATGGGAGGCGTTGACCGGCGTGCCGTTCAGGTAGCGGAATTCGTGCAGGGTGCCGTCGGCGTCGGTGAACCGGGCCGTGCGGGTGTCGGGGCTGGCGTCGAGGCTGTCGAACAGCAGCGCGTGGTCGCCGGGTCTCCCCCCGGGGATGAAGCGGAGGCCGTGCCGCCGCAGGCGGGCGATGTGAGGTCCGTTGGACGCGAGGCCGTCCTGCAGGACGATGGCCTTCAGGTGCGGATGCTCCCGCCGGAGGTCGTCGACGGACCGCGCCGCGGCGTTGCGCTCGCAGTCGTTTTTCGTGTCCCCGTCGGTCCTGGCGATCGGCTCCGGGGCCAGAGGGAACACCTCCCGGCGGTCGGGATGGCAGACCACGGCGGCGGGCATGCTGTGCGAATGGGTCCTCGACCCGTCACTGCGGCTGGCGACGCGGCAGTGGTCGCAGTGGACGGATTTCGGGCCGAATGGCCGGTGCCGTCGACCGGGATCAGGTAGTGGCCGTCGAAAACCGGCTGGTCCTCCAGCACCCTGCCGCGCTGCAGCCTCGCGAACAGGGTCCCGACGCCGGTGGCGGCTGCCTGGGGTCGACCGTGTCGAGGCGTCTGCGCATGGCGGAGTCGCAGGGCACCGCCGCGATCCCGAACAGCGTCCGGAGGTTCCCGCGGACGATGGCGTCCCTGCGGCTGTCCCTGTCGAACTGCAGGAGCGACGGATACTCGGCGGGAACATCGCGAACGCCGCCATGAGGTGGTCACCAAGGCTGAACCTGCGCCCGTCCACCGGATCGTCGACCGCGCCGAAACATTCCGCCAGCGCCCCGACCGACCCGGGCCTGCCGAGGTCCTTCCGAAACCGCATCGTCCCAACTCCCGTCAGTGAGGTCCATACGGATTGCGGTAAGGGCCGGAGGCTATGATGTCAAGGGGATTCCAGGCGGTTTCCGTCCGCCGGGAAGGAAAAGTTTACGAAACCCGGTTCACGGAAGCCCAGGGAATACAGGGTCCGGAAGGGCTGGTGGGAATTGCTGGGCTCTGACTTCCAGTTCGCCGCAGGTTGTTCGAATCTCCGGAATGACGATTTCGCCAACGGTAGGCCGAAGTCACGGAACAGAACAAACAAACCAGTTTGTTATATTCTGCTCCCGTGAGCGACTTGACTAAGTCAGACCGCTTCGAACACCAGCTCTGGAACAACAACCTCCCAAGCGTCACGTCGCAGAGTATGGTGAAATGCCTCGTCGCCGTCTTCTTTTCGCCAGCGGAGGATCGCTGCGATTTCACCTCGTATGAACTTGGTTCCAGGTGGCGGTGAAAAACTTTTTGCCATGCGTCCCAGGGTTCTCCCCTCTTTGTCCTTCATCTCCCACCGAACCTGCTCGCAAATCAAGCTTATCGCATCTCCGACCTTAGCTGCTGCAATCGCGCCAAGCGCAGAATGATTATGGCCTTGGCGACCTGCAAATGACAGGTCAACCAAACGAGCCTCCGCAGACTGGAAGTAGCGCCTCGGATCTGGGAAGTTTGAAAGGTCAGGTGCGGCGGAACGACTAGCAATCGCGGGTGATTGCGTGGGTAGATACTCGTGATTGTCGTTGCTCATAACAACGAGGTTGCGCCTCGCACGAGTCATGGCCACGTAAAACAGCCGCCGTGGTGCGTCTTGATCCTCGTTTCGGGAGGGGCGTTCCCATCCGCCATCCAGGATAACAACGTCATCGAATTCGAGACCCTTCGCTCGGTGTGCCGTCAACAATTTCAGGCCGCGTTGTTCGCCCCAAGACTCGCGAGCCCATTCTGCCAACCATTCGATGACATCGGCTGAAGGCATAGCGCGATCATTGATTTCGCGAGCGAGCAAGCCCAAGCCTTCCCCAATTCGATTGGTCCAGCGCGAGTTGGGGATCGTGTTCAGAATGTCTGTCAGATCGGATACTGACACCATGCGGCTATGGTCCTGGCGAAGCACCTCGACGAAAGCTTGCATTTCGCGCATTCGCCAAAGTCCGGGCAGCCGCTCATTTGCAACCTCGACCGGAATATCCAGTGCTTCTGCAAAATCACGAACTGGAGCAAGCTTCCTCCAATCGCGTGAGATGATGGCGGCCTTTGACCACGACCAGTCGGGAATAGTTCGAGACAAGCGAACCAGCTCGTCGACCGCAGCCATTGCCTGAGCTTTGTCGCCTTGAGGGCACTCCAATATTTGCACCCGACCTTGAGCTACCGGATCAAAGTGGGCCATCTCGCCGCCAGGAGGCTCGTTCTTTCTGGCCCGATCAATTGTTATGTCGTGCCCGGTCTTCATTCTATCGGCAGCGTGTTCAATTACCGCATTTGCTGCTGAAATGATGTTCTCCGTTGATCGGTAGTTCTCGGTTAGAAAGACCGGCTTCGCAGAATAGTCTTCCTCGAACTGGCGGATGTGCCGGATCGAAGCGCCCGCAAATGAATAGATATTTTGATCGTCATCTCCCACAGCAAAAAGACTGATCCGGAGGTCGGGATCGTCCAGGCTCCGGCCCGCAACCGCCGAAATCAGCGCATACTCCTCTGGACCGACGTCTTGATACTCATCGACCAGAAGCCAGCGGTACCCCTGTATCAAAGTGTCTCTTAAGGACTCGGCTGCGAGCTTGTCCATTCCGTCACCGCGCAGCAGTCGAACGGCCTCCATCAACAGATTGTCAAAGTCTGGGTTCTCGGAGGTAGCAGTTCCCGCAAAGCTCGCACCGACAAGGCGCATTGCTAGCGAGTGAATTGTAGAGACGGTCACAAAGCGCGCCTCGTCTCCGACCAAATTGCGTAGTCGCTCGCGGATTTCGGAAGCGGCATGACGGTTGTAGGCAAGCACCAAAATGCCTCTTGGGTCTTCCCGCTTGATTTTCACTAAGTATGCAATGCGATGCACTAAGACGCGGGTTTTGCCGGAACCGGGACCAGCCAACACTAGGACATTGGTCTGTTCACGATCGTCACGAACGATCTGCTCTTGCGTCGTATTGCCAAGCGCCTCGACGATGTTGTTCCACGTCTTGCCAGTGGCTTGCCTACGAAACTCAGTGCCGCGGCCGGGCATCCATCGGCGCATAAATGCATCTCGCTCAAGAACGAAGTAATCGGCTGCCAGTCTTTCGGCGTCAACAGTGCTTTCGAGGCCTTTCTCTGCGTAAGACGCCATGACATGCGTCTGGATGGTCTGCTCGGTATAGTGTTCTTCGAGCGGCGCGAAATTCTGCACCGTGAAGTTTCCGCCCTTTGGGTTGAGGTGTAGTGTTATCGCCGGACGAAATACCGAAAGGCCCTTTCCTAGCGTCACGACCTCCTGTTCGTGGAGCCAGAGTAGCGCCCGATCCATCAGCTTGTTCGGGTCGCTCACGGAACCGCGAAGCACCGCGTCACCGTTGATCGCGGCCAACAAGCCGCCCAACGTCGTTTTTACTGGGATGTCCTTGCCTCGGACACCTTTGGGAACCTTTTCGATAAAGTGAGATAGAAGACACCCTGACGCTTGGCGGCGTAGTTCGGCAGTCTTATCTACAACAGACCAGGATCGCTGCAATCGAACAAGTAAACTTCCGCGCGAAACTTTCCGTATGTGAAGATTGCCGCGCCCTCCTTCCATGTCTCGTCCGTCATGCGCCATACCCCGTAGCAGCCCTTCAACAACGTCTGGCCTAACGGTCTTGTGGCCTGCTTCTCGGAGGATCTGACTGGTCGCAGCAAGATTGAATGGTGTTACCTCTCCGTCATCTGCTTCCGGAGCCTCTTCTCGCAGAATCGAAACCAGCTCAGCCTCAAGCTTTGCAGTCTCCTCAAATCTCACGCGCGATGAGTGCTCAACACCAACGTGCACGAAGATCGTGATATTGGTGTCGTCATTGGCGATCCCTAGGGCCTCTAGATCGGTCAGCGCCCGTCGTAGGGCTGGTCCGGTCAAACCGCTTGCTCCCGCCAAATCGTCGGTTGAGATCCCCTCTTCAGACGGCGCGTTTATGATGTGTTGAACAATGCTGAGAAGCTGTCGCCTGCGCGTGTCTGTAGTTTCCGCCTGCGCAAGGATAGACTTGGCTTGCCCTATGTCATTTACCAACAGTGAGGCGGGAAATACCTGAACACGGTTTTCCTCACGTCGTAGGAGTTTGGACTCTTCAAGCCAAGCTACTGCCGTCTTGACACGAGTATCGTCAGTCGCGCTGTCGCGCTGGAAATCCTGTTCTTTCTCCTCCTTGACGATTTCGCCGGACGTAGCAACCACCTCGCCGTCCTTGCGAGTCTTGCTATCGAGACGCCGCAAAGCCTTTAGGATTGCCGCGATTTCGTGGCGAGCCAAGCGCGACCGGGCGCTCAAACTGAACTGGCGATCAACGTCTTCTGTGCTGAAAAGGAGAGTGCATTGCGCTGGATTGCGATCACGCCCTGCTCGCCCAGCTTCCTGCAAATAGTTTTCCAACGACCCAGGAACATCCCCGTGAACAACAAGGCGAATATCTGGCTTGTCTATGCCCATGCCGAACGCATTGGTTGCCGCGATGACACGAAGCTCACCAACTCGAAAGGCTTCTTGGATGTCGCGCTTCTCCTCTGCAGTCAGTCCTGCATGGTAGCGTTCAGCAGCTAGCCCTTGTTGCTTGAGGAACTCGGCAACTCGTTCCGTGGCGCTGCGCGTCGCGCAATAGACCACCGCACCAGATGCACCGGTGGCGGGCAAGTATTCTTCAATACGGTCAAGGATGTCGGCCATTTTTGTGGAGCGTTGAGTCGGAAGAACTTCGAAGCTCAAGTTCGAACGCGATGCGCCACCATCCAACAGCGCAAGCTCTAGCCCGAGCCGCTCGTTAAAATGTCCTCGGATATCTTGAACGACATCTGGCTTTGCCGTCGCCGTGAGGCCAAGGATTGGGGCAATTTCGTCGTCAGATCGTTCCTTGATGAAGCGCCCCACGTAGCGATAGTCGGGCCGGAAATCGTGCCCCCATTTTGAAACGCAATGAGCTTCGTCCAATACCCACAACCCAACTTCGCGTTGAGCCAGCACAGACCGTACAGAGATACTCCGCAGCTGTTCTGGCGAGATCAGCAGAATGGCCGCACCTCCCATACGCACCTTGTCCAATGCGTCTTGGCGCTCGGGTAGAGACAGCATGCCATTGATGGTGACGGCTGAAGATATTCCAGCACGAGCCAGACCCTGAACCTGATCTGCCATGAGCGCAACGAGCGGCGAGATAACGACCGTCAATGCTCCTGTCTTGTCGAACCGAGAAAGCGCCGGAATTTGATAGCAGATCGATTTCCCAGTCCCCGTCGGCAAGATGCCTAACAGGCTTTCGCCTTTCATTGCGCTTTCTACGATCCGCTCTTGCAGTGGACGACCGAACTTGTCGATAGGCTCGGGCCGGAAGCTTTCGAACCCAAACCATCTTTTCAGGGCCTGATTGGGATCGTTGTTCGAGCGGCAGTAACCGCAATTCGGATCACCGCAGTTGGTGTCCCTTAAGGCCTTTACTATGCGCGATGCTTCCCGGAATTGCATACGGACCCAAGGCGGCATGACGGAGTCTGCGCCTGCCACGGATATCCATGAGAGAGCGTAGGCCATGGCCCAGCACAAACGAGAATCCTCAAGTCGGGCCAAGGTTTGTTCGACCATTGCAGAGCATGCTTGGCCCTCAAGCAGTCTACGAATGGCATCCTCGGCTTCGCTCTGCGTAGGGCCTACCGCGCCGCGAATTTCTAAGAACAGCCGATCAAACCCACCACTGTTTGGTGTGCGACAGCAAAGATAGTGATAGGCAGCCGAGGTATCTGGCGACAGTTCATTTAGTCGGCGAAACTCAGTGATCTGGTTTCCCAACACTTCAAACACGAGGCGTGCGTCGAACTCAGGATCGTTGATGTGCCCGGTTTGGAGCCGACCGTCTTGGTAGTGTTTTACCAGATGGTGATATGGATTTCGCGGGAAAGCTAGCGGATTGAGCCAAAGCGTATCAATCGGCGCTTCAGCCAATCTGACAAATCTGGGCGAGGCCGCAGCGAGGTACAGCAGGTCGTGGTGGAGAATATTGTGCCCAATGACGTGATCGAATCCTCGGCAATAGTCATTAAGTTCCTGCAGGCTGGTTTCGATGTTGCCCTTAGCGATTAGGCTTGGCTTCTCGGTATCATTCACAACAGCAGCAAATGCGAAGATCTTTGCCTTTTCGGGATCGACCTCGAGATCGATGGAAACACATCGAGCGAGAATGTCCGGCTGTCTTATGTCCGCGGCGGCGTTCATTTAGTGGCTCGTTGGGTCCCCTGCCAAGCCTCTGAGGTTCATATCTTTTCTTGGCCACAGTATGACACGAACCTCGGTCGTTGGTCCAGAAGAGGTCACCGATTGCAGGCAACCCAAGAAAAGCCAGCAAAAGTGCATTCGACAAGGCGACAACTTTTGGATCAATAGAACGTAACAAAGCTCAGCTTTTCCGAACCTGCGCCCTACCAACTTCATATCCTTGGTGGCCAGAAAACGGTCGCTCTTCGCATCAGGTGGCAACATAACGAAGCAAGCTCGATGAGTGAAAATCGTTACATTGCAGCGGATTGGCGGTGGACGGATGAAGCAAGCGAAGGTGCTTACGGATGCGGAACTCAAGCGCGTGTTGTCGATATGCGCAACCATGCAAAACGGCAAACGCAACAGGCTCATCCTTCTGCTGAGCCACTATACGGGGATGCGCGTGGGCGAGATTGCCTCGTTGAAATGGGCGAACGTGCTAGACCGCGAGTTGAAGACCAAAGCGATGTTCTATCTCAAGGCGGAGAACACCAAGGCGAAGGAAGCCCGTCAGGTTCATTTGAACGCCAAGCTTCAGAAGGAACTCGCTGTCTACTGGGCGCAGCTGGATCGATGGAAGTCGCTGGATCGCGCTGTCATAGAGTCCCAATAGGGCGGCCCCTTCACACCCAACAGCATGGTCCAAGCGTTTACGCGTGTCTTCAACGCAGCAGGGATTGAGTACGCGTCGTCACACAGCGGCAGGCGTTGGTTCATCACACGCATGGCGCATGCTGGGATTTCGCCCAAGGTGATCATGGAGTTGGCTGGCCACAAGCAGCTGAAAACAACTCAGCGATACATCGACGTGTCGGATGAGCAAAAGCGGTGCGCAGTCGAGGTGTTGTGAAAACTTGATTAAATCCCCACTTCCACTCCGAAGTGCAACACCGGCCATTCCCGCAGCGGGGGCGTAGCCCGAGCGGAGGGAATGGCCGGAAGGCGGGGATTCCGGCACCCCCCGGAGGCCGTGGATCCAGCCCCGGGACGGCTGTGGTCCCTTCTGCATGAAGGTTATCCGGGCTTTCCGGGCGGCACAACGCCTCCGCCGGGTCGGGTCGCGTCCGTCCCACCCCTCCCGGCGCGGCCATCCGCGCGGGTTGCGGCTTCAGGGAGGCGGGCCCAGTCGAACACCTCGGCGGGCGTCATGTAGCCCAGCGCCCGGCGCGGACGCGCGTCCGTGCGGTCCTGCACCGCCCTCACCTGCGCGTCGGTGACCGCCCGGAGGTCCGTCCCCTTCGGCAGGTACTGCCGAACCAGCCCGTTGGTGTGCCCGTTCAGGCCCCTCTCCCAGGAGTGCTGGGGGGTCGCGAAGTGGAAGGCGGCCCCGAGCTCCGCCGCGACGCCGGCGTGGCTCGCGAACTCCTTCCCGTTGTCCGCCGTGATCGTGTGGACGGGCGCGGCGGACGGGCGCAGCATCTCCAGCATCGCGGCGGAGACCTCCCGCGAGGTTCTCCGCTCAACCCGCTGAAGGAAAACGAATTTCGAGGCGCGGTCCACAAGGGAGACCACCGCCCCGCTGTGGCCCCTGCCGATGATCGTGTCCGCCTCCCAGTCGCCGACACGCTCCCTGCTCCCCACCTCCTCCGGCCTCCCGGAGCTTTCAACGGGACACTGTGGACTCGATGCCTCCTTTCGTGCATATCACCGGACCAATACACAGGAACCGGCCGGGCCGGGGCTGGATCCGTCCTAAATCCACCTCCAGGACCAGACGCGGCACCGGATCAATGCTGCCGGAACGTCAGCCTACACTGGAATCACGGGATATCCGGGACAGTTGGCCGTTCCTTTCGCCGCCCCGGACACAATATGGCCACGAGCGGCTATGTCGGCATCGAGTCAACAGTGGTACATTGAAAGCTCCCGGAGATGTCGACGCGGCCCGGGATGTGGCCCCGGCCCGAGCGCCTGCCGCCACGCCAGTTCGGCTTTTTCCCGCGGCGCCGCAGCAGCAGGAACAGATCCCCGCCCGCCTTCCCGTCGGCCCTGACGTGTTCGGATGTCCACTGGCGGCCCACCGTCCAGCCGCCCTCCAGACGCAGCCGTCCCGCGACCTGCTCCGGGCTCCGGCCCTCCTCCAGAAGCCCCTCGACGCGCGCCCACCGGTCGGGCGTCATCTTCCTCGGGTTCGGGGAAGCCGCGCTGCGGCGGGCCTCCGCCCTGCCCTGCGCCTCCCCGGGCTGTACCCCCCCCCCCCCGCCGTTCCGGCGGAGCTCCCGCCAGACCGACGTCCGGTCACGGCCCAGCCGGGCGGCGATGGCTCCGTCGGATAGCCCGCTTTCCTTCAGCGCGCCGATCTGGCATCTTTCGTCCCGGGTCAGGTGGCAATGGCCCTCGGGCATGGCAGTCTCCCTCTCTTCAGCAAAGGGACTGTCACCGCTTCCTGGCCGATACGCAACATCATGCGACCGCAGAACCGGTCACCACCGCCCATGGTATTGCACTTCGGGATGTAACGGGGATTTGAAGTTCAGGAGCAACGAAGCGACCCGCGCCGCAAGTGCGGCATCAGGCGTTTCGAGCGCTTGGGGAGCGGAATGAAACAGTAAGTGGAGAATAGGATGTCACGGGCATTGGTAGTTGGCGCATCTGGAGGGATCGGCGCAGCCGTCGCAACGGAGCTGGGCCGTCGTGGATACGGGGTGTCGCGACTGTCCAGGTCGGAGGACGGGCTGGACGTGACGAACGAAGACTCGGTCGCTGCCGCGTTGGGTTTTATCGAGGGACCATTGCGGCTGGTCTTCGTCGCAACCGGTGCGCTGGTTGTCGACTGTCATGAACCGGAAAGGTCGGTGCGCGAAGTGACGGCTGAGGGGTTCCTGAATCAGGCGAGCGTCAATGCGCTAGGGCCGATGCTGGTGCTGAAACATGCCCTGCGTCTGCTGCCAAAGGCACAGCCGTCAATCTTTGCCGTGCTGTCAGCGCGCGTCGGCTCAATCGGGGACAACAAAATTGGCGGCTGGCACAGCTACCGGGCGTCCAAAGCGGCGTTGAACCAGTTGATCCACGGGGCAGCGATCGAGATGAGGCGCACGCACAGCCACGCCGTAGCAGTTTGCCTGCATCCGGGCACGGTAGAAACGTCCCTCACCGCTAGATATGCCGGGCGTCACAGGACGGTGTCGCCGCGACAGGCGGCAGCTAACCTGATGGAAGTGATGGATGCTCTCACGCCGGCGCAGTCGGGGAGATTCCTCGACTGGGCGGGCAAGGAAATTCCATGGTGAGTCCGGTGCGGTCCGCACTCTTATCGCGGTTGACGTCGGCGGAAGCCGACGTTGCCCGAGACTTACGCCTTGAACTGCTGGAAAGATTCGTTTGCCGCAAACCATCACTTATACAGCATGGCCTTCAAGCGGACCGAGCCGCGGTGCGATTATCTGGGGTATCGGAAAGCTTGGGGGTAAATGGGTAAGCCGGATCATTCCCGGGCAACAGATCGATGGTCATTGTTGCCGACCCATGGCCGACTTTTGGCCTGACCCGGCCGCTCTTTCCCCATCCACTTTCCACCCTTCTGGGGTCGGTGACTGTATGGGGCAAAGGCACGTCAAGGACCTTCAAGGACTTTCCGGCGACCGCAGTCACCGCCAGGGCAAGTGGTACCGTTTCCGCTCGGGACGGATCAAGGCGTCATTGGTGAAGCGTGCGGGTCATGCCATCGCGAACCGCTCCAATGTACATGCACCGTTGAGTTGGATATTGTGGGCATATCGCACTCCGACCAGTAGCTAATCAGGATGCCGTGACCACGCCAGCCACGACGTGCAATCCCGCTCCGAAACTCCTTGCTTCCACAGAGTAAATTCTCGACCTGATGGTGCGACCTGTACCTCTCCCGATCATGCTCCCAGCGCTCTTTCCAGTCCAGCTTCTTCGCGGTCGCCGGATCCACGCTGCAGGCGGATCTGGTCTGATTGGGAAGATGGTCGTTCTGCAATGACGACCCATCGGTGATTTCGAAGGAAACCTCTCGGACGAGAAGGCCCAGATCACCAACAGGGAGCGCCCGTATTTCATCCACGGTCTCTCTCAACGACCGTACCGGCCAAGCGCAAACGGGCAATCCGTGGGTTGACAGTGCAATGTACCCTATTCGTTCCCTGCCCGTCCTATGTCAAAGCCTGGCCAAAACATCAGTCCTGAATCCGCTCCCATCATTCCCGAAATGCCAACGCATGATTTCGGGAGCGGCTCCGAAATCCTGCCCCCTTAACCAAGACAGTCTTCCACACTGAATCCGGCAGGAATTGAATCGCGCCCCTCCAGGATAAGGTCAGCCATTACCTCAGCCATATACGGTGCGATGCCGAATCCGATCTTGAATCCGCCGTTTGCAATGAAATGGCCACTCCTTCCCGGCCATGAACCGAGGATTGGCGCACGGCTCCTTGCACGGGGCCTCACCCCCGCCCATCGCGCCAGGACCCGCGCACCTCGCAGAATGGGACAGATTTTGACTGCACGCACGAGAAGGGCATCAACTCGAGAATCAGTCGACCGCGGTGAAACGAAGTCCCGCTCACTGGTCGATCCGACCGCGACCGTGCCATCTGTATGCGGAACGATGTGTAGCCCATCGGCGAAGAGCTGCGGTGCACCCTTCCTGTCATTTTTCAATGACAGCGCCTGTCCCTTAACCCCATCACCAACCATCTGGCCCAGCTCCTTGGACATTTCCTGAAGCCCCTCGTAGCCGGTGGCCCAGACCACCTGACCCTTGCCCGGTGCCCCGCCCGATTGGATTTCGCCACCCAGTTTCAGGATGGCTCGCGCCAGGCTTTCGCATGCCTGTCTCGGCTGCAGGCGGGCTGACAGCGTATCGTGAATCACGTATCCGGTCCCACTTACCGGGCACCAGTCGCCGAAACCGCTCGCGGGCAGAACCCGCCAATCAGCGTTGCCACGCCAGTTCCGCCGTGCACTGACACCGCGGGCATGGGCCAGTTCGAGCGCACGCTGATCGGGAATTGCCTGCAGGCGGCCTGTACGTCTGAATCCCGAGGTGCGCCCGGAAATGTTGTCGACCTCACGCCAGAATGTTTCCGCCAAGAGGAGACTCCTGAACTGGAACTCCTTCTTTTCGTTCCAGTTGTCAGGCACATGAGGTGCCAAGGCTCCCACCGGGCCTCCGCTCGCGCCTGATGCGGGAGTGCGCTTATCGACCACACATACCCTCGCGCCGCGCCTGGCACAGACATAGGCAACCGACAGGCCAAACACGCCTCCACCGAATACGGTCACGTCTGTCATTGTCAATTCATGACTTCCTGTCGCAATGTCGCCCAACATGCTCGACAGAGTAGGCCAACATATGACCGAGAGCCAATGCGCGGAAATTCTCTGGACAGTCAATTCCGTTCCAGTTTCGGCCCATTTCAACGATCCATACTATTCGCTGCGAGATGGCCTTGCCGAATCGCGCTACGTGTTCCTTGAAGGCAACGATCTTCCCGGACGTTTCAAAGTCGGATTCCGGATTGCCGAACTCGGATTCGGGACCGGACTGAACATGCTTGCTGCGCTTCTATGCTGGCGCAGAGCCCAACTGCCAGGCCCTTTGGCATACACCGGCTTTGAGGCATTTCCCTTGACATACGATGACATGGCGCGCGCTCTTTCGAAATTTCCCAAGATTCAACCAGTAGCCGAACCATTGCTTGGTGCCTGGAAGTCCGGCCAGACACGATTTTCCGCTCCCGGGTTAGAGGCCGAGATAATTCTCGGGGATGCGCGACGGACACTTCCCCTCTGGCGGGAGGCGGCAGACGCCTGGTTTCTTGACGGCTTCGCACCTGCCCGAAATCCAGAGCTTTGGGAACCCCTGCTTCTGTTGGAGGTAGCCCGGCATTCGCGGCCGGGCACAACCGTCGCCACCTATTCCGCTGCTGGTGACGTGAGACGGGCGCTTCAGTCAGCTGGTTTCGAAGTTGAACGGATTCCAGGGTTCGGTGACAAGCGGCACATGACCAAGGGACGGATCCAGCGATGACTCGGCAGCGTCATGGCTCCGGAATATCGCTGCTGGCTTTCCTAATGCCGGTCATCGCCGCCTAGGACGGACCAACCGCCAACTCGCCTCTGGATAAAGCGTCATGATGGTAGGATGATCCGCTGTCGGTTCTTCGCCGCATTCGTGCTGGCACCTGCAGCGAGAGCGCCTGGCGATCTCAGCGGAACCACCGTCGCCGCGTTCGCCGTCGTCGTTTTGACGGCCCTCCGACGCGGCAACCGTCCATCGCCGTCCGGCCACACATAATGGAGTTTCCCACCATCTGTACGCATTGTCCGCCTGTCAGAACTGGTGGCCGTACTCGCGGCGACTGCCGGTAGCGGTCCGCAACACCTTGGGCTTGCCATGCCACAGGCCGACGCGGCGGACATAGCTGCATATCAGGGTCGTAGGCCGGTGGGGTCGCGTGAGCATCCTGTCTTCGATAAAACCCTCCTCACCGGAACTGCCCGAGTGGACCCGGCAAAGTCCGGCCGCAAGGGCATCGAAGGTGATCTGCCAATATACGAACGTCAAAGAGTGGTAACAAAGCGGACGTGCCTGTGGCCACTGAACTATGGGATGTTATTGGCCGCACACAGGATATCGCACCCACACATATTTTGACCAAACGCGGCAGGTCCTTCCTGACATCGGAACCAGAAGACGAATCCGGCGTTACAGCGAGCGAAGCTGCCTGCGGCATTCGAAGACTGCTGCCTTGATCTGGCACGGACACGACATGGCCGGGATTTTGCATACCCTGACCGATCACGATCTGGCATCTGTGGTTGCGATAGGGCGAAGGGCAGTGATTGATTCGATCACGGACGAACGAGGTCGGAGACTTATGTTCTTTGGTTCTTCCCAGTGCGTAATCCTGGCATAGGCCCGTGACAACGCCGCGGTGGGTGCCTTTTCAGTCCACCATAGAAGGAAGCGGGATCACGGCCCGCATACTCATGAAGGAAAGATGCCATAGCCTATGCCGCGACATGGACACGATCTTCCCTGACGGCGTGTCAATGCAGGACACTCTGTATCCGCGTACACCCGCCATCGCGGTCCGCTGCATGGAAGGGACACGCCACGGACAGCCCGGCCTCCGTGGTCACGTCGATGCCTGAAACCATCCGGACCCGATCACGATAGGACCGCGTCCGGCCTTCCATCGGCCAGACCGGACGCAGTCCTGGTGCTACTGCCGCCGCGCGATGACTCCGCCCGTCATGTCGGGCGTATAGAAGACCGCGCCGGCCTCCTCGTGGCCGGAGCCACCGAACCCTCCCCTGACGCAGGTTGGAGCAACGGAGCAGCCATGCACACATGACCCGTACTCGGAAACCTCCATGTTCGGGAAGCTGACCGTCGGCACCGCGTGCGCAGCCATCCGGTCCAAGTTCACGATATTGGCGACACCGATGTCAACCATCATGGCGGCGAAGTCAAAGGTGATCGAGGCGTCGCCCTGCAGGAGTTCCTTGCTCTGCTTGTCCGCGCCGGCCATGAGACCTCGCCATGTAGCGCTTCCGCCCGGGACGCTGCCACTCGGGATGCCCCAACCTTCCGCCAGAATGGCACCGCGCGGGAAATCGCCTCTGGGTCCCGACGTGAGAACACTCAGTAAGCTGTGCGGCGTTCTAAGCCCCATGGCCTGCATGCTCCCGAGCCGTCCGCCGTCCACAAGCGTGACGCCGTCTTTCGCGACGACGCCCTTCCATTCGACATCGCCGCGGCGCGGAAACCAGAATGAGGTAAACTCTTCATAAGTTCCGGAAGTCCTGCTGTCGCCGAACGATACCCACACTGTCGGCCCGAGCTGGCCCGCCCTCCGGTCCGCTGCCTCTTCCGTCATCTCCTCGCGAGGTCCGGCGTCCGTGAGCGTCTGAAGACGGTGTCCGCGCCGAAAAGAGTTGTTCCGCCACCGTCTCCGGCAGGCGGTGCCCTGCCGCCTCCACCACCGAACGCAGTCACGAACGCTGCAGCCGCGAGGGCCGGTAGGGTCAATGGTGCTGGATTTGAATGGTTCTTGGGTCGCAATGGTTCTCTCCCTGATTGATGGACCGCCCGGCGGGTGCCGGGCCGTTGTCAACATCTTACAGGAAAGAGTCCCCGCCTATTCGCCTTGGCGTCGGGGAGCTACCCCTTGCCGGGTCAGGCTTATTCAGTGGGCAGCCCGGCATAGGCCGAGCCTGTAAAATGTTGACGGCGACACATACGTCACAGTCACTGTCGGAAGTCAAGCGCTGGAGTCCGTCCGCGGCGCGTCCGCGAGCGGCATCTTTTCAGTGCGCTGGCGGCATGCTGTCAAGATTCTGGGCCGCGGACAGCATCCGGTTGACGTCTCGCAGGCTTAGCAGCCTGCGCAAAGCGCTCTGCATTTTCAGGGCGGAGAAAACGCCACAGCGCACCAGATCGTGGCCATGGCAGGGCAATCGCTTTTAAAGTCGCCACTTTCCATCCAGCTGGAATCGGTCCAGAGACCCCGCAAAACAAACGGACGGGGCGGAACCGATGCAGGACATATGCAGTTTTTTCAATGGGGTTGACGACCCCCGGCGCAGCAACGCCACGAAACACGATCTCCAGGAGATGCTGACGATCGCCTTCCCGTGTTTCCTTTCAGGCGGGCAGAACTGCGCCGACATGGAGCGTTTCGGGCGCATGAAGGAGGGGTTCCTGCGGCGTTTCATGGCGCTGGAGCACGGAATCCCGAGCCACGACGCCTTCCCCCACCTCTTCAACGCTCTGGATCCGGAGGGGCTGCACGGCGTCCTCACCCGGATGCTGGCCGACTGGGGGGCTCGGCCCGGCGACGTGATCGCCATCGACGGCAAGGCGCTGCGCCGGTCGTTCCGGGACGCCGCCGACCGGTCGCCGCTCCATCTGGTGCACGCCTTCGCGGCGGAGAGCGGGCTGCTGCTCGGCCAGGTCAGGGTGGACGGAAAGTCGAACGAGATCACGGCGCTTCCGGCGCTGCTGGAACTGCTGGAGCTTCGGGGCCGGACGGTGACCGCCGACGCCATGCACACGCAGCGGGCGACCGCGGAGACGGTCACGGGGAAGGGCGGCAACTATGTCCTTGCCCTGAAGGGCAACCAGGAGACGCTTCACGACGACGTGCGCATCCAGCTGGAGGACCCGGAGAACGCGGAAAGGATGCTGTTTTTCAGGGATGTGGACAAGGATCACGGAAGGATCGAGATCCGGGAGGCGACCGTCTGCCACGATGTGGACGGCCTGCAGGACCTGCATCACTGGCCCGGCCTGCGGGCCGTCGGAAAGGTCACCGCGACGCGGGAGATCAGGGGGGAACGGAGCACGGAGACCCGTTATTTCCTCCTCAGCGAAAGGCTCGGTCCGGAGAGGTTCCTGAAAACGGTGCGCTCGCACTGGGCGGTGGAGAATTCGCTGCACTGGGTCCTGGACGTGACCATGGACGAGGACCGGCAGCGGAACCGGACGGACAGCGGGCCGGAGAACCTGGCGCTGATGCGGCGGCTCGCGCTGAACGTCGCCAGGGTCGCCCCGGGAAAGGACGCGATGCGCGGGAAACTGAAGAAGGCGGGCTGGAGCGACGAGGCCCTGATCGAGCTGGTCCGCGCCGCTGTCGGACTTGAGCCGCCGATGACGAAATCCTAAAGCGATTGCCCTGGTGGCCATGGCTGGCCACATAGGCCTGTCCGAGGTGGTGTGCTACACTCGCACGGTTGGACCGGGAACACATGGTAAAGTTGCCTGTGAAGGTGGTCCAAAACTGGACAGGCTGCACTGATTGACTGACAATTAGGCAGAAAGGTTGTGGCTTTAGGAAAATGGCAACCCCGGCAGAACACTCAAAGCCGTCGGAAACCTCAACGAAATCAACGGTGTCACCGGAACACAAGCAGAGATTTCGGCGCTTTAGAGAACAATGGGTTACCAGAGGGCCCGGGACACGGCTTTCTGTCACACCTCAAAAAAATCCCGGCTCGGCGGCAACCGAAACCGGGGAGCCTCTTGCAGAACTCCCCGATCAAGCGATTTTTTTCGGAAACGGGCGCTTTTTTCTGATCGGGGGCCTGGATATGGAGCCGTCCCTCTGGTATGAGCCGGGTGTCAAAACCACCACATACGGGGAGACGGCTCCATGTCCCTGCGATCGTCCATATCAGATGCCTGGCGGCGCTTTCAAGGGGAACTTTTCCCGGCCCTCGCCGGGGAGGTCGGCCCGCTGGGCGTGAGGCACGGCAGGTTCATCGCCGTCCTGGACCTGGTGGAGGTGGAGAGGCACGTCCACCACGGCCACCGGGGTGTCGGCAACCCTCCCGCGGACCGCAGGGCGCTGGCGCGGGCCTTCGTCGCGAAGGCGGTGTGGGACATGCCGACCACGGTGGTGCTGGTCGACCGGCTGCTGTACGACCCGACGCTGCGCAGGCCGGTCGGCTGGTCCCGCGTGTCGGAGGTGCCCAGCGAATCGACCTTCTCCCGCGCCTTCGCGTGGTTCGCGGAGACCCGGCTGCCGGAGCGGATGCACGGGGCGCTGGTCCGCGCCGCGTATGCCGGCTCGGTCGTGGGCCACATATCGCGGGACTCCACGGCGATCGTCGGGCGGGAGAGGCCGGCGCCGAAGCCGAAGCCGGAGGGGAAACCGAAGCGAAAGCGCGGACGCCCGAAAAAGGGGGAGGAGGTGCCGAAGGAGCGGACCCGGCTGGAGCGGCAGCTGCGGGATGGGATGACCGCCACGGAGATGGCCGACGGGCTGCCGAAAGCCTGCGACACCGGGACGAAACGCAACGCCAAGGGGTACAAAGAAAGCTGGCGGGGGTACAAGCTGCATATCGACGCCGCCGACGGTGACGTCCCCATCAGCTGCATCCTGACCTCCGCTTCGCTGCACGACAGCCAGGCCGCCATCCCGCTATCGAAAATGACGGCGCTGCGGGTGGACCACTGTTACGAACTGATGGACGCGGCATACGACTCCCTGGAGATCGGGTTCCACGCCTACCTGACGGGGCGCGTGGCGATCACCGACACCAACCCGCGCCGCGACGCGGCGCTGGGGGAACGCCTCGGGAAAGAGGCGCTGGCGCAGCGGAAAGCGGGCCACATCCGCCACGACCGGGTGCGCTACCGGCAGCGCTCCAGCGCCGGGCGGGTGAACTCGGCGCTGAAGGACTCCTACGGTGCCCGGCACATCCGCGTCCGGGGGCACGCCAAGGTGGCCTGCCACCTGTTCTTCGGCGTGCTGGCGCTGACCGTGGAACAGCTGATGCGGCTCACGATCTGACACCGTCCGCCAAGGCAGCGCCGGACGCCCCGGACGCCGCCCCGGAGGGGACGGTGCGTCCAGTCATGCGCGGGCGGTGTCCCTGAAGCCACCAACTGCGACATTCCGCCACACTTCGGCCTATGGGAACGCCCCGGGCACCCGCCGGAACCGGTGACGGGACCCTGGCGGAACCGAAAGGCTAGCCGCGGCCGCCCGAACCGCAATAATTGTGCAAGAGGCTCCGGGATCAAATCTAAAGCAAAAGCGTCCAGCTTTCTTTGCGACTGTACCCCAAATGCCTTCGCTGAAGCAACCAGCATTCAAGATGGCAAGCTGTAGCCGGGCGGTGCGTCATGAGTGTACGGCCTACTCATCGAGGTTAGCCCGCGGACATCACACCATACCAACTGAAACGACTTCTGAAGCGAGCCAGAGTTTCTCTTGGAATATCTAAAGGTGCAGTGGAATACCTTACGTTCGCTATCGATAACTGCCAGCCGTCAGATTTCCTCCAAGGCAGGATTTATGCCATCTGGCATTCGCTGGAACGGATTGCTCATATTTTGAACTATCGAAACGACAGGTTGGGCGAATCGAGACTGAACTTGTTAAAGCGGGCTTGATCCGCCGCAGTTATCCAGAACGCAAAAGTCGCTCCGGCGAACGCGTTGATGGTGTCATCAAGCACGCGGCGGGCATCAATCTGGCCCCACTCATCGAGCAGGCGGAGCAAGGCCGTTCGCTGGTCAGTCGCCAGATGCGGACCAATGAAGATCACAAGCGGCTGCGCGAGCACATTCAAGACCTCTTCCGGCAGATACGAGAGCTGGGAAGCACTGATGCCGACAAGGCGGCAACCAAGATTTTACCTCGCCGCCGCCCTACTGAACTGAACGGCATCGAGGCAATGCAGCAGGTTGCCGAAGCGCTGGAAGCCGTGCTTGCTGATTTTTCTTCTGTCGGCGGTCAGACAGAAATGTCCGACTCAATACGAACAAAGCCCCCATTCCACCTTGAAGTGCAACACCGGTGGTGGTGGTGACCGGTTTTCCGGGCGCATGATGTTGCGGATGGGTCAGGAAGCGGCCAGGGCAATCGCTTTTAAAGTCGCCACTTTCCATCCAGCTGGAATCGGTCCAGAGACCCCGCAAAACAAACGGACGGGGCGGAACCGATGCAGGACATATGCAGTTTTTTCAATGGGGTTGACGACCCCCGGCGCAGCAACGCCACGAAACACGATCTCCAGGAGATGCTGACGATCGCCTTCCTGTGTTTCCTTTCAGGCGGGCGGAACTGCGCCGACATGGAGCGTTTCGGGCGCATGAAGGAGGGGTTCCTGCGGCGTTTCATGGCGCTGGAGCACGGAATCCCGAGCCACGACGCCTTCTCCGACCTCTTCAACGCTCTGGATCCGGAGGGGCTGCACGGCGTCCTCACCCGGATGCTGGCCGACTGGGGGGCTCGGCCCGGCGACGTGATCGCCATCGACGGCAAGGCGCTGCGCCGGTCGTTCCGGGAGCCGCCGACCGGTCGCCGCTCCATCTGGTGCACGCCTTCGCGGCGGAGAGCGGGCTGCTGCTCGGCCAGGTCAGGGTGGACGGAAAGTCGAACGAGATCACGGCGCTTCCGGCGCTGCTGGAACTGCTGGAGCTTCGGGGCCGGACGGTGACCGCCGACGCCATGCACACGCAGCGGGCGACCGCGGAGACGGTCACGGGGAAGGGCGGCAACTATGTCCTTGCCCTGAAGGGCAACCAGGAGACGCTTCACGACGACGTGCGCATCCAGCTGGAGGACCCGGAGAACGCGGAAAGGATGCTGTTTTTCAGGGATGTGGACAAGGATCACGGAAGGATCGAGATCCGGGAGGCGACCGTCTGCCACGATGTGGACGGCCTGCAGGACCTGCATCACTGGCCCGGCCTGCGGGCCGTCGGAAAGGTCACCGCGACGCGGGAGATCAGGGGGGAACGGAGCACGGAGACCCGTTATTTCCTCCTCAGCGAAAGGCTCGGTCCGGAGAGGTTCCTGAAAACGGTGCGCTCGCACTGGGCGGTGGAGAATTCGCTGCACTGGGTCCTGGACGTGACCATGGACGAGGACCGGCAGCGGAACCGGACGGACAGCGGGCCGGAGAACCTGGCGCTGATGCGGCGGCTCGCGCTGAACGTCGCCAGGGTCGCCCCGGGAAAGGACGCGATGCGCGGGAAACTGAAGAAGGCGGGCTGGAGCGACGAGGCCCTGATCGAGCTGGTCCGCGCCGCTGTCGGACTTGAGCCGCCGATGACGAAATCCTAAAGCGATTGCCCTGGGAAGCGGCGACAGTCCCTTTGCTGAAACAGGGGAGACTGCTATGCCGAAGGGCCATAGCCACCCGACCCGGGACGAAAGATGCCAGATCAGCGCGCTGAAGGAAAGCGGGCTTTCCGACGGAGCCATCGCCGTCCGGCTGGGCCATTCCCTCCGCTCGGGCTCCGCCCCCGCTGCGGGAAAGGCCAGTGTTGCACTTCGGAATGGAAGTGGGGGTGGTTGCCGAGGTCCGCTTCGAACCCTTTCTTCTTGATGTTGCAGTACGCACGAACGACCATAGTCCGTCGATGACCGCCGTTAGTGTCTGGAAGAGGGGTCCAAACCAAACTTCACTAACGATCCAACTTCACCGGATCGCCGACAGCACTTTCGCCGATGCGTTTCGCTTCATCGCATAGGTTCCCGAAACACACACTTCAGGCGAGCGCTGGATCCCCTCAAGGCTCCAGGATCTGTTCCTCATTTGCCGTCGAATGCTTCTGTGGAACACAACCTAGGTCCTGTCACTGACTTGCCCAGACTGGGCGCACGGCCGAGGAGACGTCTTTGACCACCTCCACGAACTCATCCACGATTTTCGAGTTCCCCGCTGCCCGGCGCGCGACGTAGAGTTCGATGCTTTGGCAGTCCGTTTGGTACGGAATGCAACTCAAATGCGCAGGTGCCAGGGCGCGGATCCATTCTGGTGCGAGCCCGATGCCGACCCCGTGCGCCACCAGCTGCAACATGGTGGATTTGTCGATGACTTCGCAGGCGATGTCCGGTTGCCACCCATGGGCGCGATAGCTGTTCCAGAGCAGGTCGTGAAGGATCGGGCGCGCGCGTTTTGGAAATCCGATAATTGGGTGATCCCGGATATCTGCTGCTGAAAGCGATACCCGGCCCGCGAGTTCCGACGCGGACGGCAAGACCACGACAGCGTCCTGCTGGTACAAAAGATCTGCCTTCAGAAACTCATCTTCAGGGGGCTTTCGCACAAAAGCGATGTCGGTCCGGTGGTTTGCAAGCTCTTGCGTATGGTAGTCCGAAGACGAAATCTCAAGAATGTCCACATGTACCGAAGGTTGCCGTTTGCGGAACTCCATTAGCGCGGGTGGCAGCAGCATCGAGATCGCCTCATCAACGCCGCTGACCCGCAACGTTTTGAGCCCGCTGTCTGCGGTGTGCCGGGCTTTGGAAACGGATTTGTCAATATCCGCTAGAATGCGCTTGGCGTCGCGCAGGAACTCGGATCCCGCTTGCGTCAGGCTAACCTGCCGGGTTGTTCGAAAGAACAGGGCAAAGCCCAACTCGTGTTCCAGTGCGGAAATACGATCAGAAAGGGCGGGCTGGCTGAGGCCGAGGCGTTCGCCCGCCTTTCGAAAATGCAACTCTTCTGCGACCGCCACAAAGCACTGAAGTTGGCGAAATTCCAAGTCAACCTGTCCTGACTACTGTATGACGCGCACCCGTTGCTGATCGCCCAGCCCGCTTTCATATTTGCGGATCGCGTCCGCGAATTCCAGCGAATACAGGGTGTCGTCGCGCCCCTCAAGATGGGCGGTCTGCGTCGCGTCGTCCATTTCAAACGGCAGCTTTGCCTCGCCCATTCTGATGACCCGGTTTTCGATATCAATCGTGTAGCTGACGCCATCCTCGTGGGACGCCGCCTGCATCAACTGATCCCGTACCTCGTGGCTGACGATGGGCAAGGCAAGGCTGTTCTTGCGCGCATTGTCATAGAAAATGCCGGCAAAGCTGGTGCCGATGATGCCCTGAATGCCCAGTTGAACCAGCCCCCACACCGCGTGTTCCCGGCTGGACCCGCAGCCGAAATTGTCGCCGACAACCAGTATTCTGGCCTCGTGCCAGGGATGTGTGTTCAGTACAAAATCCGTGCGCGGCGTGTCATCGTCGTGAAAGCGCAGATCGGCGAATGTGCCATCCGCCAGCCCTTCGCGCGTAATCGTGATCAGAAAGCGTTTGGGCATGATCACATCGGTATCGACATTGGCAAGCGGCAGGGCGGCGGCAAGCCCGTGAACAGTTTTTGGCATCTTATTCCGCTCCTTCGCTCAGAAACTCTCGCACATCCGCGATACGGCCTTGGATGGCGGCGGCGGCCACCATCTCCGGGCTCATCAAATGGGTGCGCGCCCCGCGGCCCTGCCGACCTTCGAAATTGCGGTTGGTCGAGGACGCAATCCGTTCTCCATCCATTGCGACATCGTCATTCATCGCAAGGCACATCGAACAGCCGCTTTCCGGGCGCCAGTCAAAGCCCGCGTCGATAAACACCCGGTCGATCCCCTCAGCCTCGGCCTGTAGACGGGTATAGGTCGAGCCCGGAACGACGATGGCGTTCACCGACCCGGCGACCCTATTACCTGTCAGGATTGTGGCAGCGGCGCGCAGATCCTCAATACGGCTGTTGGTGCACGAGCCGATAAAGGCGCTGTCGATCTCGATATCGGTCATCGCCTGACCCGCTTTCAGGTCCATATAGTCCAGTGCGCGGGTCAGCGCTTCGCGTGCCTTGGGCGTCATCCCTTCGGTCTCGGCGGGGACTGAGCCGTCGACAGGAACCGACTGATCCGGGCTGGTGCCCCAACTGACAAGCGGGGCAATGTCGGCGGCGTCAATCTCGAACACCGTGTCATACTCCGCGCCCGGGTCCGAGTTCCAGTCCAAACCGCCGAAATCCAGCGTGCCGCTATGCGCGTGCCCCTTGATTTTCTCAAGCGCCTTTTCATCCGCGCCGATCAGGGCCGCACGTCCGCCCAACTCAACCGCCATGTTGCAAATCGTCATTCGCCCGGACATTTCCTGCGCACGGATGGCCGTGCCGGAAAACTCGACGGCATAGCCATTGGCGCCGCCCGCACCGACCACCTGCACGACCTTCATGATTATGTCCTTGGAGGTCACACCGGGGGCAAGACCGCCATCGATATTGACCAGCATGGTCTTCAGCCGCTTATAGCGCAGGGTCTGCGTCGCCAGCACATGTTCAACCTCGGACGTACCGATGCCAAAACCAAGCGCTCCGAAAGCACCATAGGTGGTAGTATGGCTGTCGCCGCAGGCGATCAGCATCCCCGGCACGACAAGCCCCTGTTCGGGGACAACAACATGCTCGATCCCCTGGCGGCGGTCGCCCACGCCATAAAAGGCGATGTTGTGCTTTTTACAATTGGCTTCCAGATTGTCGATCAGCAGCTTGGAGGCCGCATCATGGGGAGCACGCTGCCGTGTGGCATTCACGTGATCGACGACCGACAGATGGGCCTCAGGCCGCCAGACGGAGAGCCCTTTCTGATCCAGCCCGGAAAAGGCCTGCGGGCTGGTGTATTCGTTCATGATGTGGAAATCGACATAGATCAGCATGTCGCCGTCCGGCAGGTCGCAGACCTTATGTGCGTCCACCAGTTTGTCGTAAAGTGTCCTGCTCATTCGGCAGCATCCTTCTGTTCGGTCTGGCGCAAGAAAAATGCGCGCATTCGGCTTGCTATTTCGTCTGGAATCTCTTCGGCCATGTAATGCGTGGCATCGACGGCCTCGCCCTCAACCCGGTGCGCCCGCGCTTGCCACAGCGCCATCGCATCAAAGCAGGTCTCGGTCACCCCGCGCTTGGCCCATAGGACCATCAGCGGTTGTTCAACCTTCCGCCCGTCGTCCTGATCGTCATGTTCGATGTCGATGGTCGCGGCGGCACGGTAGTCTTCACAAGAGGCATGCACAGCCTCAGGCGTGCTGAATGCCTCGATGTATTCGTCGAGCGCCGCAGGGGTAAAGGGGTTTTCACCCTTGGCCTGATTGAAGCATTTCAGTTTCCAGAACTGCGCGGGGTCATTGCCGATGATCTGTTCCGGGATGGGGTGTTTCTGAATCAGAAAGAACCAGTGCCAATAGGCGCTGGCGAATTCCTTTGACGTTTCGCGATACATCTCGCGCGTCGGTGCAATGTCCAACAGGACCATCGCCTGGACATTCTGCGGATGATCCAGAGCCATCCGATGGCTGACCCGCGCACCGCGGTCATGGGCACCGACCAGAAAGGTCATGTGCCCCATCTGAGACATGACCAAGACCATGTCCTTTGCCATTTCACGTTTCGAATAGGGCATATGCCGGTCATCTGAGACGGGTTTAGACGACCGACCATATCCGCGCAGGTCGGGGCAGATGACATGGAACTGATCTGTGAGCTGCGGGGCAACCGCATGCCACATGGCCGATGTCTGCGGATAGCCGTGCAACAGCAAAAGACCCGGATTGCCGGGTTCGCCTGCGTGGCGAACAAAAATCTTCTGCTCGCTGACATTCAGAGTCAGCTCCTCGAAATCCAGAAACATACCGGTACGCTCCGCAAAATTGGTTGGTTATTCAAGATATCCGACTTTATATATCAGCATTAATCGAATTTACTGATCAATTCTTCCGAAAAATCATCGCCGCCCAAGCATGTAATCTCGATCAGCATCTTTGATCGGGTCAGATCGGCCTGACAGAAAGGGAGGAAGCGATGAATTTCTGGAAAACATCAAGCCTGGTTGTTGCGCTGGTTACCGGTGCGGGCGCTGCATTTGCCGCCTGTGATCCGGGCGAAATCGTCATCAAGTTCAGCCACGTCACCAATACCGACAAACACCCCAAAGGCATCGCAGCGACTCTGCTGGAACAGCGCATCAACGATGAGATGGACGGCAAAGCCTGTATGGAGGTTTTCCCCAACTCAACGCTGTACAATGATGACAAGGTGCTTGAGGCGCTACTGAATGGCGATGTACAACTGGCTGCACCGTCGCTGTCGAAGTTCGAGAAATTTACCAAGAAATTCCGCATCTTTGACCTGCCGTTCCTGTTCAAGAATATCGAGGCGGTCGATGCGTTCCAAACCTCGGACGCCGGGCAAGCTCTGCTGGATTCGATGAAGCGTCGCGGCCTTCAGGGGCTGACCTTCTGGCATAACGGCATGAAACAGATGTCGGCAAATGTTCCGCTGGTTACACCGGCCGATGCGGATGGGTTGAAATTCCGGGTCATGTCCTCGGACGTGCTAGTGGCGCAGATGGAAGCTATTGGCGGCAGCCCGCAGAAAATGGCCTTTTCCGAAGTCTATGGCGCGCTTCAGCAGGGTGTTGTGGACGGTCAGGAAAACGTCTGGTCCAACATCTATGGCAAGAAGTTCTTTGAGGTTCAGGACGGTATCACCGAGACCAATCACGGCATCATCGACTATCTGGTGGTGACGTCGGTGGACTGGCTGGACGGTCTGGACCCCGAAGTGCGCGAGCAGTTCCTGACCATTCTGGACGAGGTAACCGCGAGCCGTAACTCGGAATCCTACGCTGTGAACCAGAAGAACCGTCAGGCAATTCTGGATGCGGGCGGAACCATTCGCACGCTGACGGATGAAGAGCGCGAGGCATGGGTCGTCGCCATGCAACCGGTATGGGAGCAGTTCTCGGGCGATATCGGTCAGGACTCCCTCGACGCAGCAGTTCAGATCAACTCCGGCTTCTGAAGCACTCGGCGCGGGCAGAACATCCCTGCCCGCTATCTGTCAAGTAAGCTGCTGTTGGGGGGTGCATCCCAGATTGTTGGCATGAGTCGCTTGGGTGTTTTCTTGAGTCTTGAATTCCTGGCATGGAAACGCCTTTCGGTCGATCTTCGCCCCTGAAAACCGACCGAAAGCATAGATTCCAACAATCAAGGATACACCCGCTGTTGGGAGGGTAGGCTATGGCCGACAAGCACTCGTTCATGGACCGGATCGAAGAGACTTTGATCGCTGGTATTCTGGGTCTGATGACCGCACTGACATTTGCAAACGTCGTTGTCAGGTATGTCTTTGATTCAAATATCCTTTGGGCTTTGGAGATGACGGTCTTCCTGTTCGCCTGGCTGGTTCTGCTAGTATCCCACCATCATTGTGTTGATGGGTAGAGGGATCTGAGCTTTATCCGGGCGTCCCCGGTCCTGAAACGCCAGTCCACCGGTTTCGACGACGAGTTCCGGTGCGCCTGCCATGCGTCGACCTCCCGCACCATCGCCTCGCGGTCGGGAATGCGCCTGGCGGGGCACTGCCGGGACAGGACGTTTATCTCGATCTCCGCCATGTTCAGCCAGCTGCCGTGCTTCGGCGTGTGGTGGACCTCGAAGCGGTCGGCGAGCCGCGACGCCTCCGCCGGCTCGAACGTCTCGTACAGGGTCGACAGCCTGTGGGTGTTGAGGTTGTCCATCACCAGGACGATTCTCCGGTCGGGGAAATGGACGTCGGCCATGTCGGCGAGCAACCCTGCGAAGTCCCGCTTCGTGCGCCGGTCGGTGACCTTCACGTGGCGCCATGCCTCCAGCGGCGCGTACACCATGAACAGGTTCGCCGTTCCGTTGCGTTCGTACTCGAAATCGTACGCGGCGGGCTGGCCGGGCCGCGTCGGAAGCGGCATCCGCGTCTCCTTCGTCTGCTGCTTCGAGGTCTCGTCCATGCAGACGAGCACGGTGCCGTCGTCGTACTCCCGGCTGTAGGTCTCGGGACGTCCTCCATGGCGCAGACGAAATCGGCGCTTTCCTTCGGCGGGATGCACCAGCATTCGCTCCGCCACGGCTTGATGTCGTTTTTTTTAACCCCTGCCGGACCGTCTCGTCGGAGATGCTGCCGACGACCTCCAGCTCGACGAGCCTGTCGGCGAGCAGCTGCATCGTCCAGCGCGCGTGCCCCTCCGGCGGATCGGAGCAGGCCAGCATCGCCAGTTTCGCCTGGCCCTCGCCGTCCAACCGGGGCTTCTTCCTGTTGGCCTGCTCCTTCCTCTCCAGCGCCGCCTCAAGGCCCTCCAGCACGAACTTCCTGCGGGCCCGCTCCACCGTCGCCGTCCCGGCCCCGAGGATGTCCGCGATGTCGGCGTCCCCGCGTCCGCCGCCGTCGCGGTTGGCGTCCGCCAGAAGCAGGATGTGCGCCCGCCGGCGTCGCGTCACCGACCCCTTTCCACCGTCGACGATCCCCTGCAGGAGCGACCGCTCCCCGTCGTCCAGCCGTACGTGATATATCTTCCTGCCACCCGTTCCCATGGCCTGCCGCCTCATGATGCCCCCGGAACCGCCGGCGGACATCCGCCCGATCCTGAGGGTCTGTTGGTTGTTGGTGTGGCAGGTATAAGGTATCAAGGGGAACATGGCAAGCGGACAGGCATCAATTCAACACTGGCGGGATACTAGGGTCGTCCTATGCGGTGAAAAGGCACGCGCATCTGGGGGTCGATCTGATGGTCAACGTGCTGCATAGCAACGCCCGGAAATGGCTGGCCCTGGCCGCCGCCGCTGTTTGTGTCGCCTTCTCGCTGCTTATGCTGAAGGGATCGTGGGACTACTGGGCCAACTTCGCCAACCTGCCCGCCACCGAAGGGCGCTGGTTCCCGCTCGGGTTTGAGCAGGATTATCGTGAAAAGGGCTGGTACGAGACCAACGACATCCCGATGCCCGGTATCCTCGCTTGGATGGCGGACACCTTTAACGAGGGCGAAGCCTACGAAAAGATCCCGCGTTTTCTGCCCTATGTCGTGCTGCCGATTTCGATGGGCTTGCTGTTGCTGCGGCTTGTTCAGGCGACGGCCAGTATCCTGAACGGCAAGATGGATCGGCTCGTGGCCAGCCACGAGGTTGAAGAAGAACTGGCCCAAATCGAAGCGAAGAACGCGGAGGCGAAATAATGGAAGTCGTCCTTCTCTTTGCAATGGTCATCGGCTTCCTGATGATTGGTGTCCCAATTGCAATCTCGCTCGGGATGTCATCCATCCTGTTTTTGCTCTGGTTTTCAGACAGTTCACTGGCGTCTGTCGCACAAACGCTGTTTGCCGCATTCGAAGGCCACTTCACTCTGCTGGCGATCCCGTTTTTCATACTCGCCTCGTCCTTCATGACGACAGGCGGCGTGGCGCGGCGGATTATCCGTTTCTCAATCGCCTGCGTGGGCCATTTTCCGGGCGGTCTGGCCATTGCGGGCGTGTTTGCCTGTATGCTGTTTGCCGCGCTGTCGGGTTCGTCGCCTGCCACGGTGGTTGCCATCGGTACAATTGTGATCACCGGTATGCGGCGGGTCGGGTATTCCAAGGAATTCGCCGCCGGTGTGATCTGTAACGCCGGTACGCTAGGCATCCTGATCCCACCCTCCATCGTGATGGTGGTCTATGCCGCCTCGGTCGAGGTGTCGGTGGGCCGAATGTTCCTTGCGGGGGTCATTCCCGGGCTGTTGGCCGGTCTGATGCTGATGGTCGCCATCTATGTCATCGCCAAGATCAAGAACCTGCCCAAGGGCGAGTGGAAGGGTTGGGGCGAAGTGTTCCAGTCAGGCCGCGAGGCCGGTTGGGGCCTGTTCCTGATCGTGATCATTCTGGGCGGCATCTATGGTGGTATCTTCACCCCCACCGAAGCCGCCGCTGTGGCCGCCGTCTATGCCTTCTTCATCGCCACCTTTGTCTACAAGGACATGGGGCCGCTGGCCGCTCCCAAAAACCGCAGCCTGTCGGCCGCCGCAGTGATCGAAAACGCCCCTGCCGGCCCGCGCATTCCCCTGAAGAGCAAGCCCTGGGCATTGGTCACCGCGATTGTGCATCCGGACACTCAAAAGACCCTGTTCGATGCAGGGAAACTGACCGTGACGCTGTTGTTTGTGATCGCCAACGCACTGATCCTGAAACATGTGCTGACGGACGAGCAAATCCCGCAGCAGGTCGCCAATGCGATGCTGTCGGCGGGCTTCGGGCCGGTGATGTTTCTGGTGGTGGTCAACATCGTCCTGTTGATCGGCGGTCAGTTCATGGAACCCTCGGGCCTCTTGGTCATTGTGGCACCGCTGGTGTTCCCGATCGCCATCGAGTTGGGCATCGACCCGATCCATTTGGGCATCATCATGGTGGTCAATATGGAGATCGGTATGATCACCCCGCCGGTGGGCCTGAACCTCTTCGTCACCTCGGGCGTTGCCGGTATGCCGATGATGAGCGTGGTCAAGGCAGCCCTGCCGTTCCTGGCCGTGCTGTTCGTGTTCCTGATCATCGTCACCTACGTTCCGTTCCTTTCCACATTCCTCCCCAACACGTTCATGGGACCGGAAATCATAACCCAGTGATGCGCAATGCGCTGGCGGCATCTGTCGCCAGCGCAGTCTGTTCAAGATAAGCTCTATTTCAGACCCTGCATGCTGAATACTTTCCCAATGGAGGGAGAGACTGGGGCGTCAGCCATGTGTCAGCAATAGGAACCGTTCGGCTGCCCTTCCACCCCAAACCTCGAGAATGATTTGCTGGATGCGAAATCCGCTAGATCTTCGTCCAATCAATCACACCATGGTCTTTGACGTGCTCGATGGTTTCGAAACTGACATAGTCCCCGAAGATCACCATGTTATGGCCGTCATGCCGCGCATTTGGCACCAAAAGTGCCGACGGATCGGCCTTATCCTCCGAACCCAGGAAGTGCGCAGCTTCACCGATTTTCTGGCAGGCTTCATACTCTCCTTCCCGTTTGACGTAAGGCAGCTTTCCATATGTCGCTGGGTCGATCCCAAGACCGGCCAAGAAAGACCTGTCAGTCAGGTCGAGAACACCATCGATCTGCGCCTGCAACTCATGCAGCCGGTACTTGATCTTTGATGGCGCAATCGGTTGCCCGCGTGCGACATGGTAGTGCATTTCCGCAAGAGCACCTTCCCGGCTCAATGACGTGTAGAGCACCTCAAACGTGCCATCATCCCACCGGTTGCCGCCTGCGAAAAAGAGGGTTGGATCACGCCCGTCGCGCGTTACGCGCCAGAGGCGGCCTTCGTATGCCTGGGTCGTCAGTCCTTCCAGAGCATCGATGAGCGTATGATCTCTGGGACCTTCGATCATGTGTTAGAGATACCCGTCTGCGTCCAGACGATCGAGCACACGGAAGATTTCCACCACCTCGCCATCATGGATCAAGTCAATGGCCCGCTGCCCTTCCAGCTGCGGATGGCGAGCGTAAAGCCAAAGCCGAATTTCGTCATTCGAGTAGTAGTCTTCGAGCCTTCGCACGACGTAGATGAGGTCAGACAGAACCCGTTCACTGTTTGGCTGCGGACGCTTGGTCCCATTGCGCCAACGTGAGACCGTGGCCTTCGAGACATCCGTCACATTGGCAATGTCTGTTCCGTTCAGGCCACCGATAGATTCAAGATCCGAGATGCTCCTTGCAATTGCTGTTGAGGTCATCGTTCCGTTCCAGTCTGGTTCAATGGAGTGCTCCAACGCAAATCGCCGATCGCTCTCACTGTCGCCCCCTGTTCCGTACGTTCTGTCGCAGGATTTTCATAAATCCCCCTGAGTTTTTCTGATCCAGAGCTGAGTTTGACGAGCCGGTCGCGCAGCTTCTGGATATCGATTTTCTTGTCCTTTGGCACATCCGCTTTTGGGTTGAGCTTGGCCGCCTTGTTCGCTGTCGCAACCACCTCACGCGTCCTCTTCTCCGCGAAATAGTCGGGCCGGTTGGCGGTCGGCACGGCGTTGATTTCTGTCATACGGCGCTGCGCATCAAGGACATTGAATCGGCGTGAATCGTTTTGAATGTCCTGAAGCCCGTTTGGCAACGCATCCCGGTCGTTGGGCAGCAATGCTGTCTTGGCACCGCGTGCTGACATAAGCACATCGAATTCAGCACTGGTGAAAGTGCATCCGAGTGCGAATACACCGATACGGGTGGCTCGCCCTCCCAGCTTGTCTTTATCCCGTTCCTCCGGCGGATCCGTCCATTTCGCTGTTGTGAACGACGATTGCTCACCGTAGCCGTGAGCGACACCAGACACGACGTTCATCCCGACAAGGGCCTCCGCCGTAAGCCCGCCCATGTAGCCCATCACGATGGGCTTTCCTATGTTATGCCAGCGCGAGAGCGTTCGCACCAGACGCCGAGCATTTAGCGGGCCAATTGGTGTCGACATCGATGCCTGAACCCAGAGATTGTCATACGGCAAATCCGACAGGTTTGGCATAACCTTCGACTGGAAACCTTCGTCCATAAAGTCGGTCAATCGCGCGGCCATGAGGTAATCTATCGCGATTGACTTTCCGCCCGCTGAATCGAGCGCATGGCGCAGCAACAAGTACGCGTCGTGGTCAATGCTTTGCCAACCATCGAAGCCAGGATCGGCGAGAAAGTGCGGCGGCGAAATTATGGCGCTGACACCAAGTTCTACCGCGCATCTAGCAATAGAGCCGTATATGTCGACCGGATGATTGTCCCGGAACACATCTGGCGAAAGCGGAACACCACGGGTATCAGACGCCCATGGAGCAGAAGCGGCCATGCCTGCACATTTTCGCCGTGCAGAAAGCTCGATGATGCGCCGGTCAAGAACCACCTCGGCACCCAAGCCCTGCAGCATTTGGATGATTTCTTTCTGATAGGCGATCTTCGACCCATCGATCACGAAGCGCTTGCTCTGGATTACACCTGCCGCTGCGAGATCGGCCACCTTGCGGTAACTCGTTTCCCCTAGGCGGATGCAATGCGCCTCGGGCTGAAAGGCGGACGCTTGCTTTGGAAATGCGATGACGCTCATGATATGACCTTTCTGTTTCAATATATGATCCTGTGAAACGAAAAAGTCAATCTCGCCTGATCGGCAGGCCAAGCCCGCTTACTCTCAGGCGGCTATTTTAGGGTCCTTGGGGCACTCAGGTTGGAGCGACAGTGTATTTTGTGGTGCTAGATGTCGGCCAAAGCTATTAGTGCGTAGTAGTCAGCCAACTGATCGGCTAGACGTTTAGTGACGTTGGCAATACTCTTTTCGGTGACCTTTGTATTGGCCGGCCAAGAAGCTGCGGCGTCAGCGGCAACGCGTTGGATATCAGTATCTTCGGCAGAAATGTGAGACACCTCAGAATTGTTGGATTCAGAGAATCTGTCTTTCAGGCCCAGGTAGAGCTGAATAGCGAGAGTCGCATCCGACCTGCGCCGCTCGATTGGCGCATTCTCGAAACTGGTTCCGAAAATCTCGTGGAGTTCTAAGTCACCCTCTTTGCAGTTCTTTCAATCAGATCGCCTGGAACGCTTCGTTGCCCAGTTTCATAATTGTATAATGCTCATCTGGTAATGCCTATTGCCTCTGCAAATTCGTTGCGTGTCATGTCTCGCAACTCGCGGCAAGTTCTTAGACCTTGAGCAATTTTTTACGTTCCTTCTGCTGGTTTGGAGCTTTCGTTTTCGTTTAAGACGCGCTATTTGCGCCAAAGCTTCATCTGAGATTGCGTTTTCCCGTTTTGATTCTGGCCGCGCAGTGCTGGGGACTGCGCTCGCGCCTCGCTTCTAAATTAAAGTGCTCTAAAAATTGACTTCGGCCCATGAAGGTTACTCTGGCCTTTTGGGAACATATCTGCTCACCAGCAGACTAACACCAAAAAACAAAATCATAGCCAGAAAGCCGCCAAAAACGTGCAATAACTTGCAGTTATCCGCAGTTGGGAGTGCAAGCTCGTTCAAGATTTTGAAGACGCGCTGACGCCAGAAGAATGGTGTAAAAAGTTAAGCAAAACTGGTGCAAATATCTCGGCCAGAGCTTTGCGGACGAAGGCTAGAGAACGTGGGCAGTTCTACTCTCTGGGACGTGCCATGTTGCTCAGCGCCGCTCATATCGATGCGTTGCTGAGAATCGATGCAACAGACTGCACAACGATGAGATCAAGACAGAAGAACGATGATCTGTCCGCGTCCAATAAGTCAGGCAACTGGTTAACTGATGAAGTGTGGATTTAACTACCAAGGCCGAGCCCTCGATCCCCTTCCATGCCCACAGAGCGTCAGATCAAAGAAGCCTACAAGGTTGCTCGTGAACTGTGCCCAGGTGCGCTCATCAAGGGTGTGGAGCCTGAGGGCATTGTATTTGACTACCCTGATCGTGACGATGCAAGCCACCAATGGGAAGGCAAGCCATTCTCAGGAGAGGCAGCATAAAGAAGCTGCCTTGTCTTCGTTCCAAACTGCGCCGTGGGCGTTGGTTCCACACATATCGTCGAGGCGATATTGTGCGGTCTCTGGGCGTTCATGGACTGCACCCGACCGA
Organism: Paracoccaceae bacterium; assembly: GCA_965203605.1. Taxonomy (GTDB): domain Bacteria; phylum Pseudomonadota; class Alphaproteobacteria; order Rhodobacterales; family Rhodobacteraceae; genus JAPOUP01. The sequence goes on along the minus strand of OZ241902.1, from coordinate 5,589,068 downwards.
TCCCAAGGTCTTGGCTGCATGGGCTGCAGAACACGCGCGTTGGCAGGAAATGCCACCGGATACCGAGACCCGTGAGGCAGGCACGTTTGCATGGGCTCTGGACCTCTACACTTCAGGCAATGCAGATTGGACAAAATATGCAGTGGGTACGCGCGCGGCCCGCTTTGCGACCTTTGCGCATTATCGCAAGACGCAGGGTGCGCACCCGGTCAAGACGATCACAGGTGAAGTTGTAGAACGCGCCATGTATGCCAAGGGCGGGCACGGCGCGATCAACGAGTCCAAGGCGCTCCCGCCGGTCTTTGAACACCTCCGTCGCTTGGGTTTCATCCGTAAAGATCCGCTGGGCGGGATCGAGTTGGATAAACCCAAGATCAAAGGCTTTCCTGTCGCCGACGCTGAAGACATTGCAGCCTTCCAAAAGCGCTGGCCGGTGGGCACTCGTGAACGCTTGATTTTTGAGTTGGGTTTATACACTGGCGCGGCTCGAACCGATCTAGCCAAACTGGTCCGAAGAAACATCAAGGGCGACCTATTAGTTTATGAGCGCCAGAAAGGCGGAATCATCGCACGTGTGCCCCTCACGGCTGAACTGCGAGCTGTTATCAACCGCACCCCAGATACTGCTCCCGCCTTTATTCTTACCGATGCCGGTAAGCCCTTCAAGGCCACAAGCCTGGACAATGAGTTTGGCGACGCAGCGCACGAGGCCGGGATAGTCTCACGCCTTCATGGCCTACGCAATGCTCTCTGCATTTATTGGGCTGAAAACGACGCGACCACTCACCAAATCGCGGCGATGGCTGGGCATATGAGCCTTTCTGAGGTAGAGCGCTACACGCGCGCGGCTGATCGTGAAAGAATGGTCAAGTTGCTGGTAGGGGTTGCCTAAATTGGGACACGCTTAGTCAGAAACGGGACACACCTGCGCAACCTACTGTAAATTAGGAGAAAAAATCGTGCAATTAATAGAATGGCGACCCCGACAGGATTCGAACCTGTGACCTACCGCTTAGGAGGCGGTCGCTCTATCCAGCTGAGCTACGGGGCCAGAACCTGTTGGGCCATACCGCGAATCGAAAGGCGAGTCATCCCGAAATTCAGAAAGAGATGGAATCAGGGAGAATCAATGACCGAACCCAACACTCTACCCGATCTCTCCAAGTCGAGGAGCCCTGGCTTTGTATGGCGCATCTTCCAGCAGAGCCGAAGCGATGGGTAAAGGCAAAGCCGGTATGGACCTTACGCCGACCACCGTCCGTCGCGCCTCAATCGCACGCTTCCGAAAGTGAGGGTCAGCGAGTGCCTGATCAAGAGACTGTACGAGTGTACAGCAGCAGTCAACGCCACTAAATCGTCTTTGCCAACATGCCCCTGTCCGGCTCGCAATGATCTCCGCAACCCGGGCCAAGGTCGCGGCGGGCGCAACCTGATCGTCACAAAGCTCCCGCTCAAGGCCAATCACTTCGCAGAAGTTCTCCCAGAATCGCTGCTCGATGGGAGCCGCAGCCACGATTCTCCTATCGCTGGTCGGATAGAGCCTGTAGCGGGGACTACCGCCATTCAGCAGACTGTCGGCATTTCCCGGAGCCGTGCCAGTGACCGCCCGCTGGGCAAGCGCCCACCAAGCCAACGGAAACATGTTATCTGTCACCGAAACATCAAGATGGAGACCGAGGCCGGTTCTGCGCCGCATCTCAAGCGCCAACAGGATGTTCATAACTGCTGGATAGGCCCCTCCCGCTATGTCCGCAACCAGAGCCGGCGGGACGATCGGACTTCCGGTTGGACCGGTTGAGAGTGACAGGAGGCCTGTCTCGGCGATATAGTTGAGGTCATGACCGGCAACTTTCGCCTTCGGTCCCTTCTGGCCATATCCGGTGATTGAACAGTAGATGAGATTGGGAAACCGGGTCGAGAGTTGACCATATCCAAGCCCAAGACGATCCATTACGCCGGGTCTGAACTGCTCGATCAGGACATCGCTGCGACACAGATATGGTTCAAGCCTTTGTCGGTCAGCGTCCAGCGTAAGGTCCAGGGCAATGCTGCTCTTGCCGCGATTCAGTAGCGCAAACAGGGCACTCTCGTCGCCGACTTTCGGCGGAAACGCGCGCATTTCGTCTCCGGTCCCCACCCTCTCAACTTTGATCACTTCCGCTCCTGCCTCGGCCAGCAGCAATGACGCCAGCGGCCCCGGCAGCAACGTCGAGAAGTCCAGCACCACAAGCCCGTCGAGCGATCGCATATCAAGTTCTCCAATGGGAAGCTGAAGATCGCCTGTAGCATGGGTGCGCCGGAATCCAAACCACATGCGAAGAGCAGCCCGAGACTGGTGGGGGCAACCAAACGCCAGTTCGCTCGAATGCGGAGAGTTCCGGCGGAGCGGGCAATCCCACAAGCCCAAATGGACGCCGATCAAACCAATGAACTCACGGCTTTCGAACCCTTGGACATTGCCGAACCCAATCGCTAGTATCCCGTCAGGCCATTATCGGGGAGCAAGCGTTCATGAACAGGGACAGGAGCGCCAGAAAAACCCGCCCGTTGACCCTTCGCGACGTATCCGAAGCTGCCGGGGTCAGCGAAATGACAGTCAGCCGCGTCTTGCGAGACAGCGGCGAAGTCAGTGAAGCCACCCGTAACCGAGTGCTGGAGGCATCAAAATCACTCGGTTATGTGCCAAACAGGATTGCCGGGGCGTTGGCTTCACAAAGGGTGAATCTAGTGGCCGTGATCGTGCCCTCCTTGGGGAATCTTGTCTTCCCCGAGGTGCTAGGCGGCATTGCGGAAGTACTGGAAAGCACACCTCTGCAACCTGTGTTCGGCGTGACGAACTATGAACCCGAACGCGAGGAAACCGTACTTTATGAGATGCTCAGTTGGCGGCCTTCCGGTGTAATCATCGCGGGACTGGAACATACCGAGACCAGTCGCAACCTCCTGCGCAGCGCCGAAATTCCGATCATCGAAATCATGGATGCTGACGGAGATCCGATCGATTCAATGGTGGGAATTTCCCACCGCCGCGCCGGTCGTCAGATGGCGAGCGCCATAATCGAGGCGGGTTATCGCAGAATAGGGTTTCTGGGAACCAAGATGCCACTCGATCACCGCGCACGGAAACGGTTCGAAGGATTCACCGAGGCGATGGCGAAGGCCGGACTGGAAGTCGTGGACCAGGAGTTTTACGAAGGCGGTAGCTCCCTGCTGAAGGGACGCGAAATGACGGATACAATCCTGAAGCGGACACCGGATCTCGACTTTCTTTACTATTCAAATGACATGATCGGTGCGGGCGGCCTTCTCCACTGTCTTGACAATGGCATCGATGTTCCCGGGCAGGTCGGGCTCGCGGGCTTCAATGGACTTGATCTCTTGGACGGCTTGCCACGAATGCTGGCCACCATGGACGCCTGCCGCGCCGGAATAGGGCGCGAGGCAGCAAAACTTGTCTCGAAGAGCGTGGGCCAGAATTCAAGCGGTGGTGAGAGAATTGTCCTGAAGCCAACACTGCAACTCGGCGATACGCTTAAGCGACGGACTCCATCGTGGACCGGTTAAGCACAATCTGTCACGAAAGTCTACAGGCAAATCAAGGCCAACCTCTATGGTAAGAATTTCGTTCCTACCAAAGAGCAAAGCAAGATCATAGAGGAATTCGCGATTCAGTATCCAGATGATGCGAAACGGCTGAACTATGAGGTTAAGGACCTGTGGATAGCCGCCACTAGGTTAAAAGCTAGCAGGCAGCAAGAGCTTAGGAACTCTATAAACTATAAAGAGCTTCAAGAGAAGAAGAAACTTGAAGCAGAAACCAAAGCCAGAGAAGATCATGATTGGCTGATGGAGTTAGCGATATGAAAGCTGTAGCTATGAAAACCGAAAAGAAGCAATTCAGGGATTTCGTAGCCCTGACGATGGAGCTTTTAGCCTGTGAAAAAAGGCTGCAGGAAGCGGAATTAGCGCTGGCTAAGGGAAGGCCTGGAGCGGCAGACTTCATGACAACCGCCTACAACAGTAGTAGGCTGATAACTAGGATCAAGCAATCGCTGCTAGTTAGAGCTAGCGCTTTTGATCCAGAGAAATACAGAAACCCTCCACCAGACTATACTCTTGAGGCGAGTATTGCTGTAGCTAAACAGCATGTGAAGGATATTCATAAGCTGTTGATGGAGACGGAAGATAAAAGGGAGGAAGAAAATGACTAATGAGAGCGCTCACCGAGCCCCTGACGGACTAGAGACCTTCAGCAGAGTCTACTTCGCGGCAGCGGAAGCTGCTTACAGACAGCTGTCAACTGAAAAGGAAGACATAGCGCTGGATTTGGGAAGCGCTACATCAGGCAGATTCTTCGTTAAAATGTTCAATAGCTTAAGGAAATCCCTGAGATATTGGGCGCCGAGTGACCAGTTGACGAAGAAGATCGATAGCATAACGGCGGTTTATGACAAGGAAGCTGGAGTTGTTCGGCTGTGGACCGCCGAAAGCCATATAAACCTGGAACATAGACTAAGTGCCCAGATTCCAGATTTTGATAGGGCTTACAAAAACGTCAAAAAGGTTGAGTATATGGATAATTATAATTATCCAGTTCAATCTAAGACATCGGTTTCTGAAACATCGGTTCTAGATACTGTTGCTGATGTTGATGATGGAACCGATGCGGCTACTGATTATATGACGGAGGTATTTAATGCCCAGAAGACCTAAAGAACTTCAGAGCGAGTCGATAACAGTTCGGCTCGCCCCACACATAGTAGGCTATCTAGACCTGCTATCATATACGCCGTATTCCCAGCGGGGAAGTAGCTACGGCGTCCGGAATCCATCGTGGACCGGTTAAGCACAATCTGTCACCCTCCACTTTCAGTTCGACCAATCCGCTAACTCAAGACGCAATTCGATATGGCGCTAGATTACACCCATTGCGGCGTAGGGGCGTCTTCCCTTCGAGAGCACCTCTTAGGGCGCCAAACACACACAAATTAATTCCCTCTCACGGTCGCCCCGTCATCCATTGTCACCATAGCTGTCCAGCTTGACACACAGGTCAAGGCATGGCCATGAGTCTCGGCCATCCGCCGCAGGTGCCCATAGGTCGGTGTGGGTGAGGAAGGTGTGAATTCGGATCGAGGGATCCCATCGCAGGCTTGCTCCCTTGCGCCTTTAACTGAACTTCACGGAGGGTTCGGACGGAAATCCCCCGCCAAACGGGAGGCCATCGGCAGATTCCGCGCCATTCAGCCGATCCCTTACACGATGGAATACGTGGTCGAACCAAACTCCATCTCCGACATTGCGCCGCCCTGCGATTCCTTCTGCTTTGCCGATACCGGGACGATGGGGTCCTCCAAATGGTCAGACATAGATCGAATCACCAACCGGGCGGCCCTCAACTTCCAGCCTCCCATGCGAAACGCCGACGGCGATTTCGCATCTGGAGTTCACCTTTCGGCAACTCGAAGTCATTCCGTCACAATGGAGGTCTGGGCAGTCCTGTTCATATCAGGATATTGAACCGACGCCGGATTTCCGCGTCCTTCTTCGGTCCCAAGTGGTCCGGTCGATGGGTGGCGAGAATCTTCTTCGCTTTGACCCTCGCGCGGGCCCATGCATCCTGTGCCCCAGCTTCCTCCCATTCCGTTGGTGACCGTCGGTCAGCCAGTTCCGGATAGAAATAGTCGCGTTCCATTGCCGCCATTGTGTCCGGTGCACCAAGAAAATGTCCGTCGCCCAAAACCGCGCCCCGAATTGCCGCGAAGTCAAGCGTGTCCGAATTCACCTCGATGCCGCGCAGAATCCTGTAGATGTGGCTGATCATCTCGTCATCAAGTACAAAACCCTCAAACGAGGCTCCGAGCAAAGCCGATGACATACCGCTGCTCTCATAGATCATGTTGCCGCCTGCCAAGCCTGCGGCCAACGCGGTGAAACCCTTTTCCGAGCCCCATTGCGCGTCAGGCAGCTTCGCGTCTGTCATTGACGCGGCGACACCTGAAGGAAGACCAAGCCAGTTCGAAAGCTGCGCTGCGGCTGCGTTCAGCACCGCTGTCTCACCGCCCCCACCCGAGAACGCCCCGGTCCGCAGGTCGATCACAAATGGCCAGTTCGAGAAAATCATCGGATGCCCAGGCTTGATGGTCTGGACCATAACCGGCGAAGCAAGCGTCTCGGCAAGTGACTGAGCCAGGAAATTCGCCAATGGTGCCGGTCCGGTGGCACCCGATTGAGCGGCGGTGATGCAGGAAACCGGTATGTTCCTTTCGATACACGCGAACGTTACATCAACCGCGTCCTCACCAAATCGAAGAGGGGAGATCACGGGCGATATGTGGGCCGCCAGAAAGGGCCGGTCCGCGAATCCACCCTGTCCACCGGCAACGATATCGAGCATTTCAAGAATGGGTGGAACATGATCGGCATGTGTGAACGAGGTTGCGACCGGTTTCGTTGTGTTGCTGAGGAGCGCATGGACGGTATTTGCATCAAGGTCGAAGGAATCGTCCACATCGGTTGCCACACAGCATCGCGTGAACCAACTGATGTTGACGAGAACATCCTGCAATCGGGTGAAGTCGTGTAGGTCCCGCAGGGTCGCGGCCCGGTAGGCTCTGGTATCTGGATCCAGCACCTGCACTGCGGCACCGCCTGTACCGAAGTGAACGACCTCACCGCCGACTTCGATGGTTCGCGAAGGATCCCGTCCGTGCAATGCGAACCGCTTCGGCGCCGAAGCGATTGACCGCGCCACCAGTTCCCCGGGCATCAACAGTCGTTCGCCGCAAGGCCTGGCCCCCTCCGCAACCAGAAGATCCGCCAACCGCCCTGGCACCTCGCCCATGCCCAGTTCCGAGAGGATCCGCGTTGCGGCGGCGACGATCGCGTCACAGTCAGAGTCGGTCAGCGGGCGATACTGACCACCTCGGGAACCTGGAGGACAGGGATTGACAGCTGGTGCCGCGGAGCGAAGGTGGAATCGGGCCACGCGTCCGCGACGCCTTGCATGCTGGCCATTGATGGTGTTGTTCAATGCACGTCCTATCCGTTTCGAACCTGCGAGTCGCGACCGAGTTCGACCGGATTCGCAACTCTTCCTGAAACTGACTCAATGATGGAGGGTTCTCAATGAAGTCAACAGCCCGTGCCGTGATCATTGGCGGTGGGATAGCCGGATGCTCCACTCTCTACCACCTGACACGCGAGGGGTGGAGCGATGTCGTACTGCTGGAACGTGACGAATTGACAAGCGGAACAACTTGGCACTCAGCGGCACAGGTGACGAATTTCGGAATGAACCAGACCATGATTGGGCTCAAGAGCCACTCCATCGCCCTGTATAGAGACCTTCGCGACGATCCGGACTACCCGGTGGGCTACAATTATGGAGATGGTGGAATTCGCCTTGCGGGTACGGATGCCCAAATGGACGGTTATCGTCATTTCATCTCGGTCGCGCGCGGGATGGGCGTGGAATTCGAGGCAATCGATGCCCACGAATGCGCTCGACGCCACCCGCTCATCACAACGGATGGGCTGGAAGGTGGTCTTTGGGATCCTCACGACGGCCATGTCGACCCAGCGCAGCTCTGCACCGCTCTCGTCCGGCGGGCAAAACGTTCCGGAGCGGAACTTCACCGAAACACGCCAGTGACCGACCTGCACCAACGTGCGGATGGTGGTTGGACAGTGGAAACGCCGCTGGGGAACATTGACTGCGAGGTCGTGGTGAATGCCGGTGGTTATCGCTGCAATGAAATTGGTGCGATGATGGGAGTTCACCATCCCGTTGTTTCGATGGAACACCAGTATTTCGTGACGGAGCCAATTCGGGAAATCGCTGATGCAGGCCACCGAATGCCGCTCCTGCGCTGCCCGATCGGCGACTTCTACTGCCGACAGGAACGACAGGGCCTGCTGGTCGGGTTCTATGAGCAGGACTGCAGGACATGGGGGATGGACGGCATTGACCCGGAATTCTCCATGGCACTCTGCCCGGACGATCTCGACCGGGTAGGCGATGTTCTTGAAGGAGCGGTCGCCCGCATGCCGGTTCTGGCCAAGGCGGGCATCCATACCATCGTGAATGGCCCCATCACCTACACGCTTGACGGCACGCCCCTGGTCGGTCCCGTCCCGGGCCGACGTAATGCCTACTGCATCATCGGACTACGCGCGGGACTTGGGGAGGGCGGAGGGCATGGCTGGCTCCTGGCTCAACAGATCGTCCACGGCGAAGCTGTCTACGATACGTGGTGCCTGGATCCCCGAAGGTTCACCCAATACGGCAACACCGAACTGACTGCGCACAAAGCGGTCGAGGAGTACAGAAATGAATTCCGGCTCCATTTCCCGCATGAGCACCGACCTGCCGGGCGGCCGATAAAGACAACACCTCTCACGTCCGCACTGGCTGCGGAGGGCGCGAGGTTCGCGGTCGTGAACGGCTGGGAAAGGGCTGACTATTTCGCGCCTTCGCCAGACTTCCAGGAAACGCACAGCTATCGATTCAACGAGACCTTCGACCTCATCGCGAAAGAGGTCGCAGCCGTACAGTCAACCGTCGGAATCGCGGAGATCAGTGGCTTCAACCGCATGGAGATTTCCGGATCCGGAGCATTGGAGTTCCTTGATCACATGATTTGCGGACGGGTCAGGACCACGCTCGGGACAGTGGGTCTGGGCTATCTGCTGAACCACGATGGAATGTTGAAAAGTGAGGTCACGGTCGCCAACCTTCCGGACGGCCGCATCTGGCTCGGTTCGGCGGCCGCGGCGGAATGGCATGACCGCGACTGGCTTCAATTGCACGCACCGGACGGGGTCTCGCTTGCGTCACTCACGAACGAATGGACGACCCTTGTCCTCGCCGGGCCAAAGTCTCGCGACGTAATGCGGTCAGTAAGTCGGGCAGATTGGTCTGATGAGGCATTTCCCTGGCTGTCCGTCCGGGAGGCGTTGATCGGTATCGCACCAGCAGTGGTGATGTCGATAAGTTTTTCAGGCGAACTGGCCTACGAGCTTCATGTTCACAACAGCAATCTATACGCCGCGTGGGCAACACTCAGAGAAGCGGGCAAGCAATACGGGATGAAGCCATTCGGCGCACGTGCAACTGAGTCCATGAGGCTCGAAAAGGGGTATCTGCATTGGAAATCCGATATCCTGACAGAATTCGACCCATTCGAAACAGGTCTGGACCGCTTCGTCGACATGGAGAAGGAATTTCTTGGAAAGTCGGCCCTATTGCAGCGAAGGTCCAAAGGACAGAAGAAGTCCCTGGTTACTCTGGCACTCGACACTCGCGACGCTTCCGCCCATGGCGGAGCTTCCGTCCTGAAGGACCGCCGGACTGTTGGAACGGTCACGTCTGGCGGCTGGGGGTACCGGACGAACCTTAACCTCGCCTATGCCTTTGTGGATACGGAATTCTCGACGGTGGGGACCGGGGTGACGGTCGACGTGGTCGGACAGATGGTCCCGGCAACCGTCATCGATAGATGTCCATATGATCCGCAGGGACAGCGACAGAAGAGTTGATCCGAACCCGAGTGCCAATCCGAATGGCCAACAGCGGTCGATAGCATCGTGCTTCGGAATCCGCCTACAGACCATCGCCTGTGATCTGCCGAAGAGCGGTCGGGGTGACAATATTGATTGGGCCGACATTCCAGTGCGCTGCCATCGGATAGGGTCTAGGGAACCCAGGCTCGGCAGGGATGGTCGCATCGTCACAGATCAGGAATTCTCGCCCTCTCATGAAGCCGCCGCCAGCAATATATTGGAACCTGTCCCTGACAAAATACCTCCCTTCAGTCAGGTCGCGGTCGAGATCCGGTGTGTTGAACTCAGGAAATCAGTCGGAGGGATCTTCTTCGGGGCGGTCCCAATCCTTGATTTGATCGCCAATGACGCTCTTGGGCCTCCTGGGAGAACCACTTCATCGTAAGTGGATACGAACCGCTGCCATGATCAACAGTGATGCCGATGGAGAGCAGGTTCAGTAGCGATGGCCCGGCGGATGTTCGTGTTTCCCATTGGATCGCCATTGACAGCACTCCCTCACTTCGCCCAGATGAAACGGACACATTCGGCGATGGGTGCAGAAGGCAACCTGGACAGTCCCCCTGCCGATCGCCAAAGACAGATCACCTTGCTGATGTTGGAGAGCCAGCTATGGCTGATGCATTCATCTGCGACTACACCCGCACCCCAATTGGTCGGTTCGGCGGCGCACTGTCCATGGTTCGCGCGGACGATCTTGGCGCAGTTCCAATCAGGGCACTGATGGAGCGAAATCCAGACGTCGACTGGAGTGCCGTCGATGACGTGATCTTTGGCTGCGCGAACCAAGCGGGCGAAGACAACAGAAACGTAGGACGCATGTGCGGATTGCTAGCGGGACTTCCGGACTCGGTTCCAGGGGTCACTGTTAACAGGTTATGTGGTTCGGGCATGAACGCGGTGATTGACGCAGCACGAGCGATAAAATCCGGGGATGCGGATCTTGTGATCGCTGGTGGCGTCGAGAGCATGAGCCGTGCGCCATTCGTTCTTCCAAAGGCCGAATCCGCATTTTCCCGCAATGTCGAGATTTTTGACACGACGATCGGGTGGCGCTTCGTCAATCCAGTTCTCAAGTCGCAATATGGCATCGATTCAATGCCAGAGACCGCCGAAAATGTTGCCGAGGAATGGGAGGTTAGCCGCCGGGACCAAGACACCTTCGCCCTGCAGTCCCAGACAAAGGCGGCGGCGGCTCAGGAAAACGGACGCCTTGACCTGGAAATCTCCGCAGTCAGAGTCCCACAGCGAAAAGCCGAGCCGGTGATTGTTGACCGCGACGAACATCCTCGAGCCACCACGATCGAGAGACTTGCGGCGCTGCGGGCGCCATTCCGGAAAAATGGATGCGTAACCGCTGGCAATGCCTCCGGTGTCAATGACGGTGCGGCCGCATTGATCGTCGCCTCCCAGAGGGCAATCCAGAGCCATGGGTTGACGCCTATGGCACGGGTGATGGGTGGCGCGGCGATAGGGGTTGCCCCACGTGTAATGGGAATTGGCCCCGTTCCCGCAGTTCGGAAGCTTTGCCATCGGCACAACCTGGTTCCCACAGACTTCAGCATTGTGGAACTCAACGAAGCGTTCGCCGCCCAGGCCCTCGCAGTGCTGCACGGGTTGGAACTTGATCCGACATCGCCGCACATCAATCCAAATGGTGGAGCGATAGCGTTGGGTCATCCGCTCGGCATGTCGGGCACTCGAATCACCGGATCCGCTGCGTTGGACCTGAGGTCGGGATCCGGCCGCTATGCGCTAGCAGCGATGTGCGTCGGTGTCGGCCAGGGAATTGCCATCGCACTGGAGCGGGTCTGAACGACCGGGGAATGTGCTTCAGGTTGCCCTGCAAGCCTCAGAAGGCATCCGCTCCCATACATTGTGCAATGTGAACCAACACCTTTTGCACGAACGGGCTGACCTGTCTCGATTTCGGATCAGCGGCGGAAGTGATCCAGTTTACTCAACTGGGATTCCTGAGGCGGGAGCCATATGAAAGGGGAAATGGAATGGCATGCCTAAAGGGAACCTGCACACAGCGCCCGTCGATGGATGCTTGGGACGCGGGCAAATCAGTCCAGCCGGGATTGTGTCGCATCTTTGTGCGGAGATGGTGCCGGTTGGCGGCGACCGTTGATGTTGAACACTGTTCCAGAAGGGATGAAGGTCAGGCAGTACCTCCAGAATCCGGTTTCCATTCATTTTCTGCATGAGGTTGGATGCCCGAAGCCGCTTCACCTAACTCCAGTTGGTGGACGTGAAAGAACTCGCACCTCTGCCCCAAGACGTATCGACCCCCTCATCCACACTGTTGCAACGACTTCAATCCGGTGGCGGAAGTCGTTCACTGATCAACGTCTCAAGGCGGACAAGACGTTCACCGATGCCATCAACCTTGGCGTCAAGGGCGTCGACCTTGGCGTCAAGGGCGTCGACCTTGGCGTTAAGGGCCTCAATCCTCGCGTTCGTTCTTGCATCGAGAGCATTCAACTGTGAAGCCGTCCAGCCGAAGCCACCAACGAGCAAAGTCGTTAGCAGGGCCGCATAGGCGAGCATCCATGGGTCCGCCCCCTGCGGTCGACCACGATCAAGAGCCGCTACAAGATCCCTCGCAGCACTTCGCGATAGGCCGCCCTCCTCAAGCGATCGGGCAAGCGAAGCATTGATCATGGCGAACTCCGGCAATCTCAAGTATAGGACCGTCCATGCGTTCCAATCCGAGATTTAGGCGTTATCGGGCGCGCGGTCAACCAGCCGACAGGACTTTGGGATTTCGATCCCTGAATCAGTTGAAGACATTCAAACTGGCAAAGTTTGCGCGGCACGACCAGCGGAAATGGACCGGTACGCTGAATCATTGGCTTCTTTCGCGACACCTATGGGCAATCCCGCGTGGCTGACCGCGAAACCGACATGGGGACTCCGCAAATGTGTGATTGGCGATTGAAGATATCCAGATGCATGATCTGACCGAAATCCATGCATTCATTCGTTGACCATGATGACAGTCCCAGCCATTTCCTCCGCACGGACTTCGCTCCCGCCGCAGAAATGGCCGGTGTCACACTTCGGCGCGGAAGTCGGATCTCATATTGTCACCTTAGGCAAATCGCGGAACGAACCTTCAGTCCTGACTTGCACCACACGCTCCACAATGGCACTCTTCGCTATGGTCCAGTCAATTCCCCCATGGTCAGTCGCAGCCCCTCGGCTCGTAGCGGTCGCCGCAGGCAGGGAACCCGCTGACCTGGTGATTCGAAGAGGGATTTGGGTGAATGTCCATACCCGGGAAACGCTGAACAGTCACGACCTAGCGATCGTCGACGGAAGGTTTGCCTACTGCGGCCCGGACGCGTCACACTGCGTCGGAGCGGAAACGCAGGAAATCGAAGCGGATGGCATGTATATGGTTCCCGGCTTATGTGACGGACATATGCACATTGAATCCGGAATGCTGACACCAGCAGAATTCGCCCGTGCCGTAATTCCCCACGGAACAACCACGATGTTCACTGATCCGCACGAAATCGCAAACGTGCTCGGCCTCCGTGGCGTGCGGCTCATGCATGACGAAGCGATGCTGCAGCCGATCAACATTTTCACCCAGATGCCCAGCTGCGCTCCCAGCGCACCGGGGCTTGAAACAACAGGCTTCGAAATCTCACCGGAAGATGTGGCCGAGGCAATGTCATGGCCAGGAATCATCGGACTGGGCGAAATGATGAACTTCCCTGGCGTGATCGCAGGTGACGCCAGAATGCTGGAGGAAATCGCAGCAACCCAGGAAGCGGGAAAGACAGTCGGAGGACATTACGCATCGCCCGATCTTGGCCCGGCGTTTCATGCCTACGCAGCCGGGGGGCCTTCGGATGATCATGAAGGAACGCGGGAAGTCGACGCGGTGGCCCGTCTGCGCCAAGGAATGCGTGCGATGCTGAGGCTTGGCTCCGCCTGGTATGACGTGGAGAAACAGATCACGGCCGTAACCGAACGGAAACTGGACCCAAGGGGAGTGATCCTATGTACGGATGACTGTCATTCAGGTACGCTGGTCAATGACGGCCACATGAATCGGGTCGTCCGTCACGCCATCGAATGCGGATGTGAGCCACTGGTTGCTCTGCAGATGGCGACCATCAACACCGCGACGCATTTCGGGCGGGAGCGGGAACTGGGGTCCATTTCACCAGGTCGCCGCGCCGATCTGATCCTTACTTCGTGCCTTCAAACATTACCCATGCATCGGGTCGTCGCCAAAGGCGAAACAGTCGCGCTGGAAGGCGAGATCCGGGTGGACTGCCCACATCTCGACTGGCCAACCGACACGCGCAACACCGTTCGTCTTGGGAAACCGCTCGAGGCTGAGGACTTCGTCGTCCATGCGCGAAACGGCACGGAAAAGGTGTCGGTCAAGGTAATTGGAGTTGAGGAAAACCAGGCACCGACAAAGGCGTTGACTGCAGAACTCCGGGTCAGTGGAGGGGTGGTGAACAGCGACCTTGCCAAAGACATCTGCCAAATCGCACTGGTTGAGCGCCATCGCGCCACAGGCGGAGTTACCAACGGATTTGTTTCGGGTTTCGGATATACGGGCAGGATGGCAATGGCCTCGACAGTTGCGCATGACAGCCATCACATGATCGTCGTCGGGACTTCGCATGAAGACATGGCACGCGCCGCGAATCGGCTGGGAGAGGTCGGGGGAGGCGTTACGGTCTGGCGCGACGCACAGGAACTCGCGTTGGTCGAGTTACCCATAGCGGGCCTGATGTCTGACGAACCGGCCCCCGTAGTGGCGGCCAAAGCCGAGAGGATGGCCGACGCGATGCGGGCCTGCGGCTGCAGGCTCAACAACGCCTTCATGCAACACTCGTTGCTGGCGTTGGTTGTGATACCCGAACTCCGCATCTCTGACATCGGTCTGGTTGACGTAACGAAGTTCGAAGTCACCGATCTATTCGAGTCCACGAAATGAGCGTCGCGGCAAGAAACCTGGAGGTCCTGTCCCCGAAGATGCCGCCACCGGAACGGTTTTCGGACGCCACCCAGGCGGTCAACCGATTGGCCGAGATTTACGATAGAGGCACCTCGTTCCTGCGGGAAAGATTCCGGGAAACCGCCAACGGAGACTCCCCCCACGTTCGCTTCCGTGCTTTCTATCCGGAAATCCGGTTCGTCACGACCAGCTTTGCCCAGATCGACAGCCGACTCAGCTTCGGCCATGTCACCGAGCCGGGAACCTACCTTACGACGATCACCCGTCCCGATCTGTTCCGAAACTATCTGATCCAGCAGATAGGGCTGTTGGGCGAAAACCACAGCGTACCGGTCTCCGTCGGCGTTTCCGAAACGCCGATACCACTCCACTTTGCCATGGGGTCGGGAAGTGGCATCTCGGTCCCGCAGGATGGGGAAATGAAGTTCTCACTGCGTGATGTATTTGACGTTCCCGATCTTTCAACCACAAACGATGACATCGTGAATGGCACCGGCCTTCCTTACACCGATGGCGCGGCGCCATTGGCGCCGTTCACCGCGCAGCGGATCGATTATTCGCTGGCGCGATTGGAACACTACACAGCGACGGATCCAGAGCACTTCCAGAACTTCGTTCTCTTCACCAACTACCAGTTCTACGTTGAGGTGTTCGAAGACTTCGCCCGCAAGGCGATCGCCGATCCCGATAGCGGCTATACCAGCTTTGTCGGCCCCGGAAATGTCGAGATCAGCAGCGAAGCCGAACCCTGCCCAGCGCCGGAGAAAATGCCGCAGATGCCCGCTTACCATCTGAAGCGACCGGGAAGCGCAGGAATTACCCTGGTGAATATCGGAGTGGGTCCTTCAAACGCCAAGACAGCCACCGACCACATCGCTGTCCTGCGCCCGCATGCCTGGCTAATGGTCGGACACTGTGCCGGGCTGAGGAATTCGCAGCGGCTCGGAGATTTTGTCCTCGCCCATGCATACCTCCGCGAAGATCATGTGCTCGACGACGATCTTCCGCTCTGGGTTTCAATTCCGCCACTGGCCGAGATCCAGATCGCACTCGAGAGGGGCGTTGCGGAGGTCACCGAACTCGAGGGATTCGAACTGAAACGTGTCATGCGTACTGGAACCGTCGCCACAATTGACAATCGCAATTGGGAACTTCGCGACCAGTCCGGGCCAGTGCAGCGGCTGTCGCAGTCACGGGCGATCGCGCTCGACATGGAGTCCGCCACGGTCGCCGCCAACGGATTCCGTTTCCGTGTACCTTATGGTACCCTGCTCTGCGTCAGCGACAAGCCGCTCCATGGTGAACTGAAACTACCGGGCATGGCCAGTGAATTCTATCGAACCCAGGTCGCCAACCATCTCAGGATCGGAATTCTCGCAATGGAGCACCTGCGGGAAACGCCGTTGGAACGGATCCACTCCCGGAAACTCCGGAGCTTCGAGGAGACCGCTTTTCTATAGGACCGGTGATCCTCAATTCGCTTCCGTTGGCACGCTCCGGTCCGCTTCGGTTGTTGGAATGGCAAACCTCCGCACGCCCACGGCAACGACAAGGCACGTCTTCCGAATTCCGCCACCGGTAGGTGGGTTTGGACGACGGCCATCTGATGCAGTGCCCGGAACGCTGCCACATCGATTCCGTCTAGCGGTTGCTGATCGGTAGCGCCGCCGATGACCTTTCCTTCAGTGAACCGAACCCGGCCTGCTGGCACCTCCCTCGGATCTGGAATGGCGTGGCAAGATGAACCCGAACTCGGAATACTGTCGAACTCCATACAATAAATCCCGCCTTCGGAATTGCGCATCATCCCTAAATTCACTAAGGCTAGGCAGTAAACACTCAATTTAGGACAAGGAGAACCATACATGGCTAAACCTATGACCAAATCCCAGCTTGCGGCAGCATTGGCCGAAGAAATGGGAACCGACCAGAAAAGCGCAAATGGAGCACTTGACGGTATCATCAGGATCATCACCCGTGAGGTGTCCGCAGGAGGTGCCGTCGCCCTTCCAGGCGTCGGGAAGGTTCACTGCCGTGAACGCGCCGGTCGCATGGTCCGCAATCCGTCGACTGGAGAGCAGTCTTGGAAAGACGCCGACAAGGTTGTCAAATTCACAGTCGCGAAAGCACTAAAGGACGGCGTAAACAGCTAGGAACCGGGACTTTCGGATTTATCATGGAGCCGCCTTTCGGCGGCTCTATTTTGATTACCGGCCACAGGGCGGGAACATCCAGCAAGCATCCATTTTCTGGCCTCACCATTTGGCTTTCTCCAGAGATCGAACGGCCGGGCAGGACATGTCCGGTGTCATGACCGGCATATTTATGCCACCACGAATTTTTAACCCCTTAATATAAATGGATTAAAAATACAACGCGGACGTCGTGTCCTCCACCTTCGTACACCATGTTCTTTCCAGAGAAAGTTTCGATGTCCGGACTTCTGGAGCCCAGATCTCCGGAACGACAGTCCTGAATCAAAGATCCTGACGAACTTTAGCCCCAAGGATCGAGTCCTGCTTCCCGGACGGCGGTACGGACTTTCCTGTGGTATCTCATCTCGGTTTCGCGGGCGATGATCGGTCTGTTGGCATGCGCCCTTTCACAATGCTGGGCAAACTCTTCGTAGCTCGATTGACCGATGCATTGATTCAAAAGACTTACGAGCTGGTTTTCCACACTGGCCATGGAATCGCGCCGTCCACTGGAAAGGGCCAGGTTGCCGATAAAACTCGCACAGGAGTTCATGACCTGGACAGTATGATCGGATGTCCAAGCATCCGGAATCACCGCGCCAAGCACCGCTTCCAGGGCAACATCCGCAATAGGTTTGCCTTCTGTCCTGGCGATGTGGGCAGTGTGGTCAAAAAGTCCCCTGACAGTCACTGGCGGTTCCGGATGGCCCAAAGCGGTAAAGTGCTCCTCAAGCAGCGGTAACAGGATCGATGTGCGGTTCCTGCTTCCAAGAACGTCGAGGCCATGGGCCCATGCCTGCGCGTAGATGATACGGTCGTTTCCATTCCGGTCCGTGAAGGCATCGCCCGGAAGCCTTCCGGAATAGCTGCGATAACGGGGAATGCCCAGATCGGGCAGATGCAGGTAGACGGAGTCGTTGCGAACACGTTCGTCCGGTAACCATCTGGCGGCGGCCTCAACCGCTTCATCAATGGCTACATCAACATCGGTAGCGTTCCCGATTCCTTTCCGTCGGCACAGTCTTCTGACATCGTCCGCCGCCGCCTCGGGAATCTTCATTGTCAGTTCGTGAGCCACCAAGGGCAGAATTGCGATCCGACGACCGCGCAGCGCCTCAAGGGCGGCAAGATAGCGTCTGGGCGACGGGTTACGGAGAAGGTTGGTATCCGGAGCGATGATCCCGTTTTCGGTCACTGCGGCCCCCAGGCGGCCTCCGCCAGAGCGGTGAGCCGGGCATCGTCCGCCAGTGCCTTCTCCTGCAGATCCGTCTCACCACGCCGCCAGGCAAGCATCGCCGCCCAAAGGGGCGACATCTCACCGTATTCCCAGAGACTTTCCAGCGCTGCCTCGCACCATGCGGCCTGTTCCGGCGTCTTTCCAAGATGCGGCATCACCGCATCGCGTAGGGATGTCCGGTATCTCTCTTCGCCTGCACGGGCGCTTTCGATGGTCACATCCACCGCCATGGTCTTCTGTCTCCTCCATCCCCGCCGCTTGGATTGCGGGTACGAACTTACTGAAGAAAGGGGTTATCGGCAATATCCCGTCCAGCCGTTTCACGGTCTTCACAGGGAAATTCCAACTCTTCGGAACCGAATTTGAAATCCCTGCCCTGCAAGCCGGACCTACAAATCTGTCACACCCTAACAATACCATGTTCCATACGTCCCGGCACCCATACATATCCATTCGGATTGCCGACACTCTTCGACCAGAACATCCTGATCTACTGCACGTCGGTGGCGATGGCCGAGATCCGCAGGGGCCGCCCGGTGCCGGAAGTGGGCCGGATGTCGGCGGGTGAGCTGCTGCGCTTCACCAACCGGAGGGTCGGTGGACCACAGCATGCCGCGGTGGAGGATGGTATCCACCTCCTGACGACCCCCACCCTGAAGACGAACCTGCGCGGCGAGGAAACCACCTACAACAGGCTGTTCGGAGTGGTGGACGAGGCGTCGATGGTGCGGCGCCACAACCGCAGGGACTGTCCGAGTGCGCTGCTGGGGTGCGAGACCGTCCTGTCAGCCTGGATCCACGAGGCACTGGAGGCGCGGCGGGTGCTGACACCGGAGCGGCAGTGGTTCGTCATCGAAGGGTTCCAGATCTGCGGCAGGGGGCTGGACTGGGCCTTCGCCCGCACCGACAGGCATATCATCGAGCGCGCAGCGAGGGACTGGGGCGGCATCGGACGACCCCGGGCGGGCACCTGAGAATGCCGACATGGAACTCCGGCGGCATTTTCGCCGGCAGCCCTGAAAACCACATCATCGGGTCTATCCCAACAAAGGGCCTAACCCAACATAGGATCCACTGCGGAACGGGTTTTTCCAGACGCGGTGAATAGACAGGATTCCATTTTTGCCCCCTCCCCTTGCGCCGCGTCCGCGCAGGTTCCATGTTGGTTTCCAAGAGCGAAGCACTGGACCGCCACGAATTCACCCGGCAGCTCGCCGTCCTGGAGGAGCGCATGAACACGTCCTACGAGCGGTTGAGGGCGGAATTGGCCGCCCGCGAGACCCGAATGCTTCTGTTGATCGCCGGAATGTTTGGCCTCGCCGTCGCCATCTTCGGTTACGGACTGGTTTTTCCCGTTTTCCTGATCAGACCATCCTGCTGATTCGACCAGCGGTCATTACGGTGACTTCAAGACACGGTAAGCGGATGAGATTTCACTGCAATGTCAGTTTTGACTGATGCCTGTCACCTGGTGGCGCAAACCCCTTTTCCGAAGAGCCTGTGTGAGGACTGCCGCGGGCACGGCTTCATCGGGTAAAGGCTGGGCGACACACTCGGAATCCTCCCCCGAAACAAGAGTCGGTTCATGGGTGTCATTTCGAGAGGTTGGGAACGATGATATGTCCAACCTCGGTTTAAACCCCACAAAGGAACGTAGGGAAACATCGGAAGACCGATCCGGAAGGATCGTCATCTACCGGAGACCGCCACAGTCGGAGGCGTCAGGGAGCCGGCGTCCGAAGGCCATTTTTTGGGCTTGGAAAATATCCCAGCCCGGAACAACCATATATTGTTTTATTTCAATGAGTTGGCATGATGTGGAAGAAACATGGCCCGCAGGTGGAAGGCAATTTGGCCGAAGTGGGAAGTGGAAAGACAGCCCTGTCAAGACTCCCGCCATCCCCGCTGTGCATGTGTCAGGACGGACAATCCAATGACATGAATTTGACTGCAACATGCAAAAGCGTGCGTGATTTCCATGTGGGATTCGGGCAGCTATCCGCCAAATGGAATTCGCGTTCGCATACGGTGCCGGGCTCCTGACCTTGATCAACCCCTGCGTGCTTCCGGTCCTGCCAATCGTGCTGGCGACCTCACTGCAGGCGGGACGCCACGGGCCATTGGCTCTTGCCGCCGGGATGAGCGCTTCTTTCGTCGCACTCGGCCTTGGCGTAACAGTGCTGGGCCAGTCAATCGGCCTGACTCCGGAAACCATCTCCGACGCCGGCGCGGTCCTGATGGTTCTCTTCGGTCTGATCCTTGTGACACCTCGGCTCTCAGCCGGATTCGCGACTGCCACCGCCGGTATATCGAGCCAGGCGAACGCCGGAATGGAAATGTTGGATCGCTCGGGTGCCTCAAGCCAGTTCATTGGTGGACTCCTGTTGGGTGCTGTCTGGAGTCCGTGCATCGGCCCAACCCTTGGAGGCGCCATATCTCTGGCGAGCCAAGGTGAACGGATCGCCTATTCCGGAATCATCATGTTGTTCTTTGCGCTCGGCGTCTCAACCATCATGGTCGCGCTCGGTTACGGTGCCCGTTCGGCCATCCAGCGACGGCAAGCCTTGCTACGATCGATCTCCTCGAGGGCCCGCACCGTCCTCGGTCTGGTCTTCATGGCCGTTGGTGCCGCCATCCTGCTACGTGCGCACCACATGCTGGAATTCCATGCCATACAGATGCTGCCCGCATGGCTGATCGACCTCTCGGTTTCACTCTGACGAAAGGATCCAAACATGAATCGCCGTGACATTCTGCTGATTTCAACAGCCGCCCTGTTGGCCTCCCCTGCGACCGCCGGCTCCGCCGATTACGTTCCGGGGCTTGTCGAAAGGGAGCTTGCAGCGGGCAAGACCCTGTTTCTGGACTTCAAGGCGTCCTGGTGTTCTACCTGTGCCGCACAGGAACGCGTGATCGCCACGCTGCGTTCGGACAACCCGGACTATGACCGCCACATCCTGTTTGTCGACGTGGACTGGGATCTGTTCCAGAAGGACTCCCTGACGCGTTCGCTTGCCATTCCACGCCGTTCGACCCTCGTCGTCCTGAAAGGTGACAGGGAACTTGGCCGGATCGTCGCCGGAACATCCAGGTCCGAGATTCAGGAACTCCTTGACGTCGCGCTATCCGCAGCGACGTCCTGAGAAGCTGTTGGGCAGACTGAAACGTCAGTCCTCGGCCAGCGCCACGGTCAGCCGATCCTGCCGCCACCCGCTTCGCCGGTCTGCCCCCGATCAAGAAGCAGGTGGTCCAGGACGACGCACGCCATCATGGCCTCTCCCACAGGAACGGCTCGGATGCCGACACATGGATCATGCCGTCCCTTCGTCACGACCTGCGTCGACTCACCTGACTTGGTGATCGTGCGGCGTGGGGTGAGAATCGAAGAGGTCGGCTTCACCGCAAACCGGACAACGATGTCCTGACCGGTCGACAGTCCGCCGAGAATGCCGCCTGCATGGTCCGCCAAGTAGGCGTGGACCGGACGGATCCGGACGTCGCCCAATGGCGTTCGGATAGCAGAAGGCCCCGCGCTTCGGGCGTATGCCGGAAGCCGGGACCTTCTTTCGGGAGTGTCCGGTGCGTCAGGCGGCTCGGTGCCTGATCGACTTGCCGCGGGGCCGCTTCGACTCCCTTTCGTAACTCCTTCCGGGCCGCCCGCGCTGGATGCAGCGCAACAACCCGGCCATGATCCGGGCGACGGATTCCCTGACCGCCCCGGCCCGCCGCAGGAACAGCGCTTCGGTCTCCCTTCCGACGAGGCGCAGACCATTCCTGAAGTTGGCGCACATGGCAGGCAAGCCGTCCTCCCCGCCGCCGTTGGGGTCTGCGTCACGGAGGTTGGGGAACTGGCGGGTCGGGGTGAGCAGGGTGAAGGCGGCGTGGAGCTCCTGACGGACCCCGCGCACGGACCTGCCGTGGAACCAATCGATCACCTGTTTCCCGCTCCTGTACATCTCTTCCACGCCCCACCGTCCGTGGCACAGGTCGCTGAGGGGCTGGATTCGGCGGCGTCCGCTGTCCGGCAGCGAGGTGGCGATGTCGTATTCGGTGTCCCCGGCGGTGTACCTGACGAGGCGGACGCGGAGTGTCCTGTCGCGAAGGGCGGTTTCGTCCCCGGGCGCGTCGAGGGTAACGGTCAGGTCGATCAGGTCCGATGCAACGAAGCCGTCGAAGGTCGGGTTGGCCCCCGCCTTGATACCGAACACGAAGTGCAGCCCGCGCTGCATATGGGCCAGCGCAATGGCGGAGGAGTGATAACCCCTGTCGTACACGATGACGTCGCTCCCGGAGGCGTGATCTAGGTGCCTGAGGGCCGCTGTGCGCTCGTTCTCAAGGTCGAACAGGTCGAAGTCCACCGGGATCCTGTCGCGGAGCCTGTAAAGGACGCTGGCCATGCCCTAGGGATAGTGGGCGCCGTCCGCGACGCGCAAGCCGTGGTCCGCCAACTCCTTCGGCAGGTTGATCTTGGAGCCGACGACCGCAGGGCCCGGGCGGTGGCGAGCTCCGGGGCGGGGTCGACGACGCACGCGGCGACCGCGGCCACGGCGGGATCCCGCGTGCGACCCGCCCCGCGCCCTAGGATCCGGACGAGGCCGAGCGACCGGAACGTTCCCAGCACCGACGCGACATGCCCGTGGGGCAGGGACGGCGGATGGAGACGGCCGCAGCACACCTCCGGCGAGGGCAGCGCGGACCACGTCGACAGGGACGGGCGGCATCCTCGACAGGTTGGCGACGGTCCGCCTTCCCTCGCGCCACAGGATGGCGGGACGCGAGGAACGGCTTGGGCATGGCGTCGACGCCGAGGGCCACGGGACTAGCTCCTACATGGCAACATAAATCCAGTTCACATCTCGCTGGACAATCTGGACAGTTCGGCTTTTTCAGTGGGTTGTGGAAGATCAGACGACGATTGGCAGGCTGAAGTTCCGCCTAGAGTTTCTCTGACGTAAGGTCCGATGTGCGAACAAAACCGCTTTGTGCACATGCAGCCAATGCTGACGCAGCATCCGTTTGCATTTGCAGCGATCTCTTCGCTACCCTGCAGCCAGTGTCGCCGAACCGGTCATTCAAAGTCACGCCGAAGCAAGTTTCTCAGAACACCCTTTAGCTGCGGTCAGGATAGACTATCAAGACGCGGACAAAACCGCCGTTTGAAATCCACCCGCCAAGGTCCGCTCTGCGCACTTTGCGGTCGCCGCGAAAACACCACGGGCGTGATACAGTCATTCACTGCGGTCGCGCAAGAAGATTCCCTAAAGTCCAAAAGCGGACTCAAAAACAGTCGTCCCCAACCGTCGCAAAGGCTATCCCCCTGCGAAGTGTCAAGGTCGTGGTTTTAGAGCTGCTTGATTTCGAGGAAACGGATTGTTGCGGCGCGGTTCCAGCATCAAACGCCTGCCGGATTTTCCACATCTCTTCCCAATGCAGCGAGATCCGAATGACGGTCACCGATCCGGTGGTGAGGTCGGCCACGAGTTGCGGCCCCCAGGGCCACAACCAGTTCGTCCACATCCGGCGCGTCATAGATCGAAAACTGCACCGTCAAATAGTGCGAGCGTCGCCCAGTATCGTGTTTGTCCATCAGCGGTATTTGGATTTGGGTGTTCGCGGGTCCGCGTGTGTTGGTGAAACCGAGATAGCTTTTTGCCCCGACGGCCTCGCGGTAGAAATTGCCGTACTGCAGGGTGTGGATCAGCGCCGAGGCGTGCTCCACCTCACAACTTGTCCCCGCGATACAGGCTTTTCCGTAGGCTTCGATCACATCACCCGATCCCGCCAGCGCTATCAACCTGTTGGTGAGCATTTCGCCCAAGACAGGAGCCATGCGCTGAATCTCAGGTGACAGGTCGTCGACAAAGCCGCGCCCGGCCCAAGGGTTCTTGACCACCGCAGCCACACCGATCATGCGCAGCACGGGATCCGAACTTCGGCCTCCTTCGGTATGAATGTCTTCATCAAAGGTGACGATCTTGCGCAATTCGGGGATCATCAGTTTCTCCTGTCAAACGTGATAGCTGTGGTGACCGGCGCGTGTGTGGACGACGCCTTCGACCTCGGTTCCATGGTAAAATCCAAATGTGCCGTGGCTGTTTTCCTGTGCGTACCGGCGCAGCATCGAACGTTCGGCCTCGTCGGTGACGCGGTCCAGCGGCAAGTCGCCAAGGTCAAAGTACCGCATGCCGTCAGGTGCCTGACCGTTCACGCTGCCGTGGTAAATGATCCGCTGTGCACCGCTTTGGGATATTTGATAGACTGCATAGGGATGCGCCAGCTCTGGGGTCAGGCCCCGGCTGAACAGATCCGCAGTCATCCCATCTGCAGAGTTGGCACCTATCGGCGCCAACGGCACCGTGATGTCCCCGCTTTCTTCGATGACAAGCAGGATTTGACCCTCGTTGGCCAACACCGCCCCCACGGTCACGCCGCCTGCCGTGGCGGCCTGTGTCAGGGCGCGGTCCAGCCCGATGTCGAAATATGCACCACGATAAAACCCAAGAGGATGTCCTTCGCCTGTCTCGAGATCCTGCACGCGTCCGATCAGGATCAGGTGGTCGCCTGCATCCACCAAGCGGTGGCGGGCACAGCTGAAACGGGCGAGCGCGCCGCTTATCATCGGCATGTTCCGCGCGTCCGGATGCCACGCAGCAATGTCGAACTTTTCAGGTGATTGCGAAGCGAAGAGGCCCGAGATGTCCTTCTGGCCATCCGCTAAGATGTTGACGGTGAAATGATCCGCCTCCGCAAAGGTGTCGCAGGACAGGGCCGCCTTGCCGATACAGACCAGCAGCAGCGGAGGGTCCAGCGACACGGAGGTAAATGAGTTTGCTGTGAACCCTCTCGGGGTGCCGTCCTGCTGACGGGTAGTGACCACCGTCACACCTGTGGCAAAGCGCCCGAAAGCGTCTCGCAACGCCTTCTTGGATGCCGGATCCTTGGGTTCTGACCGGGACAGCCCAACCAGCATGTCATTATCCGCTCCTAACGCAGGAGGGGTTTTCAAAGCATGATGCTTGTGACCCCCAAACCGCAACGGGTTTGCAGCCACTGTCCACGGCCTATGAGCATCCTTCGGAGACGGGACATGTGCCAGCATCCCGCGGGCATTCACATGAGGGTCGACTGCAATGTCCGCGATAGTGTTCAACGGCCCGAAGGGTACCTGACCGCCCAGAACCTCCATCAGCACCGCCTTGGTCCGGCGGCTTGTCCAGTCGCTGACGAGCTTGTTGACCGTCGCAGCGTTACCCGACCGGGTCGCGCGAGTGGCAAAGCGGTCATCCTGTCCCAGTGACGGCTGCCCCATCAGCATCGTCAGCCGTTGCCAAAAGGTGTCGTCCACAATGCCAAGCGCGATGTGACCATCCGCCGCCGGGTAGAGGCCAAAGGGGGAGAGGAACGGATGCCCGTTACCCTCCGGCCCTGGCACCTTGCCCGTCATGTCATGCAGATAGACCATCCGCTCGCAAAGCGAGATCATTGCATCATACATGGCCACATCGACAAACTGCCCCTTGCCGGTGGCTTCGGCCTCGCGCAGGGCGGCCATGACCCCAAAGGCCATCATCATCCCGGCAAAAATGTCACCCACCCCCGGTCCGGTTTTGGTGGGGGTATCCGCATCCGGGCCGGTGATGGACATCAGACCGCCCATGGCCTGCGCCACCACATCATAGGATGGCCAATTGGCATAGGGGCTTTCCCCCGTGCGCGGGTCGCCGAACCCTCGGATTGCGGCATAGACGAGCCGGGGGTTGACCTGAGCCAAGGATTCGTAAGACAGGCCAAGGCGGTCCATCACACCGGGGCGGAAGTTTTCGACAATCACGTCCACCGTCGCCGCAAGGTCGCGAAAGGCCGCACAGCCCTCGGACGTTTTAAGATCAAGTTGCACACTTTTCTTGCCGCGGTTCAGGCTGACAAAGTAACCCGCCCAAGCCTGATCCGGATCGTCCTCACGAAACGGGCCGTTGCCCCGGCTGGTGTCGCCCGTCTCGCCTTCGATCTTGATCACCTCGGCCCCGTGGTCCGCCAGATGCATGGTGCAATAGGGGCCTGACAGCATCCGGCTGAGGTCGAGCACGCGTAGGCCTCTAAGGATCTGGGTGCTCATGGGCCAAGCTCCAGATCGTCAAGAAAACTGCGCATTGGCTTGCTCGTCGCCTCCGGGTCTTCGGCAAGCGCCATATGCCGCAGCCTCGGCAGGATATGCGCACGGGCACCAGCGATCTCGTTTGCGATGGCATGGGCCATCTCTGGCCCGTTGCCGAAATCCTCATCCCCCGTGACCACCAGTGTAGGGCAGCTGATTGGCGGGTCTGGCGCGACGATTTCGTCAATTCCGTCGGCCAGCACTCGATAGATGGAGTGATAGATCGCCCTGTCATTGGCTGTCACCCAGCCACGCACGGTGTCCATCATCCGGGGATTGGCCTGCCGGAAAGGCTTCGTAAACCAGCGTTCAAGCGCGGCTTCGGCCGTAGCCTGCGGCCCCTTCAGACGCGCCTGTTCCACCCGTTTGAGGATCGCCGCTTGTGCGGCATCCGTACGTTTATGAGGAGAGTGCAGGATCATCAGGGCCGTGACCTGCTGCGGCCCGTCTTGAGCAAAGCGGCGTGCAATCATGCCCCCCAGCGAAAACCCGGCGATGGCTGCGCTTTGGATAGCGCAGTGATCCAGCAAGCTCTCCAACTGCTGCGAAAACAGCGACAGGCTGGGTTGCTCAGGCGGCGGGGCGCTTTGACCGTGTCCGTATAGATCGTATGTGAGAATGCGGTAGCGGTCAGTCAGTGCGGGGATCGTCCATTGCCAGCACTTCCGGTTCAAGCCCAGTCCATGGATCATCACAACCACAGGTGCCGCATCTGGCCCGGCCAGTTCAAAACGGGTGCCGTCCGGCGCGACTTCCATCAGGATTTACCTTCCAAGGGCCGGTAGGCCACGACCTCAACCTCGACCCGCGTGTCGACCAGAAGGTCGCTGACCACGGCTGATCGGGTCGGGGGCTCAGCTGGAAAGTACTCGCCGTAGACCGCATTGAAGCCAGGAAAGTCGCTGCGATCCCGCAGCCAGACCATGGCCTTGACTACATCATCACGGGTGCAACCGGCCTCGGCCAGAGTGGTGGTGATGTCATCAAGCACCGCGCGGGTCTGCTCTTCGACCGTACCATCGGTCATGGGAGCGCCATCACGCATCGGGATTTGCCCTGTCAGAAACACGAAATCGCCTGCCCGAATGGCGCGGGACAGCGACAGAACCCGCCCGCCAATCTCCAGCGGGGCCCCAATCACCTGCTTTTTGCCATCCATCTTTCGGCCTCCCTTCGAAACAGCCTGCAACCATGATGGAGAGCACGACTCGGATTTTTCGACGGGCTCTGTCGTATTTTCCGAATCCTGCGACGCAAAAGCAGCCATGAATGGAAAGGCACCAACGAGGGGGAGGCGCACGCCATGGCGGATGTCAAGAACTATCAGATGCTGATAGACGGAAAATGGGTAGATGCCACCGATGGCGGCACCTTTGACAGCGTCAACCCGGCCAACGGTGAGGTCTGGAGCAGGGTACCGGAGGCAACCGAGGAAGATATCAACTGGGCTGTCACAGCGGCGCACAACGCTTTTGCCAGCGGTCGCTGGACGGCCATGACCCCGACCGAGCGCGGAAAGTGCCTGCACAAGTTGGGAGATCTTCTGGCCGAACACTCCGAAGAGTTGGGGCGCACTGAGTCGATCGACACCGGAAAAATGCTCAAGGAAACCCGCTGGCAGGCCAAATACATCGCGGAGTTCTTTCACTTCTTTGCAGGATGTGCGGACAAGGTCAGCGGAGAAACCCTGCCTATCGACAAGCCGGACATGTTTGTCTTTACCAAACGCGAACCCCTGGGCGTGGTTGCGGCTGTGGTCCCTTGGAATTCACAGTTGTTCCTAGTGGCAGTCAAAACTGGCCCGGCGCTGGCAGCGGGCAATACGGTTGTGCTGAAGGCATCGGAACATGCCAGCGCCGCCATGCTGGAGTTTGGCAAGCTAGTCGAGGAGGCGGGCATTCCCCCCGGTGTGGTCAATATCGTGACCGGCCATGGCGAACCCTGTGGGCGGGCGCTCACGGGGCATCCGCTAGTGGCACGGGTGTCCTTTACGGGCGGACCCAATGCCGCACGTCATGTGTTGGAAAACGTCAAACGCAACTTTGCCGAAGTCTCATTGGAACTGGGTGGCAAGTCGCCCTTCATTGTATTTGACGACGCCAATATCGAAAGCGCAGTCAATGCTTCCATCGCAGGTATCTTTGGCGCGACGGGGCAAAGCTGCGTTGCCGGATCGCGGCTCTATCTGCACGAGAATATAGCCGATGAATTCCTGGAGCAGATGGTTGCACAAGCTCGCCAAATCGTGATCGGCGATCCGTTGGCCGATGAAACCCAGATGGGACCGCTATGTACCACCGGGCAATTGGAACACATCCAGCGCGAGGTTGCACTTGCCCAGGAGGAAGGCGGCACCCTTCTGGTGGGTGGCAGACGACCCGACGGCAAGGCCGGTCTGTATTTTGAACCAACCATCATTGATTGTCCGCGCCAGAACCTTCGTATCGTCGATACTGAGCTTTTCGGACCAGTCCTGTGCGTGCAACGGTTCAGCACAGAGGAAGAAGTGCTGGCGCTGGCCAACGACACCGAACACGGGCTGGCGGCGGGGATCTTTACCACCGATAGCGCACGATCACTACGCATGGTAAGCGCGGTACGCGCGGGCATAGTCTGGGTGAACACATATCGGGTCGTGTCGCCCATTGCCGAGTTTGGCGGAGTCAAGGGATCAGGCTATGGACGGGAAAGCGGCTTCCAGGCGATCTATGACTACACACGCCCCAAGACGGTCTGGATGAATACGTCTGACGAACCGATGGCCAACCCGTTTGTGATGCGCTGAGGGAGACGAATATGAAATTCCAAATTGCCGTGAATATGGAGCGGGTCGACAACAGCCTCGAAATGAAGGACGTCGCATGCCACACGCTGGAAATGGTGCAGATTGCCGAAGATGGCGGTTTTGATATCGTCTGGGCCGCCGAACACCATGCGCTTGAAATGACGATTGCGCCAAACCCGTTTCAATTGCTGACCTGGTGGTCAACCGAAACCAGCCGCATTCGTTTGGGCACCGCGGTCGCAACGGCTGCGTATTGGCACCCTATCAACCTAGCGGGCGAGGCTGCGATGCTTGATTTGCTCAGCGGTGGACGATTGGAATTCGGTCTTGGCTCGGGCGCTTACCAGCGCGAATTCGACCGCATGAAACCGGGTCTGAAACAATCCGATGCCTGGCGTTACATGCAGGAAATGCTTCCAGCCGTGCGTGAACTGTGGAAGGGCGACTATGCGCATAACGGCGAGTATTGGCAGTTTCCGTCCTCTACATCGGTGCCGAAGCCCTTGCAGGAGGACATGCCAGTCTGGGTATCGGCCCGCTCTCCGATCACCTATGATTACGCCATGCGCGAACGGTGCCACGTAAATTGCTGGCCCTTCACGCGCCCCTTTGCCGAGGCGGAACTGTACAAGAAGCAGCTGGATGAAGCGATTGAAAAGGCCCAAAACGGATGGATTCCCCGCTTTGCCCTGATGCGCCACGCCTGTGTCTACGACAACGCCGCCGACGGCGAAAACGCGATGAAAGCCATCCGCCGTCTGCTAAGCCAATTCGAAAACCTTTACCGCAACCTTGGCGATGTCAAAGACGGCTTTCCGGCGTCCATTCCACTGGATCAGCTGGAAGGCCGCGAACAGTATGACCCTGTTATGCTCGAAGAGAACCTGATGTTCGGCTCGCCCGAACGAGTGATCTGGAAACTCAAGAAGTATCAGGCACTGGGGGTGAACGAGTTTATCTACTACGCGTCGATGGGGCTTGACCACGCGGCCCAGCAGCGATCCTTGCGGATGTTCTGCGATGAGGTCATGCCTGAATTCAAGGAGGAATGAAACGATGTCGGACGGGGTGAAGGTGCACCGCGAAGGCCACGTTCTGGAAGTCACGCTGGAGCGGGGAAAAGTGAACGCCATTGACGTGCCCACCAGCCAAGCTCTTGCGGCGGCATTTCAGGAACTGCATGAGGACAAGGAGTTGCGTTGCGCGATCCTGACCGGTGGCGGGGACAGGATTTTCTCGGCCGGGTGGGATCTCAAGGCCTTGAACGATGGTGAGATGCAGTTGGACAACTGGTGGGAGAGTGACGACTACGGCTTTGGCGGGTTCACTGGGCTGACTGAGAATTGGATACTTAACAAACCTGTTATCGCCGCCATTAACGGGCTGGCCATTGGGGGCGGTTTCGAAATGGTCATGGCCTGCGATCTGCTGATTGCGGCGGATCATGTGGAATTCGGCCTGCCAGAGATGCCGCTTGGTATCGTGCCGGATGCGGGTGCGTTGCAGCGACTGCCCCGGCGCATTCCCTACAACATCGCAATGGAAATGTTCCTGCTGGGCTATCGCATGACAGCGGATGAGGCGGCCCATTACGGGCTGGTCAACAAGGTAGTGCCAAAGGATCAACTGATGGACGCTGCACGGGAATGGGCGGCTTCAATTGCTTGGTCCGCACCGCTGGCTATGCAATCGGTCAAGGAAGTTCAGCGAGAGATCGAATGTGTGCCGCTCGAGCAGGCCTTTCACAGGATGCGCACCGACCCGATGCCAGTCTATCAAAAGATGCTGAAGTCTGACGATGCGGACGAAGGGGTCGCGGCCTTTGTTGAAAAACGAGAACCCAATTTCAAGGGTGAATGATGTATCCCGATCCCTCCTCAGTCACCCGCATTGCCAGCATTGGGGCCGGCCCCATTGGTAGCGGTTGGACCGCGCATTTTCTGGCGCACGGCTATGATGTAGCTGCCTATCTGCACGATGCGGCTGAAGCTGACGCCTTTCATGCGATCCTGCGCACTGCCCGGAAGAGCCTGACGGATCTGGGCCTTGCTCCCGGTGCTTCGCTCGATCGCTTGCGCATTGTCACGGAATTGGAGGAAGCGCTGGATGGTGCGCAGTTCGTGCAGGAAAGCGCACCGGAGCGTTTGGAGATCAAGCAGGCGCTCTATCAGAGGATGGGGGACATTCTTCCGCCCGATGTCGTAATTGGCTCGTCCACGTCTGGCCTGATGATGAGCGACATGCAGGCCACCTGCGCGACCCCCGAACGCTGCGTGATCGGTCATCCGTTCAACCCGCCTTATCTCTTGCCCCTGGTCGAAGTCGTCGGCGGCAAGAAGACCGCTCCGGAAGCCGTGGACTGGGCGGGACAATTCTATGAGGTCGCGGGCAAGACACCCCTGCTGATGAAAAAGGAACTCCCGGGGTTTGTGGCCACCCGCCTGCAAGAGGCGCTTTGGAGAGAGGCACTGCATATGATCGCCAATGGCGAGGCCACGCCGGAGGACATTGATGTCGCGCTGATGAATGGCCCGGCCCCCCGAATGGTATCGCAGGGCCAGTGCATGGCCTTCCATGTGGCTTGCGGTGCCGGGGGCATGGCCACCAATCTGGATCAGTTCGGACCAGCCCTGAAATTGCCCTGGACCCGGCTGGAGGCGCCAGAGCTGACCAAGGACCTGCGTGACCTCATGGTGGATGGCTGCAATACCATGGCCGGAGATCGGCATTTTGAGGAGATGGCCGCACAACGAGACCGTGAAATTGTCGCGGTGCTGAATGCCCTGCGTCAGTCGCGCGAGGGCTGAGCATCCGTAGGCGTGTTCCGTAGGATGGACAGGAAATCGGACAGTGAGCCGGGCCAGCTAGGTGCCGGTTCATTTTCCGGCCAGGCTTCGCGGTATTCGGAGGGGCGGCGACCAAAGAATCTGCCAAAGGAATAGGCAAAATGCGACAGCGTGTTGAACCCGGATGCGGTGGCAATCTCTCGGACACTTAGGTCGGTTGAAATCAGAAGCAGACGCGCGTTCTGCAATCGGCACAAGAGCCCGAACTGCACTACGGTACAGCCGACATATTTCTTGAACTGACGCTCTAGCTGGCGCTGAGAAACGCCCAAAACCGCTGCGATTTCGGGCACCTTTAGCGGTTCTTCGATGTTCCTTTCGATCAATGTCATCGCTTCATGCATCATCGGCAACATCGTTTCAGTGCTTCGACCCATGGTGCTGCGTTGCGTAGAGTCGGCACCGCGGATCGGGTGTCGCAGCATCTGATCGGCGATCTCTCCGGAAAGGCCGCTGTCGCTTGTGGTCTCGATCAGCTGCAGCATCAGATCGATCCCGGCCAACCCGCCTGCACATGTCATCACCTTGCCATCGATGGTGAACAGGCATTCACGCACGTCGACCCGATAAAATGACTCCCGGAACCCGCTCAGCCAGGACCAGTGAATGGTGGCGGGTTTACCGTCCAACAGACCGGCGCGCGCGACAATGTAACTGCCCAGTTCCACACCGCAGACAGATTCGCCCGCACGTGCCCGTTTGCGCAGCCAAGCAACCAACGCGGGGTTGTCGTAATGCTCTGTCCCCCAACTTCCCAGAACAAAGACATACTCCGCATGGCCCAAGCTCCCGTAATTGGTTGCGACCGTCGTCGTCATGCCATTGCTGGCGACAACCTCGGGTCCATCAAACGAAA
The DNA here is from genome assembly GCA_965203605.1 of Paracoccaceae bacterium. Lineage (GTDB taxonomy): Bacteria > Pseudomonadota > Alphaproteobacteria > Rhodobacterales > Rhodobacteraceae > JAPOUP01. The sequence goes on along the minus strand of OZ241902.1, from coordinate 5,556,437 downwards.
TGATGTCCCAGGAAAACATCGGCTCAGGTACCAGGTAATTGGCGATCCGCATCGTTTCGATCATGGTGATCAATGTGGTCAGATTGAAACGCGGCACCACGACAAAAACAACATGCTGCGCGGCGCGGGGCATCTGCGGTGTGATGTCGACTTGCATGGGTTCACCTCTGAAACCAATAGTGCGATTTTTCGTCATTCTAGCGAAATCTGTGGCGGATAATCGATAACTTTCTCCCATAATCGCGCTTCAATCTAGGTCCAAAGGGGAACTCAGAGATGAACTACGACGTTGTGCTGACCTGTGCGGTGACCGGTGCGGGAGACACTACCGGCAAGAGCCCGCACGTTCCGGTGACCCCGAGAGAGATTGCCGAGGCTGCGATTGAGGCCGCCAAAGCTGGGGCCTCCGCAGCCCATATCCATGCGCGTGATCCTGAAACTGGGCAGGGCTCACGCGACCCCGCGCTCTTCAAAGAAATTGTGGACAGGGTGCGTGACAGCGAAACCGATGTAGTCATCAATGTCACCGCAGGCATGGGAGGCGATTGGGTATCGGATACTGCCAATCCGGCAATGCCCGGCCCGGGTACCGACATGATCGGCCCCGAAGAGCGGCTGGCCCACATCAAGGAATGCTTGCCGGAAATCTGCTCGCTCGACTGCGGCACGCTGAATTTTTCCGACACCGACATGATCTATATCTCTACGCCGCCGACACTGCGCCGAATGGCGGCTCTGGTGCAAGAATGGGGCGTAAAGCCGGAGCTTGAGGTCTTTGACCTTGGCCACATCCGATTTGCCAAGGCAATGGTGGTGGAGGGGCTGATCGACGCGCCGCCGATGTTCCAGCTGTGTCTTGGCATTCCGTGGGGCGCTGACCAAACGGTGGAAGCCATGGCTGCGATGAAGGCGCAACTGCCATCCGGTGCCAGCTGGGCCGGTTTCGGGATCGGGCGCGGGCAGATGCCCATGGCCGCTGCCGCAGTCGCGCTCGGAGGCAACGTGCGTGTGGGGCTGGAGGACAACATCTATCTTGAGCGCGGGGTGTTGGCCACAAACGGCCAGCTTGTCGCCCGTGCCCGTGAGATCATCGAGCGGATGGGCGGGCATGTCCTGACGCCGCAAGAGGTGCGCAATGAGCTGAAGCTGAGGGGAGCGGATGGCTGATCCCACCCAAATCGGCAGCCTGCAACTCCGCAACGTCTCCAAGTTCTTCGGCAAATTCCGCGCGGTCAATCACATCAGCTTGGACATCCAAAACGGGGAATTCCTGACCCTACTGGGGCCATCCGGGTCGGGCAAGACGACCCTGCTGATGATGGTGGCGGGGTTCCTGAACATATCAGAAGGGGACATCGCGCTGGATGGCGCATCCATCACGGATGTCCCGGCAGAAAGGCGCAACTTCGGCATGGTGTTTCAGGGCTACGCACTGTTCCCGCACATGAGCGTACGCGACAACATTGGCTATGCGTTGAGCGTGCGCAAACGGCCCGCTGACGAAATCCGCGCCCGGGTGGATGAAATGCTGGAACTGGTGCAGTTGCAGGACTTTGCAGACCGCAAACCGGGGCAGTTGTCTGGCGGTCAACAGCAGCGCGTGGCTCTTGCCCGAGCCCTGTGTTTTGCCCCGCCGGTTCTGCTTCTTGACGAACCGCTTGGTGCGCTCGACAAGAAGCTGCGAATGGAGGTGCAGGGGCAGCTCAAGGACATTCATCGGCGCGTCGGCACCACCTTTATCTATGTCACCCACGATCAGGAAGAGGCGCTGTCGATGTCCGACCGCATCGTGATCATGCGCGACGGCGCGGTCGAACAGGTCGGCACCCCAAAAGAACTCTACGAGCGCCCCATAAACCAGTTCACCGCCAGTTTTCTCGGCAAGTCAAACTTCATTCACCAAAACGTTAAGACCTTTGCCCTGCGCCCCGAAAAGATCGACCTACGGGCTGGCAATGGCGAGGTGGGGGCGCGGATGAGCGGCGCCATTCGCAGCATCACCTATTTCGGCTCCATGCAGCGGATCATCGTGGATACCGACGAGGGCACCGAGATCGAGGTCGACATCGACGTCTGGCGCAACCCGTCGGATTTGGCGGAGGGAGATCGCGTGGATTTGCTTTGGAAGGATACGGCGGCAGTAGAACTACAATCGGGTTAGGCACCCCAATTAGAACGCCCAGAGGCGTCATAACAGCAAACCGGGCCTGATCCCGGATCCAGTAGGAGAAAAAAATGCACGACAAACAATTCAAGAAGGAAATGCTGACCGAAAGCGCCCACGCCTTCAAGGCGGGCCGCATGGACCGGCGCACGTTCCTGGCACTTTGTGGTGCCTCTGGCGTTGCAATGAATGCCGTTCTGGCGGGTGACGCCGAAGCGGCTGCAGATCACGTTGTGATGTGGAATTGGGGTGGTCAATCCGAGGAATGCCATGGTTCCGCCATCGGGGAGGCCTTTACCGCCAAGACTGGCAAGGGGTTGAAGTTCGACACCTCCGGCCCTCTGGAAGGCAAGATCAAGGAGATGGTCGACAGTGGCAACGTGACTGCCGATGTGGCGGATGCGGATCTCTTCAATGCCGTGTCCCTCGGGCCCACCGGACATTTGGAGCCGATTGATTATTCGGTTGTCTCCAAGGAAAAGACCTTGCCCGGCTATGCGCTGGAACATGGTGTTTCGGTGATCCTTTATGGCTACGCATTTGTCTATGATACCGAAACATTTGGCGATAACCCGCCCCAAAACTGGGCAGATTTCTTCGATGTGGAGAAGTTCCCCGGTGCGCGTTCACTGTACAAATGGGCCAATGGTTCGCTTGAGGCCGCATTGATGGCCGACGGCGTAGCCGGCGACACGCTCTATCCGCTCGACATGGACCGCGCGCTGTCCAAGATCAAGTCCATCAAGGACAACAGCCTTTACTGGGGATCGGGGTCCGAGGCGCACTCGATGGTCGTGAACGGTGAAGTTTCCCTTGGCATGGTCTGGCAGAACCGGGGCCGCAACATCGAAAATGACACCGATGGCCGGTACAAGCTGGTGAACAACCAGGCCATGGCGATGCCGGGGGCCTATATCGTGCCCAAGGGCAACCCGGCGGGTGCTGCGGTGATGGATTTCATCGCCACGGCGCAAGAGGTGCCGGCACAGCTGGCGCTGCTGGATTGCCTCGGCATGACCCCTTCCAACCCCGAGGCCTTCAGCCAGATTCCTGAAGACCAGCAACCCTATGCGATCACCTCGGCGATGAACATCGACAAGATAGTCTACAACGATCCCGAATGGTGGGGCAAAAACGGCGGCTACGCGGTGAACGCCTTCCTCGAAGCGATCAGCTGATCACTCAACTGTCTGGTCGTCCGGTCCCAGTGGTCGGGCGGCCAAGCCCTGATCGAAAGCTCGGGATGCAAGCCCTAACCCGTCATATCCACCCAGGATGGGTGATCATCTCGCCCCTGCTGCTGATGGTGGTCGCGCTTTATCTGGGGCCGATCGTGAATATTCTTTGGCTGAGCGTCACGGACCCCGAGCCGGGGTTTGGCAACTATGCCAAGCTGGGGGAAAGTGACGCGCTGATCCGGATTGTCTGGACCACCGTGCGAATCTGCATCATCACGACAATCTTCAGCGTCACGCTGGGCTATTCTATCGCCTATGCCATGATGCACTGCCACCAGCGCCAGAAAAACTACATGCTGACCTTTCTGCTGGTGTCCTTCTGGATTTCTATCCTTGTGCGCACCTTTGCCTGGCTGATGCTGCTGGGGCGCAAGGGCCTGGTCAATGTCACGCTGGAGGATATCGGCCTGATCGCGGAACCGATTGCCTTCATGCGTAACGAACTCGGCGTTCTGATCGGCATGGTGCATTACATGATCCCCTATGCGGTGCTGCCGCTGCTGGTCTCGATGCAATCCATTGACCAGCGGGTGATGGATGCCTCGCGCAATCTCGGTGCCAATGGCACGCAGACCTTCTGGCGCATCTACCTGCCATTGACCATGCCGGGGCTGGTGGCCTCCACCCTGCTTGTCTTCATCCTGAGCCTTGGTTTTTACATCACGCCAGCGGTGCTGGGGGGCGGCAAGGTGCTGATGGTGGCGGAATATATCTCAGTCCAGCTGCTGGTCACGCTGAAATGGGGCACGGCGGCGATGTTGGCCGCGATCATGCTCTTTGGCGTTCTGGCGATGCTGTGGATCATGTCACGCTTCATGAAGCTCAGCACGGCGTTCGGAGGGGTTGGGCGATGAAATCCGGCTTTTTTTCGCAATTCAACCGCGCTGGCGCGTGGGTGCTGTTGCTGTTCTTGGTAACCCCGGCACTGATCGCGATCCCGGTGTCGCTCACACCAAAGCGCTTTTTGTCCATGCCCAATGGTGAATATTCGCTGCGTCATTTCGAGAAGCTGTTCACTAGCGAAGAATGGATGTCGAGCTTCTTTCAAAGTGGAGTCATCGCCCTGTCCTGTTCCGCGCTGGCCACGCTTCTTGGCACGCTTTGTGCCATCGGGCTCTGGCGAGTGTCGTCCAATTACAGTGAATTGGTCCGCGCCTTTCTGCTGCTTCCACTGATCATCCCTCAGATCATTTCCGCTATGGCTTTCTATCGCTTGTGGATCCCGCTGGGCCTGCTGGACAGCTACGCGGGATTGATCCTCGCGCACACGATCTTGGCGGCCCCTATGGTGCTGATCACGGTCAGCGCATCGCTGGCGACGTTTGATCCCAAGCTAGAGCAAGCCTCGAAGAACCTCGGGGCCTCCAACTGGACCACAATGCGCCGGGTGATCCTGCCTTCGATCAAGCCCGGAGTCTTTGCGGGGGCCCTTTTTGCCTTCATCCTCAGTTGGGATGAGATCGTGGTGACGCTGTTCATTTCAAAGTACAGCGTCTACACACTGCCGCGCCGCATGTGGAACGGCATCCGCGAAAACACCGATCCGACGGTGGCTGCAGCCGCCGTGGTCCTGATCGCCATTACCCTGATTGCATTTGGGACCTCCGCGATCCTGTCGCGGCGCAATGCCAAGGCGCAGGCAGAATGAGTGAAGCTGCCATGAACATGGAAGCTGGTCTCGAAAACGAACTGCTGGTCAGCACGGTCCGACGCTTTGTGGAAACGGAAATGTATCCGCACGAAGAGGAGGTGGACCGCCTCGGTTATGTACCGGAAGAGATCGGACGCCAGATCGAGGCCAAATCCCACGAGTTGGGCCTTTTCGCGTGCAACCTGCCGGAAGAGGTCGGCGGTGGCGGGCTGGGCTATGGGCCGATGTCGCTCATCGAGCGGGAATACGGCCGTACCAGCCACGCGCTGCAAAGCTGGGTGGCACGGCCGACGGAACTGCTGATGGCCTGCGAAGGGGATCAGCGCGAGCGGTATCTGTTGCCCGCCGTGCGCGGTGAAAAGCGAGAGCTTTTTGCCCTGACTGAGCCTGACGCGGGGTCAGACGTCATGGGGATGAAGACCAATGCACGTCGCGATGGGAGTGACTGGATACTCAACGGCTCCAAACATTTCATCTCCGGTCCCTGCATGCCCGACTTTGCAATTGTCTTTGCCGCAACCGGCACAGATGACACGCCGCACGGCCCGCGCAAGCGTGTGACCGCCTTTCTGGTGGATGTGGGCCTTCCGGGGTTCGACTGCCACGAAGGCAACCATTGCGTCAGCTATCGTGGCTACAAGACGTTTGAATTGAGTTTCGACAGTGTCCGCCTTGGCCCTGATCAGATCCTCGGTGAGGAAGGGCGCGGGCTGGAGCAGTCGGGAAAATGGCTCGGTATGGGGCGCATCTGGGTCGGTGCGACATGTTGCGGTAAGGCCGAGCGTATCTTGGACATGGCGACAGACTGGGCTGCTACACGCAAACAATTTGGCAAGCCGATTGGAGCCTTTCAGGCCACAGGCTTTCGGCTGGCAGACGGTGCAATATCCCTTCGCGCAGCCGATTTGATGGTGCGGGACGCCGTGGAGCGTGCCGAAAAGGGTGTCATGAGCGATGCAGATGCTGCGATGGTCAAGGTCTATTGCTCAGAGATGCTGAACAGGACCGCCGATGATGCCGTGCAGATATTCGGCGGCATGGGGTTGATGGAGGAAATGCCGATCCAGCGCCTCTGGCGAGACAGCCGATTGGAACGGATCTGGGACGGCACCAGCGAAATCCAACGCCATATCATCACTCGATCCATCCTCAGGCCGCTTGGCGCATGACACCGGCGCGGCGCGCAAATCTTGAGCGTCTTCTGAAGCCGCGCCATATCGCCTTCATCGGCGGACGCGACGCAATGATTGCGGTGCGCGAAGTGCGCAGGCGTGGTTTTCAAGGCCGGATGTGGGCAGTGAATCCCAAGCGCACCGATCTCGATGGCGTGGCATGTGTGCCCAGAATTTCGGATCTGCCGGAACCACCTGATGCGGTTTACCTCGCCATTCCAGCCAGGGGAGTGACTGCCGCATTGCGCGAATTGGCACAGATGGGGGTGGGTGGCGTGGTCTGTTTTTCCGCTGGGTTCAAGGAGACAGGCAATACACAGGCGGAGACGGACCTGATCGAGGCCACCGGCGACATGGCCCTTGTCGGCCCCAATTGCTATGGCGTGATCAACTATATCGACAAGGCCGCGCTCTGGTCCTTTGAGCATGGCGGCTGGTCGCCCGGATATGGTGCCGCAATTGTCACCCAATCGGGCATGTTCTCATCCGACATCACCATGAGCGCACGGTCCCTGCCCATGGCCTACATGGTGTCCGCTGGCAATCAGGCAGTGTTGGGGATCGAGGAATTCCTCGATACCTTTGCCGAAGACCCCGCCGTGCGCTCCATTGGGCTGCATATCGAAGGTCTGCGCGATATCGCAGCCTTTGAACGCGCAGCGTTCAAGGCGTTGGACAGGGACGTGCCCATTGTTGCGCTAAAGACCGGCAGCTCTTCCGTTGGGGCGACCTTGACGGTTAGCCATACCGGATCACTCTCCGGCTCAAACGAGCTTTATAGGGCGCTGTTTGATCGCACCGGGGTGATTAGTGTCACCAACCCTGCGCAGTTCTTGGAGACGTTGAAGTACCTCTGTGTGGCAGGTGCGCCCAAGGGCGGGCGTGTTGCGGGGTTCAGTTGCTCGGGGGGCGGGGCCGCGATGCTGGCCGATCATGCGGAAAAGATCGGGTTGCGCTTTCCTGCCATCGGCTCTGACGGGCGGGATGCGCTGACCAACCTGCTGCCCGACATTGCCACCGTTTCTAATCCGCTGGACTATACGACCCCGATCTGGGGACAGAACGAAAAGACCTATCCGGTCTTTGCCGAAGCCATCTCTGCTACCCAAGCCGACTTGGCGATTCTGGTGCAGGATTATCCGGCGGCAGGGTTGGATGATTCCAAGATCTATTACCAGAATGATGCATCTGCCTTTGCGCAGGCGGCCCGGGAGCACTCTACTCCTGCCGCGATTTGCGCCACCTTTCCGGAAAACCTTGATCGCGAGACACGCAGGCACCTGATCGACCAAGGGGTTGCTCCCATGCAGGGCATTCATGAGACATTGAACGCCATGCGCGATGCAATTTGGTGGTCCGAGGCGCGGGCGCGAACAAAGGCTGACCGGCCTCTTCCCCGGCATCCTGCCGCCAGTATCACGGATCCGATCATCCTGACGGAGGATAAGGGCAAGCTCTGGCTGAAAGAAAGGGCTGTCGCAGTGCCAAAAGGGCGTGCCTGTAGCGCCATCAAGGCCGCGGACCTCGCACAGGAAATCGGATATCCGATCGCTCTGAAAATGATGTCCACGCACCTGCAACATAAGACCGAAGCGGGCGCTGTGGCATTGGGGATTTCGGATGCCATTGGCCTTGCGAAAGCAATCAAGACAATGAAGACCTCCGTCGTGGCGCATGATGCGAACGCGCTGACGGATCATTTCCTGATCGAAGCCATGTCGCCACCGCCGCTGGCGGAACTAATCGTGACGCTGCGCTCTGATCCGCAATTTGGGCCTTATATGGTGCTGGGTAGCGGCGGGGTTCTGTCCGAACTGGTTGGCGACGCGACAACCCTGCTGCTGCCCGCCTCGAAGCAGGAAATCGCCCGTGCCCTCACCTCCCTGCGGGTGGCCCAACTCCTTCAGGGGTTCCGGGGCCGCCAAAGGGCGGAGATTACGCAGATCGCAGGTGCACTCCACGGATTGTGCAAGATTTTCTTGCAAGCCCGCACCGAGGTTGCAGAGATCGAGATCAACCCGATGTTCGTCTACGTCGATCATATCCTCGCGGTGGACGCCCTGATCCAGGTATCCCGGTCTTGAGCACCCAAAAGATCATACCCAATCCCGACCTGACCGTCGGCGCGGACAACAAGCAGCGCTGGAACCAGCCCGCTCTTCGCCGTCACGGATTTCATAATGCGCATCTTCTGTTTCGGCGTTGCCTCATGGTCCGGTCCAGAGAGGTTCTGTTGCTGGAACCTGCCGGACAGGATCTCAGCGCTCAAGTGCCTGGGCTGGCAGACATGCTGGCCCATCCCGCGTTTTCCGCGTTTTGCTGCACGAGGGGCAACCAGATCATCATGGAAAGGGCGGCGGATGACTTTTCGACCTCATTGCCCCATTCCATACAGTCGGTGAGCAAACTGCATATCCACCTGATCATCGGGCGGCTGCTGGCTCAAGGGCTGCTGTCTCTTGAGGCGCAGGTCCGTGACTATTTGCCGGACATGGGCAGCGGCTATGCGGACGCGACAGTTCAATCGCTTCTCGACATGAGCGTCGACAATGACTTTACCGAAGATTACGCGGACCCGAATGCTGATTGCTATGCCGAGGAAATTGCCTTGGGGTGGCGGTTGCCTGGCGCGCGCGAGGCGGAAATCACGCTTGAAGCTTTCGCCACATCCGTTACCGGGTTCCGAGCAAACACGGTTATGCAGCATGCCGACTATAAGTCCGCAAACACGGATGTCCTGACTCTGATCGCGGCCAAGGTTTCGCCCATTCCACTGGCCGAACATGTCGAAGCGATTGCCGATGCCGCTGGTTATGAAGGTGCTATTCACATCAGCCTCAGCAAGGATGGTTATCCCGCGTTTTCTGGTGGTGGATGCCTGAGCGCACGGGATCTGGCACGGTTTGGATTGCTGTTGGCTCGGGAAGGGCGCGACCTTTTTGGCCAGTCGATGGCCAATGCCGGTTTCCTGCTGGAGACCTTGACCCGCAGCGCACCTGCCATGACGCCACCCAGAAATTGGCTGAAGTACTCGAATCAGACCATGACGGACGGCCGTCTGATCGGTCATGCGGGCTATGGAGGCCAGTACCTGATGGTGGATACGATCACCGGCACCAGCTGCGCTTTTTTAAGTGTGCTGGAAAATGACACCGGATACGACGACGCATATATGGGTGAACTGGCAATGGTGCTTCGAGGAGTTTGCCTGTTCGTCAGCAATTTCCACTAGCCCTTCCGGACCCTGTATTCCATGGGGTTCCGGGAATCCGGTTTCGTGGACTTTTCCGGTCCGGCGGACGGAAACCTCCCGAAATCTCCTTGACATCATAGCCTTCGGCCCTTACCGCATCCCTGATGAACTCACTGACGGGAGTTGGGACGATGCGGTTCCGGAAGGACCCCGGCAGGCCGGGGACGGTCAGGGCGGTTGCGGAATGCTTCGGCGGGATCGACCCAAAGCAGCTGCGCCCGGCCTTCAGGCCCTGTTCGCGAGGCTGCAGCGCGGCAGGGTGCTGGAGGACCAGCCCGTCCTCGACGGCCACTACCTGATCCCGGTCGACGGCACCGGCCACCCGGCCCGAAATCCGTCCACCGCCACCACTGCCGCGTCGCCAGCCGCAGTGACGGGTCAAAGGGCCATTCCCACAGCATGCCCGCCGCCGTGGTCCGCCACCCGGAACGCCGGGAGGTGCTGCCGCCGGCCCCGGAGCCGGTCGACAGGACCGACGGGGACACGAGAAACGACTGCGGGCGCAACGCCGCGGCGCGTTCCGTCGACGACCTCCGGCGCGGGCATCGGCGCCTGAACGCCATCGTCCTGCAGGACGGCCCCGCGTCCAGCGGGCCCCACATCGCCCGCCTGCGGCGGCACGGCCTCCGCTCCGTCCCTGGGGGGAGACCCGGCGACCACGCGCTGCTGTTCGCCAGCCCCGCCGCCAGCCCCGACACCCGCACGGCCCGGTTCACCGACGCCGACGGTGTAGGGTGTCACATTAATCGGAACTTCAGCCTTTCAATCGCCGTCCGATCCCGCGCAACCCCTCCGCCCTGCCTGAGGCGGGTCCGCCGACGCGTCTGCGGGATGGCGCGGCACGGGACCTACGGGCGCAGGACACCGGTTCCGATGCACGTTGCCCGGTTCCACTGTCCCGCCTGCCGGACAACGTTCAGCCTTCTTCCGGACTTCGCCGCGGCCCGCCGTCCGGGCTCGCTGCAGGAGATCGGGGACGGCATGGCCGTTCTCGCCCGATCGCGGGGGCCGTGGGCTGCGGCTCGGCAGCTGTTCCCCGAGCGCGGGGAGATGTCGAACGCGGTCCGCGGCCTTCGCGGCGCGTTCGCCGAGGTGTCAGCCTTCCTTGCGGCTGTCGTCACGCTGCATCCCGACCTGTTCCCCGGATGCCCGGCGGAGCTGCCGGCGATGCGCACCGCGCTGGGGACGGAGACGCTGCCTGTCGACCTGCGCCAGGAGATCTCGGACCGGCTGTGGTCCCTGCCGCCTCTGGTCGGGTTCAGGCCCCCGCGGACGGGCGGGAAACTCCTGACGGTGCCGCCCAACAGGGAGTGAACCCTGTTTCGGGCGCTCCGGAGGTGGCAGACGGGGCCGGCGGGCGCACCGACGCCCGGAACAACGGAAGGAACGACCATGAAAGACACGACCGGGGACCACCGGAAGGAGGTCGCGCTGTTCCGCTACGGCCTGATCCCGGAGGCGCTGCACCTTCCGCCGGACGAGGCGGCGCGGCATCTCAGGCGGCAGTCGGAACGGGAGCTTGCAGCGGGCAAGACCCTGTTTCTGGACTTCAAGGCGTCCTGGTGTTCTACCTGTGCCGCACAGGAACGCGTGATCGCCACGCTGCGTTCGGACAACCCGGACTATGACCGCCACATCCTGTTTGTCGACGTGGACTGGGATCTGTTCCAGAAGGACTCCCTGACGCGTTCGCTTGCCATTCCACGCCGTTCGACCCTCGTCGTCCTGAAAGGTGACAGGGAACTTGGCCGGATCGTCGCCGGAACATCCAGGTCTGAGATTCAGGAACTCCTTGACGTCGCGCTATCCGCAGCGACGTCCTGAGAAGCTGTTGGGCAGACTGAAACGTCAGTCCTCGGCCAGCGCCACGGTCAGCCGATCCTGCCGCCACCTGCTTCGCCGGTCTGCCCCCGATCAAGAAGCAGGTGGTCCAGGACGACGCACGCCATCATGGCCTCTCCCACAGGAACGGCTCGGATGCCGACACATGGATCATGCCGTCCCTTCGTCACGACCTGCGTCGACTCACCTGACTTGGTGATCGTGCGGCGTGGGGTGAGAATCGAAGAGGTCGGCTTCACCGCAAACCGGACAACGATGTCCTGACCGGTCGACAGTCCGCCGAGAATGCCGCCTGCATGGTTTGATGAAAACACCGGGCCATCGGGACCCATCGAGATCTCGTCCGCGTTTTCCTCACCTGTCAGGCCTGACGCCGCCATGCCTTCGCCAATTTCAACTCCCTTCACTGCATTGATTGACATCATGGCAGCCGCGAGGTCCGCATCGAGCTTCGCGTATATCGGCGCTCCCAGACCCGCTGGAAACCCGCTCCCGACAATCTCGACGACCGCGCCAGTCGAGTTCCCTGCCTTGCGCAGCGCATCCAGATAATCGGCCCATCTGGTCGCCGCCGCCGCATCCGGTGTCCAAAACGGATTGCGTTCAATCTCGTCCCAGTCAAAGTTCTGGCGATCGATCCCATGCGGACCCATCCGCACCATATAACCCCTGATCCTGGCCTCGGGAACGAGAAGCCGAATCGCTTCCCGCGCCACGCCGCCGGCGGCAACACGCGCTGCCGTTTCCCGGGCCGAGGAACGTCCGCCGCCGCGATAGTCGCGGATTCCGTACTTTTCCCAATAGGTGATGTCCGCATGTCCAGGTCGGAATTTATCCGCGATTTCAGAGTAATCCTTCGAACGCTGGTCCATGTTTCGTATCAGCAGCTGAATTGGCGTTCCGGTCGTTAGCCCCTCGAACACGCCCGAGAGGATTTCCACCCTATCCGGTTCCCGCCGCTGTGTGGTGAATCTGCTCTGGCCGGGCCGACGCCGATCCAGCCAACCCTGAAGCATGCCCGGATCCAGAGGCACGCACGGCGGGCAACCATCCACCGTCGCGCCAAGCGCCGGTCCATGACTCTCCCCCCATGTCGTCACCCGGAAGAGATGACCGAATGTATTGAAACTCATCTGTCTGCCTCCGCCGTTCTGTCTAGCGACTCCCTGCCGATTCGGGAACAGGGATTCCTATCCGAAACCAATCAGCGGCGGATTCGGGATTTGCCATTCCGAGTCTCCAATTCCGACGCCAGTCTCATCTCTGGATGCTAAGCAATGGCAAGTCCCCATGACCCTGAGCTTCCATTCCCGAAGAAGACAGGACTTCATTCGAACCCTTGCATGGTCTTCCAGACCCGAACAGGTGATCACCGGCCAACCACAGCCGTTCCCATATGTCGGTCGTGCGTTTGCCAACCCCAGTATCCGAAACGAAGGTCCGAAAACGGATCGCTGCCCTCATGGCCACGCAGAGGTGGACTCCAAAACAGAATCCAGCTCGGGGGCCAAATCGACAGGCGCGCCCGGACCACATGTCGGCAGGCACCACACTGACACAATCGAACAGCTGAGGGTCATCCACTCCCCCATTTCGCCCTGCCCCGTTTCCGAACCCGCTGCGCGGACACGCGACAAGAAATATACGGCCTCCCCCGAACTCTTGCTTGTCTGTGAATGATCAGGCTGCTAATCAATGGGGCACCTCGGGGTGCTCCGGCACGGAGCTGAGATGCACGATGTGCGAACCCGTAGAACCTGAACCGGTTAATGCCGGCGGAGGGAAGGTTGGAAGACCTCCAGACCCGACCCTTCCGTCGCAATGGAGGAAACAGAATGAAACCCACCTTCATCGCAGCGGGACTCATTGCAATCGCAGGCGTCGCCCATGCCCAGGACAAACCCGTCCTGACTGTAATGACCTATGATAGTTTCGTTGCCGATTGGGGCCCCGGTCCTGTAATCGAAGCGAATTTCGAAGAAACCTGCAACTGTGACCTCAAATTCGTCGGTGCGGGAGACGGGGCGGCCCTGCTCGCGCGCCTCAAACTCGAAGGTGTCCGAACGGAGGTCGACGTCGTGCTCGGCCTGGACACCAACCTCACAGCTGCCGCCACGGCGACTGACCTGTTCGCGCCACACGGTCGTCAGGAAGTTTCTTTGGATCTGCCCGTCTCCTGGGATGATCCGATTTTCCTGCCATACGACTGGGGCTATTTCGCCTTTGTGTACAACAGGGAGAAGGTTCCGACAGCCCCCACCAGCTTCACCGAACTCGCGGAAAGCAATCTCAGCATCGTCATTCAGGATCCACGGAGTTCCACCCCGGGACTTGGGCTCCTGCTTTGGGTGGAAACCGCGCATGGAGACGGATCCAGCGAAATCTGGGAGGGCCTGTCCGACAACATTCTCACTGTCACAAAGGGCTGGTCCGAGGCATGGGGCATGTTTCTTGACGGAGAAACCGACATGGTGCTCAGCTACACAACATCACCGGCTTACCAACTGATAGTCGAGAATGATGAGGACACAGTCGCCGCCGAATTCGACGAAGGACATTACATGCAGATCGAGGTGGCCGGAAAGACCGCCTCGACAGATCAGCCGGAACTGGCAGACAGGTTCCTGGAATTCATGCTGTCCGATGGTTTCCAGTCCGTCATCCCGACCACGAACTGGATGTATCCGGCTCGCCTGCCGGAGGCCGGGTTGCCATCGGGATTCGAAACCCTCATCACCCCTGAGCCCGCCCGTTTGCTACCTGCCGACAAGGCTGTCACCATGCGTGAGGTCGCGCTCGCGAAATGGCTCTCCGCTCTCAGCCAGTGAACCGCTGGCCCGGCGCCATTGCCGCGGCGCTGGTCTTTTTCGTAACCTTCGGCACGCTCGGCGCGGTCGCCTGGCGGGCCGAAGGCACCTTTCGTATTGATACTTCCGAACTGGCCATCATTAGGTTCACTCTCCTACAGGCGCTGATCTCGGCAGTCATCAGTGCCGGGCTGGCGGTCCCACTCGCCCGAGCATTGGTCCGTCGCCAGTTCCCCGGAAAGGCAATCCTCGTCACCCTGTTGGGCGCACCTTTCATTCTACCTGTCATCGTTGCCGTCCTGGGCCTGCTCGCGGTGTTCGGGCGCAGCGGGGCGCTTAGCGTCGCACTTGGATGGCTCGGGCTAGAGCCAATCCACATCTATGGACTGCATGGCGTCGTCCTGGCCAATACCTTCTTCAATTTACCGCTGGCGACACGACTGTTGATGCAGGGCTGGATGGATATACCCGTCGAACGCTTCCGGCTCGCGTCCTCCCTCGGTTTCAAACCAAGCAATGTGTTCTACGCTTTGGAGTTGCCCATGCTTCGTAGCGTCCTTCCTGGCGCGTTTCTTGTGATCTTCTTGATCTGTACAACCAATTTCGCGATCGCCCTGACACTTGGAGGCGGTCCCAGAGCAACCACCGTCGAACTTGCGATCTACCAGGCATTTCGGTTCGACTTCGATCTATCGAAAGCAGCCTTGCTGGCACTTATCCAGTTCGCGATTGGTGGCACTGCCGCCGCACTGGCAATTGGGACAGTAATTCCATCCGGCTTTGGGACAGGATTGGACCGGCGGCGGGCGGTCTTCGGCGCGGATTCCAGCGCCCTCCAGGCCCAGGACTCCACGATCGTATTGCTGGCTGCAGCCTTCCTGATCTCTCCATTGGCGATGATCGTCGTCCGGGGTCTTCCGGGGCTGTTCGATCTGCCTCCGCAAGTCCTTGAAGCCACGCTGCGGTCCCTGATCATGGCGTTGGCATCCGCCATCCTTACATTGTCTCTGACACTGCCGCTATCGGTGCTGATCGGAACCCTGCCCACAACACAGGGCCGCTTACTCGAAAGCCTTGTGTATGTTTCGATCGCCGCCTCCCCACTCGTCATCGGCACTGGACTGTACATAATGATCTTTCCAGTCGCCAATCCCGTCCTGATGGCGCTGCCGATAACAGTTCTCGTCAATTCCGTGATGGCCCTACCGTTCGCCCTGCGCACGCTTGTGCCGGCCTATTCCCTCGTGGAATCGAGCTATGGCCACCTTGCTGACAGCCTGCAGATGTTCGGTTGGACACGGATGCGGCTGCTTGTGCTGCCCCGACTGCGCCGTCCAATTGGTTTCGCCGCCGGACTTACGGCCGCACTGTCCATGGGGGATCTCGGGGTCATAGCACTGTTTGCCAATCCTGAGCGTGCCACCCTCCCCATGCAGCTTTCCCGGCTCATGGCAAACTACAGGATGCAGGATTCGACGGCGGCGGCACTGCTTCTGTTAGTCTGCAGCCTGGCGCTGTTCTGGATATTTGATCGGGGAGGGCGTTCAAATGCTGACACTTGACACCTTGCGACTCGAACAGGGCACCTTCCGCCTTTCCGCCAATCTTGAAGTCGACAAAGGGATGCGGACTTCCGTTATAGGTGCTTCAGGTGCAGGTAAGTCTACACTACTTTCGGCCATCGCGGGGTTTCACATACCCACATCCGGCAGGATTCTCTGGGACGGAGACGATATCACCCACCTACCGCCGGCCGACCGTCCCCTGACAATTGTCTTTCAGGACCAAAATCTATTCCCCCATCTCACCACTGCGCAAAACGTGGGACTCGGCCTCAAGCCGTCGCTGCGCCTGTCGTCACGGGAGAAAGGCCAGGTCGAGACCAGTCTTTCACGGGTAGGGCTAGCACGACTAGGCAACCGCAGACCAGCGGAATTGTCAGGTGGTCAGCAGAGTCGGGTCGTTCTGGCGAGGGCTCTGCTGCGCGCTCGCCCCCTTATGCTGCTTGACGAACCATTCGCTGCCCTCGGTCCAAGGCTTAAGACCGAGATGCTCGATCTCGTCCTGGCACTCACTGAAGACACCGGTGCGACTGTCCTTATGGTCACACATGCTCCAGAAGATGCACTGCGTCTTGGAGGGAAAACCATTTTCGTCACCGACGGCGAAGCTCACCGGCCACGCGACACAGCCGAACTGTTTGCCAACCCTCCTGACGCCCTTCGAGCCTACCTCGCGGACGGCCAATGACACAGTTGTATTGATCGACTGCGATCCAAACTGTGCGGCACCGCTGAATGGAACCTGCCGACTGGTGCCGGTTCTGACGAAAACCGCTTCAATCCACGGTCTGTCGCTTGGCGCTCCTCTTTACCGGTGCCCACAGTTTCTTGTTCGACAGATACATGAGAACTGAGAGAATCGCCAGGAACAGAACGCCCAGAAACCCTGCCTGCTTGCGCTCAGCCAGCTTCGGTTCAGCCGTCCACATCAGGAAAGCCGACACGTCCTCGGCCAGATGATGCAGCGAATTGTCATGCCCATCCTGATATTCGACATAGCCGTCCTCAAGAGGGGGCGGCATCGATATCCAGCCGCCGGGAAATGCCGTGTTCCCGTAGAGAACCGCGCCCGCCTCTTCCTTTTCCTCTCCGGTATAGCCCGTTAGGACGGAAACGATGTATTCAGGACCACCCATGCCCCTGAATAATTGGTTAATGCCCAGCCCATATGGTCCATGGAACCCGGCACGGGCCTTCGCCATTACGCTCAGGTCCGGTGCACCGGCACTGTCATTCGCCGGAAAACTGTCTGAGGGAAGAGCAGGACGATAATCATCCAGCTCCGCGTCGAAGACCTCGAAATTCTGCTCGGCATAGGCGCGGACCTGATCCCCGGGAAGGCCTGGGCCACTGGCGTCGCCAAGAGTCCGCAACGGCACATACTGCAGGCCGTGGCAGGCTGCGCAGGTTTCAGTGTAGACCTGAAGTCCACGCTGCAGCTGGAACTGATCATAAGTGCCAAAGGGCCCTTCGAACGGGAAGGAAACATCGTGAATGCTGCCTCCGCTCCCGGCGGCCAAAGAGGCGCTGGTCGCGGCCGCTAGAACCGCGGCACTGGCGGCGGTGAGTTTGCCAATCATCTTCCGTTTCCCCTCACTCAGCCGGCGTCGCGTCAGAACCGCCATATTGTGTCTTGAAATCATCCTCTATCGTGGCTGGCCTCGGCAATGGTTTCTCGATGACGCCAAGCAGCGGAAGGATCATCAGGAAATACACGAACCAGTAAGCGGAGCCGATCAGGGCAATGGTCGAATATGGCGGCTCGGCAGGCTGGGCACCACACCACATCAACACAATGAAGTCGATCGCCAGAAGCCAGAACCACCACTTGAACATGGGACGGTAGCGGCCCGACCGAACGCTTGACGTATCCAACCAAGGTGCCAGCGCCATAACAACGATCGCACCAAACATGGCGAGCACACCAAAGAACTTGGCATCGATTATGCCGCCGGTGATCCAGTTTGCGAACATCACCACCCAAACATCGCTCGTGAATGCTCGTAGGATGGCGTAGAATGGCAGGAAGTACCACTCGGGAACAATGTGCACGGGTGTGGCAAGCGGGTTTGCTTCGATATAGTTGTCCGGGTGACCCAGATAGTTGGGCATAAAGCCGACAATCGCGAAGAATACCGCAAGCACCACGACCAGCGCGAACAGGTCCTTGATTACGAAGTAGGGCCAGAAGGGCAGCGTATCCCTAGCTGCTGCTTCCTTGGATCCCCTGCGCACCTCAATCCCTGAAGGATTGTTGTTGCCCGTAGTATGGAAAGCCCAAATATGAACGATGACAAGCCCTGCGATCGCGAATGGCAGAAGATAATGCAGACTGAAGAAACGGTTCAGGGTCGCGTTCTCAACCGCCGGGCCACCCAGAAGCCAGATCTGGATTGCTTCGCCGACAAAGGGGATCGCGCCGAACAGGCCGGTGATCACCGTAGCCCCCCAGAATGACATTTGGCCCCAGGGAAGCACGTAACCCATGAATGCGGTCCCCATCATCAGCAGATAGATGAGCATCCCGATGATCCAGGTCAGTTCACGCGGTTCCTTATAGGAACCATAATACAGGCCACGGAACATGTGGATGTAGACAGCAAGGAAGAACAGCGAGGCACCGTTCATATGCAGGTAACGGATCATATGCCCGCCGTTGACGTTCCGCATTATGTGCTCGACGCTGGCAAACGCCAGGTCGACATGCGGTGTGTAGTGCATTGCCAGAACGATGCCCGTAACGATCTGCAGCACCAGGCAGAACGCCAGCACAACTCCCCAGATCCACCACCAATTCAGGTTCCGGGGCGTCGGGATCATCAGCACATCATAGAGAAGGCTGATCACAGGCAGACGGCGCTCGAGCCACTTCTCCCCCTGAGTGCCTGGCTCATAGCTGTCGTGCGGAATTCCGGACATGCGCGGCTCCCCTAACCAAGTACGATTGTATTTTCACCGTCAAACTGCGCCACTGGGACCGGCAGATTCTCCGGTGCAGGGCCTTTGCGGATTCGGCCAGACGTGTCGTAGTGGGAACCGTGGCAAGGACAGAACCATCCACCGAAGTCACCCGTTCCATCGCCTAGCGGGACGCAGCCAAGGTGGGTGCACACACCCATCATCACCAGCCATTCGCCAGATTCGTCCAATGCACGGTTTTCATCGGCGGCATCGGCCCCCTCGGCATTTGCGTTACGCGCCTTCTGGTCAGGAAGCTCTTCAAGCGCTGTCGCCCGAGCGGCCTCGATTTCGCTGACCGTTCTTCGACGGATGAAGACCGGCTTACCGAGCCACTTGACGGTCAACTGGGTCCCTTCGGCGACATCTCCTACATCCACACGGATCGAACTCAGTGCCTGCACATCGGCCGAAGGATTCATCTGATTGATCAATGGCCATACGGCTGCACCAGTGGCGACCGCACCTGCTGCGCCGGTCGCGAAATACAGGAAGTCGCGGCGGGTTCCTTCATGATCTTCAACGTGGGACACGAGTGTCTCTCCATTCCACTGCCAGAAACGGCCCAGATCTGGCCCGGGCGCCAAGTTGCAGGACCGTCAGCAGGCACATGTTTAAGTGCCGAAGGGTTGCGCGTCCAGCGGACAATTGTGCACATTTGGGGCGCATTGTCGCGGCAAGCTTACGAATTCAATCAGCCTCACCTGCAATGGGCGCTAGCTGAGACCTGTCGGGGGCCTTCCGTGCCGTTACATCGCCAATGGCTCGGCGGAACTCGTCGGGATGGCCCATTTCGGTCGCAGGGCGATGGAATGTTGATACGCGCGGGCGCTGCAGCGCAACAACAGATGGTTTGCGGTGCGCCAAATCCGAGCGTTCAACCTATTCCCGCACCTGTCTTTCCATCGACGGGGTGCATAAGCGCCGGATTGGTTAAGTTTGTAAGATTGGTACTCGTGGGCTCTTTGCCATGGCCTGTGTTGCACTTCCGAGTGGAAGCGGGGAAAGGATCATCGGCGCGATCTGGATCACCTTGTCCTGAATGCCAGGCAATCCATGGGGAAGCGATGGAAATGGCTGACGAGGATGAGCGTGCAAGGCTGTGTCCATGGGCTGTGCGGGATTGGTGACTATGGTGTCCGCCGACGCCGGACGGTTCACTGGTTGCCGCGACCGATCATGGCGCATTTCTAAGGTCGCCGTCGCCTGCTCCGGCCATCAGATCAGGGTTGATCCGGGCTGCGCGTTGAAGGACAAGGAGAAATGTCCAATGGCCGGGCGAATGCAACGTGAGACAGCCAGAACTGTCACAGGATCCGCACAGGGTTCGGCAAAATGTCGACAGGAATCTCGAGCGGGCCATAGGGCGCGAAGTGCGCGCCCTTCGTCATCAGCGAGACATGACCGTGTCCGCTCTGGCGTCCTCCACCGGTCTGTCGGCCGGAATGCTGTCAAAGATCGAGAACGGAAGGATTTCCCCGTCACTTGCCACGCTGCAAAGCCTGGCAAACGTGCTGAATGTTCCTCTCAGCTCGTTGTTCACGGGCTTCGACGACACTCGGGAGGCCGTCCTGACTCGATCCGGCGGCGGGGTCGAGACCAACAGGGCGGGAACCCGGGCCGGGCACCAGTACAACTTGCTCGGTCATCTTGGAAACAACAGCAGCGGGGTCGTGGTCGAACCCTACCTGATCACGCTGGCCGAGCAGTCGGACGTGTTCCCGGCATTCCAGCACGACGGAATCGAGATGTTGTACATGCTGGAAGGCGAAGTCGACTATCGCCACGGTGACAGGATCTTCCCCCTCAAGCCCGGAGACACCCTGTTCTTTGACGCGGACGCGCCGCACGGCCCCGAGAATCTGGTTGAACTGCCGGCCAGGTACCTGTCCGTGATTTCCTATCGGCAGTCCCGCTGATATTGCTGAATTCAGGCCTCCGGTCTTTGCCAGACAGTTCGGTTGGCCGGCGTTTCGCTCAAATCGACAGATGTTCGTATTGGGAAAAAAAGTTTCTCACGGGTAGTGTCTTCGTGCGGGATCCAATAGACTTGCATCGGTGGGCAAAGAAGGGATTCGATCCATGTGCGGGATTGTAGGACTGTTCCTGAAGGACAAGGAGCTGCAGCCGAAACTGGGCGAGATGCTGACGCAGATGCTGACAACCATGACGGACCGGGGACCGGACAGTGCAGGCATTGCGGTCTATGGCAGGGGCAGGCGCGGCAAGGGAAAGCTGACAGTGCAGTCGGACCGACCGGAGCAGGATCTTGACAACCTCGCGCCGGAACTGGGACAGGCCGTGGGCACGGAGATTGGCATTCGCCGCATCGACACTCATGCGGTGCTGGAACTGGAAGCGGGCAAGGTGCATGCCGCGCGGAAAGCGATCCCCGAACTGCGCCCAGGCATGCGGGTGATGTCCGCCGGCGAGGTCATCGAGATCTACAAGGAGGTAGGACTGCCGAGGGAGGTGGCAGATCGTTTTGGGCTGTCCCGAATGGAAGGAACGCATGGCATCGGACATACCCGAATGGCCACGGAATCCGCAGTGACGACAGAAGGGGCGCACCCGTACTCCACCGGGGCGGATCAGTGCCTCGTACACAATGGCTCGCTTTCGAACCACAACGACCTGCGCCGCAAGCTCAGGCGCAAGGGGGTTCGGATCGAGTCGATGAACGATACCGAAGTCGGAGCCGCCTACCTGACCTGGAAGATGCGGAATGGTGCATCGCTTCGCGAGGCGCTGGATGGCTCGCTGGAGGATCTCGACGGGTTCTTCACCTTTGTTGTCGGCACGAGGGATGGCTTTGGCGTGTTGCGTGACCCCATCGCCTGCAAGCCGGCCGTGATGGGTGAAACAAGCCAGTACGTGGCCTTTGGCAGCGAGTACCGGGCTCTGGCGAGCCTTCCGGGCATTGAAGATGCAAACGTCTGGGAGCCTGAGCCCGCGACAGTCTATTTCTGGAGTCATTGAGATGCAGGCATATGATCTCGCCGACAGGGGCCTCCGGGGGCTGAATTCCATGCTGCATGCGCAGAGCGGGGAAACCGACCAGACTTGCTGGGAAGTGGTGAACCCAAGGGGCAGCCATGCAATTGCCGTGGGGCTGGGCGCGCCGCTCGAGGTCATCGTCAGGGGCTCGACCGGGTACTATTGTGCAGGGATGAACCAAGGGGCGACAATCAGGGTTGAAGGCTCGGCAGGTCCTGGCGTCGCCGAAAACATGATGTCGGGTTCCGTCGTGGTCGAGGGCGATGCCAGCCAGTACGCAGGCGCCACGGGTCACGGCGGTCTGTTGGTGATCAAGGGCAATGCGTCCTCGCGCTGCGGCATTTCTATGAAGGGAATCGACATCGTGGTGCACGGCAGTGTCGGGCACATGTCGGCCTTCATGGCACAGGCCGGAAATCTCGTCGTGTGCGGCGATGCCGGTGACGCGCTCGGCGACTCGATCTACGAGGCCCGGATCTTTGTGCGCGGTTCGGTCAAGAGCCTTGGCGCGGACTGCGTGGAAAAGGAAATGCGGCCGGAGCATGCCGACAGTCTCAAGGACCTGCTTGAACGGGCGGGTGTGCATGCAAGGCCGGAGGAGTTCAGGCGCTACGGCTCGGCCCGCAAGCTTTACAACTTCGATATCGACAACGTCGCTGACTACTAAGGAGTTCGGCATGAAAGACACTGATACCGCGATTCCGCGCACCCTGCCGATCCAGTCGGCGACGTTCACCAATGAAGTCAATGCCGAAATCCGCCGCGCCGCCGCCACCGGCATCTACGACATCCGAGGCGGCGGCGCCAAGCGCCGCGTGCCGAATTTCGACGACCTGCTCTTTCTTGGAGCCTCAGTGTCACGGTATCCGCTCGAAGGCTATCGCGAGCGCTGCGACACGTCGGTGACGCTGGGCACGCGCTTTGCCAGGACGCCGATCGAACTGGATATCCCGATCACCATCGCAGGCATGAGTTTCGGTGCGCTTTCAGGGCCGGCAAAGGAGGCGCTTGGACGCGGCGCGTCGGCTGCCGGCACGTCAACCACGACGGGCGACGGCGGCATGACGCCCGAGGAGCGGCGGCACTCGTCCAGGCTGGTCTGTCAGTACCTGCCTTCGCGCTACGGCATGAACCCGAACGACTTGCGCCAGGCAGATGCCATCGAGATCGTCGTTGGGCAGGGCGCCAAGCCCGGCGGAGGCGGAATGCTGCTGGGCCAGAAGATTTCTGACCGCGTGGCGGAGATGCGAACGCTGCCCAAGGGGATCGATCAGCGCTCGGCATGCCGCCACCCCGACTGGACGGGGCCGGATGACCTCGAGATCAAGATCCTTGAGTTGCGCGAGATCACGGACTGGCGGGTGCCGATCTACGTAAAGGTCGGCGCGACGCGACCCTACTACGACACTGCCCTGGCAGTGAAGGCCGGAGCCGACGTGGTGGTCATGGACGGCATGCAGGGCGGTACAGCGGCCACGCAGGACGTGTTTATCGAACATGTGGGTCTGCCCACGCTGGCCTGCATCCGTCCCGCCGTGCACGCGCTTCAGGATCTGGACGCGCATCGCGAGGTGCAGTTGGTGATATCGGGCGGAATCCGCAGCGGGGCGGATGTCGCAAAGGCACTGGCGCTCGGTGCGGACGCTGTCGCCATCGGCACGGCTGCACTTATCGCCATGGGGGACAATGACCCAAAATGGGAAACCGAGTACCGGAAGCTGGGTTCCACGTCGGGCGCCTACGACGACTGGCATGAAGGGCTGGATCCGGCGGGCATTACCACACAGGACCCGGACTTGGCTGCCAGGCTGGATCCGGTGGAGGCCGGTCGGCGGCTTTGCAACTATCTCAAGGTCATGACGCTCGAGGCGCAAACGATAGCGCGGGCCTGCGGTCACAATCACCTGCGCAATTTCGAGGCCGAGGATCTCTGCGCCCTTACCATGGAAGCCGCGGCGATGGCCCAAGTGCCGATGGCAGGAACCGACTGGTATCCAGGAAAGGGTGGATTCTAAGGAAGAACCCCCTTGTGGCGGCCTGCGAGGGCCACAATCGCTGATTTCCTTGAGCGCCGGCGGACGGAATGGCGAAACAGGCGCCAGCCGGTTCATTTCACCTATGAAATGCGACCGGTGCCGCCCGTATCCCTCCGACATCCCGGGCCCCGGATGCATCCGTGATTGCGGCAGCGCCACCTGCACGGCCCGCCTCAGGTCAAGCGAGGAAGGGACGGGAGACGATTTTTGCCGCCACCCGATCGACGGGATTGTGTCCGGCGGACGATCTTTCAGCAAGCTCCCTGCCGAAGGACGACGGCTCGCGGCCGTTTTCCGGTCATGCGTCCGGTCCGATTGCGGCAGGTGATCCTGTTGCCGCGCCCGTTGCCTGATTCGCGCGGATGCAGGTGACAGGCCGCTTCAGGCAGACGAGATCAGGTCATGTGCGGTGCCTCGGCTTCGAATTATTCACAACAAGGTCGGAATTTGACCAATATGCTACGATTTCGTGAAAAAATTCTGCGAAAAGTCCAAAATCTCTGGACAGCGCATCAATCTCGAAGTTCACTGCCAACAGGCAAGACACGCAGTGCCTGTTGGAGAGGCGATGGATGTCGAACCTGAAATCCGCGGATGGTCAGAAGAATGACGAGCGAAATGCAATCCCTGCTGCAGCCATTCCTTGAAGAGACGGAGCCCAGGCGCGGACTGCCGGCGGCAGCCTACAAGGACCGGGAAGTCTGGAACGCCGAATGCCAGTCCGTCTTTGCCCGGAACTGGATCTGCATCGGATTCGCGCATGAGTTGAAGGAAGCCGGTGACGCCGTGCCTGTGACCGTGGCGGGCCAACCGCTGTTGATGGTGCGCAATGGCGAGGGCGAGATCAAGGCATTCCACAATGTCTGCCGCCACAGGTGCCTGACACTGGTCGACAAGCCAGGAAATGTCGGAAAGCTCATCCGATGTCCCTACCATGCCTGGGCGTACGACCTGAACGGAACGCTGAGGGCCTCGCCGCATTTTGGTGGCACCGGGCAGCATGAAGCCAAGGGATTCCACAAGTCACAACACGGTCTGGTTGCCGTGCGAACCCATGTCTGGCAGGACTGGATCTTCGTCAATTTGAGCGGCGAGGCGCCGCTCTTCGAGGACTATGCCGGGTCCCTGATCAAGCGGCTTGGGGGGATCGACTGGGAGAATGCCGATTGCATTGGCACATTGGATTTCGGCCAGATCTCGACGAACTGGAAGTTCGTCATGGAGAACTTCATCGAGCCCTATCATGTGCAGTTCGTTCACGGCTCGACCACAGACCAACCCTTGTCCGATCACTACACGATCATTGACGGCAACTGCATGGGCAGTGCCGTGGATCTGGACGATGAGATCGGCACTTCGGGCAGCCTGGCCGTCAGCTCGCGCTATCTGGCGCTCTATCCGACATTCATTCTCGGCCGGTATTTCCCGAATCAGTTGGGGGTGTATCTCAACATCCCGACCGGTCCAGGCACAATGAACCAGAAGCGCGGGCTGTACACGACAGGAGGCAAGCAGCTGAGTGCAAGCGAGGTCAAGGACTTGAAGAGACTCTGGTGGGATGTTCACAAGGAAGACCATGAAATGGTCGAACGATTGCAGGCGGGCCGGGCATCACGGGTTTCCGATACCGGGGGCGTCCTGTCCCCGGCCTGGGAAGACAGCGTCCACGCCTTTCAGTCTCTCGTGGTTCGTGACCTGGTTGACTGCAGCGGCTACTGACCAAAGGAAACCCACATGACCGGCATCTCCGACATTTCACGCGGCTTCCGTCTGGCGCATACGATGATGCGCGTGATGGACATGGACAGGTCGCTGCAGTTCTATTGCGGCATCCTGGGCATGACGGTCTTGCGCCGCACGGACTATCCCGAGGGCAAGTTCACCAATACGTTCATCGGCTACGGCCCCGAGGCGGAGTTCCCGACACTGGAACTGACAGCGAACTGGGAGCAGGAGAAGCCATACGAAAAGGGCGATGGCTGGGGCCACATTTGCATCGAGACCCCGGATGTCCGCAAGGCGTGCGAGGAACTGGCGGCTGCCGGCGTCAACATCACGCGCCCGCCTGGACCGATGAAGGGTGGCACGCGCGTGATCGCGTTTTGCGAGGATCCGGATGGCTACAAGGTCGAGCTCAACGAGTCCATCCTGAAGCATCTGGGCGAGGAAGAGTCCTGACCGATGCACGACAAGTTGAAGCCGCATGAACCGGAAATGATCGGTGCGCTCGGCAAGGTGCTGGAGCCGGGCAACGCCTGCGCCTGGATTTTCAAGGCCTGGCTGGCCGGCAAGCTGACGTGTGGCTGCAGCAAGCCCGTCAACGACATCATGTCCCGAATTCTGGTCGGCGGCGGGTTCCATGAATCTCGGGATGGTGATGGTTGCCTGGATCATGGTGGCAAGGGATGCGCCCGCGCCTTCGCCGACATTCCCTGCATTCGCGATACCGGCTCGATCACTCGAACGCGATCCGTACGAGACGCTCGGGAGCAGCATCCGCCATTCGGCTTGGCGCCGCGACCGGCAACGCTATTTCGGCAATGCCCGGATGCAGGGCATCCACGCTGATGTTACTTGACCTTGCAAAGCCACCGGAAATTGCGAAACCGGGCGGCGCGGATCACGTGGCGGGATTCTGAAAACCGGCGGCGCGGCACCGCCAACATTTCAGCGCTGCCGCGAGCCGAACATGATGGCGTGTTCGGCGAAACATGGACAGGAGAAGTCAAATGCCCGAGGCAAAGGCGAACGACAGAATTTACTACGAGAGATTCGGTGACGCGGTCGAGCGGAACCGGCCAAGAATTCCCGAAGTCAGAAAGCGGCTGGAGGCCGCCGGCGTCAAATACGTGATGGGCGCCTGGATCGATATGCACGGCATCCCCAAGACGAAACCGGTGCCGATGAGAGAGTTCGAGGCGCTGTGTCTGGGCAAGGGGCCTCAATTTGCCGTGCATTCGGTCTCATACGTGCCCGAGCTCACTCCCGCCGACAGCGATCAGGTCGTGGTTCCGGACCTCGACGCCGTTTACATCTGTCCGTGGGACAGGTCGATGGCGATCATCATTTCCGATCTCTACTGGGAGGATGCACCCTACAATGTCTGCCCCCGACAGGCGCTGAGACGCGTGATGCAGGAGGCGGCCTTGGAGGGCTATCGATTCCATGCCGGCGTGGAGCCGGAGTTCATCGTCATGAAGCACGACGAGCAAGGCCTGCCGGTCAAGGCCTTTGACAACGATCCGGCGGGCGGCGTGCGCCCGCGTCGCCAGGCATTTGGCTACGACATCGAATACTCGATCGATTCGATGCCTTTCCTCAAGGACATGATCGATTGCATCGAAGGGCTCGGCTGGAACCTGCATGACGTTGTCTGCGAGGGCGGCTATTCGCAGTTCGAACTGGATTTTCACTATGCCAACATGCTGGAAATGTCCGACCGCTTCGTGTTTCTGCGCCTTCTGCTCAAGGAGGTGGCCAAGACACATGGCCTGTTCGTGACTTTCATGCCCAAGCCAACCCTGGGCGATTGGCGTTCGGGCGCGCACATCAACGTGTCGGTCAGTCACGAAAGCCGGCCGGGTGAGAACATTTTCAGGACCGTGGATGGCGACTGGAGCGACGAATGCCGCTGGGCCGTGGGCGGGGTGTTGCAGCATGCAGAGGCGATCACCGCGATCACGTGCCCGACTGTGAATTCCTACAACGGCCTGGTCCCTCGCGTCGGCGGATTCGAGGGCGGCACCGTGACCTGGGCCCCCACCAACATCGCCTACGGCTTCAACAACCGCTCGGCACAGCTCCGGCTTCCGCAAAACCGATACTGCATTGAAAACCGCGCCTGCGACATGACAATGAATGTCTACCTGGCGATGGCGATGCACCTGACCTGCATGGTGCAAGGGATCGAGAAGAAGATTGATCCCGGCAATCCGGCCGACTTCGACCTTTACGCGAAGACCGAGACCGAGCTGGCCGACCTGGGGATCCGGCGGTTGCCGCGCACGCTCTTCCACGCAATGGAGGCGCTGCGCCAGGACAAGACGGCCGAACACGTCTTGGGAAGGGTCATGCTCAAGTCCTACCTCGAGTACAAGGCTGATGAATGGGAACGCTATCACCAGTCGGTCACTGACTGGGAAGTGAAGGAATACCTGCGGCTCTATTGACTTTCCGGCAGTCGGATTGGCCCGTTCAGGCCGGATGCGGGTGAACCTGTCCAAGTGGAGAAAGGCGGCCATGCCGGACCATCAGATTCTAGAACTTGGGGATTTTCCGCTTCTGTCAGGTGAAGTCCTGAAGGATGCCAGGCTTGCCTACCGGTGCTGCGGCACGCTGTCGTCGGCGCGCGACAACGTGATTGTCCTGCCGACATTCTACACAGGGACCGACACCCGCAATGAAGGCTTTTTCGGGCCCGGGCGCGCCATTGACCCTGCACGCCATTTCATCATCAGCCCGAACCTGTTCGGCAATGGCCGTTCGTCGTCGCCTTCGAACACGCCCGCTCCTCAGGACGGGCCGCGTTTTCCGCTGGTGCAGATGTGGGACAACATTGCGGCGCAGCACCGGCTGATTCATGATCAGATCGGAATCGAGAGCATTGCCCTTGTCGCAGGCTGGTCGATGGCCGGATGCCAGTCCTACCAATGGGCTGCGCAATATCCGGACATGGTCGAGGCGATCCTGCCGTTCTGTGCATCTGCAAGGACGTCGCCGCACAACTTCGTCTTTCTCGAAGGAGTCAAGGCGGCGCTTTGCGCCGATCAGGCCTGGAATGGAGGCGACTACGACGGTGCACCGGTTGCCGGCCTGAAGGCCTTTGGCCGCGTTTATGCCGGCTGGGCCTTTTCACAGACGTTCTTTCGGGAAGGCCTCTATCGCAGGCTGGGGTTCGAGACCATCGAGGAACTTCTGGTCGACTGGGAGACCGATCATGCGGAAGGCTGGGATGCCAACGATCTTCTGGCAATGCTTGCAACCTGGCAAGCCGGAGACATTTCGGCCGGACCGCTGTACAACGGCGACTTCAAGGCCGCCCTCGGGGCGATAGGGGCACGCGCCATTCTTATGCCATGCTCGCAGGATCTCTACTTTCCCCCCGAGGACAACGAGATCGAGGCGCGGCACATGTCGAACGCGCGGTACCGGCCCTACGATTCGCCCTGGGGCCATTGCGCCGCGAATCCTGGCAACGACGCGGGCTTTGCCGCATCGCTTGATGCGGGGATTCGCGAGTTGCTCGGCGAGTGAACGTGCGGACGGACAGGGAACGCCGCAGAGGTCATCGTTCCGTTGGTCCGTGGCACAGTCGGACGGATGGATGCTGGCCGGCACAATCGTGGCAATTCGTGATGTGCATCCCGGCGAAAGGCCACTACCTGGTCGAGTCCCGGTCCGCCAAGGTCGGACGTGTCGTTCAAGGGGCCTTCTGTCCGGCTGGACGGCACGACACCCATGCGGCCCTTGCGGGTCCGTGCAACGGGGCCGGTCGGGATACTGGTTTCAGTTCGATGCGTTCGTTCGGGCCGGAGTGTTCAACACATCCTGATTCCGACATCAGGCAGGCATTATGTGACAAGAGCGGGGATCTGTAGCCGACATGCCGGACAAGCCAGGGCAAAGGAGGTCAACTCGAAGGAGAGGCACCCATTCCGTCGAGGGGCGACTGAACAGCGAAATCATCAGGATGCTGGAGAATGACGGGCGGATGCCATATTCCGAAATCGCGCTCAAGCTCCAGGTCTCGGAAGGCACCGTCCGCAACCGGGTGAACGGCATGAAGGATGCCGGACTCTTGCGGATCGTGGCCATCGCGGATCCGTCCGCGTCCGACTACAAGGCAGACGCGATGATCTGCCTCAAGGTGGCGCCGGGCATTACCCCCCAAGCCGTGGCCGATCGGTTGGGTGGGTTGTCAAGCGTCGTGTACATATTGTGGGTCACGGGGCGGTTTGACTTGCTGGTCGAGCTGATCTGCGACGATCCGGACGACCTCGCGGGATTCCTAGAAGATCACATTCATGGCTTTGAGGACATAGTTGACGCCGAGGTGATGCTTGGACTGAAGAACTTCAAGAACCAGTTCCTTCTCAAACGCAACTGGAAGCGACTCGACACCTGAACAAGGTCAACGGCGATGCAGCTGTACCTGCCGCGATGCGCATCACCGCATCAACGCTGCGGTGTCGCGTTCGCAGCCAGGACGGCGTGGCGGCGCAATGCTGCCGACAAGCGCCTCCATCTGGCCGTCGGCGCCCTTGACGCCGGTAGCAGTTTCGCCGTCGTCGACATTGCAGCGAACGCGGATGCCGGCCTTCGCTGTCGTCGCGGCGGTCAGGTCCGTGATCAACTCGCGGCTGACTGCCGGCGGTCCGCTCGAGTTCCGGATGACGTGGCAGAGAGGTTGCACCTGGGCCCAGCCGGGGCGTGCTGGATGCCTTGTGGAGCGTTCCGTCCGGCCATGTCGCAGCGGCTGGCCGTTCACGACGGGGCTCCCGGGCGGAATTCGGGCTGGGCTTCCGGAAAGTCCGGAAAGCGCCCACCGCCACCCGTCGCGAACCGTAGGCCGGCCATGGTCTTCACACCGTCCCCCGCCAGGCATCGCGTCCGGCAGGCGGTGCAGGAATGCCTCCGCGGCATCGAGCGCAACGAACGCGGACGCCTTGATTTCTCCGTTGGTCTCGCAGTCCAGAACGGGCACTCCTTGATGGTGCGCTCGCAAATGATCTCGAAGACGATACCTTTCCTCCGACCTAGGCGAGGAGCGCTTCAACATCTTCACGTGACATGTGCAGCGTCCTCCTGAAGTCCTTGTCTCATAGTCCGCTCGAGAATTCAGGCGTGAACCGGCAGAAGCCACCCATACGGACACGGGATCTCGCTTGCCTGCAAAATGTGGTTGAGCGCGATGTTTCCGTCAAGACGTTCAAGATTGAAGTCACGCGCAAATCCGGGCAACTGCCATCTTGCTCGGTTTCAAGGTCGCTGATGCGAGGGAAGTGTCTGTGCAGCTTCGCCGTCATACCTCCCGACCGAGGAAATTTGCCTCGAAGGGGAATTTCGACAGCATCACATATCCTTCCTCGGTGATCAGCACCTGTTCTTCCAGCTTCACGCCTTCGGGCCCGCCGACCTCGCCGACATAGCTCTCAACGCACATGGCCATGCCCGGTTCCAGCACCCCGTCATAGGCGATGGCTTCGTCCTGCGGGTAGTAGACGCAAGGCCACTCATCCGACATCCCGATGCCATGGGCCAGAACGGTATAGTGCTGATCCTGAAATTGTTCCGGCTGCTTGAAGCCCCTTTCCATGACCTCTCGAAACCCTATGCCCGGTTTCATCAGTTCAAGGTTGTGCTGAATTTCCTCGTATGCGCGGCTGTACAATTCACGCTGGTAATCGCTCGGCCGCTCCGAGCCGCAAATAAGCGTTCGTGACACATCCGCCGAGTATCCGAAGGGGCCGACCATATCGGTGTCAAAAGCCACCAATTCGCCGGGACGTATGATTCGGCCCGAGGCTTCCTGCAACCAGGGGTTTGTGCGTTCGCCCGCCGCCAAGAGGCGCCCTTCGACCCAGTCGCCGCCGGCCTCGACATTAGCCTTCCAGAGATGCGACCAGAGTTCGATCTCGGTGATGCCAGGGCGAAGTTCTTCGCGCATCCGCCACATGCCGTCTTCGGCCACGGCGATGGCGTAATTCATGCAGAGGATCTCTTCGACCGATTTGATCGCGCGGGCCGGTTCGATGACCTTGTGAGCATGGATTGCATCAAAGCCCTTGTTGGCGAACAGGGCCGCAACCTGCGGCGCCGCGCTTTCGACTCCAAGTCGGGTGCTGCCGCCCCCGTACCGCTGCATCAGCGCGACGATCTGGTTGACCCAGCGCTCAATCATTTCGTCCATGCGGGTGCCCGTGAACATGTAGCTGATCTGGATCGCCTCGTCACCCAACTCGTCAATCGTTTCCAGCCCTTGGGCGATTTTCTTACCGGTCTCGCCATCGAAATAGACCGTCGGTCCCTCGGCAGGCACAAAAAGATAGCTCAGCGGAATATGGCTTTGCATGATGCCCGCATCGCGCATCCCGGTGGCGTAGCGAATTGAATAGACCGAGGTGAGCACGCAGCCCCCTACATCCTGCCGCTTCATCTCCGCCCGCAACCGTTCCAACCGGTAGGTGCGCATCTTCGCCAGATCGATCATCTCCAGAGTGTCGGTCATTTCGACCACAGGAGTGACTCGCGCGGCTTGGGCCAGTGTCATGTTGGTATGGCGCATCGGCATCAGACTTTCACAAGGACACGTCCGTTCTCAACTCGCGTCTCATAGGTTGCGAGGCCTTTGGTTGCAGGCGCGCTCAACGCCTTGCCGGTCTTCACGCAGAACCGGCCCTGATGCAGCGGGCATTCGATCACGCCGTCCATCACCAAACCGTCGTCGAGCGGTTCGTCTTCATGCGTACACATGCCGTCAGTGGCAAAGAACCCTTCGGGCGTGTTGTAGATCGCGATATGCGCGCCGTCGATGTCGATGCCAATCAAGTCCTCATCGTCGATATCGTCGGTGGCGCAGGCGTCATGCCACTGCTGAGCCATCGTTCGCTCCTTTGAAGTCGTTCGAGAATGCCTGACGGATCTTGGTCGAGCGGTCGTTCAGCCCGAGTGAGCGCCGGATGGTGATTTTCAGAACCTCCCAATGGGTGCCGAGGAAACCGGCATCGGGTTCGGGCAGTTGTTCGGTCAGCGCTTTGCTCAGATCGGGAAGCGCATGAAACGGCACCGTTGGGTAGAGGTGGTGCTCGATGTGATGGTTCATGTTGAAATAGAGGAACTGGAAGAACCAGTTGGTGCGGAAGGAACGGGTGGATTGTACGATGTTCGGCTGGTTCTCCGCCATTTCCACATGCTGCATCAGAATAAAGGCGTTCATGATCGGCCCCCCCAGCACACGCGGGATCACGATCAGCCAGAGCGGCCAGAGCCAGCCGAACCAGATGCTGACCGCGGCAATGCCCATGTAAATGCCGACGCAAATCTGCGTGTAGCGTTGTATCCGTGGCAATTCGCTTTCCGGTGCGATGCGCTTCACATCCTTCGAGAAGATGCCAAGGGAATGCAGCGCGAACATCTTGGTCTGGTGCCAATATAGACCGAGCCCGAGGATCTCCTCGATCCAACCCCAAAAGGTCAGCGGGATTGGGGCGTAGGGCATCTGGTTGTCCTCGCCCTCTATCCAGGTGTGCGTGTGGTGGCTGGCGTGGGAGTAGCGCCGGTGCAGCGGTTCCTCGTAGTAGAGAAGCGAGGTGAACCAGAACACCGCCTCGTTCAGCCAGCGGGTGCGGAAGGCTGTGCCATGTGCGCATTCGTGGGAAAGCGCATAGGCGGAGACCGCGAAGAAGCTCGAATAAAGGAGTAGTGCTGGCGCCATCCACCAGGTACCCGCAGACCACAGAACCAAGGTGCCTGTGACTGCCAGCAGTGCCAGCCAGGAGGTAAGGTAGATCAGCCCTGGCCGATCAATTCGCCGCATTAGTGCCTTAAGTGCCTTCTTGTCCATGTGAATGTCGGATGTGTTGGCGTTGGTTATCATGGAACTCTCCGGCCGCCGTGCTGCTATTGCAGCCAGGCGTCACTTTCGTCGATCTCGATGATCGTTGGCCCGTCCGCCTTAAGGGCGAACTCCAGCGCATCACGAAGTTGCTCGGCGCTTTGCGGGCGACGGCCATGGGCGCCAAAGGCTTTGGCGATCTCGGTGAACTCCGGGTTGTAGATCGTGCAGCCGATGGTGGGCAGGTCCTTGCTGTCCATATGCTCGCGGATCTCCTGATAGCCATCGTTGGACCAAACCACGACCGGCACGGGGAGCTTTTGCTCCACCGCCGCCGCCAGTTCCTCACAGGTCATCTGGAAGGAACCATCACCGGTGATGCAGGCCACCGGCTTTTCCCCCGCGCCGACTTTCATGCCGATGGCAACGGGCAGGCCGAAGCCCATGGCCGCGTAGCCATTGGGGAAGTGAAAGAGGTTCGGGCGCTTCATCGGATAGTGGTATAGCCCGGTGTAGCAGACTTGGGAGGCATCTGCGCTGATGATCGTGTCCTCGGGCAGAACCTCGCGTATGATCTCCAGCGCCTTCTTATGTTTAGCGGATTCCTTGCAGAGATCGCCCGCGAACTGCGCCTTTGTCGCCTTCACCAATTCGATTGCGGGCCGGTCGTTTTCGGGACCATTGTGATCTTCAAGCGCATTCAGGATTGCCGCAACCGCCAGTTTGGAATCGCTCAAGAGCGCCGCCGCGGGCTTTGAGTAATGCATGATCTGGCCCGGGTCGATGTCGATCCGGATCAGGTTGCCGTTGATCGGGTAATCCTCGGTGAAATAGCGGTCTGGTTCGGCAAATTCGGTGCCGATGGCCAGAACGCAGTCGGCGTCGCGCAACAGGTCGCGTACCGGATCAAAGGCCTGGGTGAAGCCCATGCAAAGCGGATGATCCTCGGGGATCACGCCTTTGCCGGCACAGGAGTTGATGACGGGCGCGTCCAGCCGCTCGGCCAGTCTGAGCACCTCCGCCGAGGCCGGAATGGCTCCACCGCCCACCACGATCATGGTGGATTTGCTGTCCGACAACATGGCCGCGATCCGGTCGACCTCGCTCGGGTCGGGACCGGGTTTCGGGGCAGGTGGCCAGGCTTCGATGTCGAAATTCGCCGGACCTGCCAGCACGTCCTGCGGGATCTGGATGCAGATCGGGCGAGGGCGCTGGCCGGAGAAGACGGCAAAGGCGCGCGCCAGAACCTCGGGCAGGTTGCTCGGGTCAAGAAGTGTATGGGTAAAGGCGGTGACCTGATCGGTGATGTCCGATTGCGAGCGCAACTCGTGCATCCGGCCGCCACCCATGCCAAGTTCGCGCACATTGTTCATGGTGGTGAAGACCAGCATCGGGATTGAGTTGCCGTAAGCCTCACCAATCGCAGTGATTCCGTTGGTCACCCCCGCACCGGTGACAAGAAAGCAAACGCCGGGCTTGCCGGTGGCGGCAGCATACCCATAGGCGCCATAGGCCGAGCCCTGTTCGTGCCGGGGTGTCACCTGTCGAATGGCCATCTTGTCGAAGCTTCGGTAGAACTCCACCGTGTGATACCCGGGAATTCCAAAGACGGTGTCCACACCATAGGCATTGAGCAGGTGCAGCAGACCCTCGCCACAGGTCATGCTGGATGTATCGATATCTTTCATGGCTTACTTTGACCCTTCAACGACGAAATGGTTGGGCCGACCGGTATTGGCATAGGTGATGATGTTTTTGATCGCGCGCGAGCGGCCTTCTTCGTCGGCCTCGACCGAGTAATAGGCGGCATGAGGTGACACGACTGTACGAGGGTGGTGCAACAGGGGATCTTCCGGATCGGGCGGTTCGACCTCGAACACGTCAAGACCGGCACCGCCGATCTGTCCGCAGTCGAGCGCGGCAAGGAGTGCTTTGGCGTCGATCAGCGCACCGCGGGAGGCGTTGACGATGAAACTGCCCCGGGTCATGCGACCCAGGAGACCGGCATCGACGATGTGCCGGGTTTCGGCTGTGAGCGGCGCATGCAGAGAGACGACATTCGACTGTTCAAACAGAGCCTCTTTGCTGTCCACCCTCTCGACCCCGTCCGGGAATGTCTCAGCGGGCATGTAGGGATCATAGGCGATGACTTTGCCGAAACTGGGGGCTGCGCTTCGCGCGGCCTGCTGGCCGATGCGCCCGCAGCCCAAGAGGCCAAAGGTCATGTCATGGGTCCGGTGCAGCACGCCAGGTTCTTCGTAATCCCAGCGCTTCTCCCGCACCGAGCGGTCATAAAAGGGCAGGTGCCGGACCAGCGACAGCGCCATGGCGGCGGCGTGAACGCCAACCTCGGAAACCCAGGCATCTGGGACATGGGCAACCCAAGTCCCGTGGTGCTTGGCTGCCTCCGTGTCGATGGCATCCACTCCCACTAGCGGTACGCTGACGATTTTCAGATCCGGCAGAGCGGCGAAGGCGGATTCGCCAATCGGGGCATAGAGCGACACGATGGCGTCGGCGCCTGTGTCTTTGACAAGGGCGATCACCTCTTCCTCGGTCGTGCAATGAGGCTCGGCCACAACCATGTCGAAACCCGCCTCGTTTATGAGGGCGATTTCCAGATTGAGGTCTGGCTGAACAAAATCGACAAAGGCGATCTTCACGCTTGGGTCTCCTTTATGGGCCTAGGAATGCACCGGAGCGGCGGACCGCCCCTTCCTGCCATATGGGGGCCGCCGATCCGGCTTTTCAAATGACTAATTTTGCCCCATTGCATGACGAAACGGAATGCCAGGGTTGAGGCTACGCCATGCCAACCGAGTTTCACAAAGCGGCGACACCGCCCTTGCACTGGTTGCGGGCCTTTTCGGTGTCGGCGCGTTACCTGAGCTTCACGGGTGCAGCGCAGGAATTGCTCATCACCCAATCGGCAGTCAGCAAACAGGTGCGTCTGCTTGAGCAGGCGCTTGGCCAGAAACTGTTCGTGCGCCGCCACCGTGGGTTGCGGCTGACTGAAGCAGGACGCAACTATCTGCCGATAGTCGAACGCGCGTTCAACACCTTGGAAGAGGGGACACGGTCGTTTCTGGGTTATTCGGCGGGCCGCAATCTCCATCTCAAGGTGAACCACTCCTTCGCAACCTTCTGGCTTGTCGATCAACTGGACATCTTCATGGATGCTCACCCGGAGGTGCAACTGACGGTCTCGACCGCACTCTGGGAGCAGGAGTTTCTTGAAACCAGAGCCGATGTTGAAATTCATTATGGTCGGGAGGAGACCTTTGGCGACGGTGCCGTTCGATTGAGAGAGGAAGCCCATACGCCCGTCTGCGCCCCGGATCTCGCCGAGCGGCTGCAAGAGCCCGGTGACCTGAGTGGTGCGCGCATACTTGATCTGACCGGCGTGAATGAGGCCTGGGATTTCTGGCTGTCTCGTTCCGGAATCAAGGGCGTGACCTTGAATCATCGCCACTATTTCAGCACCTATGTCCTTGCCCTGAACATTGCCAAGGCCGGTAAGGGCGTGTCCATGGGGCACAGGACGCTGGTGGAGCGTGCAATTGAGCGGGGCGAGCTGGTCGAACCGTTCGATGTTCAGGTGCCCGGTCGCGACGGGTATTTTTTGATCCACAACAAGGGTCCGTCGAAAAACCCACATGCGGCGGCGTTTGTCGACTGGATAACCTCTATGTTCTAATGGCGCCTATTCGGCGACCGGGTGGTTGGCCATACGCTCCAGCACCTTGACCAGGCCCGAGTGATCGTCCTGCCCATCACCATTGGCGATGCAGGAGTTGAATAGTTCCCGCGGGGGCGCGGTGTTCGGTAGGGATACCCCCAAAGCATGCTCGGAAGACAGGGCAAGGTTAAGGTCCTTCTGGTGCAACTCAATGCGGAAGCCCGGGTCCATCGTCCTGTCAACCATGCGTTGCCCGTGCACCTCAAGGATTTTCGACGAAGCGAAACCGCCCGTCAGGGCCTGACGCACATTCACCGGATCGCATCCGGCCTTGGAGTCAAAGACCAACGCTTCGGAAACCGCTTCGATGTTCAGGGCCACGATGATCTGGTTGGCAATCTTGCAGGTCTGGCCTGCGCCATTATGCGCGCCGATCAAAGTGATGTTCTTTCCCATTAGCTCGAACAGCGGGACTGCGCGGTCAAATGCCGCCTGCGGCCGCCGCACATGATGGTCAGGCTGGCGGCATTGGCACCGACTTCTCCGCCCGAGACCGGAGCATCCACGTAAAGCCCGCCGCTGGCCTCTACAGCCTTGGCCAGAGTCTCAGTCGCAATCGGGCTGATCGAGGACATGTCGATCACCAGCGATTCGTCGCGCACGCTCTCCAAGACGCCGTTTTCCCCGGCGATGACACGCTCCACATCAGGCGTATCGGGGACCATGACGATCACCGTGTAACACTCTGCCCCCACCTGTGCAGGTGTGGCCATCACCTGAACCTTCTTGCTGGCCGGGTCCCTTGGCAGGGGCGAGCGGTTCAGGCAGATGAAGATCCTATGGCTCGCATCCGCCAGATGCCCGGCCATGGGAGCCCCATGACGCCCAGCCCCATGAATCCGATATTCATGTCACGCTCCTAGTATCCGAGTTTCGGGTCAATGGGGTTCAAGAGCGGCTTGCCAGACAGAAAAAGCTCCATGTTCTGGAAGAAAAGGCCAAGGGTCAGCGGGATGTAGGCGTCGCCATCATCGGCTGAGACATGGGGCGTGATGATGAGGTTCTTTGTGTTCCAGAGCCGCGACCCCCGCGCGATCGGTTCCGGATCGAAGACGTCCAGAATGGCGCCGCCCAGGCTGCCGTCTTCCAGCTTGTCGCATAGCGCGTCGTAGTCCATCACCGCCTCGCGCCCGATATTGATGATGCCCGCGGTCGGCTTCATCAGATCGAGCCTTCGATAGTCCATCAATCCACGGGTTTCCGGTGTGTCAGGTGTGGCGATCAACAAGTAATCCGCAAGCGGCAAAACCGTGTCAAGTTCTGCTGTCGGCACGCAACGGTCGCAACCCTCTACATCGCGACCTGAGCGGTTTACACCGATGGTTTCGACGCCCAGAGGCTTGATCATTTTTGCTCCGGACCCACCGAGCGACCCGGTGCCCAGAACCACGACGGTCTTGCCCGCAATCGGCGAGCAATAGAGGGATTCGTAGTGCGCCTTGCCCTGGTTGGTGACTATGGCGGGCATATGCGAATGCAGCATCAGGATCGCCATAAGCCCGAACTCGCCCGCCTTTGCCGCATGAACGCCCTTGTTGTTGGTCAGCGTCACGCCTTCGGGCAGCCAGTCAATGGGCAGCATGTGTTCGACACCGGCACCGATGCAGTGAATCCACTTCAGGTTCGGCGCGACCTCGGCCAAGTCGTCGGTGGGCAGGTTCCAAGTCAACAGAATCTCGGCCTCGGCCATCGAGCTATGCCAGTTGTCTGTGTCCCAGTCGAAGAAGGGATCGAGCTTGCCGACGACCTCCGGGCAAAGCGCCTCTGCCGCATCGAAATGTTTGCGGGTG
The DNA here is from genome assembly GCA_965203605.1 of Paracoccaceae bacterium. GTDB lineage: Bacteria > Pseudomonadota > Alphaproteobacteria > Rhodobacterales > Rhodobacteraceae > JAPOUP01. The sequence goes on along the minus strand of OZ241902.1, from coordinate 5,517,675 downwards.
ATTGTGAACACCTCTTCGCCTTCCGGCGTGTTGGGAAACGACCCTTCGGCCCAACGGTTGTTTTTTACGTGAACTTTCACGCCCATGTCCAAATCCTTGCGTTGTCCCAGACAAAAGGCCGGGTCGCCTGCTCCGGTTGGGCAGACGACTCGAGTCAGGAGAGAATTCAGTTGATGCCCTGCGCTTCGATTTCCTTGAGGCGCTTGATGATTTCCGGGTCACGATTGTCGTCACACCAGTCTTCGTGTTCGAATTGCATGTCCATCACGGCCTCGCCAATCTTCATTAGATAAGCCTTGTCATCCTGACCCTCGATGGGCGGCAGATGCAGCACCGTGTCCTGACCATAGGTCCTTACGGAATAACCTTTGTGGCGAACAGGTTGCGGCGGCTCGATCCCGTCATTTGCAAGGTCGCGGACCGCCTTGCGCACGCGGCGCCGGTAAAGCGAGATGCCACGGTCGGTGGGCATCAAGTTCTCGCCCTTGTGGGTAGAAATCGGCCCCATGCCCTCCACCGCCTCGGAATCGGCTGGGTATCTTTGCTTTTCAATCGGTGTCCGATCCAGCACCTCGCCCTGTTCGATCATCTCGTGACCTTCCCTGGTGTTGTACTCATGCGGATCCCACCGTTCGCCGAAATTGGCCCAAGCATAGACAATTGTGTTCTCGTCATCGACCGGCACGACCCAACGGGTGAAGCAGGAGCGTCCAAAATAGCGTTGCTTGGTTCCGTCGGCGGCATAGGCCGATCCGGCCTGGGTGAAATTGGGCAGCACCAGTTCATTGACCCTTACCCAGGCGTTTTCGCCGATGCGGCGTGTAGACGCCCCAAGGAAGTGGTTTTCGTGGCGCTCATAGAATTTCAGTTCGCCTGCAGCCATCATTCCTTCAGAGAACTGTGGGTGGCTGTTCTGGCCATGCAGAAACGTCGTATGGGTCGGATCCATGATTGCGTCCTGAACCTGAATCCAGTTGCAGGCGTAAGGCGCCTTGTAAGTCGCGCTGGTCATGCCTTCATGCTCGAAGGCATCAAAGATTGGAAACTCGGGCTGTTTCTCGGGCGGTCCCATATAGGTAAAGATCAAGCCGCGATACTCGATCACCGGATAGGCACCCAGTCGCCTGCGTTCCTTGACCATCTGGACCGCGCGAGCGGTCTCGTCCTCGGCCGGCGCTTCAAGGATTTCACCATCCGGAGCGAACAGCCACCCGTGATAGCAGCAACGGATGCCATGCGCTTCGCACCTGCCGTATTCGAGCGAAGCACGCCGATGCAGGCAGTGTTTGTGGACAAGGCCAATCTGATCGCGCTTCTTGCCATGACGGAACAGAACCAGTTCTTCGCCCAAAATCTTGATGGCCTTGGGCAGGTCGCTTATGTCTTCGGTGATGTAAACCGGGTGCCAGAAGCGGCGTAGATATTCACCAGCGGGTGTGCCAGCCCCCACGCGGGCGATTTCCTCGTCAATTTCGGCGGGGCTGGATTGGCCATAGCCCTGAAAGTTCCCCGCAAAAACAGAGACTGTCGGCCTTTCAACGATGGATGTCATGGTTGGCTTCCTCCTGATCTATAGGGTCCGAAACTCATTGGAGTGCCGGCGAGACATTGATGGTTTCGAAGATGGATTGCGCATATGCTCCCGTCAACAGAAAAATTCATTGCCTATGCTGCGATATCCGTAGAATATCCGGAAATCCGCAATTATGATGGTGAAGTCATGTCAGATAAGGGCAACAGCAGAGAACTGCGCGAGAGTTCCAACCCGCAAGCAAGCAAACAGCGAGACTCTGGGGTACTTGGCAACAGTTTGAATCGGGAAATCGTTCAGAAGCTTCAAAGAGACGGCCGCACCCCCTTCTCGGAAATCGCGCAAGATCTTGGTGTGTCAGAGGGAACCATCCGCAACCGCATCGGCGCCATGAAGGCTGCCGGCCATCTGCGCATTGTCGCTGTCACGGACTCAGGAGCGTCTGAATATCGAACCGAAGCCATGATCGGTCTCAGAGTTGCGGCAGGGCACCGTCCGGAAATTGTCGCCAAACGCCTTAGCGGCTTGGATGAAATCGTTTACGTTGTTTGGGTTAGCGGAAACTATGATCTTCTTGTCGAAGTTGTCACCGACGACCGCCAAGCTTTTCTGAACATTCTGTCCGAGCACATTCATGGCGCCAAGGACATTGGATCCGCCGAGGTCATGACAGGCCTTGTGAACTTCAAGAACCAGTTTCTTCTCAAGAGCAGCTGGGGATGAAGGCTCCTTGAGTGAAATTCGAACTTGACAACACAGACAGACAAGGTCTGCGAAATTCGTAACTCGTGCTTGCCGATAGCACCCACGCCATTGATTCGACTCGATGAATCCGGCATTCTTCGGGTCGAAGATCGAGCCGGGAGGGCCTTTTCGGTCGATTCAGGCGATTCCTGTCGAAGCAGGCATTGGAATGACGACCGATTCGCAGCTCGAGCTCGGCGCGACCCGCATGAGGACATCTAGCCGGCCCCAGATCCAGGGACGACATCTCCGCCCATCTGATCAGGCTCCGGCACCTTCATTCCGATGAGGGATTCCGCGAGCGGCTGTTCGCGCTCATGGACGAGGACGTCCTTTCCGCGGTCGACAGGAAGGTCGGGCGCCCGGGCATAGAGACGTTGAAAATCCTTGTGACGGGCGTGACCAGACAGGGGCCGGGCTGCGGCTTCGATCGGCTCCAAGGGCCGGCGAACCGGCACGTGACGCCGCGCCGCTTCCTCGGCGATGCAGATGCCGGGACGGATATCAGTGCCAGCATCGGCGGCTGGGGCGGGCAACGTGAGCCTCCCGGTCCCTGAGCCTCCCGTCGGGGTCAAGCGCCTGATTGTGGGGAGCGGCCATGCGACCGCGGGAATAAGCCAGGTCCCCGCCCTTGCGCGGGCGCTGTGATTCCTTTCGTGGTCGAGACCGACGTTCACCGCCTGACGGACGTGGCCTCCCGCGAGACGCGATGCGCTGCGCGAGCCGCACGATGGGCCGTGCCGCGGTTGGGGACGGCGCCTCGGCCTAGGGTCTGTTGACAATCATGCTGCCGCCACCACGCCGGCTACGAGATGAATCCCGGCCGCAAAGCTCGCGTCCGTCCTGTCGTAGCGCGTCGCGATCGCACGGAACTCCTTGATTTTGGCGAAGAAATTCTCGACCTGATGCCGCCACCCATACATCTCCCGGTCGTGCTCCCTGGGCTCCGTCCGGTTCCGCTTCGACGGAATCACCGCCTCCGCCCCGCGCAGGGCCAGATCCTCCAGGAGCCAGTCCGCGTCGAACGCCCTGTCCCCGACCAGCGCCCCGAAGGGGAGCCCGTCCGGAAGCTTCGCCGTCCCCGCGAGGTCTTGCGCCTGGCCGGGAAGGATCACGAAGCGGACCAGGTATCCGAGCGCGTCCACGGCCGCCACGACCTTACTCGTCAGGCCGCCCCGGGAGCGGCCGATCCCTTGGCGGCAGGTCCCCCTTCTGCGCCCGCCGCCTTCCGGTGCGCCTGCACGATCGTGCCGTCGACGGACACCCATTCGAGGTCGAAATCCTCCGACAGGGCATTGAAAACGCGCTCGAAAACCCCGGACAGCGCCCAGCGGCGGAACCGCCTGAACACATTGTTCCAGTTGCCGAAGCGCTCCGGAAGGTCCCGCCACGGCGATCCCGTGCGGAACCGCACGGGCACCGCCTCCACGAACCGCCGGTTGTCCGCCGCGGTGGCGCCGGGATCGGTCGCCTTGCCGGGCAGCATGGGCTCGATCCGCGCCCACATGGCGTCGGTCAGCACCGTCCTGTCTGCATTCATCATGTCACCTGCCCGTTTGCCTGTGCCGCCGTTCCGGCGTGCATCGCGGCCAGATAACAGGGGACGCGCCGAATCGCAACCCAATTGTCAACAGGCCCTAGACGGTCAAAGAGACCGGAGCCTTCTGTCGCACGCCGCACGCCAGATCGCCGCCTGCCCAAGGCAAAACGATCCTCCGGCACGAGAAGGTGTTTCCGGTTTTTGAGCGGCACACGCGCCGGCTCCCGAAGAGCAAGGCCGACTGTCCGGTGGAGCTCGGGCTTCCGGTGCGCCTTGTCGAAGACCATCACAGGTTCGTGCTCGCCACAAGGTCATGCGGGAAGGCAGCGGCGTCGACTACGCGACGCCGACGGATTCGCCCGCACGGTCGCCCTGAACGTCCACAGATCCGCAACCCGCCCGGTGCGAGAACGGCGACCCGTGCGCGACCGCCGCCGGGCGGTGCGGAACCAGGCCCCGAAGGCGCGGCCCGTGGCTGTCGGTTTGGCCGCGCAGCCTGATCTGGCGTGACAGCTTGTCAAACGTTCAGGAGATGTCCGCCTTGTCGAGCCGGTTGCCCCGACACGAACAGGAAGCCCGACACCGGGCGGTCCTGCCAGTGGTGCTCGCGCCGGGCGACGCAATCGGCCAGGACCTCGCAGGTCGTGCCGTGCAGCGGGATGAGCCGGTCGCGGCCGAACTTCGCGCCGCACACGGTCAGCACCGCGGCGTCGAGATCGATGTCCGGAGCTCGAGACCGCGCGCTTCCCCCACCCTGATGCAGGAAACGGCAAGGAGGCCGAACAGGCAATGGCGGGGCCATGGCCTCAAGGCGCACCGCTCGAAGGAGTGTGGCATGTCCAGCGCAGCCGGCAGCAGCTTCCGGATCTCCTCGTCCGAACAGGGACGGGGCCTTGCCCGCTTCGGCTGGAAGGGCAGCGGCGCGGGAGACGGGAACTCCGTTCGCGGGTCGGCAGCCTTGCGATGGCGTGCGAAGATCCGCACGCAGCTCAATCGGCTCGCCCGGCAGGACGGCTGAACATGCACGGGCTGCTGCGCCCGTTCAAGGGCCAGTTCCACGGTGACGACTGGCGCCTGCCAACGTTCTATGAACGTTGCAATTGAAGTCATCTTGTGTAGAAATGCCTGCAATGCAAAAGTGTCGTACTGCTTGTGAAGTAACCATCGGACAGCGTTCATGTGGTCTGACCAAATGAAGCAACATGAAGGAGAACTACAAATGACGACAAGAATTCTGAGCACGATCGTTTCAGCGGCGCTGGCGTTGATTGCCGGTAGTGCGCTCGCCGGACCACTTGAGGATCGGGTTGCGGCAGGTGAGCCGATCCGCCTGGGCTTTGCAGCCGCAGCACCTTGGGCCCATCCCGGCGAGAACGGCGAACCTCTGGGTTTTGTCAACGTGATCACCGTCGATTTGCTGGAGAAAATGGGCCATACGAACATTGAACCGGTCGTAACGGATTGGGCCGGTCTGATCCCGAGCCTTATGGCTGGTCGTGTAGATGTGATTACCGGCGGTATGTATATCCTTGGCGCACGCTGCGAGAATGTCGACTTCTCCGAACCGATCGGGCAATTCGGCGTGGCTTTCATCGTTCCCGAGGGCAACCCTCTGGGACTGGACACCTATGATGCGGTCCGCGACGCCGGTGTTACCGTTGCAGCGGTTGCGGGTTACGCCAACGTCGCTCAGGCGAAGGAAGCGGGTATCGAAGACAGCAAAATCATGCAGCTGCCGGGGATCACCGAAGTGCTCGCTGCGGTCAAGTCCGGGCGTGCGGCAGCCGGCGCCATTACATCGCTCGAAGCGCTGGACCTCGCCAAGAAGAACGAGGGCATTGATGCGACTGACCAGAACGCTCTGCCAAAGAGCTTCTTCAACTGGGTAGGTATCGGCTTTCATCCGGACGATGACGAATTCCGCGCGGCCTTCAATGCGGTTTTGCAGGATGGATATCTTGGAAGTGATGAGATGATGGCAGGCGTCGAGGAGTTTGACTACGCGGCTTTCAATCTTCCCGATGACACAACGGCTGAATGGGCCTGCGCTAACCGCTAAAGAGCCGCTGCCGGCCATGCGCATGAAAGACTCCAGCGCCTTGTCGGGCAGGGCGCTGGATGCTGCTACAAGCATCGTTAGAATAGAAACGAAGGGGGTCGGGGCTTGCCCTACTTCGAATTCCTGGAGACCCACGGCGGTCGGCTGCTGGATGGAGCGCTGGTCACCCTGACACAGTTTGTGCTGGCGACAATCGTAGCCGTTGTTGTCGCTCTAACCTTTGGTCTCATGCGCCTTTCTCAGAATGCCGCGGTCAAATCCGTCGCCACGGTCTACATTGAGATTTTTCGCGGAACATCCTTGCTGGTCCAATTGTTCTGGATTTTCTTTGTGCTTCCGCTTTTTGGCATCACGCTAGACAAATTCACCGCAGGTTTTGTTGCGGTTGGCATGAATATGGGTGCCTACGGGGCCGAGCTTGTCCGTGGAGCCGTTCTGGCTGTGCCCATCGGACAATGGGAAGCGGCCAAGGCCATCAACATGACGCCCGTGCAAAGGATGCGGCGGATCATCCTGCCGCAAGCCTTCGTGATCATGCTGCCTTCATGGGGCAATCTGGTGATCGAGATATTGAAGGGCACCGCTTTGGTTGCGCTGATTTCGGTTACGGATCTGATGTTCGAAGTCCGCCAGATCAACATATCGACATTCCTGTCGGTGCAGAGTTTCGGTACGGCGCTGATCATATACTACGTCTTCGCGCGTTTCTTGGTTACGCCCTTCATGCGGTATTTTGAACGAGCGATGGCCCGCAAGATCGGAAGGGCCTGAGCCATGGAATGGAAATGGGATTGGACATGGGAATTGCTGCCTCGCTTTATTGATGCCACTGCCAAAACCTTGATGGCGGCAGGCGGCGGCTATGCGATTGCGGTGGTCCTCGGCCTGATTCTGGTATTGGCTCAGCGTACGCCATACCGCGTTCTCACGATCTGCGTGCGTGAATTCGTCGAGTTCATTCGCTCCACACCGCTGCTTTTGCAGGTTTTTTTCGTGTTCTACGTCGGGCCGCAATTCGGAATCAACCTGTCTCCCTGGGTTTCGGGCCTGATCGCGATTGGCCTGCACTATGCAGCCTATCTTTCTGAAGTGTATCGCGGTGGCATAGAAAGCGTGCCAAGAGGCCAGTGGGAGGCCGCGAAGGCCATCAACATGCCGATGATGCAATGCTATCGACGGATCATCATCCCGCAGGCACTGCCACCGGCGATTTCGGGTATGGGAAACTATCTGGTCGGTATATTCAAGGACACGCCCATGCTGTCTGTGATTGGCGTAGCCGAACTGATGCATACCGCAAATGCAGTTGGGGCCGAAAGCTATCGCTATCTTGAACCCTATACGATTGTGGGTGTGATTTTCCTCGCGGTATCGTTGCCGTCCGCCTTCATTATTGCCCAGTTCGAAAGCTGGGTGCGTCGCAAGATGGGATTGAAACAGTGACCGAAGACATGGGCCAATACGCACTGCGACTGGAAGGGCGCAAGATACCGATGGTGCGGTTCCAGAACGTCCGCAAGAGCTATGGCGCACTGACCGTTTTGGATAGGTTGAACCTCGATATCGACGAAGGCGAGATGGTAACGATCATCGGCCCGTCCGGCTCAGGCAAGACAACCGTTCTGCGCATGCTGATGACTCTGGAAACGATCAATGGCGGGGTGATTTATGTGGATGGCGAACCACTGACACATATGGAAAAGGGCGGCGTTCTGGTCCCGGCCAGTCCCGTGCATATCCGGCGCATCCGCAGCAAGATCGGCATGTGTTTTCAGCACTTCAACCTGTTTCCGCATATGACGGCCTTGCAGAATTGCATGGAGGGGCCGGTGCAGGTTCTTGGTCTGCCGAGGAAAGAGGCCGAAGAACGGTCAATGGATTTGTTGCAGATGGTCGGCATGGCAGACAAGCGTGATCAACATCCTTCGCGTCTCTCCGGCGGCCAGCAGCAGCGCGTCGCAATCGCACGGGCTTTGGCGATGCGCCCTAAGGTGATGCTTTTTGACGAAGTGACCTCAGCCTTGGATCCGGAAGTCATTGGCGAGGTGACCAACGTAATCCGCAAGCTTGTGGATGCCCATAACCTGACAATGCTGATGGTCACACACCAGATGGGGTTTGCCAAGGACATATCCGATCGTGTCTGCTTGTTTTTCAACGGCGCGATCGAAGAAGAGGGAACGCCGCAAGCCTTGTTTGAGGCCCCGCAGCGTGAACGGACCCGGCAGTTCCTGAGCGCGGTCAAGGACGCAAGTTAAGTTGCCACTGGATGTGCGCCGGTCATGAGCCATATCCTTGCCATCGGTACCGGACAGGCTGGTGCATCCCGTCGCCCGGCTGCGCGCTGACGGATGCGACGGAGAAATCACTCCTTCTGGGTAGAACATTCCTAGGCCATTGATTCCAGATCATTTCCTGATCCTGGACTTTCGGGAAGCCTGACCAGCTGGTAGCTGAGCTTTCTGGCGCGTCGGTCGAGGTTGGTGACGGTGCAGTTCACGCGCCGGCACCCGTAGGCCTCCATCCCCAGCTCGACGTATTCCTCCCCACACGTGACCATCGTGTGGACGAGGCAGGCGGGCCCGCGCGCGGACGTTGCAGCGCTACAACAGATGGTTTGCGGTGCGCCAAATCTGAGCGTTCAACCTATTCCCGCGCCTGTCTTTCCATCGATGGGGTGCATAAGCGCCGGATTGGTTAAGTTTGTGAGATTGGTACTCGTGGCCTCTTTGCAATGGCCGGTGTTGCACTTCCGAGTGGAAGTGGGGCATCTGTATTCATATAGATCCCCCAAGATTTCGCCATGTCTGAGCTTCGTTTCTGGGCTGTTCTAGATGCGGAAAGGCATTCCCGACAAAGGGATGGCTCCCGGTTTCCCTCAGCATGGCCTCTGCGTGTATATAGGTGGGGGTGTTCATTGCCTTTGACCTACCTCCTCAGCAGCCGAAAGTCACGATGTATGCAGGTCGCCACATTTTGATGATCCATTTCGCGGTGCAGTCAGAGAAATGAGGCACCAGCGTGATCGATGAAGCATTCCTCGTCGCGAATGTACTTCAGGACGGTCTCGGCGCTTCTATGTCGCGTCACCTCCATGATCTTGTCGATCCTAGCGTGGTGCACTGCCGCGCTGGTTACGAACCCGGCACGCAGGGAGTGCCCGGAGTAGTCGCTTGGCTCGAGACCAATTCTCCGGGCATGGCGCTTTACAACCCGTGCGACATCGCCTGGATCAAGTGCATGGCCGGAAGGCACGCCGCCACGCAACAGCGTCTGGAAGACATAACCTTCGCCAATGCCGGATTCCTGCAGCCAGCGTTCCAAATGCGTAATCGGTCTTACGGTCTTGCCTTCAATCACGGCAACCCTTTGTCCTGTGCCATTCGGATCCGTTTTCGACTTCCGCACATGCACCAGTATTCCCCCAGCCTCCTTGAACTCAAGATCATCTGTCCGCAGGCAACACAGCTCTGATCGCCTGAGGGCCGCGGCGAATCCCAAGGACAGGACCGCTGCATCACGAAGCCCATGAAGCCCTTCGCCGCATGAATCCAGCATCTTGAAAATCTGATGCTCCCGCAGGGCCTTTACCCGTCGGGGTCTGTCGCCACGGAGCCTTGCCAAACCCTGCAGGACTTCGTCGACAGCCCTCGCCGACGCTGGCGACGGTGATCCAAACCTGCGCCATCGATCGTTCAGGCCACTGCGATACAGCCTCAGCGTGTTAAGCGCGAGCGGCTTGCCACCACCAGCTCGCCCCTCGTTAGCAATCGTGACGAGAAACCTAACCACATCCTCGGACCTAGCGTTGCGCGGGACCATGTTGACGTCATGACACCAGGCGACAAAGCATTGCCAGCCCTTCTCATACGCCAGTCGCGTATTCTCTGATTGCTTTGCACCCCCATTCTACCCTGGATTCAGGGCAATCGCACTTGGCGAGTTCCTTCTGGTTTCTGCATGATGTCATTATTCCCTGTTGCAAAACAATGATCTGGACAGGCATGAGGCAGGAAAATGCGGGACCCGAAGAAATCCAAGTTCTATAGTCCTGACCCTGAATTGCGATACCGTAGGCGGTGGTGATCTGCTTCTCGGTCGCATAGTGTCACCAATCGGTCAGCAGGCGGCGATAGTCCATGTGACTGAGCAGGTGAGACCGCCATGCCGAGAGGCGCTGCCACCTGACTATTAGGGAAAGATGCCAGAATTCACGCAAAGGGGAGGGTAAGCGAGCTTTCGAGTCCGGCCATTATCGTGCAGCTGGATTGTGACCGCACGACAGTCGGGCGCTGAATCTGGCGGAACGGCGAGGTCTGGTCCCATCCAGCGTCAAGGCCATTTCCTCTGCAAAGGTCGCGGAAACGACCGGTGTCGCACTTCCGTGTGAAAGTGGGGCATCAATTCCAACGCGGATTGTCTCAACGAAGGAGGATAGAATTCATCCTCCGCAGTTAGGTGGACAAGGGCCGGTCGATTCCGCCAGCGGAAACGTCATCGATACGTGGAACCCCCGTCCTTCCGCATCAATCGCAAGACGGCCACCACATTGAACGGCAACCGCATCGGCGATCGACAGCCCCAATCCGCTGCCTGCACCAGAGCGAACTTGGCCAAACCGCGCCAGCGCCCTGTCCAGATCGGCCGCCTCAACACCTCGTCCATCATCGTTCACCGACAGCCGTGCGACCCCGCCGCTCACAGTGAGCGCAACCTCGACATGCCGGAGTTCAGGGCCGCCGTGACAGAGCGCATTGTCGATAAGGTTCGCCACCGCCTGGCGCACCATCACCTCATCCGCCAAAAGCATAGTCACTCCTTCGGAAATGCGCTGTGTCAGGCACACGCCCTGCGCACCGGCCGCTTCGCAGTAGGAAGCCGCAACTTCCCGAGTGGTTGATGCGAGGTCAAATGGTGCCGTTGGCATAGCGGATTTGGTGCGCTCGAAAGCGAGCATTTTCTCCGCAAGATCGCTTACTCGCCGGACCGCGTCGACGAGTTCCCCGGCCCGATCCTGCGCCGCCTCGCCATCGGGTGCGGAACGCACCGCCTCGGCCATCGCGAGTGCGCCGGCGATCGGATTCCTTAGCTGATGGGCAGCGTTTGAAACAAAGGCGTTCTGCGCATCCATTACCCCCGCAACCTGTCCGAATAGCCTGTTCAATGTCTCGACGAGACCACGCGCTTCGGAAGGAACGGAACGACGGATAGGACCGAGATCGTCCGACGAACGCCGCGAAATCGCCTCCTCCAGGTCGAGCAGGGGCCGAAGGCCAAGATTGACTCCGAACCAGACGACAAAGGCAACCGTGCCGATCAGTGCGGCAATGACGACAAACGTTCTGCTCATCAATTGGCGTGCGAACCCCTCCCGCAATGCCAGATCCTGCCAGACGGAAATCGTGAATGTTCCGGAAAGCCCTCCGATCGATGCGACATCCCGAAGCCGCGCAAGCCTTACACTTCGGCCATAGTATTTCGCGGTATGGACCTCAGGCCCGTCGTCCTGCCATCCCAGACCTGGCAGCACGGGCGGAGTCGCGTAACCAATCACGAATGCTCCGTCAGGAGCATATACATGGTAGAACACCTTACCTCCTGAAGTATCCGCCAGCAGTGCGCTGGTCTTCTGAGACAGAACTTCGCCGTCTGATCGTGCCACATCCCCTGCTACCGCGAGTGCAGTTGTCAGCAGGGAACGATCAAAGAGATCTTCCGCCGTCATTCGGGCGTTCCGAACCTGCCAATATCCGACAGCCACCGCGATAATGAGAAGCGGCACAAGAATGATCGCCGTCAGCCTGATCCGCAGTGGCAGCGCCTTCATGACCTGACCGTCGCAGGATAGAAGCCAACCCAGCACTGCCCTCGAATTGACATACCGTAAGGACTGTCGGCCATGCGCAGTGTTGAAAGATGTTTCTCGATCACGCTTTCTCCGACATCCGCGCCGGTCGCAGGGGTATGATCAGGGAAAGTCAACTCCATTACGACGCTTGCCTGCGTACGCATCCGTGCCTGTCGCTGTACCACTTCCCGTTGCGGGAGACGCGTTTCCTGACCGTGACCGAAGCCCCGACGCCTAGGATGCACTATGGAGTCCGGCTGCAGACCTTCGGAAATCGAGGCAGATCGAAGCGGCGACGCGATCCGACAAACGAGCGCACGCACTCGGGCCTTGAGTTCCTTCAAGGCAAATGGTCGGTTCGGTTTATCGTTGGCAAAAGCGTCAGACCCATGCATCCGTATCGTCAAGTCAGACAGCACCGTCAGCGGGAATATTGGCCAGCTGTCGCCGCAAACAGGGATGTTCCTCAGGATCGGAAAGCCATCGGGGCCGGAAGATTGAAGCTCGGAATCATGATGCCACCGCAAGCGATGTCGAGAAACGTGCCAGACTCCCGGCAGCGTTCAATCGCACGAACAACGCTTCCCGCATCCTCCAAACGGTGGGCAATGCCTCTCCCCAGATCTTCATTGCGCCAAACAACGATGACCCGCACGAATTCCATTCCTTTCAAGCCCCATCAGGCTGCATGTGAGGTTGGCAGGTGATTGCCTTGAGATCAAGCAAGGCGCACTGTCCCCAAATGGGTTCAAAGCCGGTCGAGCCGATCCGGCAGGCGACAGCGACGATTCATGTTGTTAGGTTAGGCTCAAGACCGCGATTGGCCCGGCCGCATTAGTCACGGCAACCACCATCCCATTCACGCAGTGGAACGCCGACTCCCATCGCCACGAGATGACAAGGCAAGCATATGAGTGAAATTGTCAGCCTCTCAGCAGGTTGGCCGACGATTGGCTTTGGCGGACTCTTCGCGCACATCCCGCATGCTGCCTGATCCGCAGGGTGCGGGCGTTGCAGGGCGTTGCCTCACTTGGGCTCTGGGATTTCCCATGCTAAGCACTACTGCCAAGAATGTGGAATCGATGGGTTTCCACCGCTGCCCGCAAATCCGGGCGTCGCCAGAGGGGAGGCCAATGGACCGCCGCATGCTTCCGATTGGGATTCAGGACCTCCGCGCGATCCGGGAGACGGGCAGCTACTACGTCGACAAGACATCCCTCATCCGCCGCCTGGTGGAGGAGGGGCGCAGCTATTTCCTTTCCCGGCCGCGACGGTTCGGGAAGAGTCTGCTGCTGGACACTCTGGGGGCGCTGTTCGAGGGCTGCGAGGAACTGTTCCGCGGACTCGACATCCACGGCCACTGGGACTGGTCCGTCCGCCATCCAGTGCTGCGCCTCAGCTTCGACGGCAAGTACACCGATCCCGGGGACGTGGAGCGGAACGTCCTCGCCCAGCTGGAGGTGATCGGGCGGAACGCTGACCTCGAAGGCGCCTCACTGCCTACCGGTCCGGAGCGCCTGTTCGACCTCCTCGATCGCCTCCACCGGGCGACCGGCCGACGGGTGGCCGTCCTCGTCGACGAGTATGACAAGCCGATCCTCGACGCGCTCCACGACCCGGATCTGGCTACCGCCAACCGGGACTACCTGCGCGGACTCTACGGCACCATAAAGGGCGCCGCCAGGCACGTCCGCTTCACCTTCGTTACCGGCGTCAGCATGTTCTCGAAGGTCAGCCTCTTCTCCGGCCTCAACAACCTCGAGGACATCACCCTCGACCCGCGCTTCGCCACCATCTGCGGCTACACCGAGGACGATCTTGACCGGACCTTCGGGCCCGAGCTCGGGGGGCTGGACCGGGAGCGGGTCCGTCTGTGGTACAACGGCTACCACTGGCGCGGCGGCGAGCGGGTCTACAACCCCTACGACGTGCTGCTGCTGCTGCGGCACCGCGAGTTCCGGCCCTGGTGGTACGAGACCGGCTCGCCGACGTTCCTCTACCGGACGCTGGTGGAGCGGGGCACGGGACCCATGGAGCTCGAGGGTCGGATGGCGGACATGTCGCTGGTGTCGAGGTTCGACGTCGGCGACATCGGAACCGAGGCTCTCCTGTTCCAGACCGGCTACCTGACCGTGGCGGAGGAGGTGTCCGACGGGTTTGACACGCTCTATCGGTTGGACTGCCCGAACCTGGAGGTGCGGCTCAGCCTGAACCGCGGGCTGCTGGCACATCTGGGCAAGCCGTCGGTAGAGGCAGCGGGGGAGGCCAGGGAGCTGCTGGCGCTCCTGGAGGCGAATGACTTCGGAGGCTTCGAGGACCGGCTCCGGACCTGTCTGGCGGGGATCCCCTACCAGTGGCACGCGAAGGGGGATCTCGCCCGTTACGAGGCGTGGTACGCTGGCCTGCTGTACATGTGCCTGCGGGCCGTCGGGGCCGACGTCCGAGCGGAGGAGGCGTCAGGCCGGGGCCGCGCCGACATGGCAGTGCTCGCGGGAGGACAGGCCTTCGTGCTGGAGTTCAAGGTGGTGGACGGCGCGGGGGAGGCGGAGGCGGCGCTGGACGCGGCGCTTTCGCAGATGCGGGACAGGGGCTACGCGGAACGGCACCGCAGCCCGGGCCGGCCCGTCCATCTGGTCGCGGTGGCATGCGGACGAGAGGCGCGAAACCTGCTCGAGATCCGCGCCGAGCCCGCCTGATGGAAAATATATGCGGAGGCGGCTCAATCGACTGGCAGTCTTCACAGCGGCAACTCCCTAAACCACCTGGAAACAAGACCCGTCCCACCCCGAGCGGACCCCACGCGAATGGCTGGACGCCGTTGGCTTCCAATCGCTATGAGTTGGCCCAATTCCAGAACGGGGAGAACTGAACATGCATGAAGTGATTGTTGCAGGGTACGCAAGGACACCGATGGGCGGATTTCAGGGAGTCTTCTCCGGTGTCTCCGCGCCGGAATTGGGAGGTGTTGCAATTCGGGCAGCATTGGAATCGGCGAACCTGCCGCCATCCCATGTTGACGAGCTCATAATGGGTTGTGTGCTGCAGGCGGGACAGGGCCAGGCACCGGCCCGACAGGCGGGATTCGCCGCAGGCCTCGGGGAAGATGTGCCCGCCACCACGCTGAACAAAATGTGTGGCTCAGGCATGAAAGCGGCGATGGTTGCCTCCGACCAGATCGCGCTCGGGCAGAACGAAATTGTGGTCGCTGGAGGCATGGAGAGCATGACAGAGGCACCATACCTCCTTCCCAGCATGCGCAGGGGTGCACGAATCGGGCATGGAAAGGCGGCAGATCACATGTTCCTCGACGGGCTGGAGGATGCATATGACAAAGGACGCCTCATGGGGACATATGCCGAGGATTGTGCGGAGAAATTCCAGCTCACCCGCGAAGCGCAGGACGCATACGCCATCACGTCACTGGCGCGCGCCACCGCTGCGGGCGACAACGGAGCGTTTGAAGGGGAAATCGTTCCAGTCACGGTCAAACATGGCCGTGGCAAAGCTACCGTCCAGAGAAGTACTGTCGACGACGACAGCACGGTTCTTCGCGACGAACAACCGATGAAGGCACGACCCGACCGGATTCCGACCCTCAAGCCAGCCTTTCGTACCGATGGCACCGTTACCGCAGCCAATTCCTCGTCAATCTCAGATGGTGCGGCCGCGCTGGTACTGGCATCGGCCGCGGCGACAGAGAATCTGGGGCTGAATGCCAGGGCGAGAATCGTCGGATATGCGAGCCATGCGCAGGCACCGGGGTGGTTCACCACGGCTCCGATTGTTGCGGCACGTAAGCTACTCGACAGAATTGGTTGGTCGAACAACGATGTCGATCTATGGGAAGTGAACGAGGCTTTCGCGGTCGTGCCAATGGTGTTCATGAACGAGATGGGCCTTGAGCACGAGACAGTCAATGTCAACGGAGGGGCCTGCGCCCTGGGACATCCAATCGGCGCATCGGGAGCCCGAATCGTGGCAACCCTGGTGAACGCCCTGGAACGAAGGGACCTGAAGCGTGGAATTGCGGCAATCTGCATCGGTGGTGGCGAGGGTACGGCGCTCGCAGTGGAGAGGGTCTGATCCAGGGAAGGAACGGAACAGGACGACGGCGTCGGAACCAGATAGGCGCGGCCTGCGCATGCCGGTGGGCTTCAACACCTTTGGGCGCGGCGCGGATGGGCTGTCGCGACGGCGTCAGTCCTTTCCAGACCATTCATCCGGTTGGCAGCGGACGGCAACGTGTCGTTGAGGACATCCGTAGGGTCCTCCATCATTTTCGCAGTTGCGACAGAGCAGGATTTCCAAGCGGGAATGGCCCTGCGCCGAATGCGGAGCGATCATGTACTGCGTCAGTCAATCCGCATCTGTCTGGAGCTGACGCCCCGCCGCCCGGCTAGATCGGTGAAGAACTGCCACGCCACGCGGCCCGACCGCGACCCCCTCGTCGCCTGCCATTCGATCGCTTCGGCGCGCAGGATATCCGCGTCGACCTCAACGCCCCAAGCCATGCAGTAACCGCGAACCATTTCCAGATATTCGTCCTGGCTACAGGGATGGAATCCAAGCCATAGGCCGAACCGGTCGGACAGGGATACCTTTTCTTCGGTGGCTTCGCTCGGGCTGATGGCACTGGAGCGTTCGTTTTCGATCATTTCCCGTGGCATCAGGTGACGTCGGTTGGAGGTCGCGTAGAAGACCACGTTTTCCGGCCGCCCCTCGATTCCTCCGTCAAGAACCGCTTTCAGGGACTTATAGTGCTGGTCATCGTGGCTGAAGCTCAAGTCATCGCAGAACAGCAGAAACCGCAATTCAGACGCACGAAGAACATTGAGCACCCGCCCGATCGATGGAAGATCCTCGCGCTGAACCTCGATCAGCTTCAGGGCCAGCCCCTGGCCAAGTACTTCGGCGTGGACCGCCTTCACGAGACTTGACTTCCCCATGCCGCGGGCCCCCCAAAGGAGCGCGTTGTTCGCAGGCAAGGCACGGGCGAACCGAAGGGTGTTGGCCAGTAGCGTGTCTCTGGCCCTGTCAATGCCAACCAGGAGCGAAAGCTCAACCCTGTTGACGCGCTCCACCGGTTCAAGGAAGTCGACCTCTGGGCGCCAGACGAATGCTTCCGCCCTGTCAAGGTCCGCCTCTCCGGCTGGAGTTGGACTCATTCTTTCCAACGCTTCGGCGATGCGCCTCAAGGCGTCTTCGCTCACGACGCCCTCTCTTCGGACTCCTCCTCCGGGCCCTCTTCCTCTTCCTCGTACCAAGTGCCTTCGGCACGCATCCGCGCCTCGCGTCGGCGCTCGATCCTCCCGACAATCTGGATTGAAACCTCATAAAGGCCGTAGACCACGACAAACAGGATGACCTGGGTGAACACATCCGGAGGTGTCACCAGCCCCGCGACCACCAGAATCGCAACGACCGCGTACTTTCGGACTGTGGCAAGACCTGCGGAACTGACCAGTCCCGCCTTGCCAAGAAGCGAAAGGAGAACAGGCAACTGAAAGCAAAGCCCGAATGCCAGAATGAACGTGATGGTCAGGGAAAGGTACTCGGCCACCGAACCCTGGAAGGTGATGCCTGCGTCGCCGACATTCTCAACACCGTCATCCGTCAGTTCGCCACTTCCACCGATCTGCTGGAAATTCAGGAAAAAGTCGAAGGCCAGCGGAATGACGATGAAAAACGCGAAAGCGGCGCCTGCGAAGAACATGAACGGCGACGCAAGCAGGAACGGCAGGAAGGCGCTTTTCTCGGATCTGTAGAGCCCCGGCGCGACAAACCGCCAGAGCTGATAGCTGATGACAGGAAACGCAAGCGCGAATCCGCCCATCAGCGAAATTCGGATGGCGACAAAGAACCCCTCCTGCAGTTTGATGAGTATGAGACCGCAGTCCTGGCCGCGCTCCATCAACCCCGCACAGATCGGTGTTGTCAGGAAATTGAAGATCGGACTCCAGACATAGAAGCACACAAACACGCAGAGAACGAACGCGATGGCTGAGCGAATGAGTCTGGTGCGCAGTTCTGCCAGATGCTCGATGAGCGGTGCGCTTGTATCTTCAATATGGTCGTCGTCCGTCCGACTCATGGATCAGGCCCTGCCCTCTTCACCCAGGTCGCTGACTGGCGCCCTGTCAGGGTGTTCCGAACCCGAGCCAGACCCTGTAACATTCCGATCGGTCGGTTCTCCGGACCTGTCTCCGGTCGCAACCTCGACCGCGTTCATTGAGTTCTTTCCATCATTGGGTTGACGCGGGGCCGCACTGGATCCCTGAACACTCGCGGCAACCTCACCCAATGTATCGGATTTGGTCGGTTCAGACGGCTCCGCGACATCCGCCCCACGTCCCTCTGACGCCTCACGGTCGAGACGGTCCCGGGCTGTCTTCGCTGTCCTCTCGCGGATCAACCCCGCCTGCTCCGCCCGCTCTTCGGAAAGTGTCCCGGTATCGGCCTTCTTTCCAAACTTGGATTTAGGGGCTTTCGAAGCCATGGGATCCCACCGTTCGAAACTGTCTGCGGCACTCGTCAGCCTGTCGAGTCCCAACGACTTCGGTGATGCCAGGCCCTTGAGATCCTTCGAGATGTCAGAGGTACCTGAAGCCTTGGCCGCATCAGCCATGGCCATCTGGAATTCGCGCGCCATGCGTTTGACCCTGGCCGTAATCCGGCCCAGCGCCTGAAACATCACGGGCAGATCTTTCGGGCCAACGACAATCAGGGCGACCACACCCACGACAAGAAGTTCCATCCAACCCATGTCAGTTGGACCTCCCCGAACAGTTACGACCGGTCTTTCTCATCCTCGGGGGTTACGTCGCGCGCAACTTCGGCATCCGAATCCTCGAGTTCCTTTTCGCCCTGCTTGATGCCTTTCCTGAAGCTGGTGATACCCTTTCCGACCTCACCCATCAGGGACGAGATCTTGCCGCGGCCGAACAGCACGAGAATGACAACCGCGATCAGCAGCCAACCAACTGGCGGCACGTTCGTAAAGAAAAGTGGGGTTTGCATCCTGCTCTCCATCGAGGCTCGGCGAGCCCCTGACAATTTTCGCTCACTGACGGGTTATCTAGGCAGGTTCGGCGCGCCTTGAAAGGTGGATTCCGGGCGGGATTGCGGATTCGCCGCCAAATTCGGTTGAATCTTTGCCATTATCCTGACAGTTGACAGAATTATGTCAGTGAAGGAGCGCAGCGTCCGATGAAACGCTCCAACCGGCTGGTTGAGCTGATCCGCATCCTGCGGGATGGCCGCTTTCACCGAGCCGAGGACATAGCAACGACGACCGGCGTGTCACTGCGGACAGTCTACCGGGATATGCACACCCTGGCCGCCTCGGGACTCCCGGTGGAAGGCATGCGCGGTCTTGGCTATCAGATATCGGCACCCGTAACCCTCCCACCACTCAATCTCACGATGGCGGAGCTCGAGGCCCTCCATCTCGGACTTTCGGTCGTGGGTGAGGCGGAAGATGTCGAGCGTCGTGAGGCTGCCCGCAGTCTCTCCGCAAAGATTGACGCGATCCTTCCAGAAGAGCGGACGGCAGCTCCAAAAGGTTGGGGCTTCGCCACGTATCCGTTCTCGGATGTCGCCGCGGGCTTCCAGCACATGCCAGTGATCCGGGCCGCGGTCCGGGCCCGCCAGAAACTTGCCATCACCCATTGCGACAGTGACGGAGCCGAAACCCGCCGCACAATCCGGCCGCTCGCCCTGGAGTACTGGGGCCGGGTCTGGACCACCACCTGCTGGTGCGAACTGACAGACAGCTTCGTTGAGTTCCGCGTCGACCAGATCAGGTCCCTCGACATCCTGCCGGCGCTGTTTGTCGATGAGAAAGGGAAAACGATGGATGACTACAGATCCCGGACCCATCAACCGTAACCGGAGCGGAAAGCTCGATTCCCGTGCATCGACCGGACCGGGTAGCTGAAGGGTGCGATCTCTGTGGAAAACCGACACTTTCCTGTGGAGAATGCCTGTAACCAAGCGCCTCCCCCTGTGAATAAGGCCAACCTTGGGAATCACCGACAAACCCATATTATGTTTGAGAATGCCGGAACTTCGCAATATATTACGAAGAGACCGATGACCCAAAACTCACTGCCCAACGTTCACGTCGAGTTCTACACCGGTTTTTCCAGACTTTGACAAGTCTGCGGGATTGGCATTTCCAACGCTGGACCCGAAGACCCTAACTGGACTGCACGCGAAATGAACGAAGTCACACGCATTCGTCCTGACGTGGAGGTTGAAGAAGCCACCACGCTGCCGAACAACATAGAGGCGGAACAGCAGCTCCTTGGCGCGATCCTGACGAACAACGATACCTACGACCGCATCAGCTCGATCGTCCAACCCGAACATTTCTATGACCCGGTGCATGCAAGGATTTTTCAGGTAGCGGCGGATCGCATCAAGCTAAATTCGCTGGCATCGCCAGTTACGCTCAAAGCATTCCTGGAAGACGATGAAGGGCTTAAGGAACTTGGCGGTCCGGTCTATCTCACACGGCTCGCAGGCGCGGCGATCTCAAGCCTCGTTTCCCGGGACTATGCACAGCTGATCTATGACCTTGCAATCCGGCGTGAATTGATTCGGCTCGGCGCGGACATCTCCGAGAAGGCATGCAGGGTCGATGTGAACAGCACCCCTACCGACCAGATCGTCGAAGCCGAGCAGGCGCTTTATGGCCTCGGTGAGAAGGGGCGGATCAACTCTGGATTCCAGAGCTTTCTCAAATCCGTGACGGACGCCATCCAGATCGCAGCCGCAGCAGTCGGCCGCGACGGAGGACTCGCAGGCATAGGAACAGAACTGAAGGATCTGGACAACAGACTTGGCGGACTTCACCGTTCCGATCTGCTGATCGTCGCGGGGCGTCCGTCCATGGGGAAGACTGCGCTCGCCACCAACATCGCGTTCAACATGGCACGAAAGTTCAGAAAGGGATCACTTCGCGACGGTTCTCAAGGTGCGGTCGAAGGTGGAGTGGTCGGTTTCTTCAGTCTTGAAATGAGCGCGGAGCAGCTCGCGTCACGGATTCTCTCCCAGGTGGCGGAAATTCCCAGCGACCAGGTTCGCCGCGGCGACCTTACGGAGGCCGAACTCCACAGGTTCTATGACGCCGCGAAGGCGCTGGAAGCCTGTCCTCTCTACATTGACGACACTCCAGCACTTCCCATCAGCCAGCTGCTGGCAAGAGCGCGGCGGCTAAAGCGGACCTACGGTCTCGACGTCCTCTTCGTGGACTACCTCCAGCTCGTTCGGCCGGCCTCCGCAAAGGACAACCGGGTCAACGAAGTTGCGGAAATCACACAGGGTCTCAAGGCCATCGCCAAGGAACTCGATATTCCCGTTGTCGCATTGTCCCAGCTCTCCCGACAGGTGGAACAGAGGGATGAGAAGCGTCCGCAGCTGGCCGACCTCAGGGAGTCAGGCTCGATCGAACAGGACGCCGACGTCGTGATGTTTGTATACCGGGAAGAGTACTATCTGGAGCGGGAGAAGCCCAACGAAAACGACCATGACGCAATAGCGGACTGGAAAGCGAAAATGGATGAAATCCATGGACGCGCGGAAGTCATCATTGGCAAGCAGCGTCACGGTCCGATCGGAACAGTCCCACTCAGCTTTGAGGGCAAATTCACGCGCTTTGGAAATTTCGTCCAGCCGTGGCAACGGAACGCAGCCACCGATTACTGACCGGGGAGCTCCCTATCCGGTTCAATGACTAACACCGTCGTCCCGACGGGCAGTGCTATGGCCCTGGGGAACTTGAGTCATTGCCGTTAAACGCTGCGAACGGTTCCCTGGCCAAGGGGTACGACAACCGCCAGAGCCGGTACGCAGCTCGATCAGGATCTGGCGTTGCCCCAGTCCCGTAGGCCGGTCTCCGAATCTTTTCGGCAAGCGAATGCGATCCCTGAACATCGAAAAGGAACCAAATCGTACTCCATACCCGCCTCCCAACGGATCCGGACTGCTGTTTCGCCTCAGAACATGTCCTCCTATCTAGCGGAATTCATTGGCCTTCCCTTTGTCCGAACATCCCTTGGGCAGTCTTCGTCGAACGCAGCAATAGCAGCAGGGACTCTGGGGCGGTCGCGCGAATGCCAACCGCTTTTCGCTTGCCTTACCGCCACCATGCCGCCACAACGCTGCCACATGAACACCGGGAACCTGACCATCGATCTTGATGCCATCGCGCAGAACTGGAAGGCGCTTGACAGGCTGTCAGCCCCTTCGGTCGAAACCGCAGCGACAGTCAAGGCAGATGGATACGGTCTGGGCAGCGCACGGGTGGTGGACGCACTCCTGCACGCCGGCGCACGATCGTTTTTTGTCGCCAACGCTTCGGAAGGGGCCGGGGTCCGGGACATCGCCGGCGAAACACCCCGCATTTTCTGCTACTCGGGCCACATGCCGGGAGACACAGCCCTGATCGACCGCCTCGGCATCATCCCGCTCCTGAACTCCGTCGAGCAGCTGAACCGGCATCTCGAAGCGCTACCAGACATGCCATTCGGCATTCAGCTCGATACGGGCATGAACCGCCTTGGAATGGAAGCGGACGACTGGCTCGCTGTGCGCCAGACCCTACAGCATAGAAGACCGCAACTTCTGATCAGCCATATGGCCTGCGCCGACGAGCCCGCCCACGTCATGAACGCAAGCCAGCTCATGCAGTTCCGGAAACTGGCATCTGACGGGAGCACGCCACTTTCCCTCGCCGCGACCGGTGGAATTCTCCTGGGACCTGAATTCCATTTTGACCTGACCCGTCCCGGAATCGGACTGTATGGCGGTCTGCCATTCAGGGATGCACGCCCGGTTGTCACGCTCTCGGTTCCAGTCATACAGGTTCGTCGGGTCGAAACCGGAGAGACCGTGGGATACGGAAATGCATGGACAGCCAAACGAGATTCATTGGTTGCCACAGTCGCGGCCGGATACGCTGACGGACTCCTGCGTTCGCTATCCAATCAGGCAACGCTGTTTGCCGACGGGTTGCCCTGTCCTCTAGTCGGAAGGGTCTCCATGGATCTGATCACGGTCGATGTGACCCATGTTGACAGCATACCGGCGGAGCTGGATCTGATCTGCGAGCACCAGAGCGTTGATGGCCTCGCCGACTCAGCGAACACGATTGGGTACGAAATCCTCACTTCGCTTGGAGCAAGATATGCCCGCTGCTACAGGGGCGGTCCATGAAAGCGCCCGCAAGCCTGTTCGCCGCCGTCGGCCGGTCCACCCTTACGATGCTCGCGGCAATCGGCAGGGTTGCGATTTTCTGTGCGATTACCCTCAGTCACGTCATCCGCCCGCCATTCTATGTCCGGGAGTTTTTCTCGGCGCTCCTGGCCATTGGGTATTTCAGCTTGCCTGTAGTCGGCCTGACGACATTTTTCACCGGAGGTGCGCTCGCCTTGCAGATCTATTCCGGCGGGTCGCGCTTCAACGCTGAGGCGGTTGTCCCCCAGATCATCGCAATTGGCATCGTGCGCGAACTCGGTCCCGTGCTGACCGGACTGATGGTCGCTGGACGCGTTTCCGCTTCCATCGCAGCGGAACTCGGCACGATGAAAGTGACCGAGCAGATCGACGCTCTCGTTACCCTGTCAATGAACCCGATAAAGTACCTGACGGTTCCCCGAGTGCTGGCGGCGACCTTGGCCCTTCCGATGCTCGCGGCCATAGGTAATGTGATCGGCATCATGGGCGGCTATCTGGTCGGCATCGCGAGGCTTGACTTCAATGCCGCCGTCTATCTGCGCAACACCTGGGAGTTTCTTGAGGCATCCGACATCTACTCCGGCCTGATCAAGGCAGGCGTATTTGGCTTCATCGTCGCGTTGATGGGCTGTTATCATGGAATCAATTCCGATCGCGGTGCCCGCGGCGTTGGCCGCGCCACGACCAATGCGGTGGTTTCTTCGTCAATTCTGATTCTGGCATCAAATTACCTGCTTACGGAGCTGTTCTTCTGATGGGTACCAATGGGCTCTCCGCGCACCAGCGTCCCGCACGCAGGATCGGATCACCATTGGACTCCCCGAACTGGCTGCGGAAGCACCAATGTCAGTACAGGATGGGGACGCCTCAATGATCGAACTCCGCGAAGTCCACAAGACGTTTGGAGAGAACCACGTCCTGCGCGGGGTCAACATCAACATCGCTCAGGGCGAAAGTATGGTCGTCATCGGTGGCTCGGGCACCGGCAAGTCCCTGATGCTGAAATGCATTCTCGGTCTGGTCCAACCTGACGCGGGAACGATCCTGCTTGACGGCGAGGACATACGTCACTCCAAGCGGGATGCGTTTCTTGCCAGATTTGGAATGCTGTTCCAGAATGCGGCACTGTTCGATTCGCTTAGCGTCTGGCAGAATGTCGCTTTTCGTCTACTTCAGGGAACATTGAGGCGACCAGCACCGGAAGCGCGCGAGATCGCTCTGGCGAAGCTACGTCGCGTTGGATTGGGCCCGGACACCGCGGGTCTCTACCCATCCGAGCTGTCAGGCGGAATGCGCAAGCGGGTGGGGCTGGCTCGGGCGATCGCAGCCGAGCCTGAAATAATCTTCTTTGACGAACCGACGACCGGGCTTGATCCGATCATGGCTGGTGTCATCAACGACCTAATTCGGGAAATCGTCAAAGAGATGGGAGCGACGGCGGTCACCATAACCCACGACATGGCGTCGGTACGCGCCATCTCGGACAGGGTCGCGATGCTCCATGATGGTGTGATCCAATGGGTTGGTCCGAAGGAGGAAATGGACACCGCGCCCGATCCATATCTACGGCAGTTCATTGAAGGAAGTGCGCATGGCCCCATAGAGGCCCTGCGTTAGCCCATGCGGCCTATGAGGGCCCTGGATCCCTTACGGGCTCCGGCTCGTCCACCGGCACCTATCCGGAGTCCCGGATGACGCTCTGCCTTGCGCTGCAGTTCATTGCGACCATGTTTGGCGCTACGCTGCGGTTGGCCAAGGACTTTTCAATGTTCCACAAAGGGCGGCGGGATCCGATTTACTTCGTGGAGCCCGTGGACTCCTGGCAAACGCTGGCACCCTGCCGGAATCGAATCGGCGGGGTGCGGTGCTGACAGCGACCGTTCGGTTCGGATCGCTTCCGGTGGTTCCACCTAGCCGTGCATAGGGCCCCAGGCATCGCCTTCGGCAAGTCAACCTGCGCTGAAGCGCTGTACGAAGTCGTTCCCATGGAACAGGTGACAGGTCTTTGGCAACATCAACTTAACTGTGTCCTGCAGGAGGTCAAGCGACTGAGGCACGGCGTCCACATTCATCTTCATCTGGCCAGCCAGCCGCAGCCTTGATCGAAACACGGGAACGTCTGAGAAAGGCAGTTGATGAGTTCGGCTGGTCGTTGAGAAACGGCAAACCACAATCTCGCCAAGTCCAGACTCGCCCGCACCACGTAATCAAGCCTGGAACAGTATTCTGCCGCGACCTTGAGAACCGACCTCCTACTTGTTTGGGATGGCGGCGCACCAAAAGGGGGACTCGTGCAGGGAGCGGAGCATGCATGCTGGAACAGCCACACATACCATTCGGTCCCTGAACCGCCCACCCTCAAGGAACCGGATCAGGTCACATGTGAATCCTCTATGTTCGTGCAACGAGGCCAGACCAACCGGCCTTTCCGAATTCCCTGGAAAGATGATCGAACGTCAGGCGGATGCGGCGACTTGTTTGAATCTCCCGGTGCGTGACAAGCCAGGTTGCCATGCTGAATGTCGGCGCATCCGGAAGAATCCGGATGAGGCCAAGGCGACCTTCTGCCATGACGGTCGGGCAAAGCGCGATACCGGCACCATCCCGCACCAGCTCGTACATGGCGCTGCCGCTTGTGGTCGTGATTCCAAAATTCCCGGACGACACCGGTATGCCCATCCTTGAAACCTGCGGCACAAGCCGTTCAGGGTGCTGGTACCCGATGAAGTTGGCGGACGAATAGTCCTCCGGTGACGTGATCGGCCCGAGTTCAGCAAGATAGGATTCTGCCGCAAAAAGCGCGATTTCCATGTCGTCCAGCCGCTTTGCAACGAGGTCGGGCTGCTCAGGACGCACATGCCTTATGGCAATATCCGCCTCCCGCCGCGTCAGGTCACTCATCTCATTGGACGGGACCAACTCGATGCTGATCCCGGGATGTGCGCGGCGAAGCGAGACAAGGCAGCGCGGGAGCGCGTATGAGGCCATGGCGTCGCTCGAAGTGATCCGCACAGTCCCCTCAACAATCTGGCTTTGTCCCGCCGCGACTCGGGAGATCCGAACTGCGGAGTCGGCCATTTCCCGAACGTGGGCGAGAAGTTCGGATCCGGCTTCGGTCAATCGCATGATGCGGGTGCCACGTTCGAGAAGCGTGAGCTGCAACGCTTCCTCAAGTGCTGAAATCTGTCTGCTGACGGTTGGCTGGGTTTGCCTGAGCGCACGTGCCGCCCCCGAGAACGACCCGTGCTCGACGGTCGCGAGAAACGCACGAACCTGATTCCAGTCGAAGGAGATTGCGCTCCAGTTCATGGATTTCTGTATAATAGAAGCAGAAATTTCGTCAATTCCATTCATAAATCGAATGGTAGAGAACACCAGATAAGGAATTCATCATGCCGAAGCGATCCCGCCCATACCCACCTAACCCCGTTCCGCCACTGACGGCCGGAAGCAAACCCGTTTTTTCCGAGTTCGCTCGGGTCAGCCAGGACTTGGGTGTTCGGATCGGATTTCGCCGCACCGCTGTAATCCTGACGGAAGGGAACTGCATGTTCACTGCTCATGTCATGTCCGGCCTCGGCGTTGGCATTCCTGGCAGCGTTTCTTCTTTCGCCGCTACCCGTACAATCGCTTTCGGTTTCCGGTCGCGATCATCGGTAAGCCTACGGCAATGGTGCAGACGCCCATCCGTCGCTGTTCGTTCACACCCACCCTGCCGGTCCCGGAACCCACATTCCGTGCCCCCATCCGAAGAGCTGGAACGATCGACATCTGGAGAGCAAAATGAAGGACAATGACAAAGGATCAACCCATAACACGCTAACGTTGCTTTGGCTTTTTGCGATCCTCAACATTCTGTTTCGCGACATGCACGAATTGGCAAAAGCGAGCGCCATAAACGAGATACTGTCGGGCACAATGAATGGAAGTTCCGTCACCGACGGTGCATTGCTTGCCGGGGCATTCGCGGTGGAGATCATTCTGCTTGCAATGCTCCTGCCCAGTCTGCACGTCCCCCGTTTGGCCCGGATCCTTAATCTGGTTGCCCCGCCTCTCACGATAGCCGGGATGTTCCTGATCCCGCCCGGTGATCCGGACGACCACTTCTTCGTTGCAGTCGTCGTCGCTACTATGGTCGCGATTTTCGTCCTTGCCTGGAAATGGCGACCGGCAATGCACATGGACCAACGCAACGGAGCGCGGAATGTTGTCTGAATCGGGTGGCGCTGCGTTCCAGCCGGCGCGGAACCTGGTCATTCCGGTGTTTGCTGGATCGTTCGGAAACTGGCAGTTCTCCATCGGGCGCGAGGTTCCCGGGCGCGACGAACTGGAGAGTAGTTACGACAACGCGTCTCGTGCCTGGAGTGGAAGGATTGCAAGGCTGGGTTTTGAAGACGCCTATATGAAACTGCTGAAGAGAGTGCTTTGGCAAGAGCGGTATATGCCGAAGCTGGATGATCTTCGCGCGCTGGATGCGGGAATTGGTACGGGAGCGATGGCTTCCGCCGTTTGCAGACTGTCATCCGGGCGTATTCGACTGGATGGCATCGACATCTCGGAGGGGATGCTTCGTCAGGCTGACCTCCATCTGCGGGAAAGGAACGTCGATATGGCGCTACGTCAGGCGGATATCGCGGCACTGCCATATCCGAACAACGTCTTTGACGTTGTTCTCGCCGCTCACGTACTGGAGCATCAGGCCAAGCCGGAGAACACCATTTCCGAGTTGTATAGGG
Source organism: Paracoccaceae bacterium (assembly GCA_965203605.1). Lineage (GTDB taxonomy): Bacteria > Pseudomonadota > Alphaproteobacteria > Rhodobacterales > Rhodobacteraceae > JAPOUP01. The sequence goes on along the minus strand of OZ241902.1, from coordinate 5,489,979 downwards.
TGCTGCGACCGGGTGGAGCGCTCGTGGTCTGCATGACACGGCGCTCCTTGCTTGGGACCTACATCCAACTTCTGTGGCGGACGCATCAGGTCAATGTGGAAACCGGTTTGCGCTGGTTGCGATGCGGCGGCTTTCAATCTGTTCGTGCCGTGCCATTTGACAGGCGGTCAGCCGCCCGGCGGGTCAGCATCGGGTACGTGGCACGCAAGCCGTGCGGCCGCGACGCGGTGCCATTGCGCAATGGATCGAAGATCTGTTAAGCTGCTCGACAATTTGAGATCCCATGCGCTCCCGAAGCGTGACGCCCTCCATCATCAGGCGGCCATGACTGGGCCATGACTGGGCCAATGCAACGGGCGGCCTACGGACGCTTCTGGCTTGGCGACGGTCCTTCCCATTTGCTTCCGCCTGAAACCCGGACGCGTTCCTTTCACCGGACGAAACAAGGACACCAGATGCGCTGCCGCGTATCGGGATTGCCTTAAGCGACCAAGATGCAGCGTTGTGCATTCGACTTGATCCAACAGGAGCCCGTGGAAGTGTTTCCCGAGACGATTTTGCCGTCCGTCCTGAGACCGCCAATTGATTTCCGGGCCGGCCATTTGGCTTTCGATGAGGCAACGTTCCGGCCATGGCGCTTTGCTCAACCCCGGATTCGTCCATCGACCTGCGTACGGTCACAGTGCGCATGAGCACCGAACTTTGGGATCGCCCAGTCTGAGAACATTGGCTTTAGCCCGACCTGAACCGCTGTTTATGAAACCCCCACTTCCATTCCGAAGTGCAACACCGGCCATTCCCGCAGCGGGGGCGTAGCCCGAGCGGAGGGAATGGCCGGAAGGCGGGGTTTCCGGCCCGCCGGGCTCCGCGGATCCGGCCCGGAACGGCTGTGGTCCCTTCTGTATGGAGGTTATCCAGGCTTTCCGGGCGGCGCAACGCCACCGCCGGGGCGGGTCGCGTCCGTCCGGGCGCAGGGAGGGCGTAGCCCGGACGCACGCGACGGCGAAATCCTGTCCACCCCCTTCCGGCGCCCCGGTCCGCGCCGGTGGGAGGTCCGTCCCCTTGGGCAGGTACTGCCGCACCGGGCCGGCAGTGCCTAGTATCCCGCCAGTGTTGAATTGATGCCTGTCCGCTTGCCATGTTCCCCTTGATACCTTATACCTGCCACACCAACAACCAACAGACCCTCAGGATCGGGCGGATGTCCGCCGGCGGTTCCGGGGGCATCATGAGGCGGCAGGCCATGGGAACGGGTGGCAGGAAGATATATCACGTACGGCTGGACGACGGGGAGCGGTCGCTCCTGCAGGGGATCGTCGACGGTGGAAAGGGGTCGGTGACGCGACGCCGGCGGGCGCACATCCTGCTTCTGGCGGACGCCAACCGCGACGGCGGCGGACGCGGGGACGCCGACATCGCGGACATCCTCGGGGCCGGGACGGCGACGGTGGAGCGGGCCCGCAGGAAGTTCGTGCTGGAGGGCCTTGAGGCGGCGCTGGAGAGGAAGGAGCAGGCCAACAGGAAGAAGCCCCGGTTGGACGGCGAGGGCCAGGCGAAACTGGCGATGCTGGCCTGCTCCGATCCGCCGGAGGGGCACGCGCGCTGGACGATGCAGCTGCTCGCCGACAGGCTCGTCGAGCTGGAGGTCGTCGGCAGCATCTCCGACGAGACGGTCCGGCAGGGGTTAAAAAAAACGACATCAAGCCGTGGCGGAGCGAATGCTGGTGCATCCCGCCGAAGGAAAGCGCCGATTTCGTCTGCGCCATGGAGGACGTCCCGAGACCTACAGCCGGGAGTACGACGACGGCACCGTGCTCGTCTGCATGGACGAGACCTCGAAGCAGCAGACGAAGGAGACGCGGATGCCGCTTCCGACGCGGCCCGGCCAGCCCGCCGCGTACGATTTCGAGTACGAACGCAACGGAACGGCGAACCTGTTCATGGTGTACGCGCCGCTGGAGGCATGGCGCCACGTGAAGGTCACCGACCGGCGCACGAAGCGGGACTTCGCAGGGTTGCTCGCCGACATGGCCGACGTCCATTTCCCCGACCGGAGAATCGTCCTGGTGATGGACAACCTCAACACCCACAGGCTGTCGACCCTGTACGAGACGTTCGAGCCGGCGGAGGCGTCGCGGCTCGCCGACCGCTTCGAGGTCCACCACACGCCGAAGCACGGCAGCTGGCTGAACATGGCGGAGATCGAGATAAACGTCCTGTCCCGGCAGTGCCTCGACAGGCGCATTCCCGACCGCGAGGCGATGGTGCGGGAGGTCGACGCATGGCAGGCGCACCGGAACTCGTCGTCGAAACCGGTGGACTGGCGTTTCAGGACCGGGGACGCCCGGATAAAGCTCAGATCCCTCTACCCATCAACACAATGATGGTGGGATACTAGTCGAAAGGCCAGTGGTGGTCGGACCACCCCCTATTCCTTGATGTAGGCGCCGAAGGCGCCGTCCATCTGCCCGTAGTCGCCATAGTTCGCCGAAAACTTGCCAGCCATGCTGTCCGGCGCCTCGCCGTCTTCATTTTTGAAATCCTGCTTCGAGTCATAGAAGTTGGCCTCCCACGTGGACTGTTTCTTCCTGACCTCGCCTTTTTCGCCATCTATGCTCCAGACCGTGAGGCCATCCACGCTCGGTCTATCGTTTTCCATGTTCCTGGACTGACTACCGACTGTCAGTTCGACCCGTCAGGGCAGGCTCTGACCGCCAGACGTGAATTCCGTGATGGCACCGGTGACCGGGCCATAGCTGCCCGCATTATTCTCTCCAAGGACGCCCCCAAAGTCGACGTCGAACGCCGCCTTCGCGGTGAACGGGCCCCACGACGCATCATCGGAGGTTCCGGGCGGTGGGTTCAGTGCATAAACTCCGACCGCCGGACCCTCGTAGCTCGCCCTGCCTCCGATCAGGTGGAGCTTGCTGCGTCGGAACGCGTCAAAACTTCCAGGATTTGGCCACGGGCTCGATCCCAGGGCATAGGTCTCGGCCTCGAACGTCCCGGCACCCGTCCTCAGCCACCAGCCGAAGGTGAGGTAGGAGGCGTCCGCCTCTCCCGGAACCTTCAACTCCCAGTTGTCCGGAATGAACCTCCAGTCATTGGAAAGCGTCACCGCACCCTTGTCCCCGTTGGTCACCTGGCAGGCGGAGCCGCCCCGAGCGCAGAACAGCTTTCCCGGAATGCCGTCATACGTACCCTCGAGGGAGACGTTGCCGTTGTCGTTCGCCGCGATTTCCCTGCGTGGCTCGCTCACCGCCGGCAGGCCGGCCGACCGAACCCTTGTTCCGACGTCGGTCGGCAGATTGATGACGTCGGCATCATTGAGAGCGCTTTCGGTCCGCACGCTGTCCTCATACTTTTTCCTGACCGTGACCATCTCCGGGGCCTCGATGTCGTTGAGGATCCTGACCTGGTGGGTGTGGCCCGTCTTCGGATCGGTGTACGGAGCCACTTCCGTGACCGCCCAGCGCCCGTTGCGCGTCACCGGCGATCCCAGAACGGACTGGAAGTCCAGCGCCCGATCCGACAGGAGAGCCTGCAGCGGCAGCGGCTGGCCGTGCTCGACCTTGCCCTCGAGCAATTCGTAATCATTGTGTCGACCCGCCGAGCGAGAGAACAGGCCCCGAATTGTCAGCTCGCTATTGCCGTCAAGGCCCAGTCGCCGCAGCGCCGGGTACACGGCCTTCGCCTCGGCAGCCACCCTCGCCTTTCTCTCTCTTTCCTCGGCCTCCTCTCTCTCTTTGGCGGCTCTCGCGGCTTCAGCGGCTCTCGCGGCTTCGGCGTCATTGGCCATCTTTTCCCTGTATTCCGCTGAATACTTCGCCGTCACGGTCCCGCCGGTGCGTGTGACCGTGCCATCAGTCCCAACGATGAGCGTGCAGTCATCGCCGCCCTCCGCGCAGCTGTAGGTGACGTCGCCGAGCGTCCTCATTAAGCTGGCGGGGATCGGATACGTTCCGGCGTCGCCCCTGCTGTCGGTGTCCTCCACGGAGGACATGTCCACCGCCTTCGGCTGCTCGGGCGGCTCCTTCGCAACCGGCTGCGGTGTGCTGCCTCCGCAGCCCGCGAGCGCCAGCGCGACCGCTACGCCCAACCCGATGTTCTTGATCAGAGCCATTACAGGACCTCCACTTCATTGAAGAGGCCCCGTGAAGAGCTGGGCTTAGGCTAACCCGTCCAACCATAGTTGGCAACACCGCGCCATAGCTACAGCCTGCGACATTGTGGCACCGCCGTTCCACCCCGAGGCGCAGGACCATCGGCGGTGGCGACCTGTTCCCTGGACGCTTGGCGGCGCAAATAGACGGGCCGACGGCGACTTTTCATCGGGACACTGTTGGCCCGGTCCCCCGTCACGCATCCGGGCGAACCGAACCACAGGACTCGGCCCTGCCGGGCCGAACCAGTCTGAACGGGCAGGGACTCCGCGGCCAGCGCCGCGCACCTCGCCGGATTGATACCCAGAAACGCCAGTCCATGCCTGAGTCACAGAAGATTCCGGAGGAATGCCCGTTCCTCTTCCTTTCCCCAACACAGCCAGGCCATTCGTGACCGCGTCAACGCCGGGTCAGCAGCGTCCCATTGAAAGACCCAGGGTGCCGCACCTTGCAACAGTCCGTACCTTTATATGTGAGTTAGGCGGACAGGTACCCAATTGACCGGTCTGACGTGAAGTTGAGGGTTGTCGGAGGGCCGGATCCGGGCTTGATTCCTGAAGGGGATTCTGCTGAACAGCAACGCGTTGCCGCCCAGATTTATGTCCGGCAACATTTCCGAGGCGACAGGAAATACCTCTGGAGTCCATCTCGGCGTTTCCTGATAATCGGATGGTGACCAATTCCTTACCAATAGACGGATCCCTATCCGAACTGCTGGATGCACTGCGCCGGGATGGCCGTGCGGTCCTGCAGGCACCTCCCGGTGCCGGAAAGACCACGCGGGTTCCCTTGGCCATCCTGAACGCGAGACTCTCGGCAGGGCGCATAGTGATGCTGGAACCCCGCCGACTTGCGGCACGTGCCGCTGCGGAACGCATGGCGAAGTCACTTGGCGAGGCTGTCGGTCACACCGTCGGTTACAGAATGCGCGGCGAAACAAGGATTTCAGCCAGCACCCGCATCGAGGTGGTAACGGAAGGCGTCTTTACGCGTATGGTCCAGTCCGACCCGATGCTCGAAGGCATTGGGGTACTGGTTTTCGACGAATTCCATGAAAGATCGCTCAATGCGGATATTGGACTCGCCCTTGCCTGGGAAGTGCGCTGTGCGCTGCGAGAGGATCTTCGGCTCCTTGTCATGTCTGCCACTCTTGATGCCCAGCCCGTTGTGAAGCTGTTGGATTGTGCACCTCTCATCGTCTCCGAAGGGCGTGACTTTCCGGTAAAGGTCCAAAGACTGTCCCGGCCGGTGCGAAGGGCTGACTTGCTTGATACCGCCGCCGCAAAAGTCCGCGACGCGATGGATGAAACAGATGGAGGTATTCTGGTCTTCCTGCCGGGAGAACGCGAGATCCGTCGGCTTGCCACACTGCTCGGCAACCTGCCACAGGACGTGTCGGTCCACCCACTCTATGGCGCCCTGCCTTTCTCCCGACAGCACGCCGCTGTCTCGCCAGCACCGAATGGGCGGAAGGTGGTTCTTGCGACCGCCATCGCGGAAACAGCGCTCACCATTGAGGACATTCGCGTGGTGGTTGATTGCGGGTTGGCAAGGAGAGCGCGCTATGACGCGGGACGTGGAATGTCGCGATTGGTCACTGAGCGGGTCACCCGAGCCGAGGCTGACCAGCGAACCGGACGGGCGGGCCGAGTTGGTCCGGGAACCTGTCACCGTCTCTGGACCGAAGGTGAGGAACGAAGCCTTCAACCCTTTCCACCACCCGAGATCGCGACCACAGACCTTTGCCCGTTCGTCTTGGAGCTGGCCCTGTGGGGCACGGCCAATCCCGATGGTATGGCACTCCTCACACTGCCGTCAGTCAACGCTTGGGCATCGGCACAGGAGTTGCTTCGCGCCTTGGGCGCGTTGGACGAAGCAGGCCGAATCACAGATCACGGACGGTCAATCGCCGCCCTGCCCCTACATCCAAGAATTGCCCACATGCTTTCGGTCGCAGGGCGTCCTGCCGCAAATCTAGCGGCACTTCTCAATGATCGTGACCCGCTTCGCGACGCGGGAACCGACATTGAGCTTCGCATCGCCGCGTTGTCAGATCCTCGCCGCCACGCGACCGCACGCCGAAGCCTGGAAGCGATAGCCAGCGAAGCAAGCCGACTTGAGCGCTCGACCAGAAAAGCGAATGCATCTCTGACGATAGCGCAGCAGGCCGCGCTCGCCTATCCAGACCGTGTTGGACTACGCCGCAAGGGCACCGCCGCCCGATGGATCCTGTCTAGCGGGACCGGTGCCGTCATGGACGAAGCCGATTCACTTGCGGGCAGCCGCCTGATTGTTGCAATTGACCTCGACGGAGCCGGACGCGAAGCCCGGATCAGGCAGGCAGTCGAAATCTCGGAAGCCGAATTGCGCACTGTCCATGGCGGAAATCTACGATGGACGGAGGTATGCGAATGGTCGAGACGCAGACAGGAGGTCGTGACTAGACGCCAGGAACGACTCCATGCACTGGTTCTTGACGACCGGCGATGGGACAACGCACCGCCTGACATGATAGCGACCGCGATGCTTGACGGCGTTCGGGAACTCGGCTTGCCTTGGTCTGCTGACTCGCGGCGATTGCAGGCTCGCGTTGAACTTCTGCGGGGACAGGGAGCCGAATTACCCGATCTTTCAGAGTATGGACTAATGGCTGCTCTTGAGGACTGGTTTCTTCCGTGGTTATCGGGTCTTCGAAGTGCAGCTGATCTCAAACGGCTGAATCTATCGGCAGCATTGAGGGCACGGCTCGGACATTTTGGACACGACCTTGTTGAAACGCAGGCACCGGAGCGATTCGAAACCCCGTTGGGAAATCCAATTCCCATCGACTACAGTGACGGCATCCCTGCGATTACTGTTCGACTACAGGAAATGTTCGGCGTTAGCCGACATCCGTGTGTTGGCCCAGACAATCTTCCATTGCGAGTGACACTACTTTCTCCCGCAAACCGGCCTCTGGCGGTGACTGCGGATCTGCCTGGATTCTGGGAAGGCGCATATCGGGACGTTCGAAAGGAAATGCGGGGTCGCTACCCAAAGCATCCATGGCCAGAGAGTCCAGCCAAGGCCGCACCGACACGTCAATCCAAGCGACCCAAGCTCCACTGAACGCTGAACCCAGGCCGGCTTCCTCAATGGAGGCACCGGTCAGCCCAATGGTCGCGCTTTGGTTTACTCCGGGAGAACCACAACACCGCCAAAGGTGTTGCGCTCCTCCCATGTAACTCGCCTGTAACGCGCTGATTCCACGTCATTTCCGGAATCCCGTTCTTCCGCCGGAATCCACTGCGTTACTCACCTGAAAGCGCAACCGGCGAAGGTGGTTGGAACCTCGAGGTGAAATGGGGCGGACAAAAGACGGTGTGGGCCAGAAAGGAACCCGGTGCTAACGGAAAGCCTTCAGGATCAAGGACCTCACCTCGCTCCGGTAAAATTATTCCATACAGAGGGCCCGGAGACTCCGCGTGGGAGTTAGGGAGCGAATCCATTTGGATTTGATTGCATCTTGGTACAGGTCTAAATGGGACGGCATGGAACCCTGCATTCATCCATCCAGTGAGGTGCGTCGTTCTGAGGAACCTATGCAACGTCCAGTTCTGCAGATGCGGATTTATCTTGACCGCAGGGGTTCACTTCGAATGCGAGAGAGTTTTGATTCCAACATAACATCAGTACAGGCATGCTGCGGCGACCCGCATTCTCTGTGTGACTCTTCCGAACGCAGTCAGCCAATTGCCCGAAAAAAAGAACATGCCCGGAACCTCTACGTCGGCTAGCATGCGTTCCGCCAACAAGTCCGCCTATATTTCAGTCGACCTGGAAACGGACAGGCAAGGGAAAATCATAGCATATGGCGCTGTGCGATCCGACACCGGGCAAGGTCAGTGCCATAACGGGCGCAACATATCCAACGCGCTGGACCGCCTTGACGAATTCGCTGAGGGCGCGAGTTTCATACTGGGGCACAATCTCGCCAAGTTCGACCTGCCTCTCCTTCGAGCGACACGACCGGATCTTCGTCTGCTGCGTCTACCTTACGTGGATACCCTTCGCCTCAGTCCGCTGGCCTTCCCCAAACACCCCTATCACAGCCTCGTCAAGCATTATCAGGACGGCGGTCTGAAACAGGGAAAGGTGAACGATCCCGAACTCGACGCACGGCTGGCAATCGAGGTGTTCGACGACCAGAGAATGGCACTCTCGGAAGCTGATCCTGATCTACTCACCGCATGGCATTGGCTTTGCACACCCGAGCCAGAGGGCAGTGACTGTGCGCTTAACGGGTGTTTCTCCCAACTCCGGAAGGCAACTCGACCGTCCGATGACGAGGCCAGGGCGGCAATCGCACGCAGACTGCGCGGCGCTGCCTGCAAGACCCATAGCCTTGAAGTCCAGGCGGAAGCGGATCAGCTCCGCTGGAATCTGTCATTCGCACTTGCCTGGCTTTCGGTCTCAGGGGGGAATTCGGTCATTCCACCTTGGGTGCTCTATCAGTTTCCCAAGGTGGGAACGTTGGTACGTCGACTCAGAGATACCGCCTGTGGCGATCCGGACTGCGGTTGGTGTGGCGAATACCAAGATGCAAGGAAGGAACTCAAACGGTGGTTCGGCTATCCCGACTTTCGCCCCGAACCCACCTGTGATGATGGCAAGCCAATGCAGCAGGCAATTGTCGAGGGATCGATGGCCTGTCAACATGTTCTCGGAATACTCCCGACCGGCAGTGGCAAGTCGCTCTGCTATCAGATTCCCGCACTGTCGCGTTACTACAAGACCGGCGCTCTGACGGTCGTGATTTCTCCACTGGTTGCCCTGATGGCCGATCAGGTCGCCGGGATGGAGGAGCATGGCATCAGCTGCTGCGTGACCGTGAACGGACTCCTGTCCATGCCGGAACGGGCGGCTGCCATCGAGCGTGTGCGCCTGGGAGAGCATCCATGTTGGAATTCAAGCCCGGATCCGGCTTTTTTTCCATTTTTTCCGGGCTCCGCGTCCGGCTGTCCCGGACCTTTCCACAGCGTTCCCCACAGGCGGTGCCATCCGGGCACGCCGGAAACGCCCGCCGGGGAGACCCCGGCCGGCCCGCGGGTGATTCGTTTCGGTGCCGGACCGCGGCGGTCCGTCCGGGCGTCAGGTGGTGGCCGCCGTCCGGTCCTCCCACACGCGGCGGTCGCGGAGAAGGGCGTTGGCGGTCACGGCCAGCCTGCGCATGACGGCCACGAGGGCGACCCTGTGGGGCTTTCCCCTGTCCCGGAGCCGTTGGTACAGCTCCCTCATGTCCGGGGCGCACCGGCTGGCCGACAGCGCCGCCATGTAGACGACGTCCCTCGGCCGCCTCCTTCCGCCGCCGATGTGGCGCCCGCCCCTGATGGTCCCGCTGTCGCGGGCGAAGGGGGCCACGCCCAGCAGGGAGGCGGCCTGGCGGTTGCCGATCGAGCCCAGCTCCGCCATCCACGCGACCAGCGCCGCCGCCGTGACGGGGCCGATGCCCGGCACCGAGGTCAGGATGCGGTGGCTGTCGGCGAACTCCGGCGATCCGGAGACCGTCCCGCCGATCCGCCGCTCCAGGGCCGCGATGGCGGCGTCGATATCCCCGGGGACCCTGCCGACCTCCGCGCCGGGCGTCCCCGCGCCGATCTCCGACACGACGGTCCTCAGCTCGGTGCGCTGGTCCACGAGTTTCTCCCGCAGCACCAGCATGTCGCGGAGCTGGTCGATGGCGGCGGCGGCCGGCTCCGTGGCCTCCATGTCCGGGAACGCGGTCCCGAAGGCCGCCAGTATCCTGGCGTCCACCCTGTCCGTCCTCCCAAGGGCGCCGGCGGCCTTCGGGAGGTCCCTCGCCTGCCTGGGGTTCACCACGAGGGTGGCGAAACCCCTGGCGTGCAGCGACTGCAGCAGCGCCCGGTGCATGCGCCCCGTGGCCTCCATGACGGCCTTCACGGCGCCAGCCTCCCTGAGCAGGCGGGCGACCCTGCGGAAGCCGTCGCTGTCGTTGGTGGCCGTGAAGTCCCGCCCGTTGACGTGGATGTTGAGTGTACGCTTGCTTACGTCGATTCCGGCGACCATTGCTGTCATGCTCTCCCGCTCCTATCCTCGCGATGATCCGGTTCCGTGAACCCAGGCATCCATCCAGGACCCGGGAGACGGACGGGAGGGCGGGCCGACCACGCTCTCCCACGGATCCGCTGTCGCGATCCAGGGCCGTATCGGTCCAACCCGTCCTGCGGGGCCAGCCCCGCACCGCCGCCGCCGGATCAGAACCGGCGGCGGCGGTCCCGACACAGGAACGGACCGGAGGGACGGCGGAAGGCAACCGGCATGTTTTCCACAGGAAATCGCGCCAGATTTTTCCACAGCCACCTCCTCCTTTCATTTCTGATTCTTTGAACATACGAGGCCGGGATACTACTGATCTCTCCCGAACAGCTACGCTCTCGTTCTCTGGTCCGATCGCTCGACCAGCGCCTGATTGGTGCCTGGGTTCTCGACGAAGCGCATTGCCTGTCACGATGGGGCCATGACTTCCGTCCAGACTACCGGTATGTGGGGCGCTTCATAAGGGAGAGAAAAGGAACGCCTCCCCCTATCCTCTGCCTCACCGCGACCGCCAAGCCAGCAGTCGTCGACGACCTCGTCCATTACTTTCGGGTCGAGCTCGAAGCGGAGCTGTCCGTCTTCAACGGCGGGGTCGAACGCGACAATCTGAGCTTTGATGTGATCCAGATCACCGATGGCGACAAATACGCAACCATCCAGAACCTTCTGGAACACCGCCTTCCATCCCATGTGGCTGGTGGCGCAATCATCTATTGCGCAACAAAGCGACGGGCCGAGGAAATTTCAGAGTTTCTCCAGTTGAAAGGGCTTCCAGCCCGGCATTTCCACGCAGGTCTTCCGGCAGAAACCAAGAAGGAGGTGCAACGGAGATTCATTGCCGGCGACTTGCGTGCGATTGCGGCGACCAATGCCTTTGGCATGGGAATCGACAAGCCAGATGTGCGCCTTGTGATCCACGCTGACATTCCCGGCTCTCTGGAGAACTATCTCCAGGAGGCCGGACGCGCGGGCCGCGACCGCAAGCAGGCGGATTGCGTGCTGCTCTACTCCACGGAAGACGTCGAACGCCAGTTCGGCATGTCGGCGCGCTCCCGGCTGACGCCGCGGGAGATCCACGGAATTCTCAGGGCATTGCGGAATCTGGATCGCAGGAAACGCTTCAGTGGCAAAGTAATCGCGACTTCGGGCGAAATCCTCGGCGAGGACGAAGAGAACGCATTCGACCGCGACACGGCAACCGACGACACCCGTGTCCGTACCGCTGTCGCATGGCTGGAAGAGTCCAGACTGCTTTCACGCGAAGAGAATGTTGTCCAGGTGTTCCCCTCATCATTGAAGGTCAAATCAATCGATGAGGTTAGGGAAAAGCTCACCAGGCACGACATCAGGCGTCAATACCGTGAGCAGCTGCTAACAATTGCGACCGCACTGATCAGGGCGGACCCGGATGAAGGGATCTCGACCGACGAGCTTATGACCATCTCGGGACTAAGCACAGAAAAGGTTCGTGCTGCGATGTACGATCTTGAGCGGATAGGCATCGCAAGCAACGACACTGTGCTGACCGCATTCGTCCACAAGGGAGTAGCCCGTTCATCCATAAGGAGATTCGAGGAGGCGGATGCACTGGAATCCGCACTAATTGCCCATATGCGGGAGGCAGATCCGGATCTCGGAAAGGGAGACCGTTCTCCCCTCCATTTGCGTATCGCCGCGCAGATTCTCTGGGATAGGGGCCTGAGTGATCCACTTCCGGAACGACTGCATCGAATAATTCGAAGTATCGCCCATGACGGACGCGGAGACGAGGATGGTGGAATTGGCAGCCTCTCCATTCGCAGGAAGGATGCCGAAACCACCTGGATCACGCTCAATCGCGAATGGGACCAGCTTGAGCGAACGGCAGCGCTACGGCGTGAGGCCGCACGTGTCCTACTTCACCATCTGCTTGACAGGCTGCCCACCGGCACCCGTGGTATCGATCTGCTCGCCGAGACCACACTTGGGAATCTCCTCGAAGCAACAAGGTCTGACCTCGCCCTGCAGAGCAAGGCACGTCGCCCGACCAAGCTGATGGAAAGGGCACTCCTCTGGCTTCATGAGCAGGAGGTGATCCGCCTCAACAAGGGCCTCGCCGTGTTCCGTCCTGCAATGACCATCCAGCTGGAACGGCAGGAAGTCCGCGGATTCTCGAAGACGGACTTCAAGCCTCTCGCAATTCATTACGAAGGCCAGATCCTGCAAATCCATATCATGAAGGAATTTGCCCAGCGCGGTCTTGAGAAGATCCGTGATGCGAGGCGCCTGTCAGTGGAATATTTCGCCCTCAAGGAGGACGAATTCCTTGAGCGGTGGCTTCCCGAACGCGAAAAGGAAACCCGTAGGCAAACAACACTCGAGTCCTGGCGAACAATCGTTGAAGACCTGGGGAACCCCGTGCAGAGACGAATTGTGGCCGATGATCGGGAAGAAATCAACATATTGGTACTGGCGGGCCCCGGCTCAGGCAAGACACGGGTATTGATACACCGGATCGCATATCTGATACGAGTTAGACGGGAAAGTGCCCGAAGCATCCTCGCCCTCGCCTACAACCGTCATGCGGCGGTCGAGATTCGTCGTCGGCTCGTCAAATTGGTCGGAGACGATTCGCGAGGTGTTACGGTACTGACCTGCCACGCCTTCGCGATGCGCCTCGCCGGAAAGAGCTTCAGTCAAATGGACGATCAACCCGAAGACAGTGCATTCAAACGCATAATCGAACAGGCGGTCGCATTGCTCCAGGGCAAGGAACTAACCCCGGATGAGGCTGATGAACGTCGTGAACGTCTGCTCGCTGGATTTCGGTGGATACTTGTGGACGAGTATCAGGACATCGGCGAAGAACAGTACGAACTGATATCCGCCATCGCCGGACGAACGCGGGATCACAACTCGAAGAAGCTGACGATGTTCGCCGTTGGAGACGACGATCAGAACATTTATGCCTTCAACGGCGCTTCCGTGGAGTTCATCCGGCGCTTCGAAAGGGATTACGAGGCGAAGCCCAACTATCTGGTCGAGAACTACCGTTCGACGCGGAACATCATTGATGCAGCAAACACGTTGATCGCTCCCGCACGTGATCGAATGAAAGAGCGGGCACCTATCCACATTGACCGAGGGCGCAGAAAGGTCCTGTCAGGCGGAGCGTGGACAAAGCTGGATCCGGTCTCGAATGGGCGCGTGCAGATACTACGGGTCGGCAGTCACAATCGGGTTCATCAGGCACAATCCGTTATGGCGGAGTTGTTGAGGCTTTCAGACCTGACAGACAGTTGGAGATGGTCACGATGCGCTGTAATCGCGCGCAAATGGGAAGACCTGAAACCATTGCACTCATACTGCGAGTCCCATCCGAAAGGGAACGAAATACGTGCGCAGAAGGCGAACCAGGAAATTCCCAGCTTCTGGCGAATCCGCGAAACCAGGACCCTTGTCGAATGGCTACGCGAGCGGGAACCAGCACTCGTAGACGGCAAGACCTTGCGTTCGTGGGTGAATGCCCAGCCGACCAACATATGGCAGGAACTCCTTCAGCAAGCCATCGACGAACATGCGCTCGAGAATTCGGAAGGAGAGGTTCCAGTTGTCGACTTCATCGAGTGGCTGGCGGAATGGGGTCGGGATATCCGACGCAGGCAACGGGGACTGCTGTTGCTCACTGCCCATCGCGCAAAGGGCCTCGAATTCGACCATGTCGTCGTGCTTGATGGCGATTGGGCACCGAGCCAAGGTGAGGACTCGAACGCCCAACGACGGCTATACTACGTGGCCATGACACGTGCGAAAGAAACACTGACGCTGGCATGTTTCGACCACTCCAACAGCTTCGTGACAGAACTGTGCGACCATCCCACAACAATCTGGCGCGAGACCGCCCCGCCTCCGCCCTGTCCGGACACACCGACCTTCCAAAGTGAATGCCTCACATTGAAGGAGGTCGATCTCGGATACGCCGGCCGCCATACGGCCAGTAACTCGGTTCATCGTGCCATTGCACGGCTAAAGGTCGGTGACAGGTTGGAAGTTCAACTCGGTAGCAACGGAATATGGAGACTGTTGAATGATGAAGGTCGATGCGTCGGACGACTTGCCAAATCATTCAAGGCCCCTTGCGGGATGCGCTACCGGAATGCCAGGATTCACGCCATCGTCCAACGACACCGCAACACATCGAAAGAGAAGTATCTTGACTCCTATAAGTGTGACGAGTGGGAGGTCATCATTCCAGAAATCGAATTCGAGCCGATCGAGCGCGCGAATGGGGCTGCTCTATGAACTCTGGATCGATATCCAGGAACTCGTGGCTGCGTCCGGCAGGATTAACTCATTCGGGACGGGTGACTACAGGTCGCCCAGTTGTTCCGGCAGCAATCGGGCGCTCAAGAGCCCCCGCCCCCGACCCGTATGCGCCGCCGCTGTCCTGAGAGTAAAGTCCGCTCCTGACCGTTTGGTTCAGGAAAGCCCGAGTTCCATGTTTTGGAAATGGCATTGTATCAATGGTTCAGGGACAATTTACCCAGGAGGAGGAGGAGTTGCAGGTCGTTTTCGCTGCTCATTTCCGCACTCCCCGCTTGGAGTCTCCTGATCAAGGACGGCGTCAACCCAAGCGCTCAGTGATCCGGAAAGGGAGTTTGCAGTCGACTGCTCGGGTGCGCAGATGCGACTTCATGAAGGAAGAGCCTTGATTCGGTACATACGTTTGAATCGTTCCCTACGTCATCCTTGAACATCCTGCATTTCCGAAACTGAAGAGCCACGGTCGAACAGGAACACGACATCGATTCTGACCATGCGCTAAGCGATGCCGCGTTCATGCTCAAATCTTCTACCCAAGTGCGACTTGAAATCGGCGAATGATCGCTGAATCACCGTCACCGGGACAAAACTCAACAAAGAGACGATCTTCGGTGCTTCGCATTCAGTCATGTTGGAAACCCAAATTCCTCGCCGAATCCACAATTGAAGCTCTCCCCCAAATCGTATGGGAGTCGCGCGTCGTGACCGGACGCGACAGGACAGGAGGACGGCACACCTGGACAGATCATTGACCATCCACCTTTCATCTGCGCCATACTTACCCTACCATCGGTCCCGATGGTCAGTGTCCTCACCTCAGGCCAGTCCGGATCCATTGGTCAACCAAAGACGGAGTTCCTCCTGCACGCGACGGGAGAGACCGCGGCGCGATTCATGAGATCATTTCACCAGGATAGCACCAATATTCATATCAGAGAGCCATCTCTGTCCTCGCTGGTAGAGATATCGAAGCGCACAATTGACGATTATACCAAACCAAATAAATAAAGACCCAGGGTAACTGCTCACCCCTTCCCGGGTGCGGACCGGGCATCGTTCGGCCTGACCATGTCGGCTGCGTTTCCGGCCAGGGCGATCTGGATGGCGACGGGTGGGTTGTATCCGAGGGCGGCCATCGGGCTGGGGTAGCTGGAGATCCGGCACCATGCCCCGGCGTGGAGCTGTGTCCTGAAGCAGCCCGACACCTTGATCCTCACCCTGGCCATGCGGATTTTCCGCTCGCCGGCGTTGTCGGTGAAGCTGACGTCCGGGTCGGCCATGAAGCGTAGCACGGACCCCCCGTGCCTCCCGAGACGCCCGTGGAGGCTGTGCGCGTCGGATCCCGCGACCCTCCCGCGCCTTCCCTTCGGGCGTGGCGGGATCTCCGGCAGCTCCCCGCCGCCCTGTGCAGGGATGGTCCGGCAACGCCTGCGCACGGCCAGGCGTCCGGCCTCGGGCAGGACCCTGGCGTCGCTTCGGCTGGCCCTGTGGCAGGCCCCGCGCAGCGGCCTTTTCATCAGGCGCGCCCAGCGGAAGCCGCTGGATTCCACGACGGACGTCAGTTCGCGGAGGATATGGGAGCCGAAGGGCCGGTGCGTACACCGGTGGTGGGTGAGGTGGCCCGCCCAGCAGTCGTGGCCCGGCGTGCCGGTGTGGCGGGGGATGACGCCGATGTCCCCGATCGCCCCGCATCCGCGCCTGCGGTGCGGGCGCTTCAGGGTCAGGGACCCGTCGGTGGGGACATGGAGCCACCGCCTCCTGCCGTCGACCCGGAATCCGGTCCCGTCGGCGTGCAGGGCCGGGCGTTCCGGCAGCCGCGCGACGGCGGCCTCCTCCCACGGCCCGGGCGCGGCGCGCAGGCGGCGGATGTACCCCAGGCAGGTGGCCTCGGAGAGCATGGGGCCGGAGACCGCCTGGACCATGGCGACGGCCCGGGGCGGGGACGGCATGCGCGCGCCCGGCAGGTTGGTCGTGAAGGCCTGGAGGCCCGTGCCGTACCGGAGCGGGCCGGGCATGTCGCCGGGGAACCGCCCCTCTGTCCGGGCCCGGCAGTCCGGGCATTCCCTGGCCCCGGCCTCCACGCGGGCCCGCCGGCCTCGGGGACGATGCCGGACGGGACGCGGCGCTCCCGTCCGGCGGGGGCGACCCACGGGAGGTCGGCGCCGCAGGCGTCGCAGGCATCGACGGCGACCGTCTCCCCGACGGTGGTCCTGCGCATGTTCGCGCCGGTCCGCAGGTTCGGTTCCGCGCCCCGGCCGCTGTCCCTTCCGGTACGCCGGGCGGTCCCGTCCCTCTCCGTCCGCCACGGAGGGATGCCGGAGTTGGCGTCGGTCCTGCGGGTCGTCCGCTCCAGCGGCACGGCCACCAGGACGCCGGGCGGCAGGAAAAGGGCCTTGACCGGCGCAGGGGTGTCCGCGCCCGCCCCGCCCTTCCGCCTGATGGCATCGAACCGGGCCCGGCAACCGTCCAGCCGCGCGCGCAGCGAGGCTGCGTTCACCGTCGGCACCGCTCCGCCTCCACCACCATGGTCGCCGCCTCCGCCGTGATTCGCCCGGACGGATGGACAGTGCAGCGGGCAGCTCCATTATGCCAGGCCCAGGGATGGCCGACGGCGGACGGGCGCGGATGACGGGACAGGATGCCCGGCCCGAAAGCCGTCAGGCGGGACGGTCAGGGATGAAGGGGGCGAGCAGTTACGACCCAGGAACAAAAGCGGAACATCATGCCGTGTGACACGGTAATGTTCCGCGTGTGACCGGTGCCGCCGTCCTGTATCCTGTGTCTGTGAAACATGCGGAAGGAGAACGGCATGCCAGCGAAAGTCATGGTCCGGCGCACCGACCACACACCCGGTCAGTTACGCGAACCGGCCCGGAAACACAGGTTCCGCGACTGCCGCCGCCGGATGCGCGCCATCGCCCCGGTCATGGAGGACGGTCTGTCCAGGACCGGGGTGGCCTCCGGCGTCGGCGTCCGGACGCTCCGCGACCGGGTCGTCCGGTACAACGCCGACGGCCTGAACGGCCTGCGGGACGCCGCCCGGCCGGGGGCTCCGCCGAAGCCGGGAAGCGGGCAGGCCGGGGAGGTCGTGTCGTGGCTGGATGGGGGGGGGGGGGGGGGGCCGGACCCCGACGCGGGTGGGCCCTCCCGCTGGACCGTCGCCGACATCCGGGCGCGGATCGCGGACAGCTTCGGGGTGGGGTGCACGCTGGAGGGCGCGCGCCGGCCGGTGCGGAGGCTGGGCTTCCGGCACATGTCCCCGCGGCCCGTCCACCCGAAGGCGGACCCCGCCGCCCGGGAGGGATTCCGAAGGGATTCCGTCCGGTTGGCGCGTGAGGCGGTGCCCGACGGCGTGGCCCCGGAGGGCGTGCCCGTCTACTTCCAGGACGAGGCGCGCGTTGGCCAGAAGGGCATGCTGTCGAGGGTGTGGGCGAGGAAAGGGACGCGCCCGCGCGTCGTGCGGGACCACCGGTACGGACACCTGTACCTGTCCCCCCGCCTGCCCCGCGACGGGCGACGCGGGCAGGCATGTCTGCGGCAGGGCCAGCACCGGGGAGACGGACCGGCACCTCCGCGACATCGGGGAGCGGGTCCCCGCCGGAAAGCGCGCCCTGGTGGTCCTTGACGGGGCGGGCTGGCACCGGTCGGGGGACCTGGGGATACCGGACAGCGTCTCCCCGCTCCGGCTGCCGCCCACGGCCCGGAACTGAACCCGGGCGGGACGGTGTTCTCCGTCCCGAGCACCGCCATTTCGCCAACCGGGTGTCCGGAAGCGCGGAGCATGTCAGGGAGGTGGTCGAGCACGTCTGGGACGCCTTCATCCGCCGGAAGGGCGAGGTCACGCGGATCACCACGAGGGAATGGGCGGTGCCGTGAGATCCGGGGCGCCTATCGGCAATGATTTATTTGAGCCTCTTGCACAATTATCGTGGTTCGGTCGGCCGCGGCAAGCCTTTCGGTTCCGCCAGGGTCGTGACACCGGATCCGGTGGGTGCCCGGGGCGTTTCCGCCGGCTGAGGTGTGGCGGAATGCCGCAGTCTGTGGTCCGTCGGGCGCCGTCCGCGCATGGCTGTCCGCGCCGTCCCCTCCGGGGCGGCGTCCGTGGCGGGCGGAGCTGCCGGAACCGGTGGTGTCAGATGGTGAGCCGCATCAGCTGCTGCACCGTCAGGGCCAGCACGCGGAGGAACAGGTGGCAGGCCACCCTGGCGTGCCCACGGACACGGACGTGCCGGGCGCCGTACGGGTCCTTCAGGGCGGAGTTCACGCGCCCGCCGCTGGAGCGCTGCCGGTGGCGGACGCGGTCGTGGCGGATGTGGCCCGCCTTCCGCTGCGCCAGAGCCTCTTTCCCGAGGCGCTCCTTCAGGGCCGCGTCGCGGCGCGGGTTGGTGTCGGTGATCGCCACGCGCCCCATGAGGTAGGCGTGGAACCCGATCTCCAGGGAGTCACAGGCCGCGTCCATGAGCTGGTGACAGTGGTCCACCCGCAGCGCCGTCATCCTCGAAAGAGGGATGGCGGCCTGGCTGTCGTGCAGCGACGCCGAGGTCAGGATGCAGCTGATGGGGACGTCACCGTCGGCGGCGTCGATATGGAGTTTGTACCCTCTCCAGCTCTCTTTGTACCCCTTCGCGTTGCGCTTCGTGCCAGTGTCGCAGGCCTTCGGCAGCCCGTCGGCCATCTCCGCGGCGGTCATCCCGTCCGGCGGCTGCCGCTCCAGCCGGGTCCGCTCCCTCGGCCTCTCCTCCCCCTTCCTCGGGCGTCCGCGCTTTCGCTTCGGCTTCGGCTTCGGCGCCGGCCTCTCCCGCCCGACGATCGCCGGCGGGTCCCGCGATATGTGGCCGACGACCGAGCCGGCATACGCGGCGCGGACCAGCGCCTCGTGCATCCGCTCCGGCAGCCGGGTCTCCGCGAACCAGGGGAGGGCCCGGGAGAACGTCGATTCGCTGGGAACCTCCGACACGCGGGACCAGCCGACCGGACGCCGCAGCGTCGGGTCGTGAAGCAGCCGGTCGACCAGCACCGTCGTGGTCGGCATGTCCCAGACCGCCTTCGCGACGAAGGCCCGCGCCAGCGCCCTGCGGTCGGCGGGCGGGTTGCCGACGCCCCGGTGGCTGTAGTGGACGTGCCTCTCCACCTCCACCAGGTCCAGCACGGCGATGAATTTGCCGTGCCTCACGCCCAGCGGGCCGACCTCCCCGGCGAGGGAAGGCAGAAGTTCCCCCTGGAACCGCTGCCAGGCATCCGGTATGGACGAACGTAGGGACATGGAGCCGTCTCCCTGCATGTTGTGGCTTTCACACCTGCTTCATACCAGAGGGATGGCTCCATATCCAGGCCCCCGATCAGAAAAAACGCCCGTTTCCGAAAAAAATCGCTTGATCGGGGAGTTCTGCAAGAAGCTCATTTGGTTTGGTATTATATTCAGAAAGCGCCTTTCACGCCCGGTGTTCGGGCACTGTTCCGCGCTGCGGAAGGACTTGCAGGGCCATCCGGCACCGTCGCCGGTTTGCCAAAGCGGCTTGAACCGGCACTTCCGGCCATGCTATGCATGTTAGGCAGGAGGACGTAGAGGGATTCCAGCGTGGGCGTGACAATTGAGGAGTTACAGGAGGCTGGCGCAAGTCCCAAACTGGCGCGCCTCCTTGCCGAGCGGCAACCACAGCGCGAAGTCGGCGACTTGGCCAAGCATCCTATGGCCGTGACGCTGGCTGGAATCGTTCTAGCCGCGTTCCTGAGTGCGCTGGGCTGGCTCGTCCTCGGCGTGTCGGGTCTACAGACGGACGTGGCGCTTCTACGGGAAGGCCAGACCGGCATCGAGGAGCGGATGACCGGCATCGAGGAGCGGATGACCGGCATCGAAGGCCGCATGACCGGCCTTGAGGACCGGATGGCCGGCATCGAAGGCCGCATGACCGGCCTTGAGGAAAAGCTGGATAGGCTCCTGCAGGAGTGACGGCAGGTTCAGGCGACTCCGGCCGAGTGAGCCGCATCGGGAGGGCATGGCCTCATCTGCCACCGACCCGCATCACTGGACGCCACGAACTCCCGGAAAGTGCCGACCGAAGGCCGCGATTGAGGAACCGAAACACCAGACCGTCATGCCGCCACGCACTCGCCGTAGGCCGCCTCTTTCGCTGTCGTCCTTCCCAGACAGACACTCCCGATAGACTTAACTGGCTGCTTTGAAAGCATCCTCTTCGGGAAGCAGCGCAAGCTACCCAAACTCTTCCGAATTGAAGCAGCCAGACTGCTGGCGCTCCCGCTGGGAACAAATGTCACTTCGCCTACCATAGGAACGACCACGGGCAAATTGAACGGGCCATACGGGCTGGAACTGAACGAGTATGTCCACAGTCCTGAATCATGGATCTGTCTGAGGTTGATCATTCCACCGCCTCGTCCAACCGGAAAATCACTCGTTGGATGACGTCGCTCCCCCTTTCGCTGACTGAATCAGGTCAGACGAGTCAGGACAGGTATCCACAGAATATAGCGGTCGACAACCATTTGAGCTGGGATTGGCTGGTCCCGTTTCAGCGGGGACATCCAACACACCGCAGATAGACAGCGACAGGCACCGACAGATGCGAGCCTCCCAATGTCGGTGGCGACTCGTGGACAACCAGATAGCGGATTACACCCAATCCTGAAAGGAATGGCTGGAGCGTCCGGCCGATAAGTGACAGGATGGCTGCCGATAGGTCTACGGCAACGCTCCAGAGGGTCTGCGGGTCAAGGGGATTTCAACCCGGAGACCGGAGAGACGTGAGCTGTTTCACTGTGCGGCAAGGTGCGGTTTCGCACTTTGGAGCCCACACTCCCGCGAGGCGGTTCCGTCGCGAGAAAAAGATCCGCTCTTGGCCGTCTGGCTCAGGACAGCCGGAGTCGTGGATCTGGAAAATGTCTTGGAATCATTGGCTTAGGGGTGCGCTCATTCAAGAGAGCGGAACAGGGCTTTGGAATTCCGTGAACTGCGGGATTGCTTCCCTCACATCACGGCACCGATCTGCCAAGGGACGAATTCGTGGTCACCAAGCCCCTGTGCCTCCGATTTTGATGGTTCGCCGCTTGCGACCCTGAGGATCAGGTCGTAGATCTCTCGTCCCTTGATCTCCAGTCCTGCATCTTCCGTCAGCATGTCGCCCGTATCGATGTCCATGTCCTCGGACATGCGGGAATACATCCCTGAGTTGGTGGCGACCTTTATCGTCGGGGCTGGTTTTGAACCGAACGCGGAACCACGACCCGTCGTGAACACAACGACGTTGCAGCCACCGGCTATCTGACCGGTAACGCTCGCTGGATCGTAGCCGGGCGAATCCATGAACGTAAACCCCTTGCCGGTCACCTGCTCAGCATATCTGTAGACTGCTGTCAGTGGAGTGGTGCCACCCTTCGCTGCAGCCCCCAATGACTTTTCGAGAATCGTGGTCAATCCGCCCTTCTTGTTGCCGGGGCTGGGGTTGTTGTCCATGCTGCCTCGGTTTCTCTCGGTGTAGTCCTTCCACCATTCAACAATTCCGACAAGACGCTCACCCACTTCCCGACTGACCGAACGCCGGGTCAGCAGGTGTTCCGCACCGTAGATCTCCGGGGTTTCCGCCAGAACGCCGGTCCCACCCTGGGCCACCACGAGGTCACAGGCGTAACCCAAGGCCGGATTCGCCGTGATACCTGACCAAGCATCGGATCCACCGCATTGAAGGGCCACGGTCAGTTCGGACGCCGGGCACGGCACCCGCTCCACCTGGTTCGCCAGAGGCAACATCGCCCCGATTTTCTCGATCCCAAGCTCAATGGTGCGTCTCAGGCCTGCCACATCCTGTATGTTCATCACCTGAAACAGCGGACCCTGCTCGAGCCCATATGCCTCCAGCAGCCAATCGATCTGATTCATCTCACAGCCTAGACCAACCATGAGAACCGCGGCGTTGTTTGGGTGCCGCGCGTATCCCCACATCACGCGTTGCAGCGCCTCGAATCCCTCGCCCGACCCAGCCATTCCGCAACCGGTGCCATGAACGAAGGCAACCACCCCATCGACATTCGGATAGCGAGCGAGCAGCCTCGGGGTGAAGTGATCAGCGATACGTCGCGCCGCCGTCGCCGAACAGTTCACAGAGGTGACGACCGCGATGTAGTTGCGCGTCCCCACCCGCCCACAGGCCCGGCGATATCCCATGAATTGGTCCCGGCTGTCCGCGGCGACTCTCGCAGCGGGCCGAAGATCGTTGCCAAACCGATACTCGACTTCGGTATTGCGGAATCCAAGATTGTGGGTGTGCACATGATCGCCGACCTGAATGTCCTCCAGCGCAAAACCAATGAACTGGGCGTACTTACGTACCTCCGCTCCCTTGGCGATGGCCTTTGTGGCAACCTTATGGCCCGAAGGGATCGGGGACCGTGTCCGGATTTCCTCCACTTCATGCCCCACCTGAAGTGAGCGTATCGCGGTTACGACATTGTCGTCGGGGCTAAGGCGGACATAGTCCATGACGGATCACCTGCATTTCCAAACCGTTGCCATTACGCGCAATAGGGCGAATCCGACGCCCAACGGTGAATGTCGATATGTGGAGTGGCAGACAGGCGCGATCGGGCCGACCGCCACATGTCACGCCACGTTCGCCAGTCCCGCAACTCTGTCTCGGGCGCCCGTCGTGACCGAGCGACAAATTCAGGAAAGTGCGATCTTCCAGTGGGCTGGCCGGTGACATTGTAGCGCAGATCGAACGACCAACGGAATCCCTGTGTACGGTTGACCAGAGATCCATGGGGAGTCAGCGGATGGAACACAACCACGCCCCCTGACGGAACCGGAAGCGGAACCGACTTTGCCGGATCGGCAAAACCGTCGGCCATTCCCATCTGCACTTTCGGGCAATGCGGCAGCATTTCCTGCCCGGACTCAAGCGGAATCGCCTGTAGACAGCCGTTTTCAACGGTGGCGTCGGTCATCGCCAACCATACCGTCACCATATCCGTGGCGTCCGCTTCAGCGTGGGCAACCGCCCGGTCCTGATGCCAGTCGGTGGCGGTGATGTGCGCACGGATCTCGTCGCTGCGAAGATCAACCGCCGGCGGCTTGATACGCACATGCTGGATCGGGTTGCTGGTGATCTCCGGACCAATGAGGCACTCAACCAGGTCAAGCAGGGGCGGTGCCGTAACCATATCGAAAACCGCGGGGCCGAAATGCATCGGCGTGTCCGCATGGATTCGGTCGGCTGGCAGTGAGATGTCCATTGGCTGGAACCAGTCGCAGCCAGCACGGTATCCGGCAAGCAACCGACCCCAGAAATCCGCCGTGACCGGCTCTCCCACCAGCCCTTGGTCCTGCCATTCCATATAGAGGCCATCAAGAAGAAGTTCGTATTCGGCGCGCACCGGCCCGAGGATATCCTCTCCCAGAACCTCCTCGACCACCAGAAATCCATCCCTTCGATACGCGTCGACCTGCTTCTGGTCCAGCATCGTTGCAATCGGTGCATCCCCGCACCGCTCCCTAAGGTTCCCACGGCGATTGAGGCAGATTCGCCCCTGCGTGTCCAGTGGATCATCCGGATTTCAGCTCATCTTCCATGTAGATCTCGATGATCCGGTCAAAATCGCGCTCGGCCTGGAATCCCAACGCCAACGCACGGGTCGCCTCAAAGTCACGCGGCCACGTCGAGACGATCTGCATGATAGCTGGATCCGGCTCACGTCGGATCAGTCGAACCACGCCAGAGCCCGCCACACGTCCCAGCGCCTCGATCTGTTCAGCGACCGTGCAGGAAAATCCCGGCATGTTCAACCAGCGTCGACCTCCCAGTTCCGAAGTATCCAGATCGGCTGCATGAAGGAGAAAGCCCACGGCTGCGCGAGGGCTCGCTAGCCAGTGCCGCACCGTGTCCTCGACCGGAAGCACCGCTTCCTCACCGTTCAGCGGCTCGCGGACAATGCCGGAAAAGAAACCACTCGCCGCCCGATTCGGCCTGCCCGGACGCACGCAGATCGTTGGCAGCCGGATCGATATGCCGTCGATCCAACCCTTGCGGCTCGCGTCCCCGATCATCAGTTCGCACACCGCCTTCTGTGCGCCGTAACTGGTCTGCGGCGCGGCCAGGAATTCGTCGCCAATCCGGTCTGGAAACGGGCCTCCGAAGACCGCGAGCGACGAGGCGAACACGATTCGGGGCACATATTTGCCACCACTCTCCTCGTGGCGTTCACGCAAGGCTTCCAGAAGTTCCCACATCGGCAACATGTTTGTGTTCCAACCCTTGGCGTAATCCTGCTCCGCTTCGCCAGAGACCACCGATGCGAGGTGGAAGATCACGTCAGGACTGTCCGCGGCAAGCCGTCTCATTGTTCCGGAGACCGCCAGATCCACGGTCTTCCGCTCCCCAGATGCCCCATTCCCGGGGAATCCGATATCCGCGAGCGTCACCTTAAGGTCGAGATTGCCGTTCAGGCCGTCCTTGCCCAGATGGGCGGCCAGTTTCTGGCCGATCATGCCGCCACCGCCTGTCACCAATACCTTCAGCAATGCGATTTCCTCCCGGAATACTTCATATGTTTGTGTGACAACCCTAGCTTTTTCGAACGCCGTCCAATAGTCCTTATCTTCTGGGAGGATTGTGGCGGCACCGCGTTGGTCACCGCAACGATGTCGGGAGAATGGACAATGCCAACAAGGAGACTTGAGGGGAAGCGTGTTCTGGCCACCGCTGCCGGTCAGGGCATTGGACGGGCATCGGCCCTGTCCATGGCTGACGAAGGCGCATTGGTGTTCGCAACTGACGTCAACGAGGCCGCTCTCGCCGAACTGGACCACTCGAACATCGAGACCTTCCGCCTCGACGTCCTCGACGATGCGAGCGTCTCGGTGGGAATCAAGCGAGCCGAGCCCGACATACTGTTCAACTGCGCTGGCTTCGTGCATCATGGCTCGATCCTCGAATGCAGCGACGAAGACTGGGATTTTTCCTTCGACATCAATGTGCGTTCAATGTTCAGGACCATCCGAACGACGCTTCCTGGCATGATCGAACGCGGTGGTGGATCGATCATCAATATGTCTTCCGCCGTCAGTTCAGTGATCGGGGCACGGAATCGCTTCATATACGGTACCACCAAAGCCGCGGTGATCGGACTGACCAAATCCGTTGCGATCGAATTCATCACCCAGGGAATCCGCTGCAACTGCATCTGTCCCGGCACTGTGGAGAGTCCCAGTTGGCACGAGCGCGTCCGTGCGTTGGGCGAGCGGATCGGCAGCTACGAAGAGGCCCTGAGCCAGTTCATCGCCCGCCAGCCCATGGGCCGGGTCGCAACAGCCGATGAGGTCGCCTCGCTTGTGGTCTATCTCGCTTCCGACGAGAGCGCCTTTGTAACCGGGCAGCCGCACATCATTGACGGAGGATGGTCGGGATGAAGGCACAGCAACTCCCGTCGACTTCACGGAGATACCCATCGTGGGGATTCGATAGCCCACATTCATCCAGCCATCCGACAAGCTTCAGGCAACCCAAATGACCGACAGACCCATACTCAGGAGCCAACTCTGGTTCAACAATCCCGAGAATGCCGAAATGACGGCGATTTACCTCGAGCGCTACCTCAACTATGGCCTGACCCGTGCGGAACTTCAGTCCGGCAAACCGATCATTGGCATAGCCCAAACCGGAAGTGACCTGGCTCCCTGCAATCGGCACCATATCGAACTGGCCAGGCGCATCCGCGATGGCGTGGCCACCGCTGGCGGCACTGTCATCGAGATACCCGTCCATCCCATTCAGGAGACCGGCAAGCGCCCGACAGCGATGCTGGATCGAAACCTTGCATATCTCAGCCTTGTCGAAACCCTATTCGGTTATCCCATCGACGGCGTCGTCCTGAACATCGGATGCGACAAGACGACCCCGGCACTGCTCATGGCTGCGGCCACTGTAGGAATTCCGGCGATCGCACATTCCGTCGGCCCCATGCTTAACGGCTGGTTTCGTGGCAAACGCACCGGATCCGGAACCATTGTCTGGAAGGCCAGGGAGCTTCGCGCCGCAGGTGAGATCGACGACGAAGGCATGCTGGATCTGGTCGCGTCCTCTGCCCCATCGACCGGCTTCTGCAACACCATGGGGACCGCCACAACCATGAATTCCCTGGCCGAAGCACTCGGCATGCAACTGCCGGGGTCGGCCGCGATACCCGCTCCTTACAGGGAGCGCGGCCAGATGGCATACCGAACCGGACTTCGAATTGTCGAGGCAGTTCTGGAAAACCGCACTCCGGCCCGAATCATGACCCGTGAGGCCTTTGAGAACGCCATTGTGGTAAATTCGGCGATCGGTGGGTCAACCAACGCGCCTATCCACCTGAACGCCGTCGCGCGCCATCTCGGCGTCGCTCTCGATAACGATGACTGGCAGGAGATCGGCTACCGAATCCCGCTTCTTGTCAACCTACAACCAGCCGGCGAATATCTTGGAGAGGACTACCATCGCGCCGGAGGGGTGCCAGCTGTCATTGGAGAGCTGCTCCGCGCCGGGCTGCTGCCCCATCCCGACGCAATGACAATAAACGGGCGGTCCGTTACGGAGAACTGCGGTCACCTTGGGAGTGAAGACCACGACGTCATCAGGCCAGCCGACAGACCCATTCTGAAAAACGCCGGATTCCTGAATCTCAAGGGCAACCTCTTCGAGAGTGCGATCATGAAGACCAGTGTCATCAGCGATGAATTCCGCCAGCGCTATCTTGAGAATCCCGACGATCCCATGGCATTTGAAGGATGCGCCATTGTCTTTGACGGTCCCGAACACTTCCATGCCACAATTGACGACCAAAGCCTCGGAGTGGACGAGACTTCGATTCTGGTCATGCGCGGCGCCGGTCCCATCGGCTATCCTGGCGGAGCCGAGGTCGTGAACATGCGGCCGCCCGTCCATCTGCTGAAACAGGGAATTCACGCACTGCCCTGCGTCGGCGACGGTCGGCAGTCCGGCACCTCAGGCTCGCCATCGATCCTCAACGCCTCACCGGAAGCCGCTGCCGACGGTGGCCTGGCACTGGTCAGGACCGGCGACAGGCTGCGGATTGATCTAAGGAACTGCACAGCGGACATCCTGATCAGCGACGACGAACTGGAGCGGCGCCGAGACGGGCGTTCCACACCTGTCATCCCGGAAAGCCAGACCCCGTGGCAGGAGATCTTCCGCAGCCTTGTGCAGCCGTTCAGCGACGGTATGACACTCAAGGGCGCAGACGCCTACAGGGATATTGCGAACCAACACATCCCCCGCGACAACCATTAGGGAGAAACCACATGAAACTCGTCCGTTACGGAGAACCCGGTCAGGAGCTTCCTGGGCTGATTGACGGTGACGGCCGCATCCGCGACCTGAGCGGCCATGTCGCCGACATTTCAGGCGCGATTCTGGACGATGCCAGCCTTGACCAACTGCGGGGAATTGACGAGACCTCTCTCGCGACAGTGAGGGACAACCCCCGCATTGGTCCCTGCGTCGCCGATATCGGAAAGTTCATGTGCATAGGACTTAACTATTCCGACCACGCCGCCGAGACCGGCGCCACACCGCCGGACCACCCAATCCTCTTCATGAAGGCGAATTCAGCCATCTCGGGCCCTAACGATGATATCATGATCCCTCGTGGCTCGACACACACCGATTGGGAAGTGGAACTTGGAGTTGTGATCGGCACAGCCGCAAAACACGTCTCGGAATCAGACGCGTTGAACCATGTCGCAGGCTACTGCATCTGCAACGACGTGAGCGAGCGTCACTTCCAGACACAGATGTCCGGACAATGGACCAAAGGCAAATCGTGCGACACATTTGGTCCGACCGGTCCCTGGCTGGTGACCCGGGATGAAATCCCCGACCCACAGAATCTTGACATGTGGCTCGACGTGAACGGAAAGCGCATGCAGACCGGCAATACGAAAACGATGATCTTCAGCGTCGCGGAAATCGTATCCCATCTGTCGCAGTTGATGACCCTACATCCCGGTGACGTGATTTCCACGGGCACACCTCCCGGTGTCGCGCTTGGTATGGCCAATCCGACCTACCTGAAGGCCGGCGACCGAATGGAGATCTGGATAGAGGGCCTTGGCCAGCAGACGCAAACCGTACGGGAGGAGCCATGAGTGCCCCCCAGCTTCTGTTGGTCGGTCCCGCATCCGAACGAATGCTGAACCGAATGACGGAGGTCTTCGAGATTCGCCAGATGCGCGGGCATTCCGAAGCACGACCCATGGCTGACAGGGACAGGATCGAGTATGTCTATGTCAACGGCCATGGCGGCGTTCCAGCTGACCTTATGAACGCACTGCCCAAGCTCCGCATCATTTCGAACTATGGGGTTGGTTATGACTCGGTGGATGTCAGGGCGGCGGTGAACCGCGGAATTGTTGTGACCCATACACCGGATGTATTGAATGATGACGTGGCCAACACGGCAATCCTCCTGATGCTGGCCACTTCACGGAATCTGCTCGCCGACAACGCCTACATCAGGGCCGGTCGATGG
Organism: Paracoccaceae bacterium; assembly: GCA_965203605.1. GTDB lineage: Bacteria > Pseudomonadota > Alphaproteobacteria > Rhodobacterales > Rhodobacteraceae > JAPOUP01. Next base: position 5,460,880 of record OZ241902.1, on the reverse strand, counting down.
CCCATCGAAGGCCCGGCGCCGCTTTCGAGTGCAATCCGCGGCAGGAACGTCGGCATCCTTGGACTTGGACGCATTGGCATGGCCATTGCGGAAAAGCTCGCGGTCTTTGGAGTTGATATCTCCTATCATAACCGCAGTCGTCGTAACGTGCCATACAGATATTTTGGCGACCTCGAGGAGATGGCACGTGACTGTGATATCCTGATCTGCGTCGCACCGGGAAGCCAATCCACGCGCCGAATGATCAACCGAAGCGTGATCGAGGCATTGGGGCCCAGCGGGATACTGATCAACGTTGGACGCGGGTCAATCGTGGACGAGCCGGAACTGATCGCGGCGCTGAGAGACGGTCGCCTTGGCAAGGCAGGGCTTGACGTGTTCGCAGATGAACCGGAGGTTCCGTCGGAACTGCTGACTCTTCAGAACGCCACACTCTTGCCACATGTCGCCAGCGCCACGGTGGAGACACGGGATGCCATGGGAGACCTCGCGGTCGAGAACCTCATCCAGTTTCACGCGACCGGCAAAACCGTCACACCAGTGCCGGAATGCAATCCTCTGTGAAATGGAACCCTCACTTCCATTCCGAAGTGCAACACCGGCGATTCCGGCAGCGAAGGCGCAGCCCGGACGGTGGATATGGCCGGAGAAACCGGGCGGCAGAGTGCGCCACTGCGTCAGACCGGTTCAGGATGCGACGTTGGTGCCTTGACCGGGCTCGCTGACAGCCCGGGCGACGAGGTCCGGCGCGGCCCTGATGGCGCGGGCATATGCCACCGCGAATTCCGGAGGCGTCACCCTTGCCTGTTCCCAGTCACGGAGCGTGCCGACCGGCACCCTGTACCGTCGGGCGAATTCCGGCTGGCTCAGTCCGAGCGAACCACGCGCCCGCCGGATTTCACGCGACCGCCGCGACGCTTCCAGTTCCACTACGGTTACGTCGAAATCCTGAGGGTCGTCCGGGTCAGCCGGAACCGCGATCTTCGTATTCCGTTGTTTCATGTCGGTTACTCCTTCTGACGGATATGAACCGCACCATGTCACCGCGATGGACGTAGACTGCCGTATGCAGCGCACCACGCAGATGTCCGAGTATCTTGAAGCGAACCTCCCCATCCCGATCACGGTACGACCTGATGATCAGCGGATCGGGGTCCTCGAAGAGCGCAGCGCCATCCGCTAGGCTCGGACCATGCTTCCGACGGTTCAGCAAATCCTCGTTGGGATCATAGTCGATCTTCATGTTGTGACTATACGGATATTCCGTAGGCACTGCAAGTGGAGATCCTGAACACGACAGATTCCACAGACTTCCTGTGGGCTATGGCGGGGTTTCCCGTTGCGCCACATCCGCGCCGGTTCCATGCTGTATTCATGGACTTGCGCCGCCTTTCCCTTTCTATTGCCATCGCCCTTGCCGCCACACTGGCTTGCCCCATGGAAGCGGAGGAAGCCAAGGACATTATTGACAGGTTCGGGTTGTGGACCGACTGCGCGCCCTTGCGGCTGATTGTGGAGCAGCATCGGCTGGATTCGCGCATTCAGGTCATCGCCCGAAGCAGGCTGCGGGCGGCACGGATCTACGACGACAACGGCATCGTTCCAAATTTTTATATTTACATCGTAACTGCTCACCCCTTCCTGGGTGCGGACCGGGCATTGTGCAGTCTGGCCATGGCGTCGGCGTCCCCGGCCAGGGCGGTCTGGATGGCGACGGGTGGGTTGTATCCGAGGGCGGCCATCGGGCTGGGGTAGCTGGAGATCCGGCGCCATGCCCCGGCATGGAGCTGTGTCCGGAAGCGGCCCGACACCTTGATCCTCACCCTGGCCATGCGGATTTTCCGCTCGCCGGCGTTGTTGGTGAAGCTGACGTCCGGGTCGGCCATGAAGCGCGGCACGGACCCCCCGTGCCTCCCGAGGCGCCCGTGGAGGCTGTGCGCGTCGGATCTCCCGACCCTCCCGCGCCTTCCCTTCGGACGCGGCGGGATCTCCGGCAGCTCCCCGCCGCCCTGTGCAGGGATGGTCCGGCAACGCCTGCGCACGGCCAGGCGTCCGGCCTCGGGCAGGACCCTGGCGTCGCTTCGGCTGGCCTCGTGGCAGGCCCCGCGCAGCGGCTTTTTCATCAGGCGAGGAGCCTGGCGCAGGCCACAAACTCCGCCTCTGTTCGCACCGACTTGCACTGGCTGGTTTCCGCGATTTGAACTGCCTGTGTGCATATCGGCGACATCTGGTCAACGCTATTTGGATGAACGGTCCAAGACGGTCCGATAAGATACTGATTTCTTCCCGGTTCCGACTACTGCATGCCCTGCCTTGGGTCCCAAGGGCCGTGATGACCGTCGCCATCGCGATCAACACGTTCGAAGCCATGGGCCCCGAAGAAATCGCGCTGGGCCTGGATCAGCGCAGCGGTCCCACGAGCGCGGCGCATTGTATCATAATGACCGAGCGCGGCCGACAGGGCCTGGACGGGCAGACCCGCAAGGACCGAACGTGCAACGACCCGGCGCAGCGAGCCGGCACCATCATTAAGGAGTCTGACAAACGCTGGTGCCAGTATCAGGCTGTTGCCCGGAGGCGGATCCCGAAACGCACTGGCTATGTCGTCCAACAAAGATGAGCGGATGATGCATCCAGCGCGCCAGATCTCCGCTATCCGGGATAGATTGAGGTTCCAGTCGAATTCCTCGGACGCCGCCGCGAGCAGCGAAAACCCTTGCGCGTAACCAATGATCCGCGCGGTCAGAAGCGCCCGCTCCAGGTCCACGTCCAGTAGCGCAGGACCGATCTCACCGGCACGGGGCCCTTCAAGCCGCTCCATCCCGATCTCCCGCAGCGCCTTCGCCGCCGACCAGGACCGCGCTCCGACCGCGGCCTCGATCATGGAAGCGGATTGACCCAGCTTCAGGGCCTCGATCAGCGTCCAGCGTCCTGTTCCTTTCTGACCAGCGCGGTCAAGGATGATGTCAACCATCGGCCGCCCGGTGTCGGGATCGCGGGTGGCAAGGATTTTAGCCGTGATCTCAATAAGAAATGACTTAAGCGGGCCTCCGTTCCATTCATCGAAGAGGGTAGCGGTCGACTCTGGGCTTCGCCCTTCGCCTTCGCTCAGGAGTCCGTAGATTTCGGCGATAATCTGCATGTCGGCATATTCGATACCGTTGTGTACCGTTTTCACGAAGTGGCCTGCGCCATCGGGTCCCATATGGGCGGCACAGGGCTGGTCCTGATATCTGGCGGCGATCGCCTCGACGATTTCCGAGATCGCGCTGTAGGCGTCATAAGCTCCGCCAATCATGATCGAAGGTCCGATCCGGGCACCCTCCTCACCGCCGGACACCCCCATGCCGACGAACCGAAAACCCTCCGCAAGCAGCGCGGCCTCCCGTCTGCGCGTGTCATTGAAATTGGCATTGCCCGCATCGATCAGAATATCGCCGATGTCCAGATGCGGCTTCAGGACATCAATCATGGCATCGACCGCTTCGCCCGCCTTGACCATGATGATGATGGAACGCGGTCGGGATAAAGCGATGGCCAGCGCTTCAGGCGTGCGGGTCGGAACAAGCTGATCCGCCAAACTCCCAGCCGATGAAACAAACCGGTCGATTTGTGAGACCGTGCGATTGTATACGGCGACAGGAAATCCCTTCTCAGCAATGTTGAGCGCCAGATTGGCCCCCATAACACCAAGCCCAACCAACCCGATCCTCGCATCAGCCATATCCGATCTCCTCCCTAACGGGTTCGCAGCAACGTAATTGCGGCGTGTGGAGAATCAAGCGGTTTGCACGCCCGGAATGGCTTGCTGCCGCATCGCGATCAAGGTCGCGATTGGCGGAGATCAGGGCTCGACCCAAACTCAACCCGTAACGGAGTCCCGATCGGGATGTCCGTCTCGACGCAGGACTGGGTGGTACCCGCCTATACGCCAAGACACCACCTGATGATGGCTTTCTGTACATGCAGCCGGTTTTCGGCCTCATCGAACACAACGGACTGGGGACCATCCATCACCTCGCTCGTCACTTCGTCACCCCGATGTGCTGGCAGGCAATGCATGAAAAGGGCGTCGGGACTGGCTTCCAGCATGAGTTCGGCATTCACCTGGTATTCACGAAGTTGGTTGTGTCGACGCTCACGGGACGACCGTCGGTCGTGCATGGAAACCCAAGTGTCGGTGACCACCAGATCAGCGCCGGCGACCGCCCGACGGGGATCGCGCTCGGTCCGGTACATGCCGTCGAGTCCGGCCTCGGGAGCAAGAGCCTCCGGTCCTGAAAACGTCAGGTCAAAGCCAAACTGTCTTGCCGCATGCGCAAATGAAGCGAAGACATTGTTTCCATCCCCTGACCAGACGACCTTTCTTCCGGCAATGGGGCCACGATGTTCCTCGAAAGTCATCACATCGGCCATCACCTGACACGGATGGGAACGGTTCGTTAGCCCGTTAATGACTGGAACACTCGCAAATTCGGCCAGTTCGAGCAGTGTCGTCTCCTCAAAGGTCCGGATCATGATGAGGTCGACATACCGACTTAGAACCCTAGCCGTGTCCGCAATGGTCTCACCGTGCCCAAGCTGCATCTCATTGCCCGACAGTATCATTGTCTGACCTCCCAGCTGGTGAACGCCTACATCGAAGCTGACGCGCGTACGCGTCGATGGCTTCTCAAATATCAGCGCCACCATGTGACCCCTTAGAGGGGTGTCGTCATCCGGCATGGCTTTGGGGCGGCCTCGACGGGCTGTCTTCACATTCCGTGCGCAGTCAATGACGCCCCGCAGTTCATTCGGATCGGTTTGGGAAATATCGAGAAAGTGGTTCATCACAGATCGCCTTTCCGGGAAAGGGATGATCGGCGGCAGGGTTCCCGCCGCAGAGTCGCTGGAGTTAACAGGTCTTCTTGGGATAGGTCAGTATCTGGACCTCTTCACCGGTTTCGCATCGCACCCGGGAATCCGTATGGAATCCTGCGCCGAGATACATCGCAATGCCACGCGGATTCGAGATCCTGGGGTCGGTGACCACCAACGGTGCGCCGCCGTCAATCAGTGAACGGGCATATTTCCGCACGTAGGCTTTCGCATGCCCGCGACCCAGAAAACGCATCTCGCCCAGCAGCGTGTCTATGGCTCGGGTGCCTTCCGGAAGGTTCTGGAAATGAGCCTCGCATCTGGCATCCCAATTCTGGATGTACCCAATCGGCGAATCCAGATGAACGATGTGCATTCTGCAATCACCGCCATCGATTTCACTCTCGATCAGGGCGATCTCTTCGTCTGAATCACCCCATACAGCCACAACATGGGGCGTGGCGAACCAGCTGCGCAGCAATGGAAGGTCGGCGCGCGTCACTGGCTCAAACATATAATCAGGACGCGGCATTGGTTGAGACAGCGGTGGCCGCCTGACCGAGCCGGTCGATCGCCTGGGCGATTTCGTCATCCGTTATTGTCAATGGCGGCAGAATTCGCACGGTGTTGTCGGCGGCCGGTACCGTCAGCACGTGGGATCCATAACATGCCTCGACCACATCCGTGTTGGTCGCCCTGCAAACGATTCCCAGCATCAGGCCCGAACCACGAACCCGATCGAAGACATCGCGATGTGTCGCGACCAATCCTTCAAGCCGCTGCCGAAGCAGGGCGGCTTTCCTTCTGACTTCGTCCAGAAACGCCGGTTCCGAAACAATATTCATCACTGCCAACCCCACAGCACAGGCAAGGGGATTGCCCCCATAGGTCGAGCCATGGGTTCCGGCGGTCATGCCGCTCGCGGCCTCTTCCGTGGCCAGCAATGCGCCAAGAGGAAATCCACCGCCGATTCCCTTCGCCACCATCATGATATCAGGCGAGATGCCCGCCCATTCATGTGCAAACAGCCGACCGGTACGCCCCATACCGCACTGAACCTCATCGAGGATCAGGAGAATTCCACGTTCATTGCAAAGTTCCCGAAGTCCCCTGAGGCATTGGTCAGGCAAAGGTACTATGCCCCCCTCTCCCTGCACGGGTTCCACAAGAACCGCGGCCACGCTGGAGTTGGCCGCCGCCCTTAACGCATCGTGATCTCCCCATGCCAGGTTGACAAATCCGGGCAGGAGCGGCCCAAACCCTTCTGTCATTTTCGCCGACGCGGCGGCTGCGATGCCAGCAGACGACCGGCCATGGAACGCACCGGTGAACGTGATTATGTCCGTGCGGTCCGACTCGCCCCTTTCATGGAAGTGCTTGCGCACCATTTTGACCGCAAGTTCGCAAGCCTCTGTGCCGGAATTCGTGAAAAAGACCGTATCGGCGAAGGAATGCTCGACCAATGCGTCAGCGAGTGCCTGCTGGTTCGGAATATCGTAGAGATTGGACACGTGCCAAAGGTCCTTGGCTTGATCGGTCAAAGCCTGCACCAATGCAGGATGTGCGTGACCAAGCGCATTCACCGCAATTCCTGCGCCGAGATCAAGATAGCGCGTGCCATCCACCGCAGTCAACCAGGCCCCCTCGCCTTTTCTGAAAGCGATGGGAGCGCGATTGTAAGTGGGCAGTACAGAGGGGATCATGGCTTGGCTCCTTCCATTATGTCCGGGAAACGCCACTTAGGCAGCTACAGGTCAATAGCTGGGATTGATCACGCGCACGCGTGCCGAAAACCAAGAGCGAACGCGGGTTTATCGGAGTCGGTGCAATAGCGATGGGAGTGCGATCATGATCATGAATACAGTGCATAGTCGATCCTGCGGCATATGTGAAGCCCAAGTCCCCGTATAGTCAGGGCAATCGCTTTTGAATTTTTCGCTTCCCATCCAGCTGGAATCGGTCCAGGGACCCCGCAAAACAGACAGACGGGGCAGAACCGATGCAGGATACATTCAATGTTTTCAATGGGGTTGACGACCCCCGGCGCGGCAACGCCACGAGACACGATCTCCAGGAGATGCTGACGATCGCCTTCCCGTTTTTCCTTTCGGGCGGGCGGAACCGCCCCGGTATGGAGCGTTTCGGGCGTATGAAGGAAGGATTCCCGCCGCGGTTCATGTCGCCGGGCACGGAATCCCGGGCCACGACGCCTTCCCCCACCTCTTCAACGCGCCTGCTCCGGAGGGGCCGCGCGGCGTCCTCACCCGGATGCTGTCCGACCGGGGGGCACGGCCCGGCGACGTGACCGCCATCGACGGCAAGGCGCTGCGGCGGTCGTTCCGGGACGCCGCCGACCGGTCGCCGCTCCACCCTGTGCACGCCTTCGCGGCGGAGAGCAGGCTGCTGTCTGGTCAGGTCAGGGTGGACGGCAGGCCGGACGGGATCACGGCGGTGCCCGCGCTGCCGGGCTGCTGGAATTGCGTGGGCGGACGGTGACCGCCGACGCGATGCACACGCGGCGGGACACCGCGGGGCGGGTCACGGAGGCCGGGGGCAACCACCTCCTGGCGCCGAGGGCAACCAGGGGACGCTGCATGATGACGTGCGCATCCATCTGGAGGACCCGGAGAACGCGGAAAAGATGATGTTTTTCAATGACGTGGACAGGGACCACGGAAGGACCGGGACCCGTGAGGCGACCGTCCGCCATGACGTCGACAGCCTGCGGGACCTGCATAACCGGTCCGGCCCGCCGGCCGTCGGAAAGGTCACCGCAACACGCGGGACCAGGGGGGAGCGGAGCACGGAGACCCGCCATTTCCTCCCCGTCGAAAGGCTCGGTCCGGAGCGGTTCCTGAAGACGGTGCGCCTGCACCGGGCGGCGGGGAATTCGCTGCACCGGGTCCTGGACGTGACCATGGACGGGGACCGGCAGCGGAACCGGACGGCCGGCGGGCCGGACAGCCTGGCGCTGATGCGGCGGCCCGCGACGGACGTCGCCAGGATCGCCCCGGGAAAGGACGCGATGCGCGGGAAACCGGGAAGGCGGGCTGGAGCGACGACGCCCTGGTCGGGCTGGTCCGCGCCGCTGTCGGACCTGGGCCGCCGCCGACGAAATCCTAAAGCGATTGCCCTGCCCGTATAGTGCTGTTTGCCCGATTTCGGCAGACGAAACACTATTTTCCATTCCCTGCGGTTCCATGCCCTTGAATCCTTGTGGATATGCCATTACCCTGCTTAGCGATATGACGACCGGCGGGCATCTGGCGTGGCGTGAGTTGTGGTCTCTGCAGGTGCGTTCATACGTTATATGGGTTTTGGTGCCTACAGTCTTCAGCCACGACGACTTGGCCAGAATCCAGTGCATGCCCAGCGGAACCAAGCGCTGCTGTGTTTGGTTAGGTGAAGCGGCTGTGAATTGGGAATTGCAGATGCCTTGGACTGAAGAACGCGTTGTGCTTCTGAAGAAGCTTCTGGGAGAAGGCATGAGCGCCAGCCAGATCGCGAAGGAGCTTGGCGGCGTGACACGCAATGCCGTAATCGGGAAGATACACCGGATGGGTCTGTCGAACCGCCCGGACGGTACAGATGACCCGTCGGAGGCGTCTGACGAATCAACGGAAGGATCTGATTCACCGGAACCTGCCAACGACGGAACGGCTGAGAACTCCGCGAATGGAACCGCCGTTTCCGTGCGAAAGACAATTGTCCCAGCTGACCAGCCATTGCCACCCCAGCCTTCGGCGAATGAAGTTAGCGCCGAAGCTCTGGCGAATGTCCGTGAAGTGGAGCAGAAAGCCCGGAAGATCAGTCTGCTGGAATTGACGGAACGCACCTGCAAATGGCCGATCGGAGATCCCGCGACTGACGAATTCTGGTTCTGTGGACTGCCCGCAAAGCCCGGAAAGCCCTATTGCGAGGCACATATCTCTGTCGCATTCCAGCCGCCAAATTCCCGTCGGGACCGGCGTCGCTGAGTCTCCCTCCGCAAACCACATCCGAAAAGGAATGCGGCTTCCACTGGGCGACTTGGAGTGGCGGGGTTCGCCAATGCAGCGTAATTCTGCGGCTCTTCTCTCTAACAGGAACGACTTGTACTCGTTCATGAGTGTAGCGACTTGAAGGAGTCCCTGCGCCTCCGACCTCTGTATGAGCGCCGGGACTTCGAGAACGGGATTCTGAAACCGCACGCGCCGCAACGCCAAAATCGCCTACGACGGGTCAAGCTTGATCGTATCGGTGATGAAATCATCCGCCGAGATTGCATTGATCGCATGTGGAGCGAGGACTTCGGCCGGAAAGTCTCCACGATTGTCGGTCACGATCACCAAGGCCGAAGTCGAGATTGCCGCCGCCAGAACATGGTTGTCGTCCGGATCCGGCAGGTCGAGTTGGCCCTCGAACACTTCATACCCCGTCACAAGAGCTTCCGGAAATGCCTCTTCGATCGCCGCACGTTGCTTAGATCGGTCCGTAGCCGCTTTCGTGGCCTCGGAGATCGCCTTTTAGGTTTCATCCAGAATATGGGAGCTCCACCGGGGTCGGAAAAGGCCGACATCGGCCAGGCTGAGCAACATGTTCCGACGCAATGCGCCACCAAGGACACACGCATCGATGAGTGCTGTGAACCGGTCGGCGTATCCGTTCATACGAGCCCGTCTTCTGCATCGACCCGCACGAGGTCGCCCAAGGCATTCGAACGCACCGCTTCGCGCCTTTCCTTGTAGGCGAAGATATCCTCCGCACGTACGCGGCGGTGCCGCCCGGTCTTCGTAAATGGGATATCGCCGTCTTCGAGAAGTTTGACCAGGAAGGGCCGGGAGACGTTCAACAGATCGGCAGCTTGCTGCGTCGTCAACTCGGACCTGACAGGGATCATCCGAAATCCCCGTCCGCTCGAGACCAATCTCAACATTTCGAGCAGAGAGGACGCGAGTGCAGGTGCCAGCGTCACGTTCTGGAGTTCACCGCCTTCGAGAGCGAGCGACAGTGTTGTCGGTTCACCTTCCTTGATCTAGGCGGCGACGATGGTTCTGAACTGTTCGGCGCTTTTGATTTCGACCTCGTCAGGCAGTCGGTCGAAGAACGCATCCTTGTTAGGGCGGTCATAGCACGTTCCAGCCATATTATTTGATTGACATGCAAGGTAACCTGTATTCTAATCATTCGCAATAATCGAAACAGCCCTCCCCACTCGCACCCATCGAAGCGCAACACCGACCAATTCCACAGTGAGGACGCGTCTGGGGCGCAGGAAAGGCCGGGAGACGGATTCCCGGATCCCGGGCACCGGATCACCGGGCCCAGAAGCTTACAAAGACCGTCACGTGCACATGCCAGTAAAGGCCAACCGCTCGCGCAGCCTGCCCCAATAGAGTGATTCCATTCCGGAAGAGTCACTGCTCACCCCTTTTATGGGGCGTCCTGATCGAGACAGTCAACAGCCTTTCCCTGCAGGGCGAGGGTGACGGCGACGGGCGGGTTGTATCCGAGCGCCGCCATTGTCCGGAGGTGGCTCGATATCCGGCAGCGGTCCTGCGCGAAGGCGACGGTCCGGAAACAGCCCGGGACCTTCTGCCGGACTTTCGCCATTCTGGAATCCCTTTCCGCGCGGTTGTCCGGGAACGGGGTGTCGGCGCGCCCTGTGAAGCGCAGGACGTTCCCTCCCGTGGCGGCGAGGCGTTCGGGAAGGTTGTGGGCGTCGGACTTCGCAACCGGCCCGCGCTGGCCCTTCGCGCGCTTAGGGACCGCCGGCATCCCGCTGCGGCCCTGCTCCAGGATGTCCCTGTAGCATCGCGCGACGGTCCTGTAATGGCGCATGGACAGCCGCCTGTCCGGCCGTCGCGTGACCTGCCGCCGCGCGATCAGCAGCAGCCTGCCCATCCTCTCCGCCCACGGCCAGCCGTTGCTGTCGGTCACGGCCTGGAGCTCCCTGACCAGATGGGCGCGGCGGAGCTGGTGCCTGCAGTTGGTGTAGGTGAGGCAGGCCTTCCAGCAGTCGTGGACGATGACGCCCCCATACCTGGGGATGATCCCGATGTCGTCGATGGCCTCGCATCCGCGCTTCCGGTGCAGCCGCCTGCCCGTGACCGGCCCGCCGGAGCGGACGTGGATCCAGTGGTTCGTTCCGTCCACCCGCAGCGAGGTCCCGTCCACGTCGGCACCGGCGTTTCCAGCAGCTTTCCGATGGCGGCCGCCTCCCAGGGCTCCAGGGCCCCGTTCAGGCGCGGGAGGAGGCCGGGCAGCGTGGCCTCGGAGAGCGGCCGCCCGGTCATCGCCTGGATCATGGCCGCCGTCCGCACGGGCGGGACCATCCGGGCACAGAGCGGGTGGACGGCGCAGGCGGCGATGCCCGGCCCGTACCGCAGGGGTCCCGGCATGGTGTCGGGGAACGCCCCCGTCGTCCGGACGCGGCAGCGCGGGCAGTCCCTGACCCCGGCCACGACCCGGCGCCCGACGGTCCCGGAGACGATGTCGGCCCCGCCGCGCTCCCCGTGCCCGGCGCATTCGGTTCCGGTCAGGTCGTGGCCACACCCGCGGCACCCGGTCACCGGGCTCGGTTCCGTGACGGTGACCGTGCGCAGGTTGCCCGGGTCCGTCCGGCCCGCCTTCGGCCCCCTGCCGCCGGAGCCCTTTCCGGCGCTCCGCGCGGTCCCGTCCCCGTCCCTGCGCGACGGCGGCAGGCCGGAGTTGCGCGGGGTCCTCCGCGTCGTCCTCCCGGCAGCACCGCCACCAGGAGGTCCAGAAGCATGAAGGGCGCGTTGACCGTCCCGACCGTCTCCGCGCCCGCCTCGCCCCTCCGCCTGATGGCGGCGGCACCGTGACCGGCAGTCGTCGAGCTGCCTGGGCGGCGACGCCGCGTTCACCGTCGGCATCAGCCCACCCCCGGCCGGGCGCGGCGCGCGGGCGTGTCCCTGGTTCCTGATCCGAAGCGGCCCATCCGTGGCCTCCGTCCTGAACGACGGCCCCCCGATAGCCCGGACAGCCTACGCTGTCAACCCTGTCGCGGACCGTCGGACGGAAACGGCCAAAGCCCCGGATGCGGGCCAATGCATGACCGTGCCTGTCAGGGAATCCGGCACGACAGCCTTGCATCAGGCCGGATTCAGCGGGAAAGGGGGAGAGTAGTTACCCGGAAGACTATCCCAGACCTGGCTGTGCGTCGCCGCTGCCCACGATGACGGTCGTCAACGACCGAACGACACAGGGCGAAAAGAACGCATCCAGTGCTCGGTCCACCGCATTGCCGCGTCCGGGAAGGATTTCGGAACCTGCCGCAGGGCCGAACGGGTGGTTGGTGATGACCATTCCACCGCTGCCGAAGGTGGAGGTGGACCGCTTGGCGCAGCTGAAAGGCAAACAGGTTCGGTCATCGCACTCCCGGCACTCTCAAGTAGACGGCCCCTCCGCCCGCGGTCAGGGTGTTGAAGGGTCACCCGGGATATGCCAGACTATAAACCGAATTCAACTTCGAAAGGCGATGGAAGTGACGACAGGAATCACGCGTTTCGGCACCGCCGAAGATGCGGCCGGCGGGACGCGGCGTCCCTTCAGCAAAGCGGTGCGCGCCGGCGACTGCATCTATGTGTCAGGCCAGGTGCCTGCGGTTGACGGGGAGATCGTCACGGGGGGCATCATTGAACAAACCGAGTTGGTGATTAAAAACATCATCAGCGCACTCGCCGAGGCGGGCTGCAGCCTCGAACATGTGGTCAAGGTCAATGCCTGGCTGGATGATCCCCGCGACTTCACAAGTTTCAACAGCGTCTTTGAGCGGTATTTCCGTGACCACCCTCCGGCCCGGTCGACAGTGAGGGCAGCGCTCATGGTTGATGCGAAAGTGGAAATGGATGTGATCGCCTACAGGCCCGAATGACATTCAGCCGCACCAGCAGGGAAATCATGCCCCAGTTCATCGATGTCATTTCCCAGATCAGGAAACTGGAGGGTGAATTCCCCGTTCGGGAACAGCGGGTGGCGGATTTCGTCCTCTCCAATCTCGAATGCGCGACCCGTTTCACGCAGAACGAAATCGCTGAAGCGGCCGGTGTCTCCGTCGCCACGGTGAACCGCTTCTGCAAGACGACCGGCTGCGACGGATTCCGGGATTTCAATATCCGCCTGGCCCAGGGCGTGGCGATCAGCCAGCAGTATCTCGGTGGCCCCGGCCGCACCGACTCCGAATCGGCGCAGCTTGTCGCGCAGGTGTTCGGCGCCATCGTCGATTCCCTGAACCTGTCCAGGTCGCAACTCGACAACGAGGCTCTGCAGCGGGCGGTTTCGGTTCTGGCCGCAGCCCGGAGAATTTCCTTTATCGGTGTCGGCGGCAACTCGGCGAACGTCGCCCGTGAAGGGGCCAACCGGTTCTTCCGTCTGGGGATTCCGACCGAGGCGCATGCTGACGGCTATTTTCAGCGGATGCTGGCGTCCACCCTTTCCGACGGCGATGTCGTTTTCGCGATTTCCGCCAGCGGCCGGCCAACCGAGCTTCTGGACAGCGTCGCCATCGCCCGCCAATACGGCGCGAAATCGATCAGTCTCACCAAGTCCGGCGCACCGCTCGCGGAAGCTGTCGATGTCTCCATTGAAATCGACATTCCCGAAGATCAGGACATCTACAAGCCGACGGCCTCAAGGCTGGTCTTCATTGCCATCATCGATGTCCTCGCCGCTGGAACCGCGCGGCAGCGTCCGGATTCAGTGAAAGAGTATTTGCGGCGCATCCGCACATCCATGGCGGTTCTCTCCGACACCACCGGACCGCAGCCGATCGGCGACTGATGCCATGTCATTGCCCGCGGGACGTCCGCAAACATCGAGTCTGATTCGCGGGCGACGACCACTTATGAAAGTAATTTTCATATGTTGTGGAACTGGTGCTGGCTTGCAGCGCTGTCCGGCCGACGCCACGAACGTGGACAGCGGACGGAAGGGACATTTTATATTATTGTTATCATTTCATAATTTTGAGCATCTTCATACTTTGAGCATCTTCATACGAAGACCGAATGCATTGACGAAACCTCAGCGGTCGATCCTGCGAATCTGCAAAATCTCTTGGATCGACTTGACGCAGAGAGCAAAAAATGTAACAAACTTACCTCTACGACCGTGCATCACAATCTATGGAAGGAGACAATGATGACAAACGGTTTCTGGTCGCGCTCGGTGATCATTCTGGGCGCATTCACGGCATTCGCCAATGCGGCATTCGCGGCTGAAACACTTCGCTATGCCACTGTCGGCGAGCCGCCGAGCCTTGACCAGCAGGTTCTCACCTCTGATCTGTCGACGACTATCGCCCATCACATATTCGAAGGGCTCTATACGTTTAACGCGTCGAACTCTCCGGTCGGGCTGCTCGCCGCCGGGGAAACGGTCTCGGATGACGGAATGACGATCACGATTGCGCTTCGCCAAGGTGTGAAGTTTCACAACGGACAGGACATGACGTCCGCCGATGTGGTGGCGTCGCTGAACCGGTGGGGCGAACACGGATCCCGGGGCGGGCTGCTCTTCGCCAATGTCGCCAGTGTGGAGGCGACTGGCGATCATGAGGTCACGATCATGCTCACCCAGCCTTTCGGCCCGTGGAAAAACCTGCTCGCCTTCATCAACGGCGGACCGGCGATCTATCCGGCGTCCATCGCCGGAGGCGCCGACAAAGAGCCGATCGCCCCTGACAACTATATCGGCACCGGACCCTACATGTTCAGCGAATGGGAAGCGAACCGCCATGTGGAACTGGTGAGGTTCGACGGCTATGTGTCGCCAGAAGGCGAGGCGGACGGCTACGGCGGCATGCGAGTTGCCAAGTTCGACACGTTGCGCTTCATTCCGGTGCCCGATGTCGGAACGCGGGTCGCCGGACTCAGGGCGGGCGATTACGATTACGCGGAGAGCATTCCCGGCGATCTCTACGCCGACCTTGATGCCGACCCGTCAGTCGTCACGATTCTGAACGGCGGTCCGATATTCGGCTTGGTTTTCACCAATTCCCAAGACGGTCCGCTGCGGAATAATTTCGCCCTGAGGCGCGCGATCCAGACGGCGCTGAACAAAGTACCGGCGCTGCAGGTGGCGATCGGACCGGAAGGCCTCTGGCGCTCAAACGGATCGTTTCTGCCCGAAGGCAATGTCTGGTTCACCGATGCCGGCACGGAGAACTTCAGCATGGGTGACGCCGACGCCGCCCGCGCCATGGCTGAGTCCGCCGGCTACGACGGAGAGCCAATCAAGTTCATGGTGTCGACCAACTATCCGTTCCATTACGATACCGCGATCGTCTACACCAAACAGCTGGCCGATGCCGGTTTCAACATTGATCTCCAGGTTTACGACTGGGCCACCTTGATCGAGAAACGGGCACAGCCGGATCAATGGGATATGTTCTTCACCCATCATGGTTTCGTACCCGACCCTATCCTCATCTCGGTGATGAATGACAACTATCCTGGCTGGTGGGCCACCGAGGAGAAGACCGCCCTCAAATCCCGGTTCACCGAAAGCGCCGACCCGGGTGAGCGGCAGGCGATCTGGGCTGAGATCCAGGCCCTGATCTATGAACAGGTGCCGACGATGAAGACGGGCGATGTCTATACCTACAACATCGCGTCGCCAGCGCTGAAGGGACTCGGCGAAGCAACCCTGATCTGGCCGCATTTCTGGAACGTGTCGAAGTAGCTATTTCCGGCCTCCCCGCCTGACGGCGGGGGGCCGGATCGCAGTGTCGAGGGCTGGGTCCTATGCTCGCTTATGCCTTGAACAGAGTACTGACTCTGATCCCGACTCTCCTGGCAGCCTCGTTTCTCGTCTTTCTGTTCATCCATCTGATCCCGGGCGACCCCGCAGCTATTCTTCTCGGCGATGCCGCCACTCCCGAGGATGTGGCTGAGCTCACACGCAAGCTCGGTCTGGATCAGCCGATCTGGATGCAGTACGCGCGGTGGCTCGGCAATGTCCTGCAAGGTGATCTCGGCAACTCGGTGTTCTTCCGCGAGCCGGTTCTGTCCGTCATCGGCAGCGGTGCAGAGACATCAATTCTTCTGGCGCTGATGACAATGTTCTGGATCGTGCTGTTCGGCGTTCCGATCGGCATCGTGTCCGCAATACGTCACGGTTCATGGGTCGATCAACTGACTTCAGGCGGCGCGATGCTGTTCGCCTCGGTGCCGACCTTCTGGCTAGGGCTGTATTTCATACTTGTGTTTTCCGTCACCCTCGGCTGGTTTCCCTCGTCCGGATTCCCTTCCGTCGCCGATGACGGCGGCATCTCGAATCTGCGCTATCTGGTGCTTCCGAGCCTCACACTTGCCGCGCCGAACGCGGCGCTGATCATCCGGCTGATCCGTGCGTCCATGCTGGATGTCTCGCGTGAAGACCATGTGCGCACGGCGAGGGCAAAGGGGCTGCATCCTGTCCGGGTGGCTGTCAAGCATATTTTCCGCAATGCGCTCATCGCCGTGACCGCAGCCTTCGGTTTCACATTCGCCGCTCTCGTCAGTGAAGCCGTGGTGACCGAGACTGTCTTTTCACTTCCCGGCATCGGTCGGCTGGTGGTGCAGTCGATCCTGCGACGCGACTACCCGGTGATCCAAGGTGTCATACTGATCATTGTGGTCTTCTATATGTGCGTCAATCTCCTCGTCGATCTCGCCTATGCGGCGCTTGATCCGAGAATTTCGCTGAAATGAGAATGCCACTCCCGGCCGTTTCGGTGTTCCGTGGCCGCGCCCTCGCGGCGGCGGGGCTGTGCTGGCTGCTGATCGTCGGGTTCGCGGCAGCCCTATCGCCGCTTCTCGCACCGTTCGACCCTCTGGCATTCGATCCCGCAGTCCGCCTGGCAGAACCCGGCTGGCCACATCTGTTCGGCACCGACCATTTCGGTAGGGATACGCTATCGCGCGCGATCTACGGTGCGCGCATGGCCCTGATCATCGGGGCGGGAAGTGTCCTCGTCGCCCTGACCGCCGGCGGCCTTATCGGCATGCTTTCGGCTTACATCTCGCGCCTCGGCCATGTCCTGATGCGGCTTGTGGATGTGCTCATGGCTTTCCCGGCGCTGCTGCTTGCGCTGGTTCTCATGACTCTCCTGGAGCGCAGCGTCGTGAACACGATCATCGTGATCGGCATCGTCTATGCGACAACTACGGCGAGGATCCTCTTCGGCATGACACTCAAGCTGAAACGCGATGTGTTCATTGATGCCGCGATCTGTTCCGGAGCACGGCACGGGTCGGTGCTGTTCCGGCACATCCTGCCGAACCTGTTGTCGCCGATGCTGGTGCAGGCCAGTTTCATCTTCGCATTCGCGCAGCTGCAGGCCGCGGCCCTCGACTTTCTCGGACTCGGGCTGCCGCCGGAAGTGCCGAGCTGGGGCAATATGCTCAGCGAGGAGCGGATCTATGTGACACGTGCGCCGTGGCTGCTGATATTTCCCGGTGCGCTCATCATTCTTTCGGTATTCTCCATGAACCTGGTCGGGGATGCCCTGCGCGATTCGATTGATCCGCGCTTCAAAGACGACATCACAGGGGTCTGAACCGTGGCCCTTCTCGATATCCGGGATCTGACCGTCAGCGTCGCGCATGGCAGCCTTTCTCTTCCCGTTGTCAGAGACTTGTCGCTCACGGTCGCATCCAACGAAACGCTGGGCATTGTCGGCGAAAGCGGTTGCGGCAAAAGCCTGACCGCGCTGGCGGTGATGGGACTCCTCGAAGGTTCGGCAGTGCGCATCACGGGCGGATCGATACACTTCCAGGGCCGGGATCTCCTGGCGATGCCGCCGGGCGAGCGCCGGGGCGTGATGGGCGACCGGATGGCGATGATCTTCCAGGAGCCAATGACCAGTCTCAACCCGGTCTACCGCGTCGGCGACCAGATCACGGAAGCCCTTCTGCAGCACCGACCATTGTCAAGGCGCGATGCGCGGGCACGGGCGCTGGAGTTGCTGGAGCTTGTGCGAATTCCCGATCCGGCGGAGAGGATCCTCTGTTATCCCCACCAACTGTCCGGCGGGCAGAGACAGCGGGTGATGATTGCCATGGCACTTGCCTGCGATCCGGAGTTGCTGATCGCCGACGAGCCAACGACCGCGCTTGATGTCACGGTGCAGAAAGAGGTGCTGGAATTGATGCGCACACTGCAACGCCGGCTCGGCATGTCGATCATGCTGATTTCACACGATCTGGGTGTGATTTCCCAAATGTGCGGCAGGGTCGCGGTGATGTATCGAGGTCGGGTGGTGGAAACCGCTGCGACAGGCGAGCTGTTCGCAAACATGAGCCATCCCTACACGCTCGGCCTGCTCGGCTCGATGCCCGTGCCTGACCAAGATGTCGAATGGCTTGACGCGATCCCGGGCCGGGTGCCCGCGCTGGGCGAGACCGTAACCGGCTGTGCCTTTCATCCGCGCTGTCAGGCGGTTGGCCACGTTTGCCGTACCCTGGAGCCTGATATGTCGGAATTCACGCCGGGGCATTTCCTCAGATGCCACTTTCCGCAAGGATCGCCCGCTTGACTGGCCAGCTGCTGAAGGTTCGCGGACTGAAGACGTATTTCCGCATCGGCGCCCGGGGAGTCCTGCGCCGGAAATCCTTGATCAAGGCTGTCGACGGTATCTCGTTCGACATCCGGCAGGGAGAGGTTCTCAGCCTCGTCGGCGAGAGCGGATGCGGCAAATCCACGGTCGGGCGGACACTGACCCGGCTGGAGATGGCGACTGCCGGCGAGGCATGGTTCGACGGCATCGATATGCTGAAACTCTCCGCCGCCGAATTCCGGCCTCTACGGAGAGGCATTCAGATGATCTTTCAGGATCCGTTCGCCTCGCTCAACCCGAGACTGAGCATTGAACGGACCCTTGCCGAGCCACTGTTCATTCACCGGCTTGCCAGCAGCCGATCGGAGGCGCGCAGGCTGATCGTGGACGCGCTTGAGGCTGTAGGCATGGACGCGGATGCCATGAAACGCTATCCGCATGAGTTTTCCGGTGGCCAGCGCCAGCGCATCGGGATCGCCAGGGTGATGATACTGGCACCGCGTCTGATCATCGCCGACGAGCCGGTCTCTGCGCTTGATGTCTCGATTCAGGCCCAGGTTCTCAACCTCATCAAGCGGCTACAGCGCGGCAGCGGAATTTCGCTGCTATTCATCAGCCACGACCTCGGCGCGGTCAGGCATATCAGTGACCGTGTCGCCGTCATGCATGGTGGAAGACTCGTCGAGACGGGCACGACGCAGCAGATATACGGGGACCCGCAGCATGCCTACACCCGAAGGCTGCTAGCCGCCGTTCCGCGCGTCAGAGGAAGGAATCAGTGATGCGGCTCCGACGGGTGTTTCTCGGTTCCATCGCAACCGAAACCAACACATTTTCTTCGCTGAGGACGGATCTCAGGGACTTCAAGGACAGTTTTTTCGCCCCGCCGGGGGCGCATCCGATGACGCCTACGCTGTGCAGCGCGATATATCCAGCGGCGCGGGCCCGGGCCGGACGCCTTGGCTGGACACTGATTGAAGGCACCGCGACATGGGCGGAGCCGGGGGGCATCGCCAACCAGCGGACCTGGGAGCATCTCCGTGACCAGCTTCTCTCCGAACTCCGGGCCGCGATGCCGGTGGACATCGTGTTGCTCGGACTGCACGGTGCGATGGTCGCCCAGAACTGTCTCGACTGCGAGGGCGAACTGATCCGCGCCGTCCGCGAAACAACTGGTCCGGGAGCGATCATCGGCGTGACATTCGATCCGCACAGCCACCTGACCGACCTGCGGGTGGAAAACGCGGATATGATCACCGTCTTCAAGGAATTCCCGCATACTGACTTTGTGGAGACCGCCGAAACTCTCATCAGTCTCGTGAGCGAGACTGACAGGGGAAGAATCAAGCCGGTGATCTCGACCTTCGACTGCCGGCTGGTTGATGTCTTTCCCACCAACCAAGAGCCGATGCGCAGCTTCGTGAACAGGCTGAGAGAACTGGAAGGCGTGGGCAACATCCTCTCGGTTTCCGTGATTCACGGTTTCATGGCCGGCGATGTGCCGGATCTCGGCGCCAAGATCATTGTCATCACGGACGATGCCAAAGGCGAGGGCGATGTGTTGGCGAACCAGCTGGGGCTGGAACTGTTCGCTATGCGTGGAAAGACCCGCCCGCGGCTGCTGCCGCCGAGCGACGCCATTGATCTTGCCCTGGCCGCCGGATCAGGGCCCGCCGTGATCGCTGATGTCTGGGACAATCCGGGCGGCGGCGTTCCCGGCGACTCGACGATCATTCTACGGGAAATGATCAATCGCAGGGTCACCAACGCTGCGGTGGCCACTATCTGGGATCCCATTGCAGTCCGTACCTGCATCTCGGCGGGAGAGGGCACTGAGCTGCAGTTGCGCTTCGGGGGGAAGATGTCAAGGACTGGCGGTGATCCGCTTGATGCCGCGGTCATCGTACGTCGCGTCCTCAACGGTGCGGTTCAGAGCTTCGGAGAAAGCGTTGTACCGCTCGGCGACAGTGTTTGGATTGAGGCTGAGGGGATAGATGTCATCCTGAATACCGTGCGCAGCCAAGTGTTTCATCCGGATGTGTTCACGAATTTCGGGATCAACCCCGAAGAGAAGGCGCTGCTTGTGGTGAAGTCCACCAATCACTTCTATGACGCGTTTTCGCAAATCGCGTCGAAGATCGTCTACGCTGCGGTAGATGGTCTGTATCCCAGCAACCCGGCCGTCAACGGCTACAGAAATCTCTGCCGGAAAGTCTGGCCTCTACACGAGAACCCCCATGTTTCCTCAATCCATCTCGGCTGAAACGCCTGCACTTGTCATTCATGAAGGACTCGCTCTGAGAAACATCCGCCGCTTCCAGACGCACTGCGACGATGTGGGCCTGCGACTCCGGCCGCATGTCAAGACCCACAAATCAGTCCGGTTCGCCAAGGCGCAGATGGATGCGGGAGCGGTGGGCTTGACCTGCCAGAAGGTCAGCGAAGCCGAAGTCATGGCGGCAGCCGGCTTCAGCGACATCCTGATCTCCTACAATATTCTTGGCGATGCCAAACTCGGCCGCCTCCGCGCACTTGCGCAGCGCACGGCGTCTCTCTCCGTGGTTGCGGACAATGAATCGGTGGCGGACGTGCTCAGCAAAACCTTTGAGACCGTCGAGCGGCCTTTGACCGTCCTCGTGGAATGCGACACCGGCGGCGGGCGCTGCGGCGTGCGGACCCCTCAGGCCGCGTCGGCGCTGGCACGGAGAATCTCTTCCTTTCCGGGACTGAAGTTTGGAGGGCTGATGACCTATCCTGCGCCCGGCGGACAGGCTTCCGTTGCGGAATTCATGGCAGCGGCCAAAGCGGAAACCGAGACGCACGGCGTCATCTGCGACACCATCACCTCCGGCGGCTCTCCCGATATGTGGGATGCCTGGTCACATGACGGACTGATCAAGGAATACCGGGCCGGAACATACATCTATAACGACCGGTCGTTGGTCGAGTGCGGTGCCTGTGCCGCGGGGGACTGCGCCGCCCGGGTCTACGCGACCGTCGTCAGCGTGCCTGCCGAGAACAGGGCCGTCATGGACGCAGGCTCGAAGATACTGACTTCCGATCTTCTCGGTCTGGACGGTCATGGCCATATCGTTGACCATCCGGCGGCCCGTATCGTCAGTCTCAGCGAAGAGCATGGAGTCATCCATTTTGGTCGCGGTGCCGGATTCAGTGTCGGCGATCAGGTGGCCATTATCCCGAACCATATCTGCGTTGTCGCGAATATGGTTGATGAGGCTTGGCTCATCAAGGAGCATGGCGAGATGTCCACCCTGACCATCGATGCGCGCGGCACAGTGACATAGTGTCCTGCTCCATCTGCTTGATGTCACGTTCTGAAGTTTCCGAAGACATTGTTTCCGTGCCGCCTCGAGTTCGTGGGCTTTCGGTTCTGGCAGAATGGGCGGGCATCGGGCATGAAAGTTCGCCCTCTACCATCTGAGACTACCAGAAATCCGACTGTCCAACGACGGGCAACTTCGAGGGTTGATCGCACAGGTTCCGGGAACCGGCGACGTTGACTGCGGAAATGACAAGGAGTTATGTACTTTCTAACTACTGCACAATTTTCTGTCCTGAGTCGCCAAGGAGTGCCGTCATGCGGAAAGCACTGGCCATATCGCATCGCGAAGGCATCACTCACAAGGAGATATTCGAGATGTTCCCCGACGAAGTGACCGCCGCCAGATGGTTCGAGAATGTGCGGTGGCCGAGTGACAGCGACAGAAATTGTCCGGGTTGCGGCAGCTTAAATGCCATGCGGAAGGAAATTCGAGGACCACTGCCCTTCCGGTGCCGCGATTGTCGCCAGTTCTTTTCGGTGCGGCAAGGTTCAGCCATGGAGAGTTCGCGCATTCCGCTGCGAAAGTGGGAAATTGCGATTTACCTGAACGCGACCAGTCCAACGGGCGGTTCCAGCATGAAACTGCACCGCAACCTGAAGATCACCCAAAGGTCGGACTGGTTCATGGCGCAACGCCAACGGGAGGCATTTGTTAGCGAAAGAGGATTGTTCGACGATCCAGTCCAAGTCGACAATACTTATAAGGGTGGGAAGCGCGGAGATAAGCTGAACGCCAAGGGGAACGAGGCGGGAGGTCGCGGACCTGTTCAGTTGACCGCTGTGGTTGGAGTCAAGGATCATGAAAATGGCAAGGCTACCAAAAAGATGGTCAGGACCACTGACAGATCTACGTTGCAAGATTTCGTGGCAGATCCCGTTGATGCGAACACCAAGGCCCACGCCGACGGTGCCCATTCGGGAATGCCGATTGATCATGAAAGCGTGAACCACTCGGATTTCGAATACGCCAGGGGAATGGCGCACATCAGTGGAATCGAGTCGTTCTGGGCAATGCCCAAGCGCGGACATCAAGGCACCTTCCACCCAATGAGCCCACAGCACCTGCATCGCTACGCCAATGAGTTTGCCGGTCGTCACGACGTCCGAAATCGGGACACGATGGGGCAAATGCAGGACATCGTCGCAGGCCCGATTGACGAGCGCTTGGTTCATCGCGACCTATCGGGGGAGGGATAATGATGAAATCCGCTATTCCTCCAACGGTCGGCGATCCCGTCGCATTGGCCAGATCACTGTTTCCGAAGCCGCCAAGCCGGGACAACCGGGCTCCGGTCATGGTCTGCGCAGACAACATGGAATTCCTGCGCAGCATTCCGGATGCGCATTGCAAGTTGGTGGTCACGTCCCCTCCGTACAATCTGGGCAAGGATTATGAGTCCAGGACACCGCTCGATGATTATCTGGCACAGCAGGGAGCCGTTATCGCCGAATGTGTCCGTATCCTGCACCCTCAGGGTTCGATATGTTGGCAGGTCGGCAACTTCGTATCCGACGGCGAGATCGCACCGTTGGATACCCTTTTATATCCGACTTTCAGAAATCTCGGGTTGAAGCTGCGGAATCGCATTGTCTGGCATTTCGGTCATGGGTTGCACTGCACCCGCCGTTTGTCAGGTCGGTATGAGACGATCAACTGGTGGACCTCTTCCGACGACTACACATGGCATCTTGACCCAATTCGGGTGCCGTCAAAGTATCCCGGGAAGAAGCATTTCAAGGGACCGAACGTTGGCAAGCTGTCCGGCAATCCTCTGGGCAAGAACCCATCGGATGTGTGGGAGTTCCCTAACGTCAAGAGCAATCATCCAGAAAAGACCGGCCATCCATGCCAGTTCCCGGTGGAACTGGTCGAACGGCTTGTTCTGGCGCTGACGGATGAAGGGGATGCTGTTCTTGATCCCTATATGGGGGTGGGGTCGTCGGTGATTGCCGCCTTGATGCATGACCGCAACGCGTACGGTTGTGACATCGTGCCCGAATATGTGACCGTTGCCGAGGAGCGGGTTGAAGCATGGCGCAAGGGTGAGTTGAAGACCCGTCCCATAGGCAAGCCGATATACAATCCAGCCTTGCCAAATGGCGGCCACTGATGCGGATCAGCGCGAAATATTCGCACCTGAACGGTGAGGAGTATCTGCTTGTCCACCGGGCCGAGCTTTGGCGCGAGGTCCGGGAAGTCATCAAGGCGGCGAACGCCGAGTCCTGCAGGACGAAGGTCTCGACAGAGAAGACGATGAGAGAACGTCTGCTTTACTCGCCAACAGAAATGAACACTGCCTTCAAGCGCGGGCTGGAGGCTCTGGGTTGGGAAGAGCGTCGCAACACTTTCTGGGTGACCGAGGATGAGCGGCTGCTACGTGGCATTTACGGATTGCCTGCTGAAGAGCAGAAGGTGGCAATTGAAGCGGCTGGATATGAGCCGATCATGTCATACAATCAGACCGATTTCGTGAAAGAGCGTGTGGCCGTCGAAGTCCAGTTCGGCAAATATGCGTTCGTCGCGCACGATCTGTTCGTGAAGCACTTGAGCTTCTATGTGGCTGACATAATCGACGTGGGGATCGAAGTGCTTCCCATGAAGGAGCTCGAGAAGGATATGTCGAGCGGCGTCCCCTATTATGAACGCGACTTGCTCAATGTCTTGCGGCAGGGGCGCGGCGTGCCCGCAGTTCCCCTTGTCCTGTTAGGAGTCGCACCTTGATTGTTGAGGATCTGGCTGGGGTTAGGCATCGTGGTTTGGCAAGTATATGATTCCCAACGGAAAGTCTCACGCGGCCATTGATGCAGAGTTGTGCGCGTAGGTCGGCCAGTCTGGCCGATAGTCCGGTTTCGCCTGATTGCCCCATACAGTCCAGTCCTTGCGCTGTCCGCGCCCGAACAGTTCAAGATACGGTCCCCAACTGCAAGCCTCAATGATCTCGTACTGTTCGTCGGGCTTGCGCGAATGCTCACGCTTGCGTGTCGCCATAAAGTTGACCTGGCTTCGACCAGGATCAAGAGTCCTGGCTTTCTTGCCACGTACTCCGAACAGTACCAATTCAGTCACGTTGCGGAAGTAGAACCCTACACCGCGTCCGTCCGGTCCGCCGTCCTTCCTGATCTTGTGCCATACAAGGTTGGTCTTGTACTCGAAGCCCCATGACTTCAGGGTGTCCAGACCCCACGGCAACAAGGCGTTCGGAACCCACAAATAGCAGTGGGCAGGATCGTCCGCAAAGTCAGCCACGGGCAGGTTGGCGATTTCGTCAAAGCTGAGCGTCTCATAGCGTCCAAGACGATGATGTTCCGGTGCAACCTTACCAGTGCGATTCGCGAAACGCCACGGCGGATCGGCTAGTATCGTGCCAAACTTCCGCCCTTCAAGCGTTGCGGCCAAACGATCGGAGGCGCTCATGCCACCAACTTCCTGTAAGGCAGTTTCTTGCCTCCCCACTATTGAGTCGCGGATTACCCAAACCAAGCCGGAAGGTCAAGAGAAAGGTCTTCGGGTTGATTTTCGGTTGCCCTGTCATTCAGAGGTTCGTGGCAAATGCGCGATCCCCCCATCCGGTAACGTACATGGAACGACGATGAGGATTGCGAAACCGATTCGTTACAAGACAGTCGAGTGGGTGGACGGCTGGAACGCTGACGACCCGGTTGCCAAGTTAACTCAGCAGGCGATGCGGCGATGTAGACCTCTTGTCTGAATGTCCTGGCCCTGTCAAAACCAGCATAACCCATCGAAATAGTTTCCGAAGCTCAATTGGGCCAGAGCACTTGGATTGCCAAGGCGAGGGTTGGGAGCTTGACTCTCCCCGGTCCCAGAGTGATTTCCGCTGCCACCAAATTTTCGCTGACTTCAACCTCCGTGACACGCGGCGAATTGGCCACGGCTTGGGTAATCTCGTGCATAACTCCCTTACCGAATGATCCAGTGGCGGACACAGCCGCTGGCTCAATCGCTACCACTCTTTGGCGAAGCCGGAAAACCCAGATGACGATGGATGAACTGCGCACGCAGTTGGCTATCCTGACCACATGGACGTCACCGAAAAATGGATTGTCAGGCGACAACCATGATGACAACCTCCCCCCCAAAGGACCTCGAAGATCCAGACCACTCCAGCCAATTCAAACGCCAAGGCTATCCCGGATGTTTACCATTGAACATGAATTTGACGCCACCGTCATTACACTTATCGACGAGGGCACTTCGTATCTTCAGGAAGACGTGACAATAAATGCGTTTGAGGAATGCGTCACAGTCGAGCAGCTTGATCCGCGTAGCAACAAGGTGGCAAAGATCACGCTCTCAATTTCCCAACTCAACGATCTCACTGCCGCGCTTGATCTTCCGGAGGGCGCCTATCGTCTGAAACCGGCCGACCTCTGAGCGATGGAAGTCCGCTTCCGCGCACTGAGTGTGGCGCACCAAACCGGATCATATAGCACTTGGCAGACCCGCAGCTTCAGTGTTGGAATGAACGCATCGACAGAACTTTCATTCCAAAATGCAACGCCAACCGTCTGCCGAGCGGGGCCGAGCCTCATAAGCGTTAACCTTTTCTTTAGACAACGACTGAATGAACTGGAGATCTCTATCCCACTGGCCCGAATAGCCAGCGAAAGGAAAGAAACTGGCGAGACCTGCGGATGAATCGACCTGTTGACTGACGTTTCGGACACTACAACGTGTCGAAACTTGCGGCTACAAGACAGATTGACGCTTATTTGGCGCAGCCCTGGCGGAAGGAATTACCGGAAGGCAGGGTTTCCGGTCTCCGGGCAAGGAGGATCCGACCCTTGAACGGATAGATTCCCGTCTGGAGGGAGCCTATCCGCGCTGTCTGGATAGACAATGCCTGCGGCGTCATCGATCCGATCACATCTAACTCCATCGGAAAAGCTCCAGATACCGAAGCCTGTTCGCACATATGCCGCGGGAGCCACCCTCACGTGAACCGGGCACCGGGACACATAAGTGAAGCACACGTGCCGTCCGCTCCGGAAAATGTGAGCTGTGCCCATAATCCGTCCTTGCCTTAGTGCTGGTCCTTACTGCCCGCCGACGAGTGTGGGACGGACGGGCAAGAGAGGTTAGTCCGGGGAAGGGTAGAGGAGGCAGTCCCAAAGGCCGGTGCGCTCACGCGGCGGCGTAATGCCGTGGACACTCCTCCCCGGCGGCGGTTCTTTCCCGCAGTCGGAGGGTGATCTCCAGAGGACCCTCCGTTAGTGGCCACGCCGCGATTTTCATCGCCGGTATGGCGTTCCGGGGGACAAGGACACCGGGAGCCTGCGGCCCGAGTTCGTTCACGACGAACTGCCGGATGACCTTCTCCGTGAAACCACCCGGCCGCACCCTGTCGTTCTCCCAACGGGACACGACGCTCTTCTCGCTGAGATCGATGGCCTTCGCGAACTCGGCGCCAGTGAAACCCAGGGTGCGCCGCAGGAACCGGATCTCTGTCCCCGTGAGCTGGATTGGAACGAGCACCCGCGCCACCGCGACCGTCGCCAGCAGCATCTCAAGGTTAGGAAACCTCACGCTACCGTCGTCGAACTCCTCAACGGCATCAAGCAACGTGACCGGGACACCGATCTCCCGTGTCGCGTCATATTCCCTGATCAGTCCCATCCCTTACTCCATATCGGAGAGGCGGCGGCACGACCGCCGCCGCAATGTTTTCCTATCACCGCGACCCATCGGGGTCGATCACCGTTATGACATGGACGCAACCGTCCATGGTCCGGTCGAGAGCAACCACCAGCTCCATGCGGAGACCGTCAACGTCGCGCCCCGCCACCACGAACCTCTCGTCTCCTGTACCGCTGTCGAACTCGACACGTATTATCCTTCCTCTCCGCAGCACCGCTCGGAGAACCGGCAGCGTGAACCCGAAACCTCGTTCATTCCTACGACTGTCCGCGTGACGCGTCAGCCTGATGTCATACTCCGGAAAATTACGAAAGAAATTTCTGTATAATGATAACGACTTGGGCGAAACTTCCAGTGGCATCAGTGTTCATCCATTTTCCAATTCCCTCTTTCAGTTGAACCGGCATCTCGCCGGAATGGAGCGCCATCAGATGGATGGTGCACAGCCAGAGATAGGAACGGGTTGATCGAAAGTCAACCCGCCTCGACATCGAAGCCAAAGAAATTCAATTGGGTAAGATCCGGACATCCAAGCCGTATGTCCGCTGCATCCATAATCCGCGCCCGCCTGCGGGCTAGCCCTACGGCCCGGAATCCGGCTCACTCCAGGGAGTCGTCCAACGCATCCACCGCCTCCATGAGCGGTACCAGACGCTCGCCGCGAACGGATGGTCTAGCCAATCGAACTCCGCCAGCGCGGTGACCTCGTCCAATGACACTTGGTTGGCAGGTTACAGTGCTATCACCGGTGCCCCACCGCTCACCCCTCGGGGTAGGGGCGCAACGGTACCACCAACCTGTTCATGGCCGAAACCCGCTGGAGGCGGGACTTCGCCAGTCTGC
Source organism: Paracoccaceae bacterium (assembly GCA_965203605.1). GTDB lineage: Bacteria > Pseudomonadota > Alphaproteobacteria > Rhodobacterales > Rhodobacteraceae > JAPOUP01. Next base: position 5,432,638 of record OZ241902.1, on the reverse strand, counting down.
CCAAGGACATCGTCGACGCCCACTTTCCGGACAGGAAAGCCGTCCTCGTGATGGACAGCCCCACACCCACAAGCCGTCGACCCCGTATGAGGTCTTCGGTCCGGCGGAGGCCTCTCGCGGATCGCCGACCGCTCCGGAGTCCACCAGACGCGGAAGCACGGCAGCTGGCCGGGCATTGCGGAGAAAGGGATCGACGTCCTGTCCCGGCAGTGCCTCGACAGGCGGATCCAGAAATTGCAGACTGGCCAGCATCCTACACTGACAGACGCCGGATCAGGCGACGCGTCGACGGATCCTTGGCTATGTCCGCCGTGCCCTTCATCATCGGCAGCAGAGTTCCTGCCAGTTCCTTGCCCAATTCCACGCCCCACTGGTCAAAGGAGTTTATCCCCCAGATCGCCCCTTCCGTGAAGACCCGGTGTTCGTAAAGCGATATGATCTGGCCTAACGTGAAAGGGGTAAGCCTTTGGTACGCAAGCGTTGTCGACGGCCGGTTTCCAGGAAAATACCTGTGGGCCGCCTGAATGCGCCGCTCCTGTCCTGAATAGCCCAGCCCGGCCGCAATTTCCATGGCCTGATCGAATGTGCGGCCAATCATGAGCGCTTCTGATTGAGCAAGGCAGTTCGCCTTCAGCATGTCATGGTGTTCCCTGAGATTCGCCTCGTGGCCTTCCGCCGCCACAAGAAACTCAACCGGCACGACCTCGGTGCCCTGATGCAACAACTGGAAGAACGCATGCTGTGCGTTGGTTCCAGGTTCGCCCCAAACGACCGGGCCTGTTGGCAGTTCAAGTTCCTGTCCGTCAATGGAGACGCACTTGCCATTGCTCTCCATGTCCAATTGCTGGAGATAGGCCGGCAAACGCGCAAGGCGCTGGTCGTACGGAATGACCGCTCGCGTCGGATACTGGCAGATATCTCGATGCCAAATACCTACTAAGCCGAGCAGGATTGGCATGTTCCGCTCAAATGGCGCCGACCGGAAGTGCCGGTCCATGGCCGCGCCGCCAGCCAGAAAGTCTCGGAAATCATCAGGGCCAACCGCCAACATGATCGGCAGCCCCACCGGCCCCCAAAGGGAATACCGTCCGCCAACCCAATCAGCAAAGCCAAAGACCCGATCAGGGGCGATTCCCATCTCGGTGGTCCTGTCGAGTGCCGTGGACACAGCGGCCAGGCTCTGGACCGCCTCCTCTCCCAACGCCCCGCGAAGCCAGCTCAAGGCCGTGCGCGCGTTGGTCATCGTCTCGACTGTCGTGAACGTCTTTGAGGCCATGATGACAAGCGTCGTTCCAGGATCAAGGATGCGGAGGGTGTCGGTGATGTGCGCACCATCCACATTTGAAACGAAATGACAGCGAGGCCCGTCCCGGTACGGTGCCAGGGCGAGTGTTGCCATTGCGGGACCCAGATCGGATCCGCCGATTCCGACATTCACCACGTCGGTGAAACGCTCGCCGGCTGCCGATCTCGTGGAACCCGCACGAACACCTTCAGCAAAACGTTCCATTCGTCGCAGCGTGGACCCGATGTCCCGCATCACATCATGGCCATCCACGACCAGCGGCTCAGTACCGGAAGCCCGCAAGGCGGAGTGCAATACGGAACGGTTCTCCGAGCCGTTGATCCGGTCACCCCGGAACATGGCATCCCGTTTCCGCGCCACCTCGGCGGATCTTGCCAGATCCAGCAGACTGGACAACGCCGGTCGGTCGATGTTGGTCTTCGAAAAGTCCAGCAGCATGCCGTCAATTTCCACTGAAAAGGCATCGAGCCTGCTGTCGTCATCGAACAGATCCAGAATTCGACGCTGTAACGTATCGGAGCGGTTCTCCTTCAGTCTGGTCCAGTGGTCCGGCATCGCTTCAATCTCCAGGGTCATGTCTTCAGGTACGCACGTCCGGTTCGGTTCGACCAAGATGCACCTTAAGTCGGCAGGCCTCGTACGCCGCGTTTCGAATCGCCTCCAGTGCTTCCTGCGTGTCCTGCGCGTGATCTCCGTCGGCAGGCTCGAATTGCTCCATGTAGACGCGCAAGGTGGCTCCCTGTGTTCCTGTTCCCGACAGACGGAACACGGCGCGACCGCCACCTTCGAAAATAATGCGAATGCCTTGATTGCAGCTGACCGAACCGTCCACGGGATCCTTGTAGGAGAACTGGTCGGCAACCCTGACCTTCAGCCCGGCAAACTCCTGGCCCGGCAGATCAGCGAGACTGCGGTTCAATTCGTCAATGAGCGCATTTGCTCTGCCGGTCTCTACAGCTTCGAAGTCATGGCGCGAATGGTAGTCGCGACCGAACGTGCGCCAATGGTCCCGCAGGATTTCGGCAACTGAAGAGTTGCGGTTCGCAAGGATGTTCAGCCAGAGCAGCACGGCCCAGAGCCCGTCTTTTTCCCTTACATGACTTGATCCGGCCCCTGCGCTCTCCTCGCCGCAGATCGTGACCCTGCCGGCGTCAAGAAGATTGCTGAAGAACTTCCAGCCAGTGGGTGTTTCGTATGCTCCTATCCCGAGTCTTTCTGCGACTCGGTCGCTGGCCCCGCTGGTCGGCATCGATCGTGCGATCCCTTTCAGTCCGCCGGAATAGGCTGGTGCGAGGTGGGCATTTGCGGCGAGGATCGCGAGGCAGTCGGAAGGCGTCACGTACGCTCCCCGTCCCACGATCATGTTTCGGTCACCATCGCCGTCCGAAGCCGCGCCAAGATCCGGGGCACCGTCCGACATCATCAGGTCGACAAGCGCCTTTGCCCAGATGGGATTGGGGTCGGGATGGCCCTTGCCAAAATCGACCTTGGGAATGCCGTTGATCACGGTTCCCTTTGGCGCACCGAGCCGATCCTCCAGAATGGCATGGGCATAGGGGCCGGTGACAGCATGCATGGCGTCAAAGCGCATGGTGAAACCGCTGGCAAAAAGCGCGCGAATTGAGTCAAAGTCGAAGAGCCGTTCCATCAGCACGAGATAGTCCTCGACCGGATCAACTGTCTTGATGACAAGTTCGCCGCGACCTGCCGTTCCGACATGTCCCAGATCGACGTCCTTGAATTGCGCGATCGCATAGCTTTCGATGGCCTTGGTCGCAGCGAATATCCTGGCAGTCAGCCCCTCCGGCGCAGGCCCCCCGTTTGAAGCATTGAACTTGACGCCGAAGTCCCCGTCGATTCCACCAGGGTTGTGGCTGGCGGACAGGATGAAGCCGCCATCGGTCCCGTTCCTGCGGATAAGGTGAGACGCGGCCGGAGTTGAGAGAATGCCGTCCTTGCCGACAATGACCTTTGTCACTCCGTTTGCCGCAGCGATCCTTATGATCTTCTGGATCGCTTCGGCATTGAAGTAACGGCCATCTCCGCCAATCACGAACGTCTTGCCAACTCCACCTCCGATCGCGGCGAATATCGCCTGTACATAGTTCTCCAGATAGTTGGGCTGCAAGAAAACCCGAGTCCTCTTTCGCAGCCCTGACGTTCCTGGCCCCTGGTCCTCAAAAGGTCGGGTCACAACGGTACTAACTGTCATGTGCGATCCCCCGGCGGGCGGTGGCCGATACTTCTCCCGATCCTGACTCGTCACTTCCGCAATCGCCCGAAACCGACCGTGCGCCGCGAGCGCCTCGGCTACGATGCCATATCCTTGTTGCCAATTCACGTGTCCGTCGGTCGCATCCGCAGATTCTGCGCCTCCTCATATTCCAGAACGTCGTCCAGCGCCGCAAGAAAGCGCTGATCAAGCGCTCTCCGTCGACCGGTGCTTTGCCATCCCGGCTTCTTCCGCCGACAGGATGCGGTCCATGATCGGTGCGCCTTCGAGCCCGGGAATTGCGGTCAGCGCGATCTGGCGGGACAGCCCTTGCAGGGACGTCGCCGATGCAGCTATCGTCGTCAGCAACGGCATCTCCCTGAGTGGCCCCAACGAGCGACGGGTCAGGATCGAGAATCAATCGAGGCTTCTCCCGTATCTTCAGAGTCGAAGCACAAGCCAATCCAGATCCTCGCCGGGCATTTCCATCATACGCTTGATGCGACCACGAAGGTGGGCCTTCGTCCACAATAAAGTATGCCGGATTTTAAGATCAAGCATTGCCGAAAGGGCTTGGCGTTCGCGCCCCAATGGGCCAGCGGACATTTCGGCGCAGGGCTCGCTGGCGAGGCGGTCCCAACAGGGGACAGTCAGTCAATTTTGGGATCATGCGCCGGTGTCCCTTCTTTGCTCAACATGCACAGCGCCAGGTGCTCATCGAAGAACCATTTGGACACCCGGCCGTCCTGCAGTCCCACAAAAGCCAGGATTGTCGGGCAGTCGGCTGGGACCGCAGACCCTGTGTCGACATCGCTGTCTTCCAAAGACTTGCAAAACCGCGCCAGAAACAGATGTGATGAAATCCCTCATCAACGCCCAAGAGACCCAAGGGACCCCGGTTCTGACGACGATGCCGTCAGGGTGCTGCACAAAGCAGGATTGCCCGTCAGCCGATTCCGATGGACCCATATCCATGGGCGCTTCGCCACAATGCAAGACCATTCCGGGAACTCCCGGAACCAACCCCACCCAGTTACCCGTCGCGCAAGTATCTTTCCAACGCGGCCGCCGTGCCCTCCGTCCAGATGACGCCCAGCCACTCAGTGAAGGCCTCGACGAACCTGGTTTCTTCGACAAGCGCACCGTAAATGTTTCGCTGCTCCAGCCAGGCCTTGGGACGACGTCGCGCAGCCTCTGCCGAGGCCCGCAGGTCGCTCCAGCCCGGGTCGTTCGGCTCGATTACAGTTCCATTCTCGCGAGTGCCCGTACACATTCGCGCCCACAGGGCTTCCACGAGACTGAGGCCCGTCACGGATCCACCGGCCGCAAGCGCGTCCCGCAAGACCGGCAAGACGAAGCCCGTATGCCGCGCCGACCCATCGAAGGCGACACGGCGTGTCGTGTCATGGATCGCCGGATTCGAGAATCGCTTCTTGATCAGGGCAACGTAGGCATCCGGCGTCATGCCGGGCACTGGCGCCACATAGGGGGCAATCTCCTCATTCTGAATCCTGCGAAACAATGCCGATAGCTGAGGATGCGCCATGCACCCGGCAATGGTGTCGACCGACAGAAGCTCACCCGCATTCGCCAGAACCTGATGGCCCGCGTTGAGAATCCGGATCTTCATGGTTTCGTAGTCATGGACCCTGTCAGTGAATATCGCGCCCACCGCGTCCCAGTTCGGTCGACCGGCACAGAAGTCGTCCTCGATGATCCATTGGCGATAGTCCTCATGGGTCACCGGAGCGGCGTCATCAATCCCAAACGTTTGCGCCAGCGCAATCTCGGCGGGTCCTGTCGCAGGTACGATGCAATCCACCATGGAATTGGGAAAGCTGCAGTTGGCATCGATCCAGTCGGCAAGATCAGGATCGCGGAGTCGTGCCAACGATACGACGGTTGATCGGGTTATATCCCCATTGCCGCGCAGATTATCGCAGCTTTGAATCGTAAACCGGCCCGAGTCCGCTGCACGTCGCTTCTCCAAGGCCGCCACAATCGCTCCAAATGCTGTGCGTGGCGTTTCGGGATGGGCAACATCAAACAGGATTTCGGGATGATCCCTGTGAAATGATCCTGTGGCCGGATTCACGAAGTATCCGCTCTCTGTCACGGTCAGCGACACGATCCGCGTGCCGGGACAAGCCATCTGCGCGATCAGGGCACCGTTTTCCTCCTCAACTGGCAGATAGTCGATCATCGATCCGCAGATTTCGGCTGAGGCTCCGTCCGGTCGCAGCTCGATGAGCGTCGTCAGACAATCCTGCGCCAGCAGCTTTTCGCGAAGTGTGACATCACCGGGCCGCACGCCTGCTCCGATGATCGCCCAGTCCTGTGCCTGCCCTTTCTGCATCAGCCGGTGAAGATACCAGGCCAGATGTGCCCTGTGAAAGTTGCCAACGCCGATGTGGACAATTCCCGGCGTCAGCGCGGCACGTCTGTAGTGAGGCTTCCCGATCTCGGGGGAGAGGCGGCCCAGTGAGGCTTCCCTCAATGGGACCGCAACATGTCCGGTCAGGTCGGTCTTGTTCAATTCGGTCATTGTGCGCAATTTACGTTGTCATTTTGCGCCATTGTGAAGTAGGTTTGCCGGTGGTGCCGAAAGCGTCTTTCCGGCCCCATCACTGACGAGGCGCACTTTGCCAAAAGCAGTCCGCTCCTTTCGTCATGATTTGGTGCTGCCAATTCACCATGCTCAATCATTCGATCCGCAGACCCTCGACATCGAACCTGTGAATGAGGTCGGCCCGTGGCCTGAGACCAATTCGGTCTCCATGCCTTAAGCTGACCTCGCCGGGTGCCCTAACCGTGATGGTCCCGGACAACCCGGTTTCATGGATGTGGAAAAACGTGTCCGATCCAAGGTGTTCGGCGACACCGACTGTGCCTACCCATACCCCGTCACCTTCGGTCGTCACGTCGATATGTTCGGGACGGATGCCTATTTTCCGGGCGTTGTGCTTCTGCGCCTCATCCCCTTCAATCAGATTCATTTTCGGCGACCCGATGAAACCGGCGACGAACACGTTCCTTGGGCGACGGTACAATTCAAGGGGGGATCCGACCTGCTCGATCACCCCAGCCTGAAGGACCACGATCTTATCGGCCATGGTCATGGCTTCGACCTGGTCATGGGTCACGTAGATCATCGTCGTATCCAGCCGCTTGTGCAGTTCCGAGATCTCCAATCGCATGCCCACACGCAAGGCGGCGTCGAGGTTTGAAAGCGGTTCATCAAACAGGAAGGCCGCCGGTTCGCGCACGATGGCACGCCCAATCGCGACACGCTGACGCTGGCCACCAGAGAGCTGGCCAGGCCGGCGATCAAGGTAGTCGGTAAGGTTCAGAGCCTTCGCGGCCGCATCGATGCGGCGGCTCTGTTCGGTTTCCGGTATTTTCGCCATCCGCATCGGAAAGGCGATGTTCCTGCGCACGCTCATATGCGGGTAAAGCGCATAGGACTGGAACACCATTGCCAGTCCGCGCTTGGCAGGTGGAACGTTCGTTGCGTCTGCGTCATCGATGTGGATGGTGCCCGAGCTGACGTCCTCAAGCCCCGCAATTAGGCGCAGCAAGGTCGACTTTCCGCATCCGGAAGGCCCGACGAAGACGCAGAACTCGCCATCTTCGACAGTCAGATCTAGGGGCGGGATGACCTCTATCTCGCCAAAGCTCTTCGACACCTTGTCCAGAATGATGCGTCCCATGTGTCGGTTCCTTATTTCACCGCGCCAAATGTCAGACCGCGGACAAGTTGTTTCTGGCTAAACCAGCCAAGGACGAGGATCGGGGCGATGGCCATCGTCGATGCCGCGCTCAGCTTGGCAAAGAACAGGCCCTCCGGGCTGGAGTAGCTGGCGATGAAAGCCGTAAGGGGCGCCGCCTTCGCTGCTGTCAGGTTGAGCGTCCAAAAGGCCTCGTTCCATGCGAGAATGAAATTCAGGAGAATGGTCGACGCGATGCCCGGAATTGCCATTGGCATAAGGACGTAGAAGATTTCCCCCCTCAAGGAGGCGCCGTCCATTCGGGCCGCCTCCAGGATTTCGCCCGGAATCTCGCGGAAATACGTATAGAGCATCCAGACGATGATCGGCAGGTTGATCAGCATGAGCACGATGACCAACCCGGTCCGCGTGTCGAGCAGTCCCAGACTGATGAAACCGAGGTAGATCGGATACAGGACACCCACAGCAGGGAGCATCTTGGTTGACAGCATCCAGAGCAAGACGTCCTTGGTCCGGCGTGACGGCACAAAGGCCATGGACCATGCCGCCGGAACGCCGACGATGATCCCTAGCAGCGTCGAGCCGCCTGCCAGTATCACCGAGTTCCACAGGAAGCGCATATAGTTCGAACGGTCCTGCACCACCGAGTAGTTTTCAAGCGTCCAGTCAAAGAACAGGAAAAGCGGCGGATCGTTGATCGCCTGCGCTTCTGTCTTGAAACTCGTCAGGATCGTCCAGAGGATTGGAAAAAAGATCAGAAGGCCGATCCCCCACGCGACGGCGGTGTTCAGGAGCTTGCGATTTGTGGTGACTGCGCGCGCCATGACTGTCCCTCCCTCACGTATCCAGATTCCTGCCGACGATGCGCATCAGGAAGATCGCAATGATGTTGGCAAGGATTATCGCGTAGACTCCGCCTGCCGAGCCGAGGCCGATGTTCTGGCTTTCCAGCACGCGCTGGAAAATCATGTAGGTCAGCGTGCGGGTTCCGAATGCGCCGCCGGTGGTCACGAATATCTCCGCGAAGATGGACAGCAGGAAAATCGTCTGGATCAGGATCACGATCGTGATGGCGCGACTGAGATGCGGCAGGATGATGAAGGCGAAGCGCTTGAGCGGCGGCGCACCGTCCATTTCAGCAGCTTCAAGCTGCTCGCCGTCCAGCGACTGAATTGCCGTCAACAGGATCAATGTCGCGAAGGGCAGCCACTGCCACGAAACGATCATCACGATCGAGCCAATGGGCACATCGCTCAGCCATTCCACAGGCCGGGCTCCGAAGACTCTCCAAAGATGCGCCAGGATACCATTCACGGGATCCATGAACATGTTCTTCCAGACGAGCGCCGACACGGTCGGCATCACGAAGAACGGCGCGATGACAAGGATCCGGACGACCCCTTGTCCCCACATCGGCTGGTCAAGCAGAATCGACAGCAGGATGCCGAGAACGACGGTAATCGAAAGAACGCCCAGAACGATTACGAGTGTGGTCACCACACTCGGCCAGAAGGCGCTTGAGGTCACAAAACGGACGTAGTTGTCAAAGCCGACAAATCCCTGGTCTCCCCCACGCAATGGTAGGTACCTTCGGAACGAGAACCAGAGCGTTGTGGTGAGGGGAGCCAGCATCCATCCCAGAAGCAGTATCACCGCCGGCGCCATCATCAGCCGTGCAGCTGATCGAGAAGCTTTCGTGGCCATGAACACATCTCCCTGCCAACGGGCAACTCGATTTCGCCGCCCCTCACCCTTGACGAAGTGCGACACCGGCCCATCCCGGCACGCGTGCAGAGCCCCAGCGGGGAATTCAGCCCGGTGTCTGGTACTTTCGGTGCCTGATCACGGGCTCCAGGTTTGGATGCCGGAGGCGACGGGACGCCGCCTCCGGCCCAAGCGGAAACTCGCCTTAGTAGCCGGCAGCTTCCATTTCCTCAACGGTCAGTGCCTGCGCCTTTGCAAGTGCCTCATCCACAGATTGCTGTCCCGCATAGACAGCCGAGAATTCCTGGCTGACTTGCGTGGCGATTCCGGCAAACTCGGGGATCGCCGCGAACTGGATGCCGACGTACGGCACGGGATCGACAGTCGGGTTGTTGGGATCAGCTGACAGGATCGAATCCAATGTCATCTGGGCGAACGGAACCTTTTGGTACTCGGGGTTCTCGTAAAGCGAGGTCCGTGCACCCGGCGGAACGTTGGCCCAACCCTCATTCATCGCGACCAGTTCGATGTACTCTTTCGAAGTCGCCCACTCTATGAACTGCTTGGCTTCCGCCCCTTGCTGCGTACCGGCGGGAATGGCCAATGCCCACGCCCAAAGCCAATTGGAGCGCTTGCCCTTGCCGGTGTCGGGCGCAAGGGCGAAGCCGACACTGTCCGCCACCGTCGAGTCATTCGGATTTGTGACGAAGGACGCCGCCACGGTCGCGTCGATCCACATGCCGCACTTGCCCTGCTGGAACAGCGACAGGTTCTCGTTGAAACCGTTGGTCGCATAGCCCGGAGGGCCCGCATCGCTCATGAGGTTGACGAAGAAATTCAACGTATCGGCCCAAGGCTGCGTGTCGAATTGAGGTTTCCAGTCCTCGTCAAACCAGCGCGCACCGAACGAGTTGGACATCGCCGTGATAAAGGCACCGCCTTCACCCCAGCCTGCTTTTCCGCGCAGGCAAACGCCGTTGATTTCCTTGTCGCGATCGGTCATCGCGACGGCTGCTTCACGGATGAAATCCCATGTAGGCGCCTCCGGCATCTCAAGGCCAGCAGCCGCCATGAGATCGGTGCGGTACATCACCATCGAGCTCTCGCCGTAGAATGGGGCCGCATAGAGGGTGCCGTCATGGCTGAGCCCACCCGCCATGGCCGGCAGGATGTCTCCCACGTCATACCCTGCACTCAGATCATCGAGCGGAACGAGCCAACCATTGGCGCCCCAGATCGGAGTTTCGTACATGCCGATGGTCATGATGTCGAATGCACCGCCCTTGGTGGTGATGTCGGTCGTCACGCGCTGGCGGAGAATGTTTTCCTCCAGCGTGACCCATTCAACGTTGATGCCGGTCTCGGCGGTGAATTGATCCGTATAGCCCTGCATCCGAATCATGTCGCCGTTGTTCACGGTTGCGATCGTGATTGTCTTGTCCTGCGCGAAAGCCGCCGAACAGAGCGTCAGCGTCGCTGCGACGCCAAGAACGCCTTTACGGTACATATTTTACCTCCCTTTGGTAAATTGATTTGCGATTTGGCGGTATAACCATTGAACTTACATTCCGTCAACTTAATTCTCGCAGAGTCACTGGCGCTCCGGCGTTCTTTCGTCGGCGGCCGCCGCTTGGCCTGACACCCGGACGGCCAACGAGCGGGGAATTGGGTCCATTCTCCACCGGCACCGATGGTGTCTCTTTCCACCAGTCAAAATCGTCGGCTTCGGGGCGTTTGACATCACCACTTTCATTCCGAAAAGCAACGCCCGCCATTTCCGCAGTAGGGCGCAAACCTAGCGGAGGCGTTGGCCGGAAGACAGGAGTCCCCATCCTTCGGCGTCGGCGATTCCGGCTCAGGGACGGCTGGAGTCCCTGCCAAAGGCAAGGTATTCGTGTTCTCAGGTCAGCACAACGCCTCCGCCCGTTACGGCAGGGCTATCGCGTTTGGAATTTTCGTTGTGACAGACGAGAACAGGTTGTGAACAGAAGTGGCGCTCCTGCTGCAATTGTGGTCAGGTTTGAATGATCCCAGACATCAACGCCACGGTAGAGGCCCAAACGCGATTGCCCTGCCGTTACGGTTCCGCATTTTCTGTCCCGAAATTCCCGGCCTTGCAATTCGGAATGGAATTAGGAAATGATATATCGTATCAATTTGACGCCTGTGTTCGGCGCATAGGGAAAGCGAAATGGGAGACGGACCATGAATGACGCAAGGTATCTCGCCTGCGCCTTGGCGGCGGCGTGTGCACTACCGGCTTCAGCCGAGGAACAGCGTTTTGTCGATGCTCATGAACACGGGCATGGAACATTGAACATCGCGGTTGAGGGTGACCGGATTGCAATGGAGTTCGAGGCCCCGGGCTTTGACATCGTTGGATTCGAGCATGCAGCGGTATCGGACGCCGACCGTGCAACCGTTGAAGCCGCTCTGGAGAAACTTGCCGAACCGCTTGAATTGTTTGCGCTGCCCGATGAGGCCGAATGTCGGGTGATCGGGAATCAGGCCATGCTGCTAATCGACGAGGATGACCACGACCACCACGCGCATCACGGAAAGGAGGGGCACGACAACGACCACGCGCACAGCCACAACGATGACCATGACGAGGACGGACACGACGACCATACGCGCGCTGGCGAAGCGATCCACTCCGAATTCCACGCGGAATACCTGTTGGAATGCGCCCACATCGGTTCCGCGACACAGATTGAACTGCGGTATTTCAACCTGTTCAGGAATGCCGAGTCACTGACCGTACGGACCGTGACCAACCAGGGAGCGGCTCTCCTTGAAGCAACACGGAAAAACTCCACGCTTGATCTGTCACCCTGAACGCAGAACGGATCATGGACCCCCAGATGCCTGACGCTGCGGTTCAGTTGTGCGGCGTCAGTTTCACATGGCCCAACCGCACCGGATTCACTCTGGACATCCCGGAACTGACCGTGGCGCAGGGCGAGCGACTGCTCATTCTCGGGAAGAGCGGCGCAGGTAAATCCACCCTGCTGAATCTTGTCTGTGGAATCGCCGTGCCTGACCACGGAACGGTCAAGGTGGACGGAACCGCTCTTTCCGAACTCAGGGGACCCAGCCGCGACAGGCTGAGGGCCAACAGGATCGGTCTGATCTTCCAACTCTTCAATCTGCTCCCCTACGCCTCGCCGTTGGAGAACATACTGCTGCCTCTGGCCTTCGCGCCGGAACGTCGGGCGCGTCTGGACAGTCCCCGAGATGAGGCGTTGCGCATTGGCGAGGCTCTCGGCCTCCCAAGGAACCTGCTGCTTGGGGCGCGCTCCGCGGAGCTGAGCATCGGCCAGCAACAGCGGGTTGCGGCCTGTCGGGCCCTTATCGGAGCACCCGCACTCATTGCAGCGGACGAACCGACCTCGGCACTCGATGAAGAAAACCAGCGTACATTTCTGGATCTGCTTTTCGGGCAGACCGTCGAAGCAGGAACAACGCTCATGATGGTAAGCCATGACTCCCGTCTCGCGAACAGGTTTGATCGAGTACTCGATCTGTCCTCGATCACACGAATGGAAGTGGTGGAGCCATGATTCTCATACGTCTGGCCTGGCAATCCCTGATCAGTCGGCGACTGACAGTCGGACTCACCGTCTTTGCGGTCGCACTCTCGGTCGCACTGTTCTTTGGTGTGGAGAAAGTCCGCACCGGCGCAAAGTCCAGCTTTGCCCACACCATTTCAGGAACGGACCTGATCGTTGGCGCCCGCTCAGGTGGCGTCCAGCTCCTGCTCTACTCCGTATTTCGGGTGGGAAACGCCACCAACAACATCACATGGGAAAGCTACCAGGACATCAAGGAACGCCCGGAAGTCAACTGGATCGTACCGATGTCGCTTGGCGACAGCCATCGTGGCTTTCGCGTCATGGGGACAACCGACGAATTCTTTGACCGCTACAGGTATCGCGGCGGAAGGAGTCTCGAAATGTCGAGTGGAAGCCGCTTCGACGACCTCTTTGATGCGGTGGTTGGAGCGGACGTCGCGACTGAGCTGGACTACACCACTGGCCAGGAAATAGTGGTCGCCCATGGATTGGCTTCCTTCACTGAACATGATGACATGCCGTTTCGTGTCGCCGGAATTCTTGCCAAGACAGGAACCCCGGTCGACCGAACGGTGTTCGTGAGCCTCGAGGCGATAGAAGCGATCCACATCGATTGGCAGGGCGGCGGCAGAATCCCTGGGCAATCGACAGGCGCTGACCAGGTTCGCGGGATGGATCTCCAGCCAAAAGCCATCACGGCGGCCCTTATCGGCGTGAAATCGAAGCTCACGATATTTTCGCTTCAACGCTGGATCAACGAATACGGAGAGGAGCCGCTCCTCGCGATCCTGCCCGGCGTCGCTCTGCAGGAACTCTGGGTGATCGTTGGAGTCGCCGAATCGGCACTGATTGGAGTTTCCGCAATGGTTGTGATCACAGCGCTGCTCGGCATGACCGCGATGATTTTCGCTGGCCTGAGCGAACGTCGACGTGAAATGGCCATCCTGCGGGCGGTTGGCGCACGGCCCATGACAATAATCTCGCTGCTATTGATCGAGGCAATTCTCATGACGTCGGCAGCCGTGCTTCTCGGAGCGGGAATGCTCTATGCCGGAATGTGGGCGGTAAGGCCCTATATCGACGACGCATTTGGACTTTACCTGAGAATCGGCGCACCAACCGGACGCGAGTGGACGGTTCTCGCTCTCGTCACCATCGCGGGTGCGGCCGTCAGTCTCGCGCCAGCACTGCGCGCCTACAGGATGTCTTTGACCGATGGCATGCAGATCAGAATCTGATGACAGCGCAGGCCTGACCGCAGGTCAGGCTCGGCGGTCGACCGTCGGGACAATTGAACGGGTAACCGAAGCGCCAATGCCCCAGCAATTCCCACCAGCCCATCCAGACCCTGTATTCCCTGGGCTTCCGTGAACCGGGTTTCGAAGACTTTTCCTTCCCGGCGGACGGAAACCGCCCGGAATCCTCTGGACATCATAGGCTGGGGCCCTTACCGCATCCCTGATGACCTCACTGACGGGAGTTGGGACGATGCGGTTCCGGAAGGACCCCGGCAGGCCCGGGCCGGTCGGGGCTCCGGCGGAATGTTCCGGCGCGGTCGACGATCCGGTGGACGGGCGCCGGTCCGACCCTGGTGACCACCTCATGGCGGCGTCCGCGATGTTCCCGCTGAAGCATCCGTCGCTTCTGCGGTCCGGCAGGGACAGCCGCAGGGACGCCATCGTCCGCGGGAACCTCCGGACGCTGTTCGGGATCGCGGCGGCGCCCTGCGACCCCCCCATGCGCAGACGCCTCGACACGGTCGACCCCAGGCAGCCGCCACCGGCGTCGGGACCCTGTTCGCGAGGCTGCGGCGCGGCAGGGTGCTGGAGGACTACGCCGTCTTCGACGGCCACTACCTGATCCCGGTCGACGGCACCGGCCATTCGGCCCGGAATCCGTCCACCGCGACCACTGCCGCCTCGCCAGCCGCAGTGACGGGTCGAAGGGCCATTCCAACGGCATGCCCGCCGCCGTGGTCTGCCACCCGGAACGCCGCGAGGTGTTCCCTCTGGCCCCGGAGCCGATCGCCAGGACCGACGGGGACAGGAGGAACGACTGCGGGCGCAACGCAGCGGCGCGGTCCGTCGACGACCTCCGGCGGGAGCATCCGCACCTGAAGGCCATCGTCCTGCAGGACGGCCTCGCCTCCAACGGACCCCACATCGCCCGCCTGCGGCGGCACGGCCTCCGCTTCATCCCCGGCGCGAAACCCGGCGACCACGGAGCGCTGTTCGCCAGCCCGGACGCACGCACGGCCCGGTTCACCGACGCCGACGGCACCCGGCACGACCTGCGCTACCTGAACGGCGCGCCGGTCAACGCCTCCCATCCCGACATCAGGGCCAGCGTCATCGAATACCGGGAGACGGTCACCAGGAGGAAATGCATCGCGAGGCGCCACCGCGGCCCGGACGACCCGACCCACCGCGTGGAGGAGAAACGGAAGGGGTTCTCCTGGGTCACCGACCTTCCCGTGGACGGCGACAGCCTCATGCCGGTCACGCCCGCCGCCCGCTCCCGATGGCGGACAGGGAACGAGACCTTCAACACGCTGAAGAACCAGGGCCATCGCTCCGGGACCGGCTTCGGGCACGGAAAGCGGCACCTGACCACCGTGCCCGCCATGACGATGATGCCCGCCTTCCTCACGGCCCGGATCGAGGCCGCCTCCCGCAGGGTGTTCGCCGCCGCGCTGGAGGCGAGGGGGCGGCTGAAATATCTTCGGGAGAGAACCCGGTCATACTTCCTGGACTTCCCGGTCCCCGACTGGCGGACCCTTTACGCCGCCCTGACCCACGGGCACGCGGCGGCGGCCCTGACCGTCGCCGGACCGTCCGGACGGTCGCCGCCGCGGGGCGGGGCGCCCGGGCGCGCCTGAACGCCCGACCGAACCGCCCAGAGGCAGACCCGCGACACATCCACTTTTTCCCGCCGGACCGCCGACGGCCGCCCCCGCACGCCCGGATTCCGCCCGGATCCGCCGCCGACGCCCGCGACCCGCCGGAAACCGGACCGGAATCTCGCTGGTGGGAATTTCTGCCAATGCCCAACCTTGCCTGATCTCAGGTAGATTGGGATCAGGTTCAAATTCGTGTCATGCCGCCAACTCTGCGCGACAGCGATCTTGAACACCAGCTGTCTTGAGTATTAGGGTGTCCCATCAAACGAGAGGAGCAATGGATGCGCATTGAACGCCGCTGTCTGATCAAAGCGCTGGCGTGCGGTGCTCTCGCATCTTTGCCCGCCACCAGTTGGGCCGAAGGAGATGTTGTCGAACTGGAATGGGAAGACCTCATTCCCGACGGAGACAGTGGCATGCTCCTGAAATCCTTCCGTGAAATGGGAATCGTTGAACATGGACAGCTGTCCACGGGCTTCAAGCAACCTCAATCCCACGGCGTAACCGAGGCATACAACGGCATGACCGTCCGCCTACCGGGATACGTCGTTCCCCTCGACTTCGAAGCGACCGGTCTGACTGCTTTCATTCTGGTCCCCTA
Source organism: Paracoccaceae bacterium (assembly GCA_965203605.1). Classification (GTDB taxonomy): domain Bacteria; phylum Pseudomonadota; class Alphaproteobacteria; order Rhodobacterales; family Rhodobacteraceae; genus JAPOUP01. The sequence goes on along the minus strand of OZ241902.1, from coordinate 5,416,613 downwards.
CGTCGGAGCATGCATCCATGTACCGCCTCCACCCGCGAACCAACTTGTTCTGGTCACCACCGAGGTGCCATACGAATATGACGGATTCTTCGATCCGGTATATGTCACCGGCATGTTCGGAGCAGCCGCCGTCGGGACCGAATTGGCCGTGATTGGTTACGCTCTGTCGGCCGACAGGATCGAGCCGTATCAATTCTGAGCGCGTTTCCCGCACGAACCGCCCTTTGCGAATGGATACGGATGGCGAGATCGGATGTCGCGACGGGCATGCTTTTGCCACCCTTAGTTTTCAAACCATTGATTTAATGTAATAACAAAGCTCCGGCCGCCATATCCGCCACTTCGGCGCACCATATGTTCGCCACCGAAAGTTGCGGCTTTCCTGCTTTCGAGGGCCGAATCCGGTGGCTCGAGGAGGGGATCCTGACCTGAACGCACCGATTTCCCGCGACTCACCCGTGAAAACGGCCCCGGACATGACGGTCTGGCGGTTCCCACTCGCGCACAGGCGGATCAGGGCGAATTCGCGACGCCGGATTTCAGTCGCCTGCACTCATGCACCGTCGCCGGGCCCACCCGCCACTGATGTGGGACAGGCCGCCTTAGGCGGTCCACCGAACCCTCTGAGCGTTTCGTCCACATCGGCGAAACGGACCGGAACTGGCGGGGGAGGCCCCATATCCAGGACCAGATGCCAGAAAGCCCAGGATCGCCGGTCCCAGATGCCCGGGTGCGCGTTGGCCAGGGCGCGCCGGAAGGCCCCGTCTCCGAAATGCCGCCGCGTCCGGACGATGTCGTCCGCCAGACCATGGACCATCACGTGGTTGAGGAAAAGCGTTTCATCCTTAAGGGTCTCCTCCGGCGGTCTGAACCAGACGGTACGCCGGGCGATATCGGAAAGATCAAACCGGTCCCGTTCAGACGCCATGGCCGAAAGCCTCCCCTTCGATACCCTCGCAGAGGGTTTCCCTGGCCCTGAATCCGGGCAAGGACCCGAGGTCGACCTTCCTGATGGCTTCGGCCAAGTCCTTCCGGACACTTTCGGGAACGAGATGCAGGTCGCCGTCACCGTAGAACGAAAGCGCCTTCATGGTCAGGACTGGATTGAAGGCAGGTCCGTGAACGGCCTGTGCGGCCCCGAGCATTTCGTCCATGGAAAGACCCGACTTCAGAATGGCATCGATGTCAATGAAGTCCTTGGCGGCTGCGCGTTGCTGGACCGTAAGGGCTTTGGTCGCGGCGATGTCAAGAGCCGAGGCAACGGGAATTCCGGGACCCGCCGCTCTGTCAGGCTCCAGGACGCTGCGCAGGCCAAGGCCTCCGAAGAAGGAGACCCTGACATGGCCGCCAAGATCGATAAGACATTCCAGGGTATTCCTTTGGGAATTACATACTGAAATTGACAAACACCACATGTTGTGTTGTATCAATCAATATATGTGCGTCAATTCCCTTATATGGTATGCTGTCAAGTTGGGTATGTAATCCCCATTCCTTTCCATCCGTGTCGCGACAGGATATTTCAGGTAAGGGAGCCTCTTGCACAATTACTGCGGTTCGGGCAGCCGCGGCAAGCCTTTCGGTTCCGCCAGGGTCGCGGCACCGGATCCGACGGGTGCCCGGGGCGTCTGCACGGGCCAGGGTGTGGCGGAATGCCGCAGTTGGTGGCCCGACGGGCGCCGTCCGCGCATGGCTGGCCGCGCCGTCCCCTCCGGGGCGGCGTCCGTGGCGGACGGATCTGCCGGAACGGACGGTGTCAGATGGTGAGCCGCATCAGCTGTTCCACCGTCAGGGCCAGCACGCCGAAGAACAGGTGGCAGGCCACCTTGGCGTGCCCACGGACGCGGACGTGCCGGGCACCGTAGGAGTCCTTCAGGGCCGAGTTCACCCGCTCGACGCTGGAGCGCTGCCGGTAACGGACGCGGTCGTGGCGTATGTGGCCCGCTTTCCGCTGCGCCAGCGCCTCTTTCCTGAGGCGCTCCTTCAGCGCCGCGTCGCGTCGCGGGTTGGTGTCGGTGATCGCCACGCGCCCCGTCAGGTAGGCGTGGAACCCGATCTCCAGCGAGTCGTAGGCCGCGTCCATGAGCTCGTAACAGTGGTCCACCCGCAGCGCCGTCATCCTCGAAAGAGGGATCGCGGCCTGGCTGTCGTGCAGCGACGCCGAGGTCAGGATGCAGCTGACGGGGACGTCCCCATCGGCCGCGTCGATATGCAGTTTGTACCCCCTCCAGCTCTCTTTGTACCCCTTGGCGTTGCGTTTCGTCCCGGTGTCGCAGGCTTTCGGCAACTCGGCGGCCATCTCCGCGGCGGTCATCCCGTCCCGCAGCTGCCGCTCCAGCCGGGTCGGCTCCCTCGGCACCTCCTCCCCCTTTTTCGGGCGTCCGCGCTTTCGCTTCGGCCGCTCCTGCGGCTTCGGCTTCGGCGCCGGCCTCTCCCGCCCGACGATCGCCGTGGAGTCCCTGGAGATGTGGCCCACGACCGAGCCGGCATACGCGGAGCGGACCAGCGCCTCGTGCATCCGCTCCGGCAGACGGGTCTCCGCGAACCAGGCGAAGGCGCGGGAGAACGTCGATTCACTGGGAACCTCCGACACGCGGGACCAGCCGCACAGGCGCCGCAGCGTCGGGTCGTACAGCAGCCGGTCGACCAGCACCACCGTGGTCGGCATGTCCCACACCGCCTTCGCGACGAAGGCCCGCGCCAGCGCCCTGCGGTCGGCGGGCGGGTTGCCGACGCCCCGGTGGCTGTAGTGGACGTGCCTTTCCACCTCCACCAGGTCCAGGACGGCGATGAACCTGCCGTGCCTCACGCCCAGCGGGCCGACCTCCCCGGCGAGGGACGGGAAAAGTTCCCCTTGAAACCGCTGCCAGGCATCTGATATGGATGATCGCAGGGACATGGAGCCGTCTCCCCGTATGTTGTGGCTGTAACACCCGCTCCATACCAGAGGGACGGCTCCATATCCAGGCCCCCGATCAGAAAAAAGCGCCCGTTTCCGAAAAAAAACCGCCTGATCGGGGAGTTCTGCAAGAGGCTCAAGGGATATTTCTGTACAGGCTGTCCGGACTGAAAGCCGTGCGGGAGAAGAGGTCAAAATCCACGGACTCGCGATGCTCGAGCCTTAGCGCAAGGGCCGTTCCCCCGTAAAGGACGAAACCCTCCGGCGTATCACCAAGCCTTTCCCACAGCCGCTTCTGGGGTGCAGGAAGAATTTCCGTATGAAAGGCTGTGGACATGGGTCCACGATAGGCATCACAGTCTCCTCCGGCAAGGGGATTCCCTTGCCCCGTCCTTTCGTTGTCCGGCGGCTGGGAAAGCGGGTTCGTATGCAGCGCCACCCGCCGAAAATCGCAATCAAGAGGAATTGGGCGTGGTGGGAGGACTCTGCGACCCCACCGTGTTCCGGTGGCTGGCGACGATCCCCCCGTGCTGCGTCGACCCCGATCTGGCCGCAGAACGCGTTCTCCGGGGCCTCCGGCCAGACACGCTCATCTTCCTGAAGCGTCTCCTGGTTGCCCATAAAAGGTTCAGGAGGCTGTTGCCTCCGGCCTTCGCGTCCCGCGCACCGTTTACCACCGCCAGCCGATCCGACCAGTCGGGGGTCGGGCGATCCGGCAAGAGGGGGAACCGCCACGGACGGACGTGTCAAGGGGCAGCCTCCGAAGGCCGTCCTTTCCGGATTCTCGCTGGAAGAACCTCTGCTGCTGCCACAAGGCCAGATACTTGACCAAATTCGCCGAAATCTCGCCCGATGGCTCAAACGGTCGGGAGGAACGGCTACCCGCTGCGCGCGCCCCGCTCCAGATGCTTGCGAAGTCGTGACGGTCCTGGCTTCTTGCTTTCCCTGTAGGGATTCCGATCTGCCTGGCTGCGCAAGTGAAACCGGATCGGAGTGCCGACCAGACCGAAGTCTTCACGCAGACCATTGACAAGATACCGGATGTAACTGGCGGGAACCCTGTCCGGGTGGCTGCACATAGCCACAAAGCCCGGCGGCCTGGTCCTCGTCTGGGTCATATATCGAAGTTTGACGCGGTGCCCGCCCGGCGCTGGCGGAGGATGCACCTCGATCATACCGGCAAGCCACTGGTTCAGCTTCGCAGTCGGGACACGTCGGTTCCAGACATCATGAATGCCAATGACAGCTGAATGCAGTTGCTCAAGACCTTGGCCGGTCACCGCTGACAGGGCAACTAGAGGTGCACCACGAAGCTGTGGCAGGAGACGCTCAAAGCGTTCCTTAAGGGCGGATAGTCCCGCCTGTCTGCGATCCTTGACATCCCACTTGTTCAGCGCAACCACGACGGCCCTGCCCTCCCGTTCCGCAAGGTCCGCGATGCGCAGGTCCTGCTGTTCGAACGGAATTGCGGCATCAAGAAGCAAGATCACCACTTCCGCAAACCTCACTGCCCGCAATCCGTCAGAGACCGACAGTTTCTCAACCCTGTCCTGAACTTTCGCCTTCCGGCGCATGCCCGCCGTGTCAAAAATCCTCGTCGACACGCCGTTCCAATTCGTTGCGAGGCTAATTGCATCGCGCGTGATCCCAACCTCTGGACCTGTGAGCAGTCGGTTCTCGCCAACTATTCGATTGATCAAGGTCGATTTACCCGCATTCGGACGTCCCACCACGGCAATTCGCAACGGAAGATCCGTGCCGTTCGAGCTCGCGCAGGCACTACCCACCGACTCCCAATCCGCCGTTTCGCCAGCGATTGCCTCTGCAAGCAGCGCAATCCTGGAATACAGAACGTCAAGCCCGAGACCATGCTCAGCCGATATCCCGACCGGGTCACCGAGCCCCAGCCCGTAAGCCTCGACCAGTCCGGCATCGGCAGCCGAACTCTCGGACTTGTTTGCCGCCAGTACAACCCTCGCGGACTGCCGCCTCAACAGGTCGGCGAGTTCTCTGTCGCCTGCCAGCACCCCAGCGCGGGCATCCATGAGGAGAAGGCAGATATCCGCCATCCCAACAGCGCGTTCAGTCAGCCGACGCATCCGGCCTTCCAGCGAATCATCGGTTGCGGCTTCAAGCCCAGCGGTATCGATCACGGTGAACCGCAGATCACCGATGCGCACCTCTCCCTCCCGAAGGTCGCGTGTAACGCCTGGCATGTCGTCGACCAACGCCACCCGCTTCCCAACAAGGCGGTTGAAAAGCGTGGACTTCCCTACATTGGTGCGACCGACAATGGCGACAGTGAAGGACATGCCTACGCTCCGTTCAGAACACAACGCGTCCTTCACTTCTATCGGTAGGCATGAAGCTTGCCCCGACCAGACACGAGATACATGGTCTCCTGCGCGAACGCCATCGAGCTCGCCGCCCCGCCGGGCACTTCGAATGCGCTTTGGCGGACTCCGGTCTCGGGACTGTAGGAGGCAACCATCCCATCACTGGACGCCACCCAAAGAACACCGCCCGCCAGCACCGGACCGTAGTGAACATGAATCGCCTTGCGTCTCTTGGCCTTCTCATTCCTGAAGTACTTCAGATCCCTGCTCCAGATGCGTTGGCCCGTTGCGGCATCCAACCGGATCAACTCATTCAGGTCAGAGATCAGGAATACCGAGTCCCCAAAGACGGACATTGGTCCCTGCGCTCCATCCCGCACAGTCCAGAGACGCTCCCCGGTGTTCAGCCGTAGCGCCACCGCGCGACCCGACCGATTCCCGGAATAGACCACCCCACCAGAGACAACCGGATCTGCGGCAATGTCGTTGGAATTCGCGTAAGCGCGACCCGGACGGCGGCCGGACAACACCGAACTCCAGATTGGCGCACCGCCCTGTCTGAGCACGGCGACCAGCTCGCCGCCGCCAAAGGGAATTATGGCAAGCCGATCTGTCACTGCGGGGCTGGCGCCACCCACCGTTCCGGAAATAGCGGGAGTTCCGGGAAGCCGCCATCTCACACGGCCGTTCCCCGCATCGATCGCCCACGCAAGACTTGCACGGGTTACGAGATATACAAGTCCGCCGGACACGGTCGGACTGCCCGTCGCGGGAGCCTCAACGTCCTGACGCCAGATCTCATCGCCTGTCGCCGCGTCCAGTGCGATGACCTCCCCAAAACCAGTTGTGGCGAACACCCTCCCGTCGACAGCAGCAAGCCCGCCACCTGAAGCGTCACTGTTCCGCTCTGGCGGTGGCGTAAGATCCCGGTTCCAAAGCACCCGGCCACCCGTCGTCACAGCTGTCAGCCGCGACTGGCTGTCAAACGCGAATACGCGCCCATCGGAAACGATCGGATCCGCTGTTATCCGGTGCTTCCGGCTGTTTCCCCGACCGATACTGACGTCCCAGACCGACTCTGGAGAGGAAGAAAACGCAGGGTGGACCGGTGCGTGTGTGGCACCGCCCGAAACGTGCGTCCAAACTGCGTTCCTGATGGAAGGCGGTGCATCGAATTCAACCTTTGAGGCAATCCTGACAGTTCCGACGGCAGCAGCTGATGCCCCTTCCGTCCCCCGACGAACCTCAATCCGCTCTCCCCTGAGGAAGTCGTTGTCACTGCATGCCACCAATGCGAACAAGCCGCACACAACCAGCAGGTTACCGGAATTCCTCACCTCACGCATTCCTTCCATGTCGGCCAGACCAAAGCCATCAGGCTGGGAACCCCGCCCATATTGTCCACGTGGATCAGGCGGGGTCTTCAGTGCCACCCAACGCCACTATCAGCATCCTGGCGCGTCGGCGCAGCCCCGTGGTCGCTTCGCTGTCTTCAGCCAATGCCCGTAGTCTGTCCAGCGCGGCTTCACGCTCTCCGCTTTCGATTTCGGCAAGCGCCAGTTGCTCCTCGGCAAGAACCCGGAACGGCGCCCCGGCCAACGCCAGTGGCTCAAGCATAGCGACCCGATCGGCAGGCGCCAATTCCGAAGCGGACAAAATCGCAAGTTTAAGCGTCGCCAGATCGCGATAGAGGTCCGGCTGGGCATCGTCCTCGATGACGCTCCGCAGGGCCTCGGCGGCCCCTGCCAGATCGCCCGAATCCATAGCTTCATCTGACAGAAGCATCGCAACTACGGCGGCTTGCGCTCCCGCCGCCCCGATCGCTGCCAGAGCCTCGACGCGTGCCAGGCTGTCTTCCGAATCAAGCGCACCGAGTATGGCATCTCCGCGGGCTTCAGCAGCAGCGCGGACGGTCGCCTTGGAATATTCATTCCAGGCAGCACCGCTGACCAGCAACACCACCAGGACGGCTGCGATCCAGCCATACCGGCGAATATAACCGAATAACCGGTCCCGCCGGACTTCCTCGGTCACTTCCTGAATAAAACTGTCTGTCGGGGACAATGCCTCGGCTCCGTTATCTCCGTCGCACCCTCATACACTCAGGACTTTCGTTTTGCCAAGTGTATCCGCTACCGCAAGAACCCTTCAGACAGACAAAATCCCGCACCAATGCGCACACTTGAGGAATCCGCATGGCAGGTTTTCGCGCAATGCCAGACTGTCATCTTGGAATCTCGGCCAGCAAAAGCTATCTGACAATTGTTGGCTAATGCCAAGCCCGAAACGGAACCCCGGGGCCGACAATGCGTTTCCTTCCGATACTGACTGCCATTCTGGTCGCAGCCGGACTGTATCTGCTAGTCTTTGAAAGAGAGGCAGTCAGAGCGATTTCCGCCCGCGATGACCTGAGCGAGGCCACTGAACCTCCGTCGCAGGATGGGAACATTCCGGAACGCGTGTCCGTGGTCGCCATGACATCGTCGGAACAGGTCATTACCCGAGCCGTCGTCGTCCGTGGGCGCACCGAAGCAACCCGACAGGTTGACGTCCGCGCCGAAACCGGAGGGGCTGTAAATTCGGAACCATTGCGCAAGGGCGCTTCCGTTGAGAAGGGTGAGGTTCTCTGCAGCATCGATCCGGGCACTCGCCTGGTCTCCCTTGCGGGTGCACAGGCGGCACTGACAGAGGCTAGGTCGCGACTTCCAGAGGCACAGGCAAGGGTCAATGAAGCCGAGGCACGACTGGCGGAGGCGACACTCAATCTCACCGCAGCCTCCAGTCTTGCCGAAGATGGCTTCGCCTCGGAATCCCGCGTGGCAGCGACCGAAGCTGCAGCCGAAGCCGCAAGAGCGGGCGTGCAAGCCGCCCGGTCGCAGCTTGAGGGTGCGAAGGCTGGCGTGCAGACAGCTGAAACCAACGTTGCCTCCGCAATGAAGGAAATCGAACGCCTCGAAATCCGCGCGCCCTTTTCCGGTCTGCTGGAATCCGACACCGCCGAACTTGGCTCACTTCTCCAACCGGGCGGGCACTGCGCAACCGTAATTCAGCTGGATCCGATCAAGCTGGTCGGATTCGTGGTGGAGACCGACGTTGACAAAATCAGTCTCGGAGCCCGCACGATTGCGAGACTCACGACCGGCCGCGAGGTGGTTGGACAGGTGACCTTCCTTTCGCGGTCCGCCGATCCAAGCACGCGCACCTTCCGGGTTGAGGCCACCGCACCGAATTCCGATCTGTCCATACGGGATGGCCAGACAGCTGAAATCTCCGTCGAGGCTGGCGTGCAGACAGCGCACCTGATTCCGCAGTCTGCATTGACACTCGATGACACTGGCTCACTCGGGGTGCGCATTGTCACCGATCAGGGAACTGCTCGGTTCTTTCCAGTCACCGTTCTTCGCGACAGTCTCGAAGGTGTGTTCGTCAGCGGGCTTGATAGGGAAGCTGACATAATTGTGGTTGGCCAGGAATACGTAATCGACGGCGTTCCGGTTGCGCCGGCGTACCCGGAGGTCAGTCAATGACCATCATCGTCGACTGGGCGGCAAGCCGGGCAAGAATGGTCATGGCCTTCATCATGATCTCGCTGATCGCTGGCGGGGCAGCCTACGGCCTTCTTCCCAAGGAAGGTGAGCCGGGCATCGAAATTCCAGTCATTTTTGTCTCCGTACCGTTCCCGGGGATCTCAGCTGAGGACAGCGAGAGGTTACTGGTCAAACCGATGGAGACGGAACTCTCCGGCCTAGACGGTCTGTCAAGAATGTCAGCTACGGCGTCGGAAGACTATGCAGGCATCGCGCTCGAGTTTGAGTTCGACTGGAACAAGTCGCAGACAATCGCCGATATCCGAGATCGGATGAAGAAGGCAGAGGCCAGCTTTCCGCAGGGCGCGGAACAGTATTCGATCAATGAAATCGTTTTCTCTGAATTTCCGATCATGATCGTCAATCTTACCGGAGCCGTGCCCGAACGTACGCTTCTGCGCCTTGCAAGGGAATTGCAGGACAGACTTGAGGGCTTGGAACCGGTCCTGGAGGCCGCCCTTGGCGGACACCGTGACGAGATGCTCGAAGTGCTGATCGATCCCCTTCTGCTTGAGGCCTACAACGTAACGGCCGGAGAGTTGATCGATGTCGTCGCCAACAATAACGAACTGATCGCCGCAGGCGAGGTCGAAACCGACCAAGGTGCGTTCGGCGTGAAGATCCCGGCCAGTTACGTCGACTACAGAGACGTTTATGAACTTCCCATAAAGGTCAACGGTGACAGCGTCGTGAAGCTAGGCGAACTTGCCGAAATCCATTTGAACTTCGAGGACCGCGAGGGCACCGCCAGATTCAATGGCGTCAACACGGTGGCGATCCAGGTGGTCAAGCGGAAGGGCTACAATCTGATCGAAACAGCACAGCTTGTCCGGGATGAAGTCGAAGCTGAACAGCAGACATGGCCCGTCGAACTCCGGCAGGCTGTCAAAGTCGGCACATCCAACGACCAGAGCTTTGTTGTCGCCTCGATGATCAGCCAGCTCGAATCTTCGGTCCTGACCGCAATCGCGCTGGTCATGATCGTGGTATTGGCAGCACTTGGCACCCGAGCGGCCCTGCTCGTGGGATTTGCGATTCCAACGTCCTTCCTGCTCTGCTTTGCGTTCCTTGCGGTCATGGGCGTCGCCATCTCCAACATCGTGATGTTCGGCCTGATTCTTGCGGTCGGAATGCTGGTCGACGGCGCGATTGTCGTTGTGGAATACGCGGACAAGCGCATTAAGGAGGGCTCTGGCCCGATGCATGCGTATGTGGAAGCCGCCAAACGCATGTTCTGGCCTGTTGTAAGCTCAACCGCCACTACGCTTTGTGCATTCCTGCCAATGCTGTTCTGGCCTGGTGTCCCTGGCGAATTCATGGGAATGCTGCCTGTGACGCTGATATTCGTGCTCTCCGCCTCCCTGGTTGTCGCGTTGATCTACCTTCCCGTAATGGGCGGCGTCGCCGGTCGTCTTGACCGTCGCCTTGAACGCGCCTCACAGATTTTGCGGCAGGCTATACCTTGGTGGACCGTACGGGCAGCTCTCGTGCCGGTGCCGATTTACATGGTCTTCATCGGTGCGATGCAAATTCTGAACCCGGGCTACCTGGCCGGCGGATCAGGCGAAGGCCCTTCCGGTCCAATTGCCTACCTGCCAGGAGTCGGTCTGTTTCTGATCGGATCGATGCTGACCGCGGTGGCCGTCGGTTCAGTACATTTCAAAAGACACAGCAATCCAATACGGGCAGGCCACCAGCGCACACCGTTCGGAGTGTTCATCTGGCTCATCGCAGGCAATCCCATCATGCCGGTCGTCACGATCTGCGCGGTCATCAGCCTTGTCATGGCAACCTTCAGCTATTACGGTCAGAACAATCTTGGCGTCGAGTTCTTCGTGGAAGCGGAACCGGAGCAGGCGATCATCTATGTCCGGGCTCGCGGGAACCTCTCGCTTGCTGAAAAGGATTCCCTGGTTCGCGAGGTCGAGGACGTCATTCTTGCGACATCAGGTATCGAGAGCGCCTTCGCCTCAGCTGGATCGAATGAACTCGGTCAAGGTGCGCAAGGCGAAGACGCTCCCAGAGACGCCATTGGCCAGGTGCAGATCGAGCTTACGCGCTGGGAGGACCGTCCCCGAGTCACCGGTATTCCACTGCTATTCGGGTTTCTGGAGACGGAGGCGGTCGCTGACGATTACGACGGCAACGTGATCATGAATGACCTTGAAACCCGATTGGCGGAAATTCCTGGCATCAGAACGGAAATCCTGAATCTCAACCGCGGTCCGGCATCCGGAAAACCAGTGCATCTTCGATTGAAGGGCGACGACTTCGATGCGCTGCGGTCCGCGACAGAAATCGCACGGAAGAAATTCGAAGAGACTGTGGGGCTGGTCGACATTGACGATTCGCTTCCTCTGCCAGGCATCGATTGGCAAATTGATGTTGACGTCGAAAAGGCGGGCCGCTTCGGCACCAATGTCGCAACGGTCGGAGGTATGGTGCAACTCGTGACCCGAGGTATTCTGCTGGATACAATGCGGGTCGATTCCTCTGACGAGGAAATCGAAATCCGGGTCCGCCTTCCTGAGGATTACCGAGTCCTAGCCACACTCGACAACCTAAAGGTCCGAACAGACGATGGTCAGGTGCCACTGTCAAACTTCATCACCCGGAAACCGGTCGATGAACTTGGTCAGATCGACCGTGTCGACCAGAGTCGGTATTTTGACGTCAGGGCCAACATATCGCCCGGCCTGCAGAAGATTGTCGATGTAAGGTCTGGGGCAACCGTTGGATACGCGCAGTCACCTCAGCAGGATCGGGGTGGTGGAAAACCCTCCTACCAGAGCGACCTCAGCGCACGCACGATTGAAGCTGGGCTTGCGGACCAAACGTTTCGGTTGGTTCCGATCAATGCTCAGGAGCGCATTGCCGCCATAACGGAATGGCTTGGGACAGGACCTTTGCCACTGGGCGTCGAAGCGGAGTGGTCGGGTGATCAGGAAGAGCAGGCCGAGAGCCAGACGTTTCTCATGAGTGCATTCGCGGGCGCATTGGGATTGATGTTCATCATTCTGCTGTCTCAATTCAACAGCTTCTATAACTCGGCTCTCGTCCTTCTCGCCGTGGTTCTGTCTACGACAGGTGTCCTGCTGGGAATGTTGGTGATGCAACAGCCATTCTCGACAATCATGACCGGCACAGGCATCGTAGCGCTGGCTGGCATTGTGGTTAACAACAATATCGTACTTATTGACACCTATCAGGAGTATGCCCGTTACATGCCCCGTATCGAGGCAATCGTGCGAACCGCTGAAGCGCGCATCCGGCCGGTACTCATGACTTCGATCACAACGATGGCGGGACTGACTCCGATGATGTTCGGTATCTCGCTGGATTTCATCAACGGCGGGTACACGATCGATTCGCCAACCGCGCTATGGTGGAAGCAGTTGGCTACTGCCGTCGTGTTCGGTCTTGGCACGGCAACTGTTCTGACGCTGGTGTTCACGCCATCAATGCTGGCGCTCCGTGTCTGGCTTGTGGCCTACGCCCAAGGACTTGCGCGACTGCTGGCTTGGCTATCCATGCCACGTGGCAGTCGAATCGCCCGGGACTGGGCACTGAAGCGTACCGTACGCCGGATGGAGTTGCCTGAAATCATCTGGGAGACAGGCGACGCCGTCGGCTATCATCCTTTGGCGATCGAAATGCGGGAAGCTGACCGCCTGGCCATTACGCGGATGTCCGAACCAGCAACGGAAGGGAGACCCTAACCCAAGCTCCGAGATTCCATGGCCATGACGCTCCGGCAATGGAAGCCCGTCAGAAAGGCTGGGACATAACTCTCAAGACCGTCACCCTTGGCGGTGATGTTGGTGGCGATTCAGAACGGCGGCATTCCGGCGGCGCACCGCGCTTCCGTGCGTCATTCCGGCATGCCGCGTTGGTCACCGCGGTGTCCGGAGGCGCACAGCGTCGGCGGTGGCCGGATACCGGTGCCGATGACGGAATCTCGGGAACGGAGAGCACTGGAATGGCGCCGACGGAATGGACAGGGACCAGGGACGACGACACGTATACGGTCAGATCCCGGCCCTGCGGGCACGGGCTGACCGGCGGCGCCGGATGCCATTGGCCCACAGGTTGGTCAGGGAGCCCGGGCCCTTCAGCGGGCGGCACAGTGACTTAGAGCCTGCTGCCGCCACTTCCGGAACAGCATCAGGCGGATGCGGTACGACAGCTACCGTGATGGGGGCAGGCATCTTGGAACCGGCGTGGCGAAAGCCGGCTGCGGGCAGCCCGGGCGCTCAGGCACCCGCTGTTCGAAGGAGGGGTTTCAACGCCATGCACGGACTCAAGCCCTGCGTCATGAATCTCAGGCTGGCCGACTTCCCCGAATGGCGGGCGAATCAGGCCGTCGCCGCATGACAGGAAATTGGACCACACCAGGTGCTGCGGTGTTGCGCTCCGGATCGGAGGTGGGTAGATGCGGTGCCGAACCCTGGGAAGGCACCGGACCCATACGGCGGACGGACACAGCAGACACAACTGACACAGAGGAAACGGCACCATGACGAAGAACATCTCCCTGACGGGCGACGGCGGCGATAACGAACTCCATGGCGGCGCGGGCGGCGACACGCTCGACGGTTGGTCCGGCAACGACACGCTGTACGGTGGCGACGGCAACGACACGCTGTATGGCGGCGACGGCAACGACCGGCTCCACGGCGGCGACGGCAACGACCGGCTGTTCGGCGGACAGGGCGACGATGTCCTGACGGGCGGCAGGGATAACGACACGCTGTACGGTGGCCTCGGCGCCGACACCTTCGTGTTTGCGGTGGGCGACGGAGCGGACACCATCGTCGACTTCGGGGATGGCGACACCATCGAGCTGGTCGGCGTGCCCGGCGGGTTCGCGTCGCTGGTCATCGAGCAGGACGGCGACGACGCCCTCATCCGCTACGGCGACGGCGGCAGCATACGCCTGTCAGGCGTGTTGGCGGATTCCCTCGGCGCGGGCCGCTTCCGGTTTCTTCCTGCCGGGGATGACCCGCAGGGCGGTGACGGTGACGACGGCGCCCCGGACGGCGGCGAGGGGGAAGGAGAGGGTCCCGCCGCGCAGAAGGCCGCCGGTGTGATGCTGAAGGGCACTAAGGGCGACGACACACTGAGCGGCGGCAACGGCGACGACACACTGAAGGGCCGCGGGGGCGACGACACGCTGAACGGCGGCGGTGGCAATGACACACTGAAGGGTGGCAACGGCGACGACACGCTGAACGGCGGCAACGGCGACGACAGGCTGAGGGGCGGCAGGGGCGCGGACACCTTCGCATTCGTGGCGGGAGACGGCCACGACACCATCGCCGACTTCCGGGAGGGCGACACCATCCGCATCGACGGGGTGTCCGGCGGCTTCGCGGCGCTCGACATCCGGCAGGACGGCGAGGACGCCGTCATCCACCACGGCGACGGCGACACCATCCGACTGAAGGGCGTGTCGGCGGACACCCTCGGCGCGGACGACTTCGCGCTGCCCTCCGGCTCCGGCGGCGGCGACCGGGACGTGTACGGCGCCAGCCAGCCCGACAGGGTCCCGACCGATGACACGCAGAAGCAACTGTCCGACCCGGAAAAGAACCCGGACTCGCCAGCTCCCGAAGGCGTCACCGTAAACGGCGGCGGCGGCAACGACATCCTCTACGGCGGCGGCGGCAACGACACTCTCCACGGCGGCGACGGCGATGACATCCTCTACGGCGGCGGCGGCAACGACACCCTCCACGGCGGCAATGGCATCGACACCCTCCACGGCGGCAACCACGGCAGTGGCGACGATGGCGACGACACCCTCCACGGCGACGGCGGCGCGGACTGGCTTTTCGGCGGGAACTTGGGCGACGGCGACGACGGCGACGACACCCTCCACGGCGGCGGGGGCGATGACGAACTATGGGGCGGGAACTATGGCGGCGGCGGCGACGGCGATGACATCCTCTACGGCGGCGACGGCGACGACACCCTCCGCGGCGGCAACTGGGGCGGCGGCGACGACGGCGACGACACGCTCCACGGTGGCGACGGCGACGACACCCTCGTGGGCGGCAACTGGGGCGGAAACGGCGGCGACGGCGACGACACCCTCTACGGCGGCGACGGCGACGACACCCTCCGCGGCGGCAACTGGGGTACAGACGTCACCTCGATAAGAATTGGAATAGGGGGAGACATTTTGAGCCGCGAACTTATCCCCTGGGGCGGCGACGGCGGCGACGGCAATGACACCCTCATCGGCGGAAAAGGTAACGACCAACTCTACGGTGGCGGCGGTGCCGACCGGTTCGTATTCGACCGGGAGTCCGAGACCGACACCATCCACGACTTCGAGGACGGGCTGGACACGCTCGTCATCAAGGGCGGCCTGAAGTTCTCCGACCTCGACATCAAGCAGAGCGGCGAAGACACCGTGGTCAGCGGGCCCTCCGACGCCTTCTCGATCTTGATCAGGAACTTCGATGCATCGCTGCTGACTGCGGACGACTTCGACTTCATCGCCTGACCGGAAAGGCCCTGGGGACCGTGCGCCCGATTCGCCAAAGACCGCCCGGCGCACGTTGGAACAGACGACGGGGCCCTCCTCACGGACGCGAGGCCCGTCGCCCCGCGGTTCCGGCCCAGAACGTGGGTGGACCCGATCCAGCTGCCGGCTGGCGGGCCAGGCGCGTTGGGACACGGCACTTCAGCCGACGATTCTTCTGTTGGCCGCGCCATGGCCCAACGCGCCGTCGGAACCCGTTCCGCGGAACGTACGGTGTGCATTCGCCTGACCGCCACCAACACGGGAAGAACGGGCTCCCGACCCCAGACATTTCCCGGGACAGGTCAATGAAGGCACTAGCCGCCGCCGGAATGGGAAGTGCGATCCTCGATGATTCCCAATGGCATTCGGTTGGCAGGTTCCAGCGCGATTGTTTCGCCACAAATCCTCAAACCGAGATCAGGATATAGTGATGATGCTGCGGATAAAGCAACATGATCTTAGCTATGTGCATGGGTTTCGATGCATATGAGCGGCAGAATCACTTAACCGAATGCCGTTGCGATGACTCCGGGGCCGGAGGCCCTTTCCAGCCGCTTTGCGCCGCCTTTTCCCCGCCGACCGAAGACTATATCCGGCGGCCCGGCCCACTTCAGGCCCGGCTTCCGGTGGATCCCCGTCACATCCGGCGCGGCGGTTCGAATTTCCCGGGTCCGCTCCCGCGGCCTGGAATGCCGAACCGAAGTCGGCCGACAGCCGTACCATCGGAAAGGGAACGAGTCCCGCAAAGGCGCGGCGAACCGCCGAAATCCCGCCCCTTTTGATCCGCCGCCAACAACCAGCAAGTGGTTCCTTCAATACTCGAAGACCGAGATTTTCAGTTTTGTCTCCCGGCCACGACACAAGCGATTACACTTCCCAGCAGGAAGAATGTCGCCAATTCCCCGGAAGCTGAGTTCCGTTCACTCGGCAGCGACACGCCGTCGCGCATGCGGGAGCATCCGCTTCAGATACCGTCCCGTATGGCTATGGGGGTGCTCGGAAACGTCCTCCGGCGTGCCCGCACAGACAATCTCGCCACCACCGTCGCCTCCCTCCGGTCCAATGTCAATGATCCAGTCAGCTGTCTTGACGACATCGAGATTGTGCTCGATCACGACCACCGTGTTGCCCTGATCGACAAGTTCATGCAGGACCTCAAGTAGCTTTCGTACATCTTCGAAATGCAGACCGGTGGTGGGCTCGTCAAGTATGTACAATGTCCGGCCGGTCGAGCGTTTCGAAAGCTCCTTCGAGAGTTTTACCCTCTGTGCCTCGCCACCGGACAGTGTCGTTGCCTGCTGGCCAACCTTTATGTAATCAAGACCCACTCGATTGAGCGCATCCATCTTTTCCCTGATTGCCGGCACAGCCTTGAAGAAATCCCGTGCCTCCTCAACTGTCATGTCTAGTACGTCCGCGATTGACTTACCCTTGAACTTCACCTCCAGGGTCTCGCGGTTGTACCGAGCGCCATTGCAGGTCTCACAGGTCACATAGACGTCCGGCAGAAAGTGCATCTCGATCTTGATGACACCATCTCCCTGACAGGCCTCACATCGTCCCCCCTTGACGTTGAAACTGAACCGGCCCGGCTTGTAGCCACGGGCCCTCGCCTCAGGCAACCCGGAAAACCAGTCACGGATTGGCGTGAAGGCACCCGTATATGTGGCTGGATTGGATCTTGGGGTACGTCCGATTGGGCGCTGATCAATGTCAATCACCTTGTCGAGATTTTCCAATCCCCTGATCGTTTCACAGGGTGCAGGCGTCTGCCGGGCACCGTTCAGGCGCATCGAAGCGGTCTTGAACAGTGTCTCGACTGTCAGGGTCGACTTGCCGCCACCAGAAACTCCGGAAACGCATATGAAACTGCCCAGAGGAAATCGCGCATCGATTGCCTTGAGATTGTTCCCGGTTGCACCGACGACCGCGAGCACTTTGCCGTTGCCTCTTCTACGGCAAGTCGGAGCCGGGATCATGCGGGATCCGATGAGGTATTGGCCTGTGATCGAGTCTGGGGTGTTCGCAATCTCCTCGGGTGTGCCCTGGGCCACGATCCGTCCACCATGCACCCCCGCCCCAGGCCCAATGTCAATGACCTGATCGGCGGCCCTGATCGCCTCCTCGTCATGTTCAACGACGATCACAGTGTTTCCCTGGTCGCGAAGGTCCTTAAGCGTGCAGAGAAGACGTCCGTTGTCCCGTTGATGCAATCCAATCGAAGGTTCATCCAAGACATAGAGAACGCCCGTGAGGCCGCTGCCAATCTGGCTGGCAAGTCGAATTCTCTGGCTCTCGCCGCCCGAGAGCGTCCCGGCGCTGCGGGAAAGTGTCAGATATTCCAGCCCGACGTTGTTCAGGAATCCAAGCCGTTCCCGGATCTCTTTCAGGATCGCTCGCGCAATTTCATTCTTCTGGGCGGTGAGAATCGTCGGCACCGTCTCGATCCAGTCAAATGCCTCTCTGATTGACATCCGGACCACCCCGCCGACATGCAAATCCCCGATCCTGACCGCAAGCGCTTCGTCCCGTAGCCGGAAGCCATTGCAGGCACCACACGGTCGGTTGTTCTGGTACCGTTCAAACTCCTCCCTGATCCAGTTCGAGTCCGTCTCCCGGTAGCGCCGTTCCATGTTGGGAATGACCCCTTCGAACGATCGGCTGACCTGATAGACGCGCCCGTTGTCGTCATAGCGGAACTTTATTTCATCGTCCCCCGATCCATAGAGGAACACCTGCTTCACATTTTCCGGAAGCTCCTTCCATTTCAGCGTCTTGTCGAATCCGTAGTGACGGGCGAGAGCATCGATGGTCTGCAGGAGATAGGGAGATCTTCCCTTGCGCCACGGGGCCAGCGCACCATTGGCAAGCGTGATACCATGATCCGGCACGACGAGACGTTCGTCAAAGAACAGTTCCACACCCAATCCGTCGCACTTGGGACAGGCACCAAATGGTGCGTTGAAGCTGAAGAGTCGCGGCTCGATCTCAGGAATCGTGAACCCGGATACCGGACATGCAAAATTCTCGCTAAAGGTCATGCGCTGTGGATCCCCATCCACGGGGGCCGTTTCGAGAATCGCGATTCCGTCCGCGAGATCGAGTGCGGTGCGGAATGAATCCGCAAGACGGGTCTCGAGTCCCCCACGCACAACAATTCGGTCAACGACGACATCGATGTCATGTCGGTACTTCCTGTCGAGTCCAGGTGGGTCATCGAGGTCGTGGAATTTCCCGTCCACCTTGACACGCTGGAAACCCAGCTTTTGAAGCTCACGGAACTCCTTCCGGTATTCGCCCTTACGGTCGCGTACGATGGGAGCAAGCAGGTAACCACGGGTCCCTTCCTCCAAAGCCATCACCGCCTCGACCATATCCTGAACCTGCTGCGCCTCGATGGGCAGACCGGTGGCTGGGGAGTAAGGTGTTCCAACCCGGGCAAACAGCAACCTCATATAGTCATAGATTTCAGTGACGGTGCCAACAGTGGAGCGAGGGTTCTTTGAGGTCGTCTTCTGTTCGATGGAAATCGCTGGACTCAAACCTGCGATCTGGTCAACATCGGGCTTTTCCATCATGTCGAGGAACTGGCGCGCATAGGCGGAGAGCGACTCGACATAGCGCCGCTGACCTTCCGCATAGATCGTGTCGAAAGCGAGGGAAGACTTGCCGGACCCCGAAAGGCCGGTGATTACGACGAGCTCATCCCGAGGGATATCCACATCGATGGATTTGAGGTTGTGCTCGCGCGCGCCGCGCACCTCAATCCTTTTCAGTTCCACCATCAGAGATCCCTTTGCCGATCAGGCACTGACGTGCATAGACCGTATGTTTCGTGCCGTCATCGGAGGAACTCAGAACTTACCCCGAACATCCACAGCTAAATTTGGGCCGCACCTCCACTCCGAAGTGCGGCACCGGCCATTTCCGCGGCGGGGACGCAGCCCGGGCGGAGGAAATGGCCGGGAAGCCCGATCCCCCAGACACCGGCAATCCGGGCCAGGGATGGCGGGAGTCCCTGCGGCAGTGAGGGTATCCGGGTTCTCCTGGCAGCGCAACGCCCAAGCCGGACATGGGTGCAGCCCAGAATGTTGACCATACCGCTGCGGGCTGGTTCGCCCGCCAGTCCAGCAGGTCGGCCAGCCTGTGGCTCATGACGCAGCTTTTCAGGGATGGCATTGCGTTCGCCCCTTTCTCCGACCAGCGGGTTCCGGAGCGCTTCAGCCGGAGCCCGGACCGCCGGCAGCCGGCCTCCACCACGCCACTGCCGGTCCGGATGCCCCTTTCGCGGTAGCTGTCGTAGCGCAACGCCGGAAGACGAGGAACGATCCCGGCCTGACCTTCCACCCATCCTCCGTTACGGCCCCGTTCGACCCATACGTCGGTCACCGTTCCCATTAGCGCCTTCCATCGGTCCGGCTTTGTTCTGCGCTCCCGGACACCCGGCCGGGAGGTGGCGGTGATTCAGGAGAGGGAACAGGGTCTCGACCGCGTTGAACTCCCGGCTGTAGGGCGGCAGTCGGAGCAGGTGTGGGACGGGTCCATCCGCCGGAAGGGGAAATCACGCGGACAGCGACAAGGGAGTGGGCGGTGCTGTGAAATCCGGAGCCCCTATCGTTGGTTACTTATTTGGTTTGGTATCATATCGCGCGCTCCGACGAAGAACGGCGCTCGGCCATCTTTCGCCTCCGGACTCTCAGCGCCTCGTCCGCTTCAGCCGATCCGTCGTGGAACGATCCAAACCACTTGTCCAGTGGGATGGTGCCGTCGGCATAGTTCACCTCGAACAATCGGTGGTGCAGGTAATGCGCGTAGTAAGGCAGATGAAATGTGCGGTCAGGGCCGGTGACCACCCGGTCAAACCCGGTGTGACCTTGAGCAGGCGAGAGACCGACCAGCAGCGAGTGATGGATGAAGTGCAATGGGTGCGCAGGCAGTATCCAGTAGTACAGAAAGCCCGAAAAGTAGAGAAGGTGCTCAACCGGGTGCATCGAAAGGCCGGACCAAGGTCCCGGATTGACGTTCCTGTGATGAACCTTGTGGACTCGGGCGTAGAGAGGCGGCCAGTGGAGCATCCGGTGCATCCAATAGAAGTGGAACTCGTGAAGAAGCGGCACAAGAAACCACAGGACAGCAAACCAGATCTGGTTTGCAGCCATGTCCACAAGGGCGATCCAGCCATTGGCACAGGCCCAAAGCGTAACGCATTCCCAGACCGTCCAAACAGGCAAGCCACTGCAGAAGGTCCAGAATAGATTGTCCCTGAGTTGGATGCCGAATGTGAACGTGTGGTTTTGCGCATCCGGCCACCTCCGATTGTACTTGAACGCCGTGTCCTGCTCGCGGCGGACATAGAGCCAATAGTGCTGCCCGCCGACAATCAAGACCAGAAGCCCCGCGTTTCGAAGGGCGATCAACGCAACCCAATCTGCCGACAAGGTCTGCATCCGAGCGACCGAAGGAGTCAGATACGCCCAGACCACCAGCGCCAGAAGTCCGTAGGCAACACCCCAGGGTGCCAGGTAACGTGGCAGCCATTTCAGGATACCGGTGAACTGGGGCGGCCAAACGAAAACGTCCGGGTAGCGGATCAGTCCATTCGGCTTCCAGCGACCTCGCCCGTCTTCCTTTCCGAATTCCCTGTCATCGATCATATGACCTCTCCAATGGAACGATCAGTGGTCCGATCCCGCTCCCACGCAGCCAGCAGCGGGTCTCCGGTCTTCCGGAGGAAATCGCCAAGCTCCTGACGCATCGCCGCCAGTTGCAGCTGGTGAGAATCCGCTCCGGCCAGATTCCGCAACTCTCCCGGATCTGATGACATGTCGAAAAGCTCCTCTGCCATGCCTTTGTGCCAGACATACTTGAATCCGTCGGCCTTGAGCATTCGCCAATCCGTCACCTTCATCCAATCTCCAAGCGGCTGATGCATAGCGAATTGGGCAGGTCGATCTGTTTGATCCCAGTCGGAATCGAATAGATCGACACCATTCCAAACCCTCCAATCGGGCAGCTGGCAAAGGGCGGAGAGCGTTGGAGCGATATCAATCAGACTTGCTGGGGTTTCGGTGGAGGCAGGCTGCATCCCCGGAACGTCAATTATCAACGGAACCCTTATCGACTCCTCGAACGGCACCATCTTTTGCCAAAGGCCGTGCGCACCGAGGTTTTCGCCATGATCGGACGTGAACACGACGATGGTCTCTCCCCTGAGTCCGTCGTCGTCCAGTGCTCCCAGCAGTCGGCCCACGAAGCTGTCGATCATGCTCACAAAGCCCCAGTACACAGCGTAGGTGGCGCGCCAGAGTTCGAAATCCTGCCCATGATCATTGAAGAGATCGCGGTAGTAGCTTTCAGAATGCGCGGGATGCTCGCCACCTGCTGGCCCGAAGTTCAACGGCTTCGGCACATCCGCAGGATCGTACATACTGAAATAGGGTTCCGGGATCATGAACGGCGGGTGTGGGCCATTGTATGAGCATACCTGGAAAAATGGCCGATCCCGGTCACGCGATCGTAGCATGTCGATCGCGAAATCCGTCACATAGGCCTCGTTGGTCCGGTCGACCGGCAAACCCTGACAATGCACCCTGGGGATCGACATTGACGGCTTGCGCGATGTTCGGGTCGCGGGGTCATTGAACATCCACCCATCGACCAAACTTTGATCAAGACACCACCTGCTATACTCAACCGTGCTGTTGCCAGCGTGGCGATCGGTAAAATCGCCGATGTTCCCCTCGCCCATATGCCACTTGCCGGCATAGTTGATCTGGTAGCCATGAGCGCGGAAATGATCCAGCATCTCGCAGGACTTCAAATGACCCCTCTGATTGGACATCATGCTGTTCTGTGTCGGGTAGAGCCCGGTGAAAAGCGAAGCCCGGGAAGGCAGACAAAGCGGACAGGGCGTGATCGTGTTGTCAAAGGAGACACCGGTCGTGGCAATGCTGTCGATGTTCGGCGTTTGGCAAGGCGTCAGGCCCCGGTAACCCAGAGTATCGGGACGCTGTTGATCGGTCATTATCAAAAGAACGTTGGGCCGCCCGGTCATCGATCCTGTCCGGATTGCGTGAGGCAGCCCGCCGTCGCATCGGACTGGCCGGATCCAATGCACCATTTCCCGACGGAACCACACTGAAGTCCCGTCCGTTGGAGATTTCGGCGGATCAGACACTCCGGCTCGGCCAATTCCGTTCCCTGCGTGCGACACATGTCGCAATTCGTGCCCGTGCCAGACCGAAAGGCATGGTCTCCCGTGAAAATCAACGTGCGCGGAGGCGTGCAGAGCGACCCTGTCTCGTAGGTGCGTTCAAAACTCACGCCGTTGGCGCTCGGGGCGTCCATGTGCGGCGTGTCCACAGTAACAGTCTTGCCAGGCCCAACCACGTCGTGCCGTAGTTGGTCGACACCTATGAACAGGAAGCTCTTCACGTGTCGTGCCCGTCTTCAAAGAGATGGCAGGCGACGAATCGATCACGTCCTTTGCCCGCGTACTTCTTGAGCCGAGGCACGTCCGTTCCACATCGCGCAAGCGCCTTGGGACAACGAGGATGGAACGGGCATCCGCTTGGAGGATCGACCGGGCTGGGCACGTCGCCCTCAAGCACGATCCGACGTGTCTGCCGGTCCAGATCCGCAACGGGAATCGCTGACAGGAGCGCCTCAGTGTAGGGGTGCAGGGTGTCGCCGTAGATTTCGTCGGTCTCGGCCAGCTCGACGATTCGCCCGAGATACATCACAGCGATTCGATCACACAGATATTCGGTGACCGAAAGGTCGTGGGTGATGAAGATGTAAGTCAGATTCCGTTCGACCTTGAGGTCCATGAGCAGCTTGAGAACCTGCGCCTGAATGGACACGTCAAGAGCGCTGACCGCCTCATCACAAACAACCAACTCCGGACCAACGCAGAGCGCACGCGCAATTCCGATGCGCTGACGCTGCCCCCCCGAAAACTCGTGAGGATAGCGGTCCATGTATTCGCGGCGCATGTTCACCGCCTCAAGAAGGTCGCCGATGATCTTCCGCCGTTCATTCCTTGAACTGACGCCGTAGCGCTTCAACGGGTCTTCGAGAGAACCAAAGATCGTGAAAGCCGGGTTCAATGAAGAATGCGGATCCTGGAAAACGATCTGGAGTTTCTTGCGGTAAGGGAGCAGTTCGGCTTCTGAGAGCCCTCGCAGTTCCACGGGCGTACCACCATCATCGTACGTGATTTCTCCTGCGGTCGGACGCACAAGCTGCAGGATCGACTTTCCAAGCGTCGTCTTGCCGCAACCGCTTTCTCCAACGAGCCCAAGAACCTCGCCCCGGATCACATCCAGATCCACGCCGTCAACTGCCTTGACGTGGCCAACGACCGATTTGAAAACGCCGGACCGGACCGGGAAGTGGGTCTGCACCCCACGCAACCTGAGGATAGGTTCGGCGGCATCAGACATCGGCGAACAGTTCCCTGGCGCGGTGGCACATGACGCGATGCGACTCGGTCAGGTTCTCTTCGGCTGGCATCACGTTACATGCTTCGGTCACAAAGTCGCATCGTGGCGCGAACTGGCACCCTGACGGGCGATCATAGGCGTCGGGCGTCGCGCCTCGAATGGGCTTGATGTCCTGGTTCCTGCCCCGCCCCAGTATCGGAATCGAATCCAGAAGCGCCCGCGTGTAGGGGTGGCTTGGATGCCGAAGCACATCGTCGACAGATCCCGCCTCCACGATTTTGCCCATATACATGACCGCCACCTCATCGGCGAGTTCGGCGATCACCCCCATGTCATGGGTGATCAGCATGATGGCGGTGCCATGTTGCTCCTTGAGTTGGTTCATCAGGTGGAAGATCTGCGCCTGAATGGTGACGTCAAGCGCGGTCGTGGGTTCGTCCGCAATCAGGATCTTCGGATTGCAGGACATCGCCATGGCGATCATCGCTCGTTGACGCATCCCGCCCGAATACTCGTGCGGGTATTCGTTCGCCCGCTTTTCGGGCCGCGGAATTCCCATGTCGGAAAGCAGTTCCACGACACGTTTGTGGCGTGCGGGCCCGTCGAGGTCCGTATGATACCTGAGCGCCTCACCAATCTGGAATCCAATGGTGTAGACCGGATTGAGCGCAGTCATCGGATCCTGAAAGATCATCGCGATCTCCTCACCGCGGATCGCGCGCATTTCCGGACCGTTTCGCTCCAGCTGATCGATGCGGATCTCTCCGCGATCGGAAAAATAGCTGATCGACCCCGCCTCGATCCGCGACAGCCTGGGAAGAAGCTGCATGATGCTTGAAGCGGTCGCTGATTTCCCGCAGGCACTTTCCCCCACGACGCCAAGGGTCCTGCCCCTGTGGATGTCGAACGACACACCGTTGACGGCCTTGTTGCAGCGCCTGTCAGTGTAGAAGAACGTGTGAAGGTTCTTGACGCTGAGAGCCAAAGCATCGATCATAGCGTCATCCCTGCAATGTGGGATCGGTCGAATCTCGTAGACCGTCCCCGATGAAATTGACGCTGAGCACGAACAGCGAGATGACCGTTCCCACCGGCAGCCACATCCACCAATTGTTTTCCAGCACGCGGATGTCTTTCGCCACGTTCAGGATGTTGCCCCACGTGGGAATTGAGAGCGGCACACCAAGACCAAGAAAGCTGAGGCCGGCCTCTGCAAGGATGAACATGGCGGTGGTCAAGGTGATGTTGACCATGATTGGCCCCAGGGCATTGGGCAGAATGTGCTTGTAGCAGATCCTGACTGTCGGCACCCCAAAGCTCCTCAGGGCCTGAACGTATTCCTCTTCACGCAAAGACAGCATCCGGGCACGGGTCATCCGGTACATTCCGCCCCAGCCTGTCAGCACGAAGATGACGATGAGATTCATAAGGCTCTGTCCGGCGATCGAGACCAGAAGCAGCACCAGGATGATCTGCGGAAACGACATGAAGGTCTCGGACACGCGCAACGCGGTCGTATCCAGCCACCCGCCCCGGTAGCCGGTGTAGGCGCCGATTCCGACGCCAATGACGGCGGCCAGCAGCGCACTTCCCAGACCAACGAGAATTGATATGCGGCCGCCATAGAGCACCCGGGCAAACACGTCTCGACCGGTGCGGTCGGTCCCGAACCAGTGGTCAGCCGACGGTGGTTGCAGCATGGAGCGCAGATCGATTTTCAGGGGATCGTGCGGCGTCAGAAACGGCGCGAAAATCGACGCCAGGAGAATGATTGCAAAGATCACCAAGCCTGCAACGGCAAGAGGGTTGCCAAGGAGTTTCCGAAGTGCGCGACTGCCGGAGCGGGGCCTGTTCAGCCCCGCCTCCTCACGGGCCCGAATCCGGTCGAAATTCCGATGGAGACGTGCGTTGCCCATCGCCAACTCCTAGGTCAGCCGAACGCGCGGGTCGATGAGCGCAGTCAGTACATCGACAATCAGGCTGGCGATCAGGACCGCAAACACCGAAAGGAGCGCGATGAGCATCACGAGCGGATAGTCGGCACCGCGGACGGCCTCGATGAACTCGCTGCCGATTCCAGGCCACTGGAAGACCTCTTCGATGATGACCGACCCGCCAATCAGCGTCGGCAGACGAAACCCGATCAGAACGACGACCGGTGTCAGGGCGACGCGGAATCCGTGGATCAGGTTGATCCGCCACTCCGGCAACCCCTTCGAACGGGCGGTACGGATGAATTCGCGCGAAAGGCTGTCCAGCATGGCGGAGCGGGAATACCGCATCACGCCCGCCGTCATCATCATCGACAGAACCAGTCCTGGAAGGATGATGTTGGGAATGTGGTCAAGGTAGCTGTCGTAACTTGGAAGCAGTCGGCCACCCACCGGCAGGAGATCGAAGTGCAGTGCGACAATCAGAATGGACACGAGGCCAAAGAAGAACTCCGGGATCGAAACCCCAACCATGCCGAAGACGGTCAGGGCGCTATCGGTCACGGACCCGCGGCGCAGCGCACTGACCGCACCGAGTATGCACCCGAAGAGCGTGGAGAAGATCAGGGCGAAGAGCGACAGTTCAAGCGTGGCGGGCAGCCTGTCCAGCACGATCGTGGAAATTGCCACCCCGCCGGAAAGGGAATGCCCGAAATTTCCCTGCGCGACGTTGAACAGCCAAATGCCGTAGCGTTCAATGAAGCTCCTGTTGAGGCCCAGCGCCTCGCGCAGCGCCTCAAACTCCTCATCGGACATCTGGCTGGCGGTCTCAGGGTCGATCATGTGCGAAACAGCGTCGCCAGGCGTCAGTTCAAGACCCAGATAGACCAGAAAGCTGATGACGAGCAGCATTGGAATCGTGACCAGAAGCCGTCGGATGACGAATGTCAGCATGTCGGGAAACCCTGGACGGTCGCTTGCCGGTCCGGTGCGGCCCCGTAGGGCCGCACCGGCCTTAAGGGAAGACCCTCATTCAGCGATCTTCGCGAACTTGTTCACGCGCAGGGAGCGGGTGTACGGAATGTCGGCCGGGATCACACGCATGTGGTCCATGGCCTCTAGCGCCTGAACGTCGCCGACCGACTTGGTGAAGCCATAATCCAGTCGTCCGGCTTCTGCGTTCTGAATGACATTCCCGTCATTCTCGCCACTGGGGAAAGCTACGATCTCCTCGATTTTCGCGACGCCGCCGTGGTAATCCTCGAACGGAACGAAGCGGACGAAGTCATTCATCTGCACTTCGGCGATCCTGAATGGCCCCGACCCGATCGGGTTCTGCCAGAACGGGTGCTGCTGGAACTCGGCCGGGTTCACGCCCTCAAGCAGATGCTTGGGCAAAGGCGCGAACTGGCTGAAGGTCAGAAGCATGTTGGGATCAAGTGTTCCGAAGCTGACGGTGATTCTGTCGCCATCGATCGACATGTCTGAAATCGCGTCGAACGTGCTGGAGAACACGGCATTGATGCCAGGCACCGTCTTTGCGGTTTCGATCGACCAGACCACGTCCTCGGCCGTCAGGTCCGCGCCATCGTGCCACTTCAGACCGTCTTTCAGGTCGAAGGTCACCGACATGCCGTCGTCGGCCACGGCCACACTTTCGGCCAATTGCCCTTCCGTAGGGGCGAGCGCACCATCTGCCGTCATGAGTCGGTCAAGTCCGACCTTCGAGAAGATGTAGATTCCAGGATTGAGCCAGGGATGATCGAAGAACGTGCTCGGCGCGGTGTTGGTATACATCACATGCTTGCCGTTCTCGTCCGGCTCGACCGTCCAATCGACGATGCCCCAGTCGTACACGAACTGATCATTGCCGTACTGGCCGCCATTCCGATCCAATCGGTTGCTTTCGTAGATGAAGAGCTGCTGGTAGTAGAGCGGAATGTCCGACAAGGCCGCGTTCTCGAACTTCGTGAACTCCTTGAACGCCTCCTGCTGCTCGCCAACATCAACCGTGCCGTTGATGGCCCCGATGAGCGCGTCCCGGTCGGCGTCGCCGGGCGTGTAGGAATTCCGTCCCGAAAGATAGCCATTGTAGTACTCCTGAAGCGCAAGCGCTGCCTTCGCTCCGTAGGCGATATCCCAGGTCACGGCGCTTGTATCCGAGCCTTCCGCCGGAAGTGCATTGAGCTGGCCGCCCACGTCCCCTTCGAGTTTCCGATAGGTCATCTCGATGCCGACGTCGGCAAGATAGGCCTGCATCGCCACCATCAAGTCTGCCGTCAGCTGGTCACCGTAATAGTAGACGACATCGAGAACCTGGCTGTCGTCCCAATTCGCCTCTGCCAACAGGGCACGGGCCTTGTCCGGATCGTATGAATACCGCTCAAGTCCGTCAGCCTTGTAAGGGCCGTTCGGGATCATGGAGTCCGCAACGATGGCCTTGCTCTCGAAGAGCGTTTCGACAATGGTATCCATATCGATGGCATAGGCGATCGCGGCGCGGACACGCTCGTCCGCCAACTGGTTCACGCGATCTGCAAAGGCTTGCGTCGATAGCAAGGCCATCGACGATGCCAGAGTGATGCCAAGCATCCTGTTCATAGGTCTTCTCCCTCCGATTTGACTGTGAATTCTGATTGGGTTCGGCTGGTATCCTCTCCTTTCCTTTCCATCGCCAGCCGGAAATAGGTTCCGTAATTGCGGGTTAGATGGCGGGTCAGCACCTCGACTGCGCCATCGGCATCCTTGTCCAGAATGGCAGCCACCATGTCCCGGTGCTCCTGATTACTGACCGCATTCCTCATGGCAAAGTCTGGCAGCATCGCACGGTTCTTCATGAGGCGCTCCACGAATGTGTCATGCAGCGCCACAAAAATGGGATTTCCTGGAATCTCCGCCAAAACTCGATGAAACTGGACATCGGCGTCGCGAAACGCCTCAAGGTCCGCATGCGCGCGCTCGCAGCCGTCAATGGCCTCGACCAGCTTGCCGACCTGCGCATTGGTGGCGTGCTCGGTGGCATATCGGATGAGGCTGGTCTCGAGGAAAAGGCGGGCCTGCTCAAGGTGAGCCAGCCCTTCACTCCCTGAAAAGAAGAACCGCGCGGCGTTGCCGACACCTTCCATGACTTTCGAAAGGGTCGGCGATACCACCCGCGGACGCTTGCCCTTGGACTGGTCAACCAAACCCATGCCCTGAAGGATGGTGATCGCCTCGCGAACGACATTGCGCCCGATCGAGAAGGACTCGCAAAGCACGCGTTCGCTGGGCAGCATTTCATGCGGCGAGTAGCGGCCGGAGTGAATGTCCGCGGCGAGACAGCGCGCAATGGTCGATGCTGAATGCTCGGTCGCCAAGTGGTCCTCCTAACGCAAAATAGCAAACCATAATTCGAATTTGGTGTCCACTTCTTTATTTTCGGTTGACCAAAAATGGAACCGGGCCTACGAGTGAGCGCCAGGGGCCGGGGTGGACCGCCCATCGGAACAGGTCCCGATCAACGCGGAGAAATGCGAAGAATGGACGTTAAGGGATCGATTTTCGCCGCCCTTCTGACGCCGTTTCACAGCGACGGCAGCCTGGACAACAAAGGGATTCCACCACTCGTCGACTACATTCTGTCGAAGGGCGTTCACGGACTTTACGCAAGTGGGTCGACCGGCGAGAGCATTCTGCAAAGTCGTGATGAACGCGCCGAACACCTGGTCTCACTGGCTGAGTATGCCAGAGGAAAATGCACCTTGATCGCGCATGTCGGCGCCGCGTCGACGGGCGATGCGGTCGCGCTGGCCGAAGTCGCGAATGCACAGGGTTACGACGCCGTGTCCGCTGTTCCGCCCTATTACTACAGACACAGCTTCGCCGATATCAGTGCCTACTACAGAATGATCGCCGATGCGGCCGGGTTGCCTGTCATCATCTACAACATCCCCGTTCTGACGGGCACCGACCTTTCCACGCCAAAGTTCCTGGAACTCATGAAGGATCCGCGGATTGCTGGCGCCAAGTTCACCGCCCAGGACCTGTTTCAGTTCCAGCAGCTCCGCCTGCGGGCGCCAGGCAAGAAATTCTACTTCGGAACAGACGAAATGTTTCTGGGCGCTGCGGCGATGGGCACCGATGGCGGGATCGGATCGACGTACAACCTGATCGGGGACATCTATCTGGGGATCGAGGCCGCTGTTGGCGCTGGAAACCTGGACGAGGCGCGGGGGCTACAGGCCAAGGCGAACGAGCTCATCGGAATACTGACACAAACCGGAACTCTTCCCGGTCTCAAACATGCCATCAACCGAATTGGCGTCCCGGTCGGCCCCTGCCGGGCTCCCTTCAGCGTTCCGGATCCAGACGCGTTAGGGCTTCTGGATCGTTGGCTCGACGCCAACGGCTACACTGGATGAGCCCACGGCCCAACATTCTCTACGCCATGTTCGACCAGGCCAAGGCGTCCGCGATGTCGTTCATGGGCAATGACACGGTCTCGATGCCCTACTGCGATCGCATGGCGGACCAGGGATGGGTGTTCGAGGACGCATATTCGGCGGCACCCATCTGCACGCCGTCGCGGACCTCCGTCCACACCGGGCTGTTTCCGCAGGTTCATGGCGTGACGTGCCACCAGAACCGTGCGCCGTTCAACGTGCCGCAGTTGGCTGAACTCCTCCAGGATGCCGGCTACTACACCGCAGCGGCGGGTCACTACGAGCCTGAGCGGAACCTGTCCCGCGGTTGGCATGAACAGTCGCCAATGCACGAGCGCGGTCCCCTGTTCAGTTCGTGGCTCGATCACGTCCGGTCGGGCCGGAGGGACGTTGCCTGGTCGAGCGGTGCGATCGCGGTAGACGCGAGTGAGGGCAACTCTTCCCTGCTGACAGACCGGGCGATTCGAATGGCGGATCAGGCACTGTCGAGCGGCCAGCCGTTCTTTCTGCACGTCTGCTATGACGACCCGCACCCTCCATACTTTGTCCCGCGCCCCTACGACACGATGATTGACCCCGACGGCCTGAAGCTGCCGGAAACCGGGAATCCCGAGGAACTGCCTGACTGGCATGAAAACGCCCGCAACGAAGTTGGGACAAACGCCGCCACTGAGGATGATGTCCGGCGCGTCCTGTCCACCTATCTCGGTATGGTACGTTACGTTGATGATGAGATGGCGCGTTTGCACGCGGCATTGGCGGCTCGCGGAATGCTGGACCGCACCTGGATCATCATCGGCTCGGATCATGGCGACTACACCGGGGAAAAGGGGCTCTTCAACAAATCGGAATCTCACTATGAATGCCTGTTGCACGTGCCTCTGATCATCGTGCCTCCTCCGGGCTTTGGGGAACCTGCACCATGTCGGGTGTCCGGGCTGGTGAGCACCGTTGACCTGTTTCCGACGATTCTCGACATCGCGGGCATCGCGCCACCGGAAAACCAGGGGAAGAGCCTGCTGAGCTGGGTCCGCGAGGGTCACAAAGAACCGCATCGAAACGAGGTGTATGCCCAGGTTGGCGACTACCACGGGTTCATCGGGACGAGCTGGCCAAGCGGAATGCCCGCCTCTGGCCGCCATCCCAGCCTGACACACTCGATCCGAACCAGAGATCGAGCCTATACACTTGATCCAGACAATGGCGACGAAGCCTATGATCTGACCACCGACCCGAACGAACTCAGGAACCTCCTGAAGACGGGACCGCAGTGGCTGAACGCAGAGTTCGACCAATTGAGGCACCGGCTTTTGGCGTTCATCGAGGAATGTGAAGCCCTGCGGAGCAGGCTCGGCGTGGTTCCCGGTGATCGGGGATTTGTTGAGGGATGGGAATAGCCCGATCAAACCCGATCTGGCCACAGTTCCCGGCGGTACATTCCTTATGGATTCAGATTCTCACGATCACGATGAAAGACCCACCCATCGATCACGGTCGGCTCATTCGACATCGACGCAACAGCTGTGACCAACCGCCAGTCCGCAGAATTCGTCGCCTTAACAGGCCGCAGGACGACGGTGAAAGCCCCCGTGGAGGCCGACACCGCGGACATGATCGAAAGGCCCGTCCGATTCTTTCCAGACGCGATCCAGTCATGCGGCCAAAGGACAAGACCGCGTCGCGGGGTCTGAAAGACGATCAGGAATGACGGCCAGAGCCGCCGACGCTTCTCCATCGCTTCGGCTCCGCTTGCATGGTCGAGCGAAAGAGATCAGAGGTCGAACATGCGGTTGGTCCCCTTGCGGAATCGTCAAGACCCCTTCCCTACCGGCCGGACTTGCGAAATGGGCACCCGGAAGACTCGCGGAGTCGCCGATGGCAACCGTTCAAGGTCCATGCCCGGAGGTATGGGCAAGCCAACCGGCGCTTCAGGATAGATCGAGGGCGGCCCATGGCCAAGGCGAGCCGCCCGGCGCGAAGCCCGGGGACCCGGTCACCACCGCGGATGGCATTGCACTTAAGGGTGGAACGGGGGTCCTAGTGGTTTGTCCAACAAATCATTAGATATTTCATGCCGGACTTTCAGCCTCCGCCATCTCCCCGAGCCTGCGGTGGCCCCGTCTGCACGACGCCACGGGATCCTCCGGACTCCGGCTCCAGCGGAAAGGCCGGGCGTCGTTCGCGTTGTGGTGCCCGATGTATCCCTCCACCGCGGAGACGCATCCGGCAGCATCCATGTCTGGAATCAAGCCCGGATCCGGCTTTTTTCCAGTTTTTTCCGGGTTCCGTGTGCGGCTGTCCCGGACCTTTCCACAGCGTTCCCCACAGGGGGCGCCGTCCGGGCACGCCGGAAACGCCCGCCGGGGAGGCCCCGGCCGGCCCGCGGGTGATTCGTTCCGGTGCCGGACGGACGCGGTCCGTCCCGGCGTCAGGCGGCGGTTGCCGCCGTCC
Source organism: Paracoccaceae bacterium (assembly GCA_965203605.1). GTDB lineage: Bacteria > Pseudomonadota > Alphaproteobacteria > Rhodobacterales > Rhodobacteraceae > JAPOUP01. The sequence continues at coordinate 5,384,012 of OZ241902.1, read as the reverse complement.
GGTCCTCCCACATCCGGCGGTCGCGGAGAAGGGCGTTGGCGGTTGCCTCGTCAGACTGGAGAAGAAGCCCTCGACGGCGTTCATCCACGACGCCGAGGTCGGCGTGAAATGGAACTTCCAGTCGGGACGGTCCCTGAGCCATTCGTGGACCTCGGCGGATCTGTGGGAGGACACGTTGCCGGGGATGACGTGCACCGGGGTGCCCGGTTCGACCCCCTCGGCGACGTGGCCGGGGAATGCCGTGAACTCCGCCGGGCGGTGCCGCTCCACCGTCTGCCCGACCACCTTTCCGGTGGCGACGGCGGGGGCCGCGGGCAGGCAGGTCGTGCCGTTCCGCCTGTAGTCGCGCGTCCTGGTCTCCGCATGCCCCGGCTTCATCGGAAGGGGCCTCCGCCTCCGCCCAGGTGCCTGAATCCGCGTCTTTTCGTCGACCGACAGCACGACTGCGTGGTCCGGCGGGTCGGCATACAGGCCCACGACGTCGCGGACCTTCATCCCGGACCTCGGATCGCGCGGGACCCTAGAGGTTTTCACCTGGTGCGGCACGGGCCCGTTGCGCCTCAGGATGCTGTGGACGTCCGGGGCGGTCAGCTCCAGCATTTCGGCCAGCGCCCCGAGCGGCCGGTGGCTGGCGTGCGGCGGCGGCGGGATCGCCAGGTCGATCACGGCCCTCACCTTTTCCTCCGGGGTCGGCTCCAGCCCCGGCGGGCGGGTCGCGTCCGGCGGCAGCCCGTCCACGCCCTGTTCGGGGAAGCGGTCCCACCAGCGCTCCACGGTCGGCCGCGACTTTCCGGTCCGCCGGATGGTCTCCGCGGCGCTGAGGCCCGAACCGGGACCGGGTATGATGCGCGCACGCCAGACGTGCTTCTGGATGCTCCGCGGGTCCTTCGCGATCCCCTCCAGGCGCCTGCGTTCGCCGTCCGGGAGCCTGGTTTCCTGTCCATTCGGTTTCCTGCCCATTGTTCTGCCTGCCTGCCTGGACTATGGTTGTTGTGGAGCCGCCCGACGGCGGCGGCAGGGCAGTGGCAGACTTGACGGAAAAATGCAGGCATCTGTTTTCGATCAACCACTAGTGTAACAACATCATTGCGTTGACGGGTAAAGGGACCTGAGCCTGATGCGTGCGTCAGCTGTCGTGAAACGCCAGTCCACGGTGGCCCTCTCCCGGTTCCTGTTTCGAGCCCATGCCTCCGTCTCCCGGCACATCGTCTCCCGGTCGGGAATGCGGCGGTCCAGGCACTGGCGGACCATGGCCCCGGCCACGTCCGACCAGCCTGCGTGCTTCGGAGGATGGTGGATCTCCAGCCGGGAGGCGATCCGCGCCGCCCCGTCGGGAGGGAACGTCCCGTGGAGGGAGCCGACGGTGTGGACGTCGGGGTTGTCCATCACTGGCACGATGCGTCTGCCGGGGAAGGTGACGTCCACGGGTTCGCGGATGACCATGGACCAGTCCCTGCGCGTCCGGCGGTCGGTGACCTTCACCTTCCGCCAGTCGGGCGGCGGGAGCTGCGCAACCCGTTCGGTTGGAAGATCAGCAGCCACAACGACCGTGCCGACCTGAAATCGGGTGAGTATGTTCTCGAGGAACCGCCGCCGGAGAAACAGACCTACAGATTTGGAAAGGGCATATCCAGTCGCCTCCGGGCACAGGTTCTGGAGCGCAATTGCTATACGTGCCAGATGTGCGGGCAGGGGTCGGCGACACAATGGCCGAAGGCCGCAGGGTACGGCTTCACATCGGACATATCACGGACAGGAGCCACGGCGGTTCCGACGCCCTCGGCAATCTGCGTGTTCTCTGCAGTGAATGCAATCGGGGGGAGAAGAATCTCGTTCAGGAACCTCCCTCCTACGTCTGGTTGATAAGTCAGGTCCGAAGGGCTAGGGAACATGATCAACGCGCTGTCCCTGACTGGCTGGAGCGCAGGATCGGCGCCCTTGGAGTGGATTGATGGGCGTTCGCCGCGAAACGCTGAACCTGTCCGGTCAGGGACCGGGTTCCGTCCGTTCCTGTTGCGGACGGCTGACCGGATCCAGCCCACCGGCCTTGAGGAGGAAGTTTCGGAACGAGGGGATGGGGCAGTGAATGGTCCTGTCCGGTTTCATATGCAGGCCCCCCCGGTGGATGAGATGGTTGAGGAAATCCTCGGCGTCCTTACCTTTGGGCAGCCGCTGGCCGGGACGGTCGGCGACATTGCCTTCGATGATTCCCTGTATTTCCCCGGGATGCATTCCGTCCTCTGACTCCGCCATCACCCGGGCCACAAGGATACTGGCGTTCATCATTTCCCGGCTCTGCTGGAGATGGTAGTAGCCCTGTCGGCTTTCCGCTGATTCACGCATGGCCTCCGGCCAGTCGATGGCGGCGAGGTCGCCATCGGTTTTCAGCACGCTCCGTCCCATGGCCTGCAGGGCGAAATGCAGGTGTCGGGGCCAGCCCTCGCAGGGCGCGGCCAGGGCCGTGAGCCTGCTCTCCTGCCCGTTGGTTTCGATACCGAAGTGGTCGCAGAACGACAGCATGAGATCCATGACCTCGACATAGCCACCCCGTTCCGGATCCGGTTCCGTGGAGAGATTTTCGATTTCCCTGACGTACAGCCGTGTCAGGCCCAGTCCGCCCGCCACGTCCGCCGTGTCGCCCAATCCACCGAGAACCAGTGACAGTGGCAGGGTGGAGCGGCCGTTGTGGAGCGTGCGCAGGAATACGGCATGAGACGCGTGTCTGTCCTCGGTCAGGTTCTGGGCCTCGTCGATGCAGACGATGACCGGTCCCTGCCATTTCCTCGCCGGGAATCTCTTCGCCAGGGACAGGACATTTTCGAGACAGGTTCTGTCGGGAGCCGTCGATGACAGGGCGGCCTGGGCTTTGATGGCCTGCAGATCAACGCCCAGGGCGAGGCTCGAGGAAATGCCTTTCCACATCTCCGGTGACAGCCCGCCAGCCAGTCCGATGAGTTCGAGTACGTCGGGCAATCCATCCATCAGTTCCTCGCTGGAAAGGGTGACGACCCGTGACTGTTCCGGCAGGTGGGCGCGGGTGCTTGCCGAGCGTTCCCTGAGTTCGTCGATGAGGGCGCTCTTGCCGGCGCCGGGTGCGCCCTGCACGACGGTGGTGGCCTTGCCCACGCCATGTGCACCGGTACCCTGCCCTTTCCAGGTGGCGTTGGCGTAGCCCTCGATGTGGTTCAGGATATCCTCACGGCCGATATAGACGGGGGGGCTATCGCCATCGGTGGTGTTGACGAAATCCTGCAGGGCCTCTCTCCTGAATTCCGTCATGGGGACATCCTGTTAAATGGTATGGTTGGCCTTGGACTATCCCGAATGACCGTGATTGTCCAAGATGTGTCGGATCAGGGACCGGTGTCCATATTGGTGTCTCCATCCATTTCCATCCGTTCCTGTTGCGGACGGCTGACCGGATCCAGCCCACCGGCCTTGAGGAGGAAGTTTCGGAACGAGGGGATGGGGCAGTGAATGGTCCTGTCCGGTTTCATATGCAGGCCCCCCCGGTGGATGAGATGGTTGAGGAAATCCTCGGCGTCCTTACCTTTGGGCAGCCGCTGGCCGGGACGGTCGGCGACATTGCCTTCGATGATTCCCTGTATTTCCCCGGGATGCATTCCGTCCTCTGACTCCGCCATCACCCGGGCCACAAGGATACTGGCGTTCATCATTTCCCGGCTCTGCTGGAGATGGTAGTAGCCCTGTCGGCTTTCCGCTGATTCACGCATGGCCTCCGGCCAGTCGATGGCGGCGAGGTCGCCATCGGTTTTCAGCACGCTCCGTCCCATGGCCTGCAGGGCGAAATGCAGGTGTCGGGGCCAGCCCTCGCAGGGCGCGGCCAGGGCCGTGAGCCTGCTCTCCTGCCCGTTGGTTTCGATACCGAAGTGGTCGCAGAACGACAGCATGAGATCCATGACCTCGACATAGCCACCCCGTTCCGGATCCGGTTCCGTGGAGAGATTTTCGATCTCCCTGACGGACAGCCGTGTGAGGCCCATTCCGCCCGCCACGTCCGCCGTGTCGCCCAATCCACCGAGAACCAGCGACAGGGGCAGGGTGGAAAGGCCGTCATGGATGGCTTTCAGGAACCGGGCGTGGGGCGAATATTGGTCCTCGGGGAGGCGCTGGGCCTCGTCGATGCAGACGATGACCGGTCCCTGCCATCCCTTCGCCGGGAATTTCTTCGCCAGTGTCTGGATACTGTCCGGTCGGGGAATGTCCGGCGCCGCCCATGACAGGGCCGCCTCGGCCTTGACGGCCTCCAGATCGATGCCCAGTGCCAGACTTGAGGATATCCCTTTCCAAATGTCGGGTGACAGCCCTCCGGCCAGTCCGATGAGTTCGAGTACGTCGGGCATTTCAACCAGCAGGTCCTCGCTGGAGATCAAGACGACCCGTGACTGGTCCGGCAGGTGGGCGCGGATGAGGTTGGATCTTTCCTTCAGCTGCTTCATGAGCGCACTCTTGCCCGCTCCGGGAGCGCCCTGAACGATGGTCGTGGCTTTCCCGACGCCATGCACGGGTGTGCCCCGCCCTTTCCAGCTGGCGTTGGCGTAACCTTCGATCCTGGTGAGGATATCCCCACGGCCGATGTAGACAGGAGGAGTGTCGCCATCGGTCGTGCTGACGAAATCCTGCAGGGCCTCTCTCCTGAATTCCGTCATGGGAATGTCCTTCCGGGATGATCAGGCGTTTCCATCCTATTGCGGAGAACCGTCATTGTCCAAGGGATACGGCAAGGTGCGGCGACACCGCCCCATGAACCGCCGCGTGGTTGATTCCCGTCCGGCTTCCGGATATGGGATCAGAAAGGGTTCTCCAGCGCCACCCCGGTGGGCGCGGGATCCCCGGTGTTCCGCGTGATCACCGTGGCGCCATGGCGCAGCGCCGTCGCCGCGGTCATGGGATCCGCGCCGGTGTGGCGGACTTCCGCGCTGAGGCGTCCCCGGATGCGCGCGTCCTCCGCCCCGAAGTCCAGGATCCGGTCCGCGAACACCAGCAGGGTGCGGTCGAGCCGGAGCCGCAGGCCGCGGGCGGAGTCCCGATTCCGGCGCCTCTGCCGCTGGATGCCGCGCTCGACCCCGCCCACGGTGACGGCGCTGATGTACAGGCTGTCCTCCGGCCTGTCGCGCAGGAACGCCGCGACCTGCGGCGCCCGTTCCGGCCTCCGCGCGGCCGGGGAGCACATCGGTGTCGGCCACATACACCCGGAACCCCACATCGCGGGGCGTGACCTGCGCCCGATCCACCCCAGGGGCCGGGAATGCCGGCAGATGCCCGGCGAAGCTCTCCCTGCGCTCCACCGCGCCGCCGATGAGATGTCGGTCATCGGTGGCGCCGGGAACCACCACCGCCGGCCTGCCGCGGCGGCTCACCTCCTGCGGCCTGCCGGCCAGCGCCGCCTCCACCACGGCGGAGAATCTGTTCTTCGCGTCCTGGGGTCAATTAAGGCTCAGTGCCAAATCCTGCGTCAAGCCCTCTGGGTCCCTTGCAATGTGCGATAGACGGTTGCCCTCATTACCCATATAGGTCGTTGCCAATGGCACCGGTGTCGAAACGGTCCCCAAGGACGAAGTCGAAGTCGAAATCCTCCGCAGTGATCTGCGACGCCCGTATCCCGACCAAGGTGACGGATCCGCTGTCCCAGGTGATGACGGTGTTCCCGCCCGACTGCGTGATCGTGAGATCCTCAAACTTCGTCCTGAGCGCCTCCCCAACAATGGACGCCGGGACTGAATCGAACGCCAGGATATCCTTCCCGTCCTCGAAATCCTCAATCGTCGCATGGCCGCCGTAATCTCTCCAGGATTTTCTCGCGAGCAGGAAAATATCGTTGCCGTCGCCACCATGGAGCGTATCATGGGCTGGGCCAACAGCGAGAATGTCGTTGCCCTCACCGCCATAGAGCGTGTCGTCGCCAAATCCGCCGATGAGCAGGTCGTTACCTGCACCTCCGTAAATGGTGTCGTTGCCCCAGCTGCCCCAGAGCCCGTCCATGCCGTCGCCGCCTCTGAGCGTGTCGTTGCCGTCGCCGCCGTCGAGGTGATCATTGCCGTTGCCACCCTCCAACGTGTCGTCGCCGTCGCCACTATGGAGTTCGTCGTTGCCGTCGCCGCCGTACAGCTTGTCGTCGCCGTCGCCACCATGGAGTTCGTCGTCGCCGCCACCGCCGTAGAGGGTGTCGTTGCCGTTCCTGCCGTCCAGCCAGTCGTTGCGCTTGCCGCCGTACAGCTTGTTGTTGCTGTCGTAGCGGCCACCGATGACGGCGTCGAATTTGCTCCAGCCGCCGCCGATGCCGCCGTCGGTGTCGTAGTCGACATGCCGGGTGAAGCCTCTGGGCAGCGCGAAATCGCCTCCATCGAGGGTATCCGCCGACACACCTGTCAGCCTGATGGTGTCGCCATCGCCATAGCGCACGACGGCATCGGCGCCATCCCGCTCAATGACCAGCCCCGCGAAGCCGCCCGCCTCGCCATCAATGCGAATCGTGTCGCCGTCTTGAAAGTCGGCAATGGTGTCGTGGCCGTCCCCTGCATTGAACACGAAGGTGTCGTCGCCCGAGCCGCCCCTCAGCCAGTCGTCACCGTCCCCGCCGTTAAGAGTGTCGTTGCCCTTGCCGCCCCTCAGCGTGTCGGCGCCCCTGCCGCCGTTAAGAATATCGTCACCTTTGCGGCCTATCAGGGTATCGTCGCCGTCTCCGCCGTCAATGGTATCGTCGCCATTGCCGCCCTTCCGTGTCTCCCCGACGGCCTTCCGCTGGGCCGGGTCGGACCCGTCACCTTCCTCGCCTTCCGTCCGCGTCACCTGCCCCAGGACGGGGCCCTCCCCGTCGCCGTCACCCTCGCCGTTCGGGGCTTCACCGTCGTCGCCGCCGTCCTGCGGGCCACCCTCGGCGGGAGGAAACTCGAAGCGGTTCCTGCCAAGCGTCTCCGCCGAGACGCCCGACAGCCGGATGGTGTCGCCGTCGCCGTAGCGGATGACGGTATCGGCGCCGTCCCGCTCGATGACCAGCGCCTCGAAGCCCCCGGATACGCCGGTGATCCTGATGGTGTCGCCGTCCCCGAAGTCGGAGATCCTGTCGTGCCCGTCCCCGACCGCGAACGCGAAGGTGTCGGCGCCGAGGCCGCCCGACAGGAAGTCATCGCCCCTGCCGCCCCTCAGGGTGTCGTCGCCGCGTCCGCCCCACAGCGTGTCGACGCCCTCGCCGCCGTCGAGCGTGTCGTTGCCGTCGCCGCCGTAGAGGGTGTCGTTGCCCGCATCGCCGTGCACGGTGTCATCGCCGGACCAGCCGTCGAGGGTGTCGCCGCCCGCGCCGCCATGGAGTTCGTCATTGCCGTCGCCGCCCGTCAGGGCATCGGCGCCCGTGCCGCCGCGAAGGGTGATGCCTTCAGCTGTCATCATTCATCCTCCCGTTGGTGAAAGCTGGTGAAACCGGTCCGGCCGCCGCCCGAGGCCGGTCCAGCGCAGGACGGCCGCGGCGGTCTGGAAAGTCGCGAAAGGGAAAAGGGGCGGGGAGGCGTCAGGTGGCGGAGGCGCGGATGCTCCCCCGGCTGCCCCTGACTTTTAGGGGGGGGGGGAACTCCACTCTTCCTGCCATGCCGACACTCCCATGGTGCGTGGGCCGGTGCCCGTTCCGCCGCGCCACAATGGCACATGCCGGGGCTGGATGCAAGCCCACCGATGTGACCCCATGTCGCATATGGTGGTGAAAGGCTGAACAGCCGTCAGGGGCAATCCGGCACCTCGCCGTCCCCCTCCGGCGCGCGCGGCGCCACGGAGGTCGTCGGATCCGTCGCTGTCCATCGGCGGGCCACCCCGGCGCCTCCGCCTCTCGATGGCGTGCCGCAGCTGATGGGCGAACGGTTGTTGGCCGTCCGGGATGATAGGGCGTTTCCATCCTATTGCGGAGAACCGTCATTGTCCAAGGGATACGGAAAGGTGCGGCGACACCGCTCCATGAACCGCCGTCTGGCCGCACCGCTGATGCGTAGGTCTCCATCCGGCCACCCTCGCGGTGGTTGATTCGTGTCCGGCTTCCGGATACCGGATCAGAAAGTGTTCTCCAGCGCCACCCCTGTGGGCGCGGGATCCCCGGTGTTCCGCGTGATCACCGTGGCGCCATGGCGCAGCGCCGTCGCCGCGGTCATGGGATCCGCGCCGGTGTGGCCGGTCTCCGCGCTGAGGCGTCCCCGGATGCGCGCGTCCTCCGCCCCGAAGTCCAGGATCCGGTCGGCGAACACCAGCAGGTCGCGGGCGAAGTCCGGATTCCGGCGCCTCTGCCGCTGGATGCCGCGCTCGACCCCGCCCACGGTGACGGCGCTGATGTACAGGCTGTCCTCCGGCCTGTCGCGCGGGAACGCCGCGACCTGCGGCGCCCGTTCCGGCCTCCGGGCGGCCGGGAGCACATCGGTGTCGACCACATACACCCGGAACTCCACATCGCGGGGCGTGACCTTCGCCCGCTCCACCCCAGGGGCCGGGAATGCCGGCAGATGCCCGGCGAAGCTCTCCCGGCGCTCCACCGTGCCGCCGATGAGATGTCGGTCATCGGTGGCGCCGGGAACCACCACCGCCGGCCCGCCGCGGCGGCTCACCTCCTGCGGCCCGCCGGACCACGCCGTCGTGCTGCCGGTCGACGAAAAGACGCGGATACAGGCACCTGGGCGGAGGCGGAGGCCCCTCACAATGAAGCCGGGGCATGCGGAGACCGGGACGCGCGACTACCGGCGGAACGGCACGGCCGGCCCCAGGCAGCCGCCACCGGCGTCGGGACCCTGTCCGCGAGGCTGCGGCGCGGCAGGGTGCCGGGGACCAGCCGGTTTTCGACGGCCACTGCCTGATCCCGGTCGACGGCACCGGCCATTCGGCCCGGAATCCGTCCACCGCCACCACTGCCGCCTCGCCAGCCGCAGTGACGGGTCGAAGGGCCATTCCAACGGCATGCCCGCCGCCGTGGTCCGCCACCCGGAACGCCGGGAGGTGCCGCCGCCGGCCCCGGAGCCGGTCGCCAGGACCGACGGGGACAGGAGGAACGACCGCCAGCGCAACGCCGCGGCGCGGTCCGTCGACGACCTCCGGCGCGGGCATCGGCGCCTGAATGCCATCGTCCCGCAGGACGGCCCCGCCTGCGGCGGCACGGCCTCCGCTCCGTCCCCGGGGGGAGACCCGGCGACCACGCGCTGCCGTTCGCCAGCCCCGACACCCGCGCGGCCCGGTTCACCGACGCCGACGGCACCCGGCACGACCTGCGCCACCGGACGGCGCGCCGGCCAGCGCCTCCCATCCCGACATCGGGGCCAGCGTCACCGGATGCCGGGAGACGGTCACCAGGAGGAAATGCATCGCGAGGCGCCGCCGCGGCCCGGACAGCCCGACCCACCGCGTGGAGGGGAAACGGAAGGGGTTCCCCTGGGTCACCGACCTTCCCGTGGACGGCGGCAGCCCCATGCCGGTCACGCGCGCCGCCCGGTCCCGCTGGCGGACAGGGAACGGGACCCCGGCACGCTGGGGAACCAGGGCCACCGCTCCGGGACCGGCTTCGGGCACGGAAAGCGGCGCCTGACCACCGTGCCCGCCATGACGGTGATGCCCGCCTCGTATGTTCAGAGAATCAGAAATGAAAGGAGGAGGTGGCTGTGGAAAAATCTGGCGCGCTTTCCTGTGCAGAACATGCCGGTTGCCTTCCGCCGTCCCTCCGGTTCATTCCTGTGTCGGGGCCGACGCCGCCGGGTCCCACCCGGCGGCGTCGGTGCGGGGCTGGCCCCGCAGGACGGGTTGGACCGATACCGCCTTGGATCGCGACAGCGGATCCGTGGGGAAGCGTGGTCGGCCCGTCCTCCCGTCCGTCTCCCGGGTCCTGGATGGATGCCTGGGTTTTCAGAACCGGATCATCGCGAGGCCAGGAGCGGGAGAGCATGACCACAGTAATCGCCGGAATCGACGTAAGCAAGCGTACACTCAACATCCACGTCAACGGGCGGGACTTCACGGCCACCAACGACAGCGACGGCCTGCGCAGGGTCGCCCGCCTCCTCAGGGAGGCTGGCGCCACGCGGGCCGTCATGGAGGCGACGGGGCGCATGCACCGGGCGCTGCTGCAGTCGCCGCGCGCCAGGGGTTTCGCCACCCTCGTGGTGAACCCCCGCCAGGCCCGGGACTTCGCGAAGGCCGCCGGGGCGCTGGCGAAGACGGACAGGGTGGACGCCAGGATACTGGCGGCCTTCGGGGCCGCGTTCCCGGACATGCAGGCCACGGAGCCGGCCAGCGCCGCCATCGACCTGCTCCGCGACATGCTGGTGCTGCGGGAGAAACTTGTGGACCAGCGGGCCGAGCTGAGGACCGTCCTGTCGGAGATCGACGGGGGGACGCCCGGCGCGGAGGTCGGCAGGGTCCCCGGGGACATCGACGCCGCCATCGCGGCTCTGGAGCGGCGGATCGGCGTGACGGTCGCCGGATCGCCGGAGTTCGCCGAAAGCCACCGCATCCTGACCTCGGTGCCGGGCATCGGCCCCGTCACCGCCGCGGCCCTGATCGCGTGGATGGCGGAGCTGGGCGCCATCGGCAACCGGCAGGCCGCCTCCCTGCTGGGCGTGGCCCCCTTCGCCCGCGACAGCGGGACCATCAGGGGCGGGCGCCACATCGGCGGCGGAAGGAGGCGGTCGGGGGACGTCGTCTACATGGCGGCGATGTCGGCCAGCAGGTGCTCCCCGGACATGGGGGAGCTGTACCAAACGGCTCCGGGAGAGGGGCAGGCCACACAGGGTCGCCCTCGTGGCAGTCATGCGCAGGCTGGTCGTGACCGCCAACGCCCTTCTCCGCGACCGGCGCGTCTGGGAGGACCGGACGGCGGCCACCGCCGCCTGACGCACGGACGGACCGCCGCGGTCCGGCACGGAAACGAATCACCTTCGGGCCGGCCGGGGTCTCCCCGGCGGGCGCTTCCGGCGTGCCCGGACGGCGCCGCCTGTGGGGAACGCTGTGGAAAGGTCCGGGACAGCCGGATCCGGAACCCGGAAAAAACGGAAAAAAAAGCCGGATCCGGGCTTGATTTCCAACATGGATGCTTCCCCACGGCCCGGACCGGGGCCGCCTCCCGCAGGGTGTTCGCCGCCGCGCCGGGGCGAGGCGGCGGACGGGGTGCCTCCGGGAGGGAGCCCGGCAATGCCTGCACGACCTGCCGGTCCCCGACCGGCGGACCCTCCACCCCGCCCTGACCCGCGGGCACGCGGCGGCGGCCCTGACCGTCGCCGGACCGTCCGGACCGTCGCCGCCGCGGCGCGGGGCGCCCGGGCGCGCCTGAACGCCCGACCGAACCGCCCCAGGGCAGACCCGCGACACATCCCTTCTTTCCGCCGGAACGCCGCCGGACGTTCCCGCACGCCCGGATTCCGCCCGAATCCGACGCCGACGCCCGCGCCAAGCCGGAAACCGGGCCGGAATCTCACCGGTGGGAATTTCTGGCCCACCGGCAGCACCCAACTCCTGCCGCTCACCTGCAGAGCCGCGTGGACCGTGCTGGCATTCCCCTCGAAGGGGGTTTTGGAACCATTCATCTTTCTCTCCTTTCACAGGGCGGGGGTTGCCGTCCGTCGGCTCCCCGCCACTACATGTTGCTCCATCGTCATTCCCCTGCACCGAATCACCCGCGAAGGCAAACGGCGGCCCGTCCCATGGCATCTGAAAGGCGCCGTCTTCGACCCGCCTGCCGGATGCGTCTCCGCGGTGGAGGGATACATCGGGCACCACAACGCCAACGACGCCCGGCCCTTCCGCTGGAGCCGGAGTCCGGAGGATCCCGTGGCGTCGTGCAGACGGGGCCACCGCAGGCTCGGGGAGATGGCGGAGGCTGAAAGTCCGGCATGAAATATCTAATGATCTGTTTTGGATCAAACACTAGACTGGGATCATATCGATCTTGACAGCTCTTGGAGGAACATATCGCACGATTCGATCGAAATTCCTTGTTCAGACCCGGAATGCTCAATTGTGGGGAACGCGGGGCGCGGTTACACTGCTGAACGAAACACGCGCATCCAGGAACGGAAGATGACCCCGAAAGACCTTGATCCTCAAACGCTGCTCCCGGATTTCGAACGGGACGGCTACGTCGTACGCCGCCCGCTTCTCGGGAAAGAGGAGATACGCGCACTGAACCGGGAGATCGAGCGGTTCATCGGCGAGGTCGTCCCGACGATGCCACCGGAGCGGGTCTATTATGAGGACAGGAGCAGGACATCCAGCCTGAAGCAGCTTCAGAAAATGTTCGAGTATGATCCGTATTTTGAGCGCCTGATGTTCGACGGACCCATACGCCGGATCGCAGAGATCCTGCTCAAGGAAGATGTCACTCCGATCAATATGCAGTACTTCAACAAGCCGGCCGGCATCGGAAAGCCGACACCGCCTCATCAGGATGGATACTACTTCCACCTGACCCCATGCAAAGCGGTGACCGGATGGTTGGCGCTGGAGGACGTCGATGACGAAAACGGATGCGTCCATTACGTGCGCGGTTCACACAAAGCCCGTGGGTTCCGGGAGCACGGCCAGACCGGCGTGCTTGGCTTCTCGCAAGGCATCATCGACTTTCCGACGCAGGCCGACGAGGCGAAGACTGTCTCGTTTCCGGGCAAGGCTGGCACTTTCCTGATGCATGATGCCAAGACGATCCACTGGGCCGGCGCAAACAGATCCGGGACGCGTTCACGCAAGGCGCTTGGATTCATCTACTATGCCAAGAGCGCCAAGGTTGATGCTGCGGCAAGCGAAGCCTACCAACGACGTCTGGATGAGCGCCTGAAATCAGTCGAGGGGATCTGATGCAGCCCTATACAGGCGCGACCCCTGCGCTCAGGAACACTTCAGGATTCCGATCGATGTGCTTCCTTTCCCGTACCGTTGGGATCTTCCAGTTCGCTTAGCACCAGACGCCCAAGGCTCCTTCAGCCAGAGGCGTCACAGGGCAATCGCTTTAGGATTTCGTCGTCGTCTGCTCAAGTCCTACAGCGGCGCGGACCAGCGCGGTCAGGGCGTCGTCGCTCCAGCCCGCCTTCTTCAGTTTCCCGCGCATCGCGTCCTTTCCCGGAGCGACCCTGGCGACGTCAGACCCCGAACCCAGCTTTCAGATATGGATCGACCTGCCATACGCCTCCAGGACGCTTTCATGCATCATTTCGCTAAGCGTTGGATGCGGAAAAACCGCATTCATCAAATCCTCTTCCGTCGTTTCAAGTGTGCGGCCAACCACGTATCCCTGGATCAGTTCCGTCACTTCGGCCCCAATCATATGTGCTCCGAGAAGCTCGCCCGACGTTGCGTCAAACACGGTCTTGATCAGGCCCTCCGGCTCTCCCAGCGCGATCGCCTTTCCGTTGCCGATGAATGGGAACCTGCCAACCTTCACTTCATGGCCCAGTTCCCTGGCCTTCGCTTCACTGAATCCCACCGACGCGATCTGTGGATGGCAATAGGTGCATCCCGCGATGGACTCGGATCTGACCGGATGGACTTCATCCCGGCCCGCGATCAACTCCGCGACCATAACACCCTCATGAGACGCCTTGTGTGCGAGCCATGGTGCGCCCGCCACATCTCCGATCGCATAGATACCGTCGACGCCGGTCCGACAGTAGGCATCGGTCGCCACATGTGTCCGGTCGATTCCGACGCCGAGAGCCTCAAGCCCGAGTCCCTCAACATTTCCGGTGATTCCGACGGCCACGATAACGGAATCGAACTCCTGCCGATTGACCGAACCATCCACTTCAATGTGCGCAACCGCCTTGCCAGCTGTTCGATCAATCCGCTTGACGGTTGCCTTTTCCATAATTTTCATACCCTGTGCGTTGAACGCCTTTCTGGCGAACGCGCTGATTTCGGCATCCTCGGCAGGTAGGATTCGATCCATCACCTCAACAACAGTCGTCGAAGCTCCCAACGTGTTGTAAAAGCTCGCGAATTCAATTCCGATCGCACCCGAGCCCACAACCAGCAACTTCCCGGGCATCCTTGGTGGCATCAAAGCGTGCCTGTAGGTCCAGATGAGATCTCCATCCGCTTCCAGACCGGGCAGTTCCCGAGCCCGTGCGCCGGTCGCCAGGACGATCGCCTTCGCGTCCAACTCCTCGGTACCGTTCCCTGTTCTGACGCTGACCCTGTCTCTCGCGGACAGGGTTGCTTCGCCCATCACCACTTCAACCCGGTTTTTCTTCATCAGATGGCCAACCCCGCCGTTCAGCTGCTTCGCCACCTTGCGGGAACGTGCGACCACAGCATCCAAGTCGAAGTTCACTGCCTCAGCGGAGAGCCCGAATTCGCTGGCTCGATTCATGAGGTGGAACAGCTCGGATGACCTCAGCATCGCCTTCGTTGGAATGCAGCCCCAATTGAGGCATACGCCTCCCATATGCTCACGCTCGACGATCCCCACGTGTAACCCAAGCTGCGCCCCGCGAATGGCGGCGACGTACCCGCCCGGGCCAGCGCCAATGACAATCATGTCAAAGGATTTGGCAACCATTGGTCCACCCTCTCTCTTTCCGTGATCCCACCTCAGTTACGGCATGGAAACGAAAGGGTCCATGAACAAGAAGCGATGGAAAGTGGCGCAGGGCAAACATGTCACCACAAGAACCCCAATGCGGCCGCCGCCACTCCCATCAAACTGCGTATGCCGCCCTATCTATCCCGCAGTCAATCGCCTCACGCAGCCCTCAGCAACTCCACAACGCTGCTGTAGCCGCCACCATCCAGATGCGCCGCCTCCAGCGGTGAACATGACCGCGCCAGCGCTTCGTTCCGGGTCGGAAACCTTCCGAACCATCTGATTATCTCGCGATGGGCGCGCGCGTGGATGAGATTGGCGGCGCCGCCATCCGGCATACGTTCCTGCATGAGCCGAACGCAACGATCCTGGTCCGATAGGCATTCGCTGTGCATCAACGGCATATAGATGAACTGGCGCACCATGCCCTGTATCCGCATGTCAAAGCCTTTGCCGATGGCCGATTTCGCTACGGACAGCGCAAGCGGGTCGCTGGCGAACGCCTTCGCCGTATCCCGGAACATGTTCCGCGGAAACTGGTCCGTGAGAATGATGTAGGCCAGCGACCCACTCGGGCAGGTGATCCAGGGCAGAAACTCCCCTGCCATTGCATGATCCCAGTCCGACCCGAACCGGCTTCGAATCAATGCATCAAGCTCGGCGCCACCAGCATACCATCCACCTTCGCCGACATCCTCAAGCCAAAATCTCAAAATGCCATCCGGGTCTGCCATCCGCTCGCTCCTCACCGATGTCGCTCCCCCAAGCAGGGCTTAGTTTTGCACATCGCCAAAATCAGCGCAACGCATTGATTCCATATCGGCTCTCAAACGTTATCCACATCTTCCGCCTGCTCTATCGCCCACTCCTGAGCCGCTTCGACAGCAACCGGCGACGCTGTAGGAAGAACGCTCACATAAGCACCGGTCTCATCCACAGGGACCGCTGGGCGCTGGGTCATCCGATAGGCGGCATATGCGGCCATAGCGAACAGAAGTGCCGCTATGAACAACCAATAACCCTGCGGTCCCGCCCACTCCATCAACCAGCCGGTCACAACGGGGCCACCGATCGCGCCGAGACCGGTGACGAAAACCAAACCTCCGCTGGCAGCTGCCATGTTTGACGTTGCGAGATGATCGTTGAGATATGCGATCAGAAGGGAATATAGCGGATTGACGGTACCACCCAGAACGAAGGCCGCGACAAGCAGGGGTCTGAATTCAGCGCCAGCAAGAAACGCAGCGGTGGATGTGGCACCGCCCAGAGCGGCTGCCAGAAGAATCAGCTTCCGTCTATCCATCCGGTCCGAGAGCCAGCCAATGGGGTATTGGAACAGCAAGGAACCGACAAAGATGGCGCCGACGAATGTTGAGACCCGCCCCACGTCAAGGCCCGCCGTGGTTGCATAGACCGACCCCATACCGAAGAGCGCCGCAAACACTCCACCGAGCAGTGCCATGCCAACAAAGGTCAAGGGGGAACTGTGGAACAGCGTTCGCAGGCTCATTGGCTCGGTCCTCTCGAACGCCGGGGTGGGCGAGACCGACAGGAGTATCGGCGCGAAGGAAATCGACACGAGTACCGAAGGAATGATGAACACGACGAATCCGGAGGGATCCCCCGCCGCCAATATCGCCTGTCCGGAAACAATGCCAAGCATCTGGACAATCATGTAGGTCGAAAGCGTCTGGCCCCGATTGTCGTTTCCGGCCGAATTGTTGAGCCAGCTCTCGGCCGTTACGTAAACGCCCGAGAACGCAAGACCGATCACGACGCGTAGTGCCGTCCAGAACCATGGATCCGAAATCGTGGGAAACAGAATCAGCGCAGCGGAAATCAGCGACGCCAGGGCAGCGAAGACGCGCACGTGGCCGACCCGACGAATCATCCATGGCGTCGATCTGGATCCAATCAGAAATCCCGCAAAATACGCCGACGTGACTATTGACAGCTCAAAAGTCGTGAACCCCTCGATCGCACCACGAACCCCCATGAGGGTGGCTTGAAGACCATTGCCCATCATCAGAAGGGCCATACCAAGCAACAGGGCCCAGGACGTCGCAATAACCTGAAACATGGCCGATTCCCGCTGATCAGGTCACCATCTGAAGACGGCGGATCGGGGCAGCGCGTTCATTGGCGACCCGAGCCCGTCGTTTCTAGGCGCCCGGCAGCAGGAGCGACGCATCTCCGTAAGAAAAGAAGCGGTAACCCCGATCGATGGCCTGTGAATAGATGTCGAGTATCCTTTCGCGCCCCATCAGCGCCGCAGCGAGAATGACCAGAGACGATTTCGGAAGATGAAAATTCGTCAACAATCCATCGGTCAACTGGAACCTGAAGCCGGGCTGAATGAACAGATCGGTTTCGCCGCGCCAGGATGCAAGCCGTCCCGGACCCACAGCCGCTGATTCAATCAACCGCAAGGCTGTCGTTCCAACCGGAATGACGCGGCCACCCGAATTACGGGTTCCGTTGATTTCGCGGGCCGCGTCCTCCCGCACCTCTCCCCATTCCGCATGCATCCTATGCCGACCTACATCAACGGACTTGACCGGAAGAAACGTGCCCGCACCAACATGCAGGGTCACCCGACTGGTTTGGATGCCCTTGGCCTCCAGCGCTTTGAGCAGGCCCTCATCGAAGTGTAGACTGGCGGTCGGAGCCGCAACCGACCCCGGTCGCTCCGCCCATACCGACTGGTAATCCTCCCTGTCGGCTTCGTCAGCCTCTCGCCGTGCAGTGATGTACGGCGGCAACGGCATGCTTCCATAGGCATCCAATGCGGCGTCAAACCGAACGCCCTTGACGTTGAAGGCAAGCTCCGCCACGCCCTCCGCGCTGCCCAGGAATTTCGCATGGAAATCTGCCGAAAACCTGATTGTCTCGCCGGTGCGCAGCTTTCTGAGCGGCCGGACCAGCGCATTCCAGTTCCCGCGAGATGTCGGGTGCAGAAGGGTGACCTCGATTCCGGCGCTGACCAGCCCCTGGGCGCTGTCGCGCCGCCTGCTGCCAACAAGACGGGCTGCGATCACCCGGGTATCGTTAAGCACGAGCCTGTCTCCTGGTTTCAGAAATCCAGGAAGGTCAGCCATATGCGAGTCATACGTCAATTCAGGTCCCGCCACCAGCAGACGCGCGGAAGACCGTGGGCGCACCGGGCGCACCGCGACGAGTTTCTCCGGTAGGTCAAAGTCAAAGTCCGAAAGCTTCATCAGGGTGGAGCCGGTGGTGGTGCCCGAAAGATCTCGCGGAACATGCCGGGTGCCAGAATCGATATTGGATTGACGCTCACGCGCGGCTTCCGCGAGTTCCCGGTCAGCTGGAAAGTGAAGCCAAAAAGTCCCTCGCCGCCACGCGTGAACAGCTGCCCGATCGCGTTCAGGAAGTAAACCGGAGAGATGACACCCTGCATGTTCACGCTACGGTTCCTGAGATCATGCACGCCTTCAAGGGAAATTCCGAGCGATGGTCCGACTGCACTGGAGGGATGAAGCGTAAGGTAACCGGGGCTCAGTTGGAAATCCGCATCGATTCTTGACATCGTGATCGCGCCCGACGCCAGTTGGTCCAGAAGACCGACGATGCTGATTGAACTCAACAACTCAGCCATCACGGGGGCGTCAATGATTCCGACATTGACCGCTTTCATTCGGCCATCATGAACGCCTGGCTCGCCGGTTGGAGTCAGCGACACATCCATGCTTCCACCGCGCGCGTTCCGGAATAGTCCAAGTTCGCTCAGAACCGCTCCAGCTTCATTGCTTGCGATTCGGATTGTCGTTCCTGACCGCCCCGGTGCCAAATCACCCCTCACCGATGGACCATCATTGATGGATGCCGTGAAGCTACCCTCAAGCCCACGATCGGTTGCGAACTGACCTACAACATCTGTCAGCGCCACATTGTCGGAAACCACCAGCCGGTCCAGCGCAAGTGTAAGCGGACCACTCTGACCACCACTGCCCGGATCCAGCCGCGCCGAGCGAATGTCGACCGTGCCTCCGTTCATCGCCACCGCTGGGGCAAGCCCCGCGCCCCGCCCCGTCAAGGTAATCTGGCCATCAAGCCAACCACCAACTGTCACCCGATCAAATCGGGCCCGCTCCAGCTGAAGCCCTTGAGTGAACTCGACGGAACCCGTTGCAGTCAGTCCGGAAGCCTTGATGACCAGGTCTTCGACTTCCGCCCGTTCGCCGAATCGACCTGTTACCCCCAAGGTTCCCGTCCGATCAGGTGGTTTCGACCATCCAAGAGCCTTCAGGCGCAATCCGATTCCGGTCAGGTCGGAATCCAGATCAAACCTAGGCGAACCGTCTCCAGTCATGTCAACGATAATTCGCGCCACTCCTGCGCCGGTCACCAGGTCGGGCGGCAATTCAATGCCGAACTCCTCCAGAAACACCGGACTTAGCTCCGCGGTTCCTGCAACCCGGCTCCTGCCTTTGTCCCCGCGGCTAAATCCCTGAGACCATGTGGCGTTCACCGGCACCTTACCGAGATGGCCCGATCCGCCGATTTCGATTCCATCCGGATCCGCCCGCACGTCCAGCACCCCTGCCTGGATCCGTCGGTCTTTCACCAGTCTGTCACTCACCACATCCAGCAACTGGCCAGTGACCTCGAAGGAAGGGACGGCTGGCGCGTCCGCACCAAAGCGGTCAAACGTAAATTCGACACTTAGCCGGGCGCGTCCTTCGGCAAGATCCGCCTTGAGCTCTGTGCCTTCCAGGAGTTCAAGCGGTGGTAGATCAAGCAGCGAAAGAACCGACGTGATTGAACTTTCGGTCTGGACCGTGGCTTCCGCGCGCCGCACGGGTGCAAAGATGTCCCGGATTCCGAACACCGACCCGGCAATGGCGATAGCCCCTCCCACGGGCGGAACAACTGCGCCCTCCTCAATGGACAATGCAAGTGCCCCGTCAAAGAGGCTCATATAGCCACCGATACCCCTGGCTGGTGGAACGGAGCCAGCTGACCCGAAGGCAACATCGCTGAATTGGCCGCTCAACGCAAAATCTGGAGATCCGTTTGGCGGGATCCGGATCGCACCCTGCAGATGCGATATGCTGCCTTCTGTCACACCGTCGCCGAACCATGCCCGGACTTCGGGAATGATTGAAGTCGGCCATATTGACTGCAGACGGTCCAGAGGAAACGTGTCAAGGCTGGCGTCAAGCGCAATGTCCCAACCTGCCTCCCGGGCGATGGCATGGCCGCTTCCAGTCACGCGCCAGTCGGCGTCCCGGAATGTCATCTGGCCGATTTCCATACGCAGCGGCGCAAGACGAAGCCTCAAATCCACCGAACCAGCTTCGAATTGAACCGGTTTGTCATACAGATCCTGTGGATTGATGGAAATTCCCGACAGCGCGAACTGTGCGACAATTCCATCTGGCTGCCAACCGGGTGGCCCCGCCAACATGGCGGTTCCCTCAGCGGCAGTGGTCAGAAAATCGCTGTCAACCTCTATCCGGTTGAATACGAGCGACCGCCTGCCCGGATCGTAGGCGAATTCAAACTGCGCCCGTTCAAGACCAATGGGGCGAGCATCGGGCGCGGCTCGGAAATATCCTGGACCAATCAACAGTGTTCCTTCCGAATCGACCATCTCGCCGTCGCCGCCAAGTCTGGCCGCAAATGTCCCCGAGACCGGTGCATCCACGGCACCCAGAAACGAGAACGTCGGCGACAGAAGGGCAATATCCTCCACCTGCCCATTTTTGATGCTAACGGAGATGTCTGTATTGGATGAGACGGATTGGCCAGACACCGTAAGCATGGCGGAGGCCAGAAGTCCGGCGTCATTCCGGAAATCCGTCGTTGCCGTCAATTCAAGACCGTTCCCGGTCCGTTGCATCGTGAGGATTCCCCCCACCGCCTGCCAGTCCCTTTCCGTCCGACCACCCACAACGGTGACATTCAGGTCGTTGGCAACGACACTGGAGAGCTGTGCAAGAGGCCCCGCATCCAGCACTCTGTTCAGTCCTCCAAGCAAACTCGCCAGAGAGCCATTGGCGCCAATGCCCGTTCCGGATGAAAGTAAGAACTGCCGGTCCTGATCCCTGCCTATCCTGATATGTGCGCCGGATAACCGGATCTCGTCAGGTGCCACGGTTCCGGTGAGCAGTTGCCGTGCCACGAGCCGCGTCCGCACTGCCTCCAGCCCCACGATTTCCGCATCGTCACCTCCAAATATTCCCACATCTTCCAGCACTATCTGCGGAGGTTGGCCTGGATCAAGAAGCAGGCTGATCCGTCCCAGTTCAACTCGCCCGAATTCCAACCCGTCGTTTAGCCGCGACTCAATCCTCTCGGTCAATCGCGCCGGAACTGGCAGACTGGACCCTGAAAGCGCAAGAGTAAGCAGCGCAAGATGCGCGAAGACCAACAGGCCAAACAGAAACTGCCCTGCCGCCAGCCAGCGTCGGCGCGGTCTCTGTCGCCGTTCCACGCGCAGCCCGGGATCCGTATCCGGCATGCCTTTGTTCCTTGACCGCCAATTCAGCAGCTTAAACCGCCGGAACGATTGTCCACCAAGCCACCATCTTTTGAAACCCCCGTTCCCGAATACCGAGACCTGACCGAACGGATAGGGCGAAACCGGTGACCAGGATCGAATATGGAGGTTTGCTCAACGATGTTGGGTCGGAACTCCAAAAACGAACTAGGGCCTGTTGACAATCATGTTGCCGCCACCACGCCGGCGACGAGATGGATCCCCGCCGCGAAGCTCGCGTCCGTCTTGTCGTACCTCGTCGCCACCGCCCGGAACTCCTTGATTTTGGCGAAGAAATTCTCGACCTGGTGCCGCCACCCGTACATCTCCCGGTCATGCTCCCGGGGTTCCGTCCGGTTCCGCCTCGACGGGATCACCGGCACCGCGCCGCGTCTCTCCACATCCTCGAGCAGCCAGTCCGCGTCGAACGCCCTGTCCCCGACGAAGGCCCCGAACGGGAGATCCTCAAGCAGCGCCGGCACCCCCGCGAGGTCGTGGGCCTGGCCGGGAAGGATCACGAAGCGGACCAGGTATCCGAGCGCGTCCACGACCGCCACGATCTTGCTCGTCAGGCCGCCCCGGGAGCGGCCGATCCCCTGCCTGCAGGTCCCCCTTTTGCGCCCGCCGCCTTCTGGTGCGCCTGCACGACCGTGCCGTCGACGAACACCCATTCGAGGTCGAACTCCTCCGACAAAGCGCTGAAAACACGCTCGAAAACCCCGGACAGCGCCCAGCGGCGGAACCGCCTGAACACATTGTTCCAGTTGCCGAAGCGCTCCGGAAGGTCGCGCCACGGCGACCCCGTGCGGAATCGCCAGAGCACCGCCTCCACGAACCGCCGGTTGTCCGCCGCGGTGGCGCCGGGATCGGTCGCCCTGCCGGGCAGCATGGGCTCGATCCGCGCCCACATGGCGTCGGTCAGCACCGTCCTGTCCGCATCCATCATGTCACCTGCTCTCTTGCCTGTGCCGCCGTTCCGGCGTGCATCGCGGCTAGATAACAGGGGACGCGCCGAATCGCAACCCAATTGTCAACAGGCCCTAAAGCGCCGGATTTTCCTGTCGCCGCTCCGATCAAGCATGATGAAGACAGTCTGGCATCGACCCTTATCGGCGACAATCTGCCGAGCCAACGACATTCGACCCTGATTTTCGTGAACGGGTGAAATCTATTGCAATCGCGATCAGCTCTGACTATTCGCTAATCCATGCAGGGGAGCGACGTGATTGTTGGCTAGGACCAGGGTCGGGCACGGGAGAGGTGCTGCGTGATATTGCGGCCGGTGAATTGGTTTAACTCCGTACTGGAAAGGTTTTTCCCTAGGCTTAGGGTGTTCCTGCGCTCCAACGCAGATACCAGATTTGTCAGCCTCTCGCCGTTTACGCAGGCGGTCGGATGGGTAAGTTGCGGATTGCTGGTGTGCTGGAGTGTCATTGCCACCGCCATTGTGATTACCGACAGGCTCGCGTCTGGAAACCTGCGCGATCAGGCAGCGAGGGAGCGGGAACTCTACGAAAGACGAATCGACTCTCTTGTCAGCGAACGGGACCGACATGCGGCAGAAGCCCGGGAGGCGCGGGATCGCCTGAATGCAGGACAGGAGCGGATTTTGGAACTCCATTCGGCACTGCTTGAGTCCGAAGACCTTCGACGGGAACTCGAGACGGGCATCGAGTCCACCCAAGCGACCCTGCGCCGCACTCTCAGCCAGAATGCGGCGGTAGGGTCGGCCCACTTGCCGGAAAGCGGAGTCGGTATCGACGGAACGGATTCCACCCTGGACGCGGAGTCCTTGGCCTTGCTGGCGTCTGCACTCAAGCGCGCGACGGACGACCGCGACAGTCTTGTCGAGGAAATTGCCGAAGCGCGGCGCGACGCCGACACAGCCAGACTCGATGTGCGACTTCTCCAGCAGAAAACCGATCGGATCTTTAGCCAGCTGGAAGAAGCGGTCAGCATCTCGATGGAACCTCTTGACCAAGTGTTCAGATCCGTAGGTCTATCCTCCGAATCGGTTCTCGATACGGTGAGACGCGGCTATTCGGGCCGGGGAGGACCGTTTACGCCGATTGGATTCTCCGACCAGATGGATCAGCCCGACGCCGAAGCGCTTCGTGTCAGGGGCATACTGGAAAGATTGGATCGACTGAATCTATACCGCCTCGCAATGGAAGATGTGCCACTGGCAATGCCGGTCAAGGGGAATTTCCGCTTTACCAGCGGATTTGGCCCGCGGTGGGGTCGTATGCACAGGGGGGTGGACCTCGCCGCAGGCTATGGCAAGCCGATCCGGTCCACCGCGGATGGTGTTGTTACTTTTGCGGGCTGGCAGGGTGACTACGGCAGACTGGTCAAGATCCGACACGGATTCGGTCTGGAAACACGCTACGCCCATCTGGCAAAAATCCGTGTGAAAAGGGGCCAAAGGGTCTCGCGTGGCGAGAGGATCGGTGATATGGGTAATTCCGGTCGGTCAACCGGCACTCACCTACACTACGAGATCAGAGTGAACGGCAAGGCCATCAATCCAATGATCTACATCAGGGCATCGAGAAATGTTTTCTAAGAGCAGAATCAACGAACTTACCCCCAAGGCTGACGACTCACCGGAGAAGGGGCCTGCGTCAGCCGCACCTGTAGCCACGCCTTCGGCGACGGTCGCTCCGACGGCCAAGCCTAAACCGCCCGCATCCCTATTGTCCGCCGACCTGATTGTCACTGGCAATCTCAAGACGGATGGAGACATTCAGATCGAAGGCACAGTCAAGGGCGACATTCATGCCCATCTGCTGACCGTCGGCGAGAAGGCCACGGTTACCGGAGAAGTGGTGGGTGACGATATTGTCGTTACCGGGAGGATCAAGGGCCGCGTTCGCGGGCTCAAGGTTAGGCTGACCTCAACAGCCCGGGTCGAAGGTGACATTGTCCACAAGACGCTGGCAATTGAGTCTGGAGCCCATTTCGAAGGATCGGTCATGCGCAAGGATGATCCCCTCAGCAACGCCGATGGAAAGCGCGCGCCCGCGACAAGCGCTCCAACCGCGCGGAAGCCTGCCCCGGCAGCCGCTCACCGTCAGCAAGCGCCAGGGACGACTCCGGCCCAGCGGTAGCCTGGCATGCATGGTCCGGGCTTGCGGAACCAACATAGGTGCGTGCCTCATCAAGGACATCCCGGGCAGATGACGTTAGAGGTCATCGGCTCCTGATGCCCTCTCGAACGCGGATCCGCAAATGGGCGGGAATGCCTGTTCGTCTGGTAACGGATTCCAGTGCGAGGGGAACGGATCTGCATTGCTGCTGGAGTGTTATCCAAGTCCTATCGGCCGAAAGCGCATCCCACGGTGATGCGTCCATGAACTTTCATGGCTGCTCCGCGGGCCACCCAATTCGGGGCTCGCGTTTTCGATGATGTCGGTGGCCGGTCCATTTCCACCAGAAATCCCAGAATCGCGATACTGGGTTCCGGCCGACGAATCCGGGAGCATAG
Source organism: Paracoccaceae bacterium (assembly GCA_965203605.1). GTDB lineage: Bacteria > Pseudomonadota > Alphaproteobacteria > Rhodobacterales > Rhodobacteraceae > JAPOUP01. The sequence continues at coordinate 5,359,475 of OZ241902.1, read as the reverse complement.
GACTGATGGGTGAAACCGTCGCCCTCAATCGCTCCAACGATCAGGCAGTGTCCCGGAGAGCCCGCCGATACAGGTGCCACGTCGCATGCCCAAGCACCGGAAGCACAACCAGGAGTCCCAGGAAAAAGGGCAGCATACCCGCGAAGAGCAGGACAGCGATGGTCAGGGACCAAACCAGCATAACCGATAGATTTCGTCGCACCACCGACATACTAAGAAGCATCGCGGTAACGAAATCCACTTCCTTTTCCAGCAGCAACGGCAGGCTCACTACCGTAAGTGCGAACAGAACGAAGGCAAAGACGCCGCCCACAACGAGTTCCACGAAGATCATACCCAACCCGACCGGTGTCAGGTAAATGTCAAGCGACGTGGTGATGTTGGTCATCACACTGGGACCCATGAAAAGCGCAAAGATCATATGAGCCAGAAAGCTCCAGAACAGGAAATAGATGACGATGATCGCACCAGCCCAGGGAAGCTGGCGATTCCTTTCCCGCACGACAACGCCAAGTATTTCGGCCAGATCGAGAGGCTCGCCGCTCTCGAGCCGACGGGAGACATCATACAGTCCAACCGCAGCGAAAGGTGCGACAAGTGGAAAACCCAGTGAGACGGTCAGTGTCCAGGCGACGGTACCGGCACCAAGACGAACCAGAAGCAGGCCCGCGAGAACGTAGACCGAACTGAACAATAGGCCGTAGGCAGGCGCACGCCGGAAGTCGCGCCACCCGTCGCGAACCGATGCGATCAAGTCCCTTAACGTAACATCAACAACCTGAGGAAGCGCAGATGGCGGTACGCTTACATCGGTGGTCATGAACGCGAATCATTCGCTGTGGATGAACGCCAGGTGATCACTCGCGGGATCCAATATCCGGCGGGCGCGTTCCGGGCCAGTCCGTCGCCGAGTGATAGGCCTGGGCCAATCCCAGAATTTCCGCATCTCCCCCCCGAGGTCCGAAGGCCTGGATGCCCATTGGCAGTCCATGGGCACCAAATCCAGCGGGCAAGGCGACAGTCGGCAGTCCGATCAGGCTTACCGGAACGGTGACCTCCATCCACCGATGGTATGTGTCCATTTGGCACCCCGCCACCGTACTGGGCCAGATGCAATCCACCGCGAAGGGCCAGACCTGGGCGGAGGGCAATACAAGTGCATCGTGGGAGGCGAACAACTCTGCGCAACGCCGGTACCAAACCGAGGCAGTATGCGAAGCACTATGCAGCTCCATCGAGGAGAATGCCCGCCCACGTTCTATCTCCCACAGAGCGTCCTCCTTCAATCGCGCGCGACGATGAGGATCCTTCCATACTGGCTCCAACCGCGCCGCGACAGCCCAGGACCGCAATGTGATCCAACTCTCCCAGAGTTCTTCGCTGGGATATGGAGGCGGCAGCGGCACGACCGTGGCGCCAAGTTCCCTGAACGTTCCAAGCGCAGCCTCACAGACTTCGAGGATACCATCTTCGAACGCATATGCACCGCCCCAGTCTCCCAACCAGCCGATCTTTGATCCCCGGATATCCATCGCCGCCGGCACCTGGACCGCATTGAATTCCCCACCCCAAGGCTGGCGCGGATCCGGGCCGGCAAGTGTCTGCAGCAGGTAGGCGAGATCCACGGGATCGCGCGCCATCGGACCCAAGGTCGACAATGGATGCAGAAACACATCGCCATGGGGTTCGTCGGGCACGAGCCCGAAACTTGGTCGCATACCGTATACGTTGTTCCAGGCCGCCGGGTTGCGTAGCGAACCCATCATGTCGGATCCGTCGGCGACACTCACCATTCCGGAGGCCAGAGCCACTGCGGCTCCGCCAGAGGATCCACCGCAGCTGCGGCTCGTGTCGTAGGGATTGCAGGTCCTGCCGTGTACTGGATTGAATGTGTTGGAACCGAGTCCGAATTCCGGGGTGTTCGTCTTTCCGATCAGGATTGCCCCATCTGCCCGCAGCCGTTCCGCGAGCAGGTCGTCTCTGTCCGGAACGAAATCCGCAAAGACCGGCGAGCCAAAGGTGGTCCGAATGCCCTTCGTATGAACGAGATCCTTGACCGCAAGCGGAATGCCATGCAACCAACCCGTTCGCGACTGTCCGTCTGCCGCCGCAGCCTCCTGCATCAACGAGTCCTCGTCACAAAGGCTGACGATCGCGTTCAGAGTCCCGTTCACCTCCGCGACCCGATCCAGGGTATCCCGCATCAGCTCCGTTGCCGAAACCTGCCCTTCGGCAAGCATCGCCGACAGTTCACGGGCAGAACATTCAGTCAAACCGGTCATGCAGTCACTCGTAACACGGCAGCGACAGATACCTCAGGTTCAGTTTTCTACCCTCAATCGCGCGCGACCACGTCGGCACGGCTCTTTCCACTGACATCCAGCGCCAGCGCCGCTTCCATGAACGCGTCGATATCTCCATCCAGGACGCCCTGGGTGTTTGAGGTTTCATATCCAGTGCGCAGGTCTTTCACCATCTGGTAGGGTTGCAGGACGTACGACCGAATCTGATTGCCCCAGCCAGCGTCTCCCTTGGCTTCGTGCGCTTCCAACACGGCAGCGCTACGCCTATCCAGCTCCAGCTGGTAGAGCCGCGACTTCAGTGCCTTCATGGCAATGTCCCGGTTCTGATGTTGGGATTTCTCCGAGGATGTCACCACGATTCCGGTCGGCAGATGTGTAATCCGTACCGCTGAATCCGTCTTGTTGACATGTTGTCCGCCCGACCCGGATGCCCTGAATGTGTCAATTCTGATATCCGAAGGGTTCACTTCGATCGCGATGCTGTCGTCAACCACCGGGTAGACCCAAACCGAGCTGAAGGATGTATGCCGCCGCGCCGCAGAATCGTAAGGCGATATCCGAACAAGGCGATGGACCCCAGATTCCGTCTTGAGCCAACCATAGGCACTCGGTCCTGATATCCGATACGAGGCCGATCTCAGTCCGGCCTCATCACCCGGACTGATGGACTGGGCCTCGACCGAATAGCCTTTCCGTTCAGCCCATCTGAGATACATACGCACAAGCATCTCGGCCCAATCGCAGCTTTCGGTACCGCCTGCACCCGCGTTGACTTCCAGAAATGTGTCGTTGCCGTCGGCCTCACCGTTAAGCAGCGCCTCGGTTTCCTTCTTTGCCGCGTGTGCCTCGAGTTTCTTCAGCACCATTTCCGCTTCGCCGACAACCTCGGTGTCTCCTTCGGTCTCGCCAAGTTCGATCAGTTCGACGTTCTCCGCCAACTCCCTCGCGATACTCTCGCAGGTGTCGATGGCGTCGACCAGCATCTGCCGTTCGCGCATGAGTTTCCGCGCTGCGTCCGGATCCTTCCAGAGTTCCGGATCCTCGACACGGGCGTTGAACTCTTCCAGCCGGAACTCGGCGGTCTCGAAGTCCATTCGTTGTCGCAGCAGCATCAGCGACTTACTGATGGCATCAACAGTGTTCTGCGTCTCCGCGCGCATAGCTCCAAGACCTGCAGGTGATAGGTTCGCCAAGGGCGGTTTGTTAAAGGATCGGCATACCCATGGCAAGGGCCGCATGCGAGTTATGGCTGGCCACCTTGAGACGCTTCGTTCGTACCAGGCAACACGCGCTACGAGAGGTGCCGCGCCAAGCCGACCCGTTTGCCGGACATCGGCGCGACGGCACCGGCATCGGTTGGCATGGAACGCGGGCACAGACGTGAACTTCCCCTGCCGCGAAATGCGGTCGCTTCTTGATTTGCTACAGTGGGCGGACTGACCGAATCGTAGGTCGACACGCTGCGGATTGCGGCCGCCTCTTGATTTGCTACAGTACCCTAAACGCAGGGCATTGAATAAGCGTCGTTTTCGTCCGCCCACTGGTCAAAAAAGCTCCAGCTGGGCGGGTGGATTCGGTGGTGCCTTGCGGGATTTGCCGACATGGGTCTCGATTCTACCGAACTGTTTGTCCGTGATTATCAGGAATCGGACCTCTCCGGCTGATGGAACCCGGCGACCCATTCTAGCCGCGTGAACCTTGGCATTCTCGATTGATGCACAGTGCTGTATGTAAATGGAATACTGCATCACTAGTATCCCACCATCATTGTGTTGATGGGTAGAGGGATCTGAGCTTTATCCGGGCGTCCCCGGTCCTGAAACGCCAGTCCACCGGTTTCGACGACGAGTTCCGGTGCGCCTGCCATGCGTCGACCTCCCGCACCATCGCCTCGCGGTCGGGAATGCGCCTGGCGGGGCACTGCCGGGACAGGACGTTTATCTCGATCTCCGCCATGTTCAGCCAGCTGCCGTGCTTCGGCGTGTGGTGGACCTCGAAGCGGTCGGCGAGCCGCGACGCCTCCGCCGGCTCGAACGTCTCGTACAGGGTCGACAGCCTGTGGGTGTTGAGGTTGTCCATCACCGGGACGATTCTCCGGTCGGGGAAATGGACGTCGGCCATGTCGGCGAGCAACCCTGCGAAGTCCCGCTTCGTGCGCCGGTCGGTGACCTTCACGTGGCGCCATGCCTCCAGCGGCGCGTACACCATGAACAGGTTCGCCGTTCCGTTGCGTTCGTACTCGAAATCGTACGCGGCGGGCTGGCCGGGCCGCGTCGGAAGCGGCATCCGCGTCTCCTTCGTCTGCTGCTTCGAGGTCTCGTCCATGCAGACGAGCACGGTGTCGTCGTCGTACTCCCGGCTGCAGGTCTCGGGACGTCCTCCATGGCGCAGACGAAATCGGCGCTTTCCTTCGGCGGGATGCACCAGCATTCGCTCCGCCACGGCTTGATGTCGTTTTTTTCAGCCCCTGCCGGACCGTCTCGTCGGAGATGCTGCCGACGACCTCCAGCTCGACGAGCCTGTCGGCGAGCAGCTGCATCGTCCAGCGCGCGTGCCCCTCCGGCGGATCGGAGCGGGCCAGCATCGCCAGTTTCGCCTGGCCCTCGCCGTCCAACCGGGGCTTCTTCCTGTTGGCCTGCTCCTTCCTCTCCAGCGCCGCCTCAAGGCCCTCCAGCACGAACTTCCTGCGGGCCCGCTCCACCGTCGCCGTCCCGGCCCCGAGGATGTCCGCGATGTCGGCGTCCCCGCGTCCGCCGCCGTCGCGGTTGGCGTCCGCCAGAAGCAGGATGTGCGCCCGCCGGCGCCGCGTCACCGACCCCTTTCCACCGTCGACGATCCCCTGCAGGAGCGACCGCTCCCCGTCGTCCAGCCGTACGTGATATATCTTCCTGCCACCCGTTCCCATGGCCTGCCGCCTCATGATGCCCCCGGAACCGCCGGCGGACATCCGCCCGATCCTGAGGGTCTGTTGGTTGTTGGTGTGGCAGGTATAAGGTATCAAGGGGAACATGGCAAGCGGACAGGCATCAATTCAACACTGGCGGGATACTAGGGCCTGTTGACAATTGGGTTGCGATTCGGCGCGTCCCCTGTTATCTAGCCGCGATGCACGCCGGAACGGCGGCACAGGCAAGAGAGCAGGTGACATGATGAATGCGGACAGGACGGTGCTGACCGACGCCATGTGGGCGCGGATCGAGCCCATGCTGCCCGGCAAGGCGACCGATCCCGGCGCCACCGCGGCGGACAACCGGCGGTTCGTGGAGGCGGTGCCCGTGCGGTTCCGCACGGGATCGCCGTGGCGGGACCTTCCGGAGCGCTTCGGCAACTGGAACAATGTGTTCAAGCGGTTCCGCCGCTGGGCGCTGTCCGGGGTTTTCGAGCGTGTTTTCAGCGCTTTGTCGGAGGAGTTCGACCTCGAATGGGTGTTCGTCGACGGCACGGTCGTGCAGGCGCACCAGAAGGCGGCGGGCGCAAAAGGGGGACCTGCAGGCAGGGGATCGGCCGCTCCCGGGGCGGCCTGACGAGCAAGATCGTGGCGGTCGTGGACGCGCTCGGATACCTGGTCCGCTTCGTGATCCTTCCCGGCCAGGCCCACGACCTCGCGGGGGTGCCGGCGCTGCTTGAGGATCTCCCGTTCGGGGCCTTCGTCGGGGACAGGGCGTTCGACGCGGACTGGCTGCTCGAGGATGTGGAGAGACGCGGCGCGGTGCCGGTGATCCCGTCGAGGCGGAACCGGACGGAACCCCGGGAGCATGACCGGGAGATGTACGGGTGGCGGCACCAGGTCGAGAATTTCTTCGCCAAAATCAAGGAGTTCCGGGCGGTGGCGACGAGGTACGACAAGACGGACGCGAGCTTCGCGGCGGGGATCCATCTCGTCGCCGGCGTGGTGGCGGCAACATGATTGTCAACAGGCCCTAGTGTCCCAACGTTAATCAAATAGATTCAATTGGTTATCGGCACCGGGAGGATTGTTTCTGTTCGGCGTCCTGGTAAGTATTTGATTTAGAGGCGTTCTCTCGAACATGGTGAGGCTCAAGATCTGTAACATTGTGTGGAGGCTGATGTCCAACCGGCTTCTCGAGCGGATGATTGCGACCAGCAGGTAGACAGGGACGGCGATCCAGATCTGGCTCTTCACGGCGTTCTCTGAGGTGCCGAAAAAGGACTTGATCCTGAGATGCTGCTTGATCCACCTGAAGAAAAGCTCCACCTGCCAGCGCGCCCGGTACAGGTCGGCGATGGTGTGTGGCGGAAGAATGAAGTTGTTGGTCAGAAACACAAGGGTCCGTTCCCGTTCCCGGTCGACATACTTGATGCGCCGCAGCTTGTCGGGGTATTCCTTCGCCGTCCCAACACCGTCGGTCCGGACAATCTGGTCGCAGATGACGCCGGAGGACCGGTCGACCCTGTTCGGGTACAGGCGGCGGAGCCTTGTGTTGGTCTTGGACCGCAGGACGAAATGGGCGCCGTTGAGGTGAAGTCGGTGCAGGCGGCTGAAGTCGAGATATGCCCGGTCCATGACATGGAAAGCCCCGGGCTCCGGAGCGATGATGTCCAGAATGTTGACGTCATGGACCTTGCCGTCGGTGATATGGATGAATGCGGGGATGTTGCCCCTGAGGTCAAGCAGCGTATGCAGCCTGACGGCACCTTTGGTCCTGCGGAAACGGGCCCGGGGGAAAAGGGACAGGCACAGGTCGATGGTCGACGAATCCAGCGCGTAGACGGTGCTCTCAAGGTCGAGACCGTGACTGTCGTCGGAAAGGTGCCGGGCCTTGTGGATCAGGTGCTGGGCGAAGTCGGCATGGATCCTCCAATCCCGGGTGGAATTGGCGTTGGCAAGGGTGTTCCTCGCCACACCGCCCCGGATACCCATGTGATAGAGCTTGGATGACTGGGCCCGCAGGCAGACCTCGACATCCCTCAGGGAAGACCGATAGGTCAGCTGCGCAAACGCCATGCAGCGGTATCGATCACTGCAGCTGAAGGACTTGATCCTGTGATTTCCGCCGTAACGCTCGACGCAGCGGCGAAACCTATGCCATGGAAGATGATCCATGACCTGGCCGAAAACGAGCTTGCCAGAATACACTTCCGGGCCTCCCTTTTGCTGGATTCATGGCCCAGCCCTGCGGGACACCCGGTTGGAGTTCAAGTCGGTGACACCTCAAATCATCAAAAAACAAACTAATATCAATATATTACACATACATTATGCTTCAACGTTGGGACACTAGTGATACTGCATCATTGTGAAGCCGTCGTTGAGGAGGTCTTTCCGAAACCTTGCATAGGCCTTGCGCACATGGGCCGTGTCGGTGGGCAGGTCGAACATCGCGATTACCCACATCGTACGCCAACCCCACGGAATTGCTTTCACACCTGTAACCCCTGCGATCTGATGATCAACCGATTTCTGCGGAATCGACGAAGTCCGCTTCAACCGGAAGTCCTTCAGGAAGCGCGAGCGTCCTATCACCGCCAGTCAAGGTCCTGCAAAGAGACACAGCGCTAGTATGGAAGGCGAGCAGCAATGGTTCGCGGCGGCTGCCTACGCGAATGGTCTCGTTGAGCAGAGAGAGAATTTCGGCACGGGTCTGCCGTTCGGAGAGGCATGGCGCTGGCTCGCCACCTTCACCGGCCATATGCCGGATCCGCCAATCGACATAAGGCCTGTAAGGTTCCAGCAGATCGTCAGCGAGGCAGAATGGATTGTTGCGGTGTCGGTGATGGAGGCCGAGAGAGGGGATTAGGCCAGCGGCGACAATGGCCCGCACCACAGCCGCCCGAACGACGGCGTAGCCGTAGTTCAGCAGCGCATTCACGCCCTCGGCCTGCCGGTCGCGCCGGAACGTCTTGCCAAAGAGTCGTGGCCAGTATCTCTGGGCGGCTTGGGCTTCCAGATTGTCCGGATCACCCGAGCGCACCCGTCGAACCATCGGCGCAAGTCCTCCGTGATTCCCGGTAAAATGGGATAGAACGGAGGCCTGTTGGTGGATCTTCGCCCGCACGATTGCCTGCCATGCGCGCTTTCGAACCGGCACACCGATCTCAACCTGCGCCCGGTGACGTTCGGTCTGGACGTGATGCGCATTAAAAGGAAGCATCATTCCGGCAGGCAGATGATCGCGGCCGGTGACCAGAACGGTTGCACCTGCTTCCAGAAGCGAAAGAAAGACTGACTGCGTGTAGGTTGCCCGTATGTCGTCCACAATCACCACGCCCAGATCTGCAATCGGCAGCGTTGCCTTCTGTAGGTCAGGCCGTTCGACCACAAGCTGGCTGTGTGCGACAGAGAGCCGCGTTCCGGGTGGCAAACACTCCACGGTCTTTCGGATCATCTGTAACGCAATCTCAGTCGTTCGCTGGACGAATACGACCGATCGGATCGACGGAGACCTTTCTCCCATTATTCGAAACGATCGTCTTAGCGCTAGGACGAGTCTCGGTCGTCTTAGCTGCATCTACATTGTCACACATAACTATCTGACCATTACTCCACACTCCCGTAACAACGCGCAGATTCGTCTCGCCGTTATTGATGGTCTGCAATGAGTCGCCAGGAGACAGCGACATCACAAATTGTGCGCCGTCCCCGCAATCCCGTCTGACAATGGGTTCGTGCCGTGCCTTGCGCCGCACGGCTTCCAGCAAGCTGACCACCTCGAAGTTAACGGCTCCATCGGCCAGCCGGTAGATCGCTATATGATGGTTGTTGCCCAGATCAGCATAGCCCGTGGAGGCTCTTGTCATCAACTCGGTCTGCTGCTTCACACGAAGACGAACCTTGCGGATTTCCGGGCCTCCCATGCCGGCGGGAAAGCCGCCAGGCCCGGTGACCTGTCCGGCGGGAACTGCTCAGCCGGTCAGGATCGGGATCATGGTTTTCACGTGGGCGTCGATCCGTTCCAGCACGAGCGGGGGGAGCACTTCGCGTTCCGGCAGGGTCCACCATTTTGCATCGATGCGTTTCACCGTCTCGACAACGGCCTTGAGCACGGCTGGCTCGGGAAGCCTTGCCCGATTGGCAAACGTCTTCCAGCGGGCCGGGGCCAGGGCCTTGAAGGCCCGCTCGCCGCCCAGAGACAGCGCCAGCCCATCTGCCGGAATATAAGGAACGGTCGAAAGCATGTCGTAGACCAGCGCAAGCGCGGGCGTGTCGCCGTCGCCCGGATAGATCAGCGACCAGTTCTTGAGGTGCATGTCGCCATTGCCCATGACCACCGAGAAGGTCAGCCGCCGGACAAACTCCAGCGCGGCGAACGGCGAGATCGCAACATTCAGCACAGAGGCGATGTCGTGGGAGGCGGCGCCATCATATTTGCGTGCTGGATACAGGCCGAAAACCTGCGCGAAATCCTCGATATGGATGCGCTGCCCGTCTGCCCCGCGATCAAAACGCCGCACGAGCAGGACCAGCCCCTCGGCAAGTGTTTCGAACTCTTCGGGGATGCCCTCGAACTGGTCCCGGCTGACCAGTTCCCGCTCGGGCACGTCCATGCCGATGGCTTCGGAAAGCGCGAGGTTCGCGAACTCGTTCTCCGACACGCCCGGAAAGGCGGTCGAGGGGAATTTCGCAATATACTGGCCCTCATCATCCCCGAGGGGCAAGGTCAGTCCACCGCCCTTGCCGGTGTTCTTCATCACCGAAAGCTTCATCTGCACGCCCGCCAGCGAGAAGCGGGCCTTGGGCCGCCCTTGGGATGGCGCCGCCCCGATGCCGGGTTGACCGTCACTGGGCAGCACCCGCACCGCCCCCGGCAGATCCGCGCCTAGAGCTGCCAGGAGATCGAAATCATTCCCCGGCCGCACATTGCCCGCATGGTGCATTTCCATCGCCTCGCGCAGCCGGTCTTCAGGCAGCAGGTTGGCAAAGAAGGGCGGCAGGCTGCCTGCGGCAGGTCGCGGATCCTTGCGCAAGCCCCCTGATGCCGCACGCAGCGACAGGCTCAGAACCGGAATGCCGCCGGTCGCACGATAGGCCGGATCAAGGCTGAAGGCGTTGAAATCACCCGGCGTCCTGACGATCGTGCCAACCTTCGCACTGTTCAGGAACACGTCCAGCGCGGTGATGGTCTCAGCGGTGCGGGCGGCTGTCATCGTCGCTCTCCGGTTGCGGGCTGAAGGCCGGATGATCGTCCTCGGCATCGGGGCGCAAAAGCGCTTCGATGGCGGGCACCATTGCCTGCGGGACCAGCATCAATTCCAGTCCAAGCGCCCTAGCAATGTTGATCAATGTCGTGGTGCGCGCGGCCGCTGCCCCCGTCTCGATGTCGCGGTAGCGCGGGCGCGAAATGCCCGCAAGATCGGCTACCTGCTCCTGGGTCAGCCCCGCTGCAAGACGCACGCGGCGAAAATGGTCGCCGATCAACCCCAGTGTTTCTGCTTCCGCCTTCATGTGATACCTTTACGGATTATTCCTGCCCCATTGATCTGAATAGGTATCATATCCAGTGTAGAATGCAACAAAAATGATCTTCAAACATATCACGACTATTTTCCATGAAACGTTTGGGGATCATCTTGCGCTGGTCGGTACTACGGCCAGCACAAGTGCTGCAATTGCGGCATGCAGGCGAATCAGTCGGACTGCATGCTCAGCCATGCAAATAACGCCCTAGCCAGATTCGACGATTTCGTATGGCGTATCGGGCGAAGGCGACTAGGGTCTGTTGACAATCATGCTGCCGCCACCACGCCGGCTACGGGATGAATCCCGGCCGCAAAGCTCGCGTCCGTCCTGTCGCAGCGCGTCGCGATCGCACGGAACTCCCTGGTTCTGGCGAGGAAATTCCCGACCCGATGCCGCCACCCATACATCTCCCGGTCGTGCTCCCTGGGCTCCGTCCGGTTCCGCTTCGACGGAATCACCGCCTCCGCCCCGCGCAGGGCCAGATCCTCCAGGAGCCGGTCCGCGCCGGACGCCCTGTCCCCGACCAGCGCCCCGAAGGGGAGCCCGTCCAGAAGCTTCGCCGTCCCCGCGGGGCCGTGCGCCTGGCCGGGAAGGATCACGAAGCGGACCAGGTATCCGGGCGCGTCCACGGCCGCCACGGCCCTGCCCGTCAGGCCGCCCCGGGAGCGGCCGATCCCCTGGCGGCAGGTCCCCCTTCCGCGCCCGCCGCCTTCCGGTGCGCCTGCACGACCGTGCCGTCGACGAACACCCATTCGGGGCTGGACCCCTCCGACAGGGCGTCGGAAACGCGCCCGGAAACCCCGGACAGCGCCCAGCGGCGGAACCGCCTGGAGACGCCGTCCCGGTTGCCGAAGCGCTCCGGAAGGTCGCGCCACGGCGACCCCGTGCGGAACCGCACGGGCACCGCCTCCACGAACCGCCGGCTGTCCGCCGCGGTGGCGCCGGGATCGGTCGCCCTGCCGGGCAGCATGTCCTTGATCCGCGCCCACATGGCGTCGGTCAGCACCGTCCTGTCCGCATTCATCATGTCACCCGCTCTCCTGCCTGTGCCGCCGTTCCGGCATGCATTGCGGCGAAAACAGCAGGGGACGCGCCGAATCGCAACCCAATTGTCAACAGGCCCTAGTTCTGCACTTGTGCAGTCATATCGGTCGCCTTGCACCGTGAAATGGAGCCGCGAAAGAAGCCGCTCCAACTGGTCAATGTGATCATCGTCCTCAGGACTCACAAAGAGATGCAGATTCACGAACCCGCCTCTTGAGGTTGCGACGTCCAAGCGCACTTCGACATTTGGAAAGATGAGACCAACATTCGGCAAACGCCCTGCATTCTTGAACTCAAGAACGCGCTGATAGGTCTCGGTCACATAGTAGTCCGTCACTGCCAACGCTTCGATGGTCGGCGATGCTGCTTCGAGGGCGGAGATGTAGTCATCCCACGCTGATGGACCTACGAACTGATCGTTCATGACCGTCCCTGGCGCATGAATATGAGGTTCCCAACGACGCCACACCGAACCCCGACTAAGCATACTTGCGTTTTCCTCCTCGCTCATCGTCCATCAGCTTTCTGGTCTGATCGCGCGGTCGCGGCAGTTTCTGCCGCGGGCATCAGAAATCCGACAATCGTTTCGATCACGTCTTGAAGCGAGCCGGGATCAACTGACACATCCCGTACAAACACTTCCCATTGCCGCCGCTTGGCTTCGTCTTCACTAAAAGCGGGCGTGAGGCCGTCGGGCGTCTCGGACGGAATATCCGTTCCGCGGCGCTCGAAGGTTGCCGCTATCGCGCGCGCCAATTGGCCCTCATCGAACTCAAACGATTGGCTGAGCAACCAAACATCATAGTAGTCCTTGATCCGGGTATTCGTCAGGCCAAGGGCAACCATGGCCTGGAACTTCTCGGCGATTACCGTTTCTCGGGCATAGCCGCGCAGCTTGGCAGGCGGCATGTCGAGCAAGCCCGGAAGAGTTAGCTCTTCTGGCTGCGGCTCGGTGGCGTCCCCGAACCCGACATCGATGCTGATAGGAACGCGCGCCCCGCCGACGTCAGCCGTGGTTTTGATCCGCAGTCGTCCATATTCCGTGTCTTCGCGTATGCGACCAATTTCGGCTCCTTTCCCGTCGAAACGCACGCCATCATCTCCCTCTCGGGCCAGGATATCTCGGAAGACATCCAGCACCGCCGCAGGATCGGCATCGCCGTGCCCAAGCAGATCAACATCACGAGTGCCGCGAAACGGTTCGTCGAACCATGTCATCAATAGCACGGCGCCTTTGAGAACGAAGCGACCAGCATGCTCCGATTGTGCCAGCCTATAGAGCAAACGCTCATTGGCATAACGGGTCAGGATGAGTTGATGGTTTTGTCCGCGTTCTTTGCTGACGTTGAGCAGCCGCGCGCGCACCGAGGCGCCCATATTCTTGATCTCTTTAGCCATTCGCTGTCAGCGCTTCGAGATAAGGGCGAACAACTGTCGAAACGCCGCCATTGGCTGCCGACTTCGCGATTTCTGCCGGTGTGGCTTTGCGCTGTCGGAGCGCCTCTTGAAGCCCTTCGAGCGCGACTGATTGACCGACGGAGCGCCGATGCCGGAAGCAGTCCGCAATTGTCTTCGCGACGCCGAAGACTTTCACTGGTACCCCTTCGATTGATGTCGTCTTGACATCTTCCTTGAGGAGTTTGTCCGTAAACCGAACAATGCGCAGGCTTGTCTCATCGTCTGTTGGTGACCAATCATTCTTCCCAATGGCGAGCCAAACTGATCGAGGCAGTTGATCTGTCAGTTCGTGAATTGCCAGCGCTGAGATAAGGCAGACCACTCCCTTCGGAACCCGCTTCGCCGCTTCCGCAAGACTGTGATTTATGTCCAGCGGCGCGTCCGGCAGCTGATAGAGGCCACGCCCAAGGCGGATCACGTCTCCATCCTCGCGCATCCTGCCGATGGTCGCCGCCGTGATACCGGCCGCCTTGAATTCGGACAGCCGAACGATGCCCCGATCGCGGAGCATCTCAAGGGCGCAATCGCGTTGTGTCTTGTCCTTCGGCATTGATACTAAACCACCAAGTTCTGGACCTAAGTTCTGAGGTTTTGTATCATCACCGCAATATCTGGTAAAGCCGGTTCCGACGCACATGTCGTTGGGCCGCAAAGGAGATCACGTCGTTGGCAGGAAAATGGAGCATCCCAGGTGTTCCCCATAAGGGCTGGACATGCACCTCATACCAAACCAAATAAGTAATCACCGATAGGCCCCCGGATTTCACGGTGCCGCCCACTCCCTTGTGGTGGTCCGCGTGACCTCCCCCTTCCGGCGGATGAACGCATCCCAAACCCGCTCCACGGTCTCCCTGACATGCTCCGCGCCTGCGAACACCCGGTTGGAGAGATGGCGGTGCTGTGAAATCCGGGGGCCTATCGGTGATTACTTATTTGGTTTGGTATCAGTGGAAGATCTCGGTGCGCCGGACGAGGTTTGCGAAATGTGCGAAACCCAGGACATCCGCTACGTCCACCATATGGAGCACCCTGACTATCATGAAAGCCTCGCCGTCGGGTGCGTCTGCGCTGAACACATGGAAAACGACTATGAAGGCCCGCGCCGCCGCGAGAAGGCTCTACGAAATGCGGCGCAGCGCAAACGGCGCTGGCTCAGCCGCAAATGGAAGGTCTCCGCCAAGGGAAACGCATATCTGAATACACACGGCCTCAACATTACCGTTTTCCAAAGGAACCCGAAGCTTTGGGGTGCGAGGATCGAAGATCGTGCAACGGGACGTTCCGTTTCTTCGCGTAGACCCCATCAAACCGAAGACGCCGCCAAACTCGCAGCCTTCGACGCCATGATATTTCTCAAAAGGAGCGCGGTTGGGGGTCGTGATGGCGCCACAGTACCGCAGAAGTTGGGCCAGCAATCTGGCCATGAAGGTCCGAACGATGATGAGGGGAAAGCCTTCCTCTTCGGTCGAGCCTGTAGTCTCGCCCGCCCCTTCTGCGGGGAGACCCCGCAACGCCCCCTGTAGAGTGAGAGAGGTGCGGCTGTCGCCGTGACGGGTTTGAAGGTCGAGAGAGAGACTCTCGGACCGCCCGTCATGGAGAATAGCCATGACAGCGATTGAGATCATGAACGGCCGCCCCGAGAGCGGCGGCTACAAGGTGGACGAGTCCCGCGGCGGGCATAACGGACGGGTTTCGTCCGAATGGTTTTCGCGGTCCGACGACGAGAAGTACCTCTCGCTCTCGGACCTTTACGCTTCGGTGAAGGGCCGTGCCGCGCGGAGTAGAACGCGGAAGGTCGAGAGCGTGTTGACGGCGACTTAAAAGCGCGGGATTTCGGCGGTTCGCCGCGCTTTCGTGCGTATTGTTCCCTTTCCCATCCCGGGCTCCTGCTGTGAGACCCCTGCGGTCCGATCGGGCCGTCTACCCTGGTCCGTTCCTGCCGCGGCGGGCGTTCCGCGCCTGAGGCGCACGACCGGCATCGGCCGCGCCTCGCTTTCGCCCGTATCGTTCCTTTCCCCATTGCCGGAACCTATCGTCCGCGACGGCCAGGGCACCTTTGCCGTGGCCCCGGCGGAATGGTGGTGTGGTGGCGGACGGAAGGGCGATGCGGCGCTGGGCAAAGTCTGAAACAGGCCCCGGCGCCGCACCCGGACGAGCCGGCCGCGCGGACCGGACGCCCGCGCATTGTCAGGCATTTCCGCGTCCGGGTCCACCCCCGCTCTTCGGACGGGAATGTGCGCGACGGGACGCCTTTTCAGCTGCGGGCGCTGCCGGCGGCAGGTGGTGGTCCGCCGGTCCTGCGACCGCGGGCACGTGTACTGCCCGGAGGCGTGCGCCGCGCTGTCCCGGACCGGGAGGCGGCGCGGGGCGCGGCGGCGCCACCGGCTCACGGAGAGGGGGCGGGAGACGGGCCGGAACCGACAGCGCCGCCACCGGATGCGCCAGGCGGACCTGGTGCGCACGGCTGCCCGTGCCGGAGCTGGGCGAACCGCTTCCGGAGCGCGCGAATCGCCGCCCCGGTGCGCCGTCTGCAGCCGCGTCCGCACGTTTCTGGCGCTGGCGGACCCCTGACCGCGGCATCCGGGATGGAAAGGAGGGCATGTCATGGCTATCGACGGAGAAACACGGGCGACCATCGTACGTCTGTCGCGGGCCGAGGGCTGGGCGGTGGGGACGATGGCGAAGCATCCCGGTGCGCACCATGGCACGGTGAAGCGGCCGCTGCGGGCGGGCAGGAGCGCCGGCCCCGGGCGGGGCCCATCGACCCTTTCCTGCCGTTCATCAGGGAGCGGCTCGGGGAGGCGCCCGACCTGCCGGCCAGCACGCTCTGGCGGCAGGTCAGGGCGCTGGGCCACCGCGGCGGCGAGGACCACTTCCGCCACCGCCTGCGGGACCTCGGGCCGAGGCCTCCCAAGCGGCCGGGCCGTCGATGCGGCTCACCTTCCTTCCGGCCGGGCAGGCGCAGGTCGACCGGGCCGGCTTCGGCAGGGTCCGCATCGGCCGCGCAGAGCGCAGCCTGATGGGGCTCCCCGTGACCCCCAGCCACTCACGCCAGGTAAGTGGTCAGGTAGCCGATTCGCCGGTCCAGTCTGAAATCAATACTGTCCCGAGCGCCAGAATTCCGGCCTGACCGTTTCAGGTTTCAGGTTTCAGGAGCTGGCGATCCGGTCCGCAGTTTCGCGATCAGTTCCTCCGGCCCCGCCCGGAGCGTCGAGAGCGGAGCCCATCCCTGCAGTTTCGCCGTTTCGACGACGCTTCGGAGAACCGCGAAGCCGGAAGCTCCGCTTTCGGTCCGGAAGCTTCCTGATATTTTCTGCTTCACCCTGAGAGGCCGGACGGCCCGCTCCGCCAGGTTGTTCGTCGGCGGAACCGCGGGATCACGGAGGAATTTCAACACCTCCGATCTGCGCTTCCGGAGCCGCAGTGCCAGATTATGTCCCGGCCGCCGCTTCACCCGCCCCCGGTTCTTCGATGCCAGCGGCGGAAGCTCCTCGTGATATCTGGTTCCCTCGCCGACCAGCGCGTCATAGCATTCCTCCATCGCGGCGATCTCACCGCCGGGGACGGCGCCGCCGCTCTCCGCCGCCTTCCGCGCCGCCTTGATCGCTCCGGCCAGGCAGCCCTTCATCTCCCCAGCCCAGACCTCGGCGGCGCTTTCGACAGCGGACCCGGGCCCGCGGAGGATGTGCGCCAGGCACAGCGCGTGATCGGTGTTCTCGAGTCTGAAACAGGGAGCGAAACAGTCGTGAACCGCGGTTCCCTCCGACTCGGTCATCACATCGCCGCGGCTTTCGCCAAGCCGGTAACGGCAAAGGAATTCGGTGCAGGCGACATGAAACCAGGACAGCGAGCCGTTCACCCGCATCCCGTCGAAATGCCTGGCCGGCGCCCCGGCCGCTTCGGCCCGCAGCTGACACTGAAGCTCCTCGAAACGCCCGGCTCCGCGGCGGATCATGTCGTGAACCGTGCCGTGCGGGATCTTCACGCCGAACAGATGAAACAGCACCCAGCGCAACCGCTGCAGGGGCACAGGCCGCACCGCCGGGAGATAGAGGACCAGGGCCTCGACCCGCGGGCCGTACTGAGCCGGAGCTTTCACCTCTTCCGGATACTCTCCCGCCGCCGTCTCGCCGCAGCAGGGGCATTCACGCCCGAAAACCTGATGCCCGGACACTTCCAGAGGCTTGAAGTCCGGCAGGTCGTGAACCTGCCGTGACGAACGGAGCTTCGGCTCCGCACCGGAAAGGTCGCCTCCGCAGCTCCCGCAGACATCGGGAACATGGGTGAAGACTCTGTCGGGCTTGTCCGAGGGCTTCAGCGTTCTCCCGCGATGCCCCGGCTGCCCGCACGGCTTCCGGTTCCCCGGCTTGGGAAACGCCGGTTTCGGCGGCGGCTTCGCCAAGCCGTCGCTCGACGGCGGCCTGCCGCTGTTCCGGCTGTTCTGACCGACCCGACGCTCAATATCTGCGATCCGCTCTCCGAGCGCCGCGGCTTCGCTCCTCAGCCGCTCGTTCTCCGCGTCGCGCTCTTCCAGCAGGCGCTGAAGCCGCGCAATCTCCGCAGGCAGGTCTGCGACCGATGCCTCGGGCGAGGCGGCGTCTGAAAAGAATTCCGGCATGGGGCCTGTTCTGAAACTGCTCTCGGTGCGGCTTGTGCCGTCCTGTTGACCCTTCCCAAGCGCTCCGGCATACCATGTCAAGCAGTTCCCGGTGAAAAAACCACATATTAAACACCTGACTACCTACCGCGCCAGACCTTCCTGGGCCTGTTCCACGACGCGCGGATGCCGGGCTTCCTGCAGGGCCATGTCGAGGCGTCCGGGGCGTTCGGGGGCGTCCCGCGCAGGCTGCTCCACGACAACCTGAAGAGCACCGTGACCGCGCGCCGCGGCAGGGCCGTCACCTTCCATCCGACGCTGCCCGGGCTGGCGGCCCACCACCCCTTCGAGCCTCACGCTGCCTGGCCGGGGCGGCCGCGGGGGAAGGGGCGCGTGGAGCGCCGTGCCGGCTTCGTCCGCACCGGCTTCATCGCTGGCCGCGACCTCACGGTCCCGCTGGCGGAACCCAACGCAGCGGCCCGGGACTGGCGCGCCGGCACCGCCGCCGACCGCCCCTGGCCGGACGACGACAGCCTCCTGGTCCGGGACGCCTTCGTCAGGGAGAGACCTATGCAGGTCCCCCTGCCCGCCGATCCCTTCCCGAGCGCGGAGGTCCGTCCGGTGCGGGTCGACGGGACATCCCACGCCCGTTTCGACCGCAACGGCTACAGCGTTCCACCCGACTTCGCAGGGGCGGGGCTGACGCTCGCCGCCGACCGCGACACGGTCCGCATCCCCGGCGGGATCCGCGAGGTCGCGCACCACCAGCGCTGCCACGACAGGAAGCGGGCCGTCACCGACCCCGGGCGCACTAGGGCGATCGTCCTACGCAGGCGGCAGGCCAGATCCATGGGCGTCCGCGACCGGCCGCTGCGCTCCGTGCCGCGGGCGGAGGGGATGCCCGCGCTCGCCGGACATCGCAGGGAGAACGTCGCGACATGCGCCCGGATGCTGGCCGACCTGGTCGACACGCATGGCGCCGACGGGATCGACCGGGCCGTCGCGGTGGCGCTGGAGCGTGGCCCGTGCCACGCGAACACGGTGCGCGGCATCGTCGAGGTCCGCCGCGCCGCGCAGGGCCTGCCGCCCGCCGTTCCGGCCGACGGCGGCGGCATCCACGGAACGACGCTGCGGGGGACCGGCCCCATAAGCGTTAACCTGTTTTGTCGCCGCATGTTGCGACACGTTTCAATGTCCAAAAAAGCAGTAAAAAGGTCGATTCATCCGCAGGTCTCACCGGTTTCCCTCCTTTCGCTGGCCATTCGGGCCAGTGGGATGGAGGATTCGAAGCCATTAAGTCCCTGTCCGAAGAACAGGTTAACGCTTATGGGGACCGGCCCCGCCGCCTGCGACAGGCCCGCGGGACACGGAAAGGGGAACGGGACATGAGCGAACTCAGGGAACGGGCCAGGGCACCCGGCCTGCATGGTCTGGTCGGACGCTGGGACGGGGTCGCCGGCGCCGGCTGGATCGAGGGGCTGGTCCTCGGCGAGGAGCGGGCGCGGATGGAACGCAGCCACGGGCGCTGGCGCGGCGCGGCGCGGCTGCCCGCCTTCAGGCCTATGGCGGACTTCGACTGGACATGGCCGCACGACATAGGGCGCGACCGCGTCGAGGCGCTGATGGGGCCCGGCTTCGTCGGACGCGCCGACAGCGCCGTGCCCGTCGGCGGGCAGGGCACCGGAAAGACCATGATCGCCGCAAACGTCGCACACCAGGCGCTCCTGCACGGCCACGCCGTCCGTTCCGGGAACGCGCCAGACCTGCCTGGGAACCTCGCCGAGGCCGTTTCGGGAAGCGGGCTCCGCCGTCGCATCGCGATCCTCGCCCGGCCCCGCCTGCCGGTGCTCGACGGAATCGGGTACGTGAGGCTCGGGGGACGCCACGCCGACATCCTCCACGCCGTCGTCCCGAAGCGGTACCAGCGCCGGTCGACGATGGTCACCACCACCCTCGGATTCGCCCAGTGGGACCGCGTCTTCCCGAGCGCCTCCGGCATCGCTGGAACCGTCGACCGGCTCATGCACGACGCAACGCCCGTCACCATCGACGGCGATTCGTGGCGGCTCAGGCGCGGGGACGGATGACAGGCGCCGGTCTCGACGCCGGCAGGCGCGTGCCGTTCGGGGACATCGCCGCGGAGTGGGGATACGTCCGCGACCCCGCCGCCCCGGCCCGTGCCAGCCCCGTCCTGCGGGCTCCGGGCCTGCCGAAGCCCGTCACGACCCGCCGCGGCAACGGCCACTGGGTCCACTTCAGCACCCTCGATCCGGACGACAGCGGGACCGCGGTCGACTCCATGCTCCGCCGCGGCCTCTCCCTCTCCGACATCCGCGCCCGCCACCAAAGCCCGGACGCCGCTCCCCGCGACTTCCGCGGCGTCTGGAACGGGGCCACACCCGACCCGGCACCGGAATGGCTCGCCGGACGCGGCGTCCGCCGGGAGACGCTCGACGCCTGCCGCCCGCTGGTGCGCCGCGACGGCGGCGGCCGCGTCCCCTTCGCCCACCGCGACCGGAACCGCGCGCTCACCGGCTCCGGGATCGGACCGCCGGACGGCCCGGGACGCTTCGCCACGGGCGGAACCCGCGGCCTGTTCGCCGTCCGCGCCGGAACCGCCGCTGGCCTAAAAGCCCCCGTCGTCACCGAAGGCTCCGTCGACGCCCTCAGCCTGGCCCGGATCGACGGATGCCCCGCCGACCACGCCTTCCTCTCCACCGCCAGCACCCCCTCGGGACGGCAGTGCGGGCAGATCGGCCTCGCCGCCCGCGCCCTCCCCAACGTCAGGGCCGTCGTCCTCGCCCAAGACGGCGACGCGGCCGGGGACCGTCAGGCGGAGACACTGCGCGGTCGGCTCCAGCTCCCACCGCACGTCACGTTGGTGAGACGCCAGCCACCCGACGGCCAGGACAGGAACGACGTCGTCCGCGCCGTCACGAAGGGCTGACTCCCCGGACCTCGGGCATGGAACCGGAAGGCCGTGCGCCTCCAACCAGGAGCCGCAAGGCACCGAACGCTGACGGGCCAAGGCCAGAATGCTGCCCAAAGGCGCGGCGAACCGCCGAAATCCCGCCGTTTTGAATCGCCGCCAACATTCTCGGCTTCGTATGCGGTGGAGGATACGTTCGAGACCGAGTTCCCGGGCAGTTCCGAGGACGGCCACTGCGTGACCGTGCGGGAGTGAGCCCTCTATATGGAGCAGGTCGCCAATGTCGTTGACCGCGACTGCACCTTTCAGGACAGCCCGAAAACCCTCGACGATCCCCGGCGGCAGCTTCGACAGGTTGGCAATGGTCTTCTTGCTGATGCACTTTCCCTCACGCCAAGCCTAACGCAGGAGGATGGCGGGCTTGCCAGCCCGGTTGGGGATTGACTCAATGTTCAGGGCCATGGCGAGAATCCGTTATGGGAACTCAGTATTCAATTGCTTACGTCTGTTCGCCGGTTGCCTCCGGCTTCACGTTCATGACCTCGCCGTGGCGGTCGACCACCGCGATCTCAATGCCGACCAGCTTGCAACGTGGCGCAAACTGCGTTGCCAGACGCAAAGTGCTCTCGGTCTGCGGCACTACGGCGACCTGACGGCCTTGCGGCGGCCTCGCCATCAGTTGCCCAACCGCTTCACACAGACCTCGGCGGAGCTTCGATAGCTGGCCTGAATGCCGCGTATTGATGATGCCGCCCTTGCACTCGGCCCATATGATTCGGCCCTCGACCTCGGCAACAACATCGCCCTCCCCTGATTTGGGACGGACGGTGATTGTTTGCCCAGCAGGGTTATGATACTCACCACCGTAGGGTGTACTGCCGAGGACGAAGTTCTTCGTGAAGTCGTGCCGCTGAAGCCAGCCTGAGAAGTCGAACTGCTTTGCGTGTTCGCCATCAGGATGGATGCGAACATCCCGAGCGCCTTCCGTTCTAAGCAGATGCATCGCGTAGGCGAGCATGACCGCACCTTCGTAGAGATGATGTTCGACCGGACCATCGGATTTTCCGACGCGGCCTTTCGGTGGCGGTACAGCCGTCACGAGGTCTTCGAAGTCCAATCCAACCTCTCCCAGATGCACTCGGCGGGCGCCCGTCGCCCACCATTGATTCCGATTGACTGCAGTTCATATTTTCTTGTTGAGATCCGGCCATAATTGCGGTAGCATTGAAGGGCAAACCTCAATAGAGACCTCCGGAACTCAACGTCTCAAATGATGCGTTACCATCGTTTGTGGGGGGGGCATCGCCTTGAGCTCCCTCATCATCGTCGGGCACGATTATGGGCAGATTCGATCCCATCGCGAACCCACCATCAAACGTCACGCCAAACAGCGTTTCCTCACCTTCGCGAAAGTACTCCGCCACCACGTGCGGGCCTTCCTCGTCCTCTGGAAGCCGCGCTCCGGAAAATCGATCTATTTTTATGAAAGACCCGCCGGGCGGCACCTCGAAAGGACCACCGCCGAATTTCTCGGTGGCTTCCTGCATGAACTGATCAAAGACCGGTGCGCACAATCCACCACCGGTCGCGCTCTTGCCCATTGGCCGCGGTCGATCATAGCCGATATAGCAACCTGCGACGATGTTGCTGGTGAAACCAACAAACCATACGTCTTTGGCGTCATTTGTGGTGCCCGTCTTTCCCGCAACCGGCACATCGAGGTCAATACGTCCCAGCGCTGTCCCACGCTCCACGACACCTTGCAGCATAGACGTGAGCTGATAGGCGGTTATCGCATCGATGACGCGTTCCCGGTTTGACGTGATCCGGGGAGCCGTTCCGGGATCAAGCGTCTCAAGCCTACAATCTTCGCAAACCCGTCTGTCGTGGCGGTACACGGTTTCACCCCAACGGTTCTGCACCCGATCGACCAATGTTGGTTCCACCCTCTCGCCGCCATTTGCGAACATCGCATAGGCAGCCACAATCCTGAAGAGTGTGCTTTCCTGACTTCCAAGTGCATTGGCGAGATATGGCTGCAACCAGTCGTAAACTCCGAACCGCTCTGCATAGGACGCTACGGTCGTCATTCCCACTTCCCGAGCCAAACGCACGGTCATCAGGTTTCTTGACCGTTCGATTCCGGTTCGCAGTGGAGTTGGACCATAAAACCTGTCCGTCGCGTTCGTCGGCCTCCAGATATCCGTTCCGGTGTCGATACTGATAGGGGCATCGATTACGATGGTCGCTGGTGAAAATCCACTGTCCAGCGCCGCAGCGTACACAAAGGGCTTGAAGGACGAGCCGGGCTGACGCGTCGCCTGCGTAGCACGATTGAAGGCGGAGTTCTGGTAGGAAAATCCGCCCTGCATCGCCAATACCCGCCCCGTATTCACGTCCATGGCCATGAACGCGCCCTGAATTTCCGGCACCTGCCGCAGTGACCAGCGTGCTGACGCACCGTCATCCTCAATCAACAGATGGACATGCACGACGTCACCGACCTCAAGAAGATCGCTCGCAACGCGGGCCTTTCGCGTCAGCGCACCATTGGATCGCAGTTTTCGCGCCCACTTTACGTCCTCGGCCAGAATCCAGTGACCATCTTCGTCTTCCTCCACGCCTTCGATCCCAATCCGCGCCGCGTTCTTTCCCAGACTCAGCACGACCGCCGGATACCAGCCCTCGATGTCACGTGGCACGTCCATCTGGGAAAGCTCGTTACGCCACTCGGCCTCGTCATCAAGCGCCTGTGCTTCCAGTTTGAGGCCAGTTCCCCGCCAGATTCCGACCTCTCGGTCAAATCTTTCGAGCGCCTGCCGTAAAGCAGCCGCGGCCGAACTCTGGAGATCAGGATCCATCGTCGCCCGTATCGACAGACCGCCATTGAAAAACTCATCAGCGCCAAAGTTTCGGCTAAGTTGCCTGCGGATCTCGTCGGTGAAGTAGCCGCGAGGCGGCAGGCTGGCTCGAAAACTCTCGTAGTCGCCATTCTGAACGGTCAATAGCGGAGAGGAGGCAGCCTCCTGCTGCTCGGCTGAATTCAGGTACCCGTTCTCCCGCATTTCCTTCAGAACGAAGTTCCGACGCTGAAGGGCCGCGTCTCGGTTCTTTACAGGATGATAGCTGTACGGTGCCTTTGGATGGATCGCCAGAAATGCGGCCTCCTGAGGGTTGATATCCGCCAACGTCTTATTGAAATAGGTCTGTGCGGCAGCCGTCACACCAAAGCTACGTGCACCGAGATCGATCTGGTTGAGGTATAGCGCGAGTATCTCATCCTTGCTCAGAGCCTTCTCGACCCGGGCCGCAAGGATGATTTCCTTGATCTTTCGTTCCACTGTCCGATCGGAGGACAGTAGGAATATTTTCATGACCTGCTGGGTAATGGTCGACGCACCCCTCAATCGGCCACCACGCAAGGCTTCGACAGCGGCAGCGGCCATTCCCCGAAGGTCGTAGCCCTTGTGCGAATAGAAATTTCTGTCTTCCGCGCTGATGAACGCGTGCTTCACGAGATCAGGGAACTCGTCCGGTGGTGTGAAAAGTCGGCGTTCACGGGCGAATTCGTCCACGAGCCGTCCCTCTCCTGAGTAGATTCGGCTGATGGTTGGCGGGGCATAGCTCGCAAGTTGCGCCGTGCTTGGCAAGTCACGGCCATATATCCACAACACTGCACCCAGTAGGAAGCCAATTAGTATGGCACCATTGGTGAGCATCGCAAAAATCACGCCGAAGAAGGAAAGTATGGAACGGAGCATGGACGGCCTTCTGTCTGCCAACCATTTATAGATTCCCTAAGTCTGCCAGTCAAAACCGTCTGCACCCTGCAAGCGGTGCGATCACGCCGTTTCCGGGTTCACGTTCCGGTGAAAGCACAAATACACATGGACCTGAAGATGCTTCCACACACCCAAGCGTATCCGTTGAAGGCGAATGCGCAACGCCAGGATTTGATCGCTTACACCCATCAATCAGAAGCGGATTTTGGAACCACAGTCCCTTCTCTGACGAGGGTTGCGAACATATTCAGAAACTCTCTTTGCTTTCCAGAACCCGGAAACGGCAGGCGCGCATCGACAACGGGCAATCCCGCTGCTTTCAGCGGCTCGTAGACGGCGTCATACACTGTCGCTTTGATCAACAAGATCTGGCGTGGACAGATCTTTCTGCATTCCGCGATAAGTGGACCGATTTGTTCATGAAGCAACGCAACCCTTTCTTTCGGACTGGAAGTGGGGGAATCGGAATCGCTGGGCAGTGGTTCCTTCAGAACGTCAATGAGCAGATTGGAGTCTTCGCTGAATCTGGTCAACCACTGGTGCTTTCTTCTGCGTTCAATTTTGGTTTCGCCGAATTCGGATTGGTATAGGGCTTTCATCAGGTTGGTCCAGAGACTGTCGTGCGCCAACACATCCGGAAAATAGAAATAGCGTTCTGGAGAGGAAGGAGGTGCTTCCCCAACGAACAATAGGCGGACTTCAGGGGGTATGTATTGGCATCGAGCCTCCTCGTATCGGTTCCACGACATGCTTTTTCTCCCTTTCTCTTCTGGGTAAACCACCCTAGACCATTGATTCCAAGCCATTTCCCAAACCTACGCCTCGGGATATCCTGAGCCAAAAGGCTACGAGCGGATATTGCTCTTCCGACGGAGCCGCCGCCTTAGGGGAGCGTGGGCTCTGAAGTTGCACTCCCGGATGAAACGGGGGGTTATGCGAACCCCTCTTCCGTGATGTTTGACAGCCCGACCTCTGCCAAGGTCGGGCAGTCCCAATCCAGTCGCTACCTCTTGGCTCCGAAAGAGCCGACGATCCCCCGCTGCTCGAAGACGCCTACAGTCTCGGCCTGTACGGGGCCGTAGAACCCGCCCTGGATGCGGTTGCCTGTGAGTCCAGCCTGAAACGTCCCGTCTGGGGAAACCGGAATGCCATCGAACCGGACGCTTGTGACGGTGTGGTCCCTGTTCGTGGTGATGTTCCTGACGCTGGCGAACGAGGCGTCCAGCGACGATCCCGCGAAGCTGTAGGTCAGCGCGGCGTCCCCCTGCAGGAAATTCGAGCGGCCATCGGTGCCGGTCGGAACACCGACCATGAGTCCGGTCCATGTGGCTGAGGCGCCCGGACGTGACCGCGATAGGTCACCGCCTGCCAGGGAGGCCCGACCCCAGAACGTGCCACCTTCCAGATTCCAGCGGAAGTTTCCAACACTGAAAGCGCTGTGATTCAAATAGGCTGTATAGGTCCTGCCGTATTCGCCCGGAGTGGCAAGCATTGTGATGCCATGCTTGCTGAGAATGGCTTCGGACCTTGAAAGGTCAAATTCAAAGTCAGACAGATTCTGCGTGAATGAAATTCCAGTTGGTCGGTGGGCGAATGTGCACGCAGTTCCCCGACAGGACGGGCTCAGTCTCACTGTCGGAAACGCCGGGGCGCTCGTCTCTCCATACAATGTCGAGGCGACCAAGGAATCCGTTCGTGAGAGAACGTTGGCAACCCTGGCCGATATGTCAGCAACCGTTTCCTGAGGTGGTTGGGATCCGGTCCCAATCCTAGCGTCTTCGTGTGGCACACCTCCGCTGCCACCGCCACCGCCGCACCCTGCGAGAACCAGCGCGACTGCCAGTGCAATCATTTGACGTATGGTCATGATACCCTCCAGATGTTTCGGGTTTCCGACCTGGCGGGGTTGCCGGGTCGGTCGCCAAACAATCACCGTGGATGGGTAGATTCCCGCTCTCGCGGGCGACCCGGCATAGGGGTCGTCCACGGTGTGTTTGGCGATGGAGTGACTATCGGGCAGGTTGACTCAGGTTGTCAATGGCGTGAAGGACTCGGGTACTTGCCCCGCAGGGGCTTCGACGACCCGGGCGGTGGCGGCAGGAGACCACACCGGTTTCTGAAAAGATCCGTGCGCAACGATCCTGGTCAGACAAGTTGTCTTAGCGCCCGAAAACCGGCCTCCGCAGTCGGATGTTCGCCGCCGCGTTCGACACTTTCTCGATAAGGCGCATTACGAGTTTACCCTCGCCTTCCATACACCTGATGTCGTTATGTGTTCCGATTGGGGTCGTAAACCGCGAATGTCGTTGTTTCCAACGATGCGGATGCGCGAGCCCAATGTACGGAATGAAGCCGACTTCCGGTTGAGGATGCACCACGTTGGTTCTACATGGATCCCATCACAAAAGGCGGCGGCCGACGTATGACCTTGCTGCCATCAAGTGAACATTCAGCACGCGACTACGCCTCAGGGTGATGGGTTCTGCGCCTAGCACTGCCGCCTTGATGGAATTCGGGCGTGAACGCACAGTAGGTGTCATCCAGTCGATCGAAAGGGGTGAATTGTGGAAGTACATGACATTCATCCCATGCCGGTCACCGCGTCTGGCAGGACATCTGCTATCTCCTCTGTCCACTCTGAAGCGGGTCCACTCCAAATGAAGTTCACGGCCGGTGCCGTCGACGGATTCCGTCTGCTGTGCGTCAAGGAGAATGACGATGAATAGTTCTGTCTGCCCGAAAACCGGGGTTCTGATGTATCGCGGCACACGTCCCATGACGATCGCCCACAAGGGTGAATCGGTCACTGTTGACATGCCAGGCTGGCACTGTGACGCAAGCGGGGAGAGCATCCAAGATGGATCCGAGATGGAAGTTTCCGACAGGGCGCTCACCGCCCTCTAAGCGAAAGTCTGCGGTCGCCTTGCCCCACAGGCCGTCAGGCGGATTCGCAGACGCCTCGGACTATGGAACGGGCCATCGTTCCTGAAACGCCGCAGGCGCGAACCGGCGGGCACCGTCAGGCTGTCCGCGGTCCCTCCGCGCTGGATGAGGTCATAGGCAAGCGGTTGCCCCAGCAGCCGCTTGTGGAAGCGGGCTAGCGGATACCTGTCGGCCGACACTGACCGGTGGTCCTTCAGCAGCAGCCGGTCGACGCGCTCACCAAGGCCGGAGGGAAGAACCAGACCTCCCGACCTCATGGTGCCGGGGGCCAGGGCCGTGACCCGCAACCCGTCACCCATTCTTTCTTTCCACCCGCAGGGTCAGGAGCACGTCATCGCCGCCGTCCCCCTCCGGCTGCAGGATCCAGATCATATCCAGGGGAGCGTGAAACACCGCCCGGACACACCCGTGGTCGAAGACGTGGCCGGACTACCGTACGCTCAAACGTTCCAGCCGGTTGAGGTCGGCCCTGGCCGCACCCATTGCCAGGGCCACCGCTAGCGACAGGGCCGACGCAAGGACGTACAGACATCGAATCCAGCTGGGCCTGAAATGGAGCATTGGTCTGTCTTTCATGGACCGGAATCCGGTTCCGTGACGTCCCTGGCAGGTGTCTGGTCCGGTTCCGATCCCCATTCGATCAGGTAAGAGCGGAACGAGGGAATGGGGGCGTGGACGCCGTCATCCGGAGCCCTGTACAACGCACCCTGATGGATGAGATGATTGAGGAACCACAGCGCGGATTTCCCTTCCGGAAGCCGCTGGCCGGGACGGTCGGCCAGGCTGTCCTCGATGAGTTTCTCCACATGCCTTGTCCGCATGCCGTCCCGCAGCCCGGCCATCACCCGGGCGGTGAGGATATCGGCCTGTTTCATCGACGAACTGTTCTGGTCGCTGTAATATTCCTGCCGCAGGGTCCACGTCATCCTCCGCATGGCTGGCCAGTCCATGCGATGCATGTTTCCGTCAACGCGCAGGGTCTCCTCCGCCAGGGAGACACCCGCATAACGCAGGTGCCGGGGCCAGCCGTCGCAGATGTCAGCCAGGGCCTCCAGCCGCGGAGTATGGCTGGCTGTGTCGAGACCGAAATACAGCGCCAGTCCGCACAGGAAGTCACGGGCCTGGGCCTGCGTGAGCGGTTCGACCTCGTGGATTTTCCGCCCGCGTGTCAGATGCATGCCGCGAGCTTTCTCCGCCGTGTCGGACAGGCCGGCGAGCACCAGTAACAGAGGAAGGCCGGAACTGCCGTCATGGATATCCTGCAGGAAAAGGGCTTCCGGAGATGTCTGGTCACTTTCGAACCGCTGTGCCTCGTCCACAGCGACGATGAGCGGAACCGAGTGCTCCGTCGCCGGGTATGCGCTGGCCACCTCACGGAGCGTTCCGGGGATCCGTTCATCGGAGAACCGCACCGAAAGTCCGCCGGGTCCGACCCCGAATCCACTCACCCGTCTGCTTCGGTCGGCCAGGGTCCGTTTCCATTTCGTCTTTTCCATGGTCCATGCGTCAAGCACGGCGCCGACACCTATCCGGGGATCGTGAAGGAGGTGGGTGGAGGACAGGACAACGACCCGTGGCTTCTCGTCCGTACCCAGCCAGAGTTTCTGCATCTCGTGCAGCAGCGAACTCTTGCCGGCGCCGGGGGCGCCCTGGACGATGCGGGTGACTTTCGGCCGTCCGGCCTTGCGGGTGGCGGTATCGAGGATGTCATCAAGGATAGTGTCGTGGCCGACGAAGACCGGCGGTGGATCCCCCTCGTCCTGGTCCAGGTATTCCGTGATCCGGTCCCGGTGGATGGGCATGGGTTTCCCTTCATACGCCTTGTTTTCCGTTTGCGCAGGCTACGCCAGACCCGCCGGGAAACAAAGGCACAATATCCTCCGTTTCCGTTCGTTTCCGGGCGCGGCCGGTTCGCCGGGCGTCCCCCGCAACAACGTCATGCCCCACGACATGACGGAGCGGCCGGTCGGATCCGTCATGGCCGGGCGGTGGACACATGGGAGCCAAGGTCTCCGGGTTTCGGCATTGACGCCTGACGGGCCGCTGCATGAATGCCGGTCCCTGGAGGCCCGACCACCCAGGATCAGGCTCATAGGCACGGGCATTGCAACCGTCATCCACCGTCAGGGAGAGGCGGACCCGGTCTAGGAACCGTCGGTCTCCATACAGTGCGTCATGATCCAGTTTTCATCATCCAGGATGAATTTCACCCAGTCGCCATAACTTCTCCAGAGCAGCGCCGACTGACCATCCACAGGTGGACCGACATACCCATGGAACATTTCCGAGAGTGATTCGCCCGGAAAGCCGGGCTTTCCGCCGGTATTTTCCTGCCGGATGGCCGGAGTCGGTCGGAAAGTTGTGGAAAACTCCAACTTTCGACGGTAAAAAATTGCTGTACCGTAATGGCAGATATGTCGGATGGATCATATTTTTGCATGAAATCAATGGGTTATAAAAATATCAATGGCAAAAATATGCCTGTCACGACACCCATGCTCCCAGAAAATCGGCGAAGCTTTCGTGGGCGCCGACGGCATCCTTGCACCCAGAGCGCCTACCCCAGAGTCAAAAATCCGGTGATTTTCCGCGAACAGGACATCCTGATCGAAAAGAACATCGTCCGCAGTCACGGCTTGATCGACTTCCGGATGTAGCGCCCTGAGCCATGTGGTTCGGCTTCAGTTGCGCAGCAACTCTCGCGGTCTGCAGGCTTGCCGCTGACAGTGTCAGCGCACAGATCGATTTTGACCCGTCTCTCCGCGTATGGACCTGAGCCGAACCCGTCACTCTCAAGGACCGGGGTAAGGGGATGGCAACTCAGTTTTGCCGCTGAAAGGCACTGGATCGGTTCCATCGTTCCCAAGACCCCCGGCGCTCGCGACAGATCCCGGACATCAACCTGATTTCCAGTTGGTCCAGTCAAGCACCACAAAGGGAGCCTCTATTCGCCGGTCCCTGATGTCAGTGTAGAGCCCTGCCGGATCACCCGGAGTACAGGACGCCACCAATCCATCAAAGTTCAGCCTGCCCTCCGCCATCCATCTCAATGCACGTTCGAAACCCGAAAAGATACTGTGTCGGGCATTGTTGTAACCTTCCAGAAGTTCCTCCCAAACGAAGCCACGTCCCCGTATTGGAAGCGCCCACTCCCAACCGCTACGCAGGTTGACGAAATTGAAGAATACGGAACGTGTGATGCTATGCGCCGCCAGGTCGGTACATTGCCGCCAGGGTACACCTACCAACACAACCTCCCCCATCTGGCCAACGATTTCGCAAGCATCAAGAACCGCACCTTCGTTCCCGGAACACTCAACAACAAGACGGACGTTTCCCGCGAATTCGCCTTCATCCTTGGGCATCACCGGACGGGTGGACGCGATGCCCGAGGCCTCAACCTGCGATCTCCTCAACCCGTCAGGCTCAACGACCGTAACGTCATATCCGCCAATGCGGAAATTGTGGGCAGCGCAGATGCCAACCGGGCCGGCACCGGTGACGATGACCCTGTCTCCCGGGCGGGCACGTGTTGTCATCATCGTTGTCATCGAAACGCCCATCAGCCGCGCAATCACCGCAACCGACGCATCCAGTCGGTCCGGTATCGGCAAGGTGACGTGCGCCGGGCACTGTTGGGTCGATCGATGCGGACCCATGCAGAAACGCAGTTCACCGACGTTCACGTCGCGCAGCTGCGATCCAATGTCCGTAACGCGGAACACCGCCCCGTAACCGGGGCGGAGAGGAAAGTCCCCAACCTCGGCCCAGGCAAGTTCAGTGCCCTGACTAATCAATGTGCATACCGTGTCGCCACGAACCTCATTGGGTCCAAGCGGAACGTCCTGATATTCGGCAAGCTCAAAACGGTTCCTTGCCGGAAATACAATTTCTGTGGGCATGATCGGAAGACTCCAGGATTCAGGCGTTGACGGACAGACCGGTTTGCCTGTCGAAGATGTGCAATGTCTCCGGGTCAAGGCGCACATCCATCTTCGTATCTTCGAGCGGACGGCGGCTCGACGGCATTTCCGCGATCAATTCATGCGACCCAATACGAATATCTACCAGTGCTTCATTTCCGAGATATTCCACAACCTCGACCAAGGCTGAAACCGAGCCCTCGGTTCCTTCATCCACTGACTGAATGTCGGGAGGACGGATCCCGATCATGATCTCCTGCCCATCACGGACCTTGCCGGAAAAACGGGCAGGCAGATCCAGTTCAAGGAATTCCCCGACAAGCCTGCCACCCTGCACCGCCGCAGGAAACAGGTTCATCGCGGGGCTACCGACAAAGGTCGCCACGAAAATATTCCGGGGAGTCTCGAAGACCTCCTCCGGTGTTCCGGTTTGCTCGATGTAGCCATCCCGCATGATCACAATCCTGTCTGCAAGTGTCATTGCCTCAACCTGGTCATGGGTCACATAAAGGATCGTTGAATCGAGCCGCTTGTGCAGCTTGCCGATCTCCCAGCGGACCTGTGTACGGAGCTTCGCGTCAAGATTCGAGAGTGGTTCATCGAAGAGGAACACACCGGGCGTGCGAACCATCGCACGGCCCATAGCAACGCGCTGGCGCTGTCCTCCCGACAGTTGTGACGGTTTCCGGTCGAGCAGTTCCCCCAATCCAAGAATGTCGGCTATTGTCGAAATTCTCCGCTGGACCTCACTGCTGTCGAGCTTCTGCGGGCGCAGGGCGAATTCCATATTCTGGCGTACGCTCATATGCGGATAGAGAGCATAGTTCTGGAACACCATGGCAACGCCGCGGTCCTTGGGTGCCACGTCGTTGACAACGCGACCACCGATCGACAGCTCTCCATCAGAGACGTCCTCAAGCCCCGCTACCATTCTCAGTGTGGTTGTCTTGCCACAACCTGATGGTCCCAGTAGCACAACGAATTCACGCTCCGCGATGTCCAGATTTATGCCATGGACGACCTCGGTCTGGCCGTAGCGCTTTGTGACGTTTCTCAACTGGATCGATGACATGACCCCCCCCCCCCGAAGCTACCTGACCGATCCAAGTGTAAGTCCACGTACCAGCCAACGCTGGCAGGTGAGGACGAAAATGACGCCAGGTATAAGGATGATAAACGAACCGGCCATGATACGTCCCCACTGCACGGCATCGGAAGACCAGAATGACATGACAGCAACGGTTGCTGTCTGGGCGTTCGATCCCGTCAGCATCAATGCGAAAATGAACTCGTTCCATGAAAAGATGAAACAGAATACCGCAGAGACCGCGAGCCCGGGCGCCGCCAGCGGCAGTGTCACATGCCAGAACGCCGAAAGGAGACCGTGGCCGTCAACGGCTGCCGCCTCTTCCAGCGCGGTCGGCACTTCATCGAAGAAGCCCTTCATCAGCCAGGTGGTAAGCGGGATGTTGATGGTCGAGTAAATTATGATCAGAGCCAGCGGTGTGTCGAGCAATCCAATCGTCTTGAAAATGATATAGTACGGCACCACCACCGCAATCGGTGGAAACATCCGCATCGACAGAATCCAGAATGCGACGTCCCCCATGCGCCTGTGCCTTATTCTGCTGATCGCATAGGCGGCAAGAGAGCCGAAAGTCAGACTGAAGGCGGTCGACCCGAGAGCAACGACCAAGGAATTCCCGACGAATCTGGCGAATGGCCGCTCGGAAAACAACGCAATGTAATGTTCCCATGTCGGGGAAAAGACCATGGCAGGCGGCTTCTGGAACATGATCGGCGTGGGCTTAACGGAAGAAGAGACAATGATGTATATCGGCGTGAGGAACACGACCAACGCGATCGCGACGAGCAGATAGACCAGAAATGTCTGCTGCGTGCTCGGTTTATGCATCGCCCCGCCCTCTCAGTTTGGAAGTGGTTCGCGATTGAGAGACTTGAAGAACAGCGTGATGAGGATCACGATAATGGCCAGGGAGACGAATGAAGCCGCCGCTCCAACCCCCATACGCCAGAAGGTGAAGGACTGCCGATAGATGAACATCGACAGCACTTCGGTCGTGTCACCAGGTCCACCCTTGGTCAGCACGAAGATGATATCATATATCTTGAAGGTATCGATGGCCCGCAGGAACATGAGACTGATCAGCACCGGCTTGATCTGAGGCAGCGTAACATACCAGAACACTTCCCAGGCCGAATTGCCGTCAATCCTTGCGCTTTCGTAAGGTTCTGGAGACAGGCTGGTCAGTGCTGCGGCCGCTCCCATCATCACGAAGGGAGTCCATTGCCAGATATCCACAATCGCGATGGCCCACAGCGCCCATTGTGTTGACGTGATCCACGGGATCGGACTTACGCCAACAAAACTCAGGAAGTAATTCAAATATCCAAGCTCCGGGAAATAGAGAAACAGCCAGACCAGTCCGACGATCACCGGAGAGATCATCATGGGAATTAGCAACAACGTGCGGATAACTCCCATGCCAGGGAGACGCTGCGTCACAAGCACTGCCAGGCCGACTCCCACGACGAGCTGCACCGATAGCGTCATCAGCATTAGCTTGAATGTAACGGTAAGTGTGTGCAGGAACTCCGATGACGTCAGAATTTCCCTGTAATTCGCCCAACCGACAAAGATCCGAGGCACAAAGAGCTTGGCCAGGTCATAGCTGCGAAAGCTCAGATAGCCCGCATAGATCATCGGGTAGATTGTCGTGCAGAACAGTACCAGAATTGCTGGCACCATGAAGACCAGGAAAATCCGTCTGTTACGCTTTCTGATGTATGCCATGGATACAGTCCACCGCCTACACTATCGACAGGCTTGAATTGGACCGCTCCGGAACTCGCAGAGAACCGGAAGCGGTCCTTGGAAGGCCTCAGCTCTTGAAGATGTCGGCCTCGGGATCCGCGATCCAGCGTAACCGCATTTCGAGCGGGAACACCTTCAGCCGCGTGTTTATCTTGGTGCAGGCATTGGTCAACGCTTCCTGTGCGCTATCCGTCTCGCCAGCCACATACTTGTTCAGTTCGACACCGAAAATCTCTTCCACGTCCGCATAGAACGGATGATAGATGCGACGCTTCGCAGTATCCTGCGTCTCAAGCAGAACCTTGTAGTAGGGATACTTTGCCTGCAGGTCCGGGTCAGCCAGTATCGACTTGTGGAACTGGCTTACGCCCGAGCCTTCGTTGGCGAAGCGGCGCATCATGTCGCGCGAAGTTCCCCACTTAATGAACGCCCATGCAGCTTCCTTCTCACGTTCGCTGGCCTTCGAGTTTATTCCGAAGCTAAGGGCACCGGTCATGGTTTCCATGGGGCCTCCATCCTCGGTAGGACTGGGCTGGTAGCCTGCCTCACCGATCATGGGCAGGATCGCCTCATCTGGATTGGTAAGACGCACGGTGCGAACCGACCAGTAACCGGACTGCGCAACCTCGCCCCGCTCCATATAGCCGGTCCGAATGTCCCACATTAGCCCCAGGTAGTCAGGAGGATTGAACGGCACCAGTTGCTTCATGACTTCGGCCGCCTTCACACCCGCTTCGCGATCGATGGCGCAGAGACCGGTTTCCGAATCCCAGTATTGACCGCCAAAGCTGCGCATGATCGGGAAGAAGTCATGGGTGATCGCGCCTGCAACCCGGCTGAAGGCCTGGGCATTGCCGTAGAAGTCCTTCTCCAACGTCATTCCTGCAAGGGAATCCCCAGCCTTGCGGGTAAAGAACTCGGCAATGTCGATATACTGCTCCCACGTCTTGGCCGGCGCGAGATCATACCCATATCTCTCCCTGAACGCGGCCTGTTCGTCCGGGTGCTCGAACAGGTCCTTGCGATAGTTGACGTGCCAGATCATACCTGCCGCCGGAAAGGCAAGGAGACGCCCCTGCCAGGTGTTTTCCTGAAGCTGGATCGGAACAATGTCGTCGAGGTGAATCTCCTCGGCATCGCGGATCGCCCATTCGGTCAGATCGTGAAGCGCACCGGATTCACCGAGGACACCAACCCATGGGCTGTCCACCCACATCAGCTGATAGCTCGGCCTGTTGGCGCTGGCTTCGATCACGATCTTGTCTATCAGCCCGGGATAGGGGAACATGTCGATCTGAACCTTGGCCCCGGTCAGTTCTTCGAACTCATCCACGATCGGTGCCAGTCGGGTGACCGAGGTGTCCCCGATCGCAAGCATCTTAAGTTCAACGCCTTCGTACTCAGCGGCAGAGGCCGATGCGCAGACGGCAACTCCGATACTACCTGCGAGCAGGAGCGACTTTAGGTTTTTCATTTCTCTCCTCCATCTGGACGACTAAGCTGAAGCGAATTCAGCGGAAACCCAATTCCCGCCCCGTCCAAGGCATGGAACCGGAAAGTGTGTCAGGAATCATTGACAGGCGACCAAGCTTTCGGTCCACCCTGCCTTTCGTAGCCAAGTGGGCCATCGGTGCTGACGATCTCCAGGAATTGCCCCCATGGGGAACGAAGATACACCCAGGTCAACCCCTCCATCGGTCCTGAATCGATCAAGGTTGGACCTTCAAGAACATCAACTCCGGCCGCGCGGAGCCGACCGGCCGCAGCGTTCGCGTCTTCCACCTGGAACGCGAGATGGAATGCGCCGGCTTCACTGTTGGATTTGAGCGCAGGGTTCCGGTCCTCGCCACGATACCTGAAAAGCTCGATGTTCGTGCCGTTGCCAATGCGGACGACCCGTATGTCTTCGATCCGACGGCCACCCATGACGCCCAGCCGCTTCAGCATGAACTCGTCGTCGACATCCACCAAGCCGGTGCTGAGTACCGTGATTCCACCGAAGACGGTTTCGAAGAATTCGACAGCCTGGTCCAGATCAGGAACAGTCATTCCGACATGTTCAATTCCGAAGACTTTGATCATTCAACATTTCCCCCGTGTGATGCCATGTTCCGTCGCCAACATTCCGACCTTCGCTAGAGGGTTGCGGCCATCAGGGGCTCAACCCCGCGAACGAGATCGGACGCCTTCTCGCCAATCATGATTGTCGCCGCATTTGTGTTTGAAGAGCTGATCGTCGGCATGATCGAACTGTCGCACACGCGCAGACCTTCCAATCCCCGAACCCGGAGTTCAGGGTCAACCACCGCCATCTCGCCCTGACCCATTCTGCATGTACCCACCGGGTGATGATCGGTTTTCGCGAGCCTGCAGGCATAGTCAAACAGCTCATCTCTGCTCGTGATGTCCTCTCCAGGCAACGCTTCCTTTCGGACATAGCGCTTCAATGCGGGTTGCCGGAGGATATCACGGGCCATCTCCAGACCGCGGAGCGAAATTTCGAGATCGTAGGGATCGGACCAGTAGTTGGGATCGATCAGCGGGGCCTGCATCGGATTGTCGGAGGCCAGCTTGACCGTCCCGCGCGAACGTGGCCGCATGAAGGCGCTGTTCAGGGTTATCCCAGCATTGTCGAGCGCAACGATTCCCTTTTCGATCCCCGAGCCCTGGCCGAAATGGAACTGGATGTCCGGCGATCGCGCCGAATCGTCGGCATACCAGAACGCGCCGGTCTCAAAGAGTGACGACGTGACCGGACCAGTCCTGAAGAGCAGATATTGCAGACCGGCGATGATGCTCCGGTCAATCCGCTGAACGCCGTCATAGCTATATGGGCCCGAACATTCGGCAATTGCGCAGATGTCAACGTGATCCTGAAGGTTCTGGCCGACACCGGGCAGGTCGTGGACAACGTCCACGCCAACCGATCTCAATTCGTCGGCGGACCCGATTCCGGAGAGCTGAAGCAATCTGGGAGAACCAATCGCACCCGATGTAACGAGAATCTCCCGGTGGGCGCGATAGCTGGCCCGTCGCCCGCCGAGTACCGTTTCAACGCCGATAGCCCTTCCATTCTCGATCACGATTCTCGTTGCCTGACAGTGGAGCAGGATCTTCAGGTTCGGTCGCTTCTCCACAGGGCGCAGATAGGCCGTAGCCGTCGAAGACCTCCGCGCCTCTCGCTGGGTCAGCTGGTAATACCCCACGCCACCCTGCTCGCGTCCGTTGAAGTCAGGATTGTAGGGGATTCCATATTGCTGCGCCGCACGGATGAATGCATCGCAGACCGGCAGTGTGCCACGTGGCATCGATACACCAAGCGGCCCTTCCGCCCCATGATAGTCATCGACAAAGCGCTCATTTCCCTCGGCCCGCCTGAAATAGGGAAGTAGCTCGCGATAACTCCAGCCATCGCATCCCTCGTCATGGGCCCAGGCATCGTAATCCTTCGCATTTCCCCTGGCATAGACCTGAGCATTGATGGTGCTGCCCCCACCAATCACCTTCGCCTGGGTATACCAAAGTTCGCGACCCTTCATATGCCGCTGGGGAACGGTGGACCAACCCCAGCTCGCGATTCCCTTCGTCATTCTGGCGAAGCCGGCTGGCCAGTGAAACAGATAGCTCCTGTCAGGCCCGCCCGCCTCGAGCAACAGCACCGAGATATCCGGATCGTCCGACAGCCGATTGGCCAACACGCAGCCGGACGACCCGGCTCCGGTCACCACATAGTCAAATTCTGAAGCTTGCGCAGACACGGTGCTGGCTCATGTAACCAAATGGTTATCTCGAAGGTGTCCTACAATCGACGGCCTGTCAAGCGTCGACTCGCTCCAAAGTTGCGACAGGAGGCCATGTCGAGTCCGCCCTATTTCGGAATGCTGTGACGCAACTTCGTTGATATCAGACCAAAACTCGTCGGTGTCGTTCCAACTGTATGATTGCCCCATTCCACCAATGCCGATCCGTGCCGCTTGGTGGCATGAATTCAGGTCTGCAGGAAGCCCTCAGTTCAAATCTTGATCAGGCTGCGGACCCTATGCGAATCCGACAAGGTCGGTCCTCTCGGCCTTCATGAGGCACCCGGTCAGTCCCGCATTGATTTCCGGTCGGTCGGCACGGTCTGGACCAATTGTGACCGGGCGCGCGGCACAGACCTGTCAGAGCGCACCGGCTCAACGCCTACCCATGAAAATCCGCAACCGCTCAAGCCCTTCCCGAATGTCTTCGGTCGAGCGTGCATAGGAAAATCGAATCGTTCCCCAACCCCGCGCCTCGTCGAAATCCAGCCCCGGAGTAACGGCCACGCCTGCCTGATCAAGAATCTCGGCGGCAAGCGCCCGACTGTCGTCGGTCAGGCCACTTACGTCCGCGTAGGCATAGAATGCGCCATCCGGAGGCGCGATATCGGGAAAACCCGCGGCGGCAAGACCATCCAGCATCAATTGCCGGTTCTCCGCATACACGGACAGGTTGCCATTCAACTCGTCGTCGCATTCCATAGCGGCCAATGCGGCGACCTGACTGACATGTGGAGCGCAAATGAACATGTTCTGGGCCAAGCGCTCAACGGTGCGGACATGCGATTCGGGAACCACCATCCAGCCCACCCTCCAGCCAGTCATGCTGAAGTATTTCGAGAACGAATTGATCACGTATACATCATCGCTGATTTCCAGTGCGCTCACAGCCTTGCGATCATACTCTATGCCATGATATATCTCGTCCGAGACAACAGCCACGTCACGCTCCGCCGCCGCAGCGACCAGCGCGGTCAGGGCCTCTCCGTCCAGCATAGTGCCGGTAGGGTTCGCCGGTGATGCGACCAGCAGTCCCGACAGTCCGTCGACAAGATCTGCAGGTGTGGGCTGAAATCGATGCTCCGATGACGTGCTCGCGGTAACCGGCACAAGTCCAAGCGCCCTAAGAATTTGACGATAGGACGGATACCCCGGCGCACCGACGCATACGAGGTCGCCGCTGTCGAACAATGCGGTGAATGCCAGAAGAAACGCCCCGGATGAACCTGAGGTCAGTATGACCCTGCCAGGATCGAGATCGATGCCATGGCGGTCGCGGTAGAGCCTGGCGATTCGGGTGCGCAGTTCCGGCAGACCAAGCGCCACGGTGTAGCCAAGAGGCTGCCTCTCCATTTCGCGCACAGCCGCGATACGCGCCCCTGAGGGCGCGGGAGTCCCTGGTTGTCCCACTTCCATATGGACAATGTGTCGGCCAGCCGCTTCGGCCCGTCGCGCCGCTTCCATAACGTCCATCACAATGAATGGATCGACAGCACTTCGCCTTGAGTTCCTCATCGGATCGTCCATATGCTAGCCAGGACCTGAACTGCATTCATGGGAGCGGATGTCAATGGCTGTCGGATGGACAGGACTTCTGCGCACAATGTTGGTGACCGCATTTGCGTTCCTGGTGATCGCCACACCCGCCCGCGCCATAACGATACTGCGTGACCCGGACATCGAGAACGCACTGGAGCAGCTCTCCTTACCGCTGATCCGGGCGGCGGGGCTCGATCAGGATCAGATCAAACTGCTGGTTGTCCGGGACAGTTCGCTCAACGCATTCGTTTTCGACTCAGCACATATCCTCATTCATTCGGGTCTGATCCTCAGGATGGAGAGCGCCGAAGAACTGCAGGCGGTTGTTGCTCACGAGCTTGCACATATCGCGAACGGCCATATCCCGCGCCGCCTGTCCAACCAACGCACAGCCGCCGGGGCCACCCAGATTGGCCTGCTGATGGCTCTTGCCATCGGTGCCGCCACGGGCAACGCGGAAGCCGCTGCAGGGGTGGCCGCCGGTTCCGCCAGCAGTGCCCAACGTGTGTTCTTCAGCCACACCCGCGCCGAAGAGGCATCGGCGGACCAGTCGGCGCTGCGCTACCTGTCACAGGCGGGCGTGGATCCAAAGGCGATGGCGGTCCTGCTCCAGCGCTTTCTCGGTCAGGAGGTGCTGTCAGCGGCACGTCAGGATCCCTATGTCCGCAGCCATCCTCTGACCAGAGACAGGATCCGTGCTGTAGAAGGCTATGCAGCAGCTTACCGAAGCGGCACCGACGCGACTTCCGAGGCTGACCGATGGTTCGCCCGTACCAGGGCCAAACTCGGCGCCTTCCTTAAGGCCCCGAGCCAAACCTTACGCACAGTGGCCCGGAACGACAACTCGGACATAGCGGTGATGCAGCGCGCCATCGCCTATCACCGGCTTCCAAATCGGAGCCAGGCACTCGGTGAAATCCAAACGCTGGCCGACAGGTTGCCCAACGATCCCTTCGTGCAGGAGCTCCGCGGGCAGATCCTTCTCGAATCGGGAGAAGTGGCGGCGGCAGTACAAGCCTATGCCCGTGCAGCACGACTGGCGCCCGAGAACGCGTTGATTCTGGCCGGCCATGGCAGAGCGCTACTTGCGCTTGACGCAGGCGACAGCCGGAAACAGGCACTGCGGCTCCTGGAGCGGGCTCATTCACGTGACAGCCAGGATCCCCGCTTGATGCGCGATCTTGCCGTAGCCTACGCCCGCAATGGCCAGAATGGCATGGCGTCGGTCGCGACAGCGGAACGATATGCCCTGACCGGCGACCTGAGGAGTGCTGGCATCCATGCGACGCGTGCGCTCAGCCTGCTTCCTGAGGGATCTCCGGGCTGGAATCGGGCGCAGGACGTGTTAGATGCGACAGAATTCGCCGGCTAGAAAGAGACCGATATGCTGAAACGATTCGCGCTGGCCGTTGCGGCGGCAGCTCTTGCAGCCACAGCTGCATCCGCCTTCGACGTCAGGGCCATGACTGTTGAAGAGCGTGAAACCTTTCGAGCGGAAGTCCGCGCTTACCTCCTTGATGACCCCGAAGTGCTGCTCGAAGCCATCGCTGTACTCGAGGAACGCAAGGCAAACCAGCAGGCCAGCCTGGACATGGACCTGGTGCAGGTCAATGCCGATCAGATTTTCGGCGACGGGCACAGCTGGGAAGGCGGCAATCCCGACGGCGATATCACAGTGGTCGAATTCCTCGATTACCGCTGCGGTTTCTGCAGACGCGCCCATCCTGAGGTCAGTGAACTGATCGCGTCCGATGGCAACATCCGTTTCATCATCAAGGAGCTCCCGATCCTTGGCGAGCAGTCGCTGCTGGCCAGCCGGTTCGCGCTGGCCGTGAAGCAGGTTGAGGGCGACGACGCCTATGCCGAGACACACGATGCCCTGATGAACATGCGGGCGGAGGTCACTGACCTGATTCTTTTTGAACTATCGAGTCAACTCGGCTATGATTCCGGGTCAGTGATGGAGGCAATGGACGACGAAGCTGTCCAGCGCGCCATCGGCGAAAACCACGCGCTGGCCCAGCGGCTTCGGATCGAAGGCACGCCAAGTTTCATATTTGGAGATCAGGTGATACGGGGCTATGTGCCACTTGATCACATGCGCGACATCCTGGCAGAGTTCCGGGAACGTTAACGCCGGACATATGGCCTGGCCATCGGCCCAGCAGACAGAATTCGGGCCAGTGTCACTCCGTGAACTGCCGGTTAGCCTCAATCTGCGCAGCCTTGGTTTCGACCTGCTCCACAATGTGTTCGATCATTTCCGCATTCGAGAGCTTATGGCTTTGCTCTCCAGCCAGATAGACCATCCCATGCCCCGCACCACCACCGGTAAACCCGACGTCCGTCATCAACGCCTCGCCGGGCCCGTTGACCACGCAGCCAATGATTGAAAGCGATATCGGCGTTCTGACATGTGCCAGCCGTTCCTCCAGAATCTCGACTGTCCTGATCACATCGAATCCTTGACGGGCGCAGGAGGGACAGGAAACGACGCTGACTCCTCGATGCCTGAGTCCAAGTGACTTCAGGATTTCGTAGCCAACGCGCACCTCCTCGACCGGATCAGCTGAAAGAGACACCCTTAGTGTGTCACCGATTCCCATCCAAAGGAGGTTACCCAGACCAATTGCGGACTTCACCGTTCCTGTCTGCAGGCTTCCTGCTTCCGTGATTCCCAGATGGATTGGTGCGTCGGTGCTCTCCGCAATTCCCTGATAGGCAGCGACCGCGAGGAAGACATCGGACGCCTTGGCGCTGATCTTGAATTCATGGAAATCATTGTCTTCAAGAATCCTGATGTGGTCCATACAGCTTTCAATCATGGCATCGGGGCACGGCTCGCCGTATTTCTCGAGAAGCCTTCGCTCGAGGCTACCAGCGTTGACTCCAATGCGTATGGAGCAGCCATTGTCACGTGCGGCCGCGACCACCTCGCGTACGCGCATCGGACTGCCAATATTGCCAGGGTTGACCCGAAGGCAGGCGGCCCCTGCCTCCGCCGCCTCAATGGCACGGCGGTAATGGAAGTGGATATCAGCGACAATGGGAACCGGACTTTCGCGCACAATCTGCTTTAGCGACCGAGTTGACGCTTCATCGGGTGTTGAAACGCGAACGATGTCGGCCCCAGCTTCAGCACAGGCCTGCACCTGATCCACCGTCGCCGCCACGTCCCGGGTGTCGGTATTCGTCATGGTCTGCACTGCGATTGGCGCATCGCCACCGACTGGAACGCTGCCAACGTGGATCCTGCGTGACCTACGGCGCTCAATACTTCTCCAGGGGCGGATGCTGTTCAACGACATGTGCACAAACGCCAGACCACGGGGCCCAAAGCCAACCCGGTCGAATGTGGACGAACGGCACGCATCCTAGGGAGAACCGTCCGAGGGGTTATCCGCCGTGGAGACAACGGCGGCGAACTTCGCGAGTTGGCTGTCACTCTCGAGATCAGCGATCGCGAAGCTTGCCGCAACCTCCTCCGGGCCCATCACTATGCCATCGACCACTGTGGGACCCTTCCCGAGCGGACCGTAGGTCTTTCCATTGACAAGGAAATACACCGAGCCAGCGTTTCCAGTCCTTAGAATTGGTGGCTGTTCCGACCCCGGCACGACGTAGCGCTCGCCACCATCGAGGATTTTCTCGAGCAGAACCGAGCCGTCTTCCGATCTGATTCGCACCCAGGATGGCCGCACAGCCAGCAATATCACCTCCCTGACCGACTCCTCGACTTCCTCTTCGACGACCTGAACAGGTGGATCCAGAGGAACTCTCACCTGCTCCTCAACCGGATGGCTGTCCTGAACAGCCTCGGGTATCCTGATCTCGGAAACGGTGGCGACCCTTTCCGGATCCAATGTGACGATCGGCGGGTCACGCGGGCTTACGATCGGCACCTCCAGAGCCTGGGGACGACTATAGAGCCGGTCCAGTTCCTCGTCACGCGGACGGGAATCCGCGATATCTTCAGCCGTGATGCGTACCGGAGATCCAATCAACGCCAACGGTCCCACCGGAGTGGATGTATCGGCCACCTGATCAGTCTGCACAATTTGCACGCGCTGCAGTTCCTTCAGGACAACCCACCCACCATAGCCAATGGCGACAATGAGCGCACCAAGTATAATGGACGAGAATACAGCGGGCGGGTCGACTTTCGACAGAAAACTCTCCGACTTCGGGACGAGTGGGGGGCTAGACCGCTTGAACGGGTCGCGTTTCTGTACCACCGAATTGGTCAGTCCAGCTCTGCGGGTAACCGAACCAGGCGGCTTGGGCCCGACAACATTCTGTATGCTGTAGTTTCCTTCCTCGCAGAACTTCCTCAATGCCCACTCCGGATCAAGTTCGAGAAAGCGGGCATAGGAACGCACATAACCGGGGATGAACGCGGGGATATCAAAAGCTGACGGGTCGCAGTTCTCTATCGCAGTGATTTGCGAGATCTTGATCTTGAGCGCACTCTGAACGTCGAGAAGTGACCTGCCAAGCGTTGCCCGTTCGGCTCGCATGATGTCGCCTAGACTCACATGGAAGTCGTCGAAGCCCTTCAGCGCTGCCTGTCGGCCATCTTCCGTCTGCGCTGAAGTCCCAGACTGCTCGACACGGCGTCGAATCATTCTATGCCTTTCTAGCCAAATCAGTACCTTGCCTACCCTCTAGGCCCGACCCCTCTTGATTCGGGCGCTCGAGGCGCCACTCATTCCAAATCCATCCCTGGATAGCATAGACGCAAAACCGTTGCACCCGGAAAATTCGGGATTCGGCCCTCACGGAGCGAGTGGTTTATCGCGAATCCCATCGGACGTGTCGAGCAGAATTTCGCCAATATCGGCCGCCCTTCCGCCCCAACGCAACCCTGATCACTAGCCAACGAGATCCTGGCGATTCAGTGCGCAG
Source organism: Paracoccaceae bacterium (assembly GCA_965203605.1). Taxonomy (GTDB): domain Bacteria; phylum Pseudomonadota; class Alphaproteobacteria; order Rhodobacterales; family Rhodobacteraceae; genus JAPOUP01. Next base: position 5,314,997 of record OZ241902.1, on the reverse strand, counting down.
TGCGACCACAGTTCATCGAGAGCCGCGACCAACCTGTCCATCTCTCGGGGCCCGTGATTGGGAGAAGGCGTGAAACGCAGGCGCTCGGTTCCTCGGGGAACGGTCGGGAAATTTATGGGCTGCACATAGATTCCGTACTCATTGAGAAGCATGTCCGACAGATGCTTGGTATGAACCGGATCCCCCACGATCACCGGTACGATATGGGAGCCGTGGTCCATTATCGGCAGCCCCATACCCTTTAGCCTTAACTTGAGGATCCGGGCCTGCGTCTGGTGTCGCTCACGCAGCCCATGTTCGGATTTCAGGTAGCGAACCGAAGCTGTCGCACCAGCTGCCAGGGCTGGCGGCAACGAAGTGGTGAATATGAACCCAGGCGCATAGGACCTTATGGCGTCACACAGCCTTTCGCTTGCCGCGATGTATCCACCCATTACCCCGAACGCCTTTCCCAACGTTCCGTTGATGATGTCGATACGATGCAGGAGCCGGTCACGTTCAGCGACACCACCACCGCGAGGGCCATACATGCCCACTGCATGAACTTCGTCCAGATAGGTCAGCGTACCAAACTCTTCCGCCAGATCGCAGACCGCCGCGATCGGGCCAAAGTCGCCATCCATCGAGTAGATCGACTCGAACGCGATCAGCTTTGGCACTGCCGGGTCGTCCGCCTCCAACATTGCCCTTAGGGATCCAACATCGCTGTGACGGAATACGCGCTTGGAACCGCCGCGTCGAATTCCTTCGATCATGGAGGCATGGTTGAGTTCATCCGAATAGATGATGAGGTCTGGGAAGAGCCGTACGAGCGTCGAAAGCGTCGCGTCATTGGCAACGTATGCGCTGGTGAACAGCAGCGCCGATTCCTTGCCATGCAACTCGGCAAGCTCTGCCTCAAGCCGCTTATGGAAAACAGTCGTGCCTGAAATGTTGCGCGTGCCACCGGAACCCGCTCCCGCGGCGTCAATCGCCTCATGCATGGCTTCAAGGACCACCGGATGCTGGCCCATTCCCAGATAGTCGTTGCTGCACCAGACCGTTACCGACCGTTCAATTCCGTCCGGACCGTGCCAGGAAGCGTCGGGAAATGAACCTCGCCTTCGCTCGACGTCAATGAAGGTGCGATACCTGCCTTCCTGATGAAGGCGCTGGATCGCCTCCTCTAGCCGCTTCTCATAGTACACAGTGGACTTCCTCGAACCAACGCCGATCGGCACATAGCAGATCTGCGAAGAGTTTCCAAATCCGTATTGTAGCAAGCTGTACAATTTGCCACGGCAAGCCACCCATTTTAGCAGCGGCACAAGGGTCATCTGGACATAGTCCAACTTCCTGATAACCTGCGGATGAACAGGCAACATACGGAATTTCCATGAACCTTACCGCCGTTCTGTCGAGAATTGACAGCGAGATGCCAACAGCAGTGGATCGTCTGCTCGCATTCCTTAGGATTCCCTCCATTTCGACGGATCCGGCCTACGGAGACGCGATCGCCCAGGCAGCGAACTGGTTGGTGGACGACCTGTCGACATTTGGGGTTGCCGCGTCAATTCGCCCAACAGAGGGTCATCCGATGGTCGTTGGGCAGGTACGGGGCACCGGACCGCATCTGCTGTTCTACGGCCATTACGACGTGCAGCCTGTCGACCCAATTGATCTTTGGAATCGCGATCCATTCGATCCGTCGGTCATCGACTCTTCCAGTGGCCGCGTAATCACAGGCCGCGGTTCCTCCGATGACAAGGGGCAGCTTATGACATTTGTCGAGGCCTGCCGCGCATGGAAATCGGTTCATGGTTCCCTGCCCTGCCAAATCACGTTTCTGTTCGAGGGAGAGGAGGAAAGTGGGTCGCCATCACTGGTGCCGTTCCTGGAGGGCAATCTCGATGAACTTAAGGCCGACCTCGCCCTCATCTGTGACACGGGAATGTTCAATCCCCAAACACCCGCGATCACCACGTCGTTGCGTGGGTTACTAGGCGAGGAAGTCACCATCACCGGAGCCAATAGGGATCTGCATTCGGGAATGTACGGTGGAATTGCCATGAATCCCGCACGTGTGCTGACTCGCGTTGTCGCAAGCCTCCATGACGAAAACGGACGGGTGACCGTGCCTGGCTTCTATGACGGAATACCCGAACTGTCCGAAGCGATCGAAGACCAGTGGGAAGCGTTGGGATTCGATGAAGCAGCCTTTCTTGGCGAGGTTGGTCTCGCCCTGCCCGCTGGAGAGGCCGGCAGATCAGGGCTCGAGATGATCTGGTCGCGTCCGACCTGTGAGGTCAACGGTATATCTAGCGGATATTCAGGAGAGGGCTTCAAGACCGTCCTTCCAGCCAAAGCCAAGGCAAAGATCAGCTTCCGATTGGTTAGTGGGCAGAACCCGCTGAAGCTTCGCGAGAGATTCCGGACGATGGTGCGCGACATGATTCCGCCTGACTGCAGGGTTGAGTTCACGGGTTACGGTGCCGCGCCCGCCTGCGTCATGGCGACGGATGATCCGTCGTTTGAACTGGCACGCAGAGCCCTTTCCGATGAATGGCCGAACGACGCGGCCTTCATCGGATGCGGCGGCTCAATTCCGATCGCTGGCTATTTCAAGGATATCCTCGGTATGGATTCGTTGCTGGTCGGTTTCGGGCGCGACGACGACAGGATCCATAGTCCCAACGAGAAGTATGACCTTGAGAGCTTCCATAAAGGCATCCGTAGCTGGGCACGGGTGCTTGCTGCGTTGACCTGATTCGCCGTCCTTGCCGAACGACAGCCCACTCGCGAGACATATCCAATCCCGTGGTCCACAGCAACAGACGGTGGCAATGGAACAGGCTCTCGCCTGCCTGACTGGGAGCCAGTGGTTTCCAGCAGTTCCGACATCCCGGCCATCAAGGCCTGGTGGCAATCATCGCATGGTGAAGAGATGGCGTGTCTAACCGACGCTGTCTGCAAACAGGTTTGGGTGACAGTGGAGGAAGGTGACGAGACAGCGGAGTCGGACCCTCACGCCAGTTGGCGAACTCCGGCTTCGCCAACGAGCCAGAGAGTCAGGGACAGCTGACTACGGATATGCGGGGGAATTTTCTCCAGTTGGCGTTCCCATTCGGAGGTATCCGGAACCGCTAAACCGTAACGGGTCTTCCCGTCGTTCTTCATCAGCATCACGGCTTGACCGAGCACAGAGTAAAGCGCCTGTTCCTTCTGTTTCGATGAGTCATCCTCAATCTCCACCACGACCGTCGGGGCGGCCTGTTTACTGGCAACGAGGTCAGCGGCACCGAAATCAGGGTCGGTACCAATGGTGACCCCCGCGTTTCGAAGCCAATCCTCGGCACAGCAGACGCGTACCTGCTTGTCGGCCGAATGACTCCCGCCTTTCGCCCGTTCCATCCCATCGACATGAACGGTGACCTGCCATCCGTCGGCAGGGCAAAACTCGTGCTCAACCAGAAAACGCTTGACCTCGAGCTGGTACATCCGGAGTCATTTCCTCCGCTTCGGACGCCCGATGCAGCACATCCGCTCACCTAAGAGCGTCAAAAAGGGCCGATCAGGATCCCTGCCGCTCCGGCACTTCCCCAAATAAGCCCCAGACTTGCCCAGAGCAAACGGGACGTCCGCCAGCAATCGAGGATGGCGCGGTTGACGGGACTCGAACCCGCGACCCCCGGCGTGACAGGCCGGTACTCTAACCAACTGAGCTACAACCGCGTGAGCGGCAGACATATGACAAGCCATCGGCGCCGTCAAGCCGGATCGAACGTGAATTTCATCGGCAGTGCCCAAAGGGAAGTTCCATGGCCGTGAGGTGACATATGCTGTATGGCGCGAACTTCGCTGGTGGGTGATGACGGACTCGAACCGCCGACATCTTCGGTGTAAACGAAGCGCTCTACCAACTGAGCTAATCACCCTCCATTGGAACCCTTAGCCCATCAATTGTGCCAAGATCAAGAGTGCTCAATCACTCAGGAGGAGTTCAGGATTGGGCTAGATGCAATCCACCGTCGACGGACAATCAAGCCAGGTTCCGGACCGCCTCGCCGGTCCACTGTTGCGGAATACCTATGCCGCAGCAAGCGGATCCGATCATGGTTACGTGAAAACCGGAAGCTCCTGCAGCCGCGAACTCCGCCGATGCGGTCAGTGCCAGACATGGAATCCAGCAGCCAGGCAAGTGACCGCGTCAACCAAAATCAGGAGAGACCGATGTCGGCTTCTATCCTCAGGAGATGGATGCAGTGGTGGGTGATGACGGATTTGAACCGCCGACATCTTCGATGTGAACGAAGCGCTCTACCACTGAGCTAATCACCCACGTAGGCTGCGTTAACGCCTATCGCCATCCTACACAAGGGGTCGACAGCAGTTCCCGCCAGTCGATCCGCTGGCCCGCTGACGACCGGTTCGGCGGCATCGCGTCGGCCGGGCGTTCCGGATGCGCATGGCCAATGGCCGGGCGGCTGTCCGGTCTGAAAAGGTTTCGGCGAAGGGCGGGATCGGGGTGGTTCGGGCGTGGTCGGGGCGGCCACCGACCGGCGCGGATCAGGCCGACGCATTCCTCCCTGCCGAGTTGCCCGGCGATGGCCCGGCAGGGTGTGCGCCAGTCGGGGAACGCGAATGTCCTGCCCGGTTCCCGCAGCCTGTTCCACAGGCAGGGGTTGCGTCCCTGGCGCCGCCGCGCCCTGCCGAACAGCGGGCAGCAGTGCCGCTGCACCCGGGCGGTCAGGAACGCGGGCATGGCGAGCGTCGGGAGGACGTCCGCCAGATGGTTGTGGCCATGGCCGGAACCGTTCCCGGACCTATATGGATCCCCTGCCCCGGTGTCCGGGACGTCCCGTTCCCGGTGGCCCACCTGCGGCGGCCGCACCGCATGACGGACATCACCGTGTCCCGTCCAGGCGGGAGGTCGGTGACCCACGGGAACCTCTGCATTCCCCCTTTCGTGTCGGTCTCCCCGCATCCGGGCATGCTGGCTTTCAGGTGGAGGTTCGCGTCGGTGGGCGGCAGCCCGTGGTCCCACCCGGACCTCTGGAAGGTGCCGGCCTTCCTGTCGCGCCTCTCCCATGTCTGTCCGGGTTCGCTGGCCCCGGACCAGCCGACAGCGGTCCGTGGTCGCCGGGCCTCCCGCCGAGTATGAAGCGAGGATCCTTTTCCTTCAACAGCCTGCTGTGCGGCCCGTTGGACGCCAGCCCGTCCCCGGCGATGACCGCCTTCATGTGCGGGTGCTCCCGGCGGAGGTCCCCGATGAGCCGTCCCGCCGCGTTCCGCCCGCAGTCGTTCCTCCCCGGGCCGTCCTCCCTGCGGATCGGCTCCGGCGCCAGCGGCAGCACCTCCCCGATGTCGGGATGGACGACCGGGGCCCCAAGGGCCTGGTGATGGTATGTCCCCGTCCCGTCGCGGTGCTCCCTGCCGCAGCGGTTGCGGCAGCTGACACTGTGGGAGGAATGGTACCCGGTGCCGTCGACGGAGACCAGCGGATGCCCGTCGAACACCGTCCACCCCCCGGCACCTTTCCGCGCCGCAGCGCCGCGTGGATGCCCGTGAAGCGGCGGCGGAGGTCCCGGGGGTCGACCTCCTCCAGCCGCTGGCGCATCCAGCTGTCCGACGGCGCCCGCCCCACGCCGAAGAGCGGGCGGAGGTTCCGCGCCATCACCGGATCACCGCCGCCCCGGACCTGCCGATCGAACTGCAGCAGCGACGGCATCCTGGAGGAGAACACCGCGAGGCCCGACATCAGGCAGTCGGAAAGGCTGATGCCACGCGTGTCGACCGGGTCGGCGATGCGGTCGAGGCATGCGCGGACCGCCCGCAGCATGCCGGGCATCGACAGATGCTTTCGCAGGGAATCCCTGGACATTTTCCTGCCCGGCTTTTGCCTGTCTGTCCGCAGGATGGCCGATCCGGTGCGGAAAGTCCACGAAAAAAAATTCGCGACGCCCGCGCAACAGACTGATAATGAAAGAAAAGAATTTCTGGCGGGAATTGCTGAGGGGTCGACACCAGTTCAGGCAATGATACGGGTCTGGACTACCGACACGAGACACCCCTGCCACCCAAGGCTGAAGTGAAATTCGGGCGGATAGGGACTGGTTTCGCAGTCCGGTTCCCAACACTGATTCACCTGCGGCGCCCGAAGTCGACCCCAATCCCTACGGCGGCGTCACTCATTCGGTCTGCATCCGCATAAGCCGATCGGATCAGTGGGTCGTCGCACTTGGCAAACCATCGTCTGCCTGTCCCGCGGCGCGGGCCGCGGCGGCATTTTCCTCATCGGCCTCTTCATCCCATTCAACCGCTTCGGGTTGCCGCACCAACGCCGCGTCAAGGACCTGACGGACGGTCTCGACCTGGATGATATTCAGTCCTTCCTTCACATTGTCCGGAATCTCGACCAGGTCCTTCCCGTTCTCCTTGGGAATGAGGACGGTGCCGATCCCTCCTCGCAGCGCAGCGAGAAGCTTCTCCTTCAGGCCGCCGATTGGAAGCACGTGACCGCGCAATGTCACTTCGCCAGTCATCGCGATATCCTTTTGCACGGGAATCTGGGTCAGCACTGACACTATCGCGGTTACCATGGCGATACCCGCCGAAGGTCCGTCCTTCGGCGTGGCTCCCTCCGGAACATGGACATGTATATCCATTCGATCGAATTTCGGCGGCTTCACCCCAATCGAGGGCGAAATGGCGCGAACATAGGATGACGCGGCCTCGATCGACTCTTTCATCACGTCGCCCAGCTTTCCGGTGGTTTTCATTCTCCCCTTACCCGGTAGGCGGAGCGCCTCGATGGAGAGAAGGTCACCGCCTACAGAGGTCCAGGCAAGTCCCGTTGCGACACCAATCTGATTGTCCTTCTCAGCGAGACCGTAGCGGTATTTCTTGACGCCAAGGAACTCCTCCAGACGATCCGGAGTGACTTCAACGGACCTGGATTCCTTCTTGACGATTCGGGTCACGGCCTTTCGAGCCAATTTGGCGATTTCCCGTTCGAGATTCCGAACCCCCGCCTCCCGCGTATATGTACGGATGATCTGCCGCAGACCCGCATCGGTCAGGGTGAACTCGCCCGCTCTGAGTGCGTGATTCTTGATCTGTTTCGGGATCAGGTGCTGCCTTGCGATCTCGGTCTTTTCGTCCTCCGTGTAGCCGGCGAGAGGGATGATTTCCATCCGGTCAAGCAACGGCTCAGGCATATTGTAGCTGTTTGCCGTCGTCAGGAACAGGACATCGCTGAGATCGTATTCCACCTCCAGATAGTGATCGACAAAGGTTGAATTCTGCTCCGGATCGAGCACTTCAAGCATTGCCGACGCTGGATCACCGCGGAAATCCCGGCCCATCTTGTCAATTTCATCGAGCAGAACCAGCGGATTGGTGGACTTTGCCTTCTTCATGGCCTGAATGATCTTTCCGGGCATCGAACCGATGTAGGTCCGACGATGGCCGCGTATCTCCGCCTCGTCGCGAATCCCACCCAGCGATATGCGGATGAATTCCCGCCCGGTCGCACGGGCAACCGACTTGCCAAGGGACGTCTTCCCGACTCCAGGAGGCCCGACAAGGCAGAGAATTGGCCCCTTGAGTTTCGCCGAACGCTTCTGAACGGCCAGAAACTCGACTATCCGCTCCTTGACCTTTTCAAGGCCGTAATGATCCTGATCCAGCACTTTCTGGGCCCGATCCAGGTTCTTTTTGACACGCGATTTCCTGCCCCAGGGGAGCGAAACAATCCAATCAAGGTAATTCCGTACAACGGTCGCCTCCGAACTCATCGGCGGCATGTGCTTGAGCTTCCTGAGTTCCGCAGTGGCCTTCTCCCGAGCTTCGTTCGAAAGCTTGAGTTCCTTGATCCTCTCCTCAAGTTCGGCGAGTTCACCATCGCCTTCCTCGCCGTCCGACAGCTCCTTCTGGATGGCCTTCATCTGCTCATTGAGATAGTATTCGCGCTGCGTCCGCTCCATCTGCGACTTCACGCGCGTCTTGATCTTCTTTTCGACCTTCAGGACGCTCATTTCACCCTGCATGAGGCCGTAGATCTTTTCCAGCCGGTCGGTTACCGAAAGTGTCTCCAGCAGCTTCTGCTTCTGCTCGACCGAAACACCGAGGTGTCCCGCCACCAGATCAGCGAGTTTGTCCGGTTCCCGGGTCTCGGCAACGGACCCAAATGCTTCCTCCGGGATATTCTTCCGAATTCTTGCATAACGTTCAAAACCTTCCGCAACCGATTTCACCAGTGCCTCGAGTACCGAAGTGTCGCCCTCCTCATCTTCCAGAACTTCCGCATGTGCCTCGAAGAATTCGGCATTGTTCAGGTAGTCGATGATCCTCACGCGCTTGAGGCCCTCGACGAGGACCTTCACCGTGCCATCCGGCAGCTTCAGGAGGTGGAGAACATTCGCCACCACACCGATCCGGTAGATCCCCTCGACGTCAGGATCATCGGCGCCCGGGTCAGTCTGGCTCGCAAGCAGGATCTGCCGGTCGTCATTCATGACCGCATCAAGCGCTCGAACGGATTTTTCACGGCCGACAAAGAGCGGCACGACCATGTGCGGAAAAACCACAATGTCCCGCAATGGCAAGACAGGATAGGATGGACTCAAGCGCTCCTGCATACTCTTTCCCCGATTTCTGAAAGGTCAAGCCTTGCACCTCAGTGCGGAAGCGCTCACCCAGATATGTTCATTGCACCGCTAATTGGGGCCTTCGCCAATGATTTTCAACCCTGATGCCGGATTGGAGAGCCGTCGCCAGTCGAATTCCTGACCAATCCGAACCCCACTTCCGCTCTCTCCTGACCGCCATTCGAGGATCTGATGCGAAACAGTGGTGCTGGAACCCGCTGACCGAATGACGGTGACCCTCGTACGTGACCGGAAGGTCCGTCGAGGACCGGCCGCTGCTCGGGATCAGGTACGGCGACCTTGAAGGTTCGGGCCGCCACAGGGAAACATGCGGCCCGGTTGCCCTGGCCCTATGTCGGCCAGCCTGGCCGCTCCCTAGGCGTGATGCTCTGACGCGCGAAGCATGACCATGACACCGTCAGTCCGAGGTGACAGGAATACGGGTCATGCGCTGTTCGGGCAGCTTGTTGGCGCGATGTGCGAGACGACCATCGACCATGCCTGGGGGTGAGGTTCCCACCTTTGCATTCGGTGACCCGTGCGGCGGCGTTCCGGTTCGAATCCCCGGACCAGACTGGTCGTATCGCGCTATGGCGTTGTACATCGGGGCGGAACGGGGAGAATGGACGCACTGCCATAAGAATGCGGCAACGGCTCGATATCTCCCTGGGACCGTAGGGAATGAAACGCCGCCTCCCAGGCAGCAAACCGCCCTTCGAAGATGGCTTGACGCATGCCGTCCATGATTTCCTGAAAGTAATGTAGGTTGTGCCAGGTAAGCAGCATCGAACTGATGATCTCTCCGGAGCGGAACACATGATGCAGATATGCGCGGGAATAATGTCTACAGGCCGGACAGCTGCACTCCTCGTCAAGAGGGCGCGGGTCGTCCGCATGTCGTGCGTTCTTGATATTCACCGTTCCGCGACGAGTGAACGCCTGTCCGGTCCGCCCGGATCTGGATGGAAGTACACAGTCCATCATGTCGACCCCACGCTTTACAGCACCCACAACATCATCCGGCTTCCCCACGCCCATAAGATAACGAGGGCTTTCGGCTGGAAGCATGTCCGGGACATGGTCAAGCACCCCAAACATCTCCTGCTGTCCTTCGCCCACCGCAAGCCCTCCAATGGCGTAGCCATCGAAGCCGATGGAACGCAGAGCACGGGCACTTTCCCGTCGAAGATCGACTTCCAGTCCTCCCTGTTGAATTCCGAAGATCGCTCGGTCCCGCCCGTCACCGAACACCTCTCGTGAGCGGGCGGCCCAGCGCATGGACAGCAGCATGCTCTCTTCGACCCGACTCCGCGGGGCCGGGAGAGCGGGACACTCGTCGAAGGCCATCACGATGTCCGAGCCAAGAGACCGCTGGATCGCGATTGACCTCTCAGGCGTGATTTCATGAATGGAACCGTCAACATGACTTCGGAACGTCACGCCCTGTTCCGTCAACTTACGCAATCCCGCCAGACTCATCACCTGAAACCCACCACTGTCGGTCAGGATTGGCCCCGACCAGTTCATGAATCGGTGAAGGCCGCCGAGCCGTTCGATACGCTCCGCACCAGGCCTAAGCATCAGGTGATAGGTATTGCCAAGCACGATGTCCGCCCCCGTGGCCCGCACCGATTCCGGCATCATGGCCTTGACAGTACCTGCTGTTCCCACCGGCATGAATGCCGGTGTGCGGATGTCGCCTCGAGGAGTTGAAAGCACCGCTGTCCGGGCCCTGCCGTCAGTCGCCAGAAGATCGAACGGAAAGCGTCCAGCCATGCGTCGGCATTCGCAGATCCGCGAACGGATGTCCAGTTGGCAGCGACTGCGAACACCAGACCACTCAATGAATTTCGCGAGAATGACCGGAGTGTACTGGACGCTAAGCGACCTATTCCTTATATCTTCAGTCAGGATTGATCGAGGACGTCATGGATATCGAAGCGCCGGAGAGGCTGGAAGGCACGCCGTTGATCAGGCCGTCAACCACGGACCATCCACTTTACGATAGTGTCGTGGAGGCCTGCAGGTCCGTCTACGATCCTGAGATTCCAGTGAACATTTACGATCTTGGCCTCGTCTATACAGTTGACATCAACTCGGAGAACGAGATCCGCATCACCATGACGCTGACGGCGCCAGGCTGTCCAGTCGCGGGCGAGATGCCAGGCTGGGTCGCCGACGCAGTCGAGCCGCTACCCGGTGTGAAGCAGGTTGACGTGGAACTCACCTGGGAACCTCCCTGGGGTATGGAGATGATGTCGGACGAGGCGCGGCTGGAACTGGGGTTTATGTGATGTTCGGGATTCCCGGAAAACAGGCTGTCACGCTAACGCCCGCGGCAATCAGGCAGATCGCCAGACTCATGGCCGAGACCGATGCCAAGGGCCTTAGAATCGGTGTCAGGAAAGGCGGCTGCGCTGGTATGGAATACACCATGGATGGCGTATTCAACATCGACCCACACGACGAGGTGGTTGAGCAGGACGGTGCGGTGGTCATGATCGCCCCGATGGCACAGATGTTCCTGTTCGGAACCGAAATCGACTACAGGGTCTCGCTGCTGGAATCCGGCTTCACCTTTCACAACCCGAATGTCGTGGACTCCTGCGGCTGCGGCGAGTCGATCAAGTTCAGGGATGTGGAGGAACTGGCTGCCGAAAGAAGCGGACCATGAGTCTGTCCACTGACGACGAGGAATTCGCGAAGGAGTTGTTTTCCGGACTCGGTGCGGTGACCACCCGTAGAATGATGGGCGGGCTGTGTCTCTATCTGGACGGCATCATCTTTTCCATAGTGCATGGAGATGGATCCATTTGGCTGAAAGGTGCCGGAACCATGGTTGGTGAGTTGGGGGCAGCGGGTTCTCAGCGTTGGACATATCAGCGCAACAATGGCCGAGTGACGGCCATGCCCTACTGGTCCCTCCCCGAACCTGCGCTGGACGACCCGGCAATCGCCTGCGATTGGGCGAAACGGGCTCTTGCCCACTTACCATAGTTACTCGGCAGATCGTCCTAGGAAAGTACTCCCAAACCGGGCGCCATTGTCAGAAGCAACGGTCGGCGCTGACGCGCATTTCTTGAGGAAGTGACCATTTCAACAGGCAGCAGGGGAGCGCCCCGGTCAAACAGGCGTGTCACGAGCCTACGGTTAGTGGTTTCGCATACAGTCATTTGACCCTATGTTCCCGACGCCATGTCACCAATTGCACACATTGTCTCAATTCCTATCCGTGCGTACCGGCTATTTCTGAGTCCGTGGATTGGATTCAACTGCCGCTATGTTCCGACCTGCTCAGGCTACGCATTGGAAGCGTTGGAAAGACATGGTGCGATCAAGGGCAGCTGGCTTGCATTCCGGCGTATCACCCGCTGCCATCCTTGGGGAGGCTCCGGTGCCGATCCCGTACCGGACTGAAGCTGAAACGATTGAACATTCGATCCCGACCTCCCCGCGGTCAACATCCCCTTTGGAGATCGATCCATCTGACCGGTGGCCGGATCCGGCGCCACATTGTCCAATTCCAGTCCAGCGGGGAATGACATGGATCGCTGCTGCTCCTGAGTGCATCACGCCGTCTGCCGGGCATCATCTCCGCTCTTGCCCGGATTCCACAGCCGCGCTAGAAGCCCGTCATGCTCGATAATGCCGGTGCCATACATCCGCTCCTGGAGGGGGCGCCTGGAACAACCGAATTTCGCAAGCTGCGCAAGCGCATCGTGCGCGAGACCCGAGATGCGATCGAAAGATACGGAATGGTGGAGCGCGGCTCACGCTGGCTCGTCTGCCTATCAGGCGGCAAGGATAGCTACACCATGCTGGCGGCACTTCATGAACTGAAATGGCGTGGACTTCTGCCCGTGAATCTCCTCGCATGCAATCTTGACCAAGGCCAACCGGAATTCCCGGCAACGATACTGCCGGAATTCCTTGAACGGGTCGGCGTTCCCCATCGAATTGAGTATCAGAATACCTACTCCGTGGTTACGGCCAAAGTGCCAAAGGGAAGGACCTACTGTGCACTGTGTTCTCGTTTGCGTCGCGGAATCCTGTATAGGATTGCGCGCGAGGAAGGTTGCAGCGCCATCGTACTGGGCCATCATCGTGACGACATTCTCGAGACCTTCCTGCTCAACATGTTTCACGGGGCGCGTCTGGCCACGATGCCGCCCAAATTGGTCAACGAAGACGGAGACCTGTTTGTCTATCGTCCACTTGCCCATGTGGCAGAAGCCGACTGTGAGAAATTCGCTCGGGCAATGGCCTATCCCATCATTCCCTGTGACCTTTGTGGCAGTCAGGACGGACTGCAACGCCAGCAGATCAAGGCGATGCTTGACCAATGGGAGGCCAAAAGTCCGGGGCGCAGGCAAAAGATGTTCCGTGCCCTGATGAACGCACGGCCCTCGCATCTTCTCGACCCGAGTCTCTTTGATTTCGCTGGTCTGACGCGCCGGGCGAGCAGGACGTCGCATCCAGGGGACTGGCCGGAATCCCCCTGCTGAGGCAATTGGCTTCAAAGGCCATCTCCTGAATTCACCACAGCTGACCGTAGCGCACGGTCATTTCCCCCATCCCGGGACAGGCTGCGGACGGCGACCGACAGGCTGTCGGTGCGGTGCTTCCGGCGGACGTCACCGGCCAACCAGAGCGCATCCCGGAGGCCTGACAGGAGTGCCTGGAAGCTCTCGCCGCCGGGAACCACACCGGCATGGGTGAAGCCCGACCGGACCAGGCGAAAATGATGGAGCATGTGGGCCACGGGCCGCCGCCCACGGTCACGCCGGGTCTGTCCATATGCGTGAAATCCGGGATGCCCGGCCGGCCGGGCCCGGACCTCCGGCGCAGGATGACCTCCCTGCCAGAGCCGTGCCGGGCATTCCACCCGCGGAATCGCCGCTCCAGGGTGCGCCTGATGTCGGGGTTCGCCCCAGGGATGGGGACGGTCCCGCCCTCGAAGTGATCTGCCAGTGGATCCTTCCGTCTCCGCCCGCACGGTTTACCTTTCCGCGAAGGCAACTGCGGATCCTTTCTGATCCTGTGGACTGTCGATGTGCTGAAACCGGCCTTCGCCGCCGCAGTTTCGGTTGATTCCGTTTTACTGCAGGACATGAAAGACCTCATCTGTTCGTCAGTGATGTGGCGCCTAGTCATTCCACTCTCCTGTATGTGGCGCAATGGGGTCGCAGGACCGCTAGATCGGCCGCTGACGTCAAATGGAGCGCGGTCAAGGATCACCGGCCCACCGCCCGTCCCGGAAAACGCGCCTCTCATCCTGACTGTCGCGCTCAAAGCAGTTCTAACAGATCGGCGGGATGGCCGCGGACTCCCGCTTCAGTTCCCCCTGAAGTTCTGTCGAGGACGCCATGTACGCGGCTACGAGGCATCCGAGGGTGGCAGGCGACACCACTTGCCCGACAGTTGGCGGATCAGACCGATGCCTTTGGTTCAGGAGGGTCTCAACTTCGACAAGACGGAGCGATGTGAATGTGGAACTTCGCCGACGGGCTCGCCCCCGACGCCATCTCCAACTGTCCAGCCACTTCAGGAACCAAAGGACGATACCCGAGGTCAATTCCGGTCCGGTAACGGAGGTTCCACGGCCGCAATTATCTCAGCGCTGGCACACGGGGTAGCCTGCTCGTGCATTGGCTCCGTGATGCGGGTCATACCAGAGAAGCTTCAGGGCTCTCCGGTCGCGGATCCCATAAATTCGCACGGTCGCACTCAACCGCAGTGAGAACAGTTCCGATACATCGTCCTGCCCGATCTCGGCGAGACGCTGCTTTGCATGACCGGTCAGATTTCGGACCTCGACAAAATGGCTGTTGCTGCCCCGCGCGCGACCGCCAGCCGCGCGCATGATCTCTGCCCATGTCATCGATTCGAAGTCACGGAGCTTCGGCAAGATATCCGTCCACCAGACCTTGGCTGCCGCAGTGCGCCAGCCCCACGGGCCCTCAAGGTCCGCGGTCCCGAAGGCCCAGACGATCGTCTCGCGATCATGGAGAGTGGGGTCGCCGTACGGGGCGATACGAGGCTGCTTGACGTCGGCAGGAAGAGTTCTCGCCTGCGGCTTTTTCGTTGGCCTTCGGGCCATAACCAACGCTACAGGCTGCCGTAGTACTCGGCCAGACTTTCTTTAGGAATGACCGTGTTCCCGCGCACGCCGTCAGGAATGCCGCGTCTGGCTGACTGCCAAGGTACCTCCATATGGGTTAGATCGCTCAGCCATTGTGGAGATTTATCACCGTAGAACGTCAGAACCGCGTCGACGGTCTCGCGCTGGGTCTTGGTCAGCGTCCCCGGGCTACCTTTGCGCACATATGAGATGCGGTACTTGCCCCGATGGGCGTTGTAGAGTTCACGCACCACCGGCCCGTTGGCCCATGCCTCGATTTCCTCTGGAAAGAGGATGTCATCGTCCCACACGAGCGACCATGCCTGGCAGTAGTAGACCAGCTTCTGTAGCTTCCATGTGGTCATCGCGCCCTGCCGCTCAAGTATGTAGGCGGCGACATCAAGAACGCTTGCCATGCTGTCGCCCCCAATCTGTGGCAGACTATAGATAGAATCATCGATAACGGCTTCGCGGGACGGAAACAACTGTCCGAGGCGTTGCCAGAGGCAGCGGCCGGTCCGATTATGCGATCATGCGATTGATGTTGCCTCTGGCCAACTCAATTGGAAACCCTCTTTCCACTCCTCGTCTTTCTGGGCAAAAACACCCCTAACCCATTGATTCCAAACATTGCCGGAATCTTGGCCGGGTGACCCGCACGCCAAGGTGAAGCGAGCCTCGACTGCCCTGACCGTCCCTGGGTTCACACCTGCGGTCTCGTGTGTACATGTCCTGACGCCGCCCGAAGGCACGATCAGCTATCCGGGCACCAGCCAAGCCAACTGGGTCACCCGCTACCGGGAGCCTCTGGGAAAGGGCCCCAGGACGCCGGAAAGGACCACACCGAAACCGTCCATCTCATCACTTCGCCCGATGCTTGGACCACTCCGAATCTCTTTGACTTCGCTGGTCTGACGCGTCCGATGAGCAAGCCTTCGCCTCCCGGGCATTTGCCGGGTGCCCCCTGCCGAGGTAATCGGCTTCAGGGGCCCCTTCTGAATTCACTACGAAACCAGAAAGGATACCCTGCGGCAGTCCGCACCTAGTCGGAACTTCAGGGGCTTCGGCAAATGGTTTTCACGTCCAGACCGTTGATTTTCAGCGGTTTTTCGGCTGGACCGGCTCCGTTGCGGCTGTCATCCTTATGGGAACCTGCTGGTCCGGTCGGACCCCGAGGAGCTGGAACGCCCGCTTCCGCAGCGCGGTCGGTGTGGTGATGACGGGCAGGAGGCTGTCGCCCTGCCCTGGCAGGCGCAGCTGGTTCAGGACCACGGTGGAGAGGTCGGCAAGCAGCGTGCGCAGGCTGTGGACCGGCAACCCGTCGGCGGTGCGCCTCCTGCTGGCCTTCGCCCTGGCCCCCTCCGGGACCTCGGCCGCCTCCACCGGCGGGTTCCGCTGCGCCCGTGCGCTCTCCCGGTCGTCGTCCCCGGAAAGGACCGGCGCCGGACGGCGGCGCATGTGCCACTCGACATACAGGGCCAGCATGCACAGGAACACATGGCCGCGGACATGGTCCGCCGAGTATACGTGTACCGGACGGATCCGGAGGTCGCCCCTCCCGTTCCGGAACGCCCGCTCCACCGTCGCCAGACTCCTGTACGCCTCCACGGCGGCCTCCGTTCCGATCGCCTCCGCGTCCAGGCTGGTGCGGATGACGTAGACGCCGTCGAGCCGCGCCTCGGCGGCGATCCTGTCCTCCCGGCGGCGCCAGGAGATGCCGCCGTCCGTGACGGTGATGTCGAAGTGTTTCGCGACCTTCCTCCGGTTGGCGTCCCGGCCCACCCGGCGGTCGATCAGCCGCCGGTCCTTCAGCCGTCCCGAGCGCACCGACGCGGCGATCCTCTCCAGCGTCCCCTCGGTGGCCCCGGGGAGCTCCCCGCGCCTGCGCGCCCTCTCCTCCCGCAACCGGGGGTTGAGGCAGACCATCAGCCGCTCGCCGGGAAAGTCCGGGCCGGTGATCTCCGCCACCGCGTCGGGGACCAGCGCCTCCGGCTCCAGCGGGGCCGGGGCGTCCGCGCCCCGCTCCAGCAGTTTCCTTATGTCCTGCGTTTTCAGGGCGGGGATCCAGTCGAGCCCCGCCGGCTCCGGATCCTCCCGGATCCTGGCCGTGGTGAGCATGCCCCTGTCACCCACGGGCGCCACCCGGTCGATGCGGAGGCGCCTGCGGATCCTCCTGACCTGCGGCGCGACCGTGGACGGGTCGGACGTGTTGCCCGCGAACACTTCCACCGCCACCGGGCAGCCGTCGGCGGCGACCGGGAGCCCGTAGGTGATCTGCATTTTGCCTTTCTTTCCGTCACGGTTGTGGCCGAAGGCCGCGAGCGGGCAGCACCGCCCCTCGAGGTAGGGGCCGCTCACGTCATACAGGATCAGGGTGCTGCCGCCTTTCAGGTGCCGGTTGGCCAGGCTCCGCCCGATCCAGGGCTGGCGCGCCAGCAGCCAGCCGGGCATGCCCGGCATCCCGTTGCCGGTGACCGCCCCCAGCCCGGGCAGGGCGCCGAGGCTGTCCGTCGCGGTCTCCGGCGACAGCCGCCGGGCCGTGGCGAGCTTCGAATCGGGTGAGATGACCCTCGAGACGATGGCGGCCAGCGCCAGCCGGCGCTCCCGGCCGGCGGTGCGGTGGAGGATGCGCTCCAGACCGGGGTCGCGGGCGGTTCCGGGGACGGCGGCGACATGGCCGTGCGGGAGGGAACGCTCCACGTCCAGCAGGTCGCCGATGTCGGTGACGGCGACGGCGCCTTTCAGGACGGCCCGGAAGCCCTCGATGACCGTCGGCGGCAGCTTCGACAGGTTGGCGATGGTCCTCTTGCGGACGCGCTTTCCCTCGCGCCAGGCCTGGCGGAGCGGGATGGCGGGCTTTCCGGCCTGGTTGGGGATCGATTCGATGTTGAAGGCCATGGCGGGCATCCGTTATGGGAACCAGATTTTCCATCCTGAAACATGAAGCCGCCATGATGCCAGGCGGCCATCGCGAAAAAAAGCTTCCACGGGCTCTTTCCGGGAGGTGCCCGGAATCCGTCTCCGCACCCGTTATGACAACAGAAGTGCAGGATTCCTTCACCAATTCGATCAAATCATCGTTTCATTACAAAGCGTTACGCGAAAAAAGCATGCTGGAAGTTCCGCCTAGTCGGCACGACAGGCTCTTTCAAGGCGCACGACTTCCTGTTGTCCGCCTCTTTTCGTTTCGGAGAGCATGACGTATAATGATGAAGGTTCTTGACACTTGAGGAAGCTGACATGTTCCCAGCGAGTCCCCCAAGTTTCCGCCCGGATTGGCAGAAATCCAGCACGAAGCATAATGTGATTGAAGCAATGAAAACCCGCATAGTCAGGAGCGATACGCATTACGAAGTCGCGTTCTCTCCCGGCCTTCAGCCAAATGGCTTCATTTTCCCGGATTGTTGAACTCGTTCACGATGCCTTTTCCTCGGAGGTGGTAGTTCCTTCCGATGCAATTAGTGTAGAAAATGGAAACACTATCGCAACGGCTGGTGTCACCTTGACGCTGTTTTCCAGCCTCAGCGTATTTGAAGCGAAACTTGATGGTTACAAAGCACATTTTCTTGATCTTCGGTCATCTGATGCCATTAATCGAGCCAAGCGACACGCCAGGCTGTTTGAAGATACCATTTCCGGATTTCTAGCTGACAGTGTGCCCGGGCATTCCAGACCTATAATACCCTCATGGCTGGTCGTCTAAGAGGTTGACCGAAAATGTGGATGGTCTCCGCCAGATGTGGTATCTCCGTGTCAGAATGCAACCAGACAGGGAGGCTACCATGGCCTGGAGCGAGACCACCCGGGAGAAGTATAGGCGCATTTCCGAGCGATATGAAAGTGACCTGACGGACGGGGAGTGGGCCCTGGTCAAGCCGCTTCTCCCGCCGCCGCCGGGGCTGGGCCGCCCCAGGTCCACGGATCTCCGCGAGGTCCTCGACGCGATCCAGTACATGCTGGCGACGGGCTGCCAGTGGCGGGCGGTTCCCAGGTGTTCCGCTCCGTTTGCCACGGTCCAGGGTTGCTTCCACGCCTGGCGCGGCAGCGGCGTCATGGAGCGCATGATGGATGCGCTGCGCGGACTGGCCCGCGACCGGGCGGGGCGTGGCCCGGAGCCGACCGCCGCCGGGACCGGCAGCCAGTCGGTGAGGACGACGGAGACGGCGGGGCCGTCGGGACACCACGCCGGAAAGAGAACCAGGGGCCGGAAGCGGCACATCGCCGCGGACGTGGAGGGGACCCCGATCGTGGTCCAGGCCCACACGGCCGACGTCCAGGACCGGGACGGCGCTCCGGACGTCATCCTGGCGATGCTCGGGAAGGCGCCGAAGGTGACGGAGCCGTTGGCCGACAGCGGCTGCAGCGGCGCGGGACCGCGCGGCAGGCTCGCGGAGCCGGGTGTCCCCGAGGTGCCGGGGATCGTGGAAAGACCCAGGGGAACCAGGGCTTCACGGTGCCGTGCCGCCGCTGGGTCGTGGATGGCGCCTTCGCCTGGATGTCGCGCCGCCGCCGCCTGGCGAAGGACTGCGGGCGGAGCCTGGCGAGCTCCGTGGCGTGGGCGCAGCTGGCCGCCTGCCGGTTCCTGTTCCGGCGGCTGGCGAGGGACGCAAGTACCTGAAACTGAATGATATAATTAAAACAATGACTTATGAGTCAAACTCTAAGGCGGTGTTGCCGCAGCAGAAGCTCTCGCGAGAAGACTTGCCTGGCTTCCAGACTCTGAGGATCCATTTCAAATCGGCGCAACAAACACCCGTTCACTTGTCAAATTTGAATGTTTGAACAATGACCGACCTTTAGAAAATTGGCATCATGGTTGAAAAGTCAGCCATAGCGGAGGCAGAGCTGTTTCTGGAGCTTTCTGGTGAATATGCTTCGGGCTGTGATTTTGAAAGTTCTGATGACAAGACAAACCACCTTGCTACCATCTCGCGGGTGGTCATCGATAAATTGGACATCACTGTGGAGTACGACGTAGAATGCTTGCAGTTTTTCCACAACCGTTACGTCAAGTCTTGACGGCAGGCGCTCGCCGAAATTCGCGGTCTGACACTCATGGCAATTCCTTTGGAGACGCCAATACAACCGTCTATCGTGGAGTCCACACGCCCCAACCACTGATCAAAACTGATCAATCTCGCGGTGGTTTCTCCATTCGCAACACCCGTGAAGCGTCATCGAACGAACATAGAACCCATCACAATTTCACTGAGGCGCAGATCAAGGCATACATCTCAGGTTCTCTTTCGCAAGCTGCACAAGATTCGAAACCTACCGTGGCCATTGACCCCTTAAAACCTACCATCTCGTCGCGGAACTTCGGTGTCTGGTTGCAAAAGTCGTTGCAGGAACTGGCGGAGTGTCCATCTTACGCACAAAAAGAGGAGATGGACGAACCTTCGGACCTCGCCATGACCAAGGCAACGGAATTGCTCAAGAGGATCTCCGAGCATGTAATAGATCGTCCGGAGATCTATCCGATGCAACAAAGTTCCATAGCGATCGACTTTCGCACCCCCGGTAGCACGAGTGGTGTCCTATTCCTGATCGAGAACGATGGTTCTGGAGCGCTTTACCATCGAACCGCTAACTCGAAAGGGCGCCTACGAGTTGATGATGCGGCAGATTTGCTCCGAGAGGGTGGATTCAGAGAGCTCAAAAGAGTGGGTATTCGGTAGTGACAAGCCAGATTGATGAACAGGAAACCGTCGTAACCGTCGGTAAAGATGAATAGCTTGGTAGAGACGAAAGATCACAAACGGGTGCCAAGCGCTCATTTCGACGTCTCAGGGCAGAGGGTAACGCTAGAGCGTATGTTTCGAAATTCAAACCACCGCAAAACACCAACGAAATCTCGATCAATCGCATGGATTTGGCGTTGGCCGCCACACTGGCCGAACTGGACAGACGAAATGCCAGCAAGTCCGGGAAGAAGTTCAGGGGTTGGTATACAATGATGGCGAGCGACGTCGGGGAAGTCGGCTGTAGGATTTACCGGACGCCGTTGGACAGTAATCCCTACCACGCCGATATTGTATTGCCGGTCCCTTTGGATGCCGAAGACGGAAAGGACGTGGTCAGAGAGTTCGCTATTGATCTGGCGTATCGAGCTACGTTTGTTCCGTAGGGCGAGTGGGCAGACGAAATGGTTTGAGAATTGTCTCCGTCCTTTGTGCCACGCAATCCGGTCGTAAACAGATCACTGACGGTTGACTCCATGCCGGGCGTTCACATCCTGCTACGGCGTCCTGGCGCCAATGCAGTGAAAGTGTATTTACCGGAACACACGATAGGACCAGACACGGCCCTTGCGGAAATCAGCTGGCTTCGATGCGAACATCATCCACACACAGTTCCAAGGGCAGATCATGATGACGCATTCAGCCACCACCTCAATTGTTCCGTCCTCTGACGATACCGATACCGCCGCCGCCTGATCTGGCTGGTGTCCGGGGGTTCGGGTGCGCTTCCGCCCCGACGCGTGGACCGGATGGACGAAGCGCCGTCGCAAGGCGAGCCTTCGGCCGGTGCCATGGCCAGCTTCGAGTGTCCCATCACGGCCCCGATCCGCTTTCGGTCGGATGCCTTCATGGACGACCTGAAGGGATTATCCACCGAGCTCAGGAAAGCCCTTGCAAAACGGCTGATCACTCACAGAGAAATTCGCCCTTACTCTATCAGGCTTTGCCCTTGACCTTTTTTGATCTGGGTTGTTGAACCGCCCCTAGTCTCTCGCAACGAAACAGCGGTGTGCGCATGGAAGATCAGAGCAAGAACCTCATCATGGCCATAGCCTTGAGCTTTATGGTCATCCTGATCTGGTTCATTCTGTTTCCGCCAGAGGAACCACCCGTCGAACAGACATCCGTTGAGACCTCGCAAACGGAAACCGTCACCGTTCCGGCGCAGGAGGCCGCCGACGGCAACGTCCGAAGAGCGCCTGAAACTGAAGTCGCGGAGTCGTTTGGATCCGCCCGCATCGCTATCGAGACATCAAGGCTTGAGGGATCGGTCGCCCTCAATGGTGGACGTCTCGACGAACTTAATTTACGGGATTATCGGGAGAAGCTTGCCGAAGGCAGCGGTCTGGTCTCTCTCCTGAAGCCCGTAGGTACCGAGGCTGCCCACCTCGCGCTGTTCGGTTGGGCCCCTGGGGGGGATCTCGGCTGGGAAGACGTTCCCGGCACGGAAACACAGTGGTCGGCTCCTGCCGGAGCGACACTCACCACCAACAATCCAGTCGTCCTTTCCTGGACCAACCCAAAAGGCATTTCATTCACCCGCACCATCGCGGTCGACGAGGACTTCCTCTTCACGGTCACCCAAAGTGTGCGCAACAACAGCGGTTCCGAGATTCGGCTCGCACCTTATGGCATGCTGCGCCGTTATGGGGAACCCCAGGACCTGACAGGATTTTTCATCATCCAGGAAGGACCCATCCGCCAATCCGGCGAAGAGATGAGCGAATTCAGTTATGGCGACCTGCGTGATTTCGACCGCGACGAACGATGGGGCGCCAATGCCGAAGTGCTCGATATCGAGCGGAACGGCTGGCTCGGCTTCACCGATCATTACTGGATGACCACCCTTGTGCCACCAACCGACACACCATTCACGTCGGTCCTGAAATACGACGCGAACTCGGACGTTTACACTGCGGAAGCCCGCTACCGGACGGTGACTTTGGCGGAAGGTGAGGCGGCGGATGTCACCACACGGATATTCGCAGGGGCGAAAGAATGGGAAACGATACGCGCTTACGAGCGACAGAACGGAATCTACCGGTTCATCGACTCGATTGACTGGGGCTGGTTCTTCTTCCTGACCAAACCGATCTTCGCGGTGCTCCACTGGTTGAATGCACTGATCGGTAACATGGGATGGGCCATCATCGGCCTGACGCTCATCATCAAGGCAGTGCTCTTCCCTCTCGCTTTCAAGTCCTATGTTTCGATGGCGAAGATGAAGGAACTGCAGCCCGAGATGGTCAAGATCAAGGAACGGGTTGGAGACGACCGCCAGAAGATGCAGCAGGAAATGATGGCCCTCTATAAGAAAGAGAAGGTCAATCCGGCCTCGGGCTGCCTGCCGATCCTCCTGCAGATCCCGATCTTCTTCTCCCTCTACAAGGTGATTTTCGTCACCATCGAACTACGGCATGCTCATTGGTTCGGATGGATTCGGGATCTTTCCGCGCCCGATCCCTCGTCGATACTGAACCTCTT
This sequence comes from Paracoccaceae bacterium, assembly GCA_965203605.1. GTDB lineage: Bacteria > Pseudomonadota > Alphaproteobacteria > Rhodobacterales > Rhodobacteraceae > JAPOUP01. Next base: position 5,292,024 of record OZ241902.1, on the reverse strand, counting down.
CGGCCTCCTACCCTACTCGACGCCAGACCCCGGCTCAATTTTCTTCATTTTCTCGCTGGGGGTGCTACCGATCCTGCTCGGAATCTCGATGTGGCTCCAGCAGAAACTGAACCCCGCGCCCACTGATCCCACCCAAGCGATGATATTCGCCTGGATGCCCTGGGTGTTCATGTTCATGTTGGGAACCTTTGCCAGCGGGCTGATCATCTATTGGATCGCCAACAATATGATAACCTTCGCCCAGCAGTACCTGATCATGCGTAGCCAAGGTTATCGGCCGGATGTGTTTGGCAACATAACCGCCAGTTTCAGGCGAAAGTCCAGGGTTGAGGAGAAATGAATGGAACTGTCGCCCAGATCTGGCGTCATCCGATCAAGGGTCATGGCCGCGAGGAACTGGATCACATTCAGCTGACGGAAGGCAAGTGCATTCCCTGGGACCGCCGCTGGGCAGTCCTGCACGAGGTGGCAAGTTTTGACGACCAAAACCCCCAGTGGGTACCCTGCACGAATTTCTCAAGAGCCGCCAAAGCACCACTTCTGCAGGCTGTCGCAGCCAAATCCGATATCGAAGGGCATGAACTGACGCTTAGCCATCCCAGGTTGGACGATCTGACAATAGACCCTGATAACGAAAGGGATGCATGCGCCTTCATCGAGTGGGTTCTTCCAATCAGCCCGAGCAACCGGGCCCTTCCCAAGCGCCTCGTCAGGGTTCCAGGCAGGGGAATGACCGATACCGACTATCCCTCGGTCTCACTGATCAATCTTGCCAGCCACGCAGAGGTGTCCCGGAAACTGGGCCGCGAAGTCTCCCATCTAAGATGGCGGGGCAACATCGTGTTGGATGGGTTGGAGCCATGGGAGGAGGTGGATTGGACTGGCCGAAAGCTGCAGGCGGGGCAGGTCGAACTTGAAATCGTCGAGCCGATCGTCCGGTGCCTGGCAACTGCCGCGAGCACCCGAACCGGACTCCGTGACGCCGACCTACTCGGTGCGCTTCAGGATGGATGGGCGCATCAGAAGATGGGTGTTTATGCCAGGGTTACGGAATCAGGCGAAGTACGGCCGGGAGACAGAGTCGGAATTATCTGATGCAATTGGATTTTCCGATTACTGAAATCAATGATTCAGCGCTTCTGGAAGCGGGGCGGCGGCTGTTCTCGAAGACCACGAAGTTCGTTACGGGTGCCGCAGATCTGCAGGGACTGCCGCCTGCCGATCGAGTTGAAGTCTGCTTCGCGGGGAGGTCAAACGTCGGGAAATCGTCTCTGATCAACGCGCTAACCGGCCAGAAATCTCTGGCACGCACATCGAACACTCCAGGCCGTACGCAGCAGATCAATTTCTTTGACCTTGACGGCAGGATAAACCTGGTCGACTTGCCCGGCTACGGATTCGCCCGAGCACCTCGAAAATTCGTCGAACAGTGGCAGCAACTGCAACGGGACTATCTGGCGGGGCGGCCAAATCTCCGGCGTGCCTTTCTGTTGCTCGATGCGAGGCACGGGGTGAAGAAACCTGATGAGGACGTCATGCAACTCCTGGACAGGTCAGCTCTGGCGTTCCAGGCTATCCTGACGAAGGTCGACAAAGTCAGGCGGGACGCACTTGAGTATGTCGTGAATTGTGTACGCGATGACTTGGGTCGGCATCCGACGTCGTATCCCGGTATCATGCTTACTTCCGCTGAGAGAGGTGACGGAATTGAAACCCTTCGAGCGGTGATTGCCGGAATTGAATAGCCACCGCACAATCTGTAACACCGACCGAATGCAACCACCCGGGAAATATGTTCAATGAACAAGGACTGGTCTGCGACCGCACGAACACTGAACAAGGCGCTGCCATACCTGCAACGCCACGATGGCGCCACCGTTGTCATAAAGTTCGGCGGCAACGCAATGGGCGACGACGAAGCCATGCTGAGTTTCGCCCGCGACATCGTGCTGATGGAGCAGGTTGGCATCAAACCAGTGGTTGTGCATGGCGGCGGCCCCATGATCAACGAAAAGCTTGCCCAACTCGGCATTCGGTCTGAATTCGTCAGCGGAAAGAGAGTAACTGACGCTGCGACCGTTGAGGTTGTGGAGATGGTGCTGTCAGGTCGGGTCGGCAAGCGGATCGTGCAGGCGATCAACGCCGAAGGTGGACAGGCGGTGGGTCTGTCGGGCAAGGACGCAAACCTGATGGTCTGCGACCAGGCCGATCCTGAACTTGGTTTCGTTGGCAAGCCATCGCAAATGAACCCAACCATCCTGCGCGAACTCGGAGATGCCGGAATGATTCCTGTCATCGCCCCGATAGGGGCAGGACGAGCGGGAGAAACGTTCAACGTCAACGGCGACACCGCCGCTGGCGCGGTCGCAGCTTCACTGAGAGCGGACCGCCTGCTGCTGCTAACGGATGTCGAAGGTGTCAAGGGAGAGGACGGCAGACTGATCCCCGAGATCACCCAAGCGCAGGTCAACGACCTGATCCGAAAGCAGGTCATATCTGGTGGCATGATCCCGAAAACCGAAACCGCGCTTGTCGCCATGGCAGGCGGTGTGCGGGCAGTGGTGATCCTGGATGGCCGGGTACCGAACGCCTGCTTACTCGAACTCTTCACCGAACATGGAGCGGGAACGCTGATCAAGGGTTGAGCTGTTGAGCGCTGCTGCGGGTTGGCAGAGCCATACGATAGGGCGAAAGCCGGGTGGCACGGGGAAGACCTGCATGGAGACCGGAGGCGAACACGGCACTTATGGACTACGATCATATCCGGAAAACGGCGCTAGAGCGGAACCTGGACATCATGGGTGGCCTGGTTCCCGAGCCGTGTGACGGCGCTCCAGAGAACTGCGCTACGCTGCTTCTGCTCGGTCCAGCGGAGCCGGGGTTCTGGTCCATGTTCACCGCCAGCGCCGAATATCGTGATCATGCGCCACATGCGCTTGACCGCTGGTCGGTTCGAGTGATTCAGGAACTTGCTGCAGAAGTGGGAGGCCAGGCACTCTTTCCGTTCAGCGGCCCTCCCTTCCTTCCTTTCATCAAATGGGCGCTCCGGTCGGGCCGGGCATGGCAGTCGCCGGTGGGTATGCTGGTGCATGACCGTTGCGGGTTGATGGTCAGCTACCGCGGAGCGGTCGGCCTTGACAGGCAGCTTGAACTTCCCGCTTCCGGCAACTGCCCTTGCGATTCCTGTTCCGAACGCCCCTGCCTTTCCGCCTGTCCGGTCGATGCATTGAGTGCCGGTTCCGGTTTCAACGTCTCGGCCTGCCACGACTTTCTTGACACGGTGGACGGTCTGGACTGCATGACTCGAGGCTGCACGGCACGGAGGGCTTGCCCGGTCTCGGCAGGATATGGCAGGTTGGCGGCACAGTCTGCATTTCATATGAGGGCATTCCATCCATGACGCGGCATCTGATCCTCGTTCGGCATGCCAAATCAAGCTGGAGTCATGCCGAGCTTGACGATCATGAACGGCCGTTGAACGAACGGGGACGAAGATCGGCATCAAGGATTGGTTCATGGCTGAAGGAACGGAACCACCTTCCACGGCGTGTACTGGCCTCGGACTCGGTTCGAACCCGCGAGACCTGGAGACTCATCGAGGAAAAACTGAACTCTGGAACCGCAGTGAATTGGCTCCGGACACTATATCATGCCGGTGCCCAGACCATGCTGGACATACTCCGCTCGTCAAAGGACGAATCCACCATCCTGATGCTGGGTCACAACCCAGGAATTGCGATCTTCGCAAACATGCTCGTACAGGAACCGCCGCAGCATGTACGGTTCCGCGACTATCCAACCGGGGCGACCACCATACTTGAGTTTTCGACCTCCCGATGGGCTGACGTTGACTGGGGGTCAGCGATTGTCGATGAATTCGTAGTCCCCAGAGAACTTGGTGCGTAACGCCACTGGAAATCCTGCCTCCGGTGACCGTCAGCTCGAATTGGCTACGAAGGGATTCGATTTGACCACGCCCGAGACACGGAGCGCTTGACGACGCTCGACATGAATGTTCGGGTGCATTCGATGCACCCGGGTTTCCAGGGGTCCAGCAGGTGGAAATCCGTCCCGTCAGTGCCCCAAAATCTGGCTTAGGAATAGCTTGGTTCGATCGGATTCCGGATTTTCGAAGAACTCGCCGGGTTCATTCTCCTCCACGATCTGACCCTGATCCATGAATATCACGCGATTGGCTACCTGGCGGGCAAATCCCATCTCATGGGTCACGCAGAGCATCGTCATGCCCTCTTCAGCCAACTCGATCATTGTATCGAGAACTTCCTTGATCATCTCAGGATCAAGCGCTGAAGTTGGTTCGTCAAACAGCATGATTCTAGGTCTCATGCAGAGTGAGCGGGCAATGGCCGCCCGCTGCTGCTGACCACCTGAGAGCTGTCCAGGGAATTTGTTTGCCTGTTCCGGAATCTTGACCCGCTCAAGAAAGTGCATCGCCGTTTCGACGGCATCCCTGCGAGGTGTCTTTCGTACCCAGATAGGCGCGAGAGTGCAGTTGTCGAGAATTGTCAGGTGCGGAAACAGGTTGAAGTGCTGGAAACACATCCCAACTTCAGAACGGATCCTGTCAATGTTCTTGAGATCGCTTGTGATCTCCGTTCCATCGACAACGATTCTGCCCTTCTGATGCTCCTCGAGACGGTTAATGCACCGGATCAAGGTGGACTTTCCTGATCCGGAAGGACCGCAGATCACAATTCTCTCACCCCTGTAGACCGTCAGGTTGATGTCGCGCAGAACGTGGAACATCCCGAACCATTTGTTCATGTGCGTGATCTCGATCGCGATTTCATCGCTGACCTTCATCTGACTGCGGTCAATCTCCCGATCAGGAAGGATCTGTTGGGCCTGTTCAGCCATAGGTCTCATTGCCCCCTAATGATGGTCAGTCCTAAGGCGCCGCTCGAGGTACATGGAGTAGCGGGACATTCCGAAGCAGAAAATGAAGAACAGGAGCGCTATGAAGGCGAACAGCTCCCAGTAAATCCCATTCCAGGCCGTATCGGCGCGAATCGAGTTTGTCAGGCCAATCGGATCCAGAAGTGCGATGATCGAGACCAGCGTAGTATCCTTGAAGATGCCGATGAAGGTCGAAACGATCCCAGGAATCGAAATCTTCAGCGCCTGCGGCATGATGATCAACCGCTGGCTCTGCCAATAATCAAGGCCTAGCGAGTCCGCCCCTTCATATTGGCCCTTCGGCAGTGCGGCCAGACCACCTCTGATCACCTCCGCCATATAGGCCGCCGCAAAAAGGGTCACCATTATCATCACCCTCAGGATGATATCGAAATCTGTGCCCGGTGGCATGAATATGTTCAACAGTGTCGAGGCGACGAAAAGCAATGTAATCAGCGGTACGCCACGTATGAACTCGATGAAACCCACACAAAGTCCCTTGACCACCAGAAGGTCCGACTGACGGCCAAGCGCAAGGCAAATCCCCAATGGGAGCGAGCACCCTATGGCAACGACTCCGATCAGGATCGAGAGCATGAAACCACCGAACACCCGGCTCTCGATCGACTCAAGACCGATTGGAAGAATTGCCTGAATTGCCCCTGAGACAGGACCGACAAGGTAAAGCCACCAGATGAGTGTCAACAGGACGGCGCAGATCAATGCACCAAGGGATCCGACCCTCATTTCAAGCAGGCGGTATCCAAACCAACCAACGGCAAGAACTGCGGCAATGGCAATGAATGTCCAAATGCTGCCTCCCCACATCAGCCACGGCAGCAGGAAGGGATAGGCTGCCGTAATGTAGAGTAGCCGTCTTGGCGCTTCCGGAAACAGGACAGGCGCCACGGCGAACAGAAGCAGAATGAAGGCCAGGATTGGCCGCCAATAGAGTTCGGACGGGTAGAAACCGAACAGCAGCTGCAGCCACCTCTCCCTGATGACACTCCAGCAGGCATGTCCATGCGTGCTGCCCCAGGTGGCCTTCATGATTTCGCGACATTCGTTCAGCGAGTCCGCAACCCAGACCGACTGGAATATCCAGGGAATCACTCCGGCAAGAACGTAGTAGATGAAGGCAACGGAAACGACGGTGAGGAGGGTGTTCCGCCAATTCGAGAACAGGTTTTCCCGCAACCATCCCACGAGCCCTACCGACGATGGCGGCGGTGCCTCTTCGGGAAGCATTTCATGGCGGACGAAGGACGTGTCGGTCATCTCAGCGTTCCACCAGTTTCACCTGATTGTTGTACCAGTTCATTACGGCTGAAATACACAGGCTGATCGAAAGGTACACGAGCATCAAGAGAAGCACGCACTCCAGTTCCCGCCCCGTTTGGTTGAGAGTGATCCCCCCAAGGGTGCCTGTCAGGTCCATATATCCAACGGCGATAGCAAGGGAACTGTTCTTCGTTAGGTTCAGGAACTGCGAAATCAGTGGCGGAATGATCACCCGAAGCGCCTGCGGTAGGATTACCAGCGACATAATTCGGTTCGGTCGGAGGCCAAGCGCTCCGGCGGCCTCTGACTGGCCCTTGGATATCGCGAGTATGCCTCCTCGAACGATTTCAGCGATGAAGGCGGCGGTGTAGAGCGACAGGGCAAGCCATAAGGCGACTAGGGAATTTCGCAGATGTGTTCCGCCCTGAAAGTTGAAGCCCTTGAGTTCCGGATAGCCCAGGTGGAAATCCAGCGCCATCAGCACCGCGACGGTCGGAACAAGAAGCAGGCCGGTCGTGACGTGCCATGTTGTGGGTCGGTCACCGGTTCGTTCCTGGATTTGCCTTGCGCGGTCCAGGTTCCAACGGACCGCAAGGACACTCGCGGCGAAGACGGCGAGGATCAGGAGCAGGTCAAGTGAAACATCGAACCGTAGGCTGCTTTCGCCAAAGAGATGGACGTCTCCGAGGCTGCGTGAGAACAGCGCCTCAGGAATGTAGACACCCCGGTTGGTGATGGCGACGGAGTCGAAGAGCATCATCGATGCTACCGGATCCTCACCTCGGAAGTCAGCAGGTCTAGGAAGACTCTCGATAAGGATCGCAAGAGCCAACAGGATCCACAGCAGCACCGGCACATTGCGGAACATCTCGACATAGACGGTCATGATCCGGGCGACCAACCAGTTACGGCTGAGGCGCAACACGCCGACCAACACTCCGACTACAGTGGCTGCTATGCACCCCAGTACAGCAACCAAGAGAGTATTGAGCAATCCAAGGAATGACGCACGCAGGTGAGTATCGCGGCTTGTATAGTCCAGAAGACGCTGATTTATGTCATAGCTTGCAGGGTCGCGGAAAAAATCAAAGTCAACCGGCTTGCCAAGGGTCTGCAGGTTGACAAGTGTATTATTGACGAGCCAAGCCGCTAGGAGCATAAATCCGGTAAGTGCAACACATTGTATTGTTAACGAACGATACCGGGTATCGTAGATCAACATGCTCAGACGGAACGTCGGATCCTTCGGAGGGTCGATGAACGTCGTCATGTAGCTTCCTTACCTGTCCGGTCTGAATGACCGCCAGATATATTGAGCTTCCGGGGCAATGGATAAATGTGAGGTGCTTGAAGTTGGGGCGCGGGCTAGCCGCGCCCCGACATTCAAAGTCTTACCGGAATGGAGGCGAATACAGCAACCCACCATCGGTCCATTGCGCGTTCAGGCCGCGCGAAAGGCCGATCGGGGTGTTTTCGCCAATGTGCTTTTCGAAGAGTTCACCATAGTTTCCAACAGCCGAGATGGCCCTGACAGCCCAGTCACCATCAAGACCCAGCATTTCCCCAAGATTGCCCTCGGTGCCAAGAAGACGATTGATCTCGGGATTGTTGCCAGCCTCGGCAGCCATTGCACCGACATTGGCGGAGGTTACACCAAGCTCCTCGGCGGTGATGAGTGCATTCAGCGTCCACCGAACGATGTCAGCCCAGACATCGTCGCCGTGCCTGACCAGCGGGCCAAGCGGCTCCTTGGAAATGATCTCTGGAAGGATCACGTGGGCATCCGGGGATTCAAACGAAGCGCGAGTCGCGGCGAGGCCTGATGCGTCCGTGGTGTAGACATCGCATGCGCCTGCCAGATACTGCTGCTGGGCTTCGGCGTTCGTTTCAATCGGAACCGGTTCGTAGCTGATGTTGTTGACGCGGAAGAAATCAGCAAGGTTCAGCTCGGTTGTCGTACCTGTCTGGATGCAGACCGTTGCTCCGTCAAGATCCTTGGCGGAGCCAACGCCAAGCTCTTTCGGAACCATAAATCCCTGACCGTCATAGTAATTGACGCCCAGGAAGGTGAACTTGAGATCCACGTCACGCGAAAACGTCCAGGTCGTGTTCCGAATGAGCATGTCAATTTCCCCGGAGGCAAGTGCCGTAAAGCGCGTCTTTCCGGTGGTCGGCACGAATTCGACTGCCATTGGATCCCCCAGGACCGCTGCCGCGACGGCCCGGCACAGCGCAACATCGAAGCCGTCCCAGTTGCCATTCGCGTCAGGTGCGGCGAAGCCCACGAGACCAGTATTCGTGCCACAGTTCAAGTTGCCGCGCGCCATGACATCATCCATGGTCGCAGCGCTGGCAGCGCCTGCCGCAAGGCCAATTGCAGTCAGCGTTCCCAAAATTAGAGACTTACGCATGATTCATTTCCTTTCTCGATTCACAAATTCCCACCCTAGCTTACCTTGGCGGGAACTCCTAATAACAAGGTGGACTTACGCGCCCGGCGAAAGCCCGGAGGCCAGTTGACGGCCCATTGTCCTTGACCGGTGCAGGTTGAGTCAAGGGTCTGCAACTGAAATACCTCAAATTTGGGTCCTTTTGACAGTTCTCAACTTCCACGAGCACGGGATCCGTGCAGCCGACTGACCCGATATGCGGTAGGGACTGTCACGAACGGTGGACTACGCGAGGCGGGTGTCTGCCCTTTCGCAGGAGGGTCGCGGCACAGTGCTCCTACATGCCAGCGCGCTGCACATTACGTAGGGAACCCTTCGCTCAATCCAATCACCTAGCGGGGAAGTCCCAATCGCCCCTCCTGTGAGATCAAAAGGGGAAACATCATGAGGGATGCGGATCCAGCCAGTTCTCCAGCCGCAATTCAGGAATCCGCGTGAATTCCTGTGGATTTCCTGAAACCAGCACCGCGTCAAGGCTGATCGCTTGGGCAGCGATCCACAAGTCGTTGCCACCGATCATTTGTCCACTTGCCTCCAGAAAGGTGCGCATCCGCCCGTATTCCCATGCCGTTTCGGAATCAATGTCCAGTATCTCGACCTCGGCCAGAAGTGCCTCCACACGGGCGGTCAGTCGGTCTGATCCCTTCTTGCGGCAGCCGCAGCGCAACTCGCCCTCGACGATCACACTGGTTGCGATATCCATGTCGCTTCGCTCCGCAAGGATCATCGCTGCGGGTCCACGGGGGTTTCGTACCAATTCGCCGATTATGTTCGTGTCCAGCAGGCGAAACATCAGAGGATATCTTCCCTGTCAGGAACTGGGTCGGCAATGTCCGGAACGGCATCATCAATCTGATCCCAACTCGATAACAGGCCGAGCAGTCCCGCCTTTCGCTTGGGTTCGATGATGAGCCGCTCCCCGTCTTTCCGGATCAAGGCACGGTTTCCCGGCAACTCGAACTCTACGGGAATACGGATCGCCTGATTGCGGTTGTTCCGGAACAGGCTGACTTCGCGGACTTCCGGGGGCATCGTGCATCTCTTCATTTTAGACATATGGCTATTGTATATGCCAAATGCGTTCCGGTCAACGGCTCGTCGCGGAACGCCGGTTCCTCGAGTGTACGGCGTACTTACCAAGTTTGAGCAGGGCCGGGCCATCAGCCCTAAACGATGTGCCGTGCGCCCAGTCTTCATGCGCTGATGTACAGAAGCCAATCAAGGAAACTCTCACAGCAGAGGCTCGGAAACGCGGCTTGACTCATAAAGAAGCTTTACGAGCGCCTTCGAGCTGGTGGGATACGTATTCATGAGGCTTCGGAAACAGATGGCCAAAGGAGAAAACAGTTGTCCAACCCGTGCCGTGGCTAGCTCCGGCACTGAAGACTTCACCGTTGATTAATGACCCCCATTCACCCGCTCATGCTGTTCCTGTCTGAAGATTCGCTCTATGCCAGCATCAGGAAGGCAATCCGTTTCAGTTTCAAGGAGTGATGCATCGCCAAGCGTGAATGTAAAGGGAAACTGAAGAGGCTGGACATTCCCGTGGGCAAGAGGAAAGGCTGCAACGTTTCACCTTTTGTTCTCGTGGCGGTATGCTATCATGCTTTCGCCCTGAAAGGGCGCCCCTCAGGCCAACGCCTGCTCCAAGGGTGTGGATGCGAGCATGATCGAGGCAGACATGAAAGCAGTGCTTAAGGAACCCGGCGTCGAACAGAAGTCAGGTAACGACACGAGTTCCGGCTTCGAAGCCAAGCTATGGGCTGCGGCGGACAAACTGCGTGGCAACATGGAGCCTTCCGACTACAAGCATGTGGTCCTCGGCCTCGTCTTCCTCAAGTACATATCAGACGCCTTCGAGGCAAGGCGCACCGAACTGCTCGACGAGGAACTGGCCGACGCCGAGGATCCCGAGGAGTACCTCGCCGGGAACGTCTTTTGGGTCCCGAAGGCAGCACGCTGGTCACGTCTGCGGACCGCTGCCAGGCAGCCGACCATAGGCAAAAACATCGACAGTGCGATGCTGGCGATCGAGGCCAGCAACGCCTCCCTCAAGGGTGTGCTTCCCAAGGATTACGCCCGTCCAGCGCTTAACAAGGTCATGCTCGGCGAGTTGATCGATCTTGTGAGCGGCATTGGCATGGCCGAGCAGGCGGACCGCTCCCGAGATGTCCTAGGCCGGGTCTACGAGTACTTTCTGGGCCGCTTCGCCGGAGCTGAGGGCAAGCGGGGGGGCGAGTTCTATACGCCACGCTCCGTCGTCCGGCTGCTGGTAGAGATGCTGGAGCCCTACAGGGGCCGCGTCTACGACCCGTGCTGCGGCTCCGGCGGCATGTTCGTGCAGTCCGAGAGGTTCGTCGAGGAGCACGGCGGACGGATCGGTGACATCGCGGTCTACGGACAGGAGAGCAACTACACGACGTGGCGGCTCGCGATGATGAACCTCGCCGTGCGCGGGATTGACGCCGACATCCGCTGGAACAACGAGGGCAGCTTCCACAGGGACGAACTGCCGGACCTCAGGGCCAACTTCATCCTCGCCAATCCGCCGTTCAACATCTCCGACTGGGGTGGCGACCGGCTGAGGGAGGACGCCCGCTGGACTTTCGGGATTCCGCCCGCGGGCAACGCCAACTACGCCTGGCTGCAGCACATCCACTACCATCTCGCCCCCAACGGCACGGCGGGCGTGGTGCTGGCCAACGGATCCATGTCCACGGCCACGTCCGGTGAGGCCGGCATCCGCCGCGCGATGGTCGAGGCCGGCGTGGTGGACTGCATGGTCGCGCTGCCCGGGCAACTCTTCCACTCGACGCAGATCCCTGTCTGCCTCTGGTTCCTCGCGCGCGACAGGAATCCCGGCGGGAACTGGCGCGACCGGCGCGGACAGGTGCTGTTCATCGACGCCCGGAGGCTCGGGCACATGGTTGACCGTACCCATCGCGAGTTGACCTTAGATGACATCGCCCGCATCGCCGCGGTCTACCACACCTGGCGCGGCGGGGAGGGGGTGGGCGAATATGCCGATGCGCCCGGCTTCTGCCGGAGTGCGCCGCTGGACGAGGTGCGTCGGCACGGCCATGTGCTTACCCCCGGCCGCTATGTCGGAGCGGCACCTACTGAAACGGACAGCGAGCCGTTTGGGGACCGGATGAAGCGTCTGGTCGCGCAACTGCACGAGCAGCAGGCCGAGGGCGCGAAATTGGATACGGCCATCAAGAAGAACCTCGAAGCGCTGGGCTTCGGGGAAAGCAGGCCATGAGCATGACAGTCGCTGAACCGATCGAACGTCTTGGCGACTATCCGCCTACGCTGCGGGTCGTGGTGGATGGCTACGAAGAGGTTGACGAAGATTGGTCTCCTGACCAGACGATCATGAAGGAGACCCGCCTCGATACTGAGACGGCATCATGGCAAGGAACGCATGGCGACCCGGAAGCGTTGCTCGATGGAGAGCCGGATGCGACTGGAACCGTCGAAGCGCTGGTCTTGCGCCGCGCCTCTTGGTGAGACCGGAGCGGATGGACTGTTCATGATCAACTATGAGAAATTCGAATTGTCGCTGAAACGCTTGGATGAGCAACATGAAAACTACCAGTCTCTGGACGAAGGGTTGCCCGAACTGACCCGGGAAGGAATTGCCGAGTCAGTTATCCAGCGTTTCGAAACCTGCTACGACTGTTTATGGAAAGTGTTGAAGAGATACCTTACCGAGAACCTAGGTATTGCACAGGCACCCAACAGTCCCAAGCCTCTTATCAGGCTGGCTCATGAAAATGACCTGTTCAGATCTTCTTTGGCAGACTGGCTGGAATATGCAGAAGCGCGCATCAATACGTCGCACGATTACGACGGCGAGAAAGCGAAGGGTTGTCTTGCATTGATGCCTGCCTTTATCGACGACGCGATAGGCCTGTACCAGACGATGACCGGGCAAACATGGGAATAGCCCCCTCCATCGATATCACCACCGAGCAACGCAAGACCATTCTGGCGTTGCTCAAACGCCATCTTCCGGATACCGAGGCATGGATGTATGGATCCCGGATCAAGTGGACCTCAAACCCTCAATCCGACCTCGACATGGTGGTGCTTTCAACGCCCGAACAGGCGCACGGCGTGTCCAGCCTCCGGGAGGCATTCGAGGACAGCAATCTCCCGTTCCGGGTGGACCTGTTTGTCTGGAATGATGTACCGGACTCGTTTCGCAATGAGATAGAGCGGGAGCATGTCGTCTTGACTGAACCGCATATCTGCATCGAGAACTGGCGGCAGATGTCCTTCACTGAAGCGGTCACCGTCAATCCAGCGGTTCGTCTTGAACGTGGAATGAAATATCCTTTCGTTGATATGGCTGCGGTCATTTCAGGCACCCGGTGCGCACATGCGGTTGAACAGCGGATTTACTCAGGCAGCGGCTCACGCTTTCGAGATGGCGACACGCTTATGGCGCGCATTACACCTTGTCTCGAGAACGGCAAAATTGCCCGCTATTGCGCAGACCATCCGCTAGCGAACGCCCATGGTTCGACCGAATTCATCGTCATTCGTGGGCGCAGTGGCGTTACGGAATCCGAATATGCCTATTACCTGACTCATTGGAAGGAGGTACGAAACTACGCCGTGGATCAAATGACGGGCACTTCCGGACGTCAGCGAGTGCCTGTGGATTCCCTGGACAGTTTAAGCGTTGCAGTACCTCCCTTGCCCGAGCAGCGTACCATCGCGCACATCCTGGGCACACTGGACGACAAAATCGAGCTGAACCGGCGGATGAACGGGACGCTTGAGGCGATGGCGCGGGCGATCTTCAGGGACTGGTTTGTCGATTTCGGCCCCATCCGAGCCAAGGCCGAAGGCCGTGAACCCTACCTCGCCCCTGAACTCTGGGACTTGTTCCCCGACGCGCTGGACGACGAAGGCAAGCCGGTCGGTTGGTCTTGCTGCAATCTTAAGACTTTCGCCCATACCAACCCAGAATCCTGGTCCAAGACGAGTTACCCTGAAGAAATCGAATATGTAGACCTCGCTAACACAAAGTGGGGAACAATCGAGGCTACTCAGAAAATTCGGAGGAGCGATGCACCAACCCGTGCGAAACGTGTCCTTCGAACCGGAGATACAATCGTGGGTTTGGTAAGACCGGGTAATGGGTCCTATGCTTTCATCGGTGGGTCCGGACTGACCGGGAGCACAGGGTTTGCGGCACTCAGGCCTCACAAACGCAGTTACAGCACACTGGTTTATCTGTCCGCAACGGCCCCTGACAACATCCAGCGCCTCGCGGGTCTCGCAGACGGCGCGGCCTATCCCGCCATTCGTCCTGACTTCGTGGAGGCAACAGAGATTGCTGCTCCCGACGATGCGGTGATTACAAGGTTTTCCGAGCTTATGTCACCGATTTTTGAATCAATGGTGCACAACACGAAGGCGAACGATACTCTTGCCCAGACGCGTGACCAGCTTCTTCCAAAGCTCATGTCCGGCAAAATCCGATTGGCTTATGGCAATGCCGCTGCGAAGGCGGTCAAGCGATGATTCAAGACCAGAATATCCGCCGCCAACTTCGCTTGGGCGAGGACAGCCACTGGGAGTTCAAACAGGTCGAATTCACCGGCAACACACCGACCAGGCCGCGCAGGGACGATTTAGCGGACGAACTGGGCGCATTCGCCAATGCCGAAGGCGGCATTATGCTCTGCGGGGTGTCCGACGATGGAGAACTTCAATGCCTATCGCGCGAACAGATGGTAGCGCTGGATAAATGGCTTGTGGAGATCTGCACTGACACCCTTGATCCGCCGCTTCGCGTCGACGTCCATCATAGGGAACTGGATGGCAAGGCTTTCGTGCTGGTGGCAGTTCCGCGCGGCGAAGCGCTACATGAAAGGGGCGGGCGGGCATTCATTAGGGTTGGCTCAACCAAGCGACGCCTCCAGAGGGACGAAAGCCTGAGATTGGCGCCGAATCGTGCACAGAACCGCTATCTCTGGTTCGACAAGCAAATCATGCCCGGAACAGGTTTCGAAACGCTCAGCGAGCGCCTGTGGGAACCGCTGCTCAGCGCGGCGAGCGCGGACGACCCGCGGCGCGGATTGCTGAATCTCCGCCTACTGGCGCTGGACGAAGCCGGTGTGGACCGCGCCACGGTGGCCGGCATACTGCTTTGCGTCCCTTCGCCAGAAGATTGGTTGCCGCAAGCGACTATCGCGGCAACGCATTATCGCGGGTTGGATCGTGCCTCAGGCCAATTGGACGCGCAGGAAATCGCCGGGCCGCTTCCCTTACAGATCACCGACGCGGTTAAGTTTGTCATTCGCAACATGCGCGTTTCCGCACGCAAAACTCCTGAACGGGAGGACATTTCCCAGTACAGCAAAGCCGCTGTATTCGAGGCGGTGGTAAACGCGGTCGCGCATCGAGACTATTCCGTGTCCTCACGCAGGATTCGGATATCCATGTTTCAGGACCGTCTGGAGATCGATTCGCCTGGCCAGCTTCCCAACGGAATGACCATAGAAAACATGGAGGCCAGCCAGGCCACCCGTAACGAGGTGATCGCTTCCGTGTTCGGTCGCATCCCGGTTGCCATGGCAGGGCCGAGTCATCGAAAATATCTGATGGAGCGCCGCGGTGACGGAGTGTCGATCATCCGCAAGGAAACCGAAGAAGCCACTGGAGTACTTCCGGAGTACAAGTTGCTTGATGAATCAAGCCTGGTGCTCCGCATCCCTGCTGCGAAGTTGGATCTTGTTCCCGCCGACGCGACCGTCACGGTTCACACCGAAAGCGAGCCACTCGCTGGCATCGAGATTCTTGCGCTCTTCCCCAACAAGACCTGGGTGCAGGCGATCACAAACGAGCGCGGCGAGGCGGCCCTGGACCTCTACACAACGCATCTGCCTTTGACGATCTATGCCGCCGGAACCGGATATAAGGCTGGACTGGCCCGGACGTGGTCTCCAAATCGGGGCGGCCTGCCGCTGGAGCTCAAGCGGCTCGAATCCAGTGGCTCGGTGATTTTCGCCGAGGGTACGGGCCAGATTCCCGGTCTACGCGGGCGGCTGAACCCAATTCGCGACACCGCCGACCGAACCTATCTATACGCTGACAATATTGCCATTGACGAGGGGCGGCAGCAACCCGTCTCATTTAGGTCTGGCAAACCGATGCGACTGACAGACGCCCGAGGTGTGGAAATGTGGGTTACGGTCGTGGATGTCCTCGGACAGTCCGCGTTGATCGAATACCAGCCTTTGAAGCTGTGATAGCGACTAATACCAAACCAAATTAATAATGTGCCCAGAACAAAGACTGAACATCATGCTGTGTGACACGGCAATATTCTGCGTGTGACCGGTGGCGCCGTCCTGTATCCTGTGCCTTGGAAACATGCATAAGGAGAGAACGGCATGCCTGCGAAAGTCATGATGTCGCGCACCGACCACACACCCGAACAACTACGCGAACTGGCCCGGAAACACAGGTTCCGCGACTGCCGCCGCCGGATGCGCGCGATCGCGCTGGTCACCGGGGGCAGGCTGTCGCGGACCGAGGTGGCCTCCGCCGCCGGCGTGGGCGTCCGGACGCTCCGCGACTGGGTTGTCCGTTACAGCGCCGACGGCCCCGGCGGCCTGCGGGACGCCGCCCGGCCGGGGGCGCCGCCGAAGCTGGACGGCGGACAGGCGGAGGAGGTCGTGTCGTGGCTGGATGGGGGGCCGGACCCCGACGCGGGCGGGCCCTCCCGCTGGACCGTCGCCGACGTCCGGAAGCGGATCGCGGGCAGCTTCGGGGTGGCGTACACGCTGGAGGGCGCGCGCCGGCCGGTGCGGAGGCTGGGCTTCCGGCACATGTCCCCGCGGCCCGTCCACCCGAGGGCGGACCCCGCCGCCCGGGAGGGATTCCGCAGGGATTTCAGCCAGTTGGCCCGTAAGGCGGTGCCCGACGGGGTGGCCCCGGAGGATGTGCCCGTCCACCTGCAGGACGAGGCGCGGGTGGGACAGAAGGGCATGCTGTCGAGGGTCTGGGCGCGGAAAGGGACGCGCCCGCGCGTCGTGCGGGACCACCGGTACGGACACCTGTACCTGTTCCCCCCCGCCTGTCCCGCCACCGGCGACGCGGTCGGGCATGTCTGCGACAGGGCCAACACCGGGGAGATGAACCGGCACCTCCGGGAGATCGGGGAGCGGGTCCCCGCCGGAAAGCGCGCCCTGATGGTCCCCGGCGGCGCGGGCTGGCACCGGTCGAAAGACCTGGGGATCCCCGCCAACGTCTCCCTGCTCCGGCTGCCGCCCACGGCCCGGAGCTCAATCCGGGCGGGACGGTGTTCTCCGTCCTGAAGCACCGGCATTTCGCCAACCGGGTGTTCGAAAGCGCGGGGCATGTCCGGGAGGTGGTCGAGCGCGTCTGGGACGCCTTCATCGGCCGGAAGGGCGAGATCACGCGGATCACCACGAGGGAATGGGCGGTGCCGTGAGATCAGGGGCGCCTATCGGCAATGATTTATTTGGTTTGGTATAAGGTGATCAATCCGAACAGGATCCAATGGAGCCACATGGATTTCCTCGCCACCATTCGCACAGACCAGTCGAGCAGGCCGCGGACGGAGGATATGCGCAAAGTTTCAATCCCCTCATAGTCGGGGCTGGCCGCGCGACACCATCGACGATCTGCGTTCCGTCTTGTCCAAGGCGGCACTCAGTTTCAATCCCCTCATAGTCGGGGCTGGCCGCGCGACGCTGGGGGACGAACACGATATTCGGGGTCTACCCGAAGGGGTTTCAATCCCCTCATAGTCGGGGCTGGCCGCGCGACGCGTATCGCATCCGCTACGACGACTGGGCCGATGGACATCTTGTTTCAATCCCCTCATAGTCGGGGCTGGCCGCGCGACCTGGTGATCTTCTCCATCGCGGCGGCGGCGGAGAGACCGTGTTTCAATCCCCTCATAGTCGGGGCTGGCCGCGCGACCCATCCCGTAAGGCCATCGAGCAGATTGCAAGGACGCTTAAGGTTTCAATCCCCTCATAGTCGGGGCTGGCCGCGCGACGTGAAGTCGCTAGCCTTGACGATTGGAGCTAGGGCCTGTTGACAATCATGTTGCCGCCACCACGCCGGCGACGAGATGGATCCCCGCCGCGAAGCTCGCGTCCGTCTTGTCGTACCTCGTCGCCACCGCCCGGAACTCCTTGATTTTGGCGAAGAAATTCTCGACCTGGTGCCGCCACCCGTACATCTCCCGGTCATGCTCCCGGGGTTCCGTCCGGTTCCGCCCCGCCAGGCTCACCGGCACCGCGCCGCGTCTCTCCACATCCTCGAGCAGCCAGTCCGCGTCGAACGCCCTGTCCCCGACGAAGGCCCCGAACGGGAGATCCTCAAGCAGCGCCGGCACCCCCGCGAGGTCGTGGGCCTGGCCGGGAAGGATCACGAAGCGGACCAGGTATCCGAGCGCGTCCACGACCGCCACGATCTTGCTCGTCAGGCCGCCCCGGGAGCGGCCGATCCCCTGCCTGCAGGTCCCCCTTTTGCGCCCGCCGCCTTCTGGTGCGCCTGCACGACCGTGCCGTCGACGAACACCCATTCGAGGTCGAACTCCTCCGACAAAGCGCTGAAAACACGCTCGAAAACCCCGGACAGCGCCCAGCGGCGGAACCGCTTGAACACATTGTTCCAGTTGCCGAAGCGCTCCGGAAGGTCGCGCCACGGCGACCCCGTGCGGAATCGCCAGAGCACCGCCTCCACGAACCGCCGGTTGTCCGCCGCGGTGGCGCCGGGATCGGTCGCCTTGCCGGGCAGCATGGGCCCGGTCCGCGCCCACATGGCGTCGGTCAGCACCGTCCTGTCCGCATTCATCATGTCACCTGCTCTCTTGCCTGTGCCGCCGTTCCGGCGTGCATAGCGGCTAGATAACAGGGGACGCGCCGAATCGCAACCCAATTGTCAACAGGCCCTAGCATCACCGCTGGTTTCAATCCCCTCATAGTCGGGGCTGGCCGCGCGACGCGTTGCATTCCAGGAACCGCCGTCCCCAAAGGCGGACTGGTTTCAATCCCCTCATAGTCGGGGCTGGCCGCGCGACTGATTCGGTCCGCCGCCAGTGTAATCCGTAAATCCGCGATGTTTCAATCCCCTCATAGTCGGGGCTGGCCGCGCGACTCTTGGCATCGAGTTCGATTCGCTGGCGGCGGCGATGGGTTTCAATCCCCTCATAGTCGGGGCTGGCCGCGCGACGCGCAGGCCCCCACGGGGTTCGGCAAGACGGTGTGCTTCGCGTTTCAATCCCCTCATAGTCGGGGCTGGCCGCGCGACTCACGTTCACGAGCGGCGGCCAGAGCTACGACTGGCGGATCGTTTCAATCCCCTCATAGTCGGGGCTGGCCGCGCGACTCGGTAACTCCCAAAACCCGGATCAGCTCCTCGATTGCATCGTTTCAATCCCCTCATAGTCGGGGCTGGCCGCGCGACCGGGACGGCGCGCGGATAGCTACGAATACGCCTGGACTCTGGTTTCAATCCCCTCATAGTCGGGGCTGGCCGCGCGACCTGTCAAGCAGAATCGCATCCAATGCGCGGCGGGATTGGTTTCAATCCCCTCATAGTCGGGGCTGGCCGCGCGACACCGCCGTCTCGCGCCTGTCACTGACGTTCGACAACCTCGTTTCAATCCCCTCATAGTCGGGGCTGGCCGCGCGACCTGTGGGTCGGCAACGACCGCGCCGACTGCACCGTCGCCGGTTTCAATCCCCTCATAGTCGGGGCTGGCCGCGCGACTATAGATGAAACGAAACCTGTGAAGCCTGGCACTTTCATGTTTCAATCCCCTCATAGTCGGGGCTGGCCGCGCGACGAAGCTCGGGAGCGGACGAAAGGAAGCGTGCTCTTGCGAAGTTTCAATCCCCTCATAGTCGGGGCTGGCCGCGCGACCCTCTGACAAAATCTTCACTAAATTGCAATGCGTTGCAAACACTTTTTTCGTAACCACCAGAATTACTGCGTGGCATCACAACCATATGATTACACAATTGCCGGAGGAGAAAATAAAAATCCAATATATAACAAAGGTTTGTCTTTTATCGTAACCTCCGGGCTTTTGAAGTGGAGTTTTGGGTTACGACACGTGTTTCAAACGAAAAATACATTTTCTTTCCCAATGCGTACGTTCCTCAACGACACTCCAAAATACCGCGTCTTTTCATTACAATGCACACCTATTGGATAAACGATCAGACCATCTCTAGTGATATCCAGAACGCCCAAGATCATATCAAAAAGCCCCACTTCCATTCCGAAGTGCAACGCCGGCCATTCCCGCAGCGGGGGCGTAGCCCGAGCGGAGGGAATGGCCGGAAGGCGTGGTTTCCGGCCCCGGGACGGCTGTGGTCCCGTCTGGATGCAGGTTATCCGGGCTTTCCGGGCGGCGCAACGCCACCGCCCGGACGGGCCGCGACCGCACCGTCGGAGAGCCCGCTTTCCTTCAGCGCGCCGATCTGGCATCTTTCGTCCCGGGTCTGGTGGCGGTAACCCTCGGGCATGGCGGTCTCCCATGTTGCATCACAGGGACTGTCGCCGCCTGCTGGCCGATACGCAACATCATGCGGCAGGAAAACCGGTCACCACCGCCACTGGTGTTGCACTTCAGGGTGGAACGGGGCAAGGCATTCATGCATTGGCTTGGTGGTTATCGGGAGGTTCAAATACACTCCCCTGTATTCGGTCGCCATAGGCGTCGAGAATCTGCGACACTCTCTGGCGCCGTTTGTCATCGGCGATATCGTAACAGACAACGAAGCGAGTCATTTCGCCCCCGAAGCAAGAGAGTGTGATAAGGCTCATGCCCGCGTAAATGGGCGGCCAGACTGTCAATTTTACGCCGAACGACCTGTTTGACGGAGATATCATAGTCCAGCCCAGTCATACGTGTATCAATCATCACCTCCCATTCTCGAAAAAATCGTTTCAAACTGTCGCGTTTCAAGCGTATGCCCGATGTTCCTGGGTCGGTTTCAAACAATCTGGTCTGAACTGCCGCCGGTTGCACAGGTGCAGCACAAAACGATCAACAATTGGATGACGGAATTCCTCCATCATGTCGAGCGCGAGAGATGGTCGCCCCGACCTTGGTGTGTGTAAAACGCCCAGATAAGGGTCGAAACCACGAGCTTCGAGAATGCTGGCGATCAGATTTGTCAGCAAAACATAGCTCAGCGACAAAAGTCCGTTTGCCGGGTCGGGAGGAGATCTCCGGCGGCGGGTTTCGAATTTGATGTCGCCGGAAAAGGCCAGACCAAGAACGGAAAAGTATCGCGCCGCCCCTTCGTCCTCCAACCCAAGAAGTATTTCACGACCCGTCGTGACGGACACTCGTTCTCGAAGTTTCCTGATATGTGCAATGGCCTCCGCAAAGCGCGGCTCGCAAAGTCGATTGGATCGAAGTGTTGAGAGAAGCGCTGCCGCATTGGCAAGTTTCGCATTGATGAAACATCGTCCCAGTTCAATTGCAGAAGCGGTATTCTCGATAGTTCGAAACTGGAAGAGGCGCAGTTCCGCAGTGCGCGAAAGTTGCGGCACCAACCGCCCGAGCAATCCGCCTCTCCAGGAAATCCAGGAGACGGCAATACCATTTTCGAGGCACATGCGCGTTGCTTCGGCAGCCATATACACACGCCCGACAGGTCCGATCATTTCGAGACGGCGAGGTTCAACTTCCAGGAGAAGAGATTTGCGGTCATTTTCTCCATTTTCCGGTGATGAGCTTTGTTCTTCGCAAGTGACAATCAGTGACCCTGCTCGCCGTCGTACAACCGCGCCCGGTTCTGTGACGTAGAGTGTCGGCACTTTGGAACAATCCCAAAACAGCTGGGGTCGAAGCCGTGCGCATTATCCGGATAGTCTTCATCAAGCAACGCCCTGATGCGATCATAGAGTTCAGACAGCGAACTCTCATCAAGACCTGCTACGGAAAAGCCATGTATGAGGATGCTATCGTTTCTGGCACTCGTTTTGACTGTTAACCCATGATTTTGGTCAAAATTCACCAAGCATTTTCCCACGGGATCGCCCAGTTTTTTCAAGAACCGGGCGCTTAACATTCGCGATGCCGTCAAAACCTCCCGATTGTTTTCACTTCGGGTTCCAAAATCCTCTGACCGATTCTTTTTGAGATGCTTCCGAAACTCCTTGACCTTTGAATCTTCCGGATCAATGCGGGCACTGTCATACCCTTGGCAGAACAGCCGTATCTGGCCAATCAATTCCACGACCCGATAAGCGCGCAAGAGCGCGTCCTCGAACTGGTGATGCTTTATGCGGCGATGCCCATTGGCCAAGAGGTCAGCAGCCACCCGTCGCAGCCATTCGGCCATATCGTCATGGTTGTCTTGCACTGGTCGGGCTTCCAGTCTTTTGACACAGGCAACTTCTTCCTTGAGAGCCTCAGCATCCTGCGTACACAGTGCGTTAGAGCATCTGACTGCTTCCCTGTAATCAAGCCTGTCCCAGGCTGACCAAAAAGTGGCAAGACGACGCAATCGCGATATCTCACTATGGAATTCCTCCGGCACCAAATCTGCGGCTATATTCGAGCCGTCATCGTCAGGCAAAATCTGGAGCACCCCGGCAAACGCACCACTGGACATCAATTTGAGCGCATAGTCAAACTGGCGCCGCATCGTGGCGCGCCCGGTCGCAACCTCACTGACTTCCTCTTGACCAGCAAGGACCATGCCCCGTTTGTCACGCGCACCCTGTATGTAGCGCAACCTAGGTATTTGATGCCGGACAGCCGCCAGAACCAAAGCAGCACTCATGGCCTTGGTTCCGCGCGTAAAGTCCGGGGTGATCGACTTGGCTTCATATCCCATTTCGCGGAGGACAGTCAGTACCCTGTCGAAATGACTGAAACATGCATCCGCGTCGTTTTCCTGCCCCACTTCGGGCAAAGGCTTGATTTCAATCGAGTACCCGACCATCCGGTCTTTGAATTCGCGCGCATTCTCTTCGGTCATGGTAGAGGGCAGAAGGACGGCTTCTTTGAAGTTTCCGTTTTTCAGACTTTTTTCCAGCGGTTGGAACAGAGTTTCTTCCAACCGGTCCATGTTGCCCGTGCCAACGGTAAGCACCAGAACTTCGGCAGATAGTTTCATCTGCGCCTTCTTCCTCTCTGACGGTTACGTGTTACTGACCGTTTCAATTTCTGTTTTATCTCTGGCGTCGGCCGCAGGAATGATGCGTTCTTGGGATTAGGAATTTTTACAATCAGCGTAACTTCTTGCCCTGGCTTTGCATCAGGCGGCACAGATTCACTATTTTGAATGTTCCCTTCAATACCGGTTCGCGTGTCTTTAGCCTTCCAACCGCCTTTTTTGGTCTTTTGCTCAAGTAGAACGCCCAAAATTTCTTGCCCTGACTTTAGCGGATGATTGGGTTGAGGCAGCGGAGGGCGAGGCCTTTTTCCATCATGTCCCGAGTGTTGAATATCCGTGCGCAATTCACTTTCTGCGTCCTCGGACAATTTCTTCAAAATTCCCCGATTTGCCTCTCTGTCAGTCGGCTTATAACCATGAAAAGCGATCAATCGAATGGTCAGGCATTTATCTTGCCCAGTGTTCAAACTCCAGTGCACGGGCGATGCGAGGCGGCGGTCATCGTTTTTTCCACGCGGCAGGCCGAGCACCTCGCGGTCGGGTTTCTCCAAGCTCTTCGCAAAGCGCTGATAGACCTGCCCCACACGGTCGAGTGCGAACCAATAATCCTTCCAGGGCGTTTCAATCTCAACAGGACCGATCCGTTTTTCAAGCGCGGAAGTGCCGGTCCCGTAACCATCTTGCGATTCAATCGAGCAGCGTTCTCGCAACTCCCTGCCCACCACACAGCAATCTTCAAGACTGTCAATTCCATGAATGAAAATATCTTCAAAGGAACCAAACCCTTTACGGGATTTAGAACCCACGCCTCCAAATCGCGTTAGCAACCAAAGCGCTGCCTCCACCTGCCGCATGATAAGCGTTGCAGGAATTTTAATTTTCGCTTGGTCTTCTCCAGCATTTGTCGGCCAGCAGGTTTCGCGGGAGGTAAGGGTGAGATTCCAGCTATCGCGCTGTTGGCGATACCATCTCCTCTTTTCTCCATCATCCATTCCATAGGACGCATAGAACAAACCCTGAATGGTCGTTCTATTTTTTGGGTTGGGAAGAGATGAGTTCTGTTTTACACTATTCTTGTCATAATGCTCAGCCGGGCCATTTCTGCTCCCTGCCCGAAGCGAGAGGCTGACTGCGCTGCCGCATTGCGTATCCCCCCAAATCAGGGCCTCAAGCTGTGCCAAATCCGGGGTGTTCAAGTGCTGCGCGTGCATCGTGCGCCACCACCAGCGCAAAAGGCCCCGCAGGCTTGCTGGTCGCAAGTCGCAATCAACTTTCTCTTGCTTTGCCCCCGCCAAAAATGCGGGGGAGGCCAACGTCAGGCGATGCTCACATTGCAAATATTTATCTGGAACGCAGGGCACAAAACGGTCGGATAGATTGGACACGTGTGATAGAATCCGCCCATAACCCGATGCGGTTTTTGCGCCCACCCCTGCGTGTTCAAGTGCAGCGCACATCCAACCGACAGCCTGTTCAATCAGGTCATCTCCAGCATGCGTCCTGTCCGACACAGCGAAATCGAATTCTGTATCAACTGCGACGGCGAGAAAGTAAACAGGGACCGGATTTTCCCAATCTCCCGGCGGTTTTTCCTTTGCTCCTTCCTTGTAATATTCCGAGTGATGGGAGTTCAGCATGTCAGATTCAAGTTGCGGCCAGTGAGTTGGCCAGGCATCGTGAAAGATAACCCGCCCTGCCACATCTTGAGTTCCGAATGCCTCGTCAATCCGAGCCTCTGCAGCCTGTCGGTCCGACTCAACTGGTTTCCAGACCGTTTCCGCCCAGGCCCGCGTCAGGCCCTTAAGACCAGTTCCTGGCAACCAAGCAAAACCATAGAGCGGGTGCAATGCAAAACCCGCATTCTCCAGCGCGTTGGCTCTGGCGAGATGAAGGGTCAGCGGTCCTGTCGTCTTGCCCCGAAAACAACACGCCCCATGAGCGTCCAACACCGCATTGCGACGCTTTAACAAACCGTTCAGAAGTCCATTGTCCCCAGTGCTGGCGCAGACTTCATCAATCGCTTCAAACTGCTTTTGCTGACACTTAGCCCAAGATAGTTTGTCGAGTTTAAGGCCCGGATGTCGGCTTCGGTTCGATACCTTGTCGAGCAGTTCGAGTGCCGTCTTCGGCAAGAAAATATCCGGTGCCGCTGTCATGGTTCAGACGTCCCCTGATCATCATCACGGGCAATTTCAGCCTCTGCAAACCGGGAGAGCCATCGCAGGTAGGCCAGCGCCTCTTCCGTCGCCCAGCGCAACCAATCTGCGTCATTTTCGATAATCTGACTGATCAGTTGTCCGCCGGTATCTTCCGATTTGAGTCCAATTTTTGAGGCCGCCCTCTCGCTTTTCAGGGTTGCCAATACCCAAGTCGCAACGTCATCAGCAACAGATTTACCCACCCCACACTTTGCATTCGCAAAAGCGATGGCATGGCCAAGCCCCGCCGTCGCAATGCGCACAGGCAATCGCTTGGCCTCCCGACTGTAATCTTTCGCTGCCTGCTCAGATTTTGCTGTCTGCACCGCATCCCAGGCATGGCGTGCCCGACGTTGCTCTAATGTCTGAATGGTCTTCATTGTGCCGCTTCCCTAGTCCGCAGGTGCACCGCGCACAGACCTTTGCCAAGCGTTGCGTTGCCGCCGATTTGCAGCGTTTCGGGTATCGTTCCTCTCAATCGCTGAAGAATTTCGGAAGCTCTGTATTTATCCTCACTACGGCGGCTATCGGTAGACGTGACCAAGGCGTAGAAAAGTGTTTCCGGCGGTAAATGCTCTTCCCAGAACAACGCGCCGTCCTTCACGGTTCGCGTATCAGAATCCAGAGCGATCCGAGCAGAAACTTCAGTCGCATGGCGCACGAAATGACCAAAAGCGTCATCGGTCAAGACAGCGAGGTGCGACCGCAGTCGCGCAGCGGTCGCCTTATCGGTGACGGCGTTTTCGGCGATCCAATCCGCTACGCCCAGAGCATGGCCTTCACGCTTGAAATCGAATTCTTCCAGTAGCATTCCATCGCGGTCAATCAATAGTGGGCTGTCTTCGGGGCACAATACGGAATTGCCCTGAATATCTGATCGGTTCCAAAGCGTTTCATTGATGTAGTTGGTAACGCTTACGTCACGACTTAGGCGGTCTAGCACCGCAGGACAGGTTGTCCAGGCGAACACACCCTTTAGCGAACGCACAGGGAAGGCCAAAATCCGCGCGTCGGAAATCGATATTGCACCTGCATGATCGGATGCTTTGTCTGTTTTGGGGCCAAAACTGGGGCCAAAAGCTGTTTGCACCCAATCACCCCCTTCTGCTTGGTTCGCAGCACGCAGAACACCCTTGAGGGTGGAGCCGGGAATTGTTGGCCATTGGGTATGCCGCTCCCGCTGGACCGGCAAATCCACCACATCAAGTGCTGTACCGCTGCCGGGATGGGTTGCGGTCAGGCAGTGAATGAACATAAGCGTCGTTTCAGAGGTTGCAGGCATGGTGCCAGACTCCTTCGCAATATTCACCCCAGCCAAGCGAGGTATCATGAATGTCACCAAGGCCAGAACCCAGCGACCTGTTAGTGTTGGGGGACAGAAAATAGACCGAGCCCGCCTTGACTGAAAAGCGCGTCGGCTTTGGCCCTCCTCGCGCCAGATCCCACCCCGAAACGGGGATATGACCGGGAACCGCCGCAGACAGTAGATCAAGTCCGGAAGGGCGCCAGCCGTTCAGGAAGGCTGGCGTTATGAGCACGAGACACCGCCCGTGTTCTGGATTCTGTGCTGGTTCGGCGCGTGCGGTGAGTGGGCAATTCTTCGGGTCACAGCCTGTCACGGCTACTTGCCGCCCCTCACCACCAAAAGGCAGCAGTCTGCGCTCATCCTGTCTTGGCAGCAGGTCGAGCGCCTCGGTTGGCCCTTCAACCTGCGCCCAAAACCGCATACCGGCCCGTAAAACTAACCGACGTGTCGCATAGATCATCCCCTCCTGAGCTGTCCCGATGTCGGGATCAATAGCGATTCCAGTGCGATCTTCGAAACCGTAAAGATCGTCGGAAGAGACAAGATCAGCTAGTGATGGGGTTCTGCCCGAGAGAAAGGCCGACATGCCCTCGTGCGTGATCCAGATCTTGTCGAGCGGCTTTAACGTGTTCTTGTCTCTCGTCCAAAGTGGAACCATATCTTCAGCCTTCGGATTCCAGCCTGGAAGAGACAGATTTGCGCATAGTGGATCAAGCCGGATAATTCTACCTTCACCACCCTCTTCGGCGGATCGGCGCAACGTGGCCGGGGCTAGGTAAAAAAGGGTATCCCGCTTACCTATATCATCATTCCGACCGAGATACGGCCCCCGGAAAGTGGTCTTTGCAATCTGTTCGCCGAGACTGCCGCCTACTTGACTTGCTGCCATCTCGAACCCGGCACCGTTCGTGATACAATCAGCCAACTGCGCGAGATCAATATCAGCACACCGCAGCATTTCGGTTCTCAGGGCACCTGCAAGAACTTGTGGATTCGGCAGGCCAGATGTAGCCCGTGAGGCAGGATCAAGCGGTCTCCCGTCGCGAAAGAAAAGCGTATCGACAGGCTCCAGACAAAGCCAAATTCCCTGACGTTCCACATTGTCTTGGTCCAATTCAGTCATCGCGCCCTCGCGCGACAAAAGCCGCTCCCTGACACAGCGCAGTGAAATCGGAAAGCCACTCATCGAAATTTGGGTGATGATTCCCTTTGACACGGCGATGTCGGGCATTGCTGTATGTTTGCCACCATCCTGAAACCCGCGCACCCAATCCTTCTGTCGCGCCATCGGCATGGCTCTGTTCAAAATCTTCTGACCGGTTACCGAGACGCCTGATCTCCGCCGCAATCAATTTTTCTGGCATCCCTGTTGCAGTGAGCACCGGCAGCACAGCGCGCAAGCGATAGGCCCACCGATTGCTTGCACCTTTAACAAAATCACGGATCAACGCGTCGAACCATTCCGTTCCGTCCCAATCAATCAGCGCCATTGAATGCTCGCCCGATCGGCGCATGAAACGCAGTGCCAGTGCGTCCTTACCATCGTTCTTGGCATGCGCCTCTGCCTCGCCGGCGGCAGCAAGCGCCAGCCGAAGATCCCACTTATAATGTACGAATGCCACCCCGGCGGATATGGTCGCCCGTTCCCCCATACCCAAGTCCGGGCCGTCTCCATACTGGTAGGCGTTGCGCAATGAGCGTACACAAGCGATGGCTCGCCGTGCGGGGAGCAAGGCCAGCAGGTCGTCACCACCCGAATAGATCAGCGTTCCCGCGTGCTCTTCGACGATTTTCGGAGCGATGCGCGTCGCAAAACGTCCAAGAACACCACTGATGGCAGCATGTAGCGCAGGTCCCACCGGTCGGCGTGCTTCAAGTCCCAAGTTGACATTTGGACTACCGATTTGCTCGAACCAATCGCGGATCTTCGGCTGCATGAAATCCCGAACCTTCAGCATGTGTCGCCCCCTCAGCCAACCGCCCAAGTCGTCACCATCCATCACCAGAATGGCGTAATAGGAAGGCGGCGCTTTCTTCTCTACACACATGCCACGTAATCGGTTCAAAAGATCGGGGGGCGCAGGATCCTCCCCGTCATTTTCGAGAATTGTGCTGTTTTCATGCAGCCAACGTCCGTTCCACTTATCCAATTCTCGCCAATTGATACCGGTGTCGCGTAACCAATCCTCTGCTGCAACCGTGGCCGTGTCCGGAAATGGCTTGTTTTCTTCCAACCCCAAACGGCACGTCAAATGGACTGGCATTGCAAAACGTTTGGTCAGGGCGACGGACGAAAACCGCTCGCCTTTACGCAACCTCACACCTTTGAACCGCCATTTTAGGGACACTTCTTTCCAAAACCGCCCTGCCTTTGAGAAATCCGCTGGCCCCACCTGTTCGAACGATCCCAGCAGGCTGCATTTTGGAGGAACATGACCCACGTTCTCGGCAGGCGGAACAACCGGAACGTGGCGGATCATGCGCTCCGCCTCCATGATGCGCGCCGACAGATCAAGTTGAGCCTGCCACCGCCCTGCCGATTTCTGGTCGTAGCCGGGGCGGTCCGATCCTGGTATGGCGCCAGCTAGAGATCTAACCTTGGCTGCCTCCGGCCAAACATCCTCAAAGCTCTCACTCCCAAGCAAACTGGCCATGACCCGTTCGTCAAGATCGCGTTCCGGTACCACCGTGGCGTGAAAATCTAAAACCGCCTTGACTTGCGGTTCCCAGTGTCTGTCCCAATTGGCAAATTCGGCATCCGTCTTGTCGGATAGCATTGCGTGAACGCGCTTTGACAATTCAAACCACTCTCTCTGCGCTTCCCGCTTACAGCACTCTGCGAGCGCATTTGCTGATTGGCCGTCATTCCCCCATGGGACCAGAGCGAGAAATCGGTGTGGCAATGAAGGACTCCGGCGGGCCCTTTCATCAGGAGGGGGTAAATTGATGAGGCCGATCTCTTCACGGAGCCATATATCCATAAGCGGATTACCGCGAAGCGCCGGATACACGAACGCCGTTGGGCCAAAGTTTTCAAGGATCGGGCGCATCGCGGCAAATGCGATGCACGACAGGATGACGCTGCCCGTCCAAAGATCACGCAAAGACCGCGCCGCCGCAATAAACGGTTGTACCGGACCAAGTGCAAATGACAAAAAAGCCCGACCGCTCGCACCGCCTTCAGTGCTTGCCCATATACCCGCCGTAATGTCCGCGTGGTTGATCAGAGAATGGTCTGGAACGCGCGTATCTGCCGGAAGGGCGTTCAGAGGAAAACCGACCCGATCTGTTAACATCCGCCACAGTGCAAAAAAGCGGATTCTAGGTGACTCTTCCAATCCGCAGACGATGCCGGAAATTGCACGGATCATAGCCGCTTCGTCCAGTTGGGGGCATTTCAGATCGATAATTCTGCCGCTCAACGGGTGGACGGTCCATAGTCTTTCATTTTCCGGACCAACTGCCCGCTCACCCTGCACACCGGCCGTTGGCATGGGCAGACGTTCATAAATCGCAGCTAACTGATCCGCCAAGCCAGCGTCCCGATCTGGAAACATCGGTTGATCTGTATCGTCCCCGAGGGCCGTAACCATATAGCGCTTTGCTCTTGCTACGTGACCCTTGATATCAAGCGCCTTGTCGACTGGATCGTGCATCCATACACGAAGAAGATTTTCCCAATCCGTTTCCTTCATTTGTGTCATTGGGTTTGCAAACTTCGAAGTTTCAAATTTCCGAGTCCAAAAACTGTCCCCTTACCCAAATGAATCCATTCGCAAGCCGCCAAAAGAGGCCGGAATGGTCCGGCTCCTTCGGGCAAATCAAGCCAACCAGTCACCCCCCGCATTTCAACTTTGCTTTTCTGTCGGCCAGACCAACGAACAAAATCCTGTCGTTGACCATGCCAATCGGACACTGAAAGCCTCATTGACGCATCCAGCACCCTCGCGAGAAGGTCGATATCGAAAGATATTGAAGACACTGCGCATAAACGTCGCAAACCCGCCACGGTCATATCTACAAAAGACGGTTTATTAACAAGTTTTCCACGACGCAGAAGTCTGAGTGGCACCTCGAAATCAAGCTTAAGCCCCTGACTGTCGGGCACATCCGTTAAGAGGCGGTCTGCTGCGTCGCTTGCCAACCACGTTTGCGGTCCACGAATTTGCCTTCCATCCGGCGAAATACCGCATATTTTCCGTATTCGAAAAGGTTCCCGCCACTTTCCAAGCCCGGCTTTTGCGGCCAATTCAAACGCATCCAATGCAACGGAAACATGCCTGCAAGCTTTACCGATAAGAAGCAATTCAATCGCAGGAGCAAAATTGGGGTTGGGGGGAGCCGGGCGAAAGATATAGAGCGGCAAGTTGAAACGTCCGCCACAAGGTGTTGTTCCGACATGATTGCCCTCAAACACTGATGAATAAACCGTTGGATCAAGATTGCGCAGCGCGCGCCCCCAAACCCCACGCAGCATCGCAACCGTTGCGTGGACGGATCCCGTATCCAGAAGAATTCTGAATGCGCAGATGCTCACCCCTCCGGTCAAGGCGAAAATCTCTTTCTCAATCTTGCTCTCGTCCAAGGGGCCCTCTCCAATTATTCAACCAACAAAGAGCATGCAGCCCTTTAAACTGGCTAATCCCGTGGCTGTCAATCTGCATTGAACTTTGACCCGGTACCTGGAGTGCGCCCCTGCGGATGGACACTTGGGGTCTTAGGATTTCCCCCATCTAGGGCTTTCGTTAAGGAGGACCCATGAGTAAGAGACATCGACGCCACAGCACAGCCAAGAAACGGGAAATCGTGGAAGCGTATCTGAACGCAGAGGCACTTCACGCCCTGAAGAATGCGCTCCGGATAGGCCGGCAAGGCGAATGCCATCGGGGCCGGGACCGGCCTCGACCCGTTCCGGCAGAAGGGCGCGCCGGTCCCCGTCGAGGCGCCCGGGGCGTCCCGTCCCTGCTGTAGCGGACCGTCCAGTCCCCCACGGACCGGGCCGTGGCGCGCAGCCTCGCCGCGACCTCTCCCGGAGGCATCCCATCGAGCCTGAAGGCGGTCGCGCGGGTGCGCCGGCGGCGGCGAGGCCCTGCGCCTGCCCGCGAAATCGCGTGGTTCCTGCGCCGTGCGGCCGGTGTCGGTGATCCTGAGGGGTGCTGGCATGTCCGGTCTCCTGTCGGGGTTGGTTTGGCCGAACCCCAGCATAGCGACATCGATGGCCGACCGCACGCACCATCCTCCATTGGAAACCACATGCTGTCAAATGATGGCAGTCAATAAATATATTGATGAGTCAAAACTTTCGGGAAATGGTATTATCTAGGTACCTGAGTATCGATTTGGCCGAAGAGTGACTTAACTGAAGAATAACCGCTCGTCCCACCATATTGGTGTGTCGAGCCCGCTCGAAATAGCGCGAAAGTCAACATGTTGCGTATTGAACACGACATTGCGCTCCATGCGCGCGACTACCGAAGGAACGATGAGGACGGCCGAACGACGGTCCGCAAACCAATCACGACCAAAACGTCGTGCCGCTTCTCCATCCGGCGCCGCCCAGCCCTCGATAAGATCGCCGTTCACCACCTCATAGCTTGTGCCGGAAGGGATGGTGATCTCGATGAAATGTTGGTTTGACGGGATGTTGCCTTGATAGTGAACCAGTTTTTCGAGCATGGCTGTCGAATAGTGTTCCGACGCATAGATGACTGCAGCACCCGCCTCATGCCACCTACCTGAACTCAGTCGCGCACCGCCATCATCCCAAATGGGAAATTCACCGCTTGGGTCGCCAATCCGGTACGCTGTCAGAAATTTGTCGAGCCGTCGGACAGACGTCATACAGCAAAACCGGACTCAGCACGCCGGAGCATATTGATAACTGCATCGGCCCCAGCGGAATTCGATCGTGCCATTTCAATAGGCGTGCGTCCACTAAGCAAATTATGAGGCTCGGTTAAAAAACGCGAGATGGCTTCTTCGTCACCCTGATACACTCTGCTGACCGCATCAACGACGCGACTGACCTCATAAAGCCGTTCGCTCATTTCCCGTGAAAGAGTCTTGCGGTCTTTTTTGGCTCTACGCAGCGTGGCTTCTGGAATCAAAGGGCCCACGACTGCGGCACGACCAAGCGCCGCGCTCAGAGCCTCCGCTGCAGAGACGGAAAGACCCTTAGCGATCTGGTCTGCAAGGCCAATGTCATCCAGCGGGGACTTTGCCTTCAAACCCAACAAAAGTCCGATACGACCCGATTCTGTACCTGGCAGGGTCTCAGGTGACATGTAAGCCTGAAGCGGTGCCATTGCGGCCTCCAACAAATTTCGTCAATTGACGTTAATATGGTCGTCATATGACGAAATGTCAAGTTGTGCCCGCATCCTAAACTGGAGTGTACAGTCAGGGATGAATGCAGGATCCTCAGCTCTAGACCGATTGAAAATCAGTGACCGACCGATAGAGCGTTTAATGTCACGGAACGTCATCGATTAGCGATTCCAGTTCAGGAAGATCCCGGAGGCTTTCCAGATCAAACATTGCAGGAAATCCGGCCGTAGTCACAAAGGTATGGGGTGCATCCGGCCTGGGAGAACGTGGACCGGATGAAATCATGTCCCGGTGTTCAACCTGGCAATAAGATCGCGATTGATCTCCTGGCCAAACACTTTGGCCAAGCCTGCACGATCGATGGGTTGATGATAGGCGACAGCACACAGCACGGCCATCTCCATTTCGGTAGAAGTCGTTTCTTGATCTCCAAGATCGGCAGTGCCCTGACGGCATCAGCGAAGTGCGGCCGTGTGCGAAACATCCTACCAGTGCCTATGGCGACAAGCTCATAGGGCAGAGACAAAAGCTCGGATTGAATATAAGAAATGAGAAGGTCGACGGAGGCGGACCGACTGATGAGGCCCTGCAGTTCTTCCATCCAGCGGAGACCGCTGACGTGGTCAAAGTTCATACGGAAATCATGATGTGGGTCCAACGTCATTCAGCCTACTTCGACTATGCCAAGGCGAAGTTCGCAACAGGTGCGGACGGCTGCTGGCCTGTAGCCTACGCGCAGGTACACGGTGCAACCGTTGTAACGAACGAGCAGCCCTCACCTGCGTCCCGGAAGGATGTCAAGTTGCCGAATGTCTGCGACGAGTTCAAAATCCCTCGGGAGAACACGTTCGACATGCTTCGGGCGTTGAAAGCGCAATTCGATTGCGCAAGAAGGATGGAATGAGTCGCAACTGGATTCCCTATCGAATTCGCGCGGAATTCTTCCCGGGAATGGGATCCGCGGCCTGATGGCCGGTTTCACCGAAGACGAGGTGGAAGGCGCCGCTCTCGAATGGTTCGTCGGGTTGGGCTATGGGGTGCTGCACGGACCGGACATCGGTCCGGAGGGTTCGGCGCCGGAACGCGGCAGCTATGGTGAGGTATTGCTGGCCGAACGGCTCCGGAATGCGCTTGCGCGCCTCAACCCACACTTGCGTGTCGCAACGCTGGATGAGGTGCTGCGCAAGGTCCAACAGACGGAATCACCCTCCCTCGTCGAGGAGAACCGTCGCCTGCACCGCCATCTTGTCGAGGGCGTGTCTATTGAGGTTGCCCGCGAGGACGGCAGCATCGGTGGCGAGGTCGCCCGCCTGATCGACTTCGACGACGTCAACGCCAACGACTGGCTGGCGGTGAACCAGTTCACGGTGATTGAACAGGAACGCAATCGCCGCCCCGACGTGGTCCTGTTCGTCAACGGTATGCCCCTCGCCGTAATTGAGTTGAAGAATCCCGGCGACGAGAGCGCCACCCTCGAAGGGGCATTCAACCAGCTCCAGACCTACAAGGGCGAGATACCTTCACTGTTCCGCACCAACGCCGCGCTCGTGACCTCGGACGGAGTCAGGGCACGCCTCGGGTCGCTTACGGCCAATTCCGAACGGTTCATGCCCTGGCGCACGGTCGATGGGTCCACCGTCTCCGAGAAGGGCACGCCGGAACTGGAAACCGTCATCAGAGGCGTATTTGAGAAGAACCGGTTCCTCACTCTCGTCCGGGACTTCACCGTGTTCGAGGACACGGGGGCGGGCCTCTTAAAGATCGTGGCCGGATATCACCAGTTCCACGCCGTGCGCCATGCGGTCCAGCGCACGACCGCCGCCACAGGCCCGGAGGGCGATCGCCGTATCGGCGTGATCTGGCACACACAGGGATCGGGCAAGAGCCTGCTCATGGCGTTCTACGCCGGACAGGTTATCGCCCACCCCGCGATGGAGAACCCCACCGTTGTCGTCATCACCGACCGCAACGATCTCGACGACCAGCTGTTCGGCACGTTCTCGATGTGCAGGGACCTTCTCCGCCAGACTCCGCAACAGGCGGAGAGCCGGCAGGACCTCCAGAGAGCGCTCACCCGTCCTTCCGGAGGCGTCGTGTTCACCACCATCCAGAAATTCGCGCCCGGACCCGATCAAACCGCCTGCCCGGCGCTCACGGACCGCCGCAATGTCATCGTGATCGCTGACGAGGCGCATCGCAGCCAGTACGGCTTCCGCGCCAGGGTAGCGCACAGGACCGGAGATATCTCGTACGGCTTCGCAAAGCATATGCGCGACACCTTGCCGAACGCCTCTTTCATCGGATTCACGGGCACACCCATCGAACAGGAAGACGTGAACACTCCCGCCGTGTTCGGAGAGTACATCGACATCTACGACATCAACCGGGGCGTAGAGGATGGCGCAACGGTGCCGATCTACTACGAAAGCCGTCTCGCCCGCATTGAACTCGACGAGAACGAGAAGCCAGCGCTTGACGACGAAATCGCGGAACTGACCGAGGACGAGGCCGAAGGCGAACAGGACTTGCTCAAACGCAGGTGGGCGAGCGTCGAGGCCGTCGTCGGGGCAGAGAAGCGCCTACGCCTGATTGCCCGGGATCTGGTCGAGCACTTCGAGAGCCGTGTCACCGGCCTGTACGGCAAGGCTATGGTCGTCTGCATGAGCCGCCGGATCTGCGTAGCGCTTCATGATGAAATCATCACGCTGTGCCCGGACTGGTTCAGCGACGATGACGAAGGGGGCGTCGTCAAGATTGTCATGACCGGCACGGCATCGGATCCAAAGCAATGGCAGCGGCACATCGGCGGCAAGTCGCGGCGGGAATTGCTCGCCAAGCGGCTCAGGGATCCGGACGACCCCTTCCAGCTGGTGATCGTGCGCGACATGTGGCTGACCGGATTCGACGCGCCCTGCCTGCACACGATGTACGTCGACAAGCCATTGCGGGGGCACGGGCTTATGCAGGCCATCGCCCGCGTCAACCGGGTGTTCCGTGACAAGCCTGCCGGATTGGTCGTGGACTACATCGGCATCGCTCAGAACCTGAAGTCCGCCCTTGGCAAATACACACGCAATGACCAGATGCATGCCGGAATCGACGAAGCTGAGGCCGTCGCGGTGATGCTTGAGAAACACGGGATCGTCAGCACCATGTTCCACGGTTTCGATTACCGTAACGGACTTCACGGATCACCGCAGGAACGGCTCGCCACTCTTGCCGGCGCGATGGAGTGGGTTCTCGACCTGCAGCAACGTGATTCGGCTAGGGAAACGACCGAGGAAGGCAGGAAACACACCCGGCGCCGCTTCAACGACGCCGTTCTGGCGCTCTCGAAGGCGTTCGCGCTTGCGGCCGCCAGCGACGAGGCGCGCGACATCCGCGAGGAAGTGGGGTTCTTCCAGGCCGTCCGGGCGGCGCTCGCCAAGAGCGCACCCGGCACCGGCAAGTCCTCCGGCGAGCGGGAACTGGCCGTACAGCAGATCGTCAGCCGTGCAGTCATCTCCACCGAGATCGTCGACATTCTCGAAGCCGCTGGGCTGGAGACGCCGGATATCTCCATCCTTTCCGACGACTTCCTCGCCGAGATTCAGGGCATGGAGGCGAAGAACCTCGCACTGGAGGCGCTGCGCAAGCTCATCAACGGTGAGCTTCGGTCGCGATGTCGATCCAATGTCGTCCAGACACGCGCCTTCTCACAGAGACTGGAGGAAGCGATCGCCCGCTACCACAACAACGCATTGACCACAGCGGAAGTCATTCAGGAACTGATCGGTCTCGCCAAGGACATCCGCGAGGCACACCGGCGCGGCGAAGAGGAAGGTCTCAGCGAGGAGGAAATCGCGTTCTATGACGCCCTCGCCCAGAACGAGAGCGCGGTCGAGGTTATGGGAAGCGATGAACTTCGTGTGATCGCACAGGAGCTGCTGAACGGGCTGAAATGCGAAGCCTCGATAGACTGGCAGCACCGCAAATCGGCGCGAGCGCGAATGCGGGTTCTGGTCAAGCGCATACTCCGCAAGCACGGTTACCCGCCCGACCTTCAAGACGCTGCGGTTCAGACCGTCCTTCAGCAGGCTGAAGTCCTCTCGGCGAGTTGGGCTGCCTGAATATCTCCAAGCGACCGGAGGGGCGGGGAGGAAGGAGTGCGTGGACGACCAGGAGGCGAACACGATCATCGGAGAAGGTAACGGCGGGACTCCCGTTCCCTAATGGACAGGGCATCGAATTTCGTCCTGCTTCAGAGGACCGGACATATGACGTAAAAGAAACGATACACTCAAAAGCACGGGAAACCGCCGGAATCCCGCGCCTTTGTTCCGCCACAAAAATGGCTTTCGCACGGCAGCACTTTTCCAAGCAGCTTTGGCTTCGTCGAGGCTTGGCACACGGGCCTCATGCAGAAATCTACATAAGGGGAAACCGGGAACCATGTGCTGTCAAGATAGTGCCTGGATCGCTGGTTTCCAGATCTGGAAACCATGGTCAGTGGAGTCGCCGCATGACAGGAACACCGCAACGCTTCTGCGAAACCGGTCAACCGGCGGTTCAGGACCAAGGACGCCAGCATCAGGCTGGAGTCATTGTACCCGCGTATCCGCCAATTCAATGATATCAGGACATCAGGACGTGACGGCATAGCATCTTCAACTTTATTTCGATGAGTTTGCCGGGCGTCACAATGCCCGCAACGCCGACACCATCGACCAGATGGAAGACGTTGTCGCGGGCATGATCGGGAAGCGGATTCGCTACTCCAGCCTGGTTGTCGACAACGCGCTGGCGTCAGGGGCTCGTTCCTGAACCCAAATTCCGCTTTGTGTCATGTCGTTTCGTATGGAACACCCATGCGGATAGACATTGAACTTTTGGATACTTGGAAGATATTTGCTAGAGTAGCAATGTCAGCAACACCCTTGCGCAGTTCGATATCCATGAGATCCCAAGGCATCAAGATGTCAGATGCGAGGGAATTTGCCTGACTTTCGATCACGCTGGTCAGTCCAGACCTGTACAATGCATCGTCTGTCACGCCGTCTCCGATCTCATCCTTGTGAAGGATGAAATGTGCGATCTCGTGGGCAATGGTGAACCTTCTCCTGTGCACATGATGATTTCTGTTCACATAGATGTTGAACTTTCCGTCTGATTCTCTCTTGATCAGGCCGGAAAGATTGTTGGTCCTCCGTCCGAGGTCAGCCCTATAGACGCATAAACCCAGTTCATTCGCAATAGGGACTGTCTGTACAGGAGGAGAAACCTGATGCCTCCTAACGACCTCCATCTGTTCTCCCAACGTCATCATTGCCGCCTCCCGTTTCGTCTTCGTTCTCTTTGTTCCGCAAATCAATGGTTCCCATATCCTGAAACTCCTGTACGTCCTGCTGCATCGCTTTTTCTCGTGCCACGATGGGTGGCGGTCCCGGAATTGCATTCCTGGCAACTTCGTTTGCCGTCGATTTTGCGACCTGTTCGGCCACCTGTCGGGCTGCATCTCGGGCCACTTCTTCAGCGCCATACTTGAAGTACGCAAAGCTAACCAATGCAAACAATCCGAGGATGACACCGAGCACTGTCAACAATATCGAGATGAGGTCTAGACGCCCTAATGATATCGCCGCCTGCAACGCATCCTTATGGTATGCGTTGTAAACGCTGAGTCCCCTCCACATATCCAACTGGATCATCGTGGGAAACAGCAAGACGTACAATAGCGCAAGGTTTATAAACCCCAAAGCAACGTTCACAAGAGTGACCCAATTCGCCTTGGCCCAGTTCATGTCACAGCATTGAATGAGACTGCATCTTTCATTGTACTCGTTAAACAAATATGAACCCCAGCCACCATCGTCAAGTAGGAGTTGCTTGATCTGTCTTCATGGGAGTGGTGCAGGAAAGCCAGAGTCCTGCAGGACAATTGCCAATTTCTCTGACAAGTTGAGATGCTTGCGCTCCAGTTTCGGGTCAATGGCCCCATTCTCTTCAGAGGAAAGCCCGACGGAGTCGGCCACTATGCCGCAAGGAAGGGTGCAATCCAACTTGGTTGATCTCCGCGACTTGGATTTGCCCGTTTGACCCTGAGAGTTTGACTCATAAGTAATTGTTTTAATTATATCATTTAGTTTGAGGCACCTGAGTCCCTTGCCAGCCGCCGGAACAGGAACCGGCAGGCGGCCAGCTGCGCCCAGGCCACGGAGCTCTCCAGACTCCGCCCGCAGTCCTTCGCCAGACGGCGGTAGCGCGACATCCAGGCGAAGGTGCGCTCCACGACCCAGCGGCGGCACGGCACCGTGAACCCCTTGGGTCTTTCCACGATCTCCAACGCGTCCGGGACACCCATCTCCGCGAGCCTGGCGCGCGGTTTCCCGCCGCTGTAGCCGCTGTCGGCCCAGACCTTCGCCACCTTCGGCACCATCTCCAGCATCGCCAGGATGACGTCCGGCGCGCCGTCCCGGTCCCGTGCGTCCGCCGTGTGGGCCTGGACCACGATCGGGGTCCCCTCCACATCGACGGCGATGTGACGCCTTCGGCCCCTGGTTCTCTTCCCGGCGTCGTACCCCGACGGCCCCGCCATCTCCGTCGTCCACACCGACTGGCTGCCGGTCCCGGCGGCGGTCGGCTCCGGGCCGCGCCCCGCCAGATCGCGCAGCGCGTCCATCATGCGCTCCAGGACGCCGCTGTCGCGCCATGGATGGAAGTGGTCCTGGACCGTGGTGAACGGCGCGGAACACCTGGGAACCGCCCGCAACCGGCAGCCCGTCGCCGGCATGTACCGGATCGCGCCGGGGACCTCGCGGAGATCCGTGGACCGGGGGCGGCCC
Source organism: Paracoccaceae bacterium (assembly GCA_965203605.1). Lineage (GTDB taxonomy): Bacteria > Pseudomonadota > Alphaproteobacteria > Rhodobacterales > Rhodobacteraceae > JAPOUP01. The sequence goes on along the minus strand of OZ241902.1, from coordinate 5,252,583 downwards.
AGCTGCGGCGGCGGCGGAAGCGGCCCGGCCAGAAGCCATTCCCCGTCGGTCAGGTCGCTTTCATATCTTTCCGTTCTGCGCCTGTACCTCTTCCGGGTGGTCCCGGTCCAGGCCATGGTATCCTCCCTGTCTGGTTGGTTTCTGACACGGAGATACCACATCTGGCGGAGGCCATCCACATTTTAGGTCAACCTCTGAGGTACGTTTGTCAATGCCCTGAACCCAACCGACGGTGCGCCTTCACACAAAGGGGATGCAAGACGGACAGCGACGCGGAGCAATTGGTCTTTACTCTGCAGGGTGTTAAGGGTGGGCTTTCCGAATGGGCCCGATGAGGTCGTGGCGTGAATCATGTCGGAGGCAACGTATGAGAGGAAACACCGAAGAGTGTCGCCCGCCTGGATGGGACGCAGAGGCAATCAGCAGAATTGCCAAGGAGCGATTCGGCGATTACCGAAAGATGTTCGAACATCATGGATGGCCAGAACGCGGATCAGCCATGATGCCGCATGCCTCAAAGCGCATTGTTGACCATTATGGGACGATCCAGAATTTTGTGGACCGCTATACCTAATCGGAACGACAGGGTTGACTGTCAACAGTCGATGTGGCTAAAGAAAGTGCGCGAAGTGTCCAAGCAATGGAACGGACCGCTGAAGGGACTGCCGGAAACCCGAACAGTCACGCTGCCGAGCGGCGATTTTCAATCCTGCGGGCGGACATTGAGCGGGAATACAGCATGCTGGGGGTGTCAATGGACGAAATTCGGGCAACGTTTTTCCGGCCTTTCGACATTTGGCGCAAGAGATTCCAGTTGTTGGCAAATTTGACTTTTCGATACAATCTCCAAACTGGACCTTGACTTAGCCGCACATGGCTCGGCTGCGTCTGGGGAAACGTAAGGAACAGGCATCCCTCCCCGATCTTCCGTGATTCTGGCATGGGCTAACGTTCCAGCGAGAAGTACGGTGCTGACCTTCCTGCATATTGTTGCCTGCATTTCGATACGAGTGGCCATCGACCACCAAATTCGGCATAAATGCCCACGAATGAAATGAACCGTGAATCGGAGGAGATTCACCCCTGCTCATGCCAGGAGTGCATATGCCACCCGGCTCCACCGCACCCGGACGTCACCGTCCGGAAGTTCCACAAACTCCAGGTAACTTTCCGCGGCGTCCAACTGCCCTCAACTGCGGGCCAACGCAAGGAATCTGCCGGCTTCAAGAAACGCAGAGCGCCTTTGCGTAGCGTCCTGCCGCGCTTCAGTGTCCTCACCCCATTGTTCGGTCTGCCAGGCCTCGTCCACTCTCGAACACATCCACAGTTTCTCAGTGGAGTCATGGCCATCGCTGACGGCAAGACCGATCACCAACGAGCCCGAGATGCTTACAAGATCGTGCATTGCCGTCAGCTCGAACGGTGTCATCACCTCCAAGGGCACGCGAAGGACCTCCAGCGTCCTAAGCGGCTGCGGATGGTGAATCACGCCTTCAACCGGAACAAGCCGAACACCGAATCTCCTGTGGACCCAGCCAAGAAGTGGATCCCATTGTGAACTCTGACGGGCAACCAAGCCGGGGGGGGCAGCGGCACGATAGCAGATCAGGTCGGTGTCGGCATAGGCCGCGAGCATTTCGACAATCTGGGGAGCCCGACCGGACACATTGTCAATCGCCGAGTTGGCCGCTCTTGTCACCGGCATCCGAATTGGATCGATTTCTCGACCCTGAACGTTCCATTCCTCGGCAATTGCCTGTGCCATCGTCTCGGTCGGGACAACCATGGGTGCCCTGGCCGGCGTACGCAGCTGACGGCCGTCAAGGTGGATCGAAAATCCATGTCCCGTTTCGACGGGTTGCGCGAATTTCCAGAACCGTTTGGCCTTCCATTGGGTCATTCGTCACGAAAAGGATCATCAGGCGCGTCCTGCACACACCAGTCCAACATCCTCCAGGTTCGAACCATATGGTCGGGAAGCGGCGCTGTCAGGGTCAGCCTGTCTCCGGACCGGGGATGGGGGACACTTAGCATCCGGGCATGCAGGTGAAGTTTCCGGCTGAATCCACCTCCGAGATACGGTCCCCAATGACCGTCCTCGATTCCCCGACCCGAGCCACCGTATTTTCCGTCGCCAACGATCGGATTGCCAATTGCGGACATGTGAGCGCGCAGTTGATGGGTCCGTCCGGTCATCGGCTCCATCGCAACCCACGCCGCCCGCCGGGAAAGACGGGAAACCACGGAATAGTCCGTCGCAGCGGGCTTGGCACCCAGCGTCGACTCAATCCGTGAAGGATTGATACAAAGCATCCTTTCCGCCTCCCCCGCCCGTCCATGGCCGGGCGACTTTACCAACCCCAGTTTCACGGTACCGATGGGAGGAACCGGTACGCCCGCGACCGCGGCCCAATATACCTTTCGGGCCTCCCTGGTCCGGAATGCAGCGGCCAAGGCACCTGCGGCCCGTCTGTTGCGGGCAAGCAGCAGAATCCCGGATGTATCCTTGTCAAGACGATGAACCAACCGGGGCTTCTCGCTGCAGCCAAACCGCAGCGCCTCGCCCAATCCGTCCACATGGCGCACCTGCCCGCTGCCACCCTGCGTCGGGAGTCCCGGAGGTTTGTTGATGGCAAGCACATCATCGTCACGGTAAATCACCGTACTCCGGATCATGCGAACGTCGGCATCGGACAACCGTTCCGGGCCGGTCCTGCCATAGCTGTGCGATCTCTTGTCTGCATTCAGGATTGGTGGAATTCGGATCACCTGGCCCGGACCAACACGGGTAGCAGCCCTCACCCGACCTCCATCAACCCTGATCTCCCCCTTGCGGCACAGCCTCTCGATCTGCGCCTGTGGAGCATTTGGAAACCGCCGCCGAAGCCAGCGATCAAGCCGTTGTTCGGACTCGTCACCTCCCAAGGTTACAGTGAGAACACCGGTCACGTCAGCACCGCCTTCGAGACAGCAAGGCCTGCACCAATTCCAGCGAGCGAAAGCAAGACCGATGCCAGGACGTAACCGGCGGCAGCCCCGACCTGTCCGCGTTCGTAGAGTGTCATCGCATCAAGCGAAAACGCCGAGAAGGTCGTAAACCCACCCAGGAAGCCCGGAATCAGGAAGGACGATATCCTGGTTCCGTTAAATTGGCCCAGCAGCACCACCAGAACGCCCATCAGGAACGATCCAACCACATTTACGGCAAGCGTTCCCCAAGGAAAGCCGTGTCCCATCAAACGGACGATGGCAACGCCCATCAGGTAACGACCGACCGCGCCAAACGCGCCACCAAGCGCTACCTGCAATAGAATAGGCCACATTTTCGATCCCTGGTCCGTAGTGTGTCGTGATTCAGTCAGCCTGCCGTTTGGCCCGTAGCTTGGTGAAATAGTCGAGACGCTTTTTCAGTTCCCGTTCATGGCCCCGCTCGACCGGATGGTAGTATGCTCCGCGATTCATCCCTTCGGGAAAATAATTCTGGCCACTGAATGCCTCTTCTTCATCATGGTCGTATGCGTAGTCCTTGCCGTACCCATGATCCTTCATCAACTGCGTTGGCGCGTTCAATATATGCTTGGGCGGACTCAGGCTGCCCGTTTCTCTCGCCGACTTCGCGGAAGTTCTCATGGCCATGTAACCGGCGTTGGATTTTGGGGCGAGGGCAAGGTAGATCACGGCCTGTCCCAGCGCCAGTTCACCCTCTGGGCTGCCCAGACGCTCGTAGGTTTCCCATGCGTCAAGACAGACGCGTTGCGCCTGCGGGTCAGCCAACCCAATGTCCTCAACCGCCATGCGGGTCACCCGACGTGCGAGGTATCTTGGATCCTCCCCACCTTCCAGCATCCGAGCCAACCAGTAAAGCGCCGCGTCTGGATCGGAACCGCGAACGGACTTGTGCAGCGCTGAGATCAGATTGTAATGGGCATCACCGGACTTGTCGTATTGCGCCGCCCGACGTTGAAGTCTGCTGACCATAACGTCGCAACCAAGCTGTTCCTCTGTCCTCCAGGCAGCGATCTGCTCAACGAGGTTAAGCAGTGCGCGCCCATCACCGTCCGCCAGTTCAAGCAAGCCCTTTCGAGCCTCGGGAGCCAGGGGAAGCTCGGAGTCCGTCAGCCGCTCGGCACGTTGGATCAGGTGCTCCAGATCAGGGAGGCCAAGTCGATGAAGCACCAGAACCTGGGCTCGTGACAGCAGCGCGGCGTTGAGTTCAAAGCTGGGGTTTTCCGTGGTGGCGCCGACCAGAAGAATGGTGCCGTCCTCCATATGTGGCAGGAAACCATCCTGCTGCGCCTTGTTGAACCGGTGGATTTCGTCCACGAACAGAAGGGTTCCCTGACCGTTTGCGCGTCGATGCCTTGCAGCCTCGAATATCCGTTTGAGTTCCGCGACTCCGGTGAATATGGCGCTGATCTGGACAAATCGCAGTTCGGTCTCATCAGCGAGTAGACGGGCGATCGTGGTCTTCCCAACACCAGGAGGCCCCCACAACACGAGGGAGGTCATTGCCTTGGAGGCCAACATGACACCGAGCGGGCCATTCCTGCCAAGAATGTGATCCTGACCGATAACATCAGCAAGTCTATTGGGACGCAGCCTGTCCGCCAGGGGACGATGGGCGCCTTCATCGTTGGGGAGCGCCAACGGAGTTCCAAAGAGATCAGACATGGGCCGTCGATATTTCCCAGCCTCTCCAGACGAAAGGATAAATTCAGTGTCGGTGTTTGGCGTTTTCGTGGATTGACCCTCAAGACCGCTTCCAAGCGGGAGCCGACTCACATTGACTGATTCAACCGCGACATGACGGACGCTACCCACGCAGCTTGGCACAGCGGCGGGAAATAGGCAAGCTGGGCGCCGTCTCCCTGTTCAGACGCCCACCTGTCGCCAATCCATTGATCCGCAACCGTCGGTCCTGGCTCCGTGACCGGAAGCCTGCCGATAACACAACTTCATGGTCCACAAGGCGCCATCGTGACGGCTCGACCAATCCACGCCGATGGAGTCCTGCGCCCGTTCAGGCCAACGGCCGCGCTGCAACACCGCGGTATGCAATGCGATTTTTTCCGGCAGGCAGCACCTTCCCAGCCTCACGCCCACACCGTGCCGGACTCAATGGCGTGTGGCATCCCTTCATCCCTGATTTCATTTCCAGCGAAGGCAGCGGCCATTCCGGAATCGGCCAGACCGTCACAATGATTGGAAAACACTGGGAAAATGTCCAACCTGGAAGTACCAACTTCAAGGCGACCGTTACAGGGATGGCAGGTCCTGCGATTCCGCCTCTTCCTCCGCCACACGGGCCCGGTCCGCTTCGCCCCTTGCTTCCGGATCGCGATCAACAAACTCGATTATGGCCATGGGGGCCATGTCGCCGTAGCGAAAGCCTGCCTTCAGCACCCGAACATAGCCACCGTTCCGATCCTGGTAACGTGGACCCAGAACGTCGAATAGCTTGCTCACATAGCGGTCCTGCTTAAGTCGGCTGGCAGCCTGGCGCCGGGCATGAAGGTCTCCACGTTTTCCGAGTGTCACGAGCTTTTCGACCACCCGCCGCAATTCCTTGGCCTTGGGCAACGTCGTCCGAATCTGTTCGTGCTCGATCAGGGAGCCCGCCATGTTGGCAAAGAGCGCCTTTCGGTGCTCGTGGGTTCGATTCAGGTGGCGATATCCACGTGCGTGGCGCATGTTCTCATTCCTCCGGGTTGCGACATTCGTTCAGGAAGCGTTTGGCCGCCGTTCCCCATGTCCTTCAGCCCTATCCCAGCCAGGATGCCGTATCGACAAAAGGTCATGTGTATCGACAGTAGCTAACGGGCTCCCTTTCTCGAAGCGGACGCGGGGCGTCGTTTCAGTACTGGTCCTCGAACCTTTTTGAAAGATCCTCGATATTTTCGGGTGGCCACTCCTCAACATCCATGCCAAGGTGCAGTCCCATTCCAGACAGGACTTCCTTGATCTCGTTGAGGGACTTTCTCCCGAAATTCGGCGTCCGCAACATCTCGGATTCGGTCTTCTGGACCAGGTCGCCGATGTAGACGATGTTATCGTTCTTCAGACAGTTGGCGGAACGTACGCTCAGTTCCAGTTCCTCCACTTTCCTCAGGTACTGCGGATTGATGGCCATCCCGTCATCCTCGTCCTGACGACGGACCTGCTCCGGTTCATCGAAGTTGACGAAGATCGAGAGTTGATCCTGAATGATCCGTGCGGCGAAAGCGAGGGCGTCTTCGGGAGTCAGGGTTCCATCTGTCTCAACCCTGAGGGTCAGCTTGTCGTAATCCAATACCTGCCCCTCACGGGTAGGCTGAACCTCATAGCTGACCTTTCTGACCGGGGAATAGATGGCATCGACCGGGATGCTACCGATAGGCGCGTCCTCAGACCGGTTTCTGTCGGCTGCGACATAGCCCTTGCCGGTCGTCACCTCCAGTTCCATGAACAGCTCCGCACCCTCATCAAGATGGCAGATGACATGGTCCTTGTTGAGAATCTCAACTCCGGCGCTTTCGCTGATGTCGCCGGCTGTCACAATTCCCGGACCGTGCGCTGAAACCGACAGTCTCTTGGGACCCTCGACTCCCATGCTGATCGCAACACCCTTCAAGTTCAGCACGATGTCAGTGACGTCCTCCCGCACTCCGGCGACCGACGAGAACTCATGAAGTACATTGTCAATCTGCACCTTGGTGATCGCGGCACCCTGCAAAGAGGACAGCAATACGCGCCGTAAGGCGTTACCCAAAGTGAGGCCGAAACCACGCTCAAGTGGCTCCGCGACGAAAGTGGCCTGCCGCAAGGGATCATTGCCCTGCTTCATCTCTAGCTGGTTGGGCTTGATCAGCTCCTGCCAGTTCTTATGGATCATATGGTGTCTCCAATGCTGTCCACTGCCTCAGGTGGCAGTTGATGCCCGAATCGATCGAAACCGCACAGATCAACCGCTGGATTGTGGCCAGCGGTGGGTGGATCAGACCCTACGGCGTTTGGGAGGACGGCAACCGTTATGGGCGATTGGTGTAACGTCTCGGATCGACGTGATGTTGAAGCCAACAGCGGCAAGGGCACGCAACGCGCTCTCGCGACCCGATCCCGGTCCCTGGACCTCGACCTCCAGGGTCTTGACGCCATGTTCCTGCGCCTTCCGACCGGCGTCTTCCGCTGCCATCTGTGCCGCGTAGGGTGTCGACTTTCGCGAACCCTTGAAGCCCATGGTTCCAGCGGAACTCCAGGCGATCGCATTGCCCTGCACATCGGATATCAGGATCTTTGTGTTGTTGAAGGAACTGCTCACATGCGCCACACCAGCGGCGATGTTCTTGCGTTCCTTTCGCTTCACGCGAATTCTGTCACGAGCCACGACCGATACCCTCCCCTATTTTTTCTTACCGGCAATCGGCTTTGCCGGACCCTTTCGGGTGCGGGCGTTGGTGTGGGTGCGCTGGCCACGTACCGGGAGATTACGTCGGTGCCGAAGGCCACGGTAGCAACCAAGGTCCATAAGGTGCTTTATGTTCATCTGCACCTCGCGGCGCAGGTCGCCTTCCACATTGAGGTTAGCGTCTATGAATTCCCGGATTCTGAGCACATCGGCGTCCGAGAGATCATTGACGCGGCGAGCCTGATCCAAGCCGACAGCCTCGCAGATCCTCCGCGCGGTTGCATGGCCTATTCCATGGATATAGGTCAGCGCGATCGGTACGCGCTTTGATGTGGGTATGTTCACCCCAGCGATACGAGCCAATTGGAAAAGTCCTTTCAAGTTGCGGTTCCGTAATTCCAGAACCTTTTTTCACAACCAAAACCCGAGGAAACGAGTTCCACGGGCCAAATCCAGATATCCCGCGACCCTAGCCCCTGACATCCAAAGACAGCGACTGTGACCGAGTCCTATACGGGAAGCGAGAGGGTACCGGTCGTTCCGACAGATGTCAACGCCTTCTCGACCGGTAATCCATGTCGAAGACTGAGTTCAGGGTGTCCAGATATCCGGCGGGTGGCACGGATTTTCGCGCCCATGCGCCGCATCTGGTGGCCCTTTCGATCCAACCCCATAATCTGCGCTCCAAACGAAACACCCCATCACGGTCGCGGTACGTCACTCCAGCCACAGTCTGGAAGTGGGGCGGCAATTTGCCCCAATTAAGCACAACCGTACATTCTTTCAAGTCACTTGGATGCCAGGGCCTGTTCCATACTCACCATGGCTCGGCGGTCGTTCGAACTGGTGGATGCCATTCATGCCGCACGGTTCCCGGCGGCAGAGGATCAGGTCGGATCAATGTTCAGGCGAGTGCCGAGCGGATCTCACCCGCAACGACCTGAATTTCGCCCAGTCCATTGACCGATCTCAGCACATCCTTGGCATGGTAGTATCCGATCAGTGGTGACGTCTGCTTGTAATACGCCATCAGACGGGTCCGCAGACTGTCCTCATTGTCGTCGGCGCGTCGCCGAAAATCGGTGCCGCCACAGACGGGGCATTTCCCATCCGCTGGCACCGGCTTGGTCAGGTCATTGAACACCTCACCACAGCCACCACAGGTCGAGCGGGCGGTGATACGGGTCACAAGCGCATCGTCATCAACCCGCATCTCAACAACGGCATCAAGCTGTACCCCCAGCTCCTCAAGCAATGCCCCAAGCGCGTCAGCCTGCGCAAGCGTCCGCGGGAAACCATCAAATATATAGCCCCCCGGGCTGTCGCCAGCCTCCAGCCTCTCCCGAATGAGGTCAATGACAATCTCATCGGTCACCAGATCCCCACGATCCATAACCTCCGCAACAGTTCGGCCAATGGCGGACCCGCTCTGCCGCGCTTCACGAAGCATGTCACCTGTCGACAGCTGCGCCATCCTACGCTCCTCCACCAAGATCCGGGCCTGGGTACCCTTACCTGCTCCCGGCGGACCAAGCACAATTATGTTCATGGAAAACACTCCTTCATTGGCAGCATCTCAGGGCCAATGTTCGGCAGGGTCGTCTAGCGCCTGACAGGGTTTCGCTTGCGGCGGCGCTTGCCCCGAAGCTGGGACTTCTCGATAAGACCCTCATATTGGTGCGCCAGAAGATGACTCTGCACCTGCTGGATCGTATCCATCGTCACCGAGACAACGATCAGAACCGACGTTCCGCCAAAATAGAAGGGAATAGCCAGTTGGCTACGCAAGACCTCCGGCAGCAGGCAAACGCCCGCAAGATAGGCGGATCCAAGCACCAGAATCCGCGTCACGACATGGTCGAGAAACTCTTCCGTCTTCTTCCCGGGACGGATGCCGGGCACAAACCCATTCTGGTTCTTCAGGTTTTCCGCCACGTCTTCGGTCTTGAAGCTGACATTGAACGTGTAGAAGAACGTGAAGAACACGATCATCGCCGTGAAGAAAACGAGATAGAGGGGCTGGCCGGGTCCGAAATACGCCAGTATCGTCGCCATGATCGGCCCTGACTGCGCCTCGCTGAAGGTCGAGACCGTGACCGGAAGAAGCAGGAGCGAGCTGGCGAAAATCGCGGGGATGACCCCCGCCGGATTGACCTTGATCGGGAGGTGGCTGGAGCCACCTTCATACATTTTCATCCCGGCCTGCCGACGCGGGTACTGGATAGGGATCTTCCTGAGCGACCGCTCCATGAAAACGACGAATCCAATCACGGCCACAACCATCACCATAACGCCAACGATCACCGCAGGGCTAAGCGCCCCCGACCGGCCAGACGCGAAGAACTGCGCCAGAGCTGCCGGAACCTCGGCGATGATACCCACGAAAATGATCAGCGATATGCCGTTGCCAATGCCACGGGCGGTGATCTGCTCGCCGAGCCACATCAGGAACATGGTGCCACCCACAAGCGTGATGACGGTGGCCGCGCGGAAATACCAGCCGGGATCGGTGGCGAGATCGCCCGCCTCGAGGGAAACCGCCAGTCCGTAGGCCTGGAAGGTGGACAGAAACACCGTACCGTATCGGGTGTACTGGTTGATCTTCTTGCGCCCGCGCTCGCCCTCTTTCTTGAGCTGTTCGAAATGCGGAACCATTGCCGTGAGGAGCTGCACAATGATCGCGGCGGAGATATAGGGCATGATGCCAAGCGCAAATATACCCATCCGTGAGATCGCGCCGCCCGTGAACATATTAAGGACACCGCCAAGCCCCGTCGCGGCCTGGTCCATGAACTCCCGTAGGGCGGCGGCGTCAATTCCCGGAACCGGAATGTAGGTTCCGATTCGGTAGACGATCAGAATTCCAAGGGTGAAAAAAATGCGCTGCCTGAGTTCGGTGGCCTGTCCAAAGACCCTCCAGTTCAGGTTGGCGGCCATTTGCTCCGCTGCGGATGCCATTCAGTGGCCTCTCCCGTTCGGGCGCCGCCCTCAGGTTTCCCCGGGCGGAGCGTGGAAAACCAGATGTATGTAGGCAGTGCCGGCACTGCCCACAACCATTTACTCCGCTGTCTGTCCGGTTGCGACCCTCAGGGAGCCTCCGGATTCCCCGACTGCCTTCCGGGCCGCCGCGCTCGCACCCGTGACCTGCAGGTCAACCCTGGAGGAGAGTCCACCTTTGGCCAGCACCCGAACGCCGTCAAGTCGGCGGCGGACGAGACCGGACCTGACAAGGACGTCCTCGGTAATCGTCTCCTCAGCATCGATTTTCCCGGCATCGATGAATTTCTGAAGGATGCCGAGGTTGATAACCGCAAATTTCCTGCGGTTGGGCTTGTTGAAACCACGTTTGGGCAGGCGCTGGTAAAGGGGCATCTGCCCGCCCTCGAAACCGTTGATTGCAACCCCAGACCGCGATTTCTGACCCTTCATGCCGCGCCCGGCCGTCTTTCCCTTACCCGAGCCTGGGCCTCGGCCAACTCGCTTGGCCTTCTTCACCGCGCCGGGATTGTCGCGGAGCTCATGCAGTTTCATCTCGCTTCTCCTTGCCGAATACCGCACCGCAGGCGAAACGGGGCGACCTCGGTCACTCAACTCAGTTTCAGCGTCGGACCTGCAGACCCCCAACACCATCAGGCCGCAAAGGCGTCGCCTTCATCTCTGGATGGGTTGCAGGCAATTCAGCCCCGTTCCTCAACGATCTCCGCAAGATGGGGAATCTTCGCAACCATCCCACGAATTGCAGGGGTATCGTCAAGCTCACGGGTCTTATGCATCTTGTTGAGCCCCAGCCCGACAAGGGTCTGGCGCTGCCTGGCAGGCCGTCGGATTGGGGAGCCGATCTGCCTTACGACTATGGTTTTCCTTGACATTGCGCCTCTCCTCAAGATCCGACAGCCACTTGATCTTCGGCACGACCGCTTGCATCCAGTGAAGCGGTGGGCCCGGACTCCTTGGCCTCGGGAGACGGTTCGTCCCGCCTCGGCAGGATGTCGGATACTTTCTTGCCCCGACGGGCGGCCACCATGCGTGGGCTGGATTCTTTCTGGAGTCCGTCAATCGTGGCTCGGATCATGTTATAGGGGTTTTGCGATCCGACAGACTTGGCGACGACATCCTGCACTCCGAGCATTTCAAACACGGCACGCATCGGGCCACCGGCAATGATGCCGGTTCCGGCCGGTGCCGTTCGCATCACCACTTTCCCGGCACCGTGACGACCTGCCATGTCGTGGTGCAGCGTCCTACCTTCTCGAAGCGGCACTCGGATCATCTGTCGCTTGGCCTGCTCAGTCGCCTTGCGAATGGCCTCCGGCACCTCCTTGGCCTTACCCTTGCCATAACCGACCCGTCCCTTCTGGTCACCAACCACAACAAGTGCGGCGAAGCCAAATCGCTTGCCACCCTTTACGGTCTTCGAAACCCGGTTTATCGCAACCAGACGATCGGAAAATTCGGGAGCGTCATCCCGATCCCTGCGTCCGCCCCGGCGGTTTTCACGTTCTGCCATAAGGCCTCCATTCATCGTTGGGCGCGAGGCGCCAAATCGTCCATTCCAAACCGGAACCGCCAGGATGGTGACCTTCGGATGGGTGGTCAGACATTCAGACCACCTTCGCGCGCAGCCTCGGCCAGAGCTTTCACCCTTCCATGGAAAAGATAACCTCCACGGTCGAAACAGGCATCCTTCACGCCTGCCTGTGCGGCCCGCTCAGCGAGTGCCGCGCCCACTTTCGCCGCCGCCTCGACACCGCTCCCGTTCTCAAGTTCCAACACCTTTTCAAGGGAGGACGCGCTTGCCAGCGTAACACCTCTGGCATCGTCGATAAGCTGGGCACTGATGTTCCTGTTCGACCGGTGAACGGTAAGCCGCACCCGGCCCCCGTTCACTTGACGAAGCCTGTTCCGGACGCGCCGACGGCGCCTGAGAAACAGTTCCCGTTTGCTGTTTGCCATGTTGCAGGTCCCTATTTCTTCTTGCCTTCCTTACGGAAGATGTACTCGCCCTTGTATCGGATACCCTTGCCCTTGTATGGCTCCGGTCTACGCCACTTGCGGATCTGCGCCGCAACTTCGCCGACCTGCTGCTGGTCTATGCCTTCGACAACGATCTCTGTCTGCCGTGGACAGGTGACAGTCACACCGTCTGGCACCTCGAATGAAACGTCATGGGACAGGCCAAGATTGAGGACCAATCTGCCATTCTGCAGCATGGCGCGGTAACCGACGCCGGTGATCTCAAGCTCTTTCCTGAAGCCCTCGGTCACGCCCCTGACGCAGTTCGCTATCTGGGTCCGGGACATGCCCCACTGCTGACGCACACGTTTGGACTGTCCGCGTGGCGTAACGGTGATATGGTTCCCTTCGATCGCGATCGCGACATCGTCGGTTGCTGTGAAACTGCGGGCGCCTCTGGGTCCCTTCACTTCCACAGTGCGGCCAGAGAGGGAGGCGGTGACCCCCGAAGGCATTTCCACAGGAATGCGGCCAATTCGTGACATGAACCTCTCCCTAGAATACCGTGCACAGCACTTCGCCACCAACATTGGCGGCGCGTGCGCTGGCATCCGACATAATGCCTTTCGGCGTCGAGATGATCGACACGCCGAGACCCTGGCGAACCTCCGGAAGTTCCTTGACTCCCTTGTAGACGCGGCGACCGGGTTTCGAAATCCGCTTCAGTTCCCGAATCGCCGGATCGCCCTCAAAATACTTCAGGTTGATCTCGATCGCCGGATGGCCATCATTGCCGGTCGTGCTCTCATAGCCTCGGATGTAGCCCTCATCGGTCAGCACATCGAGCACCCAGGCCCGAAGCCTGGACGCAGGCGTCATCACCGTGGACTTGCCACGCATCTGCGCGTTGCGGATGCGGGCCAGCATGTCGCCAACAGGATCGTTCATACCATGCCCTCCCTACCAGCTTGACTTGACCAGGCCAGGAATCTGGCCCATCGCCCCCAGTTCGCGCAGCGCGATCCGGCTGACCTTCAGTTTCCGGTAGTAGCCATGGGGACGTCCGGTCAACTGGCAACGATTGTGAAGACGGGTGGGCGAGGAATTGCGTGGCAGCTTCGCAAGCTTCAGCCGTGCCTTGAACCGCTCTTCGATCGGGCGTTGCTGATCATTCGCTATGTCCTTCAGCGCAGCGCGCCTGGCGGCGTATTTCCTGACCAGTTTCTGGCGCTTGAGTTCGCGCTCTACCATTGCTTTTTTTGCCATGTGTTGGGATCTCCCGGGCTCAGCCACTGAATGGCATGTTGAAATGCCCCAGCAGCGCCTTCGCTTCGGCGTCGCCGCTCGCAGTGGTGCAGATGACGATGTCCATGCCCCAGACCTCATCGACCTTGTCGTAATCGATCTCGGGAAAGACTATGTGTTCCTTCAGACCCATGGCGAAGTTGCCACGGCCATCAAAGGCAGCGGTCTTCACCCCACGGAAGTCACGGACGCGCGGAAGGGCGATCGTGATCAGCCGGTCAAGAAAGTCATACATCCGGTCGCTTCGCAGGGTGACCTTCGCACCAATTGGCATTCCCTCCCGAACACGGAATGACGCGATCGATTTCCTGGCGCGATTGATCACGGCCTTCTGGCCCGCGATCACAGTCAGGTCGTCACGGGCCGAGCCTGCCTTCTTTGAGTCCCGAACGGCCTCGGCACCGCAACCGATGTTCAGAACGATCTTATCAAGCTTCGGGATCTCCATGTCATTCAGATATCCAAACTCTTCCTTCATCGCGGAGCGGATTCGCTTCCTGTAGTCCGCCTTGAGGCGGGGAAAACCAGCGGCGTCAAGCATCGATCACGTCCCCCGTCGTCTTGGCGTAACGCACCTTTCTGTCGCCCTCCATCCTGAAGCCAATCCTGGTTGGCTTTCCGTTGGCGTCCAGATAGGCGAGATTCGAAAGGTCGATCGGCATCGGTCTGGGAACGCGGCCCCCCGGGCCCCGCTGGGTCTGGCGTTCGTGCCGGACGGCAACATTCACCCCATCGACCACTGCCTTCCCCGCTTTCGGATTCACACTCACAACAACTGCCCGCCTGACATCGCCCTTCCGGACACGCCCGCGCGGAATGGCCTCCTTGACGCTGACGACGATTATGTCGCCAACCGATGCGTATTTCCTCTTGGATCCGCCCAGAACCTTGATGCACTGCACCCGGCGCGCACCCGAATTGTCAGCGACATCCAGATTGGTCTGCATCTGGATCATTTTGTTTCTCCCGACCTTTGGAGCCCGACTGTCCGGCGGCTCCAGGGTTTCGCTCAGATGGAATCGGTGACAACCGTCAGTCGGCGATCACCTCCCATCGTTTTGACCTCGAAACAGGTGCGCATTCCCTGATGCGGACCCTGTCACCAACCTTGCACTGGTTGTCGGCATCATGCGCCGCGAATTTCTTGGACCTACGCACCGTCTTCTGCAGAAGTGGATGCTTGAACGTGCGTTCCACCAAAACAGTGACGGTTCGATCATTTCGGTCACTGGTGACCGTACCCCGCAGGACTCTCTTTGGCATCAATCAGGTCTCCTGCGCGGACTGAGCCGCCTTTTCATTAAGGACGGTCAGGACACGAGCGGTATTGCGTCGAACCATGCGCATCCGAGCGGGATTCTCCAGCTGGCCAGACGCCTGCTGGAAACGGAGGTTGAATGCCTCCTTCTTGAGTTCCACCAGCTGGTCCCGCAGCTGGTCTGGTGTCCTATCACGCAATTCCCGGGCGTTCATGCCCACTCTCCTCGCTTCACATCACCGGTCCGCACGCGGGCGTGTTCCGGCACCAATTCACAAGACCGTCCGTCTCCCGGAAACCTACCGGAAGGCGCTCGATTCCCATTCGATTCCTACCAGTCCTCGCGCTGGACCACCCGGCATTTCACCGGCAGTTTCATTGCGGCAAGCCGAAGTGCCTCCCTTGCCACGGAATCACTGACGCCGTCAATCTCGAACATGATCCTGCCCGGCTTGATCCTGACTGCCCAGAAATCCACGGAGCCCTTGCCCTTTCCCATACGGACCTCGGTCGGCTTCGAAGTGACCGGGGTATCCGGGAAAATCCGGATCCAGACACGTCCCTGACGCTTCATCTGCCGGGTCATGGCACGTCGCGCCGCCTCGATCTGGCGGGCGGTGATACGCTCTGGCTCAATGGACTTAAGGCCGTACGAGCCGAAGTTCAGGGTTGAGCCACCTTTGGCCTCGCCGTGAATCCGCCCCTTGTGCACCTTGCGAAACTTCGTCCGCTTCGGCTGCAGCATCGCTCGTCCTCCCTATCGGCGCCCACCGCCGACGCGCGGCGCGGGTCCGTCCTGCAGTTCCTGCTGGCGGCGGTCACGGGCACCCGGATCGTGCTCCATGATCTCGCCGCGGAATATCCAGACCTTGATTCCAATGATTCCATAAGGCGTCGAGGCTTCGCAGGTCGAATAGTCAATGTCGGAGCGAAGCGTGTGCAGCGGCACACGGCCCTCGCGATACCACTCGGTCCGCGCGATCTCGGCCCCTCCGAGACGACCGGAGACGTTGACCCGTATGCCGAGCGCTCCCATGCGAATCGAGTTCTGGACCGCCCGCTTCATGGCACGCCGAAACGACACTCTGCGCTCAAGCTGCTGGGCAATTCCTTCCGCAACAAGCCGTGCGTCAAGCTCAGCCCTGCGAACTTCAACGATGTTCAGGTGCAGTTCGCTGTCGGTTATGTTCGCCAGCTTCCTGCGCAGCGACTCGATGTCGGCCCCCTTCTTTCCGATGATGACACCGGGTCGGGCGGTGTGGATGGTTACCCTGCACTTCCTATGCGGGCGCTCAATGATCACCCTGCTGACGCCGGCCTGCCTGCATTCCTTCTCGATGAACCCACGGATGCGGAGATCCTCGAGTAACAGGTTTCCGTAATCCCGGGTATTGGCGTACCAGCGGCTGTCCCAGGTCCGGTTGACCTGAAGGCGCATTCCAACCGGATTGGTCTTGTTGCCCATAAGGCTTACTCCTCGATCTCACGAACCTTGATGGTGATTTCAGAAAACGGCTTCGAAATGCGCCCCACCCTGCCGCGCGCGCGCGGTCGAAAGCGCTTCAGGGTCAGGTTCTTGCCCACATAGGCCTCCGCGACCACCAGGGCGTCGACATCCAGTCCATGATTGTTCTCCGCATTGGCTACAGCGGATTGAAGGCACTTGCTGACGTCAGTCGCGATCCGTTTGCGGCTGAAGGCGAGATCGTTCAGCGCCGTCTGGACAGGCTTGCCCCGGATCATCGCCGCCACGAGATTCAGCTTCTGGGGCGAAACACGCAGCATGCGCGCCTTGGCCATCGCCTCGTTCTCCTGCACTCGGCGGTAATTGGGCGACTTGCCCATGGCCTATCTCCTCTTCGCTTTCTTGTCGCCCGCATGCCCATAGAAGGTTCGGGTCGCACTGTACTCGCCGAACTTCTGGCCAATCATGTCTTCGGTCACGCTTACCGGGATGTGCTTCCGGCCATTGTACACTCCGAACGTCAATCCGACGAACTGCGGCAGAATGGTTGAGCGTCTTGACCAGATCTTGATGACCTCATTACGACCGGATTCACGGGATCTTTCGGCCTTCTTCAGCACGTAGCTGTCGACAAAGGGGCCTTTCCAGACTGAACGGGCCATCCCTTACCGCCCCTTCTTTCTGGCGTGACGCGAACGTATGATCATTTTCGAAGACGCCTTGTTCCTGTTGCGGGTACGCTTGCCCTTGGTTGGCACACCCCAGGGGGTCACAGGATGGCGACCTCCGGACGTGCGGCCTTCCCCGCCCCCATGTGGGTGGTCGACGGGGTTCATCACCACACCGCGGACGGATGGCCGTCGGCCGAGATGCCGGTTGCGTCCTGCCTTGCCGAGATTCTGGTTCGAGTTATCCGAGTTGGAGACCGCGCCGACCGTAGCCATGCATTCCTGCCGGACCATACGCAGTTCTCCCGAGGCGAGGCGGATCTGGGCATAGCCATTGCCTCGGCCGATGAACTGGGCATAGGCACCCGCAGCCCGGGCAATCTGGCCACCGCGACCAGGCTTGAGTTCCACATTGTGGACAATCGTGCCGATCGGCATGCCCGAAAACGGCATTGAATTGCCGGGCTTTATGTCAGCCTTTGCCGAGGAGATCACCTGGTCGCCGACCGCGAGACGCTGCGGTGCCAAAATATAGGCCTGCTCACCATCCACATATCTGACCAGCGCAATGAATGCCGTACGGTTCGGGTCATATTCGATCCGCTCCACCGTTCCGGGCACGTCGAATTTCCTGCGCCGGAAGTCCACGATTCGATAGAGACGCTTCGCCCCGCCGCCGCGGCGGCGCATCGTGATCCGTCCGGCGTTGTTCCGTCCGCCCTTTCTCCCCAAGCCCTCGACAAGGGTCTTTTCCGGGCGGCCTTTCCAAAGCTCCGAACGGTCGATCAGAACCAACCCTCGCTGGCCTGGTGTCGTCGGTTTATACGACTTGAGTGCCATGCTTTCCTGTCTTCCGTCTGCTTCGTCGGCAGGAGACCCGCCGTGGTTGCCATCATGCCACGACCCAGCACCCGGGCCGTGACCCGATACCGGTCAAAGGCCGGTGGTTACGTCGATCGTGTTGCCTTCCTCAAGTGCGACATAGGCTTTCTTGATGTCTTTCTGACGACCCGGCCGGCCACGGAAGCGTGTCTTCTTGCCCTTGGCGACCGCCGTATTGACCGACTTGACCTTGACGCCGAACAGCGTCTCCACCGCCTGCTTGATCTGCGGCTTGGACGAGTCTATCGCCACCTCAAAGACGACAGTGCCGGCCTCCGAGGCCAGTGTTGTCTTTTCTGTGATCATCGGTCTGCGGATCACATCGTAATGTCGCGATTTCGCCCTCATTTCAAACGAGCCTCCAGAGCCTCGAGACCCGCCCGTGTGAGTACAAGCGTGTCGCGCCTTAGGATGTCCAGCACGTTGGCACCCATTGAAGGCAGTACATCCAATCCAGGTATGTTGGCCGCTGCGCGGGCGAATCCCTCGTGAACGTTCGCTCCGTCGATCACCAGCGCCCGTTTCCATCCCAGGTTCCTGACCTGTCTGGCGAGTCCCGCCGTCGTTCCATCGGCCTCGGCCACGTCGAGGACCACGAGTTCACCCGCCTTCGCCTTGGCGCTCAACGCATGCCGCAACCCGAGCCTGCGCAGCTTCTTCGGGAGGGCGTGGGCATGGCTGCGCGGGCTCGGTCCCTTGTAGATTCCACCCCCACGGAAGATCGGTGCGTTGCGGTCGCCATGCCGGGCGCCCCCAGTACCTTTCTGGCGGTAGATCTTGCTTCTGGAATACGAGGTCTCCGAACGTGTCTTCACCTTGTGTGTCCCCGCCTGGGCACGCGCGCGCTGCCAACGGACAACACGGTGAAGAATATCGGCCCGGGGCTCCAGGCCGAAAATCCCGTCGTCGAGTTCAACCGAACCGGCCATTTCACCATCGAGATCTATGGCATCAGCTTTCATCGCCTTCGCCTCCCTGAGCGGCGGGACTGTCCACTTCGGAGTTCTCCGCTGAAGGTTCCGGGATCGTCCCGTCATCCCTGACCGGCCGCAAGGCGGCAGGCAGCACCGCCTCTGCCGGGAACGGCTTCTTTACAGCGTCCTTGATTGTCACCCAACCTCCCTTCGAGCCCGGGACGGCGCCCTTGACCATGATAAGGCCGCGTTCGGGGTCGGTCCTGACGACCTGCAGATTTTGCGTGGTCACACGCACCGCGCCCATATGCCCAGCCATTTTCTTACCCTTGAATACCCTGCCAGGCTCCTGACACTGGCCGGTGGATCCGTGGGATCGGTGGCTGATCGACACGCCATGGCTGGCGCGCAGGCCACCGAAATTGTGCCTTTTCATGGCACCTGCGAACCCCTTGCCAATCGACGTGCCCGAGACATCGACATACTGCCCCTCGAAATAGTGATCGGCGGTGATTTCCGCCCCCACATCAATCATGTTTTCGGGTGCCACACGGAACTCGGCGACCTTTCGTTTCGGGCTTACCCTTGCGGCAGCGAAATGGTTCCGCATCGGCTTTGACATTCGCTTGGCACGGGCCGCTCCCGCACCGAGCTGAACGGCTGTGTAGCCGTCCCTTTCGACGGTTCGCTGGGCAACAACCTGACAGCTGTCCAAATGAAGCACGGTGACAGGGACCTGCCTTCCGTCTTCCATGAACAGCCTGGTCATCCCGACCTTTTTCGCGATCACTCCGGAGCGCAGCATTAGCCTACCCTCCCTCAGACCGAAATCTGCACGTCGACGCCAGCAGCGAGGTCGAGCTTCATCAATGCGTCGACGGTCTGCGGCGTCGGATCAACGATGTCCAGCAGGCGTTTGTGGGTACGGATTTCCCATTGGTCGCGACTCTTCTTGTCGATATGAGGGCCGCGAAGTACCGTGAACTTCTCGATCTTGTTGGGAAGCGGGATAGGGCCGCGAACATGGGCACCGGTCCGCTTGGCGGTATTGACGATCTCCTTTGTCGACGCGTCAAGAACGCGGTAGTCAAACGCCTTCAGGCGGATGCGGATGTTCTGGCTTTGCATTGCCATGTCCTGTTCCTCCGCGATTGCGGTAAGGGGCCGTCTGGTTCGCCCCTTATCGAACCTTCATTTACACTGGGCGGCATCGGGCGCCCGGCAGGTCGGTCAGTCCTTCCGCCGTCACTCGACGATCTTGGCGACGACGCCGGCGCCGACCGTGCGGCCACCCTCGCGGATGGCGAAACGCAGGCCCTCCTCCATCGCGATCGGCGAGATCAGCGCCGCGCTGAACGACACGCTGTCACCCGGCATCACCATCTTTATTCCTTCCGGGAGCGTCACTGACCCCGTCACATCCGTCGTCCTGAAGTAGAACTGGGGACGGTAGCCATCGAAGAACGGCGTGTGCCGGCCACCTTCCTCCTTTGTCAGGACATATGCTTCCGCCTCGAACTTCGTGTGCGGCGTAACCGAACCAGGACGGCACAGAACCTGCCCCCGCTCGACCTCGTCCTTACCCACGCCGCGCATCAACGCCCCGATATTGTCCCCCGCTTCGCCGCGGTCCAGGATTTTCCGGAACATCTCGACACCCGTGCAGGTCGTTCGGCGCGTGTCCGCCAGACCGACAATCTCGATCTCATCACCGACATTCAGCACCCCGCGCTCAACACGTCCGGTCACAACCGTGCCGCGACCGGAGATCGAGAACACGTCCTCGATCGGCATCAGGAATGGCTGGTCCACCGCACGCTCCGGAGTCGGGATGTAGCTGTCGACCGCCTCCATCAGCTCCCGCACACGCGCCTCGCCGGTCGCTTCGTCCGTCCCCTCCATCGCTGCCAGCGCCGAGCCGGACACCACCGGAATGTCGTCCCCGGGGAACTCGTAAGCCGAGAGAAGTTCCCGCACCTCCATCTCCACCAGCTCCAGGAGTTCCTCGTCGTCGACCTGGTCCACCTTGTTCAGAAACACCACCAGCGCCGGCACACCCACCTGCCGCGCCAGCAGGATGTGTTCCCGGGTCTGCGGCATCGGGCCATCCGCTGCGCTTACAACCAGAATCGCCCCATCCATCTGCGCCGCACCCGTGATCATGTTCTTCACGTAATCCGCGTGACCTGGGCAGTCCACGTGTGCGTAGTGCCGTGCCTCCGTTTCGTACTCGACATGCGCCGTCGCGATCGTGATTCCCCGCGCCTTCTCTTCCGGCGCCGCGTCGATCCGGTCATACGCCTGGAACTCGCCGAAGTACTTTGTGATCGCCGCCGTCAGGGTGGTCTTCCCGTGGTCAACGTGCCCAATGGTCCCGATGTTCACGTGCGGCTTCGTGCGCTCAAATTTTTCCTTTGCCATAGTGGCCTCCTTCTATCGGTCAAGACGGTCCGCCTATGCGAACTTCGCCTGAATTTCATCGCTGATGTTCTGTGGAACCGGTTCGTAATGGTCGAACTGCATTGTGAAGTTCGCCCGTCCCGAAGACATCGAACGCAGGTTGTTGATATAGCCAAACATGTTGGCGAGCGGTACGAAAGCGTTTATCGCGACGGCGTTGCCACGCGCCTCCTGCCCTGTCATCTGCCCGCGTCGGCCGGTCAGGTCACCAATGACACTGCCTGTGTATGCCTCCGGCGTGATCACCTCGACCTTCATGACCGGTTCGAGCAGCTTCGCGCCCCCCAGCTTAAGGCCCTCACGCATGCACATTCGGGCGGCGACCTCGAAGGCCAGTGCCGACGAATCAACGTCGTGGAACTTTCCGTCGACAAGTGCGACACTGAAGTCGATGACCGGGAAACCCGCGAGTGGTCCGGAATCCATAACCGACTGAATTCCTTTCTCGACACCCGGAATGTACTCCTTCGGGACGTTGCCACCGACGATGCGGGATTCGAATGAGTAGCCTTCCCCTGGTTCTGTCGGCGTAATTTCCAGCTTGACCTCGGCATACTGGCCCGAACCACCGGTCTGCTTCCTGTGGGTGTAGGTGTGTTCGACCGAGCGTGATATCGTCTCACGATAGGCCACCTGCGGGGCCCCGATATTCGCCTCGACCTTGAACTCCCGCCTCAGTCGGTCAACGAGGACCTCTAGATGAAGCTCTCCCATGCCCTTCATGATGGTCTGGCCGGATTCAAGATCGGTCTCCACACGGAATGACGGATCCTCGGCGGCAAGACGCGACAGGCCCTGCGACATCCTCTCCTGGTCGTTCTTGGTTCTCGGCTCGACCGCGATCTCGATCACTGGATTGGGAAAACTCATGGTTTCCAGCACGACAGGCTTCTGAACATCGCAGAGCGTATCGCCGGTTGTGGTTTCCTTGAGGCCGGCCAGAGCGATGATATCGCCGGCAAAGGCCTCGTCGATCTCTTCGCGGTTGTTGGAATGCATCATCATCATTCGACCGATACGCTCACGCCTCCCTTTGGTCGAATTGAGGATGGCATCCCCCCTGCGCATGGAGCCTGAATATATGCGGATGAAAGTCAACGAGCCGACAAACGGGTCGTTCATGATCTTGAAAGCCAAAGCCGAGAGCGGCTGACCATCGTCGGCTGTGCGTTCTATGTTGCGGGTTTCCGTGGTGTCACCGGGAGCGAAGCCCTTATAGGCCGGGACGTCGACAGGATGCGGCAGATAGTCGATCACCGCATTGAGGAGAGGCTGGACGCCTTTGTTCTTGAAGGCCGAGCCAGCGAGAACCGGGACGAAGGATAGCGATAGGGTTCCCTTTCGGATCAATCCGCGCAGCGTGTCGACATCCGGTTCCTCGCCTTCGAGATAGGCCTCCATCGCGGCGTCGTCCTGCTCAACCGCAAGTTCGACAAGTTTGGCCCGGAGTTCCTCCGCCGCGTCTCTCAGATCACTTCGGATGTCCTGCACCGTCCAGGTCGCGCCAAGATCCTCGCCCGCCCAGATCCATTCTTTCATGGTGATGAGGTCGACGACGCCAGCAAACCTGTCCTCGGCGCCGACCGGCATCTGAATCGGTGCCGGAACCGCGCCGGTGCGGTCCTTGATCATCGCGACGCAGCTGGCGAAGTCCGCGCCGATCTTGTCCATCTTGTTCACGAAGACGATCCGAGGCACCGAGTAGCGGTCGGCCTGCCGCCAGACCGTCTCGGTCTGTGGTTCCACGCCAGCGTTTGCGTCAAGAACGCAGACCGCGCCATCCAGGACAGCGAGCGACCTTTCGACCTCAATGGTGAAATCAACGTGCCCCGGTGTATCGATGATATTCAGGCGGTGCCGCTCGGTCTGGGCATTCCGCCCATCTTCCGTGCGTTCCCAGAATGTCGTGGTCGCCGCTGAGGTGATGGTGATTCCACGCTCCTGTTCCTGCTCCATCCAGTCCATTGTCGCGGCGCCGTCGTGAACCTCGCCGATCTTGTGGGACTTTCCCGTGTAGTACAGAATGCGTTCCGAGCAGGTCGTCTTGCCGGCGTCGATATGCGCCATGATCCCGAAGTTTCGGTAGCGTTCCAGTGGGTATTCGCGTGCCATGGCTTCTCAGGACCTCGGAAGCGGGAAGTTACCAGCGGTAATGGCTGAAAGCCTTGTTGGCTTCGGCCATCTTGTGGGTGTCCTCGCGTCGTTTGACAGCGGCGCCGCGGTTGTTCACCGCATCCCCGAGTTCGGCCGCAAGGCGCTCTTCCATCGTATTCTCACCACGTTTCCTGCTCGCGGTGATCAGCCATCGAATGGCCAGGGCCTGACGGCGCTCCGGCCGAACCTCAACCGGAATCTGGTACGTCGCGCCACCCACCCGACGTGAGCGGACCTCGACGGAAGGTTTGATGTTCTCAAGGGCTTCGTGGAACACATCGACCGGCGATCTCCTGAGGCGACTCTCCACGCGGTCAAGTGCATGGTAGACGATGCGTTCGGCCACGGATTTCTTGCCGTCGATCATCAGGCTGTTCATGAACTTGGTCAGGACCACGTCGCCAAATTTGGCGTCGGGCAGAACTTCGCGCTTTTCGGCGGCGTGACGTCTGGACATCTCGATTTCCTGTTATTTCGGTCGCTTGGCGCCGTATTTCGAACGGCGCTGACGGCGGTCCTTGACGCCCTGGGTATCAAGGACACCCCGAAGAATGTGGTAACGGACGCCGGGCAGGTCCTTCACGCGACCGCCCCGGATGAGCACCACCGAGTGCTCCTGCAGATTGTGGCTTTCCCCGGGAATGTAGCTGATCACTTCGAAACCGTTGGTAAGCCGTACCTTGGCGACTTTCCGCATGGCCGAGTTCGGCTTCTTCGGCGTTGTCGTATAGACGCGCGTGCAGACGCCGCGTTTCTGCGGGCAGTTCTCGAGGTGCTGTGACTTCGAGCGTTTCACTTTCGGGTGCCGCGGTTTGCGGATCAGCTGTTGGATAGTTGGCATCTGGGTATCGTTCCCGTGTTGCGCATTCAAATAGTCCGGGCGTGTCCGCGCCCAAATGTTAAGCCACGTGCCTTACGAATCCGAAAAACACGAACACCGCATACGTTCCCTCCTTCGCGGGAACGACGCGGTGGAATTCCAGAGGATCAGAGCGAAGGTCGCCCGGATCGTGACCGCTACAATACTGAACCAAGCCAAGACCGCTTCGCTTGGGTTTGGGCGGTATAAGGTGCGTTCGCGCCCCTGTCAACAGGGCAGAAACCCGCCGAGCCATTCTTTTTTGGGGATAGTGCGACTTTCACGGTCACATGCGGTCCTTCGACCGCACATCACCCCCAGGCGACATGTCCTGACGGCTCCGTCCAGATCCTGGGCACGAAGAACCCACGGGCGCAATGTCCTGCAGTTGCCCGCAGTCAGGGTGAACTCGCTGAGATTGGCGAGCGGACCGCGAAGACGAATCAGTTCCCTGCATCTGCCGCAGTTCGCAGACCCGGATTGCAAACGGGAGGACGACCGTCCGCTCGCCGATGTCGAGACGGTGAAAGCAAGGCGTTCGGATGTCTTGCCGGCGCTTGGGATATCCGTCGGTGCCATGAGGTACGCCACTGCAGGATGATCGCTTAACGCAACTCGCCGTTGCAACTCGCCCAAGCACTTCAAAGGCCCTTCCTGTACTATCCAAAGAGGACCGGGCAACAATATGGCGGTTCGATCAATCCGATACCTCGAAAATGCGGCGCATCCAGACATCAAAGCACGCGAATTCGAATCTTGCATGCATTGCAGGCCAGCATTGTAGGTGCGCGGCATGCCGCCAAACCGGTTGCGTTCCGATAACCGCAATGGTCCGGACCTTGCCCGCCGCATTCTGGGTCTCCATATGCCGGTCGGTCCTGCAGGTCACGATTGGTGACCGAACTGAATTGAGGATACATTATGGGCGAAGTCTTCGTATATTGGGACAGCTCCAACATCTTCCACGAGGCAAAACGCATCGCGGACGAGAGGAACGGTTCCCCGGCAAGAGCTATCTGGTGCGGATCCATTTCGACAACCTGCTTAAGCTTGCGCAGGCGGACCGGTCGTTGAGGCTGGCTTTCGCCGCAGGGTCAATTCCCCCTGAAATGCAGAGCCTTTTGGAACCGCATCGAGAACGCACGCGTGGAGGTCAGGCTGTTTGACCGGGGTGATCTCGGACGGGGAGGGCAACGGATAACTGTCAGCTGGCTGCAGCAACGCATGATGGAAAACGCCCTGCGATACTTCGACACGCCCGGGGTCGCTGTCCTGCTGACCGGAGGCGGTGCGGGCTACAGCGAGGGACATGGTTTTCACACGACCCTTAAACTCCTGCATGATCGGGGCTGGGGCATCGAGGTGCTTTCCTGGCGAGATTCGTGCAAGAGGCAGATGCGTGAATGGGCGGAGACAAATGGTGTCTTCATTTCCCTGGACGACTACTATGACGCCATCACTTTCCGTGAGCCGTCACGACCCGGATACCCGCTCGCGCCACCTCGCAGGGCCGAACAACTTGATCTGAGTGGGAGGCCAACGGTGTAAGGCACGTCAGCAGGCCAACGCGATCATAGCGTCGCACTCCTGGAACTTTCGCATCTTTGTGTGTCCAGCGCCAGCGGCAGGATCACAGGGTACTGTCAATCACTGGACCCATTTGCGTTGAGACCCAAGGAGCATATTGTTGAGAAGGACTTTGTAGGCATGCGCGTCCTGATGGCGCCTGCATGCGCCACGGTCACGAGCGATCCGGTGCAAAGACAGCGGTTTTGTCGCACCCCTATCGTCCGAATACAAGATCCGGAAGCGTCAGCGATAGCGCTGGCCAGTACGTGATCAGGATCAGGAACGCGAAGAGCGGGATGAAGAACGGTGCCGTTGCACGAAGCAATGGTCGATATCTCACTTTTGCGACTTCCGTCATGACAAACAGCAGGATGCCGAACGGCGGAGTCAACGTGCCTATCAACAGGTTGATGACGATGACTATGCCAAAGTGGACCGGGTCTATCCCGAACATCTTCAGAACGGGCACAAGTACCGGCACGGCGACAAGTAGAATCGCGGTCATGTCCATTACGCAGCCGAAGATCAGCAAAGCGACATTCACGATCAGCAGAATCACCCATGGACTGTTGCTGATCGAGAGCAACAGCTCAGCCAACTGCTGCGGAACGCCCTCCAATGCGAGTATCGCGCTGAACGGCGTTGCAGCCGCAATTATGAACGCAAGCACTCCGCAGGTGGTGACCGTGTCCTTCACCGCCTTCCAGAGCACGCGAAACGTCAGTTCCCGCATGGCGAAGCCCACGACCACCGCGTAGGCTGCGGTCAGGGCACCGAGCTGTGTAGGCGTCGCAAAGCCAAGCAGGATGCCCGCGATCAGGAAGACAGGCGCTGCAAGTGCTGGCAGCGCCCGCCAAAGGGCGCACATGATTTCCGGTGCGCTTTGGCGCGGCAGCACAGGGGCAACAATTCGATCGGTCCTCGCCAACCAATACACGACGATCATCAGCACACCGGACATGATGACGCCTGGCACGATCCCGGCCAGGAAGAGATCCGGCACCGAAACGTCTGCGAGCACCGCATAGATGATCATGATTCCCGAAGGCGGGATGATCGGCCCGATGATCGACGATACCGCAGTGATCGCGGCACTGAACTCCGGCGTGAAGCCTCGACGCTTCATTTCCCTCACCTCTACGGCGCCCAGCCCGGCCGCGTCGGCCTGCGCGACACCCGACATGCCTGAGAAGATCACGCTGGCGAAAATGTTCACGTGCCCGAGGCTACCGCGCACATGACCCACACAGGCGCTGGCGAAATCGAATATTCGCGAAGCTATGCCTGCTGAGTTGAAGAGGTTGCCCGCGAGAATGAAGAGCGGGATTGCCAGAAGAACGTAGCTTTCCAGACCGGATGCGACCCGTTGAACCACCAGCATGGCAGGGATGCCGTCGGTCAGAAGGAGATAGAGCAGTGTTGCCGTCGTCAGCGCGAATGCGATGGGCATTTCCAGCAGGACAAGACCGGCAAGAATGACGAGGAGCAGCCAGATCATCGCCTATTCCATCACCGGCAAGACGTCTGATGCGTCGCCATGCGCAGAAGAACCAAAAGAACCCAGCAGCGCCTCAATGAAATAGAGTGTCGTGGTCAGGGCCATCATGGCCGATGCTGCCAGAAGCGGCACCGAAAAGAAGTAGGAGCGCGGCAGGTCAACCGGCAGCGCAACAGTCGTGGCACGTGCCTCGATTTCCATGATCGGGATGAGTTCC
Source organism: Paracoccaceae bacterium (assembly GCA_965203605.1). Classification (GTDB taxonomy): domain Bacteria; phylum Pseudomonadota; class Alphaproteobacteria; order Rhodobacterales; family Rhodobacteraceae; genus JAPOUP01. Next base: position 5,224,997 of record OZ241902.1, on the reverse strand, counting down.
CGCATCACGGTCAAGTACATCCAGATCATGGTTGCAAAGACAGTCGCCCGGATCAGTGACCTTGGGCGAGGGGGCAGCCTGCCCACAAAACTGACTATCGAGATGTGACGCATCTGTTTCAGCCCCGCGGAGGCACCGACAAAAGTCAGCCAGACGAGCGCGTAGGCACCTGCTTCCTGCTCCCAGGTCAAGGGATTGCCGAGGCCCGCGTTCAACGCGACCTGCGCGATGATCATCAGCACGATTCCCGCGAGAATGGACGCGGCCAGAGTGATTTCGGCGATCCCGATCAGTTTCAGGATCCGCCGATACATCGTCAGGTGCCGTCGCATGGGATCACCCTCGAACGTGCCGGGGGGCCGGGCAGGCCAACCCCGGTCGTTCTGCAACCGTTATCTAATGTCGCGGATCCGCTGCCACAGGCCAGCCGACCAAAGCCCTTCGGCCTCGAGTTCAGGCACTGCCGTCCCTGCCTTGCGCGCAAACGGATTGTTGTCGATCTCGGCAATTGTGGCGCCTTCGGCTGACATCTTGTCGAGAATGGCCAGCGAGTCAGTCTTTGCCGTTTCCGACGCCCACGTCACAGCCTCTTCCGCGGCAGACTTCAATACGGCCCTTTCCTCGGCGTTGAGCCCTTGCCAGGTAGCTTCGTTGACCGAGATGTGCAATGCGGACATCAGGTGGTTGGTCAGCGTCACGTTCGGAGCGGCGACATGAAACTTCTGGCTGTAGGCCCCGGAAGCGTCGGCTTCGGCGCCTTCAACCGCACCGGTGCTGAGCGCCAGGAACGCTTCGGCCCACGCAACCTGCGTGGGAACCGTGCCGACCGTTTCCCAAAGCTTCAGATATGCCTTGATGCCAGGGACACGCATCTTGATGCCCTGGATGTCGTCAAGACTCTCGACCGGCTCGCGCGTATAGAGGATACGCGGCTGGTCAACCGCCGCGGCCAGAACGCGCACGCCCATTGCGTCGACCGCCTTCTGTTTCATCTCCTCGAAAATCTCGCTGTTCAGAAAGGCTGTCATGTGGTCCCGGTCACGGAACGTGAAGCCCCAACTCATGACCTGGAAGTCCGAAACGTTCGATGTGAGCCAGTCGGGTCGCGAATACATCACGTCGACCGAACCAGCCTGATGCTGTTCCATGACCTGGATGGCGTTCCCAAGCGACTGGCCCCTGACGAGGTTGACGTCAAAGGCGTCGCCGCCCCTTTCCTCCAGGATCTCGGCGAACCGCACGGACATGCGGTCGAGCAGCGAGTCCACCGCTTCCGAGCCAGCGACAACCAACTTGGTCTCTGCAAGGGCCGGGACGGCCAGCAAGGTGGTGATTGCGGTCAGGACATTGATTGCAACGTGTCTCATGGTTTCCTCCTAAGTTCTAGGTGTTGCAGGATTTCCGCCCCATGCCGACAGGGGCGGCATTCAACAGGAATCCGCCGTCGACTGTCAGCGAAGTTCCGGTAACGAAGTGGGCGTCCTCAGACATCAGAAAGGCGCAGGCGGCGGCCGCCTCCCCAGCATTCCCGAGACGCCCCAGAAGCTGGCGTTCGGAATATGCATCTGCTCCGAGTCCACCTGCCGCGGCCAATGCGCCCAGCCCCGGCGTGTCGAAACTGCCGAGCACAAGGTGATTGACGCGAATGCCGCGCGGCGCAAGCTCCACGGCCAGCGCGCGTGTCAGGCCCAGAAGTGCGTGTTTCGAGGCACAGTAGGCAGCGCGACCGGCAAAGCCCTGCACCGAGGCGACGGAACCGACATTCACGACGGCGGCAGCGTCGGACAGCAGCGGCAGGGCTGCCCGGGTGACCGCCCAAGCGCCAGTGACATTAACGTCAAGAAAGCGTTGCCACTCTTCGAGGGTCTGCTCCTCTATCGGCTGCCCGCCCTGTATCCCGGCATTGTTGACCAATCCGTCAAGACGGATGCCTTGTGCCTTCAGGCTTCCGAAAAGGGCACTCACCGCGTTGGGATCGGCGACATCGAGCGCCTCCCGGCGAATACCGTCGCCGCCCTTCACCGGCTTTCGGCTAACCGCGATCACCTGCCAGCCGTCTCGCGCAAGCCGCGAGGAAATCGCGGCGCCGATTCCCTGCGAGCCGCCAGTGACTAGCGCGGTTTGCACGGACGGACCCATCAGTGCGCGGGCTTTTCGGCAAACCAATCCGGCCTGTCGGGGTCGCGATAGGCAGACATGATCCTGTCTGTCTGGTATGTCTTGACCTTTTCCAGATCCACCTCGACGCCGAGGCCTGGCCCGGTTGGCACGGATGCGCGACCGTCGCGGACAGGGATGGGTTCGACCAGAATGTCGTCGGTGTGCTGCTTGTAAATGCTGTCAATCGCGATCTTGCAGTTTGGCATCGATGCGGCGAGGTGGAGATTGGCGGCTTGGGTCAGGCCAAGTTCGCCCCCGGAATGTATCCCGACATGGATGCCCGCGGCCTCGCAGACGGCACCGGCTTTCAGGCACGACCAGAGTCCGCCAGCTTCGTGCGGATCGACAAGCAGTAGATCCGCCACTCCAAGGCGGATGACATTCATCGTTTCCTGCAGGGTGTAGGCACCCTCGTCGATGCAGACGGGCACGGGCGAAGATCTGCGCAGATCCGCGGCCCCGACAAGGTCATCGACCGGTAACGGCTGCTCGACATACTGCAGGTCGAACCGCGACAGCCGGTGGACCATGCGCTTGGCCATTGCCGGGGTCCACGCGCCGTTCGGGTCCACGCGCAACCTGGCGGCAGGGCCAAGTACCTCGCGCGCCTTGGCAACCAGCGCCACATCCCGATCGGGATCAAGGCCGATCTTCAGCTTGAAGGATGTGAAGCCCCTGTCTCGATAATCGATCAACTCCTCCGCGACCCTGTCGGGATCAGCGATGTATATGTAGGCGCAAATCTCGACCTCTTCGCGATACGCGCCGCCCCACATCTCGTGCAGGCTAAGCGCGGCATGCTTGCCACGCGCGTCCCACATGGCCATTTCGAGCGCTGAGAGAGCAAAGACCAGTGCGCGCCTGTGGTGATAGTAGCCTGCGCCCTCCGCACGACGGGTCAGGCGTTCGACATCGGTGATCTTGCTTCCAAGACCAAGCGGGACGACGAGGCCTTCAAAGACGGCGGGGACGAAGTCCAGCAGGCAAATCGTTTCACCGTACCCTTTTATGCCCGCCTTGGTCGTGATCTCGCAGATCAGCCGCGTCGAGCCGCTCCGGCTGCCTGACGCCCACTGGATCGGCGCGGCCAGTGGCACATGCACGATCCAGTGGCGGACTTCGGCGATCTCCATTCCGTCCATCATATCAATCCATGTAGAGTCCGCCGTTGATGTTCACGATTTCGCCGCAGATATGCGCGGCCCTCGGCGACGCCAGAAACAGGGCCAGGTCGGCGATCTCCGCAGGGTCGGCAAACCGGCCAAGCGGGATATGGTCACGGATCCTCTTTCGGACCGCCACGCTGTGCAGCTTGACCATCTCGGTCGCCACCACGCCGGGCGCTATCGCGTTGACGCGGACGTTCTGGGTCGCGCCTTCGAACGCGGCCGCACGTGTCAGTCCCGCGATGGCATGTTTGGACGCGACATACGCGGCATTGTTGCCGAACAGCGTGGCACGCTTGGCCGCGAATGAGGCCAGATTGATGACGGCGCCGGAATTCTCGGACAATTGCCGCCACATGGCGCGGATCAGGCGGAAGGGAGCGCTCGCATTGATGTCGATCACCGCTTCCCAATCGTCATCTCCAAGGTCCGGGATCGGCGACGGACGTGAAATTCCGGCGTTGTTGATCAACACCGAGGCACCGCCGGCGTCTTCGGCAGCCTGTGCGACATCGTCTGCGGCAGTGCGCTGGCCAAGATCAAGCACCAGTCCCATGCCGCCGAGCCGGACTGCAACGTCGCTCACCGTCAGGTCACGGTCAACCAGCAGGACACGGGCACCTTCTCCGGCAAAAGCCTTGGCAATCGCCGCACCAATTCCTTGGGCGGCACCGGTCACGACCGCAAGCCTGTCAGTCAGCAACAGATCCATCTTTCGTCTCAATATTCAAGACATCATCTTGATTATCAAGATGATTGATGCCATTCATAATGCGAAGGAAAGAGGCTGTCAATGTTGCCCATTGTTCGAAAATGACTGCGAAATCGATGAAAGCGCGTTCAGCCACCTTGGCCAAGGGGCTGGAAGTCCTGGATTTTATCGGGTCGAAAGGCGATCCCGTTAGCTTGCGCGATGTCATGCAGGCCCTCGACATGACCAAACCGACCGCGCACAGGCTCTTGGCGACGCTGGCCGACCACGGCCTGATTCGGTACGATTCAGAGGAAGCGCGCTATCGGCTGGGCATGCGACTCTTCGAGTTGTCACGTCAGGTCTGGCGCGACTTCGATCTTCGAGGCTCGGCATTGGCCGAGATGCAGAAGCTGCATAACGACACGGCCGAAACGGTTTCTCTCGCAATTCTGACTTCTGACGGTGCCGTCTACATAGACGAGATCCAGAGCCGCCATCACCTGCGCGAACAGTCGCGGGTTGGGCAGCGGGTTGCGAAGTGGCACAGCGCGGTCGGAAAGGCACTGGTTTCCGGGCTCAACCATGACGAGCGCAGCCGGCTGATGGCCGGCGAAGCCTGCGAAGTCCTGGATCGCGGCGTCTATGCAGGATTGCCCGAACTGAACCGGCATCTCGATCTCGTGAACGCCCGGGGCTACGCAATCGAAGTGGACGAGGACGTGCCGGGGATTTCCGGGATTGCCGCACCGATAATGGACCATCGAGGCGTCACGGTGGCAGCGATCGGACTGAGTGGCGCCAGCGCTCGCCTGGGACGCGAAACCCTGCATGGACTGGGTGCAAACGTGATTGAGGCAACACGCAAGGCCTCGCTAAACGCGGGCGGCTCACCACGCCCCGTTTCAAGTGTGAGACCGCCAGATGGGCACAGGATCGCTCCGCATAAAGTCCTTGCCAGAGTCGGCAACCTGATCGGGGAAAGTCCGGTCCTGAGCCGGGATGAATCCCTTCTCTATTGGGTGGACATCTGTCGACCCTGCATCTTCCGCCACGTTCTCGCAAGCGGCGAGACAAGCGCATTTCCGCAGGAAGAAATGGTGACGGCGCTGGCCGACACTCCGGAAGGCCTGCTGGTGGCTGGCCAGTCCGGAATCAGGCTGTTCGACGTGGAGTCCGGCAGGATCCTCCGCGACCTTGGCCATCCTGAAGCGCACATCCCCACAAATCGGTTCAACGATGGAAGGCTCGACAGCCAGGGCCGCTTCTGGGTCGGCACACTGGCCTTCAACCTGACTCCCGGTGCAGGAACGCTCTATCGCGTGTCGACGGATGGTTCCGCCACGGTCATGGACGACGGGCTGACGCTGCCCAACGGCATCGGCTGGTCGCCGGATGACTGCCGCATGTATCTGGTCGATTCCCATGCAAGATGCATCTACGAGTATGAATTTAACGAAGCCGAAGGGGAAGTGTCCGCACGGCGCGTGCTCACGAAGTTTGCCGATGACGAGGCTGGCTCGCCGGACGGGCTGGTCGTGGCGAAGGACGGGTCGCTCTGGGTCGCGATGTGGGACGGGTGGTCGATCATCCATATCTCTCCCGAAGGAAAAATCGAGAACCGGATCGGCGTGCCGTTCCCAAGGCCGACGTCACTCGTGCATCTGCCGGGAGACCCGCCAAGATTTGCCGTTACGTCGGCACGGATCAGGGTGTCCGAAGTTCTTCTCAAGGACTATCCCAGTGCCGGGGACGTGATCGAGGTTGCCGAGAATTGAGCATCAATGATCACGAACAGCGGCGGGGAGTTCGCCAGCCATGCACGGGCGGCGGAGGCGCTCCGGGCCACGTTCCCGTTCGCGACCACCTGCCAATCCCGGAAATGCGACCGAACGGGCATACGAACGGGGCCGTGCAGGAGTGTCCGCCGACAAGAACGGACCTGCGGCGGACCACCAGCGCACAGGTGGGGACGGACGGGATTTCGCAGGTGCCTCCTGTGGGGACGTTGCGCCGTCTGGAGAACACCGTGACGCTCCCTTTTGACGGGGCTTCAGCCATCCCGGGGCCTGGATTGCCGGTGCCGGGGAGCCGGGACTCCCTCCTCAATGCCATCTCCTCCGCCCGGGCTGCGGCCGCGTTGAGGAGACCGGAGGTACTGCACCTCAGCGTGGAAGTGGGGTTGTGAAAAAGCGAACAGCCCGCATGATGCGGCGGAGCGACAGCCATCACCGCCTTTCTTCGCAAGCAATGCAGCCAAGGACCGTTCATCGAATGCGAGGTACCGAGGCCAGAGGCCTCGGTCCAAACCGTACGAGCCCGCTACTGCCAAAATCTCTCCTGCCATGTCATATCCGGGATCCTCTCGACGACCTCGAAGGCAATCGTGTCCGAGAACTCCCGACCGTGATGATCAATGACTGTGACACTTAGGCTGTGAATTCCCGAGGGAAGGTCCGACGGCAGATCCGCCGTCCAGAGATGCTGCGACGAGAGGGTCCATAGCCAGCTGTCCAGCGGTCCGGCCGCACCCCTCCAAATGCTGCCCCGGAACATTTCGTAACCGTTGTTTCCCGAATGCGACCCAATCGCCCGCCGCGTGTCGCTGAATTGACGGAAGATCGCATAGGGGTCTGACGATTGGATCGAGCGAAGCTTGGCTTCGCCGGTGCCTGACTGCGTCCGCGTCGCCTCGAACGCATCACCTCCATTTATCGACAGCATCACCCTATCGTCGCGTGACCCATTCCAGACATTGACGACGGCCCAGGTGCCGCTGTTCAGGTCGTTTCTGGTCAGCATGTTAACATCGCCCATGTCATTGATTGAAACCGGTGGAAGAATCTCGCCCCGCTTTCCACCGTATGAGTCGACGTAATCGACCAGTTCATTTGCCCAATCGCGATAGCGCGGGCTGTTGAAAGAGACATGGAACTGTTCTTCGTGGGAATGCGTGAAGGATCTGTAGGTCTCGACATAATCTGAGCCGTCGAAGTTCAGGATATAGTACCCACGAGGGCTACCCAGTCGCTGGTTGGCTCCCGGCACCAGATCGTCGTTGAGGCTGCCGGACCACCATGCACCAGACAGGGCACCGGTTACGATCTGGTGGAACGGCGCAGGCCCGACGCCAGTGTTTTCTTCCCAGCCCCTGTAATATTCACCGGTCAAGATGTTCTCGGTCGTATGGGTATGACCCGAGAGCCCCAACACCTTGCGGTTGCCGAGCACGTTTACCAGCGCATCCAGATTGTCGGTCTGGTGCTTGGCCGCGGTGTTATCGGTGAAAGTCTGGAACGGGATGTGAGCACTCAGCACGATCAGCTTGTCCTCCGGCACGTTGACCAGATCATTCTCCAGCCACTCCAACTGCCGGTCATGGATGACGCCGTTGTAGGTCGGCCGTGCGGATGGGTCGCAGAACGGATGGTCATCGATTCCGTTGCACGGGTAACGAACATTGTCGAGAGTCACGAAATGCACGTTTCCAACGTCGAAAGAGTAGTATTCCGGGCCCCATTCGCGACGGAACGTATCGAATGAGTGCTGGTCGTCCGTCGCGTCGAAATCGAGATCGTGATTGCCACCCACATAGTATTGCGGCGTGTCGCCGACGGCGATGATCCGCTTGAAGCGTGGATAGAGTGACAGATCGTCCCCCATCACGTCGCCTTCGAAGATGAGGCACTCGGTGTCCGCATTGTCGCGGGCTGCCAGCATCCTACCTGCCGTTTCCCGCACATAGGACACTTGCATGTTGAAGTAGGGTTGCGCATCACCAAAGACGAGGCATTCAAACCGGGCGCGCGCCGAATTGTCCTCAATGAGAGGAAAATTGACCGCCTCCGGAAGGGGTCCCGTAGGCTCGATCCCGCCAAATCGGAGATCGGGGGAACCGGCAACCTTGTGGATATAGTTGAACTGTGGCACCAGCGTCTCGTCCAACGGCACAGCGTATCCGGCGGGCTTGGTGATGAAGAGATTCATGTCGTCATAGGCTGGCAACTCGTATTTGCCGCTGGCGGACGTCGTCACCACTTCGCGGCCGTTCGAGACGAGTACGCCTTCAATGCCAGCTTCGCCGACGTCCAACCGGCTGTTGCGGTTGCTGTCCACAAAGACGGTTCCACGGGCCATATCGACGGCACCGTTTCCCGGAATGGCTTCGACCGAGCCGAAATAGCTCGTGTCCTTGGCCAAAGCGCCCGAGCCAAGCAATATGGCAACCGGCACAGTGTAAACTAACCGATACGTCATGTGGTCCTCCGTGATCGGAATTTCGATTGCCCTCAGTATTCGGGAGCAATGTGTACGTTTGAACTCAGAACGGTGAAATATTTATGGCCGTCGGCGGCCATGTCAGAGGAGTTGGAATTCTGCCCGACCACTTCGATGGCAGCGGTGCGCGAGGGTATCGGGACATTTGCGGGTGGCACCTATTGGAACATGACGTAAGGCGAGACATCAAGCTGATTGCGTAGAGCCTCGGGCAAGGATCCTCCAACCTCATCGCTGTCCGGCTCAAGAATGATGATTCTGACACTCGGGAGGGTGTGGGCATAGGCGGTGACCCCGTCGAAGCGGAAGCAGGCAGTGCCCGCGGAATTTGGCCGGGCGATATACCGATGGCGACATCTGACCGACAGTTCCTTCTCGAGAATCAAGGAGTTCCGGGCCTTGGCGAGGCCCTGTGACAGGACGGGCGCGAGCTTCGCGGGGGGATTCATTCCGTGGCTGGCGTGGTCGTGGCAAATTGGTTGTCGACAGGCCGCAGTCCAGCCCCATCCATCTCACCGCAAAGAGGGCCTGGCACACCGACATATGCCCGGAGTCGTGGCCGACATCCATCTCAAGCGGCAGCGGTGGCCTCGATCTCGAACATGAGCGGAGGGATGGCGAGCCGGGTAACGCCGACCACTGTCATTGGGGGAGCGGCGTTGAGGGGCCCGAATCTCGCACCCAGCAGGTCGAAGTTCTTCATGGCCTCGTCCACATCCGTAGCATAGATATTGAGCCGCGTTATGTCGGCGAGACCCATGCCGGCGGCACCCAGGACGGCCTCGAGGTTGTCGAGGGCAAGCGTCATCTGGCCGCGCATATCCCCGGCATGCTGCGGGTTGCCTTCGGCGTCGACCGAGGTCTGGCCTGCGCAGACCAGCTGCCTGCTGGCTCCTTCGATTATCTCGGCCTGATTGTAGCCGAAACTCAGCGACCAAGGCCATGGATTGACAGGTGTTCTTTTCATACGGGCATCCATCCTGCTTCAGATCAAACGCGGGTTCAGTGTCATTCGTCAACCCGAGCGCCAACCGGAGCCCTGAAAGGCCGGGATTCCGGAAGTCTTTGGTTCCAACCCAACTGAACCAACTTCAGGAATGGCGGAAATTCCTCGGGGTCAAACCATAGGGCGGAGATCCAGGCGGTGCAAGGCCTTCTCCGCAAGCGAAACACAGGCAGGAACTCGCGCCTGAGGTCCGACATGGACGATGCCCATCCGCGCTCGAACGCTTTCGTTCCTTCTGTCCGCCGCAATCGTATCCGGTCCGGTGACATCCATCAGAGAGGGTGCGATGCCCCGTGCGCATAGAATCAAGATGTCGCATCACTCATATTTTTTACCTATAATCTTTTCAACTCTTTGATTTTAAGTAATAAAAATATGATCCGGCCAACATATCCGCAACCTTGGATCACACCGGTCCTTTCAACAGAAAACGGCGGCTTTCCACATCTTTGCAACCGAATCCGCTTGTCCGGCGGGAGGATTCGGGCCGGAACGCTTCGATTTCCCGCGACTCACCCGCCTGCTCCGGCCCCGGACAGGACGCCCGGCGAATCGGCCGCACCTGGAAAACCTCCTTGACGCACACAGTCCAGACCGGGGTCCATGACTTCCGCCTCACCGTTCCCTCCCCATCGCGCCCAGTGAAGGTGGCCGCCTGACATGCGTCGTCTCCGCGCCCTCGTATCGATCCTAGCTCTGGTGGTGGCTTTGGCAACAGACCCGGCCAAGGCTGACCTCAACCAGCTGGAACGCCTGACCGTACATCAGTCCAGCCACGTCTTCGACCACGGTTACATCCGGTCGGTGTCAGCCGACAGGAATCCGTTGGCCCGCTTCCATGACCGGCTGCTGGGGCGGCCATTGACTCACAACCTGATTCTGCGCGGAGGGGATGGAGACAGTCTGGCTGTGCCCACTGGCAGCCGTCTGGGTGACTTAAGCCGAACTTCCAGACCCGCCAGGCGGTTTTTCTCCTGGAAGCGTAGTGTTTTCAATCCGCTATGCGGCGGACAGGCGCTGCGGACACCGAATCATATGGCCATGTAATTGAGCTGCCCTGCGGAGCGGGCTGGATTCCCATATCTACATCCACACGTTTTTTTATTGTGGATTCCGCTTGACAGCACGGCCCAATCCCTCTACATGTATGGCCATGTATATCGAATCAGTCCCCAACCGCAACTCGCCCCCCGCCGTGCTGCTCCGCGAGACATGGTGGGACAGGGACGCGAAGAAGACGCGCAGGCGCACCCTCGCCAACCTCTCGAAGCTCCCGCCGGAGCTGGTCGAGGAGATCCGCGCCTGCCTCAGGGGCGCCGCCGCCAGGCCACTCGCCGAGGCGTTCGAGGTCGCGTCCTCGCTGCCGCACGGTGCCGTCGCGGCGGCGCTCGGGACGCTCCGGAAGATCGGCGTCGACCGGATCATCTCCCCGCGGCCGTCACGGCTGCGCGACCTCGTGGTCGCCATGGTCGTGGCCCGCATCACCGCGCCGAGGGCGAAGCTCGCAACAGCCCGGGGCCTCTCCCCGGAGAGCGCGCGCGACACGCTCGGCCAGACACTCGGCGTCGGCGACGCCGACGAGAACGAACTCTACGGCGCCATGGACTGGCTGCCTGCGCGGCAGGAGCGCATCGAGACCGGGCTTGCCCGGCGCCATCTCGGCGAGCGCTCCCTGGTGCTCTGGGACCTGACCTCGGTCTGGATGGAGGGGCGCAGCTGCCCGCTCGCGAGGTTCGGCCACTCCCGCGACGGCAGGAAGGGCAGGCTGCAGGTCGGGTTCGGCCTCATGTGCGACCGCGAGGGACGGCCGGTCGCAGTGGAGGTCTTCGAGGGCAACGCCTCCGACCCGTCGACCGTCGCGACGGCCGCCGGTCGCCTGCGGGACCGCTTCGGCCTCGACAGGGTCGTCCTGGTCGGCGACCGCGGCATGCTGACCGACGCGCGGCTGCGCGAGGACGTCCGGCCCGCCGGGCTCGACTGGATCACCGCGCTCCGGGCGCCCGCGGTCCGCGCCCTGGTCGAGGACGGCGCCCTGCAGCCGTCGCTGTTCGACGACGTGGACATGGCCGGGATCGCCTGCAGTGAGCTTTTCCCGGGCGAGCGTCTGACGGTGTGCCGCAACCCGCTCCTGGCCGAGGAGCGCACCCGCAGGCGCCAGGACCTGCTGAAGGCGACCGGGAAGGGCATCCGCGAGGTCGAGGCGGCGACCCGGCGCAGGAAGAACCGCCTCAGGGGCGAAACGAGGATCACCCTGCGGCTGGAGAAGGTGCTGGCGTCGCGCAGGATGGGGAAGCACTTCGCCGTCGACGTCCGGGAGGACGGCTTCCCGTGGCGGCGCAATGCGGAGAGCGTCGCCGCCGAGGAGGCGCTGGACGGCTTCCACGTGGTCCGGACCAGCCTTCCCGAAAGCGTCATGGGGGCTGGCGGGACGGTCAGGTCGTACAGGTCCCTCGCACGCGTCGAGCGGGCCTTCCGGACGATGAAGACCGTGGACCTGAAGGTGCGCCCGGTCCATCACCGCCTTGCCGGCCGGGTCCGTGCCCACGTCCTGCTCTGCATGCTCGCCTACTACGTGGAATGGCACATGCGGGAGGCCCTGAAGCCGCTGCTGTTCCATGACGGGGAGCCGGTGGCGCCGGCCTCCCCCGTGGCCCCCGCCGGGCCGTCGGACGGGGCCGCGCTCAAGGCGGCGACGAAGCGGACGACGTCCGGGCTGCCGGTCCAGGGCTTCCAGGACCTGATGGCGCACCTGGCGACCCTGTCGAGGCTGCGCGTGAAGCCGAGGTCGGAACCGGCTGCGGAGTTCGGGATGACGTCAACGCCGACGCCGCTGCAGGTCGAGGCGTTCCGGCTCCTTGGCATCCGGCTTCCCTGACGCCGCCAGTTTCTGCCCAGTGGCGTGAATCCGGAATCCGGGGTTTTCGCCCCGGAATCAATCACGTAGCTCTTGAGGCCTTCTGGAAGTTCGGCTTAAGGAACGGTGGTCCGTTCCATGGGTATGTCGATGTGCCGGACGGCGGCCAGACCCTGCCGCTCTGGAAGAGTCATGGGGACTGGGTGCAATTCATCCCAACGGACGGAAACTGGATCATGCTGGACTGGAGGGAAATCGACGGCTTCCTGATCGGGTCCGTGCCCGGCGGTGGCTGACGGAGGGCACCGTCAGGCTGTCCGCAGTCCCTCCGGACTGCGGTGGGATCCCGGAATGTACGTGTCCACTGACCAACAATGACGGACCCGACCAGCAGTTCCGCGTTCCATGATGCCAGTCCAGTCAGGGGCTGAAGTCCATATCCCTGTCCGTTTCAGTTGGTTCCCGTTGCGGACGGCTGTCGGGATCCAATCCTCCGGCCCTGACAAGGAAGCTGCGGAACGAGGGGATGGGGCTACGATAGGTGCCGTCCATATCCATGTGCAGGGCACCGCGATGAGCCAGATGGTTCAGGAACCCCTCCGCGTCCATATCTTTTGGTAGTCGCTGTCCGGGACGGTCATCGGTAGCTCCCTTGATGACGTCCTGTATCTCATCATGATACATGCCATCATGCGTCCGTGCCATCACATCCGCCACCAGAACGCGGGCCCTCTTCAGATTCCGGTCCTGCTGGATTTTGTAGTATTCCTGACGGCTGTCGGCGGCCTCCTGCAGGATCACGGGCCAGTTGACGGCGGTCAGGTCGCCGTCGGTCCGCAGTACCTCGCGTCCCAGGGCCTGCAGGGCGTAATGCAGGTGCCGGGGCCAGCCCTCGCAGGGCGTTGCCAGGGCCATGAGCCTTGCGGTCTCGCCTTCGCGTCCGATGCCGAAATGGTCGCAGAACGACAGCATGAGATCCGCGACCTCGGTGTATCCGTCCCGGTCCGGGTCCGGCTGGGTGGATAACCCGCCCAGGGGATGGACGGACAGCCGTGTCAGGCCCATGCCATCGAGTACATCCGCCGTGTCGCTCAACCCGACCGCAACCAGCGAGAGCGGCAGGGTCGAGCGGCCCTCGTGCACAGCCTGCAGGAAAGAGGCGTGGGGGGTGTCCGTCCGTCCGGTCAGGTTCTGGGTCTCGTCGACGCAGACGATGACCGGTCCCTGCCATTTCGTGGCCGGAAAACTCTCCGCGAGACTGTTCAAGGTCCTGTATTCAACAGGGGGCGGTTTCCGCCAAGACAGGTCACTTCCAGCCTGGAACACCTCAAGATTGACATTCAGCCTGAAATTTGCCGCGACATCGTTCCATCGTTCTTTCGGACAACCGGCGGCAAGGCCGATGGTCCGCAGGACTCCAGGTAGATTCGACAAAAGCTGCTGACTGGAGAACGTGATGACCCGCGACTGGGTTGGCAAATGGGCACGGATGCTGGCCGACCGTTCCCGCAGTTCATCGATGAGGGCGCTCTTGCCGGCCCCTGGGGCGCCCTGCACCGCGGTGGTGGCCTTGCCGACGCCATGGACAGGGGCACCCGACCCTTTCCAGGTACTGCTGGCGTAGTTCTCGACCTGTGTCAGGATATCATCCCGGCCGATATAGACCGGGGGTTTGGCGCCGTCGGTGGTGTTGACGAAATCCTGCAGGGCCTCCCGTCTGAATTCGGTCATGGCGCCATCCTTCTTTCGAGACGCATATGCCTGACAGGCGAGACCGTCAATGGCGCCGCACCCGGGAACGGGATGGGGGACGCGGCACCCGTCGGTCGCCTAGCGGTCCTCACGACCCTTCCACGCTGCGGTGGGCGGCGGCGATGTCCCCGTGCGGGGTCACCGGATCCGGGCGCAGGATGCGCTCGCCGGGATGCTGGGCTACCAGATCGTCATAGAAGACCGCCGTCTGCGCCGTGTTAACCTCCAGCCCCAGAGACTCCGCCGACGGGAAGTCCGGGCACAGGCGCCGTACAGCGGCCGGCAGACGCCTCTGCAGGTGGCCAGGCAGGAACATCCATTCCTCTCTGGGTGCAATGTACGAGAACCTGACGGCGTCTCCCGTGGGACCGTCATACAGCAGGCTCTTGGAGACCGGTCCGAACCCGTAATCCATTTCCAGGGAGGGCCAGACGCGGCCATGGCTGTCCGACTTCACCGCAACGGTCAAGTCGCCGGTACCGTAAGCTCCGGGCCAAGGCGTTTTTCTGCTGCACTGATGGAAATGTCCGTCATCCGTCCAGACCTTGACCGAAAGGCTCAGCGCCCGCTTCCCCTGCTGGAAACCGGATGAGAACCAGTATCCCACCAACACGTTGCCGGCCAGCAACTCCGGCAGGTCCGCCGCCGCAACATTGCTGCGGGGGACCACCTCCACCCGCGATGTGTCGGGATCCTTGATCCGCATGGCATTGACCGCGGCGGCGGTGCGCTCGACCATGTATCCGTTGCCTTTCGGCGAGGGGTCGGCGGGTGGGGACGGGGCCATACAGCCCTTGGAGGACAGGGCGGTACAGAGGAAAATGGCAGTGCGGAGCGGTTTCATCAGAGACTCCTGCCATACATGGATACGAGCGGGATATTACTATCCGTAACCCTGAAAGGCAAGTTGAGGAATGGACGGAACCATCAGGGTCCATCCATCAACCACGTATGACGTAACCGGTCGTTCCATCATCTGCCCCGATTCGGATCCTCGCCTTTTTCCGTTCTGACGTACCCCCCTCCCTTCATCATTGGCGAAATCCTTCGCTTCCGAAAACGTTCCGAATGTGGCGACGGAAATGCCATTCCCCATATCAACCGACAAATGGTGGGGATCCTCGCTGTCACCACTACCACCGCCGCCACCGCTTGGTGGCGGTGGAGTACAACCATCGGTGAGCAGTTCGCTCATGTCAGCCCACGCACCGACCTCATGGACGATGATGCCTTCCGTCGGGTCGTGGGGCTGGGCGTCGTCGTTGGAGCTGGCGTCGAGTTGAGCGGCTGGTGATGGGTGGTGGTCCCGGCCCAGGCGCTTATGGGCGTGGGCGGCACCCGACGTACGTCCCGTGGACCGCAGGGCGGCGGTGAACAGCGACCGGCGACGGAAACTCCGGTCCTTCCAGTCCCAGTCCTGACTCCGTTGCACCCAGGTGTGCAGGGTCGCCTCGCCGGACACGCTGTTGCCGTTCCGCGGCAGGCAGGCGGCCAGCGTGTACTCGTGGTCGCGGTCGTCCGTCTGTCAATGCGCTTTGCCGTAGGTGCTGTAGCAGCGGTAATCGATGTCCAGCCCCACGACCCGACGGAACGTACCATCGTCCATGAGGTCGGAACCGGCCGTAGAGAGCCCGCGTCGACGTCCTCCGTCGGGAGGTCAAGCACGGTCACATCAACGGAGGCCATCGCGCCGATGGCGCCGGGCACGAGGCCGCCAGCGGGGGCCGCGCCGCATCGATCTGCCGTGTGATGTCGGTCATCGTCGGTCTCCTTTTATCTGTTCCCTGGCGGCGCATGCCGCCGCTGGCCGGTCCGACCGGGTGCGGTCGGGGGCCGGAAAATCCGGCGCGAGGGGGAAGCGCCGGGGTCGGATCTGTCAAGGGGCGGGTCGGTGGAGGCCGAGTCCGGCGGATTCGGACCGGAAAAACCGGTTATTGCGCGATTTCAATGACTGGACTTCAGGTGGAAAAATAAGGGTGACGCGACATCAGGAGTCCCAATCCAGATCCAGAGCCCTGACCATGAACTGCAGCAAAGGCGACAGCGCCTCGAATGCCTCAATCACGCCATCAGGGAAATCAGAGTCACAGACCTGGGATTCGGTGCAGCTGGCGAACGCGAACAGCGATTTTCGTTTCAGGTCATCGATGCAGGGGTGATCGTGTGGATAGCCGCGTGGTGCGTTTTTCAGCGATTGGCCTCTGCCCAGTCCGCCGAGCACATCGGTGAAGGCCGGGGTCTTCTGAATCACGAGCCATCGCTCAGGATCCTCGACAATGGCATCGCGGATCCTGTTCAGGACCGATGTCGGTGGAGACCAGATTCCGCCGCCGAAGAACACCTCATCCGGAGCAATATGGACGTAGAAGCCAGGTGCGTGGGCATCTTTGCCGGCACGGTGTCGGAAGTTGACCCGACATTGGTCTTGTAAGGGGTCTTGTCGGGGCTGAAGCGGGTGTCACGGTGGATGCGGAACAGGGAGCCACCGTTGAGTCGGGTATCGGCGGGAAATGCGGGTGCGTTGTGTGCCAGCCAGGGTGCCATGGTTTCGATAAATCCGACCATGGGAATCTGAACGGCTTCGCGGAAGCGTGTCCTGTTTCTGGCAAACCACTCCCTGTTGTTGTTCTCGCGCAACTCTCGCAGAAAGCGGAAAAGTTCTGGGTTAAGCGTGTTGGGCAACTTCCTGACCCCCATTGGCATCGATTCGGAAGGGCGTATCGCCACTCGACATATGTCTAAGACCAGGTCCGTTGTCGCATCACCCATATTTTTGCCACCTGCAATATTTTAACCGTTTGATTCCAGGAAATAAAATATGATCCGACCGAAACATTTCCCATCTTCGCCCAGACCGGTTTTCCACCTCTTTCCGACCGAATCCACCTGTCCGGCAGTGGAACTCGGGCGGAAAGCCCGGGTTTTCGGGCGAATCATCCGCCTGATCTGGCCCCGGACAGGATGACAGGCGAATCGGCCACGCCCGGAAAGATCCCTTGACCTCGGCGCATACCCTATCCAGACGGGGCCCATCACTTCCGCCTCACCGTTCCGTCCGTATCCACATCGCGTCCCGATGAAGGTGGTCGGCTGACATGGGCCGTCTGTGCGCCCTCGCGTCAGTCCTGCTGGCAGTGGTCCTGACAACAAGCGCGGCCTGGACGGACCTCAACCGGCTGGAAATCCTGACGATACATCAGTCTGGCCACTTCCTCGACCACGGACACCTCCGGGCGGTGTTCCTCGCGCCGCTGGGCATGCTTTGGATCCTGCGACCCGGGGGCGCATGGCACC
Organism: Paracoccaceae bacterium; assembly: GCA_965203605.1. Taxonomy (GTDB): domain Bacteria; phylum Pseudomonadota; class Alphaproteobacteria; order Rhodobacterales; family Rhodobacteraceae; genus JAPOUP01. Next base: position 5,207,796 of record OZ241902.1, on the reverse strand, counting down.
CGCAGGTTCTTCGAGGTGCTCCTGACCCTGCGAGTGAAGAAGGTCACCGGTGGCCTGCGGGTCACGGCCATGGGTCTGGGTGACAGGCATCCCGACGGTCTGGTGCTGCCTGTCGCCCATGGCGAACGTCTGGTCCGGCGGCTGCTGAAGGATTACGGAACAGTATCGGCCGACAGGCATCCGCTGACCCGTTTCCACGACCGGCTGCTGGGCGGATATCTCATCCGTGAACTCGTCCTGCAAAGCGCGGTCTCAGCGTTCCCTTGACGGTTCCCGCCGGCAGCCGTCTGCGCACGTTCGGCAATTTGGGCCCGCGGCATGGATATGTCGACATACCCGATGATGGACAGTCGCCGATGGTCTGGAATAGCCGTGGCAACTGGATACGGTTCTTTCCGGCCGACGGCGGCTGGTTGGATCTGCACTGGATGGAGGTCGACCGCCATCTGGCCAGACCCACGCCAGCCGGTGGATGAAAGGTGCGGGGTCTGTCAGGCGGCCCGAGTGCTGGAGATGCCGGACGTGTCAATTGAAGGGGACGAGCGGACGGGATCCCTATGGCGAGGGATCCGCGTCTCCGTCCAAGGCCGGATCCATGTTGTTGGCGGATATCTCCGGCAAAGGCAGGTCGGTGCGGTGCTCCAGCGCCGGAACCGGATCCCCAGATTCGATGAGGAAGTCGCGGAAGGTCGGGATCGGGCATTCCATCCGTTTGTCACCGCGCTCCTGCAGGGAACCGCGGTGGACGAGATGGCGCAGGAACGTCTTCGCGTCCATGGGAGCGCCGCTGTCCGGATCCGTCGGCAGCCTCCAGGAGACATCCTCCGGCGTCTCGCCAGTCCGCCGGTGCCGAAGGATGGACGCCAGCATGTCCGCCCTGTTCGGCCGGTGAACACGTTCCGTCAGGAAGGTCGGACAGTCCCGCATGACGGCGGCCACGAGGTTGACCGCCTCCCTCATCGATGTGGACTGCCGTCGTCCGTAGACATCCAGGCGCAGGGTCCGTTCCCGCTCCCGCACGGCGTCGGCGTCGATGTCATCCAGCCGTCCCCCCGTCTCCAGCAGCCCGCGGGCGATGGCGCGCATGGCGTTGTGCAGGTGCTGCGGCCAAGCGTCTGAGACCTCCGCCGCCCAGTCCGCCCAATGGGCGCGGGCCGCATCGGCACCGCGCACCCCGTAGGTGCGGAACATGGTCTCTACAACTCCGGTCGCCTGCCTCGTCTCCAGCGCTCCCAGCCGCAGGACGTTGTCGGCGGTCAGCCGCGAGGTGCCAGTGAACCCTTCCAAGATCTCCAAGGAATCGCCCAGGCCTGCGAACAGCGGCACCAGCGGCAGGTCGGCCACGCCCATGTGCAGGGCCTGGACCACCGGTCCGGCCTCCGTCGGCAGCGACTGTATCTCATCGACCATCAGCACGACGGGACGCTCCCAGATCCAGTCGGGTCCCAGGACATTCCTTGTCCGCAGCACCGTCCCGATATCCTCCAGACGCGGCGCGGACGGGCGGACGTTCATGCCGTCGGAAATGTCGGCGCCAAGCCCCATGAAGCTGGCCCTGCCGATGCGTCCGGCGCTGTGCTCCGTGCGCCAGACCCGGGAGGCGCCGGCCCGGACCGCCTCGGCGATGGCCACGGCCAGACGGCCCTCGTCGGCCAGCACCTGCGGTGTGGTCTCCACCACGATGGGAGATGATTTTTCCGTACGCCATCGTCTCTTCATGTGGTTGAGAAGCGAGGTCTTGCCGACACCGGGGGCTCCCTGCAGCAGCGCGGTCATGCTGGAGGATATCTCACCATCGCACAGATACCCGAACGCATCGTCATGCAGCTGGTTGACAAGGTTCACTTCATCGGTGCGACCTACCAAGAACGGGGCCCGGTCTCGGTCCGGCATGCGGCTGAATTTCCGTAGACCGGCGATATCGACCATATCCATACCTATCCGTTTCCGGTCATTCTACGGAATTCCATTCTCCGTTTCCAGAGGGATGTCGGACCTATGGCTGTGGGGTGCCAGGCCTTCGGAGAGGATGTGATACAGACATCGGGGGTTGACGGAAACAGGGGCTGGCAGACAGCCTGCATGTCATTCATCCGCCCCGACACCCATGTAAAGCAGCCCGGCGGTTACGTCCGTTAGTGTCATCGTCGGTCATCGGGACCGCATCGCCGCGTGGACCCGCCCGTCGGTCTCTTTTCATCCGTTCCCGAGTGGCGGACGCCACCAGCCGCGGTCCGACCGGGTGCGGTCGGGGGCTGGAAAATCCGACGCGAGGGGGAACTGCCGGGGTCGAACGTGTCAAGGGGCGAAGCAACGGAGGCTGATTTCCACCGATTCGGGCCGGAAAGACCGGTTATTGTGCAATTTAAATGACTGAACGGCAGGCGGCAAAATATGGATGACACGCCGCCTGTTGACCATCATATTGCCGCGAACCACGCCCGCCACGGGATGGATCCCCGCCGCGGAGCTCATATCCGTCCTGTCACAGCGCATCGCGACGGTCCTGACCTCGGCTTCCGCGAAGGCACTGTCGATCCGGCGCCGCCACCTGTACATCTCCCGGGGCACAGCCCAGTTCCACTTTTACGGGATAACCGCCCGAAACCATCGAGATTCGTTCTGGAATGCCTTGCCGGGAGACTCCCCTCTCCAAGGTCGGGAACCGGAAGTCCCGCCCCTTACTCAAGGCCGATCTTCAGGCGTGTCAACCAGCCCACTGGGTTGGCTGAAGAAGCCATCATCCAAACGCTCCCCGGACTCGGACAGGAATTCCGCTCCAGCTTCGAAGTCATCCGGCGCCGCCAATGCGGCCAAGGCCTCCTCCGCCTCCTGCCTGGCCTGAATGACCTTGCTGTCCCGTTCCTGGGCTATCTGGTGAACCTCCTTGATCGCGCCGCCCGTACCAGCCGGAATTAGCCGACCAACAATGACGTTTTCCTTCAGGCCAAGAAGCCTGTCTCTCTTGCCTTGGACAGCGGCCTCCGTCAGCACTCTTGTGGTCTCCTGGAAAGACGCCGCAGAGATAAAGGACCGCGTCTGTAATGACGCCTTGGTGATGCCAAGCAGGATCGGCTGGCCAGTTGCAGGTCGGATTCCCTTGATGACCGCCTTATCGTTCACCTCATCGAATTCCGCCCTGTCTACGGTTTCGCCCTTCAGTAGCGTCGTGTCCCCGCCGTCGAGCACTTCCCATTTCTGAAGCATCTGACGCACGATAACCTCAATGTGCTTGTCGTTGATCTTCACGCCTTGCAGCCTGTAGACCTCCTGCACCTCGTTGATCATGTAGCCCGCAAGAGCCTCGACGCCCATGACGGATAGGATGTCGTGGGGGGCGGGGTTACCGTCCATGATGTATTCGCCCTTCCGCACAAAATCACCTTCAGCCACCGGTATGTGCTTGCCCTTGGGAACCATGTATTCAGCGGGATCGACCGTGTCGTCCTCGGGTTCAATGCTGATTCGGCGCTTGTTCTTGTAATCGCGGCCGAAGCGTACATAGCCGTCGATCTCCGCAATGATCGCGTGATCCTTCGGACGCCGCGCCTCGAAGAGTTCCGCCACACGAGGGAGACCACCGGTGATGTCCTTGGTCTTGGCACCTTCACGGGGAATTCGGGCAATCACATCACCGGACCTGACCTGGCTACCGTCCTCGACGGAAAGGATCGCACCGACCGCCATGGTGTATTCGAAAGGGGTGCCATCGTCTTCAGACGATTCATCCACGAGTTCAATTGAAGGCTTCAGCTCATTGCCTTTGGTTCCGGCCCGCCAGTCACTCACGATTCGCTGTGTGACGCCTGTCTCTTCGTCGGTTTCCTCACTGACCGATAACCCCGAGACAAGGTCAACGAAGCGCACTCTGCCTGACTCTTCCGCGATGATCGGCCTATTGTAAGGGTCCCACTCGAACAGTCTGTCGCCACGGGCAACTCTGTCGCCATCCCGCTGGAATAGCTTTGAGCCGTATCCTGGCCTGTAGCTCACCCGTTCCCGTCCCTGCTGGTCGACGATCACAATTGACATGTTACGACCCATAACGATAATCTCGCCGTTCGCGTTCTCAAGTATACTTGCGTCACGATATCTCAACTTACCGCCTTGGGACGCTTCCTGATAGGATTGGCGACCACCTTCCGCGATGCCACCAATATGGAAAGTCCTCATCGTGAGCTGCGTACCTGGTTCGCCAATCGATTGTGCAGCGATGATGCCAACCGCCTCTCCAACATTGACCACGGTTCCGCGGGCAAGATCGCGGCCATAGCACATTGCACAGACCCCCTCCTCGGATTCGCAGGTCAAGGGCGAACGGATCCGAACTTCGGCAATACCCGCCTCCTCGACCGCATCAGCTTTGCGCTCGTCGATCAACTCGTTCCTTGCCACCAGGATTTCGTCGGTTTCGAACGCAACGACGTCTTCCGCCGCGACCCGACCAAGAATGCGCTCGGAGAGCGGCGAAACGACCTCACCGTCATTCACCGCTGCGGATGCCGTGATCGACGCCTCGGTACCGCAATCATTAAGGCGCACGATGCAGTCCTGGGCAACATCCACCAGCCTACGGGTCAGATAGCCTGAGTTCGCTGTCTTGAGCGCGGTGTCAGCGAGACCCTTTCGTGCGCCGTGGGTCGAGTTGAAGTACTCCAGAACAGTCAGACCTTCCTTGAAATTCGAGATGATCGGCGTTTCGATGATCTCGCCCGACGGTTTGGCCATCAGACCACGCATGCCGCCGAGCTGCTTCATCTGGGCGGGCGACCCCCGGGCACCGGAATGGCTCATCATGTAAACACTGTTCGGTTCCTGCTGCGCACCATCAACTTTTTGCATGGATGAGATTTCGTCCATCATCGCCTCAGCTACGTCATCGGAACATTTCGACCAGGCATCGACGACCTTGTTGTATTTCTCCCCCTGCGTGATCAGGCCATCCATATACTGTGTTTCGAATGCCTTCACCTGCTCCCGGACGTCATTGACGATACCCCACTTGCTATCGGGAACGAGTATATCGTCCTTGCCGAAGGATATACCCGCACGGAACGCCTCGCGAAAACCCATGCCCATAATCTGGTCACAGAAAATGACCGATTCCTTCTGGCCGCAGTGGCGGTACACGGTATCGATTACGTTCTGCACCTCTTTCTTGCGCAGCAGGCGGTTGACCAGATCGAAGGGCGTCTTTGCGTTCAACGGAAGCAGGGATCCGAGCCTTACGCGTCCCGGTGTGGTTTCGAAGCGCCGAAACACTTCGTTGCCATTCTCGTCGATCTGACGGATCCGCACCTTGATCCGGGCGTGTAGATGAACCTCCCCTGCGTCAAGTGCGTGCTCCACCTCGGCGAGCCCAGAGAATTTCATTCCCTCGCCCTTTATGCCCTCGCGCATCAACGACGTATAGTAAAGACCAAGGACCATGTCCTGCGACGGCACAATGATGGGAGAGCCGTTGGCCGGGCTCAGAACGTTGTTGGTCGACATCATAAGCACGCGGGCCTCAAGCTGGGCCTCAAGCGATAGCGGCACATGCACCGCCATCTGGTCGCCGTCGAAGTCGGCGTTGAATGCCGCGCACACCAAAGGATGCAGCTGGATCGCCTTTCCTTCGATCAGAATCGGTTCGAACGCCTGGATGCCGAGGCGGTGCAGCGTCGGTGCCCGATTGAGCAGCACCGGATGCTCCCGGATCACTTCATCTAGAATGTCCCAGATCTCGGCTCTCTCATTCTCGACCAACCGCTTGGACTGCTTGACCGTCGACGAGAGACCCTTGGCTTCGAGCCGCGAGTAGATGAACGGCTTGAACAGTTCGAGCGCCATTTTCTTTGGCAGGCCGCATTGATGAAGCTTCAGTTCCGGCCCTGTCACAATGACCGACCGACCGGAGAAGTCGACGCGCTTGCCCAGCAGGTTCTGCCGAAAGCGGCCCTGCTTGCCCTTCAGCATATCCGAGAGCGATTTCAGCGGACGTTTGTTCGTGCCAGTGATAACCCTTCCACGGCGACCGTTATCAAACAGCGCGTCCACCGATTCCTGAAGCATCCGCTTTTCGTTGCGGATGATGATGTCCGGTGCACGCAGCTCGATGAGTCTCTTCAACCGGTTGTTGCGGTTGATCACCCGCCGATAGAGGTCGTTGAGATCAGACGTCGCGAAACGCCCGCCATCGAGCGGGACCAGAGGCCGCAATTCAGGAGGGATGATCGGAATAACCGTAAGAACCATCCACTCCGGGCGATTCCTCGACTCAATGAAGCTCTCCACGACCTTGAGCCGTTTGATGATCTGCTTTGGTTTTAGTTCGCCGGTCGCTTCCGCGAGATCCTCCCGTAACCGTGCGGCCTCTGATTCGAGATCGATCGCCGCCAGCATTTCGCGGATTGCCTCGGCACCGATTTTCGCCGCGAAGGCGTCAGCACCGTATTCGTCCTGATAATGGGCCAGTTCATCCTCTGACAGGAGCTGTCCGTAATCGAGATCCGTCAGGCCAGGCTCAATGACGACATGGTTCTCGAAATAAAGCACCCGCTCCAGGTCGCGGAGCTTCATGTCGAGCATCAGGCCAATTCGGCTCGGCAGCGACTTCAGGAACCAGATATGCGCAACCGGGGCGGCCAGTTCAATGTGCCCCATGCGTTCGCGCCGCACTTTCTGGAGTGTGACTTCCACACCGCATTTCTCGCAGACGACGCCGCGGTACTTCATGCGCTTGTATTTCCCGCAAAGGCATTCGTAGTCCTTGACCGGCCCGAAGATGCGGGCGCAGAACAGGCCATCGCGCTCTGGCTTGAACGTTCGGTAGTTGATCGTCTCGGGTTTCCTGATCTCTCCGTAAGACCAACTCAGGATACGCTCGGGTGAGGCCAGCGATATCCGAATTTCATCAAACGCCTTTGGCGCAACGGCCGGATTGAACGGGTTGGTGGTCAGTTCCTGGTTCATTTCTTCACCTTTCTGGAACGGGCAAAGGGTACGGCGGGTTGGAGGTTTCTGGCATCCCAGGTGGGCGGAAGGGTCATCGCGGAGCCTTCGCAGCCGTTACTCCACGCCCTCCGCCTCAACGAGTGCCATGTTCAGGCCGAGGCCACGTACTTCCTTGACGAGAACATTGAAGGATTCGGGAACACCCGCCTCGAAACCGTCCGTTCCCTTGACAATGGACTCATATGCCTTGGTGCGACCCGCAACATCGTCGGATTTGACGGTCAGCATCTCCTGCAAGGTGTATGCCGCGCCGTAAGCCTCCAGAGCCCAAACCTCCATTTCGCCAAACCGCTGGCCACCGAACTGTGCCTTGCCTCCCAGCGGCTGCTGGGTGACGAGGGAATAGGGGCCGGTCGAACGGGCGTGGATCTTGTCGTCGACAAGGTGGTGCAGTTTCAGCAGATACTTGATTCCGACTGTCACCGGTCTCGAGAATTTCTCGCCGGTTCTTCCATCGTAGAGATCCGACTGGCCGGACCTGTCGAAACCCGCGCGCCGCAGCGCATCGTTGACATCGGCTTCCTTCGCACCGTCAAATACCGGAGTCGCGACCGGAACCCCAGCCGAAACGCTGGAGGCGACTTCGGCGAGCGCCGAGTCGTCCATATCACCGATTCCGTCATTCCATGCTTCATCACCATAGGCGATGCGCATCGCATCGCGAACAGGTCTCATGTCACCTGTGCGACGGTATTCCTGAAGCGCTTCATCAACCTGCAATCCGAGTCCGCGTGCAGCCCATCCCATATGGGTCTCGAGAATCTGCCCGACATTCATGCGGGACGGCACGCCGAGCGGGTTGAGAACAAAGTCCACCGGCGTTCCGTCGGCGAGGAACGGCATGTCCTCCATCGGGACCACTTTGGAAATCACACCCTTGTTGCCGTGGCGTCCAGCCATCTTGTCGCCTGGCTGTAGCTTTCGCTTCACCGCGACGAAGACCTTTACCATCTTCATCACCCCAGGCGGCAGATCATCACCGCGGCGGACCTTTTCGACCTTGTCAGTGAAACGCGCTTCCAGCGTCCTTTTCTGGGCCACGAACTGGGAGTTCAGCGATTCCACAGCGGCCGCCTCCACATCGTCGCCGAGTGCGAGCTGCCACCACTGACCGCGGCTCAGACCACCAAGCAGGCTGTCGTCGACAACCGAGCCCGGCGCGATGCCTTTGGGTCCTTTCACCACCTTCCTGCCGCTGATCATTTCCCTGAGACGCGAGTAGATGTTACGTTCCAGAATGTGCAGCTCGTCATCGCGGTCACGCGCAAGGCGTTCGACCTCCTCCCGTTCGATCTGCAGTGCGCGTTCGTCCTTTTCGACGCCGTGGCGATTGAAGACCCGGACCTCGACAACCGTTCCGAAATTCCCAGGAGGAAGGCGCAGGGACGTATCGCGCACATCGCTTGCCTTTTCTCCGAAAATTGCGCGAAGGAGCTTAACTTCAGGCGTCATCGGGCTCTCGCCCTTTGGCGTAATCTTTCCGACGAGAATGTCCGCAGGGCCCACTTCCGCGCCAATGTAGACGATTCCAGCCTCATCCAGATTGCGCAGTGCCTCTTCGCCAACATTCGGAATGTCACGGGTGATCTCTTCCGGGCCGAGCTTTGTGTCCCGGGCCGAGATCTCAAATTCCTCAATGTGGATCGAGGTGAAGACATCGTCGCGGACAATCCGTTCCGATATCAGGATCGAGTCCTCGTAGTTATAACCGTTCCACGGCATGAAAGCGACGACAACATTCTTGCCAAGCGCCAACTCACCGAGATCAGTGGATGGCCCGTCGGCGATGACCTCGCCTGCCGAAACCGTATCGCCAACCTTCACCAAGGGACGTTGGTTGATGCATGTGTCCTGATTCGACCGCTGGAATTTGCGGAGACGATAGATGTCCACGCCCGGGTCTCCGGGATCAAGGTTACCGGAAACGCGGACAACGATCCGCTGAGCATCGACCTGATCGACCACACCGGCCCGCTTCGCCTGGATTGCCGCGCCTGAGTCGATCGCCACCTTCCCCTCGATTCCGGTTCCCACGTAGGGCGCGTCCGCCTGCAGCAATGGCACCGCCTGACGCTGCATGTTGGAGCCCATAAGCGCGCGGTTGGCGTCGTCGTTCTCCAGGAACGGAATGAGCGAAGCGGCGACAGACACGAGTTGCTTTGGGGACACGTCGATGAGATCCACGGTGCCTCTCGGTGCCATGGTATATTCACCAGCCTTTCGCGTGTTCACGAGTTCGTTGACGAATTCTCCGTTCTCGGTTAGCGTCGCATTGGCCTGCGCGACGGTATGCCGCATCTCTTCGGTCGCTGACATGTAAAGGGCTTCATCCGTCACCTTTCCGTCGTCCACCTTTCGGTATGGCGTCTCGATGAATCCGTATTTGTTGACCCGTGCGTAGGTGGCGAGCGAGTTTATCAGGCCGATGTTCGGACCTTCCGGCGTCTCGATCGGGCACATCCGTCCGTAATGGGTCGGGTGAACGTCGCGTACCTCAAAGCCGGCCCGCTCCCGCGTCAGCCCGCCAGGCCCAAGTGCGGAAAGACGGCGCTTGTGCGTCACTTCTGACAGCGGGTTTGTCTGATCCATGAACTGCGACAGCTGCGAGGACCCAAAGAACTCACGCACGGCTGCGGCGGCAGGTTTGGCATTGATCAGGTCCTGGGGCATGACGGTATCGACGTCGACCGATGACATGCGCTCCTTGATCGCACGTTCCATCCGCAGAAGCCCAACGCGATACTGGTTCTCCATCAGTTCTCCGACCGAACGGACCCTCCTGTTGCCGAGGTGGTCGATGTCGTCCACGTTCCCCTTTCCATCGCGAAGGTCGACCAGCGCCTTGACACAGGCCACGACGTCTTCCCTACGCAGCGTTCTATGGGAGTCTGGAGCGTCGAGATTCAGGCGCATGTTCATCTTGACCCTGCCAACAGCCGAGAGATCATACCGCTCGCTATCGAAGAAGAGCGTGTCGAAGAGGGCACTGGCCGTATCAAGGGTAGGCGGTTCACCGGGCCGCATCACGCGATAGATGTCCAACAGCGCTGAATGACGGTCCATGTTTTTGTCCATGGCCATCGTATTTCGGAGGTATGGGCCGATCGTGACGTTATCGATGTCGAGAACCGGGATGTCTGTGACCCCGGAATCGAGCAGTTCCTTCAACGTTCCGTGGACTTCACCGGACCTGTCAGCTTCCCAGGTAAGTTCGTCGCCCGCCTCGACATAGATCGCACCGGTTTCCTCGTCGATGATGTCCTTCGCGACGAAACGACCGATAATCCGGTCGAACGGCACCAGCAGCTCCGTCACTTTGCCGTCGTCCTTTAGCTGTTTCACGGCCTTTGGGCTGATTTTCTCACCCTGCTCCGCGATGACCTCTCCCGTCGCTGCATCGATCAGGTCATGAGCGGGCCGGGTTCCCCTCACCCGATCTGGAAAGAACGGCGTAACCCATCCTTCACTACCCTCACTTTCCTGCAGCCGGAAGTGAACCGTTTCGTAATAGGCATCCATGATGCCTTCCTGGTCCATACCAAGCGCATAGAGCAGGGTCGTGACCGGCAGCTTGCGGCGGCGGTCGATACGGGCGAAGACCAAATCCTTGGGATCGAACTCAAAATCGAGCCAAGAGCCACGGTAGGGAATGATACGGCACGCGAACAGAAGTTTGCCGGATGCATGGGTCTTGCCCTTGTCGTGGTCGAAGAACACGCCAGGAGATCTATGCATCTGCGAGACGATGACCCGCTCGGTACCGTTGACCACGAATGTTCCGTTCGGGGTCATCAAGGGCATGTCTCCCATGTAGACATCCTGTTCCTTGATGTCCTTGACGGATCGTGCGCCCGTATCCGGATCCAGATCGAAAACGATAAGGCGCAGAGTGACCTTGAGCGGAGCGGAGTAGGTCATTCCGCGCTGCTGGCACTCCTCAACGTCATATTTCGGCGGCTCGAGTTCGTATCCCTGGAACTCCAGTTGGGCGGTGCTTCCGAAATCCGTTATCGGAAAGACCGATTGGAAAACTCCCTTGATGCCTTCACCGTCCTGGGGTTCGGGTTGATCGCCGGAATTCAGGAACAGATCGTAGGAAGACTTCTGGACCTCAATGAGGTTTGGCATTTCCAGAACCTCACGGATCCTGCCGTAGTTCCTGCGGAGACGTTTCTGCCCAAGGTAGCTCAATGTCATGGAAGTTCGCCTTTCAGATTCGCAGCCGCAGCCGCCGTCGGGGCCCGGCGGAGCGGCTTTGAACAGGTTGCGGCTCGGTCCATACCAGGCGACCGTCCCCATGGTCACCGCCCGACCTGCCATCGCAACTCAGGAAAGGCCCTTCTTCATTTACGGGAGCCTTTTCAAAGATGCGATCGTCTGGATCCGGAACGATACCGGATCCAGCCCTCAATCAATTACGCGCGGACCGTTCGGTCGGATCTCACTTGATCTCGACTTCCGCTCCGGCAGCTTCCAGTTTGGCCTTGATATCTTCGGCCTCATCCTTGGAAACCTGCTCCTTCACGGCCTTGCCGCCAGCTTCGACCAGATCCTTTGCCTCTTTCAGGCCGAGGCTAGTGATGGCACGCACTTCCTTGATCACGCCAATCTTCGACGACCCGAACGACTTGAGGATCACGTCGAATTCGGTCTGTTCCTCTTCTCCGCCTCCGTCATCGTCTGCACCGGCGGCGGGACCGGCCATCATCACGGCTCCACCGGCCGCAGGTTCAATTCCGTATTCATCCTTGAGGATGGTCTTAAGTTCCTGGGCTTCCAGAAGGGTAAGGTTAACAATCTGTTCAGCGAGGGCTTTCAGATCAGCCATTTTTTGCGTTCCTTTTGAGTATGTTTCGGCGTCACGTTGCCATTGCTGGCGCGGACATTCCGGCTGCGAATTGCGATCAGGCCGCTTCTGCCCGTTCCTCGATTGTGGAGAGGATTGAAGCGACATTTGAAGCAGGAGCGCCAATCGCCCCGGCAATGTTTGCGGCTGGTGCCCCGATGCAGCCAACGACAGCCGCGACAAGTTCGTCGCGCGATGGCATTTCGGAGACCGCCTTGACGCCGGCGCGGTCGAGAATCGTCTCTCCCATCGCTCCGCCAAGGATTTCCAGTTTACTGTTGTCCTTGGCAAAGCTCTCAGCCACCTTCGCCGCGGTCACAGGATCGTCGGAAAATGCCAACACGGTCATTCCCGTCAGGAATCCTGAAACCGCCTCGTTCGGCGTTCCAGCGAGAGCGATTCTGGCGAGCGAATTCTTGGCGACCCGCACGGAGCCGCCAGCTTCGCGCATGCGCCTCCTGAGATCCTGCATTTCGGCAACCGTGAGACCTGCGTAGCGGGCTACGACCACGACGCCTGAGCTTTCGAAGATCTGGCCGAGTTCCTCGACCACTTTCTCTTTCTGGGCTCTATCCACAGTTTCACTCCAGGCTTGGAGGGCACCCCTCCGGCTCGACTTTGCCGAGACATTCGCCCCGGCATACGGGTCCGCAACGGGTTCTTCGCAATAGCCCCCTGAAGGTGCCTAACCCCCAAAGAGGAACTGTTCCATCCCCGTCTCAGGCAGGAATTACCGACCTTGATGTACCAAGGCCGACCCGCCGTCTTGGACGAAACAGGCGCACGCGAATCACGCGCACGCCCGAAAGCCCCTTAGTAACGGAACGCACGAGCATTGCCAACCCCGAAAATCACCTAATCCTGCGTGGAACTTGAGGGCATAAGCCTGTCCTACCGATGCGCATTCCGAACGCGAATGGTACGGTGTCTCAATCCCCTGTCTAGCGGGGCATTTTTTCTCACACAGGGCCGACGGCATTTCGAATAAAATAAACAGGATCATCGTCTCAATCCCCTGTTTAGCGGGGCATTTTTTCTCACCAAAGCCATGGAGTTCTGCAACAAGCACGATGAGGAGATGTCTCAATCCCCTGTTTAGCGGGGCATTTTTTCTCACAAGGTCCTGGCCTTTGCGCTGGTCGGCCTGGCTGCGGCGATGAAGTCTCAATCCCCTGTTTAGCGGGGCATTTTTTCTCACTTGGGCTGCTGCTGTTCTAGACCTGAACGTTCCAGTGGGGGTCTCAATCCCCTGTTTAGCGGGGCATTTTTTCTCACAATGCGCTCACGGGGGGCGGTCCGCCTCGAAAACCCTCACGGTCTCAATCCCCTGTTTAGCGGGGCATTTTTTCTCACATGAGGAATATCCTGCCACATTCGAGGCCCTGTCGTGGTCGTCGGGTCTCAATCCCCTGTTTAGCGGGGCATTTTTTCTCACTGATGCAGCCGTTGACCATCGCCCTCCAGCGCCAGAGTTTGTCTCAATCCCCTGTTTAGCGGGGCATTTTTTCTCACTCGGACATTTTGTGCAGGTGTACAGCACAGGGGATTATTCCGTCTCAATCCCCTGTTTAGCGGGGCATTTTTTCTCACGGGAAACCAATGTCAGGCGGGAATTCGTCAAATTCTGCGTCTCAATCCCCTGTTTAGCGGGGCATTTTTTCTCACGCTGCGGCAGCGCGCGGGGTTTTTCGCCGGGATGGCGGTGTCTCAATCCCCTGTTTAGCGGGGCATTTTTTCTCACGGAATGCTGACCATCAAATTCGAGCATGAGACGGAAGACCGGTCTCAATCCCCTGTTTAGCGGGGCATTTTTTCTCACCAGATAGGTGCTGAGGTATACGAGGCCAAGAAGGGTGAACTAGTCTCAATCCCCTGTTTAGCGGGGCATTTTTTCTCACCAGGGATATATTCTGCCAGACGGCCGACGCCTATGAGTCTCAATCCCCTGTTTAGCGGGGCATTTTTTCTCACATGACACATTCCGAAATCCGGCCCATCGCCGACAAATACATGTGTCTCAATCCCCTGTTTAGCGGGGCATTTTTTCTCACTTTGGCTTGAATGAACGCGGCGCATTTCGCCTCTTCACCGTCTCAATCCCCTGTTTAGCGGGGCATTTTTTCTCACTACGCGGTGCTGCGGGACTGCGTGGACGCCTACAGGGCCGGGCGTCTCAATCCCCTGTTTAGCGGGGCATTTTTTCTCACGTCAGCCATTGGGTCTCCCTTTCCTGATGATGGCTCATTTTGTCTCAATCCCCTGTTTAGCGGGGCATTTTTTCTCACCCTGGGTGGACGACATCGGAAGCCGGGCGAATTTTATTGAGTCTCAATCCCCTGTTTAGCGGGGCATTTTTTCTCACTCGAAGAACGGCGTGTGTATCGGGCTGGCATCGCCGGAGAGGTCTCAATCCCCTGTTTAGCGGGGCATTTTTTCTCACTTGATGCCAGTAAGCTGAATGACAGTGTATTGCAGGAGAAATATGTCTCAATCCCCTGTTTAGCGGGGCATTTTTTCTCACCGCGGTAGCCGCCAAACGGGACAATCTTGGTGTGCAGGGTCTCAATCCCCTGTTTAGCGGGGCATTTTTTCTCACGTAGACCGCCACGTCGCACCAGTCGCGGCCGGTGATCCATGTCTCAATCCCCTGTTTAGCGGGGCATTTTTTCTCACCGACCAGCCGCGCGTCGGGCTCCAGGGGCTGCTGACGTGTCTCAATCCCCTGTTTAGCGGGGCATTTTTTCTCACTCGGATGATCCATCGCCCACCGAGGCGCAGGAGGTTTTGAGGTCTCAATCCCCTGTTTAGCGGGGCATTTTTTCTCACAAAACCCTGTTACTGTACTGTACAAAGAACGATGCGAAGGTCTCAATCCCCTGTTTAGCGGGGCATTTTTTCTCACACAACGAACAACGTCATGAATTCCGCGCATTGTTGAATGTCTCAATCCCCTGTTTAGCGGGGCATTTTTTCTCACTCGGATGAATGGGAGATCGTGCGGAACGAGGAATACGCAGCGTCTCAATCCCCTGTTTAGCGGGGCATTTTTTCTCACCTCGCTAGCGATGGCTCTTGTCCACAAGCGAATAACCACGTCTCAATCCCCTGTTTAGCGGGGCATTTTTTCTCACCTGTCGGGATCGAACCTGCCGAACGCCTACACATCCCACGTCTCAATCCCCTGTTTAGCGGGGCATTTTTTCTCACATCCTAGACGGGATCGCGGCGCGTATGGAGGATACGATGTGTCTCAATCCCCTGTTTAGCGGGGCATTTTTTCTCACGGGATTGGGGGCGATTCCCCAAGAGTCGCTCGCCATGAAGTCTCAATCCCCTGTTTAGCGGGGCATTTTTTCTCACCGGAGCAATCTGGATCACCTCTGGAAAAATGGACCGACATGTCTCAATCCCCTGTTTAGCGGGGCATTTTTTCTCACTTCTTCATGGCGCCGCTCGCGCAGGCCCTGAAACAGGCGTCTCAATCCCCTGTTTAGCGGGGCATTTTTTCTCACCGACGCCGCGCTCGCCAGCGGCGACATGGACGCGCTCTAGTCTCAATCCCCTGTTTAGCGGGGCATTTTTTCTCACCAGGCCCTGAAACAGGCAGGGTTCCGGGTCCTGTTCGCGTTTTCGGTCTCAATCCCCTGTTTAGCGGGGCATTTTTTCTCACGCCGCGATGACTACACCGCCTGCAGGGGCGATGCCAATGCGTCTCAATCCCCTGTTTAGCGGGGCATTTTTTCTCACATGGGAAAGTTTGGCGTCAATGGCAGTGATTTCAGGTTCGTCTCAATCCCCTGTTTAGCGGGGCATTTTTTCTCACACTAATTTGAATTTCCCTTGCGTTATCAGAAACTTAAGCGATGCATTTTCGTAACCCCTCCCAGAAAACCACAAATCGGCTTTCCTACCCCATTCAATCCTGCACATACTTACGAAAAAATCACAATGATTCAAGATATTCGAAACTTTTCGTAATCGACCGGACTTTTTTCAGATCCGCGAGATTACGACTCCCAGAGATCAACGAAACGTCATACAATAAACACTTCCTCTTCTCCAGTGCGCGGGATGTCCGACGAAACTCCGAGATAAACGGCATTGCGATTGCAGGATGCGCAAAGTGAATAAATCGCAAGGCGATCTTCCTGAAAGTCCATGATGGCTTCAAGCATCTCCAAGCATTTTTCGATCAGTTCCCTCGCTGCAAATATCTCGAACACACTTTCCTGCAAACGATCACCGTGAGCATCCAGCAGATCAGCAACGCGCCTGCGACGCCTGTCATCGGCAATGTCATAACAGACCACGTATCGCACTATTGGCCTACCTTATCTTCAGGGGCTCATACCCTTCCGTACCTCTAACATGTGCCGCAAGCCTATCAACCTGTATCTGAATTCTACGCAGAACTGAATGAGGTGTCCCTGTTCCCGCCATTGGAGCATCAAGATGTGCCTCCCACTCCCGAAAGTAGCGCCGAAGGCCGTCCTTGGTAAGCCTGAAACCTTTACCCTCGTGGTCTTTAAAGTCCTCGTGCGAAAACTGTCGCCGGTTACAGATCCGCAAGACAAATCGGTCAACCACAGGATGGCGAAATTCCTCCATGACATCCAACGCAAGGCTCGGCCGTCCGGACCTAACGGCATGCAGCATACCCAAGTAGGGATCGAACCCCCTGGCTTCGAGGATGGAAGTGAGCAAATTACCAAGAAGGACATATCCAATCGACAATAGCGCGTTGGCAGGATCTGGAGGAGGACGTCTATGTCGTCCTGTGAATTTTATGGGACCCGAAAATGCCAGTCCCAGTGCACGGAAGTACCTTCTTGCAGCATCACCTTCAAGGCCCATCAGAGAGTTCCGATCACAAGCGGAGATCGCACGGAGTCTCAACGCTTCCAGATCAGATATCGCTTTCCCGAACTCCCTGTTCCCGGCACGGTTGGACCGAATTGACGAAATCAACGCAGCTGCGTTTGCGATCTTCGCCTCGACAACCAAACGTCCGATGGCCAATGCCGCTCCTTCGTCATCGAACAAGCGGTATTGGTGAAGACGAAGGTCAGCCGTCTTTGACAATTCGGGCACAAGCCTGCCCAATAGCTTTCCGCTACGCTTCATCCAGAACACCGAAA
Source organism: Paracoccaceae bacterium (assembly GCA_965203605.1). GTDB lineage: Bacteria > Pseudomonadota > Alphaproteobacteria > Rhodobacterales > Rhodobacteraceae > JAPOUP01. The sequence continues at coordinate 5,190,816 of OZ241902.1, read as the reverse complement.
TGCCTTGATCAAGGCATAATCGGGTCGCTCTAGCGGTCATATGCACACGTCCAACCAAGCCGATCGTTTCAACATGATGTGGCTCTACTTCAAGTAAGAGCTTACGAACGTTCCGGCGGTCATCTGTCGACCCCACATTCTCGTCGAGCGTCACGATTAGTGAGCCGGTCCTGAAGCGTATCACCGAGCCGGGTTCTGTCACATAAAGGGCAGGAATATCGCCACCTCACAGAATCTCATTCTTGGGTGTTCCCTTGCGGATTTCGCGAACGTATAATTGCGGTCCGCACGAATTCCAAGGTATGTCGCAGCATGATTCAACAGAATGGGAATGACGTGCCAGCAAGTGTTTTCCAGATCCACAGCAATGATCAGGAAAATGTGCGGTCATCCGATCCTTTGCTTAAGTGGTGCACCTATGCACTCGAATTTGCAGCCGAGTGCGATGGAGAATTGCCCAGATTTCCAGGGTCGGCAATTCGCGGTGCATTCGGGCACGCCCTCAAGCGCCTCGTCTGCGTCATGCGCAATCGACCCTGTGAGGGATGCCCTTTGGAATTCAGCTGCCTTTACACAACAATTTTCGAGACTCGAGCCAATCCTTCCGGAACCGCCTTTGACAGCAGGATGCGTCCTCCCCATCCGTTCGTATTGAAGGTCTCCTTTGTCAGCCAAAGGCAAGTTAGGAATGGTGATAGCCTACAGTTCGGCGTGAGTCTGTTTGGAAACGCTGTCGCAGCGTATCCAATTGTTCTTCGGGCATTGCAGGAGGCCTGCAAACGAGGACTCGGATCAAATCGTCTCCGATTCCAGCTCAAGGAGATTCGCAAATCTGGCAGACCCTGTGGGTGGAAACCGGATCAAAGCTATCCCACACCCTTGATTGAGGATAATCCAAGAATCAACGGTTGTTCGTGCCACTGGGAAATCGCGACACCACTGCGCCTTCGCTCTGGTGGGAAACCGGTGGACCATCAGAGTCTAGCTCCAAGGGATCTAGCCATGCCGGTACTTCGTCGGCTTATGCTGCTTGTGCATCATTTCGGCAATCCAGACAAACTCGATACTCCAGCAGATATGAATGACAGGGCAAGTCGGCTCCAATTGACTTATTGCCACCTGAAATGGAAGCGGCTGCAGCGGTATTCATCCCGGCAATCGGCTACACATTCGGTTTCAGGGCTGTTAGGGGTCGTGGGTATCAGCTTTTCCGATGCACCCGAATGGGGACCAATACTTGCTTGGGCACCCACAATTCACGTTGGCAAAGCAACTTCAATGGGGCTGGGACGTGTGGAGCTCGCCCAATGATGCAGCGGTCCGAAAAACCTACTGTTATCGATGTTGCAGTCGGCGCACTCTTGCACGACATCGGTAAACTGCTTCAGCGGGCGTCAACGCAGAGACTTACCCATGAGCAAATGAGCCGGGCAAGCGACATATTGCCGGTCTATCAGGGCCGCCACACGCACTGGCACGCTTTGTGGAGCGATGCTTTCTTTGATTGGTCGAATGATGAACAGCTGCCTTGGCCCAAGGGTCTGGATCCGAACTGGATTCGCGACCTTGCTGTCTATCACCATCGCCCACTGCAGCCCCATGCTACTGCGCCGGGGAACGTGATTACGGAGTTGGTCACTATTGCTGACCGGCTTGCGTCAGGATACGAGCCCAGGCCCCGCGACATCGACCAGGAAAGCGATGATGGTCAGCGTGACAGATTCCGCCGCATTCCATTGAAAGCGATCGTTCCGTCATTGAGTTTGAAAGGATCCCCAAAGGGCCCGAGTGGGCACCACCTTCCTCGCGAATTCAACGCGGAATCGCTTGTCCCTGATCGGCAAAGTGACGAAGATCAAGGGATTGGCGACAAAACCATTTCCGGCTACCGTAGCAGCTGGGAGGGATTTCGGACTGGATGGCGTGCGCTGACCAACACACTTTCGCATGAATCGTCACCAGAAGTGTTTGAGGAAGGGTTGCTTGGACTGTGCGAGCGGTGGCTTTGGTCCATACCATCCTCAACGATTGACGAACCCGATATTTCCCTGTTCGACCACTCGCGGGCAGTCGCCGCCTTTGCCGCAGCATTGTACCAGCATCATGCGGCTCGGGGAGAACTGAATTCACCCTCAGCGATCAGGGATAGTCGGCGACCGAAATTCCGGATCCTTGTTGGGGATATGTCCGGCCTGCAATCGACATTGTTCCGGTTCAGTAGAGAACGGATTCGTGGATTGAATCGCATCCTCCGGGGCCGCTCACTGAGGTTCCAGCTCATTGCAGACGCCGGAACAAGGCGTGTGTTGAAGGAATTCGGGATGCCTTGGTCATCCGCACTCCAGACCGCTGGCGGAAAATTCCAAATCCTGCTTCCTGATCTTGGTGAAGACGAAATGCATGAACGGACAGGCCGGCTGCGGAATGAGTTCGATGAGTGGATTGCACAGGAGTACACCGGAGACCTCGGCATTGGGCTTTCCCTTTCAGACCCATTCTCCGCCCATGATCTTGTCCGAGCGAAGGATGAGAGCGACGACACAGCCCGAAACGAACGTGCCAACAAGGTGCGTGACGCTATCGGAATGACCGCGGAACTCGCCAAGCTCCGCCAGTTGCAGTCTCCGGCGGAAAAAGCGGTCCTGAATATTTCCTTTCCTCATGGAACGTGCAGCGCCTGCGGCGTGCGTCCGGCCGCTCATGCGGAAACCGAAGAGCACGAAGCCTACTGTTCATCCTGCGAAGCGGAGAATGAACTCGGAAGGCGCTTCCCCAAATCGCATAAGGTCCTCATCGAGAGAAAGGCCGGCCGCTCCGCAATATTGGGACTCAGCTACGGACTTTACGGCGACGACGGGAGGGGCATGACGGGATGGAGGTTCGGGAACGAAGGGCAGCGGTCGAATTTACCGGCAGCGTTTCGCCCCGCATATTGCTACGTTCCAAGACTCTCCCAGACTGAAGTCGAAAAGTTCAACCATCTCGACGATCATGACGACATTGCTGCCGGAGACGTCAAGACCTTTGAGGTGCTTGCTGAATCTGGTGGTGCGGGACGAAAAATGCTCGCTGTCCTGATGGCGGATGTGGACCAGTTGGGTAGGCTGTTTCTGGAGGGAACGGGGCCTCGATGGAGTTTGGCACGTGCCGCCGCACTGTCGCGTATGATAGACGGCTACTTTTCCGTTCGCCTTCCCGCCCTTCTCGAGAAGGAGTGGCCGAACATCTACACTGTCTACGCAGGTGGCGATGATCTGCTCCTGCTTGGACCTTGGAAGGACATCTTCGCATTCGCCACTGAGCTTCATGAAGACTTCACCAGATATTCATTGGGCAATCCAGACGTCACGCTTTCTGCCGGCATCGCACTGTTCGACGTTAAGGCCCCCGTTTCGGCGGCGGCTCGTCAGGCGAAAGAGAGGCTCGCCGAAGTGAAGGCAAATGATCGAAACGGCATCTCTGCCATCGAATCGAGTTCCCTGCCTTGGGCCTGCTATCGCGAGGCGCTCACAAATGCCGGAAAGCTATGTGATTTCCTGAAAGATGATACGCTTTCCGTCGCTACGCTCTACAGGCTATTGAATCTTTCGGATTCGGCGACGCGGATCGTGAGCCGCACCGCCAAACCGAACGACTATGCTTGGCGGGCTCGACTCGGATACACTCTTGCGCGAACACTTCCAAAGCACACAAACAATGAACGGCAGCGGGCGGCATTCGATTTCGTCATCCGGTTGTTCGGACTCGACCGGCAATTGAGCGGATCATCGGATCAAACACCGGGAGTGCGTCTTGCGCTTTCTCACGCAATCTATCAGAATCGCTGAAGCCGCAGGAGGGTGGTCCGGAAATGAAAGACAGGTCAACTCAACGTCATCATGGTCAGCGCGATTCCAAACAACAGGGACCAAGAATGGGTTCAGGAAAGAACAGCAATCCAAGAGGCCCCAAGTCCTATACCGTCCTGACTGACGACGGGCAGCCGGAGCTCAGACCCGAACTCGTTGATGACGAGGCCCGTGATGCAGCCAACCAGCTTCTGAAAGTGAGCGACACCCAGCTGCGCCGCTTCTTCGGAGCGGCGAAGGCTGAGGAAATAAACATGGATTCTCCCAATCAGGCCAAGGTTGCCATAGCTCTTCTGAAAGCCAAGGCGCACTATGCCGCTGCCCGAAATCAGACAAACAGGGAACTCGCCGACTTTTTCGGGCATCATGCGAAGATGATCTCGAATGTCGACGATTACGGTTTTTTCATCCGGCACTTCGAAGCCGTGATCGCTTATCACAAATTCCATCAGAAGATTAGGTAGGATAATGAATGGATCACAACCTCAACTGGCATATCTCGGGCAGGTTGCCCTGTCGGCGCGACTTCGGGTTGTGTCAGGCCTGCATATCGGTGCGGGAAAGGACGCCATAGAGATTGGTGGAATAGACAATCCAGTGGTCAAGACGCCCGAAGGCAAGCCATTCGTCCCCGGGTCGAGTCTAAAGGGAAAACTCCGTTTCCTGCTCGAATGGGCGTTTGGGAACATTCACTATTCGGGGAAGCCTTGGGGAAGCGAAGACCATGAATTCCAGACGGACGATCCGGTGCTCCGCATTTTCGGAACACCTGCCAAGAAAGAAAGTTGGAGTTCGGGACCAACACGGCTGCTGATGCGAGACGCGATGCCTCATGAGAATTGGCTCCGCCAAGCGCAGGAGCTTACCGAGGAAAAGACGGAAGTTGTCATGGACCGGATTGCAGGCAAAGCCATGGATAGGGTTGGAGCTCGCAGAACTGAGCGGGTACCACCTAGCGCTGAATTCAATTTCGAGGCTGCATTCCGTCTATACGATGTCGACGAGGATTCAGGCCGACGGGACCTCGAATGCCTTGCCTGGTTAATTCAGGGACTTGATCTCCTTGAACAGGATGCACTCGGAGGTTCCGGTTCCCGCGGATATGGCCAGATCAGATTTTGTGATCTGACGCTCAAGTTTCCCGGTCGAGACAGGGTCTCGCTCGACAACAGTTTTCGTGGCCACGTCTTCTCGCGCAAAGCCCCTCCATCTGAAGTCATGAAAATTCTTGATGAATCTTTTGCCATGCAAAGACCTGATCAGGAATGACGCTCTATAGACTGGAGATCACTCTCACGAGTCCACTGGGCACGCCTCTTGTTGGCCCGACCCTCTTCGGTCTGGTTTGTCAGGTGATCTACGAAAAGGAGGGCGTTTCGACTCTGGAAGACTGGCTCAGCAAGCCAGAACAGCTCTGGAAAATATCAGACGGCTTTCCAACGGGTTGCCTCCCAAAGCCGCTAACCAAGCCGTTTCCATTGCGGCCGGAAAAACTTGATACCCTGAAAGCTCGAAAGAAAAGGCCATGGATTCGTCGTAACGCCTGGATGAGGCATCGCACGTCCTGGTCGGAGGTCGTCCTGCACGACAACGACTTCTTGGAGGATCAATCCTCCATACTGCGCCGTGCTCATAATGTCGTGCATAGGCACGGACGAGGCACACTGGACACCGGCGGGCTGTTCTTCACCGATGATGATTGGCGATTTACCGGAAACTCAAGGGATGTGGACCTCTATGTGGAAAGCGATGACAGTCCGGAATGGATATTCGAACTGATCAAAGCCGTCGGTGAGCGGGGTTATGGGAGAGATGCCTCGACAGGATGCGGGCAGTTCGTGGTCCGGAAACCCTGCCCGGATCCCGATCTTGCTGAACTTACTGATGCCCGCCGACGGATGAGCCTTTCAAGAGGTGTTCTCACGCCGTCATCCATGCAGGACGCCTTGTGGCGAGTCGTACCACATCTCGGACGCGTCGGTCCTGAACTCACGCTCGCGGGAGTCCCGCCCTTCAAACGGCCAGTCATTCTCACGCGCCCGGGATGCACTTATCAGCCCGCAGGATCATCTACAGCCGGAAAGTGGGTCGACAATATTCACGCCGAGCGTCCTGAAATCGGGCTGAATGGCTTCCATCTTTCAATTCCTTTTTCGGAAGCTGCGCACTGATGTCCGGGCAGTTTGAATATCACGATCTGGTCCTGGTTCCGCTCACGCCGATCCATATCGGCGGTGGCGATGAGGCAATACTGGGATTGGAAGACTACAGGTTGAAGAACGGATTTCTGCAGCGAACCGACCTGAAGCAGTACATCCAATCCTCTCCCGACCTCGAACGGATCCTGAGCGATCTGGGAAGAAACTTCCAGAGCACCTTTTTGAGGTTGCAGGATAAGGTTCCAGATGAAGCCATCACTGAGCGGATTATTGCCAGTGCGGACGTCTGCCGGGAGCTTGCAAAGCAGATCGAATTTGCGAGGCATTCGAAGCCGAAGCGACAGGGAACAATCCATGCGTTCTTTCGGGCGGGTAGAACGCCGACGCTGCCGGGAAGCAGCCTGAAAGGGTGCATCAGAACGGCTTGGCTTTCATGGTGTGTCAGGCAACGTAGGATTCAGGAAAAGGACATTCGTGATGGGAAGTCGGGTGATCGATCCGAGACTCTCATGCAAATGGCCTTCGGCATGTCCCGGAATGAAACTGCCGGTGACCCACTCCGCGATGTGACCGTAGGCGATGCAAGTCTCCCCGAGGGCGCAACTCGGGTAGATATCGTCTCTAGCTGGAAGAGAGACAAATCCGGCAAGAAATACGCAGCGGATCCTTCGGGCGGCTACCAACTCATGCGTGAACGTCTGCTGGCGGTTACCGATGGAGGCCGACCTCCCTTAGTTGAAGTTCGGATAGGTCTACGCTGTGATAGTGTTCGCAAATTGCGCCGCGAGACACAGCGGGACGGATCATATCCGCATTCGTCACCAGCATCGGTTCTCGAACTGCTGTCGGCGCTGAATGAGCATCATTCGCCGATATGGGAGTGGGAGTTACAGAAGTTCTTCGCGGGCACATCCGAGAAACTGCTTTCGCAGACACTTGGTTTGTTCGACGGCATTGCTCGCGGCGGCGAGCAGCCTGACGGTGCCCTCATGCGGGTCGGCTGGGCAACACATGCGGAAGCGAAGTCCATAGACGGATTCCGGCAGATTCATCGGCCTCAGTTTCGCGGTCAGCAAGGTGAGTTCGCGAAATTTGGAGCCACAAGGCATGTCATCGATGAATCGGGCGTTCCCTGCCCCTTCGGCTGGGCTCTACTGGTCACCTCCGAGGCTTGGCAGGCCAGAAAAGACTCCATCGGTTGGCTTCCGAAACAGAAACGATCCACCGGCAAAGGCGGCCCACAGCCGGTCGGTCAACAGGGCCATGGCGGGGATGTTGCACCCAAATTCCGAAAGGGATCCAAAGTCTTGCTGACTGACGAATCAATCGCCACCCTTCTTGAGAACATCAGGGATGGCCAGAAGGAGGTACAGGCCGAGATCGACGGAAGTATCGAACCTATCAAAGTGTCCGAAATCAAGGAGACCATATGACTCGCTGGAACAGAAAGAGGGTGTTGTTCCTCTCAGTCGGAGGCAGCGATCAACCCCTGCGCAGCAGTCTGCGTGAATGCCGACCGGATCATGTGGTGTTCGTAGTTTCTGACGGAAGCGATGGTTCGGAATCCTCAGTCGCTGTGGTCGAGACCCTATACGAGGCCGAAGGCTGCCCAAAGAGCCACGAAATTCTCAAAGTCCCACCGGACGACCCGGATCACGCACTTGCGAAAATCGAGCCCAAGCTGACAAGGACCGCCAACAGCGGCGCATTGATTGCCGTTGACTACACCGGTGGAACCAAGAGCATGACCAGCGCGATGGTGCTTGCGGCGACCTCCCGCGAAGGCATACGGCTTCAGTTCATGGCCGGCATCCGACGCAGCCTCGATCAGGTCGAGGACGGCACCGAGCAGCCGCTCGATATCCCGACTGGCCTGATCGGCCTTTCTCAATCGTTCAGGACGCTCCGCGAACTCATTGGCCGCAGAAACTACGGAGCGGCCCACTCGATGCTTCGTGAAATGGACAGTTCATTCAATCAATTGGACGGCAGGGTTCCCAAGGGCTGGCGCAGGAGAGTGGGTGAATGGAAAAAGTGGGTCGCGATCTTCGATGAATGGGATCGGTTCAACCACAAAGAGGCATGGAACAAATTACAGAGCGGTCTCGAAAGTGGTGAGAAACACGCGGTCTGGTTCGAGAAGGAGGGGCCGCGGTACCTAACAGGTCTCCAGAAACTGGCCGAGAGCAGGAATTCACCATCCTATGAGCTGCTTGAGGACCTCTGGCTCAACGCCAAGCGCAGGGCATCCTTGGGATTGCATGACGATGCCATCGCGCGCCTCTACCGTCTCATGGAGGCCTGCGTCCAGACACGCCTTAGGATTGAACATGGAATCGATACAGCCAACGTATCGCCCAAAGACCTGCCGCCGAGTCTTCTTCGGAAACACGGCAATTTTGACCGATCGAAAGGACAAGGCCTCAAACTACCGCTGCGGGATAGCGTTGAATTGCTGAAGTCTCTTGCTCCGAACGACGAGCTTCCCAAAGCGATGGAAGACACACCGGAATGTCGATCACCGCAATGGCAGTTGGACCGCAACCAGTCCATCCTGGCCCATGGATTCAAACCACTTGGTCCGCCTGAATGGAGAAACGCACACAAATGGTTCCAGCAGAGGAGCCGGATCCTATGGAAGTCCCGTCTCCCGCGGCTCCCGTATGAACAGTTCCCGAACCGTCTCCCAAATTTCTGAAATCTCCTTTCCACTTAAGAACCGCCAGTCCCCGCCGCCCCATTACATTGCGGTTGGCGATTGAGCGGCACCCATACCGCATGATCGGAATCTGAATTTTCCTGCCAGCGGAATTCACCTCATGAGCGACCGGTGTTCCGAGGAATCTGGGAGGCTCACCGATTGCGCTTCAGCAAAGGAAAGTGCCTCACCGATCAACTGCCAGGACAAGGTCAATACTGCCAGAATGACGGTCGGAATGGCCGGACCGGCATCGCGCCCCGGCCAACCATCGTCAGTTTCCAGTTGCGCTCGAAACGTCGACAGACACTCCAGGCCCCATAGTGGAACTGACCGCGATCTTCTTCAGATAGGTACCCTTTGCGCCAGAAGGCTTGGCTTTCTGGACAGCTCCTACGAAAGCGCGCACGTTCTGAACCAGTTTGTCCGCATCAAACGACGTCTTGCCGATACCGGCGTGGACCACACCTGCCCTTTCGACACGGAACTGGACCTGACCACCCTTCGCCGCCTGTACCGCTTCCTTGACATCCTGCGTCACCGTACCGACTTTCGGATTGGGCATCAGGTTGCGAGGCCCAAGAATCTTTCCAAGACGACCGACAACCGGCATCATATCGGGCGTGGCAATGCATCGGTCAAACTCGATCGTTCCGCCCTGCACCGTCGCCATCAGATCCTCTGCTCCAACCACATCGGCACCCGCGTCCTTGGCTTCGTCAGCCTTCGGGCCGCGCGCGAAAACCGCCACTCGAACCTGCTTGCCGGTTCCGTTCGGTAGATTGACCGTGCCTCGGACCATCTGGTCCGCATGACGCGGGTCTACACCGAGACAGACAGCGATCTCGACACTCTCATCGAACTTCGCAGTCGCGTTCTCCTTCACCAGCGCAACCGCTCCCTCGACCGTCAGATTCTGCTTCCCGGCAATCGCCCCGTACGCAGCCCTTATTCTCTTCCCGTGCTTTGCCATGACCCTACTCTTTCACCTCTATGCCCATGGACCGCGCCGAGCCCAGTACGATCTGCATGGCCGCGTCAATGTCGTTCGCGTTGAAATCCTTCATCTTCGCTTCGGCGATTTCCCGCACCTGCCTGGAGGTGACCGTCCCTACAGTCTCGCGGCCGGGTGAATTGGCAGCCGATTTCAGGTTCGCCGCCTTCTTCAGGAAGTATGAGGCGGGCGGTGTCTTGATGTCGAGGGAAAACGACTTGTCCGCATAGTAGGTTATCACCGTGGGGCACGGGGCACCTGGCTCCATGTCCTGCGTCCTGGCGTTGAACGCCTTGCAGAACTCCATGATGTTCAATCCGCGCTGACCAAGCGCGGGACCCACTGGTGGGCTTGGGTTGGCCTGGCCTGCAGGAACCTGCAGTTTCATTGAGCCAACGACTTTCTTGGCCATATGGCTTCTCCTCTCCGCAACGGTTTGGAGACGCGTCCCCTCACCCTGGGTTGCCGTGGTCCGGTCCGGAGCCGCGGCCCCTCGCCTCCCACGATTTTGCCGCGCTCCGAGCGGAACGCCGCACTCGCAGTCAGGTCTGCTTGGTGACCTGAGTGTATTCCAGTTCAACCGGTGTTGCCCGGCCAAGGATGGAAACGGTAACCTTCAGACGCTGGTTGTCGTCATCTATTTCCTCTACCATCCCGTCGAAGCCTTCGAAAGGTCCATCCGTAACGGATACCATTTCCCCAATGTCGAAGTGAATGAGTGTGCGCGGCGTCTCCTGACCTTCCTCGACGCGGTTCAGGATCGTGTTCACCTCCTCATCCCGCATCGCCATTGGCCTGCCTTGAGGGCCAAGAAAACCAGTCACACGATTTATCGAGTTGATCAGATGGTAGCCCCTATCAGTCATTTCCATCCGAACCAGTACATATCCCGGCATGAAGCGGTGTTCTTCGGTTACCTTCTTGCCGCGGCGGACCTTGATCACGTCTTCGGTCGGAACCAGAACCTCAACGATCTCGTCCTCCAAACCTGCGTCAGACACGGCCTGCCGAATCTGCTCCGCAACCCGCTTTTCATAATTCGACAGCACGCTCGCAGAATACCAACGTTTCGCCATCCGCCCCTCTCGTCTCAATATATCTCCGGCAACGGGCCGGAGTCTCCGTTGACCCTCATACTCGACCTGTCCGCCACCTGAAATGCGGAATTCGATGCGTACCCGCCAGAAATCCGACCGGGAAATACGCTTGCGCAATCCGAATGGCAAGCCCTGGTCTGGCCTAGCCCGCCATGTCCAGGACGACGTTCAGACCGGTGCGGATAAGCCAGTCAACAAAGAAAAAGAAAATCGCCGTCAATGTCGCCATGACAAAGACCATCGCCGTCGTAAGCAGCACTTCACGGCGGGTTGGCCAAACGACTTTTGAGACTTCGGCACGAACCTGTTGGAGGAACTGCAATGGATTGGTTCGGGTTGTCATGACTTTTCCCTGCTGTGGACTGTGCGCAGATACGGTATATCTCCGCCGAATTCAAGCTCTTGCGGCGACGCGTTGGCCAGATCAGTTGTGAATTCCTGTCTGGGCAGCTTCATTCCCGGTTCAACGACTGTTTCATTTGGCCTGGACCAGCACCCTGTTGGGAAAACCGATCCGGGGCGTGATATCGCGAAAGTGCTGGCACTGACAATACGAGCGGTTCACTGCGTCAGAGGATACCTCCTTGGCATCAATCCGGACTGGAACCAACGCAGGAAACTGGCCATCGAGTACACAGGCAGTCCAGTAGCTTCGCGGATATCAGCCGCATATGGAATCATGTTGGTGCATTCAAGGACCAAAGCACCGACCTCCGGGTGTTCCGAAGCCAGAACCTGCGCCGCCCCGACATTGTCCTCCCGAGCCGCCTCGACATCCATCCGGATCTCGTTGCCAAGGACGACACGGCTGAATTCGCGCCCGCCTTCGGTCGTGCCAACGGGAGTTCCCTCAGGAACACCGGCTTTGGCCAGATGCTCGGGCGTCAGGCTTTCTGCGGAAATGGTGAGAACCCCCGCGACCTGTCCCGGAGGCAAGGTCGCGTTGACCATCTGAACCTGCATGAGCGAAGACGCCGCCACCGGCACGTCCACCGCAGCGGCAAGTTCACGCTGATAGAGAGACAGAAATCCGCAGTTGGTCGTAATTCCGTCGACACCGCTGGCGACCAGGTCGCGGGCGGCAGAAAGAAAGGACTCCAGAAGGCCCTCCGCCCGATGCCGCACAACCTGATCGGGCGACGCATCGCGCACCACTTTGTACAGGACCGGGAAATCCCATGTCAGCGAATTGCCCATATCTCCGGGAATGCGCGGAAAACGCGCATCCAACATCAGGATTCCGACCGACGCGCCGTAAATCGCCTTTCCACCAAGAGCGATCATCCCATTCCCTCCTTCCTTGCCGACACCCACGGTTTTTCGGTTACATCTGGAAAATGGACCATCTGTCACCGCGTTCGGTTGACGGGATGCGCCACCGGACGCATGTATGCAAGCGCAAGCTTAGCGGAATGCTGAGGAGAAATCATGTCGAGCCGCCCAAATGAACTGACCGGAGCCGAAGCCATGGTTCGGATGCTGGAAGCCTACGGCGTCGAGCACATGTTCGGACTTTGTGGCGATACAACATTGCCCTTCTACGACTCACTTGTCCGAATTGACCACAGGATAAAGCACTACCTGACCCGAGACGAGCGGCATGCCGCCTACATGGCTGACGGTTACGCAAGGGTAACAGGAAGACCTGGCATTTGCGAAGGACCTTCAGGTGGCGGCGCAACCTATATACTTCCCGGGTTGGTCGAAGCGAATGACAGTTCCATTCCGATCCTTGCCATAACGACCGATGTAGCGACGACTTCACGTGGACGCTTCCCCTTGACCGAACTCGACCAAGTCTCGCTCATGAGACCGCTGACTAAGTGGAATGCTTCTCTGGACAACGCCGCCCGGGTACCCGCGATGGTACGGAGGGCGTTCCGGGCGATGACGACCGGCCGTCCCGGCGCTGTTCATCTGGCCTTCCCCTTCGATACACAGAAAGGGACAGTGGATGAGGCCGAACTCTGGGCCGACGCCAGGCACAAGGTGTATCCCGCTGAGCGCACCGCTCCGGACCCACAGGTCGTAAAGGATGCGGCAGATGTAATGGGAAACGCCAGATCGGCAGTTGTGGTCTGCGGCGGCGGTGCTGTGCTGGCAGGCGCCGAAGAAGCACTACGGATGCTTGCCGAAACACTGGACCTTCCAATCGCGACTACGGTCTCCGGTCAAGGCGCGATAGCCGAAACGCATCCACAGGCACTCGGTGTCGTCGGTTCAAATGGGGGTGTGCCTGCAACCCGCGCGGCTCTGGATACCGCTGATGTTACTGTGTTCGTAGGTTGCCGAGCGGGATCAGTAACAACGGAGCGCTGGCGTTCCCCCGTTCCGGGAACGACGATCATTCATATTGACAACGATCCAATGGCGATCGGGGCGAACTATCCGACAGACATCGCGATCTGTTCCGATGCGAAGCTGGCGCTGGAAGCACTTGTGGCGGAAGTGACCAGGAGAAAGCTGTCGAAACAGGGCGGCGCGGAGCGGGCATCGACCGCATGGTCACGGAAGCTGGCTGATTTCCAGCCACTTGCCGATAGTGTCGAGCAACCGATCCGGCCCGAAGCGGTTGTGGCCGCGCTGAGTGGAGTTCTTGACGATGACGCGGTGATATGCGCTGACCCCGGCACGCCATGCCCCTATTTCAGCGCCCATTACCGCTGGCACAGGTCCGGTCGACATTTCATCACGAATCGCGCGCATGGCGCTCTTGGCTATTCGCTGGCGGCCGCCATTGGTGCGCAGGTCGGGCGACCGGAAGCCCAGGTGCTCAGCGTGATGGGTGACGGGTCGTTCGGCTTCTGCTGCGGGGAGTTCGAGACACTTGTCCGTTACGGCATTCCTGTGAAATCAATCGTGTTCTCGAATGCGACCTACGGTTGGATCAAGGCGGGACAGCACGCTGGATTCGGTCAGCGGTACTACAATGTTGACTTCGGTCGCACCGATCATGCCGTCGTTGCGCGCGCTTTTGGCATCAAGGCGTGGACGGTCGAGTCGCCGGCGGACCTCGATCGAGTGCTTCGGGAAGCCATCGCCCACGACGGCCCAGCACTCGTCGATATCATCAGCCAACCGTTACATGAGGCTGCTGCGCCGGTTTCGGAGTGGGTCGCATGATGCATATGGCAATCCGCATTGGATGAGCGGGTTCCGGATATCGGGATTACACGCTTTCCACGACCGAACATGCATTCGGAGTCGGAACTCCGTCCCGGGCAGACTGATGGCCATATCGTTCCAAGCGTCATGCAAGCTGCAATCTGTATGCGGTATGTCTGCGAAAGACTTATTTGCATCTTGCCTTTCAGTCAAATTTAGGCTCATCTTGTGGTATAGGCAAAAGTGGAAACAACAACTATGGCTCTCCTTGAACGCCTTGGCCTCAATCCACTTGGGACGCGATTGTCGCTATGCCCGGCTGGTCCACTGAGGATGACGCTAGCACTTCAGAATTCGGTTCAACGCCAAAGTGAAAGATGCACGGCACTGCATAGCGTTATCTCCATCGTCGGCCGACTCAAGTCGCTGAGGTCTGGGTCATGAACCTAACAGCCCTTAGCCTGTTTACCGGTGCCGGAGGACTCGACGTCGGAGTGGAACAGGCCGGCTTCAGGACGGCATGCTCCGTCGAAACCGATCCTCACTGTCTTGCAACACTGCGAAGAAACGCCACCAAAGGAAAAATCGCCTGGCAGGTAGACGTCCGGGCACTTGATCCGCTAGCCGTTGCCGAAGTCGCCAATGTCGACCGCCTGACTCTCCTCCATGGTGGCCCTCCTTGCCAACCGTTCAGCCAGATTGGCGCAAGGCGAGGCTTTTCGGACCCAAGAGGAAACCTCGTATTCGAAATGGTGCGTTTCGCCAAGGCACTACGCCCGTCGGCGGTGATGATCGAGCAGGTCCCAAAGTTCCTTGATACACTCCTGGCTACCGGAATGACCGCCATCGACGCGATTTGCGAAGAGTTTGCTTCCATTGGCTACAACACCAAGTTCGAGGTCTTGGACGCGACGGACTTCGGTGTCCCGCAGAAGCGCCGGAGGGCTCTGATTGTCTGCGTCCCTTTCGGTCAATCATATGAATTTCCGAAACCCACCGTCAAGAATCCCGTGACCGTCGGACATGCCTTTAGCGACCTACCCTCTGCTGTTCGCAGCAATGAAGAGCCACTTGCGCCAAACCATGTTGATGTCACGCCGGACCGTGACCGCTACAGAATATCGTTTGTTTCGGAAGGACAGTGGCTTTCCGGAATGCCGGATGCACCAGCTGATGCAGTACGGAGCCTGACGCGAAAGGACACCACCAAGTTCAGGCGGCTTCACAGAAATGAGCCGTCACTAACCCTGCGCTGTGGCGAAGCTCCCTTCCATCCGATCGAAGACCGCTACATCACGCCAAGAGAGGCGGCGAGAATACAGGGCTTTCCGGACCGTCACATACTGGTCGGCCCGATCAGACGTAGGACGGGCAATGTCCGTGATCTGGACCAGCATCGGCAGGTCGCGAATGCCGTCCCACCTCCGCTGGCAAAGGCGATTGCGAGGAGCATCAGGACAAACCTATGCCTGTGATCCATGAATTGTTCGGACAGAAAGTCACTCACAGCGGTTGCCACAAGGGGGAACTTCCAAAGGCTTCATGCCCGTTCATGGATGGCCGACTTTGCGACGGGGGTGGAAACCGCGACATGGCGAGGTGGCCCGCCGGAGACCAGCCGCTCGCCCCATTCTTCAGTGATGAGATACGCCCAGCAATTCCCGCCAGAAATTCTTTTCTTTCATTATCAGTCTGTTGCGCGGGCATCGCGAATTTTTTTTCGTGGACTTTCCGCGCCGGATCGGCCATCCTGCGGACAGACAGGCAAAAGCCGGGCAGGAAAATGTCCAGGGATTCCCTGCGAAAGCATCTGTCGATGCCCGGCATGCTGCGGGCGATCCGCGCATGCCTCGACCGCATCGCCGACCCGGTCGACACGCGTGGCATCAGCCTTTCCGACTGCCTGATGTCGGGCCTCGCGGTGTTCTCCTCCAGGATGCCGTCGCTGCCGCGGTCCGGCCGGCAGGTCCGGGGCGGCGGTGATCCAGTGATGGCGCGGAACCTCCGCCCGCTCTTCGGCGTGGGGCGGGCGCCGTCGGACAGCTGGATGCGCCAGCGGCTGGAGGAGGTCGACCCCCGGGATCTCCGCCGCCGCCTCACGGGCATCCACGCGGCGCTGCGGCGCGGAAAGGTGCCGGGGGGTGGACGGTGTCCGGCGGGCATCCGCTGGTCTCCGTCGACGGCACCGGGTACCATTCCTCCCACAGTGTCAGCTGCCGCAGCCGCTGCGGCAGGGAGCACCGCGACGGGACGGGGACATACCATCACCAGGCCCTTGGGGCCCCGGTCGTCCATCCCGACATCGGGGAGGTGCCGCCGCTGGCGCCGGAGCCGATCCGCAGGGAGGACGGCTCGAGGAGGAACGACTGCGGGCGGAACGCGGCGAAACGGCTCATCGGGGACCTCCGCCGGGAGCACCCGCACATGAAGGCGGTCATCGCCGGGGACGGGCTGGCGTCCAACGGGCCGCACAGCAGGCTGTTGAAGGAAAAGGATCCTCCCTTCATGCCCGGCGGGAGGCCCGGCGACCACGAACTGCTGTCGGCTGGTTCGAGGCCAGCGAACCCGGACAGACATGGGAGAGGCGCGACAGGAAGGCCGGCACCTTCCAGAGGTCCGGGTGGGACCACGGGCTGCCGCCCACCGACGCGAACCTCCACCTGAAAGCCAGCATGCCCGTATACGGGGAGACCGACACGAAAGGGGGAATGCAGAGGTTCCCGTGGGTCACCGACCTCCCGCCTGGACGGGACACGGTGATGTCCGTCATGCGGTTCGGCCGCCGCAGGTGGGCCATCGGGAACGAGACGTTCCAGACACTGAAGGCAAGGGATCTGTACAGGTCCGGGCACAATTTCGGCCATGGCCACAACCATCTGGCGGACGTCCTCCCGACGCCCGCCATGCCCGCGTTCCTGACCGCCCGGGTGCAGCGGCACTGCTGCCCGCTGTTCGGCAGGGCGCGGCGGCGCCAGGGACGCAACCTATACCTGTGGAACAGGCTGCGGGAACCGGGCAGGACATTCGCGTTCCCCGACTGGCGCACACCCTGCCGGGCCATCGCCGGGCAGCCCGGCAGGGAGGAATGCGTCGGCCTGATCCGCGCCGGTCGGTGGCCGCCCCGACCACGCCCGAACCACCCCGATCCCGCCCTTCGCCGAAACCTTTTCAGACCGGACAGCCGCCCGGCCATTGGCCATGCGCATCCGGAACGCCCGGCCGGTGCGATGCCGCCGAACCGGTCGTCAGCGGGCCAGCGGATCGACTGGCGGGAACTGCTGAGATACGCAAGGCAGGCGGTGACTTCATTCCTTGTGGAGCATGCTCGGTGGCAACGAGTGAAAGAGAATGGGCAATCTGCTCGCGACGATTGCTTACATTCAAGGGTCGATCAAAAGATCAGGAGGAGTTGCGAAACAGGATTGTCTCTGTCGCCGGGTTCACGTCAGGAGATCGAGTGAAGGTCTGGTCGGAAATCACGATTCGCCACGAACGGTCCCACGTGAACTATCGACTGGATTACGTCTTGGCCACAGAGGCCAAACCACCCGTCATTGTCGAGATCATGACTGCGTCAACTTCTGGCGGAAACAGGGAGCAGCGAACCGACATCAAGAACGCATTCTGCGACTGCGTCCTATATTCACAGGGCCTTCTGCCAAACCGACCGAATTCCCCCGGCGTCAACGTCCGACAGGTGTGGGCGCGAATGGCATCCCAGATGATTGTCAAGTCTCAACTTGCGAATGCGTGGGGCGGCCGGACCATATGGGTCGTCCAGGATGCGCTGATGGACTATATCAGCCAAAATACCGGCCTTCGTCTTGACGAACTCCATTCACCGGACTGGATGCCAGGTGAGGTCAACGTGATTGCAAGTGGTATCGGTTCTCAGCCGAATGTCACAATGTATTCCGGGCCAGTCATTGCTGCGGATGGGTCGGCGTGTTGGGCCGAGTTGCTGAACACTCCCAGTATAGCCCCGTTAAGCACACTCACCAGCAAGATCATAGCCGGGAGAGAAATGACGGAATTCACGGTAGAGTAAGGTGAGTATGTGACCGATACATCCAGAATCGGGAAGTTTGCCGCAGTCACATATGCCAACGGTTTCAGCGATCCGATTTCCGGCCTCCCCCCGAGGGGCTTACTCACAAGACCCGCCAAGTCAAGTTCCATACTTGATGAGTCCTTATAGCGTCACATCGGTCGTTCCTCCCTCCATCAGCGACGGCGCTTTCGCCACCGGAAAGTCTTCGGGTCGAATGTCGCGGCTCCCCGGCACGCCCTTCCTCTTGTCCGGTTCGGTTGACCGGCAGACGCCGGGCCTGCGCGACGTCTCGACGAGCGGGACCAATTCGAAGTGGAGGTGTCTTGGTCTGCGTCGAACCAAATGCTCGGCTGGCTCCACGTCCCGCACCTGCCTCCGATATCCCTCCCGTGTCCTTCGCGATTCCGGAATGAACTGCGATCCGGTGGCATGGAGCCGTCGAAGTGCACGGTGCTGGCCGCGGATTCCGCACCGTTTCAGATCGCTTCGGCCGTGGCGAGTCCTGCGCCTTGGTCGGCCCATTTGCATGATAGGAGCATCAGGCCAACAGTCTCCGGTTGAAAGACCGGTGTCAGTGCGTGTCGACTTGCACTGTCAAAATAGGGGGTGGGTCAGTGATCGGTAGCTGCCCCAATAATGAACGCATGCACTGTAAAATTCGCCGCAATCGGCTCACTGACTTCTGATAACGGCGGGCAAACCGGTTTACGCGGTTAATTTCAAGGTCTTCATCCACACCACGCGTCCCTGACCAACATTCCAATCGGCACTTCCGCTGCATCGAACTGAAGAGCATGCCTTTGCCGACGAAAGCGACTGGACAAGGCCACCCTCCGCAGTTCCCTGGACGGTGCCCGCTTGGTTGTTCATGACCAAGAGCGACACAGCGAGAGCATCGTCGCCAAGCATGATGCCCAATGCGGTAAGTTCGACGACGCCTTGTCGATCCATCGGGATCCGCTCGATGGCAAACTCGCGCTGATCTGGAAGCGCACGAACTGATGTGGGCAGTGGCCAAGACACAGCGACACCAAAGATTCCAGGATGCGCTCCTCCAACTTGCCCCGCGTTGATATGCAAATGTGCGGTGGATTCGGCAAGGATCTGGAACTCGACCCACATTGGAAACCAACCACTCAAGGAACCGCAGAATCTGTCTCTGTTCAACGACACCTTGAAACTTCGCATGACTTGGGATTGATGTGGCGAATCCAACGACCACCGCAAATGAACCATTCATCGCCCAACCTTCTGCAGACCATAACTGGTTTCGATCTCTGGCACCTGGCCCTGCCGGTGGTTTCCCGCCGGGACCATGGCATCGGGTCGGTCGAAGGAACCATCGAAACCGTCGTGCTACGCCTGACCGCTGAATGCGGCACCGAGGGATGGGGTGAGGCCTCGCCGTGGGCGGTTTTCACAGGCAGCCCCGAAGCGAGCCACGCCGCGCTCGACCGCTACCTGAGACCACTTGTGGTCGGTCGCAGCGTCGGTGACTCAGCTTCGATTATGGCGCAGGCCCGGTATGCGGTCGCTCACTGCACCGAAGCGAAGGCAGCCCTCGAGTCTGCGCTACTTGATCTGCAGGGACGGATATTGGGGGCACCGGTCTGGGCACTGCTCGGCGGAAAGTCATGCAACTCGGTGCCGCTGTCCGTCAGCATTGCCGATCCAGACTTCAATTCGGACATCAACCTCCTGCAGCGTATCCACGAAGACGGAGTACGCCTGATCAAGCTAAAGACCGGATTCGCCGACCACGCTTTCGACATCCTACGGCTGGAGCGAATCACAAGGGACTTTCCGGAATTCGAAATCCGGGTGGACTTCAACCAAGCGCTCAAACCATTCGAAGCCATCCGGCGCACATGCGATATCGCCGAATTCAATCCAGCCTTCATTGAACAGCCGGTTCGGGCAGACCAGTTCCGTCTGATGGCGGAAATCCGCGCCGCGATCGATGTTCCGCTTCTCGCGGATGAAAGCGTCTTCGGCCCAGAGGATATGATCCGCGCCATCGCAGAAGGGATCTGCGACGGCGTTTCTGTCAAGGTCATGAAATCAGGTGGACCATCCCGGGCCCAGGCGGTGGCGCGCATGGCCGACGCCGCTGGATTGTGTGCCTACGGTGGGGACATGTTCGAATCAGGGCTCGCGCATCTGGCGGGACTCCATCTGCTGGCGGCAACGCCGGAGATTTCCCTTGGCTGCGAATTCTACCACGCCCGCTACCATCTCGTTGAAGACATTCTGGAAGAGCCCTTTCCAATCCAGGATGGAACGGTCGCCGTTCCAGTCGGACCGGGGTTGGGGCTCCGGCCTGACCTGGGAAAACTCAAACATTACGACAGGCATACATGACCAAATCGGTGGCAGTCATCGGAGCCGGTATCGTCGGGGTCTCCACAGCGTTGTGGCTCATTCGGGACGGTCACAAAGTGACGCTGATCGACCGCTTGGGACCTGGGGAGGGAACGAGCTACGGCAATGGGGGAGTGCTTGCGAGCTGCTCCATCGTTCCCGTCACAATGCCGGGACTGGTCCGAAAGTCCCCCCGGATGCTGTTCAGCCGCAATCAACCTCTGTTCCTGAAGTGGCGCTACCTACCGCGACTGCTTCCATGGCTATCGAAATACCTCCGCCACGCGAACGAAGTCGACGCCCGCCGAATCGCCGCCGCGTTGATGCCGATCGTCGGCGACAGCCTTGCGGACCATCGGGCACTTGCCGGTGGCACCCGGGCCGAGCGTTGGATCGTCCCTTCCGACTACCTGTTCATCTACGACAACCGCACCCACTACGAAAGCGACTCGCTCGGCTGGTCGATTCGCCGTGATGCGGGATTTGTATGGGAAGAACTGGAAAACGAAAGGCTCCGCGCTTACGATCCAGCCTTCTCACCCGACCTTGAATTCGCCACCCGGATGGCCAATCATGGACGGATCTCCGATCCAGGGCGGTACGTCAAGGATCTCGCCGCGGAGGCGGAAGCTGCTGGTGCGCGCATCCTTAAGGCAGACGTTGAGGATATAGTCCGCGCCGGTGGCATCGTGATCGGTGTCAGGGCGGGAGGGCAGACCATCGCCTGCGATGCGGCGGTGCTCTGCACTGGAGTCTGGTCAGGCCCGCTCTGTGCGAGACTTGGCCTCAAGGCTCCGATCGAGTCTGAGCGCGGTTATCACATGGAGTTCTGGTCGCCATCAGTGACACCAAGAGCCCCTGTGATGATCGCCAGCGGCAAGTTCGTGATCACACCCATGGAAGGTCGGCTGCGCGCCGCCGGTATTGTCGAGTTCGGCGGCCTCGACGCGCCGCCGTCGTCCGAACCGTTCAACCTCCTCCTACGTGGCATCACCTCGGCCATTCCCGGACTTCGCTGGTCCGAAACGACGAAATGGATGGGCCATAGGCCAGCGCTCACCGATTCGATCCCAGTGATCGGGGAGATTCCGGGTGCCAAAGGTGCATTCGCGGGCTTCGGTCACCACCATATCGGATTGACCGGAGGTCCAAAGACTGGTCGCCTGCTGGCGCAGATCGTGTCCGGCCGCAAACCAAACCTTGACCTTGCCCCCTATTCTCCTGCACGTTTCATGAAGCAGTCTGGATGAGACCAGCATGCAGCCAACAATAGGTAAGAGGAAAGGGAAGACAATGATGACTACGAGGAAAGTCCTCGCCAGCGCCACGATCGCCGCGATCGGTGCCACAGCCCAGGCTGGCGAGAAGTGGGACATGCCGATGGCCTATTCCGGATCCAATTTCCATTCGGCCACAGGCGCGGAGTTCGCAAAATGCGTGACCACCGGAACCGGCGGTGACATTGAGATCGTGACGCACCCTTCCGGCTCCCTGTTTCCGGGCGCCCAGATCAAACGCGCGATCCAGACCGGCCAGGTTCCGATCGGCGAGCGGCTCCTCTCCGGACATCAGAACGAAAACGCGCTCTTCGGCTTTGATTCGGTACCGTTCCTTGCGACATCGTTCGACGACGCCGAGAAGCTCTGGCAGGCCGCCAAGCCTTCACTCGAAAAACTGCTGTCTGACCAGAACCTGACACTGCTCTATTCGGTTCCGTGGCCACCGCAGGGTCTTTATTTCCGCGATGAGGTCAAGTCGGTCGCCGACATGAAGGGCATCAAGTTCCGCTCCTACAACAACGCCACATCGAGGCTTGCCGAACTCACGGGAATGCTCCCCGTGACCATTGAGGCCGCTGAGATCAGCCAAGCGTTCGCCACCGGGGTCGCCGATGCCATGGTTTCGTCCGGGTCGACTGGATATGATCGTAAGGTCTGGGAATCACTCAACTATTTCTATGAGGTCGATGCCTGGTTGCCGCGCAACTACGTCATGGTGAACTCCGACACCTGGAGCGGCGTCTCCGATGCCAACAAGAACGTGATCCGTGGCTGCGCCGGGTTGGCGGAATATGCCGGAAACTGGCGCTCAAAGGAGTATACGGGATTCACCCTGCAGGGACTGCGTGATGGGGGAATGACGGTCGAACGGGCCAATCCAACCATGACCGCTGAACTGAAGGAGATTGGCGAAGTCATGACCACCGAGTGGCTGGAAGCGGCCGGTACCGAAGGTCAGGCACTCGTCGACGCTTTCAAGGGAATGCAGTGAGGCGCAACTCGAGCTGATCTGAAGGGATCGACCGCTGCATCTATGCAATCCGCCGCCCCGGACCATCCGGGGCGGCCAAACGGTTCATTTGGGAGACCGCCATGTCCACGCCGTTCAGAGCGCTCCGTTCCGGTCTGGATTTTGTCTATCTTGCCGCAGGCGTGCTTGCTGCGTTGTGTCTGGTCGCAATCCTGACGCTGATCGTCCTGCAGATGCTGGCGCGCTGGACCGGAGAGGTCTTTCCCGGCGCACCCGATTACGCCGGCTACTGTATGGCAGCCGCTTCCTTTCTCGCCTTTGCCAATGCCCTGAATCGCGGCAGTCATATCCGCGTTTCGATTCTCCTTAACGCGCTCCGCCCGGGCGCAAGGCGGGCAATGGAGATCTGGTGTTTCGCCATAGGCACCATTGTTACATGGTATTTTGTCTATTACGCACAGAAGTTCGTGTATTTTTCATGGAAACTCAACGATATAAGTCAGGGTCAGGATAGAACGGAACTTTGGATTCCCCAGTCGTTCATGCTGTTCGGAGCCGTGATTCTCGCTATCGCCCTAACTGACCACCTGATTCACCTGATCGTATCCGGCAAGCATCGAATCAGGCGAGACCTCGTTGACCAGAGCTTCGGAGAATAGATTCGATGGAAGACTTCTCGATCATCATACTCTTCCTGTTCGTTCTCTTCCTGCTTCTTGGAACCGGTGTGTGGGTTGGTCTTGCGTTGATGGGTGTCGCATGGGTGGGCATGGAACTGTTCACAACCCGACCGGTTGGCGACGTCATGCTGACAACAGTCTGGTCGGCGTCCTCGTCCTGGACACTCACCGCACTCCCCCTGTTCATCTGGATGGGCGAAATTCTCTACCGAACACGGCTTTCCGAGGACATGTTCAAAGGTCTCTCCCCCTGGATGGCGGGGCTGCCGGGCGGATTGGTGCACACAAACATCGTCGGTTGCACGGTATTCGCCGCGGTGTCGGGCTCCAGCGCAGCGACGCTTACAACCGTTGGCAAGATGTCGATACCGGAGCTTCGCAGACGGGAATATCCGGAAAGCATGATCATCGGCACACTGGCCGGAGCCGCAACACTCGGACTGATGATCCCACCATCGCTGACGCTGATCGTCTATGGTGTGACCATCAATGAGTCGATTTCGAAACTGTTCTTCGCAGGCATCCTCCCGGGCCTGGTTCTGGCCGCAATGTTCATGGCCTATGTGGCGATCACCAGCCAGATATCGTCGAAGTGGAATCCGCACCGCGAACCAAAGATGCGATTCCGCGAACGCTTTGCGAACTCGCGCTTCCTTCTTCCGGTGATCCTGCTGATCCTCGTCGTGATCGGCTCCATGTACCTTGGCTACGCCACCGCTACGGAAGCCGCTGCCTTCGGCGTCATTGGAGGGCTGATCCTCGCCGCCTCACAAGGATCGCTCAACTGGAAGACCTTTTCCGAATCACTGATGGGCGCAACCCGCACATCCGCCATGATCGCATTGATTCTGGCCGGCGCAGCGTTTCTGTCACTGTCCATGGGCTTCACCGGCCTGCCACGCGGACTCGCCGACCTGATCGCGCAACTGGAACTCTCGCGCTTCCAGCTCCTCATGGTCCTTCTTGTGTTCTACATCATCCTGGGCATGTTCCTTGACGGCATCTCGTCGGTCGTGTTAACCATGGCGGTGGTGGAACCCATGGTCCGCGAGGCGGGAATCGACCTGATCTGGTTCGGAATCTTCATCGTCGTCGTTGTCGAAATGGCACAGATCACACCGCCCATCGGTTTCAACCTCTTCGTGCTGCAAGGCATGACTAGCCATGAGATGGGATTCATCGCCCGCGCCGGGTTTCCGATGTTCCTCATCATGGTCCTGATGGTGTTTGTCCTGATCGCCTTTCCTGAAATCGCCACATGGCTACCCGACAATCTGAGGAAGGGGCCAGGCGGTTAAGGGTGTCCGACATGTCGGGAAGCTCATCCAAACCATTGGGCAACGAACCGGTTCGGACCTGAATGCAGCTTCTGCGTCTTGCCGCACAATACGGACGTGCGCTGCTTGTCATTGGCCTTGCGGCCGGCTTTGCGCTACCTGACCTGGCTGCAATGCTCAAGCCAGCGCTGCCGGGAATGGTCGCATTCCTGGTGTTTGTCAGTGCCCTACGCATCGGCGCCAGGGCGGCGGTTGGCAATCTGCGGGAAGCGCGACATGATCTCGCGCTGGTACTCGTCTTGCAGTTGGCTGTCCCGTTCGCGGTTGGCTGCGGATTGGCCATCGCCGGTCTCCACGGCAGCATAGCCGGAGGTGCGCTGGTTCTCGCCATGGCCGCACCGTCAATCTCCGGCAGTCCTGCCTTCACGGTGATGCTTGGGCATGACCCTGCTCCCGCAATGCGGCTTCTGATTCTCGGAACGGCACTCCTACCGCTGACGGTCATTCCGGTGTTCTGGTTGCTGCCGATTCTCGGTGGACCGGATGAAGTGGTTCGCACCGCCATGCGCCTGACCTTGATGATCGCCATCGCAACCGGAACTGCCTTTGCCGCGCGTCAGTCGCTCTTTCCCCACCCCCAACCTGAGACAGTTCGGGCACTCGACGGCCTCGCCGCCCTTACGCTTGCGGTGATCGTGGTCGGCCTGATGGCTGCGGTCGGCCCAACGCTCCGCACAGAGCCATCGGTGCTTGTTGGCTGGCTGTCCCTTGCGTTTCTGGCAAGCTTTGGCATGCAGGCCGCCGCACGGATTCTTGGTGCTCCGGTCGCTGCAGCGATCGTCGCCGGCAACCGCAACATTGCCCTATTCCTGGTTGCGCTTCCGTCCGGAGTGACGGATCCCCTTCTCACGTTCATTGGATGCTACCAGATACCGATGTATCTCACACCAATCCTGTTGGGACGGATTTATGGCCGGGACTGACGATTTTCCCAGAATCCGCGACATTGGATTGACCGGGAAGCTCGTGAGTTTCGCCGACCAGCTGTCCGATTCCGCCAACAGGGCCGCGCTGGCGTTCAGGGCGGCGATAGAAGCGGAACGATGGGAGGGAGTCGAAGAGACCGCCACAACGCTTGTTTCCGTCTTTCTGCGCTTTGATCCCCTTCGTCTCAGCCATGACCTGCTGGAGGCCCGACTGGTCGCTTTGCTGGACTGTAAAGACTGGCACTCAGCCCCCCTTCCACGCGGCAGGTCACTCTGGCGTATCCCGACGGTCATCGGTGGCCAACATGGACCACAGTTCCTTGAGGCAGCCCGCTGCGCAGGTTTGGACGCAGAGCAGGCACGACGGGAAATCGCGAATTCTCACCTACGGATCCTCACCCTTGGGTTTGCCCCGGGACAGCCGTATCTGGGCGAATTACCCGAACGCTGGAACATCCCTCGTATGGCGCACCTCAATCCACGGGTTCCGGCTGGCTCCTTGGTCGTAGCCATCCGCCAGCTCATCATATTCGCCGGTCCCGCCCCGACTGGCTGGCGGCATATCGGGCAAACTGCTTTCGAGTGCTTCCGTCCCGCATCGGAACATCCCTTTCCGCTGTCTCCGGGGGACGAGATCACATTCCGTGAGATCACCGGCGAGGAACTGGATGACATCCGTAGAACCGACCATTCCGGCAATGGTGGGGCCATACGGGAGGAATCCGGTTGAATCGAGCCCTACATGTACTTCGATGCGGTCCTGGCACGACCGTTCAGGATCTCGGACGCACTGGCCGACTTGAAGTCGGCCTTTCCGCCGGAGGATCGGCGGATTCTCTCGCACACCAGGAGGGTGCGGCCCTGTTGAGGCAGTCGGGTGAGTTGGCGGTCATTGAGTTTGCGGGAGTGGGCGGCGCGTTCAATGCCAACGCGAACATCCGTATCGCCTTGACGGGTGCTCCCATTCATGCCGAAATCGACGGGGAATGCATAGCCTGCAATACAAGCCACTGGTTCAGGTGCGGACAGACACTCACCATCAGCCACCCAACCCGCGGCAACTACAGCTATCTCCATGTGGGTGGCGGCATCGACACCCCGCCGTTCCTGGACTCCCGTTCCGCTCACCTCGCCGCCCGCATCGGCGATCCAGTCAGAATGGGCTCGCTCCTGCCCATCGGGGAGGATCCAAGCGATCGGACGGGTTTGACAATGGATGTCCCGGATCGATTCCGCGGTGGCGTGCTGCGTATCGTCCCCGGTGTCCAGACCAGCCAATTCGACACCGAAACGCTTTCACGCCTGCAGGAAACCGATTTCACGCGCGACCCTCGGGGAAATCGCATGGGGGCGAGATTGGCATTCGATGGATTGCCCTTCAGCGCCGAACACCAGTTCGATATCCTATCGGAATCGGTTGTGCCCGGTGATATCCAGATCGTCGGCGACGGGGTGCCTTTCGTGCTGCTGGGCGAATGCCAGACCACGGGCGGTTATCCCCGTATCGGGACGGTGATCCCACCTGACATACCCTCGATCGCGCAGGCGCGGCCGGGAGATCCCATAAGGTTCCGCTTCATCGATCGTGACGAGGCCATTGTCGCCTACCGCAGTTTCCGAAGCCGACTGGCCGGCTTACCAAAGGCGATGCGACCCCTTGTCCGCGACCCACATGACATTCCAGACCTGTTGGCCTATCAGCTAGTCGGCGGTGCCGTCACCGGAATTGAGGAGGAAAACGATGAGCGTTTCCATCGATCTTAACGCCGACATGGGAGAGAGCTTCGGTCCGTGGCAATTGGGCAGTGACGAAAGCCTGTTGGACATCGTCACCTCAGCGAACATCGCATGCGGCTTCCATGCCGGCGATGCGGACGTGATGGCAAGGACGATGGCGGCTGCGGTCGAGCGCGGCGTCGGAATCGGAGCGCATCCCGGATTTCCCGACCTTCAGGGTTTCGGGCGCCGACGCATGCATGTTCCGGACATCACGGTCGCCAACTGGGTGCGCTACCAGATGGGCGCATCCCAAGCACTGGCCAAGGCA
This sequence comes from Paracoccaceae bacterium, assembly GCA_965203605.1. Classification (GTDB taxonomy): domain Bacteria; phylum Pseudomonadota; class Alphaproteobacteria; order Rhodobacterales; family Rhodobacteraceae; genus JAPOUP01. The sequence goes on along the minus strand of OZ241902.1, from coordinate 5,163,263 downwards.
GCGGGTGGACAGGTCACACACATGAAACTTCACGGAGCATTGTCCAACATGTGTTCCGAGAATGCGGAACTTGCCCGGGTCTGTTACGAGGCCGCATTGTCCGTGGACGTGGACATCATAATCATGGTTTTGGCGGCAACGGTCATGGAGGACGTCGCGCGGGAACTTGGATGTCGCTACGCGGCTGAGATTTTCGCGGACAGAGCGTACAACGATGACGCCACTCTGGTTGACCGAAGGCTGCCTGGCGCGGTGATTCATGATGCGGGACATGCCACCAACCGAATCGTGGAAATGGTTAACGCCAAGGCGATCATCACCGAGTCCGGCAAGCTCATTCCCAGCCAGATCGATACCGTCTGCGTGCATGGCGACAATGCCGAAGCGGTCGCTCTGGCCCGCGGCGTTCGTCAGGGTCTGGAGTCCGCGGGGATTGATGTGCGTCGAATTGGCTGACCCCATTACCGTCATTGCGCGACGGTGATACGTACAGTTAAATCGCTTAGCAGGAATCACGCGATAGAGAGTCAGCATCATGGCATATGCGATTGTCGCCGAACGCCCGGGCGGCCCCGAGGTGCTTCGGCGAATCGATGTCGACCCACCCGAACCGGTAGATGGCCAGGTCCTGATCCGCCAGACTGCAATTGGTTTGAATTTCATTGACATCTACATCCGATCCGGCAGCTATCCATGGCCAGTGGACAGGGATCTCACGCTCGGCTGCGAAGGCGCGGGCATCGTGGAGGCGATTGGTGCGGGAGTTGAGGAATTCGGAGTCGGAGATCGGGTGGCTTATACCGTTCCGAACGGGGCCTACAGCACGCACCGAGTCGTTCCTGCCTCGATGTTGCTTCATCTGCCGGAGGGCATAGGCGATGAGCAGGCCGCAGCCTCAATGCTGAAGGGGCTGACGGCGCATTACCTCCTGAATGACAGCTATCCCGTTCGGAGTGGCGAGTCGGTCCTGTTCCATGCGGCTGCTGGAGGCGTCGGACTCCTGGCTGGCCAGTGGTTGGCAGCGCGGGGGGCACGCGCCATCGGTACGGCGGGTGGGGCTACCAAATGCGCGATCGCCCAACGGAACGGATACGCTGAGACAATCGATTACCGCAGGGAGGACTTCGTGTCGCGCGTCCGTGACCTGACCGATGGCAAAGGTGTGTCCGCGGTCTATGACAGCGTTGGCAAAGACACACTCAAGGGCTCGCTTGATTGCCTGGCGACATTCGGGACGCTTGTCAGCTTCGGCCAGAGCAGTGGTGCACCGAACGAATTCCGTATCGCCGATCTTGCGCGAGGGTCGCTTCGGCTTCAGCGCCCGACCCTGTTCCACTACGCAGCCTCCCGCGAGTGGCTCAGACGGGCATCCGCTGACCTGTTCAGTGCGATCATGGACGGCACCCTAACAGTGAATGTCTCCGCGAAGCGACCGCTGCAGGACGCCGCACAGGCCCATGAAGACCTGGCAGCCCGCAAGACTACAGGCTCGACGATTCTGGTGCCATGACGGGGTCCAGCCGTAGCCCGCTGACCAAGGACAGGAGACGTCCATGCCGGGTCTTCAGTCTTCAGCGCAAGGACTGAACCCGGAGAACGATCATGACCAACCACAGAGTTGCCCTCGTTACGGCCGGAGGTTCGGGAATCGGCGCAGCCGCTGCAAACCACCTGCATCGTGCGGGGTTCAAGATCGGCATCCTCAGTTCGTCGGGCAAGGGAGAGGCCCTCGCAGAACAGCTTGGTGGAGTGGGCTATACTGGCAGCAATCTCGATACGGAAAGCCATCAGGCGCTTGTCGAAAGAGCGATGGAGGCCTGGGGCCGCGTTGACGTCCTGGTGAACTCCGCGGGCCATGGGCCAAAGGGAGACATACTCGAAATCAGCGATGAGGATTGGCACGGAGGCATGGACGTCTATCTCATGAACGTGATCCGCCCCACCCGCATCGTCACTCCAATCATGGCGGGACAGGGAGGAGGAACGATCATCAATATTTCCACTTTCGCAACTTTCGAACCGGATCCGCTCTTCCCGACGTCGGGCGTCTTTCGGGCAGGTCTCGCGTGTTTCACCAAGCTATTTTCCGACCGGTATGCCGCCCGGAACATTCGTATGAACAACATTCTGCCAGGTTTCATCGATAGCCTCCCCGAGACGGAGGACCGCAAGGCGCGGATTCCGATGGAGCGCTATGGAAAGGTTGATGAGGTCGGTTCGCTCATCACCTTTCTGGCCTCTGAGGCTGCCGCTTACATCACTGGCCAGAACATCCGGATCGACGGAGGGCTGACCGCATCTGTCTAGTCCTCCGGGATGCGACGACCGGCCTCCCGATGCCTTTGCGTTGAAATCGGGAGCGGACTGCGTCATATCTTCCGCACAGTAACCGGCACGGGTTCGGAACCACCGAATGACCAATTATCTCGAGTTCGAAAAACCACTCGCCGAGATCGAGGGCAAAGCGGAGGAACTGCGTGCATTGGCGCGCGGGAACAAGGATATGGACGTCGAACAGGAGGCGGCGGCGCTCGACGGAAAGGCCGCTACCCTGTTGGCGAACCTCTACAGGGACCTGAGTCCTTGGCGGAAATGCCAGGTCGCGCGCCATCCCGACCGGCCGAGATGCCGTGACTATGTGGACGCTCTTTTCACCGAGTGCACACCACTGGCCGGTGATCGGAACTTCGCTGACGACCAGGCGGTCTTCGGATGCCTGGCTCGACTGGATGGCCAACCGTTGGTGGTGATCGGGCACGAGAAGGGCCATGACACCAAGAGCCGCATAGAGCGAAATTTCGGAATGGCCAGGCCCGAAGGTTACCGTAAGGCGATTCGGTTGATGACGCTCGCGGACAGGTTTGGGTTGCCGGTCGTGACCCTGGTTGACACGCCCGGCGCGTATCCAGGCAAGGGCGCCGAGGAACGCGGACAGGCTGAGGCGATCGCGCGTGCCACCGAGAAATGCCTTCAGATCGGTGTGCCATTCGTCTGCGTCATCATCGGCGAAGGAGGGTCAGGAGGCGCGGTCGCCCTGGCTGCCGCAAACCGTGTGGCGATGCTGGAGCATTCGATCTATTCCGTCATCAGTCCCGAAGGTTGCGCCTCGATTCTATGGAAAGATGCAGGGAAGATGCAGGATGCGGCCCAGGCCCTTCGCCTTACCGCCGGGGATTTGAGGAAACTTGGGGTCATTGATCACATAATTGCCGAGCCCGTGGGCGGAGCCCAGCGCAACCGAAGGGCGACAATTGAGGCCGTAGGTGGCACGATCATGGAGATGCTGGATCCTCTCTCCAGGATGTCCCGAAAGGCACTGGTCAAGGATCGCCGCGAAAAATTCCTGTCAATGGGCGCAAAGGGGCTGACCTCGTAGTGTAACGCTGTCGGAAAAGTGACGGTCCGACCTTCCTATCGCTGGCCCGATGAAACCATGAGGTGGTTTGAGAGGGACTCCGATCAGAGTTAAGTTCGGGGAATGAGCGGATTTCATGGAACTGCATGAACCGGCCGGAACGCCGGGACCGGATGAACCCCGGTCAGATCCGTCACCCTGCCGCCACGAGAGTAGGAATATCCGAGACATCCACCGCTTGGGACGCCTGCCACACATCGTAGGCACCCTGCATTCCGATCCAGAGGCCCGCTCCGTTCCCGAACAGCTTTCCAAGGCGCACAGCGACTTCCGGGCTGACCGGCTTCCGCTCACGCAGAATGTCGTGAAGGTGCTGCCGCGATATCCCCAGCAGTCGGGCCACTTCTGCCTTCGGCCTGTTCACAGTCGGTAGAATGTCCTCACGCAACAGCTCGCCTGGATGCGTCGGGCAGCGGCTCGGGTCGCGATACATCATAATGATCCCCTAGTAATATTGCTCGAAATCAAGCGCGTAGACATTGCCGTCGTCAAACTCGAAGGTCACGCACCAGGGACCGTTTACGTGGACCGTGTAGCGTTTCCGGAGGTGCCCTCTGAGAGCGTGAAAGTCAAAACCTGGAAGGTTCATGTCTTCCGGGCGGGTCGCTGCATCCAAAGCGTCCAGTCGGCGTAGGATGCGCCTGCGGAGCCTTGCATCAATCCTTGACCTGCCGGTTTCCCAAAGGGCCTTGAGTTGCCTGTTGGCAAAGGACTTTATCATATGGATGCGTAACCTATCCGCTTACATATGTCAACTGAAAGGAGGCCTCGCTTCAGGGCAATCGCTTTAGGATTTCGGCGGCGGTGGCCCAAGTCCGACGGCGGCGCGGACCAGCCCGGCCAGGGCCCCGTCGCTCCAGCCCGCCTTCCCGGTTTCCCGCGCATCGCGTCCTTTCCCGGAGCGACCCTGGCGACGTCCGTCGCATCAGCGCCAGGCTGTCCGTCCGGTTCCGCTGCCGGTCCCCGTCCATGGTCACGTCCAGGATCCGGTGCGGCGAATTCCCCGCCGCCCGTTGCGGGCGCACCGTTCCCGGGAACCACGCGGGACCGGGCCTTCCGTGGTCCCTGTCCACATCCCTGAAAGGCATCATCGTTTCCGCGTTCTCCGGGTCCTTCGGATGGATACGCAGGCCGTCGCGCGGCGTCCCCTGGCCGCCCTCCGGGCGGGGAGGTGACCGCCTCCGGCCTCCGTGTCCGCCGCCTGTGCATCGCGTCCGCGGTCACCGTCCGGCCCCGAAGCTCCGGCAGCTCGGACACCGCCGTGGTCCCGTCCGGTCCGCCGTCCACCCTGACCTAGCAGCGGCCCGCTCTCCGCCGCCAAGGCACGCGCAGGGTGGAGCGGCGGGCGTTCCGGGGCGTCGCCGATGGACCGCCGCGGCGCCCTGCCGTCGATGGCAGTGACGTCGCCGGGCCGTGCCCCCCAGTCGGCCAGCATCCGGGTGGGGACGCCGCACGGCCCCTCGGGATCCAGCACGTTGAAGAGGTGGGGGAAGGCGTCGTGGCCCGGGATTCCGTGCCCGGCGCCACGAAGCGCGGCGGGAACCCCTCCTCCATCCGCCCGGAACGCTCCATACCGGCGCGGTTCCACCCGCCCGAAAGGAAAGACGGGAAGGCGGCCGTCAACGTCTCCCGGGACCGTGTTCCATGGCGTCGCCGCGCCGGGGGCCGTCAACCCCATTGAAAGAACCGGATGTATCCTGCATCGGTTCCGCCCCGTTCATATGGTCCGCGGGGTATCTGCACCGATGCCAGCTGGATGGAACGTGAAAATTTCAAAAGCGAGCCTCTTGCAGAACTCCCCGATCAGGCGGTTTTTTTTCGGAAACGGGCGCTTTTTTCTGATCGGGGGCCTGGATATGGAGCCGTCCCTCTGGTATGGAGCGGGTGTTACAGCCACAACATACGGGGAGACGGCTCCATGTCCCTGCGATCATCCATATCAGATGCCTGGCAGCGGTTTCAAGGGGAACTTTTCCCGTCCCTCGCCGGGGAGGTCGGCCCGCTGGGCGTGAGGCACGGCAGGTTCATCGCCGTCCTGGACCTGGTGGAGGTGGAAAGGCACGTCCACTACAGCCACCGGGGCGTCGGCAACCCGCCCGCCGACCGCAGGGCGCTGGCGCGGGCCTTCGTCGCGAAGGCGGTGTGGGACATGCCGACCACGGTGGTGCTGGTCGACCGGCTGCTGTACGACCCGACGCTGCGGCGCCTGTGCGGCTGGTCCCGCGTGTCGGAGGTTCCCAGTGAATCGACGTTCTCCCGCGCCTTCGCCTGGTTCGCGGAGACCCGTCTGCCGGAGCGGATGCACGAGGCGCTGGTCCGCTCCGCGTATGCCGGCTCGGTCGTGGGCCACATCTCCAGGGACTCCACGGCGATCGTCGGGCGGGAGAGGCCGGCGCCGAAGCCGAAGCCGCAGGAGCGGCCGAAGCGAAAGCGCGGACGCCCGAAAAAGGGGGAGGAGGTGCCGAGGGAGCCGACCCGGCTGGAGCGGCAGCTGCGGGACGGGATGACCGCCGCGGAGATGGCCGACGGGCTGCCGAAAGCCTGCGACACCGGGACGAAACGCAACGCCAAGGGGTACAAAGAGAGCTGGAGGGGGTACAAACTGCATATCGACGCGGCCGATGGGGACGTCCCCGTCAGCTGCATCCTGACCTCGGCGTCGCTGCACGACAGCCAGGCCGCGATCCCTCTTTCGAGGATGACGGCGCTGCGGGTGGACCACTGTTACGAGCTCATGGACGCGGCCTACGACTCGCTGGAGATCGGGTTCCACGCCTACCTGACGGGGCGCGTGGCGATCACCGACACCAACCCGCGACGCGACGCGGCGCTGAAGGAGCGCCTCAGGAAAGAGGCGCTGGCGCAGCGGAAAGCGGGCCACATACGCCACGACCGCGTCCGTTACCGGCAGCGCTCCAGCGTCGAGCGGGTGAACTCGGCCCTGAAGGACTCCTACGGTGCCCGGCACGTCCGCGTCCGTGGGCACGCCAAGGTGGCCTGCCACCTGTTCTTCGGCGTGCTGGCCCTGACGGTGGAACAGCTGATGCGGCTCACCATCTGACACCGTCCGTTCCGGCAGATCCGTCCGCCACGGACGCCGCCCCGGAGGGGACGGCGCGGCCAGCCATGCGCGGACGGCGCCCGTCGGGCCACCAACTGCGGCATTCCGCCACACCCTGGCCCGTGCAGACGCCCCGGGCACCCGTCGGATCCGGTGCCGCGACCCTGGCGGAACCGAAAGGCTTGCCGCGGCTGCCCGAACCGCAGTAATTGTGCAAGAGGCTCAAGCGATTGCCTTGGACCCCGCTTCCATTCCGAAGTGCACCACAGGTCATTTCCGCAGCGACGGAGGAGCCCAGACGGAGCGAATGGTGTGGCTCCGGATCAAACCGATGGAACGACCAAGAAGGAAACCGCATGCCGCCTTATCGCCGACACACACCATGAGCGCACAAATCCCTGTCGTCGCCAAAGCACCTGCCGAACGTTTCGGGGACACAGCTCTCACTTCGCCTGTATCAACAAGGTTGCTGCTTTCACATTCCCTCGGAGTTCAACCAAAGCATCATGTCCTTGATCGGGGCCACCCGGCTGATTGTTCCCATCAGGATCCGCCTAAAGTCCAAGCAGATCCCACAAGGCTTTTCGGGAGCCCTTCAAGCAGAAGTGACTTCCTCGCATCCGAGCCGAGCATTGTCAGCCCTTCCAGGGCCTGTTGACAGTCATGTTGCCGCCACCACGCCGGCGACGGGATGGATCCCCGCCGCGAAGCCCGCGTCCGTCCTGTCGTAGCGCGTCGCCACCGCCCGGAACTCCCTGGTTCTGGCGAAGAGGTTCCCGACCCGGTGCCGCCACCCGTACATCTCCCGGCCGTGCTCCCGGGGCTCCGTCCGGTTCCGCCCCGCCGGGATCACCGCCTCCCCGGGCAGCCAGTCCGCGCCGGACGCCCTGTCGCCGGCGACCCGTCCGGAAACGCCAGGGCACCGCCTCCACGAACCGCCGGCTGTCCGCCGCGGTGGCGCCGGGATCGGTCGCCCTGCCGGGTGGCATGGGCCCGACCCGCGCCCACATGGCGTCGGCCGGCACCGCCCTGTCCGCATCCATCCTGTCACCCGCTCTCCTGCCTGTGCCGCCGTTCCGGCGCGCATTGCGGCGGAAATGGGCAGGGAACGCGCCGAATCGCAACCCAATTGTCAACAGGCCCTGATTTTGGCGTGCAGAAATTGTGTGCGTGATATCCGGTATTGGATGCAATTGTCATATCCACGGCACAATGAGTGTTGCCAACGTGCGCACCAATATCTGGCTACCTGCGCTGTAACAGGACGATGCCCGAGATCATAATGCCGATCTGCATTACTTTGTAACCCTTGGGATGGCCATATGTACATTCTGTGTGATTGAGTGGATCCCCCAATGGCACTTCAGGCCCACCACGGGCTGCCGCCGAGGCTGTCTCGCTCTATCGTGAATCGACGTGGCTGTACATCACGGCAGAATGGCGGATGGCTAAAGTAGGGCCATCGACTCTTTGTGCCAATACCAGACGGTCTGCGGCATCCCAGGGGACCATGCGGACTTCATCTCTCCACACCACCGACGGACGGCAGGACCACTGGAGTTGGCTCAAAATAATGAGTTCCTACCTGCTGAACCCCGCATCGGCCATCAATCGATCGGACTTCGCCTCGATCGCGCATTCAAGATCGAACATGAATGCACTCTGGTCCTTTCCAGCCGGGATTCGGGGAAGAAACTCCAACACTGCCAAGCCTGGTCTTCGAATGATTGACCGACGCGGCCAGAACATACCTGCATTGGTAGCGGCTGGAACGCAGTCCTGACCGAGCTGTCGATATAACACCGCGGTACCGATCTTGTACGGGAGACTTGCGCCTGGAGCGACCCGTGTACCCTGCGGATAGATGACCAGCTGTCCCGGCAGTGCCAGACCCTTTGAAACATCCTCTTTCATCTGCCGGACCGCGACGCCGCGCTTTCCGCGATCCACAGGTACGGACCCTATGCGGAGTGCGAACCAGCCGAGAATCGGTGCCCAAATAAGTTCCTTCTTCATGATGAACTTCGGACGCGGCAGGACGCTTACCAACATGATTATGTCAAGGAACGACTGATGCTTCGAAGCAACAATGACTTCGTCCCTTGGAACCTCTCCCCGCACCTCCGACCGAAGTCCAACCATCCAGCGGGCGGTCCAACGAACCCAACGGCAATATGTATGCGCAGCCTTAACGGCAAATCTGCGGTCGATGGCAGCCAGGGGAGCGAAGTATAGCGCCATAAATGCCATTGCCAGATATATCTGAACTCCAAATGCCAACGAGGCCAGAAGTCGAAGGCAGACGGCCATCACATGCGCCCTCCGAATGCGGGAGGTAAGGCGCAAACCAAGGTCGTCCTCACGCAAGCAACGGTGGTGACTCCTGTGCCAACGAGGTGAGAAGTGGGCATGGGAGCCGAAGTTCCACAGTTGGACTCCAATCGAACAGGGAGTAGGTCCATCCGGTCCCTCATGCCTATAAAGTCATCCGCATCGTCAATGTCAGGCGGAGTTCCGGAACATCGCACCCGTTGGTGGACCTTGCGCTCACCATAATTTCTCTCCTGGACAATTGGTTGCGGAATCCTGCGCCACGTGACTGAATCCTTTCGTTGCCAATCCCGCTGGATACTCTCATAGAAAAAGTCACCTCAAGCATTCGTCTGAACTCCACCTCCTAAACCTGCCAATCCGATTCGACAACGCGGTCCGCACTCGGATGGCGGCTCGGCCAGAACGATTGAATCGCGTAGTGAGGGTGATACAAGCCTCGAGAGGCGACCGGAACGGAAACGCAGCTCTGGCAACTGCGGAAAACAGGTATGGAATGCAGATAACATGTCCGAACTGCGCGGCGGTCTACGAGGTTGATGATGCCGTCCTTTCGAACGGAGGACGTCAGGTTCGTTGTACGAATTGCGGCCAGACCTGGCAGCAGATGCCGAAGGATGCCGAACGCGGCGAGACAGCCTACCGGCAGACCGGATCGGAACAGCTTCAGAACGTCGCGGACCCTCAGTTGACGCGATCCAGACCGAGTCCCGAAGTGCTGGAGGTACTCAGGGAAGAGGCTGACAGGGAAACCAGAGCACGGAGAGAGGAGGCCAAGGCGGCGTCGGCAGCGGACAGCAGGCGAATCGAGACCGGCCGCGAAACATCTGCGCATATGTCTGATGAAGACGACGGCCGCACGTCGCAGCGCGATGAGTCCGATGGGTACATGGCACCCACCAGAACCCGTCCTGCGGGAATGCTGATTTCTGGCCTCATGATCCTGTCCGCGTTGGGAGTGGTGGTCGTCTATTCCTACGCACCGCAGATCGCGGATGCGATACCTCAGGCCAGGCCACAGCTCATTGCCTTCGTTGAACGCGCAAATGAACTGCGCGCGCTGATCAACGGACTCATGGAAACTCTGATCGACGCCGTGCCGTGAGTCCATGTTCCCCGTTGGTCCACGTAGCGACCAGCCTCTGCCAGCGCAGGGCCTTGATTGCCTGCGTCGCTTTCCGAGACCTACCGGTCCGGCACTTTCAGAACCGCTCCAGCAGGCGCCGAAGGTAGTCCAATTCTCCCTCAGGCCGGGTTCGGTCGCTCGACCTGCGGCGAATTTCGTCCATCAGTTCGCGAGCACGGCGGTAGGCGTCCTCATCCTGAAGGAGTCGATCGTCCGTTCCCGGCTGTCCACTGGCACCCGGCTCACGGCCCAGAGGATCAAGCGGACGTCTCGCCATCTGGTTGCCAAAATTTCCACCCTGTTGACCGGGTTGCCCCATCTGCTGTTGCTGCGCCATCGCCTCACCGAGGTTGCGCATCCCCTCACGCAACGCCTCAATCGCCTCCGCTTGGGAATCGAGGGCCTCCGAGAGATCGTTTTCCGCCAGCGCCTCTCCTGCATCGTCCATCGCTTCGCCTGCACGGTCGAGCGCCTCTCTGGCCGCATCTCCCTCGGATGTACCCACCTCCGGAAGACTCTGCCTCTGTCGGTGCAGTTCCTGCATCAACGCCCACTGCCGTTCGGCAAGCTGTTCCGGACCCGTGCCGGGTCCGGCTCCCTGTCCGGGCTCCTGTTGGTCAAGCCTGTTTCCTGGTCTCTGCTGTCCATGGCCAGACAAACCCTCGCCGCCCTCGTTGCCCTGCTGGCCCGGTTCACCCTGCCAACCGTAATTCTCCTGCAGTTCGCCGAAGGTATCGTCGCTCAACTCCTGCTGGCGACGTAGGGTTTCACCAAGCCCCTCCATCGCCTGCTGGCCGGGCTGCTGGCCTTGGGCGACCTGAAGATTCTCCATCATCTGCGCGAGAAGATCGAGCAACTGCCGCGCTTCCTCCATTCGACCCTGCTCCATCAGTTCCTGAAGACGGTCCATCAGTTCCTGAAGTTGGTCGCCCGTGACCTCCTGCATGTTCCGCTGGCTCTGGGCCTGCTGTTGGCCATCCTGCCCCTGCTCGGCAAGCTGGCGGATGAATTCCTGCATCGCTTCCCGCAGTTCCTGCATCAAGGCCGCGACCTCCTCCTGTGTGGCTCCGTTGCGAATGGCTTCCTGCAGTCGTTCCTGCGCCTCGCGCAGACGTTCACGAACGTCCGAGAGACTCCCGTCCTCGATCATCAGCGCGACTTCCCAAAGTGCCGCGGCGACTTCTTCGCGTCGCTCCTCGGTCGGGTCATCAGGGAGTTGCCGCTCCAGTTGCCGCAATGCATATCGCAACCTGAGATAGGTCGCCTCCGAACTGAAATGACCTTCCGGCCTATGGCTGACGGCACGCAGCACCTGTGCCACACGGCTGCTGTTGCTACGGTTCCATAGCAGGTCCCGGCGTTGCTCGATGATCGCAGCGGCCAGTGGATCGAAGAACCGCCGACCGGGCAGAACTGAACTGTTCGGGACCGAGGCGCCTTCCTGCCCAAGTGCATCCAACGCATACAGCTCGATCTTCACAGGGAGCATCGCCCAGGGATGCTTGCTGAGATTCTCGATCAATGTCTCGGTGAACTCCGCCCGATCACCCGAAATCGTGATGGGAAGATCCAGCTCGATCGGCCCCCGTGGCTCGGGATTTGCCGACAAACCATGCCGACGGTCGACCGCCGCCAGATCCAGCGTGATCGCCGCATGTCCGCCAACCACACCATAATCGTCTTTCGCCAGAAATGTCTGCCGCATCTCACCCATCAGACCACGCACAGGCTCACCAAGGGTCTGGATCGAGGGCGGTTTGTCATCCACGATTTCGATCGTCCACGCGGAGCCGCCGGATCCTTCGACTGCAAGCGTTCCGCTCTGTGTGACCTTGAATCCCTGCACTTGGTCCACGCTGCCAGTCGGACTTTCCGACCGACCGGAGACGGTCTCGACGACGGACAGTGCCCCGATTTCTCCATACAGCCTGAACGTGACCTGGCTGGACTCCGGCACCGCAATGCCTGACTGACTTATGTCATTCAGATAGATCGACGGTTTGCCGGTATATCCAGGCGGCTCAACCCACCCCTCCCAGGAAGGGCCTGTCGCCAGATATCCATCGCCAACCGGTGCGATTTCGGTCACGGTCGTGACCTTCAACACAGAACCGAACAGCGCGGCGACAGTGAAGAACAGCACAGCCACATAACGAAGGGCAAATGGATCGCGATCCGAAATCCGCAGGTTGGGCCCAACCGCCCGCGCATGCCGGGCGGTGGCCGCCATTCGCGACACGTGTTCGCTCCATACGGCCTCGGCGGCCTGATCTCCCGCCCCGATCGCCATCGTGTCCTCAAGCGCGGTGATCGGGCGCCCCGGAAGCGTTCGGTCCAGACGTTCCCTGGCTTCCCCCTCGGATGGCAGGCGAAAGACCCGGGCACCCCAGCCAATCGTGCCAACCACCGCCATGACCAGCAGGACGGCGAAAGCCCAGGCAACCTCAAGAGGTACACGATCCTGCAGCCCCAACATCAAGGTGGCAGCACCCATAAGGAGGCATGACCAGAATGGCCAGAAGGAACGTGTCAGACGTTCGGCGAGCAGTCCAGCCCACGTCAGCCACAGCGCAAAGCGCAGCCTTCCCAAGCGGTCATGCCGCAATTGAATCGGGTCCGTCATTGGTCGGTGCCATCCGTTCACACGCGGGACAGCGCATCAGAGCCATTCGGGTATTATATCGCGACCCAGGATTTCGTCAAATGTCGGTCGAGCGCGGATGACAGCAAACCGATCTCCATGGACCAGAACCTCCGGTACGAGAGGACGCGTATTGTATTCGCTTGCCATCACCGCACCGTAGGCCCCAGCACTTCGAAAGGCGAGCAGATCATCTTGCTCAAGCGGCGGCATCCGCCGCCGCTTTGCGAACGTATCTCCGGACTCGCAGACCGGACCGACTATATCGAACGGCTCCGCCGCGGCGTCCGGCGCGGGCTCTTTCACCGGGACGATTTCGTGGTAACTGGAATAAAGAGCTGGCCGAACCAGATCATTCATCGCACTGTCGAGGATCAGGAATTTCCGGTCCATGCCGGATTTGATGTAGAGTAGGCGGCTTACCAGAATTCCGGCATTTCCGGCAATCAACCGCCCGGGTTCGATCTCGATCTCGCATCCCAGATCGCCAACAGTGCTCTTGACCAGTGCGCAGAACTCCACTGGAAGTGGTAGCGCCTCATCCGAACGGCGGTAGGGGATGCCCAGCCCACCTCCAAGATCCAGCCGACTGATGTCATGTCCTTCGGAGCGGAGCTGTCTGGTGAGGTCAGCAACCAGCCTGAACGCCTGCCTGTAGGGTGCGAGGTCGGTCAGTTGGCTTCCAATGTGTACATCCAGTCCGACGGCCTCAATTCCCGGCAGGGAGGCAGCCAACCTATAGGCCTCGGACGCCCGGCTAGCCGGAATTCCGAACTTGTCCTCCGCCCTTCCGGTTGATATCTTGTCGTGTGTCCCCGCATCCACATCAGGGTTGATCCTGAACGCGACAGGCACGGTGACGCCCATCGAAGCCGCCACCTGCGACAGCAGTTCCATCTCCGGCTCTGATTCGAGATTGACCTGTCGGATTCCACCTCCGAGCACCTGCACGAGTTCGGCCCTGGTCTTTCCCACTCCTGAAAAGACGATCCGATCGCCTTGCACTCCAACCGCGCGCGCGCGCCGGTATTCGCCTCCGGAAACAACGTCCATTCCGGCTCCCAGATCAGCCAGTATCTTCAGCACCGCCTGATTGGAATTCGCCTTCATCGCATAACACACAAGATGGTCGACACCGCTGAGACCCTCGTCAAAAAGCCTGAAGTGGCGGACCAGCGTTGCGGTGGAGTAGAGATAGAACGGAGTGCCAACGGAAGCCGCCACTTCATCGACAGGCACGTCTTCCGCATACAGCACGCCGTCGCGATAGTTGAAGTGGTCCATGTCGGAGCCCTGCCCGCCTATTCCAGCCGCTATTGACGAAACAGGTCCGGAATGCAAGGATATAGCCTGCGACCTCGGGCTGTCGTCGACCGCGGATCCTCTTCGATGGGCTATGACGAGGGCACGACTGAAAAAATTGTCAAACGGCCGCGCCATTCAGTCTGTCGGACGTCAACCTCCAGCGAGCCGTCCAGATCGCATTGGGTATGCTCTGGTCCGGCTTCGACCACTCGCCAAGCGTTGTCTGACCCGGATCTCGCCCTGGAACTGGCTGGTCTAGAGCACATAGCGGCTGACGTCCATCGACCGAGCTAGTTCTCCAAGGTTCGACTCAACAAATTCACCATCCACGACCACCTCATCGCCGGACCGCTCCGGCGCATCGAACGAAAGCTCCTCGAACACGCGCTCCATGACGGTGTACAGCCGGCGAGCACCTATGTTCTCGACACTCTGGTTGACTTCGGCAGCGATCTTGGCCAGCGCTGCGATGCCATTTTCCGTAAAGGAAAGCTTGACTCCCTCGGTTTCCATCAACGCGGAATACTGAAGGGTCAGCGCGTTGTCCGTCTCTGTCAGAATACGTACGAAGTCCTGCTCCGTCAGTGCTCTCAGTTCAACCCGAATCGGAAGGCGTCCCTGAAGCTCGGGAAGGAGATCGGACGGTTTCGCGATATGGAAAGCCCCCGACGCGATGAAGAGAACATGGTCTGTCTTCACCGGCCCGTGCTTCGTCGAAACCGTGGTTCCCTCGATAAGCGGAAGGAGGTCACGCTGCACGCCTTCCCGGCTGACTTCGCCTCCACGCTGGTCCTGCCGGGCGCAGACCTTGTCGATCTCGTCAAGGAATACGATCCCGTTCTGCTCTGCCGCCTCCAGAGCCTGCTGGGTAACCGACTCATCGTCGAGGAGCTTGTCCGCTTCCTCGCTGACCAGAATGTCATAACTGTCGGCGACAGTCATTGTCCGCGATACTGTCCGCATGCCGAATACCTTTCCAAACATATCCGACAGGTTCAGCATGCCAACGCTCGCGCCCGGCTGGCCGGGGATATCCATCATTGGCATTGGATTGGAATTGTCCATTACATCGAGTTCGATCACCTCATCGTCGAGATCCCCGTTCTGCAGCCTTTCCCGGAATTTCTCGCGCGTACCGGGCCGGGCGCCCTCTCCCGCGATCGCATCGATTACCCGGTCCTCAGCGGCGGTCCGGGCCGCGGCCTGAACTTCCTCGCGCATCCGTTCGCGGGTCATCGCCATCGATACGTCGACCAGGTCGCGCATGATCTGCTCGACGTCGCGCCCGACATAGCCCACTTCGGTGAACTTGGTGGCCTCGACCTTCAGGAACGGAGCCTTGGCGAGGCGCGCAAGCCGACGGCTGATTTCCGTCTTGCCGACACCGGTTGGCCCGATCATCAGGATGTTCTTCGGAAAGACCTCATCCCGAAGCAGGTCCGGCAGCTGTTTGCGCCTCCAGCGGTTGCGTAGCGCCACCGCTACGGCGCGCTTGGCGTCCTTCTGACCGATTATGAACCGATCCAGTTCACCTACGATCTCGCGGGGTGTCAGTGTGGTCAACTGCTGATCCTCTCCACCGAAAGCTTTCCATTTGTATAGACGCAGATGTCAGCAGCGATTTCCATCGCCCTGCGGGCGATCTCCTCTGCGCCGCGTTCGCTGTCCATCAGTGCCCGGGCCGCCGCAAGTGCGTAGTTTCCACCGGAACCGATGGCGGTCACGTCATGCTCGGGCTCCAGTACGTCTCCAGCTCCGGTAATCACATAGAGCCTGTTGCCGTCACTGACGATGAGCATCGCCTCAAGCTTCTGCAGGAACTTGTCGGTTCTCCAGTCCTTCGCCAGTTCGACCGCCGCGCGCTGAAGCTGCCCCGGAGTCGCTTCAAGTTTGGCTTCCAGTCGCTCCATGAGGGTGAAGGCGTCTGCGGTGGAACCGGCAAACCCGACCAGTACCTCCAGGCCACCTGGCGACAGTCGGCGCACCTTGCGCGCGGTGCCCTTGATGACGGTCTGGCCCAAACTGACCTGTCCATCTCCGGCAATCACAACCTCGCCGCCCTTTTTCACACCGATGACGGTGGTGCCATGCCAGCCTGGAAAAGCGTCGTCCGCCATTCCGTCCTCCTTCGCGTTCGCGCCTATATGGACATCGACATTGCAAGTGGCAACCCACCTTTGCCGTGTTCCCATCTCCGCCCATGGTTGTGCACATCGGGATAAAAGTGGTGTCGTGGGTTCTGCACCGGTGTGGCCCAACCTGGTTCCCTGTCGCGATTCGGACATGCCGGTCTGACGCTTTGGCCTGTCATGGAATCCCCCGGAGCGAACCAACGTTGCGCTTTCATCCAACGGGGATACGGCGCGGCTAGCGACTTGATGAGAGGAATTCACTAACACCAACCGATTTCGGCTACACCCGTTTCTTCATGCCATTGAGGTATCAGGCCTGAGTCGCGGCAAGACGAGGGCCTTTCAGACCACTGCCAGCAAATCCGCCTGAGGTAAGCGCCCAAATGCGTTGTCCTTACCGAGCCCAGCAGGGTTTACGCTCCGCCACATAGCCCATATCAAGGACTGGCCTTCGGAACGAATTACGTCGGAGGCCGTGATGGCAACACGGTGCGGATCCGAGGCAGAGGCGGATATCTTCGCCGCCATTATGAGCGCCATTCCTCCTGATGACGCGTTCATCATGCCGTTCATTGGCGCCCTTGCCATCAGGAAGCGCAGCACCATGCGCCTAGAAACAGGCCAACACCGCCTCGTAAGTTCAGAGAGAAACGGGGCTTGATTTGTATACCCCAATGGGTTGTGTCTTGCCGAATGCAGATCATCGCCGAGACTCCGACCTCTCTCCGGCAGACCGCCTCCCTGCCCGGCGTGGCCCCCTCCCCCGCGACAGCGGCACCCTGAAGGACGGGCGCCACATCGGCGGCGGAAGGCGGCGGCCCAGGGATGTCCTGTACATGGCGGTGCTGCCGTCCGGCAGGTGCGCCCCGGACATGAGGGAACCGTACCAACGGCTCCGGAAGAGGGGAGAGCCCCACAGGGTCGCCCCCGGGCCGTCATGGGCGGGCCGGGCGTGACCGCCAACGCCCTTCTCCGCGACCGGCGCCTGTGGGAGGACCGGACGGCGGCGGCCACCGCCGCCTGACGCCCGGACGGACCGCGTCCGTCCGATTCGGAAGCGAACCACCGGCGGGCCGGCCGGGGTCACTCCGGCGGGTCCTTCGGCGTACCCGGACGGCGCCCGCCTGTGGACAGATCTGCGGACATCCCGAACCGTAACTGCGGAAAAGCCGGATCCGGGCTTGATTCCCGACATGGATGCTCCCCGGTATACAGTGGCCCAGCACCTTCGACATGCCGCAGGGGACGGATCTCAGGTGGAGACCGGAGCTCGGACACCCGCCTGATTCAGGAAAAATCCTACACGAATGCGGGGTTTTGCAAGAGGCCCGATTGGATAACGGGCGCTGCATGAAGGAAGTTGACAAAACTACATCATATGATATGTATTTTCATCTCATATGGAGTCAATCATGCCTGAACCCACCCAGCACGCATCTCAACAGGTATTTGTCCAGCCAATTGACCGACATGACAGGATCGCTACGGTCATCAAAGGCGTTGTTCGGACTGCTGATGCCTGGGGCCTGTCAAATGCTGAGGCAGCAACGCTGTTCGATGTTCCGATTGCAACATGGGGCCGTATGAAAGCTGGAACCTTCAAAGGGGTACTGGATCAAGACAAGGTCACCCGCGCAAGCCTTCTGATCGGGCTCTATAAAGGGCTGAGACTGCTGTTTAACGGACCTCTCACCTACGGCTGGCCAAAGACCGCAAATACCGGACCCGGCTTCAACGGAAAGAATCCAGTCCAGATCATGTGTGAGGGCGGCATTCCCGCAATGATGAAAATGCGTCAGCATATCGACGCATTGAGAGGTGGTATGTGATCAGGGCAGGCAATCTGACCGTTGTCGGTTTCACCGAACCGACAACGGTCAGATTGATCTCAACCGCCTACATCGATGAACCCGCAATGGCACCATTGGCGGATGACGCGGAAGATTTGGCGATCCTGGAAGAAATCGAGGGGCTGACGTCGGCCCGGCAGACCATCACTCTCCCGACCCCGGGCGGGCTCCGTCCAGATGAGCTACTGACCGAAGCCGCTGGATATGGTTGGATACTGGTGAATGCCGCTTTCTGCTATACGCGCGCGACGGGAAACAGATTCAATGGGCCGGAGCGGGGAGCTTGGTACGCTTCCTATGGAGAGCATGCCGTCGAGACAGCCCAGGCAGAAGTCTCTTGGCATCTTACACGCGAGCTTGAAGCAACCGGAATTTTCGAGAATACCACATCATATCGTGAGCTTTACGCAGGCTTTACTTCACAGTTCCATAAAATTGCTCCGGGGAGCCTCTTGCACAATTACTGCGGTTCGGGCAGCCGCGGCAAGCCTTTCGGTTCCGCCAGGGTCGCGGCACCGGATCCGACGGGTGCCCGGGGCGTCTGCACGGGCCAGGGTGTGGCGGAATGCCGCAGTTGGTGGCCCGACGGGCGCCGTCCGCGCATGGCTGGCCGCGCCGTCCCCTCCGGGGCGGCGTCCGTGGCGGACGGATCTGCCGGAACGGACGGTGTCAGATGGTGAGCCGCATCAGCTGTTCCACCGTCAGGGCCAGCACGCCGAAGAACAGGTGGCAGGCCACCTTGGCGTGCCCACGGACGCGGACGTGCCGGGCACCGTAGGAGTCCTTCAGGGCCGAGTTCACCCGCTCGACGCTGGAGCGCTGCCGGTAACGGACGCGGTCGTGGCGTATGTGGCCCGCTTTCCGCTGCGCCAGCGCCTCTTTCCTGAGGCGCTCCTTCAGCGCCGCGTCGCGTCGCGGGTTGGTGTCGGTGATCGCCACGCGCCCCGTCAGGTAGGCGTGGAACCCGATCTCCAGCGAGTCGTAGGCCGCGTCCATGAGCTCGTAACAGTGGTCCACCCGCAGCGCCGTCATCCTCGAAAGAGGGATCGCGGCCTGGCTGTCGTGCAGCGACGCCGAGGTCAGGATGCAGCTGACGGGGACGTCCCCATCGGCCGCGTCGATATGCAGTTTGTACCCCCTCCAGCTCTCTTTGTACCCCTTGGCGTTGCGTTTCGTCCCGGTGTCGCAGGCTTTCGGCAACTCGGCGGCCATCTCCGCGGCGGTCATCCCGTCCCGCAGCTGCCGCTCCAGCCGGGTCGGCTCCCTCGGCACCTCCTCCCCCTTTTTCGGGCGTCCGCGCTTTCGCTTCGGCCGCTCCTGCGGCTTCGGCTTCGGCGCCGGCCTCTCCCGCCCGACGATCGCCGTGGAGTCCCTGGAGATGTGGCCCACGACCGAGCCGGCATACGCGGAGCGGACCAGCGCCTCGTGCATCCGCTCCGGCAGACGGGTCTCCGCGAACCAGGCGAAGGCGCGGGAGAACGTCGATTCACTGGGAACCTCCGACACGCGGGACCAGCCGCACAGGCGCCGCAGCGTCGGGTCGTACAGCAGCCGGTCGACCAGCACCACCGTGGTCGGCATGTCCCACACCGCCTTCGCGACGAAGGCCCGCGCCAGCGCCCTGCGGTCGGCGGGCGGGTTGCCGACGCCCCGGTGGCTGTAGTGGACGTGCCTTTCCACCTCCACCAGGTCCAGGACGGCGATGAACCTGCCGTGCCTCACGCCCAGCGGGCCGACCTCCCCGGCGAGGGACGGGAAAAGTTCCCCTTGAAACCGCTGCCAGGCATCTGATATGGATGATCGCAGGGACATGGAGCCGTCTCCCCGTATGTTGTGGCTGTAACACCCGCTCCATACCAGAGGGACGGCTCCATATCCAGGCCCCCGATCAGAAAAAAGCGCCCGTTTCCGAAAAAAAACCGCCTGATCGGGGAGTTCTGCAAGAGGCTCCGGGTACCAAAGATTGCGCATTGAGCGCTGACCCAGCGACGGCTTATCCGGCAGGCCAGGTCCTGGCTCCTGATGTCCTCGGTTCCGGCGGCAACGGGATCCTCTACCCTTCCTCTCGATTGCCCGACGGGCAGTGCCTTGTCGCGCTTCGCTCACATCTCGTACAGAACATTCGACACGGTGAAACCTGGGACTTTGTCTGGACTGGCTCACATGTGCCGGCAACAGCCAGGAGAAATCAGAAATAGACGAAGGCAACTGGAAAGCTCAGGCAGGAAGCGGCATCGGGTATCCCGTCACCTTTGCTTCACGCTGACCATCAATCCTCCTGTTCCGCATTCCACCCCGATGCCGGGATGGCTCGGTTCAGCTGAACGGCTCCATGCTACGAAAGCCGATCCGGCAATCCGGGAAGCTCTTTACCTTGCCCTTGCCTCACAGAACCGCAGAATCGTCGCCAAAGACCATCTTGCAAACCATCGAAGTTTACCGGTAGTCTTTGCAAGCGTATGCAAGGCCACGCCGATTGACACGCTGCCAGAACCTAATTCACCGTTTTTCGGGACGGATCGGTTGTGTGCTTTCCGGCAAGGACGGGGGGTCCTGTGCACGCTGCCTGGCACGGTGTGGCAGGTGAAAATCTGGACATTCTCAGGGAGGAAGTGAACCCATGGGTATAATGAAACGAATGGCGGTGGGAACCGCTCTCGCAGTTTGGGCCGGCAGTGCGGCCCACGCCGGCTGCGGAATTGAAAGCGGCAAAATCAGCGTGCTGGCCAACGACTTTCCTGCACTTCACGCGGTTGTGAGCAAGGCGGAGGAATGCGCCGGTGGAAACGTCACCTTTTCAAAGAACCACACCTCCGCGCACCGCGACATCCAGGTTGCGGCGCTGACTGCGTACCCCGCGGAATACACAACCGTCATTGTCGCAAATTCCTCGATCGTGCCACTCCTGAACGAAGGACTGATCCGTCCACTCGGCGATCTGGTTGCGGAACATGGGCAGAACCTCAAGAAGCATCAGTTGATCACCATCGACGGCAAGATAATGGCCATCGCCTTTATGGCGAACGCACAGCATCTCGTGGTCCGCAACGATATCCTTGAACAGGTCAACGTTAACATCCCAACCACCTATGAAGAGGTGATCGCCGCGGCGAAAGCGATCAAGGAAGCCGGAATTCTTGAGCATCCTTTCGCGATGCTAACCAAGTCCGACTGGAATCTCGGCGAGGAGTTCGTCAATATGTACCTTGGCCACGGAGGCGAATTCTTCAAGCCGGGAACAGCTGAGCCGAATGTGAACAACGAGACCGGCGTCGCCACTCTCAACATGCTCAAGTCACTGACGGAATACTCCAATCCGGATTTCCTGACCTACAACACCGCTACGGTCGCGCCAATCTGGGAGGCCGGCAACCTGGCTCTGGCACAGATGTGGGGATCGTCCATGGGCCAGTTGCTCGACGATGAAGGCTCGACCCCAGAAGTCATCGAGAACACGATTCCAGTCGGCGCGATGACAGTTGCAGGCGGAACTTCCCCGGCTTCGAGCCTCTGGTGGGACGGATTCACGATCGCCGCAAACATCTCCGACGAGGACGCGGAAGCAAGCTTCATTGCCATGGTGAACGGAGTCTCCGACGAGATGGTCATGGAAGGCGACAACAATGACAAAGCGGTCTGGCTGATGGATGCATACCAACCAGGCCCAGCAGCGGAAGGTATCTCCGCCACCGCTGGAGCAGGTGCGGAACCGTATCCCATGCTTCCCTATATGGGCTTGCTGCATGCCGCCTTCTCCGCGGAACTGCCCGACTTCCTGCAGGGGAACGAGAGTGCTGAGCAGACGCTCGCCGACATCGAGGCTGCCTACATCACGTCAGCCAAGGAATCGGGCTTCCTGCAGTAACGTCAAGCCTGCGGGGCCGGATCCCGGCCCCGCTAACTTTGCACAAGGCCGCAGGACTCCTGGCCTGCGGACCCGAAAGGACAGGCCGCACGCGTGAAGCATAAGACCTTTTTCTGGTTCATACTTCCCTCGCTCGCCGCGATGCTTCTGTTCATCGCGCTGCCAATTGTCTCGATCGCGCTCCAGTCATTGTTCGTTGAGCACGATCAGGTGATGATCAAGGTGGAGAACTGCACGCCATTCAAGTGCGAAACTTCATTGGTGGTGGACCGGGAGGCGACCGCAGCACTCAGGGAGGAAGGTCCGCTCGGGCGCTTCAACGGTCTCGGCACCTACACCAACCGAAGCCATCTGGCCTTCACCGAGGTGGGAGAGGCTTGGAAAGCGTCCACCAGCCTCAGGGAATTCAGTTCCCGGTTGATGAACCTTCCCTTCTACAAGGCACTCGCCTTTACGCTAACCTATACGATGGTGGTAACGCCCTTTGTCATAGTCCTTGGCCTTGCCATTGCCCTCGGTGTGAACGCCCTTCCCCGAATCGTGAAAGGGCCAACGATTTTCGTTTCACTCCTGCCAATGATCGTGACACCGCTGATTGGCTCACTCATTCTGTTCTGGATGGTTGACGCTGACGGGATAATCGGAGCCACGCTGCAACGAATTTTTGACAACGACCAACTGTCGCTGAAGGCGTCCCATTCGCTGACCTGGATTATGCTGATTGTCTACGGCATCTGGCATTCGGCACCATTCAGCTTCATCGTCTTCTATGCCGGACTACAGACAGTACCCACCGAAACACTGGAGGCCGCGCAGATCGATGGTGCCTCGCGCTGGCAACGGGTCCGCCACGTGGTGGTTCCATACATGATGCCCCTGGTTGTTTTCATCACACTTATGCAACTAATGGACAATTTCCGGGTCTTCGAACCAATCGTCGGATTTTCGGCCTCCGCCAAGGCGACGTCCCTATCCTGGATCATCTTCAACGATCTTCGCAGTGGAGACGTCAAGCTGTTCGGGAGTGCGGCGGCCACATCCATGCTGACCATTTTCGGCGTCGTGATCCTGCTGGCGCCGGTCCTTGTCCGAACCTGGCGCGACTTCAACAGAAAGGTTCACTGAGCCATGGCCTCCGTAGCACAGCGCCGCCCGTTCGGCCTTGCCTTCTTTGCCTCCGCCTTTGTGGTCTTCTGGCTGATGATCGCCGCGGGACCTTTTGTCTGGACGGTCTGGGGCTCGTTCAAAGTCGAGAGCGACTTCTTTTCGAAGGCTGACTGGACATATGCGATATACGGCGTACGAACTGTGATGGAAACCGGCGATGCCTTCACCGGCGGTGGCTATTTCGGCGCCTGGATCCAGGAGGGTTTCGGGAACAACGCAAGGAACACATTGATCGTTGTCTTCTTCACGGTGATCATCTCGCTGACCTTCGGCACGCTCGGCGGCTACGCCTTGGCCCGATCGGGTTTCCGCTATGCGTTCTGGCTCCTTATGGCGGCACTCGTCTTCCGGGCGATGCCGCACATCACGTTGGTTTCAGGATATCTGCTGCCGTTCTTCCAGTGGAAGATCTGGGGGCATCTACCAACCGCAATCATCGTATTGGTTGCGATCAACCAGCCCTTCACCCTTTGGATGCTGCATTCGTTCTTCCTGAACATTCCCAAGGATATGGACGAGAGTGCGATGGTCGACGGATGCACCCGACTGCAGGCGTTCCGCCATGTGATCATCCCGGTCATGTGGCCAGGAGTCATCACCACGGGCCTCTTCAGCTTCCTACTCGCATACAATGACTTTGCCGTGACCTCCATGTTGCTCAGTCAGGAAAACCAGACCATGGTTCCAAGGATCGAGAGCTTCCTTGGAACCGTACGTCAGCAGGGTCAGGTCATGTTTGCGGTGGCGGCGGTGGTCTCGGCCATCGTTCCACTGTTTTTCCTGGTGCTCTTCTTCCAGCGCCAGATCGTCAGCGGGCTGACAACCGGAGCCGTGAAGGAATAGACCGCATGTCGCACCAACATCGCCCAGCCGTACCGCTTTCACGGCGGCATATGCCCACAGGCTTTGACATCTCTCTCGACCGTTACACGAACGGAAGGGAGGTGCGTATCCCGGACGATTATGGCCCCGCACAGAGTCTTCGGGGATTCCACGGGTACCGCAACATCATCGACTACATAGTCAGGATCACGCACCGTATCTGGGAGAGCGCAGACCATTGCAGTGCGCCACGCGATGTGGAGTACATAGGTGCCTGCTACGCATCGGCTTCGATGGTCTATGATGACTACGGACTGCAGCTGGGCAATGCCAAGATCATCTCTGACACCCATCACACTACAGGTGCCTTCCCGGACATCATACTCGATGCTGAAGAGGTGATCTGGGCCGGCGACGACGAGGTGGGGTTTCACACCTCACATCTAACCCGGATCATTGGCACCAACTCTGGGCCGAGCCGCTATGGACCGCCAAACGGCAACCATGTGAACGTCCTCGCGATAGCGAACTGCGTGGCACTTGAGAATGACATATTTCTTGAGCATGTGCTCTACAACACTTCAGCAATGCTCAAGCAGCTCGGCCTCGATCTCTGGAAAGAGGCATCAAGGCTTGCAACCGACCCTCCCCCGGGATGGCCACGGAGTCAGGAGGTTTGGGACGGACTACGCCGCGCCGCAGCACCGGTTCTTCCGTTATCCCAAGCCGAGCCGATCGACGGTTTCGACCCCGACGCCTTCGCGCGCACCATTCACGAAAGCATATGGAACGGGGATGGATCGGCAATGGCGCTGCACTATGACAGCTGCCTTCAATTTGAGGGAACGACCGATCGGAGATTTGGCGGAACTGAAGCGTACCGCGCCTATGTGGACGAACTGCGTTCGGCCTTCCCTGACCTGAGGCTGCAGGTCGATGAAGTCTATTGGATGGGCAACCCGGTCGACGGCTGGCTGATCAGTACACGCTGGAGCGCAGAGGGCACACATACTGGCGGCGCACTTTATCGCGAGCCCACGAACAGGCGATGTCAGATCTGGGGTATCACACAATGGCGGGTCGACAACGGCAAAGTCTCCCGGGAATGGCAGCTATTCAACGAATTCGACCTAATGATGCAGATAGAAGGGACACGCCATGACTGATTCTTCCCGCCTGCAGGCAGCGAAACGCCTCGTCCTCGATCACTACGAGACCGTCGATGCCGCTGGACCTGATGAAGCCGCAGCCGCCTTCGCCCGCCATACCAGTACGGATATTCTATGGCGTGGCATGCACCCATTCAACGAACAGTCAGGCGCGGATGCGGTCGCGAAGACCTTCCTTACGCCGCTCAAACGCGCCATGGGCCCTATCCAGCGGCGACCGGACATCTTCTTCGCGGGTGACGACCGGAACACAGGATCCGGGCTCTGGGTGGTGCAGATGGGGCACCTGATGGGTCTGTGGGACGGTAAGTTTCTTGGCCTGCCACCCAGCCGTCAGATCGCGTTCCTGCGATACGTGGAATTCCATCGCGTCGTTAACGGACGGATCGCCGAAACGGCCTGCTTCACCGACCTCATCTCACTCATGCATCAGGCCGGACTGCAGCCGCTGCCGCCGCAGACGGGCGCGGCCATACTGACGCCAGGGCCGCGAACCCATGACGGATTGCTCCTTGACTCGCAGGATCCGGCCGAGGGCCAGAAAACCATCGAACTGATCGTCGGGATGATCGACGAACTTGTAGACCTCGACGTGAGATCGCCAATTGAGCACCTCAAACGATGGTGGGTTCCCGATATGTGCTGGTTCGGTCCGGGAGGAATCGGTGCCAGCGCGTTCTTCAAGGGCTACCACCGTGGCCATACTGATCCATTCGAGGAAGGGTTGGAGTTTATCAGCCACAACGGACATTTCACCCGTCTCGCCGAAGGTAGGTTCGGGGGCTTTTTCGGTTGGCCCAGCATGACCATGCGCGCCACCGGCGGTTTCATGGGCATGCCTGCCAGCGACCGGCCCGCCGATATGAGAATCGTCGACCTCTACCGACGTGACGAAGACAAACTGGCGGAGAACTGGATTTTCATTGACCTTCTGCACTTCTTCGCGATGCAGGGCCTCGACATCCTGGGGCGCGTTCGGGAGTTTCCGCGCACATGATTGGTCTACAGGAGGCCAAGGCCGTCGTTCGGGGTTTTTACGACGCACTCGACCAAGCCGCTCCGGACGGCTTTGCCAAAGCCATGAAGAGCCACTGCGCCGCCGATCTTGTCTGGAGGGGATTTCATCCCTTCAATGAACTCCACGGACCGGAACCAGTGGCGGAACTGTTCTGGACACCGCTCAAGGTCGCCCTGACATCCATGCAGCGACGGCTCGACCTGTTCTTTGCGGGCTACAACTCGATCGATAACGGCAGGACCATCTGGGTCGGGACCATGGGCCACCTGATGGGACTTCTTGACGGGCCGTGGCTTGGAATTCGCCCCACGGGAAAGATCGCGATGCTCAGATATGCCGCGTTCCACAGAGTGGATGCAGACAGAATTGCCGAGACGGCGATGTTCTTCGACATCCCTCACCTAATGCTGCAAGCGGGTTTGAACCCGTTTCCTCCACAGACTGGCGCACATTTGATCCAGCCTGGTCCGATGACTCACAACGGGCTTCTCTTCGACCCGCAACTTCCGGAGGAAGGCGAGGCTACACAGGCAGCGATTGACGCGATGACCCGAGACATAGCGAGTTGGAGCGGCGGAAAGACCGAGCCATTGGTGGACGAACTTCGCCGCACCTGGAACGAGGACATGATTTGGTGGGGGCCTGCGGGAATCGGAGCGACCTATACAATTCCGCGGTATGCCCTGCAGCATTCCGGACCATTCCGCGAAGCTTTCGGCACACGGCGGTTCCACGGACATATCGCAAGTATTTCCGAGGGTCATTTTGGTGGGTTTTTCGGCTGGCCAAATCTGACGCTCAACCATAGGGGCGGCTTCATGGGCATGCCCGCGACCGGCCGGAACGCGGACATGCGCGTGATCGACATGTACAGACGGGAGGCCAATAAGCTGACCGAGAACTGGATATTCATCGATCTCCTGCATTTCTGGAACCTGCAGGGACTCGAAGTACTAGGTCGGATGACAGACATTCACAGTTGTGACGAAACATGACAGCGGCAACCAACAACAGAATGTTCTGAGCAACCATTGACGGTTCGCGCATTTTTTAGTGCGATTCCTGCATCCGTTAACGGGCGTGAATTCATCAGGAGGGTTAGAAAGTTGGTGCGCAGGAATGAGACTGCTGTCAGGTTCGACCGCACGAGAGGCAAGGGCAGTCACGGCATGCTATATTACGGAGACCGCCACACCGTGGTGAAGGACCGCAGGAAGCCTCTCAAGGACGGCTCACTCCGCGGCATGTGCAGGCAATTCGGCATCGACCCGAACGACCTATAGGGAGTTCCGATCATGGCAATGCGATACAGCTACCCCATCGACCTTCACAGTGAACGCGAAGGCGGCTATTCCGTCACATTTCCGGACTTCGACGAGGCATTCACTGACGGCGACACGGTCGCTGAGGCGGTCGCGGAAGCCGCGGACTGCCTGGAGGAAGCAATTGCGGGTCGCATCGCGCGGCGTGAGGAAATCCCGGTACCGAGCCCATTCAGGGGCCGACCCGCGGCGGTACCCGGCGCAGTCCTTGCCGCAAAGGCGGCGCTCCATGCGGCATTGCGCGAAGAGAAACTGTCCAACAGCGCCTTCGCGGCTGTCATGGATATTCAGGAAAGCGAGGTCCGGCGCATGCTAGACCCCGGTCACGCCATCGGGATCGGCAGGCTGGAGGAGGCCCTGGAGCGCTTCAGGAAGCGTCTCGTGATCACGGTAGAACAAACTGCTTGACCATCGTTCGGCACCGATGTTTGCCTTGATCTTTCCATAGCCGGAATTCCGGCATCCGATTGTCGACACAGCTGCCCCGAGCAGGTCATCCGGTGATGGCTGGTTCATAGGGTCGCAAACGGCAAAAGGGGGGTCGGTTGCCCAGCAGGGAGCCCGGCTCAGGTTGGAACTGCGTGGGCCTCACGGTCACAGAAGGATCTGAGCCGCCGGACGGCTTGGAAGTCGACAACCTCACAGAAGGATTTTCTCAATAGAGCCTTACGACGGGAAAGAGAACAAACGCGGCGAATCGCCGACATCACGCCCCGTTCTGTCTCGGCCTACAAGGACCCCATCTGGCCAAAAGACCGCGACCGATGGTATGGATCAGGCCACCGAGGCAACATTCGCAGACATCGAATCAGAAGCCAGAAAGCACCTCGGGAGTTTACACCAAAATGGTTCGGCGCTAGAACAGAGTTGCCTCATCTGTGTATGTCACCGGAGCATGGATACCGAATTCCATCTGTAGCCGTGTGAGTGCGGCTGAAATGGATTTTCTGAAACAAAGGTCTTGGGAATGCCTGCGGCGGCACCCGCGAGGCTGACCGCAGTGCCGGAATCTTCGCCGTCTTTCTTGTACCGAAGACCGTGTTCCTCTACAGTCTGTTGAAAGGAATTCCGGAACGAACCTCATGCTTGTCGGCCATGCCCATACCCTCTCCTCGGATCAGAGTTCGGTACTTCAGACAGATGCGCTGCCCATGACAGGCTGCAGGAGAACATTTACCGAAAAGGTCGGCGGACCGCATCATGATGGGCCCCAGCCCCACCCTGAACGCGTCTTCCGGCGCGAATGGATTTCGCACGTGCAATGGACGCTTTCCCTGCTGACGCACCCGCACAGCCAGGCCGTCAAGATTGCCGCAGACAAAGGGCAAGGCCGTCGGGGCGGCAAGCAGAGAGCCATAGAAGGCGGAAAGTTCCGCCTTGTGGAGTCATTGCTCGCTGACGCGGAGAACCAGATCTCAGCCGGTAACGCAATCAGTCAGTTGAAGGTCGGCCGCACGGCTTTCTGTCGGTATTTTCCGCTAAACCGCATCTGGCAGTTCAAGAACGAGCAGGCCCATAGCCATATCCTGCGAAACTTTCGGCACCTTTGTGTCGATGACCCTTGGTTGCTGTGATCGACCTTGATGGAATGATGAGAGAGAGCAATGATCTCGGCAGGTGAAGATGTATAGCAACGCGTTTCGCGCAATCGAGCAGGCGCTCAGGGCCGAAGAAGGTATTGCAAATGAGTTGGATTACGTGGAGCAGACCTCGTGGGTTCTGTTCCTCAAGTATCTCCACGACCTTGAAGCCGAGCGGCGCGACCGGGCAGAACTGGACGGTGAGACCTATATGCCCATCATCAAAGACGCTTTCCGATGGGATTGCTGGGCCGCGCCGATGAAGGACGGTGCATTCGACTACAATGCGGCAAAGGTCGGAGAAGACCTGATCGGATTTGTCGATCGGGATTTGCTGCCGTATCTCGGCAGCTTTCGCGAGTCCGCCAGCGGGCCCTTTAGCATCGAATACAAAATCGGTGAGGTCTTCACCGAACTCCGCAACAAGTTCCGCTCAGGCTACATCCTGCGTGACGTACTGGACATCGTGAACGGGTTGGCTTTCAATACCCAAGCCCAGCGCCATGAACTGTCCGAGCTTTACGAAACACGCATCCGCCGCATGGGAAACGCCGGCCGCAACGGTGGCGAATACTACACCCCGCGGCCGCTTATCCGAGCCATGATCAAGGTGGTCTGCCCGCGGATCGGTGAAACGATCTACGATGGTGCTGTCGGCTCCGCGGGCTTTCTCTGTGAGGCCTACGAACATCTGCGGCACGATGACCTTACCGCCAGCCAATGGGAAACGCTCCAGCGCAACACCTTCTCTGGGCAGGAGAAGAAACCGCTTGCCTACATCATCGGCATCATGAACATGGTGCTGCATGGGATTGAGGCACCGAACATCGTTCGCACCAACTCGCTCAACGAGAACGTGATGGACATTCAGGAGAACGACCGCCACGACATCATCCTAGCCAATCCGCCCTTCGGCGGTAGCGAGCGGAAGGAAGTGCAGCAGAATTTCCCGATCCGCACTGGCGAGACAGCCTATCTCTTTCTGCAACACTTCATTCGTAAACTGAAGGCCGGCGGCCGCGCGGCGGTCGTGATCAAGAACACCTTTCTTTCGAATACAGATAATGCGAGCATGATGCTAAGGAAAGAACTTCTGGAAAATTGCAACCTCCACACCATTCTCGATTGCCCGCAGGGAACGTTTCAGGGGGCGGGGGTGAAAACGGTGGTCTTGTTCTTCGAGAAGGGCACACGCACACGGAACATTTGGTTCTACCAACTCGATCCGGGACGCAGCCTCGGCAAGACTAACCCGATCAACGATGACGATCTAGCAGAGTTCGTTGAATTGCAGAAGACAAATTCGGTTGGAGCGAAAAGCTGGACGGTCACTCGTGCCCAGTTTGACCGGGAGACGTTAGACCTTTCGGTGAAGAATCCGAACGCACCTGAAGAGGATCCGCTGCGATCACCAGAGGAAATCATCGCCGACATTCTGGAGAGGGACGCACAGACGGCGGAGATCCTTGACGATATTCGGGGAATGCTGTGAAGAGTTTGAACAAAGTTCACAGTCGGCCTCTTTGTGGGACTAGATGGCCTAGTAGGATGCTTGGAGAAGTTTGTGATATCCGAAGAGGCGCTTCAATCACCAAGAAAACTGCGAGGTCGGGGAATGTGCCAGTAGTAGCTGGCGGTCTTGAACCAGCGTATTTTCACGATACACCAAACCGTCCTGCAAACGTCATAACAGTTTCCGGGTCGGGCGCGAATGCGGGATACGTGAACTTTTTTGATGTGCCTATCTGGGCTTCTGACAGCTCTACCATTCTTCCGAAAAGCGCAGATGTTGATATTCGTTATGTCTACCGCTTCCTTCTTGCAATTCAACCATATATCTGCACTGAGTTGGCAACGGGAGCCGCTCAGCCTCATGTCTATCCCCGCGATCTTGCGAAGCTCGAAATCCCGCTCCCATCTCTTGAAGAGCAGCGGCGAATCGTCGTGATTCTTGACAAGGTATTCGAGAGGCTCGACCTAGCACGCGCCAATGCCAAGGCCAATCTGCGGAACACCCAGGAGTTATTCAACGAAAGCGTGTCAAGGGTTTTCGACAACGCCCGTGAGCAAGCATTCAGGCGACGCATCTTGGCCGACGTTGCCAATTTTCGAAACGGTTTGAACTACAACAAGTCGAGTCAAGGTGAGACTGTGAAAATTGTCGGTGTTGGCGACTTCAAAGACAACTTCGAGCTGCCGCTTCAGCAGCTTTCTGAAGTCACGATTGAGGGCAAGCTTTCGAAAGATGATCATCTCGAAGCAGGCGACATTCTGGCGGTCCGTTCAAACGGCAATCGCGAACTAATTGGACGAACAATGCTCATCCCAGAAATGGATGAGCCTGTCACCTTCTCCGGTTTCACGATCCGTATCCGCCTACGCACAGAAGAACTCTTGCCTGATTTTCTTTGCGAGTACCTGAAGACACGCGCCGTTCGTCAATCCTTGACCCGCAGTGGGGGCGGAGCAAACATCAGCAACTTGACCCAGAGCACCTTGTCGGCCTTGGACACCATTATTCTGGGCATCGAAGCTCAATGTGCAGTGGTTTCCCAGATTCGAGAACTGCGTTCTATGACGGAACAACTCCGCGAAAGCCACACGCAACGTCTCCAAAAACTGACCGAACTAACGCAGTCACTACTCCACAATACGTTTTCGGGCGAACTCACTTGAACTACAGAGGTTTCCCATGGCGAGATCAAGATTGGCAACGAGGAACCAAGAGACGACCAAGCTGCTTGGGGGGTTTGAGCATCTTGCCGGGAAGAGCATTTCAAGAAGAACCATCCAGAGCTATGGGCCCGACGGCGTCTACGAACGGGAAGTACGTCAGTTTCGCTATATCTTGTCGACGGTAGACGAGAACGGTTGGAAACGCACAAGCAAGTACCCCGCTGCGACGGATGTATCACCTGAAATGCTGGCTATGGGATACTACGCCTTCGGTGCTAACCGGTTCAACGTCATTGATGCTCTAGACGATGAACTACGCCATCTTGAGAGCCATGACGGTCTAATGCACTAGGAACCGAAAGGCAATGAGCATTCGCGACGAGACCGAAGCCGACACCCGTGCCAACCGGATCGATCCGGTTATAGCCGCGGCGGGCTGGGGTAAGGTCGAAGGTTCTCGGATCCGCCGCGAAGTCATCTGCCCCGGTCGCATTCAGTCTGGCGGCACACGCGGTAAGTGTCTCCACTGTGACTATGTGCTGGAGTATCGTGGACATAAGCTTGCCACGCTGGAAGCTAAACGTGCGGGTGTCAGTCACCGGGAAGGCGTCGGCCAAGCAAAGGACTACGCCCAACGCCTCGGTTCCCGGTTCGCTTTCGCATCGAACGGCCTCAGGTGGTTCCAGTGCGACATGAAGACCAGTGCCGAGGATGACAACCTCTCACTTCCATTCCCGTCGCCACAGGATCTCTGGGACCGCACCTTCGATGACCGGAACGCATGGCGTCTCCGATTTGGAGAGATTCCCTTCGAGACCGACGGCGGAAAGTGGCAACCCCGCTACTACCAGCACAGGGCAATCATGGCGGCGCTGGAAGCCATCGCCCAAGGAAAAAACCGCATCCTCCTGACGCTGGCCACAGGTACAGGTAAGACATCCATCGCCTTCCAGGTCGCATGGAGGCTCTTTCACGCGAAATGGAGTCTTGAAAGGAAGCCCAGACGCCGCCCCCGGATCCTGTTTCTGGCTGACCGCAACATTCTCGCCGATCAGGCCTACAATGCTTTCTCGGCCTTCGACCCAACAGCCGTTAAGCGGATTGATCCGACGACCTTGAGGAAGCATGGAGGGAATCCGCCGAGAAACGCGAGCGTTTTCTTCACGATATTCCAAACCTTCATGACTGGTGAGGCTGAGGCAATCTACAAAAGGTACCCCCCAGACTTCTTCGACTTCGTTGTGATTGATGAGTGCCACCGGGGAGGGGCCAACGACGAGAGCCGGTGGCGCGGTATACTGAACCACTTTACCCCTGCGGTTCAGCTGGGCCTAACAGCCACGCCCCGACGGAAACACAACGCCGATACCTACGCCTATTTCGGAGAACCGGTTTATACCTACGCTCTGCGCGAGGGGATTGACGACGGCTTCCTGACGCCTTTCAAAGTGCGCCAGATGGCCAGCACCATCGACGAATATGTTTACGACCCGCAGGACGAGGTGCTACACGGGGAAGTCGAAGCGGGCAGAATGTTCATCGAGAACGACTTCAACCTGACCATCGAGATCAGGGAGCGCGAACGTGCCCGGATTCGCGAACTCCTGTCTGAAATGGACCAACGGCAGAAGGGTCTGGTGTTCTGCGCCACCCAAGCGCACGCTGCTCTCGTGCGGGACCTGATTAACCAGGAGAAGACCAGCGACGATCCCGATTACTGCCACAGGGTAACAGCTGACGAGGGGGCAATCGGGGAACAACATCTGCGGGACTTTCAGGACAACGACAGAACCGTTCCGGCGATCCTAACTACGTCACGGAAACTCTCGACTGGCGTGGACGCAAGGAATGTCAGGCATATCGTGTTGATGCGCCCCATTCGTTCGATAATCGAGTTTAAGCAGATCATCGGCAGAGGAACCAGAACATACGATGGCAAACATTTCTTCACAATCTGGGATTTCGTGAAGGCATATGAGAACTTCAACGATCCGGAATGGGACGGTGAGCCGCTTGAGCCCGACCCGTCAGAACGGCGCACAGAAGGCTCCTCAACCGAACCTGCGGAACCGCCTACATCATCGGAGCCACCCGTGTCGACGGATTCACAAAAGGAGATGATCGTGGTCAGGCTAGCTGATGGAAAGGAGCGGAACATCAGGTTTCTTGCAACCACCACCTACTGGGGGCCTGACGGCAAACCGATATCGGCGACTGAATTCCTGAAACGCCTGTTCGGAGACCTGTCGAAGATCATCGCCAACGAGGATCAGCTCCGTTCGGCATGGAGCGATCCGGACAACCGCATGCGTTTCCTGGACCAGCTATCCGAGCATGGCTATGATGAAGATCAACTGGAAGACATCCGCCAGTTGGTCGATGCTCCGAAGAGCGACCTTTACGATGTCTTGGCCTATGTTCTGTTCACGCATCAGCCAAAGACCAGATCGGAACGTGTCAAGGAGGTCAGGGATGGCGGTATGTCCGACTTCGAAGGGGCGCTGAAACAGCTGCTGCTCGGCATACTCAAGGCATACGAAGACGGTGGGGAGAGCGAGTTGGCGAGCGGGAAGCTGCGTCACTTCCTGGTCGCGAGATACGGGAGCGTGCTTGAAAGCAAATCCGTGCTGGGGGACCTGGCCAGCGTTCGATCAGCATACCTCCAGATTCAGAAACGTCTATATGCAAACTGACTGGCCAGAAGCCGCTGCAGGTTGCCGAGTGCGCGTGATTAAACACCATAACGACTATTGTCTCACGAAGGGAATGGATTGATGGCCCGCAGCCGCCTACCCATCGGAATTCAGGACTTCGAGACGATACGGACCGAGGGTTTCCATTACGTGGACAAGACCCCGCTCGTCCGGAATTTGGTGGACGATGGACGCCACTATTTCCTTTCCAGACCCCGCCGGTTTGGCAAGAGTCTGCTGGTTGACACAATCAAGGTGCTGTTCGAGGGGCGGGAGACGCTCTTCAAGGGTCTGGCGATCCATGACCATTGGGACTGGTCGGCAAACCATCCGGTGCTGCGACTGAGCTTCGACGGCAAGTATAACGCACCCGAAGATATAGAGCGCAACGTTATCAACCAAATGACGCTGATCGAGCACAGCGCCGGGCTTGAGCCAACGAATACCGTCAGCTCGGGGCCGGAGCGACTCCAGACCCTTCTGCATCGTCTCCATAATGCCAGAGGACAGCGTGTGGTCATCTTGGTGGACGAGTACGACAAGCCGATCCTGGACGCACTCGCGGATCCCGTGCTTGCCAGGGCCAACCGCGATTACCTGCGGGGCCTTTATGGTATCATTAAGGGCGCGGCCGAGCATGTCCGCTTCACATTCGTCACCGGCATCAGCATGTTTTCAAAGGTCAGCCTGTTCTCGGGCCTCAACAACCTGAGGGACATCAGTCTGGATACTCGCTACGCCACGATCTGCGGCTATACGGATGAAGATCTGAACACGGTGTTCAGCCCCGAAGTTGACGGGCTGGACCGCGACGAGATCCGCTTCTGGTACAACGGATATAACTGGTGCGGAGACCAACGCGTCTACAACCCATATGATGTGCTGCTACTACTCGATAGCCGGGAGTTCCGCCCCTACTGGTTCGAGACCGGGTCGCCAACCTTTCTCTTCGAGACACTGAAGGAAGGGTCCGTCGGCACTATGGAATTGGAAGGCCGGATGGCGGAAAGATCGCTGATCTCAAAGTTCGACGTGGACGACATCGGTGTCGAGGCGCTCCTGTTCCAGACCGGCTACCTGACGATCACGGACGAGCGGCGGGATGGCTTCGACACCCTCTACCGGCTGGACTACCCCAATCTCGAGGTGCGTGTCAGTCTGAACCGCGGACTGCTCGCCCATCTGGACAGCACAGAGCGGGGCTCATTGACTCTTGAGGAAGGCAGGACTCTCCGCGCACTTCTTGAGGCGAACGACTTTGCGGGCTTTGCCGACCAGCTCAGATCCTGGCTGGCGAGCATACCTTACCAGTGGCACAATAAAGGTGATCTTGCGCGCTACGAGGCCTGGTACGCCAGCCTCCTGCATATGTGCTTTAGGGCCATCGGGGTGGATGTCCGGGGCGAAGAAGCCTCAAGCCATGGCCGTGCGGACATGGTTGTGCATCTCGGGGAGCAGGTGTTCGTACTTGAGTTCAAAATGGCTAACGACGAAAGCGATGCGGAGGACGCGCTGGATGCTGCCTTCACCCAGATGCGGGAACGGAGATACGCCGACAGCTACCGTGCTCAGTCCGTCCATCTGGTTGCCGTGGCTTGCGGGCGGGAGGTAAGGAACCTTCTCGAAGTCAAGGCCGAACCAGTTAGTTTAGGAGACTCATCTCAGGAATAGGGCAGTGTGCAGGAAGAACAAGGATATCCTGAAATGACGCATGCGATTGGATTTCGTTTTCCTGTTGATGGTCAAGATTCACGGGGTCTGGTAGGAACGCAGCATGCGAAAGCGGCTCAAGCCCACCGAAGACGATGTTTTGACGTTAACGGTGCGCGTTCCGCGCACGTGAGCGACATGGATTGTGATCGCATCGGTAGTCCGGTTCGGATTCCGAGGAATGCGCGGCCACCGAATGCTATCTTTAAGGGACTCGCCCGGGTGAAGCACAGATTACGGAGCGAAGCAGAACGGGAAGATGATGATGGCCAGAAGTGATCTTCTGATTTCTCTGGTGAGGGCCGGATCGAGCGGTGATTTTCAGCGCGTGCGGGCAACTGCCGAAGCGATAATTGCCGAGGAAAAAGCCAAGAACCACAACATCCTTGCCGACCGCTTGACGCAAGCCATGCAAATGAATGGCAACAACAGCTCCGGAAAGGCGCCAACCATTCTGAACCCAGGAACTGCGCGGCATCGTGAATTTCTATTGGAGTTGAGGCCTGAGAAGCGGATTGAGGATCTCGTTCTGTCGGACCTGAACCTCCGCGCTTGCGAGGAACTGATAGAGGAACAGCAGCGGGCGTCGCTGCTCCGGTCGCACTCTGTCGAGCCGCGCCATCGAATCCTGCTTTCTGGACCTCCTGGCAACGGCAAGACATCTCTTGCGGAGGCAATAGCGGAGTCTCTGGCATTGCCGTTTTTCATCGTGCGTTACGAGGCGATGATCGGCAGCTATCTTGGTGAGACCGCAGCGCGTCTGAAGCACGTTTTCGACTATGCCCGAACCACTCCCTGTATCCTGTTCTTCGATGAATTCGATACCATCGGCAAAGAGCGCGGCGACGAACACGAAACTGGCGAAATCAAGCGTGTGGTGACTTCGCTCCTGATGCAGATAGATGACTTGCCCAGCTATACCGTTGCGGTAGCGGCCACAAATCATAGCGAGCTACTGGACCGGGCAGTCTGGCGTCGGTTTCAGTTGCGCCTCCTGCTGAATGCTCCGACCCAGAAAGAGCTTGCCATGTATTTCAAACGCTTCGCGGGCACCCTAAACGAGCCCTTGGGCCGTGCGCCCGGTGCTCTTGCCAAGTCGCTTGGCGCGATCAGCTATGCGGAAGCCGAGGAATTCTGCCTTGACGTTCGCCGCCGGCATCTCCTCTCCATAGGGGAGACGCCGCTGAAGAAGGTCGTCACGGACCGTGTGAGGTTGTGGGCAGCGCGAACCTCGCCTGATTACCAGAAGGACAACTCTCATGACGGAATACCCGCTTCTGCCCACACCCAACCCGGTTAGCGATAGGCGACCGAAAGGGCATGGAGGCGGTGGCGGCATTCAGACCCCATCGCGCGACCGGCAGCGAGAGAGGCTGGATCCTATCTTCCAGCGGCTCCGCGATGTCCTTGAAGGGAACCGCGACCCTCTGGATCTCCGTCTGGACCCTTCAGGCATCGCACCAGAGCGGGCGCTGGTGTTTGAGGTGGCGGGATCCATAGGCGACTTCAATTCCGCTGTCTCAAAGATAGATGGACTCAGTTTCCTCGCTGACGAAGAGCTGATTCTTGTTCCGGACGACGATTTTGGCGTCCAGGAGACACGCAAGGGACGAACTTTAGGGATTCGGCAGGATAAATTGATTTCTGGTCGCCTTTACATGGCGATGCCGGATATTCGAGCTCTTCAGGAATTGCTGTCACTCTGGACCCGTTTCAAGAAAGGCGACGATCCACCATCCGGTTTCGCGCCTTGGTTCAAAGTCTTCCAACACCTCCATGCCCTTCGCGCCTGGGGGCCAGAAGACCGTATTCCAACCGAAACGATAAAATACCTGAAGAAGGAGCTGGATGCAAAGGGTGATGACGCGGTTGTCCGTGTTGAAGCGGAACTGTGGTACGCCGAAACCGAAGCAAAGCGCAGAGCCGCGAGGGAGCGTTTCCGGCGTGCGGTTGCCGCTTCCGAAGGGTCGGTCCTTGATGAGTCCGAGATCGGCGCGATCGGATATATCGGATATCTCGTGGATTTGCCGTCTGCTGAAGCTCTTCGCCTGATCGAGAGAAGAGAAGTAAATCTCGTGGTCTGTGATGAAGTGATGATCGTCAGACCTCAATCGACCGTCGAGTTCCCTGTTGCTGTTGAAACGCTTGAGGAGGTGTTGCCTGCACCTACAGCGGTGCCCGACCCGCAGCTCAATCCCATTGCGGCGGCCTTTGATGCGATGCCGGTGCAAAATCACGCGTTGCTGGCAGGGCGTCTGGTCATGGACGATCCCGACGATTTTGATGCGATCAGCACTGTCGCGAACCGCCAGCATGGAACAGAGATTGCGTCTCTCATCCTTCACGGAGACCGTCACCTGACCGAATATCCGCTTCCCAGGCCCATCTACTTCCGACCTGTACTTTATGCTCCTCCTGATGGAGCGGATGAACGCCCACTGCGTGATCGTCTTTTGCTCGACCTGATTCACCGTGCGGTGCTCAGAATGAAAGAAGGTGACGAAGAGGGCGGGCCAACGGCTCCAGACGTATTCATTGTCAATCTCTCACTCGGTGATCGAAATCGTCCTTTTGCTGGAACCATGAGTCCGTGGGGGCGGTTGCTGGACTATCTCTCGGAAAGGTTTGGTATCCTGTTTCTGGTTAGCGCCGGGAATGTGACAGAGCCGCTCATCGTCGAGGATTTCGCGGGGTTGATTGATTTTGAGAATGCTGCTCCCACAGATCGGGAGGAGGCAATTCTTCGGGCACTGGCCAAGAAACAGGCTACGAGAACTCTTCTGTCTCCTGCGGAATCGCTCAATGCCGTCACCGTCGGTGCGTGGCATGAGGATGGCACCAAGCCTGTGAATCGAACTGCCACCTTTTCACCATTTGCCGATCGAACCGGCCCCAACATCACTTCCGCACTCGGCCTCGGACACAGGAAGGTCGTCAAGCCGGACATCTTCATGCCAGGCGGGCAAGAATTGGTGAGGGCGGATCCACACGGAACCAATGGCATAGTCCTGCGGCACGTGCCGCCAGGGCGAATGTATGGGGTTCGCTGCGCGAACCCGGATTCCCGGGGCGACCTTACACGCGAGGGAAATGCCTCCGGGACGAGTGCGGCAACGGCGCTCGCAACGAGAGCTGCGCACAGGATATTCGATGCGCTCTCGGATCCGCATAACGGCAACCTTCTCGACGCCGTCGATCCGGCATTCTACGGCGTGATAGTCAAGGCTATGCTCGTTCACAGGGCTGGATGGGGCAGAATTGGCAATCTACTTGATCAAAAGTGGCCACCCCAGGGGCCAGGGACCCATGTCGTGCGACGGGATGCTATCGCCCGACTGCTCGGCTATGGCCGTCCTGCGGCACACGAGGCCATGGAGTGCGCCCAAAATCGCGCGACGATGATCGGTTACGGAGATATCCCAGCCAGCGCACAAGCGGCGTTGTACCGAATCCCGCTGCCTCCAAGCCTTGAGCGGGTTCGGGAGCCGAGGGGGCTCACAGTGTCTCTTGCATGGTTTTCGCCGGTGAACATCCGACACCAGGCTTACAGAACGGCCAAGCTCGAAGTTGCACCCGACCGCCCTGAGGAACACTTCGGTGTCAAGAGGATTTCCGGGCAGCCTTCGGACAAGGCGGTGCCCAGAGGATCGCTGTTTCACGTTCGCTACTCCGGCGAGCAGGCCGTGGCGTTCGTCGAGGGCAACACTCTGGCGCTGCGCGTTTTCTGCCGTGAGCAGGGTGGTGCCCTTGATCAGTCCATCCGGTATGGACTTGCTGTCACGATCGAAGCAGGCGAGGGGATCCGCGTCTACGAGGAGGTCCGACAGGGCCTCGGCATTCGGCCACGACCGTGATTGATCTGCAGGACGGCGTTTGAGTGGCCGTCAACTTCGTATGTTCAGGGAATCTGAAATGAACGGAGGAAATGGCCGCTGTTGCACTTTGAAGTTGAAGTTGGGCGCTGCATTCAATAAGCTGAACGTGATCAAGGGAGGCCGAGACGATGGCTGACGAGCCAGAAAGCCTGATCCTCCGCTATCTGCGACGGCTGGACGAACGTACCGAACGGATCGAGCAGAATGTGGCCGACATCACGGCAGACATCAGGAGCCTGAAAGGGCACATGTCCGCTTTTCTGGATTCCGAAGTCAGGCAGGACGGCGCAATTGCGGCGATCCAGATCCGTCTCGACCGCATTGAGCGCCGTCTGGATCTGACCTCAGAACCTGCCGGATAAGCCGTTATGATCTCAATCGGCAAGAATGCCGATTGAGAAACACAAGGCACCAAAGTGTAGGAAGCCAGTCTTACACCCAAACCGCACCCCAATGAATCTATTGGCTTCACTGCGGCGTCAATGAACCGGGGAGACGGCGCAAGGCAACAAGCATACTCTCCACAGGAAACCGAACCAAAGTTCTCCGCGGCCGCATCCCGAGTTGATTTCTGGTTCCCTGAGCATCCGAGGCCGTCACCGGTCCAGGGAATCCGTATTGCCTTGGTTTGCCGGCGCCGATGTGCGCTCTGGATGCAGGGGAACAGGCGGACCATCCGCACCGCAGGCGGCAAGGGTTCCAGCAACCAAGGTACATGCGATCAACCGTCTCATCCCAGAATCTCCTTCCAACGCAAAATCTCTTCCCGCACCCGTAAGGGAGCGGTTCCTCCCTGGCTCGTCCTGCTGGCCACCGACCGTCGCGGGTCCAGTACATCGAAAACGCCCTTGTCCAGATCTGCATATACCGACGTCATGTCTTTCATCGACAGATCCGACAGACCGCACCGTTTCGATTCGGCAAGAGCTACCATTGCGCCTGTGACACGATGGGCCTCACGGAAAGGCAAACCTCTCTCACGAACCAGCCAGTCCGCAAGGTCCGTCGCAGTGGAATAACCAGCCGCCGCCGCGGATTCGAGTTCAGCGGAATCCGCACTCATATCCCGCACGATACCTTCCATCGCCGCGACCGCCAGCATCAACGAATCAGCCGCGTCAAAGACCTGTTCCTTGTCTTCCTGCATGTCCTTCGAATAGGTCAGCGGAAGTCCCTTCATCACCATGAACAACGACACCGCCGACCCGAGCACACGCCCGGACTTCGCGCGAACCAGTTCGGCGGCATCCGGGTTTCTCTTCTGGGGCATGATCGAGGAACCGGTCGAGAATCGGTCCGACATCCGCACGAATCGGAACTGGGCAGAGGACCAGATCACCAGTTCCTCAGCCAGCCGCGACAGATGCACCGCACAGATCGAGGCCGCTGACAGAAACTCCAACGCAAAGTCCCTGTCACTAACCGCGTCAATGGAATTCGCGCAAGGCCGATCGAAACCAAGGGTTTTGGCGGTCATTTCGCGGTCGATGGGAAAGGAAGTGCCCGCAAGTGCAGCGGCGCCCAGAGGACATTCGTTCATCCTGGCACGCGCATCCGAGAACCGGCCCCTGTCACGAGCGAACATCTCCACATAGGCCATCATGTGATGGCCCCAGGTCACTGGCTGTGCCACCTGTAGGTGAGTGAAGCCCGGCATAACCCAATCCACGCCCAGTTCAGCCTGCGCAATCAAGGCATGCAAGAGCTGCGCAAGCGCTCCGTCCAGCGCCTCCAGCTGATCCCGTACCCACATCCGGAAGTCAGTGGCCACCTGATCATTGCGCGAGCGCGCTGTATGCAAACGCCCCGCCGGTTCTCCAACCAGTTCTTTCAGTCGGGCTTCCACATTCATATGAATGTCTTCCAAAGCCGTGGAAAAAACGAACTCTCCGCTATCGATTTCTGACAAGACCGTGAGCAGACCTTCCCGAATCGCCCGCGCATCGCTATCCGAAATAATGCCTTGGGCCGCGAGCATCGCGGCATGGGCGCGGGAGCCACATATGTCATGACCTGCAAGTCGCCGGTCGAAAGTGATCGAGGCGTTTATCGCTTCCATGATGGCATCTGGACCTGACGCGAACCTGCCGCCCCACATCGCATTCGGGCTGTCGTTGGACATTGCTAAACCCCAGGAGGCACTCTGATGAACTGGATAAGCCGAGCCGTTCTCTACACCGCGCTGTGTCTGGGCGCAAACACTGGCATGGCTGGCTCCGTCGGACTGGAAGACCTTCGGCAGGGCGAAATGCGCAAACTGGTCTTCCACGCCGAACCAATACCAGCCCCCGATGTCGCCTTTCTGGATGAAACCGGCCATGAACTCACGCTTGGCGGGTTCAGGGGACAGTACGTACTTCTGAACTTCTGGGCCACCTGGTGCGCCCCTTGCCGGGAGGAAATGCCTTCGCTCGACGCTCTACAGCAGGAGTTGGGCAGCGCACGCTTCAGGGTCGTCACCGTGGCGACTGGCCGCGATAGACCCGCCGCGATCCGGCGGTTCTTCGAGAGTATTGGCGTCACCTCCCTAACCCAATACAGGGATACGGGCCAGTCGCTTGCACGTCAGATGGGAGTCTTCGGCCTTCCGGTGAGCATGATTCTTGACACGGATGGCATGGAAATCGCCAGAATTCGAGGAGGCGCGGACTGGTCAGACCCCAGCGCCCGGGCCGTCATCACTGCGCTGGTCGCAACTGAGTGACCGAAGGCCGTGACCACTGCCGCCAACGCGCCATCAACGGGACCCCAGAGAATTCCAGTTCTTTGACAGCGCCTGAATCTCCCGGTACCGATGGCACTTGACCAGATGATCGT
This sequence comes from Paracoccaceae bacterium, assembly GCA_965203605.1. Lineage (GTDB taxonomy): Bacteria > Pseudomonadota > Alphaproteobacteria > Rhodobacterales > Rhodobacteraceae > JAPOUP01. The sequence goes on along the minus strand of OZ241902.1, from coordinate 5,120,688 downwards.
TGACCAACCCGCAGGCCTGCATCCAAGCGTAGACGACCGTCGGTCCACAGAACCGAAATCCGGCAGCTTTCAATGCTCTTGACAGATTCCGGGATTCCGCGGTCTCGGAAGGAACATCTGCCATCGACAGGTGGCTGTTCTGCACCGGCGCTCCTCCGACAGATCTCCAGACGAACGGAGCGAATCCACAATCCGCCTCGATCTCCTGCCATGCCTTCGCATTGCCAATGGTCGCCTCTATCTTGCCGCGATGGCGAACGATTCCCTCGTCGGCGAGCAGGCGCACCACCTCCGCTTCTCCCCACCCCGCGATCACGTCCGGATCAAATCCTCTGAACGCCCGACGAAAATTCTCGCGCTTGCGCAGTATGGTGATCCAAGAAAGCCCAGCCTGGAATCCATCCAGTATGAGTTTCTCCCAGAGTGCCCGGCCATCCCGCTCCGGCACGCCCCATTCGGCGTCGTGGTAGGCGACATAGAGCGGATCGTCTCCGCACCATTCGCAGCGATTCCCCATATCGTCCAATCACCCCTTGCTGATGAAATTCGAAATTCCGCCCAAGTGTTTCCGTTTTCCGGGCGAAAGTCGAAGGAATTCGCGTTTGGGCGGTCCGAACAGGATCAGGTGTCTCTCTCGAGGTCGTTCGCATATTGAAACGGGAACAATGCTGCCCATTGAAGATGGATTCCGACGTGAGACAGAGTGTCACTTTGAATTGCTGCAATGCAGCATCTATTGTTGTCCGCGTAGATGGAGTCAGCGCCTGCCCCACTCTTCCCGCCAGATCGCCGGTCTATGGATCGGCCGCGCAGGAGCTGAGGAATACGGATAGAGGAATGTCATGACAAATGTCGTAATTGCATCGGCGGCGCGCACTGCTGTCGGAAGTTTCAACGGTTCGTTTGCGAATACGCCGGCTCACGATCTGGGCACGACCGCAATCAAGGCGGCGGTCGAACGTGCCGGAATCGAGCCGCAGGAAGTCTCGGAAGTCATACTAGGCCAGATTCTGGCTGCCGGGCAAGGCCAGAATCCAGCGCGGCAGGCGTCTGTGAACGCCGGCGTTCCAGTCGAAAGTCCCGGTTGGGGCATCAACCAGCTCTGCGGCTCAGGCCTGCGTGCGGTTGCACTCGGTGCCCAGCACATCCAGCTTGGTGACGCCGACATTGTCGTCGCCGGCGGTCAGGAAAGCATGTCGATGTCACCACACTGTGCGCATCTTCGGGCTGGCGTCAAAATGGGTGGCGCGGATTTTGCCGACACCATGATCAAGGACGCACTGACCGACGCATTCTACGGTTATCACATGGGCAACACCGCAGAGAACGTCGCCAGACAGTGGCAGCTTTCGCGCGACGAGCAGGACGCCTTCGCGGTTGCCAGCCAGAACAAGGCGGAAGCGGCGCAGAAAGATGGCAGGTTCGTCGATGAAATCGCTCCGCATACCGTCAGGACCCGCAAGGGCGAGATCGTGATCGAAGCGGACGAGTATATCCGTCACGGCGCAACCATCGAAAACATGCGCAAGCTGAGACCCGCGTTCGACAAGGAAGGCACTGTGACGGCTGGCAACGCCTCGGGAATCAATGATGGTGCCGCAGCTGTCGTGCTGATGGGCGTGGACGAAGCCGAACGGCGCGGCATCGAACCCATGGCCCGCATCGTCAGCTTTGCGACAGCAGGTGTGGATCCCTCGATAATGGGTACCGGGCCGATCCCGGCCTCTCGTAAGGCCTTGGAGAAGGCGGGCTGGAAGGTTGACGACCTTGATCTCGTGGAAGCCAACGAGGCCTTCGCTGCACAGGCCTGCGCCGTAAACAAGGATATGGGCTGGAACACCGATATTGTGAACGTCAACGGCGGTGCCATCGCCATCGGCCATCCAGTCGGTGCGTCAGGTGCCCGTGTCCTGAACACGCTTCTCTTCGAGATGCGGCGACGGAGGGCCAAACGTGGTCTTGCCACGCTTTGCATCGGCGGAGGCATGGGCGTTGCCATGTGCGTCGAGCGCACCTGAACATTGAGAGGCGCGGGATCATCTGGTGGAACCGGTAATGTCCGAGGCCATTCTTTCCGCGCTCCAACCTGTAGCGGACGTAATTCCGCAGACATTGATCGGATCAGATACGGGAGGAATTGAGCGATGGGACGTGTAGCCTTGGTGACCGGCGGCAGCCGCGGCATTGGAGAAGCGATTTCAAAGGCCCTGAGTGCAGCCGGCTATAGCGTAGCGGCGACCTATGCCGGCAATGACGAGAGGGCCGCTGCCTTTACGTCCGAGACCGGCATCAAGACCTACAGGTGGGATGTGGCGGATTACGACGCCTCTGCCGAGGGCATCGCGCGGGTCGAGGCCGATCTCGGACCGGTGGAGGTCGTGGTCGCCAACGCGGGAATCACCCGGGACGCCCCGTTCCATAGGATGACGCCCGAACAGTGGCGACAGGTCATCGACACCAACCTCACCGGTGTGTTCAACACCGTGCATCCGATCTGGCCGGGCATGCGCGAACGCCGGTTCGGGCGGGTTATCGTGATCAGTTCGGTCAACGGACAGAAAGGCCAGTTCGCACAGGTCAATTACGCCGCCACCAAAGCTGGTGACATCGGCCTCGTGCGCTCCCTCGCCCAGGAGGGGGCCCGCAACGGCATCACGGCGAACGCGGTCTGCCCAGGCTATATAGCCACCGAGATGGTGATGGCGGTCCCGGAGAAGGTCAGGGAGTCGATAATCGCGCAGATTCCCGCCGGGCGTCTTGGCGAGCCGGAGGAGATCGCGCGCTGCGTAACCTTCCTGGCATCGGACGAGGCCAGCTTCATCAATGGATCGACAATCTCGGCAAACGGGGCACAGTTCTTCGGATAACCGGCGTGACAACGCGGGACAGAAGTGCACCGAATGAAATGCACCTTGTTTCGCACAACACCATCTTGGGGCGAGCCTAACGGCTCAGATCGCCCAAATGAAGGGGATGACATACCTAAACTGCCGTGACGGGCGAAAACTCCTGTTCCTAAATTTCTGCGTTGAACTCGAATCACGAATGCCTACGACCGGAGCTACAACCATGACATTCACAGAGTCTGTAAAGACCTGTTTTTCCAAGTATGCTGATTTCAAAGGACGTGCGCCACGATCGGAATTCTGGTATTTCGCGCTGTTTTTGGCGTTGATGACGATCTTTCTGGAACTATTCAATGAAATCCTGTCGGCGTTGTTTGGCCTTGCAACGCTTTTGCCATACATCGCCGTGACCGCGCGACGCCTGCATGACACGGACCGAAGCGGTTGGTGGCAATTGCTCGGCTTAATCCCGATCATTGGCTGGCTTATCCTGCTTGTTTGGCTCATCCGCCCAGGTTCCAAAGGCAGGAACCGCTTCGGCTAGGTCTCGGATATTCAACAGCCGAGGAATCGAGCGCGTCAGGAGACCGTTGACACAGCACAAAATTAGCGAAATACCAAATGATCGGTGACGATGGGCGCAAAGTTCCTGAGCATCCGACGGATGATCGAGGAGCGGAAAACCGATCTATCGGGACAAACCGAACGGCAGCGTTGACTTGTTGGCTGATACCATGAGGACATACGCCCAGCGGGTCATCCGTACCGGTGTTTGGCCTCAGGCCTCCATCAGACGGTGAATCTCCTCCTTGATTCGGAGCTTCTGCTTCTTGAGTTCGGTGAGACGCAACTGGTCAAAGCCCGGGTGGCGCTGCGCGTCTTCCACCTCTGCCTTGAGACTCTCATGCTTCTTCTGAAGTTCCTCCAGGTGCGAACTCAATGCCATCTTGTCCTCCTTGTTCCCTGTCAGTTGCCAGTTCATCACAAATACACCGGCATGTCACCGGAAAGTTAGGCGAATCGGCAGACCAATGCCATTCCGATGATGCATGGAGCTTCAGAGGCAAGGCAAGTAGGTAAACCCTGACGAAGGTGTGAACGCCACAGCTTGGCTCCGCAGGATACGGTCTTCCCGGACCACGGATCCGGTCATGCGCCCTGCATGCCAAACCGACCGCCAGGAACATCGACAGCCGATCTGATCGGTGCCATCAACTCCAGTCCACCGGGAGCTGTGCGCCGCCCCTGAGAACCGCTTCCATGTCCCTGGAATAACCATCGTCTTCAGAACCATGCTCGTCGCCGCTATGAAGCACCATTGGAGGTAGAAGCCGAAAACCCCCTCGGGCACCCTTTCGGGCACGGAGAACCGCCAGTCGAGCCGGCGTCTTCCGCCTCGGGAGGAGCGGAAGCAGGCGCAAGTCCCCCACCCTGCCATCACAGGCGGCCAGCAGTTCCGGCAACCGTTCGGTGCGCTGGATTACATGCAGCACCCCCTTCGGTGCGAGCCTTCGAACGCCTGAATGGATCCAGTCCACCAATGGCATGGATTCGCCCAGAGAGGTCTCGCGATCAAGGCTGGAAGAACGCGTGCCCCGCGTGCGGTCAAAGTAAGGAGGATTCGCGATCACGTGATCGAAGGTCCGGTCGTGCAGGACGGGCGGCATCGACCTGACATCGCCCTCAATCACGTCTACGTCCAGACAATTCTCAGCCGCATTGCGCCGAGCGAGAGCCGCATAGACAGGTTGCAGTTCCAGGCCTGTGATCCTGAGTCCAGGCACACGTGCAGCAAGACATAGGGCCGCCACTCCAACGCCACAACCGAGATCCAGCACCGACTGCCCTGAACTGGCATCCGTCGCCGCGGCCAAAATCACGGGATCGATGCCTGCCCGGTATCCCCGCACAGGTTGCCAGATACGTAGCCGTCCACCAAGAAACGCATCCCCGGTCAGGCCTTGATCACTGTCCCACATCGACACCGTTGTCACGCAGGATCGCCTCAGCCCGAAAGTGATCTCTGTCAGCAACCAGCAGTCGGCGCGGCAATATGCCTATGGAGCCTTCAAGGACGCTCATATGGACGTCCATCTGAAAGGACTGTATGTCTTCGCCGTCTAGCAGGGCCGTAGCGTAGGCGATCACCGTCGGGTCATTGCTGCGCAAAAGCTCTTTCATGGTTCCAGTCTAGAACAGGGACCAAGATATTGTCGAGAGTTCTGGCAGAACAACGATGGCACTGGATCGGTTGCGGGCGAACCCGATTGAACAGCTGGCGGCGGCACTGGCCGACGACCTTACAGCAGTGAACAGACTCATCCACACCCGAATGTCCTCGGAGCATGCCCCGCGAATCCCCGAGGTGACCGCACATCTGGTGGAGGCCGGAGGCAAACGGCTCAGACCGATGCTCACGTTGGCGGCGGCACACATATTTGACTATAGCGGTGTGCTCCATGTGAATCTCGCAGCGACGGTCGAGTTCATTCACACGGCAACGCTTCTGCATGACGATGTCGTCGACGAGAGTGACCAGCGCCGGGGAAAGCCCACGGCAAACCTTCTTTGGGACAACAAATCCAGCATCCTGGTCGGAGACTACCTCTTTTCCCGTGCCTTCCAGTTGATGGTCGAAACGGGATCCCTTCGCGTTCTTGATGTTCTCTCCAACGCCGCGGCACTGATTGCCGAAGGAGAGGTCCTTCAGCTGACCGCCTCACATGACCTCCGAACTGATGAGAGCCTCTACCTCAAGATTGTACGCGGAAAGACGGCCGCCCTATTCTCGGCAGCGACCGAGGCTGGAGCTGTGATCGCGCGGGCTGACGAAGTACATGTTCGATCACTGTTCGACTACGGTGACGCTCTGGGAATCTCATTCCAGATAGCTGATGACCTGCTCGACTACGAAGGAGATGCGTTGGCTACCGGAAAGAGCGTCGGCGATGATTTCCGCGAACGCAAGATGACGCTACCGGTGATAAAGGCCGTCTCGAAAGCTGACGGGGATGAACGGGCATTCTGGTCCAGGGTCATCGAGAAAGGAACGCAGCACGACGGTGACCTCGATCACGCACTGTCATTGCTGGCGAGACATGGCGCTCTGGAGGAAGCGCGGCGTGACGCCATCTGCTGGGCATCCCAAGCCAAGGAAGCGGTCCTGAAACTTCCTCAGCATGAATTCCGCGACATTCTACACGATCTTGCCGACCACACGGTGTCAAGACTCAGTTGATGTTGCCGCCATACGTTACTGTATCGCGGACCCACCAACCGGGATTGGTCCTTGCGATTTCGGCGGCCGCCCGCTTTGCCGAACCCCGATCAGGGTAGAGCCCGTAGCAGGACGTTCCCGAACCGGTCATGCGCGCGACCACCGCGCCAGACAGTGCCGCCAGAGCGTCACCAACCTGAGGCGCAAGTTCCACGGCAACCTCTTCCAGATCGTTGCGCTGTCGGCGCAGCCAATCCGCGAATCCGGCGAAATCAGGCCAGTCAGGAAGAACGCCCATGCTTGAGCGGTCATTCCTGCGGAGCGACCTGAACACCTCGCCCGTCGAAACGGAGCAACCGGGACTGACCAACACCAGATGGCAGGCAGGGACCGCTGACAGTCGGTCCAGAACCTCTCCAACTCCCCGCATTCTCTGCGGCCCGGCCCATAGGCAGACCGGCACATCCGCACCGATTGATGCGGCGGCGGATCGACCCCCGAACTGCCGGAGCACCGCCGCGGCGTCGGCGGAGCCGCCGCCAAGGCCCGCTCCGTGGGGAATGTTCTTCTCCAGTTCGATGTGGCATGTGGCGCCCGCCGCCCTCGCCGCGCGCCAGGCTAGATTATGGCGGTCCGGCGGAACGCCATCGGCGAATTCCCCAGTCACTTCGACGGACAGTTCACTCGCGTCGTGAAACCAAAGGCGGTCGCCGATGTCGGCGAACACCACAAGTGAGTCGAGTTGATGATTTCCGTCTGTCCGCTGGCAAAGGACATGAAGGGAAAGATTGACTTTCGCGTGGGCGAAGGCCTCAGCCATCCCGGACAACCAACCCGAGCGGCGGTGCGCCCTCCTCTTCCAGCACCGCATCCAGCCCGACCTCCAGTTTCCGGCGGATGCGTTGGGCCTCCTCTTCCTCAGGGTCGAACGACAGCGCCCGTCTCCATTGGAACTCCGCTTCGAATCTACGCCCCACAGCCCAGTAGGCATCGCCGAGATGATCGTTGACGATCGGGTCGACAGGTTCCAGTTCAACCGCGCGTTCAAGGCTCTCCACCGCCTCCTCATACCGCCCCATCCGGTAGTGGGCCCAGCCAAGGCTGTCGATGATATAGTAGGATTCCGGTTTCGCGGCGGCGGCCTTTTCTATCATTTCGAGTGCTTCGTCCAGGTTGGCACCCATCTCAAGGAAGCTATAGCCGAGATAGTTCAGCACATCGGGATGGTCAGGCTCCAGTTCCAGTGCCTTACGGAAATCGGCTTCCGCCAGCTCCCAGCGCCGCTCCCGTTCATGCGTGATTCCCCGCACGAAATATAGACGCCAAGGAGCATCCTGACCTGTTTCCTCGTAGAGCGCCACGGCCGCGTCATATGCCTCGCCTGCCCTACCGTATCGCTCGACTCCACGCAGAACATCACCGAGAGCACTTCGGACATAGGGCGCTTCCGGCCGCAATTCGACAAGTTGCTCAAGCACTTCAACGGCGGCTTCGATCTTTCCGGACTGGCGGAGAGCGTCCGCACGACCGATTTCCGCGGCTGTGAACGAGAAGTGATCGCGTGGCACCCGGTTGTAGCTTTCCGTAGCGAGTTCAAAGCGGCCGAGCTCCCCCAGCAGGTCAGCACTCAGCAGCATCGCATCGACACTCTCAGGATTCAGGTATTCGGCGATCCGGCTGTATCTGAGGGCAAGGCGAGGCGGTGCACTTCTATCCTGATCCAGAAGGCCAGCGACGAGCAGGAAAACTTCAGCGGCTCCTTCCGTTGCGCTTCGCACGACATCGAATCCGGGGACGCTTCCGTCGGCCAGTTGAGATATCAGCCTATCAACTTCCGGATCCCGTGCGGCGCCAATTGTCTGTCCGATGAGATCAAGCGCTTCGGAACTGCGTTCCAGATGACCAAGTACCTGGGCAAGCTTGATGATACCATCGCGGTTCAAGGCACCACGTTGCTCTAGATCCGACAATATGGCTTCCGAACCTTCGTAGTCACCCACCAGCGCCTGGGCAAGTGCCTTGTGCATAAGGACATGAGTCTCCATTTTCTGTTCGGAGGCGATCTCATCAAAGCTCTGCAGCGCCTCGGACATCCGTCCCTGCCCCAATCTGGCCCAAGCGATCAGCAGACCATCAATCAGGGTTTCCGATTCCCTTGACTCGATATCCTCGATCACCGCGTCGAAATCCTGCCGCTTCAGGGCTTCGGCAAGCAGCACCATTCCGGTGACCGAATTCGTGGTCGACTGCCCTGCCAACACACGTGAAACGGCGGCGGCGGCATCAACCTGACCCATTCCCAGATAGGCCATGGCGGCACGCTCCACCAGTACCGGATTCCGGGGATCCTCTGCCAGAGCCAGCGCATACCGATCAGCCGCCGTTCTGTAGTCGGCGAAGAGACAGGCGTGGTGCGCAGACAGATATCTACTTGCGGGAACCGTAGGTGATGCTTCCTTGCCCAAACCCTGATTGACCACTTCAGCATCGGGATAGTCACAATAGCCCACGGAGACGCGGGCGGGACCGGTCTGACCCTGAACCATCGATGGAACGACAGTTCCAATGCCGAGGGTGATCAGCGCAAAGGAATATACGAGGGGTCGCGTCTGCATGGATATGCCCCGTTCTACAGGATGCGGCACACCCTAACCCGCCTCACGGCTTCAGACAATACGGCGCGGCGACCTCAGCACGCATGGGGGATCATGCAGGCCGACAGACCCCAGCCAGCGTATCACATATTGGGATAGTTGGGCCCGTCTCCACCTTGTGGAACGGTCCAGGTTATGTTTCGGCTCGGATCCTTGATATCGCAGGTCTTGCAGTGGACGCAGTTCTGGAAATTGACCACGAAACGCGGATCCTCCCCGTCCTCTCCGACAACTTCGTAGACTCCAGCCGGACAGTAACGCTGTGCCGGTTCGGCAAAGTCTGGCAGATTGACCCTTATCGGCAAGCTGTCGTCAGCGAGCTTCAGGTGCGCAGGCTGGTTCTCCTCATGGTTCGTCATGGAAAAACTGACATTCGTCAGCCGGTCGAAGCTCAGGTTTCCGTCCGGTTTTGGATAGTCGATTGGCTTGTGCCTGGACGCTGGATCCGTTGACTGCGCATCATCCTTTCCGTGAGTCAGGGTACCAAAGGGAGAGACCCCGAACAGCGTCTGGAACCACATGTCAAATCCACCGAGTCCCAACCCGGCCAAAGGTCCCAGTTTGCCGTTCAGGGGTGCAACGTTGCGGACGCGCCTCAGGTCCCTTCCGACCGGACCGGACCGCAAGACGTCGTCATACGCCTCCAACGTGTCTCCCGATCGTCCTTCGCCGATCGCCAGATGCACAGCATCCGCGGCTTCGATTCCGGAATGCATGGCGTTGTGATTGCCCTTGATCCGAGGGAGATTCACCAAGCCGGCGGAACAGCCGAGCAGGCATCCGCCGGGAAACGCCGCCTTGGGAATCGACTGATGACCTCCCTTGGTGACAACCCGCGCACCGTAGGCAACGCGTCGGCCACCCTCCAGAAGCGCAGCGACCTTCGGATGGTGCTTGAAGCGCTGGAACTCCATATAGGGATAGAGATGGGGATTCCTGTAGTTCAGATCGACTATGTAGCCGACGTAGACCTGGTTGCGGTCAGTGTGATACACGAAGCTTCCGCCGGAGTTCCTCCAACCCAGCGGCCAGCCCATTGAATGGAAAACCTCGCCTTCACGGTGATTTTCCGGGTCGATCTCCCAGATCTCCTTCATTCCGATACCGAACTTCGGGACATCGGAGTTGGCATCAAGACCATATCGGGCGATCACCTGCTTGGACAGCGACCCGCGCGCACCCTCGCCAAGCAGGACAAATTTCCCATGGAGTTCCATTCCCGGTTCGTATCCAGACCCTGGCGTTCCGTCCGGAGTCCTTCCGAATTCGCCTGCGACGACGCCTTTCACCTCTCCACCGCTGCCGAACACAAGCTCCGAACAGGCCATTCCCGGGAAAATCTCGACACCGAGTGCCTCCGCCTGCCCCGCCATCCAGCGACAGACATTGCCCATCGAGACAATATAGTTCCCGTGGTTGTTCATCAGCGGCGGCATCATCCAGTTCGGGAGACGGATCTGTCCGGCTTCACCAAGAATATAGAAGCTGTCCTTCCGGACCGGCACGTTCACTGGTGCCCCGCGTTCTTTCCAGTCCGGGAAAAGCCTCTCCAGGCCACCTGGATCCAACACCGCGCCGGACAGGATATGAGCGCCGACCTCGCTGCCCTTTTCGAGAACCACAACCTGTAGATCGGGGTCCAGTTGCTTGAGACGGATCGCAGCGCTCAATCCCGCAGGTCCCGCACCGACGATCACCACGTCATATTCCATGGATTCGCGTTCAATTGCCGCCATGCCCACTCTCCGGGTTAGATGTTCGCGCGACGATAGTCGGGTGGATCTACCTGCCGCTATCAATGGCGTCAATCACCACATATATTGCGTAACCACCGATCCCGACGATGGGCCGACAATGCGCCCTCCATATCAAGGGAAGGTCATTGTGGATTCGCAGAGACCGTCCGTCGGTTTCGGCATCGTCGAATGGCATCCGACAGGTGTTCGTGTCACTCCGCGCCAAGCTGATCCATGATCTCGTCAGAAATCCAGAAGTTGGATGTCACGCGCTGGATGTCCTCATCGTCCTCAAGGAAATCGATCAGGCGCATGAGCTTTTGGGCACCGTCAAGGTCCAGCTCCGTGGTCGTCATGGGTTTCCATATCAGTCTGGTTGAGTCCGCCTCTCCCAACACAGCCTCCAGCGCGGCCGAAACTTCGTTCAGGTCCGCGTCAGCGCAGTGGATGACATGCCGGTCCTCCAAACTTTCGACGTCCTCGGCTCCAGCGTCTATGGCGGCTTCCATGACGGCGTCCTCGCCACCAACCTCAGCTGCGTAAGTGACCTCACCCTTGCGTTCGAACATGAAGCCGACGGATCCGGTCTCGCCCAGGCTTCCCCCATGCTTTCCAAAGGCCGAACGGACGGTGCTGGCAGTCCGGTTACGATTGTCGGTCATCGCTTCGACGATCAAGGCAACACCGCCTGGGCCATATCCTTCGTAGCGAATCTCCTCGTACTCGTCTCCCTCGCCCGCCTGTGATCTGGAGATTGCGCGCTCGATCACATCCCTCGGCACCGAATTTGATCTGGCTTCCTTAACGGCAAGCCGGAGGCGGGGGTTCTTCTCCGGGTCGGGGTCGCCAATCTTCGCTGCAACGGTGATTTCCTTTGACAGCTTCGAAAAAAGCTTGGAACGGGCGGCGTCCTGACGCCCTTTGCGGTGCTGTATATTGGCCCATTTCGAATGGCCGGCCATTGCGTTCTCCTGATCGTCCTTCCTGTTCGGGGTTCAGCAGGCACTTACGGCATCCCGGCCACCTGCTTCAAGTCGGTTGCGTTGTAGGAAAAAGGTGTCTGCCGGGCATCTTTCCGGCATTCACAACGCCATGCAAGGGCCGACCCGCAGGTCGCTGCAGAGGAGGCGGCACATCGGTGGGCACAGCCCGGACCGGACCTGTCACCACGGGTGGTGCCAAGGCGCTCCCATGTCTTCCAGCTTCCGGCTCGGCCATCGCATCGGATCGACCTTTGGAGGAAACCATGCATGTTGTCTTCAGAGCGGCCAAAGGAAAGGAATCATGGCCGACGCCAGCAGCCCGACGCTAAGGTTGAGTGGTATGCCAATCCGCATGAAATCCGTAAACCTGTATCCTCCGGGACCGTAAACAAGCATGTTTGTCTGATATCCTATCGGGGTGGCGAAACTGGCCGATGCCGCGACCATCACCGCCACCACCAAGGGTCGCGGGTCGATGCCCAACACCTGCGCAAGTCCAACCGCAATCGGCGTAACCACAACAGCGACTGCATTGTTCGACACAAGTTCGGTCAGAACGGACGTCAGCAGATAGATCGCCCAGACGATGAGGAATGGCGGCATCTGCCCAAGCACCGGAGCCAATGCATCGACGATCAACTGAACCGCGCCGGAGGCATCCAATGCGGCACCGATAGCCAGCATCGCGAATATCAGCGCCAGAAGCCGCCCATCGATGAAGGAAAACGCCTCCTCCGCGTCAATGCATCGCATCAGGAAAACACCTGCCACAGCAATGACCGCCAAAAGGAGAATCGGCGCCACACCAAGGGCCGCAAGCGCCACAACGAACAGTAGAGCCCCTACCGCGAACGGCGCATGGCTCCGCCGGTACGCGCGGGCTGAGGGTTTCGATACATCCCCGAGTTCCATGTCCTGCGCAAGCCGCGCGATGTCCTCCACCGAGCCTTCCAGCAAGAGCGTATCGCCGATTCGGACCTCCAGCTCATCAAGCTGCCGCCCGATATTCTGGTTGCGTCGATGTACAGCCAACGGGTAGACACCGTAGCGGCGACGCAACCGAAGCTCTCCGAGCGATCGCCCGACCATCCTGCATCCGGGGGTGATCAGTACCTCTACGGTCTCTGTCTCGACGGAGGAGACCTTGTCGACGGGTCGCAGAGCCCTGTCTCGCTGCAGGTCGAACAGCTCCGTCATCCGCGTTCGCAGCACCACCAGATCGCCCGCCTGCAACACGACATCCTGTAGCCTGCGCCGTAAGGAGGCATCGCCACGAATCACGTCGATCAGGCGCACACCATCCCGCCTGAACAACTCGACCTCCAGGACCCGGCTGCCGATCAGACTGGAGTCCTGCGTAATCACAACCTCGGTAAAGAACTTCATGCTCTTCCGGTCACCCAGGAGACTTGCCAAGGTGTCCCGTTCAGGCAGCAGGCGGGGACCGAACAGACGCAGATAGAGCCCACCCCATGCCACGAGAACCAAGCCCAGAGGCGTGACCTCGAATATCGAAAACGCCTCGAGGCCCCGTGCCCGCGCGACTCCGTCGACCAGAAGGTTTGTAGACGTACCTATCAACGTCAGAGTGCCGCCGAGAATCGCCATGTAGCTAAGGGGGATCAGTAATTTCGACGAATGTACCCCCAGCTTACGCGCGAACTGCACGATTACCGGAATCATTACCACAACAACCGGTGTATTCGAAACTATGGCTGAGGAAATGACAACAAACGCCATGAGCCCTGCGAGGGCCAATGCAGGGTGGGTTCCGGCACGCCGTTCCGCATATCGCGTGAAGACTTCGAGTGAGCCCGTCCTGACCAAAGCTCCCATTACAATGAACATCGCCGCGATGGTCCATGGTGCGGGATTGGCGAGCACCCGGAGCGCGTCCTCGTAAGGCAGAAGTCCCGCGCACAGCATAGCCGCGACGCCTGCGATCGCCACGACTTCGGCTGGATAGCGCTCGCGTACAAAGAGAACAAACATGACGGCGACCACGGCCAGCGCAAGCAGCGCTTCAACATTCGGCGACGAGACAATCTGGCTCATGGCTCCGGGCCTAACCGTTTCCCGCCCTATCTTGACCATCGGCTGGGTCAACCTCAAGTCGTTGGCTACGCGGGCGGACGAGGAACAGCCCCACAAACATCATGGCCATCGCTGCCCAGACCCATTCCGAATTGCGCTCGCCCAGCATCAGCATCGCCCAGATGACGCCAAATCCAGTTACGAGATAGCTGACCTGCGCCGCAAACACGGCCCCGGCGCACCCGACCAGCCAGACATATGCGGAATAGACACCAGCATGAATGACCGAACTTGTGGCAAGCGCCAGATCGGGAGCGCCCCATGGCGGTCTCGGATCAATCCAATGACCGGTGCCTATCGCCAGAGGTGCGGAAACAAGCGCCCCGACCACAGACGCACCGAACAGGAGTTGGATGGGATCAAGCCCGGCGGTGCCCCACTTGGCCACTACATTGCCTTCGAGCCCGTAGAATGCTGGCGCGACGAGCGCCAGTGGGATGAACGCAACCATCCACCGCTCCGGCAAACCCGCCTGTGGCCAGATCAGACAGACAACGCCCAGCAGTCCACAGATCAAGCCTCCCAATCTCAGCCACGAGAACCTGTCGGTCGCCATCAACAGCGCGATCGGAAATGCGAACATCGGAACCAGAGCAAGCAGAACCGACAGGATGCCGGCAGGAAGGTGGACAAGGGCCTGGTAGGTCGCGCTGTTTGGCAACACAGTGCCGATCATGGCAATGACAGCATACATGGTGACCTGTTCCCGCCCAAACGGAAGAGTCCGGCCGCGCGCAAAGGTCAGTGTTCCAAGAATCGCGCCGGATATCACAAGCTGCCAGAAAATAAGTCCAAAATGCCTGTAGCCTTCGCTCACGGCGATCTTTGAGAGCGGTTGGGTGAGGCCCCACCCAGCCCCGAGAACGATGAGTACCGCAATCAGGAACACACGTTCCCGCCCTCGGCCTGCAATAGCAAAACTCATTGCGGCATAGATCTCAGAGGTCTGCAGTCACGGAGCCACAGACGGCAGCACGCCGCCGTCCCGCACCGCTATGGCCCGTATTGCCTTACCGGTTCCATCATCGGTTTCCAGAAACAGCCCGCTCAGCGTCGCCTCCCCCTTTGCTGGTCTGAACCGACCATCGGACATTCCTGTCGTAAAGCGACGCATCGGCTCTTCCTTGTCGATGCCGATCACTGAATCATAGTTGCCGCACATGCCAGCGTCCGTCTGATAGGCTGTGCCATTCGGTAGTATCCGCGCGTCTGCCGTGGGGATATGGGTATGGGTTCCAATGACGGCAGTGGCCCGTCCATCACACCAGATTCCCATCGCGACCTTTTCCGAGGTCGCCTCGCAATGGAAATCAACCAGGGAAGCCGCGATCTGACCACCTAAAGGATACGCTTTCAGCACTTCATCGATCGCCTCAAACGGGTCGCTGAACGGCCGCTTCATGAACACCTGACCAAGAACCTGTGCCACCAGTATCCTTCGACCACGCAAATCCCTGAAGACCCGATATCCCTGTCCAGGCGGAGCCTTGGCGAAATTCAGCGGGCGCAGTATGCGTGGTTCCTGATCGATGAACTTCTTCAGATCCCATTGGTCGAACGCATGGTCTCCCAGAGTGAGGCAGTCCGCCCCGGCTTCCAGAAGCGTCTTCGCATGGGCGGTCGACAGTCCGGAGCCATTGGTCGCATTCTCCGCGTTCAGCACAACGAAATCGAGGGCCCAGGAGTCCCTGAGCTTGCAGAGACGCTCGCAGATGGCGTTTCGGCCGGACCGGCCGACCACATCCCCCAGAAAGAGTATTCTCATGGGCCAACCCTCCTATGGACCGCCGCACGAAAGGGCAACGGAGAATATGGGCGTTGTTCGGCTCGTCCGCTCATCCAACTGCCTCGAATCCTGACGTCAGGATCATGGCGACCCACTTTGATTCCGCCCTCGCGGCAGCATCGGTCACTCCCCGATTCCCCTCTCCTGAGAATTGGAATCATAAGTCATTGTCCTAGCTGTTGCGTTGATCTCGTGAGAAAAGCCTGCAGCCACGCATAGTCAAGAGGGAAAGGCGGCTTTCGGGAGTGTCATCGACCTGAACCGCACGGGGGTGCGGACTCCGAAGTTCAGCGCCAAAGGCTGTGGTGACCGGATGGCCACAGGGCCATCAGTCGTTTGCGACCGGGTTGGCGGACCCAAGCCACGCGCCTGAAGCGGCCGCGGGAGAATGGCGGGCGAAACCACTGGGAATGGCTGCCCGTTGACATGAGAAGCTTGACTGTTCCGTTCGAGTTTTATCTGGTTGATACAGATTCGCGGCAAACCGGACTGCGCTCGGGATGTTTTAGCTCAACAGAGGCGGCCATGGACAGACACGGGATTGCACCAGCCCCCGTCACCTGGGACACCGATGAGATCATCGCGAAACGCGATCGGTACTATGCAGCGTCGCAGCGGGCCTTCGTGCCTTACCGGAAGCCGCTGATTCTCAGGCGCGGCAAGATGCAATATGTCTGGGACGAGCATGGCAACAGGCTGATCGACCTTCTCGGCATGAACCTTTGCATCAGTGTCGGCCATGCCCACCCGGCGGTTGTCGAGGCCGTCCAGGAGCAGGTTGGCCAGCTCACGCACTGCACGACCATGTTTCACCATCCGGTCCCCGCGCATTTCGCCGAGGAACTGGCCGCCACCATGCCGGCTGGGCACGACTGGGTCGTTCATTTCACCAATTCGGGCGCCGAGGCGATCGATCTGGCGCTGATGATGGCGCGGATCGCGACCGGCAACCGCGATATCGTCGCGCTGAGGAACTCCTACCACGGCGCCACTTACGGTGCGCAGGCCGTCACTGGCGTGCAGGGCTTTCGCCAACATGTCGGACAGCTTCCCGACATAACCTTTGCCACAGAGCCCAACCAGTATCGTGGCGCATTCGGGCCGGGAACCCAGCCCTATCTTGACGACCTTGACCAGACGCTGGCCTGCACAACCTCCGGCCGCCTTGCCGGAATGCTCATCGAGCCGGTGCAGGGCTACGGCGGCATCGTCGAGATGCCTGACGGCTACATCAACGGTGCGGCGCAACGCGTCCGTGCTGCCGGCGGCCTGCTTGTCCTGGACGAGGTCCAGTCCGGCTTCGGAAAGACCGGCAAGGCGATGTGGTGTTTTGACGCGCATGACATCATTCCCGACATCGTTGTGGCAGCCAAGGGCATCGGCAACGGAATCCCCCTTGGCGCTGTGATCGCGAGAAGTGGCGTGGCTGAAGCCATGTGCGGCAAGTTCCTGTTCCACACGTATGGTGCGAACCCTGTCGCCTGTGCCGCTGGCCGCGCCGTGTTGCGTGTGATCGAGGCGGAAGCCATGATAGAGAATGCCCGTCTTGTCGGATCCGAGCTTCACAAGGGGCTGCAGGCCATGAAGGATCGCTACGAGATCATCGGCGACGTGCGCGGAACCGGTTTCATGCAGGCGATCGAGTTGGTCAGGAACCGTGAGACGAAGGAGCCCGCCCCCGAAGAGACCGCATATGTCTTTGAAAGGACCAGGGAGCACGGACTGGTGCTCTCAAAGTCGGGCAACTTCAGGAACGTGCTGAGAATGGTTCCGCCGCTGTGCCTGTCCATGGATGACGTCGAGCCGGTCCTTTCCGCCTATGACCGGAGCTTCCGCGACCTGATGGACAGTCTATCCGGCTGACGGCAGCATCGCGCATTGCGGGCCGCGCCTGAAGCGTGCGTCCAGACGACACACCATCCCGACGGACCGGCTGGGTTCAACAGGCGTCAATGCGTGTTCTCGCGGCATGTTTCGAGATGCCGCGATGTCCGAACGGGCAGTCAACAGGTCGATTCATCTGCCGGTCTCGACGATATATCTCCTTTCGCTCGCCGTTCGAGCCAGTTGGGTGAAGGATTCCGAGCCGTTAAGGCCTCCTCCGAAGAACAGGTTGGCGCTTATGGGGGTCAGTCCCGCCTTCCTACCCTCGGGATCGAACGGTTGTTGACGGCGGACCAAGACGGCGGGATTAGCGTCATATCTGCCTTTCTTGCCGACCAGATGGCGACCCGGAGACCGCTTCGCCCCGAGCCGAAGCAATTCTCCTGCATTGTCTGGTCCCGGATCGTCCGAGAATCACGGACTCCACGATGCCAAGCGCATGATCAAGTTCGTCCCTGGAGATCGTCAAAGGCGGCGAAAGCGTGAGAACGCTACCCGCGCTGACCTTCAGCGAGACACCGCTCACCAGGCAGGCATAGCAGATCCGTTCAGCCAGATCGGGATCGGGTATTCGGGTGTCCCGATCCGCAACGATCTCGATTCCGAAAAGGAGACCGCGACCGCAGATGGCCGACACTGCGTTGCACCGACCAAGTTTCTCACGCAGTCGACACACCGCTGCCTCACCGAGCCGTTCGGCGCACTCCACCAGACCCTCATCTTCGATGATGTCCAGGGTTGTCAGCGCAGCGCGGGCGGTGACCGGATTCTTTTCATGGGTGTAGTGGCCAATGGCGAAATCGCCCGCAACGTCAAGCTCCGCCCGCGCCACCACCGCCGCGATCGGAAGCAGGCCTCCTCCCAGAGCCTTGCCGAGCGTGATGATGTCGGGCGTCACGCCATCATGGTCATGGGCGAAGAAGCGACCGGTCTTGCCAAGGCCTGTGGGGATCTCGTCCATGACCAGAAGCGTATCGTGCCTGCGGCAGCTTTCTTCCACGGCCTGCCAGTAGCCGACCGGAGGAACGACAGGTGTCGCGCGCATCGGCTCGGCGATGATGGCGGCGACATCGCATTCGCGGGCAAGCGTGTAGTCGACCATGGCCGCACAGGCCAGGCCGCAGGCATCAGGCCCGGGATGACCATAGGCGCAGCGGACGCAGTTGAACGGCGCCACATGCTCGGTTCCGGGCAGGAGCGGACCGGCAATGTGACTCCGGAAAGTGGCCTCTCCACCGACCGAAGCGGCACCGAATCCCGCGCCATGAAAACTATCCCAGAACGAGAGCGTCTTGAATCGACCCGTCGCCGCACGGGCGATCTTCAGGGCCACCTCGTTCGCATCCGAGCCTCCTGTGGTGAAGAGGACCTTTGCCGGCCATGGAGCCAGCGCGATAAGCCGTTCCGCCAGCTCGGTTGCGACTTTGTTGGCAAATCGGCGGGGCGCGAAAGGCAGGAGGTCGATCTGCCGCTTGACCGCCTCGACAAGACGCGGATGCCCGTAGCCGATGTGGTGCACCGAGTTGCCGTGGAAATCCATGTATCGGCGACCGGAGGTGTCTTCGATCCAGATGCCTTCCGCCCTTTTGATCGCTGAAAGGCATGGCGAGGAAAGCGACTGGTGCAGGAAGGCATCAGCATCCCGCTGGAGAAGTTGACGGGTCAGGGGATCGCTTTCCCGCGAGGTCCAGTCCTCTCGGGCGGGGGACACGTTCGCCTCGCCCTCGGAGTGGCGGAGACGCATCATGGCCGTGCCCTGCCGTTTCCCTTTTCATGTCGACCGTTGCCGCTGAAGCTCATGGCCAAGGCAACGAATAGGTCTTGACGTTGGTGAAGAACTTCATGGCTTCAAGCACCCCTTCCTTCACGCCGTTGCCGGAGTCCTTGATGCCCCCGAAGGGTGACATCTCGATACGGAAGCCCGGCTGTTCCCAGACGTTCACCGTACCGACATCCAAACCCTCGATATAGGCCTGGGCACGGGGAAGCGAATTCGTACAGACCCCTGACGAAAGCCCGAACGCCGTGGCGTTCGAGATGCGCATGACTTCCGCATCGTCGTCGGGCACACGAATGACCGGAATCACGGGGCCGAAGGTTTCATCCGCCACGAGTTGGCAGTCATGCGGAACCATGTCAACGACCATCGGAGGCAATAGCGCACCCTTCCGGCCCGGGTTATGGAGCACTTTCGCGCCAACGCGTTCCGCGTCGAGGACCCTGCGCTCGATCTCTGCGGCTGCCTCGGCATGAATCACGCACCCCAGTTCGGTCTCCGGATCCCGGGGGTCGCCGAAGCGAATGCGAGCCGCCCGGCGGAGGATCATCGGGACGACCGCGTCGGCAACGCTGTCCTGAACCAGAATCCGTTTCACGGCGGTGCAGCGCTGACCGGAATTGCCGATGGCGCCCGCGACGGCAATGGTGGCCGCTCTTTCAAGATCGTCTTCGACCAGATCGTTCAGGATGATCAGCGGGTCGTTTCCTCCAAGTTCCAGGGCCGTTCTCTTGCCGTGTGCCTTCTCCGCAATGAGCCGACCGACAGGCACGCCGCCGGTGAAGGTGATGATGTCGATGTTTCCATTCGTGACCATCTCGTTGCCGATGTCCTGGGGCCAGCCGGTAACGACCTGAAACATTTCGGGCGGAAGACCTGCCTGGTAGAGGATGTCGGCAAGGGTGAGCGCCGTCAGCGGCGTCAGCTCCGTCGGCTTGCACACTACGCAGTTGTTCGTGGCGATCGCGGGGGCGACCTTGTGCGCCACCATGTTCAAGGGATGATTGAAAGGCGTGATCGCCGAAATCGCCCGTACCGGCTCTCGCTTGGTGTAGATCTTCCTCGCCTTGCCGTGGGGTGTCAGGTCACATGAGAAAATCTGTCCGTCGTCGAGAATTGCGAGCTGTCCGGCCAACGTGAACACATCGAAGGCCCGCCCAGTTTCATATAGCGAATGCTGTTTGCAGATTCCGAGTTCCAGAGTCAGCCAGTCGGCGATGCTCTCGCGACGCCCTCGGATCAGTTCAGCGGTCCGGAACAGTATCTGCTGGCGCTCGTAGCGGCTGAGCGTAGGTTTGTAGGCTGCGGCGATCTCGAAGGCCCGAGCCGCATGACTGCCATCGCCGGCTGGAACGGTGCCGACCAGATCGTCGGTGTACGGGTAGCGCACCTCAATGACCTCCGGCGCACTTACCCTGTCTCCGCCAATGCGCATGGCTTCATGCCGGATGCAGTGGTCTGGCTCATTCATCTGGTCACCTATTCAAGCGCTGCAGCCGTGGTGGCATGGAAGAAGGCGTCGAAGTTCCGGAGTTCCGGAGCGTTCGGCAAGTCGATCCTGCGATTGACGATGAACGGTACAGCCTGTTCGGTCAATCCGCCGTGAGACCTGAGCGGCTCGCCAAGGGCGGAAAGGTCATGCCGGTCGGAACTCGTACCCAATGTCGTGGTACCATCCGAAATCATCACGAGGTCGCCGATTCGATCGCTCGGCAGTTCGTATTTCCAGGCCGCGGTTTCCCTCATCGTCACTTCGACCATTCCCGAGAGCTTGGCAAGCCGGGACCGAATCCCTTCCCGATCCGCATGTTCCGGCAGGTAGGCCGTCGCGAACGAGCCGAGAGCACCGTGATGAACCACGTAAGGGTCGGTGATTGGCAGGACCACGCGCGCTGCGGCAATGCCAAGCCACCCGTCCAGTACATCCTGGACGTAAATCACTGACGGTTCGCCATCGTTGCCGTGCTTCGCCTTCATGCCGTGATCGGCCGTGACAACGATGACGGCGCCGAGGGCGTCAAGGTCGGCAAGATAGCGGTCAAACATCGCGTGGAACTTCAGGGCCTCCTCGGCATCGGGCGCATGCTTATGCTGGATGTAGTCAGTTGTGGACAGGTACATCAGGTCCGGCTGTCGCTCCTCAAGGAGCTTAACTCCAGCCGCAAGTACGAATTCGGACAGGTCGGCGGAATAGACTTCGGGCACGGGCCGTCCTACCCAGGCATCGGCTCCTTCGATTCCATGTTCCCTGACCGTCGTCCCACCGGCGCGTTCCGAGGAAAACGCGGTCGCGGCGCCGTCACCGAAGGACAGGCCCGCGGCAAGAAGGGCACGCAGCTTGTCCTTCGCCGTGACCACCGCAACCCGCGCACCCGCTTGGAAGAACTTCGAGAATATCGTTGGGGCACGCAGGAAGCGTACATCGTTCATCATCACTTCCGTGCCCGTTGAGGGATCGTGGAAGTAGTTACCGCAGATACCATGAACGGACGGAGGACGACCCGTCGCGATGGAAAGGTTGTTCGGGTTGGTGAAGGAGGGAATGACCGAGTGCGCGATCCTGTCGGTGCCTTCGACGCGCATGCGTTGCAGCGTCGGCATCCGGCCGTCCGCGACCGCCACGTCCAGGTATTCGGGTTCGCAGCCATCAAGACAGATCACGACAGCGCAGCGTCCGGGCACCGGATAGACGCGGTCATTGACGATCACTGGAGCGGTCATTGGCATGGGTTCGTCGCCTTCCTGCCGGAAATCGGTTCTGTCAGAGCCACCGTCAGCACATATGCTTTCTGCATTCCTCTAGGGTTGCGGCAGGTGGTGCGGCACCTGCGACTCCCATCGTGGAAAGGGCTTCCTCGGCGGCTTGGACGACCTGCAACATGGTGTTCCCGTCTATCTGACCTATGCAGCCGATGCGGAACGTTTCAAGGGCTGTCATCTTGCCGGGGTATATGATGAAGCCCTGCCGCTTCATTTCATCGTAGAAACGCGTGAAGGCGAAGGCCGGATCTTCAGGACATAGGAACGTCACGATGATGGGCGACAGCCAGCGGTCAGCAAGAAGCGTTTCGAACCCGAGTCCGCGCATGCCATTGACAAGCACGTCGCGGTTGCGGGCATAGCGGACACCGCGCGCGGCCACGCCGCCCTCCGCCTCGTGCGACCTGAGCGCCTCCAGAAAGGCAGCCACCGCATGGGTGGGTGGTGTGAATCTCCATTGTCCGGTCCTCTCCATTGTCGCCCATTGGTCCTGCACGTCGAGAACAAGCGAATGGCTGTTTCCCTTCGCACTCTCGATCTCCTCCTTCACGGCAATCACGAAGCCAAAGCCGGGCACGCCTTCCAGGCACTTGTTTGCCGATGAGGCGAAGGCCGTGCAACCCAAAGTTCGCGGATCAAGGGGCAAGGCACCGAAGGCGGACATGGAATCGATCAGCAGCTTCCGTCCGGCGTTCCGGGTCGCTTCGGCGATATCCTCGATCGGGTTCAGTATGCCGCTTGAAGTCTCGCAATGAACGGCGAGGACGTGAGTGATGTCCGGATCGCTTTCCAGAATGGTTGAAACGTCTGCGCCGGATGGCGGACGATAGTCCCCCAGATCCAGGAGATGGAGAGACCGGCCGAGGTATTCGAGTGTCCGGGCCGCTCGAAGTCCGTAGACTCCGTTCGCAAGAACAAGGACCCTGCCATCTTTCGGCACGAAGGAGCCCAGCATTGCCTCAACCGCATAGGAGCCTGAACCCTGGACGGGAACGCAGTCGTAGGCGCACTGGTCGGTTTCGACAAGCGCGAGCAGGCGCTGCCGTATCTCGCGGGTCATGGCGCGGAAATCATCGTCCCAGCTGCCCCAATCCCTTAGCATGGCTTCCCTGACCGCGAGGGAGGTTGTGAGCGGTCCGGGTGTCAGCAGATAAGCCTCTCCAGAAGGCGGTGGTGGGAAGTGGGAGCCACTCATCGGACGATTCCTTTCGCCGGGCGCGCATGGTATGGAGTTCTGAGATGGGTATGTAAAGCCCTGTCTATCGCCGCCGAGACGGGAGGGCGCAGCGCGTGCCGGGAGTACATGGGTTCGCCGTACCGAGGGCAGAGCGCAAAGTGCCCGAGCATCCCGATCGCCCGCTGGGCCTTCTGGGTTTGGTGCCCATTGCAAGGCTCACAGCGGACGTGACGTGGTTTCGGATAACGTCGTCGTCCTCATTGCCACCTCAGCGCCGAGTCCACCGATTTCCCAAAGGATTGCTGGGCCGCTCCCTCCCATGTTCGCCTAACGGTGTTTACATATCACTGGGCATTGACATAATCGCCTCGCAACCGGGGAACCGTGATGCCCAACACGCCAAATGTACTGATCATCGTAATCGACCAGTTCCGCGGCGACCTGTTGGGCGACAGCCCCTTGGCCGATGTCGCGAAGTTGCCTCGATTGAGGGATCTCGTGAGCGAGTCAGTCATGTTCGCGAATCACTATTCGGTAGTCTCGCCCTGCGGACCGAGCCGCGTGTCGCTTCTGACAGGGCAATACGCGATGAACCACAGGGCGGTCAGGAACGGCACGCCGCTTCGCCACGACACGCCGAACATCGCCTCCGTCTCCAGGACACTTGGATATGCGCCGCAGCTGTTTGGCTATACCGATACGACGCAGGATCCGCGCGTGCTCGATGCGGATGACCCTCGCCTGCGGAGTTACGAGGAGTTGATGCCAGGTCTTGACGAAGCCTTGCGAATGCGAATGGAGTCGGATGACAGGGCCTGGCGCGACCATCTGGCGGCAAGGGGTCGGCCGCTACCGGAGTATCCGGCAACCTACCGGCCCGATGGCGACAGGGTTACTGACCCGGCGTATTATGCGGCGGCGGACAGCGACACTGCGTTCCTGACCGATCGCTTCATTGAACGGATGGATGGGGCGGAGCCGGGCTGGTTCGCGCTTCTGACCTATATCCGACCTCATCCCCCTTTTGTCGCGCCGGCGCCCTTCAACCGGATGTACGATCCAGCCGACATGCCTGCACCTGCAGCGGCGCCATACGGAGCGGGGGATCCCAACCGGCACCCGTTTGTGGCTCCCGCCAAGGAGCGGCAACGCCCTGCTTCCATGGTGGTCGGATTTCCGAATTTGGCTGATTCGGCCGAGACAACGGCGGAGCTGCGGGCGATCTATCTTGGCCTTGCAACCGAGGTGGACATGCATATCGGTCGCGTGATCGACTGGCTCAAGGCAAGCGGGCAATGGAACGATACGATTCTGGTTGTCACCTCGGATCATGGCGAAATGCTTGGCGACTACGGGCTTTGGGGCAAGGGCACGTTCCATGATGCGGCGTTTCGTGTTCCGCTGATCATCCGTGATCCGGCCCATATGGACACGCACGGCCAGATCGTCGGGAAAATGACTGAATCCATCGACGTTTCGGTCACGCTTCTCGAACGTCTCGGCGCAGAGGTGCCGCATGCGATGAACGGAACAAGCCTTCTCCCGCTCCTTGAGAACGTGGACAGTGTGACGGGCGGCCGCTCCATGTCGGAATACGATTTCGGCAATCCGGTGACTCCGACTCCGTGGATGCGGCATCTCGGCGTTCGGTCCCGGGAAGCGAACCTCGCGGTTTTCAGGAACGGGCGGTTCAGGCTGGTCCAGTTCGGCTGTGACCTTCCGCCAATCCTGTTCGACATGGATCGTGAAGGCGAGAGCCGCGACATTGCCGCGGATGCCGGTGCGACCGAACTTCTGCAGGGCCTGACTGGCGAATTGCTCCGGCATCGCATGTCCAATGCCGAAGGAACGTTCTCGGCCACTTTGGTTGGCGATGGCGGCGTCAGGACGGGAATCTATTGACGTGTGCCGAATTCTGTGAGTCAGTGTAACAATACCGTCGCAAATTCGGTGCATTCAGTCGACGGGCTAGCTGGATGCTGAAACGCTCAGAGGTAGGTACGCAGTACCGTCGCAATACGTGAGGAACGGTTCGTGAAAAGTGACCGTCATATGCAAGTCTGTGTGTTCGGCGAGGCTGGCCAGCCCATCGTCATTCAATCATGGAGGTTAACATGAAGAAACCACTTCTGTCCGGAGTTGCCATCGCGATGATGCCAGGCCTGGCATTCGCGAGCTGCCCTGGGATCACGGTTGCGGACATGGGAGGTGTCGCCCAAGGTGAATTTCCGCAGCAATACGAACTGGAGGAATTCCAGTCGGCAGCCAACTGCAGGATGGAGTTCAGCGGCAATCCCGACGCGGCCGCGCTCAACGCGAGGATCGTCGGCAATCCCGACCTTCCGCCGCTTTCGGAACGGGTTCCAGAGGACCCGCTTGTCGTTGTGCCCTACGACAGCGTCGGCATGTATGGCGGGACGCTGGACGTGCTGTCGAACGCAACCGAGGCCGGGACATCCGATTTCCTTTCCGTCCGCCACGTCAATCTCGTGCGCTATTCCGACGATCTACAGACCATCGTACCCAACGTGGCGAAGTCATGGGAGTGGAACGACGATTTCACGAAATTGACGATCAAGCTGAGGAAAGGGCACAAGTGGTCCGACGGTGCGCCATTCACGTCCGCGGACGTCAAGTTCTGGCATGACAAGCTGATGCTGGACACCAATATCTTCGAAAAGCCCAAAGACTATGTGACCGTGGGTGGTCAGACGATGACGGTCGATGCACCGGATGACCTGACCGTGGTCTTTAACCTGCCCGCTCCCAAGCCCGGCCTTCTGGCCCACTTCGCGACGCACTTCGGGCAGGGTTTCCAGCCAATGCACTTCCTTGGCCAGTTCCATCCCGACATCAACGCGGACGCGGACAGTTATGCGCAGTCGCTCGGCTTCGAGAACGGCTATGACGCGATCCTCGCATACTACGGAAACTCGGACTGGACGGACACGCCAACACCTATGCTGTCGCGGGCGGCTCTCGTGGATGGTCTGCCAAAACACACCCATCCGACGCTTGAAAGCCACATCTATGTCTCGGACACGACCGAGGGTCGCCATCTCGTGGCAAACCCATACTTCTTTCAGGTGGACCCGACCGGGCAGCAGTTGCCCTACATCTCGGAACAGGACGAGGTCTACATCAATGACAACGAAGTTCGTCTCCTGAAAATCGTCAACGGAGAGGTCGACTACAAGGCGCAGTCGCTCCAGCTCGCCGCGGCTCCCATCCTCCTCGAGGGGCAGGAAAAGGGTGGCTATACGGTACATCTGAAGCCGGAGATCACCATCGGTGCTTTCGGCCTGAACGTCACCCACGAGGATCCGGCGAAACGAGCTGTGTTCGGTGACCGGTCGTTTCGGGAGGCGATGTCGCTCGCGATCAACCGGGAGGAACTGAACGAAATCGGCTTCTTTGGTCAGGGCACCCCGCAGGCCTATGTCGGATTTTCGCCGCTGCCGGACTTCGCTGACCCTGCGCTGCACGATCACATGGCTGGGTTCGATCCCGACGGCGCGATGGCAAGGCTGGACGCTCTTGGCATGAAGGATGTCGACGGGGACGGGATGCGGGAACTGCCGGACGGGCAGAAGATGGTCCTGAACATGAACTTCTCGACGCAGGGAATCGCCGGTCAGACCGTGGAGCTTGTCGCTCAATACTGGCGGGACGTCGGCATTGATTCGGTCGTCAAGGAAGTGACACCCGACGAGTACCGTTCGGCTCAGTCATCGAACAAGCTTGATGTCTCCATGTGGCGGAAGGGCCAGCCTCTGGCCATCGTTCTCGGCAACAACGAGCTCTGGGTACCACCATTCGAGAACTATTTCGGCAACCGCAACGCAATGCTCTGGGCCGAGTGGGTCGATTCTGGCGGTTCGAATGGAGTCGAACCGCCGGACTGGGTCAAGGAGATGATGGATGACATCAATACGCTGCAGTCCGCCGCGCAGGGTTCGGACGAGTTCAATGAGGTCGGTGCCCGCATGGCCGAGACCATGGCAAGGGAACTTCTGTTCATCGGAACCGTGAACGCGCCTGCACCGATGATCCATCGCAACGCCCTGCGGAACTTCACCGAAACCAAGACGCACAGCTACGAGTACTACCGGACCTATCCGTATCGTGCCACCCAATGGTGGCTGGACGAATAGGCGAAGGTCTGTTTTGCTGCACGCCCGGGGGCAGGACGGTCCTGTCCTGTCCCTGGGCCAGAAAGGGGAGACCCGCGTCCGGGCCATCGTGAAAGGCCCTGACCGGACGAGGAGGCGGGATCGGCCATGCTGAACTTCGCGCGCTTTGTCGTCACACGTGCATTGATGGCGGCGATGACACTCATCATCGTGTCCCTAGTGGTGTTTTCGCTGATGGAGCTTGTGCCCGGCGATTGCGCCGAGCGGTATCTTGCGTTCAAGAATACGCAGGGATCCGGAATTTCGGTCGCTGACATTGAACTGGAACGCCAGAGGCTGGGCCTCGACAAGCCGTTCCTGGAACGCTGGGCCCTCTGGATCGTCAACGCGTTCCAGGGCGAGTTCGGCGACAGCTGCATCCTGCGTGTCAATATCGCGCAGCTTCTGGGCGACAAATTCTGGCTTTCGCTGTCGATCTGCATGGCTTCGCTCGCGCTGGCGTATGTCATCGCGATTCCGGTCGGCATTCTGGCCGCCGCGTCGCGCAACGCATTCCTCAACAACTCGCTTCGCATCGTCAGCTATCTCGGGCTTGCGATGCCGAACTTCCTGCTGGCGCTTATGATCATGCTGTTCGCCACGGTGTATTTCGGGGACACGCTGACGGGGCTGTTCTCCAGCGAATTCAGGGATGCGCCATGGTCCATGGCAAAATTCCTTGATCTGCTGAAGCATGCGTGGCTTCCGATCTTCATACTGGGATGGTCGGCGACTGCCTTTGCGCTGCAGACCGTCCGCGCCCTGATGTCCGACGAGATCGGCAAGTTGTATGTCACTGCGGCCGCGGCACGCGGGGTCCATGGTCGCAAGCTACTCTGGGGCTATCCGGCCCGCCATGCGCTTGGCCCGATCGTGAACTCGCTCGGCTTCGATCTGAACAGGATATTCAACGAACTTCCGATCGTGGCCCTGATCCTGGTGATGACCGATGCAGGCGCTCTCCTGATCGAGGCGCTGGCGAGGTCGAATGACCAGCAGCTGGCCGGCGCGATCATCTTCCTGCTCACGGCGTCCATCGTCGCGCTGAATTTCACGACCGACGTGGCACTGGCCGTGATCGATCCTCGCGTTCGAAAGAGCATCGTCCGATGACCCACTCGGCAGAACCGGCAATCGAAGCCGAGGCGCAGCGGTCCAAAGAGGCCTATTTCACGGCCACCCAGCGACAGCTCATCTGGGCACGCTTCAAGAAACAGCGGGCCGCGATGGTGGCGGCCACCGTCCTGGTCGTTCTCATCATCTCCGGGATTTTCGCACCCTTCCTGTCGCCCTATGATCCGACGATCGGTGGCCGGGACAAGGACTACACGAACGGTGCACCGCAGATCCCGAAGTTCTGCGACAGGAACGGATGCTCCCTGCGCCCGTTCATCCATGCCGTCGAGCGCGAAAGATCCATCAAGACGAATTTCCGGTGGGTCACCAAGGTCGACGAGGACGTGCGGAACTATGTCACTCTTCTGCCGAAGGGCGACGATTACCGCCTGTTCGGTTTCATCCCGGGCAACCGACATCTGTTCGGCGTGCAGGACGGCAAGATCCACCTGTTCGGCACGGACGAAGACGGCCAGGACATCTTCAGCCGGACGCTTCACGCGATCTGGACGTCGCTTCAGGTCGGAATGATCGGAGTCTTCATCGCATTCATTCTCGCTCTCATCATCGGCGGCGTTTCCGGATACTACGGTGGCTGGATCGACGGAGTGATCCAGATGATCACGGATGCCGTCCGAACGGTTCCGGCAATTCCCCTGTTCATGGCGGTGGCCGCCTTCATGCCACCGGAGCTGAGTGCGGAAGCGCGATTCTTCTACATCTCGATCATTCTCGGATTCATCGGCTGGCCGACGCTGGCCCGCCGCGTCCGGACCCATCTGCTCACCGAGCGCAACCAGGAATACGTGCTCGCCGCCCAGCTCTGCGGCGCGTCGTCGGCGCACGTGATCCGGCGTCATCTTCTGCCATCATTCACCTCCTACATAATCGTCGATCTGGTGATCTCGTTCCCCTACATGGTCCTGTCCGAGACCGCTCTTTCGTTCATCGGTCTCGGTCTCAAGGATCCCGTCTCGTCGCTCGGGGTCCTTTTGCAGAAGGCAACCAGCGCGGACGTGATGCTGAACTACCAATGGTATTTCATCCCGGTCCTTTTCTTCATTGCCCTTGTGATGGCGTTCGTTTTTGTCGGTGACGGGCTCCGGGACGCAGCGGACCCTTATTCGGAGGCGCGGAAATGACGCCGCTGATCGAGGTCGAGAGCCTGACGCTTCGGTTCAGGACGGACGAGGGACTGATCACGGCGGTTGAGGATATGTCCTTCACGTTGATGAGGGGCGAGGTGATGGGCCTTGTCGGAGAGAGCGGTTCGGGAAAGTCCGTGACGGCGAAGTCCCTGATGCACCTCAACGCTAGAAACGCGGTCTATTCGCCAGAGTCCAGGATCACGCTTCACACAGACACCGGGCCCGTTGACGTGCTGTCGCTCAGGACGCCGCGCGAGCTGAACGTGGTGCGCGGCGGCGCGATCAGCATGATCTTCCAGGAACCTATGGCCAGCTTCGCTCCGGCCATCAAGATCGGCAAGCAGATGGTGGAGCAGTTGCTGCTGCACACCGACCTGTCGAAGCGCACCGCGAAGTCCGTCTCCATAGAAATGCTCGACCGTGTGGGGATATCGGATGCGTCGAGGCGTTTCGATCAGTACGCCTTCGAGCTGTCCGGCGGCATGCGCCAGAGAGCGATGATCGCCATGGCACTGTCCACCAACCCGTCGCTCCTGATCGCCGACGAGCCGACGACCGCTCTCGATGTGACGATCCAGGCCCAGGTGATCGACCTTATGAAGGATCTGGTTTCCGAGTTCGGCATGGGCATTATCTTCATCACCCACGATCTCGGCGTTGTGGCCCAAACCGCCGACAGGGTGAGCGTGATGTATCTGGGCCGTCTCATCGAGGAAGGTCCTGTGCGCGAAGTCATCGGGACTCCCCGGCATCCATACACGCAGGGCCTGATCTCGGCCTTGCCCAAGCTGGAGGATCTTGACGCACCCCTGACACCGGTTCCGGGGGACATCCCGTCGCCCCTCGAGCGTCCTTCAGGTTGCGTGTTCAACACCCGATGCTCGCAGGTGGCCGGAGAGATATGCAGGACACACGTGCCGACGAACAGCAGGCTGGACGAAACGCACAGCGTGGCTTGCCACATCTATCGGGAGGCGGCGGAATGAGCGGTTTCCTGATCCGGGCGTCTGGACTGTCGGTGCATTTCACTGTCGGGTCAGGACTGTTTGTGAAGCAGGTCCTGAAGGCGGTCGACAACGTCTCGCTTGATATCGAAAAGGGATCCTTCTTCGGGCTGGTTGGTGAGTCCGGTTCCGGAAAGACGACGCTTGGCCGGGCACTTCTGAAAGCGGTGCCGATTTCCGCGGGAACCGCCCACTATGATGACGGGGAGGTCGCCTATCACCTTAAGGAACTGGATGGCGCGGAACTGAAGGACTATCGCACACGCGCGCAGCTGATCTTCCAGGATCCTTACGCGGCGCTGAGTCCCCGAATGACGGTTCGGGACATCATCGCCGAGCCCCTGGAAGTGATGGGGCTGACGAAGGGCAGGGCAGAAACGGACGAGCGCGTTCGGGAGATCGCGGCGCGATGTCGTCTGAATCTGGAGCATCTGCGGCGGTTTCCCCATGCCTTTTCGGGTGGACAGCGCCAGCGCATCTCGATCGCGCGTGCTCTCGTCTCGGGCCCAAAGTTCGTGGTTGCCGACGAAAGCGTCGCCGCGCTCGACGTGTCGATCCAGGCGGATGTGCTCAACCTCCTCAAGCAACTGCAGGACGAGATGGGGCTGACATTCATGTTCATCAGCCATGACCTGTCGGTTGTGGCCCATACCTGTGATCATGTGGCGGTCATGTACCTGGGTCGACTTGTCGAAACCGCTCCGACGCGAAAACTGTTCAAGGCTCCACGGCATCCGTACACCAGGGCATTGTTTTCGGCCATTCCGTCTCTCGATCCTGACGACGACAAGGTGGCCCAGAAGTTGGTCGGGGAAATCCCGTCACCAACCGATCAGCCTCCGGGATGCAAGTTCCAGACGCGCTGCCCGTATGCCATTGACCTCTGTAGATCTCGGGAGCCGGCGCTTGAGACCGAGGATGGGCACGATGTCGCCTGCCATCGCTGGAAGGAATTGATGGATCCGGTTCCGGCCTGAGTTGTGGAAGTGGACAGATGGAAACCTGTGGTTCCGGGGGGCGGGATTCAATTTCGGAAACGGCTCGGTCAGAACCGCTGCGTGCGTGGACACGATCACTATATTTTTGCTTCCGAGGGGCCAGCGAGACGGTGAGCGGCGCGTCTGAAGCTGCCTAGCCTTTCTCGGCACCGTTTCCGGCGAACATGGATGGCCGTTCGGGGCGGGATTCTGCGGTTCCCGGGAGGCCTGAAACCCTGCCTTCCGGCCATTCGCCGCGCTCGGGCTTGCGCCTTCCCTACGGGAATGGCCGGTGTTGCACTTCGGAATGGACGTAGGGCTGCCTCTTCGCCGTGCGCCACGAAAGCCAGATGCCGAATCCGGCAAGCATCACACTCAGAATCGGCATAGCACTTAGCAGACCTGCCATGATTGAATGAACCATTTAAATTGTGGGGGAGCACATTCCAATGACTCGATGATCGACTCTTGGAACCGACGGAATTCAGTCCGCGTGTTCCATCAACGGCTTGAATTGAAACGCGCATCGCTCGAGGCCTTGCTGGATCTGTGGGCGAAGGACCTCCGGCATCTCGAACCTATAGACTTCAAGGAGCCCTTCGGCACCAAGCCGTTTATAACTGTCACTGAACATGCCACAGAAAAAGGATGTTGATATGGCATAGACGTTGTCGGGGATTCGCACTTTAACGGGCTCGCGCTTACCATCGCGAGCATCAAGCTCGAACATTCGCCGCGCCTCTAGTCCGCGGTCCTTGCCGGACAGATTCCTGAGTGTCCCACCCCTCGTGAATTTCTCAAGATCAATCATCGGAAGTCTGCCACCTCATCTGGGCTTGACAGTCGAGCGAAAACCTCATGGCAACGATAGTCCCTGGGGACCCATATCTCATATCAAACGCATAGTGCGGATCCGGAGGAAAGGCAACCTCATCGTGATCGTCAAAATGCTGGGCCTGCCCACTGTTCCTCTCAAAGGCTTATCCCTTTGACTACGGCACCGCAACATGTTGTGCCGGCGGTCTGACGGCCGGTTTCCCGGATTCCGCCGGAATCCGGGCCGCCGCCGCCACGCGGCGGCCCGTCCGGAGCCGGAAGGATCGGGATTCTGGGGGACTGGGGGTCGGCGCCTCGGGCCGGGGCGGAGTCCGGGCGCGGGTCCCCGGACATCAGGCGCCTGGGTCGGTGAGGTCGCGGTACGTCGCGGGCGGCAGGCCGAGGCCGAGGCCTAGAAGCCTGTCGAAGGAGGTCCGCCGGTGGCGGCGGCGGTTCCATCGCAGGACGAATTCGTCCAGATAGGGCTGGGCATGCCTGCGGCGCAGCCCGTGGTACACGCCCATGGCCCAGCGCTTCAGGCTGGAGAAGACCCGGTGGATCCACTTCAGGACCTCGTGGGCCGGTCGGCCGCCGACCACCCTGCGCTCCCGCGGGTTGTCGGGCAGGCCGATGTATCCGCTCCACCCGTCGGTGACGGTCCAGGCGCCCGGCGCGACCGCCCCGGCGATGAAGCCATGGAGCGCTTCGGCGCCGTAGTCCCCGACCGTCTCCAGCCGGATGCGGCGTGGACTGCCGTCCTCCGACAGCTCCACGGCCCCGGCGATGGGGATCCGGCCCGCCGCGCTGCGGCCCCGGCCGGCCACGCCCCTCTCCCCGCCGCCCTCCGCGCCGCCGCCGTCGCGGCAGGGCATCGACGCCCCGTCCACCTCCGCGATCCCCTCCAGCGGGCTCCGGTCCGGGTCCACCATGGCCCGCCGCAGCTTCTGGAGCGGCAGCCAGGCGCTCTTGTAGCTTCCGATTTCCCAGCTGGGCCTGGAGCTGGAGCGCAGAGATGCCGTTGGAGTGCGTCGCCATGAGATGGGCCGCAAGGAACCATGTCCTGAGCGGAAGGTGGGAGCGGTGCATCACGGTGCCCGCCGTCACCGACGTCTGCCGCCCGCGGTCCGCGCACTCCCGGCGGCAGCGCTCCCCCTTCAGCTCCCAGCCCTTCGTCCCGCCGCAGGCGGGGCACGCGAAGCCCCTGCCCCAGCGCAGCTCCGCAAGGTGCCGGGCGCAGGCGCCGTCGTCCGGGAAGAGTTCCCCGGACTCCTGGCGGGACATGGGGCGGTCGTCTTTCCATCGGCTTGGCATGGGAGGAACACAAGGCGAACACGGCGGCACGTCAACCCCTCCGACACAAAATATTGATCCGCCTTGGTCAAAGGGATAAGCCTTTCCTCTCATAGCAACCACAGTACTTGCCAGCGAATCGAACACAGGAGTTCCCTGAAATGACCGCAACAGCAGACTTACGGTCTGGGTGGCCCGTCGTGCCAAGCCTATATGCCATCTCCACCATATCCATCATGCCCAAGCCACCCTTGCCGTCCGGTAGGGATCCCACTTCCAGTCCGAAGTGCAACACCAGCCATTCCCGCTGTGAGGGCGCGGTCACGACGCAGGGATGAACCGGAGGGACGGTGGAAGGCAACAGGCATGTCTTCCTCAGCAAAACGCACCAGAGTTTTCCACAGCCACATCCTCCTTCCATTTCTGATTCTATGAACATACGAGGCGGGTTCCCGATTCGGTACGTGAACCGGCACAGGTTCCGGGCAACATTGATTTCAAGTTCTTGATTTCAATAATGGACAACCGGCACAAAAACCGGCATAGGATCGCCATGAATGTGTCCATGATGGAGCCGATGCTGCCGGAAGAGGCCGCTATCCAACCGCTTGAAGACAGCGCGCTCGAACTCGTGGAATGCGCCAGCGGATTGGCAAAACGAGTCCACCCGATTCTTCAACAGTCCATCGGTGACCTCGTGCGATCGATGAACTGCTACTACTCGAATCTCATCGAAGGTCACAACACCCATCCTCGCGACATCGAGCGCGCGTTGGCGAGAGATTTCTCAAGCGAGCCGAACAAACGCGATCTTCAGCTTGAGGCCGTCGCGCATATCCACGTCCAGAAGATGATTGACGAAGGTCGCGACCCAGTGGTCTGGCCAGCGACTGCAGCCTATGCCCGCTGGCTTCACAAGGAATTCTGCGAACGTTTACCGGATGACATGCGATGGGTCGAAAACCGAAGTACCGGCGAAAGGCACCAGGTTTCTCCTGGTCAATTCCGAAGGGTCGATGTCCAGGTTGGACGGCATGTCCCTCCGCCAAACGCTGATGTACCACGGTTTCTCGCACGTTTTGACCAGGCATACACCTGCCCACCTCTAAGCCGGCTACGCCAAATTCAGTCGGTGGGAGCCGTTCACCATCGCTTCCTGTGGATCCACCCCTTTCTCGACGGTAACGGCCGCGTCGCGCGCTTGATGTCACATGCGATTTTGAAACGGCTTGGGGTCGGGACAAGCCTTTGGTCCGTTGCCCGCGGTCTCGCACGTGCGGAAGCAGAATATAAGTCGCGCCTAACGGCCGCAGATCATCCTCGCCACGGCGACCGCGACGGACGTGGAAATCTCACCCAATCCGGATTGCTCTCGTTTTGCCAGTTTTTCCTCGAGCGTTCAATCGATCAGGTGGCGTTCATGGAAGGGTTGCTGGATCCTTCGGAGCTCTTGCGCCGTATGGAAATCCACATCGAGGAGGAAGTCCGTGCGAAGCGGCTGGAGCGAGGGAGCTTTATGGTTTTGCGAGAAGCGGCACACGCCGGGCAGGTCGAGCGGGCTAATATCCCAATGCTGACAAACTACGGAGAACGTGCCGCTCGAAAGGTTACATCAGCGCTCCTGAAGCGCGGGATGCTCGTTGCAGCGAACCATCGTGCGCCTCTTCGACTCGCGTTTCCGATGGATGCGGTCGAGCGATGGTTCCCTCTCCTCTATCCCAACACACCGGAGCGCACGACATGAATGAATGGTCACGTACCCATTATACCCATGGTGAAGCGCTTCTGTCCGAATCACCCGCAGGCTTTCGAACCAGTCCGAGGCATTCGGATCGACTGAGGCTTCCGCGGCTCGTCGACCGCTCCGGAATCCGCCAAACGCCGAAACACAGCAGTTGGCCGGAGGAAGCGAAGTCGGTCGACGGCCTGTTCAGGCTGAAGTCCCTCTACCCATCACCACAATGATGGCCGGCTATCCGACCCGGAATCGTCGCTTCCGCTCGGGATCTCCCACCTCCACGATTTCGCCAATTTTCCCGGACTATCCGGACCAACACTTAGAGCCATTCAGCGACAGAAATCCCGCGTTCGACATACATGGTCGGTTTGAGAGCGGAGAAATTACCGTCAAGCCCGTGGACGGGATCCGACCGAAAGTCACATCCGCACCGGCTTCCGTGACCTGATCAGCCACACGATAGATGCCTGCGAAGGATGCGTTCCAGCTTGGCGGCGCCAAGAGGTGCCATGGACTTGGTATGCTCGTGACTGATCGCTTCGTCGGAAAGTCCAGCTGCCATGTTCGTGATGACCGAAATCGCCGCGACCTTAAGCCCAAGGAACCGCGAAAGGATGACTTCTGGCACTGTCGACATTCCGACCGCGTCCGCTCCGAGCACGCCAAGCGCTCGGATTTCCGCCGGGGTCTCGAACGAAGGTCCGGAATACCAGACATAGACTCCCTGCTTAAGTTCCATTCCCTCTTGGGCCGCCGCTGAAATGAGACCGGCGCGCAGTTCCGGATCATAGGCGTCTGTCATCGGAACAAAGCGTGCATCCGACGGCTCACCCATCAGTGGATTTCGGCCCGAGAAATCTATATGATCGGTCAACAGCATCAAATCACCCGGAGGTATGTCCGGACGCATCGACCCTGCCGCGTTGGTCAGAATCAACCTGTCCACTCCCAGAGCCTTCAAAACCTCAAGAGGGAGCCGCATGGCGTCGGACCTGCCTGACTCGTAGTAATGCGCACGCCCTCCCAGGACGGCTACACGCACGCCTTCCAACTTGCCGATCACAAGTCTCGGGTTATGTCCGCTAACGCCAGCGTGCGGAAATCCGGCAAGGTCGGCATAGTCGATGGAGGATCCATCTATCTCTTCAGCAAGATGCCCAAGCCCGGATCCCAGGATCAGGCCGAGAGCTGGCGGTTCATCTCCTGCGCGGCCACGGACAAGATCGACTAAATCGTCAACGTTCCTTGACATAGGGCTCCCCCCCAGCGCGTGGTGGTATGGCCTTGCCTACAAATCCCGCCAGGATCACAACTGTCAGGATATAGGGAAGCGCCTGCATGAACTGAACTGGAATTTGAATGCCGAAGATGTCAATGTTCTGGAACCGGTTGCCAATCGCTTCCAGGAGTCCGAACAGAAGGCAGGCGACCAACGCGTAACCGGGTCGCCACTTCGCGAATATTAGGGCCGCAAGGGCGATGAAGCCGCGTCCCGCGCTCATCTCCTTCACGAAACCCGCCGCCAGACCCGTGGCCAGATAAGTGCCCGAAAGCCCGCAGAGCAGTCCACAGATCAATACCGCTGTATACCGGAGCCTGATGACTGATACGCCTGCCGTGTCCACAGACTCCGGATTCTCGCCAACAGCCCTGAGTCGAAGGCCGAAACGGGTTCGAAACAACACCCACCATGTAAGAACGACCGTTAGGAGGCCGACGTAAACGAGCAGCGTATGGCCAGACAGCAACTCATGGTAGACAGGCCCGAACACTGGTACATCCCTCAGCTGCTCGGCAAACGGCAAAGTGACTTCCTGAAAGCGTGCGGAGCCTTCGAGCTGGGGCGTTCGGCCGCCAAGACCAAACCAGCTTTCGCCAATGATGACCGTGATGCCGGAGGCGAGGAAGTTGATGGCAACGCCCGAAATCAACTGGTTTCCCCGAAAGGTGATCGAGGCGACGCCATGTAGGAGCGCAAGAGCGACGGAGGCAGCCATCCCAGCCAGCACCCCGAACACTATGGGCGCAACCGGCACCCCACCCGCCAACCCAAGACAGGCGCTGGTCAACGGAATGCAGATCAGCATAGGTGCGTCGACATACGCCATCATCAGCGCCGAAGCCGATGCCGCGGTGAAGGCCGACGCGAGAATCTTGCCTTCCAGACCAATATCGAAAATGCCGGCACGTTCCGAGAAGAGTCCTGCAAGGCAAGCGAACAGGAGGGGCGTGGCGAGCCGAAGCGCCGAGTCGAGGATCTGCAGGACGGTCAGCAGGTCCATCAGACAGCCCTCTTTCTGAATTTCAGGAAGAGTCGCCGAACTGGCAGACGGATCATGTTGTCCAGGGCACCCGTGAACAGGATTACCAGAGCCTGGATCACCAGGATCATCTCACGGCTGATGGCGGGGATTTCAAATTCAAGCTCTCCTCCCCCCTGATACAGCATTCCGAAGAGCAGCCCGGCCAGGAGCACACCCAGAGGATGCGACCGTCCCATCAACGCAACTGCGATTCCGACAAATCCGGCGCCCTGAACGGGGTCCGTCACGAGTCGTTCCGCTTCCCCCATTACGGCATTGATCCCCATCAGCCCTGCCAGTCCACCGGAAATGAGCATGGTGACCATCGTGATACGTACCGGTGGTATACCCGCATAGACTGCCGCTGGTTCAGAATGGCCAAAGGCCCGGATCTGATAGCCGAGCCGGGTGTGCCAGAGGAGGACATAGACCAAGACGCAGCAAATCAGGGCGACGAAGAATGTAACGTTCGCAGGAGCCGATCGCGAAAATCCCAGACCGATGACGCTGGTCATGTCATAGGCGTTGGGAAGAAAGGTTCCCTCTGGAAAGCGCGCCGTCTCCGGTGCCATGGATCCCGGTTCCTTCAGCACGTTCACCAGCAGGTAGACCATCAGCGCGGAGGCGATGAAATTGAACATGATCGTTGTAATGACAATATGGCTGCCGCGTGTGGCCTGAAGGAAGGCCGGGATGGCCGCCCAGGCCGCTCCGAACACCGCACCACCGAGTATCGCGAAAGGCAAGGCCAACGTCCAATGCGGCCAAGGAATCGCAAGGCAGACAAGCGCCACGCCCAATCCCCCTATTGCTGCCTGCCCCTCCCCACCGATATTGAAGAGCTTCGCCTGGAAGGCGACCGCGACCGCAAGCCCCGTAAAGATGAAGTTCGTGGCATAGTAGAGCGTATAGCCCCAGCCGTAGGTCGAACCGACAGCACCCTTCACCATGATCAACATCGATCGGAAGGGGTCTTCGCCAATGTACAGAACGACCAACCCGGAAACGATGAGCGCGAGGATCAGGTTGATCAGTGGGATCAACACCACATCCACCCACTTTGGCATTCCGTCCATCATGCGGCTCTGGCACCAACGCCAGCCATCAGAAGGCCGAGTTCACGCTCATCGGTCTCGCCAGGCAGGCGTTCTCCCATGATGCGACCGTCGAACATCACCGCGATCCTGTCGGAGAGGGACATGATTTCGTCAAGCTCCACGCTGACCAAAAGGATCGCGGCGCCCTCGTCGCGAAGGTCGACTATGTGCTGGTGGATAAACTCAATGGCACCGATGTCTACGCCTCGCGTCGGCTGGCCGACAAGAAGCAGGTCAGGTCCGCGCGTCATTTCGCGGGCGAGCACAAGCTTCTGCTGGTTGCCTCCCGAGAAGCTCTTGGCCGGGAGTCCCGGGGATGGAGGCCGGACATCGAACTCCTTCATTTTCCGTTCCGATTCCCTGCGGATGGCCGCGTTGTCCATCAGTATCCGGTTTTTCTGATAGGCTGGGTCGTGGTGATAGCCGAATGCCATGTTCTCCCAAGCGAAGTAATCCATGATAAGGCCCAGATGCTGGCGGTCTTCAGGAACGTGCGCGATTCCATGACCCCGCCGCGACTGCCCATCTGAATGTCGCCCTGTCAAGTCAATGCCGACCTTGTTGATTCTGACGGATCCAGTCGCGGCCGTGATTCCGCCGAGCACCTCCAGAAGCTCAGACTGGCCGTTTCCGGCAACACCGGCAATTCCGAGAATCTCACCTGCACGGACCTCAAGGGACACTTCACGCAGTCGCTGGACACCATCTGCGTCGATTACGCTGAGATTCTCGATGTCCAGCACCGTGTTGCCGGGATTGGCAGGTCTCTTGTCGATGCGCAATAGAACCTTCCGTCCCACCATCAGTTCCGCAAGCTGCTCCGGACTGGTCTCGCTGGTCTGAACGGTGGCCACCATCTCACCCCGCCGCATGACGCTCACGGTATCGGTGACCTCCATGATCTCTCGCAGCTTGTGAGTGATGAGGATGATCGTCTTCCCTTGGTCTCTCAACCCCTCCAGTATGCGGAACAGGTGATCGGCTTCGGCTGGCGTAAGCACACCCGTGGGCTCGTCGAGAATGAGAATGTCGGCTTGCCGGTAGAGCGCCTTCAGGATCTCGACCCGCTGCTGCATTCCGACGCCGATGTCCTCGATCAGGGCGTCAGGGTCCACGTTGAGTTCGTATTCCTCCGCGAGCCGTTTCAGTTCCTCACGCGCCTTCGCTTTGGACGGCTGCAGCATAGCGCCATCCTCGGCTCCAAGAATGATGTTCTCCAGGACGGTGAAGTTCTGCACAAGCTTGAAGTGCTGGAAGACCATTCCGATTCCTGCGGCGATGGCCTGTTGCGGCTCGCTGATGTCCATCCGGTCTCCGTTGATGAAGATTTCGCCGGAATCCGCTTGGTAGAAACCGTAAAGAATCGACATCAATGTCGACTTTCCGGCCCCGTTTTCGCCGATGATGCCGTGGATTGTTCCAGGCAGGACCTTGATGTGGATATTCCTGTTGGCCTGGACGGGTCCAAAGGCCTTGGAAACCCCCTTTAGCTCAATGGCCGGAGCCTTCATTCAGCCCCCTTGCCGGGAAAGCCGATTATCCGGACAATCTTTCCGTCCCCGTCGAGGTCTGCGAAGTATTGGCCAACCATCGACTTTCCGCCACCGAAGTCGAATGTGACATTGGCGCGGACATGGCCATGATGGCTGTCCATGGGCTCAATCACTTTGGCGCTCGCACCGGGCGGGAACTGCTGAAGGAATTCCAGCATTCCGGCAACCGAGGTGATCGGTTCAGGCGCGTGTGGGTCTGCGTAGCGAAAATTCCCGGTCACAGCCGAGCGGAGCAGTTCCGCCCGGCTGCCTTGGTCACTTTCGCCCCATGCCGCAAAAAAACGGTCAATGGCATCGGTCATCCAGTTTCCTCCCAGTGCATTCCGCGGCGTTGGGCCGTCGGTCACTCAACCGGGCAGCTATCGTCCGACATGTAGTCGTGCACAGCCAACTCGCCGGAGATGATCATGGCCTTGGCCGCATCGACCTGTGCGATCATCTCTTCGGAGATGAGCGATTCGTTGTGCTCGTCGAGCGCATAGCCGACGCCCTCAGCCGCCAGATTCATCAGGCTGACACCGGGTTCGAAGCCTTCGACGCCATTGCTGAACGTCTCATAGGTTGCGTTGTCAACCCTCTTGATCATCGACGTCAGGACGCTACCGGGGTGCATGTAGTTCTGGTTGCTGTCCACACCAACCGACAGGATTCCGGCGTCAGAAGCAGCCTGCAGGACACCCACGCCCGTACCGCCCGCCGCCGCGTAGACAACATCGGCTCCCTGACTGATCTGGGTCCGGGTCAGCTCACCTCCCTTGACGGGATCATTCCATGCCGCAGGGGTTGTCCCAGTCATATTCTGGATTACAGTCGCATTCGGGTTAACCGCCTTCACGCCCTGTACGTAACCGCAGGCAAACTTACGGATCAGGGGGATGTCCATACCGCCAACAAATCCGACAGTGCCTGAATCGGATGCGAGCGCTGCGAGCATGCCGACGAGATAGCTGCCCTCGTGTTCAGCGTAGATGATGGACCTTACGTTCGGAGCGTCGACCACCATATCGACGATCGCAAATCTGGTATCGGGATAGTCTGGCGCCACTTTTTCCAAGGTGGATGCGTTGGCGAAGCCCAGAACGACGATTGGATTCGCGCCGCGCTCAGCCATCTTTCGCATGTTCTGCTCGCGCTGCGCTTCAGACTGCAGTTCCGTTTCGATATAGGTTCCGCCTGTCTCGGCGACCCAACGCTGTGCGCCGTTGTATGCGGCTTCGTTGAAAGATTTGTCGAATTTGCCGCCAAGATCAATGATCAGCCCCGGCTCGGCCAGAGCGGCGGCGACCGACAGGCAAAGTGTTGTCGCGGCACCCATAACTGTGTTTTTCAGGGTCATGAATCTCTCCCGTTTTGGTAGGGGTGGCCGGACGAACCGGCTTTACCCGGATTGCGAGCGAGTAGCTCGACGATGGATGATTTAGGACTTAGGTGAGCGGGATGGTCAACCGGTTTTTTCATATGGTGCTGACAAATCGACTTGATGACAGTGACTGTCGGACTGAACCTTTGTCCATTTCCGGACAGGTGTAGACCAATCCTGTCAATGACTGTGATCCGGATCCGCCAGCCTGACTCCGCCGCGTGTCAGGGAATGACCGGGGAACCGACCGACGGTGCGCTTTCACTCAATGGCGGATGGAGTGTGGACAGCGACGCACGGCAGCGGCATTCACATATATCCACCGGATTGGGCTACACCCGCCCCGGACATTCTTGCGACACGAAAGTCCATCCGCATCACCTCGGATCGAGCGTCCCCTTCACCGGGCCGCAGCAGGCGGATGCCCACCTCGCCGGATCCGGCGTCCGTGCCGTCGTCATGCCCTCCCGGACGACAGGACCGGACGGGGGATTCCGCACCCGCCCGGCGACTGGAGCGGTTGCTCCACCTCCGGCGGCAGGGTGCCCGTCCCGAGCCAACGGGAAAGCTCCCGCCCGAGCCCGCCGGCGAATCCGCATGGCCCGTCCGTCCCCGATCCCGATCTCATCGCCATGGCGGCCACCGAAGTTATTCGCCCCCGGGGCCATTCGGTAACCGGCAATGCCCTATACTGTCAAACCAGAAAAGGATGGATGGGACCGCCACGGACGCCGTACTTTAGCCGCTTACCGATGACCTGCGCGACATATGCATGGACACCGGAGTGACAGGAAAGTCATCCGGTCAGGACCAGCGCATGGGGTGCCCCAATGCCATGACCTGGTTCGGGATCCAGGGCACCATCACACGCCAGAACGACGCCCTCGCCGCAGCCACGAACTGCATACCTCCCTGTCCCGGCCAGAAGACGCTTGTGTGGACAATGGCCCTCCAGACACAGCGCCTGATCTTTCAACAGGACACTGCGGAGTTCGCCGTCAACACCGTGCGCCTCGCAGGATTCATCCCGTCGAGGCGCCAGCCCACGCCGGGCACACGAAAGCTATGGGAGGGATACCGGATACTGTCACTCTTCACCGAAAACTACCGGGCCATGCGCGACTACGCCGGCACTGAGTCAACAGTGTTACATTGAAAGGCGCCTGATGCCCGTCCTGGACAGTGACCCTGACCGGTGGAACCCGGATCAGGCAACGAACGTGAAATCGTCCTCGGTCAGGAGCGGGGCCTGCACATCCTCCAGCGTGATCACCGCATTGCCGTAGCGGATGACCGTGTCCTCCCCCTCCTGGGCGATGGCAATATCCCTGAAGGTCTGCCCGCGGATGATGATCGTGTCCAGCCCATCCTCGAAATCGGTGACCGTGCTCACGCTGGCGTCCTCCGCCTGGATGAAATGGAAGCGGTCCCGACCGGCCCCGCCCGTCAGCGTGTTGGTACCGCCCCAGACCTCAAGCGTGTCGTTGCCCCGGCCGCCATAAAGCGTGTCGTCGCCGCCACCGCCATAGAGGACGTCGTCGCCCTTGCCGCCGCGCAGCGTGTCGTTGCCGGCGCCTCCGTGCAGGAAGTCATCCCCGGCGCCGCCATGCAGGAAGTCATTCCCGGCCTCGCCCCAGAGCCTGTCGTCGCCATCGCGGCCGCGCAGCCTGTCGTCACCGTCGCCGCCCTCCACGATATCGTCGCCCCAGGCGCCGTTGAGCCGGTTGTCGCGTTCGTCGCCGACAACGTGCAGACGCAGGTTGGACGCCTTGAGCTCGGCCAGCGACATGTTGCCGATACGGACCGTGCCGCCGTTCTCCCCTGCCGTGACGGACGGCGCGTCCTCACCATGGAACCGCAGGACGCCGCCGCCACCGCCATCCCCGTACACGATGACCGCATCGCCATTGTATTCACTGAAGCGTATTTTCGGGTCGGCGCCGTTGGCGGCCTCGAACCGGAGCAGGTCCCCCGCCGCCTGTTCGTGGAGCTGGAGGATATTGATGTAGTCGAACCCGTCACCGGGCCGGAAGACATAGGTGTCGTAATCGACCCAATTTTCAATGCCCTTCTCACCCTCCAGGAAATCGTTGCCCTTGCCGCCGATCAGTTCGTCGGAACCGTTGCGGCCCCAGAGAAGGTCATTGCCGCCAAGACCACGGATGATATCGTCGCCCCGGCCACCCACAAGTCCGTTGGG
The DNA here is from genome assembly GCA_965203605.1 of Paracoccaceae bacterium. Classification (GTDB taxonomy): domain Bacteria; phylum Pseudomonadota; class Alphaproteobacteria; order Rhodobacterales; family Rhodobacteraceae; genus JAPOUP01. The sequence goes on along the minus strand of OZ241902.1, from coordinate 5,077,000 downwards.
GCCATTGTCGTTGCCCTCGGTGCCCGTTATGGGATTGAGGGCAGGTGTGTTCCAGTCCTTTCTGTAATATGTCTCCGCATTCGTCATGTCGATGTTCCTTCGATGCTGTTGCAGGAAGCGGTATCTAGACCATGGACTCCCCGTTACAAGCCCGGTTCCCTCCAACAGGCAACGGATTGTACCATTGCCGCCATGCGCGGGACGCATGGTGCCCGGCCATGCGGTCCGTTAGCAGCCGTTACAGGTGGATGTGGTCAGGTTGTCGATTTGGATGTCCCTGGAATTGACCCGGTCAGCCGACATCTGGTGGTCCACGAACGGCGTCTCCAACGTCAGGTCACCGCCACTGGGCCTCGTGGACCGGCTCCAGCAGGGAGATGGCGTGGTTGGTCCACTGGCTCAGGGAGCCCCGGCTGACGGTGATGCCGATGGAGCGACAGGCGCCACATGAATCTGTCGACGGGCATCCCGGCGACGAACGAACACGTCGGCGCGGCCGCTCCTGGACACGCCATCCTGGGCCAGGGCCGACACGCCACGGTCGGAACCCCCGACCTTCACGGTCAGCTAGCGATGGCGGATGACCACGTGCCGGAACTCCACGACGGTGGGCCGGTAGTGGACGCGGTCGCCGACGACCTGGTGGCCGTCCTCTGACAGCCCGCCGACCTCCGGCGGCGTCCGGGGAGGCCGGATGGCCCGTCCGTTCCCGATCCCGACCCTGTCGCCATGGCGGCTCCCGAAGTGATCCGCCCCGATGGCCATCGGTAACCGGCAATGCCCTATACTGTCACTAGTGTCCCAACGTTAATCAAATAGATTCAATTGGTTATCGGCACCGGGAGGATTGTTTCTGTTCGGCGTCCTGGTAAGTATTTGATTTAGAGGCGTTCTCTCGAACATGGTGAGGCTCAAGATCTGTAACATTGTGTGGAGGCTGATGTCCAACCGGCTTCTCGAGCGGATGATTGCGACCAGCAGGTAGACAGAGACGGCGATCCAGATCTGGCTCTTCACGGCGTTCTCTGAGGTGCCGAAAAAGGACTTGATCCTGAGATGCTGCTTGATCCACTTGAAGAAAAGCTCCACCTGCCAGCGCGCCCGGTACAGGTCGGCGATGGTGTGTGGCGGAAGAATGAAGTTGTTGGTCAGAAACACAAGGGTCCGTTCCCGTTCCCGGTCGACATACTTGATGCGCCGCAGCTTGTCGGGGTATTCCTTCGCCGTCCCAACACCGTCGGTCCGGACAATCTGGTCGCAGATGACGCCGGAGGACCGGTCGACCCTGTTCGAGTACAGGCGGCGGAGCCTTGTGTTGGTCTTGGACCGCAGGACGAAATGGGCGCCGTTGAGGTGAAGTCGGTGCAGGCGGCTGAAGTCGAGATATGCCCGGTCCATGACATGGAAAGCCCCGGGCTCCGGAGCGATGATGTCCAGAATGTTGACGTCATGGACCTTGCCGTCGGTGATATGGATGAATGCGGGGATGTTGCCCCTGAGGTCAAGCAGCGTATGCAGCCTGACGGCACCTTTGGTCCTGCGGAAACGGGCCCAGGGGAAAAGGGACAGGCACAGGTCGATGGTCGACGAATCCAGCGCGTAGACGGTGCTCTCAAGGTCGAGACCGTGACTGTCGTCGGAAAGGTGCCGGGCCTTGTGGATCAGGTGCTGGGCGAAGTCGGCATGGATCCTCCAATCCCGGGTGGAATTGGCGTTGGCAAGGGTGTTCCTCGCCACACCGCCCCGGATACCCATGTGATAGAGCTTGGATGACTGGGCCCGCAGGCAGACCTCGACATCCCTCAGGGAAGACCGATAGGTCAGCTGCGCAAACGCCATGCAGCGGTATTGATCACTGCAGCTGAAGGACTTGATCCTGTGATTTCCGCCGTAACGCTCGACGCAGCGGCGAAACCTATGCCATGGAAGATGATCCATGACCTGGCCGAAAACGAGCTTGCCAGAATACACTTCCGGGCCTCCCTTTTGCTGGATTCATGGCCCAGCCCTGCGGGACACCCGGTTGGAGTTCAAGTCGGTGACACCTCAAATCATCAAAAAACAAACTAATATCAATATATTACACATACATTATGCTTCAACGTTGGGACACTAGTGCTATACTGTCAAACGGAAAAGGGAGGGGAGGGACCGCCACGGACGCCGTACTTTAATCGCTTACCCTTCAGGTCCACCTTCACAGGCGGGGAGGGGTGACAGGCTGGCCTCCCCCGCCGCAACCGGCCAGCCCGAGCGCGTTCGCAGCGGCGCAACCCGCCCCCACCACATGCCGGAAAGGCGTCCGGTTCCGTTGAGTGTTCGTCGTCATTATCTCAATCAAACCTCGCTTGTAACCACTGATAGCCAAAGTTCCCAAAACGGGAAGGTCAGTAACGCATGGCCGGGCAGCACGATCTGGCGCGGAACGCAACACCACACACACGAATTCCAAGATAGGTGTGGCCCGATCTCGTTGATGACTGCGATCCAGATCCGCCGGTCGGACACCGCCGCGTGTCAGGGAATGGCCGGGGAACCGACCAACGGTGCGCCTTCACGCAGTGGGGGATTGAGCGTGGACGGCGACGCACGGCGGTAGCATTCACGGACATCGACCGGATCGGGTTGGGCCCTTTCTGGACAAATCCATTGCACTCTGGCCGGACGCGCACTGGGTTCACGCGAAAGCGAATGGGGACGGCAAACCCGGAAAGCTGGCTGTAACCTAATGCCGACTGGCTTCGGAGTCGGTCGCTTGACTAAAATGGCGGCGGCATACCGGTCCAAATCCGTCTTCGGATATTGGCCCGGCCCTTCTGATTCCGCACTATTGTTGCCGCAACTCGAGCGCCTGCCAGCCAAACATACACGCATGATGTGACGGCGTCAGGAATTTGCATTCAGGGCAGCCGATACGGGCGCGAAGGGTTCCGTAACTCACGGCATCTCACCTGCCGCAAACTAGAGATCACGGGTGTCATGTCAGCAGTCTCGGAGGGTGTTGGGCAGGTAGCGAAGCATCTGGAGCGCGGAGATACAGCGGCGTCGGACGTCCCGTTTGCCGGCCAGCGCATTGGCGTTCAACCGCGATGCGGGCGACCGCGCAGGCAGGTGGAGATTGCCAGGTCTGGCACCCGACACCCAATCGAATTGCCATCTCGTCCCCAAGGTTACCAACACATCGCAAACCCGGTTTGAAAGTCCCGTCCAGGTCATCGAGCGGCGCAATGAACGGTTTAGGGTCTCCAAACCCGAATCTCTGGAAATACCCCATTCCCCGATGCGCATCGAGGCAGGCAAGGACCGGTCGCTCGACATCATGAGCCGCTGCTTCAAGACGTGTGACGCCGAATGCCGGAATGCCGAGACCCAGCGCCAATCCACGGGCCGCCGATACAGAAATTCTGATTCCAGTGAAGTTCCCTGGACCGACGCCGACGCCGACAGCGTTCAGATCCTGCCAGTTGAATCCTGCTTCGTCGAGAATCTCCACGAGCATTGGAAAGAGCCGTTCCGCCTGGCCTTTGACCATGTTCTCGTGGCGTGTGGCCAGACAGCGTCCACCTGAGAACAAAGCGGCCCCGCAATGCGAGGCCGATGTATCGAATCCGAGAACCAGTGGGTCAGGCAACCGGTCGTACCTCGGTGACTTCCGGAATGTAATGCCGAAGGAGATTCTCGATGCCCATCTTGAGAGTCAGCGTAGACGAAGGGCAACCAGCGCAAGCCCCCTGCATATGGAGGTATACCACTCCGCGTTCAAAACCGTGGAAGGTAATGTCGCCACCGTCCTGCGCAACAGCTGGGCGCACTCTTGTATCGAGAAGCTCCTTTATCTGGCCCACGATCTCGGAATCCGGCCCGTCATGCGCGGCGTGACCAGAGGCCGCTTCGCCGGTCATTACGGGCAGGCCGGACTGAAAGTGCTCCATAATGGCACCAAGGATAGCGGGCTTCAGGTGTTCCCAAGTGGTACTTTCCGCCTTGGTTACCGTTACGAAGTCAGTGCCGAGAAACACGCCGGTCACACCGCTAACGGAAAAGATGCGCTTTGCCAGAGGCGAGTCGTCAGCTGTATCCTCTGAGGGAAAATCAGCCGTACCAATGTCGAGAACGGACAGGCCAGGCAGAAATTTCAGGGTGGCCGGATTTGGTGTGGATTCGGTTTGGATGAACATCGTAGGGTTCCTTCGTTGAGACAATCATATGTTTGCTGAGCATTGCCATGTCAAGAATGCCTGCAATCATTCCTAGGGTAATCGCACTTAAGCCTCTATCGTCGCGTCGATGCCTGAAATTATCCGAACCTTACCCTGACCGCGAAAGGAGCGCGCTTCTGTTCGAAATATGTTCTCGTCAGTCACAACGAAAATTCCAAGTACGACAGCCCAAAAATCATTCCAACCGGCTCCCCTGCCCTTTCGGGAAATCAGAAAGCTGAAATCTTCTGGCTACCGGTCAGTGTTCCGTCGACGGGCCGCGGGCAATTGAGCCGCCTCACGAGTCGCTATCCCTATCGTTCGACCAAGACGAGGTTCGAGGCTCGCAAGCTGCCGAAATCAGTTGCCGGACAAAGCCCAGTCCCAATACAGGTCGCGGACCCGTCGGGTCACCGGCCCAACCTGATAGCTGGTTCCATCGAATTCCGTGACTGGCGTGACCTTCGCCATGTTCCCCGACATGAAGACCTCGTCAGCGCTCCGGAAATCGTCGAATGTGAGCACCGATTCATGGACGGTCAAGCCATCCTGCCTGAGATTCGAGATGTGCCGGGAACGCGTAATGCCAGCCAGAAACGTTCCGTTCGCGATCGGGGTGTGGACCTCTCCATCCCTTACCATGAAGACATTGGCCGTCGCCGTCTCCGCGACGTTGCCCATTGCGTCCGCAACAAGGGCGTTGTCGAATCCCTTGGACTGCGCTTCGACCAACATTCGAGCGTTGTTCGGATACAGGCATCCGGCTTTCGCGTTCACGACCGCATCCTCCAGAACCGGGCGACGGAACCGGGTTGTTGTCAGCCGGGCCGTGGCGTGGGGTGGAGGCATAGGAATCTCCTCAAGGCAAATACAGAACCCTGTTGACCCGTATTTTGGCACAACTGCCAAGGCCGTGCCTTCAAGCGCCCAATACATCGGGCGGATATAGACCGAGCTGTTGCTTGAATAGTGACACAGGCCTTCCCAGACGAGTTCCACCATCTCTTCGGTCCTGACGGTAGGCTGGATCATGAGCGCCTCCGCTGACATGTTGATGCGTGCGCAATGCGCTTCCAGATCCGGCGCAACCCCCTGTGAGTAACGGGCGCCGTCAAAGACGGTCGAGCCGAGCCACGCCCCGTGGTCCGCTGCACGTAGGATCAACATGTCGCCCTGATGCCATGCTCCCTGATGATAGGTTTGAATGTTGGTTCCGGTCGCCATGCCGCACTCCTTTTGACACGTCGAGAATAGATGCTCGACCGTGCAGGTTCCAGTTGCCGTAACTGAGTCCAGCCCAAAGGGTCAATGACCGGGCGGAGAATTCCACCATGCAGGCTGCAGCCGCCGCGATGCACCCGTCAAGCGAGTCGAAGACAGCGTCTTTCAGCCACTGCCGCAACAGCTTCGAGAAGAACTCCTCTACGGTGACCGTCCGGGACGACCCTTCGGCCATTCATGGGACATCCGCCGACCCGTTCGAGGAGATGTTGTCGAGGATGAGAAGCTATCTGGTTGTGAAAGTCAATCGCCGCCGCCAGGAATTCGACGCCCTTGGCATGGACGATATTGCCGCTCGGCCCGGACTGGGTGCGTCCAGTCCAGGCCGAAAGTCACGATGGATGCTGGCCAAAACGATCATGATTGCACATGATTGCAGGGCGTTACATCTACCGTTATTTTGCACCAGATCGGACAGATGGGAGGGATCAATACCCTATATGCCTGTGCTACAGGCACGGAGAGACATATCCAGCCTGTTTTCATCTGTGCGCACCCCGTGCCAGATTTACGGATACTGAAGCTGTCACATGTCAGCTATCCAACTTCCCGCCGAAACGGAGGAGCGCCTCGCCAGGCTGGCGGAGGCCGCCAGGAAAACCAAAGCCTTCCATGCCCACGAGGCCATCCTTTCGCATTTGGACGATCTCGAGGGCCTGCATCTTGCCGAGTGCCGCCTGCTCGACAGCCGTTCCAGAACGACACAGGCCGTTCCGCTTGAGGATGCCCTGATGTCGAGACAGGCCTATTTTTCCACTGAACGTTAACCCACTGAAAATCAAAATAACCGGCCTTTCCGGCCCGAATCCGCCGGAACCGGCCTCCACCGGTCCGCCCCTTGACAGATCCAACCCCGGCGTTCCCCCGTCCTCGCGCCGGATTTCCGGCCCCGATCTCATTAGGTCGGACCGGACGGCGGTGGAGACGTTTCGCGACTGGGCGGGGCTGGATGTCCGAACCGCTGCAGGACATCCGCGGGAGACCTACCCGCAATCACATCGTCAGGACATGCCTAGCATATGGCACATCGCCCGAGTTGCTCTCGACAGCGATTTCCGTCGCGGCGCACTGGCCGGATGGCTGAACCTTTCCACCCGAAAGCCAGAGGGATGGACGAGGACTGTCCCGGGCGGGAATGATGCTGCAGGGCCGGAAGACGACGGAATGGCCAATAGTGACAGGGCTTTGGACAATGACGATCCTCTGAAATAAAGTGCGCCTAACAGCAGTCTTCAAAGCAATCCGATGGAGGGACCCTATGACTGACTTCAGACGCGAGGCCCTGCAGGATTTTGTTGAGAACACAGAAGGCGACAGACCTCCCGTCTATGTCGGGCGCGAGGATATCATCGCACAGGTCGAAGCCTATGCCAGAACCAGCTGGAAAGGCCCAGGCGCTTCACGCCATGGCGTTGGCAAGGCCACGACCGTGGTACAGGGTGCCCCCGGTGCCGGGAAAAGCGCCCTCATCCACGAGATGAAGGACCGATCGATCCTCGTCGGGGACCACCTACCCGAACAGTATCGGGTTGTCACGCTGACCAGCGAGGAGTTGATGGATGACCTGACACAGGTTCTCGAACTCGTCGGGCTGGCTGGAGGACTTCCGATCAAGAGCTGGGAAACCCTGTCCGCGGATATGGCTGTGGGCTTCGATCTCGAGGCGGTGAAAGCCAAGGCCGGTCTGTCATGGACAGCACCCGACCAGCCACATTCCACCAGTCTTCTAGCCCTCAAGAAGAGATTTCCGTCCCATAAATGGCAGGGACCGGTCGTCGTCTGTGTGGATGAGACCCAAAATCTGAAACGGGACAGATACGCACCCCATGCCAGATTCCTGAAAATGATACATAATGGCGAATCCGGCCTGCCGCTGTCACTGGTACCCGTCGGACTGAGCGACACAGCCGATGTATTGGACAGGTTGGGACTCACACGACCGAATGTCCATGAGATGGGTGCCCTGCGCATCCTGCCGGATCCGGCGGGCGGAACTCCCAGCGAGGTCATGCATCTCATGCTCTCCTTCTGCGACCATTTCGGCATCGACCGCAGCGAGCAGGCCGAAAGGCTCATGGCCCTTGCCGACCCCTGCGAAGGCTGGCCCCGACATCTGCATTACGCTTTGCAGGCCATGGGCCGGGAAGTTTTACGGACCGATGGCGAGTTGACCACCGTCAACTGGCGAGGGATTATGCAGGAGGCGGCGAAATCCCGAATGGGATACTATCGGCTACAGCAGGCCGGCGATCTGGAGAAAGCGCCGGTTTTGGCGGCGAACGTGATGATGCGGATAGAGGATGGTATGCATTACCATCAGGTGGAGGATCTCATCCGAAGACATGTCCATGACCGTCCCGGCGAACGCCTTCCGAAAGGTATGGACACGGAGGATTTTCTCCAGCGTCTCGTCCATCGCGGTACCCTGCATAAGCGGGAGGATGGCACATATCACTGCCCCATCCCCTCCTTCCGCAACTTCCTGATCCGGTCCGGCGGGCTGGAGCCCGGAAGCCAGCCGCCACCGGCATACGGGAAGAAGGATGGGAATGGAGGAACAGGTCTCAGATACTGAAGGAGGGAACCGGCACGAAAGCGCCAGTTCCTCCATGCGTCAAAATTCCTTAACGCCATACTCACGGACAGGGACCGACCGATTCCATCACAGCGACACCGTCCGAATATCGCATCGCGCCGAAAGCCACGGTCTCATGGAACCCCGCCGGACCCAAAAGCCCCATGGCCCTGTCCAGATGCCAATTGTGCAGGCCGATTCTGGCGGATTCAGTCGGAAAGTTGTGGGAAACCCCACCTTTCGGTGGAAAAATATGCCTGTCACGACACCTGAGGCACCATGGCATGGAAGATTGAATTGGATGATGGGGCAAGGCGGGAACTCGACAGACTTGACTATCATGCCGCTCAGCGGATTCTGGCTTTCCTGAGGGACCGTGTGGCGCGGGCGGACAATCCGCGCACTATAGACAGGGCCTTCCGTGGAACCCGAACAGGGAGCTTGGGGCGATGCCGGGCGGGCGGTCAACGCATCGTTGTAGCCATTGAGGACCAGGCATCGCGGATTCTTGTCCTGCGGCTCGGCCACCAGCGAGACATCTACCGGCAGTTGGTGTGGCGGATTGATACCCAATCCTCGAAAATAATCACCCACCCGAACAAATCTGGCTGGTGACGGTCAAGGGAATTGTGGCTTATGCCTTGCCCTTATGGTTCGACTCGCCCCGGTCCGCTGCGGGCTGGTTCGCCCGCCAGTCCAGCAGGTCGGCCAGCCTGTGGCCCATGACGCGGCTTTTCAGGGATGGCATTGCGTTCGCCCCTTTCTCCGACCAGCGGGTTCCGGAGCGCCTCAGCCGGAGCCCGGACCGCCGGCAGCCAGCCTCCACCACGCCGCCGCCGGTCCGGATGCCCCTTTCGCGGCAGCTGTCGTACCGCATCCGTCCGATGCTGTTCCGGAAGTGGCGGCGGCAGGCCTCCACCTCCCCGGTCCGGTCCCTGTGCGGCTCCAGCCCGCGGACCACCCTCCCCGCCCCGGTGTCCGCCCGGACCTCCGCGAACCGCCGGTCCCGCTCCGGCCCCTCCGGGTGGACCGCCCTGCCGGCGTCGGAGGGGTGCCCAGGCGCGTGCGGGAAGTCCGGGAGGTGGGTGACCCCGCCGCCCCCGAAGGGCTCCCCGCATGTGCCGGGTGTCCATCCGGCCCCGTCGGGGATGACGACCGGCTCCCCGGCGACGTCCAGGCTCCGCACCCCGCCGCCCTCCAGCCAGCAGCGGGTGTGGCCGCCCCCATACGCTCGAACCACCGCCGCACCCTCCTCTCCCAGACCCCCGGATACGCCACCGCGTCAGGATGCCGATGCACCCGTTTCCCTCCGCCCTCCGTCATGATCCGAGCTCCCCGCACCTTGCCTCCGGCAGCGCGCCGCCGGACGGTCCATCCGGTTCCTGTCCGGCGCACGGTCTCCGGAAAGTGACGGAAAAAAACGATGGTGTCAACAGATTGGGCTACACCCTTTTGCATCGGGCGCACGACAAATTTGTGAATTTTTGTCGTGTGCGCAGACAGGCTTGTCACCGTGCGCCATGTCTTGTTATCATAACATTGCAAGATACGATGGCGGATATCCAAATCCACGGGGAACGGCGCGACGAGGCGCAAAGACAGTTCGCCGGACTCGGCGACCCGCGTCCGGGAAGCCTGTTACGGAGTTTCACCAAATGCGGCAGGCCGAACCGCCGCTGCGCCCGGGATGGCGACCCCGGCCATCCCGGGCATGTCCCTCACCGCTCGCCCGACGGCTGGCCGAAGACAGTCCGCATCCGGGCGGGCGAAGCGGAGGATGTCGCCGCGCAGATCAACGGGTACCACCGCTTCAGGGCCATGGCGCAGGAGTTCCTGGAGGCCAGCGAGGCGCTGGCCGACGCGAAACTGGCGTCCGGGCGGGGCGGCGGCGCCCGGAAAGGGGGCTGCTGACGGCGGAGGCCGCGGAGGAAATCCCAGACGACATCGGGCGCCTGACCGGAGGATGCGTCGACAGGCTTGATTTCGAGATTCTCGAGCGCACCCTCCGCCAGACCGCCCTGAAGGCCGCGGCCGGACCGCTCGCCGCGCGGCTGAACGCCGACCGGTCGGACGGAGAGAAATCCGAGCTCGCCTGCGAATGCGGCGCGGCAGCCCGCCGCGCCGGACGGCGGAACAGGATCTTCGTCACCGCTCCCGGGCCGCTGACACTGGAGCGGGCATGGTATCTCCGCGACGTCTGCGGCGCCGGCTTCAGCCCGCGCGACCGCGCCCTCGGCCTGGCCGCCAGCAATTCCCACCAGCCCATCCGGACCCTGTATTCCTTGGGCTTCCGTGAACCGGGTTTCGTAAACTTTTCCTTCCCGGCGGACGGAAACCGCCTGGAATCCCCTTGACATCATAGCCTCCGGCCCTTACCGCAATCCGTATGGACCTCACTGACGGGAGTTGGGACGATGCGGTTCCGGAAGGACCCCGGCAGGCCCGGGTCGGTCGGGGCGCTGGCGGAATGTTTCGGCGCGGCCGCCGGTCCGGTGGACGGGCGCAGGTTCAGCCTTGGTGACCACCTCATGGCGGCGTTCGCGATGTTCCCGCCGAGTATCCGTCGCTCCTGCAGTCCGGCAGGGACAGCCGCAGGGACGCCATCGTCCGCGGGAACCTCCGGACGCTGTTCGGGATCGCGGCGGTGCCCTGCGACTCCGCCATGCGCAGGCGCCCCGGCACGGCCGGCCCCAGGCAGCTGCGTCCGGCGTCGGGACCCTGTTCGCGAGGCTGCGGCGCGGCAGGGTGCTGGAGGACCAGCCGGTTTTCGACGGCCACTACCTGATCCCGGTCGACGGCACCGGCTACTTCAGCCCGGAATCCGTCCACCGCCACCACTGCCGCCTCGCCAGCCGCAGTGACGGGTCGAAGGCCTACTCGCACAGCATGCTCGCCGCCGTGGTCTGCCACCCGGAACGCCGCGAGGTGTTCCCTCTGGCCCCGGAGCCGGTCGCCAGGACCGACGGAGACAGGAGGAACGACTGCGAGCGCAACGCAGCGGCGCGGTCCGTCGACGACCTCCGGCGGGAGCATCGGCGCCTGAAGGCCATCGTCCTGCAGGACGGCCTCGCCTCCAACGGACCTCACATCGCCCGCCTGCGGCGGCACGGCCTCCGCTTCATCCCCGGCGCGAAACCCGGCGACCACGGAGCGCTGTTCGCCAGCCCCGCCGCCAGCCCGGACGCACGCACGGCCCGGTTCACCGACGCCGACGGCACCCGGCACGACCTGCGCTACCTGAACGGCACGCCGGTCAACGCCTCCCATCCCGACATCAGGGTCAACGTCATCGAATACCGGGAGACGGTCACCAGGAGGACATACATCGCGAGGCGCCACCGCGGCCCGGACGACCCGACCCACCGCGTGGAGGAGAGACGGAAGGGGCTCCCCTGGGTCACCGACCTTCCCGTGGACGGCGACAGCCTCATGCCGGTCATGCGCGCCGCCCGCTCCCGATGGCGGACAGGGAACGAGACCTCGACACGCTGAAGAACCAGGGCCATCGCTCCGGGCACAACTTCGGGCACGGAAAGCGGCACCTGACCACCGTGCCCGCCATGACGATGATGCCCGCCTTCCTCACGGCCCGGATCGAGGCCGCCTCCTGCAGGGTGTTCGCCGCCGCGCTGGAGGCGAGGGGGCGGCTGAAATATCTTCGGGAGAGAACCCGGTCATACTTCCTGGACTTCCCGGTCCCCGACTGGCGGACCCTTTACGCCGCCCTGACCCACGGGCACGCGGCGGCGGCCCTGACCGTCGCCGGACCGTCCGGACGGTCGCCGCCGCGGGGCGGGGCGCCCGGGCGCGCCTGAACGCCCGACCGAACCGCCCCAGAGGCAGACCCGCGACACATCCACTTTTTCCCGCCGGACCGCCGACGGCCGCCCCCGCACGCCCGGATTCCGCCCGGATCCGCCGCCGACGCCCGCGATCCGCCGGAAACCGGACCGGAATCTCGCTGGTGGGAATTTCTGCCTGGCCGCCATCACCGCGGCCGAGCCGGGTTTCGAGAAAAGCAGCGTTCAGCTGCGCGAGCCAGCCAGCCTCAAAATCAGCCCTAGGCAGGTCGAACGCCATGCAGAGGCCCCGGGGCGCGGGGTCGCGGACGACGGGCGCGATGTCATTGATCCCGAGCCGGGCGATGCCTCCGCTCTCCATCCCGCTCTCGACGGCACCGGAATCCCGGTGCGCAAAGCGGAGACCGGGGGCCGGGCCGGAAAACAGCCCGACGGCCCGGCACGCATGCGCGCGGTGAAGCTCGTGACCGTGTGGTCGGCGGAAACCCGCGACAGGGAAGGGCGGCCGGTCCGCGACGAGGGGTCGGTCAGTCACAACGCCGCCGTTGAATCGATCACCGTCCGCGACACAGACAGGGAGTACGCCTCCTTCGTCAAGCGGGCTCCGCGCGAAATCGAATGGAGGGATTTCCTCAGTTCCGAACGCCGGGTCGTCCTCGGCGACGGTGCGCCGTGGATCCGGAACTTCGCCGACGGGCATATCCCGGACGCGATCCAGATCGTGGATATTTTTCATGCGAAACAGCATGTGTTCGATGTCGCCAAGGCCCTCTACGGGCCGGGAACCGATCTCGCGAAACAATGGGGCGAAATCCGCCGCGACCAGCTGGATCAGGGCTGGCTCGATTCCGTCATCGCGGAGTTGGCTGAACACGCCTACCGCTGCCCAGAGGCGGGCAGGAACGTCGCCTATTTCCAAAACAACCGCAGGCGAATGAACTATCCCCTCTTCAGGGACCAGGGCCTGTGCGTCCCGACGGGCGACCTTGAGGGCGCATGCAAATCCGTGATCGGCGGCCGGATAAAGCGCCGCGGGATGCACTGGAGCGTCGACGGAGCCAATGCCGTCATCGCACTGCGGTGCTCGGTTCACAGCAACAGGTTCGATGACTTCCGGGAACGCGGGGCCGGGTAAGATCCGCGCCGTTGCACAAAATCGTCGTGCACCCTTTGCATCGCGGACGAGCCGTTCAGGCTCTGTTTGGCGGAGCCGGGCGAGCAAAATGATGTCTAGCAAAATGGTTATAAATCAAACAGTTAACAGCGGATAACTTTTAGGTCAAACTCTCAGGGTAGAACGCGGGGTTCCCAAAAGCAGGTCGCATTCACACCGAGGAACGAGTCCAGTAAGGGCCGTCGTTCGAGAAACCCCCGCGGCCCTCTCATCTTAACGGGTCGCGGGTCTCCGAACCACGCCCTGGCATCGTCGGCAAGGCGCAGCCGGCGTAGGCGCTGTGAATTCTCATGATCGGGAAATCGCGCCAAATATATTTCCATCCATCCAATAGTGCCGGAGATAAAGCTGAAATCCTGAATTCCATTGAATGGATTTCCCCCCGTACCTTGGTTGATGCGCGCATATCTCGCCGCATGGTTCGGATTCTCCGCCGTGGCAACCGCCCACTCCACTGCAGTATGGATGGACCGCCGGTCATCAGTGCGCAGCCGATACAGGTCGTAGCCCTGTGCGGCGGCAACTTCGGCCATCCCGAACAACTGCGAAAGCACGGTGTTGTGATACGCCAAGGCCCGATACCCCCGGCTTGACTCCCAAGGAAAACTGCCATCCTCGCGCATTTGGTGAAGTGCGACCCAGTAGCGCTCGATCCCTTGCTGGAAAAGCAGGTCGTCGCCAACCATGACACCCCATCGCATCGCATTGAGGTCCCGGAGATAACGATGGTTCGTATAGTTCGATCCTCGGCGCCCAAACATGTAGCGCCGGGAGCCATGTCCAGATCGTTCAGACGCCACGCCGCTTCCCATGTTCTGTGCGTAGACAAGCCGGTTCAGCCACCGGTCGATCAACTGACGGGCGGAAGCCTCCGCCTGCCCACGAACCAGTGAGTAGTTCAAAAGGATTGGACCAAGCGCCTCCTTCTGCCACCATTGTCCCACACTGTTATCACCGTCAGGAGGATCATTGATCATGAGGGCATCGGCCTTTGCCCAGTCATGCAGCATACGAACCGACATTTCGGCCTGACGTCCACTGCCAGCCACAATCGCGGCCGATGCGTGCATGATTTGGTCCCTGATCTCACCTGGAACCTGGCCCACACACTTCGAGTCACCAACCTCGACGCTTTGACCGCAGTAGGCAATGGCGACATTGCCGGCACAACGCGAATCACTGTCCACCGAACAGCGCACCGCCGCCCGCGGTCCGGGCAGCCGATTCGCCTGAAGCGCACGACCCTCACTGCGATGACACATCTGCCGCATTTGGTAGCGGCCGATGTTCTCGGAACCAACCAGCACGGCACCGATCCTTGAAACTGTATGTGAGGCGACGGAACGTCCTCCGATACCTGAAACATCAACGCTGAAACATCGCTTCGTGCTGGGGCCGGTCTCATTGTCATTACAGGTGAGAACCTTCCGGCAACGATCGTTTCCAACACACGAATCAACGTGCTTGGATCGGGTGAATGTCGCAGTGTCGACCAGATTTCTGTTGGCAAGCCAGACCTGGTTTCCATTTGCAAGATCGACACGGCTCCATGGACCCTTCCGCTCGAACTCTCGCACTTTCCACCCCGAATCAACATGACCGAGCAACTGATGTCGACTTCCGGGACCCGCCCGGGCTTCCGCGCGTTTGCCTGTCCTGATCCAGTATTCCGTAACGTCGGCACGCGCACGGGGGTTGATGAAATCGTTGTGAACCCACACTTCCCGACTGTTCGGAAGCCGGACACGACTCCAGCTGCCGTTACGATTGATTTCGTGAAGCACAGTCCCTGGGAGCAGGCGGGTCACCACTTGGTGTTCCGTCCCCGGCCCCGAGCGGGCATTCAGGGTGGTGCCCTCACGCACTCTGAACTCGTTTGCCTGCACAGCCGATGCAAGCAGGGAACACGCGACCGATATGCGAAGCAAGATCGCAAACATCAGCACCTCCCATGCCATACCCACAAACACGTACGGGCAACGGCACCCGGTAACCCGGACCAATCCCAAAGGCCTTTAGTCTTTCATATGTTTGCATCGATATCAATGGCCCCATTTCCTTCCAACTGTGCCCATGGCCTGCCGCCTCCCGGTGCCCCACGGAACCACCAGCGGACATCCACCCGATCCGGAAGGTCTGTTGGTTGTCGTTGCAGCCAGTATACGGTATCAGGTGGGATAGGGTAAGCGCCCCGGCGTCACTTCAACACGGACGGGATAGTAGACTGCGCGTTCGAACGGAGCCGTTGCTGCGGCTGGTGCGCTTTTCGGCGTGCTTCTCAGCTGAGAAACCCTGGAGACAGGAATTGGATAATCCGGTCAGCAGCACCATCGGATAGGGACGCCCGCATCTCAACGGTCCGGGCGGAAAACAGAGCAGTCGGCTTCATTCGGCACTCATATCCCGATGCATGTTCATGGGCGCGAAAGACATAGTTCCACACGGACGCGTCAAGCGGCGCGCGCATAGCGGGTGCCCAACGGTCTGTTTCTGGACCGCTGGACAGACACTTTGGAAACCAGACGATTTCAGGGAGTTGGGCCGTGGTGGAAAAATGGTGCGCAGGTGGAGGACAATCTCGTCCAAGTGGGAAACAATTGTCCGTCTTTACACCCGGACTTCTCGCAGCCTGATCAGATCCGGAACACTCTGGGGAAGTGTTCCGGTGGTGGGTGACAAGACCTGTCCACGCTGGCCCCAAGTCCCGAAAATCCTGACGTTGGTTCGGATATCCGTTCCTGGACGCCGCGATTGCTTACTTTGCCGGTCATCTGATGGAATGCAGGAACTCCCGATGTCCAGGAGCCTTTCCCACAGCGCGGCGGAAGTCTCCCGACAGGCGGTTCACCATTCTTCTTGCCAGTTTGCGCAGGGACGGATTTGCTGCCAATTCGGCGCGGGCTGCCGCTCGGCTTGTCAATCCGAGACCATCAAGCATGGGAACGTAGAGCTGTTCCCCGATATGTGGGTAGTCTTGCGGGAACGGGTCGAAATCCGAGGCTGACGGCGTCTTCGTTCGCCAGAACTCCAGCCGTTCGCGGACGTTCTCACCTATGCAGGAGTCCGCAACATGGAGCCAGAATGGCGTGTCGCGACGCTCACTGACATAGTGCGTGTTGATGAATGTGCAGAAATCGTCGACCTGTCGGGCAACAACCATGTTATAGGAGTCCCGGTCACCATGACCTTCAAGCGCGGCTTGCAGGTAGCTGCCGCAGAACAGAAGCAACTGTACGACCGTACCGTGGATCGAAGTGGCTTCCAATGGCTCAAGGAAGCTCTGCGCCAACCCTGTCGCCAGACAGTTTCCAATCCAGGCACGGTCCAGACGGCCTGAATCGATTCGGATATCGTTTCGGGGCTCGATTCGATGGCCAAGAACCGACTCGATTTCGCGTTGGGCCTCGTCAGGAGTCAGAAATGCATCGGAATAGACATAGCCGCATCCCATGCGCTGGAGTGTTGGAATCCGCCACATCCAGCCCGCCCTTTGCGCCCATGCGAGCGTGTAAGGCGGTATCTCGGCACCATCCTCATGGTCGACCCAGAAAGGCATGGCCCGGTTGACCGGCAGTCTGTCCTGGTAACCTATCCATTTCGCGCCAAACTCGCGTCCAATCAGAACTCGCTGGAAACCGGTGCAGTCGATCAGGAAATCGGTGGCGATCCGTTGGCCGTCCTCCGTTACAAGATGCGTGATCCGGCCAGCCTCACCTTCCTTGACCGCGCCCTTGATCACCGCATCGATCCGGGTGATGCCGTCAGCCTTCTTGCGAAGGTAGTTCCCCACGAGCGCCTGGTCAAAATGATACGCGTGGTGGAACGGGCCTATGGGCAGCGGCGGCTTTCCGGTGCGCTGAATGAAAGGCGCCTTGGAACGCTTCATCAAATAGGTGAACAGATGTGCGTCGGTTACCGGACGTCCGGATGCGATACAGTATTGGCTGAGCCAGCTTCCGTCAGGTGAACCGACAATCTGCTGCGGATTGTCAATGGGTCCATCGTAGCTGTGTCTCAGCCGCCGCCAGTCACGGTGGTGGATGCCGAACTTGAAAGTGGCCTCGGTCTCCCGCAGGAATTCAAATTCGTCGATATCCAGACGGAGAATCAGGTCTCGAAACACCGACGTGGTACCCTCACCTACGCCTATTGTCGGGATCGAACTTGCCTCGATGACGGATATGTCAAGATCGAGTTTCTTTACCTTGGCGGTCTTGCCGAGAATCAGCGCAGCCAGCCAGCCCGCGGTTCCTCCGCCAACCACAACGATTCTATATGCTGGCCGGTTTTCCGCCACCGTACCCTCCATTCGGGAAACCAGTTTCGACAGTCGCTCTTCCCGGGTCAAGGAGGATGCACAGGATCCCTATGTGGCTGGACAATCCGTTTGCGGCGACCAGTCAGGCGCGACAGCAGAACCCTTGATGGGCGATAGGCATGCCGGAAAAATCCCCAACTTGGCCCATAGCGGTAAACGGTAATGCGCCGCTGCCCAGCCCTGGTGCGTCGGGACGATCCGTGCATCATGGCGTCTACGAACAGGATGGCGTCACCGGCTTCCAGATGGACTTCGACGGCACCCGTGATTCCGTCCACTGACGTTCCCTGCTCCGTGGTCATGCTCGCCCGTCCGAATTCCGGGTGTTTGATATTGGACTTGTGGCTGCCAGGTATAACCATCGTCGCGCCGTCGCCAGGGCCGATGTCGTTCATTGCCATCAGAATGTTGATCTGGCCGCAATGGAAGTGCCCGTCGTGATAGCGGAACTGGCAACGCGTCACCCGTTCATGCCCACCGGAATGCAGTCCAATCGCCTCGCCAGGGCCGCGGATCGATGCGAAGTTCTCGTCGATGAAGCACTCGCCGTGATGGCTATCGAAATTCGGTCTATCTGTTCCGATGCAGCAGATCACTTTTTCGATCCAACTCGGATGGTCAATAAGCTGTTCGAAAGGTTCGCCAGCCTCGTAAATCTGCTGCAGGTTCAGCCCTTCGTGACTGCCAGTAAAGTTGTGACCGTGCACATGGCCGCGCCAATCGCCGGGTCGGCAGTCCTGCAAGTCGTCGAGTATGGCGTTGCAGCTGGCGACTTCGTCGGCTGAGAGCGCATTCCTCAGGATCAGATACCCGTTAAGGTCGAACAGATAGCGCTCCATGTCCGTGAGGCCTTGACCGGGCGGTTCCTTCCATTCCATCTCCACTTCCCCGTAGCCGTGTCGTCTTGGTCAAAGGCACACCGAAGACGCTCCTGAGTGTTCTGAATTCGCCATCGCCTTTGGCCGAACGAAGTTCATCGTCTGGTGCGCGACTTTCAGCAGCGCGTTACACAAGGGGATCCTTAGGTTACCAACCTGTCCACAGTTGCCTCAACTCAATTGCGGCCGAGGCGATTTCGCGCCAAGAAGAACCCGCGCCTCGGCGTCAGCCAGCCGAACCATAGAGGTCGGCCGCCAAAGTGTCCCATCCAAACCTATGCGGCATCGACCTGCAGACTCGTTCAACATCTTGCCCAACCAGGAAGCCAGTCACCATGAACCCGGATCAGGTCGTCGACCAAACTACGGATCTGACCGAGGTCGAGTTCGGCGGCCGTGTGTGGGTCCATCATTGCGGCGTGATAGATGTGTTCACGATTCTCGGACATAAGCGCGGCAACAGTCAGTTCCTGCACATTGATGTTGGTGCGCATGAGTCCGGAAAGCTGTGGTGGCAGTGTACCGATATGGGTCGGTTGAACGCCGTTGCGATCCACCACACATGGAACCTCCACGGCGCAGTCCGCGGGAAGAGACGTGATCAACCCAGCGTTCGGGACATTGCCGTAGATCATCGAGGGTAGACCGGTCCAGACAGAATTCATGATTTCGGAAGCATATTCATGGCTTTCCTTGATCTCGACCGTTTCCGCACACCGGAATTCCTCTGCCTGGACTCTCCAGCGTTCAATTTGCTCGACGCAGCGCCTTGGATACTCATCCAGCGGTATTCCGAAGTTCTCTATGAGGTCCGGTCTGTCGCGCTTGATGAACCAAGGGACATATTCCGCGAAGTGTTCCGAACTTTCCGTTACAAAGTACCCGAAGTGCTTCATCACTTCATAACGCACCTTGTTGGGGCAGCGGGGATTCCAGGTCGGCGGTTTTGGAATCCGGCCTTCGAAATAGCCATTTAGGAGGGCCGGATAGAGATTCCGTGGACTGCCGTCCTCCATGATCTCCTCGAACCTGAGGTAGAAGGCCATGTGGTTTATGCCTGCACACCAATATCGGATTCGCTGGATCGGGATGTCGAGGTCGCGGGCCAGTTCCTCAGCAGTTCCCTGTACGGAATGGCATAGGCCAACCTGCCGGATCGCAGGAAATCTCGCGGAAATCGCCCAGGTGTTGATTGCCATCGGATTTACGTATTGCAGCAGGATCGCGTCCGGGCAGACCGCAAGCATGTCTTCACAGATGCTCCACAGGTGGGGCACCGTGCGCAGGCCACGCATGATGCCGCCAACCCCCAACGTGTCGGCGATCGTCTGGCGCAGGCCGAATTTCCTTGGAATCTCGAAATCCGTTACGGTGCAGGGCTGATAGCCGCCGATCTGGAATGCAACGACAACGAAGTCCGCACCATCAAGCGCTTCCCGCTGATCCGAATGGGTGCTGACGATGGCGGAAACGCCGAGCGTCGAGATCAGTTTCCGGGCGACCGTCCCGGACTCTTCAAGCCGCTTTGGATCCACATCCATCAGCGCCACGTGCGAACTGGACAACGCTTCCCTCTGCAGCAGGTCGCCAACTATGTTCTTCATGAACACTGTGGATCCTGCTCCGATGAAAGCAACTCTAGGATTGGAGGACATTTCTGCAGCCACTTCGCTTTCTTTCCGTTGGGGTCGCACCGCGACCGGTTATCGGCCAGCGTCTGGATGGTCTTAATTCACGAGGCTATGACGGACTACCGGATTTCTTAGGTATTGTTCCTGAATCCTGTTCCTGAAGACACGCGGGCTGATCGGTGGCGACATACGCAGGTGGGCCGGTCCGAACATGCCCGCATATCTCCGGGAATTGTCCGACAACCAGACCAAGGGTGTAGCCCAATTTGTTGACATCATCGTTTTTTCCAGTACTTTCCGGAGACCGTGCGTCGGATGTGCCGGACGAACCGGCCAGCGGCGTGCGTCGGGAGGCAAAGGGCAGGGAGTGCTGGCCATGGGACGGGACAGGGAAGGAACGGTGCACCGGCATCCGGACGCGGTGGCGTATCCGGGGGTCCGGGAGAGGAGGGCGCGGCGGTGGTGCGCGCGTACGAGGGCGGCCACACCCGGTACCGGGCCGGGGGCGGCGGGGTGCGCAGCCGCGACGTCGCCGGGGACGGCGGACCGGCCGATGCGCTGCCCTCCGCCGTTTCGGCGGAGCCCGGGTCGCGGCCTGCGAAGCTGGCGGCGGACCTCGCGTCGGGCGCCCCCGGCCCCGCCGCCGGCGGGCGGGAGCTCCGTGACGCCTCCCCCGTCGGCGGCGCGGCGGCGACGGGGCTGCTGTCCGGACGGCTGGACGCGACGCTGCCGGGGCCGGAATGCCGCAGGTGCGGCAGGCCGATGCACCGGTGCCAGGGAAGGAAGGCAAGGTCGTTCCTGACCCGGCTGGGCCGGGTGAGGGTGGAGCGGAGGTGTTTCCGCTGCCCGTCCTGCGGCAGGGGGCGCCTGCCGCTGGACCGGGCGCTGGGCCTGGAGGGAAGGGCCATCACGCCGGGGATGGCGAACGTCCTGGCCCGGACGGCGCCGCTGATGGGCTTCGCGGCGGCGGGCGGCCACATCGCGGACCTCGCCGGGGTGAAGGCCCCGTCGGGCCCGCTGCAGCGCCGGGCCATGGATCCCGGCGCGGAGGCCATGGAGTCCGGCCGGGAGGAGGTGGTTGATGGCAGGCCACTGGAATCACGTGGATGTCTTTCGGTCGACGGGACCGGGATCCCGATGCGCGCGGAGGAGGTGGAGGGCGTCGCCGGAAAGCGCGGGGACGGGCGCGCGGGGACCCGCGGGGAGGCTGGCCGTCGTGTACACCGCCGAGGGGCGTGACCGGGAGACCGGCGCTGCCAGCAGGGACAGGGGCAGCGGGTCGTTCAGCGCCCTCATCGACAGCGCGGCGGCGCCGTCCGGAGGCCGGGAGCCCTCCGCGTTCGCCGCCCGCCCCGCCCGGGAGGCCCGGCGCCGCGGCCTCCACGGGGCCGGGGAGCCGGGCGTCATCCCCGACGGGGCCGAATGGACACCCGGCACCTGCGACGGGCTGTTCGGGGGCGGGAATGTCACCTTCGTGCCCGATATGTGGCACGCGCCTGGGTACGCCTCCGATGCCGTGAAGGCGATCCACCCGGAGGGGCCGGAGCGGGACCGGCGGTTCGCGGAGGTCAGGGCGGACACCGGGGCGGGCCGGGCGGGGAGAGTGGTCCGGGAGCTGGAGCCCCTGAGCGGACGGACCGGGGACGTGGAGACGTGCTGCCGCCACTTCCGGAACAACCCCGGAAGGATGCGGTACGACAGGTACCGCGACCGGGGCATCCAGGTCGGGAGCGGCGTCGTGGAGGCCGGCTGCAGGCAGTTCGGGCTCCGCCTGAAGCGCTCGGGCACCCGCTGGTCGGAGAGGGGCGCCAACGCCATGCTGGCGCTGAAAGGCTGCGTCATGAACCGCAGGCTGGCCGACCTGCCCGGATGGCGGGCGAATCAGGCCGCCGCAGCTTGATGTCAACAGATTGGGCTACACCCCCAGACCAAAGCACAACGCGGGGGAGTTTTTGATGCGCGTGCGAGCCGACCATAAGGGCGGCATGGCCCAGGCCGCCGGACTGCCGTTCAGGCGCGTAATGCGCACACGATTGATGCGTCCGGTTTGGCTTGGGTCCTCCCCGTGCAGCTTCAGGAACCATCGGCTACAGATCGGCTGGACTTGTGGCCTCCGAGGCAACGGATGGGAAATCGATGTGTTGCAGGACCAACCACAGGTCCAGTATCTGACATTCCATGCGAAAGTTGCCGCAACTGATCGAGAGATACTGGTATTCGATTGACTGGGACGTTCCTTCGCTCTGGGCCTTGGATCTTCCGGTCGAGGAGATTCCGATCAACGTGCTGGATTGGCACCTTGATGTTCCGGTTTGGCCAGACACCACTGGCCGCGAATACCGCGTTACGCCACGACAGGTGATCTGTCACCCGGACACCCACGCCGCCGAATACGCAAGAATTGAGCGTGCGGACCTGTCCTTTCCGCTCGAGGTGATTCCGAACCGCAGCCGATTGATGATTCTCGATGGAATCCACCGACTCTGTAACGCGTACCTGCGCCGCGAAACCGTGGTTCAGGCCCGGCGGATACCGCACAGCGCCATCCAGACGCTCGTCCAAGGCAAAGAATCAGAGGATATCGGAGAATAATGAGGAAAAACCGGAAGAATGTCGTTGCAATACAACGGCAGTATCGGTGACATCGAAAACTGCGGTTAGGGAGGAACTCAATGAACAGACTGAAAAAGAGCACGCGGTTTGCCCTGATGTCGGGGGTGAGCTTCGCAGGTTTCTGCGCGGGCGCAGCTTTGGCCCAGGAGAGCATGCCTCCGGAACAAAGCATGTCGAGCCTGAGCTACGAACTTCTTGGACGTGACGAACTATGGACCTACCGGGCGCTTGAGAGCTACAGCGAGGCTCCGTTCCTGTCCGAACTGGTGGAGGCTGGGGAGTTGCCGGCAGTGGACGACCGCCTTCCAAGTGAACCTCTGGTGCATCTTGCTGGCGCGATGTCTGATGGAATCGGCGAATACGGTGGCGTGTTTCGCCATGTGATCGGCGGGCGGCCGGAAGGCTGGAACTGGATGGCCGGACAGCACCAGGGATGGGGCGGCATCAACATGGCCATGCAGGAATGTCTGGTGCGCGTCGGTCCATTATGGCAGGTCAAGGCCGAGGACCAGTCCGGTCCGCTTCCGAATCTTGCCAAATCCTGGAAATGGAACGACGACAGGACCGAACTGACACTTCATCTTATTGACGCCAAATGGTCGGACGGCGATCCGTTCGATTCAGAGGATGTGCGGTTCTGGTGGGAAGACAATGTCCTCGATGACAACGTCACTGCGTGGATGGCGCCTCAGGGCATGGGCGACGGCACGACAATGGAAGTGGTCGACGACCATACGGTGCGGTTCATCTTCACGGTCCCTCAGGGTCCATCGCGCCTGCAGTCGCTGGCATACATCCAAGGCTGTCCGGGGCCGAGCCATGTGTTGAAGGACCACCACCCGAAATACAGTTCCGACGCGACGTACGACAGCTACCGCAACGCGTTGCCGTCTGACATGACACCAGCCGTGGTGTTGGGTCCATGGGTACCGGTCGAGCATCGACCGGACGAAATCGTGGTCATGCGCCGCAATCCATACTACTGGAAGGTGGATGAGGCAGGTAACCAGCTGCCCTACATGAACGAAATGCATTTCAAGCTCACGACCTGGTCCGATCGGACAACCCAGGCGGTTGCTGGAACCGGCGACTTCTCGAACATGGAGAACCCGGGCAACTACGTCGAAGCCCTCAAACAGTCCCAGGCGGAGGACAGCCCGACCAAGGCCCAGTTCGGTCCGAGGGTTCTTTCCTGGGAACTTGAGTTCAATCTCTCCGAGACCAAGGGAGTGGAAGACGACATTGACGCCGAATTGCGGAGCTTCTTCCGCAACGGGGACTTCCGCATTGCCGTGAGCCATGCGCTCGACCGGGAAGCCATTGGCCAATCGATCGCCCGTGGGCCGTTCTCCTATCCCTATCCCGGTGGATTCTCTGTCGGCAGCCCGTATTATGACTACGACTCAACAGTCTTCTACGGCTTCGATCAGGGCAAGGCGAACGACATGCTCGATGCGCTCGGCCTGGCGGACACCGACGGTAACGGCGTGCGCAACCTTCCCGGAACTGGCGCCGACATGGAGATCGATCTTGCATACGATACCGGTGAACCTACAGACAAGAAGCAGGTCGATGCGGTCGTATCGCAGTTGGCGGAAGTTGGCATCAGAATCCTTCCACGCGCCGTCGACGAGCTGGAACCGGTCGCTGACAGCGGCAACTGGAACATGATCGAACGTCGGCACCATTGGCTGGTTCCGACACGTCAGACCTGTGACTATGTGCCGATTTCCGGCAACTGCCCCGATTGGCACCAGACGGATGACGACGGCAACCGGAACCTGTTCGACTGGGAACGGGAAATGGTCGATGCCGTCAATACGATCCAGCAGACCTGGGATTCCACCGAGGCTGCGGAAGCTGCCCGTGTCATCCAGAGGAACTGGACCGAAAACGTCTATACAGTTGGCCTGACCCAGGCACCGGCGGCGCTTCTGATCAACAAACGGATCAGGAACGCGCATCCAGGAACACCGGTCTTCATGTTTGAATGGGCTGAAGACGGCGTGGTGCGCGAACGGCTCTGGGCCTCTGCCGACGATCAGATCGACGAACTGCTGCCGGATACGATCCCTCAGTACTGAGCCAACACAATCCGGTCCGGCCCGTTGCCAGCGCTCGGGCCGGTCCGGACCCGACTGCCTGGTCTGGAGGCGGACGGGATCAATAAGGGGAGTCGGACCGAATGGGGGTGATGGTCTTCATGGTGCAGCGCCTGGCTGCCATGATTCCGCTCCTGATTGGCATTAGCATGGTATCGTTCGGTCTCATTCTCGCCGTACCCGGCGATTATGTGGACACATGGATGCATCAGGCGATGGCCCAGACCGGCCAGTCGCGTACCGAACTTGAGGTGCAGGCGGCTGCGCTGCGCGAACGGCTTGGTCTGGACCAGCCATTCTACGTTCAGTACTGGATATGGATGAAGGGTATCGTGCTTTCGGCGGACTTCGGACACAGCTTCATCCAGGCCCGTCCGGTGGCGGAAGTGATTGGACTGCGCTTCTGGCGTACACTCGTCCTGGCGCTGGTGGCTATCGTCTTTGGCCAGTTGATCGGCGTGCTGCTCGGAATCTATGCCGCGAAGAACCAATACCGATTCGGCGACACACTGGCTACACTGTTCGCCTTCACCGGTATTGTGGTTCCCAAGTTCATTGTTGCACTGGTGATTCTGTATTTTCTCGCATTCGTGTATCATTCGCCGTATATCGGTTCCTTCCATTCACCCGAATTCATTCTCCAGGACCATTTCAGCCTCGCCAAAGCCTGGGACTGGTTGCTGCATGTCTGGCCGGTGATCCTGATCTCCGTTTGGGCCGGGCAGGCGTATACGCTTCGGATGATGCGCGGAAATCTGCTGGACGTGGTGAACATGCAGTACATCGAGACGGCCCGTGCCAAGGGACTGTCCCGGAACAGGGTTCTTTGGCGACATGCCGTGCCGAACGCGCTACACCCTGTTGTCATGAACCTCGGCACGCGCTTTGACTACATGATCAAGGGCGAAATCGAAGTCGCAATCGTATTGGGTCTACCCACCATCGGTCCCTTGATCCTCAGCTCGGTCGGGACGCGGGATATGTATGTGGTCTCGGCGATCTTCCTGGTCGTTGCGGTCGCCATCGTGATAGGAAACCTGGTTGCCGATTTCCTGCTGGCGCTGCTCGACCCGCGTGTGCGGGAAGCGACCATGGAAAGCAGGAGTTGATGGCGGACCGTGGTGCCACCACTGCGGGTCCGGCCGAAGCAAGGTCGGCCCATTCGCTGTCCTACGGACAGCTGGTTCGCAAGCGGTTCCGTCGCAATCTCTACGGGATGTCGGGACTGGTCCTCTGTTCCCTGATCATTCTGACCGCGATATTCGCGGACTTTCTTGCTCCATACCCGCCTACGGCGACAAACAGCGCCGCGCTCTACTCGCCCCCACAAATGGTGAGAATCCTGGATTCGGATGGTCGGCTTACGACGCCCCATGTCTTGGGCGTAGTCGAGGAGATGGATCCCAATACCTTCGAGATCACCTTCGTGTCCGATCCTGGGCAGCGGGTTGACCTTCGTTGGTTCGTTCAGGGGGCGGAATGGAGGTTTCTCGGCGTACCTCTAACTGCGCATCTGTTCGGGTCCGCGGATGGTACGCCGGTCCATCTGCTCGGCACCGATAACCTCGGCCGCGATGTGTTTTCCCGTATGATTCACGGCACGCGGATCACGCTGTTGATGGGGTTTGCCGTGATGCTTGCCGCAGGGCTGATCGGAACAATTGTCGGGGTGAGCTCTGGCTATTTCGGCGGGCTCTATGATCTGGTCACGCAACGCGTGGTGGAGTTCGTCAAGGCCTTTCCGGATCTTCCGCTGTATCTCGCACTTGTGGCACTCCTGCCCCGCCGTGCTGATCCGACGGTCATTTTCCTGATGTTCGCGGCAATCCTCGTCCTACTCAGATGGGCCGATGTAAGCCGGGAACTGCGAGGCAAGACAATTGCCATGCGCGGCCTGGACTACGTGCGGGCGGCGGAGGCGGTGGGAGCGGGACCGGGGCGCATCCTGTTCCGTCACCTGCTGCCCAACGTATCGAGCCACATCATCGTTTGGGCAACATATGCGCTGCCCGAGATCATACTGCTTGAGAGTTTCCTCTCCTTCCTCGGGGTCGGAGTCCAGCAGCCCATGATCAGCTGGGGGTCCATGCTCAACCAGATTCTCGACTTTCAGTCGTTTTCGTCCGCTCCGTGGATGATGGCTCCGGTTGGAATGATCATCGTTTCAGTTCTGGCGTTCAATGCGTTTGGTGATGGCCTTCGCGACGCCATGGATCCCTATTCCAATGTCTGACGGCGGCAACCACACGCTTCCGCTTCTGGACGTAAGGGATGTGCGGGTCGATTTCCGCACCGTTGGCGGGACGGTAAACGCCGTCAAGGGTGTTTCTTTCATGGTCGACAAGGGTGAGACCCTCGCGCTCGTGGGCGAGAGCGGATCCGGAAAGTCGATGACCGCCCGCGCTGTCATGCGCATGCTGGCCGAAAACGGGTCGGTCGGTGCCGGGACGTCGGTTCGGTTCAAGGGAGAGGAATTGATGTCCCTTCCCGAAGGCCGGATGCAGGAAATTCGTGGTGACAGGATCACAATGATCTTTCAGGAGCCGATGACCAGCTTGAATCCGATCTATCGCGTCGGTGACCAGGTGGCCGAGATCGTCCTGAACCATAGGGAGGCCAGCAAGTCCGAAGCTCGCGCCGAAGTCATCAAACTGTTCAAGGAGGTGCAGATCCCGGATCCTGAGGCAAGGTTCGCGCAATATCCCCATCAACTTTCCGGTGGCCAGAGACAACGTGTGATGATTGCAATGGCATTGGCCAACGAGCCTGATCTGCTGATCGCCGACGAACCGACAACTGCGCTCGACGTGACTGTCCAGGCAGAGATACTGGCACTCCTGAAACGCCTGCAGGAAAGGCATGGCATGGCGATCATCCTGATCACTCACGATCTGGGTGTCGTCCGTCGGACCTCGGACCATGTCTGCGTTATGCGCTACGGCGAAATCGTTGAGCGAGCAACGACCGAGGAGCTGTTCAGCAATCCGCAGCATCCCTACACCCGTCACCTCATCGAGTCGGAACCCTCGGGTCTTCCCGACCCGTTGCCGGAGGTGGCGGCAAAGGTCATCGAAGGCCATGGCATGCGGAACGTGTTCAGGATCCGTCACGGGTCGATCTGGAGCCGGCGGGTTCTGGAGCTGGTTGCGGTCAACGATGTGTCACTGGCAATCCGCGCTGGCGAGACGTTGGGAATTGTCGGTGAGAGTGGTTCAGGCAAGTCGACGCTCGGTATGTCGTTGATCAGGCTCCAGGCCGCGACCGCCGGAGAAATCCGCTTTGACGGGGCCCGGATCGACCATCTGTCGCGGGCGGGTATGCGGCCGCTGCGGACCGAAATCCAGGTGGTGTTCCAGGATCCGTTTTCGTCATTGAATCCCCGTATGATCGTTCGCCAGATCATAGGCGAGGGCCTTGTCGTTAACAGGATCGGCCGGAGCGCCGCCGAACGCGAGAAGCTGATCGCCGACGCGCTGACCGAAGTTCAGATGAGTCCGAGTGTCATGGACCGTTTCCCGCATGAGTTTTCCGGTGGGCAACGCCAGCGAATCGCCATCGCAAGGGCGATGGTCCTGCGCCCGAAATTCATCCTGCTTGACGAGCCTACAAGCGCATTGGACCTCTCGATTCAGGCGCAGATCATTGATCTGCTGCGGGACCTGCGGCGAAAGCACGACCTGTCCTATCTGTTCATCAGCCACGACCTGAAGGTTGTTCGCGCGCTTTGCCACAACGTTATCGTCATGGAGCGGGGCAACGTGATCGAGGCTGGACCCACAGCAGAGGTTCTGGAGAATCCGAAGACCGACTACACACGGAGATTGGTAGCTGCCGCGCTATGATTGTCGCATCAAGGATATGAGAGAGCGGAGCGGGCAACATGGAGATTGCGAGTAAGGTCGGTTGGGCAATTCTCGGGCCCGGGAGCATCGCGGCAAACTTCGCGCAGGGACTGGCCGAAAGCGAAAGCGGCAGGCTGGTGGCGGTTGCCGGCCGCGACACCGATCGCCGAAATGCATTTGCCGAGAGGTTCGGTGTGGCCGCGCCGCTGAGGCATGCGCACCTCGATGCCTTGCTGAATCATGAATCGGTGGAAGCTGTCTACATCGCAACGCCCCACCCGTTCCATGCCGAGCTTGCGGTTCGCGCGATGCGTGCTGGCAGACACGTATTGGTGGAAAAGCCGGCTGGACTGGTGCCCGGAGAGGTGACCGCCATGACAGAAGTGGCGGCGCAGCAGGGAGTCTTCCTGATGGAAGGCTTGATGTACCGCTGTCATCCGCAGATCGCCCGATTGGTCGACATAGTGGTCTCAGGTGTGATCGGGGAGGTCCGCCACATCGAAGCGAGTTTCGGCTTCGCTTCCAGCTTCGAAGCGGCATCGCGCCTCGACTGTCCCGAACTTGGAGGCGGCGCGATACTTGACGTTGGTATCTATCCTGTTTCCTTTGCCCGACTTGTGGCAGGAGTGGCCCGTGGCCTACCATTCAACGAACCTGTGCGGGTCGAAGGAGTAGGTCAGCTTGGTCCTTCAGGAGCCGACGAGACTGCCCATGCCCTGCTGCTGTTCGAGCACGGAGTCGTCGCGGAATGTTCCGCTTCAATCAGGAGGGATCTGGCCAATACCGCAACCATCACTGGGACTGCTGGGAGCGTTCACCTTCCGGATCCCTGGACTCCAGGCAGGGATTCGGGTCCGTCGGATGCGGTTCTGGAAGTCAGTTCCCATGGGGTTTCCCGGACAGAATCGGTGTCTGACCCACGTATCCTGTTTGCACATGAGGCGGAAAGCGCGAGCCGTTGGATCCGGCTTGGTCTGCTGGAAGCACGAAGCCCCGCCCCATCCTGGAGGGACAGCGTTGGCACAGCTGAAGTGACAGCCGCCTGGCGTCGGACGGTGGGGTACGAACTTCCGGTTGAGACACCAGCGGGAACCCGCGTTCTTCCAGGCGCACTTCCCCCGGGACTGCCTGAAATTCCACAGGTCCCGATCAACGGCATGACGGGAGAGATCAGCGCACTGATCATGGGCTGTGACAACCGCGACACGCTGGCGGAAGGCGCGATCGTCTGGGATGCCTGGTGGGAGGCAGGTGGCAATGGTTTCGACACTGGATTTGTCTATGGTGGAGGCCTTCACGAATCCCTGCTTGGGCAATGGATGAAGTCCCGAGGCGTTGCAAGGGACGCAAGGGTCATCGTCAAGGGCGCACACAGCCCCTATTGCCTACCCGAAGTGATTCGGGCGCAACTGGAGATATCGCTGGAACGTCTGGGCCTCGAAAGCGCACCGATCTACATCATGCATCGGGACAATCCGGACGTACCGGTCGGGGAGTTCATCGAAGCGCTGAACAGGCTGAATGCTGAGGGCCTTGTCGGTGCATTCGGTGGCTCGAACTGGACGGTCGCCCGGTTTCGGGAGGCCAACGCGTACGCTGCCGCGAACAGGCTAAAGCCAATGGAAGTCCTTAACAACAACCTATCGCTTGCCGTAATGGAAAGGCCGGTATGGCCGGGATGCGTTACGTCAAATGCAGCCGATACCCTGGCCTTTCTGCGAAGTTCGGGCACCTCTCACCTGTCCTGGTCTTCGCAGGCACGGGGGTACTTCCTTGAACCATCGGAACGGTCGGAACTGCCCGATGGAACTGCGCCTGACAGATGTTTCGCTTCGGCTGACAATTTGAGGCGGCACAACCGCGCAAGACAACTCGCCGTTGAATTTGGCATGCATCCGCACAACGTCGCCACGGCATGGGTACTCCGGCAGACCTTCCCTTCACTGGCTCTGATCGGGCCACGCAGCCCGGGTGAAATTGCCTCAACCCTACCTGCGCTCAGCATGAATCTGTCGGAGCGCGACCTGGCGTGGCTGAATCTGGAGAGGGAGTCACGGTGATGATGGGGGCGGGAGCATGAAGGGCGAGCACCAGGCGATGTCTGCCCTCCCAGAGATTGAGGACATTCCGGATGGTGGGGGCATTTCGGAGATGGTGGACCTGGGGCGCGTTCCGGGCCCCAACCGACTGTTGGTGGAACGGCATCGGCCACTTCGGTTTCGCGCGCCCTATCACCATCACACGTCGATCGAGATCAATTTCCTCGAAGGCTGCAATCTTGAGTATTCCTTTTCCGGTAGACCAGTGAAGCTACCCCCGAACCGGATAACGATCTTCTGGGGGGCTGCCCCTCATTGCGTCACCGAGGTTGAAGGGGTGGGCGTCATAACCAATGTATATCTTTCGCTTGGCCGACTCCTGCATTGGTCGCTTCCCTCAGAGATGGTGAATGCCTTGCTTGCGGGCTGCGTGATCTCCGCAAGGACCGGCCCAAGCAGCGATGCGCATCTCTTTGGGCGGTTGTTCCTTGAGCGCGGACGGAAGGAGGTTCCCTGGCGCAGGTTGCATCTGGCGGAGGTCGAAACCCGGCTACGCCGAATTGCCCTGGAAGGTTGGGACGAACTGCTTGATTCGGATGGCGACAGCCAAACACTGATGGCTCCAGCCGCTTCGATGCGCCATGTGGAGTTGATGATCCGATTCATTGCGGACAACCATTCCCGCCCGATCAATGTTGGCGAAATCGTGGAGTCGGCGAATCTTAGCCAAGGACATGCAATGAAGCTCTTCCGGCAGATTATGGGGCGATCGATCAAGGAACATCTGACACAGACACGACTTTCCCACGCTCGCATGCTGCTTCACGAAACCGACGCGAAAATAGTCACTATCGCATACGACAGCGGATTCGGGTCTCTGTCGAGCTTCTACGGTGCGTTCGCCGCCGCCTACGGTGTCTCGCCCGCACGATATCGCAAGGATAACCGGACATCATCCATCAGGACGTAAGTATATCGCGCCCTGTTCCACCCCTGGAACATCAGCGTCTCCTGAGCTCCGTGATCCCGCTTCTCCATGCGGCATCCATCATGGGTGCCCAGTGACCGGCTCCCTTTGGGTTTGGCCTGACGGTACCGGGAGGTTCAGACAGGCCATGTGCAACGGACGTTCTCCCAAAGTCCCGGCGGGCAACCTTCAGAGATGTCATACGCCCCGTGAGGCCACGAACCGGCATTCGGCATGGGAGTGATCGATCGGCCATACCGATATTCGGGTGCCGCAACCATCCCCGCCACAACCTCTGCCCATAGACCCGCTGTTCATTGACCGAGTGCTGGCGCGGCGGACTTCCCTATCCCAACATTCCAGCGATTTCGTAGGTTCGTTTGAGGATAGGTGCGGCAATGGCGCTGGCACGCTCCGCACCCCGTTCAAGGATGCGGTCGATTTCCGCAGGATCCTCCGTTAGCCTCGCCATTTCGGCCGAGATCGGCGAAAGCCGCGAGACAGCGAGGTCTGCAAGGTCAGGCTTGAAGGCGGAGAACTGTTGCCCGGCATGGTCGCGTATGACGGTTTCGGGTGTGGTGTCCGCCAAGGCGGCGTAGATATTGACAAGATTGCGGGCTTCAGGGCGGGCTTCGAGCCCGACCAGATCCGAAGGTAGCGGTTCCGGATCGGTTCGGGCCCTGCGAATCTTTCTGGCGATTGTATCGGCGCTGTCAGTCATGTTGATTCGCGACATGTCAGACGGATCCGACTTCGACATCTTTTTCGAACCGTCGCGCAGTGACATAACGCGTGTGGCGGCTCCTTCGATGACCGCTTCCGTGATCGGGAAGAACTCGATGCCGAAGTCATGGTTGAACTTCATCGCGATGTCCCGGGTCAGTTCCAGATGCTGCTTCTGGTCCTCGCCGACAGGCACATGGGTCGCGTGGTAGACGAGAATGTCAGCCGCCATCAGCGCTGGATATGCGAACAGGCCAAGTGATGCGTTTTCGGTGTTCTTTCCGGCTTTGTCCTTGAATTGGGTCATTCGCTGCATCCATCCCATCCGGGCGACGCAGTTAAAGATCCAGGCGAGTTGTACGTGCTCGGGAACCCTTGATTGATGGAACAGGACGCTCTGTTCAGGATCTATGCCCGCGGCGATATATCCAGCGCAGAGTTCCCGGGTGGCGTTGGCAAGCGCCGCTGGATCCTGCCAGACGGTGATGGCGTGGAGATCTACGATGCAATAGACGGTTTCATGGGTGCCTGCGTTCTGAAGTTCCACGAACCGTTTGATGGCTCCGAGGTAGTTGCCAAGCGTAAGGCCGCCCGACGGCTGGATCCCGGAAAAGACGCGGGGGGTAAATTCGGGCATTGCGGGCTCCATCTGGAATTCTGTGTCCGCGTCGCGTAACGGAAGGCCCGGGAACCGTCAAGGAAATGACGATGAAACAGCCACATGAAGAAAGTCCCGTCAACCCGCTGCCGCCCGTTGTCGCGGCAATCTGCGTGACGGTTTTCGTGATCGAAGTGATATTCCAGCTTGGTCAGCGTGGCCTCGCGGGCGGATCTGGAAGCGTATCATGGCGGCGGGACGCGCTGCTTCAATATGGATTCAGTGACGTGGCCTTTGACCGGATGCTGGAATTATGGATATGGGATTCCGACGCATTGCTCAGGATGATGACCTACAGTTTCGTCCACTACAACATGGTGCAGGTGCTGTTTGTGTGCGTGCTTGTGCTTGCTCTTGGAAAGTGGGTCGGAGAGTTCCTGTCACAATGGGCGATTCTGGCAGTATTCCTGATGTCGGCGGTGTTCGGAGCCGCCGTATACGGATCGCTGCTCGATACGGCTTATGTGTTGGTTGGTGGATTTCCGGGCGCCTATGGTTTGATTGGCGCGTTCACTTTTCTGCTCTGGGCGCGCTTGGCGGAGACTGGAGGACCTCGCGGGCGCGCCTTTCTTCTGATTGGTACGCTTGTGGCGATTCAACTGGCTTTTGGTCTTGTGGGCAGTTTTCTGACCGGAGCATCGGAAATCAACAGGGACTGGGTGGCGGATCTGGCGGGATTTGCGGCAGGGTTTGGCGCGACCGTGTTTGTGGGCCCCGGCGGCTGGACCCACGTGAAGGAGAGGTTGCGGCAGCGGTAGAGGTGGGGCCTTGGCGCCCCACCGGACCCCCATTGCGACAGTGCGGACATTCGGTGTCCGTATTGGATGAGGTCGATCGTGATGCGCTGTAAAGGCGTGGCGCGTCTGGCCGTTCAGATCAGGTTGGCCCATTCTGGCGGATCCCATGCCGTTGAGCACCTCACCGGCTAACCGTCCTCCTTTCCCTTCAGAGCCCGGCGAAGGTCTCGGATTGGCAGTGCGCCCAGAAGGTGCATTGCGGTGAAATACACAACGACACCAATCGCGACGAGTCCGGCGAGGGCCAGATATCGCCAGCCTGGCAGGTTGAGGATGGACTCGAGCGATAGCGAGACAGGAAACAGGACAACGCCCATCATCGCGCTGGCGATGATGGTTCTCGGCAGAAGGTGGAGAAATCGGGCGTCGAGTCGGGCTGCGTCTCCCATATTTCCTGACCCTCGCCAAAGCAGTACGACCATGGCCCATGCAGCGACCGAAGTTCCTATGGCGGCGGAAAGATAACCGATCAACGGCGCGAGCCCGACAGCGATCGCTGCATTTACGCACATTGCGACAACGGCATGCCGCAGGGGGGTGCGTGTGTCTTCACGAGCGAAGTAGAGTGGCTGCAGTACCTTCTGCAGCAAGAATGCGGGCAGACCCAGGCCGTAAACGGCGAGCGCGGCTGCGGTTGCGGCACTGTCAGATGCGCTGAACACGCCGCGCTGGAACAGAACACTGACAAGGGGAAGCGGAATCACAACGAGCGCAACAGCGGCGGGGATCGTGAGTGCAAGTCCAATTCCGGCCGCCCTGCTGAACGCATTTCGGCCGCCCTCCGCATCATCGGCACGTAGACGGCGGGAGAGGTCTGGAAGAAGAACAACTCCAATGGCGATGGCGATGACGCCGAGCGGAAGCTGGTAGAGCCGGTCGGCGACGTTGAGCCACGCAATGGCACCATCGAAGAAACTCGCCACCTGACGCCCAACCAGGAGGTTTATCTGCACGACACCACCTGCGAGGGCAGCCGGAGCGGCGACGATGGCAAGACGCCGAAGGTCGGGCGATAGACGGGGACGTCTGAAGTACAACGTGAATCCCGCCCGGGAGGCGGCGACCCAGACAAGCGCGAGCTGTGCCGCCCCTGCGATCGGAACAGTCCAGGCCAACGTCGATCCAAGAGGCCAACCAAACCAGCCACCAATCGACAGCGTGGTGATGAAAAAGAGGTTCAGCAATGTCGGTGCGGCGGCGGCGGCGGCAAAGCGGTTGGTGGAATTGAGCAGTCCCGAAAGCAGGGCAGCAAGTGAGATGAATACAATGTAGGGAAAGACGATCCGCCCGTAGCCAACCGCCAGACCGAAGCGTTCATCGGCAAGAAAGCCGCTAGCCATCGCGACGACCAGCCAAGGCATGGCGAATAGCGCCACGACCGTGAAGATCACAAGAATTGCGGCGAGACCCGAGAACGCATCCTGCGCAAATCCCTCTGGATCCTCCTTTCCCTCCAGCTTCTTTGAGAAGATTGGAACAAAGGCGGTGTTGAATGCGCCCTCGGCAAAGAACCTCCTGAACATGTTCGGAAGGGTGAACGCGACCATGAAAGCTTCGGCAATGGGGCCGGATCCAAGCAAGGCAACGATCAGGACATCGCGCAGAAACCCCAGAACGCGGCTAACAAGGGTCCAGGCCCCAACCGTGAACATGCCGATCATATGGCGAAAAAGTCTCTTAGTACCAGATTCGCGGAGTGTACCCGGCCTTGTACCACCACCGCAAGGTATCGGTGGAGTGGCGGGAACCCTGGATCAACACGGAAGTCCGAGAAGACAGTCTGTGTTCGACAGGGATGACGTCGCCGGGGGAGGGAATTGGCTCCCCATGCATATTCCTTCTCCGACCCCCGTTGGTCTCGGGCCCCTTCCAGAGAAGGTCGACACGCACGCTCATCCCGCGCCTGCCCGCTCAGCGCCGCGCTTGATCGCTTCGCGAATCTTGTTTTCCAGGGTTCGTTGCTTAGGCACTGAATGGAACTTCAGACCAAACATATCCTTGACGTAGAAGCTGTCGACCACCTGTTCGCCATAGGTCGCGACCACGGCGCTCGAAATATAGACGTTGTTGGCCGCAAGCGTTCGGGTCAGGTCAAATAACAGCCCGGGGCGGTCGCGTGTGTCGACTTCGATGATCGTATAGATGTCGGAACCCTCATTGTCGAAAGTGATCGAGGTGGGCACCTGGAATGCCTGTTCGCGTTTCCTGATCACATCCCGCGACCTGATGGCTTCGGTTGCGACGACCTTTCCGTTGAATGTGTTCTCGATCATCCTGCGAAGCCGGGGCAGTCTTGCGGATTCATAGGGCGCGTCGCCAGCGTCCTGAATCCAGAATGCGGCGGTTGCCAGGCCGTCCTTTGTGGTGAAGGTACGGGCGTCCTTGATGTTCGCTCCCACCAGGGCAAGCGCACCGCACATTCTGGAGAAAATTCCCGGATGATCCTGCATGGCGAAACAGGCTCGGGTGGCGTCACGGTCAGGGTCTGGTGTGATCTTGAGGCGCAGGTCGTCGTCGCCAATTTCCCGAAGGAGGTTGGCGAAGTCCAGATGCGCGGTGACATGCAGGCCCTGCCAATACGGTTCGTAGTGGCGGTTGATTTCACGCCTCAGATCCCCGCCATCCCAGCCCTTGAGTCGCGACCTGAGTTTGCGCTTGGCCTCAGTGCCACGGGAAGATCGGTTGAGTGCCTCGAGCCCGTC
The DNA here is from genome assembly GCA_965203605.1 of Paracoccaceae bacterium. GTDB lineage: Bacteria > Pseudomonadota > Alphaproteobacteria > Rhodobacterales > Rhodobacteraceae > JAPOUP01. Next base: position 5,040,701 of record OZ241902.1, on the reverse strand, counting down.
CTCGAGTCCACGGCGGGTCTGCCTATACAGGGCGCGCAACAGTGATGCCAGCCAGTTGTTCCAGGTCTTTGGCCCGACACCGCGTATATCGCAGACGGTGAGTACGGTCAGAAGGTCAAGCCGTTCGCGGGTCTTCACCGCCTTGGCGAATTCGCGGACGGTCCGGGGATCGGCGATATCCCGTTTCTGTGCCATGTCTGACATCAGGAGGTGATATCGAACAAGCCATTCCACAGTTTCGGATTCCCTGGACGTGAGACCAAGGCGCGGCGCCACGCTACGGGAGATCCTGGATCCAAGTACCGAATGGTCCTCCTTACGGCCCTTGCCAAGGTCATGGCAGAGGAGCGCGACATACAGCACTTTGCGGTTGACGCCTTCCGTCAGGATCTGGCTCGCGACCGGCAATTCCTCAACGAGTTCACCTCGCTCGATCTGGGCCAGGACCGAGACCGTCTGGATGGTGTGCTCATCGACCGTGTAGCTATGGTACATGTTGAATTGCATCATCGCCACGACAGGCCCGAATTCGGGAACGAAGGCGGGCAGGACGCCAAGCTCGTTCATGCGGCGAAGAGCACGTTCCGGATTTCCGTGTTTCAGGAGCAGATCAAGGAAGATTCGCGCGGCTTCCCTGTCCGACCGCATTCCGTCATCGATAATGTGCAGGTTGGCACTGATCATGCGCATGGCCTCCGGATGGATCAGGTGACCAGTGCGCAGGGCCTCCTCGAAGATGCGAAGGATGTTGAGCCTGTCACTGAAGAATTCAGTTTCATTCGCGATGTTGAGCCGATTGAACTCGATCCGATAACCCTTTGCGACCCGTCTGCGGCGGAACAGGCCCGCAAGCATTGGCTGTCGCTTGACATGACGCTCTTCCAGAGCCGTCAGGAAGATCCGGGTGAGTTCGCCCACGCGGGTGGCGTGTCGGAAGTAGTCCTGCATGAAATGTTCGACTTCACGACGTCCGCCCCGGTCTCTGTAACCCATGCGCCTCGCGACTTCGACCTGCCGGTCGAATGTCAGTTGGTCCTGCGCCCGACCGGCGATGAGATGGAGATGACAGCGCACTGCCATCAGGAAATTCTCCGCTCTGACGAAGGCGTCGAACTCCTCCTGACGAAACACGTTCATTCGCACCAATTCGGCGGTATCCTGAATCTCGTGAAGATACTTGTCGATCCAGAACAACGACTGGAGATCACGCAGGCCACCTTTGCCTTCCTTTACGTTGGGTTCGACCATGTAGCGCTGGCCGCCCTGCCGGGCATGTCTCTCGGCGCGCTCGGCGAGTTTGGCCTCGATGAAGTCCGTCGCGGTGTTGCGAAAAAGTTCTGACCAGAGTCTCTCGCGCAATTCGCTTTCCAGAGGCTGGTGGCCATCGACGAAACGGTGTTCTAGCAGGGCCGTTCGGATGGTGTAATCGCCCCGCCCAAGCCGAATGCACTCCGCCACTGTCCGGCTGGCATGTCCAACCTTCAGGTGCAGATCCCACAATGCGTAGAGCATTGATTCGATAACGCTCTCGGCCCATGGAGTGATCTTGTAGGGCGTAAGGAACAGCAGATCGATATCTGAGTAGGGTGCCATTTCAGCACGTCCATAGCCGCCGACGGCCAGTACGGCTATGCGCTCGGCTTCTGTCGGCACTGCGATCGGGTGCAGCTGGCTGATTGCCATGTCGAGTGCGGAGGTAACGATACGGTCCGCAAGCCAGGCATAGGAACGGACAGCTGGCCGTGCGTTTCCGGGATCGTCAAGGAAGGCATCGGCAATCGCATTCCTGCCCTCGGTAAGCGCCGCCCCAAGCACGTGAACGGCTGCACCGCGGATCGAATCTGGGCCTTTCGCCTCGCTGAAGGCGGCGTCAAGCGCCGCACTGACACCAGAGTTATCAAAGATCCGATGGGCCGGGCAGGCAAGACCGTCCAGCTTCTCCACAACAGGGAGCCTGTCGGCTGGCTCAGGAGCCTGCGCCACCAAAGCCGACTGGTGCCGGGTCGATGATCACCACCCGCTTATCGGAAACTGTGGCGACCGCCAGCCCTCGTTCATTGGTGCCGTCCGGGCGTAGCCTGAACACACCGTTGACGCCCGCGAATCCGGTGGTTTCGGTAAGGGCATCCACCGAAAGGGCGCTGGATCTTCCGGAACTGATCAATGCGCCAATCATGGCAATTCCATCGTAGGCGAGGCTGGTGATCGGATGCGGTTGGTTTCCGTAGACTGAACTGTAGCGGGCGTTGAACTCCCGGGTTAGCCAAGGCGAAGGAAGCGCAAACCATCCCCCCTGAAGTGGGGCCAGTTCCAACGCGCTGGACGGAATGTCCCAGCGCTGCAGGCCGATCAACTGTGTCGTCTGGATATCCACTCCGTTTTCGACCATCAACTGTGAGAGGATGGGAAGTGCGCCAGCGTTTCCCGAGGTCAGGAAGATCGCCTCGGCGTCCTGGTTCTCCACTGCGGCGGCGATCTCGGGCGCGGCTTCGACAACGGCGTTTTGGGTCATCGCGAATGAAGCGGTACCCACGAGTTCGGCGCCGTGGCGCTCGATCGCAGCGGAAATCGCAGTGAATCCCTTCACTTCAGTTTCGCCCTGGCCATAGACGATCAGGATTCTGGACCGATCATTGTCCACCGCATACTCAACCAGACGATCGGCCGTATTTTCGAATGTATTGCCCAGCACGAACACGTTGCCGCCAGCGATATCGGTGTTGTTGGAGAGGCTCAGCACATTGACTCCAGTCGCGGAGACGGCGGTGCCAGCTGCGTTTGCCGAGCCCGCGTATATCGGGCCAAGGATTATCCCTGCGCCATCATTGACCGCCTGTGCCGCTGCTTCGGCAGCGCCCTCCGGTCTGGCGGCGGTTGCGTAAACCCGAAGGTCGACCTTGACGCCCTGCATGTCATGAATTGCAAGGCGTGCCGCGTTTTCGACCTCTTTGGCCAGAAGGTCGTTTTCGGCTCTGCCCGACTCCGCCGGTATCAGGAGCGCCACCTTGACCGGCGCGTCCACCTCGACACTGACCGGAGGATCCGTAGCGGGGCCGCACGCCGCGAAAGCGGCACAACCCAAGGCAGCCAGCACCTGCAGGGACCGGCGGCATGTGATTCCTGTTTGCGGGATCATGGCTGTGCGTTCGCTCCCGTGCTGACTTGCGGATGGTCATAGATTATGCGCAAGAATTGATGGAGTAAACGCATTGAATGGGGGAACGGTCCGTGAAAGTCGATTTTTCCCCGCTTCCACCCGGGCTCTATCTCGTCGCGACGCCCATCGGAACGGCCCGTGACATTACCTTGCGGGCGCTTGATATTCTCGCATCGGCGAATGTGCTTGCCGCCGAGGACACACGGACCTTGAGACGTCTCCTGGAGATTCACGGAATCCCGATCGGTGGACGTCCACTCATCGCATACCACGATCACAACGGAGAATCAGCGCGGCCTCGGCTTCTCGCAATGATTGGCGAAGGCAGGTCGGTTGCCTACACGTCCGAGGCCGGCACGCCTCTGGTATCGGACCCGGGATTCCGCCTAGCCCGATTGGCGAAGGCGAATGGTTTGGCCGTGACCGCGGCACCCGGGCCATCGGCGGTCCTGGCGGCATTGACGGTGTCGGGACTTGCGACCGATCGGTTCCTGTTTGCGGGATTTCCGCCAACAGCGAAGGGTGCGCGTGGGGAATGGCTTCAGGAGTTGAAGTTGGTGCCGGCGACACTGGTCGTCTTTGAGTCGCCGAGGCGGATTCAGCGGCTGCTGTCTGAAATGGCCGGAGCGTTCGGCGAGCGCGATGCGGCTCTCTGTCGGGAGCTGACCAAGCGTTTCGAGGAGGTTGTGACCGGCAGTCTCGGGGATCTTGCGACGATGACGGTTGAGCGAGAGCCAAGAGGTGAGGTTGTGGTGGTCGTGGGCCGCGGTAACGACGACGGTCAGGCAGCGGATCTCGAAACGGCTCTCGGCTTGGCCTTGGCTGACCTATCGGTGAGAGACGCGTCGGAAGCCGTTGCATCGGCCTTGGGACTTCCCCGTCGACAGGTCTATCAGGAAGCGCTGCGGTTGGTGAGCCTGCGTAGGACCTGACCGTCAGTTCATGGATGAATTGGCGGTCCGGCGTTTGGTGCCCTGAAGCCAGGCTCGACTGGGGCGACCATCCATGACTCATCGATCCCCCGTTCCACCCTGCATTGCGATGCCTTGGGCGATGACGGCCTGTTTCCTGGGCGCATGATGGTGCCAATCGGCCTGCGTGTATCGGAAGCAGGCGCCATGCGTCGTAGCTATGTGAACCTTGATCAGACTCGCCTCTGGATCCCGGGTCCCGGGAATGGTCTCGGTGTCTAGCAACCATTGTCAGGCTGATGAACTACGCACGGTTCGCCGCTCGCTGGCGTCACGCGACGATGTGCTGACATGGCTGCCTGCCTCTGAACGCTGGCAGCCTCTCTCCCGTCAGGCTGTGAACTGTATCGCCGCGCAGGCGGGGAAACGGGCGGGTCATGGGCACATCCCTCGGCACATGCCTGGACATCCCTGCGGCTTCATTCTTGGCAAAAAGTAGCGTGATCTTCGCTTGATCCAGGATTGCCTGAGGCGTCGCGATCCAAGACACACCGCATATTGTACGTGAGCGATCAAATCCTGGCGTTGCGCATTCGCCTTGATCCGGAGGGCACGGGCCTGGAGGGTTCGGAGCGAGAAGGAGAGGAACTGATAGCGGACATCGAGCGCTGGCACGGCTCGTAGGCCCGCTTCCGCCAGTCCTGGAGCGTTCCAGTCAAGGCGCTCCACACGGAACCGGGCGACAGCTGCCGGACGGCGGCTGTCGAACGCACTGGAACGACCTGCCCTTCATGGATGGGGAGCTGTCACCGAAAGCTGGAGTGGTCCGTGAAAAAGATGCGGCTTCCGCCGTGAACATGATCTTGCGTTTCCTCGCTGGCACCACTACACATACGGCAACGGTGCGCGTTTCCGCCACCTGAGGATGTGGGACACACGCCATGCAGCATCGCCATATCGTCGACACGGAGGCTGCCTCACGGTCGCCAATGGCGATCGACGACATCATAGCGCGCGGACTTTGGCAGGACTGGACCAGACTTCGGCGGTGGTGCATTGAAGAGCCGCCATTGCTGGACGTCGTGGAGCGTGTCTGTGGAATGCATGTCAACGATCCCGGTGCGCAGCGCCATCACTTCTGGCTTGCATACGCCGGAAAGCGACGCCTTGCACCTACCTGACTGGGAACGGGTCATTTCGGCTGCGGCGCGACTGCAGCGGCACTTCCCGGAGGCCGTCCTTGTTGGTGGAACGGCGGCCGGCATCCATGCCAGACACCGGTTTTCCAGGGACGCGGACCATGTGCTGACGGATCTCCAGGAGCGGTTCGACGAGGTTCTTGCCAACCTGGAATCTGTCGCTGGCTGGAAAACCGCTCGTGTCCGTTCCCCAGTGCTGATTCTGGGTTCCCTCGATGGAATCGAGACCGGAATCAGGCAGTTGATACGCAGCCAGCCGCTGGAAACCGTAGAGGTGGCCTGCAACGGGAAGAAGGTTGTCGTTCCATCCATGGCGGAGACAATGCGAATCAAGGCGGTCCTGATACTGAAACGGAATGCTTTGCGCGACTATGTCGATTTCGCGGCGATAGGAACAAGTCTCGGGAACGAAGCTCTGGTCAGCGCGATGTCGTCCTTTGACGAGTTGTATCCGCAGGACAGCAAACAGTCCGCAACGCAGCAGTTGCTGGCTCAGCTGGCCAACCCCCTCCCCGGTGATCTAGGGCAGGATGGGACGCGGATATTCCGTGGCCTAGCCGAGGATCTCAGGGAATGGAGCGCGGTGCGTAACCGGTGTGTTTCGATCGCCGTCACACTCTTTGACGGGCTTTCCGGTCCTGCAGCAAGACCCTGAGCGGAAGTTCACGCCATGTTTTGAGTTCGCAGGCCTTCGGGTCACTTCAATGGCTGGCGATTCCCGTCCTGCTGCCGCCTGCCGAACAAAAACCAGAGACCCACGCCCCCGATAACAATACCGAGATAACCCAGGTCTGAAAACTCTCCGAAGATCATCCGATTGATGACACGTCCGGGCCACAGCGTTAGCAGGCCAGCCAGACCCATCGCGCCGAACCACACTGATCGCATCGCGGCCCTATGACGCGCAATGTCCCCATTCCGCACCCAATACAGCCCTTCACCCACCCCCCAGAGTGCAAAGGCACTGAAGAGATGGATTGGCCCGAAATGCCCAATCACTGCGATCTCGCTGGGAATGAATAGCCCGGAAACCGCCAGCCCGGAAACCCCGACAATCCACGTATACCCCAACAGTTTGTGAACTCGGTCGCGGCGCTTCCGAAAAAGGGCAAAAGGCCCAACAAGCAAAGCAAGGACGGCAAAGGTCACGTGGATCCGGATCTCTGCCGGAGCAGCGAAAATCGGTTCGAGCGTCATGCTCACCCCCTCATTTGCAATCTGGCTGCGAGGGCCTATTTTCCGATTGGATGCTCTGTGCGCCATAGCAAATGTGCAATTGACGGATCGGCTACGTGAACCACCTCTCACCGCAATTCACCCTTCGTGAATGGCGTACCCATATGACACAGCCAGTGCGGGTTACGGCACTGATTGGGGTGTCGGTGATTCTGACGGTTATGGGACCGTTCGAGACCAACGAGGTGATGCGCGCCCTGCCCCGCCTTGCCTATTGGGTTGCAATGGTTTTCGTTTCCTATTCAGTCGGGTTTGTGGCGAATTTGGTGGCGTCGCATTTTGCGCCTGAAAGTTGTGTCAGGCACATTGTCTTTGCGGGCTTCTTGACTGGTTTGGGCGTTTTGGTTTTTGTCTATGCCTTTAATGGGCTGGCGTTGCAGTATTGGGTCGCGGGGCAGGCGTTTGCGCAATTGACGGCCGAAGTTTTCGTGATCGCTTTCATTATCGCGGCGATTTTCGCAGGGGCCAATGTTCCGATAGATCATGACGCCAAACCTCGAGCCCCGGCGCTGCTGGAGCGCCTCCCATTTGAAAAGCGCGCGGCCCTCGTGGCGCTCTCGGCTGAGGACAAGTATGTCCGCGTTCGCACGTTGAAAGGTGATGAACTGGTCCTGATGCGACTGACTGATGCGGTCCGCGAAGTTGGCGATACGGTTGGGCTGCAGGTTCACAGATCCCACTGGATCGCAGTGGATCAGATTATGGCCGTGGCTCGCCGAGGTGACGGCGCACTGCTGAAAATGTCTAATGGACCAGAGATACCGGTGAGCCGCGCAAATCTCGGCAAGATAAGGGAAGTCGGTCTTTTGCGCAGATGACCCGTACTGTTGCGGTCTGATGCCCCATGCAGGACTGTCAGCGTCCTCAACCAGAGACCGGACAGTTGCTCTGGCCCGGCAGCGATACGGTCCTGGGTTCGAGCTGGGGCGTTCCGGGGATGTCGTGCCGTGCAGTCGTTTGGCACTCGGGAATCGTCTATCACCATCATTCAGAACCACTCGCTTGCGAGGGTCGCACCCGTTAGGGGCAATCGTCAGGCAGTGGCCGACAGCCGTGCCAACCTCTAGACGGCTTGGCAACTGTCACTGCGTGGCGGCGCAACGACCGACCCGTATGGAATGGGCAACTGGGCAGAGAAAGAAGACAGCGACGACCCATCAACGACATCGACGTAGAGAATCCGCAATAATGTCGGTAAAGACGGCCGTGATAGAGTGATCACGTGATCGTTGGGCGGGCGGGGGCAGCTCTTCACGGGGTGTTCTGACCTTGGTGGGCATTCTCCATTCTGCAGGTTCTTGCGGTGACCAACCAAGGCTCTATGTTCGCCATCGAACTCAGCATTTACCGTATGTTGAGCGGGATGTGCGGATGAGGGGAAATTTCATGACTGCCGACATCATTGATGGAAAAGCCTTTGCCAATAGGGTTCGAGCCGACGTGGCCAAGCGTGTTGCCAGCCTCAGGACGAATCACGGACTAACTCCAGGATTGGCGGTGGTGCTTGTGGGAGAGGATCCCGCAAGCAAGGTCTACGTGCGCTCGAAGAACCGGCACACAATCGAGGCGGGAATGAAGGGCTTCGAGCATCGGCTTGTCGCATCCACGTCGGAAGAGGAACTTCTGACGTTGGTGAATGGGCTAAACGTCGACCCGTCCGTGCACGGTATCCTAATTCAGCTTCCGCTGCCGGATCACATCGACCAAAGCCTCGTGATCAACGCAATTGATCCGGCAAAGGATGTCGATGGGTTCCACGTCTCGAATGTTGGTCGACTCGGAACCGGGCAGAAATCCATCGTTCCCTGCACACCGCTTGGTTGCCTGATGCTCCTGCGCGACCGCCACAAGAGCCTATCTGGAATGAACGCCGTGATCGTCGGCCGATCCAATATCGTGGGCAAGCCAATGGCGCAGCTTCTGCTCAGGGACAGCTGCACCGTGACCATAGCCCATTCACGTACCCGGTGCCTTGCAGAGGTGGTGGGTCGGGCTGATATTGTCGTCGCCGCGGTCGGCCGCCCTCAGATGATCCAAGGGGACTGGATCAAGCCGGGCGCCACAGTGATAGATGTAGGCATCAATCGAATTCCTGCGCCGGAACCGGAAGAGGGAAAGACGCGGCTTGTCGGCGATGTGGACTATGAGAGTTGTTCAAGTGTCGCTGGCGCAATCACGCCAGTTCCAGGCGGTGTCGGCCCCATGACCATCGCATGCCTACTGGCCAATACCCTTGCCGCGTGCTGTCGGACAAGCGGGCTGGAAGAGCCTGAAGGACTAACGATGTAGGCCGATTTCTCTTTCAGGGGAGAGGAAATCTGTCAGTCAGATTGATCTCACCGCCAAACTGCGCTCCGCATCGCAGGTATCGATAATTCTGGAACTCCTGTATGCCTTTGGGGATCGGAACATTTACCCGAACGCGACGGCGAACCCGCTCCTGGCGTCTTCGCCTGGATGTGGCTCCAATCTGGAAGCGCCCGGAACATGCCCGAGCGACCGGCCATCAGGGAACCCGTTCCGGATGAAGACCCTGCATCTGAAGGTCGAAGCCGTTCTGGATATGCTGCGTGAACGTTTCCAGCGCCTCGGTCCGGTCTCCATGTTCGATAACCCTGACAAGATCCATGTGATCGCCAAGCGACTTGGCGAGATCCACGTTCTCAATTGCGGCGAACAAGGGAAACGCCATCGCCTTGGCCCATATGATGTCGAACATTTCCAGAAGGAAACGGTTTCCGGCCCGCTCGACAAACGCACGGTGGATGTTTCGGTTGGCCTCGAAGTATCCTCTTGCCGACCGGTCTTCGAGAGCCTCCTCCCGCTCGACGACCTGGGTCAGCCAGGCAACATCCGCCGCCGATTTGCGCACGGCCAGAATTCGGGCTCCCTGTCCTTCAATACCCGCACGGGCCTGGTAGAGTTCCCGGACCTCCTCGTCGCTCATTCGATAGAGTTTGAAACTGCCCCGGTTCGAGACCTCGAGCACCCCTTCCTGTTCCAGGCGCATGAGAGCCTCGCGGATGGGCGTGCGGCTGATGTTCATCTCATCGGCGAGCCTTTCCTGGACCAGCCGGTCATCAGGTCCGAATTCCCGACGCATGATCGCGTCGATCAACTCATCATAGACCTCGTCCGCCAGTCGGCGGCGGGCTGGCCGGATGGATTTCAGGGCCATGCGGTGTCTCGGAATGCCATTGATGCCTCTGCGTTTGTGGATACTGTATACAGTCGAGCGGCCCCCAGCCACCGGATTCAATCTTGCGCTTCACTGAATACTGTATACTGTATACAGAAACAGGGAGGGTATTGCCATGTGTGGAATCGCAGGGCGCATTCTTTCCGGCCTCGGAAACGTCGGCCACGACCTTGTGGAGTTGATGGATGCACAGGAGCATCGAGGCGCGGACAGCACCGGCTTCGCGGTCTATGGACCGCCGCGCGACAGTGGATACGTGGTCCGCGGCATGGGATTCGACCGGAAGGACATGGATTCCGCAATGGGGGATCTGGTGAACAGCCTACGCGATCACGATGCCGATTTGCTTGGAGACCCCCAGGTCATCACCGACGGGAACCGGCACTACAGTTTTCGCATGGAGATCAGCGACCCTCATGACCTGGCGGCCTGGGTCGCCGACGCTGACGCTCTAACTGACCGGATCGAGGTGCAGTCCTGCGGACGCAGCCTCGAAATCATCAAGGACATCGGCGGTGCAAAGGCTGTGGCCGACAGACACGGCGTGCGCGACATAATTGGCACTCACGGTCTTGGACACGCCAGACTGGCGACAGAGAGTGACGTGCGGCCGAACGCCAGCCATCCTTTCTGGGCACGGCCCTTTCCCGATGTAGCCATTGTGCATAACGGACAGATCACAGACTACTTCACATGGCGGGAAAGGCTGGAACGGCAAGGCTACAGGTTCCTGACCGGAAATGACAGTGAGTTGATCGCAGTTTGGGTCAGTGACCGAATGAAGGCGGGATTGACATTGGATCAGGCCCTGAAGCTCTCGATCACCTCGATAGACGGCGTATTCACCTATATGATCGCAAACGCTGACGGAATCGGATTTGCCAAGGATCGGTTTGCCATGAAGCCGCTGGTCACAATCGATCAAGGCGGCGAACTTGCCATGGCCACGGAGGAACAGGCGGTCCGGCGCATATTCACCGGCGAATGCGACGTCATCAACTATGACGGCCCTTCCCTCACCGGGCTCTGGGGTGTTGGCAATCGGGCAATGGCGGCATGAACGAACACGTAGTCGAAGTGGGCAACCGCCACATCAAGGAAATCAACGAGGATATCCAGGACGCCTGTGCCCGTGGGGACAGCGTTCGTGTGATCAACACCCTTTCCCGCCACAATCTGGGCATAGGGCTTCCCGATGGCGCCTATGTCCAGTTCGAAGGTTCGGTAGGATACTATTGTGGAGGCCTCAATACCGGCGCGAAGGTGGATATAGAGCGTAACGCTGGCTGGGCCTTGGGCGAAGGGATGTCAAAGGGGACGATCACGGTCGGCGGCTATAGCGGCATGTCCTGCGGTGCCGCGATGATTGGTGGCACGATCCATGTGAAGGGAGACGCAGGTCCTCGCTGCGGGGTGGCGATGAAGGGCGGTAACATCGTCGTGGAAGGGCGAATCGGCTATCAGTCAGGTTTCATGGCCCATTCAGGAAAGATCATCGCACTTGGCGGCGCCGGCGACAGCTGCGCGGACGCGCTCTGGGAGGGTGAGGTATGGGTCGCGAGCGATGTCGACAGCCTTGGCGTGGACGTAAAGGTCGTGGAGCCGACACCGGAACAGGTCGATGAAGTCAATGCCATCCTTGAGCCGCTCGGTCTTGCCGATAGTTCGCGCGATTGGCGCAGGATGATATCGGGTCAGCGACTCTGGTACTTTGAATCAAGGGATGCAGGCGCATGGCTGATGATCTGACCCAAACCTACGAGTATCCTTTTGAATCGCCAACGGAAGAGGAGATCCGGTTTCACGACGCCGGCGCGGTGGAAGGCCGTCCAACTGGCATATTGTCGAGCTATGACGAGGGCGGGTCCACTCGCTGGACGCCGGAAGCAATTTCGGAAGTGCACGCTTTGGCGCAGCTCGGACGCTATCAGGTCCGTGGTTACAATACGTTCAACAAACGAATGCCGACATTCGACGACCTGGTCTTCGTTCCTGCCACGATGACCCGGTTGCCCTTGGAGGGCTATCGGGAGAACTGTGAGACCAAGACCGTACTTGGTGGCGGACGCGGTATTGTTGAGGAACCGCTGGAGCTCAGGATTCCCATCTACATCGCATCGATGTCATTCGGTGCGCTGTCGGCTCCGGCCAAGGCATCGCTGGGCTATGGTGCCTCAAAGGTGGGCACGATGACCTGCACCGGGGAAGGCGGCATGTTGGAAGAGGAACGGGAGGCATCCGCACGGTTGGTATATCAGATGAGCCCAGCGCGCTACGGAATCGACCTTGATCACCTTCGTCGCGCAGACGGGCTGGAAATCGTGGTCGGGCAAGGCGCGAAGCCCGGAACCGGCGGCCTTCTGCTGGGCATGAAGGTCAGTCCCCGGGTGAGCAGGATGCGGACCCTGCCGGAAGGCGTGGACCAACGGTCGACCATCCGGCATCCTGATTTTCTCGGGGCCGACGATCTGGCGGTCAAAATCGAGGAACTCAGGATCGCGACCGGTTACAAGGTTCCGATATTCGTGAAGATGGGAGCGACCCGACCGCGCTACGATGTTGCCATCGCCGCCAAGGCGGGAGCCGATGTTGTCGTCGTGGATGGTGCCGAAGGCGGCACCGGAGCGTCACCGGAATTGTTGCTGAACCATACGGGCATTCCGACAATGAGCGCGATACGTGCGGCCCGAGAGGCACTCGACGACTGCGGGATGACAGGAAAGGTCGATCTGGTCGCGGCCGGAGGAATTCGATCCGGCGTGGACACCGCGAAGTGCCTGGCACTCGGTGCTGACGCGGTGATGATCGGCAACTCCGCGATGATAGCGATGGGCTGCAACTCCCCTCGGTATATCGAGGACTACAGGAAACTCGGAACTTCGCCTGGTGCCTGTCATCATTGTCATACCGGGTTGTGCCCGGTTGGGGTAGCCACCCAGGATCCGGAACTGGAGAAGCGCATGAATCCGAGGGCCGGGGCCGAGCGGGTCGCACGGTTTCTCACCGCAATGACCATGGAAGTCACGGCATTGGCGAAGGCCTGCGGAAAATCTTCGGTTCACAACCTTGAGACCGAAGATCTGCGTGCGCTGAGTTTCGAGGCCAGTGCGTTTACCGGCGTCAAGATGGCAGGCATTGACCGTGCCTTTGGATGGTAGGGATGCGAATAGCGGTTCTTGATTTGACCAACCAGCCAAGCCCGTTGCTGGATGACGTGCCGAGCGTTGGAGAGACAATTGTCGAATGGCTGTCACCTGAGCTTCCGGAGGCAGCGTTTGCCTCTGTCGGCGTCGCCTACGGGGCGGAGCTGCCGGAGCCCTCCGACCACGACGGTTTCATCGTCAGCGGCTCGGAATTCGGTGTATATGATTCTACGCCCTGGATGGCACCGCTACGCGAGTTTTTGTTTGCGGCCCGGGACGCGCAGCAACCGATCTTCGGAATCTGTTTCGGCCATCAGATCATGGCTGACACCTTCGGTGGACGGGCGGAAAAGGCGAGTTGCGGCAATGTCGTTGGGCGGAGGATCTATAGGGTCGGCGATGTGGACCACCCAACCCATGTCTGGCATCAGGATCAGGTGACGCAGATGCCGCCTGACGCGAAGGTTACGGGTACCGCAGACTATTGCCCAGTCGGTGTGCTGGAGTACGAATTTCCTGGGTTTTCGGTTCAGTTCCACCCTGAATACACAAGGTCGAGGTTGGAACAGTTGTTCGCGCTCGGTCGCGACAGGTTCATCTCGGCGGAAGCCGTTGACGCCGCGTTAGCATCGTTCCGCGAAGGAGAGGTCGACGGCGCACTCTTCGCATCTGACACGGCCAGTTTTTTCCGCCGGCACGTCGCTGTCGATGAGCAACGGCAAAACACCCAAGAGAACAGCGGTATCTGGCGTTGCAATTCAAAGTGGAACTCGGGTGAGCAAAGGCCCCAGAGTCGCCTGCCATACGGATTCGAAAGGCCCTTATGACGAGTGTGACGTCATCAACATCTAGAGGACTTAGCCCAGCATCCGCAAGTGCTACTGCAGCAGTGGTGGGGCGCGATGTGACCTCCGGCGAGTAGCCACCATCTAGTAGCGAGAGACCAAACCCCTTAGTTCCTTCAATGATGACGTGCGCTCCTTGTGCGAGTCGGTTGGTTAGGTATTCAGTGGTATCGCCAATATATTGAGACAGAGGTTCGAATCTTTCTGCGTCAAGCGAAATAAGTGTGAAGATTCGATGATTCACGTCCTACTGAAGCCAACACGGCGGCGCTGGCCCCGCTGGCAGTCGAGCCGATGGTGGCTTCTAGTCCACCATTTGGCTCCCATTCTTTATGTGCTTTGGTAATCACCCGAGCGTATGGTGAAATTAGCACCTTCTCCGGTGAGCAAGCCAGTTCCGATATCACCTTTTCAAACCAATACCCGTCTATGTAAGAACCTGCGGGAAACACCACGTCGACATTCTTATCGACGCACGAGGCTGGCATTTGCCTCAGAGCCCATCTTTTGCCATTTCTGTCATATGCGCTATGTCCTGAGTTCGTGCCGCCGACACGGACGACCACTTGACCAGTCTCGCGGAAGTTTCGCACTTTCTTGAGTGCGCCCTTAGAGGTTGATGCACAGGGAATCTGACTAGCGAAACGATCGGATTGCCTTGTATAGCATGCTTGGCGTGGTCTATGTTAAACTCATCCGAATGTCGGAAACGTTTGAGGGAGCCGAACATGACGAGCCCGAAAGCCCATGCGATCGCGCCCAGCAAAGCGATTTTGATCAATGAGGCTGCCGCAGCCACGGGGGTCTCCGTTCGTAAGATCAACCACCTTATTGACGATGCTGTGCTTCCCAAGTCCGCATGCGTAAAGCTCGGCTCACGTCGTGCAGTGCGCGCCTACGCGGTTCCTATGGTCAGTTTTGGTGCTTCCGACGGTTCCAAGCTGAGCAGGGGCATGCGGCTTGAAGCCATGCGAATGATTGAGAAATTCACCAAGGACAACTGGCTCCGTCTTCGAGACGAGCCTGAACACGCAAGGCTCCTGCGGTTTGAAAGCGGCTGTGTCATACTCTCGCTGGGAGAGCCTGTAAGTGCGGCGATGGCTGGGTTGAACAAACTAAACGACGCGTTTCGTCGCATCATCGAGGACTCGGACGTAAGAGGTGGCACCCCAGTTGTGCGCGGAACGCGGATCAGTGTCTACGAAGTTGCTGATGCGTTCGCCACAGACGGTCTGGAGACCACGTTGGAGGATTTTCCGACTTTGAGCCGCGAAGAAGTTGAAGCATCCGCGCTTTACGCCAAGGCACACCCGCGGATTGGCCGACCTCGCGTTGGCTCCAAACTTCGACGTCTTGTCTCAGAAGAGACGGTCGACCTATCGGACTTACAATAACCGATGGCCTGCATCCGTGAAATTCCTTGTCGATGAGTGCTTGTCCATCGCTTTGGTCGACATGGCCGTAGAAGCCGGGCACGTGGAAAGCGCGCATGTCACCCGGCGCGGCATGCAAGGCTGGAAAGACCACCAGCTAATGCATGCCATCACTAGTGTCCCAACGTTGAAGCATAATGTATGTGTAATATATTGATATTAGTTTGTTTTTTGATGATTTGAGGTGTCACCGACTTGAACTCCAACCGGGTGTCCCGCAGGGCTGGGCCATGAATCCAGCAAAAGGGAGGCCCGGAAGTGTATTCTGGCAAGCTCGTTTTCGGCCAGGTCATGGATCATCTTCCATGGCATAGGTTTCGCCGCTGCGTCGAGCGTTACGGCGGAAATCACAGGATCAAGTCCTTCAGCTGCAGTGATCGATACCGCTGCATGGCGTTTGCGCAGCTGACCTATCGGTCTTCCCTGAGGGATGTCGAGGTCTGCCTGCGGGCCCAGTCATCCAAGCTCTATCACATGGGTATCCGGGGCGGTGTGGCGAGGAACACCCTTGCCAACGCCAATTCCACCCGGGATTGGAGGATCCATGCCGACTTCGCCCAGCACCTGATCCACAAGGCCCGGCACCTTTCCGACGACAGTCACGGTCTCGACCTTGAGAGCACCGTCTACGCGCTGGATTCGTCGACCATCGACCTGTGCCTGTCCCTTTTCCCCTGGGCCCGTTTCCGCAGGACCAAAGGTGCCGTCAGGCTGCATACGCTGCTTGACCTCAGGGGCAACATCCCCGCATTCATCCATATCACCGACGGCAAGGTCCATGACGTCAACATTCTGGACATCATCGCTCCGGAGCCCGGGGCTTTCCATGTCATGGACCGGGCATATCTCGACTTCAGCCGCCTGCACCGACTTCACCTCAACGGCGCCCATTTCGTCCTGCGGTCCAAGACCAACACAAGGCTCCGCCGCCTGTACTCGAACAGGGTCGACCGGTCCTCCGGCGTCATCTGCGACCAGATTGTCCGGACCGACGGTGTTGGGACGGCGAAGGAATACCCCGACAAGCTGCGGCGCATCAAGTATGTCGACCGGGAACGGGAACGGACCCTTGTGTTTCTGACCAACAACTTCATTCTTCCGCCACACACCATCGCCGACCTGTACCGGGCGCGCTGGCAGGTGGAGCTTTTCTTCAGGTGGATCAAGCAGCATCTCAGGATCAAGTCCTTTTTCGGCACCTCAGAGAACGCCGTGAAGAGCCAGATCTGGATCGCCGTCCCTGTCTACCTGCTGGTCGCAATCATCCGCTCGAGAAGCCGGTTGGACATCAGCCTCCACAC
The DNA here is from genome assembly GCA_965203605.1 of Paracoccaceae bacterium. Classification (GTDB taxonomy): domain Bacteria; phylum Pseudomonadota; class Alphaproteobacteria; order Rhodobacterales; family Rhodobacteraceae; genus JAPOUP01. The sequence continues at coordinate 5,024,277 of OZ241902.1, read as the reverse complement.
AATGTTACAGATCTTGAGCCTCACCATGTTCGAGAGAACGCCTCTAAATCAAATACTTACCAGGACGCCGAACAGAAACAATCCTCCCGGTGCCGATAACCAATTGAATCTATTTGATTAACGTTGGGACACTAGTGGCATGCCATCATTGATGGCGACTGGACGCTCGTCACTCGAAACTCGGATGATTTTCGACCAATAAGCAGTAGCACTAGCCAAACGCCATGCTATATCGGCCAGCCGCTGCATGCAGGTCTTGTGTGTCTCAACCGACCCACAGGCTCAGGTAGAGTTGGTCAAATGAAGTACTTTCAAACTGCGTTGGACCATGTCGGCAATTCCGGTGATCTAGTGAACAACGTGCTCGAAATCGATCCTAGTCCAGCAAATGTCGAACAGGTAGTTCTCAGGATCCATGACTTTCCAGAGGACACATCCTGAACACGGGGTTTCATCAGTTGAGTCCAATGTTTCCTCGGCGCCTGCGAAGTTGCACGTGAGCAACGCACCAAGCGTCCTGTCGACCCCGGTCAATATGCGCACGCACCTTGCAGCATACATATCAGTCGTTGCCGTAGTCGGGTTCGAACTCCATCTCCCTCTCGACAATCAATGTGTGATAGATAGTGTCCGCCAGAAACCCTTTCTCTCGGGGAGATCACGGGTGACGGTTCGTCCGGTCTGGCCGTCGCCTGCAGACGGACAGCGGCGGTGTTCGCGTTCTGTCCCGTGTCCGGCGGGGCATGGGCTGCGGTCCGTGCCGGAACGGGCCCTTTCGCCGCCGTCAGCCCATCGGGGTTCCTCCCGGCCCGTCCGAACCAGGGGGCATCATGCCGGTGTCGTGCAGGAAGCCGTCAGGCGGTGCCCGGTCGCCGCTTTCGCGCCTCCCGGCGAAGGAGAGGGCCGATGCGGTGCCCGAGGTTGTCGGTCGCCGATTCAACCGCCGAACGCCGGCGGCGCATCGCGATGAACTCCTCGCCCCGCCCGCGTTCCCGGATGGCTTGGGTTCCTTAATGCTCTCATTTCGCATATCAGAAATTCGGGTCACTTCCTTCAGCAGAGCGACAGGTCTCCGCAAGTGGTGTGGCTCTTTGAATCGGCATCTGCTCGAAAATCGAATCCATTTCCACTACGTATTGTTTGGTTGGAAGAGGCTGTCCTCTCACCGTCTGTCTTTTGACGCGGCGGTATCGCTGACGAGTGTCTCCAGAATATCGGGAAGAGGAATGCCTACCCATGGCCAGCGAACGATGCAGTAGCGGAGTAATTCTCAGGATCAGCAGTTCAGAGTCCTTAAACAAGCGGTTCGCATCCTCAGCATCCACCGACTCCGTTCGTCTCTTGGAAACTTCCGAGCCAGTGTTGAACACTCTCCGGTTGCAACTCAATCGAGTTTCGCACAGACTTTGCGAAAGGATACCGAAGGGAGCTCAGTCATGAAGACACGTGCCGCAGTTGCCACGACCGCAGGCGAGCCACTTGAGATCATGGAAGTCAACCTCGAAGGGCCGCGCACAGGCGAAGTGATGGTCGAAATCAAGGCGACCGGTATCTGCCACACCGATGAGTTCACGCTCAGCGGGGCGGACCCGGAGGGGATGTTTCCAGCGATCCTTGGCCATGAGGGTGCTGGAGTGGTGGTGGAAGTCGGGGAGGGCGTGACCAGCGTGCAACCTGGCGATCATGTGATTCCTCTCTACACTCCGGAATGTCGTGAGTGCGACTATTGCCTCAACCCCAAGACCAACCTATGCCAAGCGATCCGCACCACCCAGGGCCAAGGGGTCATGCCTGACGGCACCAGCCGGTTCTCGACGCTCAGTGGCGAACCCATTCTGCACTACATGGGCTGTTCCACGTTTGCCAACCATACAGTGCTTCCTGAAATCGCCATCGCCAAGGTTCGCAGGGATGCGCCGTTTGATAAGATCTGCTATATCGGATGCGGCGTGACAACCGGGCTTGGAGCGGTGATGAACACAGCCAAGGTGGAGATCGGCTCACGTTGCGTGGTGTTCGGACTGGGAGGCATCGGTCTGAATGTGATTCAGGGACTGAGGCTTGCGGGCGCGGACCAGATCGTTGGTGTCGATATCAACCCAGGCAGGAAAGCCATGGCTGAACGGTTCGGCATGACGGATTTCGTGGATCCGAATGAGGTCGAGGATGATATCGTCACCCATCTGGTCGAGTTGACCGGCGGCGGCGCGGATTATTCCTTTGACGCCACCGGCAACGTGGACGTCATGCGCACCGCTCTGGAATGCGCTCACAAGGGTTGGGGAGAAAGCGTTATCATCGGAGTCGCCCCGGCAGGAGCCGAGATTCGGACCCGTCCGTTCCAGCTTGTCACTGGCAGGGTTTGGCGTGGAACCGCCTTCGGCGGCGCAAGAGGCCGTACCGAAGTTCCAAGGATCGTGGACTGGTATATGGATGGCAAGATCGAAATCGATCCAATGATTACCCGCACGTTGTCTTTGGAGGACATCAATGATGGTTTCGACCTGATGCATGAAGGCAAATCCATCCGTTCAGTGGTGGTATACTGATCTTCGGTAGGTGACTTCGGCGGCGGGCCGGAACTGTCCTCAACCGTCCTGTCTGAATTTCCTGACAAGGAAGAACGGTTGGTTGCGCTGATGGCTCCGGCTACGCTGCGATGGGTCGGACGCAGGTTTCCAGCTGACGTCAGGTAGGGACTCCGCGGATTTCCCGGAGGTTGACTCCAGCCTGTCCAGCTGGGGGATCTGAGTGACAATGGAATCGAGGTGGACAATGATCCCCGGAGTGAGCAGCCGGCGCCGATTCGCCGAACTGAGTGAACAGGAAATCCTCGCACTCGCGATTTCGTCCGAGGAGGATGACGCACGCATTTATCGAACCTATGCGGAGAGGGTTCGCGAGGAGTATCCCGGCAGTGCGGCGGTGTTCGATGGAATGGCGCGGGAAGAGGACGAGCACAGGCGTCAGTTGATAGAACTCCACAGGAAACGGTTTGGCGATGTGATCCCACTGATCCGGCGCGAGCACGTCTCAGGATACTATGCCCGGCGACCGGTGTGGCTGGTGGAGAATCTCGGCCTGCAAAGGATGCGCGACGAGGCAGAGGCCATGGAGCGCGAAGCGGAGGACTTCTACCGCAGTGCCGTCATGCGCATAGCCGATGCTGAAACCCGAAGACTGCTCGGAGACCTCGCGGCTGCAGAGGCGCATCACGGCGAGAGTGCCAGCGCCCTCGCGAAACAGCACTTGGGAACAGGGATTCGACAGAGAGAGGATCGCGCGGCTCGGCGGAAGTTCGTATTGACGTGGGTGCAGCCTGGCCTCGCTGGATTGATGGACGGGTCGGTCAGCACGCTGGCACCTGTATTTGCGACTGCGTTTGCCACTCAGGACACGCATACGACCTTCATTGTTGGACTGGCCGCGTCCGTCGGTGCGGGAATCTCAATGGGGTTCACCGAAGCTGCGTCGGACGACGGTCAGATCTCCGGACGCGGCTCTCCTTTCAAACGCGGGCTGGCGAGTGGCGTGATGACGACACTGGGCGGACTCGGTCACGCGCTTCCCTACCTCATTCCTGATTTCTGGACGGCAACGGTAGCCGCAATCATCGTGGTCTTTTTCGAACTCTGGGCGATCGTCTGGATCCAGAACCGCTTTATGGAGACCCCGTTTCTGCGCGCGACTTTCCAGATCGTGCTTGGAGGTGCTTTGGTGTTTGGTGCCGGAGCGCTGATCGGCATCGGCTGAAGCCCAGGGGCAGCGCACTGCCTGCGGCGGATCTGGCCTTCGACCGAGGTACTATGGGGCGACCATGGCGGATATCTTCGTTCAGACACTGCCGTTCTTTCTTCTGATCGGTGTCGGTTATGTGGCTGCCGCGTCTGGGTTCTTTTCCGAGGCAGCTTCCGCAGCGTTGACGCGATTTGTCTTCTACTTCGCACTTTCCGCGATGCTGTTTCGATTCTCCGCCAATCTCAGCTTCGGAGAAGTATACGACATCCGATTCATGGCCGTCTATCTGTTTGCGACGACGCTGGTCTATCTGGCCGCAAACGCGGTCGCGCATTGGCGGGGTCTGAAATTGGCGGAAAGCGCGGTCGAAGCGCAGTGCGCTGTCATAGGCAACATAGGTTTCCTTGGTATCCCAATGTTGGCACTCATTATGGGCGAGCCAGCCGTGGGGTATATCATGATGATGCTTGCGGTTGACCTGCTGGTCTTCGGAACGCTCATTGTCGTACTGATCACGGGAAGCCGTGGCAGTGCCGGTGCGCTGAGAGCGCTGCCAGCGGTAATGAAGGGCATCATTGCCAACCCCATGCTGGTCTCGATCTTTCTTGGATTTACTTGGTCAGCCATGGGTTGGACGATTCCGCCGCCAGTGAATGAGTTTCTTGGCTACCTCGGCGCGGCTGCCACGCCGGGTGCGCTGTTCGCCATCGGCGCTTCCCTGGCATCCAGATCGACCGAGCGGCTTGCAGTTGCCAGCTGGCTCAGCCTCTCAAAACTCATCCTCCATCCGGCGATGGTTGCCTTAGCGGTGTTGATCTGGCCTGTCGAACCCTATGCGGCCGCTGTAATGATTGCTTCTGCTGCCCTGCCCACGGCGGGAAACATTTTCATGATCGCATCACATTACCGGGTTGCGCCTCAGAGGGTTTCGGCCACAATCCTGGTTTCGACAGCTGGCTCGATCGTGACTGTCTCGCTGGTTCTTGGATGGCTTGCCGATCGGATCCCGTTCCAATAGCCGCTGTTATGAGGCAGGGATTGGCCACCGATCCAGCCTCAGGAGCCGAGGATGCTGGCGGTACCCGGTTTCATGATTCCAGGCGTGGCGTCCACGTGCCGTCGAGTCCGCAAGTAATCCCAATTTGGTTCAGGATTGAATATCCGGTTGCGCTGGGCCCTGAAATCCCAAAGACTGTGCAACGTGATCTGAAAGTTGCTTTGAGTGAGCCATGGCAATCGATGCGGTGATATTCGATATCGGTCACGTTCTGGTTGAATGGCATCCGGAGCGTCCCTTCGACCGAATCCTAGGCTGCGCTCGCCGTAAGGATCTGTTTGCCCGAATCGATTTCGAGAGCATGAATGTCCGCTGTGATATGGGTGCCGACCTCGATGAGGAGATGCGTACACTGGTGGCCTCACACCCCGATTGCGCTGACGACATCATGATCTGGCGGACTCACTGGATGGAGATGCTGGCACCCGACCTACCGCAGTCAGCCCGTATCCTGCGGGCGTTGAGATCGCGGCGAACGCCAGTCCACGCGTTGTCGAACTTTGGATCGATGACATTCGAGTTGGCCGAACGGCGTTATCCCGTTCTGTCCGAATTCGACCGTCGATTCATTTCAGGTCATCTTGGCATGATCAAACCGGACCCGGCGATCTATGCCTACGTTGAGAAGGAGCTTGCGTTGACGCCGTCCAGGCTTTTCTTCACCGATGACCGGCAGGAGAACATTGAGGCCGCAGACGCACGGGGTTGGCAGACGCATTTGTTTGAAACTCCATCTGGACTGGCCGACCGTCTGTACTCCGAAGGCCTTCTGCCAGCAGAGTTCTGCACCAGGTGAATGTTTCCTTCATACCGTTTGCAGAGGGTGAGGCGACGCTCGATTGGCTGGAGCTGACGCGGGCTCTGGAAGATGGGCACCGACTACCGCGTGCCCAGATCGGTGACACATTCCTGATGCGGGGAGCGGACACGCTCCTCAGCCGTGCCGCCTGGATCGACGGCATGGGTGTCGCGGTCAAGTCAGCGACCTTGTTTCCCGGAAACCCGCATGACGGTCTGCCATCGATCAACGGCGGGATGTGCCTGTTCTCCGATTCCAGTGGCGTACTGGAGGCAATCGTTGATTTTCATCTTGTGACCAAGTGGAAGACGGCAGGCGACAGCTTACTTGGAGCCCTACGGTTGGCCCGGCCAGACAGCCGTCGCATTCTTGTGATTGGAGCGGGAACGGTGGCGCGCAGCCTGTTGGAAGCATATGGCGCTGGGTTTCCGGATGCCGAGTTCACTGTCTGGAACCGGACCCTGAATCACGCTCAAGACCTGGCCGTGACGTTTCCCGGAACGCAGGTCGCGGAAGATCTGGAATCCGCCGTAAGTTCGGCTGACATCGTTACAAGTGCCACGATGGCGACAGAGCCTATTCTACGTGGCGCATGGCTTCGCCCTGGTCAGCATGTGGACCTGATTGGCGCGTTCCGTCGGGACATGCGCGAGGCTGATGACGAAGCGTTGCGCCAGTCCCGGATTTTTGTCGATAGCCGCGAAACGACGATGGGCGACATTGGCGAAATCCTTGGTCCACTTGTGGCTGGTGTGATCAGTGAATCGGATGTTCTTGGAGACCATTATGATATGACCGATGGCGGATTCCGTCGTGAAACCGACGGCGAAATTACCCTGTTCAAGAACGGAGGAGGGGCACATCTGGATCTGATGACTGGTCGATACATCCTTAAGAAATGGAGAGAGCGCCGATCGGAGTTGTCTGAGAGTCAGCCCACGCCGTGACTCTCGAATGACGGTCGATTCCGGCATCAGGCGATGACCTGCAACCACTTTGCACGCCATTGAAGTGGTGCGGACTACAGGCGGCGCACATTGCTCGACTTGTCATGGGCAGAAACTATACCCCGGACGCTTCCCGGGCACATGGCCACCATCAAGGCGAACAGGAATGCACGGAGAAACCTGGACGCCGAGAACAAGCGGGTCGAATTCGACAGGGATCCGCAGCGCATGATGAATCCAATCATTCAGGATGACAATCGATTGTTCAGGCATTTCATGGAAAATGACGGCTACAGGCGCTGGATAGCCGACACAACGTTCGGGTTGGCAACAAAGAAGCGAATCGATTGAGCCGGTAGAAATGGCTCCGTATATCGTTTGCCCTTGGATTCAATCCGCAGGACTGTGGCGCTCGCCATCGCAACCTTGCGGCTCACAAGCCGGAATAGGTTCGAAGCCTGACGCGGACTTCTGCCTGAGGCAGCCGACAGCGCGGGTGTAAGGCGATTTGTCGGAGTCCGTCGGTCAAGGCATCCTGCTCAAGTATCCGATGCTCATGCAGACGATCGAGGATCCAAAGGACGCCGCGGCATTCGACCGCCTCCTCCAGAGCCAAGACGCGCAGCGCGCCGTCTCCGGAGAGCAATGTCCATGAGTTGGTCTTGGCAAGGGCGAGGGCAAAGCTGTCAGGAAGAGAGAGGTTGCGGCGTGAGCGGCGATACCCGAAAGCCAAGTTGACCGCTGCGCCGTCCAGCTCCTCAACGCTGAGCCCCATGTCGATCAGTGCTGGTCCTCCGTGATCCCTGAGTTCACGTTCGTAAAGCAAGTCGGGTACGGCGAACCCGAACGGCAGACGAAAGACGGGATCCAGGAACGAACCCCGTTCGAGGTCGATCAGAACCGAGGTATCGGAGACAATCACCGGCATGGGAATCAGGTGCAGGCGGAAGCTGCTTCCATACCGGGCGGTTCGTCCATGAGCCGGGCCAGTTCGTGGACAGAGTGTCCGAGCAGTTCGGCAGCCCTTGCCTCGGAGATGGCACCTTCCGCCAAGGCACGGAAGCACAGGCGCTCGAATCGATTGGGTTCTTCGCCGTTCATTGCCCAAGGCTCCCTATAGGGCGGACTGCGCCAGCCCTGTTGATTGAATTCGTTGAAGAGCCGCTGGAACAGGGGATTGGCGAATATCCCGATATCCTTGCAACGATAGGTGAGTGCCTGCACGCTGACTCCGAAAATCCGCTTGAGATCGAACAATTCGCTCCAGCCAATGAACTTGCGATGCCTGCCGACAGCAGTGCGCAGGGTCTCAGCTGGCATAAGGAAGGCCCCAGCAAAGCGGTGGGCGGCCCTTTCGTCATTGACTTTCGGTGCGACCTCCAAGACCATGTGCCCGAGTTCGTGGGCCACCGTGAAGCGCTGGCGCTCTCCCCAGTCTCGTCCATTGACAATGATCGTCGACGCGACGCTTAGGTCTCCACATCGCACTCGAGCTGTAAGCCCATCAACGTTTGCAAGAGGCATCGAAAGGACCTTTATGCCGCGATCTTCCAGCAGCTCGACGAGATTTGGAATCGGATCAAGGCCCAGTCCCCAATAGCTGCGGAGACCGAGCGCAGCCTGTTCCGCCTCCGCCACGTCGTGGAGCACGGGCCACGGGGCGTCGCGGGGCCTGTCCCATTCGATGGTGGGAAGGCCGAGAATCTCCTCGACCGTGAGATAGCGCTCCAGCAGATCAAGCACCTTGGCCTCGACCCGGGCCTCTTCCATTTTGCTCGTCAGCCGCTTTCTCCGGAAGTCGACGGCTTCCAGGACGATCTCCCTGTCGCCGGCCAAGTAATCGACGGATACATCGAGAGCATTCGCAAGGGCAATGAGAACGCCAGAGCTCGGCATGGACTCTTCACACTCGTACTTGCTGATTGCCTGCGCCGTGACACGGTTGTCGATTCTGGATTCTAGATCACGAAGAGAAAGGCCTGCTGCTCGGCGTGATACCTTTATACGTTGACCTGTAGACATTTTCTCCTCCCTTGCACGAGTTGACATTTTGCATATGTTTCTGAAAATTGTCAAATACATATCTATCGGGTGTAATCCAATATTCCTGCCATGAACCACAGGCCGGCCGACCTCCGCGAATAGGGGACTAATAGGGTCGCTGCGGCATGACAAGAAAATTGGATTACACCTGATAGCCTTGCCTATTGTTGCACTACCGAGTGGAAATGGGGACACTGACCACATTATGAATGAGCTGATTCGCGACGCCACCAGCGATCTGGCTGGCTTTCTTGCGGTCCACCTGCCCACGCTAGCGGAAGACTGGTGGAGCACCCTTGTCGTTGATCGCCTGACCTTCCAGCAGCAGCGCATCGTGGAAGAGCGACGGTTCACCGAATTGGCGCAGTTGGACTTCGCTGCTCTACTGCGAATCTTCGACCAGAATTGGTACGAGCTATCACAGACTCTCAGTCTGCCGCGCGAAGGGCGCACTTGGGTCCGTGAACTGCAAGCTGTACGCAATCGCTGGGCGCATTTGTCGGCTGCTCCGATGTCGGCCGAGGACCTCTACCGGGATGCCGACACCCTAGGTCGCGTTCTGAACATGCTCGGCACTGCGACTGCTTCGGTTGCCTTAACCGAGGCGGTCAAGAAGCAAGCCATTTCCGATATAGTGACCTCGTCCAATGCGCACTCAGCCTCCATGCTCGTCGAAGGCAGCCTAGCCGCGCCATCGAGCCGTCACCCGGACGACACCGTCGCATTGCAAGCCACAACCACGATGTTCAAGGCTGGTGATCTCGTGGCGTTGCGCTCCAATCCAGACACTGTGGTGCCAATCATTGGAGTCATGGCAGGCACCGGGGAGGCCCGTCATTCAAGGATTATCGGCTCTGTTCGATGAACCAAACGAAGCGCTTGCCCGCCTCGTCTGGAACAGACTCAGCGACCAACCACACGACGGGACAATCCTAAAAGCCACCTATCAGAAAAACCAATCCAACGCACCGCGCTGCGCCGCTTCCCAACTCGTTCACCAGTTGCGCCGCTCCGTTTGGATTCCGCAGCGGGACAACGGTTTCGTTCGACCCGCCTCGGCCGCCAGCGATCTATTGCCCGACGGTTTCCCTTTCGACCCCGGGTAGCCCTGGCTCAAAGCCATCCACTTTGGCATGGACACTGAAATACGTGCCAAGCGACCCCATGGGAACCTGGAAATTGCTGCCGAACTCGGATTTACCGATGACGCCGCGCTTGCCGACGCGAGACGATTTGCGAAACTGACACCCGACACCCGTCAAAGGATTCTCGCAGAGCACAAAATTCCTTCCGACCTGCCAACGGGCGAACCGAGTGACCCTGACCGCAGAGCGGAATTGGTTCGTAAGGAAGCTTGCAATGCCCCCAGACGCAAGAAGAAGAAGCGTCCGCGGTCTGTTTCAAAGAACCGCGACGCAGTAAAAAGGGAAAGGACAGATCCCTATCTTCGCGATCTTTATACCAACAGGGACCACGAAACGATCTGTCAAGTGTGCCAAGATCACCTCCCCTTCAAGCTCTCCAACGGAAGTTACTACTTTGAAGCAGTTGAGTTTCTCCCGGAGCTGGAAAGACACCATCGCCAGAACTACCTCGCGCTATGTCCGAATCACGCGGCTATGTTCAAGCACGCCAACGCCTCCAAAGAGCAACTCAAGGATCTGTTTCTTGGCCTTGATGGCAATGAACTGCGGATCACTCTCGCTGACCGTATGGTCGCCGTATATTTCACCAACACGCATATCGCGGACCTCAAAGTCGTCATAGGAGTCGACGACGAAAGCTGACTGAATCTCCGCCCTAGCTGCGGAAATGGCCGGTGTTGAACTTGGGACTGGGGGTCGAGCCCAGGGCATTTTGAATCTGGTCAATTTTTTGGCCCATAGTCTTGGAGCGCGTGCCAGGCGAATCAGGCTACAGTGGCATGACAAGAATCCTGGGCTAAACCCTGGAACTGAAAGTGGGGGAGTAACGCCAGCTACAACAGAGCAGCGTGCCACGCAACTCCGTTAGGCAGAGCCGAGCGCTTGGGGCACAGACACTGATCAATAATGTGACGCGGACGTGTCCAGTGTTGCCCTTGATGAACCCGCAGAGACCGCGCAGTTCGCCCCGATTGGCGGCGGCCAGATACGGCCTATGGAGCACATCAAGGGTTGGTTCGTCATACCCGTCCACGAAGACCAGTACCCGGCGACCCGTTGCGTGGTGGAGACCATCGCGGCTCTTTCCCAGACGGCGCGGTCAAGTGGCTGAGCTCTTGACTGTGCTCATCGCACTTGACTTGCCGAGGACTCTTAACCGACCGTCGAAGTTGAACTTCGGTACCCGATGGCCGCAAGACCTATTCCAGCGACCGTGAGTGTTCAGGCTCCGGAGACATTTCCTCGCAACCTTCGAACAGTGCCAAAAAGGTGTGCAGCAGCGGGTCGTTGCAGAACCAGCGTGGCCGGAAAGGGAAATAGTTGAGCCTGTTGGCGGCTTTCTCGCCTAAAAGCAATGTCAAAGGTCAGGGTGGCGGATACCTCCGTGAGAAGAGTCACCTCTTCTGGCGATACGGGCAAGCTGATGCCGACCATTCGGGAACCCGCTCTTCCGGCTCGTTTGTGTTGCACTTCGGACCGGAAGCGGGGATATATGAACGATCCAGGTCGCGAATTCTCAGGTGACCACCGAACTCTCGCCCAAAGGTCTCTCGTTCACTGGCAAGTGAACGATCGCGCTGAAGGCACCAACCGCAACGCCAACCCACCACACGGCCGTATAATCGCCGTAGGCATCGTACATCCGTCCGCCCAGCCAGACTCCTACAAAACTCCCAAGTTGGTGGCTGAGGAACACGATCCCATACAGAGTGCCCATGTAACGGAGGCCGTAAATGTAAGCGACCAATCCACTTGTAAGGGGGACTGTCGCAAGCCAGAGGGATCCCATGGCGACCGAAAACACAATCACGGTCGTCGGAGTCACCGGAAACAGAATGAACAGCGCCGCCGCGACCGTTCTTCCCGTGTAGATTAGCGCAAGCAGGTATTTCTTGGAATACCACTTGCCGAGCCAGCCCGCCGCCAACGTTCCGACAATGTTCGCCGCACCGATGATCGCGATGGAAGCGGCTCCCAGCGCCGAAGTCGTCGCAATGCCCATGGAAGCCAGAACTCCGGTCGGGTCGATGGGACCACACATTTCCGTTATCATCGCGGGGAAATGCGCCGTGACGAAGCTGAGTTGGTAACCGCAGGAGAAAAACCCAAGAAAGATCAACGTGTAAGACGGATCGCGGAACGCTTTCAGGATGATCTCCCCCAGCGATTCCTCAAGTTCCGCCTTTGAGACCGGGGCGGGCGAGCGAATCATCGGCAAAAACAGAAGTGCTGCAATGATCATCGCGGTAAAGACCAGAAAGACCGACTGCCAGGTCATGAACGTCAGCAGCCATTCGGCGAGGGGTGCGCCCACAACCTGCCCGCCCGAACCGGCCGCTGTTGCGACCGCAAGCGCCATCGAACGGTTCTCATCGCTCGCCGCACGACCCACGACTGCTAGAATCACGCCAAACCCGGTGCCGGCAATTCCGAATCCGACCAGGACTTCCAGTGCCCAATGCTGCTCCGGTGTCGTGGCAATGGACGATAGCGCAAGGCCCACCGCATATGTAAGCGCACCGAGAACCACCGCTCGGCGGTCCCCGAACTTTTCAGCCAGTGCGCCAAAGATTGGCTGCCCAATTCCCCAAGCCAGATTCTGGATCGCGATTGCCGTGGAAAAATCCGTTCGCGGCCAGCCGAACTCATCGGCGATTGGAATCTGGAATACACCGAACGACGCCCGAATCGCGAAACTGATCAGTATAATAAAGCTGCCGCCGATCAGGACCGGCGTGACAAGAGATGCACGCGCTGGCAACAATCCACTCTCCCGGGGAAACGTCCGCCCAAAATGCACCCGACGGATAGCGGCGTCAATACACTCCAATGGCGAGTCGTGGTGCTTTCCCTGCCGTCCCTGACATTCTATCTGGGACTCATGGGTAAACCATTGCAGGTCATCTACGAATCTCTGGCGGCTTATGGAGCGATCACGGCCGATCCCGCGCAGCAAGCAGTGCTTCCTGCGCTCGAGAGGATTCGCGGGAATCTTGAACTGAGCCTCAAGAACAAGGGACTGTTTGGCAGGCTGTTCGCAAACGCACCGAGGTCACCTAAAGGTGTCTATGTTTGGGGGGGTGTCGGGCGAGGCAAGTCGTATCTCATGGATCTTCTCTTCGATGCGGTTGAGATCGAAAACAAGCGTCGTGTGCACTTCCATGCATTCATGCAGGAGATTCATGAGGGCATGCACACCAACCGCCAGCATGGCGTTGACGATGCCCTCAAGCCTGTGGCCAAAGCAGTGGCGGAAAAGACCCGACTTCTTTGTTTCGACGAGATGCAGATCATCGACATAACCGACGCAATGATCGTAGGGCGGCTGTTTGAAACACTGATGGCTGACGGAGTGGTGATTGTGACCACCTCGAACCGAAAGCCTGACGACCTCTACAAGGATGGTCTCAATCGTGGCCTCTTTCTGCCATTCATCGAGTTGATCAAGGAAAGCATGATCGTCCATCAACTGGTCTCACCTACCGATTACCGGCAGCACCGCCTACAGGGTACCAACTGCTATTTCACCCCGGCCGATTCGAAAGCCCGTGCTTCAATGGATTTGCTCTGGAATGACCTGACCGGAGGCGTCTGGGAGCCGCTGACTCTGACGGTGATGGGTCGCAAGACGGTGCTTCCTGAATTCCGGAACGGTGTCGCCCGGGCATCTTTCAGTGACCTATGTGGGCAGCCACTTGGGCCCGCTGACTTTCTTGCGGTTGCGGAGGCCGTGCGAGTGCTGCTTGTCGACGACGTTCCACAGCTCTCCCGGGCAAACTTCAATGAGGCGCGGCGATTTGTCATTCTGGTTGACGCACTCTATGAGGCAAGGGTCCGGCTGATCCTCAGCGCCGCCGATGTGCCCGAACGGCTCTTCATCGAAGGTGAAGGCACCTTCGAGTTCGAGCGCACCTCCAGCAGGCTGCGGGAAATGCAAAGCGAAGGATGGGGAGCGCATTGAAACGGCGGGATGGTATCCGGGCCTTTGTTGCCCTTGGCATGCCTGAACCGATTCAGGATGCACTTGAGCGGCTGCAGGAGAGCCTGCCTGCCAGTCGGCTGGTTGCCCCCGAGACTCTGCATCTGACGCTGGCCTTTCTCGACACGCAACCGGAACAGGTTGTCGCTGAAGTCAATGAGGCGCTCCAGGGAATTCAGGCCGATCCGATCACATTGACCTTGCGCGGGGTCGACATGATCAGCGCCGGTCGACGCGGAATCGTATGGGTGTGCGCAGTGCCCGACCCCGCACTTACAACTTTGAGAAACAGGATTCGGAGGTCTGTGACGGATGTAGGCGTAAACCTGGACCGAGAGAGGTTTCGGCCACATGTTACCCTTGCCAGGATTGGCGCACGATCAGATAGCTACGTGAGATCTGGCGTCGCGGATTTTCTCATAGATCATTCAACATTCTGTCTGGAACCATTCACGATCAGCAGTTTCCAACTGTACCGTTCCACCTTGCACGAAACGGGTGCGGTCTACGACATGCTCGCGGAATACTCTCTTGGGAATTAAGCGTCGGTTGCCTGCTCATTTCCGCGCAAAACCTCGCCAGCGAGATAGAGTGATCCGCAGATCAGTATCCGAGCGGCGGGATCAGCGCCAGCAATGGTTCGCACGGCATCCTCACAATCATCCGCGATGCCCGCCGCAATCCCTTCAGCTCGAGCGGCGGACGCGGTCTCGTGAGCAGTGATGGTGGCGGATTGGCCAGGAATTGAGACGCCTTGCAACGTGCGCGCCAATCTTGCGAGCGGGCGTAGAAAGCCCCGGATGTCCTTTGTCCGAAGCATGCCAGCCACGATATGGAGAGGTCTTGGCGGCAAGCCTTCAAGAAGATCCGCCAAGGCCTCCCCAGCGGCCGGATTATGTCCACCATCAAGGAATATCTCCGCCTCAGGCGCCGCACATACCAGCTTGCCGGATGTCAGCTTCTGCATCCGCGCGGGCCAGAACGCGTCGCACAATGCGGTCCTGAAGGTATCTTCACCAAATCCAAGCGCTTGCAGCGACGCAATTGCAATTCCCGAATTATCAATTTGATGAGTACCTCGGAGTTTGGGGAGCGGCAGCTCCATAAGCCCACCCAGATGCTGGTACGCTAGTCTGCCATGTTCCTCCCATGTCTGCCAATGCTCCCCTCGGGCCAGCAATGGGGCACCGACCCGCTCGGCCTGCTGCCTGATCACATCCAGTGCCGCCATCTTCTGATGGCCGACCGTACAGGGAACGCCGCGTTTCATGATCCCGGATTTCTCGAACGCTACCCTATCGAGGGTGTTGCCGAGATATTGTTGGTGGTCGAGAGATATGGATGTTATCGCCGTCAGAGCCGGATGATCGACGACATTTGTTGCATCAAGCCGACCTCCCAATCCGACTTCCAACAGGGTAAAGTCAGCCTGGGTCCTCGAGAATGCCAGAAAAGCCGCGCAGGTCGTTATCTCGAAATAGGTGATGCTCTTTCCGCCGTTTGCGACTTCGCATTCGTCAAGAGTTTCTGACAGCAAATCTTCGGAAATCAGGTCCCCCGCCAGACGGATGCGTTCATGAAACCGGACAAGATGGGGAGAGGTGTACGTGTGCACGCGTTTGCCGGAACCTTCGAGCCCGGCACGGAGCATGGCCAGAACCGAACCCTTTCCGTTGGTTCCCGCGACGTGGATAACGGGAGGGAGGCTATCCTGAGGGTTGCCAAGGGCGTCAAGCAGACGCCACATGCGGTCCAGGGTCAGGTCAATGATCTTCGGATGTAGCGACATCATCCGCTCCAGGATGATGTCGGATCCAGTTCGACTCACCGTTCTTCGGCCTTCGACTGTTCTGGCCTGGAGCCCGAACCCGGGAAAGAAGAGGACTTTGCAGGCACCTCCCGGACAGGTGCAGGCAGATCGCCCCTAATCGCAGGTGCCTCCCGAAGAAGCATCCGGAGAATGGTGGCAAGTTCCTCTCGCATATCCTTGCGGTGAGTGACGCGATCCAGCATTCCGTGATCGAGCAGATACTCCGCGCGCTGAAAGCCCTCGGGTAGTTTTTCGCGGATCGTCTGCTCGATCACCCGTGGACCTGCGAAGCAGATCAGCGCATTGGGCTCGGCAATCTGGATATCGCCGAGCATCGCGTAACTTGCCGTCACGCCGCCAGTGGTTGGGTGGGTTAGCACAACGATGTAAGGCAGTCCCGCTTCCTTAAGCTGTTCAATCGCAACGGTTGTTCTCGGCATCTGCATCAGGCTCAGGATGCCTTCCTGCATCCTTGCTCCGCCGGCGGCGGAAAACAGCACCAATGGCCGTTTCCTCCTCACCGCGAATTCAGCCGCAACGATCAGGGCATTTCCTACATAAATTCCCATGGAACCGCCCATGAATCTGAAGTCATGCGCCGCGGCGACAATCGGGGTCCGCCCAACCTCGCCATGGGCCACAAGCATCGCCTCGGTTTCCCCGGTTTCCCTTTGAGCTGATTTCATCCTGTCTGGATAACGCTTCTGGTCGCGGAACTGCAGCGGGTCGGCGATTGGCTTGGGCACCTTGACCTCCGAGAAGACACCGTTGTCAAACAGGGCCGTGAATCGCTCGCGAGGGCTCAATGCCATGTGATGGTCGCATTCGGTACAGACATTCAGGTTCTCTGTGAGTTCGCGGTGGAACAGCATCGTGCCACATCCGTCGCACTTGGACCAAAGATGTTCCGGCACTTCACGGCGGGAGAAGAGCGAATTTATCGTTGGCTTGACGAAGTTGGAGATCCAGTTCATCGCTGGCATGGCCCCGCTGGCAATTCGTTCCTGTCAGATAGGACGCCGCGTCACGAATGGCAATCATCGTCGGAGAACGGCGCGGACCAGCAGCCATGCAGCCCCCAGCGTCAGCAATGCGAAGACGATCATTGATCGCCCCTGCCAATCCTCGACGCTGAAGGGCGTCACGAAGAGGGCAAGTCCTGGAACCATTCCCTTGAGCCCAACGAACAGCAGCGCGGCCGTGTTGTTGGCAAAGTGAAACCCCCATGCCGCACCGATGCTTCCAGTGCGTGATGTCAGATCGGCTGCGGCAAGGCCAAAACAGGCGGCGCTGAATACAAGCAGCCATTGACCGCCACCTGACAGGAGAGGACTGTAATGGGCGATCCCAAAGGCAAGGCTGGGGGCCAACATCCAGATGAACGGCGAGCGGAACCGTGCGGCCAACTGCTGCTGGACGTATCCACGGAACGCCATTTCCTCTGCGGCGGTCTGGATCAATATAGCGAGAAGACTTAGTGGCAGGAGCAGCAGCCAAGCTGATACATCCATGTTGGATTCCGCGTCGTAACCGATACTCCAGAGAGCAAGCGCCATACCCTGCACGGCACTGACCAGTGCAGCTGTGATGACGAAGTCCCGTAGTACGGTGTGTGTCGGTCCGAGCAGTGTCCCCAATCCCCGTCGGTGCAGAAGTCGTGCGGAAAGCATGGCTCCAAACGCCATGCCAATGATCGAAGCCAGCAGGACATAGACATCGCCCGGTGTTTGACCAAGACTGACGGCTACTGTCCGACCATGACCGAAGACCCATCCGTAGGCTACGATGACAGCCTTTGCCCACAAGGCGTAGACCAGTGCCATTGCGCAGATCCCGGCCACCAGCCGCCATATTTGTGGACGTCTACGGGCAGCCGCGACAAACGCCTCGAATTCAGGAAGAAAGTACTGCTGCATCCGGTTAAGGCTATTGGAAGCTCCAGGGCTGTTCAATCGTGCAAGACGCCGGATATGCGTTGCCTGGTCGCCAACTGCCTGACCGCAGGGCTGCAAGGCAAGGAGACGGTCCGACGGCATGCTGTCCCCGCCGACACTCTGAGCTACGGCAGGAAGAGCGGTGAACTGCGCTGCTTGTTTCCACTTCCACGCTCGCATATTGCGGTGGATGACACCGATCCGGAGAGAACCGCCATGTTGAAACGGAACACCGACAAGTCCCGGTTGCCAAGCCGTCATGTGACCGAAGGGCCTGCCCGCGCACCGCATAGATCCTACTATTATGCGATGGGATTGTCCGAAGATGAGATCGCCCAGCCGTTTGTTGGCGTGGCCACCTGCTGGAACGAAGCGGCGCCCTGCAACATTGCGCTGAACCGGCAAGCCCAGGCTGTTAAACTCGGCGTCAAGTCTGGAGGCGGCACGCCACGCGAATTCACGACGATCACCGTTACCGACGGGATTGCGATGGGGCACGAGGGGATGAGATCCTCGCTGGCGTCCCGCGAAGCGATCGCCGATACTGTCGAACTCACGATGCGCGGTCATTGCTATGACGCGATCGTCGGTCTTGCTGGGTGTGACAAGTCGTTGCCAGGAATGATGATGGCTATGGTCCGGCTGAATACGCCGTCGGTGTTCATCTATGGTGGATCAATTCTACCGGGTCGTCTGGACGGCAGGGATGTGACCGTACAGGACGTATTCGAGGCTGTGGGACAGAACCAGGCGGGCAACCTCTCGGAAGACGCGCTTCGCCGACTTGAGCGGGTGGCCTGCCCGTCGGCAGGGGCGTGCGGCGGGCAGTTCACGGCGAACACGATGGCCTGCGTTTCCGAAGCCATGGGTCTTGCGCTCCCCAACTCTTCAGGTGCGCCCGCGCCTTACGAGAGCCGCGACCAATACGCGATCGCCAGCGGTCAGGCGGTAATGACTCTGCTCGAAAGGAACATCAGGGCACGGGACATTGTGACCCGGAAGTCCATGGAGAACGCCGCCAGGGTCGTTGCCTGCACCGGAGGATCAACGAATGCTGGCCTACATCTGCCGGCCATTGCCCATGAGGCCGGGATCGAGTTCTTTCTGGATGATGTCTGTGAGATATTCAGGGACACCCCCTATTTTGTCGATCTGAAACCCGGCGGACAGTATGTGGCCAAGGACCTTTACGAGGCGGGCGGGGTTCCGGTCGTGATGAAGGAACTGAGGAAAATCGGGTTGATCCACGAGGACTGCGTTACCGCGACTGGCCGGAGTATTGGCGAAGAACTGGACTTGGTGGAACGGGAAGCCGACGGCAAGGTGATTTACCCAGCCGAGGCCCCGATCAGCCAAACCGGAGGCGTTGTTGGACTTAAGGGAAACCTTGCGCCAGAAGGCGCCATTGTGAAGGTCGCTGGAATGGAATCCGACCAGCAGGTGTTCACTGGTCCGGCACGGGTATTCGAGTGTGAGCAAGACGCGTTCGAGGCGGTGCAGGAGCGCCAGTACGGAGAAGGGGAGGTGATCGTGATCCGCAACGAGGGCCCCGCCGGTGGGCCGGGTATGCGGGAAATGCTGTCGACAACGGCGGCACTTTCAGGGCAGGGCATGGGCAAGAAGGTGGCGCTGATCACCGATGGCCGGTTCTCCGGGGCGACGCGTGGGTTCTGCGTCGGCCATGTTGGACCGGAAGCGTTTCACGGCGGGCCAATCGCGCTCCTGCGTAACGGTGACATCATCACGATCAACGCACTCACTGGCGAGTTGTCCGTGGATCTGACGGATGAAGAACTCGCAGGGAGGAAAAAGACCTGGTCAGGTCCACGTGAGACGATCTATTCTTCCGGTGCGCTCTGGAAATACGCGCAGCAGGTGGGCGAAACCTACAAGGGTGCAGTCACACATCCCGGAGGACAAGCGGAGCGTCATGTCTATATGGATCTATAGAATGGTCCAATGGGCCATGTACACTTGCCGGGAAATCGACTGTTCGTGAAAGATGCAGACAGCCTGAAATAACGGGAATTATATGCGATGGTGCCCAGGGCAACGGAGTGATCCGCATGGCACACAGGGCACCGGGCAGGCGCCACCGCGGGGCATCGGCCCCGTCCAGCTGTCCGGTATGTTTCCCGATGAAAGAGCCACCGGGGGATGGTTCACGGAACGGCGCCGGCCGCAGGGCCCTCGCTGTGGAACCGTCCGCGTCCAGTCGGGAGCGGCGCACACGACGATGCCCTGCCGCTGCCGTCGGTGTGAATGCCGCAGGCGGTTCTTCGTGCGCACCGTCAGTTTGGGCACTATCGCATATAATTCCCATAAATTGCCGGATGCATGGCGACGATACACTCCGCAATCAGATCGCCCACCAACGAGGCCTGATCTGAGTCGCCCGGCGGCAGACCAATGATTTCAGCATGCGAGGGGTCCGCTTCGAAACCGTCTTCGGCCTCAAGCGGGTCATGGACAATACGCAGTGTATCGAGTTCTTCTGATACTACCCCCAGGATCGTATCGACATTGAGTTCCGCGAATCGCCCGTTTGGCCTTACGCGAAGGCGGAACAGGCGTCGCACTTCGTTCAGGCGATGCTCTTTCTTTCCCGGAAAAGCCTCAAGCCAGTTGACAGACAAGCCGGCTTCGTCCTGTCTGACCGCACGCACACGGAAATCCGAACCGTCCACGACCCCATCCTCCAGGATCATGCTCGGCTTGACGTAGCGGACGACATGGTCGTCCGCAGGCAGATCATTGCCCTTCATTTGTAGAACAGTTCGCCCAGATCGAAGACCTCGATCTGTCGCAATACAGCCCCAAGGGAAGCGCGCCCGGAAACGCGTGATCTCTGCCGCTCGGATCCGTTTCGCCCGAACATCACATATTGTGCCATTCCGTCGCCAAGAAACTGCAATCCAATGCGGGAGCCCTGACTGTCCTTCCAGACCGCGCGGAGATTGCCGTTGTCCATCAGCACCAGACCGGCCCTTCGGATGCTGGAGGCCAAACGAACAAATTGCCAAAAGTCCGCTTCGGAGTCCTTGTTTAGTGGATAGCCATCATGGGTAGCCTCGCTTCGCAGGTATTCTATGCGCGATCGGTAGGAGGACACAAAATTCCTCTGCGCCTTGCATGCCCTCTCCGTGAAATCGACGATACCGGGACTTGCCTCTGACTCGTCATACACAGACGCATTGGGCCGAGATTCCCTGACAGACCGTATTGGATGCCATTTAACCCTTGGAGGGTAATCGCCATCGTCGATCTCAACAGATCCACCTCCATGGATGCCAAGGGTCGCCAAGGGTACGGCGCTTGCCAGGCTACCCAGCCTCCCAGCCTGTCCGGCCTTTGCATGTTCGGTCGCCATCATTCTTCTCCCGGAGCGGCTTCCAGCAGGGGAACAAAGAGCACTGACCCACGCACCCCCTTTCCACCAGCGGCACCTATCTCGTAGCCTTGGCCGCCATCGCCGCCATCACCGCCAGTACCGATAGTTACTTCGAAACGGTCGCCGATAGACAGGTCGTCAAACTCGACAATGAGCGTTTCCCCGGGGAAGCCCTTTCCGCCATCGCCACCTTTGGACCGAAGGCGGCCATCGGCAGCAAGCGCTTCCCCGCCCTGTCCTCCATCGCCACCGTCGCTGTGGAGACATCCGACCCCCTGTGTGCCTGCGACAGGTTTGCCTTCATCAAGACTCCCGCCGCCGCCGCCAGCACCCCCATTGCCGCCGCCCGCCTGCCAGACTTCCTGCCTGCGCTTGACGCTTGTTGAGTCGCCGCCAGCGCCGCCGCCGCCGCCGCCCGCACCATAAATCGTCAAGCCATCGATGCAGAACGATCCACCGCCACCGCCACCGCCGCCAGCAGCTCCACGAATAACCAGCAACCCCTGCGTGGAAGCCCATGGCCATTCGAAGATACCTGACTCCATAATTCGTTCAAGTTTGACTGTTGGCATCGCATGTCCCCTTGACGGATCGCGGTCGGATCAACGTAATGTCGGTCATGTCGACTTATCCAAAAGGTTCGACATGAGCGAGTGACTCAGTGATGCGGAGGCTTGGCTGCCAAGCTCTGCGCTCGCGACCGCACCTTGTGCTGCCTCGGCAATTTCCGAAAATCGGCTTTGCATGTGAAGTGGCGACAAAGGAATCCGTATTTCCCCAATGCCCTTCTCGGACACGGCTGGATAATTTGCGCCCCATGCCTTTGAGACCAGGGTTCCGATGAAATGGGTAGATGTGACGTACGAAAACAGATGGGGGGCTTTGCGATTGGGCCGCAAGACACAAAGTCCCGTAGATGCGATTCCACCCATCCAGTTGATCTGGAACGATTGCGGCTGCGTTCAGGTCTGGCCTTAATGAGGACAGGAGAACATCATCAGCTCGGATATCCTTTCGGGCACGACTCGGAGCTTTCGCTCCAAGAATTGAGCGAACTGCGTTGATTTCCCTTCTGACGCAGTCAACTCCGGAAATATCCACATACCGAAACTTTTCGACAGGATTTCCTGCAGGATCTCGGTGCTCAGATTCGATGCCCACTTCTCCAGCTTTCTGTCCAGGCAACGCCAGCGGGTTGGCGGCGGGATCGCCGAACATCTTAACGAACGGCGCGGGGATGAACTCCCGCATCAGTTCCGGCGTCTGCGCCCGCGGCCGCACGGTCTCTGCCGCCCGGTTCAGGATGCCGACGATCCGCCGCTGCTCGGAAAGCGGCGGGAGGGGGACCCTTGCCTCCTTCAGCATTGGGAGCTTAAGGGAGGGCAGACTCGCAACTTGGGCCTGAGCAAGCGGGTCGTAATGGACCGACCACCAGAACAAGTGATCTGGGTCAATCCCGCTCTTGTCAAGCATTACCACGGCGAGGTGGCTTACCACATGGGCATCGGTGGCGAGTTTGGCGCGATGGTTCAGGTTAACGGAAGCACCGCTCTTCGGGATCAGGGTGCTGTGCTTGGGAAAAAGCCGGAGGCGGTTCCCTGCCAACCAATCCGGGGAAAGGCGATCCGTAGAATAGGCCATATCCGGGTTGCCGTGATTCAGCCCGACATCTTGCATCCTTACAGACAATGGGCCATCGGGTGCGAAGGTGCCCGGTTCCTGAGGTGCAGGATCCCCGGCTACGACGTTGGCGATTTCGCGGAGGCGAAAAACATGATACGCAGTGATTCCGACATGGCCTTCCGCACCGCCTCGGCCAGTTCGTCGACCTCGCCCTGTACCTGCGTCTCGATGCCCGCCGGTTCCTCGAGTATCTCCAACGGGTCGCGGTGCTCGACCTTCGCCCGGCTCAGCGGCCGGTGCCGGTTGGCGCTCAGGTCGAAGCCGGCGGCGCGGATGTCGTCGACTTACGCGAACCACCGGTTCTCGGCCCAGCCGGCGTCCGGGTCGCAGTCCTGCCGGCGCCATGCGCGTCCTGCCGGTCCCCGTCGCCATCTCGACCAGCAGCCTGCGCCTTCCCCGCATGACCTCGGCAGACAGCGCCTCGATGCATGCGATTCGGTAGTCACGGTCGACGATCCGGCGGTCGATGGGGACCGTCGACAGGTCGCGGAGGCTCCGGCGCACGGGGATGCGCCGTCCCAGGTCGTCCCGTGCATGGAAACCGGCGATCCGGCGGGCATGGGCGTCGGTCCCGCGGTCTAGGAACCAGACATCCTCGCCGTTCGACAGGAACACGAACGGCACGCCGAGCTGTTCGGCGTAGTGACTGCCTTGTTCCTGCGCCACGATCGGATCGGTGCCCACCCGCTTCACCTTCAGCGCTGCCATGGGCCGACCCTGCCGGTCGCAGAGCATGTGGTCGGCCTGGATGCCGTCAGGCAAGACATGTTCGAACAGCACGCCCGTACCTTCGGTCAGGTTCCAGCCCGCGTCCCCGAGCGGGGTGTCGATCTTGAACCGTGCGAAGGCTTCCGTCGTCCCGCTCATGCAGCCGTCCACGGATCGACCACCTCGATGCCGGTGTCCTCCAAGTCGCCTGAAGTCGCACGTCGTCGGATCATGCCTCGGGACCGGCCGACCGCCGCGATCGACGGGCAGAACGCGGTCTTCGAATGCCTCGACCAGCATGCGCTCGCTATCCGCCGTCAGGATCGCGGCGCCGTGGCGCAGCTCCGCCTCGCAGACGGCGGAGAAGAAAAACTCGTGCAGCGCGTGTTCGGCGACCCAGCCTGGCACCGCCGGATCGGGCGACCGGCGGATCAACTCGGACACCACGTTCGTGTCGACCGGCAGGGGCATGGTGCCACTGTCAATCGAAGGACGGCGGTTCGCGCGGTGGCAGTTCCAGGTCCACCCCGTTTTCCGGCCCAAAATGCGAGCGGGCAATCTCCGCGAGGTTCCTCGTGTTCCGCCCGTGATCGAAAGCCTCGCACAGGATCGGCTGCGCTTCCTCTTCCATGGAGCGCTGGTGCTCGGCCGCCCGCACGCGTCGACGCGTCTTCACCTCGTCGCCGAGATTGCGAATCGTGATGATCGCCATGCCCCCGTCCTCCGTTCTTCCGGCAACCCAGTCTAAGCAACGCTTACGGTGCAATCAAGGCGCTGCGGGCGAGTTCACGCATGGCAGCGCCGAGAACAAGGCCTCACTTCCAGTCCGAAGTGCAACACCGGACCATCTGCGCGGCGATGGCGGAGCCCTCGCTGCGCAGATGGCCGGAAGGCGGGGTCCGCGGCCCCCGGGGAGCGGAGGATCCGGTTCCGGGACGGCTCTGGTCCCGTCTGGATGGAGAATATCCGGGCTTTCAGGGCAGCGCAACGCCTCCGCCGAGGCGGGTCGCGTCCGTCCGGGCGCCGATCCGGCATCTTTCCCCATGGGTCAGGTGGCGGTAGCCCTCGGGCATGGCAGTCTCCTATGCGTCGTCGCTGGGACTGTCGCCGCTTCCTGGCCGATCCGCAACATCATGCGGCAGCAAAACCGGTCACCACCGCCACTGGTGTTGCACTTCGGACTGGAATGGGGCTTTATAATTCCCGAAACAACCAGGTCAACGGTGGCTTCCGGCATGATCGGCTATCCTTCAATGATCTGACATCTCAAGCGCTGTGCATTCTGTGCCCATTGGGAGTTGACCGGCATGACGTTCTATCCTCATCTGCTCGCGCCGCTGGATCTGGGCTTCACGACGCTCAGGAACCGGGTCCTCATGGGATCGATGCACACAGGACTCGAGGAAACCGGCGACTGGAACAGGGTCGCCGCCTTCTATGCGGAACGAGCATCCGGTGGTGTCGGACTCATAGTGACCGGCGGCATGGCACCCAACCGGGAGGGAGGTGTGTTTCCGGATGCCGCCGGGCTGTACACGGACAGGGATATCGCCAACCATCGGATTGTTACGGACCGCGTCCATGCCGAGGACGGCAGGATTGCGATGCAGATTCTGCATGCAGGTCGTTACGCATACTCGGATGACTGTGTTGGACCGAGTCCGCTGAAATCGCCTATCTCACCCTTTTCGCCAAGGGAACTGGATGAGGACGGTATAGAAAAGCAGATCGCCGATATTGCGACTGCTGCCGAGCGTGCGCTTGAAGCAGGGTATGACGGTGTGGAAATCATGGGTTCCGAGGGTTACTTCCTCAACCAGTTCCTGGTCACCCGCACCAATAGGCGAACCGATCGCTGGGGCGGATCGTATGACAACCGGATGCGGTTGCCGACTGAGGTTGTCAGACGCGTGCGCCGGGCGGTGGGCAAGCGATTCATCTTGATTTATCGCCTTTCCATGATTGATCTCGTTCCCGAAGGATCAAGATGGGATGAGGTCGTGACACTGGCCCGTGCTGTCGAGTGCGCAGGTGCCACGATAATCAATACCGGGATTGGCTGGCATGAAGCCCGAATCCCAACCATAGCGACGTCGGTTCCGCGCCGTGCCTTTACATGGGTCACGAAGAAGCTGATGGGCGAGGTCTCGATTCCGGTCGTTGCCTCGAACCGCATCAATACGCCAGAGGTGGCTGAAGCGGTGCTTGCCGATGGTTGCGCCGACCTGGTCTCGATGGCCCGACCCTTCCTGGCGGACGCAGATTTTGTGGCAAAGGCCGCCCGCGGCAAAGCGGAGACGATCGCTCCCTGCATCGCCTGCAACCAGGCCTGCCTGGATCATATTTTCACCGGCGAGACCAGTTCCTGTCTTGTCAATCCGCGCGCCTGCTTCGAGACAGAACTGATTGTCGGGCGGACCGGATCGCCCAAACGGATTGCTGTCGTTGGCGCTGGACCGGCCGGACTTTCGGCTGCGCTGACCGCGTCCGAGCGTGGGCATTCGGTCACACTTTTTGAGCGGGATGATCGGATTGGCGGTCAGCTCAACATGGCGCACAGGATTCCCGGCAAGGAGGAGTTCCGCGGGCTCGTCAATTGGTACGAGGTCAGCGTGAGGTCGGCAGGTATCGACCTGCGACTGGATGTTGTTGCGGATGTGCGGATGCTTGATGGATTCGACGAGGTCGTCATCGCCACTGGCGTCTCTCCACGCGACCCTGAAATTCGGGGCCAGCATCAGCCGCATGTCCTGGGATATCGGGATGTACTGCTTGGTGGAGCGACAGTCGGTCGACGTGTGGCGATCATTGGTGCGGGAGGTATCGGCTTTGATGTGGCGGAGTTCCTTCTGCAGGATGGCGAGAGTCCGACCGAAAACCTTGCGTTATGGCGAAAGGAATGGGGTGTGGGCGATCCATCACTGACGCCCGGGGGTCTTGCGCCGGAGGGTCCGCAGCCCGAGGTGCCA
The DNA here is from genome assembly GCA_965203605.1 of Paracoccaceae bacterium. GTDB lineage: Bacteria > Pseudomonadota > Alphaproteobacteria > Rhodobacterales > Rhodobacteraceae > JAPOUP01. The sequence goes on along the minus strand of OZ241902.1, from coordinate 4,998,074 downwards.
TCACGTCGGGTGACCCTGCTGCAAAGGAAGGCAACGGCGCTGGGCAAGGGTCTCGGAAAGACGACCGGATGGATCCATCGCCCCGCACTGAAAATGAAAGGCGTGAAGATGATCGGCGGGGTGAATTATGAACGGATTGGAGTCGACGGGCTGCACATCAGTTTCGGCGAGGCACGCGAAAACCCTGGAGTGATCGAAGCCGATACAGTGGTGATCTGCGCTGGTCAGGATTCCGAACGGTCGCTTGCAGGGGAGCTTACCGCCAAAGGGGTAGCGGCGCATGTGATCGGAGGGGCGGACGTGGCGAAGGAGCTCGATGCCAAACGTGCCATTGATCAGGGAATGCGTTTGGCATTGGCGCTCTGATCTCGTCTAATCATGGCTTCCGAAGCCAAACTCCATTCCGAAGTGCAACACCAGCCATTTCTGGATCGCGGGCGCACCGCGGACGGGTCGGATGACCGGAGAGCGGTTTTGCGGCTCAACTTGCGTTGCGCTTCAGGGTGGAATGGGGCGCTTCCTGCGTTGCTCACGCCTTTCCCGCTCTATATGGACAAGGAGAACAGCCATTCCCTGACCACCGAAGAGGCTCGCCACGGATTCTATCTGGCGAACGAGGGGGAGATGGGTGTGATTATCGACCGACTAAGGATTGTGCACTGGTGTATCGAGGGATTGCGAAACCCAAAGCCATCGATGAACGCCGCCATCGAGAAACTCGACGACCTCTTCGGATGGAGCAACCAAGCTGGAAGTGCTATTGGGCTGATGACTTGACACGCGCCCACCCACTCAATTCAATAGCCCCATATTTGGCGGCGTTTTGGCCAAGTTTCGTCGAATGCCATGTTCTCGCATTCACCGAGCCTGATGACACCGTTTTCGATCCAGTCAATGGCCGCGGCGGCACCATCTTCGAAAGCCATCCGCTCGAACGGAAAGCTCACGGTCTCGACATCACTTCGGGACGCGGCGGAACATGGCGGAACACGGCATTCCCGAAACGGATCTCATCCATTCACTCTTCGCTCCGGATAGGTCTAAACCCAACAAAGGCACCAATGCGAAGGAATGGTTCCAACTCCTCCATCGACAAAGTCAGCGAATGGATCAATTGTGATTTAGCTCCCCCCTTTGCCGGGACCGGCCAATTGTTTCAGGGCCGTACGCAAAGCGCGGTCTCCGGGCCCCTATCAAGCAACCGGAAAAGGGTAGGCGTAGCCCAACTTGGTTTATTGCCGCAACTCGGATTTGCTGGCCTAGCGCTGCGGCATGTTTGGGAACCACAGATGAGCCAGTCACCGTCGCGCTTTCACGCAACGGAGATGTAGCGAGGATAAGGACGTGGGTCAGAGGGACTCACAAACGCCAACCGGATTGGACTACATCCACCTACGGCCATTTGACCGCCGACAACAGATTGGCAAGCGGAGCAAGGTCATGACGAATCGGTCCACCATTGCCCGTACAGATTTCCCGACCTCTCGCGTTCCCGTTGTCAATGTCGCCACCGTTCCGCAACGCAGCCCGCTTCGCTATCCCGGTGGAAAGACGTGGCTGATACCGCACATCCGTGAATGGTTGCGGCACACCAAACCTGAGATCCTGATTGAGCCGTTCGCGGGCGGCGCAGTCGTCTCGCTGACCGCCGTCATGGAGGATTTGGCAGAGTCGGCAATCATGGTCGAGATCGACAGAGACGTGGCAGCGTTCTGGCGTTCCGTACTTGAAAGTGGTGCCACTCTTCAGGAATGGATAGGCAAGTTCGATCCGACTTTGGATCGCCTGCGGGAAATCGAGAAGTCGCCGCCCGGAAGTGTTGTCGAACACGGCTTCAGGACACTTGTCCTGAACAGAACCCGGCGTGGCGGAGTCTTGGCTAACGGGGCATCCTTTTGCAAGACAGGCGAAAATGGCAGGGGCCTTCGCTCGCGTTGGTATCCCGAAACCCTCGCAAGTCGCCTTGCAGCGATTCAGGAATATTCTGACCGTCTTGCCTTCGCGGAGGGTGACGGCATGAAGCTGTTGCCGATCCTGCTGCGGGGATGGGGCAGTAACGCGGCGGTCTTCATTGACCCGCCATACACGGCGGCGGGCGGGAAGATGGCCGGGGCTCGGCTATACGAACATTCCAGCATTGATCACGCTGCGCTGTTCGGGATGCTGGCGGACCATGGGTCGAATTTCCTCATGACCTATGACGCTGCCCCGGAGATCGTTGAATTGGTGCATAAGCACGGTTTCTGCGCCGTGGCCCTGTCCATGAAGAGCGGTCATCACAATCGGCTTGTCGAATTGGTCATCACTTCGGAACAGTTGTTCGCATGAGTTCCCGATACGCCATTGCCGAGTGGTTTGGACGTCCGTTCGAGAATTTGTCCGTGGCCGAACGGCAGCACTTGACGCGTCGCGCCCTGAATCTCGCTCCAGCCCCGCCATGTCCGTTTCAAAGTGACATGCCGAGATGCAGTAAGAGGGGCGGTGTCTGTTCCATCAAATCCGGCACAAAGCCACCGGCCATCACCTGCCCAAACCGATTCAGTGAGGGCGACTTGTTGCCGTCATGGTTGGCGCGGCTCGTCGGCTTCCCGGATGTATGTCTGGCTCCCGAGGTTCCGTTCATGCGCTCGCCAGCAACCGGCAGGGCGGGTTGATCTGGTCATTGCCCACGACGGAGATGCCTGGTCATGGTTCGGCTTGGAAATCCAAGCAGCCTATTTTTCTGGATCCGAGATGCTGGCAGACTTCGAGATACTGCTGGACAATACGGACGAGAAGCCACCGGAGCCGACTGCGGTTCTCCGCCCGGACTGGCGTTCATCCAGTGCGAAACGGCTGATGCCGCAGCTTCAGGTCAAAGGACCAACCTTGAGGCGTTGGGGCACCAAGCTCGCGGTTGCCGTTGACCGTCCATTCTTCGAGGCTGTTGGCGGGCCGTCCGACGAACCGTCCCGGGACCTGAACGACGGCGACATCGTTTGGCTTGTGCCACGCATCACCGATGACTACCGGCTTGTTGAGAATCATTGGGAAGTCCTGTCGCTTGAAGAGTCGAGCGACAAGTTGCTTTCCGCTGAAACCGTCAAGCGACATGAGTTTAAAGACGCGCTCCGCACAAAACTGCAACGGATTGGATACACCAAATGACGAAACCCGAGAATTGTCGGACAGTGTGGGTCAATCCGCATGTGTACGGACCTGACAAGGGGGAGCTGAAGGAATCAATTTTGATCCGCGGGGCGGATGGGTAATTGCCTAGGCCCGTCAAGCTTGGCGGGACCGTCAGCGCGATCGAGGGTCTTGCCGCTTGAAGGGCGATTGGGGTTTGCGCCTATGATCCCAATTGAGCGAGCCTCTTGCAAAACTCCCGGGTCTTGCGCATGGGTTTGGAAGTGGAACTCGATAAACACTGGAACATTGATGACGAAATATTAGGAGATTATATACTTAACCAAATTGAATACAACGTGTTGTTGTTCAAAACTGTCATTATTACCATAATTTGTTGCGTGTTCAGTTAAGTATATAATCCCCAAATATTACACGAACGGCCGGACTCCTTTCATCCACGCACAGAGTCTGAGACCCTAAAGTCATGACACATCACCAAGGACTTCACCCACGATCGCGTGCAATCTGTCGCATTGGTCCGAAATCCATTGCGCGGCGTCAAGCCATTCGCCTACGTCGTCATGCATCCACGGCCTCTGAACCGATATGCTCCATCCTTTCGCACTGTTCTGGTTCAGATTGCCTCCAAGCTGCTGGTCCCCCATCCTTTCGCGGATCTTTCGGGAATAATGGCGCATTCGAGCCGCCCGTTCTTCAGACGGATTGAACTCGCCCGATTTGATATAGAGCCAAAGTAGCTTCTGGTTGCCGATATGGATTCCCACACGATCAACTGCTTCGCCCTCTCTGACCGACCATTGCGTTGGTCCACTCCAGGTATCCTTCTGTCCCGGAACGCCGCCTACCTGTTCCTTCAGCAGTTTCCAGAATTCCTGGTAGGTATTGTCTTTGGCGAATTCGACCTCCACGGTGACCCCGCATCGTCTGCCCATCTTCCGACATCGTTCCGCACTCCCATCATTGTTCTGCTCGTAGGGATAGAGCACATAAGCGTCGTGACCCGGCACGGTACGCATGGTTAATGTACCGACCGTTCTCCCTGATGGATATTGCGAGGCCGGATGGATATTCGGTCTGATTGCCTCCCCCGACAGTCTCTTCCCATTTTCGGGATCCCGGTCCAGCAAACCCGCAGCGACATTAGAAACCATCTGACTCGCCGCATCCTCATGCCGCCAAGGTCCGTCCTCGATCCGCCAGCGAAGCCTCGTTGAGCGCACCGCGTCCTCACGCCGCCTCAACGGATCGGTCCACGGCCAGCGCACAAGTGCCAGATCCGCCAGATCTTCGGCGCGCTGCTCTAGTGCCGCTTCATTCCATTCGCTCTCTTCGGCGATGAGCCTTGTCATGCCGATGGAACTATTGCGGTAAACCTCTTTTTTGGCATCAAACGTGTTCGCTCCCATCCCGGCGTTAGTCGCGTCACCGCTCAGGGTCAGATTCGCAAGGCGGTCACGGTACTGCCCGTGCACTTCCTCTGCGTCGTCCCCGAGATAGCGTTTCCATTCGTCGGTGAGTTTCTGCGGCATCACATGTTCGATCGTAAGGTGATCTCGGGCCGGCGCCTCTTCGCGGTGTTTGGCTTCCATCAATTCGCACAACACCGCACGCGCAGACCCTGTCGTGCTTCCCCCATAGGCCTGCCGTGTGCGCACGCCCTCGCGAACGTCCCCGTCACTTGGCACCCCGACACGTGTGTTCCGCAGCCGGCGGATCCGTCCGAGCCAGTGCTCCGAAAAATCCGCGCTTCCATCGGGTCCAGCTTCATGCGCAAGTTCCGCAATCGTCCGGTTCATCCCGGCCGTCGGCCGACCCGCCAGCCACATCCGCGTAGTCCACGCACCAATGCCGGCAAGCGACTTTACAAGTTCCGCATCACCGCCGCCTGCGCAGTTGTTGTCATTGGCATCGTTCAGCAGCCGCAGCGTCAATGGCCGGTGAACATCGATCCCGAGTTCGCGCAGATGCCGGAGTTCCCGGTCGACTTTGGCATCCCCATAACCCTTCGCCGTGCCTGTGAGCATTCCGTAGAGACCCGCTAGGTGCGCCAGATCGCGGCAAAGCGCTGGCCGGTCGCCCTGTCGTCCCGATTGCACCGCCCATCTGCGAACCCCTTCGTAAACCCGGTCTATGCCGTGGATCTGGCCTGTCTTCCACCGAAGGACATCCCGAAGGAACATGTCAATTCGTTCGCCTGCATGTCTGGCGTCCAAACGCTTCTCGATCTGAAGCCAGTGATTGTCGTATAGATCCTGCTGCACCGCATCGGGAAGCCCCATCAACAGCCAGTTCTTGACCTTTTCGCTCTCAGCTAGTGATCGGCCAGTCGCATTCAGACTCTCGAATATCTGCTGCGGGTCCTCCTTGTCGTCGAGGCCGATGCTGACCACATGTAGCCGGTCAAGGCCCTTTAGGAGAAGACCCACACCATTTCGAGCCACCAGACGACGGGCGATCCTCCAGGCTTGAGTTACAGCGCCCTCGCCTTCCGGAACGCTCTCAAGACCGCGCAGGTACTCCTCCTCGTCCCCGTCCTGCAGTCGCAGCTTGCGGCGTTTGTCCAGCGGCTTGCCTGGATTGGTCAGTCGGTCATTGCGAATGATTTCCCGGGTCCAACCATCACAGTTGCCTTCCGAACCAAGCTCGTCCGCAATGGAGGCGAGCAGAATGCTTACTGTGGTCAGCCTCTGCTGGCCGTCAACGACCCGGATCGTTGTCACCACGCCAGCTGGGCCGGGTTCCGGAAAGGTTAGCAGAGTGCCGCCGTAGTGAGTCGCGCCGGGATCGGCCGCCGCAATCGTGATGAGATCTTCGACCAGTCGTTCGATGTCGGTCGAGTTCCAGCAGTAGCGGCGCTGCCATCGCGGCACCACGTACTGAACCTGTGCGTTCAGAAGTTCCAGAAACTTAAGGGGTTTAGCGTACATAGATTGTGCCTTCGTTGCGATACGTCCTGAATCCAGATTGGGCCCAGCGAAAGACTCTCCCGCTCTGTTGTCGCCCTGCGATGGGTTCATTGATAGCTCTAACTAGCGGCACAAGTGGCTTCAAGCGACTGCATCGCTAGGAATTCGCGAACGTGTCTGCCCGCACCCCTACCCGGCGGCATTGCGCCAACCGGACGACACGGATACGCCTTCTTCCGACGGGACCTGAATCCTCCTTGGGCAGGATTGCCAGTGCCCAATAGCCGGGAATCCTGCATTCCATTCCATCCAGGCAGCACCTCCGCTGCGGAAACCGTCGTTTTCGCATTTCTGAACCCACACCCGGTTGCGGCGGTGGCCCTGTCGCGAGAGCAACATCCAGACCTGCGCACACGGGACTGGGGTGTAAACCCAGAGACGGTCAGGGTATTCGAGGCTCGCGATACTTTGGCGCGCAGGTCACCCGGGCAGGAGTTGGTCAGGATTCCCGCAATGATCTGGAATCAATGGCGTGTGGATGTTCTGCTCATCAGTGAAAGAGAGGGTCGGTTCCGGAATTGCGCATCATGGAGAAGCGATGCTTCAGCGGCACAGTTTGATCTCTCCGACGGAGGCACCTCTCGATAGATCGAGCCATAAGCGTATCCAGTGCCCAAGGCGCGTCCTGACCACCTGCACATGCATTGGTTCAACCCGAGGGCTCCGGCCAAAGGTCTGCCAGACTGAATGTAATGGCTTCGAACGGCCGCACACTCACTTGATCGTCCTCCTTCAGGGCGGCAATCAGCAGCCACTGACCATCCCGAAGCTCTAAAGCCTCAAGTTCCCGCTCGACGGGATCCACAAGCCAAAGATGGCTGACGTTCTCGCCCGCATAGAATGGTCGCTTCTCAAATAGATCGAGCTTGCGTGTTGCCGGAGACAGGATCTCGCAGACCCAATCGGGAGCGACCGAGCAGTAAGCGGCATCAGGGTAATCCGGCATGGTCTCCCGTCGCCATCCGGCCAGATCGGGCACTACGACCTCGCCGCTCAAATGCAGTTCTGGTTCGTCGATGATCCACCAGCCGCCAGGACCGCCGCGGCCAAACTGAAAAGGGCCGGAAAGGTCGTATCCGAGAGATGACCCGGCAAACGCGTGCCTCATGGCAGGTCGGGGATGGGTATGAAGCGTTCCCCCGATGAGTTCGGCGACCATTTCGGGCGGTGCGTTGAGCACATCCGTGTAGGTTGCGGACGGCGACTTCCTCAATGACTGGACGGACATGACCGTTTGTTCCCTTCAGCTTGCCGCATCCTGCTTCGAATGCCGGCGATCCTTCTGTCCAACCGGTTCCGCCTTGACGCGATCATGCACGAACAGGGGAATCGTCCCATCCCGGATATTGTCCACTGCGGCGGCTATCGCGGCGATCGTACGAGAAACCACCCGCTCGGCACGACGGGGTACGATTAGCGACCCACCACCTCGATGTCGAGACGCGAAGGCCCAAAGAGGCGGTGGACCAGCGCTTCCAGCTTGCCGTGATCGATGTTGCGGAGTTCATATGTCGCGACCACTCCAACACCAGCCGTCAGAAACTTCGGCTGGAGGTGGGCTCCTGCGATGCGCCGCTCCACGTTCATGTTCGTGACGCCTGTCCCGTGAACCAGATTGCGGCTCACTGCGACGAGCGAGAGATCGGACCTGCTTCCCCGCTGCGGAAACGGCCGGTGCAGGTCGACTTGGTATATACGTTGAACGCAACGCAGGTCCGTATTCTGAACGATTTCAGGGGCCTCGTACGGATTCTGAGGCTTTCAGAACGTCGGCAGCAATGTCATTGGGTTGTGACAAGAACAGCCTCGACCCTGCGGTTCAGGGTCCGACCCTCTTCGGTCAGGTTGCTTGCCCGCGGAGCCAGAAAACCGACTCCATCTGAAAGCACCTGGCTGCGGGTCACTCCATGCCGCTCCACAAGCCGCTCCAGAACCGCAGCGGCCCGCAACCGCGAAAGCTCAATGTTCGAATCGGGGGAGCCAACGGCGTCTGTATGGCCTACAAGCACAATTATCTTGTCGGGATTTGCATGTAGATAGAACGCGAGACCTGCCAACGATGCGAATGTCTCGTCCCCGAGCCGGGAGGAGCCGGTCTTGAACTCAAGGTCGTCGAGGGGTATGAAGCCAGTCAGCTCCAACCGCTCTCCCGCCTCCTCAATGTCCGACATTGTCGTGGGAAACGGTTGCGGGTTCCCGGTCGCCACAACGCGAGCGACTTCCCCGTTCCTGCTAACCTGGGTGAGGTGGACAAAGCCGGCATTGGCGCTGCGGCTCACAATCATGGCGACATATTCATCACCGCCACCTTTCGCTGCCCTCTTCGCGGACAGATACCTGTAGTCACCGAGATGCACGTGCATATCAGGCTCTGGCAGGATGTCGATCTGGTAACGGAAGTCAAATCCTCCACAGGCTCTCGTTTCGCATTCGAACAGAATTTCGAAACCAGCAGCCATAATCTGTTTTCGCAATGAGGCCAATAGTTGAAGGGTCGTGTACTCACCGATCACCCTCCAGCTCTGACGATGCAATGTTCCCTCGGCGACCACGCCTTCCAGCTGACCATCAGAGAACGGTGCTGTTGCCAGGAAATGGCTGGTGCCTGCAATTCGCTGTTCCGCCAGCGGTTCTGTTGGCCAAGGGAACTCCAGGACCATCGCCTGCACCGCAGTAGCTGCAAGATGTATGAACAGCGTCGTGACGGTGCGCAGGATCATCTTGCGGTGGCGTGATAGGCATCGTTCGGCTGCATGTCGACCGCGGATGCCACTCGATTGGTCATGTTGAAGAAACCGACGACGCTGGCGATGTCGAATATGTCGCGATCCGAGAAGCCGACGTCCCGCAGCGCCTGACGGTCCGACTCTTCCACTTCACAGCTTGATTCTGTCAGCTTGGCCGCGAAGTCCAGCAGTGTTCGCTGTCGCGCGTCCAATCCCGCCGCGCGGTAGTTCATCACCATTGCCTCTCCCAGCGCCGGATTGCCGGAAAGCTCCCGAACGGCTGCACCATGGGCGACCTGACAATACCAGCAGCGGTTGATCGAACTGACGACGACTGCGATCATCTCGCGGTCGAGCTTTGACAATCCGCTCTCGCCGAGCATCAGGTCGTTGTACATCGTCGTGAAGGCGTTGAGTTTCCCAATGTCGAAAGCATAGGCCTTCAGGACGTTTGGGATCAGTCCAAGCTTCTCACGGCAGAGATCGAAGTACTTCTGCGTCGGCTCGGGTAACGGGTCTACCATTGGCAGGTCAAGCGCGGTTACCTGCCTAGCTTCATCTGACATATCCACTCCGGAAGATCGATGTCCTCATTTGGTTCGATAGTGGTATTCTGCCAGAACCTTCATTCCGTTGGAAGTGTATAGAGCGCGTCCGTCCGTATTCGTGCGGGTCGCTGCCAATGCCAGATGGGTTGCGCCTCTGCCCTGCGCCCAGCGTGCGGATGCCCGTATGATGTTGGTGCCAACGCCCTTGCGGCGTAGCGCCGCCGTCACATGAATGGCGTGAATTACCGCAATCCGTTGATATGCCGCAACGAAAGCAACTCCTGCCGGGAAGTCCTCGCATCGTACAAGCAAGGCGGTCTTTGGGCCTTGGACGCGCTCCATCACGGCGAGGCGGTCCGGTCCGATGCCCCCTGCCATCCAGAGTTCCGCCATGATTCCCAATGGCGGATAGATCTCAAACACCGACGCATGTGGCAAAGGCTCGGTCGCTAATTGTGGCACATCAGCCAAATACACGACGACCGAGTCCTTTATTCTGTATCCCTGCCGTTCCAGCAGCGCGTCGATCTGTTCCATGCCGGGCCTGATCATGAAGATGCGGTTCTGGTGTAACCCCGACATTGCATCTTCGGCGAGGGCGATGTCTGATACGACGACCAGCGCTTCGGCGGTTGTTGATGACACTCGCTGCCCGCCACCGCAGCCATTGCGGATTTTCCAAGGACCGACACGCTTCGTGCTCGCCGGTGGCCAAGTCGCCTCCAATGCGGTGAACAATTCCGCAATCGAAGGATCACTCATGTCACTGCGTCCGGGAATGCCTCCTGCAGCTCGGTGACCGCCGAGCCGAGGAGCTCCGGGTCGGTCCCTCGCACGACCAGGTTCACACCGAATCGGCCATGCAGCACGAACGGATAGGAACCGAACGACAGTCCCGCATAAGCCTCGGCGATTCGCCTGAGTGGCCCCGCGATCTCGCCTTCCGGAAGGTTGACCCGCACCGCTTCGCTGTGTATCGGCGCACCTCCGACCAGTGTCGGCAGGACGCTTGCAACCATGGCTTCAAAAATCGCTGGAACCCCTGCAAGGACGTGCACGTTATCCAGCGAGAACCCCGGCGCCGACGAGACCGGATTGTCGATCAGCACCGCGCCTTCAGGCACCCGAGCCATTCGCAGGCGCGCCGCGTTCATTTCGATGCCATGCCGACGGCAATGTTCCTCTAGAATCGCCTTCGCATCTTCCCGTACGCCAATGGGAAGCCCAAACGCCGCAGCAACGGAATCGGCGGTGATGTCATCATGCGTGGGGCCGATACCCCCGCTAGTGAACACCTGGTCATGGGTCGCCCTCAGGGAATTCACCGCACCCGCGATCGCATCCTGATCGTCGCCAACAACACGAACCTCCCTAAGGTCGAATCCCGCCTTTGTCAGTTCGCCTGCCAGATGGTGCATGTTGGAGTCGCGCGTGCGGCCGGAAAGCAATTCGTCACCGATCACGATCATCGCCACACCGGGGTTAGGCATCGTCTTCTCCCATAGGTTCGCCAACCGTCGTCGAAACTCCCTGAACCCTAACCGGCGATGCAATCTCGCGCCAGTCGTGTTCTTTTCCGGTTTTCCGTGATCTCGACACGATGTAAGTTCAACTTCGAAGACAAGGGGAATTCATCCGATGAGTGGAACCTTCGAGGCAAGGCTGGCGGAGCTTGGTGTTACACTTCCCGAAGCTCCGGCTCCAGCAGCCAACTATGTACCGTGGGTGCGGGTTGGCGACATTCTGTATGTTTCCGGGCAGATCAGCCAGAATATGAATGGACTGATCACAGGCAAGGTCGGGGCTGACCTGAGTGTTGCCGAAGGCGCCGCTGCAGCACGAGCCTGTGGTATCAGCTTGCTCGCGCAGGTCCGATATGCCTGCGAGGGTGATCTGGACCGTCTTCAGCGCGTTGTCAAGCTAACTGGATTTGTGAACTCGGTTCCGGAGTTCGCCGATCAACCAAAGGTCATCAACGGTTGCAGCGATTTTCTGGTCGATGCTTTGGGGGATGCGGGCCGTCACGCACGTTCCGCAGTTTCCGCGGCTGCGCTGCCACTCAATGTCGCTGTGGAGATCGAAGGCGTGTTCCAGATTCGATGACTCCACTTCCTAAGGAGTTCCTCAGTCGACCGTTGGCCCACAGGGGCTATCATAACGGGGGTATTGGCGTTCCCGAGAATTCATGCGCGGCGTTCGAAAGGGCGGTTGTCCAGGGCTATGGGATCGAATTGGACGTGCAGCTCTCCGCTGACGGCGAGGCGATGGTCTTCCACGATTTCGGTCTTGAGCGCCTAACGTCCGAGTCGGGATTGGTTCGGGAGCGTGGAAGATCTGAATTGGGGAATATCAAGCTCCGTGACAGTGCGGAGACCATTCCCGCATTGGACGAGGTTCTTGAACTGATCGCCGGACGTAAGCCGGTTCTGGTTGAGATCAAGAGACCGGTGCGCACGAAAACGGACGATGGGAATTCCTTGGAGCGGGCCGTAGCCCGGGCGTCGAATCCCTACGAAGGCCCGGTTGCGGTAATGTCGTTCTGTCCAAATGCGGTGGCGAGGTTCGCCGATGCCGCTCCGGACATTCCCCGTGGTCTGACGACGTGCCCATTCAGGCCGCAGGATTGGCCAGACCTTCCCGATGATGTGCTGGTGGGCCTGCGTAATGTGGTGGACTTCGACCGACTTGGGGCGACATTCATAAGCCATCAGGTAGCGGACCTTTCCCGACCGCGTGTTTCCGAACTCAAGGTCGGTGGTTCGCCGGTCCTCTGCTGGACCGTACGCAGCATTGAACAGGAAATGGAGGCGCGGCGGGTCGCACACAATATCACCTTTGAAGGCTACGCAGCCAGATCGGCCGTGCCTTGACCTGCGAGACCTGTAGGCCAGAGGCAGCCTATGGCCGAACCTGTCATTGAGGTCGACATTCTCGACGGTCTCGATGGGATCGCATCGGACGATTGGGATGCCTGTGCCTGCCCGGAGACGAAGGCCGGAGGACGTCCTCTCGACCCGTTCACAACCTGGCGGTTCCTGAATGCACTGGAGGTGTCGGGCTCCATTGGCTCGGGCACTGGCTGGGTCCCTCGGCACCTGGTCGCCCGGATAGAAGGTGAAGTCATCGCGGTCGCGCCGCTCTATGCCAAGGGACACAGTCAGGGCGAATATATCTTTGATCATGGCTGGGCCCATGCCTATGAGCAGGCTGGCAGAAGCTATTATCCGAAACTTCAGATTGCCGTTCCATTCACACCTGCGACAGGACGTCGTTTGCTGACCCTTCCCGGGCATGAGGAGGTGGGACGGGCGGCACTGCTGCAGGGCGCCGTAAGACTGGTCGCGGCGAACCGGCTCTCGTCGCTACACGTCACATTCTGTACGGAAGCGGAGGCGAAGGCTGTTGAAGGGCTGGGATTCATGCATAGGATCAGTGAGCAGTTCCACTGGGAGAATAGAGGTTATACGGACTTTCAGGGGTTTCTGGCCGAACTCAATTCGCGTAAACGCAAGAACATCCGCAAGGAGCGCACCGCCATCCGGGCGTTCGGGGGCAAAATCCATGAGTTGACAGGCAGCCTCATCGAACCTCGCCATTGGGACGCGTTCTGGCAATTCTATCAGGATACCGGTGCGCGCAAGTGGGGTATGCCTTACCTGAGTCGAGCATTCTTTGCCGAGGCCCACGCCAGTCTTCGTAAGGATATCGTACTCTTCCTGGCTGAACGCAATGGCCGCTTCGTGGCGGGAGCGCTTAACTTCGTTGGACGCGAAACGTTATTCGGCCGCTACTGGGGCTGCATCGAGGACCATCCGTTCCTTCATTTCGAACTTTGCTACTACCGTGCCATCGACTACGCGATCCGTAACGGTCTTTCACGTGTCGAAGCAGGCGCACAGGGACCCCATAAGCTGGCCCGAGGATATCTGCCGGTCGCCTGCCATTCGCTGCACTGGTTTGCGGATCCCGCGATGCGAAGCGCGGTTGGCCGCTATCTGGGTGAAGAGCGGCAGGCTGTCGGCGAGGAGATCGAGGCATTGACCGAATGCGGACCGTTCAGGAATGAGGGAGATTTGTCCATATGACCGAAAGACTTACCGAAGTGCAGCGGGCCGAGGGTTTGGCGCCGTTGCTTCATTCAGGCTGGGAAATGGTGGAAGGCCGGGACGCGATCAGCAAGACCTTCACCTTCCGCAACTTCGTCGAAGCATTTGGCTGGATGACCCGCTGCGCACTTTGGGCGGAGAAGTGGAACCACCATCCAGAATGGCTCAATGTCTATGGCAGGGTCGAGGTGACACTGTCCTCCCATGACATTGGCGGTCTTACCGAGCGAGACGTCAGACTCGCCAGAAAAATGGAGTCGCTGGCCGAATAGGCATCGGACCTATGTGCCCATAGCCAGCAACATTGGGCATACGGTTCCGACTTCATTCGAGTGCCCTGATTGATTCCAGCATCGCTTCTCCGGCGGTCGTTTCGCAGACGCCGCTGTCCTTTTCGACATGCAGCACCTTTACTACGCCATCAACGGCGAAAAGCGCATGTCGTATCGCACGGTCGTGGAGTCCCGCCTCCGGTACCGAAAATGCGAATCCCGCGGCTCTGGTGTATTCCGCAGATGGGTCAGCGAGCATTGTGATGCCAGCGGATGTCGCTCCCGTTGTTCCGCCCCATGCCTCCATGACAAAGGGATCGTTAACGGAGATACAGACAATCTCATCGACACCCTGATCAATCAGCTGGTCGAAGGTACGCATGAAGCTTGGCACATGGCTTGACGTGCAGGTGCCGGTGAATGCGCCTGGAACCGCAAACAGTACCACCTTGCGGCCGACCGCCAGATTCGCCAGATTCACTGTTTCGAATCCGCCTTCATTCTTCCGCAGGAGGCTCGCGCCGGGAATCCTGTCGCCCACTGTCAACGTCATGTCAGTTCCTTTCGTCAGTTGCGTCGTTCCTGTTCACGATATAGGGCAAGCTCCGGTGAGGAGCCAGTGCGGGAGCCACGAAGGGTGCGGAAAATTGTAGTCATTGGCGCCGGGCAAGCCGGCGCATCCCTTGCAGTCCGGCTGCGCAGTCTTGGTCATGACGGCAGCATAACCCTGATTGGTGAGGAACCGGTTGCGCCATACCAGCGCCCTCCGCTGTCCAAGAAATACCTTCTGGGCGAAATGACCCTGGAGCGGCTCTATCTGCGGCCGGAAAGCTACTATCGCGAAAGTGACATAGAGCTTCGAACTTCCAGCGCGGTGGTTTCTATCGACCGTGCCGGCAAACGGATTTCCGTTGGTAGCCGGGAGGTTTCATATGACTGTCTAGCGCTTTGCACCGGTGCCGTACCGCGTGGGTTGCCCAGATCGATCGGGGGAGCCTTGCCGGGCGTCCACACGGTTCGCTCGCTCGCGGATGTTGACGCCATGGCTCCGGCCTTCGTCGAGGGCGCAAGGGCGTTGATCGTCGGGGGCGGATATATCGGGCTTGAAGCTGCGGCGGTTGCGGCGACGAGTGGCATGAGGGTCACCTTGATCGAGGCGGCCGAGCGGATCCTGCAGCGGGTCGCGGCGCAGGAGACGTCGAGTTATTTCCGCGCACTTCATGAAACTCATGGGGTTGACATCCGCGAACGGGTTTCACTCGAGAGGCTGACCGGTGAGGGACGCGTTACAGGTGCCGTGCTTTCCGACGGCGCGGAACTCAAGGTTGATGTCGTTATCGTCGGTATCGGAGTTACTCCGTCGACCGAACTTGCCGAGTCCGCCGGGCTTGAAATCGAGAACGGAGTCTGGACCGACATTCAGGGCCGCACTTCGGATCCGTCGATCTGGGCTGCCGGCGACTGTGCGTCGTTTCCTTACAAGGGCACCCGGATTCGTCTGGAGAGCGTGCAGAATGCCATTGACCAAGCGGAGTGTGTGGCTGCAAACATGCTTGGCTCTGAGGAAGACTATGTTCCCCAGCCATGGTTCTGGTCAGACCAGTATGACTGCAAGCTGCAGATCGCCGGCCTTTGTACGGGTTACAGGCGGATCGTAACCCGTGGTGCCGGCCATAGTGTCTCGTTCTGGTATTATGCGGACGAAACTCTTCTGGCGGTCGATTCGATGAACGACGCGCGAGCGTACATGATTGGCAAACGGTTGCTGGAAATGGGAAAATCCCCTGATCGGGCGGTGATCGCGAATGCGAATGTTGACCTGAAGCCGCTCCTGCGTGGATAGTACCGCAGCGTCATTGGATTGAGTGTTCAGCGGTCTTGCCCGATGGTTTTTCGCCATAACCAAGTGTCGCTCTCCTATGTTCGCCGGGTTCCTCACCTGAATTGTTCGCGCAGTCCTGGCCATACGGGGAGATTGCGTTCATTCAGTGTATGGTGTACCGGGCCTCTATCGGCACGTGGAAGTGGGGAGGGATAACTGCCTGCGTCTTATCGAACAGGCGGGGTTTAACATGCCGATGTGCGGTTGCGCCGGCCGTGCCGTTCTCGGCGTTGCTGAAGGAGAGATGTCTTGTGCCCCATACCTGTGTTCGTGATCTCGCTACCGGACTGCGCAGACAGGCGCAGGCGGATATCCGGATGTCTCGATGGCCTCGGGCTCTCGTTCGACTTCGTGGACGCGGTGGATGGCCGGAACGGAATCCCCGATGAGTTCGAGTCCATGATAGACAGGGAAGGAGGGGCGGCGGTCATACCTTTTTCGGAACCTCCGCGGATAAGGCCGCTTACCGATTCCGAGTTCGGCTGCGCCCTTTCGCACATACTGGTCTAAAAATGATCGTCGAGCGCGGCATTCCATATGCGCTGGTCTTTGAGGATGACGCAATGCCCGGCCCGGATCTGGTCCGCTACCTGCGGGAACGCCATTTCGAGGACGCGGACCTGACAATCCTGTACTATGCGAAGACTTGGGTCAAGAAGAAAGGCGCGAAACGTGTGTTTGGCGGCTATCGGTCGTTTCCATGCGTTCCGGGAACGATAATGAACGGAGCGGTTGCATACGTGATCTCCATCGCGGGAGCACGGCATATCGCCGAGTCCTCGCTGAGGGTGAAGGAAGGGGCAGACTGGCCGGCCTGCGCCGACATCTTCAGTTGGCGTGGTAGATGGCGGGCGGTGTATCCGCAGATGGTGGACCATGGCGGGCGGGATTCCATTATCGACAGCCATGGCCGGTACACCGCCAATATGGCGCATGAAGATGACAGGTCGCGCCGCCTGCTTGGCGTTCATATGCCGACATGGCGAAGGGCGCTGAAGTCCTGGCGCACGGGGATTGGCATGCGGGTTCTTGGGTACAGGAGAGTGCGCGGGAAAAGGAGACCCCATTTCCACTCCGAAGCGCAACACCGGCCATAAGTCCGTCTCCTTGGGCATGTACCGCCTCGCCAGCCCGTTGGTGTGCTCGTTTAGCCCGCGCTCCCAGAAGTGATGGGGCTGGCGAATGGAAGCCGGCCTTCAGCACCTTGCCCCCCGCGTGGCCCGCGAACTCCCTGCCGTTGTCCGCCGTGAACGTGTGGACGGGCGCGGCTGACGAACCCCAGAAATTCCCACCAGTGAAATTTCGGTCCGGTTTCCGGCGGATTGCGGGCGTCGGCGGCGGATTCGGGCGGAATCCGGGCGTGCGGGGGCGGCGTCCGCGGCGTCCGGTACCGCCACGGCTGGTGGCGTCAGATCGTGACAGACCATCCACGTCATGCGGTGCCAGTTTATGGAGACCGGCTCTCCACGTGTCGGATGGATCCCCCAACCGCCAGTATCCAGCCCGTGCCGCTCCTTACAACAGCTCGCACTTATGTGGGCTGTTGTAAGCTTCCGGGCGGTCCCGTTCCGGGCCATGGCGACCTCCCTGTCCGGTTGATGTCCGACATGGCGGCACCACATCTGGCGGAGAACATCCACATTTTCGGCCAACCTCTTAGGCCGGAGCACCGAGATCAACTCCTTCGCCATGGCGTCTCCGTGGCATTCCATTCACGGCAGCAACAGGCTCCGTCGGAAGGTTTGCAGGGTGTGTGCCACGTTGGTAGTTTCCACAGTTCGAAGGGCCATCCTCGCACCGAGGTGAAACCGCGAATAACCCGCGTGACCGGCGAACGGCCTGGCCAGCCGGGCAAAGGGCATGGAGTGTGAGTCATGGCGCGGAGAAGTACTGATCGGCCCGCGGCGGCGGGACCTACCAACCGGGGATACAACCACGGTCTTGACTGCCCGGATCCTTGGTGGCAGATGCGGGACACATCGGCCGGGAAGTGGTGTTTCGGAACGCTTCCCGACCGGTTCCGTCCCGACCGGACGGTTGAACAGCGGGAAGCGGGCGATATGGAACTCCCAACACTGGATTTGACAGCCCCGTCGGGTTCCGGTCGGCCATGGTCCATCCAGGGTCATGCCAGTCGGAAGACCGGAGGGATGTCCGATGGAGCATGGGGCTGATGGAGCGGGGATTTGACGTGGGCGACGTGAAAGTGGTCTACGGCATCGACCGACGCTATTTGGTGCCAGCGGTCGTTTCGATCCATTCCCTATGTGAACACGCCACCGTGCCGCTCGAGATCATCGTTTACGGTGATGGAATCGAACCGTCGGACCATGAAACACTGTGGAAAGTCGGAGAGACATGCGGCGCAGCCATCGATGTCCGCCAGTTCATCCCACCACCGGGCGTAGAGGACTTCAGGAACAACCGCCGCGTCCGCTGGCCAGCGATCAGCCTACTCCCGCTACAGCTCCCCTGGCTGGTGCGGGGGAGATGCCTGTTCATTGACGCTGACACGCTGGTCATGCGGGATGTCAGCGAACTGATGGCCGTCGACATGGAGGGCATGCCGCTGGCGGCGGCCATGGATACAGGCGTCGACACCAGCTGGACGCTGCGGACGCCGAAAGGTCGCCTGACGCGCATAGGGGCAAAGGAGATCCTGCGGTACAGCCATTACCGCCGTCGCAGGCAATCGCTGCTCAGGCGCCTGCTGCACATGGGGATGCGGCCCGGCGACATGTATTTCAACAGCGGCGTCCTTGTCACGGACTGCGACGCCATACGGGACCTCCCCCCCCCCCGAAGGTCACCCCCGCTCCGTGACCTCGCAGGGCTTGCGCCATACCTGGAACACCTTCCGGACCAGGACCGTCTCAACGAGTTCTTCGCAGGCCGCTGCGCCCGGCTGCATGTTGCCTGGAACCTGAAACCGCTTGCGCGGGACGGCGACTGGCCGTCGGTCGCCCAAGAGGAACTGAAGGAGGCATTGGAGAATCCGGGGATCTGGCATTACATGGGTCGGAAAAAGCCCTGGAGCCGGAAACTGGGCACTCGGCTCAGCCGGAGATACAACGCCCATCCCGCCTTCCGTGCCTGGCGCGAAACCTATATGGCCATCCGGGATGTCTACGGACTCGAGCGTCCCTTGAACTTCTGACCGGACCGAAAAACGGCAAAAATTTTTGTCGGTCATTCGCGGTCTCATCGCGGCCCTCGGATTGCCCTTGGAATTGTGGGAATCAACCAAGTTGGGATACCCCCGGTTTTCCCTCGTTCACTTGCATGGCAGGCAACCTCCGAGTATACCGCTCTTCGGCTTCGGCGTTTGTCCGTACAGGCAAGCCGCGGTCGGTGAACGGGTAAAAGTTGGAGTTATGTTTGCGCTGCTCAATCGCCTCGAGGCACTGCTGAAACATGAAGCCGCCGGCGGCGTACTGCTTATGATCGCCGCAGCCGCGGCGCTGGTTCTTGTGAATTCTCCACTGGAGAGCCTCTACGAGGCGCTGAAAACCGTGGCCGTTGTCGTGCAGGTGGGGGCGCTCCTGATCGAGAAACCTCTGCTGCTCTGGATCAACGACGGTTTGATGGCGTTGTTCTTCCTGCTGGTCGGATTGGAGATCAAGCGCGAACTGGTCGAGGGCAACCTGTCGTCCTAGAGACAGGCGGTGCTGCCGGCATTGGCGGCGGCCGGCGGGATGCTGGCACCGGCGGCGATTTACGCCGGGCTCAACTGGGGCGATCCGGAGACGCTGCGCGGCTGGGCGATTCCAGCCGCCACCGACATCACTTTCGCTGTGGGCATTCTCGCCCTGCTCGGCAGCAGGGTACCGGCGGCGCTGAAGGTTTTCCTCCTCGCGGTCGCGGTGATCGACGATCTCGGCGCGATCATCATCATCGCGCTGTTCTAGCCCGGATATCTCACCAGATTTTGTTGCATGGGGCAGGAATCCGTGACATATGTAGGGATTGCAGAACCTTGCAAGGGACGGAGGACCGACCCCATGCAGACACGGTGCAACGCCGACCGCATCGATTCCAGCCACCATGGCCGACGTCGGGTGACGGGCGCCTTCGACGGCGGACGGATGTCATCGGACGGCGGCGCTCCCCTCCTCAGGGAGGCCGACCTGCTGACCGGGCTGACGCGCGGACTGGCGGATTGCCTCACGGACCACCGTGACCCGGACCGCACCGGGCACGGCCTCCGGCGCCCCGTCGCCCGGCGGGTGATGGGGATCGCGCTGGGCTACGGGGACATCAACGACCATGACATCCCGCCCGGCGACGGCGTTCTGGCGCTGGCGCTGGGCCGTGACGACGTCACCGGCGACGGCCGGCGGCGGGAGAGCGACCGGGGCGCTCCGCTGGCCGGTTCCAGCACGCCCGGCCGCCTGGAGCCGGGCGGGCCGGACAGGGCGGCGGATGACCGGTACAGGCGCATCGCCGCCGACCCGGAGGCGACCGGCAGGCTGATGCCGGGCATGTTCCCGGAGGCCCACGGGGCGCCGCCCGAGGGGATCGTCCCCGGCCCCGACGCCACCGACGGACCTCCGCGCGGGCGCCAGGAGTGCCGCTTCCTGCACGGATACTACGGACACCACCGCTGCCTTCCCCTTTACGTCACCTGCGGCGGGCATGTCCCGTGCGCCCGGCTTCGGCCCCCGGACATCGACGCCTCCCACGGGGCGCTGGAGGGGCCGGTGCGGGGCCGGCGGCGTGGATTCCGTGTCCGGCCTGGCCCGCAACCCACGGCCGGGGCGCGGGACCGGACGCCGGATGCGGGGCCAGCGGAGCCGGTGCGTCGCCACCGGGGAGCCCCCGCGCCGGTTCACCGGCTTCGGCCACCGGACGCTGCCGGCCTGGAGCCGGAGCCGGCGGGTGGTGGCCAGGGCCGGGGCGCTGCCCGGCCCGGGGGGCGACAGCCCGCGCCTCACCGTCACCGGCCTCGTATGTTCAGAGAATCAGGAATGAATGGAGGAGGTGGCTGTGGAAAAATCTGGCGCGTTTTTCTGTGCAGAACATGCCTGTTGCCTTCCGCCGTCCCTCCGGTTCATTCCTGTGGCGGGGCCGCCGCCGCCGGACCACTTCCGGCGGCGGCGGTGCGGGGCCCTGGATCGCGACAGCGGATCCGTCCGGCAGCGTGGTCGGCCCGCCCTCCCGTCCGTCTCCCGGGTCCTGGATGGATGCCTGGGTTTCGGGAACCGGATCATCGCGGGGCCAGGAGCGGGAGAGCATGACAGCAATGGTCGCCGGAACCGGCGTAGGCAGGCGTACACCCGACATCCACGTCAACGGGCGTGACCTCACGGCCACCAACGACACGGTCGGCTTCCGAAAGGTTGGCCGCCTCCTCAGGGAGGGCGGCGCCACGCGGGCCGTCATGGAGGCCACGGGGCGCATGCACCGGGCGCTGCCGCAGTCCCTGCGCGCCAGGGGGTTCTCCGCCACCGTCGTGAACCCGAGGCAGGCCCGGGACCTCCCGAAGGCCGCCGGGGCCCTTGCGAAAACCGACAGGGTGGACGCCAGGATACTGGCGGCCTTCGGGGCCGCGTTCCCGGAGATGCGGGCCACGGCGCCGGCCGCCGCCGCCATCGACCGGCTCCGCGACATGCCGGGGCTGCGGGACAGGCCCGTGGCCCGGCGCGCCGAGCTCAGGACCGTCGTGTCGGAGGTCGGCGGGGGCACGGCCGGCACGGAGGTCGGCAGGGTCCCCGGGGATATCGACGCCGCCATCGCGGCGCTGGAGCGGCGGGTCGGCGGGACGGTCTCCGGATCGCCGGAGTTCGCCGACAGCCACCGCATCCTCACCCCGGTGCCGGGCATCGGCCCCGTCACAGCGGCGGCTCCGGGCGCATGGATGGCCGAACTCGGCGCCATCGGCAACCGCCAGGCCGCATCCCTGCCCGGCGTGGCCCCCCTTCGCCCGCGACAGCGGCACCCTGAAAGGCGGGAGGCACATCGGCGGCGGACGCCGCAGGCCGGGGGACGTCGCCTGCATGGCGGCGCTGTCGGCCAGCAGGTGCTCCCCGGACATGAGGGAACTGTACGATCGCCTCAGGGGGAGGGGAAAGCCCCACAGGGTCGCCCCCGTCGCCGTCATGGGCGGGCTGGTCGTGACCGCCAACGCCCTTCTCCGCGACCGGCGCGTGTGGGAGGACCGGACGGCGGCCGCCGCCGCCTGACGGCAGGCCGGACCGCGTCCGTCCGGCACCGAAAGCGAATCACCGGCGGGCCGGCCGGGGTCTCCCCGGCGGGCCCTTCGGCGTGCCCGGACGGCACCGCCTGTGGGGAACGCTGTGGAAAGGTCCGGGACAGCCGGACACCGAACCTGGGAAAAACCGGGAAAAAGCCGGGAAAAAGCCGGATCCGGGCTTGATTCCAGACATGGATGCTGCCGGGTTCGGAGTCCGGCAACCGCGCGCCTTGCGGGGACCTCCACCGCACCCGCGGCGACATGGAGAACCGGATCAGGGAGCGGCGGCTGGAGCTGTTCGCCGACCGGACCCCGACGGCGACCATGCGAGCCAACCGGCTGCGGGTGGGCGTCCGCCGGATCCGCCTGTCGCTGTCCCCGGTGCATCCATACCGGGGGCTGTTCCGCCGGGCGGTGGCGGCGCCGCCGCTGGCCGCCGCTGCGCGGGCCTCGCCCTGGCCGCCACGCCGACCGCCGGAACCACGCGCCGGGGAGGCTGGCCACGGAAGAGCCGCGCCCGCGGCTCCCCAAGGCGCGCGCGGCGATGCCGATGTTCGCAGTATGTTCCAGATTCCGGAGCCACCGTCGGCCGCAGCCGCCGCCGGACGGGGCCGGATGACAGGCCGGATCGGTACCGGATGCCCGGACTCCCGGTCTGGTGAGATATCAGGGCTAGCTCACTACTTGATCCGGAGCGACTCCTGATCCGTGCGTATGGACCGCCATTGAATGGTCCATGATGCCGTCTGTCACGCCGTGGCGTGGCAACGGAATCCCGCTGTCGGCGGCCACGGAATGGTTGTCCGGAACCGTTCAGGGACCAAGGCAGCATGCCCGCATCACTGGTCCTACGGACGGACGGGTCACGCAATGTGCGCATGACGGGCATCGGGCAGTCGTTTTCAGGCTGACGGACGGACCTTTACAGATCAAGTTCCGGCATTCACGTCGGTTTCACGACGGATATGGTTCGGCAGGCGCCATATGCGCTGCCGTTTCCGCGGGCGATTCGCCCGGAAACCCGAGTTTCGTACCTGGATCCACCTGCCGAAACACTGGATTCGGCCCTCCGTAGCCGAAAGACCGCAACTTCCGGTGGAAAGACAAGGTGTGCCGTGGTGAAGGACGTGGCGTCCCGGTCATATTTCTTAATGCATGGAAGCAATGGGTGGAAAATCCAAGGTGGGAAAAATATGCCTGTCGTGACACCGGGTTTCAGCATGGCGACAGCGAGCGTCCGGTGCTGGAGGTCTATCCGGGGCATCGGGACGACCGCGAATCTTCGCCGCCAGCGTGGCACCGAGGGCAACTCAGGGGTCCGGCTTGTCTGCCGGGCTTGGAGGAGGGAAGACGTGAAGGTTCGTCAGGTCAGCCTGCACGCCGACCACCTTTCGTTCGATCAGGCCAAATGTGGCGCCGGTACGCACCGTGATCGGCCTTTCAAGAAACGGCGCGCGCAGATGGACAAGGCATTCGGCGCCCAGTCGCTCAACCAGGTCGATCTCGGCGTCAAACGTGCCTTGGCCCGAATCGACCAGGGCCAGATGCTCGGGCCGGATGCCAAGCAAGGCCTTGCCGGAGAGCTCATGCGGTCGGGTCGGGTGGATGCTGGCCGGGCCAAACCGCGCAACTCCATCCCCGTCGACGCTGCAGCGGATGAAGTTCATCGAAGGCGCTCCAACGAAACCCGCGACAAAGGAGTTCCCCGGGTTCTCGTAGACGTCCATTGGAGTCCCGACCTGCTCGATTCGCCCTCCGTTCAGCACGACGATCCGATCAGCCAACGTCATCGCCTCGATCTGGTCATGAGTCACATAGATCATCGTCACGTCGCCCAGTTCCCTGTGTAGGCGCGCGATCTCCAGACGCATGCTGACGCGCAGCGCGGCGTCGAGATTCGAAAGGGGCTCGTCAAAGAGGAAGACCTTGGGGCTCCGCATGATGGCGCGGCCGATGGCCACCCGCTGGCGCTGCCCGCCTGATAGCTGTCGAGGCGTGCGCTCGAGAAGCGAGTCGAGCTGGAGGGTCTTTGCCACCTTCGTGACGCGGCGGGCGATTTCCGCCTTCGGGGTCTTTGTCAGGCTGAGGCCGAAGCCGATGTTCTCCGCCACGGTCAGGTGGGGAAACAACGCGTAAGACTGAAACACCATGGCGAGTTGACGCCTTGACGGAGCCGTTCGGGTCATGTCCTTGCCGTCAAACAGGATCTGCCCCGAGGAAACGGTCTCAAGCCCTGAAATCAGCCTCAGGATGGTGGACTTTCCGCATCCGGAAGGGCCGACGAAGACCACGAATTCGCCTCTGTCGATGCTCAGGTCCAGACCGCGGATCACCTCGGTTGCGCCAAAGGACTTGCGGATGTCTCTCAGTTCGACACGTGCCATGCCCTATCCCTTGATCGCGCCCATGGTCATTCCCTTGATGAAGTACCGCTGGAAAAAGAGAAAGATGAGGAGCGTGGGAAGGCTTGCAACTAGGGACAACGCGCCCTGAACGCCCCAGGCCACAGTGTACTGTCCCCGCAGGTTGACGATGCCGATCATGATTGTGCGCTTGTCGTCCGACTGGGTGAAGATCAGCGGCCAGAGAAAGTCGTTCCAGATCCAGGTGAATTGCAGGGTTGCCAGAACCGCAAGCGCCGGAAGGCTTAGCGGCAGCGAAACACGGGTCAGCACCTGCCACTCGTTGGCCCCTTCGATGAGTGCCGCTTCACGGAGCGCGTTCGGCACGGCGGCGAAGAAATTGCGCATCAACAGCGTGCAGATCGGGATTCCCAATGCGGTATGGACCAAAACTATCGGCCAGAGCGTATCGATCAGTCCGAGCCAGTTGAAGAGCCTAAACAACGGAACCAGGATTACCTGAGGCGGGAAGAACATGCCAGAGACCACAACGAGAAACAGGATGTTGCTGCCGCGGAAGGGCAGCTTGGCGAACACGTGACCTGCCAGCACGCCAAGCGCGATCGAGGCGAAGGTGGCCGGCACCGTGACAATGAGCGTGTTGAGAAAGTATCGATGCACCGCCGGGTTGGAGAGCACCTCGGCGTAGTTCTCTAAATGGATCTGGTCCGGAACCGACCAGAGATCTCCAAGCGCTATGGCGCGGGTCGTCTTCACCGACGACAGGAGAACTCCCGCCGTTGGGGCAAGAAACAGCGCCGCAAGGATGCAGAGCGCCACGAACGCCGTCGCCGGCCATGGATTGAACCGCACCGGCACCGACGTGGCGACATCAGCCATAGATCTCGTCCACTTTCCTCAGCTGACGAAAATAGACGCCGATGATGGTGAGCGCGATCAGGAAGAGCACCACCGAAATCGCGCTTCCGTATCCCATCAGGTATTTCTTGAAGCTTTCGTTGTACATGTGCATGGCTAGAGTGTCGGAGGAATTGAACGGTCCTCCGCCGGTCATGATGTAGAGTATGTCAAAGCCCTTGAGCGAATTGATCATGGAAAGCGCCACAACGACAACCGTGGACGGGGTCAGGAGCGGGATCACCAGGCGCCGGATGCGCTGCCATGCCGTGGCTCCCTCGATTTCGCAGACTTCGAGCAGTTCCGACGGGATCGAGGTGAGCCCGGCAAGGTAGATGACCATGGAGAGACCTGTCTGCTGCCATGACCAGGCGACTATCACGGCCAATAGGGCGCTGTCGGGACGCGCGAGCCATGCGTGGTTGAAGTCCGGATTGCCTGCCAGTTTCACGATGGTGTTCAGCAGACCCCAATCGGGCTGGTAGATCCATATCCAGATCTGGCCCACGACGATGGCGGACAGGCAGATGGGCAGGTAGAAGACGGTCTTGAATATCCGTGCGCCCCGTACCTGCCGATCAAGCAGCAATGCCAGGAACAGACCGGTCAGCGTTGGCAGGACCAGCGCCGCCGTCATCCAGATGGTCGTGTTGACGACGGCATTGAAGAACAGTCGGTCGGTCCAGATCCTGGCGAAGTTCCGCAGGCCGAGGAACTCGTAGTCGCGGCTGAAACCGTTCCAGTTCGTAAAGCTGTAGTAGAAGGAACTCAGAAGCGGCCAGATCACCAGAACCGAAAACACGAGAATCGGCAGCGCAAGCAGCAGGACCCGCCAGAGACGGTTTTGTGACTCCATCGATGTCTCCGGCCAGTGCGCCGGGCGGGATTCTGTTCCACCCGGCGCAATTCGGTTACTGCTCGAAAGCCGCCGAGGCGTCCGCGGCCACCTGCGCAAGTATTTCGTCGAGCTTGGACGGATCGTCCATGAAACGCGAGAACATTGAGAGCCCGACCTCCGCGACTGGCGGCGGCGTTGCCAGATCGTAGTTGAACGCGAAGACTTCGGATGCCGCGACCGTCTCGAAGGCTTTCAGCATCACGGAATTGTAATTGGATGGGTCGACATTGACGTTCGCCGAAAGCGCCCCCTGTGCCTTGCTCCAGGTGGCCTGTACATCGGTGTTCGAAACCATGTATTCGAGGAAGGCCTTGGCGCCATCCACGTTTGCGGCGTTGGCTGCCATTACGAGGCCGTCGACAGGGCCGACTGAGGCCTCGACCACGCCTTCTGAAATGCTCGGGAACGGGAAAAAGTCGTAGTCCTCTCCCGGCGCCAGGCCCAGGCCATTCCAGTATCCGGTTATCCAGGTTCCCATGAGCGTCATGGCAGCGTCACCACGGGCGACCTTGTCGGACGCGTCGGTCCAAGAATCGGCATTCGCGTTTTCGGCGAAATGGCCTGCGTCCACGAGATCCTTCCACATGCCCATGGCGGTATGGACTTCGGGGTCGTCGTAGGACGCGTCGCCTGCCATGAGACGTGCACGGTAGTCCGGTCCGGCGGTCCGCAGCAGGAGATAGTCGAACCAGAACTGCGCCGGCCAGCGGTTCATGGATCCAAGCGCGATCGGCGTGACGCCATGGGCGTTCAGCTTCTCGCACAGGGCGACGAAGCCCTCCCAGTCCGTTGGCAATTCATCGATTCCCGCATCGGCGAAGACGGACTTGTTATAGAAGACGCCAGAATAGTGATAGTTGAACGGCACGAGATAGCGGTTGCCGTTGTACATCGTTGCGCTGTCGGCGACGGACTTCGCAACGACGCTGTCGAGACCGGCGCTGTCCCACATGTCGTCGATCGGATGAAGCGCGTTCGAATCCACGATGAACTGGACGCGCGCGCCGGCCCAGTAGCTGAAGACGTCCGGCAGGCTGTTGCCCGATGCCCGAACCAGAATGTCGGTCTTGAAGTCTTCATGTCCGACGGGGCTGTCTTTGAGGGCGTAGTCAGTGGCCGCTTCGAAGCGGTCAATCTGCTCCTGGAACGCCTTGAGGCCGAGTTCTCCGGTAAAGTAGTGGCTGATGGTCACCTCGTGGCCGTCGGCGAACGCCAGAGTGGCGGCGGTCGCAAGCGGTGCGGCGATGGCGGTGCCGAGAAATCCCCGGCGCAAAACACAGGTCATGAGATTGTTCTCCCTCCCGTTTTCCTGAGGCTACGCACCCGATGCGGTGCGGCGACAAGTATGCAGGCTTTTCTCCCTAGGTCAACAAAATGGATTGCATAAGGCAAGAAAATCTGGCTTTTTGCGACACAAACGATCATTGTTTACAAAAGTTTCCTTATGTTAAACAAATCGTGCGTAATGTGCAAACTTATGTCAGAGAGAATCTTGATCGAACTGAAAGGTGAACCGTGCGGCTGCTGCAATCCTTGATGAGGGGCCTCAAGGCGCTCGACATTCTGGCCGCCTCGACCGAACCGATGCGACTCACAAGGATCGCGGAGGAGCTTGGCATCGAGAAATCCAACGCCTCCCACATCCTGAAGTCCCTCGTCGCGGCCGGATACGCGGTGCAGGACGAATCGCGGCGTTATCGCGCTGCGCATGAGCCGCAATTCCGGAATGAGGGGCACAGCCTGAGCGAGGTCGTCGCCTGCAAGGAGCTTTGTCGACCGATACTGCAGCGTCTGGTCGACGTGACCGGCGAATGCGCCCATCTCGCTGTTCTGGTGGATGAGCGCGTGTGGTATGTGGACAAGGTCGATTCAACGCTCCCGCTCAAGGTGGACCATCCTGTCGGCTCTCTCGCGCCCTTGCACTGCACGGCGCTTGGCAAAGCGTTTCTTGCGTTTGGTGGTGCCGAAATTCCCGCGGCGCTGCCGTCCCACACCGCCCGGACGATTGTTGACCGCCGTGTGCTGAACGATGATCTCGAACAGGCGCGCATCCAGGGGGTCGCGGTGGATGACGGCGAATTCGCTGAGGGAATCCGCTGCGTTGCGCGGCCGGTCTTCGATTCCAGTGACAGGATGATCGCCGCGCTGGGAATTTCCGGCCCGTCGGTGCGGATCGGGGATGCGCGGATGGCGGAGCTGGGGCAGATGGTGCGCAAGGCCGGGAATCCGTTTCTCAAGGACAGGCCCTGGCCATGACAGGCAAGCCTTATCGGGTCGCCCTCGTCGGGACCGGCCGCATTTCCGACCTGCATGCCATCGAGCATCTCCAAAACCCGGCGGCGCGGATCACCGCGCTCTGCGACAGCAACCCTGACCTGGCAAGAGACCGGGCGCGTGCTTGGGGTTGCGGCGAAGTCCACATCGACGACGACCTGGACCGACTGCTGGCAAGGGACGATGTCGACCTGGTGGAGCTGCTTCTGCCGCACCATCTGCACCTGCAGGCGGCGCTGAAAGCGATCAATGCAGGGAAAATCGTTTCATTGCAGAAGCCGATGTGCATCACCATCGAGGAAGCGGACGAGCTTGTCGCTGCGGCGGAGGCTTCCGGGCGGCCATTCAAGGTGTTCGAGAACTTCATTTTCCATCCTCCGGTCATGAAGGCGCGCGCCTTGATCGAAGAGGGCGCAATCGGCTTGCCGCTGTCGGTCCGCCTGAAGTCCAACCCGGGCAGGAGCCGCACCGGCTGGACCGTTCCAAAGGAGGCCGATGCCTGGCGGCAGGACAGGAGAAAGTCAGGAGGGGGGCCGCTAGTGTTTGACGACGGGCACCACAAGTTTGCGCTGGCATGGCATTTCATGGGGCCGCCGAGCGAAGTGCATGCATTCATTCACCACTCCGAGCGGCCCGGAGGCGGCCGTCTTGACGCGCCGGCCATCGTGTCTTTCCGGTTCCCCGGTAACCGGATCGGAAACCTTGAGGTGGTGCATTCTCCTAAACTCGAAATCACGTCACGTCACTATGCCCAGGATGACCGTGTCGAGATTACCGGCACCCGCGGCGTGCTGTGGATCAACTGCGGGCATGGCCAGATTGGCTCGCCGCCGCCCGTCGCGTTATACCGTGACGGGGTCGTCACCGAATACACCGACATCGAGACCGGCTGGGAGCAAGGCTTCGTGCGTTCGACCCGGCACTTCCTGCACGCTCTGCAAGAGGGCGGCGAACCCGTGCTCACCGCACGCCAGGCCCGAACGGTGCTTCGTTTCGCGCTTGGGGCCGAGGAATCGGCGCGAATAGGGAAATCGGTGCTCCTTGGGGAGGATAGCGAATGACCATCCCGGCGACTCGTGCGGAGCGCGCGGCCTGGTTCGCGGGCGAAGGCGGCCTCGATGCGGTGCTGAACGGATGTATTTCCGAGGAGCCCGTCAGGCTTCCCGTGACCGAGGCGCTTGTGCTGGGCCTGCTGCGGCAGGGCGTGTCGAAATACCTCGTGATCTTCGGTCACGGATCAACCGAACTGGGCGAATCGCTGCGCGTCTACGAAGCCGCTGGCCTGGTGCAATGCCACCAGTTTCGCAACGAGGTTGAGATGTCCCACGCGGGAACGGCGCTGCGCTTGATCTATGACGAGCCCTGCGCCGTGGTGACTTCCATCGGGCCGGGAGCCTTGCAGGCGATGGCGGGTTCTTTGGCCGCGGCCTCCAACGGGGTTGGAATCTATCATCTGTATGGTGATGAGACCACCCACGGCGAAGGCTACAACATGCAGCAGATTCCAAGGCCCGAACAGGCACTCTTCGGACGCCTTGCCGCGGCCATGGGCGGTGCCTACACGTTGCACGCCCCTGGCGCCTTGCGGGACGCCCTGCGGAAGGGCGCTGCCACCGTGTTCCATCCGACAAAAGCGGGGCCCTTCTTTCTGAACCTGCCGTTGAACGTGCAGCCCGCCGAGGTCCTTGTCCGGTTGGACGCCCTCCCGACGCGCCCGCGGTTTTCACCGCTTGCGCCGGTGGACGACGCCCTTGTAGACCGGGCGGCGGCCTTGATCTCTAGCTGCCCGCGCGTCGCGGTAAAGGCCGGTGGTGGCAGCCGGCAGGCGGCCCGGCAGCTTCGCGGGTTTGCGGAAGCAGCAGGCGCCGCCGTGGTGCTTTCTCCGGGCACGACAGGAGTTCTGCCCGATGACCATCCCCAGAACTTGCATGTCGGCGGCACCAAGGGATCGATCTCCGGAAACTTCGCGATGCGCGAAGCGGAACTCGCGATATTCGTGGGAAGCCGGGCAGTCTGCCAGAGCGACTGTTCGGGCATCGGCTGGCCGAGCGTCCGTCAGGTGATCAACATCAATGCCGATGGTTGGGACGTGCAGCATTACAACCGAACCGTGGCTTTGCAAGGCGACGCCGCTGTCGTTCTTGACATGCTGTCGCACCGCCTCGCGCCCATTGGCGTGGAAAAGGCGGAGTGGCTTGCGGCCTGCAACTCAAGAAAAGCGGAATGGCGGAGCTTCAAACGGGAGCGGTTCGACGCCGGCCCGTTGCATGACGACGTCTGGCAGTGCCCTGTTCTCACCCAACCGCAGGCGATTCACGTCGCTGACCGGTTTGCCGGTCGCCATGGCGCGATCAAGCTGTTCGACGCCGGTGACGTGCAGGCCAACGGTTTCCAGATCGTGGAGGACACCGCGCCCGGCCAGAGCGTTACCGAATCCGGCGCCTCCTACATGGGATTCGCGGTATCAGCGCTTTTGTCCGGTGCCATTGCGGACGAGGGGCGATACGCGATCGCGTTCACTGGCGACGGGTCTTTCATGATGAATCCGCAGGTCTTGATCGACGGGGTGGCGCACGGCGTGCATGGCACGATCCTGCTTCTGGACAATCGCCGAATGGCGGCGATCAGCGGACTGCAATGCGCTCAGTATGGCGCCGAGTTCCGCACGAATGACGCCGTCGTGGTTGATTACGTGCGCATGGCTTCAAGCGTGACGGGCGTGCTTGCCATGCCGGGCGGGCATGATCAGGACAGTCTGGAGCTGGCGTTGGGCAGGGCGCATGCCCATCCCGGCCTGAGCTTGGTCCATGTGCCTGTGTACTATGGACCGAATCCGTTGGGTGCCATGGGCGCCTACGGCGACTGGAATGTCGGCAATTGGTGCGAGGCGGTACAGCGCAGATACAGCGAAACCCTGATCTGAATCCGGTTGGGGGCAACGCATGTCATACCAAATAAGTGATCACCGATAGGCACCTCGGATCTCACGGCACCGCCCACTCCCTTTTGGCGATCCGCGTGATCTCCCCTTCCGGCGGGTCAACGCGTCGCACACCTCCTCCATGGTCTCCCTGACATGCTCCGAGCTTCCGGACACCCGGTTGGGGATGTGGCGGTGCTTCAGGAAGGGGAGGGTCCCGACCGGGTTGAGCACCTGGCCAGAAATCCCCACTAGTGAAATTCCGGTCCGGTTTCCGGCGGAGTGCGGGCGTCGGCGGCGGAGCCGGGGAGATTCCGGGCGTACTGGACGGTCCGGCGGCGGTTGATCGGAAATAGCCCGGATATCTCACCAGATTTTGTTGCATGGGGCAGGAATCCGTGACATATGTAGGGATTGCAGAACCTTGCACGGGACGGAGGACCGACCCCCTGCAGACACGATGCAACGCCGACCGCGTCGATTCCAGCCACCATGGCCGACGTCGGGTGACGGGCGCCTTCGACGGCGGACGGATGTCATCGGACGGCGGCGCTCCCCTCCTCAGGGAGGCCGACCTGCTGACCGGACTGACGCGCGGACTGGCGGATCGCTTCACGGACCACCGTGACCCGGACCGCACCGGGCACGGCCTCCGGTGCCCCGTCGCCCGGCGGGTGATGGGGATCGCGCTGGGCCACGGGGACATCAACGACCATGACATCCCGCCCGGCGACGGCGTGCCGGCGCTGGCGCTGGGCCGTGACGACGTCACCGGCGACGGCCGGCGGCGGGAGAGCGACCGGGGCGCCCCGCTGGCCGGTTCCAGCACGCCCGACCGCCTGGGGCCGGGCGGGCCGGACAGGGCCGCGGATGACCGGTACAGGCGCATCGCCGCCGACCCGGAGGCGACCGGCAGGCTGATGCCGGGCATGTTCCTGGAGGCCCACGGGGCGCCGCCCGAGGGGATCGTCCCCATAGGCGTTAACTTGTTTTCCCGAGGCATGTATTGAGTTGCTGTAACGTCCGAAATCGCAATCTATGGGTCGATTCACCCGCCGATCTCGAAGATATCTTTCCCTTTGCTGGCCATTCCAGCCAGTGGGTTGGAGGACTCCGTGCCATTCAGTCCTTGTCCAGAGAACAAGTTAACGCTTATGGGGATCGTCCCCGGCCCCGACGCCACCGACGGACCTCTGCACGGGCGCCAGGAGGGCCGCTTCCCGCACGGATACCACGGACACCACCGCTGCCTTCCCCTTCACGTCACCTGCGGCGGGCATGTCCCGTGCGCCCGGCTTCGGCCCCCGGACATCGACGCCTCCCACGGGGCGCTGGAGGGGCCGGCCAGGATCGTGGCCGTCATCCGCGGCGCGTGGCCGTCCGTCCGGATCACGGTCCGGGGGAATTCCGGCTTCCGCGCGCTTTACGAGGACCTCCACTGCGCCCGCGGCGACATGGAGAACCGGATCAGGGAGCGGCAGCCGGAGCTGTTCGCCGACCGGACCCCGACGGCGACCATGCGGGCCAACCGGCTGCGGGTGTACCTTCCGGCCTTCGCCGGGATGCCGGGCCGGACCGTCCGGGCGGTCGGCCCCGCCGGGACGGACCCTGCCAGGGCGCAGCCCGGCACCATCCGGGCGCGGCTCCTGAAGGTCGCCTGCCGGCTGCGGGTGGGCGTCCGCCGGATCCGCCTGTCGCTGTCCCCGGTGCATCCATACCGGGGACTGTTCCGCCGGGCGGTGGCGGCGCCGCCGCTGGCCGCCGCGGCGCGGGCCTCGCCCTGGCCGCCACGCCGACCGCCGGAACCGCCGGAACCACGCGCCGGGGAGGCCGGCCACGGAAGAGCCGCGCCCGCGGCTCCCCAAGGCGTGCGCGGCGATGCCGATGTTCGCAGTATGTTCCAGATTCCGGAGCCACCGTCGGCCGCAATCACCGCCGGACGGGGCCGGATGACAGGCCGGATCGGTACCGGATGCCCGGACTCCCGGTCTGGTGAGATATCAGGGCTAGACGGCGGAACTGTCTCTGGCATCGCTCGCGATCTCCGGCATCGGGGCCCTGATTCTTCTGGCGCTGAACCTGGCCAACGTGACCCGGCTGCTGCCGTATATCCTTGTCGGAACAATGATTTGGGTGGCGGTGCTCAGGTCCGGCGTACACGCGACGCTCGCCGGCGTACTGATAGCCTTCTTCATTCCGCTGCGCACTGACAGGTCCCACGGCGAGCCGCCCCTGATCCGGGCGGAACATGCCCTTCATGGATTTGTCGCGCTAATCGTCATGCCCGTGTTCGCTTTCGCCAATGCGGGCGTCAATCTCGGCGGGCTGACGCTCGGTGATGCCCTTTCACCCGTTCCCCTCGGTATCGCGCTAGGGCTGATCGTCGGCAAGCAGCTGGGCGTGCTCGGCATGGCTTGGACCGCCGTGAAGCTGGGACTGAGCAAACTGCCGGAAGGCGTGGGCTGGCTGCATGTCTACGGTGTCTCGGCCCTCGCCGGCATCGGGTTTACCATGAGCCTGTTTATCGGGACATTGGCCTTCACGGATGTGGAACTGCAGGCTGCTGAGCGGCTCGGTGTGCTTTCGGGATCCCTGGTTTCGGGAATCATCGGATACGCGGTGCTGCGCTGGCTGACCGTATCGCCTGAACCGTCGCGGGGCATGGCGACGCGGGACTGACGGAAGCCCGCGGGTCCTCCGCCACCAGCACCGCTGACCGGTGAACGGGAGTTCAGGATGACCGCTTGCGGCACCCCTGCCGGGGCGCGGAGATTCAGCTGCCGCGATGGCGTGGACACCGGTTCCGCCGGTCATACCGCCGGTTAAACAACGCAGGCAGCCGGGCGGGGCGGTCTGTGCTGAAAGGGGAATGGCAGTGGCTTCAGCGGCTTCGGTCGTCATGCGCGCAAGGCAGCGGGTCGGTTCGATCGTCGAGAGCCCGGCGCCCTGCGCGCGGTCACGGCCTTGATCGTTCTCAATGCGGTTACGCTTTGCCTTGAGACCTCCGAAAATGTGACAGCGCGGGTCGGCCCGGTTCTGCTGTTCATCGACAGGACCGTACTGGCGGTCTTCGTCGTCGAACTGTCGGCCAAGCTGTTCGCTTTCGGCGGGCGGTTCTTCAGGAACGGATGGAATGTCTTTGACTTCGTGATCGTCCTTATCGCTCTCCTGCCGTCGAGCGGTGCGCTGTCCGTCCTGCGGTCGCTGCGCATCCTCCGCGTTCTTCGGCTGGTCACAATCGTGCCGTCCATGCGGCGGGTCGTGGCGGCGCTGATCACCGCCATTCCCGGCATTTCCAGCTTCTTCGCGCTTCTCGCTCTCTCTCTCTTGAGTAAAACATCCCCAAGCCATTGATTCAACGGCATTTCCGGATTCCGGGCTTTCCGGAAAGCTGACCAGCTGGTAGCCGAGCTGCCGGGCCCGTCGGTCGAGGTTGGCGAAGGTGCGGTTCACGCGCCGTCGCCCGTATTCCTCCATGCCCCGCTCCAGGTGTTCCTCCCCCCGCGTGACCATCGTGTGGACGAGGCAGGCGGGCCCGCGCGCGGTCGCGGTGACCGCCACCGGCGCGTCCTTCCGGGCGGGGCGGGCGCGGTGCCGGGCCCCGATGAAGGTCTGGCTCCCGCCGGCGGACATGGCGGCCATGCGCAGGGCCTGCGCCACCCTGCTGGCCACCTTTGGCGAGCGGCCCGGCAGGGCCCTGCCGCCGACGGTCCGGGTTCCCGGCGCCAGCCCCAGCCACGAGCCGGGTGCTGGGCGGAGGGGAAGGCCGACATGTCGGGACCGACCTCCGCCGCGATGGTGAGGGCCGTGCCGACCCCGATGGTGGGGATCGCGGTGAGGTCGACGCCCATCATCCCGCGCAGCGCCCGGACCATCGCCCTGTCGCAACCTTCCCGACCCGGCGGGACGACAGCCAATCCGCCATCCCGCCGAGGTTCCGCGTGAAGGCCCCGAACGACCGCACCGGCTCCCCGAACCGGTCCGGATCGACCGCGAGGTGGTGGACGTCCCTGCCGATGCCGGTCCCGGCGCAGTCCCGGGTCACGACCTCCAGGGGTTCGACCTTACCGTTCCGTCCGCGTGGCAGGTCATTCCCTCCTCCGGTTGCCTCGCTCCATCAGGTCCGGGGAGGAACCACGGCGCAGTCCCGGTCTCCTGGACGAGGTCACGGGGAAACCCCCGCGCCATCAGTGACAGACGCCGGTCACGGTTCGGGCCAGGCTCTTATACGGGTGACGTGCGCGCCAGGGCCCCACCGGCCTCGACTGCCCCGACCGACACCGGGTTGACACCGGCGGCGGCGGGGCAACCCCCGATTTACTTTCGCGACAGCGCCGCCGCACCGCGACGGTTTGGGCTCTTGAGTAAAACATCCCTAAGCCATTGATTTCAAGACATTCCCAAAGTTCGGGAATCGGGCTTTACTCTCAACGACAGGGCCGCCGCCGCGCGGGGGTGTGGGCTCTTATCTATTACGTCTTCGCCGTGATGGTGACCAAGCTCTACGGCACCGCCTTCCCGGACTGGTTCGGAACCATCGGCAGGAGCATGTATTCACTCCTTCAGATCATGACCCTCGAAAGTTGGTCGATGGGCATCGTGCGACCGGTGATGGAGGTCTTTCCCTATGCGTGGCTGGCCTTCGTGCCTTTCATCCTGATCACGAGTTTCGCGGTCATCGTCAATACCATGACCGAGCAGGATCGTGAGGATGCCGACAGCATCAAGGAAGAAATCCACACTGTCAGCGAAGCAGAGGCGTCAGCCCTGATCAGACGGAT
The DNA here is from genome assembly GCA_965203605.1 of Paracoccaceae bacterium. Lineage (GTDB taxonomy): Bacteria > Pseudomonadota > Alphaproteobacteria > Rhodobacterales > Rhodobacteraceae > JAPOUP01. Next base: position 4,962,116 of record OZ241902.1, on the reverse strand, counting down.
GGACGCGCTGCAAAGCCAGCTCAATGAAATCAGGAACCTGCTGCAGCTGCGCTAGGCGCAGCGAAGCGGTCTGTGCGGGAGGCCGTTCGAAAGCGTGCTACAGTTTCGGTTCCTCCAACTCGCCCGGCCTGTCCATAATCCTCTCCCGCGTTGACTGGCTCCGGTCCGCTCTGTTGCCGGCACTCCGGATCCCGCCTGAACGTAGCTGCATGAACGGCTTCATTCCCTCACGCGCGAGTTCGTCAGCCCTCTCATTGCCGAAGTGGCCCGCATGCCCCTTGATCCATTTCCACGTGACCTGGTTCGGAGATTGGGCTGCGTCCAGAGCCTGCCAGAGATCCACGTTCTTCACCGACTTCCGGGACAAGGTGATCCAGCCATTCCTCTTCCAGCCGTCGATCCATACCGTGATGCCGTTCTTCACATAGGCGCTGTCGGTGACAATGGTGATCGAACTCGGTCTGGTGAGCGAGTTCAGCGCGGAAATCACCGCCATGAGTTCCATACGGTTGTTCGTTGTATCCTGTGCACCGCCGCACAGTTCTCTGGTCCTCAGCAGACGGTCGCCATCGCGCGCCTCCAGTAGTACACCCCAGCCACCCGGACCCGGATTACCGCTACATGCGCCATCGGTGTAGGCGAAGATTTCAGGCATGGGCGATCATCGTAATCCAGTCCTCCACGTCACCCGACAGGCCCCGTCCGGAACCATGTCGGAAGGAAACCGGTGAAAAACCTGCGCCAGTCAGCGCTTTGCGGAGCTCATCCTCTGAATAGTAGGTGTAGAGTCTTCCCAGTCGGTCAATTCTCTCCCCCGCACCCAGTTTCATGCCAATGAACAGGGGGCCATCTGGGTCACAGATCGCATTCAATGCCTCCAGATGGCGGGGCAGGTCGGCACGTCGGGCATGCAGCAGCGAAAAGCTCGCCCAGATTCCGCCAACCTGACCGAACTTTGGAATTTCATCGAACGTCGCCTGCACAGCGTTCACACCGGGATGGCAGGAGGCTCGTGCGACCATCTCGGCCGAGCCGTCGACCGCCAGCACGTTGAATCCGGCTCCTGCCAGTCGGGCGGCGTGGTGCCCGGGCCCACATCCAAGATCGAGAATTCTCGCCTTTGGGGCCGCCGCCTCGATGAATTCAGGAAGTTCATAGGGTGAGGAGTCCCCAACCAACGCAACATAATCTTCGACCATTCGATCATAGACCTCGATCGTGCTGTCCGTGCCAGATCTAGGGAAGTGAGGGGCCGCTGCATCGTCTACGGTGTCTGCCCGTTTGGCGCACATCCCATGAACTCCGGGCTTGCTCTGCTAAGCAGTAAGGTTTCTTCTGTCCGTCACGCAAAATCACGCAGTTCCGGAGGCAGCTTGAATTCAACTCGCTCCACCGCCACCCTCACCAGTTCCTCAGTCACATCAAAACGCCTGTGAAATGCCTTGACGACTTCACTGAACAGAATTGCCGGCGCACTGGCGCTGGCTGTGACACCAACGCCACGCGCATCGTCCAGCGAACCCCAGTCGATCTCCTCCGCGTTCTGTATCAGACGGGAATGTTCACAACCCGCCGCAACGCTCACTTCCACCAACCTCCGGGAATTCGATGAATTCGGCGCACCGATCACCAGCATCGCGTCAACTCTCGGAGCGATCGCTTTGACCGCATTCTGCCTGTTTGTCGTGGCATAGCATATGTCCTGCTTGTGCGGCCCGACAATTCCGGGAAAGCGTGACTTCAACGCGGCAACCATCTCTGCCGTGTCGTCAACGGACAGGGTGGTCTGGGTGATGTAGGCCAGCCTCGTAGGATCACGGACCCGCAATGCAGCCACGTCCTCGACGGTCTCCACAAGAAAAATCTCGCCGCCGGGCAGCTGTCCGATGGTGCCAATGGTCTCAGGATGTCCCGCGTGACCGATCATCACGATCTCAAGGCCATTCCGATGATGCCTTTTCGCTTCGATGTGCACCTTGGAGACCAGTGGGCAGGTGGCGTCGACGTAGATCATTTGCCGCATCGCCGCCTTTGCTGGAACTGATCTGGGCACTCCGTGCGCCGAAAAGACTACAGGTCGATCATCTGGACATTCGTCCAGACTCTCGACAAAAACCGCACCCTTGGAGCGCAGTTCATTGATCACATGCCCGTTATGCACGATCTCGTGCCGAACGTAGACCGGTTCACCCCATTTCAGCAGCGCCAGCTCCACGATCTTGATGGCCCGGTCAACGCCAGCGCAGAACCCACGAGGCGCCGCGAGTAGCAGGGACAGTGCGGGTCTATCCATTTCCGCACCCACTTGACCGCGCGACAGCCATTCGGCTCATTTGCTGCTTCACAGCCTCAGGGTGCGCACGAACCCGGAACACCAGATTCGGCTGCTGACCGAATTGCTGCTGTTGCACTTCCGGTCACTCCTGAGCCGCCGTTCCCGGCTCAATCTCGCGTGGTGGACGGCCGATGACATCCTTCAACTCATCCAGTTCTATGAAATTGTCGGCCTGTCGGCGCAACTCATCCGCGATCATCGGAGGCTGGCTTCTAATCGTCGAAACAACCGATACCCTCACCCCGCGGCGCTGAAGGGCATTGACAAGGGGGCGAAAGTCACCGTCACCTGAAAACAGCACCATGTGATCGACATACGGAGCCAGTTCCATCGCGTCCACCGCCAGTTCGATGTCCATGTTGCCCTTGACCTTTCGGCGTCCCATACTGTCGACGAACTCCTTGGCCGGTTTCGTCACCATCGAGAACCCATTGTAATTGAGCCAGTCAACCAAAGGACGGATCGGCGAGTAGTCGTCACTTTCCAGAAGCGCCGTGTAATAGAAGGCCCGCAACAACTTCCCCCGGCGCATGAATTCCTGCCGCAGAAGCTTGTAATCAATGTCGAAACCGAGCGCTTTCGCCGCCGCGTAGAGGTTTGATCCGTCAATGAACAGTGCCAACCGTTCGTCTCTGTAGAACATATCCGGTCCTTTCGATTATGCAGAACTCGAAATTGATGGTTCAATGCCAAATGGTGCGAATTGCCCGGCCACTCCCGGAGGGGGTGGCCAGGGCAATCGCGTTTGGGCCTCTATCGTCGCGTTGATGCCGGAAATCATCCAAGCTTGACCACAATCGCGACAGGAGCGCCGCTTCTGTTCACAATCTGTTCCCGTTTGTTGCGACGAAAATTCCAAAAGCGATAGCCCTGGGGGGTGGCGGTCCGACCTTCTTATGAGATAGGAACGAATTCAGTGCCGCAATACAGTGTTCGGAGCAAATCGTCGCAGGACTCATCTGGAACCCGGATACACGCCTTGGTCGCGCTCGGGGCAAACATACCGAGTCGGTTTGGTACACCCGCCGAGACGCTGCAGGCAGCGTTGCGAAGACTGGAAACAGCGCCACTACATCTTGAATGCGCGAGTCGACTTTATTCCACCCCGTGCTTTCCGATAGGCTCAGGTCCTGACTACGTAAATTCCGCGGCGACCATTTCCGGTCCGGCCGACGCTCACGCGGTTTTGAACGCCCTGAATGCGCTTGAAGCCGAATTCGGGCGCAAGCGCGGTACGCGATGGGGTCGTCGCACGCTAGATCTGGATCTCATTGCTTTTGGTGACTCAGTCTTGCCGGATCCGGAGACCTATGGAATGTGGCGCGACCTCACACCGGAAGCCCAGCGACTCAGGGTACCCGGAGAGCTTGTCCTGCCCCATCCTCGTCTACAGGATCGTGCCTTTGTTCTGGTTCCGCTCCTTGAGATCGCGCCTGAATGGAAACATCCGGTCACTGGCCTGACGGTCGCGCAGATGCACGACTCCCTGCCCGAGAGCGAAAAAGCCGCCGTCATGCCATTGCGAACAGCGGACTGAGACTTCATATCACTTGCCAAGAATCAGTTGTACGCTTATGAGCGATCTTTCACTGCCTTCCTGACCCAGAATTGGAGAGACCATGGCCCGCGTTACGGTCGAAGACTGTGTTGACAAGGTTCCGAACCGTTTCGATCTGGTAATGCTCGCTAGCCATCGTGCAAGGGAGATATCCACTGGCGCACCGATCACCGTCGACCGCGACAATGACAAGAATCCTGTTGTTGCGCTACGCGAGATCGCCGATGAGGCACAGAGCGCCGAGGATCTCCGCGAGCGGATGATCGCAAGTCACCAGCACGAAAACGAGGTGGATACGCCCGAGGAAGTTCAGATGTCACTGCCCATGGACACCGATGACCGTCCGGACGACGATGATCTGACAGAGGACCGTCTGCGTGCGCTGATGGCGGCGCACGATCCAGGATAGCGGACGGATACCGCCATGGCGCTGGATCGTCTGGTCGGGGTCGAGGATCTGGTCGAAAGGGTCCGAGCCTACAATCTGAGGTCCAACGGGCCACAGATCCGTGCCGCATACGAGTATTGCGAACTCATGCATCGGGGGCAGTTCCGGCAATCCGGCGAGCCCTACTTTGTCCATCCGGTTGAGGTCGCCCACATCCTCACGGAAATGCGGCTTGACGACCAGACAATAATCACGGCGCTCCTTCATGACACCATTGAAGACACGAAGTCGACATTTGACGAGACAAGACGTCGCTTCGGTTCCGAGGTCGCGACGCTGGTCGATGGAGTCACCAAACTGACCAACCTGCAGCTTTCCGGCTCAGGTTCGGAACAGGCCGAGAATTTCCGCAAGCTGTTTCTGGCAATGTCCCGGGACGCGCGTGTCATACTGGTCAAGCTGGCGGACCGCCTCCACAACATGCGCACCATCAAGCACATGAAACCGGAAAAACAGAAGCAGAAAGCGCGTGAGACAATGGAAGTGTTTGCACCGCTTGCAGGCCGGATGGGAATGCAGTGGATGCGCGACGAACTTGAGGATCTCGCCTTCAGCGTCCTGAATCCGGAGGGGCGCGTTTCCATCATGCGTCGTTTCGTTAAGCTTCAGAAGGAAACCGGCGACGTGGTCGAGAAGATCACATCCGACATCGAAGCGGAGCTGTCCCGAGTGGGAATCGAAGCCGAAGTAAGGGGCCGTGCCAAGAAGCCGTATTCCATCTGGCGAAAGATGCAGGCAAAAAAGCTCAGTTTCGCGCGACTCTCCGACATTTACGGTTTCCGCGTGCTGGTTGACGGCAAGGATGACTGCTATCGCGTCCTTGGCGCCATGCACCAGAGATGGCGGGCCGTCCCTGGCAGGTTCAAGGATTACATCAGCCAACCCAAGACCAATGGATACCGGTCAATCCATACGACGGTTTCCGGGCGCGCGGGGAAACGCGTGGAGATTCAGATCCGCACACGGCAGATGCACGATGTGGCCGAAAGCGGGGTCGCAGCCCACTGGTCCTATCGGGATGGCGTGAGGTCGGGCAATCCCTTTGCGGTTGATCCGACCAAGTGGCTCTCCGATCTCAACGAACGTCTGATGTCCGGCGACAGCTATGACGAGTTCATGGAAGATGTGAAACTCGAGATGTATCCCGACAAGGTGTTCTGCTTCACGCCAAGGGGCGACGTGGTCAAGTTGCCGCTCGGCGCGACTCCGCTGGACTTCGCCTATGCGATCCATACCCGAATCGGCGACAAATGCGTCGGTGCAAGGATCGACCATCAGCGGGTGCCGCTCTGGACACGCATCAGAAACGGGCAGATGGTTGAGATAATCACCGCCGAGGGCCAGCGCCCGCACGCCGAGTGGGAAAGCATCGTCAAGACAGGAAGGGCCGGGTCTGCGATCCGACGGTCTCTGCGCGAAGAGGAACGGAAGCGATTTGTCAGACTCGGTCGGGAACTGGCAAGGGTGGCATTCGAGCATGTCGGCAAACGCGCCACTGACAAGGCGCTTGCGACGGCGGCCCGGCAAATGGGGTTGAGGGACAGTCTGGAACTGCTGGATGAACTTGGCCGCGCAAAGATCAGCGGCAACGAGGTGGTCAGCACGCTCTATCCCAGGCTTGCGCCAGGGACAGGTGATGAAATCGATGCGGCCCGAGCAGTGGTGGGACTCGCCACGGGCCAGAATTTCGAGCGGGCCCGATGCTGCCAACCAGTGCCGGGAGAGCGAATTGCCGGGATTCGCTACCGCGGAAAGGGCGTGTTTGTCCATGCGATCGACTGCGTGGCCCTACAGGAGTACGAAGATCAGTCAAACCGATGGGTCGATCTTCATTGGCACTCCGGGCCGCATCCAGCGGTCCATACAGTCAGCTTCGACCTAACGATTTCGAATTTCGCCGGCGTGCTTGGACGGGTCTGCACCCTTATTGGTGAACAGGGAGCGAACATATCGGATCTGAATTTCATCGACCGCAAGCCGGATTTCTACAAACTGATTGTCGACGTGGACCTCAGGGATGCGGAGCACCTTCATGCCGTGGTATTGTCACTCGAAGCGGAAAGTGACGTTGCGTCGATCGATCGGTACCGGGATCCGAAACGCAAACCGCAGCCATAGAAGGGAGCAACGGGCGAGAGGTGGTTTTCAAACGTCGTGATGCGCGTAGCTGGCTGCAGGTCATGGGCCAGATCCTATATCCAAAGGGCGGGTGGAGACGCGCCGCACATTACGTTGTTCACCGTCTGCGCCGTCTGCCCGACCCGCCACACAAGATCGCCCGGGGGGTTGCCGCCGGAGTCTTCGTCTGTTTCACGCCGCTTTTCGGGTTTCACTTCCTGCTGGCGGCCGCACTGGCGTTTCTCATACAGGGCAACATCGTTGCCGCCCTTCTGGCAACCTTCATCGGCAATCCGCTTACGTTTCCGATCATTGCGGCGTTCTGCATGGAGGTCGGCGAATGGATTCTCGGAATGGAGGCGGAAGTACCTCTGAACCAGGTCTTTGTGGAGTTCAGCCGTACGACTGCAGAGCTATGGCACAATGTCGCTGCAGTCTTCACCGACGACGTGATGCAATGGAACCGGATGGGCAGTTTCTTCCAACGCGTGTTCCTGCCCTATGTTGTGGGGGGAATCCTGCCGGGTCTCACCGCCGGGACGCTGGCCTATCTCTTGACTTTGCCCGCTGTTGCTGCCTACCAGAGGCGCCGGGTGAAAAAACTCAAGGAACGTATCGCGAAGCATCGGAAGATGTTGCAGGAAGCGGAAATGGCATCTGCGCAGGAAGAGGCCGCGGTGATAGGAGGCTTTCGGGAATCGACCCCCTCCGAGCGCCGGGATCCATAGGGAGGCATCGTTGAAACCGGTTGGCAGACTCCGACTTGGGGTGAACATCGATCATGTTGCCACGGTGCGCAACGCACGCGGTTCGGCCTACCCGGATCCGGTTCGAGCCGCAAGAATGGCGGAAGAGGCTGGCGCCGATGGGATCACCGCCCATCTGCGAGAGGACCGGCGGCATATTTCGGACGGGGACATCGAGCGCCTCATGACCCATCTCTCGCTGCCGCTAAATCTCGAGATCGCCGCAACTCCCGAAATGCAGGGAATCGCGCTTCGCCACAAGCCGCATGCGGTATGCGTTGTTCCCGAGAAGCGCGAGGAGCGGACGACTGAGGGCGGACTTGAGGTTTCACGTGAGGAGACCCGGCTTGCGGACTTCGTCCTGCCGCTCGCCGGGGCCGGTTGTCGGGTATCGATGTTCATCGCCGCTGATCCCAGACAGGTCGAGGCCGCCCATCGAATCGGCGTCGCTGTGGTCGAGCTTCACACAGGAGCGTATTGTGACGCCTTCTCAGAGGGTCGGCATGATGACGCGCAGGACGAACTCGCGAGGTTGCGCGAGATGTCAGCGCTCGCTCATTCTCTCGGGCTTGAGGTGCATGCGGGTCACGGTCTGGCCTACGACACGGTCAGGTCCATCGCCGTGTTTCCGGAATTGACCGAGCTCAACATCGGTCATTTTCTGATTGGGGAGGCGGTGTTCCGCGGGCTTGCGGGGGCAATCCACGAAATGCGCAGGCTGATGGACGAGGCCCGCGGGGAAGTCGCCCTTATCTGAACGGCCGTAAAGCACCAATCCATGGTGAACGCACTGGTATAATACCAAACCAAATAAATAATCTCCGATAGGCGCCCCGGATCTCACGGCACCGCCCATTCCCTCGTGGTGATCCGCGTGACCTCCCCCTTCCGGCCGATGAAGGCGTCCCGGACGTGCTCGACCACCTCCCGGACGTGTTCCGCGCCTGCGGACACCCGGTTGGCGAAGTGCCGGTGCTCGGCACCGAGAACACCGTCCCGCCCGGGTTCAGCTCCGGGCCGTGGGCGGCAGCCGGAGCAGGGAGACGCTGTCCGGTATCCCCAGGTCCCCCGACCGGCGCCGGCCCGCCCCGCCGGGGACCACCAGGGCGCGCTTTCCGGCGGGGACCCGCCCCCCGATGCCGCGGAGGTGCCGGCCCATCCCGATCGTGTTGGCCCTGCCGCACACATGCCCGACCGCGTCGCCCGTCGCGGGGCAGGCGGGGGGGGGGGGGGGGGGGGGGGAACAGGTACAGGTGTCCGTACCGGTGGTCCCGCACGACGCGCGGGCGCGTCCCTTTCCGCGCCCGGACCTTGGAGAGCATCCCCTTCCGCCCCACCCGCGCCCCGTCCTGCAGGTATACGGGCACGTCCTCCGGGGCCACGCCGTCGGGCACCGCCTCACGCGCCAACCGGACGGAATCCCCGCCGAATCCCTCCCGGGCGGCGGGGTCCGCCTTCGGGTGGACGGGCCGCGGGGACATGTGCCGGAAGCCCAGCCTCCGCACCAGCTGGCGCGCGCCCTCCAGCGCACACCCCACCCCGAAGCTGTCCGCGATCCGCGCCCGGAGGTCGGCGACGGTCCAGCGGGAGGGCCCACCCGCGTCGGGGTCCGGCCCCCCATCCAGCCACGACACGACCTCCCCGGCCTGCCCGTTTTCCAGCTTCGGCGGAGCCCCCGGCCGGGCGGCGTCCCGCAGACCGTCCAAGCCGTCGGCGCTGTACCGGACGACCCGGTCGCGGAGCGTCCGGGCGCCGACGCCGGCGCCGGAGGCCACCCCGGTCCTGGACAGACCGTCCTCCATGCCCGGGGCGACCGCGCGCATCCGGCGGCGGCGGTCGCGGAACCTGTGTTTCCTGGCCAGCTCCCGTAACTGACCGGGTGTGTGGTCGATGCGCCGGACCATGACTTTCGCTGGCATGCCGTTCTCCTTCCGCATGTTTCACAGACACAGGATACAGGACGGCGGCACCGGTCACACGCAGAATATTGCCGTGTCACACAGCATGATGTTCAATCTTTGTTCTGGGCACATTATTAATTTGGTTTGGTATAAGTACGTTCCTGTTCCCAAGACCCATTGAGATGCTGTTCAGCGAAGCGGTTGTGAATTCCAGGAAGTGCGTTGTGCCATTCAATGCCTACTTCGGGTCGGCGGCACTCGTAGCCGCATTTCCGTCAGTCAGTCCGTGGGACACTCCACTCAGCGAGGACGGCCAAGGCCCGCTACACATGCGGTTTCATATTGGTCAGGTTGCAGACAGGGCACCATCATAATGAGTCATTGCCATCGCTTGCGTTCATGCCGACCATCAAACAGGCGGATCGTTCTCAATCAACCCAGTCTGCGAAACTGCGCAAGCAATGTCTTGCCACCCGAGGTGGGAATGTCGACGACCACCGGCGTTTTCGCCTGATCGAGCAGACCATGCTCAAGCAACGCCGTGCGTTGCGGAGGCAACAGTTCGAAGATCGCCTGGTGTTCCCGAGGCGCCAGAGAGCGCACGAAGTCCGTGGCTTACGAGTTAACCGTTCGCGTCGCCCAGGTCATCGAATTCGTTACCATGACGCGCGCCGTTGCGTGCAGCCATCTGAGCACCATCTCCTGCTGCCTGTCCCCTGCTCCTGCTGCCGCCCGAATTCCAGCTTCGAAGTGTTTGTTCAGCGTACTGAACGGGTCGCCCGGTTCACCCCGGAGCATGTACCTTGCCAGCGTCTCGGTCGCTTTCGCCCAGTAGTAAAGTGCCGCCAACCGAAGGGCGACAGTCCGGTCTACGACCCCCGAACCGTTTTGCAGAAGGTGTTCCTCGTAAACATGCTGGTCATGGCGCAACCCGGCGATGATCCCGCGGATTCGATCCAGATCATCCCAACTTTCCTTGCGAAAAAGCCTGATCCAGCACGCGAACAATCCATAGAGGAGCCTACGGTCCCATTCTGCGTCCGCGACGCTCGGAACCCTCAATGCCTCTCCCTGCTCGCGATACCAGTGCCGAAGGTCCAACCAACGATCGCCGCAATAAGCGGCCGCGGAGAGTTGAAGCACGAAGAAAGGGCGCTCATACGACCCAGCAGGGACAGGAAGGAGCCTGCGGATATCAAACACCCGAAACAAAGCGGCGACCGCCTGGTCCCGGAGTTGCTGATTGTGGCGAGCCGGACGGCCCAACTCATCCAGACCTTCGATGGCCGCCAGTTCGAATGCAAACGCCACCCTTTCAAGAAACGTTTCGTCCTCCGAACTCCTATCGAATGAGAAACTGATCTGCTTACCGCCCGCCCGCCGCGCCAAACGCTGTTGAACGAGGTCGTCCGCCCGCGACAGCTTCTCTGTCCCGATGGGGAAACGGCCCAATGACTGTTGAGGGCGTCCAGTGCTCCGCCGGACAGGCTCACTGTTCTCCTCCTACCCGCTGTGACAGCATCTCTTCGCCAATACCGTCCAAGCTTTCCTGCGGCACGTAGAGTGCGAGCAGCTCGATACGCGTACCTTCGGGACACGCAACGGCAAGGCTATCGATCCGAATCCTCGAATCATCGTGATCTGGTTCCACGTCCCGAACGAGGCGCCTCACGAGACCGTCGCGGACAGCTTCCTGGGCGCGCATTTTCCAGTTGCCGCTTCAGTGCAGTGGGACCGCACAACGCTTCTGGGAGATAATGCTGTTCGCTTGATGTCTTGACCTCGCCGAACACAAAATAACCGCCGTTGCCGTCGACCCCGAATCCGACCAAGTCCGTGACCGTCTACGAGAGCCAGTCATTTGCTCATCGCAACCATCTGGCCTGGGCAAACTGCACGACCGATGGTCTGTCAGGTATGTCTCCGCCACCGCTACGCCCACTCGCCAGTCCTCAATCCTCTCCGCATCCTCCAGAACGCGCCGCAGTCCTTTCTGGGCGAAGTCCGTCCCCGCCAGGGTCGCGAGAACGTCCTTCGATAATCGCCTTGCCTTCGTCGTCAAACAGAATCGATGATCGAACACCAGGTTGCGGCATGCGGTTAGCCCCAGGTCGGATGGAACAGGCCAGCCGGGGAAAGCGTGAACACTTCGCATCCGGTCGCCGTCACACCAACCGAATGCTCGAACTGGGCTGACAGCGATCTATCGCGCGTCACCGCAGTCCAGTCGTCCGGCAGTATCTTGGTTTCCCGGCGGCCAAGATTTACCATTGGCTCGATGGTGAAGAACATGCCCTCTTTCAGTTTCGCACGACTCCCGGGCAACCCGTAGTGGAGTACGTTGGGCGGAGCGTGGAAAACGCGCCCGAGGCCATGGCCACAGAAATCCCGCACCACTGACATCCTATGGCGTTCAACGTGACCTTGAATCGCGTGACCGATGTCGCCGAACGTGTTCCCCGGCCGAACCGCCCGTATCCCCTGCATCAACGCGTCGTGCGTAACCTGAATCAGTCGTTCGGCCCTTCTGGAAATCGATCCGGCTGCGTACATTCTGGACGAATCGCCGTACCACCCATCGACGATCACGGTCACGTCGATGTTCATGATATCCCCGTTCTTGAGGGTTTTCCGATCACTGGGAATTCCATGGCAAACGACATGGTTCACGGAAATGCAGCTGGCGTGCCTGTATCCCCTGTAGCCGATGGTGGCCGAAACGGCACCGGCGTCCTTGATCAGAGTCTGGATTTCGCTGTCCAGTGCGCCGGTGCTCTGACCCACAGCCACCAAAGGGGCAACCGCATCGAGGATCTCTGCCGCAAGGCGGCCTGCCTTGCACATACCCTCGAAGTCGCCGGGCTCGTGGAGGCGGATGCCGTCCCTGGTTAGCCGTTGCCGGTTGCGATTGTCCACACCTGCTCTCCCGAGGTCGATCGGGCTTACCTATGGCACCCTTGCAGGAAGTGCCAGTGGCGGGCTGGCGACAGCATTGGAAGCGGCTGCGGGAGATCGATGGGTCCGACGCAGCTGGATCCGAAATGTATCCGCCCGAAGCCCGTTCATGCCATGACGGAGATCGACCTGCGCAGGGAAATTCCGTCCTGAGAGACTGCGCAGTCATAACAGATGGCCTGCACTCCCGCCTCCTTCGCCCGTGAGAACGCGGCTGCATAGACTGGATCGAGATCCTTGGCGAGACGGAAGCGACCACAGTCGGTACGCTGCACAACGTAGAACATCACGGCGCGATGGCCCTGTCGAACCATTTCAGCCAGTTCGTCAAGATGACGGGCACCGCGGGCGGTCACGCTGTCGGGAAATTCCGCCCAGTCGCCGTCCCGCCGCAGGTGAACGTTCTTCACTTCAACATAGGCATCGGGGAGATCTGGGCCGCGGAGCAGGAAATCGACGCGGCTACGCTTTCCATATGGAACCTCGGACTGAGTATCGCGGTAAGCCGATAGTTCGGCTATGCGTCGTTCCCGCAGTGCCTGACGTACCAGACGATTGGGTACGGAAGTGTCGATTCCCGCGAAATGGCCATTGTCGAGTTCGACAACGCGCCAGCCGAACCTGAGCTTCCGCTTGGGATCATCATTGGGTTCGAGCCAACATCGCGTGTCAGGATCCGCCAGGCCAAGCATCGCGCCTGGATTGGGGCAGTGCGCGGTGACCTGCCCGCCATCCTCCAGTTCAAAATCCGCAAGGAAACGCTTGTAGCGTCGGATCAGGCGGGCGGGAACGAGCGGCGTGTCAAACTGCATCCGTGATATTTCTCCAGAAATTCGGGCCGGATCGCCACGAATGGACCTGTCTCTGAGTCAGGCGTTGCTTCGGAGGGAAACTGGCGTGAAGTAGAGCGATGTTGGTGGTTCATTTGGTGCCACAATATGGATTTTCAATAAGGGTCGCATTGACGATACACCTTAAATGGATAATGGACTAGGGAATGTGCGCTTGCCACACTGGCTGTCAGGAACTGAACAGTGATTGTTTGAAAATGGACTGTATTCGCGCAGTGGCGCTTACCGCCGTGGCATTCGCCGGGCTTTCCGCCTGTGCGCCAGCTGATATCGAGCGTGACCCAGACGATCCTTTGGAAGACATCAACCGGGTAACGCACGGGTTCAACAAGGGTCTTGACAGCGTTCTGTTCAGACCCATTGCCACGGCCTACGGCACGGTTGTTCCGGAACCCGTGATGCGCGGCATCGATAATTTCGCGAGTAACGCAAGTCTACCCGGGACGATCGTGAACGATGTCCTGCAGGCGAATTTTGAGGATGCGGCGAACAATCTCGGAAGATTTCTCGTGAACACGACCTTTGGGGTCGCCGGTCTGATCGATCCGGCCACGTCCATGGACCTACCGGCCCGCGACAGTGACTTTGGCGAGACACTGCATGTCTGGGGCTTCGGCGAAGGTGCCTATGTGGAACTGCCGGTCATGGGACCTTCGACAGGGCGCGATGCCGTCGGCATCGTTGCGGATTTCATCATGAACCCGTTGCCGAATATCCTCACACGCGAGGGCCGGAGAGTGGTGACAGGCGCGAACTGGTCGTCCAGGGTGGGCCTCCGTTATCAACTCCGTGACACGATCGATTCAATCCTGTACAGTAGTTCCGATTCCTATGAGCAGCTTCGGCTGAACTATCTGGATTCGCGACGCTATGCCTTGGGAGGCGGCGATGTTCTGGACGAGGATACCTCTGGATGGCTGAATGACCCGTTTATTCTCGACCTATACGAGCAGTGATCCGTCGCGGCGGCGGTTTCTGCTTGCAGGAGGCGCCTTTGCCATTGTGGCCGCAATGCCCGCGTTGGCGCGGCCTGAGGCGGCAAAGGCGCTTGTTGAGCGGATGGTCAGTGAAATCAATGCTGCCGTCGCATCAGACCGATCCAGAGACGGTAAGGTCGGTGAGGTCGAACGGATACTCAACACCTTCACCGATCTGGACGTCATTGCCCGGAGCACGCTTGGTCCGCCGGCGCGCGCGGCAAAGCCTGGAGAGCTTCGCGCCTATCGAGATGCCTTTCGGGGATATCTGGCGCGGAAGTACACGCCAAGATTCGAGGAATTCTTCGGGGGAGTGGTCACCGTGACCGACTCCAGCCCATGGAAATCGTATTTTCAGGTCCGTGCGACGGCAAGAATAAGTCGCCCGGAGCCGTATGATGTGGTCTTCATGGTATCGACCCGAAGTGGCCGACCCCTGATCTTCGATATCATCGTTTCGGGAGTGAGCATTCTGAAGACCGAGGCTCTGGAGGTTCGCGGATTGCTCGACAGGGCCCGCGGCGATCTAGGCCGTCTGACGGTCAGTCTTCAGACCCTTGATTGAATCGCTGGCCAAAGATCGCCCGCAACACACCATCAATGACACCTCTTCCGGGTTTGTCCAACGGTGCCGGAAAACGCGCCTGCCTCGGCACTTCGTCAGGTGCGATCATGGGAAGGGCGCGGGCCGGAAGTCCCTCGTGTACGCGTTGCATGATCTCATGCCAGATCTCCGCTGGCAGCCCGCCGCCAGTGACCCCCCTTAGCGGCGTGTTGTCATCGTATCCCATCCAGACGCCCGCCACATAGTCGGCGGTGAAACCCAGAAACCAGGCGTCTCGGGCCGCCTGTGTCGTACCGGTCTTTCCGGCCACCTCGCGGCCGGAGACGCGCGCGCGTTGGCCCGTGCCGTGTTCGACAGCCTGAAACATCATGTAGACCAGCTGCCCTGCAGCAGTCCGTGAAATCGCCCGCTCGCCCAGTCCGCCGACCTTGCCCATCAAAGGAGAACTGTCTCCGACGAGTTGCAGTTCGATTAGCCCATAGGGTCGAACCGAGGTGCCACCGTTGAGAATTCCAGCATATGCCCCCGTCATCTCCAGCAATGTCGATTCGGAAGCTCCGAGGGCAAGCGCTGGTCCCGAGGCCAGATCGCTGCCGATTCCAAGAGACTCAGCCACCTTCCGGACCCGGTCGCGACCAACCGCTTCCGAAATACGCACCGCCGGCGTGTTGAGCGACTGGGCGAACGCCTCGGTCAGCGTTGTCTCGCCGACAAATCCTCCCTTGTAGTTCCTTGGTGACCAGGCGGGTGCGCGCGGAGTGTCTATCGTAAGCGGAGCGTCCAGAACCGTATCATTCGCACGGTAGCCCCGATCAAGCGCTGCGGCGTAGACGAATGGCTTGAAGGCGGAACCTGTCTGCCGTTTCGCCATGATGGCTCGATTGAATGCTCCGGCAACACCCTTGAAGCGACGCCCGCCGACCATTGCACGGACCGCACCGTCGGCGGACATGATAACCACTGCCGCCTGCGCCTTCGATCCAGTCATCACCTTGGCGTCGAAGACCTGCTGCAGTCCCTCCTCGGCGGCGGCCTGGATCTGCGGATCAAAGGTTGTCCTGACAATGACATCTTCGTTTGTGCTGCGGGTCAGAAACGAAGGTCCGCGTCCCATAACCCAATCCGCGAAGTATCCACCGGCCCGGGCCTGGGCGGCGGAAGACAGTTCGGCCGGAGTGGCCTTGGCCACAGCAGCATCCGAGGACGATATGTAACCCTCCTCGGCAAGCAGGTTGAGCACGGTGGATGCACGGGCCTGCGCCCGCTGAAGGTTGTTGGTTGGCGCATAGCGTGTCGGAGCTGTCAGCAGCCCTGCCAGCATAGCCGCTTCCGCAGTGTTCACAGCACTGGCTGACTTCCCGAAATAGCGTTGCGAAGCCGCTTCGAACCCATAGGCACCTGCACCGAGATAGCTGCGGTTGAGGTAGATTGTCAGAATCTCATCCTTTGTATACTTCATTTCCATCGCGATGGCGAAAGGCACTTCCTTGAGCTTTCGCCACATCGTTCCACGACGGCATTCGGCTTCGTAAGCCTCCTCGCTTTTCCATCTGTCACCGTCATAGGGCACACCCAGACACATGAGTTTCGCAACCTGCTGGGTGATTGTGCTGCCGCCGTGGCCAGTGAATGGCCCCCGCCCCTCACGGAGATTTATCCAGATTGCGCCGATGATTCCGCGCGGGCTGACCCCAAAGTGCCGATAGAAGCGCCTGTCTTCGGTCGCGATAACCGAATTCTTCAGAACGGGGGCGACTGTCGAGGAGGTCACCAGTCCGCCGAACTGCTTTCCACGCCATGCAAAGACTGCTCCGTACCGGTCCAGCAGGGTTACTGAACCGCTGGTGCGCACATCGACCAACTCGGAGACTGGTGGAAGTTCGGAATGATAATACCAGACTGCACCGCCGGTCACGACCCCCAGAAACAGCGCGGTACGCAGGCTGATGTTCCAGATCAGTCGAAGGGTCCGTAGGACAATCCAGCGAATGACCGCGCCAAGAACCGCCAAGGGATATCCTGGTCGTCTCGCCTTGCGGTTCTCTCTACTGCCCGGGCGTCGGCGCGGAGGGGCCGCCCGAGGCGATGTGGACTTGCCTGTCTTGCTCATGGTTGCACCGCTCGGCCCTTCTTTTCCGTTCACAATAGAAGAGTGTAGGAAGAATGTGGACCCTTGACCGACGCGCGCCCGGCGATATTCCAGTGAGAAAAATCCAATTGGCCCAATGTGCGGTGAAGCTCTCGTTCGGTTCCTGTATGGGCAGGGGTCGCGCTTGCCCGGGGAGCAACTGAACTTTCAGCTGCGCGATGAATCCGATTTCCCAGAAACCGGACTCTGCAAGGCTTGAGCGCCTGGAGCGCCCTTCGGGCTTTCCTCGTGAGTGGGGTGGGTTCAACCGTCCAACACAGGACCAGCATTCCACATGTGGTCGTCTGGGATGCAGTACATCAAGGTGATCGAATTTGGCGCGATCAACTGGATCTTGCGGTTGGGTGGCAGGTAGGTCTTGAATTCATGCACCAAAACCCACGACCGCCTGAACTGTGGGTCGAATCCGGTGCGCGTTGCCCATCATTTCCCAGAATTGGTCTTGCGACGTCTCCGCAGCCAAACTACGTTCCCTGCGCCTGTGGACATTTGCGGGACTGAAGCCGACGGTCAGGCTCCACAACCTGTTACTCCGGCTATCCCTTCGTGGGATCGCGTCCGCGCACTGGCATGGTAGGGTGTCCCAGATTGGGAGACGGATGTTTGAACCACTAGGGTCCTTGTCGTGAGACAGCTGCAGCAGTCCCGTCAAGGGGGAAAACCAGCGGAACAGGGGCAATCAGGGCCTATCCCCGGCGAGCGAGCACCGCGAGTTGGGAAGTCACGGTCCGTTGCAGGGAAACTGCCTGCGGAAGTCAGCGCATTCTGCAGGCGCCTGGGCCATCGGTTCAAGAACCCAGATCTACTTGTTGAGGCGTTGACACATCCGTCGGTCTCTTCCGCCACCCGTCCTACCAACCAGAGGTTGGAGTTTCTTGGCGACCGGGTGTTGGGCTTGGTGATCGCCGAGGAGCTCCTGGCCGCGGACCGCCATGCGAACGAGGGCGAACTGGCACTGCGTTTCAATTCTCTTGTACGGAAGGAAACCTGTGCTGATGTCGCTCGTCAGCTCGACTTGGGCAAGGCACTGCGGATGGGTAGGCCGCTAGTCCTGTCCGGTGGGCGACGCAAGGACGCGGCACTTGGTGACGCTCTGGAAGCGGTGATTGCCGCCGTGTTCGTGGACTCGGGGTTTGTGGCGGCGCGATCCGTTGTGCTGGCTGCGTGGGGTGATCGCATCGGGGAAGCCGAGCGGGACTCGAAGGATCCCAAGACAGCACTGCAGGAGTGGGCGCATTCCCAAGGTCATGCGCCACCCGAATATCTTCTTGTCACCCGCGCCGGTCCAGACCACGCTCCCATGTTCACGATCCAGGTTCGTCTTGACTCCGGTGAAACCGCAACAGCGGATGCCCGGTCTAAGAAACTTGCGGAGCAGGATGCGGCAAGGACGCTCCTGCAACGTGTAGGCGCTTTGCGACTGGCATGATCGGGGTGGTTCCGACTTCGTCTCGGCTTGGTGGATTGATGTGCCGCGTGCAATTGCGCCTTAAGGGCTTTCCTGGCGCGGATTCCCTCATGGAGTCTCGATCGGTGCGGTCTCGGGCTGGCCTTCCAACACACTCAGTATCGCCGGAACTGTGCGATTCGCCCGAGGAGGCGACTGGATGACCTGCCGCGCGGGATTCGTCGCTTTGATCGGGGAACCAAACGTAGGCAAATCGACTTTGCTGAACGAGATGGTCGGAACGAAAGTCTCGATTGTTACCCATAAGGTCCAGACCACCCGAATGCGCATTCGGGGCGTTGCTATCGAAGGTAAATCGCAGATCATCTTCGTTGACACACCCGGCCTGTTCCTTCCAAGACGCTCTCTCGACAGGGCGATGATCGCTGCGGCGTGGAGCGGGGCGGCTGACGCTGACGTTGTCCTGCTGATGGTCGAGGCGCATCGCGGCCTGACGGGTGGAATTTTTCGGATTCTGGATGAAGTATCAACACGCGTCCGCGATGGTCGGCTGGCATTGGTCATCAACAAGATCGATAGAGTGCGGTTGGACTCCCTGCTCGGGCTCTCAAAGGCGCTCAACGAGCGGTTCGAGTTCGCTCAGACTTTCATGATTTCGGCGACAAAGGGCAATGGAGTGAAGAGCCTGCGCGAATGGCTTGCGGCACAGTTGCCTACCGGTCCCTGGCTCTATCCTGATGACCAGGTGGCAGATCTCCCCCTGCGGGTGCTTGCTGCCGAGACGACTCGAGAGAAACTGATGCTCCGGTTACACCAGGAACTTCCTTACCAGCTAACCGTTGAGACGGAGAACTGGGAGGACCGCGATGACGGCTCCACAAGAATCGATCAGGTCGTGTACGTGATGCGGGAAGGGCATAGAGGAATCCTGCTGGGGAAAAAAGGCGAGACTGTGAAGGCAGTCGGCAGAGCTGCGCGATTGGAACTGGAGGACATACTCGGTAGAAGAGTGCATCTGTTTCTACAGGTAAGTGTGCGCCCGGGCTGGATGGCCGAAGCGGAACGCTTTGAAGCCATCGGACTCGATTGGTCGAATGCGAAGGGCTAGGCACATTCATACCTCCGCGTAGTCCTCAACAACAAAAAGGGGGGAAGTGAATTCATGCCGCGAGTGACCGCAGGGCTCTGGGTGCAGGCCTATCTGGCGCGCCTTGGTCAAGCCGCCATTCCCGCTTTTGTCACCTCCAGAGGCGACGCAACGGCGGGAGCCGTTCTGGTGAAGCAGAATTCGATGGATGGGTCCGCAAGTGTTTACCAGCGCAGCGTCGATCTGATCTCCGGCCAGCGCACCTGGGTCGTTTTGGCGAAAGGGTCCGAGTCCAATGTCGATGCAACAATTGCCCGTCAACGTAAGTTCGATCCTGACCTATGGGTGATTGAGGTGGAAGATCGTGACGGTCGGCATCTATTGGAAGAACCTGGCCTTGACCACTAGGACAAGAGCATGGAATGGCGGGATACTGGAACTGTCCTGAGAAGCCGTCGTCACGGCGAAACATCCGCGATCGTTGAGGTGTTCACCCGGGCGCACGGTCGCCATGCAGGTCTCGCCCGTGGCGCATTGAGGCGCGGCGCAGCTCCCGCACTGCAGCCCGGCACCGATGTTGAGGTGATCTGGCGGTCACGGCTTGACGAACATCTCGGAACATTTTCGATGGAACCGCTCAGCAACCGACAACCGGCGCTGATGGGTGGGCGGCTGGAACTCGCGGCTCTGAACGCGGTGACCGCGCTTCTGTTGTTCGCGTTGCCTGAACGGGAGCCGCTGACCAAGCTCTACGAAAACACAGTTGCGCTCCTCGACATGGTTGGCGAGACCGACCTATGGCCGCTTGCCTATCTGCATTGGGAACTGGCACTGCTGGAGGAACTGGGTTTTGGCCTTGATCTCTCTGCATGTGCTGTAACGGGAGCGCATGAAATGTTGGCCTATGTGTCTCCGCGCTCGGGCCGGGCTGTCAGCATCAGCGGTGCGGGGGACTGGAAGGACCGTCTTCTGCCTCTTCCACCCTGTCTTCTCTCTCCTCAAAGGGGGCCGCCGACTGACATCACACAGGGACTGAGGACTACCGGCCATTTCCTGGTGCACTGGTTGGCTCCTTCACTGGGAGACAGGCCCCTGCCGCAGGCGCGTCAGCGATTTGCCGACCTCTTCGAGCGGCGGTCCGGTCAGTAGCACCGACTCCGTCCATGCACGACTGTGGCGACCGGCGTCACGGGTTGCCCCGAGACAGCGGCCGCCACCTGGTTTCGCACAGTGGTCTTGTTTCTGGGGCAACGTCTCTGTAGGCATGTCGCTGACAGTCCATGAGGCACAGATGGCGATTGACAACCCGAGGACACTTGTTTCGACCGGCTGGCTCGCCGCCCATCTGGAGGATCCTGATCTACGCATTCTTGACGCATCGTGGCATCTTCCCGGTTCAGGTCGGGATGCGCGGATCGAGTATGGGCGCGCGCACATTCCGGGTGCGCGCTTCTTCGACCTCGATGATGTCAGCGACTCGCGTTCGGGCCTTCCGCACATGGCGCCACCGCCAGAGAAGTTCATCTCGCGCATGCGGGCAATGGGTGTTGGCGACGGCCATCAGGTCGTGGTCTATGACAGCGTTGGGCTGTTCTCCGCCGCTCGCGTTTGGTGGCTCCTTCGGTTAATGGGAAAGCCTGACGTAGCGGTTCTTGACGGCGGACTTCCGAAGTGGATGGCCGAGGGCCACGCAACCGAAGACTTGCCGCCGATGATGCGTGATCGCCACATCACGGTCACCCGCCTAAACCATCTGGTCAAGGACGTGACACAGGTCGCCGCCGCTTCAAAGCTCGGTGACCATGAGATCCTTGATGCCCGTTCGCCCTCCCGATTTAGCGGTGAGGAGCCGGATCCGCGTCAAGGACTGCGCTCCGGGCATATTCCGGGGTCAAGGAACGTGCATTACGCGACGCTACTTAACTCCGATGGAACGATGAAGGAGCCTGACGAACTTCGGGGCGTCTTTGAATCGGCCGGTGCCGATCTTGGCCGGCCGGTGATCACGACCTGTGGTTCCGGTGTGACTGCAGCGATCGTCAGTCTGGCGCTGGAGGTCATTGGCCACGGGAATCATTCCCTTTACGACGGATCCTGGAGTGAGTGGGGAATGTACAGCGATCTAGCAGTTGAGACGGGAGCATCGAGCCATGCTTGAGCGTATTGGAGAAAGGCCCAAGGACAAAATCCTGGAAGTGCTGAGCCTGTTCCGCGCCGACCCGCGCGAGGGCAAAATCGATTTGGGGGTCGGAGTCTATCGCAACTCCGAGGGTGTCACGCCTGTCATGCGTGCGGTCAAGACTGCCGAACGCAGGCTATGGGAGGAGCAGGATACCAAGGTCTATACCGGATTGGCTGGTGATCCGGATTTCGCTGACTCCATGCGCTCGCTGATTTTGGGTGATACCATTGAACCTTCACGCGTCGCCTCTGCCGCCGCACCGGGTGGTACCGGAGCGGTCCATCAGGCGCTGGAACTCATTCGAATTGAGAATCCCGGTGCCGCTGTTTGGGTCTCCAGCCCGACGTGGCCCAACCATGTCTCCATTCTCCACCATCTAGGGATGGAGATGCGAGAGTACCGGTATTTCGATGGCGATACCCGCTCCGTGGATTTCGTGGGCATGATGGAGGATCTCGCCGCGCTCAGGGCCGGTGACGTCGTTCTCTTGCATGGATGTTGCCATAACCCCACAGGGGCAAATCTCAAGCCCTCCGAGTGGCAGGCTGTTGCGGACCAAATCGCATCCGCAGGCGCGACACCTATGATTGACATTGCCTATCAGGGTTTCGGCGACGGCTTGGAAGAGGACGCCATGGGCACCCGGATCATTGCCCTCACCTGCTCCGAGGCCCTGATCGCCGCGAGCTGTTCCAAGAATTTCGGCATCTACCGGGAGCGCACTGGCCTCCTGATCGGAATTGCCCCGGCGACTGACAGAAAGGCCAACGTTCAGGCGGCGCTTGACCATCTCAACCGCCAGAACTTCTCGTTCCCTCCGGATCATGGTGCACGCGTGGTTACGATGATTCTGACCGATGATGACCTTCGGTCGGAATGGCAGTCAGAGCTGGAGGAGATGCGCAATGGAATGCTGGTTCTGCGGGAGCAGCTCGCCCGCGAGTTGCGACGCATCATCGGTTCCGACCGATTTGGCTTCATCGCCGAGCACCGCGGTATGTTCAGCCTTTTGGGAGCCACAACGGAACAGGTTCAGCGGATGCGGGAGCATCACGGTGTCTATATGATCGGCGACAGTCGCATGAATGTCGCGGGGCTGAACGTGAACACTGTGCCCGTTGTGGCGAAGGCGATCGCCGAAACATGTGCCTGAATCGACTTGATCAATGGCCAGCCGTATTGAGTCGGGAAGCGGCCAGGTATTGAGAACTCCGCGGGACTGGCCTCCGGAACCTGTATCGGCTGTGCCTGTCCGCAATTCATCGCGGCAACGAACAGGCGTCGCAGGGTTTCAGTTGAACCGTGCGATTTGGTAGCTTTGGCTGTGTCAAAGACCGCTGCTTACGAAGGCGTTTGAGCGGACATTTGCTGACATCGCGCACGAGGGGTTTACGGGTTTCTTCGGCAAGCAAATCAGCCGTGATCCAACTTGGGCGGTCGCACGCGTGCGGACCAATCCCGACGCCCGGAGTTTCCACGGCGTGGTGTGCCATACACTTACAAGACAATCCAGCAGGTCTTGATCGCGGGGTGTAGCCCACGATTCCTGTAACGCCGCTGGAGCTTGATCTGCCCGCCACGCGCTCCAGGGCTATGGGCCGAAGAATGGACCGGAATCAGGAATGCCGGGCTACACCCATTTCGGGTCGGGTTCGAATCGATCCGGTGATCGTGGTGCCCGGGCCCTCCCGTTTCCGTGCGCTGACGGTGACATTCGAGCCGGGCGCTCCGGACGGCCTGGCACACGCATCCACTTGGGCAGGTACCTGTCGTGACCGCCGGAAAGGGTCCGGTCCGGGGAATCCGTCCCGGCGATGCTGTCCGGTTCGCGCCCGGGAAACGCCATTGGCACGGCGCGGCACCGGACACCGGCATGACCCACATCGCGGTCCAGGAGGCGCTTGACGGATCCAATGTGACCTGTGGCTGGAGCGCGTCACCGACGCCGACTGTTCCGGCGGACCCTGACCGGTGCGCCGGGCGCCTGTCCGAAACGCCCTCCGGGAACCGGCGATCCTGCATGATGGATGCTGGCGCCGGAAGTGCGGAGGAAAATCCAGCCCCGCCTCCATTCCGGAGCGCACCGACGGGCGCGACCGCCGCATTCCCGCTGACGCTCAGGGACATGCCGCGGACATGCGGGCCTCCCAGTGGCGCAGGCCCTGCCACTCCGGCCCTTCCGCAAGTCGCCGCTGGAAACGGCAAGGCGGCCGGTTGCCCGGCCGCCCCTAAACCGTTTCAGTTCCGCTTTGCGCCTGGTTCAGGCGTTGATGAGCAGGTCGTTGTACTCCTGGATGGTGACGAAGCTGAAGTCCTCCGCGTCGATCTGGTCGGCGGTCACGCCCTGCAGAAGGATCTCGTGTCCTTTCTTGAGCTTCTTCGACGTGATGCGGACGCCGTAGTCGGTCTCCTCGATGACCAGGTCACCGAACCCGATGAACTTCGACCCCAGCTTGTTCTCCTTCTCGGCGAGGAACACGATGGTGTCGGTCCCGTCCTCGAAGTCGGTGATGACGTCGACGCCGTCGCCCTTCCTGAACAGGAACTCGTCGGCTCCCTCGCCGCCGGTGAGGTAGTCGGCGTCCTTGCCGCCCTGCAGCCTGTCGTTGCCGCCGTCGCCGATGAGCCGGTCGTCGTGCCTGCCGCCGACGAGGATGTCGTTGCCCTCGCCGCCCTCGAGCCGGTCGGCGCCGTCGTCCCCGTCGAGCGTGTCGTCGCCGCTGCCGCCATAGAGCCGGTCGTTGCCCTCGCCGCCAATCAGACCGTCGTTGCCCGCCCCGCCAAAGAGACGGTCGTCGCCGTCGTCGCCGTCGAGGGTGTCGTCGCCGGAGCCGCCCCTGAGAACGTCATCGCCGTCATTGCCGTAGAGGAAGTCGTCGCCCTTGCCGCCCTCCAGGATGTCGTTGCCCTCGCCGCCGTTGAGCGTGTCGTCGCCGTTCTCGCCGTAGAGGCGGTCATGGCCTTCACCGCCGTTGAGCGTGTCGTTGCCATCGCGTCCGTAGAGGTCGTCCTTGCCGCCCTTGCCGTTGATGGTCTCGCTGTCGCGGGTGCCGAACAGAAGATCCTTTTTCGCCGTCCCGTTGATATCTTCGGCTTCGGTCGGCCGATACTCCACGTTCGGGTCGAAGTCCCAGATGAACTCCACGTTGGAGAAGTCCTGTCCGTCCTTGTTCAGGAAGACGGCGAGCGTCTTCTCGCTGTCCCCGCTGCCGGTGACGAGCTTCTGCGCGGGCAACGTTATCGTTCTGCCATAGAAGGTATCCAAGTACTCCGGCACGGCGACGAACCGCACGTCGGTCTGGGCCATGCCGAGAGGAAGGCGCACGTAGTCCTCGTCGACGTTGAAGTCTTCGATGATGTCGGGCGTCTTGCCGCTGGGGTCGATGACGAAGATGTCACGCCCTCCACCGCCGTTGAGCCGGTCGACGCCGGCCCCGCCGTCGAGCCGGTCGTTGCCGCCGTCGCCAACCATGGTGTCTTCGCCGGCCCCGCCGTAGAGCGTGTCGTTGCCCTGCCCGCCGCCGACCACGTCCTTGCCGGCACCGCCCCAGAGCGTGTCGTTGCCGTGCTCACCGAAGATCTCGTCCCTGCCGTCGCCGCCGCGGATCGTGTCGTTGCCGGTGCCGCCCCAGATCTCGTCGTCTCCGGCGCCGCCGTCGATCCAGTCGTCGCCGCCCCAGCCCCACATCTGGTCGTCGAACTTGGTGCCTCTCGCCTCGTCGCCGCCCATGCCTCCAAACCAGTAGGTCCCCTGCACGCCCTCGAGGGCGCTCCAGATGTTGCTGATCGCCGCCTGGACCTGGGCCGTGTTGGTCGGGTCGAAATCGGCGGGAGAGATGCCTAAGGAGCGGTAGCCGTTGATCTCCGCCAGAACGATGTTGCCGTCGAGGATGATCCGGAAATGGACATTCCCGAAATATCCCGAAGGATGGTGCACCACCTGGATGGATTGCTCCAGACTGTGGCCTTCTAGTTCGGAGATGACGATGCGGTCCTCGCCCGGGCGGAAGTCGACGATGTGGACGTAGCTGTCGCGGTGCAGCACGAACTCGTCGAAGCCGTCGCCGCCCGACATGAAGTTGCCCTTCGTCAGCGCCGGGGACCACCAATCGGGGTTGTCGGGCTGCGGGCCGACCCGCACGCTGTTACCATTGGGCCCCTCTTCGGTGCGGCTCTCCGCCTTCACGCGGCCCGCGACCAGAATGTCGTCGCCGTTGTCGCCGTACATCCGGTCGAAGAACGCATCGTCGCGATTGCCGACGAGGATGTCACCCCACCCTTCGCCCCGGAGGAGGTTCGCGCCCTTGCCGCCGGCGAGGAAGTCGTCGCCAGCGCCGCCCTTGGCCGTGTCGGCGCCGTCGCGGTTGGCGCCGCCCTGATACCAGTCGCCCCGGTGGCCCCCGGTGAACCAGTTGCTGCCGGTGCCGCCGATGACTTTCGCCAGTCCGGAGTAACCGTCCGCAACCGTGTAGCTGCGGTCTCCGCTCTGGCCCGAATGGTCGACGACCTGACCGGAGACCTTGAATTCCTGTCGTGCGCTCATGCTGTCCTCCTCATCGTTTCACGTTATCGATCCACGTTCCCTGTCAATCACGCGGCCCTCAGGAACGTGAATCCATGCTGTACTCACACGCACCATGTCCCACTGTTACAGATTGATTCCGGCTTCTGCAAGGACTTTTTTCGGGCGTAGCCCAGGATTCCTGTCCTACCGCGACGGCGTAGTCCGCCCGCCACGCGCTCCTAGGACATGGACCGAGGAATAAACCAGAATCAAGAATCCCGGGCTACACCCTTGATCGCGTTCGATACGGAACCGCTGCATGGCCTTCCCTGCAGTCCAAAGATCGTCTGCTCAGCAGATAGTTGATGTCATGCGGTAAGCGCGAGCAGGAGGCGCGAGCGATAATACGGGCTTCCATAGCTCAAAAACATCTATTATATGAGCCATAGAAAGGGGTTCTATCGCTCATGCCATGGAACTGGCAAATATCCAGCTGGCCGAACTTTCGGTATGACGCGTCGGAGGTCGCGCCGCTTGAGCAGCGATTTTTACTTTCATCAGGGGAGATTCTAGGCGCAGTGCGCCATGTTGGCCCGTCGGATCAGGATCAACTTAACATTGAGCTGCTGAGCGACGAAGCCATGAAAACCAGTGCCATCGAAGGCGAGATGTTGGACAGGTTGAGCATTCAGTCCTCGCTGCGTCACCAACTTGGACTGTCCCCCGACGGCTATCCAGCCAAGCCGCGGGAACAAGGCGTCGCCGAAATGATGTTCGATGTCTATTCGAACTACGCCAAACCGCTGACCCATAAGATACTGTATCGGTGGCACGAGATGCTGCTTTCCCATGAACGGCGATTGGACACGATTGGTGCGTACCGGCAGCACAAGGACGTGATGCAAATTGTCTCGGGCCGACTCGACCGTGCGACCGTTCATTTTGAGTCACCACCCTCACAACATGTCCCGAACGAAATGGACCGCTATCTTGAATGGTTCAACAGGACCGCTCCTGGCGCCAAAGATCCGTTACCAGCCTTGACGCGGGCCGGTCTCAGTCATCTCTACTTTGAGAGCATCCATCCATTCGAGGACGGGAATGGCCGCTTGGGCCGTGCTCTGGCCGAGAAATCGCTGGCGCAGAATCTCGATCAACCAACCCTGATTGCGCTTGCCTATACGATTGAGCGGGACCGGAAGGCCTACTATGACCAACTGGAGCGCCATCAGAGAACGCTCGATGTCACGCAATGGCTGAAGTGGTTTGCCGAGACGGTCCTGACAGCGCAGAAAGTGACACTCGACAGGGTTGGGTTCTTTATCGCGAAGGCACATTTTTACGATCAGCATCGCGGTCACCTGAATGACCGGCAAGCCAAGGTGATTGCACGCATGTTCAAAGAAGGCCCCGAAGGCTTCAAAGGCGGTCTCAGCGCGGAGAACCATATTTCGATTACAGGAACATCACGGGCAACCGCGACACGTGACCTGCAGGACCTGGTGGAGATGGGTGCGCTTCATAGAACCGGTGAACGCCGTTACACGCGCTACTGGTTAAACCTGCAGGACACAATGGACCCGAACTGCGGTTTACACCAGACCAAATGAGCAACCGCTGCAAGTTGGGCACCAACAACAGCGGGAACTGGACACTGGCGGGAACATCGTGAAATAGTGTCGTTTCAATGGGTTTGCATAAAGATAATCCGATAGTGGCTGTCCGGTTCCATGACGGTCCAGTTTCCAAAGGTCGCCTGCTTTGCATTCGCTCGTTCCATTCCATTGCGCGACATAGCGAACAATATCGAACGTAATGTATTCCGGAGCCAGAAAGAGACTTGTCGATTGGCTGCGGAAACAGCTCATTGGTCCAGCCATAGACGGCGAACTTCGAATGTCTCCACTGGAACGGTACCCGACAGGTGTTCTCCACCCCATTGAACCCGATCTGACCGGCATCGATCCCGCATCGGCTTCCGTCGACAGTGCTGAACCCAGCCTGCAGGAAGAACTTGGGGACGACGACGGTCCAATAGATCCTTCTGATCAGGACTCAGCGGGTTTCTCCCATGCGCGGCCGGTTCGCCGACGCCGATACGTCCCGCCGTCCTCCGTGGGTTTTTCCTGTTTCGTCCGTGGGAACGTAAGCCTGACCGTTACGGCCAGCGCCGCCAAATACAAACCTAACAAGCATCGGGGCTCCGAAGGTCGGTACCAGTCTACCAGGTTCAAACGAAAGAAACTTCCTGAAAAAACACTCAACTGGTCTGTGGCCGACCGTCCCGGCGGAGCGAGTAAGTCGATCTGGGGAGGAAGAGCGGGAATCGAGATTCGTGCGCGGGGTCATCAAGGTGGCCTTATCGTAACGATTACGCTGTGCAATCGGTGCGAATTGGGTCGGGACGTTCAACCGAACCGGATAACTCGCGAAAGGGTAATCAGGTCGTTGTTCGAATCCCGACTTCAATGTGTTGTCGAGAGCGGCGAACTCGTCGACTATCCTCGGGTCGACCCAAGTCTGCTTACCAAGGAAGAACAGGAGCTTGAGCTCCAATACCGGGAGCAAAGGATCTATGCGGTCGGCCACGGAGCTGCCGCTGACTGGGATGTGGAGCCTGGCCGAGCGGCGCGAATCTGGTCGGAATTCATGCCCGACGTGGAAGTGCCGTTGATGACCGTGAACATAGGTGGCGATGCAACGGTTCTCCAACTTTGCCGCCTTGCTAGCGAACCGATGAACCGCGAACTTGATCGATTCGTCGATGGTTACGCTGGCTGGGTGAGCGAGCAACAGCGCATCGCTCGGGAGTTCCGGAATCCCGCCGAAAAGGCTGCGGCAAATCGAATCACTGAAAGAATGCAGGTCGCCCTCGGACGTATGCGCAAGTGCGTGCGGACATTGCGCTATGACCGGCTTGTGGCGGATTCGTTCCGCTTGGCAAACCAGACGATGCTCGACCAAATGCGTCAGGTTGACTTTATCGCTGGCAGGCAAAGAGAGCCCGAAGACTACCGATGGCGCCCCTTCCAATTGGCGTTCCTTCTGACTGTTCTGGACTCAATCATCGACGAGAATGACGACTATCGCGATGTTCTTGATCTCATCTGGTTTCCAACCGGGGGAGGCAAGACTGAAGCCTACCTTGGATTGGTCGCGTTTCTGATTGTCTGGCGCCGCCTGAAGTTTCCCGACTCGGGGGCGGGCACGTCAGCTTTCATGCGCTATACCCTGAGGTTGCTTACCCGACAGCAGTTCGAGCGGGCGGCGCGAATGATCTGTGCACTTGAGTTGATTCGCAGGCGGGATCCTGCCCGATTGGGCACAGCTCCGATCGACATTGGCATATGGGTAGGCGATGCGATCAGCCCCAATCGATTCTCGCGCGCCAAAGAAGTTGTCGAGAAGATCAGAGGTGGCAGAACCGACGCAAGGTATGAGCTGCTTCTTGAGCGGTGCAGTTGGTGCGGAACGCCTTTCAACGCGGAACAGGGATACGAAGCGACGGATGAAGCCTTTCACTTCCATTGCGTTGAACACAGCTGCCAATTCGGCAGCGACCCTGACCCGTTGCCCTGCAATGTTGTTGACGAAGCACTGTACGAGCAACCACCTTCGCTACTGATTGGCACCATTGACAAGTTTGCCCGCGTCGCATGGGACGAGCGTACCGGCAGGTTATTCGGCGTCGGAACCCGCTCCCGCCCTCCCGAATTGGTCATCCAGGACGAGCTCCATCTGATTACCGGTCCTTTGGGATCGGTTGCGGGTCTCTACGAGGCTGGGCTTGATACCTTGCTCATAAGAAGAGGCGTGCGTCCCAAATACATAGCCTCGACGGCGACAATCCGTATGGCGCAGGAACAGGTTCGACGCCTGTATGCCCGCGATCTCGCGGTGTTTCCGCCTCCCGGGCTGTCTCATGACAACTCGTACTTCGCGCGAACGGATCACGAGCGGCCAGGTCGTCTTTACTTGGGCTACCTCGCTCCAATGCTTGATCAACAGCACTGTATGTCGCCGCTTGCCGCAGCATTGCTTGCTGGTTCCGAGGTCTTGTTCAGCGAAGATGCGGACAAGGATGATCTGCTCGACGCGTGGTGGACGCTGGTGGTCTACCATGGAAGTCTCAGGAGTGTTGGCAATAGCCACAACGCCTTCGTAACGGATGTGCGGGATTTCGGACGCAGGCTTGCAGGCGAGTTTCAGGAGTCCCGTAGGTCTGGCGATGCCGGCGAATCTGAAAGTGAGGCAAGGGAGCCTGAAACGGTCACTGGTCGGTCACGGAACCTGCGCATCGCTCAGCTCACGAGCCGACGAACAGCCCAGGAAAACGCCGAGACATTCACGGATCTGGCGCTCGGTCGTGAGACGGACGCCTGCATAGACGCGGTTCTGGCGACGAACATGGTGTCCGTCGGTCTGGATGTCGCCCGACTCGCGTTGATGATCGTGAATGGCCAGCCGCTCACAACTGCGGAATACATTCAGGCGAGCAGCCGTGTCGGTCGGGCTGACGTGCCCGGTTTGGTGCTCGCGAACTATCTTCGGCATCAAGCCCGGAGCCTGTCACATTACGAGACGTTCCGTCCATATCACGAGTCCTTCTACAGATTCGTCGAGCCCACCAGCGTTACACCTCACACCTTCCAGGTTCGGACCCGTGCATTGCATGCCGCGCTGGTCATCGCGATTCGGCATGCCTGCCCGGATCTTGGAAGCAACGGGTCGGCAGGGGCATTCAGCAAGGATGCGCCCGAGGTCAGGGTGGTGGTCGAAGAACTGAAGAGGCGATGTCAGCTTGCGGCACCCGAACCTGAACATGGTAGGGAAATGGCATCACACATTGACCGACTTGTCAGCGAGTGGCACGCAGAAGCATGTCGATGTAAGGCCGACAGACGACAGTTGAAGTATGAAGCGCCGCAACGTGAGGGGAATGCAGATAGGCTGCTCTACGCCCACGGCGATGCCCGACGCGGGCTTTGGGCGACCCTTCACTCAATGAGGAACGTGGAGTCCACCGGGCAGTTAAGGGTCCATGACTGGCCACCAAGTGACAGGTCACGCATATGATTGACGAGTGGAATTGCGGCGTGAGTTGGGAATGAGCAGGAGTCCTGTCGTATGAATGAAGAACACATTCCGGTTAGGCTCTCTCACCTGCTGCAGGACTGCTCAGTGGGGGCGGTCGTGCGCGGTCCTGACAGCCTTGTGGTCGTGCAGGACATTCGCGGCTGGGATCGACCAGGCAATGACTCTTCGGATCGTGAAATCCGGTATGTGGAACGCGTACGGAGCGCACTTGGTATTGATCGGAGGTTACGCTCCCCACCACACGCGGTGGAGAGGGATGGTACTGTGGTCGGCTGGATCCCGGCGCTGAGATTCCCATCCTGGATGCGCTGTACGAAGTGCGGATTATTGCACCATGCCCCTTGGCGGAATCGGCAACAAGCCGGAAGTCATGGCAGAGACCATGGGTCTGGGAATGGCACCATCCCTGAGGAATGTATGGAACTCACATGCAATGCTAGGCTGGACCAGGTGCCGTGGCTTCTCGTGCACGAGGACGGCCACTTGGCCGAGGTTCCTTGGCATTTGCTGGTTCACCAGGACGCCCGGAACCCAAGGCAGCGCGATTGTCGTCCCGATTGGAAAGAGCCCTACCTGAAATTAATGGAGGCTGAAACAGGACGCCGGATAGCATGCACTCGATGTGGTGGCAGTGCTGCCTTCGAAGCTGGAAGGCTGCCGCGACTTCCGTTTCCCACCAACACCTGGCAACAACCTTGGGTACGGGAGCCACCTGCGAAAGACCCAGATGATCTTGCCTTGGTGAC
This sequence comes from Paracoccaceae bacterium, assembly GCA_965203605.1. Classification (GTDB taxonomy): domain Bacteria; phylum Pseudomonadota; class Alphaproteobacteria; order Rhodobacterales; family Rhodobacteraceae; genus JAPOUP01. The sequence continues at coordinate 4,930,489 of OZ241902.1, read as the reverse complement.
GGAGATCAATGATGTCCGTGTTCATGCACCTGATGTCTGCACCGCGCTCGTCATACCACCTGAATCACGCATTCGTCGAGGAACAGTCACAGACCGCCTTTATGGCAGTACCAGGAATCAGGATCACATCCGAAAAGCGAGGAACATGCTCGATCGCAGGAGCAGAATTAGACAACTCGCCGGCGATTATCGCTGCAAACCCGAAGAGATAGAGGAAGCACTCGCTGAGATCAAGGAAGGTTACCCTTTGTTTGGTAAGTCGATTACACAGGGAGACCTGCTGGCCGATGAGTTCCAGGCGCTGACAAAAGAAATCCCCAATCTCCGGGAAGAAGAGGACTTCGTGACCGAACACCATACGCGGGGCTGGAAGGAACTCCTGAACAGGCTCGGCGAAGGGGGTGCCAGGAAGGTTGTGAACGCGGTTTCCGATGTGATCGCGGTCAACAGGCTCAAGGAAATCATGGTCTTCAGGGGCTTTCGGAGAGCAAATGGGGAGAGGCTGGTGCCGCCGGACATCACCGGTGAGTGCGATTGGCTTCCAGCGATCGAGTTGTATGGTGAGGGGATTTTCTTCACTCTCGATAACTCGCGGCTGCGGAATTGGGAGGACAGTGAACATCTTCGCTGTCGGGCCGAAAAGTTTAGCCAGCGATATGTTCAGCGGGCCGCGACGGGCAATCCGGAATTTGAGATTGATGTTACACCACGGTTCCTGCTTTGTCACACACTAGCCCATCTGGTCATTCGCCAACTCGACGCTGAAGCGGGATACCCTGCGGCCTCGCTGAAGGAACGCATCTACTGTTCGGACGGCAAGGCGCCGATGGCAGGCATTTTGATCTACGTGGCTGTTCCGGATGAGGAGGGATCCTTGGGTGGCTTGATGGAACTTGCGAAGCCTGAGCGGTTCCTCCGGTTACTAGGCGGTGCGATCGAGGCTGCGAACTGGTGCTCTTTGGATCCTGTTTGCGCAGAACAGGAAGGTCATGGGCCGGACCTGCTGAACATGGCCGCCTGCCACGCATGCGCACTTGTTCCTGAGACCAGCTGTAGTTTCGGAAACGTTCTGCTCGATAGGGTCTTCGTCAAGGGAGCGAAGAAGGACGGGATTCCCGCGTTTCTTGACGTTGTAGGGACCGACCGGTGATGGCAAAGCGCGAATTCAAACTTCCCGGAATTCAGGATCTCAGCAAGGATCAGGAGAGGGCCCGCCACCTGCCCAAAGAAGGTCAACACCTGATAATCGGCGGGCCAGGGACAGGGAAATCCGTCCTCGCGTTGCTAAGGGCCAGACGTCATGAGCGGGACGGTGACGAATATGTCTTTCTCGTCTTCAACCACCTTCTCGACCAGGCTGCCGGACAGCTGTTCGGAAGCCCTCTCGTCAGTCGAACATGGATAAGTTGGTTCTTTGAGACATTCAGGAAATTCACTGGGGACAGCGTTCCACAGTTGGATGCGACGAATGGCAATTTCAGGCCAATCGACTGGGATCGCGTTCAGGAAACAATCGATGCGATGCCTCCCGAAGAGCCATCACCGAGACCGTTCCTGGTAATTGACGAAGGGCAGGATATGCCTCCTCAGTTCTATAGTGCGCTTATGGGACTGGGGTTCAACAGATTCTTCGTCGTCGCCGACCAAAATCAACAGATTACGGATGAAACCAGCAGCCGTCAGCAGATCACTGAATGTCTCGCGGTCGAAGTGAACAAAGTCATCGAGCTTCGGGAGAACTACCGAAACAGCTATCCGGTCGCGAGGTTAGCCAGGGAATTCCAAACCAGCGACCCCGCGAGTCCGCCTCCAGATCTTCCGCGGCAGGCTTCTGGGGAAGTCCCAAGACTCTATTGCTACGAAAAGAGCAGACTGGATGCGGTAGCTCGGGGCATCCTGCGTCGCGCCGACCAAAGACCCCGGACGTTGATCGGCGTGATTTCGCCGAACAATCGGGTTAGAAATGCCTATCTGAACGCCCTGAGAAACGTCGAGGTGCGGTTGGACAATCCCCGCCCCAATGTAATGACCTATCACTCGGGGCATCGAGCTGAGGTGCGCTTCGACGAAGGTGGAATCATGGTGATCAATGCCCAGGCCTGCAAGGGTCTCGAATTCGACATCGTGGTACTTGCGGATATCGACGAGCACTACATCCGTAAACAGGATCCTGATCACATAAAGCGATTGTTTTATGTCATGGTCGCACGCGCCAGGGAGCAAGTGTTTAAGTTGATGAAGCGGAACGGGCGCGGGGACGTTCTCGGAATCCTGCCGAAGGATCCAGATATTCTGAAACGCGAGGATCATTAGATGAGCGAGCAGCTGGAATTAATTACTGAAGTCGAGAAACCGATCGCCAACACAGTGCCAACCAAGGCACTGTTTATCACCAACCACCTCAACCTGATGTACATGCTCGCGGCGGGGCTGGTGATGCCGCCAATCGGATTTCCGAAAAAATACTATGCTGACAGCCTTGGAACATATCCGGGATGGATTCCACTTTTTGTGGATACTCCAAGCAGGGAAGCGATTGACTTGGCAACGAGTGAGGCGGAATACCTCAGGCCGACAATCGTGCAGTTCAACCTATCCAGTCTCTCGGGGCCAGTGATGGTTATGTCCGCCAAAGGGGTTGAAGCCCGTGAATTCCGGGATGGGGTCTCGGCGTCCGAGCGCGTGATTCTTGTGCCTGCGCCGCTGCCCATGTCCTGGGTCGAGTTCATTAGCTTCAGAACCAAAGAAGAAAAATTGGCGTGCGAGGCAGATGCCAAGGATTATGGCAATGTGCCGCTTGCGGACTATCCGCGATTCGTAAACAGGCACAGACCGTTCACCAAGCCAGCGGACGAGCCATGGCCGCTCACAGGAAAGTCTGTTGAGAACAGAGAGGTTCCACTCCAGCATCCACTCGCCGCGGGTGGTGTCATGGCGATGCTTCAGCAAGTCGCCAACCTCGGTTCCGAAGCGGTTCACGCATGCCGAACCGCATTCGATCCCGACGACAGAGAATCGGGGTCGGAGAATGTCCATCCAATTTTGGCCGGATTGGGTGGGTGGATCACGACAGGCGACGCCTCTCTTCCCCAGCCACTGGACACAGCGCAGGATAGATCGGCATTGCAAAATCCATCCCAAGCGCAGATCTTCTGGGCGGCTGTCGATAGGCTCACTGCGTGGCGGAATGATGGTCAGCGCGGCGGGGCGGGCGATGTACTTCTCGACCTTCTTGGCACGGTAGCGGAAGATTCCGATGGGCGATTGCAGGAAGGGGCAAGGAAGCTCCGCGATTCGCTCGCCTCTCTCTCCGGACTCTCCGACGCCACTCCGACCGAATTGTTCGAGAGGCATGAAACGCCGCTCGCCCATGCAATGACGCTGTTCTTCGTAAATCGCGATTGCGCGGAGCTACTGGAGTACGAGAACAGCCGGTTGTCCGAACTGGATTGGCTGGCTGCCGTTGTCCTGAGCGGGGTCCGCGACGGGTGGATGCAGCTTCCGCTCGCGCTCCGACGCGACCGTGCGTTCTCGGACACGGTTTGCCATCGGATGGCGCAGATGTCACATCGACTGGCCAAATCAGGGATCGAACTAGGAGATGCACCGCCGAGGGTTCGCCCGCTGCGCGAGATGTTCGAAGACCACAGGAATTGGAAGACCCGGGAGAAATCCGCGGCTCTGGCGCTTGCCAAAGCGCAGAAGTGGGACTGCGTCAGTACCCACATAAGGCTCCGTGCTGGCGAGTATAAACTGACTTTAGGTGGGGGTACTCTATCGATTGAAGTGCCGGGAGAACTTAGGATCGCGCCCGAAGTCGATCCCGACCGCTTCTTCGAACTATTGGCCGCCACGCGTCTGGACGCGACTGTCGAAGCAAATATCCGTAAGCTATTCGGGAACTGAATGCCGCTATGCGTATGGTTCCGTCTTCACCCTACGACACGGGAAGTCAGGTGGAGAAGCGGATATTTGAAAGGCTGCGTTTTGCGCTCGACGATCGTTACGTAGCGCTGCATTCGCTTAAGCCGACCAATCACCCCCACAAGCGGTTTCCCGAAATCGACTTCGTCATCTGTGGCCCGGAGGGGCTATACGTTCTCGAGGTCAAGGGAGGAAATGTCACCTATGGGAACGGAGTTTGGCATTTCCGAAACCGCCATGGCAGGGTGACGACGTCTCAGGAAGGACCGTTCCGCCAGGCAGAGAACGCGCTTCATGGCCTCGATGAGTGCCTCAGGACTGGCTTTCCTGTGGATATGATGAACCGGCTCACCATTGGATACGGTGTCCTGTTTCCCGATTGCGAATGGGCGGTTGAAAGTGCCGAGTGGGACGCTGCGATGGTCGCTGACATGCGTCGCAGCCGTGATCTTGGGGGATGGCTTCGAAATCTATTCAACTACTGGAATGAGCGTTCCGGACAGCGTGTCGGACCCAGCACCCGTGAAGTCGAAGAGCTTCAGGAACATCTTCGTCCTGAGGCAAAGGGCCGAAAGACAGAAAATGAAGATCAATTGTTCGAGCATGTGGCGGACATCCAAGGGTTCTTCGCACGGTTAACCGAAGACCCTTTGCGAATTGTCGGTATGGATGAGACGCAAACGCAGGTTCTCTGCGAGGGTGGTGTCGGTAGCGGAACGACATCCCTCACGCAGCGACTGGCAAGGCACTGGGCTGAATCCGGCCTGCAGGTGGCAGTCGTATGTAAGTTGCCCTGGCTGAGGCACTTCCTTGCCTCAAGACTGTTGCTGCCGGGTTTGACAGTTTCGCTGATTGAAGGTGTTCATCTCGACTGTCGACGGGCAGGACTGCGACGGTTCGATGCCCTGATCGTTGTCGGGGGGGAGGATCTGTTCGAGATGCCATTCATAGAGACCTTGGATGCCGCTCTCGCAGGAGGGATGGAATCGGGTCGTTGGTGCTGGTTCTTCGATCCGAATATCCAGTTGCTGACCAATGAAGGTGATCCACGCGCTAGAGAATATCTGGAAGCGCTGGAACCTTTGCGGTTTCGGCTTGACTGTCACAACCACGGGTTGATCCCTGAACGGGCACAGGATGGATTGGGAGCGCACCTAAACTTGAAGATAGCCGAAACTGATCTGGACGTGCGCGAGCATGCTGTAGGCACAAAACAGGAGTCGGCGGCACGAATCGCGTCCGAGATTCTTGACCTTGTTGACGTGGGAGGGCTTTCACCCGGCTCGGTGACAGTCGTTTCGCCCTTCGGTTTTGCGCAGTCTTCCGTTTGCCAGATCGCCCCCGAGATGTCTGAACGATTGTGCCGGTTGGATGAGTATTCAATGCGAGAGATGCCAGTCGACAGGGTGGGATTTGCGAGGATCAAGGATTTCAAGGGCCTTGAAAACGAGGCGATTATTGTCGTTGATTTGCCCCGCCCTGACGAAAGTGGACGAACTTCGGCCGATCTTTACGTGGCAATGAGTGGGGCGCGTTCCGTATTGTCCTTGATTTACCTGGATCGCGACTGAGTGTTGGGCTTTCAGTGCTCAAGGGCGCGGTGTCCGGCATTGCGGTGCGAGAGTTCCGCATAGTCACAACGTTCTTTCATTTGAAGAGAGGCGATGGCCAGTGCCATTCCCGGTGGCGCAATGCGAGTTCAGGAAGACTGTTTTGTCACCGAGGGAATGCTCGCCCACCAGTCGGCGCTTTTCGATGAATCCGGCTCCCAGCTCTATCTGGACCTGAAATCCTAGATCCACAGCAGGCTCGCAATGCATCGCTGCCCCAGTCACTTCAGCCGAGAGTTCGGTCGTCACTCTCCCATCGCATCACGGCAACCCGGACAATTGGATCAGAAATCGGATTGAGTGGTCCGGGTGAAGCAAGACGGGCAGTCATTGCGACAGGCAATGGCTTCGATCATCTGTCTTCTTGGTCTGGAGAGCCTTCCACATGGTACAGCTCTTTTGCAGCTTGAACCAAAAGTATCATCGGCTACGAAAACTGATCTTGAAGGATCTTATGCTCAATCCGGTTCCTGTCTGCAGATGCAGGTCGATTGATGCTGCGGGATGGGCAGAAATTCCCACCAGTGAAATTCCGGTCCGGTTTCCGGCGGATCGCGGGCGTCGGCGGCGGATCCGGGCGGAATCCGGGCGTGCGGGGGCGTCCGGCGGCGTTCCGGTGGAAAAAAGGGATGTGTCGCGGGTCTGCCCCTGGGGCGGTTCGGTCGGGCGTTCAGGCGCGCCCGGGCGCCCCGCCCCGCGGCGGCGACCGTCCGGACGGTCCGGCGACGTTCAGGGCCGCAGGCGCGTGCCCGTGGGTCAGGGCGGGGTGGAGGGTCCGCCAGTCGGGGATCGGGAAATCGACGAAGTATGACCGGGTTCTCTCCCGGAGGTACTTCAGCCGCCCCCTCGCCTCCAGCGCGGCGGCGAACACCCTGCAGGAGGCGGCCTCGATCCGGGCCGTGAGGAAGGCGGGCATCATCGTCATGGCGGGCACGGTGGTCAGGTGCCGCTTTCCGTGCCCGAAGCTGTGCCCGGAGCGGTAGCCCTGGTTCTTCAGCGTGTTGAACGTCTCGTTCTCGATGCGCCAGCGGGAGCGGGCGGCGCGCATGACCGGCATGAGGCTGTCGCCGTCGACGGGAAGGTCGGTGACCCAGGAGAACCTCCGCTGCTTCTCCTCCACCCGGTGGGTCGGGTCGTCCGGGCCGCGGTGGCGCCTCGCGATGCATTTCCTCCTGGTGACCGTCTCCCGGTATTCGATGACGCTGGCCCTGATGTCGGGATGGGAGGCGTTGATTGGCGCGCCGTTCAGGTAGCGGAATTCGTGCAGGGTGCCGTCGGCGTCGGTGAACCGGGCCGTGCGGGTGTCCGGGCTGGCGGCGGGGCTGTCGAACAGCAGCGCGTGGTCGCCGGGTCTCCCCCCGGGGATGAAGCGGAGGCCGTGCCGCCGCAGGCGGGCGATGTGGGGTCCGTTGGACGCGAGGCCGTCCTGCAGGACGATGGCCTTCAGGTGCGGATGCTCCCGCCGGAGGTCGTCGACGGACCGCGCCGCGGCGTTGCGCCCGCAGTCGTTTCTCCTGTCCCCGTCGGTCCTGGCGATCGGCTCCGGGGCCAGAGGGAACACCTCCCGGCAGTCGGGATGGCAGACCACGGCGGCGAGCATGCTGTGCGAATGGGTCCTCGACCCGTCACTGCGGCTGGCGAGGCGGCAGTGGTGGCGGTGGACGGATTCCGGGCCGAATGGCCGGTGCCGTCGACCGGGATCAGGCAGTGGCCGTCGAAAACCGGCTGGTCCTCCAGCACCCTGCCGCGCTGCAGCCTCGCGAACAGGGTCCCGACGCCGGTGGCGGCTGCCTGGGGCCGGCCGTGTCGAGGCGTCTGCGCATGGCGGAGTCGCAGGGCACCGCCGCGATCCCGAACAGCGTCCGGAGGTTCCCGCGGACGATGGCGTCCCTGCGGCTGTCCCTGTCGAACTGCAGGAGCGACGGATACTCGGCGGGAACATCGCGAACGCCGCCATGAGGTGGTCACCAAGGCTGAACCTGCGCCCGTCCACCGGATCGTCGACCGCGCCGAAACATTCCGCCAGCGCCCCGACCGACCCGGGCCTGCCGAGGTCCTTCCGAAACCGCATCGTCCCAACTCCCGTCAGTGAGGTCCATACGGATTGCGGTAAGGGCCGGAGGCTATGATGTCAAGGGGATTCCAGGCGGTTTCCGTCCGCCGGGAAGGAAAAGTTTACGAAACCCGGTTCACGGAAGCCCAGGGAATACAGGGTCCGGAAGGGCTGGTGGGAATTGCTGCGGGATGGGCCGGCGCGAGAAGCTGGTTGAGCGGTTCAGAATTCGGGGTTCGGTCGCAACCGTACGACCATTGGACGGTCGGCATGGGCTTACTAGCAGAACCGGACAAAGTCTGGCCGGTCGGTCTCCCGAAATGCCCGGTAACATCCGCAGGGCCATTCGGCAAGGACCGGGCGGTCCCGGCGTTGGCGAGCATTGACCGGGCCAATGGAGAATCTGGTCGGAGCCCGGGAATTGCCGCTTGCATCCAGCAGGAGAGCAGGTAGCTATGAATGAAAGCTCAGGTAGGAACTGGCCTATGCCCAGGATCAGCCGCACGGCAATTCGCACGGGATTCCCATCCCCCTACGCGCAGCTGGCCGAATCCCGCCAGAGGCCCGGAGACGACACGGTCGTGGTCTCGGTTCAGGACGGTATCATAGCGGTACGCAGGAATTCGGCCGCCGGACGGATGATCGAGGCCACGACGGTCAGCAAGGACCGGTTCGCCGACTCGTACCGGACCTTGGCCATGGAGCGCCTGTCCAGCTGAAATGCGCATAGTGGCCGGATCAAGACGGGGCCTGCGACTCGCGAAGGTTGCAAAAAGCGATTTGTTGGGGCAACTGCGACCGACGTCGGACCGGGTAAGGGAGAATCTCTTCAATATTCTGTTTGGTGGCAGCTTTGGAGACCCCGTCACTGATTCCCGTGTGCTTGATCTCTTCGCGGGCACAGGCGCATTGGGATTGGAAGCGTTGTCAAGGGGCGCGGCACATGTCTCTTTTGTTGAACGCGGATCGATTGCGCATACCCTGATCCAAAGGAACATCATCCTGATGGGGGCCGGTAGCGCGACCAGGCTCTATCGCCGAGACGCCACAAAACTCGGAAGTTGCCCGTCGGACCCGTTCACGTTAGCGTTTCTTGATCCTCCATATGGCAGGGATCTTGGTCGTTTATCACTCAGTTCTGCACTGGCAGGCGGCTGGCTGGCAAATGACGCGCTTATCGTCTGGGAAGACTGCGTTCCACAAGAGGCTCCACCGGGCTTTGCGCTTTGTGAACATAGGTGTTACGGAGGAACCCACATCACGCTGGTTCGACAGGTGCAGACATGCACCTGATGCAGTTGGAAATTGCCGCAGTGCAGGTTCGTCCATCTCCGAATTGCCATTGCTCCGGTACCAGAGCCTGCTTCCACTCGGGACCGCCAACGGAAAGCGTCCGCTGATTTCAGCTTACCCTTGTGTCGTGAATGGGTGATTGGCCACAGGATGGCACGTACAAGGCTGAGCCTGACGGCTGGGTTCAATGAAGGGCGGACCCGCTCTCCCTTCATGCGGAAGGCAGTCAAGCGGTTTGGTGTCGAGCCGACGTGGTTCCGTCCTGATTGCAAATGGTGAGTGCTCATGCGAAGTTCACCTTCATGAATTCTCGAGCAACTCACCTTAAGCCGATGCATTCAATATGGCTGGCTGTCGAGAATCCGCCTTCAACAAAGGCAGATCTTCAGTCCGAGGTTTCGAGGGATGGGGCGGCTGTGACGGGATGGCTTCCAACGGTTGCTGCGGTGAACTGCCTTGCGCAGAACCGGTGGCGGCGCTGATTGGCACGCATGGGCGAATTGGACACATTCCGATGATTCTGGGAATTGGAACCGATCTGGCCAACATCGAACGTATTCAGCGCACGCTTGAACGATTTGGCGACCGGTTCCGATATCGAGTCTTTACCGAAACCGAAAGAATGAAAGCCGAACGACGTCGAGACGTCGCAGGTACCTATGCCAAACGTTGGGCGGCAAAGGAGGCGTGTTCAAAAGCTCTCGGCACAGGTCTGCGTATGGGTATCGCATGGAAGGATATGGCGGTGACCAACCTTCCAACAGGTCAACCACAGATCGCTGTGACCGGTTGGGCAAAGGAGCGTCTGAAGAAGATGACACCTGCAGGCCACAAGGCGCTGATCCATGTTTCGCTAACGGATGACCACCCTTGGGCGCAGGCATTCGTTGTCATCGAAGCACGTAGGGAATCCGAAGAAGAGGCGGTTGCTGGCAGTGTCGTGCGGACTTAACATTGCTCCGCAGCTGAGATTGGTAACCTTTGCGGATGCCTCCAGCAGGTGTAGCCCAGATTGTTGGCAATCCATACTTTCGGTCGACCTTATCGGGCGAAGATCCACCGAGAGGCGTTCTTATGTCGAGAAATCAAGGTTCAAAAAACACCCAAGCGACCCATGCCAACAATCTGGGATGCACCCTGCCTCCAGCACGCCACTTGACAGCCGCAGGCGATGCCGTCAGACAGCCCGAAACCAACCGGATCGGCAATTTTATGGCAAGCAAGAACTCGTTAGGGGACAGCGTTCTCGAGACCGTCAAAACGATTGTCTACGCACTGCTTATAGCTGGCGTATTCCGCACACTGCTCTTCCAGCCGTTCTGGATTCCGTCCGGCTCAATGAAAGACACTCTGCTGATCGGTGATTTCCTGTTTGTAAACAAGATGGCCTACGGCTACTCCCGTCATTCATGTCCGTTCTCCATGTGCCCATTCCCCGGCAGGATATTTGGCCGTGAACCCCAACTAGGCGATGTTGCCGTGTTTCGCCATCCCGTAGGTGGCGCAGATTTTATCAAACGAATTGTCGGGCTTCCCGGTGACAAGGTCCAGATGAGGGAAGGTGTGCTGTTCATCAACGGTCAGGAGGCAAGGCAGACGGCGGACGGTACGTTCGAGGAAGTTATGGAACGGCAGGGACCGCTGGGCGGCACCCCCAACTGCGTCAACCGGCCCGTGGCTGTAGGCGAGATCTGCGTTAAGCGGAAAGCGGTCGAGCAGCTTCCCAATGGTGTTTCGCACTCTGTGCTGAACTTGGGCTATGCGCCGGCAATTGATGATACAGGAGTCTTTACGGTTCCGGATGGCCACTACTTCTTTATGGGCGACAACCGGGACAATTCCACGGACAGCCGCGTTCGTCAGCCCGGAGGCGTTGGCTTCGTACCTTTCGAGAATCTGATTGGACGCGCTGACCGAATCATGTTCAGTTCCGCTGGCCGATCCATGCTGTTTTTCTGGACCTGGCGTCCGGATCGGTTTTTCAAGGCTGTGGATTGAGCGGCCTGAAGTCAGCTGGATACGCAAATCGCACGTTCGCAGCAGGTGCCTGCCCGAGGCGGTCTTCCGGATGCCTTTGACATGGCGGTTCTCTTTTCAGGTCACCGTGGCAACTGACTCATGGTTAGGCAGATATATAGTCAGCCAAACGTTCCGAACGAAGCGGGAAAGTTGGCGGCAGGCAGGTATATCCAGTCCAAACCCATATCTGCCATCGACCGAAGCGACATCACTCCTACCAGGTGATCTCCCCTACTCTGATCCAGTGATGCCCGTGGGGTGACTGTCAGGAACAACGTTCAATGTTCTCGCCACGACCACATCACATGTTCAGGTGTTGCCATTGGGCCCATCGTCGCCACCGCCAATCGGGCGATGAAGCGCCAGAATGGAAATGTCGTCTGCCTGGGGTGCACCGGCTGCGAAGCTGTCAACCTGTTCGAGCATCAATTCGCATAGGTGTTGGCTGGAAAGACCCCTTCCGGCCACACAGGCTTCCCTGAACATATTCACCGCACCTGCCGTTCCCAGTAGGTCCCCAGCTTTGTTCTGTGCCTCGTCAAGTCCGTCGCTGTAGAACAGCAGCCGCTCACCGGGGGCAAGGACCAGGCTGTGGGATGTCCATTCCAGATCCGGCAGAACACCAAGAACCATATCAGGTTCAGTCGTGACCAGACGAACGTTCCCATCCAGACCAGCGAGCATCGGTGGGCAATGTCCAGCGTTCACGAATGTGATGTAACCTGTTCCAGGCGTGATCACAGCCAGGACTGCAGTTAGAAACATGTCTTCAGGATTGCGCTCGCAAAGTGCGTTGTTCGCCGCCTCGATTACCTTGCCGGGTTTGTCGGACTGTTGACACTGGGCCCTGAGCAGTGCGCTTGCCTGTGCCGCGAACAGCGCCGGAGCCATACCCTTACCAGACACATCGGCGATGAGCACCACAATTCGGCCATCACCTAGGAGGAACATATCAAAAAAGTCTCCAGCGACTTCCAGAGCGGGGCGCATGCGGCCATGGATGTCCCACTCCGGATGCAGGCTGAATGTCGATGGGAGCAACGATTGCTGAATGCGTCGGGCGTTTTCCAGTTGCTCCGTGACCGCAATCAACGCGTTTCGGGCGTCGAGGCTAGTACGAAAACTGTCAACCGCACGAAGTAGGGTGTCGATTTCCTGACCGGACCTAAAGGTGGATTCGGAGTTTTCGCCTTGATTTGCGGATGTCGATTTCCCTGTCTGGCCAGAGCTGCGGATACGGACTTTCGTATCGCCACTTGACATGGCCCCAAGGAGTTGCACGACTGCGCCAAGGGGGCGGAAGCCGATCCTCAGCTTCTGCAACAGCAATCCCAGGGATAGGAGTATGATGGCCAGCACTGCCGTGAACGCGAGCATTGTCAGCAGTTCTTCACGCGTCAGCGCATCCGAGATGTCTCGGAGCATCACCAGGCTACCGTTCGCTCCAGCAGTTCCGAACTGAAGTGGCAGAATGGTTGCGTCGAGACGGCGTCCGCCATGGTCGCGCAATACGAGGTTACGTGGGCCTGTATCAGCGACCTCTGCAACGGTACCTGCGTCGGGCACACCACCGAACAGTTCCCGCAACTCGCCATCGGAGTCGTGATATGCCAGCCCCACCAATCTCGGGAAAAACTCGTCAATTCCGTCTGCTATTGGCAAAATAACCCAGACCGTGCCGACGATGCTGTCACCCCGCCGCACAGGAGTGCGGTGCGCGAGCACTGGAGATCCATTGCCATCGATCAATAGCTGAGTTTGCGGAAAAAGCGGAGCTGCCTGCTCAAGAACTGCAGAACCCAACGCTACCGACCCATGACCGCCGACACTTGCGATTGCTTGGCCTTCCGATGTGACAAGAAAGAGAGTCGGACGCTCCGGATGCCCTTCCTGAACAATCTGGAGGGCCTCTTCCATATCTGTTGAGGTAGAGCCGGCCAACAATACCGCATCGACCTCGGGGTCCGCAGCAATCTGACGGGCAAGTGCGCCCAACCGCTCTTGATGCAGGTCAAGCATCGTGTGGAGCAAGTCGGCCTGAACCCTAAGCGAAGCTTCAGTATGGCGGCGGGTAAGCGAAGCTCCACGAATCTCCGCATAGGTGACGAGTATTGCCGAAATCAACATCAGCGCGGCGACCGCCGTCAGGGCCACACTCCGACGAAGGGTTGGTGCCCTATTGGGATGCCGGACACTGTCGCTTTCTGTCACGGATCCAGTCCTCCATATCGCTGACCCTCTCCTTCGCTGTAGAGCAATGCGTAAGTCCGGTCCTTCTTTAGTCCGGTTGCGATGAAGCCATTCGCGAGGAAGGCTTCGTGCTCTGACAGGTCTCCGGATTGCGGTAGGACGACACTTTGCAGGTTTCCAGTTGGTTCGGATGGGCTCTGGATTTCGTGGCGGAGCAGAAAACGGGGATGCCCGTCCAGCAGATTCTTGAGTCCAACCACATGGAACCCTGCGTTCATCAGGTTGGCAAGCGATACCGTATTGAATGGCGATACAGTAGACTGCACCGAAGCAAACCCAGCCTCCGCAAATATCTTCTTTCTGATCCTGATAAGCCTGGGATGCCAGCCCTGACCGCGCAGAGCCGGATCAAGTGCCGTTCCGAACAATAGGCCAGTTCCCTGTGGTTCCAGCGTTGGAACAAAAGGACTTCGCCCGTTTCCGGCTGGTACCGCAATGCTGTATCCGAGTGCCTCCCCTTCCCGCTCCGGCACCAGGATCGCGCCATCCAGAACCATTGCCGTCAGAAAACTCTCTGACATTGGCATGAATAGCCCGTCCCGCCCCAGGTCCAATATTGACTTTGCATTCAATGCGCAAAGCACGGACAGGTCGCTCCTTACCGCAAGCCTTAGCTGTACCTGTCCCTGATTGCCTCGGGACCACCTGTCAAGGACCACGCGCACAGTGTTCCGGAATTCGGTGCGGTCTTGATCTCCACCTGTGGATGTGGCCTTTCCTGAAGGTGCCACGGTCATTGGCCGATGACCTCTGCATAGTCGAGCAGGGAAAGACTGGGATAGATCTCTAGGTCCCGGGCTACATCCGCACGGATCTGATAGGAAAACTCAGGGAGTATCTCGACGGGAATACTCCCAGCGGCCTCGTTCCCGAACAGTATGCGTTCTACTTTGGAAGCCGTGAACCGGCCGACCTTTTGGTAAGGGGCGACGAGCCCGAACAGCGAATCGGAAGACGCCAGCATCACTTCCGTCGAGGCGAATGACGGCAGGCGCATATCGTTCGCCAGCCCTGTGATCAAACGCGCGTACTGGCCGATGAAACTGTCCGGCCCAAGATAGAGAAATTGGGGACCTGCTGCCGCTGCCGCTGCGACGAGGTCGTGCAGCGATCCGGGGTCCGGCAGACCGTCTGCATCAAGCGGAACCGAATAGTCATCAATCCTGATGTTCAGACGACGGCCCCAACTGATCAGCTGCTCGACAGCAAGAACGGAGTTCGGTTCGGTGGGCGTGAATATCACGGCAATCCGGTCGATCGGCATAAAGGCCTGCATTGCCCGAAACTGCGTCTCAAGCGGCACGATGTGACTGACACCAGTCAGATTGCGGCCAGTGGCGCCAAACGAGCGAATGATCCGTGACTTGACCGGCTGCGAAACCATGGTGAACACGATCGGCCTGTCGGTGATCCTTGGTGGATAATCGTCTGGAGAATCGGCCAGATCCGGATCCCGACCGGCGATCCCCAGAGTCACAGTCGTTCCCCAAGTATAGACAAGATCAGGAGCGGCGCTTTCGATTTCCGCAAGGATGTCCGGAAGTCGGCTGGGATCCCGATCAAGTGAGCGGACCGTAATGTCCAGCGGAAGCCCAGCTTCAGCGAAATGCGCCCGGAAGCCGACTTCGACCTGCGTTTCCCCTCGCCAGAGGACCATGAACATCGATTTCGCTTCGGTCGCACCTGCCAGTCGACCCACCCCCGTGGTCAGAACGGTGCATAGGGTTCCTGCCAGGAAATCACGCTTCGACAAGCATGCCACGAATCGCCTCCTCTTCGTCCCGTTCCCCGAATGCGAGGAACCAACTCACACCACCGGCGGACAGCAGCAGCGCTCCAATCCCCATCCACATCAATGCAGTGTCCGGCGGAAAGGCGAGCAGCAGAGCGCCAGCGATGAGCGGACCCGCCAGCGATCCAAGTCGTTCCAGAAATCGGAAGACACCGAGCACTGTCCCGGACCCAGCATATTTCACCTGCAGTTCGGCGACACGCATCAGGAAGCTGATCTGGGTCGGAATGGACAATGTCTGGCCAACTCCAAACAGCAGTGTTGCCACGAAAAGAACGGTCAACCCTTCGCCGACAAGCACATTCCATGTGTGTGGAAGCACAAATCCGGCCCCGGCAATCATGCCACCGACCGCAACCCACGTACCGAACCCCTGCCATCGATCAGCAAGCGGTGCGAGCAGAGGCGCGAGAACAAGAATCGCGATGCCATAACCCATCAGTATCCGGGCACTTTCCGCAGCACCGCCAATGGTGAGCGCTGAAAGTGGTACCAAGAGGAACAGTCCTCCGGTCAGCAAAGCCTTTGCGGGGATGGCGAAACAGGCGATCATTGCAAAGAACCGCGGGTTGCCCAGGATGTCCTTGATGATCAACATTTGGTCGTGTACCCATTTGGAGACACCGCCTTTGACAGCTGATGAATAGGAACCGGCTTCGCTGGGACGTTCGGGCAATCGGGTATCGGGCGTGGCGTAGGGATCGGTTAGATCAGGCGGAAATCTTGAGATCATGAACAGACAGGCAAGCGCGGAAGTGCCGATCGCGACAAGTGCGCCATACAGGACCAATGATACCCCTATACGGTCGGCAAGGATGCCGCCGACCGCCGGTCCACTGATTTCGGCCGCCACCACCACAGCGAGGAAGAGTGAGAAACCCGTGCTGCGGTGCCGGGGGTCAGCGTGCCTTACTATATGCACCTGGGCTGCGGCGTAGACCAGACCGTAGCCAAATCCGGTCAGCGACCGTGCGAAGACAATCATCGCGAAACTGTCCGCAAAGATATGGCCGGCCATGCCCGCGCCCGCGAACAATGCTCCAAGCAGGAATATCCGACGAGGTCCAGATCGTTCACAGAGCATCGAACCTATGAGTACGGACAGCAAGGAGGCCGCCATGAAGCCCGCCATGGCGATCCCAATCCGGAAATTGGGGTCGCTGTCGGGAGGCGCGAACTGTCCCAGGAATTGAGGAAGAATCGGACGCAGCATCGCTTCCGAGACGAAAAACAGGAACAGTGGAAGACGAACGTGACTGACGGCGGGAATCCGTAGCTGCTGCGGCCTGTCGGTCGCCGGAAGTCGCAGCCCGCTGAAACTCCGGGATCCAAGTTCGGATTTGGTGCGGCTAACGATTCGGTCGACCCGCTCCGTCAGCGTCCGGACCACTTCACTGCTTCGGGAGCGGATGGAAAAACGTAGATCATGCGCCGCTAGCCGCGCTGTGAAGAACTCAACGATCCAGGCTGGACGCAAAATGTGGACGGCAAACATCAGGACAAGCAGTTCCACGGCCAGCAGCACGGTCGCAAAGACCACCACGGCGGTGTCGATCCAGATGTCCTGTTTCAATGCGTCAAGCATTCTGATGTCAAAGCCTGCGTAGAGCGTTCCGATGATCCCTTCGTCATCACCGCCAATCGGCAGCGCAGTGACGAGTAAGTGCCCTCCCTGCCGACTTGCGACGGTGACCGGACTGGATAGCGGAATGCCCAGAAATTCCTGCCATTTGGTTGACAGACCGTCAAAAGTCCCGGGCGATCCAGATTCGGACGCTGAGGCAAGGGCCATACGAACGGCCTCGGCATCGTCTGCGGAGATGTGCTGAATCGTTCCATCGACGTCTGACAGGGCAAGGAAACTCATTCCGGGTGCCGAAGAACGTGCGCTGTCCAGAACCGGCTCAACTCCGCGAAGCGTGTGAAGACCACCGAAGACTGTTGCTGCATGGTCAACGCGCCGCTGCACACCTGCGGCGGCGGTGACGGTCTGCGTCTCCACCTCGGGCAGAAGGTGAGTCTCGAAAATCCTTACCGACAGATATCCGAACAGCAGGAATGGCAGAATGAGCAGCCCGAGCAGTGTCAGAAGCAGGATGGAACGCGGGCCGGCCATTATGTGGATCTGCCCTGCACTGCGGATGGCCATGAGATCCGCCAGATCGAATGCACGAGTGGATCGGATGATCCGGGATCCGGGCTGTCGACCTGCGCCGCACGGTCGACAGCCAACTTACGGATATGGTTTCGCCCTTCGATACGGCCGAAAATGACCAGGGTGACCAGGATCAGCACCGGCACGACCGGCACCAACGTAACGATGCTGGCCCGACCGAGCTGTCGGATGAGGTCCGGCATCGCCTCGCTTGCCCGCGTAGCTTCATGGGAAAGGGCGAGCACTCCAACCGGCAGACCGTTCTGCAAGATCGTCATCCGACCGTTGAAACGGTCCGGATCGCCTGCGTCATGGCTGATTTCCCCGGGTGGTGGAATCTCGACGGAGATTTCGCCGTCACCACCTCGGTTATCGCTGAGGGTGCTGAACAGCACAGTACCATCCATGTCGTGGACCACGAGATCAAACGCGCCGCCGAACTGCGCCACGGAGCGTTCAATGAGATGTTCTGTCGTTCTTGTGGACGCGAGTGTCAGACCTTCGCCAAGGCTGTCACCGATCGCACGAACCAGTTCCCTCAGAACCGGATCGTAGCGCGCGGCCACAGTCTCGGTCAGGATGCGTTCGAACTTCAGGTAATTCAGGGCTCCGGCCGCAAACACGCCCACTACGGGAAGCAGCAGCAGGATAGCGAGAATTCGCAGTGTCAGGCCCCGGGGCCGTATCCTGGCCCCTGACGCGGACCGACTCCCGGAAGGTGTGCTTTCGCCTCCCGTAGGGTCGTCGGGATGTTGGCCCGGGCCAAACACCAGCGAGAGACGGTTATACCTGTCGCGGCTGTAGGATACGCTGTCCGCCATTTCCTGCACCAGCATGACGCCGAGGCCACCGATCGGTCGGTCGCCAAGAGCCGCATCCGTATCCGGACGAGGCCCATCCTTGAATGGGTTGAACGGTGGTGCCCCATCCTCGATGATGAAAGCCACGCCTTCCGGCTGTGGATGCAAGGTCAGCCAGATCGACGCGTCCTCGCGCTCCTTGCCATAGCCGTGCATGATCGTATTCATCAGGAGTTCTTCGGCCGCAAGCTGCAGCTTGTGCTCGAATCCCGAGGCTGGGGGGTGTTCCGCACAGAAGGCTTCGATCCACGAAACGACTTCCGGGAGATTCCGGACGTTGCTGCCGATTCGAAGGCGCTGGACTCCTGCCATATGCTGGGTTCCTCAGATCATGCCTTAGCCGCAGCCAAGGCGTCTTCGCGGTTCCCATACGACTTGATGATCTTGTCGAATCCTGACACACGGAACACTTCAGCGACGGATCCGCTGAGGCCGCAGATGGCGAAGGACGCCTCGGCCTTCGAAAGGCGTTTCGCGATAACAAGAATTGATCTGAGGCCTGCACTGCTCACGTAGGAAACGGACGTGAGGTCGCAGACCACCGGGCTTCCTTCTTCAGGGATTGCCGAGGTCACAGCTTCCTCGAATTCGCGTGCGGTGACACCGTCAATGCGCCCTTCGACCTCGGCGACAAGCACATTTCCGACCTTTGAGATTTTGGCATCCATAGCGGTTTCTCCAATTCTGCCCCATTGTGCGGGACCATCCTGTGCAAGGATAGCCGATTGTCAGAGAAATGAAACAGCTACCTTGTCATAACCAGGGCAATCGCTTTTGAATTTTTCGCTTCCCATCCAGCTGGAATCGGTCCAGAGACCCCACAAAACAAACAGACGGGGCAGAACCGATGCAGGATACATTCAATGTTTTCAATGGGGTTGACGACCCCCGGCGCGGCAACGCCAGGAGACACGATCTCCGGGAGATGCTGACGGCCGCCTTCCCGTTTTTCCTTTCGGGCGGGCGGAACCGCGCCGATATGGAGCGTTCCGGGCGGATGGAGGAGGGATTCCCGCCGCGGTTCATGTCGCCGGGCACGGAATCCCGGGCCACGACGCCTTCCCCCACCTCTTCAACGCGCTGGATCCGGAGGGGCCGCGCGGCGTCCTCACCCGGATGCTGTCCGACCGGGGGCACGGCCCGGCGACGTGACCGCCATCGACGGCAGGGCGCTGCGGCGGTCCTTCGGGGACGCCCCGGAACGCTCGCCGCTCCACCCTGTGCACGCCTTCGCGGCGGAGAGCGGGCTGCTGCCCGGCCAGGTCAGGGTGGACGGCAGGTCGAAAGGGATCACGGCGGTGACCGGGCTGCTGGAGCTCCGGGGCCGGACGGTGACCGCGGACGCGATGCACAGGCGGCGGGACACCGCGGGGCGGGACACGGAGACCGGAGGCGACCACCTCCTGGCCCCGAGGGCAGCCAGGAGACGCTCCACGACGACGCGCGCATCCATCCGGGGACCCGGAGAACGCGGAAAGGATGCAGCTTTCCGATGACGTGGACAGGGGTCACGGGCGCATCGGGATCCGGGAGGCGACCGTCCGCCACGACGTCGACAGCCTGCAGGACCTGCATCACTGGCCCGGCCCGCCGACCGTCGGAAAGGTCACCGCGACACGCGGGATCAGGGGGAGAACGGAGCACGGAGACCCGCTGTTTCCTGATGAGTGATACCAAACCAAATAAGTAATCACCGACAGGCGCACCGGATCTCACGGCACCGCCCATTCCCTCGTGGTGATCCGCGTGACCTCCCCCTTCCGGCCGATGAAGGCGTCCCGGACGTGCTCGACCACCTCCCGGACGTGTTCCGCGCCTGCGGACACCCGGTTGGGGAGGTGCCGGTGCTTCAGGAGGGGGAACACCGTCCCGCCCGGATTGAGCTCCGGGCCGTGGGCGGCAGCCGGAGCAGGGAGACGCTGTCCGGTATCACCGGGTCCTTCGACCGGTGCCGGCCCGCCCCGCCGGGGACCACCAGGGCGCGCTTTCCGGCGGGGACCCGCTCCCCGATGTCGCGGAGGTGCCGGTTCATCTCCGCGGTGCTGGCCCTGCCGCAGACATGCCCGACCGCGTCGCCGGTGGCGGGGCAGGCGGGGGGGAACAGGTACAGGTGTCCGTACCGGTGGTCCCGCACGACGCGCGGGCGCGTCCATAGCTCAATTCGCACGGAACCGGACATCTAGGGTGGTCCCGCACGACGCGCGGGCGCGTCCCTTTCCTCGCCCAGACCCTCGACAGCATGCCCTTCTGTCCCACCCTCGCCCCGTCCTGCAGGTAGACGGGCACATCCTCCTCATCCATCGCCCTTCTCCCTGAATGACAGCAGCAGGAACCTGGCTACGGCATCGGCGGTGAACCTGACGTAGAGCGTCCCCCGCTCCGATGGCACATGATGGACATCCTGCCCAGACGCGGTGACCGGCGTAGGACGTCATCGACTTATGGAAGTGACGGCGTTCCATCGACTGGATCCCCGCCACGATCCCATGACCTCCGAAGCCCATGGCCGCCGCTCCCCTCATCGCGGAGCCCGTGGCCCCGAGGCCCTCAACCGACGAGAAGGCGGCTTTGACTGCCTCAAGATCACAGGTGGGTCTGCGCTTCTCGGTCATGGGCTGACATCAGCACCATAATGGTGTTTTGCAAGAGGTGCCATCATGCTTTCAGCAGTTCCCGCTAGCCGAACCGCCCGGGCTGGGCGTTCCGTGTGCGCATGGCTGAATATCGGCGAAGGGCGGGATCAGGGTGGTTCGGGCGTGGTCGGGGCGGCCACCGCCCGGGCCGGATCAGGTCGAGGTGGTCTTCCCTGCCCTGTTCCCGCAGCCTGATCCAAATGCAGGGACTGCGTTCCTGGTGCCGCCGCGCCCTGCCAGACAGCACAGGGTTTCCCCCACTGTCTCCGCAGCCCGAATGCGCCGAGGAACCCGTCGGTGGTGACGAAGGTGCGGCGCTCCGGGTCTGGGCGCGCGCAGCCTGGTGGCGACCAGCCCGGCCGAGCGAGGGCGGGTAGGTCGCGGCTGACGTCGGGGCCGAAGGAGCTGATGAGGCGGCGGCGCTGGACTGCTCTCCGGGGGAGGCGAAACGCCACGCCGTTATGCCTCGCCGCGCTCCGCCTGCATTGCCTGGAGCTGGATGCCGACGGCCTGCAGCACCGTCAGGGTCGTACGCAGCGTGGGGTTGCCCTCCCTGCTGAACGAGCGATGGAGCTGCTCGCGCGAAAGCCCGGTCCGACGGGCGACCTCCGTCATGCCCCTGGCACGCGCGACGACGCCCAGGGCATGGGCCACGTAGCTGGGATCGTTCATCTCCAGCGCGGCGGACATGAAGTCGGCGATGGCCCCGTCGGACTTCAGGTGGTCGGCGGGGTCAAAGACCGTCAGTTCCTCTGTCATGATGGGTCCTCCGTTTCCGCTGCCAGTTTCCATGCGGTCCTGACGTCGCGTTGCTGGGGTGTAGCCGGGTGTAGCCCAATCTGTTGACACCATCGTTTTTTCCGTCACTTTCCGGAGACCGCGCGCCGGACAGGGACCGGATGGACCGGCCGGCGGCGCGCTGCCGGAGGCAAGGTGCGGGGAGTTCGGATCATGACGGAGGACGGAGGGAAACGGGTGCATCGGCATCCTGACGCGGTGGCGTATCCGGGGGTCTGACGGAAGGCGGGGCGGCCGTCCATCCGCCGGTGGTCCGCGGACGTGACGGCGGGTTCACCTGGTGCTGGCTGGAGGGCGGCGGGGTGCGGAGCCTGGACGTCGCCGGGGAGGGGTCGCCCGGAGAGGCGCCCTCCGCCGTCCGGGCGGAACCCGGCGCCTGGCCTGCGGAGCTGGCGGCGGAGCCTGCGTCGGGCGCTCCGGGACGCCTCCCCCGGCGGCGGCGCGGCGGCGGGGGAGCTTCTTCCGGGGCGGCTGGACGGGACGCTGCCGGGGCCGGGATGCGGGGAGTGCGGCAGGCCGATGGTCCGGTGCCGGGAAGGGAAGGCCAGGTCGTTCCCCACCCGGCTGGGCAGGGTGGAGGTGGAGCGGAGGCGCTTCCGCTGCCGCCGGTGCGGCAGGGGGTGCCTGCCGCCGGGGATGGCGGACGTCATGGCCCGGACGGTGCCGCCCATGGGCTTCGGGGCGGCGGCCGCGCACATCGCGGACCTTGCCGGGGTGAAGGCATCCCCGGGCCCGCTGCGGCGCCTGGCGCTGGCGCCCGGCCGGGAGGCCATGGGGTTCGGGCGCGGGGAGGGGACGGAGGGTGTCCGCGGCAGGCAGGAGGACGGGAGTTCGGGGACCCGCGGGGAGGCTGGCCGTCGTGTACACCGCGGAGGGGCGTGACCGGGAGACCGGCGCGGCGCCGGGGACAGGGGCGGCGAACCGGTCGGCTGCCTGACCGGCGGCGCGGCTGCGCCGTCCGGAGGCCGGGAGCCCTCAGATAGATGCACGGCAACTCGGCATCGATGCGAGCATCATCGCCGGACGCATCCGAAAAGAGCGGAACGACTACACCATCCTCAATGGGCTCGTCGGCCTTCGGAAGGTCCGTGCGCAGCTTAAAGAGGGAGGTGATGATCCTGAGTGACGGCATGTACGTCCCGGCGCTGCGCTGGCGCCAGGGCGAATACCAGGCGCTCCGGCGTCTTGAAGATGCCGTGAAGGATCAGGTGGTCCCCTGATCACCGTGCCGGAAGTCGAGTTTGATTTCGAACTGTGGCAACCGAAGAGGACCGTCCACGAGCACGCACTGTCCTTCCCTGATCGCTTCAGGAAAGTGTGGGGTTCTCGACCCGCATGGGTCCATCTCGACGAGAGGGTCGCCGTCGATCATATGGACGATGGGGCACATATCTTCGACGCCCTGCGCCCGCACCAAGGCTCCGCCATACCCTCTGTCCCCCTTGGCACGGACACCGACACGCTTGCGGCCGCGCGGTGCGCCGTCAGCCACAACCTCCGCGGCATTGAGGTCGGCCTCAGACTGGAGGATCTGATGGCCGGAAACCCAAAGCGGAGTGTCGTCAGACTCCTCGAGACAGCGTCATTCGATCCTGGGGATGCCGATCTGATCATCGATCTTCGCGCCCCGAATTTCGAACCTTACGATGCCTTTGCCAGGGCTTTGGTGGCCGCCTTGCGAAAGATGGGCCACCTCAACCAGTTCAGGAACCCGGTGCTCCTCTCAACCGCCATCCCGGATACCTTTGCCGGTATCGCCAGGGGCACGGACCGGATTCCACGCCATGACTGGCTCTTCCACAGAGCCCTGTTGGCGGCGTTGCCGGGCGACATGAGGAAGCCGGCTTATGGTGACCACACGATTGTCCATCCAGACTTCGTCGCCAGAGACATGCGAAAGATCAGGGCCGCCGGAAAGCTCATCTACACGACAGCTGACAGCTGGGCCACGCGCAAAGGCGGCGCCTTCCGGGGGAACGAGGCCCAGATGCACCGCCATTGCGAGGAAATCATGAGAGACAGTACGTTCCGGTTCAAGGGCGCGGCCTTCTCATACTGCGATGGTTACATCGCCGGATGTGCCTCGGGGCAGGAGCGGCCCAGTAACCAGACCCGCTGGAAGGTTGTCGCCATCAACCACCACATAACGATGGTCGTGAGAGATCTCGCCACAACCGCCGCCGCTCCATGGCCGCCCTGATATGGGCCATGAGCTGCGTTTCGCCTATGGTGTCGACAAGAGCCCTGTAGAGGACAGCGCGGGGAGCGCACAGTTCCGCATTGCCGGCACCCAGCGCGGCCAGAATCGACCGCACCTCATCCACGCCACAGGAGATGTGCCAGAACGAACGGTTCGACGTTCTGCGGCGCGTGCGCCGCAGAACGTCGAACCGCATGGTGCCACGCGGACCCCTAGAGGCCCGCAGGACACCACACCAGGATGGTACGCGTTCAAGCACCGCCCCGACATTGCGGTCGGCGACCACCAGTGTCAGCTTCTGAAGGGACTGGCTGTAGGTCTCAAGCTGGCCCGCAAGCCTCCCGAGACCGTCGACGGCGCTCTTGATCTCGAACCCGTGAACGGTGCCGTTGATCACCGCCAGATCGATGCGCCGCCGGGCATGCACGAGACCCAGCTCATGGATGACCAGCGTGTTCGCATCCAGCACATGGCCGCGAAGCGGCTTTGCCAGCAATCCCTGCCGGATGGCCCGATCGTTCAGCGGCGCACCGAGGGTGCGTTTCGGATCCTTCCCCCTTATCGCTGTCCGGGACACCAGCCGATCACCCTCCCCTGGCCACGGGATCTGGTCGAACGGAACGGACATGGAGGAACCATATCACGCCAACAAGGGAAAACGCACCGCGTAACAGGCATTGTCCCAAGTGCCTTGAGAAGATGATTTCGGAAGTCCACCTCCCGCCAGTCACCGCCCCCAATTGCAGATATTGTCGTGAAGGCAATCCCCACTTCCATTCAAATTGTGGAACCGGCCATCTGCGCAGCCCGGACGGAGGAAAGGTTCGGGAGGTGGGATCCCGATCCCCCGGGGACCATAGACCACCATTCCCGTCGGTCCTACTCGCTGTCCAGTACCCGCCTGCAGACTCCCGCAGCCTCGGACTGCATGGTTCGGAGCGATTGTAGAAGTGATTCGAAGTCCTCGTTTTCTGTCAGTTTCGCCAGTATCTGGCATAGCTTCCCGCCGGCACTCTCCTGGTCGAAAGGACGTTCCTGGGCGACGCAGTCGATCTGTAGTAGATGGGTCTGCAGTGCGAGCGCCGCGGCGAGACGATCAGCCTCATCGGAGGTTATCCATCCCGACCCGGCCAGCGCAACGAGCGTGTCCCGCGCCGGGCAACCCTGCCCTTGCCCATGGAAAAGCCCACCCGTCTGGGTCAGGAACTCAATTTCCATCAATCCGCCTGCCGTGTGCTTGAGGGACCAAGTGTTGGAACGGTCGCCGCGGTGCGCTTCCAGCAATCGCGTACGCATCGCTCTGGCCTCCTCAATCACCCTTGGGTCGCCCTTGCGTCCCGCAACGGCGGTCCCGATCACCTTGGCCACATCGGAGACCAGGCTGGACTCGCCGGCCACGGGACGGCCACGGGTAAGTGCGAGGTGTTCCCAGACCCAGGCCTGCCTGGTCTGATATTCCTCAAAGGCAGCCAGTGAAACCGCGACTGGACCCTGCCTCCCGGAAGGGCGTAACCGCATGTCAACCGCATACAGACGCCCTTCCGCCGTGACTGCCGTCAGGGCTGTCACCAGCGCCTGCGTGAAACGTGCGAAATAGGTCGAGGGAGAGAGCGGGCGTGGCCCTTCGGAACTCTCGGCACCGCCAGCGTCGTAGACGGTGATAAGGTCCAGGTCCGATCTGGCCGTCATCTCGCGGGTACCGAACTTTCCCATGGCGACAACCGCAATGCCACGGCCGGGAGGTGGCCCGTAGCGTGCGGCGAATCGTTCGACCACGAATGGAAGGAGCCCGGTCAGAACGGACTCCGCGACACCGGAAAACGCCTCGCCGGCCTCGACCGCGTCCGCCAGTCCGAGCAGCACCTGGACACCAATTCGGAAATTCACTTCCCGAGCCCAGATCCTTGCGATGTCCAGAACGAGTTCATAATCGGCTGTGTCACCGATCCGTATGTGCAGATCAGCCTCAAGCCATTCCAGCGACGGCAATTTCTCGAAGAAATCTTCGGATAGAAGCACATCCAGCGTCTGTGGGCGCCGCCCGAGATGGCTTGCGAGGCGCGGCGCCGTCGAGAAAATGTCGATTACCAGTTCCAGGAGATGTCGGTTCGCCCGAAACAGGGAAAACACCTGGACACCAGATGGAAGCCCGGAAAGGAAACGGTCAAACTCAGCGATCGCGGTGTCGGGGCTATCGGCGCGCCCGAGGTGCTTGATGAGATCAGCCTCGAGCGACGCATAGAGCCGCTGCGCACGTTCGGACCCCGTGGCGGTAAGGGCTCCGGAACGCCAGGTCTGAATGGTCCTGCAGACCTCACACGGGTCCGAAAATCCCAGGGAGGCGATGCTCTCCTCATCCAACTCGACTGACTCCGGATCGGTTCGCGATCGCGTGCCAGCATCGAAAAAGCTCTCGGTCACCTCATGCACCGTAGCCAGGCGCACGGCGATCGCGTCCTCCCAGGCCCGATGATCCGACCATCCATCAAGGGCAGCGACACGGGCGCGCGCTTCGGCATTCTCCGGAATGGTGTGGGTCTGGCTGTCACCGACCATCTGCAGGCGGTGCTCGACAGTGCGATGGGCAAGATAGGCTTCCGACAGCGACGCACACATTTCGGACTCGATGATTCCCTCGTCGCGCAGTGCGGCGAGAGCGCCAAGCGTGGTCGGTTCGCGGAGAACCGGCAACCGACCACCGATGATCAACTGTCTTGTCTGCGCGAAGAATTCGATTTCGCGGATACCTCCCGGGCTGAGTTTGATGTCACAGCCCGGAACGGCAGCCGGTGTGAAATGCCCTTTCTTCACGCGGATTTTCCGCAGGATGTCCTCGATGTCCTCGATGGCCGCGAAATCGAGTGAGCGGCGCCAGATGAAAGGCAGAAGGCGGCGCAGATACGCGCTTCCGGCGGCCAGATCTCCGGCAATGGGTCGTGCCTTGATATGCGCGGCGCGTTCCCATGTGCGACCAGAGGTTTCATAGTACCTTTCGGCGGCTTCCATCGACAGGCAGGGCTGGGTGGTTGAGGGAGCGGGACGCAGCCTTAGATCGGTCCGGAACACATAGCCATCCGAATTCCGTTCCGACAGCGACTTCACCAGTCTGCGAATCACATGGATGCAACGCGCGCGGATGTCGCTCAGATTCTCCGGTGGAATGCGGTCCTGGTCAAACAGACATATGAGATCGATGTCCGATGAATAGTTCAGTTCCCGTGCACCGAGCTTTCCCATGCCGAGAACGGAGATACCTGCGCAGTCAGGTATGTCCTGCTGTCCCATTCCAGGCATTCGGTTCTTCGCGATCTCTTCGGCGACCAGCCAACGCAATGAGATGCCCGTAAGTCTGTCGGCAAGGCTTGTAAGCGCCGCCGTTACCTGGCCGAATTCCCACGCACCGCCCAGGTCGGCAAGCGCGATGTAGAGAGCCGCCCTTGCCCTTGTGCAGCGAAGGATCATGAGCAGTCCGCGCCAGTCGGTGTCTGCACTCGCTTCCTCCGCATCGGAAACGAGGCGTCCGAGCACCCCGCTCATGGGCTCGGCAGATTCTTCCGCCAACCAAGTTCCCTGCTTTGCAAGCAGTTGAGCGAGAAAGGGGCTGGATCCTGCTGCGCCGAGCACGAGTTCGCCGATGCTTCCTGATGCAAGCGAACCCGGCAGTCCGGACACGAGGTCTTTCGCCTGATCCACGTCATAGGGGACTGGCGCACGGCTGACGCTACTGGAGAGGCATCGGGTCATATCTCGGGAATCCTCTATCGTCATTTGTTCGACTCAACGGTTTGAGACACGCCAATCCGTCACGGCAATGGATCCCTCGGCACAATCAACCGTCAGGTCCTGCTTTGATGTGGGCAGCGGGATCATCGGTGACCGATACACGCCCCTGCCCCATTCGGACGCGGCTTTTGGCTGCTATCAAAGGAAGTCCTCCTCGACAGATGACACATCAATGCCGACTTTCTCGAGACCTGCCTCAAGATAGTCTGCCAGCAGGGGTACGCCGAGCAGGTAGTCCTCGGTCGGAACGGTCGCTTCCGCCCTCGCGGTCGCCAAAGCGTCCGGCCACTCCTCGGGTTCAAATGTCTCTCGGCCGATCCACATCAGCGCGACCAGTTCGGCCTTCTCGTCGTCATTAAGTCGACGGACAAACGCCCGAAGCTCCGATTCTGTAGCATCACCACGTTTGGCCTCAAGGATGGTCTCGGCTTCCGCCGAATCGCCCGGCACGTCCCATCTGCCAACCTTTGCCTCCAATTCCCGCGATCGAACGATGATATGGACGACGCGCCTTGGCGAGATCTGCGGCATATCGGGTATCCTCCAGGTCTGCGAGTGGTCGGCTGGTCAATTCCCCGATCATATCACTCGATGAATTCGGAATCACGCTCCAGTTTGCAGGATACGGTTCAATGGAGCACCGAATGACGCCAGAGATTGGTCCCATTCCGGCCAATCCGGTGAATTCGTGGCCGGTCGTCATGGGCGAGGACTTTGCGCCCAGCTCACGCAGGGTGGGAAGCCCACGCGATGTTCCCAGCTTCGGCAGACCTGTTGTTAATTCAAATGCGTATGTCCTCCAGCCGACGGAAGTCGCGTTGGCCAGGCATGATCAGCAGTCATTGACTGGTAATCCGATACGTCCCGGGCTATTTCAACTACAGATGATGAACAGCCCGGCTGTTGCTCCGGCCAGATGCCGGTCCAGCGAACTGCCGGGCCCCTGACAATTTGGGAGATTTGGTAGGATGGCCGCCACACCACCGGTCTGTGATTTTGGATGGAAAGCTCCGGACTTCCGCTTGCCTGCCACCGACGGAAAAAGCTACGGGCTGTCCGACATTGCCGGGCCAAAGGGCACGCTGGTCATGTTCATCTGCAACCACTGCCCGTACGTGAAGTCCGTGCTAGACCGCATTGTGCGGGATGCTGCGGATCTGAAGCGATTCGGGATCGGCTCAGCAGCCATATCGGCCAATGATGTCGCAGCATATCCCGAGGATAGTTTCGACAGAATGACCGACGTGGCGCAGGAGAACGGTTTTCCGTTCCCATATCTGTATGATGAATCACAGGCCACGGCGCGGGCCTACGGTGCGGCGTGCACTCCGGATTTCTTTGGTTTCAACGCTGCGCTTGAGCTTCAGTACCGCGGAAGGCTAGATGCCTCGGGGCGCATGCCAGCGTCGGCGGATGTGCGCCGGGACCTGTTCGAGGCTATGAAACTTGTTTCTGAGACCGCATCCGGACCCATGGAACAGATTCCTTCGATGGGCTGTTCGATCAAGTGGAAACACGCATAGGTGCCGTTCCGGGCAGTGGCCTGGATTTCAGGGTGGTCATCGGAAGCACCATTTAGCCATGCCTAAGGTGATGCTTGACAATTGCCGCCGTCCGACTGAGTCAGGCTGATCAATCCAGTGAATTCAATGGACCGTCCAGGATGAACAAAATTCCCCTTACCAAAGCGGGCCACATTGCCTTGGACAAGGAACTCAGGCAGCTGAAATCAATGGATCGCCCCGCGGTGATTCAGGCCATTGCGGAGGCGCGTGAACACGGCGACCTCTCCGAGAATGCAGAGTACCATGCCGCCCGCGAAAAGCAGGGTTTCATCGAGGCCCGCGTCAAGGAGATCGAAGGCATACTTGGCCAGGCTGAGGTCATCGACCCGTCAGGACAGTCCGGCAACACCGTAAAGTTTGGCGCCACCGTCAGGCTCATGGACGAAAAGACCAAAAGGGAGACCGTATACCAGATAGTTGGTGAGCCCGAAGCTGACATCAAATCCGGGAAGTTGAACCTGAGGTCTCCGTTGGCGCGGGCGTTGGTCGGCAAGGAACCCGGTGACAGTGTCGAGGTGCTGACGCCCGGCGGTGAAAAGTTCTATGAGATCGTAAACGTCGAATACGTCTGAACCTATGCCCGCAATCAGCGCATTCGGGTTGACTGGCCTCCGGTTTCGACAGGCCTGATCGGGTGGGGCCAACGGCGAACTCGCAGCGAGTCCTGATGGCTAGATCAAGGACCACACTTTTCAAATGTACCGAGGTGGTTTCCGCCTTGGACCCATTCAGGGATGGTGATCGAAACTTCAGCCGCTGACAGTCCCTGCCCCGCTTCGGAAACCAGATCTGTCAACTGTTGATCATCGCCATCAGAATGAGTACGATCAGGATAGCGACTGTCGTCCATGCCACGAACCTGACAAATCCCGAGAACATCGACTCTTGGGCCGAAATGTCCATTTCTCCGTGCTGATGTTCAGCCATGGCCTTCACCTTACAAGTATTGTCTTCCGAGCCTCTTGCAGAACTCCCCGATCAGGCGGTTTTTTTTCGGAAACGGGCGCTTTTTTCTGATCGGGGGCCTGGATATGGAGCCGTCCCTCTGGTATGGAGCGGGTGTTACAGCCACAACATACGGGGAGACGGCTCCATGTCCCTGCGATCATCCATATCAGATGCCTGGCAGCGGTTTCAAGGGGAACTTTTCCCGTCCCTCGCCGGGGAGGTCGGCCCGCTGGGCGTGAGGCACGGCAGGTTCATCGCCGTCCTGGACCTGGTGGAGGTGGAAAGGCACGTCCACTACAGCCACCGGGGCGTCGGCAACCCGCCCGCCGACCGCAGGGCGCTGGCGCGGGCCTTCGTCGCGAAGGCGGTGTGGGACATGCCGACCACGGTGGTGCTGGTCGACCGGCTGCTGTACGACCCGACGCTGCGGCGCCTGTGCGGCTGGTCCCGCGTGTCGGAGGTTCCCAGTGAATCGACGTTCTCCCGCGCCTTCGCCTGGTTCGCGGAGACCCGTCTGCCGGAGCGGATGCACGAGGCGCTGGTCCGCTCCGCGTATGCCGGCTCGGTCGTGGGCCACATCTCCAGGGACTCCACGGCGATCGTCGGGCGGGAGAGGCCGGCGCCGAAGCCGAAGCCGCAGGAGCGGCCGAAGCGAAAGCGCGGACGCCCGAAAAAGGGGGAGGAGGTGCCGAGGGAGCCGACCCGGCTGGAGCGGCAGCTGCGGGACGGGATGACCGCCGCGGAGATGGCCGCCGAGTTGCCGAAAGCCTGCGACACCGGGACGAAACGCAACGCCAAGGGGTACAAAGAGAGCTGGAGGGGGTACAAACTGCATATCGACGCGGCCGATGGGGACGTCCCCGTCAGCTGCATCCTGACCTCGGCGTCGCTGCACGACAGCCAGGCCGCGATCCCTCTTTCGAGGATGACGGCGCTGCGGGTGGACCACTGTTACGAGCTCATGGACGCGGCCTACGACTCGCTGGAGATCGGGTTCCACGCCTACCTGACGGGGCGCGTGGCGATCACCGACACCAACCCGCGACGCGACGCGGCGCTGAAGGAGCGCCTCAGGAAAGAGGCGCTGGCGCAGCGGAAAGCGGGCCACATACGCCACGACCGCGTCCGTTACCGGCAGCGCTCCAGCGTCGAGCGGGTGAACTCGGCCCTGAAGGACTCCTACGGTGCCCGGCACGTCCGCGTCCGTGGGCACGCCAAGGTGGCCTGCCACCTGTTCTTCGGCGTGCTGGCCCTGACGGTGGAACAGCTGATGCGGCTCACCATCTGACACCGTCCGTTCCGGCAGATCCGTCCGCCACGGACGCCGCCCCGGAGGGGACGGCGCGGCCAGCCATGCGCGGACGGCGCCCGTCGGGCCACCAACTGCGGCATTCCGCCACACCCTGGCCCGTGCAGACGCCCCGGGCACCCGTCGGATCCGGTGCCGCGACCCTGGCGGAACCGAAAGGCTTGCCGCGGCTGCCCGAACCGCAGTAATTGTGCAAGAGGCTCTTCCCAATGATTCTAGCGGGTCCGGAAGAGGCTGTCACGGCTGTGACCGGGGCGAATCCGCACAGTCCGCGGAAATCTCGACAGACGATACGAACGAAATTGCGGATTCGGGGCTTTCCAGCAACTGTGCCAGCAATCCATCATCAATCCTCCTGCTCCAGTCGCGGAGCTACGACCTTTGCCATAACCAAGCACCATCTTCGCGAAGCGATCTGTCTATCCTGCCTAGCTTCCGTAGGTGGTTGAGATGCGCCATGGTCTCCACCAACGCAAGCCCATATTCGCCAGATCCAATTCCGCGCATGAACAACGTGTTGAAACAGTCAACTGCGACGTTCGGTTCGTCCAGAAACTCAAGCAGCCGATCCAGTGCACCGAGGTGATCGTTGACAAGTTGCCGGAAGCGCCCCGGCAAACCGGAGAATGGCAGCTTGTGACCTGGCAGGACGAGTTGCCTGTCAGTTGCGTGTGGACTCAGCAACTCACAGGATTCGAGCCATTCGCCGACTGGGTCGGCCTCAGGTTCGGTCGCATAGACGCCAAGATTCGGGGAAATCGTAGGCAAGAGCTGATCCCCGCCGATCACAAGCTCACCGTCCCGGGACCATAGCGTCGCATGCTCGGGCGCATGCCCATTGCCAATGCGAATGTCCCATTGCCGGCCGCCAAAGTGTATCCCGTCTCCCTCCCTTATCCGACGGAATCCAAGTGGAAGATGCGCGACTACATCCGAGAAATTGAACGGTCGCTCTGAGCGGCGTTGCTCTATCAGCTCGGACGGCATTCCCGCACTGCGCCAGAATTCCAATGTCTCGGGAACAGGTGCAGTTTGCTCGTCCAATGTGAGCATTCTGGCCATCAGCCACGCAGTGCGGGTCGTGCACAGTTCGGCTCCGTGCGTCGTCTGGAACCAACCGGCAAGTCCTATGTGGTCGGGATGGTGATGCGTTACCAAGACCCGGCGAACAGGGGCACCCTTCAGCGGCCCACCAAGAGCGGCGTTCCACGCGGAGCGGCAACGCTGGCTGTCAAAACCTGTGTCAACGATCGTCCAGCCATCCTGGTCGTGAAAGGCATAGCAATTGACATGATCGAGTTTCATTGGAAGTGGCATCCGCAGCCAAAGGACTCCGTTCGCTAGCTCCATTGCAGCACCTGCCGCGGGTGGTTCGGTGACGGGATAGGCAAGAGGTGCACTGCAATCCATCATGCCACAAGCGCTTCCGGGGTGAGCGCGTTGACACCTTCCGAACCCTCGCGAACGTGGACGCAAAGTCCAATGTGCTCGGGTAGAATCCGCCCGACAAAAAATCTCGCGAGAGCCTCGCGGGGTCCGCCCAGTTCAGCCATCGCGGCCTTCAGATGATAGTGTGCGCCCAGCACCCTCGCGAAGGCTCGTAGATATGGCACCGCCACCGCGAACCGGTCCTCAGGCTCCTGCGACAGCAGCCAGCCAGTGGTGTCACACAGCGTCGCTGCGGCGTCGGCGACAGCCCGTGTCGGTCCGGGAAGGACGCATCGGCCAGCTTCCGTTTCAGAGACGATCTCTTCGATGAGCCGAAGCGCGGCTGTGCCGCCATCCATCATCTTTCTTCCCACGAGATCCATCGCCTGAATTCCGTTCGTTCCCTCGTAGATTGCGGTCACCCGGGCGTCTCGATAGAACTGCGCGGCTCCAGTCTCCTCAATATATCCCATGCCACCGTGGATCTGGATGCCGAGTTCGGTCACGGCAATCCCGGTATCGGTTCCAAAGGCCTTTGCAATTGGCGTTAGCAGCGCCGCCCGCGCCCTCCAATCCGGGTTATCCGTAGCACTCGCCAGGTCGAGGGCCACGGCCGTGGAGAGCGCGATGGACCGTGCCGCGAACAGTTCGGCTTTCATTGTCGCAAGCATGCGCCGAACGTCGGCGTGGTCAACGATCGCCCCAGTACCGTTCGGAAGCGGTGACCGACCCTGCCTGCGCTCCATCGCGTGCTCAAGTGCCAGCTGGAATGCACCTTCCCCACAACCGATTCCCTGAACACCAACGCCAAGCCGTGCATTGTTCATCATCGTGAACATCGCTCCCATGCCGCCGTGTTCATGTCCTATGATCCAGCCAGCTGCGCCATCATACTGCATCTCGGCGGTTGGCGAACCGTGCAGGCCCAACTTGTGCTCCAGGCCAACAACCCTGATCGAATTCGCCACGCCCGGTTTCCCATTGGCGTCAGGGATCCGCTTTGGCACCAGAAACAGAGAGAGTCCCTTGGTTCCGGGCAAAGAGTCAGGCAGCCGTGCCAACACCAGATGGCAAACGTTTTCGGAGAAATCGTTGTCTCCCCACGAAATGAAGAGCTTCTGACCGGTGATGGCATAGGACCCGTCTCCATTCGACTCTGCCCTCGTGCGAAGGGCACCGACATCGCTTCCTGCCTGTGGTTCGGTCAGGTTCATCGTGCCACACCATTCACCGCTTATGAGCTTTGGAAGGTAGAGATCCCTGATCGCGTCGCTGGCATGGTTTTCCAGCGCTTCGATCTGCCCTTGGGTCATCAGGGCATTGAGCTGAAGCGCCATGCATGACGCCGACATCATGTCATTTATGGCTGTCGAAACCGTCTGCGGAAGGCCCATTCCACCGTGTTCCGGCCGTGCGCTGACCGCGATCCATCCACCCTTTGCGATAGCCTGATAGGCTTGCGCAAAACCAGGGGACGTGCGTACGACACCGTTTTCCAGATATGCTGGATGGAGGTCGCCACTGCGGCGGACTGGCGCCAGCACATCCTCGCAGAGCCTTCCAGCCTCGTTCAGGATGGCGTCAAAGGTCGCTGCGTCAGCATCATCAAACCGCTGGGTCGTCATGACCTGGTCGAATCCCAGAACATGTTCGAACAGGAACCTGAATTCCGTTACAGGTGCGCGAAACGGCATGTACTTCTCTCCAGACTGGCTTGGCAGACATAGATGGCCCCGATATGACCCGAGCCCATGCGATGCGCAAGCTCAGGGCGCGTCGACCCTGCGCCACAACTCGGGATTGCTCATGCTGGGAATTGAATGGGTTGGGAAAGTCGATGAAATCCCTCTTGCCGGGAGTGGCACCGATCGTGCCTCCGTGACCTGAGATGCATGTGGATGCCTCCAGGGAAGGCCGATGGACGGAGATTCTTGCCGACGATGAATCTGGAATCACCCGCGCCGCAGCTGTCCTGCGAAGAGGCGGGTTAGTGGCATTTCCAACGGAAACGGTCTATGGCCTCGGAGCCGATGCCACGAACGGCGAGGCTGTGGCCCGAATTTTCGAAGCAAAGCGTCGCCCATCGTTCAACCCGCTGATCGTTCATGTTCAGGATATTGTCCACGCCCGCCGTCTGGCCTGTTTCGATTCCATGGCAGAACGGCTTGCGGAGTGCTTCTGGCCGGGAGCGTTGACTCTCGTCCTGCCGCAGCGGAGCGGGGCGGGCGTTGAACCCCTCGTCACCGCCGGTCTGGACAGTATTGCGCTGCGCGTTCCCGATCACCCGACCGCCCGGAATCTTCTCAAGAAAACGGGCAGGCCGGTTGCCGCACCCTCAGCCAATCCTTCCGGGAAGGTCAGTTCGACAACGGCACAGCATGTCTTCTCGGGTCTCTCCGGTCGCATTGATGCCATCCTTGATGGCGGTCCCTGCACTATAGGTCTGGAATCCACGATCGTAGGTTCCGGGCTGGCGCTGCTTCGTCCTGGAGGTCTCTCGGTAGAGGAAATCGAGTCCTGTGTTGGTGAAAGTGCTGTCGCTCCGGCCCATCGGAGCACCCTTTCATCTCCGGGGCAGCTTGCATCGCATTACGCTCCAAATGCCCCATTGCGCCCAAACGCTTCGCGAAAACGCGCCGGCGAAGTTCTGGTTGGATTTGGCCCAGTGAACGCTGACCTGAACCTTTCGCCCACTGGCGACCTCGTGGAAGCCGCGGCTAACCTGTTTCGGTATCTTCACTCGATCGATACGACGGGCGCTGCGATTGCCGTGACGCCGATTCCAGAAACGGGATTGGGTCGCGCCATAAACGACCGGTTACGACGGGCGGCCGCACCTCGTGGCTGACCCGGCCAAAATCCTGTCCACACACTCCAGTAAGCGGTGGTCCGGCAATGGGCGATCGGTGGCTACGCCCTTCCTGCCTCGGAACTGAGCAGGAGAGGATTGATCCCAAGGGAGGCCAGTGCAGCCATCCATTTGCCATGGTCGTCGGCGGAAAAAACGATGTCCGGTGAAGCTTCGCAGGTCAGCCAGCCATTCTGCTGGATCTCTTCTTCCAGCTGTCCTGACCCCCAGCCGGCGTAGCCCAGGGCAAGGATACGTTGTTCTGGACCGCCGCCCTCCGCCATGGCCTTCAGGATATCCAACGTCGCGGTCATGCCAAAACGACCGTCAACACGGAGAGTCGAATCCGGAATCATATATTCACCGGAATGTAGCACGAATCCCCGGCCGTGCTCGACTGGACCGCCAAAATGAACCGGCATACCGCCGTTCTCATGGCCAGAGGCAATCTCAAGCTGCTCCAATAGGTCCCTCAGTTTCAGGTCAGGTGCGGGTTTGTTGACGATGAGCCCCATCGAGCCGTCGTCGGAATGGGCACACATGAAGATCACGCTCTTCTCGAAGCGCGGATCACCCATTCCGGGCATGGCAATCAGCAGCTTACCGGACAGATCTATGGAATCGGCAGTCATACGTACACCATAGCGCAGGGCTGGGGTCTGTGTGCAAGTGCGATCGGCAGTCCGATCGGGTTTATTCATAGGATTGTGATTTCCACTGCAGGCCGAACCGTCTAGACTGACTGGAATGTCGCACCCGCTGAAATCATTCCTGCTTGGCTTCTGTCTTCTCGGCACGGCTGCCTTCGCCAATTCGGACAGCCTCTCGCTCGACGAGGTGGCGAGATTCGATGTCCTGACCGGATGGCGCACGAAAGCCGGCACACATATGGTAGCCTTGCACGTGCAGCTTGCGCCGGGCTGGAAGACCTATTGGCGTGCGCCCGGAGAGGCGAGCATTCCGCCACAGTTCGACTGGTCAGGTAGCCGGAACCTCGCTTCGGTTGAGTTCCATTGGCCAACACCAGAGGTCTTTTACCAGAACGGTTGGCGTTCCGTGGGGTACGGTGTCGAGCTGGTGCTGCCCATTGAGCTGACCCCGCAGACCGACGGCAAACACATGCTGATCCACTCGGAAATCCAGTTGGGCGTGTGCAGGGATATCTGTGTGCCCGTCCAAACCCGGATCTCCGCTGATCTCGAGGCTGGCGGTGATCGGGATCCGCGCATTCTCGCCGCCCTGAATTCCCGTCCGCAAACCGCCCGCGAAGCTGGGCTTCGTGCCATCGCATGCAAGGTGGAGCCCATTTCGGACGGCCTACGCCTGATCGCCAACATTGATCTGCCGCGGATTGGTGCCCGCGAGGTCGCGGTGTTTGAACTCCCCGACCATTCCGTTTGGGTGGCCGATGCCAGATCAACGAGAACGGGAAACAGGCTGACGGCGATGACCGAACTGGTGCCACCATCGGGCCGCCCGTTTCTTCTTGACAGGAGCCGTGTTCGCATCACCGTTCTTGGCGACGGACGCGCGGTCGACATCATGGGTTGCACGGGCTAGCGTGCCTGTAGCCGAACCAACCAGGAGATGTGTGAGGTTTGGCTGGGTCCGGTTCGCCGGATCAAAGGGTCTCGCGAAGGATCCTGCCGTTGGCTCCCGCTCTCAGACCCTCCGAAAGGTTCGGAAGACAGCGATGACTGTGGCGGAAAGCAGGTACGCTGCCAGAACCAGAACGGTCGTTCCCGCGACGAAAAGTACAAGTGCCATCGCGGGTGCGGCCGAACCTGACATCGTTTCCAGTGCTTTCGGCAGAAGGACCAGAAGTGCCGGATGCAGTGTGCCACCCAAGCCTGCCCAGCCCATGGTTCCCACGAACAGCCCAGAGATGGCCAACGCTGTCAACACCACCGCGGCGCTGGCCGGCCAGCCGCGCCGCCTGAACCGCAATGCGCGCCTCAGCCCGCTCAATTGGTGACCTATGTCCTGCTGCATCGCCATGAGCGCGGGAATGATCAGCAACACGAGGATCATTCCGAAGCCGAGGCCGTAAACCAATGTGATCACGGTTGGTTTCAGGAACTGCGCCTGCTGGGACTGTTCATAAAGCAGTGGCGAAAGGCCCAGGACGGTGGTGAGCGTCGTCAGCAGCACCGCACGAAGCCGGTCGCAGACTCCATCGACGATCGCTGGAAACAGCCCGCGGTCACCTGCGTATCGGTCGACGGTCGTAACCAGAACGATGGAGTCGTTGATGATTATGCCGGTCATTCCGATGAGCCCGACCACGGAGAACATACTCAGAGGCACATTCCATTGCAGATGCCCCCAGAAAGCACCGGTCAGTCCGAACGGGATGACGGCCATGACAATCAGGGGTCTGGTCCAACTGGAGAATATCCAGGAAAGGCATAGGTAGATGCCTGTCAGGCACAACAGGAACCCGGCGCGTGCGTTGTTCAGGAATTCCTTCTCCTGTTCCGCCAGCCCGGAAAGCGCCGATGTGACGCCGAAACGCTCCTCGACATTCGGGAGCATCTCCGACTCCAGTATCTGGAGGATTTCATTGGCACGTGTTGGGTCATCATCCGAGATGTCGCCATTGACCGATACGAGCCTCAGACCGTTTTCCCGCCGCACCGTCGAGAATCCTTCGAGAGTCTCGACGCTGACAATATCGGCCAGCGGAACGTATTCGCCGACCTTTGTGCGCATTCTGGTCCGTTCAAGGAAATCGGCTGTCAGTTCTCCCACCGGGAGCTTCACCCAGATCGACGCACTGCGCAGACCTACCGGATAGGTCGCCGCCTCTATGCCATTGAGACGGTTTCGCAGTAGCCTGCCTAGCCCGTCGATCGTGAAGCCAAGCGCCTTGCCCTGCGGCGTCAGTTCCAGGACAAACTCCTCCTTGTCGTAGGAAAGCGAGTCCTCAAGGGCGGAAACCTCCGGAAACCGCTCAAGCTGAGTGATGAGATCTTCCGCCGCAGCCTTCAGGGTATCGTTGTCGGCCCCGAACAGCTGCACATCCAGCGCATCGCCGCCCGGACCCACACGCCAGCTGCGGAAGCTGATGGTCTCCACCAAAGGGTGACGTCGAACCTCGTCCTGAAGATCACCAACAAACTGCAGCGAGGAATAAGGTCGTAGGTCGGCATCGATCAGCTCGATGCCGATGGCTCCCAACTGATAACTCTCCTTGTTCTCGACTCCGCTGAGGCCCCGTCCAGTGTTGCCGCCAACTTCAGCAATGACGTAGTCAAGAGGGGTCCTGCCGTGCTCTTCCTCAAGGCGCCTAGCCACCGCCGCTGTCGCGCGCTGCATCTCACGCATCATTTCGAGCGTGTCCTCGCGGGTTGCGCTGGGAGCCATGGCGAAGTTGCCCGATACCGAACCCCGTTCAGGGGCGTTGAAGAACCTCCACTGAAGATCGCCGGTGATGAAGGGCACGATCTGGCTGACCAAAACCAGCACCGCCCCTGCGAGCACTGGATAGCGCGCCATAAGCAGCAGTTGAACCAGCGGTCGGAAAACGGAGTCGCGGAACCAGCCGAATCCGATGTTCACGATGTGGCTCGGAAGATCGTACCAATGCCGCTTCGCGGAATGGGCGACTGAATGGGCCATATGGTTAGGCAGGATCAGGAAACACTCCAGAAGCGATGCGGCGAGCACGACAACTACTGTGAATGGTATGTCGGCGATGAGGTCTCCGAACCGTCCACCGATCATCACCAGCCCGAAAAACGCGATGATGGTGGTCATGGACGCTGACAGGACCGGTGGAAACATGCGTCGGGCTGCGTTTTCCGCAGCTTCCATCGCGGATTCCCCCAGCCGTCTTGCACGGAAATCCGCATGTTCGCCCACCACGATGGCATCGTCCACAACGATTCCAAGCGTAATGATCAAGGCGAACAGCGAGATCATGTTGAAGGTGAAATCGAACACATACATCATCGCGACCGCCGCTGTCATCGCGACCGGAATGCCGGCGGCCACCCAGAAGGCCGTACGGACGTTCAGGAACAGGAACAGCAGAAGTATCACGAGGCCAAGACCGATCAATCCGTTCTCAAGCAGAATGTTGAGGCGCCCGGTGATGGCCTCCGCCCGGGTGCGGATCAACTCGATGCTGACGGAGTCGGGAAGCGTCGGCAGGAATTCGCCGACGACCCTCTCAACGGTGCGCTGGATTTCGATGGCGTCTCCACGGCTGTTTCGGTCGACCCTGATGGAAATCGCCGGGTTCTCGCCCACGAAATAGGCTCGATCACGGTCGATGCCCTCGACGGTCACCCTGCCGACATCGCCGATAGTGAGTTTCGAGCCATCCGAATTGGACCGCAGGACGATCCCGTCAATTGCGTCGGCGCGGGTTTTCGCCACTCCGGTGCGGACCCTGGCATTGGCGCCGTCAACGTCTCCGGCTGGATCGGCCTCAGCCTCGGCCGCGATCGCATCAGCGATCTCCTGCATCGAGATGTCATTCTGGATGAGCGCGAGTGATGGTGTCTCAACGACCGTCTCGGGCGCTGCGACGCCACGGATGATGGTTCGGGTGATTCCGGCCGCAAACAATCTGGCGAGAAGCTCGTCGGCGAACCTGCCGAGTTGGTCAACACCGACCGGCCCGGTAATCACGATGTCGGTCACCCTATCACGCCAGGCATTGCGGCGAACCTGCGGCTCGTCCGCGTCTTCCGGAAGGTTGTCGATCGTGTCCACGGCGGCCTGCACGTCGTCGACGGCTCGGGACATATCCCACCCTGGCTCAAAATCGAGCGAGATGTTTGCCGAACCCTCGCGGCTGGTCGCTTCGCTGCCTTCAACACCCTCTACGGACAGCAGTGCCGGCTCCAGAAGCTGTATGATCGCACGGTCGACATCCTCCGCTCCAGCACCTTTCCAGGAAATCTGGACCTGTATGGTGTCGATGATCACATCCGGAAAGAACTGTGCACGCATGCGCGGAAAGGCGGCGACTCCGGCAACAATGAGAATGACCAGAAGCAGATTAGCCGCCGTGCGATGGCGCACGAAATAGCCGAGAATGCCCCCGACGCGGGGAAATCGCTCATCCATGACTGCGCTCCCGTTGCGGAATGGCCCAAACCGCGACGCAAATGGCAGTCGAAGCCGTTCCCGCGTATCGTTCGGGATTGCCGGCAGTTTCTCCACTGGCTGCCACAGGCCTTCCGGTTTCGCGAAGAGGTGCCGGATGCAGTAACCGATTCAGGTGACGCCGTTGTCCGCACATGATGCGCAAACCTCACATCCTTGATTCAATTCGGTTGACCATGTCGGCCGGAACCCGCTCTTGGCTCAGCCGATCCAGAAGTCTCGCCTTCGCTTCGGCTGGCATTCGTCTGTTACCTTCAATGAAGGCCACGAGCCTCGCCCGCCGTTCGTCAGTCAGTTCGACCATCTCCGGTTCATCGGGGACTTCGGCATTCCCGGGCCGGATCGGGCGCACCTTGATTCCCGCACCCAGCAGAGGGGAGCGCTCGGCGACTATGTCACGGCCGTCCAGTCCACGGGCGCGAACGATCACCTCGTCACCCTGACGGCGCAGGAGATTCACTTCGGCCACCTGAAGCCTGTCTTCCTCGCCAACGACGAGTACCGAGTTTGACGAATCAATCGCCGTCGCTGGTAAGGTCGCCACGAATCCCAGTTCGGGTTCCCTGATGCGGACGGTTACGAAGTCCCCCGGGCGGAAGCCGGTGGCCCGTTCGAGCTGCGCAAACAGAAGCCGTCCGGTCTGTCCCTGTTCCACGCCGGCACTCTCGCGACTGATTCGGCCCGTTGTCGTCAGGTCGACGCCCAATACGTCAAGCGTCACGTCAACTTCGGCGGGAATGAGTGCGCCAGAGTCGCCAAGCAGACGTGCGTATTCGGTGATCGAGACCCTGAACGCCACTTCCAGCGCATCGGGGTCGACCAGTCTGGCCACCCGCTCGTTGGGCTGCACCAGCCCGCCCTCAACGACATTGACCTCGCTCAATGTGCCCGGGAATTCCGCCGAGAGCTCGGTTTCCGCCAGACGCCTCTCCGCTTCATTCCTGGCGATGAGGCGGCGGGAGAGCGACGTTTCCGCCTGGTCCACGCGCGCCTCGGCCTGAGCGAGGGCCTGGCGGCGCGACAGAACGGTCTGCTTTGCCGCCGTCTCGGCCAATGCAGCGGTTTCAACCGCAGCTTCCGTTCCCACACCCCGCTCCCTCAGGTTCTTCTGGCGATCCAGCGCCTGCGCCCTCAGAGCGAGCTGCTCGCGGGCGGCGGCCAGATCCTCACCGGAAAGCCCCAATCCCGCGTTTGCCTCGCGAAGCGCAGCCTCGGCCTCGGCCAGATCCGCCAAAGCGACGTCAAGAGCGGCCTGGGCGTCGGAGGGGTCGACACGAAGGAGAAGTTCACCTGACCGAACCCTTCCGCCTTCCTCAAAGCTCTCCGCAAGATCCAGCACAGTGCCTGCACTCTTGACCCTCAACTCGAGCGTTCTTCGGCTTCGCACTTCGCCGAACACGGTCATGACCGGCGTCACTGTGGTGGGTTTGTAGGTGATGACGTTGACCGAAAAGACGCGTTCACGCGCTGGTCGAGATCGGTTTTCCTCAGCCCAACGGGTCTGAAGCGCGTCGCGCAATGACTGACCCGCATAGGCCAACAGCCCGATGGCAAGCGACGCCATGAACAGGCCAACGAGCGAACGACGCAGGAATCGCATAACTGGCAGCTTTCACCACTTGTTCAATAACGATTAAACAGAAACTGACGCCGTGCGAAAGGCAAATGGTATTGTGTCTCCGACGGATAAACGGCCTGGCAGGCTATTTCCGTCGCCTGTGCTCCTCCAGCCTTGGAAGTATCTCGACGAAATTGCAGGGACGGTGACGGTAG
The DNA here is from genome assembly GCA_965203605.1 of Paracoccaceae bacterium. GTDB lineage: Bacteria > Pseudomonadota > Alphaproteobacteria > Rhodobacterales > Rhodobacteraceae > JAPOUP01. The sequence continues at coordinate 4,888,130 of OZ241902.1, read as the reverse complement.
TCGAACTGCGGTGCCAGAATTCCGTCCCATGCGTCCCGGCAGGCACCGGGGGATCCTGGTAGCGCGAAGAGATAGGTTCCCTGTGCGACACCTCCCGTGGCCCGGGACTGAACAGCGGATGTGCCGATCTTCCGCATTGACACGGTCGCGAACACCATTCCGAACGCATCGATCTCCTTTTCGTAAACGTCCCGGTGCGCCTCGACCGTCACGTCACGGCCTGTCAGCCCTGTACCGCCGGTGGAGAGCACCGCATCGATCTGCGGGTCTGCGCACCATTCGCGAAGCTGTCGCGAGATACGCTCACGGTCATCGGGCAGGATTCTTCGGTCGGCGACGACGTGACCGTCCTTCCGGACCCGGTCGATCAATGCCGCACCGGATCTGTCGTCATCCTCGTCCCTGGTGTCCGAAACCGTCAGGACCGCGAAACGAACTGGAATGAAATCCCTGGACTCCTCGACCCTGCCCATTCCCGCTGTGCCCTCCGTTTCCCAGAGTCCGAAGTACCGTCAAACGCTACATAAGTCGATACCATGCGCCGGGACCGACCACGACCCGCCTGGATGAGCATTTTCCAGAATCCGGAATCCGGAAATGGCCGTCGCGCCCAGTCGTAGGTGAGGCCCCCTAGATGATGATTGCCTGCACGTCAGGAAGACGCCAGCCTTGACTGGAGCGACAGCAGGTCGGCCCACGCCTCCCGTTTCGCCCGCGGATTGCGCAACAGGTAGGCCGGATGAAACATCGGAAGCACGGGGCGGTTGAGCACATCGACCCAGTTCCCGCGCAACTTGGTGATGCCGCGGCGACCGAGCAGTGCCTGGCATGAGATGTTTCCTGTCAGGACCACGAAATCCGGATTGGCCAGTTCGATGTGACGGTGAATGAAAGGCAGCATCATGCCCATCTCTTCGGGCTTTGGGTCACGGTTTCCGGGAGGTCGCCACGGCAGGATGTTGGTGATATAGAGGGCGCGTTTCGGATCGGTTTCGGTGCGGCTCATTCCAATCGCATCGAACATGCGGTCCAGCAGCTGCCCGGCGCGGCCGACGAAGGGCTTTCCCTGAAGGTCCTCATCCCGCCCCGGCGCCTCACCGATCACCATGACACGCGCCACGGGGTTGCCGTCAGCGAAGACGGTGTTGCGCGCGCCGTCCCTGAGTTCGCAATGGGGAAACGCTGCGATGGCCTTGTTCAGATTCTCCAGTGTGTCGACCCCGATCGAGATCCTGTGCGCTTCCGAGCTGGGATCGACCGTCTGTCTTTCGGACGGTGGTTCCGTCACTGGTGGTTCCGCTACCCGAGTGGTGATCCTATTCCCTGGAGGTCGCGCGGGTAACTCATATCGATTTACCGGCGACTCGCAGATGGCCTCGTCGACGCCGAGTTCGAACTGCCATTCCAGAAGTGCCTTGGCCTGTTGGTATGATGGGTCAGGTTGCATACAGTCACACTAACCCAATGTGATGCAGAGGTGAATTGAATTCGCAACTCAAACATGCGGTCGGGTTCATTTCCTGCAACGTTCAACAGTGGTCTTCGTGTTCCGCAAGCCAGTGCTTCCCGATCACGTCGTAGGGCTGCATTGGCCGGTTAGGGGCATCACAAGCGGGTGTATCCCAATCTGATTGATTTCCACAGTTCGAAGGGCGGTCCGTGCGCCGCGATGCGACCGCGAATGATCCGTGTTGCCGGCGGGAGGCCCTGCCATCCGGGCAATGGGCAACGAGTTTGGGTGATTGCACGGGAATGGGCGGAACTGTCCGCAGCGGCCTGACAAAAAAGTTGGGTTACACCTTCAAATCCGCTTGTCAAACCGATTGATCAGTTCTATCGGTTTGACTGCGTGAACTACTTCCGTTCCACCCTGAGCTGGCATGGACTGAAGTGAAAAGTGAAAGGAGAGAGACATGAGCCTAAGACCTTGGATCGGCACCGACGGTGATGACAGGAAGAAGGGCGGCGAGGGCAGCGACTATATGTATGGCCTTGACGGCAATGACAGGCTGAGCGGCGGGAACGGCGACGACCTTATGGTAGGCCTTGGCGGCAATGACAGGCTGAGCGGCGGCAAGGGCGACGACATCCTCAATGGCGGCGCCGGCGACGACAGGCTGAGCGGCGGCAAGGGCGACGACACCTTCGAGTTCGGGGTGGGGGACGGCCACGACACCATCACAGACTTCCGCGGGGGCGACACCATCCGCATCCACGGGGTGTCCGGCGGGTTCGCGTCGCTCGACATCCGGCAGGACGGCGACGACACCGTCGTGCGCTACGGCGGCGGCGGCGGCACCATCCGGCTGAAGGGCGTGTCGGCGGACTCCCTTGGCGCGGACGATTTCTCACTGCCTGCCGGCGTTACCCTGGAGGGCGGGAACGGCGACGACGTGCTGAAGGGCGGCCGGGGCAACGACGTGCTGAAGGGCGGCCGGGGCGACGACGTCCTGAATGGTGGCCGGGGCGACGACGTCCTGAATGGTGGCAGGGGGGCCGACACCTTCGTGTTCACGGTCGGGGACGGGCACGACACCATCACCGACTTCGGAAAGCGCGACGGGATCCAGTTCCAGGGCTTGTCCGGCGGGTTCGAGGGGCTGACCATCGAGCAGGACGGCGACGACACCGTCGTGCGCTACGGCGGCGCGGGCGACACCATCAGGCTGAAGGGTGTGTCGGCGGACTTCCTCCGCGGCGACCCCTCCCGGATCACCTTCGAACCGATCACGCTGACGGGCACCGAGGGCAGTGACCATCTGGAAGGTGCCGGCACTGACGACACCCTCGAAGGAGGAGACGGCATCGACACCCTCGAAGGTCACGGCGGCGACGATACCCTCAAGGGTGGGGATGGCAACGATTACCTCTACGGCGGCGAGGGCGACGATACCCTCAAGGGTGGGGACGGCGACGATCACCTCTACGCCGGCAAGGGCGACGACACCCTGGACGGGGGGGACGGCGACGACACGCTCGATGGCGGAGACGGCGCGGACACCGCGGACGGCGGAGACGGCATCGATTACATATACGGCTATGAAGGCGACGACACACTCAGGGGTGGGGACGGACGAGACCTGCTCTGCGGCGGCGCGGGCGACGACACACTCAGGGGCGGCGAGGGCATCGACACGCTCTACGGCGACGGCGACCTGTTGGGCAGGTTCTATGTCGGGGAGGATTCCGAACTGACAATTGGCCGTACTATCGCCGGGGGCGACGACATCCTCGAGGGCGGCGGGGGCGACGACTATCTCTCGGGCGGCGGGGGCAACGACACCCTCAGGGGCGGAGACGGTGACGACACCCTATATGGCGATGCAAGGTCCACCCACTCACCCTATGACGATGCAAGCCTCCACAGCAAGGTCATCGCCGGTGACGACACCCTCGAAGGCGGAGACGGCGAAGACGAACTCTACGGCGGCGAGGGCAACGACCGGCTCCTTGGCGGCGAGGGCAACGACTGGCTCTGGGGCGAAGACGGTGATGACAAACTCTGGGGCGGCGAGGGCATCGACTGGCTCGATGGCGGAGACGGCAACGACACGCTCGATGGCGGCAAGGGTGACGACACGCTCATTGGCGGCGGGGACAACGACACCCTCGAAGGCGGAGACGGCGAAGACGAGCTCTTTGGCGGAGACGGTAGCGACACCCTCATAGGCGGCAAGGGCGATGACTGGCTCGATGGCGGCAAGGGTAACGACACCCTCAGAGGCGGCGGGGGCGGCGACTCGCTCCTTGGCTACGGGGGCAACGACACCCTCAGAGGCGGCAAGGGTGGCGACTGGCTCGATGGCGGCAAGGGCGACGACACCCTCTGGGGCGGTGACGGGGCCGATCAGTTCGTGTTTGACCGGGAGTCGGAGAACGACACCATCCACGACTTCGAGGACGGGCTGGACACCATCGTCATCAGGGGCGGCCTGCTGAGGTTCTCCGACCTCGACATCAAGCAGAGCGGTGACGACGCAGTGATCAGCGGTCCCGCCGACACCCTCTCGATCACGCTCAAAGACTTCGACGCATCGCTGCTGACAGCAGCCGACTTCGACTTCTTTTGAACCTGAGGAAACGCCTTCAGAAAGGCGGGATCGGAAACGGCCATGATGCCCTGTCCGGGAGCACCGGGCCATTCGGGATGAAGTCGGGAACCGCTTGCCCGCAGCCTTTGGAACTGGAGACCGGTGAGGGCATCTCGAGGGAAACGGTGCGGCGGACCTGGAAAGACCAACCCAGACCCTGGCTCAACACATCACGCTGCATTCCGCCGGAAGTGAACGCGGAGGTCGTCTGCCCAATGGCCGGTGCGTTCGATGTCCACGCCACAGGGACCGCGCTGGTCCGCATGGACGGCACATTCAAGCCGGCGAAGGCATCACGTCTCACCATGGGTGTATCCCAAGCTGGTTGATCACGCCGCGGCGGTCTGATCCTCCTTTCCCCGTGCCATAATCCACACTCCGTGCCGGTTGCCCCGGATGGTGGACCGCTCGCCGGTCTGCCCGGCCATCAGCGGTCCCGTCGCAGCGCAGGGATCGCACGCTCGAAATGTGGGAATCAACCGGCTTGGAGTACACCCATCACAAGCGTTGAGGTTAACGGAACCGCCGTCACCTTCTACACCGCGTGCGGGGAAACGCCGGCTAACCTAAATTGCGATGTCGCTCTTTGGTGCAGCGTCGAAGATGTCACAAATGAACGGATCCAGCTGTTGAAGCCGGTCCGGAAAGAACGGATTGGCCAACCGCTTAACTGGCTCATCACCCGCCTCAGCTACCACAATGACATTTCACACCAGATGGCTCATTGCCCGCCGAGTCAACAATCTGGCAGGTGTAGCGCGGTTCTCTTGAGGATTATATACCTGACCGGCCAAAATTGATGGCGTCGCGACGTCTCCCTGATTCTGCATCGATCGATTCCCGCCCACCACGGCGGTTAGGCCGCCTGAAACGCTGGGCGCGGATCCCGCATTCCGGCCGGCAATCCGTGCGCAATGGCACCCCTCATGATGTTCCCAATGCAGCGGTCCCGAAGCACTCCAACACATCCGCCCATTTCGACTTCACTGTGGCATTGGTCCCACGCCGATCGGAAGTCCGCCGATCGCACCCGTGCCACGCATTCGCATTCGGATAATCCTGCCGTTCCGCAGTGGTTTTCCGTTTCGGGCGCAAGCTGTTAACATTGCGTGATTTACCGTCTCCTGAAAATATTTTGACCAGACCCATTAACAGGCGGTCGGTGATTCATATGCTGCTGTCACGTAGATTCGGGAACCGGCCATGGACCAGCGGGTCACCGACTTCAGTTCGATCACATTTTCCGGTCGCCGCCCAATGGCATTCGGATAATCGAATGGTTCCATGCGAGGTCCGGCAGGATATCTACGCCGCGCTAACCCTGCTTACCCTGACGCGCCGGTTCTCCAACCGGTGCGAAAGCGACCTCAACGGCGGGGAGGTCGGCCTGCGTGTCGTCGGAAAGGAGACCGGGGCCCTGTTCCTGCAGCAGACCGGAGCAATCAGTGAATCCGTCGCGCGGACCCTGGCCGGGCTGTCAAGCCGCATCCAGCACGAGCGGCGCGGAAGGAACCACCTAAGGGAGTCGAAGCGGCCAGGCGACATGTGGACCGGGCCCCGTCTTCCGGCAGAAATCCGAAGCGTTGGGCCTTCTGCTATCCGAACGCCGGGGATCGCTATCCGAATGCCATTGGCTTCACCGCCGGGCAACTGTTTCAGGATCCTCAGCCTCGATACGGACAGTCCACTCGCGACGGCACGGCGTGGGCGGCGGAAATGATCGGTTTCTCACCTCAGGGAGGAAGTGGGGTTGGGAAACCAATCGGAGAACGGAAGGGATGGCAACACCATCCCTCCGCATCTAGTTCCCGCCGGAGCGGGCAGCGGACACGGGACAGCCCCGCACCGTATATGGTGAACAAGATAACAGTTGGAACCGGAATGTCAATGGTCCGGTCGCGGCAGTTCCAGGAGCGCGAGCGCCACTATCCGGTTGAAGTCCACCCGCTCCACCCGCGGCACAACCCGGCCCGGTATGTGCAGGCGGCTGACGGCCACAGTGGTGAGGTAATCGCAGATCACCCACGCCCGCCGTCCATCCAGCGGCGAGATGATGGGATAGGCCGATGGATTGTCCGGCTGCGATTTCGTGGTGAAGGGGAGAACTGTGACCCTGCCATGCAGTTTCGATCTCCTGGAAAGGACCAGCACGGGGCGGCGCTTCCAGAACTCGGGAAGCTGCGCGTCGTCAGGGAAGTCGCACCAGTAGACCTGCCGGACTCGCGGTGCCGACCTGATCCTTGGCCGAACGCGGGGTGGAGGCCTATACCCGCCCATTTCAGTTCCTCAGTGCCCGAAGCGGAATGAAGGACTGATCGCCCGGACGCCTGACCTCCCAGGCGGGCCATCCGTTCACGCTCGTACCGGTGACGGCGCACGCCGCCGCCGAGGGCGATGTCCCGCGATGGGACCCAACAGCCCATTTCCCGTCCTGGATGGAACCCTCATGCATGATTCCCCGGTGCGTCATCCTGACCTGCGTTCCATGTGGCAGGACGACACCCTTTCCGGACCATGCAGGCCTGTCTTCCCCGAGGATGTTCCTCGAAATGCCATGCCCTGCCCCCGTGGCCTTCCCACGGCCAAGAAGACGGCGCAGGACGTCGTTGTCAGTGTCGTCAAAGCTCCTTCTCTCGGCTTCGATTGCCTTGTGGACATCGAAGTCGATCTCGATCGTTCGTGGCATGACTGGCTTCTTTGTTCCCCACTTCCATTTCGAAGTGCAACACCGGCCATTTCTACAGTGAGCGCGTAGCGCTAGCGGAGGCGCAATGGATCCTTGGATGGCAATACGCGGACTTCATGGGTCTCAGCGCACCTGTTCCCTACGGTCAACGGCTGTCGACCTGGTCTTGCCGAACCTGTCATCTCACATTGAGGGTCACCATTTGCCTTCCATAGCGAGAAACGCTTTCAGGACTGCAGTTCGGGATCCACTAAGGACCTTTCAGGTTCATGAGGCGAAATGACCTGTTCTGGACTCAAAGCTGAAACTTGCGTGTTGTTCCCGACCCGCGCTATGGCACATAGACCAAGGACTGCTGTCAGGCGGCATGCCAGCAAAGAAAGGGGAGGAATTGAATCGATTTTGGATCTGGCGCGAAAACAGGAAATTCGCCAAGGTCGGTGAGTCGTGCGCTGAACCTCGTTGCCCATATCCGAATCCATAAGGTGCAAGCAGTCCAGCAGACCTTTGTATACCTCATCAACAAGGAGGACGATGACATGAACCTCAAATACCTTCTGTGCACAGCAGCAGTTGGAGGGCTCGCCAGCGGTGCGATGGCCCAGACCGAACTGACCATGTGGTATCACGGTGCGGGCAGCGAAGTCGAAAGCAGCATTCTCTATGGCATTGTCTCAGATTTCAATGACGGGCAGTCGGATTGGTCGGTGTCGGTCGAGAGCTTTCCGCAGGCAAGTTACAATGATTCAATCGTTGCGGCGGCACTCGCCGGAAACCTTCCCTGCATCATTGACGTCGATGGGCCGGTGATGCCAAACTGGGCTTGGGCGGGGTATATGCAGCCTCTGCCGATCTCGGATGCGGCCATCGAGGGACACCTCGACGCCACGGTCGGCCGATGGGGCGGCGAGGTCTATTCCGTTGGCCTCTGGGACGCCGCAGTCGCTCTCTACGCCCGGCAGTCGACGCTTGATGAACTTGGCCTCAGGACACCGACGTTGGACAGCCCGTGGAGCCTCGAGGAGTTCAACGCCGCGCTCGAAGCGGCAAAGGCGTCGGGCAACTATGAATTCGCTCTCGACTTGGGCATGGCATGGACGGGTGAATGGTATCCCTATGCCTTTTCCCCATTCCTCCAGAGCTTCGGCGGCGACATCGTTGACCGCTCGACCTACCAGACGGCGGAGGGAGCCCTCAACGGTGATGCCGCTCTCGCCTTCGGCGAATGGTGGCAGAACCTCTTCAGCGCCGGTCTCGCCCCGGGCACTTCACAGGATCCGGCCGACCGGGACAGCGGCTTCATAGAGGGTAAGTACGCATTTGCCTGGAACGGGAACTGGGCGGCGGCGACTCTGGATGCCGGTGTTGACGATCTGGTCTTTCTACCTGCTCCCGACTTCGGCAATGGCTCGACCATTGGTGCGGCCTCCTGGCAGTTCGGCGTCTCATCGACCTGCGAGTACCCTGAGGGAGCGGCAGCCTTCGTGGAATTCGCGCTGCAGGACAGGTACCTTGCATCATTTTCGGATGGAATCGGCCTGATCCCGTCAACCGCAGAAGCGGCCGCAATGACCGAGCGATATGCCCCGGGCGGTGCGCTCGAGCCTTTCTTCGGGCTCTCTGAAGCTCAAGCGCTGGTCCGTCCGGTATCCCCTGGCTACGTGGTTGCCGCGAAGGTCTTCGAAAAGGCCCTCGCCGATATCGCCAATGGAGCGGACGTCGCCGACACGCTCGATGCGGCCGTCGACGAGATCAACGCCGACATCGAAGCCAACGGAGGATATGGTCACTGAAGCTGTATAGCCGGAGGCGGCGACCCGCCGCTTCCGGCCGCTTCGCAGGGCACCGCTATGGCATCCAAACTAACCACCTCTAACCGGGCGGGTTGGGGGTTCGCGTTACCGGCGTTTGCGCTCATCGCAACCTTCATCATCCTCCCGTCCTTTTTCGCTTTCTACCTTTCGTTGACCAATCAACGGCTCATTTCGCCCAACCCCACCAAGTTTGTTGGTCTGGAAAACTATCGCGACCTGCTCGGACTGTCGATCATAACCCTCGAGCCGGAACGCGATGGAAGCGGCGCCGTGATCGTGGACGAGGACGGTGATATCGCCTATCCGCGTGTCCGTACCATTACCCGCAACCCGGACTTTCCCCAGTACAAGGGGATGCGTGAATGGTTCCGCTGGCAGTCGGGCGAAAACGCCCGGGTCGTCATCGCCAGCGACGTCGTTTTCTGGAAGGCGCTGACCAATACGCTGACTTTCGTGCTGTTCATTGTGCCACTTCAGGGCGGCGGTGCGCTGCTCCTCGCACTTCTGATCAACCAGAGCCTCCGCGGAATCAACATCTTTCGAACGATCTACTTCATGCCGGTCGTGGTCTCGATCGTTGTGATCTCACTCCTGTGGCGGTTCATCTACGACGGCAGTGACGGGCTGCTGAACAACATTCTCGGAGCATTGAGCTTTGGACTGTTCCAGCCTGTGGATTGGCTCGGTCAACCCGAAACCGCGTTGGGCTCGATCATCGTGATGTCGGCCTGGCAGGCGGTCGGCTTTCATATGGTGATCTGGCTGTCCGGGCTGCAGACGATTTCGCCCACGCTCTACGAGGTCGCCGCCATCGAAGGCGCCAGCAAATGGCAGACCTTCCGGTATGTAACCTGGCCAGGGCTCAGAAACACCGCTGTGTTGGTCCTCATCGTGATCACGATGCAGGCTTTCGCACTCTTCGCCCAGATCGACGTGATGACCAATGGTGGCCCGCTCGATAGCACGCAGACGCTGGTTTTCCAGACCGTCGAACGCGGTTATGGCAAGCAGGACATCTCAGGCGGTTCAACGATTTCGGTGATTCTCTTCTTCGTGGTGCTGTCGATCTCGCTGACCCAGCGCTATCTGACAAGGGAACGGACCTGATGGCCCTCGTTTCCCGCGACAGCGCCGGTCTGAGGCTCGCGACGCGCTATGCCGTACTCGTTCTGGTGGCGCTTGTCTTCGCCTTTCCACTGGTCTTCATGATTGTCTCGTCCCTCAAGCCAGACCAGCAGCTCCTGCAGGACACATCAAGCCTGCGCGCCTTCCTGCCGGTCGGGGACATCAGCCTGGCCAACTACTTCGCGGCCTTCGATCGGGCCCCGATCGGGCGATTCATGCTGAATTCGGTTTTCGTCACGGTCGTCACGGTCAGCCTGTCGGTGATGATCTGCTCCGTGGCGGCGTTCGCATTCGTCTACATGAACTGGAGCGGGCGGGATCTGGTCCTTTCGATCGTTCTTGCCACCCTGATCATCCCGTTTGAGACCATTGCGGTTCCACTCCTGCTGATGGTGTCGCGACTGCCCTGGATCGGCGTGGAGGGTATCGAGTGGGGCTGGCTCAACACCTACCGGGTACAGATCGTTCCGTGGATTGTTGATGCGCTGACGATCTTTCTCTTCGTTCAGTATTTCAAGGACTTGCCCGGAGAGCTGATTGAAGCGGCACGGGCCGAGGGCGCAAGCTGGTTCCAGATCTACCGTCGGGTTGTTATGCCGCTCTCCGGGCCGGTCCTTGCGACAGCGGTGATCCTGAAGTCCCTGAAGATGTATAATGAACAATACCTTTGGCCACTCATTGTCGTTCAGGACGAGGCACACCGGCCGATCATGGTGGGTCTCGGTTATTTTTTCCAGCTCAATGTCGCATGGGGTGAGTTGATGGCCTACCTCACCCTGATCTCGGTCCCTGTGTTGGTCTTTTACCTCATCCTGCAGCGGGCGTTCATCGCGTCGATCGCTTCAACTGGTGTGAAGGGCTAGGCCATGGCCCTTGCGCTCGCAGACCATTTTGTCTGGGACAGCTGGTATGTCCGCAATGATGATGTCTGGCACAGCTATTATCTGAAGGCACCACATCTCATAGGTGACCCAGAACTCCGGCACTGGAACGTGAGTTTCGGGCACGCCACGAGTACGGATCTGGTGACCTGGAACCACCATGGAACCTGTTTCGAGCCCTCTGCTGGCCCAGCCTGGGACGACTATACAACATGGACCGGGTCAACCGTCCGTGGTGATGACGGTCACTGGCACCTATACTATACCGGAGCGAGCCGGGGTGAGGACGGCAAATATCAGCGCATCGGCCATGCCATTTCCGATGATCTCCACAATTGGGAACGCGTGGGGGATGGCATGATCCTTGATCTGAAGGGCCCGAATGCCCACCACTATGAGACCGACTATCCCAATACATGGCATGATCGAGCCATGCGGGACCCTTGGGTGATGAAGGATCCGGGTGGCGGATGGACAATGCATTTCACTGCCCGGGTTTCCGGTGTCGATGAGGCGAACGCCGCGGGCTGCATCGGCCTTGCCACCTCGCCCGATGGCTACACCTGGACTCTCGAACCCCCGGCCTTCGCAGGCGGCTATGGCCAGCTCGAAGTGCCGCAGGTCTTTGAGGCGGGCGGACGCTGGTATTGTCTCTTCTGTACGGCCGCCGAACATCATTCCAGGGATCTGGCGGAGAGTATCCCCGGCGGGCCGGTCACTGGCAGCCACTACCTCATTGGGGCAGGCCCGCACGGTCCATGGGCTGTCGCACCCGGCTTCCTCGATGGCGCACTGCCATCCAGACGTTATGCGGCGAGGATTCTCGATGTCGGGGCAGGCCTGGCGTTGATTGGCTTCGCTGACCGGCCTGAGGGACGGTTTCTCGGTCACATCATGGACCCTGAACCGGTGCTTCAGGGTAAGGATGGGCTCCTCAGAATGGCCAGCAATCAGAAAGCGGCGGAGTAGTCAGATGGCGACAGTCAGATTGAGCGATGTCCGGAAAAGGTTCGGATCGGTTGAGATCATCAAGGGTGTGGACATCGACATTCAGAGCGGAGAGTTTGTCGTCTTCGTCGGTCCTTCGGGCTGCGGCAAGTCCACGCTGTTGCGGATGATCGCGGGACTTGAGGACATCACCTCGGGAACCATCGAAATCGACGGCCAGGTGGTCAACGACATCGAGCCAAAGAACCGTGGTATCGCGATGGTCTTCCAGACCTACGCGATTTTCCCGAATATGACCGTGCGCGAGAACGTGGCCTTCGGGCTGACGATCAACCGGGTTCCAAAGGAGGAGAAGGAAAGAAAGGTTGCAGCGGCCGCCCGCATTCTTCAGATGGAGCACCTCCTCGACCGGCGGCCCTCCGAACTCTCCGGAGGCCAACGCCAACGCGTTGCCATCGGTCGTGCCATCGTGCGCGATCCAAAGGTCTTTCTGTTCGATGAGCCGCTGTCCAACCTTGATGCTGCGCTGCGGATGAGTATGCGGATGGAAATTGGCAAACTTCACCAATCGCTTGAGGCATCGATGATCTATGTCACGCATGATCAGGTCGAAGCGATGACGCTCGCCGACAAGATTGTGGTATTGAAGGACGGCCAGGTGATGCAGGCTGGAGCCCCCATGGAACTATACCACGAGCCCGCAAACCTATTCGTTGCGGGGTTTCTTGGGGCGCCATCCATGAATTTCATTCCTGTCAGGGTTGAAGGTGTCGAGGGTGGCCATGCCATGATTTCCTCGCAGTCGGTCGATCGCATGGCGGTGCCCTGCAAGGGCCGAAGGTTCACTGCCGGACAGACCGCAACGCTAGGCGTGCGGCCCCAGTACATCCGCGCGGCCGAGGGAACAGCCGGAATGCTGCACGGGCATGTCGAGCTCATTGAGCGACTGGGAAGTGAGACTGTCGTTGATGTCGCACTTCCCACAGGCGGAAAGATCATCGTTGCCTTACCTGAAGACAGGATCCTTTCCCAAGGCGCCGAAGCGTCATTCGACTTCGACCCCGACCAGTCGCATCTCTTCCCCGAAGTCAAATGAAGAAACCGACAGTCATTCTTGATCCTGACTGGCGGCGAATGAACGAGCTGTTCTCGCCCGCCGACCTCGCTCGTCTTGAGGGAGGTTTCGACGTGGTTTGGGGTAGGGACGAGCCGATACCGGGGGAACTCCTTGCCGAGGCAATTCCGCGAGCGACCGCGCTCGTCGCGGCCACACCGAAAGTCGATCGGACACTGCTCTGGAATGCGCCGGGGCTTCGCGCCATTGTCGAGGTCTCCGGTGGTTTCCCGGGAACAATTGACTACCCCGCCTGTTTCGAGCGCGGCGTCGAGGTGCTCTCCTCGTCGCCTGGATTCCGCAAAAGCGTGGCTGAGATGTGTCTGGCGATGATGCTGGCAGGCGCCCGCGGCCTCTCCCGCGAACATGAGGCCTTCCGGGCGGGCCGGGAGGCTTGGCTCGAGGACTTCGCGGGCCGTGACTTCACGCTCCACGGCACAAGCGTGGGCTTCATCGGTTTTGGCCAGATAGCCCGGGAAGTCACGCGACTTCTTGCGCCATTTGGATGTGATATACGCGCCCACGACCCATGGTTGCGCGAAGACGTCGCCGCCGACCATGGCGTGAGGCTTGTCAAAATGGACGAACTCCTGGATTGGTCGCGTTGCATCGTCGTCGCCGCTGTTCCCACCCGTGAGAATCCAGGCCTGCTCGATGCTTCGCACCTCGCCAGGCTTGGGGACAACGCCCTCCTGATCCTGATAAGCCGGTCACATCTCGTGGATTGGGCCGCACTCATGGCCGAACTCCGCAGCGGCCGGATCACGGCAGCCATTGACGTCTTCCCCGAGGAACCGCTTGCCGTTGATGATCCTCTCCGTGAACTGCCGAATGTCATCCTTTCGCCCCATCGTGCTGCGGCAGTCGAGGGTGGCAGGAGGTTGATCGGCGAAATGTTGGTCGATGATCTTGAGGCGTTGGTGGCGGGCCGACCGGAGCGACGACTTTCACGTGCCGAACCCGGGAAAGTCGGTTCTCTTGCAGGGGTGGGTGACGCTCGACAGGTTGCCGAGATGATCGGTGCACGCAGTGCGATCCGGTCTTAATGACTGTCCAGCCAGTGGTCGGCGCTGGCGATCGTTCCGTCTGGCCTGAGCGGGTCTGGCCAAAGATGGTTGGAAAACAGGGATTGAGGCGCATGGGCTTTGGCCATACCCATCTGTTGGGCATCGAGCACCTGGAACCACAGGACATCGTTGCGTTACTCGATCTTGCCGACAGCTACGTTGACCTCAGCCGGCGTCAGGAAAAACACTCGGACGCGCTGTCTGGACTGACGCAGATCAACATGTTCTTCGAGAACTCGACCCGTACCCAGGCGAGCTTCGAGATCGCAGGTAAACGGCTGGGCGCGGACGTGATGAACATGTCGATGGAGACCACGAGCCTGAAGAAGGGCGAAACCCTGATCGATACGGCGATGACGCTGAATGCAATGCATCCGGACCTATTGGTGGTGCGCCATCCGCATTCCGGCGCGGTGAACCTACTTTCGGAAAAGGTAAACTGTGCCGTTCTGAATGCAGGTGACGGACGGCATGAGCATCCTACGCAGGCATTGCTTGACGCATTGACTATCCGGCGGGCCAGAGGTCGCCTCAATAGGCTGAAAATCGCCATATGCGGCGATATCGCACATTCGCGCGTGGCACGGTCAAACATCCTGCTTCTCGGCAAGATGGGAAGCCGCATCCGTCTGGTTGGTCCGCCTACACTTATCCCGGCAGGTTTCGCGGACTGGGGCGTGGAGATTCACGATGATGTGCAGGAGGGCTTGCGTGGCGCTGATGTGGTCATGATGCTGCGGCTGCAGAAGGAGCGTATGGATGGGGGCTTCATTCCCTCTGAGCGGGAGTATTTCCATAGGTTCGGGCTTGACGCGGAAAAGCTTGAATTTGCCAGCCCCGACGCGATCGTGATGCATCCAGGCCCGATGAACCGGGGTGTCGAGATTGATGGCACCATCGCAGATGACATCAACAGATCCGTGATTCAGGAACAGGTGGAGATGGGAGTTGCGGTGCGAATGGCGGCCATGGACCTGTTGGCCCGCAACCTGAAGACGCGTTACGCAGAGGTTACGGCATGATTCAGATACGAACTCCCGGTAACGACTGTCGTGTCTCGCATGAGCAAGCCGCTCCCGCCGTCCGCTGTGAAACCTACCGGAGGCAGCTGGAATTGTTTCTACGTCGCGCATCCGCGCGGGAGACCGATCGTTGACACTCCTGCTGTCAAACGCTCGGCTCGTCGACCCCGAGGGTGGATCCATCACGTCAGGATCGGTGGAAATCGCGAATGGGACAATCAGGAAAGTCCTGAAGGATGGTGAGGGTGTTGTCGCAGGGGAAGTCGTCGATTGTGGCGGAAAGGTGCTTGCGCCCGGAATTGTGGATCTGGGTGTAAAGGTCTGCGAGCCTGGCGAGCGGCATAAGGAGAGCTTTCGTACCGCAGGACGGGCGGCCGCCGCAGGTGGTGTGACAACGATGATCACCCGCCCTGATACGACACCCGCGATCGACACCCCGGAACAGCTGGAATTCGTCGCACGGCGAGCTGGTCGGGACGCGCCCGTGAACGTTCGACCAATGGCCGCTCTGACAAAGGGGCGCCTCGGGCGGGAAATGGTGGAAGTCGGGTTTCTGAAGGATGCGGGAGCGGTGGCGTTCACTGACTGTGATTCGGTGGTCACCGACACGAAAGTGTTTTCGCGGTGCCTTTCCTATGCCAACTCGCTGGACGCCTTGGTGGTCGCGCATCCACAGGAGCCCGGCCTCAGTCTGGGCGCGGCGGCCACGTCGGGAAAGTTCGCCTCGCTTCGGGGGCTTCCAGCGGTTTCGCCCATTGCGGAACGCCTTGGCCTGGAACGCGACCTTGCGCTGGTTGAGATGACCGGTTCCCGGTACCATGCCGACAACCTGTCGACCGCGGCAGCCCTACCTGCCCTGGAACGGGCGAAGTCAGCAGGTCTGGACGTAAGTGCTGGGGTCAACATTCACCACCTGACGCTGAATGAACTGGATGTCGGCGACTACCGAACGTTTTTCAAGATCAAGCCACCACTAAGGTCTGAGGAGGATCGATGCGCGATGGTCCAAGCCGTCTCAGGAGGGCTGGTCGATATCATCTGCTCAATGCATACACCGCAGGATGAGGAGTCGAAACGACGCCCGTTTGAAGTGGCGGCGAGCGGAGCGGTTGGACTCGAGACCCTGCTTCCAGCAGCGCTTCGCCTCTATCACGGGGGTGAGATGGATCTGCCTCGGCTGTTCGCCGCGCTGGCACTGAATCCGGCACGTCGACTTGGACTGTCTTCGGGCCGCCTTGTAGCAGGAGCTCCGGCGGACCTGGTTCTGTTCGACCCCGATGCGCCTTACATACTCGATCGCTCGACACTTAAGTCCAAGTCCGGAAACACGCCTTTTGACGGTGCGCGTATGCAAGGCCGTGTTCTAAGGACCTGGGTTGGCGGCAGGGAAGTCTATTCGAGGGCCTGACGCGCCTCGAGGCATTGAGCGAGGGTGGCGAAGGTCTGAAGAGCGGTTCTCTCAACGGTTGGAGCAACTGTGCTGGCCGACTGGCCGGATATGCATAGTCAGGGAGGGTTGGGTATGGAACCGACACATATGATCGCGAGCGCGATTCTGGCCTATCTGCTTGGTTCGGTGCCATTCGGTATCGTGATGGCGCGGATGTTCAGCCTGGGAGACCTAAGGACAGTCGGGTCGGGCAACATTGGTGCTACGAATGTACTTCGCACCGGCAACAGATGGGCGGCGCTACTGACACTTGTGGGTGACGCGGGCAAAGGCGCGGCCGCAGTGATTGCCGCCCGTTGGTTCGCGGGAGAAAGTGCGGCGGGCCTGGCTGGGCTGTTCGCAATGTTGGGGCATCTGTTCCCGGTGTATCTCGGTTTCAGGGGGGGAAAGGGTGTGGCAACGTTTCTGGGGACGCTGCTGGCGCTGAGCTTTTTCGTTGGGGCTTTGGCCTGCATGACCTGGCTGGCAGTCGCAGGGGTTTCACGCATCAGCTCGCTCTCGGCGCTTTCAGCAGCGGTGCTGGCGCCGTTCTTCGCTGTCGTTTTTGACAATTGGCGCCTCGCCGCCATTGTCGGCCTGATGGCTGTGCTGGTCTTCGTGAAGCACTCGGCCAATATGCGGCGCTTGCGAGAAGGGACCGAACCAAGGATTGGAAGCCAGGACTATCAGGTCCGTGACGCCCCCAGCGACGCGGACTGATATACTGAGTCCGCTGCCGCGACCGGCGTGGCCTCGTTGTCGGCGACAGCGGGCGGTCCCAGGGAGGAGGGTGCCAAATCGGCGGTGGACGACGGCGGCCGAGGGACGTCCTGTCCGTGGCGGCAATGAGATTGACCGATCATGATGGCAACCAAGTCCGATTCAGCATCGATTTCCACGCAATCATCAGAAATGGGGTCTGTGTATTGTCGATGTCTTTTAGGTGGCCCAGTGTCTCTCGATGCCGATTCCATCGAAGGCTTGGTCGGAGGAGATCACTGGAAGGGTTTCTGACAGAGCGACTGCTGCAACCACTCGATCAAATGGATCACGGTGGTCCCAGTCAAGCATAGGTGCCTCCAGACACGATTTTGCCGTTACCGGAATCAGATCATAACCATCGGAGCCTGCACGTCTTTCGAGGTTCTCGATGTGGGCGGCCATCTCAGGCCACTTTCCCAACCTGACCTTCTGACCGATCTCGTAGAATGAAATGGCTGAAACTGCCAGACGGTCAGCTTCGCGCATTCGGGCATGGGCCATTTCCGGTAGTCGGGGGTCATGGATCATCGCCATTGCGAAGGCGTTCGTGTCCAGAAGGTATGATGTCATTCCCCTTCCCAGATCCGCAGTCCATCTTCGTCCAAAGGCTCAAAGAACTCATCAGGTGGAGGCGAGACGACATTCCTCAAGCTGCCGAGGTTTACCGATGCACCGCGCACCGGAACCAGTTCGGCCGCGGGAATGCCATAACGTGTAATGACCACACGTTCCCCGATGTTTACCTTTGCCAATAGCTTGGAGAGATTTGTCTTTGCTTCATGAACCGACGCCCGCAACTCAGCCTCCATCTTGACTAAGTCCTGACTAAGAGGTTGACCGAAAATGTGGATGGTCTCCGCCAGATGTGGTATCTCCGTGTCAGTCTGCAACCAGACAGGGAGGCTACCATGGCCTGGAGCGAGACCACCCGGGAGAAGTATAAGCGCATTTCCGAGCGATATGAAAGTGACCTGACGGACGGGGAGTGGGCCCTGATCAAGCCGCTTCTCCCGCCGCCGCCGGGGCTGGGCCGCCCCAGGTCCACGGATCTCCGCGAGGTCCTCGACGCGATCCAGTACATGCCGGCGACGGGCTGCCAGTGGCGGGCGGTTCCCAGGTGTTCCGCCCCGTTTGCCACGGTCCAGGGTTGCTTCCACGCCTGGCGCGGCAGCGGCGTCATGGAGCGCATGATGGATGCGCTGCGCGGACTGGCCCGCGACCGGGCGGGGCGTGGCCCGGAGCCGACCGCCGCCGGGACCGGCAGCCAGTCGGTGAGGACGACGGAGACGGCGGGGCCGTCGGGACACCACGCCGGAAAGAGAACCAGGGGCCGGAAGCGGCACATCGCCGTGGACGTGGAGGGGACACCAGATGCCAGGTGGTGTTCGCCTCGACACTGGGCACATCGCCGTGGACGTGGAGGGGACCCCGATCGTGGTCCAGGCCCACACGGCCGACGTCCGGGACCGGGACGGCGCTCCGGACGTCATCCTGGCGATGCTCGGGAAGGCGCCGAAGGTGACGGAACTGTGGGCCGACAGCGGCTGCAGCGGCGCGGGACCGCGCGGCAGGCTCGCGGAGCCGGGTGTCCCCGAGGTGCCGGGGATCGTGGAAAGACCCAGGGGAACCAGGGCTTCACGGTGCTGTACCGCCGCTGGGTCGTGGATGGCGCCTTCGCCTGGATGTCGCGCTGCCGCCGCCTGGCGAAGGACTGCGGGCGGAGCCTGGCGAGCTCCGTGGCGTGGGCGCAGCTGGCCGCCTGCCGGTTCCTGTTCCGGCGGCTGGCGAGGGACGCAAGTACCTGAAACTGAATGATATAATTAAAACAATGACTTATGAGTCAAACTCTAAGTCAAGATGGAGGAAATGTCAATCTCACACGTGGCTTCGGCAAGGTGATTGCCTTTCACCGTACACTGGGATGGACGAACTGGACCAGAATCCGCCTCCGCAGAACGGTGCTGCACAGTCTCTGTCGAAAAGGACCGACGTCATCAGGCAACCCAAATCGGAGGAACCGCTTTCCATCGCCGCCACCCATGTGGGAAAATCCGGGAAACGTACTGTTGATCGCCGCGATGACGGGCCTGCCAGAAGACTCGATCGCGAACGCGGCGCAGACCGTCGCCCTGGATCGGGCGCATCTCGAAAAGCGCACCGGACACCCTTCGGCGGATTGCTCGTAGTTCCCCCGCCGCAGGGTCTACATCGCTGCCTTAAGGAGCGTCAGGTAATCCCCAGCTGCAGCCGGACGTGGGTTGGTTGCGCCTAGATGGTCCCTGGACGCCTTCCCGGCAATGTCGGGGAGGAGATCGGGATCCACGCCCAGTTCTCCCAACGTCAGCGGCAGCCCGATGGCGGCAACGAATTCGCGCATCCAGTCATGGGTTTCCTGTCGATCCGGGATCGCCGCCGCCAGGCGGATCCGCTTGATGGAGTTGACCGCGTGATCCTTGTTGAAGCGGAGAATATGCGGCAGTAGAACCCCGACCAATGTACCATGGTGCAGATGCAACTCGCCAAGTGGGGTCGCCATGGCGTGTGCACCGCCAAGCGCTTTCTGCAGGCACATGCCGCCTTCAAGGGCGGCCATCATCATTTCCCAACGGGCCTGTAGGTTTGATCCATCCTCGACGGCGATGGGCAGCCAACGGGCCGCACGCGCGACGCAGTCAAGGGCGATGGCTTCGGCAGGCGGGTTGATCCAGGGACTCATCGTGGTTTCGATCCCGTGGCTCAACGCGTCGATTCCGGTAGCGGCGGTCAGATGCCGCGGCAGCGAAAGAAAAGAGTGAGTTCCGGATCACAGATTACGACGTCGGCGACCAGATTCAGGTTGACGGCGACGCACTTCGTTCCGTCAAGTAGCGACATGACGCATGCTCGACCGACCTCCGCCCCCGTCCCGGCTGCGGTCGGGACGGCGATCTGCGGCGAAACCCTGCCGATCCGATCGGATCCTCCGGTCTTGACATTATAGTCCACCAAGCGGCCGCCGTGGCTGGACAGGAGTGCGACAGCCTTGGCCAGGTCAATCGGAGATCCGCCACCGAGCGCGATGACTCCGTCGCAACCTCTGTCCCACCAGATGTCCAGGCAATCCAACAGGGACCGCTCAGTCGGATTCTCGGTCGTGCCGTCATAGACGAGCGGTTCAAGAGGCGCTGCCGCATCAAGCGCCCGGTCCAGAATCCCTGCGGCGGCGATCCCGCCATCCGTGACCAGAAGTGGTCGCTTCAGGCCCAGTCGGGAGATTTCCTCGCCCAGAACGGATATCGCACCGATGTCGAAATTGACTCGGGAGAGATACTGAATCAGCGCCATCAGCTATCGGACTCAAGGTATATGTGTTTGGTTTCGAGGAAGTCGTTCATCGCCTCGATTCCGTGCAGTCGCCCAATTCCGCTCTCGCGATAACCTCCGGTTTCGACCTCAGCCAGAAGTCGGTTGTGACAGTTTAACCAGACCGTACCGAATTTCAGCCTGCGGGATATCCTCATGCTGAGATTCAGATCGTTCGTGTAGATTGACGAGGCAAGGCCATACCTGGTGGCATTCGCCTTCGCCAATGCATCTGCCTCGTCGCTGAACGACTCGAGCGACACTATCGGGCCAAAGAGTTCTTTCTGGACAAGCGGATGCGCGACATCATCGATCTCAAAGATGCTCGGGGTGACGAAACAGCCATGCTCCAGCCGTTCGCCCCCCGCATCTCCGCGGAGGATCAGATTTGCCTCGCTTGCGGCTTGATCGATGAGTCCAAGGATGCGGGCCTGATTTGGGGCATCGACAAGAGGGCCAAGTTCAACGCCCGGTTCCAATGCGGAGCCCGTCCTGGTGCTCTCGAAGGCCGAAACCAGGCGCGCCCGAACCTTCGCATAGATGCTGTCCTGCACGAGAATCCGGCTGATGCAGGTACACATCTGGCCATTCAGGGCCAGCGCACCGCGCTTGATTTCCGCTACGGCCCTGTCAATATCCGCATCCTCAAAGACCAACGCAGGCGCCTTGCCACCCAATTCGAGGCTCACATGCTTGATCGTTGCGGCAGCGTTCCTCATGATGGTTCTGCCGGTCCGTGACGATCCAGTGAAGGAAATCACGTCGATTTCGGGATGAGTCGACAGGACTGTGCCAACTTCGGTCCCGAATTCATTGACTGAATTGACGATTCCGTCGGGAAGATCCGAAACTTCGGCAAAGCACTCCATCACAGCCGCATTGGTCAGAGGCGTCTGCGGAGCAGGTTTGACAACGACGCTACACCCTGCCGCGAGCGCGGGCGCCAGCGAACGCACCAGTAGAGTGACGGGCGCATTCCAAGGCACAATGATCGAGACGACTCCCGATGGTTCGCGGGTCATCAGGCTCATTCGACCCGGGCCGCTCTCATAGGTCCGACCGAATACGTTTCGCGCGACACCGGCATAGTAGCGGGCCTCGCCAAAACCTGCCGCCAGTTCATGAACCGCCTGGTCGAGAACCTTGCCGTTCTCCCGCGCCATAAGTCGGGCGATTGAGTCTTTCCGCGCTTCCAACTCGTCAGCGAAGTCGAGCAGCACTTTCGCTCTCAACCTCGGATCCTGCGACCACCCTGAGGTCTCAAAAGCCTCTCGAGCGGTCACCGCGGCGCGGCTGGCGAGATCTGCCGAACCATTTGGTGCGGTGCCGAGTATCGAGCCGTCATTTGGGCTGACGCTTTCGGCGCAACCATTTTCGGCATCCGAAACCCAAGCACCCCCGATGAAGTGATCTCCTTCGTGTGCTGGCATCTATCCAATATCCGTTTCCTGCTAGCTAGGGTCTGTTGACAATCATGCTGCCGCCACCACGCCGGCTACGGGATGAATCCCGGCCGCAAAGCTCGCGTCCGTCCTGTCGTAGCGCGTTGCGATCGCACGGAACTCCCTGGTTCTGGCGAAGAAACTCTCGACCTGATGCCGCCACCCATACATCTCCCGGTCGTGCTCCCTGGGCTCCGTCCGGTTCCGCTTCGACGGAACCACCGCCTCCGCCCCGCGCTGGGCCAGATCCTCCAGGAGCCGGTCCAGAAGCTTCGCCGTCCCCGCGGGGCCGTGCGCCTGCCCGGGCAGGATCACGAAGCGGACCAGGTATCCGGGCGCGTCCACGGCCGCCACGACCTTGCCCGTCAGGCCGCCCCGGACAGCGCCCAGCGGCGGAACCGCCTGGAGACGCTGTTCCAGTTGCCGAAGCGCTCCGGAAGGCCGCGCCACGGCGAGCCCGTCCGGAACCGCACGGGCACCGCCTCCACGAACCGCCGGATGTCCGCCGCGGTGGTGCCGGGATCGGTCGCCCTGCCGGGCAGCATGTCCTTGATCCGCGCCCACATGGCGTCGGTCAGCACCGTCCTGTCCGCATTCATCATGTCACCTGCTCTCTTGCCTGTCTCTTGCCTGTCTCTTGCCTGTCTCTTGCCTGTGCCACCGTTCCGGCCTGCATTGCGGCGAAAATAACAGGGGACGCGCCGAATCGCAACCCAATTGTCAACAGGCCCTAGTATCCCGCCAGTGTTGAATTGATGCCTGTCCGCCTGCCATGTTCCCCTTGATACCTTATACCTGCCGCAACAGCAACCAACAGACCCTCAGGATCGGGCGGATGTCCGCCGGCGGTTCCGGGGGCATCATGAGGCGGCAGGCCATGGGAACGGGTGGCAGGAAGATATATCACGTACGGCTGGACGACGGGGAGCGGTCGCTCCTGCAGGGGATCGTCGACGGTGGAAAGGGGTCGGTGACGCGGCGCCGGCGGGCGCACATCCTGCTTCTGGCGGACGCCAACCGCGACGGCGGCGGACGCGGGGACGCCGACATCGCGGACATCCCCGGGGCCGGGACGGCGACGGTGGAGCGGGCCCGCAGGAAGTTCGTGCCGGGGGCCTTGAGGCGGCGCTGGAGAGGAAGGAGCAGGCCAACAGCAGGAAGCCCCGGTTGGACGGCGGGGGCCAGGCGAAGCTGGCGATGCTGGCCCGCTCCGGTCCGCCGGAGGGGCACGCGCGCTGGACGATGCGGCTGCTCGCCGACAGGCCCGGCGGGCTGGAGGTCGTCGGCAGCATCTCCGACGGGACGGTCCGGCAGGGGCTGAAAAAAACGACATCAAGCCGTGGCGGAGCGAATGCCGGTGCATCCCGCCGAAGGAAAGCGCCGATTCCGTCTGCGCCATGGAGGACGTCCCGAGACCTGCAGCCGGGAGTACGACGACGGCACCGTGCCCGTCTGCATGGACGGGACCCCGGAGCGGCGGACGAGGGAGACGCGGATGCCGCTTCCGACGCGTCCCGGCCAGCCCGCCGCGTACGATTTCGGGTACGAACGCAACGGAACGGCGAACCTGTTCATGGTGTACGCGCCGCTGGAGGCATGGCGCCACGTGAAGGTCACCGACCGGCGCAGGAGGCGGGACTTCGCAGGGTTGCCCGCCGACATGGCCGACGTCCATTTCCCCGACCGGAGAATCGTCCCGGTGATGGACAACCCGACACCCACAGGCTGTCGACCCTGTACGAGACGTCCGGGCCGGCGGAGGCGTCGCGGCCCGCCGACCGCTTCGAGGTCCACCACACGCCGAAGCACGGCAGCTGGCCGGACATGGCGGAGACCGGGACAGACGTCCTGTCCCGGCAGTGCCCCGCCAGGCGCATTCCCGACCGCGAGGCGATGGTGCGGGAGGTCGACGCATGGCAGGCGCACCGGAACCCGTCGTCGAAACCGGTGGACTGGCGTTTCAGGACCGGGGACGCCCGGATAAAGCTCAGATCCCTCTACCCATCAACACAATGATGGTGGGATACTAGTCGTCGAAACCCTAGGTCTGCCCAAATGAGCGGACAAAGAATATCTTCTTTTGAAAGGCCAAAGCAGGACTTATAGAAATCCCATGGACTTGAAACAGCTTCGCTACTTTCTGGCGATTTCAGAACTCAATAGCCTCACGGCGGCTGCGGAAAGACTTAGAGGTTGACCGAAAATGTGGATGGTCTCCGCCAGATGTGGTATCTCCGTGTCAGTCTGCAACCAGACAGGGAGGCTACCATGGCCTGGAGCGAGACCACCCGGGAGAAGTATAAGCGCATTTCCGAGCGATATGAAAGTGACCTGACGGACGGGGAGTGGGCCCTGATCAAGCCGCTTCTCCCGCCGCCGCCGGGGCTGGGCCGCCCCAGGTCCACGGATCTCCGCGAGGTCCTCCACGCGATCCAGTACATGCCGGCGACGGGCTGCCAGTGGCGGGCGGTTCCCAGGTGTTCCGCTCCGTTTGCCACGGTCCAGGGTTGCTTCCACGCCTGGCGCGGCAGCGGCGTCATGGAGCGCATGATGGATGCGCTGCGCGGACTGGCCCGCGACCGGGCGGGGCGTGGCCCGGAGCCGACCGCCGCCGGGACCGGCAGCCAGTCGGTGAGGACGACGGAGACGGCGGGGCCGTCGGGACACCACGCCGGAAAGAGAACCAGGGGCCGGAAGCGGCACATCGCCGTGGACGTGGAGGGGACACCAGATGCCAGGTGGTGTTCGCCTCGACACTGGGCACATCGCCGTGGACGTGGAGGGGACCCCGATCGTGGTCCAGGCCCACACGGCCGACGTCCGGGACCGGGACGGCGCTCCGGACGTCATCCTGGCGATGCTCGGGAAGGCGCCGAAGGTGACGGAACTGTGGGCCGACAGCGGCTGCAGCGGCGCGGGACCGCGCGGCAGGCTCGCGGAGCCGGGTGTCCCCGAGGTGCCGGGGATCGTGGAAAGACCCAGGGGAACCAGGGCTTCACGGTGCTGTACCGCCGCTGGGTCGTGGATGGCGCCTTCGCCTGGATGTCGCGCCGCCGCCGCCTGGCGAAGGACTGCGGGCGGAGCCTGGCGAGCTCCGTGGCGTGGGCGCAGCTGGCCGCCTGCCGGTTCCTGTTCCGGCGGCTGGCGAGGGACGCAAGTACCTGAAACTGAATGATATAATTAAAACAATGACTTATGAGTCAAACTCTTAACGTAACCCAGCCAGCCTTGGGTCAGCAGATGCGTAAGCTTGAAGCGGACCTTGGCGTTCAACTTATCGAACGGCATTCGCGTGGGGTTCAACTCACCGAAGCGGGCCGACGGCTGAAGGCCCATGCGGAGGACATCGTGTTCCGCGTGTCTCAGTCCATTGCTGATGTGCGGAGCTTCGGCACCATTCCGTCGGGTACCGTCCGTCTGGGTGTGACGCCTTCATTGGGCCGGGTAATCGTGCCGGGGCTGCTTGAAACCGTTTCCGATCGCTTTCCCGAGGTATCGGTCCAGTTGACTCAGGGGCTGACTGATCAATTGGATCGCCTGATCAGCAAACGCGAACTGGAAATCGCGGTGACCCACTCGCTGAGAGATACGGAAGCCATTGAAACTCTCCCGCTATATATCGAAACGATCCATGTCGTTGGCCACAAGGACCTGATCGGCGAATTTGAAGAGCCGATCAAACTCGACCAGCTCGTTCGACTTCCGATGGCACTTGACGACCGAAACCAGCATCTGCGCCGAATCGTCGATAAAGGTATTTTGGAACATGGGCTAGAGCTACATGACTATGTTGAGATCCAGGCCATCAACATCCGGCGTGAACTTGTCACACAGGGGCGCAGGTGTGTCCTGGCGCCATATGCACTCTTCCCACAGGAACTCGAAGCCGGAACGATTGTGGCCAAGCGAACCAACATTCCCGGTCTCGACAGAGTGCTGCATCTGGCCAGTTCCCGTGTCGAACGGCTTTCGCCGGCTGAAGCGGCAATCCGTGGATTGATGGTGGAGGCGATCGACAACGCCATCAATTCGGGCCTATATGACTGGCGCATGCCCGATAGTTGAAACGGCGCGTGGATTCTGTGGATCTGACGACTCCACTTCCATCGTCCGCCCAAAATGTCAGGCCCTGGATTCCTGGTCCCGCTCAAGGATAAGGACTGACAGTGAATCGAGGAAGGATCTCAATTTACAGAGCGAAAATCGGTCCTAGACCTATGACGTGGCGTCACCCATAAGTGCGATGTCAGCATCGACAAAACGCCCGGCTACCTCGTGTTCCTCGGTAAAGTCACAATGGCGACTGTCCGTCATGATCTATACGTCGGCCAAGCCTCGCTGGCCGACAGTCCCGCCCGGAGCGGAACCTCGGCCTCGCAGCGCGACCGCGGGGCCGCGAACTTCCCCGGCTTCCCCGGAGGGAAGGTGCGGGTGAAAGAGGCGAAGGTCGCCGAGGCGGCAATGACATGTTAGGAACCTTTTTCAACAGCAATTCCCACCAGCCCTTCCGGACCCTGTATTCCATGGGTTTCCGTGAACCGGGTTTGGTGGACTTTTCCTTCCCGGCGGCCGGAAACCGCCCGGAATCCTCTCCCCACTTCCACTCCGAAGTGCAACACCGGCCATTCCCGCAGCGGGGGCGTAGCCCGAGCGAAGGGAATGGCCGGAAGGCGTGGTTTCCGGCCCCCGGGGACCGCGGATCCGGCCCCGGAACGGCTGTGGTCCCTTCCGTATGGAGTTTATCCGGGCTTTCCGGGCGGCGCAACGCCTCCGCCGGGGCGGGTCGCGTCCGTCCGGGCGCAGGGAGGGCGCAGCCCGACCGGAGCCCGGACGGACGCGGCGGCGGAATCCTGTCCACCCCTCCCGGTGGGGGGGGGGGGGGGGGGGGGCGGGCGGGCGGGCCGCGTCAGGGAGGGCGGACCCGGTGGAACACCTCGGCGGGCGTCCGGTAGCCGGGCACCCTGCGCGGACGCGCGTCCGTGCGGTCCTGCACCCGTCCCACCTCCGCGTCGCTGACCGCCCGCAGGTCCGTCCCCTTCGGCAGGTACCGCCGCGCCAGCCCGTTGGTGTGCCCGGTCGGGCCCCTCTCCCGGGAGTGCTGGGGGGTCGCGAGGAAGAAGCCGGCCTTCAGCGCCTCCGCCACGCCGGCGTGGCCCGCGAACTCCTTTCCGTTGTCCGCCGTGACCGTGTGGACGGGGGTGTCGGACGGCTCCAGCATCGCCAGCATCGCGGCGGAGACCGCAGCCGAGGTGCGCCGGTCAACCCTCTGGAAAAACGTGTATCTCAAGGCGCGGTCCACGAGCGGGACCACCGCCCCGCTGTGGCCCCTGCCGATGATCGTGTCCGCCTCCCGGTCGCCCACACGCTCCCTGCTCTCCACCTCCGCAGGCCTCCCGGAGATGTCCACCCGGCCCGGGATGTGGCCCCGGCCCGGGTGCCGCCCGCCCCCCGGTTCGGTTTTCCGCCGCGCCGCCTCAGCAGCGGGAACAGCCCGCCGCCCGCCTTCCTGTCGGCCTCGGATACCCGGATGTCCACTGGCGGCCCACCGCCCAGCCGCCCCCGGACGCAGCCGTCCCGCGATCCGCTCCGGGCTCCAGCCCTCCGTCAGGCACGTCTCCACATGCGCCCAGCGCTCCGCAGTCATCTTCCTCGGGACAGACGACGCCCCGCCGCGGCGCGCCTCCGCTTTCCCCCGCGCCTCGCCCGGGCTGTAGCCCGAATCCCCGCCGTTCCGGCGCAGCTCCCGCCAGACCGACGAACGGTCACGGCCCGGACGGGCCGCGACCGCCCCGTCGGAGATCCCGCTTTCCTTCAGTGCGCCGATCCGGCATCCATCCTCATGGGTCAGGTGGCGCTGGCCCTCGGGCATGGCGGTCTCTCCTGTTTCGTCACAGGGACTGTCGCCGCTTCCTGGCCGATACGCAACATCATGCGGCAGCAGAACCGGTCACCACCGCCACTGGTGTTGCACTTCGGAGTGGAAGTGGGGGGGGGTATAAGTATATATATTTAGCAGTATTGCCACCTTGGCCGCTGGTCCGAAACCGGTTATGGTAATGTAAATTACCGCAAACACCGGTCACGGAAGGGAAGCTGCGCATGGGAGAGGGATACATCGAATCCGCCGCCGAGCTGGCCCGCGGGCATGGGGTTCACCCAAAAGCGCTCCGCGACGCCCTCCGACGGGCGAAACGGAGCGGCGGGCTGCCATGGCGCGGCGCCATCGACGGAACCCGTTACCGGGTGCCGCGCGGCAGCGACGCCCACAAGGACATGCTCGACGTTCTCCGGACCCTGTCCGGCCGGAGCCGGGCATGACGGACCCCCCCGCCCCCCCGCCCCTCCGGTTCCGGCCCTTCCCCCGGATGGCCGGCTGCCCGCCGACCGCAGCCCGGTCCTCGTCTACCTCGCAAGCCTGTCCCCGGGCGACGGCCGGCGCTCGATGGCGGCGTCGCTCGCGCAGGTCTCCGCACTCCTCGGCCACCCGGATCCGGAGGCCTGCCCCTGGCACGGTCTCCGGCACCGGCATGTCGCCGCCCTCCGCGCCTCCCTCGCCGACCGCTACGCGCCGTCGTCCGCCAACAAGGCGCTCTCCGGGATCCGCGGAGTCCTCCGGGCGGCCTGGCGCCTTGGCCTGATCCCGACCGACGCGTACCGCCGGGCGGCCGACGTCCCGGCGGTCCGGGGATCCCGGCTGCCCGCCGGACGGTCGCTCGACGCCGGCGAGCTCTCGGCCCTCTTCAGGTCCTGCGCCGACGGGACGCCCGGCGGCGCGCGGGACGCGGCGGCCTTCGGGCTGATGTTCGGCTGTGGCCTGCGCCGGTCCGAAGCCGCGGCGGTGCGCCTTGAGGACCTCGATCCCGGGACCGGCGCGGTCCGCGTCATCGGCAAGGGCAACCGCGAGCGGACCGTCTACGCCCCCCGGGGCGCCCGGGCGGCGCTCGGAGCCTGGCTCGACGCCCGCGGCCGGGCCGAGGGTCCGCTGCTCACGCGGGTCTCGCAGACCGGCGCGGCCAGCCTCCTCCCCATGACCGCCCAGTCATTGATGGCGCGGCTCCGGAAACGCGCCCGGGAGGCGGGGATCGCGCACTGCTCGCCGCACGACCTGCGGAGGTCATTCGTGTCCGCCGCCCTCGAGGCCGGCGCAGACATCGCCATGGTCCAGACGCTCGCCGGACACGCCAGCCCCGTGACGACAGCCCGCTACGACCGCCGTCCCGAAACCGCCAGGGCCGCCGCCGCGCAGCTCGTGCATGTCCCTTTCGGCTGAGAGCTTCCTTACTGGGTCTATCCAAAAAAGGTCCGTGAGGCGACGTTCCTCACAGCTGATTCATCATCCCCTACCCCTTGCGCCGCGTCCACGCCGGTTTTATGTTGGTCTGCATGAGCGAAGCGCCGGACAGCCACGGACCCGCCCGGCGGGTCGCCGTCCTGGAGGAACGCATGAACACGTCCTATGAGCGGTTGAAGGCGGATATGGCCGCCCGCGAGACCCGGATGCTTCTGGCGATCGCCGGAATGCTGGGTCTGGCCGTAGCCATCCTCGGTTTCATCCTTAGCTGAAAATGCTTCGGCAAGAACGTCCGGCCTCTGGACCCCGAATTCTGAACAGCTACAATCGTGGCCCAGACCACCAGCGCCGCCTCACGTTGCGGCTGGACCCCGAATTCTGAACAGCTACAATCGTGGCCCAGACCACCAGCGCCGCCTCACGTTGCGGCTGGACCCCGAATTCTGAACAGCTACAATGCCATTCCGGACCACGTCTCATCGAAGAACCCGACAGCCTGAGAAAGCTGAGGGCCGCCATGCGGATCAGATTGCCAAAGGTCGATCTCTCGGATGTGCTTCTCGAAGTCGCCAACCGTACCGGTTTTGCGCAGGATTTTACCCATGTCACAGAGCGGCGTGCGCGTGTCGATGGCTTCCAGACGAGCCTGTGTGCCGTGCTGCTCGCCGAGGCTTGCAACATTGGCTTTGAACCGATCGCACAGGCGAGCTTTCCACCCCTCCGGCGGGACAGGCTTTCCTGGATCAGCCAGAACTTCATCCGCTCCGAGACGATCACGACGGCCAATGCCCGCATCGTCGCTGCCCACAATGAACTGCCGATTGTACAACATTGGGGAACTGGTGATGTTGCCTCCGCAGACGGAATTCGTTTTTCTGCACCACCCACGGTCATTCATGCTGGCCCTGATCCAAAATACTTCAAGACCGGCCGCGGCATCACTCTCTACAATCCTGTCTCCGACCAGTTCACCGGCCTCAATGCCCTTGTCGTCCCTGGAACCCTGCGCGACAGCATGTTCATCCTTGCGCTTTTGCTCGATCAGGAAACTGATCTCGAACCCGTGGAAATCATGACCGACGCGGCGGCCTACTCCGATATCGTCTTCGGACTCTTTTGGTTGCTCGGCTACCAGTTCAGTCCCCGGCTTGCGGATATCGGCCAGACCCGACTTTGGCGCATCGACCGCCAAGCCGACTATGGTCCGCCTGACCCGCTCGCCCGCAACAGGATCAATGTCCGCATCATTATTGAAAACTGGGAAGACCTGTTGCGTCTGGCCGGATCGCTGAAGTTTGGACATATCCATGCAGGCGCGGTCATGCGTACGCTTCAGGTGCGCGAGCGCACCACGGCACTCGCCAAAGCCCTTGGCGAATTGGGAAAGATCATCAAGTCGCTGCATATCCTCAGATTCGTCAACGACGAGGAAACGCGGCGGCGCATTCTGATCCAACTCAACCGCCAGGAGCTTCGCCATAGCCTGGCCCGGCGCGTCTGCTACGGTGAAAGGGGGGAAATCCGCAAACCCTATCGGCAAGGTCAGGAAGAACAACCTGGAGCGCTCGGGTTCACCCTCAATGCTATTGCTTTCTGGAACGCAACCTACATGCAACCCGTACTCGATCAACTCGAAACGGAAGGCTGGAATGTCAGCCCAGATGATGTTGCCAGAATATCGCCCCTTACCAACAGACATATAAATTTCCTCGGCAGGCACGCATTCGATCTGCCAGAAAACATTGCGACCGGAGAATTGCGCCCTCTCAGAAACCCTAATTCCGAACGGTAGTTCTGCAAAGCCTTATGACCCCTCACCGTTCCATTCATGCGTACAGGCCATTACGTGCGATCATGGTTCCGACAGGCCGCCACAGTTAGGTGTTGAGGGAGATTCGGAATGACAGGGAACACTTGGCGGGAAAGAAACTCCATGCGCCCAGCGCTTTTCGCGGGTCTCCTCGCTTTCCTGGCGTCGCCCGCCGCCGCATTCGATGAGGATCAGACCAAAGCGGCCTGCGCCGCTGAATGGCCGGGCGACTTTCAGATGCAGGCCTATTGCGTCCGACAACAGCGGGAGAGCTATGCGGAACTGCGGCACAGGCTCGCCGTGATTCCGCCCGAGCTCAGCACCGCCGCCGAAATGTGTGAGGCGGAATGGGGCAGTGACTGGCAAATGCGCGCGTATTGCCTTGCGCAGCAGCAAACGGGGTTCACGGAGCTTCCGAACGTCCTCGCAACTGTGCCGGCCTCGGCCGGCACAGTCATCGCCGCACGCTGCGCCGCTGAATGGCCGGGCGACTACCAGATGCAAACCTACTGCGCTGAACAGCAGGCCGCGGGCTGGAGAGCCCTCAATAACTGACCCGATCAATAAAAGCAGGCAAAAGCCCGTCGCGAGACCGTTCCGCTTCGAGCTGTTTGCAGACAATGTAGGTTCGGGCCGATGTCGAGCCCGGTCGCGTTCCCTGACGAAGCCCGGCAGCCTGCGGGCTTTCCATCTCGTGGAGGATCCATGCGCCGGTCAGGATCCTCCTCCTTGTGCCCTCCTCCCGGCGTCTCTGCTCGGTGTGCGCCCTGATGGCCTGCATGCGGGCCTCGGATGACAGTTTTCGCGGCCTGTGGGCTTGTCCACATCCCGGACGTGCGCTATGTTACATGTAGCGACGGGGAGACTGCCATGCCGGCTTCAGCTGCCGAACGCGTCCGCAAAGCCAGAGACGCCCTGCGCACCGCCGGGCTGCGACCGGTCCAGATCTGGGTTCCCGACACGCGGCGACCGGGCTTCGCCGATGAATGCCGCCGCCAGTCGCTGCTGGTGGCCGAAGCCGACCGCCGGGACCGTGGGACAGAGCGCGTGATTGACGCGGCGATGGCGGACGCGGACGGCTGGGAGTGACGAGGGGCGATCTGGTCACGGTCGCCCTGCAGGGTGACTACGGAAAACCTCGGCCCGCGCTTGTGATCCAGTCCGGGCATTTCCAAGGAACCTCGACGGTGACGGTTCTCCTGATCACGTCGAAACTGATCGATGCTCCGCTGCTGCGTCTGACGGTCGAACCGTCCCCGCGGAACGGTCTAGACAGGCCGTCACAGGTGATGGTCGACAAGGCCATGACTGTGCGGACCGACAGGCTGGGACCGGTGTTCGGAAGCCTTGGCCAGGCCGACATGATCCGTGTCAATCGGTCCCTGGCGCTTTTTCTGGGGCTGACATAGCCCGACATCAGGCAGTCGGAAAGGCTGACGCCCGCGCAACAGACTGATAATGAAAGAAAAGAATTCACGGCCTGCCGGTTACCCGGTCTGGAAAACACCGCATGGTTTCGCGCGTCGTGATCGGGTTGTCAGACAGGGTCCCGCGTGCTCATCGGCTACGCACGCGTATCGAAGGAGGAACAGAACCTTGACCTGACCACGTCGAGCGGCGTCCGGCTGATCTTTCATGACCTGCGCATCTTATCGAGGCTGCGGCCAATGTCACGACAGACGAGCGGCGTTTTCTGGCCGTTGGCATGATCGAAGCCAGGCACTGGACCGCTGTCTGCACAGATCGGGACGACCGCGTGCGGATCATTTCCGTGCGCCGCGCCCGCAAAAAGGAGATCGCCATCCATGAAAGCGAAGGAATTCGACGAGCGTTTTGATGCGGGCGAGGACATGTCCGCCTATGTTGACTGGGCGAATGCCCGCCGCCCCAATCTCGAAGCCAGGCGGGTGAACGTGGATTTCCCGGCCTGGATTGTCGCGGGTCTGGACCGGCAGGCCGGGAAGCTCGGCATCACCCGCCAGGCATTGATCAAGATATGGATCGCCGACCGGCTGCAGGAACCTGAACCCCGTCACTTCTCCTTCAATGCCCGGTAGACGGTCATCCGGGAGATGTGCCGGGATCGCGGGCGACCGGGCTTTCGGCGTTCCCGTGGCGTTGTGCCGTCTGCCATATGTCTGGCCGCCCCGTCGCTTGAGAGCGGCGCCCAGGACCAGCGCGGGTTGTGGGCCCGGTGGACGGACCCCGCGAAGCGGCCATCCCTGAGCGCGGTCAGGCAAAGCCTCCCGCCGCGACCCGGTCGAGACAGGCATGGAGCCTTGATGCCTCGCCGTCCCGCACCCGCGACGCGCGGGAGAAGGCGTCACGCCCCAGGCCGGGCGTCTGCGCGATCCCGCTCTCCGTGGTCCGCAGGCCGAATGCCGGTCGGCCACGTGATCGGAAAGGTGCATGGCAACCCCGTCTTCGGCCCCGCGGAATGCCGTCGGATGATGTGGTTTTCAAGGCCGTCGGCGAGGATGCCGCCGGAGTTCCATGCCGTCGGCATCCTCACGCGCCCGCACGGGGTCGTACGATGCCGCTCCAGTCCCTCGCGGCGCGCTCGATCATCTGCTTCTCGGTGCGGGCGAAGGCCCAGTCCAGCCCCCTGCCGCAGATCTGGAACTCCTCGACGGCGAGCCGCTGCCGCTCCGGTGTCAGGCCCCGCCACCACTCCAGGGCCTCGGGATGCACAGCCTCGCCCAGCTGCGGGCGCGGCCCGTCGCGGTCCTGGCGGTCGCCCTCGGCGCGGAGCCCGGCGTAGCGGCGGCAGAACCCGAGGAAGGCGGCCTGCGCGTTGCGGGGCCTTTCCGCCTTCCCGGCCGCCCAGCCGCGCCAGAGCGTCTCCATATGTCCCGGATCGAGGCCCGGATGCTCGCGCCGGAACATCTCCAGGGTCTTCGGCGTCAGGTGTATGCCGGACATTTCGGAAAATACGTAAAATGCAGACTCTATGCACAATGCATACCGTTCGAAATTTACGTAAATTCCGCATTTTCCGCTGCGGCTGGCGGCGGAGGGCCCCCGGACATATCCGCGCCGACGGGTTCCGGTTCAGGCACGCTTATACATCAAACCCGAAACGGGGTTTAATGCCGCCTGTGGCCGGACTGGCGGTTGCCGGGAAATGTGCGCCAGACTTCTGCATTTTACGTATTTTCCGAAATGTAATGTCCGGCCTGGCCGGTGGCAAAGATCCGGATCATGTGCATGATGTGAATCATTCACATGATCCGGATGTCGTGAATGATTCAGATCTTCCGGAACAGGCACGGCGGCGCGGGTGTAGCTCAGTGGCGGCGCGCCGGCCTTCCGGGCCGGGGGTCAGGGGTTCGATTCCCGCTCGCCCGCACTCGGCCACGAGGTCGGCGGGGCGTCCCTGCCGTATATGGAACGGGGCATGGGGCCGGTCCACATAAGCGTTAACCTGTTTTGTCGCCGCATGTTGCGACACGTTTTAATGTCCAAAAAAGCAGTAAAAAGGTCGATTCATATGGGGCCGGTCCAGGGCCTCGATGGGGTGCCAGATCGCGGGAAACGCCCGTGGAGGGCCACAGAGCGGTTTCCGGAAAAGGCCGGATCCGCGCCGTACGGCCTTGCGCCGCGTCCGCGGCGGTTCTATGCTGGTCTGCATGAGCGAACCTAGAGGAGCGCATGAACACGCACGTCGAGGCATTCAGCGCTGCGCCCGGGCGCTGTCGGCTGGACGTGATCGAGGGCGGCAGTGCCGATGACTGACGTACCCTTCGACACCATGGCCGCCGTGCGCAGGCTCGAGGCCGGGGGCTTCAGCTCCGAGCAGGCCGAGGCGATCACGCAGACCGTCCGCGACGGCGTCACCGGCGGGGTGGCGACGAAAGCCGACATCGCGCGGCTGGAATCCGAGCTCAAGTGGATCAAGCTGATCGGAGCCGCCGTCCTGGCGGTGCTCGTCCTGCCGTGGCTGGCCGAACTGGTCTCCGCGAACATGCCGGGGTGACATCCAGTAGCACGGTTCCGAAAAGGATGGGGCATGGGGGCTGGTCCGGGGCCTCGATCTCGTTGAAGGACGTCCAGCAGCCGGTGCCTTCATGCAGATGGATTTGCGTAAGACTGTGGTTTATGCCATGCCTTTATCTGGG
This sequence comes from Paracoccaceae bacterium, assembly GCA_965203605.1. Taxonomy (GTDB): domain Bacteria; phylum Pseudomonadota; class Alphaproteobacteria; order Rhodobacterales; family Rhodobacteraceae; genus JAPOUP01. Next base: position 4,853,188 of record OZ241902.1, on the reverse strand, counting down.
CATACGGGACAGGCAGCATGGACGATCCCCTGGTCAAGGCTGCGGCGATCCTGGCGGCGGCCATCATATGCGGCGTGGCTCTGTGGGTGTATTTCTCCCCCTACCATTCGTGCGTAAGGGTCGGCGGCGGTGAATGGAGATGTGCACTGGCCGTCGTCTCCGCCGTCGTCCCCCAGTCGATGTCGAGGCCGATGCCGTCGAAGAGGTGGCGGTCGCGTTCCCTGACGAACCCCGGCAGCCTGCGGGCGGCCCATTTCCTGAGCCGTCCGCCGGTCCCCGAGCGTTCCATCTCGTGGAGGATCCACGCGCCGAGCAGGATCTTCCTCCTTGTGTCCTCCTTCCGGCGTCTCTGCTCGGTGCGGGCCCTGATGGCCCTCTTCCTCTCCGCGAGTTCCTCGAGCCGCTCGCCGTCGGTCCTCCGCCTTCCGTCCGTCATGGTCCGCCCTTCCCCCCGCGCTCCCGGCGATGCCGTTCCACCATTCTCCGCAGCTCCTCCGGACCGGTGACCAGCGGGCTCCCGTCCAGGTCCGGGTGGATATCCTCCGGCGCGTAGCCGGTCGGCATACGGGTTCTTCCGTTCACGATCCACGACGTCTCCGGGCGCGACTCCCCGAGTAGCCTTCCGACACCTCTCGCAATGATCCTCGGCTCCAGCACGTCCCCGACCGCCCCGTACGTGCACCGGGACACGGCGGAGCGGATCGCGGCGCTCGACGCCAGCCTGGCGCGGGCCACCGGTACGCTGGGGGCGCTGGTGCGGACGGAATACGCCGGCGAGCTGGCGTGGACGGCCTCGCCCGGCGGACGGAGGCGGCGGCGGATCTCCTCCCCCGGACCTCCGACGGGCTGCGGGAGCGGACGGGCGAGCTCGCGCGGCACCTCCGTCGGCTCGACGGCCTGTGCGGCATGCTGGACCGGATCGTGGAGCGGCCCGCCGCCGCGGCGCGGCAGGGCCGGAACCTCCTGTGGTGCCTCGCGGCCGGTCTCGGGACGGGGCTGCTCATCGCGTTCCTCGGCATCGAGCTCTGCCCTGTCCGGATCGGCAGCCGCATCGCGTTCTCCCGGGCGCAGCAGTCCGGTCAGGCCGCGCAGGAACACGAGCCACGAGGGAAGGCCGCCGACGAGATCAGAAATCTATACACGTGAGCCTCTTGCAGAATTCCCCGATCAAGCGGTTTTTTCGGAAACGGGCGCTTTTTTCTGATCGGGGGCCTGGATATGGAGCCGTCCCTCTGGTATGAAGCAGGTGCGAAAGCCACAACATGCAGGGAGACGGCTCCATGTCCCTACGATCATCCATATCAGATGCCTGGCAGCGGTTTCAAGGGGAACTTTTCCCGTCCCTCGCCGGGGAGGTCGGCCCGCTGGGCGTGAGGCACGGCAGGTTCATCGCCGTCCTGGACCTGGTGGAGGTGGAGAGGCACGTCCACTACAGCCACCGGGGCGTCGGCAACCCTCCCGCCGACCGCAGGGCGCTGGCTCGGGCCTTCGTCGCCAAGGCGGTGTGGGACATGCCGACCACGACGGTGCTGATCGACAGGCTGCGATACGACCCGACGCTGCGCAGGCTGTGCGGCTGGTCCCGCGTGTCGGAGGTGCCCAGTGAATCGACCTTCTCCAGGGCCTTCGCCTGGTTCGCGGAGACCCGGCTGCCGGAGCGGATGCACGAGGCGCTGGTCCGCGCCGCGTATGCCGGCTCGGTCGTCGGCCACATATCGCGGGACTCGACGGCGATCGTCGGGCGGGAGAGGCCGGCGCCGAAGCCGAAGCCGCAGGAGCGGCCGAAGCGAAAGCGCGGACGCCCGAAAAAGGGGGAGGAGGTCCCGAGGGAGCCGACCCGGCTGGAGCGGCAGCTGCGGGACGGGATGACGGCGGAGGGGATGGCCGACGGGCTGCCGAAAGCCTGCGACACCGGGACGAAACGCAACGCGAAGGGATACAGGGAGAGCTGGCGGGGGTACAAGCTCCATATCGACGCCGCCGACGGTGACGTCCCCATCAGCTGCATCCTGACCTCGGCGTCGCTGCACGACAGCCAGGCCGCCATACCGCTGTCGAAGATGACGGCGCTGCGGGTGGACCACTGTTACGAGCTCATGGACGCGGCCTACGACTCGCTGGAGATCGGGTTCCACGCCTGCCTCATGGGGCGTGTGGCGATCACCGACACCAACCCCCGCCGCGACGCGGCGCTGAAGGAGCGCCTCAGGAAAGAGGCTCTGGCGCAGCGGAAAGCGGGCCACATCCGCCATGACCGCGTCCGCTACCGGCAGCGCTCCAGCGTGGAGCGCGTGAACTCCGCCCTGAAGGACTCCTACGGCGCCCGGCATGTCCGTGTCCGTGGGCACGCCAAGGTGGCCTGCCACCTGTTCTTCGGCGTGCTGGCCCTGACGGTGGAGCAGCTGATGCGGCTCACCATCTGACACCACTGGTTCTGGCAGATCCGTCCGCCGCGGACGCCGCCCCGGAGGGGACGGCACGGCCAGCCATGCGCGGACGGCGCCCGATGGGCCACAAGCTGCGGCATTCCGCCACACTTTGGCTCGTGCAGACGCCCCGGGCACCCGCCGGATCCGGTGTCACGACCCTGGCGGAACCGAAAGGCTGGCCGCGGCCGCCCGAACCGCGATAATTGTGCAAGAGGCTCACGTATATATGTATACACGCAGGAGGGCAATAGGGATGGGATCACAGGCCAGGAAGCCGAACGCACTGCTCGCGGCCGTCAACCGTGCCGTACCGAAGGATGGGTCCGCACCTGGGAAACCTGTTGCCGTGGATGCCCCCTCCCCGCAGCCTCGTGGATCTGCGCACGCTGCACGGAAACCCAAACCCCAACGTCCGTCCCGTGTCGGCACCAAACTGGTCGCCGGCCACTTCGCCCCGAAGGTCGCCCGGCAACTGCGCATCATCGCCGCCGAGGAGGATACGACCGTTCAGGCGCTACTGGAGGAAGCGCTCGACCTGCTCTTCGTCAAGAAGGGCAGGGCGCACATCAGGGATATGGACCCGGTGGACTGAGTCCGACAGCATTTCAGGGCGAAACGGTGACCAGGGAAAAGACGGAGGACGGAAAACGCGGGCCGTGGCCCGCGTCCTGATGTGGTGCAATCGAATGCTTGTTAACGGCTCGACCGCGAATTCTGAACTTCATCAGTATCGACGATTCCATGCCCATGGTCAAGCCGCAACAAAGAAACCTTGGCAAAAGGCATCTTTATGGCCCAGCGGCGGTTCCGGTTATGGACACCGGAACCATCTGGAGCTAGGCATATCTGCGAGACACACTTTGCAGAGCCGATGAGGACATTCCGGGTTTGGATGCCGGATTTCCCCATCGGCAACCTAATTCCATTCAGCTGCACCAAGACACTTGCATAAACGGGTCGGTTGCGCAAGAATGTAAATCCCTAAAGAAACCTTAGAATTCGAAAAGATGACCACAACCCGCCTTGGCCTCGACATTGGCACCAATTCAATTGGCTGGTGGCTTTATGCGACCGATGGAAGCCGGATCACCGGTGTGCTTGAAGGGGGTGTTCGTATCTTCTCCGACGGTCGCGACCCGAAATCCGGCAGTTCGCGAGCGGTGGACCGCCGTGCGGCACGGGCCATGCGAAGGCGCCGCGACAGATATCTACGGCGCCGCGCCGCGTTGATGCGGAAACTGGCTGAGGCGGGGTTGATGCCCGCCAATCCCGAAGAGGCCAAGAAACTCGAAAAGCTCGACCCATACGCCCTGCGGGTGCAGGCGCTAGAGGATAAAATCCCGCTCACACATCTGGGACGCGTGCTGTTCCACATCAACCAGCGCCGGGGATTCAAATCCAACCGCAAGACCGATCGGGGCAATAATGAGGGTGGCAAGATAAAGGAAGCGACGGCGAGGCTCGATCAGGAGATGATGGCGGTGGGTGCGCGCACATATGGCGAGTTCCTGCATATGCGTCGACAGGATAGACCCGAGAAACCCGCGACCGAACCCAGAACCAACAAAAACGGAAGCCGCAAGGATGATCGCAGGACACCATCCGTTCGGACACGCCTGACGGTGACGCATCATGATGGTAATGGGAAGGATGACACCAGATACGAATTCTATCCTGATCGCAGCCATCTGGAGCAGGAATTCAAGAAGATCTGGTTGAAACAGAGAGAACTGCATCATCCGGAAGTTCTGACCGAAGATCTCCATGACAGCCTCTTCGAAACGATCTTCCATCAGCGCCCGCTAAAAGGACCAAAGGTGGGGTTGTGCCTCTTCGCGGGTCACCATGGAGTTCCGCGTAACGAAGAGCGATTGCCAAAAGCTCATCCGCTGACGCAGCGCAGGATCATCTATGAGACCGTCAACCAATTACGGATCATGGAGGATGGACGTCGAGGGCGACCACTTACGATCGAGCAGCGTGACAGGATAATCCATGCGCTTGACAACAGGGCACCGACGAAATCGCCCGGTTCCATGTCCCTCAGGCTCGCGGCTTTGGCCAGAACCCTCAACCTGCGGGATGGTGAGCGTTTCACGCTGGAATCGGACAACCGCAGCGCGATATCCTGCGATCCAGTTCGTGCGATCCTATCGCATCCCGACCGGTTTGGTCCGCGCTGGTCGACGCTGGATATGGAGGGTCAATGGGAGATCGTGTGCCGCATCCGAGGTGTTGAGTCAGGTGCTGACCGTTCGGAAGTCGTTGACTGGCTGATGAAATGTCATGGTCTGAACCGCAGCCGGGCCGAGCATACGGCCGACGCACAGCATCAGCTCCCCCAAGGTCATGGTCGGCTGGGCGAGATCGCGACCCAAAAAATCCTGACCTCGCTGCAATGCCCCGAGCCTGAGACCGGTGGTCCCCGCACCTATGCGCAGGCCGTCGCCGCCGTTGGATGGCATCATTCCTACGGACGCACCGGCGAGGTTCTGGATGATCCCGCGACCCGTCCAACGGATGCCGCGGACTGGCAATGGCCACTGCCCTATTACGGCGCTCTTCTGGAACGGCACGTCATTCCCGGCACCTACGATCCAATCGATGACGATGTGGAGCGGTATGGACGGATCACGAACCCCACGGTGCATATCGGGCTCAACCAGCTCCGGCGTCTGGTGAACATGATCGTCAACACATATGGGAAGCCCGACCAGATGGTTGTGGAACTGGCGCGGGAACTGAAGCAGTCGGAGCAGCAGCGAAAAGCGAGGCAGAGCAACCTGAAAGCGGCGACGGAAGCCGCCAGAAAACGAAGTGAGAAACTGGAAGAGCTGTGCCAGCCCGATACCGGAGCCAACCGGATGATCATCCGTCTCTGGGAGGAACTGGGAGAAGATCCCATGCGACGTTTCTGTCCCTATACTGGCGAGAGGATTTGTGCGTCGATGCTATTTGACGGCTCCTGTGATGTCGATCACATCCTGCCCTACTCGCGCACGCTCGACGACAGTTTCGCAAACCGCACCCTGTGCCTGCGCGAGGCCAATCGGGAGAAAAGAAACTGTACACCTTGGGAGATCTGGGGGGAAAAACCACGTTGGGAGACGATCACAGCCAATCTCAGGCATCTTCCCGAGAATAAGCGCTGGCGCTTCGCTTCTGACGCGATGGAGCGTTTCGAGGGCGAGCGCGATTTTCTTGCACGAGCCATCGTCGATACCCAGTATCTTTCCCGTATCGCAAAAGCCTATCTCGAAGCGCTTTACGCTGACAGTGGGCACGTTTGGGTCGTGCCCGGGAAGCTGACGGAAATGCTCCGTCGCCACTGGGGGCTGAATTCGCTTCTATCCGATCACAACAAGGGTGCCGGGAAAGTCAAGAACCGCACCGACCACCGTCATCATGCCATTGACGCCGCCGTGATTGGGGCCATAGACCGCGGCCTTGTCAAGCGGATCGCCACCGCCGCGTCCGAGCAGGAAGAGCGGGGGGATTCGGCTGAAAAAGTTGCGCGGGACACGCCAGAACCCTGGAAGGGATTCCGGTGTGAGGTTGAGCGACAGCTGGACAGGATCATCGTCAGCCACCGGACCGATCACGGCCGCAGAGGTCGCGACAGTACATCTGGACAGCTGCACAACGATACAGCGTATGGGCTGACAGGATGCTCCCGCGCGGGTGTGCCTCTGGTTGTCACCCGCAGGCCGCTTGAAAGTTTAACCCCGGCGCTGCTGGACAAGATCCGCGATCCCAAGCTACGGCACGAACTTAAGCGCATCACGAGCGGCACCAGCGGAAAGGTGTTCACCAAGGAACTTCTGGCCTACCGTGACCTTCCAGGCCCGTATCGGGGCATCCGGCGTGTCCGCCTGATCGATGCGGTGAACGTGATCGAAATCGCTGGCCAGGACGGGAAAGCGTACAAGGGCTACAAACCGGACAGCAACCACTGCTACGAGGTCTGGTGCCTCCCCGATGGAATCTGGACGCATCAGGTGATCTCAACGTTCGAAGCACATCAGGATGGGAAACCACGTCCTCATCCGGCGGCCAAAAAGCTCATGCGGCTGCATAAAAACGACATGGTGCTTCTGGAGCGGAGTAAGTTCGGACAGGTCATCGCCACCGTCGAGAAATTCGATGGAAATGGCGGCATCGAACTTGTTCCGCACAACGAAGCGAATGCATCGGGCCGATATCGGAAACAGGGGGAAGATATGTATATTCGCCTCCGGCCCCGGTCGCTGAAGCAGGCGCGGGCACGACGCGTTTGGGTGGATGAAATCGGCCGAATCCGGGATCCTGGACCTCTGGACCAAGGCTGAGACTCGATTGCATCAAGAAATATGTTATTCTTCCAAGTGCTTGGAAGAATGTCGTATGGACCAGATCATTGATATAGAGACCGATGGGCGGCACCTGTCGCGTGATCGGGGATTCATGAAGGTTTCCGAAAAAGGAACGGAAATCGGACGCACCCAGCTGGACCAGATTGCCGGTGTCATCGTCCATGCACATGGCACGACATGGTCCGCATCCTTGCTGACGGAACTGGCCGATAGGGGGGCACCGGTTGTTCTTTGCGGAGTTAACCATGTGCCCACATCTGTTCTGATGCCCCTTCATGGGCATCATGCCCAAGGAGCGAGACTCCGTGCCCAGTGGGAATCGAAGGTTCCGTTCCGAAAGCAGGCTTGGAAATTCATCGTCATGGCAAAGATCGGGATGCAGGCCGCGGCATTGGACGCCGTCGGCCAGCCATCCGCGCCGGTTCGGATGCTTGTACGCAAGGTTACTTCAGGTGACAGAAGGAATGTCGAAGCTCAGGCGGCACGGGTTTACTGGCCGATGATGATGGGTGAGGGCTTTTGCCGGGACACTGCTGAACCTGGCCTCAACTCTCTCCTGAACTACGGATACACCATACTCAGGACTGCGGCCGCACGGGCAGTCGTCGCCGCTGGCCTCCATCCAACAGTCAGTTTGCACCATTCAAATCGCAGCAACGCTTTCGCTCTGGCAGATGATCTGATGGAGCCGTTCCGACCGCTTGTTGACTGTGCTGTCCGGAACCTTGGATGCAATAATGGACCAGCGGTTGACACAACCGCCAAACAGGCGTTGGTGCGCCTGATCGCGACCGATCTGCCCTTGGGCGATGGTGTCACTCCCGTCTCTGTCGCACTGATCAAGCTCGCCACATCTCTGGGTCAGAGCTTCGAGGCCAACACTGTGTCGCTGGCTTTGCCTCGACCACCTGACCCACTCACGTTCGCGGCACTCGGAGCATGAGTACGCATCTCTCAGGGTATCGCCTCATGTGGATCTTGGTGATGTTTGACCTGCCAACCGATACCAGGACACAGCGTAAGGCTGCGACAGCTTTCCGGAATTTCCTTCTGGATGAAGGTTTTGAGCGCAGCCAGTTTTCCGTCTACGCCCGGTTTGTCAACGGGAGGGCGGCCTTCTCGACGCGCTTGAAGCGAATAGAGCGTAATCTGCCGGGGCAGGGTGATGTACAGATACTGGGTTTTACCGATCGGCAGTATCGGGATATCGTGCACTTTTCGGGTCAGGGTCGGCTGTCGGCCCGAAAAAATCCGGAACAACTGGTGCTGTTTTGATCCAGTTCGTTCGGATTTATATCGGTGAAAGCCCTGCAGGTCGCTTGAAAATCAGCAACTTGCAGGGCGGTCGAATTGTAGCTGTTCAGAATTCGGGGTCCAGCCGCAACGCGAAATACAGCCAGTCATCATCGGCCAGGATTGTAGCTGTTCAGAATTCGGGGTCCAGCCGCAACTAGACCGTCCAGATGGTGGTGGCTGAGCTTAATTGTAGCTGTTCAGAATTCGGGGTCCAGCCGCAACTCACGTGGCGACGTGGAGACGCTCCGCACGATTGTAGCTGTTCAGAATTCGGGGTCCAGCCGCAACCTGGGTTCATTCCTGTATCCGCTCGCGCCAATTGTAGCTGTTCAGAATTCGGGGTCCAGCCGCAACGTGAGGCTTCGCGGTCAAGCGGTGTGATAACGAGCTGTGGTTTGCCCTCCTTGATTTCAGTTCGCGCCGCCTGGTCAGCGAGCGTTGCGGGTTCCGTTTCCCCGTTTGGCGAACGTTCAAGTGTGCGGCATGTGGTTGGCTTCACCGCTTGCCACGCTTCACCGCTCAACAGACCCCGCCTGGGATCATCGAATCCCATGCCAGCGGGAACGAAAATGTCACGGGTCTTGAGCGCCCCTTGCCAAGCCTCGCATACAGCAAAAACGTAAGCTTTGCTGTCGGAGGCTTTTCCATTGGTATCGAGCGCGTATCTGCGCCAGGCGCCACGGAGGATTTCAGTCGGCGCATCGTCCATACCGGCTTTTGCCCAATTCTCGATGCCGCGAAGAAAATCGACCGCCGCCTTGACAGGCCGGCCCTTGGGCGAAGCTTCAAATTCCATCCGTGCGAGGAGGTTGCTAAACAGTGTGTACGTCGTGCGCCACTTTGCGATCAGTTCTTCCAGTGGTTTGTCTTCTGGCGGTTTGGCCAAGGCATCAACACGGTCGGCGGCTTCAACGAGGGTGGCATAATTCAATTCTCCGTGGATGGCATTGCACCAGGCCCGGAAAGTCAGATCTGTATCATCGTCGTCATCGGTTATGACGCGGCGGGCAAGGTCGCGCAAGGTCAGGGCAGCGGCGTCCAGATCACCCAAGCTGCGCAATCTCTTTCGCTTGCGGGCTGCCTTGGCATCTCGAAACGTATCCTCCAGCAGGGCATCAAAAAGCTCCACGGCATCGTCGATGGCAACTGCTTCCAACGTGTGAAACAAGGCGGCTATAATCGCGGTTCGGCGCGGCTCTTCAGCAACCGAGATGGCAGATGGCCGCATGGTTCGAGCCATCTTGGCCAGACGCCGAATGAGCGCATTCGGAACAGTTTCAGGCGATGGTGGGGCCAGTTCGTAAGTGCGGATGTCATCGATGCGATGAAAGTGGCGTTGCAACTCCGTCATAGCCCGTCCTGCTGGCGCTGCCCGCAAAGAATCCAGCCTGCGCAGCGACCCACCTTCGCCATCAGGCAAGGCGGTGATTTTCTGCCGCTGCGTATCCGACAACGCGTCGGACAGGCGAACCCACAACTGCCGATGTGCACGATCACGAATGCGGGCGACAAGGCGCTCCAAAGTGCTGATACCAGGCAGCAGTATCTTGTGTACCAACATCCACGCAGTGGCCCGGTCAATCAGCAGACTCGGCCGATCATCGCCAGACCAACACAGCGTATAAAGCCAGCGCGTCAGACGAAATCGGGCGCTGGCATCATCAGCCAGTTCTCGGAAACCGTAGGCTTTCCGGATCAGTGCCGCATGGCGTTTCCTGGGGCGTCCAAAAGCATAGGCCGTCAAAGACGGCACCGTAGTCAGTCCGGGTTGTGCGGCCACAGCTTCAACCACGACACTGGGAATATCATCAAACCTGGTTGGAAGTACCCCAAGGAACCGGGCGATGCCGAGTTGGAGAGCAAAACCCAGACGATTATGGCTGCCGCGCAACTGCTCGATGATTTCCTGATCAGTCGCATCAAGGTGGAAGTATCGAGCGATCCGCGCCCGATTGGGAACCCCATCGAAGCGTCCGTACCGCGCACGCTGCGCGTCACTAGGAAACCGCGTCGGCATTCGCATATCCCACAAATTTCGCGAGGCCGATTCCGGCCACGAAGAATCAATAGGTTATCTATCGCAAAATATAGGTGCGAAAGAAGGGGCTTTTGCGACAGGTTTTGCGACACTTCGAAAGGGGCCGCATGAAATTCGGTTACGCCCGCGTCTCCACGAACGCTCAGGACCTTGATCTGCAACAGGTCGAACTGGAAGCGGCCGGATGCGGGACGGTGTTCGAGGAAAAGGTTTCCGGTGCACGCAGAAACAGGCCTGAACTGGAAAGGTTGCTCGGCCAACTCAGGAAAGGGGATACGGTTGTCGTGACGCGCCTTGATCGCTTGGCGCGCTCCACGTCTGAACTTCTACGCGTCGCCGAGACTATTGAAAAAAAGACGCGGGACTTCAATCGCTTGCCGAACCCTGGGCTGATACGACTTCGCCCTCAGGTCGCATGATCCTGACCGTGTTTGCCGGGATTGCGGAGTTCGAACGTGAACTTGTCCGAGGCCGAACCGAGAACGGTCGAAAAGCCGCCCTGCAACGCGGTGTCGTGTTCGGAAGACCGTCTAAATTGGGGAGTGAACAGCGCGATACAGTCCGCCAACTTATCGAAAATGGAAAATCAGTCAAAGAGGTGGCCAGAACATTCAAAGTCCATCCTGCAACCATTTATCGATGTATCGACCAGGTCCGGTCCTGTCCAGCTTCAGGAGTGCCGTACGGAGGGTTGTGATGACCGTGTGCGCGAGCGGTCCGTTCGTGCCGACCTCGAAGAGATCCGATATGGCGCCGTGTTTCCCGGCGATGCTGTCCACCTCGTTGAGGAGCACAGTCTTCCCCACGCCCCGGAGACCGATGAACATCAGGCTCCGGGCGGGCCTGCACAGCCTGTTTCTCTGGATGGCGATGTCGGCCGCGTCGAGGATGCCGTCGCGGCCGGCGAGTTCCGGGGGCGGGGCGCCGGCGCCCGGCGCATAGGGGTTCGTGAGTGGGTTCATGGCAGGTTATAGGAAGTTTAGGAGGTTTATGGTGTGTACGCATAAACTTCCTATAACTCAACTGTCCCGTGCGAAAAGATGGAGTGCGCGAAGGCGCGGTGACCCTGAGGTTTGCAGGAAACACGAATACGTGTATACACATAAACAACCATACCCGTTTGGGCGTTTATGTGTATAGAGAGGCCAGATGCAGGTTGTCTCCATCATCTCACAGAAAGGCGGGGTCGGAAAGACAACGCTCGCCACGGCGCTTGCCGTGGAGGCCAGTCGCGGCGGCAGGCAGACACTTCTTCTTGACCTCGATCCCCAGGCGAGTGCGAGCTTCTGGAACGACGGCCGCCCGGAAGGGGCGGGCCCTGCCGTCACGGCCATACCACCGGCCCGCCTCGAACACTGTCTCAAGGCATCGGGCGAAGCCGGGGCGGACTTCGTCCTCATCGACACTCCGCCTTTCGCCAAGGACATCGCATATGACGCGGCGAAGCTTGCCGACTTCGTTCTGGTCCCTGCGAAGCCTGCGGTGCTCGACATCATCTCCATGACGCGCACAGTCGACCTGATCAAGGCGTTCAGCAGGCGCGCCGCCGTGGTGCTCACCTTCTGCCCGCCTGTCGGCAGGGAGCTTGAAGAGGCGGAGGAGGCCGTCAGCCAGCTCGGCATCGAGCTCTGCCCTGTCCGGATCGGCAGCCGCATCGCGTTCTCCCGGGCGCAGCAGTCCGGTCAGGCCGCGCAGGAACACGAGCCACGAGGGAAGGCCGCCGACGAGATCAGAAATCTATACACGTATATGTGTATACACGCAGGAGGGCAATAGGGATGGGATCACAGGCCAGGAAGCCGAACGCACTGCTCGCGGCCGTCAACCGTGCCGTACCGAAGGATGGGTCCGCACCTGGGAAACCTGTTGCCGTGGATGCCCCCTCCCCGCAGCCTCGTGGATCTGCGCACGCTGCACGGAAACCCAAACCCCAACGTCCGTCCCGTGTCGGCACCAAACTGGTCGCCGGCCACTTCGCCCCGAAGGTCGCCCGGCAACTGCGCATCATCGCCGCCGAGGAGGATACGACCGTTCAGGCGCTACTGGAGGAAGCGCTCGACCTGCTCTTCGTCAAGAAGGGCAGGGCGCACATCAGGGATATGGACCCGGTGGACTGAGTCCGGCCGTGTTATTGTAGGCGGTCTGCATGTGGGGATGGTCAAATCCCCAGTCCTTCAGCCACCGGTTCGGACGAGCGTTTCAGCAGGGCCGGCGGCGGCCGCACATGCCTGTCCGGCGTCTGGACGCCGTGTTCCTCGAGAAGCTTGATGGCTCAGCAGGTGCGCCGGCCGGGCATTGAGAATAATAAGGGGCCCCTGGTGGTTTCCGCCATACCCTTTCCGGGAAGGGGCAGGAGTCCCCAGGGAAGCCGCGTGCCTCTACGGGTTTCAGAATGGCCAGCGTATCAGGAAACCCAGCACGATGACGGCCGCTAGCCAGAGCGTGAGTTGCCAGCGTAGGTTGTCCTTGTCGCGCTTCGCGTTGTCCTCCGCGAGCCGTGCGATGTCAGTCCGGTATTCGGCCTGCATGGTGTTCATGCGCTCCTCCAGCACGGCAACCTGCCGGGAGAGTTCGTGGTTGTCCGGCGCTCCGCTAATGGATACAGGATAGGAAATGCGCGGACGTTGCGCAACAGCCAACCCGAGGATTCTGAAATGCGGCCAATTGCGACTGTTATGCTGGCTCTAGCCGTCTTCGCCTTTGCGGGCTGCGGCGGCGGAGGGGGCGGTCTTGGCACCGGTTCGCCACACGAAAGCGCAAGGGCCGGGACTGGTTCCCAGCCACCCCAGGAAACGTTGGCCGAAATGTCTGCCAGGGCCGCCGGGATCGATTTACGGGCGGATAGCTTGGTCATGTCGAATTATTACGGTGAAACCACTGATCGGGACCGTCCGGCATTTATTTTTGTGTCGTCCTGCCGGGGAACGGCGTGCACAATAACCGATCCGGTAACCGGCGCTCGGCGTCGGGTTAGCTTGTCAGACGCTGTGCCGGCCTTCTCATCGACGGGGACGGGGAAAGCCGTCCTCACCAAACATGGCATCACGACGGCTTACGGCTCAATTAACATTGCCGACTTCTTCAACACCGTTGGCAATGTTTATGTAGCCCTTATGAATGACGCCGCGTTCTCTGTCACGAACGCACGCGCAACAGTGGATGGCACCACGGTTTGGACGCGGTTTTCGACAACTACCGGAGATATGACGGGATCACGTCCGGGCGGCTCTGCCACGTGGACCGGACTTATGACCGGTGTTCCGGCCGACCGCGCAGGCCGCGACAATTTCCTTCAGGGAGACGCCTCGCTCATATACGACTTCGCGGCATCATCACTGGACGCCTCTTTCACCGGGATCAGGAACATAACCACAAACCGGCCGCACACCGTAACAGGCGTCCGGTTCGATGACATTCCGGTTTCCCCGGACGGGACGTTTGGGATCGGACGCGGCAGCAACCGCATTCAGGGCGGATTCTACGGCCTTGGCCATGCGGAGACCGCGGGCGTATTCGAGCAGCGGGGGATCGTCGGCGCTTTCGGAGCCAAGCGACAGTAAGGGGAAAGCGTTAACCCCTATGGAACCGACATGGGATGCCGACGGGGGGGTGTGTCAACCACCACGACCGGCTATCCGCCCGGTGAGGCGATTATGATTGCAGGGCGCTGCTGTTGGCGTTTACCCTCGTCCACGACCGGAAGCACTGCTGGGTTGGACCAGTTCAAGGGACGCTGCGAAGATGAAGGCATTTATCTCCTACTCGCACAGGGACAGAGACGCTCTGGATCGGCTGCACACCCATTTGGCTGTACTTCGTAGCGATGGGCGTCTGGATGAGTGGTTCGACCGGGAAATCCTGGCAGGCTCGGAAATCGATGCCGAGATACAGGAACGGCTTGAGTCTTCCGAACTGTTCCTCTTGCTTGTCAGTCCGGATTTTCTTGCCTCCGACTACTGCGTGAAAAGGGAAATGGAGCGGGCCCTGGAGCGCCACCACTCGGAGGACGCCAGAGTGGTCCCCATTATCGTGGAGCCATGCGATTGGGCGTCGACCGCACTTCGGGATATCAAGGCGCTTCCCCGGGATGGCAAACCGGTCAGCGAATGGACAAACGAGAACAGCGCCTTCCTTGATGTCGTCCAGGAGTTGCGGCGAATGTTGGACGCGGAAAGGGAACCACGCAACGCCGCGAAGGGAGAGGCAATGGCCAAAGCGCCATCTGTTCAGGCGGGAACCCGCCGGTATCGCGTGAAACGTGATTTCGACGAGATCCACCGCGGAGATTTCCGGGAGGAAGCCTTCGGCGTCATGCGTGACCACTTCGAGCGTGCGGTTGCGGAGATTGATGCGATGGAGGATTTGAGGGGACGCTTTACCTCGCTTTCTGCCAGTTCCTTCTCCTGCACCATTGTCAACAGAGCGCGCGAGCACGGTACGGCACACATCACGGTGCATCGGTGTACAGGGAATGCCGGCATCGGCGACATCTCCCATTCGTTCACGGAGAACGCCCCACCAGGCACCGCAAACGGCTGGTTCACGATCGAAGCTGATGAATATGAACTCCACCTCAGTGGGATGATGGGGCTTGGAGAGCAACGGGAAAGGCTGACTCCCGAGGCAGCTGCCGAACTTCTGTGGAAAGAATTCCTCGAACAGGCGGGGGTAACGAGTGACTGATGTGGGAAGCACTCAATCCGGTCTGAAAGTCACGATGAATTCGGGCCACGGCGATCATGGTTGTTGCCGATGGCTGTACGCAAGGACGCCGGTGGCCGCGATGGCCTTGCTCGCCCTTTCGTCATGTACAGAGCCCGGCCGCATGGAATATATGGACTACGAGGACGAAATCCTGGAAAAGTGATGATTCCATGTCACCGGGAAATTACTGAATCAAGGCCGGAGACGCCTGAAATGACGCTTGTTTTCGTGGCCCTTTCGAGCATTTACATCAATAAAGTCAACAAACTGTTCAATGCTTATGGAAACGATTCTCTCCCGAACAGGCAGCAACGTGAAAAAATCTTCTACCCGCCATTACGCGACCGCTGCGTTCAGCAAGCGCTCGAGGAACTGGACATATGGGAAGAGCGCAACACCGGGTGAGGAAACCTGGGCAAGGCATCTTGAGACAGGTCAGGCTTTGTTGATCCGGCTTAGGGTAATCCTACGAACAAACCTTCCGATGGAGCCTGAACGGCCCGCGCGCCCGGAAACCCGAGCCCCACCCTCACTAGGGATGTCCACCGATGGCCAGTGCACATCTCCATTCACTTGATCCGTCCCTTACGCACGAATGGTAGGGGGAGAAATACACCCACAGAGCCACGCAGCATATGATGGCCGCCGCCAGGATCGCAGCGGCCTTGACCAGGGGATCGTCCATGCTGCCTGTCCCGTATGCCCAGATAAAGGCACGGCATAAACCACAGTCTTACGCAAATCCATCTGCATGAAGGCACCGCCGGACCGGCCCCCATGCCCCATCCTTTTCGGAACCGTGCTACTGGATGTCACCCCGGAATGTTCGCGGAGACCAGTTCGGCCAGCCACGGCAGGACGAGCACCGCCAGGACGGCGGCGCCGGTCAGCTTGATCCACTTGAGCTCGGATTCCAGCCGCGCGATGTCGGCTTTCGTCGCCACCCCGCCGGTGACGCCGTCGCGGACGGTCTGCGTGACCGCCTCGGCCTGCTCGGAGCTGAAGCCCCCGGCCTCGAGCCTGCGCACGGCGGCCATGGTGTCGAAGGGTACGTCAGTCATCGGCACTGCCGCCCTCGATCACGTCCAGCCGGCAGCGCTGAATGCCTCGACGTGCGTGTTCATGCGCTCCTCCAGATTCGCTCATGCAGACCAGCATAGAACCGCCGCGGACGCGGCGCAAGGCCGTCCGGAAGGCCCGGAACCCCGTTTCCGCGCCCTCTTCTTACCCCGGAAACCGCTTTGTGGCCCTCCACGGGCGTTTCCCGCGATATCCGGATCATATGCATGCGACTCATTATGTTTGCCGCCGGCTATGCCGACATTTCGGAAAATACGTAAATTCCGCATTTTCCGCGACGGAGAGGCCCCGGACATATCCGCGCCGCCAGCAATGTATAATACCAAACCAAATGAGCCTCTTGCAGAACTCCCCGATCAGGCGGTTTTTTTTCGGAAACGGGCGCTTTTTTCTGATCGGGGGCCTGGATATGGAGCCGTCCCTCTGGTATGGAGCGGGTGTTACAGCCACAACATACGGGGAGACGGCTCCATGTCCCTGCGATCATCCATATCAGATGCCTGGCAGCGGTTTCAAGGGGAACTTTTCCCGTCCCTCGCCGGGGAGGTCGGCCCGCTGGGCGTGAGGCACGGCAGGTTCATCGCCGTCCTGGACCTGGTGGAGGTGGAAAGGCACGTCCACTACAGCCACCGGGGCGTCGGCAACCCGCCCGCCGACCGCAGGGCGCTGGCGCGGGCCTTCGTCGCGAAGGCGGTGTGGGACATGCCGACCACGGTGGTGCTGGTCGACCGGCTGCTGTACGACCCGACGCTGCGGCGCCTGTGCGGCTGGTCCCGCGTGTCGGAGGTTCCCAGTGAATCGACGTTCTCCCGCGCCTTCGCCTGGTTCGCGGAGACCCGTCTGCCGGAGCGGATGCACGAGGCGCTGGTCCGCTCCGCGTATGCCGGCTCGGTCGTGGGCCACATCTCCAGGGACTCCACGGCGATCGTCGGGCGGGAGAGGCCGGCGCCGAGGCCGAAGCCGCAGGAAAAACCGAAGCGAAAGCGCGGACGCCCGAAAAAGGGGGAGGAGGTGCCGAAGGAGCCGACCCGGCTGGAGCGGCAGCCGCCGGACGGGATGACCGCCGCGGAGATGGCCGGCGAGCTGCCGAAGGCCTGCGACACCGGGACGAAACGCAACGCCAAGGGGTACAAAGAAAGCTGGCGGGGGTACAGACCGCATATCGACGCCGCCGACGGTGACGTCCCCGTCAGCTGCATCCTGACCTCCGCGTCGCTGCACGACAGCCAGGCCGCGATCCCTCTTTCGAGGATGACGGCGCTGCGGGTGGACCACTGTTACGAGCTCATGGACGCGGCCTACGACTCGCTGGAGATCGGGTTCCACGCCTACCTGACGGGGCGCGTGGCGATCACCGACACCAACCCGCGACGCGACGCGGCGCTGAAGGAGCGCCTCAGGAAAGAGGCGCTGGCGCAGCGGAAAGCGGGCCACATACGCCACGACCGCGTCCGTTACCGGCAACGCTCCAGCGTGGAGCGGGTGAACTCCGCCCTGAAGGACTCGTACGGCGCCCGGCACGTCCGCGTCCGTGGGCACGCCAGGGTGGCCTGCCACCTGTTCTTCGGCGTGCTGGCCCTGACGGTGGAGCAGCTGATGCGGCTCACCATCTGACACCGCCGGTTCCGGCATCTCCGTCCGCCACGGACGCCGCCCCGGAGGGGACGGCGCGGCCAGCCATGCGCGGACGGCGCCCGTCGGGCCACCAACTGCGGCATTCCGCCACACCTCGGGCCGTGCAGACGCCCCGGGCACCCACCGGATCCGGTGCCGCGACCCTGGCGGAACCGAAAGGCTTGCCGCGGCTGCCCGAACCGCAGTAATTGTGCAAGAGGCTCCAAATAAGTGATCTCCGACAGGCGCCCCGGATCTCACGGCACCGCCCATTCCCTCGTGGTGATCCGCGTGACCTCGCCCTTCCGGCGGATGAAGGCGTCCCAGACGCGCTCGACCACCTCCCTGACATGCTCCGCGCCTGCGGACACCCGGTTGGGGAGGTGCCGGTGCTTCAGGAGGGGGAACACCGTCCCGCCCGGGTTCAGCTCCGGGCCGTGGGCGGCAGCCTGGGCAGGGAGACGCTGTCCGGTATCTCCAGGTCTTTCGACCGGTGCCAGCCCGCCCCGTCCAGGACCACCAGGGCGCGCTTTCCGGCGGGGACCCGCTCCCCGATCCCGCGGAGGCGCCGGTCCGTCTCCCCGGTGCTGGCCCTGCCGCAGACATGCCCGACCGCGGCGCCCGTCGCGGGGCAGGCGGGGGGGGAACAGGTACAGGTGTCCGTACCGGTGGTCCCGCGCGACGCGCGGGCGCGTCCCTTTCCGCGCCCACACCCTTGACAGCATCCCCTTCTGGCCAACGCGCACCCCGTCCTGCAGGTAGACGGGCACATCCTCCGGGGCCACGCCGTCGGGTGCCGCCTCCCGCGCCAACCGGACGGAATCCCCGCCGAATCCCTCCCGGGCGGCGGGGTCCGCCCTCGGGTGGACGGGCCGCGGGGACATGTGCCGGAAGCCCAGCCTCCGCACCGGCTGGCGCGCGCCCTCCAGCGCGCACCCCACCCGGAGGCTGTCCGCGATCCGCTTCCGGACGTCGACGCTGTAACGGACGACCCGGTCGCGGAGCGTCCGGGCGCCGACGCCGGCGCCGGAGGCCACCGCGGCCCTGGACAGACCGTCCTCCATGACCAGGGCGATGGCGCGCAGCCGGTGGCGGCGGTCGCGGAACCTGTGTTTCCGGGCCAGTTCGCGTAGGTGCTCGGGTGTGTGGTCGGTGCGCCGGACCATGACCTTCGCTGGCATGCCGTTCTCCTTCCGCCTGTTTCCCAGACACGGAATACAGGACGGCGGCACCGGTCACACGCGGAATGTTGGGGGGGTCGCACAGCATGATGTTCAATCCTTGTTCTGGGCACATTATTAATTTGGTTTGGTATAATCATGCCTGTTGCAGGTTTTGCCCTTAAAGCGTTCGTGATGACGACCCGGAGTTCGTTCGCCTCCCCACACCGAATTCAAGCGCGTCCGTCGAGAGGCTGCTGCGGTCGCGGTCGGGTTCACAGTGATGGCTCGACGTCGCCTGCGGAGCCGGGTTCCACCTGCGCCGGGCTGGCGGGGCGACCTCGCTCGCAAAGCCCGTTCCGAAGCGCCCATTGCCGTGCGGTCCGCAACCCGTGCCTGGCCCTCCCCCACCCCGACAGTGCGATCCCTTCCGGGCGCGAAGCCGATTGATCGCCCGATGGACCGATGCAGCTGCGGCGTCAGGTTCGTCCGGAGACCGGGACTCACGGCACATCAGCGGTCGGAAAGCGCACCACTTCAATGTCGGCGTCGCCATGATCGATCATATCGGAAACGCCCGGGACACCCCAACCGGAAATCCCGCCGTTTCCCCTTCGCGCGTAATGGGCATGAAAGTACGCAGTCGCAGTCGAGGGCCCGGATATGTCCTTGACTTCATGGTCTGCATCCCCATCCTGCCGCCATGACCTGGCAGGTTGCCTTTCACGACGAGTTCGTGCCGGAGTTCCGCGACCTGCCGGGCGGGGTGTAGGACTCGATATACACGGTCGGTCGCCTGCCGGAGCGGTTCGGCCCGCAATTGGGCCGGCCACATGCGGACACATTGAACGGATCGCGCCATGCGGACATGAAGGAGATGAGGTCTGGCGTGGAGGACGGGTCATGGCGGGTTGCCCTCGCCTTCGACCCAAAGCGCGGGGCGGTTCTTCCGGTGGCGGGCAGCAAGTCGGGAGGCGGCGGGCGGCGCTTCCACCGCCAACCCGTCCGCAAGGCCGACGAACGGTTCGACCGGCACCTTGCCCGCCTCGCCGACGAAAGGGTAAAGCGATGACTGCGAGCCTTGACGACATGATGGCGGAACCCGAACCCGAAAGGCGGCGGCGGAGATGATAGCCGAGGAAATGACGCTGCGCGAGCTGCGCAGGGCCCGGGCGCTGACGCAGGCGAGCGTGGCGCGCGAGCTCGGCGTCAGCCAGGACGCCGTCTCCCGGCTGGAGCGGCGGAGCGACCTCCTGCTGTCCACGCTGCGCAGGACGGTGGAGGCGATGGGCGGGAGCCTGTCGCTGACCGCGCGCTTTCCCGACCGGCCGCCGGTCGAACTCTCCGGTGTCGCCGGGCGCGGGATCGACGGGTGAAATCAATCCTGCCCCACTTCCGGTCCGAAGGGCGCCAGTTGAACCAAAAGGAGGAAACATGTTGGAGGTGCGAAGACCTCGTTCAGGGTGCCTGCGCCCCGACATTTTTCCGTGCCCGAAGTTGTGCCCGGAGCGATGGCCCTGGTTCTTCAGCTTGTCGAGGTCTCGTTCCCGATGCGCCAGCGGGAGCGGGCGGCGCGCATGACCGGCATGAGGCTGTCGCCGTCCACGGGAAGGTCGGTGACCCAGGGGAGCCCCTTCCGTTTCCCCTCCACGCGGTGGGTCGGGTCGTCCGGGCCGCGGTGGTGCCTCGCGATGCATTTCCTTTTGATGACCGTCTCCCGGTATCCGGTGACGCTGGCCCTGATGCCGGGATGGGAGGCGCTGGCCGGCGCGCCGTCCGGTGGCGCAGTTCGTGCAGGGTGCCGTCGGCGTCGGTGAACCGGGCCGCGCGGTGTCGGTGCGGGTGTCGGGGCTGGCGAACGGCAGCGCGTGGTCGCCGGGTCTCGCGCCGGGGACGGAGCGGAGGCCGTGCCGCCGCAGGCGGGCGATGTGGGGTCCGTTGGACGCGGGGCCGTCCTGCGGGACGATGGCCTTCAGGTGCGGACGCTCCCGCCGGAGGTCGTCGACGGAACGTGCCGCGCCGTTGCGCCCGCAGCCGTTCCTCCTGTCCCCGTCGGTCCTGGCGATCGGCTCCGGGGCCCGTCCACCGGATCGTCGATCCCGCCGAAGCATTCCGCAAGCGCCCTGACCGACCCGGGCCTGCCAAGGTCCTTCCGGAACCGCATCGTCCCAACTCCCGTCATCGAGGTCAACACCGGTTGCGGTAAGGGCCGGAGGCTATGATGTCCAGAGGATTCCGTGCGGTTTCCAGCCGTCTGGAAGGAAAAGTTTACGAAACCCGGTTCACGGAAGCCCACGGAATACACGGTCCGGAAGGGCTGGTGGGAATTGCTGCTTTTTCAACGACTGTTGGATGCCGTCGGTTCTGCGCGAATTCGCTGGACAGGCAGGAGACTAAATCGCGCTTGAACTGGAAATGCATGATCCCAGCGAAGTCGTAAGCTGGGAAGTTTACGGCTGAAAGGTGATCTCCGGCTTCCGCACTTGAACGCTCCGGAAGATCACCCTGAAAGCCTGGATTGAACTACATCAAAGAAAATCCTACTTCACGACCGCTTCCGGATGACCTACGCTTCCCGCGGGTTGGCGTCGTAGCTGGTTGATCCGGCAGGCTGACCAATGGATCAAGCCGCTAGTCTCGACGGCGGGGCATAAGGGAGAGAGCGATGAAACATGCGATGAGGCTTCTGGCTTCGGCTGTGATCGGGCTGACGGCAATGACCGGTAGCGTCCAGGCGGAATATCCGGAACGCCCGTTGGAGTTCGTGGTTCCGTGGCCACCTGGCGACATCGAGGATACGATCACCCGGTTGATTGCGAAGAGATTCCAGGAGGAAACCGGTGTTCCAGCCACGACTGTGAACATCAAGGGTGGCGCTGGCCTCATTGGGGCAACCCATGTATTCACTCAACCGGCGGATGGCTACACGGTGGGTGCCTTCACCGCCAACATCATCTCGGCACATATCATTCGTGGCAATGCCGAATACGAACGTGGCGAGTTTGAACCGCTGGCAGTCATCATCGGTTATCCCATGATGCTCATGACGCGCGAGGATGCCCCCTACGGCAACCTCGCGGAACTGGCGGAATACGCAAAGTCGAATGGCGTGAGCCTCGGCGTCTTCGGACTTAACGGTCCGCCGGCCCTCCAGACCATGAAAATGGCCGAAATCATGGGCTTTGAATTTCAAAGTGTCACAGCGTTCGATGAAACAACCTGCCTGATGCTAATCAATGGTGAAATTGATGTCATTTTGGGTGGCGGTAACTTCAAGCCATGCCTTACAGGTGGAGAGGTCAAGGGACTTGCCGCCTATACGACGGCCCGAATTCCGGTTTACCCGGATGTGGCAACGCTGGAGGAGCAGTTGCCGGGGATAGCAACGCCGGGTTGGACTGGACTGTTCGTCCGTAAGGACACGCCGCAGGAAGCGCGTGACGTGATCTCACGCATCGCCAAGGCAGCAGTTGAAAGTGAAGAGGCACAGGCCATCGCGGCGAATGTCGGCGCGGTCGTGCAATGGATGCCCACCGAGGAAGCGGTTCCCTTCATGAACAACTTCTACGACCGTTTCCTCGAGCTCCTGGGTAACTGATCCCCAGGTATGTCGTACGAAGCCGAAAAGGACCTGTCTCCGTTCAGCGATGCGCCGACCGGTGGCAGGTGGCTGTTGGCTGGGATCAGCCTCTTCGGGATCCTGCTGCTGGCACTGCTACCTTGGCAGACCGTTCCGGGCTCCATTGGTCAGGTAGCCATGGCAGGTGGCTGGTGGGCGGAGCCAGCTCTGGCATCTGGCATTACGTTAGGCTTGACGATCATCGCCTCATCATCGGCCTTCCTTGCGGCAAGGCGCGAACCGCTGCTTCTTTGGGAAACCGGGAAGGTCTACGGGAGGATCCTGCTCATCGCGGCCTGCATGGTCGGATCGGTGCTTATGATGGGAGTTCTTGGCTTCGCCCTTTCAATCCTGTTGTTTTCCACCCTGGTTGCGGCAATCGGAGGCTTTCGTGGTTTCCGGCTGGTGCTGATCCCTCTGTTCACGACGATTGCCTTGGTGGTGATGTTCCGGATCGGATTCTCGATCTGGTTTCCCCGGCCAATGCTGTTCAATTGGATTGACCTACCCAGCTTCCTTCAGGGCATACTCTAACGGAGAAGCTTGTGGAGGGATGTTGCTCAATGCCGAGGCCTATGGTGTCGAGGACAGCGCGTTCAACGATGCTCCCCACCCCCTGCATTCGGACCTCCCACGGCAATCGACGGCGATTGACCGGACCTGGCACGTCAGGGAAGAGGCCCTGAATGCTCGAGACGCTGCAACTCGGCGTGGCGCAACTGTCGCAGCCGGAGGTTCTGGTCTCGCTGGTCGCAGGTAGTTTCCTGGGGATCGTGATCGGCGCAATTCCCGGCGTCGGGCCCGGGGTCGGCATCGTTCTCCTGCTGCCACTGACATACACAATGGATCCACTGGCTGGAATTACGCTGTTGATGGGACTCTATGCGGCCGGCTGGTACGGCGGGGCGATTCCAGCAATCACGATCAACACACCTGGAACCGGAGTCAACGTGTTGACCACGTATGACGGGCACCCGATGGCGAAATCAGGTGAACCGCAGCGGGCGCTGTCACTTGCCTATGCGTCGAGTTTCTTTGGTGGGATATTCGCGGTTCTGGTGTTGATGGTCGCCGCCTGGCCATTGGCTGCGCTGTCCAAATACCTCACCTCGGCCGACCTCGGAATGGCTGCGCTTTTGGCCATGATACTGGTGGTTGTCGCCCATCGCGGCAGTGAGCTGGCATCCTTCGCCATGCTCGGTGTGGGACTGTTCGTGTCGACAATTGGGCTCGAGACAGCATATGGTTCACCGCGCTACACCTTTGGGACCATCTGGATGATGGGTGGTGTCCCACTCATTTCCATGATCCTGGGGCTGTTCGCGCTGAGTCAGGCGTTCACACTGATCTTCTCGACCCGACAGATCGACAGGACCGACACCGAGGTGAACCGACAGATCCTCGGGGGGTTCCTCGAAATCCTGCGCTACCCGAAGGTACTGTTCCGGTCGGCGGGATTCGGAGTTGGTATGGGAGTTCTTCCTGGCGTCGGCGAGTTCCTGGCCCAGTTCTTTTCATACACGACAGCCCGTGCCGGTTCGAGGGAGCCGGAATCCTTCGGGCGCGGAGCACCGGAAGGCATCATTGCCTCAGAGACAGCGAACAATGCGGTTCCACCAGCTGCGCTGGTGCCTCTACTCGCGCTCGGCATCCCCGGCGAAGCATTCACCGCGATGATGCTGACTGTCTTCATAGTTCATGGTGTCGATCCGGGTCCGACACTCTTCGATGAGCATCGCGGATTTGTCGCGGGTCTGTATCTTTCACTGTTCATCATGAACTTCATCATCGTAGGCATTCTTCTTGCCGGCACCCGCTGGATTGCGAAACTTGCCATGATCGACGACCGCCTTCTGGGAGTGATCATCATGTGCCTCGTCATGGTGGGTACGTTCAGCCGGAACTATCGCTTGACCGACACCCTCATCGCAATTGCCTTCGGGGTGCTTGGATTTGCCTTGCGACGGGCGAACATCCCAATGGTGCCCTTGATACTCGGCCTCGTCCTGGGGCCGATTATGGAGAGGTACTTCCGACAGGGCTTAGGTGGAGCAGCCGGGGATCTGACGATCTTTGTTACGCGGCCGGTAAGCCTGGCGTTCCTGATTGTCATCCTCGCACTCCTGGCCATGGCCGGAAGAAACGTGGTTCGGCGCATGCGTGTCCGAGAATAGTTCCACTTCGGGCTTGTCGAACAAAAACCGATGTTCAGTCCGTCGCACTTTTCGGTAGGATGGGCGCGGTGAACGCAGGAGGAGACAAGCCCGCACCCATTACACCAAGGGTCTTGGCGTTTTCTGCGAATGCCACTGACGGAACATGGAGACCGGATTGATGGGAGGCAAATGTCCGGATCAATCGATATCCGGCCGGTGTTCAGGAAATCACTTCCGTGAACGGAGCAAGAACCGTTGAATTGACCGGGATTGCGGCATCTACAGTGGGTCAGCGAGCGGCACCGCCAGTTGGGTTGTCAGTATTCTGTATCCAGAACCATCGCTCATGGGATCATGCGAGGTTCAGCCATGGAAGTTTCCCCCGGAGCCCGGAAATCCGGTCCAATCCTGTCTCTCTCGTTGGTCGGGCTCGGACTCTCTCTCGGAGTGGATCGTGAAGCATGACATGAAATCCGAAGACCTCTGGAGCGCAAAGCCGTTCCCACACCACATACTCCGCGACTTTCAATTGGCCAGACCCTGGACATCACCAGATGCAGAACGATCCATCGACCATGCTTAAACTCGACGCATTCACCCATATCTGGCCAAGCCGGTTCTACAGGGCGATCAAGGACATCACCGGTCCTATGACCGACATCGTGCGACGCTCGGAAGCGCAGTTGATGATGATCGATCTGGAAGAGAGATTCGCAATCATGGATTTCCATGAGGGCTACGCCCAGATCCTTTCGTTGGGATCCCCACCACTGGAACTGGTTGCAAGCCCGGTTCAGGCGATGGATCTGGCGAAGATCGGAACTGACAGCCAGGCCGAACTCTGCGTTCGCTATCCTGAACGATTTAAGGGGTTCATTGCGACACCTCCGATGGGTGCGGGCATCGATGCGATCATGGAGGCCTGTAGGTACGCGGTCGAAGAGACGAATGCCTGCGGAATCCAGATATATTCCCATGTCAACAACCGACCGCTGGATGATCCGGAATTTATCCCGATGTTTGACTACATGGAAGCGATGGATCTACCGATCTGGATTCACCCGGCACGAGGCGAGGGCTTTCCTGATTACCGTACCGAGGAGAAATCAAAATACGAACTCTGGTGGACCATCGGATGGCCTTACGAGACATCGGCGGCCATGGCCCGTCTGGTCTATTCAAAGACCCTCGACCGCCTTCCGAACCTTAAGGTCATCACCCACCACGCAGGCGGCATGATTCCATTTTTCGAGGGCCGTTTCGGCCCCGGAAACGATGTCTTGGGGGCAAGGACTTCTGACGAGGACTATGGCGCACTACGTGCGGAGCTCAAACATCGTCCACTGGACTATTTTCGCAGGTTCATCGCAGACACCGCCACCTTCGGTGCAAGTGGCGCAATTCGAATGGCGATGGGTAACTACTCTCCCCTTTCCCGCTGAATCCGGCCCGATGCAATGCTGACCGCGCAGCTGCCGTTCCGGCATTCCCTGACAGGCACGGTCATGCATTGGACGATCCAGCCGTTTCCGTCCGACTGTGCGCGAAGGGGTTGACAGCGTAGGCCGGGCGGGCTATCGGGGGCCATCGAATGGGACGGGGGCCGCGGATGGGCCACTTCGGATCGGGAACCAGGGGCGCGCCACCGCGCCGCGTCCATACGGGGGCGGGGTGATGCCGACGGTGAACGGGGCGTCGCCGCCCAGGCGGCTGGAGGACTGCCGGTCCCGGTGCCGCCGCCATCAGGCGGAGCGGCGGGGCGGGTGCGGAGACGGTCGGGACGGTCAACGCGCCCTTCATGCTTCTGGACATCCTGGTGGCGGTGCTGCCGGGAGGACGACGCGGAGGACCCCGCGCAACTCCGGCCTGCCGCCGTCGCGCAGGGACGGGGACGGGGACGGGACCGCGCGGAGCGCCGGAAAGGGCTCCGGCGGCGGGGGGCCGAAGGCGGGGGAGACGGACCCGGGCAACCTGCGGACGGTCACCGTGACCGGGACCAGCCCGGTGGCCGGGTGCCGCGGGCGCGGC
The DNA here is from genome assembly GCA_965203605.1 of Paracoccaceae bacterium. Lineage (GTDB taxonomy): Bacteria > Pseudomonadota > Alphaproteobacteria > Rhodobacterales > Rhodobacteraceae > JAPOUP01. The sequence continues at coordinate 4,826,712 of OZ241902.1, read as the reverse complement.
CACGACCTGACCGGAACCGAATGCACGGGGCACGGGGAGCGCGGCGGGGCCGACATCGTCTCCGGGACCGCCGGGCGCCGGGTCGTGGCCGGGGTCAGGGACTGCCCGCGCTGCCACACCCGGACGACGGGGGCGTTCCCCGACACCATGCCGGGACCCCTGCGGTACGGGCCGGGCATCGTCGCCTGCGCCGTCCATCCCCTGTGCGCCCGGATGGTCCCGCCCGTGCGGACGGCGGCCATGATCCAGGCGATGACCGGGCGGCCGCTCTCCGGGACCACGCCGCCCGGCCTCGTCCCACGCCTGAACGGGGCCCTGGAGGCATGGGAGGGGGCCGCCATCGGAAAGCTCCCCGCCATGCCGGTGCCGACGTGGACGGGACCTCGCTGCGGGTGGACGGAACGAACCACTGGATCCACGTGTGCTCCGGCGGGCCGGTCACGGGCAGGCGCCTGCACCGAAAGCGCGGATGCGGGGCCATCGACGACATCGGGATCATACCACGGTATGGAGGCGTCATCGTCCACGACCGCTGGAAGGCGTACCTCACCTACAGGAACTGCAGACACCAGCCCTGCGGCGCCCACCTCCCGCGCGGGCTCCAGGCCGTGACCGACAGCGACGGCTGGCCGTGGGCGGAGAGGATGGGCGGGCTGCTGCCCGTCGCCCGGCGGCAGGTCACGCGACGGCCGGACAGGCGGCTGTCCATGCGCCATTGCAGGACCGTCGCGCGATGCTGCAGGGACATCCCGGGCAGGGCCGCGGCGGGATGCCGGCGGTCCCGGAAAAGGGGAAGGGCCAGCGCGGGCCGGTGGGGAGATCCGACGCCCACAACCTGCCGGGACGCCTCGCCGCCACGGGAGGGAACGTCCTGCGCTTCACAGGGCGCGCCGACACCCCGTTCCCGGACAACCGCGCCGAAAGGGATTTCAGGATGGCCAGGGTGAAGCGGAAGGTATCAGGATGCTTCCGGACCGTCGCCTACGCGCAGGCCTGCTGCCGGATATCCAGCTACCTCCGGACAATGGCGGCGCTCGGATACAACCCGCCCGTCGCCGTCACGCTCGCCCTGCAGGGAAAGGCCGTTGACTGTCTCGGTCAGGACGCCCCATAAAAGGGGGTGAGCAGTTACGGCGATGGAATTCTTCGGCGCCGAGCGGATTGTCTTTGCTTCCGATGCGCCCTTCGATCCGGAAGGCGGACGGATGTACATTCGGGAGACAATGAGGGCAATCGACGAATTGGACGTTTCCGAACACACCAGATCCGCGATCTATCATGGCAACCTCGAGCGGCTCTGCAGACGCACTTTCACATAGAATTGTGGACTCCCGCGACACGTCCCCCGTCGAAGCGGCCTTGGACCTTCAATTGCCGGTCCAGCCGGGTAATGGGGATCCGGTATGCAACGCTCATACAGCAAGGCTTCAGGTCCTTGGATGAATCGGCCTCCACTTCGGATCTGTGTACCACGTTGAGGCGAACTCCAGATGGCAGGGGGCCTTCCGTCGTGATCGGAACTTCTGGAGAAACCGCCGAATTCACGATTCTCCGATCCATCCCGTCGAAATGGAACGGCATGGGATCAAGGATCCAGCCGCTCTCTACCATGCAGACGTCCAGTCCGACTTCGGCCGCCTCTCCCTCAGAGACAGACATTTCGTTCACCGCATCGTCATCGACGACCTCGGGCATATGCCGAAGCACCACAGAATCTGGCACCACGCACATCCAGAAGGTTCGGGAAATTCATCCAGCGGCTGCCAGGCATAATCGTCACTTCTGACTGTCAAAAGCAATCCTGGCTACCGGATCCGGGTACCGAAGTTCTAGACAGGAAAGAAGTCAGGGAGGAATCCGGTCTATGCCTGAGCTTACCTTCATTGCCGAACCCGAATTGATCCACGGCCCTCTGGAGGCACCGCTTGTCGCCTGGTTGCACGTTCGGTGCCGGGGTGCCTCGGAGATACGGATCCGAATCGAACAGCAAGGCGATGTCTGGACGCTCAGGTTTCCGGCAAGGGATGGAAAGTGTCTGCTACTGGGATTCCATCCGGAGGGAAAGGCCCGGCTGACGGTTCAGATCGCAGATGGAGACGCGGCGCTCACCTGGGGCAGGACATTGTTTCATGAGTTGCGTGGCGTGCCCTGCTCGCCTCTCGAGATGCCACCGCTGGAAACTCATATGAGCCAACCCGACCGCATGGCTGGGCGCTTCACGTTCCTGACCGTCCGACGTAGGGCGTTCGGGCGAATTCCGGACATGACGCCGGCACAACGCCGGTTCCAGACCGGGTGGGGGTTGATCATCGCCATCGACAATCGGGGCCGGATGCGATGGATGCGCAAGTTACCCAAACGTGCGGCAGGAATTGAACGATTGGCCGACGGCAGCCTTTTCGTACATGACACCGACTCCTGTTCCCGTGAAATTGACATTGCAGGCAATATGGTCCGGGCCTGGTATGCGGAACTGCGACCCCAGGGACCGGTTGAAAGCGGCATTTCGGTCCCGGTGCGTAGTCTGCATCACCAACCGCATCAGATGCCGAACGGGAATTTCCTGGCGCTGTCGGCGCATTCGCGTCTCGTGAAGGACTGGCCCGCCTCGGTTCGAGACCCAGACAGCCACAGGGCGGATAGGGAAATTGTCGGTGACATGGTGGTTGAGTTCACACCCGGCGGCGAAGTGGTCTGGAGTTGGGACAGCTTCGACCATCTGGACCCCTACCGAATTGGCTACGATGCACTCGACGCCTATTGGCATGTGCGTGGGTTTCCAAACGCCGCCGATTGGACGCATGGCAATGGCGTGACGTACGATCCGCGGGATGACAGCGTGCTTGTGTCACTTCGGCTGCAGGATTGCATCCTGAAGATCGATCGGCCCTCGGGTGAGATTGCCTGAATTCTTGGGGACCACTCGAACTGGCAGCCGCATCTGCGATCGAAGCTGCTCACGCCCGTGGGGCAACACTTCCGCTGGCCCTGGCACATGCACAATCCACGCCTCACTTCTGAGGGTACCATCGTTCTCTTTGACAACGGAATTTACGGGGCCCGTCCCGGGCAAGCACGCGTCCCATTCAACAGGAGTTTCTCGCGCGGGGTGGAATACCGGGTTGATCAGCGAAGGATGACCGTCGAGCAGATATGGTCTTCGGCATTGACCGACGACGACGTTAAGGAACGGACATGGGCGATGGGTGATGCTCACCGCTTCGAACAGACCGATACGGCGATGGTGATCCACTCCATCTGCATGCCGCATGACTGCGAAGAGATCGGCATGGATGAGGACGACCGGACCCGGCGCTATGTTTCGGAACTGCCCTCCTTTGCGCGAATTCTGGAGTATGACCGAAGCGATCTCTCGGAGATTCTGTTTGATATGACCGTTCGGGATCCAAACGAATTGATCCAGTGGGAGGTGTTCTCTGGTGTTCGGGTGGAGAACCTATATCCCGATCATATGGACGTCGACCTTGACTTTGGTGATTCGTTGGACCATGCGCCGCAATCCGTTGAAACTGCGCCATGAATGATCCGACTCCTTTGCCTGTACAGGCCATCCTGGCCAGAGCCGAGGGGCATCGGGCGCAGCGAAGGGATCCAGACTGGGCGGCAGGTGCGGCCTACATCGCCGATCACTTCGTTCCGATCGGTGAGGCCGCCATGCCCATCACTGATCTGGGGCTGTTGCGTGGCGACGCGGTATATGACGTGGTATCGGTCAGCCGTGGTCTGTTCTTTCGACTGGACGATCATCAGGCTCGTTTCGCCCTATCCTGCGAGAGAATGGCACTCAAGAGCCCGTTCGCGCCTGAGGAGGAGGCAGCTGTCCTGAACTCACTGGTCGCCCGAACGGGGCTAATGGACGCCTATGTCTGGTGGACTGTCACCCGTGGACTCAATCCGGTATCACCGAAGGACAGATTACACGCCGACCGCTTCGACAACAGGTTCTACGCATTCGCCATCCCCTACATCTTCATCAAGGACGATCCCGACCGACGGGACGGCATTCACCTGCACATTTCCCGGGAGTATATCCGTATTCCGGCAACCGCTGTCGACCCGCGCGCAAAGAACTTCAATTCACTTGACCTCAGCATGTCACTTTTGGAAGCTGGACGGCACAATGCGGATTGGTCCGTGATGACCGATGGTCATGGCGTCCTGACCGAAGCGCCCGGATCGAACATCTTTGTCGTGAGGGATGGCCGCATAATGACACCCGAACTCGGTTGTCTGGAGGGAATCACCCGGATGACCGTGAGGGAACTCTGCAGTGGGATTGACGCTGAAGTGAAGGTTGGCAGGGTCACGGTCAATGACCTGATTACAGCTGACGAGGCGTTTCTGACCTCAAGTGCCGGAGGCATTCTCCCGGTTTCCAGAGTGGATGGGACAAGGCTGTGCCAAGGGGCGGGACCGGTCTCGACAACGCTTCACAACCTGTATTGGGAGAGGCGCTGGAAGGGATGGTATGGTCGCGCCGTGGATTACGGAGCAGTCGCATGATCGATCAGCATGGCGGCGGTTGGAACACTTCCACGACATTGCCGTCGGGGTCGCGGCCATATGCAAATCCGCCACCGGCAGGCATTGTCAACGGCGAGGCGTGGAACACCATGCCAGCATCCCGAAGGCGGTCATATTTCTCCAGACAGTCGTCGACCTCGAAGCAGATGTGGCTCAGCCCGGGTTTGGCAACGCAACGTAGGTCAGGGGCGGCGGCGAGGTTCGGATGGTCAAACTGGAAGATTTCGATCCCCGCTCCGGGAAATGCAAGAAAGACAAGCCGTCCGGCGCTCGTTTCGAGTCCCAAGCGGGCGGACAGAGCTGTATCGGTGCGGTCCCAGGAGAATTCGCGAATGGGGGTCCCGTGAAATAGGTCGGAATAGAACGCAACCAGTCGAGACAGATCGCGTGTCGCGATTCCGACATGGTTGAACCCCTTGATCATGCCGCGAGCCTATCAGGGCTGCGGGGCGGAGACGACAGGAAAGTGGCCATGACCGACAAAGTCATCCTACTTGGCACGAAGGGTGGTCCGAGACTATCGACCGGGTCCGCATGGCCTTCATCATCGGTGGTCGAGATTTCCGGACGCCCCTACATCATTGATTGCGGATTAGGTGTAACACGACAGTTCGTCGAGGCCGGCTACACCCTCGCGGAGGTCCATACGATTCTCCTGACACATCTGCATTCGGACCATTGCCTGGAACTCGGACCCCTTTTGCACACATTGTGGTGTTCCTCCCCAAAGCGGACTGTTCGAATCCTTGGTCCGAACCGGACCAGGGAGCTGGTCGGGAAATTCTTCGAAGCCATGGCCTACGACATAGGGATGCGCATGGCGGATGAGAAACAGATGGACCCATCCGACATGTTCGATGTGACCGAATACTCGGAGGGCATGGTCCTCCAGGACGATCTCGTCGAAGTCACCGCACTGCAGGTTGTCCACCCACCTGTCGAGACTTATTCGTTGAAGCTTCAGACAGCGGAGAAGACAGTGGTCCTTTCCGGCGACACGTCCTACTTCCCGCCGCTTTCGGATTTCGCCGCAGGCGCGGATGTGCTCGTTCACGAAGTCATGCACCGCGAAGGGACGGAGCGCATGTGTGCCCGTTTGAAGGACATCAAGCCGAACCTCATGGCTCATATGGTTGCCTCCCATACATCTGGCGATGACATGGGGCGCATCGCAAGCAGTGCAGGCGTGAAGCACCTTGTGCTAAATCATTTCACCCCAAGCGATGATTCCCGGACTGGCCCGGCAGAATTCGAGGTGCTGGTCCGCCAGACCTGGAGCGGTCCCCTTACGGTGGGTGTGGATCTAGCGGTCATTCCGTTTTGAGTTTCCGGCCAAATATCCGTTTTCGGCATCGCTTCCGCCTGGATCCGGATGGCGCTTACGGGCTTGGCACCTCAATCGGGTTCAGGCTGCAACGGGGAGCGGCGGCGACAACTGGTGGGGGTGTCATCTGCCTCGAACCCAGATGCGATCCAACCTGCGAGAGCAACCGATGACACAAGTGGCCATCGTGGGAGGTGGTCCGGTTGGACTTGGGTTGGCGATCGACCTTGGTCAGCGTGGAATTGACGTGGTCGTGCTTGAGAGGCACAGGGATCTTCACACAATTCCCAAAGGCCAAAACCTGACGCAGCGGACAGCCGAGCACTTCCGCACCTGGGGCGTCCTTGATGCGATCGAAGCCGCAAGACCCATTCCTGCATCGTTCGGAACAGCTGGCGTAACTGCCTATCGCAATTTGCTGAGTGATTATTCCTATGATTGGCTGGCGAGGTCGGACGTTCGGCAATTCTACTCTGAGCGCAACATTCGCATCCCTCAATATGAGGTGGAGCGCGTTCTGCGTGCACGGGTGGCTGAACTGGACACGGTGGAGATTCGTTTTCTCAGCCAGGTTGAGGATCTTTCGGTGCTGGAAGGGTGCACCGAACTATCGATAAAGCCAGATGGTGGGGATCCTTACCGGCTGTGCGCGGATTATGTGGTTGGATGTGATGGCGCCAGATCTCTGACTCGTGAAAAGGCGCACATACGTCAGTCGTTCCGGTCCCATAGGCGTCGCATGATTCTGGCTGTGTTCCGTTCTGAAGAACTCGATGGCCTGATGAGTCGCTTTCCTGGAAAGAGCTATTTCAACGCGCTGCATCCGGACTTTGACGGCTACTGGCAATTCCTTGGCCGTGTCGACCTGAAGACCTGGTTCTTTCACGCGCCGGTACCCGTCGGGACGACTCCGGAGACCGTCAATCTAGCTGCCCGTCTAGAGAAGGCCATTGGCAGGGAGATTGACTTCGAACAGCACTACCTCGGCTTTTGGGATCTCAGGATCGCGATGGCCGACACTTACCGGTGCGGCAATGTGTTCATTGCCGGAGATGCCGCGCACAGCCATCCCCCGTATGGGGGATATGGCGTGAACACCGGTTTCGAGGATGCCCGCAATCTGGGCTGGAAGCTGGAGGCCGCTCTCAGGGGCTGGGGTTCGGAGGATCTTCTTGACAGCTACTCGACCGAGAGGCAGCCGGTCTTCCGCTCCACCGCCGATGATTTCATCACCCGGATGATCAAAGAAGATAGGGCTTTTCTCGAATCCTTTGATCCGGACAGGGACATCGAGGCATTTGAGACTGCCTGGAACAAGCGCGCCGTCTCAACCAAGCGGGATGTCGAGGGGTATTTCCCGAATTACAGGGGGTCGCCGACCGTCTTGGGAAATGGCGGACCGCCGAGTGCAACCGGGGAACATTCGCACAAGGCTCGGCCTGGTTGCCATCTGCCGCCAAAGGAAGACGTAATCTCTCGTTTGGGTGCGGGCTTCGCTTTGGTAACGGTGGGTGATGCCGGAACCGTCGGTGTACGTTTCTCCGAAGCCGCCAACCGGCTCGGCATGCCATTCACTTTGGTTGACATGCCCGAAACACCGGCGACCAGTGAGTGGGAAAGTTCGGTTTTACTGGTCAGGCCGGATCGGTTTGTGGCCTATGCTGGATGCGACTGGCATGTCGATGCGGAAGAGGTGCTGGCGGTGGCTGTTGGGCACAGGAGGAAATAGTCCCGGGATTCGGTGCACGCGATCTGGGGGGCCAAAGGAACTTTAATTGATCTACGATGCGCCATCAATTCGAGCTGGAGAGCGGTGGATTCCGGCTCCCGCCGCCTAGCCCGGATATCTCACCAGATTTTGTTGCATGGGGCTGGAATCCTTGACATATGTAGGGATTGCAGGACCTTGCACGGGACGGAGGACCGACCCCATGCAGACACGGTGCAACGCCGACCGCATCGATTCCAGCCACCATGGCCGACGTGGGGTGACGGGCGCCTTCGACGGCGGACGGCTGTCATCGGACGGCGGCGCTCCCCTTCCCGTGGAGGCGGACCTGCTGACCGGGCTGACGCGCGGACTGGCGGACCGCTTCACGGACCACCGTGACCCGGACCGCACCGGGCATGGCCTCCGGTGCCCCGTCGCCCGGCGGGTGATGGGGACCGCGCCGGGCCACGGGGACATCAACGACCATGACATCCCGCCCGGCGACGGCGTGCCGGCGGTGGGCCGGGGCGACGTCACCGGCGACGGCCGGCGGCGGGAGAGCGGCCGGGGCGCCCCGCCGGCCGGTTCCGGCACGCCCGACCGCCTGGGGCCGGGCGGGCCGGACAGGGCCGCGGATGACCGGTACAGGCGCATCGCCGCCGACCCGGAGGCGACCGGCAGGCTGATGCCGGGCATGTTCCCGGAGGCCCACGGGGCGCCGCCCGAGAGGACCGTCCCCGGCCCCGACGCCACCGACGACCCTCCGCGCGGGCGCCGGGAGTGCCGCTTCCCGCACGGACATTACCGCTACCTTCCCCTTCACGTCACCTGCGGCGGGCATGTCCCGTGCGCCCGGCTTCGGCCCCCGGACATCGACGCCTCCCACGGGGCGCTGGAGGGGCCGGCCAGGATCGTGGCCGTCATCCGCGGCGCGTGGCCGTCCGTCCGGATCACGGTCCGGGGGGATTCCGGCTTCCGCCGCGACGGGATCATGGCCCGGTGCGGGGCCGGCGGCGTGGATTCCGTGTCCGGCCTGGCCCGCAACCCACGGCTGGAGCGCGGGACCGGACGCCGGATGCGGGGCCAGCGGAGCCGGTGCGTGGCCACCGGGGAGCCCCCGCGCCGGTTCACCGGCTTCGGCCACCGGACGCTGCCGGCCTGGAGCCGGAGCCGGCGGGTGGTGGCCAGGGCCGGGGCGCTGCCCGGCACCATCCGGGCGCGGCTCCCGAAGGTCGCCTGCCGGCTGCGGGTGGGCGTCCGCCGGATCCGCCTGTCGCTGTCCCGGTGCATCCATACCGGGGGCTGTTCCGCCGGGCGGTGGCGGCGCTGCGGCCGACCGCCGGGGAGGCTGGCCACGGGAGAGCCGCGTGCGCGGCTCCCGAAGGCGTGCGTGGCGGTACCGTTGTTTGCCTTATGTTCCCGCTTCCGCAGCCACCGACGGCCTGCGGACGCCGCCGCCGGGGCACCGTCGGCCGCAGCCGCCGCCGGACGGGGCCGGATGACGGGCCGGATCGGTGCCGGATGCCCGGACTCCCGGTCTGGTGAGATATCCGGGGTAGGGAATCACGTTGCGCCAATCGGGAGTCCGATCCAGATGGTCAGGCGTTGCAATCGATCGGACAGCCAGTGGTGTTCTCCATCCGGTAAGTGTCATGAATCTCGCCATGTCTTCGACTTTGGTGAACGCCGTCTCATCTGTTGCGAAAGGGAATCTCTTTTCCACCGTACCTCCCGTAAGCCCTTGACTTAGCGCACATCGAAGTACGTCACAGCCAGAGATTCTTCCACCTTGGGGCAGTCCATGTTTCCGCTGAAAGTTCCTCTCCAGCAGAATCGAACACCTACATTACGTCACGCGCCAGCCAAAGTTGCCACTGGGAAAACAACACCAAAGCGACAGACGTTCCGCCAAAGATCGGGCATCGGCGGCGTTTACAGTTCGTGTAAGACGGGCTCTATGCCGCATTCGGCGGCTGCGATGTCGACCACATGGCGATGATGGGTAAAGTAGATCGCCTGACCTGAACCTCCGATCCGCTCCATCATGCGGCAGGCCGCGCTTGTGCGCTCTTCGTCGAAGGTTTTGAAAAATGGCATCGCAGAAGAATGCCAGGCACACACCCTGAGCAACGAGTTGTTCATGCGCGGCGAGCCGCCGAAATCCCGCGCCAATAAGTCGCCGTCAACACCCCGCCGTATTGAATCGCCGCCGACACCCCCTTCCTCAAGATGCCATTCCGTGTTGGACTGACGTACCCAACACTTGCCATAGCTCAGGCGGGAATTGAAGTTGTTCAGGTTGTCATTGCCGACATGCAGGGAGCCCAGGACGAGTCCGAAATATCGAGCCTGCGCATAGGCACTTCCGGACAGCAGGAAGAGAATCACTACAATGCGCATTAAGTTTGATCCGGTCAGGTTTTCCTGATTTTCGCGACCTCTAGAATCCCTTGCCCTGAAGGCGTTTTCACGCTTGCGCCTCCCGGAAACAGCATCATTCGTGTGGATCCCAGCAGCACGAGTTATCAGAATCCGCAGCGATGATCTGGCGAGGTTGTATCAAACCCGTAACTGCTTCCCGAAATTCACATTCGGATAGCCGCCTCGTTCGGCGCAAAATAGTGAAGTGTTCCCGGCAAGGGTTTGAGTTGGATGGAGTTACCGGGAACGAATGCATGACGACCCTTGATCAAGGCGGACAGTTCGTCATTGCTGTTGCGGGCAATGATCATCGTATCCGCGCCCGTCGGCTCCACTACGCATATGCGCAGGCTGAACGCATCGGAACCTCCCTCCGAGGCCAGTTCGATATGTTCCGGTCGGATTCCGATTGATGCGCATCGGCTGAGATGACGAATGCCAACTTCAGGTAACTTGCAGGTCAAGCCGCCCACGGTAATGAATTCCGGACCATCGTCAGTCGACATGATCCGCCCGTCAAGGAAGTTCATCGCTGGCGATCCAATGAATCCTGCAACAAACCTGTTCGCAGGGCTGTCGAAAATGTCGAGAGGGCTGCCTACCTGCTCAATCTGACCATTCCGCATCACGACAATTTTGTCTGACATGGTAATCGCCTCAATCTGGTCATGTGTGACATAGACGGTCGTGGTTCCTAACCTTTGCTGCAGTTCCTTGATCTCCGCCCGCATCCTGACCCTGAGCTTAGCGTCGAGGTTCGAGAGAGGTTCGTCAAACAGGAACACGCTCGGATTTCGGATGATCGCACGGCCCATTGCCACCCTTTGCCGCTGGCCTCCGGACAACTGCTTGGGATAGCGTTTCAGCAAATCCTCCAGTCCGAGTATCCTTGCCGCTTCGAGCACCCTCCTGTCCGTCTCCGACCGACTGGCACCGCGCATCCTCAATGGAAATCCCATGTTCGCGGCAACAGTCTTCTGGGGATAGAGCGCATAGTTTTGGAACACCATGGCAACGTTCCGATCCTTTGGGGGCACGTCGTCGACGACCTTGCCGCCAACCCTGATGGATCCACTGGTTGCACGTTCAAGGCCCGCAAGTAGCCGGAGCAAAGTGGACTTTCCGCATCCCGACGGGCCAACAAGCACTGCGAACTCGCCGTCTTCGATTTCTAGACTGATCTCTGAGACAGCTTGTACCTGTCCAAACGACTTGGAGATTTTCACGAAATCAACGCTTGCCATCTATCATCTTCCTTCAGAATGGTGTGATTCTTGGGTCTCAAGCACCGGGTTTAGTCTAGACTCCCGGATCGAAGACACCGTTGAGGAACAAGCGAGTTTGTACCGTGTCGCAAAATCGGCCGCGGCCGTCATGTCCTTGAGACCTGTACCTGAAACGATAACTACCACGAGTGTGCCCTTGCGGATATGACCTGCTTCGGCTTCGGAAGCCAATGCGGCAAGTGCGTAGGCACCTCGAGGTTCGGCGAATATCCCTTCCTTCCCGGCAAGGTCAGCCTGTGCTGCAAGTATCTGGTTCCTTGTCAAACGGTGAAGATGCCCACCTGAATTTCCAATCGCCGCATTGGCCCAGTCCGCATCAAGAGGACGGGCACCCTTGCAATCGGGCTGGCCTACCATGTCAATACTGACAAAGTAGTCCTGCGGCTGTCCGGCAACAATCTTTGGCACGCGGTCGATCAAGTCGATTTCCCGAAGATCAAAAAACCCTTCGCTCAGACCTCCCACCAGACCACCGCCACCGACCGGCGCGGCCACAACGTCGGGGCAGCATCCCAAGTCTGCGCAGATCTCATAGGCAATGGTCTTGGCGCCTTCGACCATGAAAGGGTTGACAGACCGCGCAGATGTCATTGGCACCAGCCCATATTCCCTGCAAAATGTCGGAAGCTCGCGGATCGCGATCTCATATGGATTTTCGAACGCGTCGGCCGCAGCATCAGGTGGTCCGGTTTCGATTTCGAAGACCTTGGATCCATAGACATCTATCTGTTGCCGCTTCGACACCGGTATATTTTTCGGGACCCAGACATACGCACTGGTTCCCGACCGTGCCGCGTATGCCGCCAAGGAATTCCCGACGTTGCCCGACGACGTTACCGCGAATCCCCTTCGACCGAAGTGCATGGCCACGGAGATACCGACACTGACCTGCCGGTCCTTGAAGGATCCCGTAGGATTGCAGCACTCCAGCTTGAAGTAGAGTTCGCAGGACCCCAGCCTGCTCTCCAGATTTCTGGCCCGGATCAGTGGCGTATTGCCCTCCCCCAACGATATTGGTGGTGCTGTGGAAGGAAGCGGAAGGAGTTCGCCGAATCGAGTGAAAATGTCTGTGGGTGTCCGCCAATTACGTGCGAACTTTCCTTGGTGGCGGACTGTTGCGTGTTCATATTGCAACTTCAACTCGCTGGCACATTCCGGGCAATTGTATTGTTCCGTAAATGGCAAGACTTGTCCGCAATCGAGACATTGAAGGCTGCACAGCAACATTCATTCCTTTCCGTTGGCAAGCGAGGGACCGATCCGACGCCCGTGGCTGTAGACGGACATCGGCTCTCTGTAGGACGAGATGTCTGCAAGCGGCGAACTCTTCAAAATGACGAAGTCGGCCGAATGTTCAGCAGCTATTCGCCCGACTGTGCCTTCCAGTTTCAGCGCCCGCGCGGCGTTCAGCGATGCCGACCGGACAACATCAATGTTCGACATGCCGGATCGGGCCATCAGTTCAAGCTCGATCCAAGTGTCCCCAAACGGCGTATCTCGGACGCCGGCATCCGTGCCGCAAACGATGGTGATACCCAAGTCGACAAGCTTCCGGAAGTTCTCAAGCATGACTTCATGCTGGTCCAGCGCGTGCTGCGACTCCGGATTTCCCTGCATTCCTTTCCGCAACAGCCTTCCATGCGCTCTCGTGGCGGTCGACAGGTTCGGCATGACCGAAACCCCCCTGTCAGAAACGATCGCGGCAACACCCGCATCGAATTGCCGCACGAGTCGGCCACTGCTGGACCGACGGAAAAATGCACAGTGTTCGAGACTGTCGAACCGGGCAATGGCTGCCCGTTTCACGCTTTCCGCAGCAAGTACGTGCGCAGCACTTGCGACTTCATGCGAACGTGCGGCCGCCGCAACCTGGGAAAACACCTCCTGGGAAAAGGCAACGTTCTCCGGAAAGGATCCTGGAGTCATCCCGCCCCCGCTCCCGATCAGCTTGATCGACCTTGCTCCGGTGGAGATCGACCGGGACACGATCGCCGAGATTTCGTCCGGATCCGAAACCGTACCCCCGAAAATGCTCAAATGACCTCCGGGAACCGTAATCGGCGGGCCGCAAAGCAGAAGCCGAGGCAAGTCAGGCAGATTCAGGCAATGACGGAAACCGTTCAGAAGATACAGGCTGGATCCGCAATCCCTCAGTGTAGTAACCCCACTCAGGAGCATTGACCGGGCATTCCGGACGGCCCGCGCAAAGCGATCTGAAGCAGATTCCCTCCTGAACTCCCTGAGCGGGTCCGGACTCGCCGAAAACTCCAGATGGACATGGGTGTTTATCAGGCCCGGCATCATGTAGACATTGCCCAGATCAATTTCCGAGTTCCGGGTGCCGCCCGCCGAAGCCGACATTCGGTCGTGGACAGAATCAATGCGGTCGCCCACAAGTTTGACGGATTTGGGTTCGAAGTGCCCCGGCGGGTCGATCCACACATTGTCACAGTGCAAAATAAGGGCTTCATGGCTGTCTGAATCGACCATCGGTCAGCCCTTCACCGCACCGCTGGTCAACCCGGACACGAGGTAACGCTGCACGAAGAGAAAGAAAAAGACTGCCGGCAAAGCGAACACCACTGCAGCCGCCATCATCTCGTCCCATGCGATAGCATACTGGGTTTCGAACGAGGTGAGTCCCACGGAAAAGACCCAGTTGCTTTGCGATGAGATCAATGTCCGCGCCAGGAAGAACTCGTCCCAGCCAGTGATGAAACTCATGGCAACCACAACCACGAGCCCCGGTAGGGCCAATGGTAGAACAACCCGGTAGAACGCGCCGATGCGCGTGCAGCCGTCAACCATTGCCTGCTCCTCGACTTCGATCGGAATCCGGTCAAAGAAACCCTTCATGAGCCAGGTCGCCAGCGGCAACACGAATGCGGCATTGGCAATGGCCAGACCGATCAGCGAATTGTACAGGCCTGTCTGACGAAAGATGACATAGAGTGGAACGACAATCAGCGACGCCGGAAGCAATTGGGAAAACAGTATGAAGATTGAGAATCCGGTCGTGCTGCGCGTCCTGAACCTAGACAACGCGTATCCACCGTTGATGGCGATGAGCGTGCAGAACATTGAGGTCGTGCCTGCGACAAAGGCGGTGTTCTTGAACCAGGTGAACACGTCACGTTCTGTGAAAATCTTGACATAGGCCTCAAATGTAACGCTTGACGGAACAAGGCGCGGTGGCCATTCGAAGAGGCTAGCCGACTCCAACGAAGACACGATCATCCAGTAATACGGAAAGAAGACGATGCCTGCACAGGCCAGGGTCAGCAAAAACAAGCCGGTGCTGACCACGATCGCGGTGATGCGGTGATTCAAGCGTCCCTCCTCACATATATGATCGCAAAGAAATAGACGAGGCTGAATGCTAGCAGAATCAACAGCAGAACGGTGCCGATCGCGGCAGCGTATCCGATCTTCTGGTAGGTGAACGCCGTATTGTAGGTCAGGATGGACAGCGTTTCAGTCGCACGGGCCGGACCGCCGCCCGTCATCGCATATATCATGGTCACCCGCCGGAACGAGTTCAGGATCAGGATGAGAATCAGGATGACATTCACCGCCCGAAGGCCGGGCAAAGTGACATGGATGAACCTTGAGAACGCCCCAGCCCCGTCGACCATCGCAGCTTCGTATTCTTCCTGAGGAATGGTCTGAAGGCCGGCCAGGAGGATCAGCAGGGCGAGCGGAAACTGGTGCCAACTGGTGATCAGAACGAGTGCCGGCATGGCAAGGTCGGCTCTGGCCAACCAGGCAACGGGCGCATCAAGGAATCCCGCCTCGACAAAGAAGTAATTGATGACCCCGTACTGGGCGTCGAGCATCCATATGAAGATCAGCACCGCCACGACTTCCGGGACCGCCCAAGGGAGGATGAATATCGTTCGGATCATGCCGCGAAACGGCAATGATCGGTTCAGCAACAGTGCCGATGACAGGCCAAGCACGTACGTGCAGCTCATTGAGGCGATACCGTAATAGACGGTCACCTTCAGGGAATTCCAGAAGGAAGGATCGGAAAGCAGAACTTCGTAGTTCGCAAGTCCTATGTAGCGTCCGGCATCGTAGTTCAGGATGCGTGTGTTAAAGAACCCAAGCAGTATTCCCTGCGCAATCGGCCAAATGAGAATCACGCACATCACGATCGCTGCCGGGGTAAGAAGCCAAAGCGGCAGCAGTTCGGGATGACCTAGCCTACGGACGAAAACACGCTTCACGTATGCATCCCTGAAATGATCGGTACATCTGCGTTCACGAAGCCCCGGCCGGCGACGCTGCCGGCCAGAGCCGCTCCTGTGACTTCGGGAACGTCTAGAGGGTATTCGTCCAATTCTCGAGTTGCCTCTGGAGTTCGTCGAGCCCTTCCTCGACCGACACGGCTCCAGAGTAGATTCTCGACAATCCATCGACCACGATCTGCCTGAACTCAGCAGCCTGGATTTCATAACCGGGAGGGGCATAGCCAATTCCGCCCGGATACTTCGCCGCGATCTCCGCCATGGTGCCAGCCCAGGGCACCTCAGCAAGAAACGCTTCGCTCGGTTCGACAATCGTGCCCGGAATCTGCACTAGGTCCTCAAGATATCTTTGCTGTGCGGCCGCATCGTAAAAGACATTCAGCATCTTGCAGGCGTCATCCGGATTGGGAGAATCCTTCGGTATGACATAAAATGCGCCACCGGTGATTGCTGCATGGGTCGGTGTCGGCATGACCTCGAAGGTTATGTGTTCGACAAGGTCCGGGTTGACCGTCTTGACCGTGCTGACCACCCATGGGCCGTCGAAGAGCATCGCAACCTTGCCGTCGGCGAACATCTGGCGCACGGTTTTGGAGCCAAGGCCCTTCGGGCTAAGTCCTTCGTCCAGAAAGAGCTTGATCCAGCTGACAGCTGCCACGGCAGCTTCATCATTTGCAGTGATCGTCCCGTCGGGCTGTGACCAGTCCGAACCCATTCCGATAAGCCATTGCATGCTGTTTATGTAGACATGAATGGCGCTTGCCGTATCGTTTGGAAAACCGTATCCGAACTCGCCTGTAGTTTCCTTCACGGCCTTCGCCGCGGCATAGAACTCGTCTAGGTTCGTTGGGATCCCGACACCAGCCGCAGCCAAGAGCTGGTTGTTGACGAGCAGTGATTGGGGACTCATCGTCAGCGGAACACCGAAGGTATGTCCGTCAACCTGAGCAAAACTGACAGAAGGAAGAATGCGGTTCGCGAAGCCGGAGGATTCGATGCAGTCATCCATGGGCGCAAGGATACCCGCGTCAATCATGGGCGCGAGCATGTTCGTGAACACAGGCATGAAGTCGGGTACGTCGCCGGCCGCAATCTGCGTAATCAGAGTCTGTTCATAGTGCGTGTTCGGAATGAGCGTTTTGTCGACCGAAATTCCGGGATTGGCGGCTTCGAATGCCGCTACACGGTCCTTGTTCCATTCGCCGACTATGCCTTCTTCCCACATCCAGCTCGGCATTCTGAACGTATAGGAGTCCTGTGCTACTGCGGTGCCTGCAATCAGAACCGCCGCTGCCACCGTGATCAAGGCTTTCATATGTTACACCTCCGTGCTAGCATGTGGTCTGGTAATGCTGCCAATCATACAACCGGTTTGATACCTATGTCAAATATTTCCACCCGTCAAGCCACCATGGTGCCAATTGGAAGGCGTGACAAGACCAGATGGCTGGCCAAGGCCATTCGTGATGACATTGTTGGCAAGGTATATTGGCCTGAGACAGCGATCCCGTCCGAGCGCGAACTCATGCTGAAGCACGAGGTTTCGCGAACAACGGTGCGGAGGGCAATTCAGCTTCTCGTCGACGAAGGAATTGTCGTTAGGCGTGCCGGAAGTGGCACATACGTGCGGAAGGCGGTAGGCGGTCCGGTCACTGCCAACCCATCATCCGGAACAGTCCTGTGCCTGATAATTCCCACCTATTCCAATCCGCTGTATGCTGACGTGATTGATGGGATTGAACGTGCTGCCCGAGGAAGCGGCTACGACCTGATCACCAGCCAGTCTGATTATCTGGTGGCAAGCGAGAACTCCAGACTCTCGGCGATGGCCGATGATCCATCAATACGGGGCGCCATCGTGGTTCCGAGCATGGTCGAGCGGCCTACCGCAGCGGCCTTGCAATTTGTCAGTTCGGGCAAGCCGTTGGTTTATCTCGGCCGTTGGCCCAATGACATTGAAGCCGACGGTGTCCGGATCGACTATCATGAGGCGACGCGAATTGCCGTCCGGCATCTCGTCGAGCTTGGGCACAGTAGGATTGCCTATGTCGAAGGTGCGCCGAGGCTGGAAGGATTTTCGATGCTGCCGGCATATCGCGATGCACTGACCTCGGCCGGCATTGAGCGCGACCGATCGCTGGCCCGCATGCAGGATGAACCCTCGGAATTGGCCGGGCAACGGGCGATCGAAGCCCTCGTGGCGGAAGGGACAGCGTTTTCCGCCGTCTTCGTTCGAAACGACGTAACGGCCATCGGCGTTATGCGTGGTTTGCGGAACGCCGGACTGAACATTCCCGGCGACGTGTCCGTGGTCAGCGTGAATGATAGCGTCATCGCGCGTTCAATGGACCCTCTTCTTACCAGCGTCAATGTTCAGCCGCAAACGCTGGGCAGCCTGACCTTCCGTGTGCTCAGCGACAGGATTTCCGGTATCTACAATGGGCCTCCAATCTACCTGACACTGAAGCCGACCCTGAGTGTTTACGGGTCGACCGGCACCCCTTCGGCCTCAACAGGTTGACGGCGAAAAACAATGGGCCATCCGGGACTGTCAGCCCTTCCGCCAAATCACTCCTGCCGGTTCGCTGTAGGTTCCTACACGGAATCCTATGGTAACTTCCGAGCCCGGGGACACGGCATTTCGGAATTTGACCTTTCTGGAGAGGGTGCCCTTCAACACATAGGCGCAGCAGTTCTCCCGAATCCAAGCTATCTTCGCTATTCGGCCGTTCACCGCAGGGTTTACGCGACAATAGAAACTGCCGATTTCCGGGCATCGCTCGTTTCATTGGAGTTGCCCCAGTCTGGCACCCGGTTGCGCGTTTCGGCCAGGATTCCCATCAAGGGCCGACTTCCATGCCATATCGATCTCCATCCATCGGGCCGTTGGATCGTCTGTGCCTGCTACGACACGGGCAATGTCCTCGTGAAGGGTCTCTCGGGCAGTGGAGATTTTGATACTGATTCGGGGAGTGAAGTCCTGCGTTTCGGAAGTGGGCCCCATCCCGTCAGGCAAACCAGATCCCATCCCCATGGAGCACTCTTCTCTCCGGACGGGCGATGGTTGCTGGTCCCCGACCTGGGAACTGACGAACTGGCAGTCTATCCGTTCGACCACCAAACCGGGGATTGCGGGACACCTCTTACTTGGCGGGCTCCATCCGGTTCCGGTCCGCGAACCCTCGCATTCAGCAACTGCGGTCAAGCCGTTGTTCTAGTCAGTGAGTTGTCGTCTGAAGTGTCAACCCTGCGATGGCGGGATGGCACCATAAGGCACCATGCCAGACTGTCATCGCGGGATCCCGTCATGGCGTCAACGAAGACTGACAACACTGCATCCGGCCTTAGAATGCATCCGGACGGAGTTCACTTCGCGGTGACAAACAGAGGCGACGACTCGATTTCGATCTTCCGAATGGATTCCCGTGACGGCTCGTTCGTGCGGTGTCTGACCTTTCCAAGTGGCGGCACAAAGCCTAGGGACTCCGGATTTTCGCCGTGCGGACGATGGCTGATCTCAGCCAACCAAGACAGTGACAACTGTATCCTGTTCAAGGTCAGTCTTCGACCAGTGCTCGCAGTCCGACGAATTGCCGGGATTGCGGTCCGATCACCCAGCAACATTTGCTTTCTCGCCGACCGTCAGGGTTGACCTGACACCCGGTTCCATCAAACGCACGAACGTGGCGTCAAAAGCCACAGGAACGCCTTTCCAAGACCAGATATTCGCTGCGAGGCCTCGATTCTCTCGCGAAAACTCGGTGTCTTGGCATGTTCGATCTGCATTGAAATTTTCGTTGACCGCGTCTGGGACATAGACTAACATATTTGGACACCAAATGACATAACTATGGAGGTTCTGATGTTCTCGATGACAGTATCACGCACGAAGAACTCTCTCTTCGGCGCATTGATGACAGGTGCAGTCGTGCTTGCGCCCGCACATGCGGAGACGATTGACGTTGCCATCATCGGCGAGGCCGATACGTTCGATCCGATGATAAGCACCAAGGATGTCGTGTCGATCGTGACCCAACATTTCGTCGAAACGCTGTACACGTTTGATTCAGGCTGGAACATCGCACCGCTTCTCGCGACCGATCTGCCGACGATTTCCGGGGACGGGAAAACCTACACGATTGGCATTCGCGAGGGTGTCACCTTCCACGACGGTTCGACGATGGATGCAGATGACGTGGTCGCATCCCTCAATCGCTGGGTGGAGGTTTCCTCGCGCGGAAAGGGCGTGGCTGACAAGATCGCCGGGTTCGAGGCCACCGGCAGTCACGAAGTCACCATAACAATGAACCAGCCGTATTCACCGCTCCTGTCGCTGCTGGCATTTTCGAACTCAGCCGCTGTGGTCTATCCCGAGGAAATCATCAGCGATACGATCGATACGATTGTTGGGACCGGTCCTTACATGATTGCCGAACATGTGCCGGATCAGTACCTGCAACTGGTGCGCTTCGACGGGTACTCCTCGCGCAGCGAGCCTTCCGACGGCGCGTCAGGCGCGCGTACCCAAGTGCCGGATGAGATCCGGTTTGTGCCCGTCCCAGACGCGAATACGCGGGTGGAGAGTCTTCTGGCCGGTGAAGTGGCTTTCGCAGACGGATTGCCCGCCGAGAGCCTTGCGCGTCTGGAGTCCTCCGACAAGGCCGACCCGATTCTGCTGAAGCCGTTCGGCTGGCCGATCTTCGCGATCAACCACAAGGACGGTCTCTTGACTGACAGGCCCAAGCGTCAGGCGCTGCAGGCCGCCCTGCCGATCGACGATATGCTGTTCGCAGCCTTTGGCGACGACAATTTCTTCGTCGTCGACGGACCGATGTACCCCGAGGGCTGGGTGTGGAGAAGCGACACCGGAACCGACCTGTTCAACCAGAACGACCAGACCAAGGCAGCGGAGTTGCTGCAGAGCGTCGGCTATGACGGGACGCCCCTCAGGATCCTTACGTCACGCCAGTACGAGTTCCACTTCAAGATGGCCGAAGTCGCCAAAGTGGCGCTTGAGGCGGCAGGGTTTGAGGTTCAGATGGACGTGGTTGACTGGGCCACCCTAGGCCAGCGCCGCAATGATCCGGCGCTCTGGGACATCTACATCACCCACTCGCCGTTTCTGCCCGAACCTGCCCTGACCAGCCTTTATTCCAGGACGTCCCGGCTGGGGTGGTCAAACCCGGAAAAGGACTCGATTCTTGCCGAGTTCACGACGGAAACGGATCCTGAGAAGCGGCGGGCGCTGTTTGCGCAGCTGCAGAACCAAGTGTTCGAGGATGTTGGATTCATCAAGATCGGTGGCTTCAACGCGCTGATGGGCGGCGCAAAGGGGCTTGAAGGCGTCACGGCGACGCCATGGCCGTTTTTCTGGAACGCCCGGGTGAATTGACGCACAATTCCGGGGGTCGGTTCGACCGACCCCCAAAACCGCGGGAATTTCTCATGCGCAGCTATTTGGCACGTCGGCTCATGGGAATGGCCGTCGTCATATTCCTTGTTCTGACGATCGCGTTTTTCATTGTCCGGCTCGCCCCAGGCGACCCGGCCGCACTGATGCTAGGACCCGAGGCTACAGCCGAGGATGCCGTCGAATTGCGTCAGCGGCTCGGGCTCGATCAGCCGATTGTTGTTCAGTACCTCAAGTTCCTTGGGAGTGCAGTCCGCGGCGACTTGGGAACGTCGATCTTTTTCAATCAGCCGGTAACCCGAGTGCTGTTGGGCCGTGCGGAACCGACGGTCTTTCTTTCCCTGCTTTCGCTGACGATAGCGTTGGTCATCGCTGTTCCGGTCGGCAACTACGCAGCCTATCGCCGTGGATCATTCCTCGATCAGGCTTCCATCAGTACAGCCATGCTGGCCGCATCTGTTCCAAGTTTCTGGACCGGGCTCATGCTTCAACGATACCTGGCGACCGATCTCGGCTGGTTCCCGGCATCTGGCTACGGTGGGCCGGACGCACATTTCTGGGAGCGAATGCGACACCTTCTGTTGCCGTCAATTGTGCTCGGCATCGTCAATTCCGCCCTTATCCTGCGCTTCACCCGTGCGTCCATGCTGGACATCCTAGGCGAGGACTATATCCGGACCGCACGGTCCAAAGGCATGGGTGAAGCGCGAGTCGTGCTGCGCCATGCACTTAAAAATGCCGCAATTCCAATAATCACGGTGATCGGGCTTACGTTTGCATTGCTGGTGTCCGGTGCCGTGGTGACCGAGCGTGTCTTCAACATCCCAGGCATGGGCAATCTCGTGGTCAGCGCTGTCTTGCGTCGGGATTATCCCATCATCCAGGGAACGCTCATTGTGGTCGCCTCGCTATACGTGCTGATAAATTTGCTGACCGATCTTGCATATCTACTGATCGACAAGCGGGTGAAGTACTGATGTCGTGGACATCCTCTACGCCAATGGAGGCAAGGTTTCACGACCTGCTTTTTTCGCGGCGGGCCGTTCTTCTTGCGACGATTGTCTTTTCGGCCGTCGCCCTGCTTTGCGTTTGTGCGCCGTGGGTGGCACCTGGTGATCCTGCCGGGATGAGCGTCCGTGCGCGGCTGACCGAGCCCGGCATGACTTATTGGCTTGGCGCCGATGCATTTGGCAGGGATGTCGCGTCACGCCTGCTGTATGCTGGTCGTGTTTCGCTCGGCGTCGGGCTGGGCGTTGCGGCCCTCTCTTCTCTTGTCGGAATAGCCATTGGCCTTTGTGCCGGGTTCTTCCAGCGACTTGACGGGCCGCTGTCGCGTCTTGTCGATGCCATGATGGCGTTCCCTGACATTTTGCTCGCCATAGCGCTGGTGTCGATCCTCGGCGGGTCCGCCGTCAACGTGATAATCGCTCTGTCCATTGTCTACGCGCCACGAATCGCCCGAATTGTCCGGGCATCGACGCTTGTCATTCGCGAACTTCCCTTTGTCGAGGCCGCAACCGCGCTGGGCGTATCGACCCCGTCTGTCATGTTGCGCCATGTGCTGCCGAACATAATGTCGCCTATCATCGTCCAGGCGACCTTCATCTTCGCCTATGCCATGTTGGCCGAGGCGGGACTGAGCTTTCTGGGTGTGGGCATAGACCCATCGACCCCGACTTGGGGCACAATGGTCAACGAAGGCCGACAATACCTGGATCAGGCCATGTTCCTCATTCTCTTCCCGGGTCTGGCCATCTCGGTCTCGGTTCTGGCACTTCAACTGATCGGGGACGGGTTGCGCGATGCGCTTGATCCTCGCCTGGCGAAGGATCTTTGACATGAAGCTCACGCTCAGGAATTTCCATCCCGTGGGATTTGACGCCCCTCCGTCGGAAATCCACATAGACCAGAACGGACTGGTCACGGAAACACCGCACCCCCGGGCCAACGTGATTGATGCGCACGGCGCCTATCTGTCACCTGGGTGGTGCGACCTACATGTGCATGTCTGGCACGGCGGAACGGACATATCCGTTCGCGCATCCGAAGCGGGCCGCCCGACAGGCGTGACCGCAATGGCCGATGCCGGATCGGCAGGCGAAGCGGCGTTTCATGGGCTGCGGGAATACGTGATCGAACGGCAGGCCGAAACGGTCAGGGCCTTTCTCAACATCGGGTCCATCGGGCTTGTCGCCTGCAACAGGGTGCCTGAACTGGTTGATCTCAGGTTCGTCGACGTGGACCGGACGCTTGACGTGGCCGAGGCCAATGCGGATGTCATCTGCGGCATCAAGGTTCGTGCGTCCGGCATGATCACGGGTGCCTGGGGGATTGGTCCGGCAAGGATTGCCAAGCGCGTGGCCCAAATCCTGGACTTGCCGCTTATGGTACATGTCGGAGAGCCGTTGCCAATGATAGACGAGGTCCTCGACATCCTCAGTCCCGGCGACATCGTCACCCATTGTTTCAACGGGAAACCGGCGGGATCGATCTCGGACACCCCGGCGCTTTTTGCGCAGGCCAAGCGTCTTGCCCAAGAGGGCGTCCTGATGGACATCGGTCATGGCCAAGGGTCGTTTTGCTTTGAAACCGCACGCAGGGCGATAGCTGACGGCCTGCTTCCATTTTCGATTTCAACCGATCTGCACAAGCGAAACATCGAAGGCCCGGTGCACGATCTGGCCACAACCATGACCAAGCTGTTGGCGATGGGTCTGCCCTTCGAGGAGGTGGTTGCCGGAGTGACCGAACGTCCTCGGTCGGTTCTCGGTTTGGGCGCACGCAACGGGCTGATGCCAGGAGAACGGGCAGACCTGACCCTGTTTGACCTTGTAGACAGTGATCTGGTGGTCATGGACAGCCGGGGGGCGACGGCCGCGATCACAAGGGTCTTTGAACCACGCATGACCATTCTTGGCTCTTCGGCAGAGCCCGCGTCGCGGAGAGGAACATGAATGAGACCATTCTCGACGTGCGCGGCCTGGAGGTTGAATTTCGCTCGCGGGGATCTTCCGTCACCGCGTTGCGGGATGTGAGGTTTTCCTTGCGGAGGGGACGTACTCTAGCGCTCGTGGGCGAAAGCGGCTCGGGAAAGTCGGTGTCTGCACTAGCAGTCATGGGGCTGTTGCCCCGCAACGGATCCGTTTCGGGAGGTTCAATCACGTACTGGAGCCGCAACGGTCTGCAGATACAGGTCGAAAGCGCCGGGCAGAGCGCGATGCGCGGATTGCGCGGAGCCGAGATTGCCATGATCTTTCAGGAGCCAATGTCGTCGCTCAATCCGCTCTTTCCCATCGGCGACCAGATCGGCGAAATGCTGATCGTGCACACCGACCTGGATGCTGCCGCAAGAAGAAAGCGCGTCCTCGAGATGCTTGAACTGGTCGAGATCCCTGCCGCCGCGACCCGATTCAACACCTATCCCCACGAATTATCCGGCGGTATGCGGCAACGTGTGATGATCGCTGTCGCGTTGGTATGCAACCCGGCGCTGTTGATTGCCGATGAACCCACAACGGCGCTTGACGTGACAATTCAAGCGCAAATTCTCGACCTCATGCGGCGACTGCAAGAAGATATAGGCATGTCGATCCTGTTCATCACCCATGACATGGGCGTCGTTGCGGAAATGGCCGATGACGTAGCGGTGATGTATGCGGGTGCGATCGTCGAGCAGGCGGATGCCCGGACGCTCTTTTCCGCCACCAAGCATCCCTATACGTCCGGGCTGCTGGCCTCGATCCCCGGCCCGGGACGGGCAGAATGGGAGCGCCTGGTCCCAATCCCCGGCACGGTTCCGTCACTGCATGCCATGCCGAACGGGTGCGCCTTTGCCCCAAGATGCGTGCGGGCGGGAGATGCCTGCGCTTCGCCAGTGACCCTTCGCGAGATAGCCGACGGCCATCGCGTCGCATGCTTCAACCCGGTTGGAGCAACCCATGGCTGATGCGGTCACCGGTGACATTCTTGTGCAGATACGCAATCTTTCAAAGCGGTTCCACACGCCTCGCGGCACGGTTCACGCTGTAACCGACGTCAGTTTTGACATTCCGAGAGGTTCCATAACCGGGCTTGTGGGTGAAAGCGGGTCGGGCAAGACCACCCTTGGTCGTGCGTTGCTGAGATTGATCGAGCCCAGCGAAGGGCAGACGATATTTGACGGCGCCGACCTGAACACGCTGGATGCCAAGGCGCTGCGCACCGCGCGCAAGCGCATGCAAATCATCTTTCAGGATCCGGTCTCGTCGCTGAACCCGCGTCTGAAAGTGGGGCCCATTGTCGCCGAAGGGCTACGGGCTCACGGCATTGGCACATCTTTCGCACGGAAAGAGAAGGTCGCCGACCTGCTTGAAGAGGTCGGCCTTTCGCCTGACGCAATGTTCCGATTTCCACATGAGTTCTCGGGTGGCCAGCGGCAGCGAATTGGCATCGCCCGTGCATTGGCGTTGGAGCCCGAATTTGTCGTGGCGGATGAAATCGTCTCGGCGCTTGACGTTTCGATCCAGGCGCAAGTCCTGAACCTCCTGCTGGAACTGCGCGAGCGTCGGAATCTGACGATTCTGTTCATCGCCCATGATCTGTCGGTGGTGGAATACCTTTGCGATCAGATCGTCGTGATGTACCTAGGTCGGATCGCCGAAATTGGCCTCGCGCACCCGCTCTATTCCGGCCCGCGCCACCCGTACACGCGGGCGCTGCTTTCGGCGGTGCCATTGCCCGATCCGACGGCGGCCCGCGATCGCATAATTCTGACCGGCGACATTCCAAGCCCGCTCGACCCGCCCACCGGCTGCGTGTTCCGTACCCGCTGCCCACTGGGCGACAGACTTTGCGCCGCAGAGGTTCCGGCACCGCGTCGTGCCGGTCCGGCCCATCACGTCTATTGCAGGAAATTTGATGCCAATGACTGAAGTCCAAACCCCGGAAGCCAGGCTTGCTCACCTTGGAATCAAGGTTCCCAACGGGCCGCCGTCACCCGTTGGCGCATTCTGTAATTTCCGATTGCATGCTGGCTTGGCTTATGTATCGGGGCAAGGTCCGGTGATGGCTGACGGCACGCTGCTGCGTGGCAAAGTCGGGCGCGACATTGACGCAGAGACAGCTCGCGAGCATGCCAGGCTGGTGTCGATCAACATGCTTGCCGCGCTCAGGTCCGCGCTCGGAACGCTTGACGCGGTCACGGGCGTGATCAAGCTTCTCGGTCTTGTGAACGCGACGCCCGAATTCGAGGATCATCCCTACGTGATCGACGGAGCGTCCACGCTTCTCACCGAGGTGTTCGGTCCCCGGGGCGTTCATGCACGCTCCTCCTTCGGGGTAGGGTCGCTGCCCAATCAGATCACCGTGGAGATTGAAGGGATCTTCTCACTGGAGACATGGCAATGACCGACACGCCGCCTCTCGGGCTAACCCCCATAATCAATGTCTCCGGCACCATGACCAGCCTCGGCGCCTCGACTGCAACTCATGCTGTCCGCGAGGCCACTGCCGCAATGATGGGCCACTTCGTCAACATGCATGAATTGCAGTCCCGTGCAAGTCAGGTGATCGAACGGCTCACCGGCGCGGAGGCCGGGTTCATGACGGCGTGCGCCTCGGCGGGGATAAGCCTGTCCGTTGCAGGATGCATCACCGGCATGGATCCCGGTCTCGCCGAGGGACTGCCCTGCAGTCCCGGCCCAAAGTCCAAGGTCGCAGTTCAGTTGGGCCATCTTTGCCACTATGGCGCGCCGGTGTCTCTATCGATCGAACTGGCCGGCGCCAAAGTTCTTCCTGTCGGTCAGTCGACACTGTGCACCGACCATTCGCTTCGAAAGGCCCTGGGACCAGAGGTTTCGTCCGCCCTGTACGTCGTTTCGCACCATGTCGTCCACTACGGCCAGATTCCCCTTAGGCGCTTTGCCGAGATCGCGCACGAAGCTGATGTGCCGGTAATCGTGGATGCGGCATCGGAATATGACCTGCGGGGATTTCTAGCCGATGGCGCAGATCTGGTCATTTATTCAGGCCACAAGTTCCTCGGCGGCCCGACTTCTGGCATCGTTGCTGGTCGGCGCAACCTAGTGCGCGCCGCCTACTTGCAGAACATCGGCATTGGTCGGGGCATGAAGATAGGCAAGGAGAGCATCGGCGGTGCGATCGCCGCACTTGAGGCATGGGAGACCCGCGACCACGCCGGGATCAGGAAGCGGGAACAGGCTGCACTGGACCTCTGGAGCGAGGCGCTTGACGGAATCGACGGGGTCGCGGCGCGACCTGTAGCTGATCCCACCGGCAACCCGCTTGATCGCCTGGAGGTAAGGATCGACGCCCGGATCCTAGGAGCGGATGCCTCTGGCATCGCATCCGCCTTGGCCAGTCGCCAGACCCCGATCATCGTGCGCAATCACGAGGTGGAGCTTGGTTATTTCCAGCTCGATCCGTGCAATCTCAAGCCCGGTCAGGCCGAGGTCGTGGCAAACGCACTTCGCGAATTGCTGACGAATGGTGCAGCGCTCGGTCGGATACCGGAAGACCTTGCGTCGGCGCGAAACGGCGGAACAGACGGATACCTGTCATGGGGCGACGCCGAGGTTGGAGCGCGTTGACGTTCATGTCGCCGCGACCACGCCGACGACGGAATGAACCGCTGCAGCGCAGTCTCCGTCGATCCTGCTGTGCCGCGCCACCGACACGTCCACCGGATTTGCTTGAACGGCCAGTGCCCCTCCGGCAGAAGCAGCGGGACGGCCGCTGGGCACGCAGCCTGTCACATGGTGCTTTTGCGATCGAGTTCTTGCCGATGTAAGGTTAGAAGAAGCTGGCGAACGCGACGGGCACCAGTTGCGCTTCGATCACTGGATGACCGCGCCATTGGTCCGGGGAACCAGAGCACAGCTGCGACCTTGTCCGAAAGGTTGCTGCAGTCGGTTTCGATCCGACGGCTCCGTCAAGTCACGTTTCCCTGTAAAGATGAGCGACCATCGACGTCCTTCGGTCGAAAGCGAGGGCATCAACCTAACAATACGGTACGGTCAACGTTTTGGGCGGCATTGGTCACAGCCTGGATCAATTGCGGCAACTCCGCACGCGTACGCGATTCCGGCAGCACGATCGAGATGGTGGCGATACATGCCCCTCGTTCGTCACAGATCGGTGACGCGATGCAGGCGACGGCATATTCCGATGCACCCATCTGAACGGCAACACGTGCCTTGAATTCATCACCCGACACTTGAGTCAATCGGTCCGGGTCGGTTTCGGCTAGCCCCGTTTCGGACGGCCGAGCCGTAAGGGAGAAAATCGTGCGCCGCTCTTCGGCTGGAAGATGTCCAAGCAATAGGCGACCCGATGCCGTCCAATTCAGCGGAACCCGCGTACCGACCTCGGACGCGACGTTGAAGTGCCCTTTGCCGCGGACCATTGCGATGACGCTCATCATGTCCTCGTCGCGGACACAGATCTGCACCGTTTCCCCGACCTCGGCGCAAAGCCGCTCCATTTCCCGTTTGGCGTCGGCGAACGCATCCATCTTTGCGCGATAGGTCAAGCCGTAACGCATGAGGCGTGGCCCAAGCCACAGCATGCCGTCGTTGCCGCGGACAAGCATCGCACGATCGACCAACTCTTCGGTGATTTTGTAGACGGTCGAGGCGGGTGCACCTAGCACGCGCGCCAATTCATAGGCATTCATCGGCTTAACACGCTCCGTCAGGACATCGAGTATCTGCAATGTCCTGTCGATTGCGCCTACCCGTTTCCTGGGGATTCCGCTGTCTTTCACAGGTCACCTGAACGACTGTCTACAAGTGCCGCAAACTAGCAGGGTTTACATAGTTATGCAACCCTGAAGATCGATTGCGCGTAGTGAAGAGCCGCCGCTGAATGTTGCATTCCTCGACGCGACAGCCACTTCTCGAGTCAATTTCGATAACAGCTCAGCAGTCGATCATTTATACTGGAAAGTTTGCGAGTTTGTGAACCAACCCGACGGATTGCATTCGGAAGCTATTTGATGGAGACGTTCGGAATTGGTGGTGCCAAAGTAAAGCTCCCAAGCCTGTTCGACATCCGCCGTTCCTTCAATCCTGCTGCCGATAAAGATGTCGGGATAGTTAAAGTAACATCCATCGGTGGTTACGACATCATCAAACGCCGGATTGTTTTGGTTGACCGGGATGCCACCTGTGGCCGCATAGACATTTGAATACATCGAGTTGATCCAGTCTAGCTGCTTCTTTTCAATCTCTTTGTCTGTCTGGTAAGGAAGCAGGTCCGGTGTCTTCCAATATGTTTGATACTGCAACTTGATCGTGGAATTGCGCTGTGGAATTGGGGTTTCCGCCGCTCCGATCTCGTTTATCTTGCCACCATAGGAGTCCATTTGGACAAGCGCCTGAGACAGATCGATTCCGTCAACCTTTTTCGTCAGGCCTGCGTACATCGCACTGAGCATCTGAGGCTCAATAGGGGTGTTATGATAAGCTGACTTGTACTTGCAGTGCTGGTTGTCTCCCGACCCGTTCAGTTGCTGCGTCCCGTCAAGGTAACTGAAGAATCGAGCGGCCGGTTGCGCTGTTTCTTCAGGCACAGCGATCCCAATCAGACTTCTAGAAGAGATGCAAGGGTGACCGTTGATCCGATGGTCCTGCGCCGAAAGTGGCACAACAGCATTAAATTGTTCGGTCCAATCAGAAATCAGCTGATCAACTTTGAGGCGGAACGCCTCGTCGCTGACACCGGAACCCGCCGGATTGAAGATTATTGCCGGACACGAAAGCCTGCGTGACTCGATATGATTTGCGTGAAACGCCGCCCATACATTCCAAGTATCTTCGTGTTGGTCGCAGAAGATTTTGTAAAACGTGTTTACCAGATCCCTAAACTTCTGCTCGATGAGAGTGGTGCCGTCCTGATCCCAATCCCAGCTGAAGGACGTTGTTGCCATAAGGCTCGGCGAAGTCGGGAGATCATCCAGAACAAAATAATACTTCGTGATCACACCAATCTGCCCGCCACCAATTCCGCGAAGAGCCCAATAGATGTCCAAATCCTGCTGGTCAGTGCTGTCACGGGTTACAGTTTTCGTTTCAGGGCCTCTTTCACTATAGTCCATTACGACTTCGAATCCATAGATGTAGTCTATGGTCAAACCAGCCAGACGGGACAATATTCCATATCCTCCACCAGTCAGATGACCGCCCAATCCGACCGAATAGCAGGAACCTGCCGGAAGGGTCTTTCCATAGACGTTCTGCATCATGCGGTACATGTCCCAGTTACCGTATCCGCTACCTATATAGACTACGCCAGCTTGGTCTCCAATGGAAACAATCCCAAACTGCCGGAGACCGGTAACGTCGATTATGTACTTTGTATCACTGTTATAGACAAAGCCCTCGTAACAATGACGACCGCCGGCGATCTGGACCTTGTGTCCAATGGCTGCGGGATCGTTCGCGGCAATTTGTTTCATTGCGGCAACCACATCCTGGCTTGAAGTCGGACGAAAGACAGTCAGATCAGGGTTGTCCGCATAAAAACGACGGTCAAATCCTTGTCTGTCGCTTGCTGAGACAATTGTGTTTTCCCGCATGGCTCTGTCCTTTTCCGTCAATCGATTTTGGATTTCAGGCGCACGGTCTGTGAAGTGGCATTTCCGAGCTCCAGTCCGAAGCAGTGGTGGATTTCGTGGTCTCCAACCGAGGGATTCCGCCCGGGACGGCGTCCGTTCCATTGATTCGAGAGCCTATGGGGGCGACCAAGCGGGCACAAGGCCTCCCCAAGGGCGCTCTGCCTGCCCCGTTGAGTTTCATCCCGCGGACAGGAAACTGTCAATGCAACATACAGCTGTGCCGATTTTCCCCGACATCTGCTTCTTGGGTTCGTAAAGGTGGCGCAAACCGCAAGAATCGTCGTGGCGTCCGTTTGGCTGACGCTGGGTTGAGCCAACGACGATGCCTGATCCTGCTACCAAAGCCGCAACTGTTGAGGGACTAAACCACCGGGAAAGTCGAGTCGACGATGGTTGCCACCGCCGCAAGCCTTGCGTCATATCAGGAGCACCATTCCACCCTGAAATGCAACACTAATGCCGGTGGTGACGGTCCCTGTATCGACACAGGAGAGACCGCCATACCCGAGGGCCATCGCCACCTGACCGAGAATGACAGATGCCAGATTCACGCGCTGTTGGAAAGCGGGCTTTCGGAGTGGCGATCACCCGTCAACTCGGCCGCGACCGGTCGACGGTCTGGCGGGAGAACCAGCGGATCGGCGGCGGTTTGGGATACAGCCACGGTGAGACGCGGTGAGGGCGCTGCCCAGAAAGCTCTGATAATCTCCCGACAGACGGGATTCCAGCCGTTCCGGCGTCGGATCCGCGGTGCCCGAACGATCGGAATCCCCGCCTTCTGACCGTTCCCTCCGCTCGGGCTCCGCCCGAGCGGAGGGAATGGCCGGTGTTGCACTTCGAAATGGAAGTGGGGCCTTTCATTCCTGATGTCCAAAATATACGCGGCCACGCGCCAGCCAATGTTGCCACTGGGAAAACAACACCAAAGCGACAGATGTTCCGCTAGCGATCTGGCATGGGCGTCATTTACAGTTCGTGTACGACGGGCGCGGTATCGCATTCGGCGAGTGCGATGTCGACGACATGGCGATGATGGGTAAAGTAGATCGCCTGACCTGAACCTCCGATCCGCTCCATCATGCGGCAGGCCGCGCTGGTACGCTCTTCGTCGAAGGTTTCGAAAATGTCGTCGCAGAAGAATGGCAGGCACACACCCTGAGCAACGAGTTGTTCATGCGCGGCGGCCCGCAGCGCCAGATACAGCTGGAAGCGGGTGCCTTTCGACATCTCCGAGACCCGCTTTGCGGTGTTTCCAGCGTCAAAGGCCAAAAGGGTTTCGCCGTCGCGTTCCTGCTGGCTGTCAAGCCGCGAGTAAGCGCCTCTGGTCAGCGTAGCGAAGCTCCGTTCGGTTGCCGACATCATCGAACTTCGGTGCGTGTCGCGATAGCGGCGGATCGCCCGCTCCGCCATCTGGTGCCCGAGATGCAGTTCCAGATGGTCGACCGCCACATCTTCCAATTGGAGTTCCAGCATCACTTTGCGCTCATTCAGCATGGCGACGCCGACGTCGCCTGTGACTTGGGACAGCTCCCTTTCAGCGGTGACACGGGCTTCGATTGCTTTGGTAAGAGCCGCTTCCGCACTGTCGAAGTCAACGGCGAGGCATTCGGCCTTTGCATCGAGAGTCGCCGCATCGATTCCGGCAAACAGGGCCCGGGTGGCGTCCAGATCGGGCGTGGAAAGTTCACGCAGCAGCTCTGCCTCGCACCTGGCCCGTGCGGTGCGGTTTTCGATGACCTCCACGGCTATGGCGGTGGCCTGACGCAGGTCCTCGATCGTATCCACCACTGTTCCGGGCGGAAATATCCGGCTTAAAGCGCTCACTTCCAGACGGATATCGTCAAGCCGCTTCTTGCCTTCCGTCAGTTCGCACTCAGCTCTCTCAATCAGGCCGACCAAGCGCTCGAACTCCTTCTCGCTCTCCTGTGCGGCTTTGGCACGGAGGCGAAGTCCGGCAAAGATATCAACAGGATCTCTCGATTCCGTCACGGCATGAGTGGCGGCGAGTTTCGCCATCTCTTCCGCAAACCGTGCCTGGTCCGATTCCATCGTCTTGATGCGCTGCATGATGTCGGCCAGCCTGATTGATGCCTCGCGCAGTTTCCGCAAGGGCTCGATGGACGTGCGCAGGGCTGATGGCAGCACCGATCCACGCAGCCGATCCGTGACGATCTCCACGAATTCATGCTCCGACTTCATCACCGATGCCTGCAGCCTTTTGAGACGGGCTTTCCGCCTGTTGAGTTCTGCCTCATCACGGTCGAATTTGCCCTTCGCACGCTGAACAGCATCAGCCTGTTCCTGAACGGCCCTGGCAATGTCTCGGGCTCGTGACAGAGCCGCGTCGAATTCCGGATCGTCCAGTTCGACCAGCGGGCGCAACGCCTCCAGAAGCCGGTCCGCTCGCTCCAAGTCGGCTCTATGGGCGGCACGGGTTCGCACAAGCGAGCGTTGCGCTTCGTTGGCCGCTTCATGCGCGGCAACCCAGTCGCTCCAGTCGGCTGGAGGCATCGGCACTGGAAGGCCGATCTGGGAAGCGGATGCATCCACTTGGGCTGCCATTGCCTTCTTCCGGTCGCGCAGGTCGTTGAGCCGTTTGGCTGTTTCTTCCACATAGGATGCCGTTTCCGCCTGCGCCCGTTCGATCTGGCGCAATTGGCCCAGATCCTGCGCGTGCGTGAGCCGTCGCTGCATGACCGCATCAACTTCCCTCATCGCCACTTCGAAAGCGTCAGCGCTCTCTTCGGTCAATGCGCCACGGTGCTCTGCCCAGCTCCGGTCGCGCCGCCTTTGCAGCTCGTTCGCTTCATGGTCAGAGGTGACCGGCACGCTTCGCAGGAGATGATCGACCTGGGCCTTGTTTGCCGCCAGCATGACCTTATGTTGGGCCAGTTTCTCTTCCTCATTCGCGATTCTGTTTGCCAATGCCTCATGATCGTTGAACAGGGCGCGGGCCTGTGCCGGCGTCATGGAGGAAACCGGCAGCGCGTCGAAGCTCGTGGATCCTCTTGACAGGGCTTCAAGTGCGCAGCGGTGGCTGGCTTCGGCCGCTTCGATCATCTGCCGGGCTCTCGCGTGAACCGTTGCCAATTGTTCGGCGTCATGTTGTGCCAGAATCTCGCCGATGCCTTTGCCAGGCGATGTCTTCTCCGCCAGTAGCCTGTGCTCAACCCGTAAGGTCGCGAGTTGTTCCTTCAGAGTGGCGATTTCCGTGTTTTCAATCTCGACGGCGCGCTCCGCATCCCGGAGCGTGGTGCAGGCGGATTCGATCTCCCCGATTCCTGCCGCAGACAGAACAAGATCGTTAGGGTCGGTGCCTTCCACAGCCTCCATATCTTTGGTCGCGCTTGCCATTTCAGCTTTGTGTTCGGCGGCCGCAAGGCGGCGACGGTCTAGATCAAGCCGTGCCGTGGCGTCGCGGCTTCGCAGTTCTTCAAGGTCATCAAGCCAGTCAAGCAAAGGCAACAGTTCCGGCTCGCGCTGGATCCCGACCAGCGCTTCTTTCAGACCATCGATCTGTGCCGTGACATGTTCCACGTCAGCGCGGGCGCGCGCATCGCTCTTCAGCAGGTCGTCCAGTCTCAAAGGTTCGAAATTCAGTCGCTTGGGGTATTTGGTATAGGGTGCGATCTTGCCATCGAGCCTGTCGACGTCCGCCAGAAGTGGCAAGGATCTGCGTTTGACCTCTACCTGCACCATGGTGCGCTTCAGTTCGTCGCGGGCCCTGCGGGCGGCGGTTTCATGATCCTGTGCCGCCGAGACCGCTTCTTTCAGCGCACGCCACGCATTGGCCGAGACGTCGCGGGCACGAATCTCCCTTTCAACTTCAGTGATTTCCCGCTTTAATCCGGCTATGTGCGTCTTGCTCGCACGTTTGCGCCAGAGTTCGTCGGCTTCGTCGCGCACTCTGTCAAGCACGGTGCTTAGATCGGCAACGCCGGCGGCGGCCGAGAATAAAAGCCGGCCGATGTCGCCCTTCGCTTGAGCGATCTCCTCCCCGCCGCGTTCAATGGTGTCGTCGTCAAGGCAAAGCAGCTTGCGGTAGTCCTCCTCCACCAACCCGCCTAGATGCACAGTCAGAGCGGTTTCCGGGACAGGCGTGCCATTCTCATCCAAGAGCGCTCCAATGCGCTTTGGAAGTCGGGTGAACCGTCTTGAACCATCGTTCAACTCCAGCAGGGCCGACACGCGTAGGTTCGGGCGCTGGTGCTTGAAAGCATAGGGTTCCCGTGTCGGGAAGCCGTAGAAAAGACGCAGAACAGCTTCCTTCGCCGTTGTTTTCCCGGATTCATTCCGACCATGGATGATGTGGAAGTCGGAAGATCCGTTGGCCTTATCGAAATCGAAAGTGTGATCGGTGAAATGCCCGAAGCGGTCGAGGTGCAATTGACGCAGGCGCATCAGCCTTCGGTTCCTCTCATATGTGCAAGAATCCGATTCGCACCTTTCTCCGCCAAGTGACGGACCAGTGCGTCGGTAGCAGCCTCGTCTGGCGAGAGCCGCGCACGGACCGCGGGCGGAAGGTCTGACAGAACGGCGTCAACCTCAGTCCGAGTAGTCGCGACGTAGCCAGACTCCGCCCGGATCTCCGCCATGATCTGGGCAAGTTCGCCTATGGCACCAGCTGCGCCTTCCCCAATACCGGACTGACCAAGGTCGAGAACCAGCTTGTCGAGCCAGAGCACACCTGTCTCCCGCGCCATTGTTCCGGCCCGCTCGGCCCAGATCTCCCGATCCCGCGATATCTGCCAATCGCGGACCGACGTCCCGGTGAGCGTCAGCCGCACAACGCCGAACCGGGATTGCAGTGAATCGGCCTCCGACTGGAGATGGTTGCGCAGGGCCGAACGCAAGGCTTCGTCGCTTTCCGCGCCGCCAACATCCAGCTTACTGGGACGAAATTCGACTGTGGAGGTCGGCACCTCCTCCACAGAGATGCCACTCTCGCCAACCGCCAGAAGAGTCGCGGATTTTGGGCCGGACTCGTCAATGTCGCGCCCCTGTGGCATTCCCGGCATGACGATCCACGGATTCCGTGAATGGACTTGCCTTCGGTGCACGTGTCCCAAGGCCCAGTAATCGAACCCCATCCCGGCAAGATCGGATATGGTGCAGGGAGCGTAGACGTCATGCCCCGATGCCCCGGCAAGGGAAGTGTGTAGCATTGCGATGTTGACGGATCCATCAACCGGAGCCGAAAAGCGCGGCAGAAGGCTTTCCGGCGCATGGCGGCGCTGAAAGCTCACCCCATGAATCCAAATTCCTTCGACAAGCTGCACCTTGCCACCGTACGCATCGAAGACATGCACATTTCCCGGCATTTCGATCATGCCGGTGATCGGATTGTCTGCGTCGTGATTGCCCTTAATGCAGAAGACCCGGACATTTCCGGCGTTCAGCCGATCAAGTTCACCAAGTAGAAATGCCGCCGTGCGGGCACTGCGCTCGATACCGTCGAACAGGTCGCCTGCGACCAGCACCGCCGCGGCCCTTTCGGCCAAAGCGGTGTCCACGATTCGGGTCAGGGCGGCCCTCGTCGCAGAGTCCACCTTGGCCCGCATTTCCTCATCGCGCAGCGCAAGCGACTTTAGCGGTGAATCGAGATGCAGGTCGGCAGTGTGAAGAATTCTGGTCAATCGCGGCGCCCCCATTGCCGAAGACTGGTGGCTGCGGCGTCGGAATTCAAGCTGGAAATCGGTTG
Organism: Paracoccaceae bacterium; assembly: GCA_965203605.1. Lineage (GTDB taxonomy): Bacteria > Pseudomonadota > Alphaproteobacteria > Rhodobacterales > Rhodobacteraceae > JAPOUP01. The sequence goes on along the minus strand of OZ241902.1, from coordinate 4,790,451 downwards.
GACCGCTGCTTCTGATCATGTTCAGCGAAGCATCAGGGGATATCCGACAGCCAGTGGCTCCCGGTCACCAATTTTCCGCAGCGCGTCTCTTTCGTAGTGTGAAACCCGAGCCGGAAAGTCTGACAACCCCAAGCCTGGAAGGGAGAGGGATTATCAATGGTTGCTTCGTTTCCGTCACTGCTTTTGCGCCAACCAAATGGTCAAGTTCCAGAAATCACCTTTGAATGCGACTTCAGCAGCGACCCACCCAACGATCGACCACTAACTGCAAGCGGACTTTCACAAGGTCTGTATGGACTCCGGGACACCATCAGGCATCATAGTAACTCAGCCCGAACGTCGAGAAGGGTTCTCGCCTCGCGCCCGCACGCGATGCCTACCAGATACACAGGCTTGCCGCACTCCCGGTACCTGTCCGCATAGCTACGACCCCGCGTCTGTGCGACCGCCGCATCCAATGCAACCGAGGCACCGTCGTTGCTTTCCGCCATCTTGAACTCCATGATGAAAACCTGATCTCCGGTCTTCACAACCATGTCGGCCTGACCGTGATAGGATGCCTCTTCCGGTCGTACATCCACCCTAACCGCAAGCAGGCAAAGATAGAGCAAGCTGGCATACCATGACTCGTAGCGGGCAAGATCACCTTTGTCGTGCCATTGGTGTGGGATTCCTGACAGCCAAGCCCGCAGTTTGTCACCGAAGCCCTTGAAGTCCCTATCATCCAGAAGTGCGTTCAGCTCCCGGCCCTGTTCGGCTGATTCAGGAACATCCTTGCCCAGCCACGCAATCAGTTCGTCGGCCAGACTTAACCGAACTTCAAGGTTAGGATAGGCGATAGAGTGTTCCGTCGTCTTCCCTGAGTTCCTCGGCGATAGTCAGGTAGCCGGTCTGAAAGAGCAATGCCTCGATATCGATGTTGCCCACGTCAAAGTGGGAAATTCGCGACATATGCACGATGCGGTCCTCCATTTCCAGAGGACTAATCGACTCTTTTATCAGCATCTGGAACAGGAAATTGGGCGTACCTGTTCCAGACCAGTGGGGCTGGAACTCGCGACTATAGAGCAGTAGCAGCACATCATAGGGATTGTAGACCCGGGTTCCGCCCCGCCAATGATAACCGTTGTACCACCGTCGGATTTCATAAGTATCCAGCCCTTCCAATTCAGGGCCGAATACCTTCTCCAGATCCTCGCCCCGGTAGCCACATATCGTCGCGAATCTCGGATCTAGACTGATGTCATTCAGGTTATTGAGACCCGAGAACATGCTGACGCGGGTGACGAAGACGAAACGAACATGTTTGACTCCGTCCTTGATGATGCCAAAGAAGCCTCGCAGATAATCGCGGTTCGCTGTCGCAAGCTCCCGGTTATGGAGTACGTCGAGGACCGGCCTGTCATACTCGTCAACCAGAACAACCGCCTGCTGGCCGACGGCTTTATGAAGGCGGTGGAGAAGGCTGCGCAGACGCCGCGGACCAGTATCGGATTCCCGTGCGGGTGGCAATCCGTATTCACTTTCAATGATCTCCAACTGCTCGATGATGTCGCCTTCGATATCCCCAGGTTTGCTGTATTTTCAACCGAAGCTCAGGCGAAGCATGGGATTCGGCGTGGCTGACCATTCCCAGTGTTGATGTATATCCAACCCCTCGAACAGTTCCTCATGCCTCTCGAACAAAGCGCTGATGGTATCAACCAGCAAGTTCTTGCCGAACCTGCGGGGCCGGGAAAGGAAGTAGTGGCGTCCCTCCTGCACCAACTTCCGGATCGGGGCTGTCTTGTCGACGTAGTAGAACCCCTCGGTTCGGGTTGTCCTGAAATCCTGAATGCCGATCGGAAGCAAATTTCGATTCATCGGTCTCTCCATGCCCGACGTGAACTGTTCGGGATGCAACACATGTCAACAGCCCGTGCCTTAGGCCTTGGTCATGCTTTCCAGATCAATCAGCACCCCCTTTCCGCCCTGAAGTCCGGCAACATTGGCGGTTGCGACTGTTTCTCCGGCTCATGATGTCATCAATCGGCTAACAGGCACCGACAGTCCCTGTGACGAAACAGGGAAGACCGGCATGCCCAGGGACTACAGCTACCATACCTTGGCGCTAAAGCTACCTGACCCATGAAGAGAGATGCCAGAAACACGCGCTGAAGGAATGCGGGCTTTCGAGTGGGTGCCCGCGCTGGATGCAGCATGACAGCCCAGCCATCTGGTCTCGTTTCCGACACGGCGCATCCCGTCGCGCAGTTTGGTCCACATGGCGGGCAGGCAATCCTCCCACCTCCGGTGGGGTCGCCGTCGCAGCGGTTGGAAAGCCGGTGCGTCAGGGTAAGCGAGGTGACACAGCGGATTGAAGGGGCGGGATTCCGGCGGTTCGCTGCGCTTTCGCCTGTATCGTTCCCCTTCCCATCGTGCGGTTCCGTTCGTGAGGCTTCTGCGGTCCATTTCGCCCGGAGGCCTGGGTCCGGTTCTGTCGCGGCGGGTGGTCCGCGCCTGATGTCGCGAGAGGTGTATTTAGTCGCCTCGGTGTACCGACGCATGGACCCGAAGCGACGGTCTCCGGTGTCCTGCCTCGCGTCCGTTTCGCCCAAGGATATTGACAGCCGTCCGGCACCAGCCTGGCGGTTGGGCAACCGGAAGGATCACTTGGAAAAAACCATCCAGAACCAGTTGTCTCACTGACCCTAGCAGCGACGACGCATCGCCGGTATGTTCTCGGGAAGCGGCTGCGGGCCGGTTCAGGTGCCGGAACCGGTTAGCGAAACAACGGCGTCAGGTTGCCCGAACCGCACCGATCCGGCATTTCTTTCGGATCCGAGCCTCAGGACGTGGCCCGTTGCACCAGAAAGCGCGTTCATCCCGGTCCTCGGCCACCCCCGCCGCCGCCTCCGGAAGCCGGCTTGTCCAGCATCGCGCTGGAAATCTGCGGCGACGTGGGCCATGCGCCCTTCTGTGCGCCGACATGGATCCTGAATCCGTCCGGGCTCACCTGGCCGAAATCGGGCGCACAGGGACAACCCTCCTGATCGATCACCACACCGAAACCGAAGCGTGACGGAACCGCGTCGATCCATGCCTGTGCATGGTCGCATGAGGTGCGCAGCCAGATATTGAAGCGGCCGGCGTCGACCGGTTCCGTCAGTTTTTCCCGGTCGATGGCCTCCTGACGGAGTACCGCCCGCCTGCGAAGCGTGTGAATGATCATGTCCGGACTCAGGCCCGGGCTCTTCTCCGCCGCCGCCCAGGCGACAGCACCCAGTGGCAGGATATGGACCGCAACCGTGTTGAGATCCAGGAGGTCCCGCGTCTCCTGTCGGTCGACGGCCGCGGAAATCTTGTTGGCCGCCTGATCGACGGGATGCAGCCGATAGCCGAAAAGGTCGTCCCGTTCGGTCGGAAAGAACCGATAGTCGCTGTCGACGCTCCAGTCCAGGCGGGTCCTGTCATCCTTCAGGCCGACCATGGCGGACCGGAATGTCTCACCCCGTCTTTTCCAGTCGATGGTGAATCCTGCCTGCACGAGCGCCGCCCTGTCCATTTCGATGACGCGGTCCAGTTCCTGTCTTCGGTCCGAAAACAGGTCAATGTCTTCGGACAGGCGGCGGCCGAAGGTGTTCAGCACAGTTCCGCCGGCAACATAGTTTTCCGGATCCCTGTGGCCGGCTATGGTCTCAAGGATGCGTTTCTGGATATCCGTCAAGGGCATCGCACATCTCCTCCATCCGGCGCGCGAGGACATATTCCTCCTTCCAGCCATGCAGTCGTAGGCTGCGGGCGACGGCGCGGAGGCTGTCAGGGCCAGGCGTTTCGACCGGACGCATGTGCCAGAGACACTGCGGTCCAAACCGGCGGAATGCCTCCCTGTAAGCCATAATCGCGGCCTGCCGGATGTCCTGGTCCATGGGACTCTCCCTCTTTCATGATGTCCGTCAGGCGGGACCCGTCTGCATGAAGCACGGGACCGCTGCGAACATGGCATCGAAACGCGGTACCGGTCAAGGCGGTGCCGGAGGATGCATGGAAACTCAGCGGAAACAATAGGGACCTATGTAGCAGGATATGGCGCACCGAGGCGGAACATATGACGACCGGATCATGTCCTCTATCGCATGGACTCAATGGGCGAAAGTCCGAGGTGGAAAAAATATGCCTGTCGCGACACCTGAGACGCGTATCCGGCATCGGCCGCGCCACGCTTTCGCATGTATCGTTCCCTTCCCCGTTGCTACAACCATCTGGCCAACCCCCGTACGCCGACATCCACAGCGCGACGCGGTCGGGGTCGCGTCAGAAATGCGCGGCGAACCGCCGGAGTCCCGCATCTTTGACCCGCCGCCGACATCCTGGTACGGAACACAAAGTCCAGACTGCGGACCCGGTACGCCTACGCCATCGCGAACGAGCGGTATCCCCTGTCGTACACGATGACTTCGCCTCCGTCGGCGTGGTCCAGATGGGCAAGGGCGGTCCGTTCCTCGCCGACAGCTTCGCAGGTCGCCCATTGCCGGCAGCCCCACCCGCTAGGACGCGAACGCAGCAACTGGAATTTCTCCCTGGTCCTGTCCACTGTGCCGAAAATGGTAGCCAAATTACGCGAAACGGCCAAATGGGATCAGGTGATCTGGCGAGTGCCCTTATCTCCGACCCATCCGCAAGTGGATGACGCTCATCCTTCAGCTTGATCCTCGATGCCTTCGGTCGCAAGCCCGTCGAGACGCGGCATCAGGTCAAGAAGTGATCGCGTGTAGTGTTCCCTGGGAGTGGCAAAGAGTGTCTCTGTATCCTGAATTTCCACAATGCGACCGTTCTGCATCACGGCGACGCGATCACACATCTGGCGCACCACCGGAAGGTCGTGCGAGATGAACAGCATCGTGAGGTCCAGATGCTCCTGCAGATCTTTCAGGATATTGAGAATCTGCGCCTGGATCGAGACGTCGAGGGCAGATGTCGGCTCGTCGCAGATCAGAAATCTCGGTTGCGTTGCAAGCGCCCGGGCAATGGAGATGCGCTGGCGCTGGCCACCGGAAAACTCGTGTGGATACTTGAACCCCGCGGATGCGCCCAGCCCGACCTGTTCGAGCAACTCGTCAACCCTCTGTCTCAGCGCCTTACCGGACAGCAGCCTGTGATGGAGCGCGGGTTCGGCGACGATGGCATCAACCCGCATGCGCGGATTGAGCGACGAATAGGGATCCTGGAAGATCATCTGGATCTGGCGGCGGTACCAAGCAAGGGAACTGGTGCCGGTGACCGGCCGTCCGCCATACAGGATCTTGCCGCCGTCGACCTTGCAGAGCCCGGCGATCATGCGGGCGACCGTGGACTTGCCGGAACCGGACTCGCCGACGATTCCGAACACCTCGCCTTGGCGAATGTCGAAACTGACGTTGTCTGCGGCGACAAGATACTGTCGCCGCGACGGGATGAAGGAGCGCTTCTGCAGGAAGCGCTTTGTCAGGCACGTTATCTCAAAAAGCGGTCTGGTGGAGTCGGTTTCCGTCCTGTTCCAGTTCCGAGCGAGGTCATCGATCCGGAATTCGGTGGCGCGTCCGTCATGGGAAATGAGCGGAAACCGGTGCAGCTTCACGTTGGGGCGAGGGACGGCGGCGATAAGCGATTTTGTGTAGGGATGGCTCGGCTTGCCCAGAACGCGTCTGGTGGTACCAGTCTCCACGACTTTGCCCCGGTGCATGACGGTGACACGATCTGTCGTATCGGCAATGACTCCCATGTCGTGGGTGATGAGGATAACCCCGACCCGGCGCTCGTTCGCGAGTGCCCTGATGAGATCCAGAATCTGGGCCTGGATCGAGACGTCGAGCGCGGTTGTCGGTTCGTCGGCGATGATGACATCGGGTTCCGAGCAGAGGGCAAGCGCGATGACAACGCGCTGCCGCATACCGCCCGAGAACTGGTGCGGGTACTGGTCCAGCCGTATCTCGGGTTCGGGAATTCCGACACGTGCAAGGAGATCGTGCGCCCGCTCGTGCGCTTCGGCATCGGTCACGCTCAGATGGGTCGTGATGGTTTCCGTCAACTGCTCGCGAATCGTGAATAGCGGGTTCAGGGATGTGAGCGGATCCTGAAATATCATGCCGATCTCGCTGCCGCGCAGACTTCGCATTGCGGCCCGGTCGCGTCCTGAGATGATCTCGTCCCTGAGTCGGATCGTGCCGCCCACGATCCTGCCCGGGTGCTCGAGCAGTGCCATGGTCGCCGCACCAATGGTCGACTTACCGGCCCCGGACTCGCCGACAAGACCATGAATCTCGCCGGGCTCGACCGTCAGGCTGGCCCCTTCGACGGCAACGAAGACCCCTCTTCGGGTCGGAAACTCGACCGTCAGATCTGCGATGTCGAGAATTGCGCTCATCGGTTGCTCGGCACCGGCATCGGGCTCCGCTGAGCGCTGATCGGGATTCTGGCCCCTACCATGTCTATCTCAACTTCGGGTTCAAAGCGTCGCGCAACCAGTCGCCGAGAAGATTCACGGAGAGCGCGAGCGCAAGCAGCGTGCAGGCGGGGAAGAACAGAATCCACCATTCACCGGAGAAGAGGAAACCCTGGCCGATCCGGATCAGCGTGCCGAGCGAAGGCTGTGTCGGCGGTGCACCGACGCCCAGGAAGGACAGCGTCGCTTCGGCGATGATCGCGAGCGCAAGCGAGATCGTGGCGATCACCAGCACGGGTGAGAGGACGTTCGGGAGGATGTGGCGGATCATGATCGCGGTTCCCGACCTGCCGATGAGTTGCGCCGCCTGCACGTATTCCTTCTTCGTCTCAACCAGCGTTGCGCCACGCACGACGCGCGCAAACTGCACCCAGTCGGAGAGGCCAATCGCGAGAATCAGCACCCAGATGGCAATCTGGTCCCGATACTCGACGGGCGTGAACCCCTTGGCAATTCCGAAGATGAGCATGGCGACGAGAATCGCGGGAAAGGTCAGTTGCACGTCGGCGACGCGCATGATGATCGTTTCCGTCCAGCCGCCGCGGTAGCCGGCAATCAAGCCCAGCGTCACTCCGATCGCCATGCCGAGCAATACGGCTGCGAAACCCACCAGGAGCGAGATGCGCATGCCATGGAGAATGGTCGAGAATACGTCGCGTCCCTGGTCGTCAGTGCCGAGCCAGAAGCTCTCGCCGGTAAAGGCATTCGGCGTACCAGGCGCCGTGAACCCGTTCATCAGGTTGAGCGTCGCGGGGTCGAACGGGTCATGCGGCGCGATCAGCGGGGCAAAGAGGGCGCCCGAAACCAGAAGCACGACCACGAAGAATGAGACCATGGCGACCGGCGAGTGGCGAAACGCCCACGCGAGATCGCTTTGCCACATCGCCCTGATCCACAATGCCATCGGGTTGTAACGGCCCGGTGCCGCACTTACGCTGCTCATGTCGCGTTCTCCTCGCCGCGGAGCCGGGGGTCTATCGCGACATAGAGGAGGTCGACCGTGAGATTGATGCCGACGAACATGACCGAGATCAGCATCAGGTAAGCGGCCATCACCGGAATGTCGACGAACTGGATTGCGTTGATGAACAGTAGTCCAACGCCCGGCCACTGGAACACCGTTTCGGTGATGATCGCGAAAGCGATGATCGAGCCGAGCTGCAAGCCGGTCACGGTGATGACAGGAACGAGTGTGTTCTTCAGCGCATGGCGAAAGTTCACGACACGCTCGGAGAGTCCCCGGGCGCGGGCAAAGTTGATGTAGTCCTGCCGAAGAACCTCCAGCATCTCGGCTCGCACGAGCCGCATGATCAGCGTCATCTGGTACAGACCGAGCGTGATTGCAGGCAGGACAAGCGCCTTGAGACCGCTCGCGGTGAGAAAGCCGGTGGACCATCCGCCGACGTCGACCACGTCGCCGCGCCCGAAACTGGGAAGCAGGTCGAGTTCCACCGAGAAGACGTAGATCAGGAGGATGCCGATGAGAAACGTGGGAAGACTGACTCCGATGAGCGATCCGGTCATGATCACGTGTGAAGCCCAGCCGTGGCGTCGGATCGCGGTGAAGACGCCAAGAGCAATGCCCAGCACGATCGCAAATAGACCGCTGACTGCCGCCAGTTCCAGCGTTGCCGGCGCACGTTCCGCGATGATTTCCGCCACAGGGCGACCCTGCCTGTAGCTGACGCCGAAATTGCCTTGCGCCGCGTTCTTGAGGAAGCGCCAGTATTGCACGGGGAACGGCTGATCGAGTCCAAGTTGCCCACGCAGGCGTTCAATGTCGGCCTGCGTGCGCTCTTGGCCAAGCATGTTGTCGATCGGATCGCCCACAAACCGAAACATGGAGAACGCCACGAGACCCACGACGAGCAGCACGACGAAGGACTGGAAAATGCGGCGAATGATGTAGTTCAGCACTTGGCTTCCCCGTGAGCTGCGAGGCGGAGGAGGCCCAGACAGATAGGGAGTCCGGCCCGTCTGGTGGCGGGCCGGAGGCATTGCGTCCGCAAGGTCAGTTGATCCTAACCCAACGCAGGATGAAGAAGTTGTCCGGTCGTTGCGTCAGTTCGACACTTGATTGGACTCCCCAAACGAGCGGCTGAACGTACATGGTCACGTAGGCATGCTCGTCCTGATAGAGCGCAGTCACCTCGTCCAGCATCGCCTGCCGTTTGGCGTCGTCGATCTCGGACTGGATCATCGGCAGGAGTTCATCGATCCTGGCATTCGAGTACCCGCCGAAGTTCCAGCTGCCAAGCTTTTTCTCGCTGTTCGGGGTCGACGCGAGAAAGCGGATCGGATGCTCATGATCGAACGTGCCCGGCGACCAGCCTAGCATGTACATGTCAAAGTTGTCCTCGCGCAGTTCGGGCCAGTAGTTGCGGACCGGCATCGCATCAAGTTCGGCCGTGATTCCGACCTGCGCCAGCATGCCGACGACGGCCTGGCAAACAGCCTCGTCGTTCAGGTAGCGATCGTTCGGACACTTTAGACCAAAGCCGAACCCATCTGGATATCCGGCTTCGGCAAGCAATGTCCTTGCGCGGTCCGGATCGAATGGCGGACGCATGCCATTCTCCGTGGAGAAACCTCTCATCGCGGGGCTGACAAGCTGGCTTGCCGGTTCGGCGCTGCCACGCATGATGGTTTGCAGGATGGCAGGCACGTTGATCGCGCTTGCCACCGCCTCGCGTACGCGCACATCCCTGAAAGGATTCGGATCACCAGTGTTGGGACCGTATTCCAGAGTTACCGCCTCATGGGCGAAGCCAAGCATGATGACACGGGCCTCGATGCCCCGGATGACCTTGATCGCGTCCTGACCGGACAACCGCTCTGCGTCCTGGATCGGCACCGGGTTGATCAGGTCGACATCTCCCGAGAGCAGGGCGGCGACGGCTGTGGCCGGGTTCTGTATGGGCAGGAACGTCGCCTCCGTGATGTTGTGCTCGACTTCGCCCCACCAGTTGCCAAACGGGCGAAGAACTGTCTCCAATCCTGGCTGACGCCCGCTCAGCACGAAGGCACCGGTGCCATTGGCGTTGAGCGTGGCATGGTTGCCTGATTCCTTGTCCGGCAGAGCCGCGCCGTTCGCTTCAGCCCAGCCCGAATCCATCATCATCCAGTTGGCTATCGAATCCGGAAAGATCGGGTTTGGCACGCTGGTCATGACGTCTATCGTGTAGTCGTCGATCTTGATCACGTCCGAAACGCTCGCAAACCAGCTGCGCACGTCCGACGCTTCCGACGACGCGCGTAGGTAGGAAAATATCACGTCTTCGGCATCGAACACGCTTCCGTCGTGGAACGTGACACCCTGACGCAGGAAGAAGCGCCAACCCGCACCGTCACCGATCGGTTCCCAACCCGTGGCCAGCGCCGGCTCGATTGACATGTCCCTGCCGCGGCGCACGAGGCCTTCGTAGACGTTGTTCAGGAAGCCGAGGACCGGGGCCGAGTTCACGGCATGCGGATCCATCGTCTGCGGGTCGGTGGTACCCGCCCATCTGAACGTTTCGGCATGCGTGCCGGCGGCGATGCCGGTCGCCAACAGGAAACCCAGCACACCAGTTGAAACTCTCGCGGTCATTGTATCCCTCCTCTGGTCAGCGGTGGCCACTTTGGCATGTTTTTTCAGGATGGCAAGGCACAGTCGCGCCACTCTCCGCGCCGTCTACATGCCGGAAATGCCCGCAATGGCGGCAGGATGATGGGCTCCGAGAATCGCGATGCCGGGCCAGGACGACCAGAGAAGGGTCAAAGGGTGGGCTCGGCACCTTGTGATACCAAGGACATCAGAGCCCGAAGGGCGGCTCACGCGCCGCCCTTCGGGCTCGGCTTCAGTTGAAGCTGAAATATTTGAACTTGGCCGTGTCGTCTGGGGCGACGACGGTCTGGATGTCGGATCTCATGCCCCAGTTGAGCACCTGGTGGTGGATCGGGATGTAGATCTGCTCATCCTGGACCGCCTGCCAGATCTCGGCGATCATCCGGTTGCGCTTCGGCAGGTCCGTCTCGGAAGCGAGCGCCTCGATCTTGGCATCGAGACTGTCGTCGCCGAAGCGCGTACCGTTCCACGATCCGTACTTTTCGTCCCGCGAATGAACGAGAAAGTTGAAAATGTACTCGGAATCGTAGGTGGGAACGCCCCAGCCCAACATGTAGAAGTCGGTTTCCAGATTGTTGATCAGCGGAAAGTGCTGGGCTTTGGGCAGGGCTTCAAGTGTCACCGTGACACCGATCTGCGCCAGCATCCCCACGGCCGCTTGGCAGATGGCCTCGTCGTTGATGTAGCGATCGTTCGGGCAGTTCAGCCGGATGGAGAATCCGTTGCCGTAACCAGCTTCTGCCATGAGCGCCTTTGCCGCTTCGACGTCGTGGTCCGGAACCTGATCAAGCGCGGCGGTCCAGCCGTTGACGAATGGCGGCATGATGACTGCCGCCGGCTGGGACTGCTCGCGCATCACGACCTTCATTATGGCGTCGCGGTTAATCGCGATGTTCAGTGCGCGTCGAACACGGATGTCCGCGAACGGGTTCTTGCCATCGACATTGTCCGTGGTCAGGTCGTCATCGCCGACGTTCATTCCGAAGAAGATCACACGGTTTTGCGGCGCGGTTCGCACGTCCAGTTGGTCGCTGCTGGCGACGCGAGACAGGTCCTGCACCGGCACATCCTGGATGAAGTCCACCTCGCCGGAGAGGAGCGCGGCGACCCGAGTCGCCGCGTTCTGGATCGGCGTATAGACGATTTCCGTCACCTCCATCGGAAATTCGCCCTTGCCCCAGTAGTCTTCGTTGACCTTGAGCACCGTCTTGGTGTCGGGCTCGCGGCTCACGAGTTTGTAGGGACCGGTGCCGTTGGCGTTCCTTGCGCTGTAGGTGTCTTCACCACCCTCGTAGTCCTGCACCTTCACCGCGTTGTTCGCTTCGGCCCAGCCCCTGTCGATGATGAACAGGTTGGTTAGGTTGGACGGCATGATCGGGTTCGGCCCGTCGGTCACGATTTCGAACACGAACTTGCCGGGCGCGCGCACTTCCTTGACCGAGGCGAGAAGTTCCTTGTAGTCGCTGTCTGGGGTCATGGCACGTTTGAACGAGAAAACCGCGTCTTCGCTGTCGAATTCCGCGCCGTCGTGGAACCTCACGCCTTCGCGCAGGTTGAAAACCCAGACATTCGGATCGTTTCCGGATGGGCTCCATGCGGTGGCCAATGCCGGCACGATCGCGCCGGTCATGTCCCGCATGACCAGCGGTTCCATGATCTGATGCGCGAGCGCGGAAGTCGGGCCCTCGTTCTGTGCGTGCGGGTCAAGTGTCAACGAGTCACCCGCGCGTGCCCAGCGCAGCGTTTCGGCGCTTGCTCCCGACGCCGTCGCCGCGAGCAGCGCTGCTGCAATTGTGAGATACTCTTTCTGCATGATCTGTCCTTCTCCTTTGACAGGCCGAAGTAATGGCCGAGCATAAGGATTTGCAATGGGGCACTCGCCGTATGCCTATGCCTGGAACCACTTCCAGTGGCCGAAGTCGGTTTCCGCGCCACCCTTGGGGCTGCCTTGACGCCGTTCGAAGCTGAGGCACTTGTACCTTCCGTGTCCATAACAGGCTCAATACCCGGAGGGCGCGACTCGGACAGGTCGCAGGCGAACTTGGCCCGCCGGTCGGAGGTGGATGTCCAGGCTGGCCTGTCAACCACCTTCATGTCGTGGACGCTCTCCTCCCACCTCGGCAATCGCCCGTCTCCGTCGTCCAGCCGGGATGCTTGCAGACCGCCCTCCCGGCCCGTTGCGGCTGTCGTCAGCAAACAGCGCCACGGTCTCCTGAATGTCGGCGGTCCGCCACCGACCGGTTGACAGGCGGGTGGAGAAAGGGCCTTTGGAATGCCGAATACCAAACAATGTCAAAGGGTTGAGTCCGGTACGGACAACCGTTCCCGGACCGGTGGATCTACCCGAATGCCGCTGGGGTGTCCGACAGGGTTTCGGTCGGGCTACGCCCTCCCTCCCAAAGGAATCCGAGCCATCCGTCGACCGGTCCAGCTGCGCTCGGGGGATCAGTACTCCTGCCTTCGGGCTGTTTCCTCCAGTAGGGCCGTGCCCTGACTGCGGAAATGGCCGGTGTTGCACTTCAAAATGGAAATGCGGGTGTCAATTGCTTGGGGCTTTTTGATCACGAGAGAGTGGAAGTGGGGTTCAACATCCTCCCCACCGTCATACATCCCTACTTTCTCAGTTTCTTCGAAAACGAACGCGCCGTAGCATTGGTTGCAATACCCAGTGGCACAGTGGCGTCAAACTGGTCTTCAGAAGACCATGCGGATGATGGTAATCAGTGCGCCGCCAGAGCGTATCAAGGAGCTTCCCTCCGCACTCAATAGCTGAATCTGTCATAGATCCGGCCAAGATCACCTTGCCATTCGCCGTTGTAAAGATCGAGCAGTTCATCGGCTGGAGTCTTGCCTATCTCCAGGCTTTCCTCAAGCGCATGCAGAAAATGACGCTCATCAGGAACCATTCCTCCCAAGCCTGGCCGCGCCCGTGATCGGAGTCCAGCCTTGGAGATCGCAACCGCTTCGGCAGCGATATCAATCATCCTGAGTTCCCCCACCTGTGCCTGTAACCCATCTACCGATGCCGCTGTTCGAAGCGCTTCGCGGGTCTCCTGATCCCAATTCCTTACAAGATCCCATGCCGAGTCGAGAGACGCCTGATCATAGATCAGCCCGACCCAGAAGGCAGGCAGGGCGCAGAGCCGTCGCCAGGGTCCACCATCGGCCCCCCGCATCTCAATGAACCGCTTGACGCGCGCCTCAGGAAACAGTGTGGTCAGATGGTCGGCCCAATCCGCAAGCGTAGGTGTTTCGCCAAGCATCGCGGGCAATCTGCCGTTCAGGAAGTCCCTGAAAGACTGGCCAAGGGCGTTGATATAGCGTCCATTCCGAAACACGAAATACATTGGCACATCGAGCGCGTATTGCACCCATCGCTCAAACCCGAATCCGTCCTCGAAGACAAAGGCTGGAATGCCTGTGCGGTCAGCGTCAAGATCGCGCCAGATGCGGCTGCGCCAGCTCTTGTGGCCGTTCAGTTTTCCTTCGAAGAAAGGGGAATTGGCAAAGAGGGCGGTAGCCACAGGCTGCAGGGACAGCGCCACCCGCAGCTTCTTCACCATATCGGGCTCGGACGAGAAATCGAGGTTCACCTGCACCGTGCAGGTTCTGTACATCATCTGTGTACCATGGGTTCCGACGCGACCCATATATTCCGTCATCAGTCTGTACCTGCCTTTCGGCATCTGTGGCATTTGCTCATGGGTCCACTCAGGTGCGGCTCCTAGCCCGATGAATCGCGCACCCAGTTCGTCGGAGATTTCCCGAACCTCCCGAAGATGCGCGTTCACCTCGTCACAGGTCTGATGAATTGTCTCCAGTGGGGCACCGGACAGTTCAAGCTGGCCGCCGGGTTCAAGGCTAACGTTCGCCCCGCCCTTGGTCAGACCGATGATGTTGTCTCCCTCATATAGCGCTGTCCATCCGAAGCGGTGACGTAAGCCTTCAAGGACCGCACGAATGGAGCGGGGACCATCATAAGGAAGGGGAAGGCGCGTCTTCGCACAATAGCCAAACTTTTCGTGCTCAGTGCCGATGCGCCAATCTTCCCGTGGCTTGCATCCCTCGGCAAGGTAGGTGGCCAGTTGTTCATGCCGCTCAATTGGCGCACCACCGGTTTGGGGGATTGACATGGGAGTGCACCTTTCAATTCGTGACAGGTTCCGGGGAGGGATTGAGGGCCTGGCCAAGCGATGTCAACGCGATAGGTGGTAGTCAACCGCCAGAAGTCGGACCGAACCCTGAACAATCAAGCAATGTCGAGCAGGCGATTTGGAACGTCCGGGAATTTGACGGGAAAATCATCAACAGGCTCAGGGAGGTCACGGAACAGGCATGACGGTTCAACGCGCGGATCCTGGATTTGGCGCGGCACCCGGAAATCTTGAGGAATTCATTCCCGGATCCAAGTGTTGCGCCAGATCACCAGTGTCCCAACGTTGAACCGTACGCCGTGGACAATGCGTTGACATCAGGCGGATTTCCTCTGATTTGGGGTGTTGCCGACCTCAATTCTCTTTGGGGTCTCCGCAGGGTGAAACCATGAACCCGGCTACAGGGAGCCCAGAGTGTATATTCTGACCGACCCGTTTTCGGTCATGCCATGGGTCACCTGCCATGGCAATGGTTTCGTAGCCGCGTCGGGCGCTACAGTGGAAATCAACGAACCGGCACCGGTCGGTGGCTGGGCGGAGCGGATTCTGGCAACCGCAATTCAATGTGCTTTACCAGGGGTCTTTCGATGCATAGGATGGCGACCGGAGGCCAGCAATACGATGAAACCAAAAGAGATAACCGTCGAGGCATCTCCGGACCGCCAGGGAGTCCTCGACATCAGGGACGCGATGCGGCAAGTCATGGACTACTTTGAGCTTCTTACGGGTAGGGATCAGACACACATTGTCTGGAACCTTGTGTTCGCAAGCACAAACTCCCCCTTCACTGCCAAAGGTGCGCCGATAGACATCCGCACGAATGCCCCTGCCTATGGCGAGGTCCGGGACCACGTTACGGCGATCAAGCGCGGATTTGCCCGCCTTCAGGAAGGCAAACCTCTGGACGACGATTTCCCCGAAGAAAAACGTGACATCACAAAGCAGATCCTGAAGCGAAACCTGAATGGCATCGGTCGTACAGCGGTCGACTTCGGCGACAATACCGTCTACGAATTTGGCCCTCGACAGGCTGAACGTTCCTTAGCCGTCATCGACGGCTTGGACGACGAAGAATACGACTATCTCTTCAGTACCTTCTCCAGGAAAGAGCTCGGATCCATAGAAGGCAGAATCGTGGATGTGGGTACTGATTATGACGAACCCTCCATCAAACTCAGGGAACATCGGAGCGGGCGCGAAATCCAGTGCAGAATCTCCACTGGGGCGCGAGATGAAATCGAGACCACCTTGACCGCTGGAGATGTGTGGACGCATAGACGGGCGCGTGTGAGAGGCATTGTCATCACCGATCACTAGTGTCCCAACGTTAATCAAATAGATTCAATTGGTTATCGGCACCGGGAGGATTGTTTCTGTTCGGCGTCCTGGTAAGTATTTGATTTAGAGGCGTTCTCTCGAACATGGTGAGGCTCAAGATCTGTAACATTGTGTGGAGGCTGATGTCCAACCGGCTTCTCGAGCGGATGATTGCGACCAGCAGGTAGACAGGGACGGCGATCCAGATCTGGCTCTTCACGGCGTTCTCTGAGGTGCCGAAAAAGGACTTGATCCTGAGATGCTGCTTGATCCACTTGAAGAAAAGCTCCACCTGCCAGCGCGCCCGGTACAGGTCGGCGATGGTGTGTGGCGGAAGAATGAAGTTGTTGGTCAGAAACACAAGGGTCCGTTCCCGTTCCCGGTCGACATACTTGATGCGCCGCAGCTTGTCGGGGTATTCCTTCGCCGTCCCAACACCGTCGGTCCGGACAATCTGGTCGCAGATGACGCCGGAGGACCGGTCGACCCTGTTCGGGTACAGGCGGCGGAGCCTTGTGTTGGTCTTGGACCGCAGGACGAAATGGGCGCCGTTGAGGTGAAGTCGGTGCAGGCGGCTGAAGTCGAGATATGCCCGGTCCATGACATGGAAAGCCCCGGGCTCCGGAGCGATGATGTCCAGAATGTTGACGTCATGGACCTTGCCGTCGGTGATATGGATGAATGCGGGGATGTTGCCCCTGAGGTCAAGCAGCGTATGCAGCCTGACGGCACCTTTGGTCCTGCGGAAACGGGCCCGGGGGAAAAGGGACAGGCACAGGTCGATGGTCGACGAATCCAGCGCGTAGACGGTGCTCTCAAGGTCGAGACCGTGACTGTCGTCGGAAAGGTGCCGGGCCTTGTGGATCAGGTGCTGGGCGAAGTCGGCATGGATCCTCCAATCCCGGGTGGAATTGGCGTTGGCAAGGGTGTTCCTCGCCACACCGCCCCGGATACCCATGTGATAGAGCTTGGATGACTGGGCCCGCAGGCAGACCTCGACATCCCTCAGGGAAGACCGATAGGTCAGCTGCGCAAACGCCATGCAGCGGTATTGATCACTGCAGCTGAAGGACTTGATCTTGTGATTTCCGCCGTAACGCTCGACGCAGCGGCGAAACCTATGCCATGGAAGATGATCCATGACCTGGCCGAAAACGAGCTTGCCAGAATACACTTCCGGGCCTCCCTTTTGCTGGATTCATGGCCCAGCCCTGCGGGACACCCGGTTGGAGTTCAAGTCGGTGACACCTCAAATCATCAAAAAACAAACTAATATCAATATATTACACATACATTATGCTTCAACGTTGGGACACTAGTGTTACGACCCAAATGGCAAGATAGTTCGTGTCTACGATGGACGGATCGCATTCATTGAAACCAAGGGCACTGAAATTCGGGATTTCAGGGATCCCGATTTCACCGGTGGCCTGCCCGCTTACGAATATATCGACAGACTAAGAGAAGACGAACTTGGCTGACGTGCCAAAATACTATTGGGACGCCTGCATCTGGATCGAGTTGATTACCCAGGCAAACGCAGAACGGGTAGAACGCTGCCGACACGTAGTCGAACTTGCCAAGGGCGGCAAGGCGGAGCTCTGGACCTCTGCGTTTACCTTGGCAGAGGTTTACAGGAAGAAATGTGATTACGGCGCTTGGGCATCCCAAAGACTCATGATCGTGCGTTTGAAGACTACATCGAGGCCGAATTGGTGAAGAAAATCAATGTTGACGTCGATGTGGGCAATCTAGCCAGACGATTGCTCCGCAAGTATCCCGGCTTGGGAAAGCCGCAGGACGCCATTCATGGTGCAGGCTGCCTCTTGGCCAATCTTGACAAACTCCATACTTTCGACGGACGCGACCTATTGAAGTTTGATGGTGTTCTGCCAAGGCGTGACAGGCTGAAGCTGAAGATCTGTATGCCACCTGCGCCACTGGAACCGGAGATGTTCCCGGGAAATGCCTGAATTCGCCAATTCCACTCTTTCGCTGGCATCTGATCAAGAAGAGGCTGAACCGAAGCATGGGCCAACCGTTAAGTAATGGGATGGTGACGATGACCAAGTACTCGGTTTCTCAATGAAGCGATCGTGGGGCTTCAGGACAGAGTCGAATGCGTGGGCGGGGAGTTTCCCGGCATCCGTCTTCCCGGCTTTGCCTGTTCTGCCGCGGAATGACTGATCTCGTGCGAAAAATTGAGGAAAGGATGTTTGTGACGGCCGCACAACAACCTGATAATGAACGAACAGAGTTTCCAGCGAGAATTACCAGAGCCAGAAAGCGAATAATCCCTGTTGTACAGGTAATAGGCAAGACGGCATCCGGATGCGTCAGGAGGTCAGACAGAAAGGCACTCGAGAATGGCCAACACGACAGAGCGATTGGTAGCGGCTGGATTTGACCGACGTCGCGCATAGGCGGTGGCAGCGCTGCTCCAAAGCGCGGACACCGGGGACCTTTCGGTCGGAGTGGGTTCTGGGTATCGCCGCCGCGATTGTGGCGGGAACATTCGGATTGGTCTGGAACGAGATCAACGTGCTGGATGACCGCATTGAGAACCGTTTCGATCAGGTCGAAACCCGCCTTGAACAGCATGGTGAACGCTTGACCCGGATCGGGACAAAGCTGGAAAATTTCGAGATACAACTGACCGCGTCCACCGTCCTCGAGCCGCCACTTTCTGGCCAACCCGCAACATCACGCACCAGGGAACAGGTCGCAACCACCCCTGATGTTCATGGAAACAGAAATGAACGGGGCTATCAAATGGCTCCATAGCACGCACATCTGGCCACGCCGGGCGAATGACCGTCGACTATAAGACGCTACCAGTCGCCGAGGGAACTTTGCCAAATGGCCATCGCCGCCACCGATGCCGTATCGGCGCGCAGAATGCGCGGACCAAGGCTGATTCGGGAAACGAATGGCAATTCCGTCAACCTGTCGCGTTCGTCATCGCTGAAGCCACCCTCCGGACCGACGAGAATCGCCCATTTCCCGCAATTTGTCGCGTCCAGAGGCCCAGACCTCCCGCGCAGCGCCTCGTCGCAGAACAGCAGGCGACGGTCCTTCGGCCAAGCCGCCAGTAACGTGACGAGAGGCTGCATCTGGCAGACCTCCGGTACGAATGTGCCCCCGCACTGCTCAATCGCCTCGATGACATGCCGCTGCAGCCGATCCTGCCGGATCCGTTCGGAATTGGTGAATTGGGTCTTCACCGGAAGAATCCGTGCGGCGCCCATTTCAGCCGCTTTCTCAACGATGAAATCCGTCCGGGCGGACTTGATCGGAGCGAATAGCAGCCAGACGTCTGGTGGCCGGAGCAGCGGGCCGGTCTGCGCCGCAACCAACAGCGTGCCGCAGTTGCGGCCAATCCTTTCGGCGAATGCAGCGAACTCTCCGTCACGTCCGTTGAATACAGAAAGCTGATCGCCCTGACCAAATCGCATCACATTGAAAAGGTAATGAATATGCTGGCGCGACAGCGAACAGGATTGCCCCACAGCAAGCGGGTGTTCTACATAGAGTCGGACCCTGGAAGTCTGCATGGTCGGAGAGGATATTCGGGAGATGGGCAAGACTCCAGAGTCTGATGGAAGGGTCCGCGACGCTGTTGACGGTAATTGGGTCGACCGCTGGGCACCGAAGTGGTCCCAACCCTTCCTGAGACTTTCCCGAGTCGACCGGCCTATCGGAACATGGCTCCTGCTACTTCCGTGCTGGTGGGGCGCTCTTCTGGCTTCGCTGCATCAGGGGCAGTTTGGTTGGACAGAGGCCTGGGTGATGGTCGGTTGCGGAATTGGTGCCATATTGATGCGGGGCGCCGGCTGCACATGGAATGACATCGCGGACCGCGACTATGACGGGAAAGTGGCGCGGACCGCATCACGGCCGATTCCTTCCGGGAGGGTCTCGCTCAAGGGGGCGATGTTATGGATGGTGGCGCAGGCCTCGGTCGCATTCGTTGTCCTTCTTACATTCGGCAATGTGGCTGTTCTGCTAGGCATAGGCTCACTTGCGCTGGTGGCCGTCTATCCGTTCGCCAAGCGGTTTACATGGTGGCCTCAGGTCTTTCTTGGTCTGGCGTTCAATTGGGGGGCGCTTCTGTCCTGGGTGGCGGTCACCGGTGGTCTGTCCTGGCCACCGGTTTTCCTGTATCTGTCCGGAGTCGCGTGGACGCTGTTCTACGACACGATCTATGCGCATCAGGACAAGGAAGACGACGCCCTGGTGGAAATAAAGTCCACCGCCAGACTCTTTGGAGCAAGAACCCACCGGTTTCTGACTGTCTTTCAGTTCTTCGCTATGGGCCTTATGGCCATGTCCGTCATCGCGGCGATGACCGCGACGTCGAATGGTCTGGCAACCTCTGTCGCTCTTTGCGGACCTCTGGCCTTCGGGTGGCATTTGGCCTGGCAGACAGGGCGGCTCAAAATGGACGACCCCACAGTTTGCCTGCGGCTCTTTCGGGCAAACCGCGATTCCGGCCTGGTTGTCACCTTGTTTTTTTTCGGGGCCCTTCTGCTGTGATTGCAGATCGGGTCGGTGCCGCATATGACCGAAGACAATTCAGCTTACGTGGCTAGACATGCGTTCGTTCCACCACATCGCAGCCGCCATGGCCCTGATGGCCCTGATGGCGCTGATTTCGGTCGCCACCGCATGGCTGGCCGTTGGACAGATCGAGAGACTCGTTGGATCTGACGTACACGAGGCTCTCACGTCTGAAAGTATGAGCTGGGCAGGAGCCAGTGTTGATGGTCTGAAGGTCGTTCTTTCGGGTACCGCCCCAGACGAGGCCACCCGGCACCGGGCGCAGCGCCTTGTGACCAACGCTGTCGACTCCGTTCTGGTGATTGACGCAATGCAGACCGAACAGCGGCACGACCCAGAGCCGCGGGAGCTATCTGTCGAATTTCTGCGCAGTGAAGGGGAAATCACGGTGATGGGCGTGGTGCCCAGGACGGTGGACCGCGTTGAGATGGCTGAAGAGATTGCCAGACTTACCGGTGGCGGGAAGGTACGGGACCTGCTGGAAACCGTCGACTACCCTATGCCGCCTGGCTGGCGTCAGGCATTCGGGTTCTCGTTGGAGGCACTCGGGCAGTTGCCCTGGTCGAGGATCACCGTCCGGGACGGGACGGTGGAAATCAAGGCGATTTCCGAAAGCTCCGAGAGCAGGCGCAGGATTGAGTCCTCACTCAGGGAGAGGGTAGCCGACGGAGTCGATCTGAGTCTGGACATTTCCACACCTCGCCCTGTGATCGCACCGTTCACGCTGCGTTTTCTTGTTGACGCGAAGGGTGGAAGGTTTGACGCATGTTCCGCCGATAATGAGGATGATGGGGACCGCATAGTCTCCGCCGCCGCGCGGGCCGGTTTGAGGGGCGATGCAACCTGCCGGACTGGCCTGGGCGTTCCGAGCCCGCATTGGCCCGAGGCCGTCGTGGCGGGAATTGATGCGGTTGGGCGGCTCGGAACCGGATCCGTCTCAGTGTCGGACATGCAGGTCTTCCTCGTCGCACCGGCGGAAACCGAGCAGTCGCGATTTGATCGCGTGATTGAGGAGTTGGGCAAGGCTCTGCCCGGCGGTTTTTCGCTGGCGGCGATCATTTCGGATCCAGCGACAGTTGAAGGCGTCGGCGAGGGGAACCTCGGCAGGGTTCCTGAATTTGTTGCGGCAGTCAGTCCCGAAGGCCTGCTACATCTTGGTGGCAGCGTAACTGACGAAAACCTCCGCGCAGCGGTCGAGGGACTTTCCCGGGCGTTCTTCGCCAACTCCAGTCTGCAGTCAGCGCTGCGGATTGACCCGGAACTTCCGGAAGCCTGGGCGAAGAGGGTATTCGCTGGCCTCGGGTCGCTATCGGTACTTGCGGCCGGGAATTTGGTGGTGCGGCCGGAACTCATCAAAGTCTCCGGCCACGCCCATGACCCGAATGCAAGCGACGAAGTCTCACGGATTCTGTCCGCATCGCTAGGCGCTACGGAAGTTTTCACGATTGAGGTCAGCTACGTCGAGCCAGAGGATACCACGCCTGACACTCCTTCGGCCGAGGAATGCGTGGCCAGCATCGGAGCCATCCTGGAAGACCGGAAAATTGGGTTTGAACCTGGCTCCCCCGAAATCGGCCATCGCAGTTTCCCGGTCATCGACCGGATCGCGGAGGTGATGGAAGACTGTTCGGAAGTCAGGATGGAGATCGGTGGACATACGGACAGTCAGGGCCGCGAAGAGATGAATCTTCAGCTCAGTCAGCGGCGGGCCGAATCAGTACTGGTTGCGCTTCAGACACGCCGCGTACTCACTGGAAACCTGATCCCGGTCGGGTATGGCGAAACCCGCCCGATCGCTGACAATCGGACTGAGGAAGGGCGCGAGGCGAACCGGCGAATAGAATTTACGCTGGCGACCGAAGGGGAATCGGCCGAAGGCACCGGGGAAGACAATGAACAGAACTGAGCTTATTGTGGTCACGGCGATCATTGTTTTCCTGGCAATAGCTCTCGGCTGGTTCGCACACTGGCTGTTTCGAAGGTTTGTCAGGATCCAGGGATCCGACTTGAGTGAAATCGACTGGATGGCCAAAGCGCTGCAGGACGCCGAGGAGACGCGCGATCATGCGGTTGAGAATCTGAAATGGCGCGAAGCGGAACTGCTCAGCAAACTGAACGAGGCGAAGGCGGAGACCCGCGCCGCAATGGATTCACTTCGTGAATTGCGTCGGGAGGCTGATGAACTGCGCGCCTATATCGAGCGCGTTAACCGGGATCAGTAGATCAGAAGTGGCCTGTTCAGATCAACTGATACAGGGAAACTGGCGTTGTTCAGGTGATCAGGATACCGTCGTGTCGGGGGTGGGTTGGCCCCAACGCCCGAGCGCCCGTTCGTCGGCATCTTTCGCCTCGACCCAACTCTCGGATTCCGCTGTGACTTCCTTTTTCCAGAAAGGCGCTCTGGACTTGAGGTAGTCCATCAGAAACTCAGCTGCGGCAAAGGCATCGGAACGGTGGGCAGCGGCAGTCGCGACCATCATGATTCGGTCTCCGGGAACCAGTCGCCCGAAACGATGGATCACAAGACAGGACTTCAGCTTCCAACGGGCAACCGCTTCAGCCTCGATTTTGGCGATGGTCTTCTCTGTCATGCCGGAATAATGCTCGATCTCAATATATCCAAGTCTACCGCCGTCATTGCGCACTATCCCTATGAAGCTCACCTGGGCGCCAACATCGGTGCGGTCCTTGGCGAAACGCGCGAGTTCAATGCCAGGGTCGAACGGTTCGGGCTGAATGCGGATCACGAGGTCAGCCTCCTGTCATGGGTGGGAAGAAGGCGACTTCCCTGACCCCGGCCAGCGGGTCCGAGAACTCCGACAGCTCCTGATCCAGTGCGACGCGCAGAGCCGAAAGGTCGGCAAATGCGGCTGCATAGCGGGGCTCCCTGGCCTTCAGCTCCTCGACAAGGCCCTCAACAGTTTCCGCCTGGGTCTCAACCGATTCTCCGGGAAGCCCTATCCGCTCGCGGACCCAAGCGAAGTATAGCACCTCCACCGCCACGTCATTCCCCTTCCTTGCCAAAATACGGCCGCGCCTTACGGAAATAGTCCAATCCAGTCGTAAGCGTCAGCACCGCCGCGATCCAGAGCAGGGCCGTGCCACACCACCAGGACCAGTGTGCCGCCAATTCGTATGCGGGACCCAATCCAGAGGGGTCTTCATTCGACCCATCGCGAACGGCGGCACTGTGTTCGAATACGCCTGTGGCGAATAGCACTGTCAAGGCGATCATCTGGGTCAACGTCTTGTATTTCGCCAGAACCGTTACCGAAAGTTCTCTGGCATGGTCGCCGAGAAACTCGCGCAGGCCAGAAACGAAAATCTCGCGGAAGATGATCGCCGTTGCGGGAAGAAGGATCCAGGGATCCATCCCTGAAAATCCGGTGATAACCAGCAATGCGATGACCACCATCGCCTTGTCGGCAATTGGGTCAAGCATGGCGCCAAATCGCGACTCCTGTTTCCAAAGCCGGGCGAGATAGCCATCGAAGTAGTCGGTGACCGAGGCACCCACGAACAGCAGCATCGCGAACCAGTCGGCCCAGGGCCGGGAGAAATAGAGAAACATGACAACCACCCCAGGCGCGGCGAGGAGTCTAAAGGCTGTCAGAACGTTCGGAACCGTCCAGTGCATGGAATCCACTCTATCGCCTCAACGAGCATCGGGAAAGAGACCCCGTGTGACGAACTGGGGCCTGTTGGGCCTGACCGGCGGAATCCGCCCCGTCCGCCTGATCTCTGACATCGCAAGAGGCAGGGTTGCTCAATTTGGCACATCGCTCATCTTCGCCTCGGCCTCCCACTGGGTGCGTGGATTCGTCTGCAGTCTCCAAAGGATATCCTCCGGGCATTCAATGGGCAGGAAGGCGGTTCGCGTTTCGGCCAATTCCTGAATCGACCGCGATGGGTGAACATACGGCCTTGGCTCTGTGTCTGTAATGGCATTTGGCACCGCTGATCTGTCCGCTCCTTATGGCATCGACTTCGTCTGGAGCGAAACGGATCATTGACCAGGTGTCGAAGACCCGATGTCTTCGACCGACGGGGTTCGGCCTCTCAGCTGAGTGGCGTTTGGCATTGGCGAATTGTCTTGGGGCAGCGCCATCGGTTGCAACGAACAGTTTCAGAATGGCCGTACGTTTTCGCGCAATGATGTTCGCTGTCCCGCGATACCCTTGCAGGCAGATGGCAAAGCCACAGGCTTGGCGCGACGCGTTCATTCGGGAACGCCCGCCGAAACGCAAGCATGTTGGATCGTATGGCGCCGAAGGTCTGGGAGTGTTTGATCTGGGCTAGCGGAAATAGGCGTAAATTGTCTCTGCCAGATTGCCGGAAATGCCATCAACCGCCTTGAGGTCCGCCAGGTCCGCACGGGTAACTGCCTTTGCGCTGCCAAAGTGCTGCAGAAGTGCGCGCTTTCTCGCCGAACCTACACCGGGTATCTCGTCCAATGGGGTGATGCCTATCCCACGGGCACGGTGTTTTCGATGGGCACCAATGGCGAATCGGTGGGCTTCGTCACGCAGACGTTGAATGAAATAAAGCACGGGATCGTTGTGGCGAAGCGCAATGGGTGTCGTGCCGACCCGGTGAAACTCTTCCCTTCCAGCGTTTCGGTATTCACCCTTGGCGACGCCAACCATAGGGATGTCCGAGACCCCTAGCTCGACCAATACCCCATGCGCGGCGCTCACCTGACCTGCGCCGCCGTCGATCAGGAGAAGGTCTGGCCAGGCGCCACTTTCCCGGTCTGGATCCCCCTTGAGGAGCTTCTGGAATCGGCGCGCAAGGACCTCTCGCATCATTCCGAAATCGTCGCCGGGGGAATTCGCATGGTCCTTGATATTGAATTTCCGGTAGTGCGACTTCATCAGTCCTTCAGGTCCGGCGACAATCATTCCACCCACTGCATTGGAACCTTGGATATGGCTGTTGTCATAGACCTCGATTCGCTTTGGCGGGCCATCAAGGTCAAACGCTTCCGCTATTCCACAGAGCAGTCTTGCCTGGGTTGCTGTCTCTGCCATCCTCCGGGCAAGGCTCTCGCGAGCGTTTCTTAGGGCTCCGGCCACCAGTTCATGTTTTTCGCCGCGTTTGGGTATGATAATCCTGACCCGTCTTGTCGCCTTTCCGCTGAGGGCGTCCTCCATCAAATCAGCGTCCTCGATTTCGTCAGAGAGAATCAGCTGTCGCGGCGGTGGTTTGTTCGCATAGAACTGGCCAATGAATGCCTGCAGCGCTTCCGCAGCGCTTTCCGTTCCTCCGAGGCGTGGGAAGTAATCCCGATTGCCCCAGTTTTGATGGGCGCGGATGAAGAAGACCTGGACGCAGGCTTCGCCACCTTCCATATGGAGGGCGATCACATCAGCTTCGGGCACGCCGCGCGGATTGATTCCCTGTACACCCTGTACTTGGGTCAGGGCGCGGATGCGGTCCCGGATGGCGGCCGCACGTTCGAATTCGAGCGCTTCGCTTGCGCTGCGCATTTCATCTGCCAGCTGCGCCTGGATCGCGGTTGTCCTCCCTTGCAGGAAACGCTCCGCGTCCTTGACCAGTTCGGAATAGTCCACTTCGCTGATACGGCCGACACAGGGTGCGCTGCAGCGCTTTATCTGGTGGAGCAGACAGGGGCGTGTGCGACTCTCGAACGTGGCGTCCGAACAGTTGCGTAGAAGAAATATCTTCTGAAGTTGGTTAAGTGTCCTGTTGACCGCACCGGCGCTCGCGAACGGGCCGTAGTAGCTTCCGTTATCCTTCCTTGCGCCGCGGTGCTTCTTGATCTGCGGAAACGCATGATCCATCGTGACGAGGATATTCGGAAAGGACTTGTCGTCCCGTAGCAGCACATTGTATCGGGGCTTGAGCTGCTTGATGAGGTTCTGCTCCAACAGCAGCGCTTCGGTTTCGGTGCGGGTCGTCAGAAACATCATTGAAACTGTTTCGCGGATCATCCGCTCGATTCGCGGGGAATGCCCTGTTGGTCTTGCGTAGGATGAAACGCGAGCACTCAGGTCCCGGGCTTTCCCGACATAGAGTACACGGTTTCGGGCATCCAGCATTCTGTAAACGCCCGGCGAGCTATCCAGCGTCTTCACGTAGTTCCGGATCAGTTCGGATCCGCTGGGCTGGAGTTCGGCATGGTTTCGGTCGGTCAAGCGCCCCCCCGATTCGCGACTGAACTGCACTTAAGTGTGTGGAATAGCAAGATCGGAGTAATCCACCAATGCTGTGGATAAACCTGGTGACAGTTCTCTGTTTCATGGGATTTCTGCTTAGATTCCATCCGCTTCCCTGAATTGCTCAATTTTTGGGCGACTTTGTAACATATTGATTTTTCTTGACAAATAAATTGACGCTATGTAACCAATTGGTTTTCTTACCTAAATTGCAACGATTTCGCGACACTCTCTCTGTCGGTGCAAAAGTCAGATAGGCGACGGCATTCCTGCCTACGGGATCTTTTTGTCGGATCGGGAAGTCATTATGTCCTGCGTGGCCCACCCGATATGCTGGCCACCGTCCACACAAAGGAGCTGTCCCGTAACGGCGGGAGCACCAAGTAGATAGCGAAGCGCTGCGACGACGTCCTCGGAATTGGCTCCACGGCCCAGAACCGTTGAGGCCCGCTGTCGCCTGAAATGATCGTTTGACTGTCGATGGCTCCGCAATGTCGGTCCGGGACCGATGGCGTTGACGCGGACGCGGGGCGCGAGCGCTTGGGCCGCTGTCTGCGTGAGTGTCCAAAGACCAGCC
Organism: Paracoccaceae bacterium; assembly: GCA_965203605.1. GTDB lineage: Bacteria > Pseudomonadota > Alphaproteobacteria > Rhodobacterales > Rhodobacteraceae > JAPOUP01. The sequence goes on along the minus strand of OZ241902.1, from coordinate 4,763,597 downwards.
TTTGCGATCGTGTAGGTCATGAATTCAGGTGTCAGCTTCCGTACCCGCTGGTCAACCATGTTTATCGCCAAGGTTTCAGCCCGGAGTTCTCCCCTTTCGTCTGTGGATGGTGGAGGTGCCTGTGCCGCAAGTGCCTGGATCAGAACGAATGGAGCGCGTAGGTTGGATTCGACATGCCGGTCCCAGCTTTCGCGGGTTGCGGTCCCAATGGTGTCGTACTCGAAGATCGAGGCGTTGTTGACCAGGACCCTGATTGGACCTCCAAGCGCTTCACTGGCGGACGGAAGCAGCGCTTGTGTGGCTGACTCGTCCAGGAGGTCGGCTCGAAGAGCCACAGAGCGACGGCCCAGGCCGTGTATCTCCGAAACAACCTGATCGGCAGGTGTGCTGAGATGATGAACGGCGACGTTGAACCCGTCACGTGCAAGCGATAGGGCCATCGCACGACCCAGCCGCGTTGCCGCACCAGTTACCAATGCGTTTGGACTTTCCATCACGACCTCGTCGTATCGCCGTCCTGGAATTATGCCAACACGGTCGTCACGTAGACAATATACAACGCAAGCAGAACAACACCGGTGGACCTGCAAATTCTGCGACCGGCAAATACGAATGGCGCAACGAACAGTGACGAGGCGAGCATAACCCAGAGATCGAATTCCAGAAACGAGGTTTCGACCGGAATGGTCCCAAGCAGCGATGAAACACCAGTGATTCCCAGGAGATTGAAGACATTCGAGCCGATCACGTTACCCAGGGCGACGTCGGCACGGCGCCGTGTGGCGGCAACAACGGTCGTGGCGAGTTCCGGGAGCGAGGTGCCCACCGCGACCATCGTCAGTCCGATAGCGGACTCGGGAATTCCAAGGCTGTCAGCGATGTTCACCGCTCCGTCGACGAGCAAACCCGCTCCAAGCGGAAGCCCGACAAGTGCGAAGGTCATCAGGAGGGATAACCTAAGCGCTGACATTGACGCATGGATACCTTCGGCTTCGTCTGCTGTGCGGGGGATGGAACGCTTATGACTCCGAACCCAGTAAAACTGGTCAAATGTCACCGCGGACAGGAATCCGAGAAGCAGAAGGCCATGTATCCAGCTCAGGGGGCCAATGAAACACAGCGCGATGAACGCGATGGTGGAGGCAATCATGATTATGTAGGATCGGGCGGTGCCAAAGACCTGTGTATCGATTCCGGCAATCAGGGCTGGTAGGCCAAGCACCAGGAGCACATTGGAAATGTTTGACCCCACCACATTTCCCAGCGCAATACCCGGCACCCCGTCAAGGACCGCGTTGGCTGAAATGAACAGTTCCGGGGCCGAAGTTCCGAAGCTGACTATGGTCAGACTGACCACAAGTGCAGGGACTTTCAGTCGACTGGCAAGGTTCACCGCTCCACGGACAAGCGCGTCACCGGCCAGAAGCAGGATGGCCAAGCCAAGTGCGGCATAGATGAAGTCCAATGGGTCAGCCCTTGCCGCAGTGGCATGGGCCCCTTCCGAACATATTTCGACCGCAGCGGGGACATCTGCGCCAAACGAGGCCGTTCTGTCCCGGAAGCCGAAGCCGTCCGAACATGGCAAGTATCGCCATGACCGCCAGGAAAATCATGATGATCTTTACGATCACAGGCCAAACCGCCCGTAGTGCATGCGTTCGTCCACAACGCTGAGTGCATCTTCGAACAGATGTGCGCCGAGACGCTGGAACAGCCCGCGCTTTGGACCGTATTGCAGGAACCGAACCTTTTCCCCGAAGACCTCTTTCATCTTTGGAACCACATGGCCGATTCCATCCGCAAGTCCCATATCAACCGATCCGGCCCCAACCCAGACGTCACCGCTGAACAGCTCATGATCATCCTTCAGCCGGGAGCCGCGCGCGACCTTGACATGTTCAATGAATGCATCGTGGATCTGGGTCTGCCAGCCCTGGAGCTTCCGAACATCCTCCTTTCGTTCGGGACGGAAAGGATCCAGCATGGATTTGGACTTTCCCGCCGTGTAAACCCGACGTTCGACCCCGAACCTTCCGATGAAGTCCTGCAACCCAAATCCGGCGTAGATGACACCGATCGAACCAACGATTGAGCTGGCGTCGACCCAGATTTCATCGGCGGCGCAGGCCAGCCAGTAACCGCCGGACGCCGCGATGTCTTCGACAAACGCATAGACCTTGAGATCTCTTTCCTTGGCCAATCGACGAATGCGGGCGGCGATCAGGCTTGACTGTGCGGGGCTACCGCCTGGTGAGTTAATGACCAGAGCCACAGCCGAGGGCTTCCCTTTTCGAAAAGCCTTCTCGACCAGCGGAGCGAGTTCTGAATCGTTGAGGGCTCCGCTCCGCTTGCCACTGGCAATGACGCCCGATAGCCGTATCACAGCAACTGAGGAGCGCTTCCGGAATATAGCGGGTCGTGGAAATCTCATGAGGGGGATGTAGTGGTTCGGCCGCTCTGGGGCAAGACCGAAACCACCAACGACGTTGTGACCCTGCGTGGTCCATGGACATACCTGGGCGGGAAAACGGATCCTGCCCAATTTCATTGCCCTTCGAACCGAGGTCGCTGATCCCCGAGTAATGAGCCGCTGCACTCTGATTTCGGTGCCGGAAGCAGGCCGTCAAGGACATCTGTATTGGCAGGAACCATCAGAGAAGCGCTTCGCTGAACGCATTGCGTATGCGGAAATGAACCCCCAGATTCCCAACCAAATGGTTCGTGGCTCAATGATGGTAGGTGTCCGCTGAACTCGATGTCCCATTCGTTGTGCCGGTCGGTGGAAAGAGGCATGGAGTTCGGAACGGAGGCTGGATGCGCAGCCAGGACGGAGAACGGTTCCGCCGAGAGGAAAAGCGGACGGGATAGCAGAGGAAATGGGATGATTGTGCAGTGGAGAAACCTTGAGTCTGTCGAGATTCGAAATTTTCGTGCGTTCAAGGAGTTATCCATTCACAAGTTGGGTCGAATCAACCTGATTGCGGGCAAGAACAATTCCGGAAAGACGAGTTTGCTGGAGGCGCTCTTTCTGCTGGCGGGAGGCGGAAGACCAGATTTCGCGCTGAATTCCAATGTGCTGAGGGCTCAGAATGATCAACTTAGAGGGCCAGCCGAAACACTGTCGGAAACTTACTGGAAGCCGTTGTTCAATGGGCTAAAGTCCGACAACGTAATTGAGATATCGGCGCAACACTCCCAAAAGGGATATCTATCCCTCTCCATAGCGATGGAGAGATCAAAGGTCGTTACAATTCCGTTCGATCACCCAATTGGCGATAAGAAGGGGAGTCATCTGAACGATCTGACGTCGCTCCTAACGTTTAGTGAAGGCGACAAAGGACCAATTCAGGGACGAGCGACGATCGGTGAAGGCATAAACATCGAAATCATAGATGAAGGTGCGTCTAGATCGTTTGAGGCGACCATTCTCCTGCCCGGCCTGACACACCATCAGGACGATGCCCTTCGGCTGGCAAGGTTGAGGAAACAAAAGCAAGGACAGTTGATTCTTGACGCCCTTCAGATGATTGAACCACAACTCGTCAACATAGAGGATAATTCCTCTAGTGGCTTTCCAATGATTTGGGGTGACCTGGGCCTGGCCGAGCTGGTCCCGCTGGCCATGATGGGCGAGGGAATGACACAGTTGGCTCGAATTGTCCTTGCAATTGCCAACGTGCCTGGTGGCCTGCTCTTGGTGGATGAGGTAGAAACGGGACTGCACCACAGTGTGCTGCCGAGAGTTTGGCGTACGATCGATGCCGCAGCCACGCAGTTCGGTACACAAGTGGTCGCGACCACGCACAGCTTCGAGTGCATTCGGGCCGCCCATGAAGCGCTTTCGAAATGTGATGGCCTGTATCTACATAGATTGGAGGTTACAGAAAATATCTCTAGATGCGTGACCTATGAACCTGAGGAACTTGAGGCTGCAATCAAGCATGACCTAGAGGTTCGTTAAGTCATGACTTCGCTGAAACGCATTGTCTCAAAATCTCAGATACTGGTGGAAGGGAGAGACGCGGAGGTGTTTTTCGAGGAATTCTGCAGGCACTTCCATGTCGATCACAAAGTTCAGATTCAGAATTTTGGCGGAGTAAAGGAATTGAAGGGCTTTCTGAAAACTTTTGTGAATTCATCTAGGTTTGATAAAGTTGAGGCTTTGGGGATCATTCGTGACGCAGAAAGAAACGACGCAGATGCGGCAAGAGACAGTGGCAGAAATTCCGTGGATGCGGCGGGTCTTCATCTGAGTTGGTAAGGACGAGAGCCTCCGACGAAACCGATTGTGCGAACGTACATTCTTCCAGATGACAGTAGCCCCGGTATGCTGGAGACAATGCTCAACTATAGCATCGCGGGTTGTTCAATGAATGACTGCGTCGATGAGTTTCCGAGGGGCGTGGAAGAGCGGCGAGGAGAAGAGTTGCAAAATCCGGCACAGGCCCGTGCGCACGCCTATCCCGCAACGCGAACAAAGCCTCTTGTTTCTGTCGGCGCAGCCCAGAAAGGCTATTGGAACTTCGGTCACGATGCGTTTGCGGGTATCCGGTGTTTCGCAGGGCAATCGCGTTTGGGCCTCTACCGTGGCGTTGATGTCTGGGATCATTCAAACCTGACCACAATTGCAGCAGGAGCGCCACTTCTGTTCACAACCTGTTCTCGTCTGTCACAACGAAAATTCCAAACGCGATAGCCCTGGGTGTTTCGTTGAAGATCTGGCCAAAGGAAAGGGAATTATATATTTGCCTAAATAATTTTGATTCCGTATGCGTACGCCATGAAGAGCGAATCGCCAAATCCCGCGGATCATGGTAGGCTGAAAAAGCGGCCAAGCGGCCAAGCGGCCAAGCGGCCAAGCGGCCAAGCGGCCAAGCGGCCAAGCGGCCAAGCGGCCAAGCGGCCAAGCGGCCAAGCGGCCAAGCGGCCAAGCGGCCAAGCGGCCAAGCGGCCAAGCGGCCAAGCGGCCAAGCGGCCAAGCGGCCAAGCGGCCAAGCGGCCAAGCGGCCAAGCGGCCAAGCGGCCAAGCGGCCAAGCGGCCAAGCGGCCAAGCGGCCAAGCGGCCAAGCGGCCAAGCGGCCAAGCGGCCAAGCGGCCAAGCGGCCAAGCGGCCAAGCGGCCAAGCGGCCAAGCGGCCAAGCATGAAGCCAACTGGCATAACAGGACGCTGTTCCACGGCGACAACCTGAAATTCCTGAGCTTGAGCTTGACCACAACACGCCGCGTTCCGACGGCGGGCTGAACCACATATCCAACCGCATCCTGCTGTGCGGGCCGTGCAACCGGCTCAAGAGCAATACCTTCACGCTCAGCGGACTGCGGCGGAAAAACAGGAAGCGGGGATATATGCGATGACAGATGACGAACGCAGAGGCACCCTGCTTTTCTGCTATGCAGTGGCTTTAGCGGCGCGCAAGCTGAATGATGGCGATTTCCGGAACCTGAATTGTCACACATTTCTTGCTCATGTCCAGCGCCTATATGACCGCGGCGTCAAGGAGATGGCGGAAGATATGAGCTCTGTTGCTCAAAGGTACGGCGCAGAACGGATTTCAGAGGTATATCGTCTCCTCGAAGCACATGAGGCCACATCGTTTGACGACCTTCCTGCCGGGCATCATCTTCGCTTGGTTTGGTCAAATCCGGATGATCCGGGGGAAGCGAATTTGACATAGCTCTGTCTCCTGTCTATAAGGCTCGGGAGGATGATGCTTCCTGAATTGCCTTGCGCTGGCTGCCAAACCTGCGGGCTTTCGCTGTTAGGACCGTGCTCCGCTTGGCAGCCCAATATCGGCTTTCAGCGCCCTGTAGGTGAGCCTCTTCCCGGCCATTCCGGCGACAATGTGCTCCAGCTGCGCGATGGTGTCAAGCGAGCGGACGTTGTGGCGTCCGGCGAAGTCCGTGACGTAGCGTTGCAGGTGCTTGACGCTGAACTTGTGGTACACGCCCTTGTGCGCCCGCTTCAGGACGGCCCAGAACGATTCGATTCCGTTGGTATGGGCCATGCCGCTGACGTATTCGCCCGCGCTGTGGTTGACGCTCCCATGCGCCCTGTCCATTCCGACGTAGGCCGACCCCTCGTCGGTGTAGACCTGCGCCTGTGGCTCGCTGTGGCCTTCCACGAAGCCCTGCAGCGTGACGGCCCTGGTGTCGGGCATGACCTTCGCGGCCACCCTGTTCGTCGCGCGGTCCCTGACGCCGGCAACCGCCGTCTTGCCGACAGGGCCGCGACCCGCCTTCAGCTTCTTCGACGCATGCCTGTTCCTCTCAAGCCCGCCGATATACGCCTCGTCGGCCTCGACCGGCCCGGACATCGGCGGCCCGTCGTCATCGTCGCGCCTGAATGCCTCGCGGATGCGTTGCAGCATGAACCATGCGGTCTTCTGGGTGACGCCTATGTCGCGGTGCAGCTTCATGCTGGACACGCCCTTGAGTCCCGTCATGTGGAGATGGATGGCCAGCACCCATTTCCTGAAAGGCAGCGGGGATCCCTCAAGGACCGTCCCTTTCCTGACGCTGAAGTGCTTTCCGCAGCCGCGGCACCAGTAGGGCATCGGCGGCTTGCCGGAGCACTCAGCCGTCCTGCGCGATCCGCAGTGCGGGCAGGTGCGGCCGTCGGCCCAGATGATGGATTCGAACCATTTCCGGGCCGAGTCCTCGGTCGGGAACATCTCGACCAGTTCCAGTATCGTCAGACCCTTGCGGAAGGATTTCCCCGGTGCCGTCGCCATTTCGAACCACTCCTTTTCAGTGATTCCAATGTAGGGATCGCGTTTGCTTTAGTCAAGTATATAATTCCCAAAGGAAATTGACTTCGGCGGGCGGCAAGGCCAGTAGCGAAAGATTGCATTTTTGTGCAGATGGAAGTCTGGAACCGGCATTTCCCGAACATTCGACCGTTCGGAACCCCCGACAGAACCTGACGACCGGCAATCGCCTGGAATTCGTTTCGGGCCAGTGCCGCTGTGTGATCTGGAGATGGACAGGAGGTATACCGATACTCATCGAGGCCGCAGCAAAAGGATGGAACCGGACACCAGAACCATGAAACGGTTGCAGAAATATCTCATCAGCCGACAAATGAGGACCCGCAGCGCGACATGATCGTGCCCTTGTCCCGGATATGAAACGTCGTGCCCGCCCGTTGCGTCCCTGAACCGCGCAACACCTCCCCAAGTACTTGAGTGAAAGGAAGTCCGTAAGACTGCCGGAGTCGCCCGAGAGACAGCAAATCGGCCTGAAGCCAATCCGGTCAAGTCACGTCTTGAGTCGCCAACCGGTTCTGAAAATCCACCAGGTTATGCCAAGACATACCAACGTGAATCCGAAAACCGCGATCAGGCTGACACCCGGCGAAACATCTGAAAGACCGAAGAATGCCCACCTGAAACCCGAAACGAGATAGATCACCGGATTGAACAGAGCCACCGTCTGCCATTGGGTTGGAAGCATGGAGATGGAGAAGAATGCACCACCGAGAAACACCAATGGCGAAATGATCAGAAGCGGGATCAGCTGGAGTTCCTCGAAGGTCTTTGCCCAGATGCCAATGATGAAACCAAAGAGGCTGAAAGAAACGCAGGTCAACACAAGGAAGGATAGCATCCAGATCGGGTGCAGGATCTGGAGGGAAACGAACAGGTAGGCGGTGGCCAGGATGATGAGACCGATCATCACCGACTTTGTGGCTGCCGCACCAACATAGCCGATCACGATCTCCACAAAACTGATGGGGGCGGATAGCGGCTCGTAAATCGTGCCTATGAATTTGGGGAAATATATCGCAAAGCTCGCGTTGGAGACCGACTGCATCATGACCGTTAGCATGATCAGGCCCGGTACGATGAAAGCGCCATAACTGATGCCTTCCACTTCGGCGATACGGCTGCCGATCGCTGTGCCGAAAACCACGAAGTAAAGCGAGGTTGAGACAACCGGCGAAATGATCGATTGCCAAAGCGTGCGCCAGGTTCGAGCCATCTCGAACCTATAGATGGCGACAATTGCGGCCCAGTTCATGCGGCGTCCTTTATGAGATCGACGAAAATGTCCTCAAGACTTGACTGCCGGGTCTGGACATCACGCAGCACAAGACCGGCCGCCGAAATATCGGTGAGCAGGGCCGTGATGCCAGGACGCTTGCCAGCCATAGAGACGTAGGAATAGACCAAGGAACTTTCGTTCGGACCCCGGCTTAGACCATATCCGGCAAGGCTTTCCGGAATCTCGCCCAGAGGTTCCCGGAGTTCGATGATCATTTCCTTTTTCCCCATCCTACGCATCAGCGCTTCAGTCTCCTCAACAAGCAGTATCTCCCCCTTTGAGATGATGCCGACTCGATCCGCGATCGCCTCCGCCTCCTCGATGTAGTGCGTGGTCAGTATGATTGTGGTTCCCCGATCCTTGAGACGGCGCACTGTTTGCCACATCTCCTTGCGCAACTCCACATCGACTCCGGCCGTAGGCTCGTCAAGAAACAGCACTTTCGGCTCATGCGCGAGTGCCTTGCCGATCAAGACGCGGCGTTTCATGCCTCCAGAGAGCCCGTGGACCTGTTCGTTGCGCTTGTCCCAGAGTGAGAGTGTCCTTAGTGTCCCTTCGATGATTGCGTCGCTGCGCGGCAGGCCAAACAGCCCGCGCGACAGTCGAAGGGTGTTCCTGACCCGTTCAAATGGTTCGAGATTGACTTCCTGCGGCACGACCCCCACCAGCCGTCGCGCAGCCCGATAGTCAGATACGACATCGTGACCCCCAACCTTTACGGAGCCGGCGGTCATGGTTGAGATTCCGCAGATTATGGATATCAACGTGGTTTTGCCTGCACCGTTTGGCCCGAGAAGCGCGAAGATCTCACCCTCCTTGATTTGAAGGGAGACGTCCTTAAGTGCGGCGGTTCCGCCCGCATAGGTCTTGTGCACATGGCGCAGGTCAATCATCGGGGCCATAGCAGTTCTCCTGTTGGCCAGTTGGAAACTGTGCGGGGGAACAGCACCCTGACCAACCTGCACCTCTCATTTGGATGCTACGGCTATCAGAGTGCACGGGTTGGATGTCGCGGCGACGGTGCCATCCCCTAACTCCAGCGCGAACGCCTAACCTCTGCCGATATAGGGCATTTTGGTTGCCATCAATGTCATGAACTGAACATTTGCCTCCAAAGGCAGTTCGGCCAGGTTCAGCACGGCCTCCGCGACGTGACGTACATCCATGGTCTCCGGTTCCGGCTCTCCGGCCACTCTTGCCCGCTCGCACATCTCTTCCACCATCGGTGTCCGCGCATTGCCGATGTCAATTTGACCGCAAGCGATGTTATACGGCCGCCCGTCAAGGCTTAGCGAACGGGTCATGCCGGTTATCGCGTGTTTGGTGGATGTGTAACAGACGGACCCTTCTCTTGGAACGTGGGCGCTGATGGAACCGTTGTTGATGATTCTCCCCCCTTGCGGTTCCTGAGACCGCATGGCCGAAAAAGCCTGCCGCGCACAAAGGAACATGCCGTTCAGGTTGACGTTCACGACGTTCATCCAGGTTCCCACCGGCACCTCATCTATGGGTGCGGCAACGCCGAAGATACCCGCGTTGTTGAACAGAACGTCAAGCCTGCCGGCTGCGCGGCGGAATCTGGCGAACGCGTTTTCAACGGCATCGGGGTCGGTCACGTCGGCAGGTATGACGACGACATTATCCTGTGCCAGCGCAAGTTCCGCCAATGCGTCTGTCCGACGTGCGAGCACACCCACAGTCCACCCTTTCTCCAGGAACAGCTCTGCGGTCGCACGACCAATTCCGCTCGATGCTCCCGTTATGAGAATTGCTCCACTCATGGCTCTGCCTCCTGGGCCGAAAGTATCAGGGTTGCCGGTTGCACCTTCAGATCCTCAACCGTCAGTTCATTTTTTGGTCTTGCAAGAGCGTATCTGGTTATCCAAATCAACTTTTCCTGCGCTCTCGTGACTGCAACATAGGCCAGGCGTTTCCACAAGGGCAGGCCAGACTCGATATGATCCGATCGAGCGGCCACCCAAATGTCTGGCGCGAAGACCTGAACGGTTGGCCATTGTGATCCCTGTGATTTGTGTATGGTTACGGCTGATCCGTGGAGGAACGTGGCGCCCATCGTCGCCGCCAAGGGTATGTAAGGTTCCTCTCTGTCGGGAGATTCGATCTTCACGATGGATGATACGGAGGTTCGGGGATCTTCCGCTCCCAGAACATGCAGGCGCGCGAACCCCGGCTTTCGACCGGGTCCGAGGTAGATCACCTGGGCTCCCTTGATCAATCCCCGTGCCTCCAGTTCAACCCTTCTGCCTCTGAGCTTCAGCGGCAACTCAATACCGTCGCAAATCAGCGGCTCGCCCGGTAGAAGCCTTTCAGGTAGTGAACCGTGCGCGTTTCTGAACGCGGAGATCAGGCGCACCCGTGTTGAGTTTCGCCAGACCAGGACCGGTGACCGAGCCATCAGGTCTGGATCCGCGCGCGGGGAGACAACCACCCGATTGTCGGAGCGCGCGACTTCCTTGATCCGGTCCTCGAAATCTTCGAATTCGAGACTTTCGTCGCTCAGGGAGTGGGCAAGATCAAGGATGGGATTGCCTTTGGCCTGCCGGTGGATGTGTGACAGTTCCAGCTTTCGGGAGCGGTCGATCCGGTCGAAGACCATCGTGCCACTTTCCCCAACAGGCGCAAGTTGAGCAGGATCACCAAACAGGACCAGCGTGGGGAAGATGTTTACCAGATCCTCGAGGCCACGCTCATCCAGCATGGAAGCCTCGTCGACCAAGCCGATATCCAGCTGATCCTCGCGCCGTGTCCAACCGGTTATGAAGTCCGACCCACGCAGACCAGCTGTTGCCAGTGCACCTGGTATCGACTTTTGGGATTGATAGAATTCGCGGGCCCGGTCGAGCGATGCATCTGAAAGCCCGGCGACCGCCGGCCGTTTGCCGCCGGAAGCCAGCCATTCCGCGACCTTTTGGTATTCTGGATCATAGATGGGTGTGTAGAGGATTCGATGGATCGTCGTCGCGGGAACACCACTGCCCCGCAGGACGCTCGCTGCCTTGTTCGTGGGGGCGAGGACCGACAGGGTACGTTTGTTCTTCCAGCTGCCGCTCTGGTAGTCGCCCGTCACAATCTGGACGCCAAGGTCATCCAGGGCACGAAAGATACGTGAGAGCAGCACTGTCTTGCCAGAACCCGCGCGTCCAAGCACGACCATGACGTTTCGCCGACGTTTTCGGGCTGGCTTGAGCTTCCCTTTACGAATGTCGACACCGGCATCCCGAAGCAATTCGGCGATCCGGTCGTAGGCTTCCGCCTGATCCTGGGAATACTGCATGTCGGTCATGGCCATCGCCCGACCCTATGCTGTCCAAACGGGAATCGAAACCGTGTTACCTTGCCAGACGATCCCCGGTATCAGATACCCTCTGTGCATAGTGCATAAGGCGTCCGTCACGGCAGTCTCAATGGGCGTCACCAGCCTCAATCGCATCTTCCAAGGTCCGGAGTCCGGTTTTGGGAGATTGAACCAGCACTGCCATATTGCCCGGTCTGTGCTCGTTCCGACGCATCTTGACGTGCGCAGCTGGTATCTCCGCCCACGAAAACACCTCGGACATGCATGGATCCAGCCGACGTTCGACCATCAGCCTGTTCGCTGCAGCAGCCTGCTTGAGATGTGCGAAGTGACTTCCCTGGATTCGCTTCTGGTGCATCCAGAGATACCGCGCATCCAGAGTGAGGTTGTAGCCGCTGGTACCTGCGCAGATCACAACCATACCGCCTTTTTTCACGACGAACGCCGAGACCGGAAACGTAGCTTCGCCAGGATGTTCGAATACCATGTCGACGTTGACGCCCTTGCCAGTAATGTCCCAGATCGCCTTGCCGAACCTGCGGGCTTCACTGAACCAGTTCCGGTATTCCTCCGTGTTCACTTCCGGAAGCTGGCCCCAGCAACTGAAATCGCGTCGGTTGATCACGCCTTTGGCACCCAACTCCATCACGAAATCGCGCTTGCTTTCGTCGGAGATCACTCCAACGGCATTTCCGCCCGCAGTGTTGACAAGCTGAATCGCGTAGGAGCCCAATCCACCGGAGGCGCCCCAGACGAGCACATTCTGGCCCGGCTTCAGCTCATGCGGGTGATGGCCGAACAGCATTCTGTAAGCGGTGGCGAGTGTGAGCGTGTAACACGCGCTTTCTTCCCAGGTCAGATGCCGGGGACGCTCCATAAGCTGCTGGGCCTGAACGCATGTGAATTGAGCGAAGGAGCCATCCGGCGTTTCGTAGCCCCAGATCCTTTGGCTGGACGAGAGCATTGGATCTCCGCCATTGCATTCCTCGTCGTCCCCGTCGTCCTGATTGCAGTGGATCACGACCTGATCCCCAACCTTCCAGTTCCGCACCTTGCGGCCGACAGCCCAGACGATTCCAGAGGCATCCGATCCGGCAATATGGAAGTCGGCCCTGTGCACATCGAACGGGCTGATGGGGACACCGAGGCCCGCCCAGACGCCATTGTAATTGACGCCTGCGGCCATCACGAGCACCAGCACCTCATGGCTGTCGGGCATTGGGACATCGACGACCTCAAGCTGCATCGCCTTGTCCGGCTCTCCGTGCCGCTCACGGCGAATTGCCCATGCGTGCATTTTCTTCGGTACATATCCCATAGGCGGCATTTCGCCGACCGCATAGAGTTCCTTCTCCGGCGCATCATATGTTGCGGGATTGGGATTCCGATCCGGTGCCATGGTCTTATCTCCCTGATCTTCTGGATTGCCGCACCGCAGAACCACGGCAGAGCTTTCGAGTCGAACTAAGCGCGTCGGGGTAACATTGCAACTGAACCGCGGTGAGTTTTGAAATTATATGTCACTTGGACGTCCGGCACTGCGGCATTTTCGCTGCGCTGCCGCATCCTGTCCAGACAGATTCCTCGCGCACCACAATCGCAACATGAGCGCCACTTCCATTCTCAGTATGTTCTGGCCTGTCACAGTGAGAATTCGAAATGCGGTAGCTCTGGTTGTTCCACCTATATCCATCCTGGAGTGAGCAGAAAGCCGGTTCGGGACAAATCCGCTCTTTCGACCGGAAGAAAGACATATGTCTGGGAAAACAGCGAGTGTAAGTGAGGCGGTTACCGATTCGCTCCGCAGCCAGACCGGATCAATGCGATGGTGGCACGAGTGCACGAATGACGGCGGCGGGCTTGCGATTGATCACGGTGAGCAGCACGCGCGCCGCCCGGTCGGGAACCCGGCGATCCCGCTCCCAGTCCTGAATTGCCCGTACATCCAGACCGAAACGGTCGGCGGCGGGATCATTCACGATCCGGCAGGGCAGCGCCGGCCTGCACCGCACGTGGGCCAGCACCTCGCCCAGCGCAGCCTCGATCTCACGCCAGATCTCGGGACGCTCTTCTTTCGCCAGCGCCTTCTCTCCCGTTGGGTATCAGCCACCAGTCGCGCCTGTTTGCAGGGCGAGGGCGAACGGGGTGCCGGAGGCTGTGAAGCATGCGATGCACCAAGGTGTGTCCTCTATGGGCTGGGGTTCGTATCGGCATCAGGCACGTCTTCACTGTCTGCGGTTGGACGGTGGTCCGTTTCCGTTCCCCGCTCGATCAAATAGGACCGGAACGAAGGAATTGGGGAATGGATGTATCCATCCCCGTTCTCATACAGGGCACCCTGATGGATCAGGACGTCCAGGAACTTCCGAGAAGTCATGCCCTCGGGAAGCCGCCATCCATTCGATCTGGATCCATCACGGTCCCGATGAAGGTCGATGAGATCGAGGATGCAGACACGGTCAATGCTTGCGGCTTTCCTGTCTTCCGGTCCGGGAATGTCCTTCATTACCGCCGCCACAAGTTTTATCGTTTCCCGCACGGAGGTGCTGCATTGATCCCGATAGTATTTCTGACGCCTGCGCAAGGTCTCCTGTCCGACATGGGTCCAGTCCATGAGGTCCATGTCGCCGTCCACGCGCAGCGCCTCCTCCGCAAGGGCGACGCCGGCATGGCGCAGGTGCCGCGGCCAGCCGTCGCAGATGTCGGCCAGGTCATCCAGCCGGGCGTTGTGGCGGGAGGTGTCGAGGCCGAACCACAGCGCCAGCCGTCGCATGAAACCCCTGGCCTCCGCCGTTGACAGCGGTTCCGTCTCAAGGACGGTGACGTTGCGTGTCAGTTGCATCCCGCGGGCGCGGTCGGCGGTGTCGGAAAGGCCCGCCAGCACGAGGAGCAGGGGCAGCCGGGTATCGGCGTTGTGGATCTCCCGCAGGAAACAGGCGGCGACGGAATGGGGGTCGCCCTCCAGGGCCTGGGCCTCGTCCACGGCGACGACGACAGCGCGGTTCCATGCCCTTTCCCGTCCCTGGCGGAGCGCGGCACTCAGAAGGTCCGCCTGCCCGTAGACGGCGAACTCCGCCGTCAGGCCATATCCGGCCACGGAGGCACCGACGGACTTCAGTCCCCCGATCCGTTCCCGGAGAATCCGCCGCCAACCGTCCTGCGGGGAGATGCCGGCGGCCATGATGGCCTGGATCACGCCGGGGGTGTCCCGACTGACGGCCGCGGAGGAGACGGTCACCACCCTTGGGGTTCCATCCTGGCCCGTCCACCGCTGCTGCATCTCGTGCAGGAGCGAACTCTTTCCGGCCCCCGGCGCTCCCTGCACGGCCCGGGTGACTTTCGGCCGCCCGGCCTTGCGAGTGGCCGTGTCGAGGATGTCATCCAGGATGGCGTCGTGGCCAACGAAAACCGGCGGTGGATCTCCCTCGTCCTGATCCAGGAACTCCCTGATCCTGGCACGGTCCAGCGGCATGGACGTCCCTTTCATACATTCCATGTTTGCCGATACTACCCCGGCCCAGTGAGGAAACATAGTCCGAATGCCGCCCGTTTCCCACCCGGATATGATTCGGCAGGCACGCTGTCCGGGTCTGTTTTCGTGAATGTTTCGCTCGGAAATCGGGGGTTTCCGCACGGGACCTCTCGCTGAGCTACTGGATTCGGCCCTCGAGATCCGGAAACCCGCAGATTTCGACGGCAAATATGTCTTTCACCACATTTGCCATAAGCCGGGAAAGACGGACTCAAGGTGCGGCGAGCGCGAGAACCCCCGCCACTCCGGCGCTCTTCCTGATGGTGTGGGCGGCGGTCCGATACCTTGACCGGACCGTCTATTCGGTCCGCGGCAGCCGCTCGTCCAGGATCACCTTGATGCTGGCAAGCGCGTCGTTGTTAGCTTTAACATCGTCTCGAAGTGACTCAATTTGATCTCGGACAGAACTGATCTCTGAACAGAGGACGCTGAGTATGGCGACCGCTAGCGCGGCGAGCCCGCTGATCTGCCCTGGATCGTGGAAGCGACGCTTCACTGATCCGTCCTTGCAGAACTCGATCCCCTCGTCTTCGAGTTTTTTCCGGGCGCCCTTCTTCTTTCGCGGCGGGAATCGATCCTTGTCCACAACTCGCCACCAAGGAAATTCAGGCTCCTGCACCCAAGCATCTATCGCACTTCCAACCGCCCGCCCGCCACCGGTGTTGCCAAAGACCTTTTCCGAAATGTCGCCGTAAGTAACGACCTTCCCTGGCCGCAGGCTCTTCACGACCGCCCGTATCACGCTGCCCATGATTTCTTCTCTCGGGTACCCGTCACCACCTGCGAGGCGGGCAAATTCGGTCACGCACCATTGCCTACGATCTCGACTCGAGCGGCCTTCCTTTTCCAGTGTGTTCATATGTTCCTACAGTTCAGCGAGTTGCCGGGTCAGTCCTTGGATGTACGGCTGGCTTCTAATGGGGCAGGATAGGACGGCGGTGAGAACGGCGCAAGAAACTCAACCGCCTGAGGGATGGCAACCCAATCTGCCATCGGATCAATTCCCGAATTTCTGAAGAGGCGTCCACGGTTGAGTCGGCGCTAGGCGGCCTACACTGCACACGGCAGGACATTGAGCCTGTCGCCCGTCGATGCTTCGAGGAATTCCTCGGGCTGCATGGGATCAGCAACCACCGTAACACCGTATCGCTTATTCAGGAAACCGACGGTCAATGCCTCAAGGATGCCCGGCGGTCTGCCTCTTCTGTTGGGAACTATATACTTGACACACAAAACAGGGTCAGCTACTCTCCGAATCACTGGAACAGGGAACGGAGCATCTCAATGACCCAGACCAAACAATCGTCGATCAGCCAGCCGAGCACGTTTGATTTCTTCGGGCGGTTTCCCGACGAGGACTCGGCAAGGGAATACCTCATTAACGCCAGATGGCCCAACGGGATCATCTGCCCGCATTGCGGCCATGACCAAATCTATCGCATTCGGAACGGCAAACTGTTTCGTTGCAAGGACAAGGAATGCGCCAAGCAGTTCACCGTCAAGGTTGGTACAGTCATGGAAGACTCTCCGCTGCCTTGCCGGAAATGGCTTTTCGCCATGTTCCTTTTCGGTGTGCAGCCCAAAGGTGTCGCGTCAACGCGCATGGCGCAGTTGATAGGCGTAACGCAGAAAACCGCCTGGCACATGGATCACAGGCTTCGGGAAGCGTTCGCCGATGATGGCATCGTTTTGGACGGGATCGTTGAGGTCGATGAGACGTACGTAGGCGGCAAGGAGAAGAACAAGCATAGGAACAAACGCCTGAACGCTGGCAGGGGTCCAACAGGCAAGGTAGCCGTTTTAGGAATGAAGCAGCGCAAGGGGGATGTTGTCGCCTATCCCGTTGCAAGGACAGACGCGGAAACCCTCTCCGGTGCCGTCAATGAACGGGTCTGCAATACCGCGACCGTTCACACTGACGACGCGGCGGCTTACAACAACGTCAAGGTCAATCGCGAGACAGTCAATCATTCAGCAGGGGAATATGTGCGCGGGCAGGTACATACCAACGGGATCGAAAGCACATGGTCCATTCTCAAGCGGGCGCACAACGGAATTTATCACTCGTGGAGTAAAAAGCACCTGCACAGGTATGTAGCCGAATTGACCAAACGCATGACGGTCCGCGACATTCCGGCCTTTGACGGCAGCGACGGTTCCGGCGTCAACATGGTCCGATGGATGATGGCCGGATTGTCCGGCAAGACACTGACTTACGAGGCGTTGACCCGTGGTTGATGTAAGGATCAACAACAAGGTTCCGACTGCCTTGCGCGATGCTGGGATCGGCACCTTCGCGGATCTGTTCTGCGGCATTGGTGGCTTTCACTACGCGGCGCACGATCTCGGTCTTAAGTGCGTCTTCGCGTCCGAGATAGACGCTTTGGCGCGGGCGCAATACGAACACAACCTTGGCATCGTTCCGGCAGGCGACATCCTCAACGTGAAGGCGGAAGACATTCCCGACCATGACATTCTTTTCGCCGGGTTCCCCTGTCAGCCGTTCAGCATTATCGGCGATATGAAGGGGACAAATGACCGACGCGGAACCCTGTTCCACGAGATTCTGCGCGTTCTGGCCGCAAGAATGCCCAAAGCTGTTGTTCTGGAGAACGTCAGGCAGTTCTCCACGATCAACGATGGAAAGGTATTGAACGAGGTTCTAGCGGGTCTGGAGGACTTGCATTATGACCATGATTGGCGCGTCCTCAACGCACTTGATTTTGGATTGCCACAAAAGCGCGAGCGCACAATCATTGTCGGCATGGCAAGTGGGATCGACCTGCTTAGGTGGCCGGAGCCGCGAGACCGTTACATTCCGTTATTGTCAATTCTGGAAACCGATCCCGACAAGCGGCACTTCGTGAGTCCGCAGATAAAGGCCAAACGTCAGGCGGCGCACAAACCCAAGGTGACACCCTCTATCTGGCATGAGAACAAGGCGGGCAACATATCCAGCCATCCGTATTCGTGCGCCCTGCGGGCTGGGGCGAGCTACAACTATCTTCTGGTGAACGGCGAACGGCGCCTGACACCCCGCGAACAGCTGCGCCTGCAAGGCTTTCCGGAATCGTTCCAGATCATCGGTGGAGACAGCGCCATCAGGAAACAGACAGGGAACGCTGTTCCAGTTCCGATGGTCCGCGCCGTTTTGAGGGAGGTTTTAAGTGCCGCAAGTAAGGACGCGAGACGGGATCGAGAAGCACGAACCCTATCCGATCGGAGAGTTTCCGCCTGACGTGATAGAATCGGTCTGCAAGCGGATCGTTCACCTGAAAGCCGTGGGTCATGCTGACATGAGCGGCGACCAGTTCAGCCGGATATTCGCCGATGCCATCGACGGCCAGTCATACGGCAGGCCTTTGGGCATTGCCGATGTGTCCTGGAACGGCTGCTGTTGGTCGGTCAAGACCGTCTATCACAGAAACCCGCATCAAGCCGAGCGCATCCGACTGATCAGCGGACGCAACAGCCCGACATATTCATCGGGAATAGACAATCCCTTCGAGAATGTTCAGGAGACAGGAAATTCCGTCCTCAACATCTACAATGAACGCATTAACAAGGCGAAGTGGGATCATGACGATTGCCGGATGGTGGTATTGATCCGGCACATGGCCGCGCAGGAGTTCACGATATTCGAGCGGCCCATAGTTCCGTTCGTCGCCAATGACTATCAATGGCAGGTGAATCAGAACAACAACCTTGTTGGACTTCTGGGCGATATGCAAATGTTCACTTGGCAGCCGCATGGATCGCAGTTCACCATTCATGAAAACATTCCCGCCAGCGCGACAAGATTTCGGATCAAGCAACAGCCATTGATGCTGCAAATGATTCACGTTCTCCGGCTGGTGAGGTTTCGCCCGGATTGGATCGAGATTCTATAATTGTGTGTCAAGTATATAGTCCCCCTTCTGTTTGTCTTGCTTATAGGAATTATCCGTGACCGAACGCATGAGAACGCCAAGATAGGCACCCACCACCTTGCGCTCGCTATCGCCGTGATGAAGCCTTGGAACCGTAACCCGGCGGCAGCCCGACTCGGTAAGCATCGACTCCCGCCATTGCTGGAATGCCAATTGTTTCAAGTCAGCAAGCTATGCGCGGTATCCAGTACCTTGCCGAGCACCCATAACGCGACGCGCGACGCCCCGGTCGGATAGCGCTCGCCCTGTTCCCAGTGCGGACCGTCTCGGACGACAACTCGATGCGCCGGGCAGGTTCCGTCTGGTTCAGCCCATCCGCCGCCGAATGCAGCGCCAGTGGTGCACCATGTCCCGCAAGGCCTCAGCCTCATCCTCCCGCTCGTGCAGGACAATATCCGCTTCCGTAATCGCGTCCGCCTTCGCCGGGTCGATCCGCCCCTTGGGGAACGTGGACGGGTCGTCAGTGCCTATCCTGATTCGCGTTGTGCCCACAATGCGCAACCTCCTTCGGGTCGACCATGGAGGCCGAAATGATACGGATGGCCGCTCCCAGCATCGTATAGACGACGAAACAGTCCCGGCCGTCGATCATGCCAGCCAGCCGATAGCGGTCCTCGCCGTAGTCTCGCCGCGTGTCGCCGAAGACGGTCCGCTGCGAGTCGAGAAAGGCGTGGGTCAAACTGAGCGAAGTCGAAGCCCCGGCGCTCAATACAGGCGTTGTTCCTGACCTCGTCAAACTCGAACCGCATACAGGCCAATGACCTATGAAAGTCAAGCCCTTCAGTGTTGACGAACTGTGATTCGGATCCGCCGTCCTGAAGTTGCTTCGTGTCAGGGAATGCCCGGGGAACCAACCGAAGGTACGCTTTAGCGCAACGGCGGATGGATATTGGATAACGATGCACGGTGGGGCATGGACTCTGAAGTGGAGCAAATTGATTGAGGTTGTTGACCCTGACTGTCTCGAACAGATTGCCGAACGGTTCGCATCGTTCGGAGAACCGGGCTTTAGGCCCAACGCAGGTGTGCCCTTATGCGACCCGATCATGGATCCTGAAGAGCTGTCGTAAACAGGACCTGCGGGATTCTGCACTGCAGCATATTGACAGCGCCACAAAATTCCAACTATCAGTCTCCAGACGAAATTAAATTGCTGAACCGACCAGCCGAGGCAGCGCATGACCGAGACTCCCCGCGACCGACCGTGGCTCTTTCGTACCTATGCAGGACACTCCACCGCCGGGGCCTCGAACGAACTGTTCCGCGCCAATCTGGCGAACGGCCAGACAGGGCTTTCCGTCGCATTCGATCTCCCCACCCAAACCGGATATGACAGCGATCATGAACTCGCGCGAGGGGAAGTCGGCAAAGTTGGTGTTCCGATCGCGCATCTTGGTGATATGCGCACACTATTCGACCGAATTCCTCTTGACCGAGCGAATACGTCGATGACCATCAATGCCACGGCACCTTGGCTCCTCGCGCTCTATATCGCCGTCGCCGAGGAACAGGGTGCGGATGTTGCGGCACTTCAAGGTACAGTCCAGAACGACATCATCAAGGAGTATCTTTCCCGAGGCACGTACGTCTGTCCTCCACGTCCCAGCCTGCGCATGGTCACGGACATCGTTGCATTCACTTGCGAACATCTTCCCCGATGGAACCCGATGAACGTCTGCAGCTATCACTTGCAGGAGGCGGGGGCGACGCCCGAGCAGGAACTCGCATTCGCATTGGCAACCGCCACAGCCGTTCTCGACAACCTAAAGGGGAAGGTCCTGCCCGAAAGCTTTCCAGGAATGGTTGGTCGAATTTCATTCTTCGTCAATGCGGGCATACGCTTTGTGACCGAGATGTCCAAGATGCGCGCATTCGTCGAGCTCTGGGATGAGATTGCCTGCGAGCGCTACGGCATTGAAGACCCAAAGCTGCGACGGTTCCGCTATGGAGTTCAGGTCAATTCCCTCGGCCTCACCGAACAGCAACCGGAAAACAACGTTACCCGGATCCTGCTGGAGATGCTGGCAGTCACGTTGTCCAGGAATGCACGCGCACGTGCAGTCCAGCTTCCGGCATGGAACGAGGCTCTGGGCCTGCCAAGACCTTGGGACCAGCAATGGTCACTCAGAATGCAGCAGATCCTCGCCTATGAGACTGACCTTCTTGAATATGGCGACCTGTTTGACGGCAATCCCGCAGTCGCACGCAAGGTTGAACACCTTAAGGAAGGTGCCCGGCACGAACTTGCGCAGATAGATTCAATGGGCGGTGCGATCGAGGCGATCAGCTATATGAAACGCCAGCTCGTGGAGTCCAACTCCGCCCGAATTTCGAGGATTGAGGCGGGGGAAACCACTGTTGTCGGAGTCAACCGATTCACCGGTGGCGAAACATCGCCACTTCCGAGTGGCCCTGAAGCGATCATTGTGACCGATCCGAAGGCAGAGTCGGAGCAGATCGAGCGTCTCGTGGAATGGCGCGTTTCCCGCGACAATGCTGCCGTCCTTCAAGCCATGGAAGCCTTGCGACGCGCCGCGGCGCAAGGTGACAATATCATGCCTCCGAGCATCGCCGCTGCCAAAGTCGGTCTGACAACTGGAGAGTGGGGTGGCGTTCTCCGTGAAGCCTTCGGACAGTATCGTGCGCCGACCGGTGTGTCGGCGAGTCCATCGAATCGTGTCGAGAATCTCGATCAGATCCGCACCGCCGTGGATCTTGTCTCAGGCCGTCTCGGACGCCGCCTCAGACTGCTTGTCGGCAAGCCAGGACTCGATGGCCATTCCAATGGGGCGGAACAGGTCGCGGCCCGTGCCCGCGACTGTGGAATCGACATTGACTACGAGGGCATCCGCCTGACCCCGAGCGAGATTGTCTCTGCCTGTGAGGTCGACCCGCCACATATTCTTGGGCTGTCCATCCTTTCAGGCAGCCACATGCACCTTATGGAGGACCTGATGGAGCGCCTGAAGGAAGCGAACATGGCTCATATACCGGTTATCGTTGGGGGAATCGTTCCATCGGACGATGCGGACCGTCTGCAGGCGCTCGGCGTAGCCAGGGTCTACACGCCGAAGGACTTCGATCTCACACGGATCATGTTTGATATTGTCGAATTGGCGGAGCCGCGGTCAGTTGCAGCCGAATGACTTCACCCGCCCTTGAAAACGAGACCGCCGAATCGATTGTGCGACCGGACTGGGGTTGCGGTTGAAGCCATGGGAAAGTCCAATGCGTCGGCCTCCCATGGAATGACGGGCCTATCGCATCTGTGCCTCCGAAGGCATACGATGATGCGGTCCCAAACGAGAGGATATACGGAATTCCGAATTCAGGGATGGCCATTATGGCCATGCAATAGAGGAGAAAGGCAGCATGACCATCCATATTGGGGCCGACAAAGGCGATATCGCCGATACCGTTTTGCTGCCGGGAGATCCCCTCAGAGCGAGGTGGGCGGCGGAGACCTTTCTGGAGGATCCGATAAAGATAAATGAGGTTAGAGGCATGCTTGGCTATACCGGAACATGGAATGGCCATCGCGTCACCGTTCATGGCTCGGGAATGGGCATGCCTAGCCTAAGCATCTATGTCAACGAACTGATGTGTGACTATGGCGTGAGAACCCTCATCCGGATCGGTTCCACCGGTGCGATGCAGCCAAACGTCAATCTTCGGGACATTGTTCTGGCGATGACCGCATCTTCGGTATCGACACCCTCATCGACAGTCTTCAGGAACCTGAACTTCGCACCATGCGCTGATTGGGGTCTGCTGAAGTCCGCTGCAAGGTCGGCGGAGAAACATGGGTTCCCGACTCATATCGGCGGAATCCACTCGTCCGATACCTTCTATGATGAACGTGATGATCTCTCGGAGCAGCTGGTGCGTCACGGAATCCTTGCGGTCGAAATGGAAACGGCGGAACTCTACACCCTCGCGGCTCGGCACGGTGGTCGGGCCCTGTCGGTGCTCACGGTCTCGGACCACCTTCAGACCCGTGAGCAGCTTCACTACGACGACCGCGAAAGATCCTTTCGCGACATGGTACTGGTCGCCCTGGAGGCGGCATTCCCTTGAATGCCGTGTCGGCGCGAATACCCGTTGGGAAGCGGTGGCTGCCAGTCCCCAAGGCTATCCCACGCGGGTGCAAAGACCTCGACGAGCAAGGGATGGCAGGTCGCTTCGTCGCTGGAGTGCGTGGATGAGCAGTCGCCACCCGGACACGCGCTCAGTGCGCACAATATGTCGATTTCGGCAAAGAACTCGATGTGGTCACCCCGCCGTGCTGGACTGGCTTTCATGAAGTACTGACCTGTGTCCCGGGTGAAGCCGGTGCACATGAACACGTTCAGGACATCGTGAACATTTCGCTCGGCTTCCGTGACCTGAAGACCTGTCTCGTCGGCAAGCGCACGGGCGAGATTTGAATGACAGCAATGGTGATACTCGCCGCCCGTCAGAAGCCGGTGGGTATAGGGGTCACAGCGTGTTCCGATCACGTCATGCACGCCACCCCCAAATCTGTCGAAACCGTACCATTCGAGAGTGTCATGGACGATGGTTGCCATTGGCCGAAGATAGGGCAGGCAGGACCACAGTCGGTCACCGATACTGAGATGCGTGCCATGTAGGGCGCGGGTCTTGCCTGAGAAGAAATGCTCGGAGATGTTGTTCGCCGACCAGAGATTGAGGTCACCGACCTGGGCACCCTCCATGCAGGAAATGCGGAAGAACTGGCCTGCCCTTACCCGGAAAGCGCCGCCAGTGCGTGGGGCAACGATGCTCTCACCGACCCTTTCGGCGTTCGAACGGGCCTTGCGATAGTTGGCAATATCCGGGGCCTGAAGGGCATCGCTGCGATAGACGATGACTGGTTTGGCGGCACGTCGGTCGTCCGCGTCCTCGGGTTCTTTCGGCATGGGGGCATTCCTGTTCTGACAGCCAACACCTGTGTAGGACTGTCCAACTTTTCGCAAGGGCCGACATTCAGAATGGGCGAGCACCCATTCCCGAATTGGCGTTCGTTCGAGAACAACCTACGATGTATGCAGGACATGATCGCCTTATGCGGGCAGTAGGGCCGAAAAGGTCGCTACGACTCAAACGTTGTCCCGATGCAGACTTCATGGGTGACGCAACCAAAAAAACATAAGACTCAGCTGCGCACGAAGCGTACGGACAGGTCGAGCGGAAAGGGCTGTTTCGGGGTGGAGAATCATGTTTTCATGGCGGTCCTGTTGGCTGCCTTCCTGCACGCTGGCTGGAACTCGGTAGTCAAGGTGGGGCTCGACCGTTTTTCGACTCTACTTCTACTGGCCTTGGTACAGGCGGCGATTGCGATCGCTGTGCTGCCCTTTGTGGCACAGCCCGCCAGCGAATCCTGGATATGGATTCTCATCTCAGCGGCGCTGCACACCGGCTACAAGATATTCCTGATGCAGGCTTATGCGCGTGCTGACCTCAGCCAGGCATATCCGCTGGCGCGCGGGATTGCCCCGCTCATCGTTACGGCTTGGTCAGTGATGATCCTTGGAACCACCTTCACACCAGGTTCACTGACTGCGATCACCGTCATTTCGCTGGGTATCCTGATGATGACCGCCAAGGGGTCGTCCTCGGGATGGATGCGGGGCTCGGCGATATTCTGGGCATTGGGCACTGCGGGCTTTACCGCCAGCTATACGCTCGTCGACGGGTTGGGTGTACGGATCGCAGGCACGTCCTCTGGATTCATTCTCTGGATGGTGACTGGCGATGCGGTCGGCATGATGGCGTTTGCGTTACTGACCCGTGGGGGCAACGCCTTTTCGGTGTTGATGCCAGCCTGGAAATCCGGGCTTGTGGCTGGGGCCATGTCGCTTGGTTCATATTGGATCGCGGTCTGGGCGTTCTCCCAGGCACCCATCGCAATGGTGGCCGCGCTACGCGAGTCGAGCATTCTCTTTGCCACGATCATCGCCGCCTTTGCCCTAGGCGAGCGGGTGAATCGCTGGCGCTGGATATCAGCGTGTTTCATCGTCGGCGGAGTGGCCCTCATGAAGTTTTGAGTAAGGCCATCCGAAAACGCATCCCCAGTATAGGTCGACTCCTGCGGACTATTGCGATTTGCGACGGGAACCAATGACAACTCACGGCCGCGTTCACTGTATGCAGGGCGACACCCGTCCCCTCAACGCGCCGAGGGTATTCGAATCAGCTGCACACCCCTTAGGGTGAGCGATGCCATGGCCAAACTTTGTGTCACCCATAGTGCGACCGGCCACCAGATACGCGAACTCGAAGAGAGGTGCGGAGCCAGATTCCATACTGGGCCCTGTGACAGGCTTACGCTCACCACCCAAGCCGAGCGGGCGTAGCCTCGATGGACCGAGATCTCCGACATAATTCAGGATGTCACCGCCGTTCGGTTGAAGCGGAGTGCGGCATGATCGAAATATCTTGCCAGTGCACATCGTTCATGCGCTGGTTGATTCCGCGGCTCCTGATGTTTCACAGCACCTATCCGGAAGTCGGACGGTATGCACTACGCAATTCTGTCGCGGACCAAGCCGTCGGCCCCGTCGCAGTCTTTCGCAGTCCCGAAGCTTAATGAAGCGACGTTCGCGGGGCGGACAGGCAACGTTTCGGCCATGGCACCCAACGCCAACCCGGACAGCGGTGTGGATTTCGGGAGATCCCGACGCCGTTACCACTGCCCTTTCGATCGTTCACACAGCGACCTTGAGCCCATGTTCGCCGCTACAGCGCCTATGCCAGATCAAAATGGCGTCGAAGTGATCCAGGCAACAAACCAGCAGTGTCGCTGCGATGTCCGCAAGCCCATCGTCCTTCGACACGTTCGGGAAACTTGCGGACACTCTGGGCACCTTGTCGAGTGAAGGCCCTTCCGTATCAAATGGAAATCGCGGATGCCAACAGGCCTGCCCATATCGGGTGCGTCCCGGAATCCTCGGGACGGAGCGGCATTCGCGACCGCAACCGACGTGTGATCACCTGACCGATCGGGACGCTTGGACAGAAACCGCCCCTGAAACCTCCCAGGCCGAGGCAGGGCAGACCCACGGCGGGGAGGCGCCACACCAGGGATTCCGGAACGCACCCGCCCAAGGCCCACCTCACCATCCCATGCTTAGTGGTTCCGGCTCGCTTCCGTTCATCACGGCGTTGGCCGCTGCCGGGTAGGCTGGACTACGGTCGGCGATGCGGGAACGGGACAGGAGCCGACCCGGAGCGATGGCATGGGTTTGGGGCGTGGTGGACCGGTGGGGTTCGGAATCACATGCAGCGGCGGCAGGGGGAAAGGGACCGGGTGGCGGAGGCGTTGCTTTCAGTTGCCGAGCGCGGTCCCGGCGACCTCGGCCAGCCAGGGCAGGACCAGAACGGCGAGGACCGCGCCGCCTGTCAACTTGATCCACCGCAGGTCGTTGCGGACCACGGAAATCTCGGACCGGAGCCCGCTCTCGACCTTCTCCAGGTCCGTCCGGAGCTCAGCCATATCCACCCTGAGCCCGGCCTCAACCCTCTCCAGGTCCGTCCGGAGGCCGGTCATTTCCGCCCTGAGCCCGGTCCCGAGCCTGTCCATGTCGGATCGGAGGCTGCTCTCAAGCCCGGCCATGTCCGCCCTGAGCCCGGCCTCGACCTTCTCCAGGTCCACCCGGAGGCTGCTCTCAAGCCCGGCCATGTCCGCCCTGAGCCCGGCCTCGACCTTCTCCAGGTCCGCCCGGAGGCTGCTCTCAAGCCCGGCCACGTCCGCCCTGAGCCCGGCCTCGACCTTCTCCAGGTCCGCCCGGAGGCTGCTCTCAAGCCCGGCCATGTCGGCCTTCGTGGCGACGCCGCCGGTGACGCCGGCATGGATCGAGCGCGTGATCGCCTCCGCCTGCTCCTGCTTCAGGCCGACGTCCCGCAGTCTCTGGACCTCGGCGATCGTGTCGAAGGCCACCTCTCCCATCGGGGTCCCCCTTTCCGTCCGTTCCCTACCATAGCGGTTCCGCCCGGCGGACGCCAGACCCCCCGGCCGCCCTTTGGGTGAATCCCGGAATCCCCGGCCAGGTCGGCTGTCACCGACACGGGACGCCTGGACAGACCCGCGGCGAAGGAGCGCTACATCAGGGATTCCGGAACGCACCCGCTCATATCACGATCGGTTTCCCATTGTTTCCAACGAGAGTATCGTAGGAAGATGGCGTGCGACTTCGGTCCAGGTCTCACCCTCATCGTTGCTTGCGAAGACCGACCCGGTGTTGGTGCCAAAATAGACGCCCGCAGGTTCGGATGAATCAACCGCCATCGCCTGACGGAGGACCGTGAAAAAACAATTGCGCTCCGGTAGGCCGGTTCTCTTCGCGGCCCAACTGTCACCGCCGTCACTGGACTTCCAAATCGCAGCGGATGCGTCCGGCGGAAACCGACCCTGCGAATCTCCGTTGAGTGGAACAACCCAGACGGTTCCGGGGTCTCGCGGATGTACCGCAATGGGAAATCCAAATGTTGAGGGGAGTCCTTCGGTGATGTCATGCCAACTTCGCCCGCCGTCCGGGCTGCGGTAGACCCCATGATGGTTCTGCTGGTATAGCAGATCGCCCGAGCCAATGGGCGCGCGCATCATGTTATGGACGCAATGCCCGGTCTCCCCGCCACTCGGACCTGCAGGGTGACTGTCCTGCTGGCATGCGTCGGCGTTTGCCAGCCTATTGCGTCTCTCCCAGCTATTGCCACCATCTTCAGAGGCAAACACCCCAGCAGCCGATATCCCAATCCACATTTTCCCTGGGTTCTTGGGGTCAGCCACAATTGTGTGCAGTACCAACCCCGCCGCGCCTGGATTCCAGTCTTCGCGTGACGGATGGTTGGCAAGCCCCTCCACCCGTTCCCATGAGTTGCCACCATCATCACTGCAATAGAGTGCCGCTGGCTTGGCACCGGCCCAGAGCTTTCCATGGGAGCATCCAAGCGACCAAATCGCATTGGCTTCACCGGTGAACGGTGCGTCAACAGGTTCCCAGTTGAACATCGCGGCAACCTCTGGATCGCTGGCTGCCCACTCGTCGATCTGACCGTTGGATAGTTTTGAGAGGGTCCAGGATTCACCGCCGTCTTCAGACCGCCAGACACCCGCTCCATGCCAATCGCCACCGCCGCCGGCCCAGATAATGCCAGTGTCGGGGTCTCCGACAGCATGGTTGATCGGCCAGCCATCGCAGACCGGGCCCCTCAACGACCAGTCCTCCCGATCCTGACATGAAAAGAGAAGGAACGCCCCCTTCGTGGTTCCGATCAATACGGTGGGTTCGTCTGACATCTTCGTTCTCCCGGTTTTCTTCAAGGCTACACCTGCGCCGAACGTGATATTAACATAGTGCTCTAGCGTCTCAGTCGGGAACAGTGATTTCTACGGTTCGCCCACTTAGGGCCGGAATCTTCATCGAATTGAGCTTACTGGGTCAAGTTCCCTTTCCGTTTCCTGCAACCCAGAAGTCGGATAACGACCAGCACAGTTGCCGGCAGACCGCTGTCCAACGAATTCGATATTCCCAGTCGCATCCTGCAGGATCAGGCCAGCTCCCCGGGGATCGAATATGAGCGCCGCATGAACAAAGGGGTTGGCGAGCCCTTCGATCTCCCTCAGCCGACAATAGACGGATGACAGGTCCACTCCAATCCATCGTGCGGGACTACGGTCAATTCACACGGAAGCAGACAGAGATATCATCCGACCTCCAACAACGACACCACCCGAACCGGCAACGCAACCGGTCCGCGTCCGGCGACACCGGGCTAGACCTGCCGTTCAAGCAGCATTTTCTTGATATGGGATATCGCCTTGGCCGGATTGAGGCCCTTGGGGCAGGTCTTTGCACAATTCATTATCGTGTGGCATCGATAGAGCTTGAATGGATCCTCCAGGTCGTCAAGACGCTCACCAGTGGCTTCGTCACGACTGTCAATGATCCAACGATAAGCATGCAGCAGTGCGGCAGGACCAAGATATCGGTCCCCGTTCCACCAATAGCTCGGGCAACTGGTTGAGCAACTCGCACACATCACACATTCATAAAGGCCATCAAGCTTCTTCCTGTCCTCGATCGACTGGCGCCATTCCTTGCCCGGCCGGTTCGTGGTGGTCTCGAGCCACGGCATCACACTGGCATGCTGCGCGTAGAAGTGGTTGAGGTCAGGTACAAGATCCTTGACCACATGCATATGTGGCAGGGGATAGATTCGCACAGACCCTGAAATTTCATTGATTCCATGGATGCAGGCAAGGGTGTTGGTCCCGTCAATGTTCATCGCACAGGAGCCGCAGATGCCCTCGCGGCATGACCGGCGGAAGGTCAATGTCGGATCCACCTCGTTCTTGATCTTGATCAACGCATCCAGCACCATCGGTCCGCATCTATCCATGTCGAGATAAAAGGTGTCGACGCGGGGATTTTTTCCGTCGTCAGGATTCCAACGATAGATTCGAAAGGTCCGAACGTTTGAGGCACCTTCCGGTCTTGGCCAGGTCTTTCCGTTGCGGACTTTCGAATTCTTGGGAAGCGTTAACTGCACCATGTTGATATCCTGTCAATTCCGGGTCCGGCCAGCGATCAGAAAACCCGCCCTGCCGAAACGCCAACCTCCGTCGGGCTGGACTCTCCTTCAAGCAGGCGTCCGACGCACTCCACCATGAATTCATCTTCGGTCTGCGGGGAAAAGATCTTCCGTGTCAGTGTAATGGACGCTCCCGAATGCGATCCACCAGATCCAACTCCGACCTGGATTGCGCCTGCGACACCGTCGGCAAGTCCAGCCTTCTCGGCGCATTGACGCTCGGCGCGGTCCGGTGTCATTGGCACTGGAGCGCAGGACGAAGCAAGGACAAGGGTGAGAAGGACCGGAGTTCTCATCAGTAAACCCTGGCCTTGGGAGCGATCCTGCCTGGATCAATTCCGCCATCGCTCTCAGGTGTGAGAGGATCAAGGTGCACCGGTCGATAACTGAGACCGACAGAGTCCTCCCCATCGACCCACGCCAATGTGTGGCAACGCCAATTGACGTCGTCCCGGTCGGGATAGTCCTCGTGGGCATGAGCGCCCCGACTCTCCCTACGCGCCTCGGCACTGACAACCGTTGCAATTGCGTTCGGCATGAGATTGGCAAGTTCGAGCGTCTCCATCAGGTCGGAATTCCAGACCAGGCTGCGGTCCGTCACCGAAAGATCGGCCATCTTTCCTGCGATGGTCCTCATCTTTCGGCAGCCCTCCTCAAGCGTCCGATCGGTGCGAAACACTGCAGCGTCCGATTGCATCGTCTTCTGCATTTCCAGTCGGAGTTCGGCTGTAGGCGTGTTTCCCGAGGCGTTGCGCAGGCCATCGAACCTGTGGAATGCCCTGTCGACCGACGTGGCGTTCAGGTCCGGATTTGGTTCATCGGGGTTCACAACCTGCCCAGCGCGGATAGCTGCGGCGCGACCAAAGACGACCAGGTCGATGAGCGAATTGGATCCAAGGCGGTTGGCCCCATGCACTGACGCGCAGCCAGCCTCGCCAACCGCCATCAGTCCTGGCGCCACGGCATCGGGGTCCTGGTCGCCGGGATTCAACGCCTCGCCCCAGTAATTCGTCGGAATTCCCCCCATATTGTAGTGCACGGTCGGCAAGACCGGGATCGGATCCTTGGTCACTTCGACACCGGCGAAAATGCGGGCGGACTCGGAAATTCCCGGAAGGCGTTCGGCCAGTGTCTCCGGTGGAAGATGGTTGAGATGTAGGTGTATATGGTCACCTTCCGGACCTACGCCGCGGCCTTCCCGGATTTCCATCGTCATGCAGCGGCTCACGACGTCGCGGCTCGCCAGGTCTTTGTAGGTTGGAGCATATCGCTCCATGAACCGTTCGCCTTCGGAATTGGTGAGGTAACCGCCTTCACCGCGTGCGCCCTCCGTGATCAGGCAGCCGGATCCATAAATCCCGGTGGGATGGAACTGAACAAACTCCATGTCCTGCAGCGGTAGTCCCGCGCGGGCCACCATTCCTCCTCCGTCACCGGTGCAGGTATGTGCGCTGGTTGCAGAGAAATAGGCACGACCGTAGCCGCCGGTGGCCAATACAGTCATCTTGGCATTGAACAAATGCATCGTGCCGTCATCGAGATTCCAGCACACAACGCCCTGACAGACGCCGTCCTCGGACATGATCAGATCAATGGCAAAGTACTCGATGAAGAACTCGGCATTGTTCTTAAGTGATTGGCCGTAGAGTGTGTGCAGTATTGCGTGGCCTGTGCGGTCCGCCGCTGCGCAGGTCCGCTGCACCGGAGGTCCTTCTCCGAACTCGGTTGTGTGTCCCCCGAAAGGACGTTGGTAAATTCGGCCCTCCTCGGTTCGGGAGAATGGAACCCCATAGTGTTCGAGTTCGTACACTGCCTTGGGGGCCTCACGGGCGAGATATTCCATCGCATCGGTATCTCCCAGCCAGTCCGATCCCTTTACAGTGTCATACATATGCCACTGCCAGCTGTCCGGCCCCATGTTGCCGAGCGCGGCCGCAATGCCACCTTGCGCCGCCACAGTGTGGGATCGTGTGGGGAACACTTTCGTTACGCACGCAGTTCTTAAGCCTTGCTCAGCCATTCCGAGTGTGGCGCGCAAACCGGACCCGCCGGCACCAACCACCACAACGTCATACTCATGGGTCTCGAATTCATACGCCGCCATGACCTGTTCCTTAGAGTGCGATCCTTGCCAGCGCAAATAGTCCGCAGGCCATCAGGAACCAGGAAAGCGCGATTGCGGCAATCACCGCAATCTTCTTTCCAAGCCCGTGCAGATAGTCTTCAATCATCATCTGCGCACCGCGGCGGAAATGATCCAGACCGACCAACAGCGCGATTGCGGTTACGATTGCCGAAAGGGGATGGGAGAGGATCGCATGGGCCTGCTCGTAACCACTGCCGAGTGCGGTGCCGAAGATATATACGACCGCGGGTGTCAGAATGGCCAATCCAACAGCACTTACGATCATAAGCCAATGGTGTTCAGTTCCCGTTCCCGATGCACCTCGTCCTAGGGCGCGCTTTCGATCGGTCAGATATCGCATGTTCGCCCCGCTAGATCAGAATCAGTGTCAACGCAGTGAGTACAACGGAGCCAATTACGCACATCCAGCCAAGAAACTCTGCCGTCGGCACGTCAAGAGCCCAACCGGCATCGAAACATAGGTGCCGGAGCCCGCCAAGAAAGTGATACCAGACCGCAACGAGTGACAGCGTAAACACGATGTCGCCGAACCAGGAGGTGGCA
Source organism: Paracoccaceae bacterium (assembly GCA_965203605.1). Lineage (GTDB taxonomy): Bacteria > Pseudomonadota > Alphaproteobacteria > Rhodobacterales > Rhodobacteraceae > JAPOUP01. The sequence continues at coordinate 4,731,495 of OZ241902.1, read as the reverse complement.
ATTCGATCGACAAACCCAAAATACTCCGGCCCGGACGCGACGGCCAGAAGCCACCATACGATAAAGGCCACGCCAACGATCAACGCGTTGCCGGAAATGCGTATCAGAATGGAACTGATCGACGTCATTTGCGGGCGGTAAATCTGCAGATGCGGAGATAGGGGCCGCTCCGCAGGCCTGTTTGTTTCCGCCATTCGAGAGTCCCTTTATTGACCTGTACGCTTGGCTCTCCTGCGAATCCTATTTCAGGAGGCCAGACAGCGTAGACCGAGAAATAGCGGTTTCGCCCCAGATGAAAAAGGGGGAAAGTGGCCGAAACAGGCTCTCAATCCCTTGGCGGGGCTATCGCACCGTCCCATCTGGACGCCATGCCAATTCAACAAGAAGTCCTGCTCCGTATGCCGTCGCCCGATCTGTCGACGATGTTCTGTGGGAAACGCAGGGCCGCTCTTAATATGCAAGCTCTTGGGTCAACGTCACACTGCCGCCGCCGTTGGGAATCTCGGGTGCCAGTGCCGCTAGGATCGGGTCCGCTGCCGTGCAGAGTTGCATGAGCTTTCGGAACAGCTTGTCACGTATCCCTGGCGAAGGATGATGGCGGCCCCTGTTTCTCCCTTGGACGTCCTTCCGCAACCACTCACTTGAGCTATGGCGACCTCGGCTCGTATGGTCGTTGCCACAATCGCCTGCAATCCTCGGCTTCCGTCCGCCTGGCCAGATGGTGCGCTATGCAATGCGGCCGATACGTGGGTGATTTGGCATCACGCTGGCATAAGTGCCCAGTAATCGAGATCTAGAAGCACTTCCGGATGGTATTTTCCATCTTCGTTGCGCAAGACAAACGGCTCACCCTTGGTTGCGACAAGCCGCAGACGGATCGCGCCGACACCCGGGACGGTCGTCTCGGCCTTCTCAATAACCTCAGACCAGGCCCGTAGAGTATCGCCAGCAAAACAGGGGTTTGCGTGCGTGCCCGCATTCAGCGCGACAACCTTTTGGGCATTGGCGAGACCGTTGAAGCTTAGCGACCGGGCCAATGAGATGACGTGGCCTCCATAGACAAGGCGTCTGCCGTCCGATCGTAGGGTTGCGTCAAAGTGCACCCGAGCGGTGTTCTGCCAGAGTCTGGTCGCCATCATGTGTTCGGCGTCCTCAACAGTCACACCGTCGATATGGTCAATTCTCTCGCCGGGCTCGTAATCCTTCCATCGATGATGGTCGCCTGCAGCGCGAAAGTCGTAGTTATGGAAGTGAAGACCCTTAGGTGCGACGATTTTGTCGGCAGGAACTGACTCTGCAAGGACGGGCACATATGTAGGGGGTGCAGGGGCACCTGGGTCGCGCTTACGCACCATTACCCAGCGAACGTACTCAAGCACTGGCTCGTCGCGTCCGTTCAGCCCAGTGGTGCGGACCCAAACAATGCCGGACCTTCCGCTGGAGTTCTCCTTCAGACCGATCACCACGCTGGTCGAGCGCAACGTGTCACCTGGCCAGACCGCCTGTAACCAGCGACCTTCAGCATAGCCGAGATTTGCCACGGCGTTCAGGGAGATGTCCGGGACTGTCTTGCCGAAGACCACGTGGAATACCGCAAAGTCATCAATAGGAGACTGCCTAAGCCCGCAGGCCTGGGCAAATCCATCCGAAGAGTGAATCGCGTGGCGAGAAGGATAGAGCGCATGATAGAGTGCGCGCTCGCCTTCGGACACGGTGCGTGGCGTAGCGTGTTCAATCGTTTCCCCAGTGCTGTAGTCCTCAAAGTAGCGACCCGCACTGGTCTTGCTCATCCCCATAGCCTACGATTCCGTTGCTGAATTTGTTGGGTTACCACAGATCGCCTAGGGTTCGCCCTGCATATCGCTTCCGACACTGAGCTGGTCAGGATATCTGTTCTGGAAATGATATGGCTTTGTATGCAGGCTTGCTCCCCGCATCAGGATGGATTGTCAGGATATTGCGCCCTGCCATCTTCGCCTATCCGGCAAACGGGTTGGGGCCAATCCAGACGTGAATTATGGCGATCACCGCGAACGCCGCTGCCGCGACCAGCAGAAGTCGGACATCGCCAGCTATGGTGCCGCCCCCAAACCGTTCCCAATTGGGCTCAGCGCGGTTGATCATCAGCATTTCGGTGATGGCCCATATGCCGAGCAACCCGAACAACGCCACCGAAGCACTGTCGCCATTGGCCAGTAGATGTGCGAAGGCCCATACCAGGAAACCTGTCAACATCGGGTGGCGCAGCCAACCACGGGCGCGGCTCCTGGAGCTGCCGAGGCCGAACAGGACAACGGCAGCCAACATGAGCAGATTGTTGGCGTACCGACCCCATTCCGGCGGGGTATAGACTATTCCAGCATCAACGTTGCGATAACCGATGATCATCAGCGTAACCGAGATCAATATCAGGGTAGCGATTACGCCACGGGCCGCCTTGCCCATCCGTTCCTCCATCACCCTGCGACGCACTGGGTCAATCCGTTTGAACAGATGTGCCGCACACCAAATCGCAATGCCAAGATAAAGCGTTAGATGCCAGGTCATGTCGCATTCTCCATTGTGGCGATCGCATTGGCCTTCGCCAGAAGGGCATGGTCGGTTGCTATATGTAGGTTCTCCACAATGCTACCGTCGACCACAGCAACGCCCTGTCCGCAAGCAATTGCGGTTTCGAATGCCTCAATCCTGCGCCTGGCGAGACTGATTTCATCCGCTGTTGGCGCGAAGACTTCATTTGCGATCGCAATCTGAGCTGGATGAATCAACGTCTTTCCATCGTAGCCCATGTCTCGGCCCTGCGTGCATTCCATGCGCAGTCCTTCGTCGTCACGGAACGCGTTGTAAACTCCATCAACGCAGATCACGCCGTGAGAGCGGGCGGCGAGCAGAGCAAACTGAAGACTGGTCAACAGCGGCATTCGATCGGGTCGGACTCTCGAGGTCAGGTCCTTGGCCAGGTCGTTGGTGCCAAGCACAAATCCCTTCAACCGAGAATGTGCGGCCATTTCGTTGGCGTTAAGTACGCCAGCAGGTGTTTCAATCATGGCCCAGAAGTCGATGTCTTCGACCAGGTTCGCGAGCGCGTCGAGGTCAGCAGCGCATCCAACCTTTGGTAGCAGGATCGCATCCGCGCCTGTGTCCGCTATGGCGGCAGCATCATCCCTACCCCATTCAGTGTCCAGTCCGTTGATTCGGACGATCGTCGTTCGATCTCCGTAGCCACCGGAAATCAGGGCATTGGCGATCAACTCCCGGGCGGCAGTCTTGCGGTCAGGGGTGATGGCATCTTCAAGGTCAAGGATGATGGCATCGACCGGAAGCGTCCCTGCCTTCTGCAAAGCGCGTTCATTTGAACCTGGAATGTAAAGCACCGAGCGAAACGGTCTGTCGCTGATATTCATGAGTCCTTCCTTGGGTGTCAGCCACACTGCAGAGAGTCACCAAACGTTCCTGACTTCAAGCCCTCGGTGGAAATTTGGATGCCCCGAGATCCACCCTGAAGTGCAGCATCGGAAGCGCCTGCGACCTCTTACTCCAGCGCCTGATGGCACCTATCTGCCAGCAGGCGGCGATGGTCCCCGTTATGGGAATGCCGAGACCGTCATGTCGAAAGGCGACCGCCACCTGACCTATGAGGAAATGAGGAAGGATGCCAGACATGCGCGACGGGGAACGCTGGTCTTCGAATCCGGTGATTACCCGGCGGCGGCAGCGTTGCGTTGTCTGGAGAACACGGATACGCTTCCTTCAGATGGATCTTCAGCCGTCCCGGGTCCGTACGACCGGTTCCCGGGCGCCGAGGCTCCGGCCTTCCGGCCATTTCCTCCGCCCGGTCCACGCCCGCGCTGCGAAAGTGGTCGGCGGTGCACCCTGGAGCGGAAGTGTGGGCCCGAAACAGATGGATCTTCCTATGCAGGAATTCCCACCACGTCGGACACTCATTCTAGGGGGTGCGCGATCGGGGAAATCGGAATTCGCCGAGCGCATGGTTGGTTCATTCGGCCATCCCAAAGTATTTGTTGCGACAGCACAGGCACTTGACGACGAAATGCAAAAGCGAATCAAGGAGCACAGGGAACGACGGGGAACGGACTGGCGCACTGTTGAAGCGCCCATGAACATCGCTTCCGCTCTCAATGACCTCAATGTTGGGGAGGTGGCCCTTCTCGACTGCCTGACGGTCTGGCTCTCGAACCAGATGCTGGCCGGTGGCAATACCCATGACTGCGTCGACCAACTCATTCTCTCATTGGAGAACTGCAGCGGCTCTGTCGTGGCGGTATCCAACGAGATTGGTCAAGGCATCGTACCGGAAAACCCGCTGACACGGCGTTTCCGAGACGAGCATGGACGACTGAATCAGAGATTCGCCGAACACTGTAACCTGGTGGTGCTCGTGACGGCTGGACTTCCACTGGTCTTGAAGGGCGCAATGCCTTCGGGCCTCGCATGACACGTTTCTGGTGGGTTCGCCATGCCCCGACCCATTGCGGATCAATGGTCGGATGGTCGGATATTCCCGCGGACCTTTCGAATACCGTTCAGGTCGCGCGACTGTCCGAGTTCCTTCCACAGCGGGCCGTCATCGTTTCCTCCGATCTGGTCCGCGCGTCGGCGACCGCCGACGCGATTGCGGGAGAACGGATTCGCCTTCCCGATGACAGTGGCCTAAGGGAGTTCCACTTCGGTGATTGGGAACTGAAACGACACTCCGAGGTCGCAACCGCTGATCCGGAACTTCTGGCTGGATTTCTGGGAACTCCGGGAGATACACGCCCTCCAGGTGGTGAATCCTGGAACGAGGCAGCCGCTCGGGTGTCGCGGTCCGTCGACCGACTGGAAGCGAAGCACTCCGGTGCCGACATCATCGCGGTGTCGCACTTCGGGGCAATTCTGACCCAATTCCAGAGGGCGCTTGGTATTTCGGCGCACGAAGCATGTTCCCAGCGCGTCCAGAACCTTTCGGTGACCCGTATCGATTGGAATGGCGCCTGGAATGTCCGCAGTATCGATCACCTTCCCTGATGCCTGGGGAATTCCGCCTGAGCCTCTTGCACAATTACTGCGGTTCGGGCAGCCGCGGCAAGCCTTTCGGTTCCGCCAGGGTCGCGGCACCGGATCCGACGGGTGCCCGGGGCGTCTGCACGGGCCAGGGTGTGGCGGAATGCCGCAGTTGGTGGCCCGACGGGCGCCGTCCGCGCATGGCTGGCCGCGCCGTCCCCTCCGGGGCGGCGTCCGTGGCGGACGGATCTGCCGGAACGGACGGTGTCAGATGGTGAGCCGCATCAGCTGTTCCACCGTCAGGGCCAGCACGCCGAAGAACAGGTGGCAGGCCACCTTGGCGTGCCCACGGACGCGGACGTGCCGGGCACCGTAGGAGTCCTTCAGGGCCGAGTTCACCCGCTCGACGCTGGAGCGCTGCCGGTAACGGACGCGGTCGTGGCGTATGTGGCCCGCTTTCCGCTGCGCCAGCGCCTCTTTCCTGAGGCGCTCCTTCAGCGCCGCGTCGCGTCGCGGGTTGGTGTCGGTGATCGCCACGCGCCCCGTCAGGTAGGCGTGGAACCCGATCTCCAGCGAGTCGTAGGCCGCGTCCATGAGCTCGTAACAGTGGTCCACCCGCAGCGCCGTCATCCTCGAAAGAGGGATCGCGGCCTGGCTGTCGTGCAGCGACGCCGAGGTCAGGATGCAGCTGACGGGGACGTCCCCATCGGCCGCGTCGATATGCAGTTTGTACCCCCTCCAGCTCTCTTTGTACCCCTTGGCGTTGCGTTTCGTCCCGGTGTCGCAGGCTTTCGGCAACTCGGCGGCCATCTCCGCGGCGGTCATCCCGTCCCGCAGCTGCCGCTCCAGCCGGGTCGGCTCCCTCGGCACCTCCTCCCCCTTTTTCGGGCGTCCGCGCTTTCGCTTCGGCCGCTCCTGCGGCTTCGGCTTCGGCGCCGGCCTCTCCCGCCCGACGATCGCCGTGGAGTCCCTGGAGATGTGGCCCACGACCGAGCCGGCATACGCGGAGCGGACCAGCGCCTCGTGCATCCGCTCCGGCAGACGGGTCTCCGCGAACCAGGCGAAGGCGCGGGAGAACGTCGATTCACTGGGAACCTCCGACACGCGGGACCAGCCGCACAGGCGCCGCAGCGTCGGGTCGTACAGCAGCCGGTCGACCAGCACCACCGTGGTCGGCATGTCCCACACCGCCTTCGCGACGAAGGCCCGCGCCAGCGCCCTGCGGTCGGCGGGCGGGTTGCCGACGCCCCGGTGGCTGTAGTGGACGTGCCTTTCCACCTCCACCAGGTCCAGGACGGCGATGAACCTGCCGTGCCTCACGCCCAGCGGGCCGACCTCCCCGGCGAGGGACGGGAAAAGTTCCCCTTGAAACCGCTGCCAGGCATCTGATATGGATGATCGCAGGGACATGGAGCCGTCTCCCCGTATGTTGTGGCTGTAACACCCGCTCCATACCAGAGGGACGGCTCCATATCCAGGCCCCCGATCAGAAAAAAGCGCCCGTTTCCGAAAAAAAACCGCCTGATCGGGGAGTTCTGCAAGAGGCTCGCCTGTTGGAATTCGGTGCCTTCTCCGTGAATCGCATGGAATCAACAGGTAAGCCGCCGCTCGATCGCCTCCCAGATCAGGGCTGCGGAGTTGGTGCCGTCGAACTTCTCAAGTTCCTGTATGCCGGTGGGCGAGGTTACGTTTATCTCGGTAAGGTAGCCTCCGATCACATCTATACCCACGAAGATCTGACCTGTCCTGCGCAGGGTCGGACCTATTGCGGCGCAGATTTCCCTCTCCCTGTCCGTGAGGGTTGCCTTCACGGCTGTACCTCCGACATGCAAATTCGATCGGATTTCTCCTGATTGGGGCAGACGGTTGATTGCGCCAACGGGTTCACCGTCAACCAGAATGATTCGTTTGTCACCTTCCGCAATGGACGGAAGGAACCTTTGCGCAATCAGCGGCTCCCGGCTGACACTGACGAAGAATTCATGCAGCGAGGCCAGATTTTGATCGTTCAGACCGAGCCGAAAGATTCCGGCACCGCCGTTTCCGTAGAGTGGCTTCAGGATGATGTCACCGTGGAAGTCCTTGAATTCCTTCAGGCTTGGAAGGTCGCGTGCGATTATGGTCGGAGGAATGAGATCCGGAAACTGCAGGACGAGCAGCTTTTCGGGGTAATTCCGGACCCAAAAGGGATCGTTCACCACGAGGGTGGAAGGCTTCAGCAGATCGAGGAGGTGGGTCGTCGTTATGTATCCCATGTCGAACGGCGGATCCTGACGCAACCAGATGACGTCCAGGTCCCCCAGCTCGATTTCAGTTTCTGGCCCGAGATCCGCATGGTCACCATTTACCCGTCGCAAGGTCATTCGATGCCCGCGGGCGGTGACCCGGCCTTCGTTGTATGCAAGCTGTTCCGGCGTATAGAACAACAGTTCGTGACCGCGCTCCTGAGCCTCCAACCCAATGCGGAAGGTGCTGTCCGCGTCGATATCGACCGTCTCGATCGGATCCATCTGGAAAGCGACTCTCAATGACATCGGCGGCTCCTGCTGTTCGGCTGCTTCCGCCTTCATGGCGCGGCCGACAATTGTCGGCAAGCTGTGACGGCGGGTCCTGCGTTACGTTTGTCTGCAGGCGAGACGTGATTGCGACGAATGATCACCAAACAGGCGACGCGACAGATAACTTTGTCCACTTCGGCCAAATTGATGTCCACCTGACGCCCTGCCGTTGAAATACAAGGTATTCGGTCCTTTCGGCCACACCACAGACATCCGCTACCCCCGGTGCCGCGTCATGAACGGCAGGTTGCCTGACATCCTCAACCGGTCGGCGAAGCAGACCACTGCCAACTGACCAAACCACTCGGGCTACACGCCCATCCGTCACGGTACTTGCGTACCACATCTTCATGCGATACGGACACTTTATGTCCATTTTAAACACCAGACAGACATAGAACGATGAAAGTTCCACGAGTTGATCTGACCGACCCGTCCGTCGAACCGACGGATGCCGAGCTTGAGGCCCTGATGCAATCCGTCATCGAACAGGTCATGGACCGCCAGACCCGGGCAGAGGAACGGTTTTTCGCGAAGATCGACCGGATGATTGCGGAGGCAGTACAGAACGCGAAGGATGGGACCGTTTCCAGACGGGAACCGACGGGCCATGACCGGGAATTCGGGATGTGATTTCCTTTACTACTTGCCGATGCGACCGACACTCATCATCATCGCCGGCCCTAATGGATCCGGAAAGACATCCCTGACAGCAAATCTTCTTGTGCATCAGTGGTTCGAAGGATGCCATTACGTAAACCCAGACGACATCGCACGCGATATGTTCGGGGACTGGAACGACCCGGAGTCCGTCCTCAAGGCGGCCCGGGAAGCCACGCGGCAGCGCCATGAATGCCTGAAGTCAGGACGATCCCTTGCGTTCGAGACGGTCTTCTCGAGCCCCGGGAAGCTGCAGTTCATTCGTGACGCGAAAGACGCGGGATTCTTTGTTCGGATGTTCTTCGTGAGCACGGACAACCCCCGCATCAATGCCCGGCGTGTGACGAGCCGTTTGATGGAAGGTGGCCATGACGTACCCAACATGAAGATCGTATCGCGTTTCGGTAAATCTCTGACCAACCTAGCCGCAGCGATTCCCGTCTGCGATCGTGTGTATGTGTACGACAATTCCGTTGATGGCCAAGCTCCCGGACTACAGTTCCGTACCATGGACGGCGTCTTGGGAAAGACATACGGGACATCGCATGCCTGGGCCGAATCCGTCCGGGCATCGCTTTCCGGTGTGTAGAAGGATCTGGCTGAAGTTCTGAAACAGAAAGAACCATACGAAGTGGCAGCCCCGCACGCAGGACGACAATCGCAGGCACCGCGGCCTTTGACAGACTGGAGCCGACACCGGTCGAATGAAAATGATCTTGTTCCGGGCCAAGGAAGAAATCGGGCCCGGAATGCAGAGAGACCGTAGGGTTCCATGTCTGGGTAAGGAATACCTCCATCATACAGCGGTACGCTCGCTGTCTATTCTACGGGTCCGCGAGCAGGAAGCATCCGGCGAAACCACTCCGCACTGTTGCGGTGGCCCTATGCGCCACGATGCAAGGATATGTTGGCGCGGACGTTACGATATCGGATCATGCATGTTCGGAACACTGGCCGGTTCCGAAGAATGTGTCTGGCCGGACATACCGATTGATTTTTGTTTGGCATCAAAGTTCGGAACTCTGTTGTATGACGTCGCCACGGAAAGATCATTTGGTATTCACATGTGCCGAGTCCAAATTCGGAAAATAGATGATGGTTCCGGTCCGGCAACCTGTAGAGGCACCTGCCCGCCGCCGTTCATCGCCCTTGCCCAGACTTTCCGTCTCCAGAGGCAATGGAACTTGAGGTCGAGCTGGTGCGGACCGCGTCTTTACACGACAACCCGATGGCCCAGCATCTATATGCGCAGGTGCTTCCGCAGGAACTGATGAAACGGCATGAGGATATTCTCGCCGGAACCAAAAGATCCGCTCCGCAAGACCACCAGAGCCAGGGCCGCTTCCGTGCGTGATTCGTGAAATACTCGGGCTTTCAGCCGGGAACCATTCGCCGAAATATCGGAACCGAGCATTGGGGTCAGGAAGTCGATCGCGAAAGTGGGAGAGATGCCTGATTGACCCACGAAAGGAGGTCATCATGTGAATGGGAGTTTCGAGATGTCGGCGAAAGTCCGCGCATCAAGGCCCCAGAAAACCGGAGGAGCCTCTTGCAGAACTCCCCGATCAGGCGGTTTTTTTCGGAAACGGGCGCTTTTTTCTGATCGGGGGCCTGGATATGGAGCCGTCCCTCTGGTATGGAGCGGGTGTTACAGCCACAACATACGGGGAGACGGCTCCATGTCCCTGCGATCATCCATATCAGATGCCTGGCAGCGGTTTCAAGGGGAACTTTTCCCGTCCCTCGCCGGGGAGGTCGGCCCGCTGGGCGTGAGGCACGGCAGGTTCATCGCCGTCCTGGACCTGGTGGAGGTGGAAAGGCACGTCCACTACAGCCACCGGGGCGTCGGCAACCCGCCCGCCGACCGCAGGGCGCTGGCGCGGGCCTTCGTCGCGAAGGCGGTGTGGGACATGCCGACCACGGTGGTGCTGGTCGACCGGCTGCTGTACGACCCGACGCTGCGGCGCCTGTGCGGCTGGTCCCGCGTGTCGGAGGTTCCCAGTGAATCGACGTTCTCCCGCGCCTTCGCCTGGTTCGCGGAGACCCGTCTGCCGGAGCGGATGCACGAGGCGCTGGTCCGCTCCGCGTATGCCGGCTCGGTCGTGGGCCACATCTCCAGGGACTCCACGGCGATCGTCGGGCGGGAGAGGCCGGCGCCGAAGCCGAAGCCGCAGGAGCGGCCGAAGCGAAAGCGCGGACGCCCGAAAAAGGGGGAGGAGGTGCCGAGGGAGCCGACCCGGCTGGAGCGGCAGCCGCCGGACGGGATGACCGCCGCGGAGATGGCCGACGGGCTGCCGAAAGCCTGCGACACCGGGACGAAACGCAACGCCAAGGGGTACAAAGAGAGCTGGAGGGGGTACAAACTGCATATCGACGCGGCCGATGGGGACGTCCCCGTCAGCTGCATCCTGACCTCGGCGTCGCTGCACGACAGCCAGGCCGCGATCCCTCTTTCGAGGATGACGGCGCTGCGGGTGGACCACTGTTACGAGCTCATGGACGCGGCCTACGACTCGCTGGAGATCGGGTTCCACGCCTACCTGACGGGGCGCGTGGCGATCACCGACACCAACCCGCGACGCGACGCGGCGCTGAAGGAGCGCCTCAGGAAAGAGGCGCTGGCGCAGCGGAAAGCGGGCCACATACGCCACGACCGCGTCCGTTACCGGCAGCGCTCCAGCGTCGAGCGGGTGAACTCGGCCCTGAAGGACTCCTACGGTGCCCGGCACGTCCGCGTCCGTGGGCACGCCAAGGTGGCCTGCCACCTGTTCTTCGGCGTGCTGGCCCTGACGGTGGAACAGCTGATGCGGCTCACCATCTGACACCGTCCGTTCCGGCAGGTCCGTCCGCCACGGACGCCGCCCCGGAGGGGACGGCGCGGCCAGCCATGCGCGGACGGCGCCCGTCGGGCCACCAACTGCGGCATTCCGCCACACCCTGGCCCGTGCAGACGCCCCGGGCACCCGTCGGATCCGGTGCCGCGACCCTGGCGGAACCGAAAGGCTTGCCGCGGCTGCCCGAACCGCAGTAATTGTGCAAGAGGCTCCGGAGATGAGTGTCTTTAGGATCGTTGTGGAGCCCCGGGGTCGGACTGGGTCAAAATGCTCCCATCGGACTGGTCGATGCATAGGGACCCGCCGGAACGAAAACCGTTGACATTCAACCGTCTGGCCTCGGACTCCGCCTGCCGATCACGCTAAAGCTCCGCCCAAGCTATTGCAGCAAATTCGCGGCTCTTGTGAGGCCGAATTCATAACCGTCCACTCCGCAGCCTGCGATCACGGCGTCGGCCCGCTGTGAAACGTATGAATGGCGACGGAAGGTCTCGCGGGCATGGATATTGGACACGTGCACTTCGATCACTGGCCCATCGAAGACAATCAACGCATCCAGAATCGCGATCGAAGTATGCGAATAGGCGCCCGGGTTAAGCAGGATGGCATCAGCGGAGCCGCACGCTTCCTGAATCCAGTCCACGATATCGCTCTCGGAGTTGGACTGAAGGCAGCGCAGATCCAGTCCCAGTTCACCAGCGAGCCTTCTGCAACTGGCCTCGACCTCCGCGAGCGTGGCGGAACCATATAGTTCTGGTTCGCGTGTCCCAAGAAGATTCAGGTTTGGGCCATTTATCAGATAAACCAGCTTGGTCATGGGCACCCCCTTCGCCAGAAGGCCGGAATACAGCTTCGATCATCGATTGTCGAACAGAGCCTGCGCTCTGGACGCCGACCGCGCTTCCGCGTATTTCGGGCGCAATCCAATCGTGGGAAACCCCGTATGGCCTTCGACCGCAGCATCAGGATCGCGCCTTCAATACTCTCGGCTGATTTTGCGGATTTCGGCCGCGAGATCCGTGCGATCGAGGCGCAGGGTGCCGATTGGGTGCATGTTGACGTGATGGATGGGCATTTCGTTCCGAACCTCACTTTCGGATCCGCCGCAGTCAAGGCTTTTAGGCCCCATGTCACCACGTTTCTCGATGTTCATCTGATGATCGCACCTGTGGACCCATATGTCGAAGCATTCGCCGAGGCCGGTGCGGATATGCTCACCGTCCATGTCGAGGCGGGACCGCACATTTTCCGCACAATGCAGGCAATTCACGCCGCAGGACTCAAGGCCGGTGTCGCGCTGAACCCAGGAACCCCAGCCAACGCGGTCAGTGAATTGCTGGATATTGCCGATCTGGTATTGGTAATGACGGTCAATCCGGGATTCGCGGGGCAGAGGTTTCTCGACGTGACATCCAAAATCGCTACCATCCGGGCGATGATCGGAGACCGTCCGGTTCATGTTCAGGCTGATGGGGGCATCGATCCGAGCACTGCGCCGATTGCCGCTCGGGCGGGCGCCGATGTCCTGGTCGCGGGTTCCGCCGTCTTCAAGGGGGGATCGGTGTCGAATCCAGATGAATATGGCAGGAACATCGCCGCGTTACGACAGGCGGCGATGGCCGGGTCGGGAGACGCAGCCACATGAATTCACATGGCGGCCTTGGTCAGGACCGACCTCTGACGGACCACCCCGAATTGAGAGCGGATCCCCGCGCATCTTTCCAGCGGACGCTCTGTTCCAGCAATTCCATTACAGGAATTTAGGAGTATGTTCACGGCCGAAGACGACTGTAATGGCGTCAGACCATGAGGATGACGACATGGCACTGACTCAGTTCAAGGCACTTACCTTTGACGTATATGGCACACTGATCGACTGGGAGAGCGGCATGGTTGCCGCCTTGAGGAAATTGACCGATCGCTTGCCGAAAGCGCCAACACGCGATGAGATACTCCAGACCCATGCGTTCCATGAATCGACAACGCAGAGGTTTACGCCAGCGAAAGGCTATACCTCGCTCCTGGCCGTGGTCTACAAGCGTCTTGCCGAGGAATGGAACCTATCGGTCACATGGGACGAATGCCTTGAATATGGCCGCTCCGTCAAAGACTGGCCCGCATTCCCGGATAGTGCGGAAGCGCTTCAGTATCTCAAGCGCCAATACAGGCTTATCGTGCTGTCGAACACTGACAACGAGAGCTTCGCCCATTCAAACGCGAAGCTGCAGGTGGAGTTCGACGCAGTCTTTGTTGCTTCCGACATCGGAAGTTACAAACCCGCCCTCCGGAATTTCGAATATATGCTGGAGAACCTCGAACGCCGCGGCATCCAGAAACATGAAATCCTTCATGTAGCGGAAAGCATGTTCCATGACCACGGTCCGGCCAATGCCACCGGTCTAGCGAACTGCTGGATCTACAGAAGGCACGATCAGGAAGGATTCGGCGCAACGATGAGGCCTGATGAAATGCCGGTTTACGACTTCAGGTTTCATTCCATGGCCGACTTTGTGAAAGCGCACCGCGACGAACTTGCAGCTGAAAGGGGCTAGGCAGGGAACGGTTGTAGACCCATGACTGTCACGACGGAACAGTCTTGAGGAAAACCTCACCATGGTTGGCGGGTGCCCGTTTCACCTGATAGGCATGCCTTACAGATGAATTGCCCGGCGACTATCGATCAAATTGTTTGGGTGTGCCTGTCAGTGCTCAGGAAATTCGGTGGTCTGCGTCCGGATTCCGCAGCCTCTGAACACACATGGGCCACCGTTCCCCGGAGAGCGCGCGTTCTGTCGGGCAAAGAGCGTTTGGGGTCCGGAACGCAGGGCCTTGAGTGGAGCATAATGTAACCGTCTTCCTGAACATTCTGGACCGTCGCCTGGACAGGCTTGCCAGAATGAAGACCGAATTTGACGAGTCGGAGTGGAGTTCGAACGGATTTCCGCGGTGGAAGAGAAAGACCGAGGGGGCTGGGTGATTGGTGCACCGATCACCGCGTGACCATTGGGCTGGCAACACTCCGTTGCATGTTGAACCACATCCTCGCCTTTCGACGAATTCTGGGAGACGACATTCCACCTGCGATGGCTGCCGAGGACGACGTGTAACTGTCCTTCGACATTCTGCCGCTTCTTTCGGTCGGCAACCGGCTTACGAAGGATATTGGGTTGGCTCAGTGCGGGACGACCACGGGTCGACGGCTACACGGAGGGCTAGTCGGCCCAGACGCTGCCCGCAACCTCCGTGCCCGAGCGTGTTCTGTGAACGCTGCATTCGGACGCGACGGAAGCTGCCTGCTACCTTGTCACCGGAGAGGCTGCGCATCAGCTGGTTACCGGCACGAAACAGAGCCCATCCTGGGGGCCACCTGCTCTTGAACTCACCAGTATCGCCTGTCTTTCATGGCATTTTGGTCACTGTGCCCGTGCTAGCCATTGCCAGACCGGTCTATGGGTCCGACCGGTCTGACAACAGGGTTCCTGGCAACGCGTCCGTCATCGGCAGCCGTCTGAATGAAGTCCCTGGCCTGTCCCGCACTGGAGCCTCACGGCGCGGTCAGGACCGTCCCGGAAACCGGATCCTTGCTGCATTACTGCCTCCGGGTTCTCCGGTTTCGGAACATCTGGCGAAACGGAAAACCATTTGCGGCCGAATGCCGATGCAACTAATTTACGCCATGAGAACCCCGCCCCAAAGACAGGGGGCGATGGCTCGTGGCGCGAGATATATGAAATACGAATTCAGGCAGTGAAATGTGGCTCCGGACCTGCGGCGGCGCAAGCCCGGAATTCCCTGTGTACTCGATATTGCCGTCAATGCGAAGGGACTCCTTTCGGGAGACAGAGGATTCAACCGTGGATTCCCGCTCGCGTGAACTGGATTTTGTTGCGGGTTGGTCACCGGACATGGAGACGTCGGCTTGATTTGGTACCGCTCGCTCATGAGTGTTTGTGGGCCAGCATTGCTCGTCCTGGCGGTCTGGCGGATCCTGATCGGGTGTGGCCACCTTCTCGATCTTTCGCAGCGACTAGGCGGTGGTAGTGGTAAGAGAGGAGCGATTTGGCTCCATGGGGCAAGTAACGGCGAACTTATCTCCGCCCGTGCGCTGCTGGAGGCCTTGATCCTCAACCGCCCTGACCGCCCGGTAATTGTGACAGCCAATTCGGTTACTGGCCGTGAATTGGTCGCTAGTTGGGATATCGCAGGCGTTACGGTGCGTCTGGCGCCAATTGACCTGCGCTGGGCACTCGCACGCTTCTATCGCCGTTGGCGTCCGGTCGCGCTCGTCAGCCTGGAAAACGAGTTCTGGCCTAACCGTATCGCCACAGTCAGGTGTCCAATCCTGTGCGTCTCCGCAAGAATCTCCGACAGCAGCACGGTGCGCTGGAACCGCTTCCCCGGCCTCTGTCGGGAAGTCTTCGGAAGGATATCGCGGCTATTCCCCCATGATGATCGTTCGGCTGCAAGGTTCATTGACCTCGGCGTCGACCCGGATCGTGTTGACGCGACCGTCGGGCTCAAGTCCGGTGTGAGACTGCCGTCGCCTGACCCGGCCGACTTCGCGTCGCTCTCGAAGTCCTTCATCCGCCAGTCGACGATATTCGCGGCCTCCACCCATACCGGCGAGGACCCGGTTGTCCTCGGGGCATTCGCCGGCGCCCGGACCGCGAACCCCGAACTCAAACTCATCGTGGCCCCGCGCCATCCGCATAGAAGCGGCGAAATAGCGAAACTCGCAGAAGCGGCCGGCATTCCATATTCCGTTCGCTCCAGGTGTCGCAGCCCCGGAATGGAGGCCGCCATCTACATCGCTGACACGATTGGTGAGATGTCACTGTGGTATGCCCTCGCCGGCATCACATTCGTAGGCGGATCCCTTGTGGACAAGGGAGGACACACGCCATTTGAGCCGACGCGTTTTGGATCCGCAGTCGTGCATGGGCCAAACGTGCGGAATTTCGCCACCGCCTATGCCGCCCTTAAGGAGGCCAACGGTGCGCTTGAAGTCACCGATGCGAAATCCCTGCAGGACGGAATCGCGAGACTTGGGCCGACGCAGCAAACCGCATTGGCCGAACATGCGTCCACCGCGCTTGAAGCGATGGACACCAGCGAAAGGGATATTCAATTGGTTCTTGCCGCCGTGGATCAGGCAACGGAATCAAGATGAAGGAATCCGGATAATCTCTCGGCAAGTAACCTACGAGATTCCTTGGCGAATTCAAAGACGGCTGACAAATCGTGCGCGCCCCGGCGGTGCTGGAAATCATGGTCGAATCCAGATCCATGGAGTTCGTGAACCGATCGGTACCTGACCGACCGAGAATGCGCACAGCATCTGGCTCGGGTTCTCGACGCACCCTACGGCGGCATCAATACGGCGGGGTGCCTCTCTGTGCGGATACCTCCAGCGCGGGGAGTCAGCGCACCTTATGGCGTTCCGACTTTACGGCATCTGTGAGCGAAAGGACGGCGCCGCCGACGCGCATGTCTGGAAATGCTGGCCCGAGAATGGCCCGCATTCGAAACGGCGGTGGCGCGGTTCGAACCGCCTGCCCGATCCCGACCGCTGCTGTGACAGCCTGCCGCCCTCCCCGGCCGCGACAGACATCGCAGGGCTATTGCATTTGGAACTTTGGGTATCACAACAGAGAGCTCATTGCGAACGGCGATTATGTTCCTGTTGCGACCTTGGTCCGGTCTGGATAAATTCAGGCATCAACTCGATGTCAGACACCCAAATGCGATTGCCCTAACTGACATGGCGGTCACGATTGACAGGCGACCCTTTGCGGACCATCCTACGGTCAGAACGAACATGGTTTTGTGAAAATTCCGCCATGACTGCCCTTGGGCGCCGGTCTGGGAAGCGCCGGTCTGGAAGACGCACGAAGTGGATCTGGACGTGGAAACCATGAAACTCGAAAGCGTCGGGGACGAACCGGCCGCGCCCCATATGCCAAACCTGCGCAAGCCGTTCGATCTGGACGGGTTCTGGCCCGCAATCTCCGGCGGTTCCTGGCCGCAAGGTTTCACCGTGAGTCGCGAACAGATCTACGACGGAGACGGCCGTCTGACTGGCGGACCGCAGGATGAGGTCCGGGACGATTTCTGAGCCGGGATGTCTCTTGACACAAACGTTTTGTTCGGGCGTGTTTCGAGGCCACGCCAACCCTCGCCCGCGGATGCAGGAGGCTGGCGGGAGCGGAAAGTCGCCGCGCATCAGCCGGTAGGTGGCGCGGGAATGTTCGGCGACGGTGACCCGCCCGAAGCGATGGTCTCCGCCTGTCCAAATGGACGAGGCCCCTTATGACGGCCTTGGGGTCGCGGACATGCTGGAGCGGCTTTGCAGTGAAGTTCCGGTGGCGGAAAGAAAGGAGGTGTACGACGCCGATATTGTCACCACATTGCTGGCGCACGGGGAACGCCGCCTCATGACCTTCAACA
This sequence comes from Paracoccaceae bacterium, assembly GCA_965203605.1. Taxonomy (GTDB): domain Bacteria; phylum Pseudomonadota; class Alphaproteobacteria; order Rhodobacterales; family Rhodobacteraceae; genus JAPOUP01. The sequence continues at coordinate 4,713,992 of OZ241902.1, read as the reverse complement.
GCGGGGACTTCCGCGGCTACGGCGCTCGCATCGAACTGATTGACGGGAAGGGTCGCAATTGGCACTTCCTACGGCACCGATGCGGCACTTGACGCCTAGCGCCGGATCATGACAGGTCTCGAGACGTTTGGGACCGCGCTGGTTTTTCCCGCACACATGCCGCGCCCGGCAACCCGACGGACATAGACCACTGGTGCGCGGCCGCTCTTGTGATCCTGCCTCTCTCGGCGTCGCATGATGCAGGCGTCGGCTCCAATTCCAAGGCATCGCTGCTGACGGCCGAAATCATGACGCGACACGGCAACGGGCAGCGGCGCTCTCTCAATGCTCTCGTCTTCGCCGCGGCAGATGCCATTTCCATCAAGGCCGCCCGCGACAATGCGCGACGCCAACGGGCATGGCGGTCGATCCTGAACGACACCGATCCCATGCAGACCCCTACCCAAGCGCAGGCTAGCGATGCGACCGAACGGGCGGAGCGCAGCCGGGAATCCCTAAGCCGAAGGGCTCGAAGCGCCTGGGTTCAAATGCGTGACATAGACGAAAGTCTCGCCTACATCATACAACGTGCAGACGAGTGCCAGATCGAGAGGCAGGCGGCGGGCGGATTGGGGGCGCGAAGATGCGGGATGAGACGATCCCTGATTCCAGATCGGAACATCGAACGGTGCGCAACTCCAACCAGGTCGGCGCAACGCGACGGCGCAATTGCATGATGTGGCGGTTTCCGGTATTGGGGTTCCGCACGGCAGCGAACACGGGAGAGATGAAATGACGAAGCAAGAGGTCGACAGTCATTCAACGTCCAGGCGGGAGCGGGAGCACACAGAGATGCTTGAAGCGGCGCTCGCCCGCCCGGGTGTCAGGGAGGTCATGAAGGTGTATGGCGAATGGCAGGATAAAGACCGGGGACTCGACACCTACCGTTCGGCGACGAAAGCCTTTCGCATGGTGACGACAAACTCTTCGAATTCCCACTGACCGGTCCCGTAGCGGAGGATTCAAATTGACGATCTGGACCGACATTCTGGCGGAGCGGGGCCGTATATAAGAACAGGTACATCTACCAGACTTCGACGGCGTTCGCCGGAAATACCTTGCTGAACTCCATCGATATTCCTAGACGTGAACACTGAAGACAGATTGGGGGCGCCAGCCGAGCCATTGTCGAGACGGTTCCTTGCGAGCATACGAACCCTGATCCTCATATGACAGCCCCATTCCGGGTTCCAGGAAAACGGATGGTCGGAGGCGAGCAACAAGGAGTCTCTCGACGATGCGGAGTGACCGAACGAAACCTCTTCAGCGACACACATTCAGGCCATCTGGCAGGAGTGAATTCTACTGTCACGTTGTTGGTCGCCTATAGCCTCGGGGTCGACCATCGCGCGGTCCAGATGATTCCGTTCATTGACCTAGATCGGTGTCGTCCACTCCCCATAACGCCTGACGGGACACCCAACCTCGGTAAGTGTCTGCCGTGATCCGGCACCAGTCACCAGTGCACTCGTCAAGCCATGCAATCACATTTGCTTCGAGGATCGCCCTGGTCGATGAGTTCAAGTCCGGTTTCGTCAGCAGTGGGAGATTTTCCTGCAGCACGATAACGGTGCGCACACCGGAAAGAAGGGAGTAGTGCATCCATCCGGTCGCGCCGTCACGGTCCTGAACCTTTCGCCAATGTTCGTATTCGTGAATTATACGCAAAGGCATGTGCCGACGCTTGAACACCCAGTCAATCCGATGCGACAGCGACGGACCGCGCCGTGCATTCCCTTCGCTGGCCTTAAGCGAAACAAATCGGGGGATTGGAAGATTCGTGACGGGGCCGCGGTCATCGGCCGCTGAACTGAACGCGACGGAAGCAGCGAACACCGCCAGGAGCGCCTTGGCGCAGAGTCCTAACATGAATTCTCCACTCTGCTGATCTTTGCGATTCCGCTGTTACACCTACGCTCAAAAGGCACGAAAGACATGTGGGTTCAGTCCAGTGGTGTTGTGCCTATCGACGGTTGTTGTAACTCTGCCAGTAACCTATTGTCATTGAAAGCCTAAGGAAGTCTGCCATGCCAACCGAACGTCTCAAAGTAATGGTCACGCGACGGTTGCCCGAGGTGGTCGAGACGCGGATGATGGAGCTGTTCGACGTATCGCTGAGATCGGAGAACACGCCAATGACCCGCGAAGTGCTGGCCGACGCCATGCAGCGGGCCGACGTGCTGGTGCCGACCGTCACCGACCTGATCGATGCCAGTCTGCTCGCCCAAGCGGGATCAAAGCTGAAACTGATCGCGAACTTCGGTGCCGGAGTCGACAACATCGATGTTCAGACCGCAAGGCAGCGTGGAATTCTTGTTTCAAACACGCCCGGTGTGCTCACTGAGGACACAGCCGACATGACAATGGCTCTGATTCTGGCAGTGACCCGACGCATTGCCGAGGGCCTGTCGATCATGCAGTCTGGCACATGGGAAGGTTGGGCCCCAACTGCCCTCCTGGGCGGAAGGGTTGGAGGTCGGCGTCTGGGAATACTTGGCATGGGTCGAATCGGGCAGGCAGTCGGTCGAAGGGCACGGGCATTTGGACTGCAGATCCATTATCACAACCGCAGGCGCCTGCGGCCAGAGATCGAAGAGGAGCTCGAGGCGACATACTGGGAGAGTCTCGACCAAATGGTCAGCCGCATGGATGTGATCAGTGTCAACTGCCCACACACACCGTCCACATTTCACCTGCTGAACGGGCGGCGGCTGAAGTTGATGAAGCCTTCGGCAGTGATCGTGAACACTTCGCGTGGAGAGGTAATCGACGAGAATGCGTTGACAAGAATGCTGCGTGCGGGACAGCTCGCGGGCGCTGGGCTCGATGTATATGAGCGTGGGACAGATGTGAATCCCCGGCTACGCGAACTCAAGAACGTCGTCCTGCTTCCGCACATGGGTTCCGCGACTGTCGAAGGACGCTGTGAGATGGGGGAGAAGGTCATAATCAACATCAAGACCTTCGCCGATGGTCATAGACCGCCAGACCTTGTCGTGCCGTCCATGCTTTGATCTGAATGCGCGCGGTCTGGCATTGAATCCTATACGATTCCACGAGGAGCCGGTGCGAATTCCTGAACAGCCGTCAACTGTTGTGCCTAACTGTGGCGAACGACATCGTTTGATGTCGTTTTTCTGCGCAGGGCGTCGGCTGGCCTTTTCGCATTGGTCGGCAATCAGGCCTAGAAGTGGACCAGTTCATCCAGGAGGCATTCCATGAAGAACCATGTCAGGGCTCTCGTTGTCGGCGGTGGAGCCGTTGGCACCAGCATCGCATACCATCTGGCCAAGGCGGGTTGGGATGACGTCATGTTGCTGGAGCGGGACGAACTCACGTCCGGTTCCACCTGGCATGCGGCGGGACTGCTGCCGCTATTCAACATGAGTTACGCGACGAGCCACATCCATGACCATTCCGTGAAATTCTACAAGACCCTCGAGGATGAGACTGGCCTCGATGTTGGCTTCCACGTGGTCGGCAACCTTCGGATGGCACAGAGTCGCGAACGGATGGACGAATTCCAGCTCTACGCCTCCACCGCCGAGACCGTCGGAATTCCATTTGAATGGCTGACGGCGGTTCAGGTCAAGGAACGCTGGCCCTTGGTTCGGACGGAAGATCTGAAGGGCGCGATCTATCATCCTACGGACGGTTACATCAATCCTGCCGATGTAACCCAGGCGATGGCTCGCGGAGCAAGGCAGCGTGGCGTAGAAATCGAGCGCAGATGGCAGGTGGACAGCTACAAATGGGCCGGAAGCGAGTGGCACGTCACCTGCACCCAAATGGGCGAAAGGGGCGGATATCTGGTGCCCACCGACGAACGCGTTACCGTAACAGCCGAACATGTAGTAACCGCAACTGGCAATCATGCGCAGCGAACGGCCCGTCTTCTGGGGATACGGATGCCAGCTATTCCGGTGGAACACCAGTACATCGTCACCGAACCGGATCCGGCCTTGACGGATTGGCGGAAGGAAAACCCAGAACATCCGGTGCTGCGCGATGCGGATGCCCGATGGTATGTGCGCGAGGAACGCGGCGGGTGGATTCTAGGACCTTACGAAAGAAACGCTCCGGCACGGTTTCTGTATGATGTGCCTGAAACGTTCCGTGCGGACCTGTTTCCCCTCGATCTGGAACGAATCGAGGAAGAGTACATGTCCCTGATACACCGAATTCCCTCATCGGAGGCGGCTGGGCTCAAGGACGATTTCAACGGCCCGATCTGCTACACACCTGACGGCAACCCGCTCGTCGGCCCGGCTCCCGGCCTACGAAACCTTTGGCTGGCAGAGGGGTTTTCCTTCGGAATCACCGCCGCCGGGGGAACCGGGCACTACCTCGCCCAGATTATGGTGGACGGCGAGGCGGAGGTCGACATGGCCTCGCTTGATCCCCGACGTTACGGCTCGTGGATGACGACCGAATACGCTGCGCGAAAGAACGAGGAATGCTATTCTCATGTTTACGTGTTGCATCATCCCGATGAAGAGCGCGAAGCCTGCCGACCGCTGCGCACCGCCCCGGCATTTGACCGCCAGAAGGCACTGGGAGCGCAGTTCGGGCAGGTGAACGGGTGGGAAAGGCCAAACTACTTCGGCCCGAAGGATGCAGCGCAATCCTTCGACCATGACTCAAGGTCGTTCCGTCGCGGTGGTTGGTGGCGTTATGCCCACGACGAAGCCAAAGCCATCCGCGAGGGTGTGGGACTGATTGATCTCACTGCATTCACCAAGCATCTTGTCCGCGGGCCAGGCGCAACCGAATTCCTTGACTGGTTCACCTGCAACCGACTGCCCGGCGTCGGTCGGATAAGTCTGACCTATGCGCTGACCGACGCCGGAACGGTGCGAACGGAATACACAATCGTTAGGCGTGCCGACAATGAATACTATCTCGTTTCAGCTGGAGCCTGGACCGCATATGATGGCGATTTCCTGCAGAAGTCGGCGGAGGATTTCGTAGCGGACGGAGGTGCGTGGGTCGACGTCCACGACGTCACCACCCAATGGGGTGTCTTTGCAGTCGCCGGACCGAAATCGCGGGATCTTCTGCGGAAGACCGTCAAGGATGCGGCTCCCGACACCGTACTCGGAAACAGGCGATTCCCCTGGCTCTCGATGCGCAGAATTGAGATCGGAATGTGCCCGGTCATGGCTGTTCGGGTGGCCTATACGGGTGAGCTGGGCTGGGAGCTTCATCATCCTGTCGAGATACAGAACTACCTCTGGGACCGGTTGATGGCCTCGGGTGAAAGGCACGGAATGAAGCTCGTTGGGGCACGGGCACAGAACTGGCTAAGGCTTGAAAAATCCTATCGGGCTTTCGGAACGGAGCTTGGTCGGGACGCGACTCCGCTGGAAGGTGGTCTCGACAGATTCGTGGACCTTGGCAAGGACTTCCGAGGCAAACAGTCCATGCTGGAAAAAGGAATTCGAGTCAGATGCGTAACCTTGCTCATCGATGGACCCGATGACGCGGATCCGTGGGGCCGGGAAGCGCTCTACGATGGCGAGGTCAAGGTCGGGCGACTGACCTCGGGCGGATATTCAGTTCATTTCGGCAAGCAGATCGGGATGGGGTATGTTGCGCCCGATCAAGCGGAAACCGGTCGGAAACTGAAAGTCAGGATGTTCGACCGTCTTTGGGACGCCGAGGTGGTTGAGGACAGCCCTTTCGATCCTCATAACGAAAGGATTCGCGCCGATGGCTGAGTCGTTGCGGTTGTATTTTCAGATGTACCCGTCCGTCAGCCGTGCCCAAGTCCAGACGATGTTGGGTTTAGGCTTACGGGACCGCGGCGGGAACAGCCGGGAGGGGACACATGGAAATCAGGATCGATGACATACTGGACTACCTGAACGCGGAAAAGCGTAGGTGCACGTACGGCGCCGCTGCGGGCGTGCTGGAGACCATTCCGATAAGTGTTGGAAAGTGGCTCGGAAAGCGCCGCCCGGAGGCGTCGTGGGTCGTGCAGAAGAAAAGCGGCAGGCCGACTGGCTACACGCAGGAACAGATGCATAGGGAGTTTAACACTGATAAGGAACCGATCACCGATCCAACGGAGCTGGGACCGCTGGTGGAACAGTATGTCCTGAAACGCAGGGGCGGATAATGACAGGCGGAAAGCGGAGGTCTGACGGCGAGATGCTCGCGGAACTCGCGGAGAGGAAGAGGGCCATCGAGGCGCGGATGCAGGCCAACAGGGCCCGCGCCGAGCAGAAGAGGAGAAAGGAAGACACCAGAAGGAATATCCTGCTCGGCGCATGGATACTCCACGAGATGGAAAGCCCGCAAACCAACGAATGGCTCAGGAGTCTGGCAGGCAGGCGACTGCCGGGGTTCGTCGCTGAGCGCGACCGACACCTTTTCGAGGGGATCGGGCTGGACATCGACTGGGGGATGCCGGGAAAACCAAAGGAAGGAGTCGCTGACGGGACGGAGCCGGGAGCATCCATGTTGGAAATCAAGCCCGGATCCGGCTTTTTTTTCCGTTTTTTCCGGGTTCCGTGTGCGGCTGTCCCGGACCTTTCCACAGCGTTCCCCACAGGGGGTGCCGTCCGGGCACGCCGAAGGGCCCGCCGGTGATTCGCTTTCCGTGCCGGACGGACGCGGTCCGGCCTGTCGTCAGGCGGCGGTGGCCGCCGTCCGGTCCTCCCACATCCGGCGGTCGCGGAGAAGGGCGTTGGCGGTCACGACCAGCCTGCGCATGACGGCGACGAGGGCCACCCTGTGGGGCTTTCCCCTCTCCCGGAGCCGTTGGTACAGTTCCCCCATGTCCGGGGAGCACCTGCTGGCCGACAGCGCCGCCATGCAGGCGACGTCCCCCGGCCGCCTCCTCCCGCCGCCGATGTGCCTCCCGCCTTTCAGGGTGCCGCTGTCCCGGGCGAAGGGGGCCACGCCGGGCAGGGAGGCGGCCTGCCGGTTGCCAACCGGGCCCAGCTCGGCCATCCATGCGCCCGGAGCCGCCGCCGTGACGGGGCCGATGCCGGGCACCGAGGTCAGGATGCGGTGGCTGTCGGCGAACTCCGGCGATCCGGCGACCGTCCCGCCGATCCGCCGCTCCAGCGCCGCGATGGCGGCGGAGGCCGGCTCCGTGGCCTGCATGTCCGGGAACGCGGCCCCGAAGGCCGCCGGTATCCTGGCGTCCACCCTGTCCGTCCTCCCAAGGGCCCCGGCGGCCTTCGCGAAATCCCGGGCCTGGCGGGGGTTCACGACGACGGCGGAGAACCCCCTGGCATGCAGCGACTGCGGCAGCGCCCGGTGCATGCGCCCCGTGGCCTCCATGACGGCCCGCGTGGCGCCGGCCTCCCTGAGGACGCGGCCGACCTTTCGGAAGCCGACCGTGTCGTTGGTGGCCGTGAGGTCACGCCCGTTGACGTGGATGTCGGGTGTACGCCTGCCTACGTCGATTCCGGCGACTATTGCTGTCATGCTCTCCCGCTCCTATCCTCGCGATGATCCGGTTCCCGAAACCCAGGCATCCATCCAGGAGACGGACGGGAGGGCGGGCCGACCACGCTTCCCCACGGATCCGCTGTCGCGATCCAGGGCGGTATCGGTCCAACCCGTCCTGCGGGGCCAGCCCCGCACCGACGCCGCCGGGTGGGACCCGGCGGCGTCGGCCCCGACACAGGAACGGACCGGAGGGACGGCGGAAGGCAACCGGCATGTTTTCCACAGGAAAGCGCGCCAGATTTTTCCACAGCCACCACCTCCTTTCATTTCTGATTCTCTGAACATACGAGGCGGGGCTTGAGCACTAGGATAAACAAGAGGGTTCTCGTCTTCGTTGACGAACACGGCACGGCCGGGCAGTCTGGGTTCGCGTTCGGATGCGTCGTCGTCTTCGGGCGGGACGCGGGCCGGGCGGACAAGGTGCTCTCGGATAACCTAGCGGCCACGGCAAAGGAGATACACGCAGCGGAGCTCGGGCAGCGCTATGTCGGGGACATCCTCAGGAATTTCCACGCCTCGGACCGCCGGGAGACCGGCGGCACGCCATCGGCCATGTACGCCCGTGCCCTTGTCAGGACCGTCGCGTCAGGGCTCAGGATATTCAGGAGGGGGTCGGCCTTCCCAGCATCGGCAACGTGCATGTCTTGATCGACTTCACAGAACAACACTGCGGCAGCAGGGAATTCTGGAACATCATCCACGACGAGCGGGGGCGGGGCTTTTCAGCGGCGTCGGTCATGTGGCCATGATCGACTCGGCGGTCTCCTGGCTCCTGCAGCTCGCCGACCTCGTCGCGGCCATCCGGAACTGAGAGATCAATGCCGGACAGATCGAGACCCGTTTCGGCATCGTGTCCAGGGGTCCGTGATGGAAAACAGCCCGGACGCGGCTTTGGAGCGTTTTTCATCCCGTGTCCTATCAATTCATCACTCCTAAGTCCGCGTCCTTGTCCCAGTCCCGCATCGCCTGGATGGCAATGGCGGAGTGGGGCAGCGGCCTCACCCCTTCCCGGAGTTCCACCTGCCCAGCGGCGGTTGGCACTTCGACGGATGGAATCCGGCCAGTCCGGCGATCAGCACGGCAAAGCCCGCGATGGTCATGCTGTCCGGCGAGCCGCTATGAGCGGTGGGGTATGGACATTCGCCAGAAGGCAGACCACGTTGTGGCCCAATCAAGAGGACCGACATATGCGCACTATTATACGTGATCGTGACGGGAAGACCGGGCAGGAGGCCTACAGTGGGGAACTTCTGCCCTTGGCGCCGTCGGTGCCGAACGCGGAAACCGTAGCGGCTATGGAGGCGGGGCGGAGGGGCAAGTTGGTCACGGTGGGCGACATCGACGGCCTGATGGCCGACCTTTATGCGGACGATTAGGCGGAACTTCAGGAAGAGGCCAGCCATCGATCTCCATCCGGCGCCGACGGAGGCTCCAGACGGGTGTAACAGGATTTCGCGGGCAGCGTGCGTCCGGGCTCTGCCGTTCCTGGACCAGATCCACCGCTCCCCGGGGCCTGGAACCGCCGTCTGCCAGCCGGCCATTTCGGCAGCTCGGGCTCCACCGTGGAAGAGAGGATTTCGATTTTCGACGGGACAACAGTAGTGGTCCAGCATACTATATTCTATCGGACCATAGAGCTGGTAGGTTTTCTGGATTTCTCTGCGCTGCCGGGATCAACGCCTTGCGAACCCTCAGATGTGTTGAAAACGGGAAAACCAAAAGGCGACCAGACTGAGGTGGAGGATATGGAGAGGTGTTCCGAAGACATTGACCTACATTACCCGAACTTGATTGTGTCGGACTATTCCGATACACACGGCTCACTCCGGGCCTGCCCTTTGCCGAAACTTCCATACCGGAAGCTTCGTTCGGCCTCCAGATGAGTTTGATCGGGGCAACTGTTTCGGCAAGCATTACAGCTGCCGAAACGTTAAGGTGTTGCGTTGCAGGGTGTGATGGGAAGTGACATGCTTGGGATCAATTCAACCGGACATTTTCAGATGGTTCCATGCCCGGTATTCGTGGAGTCAGGCAGAAGCCAAGGGAATAGACGATGGCAAACCACCCCATAAGATCTGCATATTTTACAAAGCTGGTATTGGAAAACGTCCGCTCATTCAGTGAACGTCAAGAACTGGACCTTACCGGAAGTGAGGGTCGACCCGCCCAATGGACACTGATTCTTGGCGACAACGGTGTAGGAAAGACAACGCTTCTTCAGTGTCTTGATCGCATGCGCCCAATTCTCAACGCATCGTCGAACGAGAACAATGATAGGATGACGGCCTCTTTCGAACCTGAGTTCAAAAGCGAAGAGAGCAACGATACGATAATTACGTATGCCCGATCCGGGCCAAACACGACGGCATCTCTGAAAGCTGAAATACTTTGTGGTGCTTCTTTCGAGGGAAATGAGAATTTTAGCAGAACCGGAAACGGTACAATTTCAACCTGGCTTAATATTGTTCGCAATGATGCTCACTTGGAAGACTTCTCTGCAGGTGGCACTCCGTCAGACGGAGACGATAATCTATCGGCCCAAGTTGAGCCATTTGTTCTGGCCTATGGCGCTGGCCGACATCCTAAGACCAATGGTACGGAGATCACAGCGACTGCGGGACCAGTCGGTTCGCTCTTTCGGGTGGAGTCGCCGCTCCGTGACGCAGAATTCCTGCTGTCTTCGTTAGAGTTTGCATCGCTAAAAGACAACCAACAGGCAAAAGAGCGGCTTGATGCTCTAAAGCGCATGCTAACCGAGATCCTTCCAGACGTAAGATGCCCACAAGACATCGAAATTAATCCGCCAGCAATATCGACAACGTCGTCAGTGGTCAATGGTGTCAACGTACTGACAGACTACGGCAAAGCACCTTTCTCCCAGCTAAGCCTAGGTTATCAAACCATTGCTGCATGGACAATAGACATTGCTTGGCGATTGCTCGATAGATACCCAAATAGCAATGATGCCATGCGTGAACCGGCAATAGTAATTGTGGATGAAATCGATCTCCATCTGCACCCACGTTGGCAGAGAGCCATTCGGCAACACCTGACAGAGCATTTTCCGAACATCCAGTTCATAGCAACCGCCCACAGCCCATTGATGGCGCAAAGCTCCCTTGATGCCAATCTGGCTGTGCTTAGGAAGCACGAAGATCATACCCAAATAGTAAACGATCCTGCTATCATCAGAGACTGGCGACTTGATCAAATTGTTACAAGTGAACTCTTCGGACTGGAGTCGGCGCGTCCTGTGGAGGTTGAACAGAAACTAAAGAGACGGTTAGATCTCACATTGAAAGGGAATTTGACGGACGAAGAGCAGCATGAACTTCGGGATTTGGACATGCTCGCAGAGAATTTGCCATGGGCAGAGAAAGCGGATGACCAGAAAGCAATCGAGATTATCCGTCGCGCGGCGGAGGTTCTGAAACAAGGTGCGAGTACCGAAGGAGAGGGTCAATAAGGTGATTCGGGTCAACAAAAGCGGTGCCCCAGGAAAACTATCAAATGGGAGGAAACAAACCGCAGATAATTGTGCGGATTTTGTTAAGTATGCTAATGAATATAAGAGTGGAGAAAGGAGAATGAATTTTGATAAGAGAATATACGGCCATGACTCTGTAAGGGATGCGCTGATCGAGGCCCAGCATAAGAAGTGTTGCTATTGTGAGGGTAAGTTTTTGGCGAACGCACCGGGTGACGTCGAGCATTACCGACCGAAGGCAGCCGTTAGACAGCGTAAGGATCTTCCCGCAATGAAGCCAGGGTACTATTGGTTGGCCTATACGTGGGAGAATCTGTATGTTTGCTGTCCGATATGCAATCGTAGCCATAAGAGAGATCTGTTTCCGCTTCGAGACCCGGATAGCCGCGCGGTCTCGCACTGCGACGACCTAGCGAAAGAGGAACCGCTTATACTTGACCCCGGTGGAGGTGGTGATCCACGTGACCACATCTACTTCAGGCAGGATTTGGCGATCGGGAGGACATCCGAGGGTACAACAACCATCAAATTGTTGGGACTGAACCGGCTTGACTTATGCGATAAACGACGGGAAAAGGTTGAAGTGATCAGGAGATTGCGACAGATTGTAATGATCTCGAATGACAATAAATGTCCAAATTTGTGGGAATTGGCAGAGGAGGCAACACTCGAATTGAAAAAGGCTGCGGCTCCCGAGGCCGAGTTCAGTGCGATGGCGGAGGACTATCTATCGACGTCACCCAGCACGGATTGATAGAGTCGCTGGACCAACATCTGGCCGTCGGCGGTCAGACTTTCATGCCAAGAAAACAGCCGGACCGCTTCAATGTCGTCTTTGATTGAATGCCTACGCGAAAGTGCGAACTGCCGCTCCGTGTTGGTGGCTTTCGAATTGCGTGTTGCGGCCTCGAGGAACTCATGGACTGTGGCAAAAACGTAGAGGCCGTGCAAGAGGCCGGATGCTGGACGCAATGTCTGTTGCCACGGTGAAAAGAATCTCGTGTGTGGGTTGCTAACCAGCGGCAGCGTTTTTTCGATCATGGTAAGCTGCAGATGCATGCATTCATGGACAATTGATTCGGCCAAACGCAATCGACCTACAGGCTCCATCGGTGGCACAGAAACGAAGATCGAAAATGGCACCTCAGGATCACTGTGACTGACATCATGGCTCTCTGTAGGAGCCTTGAGGATGTGGATGCACCGTAAGAGCAAGGCTATTGTCTGTTGCAACGTCGGCACAGCCAGTATGAGCTGCAAAGCAATATCTATGGTATTCGTCGGGCAGAGATCGGAGAATTCAATACCTCTAGAACTGTAGCGTTTCTGACTGGAGACGGGCAAATGCTCGATGACGCATTGGTATTGACCTTCAAGATCGATGCAGGCGAATTCGGTTTTCTTACAATCAGGATTCCTTTGGAGCCATCGATGGGTTCCGTAGTTGTCAGGAGTGAAGTCCGAGGTAGCCGCTTCGTCCCATGTAGATGCAACCAACAGATGGGTGATGCCAGGAAGCCAATTGTGGGACGAGGCAAAAATCTCTCTCCTAACCAATGCAGGAAGTGACGGTATCATCGTGAGTCTCGGGATTTGCATAAAACGAGTAAACAAGGGTATAGCGCTGCCCGCCGTGAAGCTTCGACACAGCGTGATTGGAATTCTCGCCGATCTCGAATCCTAGAGCGCTACCGGAAATCGGGCGCAGGATTCGGTGAATGTCGCTTGGATCGGAGGTGTTGAAGAGGACGAAATAGCCACCGTCGTGATCCTGCAGGCCGCGATTGATCTGAATGGTTAACCTATGTGTTTCGTGGCCTTCGAGATGATCGTTGTGTATTGCAATTCGTTGACCAGGGACGAGTTTGTGCGCGAGGACCGTAATGCGATTCGAGAATTTACGATTGAAGAGCGTTCCCATCGTTTTCCGAAGTGCGGAAAGGCTTCGCGCCTCTATCAACGGCACCAATGCAGGCGGCAGCGAGACATGCAGGATACTAAATTCAAACTGCTCGTAAAAGTCGGTTTCCGCAAGCTGCCAAGGAGCATCGCAGTCGAACCATTCAAGAATGGCCTGCTCGAAACCGTGATCCAGGCATCGCTGAATGAGAAAATACCTAAAGGGTGCATTCTTGAAGTCCAGCGTGGATGCTTTGTTGTCCTGTGGGAAGAGGTACGGGGATGCCATTGTAACAATTTTTGTGTCATCGGTTGTGTCGATGGTATGTCCGGTTGTAGCTCGTTGATAACATCTGGGCTGGATCAGCGGGGCTGCTGACTTCTTCGATCACTCGGGCCAATGCGGCACTTGAAAGACTTTCGATTTCAAGATCGATTTGGTTTGACGGTTCGGGGCGCGCGGAGTCGTGGGGGTCGAGCATTTTGTATTCCTGTTGTTGGTTTAGGCGTCTTCGTGGTACGACAGCCACTGCCGCATGCGCGAAATCAGGGCCAGTTGATCTGCACAGAAGATCGAGGGATTGTCAAACCCGCGTTGAGAGCTCCATCTGTGGGCGACCATTCCCCCACCGCATACATGGAGCTCAGAACAGGTGCGGCATTTTTGAGCGGTAGGCTGTTGTTGGCGGTAGTATCTCTCGAAACCGGGACTATGAATGACATCCAGTAAGCTGTCAGTGATAATAGATCGGTTTGCGCCATCAAAACGATCCGCTCCTTTGTGAGCGACTTTCAATGTATCATTCTTGTTAATTGTCCCATTGGTTTCGATTACCAGAATGCCATAGTCAGTTGTTCCGACACCTTCCTTGCAGGACTCGCCCCCAAGAATCAGGCGTAGGAGGTCATCAAACAGGCGCACACGGGGAGGGGACGGGTCGCTGAGATATGCATCAAGTGCATCGATCAACCAGCTGCCATATTCGGTCGATGAGATGCTGGCCTTGCCATACGGCAAGCAGGAATGGTTGCCGTCGCGAACCAAGAAATCAATGTTGGGAGCCCCAGTAGCCTTAAGGGAGGCATAGACGGATTTCGCGGAAGATCTTGGATCAATGACGGCAAGCAGTCCACTGAACAGCGGACGGGCATCGTCCCGTGCCATCAGTCGATTGATCGCATCGCGAACGCGTCTATGAGACCCGGAGCCTTGATGGTCCACGCGATGCCTGTCGTGTATTTCCGGAGGCCCATCGAGGCTTATTGAGATTCCAACATCGTAGCCGACAAATATGTCAATGAACGCGTCGGTGAGCAGTAATCCGTTGGTCTGCACATGGACCTCACATGGGGGAGGGAGCGCATTACGAAGCCCTTGGCAAAGTCGACGCATGCGTGAGGGACCAATGAGTAGTGGTTCTCCCCCGTGAAAGACGATATGCATCGGATGCTGTTGGTATGAGTGGAGTTCTGCCAATCCGTCAATGATCGCAGCTTGCACGGTATCCGGCATGAGCTTAGGTTGATCACGCCATCCATCATCGCCCATATGATAGACGTAACAGTATGAGCAGTTCAGGTTGCACCTACTCGCCACCTTAAGGAGAACGGTGTCAATCACGTGGAGGGCCATAACCTATCAAAGTCCGGGCTGAGCTATCCCTGTGTCGCAGTACACAGCTTTCATTGACTATCATAGAGGCTATCAGGAAAAGGGGCCCGCTTCCACTCCGAGTTGCAACACTGGCCATTTCCGCAGAGAGGGAGGAGCTCTGGCTGTGGGAGAGGATCAAAATCACTCAGCGGGTTCCGGCGCGGGCGCACCGTTGTCCCTGAGAATTCGGGCCAATTGATTGAATAGATTTGGATGGCCGCGCTTCAACGACGGATCTGACCGCACGGTGTTGATGAGATATCTGCCGTCCGGCTTGGATCTCAGATTAATCGAATTCGTACTGGGGTCATACCAAACCGCAATCTTGAAGTAGACGGTGTTGCCGAGCTTTGATTTCTCAAACATGCCATCCCCACCTGACTCCTTTAGACACGGATTTCGACTCGGTTGCCCAGATGTCTTCGCCAAACGCACCATTGCGGCCCCGAGTATGCCAAGGACATTCCCAACAATGCTGGCGGGCCACCCAATTCTCTCCAACATGGTCGTTGTCCCTGCGTTATCTGTCTGCACTTGGGTGCAAGGTCTTGGACGTGTCAACGACAAAAGAGATTCGGGGGGATTGGCCCCATAAGCGTTAACCTGTTTTGTCGCCGCCTTTCGGCCATTTGATTACCCGTTCAAATCACAGCCAAGAAACACGCGGCCCTGTCCTCTCGCCGCAGCCATTACCGAGAACGATCCAGCGGCCGGATCGATCACGAAATCGCCCTCATTGGTGACGGCACTCAGAAGCGCGCCCTGCAATTCAACTGGCTTGGTATGGGGGTGTTTCTTCTGGGAGGCTGATTCCCTGACCACATCCGGAATGTTGTGAACTTTCCAGACGCCCTTTGCCTTTTTGGGATGTTTCTGCAGAACAACGCAGTATTCCGCGCGCCGACGGGTTCTATAACCCATTCCAAATGTTCCCTTGTCCCAAGTCAGCATGTCCACGATTTCCAGTGACGTTCCGTCAAACCATTCATTCACACCCTGGCAAAGATGGAACTTGTCCACCCAGAGAAAGATATGCCCGGATGGCAGGAGCACCCGATCAATTCCCGAAATGAACTGCCGGATGATCGGCTCACCCATCTGCTGCAGCGCACAGCGACGCCGTTCCCGCGACTTGCCTTCGTTTCCATAAGCCAGCCTGTCCAGAACACCACGATACTGTGGATCAAAGAAAGCGACGGGAATTGCGTCATCGGGAAGCTTCGAGAGAAATTCCAGACCATCCATCTTTAGGCGGGTATTTGGCTCTATCTCAGCTGGAAGCCCGATGTCCGGCGCTACCACGCTACGCTCCCGCGAAAACACCTGATTTCGCTCTTCGCCACCATCTTCGGCGTCAATGTCCAGCAACAGTTCGCCCTGCTCTTTCATCAACGCCTCCCTGGACTCGATGTTCGCCTACCCATATCAAACCGTGTGGCCTTCTTAACGTGCTATCGGTCCTCGGGCAAACAGAAGGTCTGGATCTATGCGAAACGCGCAGGCGAAAGTGCCGTAATGGTATCAGGGTCGATTTCAGGCGAGCCACCGGAAATCAGGTCAGCCGCAAGCCTGCTTGCTGCCGGAGAAGTCTGAATGCCGTAGCCACCCTGGCCGGCATGCCAGAAAAAACCAGGCTCATTCAGGTCAAACCCAATGACAAGCTGACGGTCAGGGGCGAAGGTACGCAGTCCCGCCCAGGTGTGCTCAACCCGCCTGACCGACCCTGTTACCCTCGCCTCATATCTGGCGATGCCTTCCGCCAGCACCAGGTCGTCAGCCCATGCATCGTGCGGCGCTACCGGATCTTCGTCCGCGGGCGAAACGAGAAGCCTGCCGGCGTCGGGTTTGGCATACCAGGTCTCACCGGCTCCGAACATCATGGGCCAGCCGAGAATGTCATATCCGGATGGAGCCGGAACGCATGCGATTGACCGGCGGAAGGGCGTGAAACCCAGCGGTGCCACACCCGCCATCCCCGCGATCTCGTCTACCCAGGCGCCAGCCGCGTTGATCAGTATCTTCCCGCTTTGTCTTCCGAGTTTTGTCTGGACCGACCAGCCAGATCTGGTCCGTTCAATTCCGGAAACGCCTGCGTCGGTAAGGATGACCGTACCATTCGCACGAGCCTCGCGGACGAAATTCTGCAATAGAAGGTCTGTGTCAATGTCCCATGCCTCGGCATGGTATGCGACCGAGTCCACAGTAGCCGGATTCAGGATCGGAACCATGGTTCGTGCTTCATCGATGGAGATCGGTTGCATCGCCATATCGGTCTGGTTCCGCAGGAATTCTCCCCTTTCGTCCACACCCCCGACCAGCAGGAGGCCACGGGAACGGAGCACCCCACCATGAGCGTTCTCGAGATATGCCTTGCTGGCGCGGTTCAGGGCAACGGTGGATGGTTTCCCGTAGGTTTCCTCAAACATGGCCGCGCTTCGACCCGACGCATGATAACCAAGCGCATCTTCAGCTTCGCATAGGGTAACGCTGCCCAAGTGCGACAGGCGGGCAGCGACCGAAATCCCCGCCATGCCGCCACCGATGATCAGGAAGTCCACCACCATCGGCGGATACTGCCACAACCGCGGTCTTCAGGAAAGCAACTGTCTGCTGGATTGCCTCCGGACCCGGCCATCGGCAATCCTCGTCGGAGTCAACTCATCGACACGAAAAGGGTCCGCCAAAGCGGACCCTTCCAGAACCTGCTCTCCAGACGTCAGTTTGGAACGTCTCCGACCAAGCCTTCAACATAGAAGTTCATTCCGAGAAGCGTACCGTCGTCCGCCACCTCTCCTGCACCCAGCCAAGGCGTACCATCCTGCCGGTTCAATGGTCCGGTGAATGGATGATATTCATCGGCAGCGATGGAGTCCGCAAGTGCCTGGGCCTCCCCACGGACCTCAGCCGGAATGACCTCCGACATCTCGCCGATTTCAACCATTCCGGGACCGATACCATCCCAGGTATCCATTGATTCCCAGGTGCCGTCCATCACTGCGGCAACGCGGGCAACATAATACGGTGCCCAATTGTCTATGATGGAGCTGATCCGCGGTTCGGGTGCATATGCGGCCATGTCGGATGCCTGTCCGAAAGAGTGGATACCCGCATCTTTCGCAACGGCCTGCGGAGCGGTTGAGTCGGTGTGCTGCATGAGGACATCGACACCCTGGTCGATCAGAGCCTGTGCGGCGTCACCCTCCTTTGCGGGATCGAACCAGGTATAGACCCATATTATGGAGAACTCGACGTCCGGATTGGCCTTTCGGGCATGAATGAAGGCCGAGTTGATTCCCCGGACGACCTCTGGAATCGGGAATGACGCGATGTAACCGATCTTGTCGGTCTTGGTCATCTTTCCGGCAATATGCCCGATCACGGCACGGCCTTCATAGAACCTGGCTGAATAGGTCGAGACATTTTCCGCGCGCTTGTAGCCAGTTGCATGCTCGAATTTCACATCCGGGAACTTCGCCGCGACATTGATTGTCGAATCCATGTAGCCAAAGGATGTCGTGAATATGATATCCGCTCCACCCAACGCCATCTGAGTCATCGCACGCTCGGCGTCAGCTCCTTCCGGAACGCTTTCCTGGTAGACCGTTTCGACACTATCACCGAAGGCCTCCTCGACTGCGAGACGGCCCTGGTCATGCTCATATGACCAGCCAAGATCGCCAATTGGGCCAACATATATGAATCCAGCCTTGGTTCTTTCCTGGGCGGCGGCCGAGGCGGCAACCCCAAGCGAAATTACGGCGGCGGCCAAGGGTTTCATTGGTATCATGCAGGTATCCCCTCTGCAGGGCAGGCACTCCGGCCTGCTGTTTAGGTTGCATTCCCCTACGCCGGGGCATGGAAAGATCGTCCAAGATCCGCCGGTGCGTTCAGAGTCGACCGGCCACGTCCCGAGGAAATGATGACGAGCACTAGGATGGTTATCAGATACGGCGACATGGACAAGTACTCTACAGGTATATCAACGCCTGCGGCCTGCAAATTGAGCTGAAGCACGGTAACGCCGCCGAACAGATATGCACCGACAAGAATCCAGATCGGTTTCCACGACGAGAACACGACTATCGCGAGCGCAATCCAGCCCGCTCCGGCCGTCATGCCTTCAGTCCACTGTGGAACCCGGACAAGACTCAGATAGGCACCCCCAAGACCAGCACATGCACCACCGAACGCCAGCGCCATCAATCGGACCCGTATAACCTTGTAACCCAATGCATGCGCGGCGTCATGGCCTTCACCCACAGCACGCAGGATGAGGCCCCAACGGCTGTAACGCAGGAACGCCCAGACTCCGGCCACGAGTGCAAGCGATAGATACACAATGATATCATGCTGGAAAAGCATTATCCCGACCGCAGGTATATCCGCCAATGGACCTAAAAGGATCTCGCCGACAGGCGGTGGACGGACCATGAGATAGCCTTCGCCGATCAGCGCCGAAAGTCCGAGACCAAACAGGGTCAGCGCAAGCCCGGTTGCCACCTGGTTCGAAAGCAGAACCTGCGTGAGTACGCCGAAGACCATCGCCAGCGCGGCACCCCCAACGACCGCGCCGACAAACCCCAGGGCGGGTGACCCGGTATTGACCGCGACCGCATAGCCGGCAACCGCGCCCACGATCATCATCCCCTCTACACCCAGGTTAAGGACCCCTGACCGCTCAACGACCAGTTCACCGATGGCTGCCAGAAGAATGGGGGTTGCCGCAACCATCAGCGAAGCGGCCAGAACCGCAGGATTTATCACCGAAAGGTCCATTACGCAGCCTCCGTCGCTCTGAACCGGATACGGTACCTGGCAAGAACGTCCACTGCCAAAAGGAAGAACAGCAACATTCCCTGAAATGCCTGGATTGCCGATGCAGGCAATCCGAGATTGGCCTGCGCCGCTTCACCGCCAATGAAAGTGAGTGCCAGAAGCAATCCCGCCAGAACGATGCCAAACGGATGCAGCCGCCCTAGGAAAGCCACGATGATTGCAGTGAATCCGTAGCCTGAGTTGAAATCAATGCTGATCTGGCCGGAGGGCCCGCTAACCTCGAACAATCCTGCGAGCCCAGCCAGCGCACCACCCGCACCCAGGCAGACGACAACCAGAAGCTTCGGACGGACTCCAGCGAACCGGGCCGCACGCGGACTTTCGCCAGCGAGGCGTATATGAAAACCAAGCACGTGCCGACTCAGAAGAACATATGCCACCACCACCGCGAGAAACGCCGCAATGACTCCCCAGTGAATTCCCGTTCCGGTGATCAGCTCCGCATTTGACGCCGCGTCGTATTGGCTGAGGTTCCTGCTGCCGGGGAATCCGGCCCCATCGGGATTTCGCAGCAAACCAAGGGATACGGATGCCAGCAGCTGCTCGGCCACATAGACCAGTAGAAGTGAAACCAGAATCTCGTTTGTATTGAACCAAACCTTCAGGAGCGCCGGAATCATCGCCCAGACGAAACCGCCAATGGTGCCCGCAATGACCATTAGAGGGAAAATGAACCAGAATTCCGCAGGATAGAAGGCGAGACCAACCGCTGCGCCGCAGACCGCACCAACGATGTACTGTCCTTCCGCACCGATGTTCCAGATACCTGCGCGAAATCCGAGCGATAGCCCGATGGCGATCAGTATCAGCGGTCCCGCCTTGATGAGCAACTGTCCCCGATAGTACCAGGCGAATTCACCAAGCAGAGGATCCCAGAAGATTGTACGAATTGAAGCGAACGGATCCTTACCCAGGATACCGAACAGAATGCCACCCGCCACCATTGTCAAGGCCACAGCTGCCAATGGGGTGGCCACGGACCAAAGCCGACTCGTCTGCTGTCGTCGTTCAAGCCTGATCATGCTGCCGTTCCGGAATCCATGCTGACATCCGCGAAATGACACAGGGTATTCGGCTTGCCGCCCTTTGAAGGGGAAAGCTCACGCCGCTGCATCCTCAACCGCCAGATCGTGCGCTCCGCCCATCATCAGCCCGATCTCATCCATCGTCAGATCGGCCATTGGGCGGGTTTCGGACAGCTGCCCTCCATTGAGGGCGGCGAAATGATCGGATATCTCCACCAGTTCATCCAGATCCTGACTTATCGCGATGACGGCTGCGCCCTTCGCAGCCAGGTCGAGAAGTGCCTGCCGGATCGCGGCGGCGGCGGCGGCGTCAACGCCCCAGGTTGGTTGGTTCACCACCAGACAGGACGGACGCTGGAGAATCTCCCTGCCGATCACAAACTTCTGGAGATTACCTCCCGAAAGCGACCTCGCAGCGCTCATGGGCCCGGTTGTGCGGACGTCAAACGCTGTGATGATCCGCTCGGCGAAGTCCCTGGCCTTGGTCCAGCGCAGAAACCCTTGGCCGACCAGCTCTTCCCGGGTCGCGCCGGTCAGTAGCGCGTTTTCGGCAAGTGACATGTCCGGAACAGCCGCATGTCCCAACCGCTCTTCAGGCGCCGCGAGCAGACCAAGCCGACGCCGCTCGCCGGGACCAAGGTGTCCGATCGCTCTTCCGCGAAGCCTCACCGCACCTTGCGTTGAACGCGCCTCGCCTGAGAGCGCGGCCAAGAGCTCATCCTGTCCGTTTCCAGCCACACCACCAATGCCGAGAATCTGGCCGGAACGGACTTCAAGGCTTATGTTCCTCAGACCTGCGCCGAACGGATCCGCCGAAGCTGCGGAAAGCGCATCGACGCTCAGCACGATTTCACCCGGTTCCTTCAACTCTCTTGACGGCGGCTGCAAAGCGGATCCAACCATCATTTCCGCCATTGACCGCACAGACTCGACGCTCGGAATGCAGACCCCTACAACCTGGCCACCGCGAAGTATGGTTGCGCGGTCACAAAGCCTTCTGATTTCCTCGAGCTTGTGACTGATGTAGAGGATCGAGGTGCCATCATCCTGCAGCCTTCGCAGGGTCGCAAACAGGATATCGACTTCCTGCGGGGTCAGGACCGAAGTGGGTTCGTCCATTATCAGAAGCTTCGGATCCTGAAGGAGACACCGAACAATCTCGACTCTTTGGCGCTCTCCGGCGCTAAGTTCACCCACCCGACGGTCAGGACTGAGTGGAAGTCCAAACGCTTCGCTTACCTTACGGATCCGTCTCGCAAGTCGGCGCTGCGGAGGTGGGTTTTCCATCCCAAGAGCGATGTTTTCGGCGACACTCAAAGCCTCAAAGAGCGAGAAATGCTGGAACACCATCGTGATTCCCGCTGCCCTGGCGGCATGTGGGGTCGAGGGATCGAACGGTTCGCCGTCAAACTCCATGCGCCCGCTATCGGGTCTAACCAGCCCGTAGACCATCTTGACAAGGGTCGACTTCCCGGCACCGTTTTCCCCAAGCAACGCATGAACCTCGCCGGGAGCAACAGAGAATGACACATCGTCGTTGGCCGTGACTCCCGGATATATCTTTGTCAATCCATCCACGAACAGAAGCGGCTTGGTCATGGGACCCTTCCCTTTTCGAATGACATCTCCATGTCATTCAGGAGCTGCGCGGCAGCGCCAACGGCGATCGCCTGTGGGTGTTTGCCGAGTCGGGTATCCCCGATTGGACACTCTATCCTGTCGATTTCGTTCTCCGGATGACCCAGAGACCTGAGACGCTTTCTGAAACGCGCCCATTTTGTCGCCGAGCCGATCAGGCCTGCATAGGAAAACGATCGGCCGAGCACGAGGTGACAGAGTTCGAGGTCAAGCTCATGTTCGTGTGTCACGATGAAATGAGCGGAGTCCGTCGATGAGCTTGACATAACATTCTGCGGCTTCATGCCTAAGGACCGATGCACATTGGCCGGTAGCCTGCAGACAGGCCGGGAACGCATATCGGCAACGACGACATGAAGATGCGGAAAGGGAACCAGAATACGCGCCAGCGAAGCCCCTACGTGGCCGGCTCCGTAGATGAGGACCGGCATCCGGTGACGATGGGTTGGCTCAAGCAGCCATCCATCGATGAGTTCCGCCACTGGCCTGGGCGTCCGGCCCGAGGTCGCAGCCACCCTCCTGGCGACACGGTCCGGCATTTCCCTCGGACCCTCGATTCTGCGCGCAAACACCCCACCGGCTGCGGACGCCCTTTGGCAAAGTGA
Source organism: Paracoccaceae bacterium (assembly GCA_965203605.1). Lineage (GTDB taxonomy): Bacteria > Pseudomonadota > Alphaproteobacteria > Rhodobacterales > Rhodobacteraceae > JAPOUP01. The sequence continues at coordinate 4,691,345 of OZ241902.1, read as the reverse complement.
CCGATCCCAGATTTCTGTCACCAACGTCACTGACCCGCCACAGCACTGGCCCAGTGCAGGCCCAAGAGGCTGGCGGCGAATTTCAGAATCAGTGCCCTTCTGAAGAAGATCCACAGCGCGGGTCATTGCCTGGTATTCAAGCCTTCCGCCACCGATGCTACCAACAGCACCGTCTTCCCAGACCAGCATTGCGGTCCCCGTTCCCCTGGGCGTCGAACCCTTGCTGTCCGCGATCACAACCCGCGCAACCCGACTGTGGCTGTCGATGGCTTCGCCAATGGCCGCAAGATCAATCATGGTTTCGTTACCTGCACCCGTCTCACAGCGGCAAGAAGCCGCTCCGGTGTAGCGGGCGCATCGAGCGCAGGGTAGGTAGAGCCGCACGCCGCGACCGCATCACTGAGTGCCAGAAACGTCGAGATTCCCAGCAGAAGCGGTGGCTCACCAACCGCTTTGGAGCGATGAATTGTGTCCTCACGGTTCCTGCCACCCTTCCACAGCGATACGTTGAACACCTGCGGACGATCAGAGCAGGCCGGAATCTTGTACGTCGAAGGCGCATGCGTGCGCAAACGCCCACGGTCGTCCCAGACGAGTTCCTCCATGGTCAGCCAACCGGCACCCTGAACAAATCCGCCTTCGACCTGACCGATGTCGATCGCCGGGTTGAGAGATGATCCGGCGTCATGTAGGATGTCCGTTCTCAGAATGCGGTTTTCGCCTGTCAGTGTATCAAGCACAACTTCCGTCACCGCCGCGCCATAGGCGAAGTAATGGAACGGTCGCCCTTTGCCCTGCAGTCGGTTCCACTCGAGTTTCGGCGTTCTGTAGAATCCGGTCGCTGACAGGCTGATGCGGCCCTCATGGCACTTTCGTGCGGCATCCTCGAAGCTATAGGTGGCTTCACCAACGACCACATTCCCACCCTCGAAGCGAACATCGGTAATGGGTGCCTGGTGTTCCATCGCCAGATGCTCGGCCATGCGATCACGTATGGTGTCACAGGCGCGCATCACCGCCATACCATTCAGGTCAGTTCCGGATGAAGCTGCGGTGGCTGATGTATTTGGCACCTTGCCTGTATCCGCGGGTGTCACCCTGACCGCTTCCAACGGCACCCCAAATCGGCCAGCAGCGACCTGCGCCACCTTCTGGAACAGGCCCTGTCCCATTTCGGTGCCGCCATGGTTCATATGAATCGAACCGTCCCGGTAGACATGCACCAATGCCCCGGCCTGGTTCAGGTGCGTCAGTGTGAATGAAATTCCGAATTTGACCGGGGTCAGGGCAATGCCCTTCTTCAGGGCGGAATTTGCGGCGTTCCAGTCCGCCACCGCGGCACGGCGTCTTTGGTAGTCCGAAGAGGCTTCCAGTTCCTGGGTGATCGCATGCAGTGCGAAGTCCTCGACCGGCATTCGGTAATGGGTCGTCCTGGGTGCCTTTCTGGTGTCCTGTTCCGGATAGTAGTTGAGCTTTCGGATATCCAGAGGGTCAAACCCCAGTTCATGGGCGATATGATCGATCACCCGTTCCATTCCGATCGCTCCCTGCGGACCACCAAAGCCGCGAAAAGCTGTGGCGGACTGCGTGTTGGTCCGCAACCGATGGCTTTCGATGCGCATCGTGGGGAGATGATAGGCGTTATCGCAGTGAAGCATCGCACGGTCGGCAACCGGCAGGGAGAGATCCTGCGACCATCCGCACCTGCTGTAATGGATGAACTCAACGCCCTTGATCCTGCCATCGCTGTCGCAGCCGACATGATAATGGATGCGGAAATCGTGACGTTTTCCGGTTATTGTCATGTCATCGTCACGATCATAACGCATTTTGCACGGCCTGCCGGTCAGGCGGGCAGCGATCGCACAGGCGCATGCAAGTGCATTTCCCTGACTTTCCTTGCCGCCGAACCCTCCGCCCATCCGGCGCACCTCCACACGCACCGAATGCATCGGTACGCCAAGCGCTTCAGCCACCTTGTGCTGGATTTCCGTTGGATGCTGGCTGGAGCAATGAACGACCATGCCGCCATCCTCCTGCGGTAACGCCAGCGCGGCCTGACCTTCGAGGTAGAAGTGCTCCTGTCCGCCCAGTTCAAGGGCACCCTTGACAACATGGTCGGCGGACGCGATCGCGGATCTGGCATCGCCCTTCTCCCAGATCAGCGGACCATCCTCGAACCTGCTATCGGCCGTGAGTGCATCGTCGATGGTCAGTATCGCAGGCAGTTCCTCGTATTCGATTTCCGCCTTTCGGGCGGCGACACGGGCCGATAGGTGGCTGTCGGCAGCCACGAGAACGACGGGCTGTCCTACATAGAAGACCTCGTCGGCAGCCAGGAGCGGTTCGTCATGTGCTGATGGCGAGACGTCGTTAGCGAAGGGCAGGTCGTCGGCGGTCAGTACAGCAACCACTCCCTTCGCGGTTCGCACCGGATCCAGATGAAGTGCCTTGATACGACCGTGCGCGATTTCGCTCAGTCCAAAAGCAAGCGACAGCGTTCCGCTTGGCACAGGGATGTCGTCAACATAGCATGCCGCACCAGTGACGTGCAGGCGGGCGGAATCATGTGGGAGCGCACGTGCGATACTCATGCCACGACTTCCAGCACCCGGGAGGTGACACCCTCGGATTCGAACCAGTACCGCATCAACAGGTTACCGGCGGCATGCAATCGATACTCAGCGGAACCACGCATATCATCGATTGGGGTGAAGTCCCCGAACATTTCATCCCGAGCCGCGCGTACCGTGCCCACTGTCCATGACTGGCCGACCAGAGCCCGCTCCGTTCGCACGGCCCGTTTGGGAACCCCCGCCATGCCACCAAATGCAATGCGAGCTTCCACCACCGATCCGTTGTGGACCGTGATGTTGAAGCACCCGCAGATTGTCGAGATGTCCTGATCGAAACGCTTGGAAATCTTGTAGCACTTCAGCCGGTCGGGCTGACGGGGAATCGTGACAGCATCGACGAATTCGCCCGGCCGCCGATCCTGTTGCCCATAGTCAACAAAGAACTCATCGAGCGGAAGCGATCGGCGTTCCTCCCCTCTACGCAGGTGAAGCGTTGCACCCAGCGCAATGAGAGCGGGTGGAAGATCACCGATGGGGGATCCATTCGCGATGTTGCCACCTACTGTGGCGGCATTCCGTACCTGAACGGATCCGAACCGCCGGATCAATTCAGCGAAATCAGGATGCCTTGGCGCGATTGCCGTACCAAGCTCCGCGACGCTGGCCAAAGCCCCGACACGCAGTCCATCCGGGATGGTCTTGATGGATTTCAGTTCACCGATACTGCCCAGAAACCCGATCCGTTCCAGATGCTGAAGATGTTTTGTCACCCAGAGTCCGACATCCGTGGCACCTGCGACGAGAACCGCGTCCGGATTGTCCAGGTACCAGGATGCGAGCTCATCTACGGTTTCCGGGCAGAAACAATCCGCCCGAGGTCGCCCTCGATCGCCTAGAATTTCCAGATTCTCCACCATCCATTCCGGAGCGGAACAGGCCATCGCCGCCCGAGCGGCGCGGATGATGGGCGCGTAGCCAGTGCAGCGACACAGGTTGCCTGCCAAGCGATCATCGAAATCACTCTGTCCATTCAGGTGCGCGACTGCCATCGAAACCACGAAGCCCGGCGTGCAGAAACCGCATTGCGAGCCGTGAAATTGGATCATTTCCTTCTGGACAGGATGTAATTGTCCCTCCGGTCCGGCGATTCCCTCCACAGTCCGAACCGCCTTCCCATGAAGCTGTGGCAAGAACAGTATACATGCGTTCAGCGCCCGGGCTCCATTGCCGTCAGTCACCATCACGGTGCAGGCTCCGCAGTCGCCTTCATTGCAGCCTTCCTTCGTACCGCAGAGCCGACGGCTGTCCCGCAGCCAGTCAAGCAGGGTGGCGGTGGGCCTGATGCGATCCAGTTCGATCAACTCACCGTTGAGAAGAAAGGCTATGCTGCCCATGCCAAACTCCGCTATCGTCCTTTGCTTCCAGGAGAGAGACCGCCGAGGGCAATCGCCTGCAGCCTGTTGATGTGTCCCAACTGCTGGTTTGTGAACCAACAGCCGATCTCCATTCGTGTGAAGACTCCCGGCGACTGAAGCAAGACTTCACTCCTGTTTCCTGATCCTTTTGGGCCCAGTGCCTGCATCATTCAGAGTCCGGGAAGTACCATCCTGATTTCAGCCACCTCCTCCTTTCATTTCCGATTTTCTGAACATACGAGGCGCAATGTCATCCAAGAAAGCTAAAGCGGACGGAGTTTGGAGAAAAGGGATCACGGCAAGAAATTCAATTCCTTGGCCAGTCTCTGGAAGTACTTTCGATTCTGGGGTTTCCAGTTGCGGTGACCGCATTCCCTGGCGACCGCGTACCACTGCGGCCCTGTTCGACCGGCAGGCATGTGACCGACCTCCGTACAGACCGGTCGAAAGCGCAAGAGTTCGGAGTGAAATCTGTCTCGGGACAGGATCCCGGGTTTGACATTATAGACGGCCCACTATAGGACAGGACCGTCAATGTGAATCAATTTGGAGGGTGGCGATGGCATGGTTTGGATCAAAGGCGACGACGGGTCTGTGTCAACCGTTGATCGCGATGTGCCCTCCGCACGATGTCTATATCGAGACCCACTTGGGGGGAGGCGCGATCATGAAGCGTAAACCCCCGGCGCTGCGCAACATTGGAATTGACCTCAACCGCCGGTCGATCGACGGTTTCAGCTGCGACTATCCGGTCGAACTCCACCATGGCTGCTGCCACCGCTTCCTATCCGACTTCGACTTCGCCGGGCGCGAGTTGGTCTACTGCGACCCACCCTACGTGCAGTCGACACGCAAGTCGCTGCGCCGCTATCGTTTCGACTACACGGACTCCGACCATGTCGAACTCCTGGACATCCTGAAGTCGCTACCCTGTTCGGTGATGATCTCTGGCTATCCCTCACAGCTGTATGACGGGCATCTGGCAGACTGGCGCTCGCTCGAGATTCAGGTCAACAACCAGTCCTGCGTCGTCACCGAGAAGCTGTGGTTCAACTTCGAACCCGACCGAGTGCACTGGGCGAACTTCGCCGGCCGGAATTTCACGCATCGCCAGGTGGTCAAGCGCAAGGCGGAAGGCTGGGGTCGCCGGTACGCGGCGATGCCGCGTGGCGAAAGGCTGGCGGTGCTTGCGGCAATGATGGCCGTCGAGGCGGAAGGATGAACCCATTTGCCCTGCCGGAAGTCGATGTCCGCAAAGAGGTACTGAAACAACTGACGGATCGGCATCGGACTCTCAGGAGTGATGGCGCTGCGTCAATTTCAGAATCCACTGCTATGGTGACATCGGTTCCGAATGGTTGAGTGCGCGAATTCACGCCGCGTGATCCCGCACCTGGCGTTTGGTGCCCAGGAAAGATCCGGCACATGGCACAGGAAGTGTCAGGGCAAGAACAAATGCCACCGCAGCTGAAGCCGCAAGTGTCAGGAAAGCCGGTGCGTAGCTGGTGAAGTGGTCGAACGCGAGACCTGTGAGGACTGGTCCGATCGATCCGCCGACGGTGCCAAAGAACAAAACGGCTCCGAAGATCGTTCCATGCGCGCGCATACCGAAATAGGACGCAACCGTTGGTGAGACGACGACGAAAAGACCACCATGGCAAAAACCGTAGAGCGCCGTGATCAAGTAAAGCAAACCCAGCGCCTCGATCAGGGCAAAGCCGCTCAAGGTGCCCATCAGAATCAGGAGGCAAACGACATAGACATTCCTCCCGCCGATGCGGTCGAACAGGGCGCCCACAACAAGGCGCCCTGCGATGCTGGCGGCGCCGATGACCGACAGGAGTCCTGCTGCCGCACCCTGTGAGAGGCCTAGATCCATGCCATGAACGGCGAGGTGCAGGGGGATTGTCATCAGGGCGGGAAAGAACAGGAGCTGTATCGCGCAGATCGTCCAGAAAATCAGTGAGCTGCGGGCCTGCGCGAAGCTCGCACCGAATGAACCCAACCCGTCTATCAAGAGTTTGTCCGAGATATTCCCTTCCTTTGGGGGGCGCTGCATAAGCATGGCGGCGGCGAAGAGAACGATTCCCGCTGCAACGCCAAGGACCACCAATGCGTCGCGCCATCCCAGCCACGTGATCAGCCCAGCGGCGATAGGCGGAAGCAGAATCTGCCCGCATGCGGTTCCGACCTTGACGATGCCGCTCATCACTCCTCGCCGTCGTTCGAACCAGCGAGCGATTGTGGAAAGCGTTACCACGTCGTGGGCGCTGAGCCCGACGGCAAGGACAGTTCCAAAGATCGCAAAGAGCTGCCATGATGCCTCGACCCGTGAAAGCATCACGAAACCGGCACCATAGAGCAGACCTGAGACACAAAGCACTCGGCGTGGACCGAACCGGTCATTCATTCGCCCGCTGAAGATCGCCAGCACTCCCATTATGAAGATCGCGAGGGCAGTGCAGGCTGACAGGAGTGTGCGTGACCAGCCAAACTCGTCTTCGAAGGCCTTGAAGAAGATTCCGTAGCTGAACAGCAACCCAATTATCATGAACTGCGTCAGTCCGGCGCCCAAGACGACAAGGTAGCGGGAATCGCGCAAGCTTCAGTCCTCTGAGTCGCCACTCCCCGGTCTTGCCAGCTTAGCCGGGCGATGTCGACCTTTGCACGCCAACGGCCATCTTTTCACCGCATTACGTGCCGCATCAGTCTGACATGACGCCTGCCCAGCTAGCCGAACAAGAGAACTTCGAGCGCACAGCCAATTTTACAAGCGCAGCTGCGAGTCGCCAGAAGACCGTCGAATGGCTTGCAGGATTGATCGTGAAGGCTTATCCCTTTGGCACAGGCAGGCCCATATTTTGTGCCGGGGGGGGGTGACGGCCCGGTTCGTTCGCCTTGTGTTCCTGCCATGCCCAGCCGATGGAAAGACGACCGGCCGCTCCTGCGCCAGCAGTCCGGGGAACTCCTGCCGAACGACGATGCCTGCGGCGGGAGGAGGGGCTGGGGGATGAAGGGCGAACGCTGCCGCCGCGAGAGCGCGGACTGTGGCCGACAGACCTCGGTGACGGCCGGAACGGCGATGCACCGCAGCCGCCTGCCGCTGAAGACGTGGTTCCTCGCGGCCCACCTCGTGGCCACGCACTCCAACGGCATCTCCGCACTGCAGACGCAGGCCCGGCCTGGCATCGGCGGCTGCAAGACCGCGTAGCTGCTGCTGCAAAGACTGAGCTGAACGATGGTGGACCCTGGCAGGAGCCTCCTGCAGGGGGTCGTGGATATCGTACGCATCAGGCACGGTAAGCTGAAGTGGCCAAAAGCGGACGCCTAGCATTGGCGACAAGACTATTTTCGCCCCGTGCCACTCTGAGGTGGAGAAGCGCCACGAGACGCTCTTCCGGGTTCGTCGTTGCAGCCTATCGTATCCGGTCAGCCGCCTGTGACTCGCTTTCCCGTTTCTGCGCACGGCGCGAGCTTTGGCTTCCCGGATTCCCTTGGGTCTGGCCCTTCGCTCCCCCGGCTCCGCAGGCCCCGAAAGACCCTTGTTCGCCGGTTTCGTCGCTACTATGGCCGGATCTGACTTCTTCAGATCGTTCATCTCTGTTTACGGGTTCCTCCTTTACGTTGCGGCCCCGCACGACAGCGGGGCGATCTGAAAACCTCCCAGGTTCCGGTGGTCTGTTTCGACGCGTGCCGTGGTTCCCAGACCCTGCGGAGCCCCTCTTCGCCTCGCCAGGGAGCGGCTTGGTGGGTGTTGCATTCGGCCCATCTGATACCAAACCAAATTAATAATGTGCCCAGAACAAAGATTGAACATCATGCTGTGTGACACGGCAATATTCTGCGTGTGACCGGTGGCGCCGTCCTGTATCCTGTGCCTTGGAAACATGCATAAGGAGAGAACGGCATGCCTGCGAAAGTCATGGTGTCGCGCACCGACCACACACCCGGACACCTACGCGAACTGGCCCGGAAGCACAGGTTCCGCGACCGCCGTCGCAGGCTGCGCGCGATCGCGCTGGTCACCGGGGGCAGGCTGTCGCGGACCGGGGTGGCCTCCGCCGTCGGCGTGGGCGTCCGGACGCTCCGCGACCGGGTCGTCCGGTACAGCGCCGACGGCCCCGGCGGCCTGCGGGACGCCGCCCGGCCGGGGGCTCCGCCGAAGCTGGACGGCGGACAGGCCGGGGAGGTCGTGTCGTGGCTGGATGGGGGGCCGGACCCCGACGCGGGCGGGCCGTCGCGCCGGGCCGTCGCCGACGTCCGGAGGCGGATCGCGGGCAGCTTCGGGGTGGCGTACACGCTGGAGGGCGCGCGCCGGCCGGTGCGGAGGCTGGGCTTCCGGCACATGTCCCCGCGGCCCGTCCACCCGAGGGCGGACCCCGCCGCCCGGGAGGGATTCGGCGGGGATTTCAGCCGGTTGGCCCGTAAGGCGGTGCCCGACGGGGTGGCCCCGGAGGATGTGCCCGTCTACCTGCAGGACGGGGCGCGGGTGGGGCGGAAGGGCATGCTGCCGGGGGTGTGGGCGCGGAAAGGGACGCGCCCGCGCGTCGTGCGGGACCACCGGTACGGACACCTGTACCTGTTCCCCCCCGCCTGTCCCGCCACCGGCGACGCGGTCGGGCATGTCTGCGGCAGGGCCAACACCGGGGAGACGGACCGGCACCTCCGGGAGACCGGGGAGCGGGTCCCCGCCGGAAAGCGCACCCTGGTGGTCCCCGGCGGCGCGGGCCGGCACCGGTCGAAAGACCTGGGGATACCGGACAACGTCTCCCTGCTCCGGCTGCCGCCCACGGCCCGGAGCTGAACCCGGGCGGGACGGTGTTCCCCCTCCTGAAGCACCGCCCTTTCGCCAACCGGGTGTCCGGAAGCGCGGAACACGTCCGGGAGGTGGTCGAGCACGTCCGGGACGCCTTCATCGGCCGGAAGGGGGAGATCACGCGGATCACCACGAGGGAATGGGCGGTGCCGTGAGATCAGGGGCGCCTATCGGCAATGATTTATTTGGTTTGGTATGACAGCCTCGGCACCCCGGTTGAATCAGGTTTCGTGACTCAATCGCCCGGCCCACGCCTGCCGCTTGCCAACGCTTCGCCTGTCGCCTGGCGACGACCAGCGCATGGTTCACGGAGAAAGTGGCTGGCTAACCTCTCTTTCCACCGGGACTTTCACCCGGCGACATTCCACCAGTTTGCCTGGTGCGCCAGACGTCCTGACATCGGACGTTCATCGTGGCTGCCTCGCGGGTCACTTCAGCCAGGCAAACAAGCACTTTGGGGAGGCTGTTCCGCAAATGAGGCGTGCAGGGAGCAGGCAAGGTTCCATGAACCCCGTCGCGGGCGCTGGAGCCGCCGAACATCCCCGACGAAGCATGAAAACAAGGGGACGGGCATCGAGGCGGCCGGCGGAATCCGGAGAAAGGGGTTCACGATGGTTGTCAGCTTCACCTCCCGAGGTCAGGACATCTGCAGTTTGGAAACGGGCTCGAAAGGCCGCACAGAAAAGCGTCCTCCTGTCCGCTTCCACACCCGGAGACATGCCACGTCGCACGAGACTGGGGAAGTCCGGCTGGAGCCGCCGCCGATGGCGGTCTCAGAATTTACATGCCAAGCGGGGTACGCGGCTTGGCACGATCATGAGCGTTTGGTGATGTTTTTCACCATCATCGCCTTGGGCCCGATTTCAGAGTTCGGGTCGGCAGACTTCATTCGCGACACGATCTCGAGCCGGTGGCCGGAATGGATATTCTTTGGCTTTTTCTCGACCTTGGTTGTGACCATGTATTTCGTATGCCCCATTGCAGCCCATTGCGGTCTCGTTTCGATCCGTGGGGACTCTCATTGTCCCGGGCTGTCTGGTCGCCAGCCAACTGGAACGACTGGGTTGGATTGCTTGAACGTGTAGCGCGCGTTTCCGGCCACGCTGTCTGTCGTAGCAAGTGCCTTTGCCGGCGAGGGCGCAGAGGCGTCGTCTGTCTAGGCGGCGCTCACCCTTGATGTGACAGGTTTACCCTTCTTCATCGGGATTTCGGCCGTGGTGCCGTCAGGCATCTCTGCAAGAAGGCGTAAGCGGCCGCCCATACCGGCCACATAACGTTCCAATGTCCCGATCTTGGCACCGGTCAACTCCGCATTTTCGAAGCGCGACACCTCGCCTTGGGCCAGGCCGGTCTTTTCGGCAATATCCTTTTGGGTGATAGAGGGCGCCTTTCGGATCTCAGAAAGGTGGAGTTCCGAGGCCATTTCATTGGCAAGCGCCTCGACGCGCTCACGGCGCACACGCGGAAGCCCGCGAATGCGGTCACCAGCGTTTACAAAAGCAGCTTTCTTGAGCTTTGCCATCGGTCTTCCTTTCATTCCGCATCGAACCATTCGTGAAGGCGTTCATCGGCGGTTGCGATCAACACCTTGTAAAATCGCTTTTGGTTCTTGCCCTGCTTGTTGCCGCCCACGAGGACGACAGCGTTTCGTTTCCCATCGAATGCGAAGGCAAATCTCCAAACGCCCTGCTCTTTGATGCGAATCTCCTTCATATTGGCGTGGATTGAGTCACCCAGAGTATCGACAAGCTGCGGTCCATATTGCTCGAGCAGCAAGATCACCGCATCGAGCTTGTCGCACACCTCATCGGGCAAGGCCTTACGTTCTTCGACGAAGTCCGGATGTTCAAGTACGGGCCACGTCATGACAAAAATATAGTCCCAAACAGATATCGGTTCAAGCAGATATTTTCAAGAACGCGATTCAGACCGCATGCGCTCAATTTCACACCCTCCTCTCGGACATTCGGCCATAGAAGCTCCGTTCGAGGCGCAACTCGCCGTCCAGGGCTTTTGCCACAATACCACGCAAGTATCCGTCCACATAGGCCACCTCCCCTTTCGCATGCTTGTCAGTAGATAGGCGCCAGAGCTGTAGCGGCGACCAAAGACCGAGCTTACGCTGTGCAACGTTCCAAGCATCCTTCGAAATCCCACAAGAGGGTCTCAGCATTCCGGCTGCCCGGTGTAAATCGTCCCAGTTCCTCACGTAACCACCAAACATTGCCCCCGCCATATCGGCAACGTCTGGACACGCGGCCATCACCGCTGTGAGTTCAACCCCAGTGCTTGGCCTGTACGCATGATTGGAACGGTGAGGGGTCATAAGGCATTCCTCCCGTCGACGCATCGATAGATGGTTGCGGGATGGACTTTCAAAGTTCTGGCGACCTCTCTGACGGATTTTCCATTTTCGATAGGTTGACGGGCTGTCTCGCGTTGCTCACTCCCCAAGTTGGTAGGGCGTCCAAACACGACACCACGTTGCAGTGCGGCTTTTCGTCCGTTTTCGGTTCGGCCTCGGACAAGTTCACGTTCGAGCTCCGCAATGCCGGCAAAAACGGTCAGGACCATGCGGCCCGAGGGCGGGGCCGTATCAGCCCAAGGTTCGGTAGGCGCTTGAAATCCCGCGTCTTTCTCTCCGACAATCTCTGCGACACGTAGAAGTTCAGACGTTGGGCGCGCTAGGGCGGTCAAGGCGCGTCACGACAACCGTATCCCGTTTCCTGGGCTGGCTGGTCGACCTGTCCAGTTCAGGCCTCTTTCTGCGTGCGCCGTAAACCTTTTCCCCGAACACCGTCCCGTATCCGGCCGAGTCCAGTTCGGCCCGCTGCGAACCAAGGTCCTGGGCACTCGTGGAGACGCGTGCGTAACCAGGTTTCATGCCATCCCCTTCGAAGGGTCGCAGAAGCTGCCGCAAGAACCGCTTTTTCCGCACGTACGTCTTGCGATGGATAGCCCACTGATTCTTCGTGGCCAGATCCGTCCTCGCGAATGTTGAGGGATCTGCGAATGCCCACGCGGTTTCCGGGTGACGCGCAGCGGGCGTGGTACAGACGCTTCGGCGAGGTTCCCGGTCGATCACGGGTCACTCGATACTTCCACCTTGACGAGACGGGTCGGGCAATCATCGATCAGTTGCACGGCAGCCATGATCGTCTGGGTTTCCCTCCCCAACCCTGCATCGCTCGGTTCCCTGGGATACTTCCGACCAGGTTCGATGATATTCCCGATGTCGTGACTGAAGCGGTGGCCGCACAACTCAAGCTGCCCGCGAAGCCGTCTTTGACTGCCTATGCTGTTGGACGCCCCAGGAAGCGCGCCCGGTGCCACTTGGACGAATTCGTCTTACGATGGAACCGCCGTCGCAACCGGCGAACCTCCTTCAACAGGCTCCCGGGAATCGGGCTGCCGCCCGCGACGTACCGCGACCTCACCGACGCAGACGCCTGACTCCCGCAGACCCACGCCCGGACTCCGCCCCGGATCCGGAGAATCGGCCGTCCGGCTACCGGCACAACATGTTGCGGCGCCGTAGCCAAAGGGATAAGCCTTTGATCGTGATCTTTCTTCCTCTTACAGGGCAGGCGAAGCCGGTTGCTATGCGAACCGGGATCTTCCCCTCACTGTCGCGAACAGGAAGAATGTGATTATCCCGAGATTTAGGAAGTTCCACGCTATGCCATTCAGGAATGCCCATTGGTAACTTCCCGACATGTCGTAGATCCAGCCTGACATCCAGCCTCCCAAGGCCATACCGAAAATCGTCGCCATGATCACCAAGCCGACCCAGCGGCCAGCCTGCCTTGCTGGCAAATACTCACGAACGATGATTGCATAGGACGGCACAATGCCGCCTTGGCTGAGGCCAAAGACAGCACTGACAACATATAGAGAGACCATGCCGTCAAACGGCAGGTAGAGAAAGAGTGCAGCGCATTGCAGTCCTGAGCCGATGAGCAAAGTCCTGACCCCGCCGAGCCGGTCTGCGATGAGCCCGGATGCTATCCGGGAGGCCACGCCGCCGAGCAGCATCAGCGAAAGCATCTCCGCGCCAACCGCTGGGCCATAGCCGAGATCAACGCACAGCGCCACGATGTGAACCTGCGGCATCGACATGGCGACGCAACATCCAATTCCGGCAATTGCGAGCAGCACGCAGATGGTCCCGGATGAAAGGCCGATGGATCCGGTACTAAGACTTGCGGCCTTGTCAGCCGCCACTTTCGCCTCTTCGGGCACTCTTCGGCGAAGCGCGAGCGCGAGTGGAACCAAAACCAGAATACAGACTCCGGCCAATGCCCAGTAGACGGACCTCCATCCCAGTTCCGCCAGGGTGCTCGACAATGCGACAGGCCAGATCACTCCGCTAAGGTAGTTTCCGCTCGCGGTTACGGCGACTGCGATGCCGCGCCGCCGCATGAACCAGTGCGAAATGTCGGCAATCAGAGGCCCGAAACATGCCGCGGTCCCAAATCCGATGAGTAGGTGGCTTGCGGTCAATACCGGTACCGACCTGCTGAGCGCCGCCAATGCGAACCCACCGGCGACCGAGATGGCACCGCAGATCAGGGAAGGTGAGATACCGTAACGGTCGACAGCACGACCGATCACTAGGTTGCCAACGGCAAATCCGGCCATGGTCATCGTGTATGGCAGCGATGCATCCGCTCTCGCGATCCCAAACTCGGCCTGAACCAAGGGCAGGACGACGACGACAATCCAGATGCCGACATTGCCAACGACCGCAATGATCAGAGTTATTGTGAGACGGAACCACGAATATCGACTGTCGAGCGGTTTCATTCTGCAGACTTGCCCAGTGGAGGCCTAAGGATAATCCGCAACCGGGAGAGTCTTGCTATCGCCCTGCGCGGGCCGAAGGTTGCGTGACGAGAGGATTGAACCGATTCCAAAGTACTGACAAGGGCAATTGTCGCTCCGGTGCGGGCAGGCAATCGCACTTGGGTTTCTGTCGTGGCGTTGATGCCTGAAATGAAATCATCCAAACCTGGCCACAGTCGCAACGAAGCGCCACTTCTGCTCGCAATCCGTTCCCGTCCAACCGGAATTCCAAATGGGATTTTCGCACAACCCATTGATATGGAATGGGCCTACCGGCACCAGAGATCCTCTGGATGGATTCCTGTTGCCATAACATCGGCGCCCAAGGATTCCAGAGCATCTGACGCGCCGTCCGGGAATGATCCGCAGTAGCCCTGTCGTCGGAATCCACCAGACGGGAGACCGCGACCGGGCGCACCGCCGACGGCCTTCCCGTCCTCGCCAGCGAACGCTCCGCGGAGCATGTGGACCATGAACACGCGCTTTCCGGGCGACCCTCGGGTCGCGGGTGCGCGGCTTCATGCCTGACACGCCCCTGGGACCGGTCGCGTTCAGGGGAATGGTGATGGCGAACCTGCGCAGGGGAATGCGCAAACGCTCCAATCGGAATTCAAGAGTCCCGGATTGTTCAACCCGATTACTTTTTGGATTCTTCGCTTCCCGAGAGAATCCTGATTAGATCAGGTCGCAGTTTCTCTCCGGTCCCGCGATTGCTCGCTCTTGCGATTTGCCCATCGCGAAGGACATTGTAGGAATAGGTTCCGTCGCCGAATACACTGACATCTGCGACAAGGCCGCCGCCAGTCCAACTGAAGCCAAAGCTCCCATCTGAATGAAGGGTGATGCTCGGCATCGGCACACCTGTCTGGGAGAATTTGTCGAGAAGTTCAAGCGCAGCAATGATGGCCTGTTCCTCAGCTGCCCGACTGTCCTTTCCCTTCCAGCCATGTTCCTTTTCGGCAAGTTGCAGAACTCGTTCGATACAGGAAACGTCGACGCCTTCAACAGTGCTCCGGTCCAGGAACTTCCTGACATAAGGCATCTTTGCCAGACCGGGAAACATGCCGATCAGATTCGCCATTACTTCACCTTCTTTTGTTCGCGTTTCCGAGTCCGATTGAACTCGCGCCGAGGCACCTTACACATGACTGAAGGTGCGCGTGATCTGTCGGCCATCCTCACGTCACTGAGTCGCATATGCGACCCCTATGTGTCAACGTTCGCGTGACTGTCCATTGCGACAACGGGTTTCGTTGAGTTACGCTCCTGGGTAAAACACCCCTATGCCATTGATTCCACGCCATTTCCAAAATTCGGGAATTGGGCTTTACTCTCAACGACAGCGCCGCCGTGGCGGGGTTTGGGCTCCTGGGTAAAACACCCCCAGGCCATTGATTCCACGCCATTCACGGATCCCGGACTTTCAGGGGATTTCACCAGCTGGTAGCCGAGCTGCCGGGCCCGTCGGCCGAGGTTGGAGAAGGTGCGGTTCACGCGCCGTCGCCCGTATTCCTCCATGCCCCGCTCCAGGTGTTCCTCCCCCCGCGTGACCATTGTGTGGACGAGGCACGCGGGTTCGCGGGCGGTCGCGGTGATCGCCACCGGCGGGTCCTTCCGGGCGGGGCGGGCGCGGTGCCGGGCGCCGATGAAGGTCTGGCTCCGGCGGGCGGACATGGCGGCCATGCGCAGGGCCTGCGCCACCCTGCTGGCCACCTTTGGCGAGCGGCCCGGCAGGGCCCTGCCGCCGACGGTCCGGGTTCCCGGCGCCAGCCCCAGCCAGGAGCCGAGTGTTGGGCGGAGGGGAAGGCCGACATGTCCGGGCCGACCTCCGCCGCGATGGTGAGGGCCGTGCCCACCCCGATGGTGGGGATGGCGGTGAGGCCGGCGCCCATCATCCGGCGCAGCGCCTGCGCCGTCGCCCTCTCCCCGGCGGTCATGCCGCGTGGGGCGGAACGGCGGGCCTCCGGCGCGGGGCCGCCCGAGGCCGCATCCGCCGCGCCGCCGTCCGGGCCCCCGTCTTCGGGGCCCGGTCCGTCGATCGCCTCCGCGATCCGCGCCCCGCAGGTCCCGATCTGCCGGGTGAGCAGGTCGAAGCGCTCCAGCGCCTGCTCCAGCGCGAACGGGCGCCCGTCGCGCCAGGTGCCCTGCAGCGCGTCCGCGATCCGCGCCCCATCCGCCCTGATGCGCCGGTCGCGGAGCGCCGCGGGCCGGGCCGGATCGCGCTCGCCGCCGACGATCGCCCGCAGGATCCCCAGGCCGGTGGCGCCGGTGATGTCGCTGATCACCGAATCGAGCCGCACGTTCATCTCCGTCAGCGCCTTCCGCATGTGCAGGACGCAGCGCGGGCGGTCCCCGGCCGTCCGCCTCATCCGCCGGACGTACGGGCGAAGCGGGCGGATGTGGTCGCCGGGCCGGAACGCCCCCCGCAGGAGCCCGTGGGCCAGAAGCTTCCGGATCCACTGGCAATCCAGCACGTCGCTCCTGCGCCCCGGGATCCGCCTCCTCATCCCCGGCGGACCCGGCAGCACCCCGGAGCCGGCCCGCTCCAGGACCTCACAGGCGGGGATCCAGTACACCGGGGCCGGCTCCATCGCCACCTTCCCGACCCGGCGGGAGGACAGCCATTCCGCCATCTCCAGGAGGTTCCCGGTGAACCCCCCGAACGACCGCACCGGCTCCGGGAACCGGTCCGGATCGACCGTCAGGTGGTGGACGTCCCTGCCGATGCCGGTCCCGGCGCAGTCCCGGTTCACGATCCCCGGGTTCCCGGCCTTTCCCTTTCCCTTCCGTCCGCGTGGCATTCCAGCGCCTCCCCTGTTCCATCGCTCCGTTCGGGCGGGGAGGAACCACGGCGCATTCCCAATCTCCTGGACGAGGTCACGGCGGAGCCGCGCCATCAGTGACAGACGCCGGTCAAGGTTCGGGCCACGCTCCTGTACGGGTGACATGCACGCCAGAGTACGAAGGACCCCGGCTGCCCCGACCGCCACCGGGTTGACACCAGCGGCGGCGGAGGGGCAACCCTCCCGTTTTACTTTCGCGACAGCGCCGCCGCCCCGCGACGGTTTGGGCTCTTATGGACATCTGCCCTGGTATGTTGACTTACCGCCCTTCCGGCGGCCGGAAACGGCGTGGTCGCAGTATTCCCCTACGATCCGGAGGTCCGCCCGCCCGGCATGGGCGCGCAGTTCATCGTGCTGCAGGTCCGGCGTGGAGACGCGTAGATAGAGCGCCGTGCGTGTAAGGTTTTTCCGGCCGCTGTCGCGCGCCCATTCCCGAAACGGCGTTCGCCGGACGGCGTTGTCCGCGGACAATGTGAGTCCGACCCGATGACTGCAGGTTGGTTGCGGATAATCCGGGTTCGTTCGCACGCAATCCGGGTCTGGCACTACCGATGGACACACCCAATCCGGGCCGAAAATCACGATGATTGCAGGTCGCTACATTTAATCATGCCTGTTCAGAAAATCAGGCTAACGACCGCAACCGCCAAACCTACTATCGCGGCAATTGCCAGCAACAGGCGAATTTCGCGCTTCGCGTTGTCTTCCGCAAGCCGTGCAATGTCAGTCCGGTATTCCGCTCCCCCATCGTTTTCATTCGTTCCTCCAGAACGGCGAGCCGCCGGGCA
Source organism: Paracoccaceae bacterium (assembly GCA_965203605.1). Taxonomy (GTDB): domain Bacteria; phylum Pseudomonadota; class Alphaproteobacteria; order Rhodobacterales; family Rhodobacteraceae; genus JAPOUP01. The sequence goes on along the minus strand of OZ241902.1, from coordinate 4,674,062 downwards.
AGGGCGTTACCGCTGTGAGGATCGGAACTCCGTTTCAGCGATTCCCCATGGAAGCGCCAGATGGAGGGGTCGGAACCCGGGGAAAGCCACACAGAGAGCGCCAGCCCCAGCGTGACCCCCGTCACGACCGCGCCGAACACCAGCGCGAACAGCCAGACCTTCTGTCCCGCCAGGTCGGCCCGCAGCCGGTCCAACGCGCTCTCGTATTCGGCTTTCATGGCCTTCATGCGCTCCTCCAGAACGGCGACCTCGTATGTTCAAGGAATCAGGAATCAAGGGAGGAGGTGGCTGTCCGGCGCGTCGCTCATGGAAACAACATAGAGCCAGCGCGGACGCGGTGCAAAGGGGAGGTAAAGGTCGAATCCTGTCCATTCACCGCGTCTGGAAAACCCCGTTCCGCTGTAGATCCTATGGGCGTTTCGGAATCTATGTTGGGTTAGGCCCTTACAGGCCGCTACCTCGACGACCTCTCTCTTCTCTATCCACCCTTGCGGCTCGGCCGCCTCTCAGCGGCAGGGTCTCTCCCGGCCGAACGGCCTTCTACAGGTACTTTCCGCATCCTGTGGGATTTTCGGAACCTTTATGCAGGCGGAATCTCTCCAGACCTCCGGATCCGCCCTGGGGTGGACGGGCCGTGACGAAAGCCGGCGGAAACCTAGCGCCCGCATCCTATCAATCTACCACGCTCGAATCCGTGTCCTCGTCTCCTTTCGACATCGTGGGCAGACAGGAAACCACGCCAATCGATTGTTTTGGCGATGGCGATAGGGAAGTTGATCTGAAGACCGCCGCCCTTTCCCGCAGGATTCCCTGTACCGCACCTGAGAGTGGAACTGGATGATTCCGCATACCTTTCGGTGTTGAGAGGAGTCGCCTGTCAACCTACATCTTCGATTCCTGCACAGCCTTCGGATTCGGTCGAAATGCGTTGCCGTCAAGACCTTGCCAGCCATTCCGGAAATCCCAAAATGGCAATATCGTCAGTCTTCCATGAGGTACTTTGCAGCAAGCATACAGGCTCGTTCGATATAGACTGGCAGCTTGGGATGGTCATTCCGCAATCTTGGGACTGTCCATCCCAATGAGGAAAACGCACGAAGCATTGCGAACACACCGAACATGGACCTGTCGCACGGAGTGAGAGGTCGCTCCTTGGAGTATCCTTCGATGACGGCCCGCTGCGCCATTGGATAAAGTGGATCGGCTACTGCCTGAGATATGCTCGCCGCAAGTTCATACATCACGAAACCGAAACCGGAATCGTCGAAGTCAATCAGCGCCAACGATCCATCCGGTCGTCGAAAGACGTTTTCGCGCAGGGCGTCGGAATGAATCAGGGTAATCTCGCCTCCATTCGCCACATAGCCCACAAGCTGTGAACGAGCCCGGTCACGTGCGGCAATCAACAGGCGGCGCTGTTCGACTGATAGACCCGGCATGTCCCAATATCTGCCCCACAAGGGTCGCGGGCCTGTCAACCCATCAATGTCCCAAGAAGGCCGGTCAAACCGTTTGGGCCCGATCTCCATGGTTGTCCGGTGTAGTCTTGCCAATAACGCGCCGACCTCGAAATAGGTCACCAGATCGTCCGCGGTCAGCGGAGATGACCCTGTACCAATCGGTGCGCCGTCCATCCACACAATGACGCTCGCACGAAGCCGGTTATCGAGTGCAAGCAGATTGTCGCCACCTGACATCGCGATGGGTCCAGGTGCCGGGAATCCCCGCATGGCCAGCTCGTTGGTCCAGTCAAGTTCCGACCGGATATGCGAGTCGGTCCTGTATCCAGGTCGATGCAGCCGAAGTGCGGCGCGGCCTGACGGCAACGTGACTTCAAAGACGGCGTTCTCACGGTGCGACAGCAGGCGTGGCGGATGTGCCGTACCGCCCCATGCCTCCGCTGCCCTTATTGCCAATGCCTCAGTGGTCATCCGGATGCGACCGCGAGACCGCGAGGGCCTCCGCCAGGGCGTCAACCAGGATATCCGCATGCTCACGGCTGAAAGGCATTGGCGGGCGGATCTTCAGACAGCTGTAATCGCGTCCAAGTCGGTTGAGGAGAATCCCACGATCCTTCATTGCTTCAACGACACTTTTGGTGAATTCCGGGAGGGGTCGCAGTTCATCGTCTGCGAATTCAACTCCGAAGAACAATCCAGCGCCTCGCACATCGCGGATAAGCGGATGCCGCAGTTTCCGGAGTTGTTCAAGTGCGTAGGTTCCCACATCATGCGCATTGTCCGCCAGCCGATCCTCTTCGAGCACCTGCAGCACTGCCATCGCCGCAGCGCAACTGACTGGATTTCCTCCGAAAGTGTTGAAATACCTATATGCCCTGCGGAAAGCGGCGGTGATCTCACGACGGGCAATCACCGCCGCTACCGGGTGGCCGTTACCCATCGGCTTTCCGAGGGTTACTACGTCAGGATGAATCCCGATGCGACTATGTCCCCAGAAGTGACTTCCCAACCTGCCGAATCCTGGCTGGACCTCGTCTGCGATAAGGATACCACCGGCCTTGCGGACCGCTTCCACTGTCAGATCAAGAAATCCATGCGGTAAGTCGGGAAACCCTTCGTTGGCAAAATATGGACAGAGAATCAGGGAGGCGAGGCCGTGACCCTGATCGTCAAGCCAGTCGATGGCGTCCGTGACGTGGTCAGCGAAGGCCTTTGCTTGATCGCCGACGCCCCCTCCAAGCGGCCGCAGGCTGTCGGGCGCAGGTATGCGAACCACGTTCGGGGCGTAACCACCAACCGGTGGTTGCTTTGCGGAGAGTTGCGAGACCAAGGCGGTGTTTCCGTGATAGGTGCTGTCGGTTGCGATGATCCCGGTCTTGCCGGTGACCGTCTGGGCCATTCGAAGCGCGATGTCGTTCGCTTCCGATCCGGTGCAGACCATTACAACCGAATCGAGATGTGTGGAAAACGTACCCGTCAGCCGCTCCGCATAGTCCAGGATGCCTTCGTGCAGGTAGCGGGTATGGGTGTTGAGCGTCCCGGCCTGTCTGGCGATCGCATTGACAACCTTGGGATGACAGTGCCCGACATGCGCGACGTTGTTGTAGCAGTCCAGATATCTGCGTCCGCTGGCGTCCCATAGCCAGACACCCTCCCCTCGAACGATATGCACCGGTTCGCTGTAGAAGGTCGTCATGTTCGGCCCAAGCAGCCGGTCCCTTCGCAACCGCAGGCGACCTTGCATGTTCCCCTCCACCATTGGTTTATGGATCGGCACCGAATCCGTCAAACATGCCATCGAAGAGAACTGCCGATCCAGCGCAGTCAATTTGGTTGCGCAGAAGCATCGTCAGCCGATTCGATGGACGAGCGGAATTCTCGGACCATGGCCGTCAGTGATTCCGTCAACTGTCCATCACCTCGATGGTTCCGACTATTGTGCAGGGAAGTAGTCCTGCATTTTCCCTTCACGGAGGACATCGGCCGTGCAGCAATGCAATCCGCCTCCAAACGCGTAGGCCTCGCGCATGTCAACCTCAATCACTTCCATACCCAGCCTGTCGAGTTGTTCAGCTTGGTAGACTTCCGTTTTCTCAACACAGACGGTCTTTGGGTCAAGCACCAGGACGTTCATACTGAGCCAGACGGAAGAATAGCAGAGCGGGGGCGGTTTGTTGTGGGCTGGCTGCGCGGCATCGACGATCTCCCAGTCGTTCCTGCTGAACATAATGCGCTGATCGTCAAGAAGACGTCGCAGCGGATTGTTCAGGATCAGCCCTGGCCGAATCGGCGTGAACGTTGCATCAATGTGGATTGGATAGGGATCGCCGGGGAAGTTGACCGCATGGACCCGGTGGTCGGAGAAATGCCGCCGGAGCCATTCGATTCCCTTGAGGTTGGTTGTGAACCCGTGCTGAACGATCAGGTCCTTTCCAAACCTCAGAACATCTGCGGCATCGAAGAGTGGCTCTTCCTCGGTGGTGACGAAAAACCTCTCGGCGGTCCATTTCAGCCGTTGGTCCACATCGATGTTTTCCGAAAGATAGTCATCCCGGTAATCGGCAGCGGTCAGCCGCGGCTTCGGGGCCGCCTCGTGCCTGAAGTCCGGATCCTCTTCCCAATATCGCTGCAGGAGAGGACGGTAATTCAGATATTCGAACCACCGGCAGCGATAGGACATTGTCGCTTCGAGGATTTCCGGACCGACCGTCAGAAGCACATCCCTTGGGGGCATGCAACCGAACTGGCTATCTGTATGGAAATCCGGCGTAGTGACCGGTAGCGAATGATCGATTGGCACGGGGCGGTCCACCCGAATGCCCCGCGACTGAAGCATGGCGGCAAAGCCGTCGAGAAGCTCGTTGGCCCGGTTGATCGTTTCCTCTGGCCTTCGTCCCCATCTTCCCCGCATATCGCTGTCTTCGGGGACCTTTGCATCCAGGGCAGGCTCCTTTGGGGGAATGTGACCACCGTCCGCCCGACCAACGATTACATGCCGCAGTGGATCCCATTCATTCCAGGAACTGACGACAGTTCTATTCCGCGTCCCAACATTCATGCTCGGCTGCCTAATGGCGCTTGGATGACTTGGCAAGCAGGCGCGTCGTGGAATTCACGGTCCTTTCGCCGGAATCTCTGTAAAGCTGCGGTTCATTTGGGCCGGACGACCGCTCATGGCCAGATTGAGTCAACCCTAGCCTGATCAACTGATGCTCACCGCAAGGACAGATAGGGCGACGGCGACCTGCGGGTCGCAATTCAGAGGGCGATCTCAACCGTCGTCGCTTCCGTTCCTGACCCGTTCCCGCAACGACTTGACCTCGCCGCGCAGTCTCTTGGCCTTCAATCTCCTGAGCTTCGATCTCGGGGTTGGCTTTGTCGGAACCCGACGCTTGGGAGCGATTGTGGCTTTGCGGATGAGATCGGCAAGACGATCACGGGCGATCTCCCGGTTTCTTCCTTGGCTGCGTGCTTCGTCCACCTGGATCACGATCGCCCCGTCAACGGTCCAGCGTCGCCCGGCCAGTCTCTTGAGGCGCACCTTGACCGGTGCCGGCAGGTTCGGAGAGCGAACTGCCTCAAATCTGAGCTCGACCGCAGTCGAGACCTTGTTCACATTCTGGCCACCGGGGCCGCCCGCACGAATGAACCGCTCGCTGAACTCCCAGTCCTCGATGAACACGGTTTCAGTTATCTTCATGACCAATTCACGGGAAATCGCATTGCATGTCGCACTTCATGCTGAGATCCTCTATGGAAGTGAGTGGCCGGTTTTCCGGTAAGTTGCGGCTGATTTCAGTCAATTCCGATATCAGGGGCCTAATGCGTCTGAACGTTCGGTCCGATGCCATGATCTCAGATCCACGCTCATGGTTTGTCCGGACGGGCATTCGTTGCAGTAATCATCACTCCCTTCCTCAATATCATACCAACACTTGATCGGAAGTGTCTGCCAGCCAAATCAGAGTGACGGTCAGGCACTTGGCAAATTCACTCCCGGGTCGCCGACCATCCGAGGGCGATAACCTGACCGTGCAGCTACGCCAGTCCCCGACCCGTCCATATGCAGACACCTTGAGCCACCACCTGCGGAAGTGCAAGTCGCCTGCGGTTCGTCTTTCGTTTGCTTCGAGTTAGGGGTGGACAGGTTCCGAATTCGATTCGACCAGGGAATCCTATGCAGTGCGTGCCGAAATCATCTTGGTCAGGTGTCTGTAAGGAACAAGTGCGATCAACGCAATCCCAAGCTTGACAATCCAGTCCGCGAGCGCCAAGGACATCCACAGTGGCGCGGCCGGACCCAAGCCGACCAGAGGGAGGATGTCGTTTGCCCAACTGACATCGTTCGCGGGTTCAAGGAACATCAGGGTCGCGGAGAACGCAATGGAGAAAAACAGCATGGTATCCAGCGCCGAACCGATCAGTGTGGAGGTCAGCGGCGCGTGCCACCATGCCCGGTTCCGCAGACGGCTGAATACCGAAACGTCCACAAGCTGGGCTGTCAGGAATGCGAGGCCAGACCCGAGCACGATTCGATGGGTTACCAGGGGGCCAAACTCGCCGGCTATCAGCGTGCCGATGGCGGAGCAGACGACGCCGACACCAAATCCCGCATAGACGACAGCCCTTGCCGCCCCTGCACCGTGTATTCTGTTGATGATGTCCGTCACAAGAAACGCGAATGGGTAGGTAAAGGCCCCCCAGGTCAACCAGTCGCCGAAACGGAACTGAACCAGCACGTTCGATGCCACGACAATGGTAGCCATGGCGACAACACCGGGAATTATGCGGGACATGTGGTGGACCGAAAGAATGGAGGGCGGAATGACTGCCCGGTTGGCTGAGACCACGCGTGATTAACGCCTCCAGTCCGTTCTTACAACCGGTCAGACCCCGGCAATTGGTCACACGCCATTCAGGACTCTCGGGTCCGGCGAACCTTTTCGGCGGGCTCCTGTGGCTTCCGATGGGGCAATGTCACCAACGGCACCGGATTCGGATCGCCGGTGCAATGCGTCCCGATATCGGGCAACGGGTTCGCCGAGGCCGAACCACTCAATGTATTGAAAGGATGTGTGCGCACAGCATGGGCAGGTCGGCCATCGTTATTTCGGGGCGCGGCCGGGGTGGCGGTGCGTCAGGATCCGGCGGTCTCGGATTCAGGATGTCATAGACCCAACTCTCAGCGGCTTCGCAACCATCTCCAGGCGGAGGTGGTTGCTGCTCGACGCAGTCGGATGCAGCGTCCGGACAATTAAGCCGGACGTGAAAGTGGTAGTGGTGCCCCCACCATGGCCGGATCTTGCGGAGCCAGGCCCGGTCTTCACGTTCGTCATTGCACATCTGGACCTTCGCGCCCGGAAAGACGAATATCCGCGCCACAGCTTCGTCCTTTGCGGCCGCCTTCAGGATTCCGTGATGGGCCGAGGTCCAGCGTTCATTGACGTAGGCTCCTGAGTTGCGACGCATCGAGAACGAAGAGATTTCTTCCCGATCCTGAACGGAGAGGGTCAGGTCATCGGCAGGCCGCATCCAGATGTCAACGTCCAACCCGATCTGGTGGCTACGGTGCCCTGTAAGCATGGGCCCGCCCCTTGGTTGGGATATATCGCCGACATAAAGTCCTTTCCAGCCGGGCTGTCCAGCGGCCGACCTGGACAATCGTTTGACGAATCTGATCGTCTCGGGATGGCCCCAGTTGCGGTTGCGGCTAAGCCGCATCGCCTGCCAGGTTGGCCCACTCTGCGGCAATTGGACCGCACCGGCAAGACACCCCTTGGCGTAGCTTCCAACCGGCTCCGGCACCTGGTTCGAGGCCTTCCGTTCAGCGCCGAACAGAGTCTTTGCGACCGCCATCATGTCGATGCCGCTATCGGTCGGCGTTGAACCTGTCTGTCCGCTTGCCGACGGGCCCAGACCAATGGACAGAACGGCTGCCACAAACAGAAATCTGGCAGGAACCTTGATCATGTGGTTCTGTCTCCTTCTGGCCTTACCCAGAGTAGCAGGATCAAGCCGAACAGGAAAAGCACAATCACTGGCGTAACGCCCAATCTCTGGCTTCCAGTCAGATCCGAGACAATGGCAATGGCAGCGGGAGCCAGAAAGGCGGTTGCCTTGCCCGCCAGCGCGTAGAGACCGAATGCTTCCGTGACACGCTCCAACCGCGACTGGTGTACCAGCATTGTTCGGCTCGCTGCCTGCAGCGCACCTCCGGCCGCACCAACGATGGAGCCGAGGAAATAGAACGCTATGTCAGGAATCGATGAAGCAGGGTCGGTCGTCAGCCCGAGCACAGATGTTCGGCTCACCGTGATGATCATGATCACCGTCACCAGAAGAAGTACGATGCAGGTTGTGATCACTGGCTTTGGTCCGAATTTTCGATCCGCCAACCCACCTATCCAAGCGAAAATGGCACCGGAGACCGCTCCAACTATCCCAAAGACCCCAATATCACTCAGCGACCAATCCAGCACACCGAAGGCATAAATTCCGCCAAAGGTGTAAATCCCATTCAACGCGTCTCGATAGAACATGGAGGATGCGAGGAACGCCGCCATTGACGGTCGCCCTGGCATCGATTTCAGTGTCTTCCCCAGATCCCGCAAGCTCTGCCGGACATATGGAACACGGTGCCGACTGGCGGGAGATTCACGAATCCATAGAAAGAACGGAATCATGAACACCGCGTACCAGATTGCGGCAAATGGTCCGACCGAACGCGTCCCTTCACGAAGCGTGGGATCAAGGCCGAGGATCGGTTCCAGCCCGATCAATGTGACTCCACTCCTGTTTTCCGCGAGGAAAAGAAGCGTAAGGGCAAGCGCAAGAACACCTCCAACATAACCAAGCGCCCATCCGCTGCCGGAAATCGCTCCGATCTCCCTCAGATTTCCCAGGGTCGGCAACATCGCATTGGTGAAGATTGTGGCGAATTCCATTCCGATCAGTCCAATCGCGAAGAAGGCCAGCACGCCAAGTATGCTGAAGCCGGACGGTTCCGCCGTCCAGAGTCCGGCGGCTCCAACGACGTAGAGAACGGAAAACAGCCAGATCCAGGGTAGCCGACGTTTCTGACTGTCCGCGACCGCACCCAGGATAGGTGCCATGACGGCAATCAATACGCCCGATGCGGCGAGTCCGTATCCCCAATACGCCTGCGCAGTGGCTCTGGCTGACTCCTCGTCGGCACCGGCTGACATGAGGCGGTCGGCAGTGATGTCAGCAAAGAACGGGCCGAATATGAAGGTAAGAAGAAGCGTGTTGTAGGGCTGGCTGGCCCAGTCGAACATCATCCAGCCCCATATTCTCTGCCGAGTGCTTGATTCCGCCATGTTTCCCGCCCTTCGAATTCCGGGTGATATGACAGTCAGCGAACACATAAGACAAGCGGCCGCAGCATGGTTCAGGGCAGTGTCACGGTTCGAGCCATGACTACCACTTTGCTGTAGTGGCAATAGACGATCACAGTCGGTATGAACCGATGTCCATGAGAACGGGATATCTCCTGTTGCTTGCTCGGGGCACATTGCTTTCTGCGGCTTGCCAGTCCGCTTCGCGCCCCTTAGTTGAGGCTGAAGCGCTCATTGAATTGCAGGGGCATGTCCATGACTTCGCTTTTTCAGATACTGATGTTGATCCTCAATGTTGTCTGGTTTGTCATGATTGCGCATATCATCATGAGCTGGTTGATCGGTTTTCAGGTCCTGAATTTGCGGCAACCGGTGGTCTTGCAGATCTGGAATGGGCTGAATCAGCTTCTTGAACCAATCTATGCGCCAATTCGCCGTTTTCTGCCAAACACTGGCGGTCTTGATCTGGCGCCTCTGATTGCGTTGGTTGGTGTATACGCGATTCAGATCATCCTGCGAAACAACATGATGGCGTTCTATTGAGGTGTCACTGCCGCCCATTATTCAGTTTGGCAGCAGGTCTCGAACGAATCGACCGGTGCGCCTGTATGAGCCTGGCTGATCGGTTGGATCTTCTGCTGACAGCAAATCGTATGGGCCATAGTTGCGTTTCGGGATACGGTCCACGCGGTGTCTCAAACGGCAACAGTGCCCATAGACAGCGTAATGCAGTTGCGATCGGCAACGAAATCTCGCAAAATGTCAACATGTGAACAATTTTCCCTGGCGACGCGTTGGGAGGTTAGGCGACCGAATGCAGGCGGATTACGTTGTAGTGGGCTCGGGCAGTTCCGGCGGGATAGTAGCTGCGCGCCTCAGCGAAGCTCCGGACACAAGCGTGATTCTCCTGGAAGCTGGCCCTGAAAACACTAGTCCGATTCTTCATATTCCTGCTGCGGCACGATATGCTTTTAATGCACCGCAGTACAATTGGGACTACGAAACAGAGCCCGAACCCAATCTAGACGGTCGGCGCTTGAAGCAAGCCCGTGGCCGGGTTCTGGGCGGTTCTTCCAGCATCAATGGTTTGGTCTACCTGCGCGGGAACGCACTCGATTATGAGGGCTGGGCGAAGTCCGGAGCTCAAGGCTGGGCATATGCCGACGTTCTGCCGTACTATTGTCGTCTTGAGGGGTGGGAAAACCCAGCCAACGAATATCAGGGGCGGGGCGGACCGATCGGAGTTAGTACCGCGCCAAAGCTGAATCCGATCTCGGAAGCCTTCCTGAAAGCTTGCGCCGAAGCAGGGTACAGACCGACAGATGACGTTAACGGCTATTCGCAGGAAGGGTTTGGCCGCTTTCCGATGAACGCCCGCAACGGCTACCGATGGAGTACCGCGCGCGGATTTTTGCGGGAAGCCCGAAAAAGGCCTAACCTGTCGATCCTGACAAAGGCGGAAGCGACCAGGATTGTTTGGGACGATAAGCGCGCCGTCGCAATCCTCTACCGTCAAGGCGGAGCGGAAAGGGCAGTCAAGATCGTGCGCGAGGTCATATTGTGTTCGGGCCCGTTCAACACCCCAAAACTCCTGATGCAGTCGGGTGTGGGACCAGCCGAACATCTACGCGAACACGGCATCTCTGTCTTGCATGATCTGCCCGGGGTCGGGGCCAATCTGCAGGATCATCAGATCAGTGCAATACAGATGGCCTGCCTTGAACCTGTGTCGCTGTTCAAGCATCTTGGACCGCTGGGGCAGGTGCGCGCCATTGCGCGCTGGTTGATCTTTCACGACGGCGCACTTGCGAGCAATCACTTTGAAACCGGCGCATTCGTGCGCAGCGAGGCCGGTATCAAGTTCCCCAACCTGCAGTTCTATTGCTTCCCGATCGCGGTCGAGGAAGGCAGCAAGGATTTCTACAAGTTCCATGGCTTTCAGGTACAGGTCTCACCGCAGCGCAGCCGGTCAAAGGGACGGGTGAAACTGAAAGGGCCAAGCGTTGACGATGGGCTGTCGATAGCCTTCAACTACCAGTCCTGCCTTGAGGATTGGGTCGAGTTTCGCTCCGCTTTCCGACTCGCCCGTGAGATCCTTGGCCAACCTGCGATGGATAGCTATCGGGGACGTGAGCTATCTCCAGGAGTCGACGTTCAGACCGATGACGAGATAGATGCCTTTGTTCGGGACCATATGCAGTCATCCTATCATCCTTCCGGAACCTGCAAGATGGGGAACGGACCGGATGCTGTGGTGGATCCCGAATGCCGCGTTCATGGCGTGGACGCAGTTCGGGTCGCCGACAGTTCGATCATGCCAATGATTCCGAGTTGCAATCTCAATGCTCCTTCAATGATGATCGGCGAAAAGGCCTCCGATCATATCCTCGGCCGAAGGCTGCCGCCGTCAAATCTACCCTATTTCGTGGACCCGGAATGGCAGACACGGCAGCGGCCGGGTACGCCGTTGCGCAAACTGGCCTAGCCGCACTCAAAAAGCTGCGGGTGCCGTGCGATACGTCGAAACGCAAGCATGGTGAAATTGCGGCGTACCAATCCGTAAGTCCCGATATCTCTTTCATTCAACGCACGAAGAGCCTCCCGCGCCTCGGAAGCCGCGGCGTCGACTTCTTCCGACCAGTCGAGAAAGGGAATCGCGAGGTGCCAGATGCGCGCCGTCCTTACGAAAAGCATGTCTGTGATCTCGTGGAGCACTGTCCCTTCCAGTAACAGCAGCGCGGTCTCCACAAGCCATATGTTTGCAGCTGAAAGGGCTTTGTAGTCAAGCTTCTCTGAGTTGAGCGCTTCAAGCGCCTTCTCAACGTCGTTAAGTCGCCTGGTTGCATCGTCAATGCGCTCGACATCTGCGAACTCCCCGATCAGTTCCGCCATTCGGACGCGCAACCTGTATACATCTTGGAAAGCCGAATAGTCAATTTCTGTGACCGTGTTGCCAAATCCCCGGCGGGTTTCCACCAATCCATCCCGCTGCAAACGGTTCAGCACGGTGCGGATCGGCGTGCGCGAAAGGCCGAATTCCCTGGAAAGCGCTCCTTCATAGACAACCTGACCCGGTGGCAATTCAGCTGTCAGCATACGGCGCTTTAGCTCTAGATATATCGAATCAACTGAGTGCTTTCTGCACATCCGGGCATTCAACTGCATACTGCCTTGTCCGAAGCGATGTTGGCTCGCTTTGCTTGGGCCGCAGGATACCGCATACCTGCCGCGACGACAACCAACGCACTGTCCGGATCCTGCAATGTCCTCGGGTGGTGCCTCCACGGTACCGGTCCGGGCGGCTCCAGAAGGCGGCTGGCTGGCGATCAAGGGGAGATCCAGTCCCTGCTTGGGGCCGCGGCTGCTGTCGTTCAGTCCGGCCCCACATTGGATGATGACGCCAATCCGTCAGAATATTCCACGCGCACTGATATTATTGTTTGCACAATATCCCCTCACCTGTATACAAGCAGTGTCTATGGTAAACGCAAATGCGACGAATCGGCATTCTGATCGGCGACTCTGATCCGCTTGTGGAATATGACCTGCAGCGATTCCTGCCGCGGGGTGTATCGTTCCACATCGGCCGGATGGACATGCCGAGGGGAGCCGGGCTTGCAGCGAACGATTCGCTTCAGATGATGTGCGACGCCGCCGCGCCGACAGCCGAAAAAGTCGCCGAGGCGCAGGTCGAGTATTTCCTTTTTGCCTGTACTGCGGCCAGTTTCTTTCGCGGACCGACGTGGGATGCAGCCGTGCGCCAGTCGATCACAGACGCCACGGGCGTATCGGCGACGACAACCGCAACAGCGGTCGCCGAGGCCCTGGGCGCCTTGGGGCTGTCACAGGTCTTTTTGGCAACACCCTATGCTCCAGAGGTGAACACGCTTGAAGTCGAGTTCTTGGCCAGCCGGGGAATCTGCGTCATTGGACAATATAGTTTCGGCTGCGCATTCAGCCGAGACGTTTCGCATATACCGCCACGAAGAATTGTTGATGAGCTGTTGGCACGGGCCAACGAAATTCGCGCAGCTGGAGGTTTGTTTGTGTCCTGCACGATGCTGCGGGCGATGGAAGTCGCCGAAGAGCTTGAAACCGAACTCGGCATTCCGGTGGTGACATCGAACACCGCCGCTATCTGGTCGGTTCTTTCGGCAATCGGTGTCGACACTTCAGGAATCCCCGCCGGTCAGATCTATCGACAGTCTCAGGCTGCCATCAAACAGAAGGCGCTACCATGACATCAGTAACCGTTCCGGGGGTCGTGTCGGCCCAAGCTGCCGTCTTTCCCAAAGATGAATTCGAAGCGCGCCAGACCGCGGTCCGATCCGCGATGGCCGAAAAAGGCGTCGACATTCTTGTGGTAACGGGCCCCGAAAACATCTTCTATCTGTGCGGCCAGCAGACGCCGGGATACTCGACGTTTCAGGCTCTGATCCTTCCGATTGACGGTGAACTGGTTTTCGTCGTCCGCCAGCTTGAACTGGCCAACATGGTTGCCAATACCTTTGTTAGGGACATCGCGGTATATCAGGACGACCAGAATCCGAGCGATTTCCTGGTTGCCGCCATCCAGGACAATGGATGGACCGATAGGCGGATCGCGATCGACAAAAAGGGTTTCTTTCTTCCCGTCGCATTCTTTGAAAACCTGTCACTGACACTGGGTAATCTCAGTGATGGTTCGGGATTGGTCGAGGGCTGCCGCCTGATCAAATCGCCGCTTGAGCAGGGGAAAATCCGGGTCGCGGCAACCTATGTCGACGCCGCCCAGAACGCGGCGATCGCCGTGCTGCAGGACGCGGCATCCAAAGATATTAACGAAAACAATATCGTATCAGCCATGGTCGGGGCGGCAATCAAGGCTGGGGGCGAATATGTGGGCATGGAACCCCTCGTGTCGGCCGGACGCCGAACCGGCATTCCTCACCACACCTGGCGGCGCGGACCGATCAGCCCGGGAGACAACATTATCCTTGAGCCCGCCTGTTGTCATGACCGCTATCACGCCGTCCTGATGCGATCGGCGGTCGTGGGCGATATCTCACGGGAATTCCTCGACATGTATGACGTCGCGATGGAGGGACTCACCGCCTGTCTGGACGCTGTGCGCCCCGGAAACACCTGTGAGGACGCTCACGTCGCGGCGCAGCAGGTCATTGACAGGGCTGGATTGACCGACAGTTTCAAGAAACGCGTCGGCTACTCCATCGGCATCGCCTTCGCACCCGGGTGGGACGAAGGTCCCCTCCTGGGCATGTACCATGGCGTCAAGGCGCCGCTGATGCCCGGCATGGCATTTCATATTCCCGTGGCCTTGCGGAAATGGGGCGAATTCACCGTGGGCGTCAGCGAAAGCATCCTTGTGACGGACACGGGTTATGATGTGCTGGGCACCGTTCCCCGTGATCTGATCCGGGTGTGAGATGGTCTTCTCCCTTCTGAAATACGGGCTGAGCAGGAAGTATCCTGTGCGTGGCGATATTCCGCCGACACCGGACTTGAGGCCGAGTTATGATGTCGTGATCATCGGCGGCGGCGGGCACGGCCTGGCGAGCGCATATTATCTTTCGAAGCGCCACGGCATCAGGAATGTGGCGGTATTGGAAAAGGGCTATCTCGCCGGCGGCAACACCGCGCGGAACACGACGGCTATCCGGTCCAACTACATCACGCCACAGTCAGTGGAATTCTACAAGGAGAGCGTCAAACTCTACGAAGGGATGTCAGACGAGCTCGGATTCAACGTAATGTTTGCCCAGCGCGGGCAATTCACCCTGGCTCATGCGGAAGGAACGGTGCGGACTTTCCATCAGCGGGCCGAGATGGGGCGGCTGATGGGCACGCGTATCGAAGTTGTCAACCAGAAAGGCGTGGAGAGGACCCTGCCATTCATCAACATGGACTATGGCGGTCCGCACGAGATCCTGGCGGGCCTTTGGCACGCCGATGGCGGCACGGCACGGCATGACGCCGTCGCCTGGGGCTATGCCCGCGGCGCATCCCAGCACGGCGTCGAAATCCACCAGCGAACTGAAGTCCTTGCGATGAAACGCAAGGGCAACCGGGTTACCGAGATCAAGACCAACAGGGGCACGGTTCATGCGGGGCAGATCATTCAGGCCTGCGCCGGCATGAATTACCGGGTGGCGAAACTTGCCGGGCTTGATCTTCCCATACGCACGTTCCCATTGCAGGCAATGGTCACGCAGCCGGTCAAGCCACTCTTCGATTGCATTGTATCCTCGGCGAACATGCACGCCTACATTATCCAGTCAGCGCGGGGCGAGTTGATCATCGGCGGCGGAACCGATCCGTATCAGCTCTACTCCACCCGGGTGACGCTGGAACTTAAGGAGCACTTGATCGAGGCAATCCTGCACCTGTTTCCATTCCTGCACGAGGTCAAAATACTGCGTTCTTGGGCCGGAATGGCAGACATGACACCGGACTACAGTCCGATCATGGGGCCGACGCCGGTCACGAACTACTGGCTTGACACAGGTTGGGGAACGTACGGCTTCAAGGCCATTCCCGTCTCAGGAAAGTATATCGCCAAATCAGTCGCCGACGGAAAGACAGCGGACATTCTCAAACCGTTCAGCCTCGAACGCTTTGAGACATTTTCGCTTGTCAACGAAATGGGCGCCACAGCGGCGCGGCACTAAGGGGCACACATAATGAAGATCATGCTCTGTCCCCTAAACGGACCCCGCAACATAGCGGAGTTTCAGTATTTCGGACCTGTGAAAGACAGGCCTGATCCTGCCGCCGCAGCCGACGCGGAGTGGGCGCACTACATATTTCATGCCCCCAACCCTGACGGTGTGTTGCGGGAGTGGTGGTGTCACACGCCAACCAACTTTTTCTTCGTCGCGGAGCGGGACACGGTCACCGACAGGGTGATCCGCACATTCACACCCGACCAGCCGGACGGCGAGACATGATGCGCCATCCCGCCCGATTGCCGCCTCCCTGGGGCAGCCGCATCGACCGTACCACAGCCGTACAATTCACATTCGAAGGCGATACGTATTTCGGATACGCCGGAGACACGATCGCAAGCGCGCTCGCCGCGAATGGCCGTCTGGTCCTGTCGCGTTCATTCAAATACCACCGTCCACGCGGGCCACTGACGATGGCGGGACAGGATTCGAATACCCTTGTGCAGGTCGGCCACGAACCGAACGTTCACGCCGATTGCCGCGACATCAAACCCGGACTGTCGATAACCGGCCAGAATTACAGCGGAACGCTTGATCGGGACCGGAACGCCATTCTCGACAGGTTCTCAAGGTTTCTTCCCGTAGGGTTCTACTATCGAGATTTCTGGGGGCCGACAAGAAACGCCTTCCTGAAATTCTGGGAACCGATGATTCGACGCAGGACAGGACTCGGACGGGTCTCGCTCGAGACAAAGCCCATGACATACGACAAGGAGTACAGATTCACGGATGTCCTAGTCATCGGAGGCGGGCCCGCCGGACTCTCGGCGGCTCTCACTGCTGCGAAGGGAGGCGGTTCGGTTGTTCTTGTTGATGAAAATGCCGATCTGGGAGGTTCGGCACGGTTTGCACGGCCAGGGCCAAGCACGGAAAACGTAAATGCAATGATCAAGACGTTGCGCGAGACCCGCAACGTGACCGTCATGACCGGCGCAGTCGCGAATGGCTGGTACGCGGACCATTGGATTCCGGTGGTTCAGAACACACGGATGTACAAGATACGCGCTCGCGAAGTGATCGTCGCGTCCGGCTCGATGGAACAACCTGTTCCCTTCAGAAACAATGATCTGCCCGGGATCATGCAGTCATCGGCCGCGCAGCGTCTGATACGGCTTTACGGGGTGCGGCCAGGCAAATGCGCGGTCGTCCTGACCTGCAACAGCCAAGGTTATGAAGCCGCACGCGATCTAATCGAAGCAGATGTCGAAGTTGCGGCGATTGCCGATGCCCGCTCCGCACCCACAGACCCGCCGCCCGAAGGCGTGACACACTTTACCGGGTCGGGTGTTTCAGAAGCGCGCGGCGATATGCGCGTGTCGGGCGCCTGGATTTCAGCAATTGAGGGCGACCGGTACTCCGGTAAAGGACGCTGGGTGGATTGCGACCTCCTGTGCATCGCCGGCGGATACGTTCCTTCCTACCATCTTCCGTTACAAGGCGGCGGCAAGCTGCAGATTGACGACGCGACCGGCGCATTCTCAATCCGTGGATGCCCAGAGGGCATGCATCTTGCTGGATCAGTTGCCGGTGCCTACGATGACGCTCTGGCGATGGAAGATGGCGGATCCGCAGCCGAGGCGGCTCTTGTCCGGCTTACCGGAAGTGCTCCGGCAGACAGGCCTGTCAGGACCGGTGAAGCCAAGACGAACTTCGACTGGCCACTCACGCCGCACCCAAGCGGCAAGGATTTCATCGATTTTGATGAGGATATTCAGGTCAGTGACATCGAGAATACCGTAGCCGAAGGCTACAGTGAGCTTGAACTGGTGAAGCGGTTCTCGACCGTCGGTATGGGACCGAGTCAAGGACGCCACTCCGCACTGGCGACTGCCCGTCTGGTTGCGCGTCAGACCGGCAGGCAGGTGTCGGAGGTAGGCGTCACCACTGCCAGGCCACCTGTCACCGCGGAAAAGCTGGGCGTGCTGGCGGGAAGTCACCCGACCCACTACCGGCGGACACCAATGCACTTCCGGCACCTTGAACTCGGTGCCAAGATGCAGCCGGTCGGCGCTTGGTGGCGCCCTTCCTACTACGGTGAAGAACCCGAGCGGACAGCAGCGATTGAGCAGGAGGTTGCGGAGGTACGCAACGGCGTCGGCATGCTGGATATCTCTACGCTTGGATCACTCGAGGTGCGCGGGCCTGATGCCGCCAAGTTGTTGAACCGTCTATATACGATGAGGTACGACACGCAGCCGATTGGAACGGTGCGGTATTTGCTGCTTGCCAACGAGATGGGATCGATCATCGACGACGGCATCGCATACCGAATTGCAGACGACCAATTCTATGTCACTTCGACCACAGGCGCCGCCGGGTCTACCTATCAGCTGATGCTGTTCTGGAACGCCCAATGGAGACTGCTGGCCGATGTCACGAATGCAACCGCTGTCTATTCGGGTGTCAATGTGTCGGGCCCCAAGGCGCGGAAGCTCTTGTCCGGCTTCGACAGCGACATTGATTTCTCGAAGGAGGCGTTCGGCTATCTCCAAGGCCGGATTGGGAAATTCGCCGGACTTCCCGTCCGCGTTATGCGCATCGGTTTCACAGGTGAACTGAGCTACGAAATCCACACCCCCTATCGCTGCGGCGAAACGCTCTGGGATGCCCTGATGTCCAAGGGCGGCGCCCATGGATTGCGGCCATACGGGCTTGAGGCATCGCGCATTCTGCGGCTTGAAAAAGGTCACATCATTGTTGGGCAGGATACCGATGCCATGACAACCCCTGAACAGGTCTCCATGACCTGGGCACTGTCAAAAGGGAAAGATTTCTATCTGGGCAAGAGGTCTATGGACCAGCGTTCCAGACTGGGGATGGACCGCAGGCTTGTCGGGTTCGAGGCACCGGGGAAGTCATCCAGCATAGCTGAGAGCTGTCTGGTCATGAAGAACGGAAATGCTGTCGGGTTCGTCACCTCCACATGCCATTCCCCGACACTCGGAAAACGTATTGGCCTGGCTTACGCAGCTCCCGAAACGCAGATCGGAGACAAGATTCAAATTCGCCCGCGCGGAAGTTCAGAGGTGCAGGTCAAGACGGTGCCGATGCATTTCTACGATCCGGGAAACGCCCGGCAGGAGCTTTGACGATGATCGACCCTGCCAGTTTCCGACGCCGCATCCCCGCCTATCGGACACACCAGGCGATGGGGGCGGTATTCAGCGACGTGAATCAAACCGCGACTCCGGCAACCTATGGCGATGCCGCTGGTGAAGCCGTCCAGATGGCCGAGCTTGCGGCGGTTGATCTAACAGCCCTGCCCCGCTGCGGCTTCAAGGGTCCCGGCGCATTGGAATGGCTGAAAGCCAAGGGAGTCGCTGTCCCCGATGCGGCAAACCGGGTGATGCGGCAGCGGGATGGCGGCCTCTGCCTGCGGTTGGGCGCTGCCGACATCTTGCTTACCGGTGACCCGCCCGGCCGGTCCAACCGCCCTGAGCATCTGCGTGCTGCATGGGCGGCGGACCGGGCGCGGCCCATTGGCTGGGATGCGCATCGGGAAGATGGACTCAACTGGTTCCTATTGGCTGGACGTCGGGTTTCCGAAGTGATGGCACGAACTTGCGCGGTGGATTTTTCGCTGGGCGTTTTCGCTGATCTGGATGTGGCGCAGACCCAAGCGATCGGCTTGAGCGGAATCATTGCCCGGGCCGACCTTGCCGCGTTACCTTGCCTCCACCTGTTCTTCGACATGGCATCTTCCGACTATCTGATCGAGCGGTTGGAGAACGAACTTTCCGTATTGGGCGGCCGTTTCGTAGGGATTGATGCCGTCAGGGCTTCAGACGGGTGTACAGCATGAGTTCGGCAAGCCTTAACGGCCATGAGAAAGCGATTGTCGAACGGCTGCGGCGCCTTGTTGAGTTTGACACGCAAAACCCTCCCGGCAATGAAGCCGGCTGCGCAAGTTTCATCGGTGCCGAGATGACCGGGCTGGGCTGCGAGGTAGCTGTCAAGGAGGTGATCGCCGACCGCCCAAATGCCATTGGCGTCTTCAGAAACGGCGATGGGCCGACTTTCGCTTTCAACACCCATATGGATGTCGTTCAAGCCGGGACCGGCTGGACAAGCAACCCGCTGGTCCTGACAGATGCCGGCGACAGCTTTGTTGCGCGCGGCGCTTGCGATGCGAAAGGCCCCCTTTCGGCAATGATCGAAGCCATGCGCATGCTGATCGCCCGAGCGTCCGAGTGGCAAGGAACATTGATGGGCATCTTCGTGATTGACGAAGAGAGCGAAAGTCTGGGCGCAAAAAGTCTCGTGGGTTCTGATCTCACAATCGACTTTTGCATCATCGGCGAGCCGACATCCTGCAAGGTCGTAACGGCTCACAAAGGAAGCATGCGGCCTGTGGTGCGCGTGCACGGCGTATCGGCGCACTCCGCCTCACCCCAACTTGGCCGCAACGCAATTCTTTTGTCTGCGCCGCTGCTTGAGGAGATCGGTGCCGAACATCAGCGCTTGCAGGCATTCGAACATCCTCTTCTGGCGCGACCGTCTCTGACGGTGACGCGCGCCTGGGGAGGCCATGCAAGCAACGCTGTGGCCGAGCATTGTGACTTTTTGCTGGACCGGCGACTGATCGCTGGAGAGAACGAGGCGGAGGTCGAGGCTGAACTGCACGCGTTGGTTGACCGGGTAGCGAGACGCGCCGATACGCCGGTTAGAATTCTGGAATTCCGGCCGACGACTGGCGGACCGACAGAAACCGATGCCGATCATCCTCTTGTAAGAGCGGCGCAGGCAGCGGCTGAGCATCATAACGGACGTCCCGACCATGTTCGAGGTTTTCAAGGCGGCTGCGATCTTGTGCACTTCCGTAGGATCGGAGCGGCCGGCGTCGTGATCGGTCCTGGGTCAATCGACGTCGCTCACAAGCCCGATGAATCCATTCCAAAGAGGGAACTGCTCCGGTCGGCGCTGATTTACCGTGATATCGTCTTGAAGATGTTGTCTCCGAAGCAGCCGGAATCGAAGGATGTCTAGCCTTACGATACAGCTTGGTCTGCACGCAGACCCTCGCCGAACCCATAGACTTGTCGCGCTGCATTGTGTAACGTGCGATCATCGAAGACCCTGCCGATGACCAGCAGGGCACAAATCTCAGCCATAGGAGGGTAAGTTGAAGATAATCAATATAGCAGCAAGTGTGTTGAGCGCTCTTGTCCTCACTGCCTCGGCGGCGTCCGCCGATCTTCTGGAGAAGGCCAAGAGCGACGGCCTTCGCGTCGCTTTCTTCAATTTTGTTCCGTATTCCTACGAAGACGACTCCGGCACCCTGACCGGCACCGATGTCGACACGCTGAAGGCGGTTCTTGAAGAGATGGGTGGAAAGATCCAGTCGGCCCAGGCAACGGAATGGGGTGCACTGATTCCAGGCCTGAAGGCGGGCCGTTTCGATGTCGTAGCCGCTGGGATGTTCGTGACCCCTGTCCGCTGCGAACAGGTGGCCTTCTCCGAGCCGATCTTTGGAATCCAGCAGACCCTGATCGTGCCCAAAGGCAACCCCAAAGGAATCAGAAACTATGACGATCTGGCGTCTATGGGGCTGACCGTGGCGGCTCTGAGCGGGTCGGCCCATGTCGGGTATGCTGGAGACAGCGGTGTCGAGAACATCATGCAAATTCCCGACAATCCAACAGCGATTGCAGCCGTTCGCGCCGGACGCGCGGATGTCTACGCTCTTTCGGTTCCCGGCGCGCGCGAACTTGTGGCCAGCGTTCCTGAGCAGGACCTCGAGATGGTAGCGCCCTTCAGCATGGTTGCGGGCAAACTCGCGATGCCGCATGGAGCGTTCGCCTTTCGACCAGAGGACGCTGCATTCGTTGACGCATTCAACGAAGTGCTGTCGAAGCGTCTATCAAGCAACGTGCATGTCGAGACGCTGGTCAAGCACGGAATGGAGGCTTCGGAAACTCCGCAGTTCACCACCGCCGAGCTTTGCGGATCCTGAGCCTTGGCAAAATGCAGCGTGTTCCGGCGGCCGCGACGGAACACGCGTTCATGCAAGTAGGCGTTGCATGAGCATTGAGCGAAGAAACATATTGATGGTCCAGTTGGACCAGCTTTCAGCGTGTTCCCTGTCGGCCTACGGAAACGAGGTAGGTTATACGCCCAATATCGACCGACTGGCCGCGCGCTCGATTGTATTCGATAATGCCTACTGCAACTTCCCGGTCTGCTGCCCATCGCGCGCCTCCATGATGACGGGGCGGTTGGCCACCCGCATTGGCGTCTACGACAACGCCGCCGAACTGCCCGCGACAGTTCCGACTCTGGCACATTTCCTGCGCACGGCAGGTTACAGGACAATACTGGCCGGCAAGATGCACTTTGTCGGCCCTGATCCCTTGCATGGATTTGAGGAAAGGCTGACGCCTGAGATCTATTCGTCTGACCTGCTGACGCTGCCCGACTGGTCATCGCCGGAAGTCGACGAGTTCGCCTCCGACGCCGCTGAGACCCTCATCAAGGCCGGCACGGCTCCGCGCACCGTACAGATGGATTATGACGAGGAAGTACGTTTCGCGGCCCGGCAGGCGCTGTTCGATCTGGCACGCAGCGCTGACAATAGGCCGTTCTTCCTTTTGGCTTCGTTCACCCATCCGCATGATCCCTATATCTGCCGTGAGGAGGACTGGGCCATCTATGACACCCGCAGCATCGACATGCCGACGATGACAGGGATCCCCAAGGATGCCCGCGACACCCACACCGATCGCATCTACGCACACTACAATCTGGACGATCCGCGCATCACACCGGACCTAATCCAAAGAGCGCGGCGGGCCTATTTTGGCTCGCTGACCTACGCGGACCGTTGCGTTGGCGAGCTGATTTCTGCCCTGGATGACATCGGGCTGCGCGATCGGACCGTCATCATATTCACATCCGACCACGGTGACATGCTGGGTGAGCGCGGAATGTGGTTCAAGAAGGTGTTTTACGAAAACGCCGTTCGCGTCCCGCTGATGATCGAATATCCGGGCGTCGCGCCCGGGCGGCGCAGCCAGATTGTATCACTCGTCGATCTGCTGCCCACGCTCCGGGACATTGCGCATTCCGAGGCTGATCCCTGGCCGCTTGATGGGGAAAGCCTGCTGCCCCAGATCAACAGCCGGTCTGGAAGGCGAAAGCGGCCCGCATTGGCGGAACTGACATGCGAAAGCGTGCCCGAACCGGTGGTGATGGTGCGCAAATGTCGGTACAAACTCATCCACGC
The DNA here is from genome assembly GCA_965203605.1 of Paracoccaceae bacterium. GTDB lineage: Bacteria > Pseudomonadota > Alphaproteobacteria > Rhodobacterales > Rhodobacteraceae > JAPOUP01. Next base: position 4,651,300 of record OZ241902.1, on the reverse strand, counting down.
CCTTGATGCCGGATCGGTTCTCTACGATCTTGAGAACGATCCAGATGAATGCGCTGATCTCTCCGATGACCCTTCATATGCCGATGTTCTGGCCGATCTCCTGCAAGATGTCGAAACGACATGGGGCGATCTGGGAGAACTGAGGGTCTCGGTTCTCAACAGCCAGAGGCGCAGGAGGTTTGTGGCCGCAGCGCTGGAGCAGGGTAAATTCAATTCGTGGGATGCGCATGACCCATCTGGCGACGGAGCGCGATACCTTCGCCATGGGAAATCCTACAATCAATGGAACTATCATGGTGTCGATCATTTGAGAAACCGCTTGGCCGAACGGCACGAGAGGAAGACTGAATGACCGCCTCCATGGGACGAGTCGCTGCGGTCGCCGCACTTCTCGCGTTTGTCGCGGGGCTGGCATTTGCGACGTTCTCTGAACTCAGAGTGTTTCTTCCCGCTCTCTTGAAGGGCGGAGTTGTCACCCTTCAAGTCGCGCTTCTGTCTGCGGTTGTTTTCTACACGGCTTCTGCGTTGGCGGGCGTGGGCAGAGCCAGCAGGATCGCTTCTGTCCGTATCCTCTGCGCAGTCTATGTCGAGATATTCCGCGGCACATCTCTTCTTGTCCAACTCTTCTGGCTTTTCTTCGTGCTCCCGGAATTCGGCATTGTCCTTTCACCGTTGGCGGCCGGTGTCTGGGCTATCGGGCTCAACTTCGGCGCCTACGGCGCGGAGGTCGTAAGGGGAGCGCTGATATCTGTTCCGAAAGGACAGGTTGAGGCCTGTACCGCCCTCAACATTCCGACCTGGAAGCGGACTGTGCGGATCGTCTTTCCGCAGGCGTTTCTTATCATGTTGCCAGGTATGGGCAATCTGACAATCGAGATGATCAAGTCCACTGCGCTGGTGTCTGCTGTCACGCTGGTGGACATTACCTATGCGTCGGTCCTGCAGAACAATATCCACTACCGGACGATCGAGATATTCATGATCACGATGCTGCTCTATTACATTCTGTCTCAGTTGGTACGGTTTGGCTTTTCATCGCTCGAAGCATGGGCTTCGCGCTATCGGCCCAAGCGAGTTTGATTATGGATTGGGACTGGCACTTCACTTGGGAATCGGTCATGCCGAACATGCTGGCGGCAATCGACGTGACAATTCAGGCCACCGTTCTTTCCTTCCTTCTTGCGGTGGTTCTCGGCCTGCCCCTCATGCTTATGCGAACGAGCAGGTATCCGGTTCTGTCCGTCGTGACCGGCGAGTTCATCGAGTTCATCCGCGGCACACCACTTTTGGTCCAGATATTCTTTCTGTTCTTTGTATTGCCTGAATTTGGAGTCACTCTGCCGCCCTTGATGACGGGCATCCTAGCCATAGGCATCTACAACGCCGCGCTGTGCTCGGAGGTCTTTCGCGCCGGTTTTGAGGCCGTGCCGAAAGGACAATGGGAAGCGTCGAAAGCCTTGAATCTCAGTTCGGCGCATACCTTGAAGGCAATCATCATACCGCAATCCCTGCCGCCTATCGTGCCAGCGCTTGGGAACTACCTGATTGTGATCTTCAAGGAAACACCGCTTCTATCGTTCGTCGCGGTGGCCGAGATCATGCATGTCGCCAAGACGATCGGCGTCGAGACCTACCGGTTTACGGAGGCGATCACGGTTGCCGGAGTTCTCTTCCTGGTGCTCAGCATGATATCCGCATTTTTTGTTCGACTGGTTGAGAATTACCTAAACAAGAGGATCTATCACTGATGGAACCGAAGATTCGCTTCGACAAGGTGACCAAGCGATATGGATCGCTGACGGTGCTTGATAGCCTTGATCTGGAAATCGCGCCAGGCGAGATGGTGGCCATCATCGGGCCTTCAGGGTCCGGAAAGACCACCGTCCTGCGTGTGCTGATGACCCTCGAATCGATCCAGGAAGGCCAGATCTACATCGAAGGGCGGCCGTTCACCCATGTTTTTCAGGGCGATCGGCTCGTTCCCGCAAGCGAAGCGCAGTTGCGCAAACTACGCTCGAAGATCGGCATGGTGTTTCAGAACTTCAACCTGTTTCCCCACATGACAACTCTGCAGAACTGCATTGAGGCGCCGATCCACTCGCTTGGACTTTCCAAAGATGAAGCCGTCGCGCGGGCGCGCGAACTCCTGGATATGGTCGGCATGGCCGACAAGGAGGACCACTATCCAAGTCAATTGTCTGGAGGCCAACAACAGCGCGTCGCAATAGCGCGGGCCTTGGCGATGCGCCCTGAAATCCTTCTTTTTGACGAACCGACATCGGCGCTTGATCCCGAAATGGTCGGCGAGGTGCTGCAGGTGATACGCTCGCTCGCGACCGAACACAGCTACACCATGCTGCTTGTCACCCATCAGATGGGCTTTGCCCGTGAGGTCGCGGACCGGGTGCTGTTCTTTGAAAGCGGGAAATTCGTGGAAGAGGGAGAACCGAACACGTTCTTTTCCAACCCCAAGAACCCGCGGACCAGAGAATTCCTGAACAAAGTGCTTGAGGCAGGCTGAGGTCAGTTCTCAAGACCGGTGCCCGGACGGAACCGCTCCGGTGCTGCACTTCAGATTGGAAGTGGGGCTCTTCCAAGCTGTCGCCATCACGGGAAGCCGGGCGCACAGCAGCGCATCAAATTCGCCACCGTTCCCGCAACGCCTACGTATACTACTGATATATTGATGTCCTTTTGTCAGTCGCGCTGTCTGGCGCAGTCCTGACAGACACCGCCCCAGGAGGCTCTTCACAAGCGCTTAGCCAGCGACTTCCGGGATCGCGCTTTCGGCAATCGGGGCGGACAGCAGATCCGGGTCGCCAGCAGTAATTGCCCAGTTGTCTTCAGCATTGATGAATCCCAGGTGATTGGAGAAATTTGGGTTGCAGGCAAAGACATTCCCAACCTCGAATGTCACTTTCTCGAAAGCGGCAAGTGACGGATACTCGGTTGTTTCGACTCCGACCCCATGACCCACACGTCCAACGCCCATAGTCTCCAACCCTCTGTCGGAAAGGTAGGAGTCAACAACGCGGATCACATCCGCTGGAGAGTTGCCGCTACGCAGCTTCATATTGCAGTCGTGACGTAACGCCATCATCCAAGCATAGAACTCGGAAAGCTCTGCGGAAGGCGGACCAACCGATGCAGTGCGTGCAAGGTCGGACCAGTAACCTCGATAAGATACGCCGACGTCGAAGCCGAGTGTCTCGCCCTTCCGGACAACACGATCGGTCGGCAGCAGGACGATCCCGTTCTCCTCGACACCCGAAAGCACACAAAGAAGCGAGATTTTCTCGGCGCCACCGGCAATCAGGTTTTGTCTCAATATCTGCGCGATCTCAATTTCGCTCATGCCAGCGCGCACCTCAAGAAAGGTCTTTCGTTGGGCTTCGGCCGAAATTAGGGATGCCCGACGGCAATACTCAATCTCTTGTGGAGATTTCACGTTACGGAGAGTGAGAATGATCTCAGAAGCATCCGCAAATGTCGCGCCGCCGAGGCCTTTCATGACCTCTCGCAACCCCAAATAACTGACGCCCAGATACTGCTCGCGGCCAAGTTCCGCACCGATGGTTGCGCGCGACAAGCCAAGACTCCTGAGGACGTCGACGATGAACTCCGGGTGACCGGTCAAGCCACCGGTTGTCCAATAGTCGCTGATATGCGTCGTCCGCTCGATCTGGGCCACTTCGAATGGCATGGTGATTAAGGCCGGATCGCCATCTTTGGGTAAGATGAACACATAAGGTCGGATTTTGTCGACCGCACACTGCTCTGATCGATGCCCCGTAAAATACTGATAATTCAAACGTTCGAGCCTCTTGCAGAATTCCCCGATCAAGCGGTTTTTTCGGAAACGGGCGCTTTTTTCTGATCGGGGGCCTGGATATGGAGCCGTCCCTCTGGTATGAAGCAGGTGCGAAAGCCACAACATGCAGGGAGACGGCTCCATGTCCCTACGATCATCCATATCAGATGCCTGGCAGCGGTTTCAAGGGGAACTTTTCCCGTCCCTCGCCGGGGAGGTCGGCCCGCTGGGCGTGAGGCACGGCAGGTTCATCGCCGTCCTGGACCTGGTGGAGGTGGAGAGGCACGTCCACTACAGCCACCGGGGCGTCGGCAACCCTCCCGCCGACCGCAGGGCGCTGGCTCGGGCCTTCGTCGCCAAGGCGGTGTGGGACATGCCGACCACGACGGTGCTGATCGACAGGCTGCGATACGACCCGACGCTGCGCAGGCTGTGCGGCTGGTCCCGCGTGTCGGAGGTGCCCAGTGAATCGACCTTCTCCAGGGCCTTCGCCTGGTTCGCGGAGACCCGGCTGCCGGAGCGGATGCACGAGGCGCTGGTCCGCGCCGCGTATGCCGGCTCGGTCGTCGGCCACATATCGCGGGACTCGACGGCGATCGTCGGGCGGGAGAGGCCGGCGCCGAAGCCGAAGCCGCAGGAGCGGCCGAAGCGAAAGCGCGGACGCCCGAAAAAGGGGGAGGAGGTCCCGAGGGAGCCGACCCGGCTGGAGCGGCAGCTGCGGGACGGGATGACGGCGGAGGGGATGGCCGACGGGCTGCCGAAAGCCTGCGACACCGGGACGAAACGCAACGCGAAGGGATACAGGGAGAGCTGGCGGGGGTACAAGCTCCATATCGACGCCGCCGACGGTGACGTCCCCATCAGCTGCATCCTGACCTCGGCGTCGCTGCACGACAGCCAGGCCGCCATACCGCTGTCGAAGATGACGGCGCTGCGGGTGGACCACTGTTACGAGCTCATGGACGCGGCCTACGACTCGCTGGAGATCGGGTTCCACGCCTGCCTCATGGGGCGTGTGGCGATCACCGACACCAACCCCCGCCGCGACGCGGCGCTGAAGGAGCGCCTCAGGAAAGAGGCTCTGGCGCAGCGGAAAGCGGGCCACATCCGCCATGACCGCGTCCGCTACCGGCAGCGCTCCAGCGTGGAGCGCGTGAACTCCGCCCTGAAGGACTCCTACGGCGCCCGGCATGTCCGTGTCCGTGGGCACGCCAAGGTGGCCTGCCACCTGTTCTTCGGCGTGCTGGCCCTGACGGTGGAGCAGCTGATGCGGCTCACCATCTGACACCACTGGTTCTGGCAGATCCGTCCGCCGCGGACGCCGCCCCGGAGGGGACGGCACGGCCAGCCATGCGCGGACGGCGCCCGATGGGCCACAAGCTGCGGCATTCCGCCACACTTTGGCTCGTGCAGACGCCCCGGGCACCCGCCGGATCCGGTGTCACGACCCTGGCGGAACCGAAAGGCTGGCCGCGGCCGCCCGAACCGCGATAATTGTGCAAGAGGCTCGTTCAGTAATCAGAAGCGCATCAAATGCCCTTTCGACCATCAGTTCGCGCGCCTTCGACCACCGGGTTTCGAATTCTTCGCGGGTAAAGTCAGCGTATGCAGGTTCCATGTCTATCCTTGTTGCACTCAAAGAGTGGCGTCACTGGTCGGAGAACCGATCGGCCGGTTTGATGCGCGAATGGGCTCACCGCGAGACCACGCCGGTCCGGCGCCCTCAGGCTGTACGTGCCCACGCAGTCGCGCAGGAAGGCAAACTCTTGGTCGTAGAACATCGGTTTTGGCCCGCAATTGGGAACCTGAAACCCGAGCAGGGTCATGATGCGCCAGGCGACGCGCGCGGCCACCCGCTGCTGCATGCCGGCCGTACACCGCAGCAGAAGCTCGACGGCCCCCGGGCAGCGACGAATCCCAATCCCGCGCCCGCACCCAGCGGGCGACCGCCATCCGGGCCGGGAACCGATGAAATGGCTGCAGACCGGGCAGAAACGCCTGCCCGTCCTGCGTCTTCGAAGCGGCGGGAATGGAAAGGAACCCGGTCATGGCCGGAGGCACTGTGGCACTCCGGAATCCGTTTGTCTAGGTGGTTCTGCGTCAGGCATCAGGGGACAGGCACCGCGCCTGGCTTCCGGTCCCCTGGCTTGCGCGTGTCCGGCTTCGCCGAGGGTTTGTCCATGCCATCGCTTGACGGTGGCCTGCTGCCGTTCCCGCTGTCACCACCGACCTGCCGCTCGAGTTCGCCGGTCCGCGCTCGCCCGGCGCCGCGGGTTTGCCGTCGCGTTCCGTCGGTTAGTCGTTGAGATTTGAACGCTCTCGCTCGTTCTTCGCAGCGGGAGTCTTGGGCCATGCGTTCTCCGCACGAAGATCTGGAAACGGTGCCGTCGGCGCAACGGCGGCCATAGCGGGTTCAAGCATGGAGCCCATTCCAAATGCTCTTTCAGCGGCTCTTGCTGTCCGGTTGGCCCCCTGCTGCCGCTACCTGCATTCGATACCATGCGGCGTCGGAATTGGTTCCTACGCCGAACACCTGATAACTTACCGATTGACGGCAAGACAGAAAGAGATAACACAATAGCCCTTACGATGACGAAGGATTGTGAACGGTGCGCCCTCTGGACCGTGCGGTGCAAGACGGACGGCCGGAACTGACAATAGCCAGGGGCCAAATGGCGTTTCGTTATGCAAAGCGGGCGAAATTGCTCGAAAAATCGGTTTTCGACAATGTTCCGGGGACTATCTCGCTGAACAGCGGCGCCGCCTATCCACCATTGTTGCCCGATGTCGGGCATGAAGCTGCCGAGGCGGTCGGGACACTGCGAACCGAGGCGATGCAATATGCCCCGCCTATGGGCCTTGACGACCTGCGAACTGAAGTCTGTGAATACGTCGCTGCGGACGGGGTTTCCGCCCAGCCTGAGAACATCCTGATTACCTATGGGGCAAAAAGCGCATTTGACCTTGCACTTCGGGTTTTCGTTGAACCGGGAGATCAAGTCATTGTGACCCGTCCGACCTACATGAGCGCTGTCCATATCATACGGACGCACCAAGCGCGTTTCCTTGACATCGGCCAAGACGACGAGGGATTTGATACCGCAGAGCTTGAAGACAAGCTGAGTCACCTGAAAGCCAACGGCGCGCCGTTGCCCAAGCTTTTGTTCGACGTTCCTGATTTCCACAACCCAACCAGCTTGACCACTTCGCTGCAGCGGCGCAGAGCGATGGTCGAACTTGCTCAGGAATACAATTTCATCATCTGCGAAGACGATCCGTACCGCCGGATTCGATTTTGCGGCAACCCGGTCGCTCCCATCAAGACATTGGACGATACAGGCCATGTGATCGCTTTGGGCACAGTGTCAAAGATTCTGGCACCGGGCTTGCGTGTTGGCTGGGCACTGGGCGATCCGGGAATCATTCGGCGTATGGCGCTTCAGAAGGCCGATGGTGGGTCGAATGCCTTTGCTCAACGCATAGTCGTTCAACTGATGCGGTCAAACAAACTTGCCCACCATGTGGCTGAACTCACGAACAGGATGCGCGAACACCGTGACATCATGATGGCCGCTTTGGCTCAACACCTTCCGGAGGCTGTGGTGAGAGAGCCTGAAGGCGGGTACTTTCTTTGGGCCAAATTGCCTGAAGGCACCGACGCAGAGACCGTAGCCGCCATTGCCATTGAAGAGGGCGTGGAAGTGTCACCGGGGTCGCTAAGCTATCCGAACGAGGACCCGGGGAATTGCCTCCGCCTGGCCTATAGTTTTGCCGAACCCGCGAATATCTGCCGCGGAATCGAAATGGTTGGCCGCGCCTATCGTCGCTATCTTTCAAATTCCTTAAATCGGGGGAACTGAATGCCCTGCCTCAAAGTCAGTCTGGCACCGACCTGCGAAATCGATCTGGACGCTGCCGGAAAACGCCACGGATACATTCGGATTCAATTCTCGTCGGACCGGTCAGCATACGGCTGGCTGCCTGTTCCGATAATGTCGATCCGCAATGGCGACGGTCCGGTGGCCATGATTATCGGCGCCAATCATGGCGACGAATACGAAGGAGTCTCGATCTGCAACGAGTTGTATCAGACGCTTGAACCTCATGACATTACCGGACAGATCATCTTCCTTCCTTCCGCCAACGCCCCTGCTTTCTATGCGGGACGTCGAACCTCGCCGATCGATTGGACAGGAGAGGCAAATCTGAACCGGCTTTTCCCCGGCAACCAGTACGGCTCCCCCACCGAGATGATCGCCTGGTTCATAACCAATCATCTGCTGGACCGATGCGATGCGATCTTTGATCTGCATTCTGCCGGAAAGTCGATCGACCACTACCCCTCGGCCAAGATCCGCCTTATGGGCGATGTCGATAAGGACGTTTCACAAATGAAGTTCCTTGAACTGTTCGGAGCGCCGCTTGGAATCATCGGCGATCGCGTTCACGAGACAACTCTGTCAGGCGAAGCGCTTCCCAAAGACATCATCTACCTGTCAACTGAACTCGGAGGCGCCGGCAAAATACGCCCTTGGATCAGATCATTCGCCTTCAACGGAATGAAGCGCTGTCTGGCCGAATTGGGCGTGCTCTCGACAAACGAAGAGCTCCCGCCGCCCGAACATGAGGTTCGTTTTATGAACATGCAGACTGGGGACAACTATATCTTTGCAAGCAAGGACGGTATGTTTGAACCTCGGGTAAACTTGGGTGACACCGTTTCGGATGGCCAGTTTGCCGGACTAATCTGGTCGTTGAAGGAACCTTGGCTTTCGCCAGAGGAACTTTTCTTCAATAGAGGCGGTGTCGTCTTCTGCAAACGAACACCGGCCCTGTGCGAAACTGGCGATACTCTATTCTTCACGCTAAATGACTACTCGGCTCATATTCCGCGCCCAAACAATTGACGGCCAGATTGGAGCGTCGGCGGGCAGGCGTCTGAGGGGAGACTTCTGGGTTGCCCGGAACACCTGGGGTGAAGCCAAGGCCGGTGCCGGTCCCTCTTTCCGGTTCCTGAATGGCTGAATTACGTATCATACGCCCATGAACTGGCTATTCCTGGTGCTGGGAGCCGCTTCCGGAGGGTTTGTGAATGGGCTGGCGGGATTCGGGACGGCGATGTTCGCGCTTGGATTCTGGTTGCAGTTCCTTCCTCCCATTCAGGCTGTGGCCATAGCGGTGATCGTCTCTGTGGTTACCGGGATCCAAGGAATACTCCTCGTCCACAGAGCAATTCGTGACAATTTCAAGCGACTTGCAATCCTTGTGATTCCAGCGCTGCCCGGCATTCCGATCGGCGCGGCGGCACTGTCACTCATTGAGCCCCGGCTTCTCAAGCTGGTGGTCGCGGGATTCATGCTCCTATATGGGGGCTTCTTCATCGTTCGGCGCAATCTTCCTCAATTGGATCGGCCGATGCCGGTCGCCGATATCACCGTGGGCTTCTTCGGCGGAGTGCTTGGCGGCGCAGCGTCACTGTCGGGTGCCCTCCCGACGATGTGGTGCGCTCTGCAGGCCTGGACGAAATCAGAAACGCGTGCGGTGATCCAGACGTTCAATGTCACCGTGCTGGGTTTGACGGCCGCGGTTTTCGCCGTACAAGGTATCTATACCGCGGAAGTCCTGATTCTGCTACTGGTTGCCATACCAATTTCCGCCTTGTCTGCGCAGGCTGGCATTGCGGTGTTCAAGCGGCTGAGCGACGGGCGGTTCCGTCGATTCATTGTCGGTCTGATGTTTGTCTCCGGCCTGATCCTTTTGATTCGAGAAATCATCTGAATCTGGACTTTCCTGTCGACTAGGCTGCATCACCCATCGGAATGCGGATCGGTGACGCCTCTTTGGGCTCGATCAGGTCTACGCTGTCAGCCGCTTTTGGGCAGGGGCAACTTCCGATACGGTCCGCCGCGCATTCGGCTGATCGTGTTTGGGAAAGCTGCCCTGGTTGCCGCTGAATCCTGATCCTGTCGTTCCGTTAGGGATCCGGATCGGCTCACAAGCTGCCTCCCTGTCTTGTCCGATGAGGTTCTCAGTTCGTATTTCTCTCCGGTTCGTGCCGCCATGTGAACACACGCGGTCCTGTCTGTGCTGCCGGTGAATCCCCATGGCGTCCTCCGCGTGTGCTGCTACGACCATCTCCACATGGTCTCACCCAGAGACGGGATCGGTCAGGATTTCGCGGCGGTTCCGCACTTCACCTACGCATCTGAAACACCGCCGCACCGTCCGTGGCGGCAGACCTGTACCAGACCACGAGAGCCTGACCGCCCGCTGGCAGCTCCATTCCACCTTGCTCCGTCACCCATTCGGAACTGTGGACAACCCTCCCCACCGCGTCGTTCGCGACGGATAACTCAACGGTCAGTCCAGATGGACCGGGAAACACTCCCGCACGGGTGCGCACCGGATCAAAGCGAACGCGCAACGCCACGCCTTGATCGCTTCCGGCGACCCATCGGCTTCTCCACCGGTCGTCGACGCGCATCACAGGATGTGGCTGCATCCCCCAGTTTCTTGCGGCAGATCCCCAAGAGGAGGATGTAGGTGAAGTCCGCGAGGCGCCAGACTGGGAATGCAAAGGACTCCGAGTTTATGGGATGGCGCGGAATCGTAAAGCTCCATTCAACGTCTGGAACTCTCTTCATCCCGGCGCATGGGAAGGGTAGTCGTCCAGCCAAGCGCCATCTCGTTTACACCAACCGATCATTTCATCGGAACTATCGCCAGTTTCACCAAGACACTTGAGCACCGCGATCCTTGGCCCCTGATGGATCCGGTCGAGGTTTCGGTTGATTCGCTCGTTCTCCCTCTCGAAGAGACAATCGCCCACCGGCCCTGCCTTTGCCGATCAATTGCTTTCGGGCATGGCCTGTGGGACAAATGAAGCGAGCTGGCCATCCTCGGAATCTGCGCCCGCCGTCAGTCCGGCCAGGTAATCCTGCGGAATCCCGATCGCAGTCCTTGCCATGAAGTCTTCGCGGTTGACTGGATCAGGTCGAGGGAAATCACAGCGCCGCTCTCTCGTGATCACCGTCCATATTCCGGTCGGGATGGTAGGCAGCCATTCCGTACCTGTCGGGCCGATTGAGAATCTGGTCAGCAAGTGCTTCCGCAATGACCGGAGCAAGCGTCATGCCGCTATGCGTGGCGGCGATCCATAGACCCCTGGGACCAACTGAACCGACAAGTGGAAAGCCATCTGCCGGAATTGGCCGTCTGCGGCGGATGGCCTGGGTTATCCTCAATCCGGAAGTTCCAGGAAACAATCTTGCCAGTACCGACAAGGCATCCTTGGCTATCAGGTCGTCTGCGAGGCCAGAAGTCTTTGAGATGGACGACGACATCAGTATTGCACCTGTATCCTCCTGCCAGAAGTCAAGCCAAGGTGTAGCGATGACGTGAGGGATACGATCCCGTGCTGGAGAAGTGCGCATCAGGATGCCGGGGCTGCCTTCAAGCGGCAGGTCGACGCCCAGTTCGGAGAGCAGGTTGCGGCACTCATTGCCTGCGGTTACCACTGTCAGGTCGGACTCAATTCGGTCCCCGTCGTGAAGTTCAGCGCCACATACCATGTCGCCCTTCGTCCGAAATGCGCGGACGCGACCTCGCAGGACGTTCACTCCGGAGGACTGAGCCCGGTCAAGCATCCACGCGACAATTCTGTCCGGATAGGCGGCGCCCTCCTGCTTGGCCAGCAGGGCCGACTCCATCGTGTTTGCCACTCCTGGCATACTCTTCAATAGTTCGTCGGCATCAAGAACCCGCGTCGGCCAGCCCAGTCCGGACATAAGTGCCGAATGGGCCTCGATGGTGTCCGGATTGGCTCCAAGGTGAAGCGCTCCCGGAAATCGCACCGGACAGTCTGGATGCTCCTTCGCCAAGCGATGCCAGAGGCGCAGGGATGCAAGGCGCAGTTTCGCATAGTCTGGATCCGCTGTCGACGAAACGTTCAGCCAGGCAAGCGAGCCTCGGGAGGCGATCTGTTCCTCGATCATGGGATCGATCAATGTCACGTCCGCTGGGATCAGCGAGAACCGACAGGCGGCGGTTGCGCCGAGAATTCCTCCGCCAACGATCAGAATTCTTGGCCTGGTCATTTCATGCGATCCTTCACCTAACGAACGGGTTCGGTGCGTCCTGCCGATCTGCCATGACACCCCCGTTACACCCTGGAGTGCAACACCATTGGCGGCCGTGGCCGATCTTGCGGCCGCATGATGTCGCCGGTCGTCCAGCAGGCGGCGACAGTCCTTGCGCTGAAACCGGCGCGGCCGCCATGCCGAAGGGCCATCGGCACCTGAAACACGGGGAAAGATGCCAGATACAGGCGCTCAAGGAAAGCGGCTTTCAGATCAGGCCATAGGCCAGCATCCGGGCCGTGACCGTTCCCGGCTCCGGCGGAGGCGTTGCGCTGCCCGGACAGCGCGGATAACCTCCCCCTGACGGGACGCCAGCTGTTCCGGATCCGGCTATTCGGTGCCCGAGGGACCGGAAACCCAGCCTTCGGGCCATTCCCCCGCTCGGGCCCGCCCTCGCTGCGGAAATGGTCGGTGTTGCACTTCGGAATGGAAATGGGGAAAAAGCACTTTGCGCAAGGAATGTCCACCAACATATCTCAGTGTCGCACATGGCAAGGTTGCCCGAAAACCTACTCCAAGGGCTTCATCCGTTAGATGCGTGCCATAGAGAGATTGGCCAAATCGTCCTCCGAGCGTTCGCAGACGAGGATTTCCTTCAACTCGACCACGGTGGTCCAGGAGGCGGAATTTGAGTGCTGTTCTAATTGTTGGCATGGCCGTCGTGGATTTTGTGTTCGCTCTCGAGTCGTTGCCGAAATGCGCATCCAAGTATCGGGCGGATAGAGGAGAGATTGTTGGTGGTGGCTGCGCGGCGAACGCGGCGGTTGCCATAGCGCGGTTGGGTGGCAGGGCGAGATTGGCGGCCCGCCTGGGCGCTGACCCTATTGGCGATTTGATTTTGGCGGATCTTGAAGCGGAAGGCGTCGATACGACACTCGTTGAACGTAAGTCGGGCGGCGCGTCGTCGTTCAGCTCCGTCTACGTGGACGCTTCCGGCGAACGGCAGATCGTGAACTTCCGAGGGGCAAATCTGACGGACGATCCTTCATGTCTGAACATGGCGTCGAAGCCGGATGCGGTGTTGGTCGACACGCGCTGGCCCGCTGGCGCGATACGCGCTCTTGAAACTGCCAGAACATGTGGGGTGCCGGGTATCGTGGACGCCGAGCCCCCTATGGATGAGGCCGTACTTCGTCTGGCAAGCCATGTGGCGTTTTCGCGCGATGGGCTGTTCCAATTCGCCGGAATGGATGACCTTGCCGCGGCGCTGCAGGTAGCGGCTTCGCGATTGACGGGCTGGATATCGGTCACGGATGGGGAAAACGGCGTCTACATCCTGAATGCTGGCGGAATGCAACGGATCCCGGCATTTGCGGTTGCGGTCAAGGATACTCTGGCGGCGGGCGATGTCTGGCACGGCGCCTTTGCGCTCGCCCTGGCCGAAGGTGAAGGGGAAATCAAGGCCGTGCGCTTTGCGAACGCGGCCGCAGCGCTGAAATGCACGGAATTTGGCGGACGCAAAGGGTGCCCAGACCGCAAGGCGGTCGAGCAATATCTTCTGGAGAATTTGTGATGGAACTGACACCGGGTAAACTATGGGGCCTGCGTCGGATGGCGGACGCAAACGGCCTATTCAAAATGACCGCTGTGGACCAACGACCCCCGATCGAAATCCCGATCGCAAGGCACCTCGGTGTCAAAAATGCGCCATGGGATCAGGTCGCGCGCTTCAAGAGAATGCTGGTGGACAGTCTTCAGGATCAATCGACGGCGATGCTGCTGGACCCTCACTACGCGATCCCGCACGGCATTGATGCGTTGTCTCCGACCAAGGGCTTGATCGTCACGCTTGAGGATTCTCGCTTCACCGAAACCGATGGGGGGCGGCTGTCGGCGGATATCGACGATTGGTCGGTCGAGAAGATCAAGCGTATGGGCGGCGATGCGGTAAAGGTCCTGGCATGGTACCGGCCGGATGCGGATGCCTCGGTCTGTCACGCGCAAGAGGATTACGTGAAACGGATCGGCGAGGAATGCGCGCGTTTCGACATTCCGTTTCTCCTTGAACTGCTGGTCTATCCGCTGGCCAGGGATGTGCACCAAACCAAAGACTATGTCGAGATGCAGGGCAAGAAAGCGGATGACGTACTGGGCTCGGTTGAGGAATTCGGAAAGTCTGAGTACGGCGTGGACGTATTCAAGCTGGAAAGCCCTGTGGGCGCGTCCGATGCAGATGGATCGGGCGAGGTACAGGGCGTGTTTGACGAAATGGGGCGTCTGGCGGGGCGGCCTTGGGTGATGTTGTCGGCCGGGGCCGGTAAATCCGAGTTCCGGAATGTACTGGACCACGCGTTCAAGGCAGGAGCTTCGGGCTTTTTGGCAGGACGGGCGATCTGGTTGGATGCGTTCAACAAATATCCGGCTTGGGACGCCATCGAATGCGATCTGAAGGACGGAGCTTCCGACTACATAGCTGAAATCTCGGCGTTGGCCGACGCGAAAGCGGCATCCTGGCAGAGCCATGCCTGCTATGGCGAGAAAGGGGCAGGGTTTGCGCCAGCCGATGCCGGTTTCCGGCACAATTACGCGGATTTTGCGGGATGAAAGTTGGAATGCTGCCCCTGTGTCGGCCGACCTTCGACGTCCCGTTTGCCGAAGAGAACCTGGCTGCGATGCTCTCTGCGCTCGATGCTGCGGACCACGAGATTCTCGGCCCGCGAAACCTGCTGTTCGACGCCGAGGCGACGGGGACCGCGATCGAGGCGCTGAAGCCGCATGGCATCGAATTCCTGTTGCTCTTGCAGGTCAGTTTCACAGATGCGTCCCTGACGGTCGCTGCTGCGAACACCTTCGACGTGCCGATGGGAATCTGGGCCATCCCAGAGCCCAGGACTGGCGGGCGTCTGCGGTTGAACTCACTTTGCGGGCTGAACCTGGCGGGCCATGCGCTGGGCCTGAACCATCGGGCGTTCTCGTGGCTCTACGTGGATCCCAAAGGCGAGATCGCTTCGGATCTGGGTGCGTTCCTTTCGGGACAGCGCGAAGTTGACCGGATTGAGGGTGACTCCGTTGACGAAGTTTCGGACGCCGCAAGGACGGTTGTTGCGCGGATCAACGGCAAGCGCATTGGCCGGTTGGGCGAACATCCGGCAGGATTCCACACTTGTGCGTATGACGCTGCCCAACTGCGGGATTTGGCTGGTGTAGAGGTGCAGGAGATGCATTTGGCCACGCTCTTTGACACCGGCAGACAGGCCGATGCGGATGATGTGGCGGATCTGAAGACCAAAGTCGACGCTGTCCGCCTGGACGACGTTGATCAGGACGAACTCGAGCGCTCACTGCGCCTGAAACTGGCGCTGGACGATATCCGAAGGTCGGGCCAGTTCGACGCCTTCGCGATTCGATGTTGGCCAGAGACTTTCACCGAATATGGTGGCGCGGTATGCGGTCCGGTATCCCTGATGGGAGAGGCACGGGTGCCCTGTGCATGCGAGGCGGATGTCTATGGCGCTCTGACACAGTTGATCCTGCAGGAAGTCAGCGACGAGGCTGTGTTCCTGACCGACCTCGTAGACGTGGATTCAGAAGACGACAGTGCGGTCGTATGGCATTGCGGCCAAGCGCCTTTGTCCATGCTGGCCGATGGTGAGCGCCCGATGGCGACCATCCACACAAACCGAAGAATGCCGCTGCTGTACGAATTCCCGCTGAAACCCGGTCGCGTGACCTTCATGCGGGTCAGTCAGGCCTATGGCTCGCCGAAAATGGTCGTCGCTGGCGGCGAGATGTTGGACCGTCCGAAGTCATTTACCGGAACATCCGGGGTTGTGCGATTTGATGCGGCTGCCGAGGATGTGCTGAACCGCGTTATGGACAGCGGTCTGGAACACCATATGGCCTTGGTCTATGGCGAACACCGCCCGGTTCTGCGGCAGGTCGCCTCGGCCATGGGACTGCCCGTTTTGGAACTTTGAGATGTTGGGATACGGGATCATCGGCTCTGGCGTGATAGGCCAGGAGCATAATCGTAATGTCGCTCCGCTCGACGGGTTTGAGGTGGCAACCGTATCCGATCCGGATGAAGCCATGCGCAAGCTGTCCGTTGAAACGTCCGAGGGCAAGCCAGGGCGTTTGCCGACTATCGGGATATGCTGTCATCAGGTCTGTGCGACGCCGCTGCCGATTGCTTCGCCGAACGATACGCACTACGGCATCTTTCTGGACGTTGTTGTCCACCAACCCGCTGATCCTGGTGGAAAAGCCGCTTCGCACCACCTCGGGCCATTGCCGCGAAGTTCTGGCGAAAGCCGAGAAGCGGTCTGCGCCCGTATGGATCCCCTTGGAGTATCGTTCCATGCCGACGATGCAGCGCCTGCTGGCCGGGATTGACGGGAGCCTTGTCGGTGCGCCCCGCATGATGTCGATCCGCGGGCATCGGCTTCCGTTTCTGGAGAAGGTGGCTGACCGGAACCGCTTCAACGTACGTACCGGCGGAACCCTGGCCGAAAAATGCTTTTGTTTCCGGAGCTTGTTGCTTCTGGCGTTGAAAAGCGTTCCGGTGCGCGTCTATGCCTCGGCCGGAATCGATGTGAACCATCCGGACGAAACCTCTGACGGGCCCACCCCGGACATGATGGACAACGGCTTTGTGACGGCAGATTTCGAGAACGGTGCGCAGGCACGGGTCGATGCGAAGGCGCCCGGTCCGGCATGGTTTTCGGCCGATGGCAAGGAACGCGCCGCGGACGTCGAAACCAGCCAACGCGCCACGAAAGGAGTCCGTCGCGAGGAGATGGAGGTTGATGAAACCGCGGTGGCTACAGGCGATCACCATGGTTCGACCTTCATCCAGCATCGGCGGGTCCGCGACCTGCTGGAGGTGGGACAGGGTGCGCCGAAGGATGGCCTGTTGGACGGACTCTGGTCTGTTGTCGTCGGCGAAGCCGCAGAAAGGAGCGCCCGGACGGGGCAGGCGGTGGAGATCGATCTGTGAGTGAGCGTTTCGGTACCATGCCAGATGGCGCAGCGGTCACGCGTGTGACCTTGCAGGGCGGAGGTCTGTCGGCCAACGTCCTGACCTACGGCGCTGTCATACAGGATTTGCGCCTTGAAGGTCACGATGCGCCCCTTGTGCTGGGATTCTCTGAATTTGCGCCCTATTTGACCCACTCACCCTACTTTGGCGCAATCGCAGGTCGCTATGCGAACCGCATCCGCGATGGACATCTGGAAATTGACGGCCAGACGTTTCAGTTGGACACCAATTTCCTTGGCAAACATCTGCTGCACGGTGGCTCCGAAGGGGTTGGCAGGAAGAATTGGCAGATCACATCTGTTTCCGAAAGCTCGGTCACCTTGGAAATCACTGTGTCTGACGGGCATATGGGCTTTCCGGGCAATCTTGCGAGTCGAGTCACCTACAGCCTGATGGAAGGTGGCGTTCTGGATGTCGCGATTTGCGCCGAGACCGATGCTACGACGCTCTGCAATCTTGCGCATCACAGCTATTTCAATCTCAGCGGTCAGGATGGCATATCGGATCACGAGCTCTGGGTTGATGCCGATATATATCTGCCCGTGGACGACGAGCTGATACCGACGGGCGAAAGGGCCCTTGTGGCGGGAACGTCGTTTGATTTCCGGCATCCAAAGCCTGTATCGCAAGCCCATCCTGTCGACCACAATTTTTGCATCAGCGCGGCCCGCGGTTCCTTGCGGCATGTTGCCCGTCTGTATGGCCCGACCTCCGGAATTGCGCTGGATTGTCTGACGACCGAACCGGGGCTGCAGGTTTATGACGGCGCGAGAATTGACATAGACCTACCGGGGCTGCAGGGAAAACCGATGGGCCGGCACGCGGGCATCGCGCTCGAGCCTCAAATCTGGCCGGATGCCAATCATCACGACGATTTCCCCTCGGCGCTTCTCAGGCCAGGTGAAACCTATGCACAACACACACGGTATGCGTTTTCGAGGACAGAATGATGAGTGACCTGAAGGGTCCGCTGCTTCGATCCAACCTGATCGGCGGAAGCTGCAGCGGTGCGGACGGCGGCAGGGCAATCGAAATGGCAAACCCTGCCACGGGCGAGGTTGTTCAGGGCGGCAAACGCCACGGTAATGGCGGCCCGTTCCTTCAGCCGACCGTCATCCAGAGCGCAATGTCGGAAATGCACTTCGCCACGGATGAGATCTTTGGCCCACTCTCCGCGGCCTTCAGGATCGAGAACGAGGAAGAGGTCATCGCCGCCGCAAATGCCACCGAGTTCGGTTTGGCACCCTACGCCGACACCCAGGATTTGGGTCGCGTGTTCCGGCTGGACGAAGGGCTGGATTACGGCGTGATCGGCATCAATTCGGACCTCATCACCACCGGCGAAGCACCGTTCGGCGCCGTAAGGGAAAGCGGCATGGGCAAGCAGAGCGGCAGCCAAGGTCCCGATGACTGTCTTGAGACCAGATACATATGCATGGATGGCATCGGAATATGATCCTGATCACCGAGTTCATGGACGAAAGCGCGGTGGATCGCCTGAAGGCGGTCCACCCAACAGTCCACGATCCCGGTCTTGCAGATCGTCAAAACTACATTCCGGCGATGATGGCAGGGATTCAGGCGTTGATCGTTCGCAACCGCACGCAGGTACGACAGGCCATTCTGGATGCCGCTCCTGATCTGAAGGTTGTTGGGCGCTTGGGGGTCGGGCTGGATAACATAGACGTTGAAGCCTGCAATGAGCGGAAGGTTGAGGTCTTCCCTGCCGTGGGCGCGAACACCCTGTCCGTGGCCGAGTATGTGATGACGAATGCGCTGATCCTGCTGCGCAATGCCTACCAGGCTAACGCTCGCATGTTGGCTGGTGAATGGCCGCGTGGCGACTGTTCAGGATACGAGGTGGCAGGACGCACAATGGGTCTTGTGGGCTTTGGTGGCATCGCTCAGGAAACCGCACGATTGGCGCACGGTATGGGCATGCAGGTCGCGGCCTTTGATCCTATGCTTCCGGACGGTCACCCCGCGTGGCAGGGCGCAAAACGAATGCAGATGGACGACCTGCTTGCGACGTCTGATGTGATCAGCCTACATGTCCCGCTGACCGATGCCACGCGCCACATGATCAACGCGGGAACGTTGGGCAAGATGAAGAACAGCGCTGTGGTTATCAACGCTGCGCGCGGTGGGGTCGTGGATGATTCAGCGCTCGCCAAGGCCCTGACCGAAGGTCAGATTGCTGGTGCGGCGTTGGACGTTTTCGAGACCGAACCGCTGACGCGTGAAGCCGCACTAATGTTCGAAGGATTACAGAATCTTGTCCTCACCCCGCATATCGCGGGCGTGACCAAGGATAGCAACATCAGGGTCAGCTCGATGGTCGCGGATCATGTGCTGGACCGTCTTCAATAGGAGGAAGATATGGCCAAAGACATTGATAGACGGATCATCGGCGACTTCGTCGATAACGGGGTGGATTTCGTCACCTCGGTTCCGTGCAAGCAGTTGGCGGGTGTGATTGAGATGTTGGATCAAACACCTCCGATCAAGCATGTGCCGTCGAACAAGGAAGATGAAGGCATGGGGCTTTGTGCCGGCGCCTATATGGCGGGCGGGCGCCCTGCTATCTTCATGCAGAATACAGCGCTGGGTGTTGTTGTGAACTCGCTGGCAACATTGATCCAGTTCTACCAGATCCCGCTACCTATGCTGATCAGCTATCGCGGTGAGGTTGGTGAGCCCGTGGCCTGTCAGGTGGAAATGGCTTTGCATACAAAGGCGATCCTCAACCAATTGCACATCCCGACCTACCATCTGCATCACCCCGATCAGATCGAGGAATTGCCGGGCATTCTAAGCCACACGCAGATGTGCCGCAAACCTGTCGCCATTCTGACCGACGCAACTTTCTGGAGTCAGGCCCAATGATCAGACATACCCTTTTAAAGAACCTGATCCCGGTGATCTCGGATGAGTTGGTGGTCTGCAACATCGGTGCGCCAAGTCAGGAATTGCACGATCTGGATGACCAGCCGTCGAATTTCTACATGCTGGGCACAATGGGTCTGGCCAGTTCCATCGGCTTCGGTCTGGCGCTGATGCAGGACAAACCGGTGATCTCCATCGACGGGGATGGCTCTGTTCTGACCAACCTCGCGACGCTCTCGACCATCGGGAACAATCCGTGCGACAACTACATCCTGCTGATCGTCGATAACGGGTCTTACGGCTCGACCGGCGATCAGCCGACCTATGCCGGCATGCGCACCTCGTTGGCCGAGGTTGCCCGTGCCTGCGGATGCCAGAACGTTGTCGAGGTCGCGGATGTGGACACGCCTGCGGCCGTGAAAGCTGCGTTGGAAGCAAGGCAGATGACGATCATTGTGTCGAAATGCGACAGCGGCAATGTGAAAGTTCCGGTGATCACGATGAACCCGATCATGATCCGCGAACGCTTCATGGAAGAGGTGGCGTCGTAGACAATCCGCACCTCACACTCTTTCGCCGGACACGGAGATGGTTTTGACGCGTTGCAATGATCGGAGGAAGACGGATGTTTCTGAAGAGTGACTCGGGTTCCGATCTTTTCGTTATCGGTGGCATTCAACGGCTGCGGAAATGCGCTTGACGCGTTCACACGTGGGTTGTCGGTTGTCCGTAACGCTGGCCAAAATGGGTGATCTTGCGCCTGTTGCCTGGTTGGCATCGTCCCGACCATTCGACGGAGGGTTGCCCTACCTGAAGTATCCTGGGTTGGGATTGGTCAAGCATTCCCTGGCCGAACGTTAACCGGCGCAAGCCGAACTTTGGCAAACAGCAGGCGATCCGACGACCGAATATCGGCGACCTGATACCATCGGATTTCCCGCGCCATGACCGAAGGATTGGGATGGGCTGATCAGGCGGCGATCTGAAGTTGCTTGGTCCCGTCGATGAGTGCGGTGCCTTGGATGATCTCCGGCACGCGGTTTGTGCCGTCGAGAGATTGGTCAGATGGGGTTCCTTGCCCCTGTCCCATTCCGGTCGCCCATTCGGCGATTGCATCGGCAATGTCACCCAGCAGCCGCAGGGTGCCTGAAGCGCGGGGCCGGATGGGAACCCATCGTGGATCATCCCTCAACTGGCGGAACTGCTGCGAGTGCCCGCAACGTGATCACAGGTCCTCTCAAGGCCCGATCCGAGCCCATCGGCTGTCCAGCTATCCCTACCCTACTCAACACCGCCAAATTGGCGGTCTTCGGATGGTCCAGCGAACGGCGGCTGACCAGCGGCCACAAAATCGCTCCGTCAGGTTTGACGACAGCGCGCGAATGCTCCATGTTCATCCTCCAGTCGCTGCGGTCACTCAGCTGTTCGATGAAATCGCCAGTATGGCTTGGACGAGGCCAATGACGGAAAACCGAGGGGAAAACGAACCCAACGTCACCATTCGAATTGCCTGCCGACCTGAGCCACGGGTTACGATGGTCGCAGCGCCGGAAGGAACGACAGTCTCAGGATATGGCAGGGCGGCAGCGTGACCACGTCAGGCCAATACACAGTGAACGCCGTCAAACGCGTCAACGGAACAAGGCACGCAAAAGAGGAGATGAATATGCTGAAGAAACTCACCGCGACCGCAGTCATCGGTCTGATTGCGCTCCCCGCCCACGCGGAAACCTATGGAGTTCTCATGAAGACTCTGTCGAATCCGTTCTGGGGAGCGATGGAACTTGGCGTACGCGAGGGTGCCGAAGCCGCCGGAGTCGACTACTACCTACAGGCGGTGGAAAGCGACCAGGCAGCCGAACCCCAGTTGAACGTCTGCAACACCATGCTGGAGCGCCAGCCAGATGCCATGATAACCGCAGCGATCAATTCGACAATCCTGCTGCCTTGCCTGAAGCGCGCCAATGACATGGGGATTCCGGTCGTTGACCTGGACGGCAATCTCGATCATGCGATCGCCGCTGATGCAGGTGTCGAAATCGCCTTCTCCATCGGTTCCGATAACGTTGCCGCAGGGGCTCAGGGAGCTGAGTGGCTCATTGGCCAGCTTGGAACTGACGCGACTGGCCCGGTGCTGGTCATAGAAGGACTATCGGGCAACATCACTGGCCAGAAGCGTGCGCAGGGCTTCGCCGATAGACTCGCCGAACTGGCCCCGGGCCTCAAGGTCGTCGCTTCCCTTCCCGGCGATTGGGACCGCGGAAAGGCGGCCAATATCACCAACGACATCCTGACCTCGAATCCGGATCTGGTTGCCGTGTTCGCTGCGAACGACGGTATGGCACTTGGTTCCGTGGAGACAGTTTACGCCGCCGGTCTCCAGAACCAGGTTACGGTGATTGGCGTTGACGGCAATTCCGACGCAGTCAAGTCAATCAAGGCAGGTCGCCTGAACGCATCTGTCGCCCAGTTGCCCTATCTGGTCGGAAAACAGGCCGTCGAGATGGTGAAGGCGCTGAAGGAGGGAATGCCGCCGGAAGGTGATTGGATCTACGTTCCGACGCTGGTCCTGACCAAGGATGTTCTTGATTCCGGCACCGAGCCAATGCTTGAATACGTGAAGTGACGCAACCGGCCGGGCCAGCGTTCCAGCTGGTCCGGACACCCTGGGCCCAGCTCCATGCTGAAATTCCTTGAACGGACCCACATACGGGTCGAATCGCTTGCCGTGCTCGCAGGACTCATCGCGGTCATGGCCCTGTTCTCGCCCACCACAGGAAGTGGCGTCCGGGTCTTCCTCACCGCCAACAATTTCTTCAACATTATCCTCGCGACGGCAACATTTGGAATTCTGGCGATCGGAGCGACCTTCGTGATCAGTGCGGCAGGGATCGACCTCTCACTCGGATCGGTTCTCGGGCTCGCTTCGGTATCCGGTGCGGCGCTTGTCGTCACTCTCGAGTGGCCATGGTATTTCGCCATCATCGGCGCCTTGGCGGCTGGGGCCGCGGCTGGAGCCGTGAATGGATTCATCGTGACACGTGGTCGGGTGCCCGCGTTCATCGTGACGTTGGGCATGCTCGGAATCGCTCGGGGGCTGGCGTTGATCATCTCCAGCGGGCGGGGCATCTATGGGCTTCCGGATGAGGTGCTGTTCCTTGGACAGGCCCGTCCGTGGGGCGTACCGACACCAGTGTTCATTCTCGTGGCGGTGGCGATTGTCTCGCACTACATCCTGGCACATACCCCGTTCGGCCACCATACCCTTGCCTTGGGCGACAACGAGAACGCAGCCCGCGCCACGGGCGTCAATGTACGTCGGCAACGCATGCTGCTCTACACGATCTCCGGATTGATGGCCGGCATCGCAGGGCTGATCTTCACCGCAAGGGTCAACACAGGCGACCCAACCGCAGGTCTCAACTACGAATTGCTCGCCATCACCGCCGCGATCATAGGTGGCACCAACCTCTTTGGCGGACGCGGCTCGATCCTCGGAACCATGATCGGTGCCCTGATCATGGGTGTTTTGCAGAATGGGCTGAATCTAATGGCCGTACAGGCGTACTACCAGCAGATGGCGATCGGTGCCGTGCTCATCGCAGCGGTCTGGCTCGACCAGGTGCGCAGCAGGGGGAGACAGGCGCATTGAGCATTCTTGAAATGTCTGGGGTCGAGAAGAGCTTTGGTGCCGTTCAGGTGCTGCACGGCGTGGATCTTGCGGTCTCGTCAGGCGAGGTCGTCGGCCTCGTTGGCGACAATGGGGCCGGAAAGTCCACCCTGATGAAGTCGATAACCGGCGTCTATTCGATAGATCGTGGGAAAGTGGTGTTTGACGGCAAAGACGTCACCGAATCCGAACCGGGCGAGCGGCGTGAATTCGGCATCGAGATGATCTATCAGGATCTGGCATTGGCACCTCAGCAGGACGTCGCCAACAACATCTTTCTTGGCCGCGAACCGACAAGGCGCCTGTTCGGGATATTCCCGTCCTTTGTCGATAAAACCAGAATTGACGCTGAAGCCCGACAGATGTTGGATCGACTCGGCGTACATATTCCCGGAATCGACATCCCGGTGGGCATGCTCTCGGGTGGGCAGCAACAGACCATCGCCATCGCCCGGGCGCTAACGTTCAGACCCAAGCTGGTGATTATGGACGAACCAACGGCGGCCCTCGCCGTGCGCGAGGTAGAGAGTGTTCTAAAGTTGATTCGACAGATGAAGGAAGACGGCATCGCGACGATCCTCATCAGCCATCGGCTGAACGACATCTTCGAGGCCTGTGGTCGAATCGTGGTTCTGCGCCGGGGCAATGTCATCGCCGATCTCCAGCGGGAGCAAACCGACATGTCGGAGGTCGTTTCCTATATTGTCGGCGCCCACGGTTAGGATGGGGACGTGTCCACACTCGGTCTGCATTCCCTGACGTTCATGCCCCTCTGGAATCCAATGGAGGCGAGGCAACTCCTACCCGGTATCCTTGACCACGGGGTCGGCGTGATAGAGACCCCACTTCTCGACCCGGTCAACTATGATTCTCCAGGCACCCGTGCCCTGATCGAAAACCTTGGGATCAGGATCGTCTGCTCTCTCGGTCTGCCACCGGCTCTGAACGTATTGCAGCGCACCCAGGAGGCGATTGACTATCTCGACTTCGCGATGAACGTGGCGCGGAACGCCGGTGCCGAGTGTCTCTCCGGGGTCACTTATGGAACGATCGGCCAAACCTCGAAATCGCCGCCTACAGGCGCTGAACGGGATGCCATCTGCCGACTTGTGGAGGGCACCGCCCGAAGGGCGCGAACCCTGAACATGCGGCTGGGTCTGGAGCCATGCAACCGCTACGAGACCCACCTGCTCAACACCGCGCGCCAGACCGTAGAGGTCATCGAACGTGTCGGCGCCGACAACGTCTTCATTCATCTCGACACCTATCACATGAACATCGAGGAGGCTGGAATGGCGGCTGGCTTCGCCGATGCCGGCGAGCATCTCGGCTACGTCCATCTATCCGAGTCGAACAGGGGCGTACCAGGCCGCGGAACCATGGATTGGCAAGGCACGTTTGAGGGCTTGAAGAACATTGGCTACGACGGCGACATAACGCTGGAGAGCTTTGTTCACCTGGCGCCGGAAATCGCATCGGGCCTCGCGGTCTGGCGGCCGGTCACGGATCGGCCAAGGGACGTCATCGACGTTGGGCTTCCGTTCATCAGGACTCAGGCCACGGAGGCCGGGCTGAAGCTCGGAACGTGAAAGCGGCGATTACGTCAACTTCACGAACGTCTGAATCCGCGCAATCAACCGAAATGCCTCTACCTCGCTTCCACCCGACCGAAATCCGGTGCTCCTGTATCCTGACCTGCCTCGATGATACCACGCCTGATCGCACGGGTTCTCGTAAAGTACTCGAATAGCTGATCGCCATTGCCAGTGCGAATGGCCCTTTGAAGAGCGAAGAGTTCCTCGGTGAAACGTCCGAGAATTTCCAGCGTAGCGGTCCTGTTCGCAAGGAAGACGTCGCGCCACATCGTGGGATCGCTGGCCGCGATTCGAGTGAAGTCCCGGAATCCCGCCGCGGAATAGTTGACCACCTCGGTATCCGTCACGCGCTTCAGATCATCCGCGACTCCCACCATGGTGTAGGCAATCAGGTGGGGAGCGTGGCTCGTAACCGCCAACACCAGATCATGGTGATCGGCATCCATCTCATCGACATTGGCACCCATCGCTTCCCACAGCATCCGAAGGCGATCAAGCTCCATACGGTCGGTGCTCCTGTCCGGAATCAACAGGCACCACCGATTTTCGAAAAGTGTGGCGAATCCAGAGTGAGGCCCGCTATGTTCCGTTCCTGCCAAGGGATGGCCGGGAATGAAATGAACATGCTGCGGAATGAACGGCGAAACCTGCTCAATTACATGACGCTTCACCGATCCCACATCCGTAACCGTCGCACCGGGCCTGAGATTTGGACCAATCTGGCTCGCCACCTCTCCCATCGCTCCCACGGGAACCGCGAGAACCACCAGATCGGCGTCGACAACCGCTTCTTCCGCTGTATCGACAACACGGTCACAAAGCCCAATGTCTCTCGCGGTCTCCCTTGTCTCGACGGTCCGCGACGTGCCAACGATCTCTCCTGCCAGTCTGCCGCGACGCATGGCATGGGCCATCGACCCCGCGATCAGGCCCAGCCCGATCAGGGCCACCCTTTCGTAAATCACGCTCATTGTCGGGCCATCCTGAACGCTCGCACGGCATCAACCACGCGCCGACAGGACGCTTCCTCACCTACCGTAATCCGCAGGCACTCGGGAAGACCGTATCTGTCAACCTTGCGTACAATCAGCCCTGCGTCGTTGAGCCAGGCATTGCAGGCACTCGCTTCTCTTGCATCGGCAAATCGCGCAAGGATGAAATTTGCATGGGATCTGTCCGACAGCACGCCTTCCACAGCGAGCGCATTCGCAAGCCATTCACGCATGTGCGCATTCTCGTCCACGCATCTTCTGGCAAACTCCTGGTCGCGCAACGCCGCTTCGGCCGCCGCGAGCTGACCCTTGCCCAGGTTGAATGGTCCCCGTATCCGGTTCAACACGTCAACGACCTCCCGTTGGCCATAGCCCCATCCAACCCTCAATCCACCAAGCCCATAGAGTTTGGAGAATGTGCGGGTCACGAAAACGCGCCTATGCGAATGTGCCAGTGCCGCCCCTCCATCGAGGCCATCGGTGTATTCCGCATAGGCACCGTCCAGCACCAGCATCGCGTGCGGGGGAATTCCATCGGCCAGATGCGACACCTCCCTCTCACTGATCATGGTTCCCGTGGGATTGTTGGGATTTGCGATGAACACAAGGCGGGTGCGTTCCGAACAGGCCGCCAGCAAGGCATCCACATCCGTAACCCGGTCACGTTCCCTGACAGCGATTGGCGTCGCGCAGGCAGCGAGTGCCGAGATTCGGTACATCAGGAATCCATGTTCAGTGTGAAGCACTTCGTCTCCACGCCCGGCATAGGCCTGGCAGAGTAGACTGATGATTTCATCGGATCCCGCGCCACAGATAATCCGGTCGGGGTCCATGCCATGCAAGTCACCGATGGCAGTCCGAAGTGCATGATGAGTGGACGAAGGATAGAAATGCAGATCCTGGGCAGCGCTACAATAGGCGTCGATCGCTCTTGGCGAAGGTCCGAAGGGATTTTCGTTTGACGAAAGCTTCACCGCATCGGCGCGACCGGCCAATGACGACTTCCCCCCCTCGTACGGATCGATCTCCATGATTTCCGGTTTCGGCGCGATCAACGTATCCACCCTCATCCAATGCGCTTCGCCTGCGTTCTATCCATCGAAAGGACAGGTGGCCAGATACACATGGTCAATTACAGCAGTTGGACCAGATTCAGCGGACCACAGGACCGCAGTCTGTCAAGTGAGGTCTCGGCCGAACCAGGCTACGACCGGATCGGTTGGGAATGTTCCTTACCGACAATGATTCGGTCCAGTCTGCGCTCTCCACATTTGGCTGCCGAGGGAAATCGATGGCAGACGGCCGACGATGACACTGACGGACGTGACCATCGGTCTGCTTCATATGGGCATCGGGGCGGACGGATGACATGCAGGCTGTTTGCCGGATCCCGTTTTGTCAACTCCGGATTTCTGTATCACATCCTTGCCGAAGGCCTGGCACCCCACAGCCACGGGTCCGACATCCCTCTGGAAACGGAGACCGGATTTCTGTAGGACATGACCGGAAACGGACACGGATAGGTATGGATATGGTGGATATCAACGGTCTGAAGGAATTCAGCCGCATGCCCGACCGTGACGAGGCGCCGTTCCTTGTCGGCCGTACCGATGAAATGGATATGGTTGATTACCTTCATGCAAGAGCCCTGGAGAAAGTGCGGAGCGGTCGGAAAGCCTCCAGCATGACAGCCCTGCTGCAGGGCGCTCCTGGCGCCGGCAAGACTTCCCTCCTGCATCATCTGCAGCAACGGTGGGAGACGGAAGGGGACAGGGCGCCACATGTCGTCTGGGCCGACACCCAGACACTGAAGGACGAAGGGAAACTGGCCGTTGCCATCATCGATACGCTCCACCGCGATGCCTCTCAGGTCTGGCGGACGGTGCGCAGCGCGGAACGCTCTGGACAGGCCGGGCTGTCGGGCCTCAGCGCAGGGCTCGCCGATGGCACCCTCAGTCATCCCGGTGCGCCGTCGCTGGACAGCATTCTGCCGGTACTGCGCATGAAGAAACTGAAGGGGTCGAAATGGACATGGGATCGGGCCATCGTGCTGATGGTGGATGAGATCCAGGCCCTGACCTCCGCCGCGGGTCCGGTCATACATCGTCTGCATCAGGGGTTGCATGGCATCCCTCTGGTACCGCTGTTCGCTGGCCTGGGGGATTCACTTTCGGTTGTGGAGGGATTCACCGGCACATCCCGGTTAACCGCCGACAACATCCTGCGGCTGGAGGCGCTGAACACAAAGCAGGCGACCGGAGCTGTGAAAGCGATGTTCCGCACCTACAGGGTGCGTGGCCCCGATGCAGTCCGGGAGCGTTGGGCGGACTGGGCGGCGGAGGTTTCCGACGCATGGCCACAGCACCTGCACAACGCCATGCGCGCCATCGCCCGGGGGCTGCTAGAGACGGGAGGGCGTCTGGACGATATCGACGCCGGGAAGATGCGGGAACAGGAACGGGATCTGCGTCTGGACGTTTACGGACGGCGGCGGTCCAATCCGATGAAAGAGGCCCGCAACCTTGTTGCCGCTGTCATGCGGGACGGTCAGAACCACCTATCGGACCGGGCCGACATTCTGGTGTCCATCGCCCGACATCACCGCACTGGCGAGGCACCGGAGGACATTCCCTGGCGACTGCCGAAAGATCCCGATTCCGGCAAGCCTATGGACGCGGAGGCCTTTCTGCGCCATCTGGTCCACCGCGGTGCCCTGCAGGAAAACGCCCGCGATGCCTTTCACTGTCCCATACCGACCTTCCGCGACTTCCTCATCGAATGTGGGGAATCGATACCGGTGCTGGAACATCGCGCTGACCTGTCATTGCCGGAGATATCCGTGACCGACACGGTGCCGGTCCTGGATAGAGACGCGGATCCCTCGCCATAGGACCCCGTCCGCCCGGACCCTTCCATTGACACGTCCGGCATCTCCAACATCCGGGGCGTTCGATGGACTCCGCATCCGTCATCCTCTGGCTGGCATGAACCCGGCCAGATACCAGTCGACCTCCGTCCAGGGAAGGTCGATCCAGTCGCCGTCGGCTGGAAGGAACCTTTTCCAGTTGCCATGAAACTTCCAGATCGGCAGCGGCTGGCCGTCCTCGGGCATGTCGATATATCCATGCCGCAGGCCGACATTGCCGAATTTGCGCAGACGTGAACCAGCGGGAACTGTCACGCTGTCCATGCTGCCGCTGTGCAGGACGAGGTCACGGGGGAGGAAGCGGGCCATCGGGATGCCTGTCACCGAGACCCATTGCCCTGACCCGCAGACCGTCGCCCGACATTTACACCCGTACGACCAAAAGCACCTCGGAGAAACTATGCGGGTCATGCGCCCCCTCGGGCCGCAGGCTCCACAGCAGGCCCAGGGGCGCGTAGAACACCGCCCGGACGTACCCGTGACCGACGACATGGCCGGACTGCCGTATCGCCAGGAGTTCCAGTCGGCTGAGGTCCGACCGGGCCGCGCCCGTCCCCGGAGCCAGGACCGGCGCGAGGATGCGGAGACAGCGCATGTCAGCCAGCCACCTTCGCTGGAACGGGGTCCGGGCCGCGATGCGGATGGGAACGGCGAAGCGGAGGTTATGGCACCGGTCTGGACAGGATATGCACCGCCGTCAAGGGGTTTTCCGGAGCGTGGCTGACTCGTTGGCCCTTCCGTCCAGAGCCGTTTGCGCAGGTGATTCGCGGGAAATCGGAGCGTTCCGGCCCGAATCCTCCCGCCGGACAAGCGGGCTCGGTCAAAAGGATGTGGAAAACCCCAGCTTTCGACGGCAAATATGACCGCCGGGTCACATTTTTCCATTGAATCAAGGGATTGAAAAAATGCCAATGGCAAAAATATACCTGTCACGACAATAGGTGCGGTACACCCGTAGAGTGATTCCCGATTCAATGCGTCGGGAAACTCGGATGGCCACGCAATGGGAATTGGAAGCGTCGCGTGCTTCCAGATGGCATCGTCAACCCTGCCGGGCTTTGAACCTGCGCTGGGTCTTGTTGATGACGTAGACGCGACCCTTGCGGCGCACAACACGACAATCCCGGTGCCGGTTCTTCAATGAACGTAGAGAATTGCGGACCTTCATGTCCTCTTCCTTTGTGTCGCGGCGCCAACCGCGCCAATATGTAAATCTGTCCCCATTCGGACCATGGTGGGCGATACTGGGATCGAACCAGTGACCCCTACGATGTCAACGTAGTGCTCTACCGCTGAGCTAACCGCCCAAATTCCCTACTGCCCCACATAGGCACCGGTCAGGACGACTGGAACCCTGAATGCAGACAGCACAGGAACCGCCGTATAGATGAAGGCCAAAGCTGATTCAAGGCACTTGTTGGAGCAAGGATTACAGCGCATTGTCGGGTTCATGGCAAACCTGATGGATGAACATGGTGCCATTCAAGTTACTGGAACCGGCGATCCGGACCTCAAACGTCGTCTTCGCCTCCCCGCACAGTGGCCGGGACTATACCTTTGGCTTTCTGCGCCAGAGCATATTGGACGATCACACGATCCGCTCTTCCGAAGACGCATTCGTCGACCTGCTCTTCGGGCCTGCACCGTCATACGGTTCACCCCTACTTGCGGCGATGGCGCCTCGCTCGTTCATCGATCTCAACCGCTCGGTGACCGAACTTGATCCACTGTTGATCGATGATGTGAACGAGACCACATACAATCCGCGGGTCGCCTCAGGGCTCGGAGTGATTCCTCGCGTGGTGAAAGACGGCCGCACCATCTATCGCGGCAAGATCAGTTTAGGCGAGGCACACCGTCGTATCGACATGTTCTGGCGACCCTATCACCACCGCCTTCAGGCGCTCCTGCGCGATGTACGGCAACAGTTCGGTGAGGTCGTTCTGATCGACTGCCACTCTATGCCCCACGCTGCCATGGGAGGGACCGTTGGCATTGGAACCCGAAGTCCAGAGATCGTACTGGGTGATCGGTTTGGCACCTCCGCCAGGCCGGAACTGGTTGACCGCGTGGAGGCGGCGTTCTCGGGTGCGGGGTTACGCGTTGCGCGAAACATGCCGTTCGCCGGTGCCTATACAGCGAAACACTACGGCAGGCCTTCAATGGGCCAACATGTAATCCAGGTGGAAATTGACCGGTCACTCTATATGAATGAACGGCGTATCGCTCCAAACAAGCAATTTGAACCGTTTCGATCACTCATGCACAAGGTAACCGCCGAAATCACACGGATTGGCAGACAGAACACGCCGCTGGCGGCGGAATAGTGGCCGCAGTTATGCCGCCCGCTCCAGACACGGGTGTTTCAACACGGAAAGGGTTCAGACCTGCGACCCAACCGAAGGTTACCCGGTTCGCCTCCCTCCCGCTAGCGTAACGCACGTCCCTTGATGATCAGATCCTTACCATACCGTTTTCGGATTTCATCCGCTGCCCGTTCGGCCTGGGCACGCCGTTCGGCGTCCGGATCAAGCAGGTCGCCAGTGCGGTCCGCTTCTTCAGCCTGGGTTAGCTGGCTCAGCCCCACTCCGAGAAGCCTGCATGATCCCCGATCTCCAACGGCGTCGAACAGTGCAAGGGCGACACGGTAAATCCTGTCGGCCATCTGCGTGGGATCGGGCAGACTTGCCTGACGGGTCAGCAGGCGATGGTCAGCGCGTTTCAGCTTCAGCGTGACCACCTTTCCTGCGATGCCCTTTGCCTTGGCCCGATCCGCAACCTTTTCGCTCAGCCTCCAAATGTGGCCAACCAGAATGCCATCGTTTTCGGTGTCCTCGAGAAACGTGGTCTCGTTGGAAATCGACTTCACCGGGGCGTCCCGCTGAACACGGCGGCGGTCCTCTCCGCGGGCGAGATGCCAGAGTCGATCACCCATGGCGCCGAATCGTCTGCCAAGTTCCTTTCTGTCCCACCTCCTCAGATCCGCAAAGGTGCGGACCCCGGATCTCTCCAGCGACTTCTGAAGCGATGTTCCCACACCCCAGATTAGCCGCACAGGCCTATCCTTCAGAAAGTCCTCTGTTTCAGCCTTTCCGATCACGGAATAGCCGCGGGGCTTGTCAATATCCGAGGCGACCTTGGCAAGAAACTTGTTGTGAGACAGTCCTATCGAGCCGGAAATTCCAAGTTCCGCTTCCATCCGCCTGACCAGATGGGCCAGCAGTACCGCCGGTGGATGGCCGTGGAGGCGTTGCGTGCCTGATAGGTCGAGGAACGCCTCGTCGAGGGAAAGAGGTTCGATGGCGGGCGTGAGTTCTTCCATCAGTTTCCGTATCCGCAGACTGGTCTCGGAGTAGGCCGACATGCGGGGTTTGATGACCACTGCTTCAGGGCAGAGTTTCAGTGCCTTGAACATAGGCATTGCCGATCGAACGCCTTTGATGCGGGCGATGTAGCAAGCGGTTGACACAACCCCTCGCTTTCCGCCCCCAATAATGACGGGTTTGTCTGCCAGCTCGGGGTTGTCGCGCTTTTCAACACTCGCATAGAAGGCGTCACAGTCCATGTGGGCGACCGATAGGGCAAACAGTTCCGGATGGGAGATCACGCGGGGTGAGAGGCATGCAGTACAGCGCCCACCCGAGGCATCGGATTGTTCCAGACAGTCTCTGCATAGCGTAGGCATGGTGGACCTTGGCAGATGGATATTGACCGGAACAGAAATTCACTGTTCCGACCGGGAATACATCCTTGCGAGCCACCTGAAAAGCCATTGCGGTTCCGACGTCCGTAGCCAGTTCATCGCGGTCATCAAGGCATCGGCACGACCCCATGAGGTGGGCGTGGAGTCCGGTCTCCGGGCGTCGCAGGCCGCGTCCAAAGGCTGATGACGGTGGTCCACCCGCTCCGTGGTCGTTTCCGGCGGCGGGAAAAAGACTGCCATGCTCCATGCGGCCACTGGTCCAGCCGTGTAGACTCCCCGGGGATATCCCGCGCACGGGACCAACCGACCAGCCGCCACAGTGTCGGGCGAAACGGCAGACGGTCGGTCGGGGAGTCCCGCAGGAGGCAATCCTCCCTTCCCGCCCTGCGGTTGATGGCAACAAGGCGGGACACGCTCGCGAAAAAGCCATGGATAGGTCGAGCCGCGAAACTTCCACCAACTGGCAGGAAGCCGCTTGATCTGTGGACGCAGACATATCCCGGGTGGAAGCCTGACCGGGAAGCCATCTGCCAATTGTCGGGACGGCTCGGTCAGTCGGGCGCGGCAAACTGCGTCCAGACAACAGCCCAATTGGGTTGAAATCTGTCGTCATGGCTAGCAAGATGCGATTCCATGAGACTGGATAGCGCGCACACCCAACCTCATGCAGAGTGTGTCGAAACCAACCAACCGAAGGAGGAACCCCGAATGAAACTGAAACTGGCAACCATTGCTCTGAGCGGGGCCCTGGCGGCAGGACCTGCCATGGCGGAGCTTGTGTTTCCGTCGCTCAGCTACCGCACCGGACCCTATGGAGCCAACGGTTCCCTGTTCGCCGATGGGTACGCCGATTATTTCACACTGCTGAACGAGCGCGACGGTGGAATTGGTGGCGTGATGGCCCGAGTCGTCGAATGCGAAACCGGGTACAACACCGAAAAGGGCGTCGAGTGTTACGAAGCAACCAAGGGACAGGGCTCCCTGATCTACCAGCCACTCTCGACTGGGATCACCTACCAGTTGATACCAAAGGCCAGCGCTGACGGGATTCCGGTACACTCGATGGGTTACGGTCGAACCTCAGCCGCGAACGGAAAGGTCTTCGAATGGGTCTTCAACTACCCGACCAACTACTGGAATGGCGCCTCGATCGCCGTAAAGCACATTCTTGACGTGAACGATGGCGACATAAGCGGAAAAACGATCGCACTGGTCTATCACAATTCCGCATATGGCAAGGAGCCAATCCGCACGTTGGAGGTCCTGGCGGCCAAGCATGGCTACAACCTGAGCCTGTTACCCGTCGATCATCCCGGACAGGAACAGAAGTCGCAGTGGCTGCAGATCCGCCGCGAACGTCCAGACTATGTGTTGCTTTGGGGTTGGGGCATCATGAACCAGGTCGCCATCCAGGAGGCCGCCAACATTCGGTTCCCCATGGAGAACTTCATCGGAATCTGGTGGTCCGGGTCCGAGAACGATGTTCTTCCTGTCGGTGAAGGTGCTGACGGATACAAGTCGCTGAATATGCACCTTCCTGGTTCGGACTTCCCGATCTACGGCGAACTCAAAACCCGTGTCTTCGACAAAGGCATGGGGGCGGGCGATGGCAACAGCCCAGGTACGGTTCTCTACAACAGGGGTCTCTATGCCGCGATGCTTGCCAGCGAGGCTGCGCGCACCGCTCAGGAGATTCACGGCGAGGCAAACATAACCCCTTCCATGATGCGTGACGGTATGGAAGCACTGGAAATGACAGCCGGGAAGATGGAGGCGTTGGGCATTCCCAACTTCGGTCCGCCTTTCTCGGTGACCTGTGAGAACCATGGCGGCAACGGACTCGGTATTGTACAGCAATGGAACGCGTCAGGTGCGGAGTGGAAGCAGATCACCGACTACATCGAACCGGATGTCGAGGCAATCAGCCCGCTGATCGAGGCGGACTCGATGGCCTATGCGAGTGAGAACAATATCGACCTGCGCTGCAACTAGGCGGCGCTTCGTCCCCGGCGGCGATTTTCAGCTGCCGGGGACGCTGTGAAGCGAGCGCCACTTCACCAACGCCGAATCCGAATTGCGTTTGGTTGGGACGCCGCAGTCATCTTCTGACCCAGTATTTCCCATGATTCGGTGCCTCCATCGTCATGATCGACGTGGACCACAAACGCCGTGAATGCAGTGGATCGCCTCTGTTCCAACCTGCCCCATCGGCGGGCGCAACCATACAGATGGTCCGGATTTCCGCTCCTGTGAAATTACCGTGGGGCGTAAAGGGAATTCGAATTGAGTTCGGTGCGAAGGCGTGCCCGGTCGCGGATATCAACCTCAGGCCGCTTCAGCGGTGAGCTCGGTCAGAACCGCATGTAGCGTCGCTGGATCCCCGTTGGATCTGAGTTTCGAGCAGACGGAAGTGTCGCGCAGGGTGCGCGAAACCAGTGCCAGTGCCTTGAGATGGTCCACTCCCGACTCGACTGGTGCGAAGAGCGCAAAGACCAGATCCACCGGCAGGCGATCCACGGCCCTGAAGTCAATCGGCTTATCAAGACGAACGAATACACCAATCACATGGTTTAGCTCGTCCAGCCGTGCATGTGGAAGGGCAATGCCTTTGCCGACTCCGGTGGAGCCAAGCGCTTCTCGGCTCGTGAGCGCCTCCGCCGCCTTTCGGTTTGCGACCCCATAGACCTCTGCCGCCAGTTCCGCCACGACCTGGAACAGCCTCTTCTTGTTTGACACCCCACTGACAAACCGAACCGCTCCGGGTTCAATGATTGAAGAAAGCTCCATAACTCCCCTGTTCGGTCAGAAGGCTACCTACCGTGAACTTCATCCCGTGCTGCGCGGGTCAACCCAGCCGATATTCCCGTCATCACGGCGATACACGACATTTAGCCCGGAATGGCGCTCATTGCGAAACACCAGAACCGGTGCCCCCGCAAGCTCCATCTGCATTACGGCTTCGCCAACAGACAACGACGGTATCTTGGTCTCCATTTCAGCCACAATTATTGGTTGCAGCGATTCCGGCTCCTGTTCCTGTTCGCCACCGGAATCATGCTCTCCACCCGCAGCAGCCAGGATGTAGGAGGACGCATCGGACAGTTCAACTGGTGTTGAACGGTCACGATAGTGATCCTTCAGACGGCGCTTATACCGGCGCAACTGCTTGTCCATCCGCTCACTTGCCTGAACAAACGCGGCATATATGTCATGCGCATGTGCGTGCGCCTGAGCTGAAAGCCCGGTCGACAGATGCACGATAATCTCACAGGCGAACTCATGTCCTTCCCGCGAAAAAGTCACATAGGCATCGGTTGCCCGCTTCGCGTACTTGCCGACAACTGTCGAAAGCCCTTCCCTGACACGATTTCCAAGGGCCTCGCCGACATCGATTTGCTTGCCGCTGATCTGAATTTTCATAACGCCTCCTTGGATTCAAGCTCCTGGACCCGGGAACCTCTACGGCAGCATCTGGCTGGCA
This sequence comes from Paracoccaceae bacterium, assembly GCA_965203605.1. Taxonomy (GTDB): domain Bacteria; phylum Pseudomonadota; class Alphaproteobacteria; order Rhodobacterales; family Rhodobacteraceae; genus JAPOUP01. The sequence goes on along the minus strand of OZ241902.1, from coordinate 4,615,120 downwards.
GTGAATTGCCGCTACGCCTTTGCGCCCGCACTGCACATAACCAATGAAACGGAATGATACCCTGCGGGGACGGGGTGGCGAAATTGGCAGGGCTCAGCATTGCCTTCAGTTTGCAGCAGGATCTGAATCAACGTCAACGGAAAACCGACTCACGGCAGCGGTGTTTGGTCCCGCCCGCATTCACCCTTGCGTGATCCTGAAGCCCGGGCCCAGAAAGACACGACGAACGTTCTCGTCGCTCATGACTTCCTGGGCTGTGCCGCTCTTGAGCATCTGGCCATCATGCATGATGTAGGCTCGATCGACGATCTGCAGCGTCTCGCGTACATTGTGGTCCGTGATCAACACGCCAATTCCTTTCCCTTTCAGGTCTGAAATGAGCCCACGGATCTCCTCCACTGCGATCGGATCCACGCCAGCAAACGGCTCATCGAGCAGTATGTATCTCGGGTTGGAAGCAAGGCATCGGGCGATTTCGACCCGCCGTCTCTCGCCACCTGAGAGCGAAAGAGCCGAAGCGCGTCGTAGGTGACTGATGGAGAATTCCGAAAGAAGCTCCTCAAGCCGTTCGCGGCGGCGTGGGCTGTCCGGCATCGAGATCTCGAGAACAGCGAGGATGTTCTGCTCGACATTCAGGCCGCGAAAGATCGAGATTTCCTGCGGCAGATAGCCAATACCCAGCCTGGCACGGCGGTACATCGGGAAAGCGGTCGCATCAATCCCGTCGATCATTACCTGACCGCCCTCGGAGCCAATCAGGCCTGCAATCAAATGGAATGTGGTTGTCTTTCCCGAACCATTCGGACCCAGCAGGGCCACAACCTCGCCAGGCCCAAGATCAAGGCTGATGTCCCTGATGATCGTCTTCTTTCGGTATGTCTTACGAAGACTGGTGACGTGAAGGCCAGGCCGACCAACCACCACATCGAACCTGGGCGCGGTGGTCATCGGTTTTCGTTCAACCGCAAAGTGGTTCTGACCTCCCCTCCCGCTCGCCCGGATCCGCTCTCGAGATCGTATTCGAGCGAGTCGGCGCTGATGGCGGTTGTGCCCTGAACAATCAGGACATTGCCGCTCATCACCAGCCGGTTGTCCGGCAGAGAATAGACCGCCTGTTCCGCTTCGGCCGTTTCGCTGTCACTAGCGAACGTCACATTGTCAGACATATGGATTGCCGTAATCCTCTCCTTTCCCGTCTCGGGGTCCACGTCGTATTCGACTCGAGCATTGCCGCAGGTCATGATCATTGAACCCTGGCGAATGATGACCTGCCCGGAAAAGTTGGCGACTCCATCTTCCTGGTCCAGAGTCAGAGCCGCCGAAGTGACCTCGATCGGCAATTCAGCGTCGTGATCACGCATTCCCAGAGAGAATTCGGCGCCCTGCGCCAGTGCTGGAACCCTGCAGGACAGGACCACGAGCAGGACCGCGAGCACCTTGATGGAAGAACCGGAAATCACGTACCACCTCATTCTATAGGTTTGAACAGCACTTTGACGTTACCCCTGAAGACCAGGATATAGTCAGTGCCATTTTCGCCACTTTGCACCATCTCGAAGCTATCCGCAACGATCTCGCCCACTGGAGCGGAGAGTTCGGTCAATTCGTCCGAGGAAATCCGCGCCGCATCAAGCAAGAGCCGTATCCCTTCGGTGACGAGCACAACATCACCCGAAGACTCGATACGCACATTCCCGATCATTGCCGCGGTGTTTTCCTCAACATTGACTGCCAGACTGTCCGCGTAGACCTCGATCCGATCGCCTTGGGGAATGTCGATCTCGGCGCGAACCGAGCGGCCACGAAAGCGGTCCGAACCATTTGGGTCGGAGCCATCCATTTCCTGAAGGGCGCTCATGGCTGCCAACTGAATCGCCACTCCATCTCTACTGACACCGAAGTAAACGGGGTTCCCGATCATCTGTTGGTCCGTCAGTTTCGCGACGTCCACATCCGTGAATCGGAGTTCCTGTGCGGGCTCGACCACACGGGCGATCAGAATGATGGTCGACAGAATTCCCAACGCCATCAGCGGAAGGAGGATCTTCAGCCATGCGACCGTACGGGAATAACGGTCCTTCATCGCCATGTCCTAGACGATTCCCGCTCTCAGGCAGTCGTGGACGTGCAGGATGCCCACTGGATGTCGGCTTCCGGCAGGGTCGACGACGAACAGACATGTGATTCTGTGTTCATTCATGACGGCAACAGCCTCCTCAGCAAGCGCATCTGGCCCGATCGTTCGGGGATGGGCGGTCATGACATCCTGCGCTGTCTTCTCCAGAAGTCCGATCATATGCCGACGAAGGTCTCCGTCGGTGACGATGCCCGCAAGCATATTGTCGTTCTCTTCCCGCACACCGACGACGCCAAAGCCCCTTCGGGTCATTTCCAGCAGCGCTTCGCTCATCGGTGTAAGGCAAGTCACAATCGGCGGGTCTCCGTGCATCAGGTCCCGAACCCGGGACAGGCGTGCACCGAGCCGTCCTCCGGGGTGGAACTCCCGGAATAGATCCGGCGTGAACCGTCGGTGCTCCATCAACGCGATGGCCAGGGCATCGCCAAGTGCGAGTGTCATCGTGGTGGACGTTGTCGGAACGATGCCCTTGTCGCAGGCTTCGTCAGCCGGTGGCAGCACCAAACCCACATCGCATTGCTGGAGAAGCGTGCTGTTCGGGTTGCCGGCGATTCCGATAAGCGGAATCCCGAATCGGCGCGTGTAGGCGATCAGGTCGGCAAGTTCCGGCGTCTCACCTGAGTTCGAGAGCACCATCGCCACATCGCCCTGTGCCATCATTCCAAGGTCACCGTGGCTCGCTTCCGCGGGATGGACGAAATGGGCAGGTGTGCCGGTGCTGGCGAACGTCGCGGCTATCTTCTTCGCGATGTGCCCGGATTTGCCAATTCCGGAAACAATGACCCGGCCATGCGCTGCCAGGAGCAACTCTCCGGCATTTGCGAAACTCCTGTCAATTGTATCCATCAAGAGGCCCAGTGCCTGTGCCTCACGTCGGATCACCCGCTGCCCTACATCAAGAAAAGCCTTTCTATCCATCCGCTTATGCCCATCAGCCTTAGTGGGCGAAAATATCGGCATCTTGCCAACCCGCCAAGTCAAGCCGCGCAAGGGTGGGCAGGAAATCAAAGCATGACCGGGCAAGTTCTTCGCGGCCTTCTCGAACCAGCCGTTCGTCCAACCTCTTTCGCAGTCTGTGCAGGTAGAGGACATCTGAAGCGGCATAATCGATCTGTTTTGCTGTCAGTCTATCCGCACCCCAATCGCTCGACCGCTCCTGCTTGGAAACTTCGATCTGAAGCAACTCGCTCAGCAGATCCTTCAACCCATGCCGCTCGGTATTTGTTCGGACCAGTTTCGACGCAATCTTGGTGCAATAGGCTGGTGTCGCGAGAGCACCAAACGTGTGGTATAGGACTGCGATGTCGAAACGTCCGAAATGGAAGAGTTTCAGCACATCTCGATCGTTGAGCATCGAACAGAGATTTGGCGCTCTGTCCTGGTTGACGGCCATCTGCACGACATGGGCATCTCCGTTACCGCTGGAAACCTGGACCGCGCATAGCCTATCGCGATGGAAACGCAGTCCCATGGTTTCACAGTCCACTGCAACAACGGATCCGAGGTCCAGACCGTCGGGTAGATCGTGCTCATGCAGGAAATTGGTCATGCGCCAGACAGCCTCCGAGTATCTTTCGAGCTTGCGCATAATGGCTTACGGCTCTCCTGTAAACATTGGGAGGGGCCAAGGTCGGTGCGCCACGCCCGGGACTGCGATGGTCGCCGTTCCGCTCTTCTGTTCCGCCGGCCTGGCCAAAGAATCGCAGCGGGAGGTGACAGATGATTCCAGCCAGAAACAGTGCGGATTTCGGGTCGCATCGCCGCTGTCCTGTTGCAACCGTTCCACCCTGAAGTGCGCCAGCATAGCATCCATTTGGGGAATCAAGCCCGGATCCGGCCTTTCGCCCCGTCGCGGAAATGATCCGGTGCTGCACTTCGGAATGAAAGTGGGGATGCACCGATGGGACGAAAGGGAGCAAAACGCGGCTGTCCTGTCATCGGGTGTATCCCAGATTGTTGGAAATCTGTGCTTTCGGTCGGCTTTCACGGGCGAAAATCGACCGAAAGGAGTTCCTATGCCAGGAAATCAAGGCTTAGCAAAGACATCCGAGCGATTCATGCCAAAATTCTGGGCTACACCCCCTGTCATCAGGTATATGGACATTGCAAAACAGGGATGTATATTTGTGTGACTGACCAGCAGCGAACCTCGTATCGAGATGCGATGGAACTTCCGACTTCAGGGAGAGAATGACATGGGCGTGACACGCGAAGAACTCGCGAATGCTGGTGCCACCCCGGAATTGGCGCGGCTATTGGCGCGTGAATTGCGGCAGGGGCCGCGGAACGACCTGACAAGGCATCCCATGGCAGTGGCGTGTCTCATTGCCTTTTTCGGAATCGTAGGTTGGTTGGCGCTCGGAATGACATCCCTGCAGAATGATGTGATCCGCCTGGAGGAAGGCCAGGTCCGTCTGGAGGAAGGCCAAGCTCGGCTGGAGGAAGGCCTGATGGAGCTGGAGGAAGGCCAAGCTCGGCTGGAGGAGAAGATCGATGGGCTAGCCAAGGAACTTCGGGAAGTCCTCAGACGGTGAGTTGCCCGGTGTGTCGGTCGCACATGGGCAGGGCCTGAAAGGCGGAAATCCAACAGGCCCGCGTCAACTCCATCGCGTGAGCCGTCAGATGATTCCTGATTGGCGGCTTAGGTCTCCGATAGAGTCGGCTTCCGAGACTTCGGCCCTGGTCAATGCTGGGATTTCCGGCACCTGAACAGGATGTGCCTGATGGGTGTCGCCCGGGATTCCGGTCATGCCGCTATGGCCTGATTCGCCCGCCAGTCGAGGAAGTTGGCCAGCCTGTGGTTCTTGACGCAGCCTTTCAGCGCCAGCACGGCGTTGGCCCCTTCCTTGACCAGCGGGTTCCGGAGCGCTTCAACTGGTTCCCCAACGCCCGGCAGCCAGCCTCCAAGACGCCGCTCCCGACCTCGATCCCCCGTCTCGGTATTCGTCGCACCGCATCCGTCCGGGGTTGTTCCTGAAATGGCGGCAGCACGCATCCACGTCCCTGTGTCGTTCGCTCAGGGGGATCCAGTTCACGGACCACCCTATGGTGTTGCACTTCAGGGTGAATCGGGGGATTCATTTCTGTGCAAGCAACGGGCCCTGGGCGCGGTCCTGCCAACACTGTTTAGGTTGCGAGGTAAGTATGCGAGCTGCTGTCGTGCGAGACTTCAATAGGGACCTTTCAATTGAAACCGTAAACGATCCCATATGCCCTGACGACGGAGTTGTGCTTGAAGTCGCAGCATGCGGTGTATGTCGCTCGGACTATCATGGTTGGACGGGTCAACACCCCAAAGTCGAGAACGGTTCGATCCTTGGTCATGAGTATTGTGGAACCGTAGTCGAAGCGGGACCGAACGCGACATACAGGGTCGGTGATCGTCTAATCGCTCCATTCATTCTGGGTTGTGGCAAATGTGCCGCATGCCACACCGGCGTTTCCAACACCTGCGCCAATCAAGTCGTGCCGGGCTTTGGCACGCCCGGGGCTTACGCCGAGTTTGTGGCGGTGCCCTTTGACCACAACCTTGTCCACCTCCCTGAAACGATGTCACCTTCTCTTGCAGCAGGTCTTGGCTGCCGCGTGACGACAGCCTGGCACGCCTTGACCGACCGCGCCCAGGTTCGGGCGGGGGAATGGGTTGCCGTTCACGGGACGGGTGGCATCGGCCTCTCGGCGCTGCTCTTGGCCAAGCTGCTTGGCGCTCAGGTTGTTGTTGTCGATGTGGTTGACGAAAAACTCGAGCACGCCAGATCACTTGGTGCCGATGCGGCTGTCAACGCCATGAAGGAAGACGTGGCCGAAACCATCCGCGAAATCACCGGAGGCGGCGCACAGGTTTCGATCGAGGCGCTGGGAATCGAAGCGACAACGAATGCTTCGGTCGAATGCCTCGCCATCCTCGGCCGTCATGTCCACATCGGCATGCCCGGGGGAAGTGGTATGATGGAAATCAACGTGCGCGCCATCTATACCAAGCAACTTGCCTTCTACGGCACGCGCGGAATGCCGTCGTGGAAGTATCCTTCGCTCCTGGGTATGATCGAACGTGGCGAGGTTGATCTCAGCCCGATGGTTGCAAGAGAGATTCCATTGGAGGGCGCAACCGGTGAACTCAGGGCAATGAAAGGCCCCACACCACCTGGAACGGCGGTAATCAGAAAGTTCAGAAAGACGTCCTGACACTAGTGTCCCAACGTTGAAGCATAATGTATGTGTAATATATTGATATTAGTTTGTTTTTTGATGATTTGAGGTGTCACCGACTTGAACTCCAACCGGGTGTCCCGCAGGGCTGGGCCATGAATCCAGCAAAAGGGAGGCCCGGAAGTGTATTCTGGCAAGCTCGTTTTCGGCCAGGTCATGGATCATCTTCCATGGCATAGGTTTCGCCGCTGCGTCGAGCGTTACGGCGGAAATCACAGGATCAAGTCCTTCAGCTGCAGTGATCAATACCGCTGCATGGCGTTTGCGCAGCTGACCTATCGGTCTTCCCTGAGGGATGTCGAGGTCTGCCTGCGGGCCCAGTCATCCAAGCTCTATCACATGGGTATCCGGGGCGGTGTGGCGAGGAACACCCTTGCCAACGCCAATTCCACCCGGGATTGGAGGATCCATGCCGACTTCGCCCAGCACCTGATCCACAAGGCCCGGCACCTTTCCGACGACAGTCACGGTCTCGACCTTGAGAGCACCGTCTACGCGCTGGATTCGTCGACCATCGACCTGTGCCTGTCCCTTTTCCCCTGGGCCCGTTTCCGCAGGACCAAAGGTGCCGTCAGGCTGCATACGCTGCTTGACCTCAGGGGCAACATCCCCGCATTCATCCATATCACCGACGGCAAGGTCCATGACGTCAACATTCTGGACATCATCGCTCCGGAGCCCGGGGCTTTCCATGTCATGGACCGGGCATATCTCGACTTCAGCCGCCTGCACCGACTTCACCTCAACGGCGCCCATTTCGTCCTGCGGTCCAAGACCAACACAAGGCTCCGCCGCCTGTACTCGAACAGGGTCGACCGGTCCTCCGGCGTCATCTGCGACCAGATTGTCCGGACCGACGGTGTTGGGACGGCGAAGGAATACCCCGACAAGCTGCGGCGCATCAAGTATGTCGACCGGGAACGGGAACGGACCCTTGTGTTTCTGACCAACAACTTCATTCTTCCGCCACACACCATCGCCGACCTGTACCGGGCGCGCTGGCAGGTGGAGCTTTTCTTCAAGTGGATCAAGCAGCATCTCAGGATCAAGTCCTTTTTCGGCACCTCAGAGAACGCCGTGAAGAGCCAGATCTGGATCGCCGTCCCTGTCTACCTGCTGGTCGCAATCATCCGCTCGAGAAGCCGGTTGGACATCAGCCTCCACACAATGTTACAGATCTTGAGCCTCACCATGTTCGAGAGAACGCCTCTAAATCAAATACTTACCAGGACGCCGAACAGAAACAATCCTCCCGGTGCCGATAACCAATTGAATCTATTTGATTAACGTTGGGACACTAGTGACGTCCTGATACACTTGCGCCCACGGGTAATGCACACTGGAGGGATTGGCAGCACGGCCAATGTCATGGTTGGTGTCGGCTTTCACGCCGACACCAAGCGGGTCTGAAAGAAGCCGTGCCTCCGCTCGATCGCCTCCTGCAGAAAGTGGGGTGCGTCCCGGATGATGCGTCCTGCGGCACCGTGTGTCGCTGATGCAACCCGGGCCTGGGTGCAGGGATCGGAACTGGTCACGGATCCGCTCAAGACCGCCCGGCCGGGAAGTCTTCCAGAAGACTCCTGTGTTTCGATCATTGGAGCACCGCTGAGTCAGGCGCGCCAAGGCGTGTTGCAGTTTTTGGCAAGGCTTCTGGCCATCTGGTCGCCTTTTCCATAGTTTCGTCAGCATCCCTAACGGAAAACTTAAGATTTTATTGCGTTAATAAAGATGAACTGTCGGATACAATGTGCCGAAGTTTCGCAACGGTTGGAAGCCACCTACTCCGATGGCAATGGATCTAATTGAATTGACGGTTCTACGCGGAGCGAATGAACGTCGCACAACGAGCGTATTCAAGGTGCCTGCCCGGGAAAACCAGACGGTCCTGGATGTCGTATCCTGGGTTCAGCAGAACGCCGATCCGACCTTGAGCTATCGATTCGCCTGCCGGGTGGGCATTTGCGGCAGCTGCGCGATGATGGTGAACGGTGTGCCACGCTGGACATGCCGTACCCACGTATCGAAGGTGCTTGAAGGGAACGCCATCACGCTTGGCCCGCTGCGGAACCTCCCGGTCATCAAGGATCTGGTGGTCGACATGGACCCGTTTTTCGACAAGTGGATCGCAGCCGAAGGCGTACACCATGGCCGTGTGACGCGGGACGACCCAATTCCGGTGGACGAGAACAGCGCCGCGCGCATCGAGGCGAACGCCGGTATCGAATGCATCAATTGCTCGGTCTGCTATGCCGCCTGCGATACCGTAGCGGGCAATCCCGACTATCTCGGCCCCGCCGCGTTGCAACGCGCCTGGACTCTGTTGAACGATGTCAGGGACGAAGGCCGCGTCTCCATTCTTGACTCGGTCTCGGGGCATGGGGGCTGTCACAACTGCCACTCCATGGGGTCCTGCACCGAATATTGCCCGAATGACCTCGACCCGATGTCGGCGATTGCGGGGCTAAAGCGCGAAACGGCGAAATCGTATTTCGGAAGAGGGCGCTGATGCTGAATCTGCGTCTCTACATGGCTCAACGGGTCGCCGCGCTTCTGATGGCTCCATTTGTGCTCGGGCACCTCGCCGTAATGATCTACGCAATTCAGGGCGGCCTGAGTGCGGCGGAAATCCTTGGGCGCACGCAGGGCTCCGTTTTCTGGTTCCTGTTCTATGGAGCCTTCGCTTTGGCGGTCTCGATACATGGGGCCGTCGGCCTGCGCGTGATTGCCTTTGAATGGGGTGTTCTGAAGGGTAGACCACTTGATACCTTCATGTGGGTCGTGGGTTTGGGGCTTTTCGCTTTGGGAGCGCGCGCCGTCTGGGCCGTGACCTTCGCATGAACCGGACGGGCATAACCTCACGTGCGCACCCCCTCTGGCTGGCCTACATTCTGCATCGCCTGTCGGGGCTGGCACTGGCCCTGTTCCTGCCGTTTCATTTCTGGGTGCTGTCGCTCGCGCTTACCGAACCTGCGCGGCTGGACGGAATCCTGGCACTCACGGAAGCGGGTGTCGTCAGACTTGCCGAATTCGGTCTCGTCTTCCTTCTCGCGGTCCATATGTTCGGCGGGCTGCGACTTATGGCGCTGGAATGGCTTGATTGGCCCGCACCGCAGAAGACCCTCGCAGCAAGTGCCACCGCGGTCTCGTTCCTGATTGCGGCGGTCTTTTTTCTGAGAGCGGCGTGACATGAAACCATCCGGAATCGAACGCCACGATACGGATGTCCTGATCCTCGGCGCCGGGGGAGCGGGTCTGTTCGCTGCCCTCCACGCCCTACAGGTGGCCCCGGAAGCGACAAAGGTCACCATTGCGGTCAAAGGGCTGGTCGGCAAGTGCGGTTGCACCCGCATGGTGCAGGGCGGCTACAATGTGGCTTTGGGCGGCGGAGATACCGTCGAGCGTCACTTCATGGACACGATCCGCGGCGGAAAATGGCTCCCCAATCAGGACATGGCCTGGCGGCTTTGCGAACAGGCGGTGGTCCGCATTCGCGAATTGGAGAACGAGGTCGGATGTTTCTTTGACCGGAATCCCGATGGCACCCTTCATCAAAAGGCCTTTGCCGGACAGACCGCTGACCGAACGGTTCACAAGGGTGATCTGACCGGCATCGAGATCATCAACCGCCTGATGGAGAAAGTCCTGGCGTCGGGCGTTGAGAAACTCCAGGAACACCGGGCTGTTGGGTTGATCCCAACAAGGGATGGAAGTGCGGTCGCCGGCGTCTTGATGATCGACATGCGGACCGGTCGTTTCCGTTTTGTTCGCGCAAAGTGTGTGTTGATGGCAACCGGCGGCGGGCCGACCATGTACAAATATCACACCCCGTCCGGAGACAAGACCATGGACGGTTTGGCCATGGCGCTTCGTGTTGGGCTTGATTTGCGTGACATGGAGATGGTGCAGTTCCACCCCACCGGTCTTCTGGCAGGGGACCACACGCGAATGACCGGCACGGTGCTGGAAGAAGGTCTGCGTGGCGCGGGTGGACGACTGCTCGACCACGCAGGCCAGCGATTCATGTTCGCCTATGACGCGAAAGGCGAACGCGCCACTCGGGATGTCGTGAGCCGCGGCATTTATGCCGAGATGCGCAGGAACAACAACCCCGGACAGGAGGGTGTTTTCATTTCAATGTCCCACCTCGGACCCGAGACCGTCGCGAAGAGATTCAAGGGCATGGTCAAGCGCTGCGCCGATTGCGGCTTCGATCTCGCTGGCGGGAAGGTCGAGGTGGTACCAACCGCCCACTACTTCATGGGTGGCGTCGTTGTCGATGTGGACACGCGCACCTCGATGGAGGGCCTTTACGTTGCCGGTGAAGACGCGGGCGGTGCGCACGGCTCGAATCGCTTGGGCGGGAATGGTGTTGCGAATTCAACTGTTTATGGAGGCGTGGCGGGCGACATTATGGGGGCCGATGTGGCCAGAATGTCCGTGCGTGATCCGGATGAGGAGGTGCTTGCCACAGAAGTCGCCCGAGCTGTTCATCCGCTGAGCCGCAAGCCCGGGCTTGTACAGCCATTGCGTAAGGATTTGCAGAACCTGATGTGGGACGATGTAGGTGTCATGCGCACCGAGGCGGGCATCAAGCGCGGCCTTGCGGGCGTCGCGGAGGTTTCCGCCGGGCTCATGGAAGTTGGCGTTGACGACAGCAACCTGGCCCTTAACCTCACCTGGCACGACTGGCTGGACCTGAGATCGCTCTGCGATGTCTCGGATGTCATTGCCAGGGCTGCCCTCGCCCGCGAAAACTCCCGCGGGGCTCATTACCGCGAGGACTTTCCCGATCCGGGTGCGCTGGAAGAGAGTGAATTCACCGTCGCCCGCCTGAAGGGTGGGGCTGTTGAAGTCACCCGCAAGCCCGTCCAGTTTACCATCGTCAAGCCGGGCGAAACCATCCTGCCTGAAGGCGAACCCGAAACTCTGGTAGCGGCGCAATGATCTCAATAGACCTGATCCAGAAAACCGCCGAAACTCTGATGGACAAGGCCGCCATCGAGATTCCCCAAGACTACCTTGATGGTCTGAAACAGGCTGCGGAAACCGAGGACGGCGACCTCTCCTCTTTTGTTCTGAAGGCCATGTTGCGGAACTACGAAGCCGCCAGGGAAGACCGCCGGGCCATGTGCGGCGACACAGGCGTTCCCCGCTGGTTCGTCAAGCTCGGCAACGACGCCCGGGTCGAAGGCGGCATGGTGGCACTTGAGGCTGCCCTCCGCCGCGCTACCGCAAACGCCACTAACGGCGTGCCCCTCCGCCCCAATCGCGTCCACCCCCTGTGGCGCACCGACCACGACAACAATGTCGGCATCGGCGCCCCCGAGATCGAGTATGGCTTCGAACCGGAAGGTGAGTGGATCGACCTCATCACCGTCCATAAGGGTGGGCTGTTCGGCAGCGATTATCGAATGCTGTTCCCGAGCGACGGGATCCAGGGCATCAAGCGCTTCTACCTCGACAGCCTGATGGCCTTTGGCAAACGTGGTCTCGCCTGCCAGCCCGCCATCATCGGGATTGGGCTCGGAGGTTCGAAGGACATCTGTATGTTGCTCGGCAAGCGCGCCTCGACCCTGCGCGTTGTCGGAAGCCGCAATTCCGACCCCAGACTCGCGGAGCTGGAGGACGAATTCAGGGATTTGGGCAATTCCATAGGCATGGGGGCCATGGGGTTTGTGGGAAAGAACATGGTGATCGATTGCCACATCGAAGTGGGCTATTGCCACACCGGCGGCATGCCTATGTCGGTCCATGCATTCTGTCTGTCTTCCCGCCGGGCCGTCGCGCGCATCCACGCAGATGGCCGGGTCGAGCATCGAACGGATCCAGACTGGTTCACCGACTATCAGCGCCGGGAAACTGTTGAATGGAAACCCGTTCGGGAGGCGGCGGAATGAGCGGCCCGCGCGAAATATGTCTCTCCACGACACCCTCGCCAAAGGCGATTGCCGAGTTGCGTTTGGGCGATATCGTCTACCTCGATGGGTTGATGTATACTGCCCGCGAGGGAGTCTACATGCGCGCCTTGGAAGACCGGGCCAATTTACCGATGGAACTCCCACGCGACTCCGCTGCAAATTTCCATTGCTCTCCCGCGGCCCGGATCAATGCGGATGGCTCGTTCGATATGGGGGCCGTCACAGCCACCGCCTCGTTTCGACTGGCCAAATGGCTGCCGGAGTGGATTGCCCAGACCGGAACCAAGCTTGTCGTCGGAAAAGGGGGTATGTCCTCCAAGGACTACAGGGACTATTTTGTTCCCAATGGCGCGGTCTATCTTTCGACCGTCGGCTACGGTACCGGTGCGCTCCTCGGCCGAGGAGTGGAAAGGGTCGAAGCCGTCCACTGGAACGACGAGCTGGGGCTTGCCCAAGCGATGTGGGTAATCCGATGCAATCGGATGGGGCCCTTCATCGTCGCATCTGATCTGAACGGCGATTGCCTGTTCGAACGGGAAAACGCGAAAATCGCACAGAACGTTGCGCGGGTCTATGAAGGAACGAAACCTGCGGTCATGAAACGCTATGGCGAAAGTAACGACAGGACAGAGGAAGTGATCTAATGGCAACCTGTGACACCAAATCGCGGATGGAGGCGGCTTTTCCGGCCCATCCCGAGTCTGGATGCCTATGAGCAACGGACGCATCAGCTGTTGCATAGAGATATGCGCAAATGGATCGTGCGTGCGCTTGAGGGATATGGCTGCAATTCAGTGCCCGACTCCGCTTTTGTTCTGGGACACCGTGACAGCGACCTCTGCGGTAGTGCATCAAGCACAGCGGACGCAGCGCCCAGCGCACAATCGATGAGCCCGACTGAGGCATCCATCCATGGCATTCGTTTCGAATTTGAGGGCAGGGTTGAACGGACACCGCAATGGAGCAACTGACCGCCATCAAGGTCCGCAGAGCGTCCGCGTCAACGACATCTGGAGGCCAGGCTCAATTTGGACACCAATTGGACTGGGCACGACAAATCGGAGTTGTGCGAGGTTGGCCAGGAGTCTCATTGCGAAGGACCCACAGACCCTGAAGCCCCGCAGGTGCCGACCTCAAGGCAACGACCGCTTCGGAGCCGACTGGCTCCAAAAGGTAAAGGTCAGGTACGGATGGGGCGGTCCCAGACCCTGCCAAGCCATTGACAAAGCCTCGAGGGTCTGCGCCCGAGACCAGACACGCAATTGAGTCAGCGCTCATGAAACGGACGGCGTGGATTTCGGTTTCAGGTCCTCAACGACACCAAGAAGCGCCTCGAAGAGTTCTTCGATGGCCTGCTTCTTGATCTGGTCCTCCTGATACACAAGCCCCAGCACGCGCGTCGGAGCGTCCGGGCCGAGGCCGAGGCGCTTGACAGGGACGCTGTCGCGAGGTTGAACTGCAAGATCAGGCACAATTGAAACCCCCAGGTTTGCGTGAACCATGCTTGCGATCGCTTCCAGGCTGTCCAATTCCATGGTCTCCGCGACTCGAATGCGCCTTGCCAGTATCCAATTGTCGATCAAGGTGCCGACGACTGCATTTCGGTTGAAGCGGATGAAAGGACGCTCTTTCAGCAGTGTGATTGGATCGTCTTCCTCCTCTTCCACGGCGGCAATCAACTGCATCGGTTCCTCGATCAATCCTCGGAAGACGATACCCATTGGAATCAAATGCGGCTTGGTGACCAACGCCACGTCGATTGCGCTCCGCTCGACTTCAGCCAAAAGCGTCCCGGTCAGACCGGGGCGGATTCGCCATACTATTTTCGGGAACCTGGCCTTGAGAACTGCCAAGGCCCGCGGTGTCAGGCCGGTCAAGGTCGTGTGAAGCGCACCCATGGACATCTGACCGCTCAGACCGCCGTCGGCCAGAATCGACGGCACCAGACTGTCATAGTCAGAGATCAGCTTTCGGGCCTTGGCGACAACCTGCAGGCCAATTGGCGTCAGTTCCGGTGTTCTCTTGCTGCGATTGAAGAGAGCGACTCCAAGGTCGGCCTCAAGCGTCTGCATTTGCTGGCTGACCGCCGCATGCGTCACGTACACGACGTCAGCCGCGGCGCTGAACGTCCTATGATCGGCGATTGCCACCAATGTCCGAAAAAGTCTGATTGTCATCGCATGCCATATCTGTAAATCATCACTTTCAGAAGATGTAAGCAAAATTAGCTACTCTAAAGTCTGGCTTACGTCTAGTATGCCTGAAAGGCTTAGACTTTGGTCGCGAAAACGGGAGGAAACAATGGGAATTCTTGATCGTGTCAAGGGAGTTTCGCGCCGGGACTTCTTTAGGATAGCAGGCACCTACGGCGTGATCTCAACGCTCTTGGCCGCAGGGACACTGGGTGGTGCCATGACCGCGGCAAACCTGGCTCGGGCTGCTGAATCGCAATACAACCGCCGCTATGCGAAAGACGCAAAGTTCAATCTGAAGTTTGGCGCGGCTGGCTTCAACCAGGACAACCTGCTGATCGAACGGGCGGGCTGTCTTGAGTTCGTGCGTGACCTGGAAGAACGCACCGATGGCGAGATCCGTATCGAATTCATCGGCAATAACCAGATATGCGGTCAGCTTTCCTGTGTTGAAAAAACGCAGCAGGGCATCGTCGACATCTATGCGGCCTCGACGCAGAACTCGGCGGGCGGCGCACCTTACCTCAACGTGCTCGACTACGCCTATATGTTCCGCAGCCGGGCCGATCAGTACCACTTCATGTACTCGCCCGCTTCGCAGCGTATCCTGCGCGACCCGTTCGAGAGGATGCACGGCCTGAAGTTCCTCTTCACCCACGCCGAACTGCGCGGCATCCAGCTCGGTCTTGCATGGGAAGACAAGGACACCGTGACGTCCGTCGAACAGCTTGCAGGGACAAAGAACCGCGTGACGGGCACCCAGCTTGGACGGATTGCCATGCAGGCGCTTGACCTAAACCCCGTTCCGGTAGCCTGGGAAGAGACACTTGACGGCCTGAAACAGGGTCTGATCGACGGGGCCGAAACCTGGGCCTCGGCTGTGGCCTATGCCAATATGTCTCCTGTGGTTTCGCAATGCGTCGACCTTCGATTCTTCTGTGGAACCGAACACACTGCGATGTCAGCTTCGACCTTCGACAGTCTCGGCGGCGAATTGCAGGACGCGGTGATGGAAGCCTCGTACCTCACGCAGGTGCACGTGCAGGCGGCCAACGAAGCGGCTCTCGTGAACACCGTCGGCTTTTCGTACCCGCATCAGGGCCCTGACACGATCTTCGCGAGGAACAATGTGCGGGTTGCCGCACTGTCGGACGCCGAGGTCAGAAGGGCCGAAGAGATGTGCTCGCCCGAGTTCCAGCCGCAGCTCTGGGAAGAGTGGCGCAGCAGGATCAACGGTTGGGCCGGAGGCATCGACACCTATCAGGAAATCTACGACGAGGTGCGCACCAACCCGCACACACTCGCGGAAAACGTCGAGCCACGCCGCTGGTGGAAAGGCTAAGGCACTTCGTCCAGTGTCGGGCCAGCCCCTTGAGGGGCTGGCCCTTCTGTGTCCTGAAACGGTGGTGCAACCGTACCGTAAGGGAAGGAATGCGCGTTGTATCTCACTGATATCGGAGAGATTGTTTCGGCATTGGCCTCGGGCGATGCCTGGGGAATCCGCAATGCCCTGAAGAGCGATGCAACCTGGATTCTGGGATTCATCGTAGCGGTTTTCGGCGGCTGGGCAATTGCGATGATCTACAGGCGCGTGCCTCTCCTCGACCGACATCTCGAACGCGCTTTCATGGTATTCAGCTATCTCGCCATCGCGCTGATCATCTTCTGGGGAGTGGTCGACCGTTTCGTCTTCTCCAACCAGCAGCCATGGTCAACGACGATTCCTCCCCTGCTGTTCATGGTAATGGTCTGGTTTGGTGCGACCTACAATGTTCGTCTTCGCTCGCACCTCAACTTCTCGGAATTCCGCAGTCGGATGGGCCGTAAAGCGCAATTCATGTGCCTCTGCCTTGACAACCTGCTCTGGATGGGCTTCGCGGTGATCGTTATCGTGACGACTGCCCGCGCGGCCGCTCTTTCAGCCTCGAACTTTCAGATCGTTCTCGGTACGGACAACACCATGCAATGGTGGTTCCTCATCACTGCGCCCCTTGCCTTTGTCCTGATGGCCGCCCGAGTGGTCGAGAATTTCCTCGAAGACCTGGGGAACTGCCGCGACGGCAATGACCTCATCCAACAAACCGTGATCGGAGGTGGGGAATAGTGACGGACGGAACCATCATCACCCTCATCTCGATCGGTGTTACGTTCATGTTCATGCTGGGAGTGCCTGTCTTTCTGGTCATCGCATCCTGGGTCGTCGGCTGTTCCTTTGTTCTTGGCCTCACGCTCGACAACATGGGGGCCGAGCTTCTCAACGTCTTCAACAAGGGTTTTGCCCTTCTGGCGATGCCCCTGTTCATCCTAACGGGTGATCTCATCAATAAGTCCGGCATTGCACGGCGGTTGTCGGATTACGCGTATGCCTGCCTCGGTTGGCTGCGAGGGGGGCTTGCGATGGCCTCGCTTGGCGCCTGCGGTCTCTTCGCAGCGATTTCGGGTTCGAATTCGGCCACCACGGCCACCATCGGCTCGATGTTGCATCCAGAGATGGTCAAGGGCGGCTATGATGAACGATTTTCAGCGGCCACGGCGGCCGCGGGCGGTACGGTCGGGATCATCATCCCGCCGTCAATCATATTCATCGTTTACGGCTTCCTTCTGAACCTGCCGATCTCGGACCTATTTCTCGCGGGTATCCTTCCCGGTGCACTGATGGTGATCGGCATGCAGGTCGCATGCTTTCTTGTCTGCCGCGCCAATGGCTGGGGCCACCTGATTCAGTTTCAGGTGCACCGGGTACTGAAAACAGCCTTCGGTGCATGGCTTGGCTTTTTCGCCATCGGCCTTGTGCTATGGGGCATCTACACCGGCAAGTTCTCTCCGACCGAGGCGGCTGGTGTGACCGTCGGCTTCTGCATCATTGCAGGGCTCCTTAGCTGGGTCGCCAACCATCTGCTGAAAATGAACATGGACAAGGATTGGTCCGAGAAGTCCTACGCCGAAATGCTGGTAGTCGATGGATTCACCCTGCGGGAGATTCCGGGTATCACTATGCGCTCGGCCCAGATAACCGGGGTTTTGGCCCCCTTGATCGCGATCTCGGTTGTGATGCAGCAGATTCTATCGCTCCTCGGTGCGCAGGCCGTCATTACAGACTTTCTGACTTCGATGGGGGGCTATTATCCGGTGCTTGTTGCGGCAATGGCCATTGTCTTCCTGTCTGGCATGGTGCTGGAATCGCTGCCAGTGACGATCATTCTCGCCCCCATCCTCGCTCCAATTGCGGCTAGCGTGGGCGTCGACCCCATCCACTTCGCAGTGATCTTTCTGGTGGGTGCTTCCATCGGCTTCATCACACCGCCTTACGGATTGAATCTCTATGTGGCTTCCGGGGTGACAGGGGTGCCATATTTCCGGTTGTTGAGGTACACCTTCTATTACTTGATCGCCCTGATCTCGGTTTGGTTCCTTGTAGCGCTTACGCCGGATCTGGCCCTACTTCTGCTTCCTGGCCGATGAGGTGACCGGCGAGCGAATGGATATATAGGCTTACCGCTTGAGACCACGCGGACCAAAGGGACCTGGAGTGGTGCGGATACCGATACCGCCATAGATGTTACCAACCCGCGACAGGCAAGGCATCGGCGCCTGCCCCGAACTGTGCGGCGGATGGACCTCACCGCGCCGACGTTGCGGCGACAGGGGCTTTCAAGGACTGATCGACCACGGACCTTTTTCGACGTGTAGGGCTTCTCCTCCATCGGCTTCATGGTCCGCTGATTGACAATCAGGAAGCGCAGCAACGGATTCAACTTCCCCGTGCCAGCCTTAAGTGCAAAATCACGCGGCTCACTGAGCCCGCCTGTCTGACGAAGACATTGGCCCCAGCACCGCTCCCGGCTGGAGGACCGACGACAATACTCCAGCACATGTCGGCATCTGCCGGAATGACCGGTGCTGCACTTCGGAATGGAAGTCGGGGGGGGCAGTTCTGTGTGTCAGGCGGACCCGCGTCCGATCCATTCGTTCCATGGCCACCTCGACGACCTTCCGGGCCTCTTTCCGGGCCAGACCAACCGCCCGCCGTCGCCAGCACTTCTGCCGCCATTGGAAACACACCGATCTCATTGAATGGACCGGGGTAATCCTCCACCACGCGGGCGGAGAGTATCAAGGCGAATGCGAAACGCCAGGATTTGGCCGCCCACAGGAAAAGTCCAGCGCGGGACAGCGAGCAGGTCAAGGTCCCGCCCCTGCGTGGGCTTTGGCAGCGGCCCGCCGCAGACCGTCCTGAACCACCCGACCGTCACCGACGCTATCCGTCGCTTGTCACTCTGCATTGCAGACCGATTCGCACGGAACCGGACCAGGAACTGGGACTGCGTCGTTGATAGCCGTGAGGGCGGGCCGGCCAGAAACAACTGGCTGCTGTGTTGCGGCGCGAAGAACAGGGGCGACCACAAAGTGGCCGAAGTGAGGCGCATTCACCGGGAAACATCCCACGCATTCATGGATTGACCGCCAGGGAATAACCAATGCCGCGATGCACGCGAATCGAAACGCCGTGTTCTGACAGTCGCTTTCTCAGGCGTGAGACGTACACTTCAACCACTCTGTCATCCGTCGCGCTACCCGCGCCATACATATGATCCAAAAGCCGGTCCTTGGAAACGGTCGCAGGACAGGCGACGGCAAGCGGAATCAGCAGGGAAAGCTCGCGCCTTGGAATGTCGACGGGACCGGCTTGGGAAAGGAGCTGCGGCGTTTCGATGTCGAGCTCGAGCTTTCCGAAAGACAGTGCGCGTCGTGGCGCGATGTCTCTGCGTCTGGCCAGAGCACGGACCCGTGCCGCGAGTTCGTCCATGGCAAAAGGCTTGACAAGATAATCGTCAGCACCGGCATCCAGCCCCTTGACACGATCCTCCGTGCTTGACCGCGCGGTAAGCAGAATCACCGGCCTCGGGTCGTTGCGGCGACGAAGACCGTTCAGGATCTCAAGTCCGTCGCGACCAGGCAGATTGATGTCGAGGATTACCAAATCGCAATCCTCCTGCCGAAGGAACACATCCGCATCTTCGCCGTTCTCCAACGCGCTTACCGCGTGGCCGTCGTCGCCCAGCCGATACGCGATGCCTTTCCGTAGGCTGTGATTGTCTTCAACCAGCACAATCCGCATGCCGCAGTTTCTTGCGCCAATGAAAGGTTGGTGCAAGGTTTATGTGCGATGGACCCATCATCACGCCGGGATTGGCCCGGATTTGGATTGATTTCCGGTGCATGGTGCGCCGGATGCTGGGAGGAAAACATGACCTTGACGAATACCACGCGGCGCGTGGCCATGGG
Organism: Paracoccaceae bacterium; assembly: GCA_965203605.1. Classification (GTDB taxonomy): domain Bacteria; phylum Pseudomonadota; class Alphaproteobacteria; order Rhodobacterales; family Rhodobacteraceae; genus JAPOUP01. Next base: position 4,595,378 of record OZ241902.1, on the reverse strand, counting down.
GCTTGCCGCAGCGGCTGCCGCAACGTTTGCGACGAATGCCGGTGCAGGCGAACATGGAATCAACCTGGAGGGCAAGACCGTCGAATGGGTTATTCCGTTTTCGGAAACGGGGGGTTCAGCCAAGTGGGCGAACTTCTATGCGCCGCTCCTGAGCGAAGCGTTGCCGGGTGAACCGACAGTTGTCGTGAAATTCATGCCGGGCGCCGGCTCGACCAAGGGAGCGAACTGGTTCCAGGAGCAGACCTATGACGATGGCACGCTGATTTTCGGATCATCGGGTTCGACACAGTTCCCGTACCTGTTGGGCGATCCGCGGGTTCGCTACGAATACAATGACTGGAACGTTGTATTGGCTTCAGGCACCGGTGGGGTCGCATACCTTCCGCCGGATCTGTCCGGCATGATGAACGGCATGGATGCCAGCGGGCTGCGGGACACCGACTTCATCTATGGCAGCCAGGGCGCGACCCGCCTTGACCTTGTTCCGCTCCTTGCCTGGGAAATGCTTGGGCTCAACGTGGAACCGGTTTTTGGCATCAAGGGACGCGGCGACGGGCGCCTGATGTTCGAACGTGGAGAGGCAAATATCGATTACCAGACTTCTTCCTCGTACCTCAAGGGCGTAACTCCCTTGGTCGAGGCAGGAACCGCCGTACCCATGATGAGCTGGGGTGCTTTGGATGCCGATGGCAATATCGTACGCGATCCCACATTCCCGGATATGCCCACCTTCAAGGAAGTCTGCGAGGCGACCGACGGCTGCGAAACAGCCGGCGAGCAATGGGACGCATGGAAAGCGTTCTTCGTGGCGGGATTTCCAGCCCAGAAAATGGTGTTCCTGCCTGCAGGCGCATCGGACGACGCGATCGCCACCTATGCCAAGGCGTTCGAAGACATCAAGGCTCGGCCCGATTTCGCTGAAATCTCGGCCGGACGTTTAGGCATCTATCCACAGATGACGGGTAGTGAGGCAAGCGTCGCACTCGGGAGCGCCACGCAGGTGCCCGAGGCGGCCAAGAGCTTTGTGATCGGTTGGCTGAAGGACCGCTACGGAGTCTCTCTCAATTGACCTAGGGATCCAGAGCCTGCCCCGGCCGCCCACGTGCGGCCGGGATTCCTGAATTCGGCCTGGAAGGGAGGATAGGCCAATGGAAATGCTCTCGGTTGCACTCCCTGCGCTTGGCGATGCAGCCGGGCTGATCCTGCAGCCCGTCGTGATCGGATATCTCGTCCTGGGCGTCGTGATGGGATTGTGCATCGGTGTCTTCCCGGGGCTCGGGGGGATTGCGGGCCTGTCGCTCCTGCTGCCATTCATGTTCGGCATGGAACCCGTGCTCGGCCTTGCCTTGATGATCGGCATGGTGGCGGTCGTGCCGACTTCCGATACCTTCGCCTCCGTTCTGATGGGGATACCCGGTTCGTCCGCCTCGCAGGCCACCGTTCTTGACGGTTTTCCCATGGCGAGGAAGGGCGAGGCGTCGCGGGCGCTATCGGCCGCATTCGCGTCGTCGCTCTTCGGTGGTCTCGTCGGAGCGGCATTCCTGACGGTATTCATTCTCGCGGCCCGTCCCATTGTTCTCGAGTTCCGCACGCCCGAACTCCTCATGATCACCTTGTTCGGCCTGTCGATGGTGGGAATCCTCGCCGGGCGCGTTGCGCTGAAAGGCATCGCCGCCGCCGGCCTTGGCATGATGATTGGCACGATCGGTGAAGGCGACAGCGCGGGCGAGTTACGCATGGCGACCTACGACATGCCATATCTCGTTGACGGGCTTAAGCTGGTCATCGTGGGTCTGGGCATCTTTGCAATTCCGGAAATCGTGGCGCTGCTGCGGCAGGATCGCGCCATCTCCGAGCGGTCGATTCTCGGTGGTGGATGGATCAAGGGCGTGCGCGACTGGTTCGCGAACATCTGGCTCTCGGCCCGTTGTTCGATCATTGGTGTCGTTGTCGGCGTCATTCCCGGGTTAGGCGGCTCAGTGGTGGATTGGATCGCGTATGGACATTCCGTGCAGACCACCAAGGACAGGTCGAAATTCGGATCAGGCGAGGTGCGGGGGGTCATCGGGCCGGAAAGCTCGAACAACGCGAAAGAGGGAGGCGGTTTGGTGCCGACACTTCTGTTTGGCATTCCTGGTTCCGGCTCAATGGCGATCTTCATCGGGGCGATCGCGCTTTTGGGATCGGGCAACATCGAGGTTGGCCCCTCGATGCTGAAGAACAACCTCGACATCACATATGCCATCGTTTGGCTTCTGGCGTTGGCAAACGTTGTTGGTACGCTGATCTGCATCATCGCGTCGGGGGGCATTGCACGACTGACGACCATTCCGTTCAACTTGCTTGCGCCGTTTCTGTTCATGATCATCAGCTTTGCCGCTTTCCAGTCCGGCCAAGACCTTATGGACCTCGTCGCGCTCTTCGCGATCGGATTTCTGGGCATACTCATGCGCCGCTTCGACTGGTCACGACCAGCATTCCTGATTGGTTTCGTACTTTCCAATCCGGCGGAAACCTATGCAAACCAGGCCGTCCAGATCGCGCAGTCGCGGTTCCGCAAGGGATTCGAGGAGGGCATCGACTACATCTTCTCTCCAATTGTCATCGTCCTGATCATCATCACCGCGATTTCGGTTGTCGTAGGTCTTCGCCAAGCGAAGTCGATTATGGCCGAGGGCGCAGTTGAATCCGGCCGCAAGCGGGCACCGCTCGTGTTTCTTCTCGCGATATTGGGATATCTGACCGTCGCGTTCGTAAACGCCTCGCTAATTCCTGACTACGCGGCAGCGGATCGTGTGTTTCCGAGATTCGTGTCCGGTGTTGCCATTGTCTGTTGCCTGGTTCTCCTGGTCCAGATGATGCTGAGACCTGAATCGCACGCCCTGTTCGCTGACCGGGAGGCTGGCATTTCCGACATCCGAGGCAAAGGCCACGGGCTCTGGGCTACGCTGGCATGGTTCGCGGGCTTGCTCGCCCTTACGATGCTCGTCGGTTTCGTTTTGGCATTGGCGGCGTTTCTGCTTGCCTTTATCAAGTTCCGGTCCTGCAGAAGTTGGGGCTTTGCCGTCGCCTATACGGCGGCGGGCATCGCCTTCATATGTCTCATGGCGGGCCTTCTCAACCGCGACTTTCCGCCAGGACTTCTGCAGTCGCTGGTTGAACTACCATGGCCCCTCACGTGAGTGCCCTGCGCTTTCTGGCTCTTCCGGGCGACGGGATCGGACCGGAAATCATGGATTCCACGTTGGCTGTACTGGACGCTGTCCGCCCAGTTATGTCGCGCCCTGTGGAAATTCGGAGAGCGGAAATCGGATTCCGTGCGCTCGAACTCCACGGCTCCACCATTCCGGGGTCGGTGGTCGAGGCAGCTATGGCGGTGGACGGAGTGCTTCTGGGACCGGTTTCGCACAATGATTACCCACCTCGCGATGCGGGTGGGCTGAATCCGTCCGGCGTGCTGCGCAAGGCGTTGGAACTCTACGCGAACATTCGTCCTGCAAGGACCTGGAAGGGTGTGGCCGCACCTGCGAACGGCCGTATGGACCTGATCGTCGTGCGGGAGAACCTTGAAGGATTCTATGCGGACAGGAACATGTACGCTGGTGGGGGAGAGTTCAGCCCTGAGCCGGGCATTGCCCTTGCTGTCCGCAAGGTGACCGAAAGAGCCTCTCGCCGTATTGCCGAACGGGCGTTTTCGATCGCCGCAGGGCGGTCCGCTCCAAAGGTCACCGCAGTCCACAAGGCGAACGTCATGAGACTGTCCGACGGGCTGTTCCTGGACACGGTGCGTGACGTGGCGACCAACCATCCCGGAATCGAATACGAAGAACTTCTGGTGGACGCGGCCGCCGCCCATCTTGTGCGCAATCCTGCGCGTTTTGACGTGATCGTCACAACCAACATGTTCGGCGATATCCTGTCGGATCTTGCATCGGAACTCAGCGGAGGGCTCGGATTGGCCGGTTCCCTCAACGTTGGCCCAGGCAATGCCGCCGCCCAGGCGCAACACGGCTCGGCACCGGACATTGCCGGTCAGGACCGCGCCAATCCGGTATCCCTTGTGCTGTCACTTGCTATGTTGCTGCGGAATTTGGGAGAGGCTCCTGCTGCATCCCAAATCGAATCCGCGGTCGCGGAATGCCTTTCGTCCCATTCCACTCGGACATGCGACCTTGGCACCACTGCCTTCACGGATAGCCTTGTCGGCACGATAGTAAAGGTGGAGACATGACCCAGACAGCGATTCCATTTCTGCTCATACGCGGAGGAACCTCGCGCGGACCCTACGTCAACCGCGCGAACCTGCCCGCGGACCAGGGAAAGCTTGCAGATGTGCTCGTCGCGATGGTCGGGTCGGGCCATCCACTGAACATCGACGGCATAGGTGGAGGGGCTGCGGTGACCACAAAGGTCGCGATGCTATCGATGTCCGCCGACAGTTGGGCTGATGTCGACTACTTTTTTGCGCAGGTAAGCGTTGAGGGCCGCTTGGTCGATTTCAAGCCGACCTGTGGAAACATCCTTGCGGGGGTTGGTCCAGCTGCAATTGAGCTGGGGCTGGTCGAGCCAAGGGTCGGTGAAACGGAAATCAAGGTACGGGCAGTCAATACCGGCGCACGGGTCACCTCCCTGGTACAGACCCCGGGAGGCATTGTTTCCTACGACGGCGATGCCGCGATTGACGGTGTGCCTGGGACGGCAGCTCCGGTCGAACTCCGGTTCATGGACATTGCAGGAGGGTCGACAGGAGCGATTTTTCCGACCGGCAACCGGACAGATCCGGTCGACGGCATCTGCGTCACGTGTATGGACGTGGCGATGCCGATGGTGATCGCCCGTGCCGATGCGTTCGGATTGACCGGGCGGGAAAGCTGTGCGGAGCTCGACGAAGACCGGACCTTTCTTGATCGCATGGAGGAGGTCCGCCGAAAGGCTGCACTGCTGATGGGAATGGGTGACGTTTCGCATTCCGTGACACCGAAGTTCGGCCTTCTGGCTCCAGCGTGCGATGGTGGGACAGCGTTGACACGCTATTTCATGCCATGGAAATGCCACCCAAGCCTCGCAGTGACCGGGTCACAGTGCCTCGCTGCATGCCTGCTGTGTCCCGGCACTGTCGGTGACGGGTTGGCGACTGGTGTCGAGGGTTCCCCGGTGCGGCTCTCCCTTGAACATCCTATGGGGCAGTTGAGCGTGGTGGTCGAGCACGCCATTTCAAACGGACATTTCGATCTGGTCTCGGCGGGACTGGTTCGCACCGCACGCAAATTGGCTGCGGGAGAGGTATTCGTGCCCCGGTCCGTCTGGGCTGGAAACTGAACCGAAATCTGGTCCACCAAGGCTGGAGACGCCTCTCGACCTACGATGATTGCGATGATGTGGGCCGGGCTGAATTGAGGAGGACGCGGCAGCTTGTATAGGAGGAGGTCCGGAACCATCCTGTATCGGTTTCAGGTTGCGATGCGCAGTTCAATGACCCGATCGGCTTGCGCGGTTCGATTTCCGAAGCGCTACCTGCTCCCAATTCTGCCGCAACTCCGGGGACGCTGCACCCGTCGGTCGAGATGGAAAGTCGATGAAGGCCCGCCTTCTGTATGACTGATGTGACGTGCTGAATGTCCTGCCGTTCTGATTTCCTGAGTACACAGGGTAAATTTGGTTGCCGAATCACGGCACCATCCTTTGGCGCTGAACCGAACAACTGGGCGGTGACGGGTTCGCCGGGTATCACGAAATTCGGAATGAGGTCATATGGGGCACTTCCATAAAGGCCAGGTCCGCGCCGATGGGCGCTGTGACGGCGGTCTGTCCGCTGGCATCTGACACACAGGGAAGAAGCGCTTCCTTGACGGGCGTCATTCCGCTCGCATGGACAGCCTCCAATTGGATCCAACAGGTGCGCAGCAAAAAATGGGCGCTGATTTGTCCATCGGTTTGCACGCAGCGTCTGGGCACCACCTCGGCAATCCCCACCGGGACAGTCCAGGAAGCGGCGAACAGGTCGGCGGAATCCATTGCCGCGCCCTGAGAGTTTCTTGAATTTTCCTGCGCACCATTTTATATTATGAAGCCATTGAGGCAAGAGACGAACAACGAACAGGTGAGAAGGAATGCCTTACAGGTCGAAATGCAGCGTTGACCGTAGATTATTCCTCGGGGGAGGCGCTTCAGTCGCAGCCGGATTTATATTGCCAGCAAGGGCGCAAGACTCCGACGATTCCATCGAGATCGAGAAAGATATCTCCGAGACCGTTCGCCGCAATATATCGGGCTTTCGGTCGCTGGATTGGAATCAGTATTTCGAAGACACCAGAAACGGCGCCATACTGGCTGATACGAAGTCACGTACCCTGCACTTCTGGTCTGAGGATCTGTCCGTGTACAGGCTCTACCCGACCAGCGTTCCATCGACTGAGGATCTCACACGCCGGGGCCGTACGAAAGTTGTCAAGAAAGTCGAGGGTCCATCCTGGAGACCGACTCCCGAGATGCTGAAGCGCAACCCCGAGTGGCCGCATTATGTCGCTCCGGGCCCAGACAACCCCATGGGAACCCATGCGTTGTACCTTTCCTGGAAATACTACCGCATCCACGGCACCCATGATACCCGCAAGATTGGACGGCGGGCCTCAAGTGGATGCATCGGTCTCTATAACGAGCACATCGCTGAATTGTTCTCGCTTACAACGGTTGGGACACAGGTGCTTCTTGTCTGACCGGGCGGATATCCGGGGCCCGTCTGCCGAAAGGTGGGAATCAGGCTCCACCTTGGCTGGCGAATGATGGCCATGCGCTGCAGCGGTTCCGTCGGAAGTTTTTCATTCCAGCCACCCACTTAGGTTGTTCTCGATAGTCTCGCACAGGGCATCGATATGCGCATTGCTGTCGTTAAGGCAGGGAATATAGGTGAAACGCTCTCCTCCTGCCTGTTCAAAGCTGTCCCGGATTTCCACCTGTATCTCTTCAAGGGTTTCGATGCAGTCTGCGGCGAAGGCCGGAGCAATGACGGCGATGTCCCTTGTTCCTGTACTGGCCAGCCTTGCCACTTCCTCCACCGTGTAGGGCCGAAGCCACTCCTCCGAACCAAATACGGATTGGAAAGTCGTTGTGATTTCCGTCGCCTTCCAGCCGAGCCTATCCGTTAGTAGCCGGGTCGTTTTCTGGCATTGGCAGTGATAGGGGTCACCTTCCGCCAGATAGCGCTGCGGCATACCGTGATAGGAAACGACGAGCATTTCGGGACGCCTCTCAAGTCCTGAATACGCTGCCTCCACCGATTGGGCCAATGCGTCGATGTAACTTGGCTGGTCGAAATAAGCTGGCACGACCCTGGCGGCTGGTTGCCACCGCTCCTCCATCAAGGCCCGGAAGAACGCATCGTTCGCCGTAGCTGAGGTCGCACCTGCATACTGGGGATAGAGCGGGAAAAAGAGGAGCTTCCGGCAACCTCTCGCCACCAGTTCCCTAACCTTTAGCCTTGTCGCGGGATTGCCGTACCGCATGCAGTAATCCACGATTACATCATCGCCGTAACGTTCCGCCATCTGCTTTGCGATTCCGTCCGTCTGGGCTTTGGTGATCGTCATCAAGGGACTTTCGTCGGCCTCATGGTTCCAGATTGACCGGTAGGCTGCACCGGACGTGAACGGCCGCTTCGAAAGAATGACCAGCTGCAGAAGTGGCTGCCATTTCCAGCGCGGATAATCGATGACACGCCGGTCAGACAGGAACTCGTTCAGATAGCGTCTCATCGACCAGTATCCAAATCCATCCGGTGTGCCCAGATTGGCCAGTAGAATTCCTACCCTAGCAGGCGGTATCCCTGGATGATCCCTCGGGGCATTGTCAGGAACCGGGGCAGAATGGCTGCGTTGCATTGCAAACTTCCGAGTCAGCTTTGATCCATTGCCAAACTAGCGGCACACCACCCTTGGTCAATCTCAACCGGGCAGGATCGATTCCCCAACGTTCAATGCCTCGGCCAAGCGCCTTGACGCAGATCCAGGGCGCAGTGGCTTCTGCTGGCTTGAGTCGGGTGCCCAACCCGCAAGGTATATGATCTCGAACGTGGCGACTATACGGCCGTCAGCGTTCGGGAAGGCATTGCGATAGCAGCGCTCGGCTTCCGTGAAGACACTCCGGTTCGTGAACTGTCGTGAGCGCGCCGCCATTGCATTCGCCTCTCCCATCGAACGCAGATCCCGCATCAACTCCAAAGGACCGGAATACGTTACCCTGTGGGAAACGCTGTCCGCAACCGGTAAGGCGAACCCCGCCCGCTGCAGCAGTGATCCAAGATCACGGATCTCCGCCATGGGCACCACTCGCGGTGAAAGTCCGTCACTTAGCCTTACCTCGGCTTCCGCAAGGGACGAGCGGAGTTCGTATAGCGTCCGACCACCGGGGAGTGCGGCGAGGAACAGACCATCTGGCTTCAGGGCCCGTCGAGCCTGTACCAGTTGGGCTACCGCATCTTCGGCCCAATGCAGCGCCATGCAATGGATCACAAGGTCATGAAAACCTACGTCAAGATCGAGTGACTCCGTATCCTCAACACATTTTGCGCCGAGCAATTCGGTCGTCCAGACCTCTGGCCATCCGGTGATCACGGCAGGTGCGGTGAAGGTGCGATTGACCAGTGGAAGCCTTTGCTTGATTTCAGACGCCACTTCTTCGTGCAGGAAGAGAGTCGGGCAACCAGATTGTCGTGCCCGCCGCCGGTTGCGGATCAGGGCATTGCGATCAGTCAGTCGGGATGTGCTGTGCATGGTCTGGGGCATATCGGCTTCAGCAGGCTTCGTAAGGTGTTCGATTCTGGATGCAAAGCCGATATCGAGTCCCCAAGTGTGGCGAGCGCGTCGCCACAGGTCAGACTGACAATACCCGTCGTGAGTTGCGATATGGTCGTGAACCCGCTCACCCGGAATCAGGCCAGGTACCAATGAAATCAGTCGACATATACACTTTCAGAGGTTATCTATTGAGTCATATCCAGCGCGAGATTTGGTCCATGACGAATGCCAAGGCTTTCCATTGGCCAAGAGTTAGGAACTACAGTCAACGACACATGGATGGCCTGCCACTATAAATCAGGGAGGAGGTAAAGCAATGGAGGTCCTGAATGGAATTGACGGAATGGCTCTGGGCGTCATCATCATCTTCATGGCTGGATTCCTGTATAGCCTTTGGCTTATCGTTAATGCGCAGGGCGATCTGCTGGTTGATGATACGGTGAACACCATAAGGGGTGGAAATGACGACCAGAAGGCCACCGGAATGTTCCTTGATCTCATCAAGGCCGCTCGAAAGAGCATCGTCATCCATGATGACGGAGATAGCTCACCAAGGTCCGTGTACAATAGCCCTGATGTCATTGAGGCATTACGTCACCGTATTCAAGATCGTGGCATTAGGGTTGAATGCCTGTTCAATGATGCTGACGAACCGCTCAAAATACTGGATCTGACCCGTGATTTTCCGGACAATTTGGCCATTTGGTATTTGGAAGATGAAAGACCCATACCGGACATCCACTACAAGATCGTTGACGGCGGCAAACTCGTTCACCTGTCCCGACACGACCATGGCAGCGATGAACGCGAGTACGTGTTGAGGAATGCGAACAAATGGTGGGTCACCAAGGGCACACATCGCAGAATCAGTCGGGCGCACATAGATGAGTTCAGGCGAGGCATCAAGGATCGGCGTCGTGCCGGGTGTAGCCCAGATTATTGGCATGAGTCGCCTGGGTGTTATATTGAGCCTTGATTTCTCGACATAGGAACGCCTTTCAGTAGATCTCCGCCCGATAAAGTCGACCGAAAGTATGGATTGCCAACAATCTGGGCTACACCCCGTCGTGGGGGTGTAGCCCAGATTGTTGACCATACCGCTGCGGGCTGGTTCGCCCGCCAGTCCAGCAGGTCGGCCAGCCTGTGGCCCATGACGCGGCTTTTCAGCGCCAGCATTGCGTTCGCCCCTTTCTCCGACCAGCGGGTTCCGGAGCGCTTCAGCCGGAGCCCGGACCGCCGGCGGCAGGCCTCCACCTCCCCGGTCCGGTCCCTGTGCGGCTCCGGCCCGCGGACCACCCTCCCCGCCCGTCCCCCTCGGTGTCCGCCCGGACCTCCGCGAACCGCCGGTCCCGCTCCGGCCCCTCCGGGTGGACCGCCCTGCCGGCGTCGGAGGGGTGCCCAGGCGCGCGGGAAGTCCGGGAGGTGGGTGACCCCGCCGCCCCCGAAGGGCTCCCCGCATGGGCCGGGTGTCCATCCGGCCCCGTCGGGGATGACGCCCGGCTCCCCGGCCCTGGCAGGGCCGCGCCGGTCTCCCGGTCACGCCCCTCCGCGGTGTACACGACGGCCAGCCTCCCCCCGCGGGTCCCCGCACTCCCGCCCTCCCGCCTGCCGCGGACACCCTCCGTCCCCTCCCCGCCCATCGGGATCCCGGTCCCGTCGATCGTCAGATACATGCGTGGCTCCAGCGGGCTGTCACCGATGGCCTCCCCGCGCCCGGACCCCATGGCCTCCCGGCCGGGCGCCAGCGCCCGGCGCCGCAGCGGGCCCGGGGATGCCTTCACCCCGGCAGGGTCCGCGGTGTGCGCGGCCGCCGCCCCGAAGCCCATGGGCGGCGCCGTCCGGGCCATGACGTCCGCCATCCCCGGCGTGGGGGCCCTTCCCTCCAGGCCCGGCGCCCGGCCTATCAATGACCCACACTTGACTCTCTGCCTGATTCCGTGCGGATCAGTCCACCATGCAGATTCGGATGCGGCAGATACAGTCGGGGACGGTGGACTGGTTCACGGCGGAGTGCAGGGGCGGCGGGCTGACGCGGAGCGCACTGGCCAGCGGGCCGGTCGACCTCGAGGACTGGCGCGGACCCTCCGGGCGGCGCTGCCTGGCCTCGGCGCGGGCGCTGCTGCCGGAGCTGGCGGACGCGGTGGGCGTCCGTCTGCCGGAGGCGGAGGCGCTGGACCTCGACCCGCATGCCGCCCCCTCCTCCGGCTTCCCTGACGTCTCCGTCGCCCGCCGGCTCCGGGACCTCGGTCCCGTGCGGCTCGACCGGGTGACGGACGCGGAGGACCGGCGGCGCTGGGAGTCGATGGTCGCGAGGCGCCACCCCGAGGGGTGGCGGCGTCCGCCGGGCGGGCAGGTCCGCTACTGGGTGCGCCCGTAGCGGCACGGCGTCCTCGGCGGCATCGGCCTGCCGGCGGCGGGGGTGCAGCTCGGCCCCCGCGACCGCCTTCTGGGCTGGTCGGCCGACGCCCGCCTGGCCAACATCGGGCGCGTGGCCAGCAGCAACCGCTTCCTCCTGCCTGCGGGCGTCCGGGTCCACGGACTGGCCTCCCTGGCCCCGCCCATGGCGGCGGAGCGCGTCGCGGACGACTGGGAGGCGGTCTGTGGGGTCCGCCCGGTCCTGGCGCAGACCTTCACCGGGCCGGATATGTCCGGTCTGTGCCATCGGGCGGCGGGATGGAGGTGCTGTCCGGAACTGACCTCGGGGCGGCGCTCCGGCGTCCGCCGGGCGGTCTGGCCCGTGCCGCCGGCGGAGGGCTGGCGGGACACCCTGCGCCGCGGACCGGAGAGGGTTCCCGGCTGGTCCGGGACGAGGTGTTGCGGGGGCGGATGGGCCGAACGCGGGTACGGCCGGAGCCCGCACCCCGACGGCCGCGTCCGGCGGCGGATCGCGGCGATGGGCGCCGCCTGGACCCGGCGGCTCGGGGAACACCTGCCGGCGATCTTTCCCGGACGGGCGGAACGGACGGCGGTCTGTCGGCTGCTGTCGAACGATGCGGTGACCATGGAGCACATACTGGAATCGCACTGCGAACAGACGGTGGAGCGGTGCCGCGCCGAGCGGTTCGTGCCCGCGGTGCAGGACACGACGACACTGAACCACGACGGTCTCCCGGCGACCTCCGGCCTCGACGGCCTCGGCGGCGGCGGCAAGGGGACCTCGGGCATCCTGGCGCATTTCGGCATCGCGCCGACGCGGTCGGGCGGCCCCTCGGGACGTTCCTCGCCGACGCCGACCTGCGGCGGGAGGAGGGAAAGGACAGCGTCCGCTGGGTGGACGGCCTCGACCGGGCCCAGGGCCTCGCCGCCGCCTGCCCGGACACGCGGGTGGTGAACGTCCGCGACCGGGAGGGCGACTTCTGGCAGCTTCTCACGCGGGCGGAGGAAAAGGGCGCGGAGCTCCTGGTGCGGGCCGGCAAAGGCTCGCGGCGCCGTGTGGCGACGGCGGACGGCGGGGGCGCGGACCTCCGGGAGCACGTCCTGGGGACGGAGCCGGTCGGGGAGCGGAAGGCCGGGGTCCCCGCATGCGGCGGGCCGAACCGCCGGAAGGGCCGCACCGCGAAACTGACGCTGCGCTGCGCGGAGGTGTACCTGCTGCCGCCGAGGGACCGGGCCGGAGACCCGCCCGTCCGCATGGTCGCCGTCCCGGCCCGTGAGGAGAGCCCGCCCAGGCGTCCGGCGACCGCGAAAGGCAGGAGGAAGGTCGCGCCGCTGCACTGGATGCTGCCGGGCAGCGGCGGGGAGGCCGGTCCCGCCGCCGCCCGCGGGGTGCTGCGCTGGTACGGGCTGCGCTGGCGCATCGAACGCTTCCTGCATGCCCTCAGGCAGGGGATCCGTATGGAGGACCGCCGGCTGGACCATGCCGACGACCTGCGCAGGTGCCTCGCCTTCGACGCCATCACCGCCTTCCGCGTCCGGGACCTGTCCCTCCTGGCGCGGGAGAGCATCCATGTTGGAATTCAAGCCCGGATCCGGCTTTTTTTCCGTTTTTTTCCGGGTTCCGTGTCGGGCTGTCCCGGACCTTTCCACAGTGTTCCCCACAGGCGGCGCCGTCCGGGCACGCCGGAAGCGCCCGCCGGGGAGGCCCCGGCCGGCCCGAAGGTGATTCGTTTCCGTGCCGGACCGCGGCGGTCCGTCCGGGCGTCAGGTGGTGGCCGCCGTCCGGTCCTCCCACTCGCGGCGGTCGCGGAGAAGGGCGTTGGCGGTCACGGCCAGCCTGCGCATGACGGCCACGAGGGCGACCCTGTGGGGCTTTCCCCTGTCCCTGAGGCGTTGGTACAGGTCGCTCATGTCGGGGGAGCACCGGCTGGCCGACATCGCCGCCATGTACAGGACGTCCCCCGGCCGCCTCCTCCCGCCGCCGATGTGGCGCCCGCCTTTCAGGGTGCCGCTGTCGCGGGGGAGGGGGGCCACGCCGGGCAGGGAGGCGGCCTGGCGGTTGCCGATGGCGCCCAGCTCCTCCATCCACGCGATCAGGGCCGCCGCCGTGACGGGGCCGATGCCCGGCACCGAGGTCAGGATGCGGTGGCTGTCGGCGAACTCCGGCGTCCCGGCGACCGTCACGCCGATCCGCCGCTCCAGCGCCGCGATGGCGGCGTCGATGTCCCCGGGGACCCTGCCGACCTCCGCGCCGGGCGTCCCCCCGCCGACCTCCGACAGGACGGTCCTGAGCCCGGCCCGCTGGTCCACAAGTTTCTCCCGCAGCACCGGCATGTCGCGGAGCCGGTCGATGGCGGCGCTGGCCGGCGCCGTGGCCCGCATGTCCGGGAACGCGGCCCCGAAGGCCGCCAGTATCCTGGCGTCCACCCTGTCCGTCTTCGCGAGCGCCCCGGCGGCCTTCGGGAGGTCCCTCGCCTGCCGCGGGTTCACCACGAGGGTGGCGAAACCCCTGGCGTGCAGCGACTGCGGCAGCGCCCGGTGCATGCGCCCCGTGGCCTCCATGACGGCCCGCGTGGCGCCGGCCTCCCTGAGGACGCGGCCGACCTTTCGGAAGCCGTCCGTGTCGTTGGTGGCCGTGAGGTCACGCCCGTTGACGTGGATGTCGGTGTACGCTTGCTTACGTCGATTCCCGCGACCATTGCTGTCATGCTCTCCCGCTCCTGGCCCCGCGATGATCCGGTTCCGTGAACCCAGGCATCCATCCAGGACCCGGGAGACGGACGGGAGGGCGGGCCGACCACGCTCTCCCACGGATCCGCTGTCGCGATCCAGGGCCGTATCGGTCCAACCCGTCCTGCGGGGCCAGCCCCGCACCGCCGCCGCCGGTTCTGATCCGGCGGCGGCGGCCCCGACACAGGAACGGACCGGAGGGACGGCGGAAGGCAACCGGCATGTTCTGCACAGGAAATCGCGCCAGATTTTTCCACAGCCACCACCTCCTTTCATTTCTGATTCTTTGAACATACGAGGCCGGACGACCCGGCCACCATGCACGTCACGCTCCAGGACGTCTCGGCGCTCCTGGCGCTCGCCAGGCACCACGGGTTCAGGGCTCCCCGCGGACCGCCGGACTGGCCGGATTCCATCCGCCGGAACGCCAGCCGCTGCCCGGCAGGCGGAACTCCGGGAAGGGGTGAAGCTGCTCTCCCACCCCGTCATCGCCATACAGGCCATGGAGGAATGGGGCGGCGGCGGAAAGAAGGGGACGGAGACACGGAGTCAAGTGTGATGGATTGATAGGCGCCCGGCCCGGCGGCAGCGGAGGCGCCTCCGCTCCACCTCCACCCTGCCCAGCCGGGTGGGGGAACGGCCTGGCCTTCCTTTCCCGGCACCGGACCATCGGCCTGCCGCACTCCCCGCATCCCGGCCCCGGCAGCGCGCCGCCGGACGGCCCATCCGGTCCCTGTCCGGCGCGCGGTCTCCGGAAAGTGACGGAAAAAAACGATGGTGTCAACAGATTGGGCTACACCCGCGAATCCTCCAGCTACCGTCCCGGAGATCATGCGGTCGTTGCGGACACTCCGCTAGCCAGGATAGGACTGACGATCTGCTATGACCTGCGCTTTCCGGCACTTTACCGGAAGTTGGCGCATGCTGGAGCACAGGTTGTTGCGATACCATCGGCGTTCTCACCTGTCACTGGAGCTGCACATTGGGAAATGCTTCTGCGCGCAACGCGCAAGGCCATTGAGAACGGAACCTACGTATTCGCTCCCGCTCAATGCGGCCAGCATCCAGCCCACATGGGTAAGGCGCGTCGGACCTATAGGCATTCACTGGCGGTCTCACCTTGGGGCGAAATCATCGCGGATGGCGGCCCTTCGCCGGGAGTGACGTTCGTCGAAGCCGATCTCAGTGAAGTGGAGTCAGCACGTCGACGAATTCCCTCTCTTGCCCATGACCGCGCTTATGCACCGCCATCGTGATGGGCACTACCGCCAGTTCGGGGTGCTGGAACCAACGGGTCACGCCTTGGCCAGCAACATTCCTGAATGGCACAGGTTCGCCGGAATTGGAGAAAGCGTGCCAGGCCTTTCGGGAATTTAGACCGCAAGCTCTGATATACAGGAAACCGCGGTGGCTAGCCAGCTGAATTGTGTGGTAGGCTCCTGTCACGCTCGCTGTGTGCATTCGGAAATGGCGATCCATGAAGTCACTTGTGCTGGAAAGAAAGAACGAGATTTCGCTGCGAGACTTTCCGGCGATTGATGCCGCGGAACAATCGCTTGGCCCCAGAGACGTGCGCATCAAGCTTCACACAATCGGTATATGTGGCTCTGACGTTCACTACTATACACACGGAAGAATTGGCCCCTTTGTCGTCCGAAAGCCAATGATTCTTGGCCATGAGGCGAGTGGAACGGTTATTGAGACCGGTTCCGAAGTTACTTCGCTCAAGCAGGGCGACAGAGTCTGCATGGAACCGGGAATTCCGGATCCGAACTCCAAAGCCACCCGTCTCGGAATGTACAATGTGGATCCGGCGGTCCGGTTCTGGGCAACTCCTCCAGTGCATGGAATTCTCCGCCCGACCTGCGTCCATCCGGAAGCGTTCACTTTCCGGCTGCCAGATGTAGTGGGATTTCCGGAGGCGGCCATGGTCGAGCCCCTTGCTGTTGGCGTTCACGCTGCTTCCAAAGCGCGGATCAGGCCTGGAGACATCGCGACAGTGCTCGGTGCCGGGCCGATTGGCCTGGTCACCGCGCTTTCCGCTTTGGCGGCGGGTTGCGCCAGAGTCTTCATCACGGACATAGCAGAGGAAAAACTCCGGATCGCCGAGAGCCTAGGTCCGGCGGTCACCGCAGTCCATGCTTCAAAAGACAGCGTCTCCAAGCGCGTACTTAGGGACACCGACGGTTGGGGCGCGGACATCGTTTTCGAGGCGACAGGATCGTCTGACGCGGCTGCCAGGGTGTTCGAGCCGCTCTGTCCGGGTGGCTGTGTGGTCATGATCGGTGGGCAGGCCGGGCCGATCGCGTATGATGCGGGTGCGGCTATGGTGCGCGAGGCCAGGGTGGAGAACATCTTTCGCTATGCCCATAGATTTCCCCGCTGCCTCGCCATGCTTGCCTCAGGCACGATAGATGTGAAGCCCTTGATTACCAGAACATTCAGCTTCGAAGACAGCGTTCATGCATTCGAATTCGCGGCTTCGGGTCCTCCGGCGGAGGTGAAGATGCAGATAGAATTGCCACATTAGCGTGTTCGACCATGGAGCGCCCATACCTGAACAAACCGGTAGCGTGACTGCCCGGCACCATCGGTCACGAGCACGACGGGAATCAACGCGGAAGCAGGGTTTCGGGATCATTCCGGAGCGGTCCCGCCCATCCGCACCAGCTGAACGGTAACACCGCAGAAAACGGACGAAATGCAATTCCCTATTGCGGATTCGGTACATATGTTCGGTTTTGGCCAGCCATGGCTTACTCAAGGCGATGCCACACGGGATGACGGGGAGAGGTCTGATGGAGCACAGGGCTGGCGCGTGCGCCGTCAAGGTGGTTTACGGCATTGACCGGAACTATCTGGTACCGGCGGTCGTCTCGATCCATTCCCTATGTGAACGCGCCACCGCGCCGCCTGAGATCATCGTTTACGGCGATGGACTCGAACCGTCGGATCAGGAGACCCTGTGGAAAGTCGGAGAGACATGCGGCGCAGCCATCGATGTCCGCCGGTTCATCCCGCCACCGGGCATCGGGGACTTCAGGGGGAACCGCCTCGTCCGCTGGCCCGCCATCAGCCTGCTCCCGCTACAGCTCCCCTGGCTGGTGCGGGGGAGATGCCTGTTCATTGACGCTGACACGCTGGTCATGCGGGATGTCAGCGAACTGATGGCCGTCGACATGGACGGCATGCCCCTGGCGGCAGTCATGGACCCAGACGTCGACGCCAGCTGGACACATAGGCCGCGGGTAAGTCGGCTGACGCGCATAGGGGCAAAGGAGATCCTGCGGTACAGCCACTACCGCCGTCGCAGGCAATCGATGCTCAGAAGCCTGCTGCACATGGGGATGCGGCCCGGCGACATGTATTTCAACAGCGGCGTCCTTGTCATGGACTGCGACGCCATACGGGTCCTCCCCCCCCCCCGAAGGTCACCCTCGCTCCGCGACCTCGCAGGGCTTGAGCCATATCTGGAACAGTTTCCGGACCAGGACCGTCTCAACGAGTTCTTCGCAGGCCGCTGCGCTTGGCTGCATGTTGCCTGGAACCTGCGACCGCACTGGCGGGACGGCGGTTGGCCGCCGATCGCCCGTGAGGAACTGAAGGAGGCTTTCGAGAATCCGGGGATCTGGCATTACGCGGGCGGGAAGAAGCCCTGGAGCCGGAAGCTGGGCACTCGGTTCAGCCGGAGATACAACGCCCATCCCGCCTTCCGTGCCTGGCGCGACACCTATGCAGCGATCCGGGATGTCTACAGCCTCGATTGATCGTTGCCCCTGAACAAAGCCGAGGAAAGTTGGGGATCGGATCTGCTGGCCGTTCCGGAGCCGGAATCGCCGGTGTCCGGGGGCCGCGGACCCCGCCTTCCGGCCATCTGCGCAGATGGCCAGTGTTGCACTTCGGAGTGGAAGTCGGGTGATATATCACAGGCCAGTCAGGTGCGAAACCCTCGTTTCCGCAATTGGAACGCTTCTAACTCATATCTGATTGCGAGTGAGTGGGGCGGATTATGGTGATGGGATGCGGCTTTCCGGGTACAACAGAGCTTCCGTCCCGATCGGAGGAACCCGGATCGGAACAGGCAGTGTGCTTGTCCTTTCGGACGTGATCTGCCACTGTGGGGTCAGATTGGACATGGAAAGGGAGTGCCCAGCCTCCATCATCTAGGGAGGCCATGAGGGACGATACTTGGATGACCCGGAATTTCTTCGACAGCGTCTATCAGCTTGGCGGACCGGAGGAGACCCGCGATTTCTATGACCGCTGGTCAAATCAATATGATGCTGACGTTACCAAGGAAGGGTACGCAACGCCTGCCAGGGCGGCAAGGCTGCTCGCCAACCATGCAGTCGGTATGGAAGAACCAATTCTGGATTTTGGCTGTGGTACGGGAATTTCCGGCGAAGCGTTGCGCGCGGTTGGATTCTCGACGATCGATGGTGTTGATCCCTCTTCAGAGATGCTTGCGGGTGCGAGGGAAAAGGGCATTTACCGAAGCCTCGAACAGATTGAACCCGCTTCTCAGGCACCGGTCGGATACTTGGTGATCGCCGCGATCGGCGTCATCGGTTGCGGTGCCGCACCAGTCTCCGTAGTTGACCGGATCATGGACGCGCTGATGCCTGGCGGGCTCTTCGTCCTCAGCTACAATGATCATGCACTGGCCGAGCCGGAATACGAGGAAAGGCTTCACAGCTATATGAAGTCTGGCAAGGCGCGGCTGTTGGAAAAGGAGTACGGCCCGCATCTAACCAAACTGGGACTGAACTCCATGGTCTACGTGATCGAGCGGCTTTGAGTGCCGGACGATATCCGTCGGGACGACTTCTGGGTTGGCCGGAGATCCTCTGGGACGGTCCTCTGATCAAGGTTCGGCAGATGACTGTTGGGTGGATTGTTCGAGGGTGATGACCCAGCACTGGATCGAATTCCACCAAAGCACCATCTTTGCGCGACGCTTTACGGTTGCGGGCCATGACAGATGATCCAAATGATTGGCAATGCCCGGGTGGGCAATGAAAGTTCCCCTGCGCTTGACGATTCCGGCCGGAGCGTTCGGAGAGCGGAAAGGAGCTGGGAATCCCGTAAGCTCCGTCACATAATCCAAGCGTTGACCAAGAAGCTGGTGTTGAATCCGCTTCGGGTCCATTGCCCCTGTGGCGGTTCATGCAATGGCATCCCCGTCTTCCCCCGGTGATGGGCGCGGCATCAGGGAAGGGGCAGGTTCCGCGACCAACAATACACCTTCACACCTGCCAGTCCTTTGGACACCCCCTGCCGCGAGTTCGAGTGTTCGGATATCACCCATGACGAGGCACCGTGCATGATGTGGAAGCGTGGATGGCAAACACGATGTTTCCGGTTTCCGCGCGAACGCAACGGTGAGGAATGTAGCCGCGTAAGGCCACATACTAGCCTCCGGCCGATACGACGGTGATCCATCAATCGACAAAGGAGGTGCGCGAAGCGATGGCACAATCGAGTGGTTGGTCGCCCTGCGACCATGAAGAGGACGACTCGGGAATCGAGGCTTGAGGCTATGGGAATCGGGAAGAACTGATGCCAGCCGTCCAATATCATATCGGCCGCTTTCCACCTGAAGAGCGGCTCAATTGGCGGAAGCTGGTGCCGCATATCGGCCCTGCCGCGGCAGCGCTTGCCCGCTATGATGCAGTGTTGGCCGCGATTCCCAACCTTGATGCCTTGCTTGCGCCTCTAGCCGTCCGGGAGGCGGTGCTCTCGTCGCGGATCGAAGGCACTCAGGCCACCATCTGGCAGGTGCTGGAATCTGAAGCGGGACTGGAGCCAGATTTACCCGCTCGCCGTGCTGACATTCACGAGGTGCTCAATTGTCGTGCCGCCATGCGCCAGGCGGAGAAACTGCTTGAGACACTGCCATTCTCCCAGCAACTGATACGACAGGCGCATGAAGTGTTGCTGACAGGAGTCAGAGGCCAGGGAAAGTCGCCGGGCGAGTACCGACGCATTCCCAACTGGATCGGTCCGCCGGGATGTTCCATCGGGGAGGCGCGTTTCATTCCGGTGGAAGCGGACAGGCTTCCCGAGGCAATGGACAACTGGGAGCGCTATTTCCATTCCGGAGGGCACGACAGGTTGATACAACTCGCCGTGCTGCATGCCGAATTTGAAGCCCTGCACCCATTTCTTGGTGGCAATGGACGCCTTGGGCGCATGGTTGTGCCTCTGTTTCTGTGGCAAGCTGGCCTCATCCGGTTTCCCATGTTCCACATTAGCGCGTTTCTCGAGGCGCACCGCGATGCCTATTTCGATGGTTTGATCTCGGTTTCCCGCGATGACGACTGGACAGGTTGGTGCCAGTTCTTTCTTTGCGCCATCCGAATGCAGGCTGAGGACCATCTGGCCCGGACGCAGCGGATCATCGATCTGTACAACGACATGAGAGAGCACATAGTGAGGTTGACCCGGTCCCACTACGCAGTCTTTGCCCTGGACTGGATATTCGAAACGCCGATCTTCCGAAGTGCGGACTTCGTCCTGCAGGCGGCAATTCCAACTCCGACGGCTGGCCGGATTCTCCGTGTCTTTCGCGACGCTGGCATTCTTGAGCCAATTCTTGAAGCCAGGGGCCGTCGGTCTGCCGTTCTGGCGTTTCGTCGGCTTCTCGAGGTCATTGAGGACAGAGAGGTGTTTCGAGACAGTCGCCATCAGGAAGCGGATTTTGATGATCGTTTTTTCGAAATAATGATCGACAAATGAATTCGGTGCCTTTAGATATGGCTCAGCGGGCTATTGCGTATCGATTCGGAGAGCCGGGCATGAAGTTCAGTACCAGATTTCTGCACCACCATATCGAAGCGCTGGAACGTGCCTACGGAATGGTCGACACGAGTGGCAGGGAGGATGAATCATTCGTCGGCCATTACCGCTGGAGTTGCATCAGGGAATTCGACCTGATTCTGGAACAGAGCGGAAAGCTGCTGAGAAAGCTCCTCGCGGAATACCTTTCGAGCAACCGGAAGGCGGACCGACTCAAATTCAGGGATCTGTTCCGGCATGCGGCGCGTCATGACCTGATGGACACCGCTGCGGTCGAGCGATGGCTGGGATACCGCGCCAGCTGCGACGATACAGAAGAGGAACTTGTCAGAGAGTTCTTCAGGACCAACATGAAACTGTTGCCGACGTTCATCGAAGATGCAAAGGCACTTGCCGACATGATTGATCGGGCAAAGGATGGTTGATCGGCTTCGCATTGCGGAAAGACACCGCCGTGCGATAAAATCGCTGTTTCACGAGCACCTGCCAGATGTGGAGGTCTGGGCCTACGGCAGCCGTGTGAAGGGCCGCAGCCACGAAGGCAGCGACCTTGACCTCGTGCTACGTGGACCAGGGCTGGAGACTATCCCGGCGGACCCACTGACGAGGTTCAGGGAAGCTCTGTGCGATTCGACGATTCCATTTCTTGTTGAAGCCTGGGACTGGGCGCGATTTCCGGAGGAAGTCCTTCAGGAGATAGAGCGGGATCATATGGTCCTGATAGCTCGTCCGGAATCTGACTGTCGAACTGCCTTTGATACAGGCTCACCGTAGCCGAGCCGGGACCGCGGAATTCCGGCGGAATCCACTGGAAAGTGGGAGACTGGGCCTTCTCGGGAAACGACTTCAGCATCGCGTTCGATCATGCCGGAGAGACCAACCAAAGTGCGGTCCTGACAGATGAAATTCCAATGAGACCGCCCCGGTCCGCCGTCGTCCTCTGCATTCTCCCTTTCACCACGGGCCGCATGACCCCGGCACCTGAAGAGGTGCCGCGGGTCACTACCGCCCATGACGGTTATGCCAA
Organism: Paracoccaceae bacterium; assembly: GCA_965203605.1. GTDB lineage: Bacteria > Pseudomonadota > Alphaproteobacteria > Rhodobacterales > Rhodobacteraceae > JAPOUP01. Next base: position 4,573,655 of record OZ241902.1, on the reverse strand, counting down.
ACCAAATAAGTTATCACCGATAGGCGCACCGGATCCCACGGCACCGCCCATTCCCTCGCGGCTGTCCGCGTGACCTCCCCCTTCCGGCGGATGAAGGCGTCCCACACCCGCTCCACGGTCTCCCTGACATGCCCTGCGCTTCCGGACACGGAATACAGGACGGCAGCACCGGTTACACGCGGAATGCTGGGGGGTCACACAGCATGATATTCCGCTTATGTTCCTGAGTCGTTATTCATTTGATTTGGTACTACATGGCCGAACGCACCGTGACTCAGGTCAAGGCCATACCATGGGACGCTGGCGAGGCATTTTCCAGATTCCCCGCGACAACATTGCGGCGACGGATCTACCGGTCCTGCTGGTCGGACCGGTGATGGTTCGTCGGTTCTTTTCGAAATCGCAGCGGGGCAGACTGGAGTACTGGGTTGAAACCACGGTCTTCACCGCCGATGGCCGGTTCCACAGTTGTCTCGGCTACCGTCGGGGAATCCATGAAACCGGTGTCTGGACAGCTGCCACCGCGGCCGATGCGGACGGACGCATCTGGCCGGACATGCCCATGGATTCCGGTTGGGGATCCAGGTCCCGGACCCTGCTGTAGGATGCCGCCAGATGGGATATCGTCTGGTTCTCGTATGTACCGTCGGACTATGGCGACAACGAATGGCAGTTCCGTCCCGGCCACCTACGGAGGTGCCTGCCCGCCACCGTCCAGACCATGCGCCCGGACTTCCCGTCGGCGGACCCGCTGGGGCTGCAGGTCAACGAGGCGCAGACGGCGGTTCTCCACGACGGGCTGCTGGTCCGGCCTCCCGGCGAGCGCGTGCCGCGCCCGGACCCGGTGACGCCGCACGGGGAGACCGTCGCCGCCCACCGCAGCGCGGAGGGGTCGTGAGGACCGCCCGGCGACCGACGGGCGCCGCGTCCCCCATCCCGTTCCCGGACGCATCACCATTGAAGATTTCGCCTGTCAGATATATGGTTCCCGGAAAAAGGATGGTGCCATGACCGAATTCCGGCGAGAGGCCCTGCGGGACTTCGTCAATACCACCGACGGCACCAAACCCCCGGTCTACATCGGGCGGCGGGATATCCTCAGGAAGATCGAAGGCTACGCCAGCAGCACCTGGAAAGGGCCGGGCGCCCATGTCCATGGCGTCGGCAAGGCCACCAACGTCGTGCAGGGCGCCCCCGGGGCCGGCAAGAGCGCCCTCATCGACGAACTCCGCGAAAGGGCGGCGGAGCGCGCCCACCTGCCGGAGCAGTCTCGGGTTCTCATGATCTCCGGGGAGAATCTGCTGACCGACCTACCTGACGTACTTGAACTCATCGGGTTGGCCGGAGGTGTTTCCTCCAGCATATGGAAAAAACTGTCAACCGGTCTCTCGCTGGGACTCGACCTGGAGACCATCAAGGCCCAGGCCGACCTGTCATGGTCGACGCCCGACAGCTACCATCCCGACAGTATCCTGTCCCTGGCAAGGAAGTTTCCGGCAAGGAAATGGCAGGGTCCCGTCATCCTCTGCATCGACGAGACCCAGAACCTGCCCAGAGAAAGACATGCCCCTCATGCCCTGTTCCTGAAAGCCATCCATGGTGGTCTCTCCACCCTCCCACTCTCGCTGGTCGCGGTGGGGTTGAGCGACACGGCGGATGTACTCGATGGCATGGGCCTGACACGGCTGTCCGTCCATCCCCTAGGCGGGTTATCCACCCAGCCGGACCCGGACCGGGATGGATACGTCGAGGTCGCGGATCTCATGCTGTCGTTCTGCGACCATTTCGGCATCGGACGCACGGGCCAGACCGACAGGCTCATGGCCCCGGCAACGCCCTGCGAGGGCTGGCCCCGGCACCTGCATTTCGCCCTGCAGGCCTTGGGACGCGAGGTACTGCGGACCGAAGGTGACCTGACCGCCGTTAACTGGCCCGTGATTCTGCGGGAGGCGGCGGTCAGTCGCCGGGAATACTACATTCTCCAGCAAAGTTCCGTTATGGACGATTCCCGTAAGCTCGTCGCCCGGATCATGCAGGACTTCCGCGATGGGATGCGGCGTGACGAGATCACCGCTCTCATACGAAATGCTGCGGAGAACTGCCCGGAACCTGGCCTGCCGGAAAACATGACGGTAAGGGAATTCAGGTCGCATCTTATCCATAGAGGGGCATTCCATATGGATATGGAAAAAAGATTCACCTGTCCCATCCCCTCGTTCCGCAGATTCCTGATCAAGACTGGCGGGCTGGATCCCGACAGCCGTCCGCAACAGGAATCGACGGAACCGGGCAGGGATATGGACTTCAGTCCCTGATTCCATCGGACCGGCATCATGGAAAATGGATGGACCTCCGTCATTATTGGTCAGTGGATACGTGTGTTCCAGGATCCTACCGCAGCGCGGTGGAGTCGTGAGGACGGGCACCGCGTCCGTCAGCCACCGTCGGTCGCGGAACCAGTCAGCGCCCTGTCGACCGTCCTCCAGTGCTGAAAAGGCTCCTGGTTGATTTTGCGCTCTTCGCGGGCCTCTTGTCCTCGATCTGGACGTTGGCTGCCGAGGCCACCGGACTTCGTGAAATCTCGTTTGATGGGGTGAAAATCGGGATCTGGTATCCAAGTGACTCACCGAAAGTGAAACAGCGGCTGGGTCCCTTTGAAGTCGAGGTCGCCAGAGACGCGCCACCGGAACGGCAGACACGAAATCGCGCTGTTTTCACATGGCAACAGCGGATTCTAGCGCAACCACTACCTGACGGATCAAGCCCTGACGGATGCCGGGCAAATCGCGGTGTCTCCCCAGCATGAGGCCGACTGGCTGATTGGCGGACCCAGCACAGCCATGGCGCTGGATCACGGATATCTGGAACTGGCCAAAGGCCTGAATGCCGTCCATGGAACTACGGAATTCAGTGCCAGGCTGCGCAAGAAAGGATGCACGGTCTGGGACATTTGTTGGGTGGCACCAAGATTCTGCCGGCCTCGGGTGCCGGATTTGCCTCGAAACGAGTTATGCGGCATTGCAGAGAGAATGGTGCGGTTGATGCCGCATTCTGCAAGGACCCCGGCAGGCCAATTCGTCTGGTGCAGTCCTTCCGTCACGGCAGCAGGTTGCGCAACACACCCGATCCGTTCCGAAACCCGCCGCTGGTGACCGGCAAGGCCGTGTTGGTGGCTCCGGTGTTTCAGGGCATCGATCCCACGCCGCCTCTGTCCATGAGTGATCTGATACCAAACCAAATAAATCATTGCCGATAGGCGCCCCTGATCTCACGGCACCGCCCATTCCCTCGTGGTGATCCGCGTGATCTCGCCCTTCCGGCCGATGAAGGCGTCCCAGACGCGCTCGACCACCTCCCGGACATGCTCCGCGCTTTCGAACACCCGGTTGGCGAAATGCCGGTGCTTCAGGAGGGGGAACACCGTCCCGCCCGGGTTCAGCTCCGGGCCGTGGGCGGCAGCCTGGGCAGGGAGACGCTGTCCGGTATCCCCAGGTCCTTCGACCGGTGCCAGCCCGCCCCGTCCAGGACCACCAGGGCGCGCTTTCCGGCGGGGACCCGCTCCCCGATCTCCCGGAGGTGCCGGTCCGTCTCCCCGGTGCTGGCCCTGCCGCAGACATGCCCGACCGCGGCGCCCGTCGCGGGGCAGGCGGGGGGGAACAGGTACAGGTGTCCGTACCGGTGGTCCCGCACGACGCGCGGGCGCGTCCCTTTCCGCGCCCACACCCTCGACAGCATGCCCTTCTGTCCCACCCGCGCCTCGTCCTGCAGGTATACGGGCACATCCTCCGGGGCCACCCCGTCGGGCACCGCCTCCCGCGCCAACCGGACGGAATCCCTGCGGAATCCCTCCCGGGCGGCGGGATCCGCCCTCGGGTGGACCGGCCGCGGGGACATGTGCCGGAAGCCCAGCCTCCGCACCGGCCGGCGCGCGCCCTCCAGCGCGCACCCCACCCCGAAGCTGCCCGCGGTCCGCGCCCGGACGTCGGCGACGGCCCGGCGGGAGGGCCCGCCCGCGTCGGGGTCCGGCCCCTCCTCCAGCCACGACCTGACCTCCCCGGCCTGTCCGCCGTCCAGCTTCGGCGGCGCCCCCGGCCGGGCGGCGTCCCGCAGGCCGCCGGGGCCGTCGGCGCTGTGACGGACAACCCGGTCGCGGAGCGTCCGGACGCCCACGCCGGCGGCGGAGGCCACCCCGGTCCGCGACAGCCTGCCCCCGGTGACCAGCGTGATCGCGCGCAGCCTGCGACGGCGGTCGCGGAACCTGTGTTTCCGGGCCAGTTCGCGTAGGTGTCCGGGTGTGTGGTCGGTGCGCGACACCATGACTTTCGCAGGCATGCCGTTCTCTCCTTATGCATGTTTCCAAGGCACAGGATACAGGACGGCGCCACCGGTCACACGCGGAACATTACCGTGTCACACAGCATGATGTTCAATCCTTGTTCTGGGCACATTATTAATTTGGTTTGGTATGACGGTATTCGCGATCGAGGGCGATACCATCGCGATCCGGGAATTTCACGCCCGCCCGCTTCACGGGGCGATTGCCCGCGATACACCGAGCGATTGTCGGACCGTTCCGGGTCACCGCTTCGCGTTTGTCGCACCCTTCCCGAAATGGCTGACGGCACCCGAGGAAATCCCTGTGGCCAGGGATCCGGGACGGTTCGAACGCTCGGCGTTTCTGAAGGCAATGAATGCAGGAACACTTGCGGCATTCGGAGATGACTGAGCCGGAACGAAGGCCGCCGGGCCTGTGGTTGCCCCGATCACTCCGCCAGCGAGCAGCTTGCGCATGGTCCGCGGGCGCCAGCCCAAGAAGGTGTCCGGCATGTCTCCAGTGAGCAGCCCCTTTCTTCGGCCGAGCGCCCGGAGAGTGCACCCGGCATCCAATCCAGATACGTGACGAACTGCTCTGCTCCCTGTCGAGGTCGGCGCAGACGGCAATGCCGGTCCCGTCAAGGTCGCACGGTTCCTGAGGTGGATGTCACAGATTCAGCCCCGCCCGATCAGCACATCCGGAAACGACGTTCCGTCAGGTCCGAGGCCTTTGTCCGTACAGCCGGCACAGGACGCCCGGTATCGGCAGACCGCTTTACCGCCTCGACCGCCGCAAGGGTAAGCAACCCATCCCGGCCGGTCACGAGCGGCTCCGCATTTCCGGAAATCACGTTGTTGAAATGCTCAAGTTGCCGCTGCAGCGGGTCGCATGGAACATAGCTGAGCGTTTCACTGAAAATGGGCTTCCACCAGCTCTGGCCTTGCGGCTGTGTCCAGAACCGAAGGTCGGGAATCGAAAGGGAACCATCGGTTCCTCCGATCTGATAGCAAGGCACTTCTGTCTTTGGATAGGCATCGTTCTCGCCACTCGCGAATTCCCAGCTCCATGGTGAGACCGTCGCGTCCGAAACCGTTGCTGTCCCCAGCGCCCCATTCTCGAACTCCAGGAGGATCGCTGCACTGTCCTCTACCTCAAAGCCACGTATGGCTGAAGACTGACTTGCCGTGATCCGGGTGATCTCGCCGCACAGATGGCGCAGTAGATCGATATCGTGGATCAGGTTGATGAAAATCGGGCCAGCCCCGGTCTCCCGTCTCCATATCTGCCTGAAGTAGTCTTCCGGCTTGACGAGCCAGAATTGGGCGTTCACCAAAGTCAGCTGTCCAAGTCGTCCTGTGTCGATGGCGTTCTTGGCGGCTGCGATCAACGGGTTGTGACGGCGGTGGTGCCCAACGAGAATGGGCACGTCTGCGTTCTCGGCGGCCGTCACAAGCCTTTCTGCACTGGCCAGAGTGTCCGTGATCGGTTTTTCGACAAGGACCGGAATGCCATGGCTGATACAGTCCAGTCCTTGGTGTGAATGCAACCTGTTGGGTGTTGCGATGATGGCTCCGTCGATGCCATCCGTCAGGCATGCATCAAGATCGACAAACCATTTGGTTCCCAGTTTCCGGGAGAGATCCTCGGCATCCGGGTCCGGGTCGACAAGCGCGGCGAGTTGGCCGGAAGCGGCCGCCAATTCGGCATGTCTGCGGCCGATCAGGCCAGCACCCACCACCGCGATTCGAGGAAGTCCACTCATTCTGGCACCCGCAATACCAGACGCTTCATGGCAGCAACCCTGTAACAGGCATTGGCGGCGCCATACCCTTGGTAACCCCTCCTGCGCTCTACGATCTCGAAGAAGAAGCCTTCGCCATAGGGCCGGGTGTAAACCTGAAAATACTGGCCTTCCCCATCTTCGTCATAGAGGATGTTGGCCTTCCGAAGCCGAGCCAGAAACTCCCCGTCCAACCCGAAACGCGCTTCAAGATCGTCGTAGTAGTTTGAAGGGATCGGAAGCGCATCGAACCCCAGCCCCCGCAGGCGCTTCACGGTCTCAAAGATGTCCTTCGTCGCGAAGGCCACATGTTGCACCGCGGATCCCAGGCGTCCTTCGACAAAATGACCCGCCAGCGTGCGGTTCGTGTCAGCACCGTTCAAGGTGATGCGCAGCCTGGCGTCCGGACTTTCAATGACCTGACTTCTCACCACACCGCCCGGATCAATGACATCGACGACTGGCCTTTTTGATGCCTTGAAGAGCGATGTATAGAACAGCGACCATGTGAGCATCTCGTCGTAGCTCATGGTTTGGGCGACGTGGTCCACGCAGGTTAGACCAACCCCGTCAGAAGCTTTGCCTACCGATCTGAACTCTACGTCCCAGACGTCTGTCAGTCCACTCGCTGCGTCCAGAAAGTGCATGACACCGCCGCCCACTAACTGAATAGCGGGGAGTTCAAGTTCACCCTGGTCGATCTGCTGGTGAAACAGTCGGACCCTCAGCGCCTTGGCCCGACGCACGGTCTCCGCCGCATCCTTGACACGCAGCCCCATGTCACAGACGCACGTCCCTCGCGACAGATAGGTTGCATGCGCAAAGCCCTCCCGCTCGGTATTGATGACGATATTGATCTGGCCTTGGGTCCAGAGCGAGACATCCTTGTTGATGTGGTCTGCGACGTGGACAAACCCCAATGTGGTCAGGAGCGCACCGAGCCGCTTCGATTCGGTCTCGTCAGCGGCGAACTCGATGAATTCGATCCCCTCGATCTCCGTTCGGGGTGGCATTGATGGAATGTTGAGATGAGGAGCTGGTTCAATCCGGTTTGCGTCGTCCATGAGTGCCAGAAGAGACCTCATGCCATCTTCGGCGATGGTCCGAGGACTGCCCCCGCGAAACTGGTCGTTGAAAATTTCCAGCGAGATCGGGCCAGCATAGCCGGTTGCCATGACAGCCTGGGTGAAACTCCTGACGTCCAGATCCCCTTCACCGGGCATGTTGCGAAAATGGCGCGACCAGTAGAGCAGGTCCATCTCGATCATTGGCGCATCGGCAAGCTGGACAAAGAATATCCGGTCGCCGGGAATGCTGCGGATGCTTTCAGGGCTAAGTCTGCGCCCCAGCGTGTGAAAGCTGTCAACGATCAGGCCGATGTTTGGATGATCCGCGCGCCGCACGATTTCCCACGCATCCCGATGGTCGTTGACATGCGTCCCCCAGGCCAGCGCCTCATAGCCCACGCGCAATCCACGTTCGGCGGCCAGATTGCCCAGTGCGCACAGATCGGCGGCGGCACGGTCAATCCCCCCCAGAGCCTGGGGATGCACCGAAGAACAGATCAGCATCAGATCGGTACCCAACTCCAGCATCAGGTCGAGCTTCCGCTCTGCCCGGTCAAATGAACGGCTGCGCTCCGGTTCCGGCAACCCTTCGAAGTCGCGAAAGGGCTGGAACAGCATGATTTCCAGCCCGTGATCGCGCACCATTCGTCCCACGTCATGTGGACCGCTGTCGTGAGCGATGAAATCCTGTTCAAAAATCTCGACACCATCGAACCCGGCCGCCGCAATTGCGGCGAGCTTTTCGGGCAGGTCGCCGGCAATTGAGACGGTGGCGATTCCGGCTTTCATGACCCTATCCAAAGAGTTCCTTGAACCTGTCGACGCAGAGGCGGAACCCGGCTTCGAAGTCGCCGTTTCCAGGGTGATAGACACTTTCAAGACTGATCACGCCGTCATAACCGTCGGTCCTGAGCGCCTCGGCGATCGACCGGAACTGATCCGCCAACTGGCCTTCGCCCATACGGCGGACCTCCAGCGTGGCTGAGGGCGCGTCGACCCGCACGTCCTTGATGTGGATATGGCCAATGTAGCCTACACCGGCAGTTTCATAGCCGCGCGGGAAAGCCTCTTCATGGCACCAGCAGCAGTTCGCCGGATCCCAAAGGATCCTGAGCACATCCTCGGCATCCAGGTCGTCGATCAGCTTGCGTGCCGTCCAGTTGGAGTTGACCATTGTACCATTCCCGGTTTCGACCGCGAGCGTAACTCCCGCATCACGTGCCAGGTCACAGGCCGGTGCAATCAGGCGCAATGTCCTGTCCCATGCGCCGACGGCGATGTTCCAGGTCTCCGCACCGTTTCTTCCCCAGAGGATCTGTTCCTTCCTGTTGGTCATGATCCGCACGAGCGGACTGCCGACAACATGGGCCATGTCGATCACGCGCCTCAGCGCGTCCATATGCCCGGTGTGAAGTTCGTCGCCCGGATCGTTGGTTGTCGTCATACCGGCAAAGATATGGCGCGAAAGACAGGATACCGGCTTGCCCCGATCTCGCAGCAGCGTGTCGATCTCTCGGATTTCCTGTGCGCTGTGGTCGCCGACCTCGGTGTCGCCGACAAACTGCAGTTCGGCGTAGTCGAGACCGAATTCGTCCATGACATCGACTGTATGGGCGAGATCACGACTGATGCCGTCGCAGATCACACCCAGTTTCATTGTTGGCCCACGGCTTCTGCGGTTACGCACATGCAGTCGAGGCCATGACCGGAGGCGCACCTAGGCCTTCCCGCGTGATTGGTCGGCACCACGGTCCTGGCCATCTGCATCGGCTCTTTCGGTTCTTCGGCCATATCCATCAGGAATTCAGATCCTTGTACATGGTTCCATTTCAGCTTCGGCGGCGCCAAATCAATGTTCACAGGCGCCAACCTCTGCTCCGGTGAAGAGACCTGGAAGACGCTATCCCCTTTGATTCGGCCTTGGCAACAAAAGCACTCGCCTTGAGGGTTTCCAAGACGGGGTTCATCGTCGGCATGGAACTACCAGGAGCGGTGTTGGACATTGAGGCCATCATCCCTGACGTCCCGCATTCCTCACTGGACATGCTGTCCGAAAGCGGGCTGTTAATCAGATGAATGCAAACCCGGTTCTGGGGATGCCCGATCCAGGATCGGTCGTGGAGTTTGGCCGCAGCAGCCACAACAATAACCGTCTTGTCCGGCGCGATGGATCCCTTCAGGTCCGCGCCTACAGGGATGACCGATTTCGCCTGATTACCGTTCATGGCCATCACCATTACGGCATCGAAATCCATGCTGGGGTCTACGGCACTGGAAGCGACGGTCCAGCCCATTTCCCAAAACGCGGATGTCCGAATCTCGATCAAGTCAGGAAAGATCATTTCGTTTTCATATACGATCAGGTTCCTCGCAAGATCGGATCCACCTGTTACCCGATCCAACCACACCCGTTCCGCATCTTCACCGAACGAGGAAGAGAGAAATCTGCGGGAATGCCACAAGGATTGCGAGGATCGTCGCCTGCAGCAGGATGAAAGGCCCGAACGAGCGATAGATGGTCAGGAGATCGATATCGGGTGGTGCCACGCTCTTCAGGTAGAATGCCGCCGATCCGAAAGGCGGGGTCAGGAACGCGATCTGCATGTTCACGCTGAACAGTATCCCAAACCAAATCGGATCATAGCCCAGTTGCTTCACAATGGGCATGAGGACCGGCATGGTCAACAGGACGATACCGATCCAGTCCATAAACATTCCCAAGATGAAAAAGATCAACATCATAACAAGGATGATCATGATCGGCGCAACATCCAGACCCACGATCGCATTCGCCACGAAACGATTGCCGCCAGAGAGGCTGAAGGCTCCCGCCAGAACGGTTGCCCCAAATGTCACCCATAGGATTGTGCCAACCGAACGGAATGTCTGCTCCAGGCCCTCCAGCACCATGGACGTGTTCAACTCGCTCCGTACCCAGATCAGCAGGAGCGACGCCACAACACCCATGGCCGCAGCCTCGGCATAACCGGTCACACCGCCGTAAATTGACCCAAGAACCAGATCGACCACAATCAATGGCGGCAACAGACCTTTGGCGATGGGATAGTCATCGGTCTTCTGAAGCCATGCAACAAGCACCAGAGCCACCGTCGCACTCGAAAAGATGAAAGTTGCGATCTGCTCCGTGCGCCCAACTCCGAGCACGCTGGCCATGACCGCGCAGGCAAGGCCGGTGATGAAGGGTGTCAGGTTCAGGATCAGCTCCATTCTCCCGTTCACGTCCGGTTGCTCGGTTTCCGCTCCGGATTCCTTTGGCAAAGGAGCAAGCGACGGATTCAGCCGGGTGCGGACGATGATGTAGAGGATGTAGGAACCGGCCAGCATCAACCCGGGAATGAAGGACGCGGTGAAGAGCTTGGTAATCGAGGTCTCAGTCACCAAGCCGTAGATGATCAGCACCACTGAGGGCGGGATCATCGTACCAAGCGATCCGCCCGCACAGATTGTCCCGATCGCAAGATGCCTGTCATAGCCAAGCCTCAGCATCTGAGGCAGCGCGACAAGGCCCAGCAACACGATTTCACCGCCAATGATGCCTGACATCGCCGCCATGATCACCGCCATGACCGTGGTCACGATCGCGACGCCGCCCCGGGTCTTTCCCATCGAGACGTTCAGGGCATCGTACATGTCCTTCGCTATTCCGGAGCGCTCCAGCAAGGACGCCATGACAATGAAGAAAGGCACCGCAATGATGGCGTGTGTCACGACCAGGTCGTAGATGCGCTGCATGACCAGCCCGAGACCCGGTTCGCCAAAATTCAGCCAGATGATGACCGCTCCCAGAAACCCCGTGGCAAAGCCCAATGGCACGCCGGCGACCAGCAGAATGAAGATGCCTACCAGCAGCAGCAGCGAAAGGGTTCCGACGCCTAGATCCGCCCGGAAGTCGCCCAGCAGAAAGAGAGGGACGACCAGAGCAAGCGCCACGGTGAGGGCGGAGAAGGCGATCGGCAGGTGGATGGACTTCATGGATGCGTCTTCTCCGGTCCGCCTTCTTCAACGGCCTTCCGGTCGACCAGTTCGTTGTGACTGGAATCGACCCAATCCGGGTTCGTGGTACCGCGGCCATACCAGTCGACCAGCAGGTTGTTGACCGCTCCAAGCGCTACGAGGCAGGTGACGACCAGAACCAAAGGTTTCATCGTTGCGGGCACAGGAGGGTCAAAGATCGTTCCCAGGCGCTCCCACGTTATGAATGCGTCCCACGCCACGTCATAGCCGCCAATCACCATAAGAACGGCGTATACAAGCAATACGAAGATCGCGAGATAGTCGAAAAACAGGCGGACTTTGGACGGGACAATGTCGTAGACGGCCGTGATCCGGATATGCGCGCGCCGCTGCATCGTGTAGAGTCCGGCAGCGAGATACACGATGCTTCCAAGCCATAGCGTCAGTTCGTTGACCCATAGTGTTGGGCTGGCGAACAGATAGCGCATGACGACCTCGAAAAATGTCACGAAGACGCCCGCGAGGATAAGGAACATCATCACACGTGAAATCGACGTGACAACACGGTCGTATATTGTCACGCGCGGGCTATCTGGGCCTGTACTTACATATGCCCAGATACCCCTGATCGGGCCCTTTGCGTCAACGAGAGCCTTTGTACGGGAGCCCATGCGCCGCCTTCCTCGGGTCTCGGGTCAAAGGGCGGCGGCCGGACGGGGGGGGTCCAGCCGACGCCTGGGAGGCAAGATCAGTCTACGAGGCCGATCGCCTTCATGAAGGACAGGTGGCTGTCCAGCACAGCCTGGGCGGCAGGCGATTTGGCTCCCCAATCGGCCCATCGGCTCTGTGCGAACTCGCGGAACCGCTTGCGGTCCTCTGTCGACCAGTCGTAGAGAGTGACGCCTTCCGCCTGTATGCGGGTGGCAGTCTCGTTGTCGCGGATTTCGGTCAGGAGAGCGAGATCGAGCGCAATGCCCTTCAATGACACCTCGATGGCGGTCTGAACCGACTCCGGCAGCTCATCCCAGACACCCTTGTTGCACGAAAGCTGCTCAGCCGGCATCGAATGGAAACCTGGATAGGTCGCATGCTTGGCAACGTCAAAAAGCCCCAGGTTCGCATTGGTATTCAGCGTAGAGGCATCGGCCCCGTCAACAATGCCGGTGCGCAGGGCGTTTGGAACCTCGCCAAAGTCCATGACCACGGGCTTTGCGCCAAAGGATGCGAATATCTCGGTTTCCAGTCCCGGCGGTGAACGGAATTTCCAGTCCCGCAGATCGTCGAATCCGGCCAGGGGTGCCGTTGAACTGAGCGATTCGTGGCCCTGCAGCCAGAACCCGACAACGTGCATGTCCTGGGAGTCATACAGGTTCGCCTGCACCACATCCTTGCCACCGGCATGGTAGAACCATGAAAGGAACTGGTAGGGCGTGTCATATCCGCCCATGATGTCGCCGGCGAGCATCCATCCGGCGTCCTTTCCAACGTTGCCGGTGATTCCGCCCATATCGCAGTCAAGGATGCCCTGGCTTGCGGCACTCATGACCTCGTTCTGCGCCACGACTTCGGACGAATAGTGCATCTGGATATCAACGGCACCGCCAGTCATCATTTGCACTTCGTCAATGAAACGCTGGATCAGCTGCCCAGGCGTGGATTCCGCGTTGAAATGGGTCTGGATGCGCAGCTTGTGTTCCTGCGCCATTGTCGGAATTGCTGTCAGTGCGATAGCCACCGCTCCAGCAAGATACTTTGCCATTGTCGTCATGTGATCCCCCTGTGTCGACATACGCATCGGAATCGTGACCAGGTTGCTTCCGGTTCTTTGGGCCAAAACCTGATCTCGAGCGGAGACACTCATTCACAGCGGCGTCTATCCGGTCAAGGAAATTCACCTCATTTGCGGTAAGTTGATGCGAAAAATACATCAATCTTCCAGCTTTTGGATTGATTCTGATGTGATCTGATGTACCCTATGGGCTATGGAAATTGACCGGTTATCATCCAGACGCGCCACAGTGGCGGAAATCGCCAGACGCGCGGGCGTCGGTACTGCCACCGTAGACAGGGTGCTGAATGGTCGTCAGGGGGTCCGTGAGGAGACCCGTCAGCGTGTCCAGCAGGCAAAGGCCGCGATCGAACATGGGAGCCCGTCCGGTCCGGGCAGGAAACCGTGGCGCCTGAAAGTGCTTCTGCCTGAACTGGCGGGTGCTTCCACGGAATATCTCGGCCAGTGCTTCCAGGAATTCGGTGCTCTTGGTCATGCAACGATCGAGTGTGTCTACACAAAGAAGATGGAGCCCGCGCTGCTGGCCCGAAAGCTTCGTGCATGTGCCGGCCACGGCCTTGACGCGGTCGCGTTCCAGGCCTTGGAGGATCCGCGAGTGCACAATGCGGTGGAATATCTTCACAGTTTGGACATTCCGACGCTCGGGCTTCTTTCCGGACTTGCCAATCGGCACTTGATCGGCACGGCCGGAGTCGACAACCGCGCGGCAGGTCGGACTGCCGGTTTCTTGATGGGGAGGCTGGCGCAGCAACCAGGAAGCGTAGCCATTGTCACGGGCGGTCAGCTCTATCGCATCCATGAAGACCGCGAGATGGGGTTTCGCGCAGCGCTGCGCAACGACTTTCCCAAAATCAGCGATGTAATCGTACTCAACGGACATGACGATGCCTCCAGGATCCACCGGGTCGTTCGCGCGGCACTGGACAGCCATCCCGAACTCGTCGGAATCTACAATGTCGGAGGCGGTAACGAAGGAGTTGCCCGGACGCTGCGTGAGAACGGGGTCGCGGATGAATTGGTCTTCATTGGCCACAACCTGACAGAGCGAACCCAAGCCTATCTTCTCGACGGAACCATGGATATCGTACTTCACCTAAGCATGCGCGACGTCGCGGCATCGGCGACAGACGCGATGATCGCCCATCTTGAGAACCGGCAGACAACGTTGCGCCCCTTGCCGATCAGCGTTGTGACCCGCGAGAATGTCGTGGGGATGACACTGTCGCCATCCACTGCAACGGTGTCAGGTAAAGGACTTTAGATGTTTTCCGGCGTTACTATCCTGAAGTCCAATGCGGCATGTGGCTGCCACGACCTGTCCAGGACAGCCCGCAGCATCGCTTCGACCGATCTTGAGGCAACGCTTTCGATTGGAGTGGCGATCATTGCCGCGATCGTTCCGTCAAGCAGGGCACGCTTCGACGCGGCGCTGATTTCGTGGCAGATGTAGGTGACCTGTCCGTCGCGCCCGTCGTCCTCCAACGCCTTCAGCACGCCCCTTACCCCGCCTCCACACTGGTAAATTCCTCTCAGCCCGGGTGAGCGACGCAGGAGTTCCGATGCCGCTTCGTGAGCAACTGCGGCGTCGTCCAGGTAAACAAGGGAGTCCTTCAGTCTCACATCCGGCATATGTTCGCGAACATAGCTCCGGAACCCAACTTCGAGCGCTTCGTGGCCCAGATAGCGATGCGACCCGACGAGGATGGCCACCTCGCCCTCGGAAAGATGCCGGTGCATCAACCAACCAGCGGTTCGACCTGCCTTGCGTCCGTCTATACCGATGAAACGCGCCGCGTCGGGAATCTCGACCGACGAAAGCCCCGCCAGTTCGACCTGCCTTGCGTCCGTCTATACCGATGAAACCCTTGACGGAACCAGCGCTCAGCGGGCTGAGCATCGCGAAGACATGACATCCAGTCTCTGCGGCGATATCGACCGCCGAGGTTACGCTTGGATGATCAATCGAGACAATGCCAAGCGCGTCGACTTTTTCAGCCATGACGCCAATGCTACGTGAAAGGTCTTCCGGTGAAAGCGCATCCACAAAGGTCACGTCGGCGAAAGTCCGAGCGTCAACCCTGTCCCGAACCGCAGTATCGATCGCCTTGGCCAGCGTCCGGTAGAATTCCTTGCTCTCCTTCTGCAGAATGAACCCCAGCCTGCAAAGGGGTCGCGCTCCAGCGACACGACCCGCGATCAAGCCCTTCGCGTGGTAGTCAAGGCGGGACGCGGCCTCCAGAACCCGCTCGGCGGTTGTCCTCCGTACCGCCGCCCGCCCATTCAGCACACGGTCAACGGTTGCAATCCCGACTCCGGCCTCCCTGGCAATGTCGGTCATCGTGACGCGTCGCTCAGCCAATTGATGGCTCCTTTCAAGGGAAAGATATGTTCTGATAGACTTGATAAAATCCATCAACGCAGTAGTTGACCGAATTGCCGCTTCCCTTCAATGTGCTTCATGATCCATGGAAGGACATCGCCATGCCCAAGGACAGCTGCCGCGACTATTCGCTTACCGGAGCCAACTCCGGAGCCTCTTTCGGCAACGTGGGGTGGTACGCATCTCCCGTCCCTCGGAAAAGGCTTAAGGAACTGATGAAACGATCGGACCGCATCGCACTGTTCAACTACGGAGTCTGGCTGACGCTTGTGTTGGGGTCTGGCGTTCTGCTGGTCTCGGTATGGGGAACGGTCTGGGCCTGGCCCGCGGCGCTTGCATACGGAGTTTTCTACGGGTCTGGTGCGGATTCCCGCTGGCACGAAACCGGGCATGGTACGCCGTTCAGGACACGCTGGCTAAACGATGTCCTCTATCAGCTTGCGTCGTTCATGTCGCTCAGAAACCCTCATCTTTGGCGATGGAGCCATACACGGCATCACTCGGAAACCGTCATCGTGGGTCGTGATCCGGAGATCGCCTTTCCGCGCCCACCGTCAATCCGGAGTTGGGTATTGAACCTTCTGTATATTCCGGCGATCACCAAGGAACTGGGCAAAATGGTTCGGATTGCCTTTGGCAGTCTGACGGATGCGGAGAAAAGCTTCCTGCCGGAATGCGAGTGGTCAAAGACCTTTGCGGTATCCCGCATCCAGCTTGGCTTACTCGCCCTGGTCGGCCTCTCCGCCTTCGCACTGCAGAGTTGGCTGCCGCTGATTCTGATTGGTCTGCCCACCTATTATGGCTCGTGGCTGCACCATATCCTGGCGACAACCCAGCACGCTGGTCTGGCGGAAGACGTTCCGGACCACCGCATGAATTCCAGGACGGTCTATCTGAACCCATTTTTCCGGTTCATCTATTCCAATATGGACTATCACGTCGAACACCACATGTACCCTATGGTACCATTCTACAATCTCCCGGCGCTACATGACGAAATCAAGTCGGACTGCCCTCCCGCCTACAGATCCCTATGGGCCTGCTACCGAGAGATGGTGCCAGCCGCGTTGCGCCAGCAAAGCGATCCGAATCACTACATCCGGCGGCCTCTGCCCGAGGGTGCCGGCGAAACCCCGATCTACCAACGCCCTGTCATCGCAGCGGAGTGAGTGTGATGCCGAACTGGATGCGAGCCTGTGGTGTGGATGACGTGGAAACCGAGGATCTGATCCGTTTTGATCAAGGCGGCCGAACCTTCGCGATCTATCGGAGCCCGGATGACGAGTTCTTCTGCACGGACGGGCTGTGTACCCACGAGCACGTCCACCTCGAGGACGGGCTCGTCATGGGTTACGAAATCGAGTGCCCGAAGCACAACGCGACCTTTGACTATCGTACCGGAGAGGCCAAGCGCACACCCGCCTGCGTCGCTCTCTCAACCTACTCCGTGAAAGTCGAAAACGGAGCGGTCTGGATCGACATCGGAGATGCGGAATGAAGCGGATTCATGGTCGCAACACCAGGAACTCTACAAGAACGGATGCAAATGCGCGCTCAGGCATGTCAATGTGACCGAACCTGGCGAGGGCAAGAGGCCGGATTCGCTGTCTAATCCAAATCCTGTCGACGGCAACGTCTGTGATGCCGGAGCCGTCGTTGGACACTATCCGGAATTCACTCCCTGGGTACCCGGAGTCATTCGTTGGATCGTTCCCGACACCACAATCCACCGCGGCTGCGATTTCGCACCGGATTTCCTCGCCAAGAGATTTCCGGCACTGCCACAACATCTTGTGGTGAATGAACCGAACGGATAAGTCCTGTGGCAACCTTCCGAAATAGGTGGGCATCCTGTTGCTGGACGTAACCGGCCTGAAGAAGAGCTTTCCCGGACGCGGGCACCCGATCACAGTGCTTGATGGCGTGTCACTGTCGCTTGATGCAGGCGAAGTGGTCGCGCTGACCGGCGAAAGTGGATCGGGCAAGTCGACGCTACTGCACGTCATTGCCGGGCTTGAACCAGCGGATGGCGGAACGGTTCTGTTCGAGGGGGAAGACATCTGCAGCATGGACGACGGTGGACGTGCGGCGTTTCGCCGGAACTCGATCAGCATCGTTTTCCAGCAGTTCAACCTGATTCCCTCTTTGAACGTTCGCCAGAACCTGGTGTTCCATGCCCGTCTGGCTGGGCGTTCCTCGGCGGTTGACCTGCCGGCACTCGCCGACTCGCTTGGTCTGGCTGAGCAACTCGAGAAGTTCCCCGAGGATCTCTCCGGTGGGGAGCAGCAACGTCTTGCGATCGGCCGTGCGGTTGCCAGTGAACCGAAACTTGTTCTCGCCGACGAGCCCACCGGGAACCTGGACGAAAAAACCGGACACGCGGTCCTCGACCTCCTGCTGGATCTCGCGAGAGGAACGGGGGCCGCGCTTCTGATCGCCACACATTCCATGCGTCTGGCAGAGGCTGTCGACCGACGACTGCACCTAAGCCATGGGAAGCTCACAGAGTGATCGGACCGGTTCTCACTGCGCTGACATCCCACTGGCGATGTCGCCCGTTCCAGTTGATGACTCTCCTGTTGGGCCTGTCGCTCGCCACCGCACTCTGGTCCGGGGTGCAGGCCATCAATGCAGAGGCGCGCAAGTCCTATGCAGAGGCCGCCAACATTCTTGGCGGCGGCGGACTTTCCGAATTCGTCCGGAGAGATGGCGGCGCCATCCACGTCAACACCTATACGACCCTTCGAAGATCTGGCTGGCTTGCAAGTCCGCTGGTCGATGGATGGCTGACCGGTGTTGGTGGTCGTGTCCAGCTTCTGGGCATTGACCCGTTTACCATTCCCCAGGGCGCAAGCATCACGGAAATCGTGGAACGGAGCCTATACACGGAACTGGTCGGAACGAATGGGATACTCATCGCCAATCCGGCAACGGCTGACCGGCTGCCGGATCTCGAGGACAGGCTTCTTGTGGTCGAGAATCTGGCCCCGAACCTGGTCATTGCCGATATCGCGACCGCCCAGGAACTTCTGGACAAGGCGGGATTCAGCAGGATGTTGCTGGCCCCCAATCAGCCGCTGTTCCGCACTGATATCGAATCCGTTGCACCTGAACTGGTGATCGAGCCATCAACCACAGCAGCCGACCTTGGACGCCTTGCGGAAAGCTTCCACCTGAACCTGACGGCATTTGGGTTCCTGTCCTTTGTGGTTGGGCTTGCGATCGTGCATGGTACCGTAGGTCTATCGTTCGAGCAGCGCCGTCCGGTTCTTCGTACGTTGAGAGCGCTCGGGGTTTCCATACGGTGCCTCGTCATCTGCCTGATTTTCGAGTTTCTGGCGTTGGCGGTTGTCGCCGGTGCGCTAGGCATCGTTTTCGGATACATGACGGCCGCCACATTGCTTCCAAATGTTGCTGCCACGCTGGGCGGCCTCTATGGTACGACCGTCAACGACACGCTCTCGCTTTCGCCGCTGTGGTGGCTGGGCGGAGTGGGCATGGCGTGCCTCGGTGCAGTTGCCGCAGCTTCGAACGGGTTGTGGCGCGTCGCCAGAATGCCTCCCCTCGCACCGGCCCGCCCCCGAGCATGGGACATGGCCAGCAGCCGAACCATGCGCTGGAAGGCAGTGGGAGCGGCCTTCTGTCTGGTTGCGGCGATCTGTCCCGTCACCTTTCATGGCGGGGTTCTCAGCGGTTTCGTTCTCGTCGGTGGCTTTCTTCTGGCGGCCGCGTTGCTCCTTCCTGTGGTTCTGTCGACTCTCATCGCCTTGGCAGCCAGATGGTCACGGGGACCGATCGGACAATGGTTCTGGGCGGATACGCGCCAGCAGCTGCCCGGGCTTTCGCTGGCGCTGATGGCACTTCTGCTGGCATTTGCCGCGAATCTTGGCGTGGGAACCATGGTCGGGAGTTTTCGCGCCACCTTTGTTGATTGGCTGGACCAACGGCTCGTCAGCGACCTTTATGTGTCCGTCGAGGACGAAACCGACATCGCTGCGCTCATGGCGTTTCTTGAACACAGGTCCGACGCCGTCCTTCCGATCTGGCATATCGACGCCGAGGTCATGGGAGAGTCGGCCGAGATTTACGGCGTGGTCGACCATCCGATCTATGCCGTCAATTGGCCGCTCCTGTCAGCCCTGCCGAATACCTGGCAACGGATAGCGGCGGGCACAGGTGCGTTGATCAACGAGCAGCTTGCACGGCGCGAGGGATTGTCACTCGAGGACAGGTTGCCCCTTCCAGGTGGATGGACCTCGGACGTCATCGGCATCTACAGCGACTATGGCAACCCTTTGGGACAGGTTGTCCTTCCGCTTGATGTTCTGGTCAGTCGCTATCCGGACGTGGAGCGCTCTGATTTCGGCATCCTTGTATCTGATGGGAGCAGGGAGTCGCTCAAGACCTCGCTGATAGAGGACTTCGGCTTGCCCGGAGGCAGGGTCACGGACCGGCGTGCAATCAAGGAGTTCTCGCTGTCGGTCTTCGAGCGGACCTTTGCCGTCACGGGCGCCCTCAGCGTTCTCACCCTTGCGGTCGCGGGTGTGGCCATCCTGACAAGCCTGCTTACACTCGCTTCAATGCGGTTGCCGCAACTTGCGCCGGTCTGGGCGCTTGGTCTCACCCGGACGACCCTTGGGAAGCTGGAATTCATCCGCGCACTGGTTCTCGCCCTACTCACCTTTACTTTTGCGCTGCCCGTTGGCCTTGTTCTGGCGTGGATGCTGTTGGCGATCATCAATGTGGAGGCGTTTGGTTGGCGATTGCCGCTGCATCTCTTTCCGGTGGACTGGATATGGCTTGGGGCGCTGTCCCTTGGGGTGGCAGGTCTTGCGGGCGTCTGGCCCGCATACCAGCTCGCCAGACGTCCCCCTGCAGACCTCGCCAGAGTGTTCAGCAATGAACGTTAGAGCGCTTCTGCCCCTACTGTTCCTCATCATGCCATCCGTGGCCGTAGCCCAAGGCTTCGCTGGACTCGGGTTGGCCGCCAGGGGCTACGCAATACCCAATCCAGCGACGCGCCTGACGTTCCCGGATGACCACGGTTCGCACCCGGACTTTCGCGTCGAATGGTGGTACGTCACCGCAAATCTGAGAGATGCCGGAGGCGTTGCATACGGGGTCCAATGGACACTTTTCCGAAACGCGCTTTCGCCTGGCGGCAAGCCGGAAGATCAGGTATGGATGGGTCATGCAGCCGTGTCCACGCCAACGGGCCATCTCTTCACGGAGCGTTTGGCCCGCGGCGGCATCGGCCAGGCCGGCGTGACCGCGGTTCCGTTCGAGGCGTTCATCGACGAGTGGCGCATGGCTGGCGCTGATCTGGCGAACGTGAACATCACGGCTCAGAGTCACGAATTCCGATTTGACCTCGAACTGTCGAGCAACGGACCGTTTGTGCCGCAGGGAGAGAATGGCTACTCGGTCAAGTCGTTCGAAGGCCAGGCCAGCCACTACTACTCGCAGCCATTCTATTCTGCGGCGGGGACGCTTATGCTTCCAACAGGTGAGGTTCCTGTCATGGGCCATGCCTGGCTGGACAGGGAATGGTCTTCCCAGCCCCTTGCCCCGGACCAGACCGGTTGGGACTGGGTTTCGCTCCACATTGCTGGCGGCGAAAAGCTGATGGGCTTCCGTTTGCGCGACCGTGCGGGAGACGCGTATGTTGTTGGCACCTGGATTACCGCAGACGGATCGCCTGAGCCGTTAGGTGTCGGTTCGTTAAGGATGAGTCCGGTAAGACGGGCTGAGGTTGCCGGACGTCAACTCCCGGTCGTCTGGGACATCGCACATGAGGCGCGAGGCATCGCGGTCCGCGTCGAGGCAATTTACCCGCAAAGCTGGATGGGAACGCGAATCCCGTATTGGGAGGGTCCGGTCAAGGTCAGCGGCAGCCATTCCGGCGAAGGTTATCTCGAAATGACCGGCTATTGACCCTTTGCCAGAGCAGTTCCGTTGGGCAATTGGGATTCTGTGCACGCCCTGCCCCGGCCCCTGCCAGTTCCCCGGGGAAACCAGCACTCCGGTTTCGGCCCTCAGTACCGATATCCGCATTACAGGGTGGGATAGTGACGGTCGCCGCAGCCGACAGGAAACCATAAAGCTGGGCAGCGGGTGGGAAAGTTAACTGCAGCACCATAGCGGAGTCGGCCGTTCGAACCGTGTCCTGCGCGGTGTACCGAAGGATTTACGCGAGATTCCACGGGAACATTTCTTTTCCCAAGTTCGCGCTTTACTGGCGATGGAGGAACTCAGTGCACGGTCTTTCCGGCATCCGTTCACGCAGCCTCCTGTGTCTCGGAGTGAAGTCGGTCCAAACCGTTCCCATGAGGTCGACGGATCCGCCGGAACCCACTGGCGACGGAGAATCGCCTGAAATCAATGGAATGGCCAAGGAATTCGCTTCCGATCACACTGAGGGTCCTCAGGTACGGACGCCGCTGGCCGACCCATTCGCGCCGTTGTCGGAGGCAAGCGCCGTTGGTATGGCAACCATAGTGATTTTGCGTAAGACGGAATTCCAGCCTGACGCAGACCATTTCGGACGGACAAGCCAAGGCGGTGGCCCGTCATCGTGGGAGGTCCAGGTTCAAAGATCGGGAATTCGAGGAATCGATGTACCCTGAACGGCAATAACAGGTTTGAACAACGGGAAACCGTTCCCGCTGGGCGCTTCAACAGGCGATCGGAAGAAGGACAGAAACGAAACAGGGATCAGGAACGATGTTCAGCGAAGGCTTTTCGCTCCGATGTG
Organism: Paracoccaceae bacterium; assembly: GCA_965203605.1. Taxonomy (GTDB): domain Bacteria; phylum Pseudomonadota; class Alphaproteobacteria; order Rhodobacterales; family Rhodobacteraceae; genus JAPOUP01. The sequence goes on along the minus strand of OZ241902.1, from coordinate 4,551,595 downwards.
CTCCACGTTTCAATACAGGGCTGGAACGCGAGCGATCCATGGCATAGGTGTGCATGGTCCGGGTTTTGGTTCGCCAGCCCCGACCGAAAACTCCACGAACGCAATGAAGCGTCAAGAACAAGGTGTGCCGAATCTCCCTGACGGAAGGGCGGGGCAGAGGCGCGACAGATCGATGACTGGACCCAATTACACTCCCCTCGTCCAATCACTTCCCGCCACTGTGCCATTCGTTGGCCCGGAAGCACAGGAGCGACAGCGAGGTCAGTACTTCCGCGCCCGGATCGGTGCCAACGAATCGGTGTTTGGCCCTTCGCCACGAGCGGTCGCGGCTATGCAGGAGGCCGCGAACGACATTTGGATGTATGGCGACCCCGAGTCACATGACCTGCGGCGCGCGCTCGCTCGGCATGAGAACGTACGCCCGGAACACATCATTGTCGGTGAGGGAATCGACGGATTGCTTGGCTATCTGACGCGTTTGGTGGTCGCGCCCGGTGATGCGGTTGTGACATCAGACGGCGCTTATCCGACATTCAACTATCATGTTGTGGGATATGGTGGTGTCCTTCACAAGGTCCCCTACCATGAGGATCATGAGGATCTGGCAACCCTGTTGACCGTGGCTCAGGAAACCAACGCAAAGCTTGTCTACCTCGCAAATCCTGACAATCCGATGGGAACCTGGCATTCCCGGGAGGTCATCGAATCGGCATTGGACGAGATTCCGGAGGGTGCATTGCTGGTCCTTGACGAAGCCTACAGCCAGTTCATGCCGTCGTCGGATGTGCCGAACATTGATCCCGAAGATCCCCGCGTCATCCGAATGCGTACGTTCTCAAAGGCATATGGAATGGCAGGCGCACGTGTCGGCTACGGAATTGGTCATCCCAAACTGATCTCAGCCTTCGACAAAGTCCGGAATCATTTCGGAATGAACAGGATTGGTCAGGCCGGTGCGACCGCATCGCTCGGGGATCCGCATTTCCTGGCACGGGTTGTCGGGGAGGTGCGCGATTCACTTTGCCGAATTGCCGAAATCGCCTCGTCAAACGGCCTGACGACACTCCCTTCGGCAGCAAATTTCATTGCCGTCGATTGCGGGGCCGACGGTGATTTCTCGCGACGTGTGCTTGCCGAACTGGTCAGGCGCGGCATCTTTGTGCGCATGCCATTCGTAGCGCCTCAGGATCGGTGCATCCGCATTTCCGCTGGCACCGAGCGCGACCTCGCAAGCCTTGGGGTGGAATTGCCCCGCGCACTTGAGGCGGCGCGAGGAAGGTCGTGAAACAGGTCTTCTGTGGAGCGGGTCTGAATCCGAAGCGAGGCCAGTGTTTTCGGCTCTCCGGTGCCGGAATGGCTGCACTTGGAGAAGGAAAGATCCCCGGGCCTGCTGCCTCTTCTTTTCTGAAGTTTGGCGGTCTCGGCGACGTTTCTCGCTTCTCCGGCAACTCCAGTTCGTGAAAATCCTGATCCAGAGCCTCTATGCCTTTCGTCAGGCTACCGTCTGATCCGGTCGTTGCCGGGAGAGAACCCAGAAGATGGTTGGCCTGAACTTCAACTTCAATCATCCCAATCCTCAGATCAAGGAAGCCGCGTTCAGCATCTTTGGTAGGCTGATGGACGCTTGCGTTCCGGCATCCCTACAGTACGGAAACCAAACACCACAGGCAAAGTCCGTACCGCCGTCGAGGATTGCGACATCGTTTCCGAGTTCATTGAACACGATCTGAGCTTGGAAATCAGTTCCTGCGATTCAAGACTCAGGCGGCTGACGTCGTCTGTCTCCAGCTGGCGTTCATCAAGTAAGGATTTATTTGCGCGAGCACGATGGCGTTGGCCAGAACCTGACCCGGGACGAAACCGATCTCTGTATGGCGGAAGCCGGACACGGCGACCCCCAGCATGGTCAAATCACCAATGATTCAGATTGTCTGGCTCTGCCAACGCTCTATCAACTTCCCAAATGGCGCTGAACCGCCCCTCCAGCAGGGCTGTCTGCTTCGGTGTCAAGCCGTACGCTGCGATGCCAGCCATGCCCTTTTCCGGACAGATCGAGCGTTGGCAGAGCCAGACAAGGCAAAACCCAGCGCGGCGAGCCCGCCGATGATCCACATGATCGTGCCCCTGTCCAAGCTCCGGTCGATGCGCTGGAGCATGCTGGTCCGCCACTCCAGCCAAGCCATCTGTTCCGGTGTGAAGCCATGCTCCGCTGTCTCGGCCATCGCCTCGCCCCTTCTCTAACCTCCTCACAGGGAACCTTGCGCGATTCCCTGCATTACAGTCCGCGCTTCCATTGAGGAACGGACCATCAGGCCAATCCCTTCCTGAACTGCGGCCCACGAAGATACTCCAGTCGCTCGTCCTGTCAGTATATATCGCCGGGCAATCCGTGCTGCAGGGGCATTGGCCGAGCCCTCAGCGCCGGACGATGACATAAATGCGTCGCTTCTCAAATGTTCTGGGTTGGACCGCGATGGCCGCCCCGAGTGTCTGGCCCCGCAGGAACTGTCGCCCAATCGCCGGGTGACCGGTCTGCGAAAACGATGGAATCGAGTCAGACGCGCTCAAGCCGGGGCTGCGGCACCTCCTGCTTGGCGCTCTCGGGGTTTCGAGAACCGCAGCCCTCCGGAGCAGGTCTCCCCGCAGGTCATGGTCGCGTGCGGACAGCGGTGATAAACTGCCTGAAACCCAAAGCGCCGTGCTCAATTCCCTCAACCTTTCGAGGTCAACGCGATAGGTCAGCTGTGTCCCGCCAACTCCCAGACAGGCGCGTCTCCTCACCAGGTTGACCAAAGGGGGCGGATGACCCAAAGATATCCCTGCCATGGAATCCACCCCGGAAATACAGCCTTCGGCAAATGGGTTGCCGGGAACGAAGCAGGATACGGAATGGATCGGTTCCGCTCGCCGAAGGTAGACCAGCTTCACCTTGAATTCCGTTCCTCCGCCGATCGTGAAACCATGCGGTCGATCCGATGGTCAGCGGGGCCTTATGCTAGAGGTGACGTAATTCACCGTCAGATCCCGATCCGAGACCGACCAGGACCAGGAAACCGGATTGAATACGAAGCCCTTGCTGTCAACGACGTCAAGACCTGCCTGTCCAAGCAGGTCAGCTAGCTGGTCAGGTGTCAGGAACCTTGACCAGTCGTGTGTTCCGATCGGTAGCCAGCGCATGACGTATTCGGCCCCGATGATCGCCAGCATGAAGCTCTTGATGTTCCTGTTGATCGTCGAGCAGACCATGAGCCCGCCGGGTCCCAGCAGAGCCGCGCATGCGGCCAGGTAGGCATGGGGGTTGGAAACATGCTCGACCACCTCCATATTCAGAACGACATCGAAAGTCTCACCTTCCGCGCAGAGACCTTCGGCCGTGGTGTGACGGTAATCTACCTTCAGCTTCATCCGCTCGGCATGGGCCTGCGCGACCCGGACGTTACGCTCGGATGCATCTGCACCGACCACATTGGCACCCAGCCGTGCCATTGGCTCGGACAGCAGTCCACCTCCGCAACCGATGTCCAGAACGCGAACACCATCAAATGGGCGGGCCTGCGTCAGGTCGCGCCCAAATTCCGCTGCCATCTGCGCGGTTATGTAGTCAAGCCTGCACGGATTCAGCATATGCAGCGGCCTGAACTTGCCATGCGGATCCCACCACTCGGTGGCCATGGCCTCGAATTTGGCGATTTCGTCAGCGTCAACCGTCTTTTCCATTCGAAAATCCCTTTCGGCGCAAGGTCATTTCATCCCGTGGCAGCGGGTATCGAAACGTAGTATAAGGTATCTTATGGATAGGGTCGCGGACAGACAAAAGAACTCCCGGTATCTGCTCTACCCTCCGGTCGAGCCATTCGACCAGCGGATGATGAACGTTGGAGATGGCCACCGCGTCTATGTGGAGCAATGCGGGAAACGGGAGGGCATCCCCGTTGTCGTATTGCATGGAGGACCGGGCGGTGGTTGCAGCCCGGCAATGCGGCGCTACTTCGATCCCGCATTCTACAGAACGGTCCTGTTCGACCAGAGAGGCTGTGGACGTTCCCAACCTCACGCCAGTGTCGAGGCGAACACCACCTGGCATCTGGTACGCGACATCGAATTGATTCGCGCAGATCTGGGCATCGAGAGCTGGATTGTCTTCGGTGGGAGTTGGGGGGCGACCCTTGCGCTGCTCTATGCCCAGACCCACCCTGACCGGGTTACGCGGCTGGTCCTGCGTGGTGTCTTTCTTATGACAAAGGCGGAACTTGACTGGTTTTACGGAGGAGGAGCCGGGCAGTTCTGGCCGGAGCTCTGGGAACGCTTTGTCAGCCCGATTCCGGAGAACGAGCGCCATGACCTGATTGCAGCCTACGGCAGGCGGCTGTTTTCTGGCGACCTGATGCTGGAAAACCGCTATGCCCGCAGTTGGGCAACCTGGGAAAACACCCTCGCTTCGATCAGCAACGATGGAAAGGCCAATGAAAGCCCTGCCGAATTCGCCCGCGCGTTCGCACGGCTCGAAAACCACTATTTCAGCAATGTCGGGTTCCTCGAGGAAGAGGATCAGATCATCGGGAACATCGGCAGGATCGCGCATATTTCGGGGGTCATCGTGCAGGGCCGCTACGACATGATCTGTCCGCCAATGTCCGCCTACCGCCTGCATCGTGCCTGGCCAAGGTCGGACCTGAAGATCATTGGCAGGGCTGGACACGCCCTTTCAGAACCGGGAATCAGTGCGGAACTCGTGCGGATCATGGATCGGTATCGCCAGACTCCGGGGTTCAGCTCACCCGAACCCCGCTTCGCCTGATGGGACGGCAGCGGCGACCACTTCCGTCGATCCAGGCCACGATTGACTCCATGACCGAACGTCTGCGCCGTAGGCGAATTCAAGTCGCAGCCGTTGGGCCTTTATCTCCATCGGCCAACATGCTAAGATTGACCCGGACATCAAAGGAGAACGGTTAACTTGGGATCAGTTCCTCGGATCATTTTGCAGCGACTGCTCTTGGGTTTGCTGACGCTTCTGGTCGTTTCGATTGTCATCTTCACCGCCGTTAACATGCTGCCCGGAGATTTCGCACAGGCGGTACTTGGCCAAGGCGCGACGGAAGAGGCGATCAGGTCAATCCGCCGCGATCTCGGGTTGGACGAGCCGTTTGTCGCAAGGTATTTCCTGTGGCTTGCAGGAATGGTGCGGGGAGATCTGGGCATCAGTTTTTCGCAGCTCAACTTCCAGTCAACGCTCGGCGGAACCCAGTTGAAGACAGTGGCGGAACAGATCGCTCCGCGATTCTACAACACAATGTTCCTTGCCGGGGTCACGGCGGCGATTTCGGTACCTGTGTCCGTCGGACTCGGCGTGCTCGCCGCGCTCTACCGGAACTCCGCGTTTGATCGGACGACGAACATCCTGACGCTGAGTTCGATCTCGTCGCCTGAATTCTTCCTGGCCTATATCCTGATACTGTTCCTGGCGGTTCTGAACCCAATATTCCCATCACTGTCAAACATATTCGAGGGAATGGGTTTCGGCGAGAGGCTTGGCCGAACGATGCTGCCGGCGTTGACGCTGACGCTTGTGGTCACGGCGCACATGATGAGAATGACACGGGCGGCGATCATCAATCTGCTTGCATCGCCCTACATTGAAATGGCACGCCTGAAGGGACTTTCGCCCATGCGCGTGATCGTCATCCATGCCCTGCCGAATGCCCTAGCGCCAATCATCAACGTTATCGCACTGAATCTCGCCTATCTCATAACCGGCGTCGTCGTGGTTGAAGTCGTCTTCGTCTATCCGGGGATCGGTCAACTTTTTGTCGACAGTGTGAAACTGAGGGACATTCCGGTGGTGCAGGCCTGCTGCCTGATTTTCGCAGGTGCCTACATTCTCCTCAACCTGACGGCGGATGTGCTCTCGATCCTTTCGAATCCGCGTCTGAGGCATCCAAAGTGAGCTGGTGGCTGTGGATACTGGTCCTTGCCCTGGCGGTCGCGGCACTTGCCTGGACCTTCAGGTCTGTTGGGCAACGAACGACCGACAATGCACCATTCTTCCGTGACATGCCCTTCGGTGTAGCCTATGGCTATGTGTTCGTTGCGTTTGCCCTTTTGGCCGGTATCTGGCTTTACGCCCAACCCGCCGAACTGAACGGCGTACCGAGCGCCAGCGTGATGTTCTTCCGGTGGGCGGTTCAGGGATTCATCCTGTTCGCCGTCGCCGCGTACCTGTTCCGCTTTCTTGGAACTCATCTGGGGAACCAGGCGTCGCGCAGGCTGTTTCGGTCCATGCCCGTCACGGCTGCGTTCGGCTGTCTGGTCATTCTGATCTACGCAGCTGTGGCAGTATTCGCGGGACTGGTTGCCCCCTACGGGCAGGAGGAGATATTCGCCACCGCAAACATCGTTCCCGGGGGAAATCCCGCGCTTGGCGGAAATCCGGACCACCCGCTGGGCACGGACCAGATCGGGCGGGATATCCTTTCCCGGCTGATCTACGGAGCGCAGAACACGGTCGGCATCGCGTTCGCGACGACGCTGCTTGCGTTCGCGTTGGGAGGTAGTCTTGGATTCCTCGCCGCGACACTAGGTGGTTGGCTTGACCAGCTTCTCAGCCGCACGGTCGACGTTCTGATGGCCATCCCTGCGCTGATATTCGCGCTTCTTCTCATGACGATCGCCAGTGTCTGGGCACCGTCACTCGGAATTCCGCTGACCGTCTTCATGGTGGTCATCATTGCGGTAATCGATTCAACCCGGGTTTTCCGCCTCGCCAGAGCCGTGGCGATGAACATCGTTGTGATGGACTACGTGGAAGCCGCAAAGCTACGGGGAGAGAACCTGGGATACCTGATCTTTCAGGAAATCCTGCCGAACGCGACGGCGCCGCTCCTGGCTGAGTTCGGTCTCAGGTTCTGCTTTGTCTTCCTGACCATCGCCTCCCTTAGCTTTCTCGGGATTGGGATTCAGCCACCGCTGGCGGATTGGGGCACGATGGTTCGCGACCTCGCACAGTTCATCAACTTCGCATCCTTCGCGCCGCTGGTGGCGACCGCGCCGCTTCTTGCCGCCGGAGCTATCGCCCTATTGACGGTGGCGGTGAACTTCGTCGTTGACTGGATGCTGAACAAGTCATCAGGGCTTAAGGAATGATTTCCACTTCGCGCCCTCTCGTGGACGTCAGGGACCTCTGGATTGAAGGCCGGGCCGACGAGACCTGGATTCCGATCATCAACGGCGTGAGCATGAATCTGGATCGGGGAGAGGTGCTTGGGCTGATCGGCGAGTCCGGCGCAGGGAAATCGACACTTGGGCTTGCCGCGATGGGTTTCGTCCGGGACGGGGTTCGGATCAGCTCGGGCTCGGTGGTCTTTGACGAAATCGATCTGACAGTTGCCTCGGCCCGGGAGAAGCGGGACCTGCTCGGCAAACGCATTGCCTATGTAGCCCAGTCGGCCGCGGCAAGTTTCAATCCAGCCCATAAGCTGATCGATCAGCATGTGGAGGCGCCCGTCCAGCATGGAGTGACCGGTCGTGCCGACAGTATCTCCGATGGGATCGAACTCTATCGCCGACTGCGACTTCCGAGTCCGGATGAAATCGGTTTCAGGTATCCGCACCAGGTTTCGGGCGGACAGCTTCAGCGGGCGATGACAGCGATGGCGATGTCCTGTCGCCCTGATCTGATCATCTTTGATGAGCCGACCACCGCACTTGATGTCACGACACAGATCGAGGTGCTTGCGGCGATTCGAGACATTGTGGAGCAGTTTGACACTGCGGCGATCTACATAACGCATGACCTTGCCGTCGTCGCGCAGATGGCGGACCGAATCAAGGTGCTGCTTGGAGGCGACGAGGTTGAGGAATCGGACACCCGATCGATGCTGGCAGAGCCAAAACAGGACTACACAAAGAGCCTCTGGGCTGTGCGTAGCTTTCAGCGCCCCGTCAAGCCCGGGGCAATTTCCGGAGCCGTTCCGGTGGTTCGGGTCAATGGCGTCACGGCGGGCTATGGGGATACGACCGTTCTGAATGAGGTCAGTTTCGATATCCATGAAGGCCGCACGGTCGCCGTTGTCGGTGAATCCGGATCTGGAAAGTCCACAGCCGCACGCTGCATCACAGGACTTCTGGCGCCGCAAGATGGCCATGTTGTTTTCAGGGGAGAACCTCTCCCGCTCGACTACCGCAGGCGGTCGAAGATGCAGCTTCGACAGGTTCAGATGATCTATCAGATGGCCGATACCGCGCTGAACCCGCGCAAGCCGGTCGGAGAGATCGTCGGACGCCCCGTGGAATTCTACATGGGCCTGAGAGGGGCACGAAAGCGCGAGCGCGTCCGGCAGCTTCTCAGTGAGATCGAGCTGGAACCGGATCAGTTCATCGATCGGATACCGTCGGAGCTGTCGGGTGGACAGAAACAGCGCATTGGAATTGCCCGTGCCCTTGCCGCCGAGCCGCAGTTCATCATCTGTGATGAGGTGACAAGTGCGCTTGACCAGCTGGTGGCCGAGGGGATCCTGAAACTCCTCGCGCGACTGCAGGATGAACATAGCCTCGGTTACATGTTCATAACGCATGATCTGGCCACCGTGCGCGCCATCGCTGACGAAGTGGTGGTGATGAAGGATGGCCGTGTCGTTGAACAGGGGCCGAAGCACGACATGTTCACTCCACCGCATCATCCCTATACCGACCTTCTGCTCAGTTCGGTGCCTGAAATGGACCCTGACTGGCTAACTGATTTGCTGAAACGGCGTGGGATCGATAATATAGGTGATGCTGCGGTTGATAGAATGTAGCTGAATCACCTCGGGACATGGGATTGTATCGAGGACAACAAGGAGACCAGGAAAATGAACATCAGTAGACGTGGACTGCTCAAGACCAGTGCCGCCGCGAGCGTTCTGGCGGCAACCGGCGCTTACGCACAGAACCAACCAAAGCGCGGCGGAACCCTTCGGCTCGGCCTCGCAGGCGCAAACACTTCCGACAGCTGGGACGGACGGACCCATTCGGACACCTACATGATCCTAATGGGTCATGGTTGCGTCTTTGACTGCCTCACTGAAGTCAATGCCGCTGGGGAACTCGTGGGTGAACTCGCCGAGAGCTGGGAGGCCACTCCGGATGCCAAGGTCTGGACCTTTGATCTTCGTCAGGGGGTCACTTTCCACAATGGCAAACCGTTCGGAGCGGACGATGTACTTGCATCGTTGAGGATGCATGTCGCCGAGGATTCAAAATCGGCAGCCAAACCCATCGTCTCACCAATCACCGACATGAGGAAGCTCTCCGATCACCAGGTGCAGTTCGAGCTTGCCGCTGGAAACGCGGATTTTCCCTATCTGATGTCTGACTACCACATCCTGATGTTCCCCGACGGCATGATCGAGGAAGCGATCGCCAATGGCATTGGCACCGGCCTCTACAGGGTCGAATCATTCGACCCGGGCGTCCGGACCGTCGTCTCCCGTGTTGAAGGTCATTACAAGGATGGACGCGCTGGTTGGTTCGACTCGATAGAAGCCATCGCGATAAACGATGCATCTGCCCGAATGAACGCGCTGATGACCGGTCAGGTGGATGCGGTGAACCGCGTTGATTTCAAGACCGAGCCGTTGATGCGGGCAAATCCCAACGTCGAGATCTTCGAAGTGACCGGCAATCAGCACTACACCTTCCCGATGCGGGCGGACATGGATCCGTTCACGGATGTGAATATCCGCAAGGCGCTGAAACATGGGATCAACAGACAGGAATTGGTTGACAAGATACTGCTCGGTCATGGTGCGGTGGCCAACGACCACCCCATTGGCCCGGCAAACCAGTTCTATCATGCCGATCTGGAGCAGCTGACCTATGATCCGGACAGGGCGAAATTCCATCTCAAGGAAGCTGGCCTTGACGGCCTCGCGGTCGACCTTTCAGCATCGGATGCGGCGTTCACGGGCGCGGTGGACGCCTCGCTGCTTTACCAGGCTTCAGCCAAGGAAGCGGGCATCGACATCAACGTGATCCAGGAGCCAGCGGACGGTTACTGGTCCAATGTCTGGCTCGTCAAACCGTGGTGTGCCTGCTACTGGTCGGGCCGTGCGACAGAGGACTGGATGTTCTCGACAGCCTATGAGTCGGGTGTGCCCTGGAATGACACCAAGTGGGAGAACGCACGGTTCCAGGAACTGCTGCTCATTGGCCGCGCCGAGTTGGATACGGAAAGGCGCCGACAGATTTACCATGAGATGCAGGAAATCATCTCAACCGAAGGCGCGAGTATCATCCCTATGTACGCCAACTACGTCGACGCAAACTCGACAAAGCTCGCCCACGGTCCTGACATAGGCAATCTCTGGCAGCTGGATGGCAGCCGGATCGCCGAGCGCTGGTGGTTCGCGTAAGCACTCCAAGCCAAAATACGGAAACGCCCTGCCACAGCGGGGCGTTTTCGTTTGCGGTACCGTGAGAGCATCTGGTCCAGGCAGTGGAACCGCAGAATATCGATCAATGTTCCGCGAGGAGGATGGAGGATGACGGACAAGACGGTGATTGAAGAACGGGAGAACGGTCCTCTGGTTGTAAAGGGTCTGGAGAATTTTGTCGGCCCTGACGGCGAAGAACTCGAAACAAAGCCGGTCATGGCACTTTGCCGTTGCGGCGGGTCGGCCAACAAGCCGTTCTGTGATGGCACGCACAGGGCTAGCGGCTTTCAGTCCCGTGGTGGCGATCCGGCGGGCAAGGACACACTGCTTCCCTACAGGGGTGAACACCTCACTGTGCTCTACAATCCGCGTCTGTGTTCGCACGCAGGCGAATGCGGGCGATTGTCGCCGACGGCTTTCAATCCCGATAGAAGGCCTTGGATCGATCCCGATGCTGTTTCCATCGCGGAAATCGAGAGAGTCGTACGTGCATGCCCGTCGGGTGCGCTTCAGATTGAGGGTCGCGGTCATCTGGCGCCGGAAGCCGCATCCATTCGTGTCGAGCGGAACGGCCCATACCGTGTGGTACGTGCGGAACTCGATGCCGAATGCGCTGGCAGGGGAGCGTCACCCGAGAAGATGGTGCTATGCCGTTGTGGCCTATCGGGAAACAAGCCGTGGTGCGACGGCAGTCACAGCGACTCCGGCTGGAAGGACGGTTGATGGCTCCTGTCATTGCTCTGCGCGCTGGACAGATCTCTGGAAACGTGGCACGGCGGTCAGGACATAATGGAACTGGATGGTCTGTCGCGAAAGGAGCCGTTCGTCGAGCGGCGAGGGATAACGGCTCGGTCCTCCGGACTGCGATGCCTTGCGCGTTGAAGTCCAGTGGAGCACCGAGGCGGCCAGGCGGGAGGCGCGGCTGCCGTTGGCGGTCGCGGGAATGATGGGTTTTCTGGTCCGCGTGGCGGCCTGAGGACGCCGCCCTCTCCCTCGTGGGTGCACTACGGAACCGTTCTGATTCACAGCGGCGCGTGGCGGTGTGGGAGGTTCGCACGGACATCTTTGGCAATCGCGTCTTTCTTACGACAATGTGGTGACGCGCCGCCAAATTACCAAAGTGAACGTACGGGACTTCCGACACGGATGGCATCGGCAGACTCAGCAGGGCCCGGAATCGGAACTGAGTCGGCTTTGCAACGATTGGCGAGCTATTGCTGAACCAGGGGGCTCTCCCACTTGAGAGAGCCGAACTGCCTCTTCGCTCAGGACAACGCGACACGGATTTGGGGAACGGCCCAGGACAGTTGTTACGAAAATTTGGTCCAACCATTCAAATGACCCTTGCGGATTGGTTGCGGTTCTCCTATCTGGTTGACCTAGAGCGGTGCTTCGGCTTCCATCCCCGAGGCTCCACCGGCAAGACCGACGGGCCCGCTGGCCCGTTTTTTTATGCTTGGAAAGCGGCTTGTGGCAAATCTCGTTGCGAAAGCAGCCATCGATCGGCGACTCGCCGACATAATCGCCCCCGTCATCGAGGGAATGGGGTACGAATTGGTTCGGGTGCGCTTCATGGCCGGTGGCAAGAAGACCGTACAGATCATGGCTGAGCGGCCGGGAGGTGGTATTCAGATCGACGAGTGTGCCGAAATTTCCAGTGCTGTCTCCGCTGTGCTTGATGTAGAGGATCCGATTCAGGATGCCTATACGCTTGAGATCTCAAGTCCAGGCATCGATCGACCGCTGACAAGACTGCGGGACTTCGGGGCGTTCGAGGGATTCGAGGCGAAACTGGAGACCCAGGAGCCGATCGAAGGGCGCAAGCGCTTCCGGGGTGTGCTGGCGGGCACTGAAGGCGATGAGGTTCTGATCAATGTCGATGAAGGCACGATTGGGTTGAAGCTTGACTGGTTGGTCGATGCGAGGCTGGTTCTCACAGACGGGCTCATGCGCGAGTCATTGAACGGGCGTCGGGGCGACACCAGATCCGTGACTGAGATAGACTTAGGGAAAGAGGGAACGGGCTGAAGTCCGGGGAGCATTGAAATGGCAATCACATCCGCGAACCAACTGGAGCTTCTACAGACTGCCGAGGCCGTCGCGCGGGAAAAGATGATAGACCCGGAACTCGTGGTCGAAGCAATGGAGGAAAGTCTCGCGAGGGCGGCGAAGACCCGCTATGGCAGCGAAATGGACATTCGTGTCGCGATTGACCGCAAGACGGGCAAGGCGACCTTCACCCGCGTCCAAACCGTTGTCGAGGACGACCTCGTCGAGAATTTTCAGGCCGAACTGACCGTCGATCAGGCGAAGCAGTATCTCGACAGCCCAAAGGTGGGCGACACGATCATCGATGAGGTGCCGCCGGTTGAGATGGGAAGGATCGCGACGCAGTCCGCCAAGCAGGTCATTCTTCAGAGGGTCCGCGATGCGGAGCGTGACCGACAGTTCGAAGAATTCAAGGACAGGGCTGGGTCGATCATCAACGGCGTCGTCAAGCGCGAGGAATATGGCAATGTCATTGTCGACGTCGGTCGTGGAGAAGCCATCCTGCGCCGAAATGAGAAGATCGGCCGCGAGGGATACCGTCCAAACGACCGCATTCGCTGCTATATCCGGGAGGTCCGGCGCGAACCACGTGGTCCGCAGATATTTCTGTCCCGAACAGCACCGGAGTTTATGGCCGAACTGTTCAAGATGGAAGTTCCCGAGATCTATGATGGCATCATAGAGATCAAGGCCGTTGCCCGTGATCCGGGTAGCCGGGCCAAGATCGCGGTGGTCTCATATGAGAGCTCGATAGATCCGGTTGGCGCCTGTGTTGGAATGCGGGGCAGCCGTGTCCAGGCGGTGGTGAATGAACTGCAGGGTGAGAAAATCGACATCATTCCATGGAACGAGGACGCACCGACGTTTCTCGTGAACGCCTTGCAGCCTGCTGAGGTGAGCAAGGTCGTTCTGGATGAGGAAGCGGAGCGCATTGAGGTGGTGGTGCCCGAAGATCAACTCTCTCTTGCGATCGGTCGACGCGGGCAGAACGTGCGACTGGCGAGTCAGCTCACCGGTCTCGATATCGACATCATGACTGAACAGGAGGAGTCGGACCGCCGCCAAGCCGAATTCGAGGAACGTACAAAGCTCTTTATGCAGACACTTGATCTTGACGAGTTTCTCGCACAACTTCTGGTCTCCGAGCAGTTCTCCAGCCTTGACGAGGTCGCCTATGTGGAGGTCGACGAACTGACGGGGATTGAAGGCATCGATGAGGAAACGGCAACCGAGCTCCAGGCCCGTGCGCGCGACTATATCGACGGGCAGAACAATCTCGCTCTTGAGCGCGCACGCGAACTTGGGGTTGAGGACAGCCTGGTGAGTTTTGAAGGCCTGACGCCGCAGATGATCGAGGCGCTTGCGAAGGATGACGTGAAGACGCTGGAGGATTTCGCGACCTGTGCTGATTGGGAATTGGCTGGCGGGTGGACAACGGTTGATGGCGAACGTGTCAAGGATGAAGGTGTCCTAGAGAAATTCGATGTGTCGCTGAAGGAGGCGCAGGAACTGGTGATGGCAGCGCGGGTTCAGATGGGATGGGTGGACCCTGAGGAAATGGTTTCCGAAGAGGAAAGCAGCGAATTCCAGGACGGTGACGCGGCCATGGAGGCCGGGACCTGACTTAAGGTCCCGCAGTTTGTGCGTGGCACGCGGCGGAAAGCCAGCTGAACGAGCAGCGCCAATGCGACGCTGCGTCGCCACAGGCGAGGTGCTGCCAAAATCGGTTCTGATCCGGTTCGTTTCCGATTCAGATGGTCGGATCCTTTCCGATCTGGTAGGCAAGCTGCCTGGACGTGGTGTCTGGGTTTCGGCGGATCGGGTGGCAGTGGAGACTGCTGTAAGAAAACGGCTGTTCTCCCGGGGAGCGAAGCGTCAGGTGTGGGTACCTGATACACTCGCCCAGGAAGTCGAGGCGTTGCTGCTGGATCGGGTTGTCGGTCTGGTATCCTTGGCTCGAAAGGCCGGTCAGGCAGTGGCTGGCTACGAAAAGACCCGCTCGTGGCTTGAGAGGGAACGGGCGGCGGTGCTGATACAGGCTTCGGACGGGTCCATGAGAGGGAGGTCGAAACTCAGACCACCTGCTGGAAACGACACTTTTGTCGGGGTTCTGACGGCGAGTGAATTGGGTTTGGCTTTCGGGCGCGAAAGTGTGATACACAGTGCGCTTGCCGGTGGCGGGCTTGCGAAACGTGTTGTAGGGGAAGCCCGTCGGCTTTCGGGCCTACGTAAACGGGTTGATCAGGGGAAAGCCTCTGGAAAGGGTGAAGAGACCGCATGAGCGAATCTGACGGCAAAAGGACTCTTGGCCTTCGTGGTTCCCGAACGGGGCAGGTGAAGCAGAGCTTCAGCCACGGACGTACGAAGAACGTCGTCGTTGAGACCAAGCGCAAGCGGGTGGTCAAGCCCAATGCGGTCGCCGCGACGAAGAAGCCGACTGCGACCGAGACGGCAGAAGTCACAGACTCCACGGAAAGGCTTGCCGGAATCCCGGACGAGAAATTCGATCGCCGGATGAAGGCGGTTGCGAAGGCGAGGAAGTCCGAGGCGGTTGAGAATGAGCGCCGTGCTGCCGAAGCGAAGGTGCGTGAGGAGGAACATCAGCGCAAGCTCGCCGAGGCGAAGGCGAGAGCAAGGGAGGAACAGGAGCGGGAAGAACTCGCACGAGCCAGGGCAGAGGCCGAAAGGCGGAGGCTTGATGAAGAGGAGGCTACTCGGGTTGCCGCGGAAAAGGCCAGAGCCGCCCAGGCCAGAACCGCTCCGGCAAGTACCGAAAGTGGACGTGGTGTGGCAAAGCCGGTGCCGCCGGCCAAGAGGCAGGAACGCGAGACCCGCGACCGCACCAAGCCCGGCAAGGTCCGGGGTGAAGTGCGCCGATCAGGCAAGCTGACCCTCAATCAGGCGCTTACTGGTGGAGAGGGAGGACGGCAGCGCTCGCTTGCTGCGATGAAGCGGAAGCAGGAGCGCGCCCGCAAGAAGTCGATGGCAGGCGGAGACGCCCGTGAAAAGATCATCCGTGACGTTCAGGTGCCGGAGACAATCGTTGTTTCAGAACTCGCCAACAGGATGGCTGAACGTGTCGCCGACGTTGTCAAGGCGCTGATGCAGAACGGCATGATGGTCACGCAGAACCAATCGATCGATGCGGATACGGCACAGCTTATCGTCGAGGAATTCGGCCACCGCATCACCCGAGTCAGCGCAGCCGATGTTGAGGACGTGATCCAGACCGAGGCGGATCGGGATGAGGACCTTCGCCCGCGTCCGCCGGTCATCACCGTGATGGGTCATGTTGACCATGGTAAGACCTCGCTTCTGGATGCAATCCGAAAGACCAAGGTTGTTGCAGGCGAAGCTGGCGGCATTACCCAGCACATTGGGGCATACCAGGTCGATGTGCATGGGCAACCGTTGACATTCCTTGACACGCCGGGTCATGCGGCCTTCACGTCCATGCGGGCGCGAGGCGCCCAGGTCACCGACATCGTGGTATTGGTGGTGGCCGCCGATGACGCCGTGATGCCCCAGACTGTCGAGGCGATCAATCATGCCAAGGCAGCGGAGGTTCCGGTCATTGTTGCGATCAACAAGATTGACCGGCCGGATGCCGAGCCCGAAAAGGTGCGCACCGATCTCTTGAGGCATGATGTTGTTGTCGAGAAGATGGGTGGCGAGGTTCAGGACGTCGAGGTTTCGGCGGTAAGCGGTGCCGGACTTGGAACGCTGCTTGAGTCGATCGCCCTGCAGGCGGAGATTCTCGAACTCAGGGCAAATCCGGACCGCCCAGCGTCCGGGGTGGTCATCGAGGCGCAGCTCGACGTGGGGCGCGGGCCTGTGGCCACCGTTCTGGTTCAGAATGGCACTTTACGGCAGGGCGACATTTTTGTTGTTGGCGAGCAGTCGGGCCGGGTTCGTGCACTGGTGGATGATCAGGGCACTCGCGTCAGGCAGGCTGGACCTTCGGCACCAGTTGAGGTTCTGGGCCTGCATGGAACACCCGAGGCGGGTGATGTGTTGAACGTTGTTGAGACCGAAGGCCAAGCCAGGGAAATCGCGGCCTATCGGGCCGACGTGGCCAGGGAGACGCGGGCGACTTCAGGAACGTCCTTGACGCTCGAACAGATGATGGCGGGCGTCAAGGAAGGTGACTCCGTTGCCGAGCTTGCGATTGTCGTCAAGGCTGACGTGCAGGGGTCCGCCGAAGCGATCGTTCAGGCGATGGAGAGGGTTGGCAACGACGAGGTCAGGGTCAGGGTGCTGCATTCGGGTGTCGGCGCAATTACAGAGACCGACATCGGACTTGCCGTTGCGTCAAAGGCACTGGTGTTTGGATTCAATGTTCGGGCCAACGCAACCGCCCGAAACACCGCGAACCGGAAGGGCGTGGAAATCCGATATTATTCGATCATATACGATCTGGTAGACGATGTGAGGTCGGCGGCATCGGGGCTGCTTTCGGCAGAAGTGCGTGAGAAATTCATTGGCTATGCCGCGATCAAGCAGGTCTTCAGGATCTCGGGTGTCGGCCAGGTCGCGGGATGCATTGTCACCGAAGGCATTGCCCGCCGTTCGGCGGCCGTCCGCCTGTTGCGGGACGGAGTTGTGATCCACGAAGGCACGCTCAAGACCCTGAAGCGGATCAAGCAGGAAGTTCCGGAAGTCCAGTCGGGTCAGGAATGCGGAATGGCATTCGAGAACTATCAGGATATTCGCGCTGGCGACGTCATTGAAATATTCGAGCGTGAAGAAGTAGAGCGGACTTTGGGCTAGGGCAAGTTTCGGCGCAGGTAAAGGTTCTGCCAAAATAGATTGTTCATTTCAGTGATGCGGAGTCGCGGTCTGGTTCCGTGTCGAAGAGACTGGATACGACGATGGGGGCTTTCCAGCTTTCTTGGTGGTTGATTCGTTGCTCTAATCTGCGCAGCTCGGGCTCCGCCCTCGCTGCGCAGATGGTCGGTGTTGCACTTCGGAGTGGAAGTGGGGGAGGAAAAGCCTGAACTTGGCGCTGTGCCGCGCACAGATGAAGCCACTTGCAATTAACCAGTTGTTAGGTAGACTGCCTACAGGCCCCAATAATAATTTTCCTTGCCATGAGCGAATTACCTGACAACCAAGACCTTGCCCGGCAGGTCGTCGTCCTGGAGGAACGCATGAACACGATGCAGGCTGAATATCGGACTGACATTGCACGGTTGGCAGAAAGCATTTCGGAGCGCGATGCCCGGAAAGCCGAAAGCGACGCAAACGCCAGATGGTGGCAGATGGCGATCATTCTGGCGGGTTTCGGCATTGTCATTGCCTCGATAGGGATTTTCACCGCGTTATTCTAGGTATCGTCCGCATGCTGCCGCTCGGCCCGCAGCCGAGCACCGTTCGACGATATCAGGGCGCACATCCGCGGGAATGGAACTGTCCAGACCCACGGCACGGACGCTTTCAAGGCGCTCGACTGTAATTGAAGTGGTGGGCTATCTTCCGGATTGACTGGCCTTCGTCGAGCATTCTGACCAAAAAGCGGGAATCCGCTCCGCCTTCTGCCCGAAGCGTCCTTTCAGCCAAGTACGAAACCGAGGAAGTCGAGGGCGGCTTCGAGCACCGGACTGCAGGACATCCTGGAGTTCCTGCGGGAAGGCGACGAGCTGGTCGTGCATCGCCTGGACCGGCCCTGTCGCGCTCCGGAGGCCCTTTCGGTGAAGATCCTCCCGCTGCCAGCAGCGCGTCCGTCTGGAGGGCCGGGCTCTGGTCCATGGTGGAGACCGCGGGCATACCACAAGATAGCTCGCTACTACGAGGCGACCTGATGAACGATCTTGCGGCATGAATCCGTAAATGCCAGAAGGGACGCCATGTTTGCCCGCCTGATCGCCATTCCCGGCATAGCCGCGCTGGCGGCAGACCCCGCGGATGCGGAGGAAGTGACCGACCGCGACCGGTTCGAATTGTGGACCAAATGCAGCCCTGTGAAGCTGTATGTGTGGGTCGATGGATTCACCGATGAGGACCGGGAAGAGCTATCGGAGCGAATAACGGCCATGGCACGGAGCAGGCTGCGAGCGGCCCGTGTTTACGCCCCGCCCGACTCTCCGGCCAGTCTGACTATTTCTGAATTCGCCGTTCATGTGAGCCTCTTGCAGAACTCCCCGATCAGGCGGTTTTTTTTCGGAAACGGGCGCTTTTTTCTGATCGGGGGCCTGGATATGGAGCCGTCCCTCTGGTATGGAGCGGGTGTTACAGCCACAACATACGGGGAGACGGCTCCATGTCCCTGCGATCATCCATATCAGATGCCTGGCAGCGGTTTCAAGGGGAACTTTTCCCGTCCCTCGCCGGGGAGGTCGGCCCGCTGGGCGTGAGGCACGGCAGGTTCATCGCCGTCCTGGACCTGGTGGAGGTGGAAAGGCACGTCCACTACAGCCACCGGGGCGTCGGCAACCCGCCCGCCGACCGCAGGGCGCTGGCGCGGGCCTTCGTCGCGAAGGCGGTGTGGGACATGCCGACCACGGTGGTGCTGGTCGACCGGCTGCTGTACGACCCGACGCTGCGGCGCCTGTGCGGCTGGTCCCGCGTGTCGGAGGTTCCCAGTGAATCGACGTTCTCCCGCGCCTTCGCCTGGTTCGCGGAGACCCGTCTGCCGGAGCGGATGCACGAGGCGCTGGTCCGCTCCGCGTATGCCGGCTCGGTCGTGGGCCACATCTCCAGGGACTCCACGGCGATCGTCGGGCGGGAGAGGCCGGCGCCGAAGCCGAAGCCGCAGGAGCGGCCGAAGCGAAAGCGCGGACGCCCGAAAAAGGGGGAGGAGGTGCCGAGGGAGCCGACCCGGCTGGAGCGGCAGCTGCGGGACGGGATGACCGCCGCGGAGATGGCCGCCGAGTTGCCGAAAGCCTGCGACACCGGGACGAAACGCAACGCCAAGGGGTACAAAGAGAGCTGGAGGGGGTACAAACTGCATATCGACGCGGCCGATGGGGACGTCCCCGTCAGCTGCATCCTGACCTCGGCGTCGCTGCACGACAGCCAGGCCGCGATCCCTCTTTCGAGGATGACGGCGCTGCGGGTGGACCACTGTTACGAGCTCATGGACGCGGCCTACGACTCGCTGGAGATCGGGTTCCACGCCTACCTGACGGGGCGCGTGGCGATCACCGACACCAACCCGCGACGCGACGCGGCGCTGAAGGAGCGCCTCAGGAAAGAGGCGCTGGCGCAGCGGAAAGCGGGCCACATACGCCACGACCGCGTCCGTTACCGGCAGCGCTCCAGCGTCGAGCGGGTGAACTCGGCCCTGAAGGACTCCTACGGTGCCCGGCACGTCCGCGTCCGTGGGCACGCCAAGGTGGCCTGCCACCTGTTCTTCGGCGTGCTGGCCCTGACGGTGGAACAGCTGATGCGGCTCACCATCTGACACCGTCCGTTCCGGCAGATCCGTCCGCCACGGACGCCGCCCCGGAGGGGACGGCGCGGCCAGCCATGCGCGGACGGCGCCCGTCGGGCCACCAACTGCGGCATTCCGCCACACCCTGGCCCGTGCAGACGCCCCGGGCACCCGTCGGATCCGGTGCCGCGACCCTGGCGGAACCGAAAGGCTTGCCGCGGCTGCCCGAACCGCAGTAATTGTGCAAGAGGCTCATGTTAATGCATTATACGAAAAGGAGCATTCTCCTTACAATCTACATACCTACTTGTCGAAGATGTTTCTGGATGGCTTGGTGGTTGCGGACAACGTGACGATACTGGATGACGGCAGGGTTATACTGGATGGCTTGGACGATCCTGGTCTATTCGATTCCCTGCCGTCTTGGTCAAGCAGTGCCATCGGCATCGGCGATGTGGATTCCGTAGCGCAAGGGTCGTCCGAATTCGTTGACAGGTTCATCGACGAGTATCTGCGCGTGAACGCCAGCGCCTGCAACGGATGATCCTCGCGGAAACGCCGTCTATTTCTTTCAGGTTCAACATTCGCAAAGGAAACCATCGCTGTACGGCGCTCCTATGCGTTCCAAGGCCCTTTTGCGGCTGTCGGATCAGGTCCGTACTGGTTGCCGCCTTCGGTGCCCCGGACGATAAGCAGACAACCGAAGACAACCACTCCAATTAATGGAATGAATAGTATCAAAACCAACCAACCGTTTCTGTCCAGATCATGCAGACGCCGCGAACCTGCGGCAAGGTTCGGTATTAAAAAGCAAAGGAAAAATGCCAACGTAAGCATGTCCTCGTATTCCAAATATACGTCCGGAAACCAGGATCCCACTATCAGCCCGAAAGCCAGCCCGGCCAAAAGCTGAAACAGGATGAACCATCCATATTCGGATCGGGAAGCCCGTCCTTTGAATGTGGCATACTTCGGCCCAAGGCAGGTCTCTATCGATTGAATGAATGTCATTTTCGATTGCCCTCCCGATCTGTGCCATAGGGTTGCACAACGTCCGCGCCGCCTGGATCGGGTGGGACGGCGACGCCCGCGCCGCGAACGTCGGGCGCGTCACCTGCCTGTCGCGGTTCCTGGTGCGCACGCCGGAGCGCTGCCGGAACCTGGCCTCGATGGCGCTGGCCATGGCCGCACGCCGTCTGGCGGGGGACTTCATGGCCCGCCACGGGTTCCGTCCGCTTCCGTTCGGGACCTTCACGGGGCCGGAGTGGCGCGGCTCCTGCTTCGCCGGGGCCGGAGGGGCCGGAGCCGCTGGCTTGCGGCGAGGGGCTGGACCGTGCATACTGGGCGGAGAACGGGTTCGGCGGGGCGCCGCTGGGGGACCGGCGGCTGTCCGCGAGGCTGGTCAGGAGCGCGGCGATCATGGCGGACGACCCGGGGGCACCCTTCACGGCGGCGGCGCAGGGCGACAGGGCGGCGACCGTGGGCTGGCAGCGGCTGGTCGACCGGCCCGCGGAATCGGAGGTCACGGTCGCGAACGTGCTGGCGCCGCACCGGGAGCGGACGCTGCGGCGGATGGCCGACCGGGACGCGGTGCTGCTGGTGCAGGACGGAACCGACCTGAACTTCGCCACCCACCCGGAGTGCGGCGGCCTGGGGATCATCGGAAGGAACGGCGGGGCGTCCTCCGGCACGCTGGGGCTGCACATGCACCCGGCGCTGGCCGTCGGCACGGATGGCATCCCGCTGGGGGTGCCCCGGATCGAGTTCGACGCGCCGGACGGAAAGGCGTACGCGGGCCGGCCCGGGGAGGAAAGGAAAACGGCGCGCTGGCTGC
This sequence comes from Paracoccaceae bacterium, assembly GCA_965203605.1. Lineage (GTDB taxonomy): Bacteria > Pseudomonadota > Alphaproteobacteria > Rhodobacterales > Rhodobacteraceae > JAPOUP01. Next base: position 4,529,928 of record OZ241902.1, on the reverse strand, counting down.
GGGGGCTGCACGACGCCTCGCTGACGGCGCGCCGGGCCGGCGGCGCGCGGACGGTGGCGGTGATGGCCCGGGAGGCCGGCTTCCTCACGCTGTTCGCCGGGCGGGAGCGTCCGGGCAACGTCGACATCCCGGTGCGGGGGAGGACCAGCCGCTGGCTCGGCGACGGCCTGCCGAAGCTGTTCGACGACCTCCGGGCGTCGCCCGTGCGGGGCCGCCTGGAGATCGGGGTCGGGCGGCTGTCGGCCCGCAGGGCGGCGGCCGGCCAGAAGGCGCGGACGCGGAGCGGGTCCTGCGGTGGTACGGTATCAGGTGGCGGGGCGGGGACTGGACCGGGATCCTGAAGTCCGGGTGCCGGGCCGGGCACCTGAACCTGCGGGCCGCCGGGCGGATCGAACGGGCCGTGGCGGTCAGGGCGGTCATCGCATGGCGGCTGGCCGCCATGGTGATGATGGGGCGGGAGACGCCGGAGCTGCCCGCCGGTATCCTGTTCCCCGACATCGGGATCATGGCGCTGGCCGACTTCGCCACCGACCGGGGGCTGCCGCAGCCGCGGGACCTCGGACGGGCCTTCATCCTCATGGCGACGCTCGGTGGCTACCTGAACCGCAGGAAGGAGGCGCCGCCCGGACAGACCGTCATCTGGCGGGGCCACCCCAGCCTCGCGGTCATGGCCAGGACATACGGAAGGCTGGTCAGGATGGACGGAACGAGCCTGCTCTACAAAAAGTTACGTCCAGACAAAAGTTGTGTGTCATAGGCAGGTCACGGCCCGCCGCGCCCGTGCGGCCGAGGAAAGCTACCGTAAGTCGATCCACGGCGCGGTGATGCCCCACCTCGGGACGACGCCCGAGAAGGCGACCTATCTGGAGGCGGCGCTCGACATCCTCTGGGAGTATGACGAACTGTCTCCCTTTGAGATGGCCGTCAACGCCTGGAACAGCGGCAACCGTGACCTCTACGAAAGCGCTCTCGCCGACGACCACCGGCTCACCGAACTCGCGGCTTCGATCAGGTCCGGGGAAGATGGGTGACCACACCAGAAGCCGCACAGGTCGCCGCCGACACCAATCTGGTCCGCCATTCGACGCCCCGCCGCTATCTCACCGTGCTGGAGGACCTGCGGGGATGTCGCATCGCCATCTTGCCGACGGTCGCCCACGAGCTGCGGGGGCATATCCCGCTTCAGGCGGCGGCATACGTCAGGGGAATCTGCGAGCGGGACGGGAAATGGACCGGCAGCCAGATCCAGACCGCCGCCCGCGCCTCGGCCGGCGCAGCGGTGGGAGGACTGGCAGTTCCGCAACGACTCGATCTACGAGCATATCCCGGATCTTGGAACTTCGCATTACAGCCTGACAGTCGCCTCCCTTCCCGATGAGGCGTTCCGGGACACCAACGGGAACACCAGTTGATCTATGCCCAGGCATGGGCGCATGGAATCAACATTCTGGCGGGCCGGAACCGTCGGAGCATTGTCAGGAAGGAACTGGAGCGTCATTTCGCGGCGCTCGACCACCCCCGCCCGCCAATTGAGGTCAGGAACCTCTATGAGCACACCTCTGCCGTCGCGGAGACCGAACGGCGGGATATCCCGGACGCCGCGCTGGAGGCGATGCTGTGTGCCGTCATCCCCGAGAACTGGACATCCGGGAAACACGTCGGCGTCCGCTCTTCCTGCTAAAGGTTCATCAGGAACCTGAACACTGGCCCGGGCCGACGCGTCAGAATGACAGCCGGGGAAGACACGCTCTCCCGAATACTGGACAGGGCGGTTCAGCGCCTCGGGCGGGAAGCCTTCATCGAGCGCTGTGAGGCGGCGTATGCCTTACGCCCGACGGCGGCACGGGAAGCCGAGAGGCAGTTTCACGACAGGACCCGCGATGCCGTGCGGTGGACCGGTATCGATCCCCGGGCATGATCCAGGCTGCATCTCGGCATGGGACGAAACCACCGGATCACCGACCGGTCTGCGGTGTATCGACGTGATCATCCGGATCAGGACGCACCGAAACCGCCTGTTTCGGGAGCCGAGGAATGACGTGGGCTCCGGCCCGGTTGAACTCCACCTCGTCGGGAGCCGTTTCCGGCTCAACGTCGGTTACCTCCTCTCGACGCAGCCTGTCCCTCTCCTGACTGGCGGGTCGCCTCTCCGATGGCGATTCCGATGGTGGCGTCCTTTCCCATCATTCCTCGATGGCGGCCCGCGGTGATCCGGATCGCGTCACTGCGGAACCTGCGGACCACCGGGAGGACGGTTCCGTCGCCCAGGCCGCCCGTTGCGATCCAGCGGACCCGCGCTCATCACATCTTCGGTACTGGACATCAGGATTGCCGGTTGGGCTTCACCACCGCTGTCAGGCCGCGCTGACAGGCGTCCCAACTGATGACAGACCGAAGGCTTCCAGACGCTTCTCGACCGCGAACGGGCTGCGTTCCAGAGCGACGGCGATATGGGAGACCCCCTTCCCTTCCCCGTGAAGCCGCCGCACCCTGTCCTCCTCATCCTTCGTCCATGAGGCTCCCTGACGAGCCGGACGACCGGCCCCTGACAGGGACCGTCCTCCGGCTGTTCCGCTACTTGACCGCCCGTCCATCACTGGCTTGCCGTGGGCGTGCCCGGACGGGATTTCCGCCCATGTATCGACAGGCCCGCCGAACCTCTCCGTCTCCCGCCGCTCCGTCCAGTCCGAAAGCGCCGCGAGGGCAGAGGGCAACGTGCTGGTGAGGAACCTCCCCCCGGCCAGCGAGAATGTCACCATCGTCCCGCGACCGTCCTCAACCGCCACGTAGTGCAGGACCACATCGCCGTTGACCTCAACGGCGCGGAACATATGGCGGTCGTCGCCGCTACTGGACTCGGCGTCCCAAACGAAATCCGGCCTTTTGCCGCCGCCCTGTCCGTCCATGGCAACGATCATGCTTAAGTGGGTCCAGTTTTGCCATCAAAGCGCACGGCGCTCAAGTGCGGCGCAAGGGCCGCGGGATCTGTCCGATGGGCCGCTCAACCACGGCTCTGTGATCCTGTCGCTCCACGATCACCGCCACAACACCCCGAAGTCCCAAACTCCTGATGCATGGCTCTCTGACGTGATGCCGCGCCCCGTCGACCATGTCCTGCCCGTCAATACGGCTGCCGACGAGCGGTCGTTCCGGATGGAGGCCGTCCCACCGATTACGGTCATCGAAGCGCCGCCGCCTGCGGCGGTCGGTCCCGCACGGAGCCTTCCTCCCGTCACCGGTGGCTGCGCAGGGCATCGCTGACCACTATGTTCAGGTTGGTGCCCGATTCCTGGCGAACAGAGCTACACGACGGTGCAGGTCCCGCCCGGGGCGGACGTTGAAGTTGCCCTCCAGCGGGGTTTACCGCACGTATCCCTCCGCTCCGCGGAGCTCGATGCAGTCGTCCAAGGCCTCACGGAACGCTTTCCCGAGACCTCCGGCGTCCGTCGCCTCGCAGGTGAACAGGGACCGGATGAACTCGAGGCAGCCGGGCAGCGCCCCGCCATCCACGCTGTACCCGATCAAGCCCAGATATCCGCCGCATCCAAGAGTTCCACTTCCAGTCCGAACCGCAACACCGGCCATTTCGGCAGCGAGTGCGGAGCCCGGACGGCCGCCGCTGCCGCGCAATCCTGCCAGGTTCAGGTGGGACGATCATGCATTAGAACCTGAACAGGTGTCGAGGCCGCCTGTGTGCCACTACCGGACGGGACGCCCCGCCGCCCTGTTCGGCGGAACCGTTCCGGCGACGCAACCCTGTCCCGGGGGCCGGCGGCTTTCCGCTGGATTCCGTCGCGACCCGCTGATATCGGGGCGTCCATGAGTGGAACGAACGACCCCGGCCCTCCGGCGGGACCGCGCCCGAGGGTCCTGACGCCCGCCCCGCACGACGCCCTCGCACGGGCGCTGCTGTCCGACCCCGGGCGGCTCCGCGCGGTCCTGCGCGACCACCTGCCCAACGACATCGCGGGGCTGCTCGCGGACACGCCGCCGAGGGTCGTCGACGGCAGCTTCGTGGACGAGGCGCTGCGGGGCACGCAGTCGGACCTGCTGGCGGAGGTGGAGACCGCCGACGGGAGGCCGGCCTTCGTGTAAGCGCTCATCGAGAACAAGGCCCGGCCGGACGCGGGCACGGCGCTGCAGCTGGCGGGCTACATGGTCCGCATATGGCAGCGCCATGCCGAGGGCTGCGCGGAGAGGCTCCGGAACCTGCCGCCGGTCATCCCGCTGGTGCTGTACACCGGGACGGCCCGCTGGACGGTCCCGGAGGGGCTCGCGGAGATGTTCGGCGGCGCCGACCCTGCGCTGGTCCACCTGCCGGGGGAGCGGTTCATCCTCCGGGCCCTGGCGGGGATGGACCCCGACAGGCTGTCGGGCGACGAGGTGGTGAGGGCCGGGTTCATGACGCTGACGCGGCGGGGGCTCGGGGACCTGCGCCGGACCGCCGCGGCGCTGGAGGGCAGCCCGGCCTTGCAGGAGCAGGTGATCGGGTATATCCTGCGGACCTATCAGGACGTGGACCTCGACGCCCTCGGCGAAGCCGGGGCCAGCCAGATGGAGGAGATCATGGGGACGATCGCCGAGACACTGAGGGAGGAGGGCATGAGCCTGGGCCGCGCCGAGGGCATCAGCCTAGGCCGCGCCGAGGGCATCAGCATGGGACGCACCGAGGGCATCAGCATGGGACGCGCCGAGGGTGAGGCCAGATCCCTTGTCCGCCTGCTCGAGAGCCGGTTCGGGCCACTGCCCGGGGATCTCAGGAACCGGATCGCCGGCGCCGACCCCGCTCAGATCGACGGCTGGTTCGACCGGGGCCTGGGCGCCGGGAGCCTCGACGCGGTCTTCGGGGACGGATGATCCATCGGCCACTCCGCGTTGCCATCCGGGCGTGTTCCCCCCACCTGCCCGCAGTGATCGCAAACGGTGACTCCAGTCGATCCCGCACAGAGGTCCCCGGATGCACATGACTGGCGCATGAAACGAATATCGACGACGACGCCCGCACGGCGGGCAGCGAACGCAACCGCCTGAGGACCAGGCGCGGTCGGTTTCGCGCCGCGAACCATGGCGGCGGAAAGGATCGGCCCCGGGCAGGCCCCTGCCCTGCGCGGGTCGGGCTGGAAAGGCAATCCTGAACGGACGCGGATCGGTCGAACGCCCTGGCACCGGTCGGCGGACCAACCGCCCGGACCTCCCCTTCGGTCCCATAACCCGGGATCGGTCGGCAGGGAAACCCCAGCCACCGTCACCCGATGCCGCTCACTATGGTTCGGGGGGTGCCGTGCCCTTTCCGCCATGCACGGACGGTTCGCCGCACCATTGGCGGCGTAGCGAGGCTAGCGGTTCCAGTATTTCCTCAGGAAGCCGCCAGAGGTCAACCAGCACGGCGCGGTCGAGCGCCTGCCGTGCCCCGTCGCGCCAGGCCTCGTTCGCCAGCAGGAACGGACGGCGCTCGAACTCACGGAACATCTCCACCGCCGTGGCGAGGCCTCCCCGCGGATCGGGAACCAGAAGGCCGGGCAGTTCGCTGATGGTCAGGACAGCCCGTCCCTGATGCTGCCTTGTCCCCCTCCACCAGACTCCCAGCAGTCCCAGCGTGCTGTTGGCCCATAGGGCAACGGGCTTCTCCCATTCGGCGCGCTCAAGGCGAAAGTTCGGCCAAGCCCTGCCACCCAGTGAACGGTCCGGCGTCAGGCAGGCCGCGAGGCTCTGCGAATTGAGCCGGAAATCCAGCGCGAGGTGCAGACGCGTGGCCGCACTCCATGCATTTGCCGCTGCGGTTTCGGCACCCGGACGCGGTTCGCCACGCCGGTCCGGCTGGACGACCAGGCACCTCTCCCGCTCCGCCGCATGGCTCCAGAGAACGGGATAGGCTGGCGCTCCCTCCACCGGCAGAAGGTCGAACGGTCCCCTGCCCTCGCTGCGCGGGCTGGAGATGTCCCGGTGAAGCAACCCGCGTTCACCCAACTCTCCCAGCGGCACCATGGGGAGCCTGTGTTTCTCCGGATAGCGCACCAGACGAAGGGTTCCTTCCCGCAGCCGCTGCATCGTGGTGACCAGCGAGGTCTCCGAGACGGCCGCGCCGCCGCCTTCGAAGATCAATGCACGGCAGTAATTGCCGAGATGCTGTTCGCCGGCCAGCAGAACGCCGGTTCCCGGGTCGGTGGCCGTCGATGTTGCCAGACGGGCGACCTCGACCGCCTCGAGCGGGGTTTCCGGACGGCGACGCAGGTTCACGAACAGGGCCTCGGGGTCGGGCGGCGTTCCCGGTGGACACCGGGTCGCAATGACAAAGGCCTCAGCCATACCGGTGTCGGCGGAGAACGCCCGTTCGGTGCTCCCGCTGGTCGCGGTCGTCACCACGGTCACATTCATATAATGGGAGGACAGCAGGGCCCGGGTAGACTTCCAGGCGGCGCCCTAAATGGACGAGAGCGGAAGAACCATCGCGACGACTCCACCTGGCCTGACTTTCACATGCGCGAGATCGACGAAGTTCGAGGCGAGGCCCGCGTTTCCGTGACCCGCGGGCGGATGGCTGTCCTTCGCGAGCGTTGTCCGGAGTCGCCTCAGGCGATTTGACATCGCCTTCTGTTCCGCCTCCCTTGTCGCAAACCCGGCGAATGACGGCACCGGCACATCGGTCGCCTCGTGGTTGGTCGGTCGGGTGAACGGTGGATTCATGATGACCAGATCCACGGAACCTGCGGCGACCTCGATGTCCCTGTTCTCGACATCGCCCCGGCCACCGACCTGCCGCTGTCCCGTGGCGAAGAGGGTCAATGCCGCCGTTCGGCCCGTCAGGTCCAGTGATCCGAGCGCAATCTCGGACTCGCCGTCGGTTCCGTAGGGCATCGTGTATACGCGGGTCCGGCCAAACGTCACCGTAGGATGCGCGCTCGAGAGCTGTGAGGCGCAGAGATGGGTGGCCGCCGGCATGATGTCCGCCGCGACCATTGCGTTCTCGACCATCGCCCTGTGCACCTCGCTGTCGTCGCCACCGGCCCGCCGGTAACGTGCGAGGACCGATTGGTAGGCGGCGGACAGAAGGGTGCCGGTCCCGCAGGAAAAGTCGGCGATACGAAGCCTTTTGTAGCTGTCACGATCCGCCCAGTCCACGTCCATCCGCCGGGCGGCAATCTCGGAAAGCAGCACAGAGCTTGTAGGCAGCGTGTAGAACGTCGCAAGGAACTTGCGGTCTGTGATGAGTGTCTGGAACATTCTTCCGGCAAGATCATGCCTCGATGTGACACCCAGCTCAGCGAGCCGGGCAGCCGCAGTGGTCAGGGCATCGAGCACTCGCTTCGCGGTCTCGATCCGGATCGGGGCGAGCAGGCTCGATGCCACCCGGAAGATCGGCCAGCAATTGATCGTCTCCAGAATCCGGTCCCAGCAGTCAAGCAATTGCGTGCTCGATGCACCGCACGATGTCGTCGACGGAACCGGACAGCCACCCCGCCCTCGGCCACCGGTGTGGCGAGGCCGGGTCTCCCGTCAACAGGCAGTAGTCATATTCCACCGCAGCCACGTGGTCCACCAGATCATCCTGACCATGGCGAAGGTCGGTGGGCATCCGGACCGCGACCACCTGTTCGACGCATGTGGCGGCATCCATCGGTACCAGACCTAGACGCCCCCTGGCATCCTCCTCGACGCCGTGCGCCGGAGCGAATTCAGTCTCCAGAACGACCGGCTGCATGTCCGGAATCCTGATCAGGATGTCCGGCTTGAGGCCGGGCTGTCCGAAGAAGATCCCTGTCTGTTCCGCCCCAAGGTGCTCTCTCCACAGCGGATGCTTGTTTCGCAGAACCTGCGCAAGCGCAATGTTGACGGTTGGTTCCGTGTTTCTGGGCCGTGGTGTCGCAGGCATCAACCCATCCCCCTGCCAGGCAGCGTCGACGCTTTGGTGAACTGGACATGGACAGGGTCCGTCCAGGCCACCCGCCTCATCCCCGATGGGCCAGCATCGCCCGAGGTGTGCCAGTGTCCGGTCATGCGACCACCCTGCCCGTGTGTGCGCATCCATCGCATAGTCGATCAGCGATTGCCGTGCCGTGAAGGTCGGATCCCGCTCCACCGGCCTCCCGGTCGGTCCACGCATGGCTGCGGTCTCGCTCAACCGGACGCCACCAATTTCCGGGAAACCATTGCCGAGGTTGCAGAGTCCGTAGGCGACATCTGGGTCATGCGGCGAAAGCCAGGCAAGCAGCCATGTGCCGGCGGCGTCCGGTGTGTATAGCTTCACGACCGGCCGCACCTGCCCTGCAATGTCCCGCCGCGCGAGCGTCAGGCCCATCTCCCGCAGCCGGGCGCACTGTTCAGCCGTCATCAACATCGTCACTCCCCCTTTTTGCCTCCGCCTCTCTTGCAGCCCTGATTTCCATGAGCAGATCCAGCCGCAGCCGCTCCAGCCGTCCCGTGTCGCCGTCGACCAACGGCTGGACGAGCGCGATGCCCCGCATCCGTGCCCACCCCTGCCATGCAACTCGGCACCCGGCGCTGCAGTAGATCTGGTTCCGGCGCCCCGGTCTGAACGGCCGGTCGCATCGGTGCCATGCGCAGCGCCTTCCAGCTCCGGCCGGATGATCCGAATTCGCCACTTTCCCTCCGTCTTTCGACACCTATCATATGACCACCTATTGAACAAGTGTTGGCCAACACATTACCACCGTTCCGTTCGCATTCCAGGCCACCCGCACTCACGGCGTCCCGGACGCCCGATGCAGCATGGTCTCTGGCTGCAGTTGTTGTAAGGCCGCGGTCCCTCGCTGGACGGCAATCGTGCGGTGCCCATATCTTGTGATTCATGACATCAGCCTATAGTATATCAATCATCTTTGCACCACAACATAATGTCTTCACAGCAGTTCCCGCCAGTCGATCCGCTGGCCCGCTGACGGCCGGTTCGGCGGTATCGCGTCGGCCGGATGTTCCGGATGCGCATGGCCAATGGCCGGGCGGATGTCCGGTCTGAAAAGTTTCGGCGAAGGGCGGGATCGGGGTGGTTCGGGCGTGGTCGGGGCGGCCACCGACCGGCGCGGATCAGGCCGACGTAATCGCTGCCCGGCGATGGCCCGGCAGGGTGTGCGCCAGTCGGGGAACGCGGATGTCCTGCCCGGTTCCCGCAGCCTGCCGCACAGGCAGGGGCTGCGTCCCTGGCGCCGCCGCGCCCTGCCGGACAGCGGGCAGCGGTGCCGCCGCACCCGGGCGGTCAGGAACGCGGGCATGGCGGGCGTCGGGAGGACGTCCGCCGGATGGCTGTGGCCATGGCCGGAACCGTTCCCGGACCTATATGGATCCCTTGCCCCGGTGTCCGGGACGTCCCGTTCCCGGTGGCCCACCTGCGGCGGCCGCACCGCATGACGGGCATCACCGTGTCCCGTCCGGGCGGGAGGTCGGTGACCCACGGGAACCTCTTTCCCTCGCCTTTCCTGTCTGTCTCCCCGCATCCGGGCATGCTGGCTTTCAGGTGGAGGTTCGCGTCGGTGGGCGGCAGCCCGTGGTCCCATCCGGACCTCTGGAAGGCGCCGGCCTTCCTGTCGCGCCTCTCCCATGTCTGTCCGGGTTCGCCGGCCCCGGACCAGCCGGCAGCGGTCCGTGGTCGCCGGGCCTCCCCCCGGGCATGAAGCGAGGATCCCTTTCCTCGATGGCCTGCCGTGCGGCCCGTTGGACGACAGCCCGTCCCCGGCGACGGTCGCCTTCATGTGCGGGCGCTCCCGGCGCAGGTCCCCGACGGGCCGTCTCCCAGCGTTCCGCCCGCAGTCGTTTTCCGTCGAGCCGTCCTCCCTGCGGATCGGCTCCGGCGCCGGCGGCGGCACCTCCCCGATGTCGGGATGGACGGTCGCAGGCCCCAAGGGCCTGGTGGTACCAGGTCCCCGTCCCGTCGCGGCGCTCCCTGCCGCAGCGGCTGCGGCAGCTGGCACTGCGGGAGGAATGGTACCCGGTGCCGTCGACGGAGACCAGCGGATGGCCGCCGGACACCGTCCACCCCCCGGCGCCTTTCCGCGCCGCAGCGCCGCGTGGATGCCCGTGAGGCGGCGGCGGAGGTCCCGGGGGCCGGCCCCGTCCAGCCGCTGGCGCATCCAGGTGTCCGACGGTGCCCGCCCCACGCCGGACAGCGGGCGGAGGTTCCGCGCCATCACCGGGCGGGAATTGCTGGGAACAGGAAATGAATCAGTCACTAGTGTCCCAACGTTGAAGCATAATGTATGTGTAATATATTGATATTAGTTTGTTTTTTGATGATTTGAGGTGTCACCGACTTGAACTCCAACCGGGTGTCCCGCAGGGCTGGGCCATGAATCCAGCAAAAGGGAGGCCCGGAAGTGTATTCTGGCAAGCTCGTTTTCGGCCAGGTCATGGATCATCTTCCATGGCATAGGTTTCGCCGCTGCGTCGAGCGTTACGGCGGAAATCACAGGATTAAGTCCTTCAGCTGCAGTGATCAATACCGCTGCATGGCGTTTGCGCAGCTGACCTATCGGTCTTCCCTGAGGGATGTCGAGGTCTGCCTGCGGGCCCAGTCATCCAAGCTCTATCACATGGGTATCCGGGGCGGTGTGGCGAGGAACACCCTTGCCAACGCCAATTCCACCCGGGATTGGAGGATCCATGCCGACTTCGCCCAGCACCTGATCCACAAGGCCCGGCACCTTTCCGACGACAGTCACGGTCCCGACCTTGAGAGCACCGTCTACGCGCTGGATTCGTCGACCATCGACCTGTGCCTGTCCCTTTTCCCCCGGGCCCGTTTCCGCAGGACCAAAGGTGCCGTCAGGCTGCATACGCTGCTTGACCTCAGGGGCAACATCCCCGCATTCATCCATATCACCGACGGCAAGGTCCATGACGTCAACATTCTGGACATCATCGCTCCGGAGCCCGGGGCTTTCCATGTCATGGACCGGGCATATCTCGACTTCAGCCGCCTGCACCGACTTCACCTCAACGGCGCCCATTTCGTCCTGCGGTCCAAGACCAACACAAGGCTCCGCCGCCTGTACTCGAACAGGGTCGACCGGTCCTCCGGCGTCATCTGCGACCAGATTGTCCGGACCGACGGTGTTGGGACGGCGAAGGAATACCCCGACAAGCTGCGGCGCATCAAGTATGTCGACCGGGAACGGGAACGGACCCTTGTGTTTCTGACCAACAACTTCATTCTTCCGCCACACACCATCGCCGACCTGTACCGGGCGCGCTGGCAGGTGGAGCTTTTCTTCAGGTGGATCAAGCAGCATCTCAGGATCAAGTCCTTTTTCGGCACCTCAGAGAACGCCGTGAAGAGCCAGATCTGGATCGCCGTCTCTGTCTACCTGCTGGTCGCAATCATCCGCTCGAGAAGCCGGTTGGACATCAGCCTCCACACAATGTTACAGATCTTGAGCCTCACCATGTTCGAGAGAACGCCTCTAAATCAAATACTTACCAGGACGCCGAACAGAAACAATCCTCCCGGTGCCGATAACCAATTGAATCTATTTGATTAACGTTGGGACACTAGTGTGAATCAGTGATGGTGTCCATCACTGGAACTGTCGAATGGCGATGGCTCCGGTGGTGTCCAGTTTCCACCATCCCTGCGACCGTTTCCTTCCGCTGTTTCAGGTTCTGGCTGCATTTCCTGCCTGACGCGCAGCTTTTCAAGATCGGACAGATTAAGGCCATAGAGAACCAGATTGCCTTCATGAAGTCCCTCGATGCTGCGTCTGATATGTTCGCGGACCTCGGGATGGTCCGACAGGCCCTTTTTCCGTACCATTGCATCGGCACGGTCGGAATCGAAGCCCTGACATGACCTGACCAACGCGCGCACCATATTCCTGATGAAGTCCCGGTTCTCGAGAATCGCCAGGGAGGGAGCGCTGGCCTGGACGGACGGTGACCAATACCTGGAAGCCGATGACATATAGGCCTCCACGAAAATTTCCCGTGCCAGGGAAACATCCGACAGTTCGTAAATCCCCAACAGACCGTCCACATAATCCCGATGGGAGATATCGAGAAAGGAAACCGGAGAGAGTCCAGCTGCTAGCAGGGGGATGTTCGCCGCAATCCTGGATGTCCGCTTGTTGCAATCCTCGAAAGCCTGCAGGAATGGCAGATGGACCGTCAGGAAAAAAGCCTGTTCGAACGAATTCTGGATCCGGGAGGCTTTGAAGACCAGCACCTCGAACACCTCCCTGAGTCTATGGGGATTGTCGAGCGGTCTGTAAGCCGAGCCCCCGATCATCACCGGGTGGGTGCGCAGGGCACCTTCCCACATCGGATCATCCAGAAGTCCGGAGGAAACCAGTGCGTGGATATTTCGCAGGGTCATTGATGAAAGGGCGGGTACATCCGGATTCGGGCAGATGTATTCGATGGCGGCACGGTGGTTGAGAATCATCACCGCCTCCTCCCGGGTCCTGCCTTCCGCCTCCTCGCCGAATTTCAGCAGGCGTTCGGTCTCCGCCAGTGAGTAGGTGTTTCCCTCAAGATTGGATGATTTCCATGACAGATCCACCAGAAACCGTTTCAGGACACGTTCATCGGCTGGACCGGAAAAACCCGCCGGTGGGGTTCCCGCCTGCCGCATCCGTTCCCGGTCCTGTCCATCAAGAAGGAATGTCCGGTTCGGAATGTAATCCTCAAGAAAGGACATGTCATAATCCACAGACCTGCGGTTCCGCCAGTGTGTCTTCAGGTAATGCTGGATGGCGGATGGACCCCGCACGGACCAGCGCGACGAGGGGCCAGCACCGGAGACCATCACGAATCCTCCATCCTGAAGTTCCTTCAGGCTGTGCCAGAACGTCTGGCGGGTCATCCGGGGAGCCAGGGCCTGACGGATATCCTCCGTGCTGGACGGCCCCTGTGACATAAGGAACGTGACGATGCCTTCCTTCCGTTCCGCATTGTTCATGGAATGCACCTGTTTTTTTACGGTTCCGATGTTCCATAACCCTATGAAAAAGGCAATCCCGGTGAATCGTCAAACGGAATCTCAACCATTTGTCAAAACATTCATGCCAGATGGAACATCCAGTACCTGTCCATCAGGATCCGGGACCGTCATCGGTCGTTCCATACAGCGACGGCTCCGGTGGTTCCGGAGCATCCGTTTCATGCGCAAACGGATCCGGCTGGCCTTCCATCAGGGCCGTCAGACGCTGCCGCATGTATGTCTGGGATGTCCGTCGCGCGATCCAGAGCAGTTCGGCAAGCTCCGTTCGGGACATATCGGGAAACAGGGGCGGGGTCCATCCCTGGCCTGGAGATCGAGGATGTCCACGGACAGGGCACTGTCACCCCTGCCTTTCGCCACCCGCCACATCTCCCGGATATCCAGGGCGGCGTAGCGTTGCGGTTTCCCTTCATCTAGATGTGTCATATCGACTTCGACCACCAGATCGGGTGATGTCGTTTTCTCATAATCCACAAGGTCCTGATCGCTTCCGTTGGCGGCCTGCGTCCATGCATCGACTTTCGCGCCGATATAGAACGCCGTATCGGCCTCCAGTCCGGTACCTTTCGGGTCGTCGGGACTTTTCCAGCGGGTGTTGCGCATGAACACCACCTGATCCCCTTGCCGTTCCCCGGCAATCCCGACAATGGCGTCCGCCGCCGTGGCCAGACCTTCATGGACCGGCGACGGTGACATCCAGGAGATGATTCCCCGGGTGATATCGACCATCACCCGACGCCCCACATCGTTCCAGTCGATGCGCAGCAGTTCCTTCATCACCGAAGGGGGGGATGCCGTCCATCCGGTGCACCGTCGACCCCAAGGATCCTGTGGCCGTTGTGATCATGATGGCTGTCCGCATGACGCTCTCCCTGACTGGATATGCATGCTGTCTGCCTGATTGCGGCCTGAATGCCCATGCAGGGAAACATCGTTGATTCCTTCATCTGGCGTCTGTACGGAAAACAGGGGAATCAGGATCCTCGAAGCGATTACCCTGGTTCATCGATATATTGATCTTAACTTACCCAAAATATATCCATAGTCATACCAAACCAAATAAATAAAGACCTAGGAACAAAAGTGGAACATCATGCTGTGTGACACGGCAATGTTCCGCGTGTGATCGGTGGCGCCGTCCTGTATTCCGTGTCTGATCAACATGCGGAAGGAGGGAACGGCATGCCCGCCAGGGTCATGGTGTCGCGCACCGACCACACACCCCAAACACCTACGCGAACCGGCCCGGAAACACAGGTTCCGCGACCGCCGCCGCCGGCTTCGCGCCATCGCCCCGGTCATGGAGGACAGGCTGTCCAGGACCGGGGTGGCCTCCGGCGCGGGCGGACCGTCGCGCCGGGCCGTCGCCGACATCCGGGTGGGGTGCACGCTGGAGGGCGCGCGTCGGGCGGAAGGGCATGCTGTCAAGGGTCCGGGCGAGGAGGGGGACGCGCCCGCGCGTCGTGCGGGACCACCGGTACGGATACGTGTACCTGTCCCCCGCCTGCCCGGAAACGGGCGACGCGGTCGGGCACGTGTGCGGCAGGACCAGCTCCGGCGGGATGAACCGGCACCTCCTCGACATCGGGGAGCAGGTCCCCGCCGGAAAGCGCGCCCTGGTGGTCCCCGGCGGCGCGGGCCGGCACCGGTCGAAAGACCTGGGGATACCGGACAACGTCTCCCTGCTCCGGCTGCCGCCCACGGTCCGGAGCCCGACCCGGTTGAGACGGTGTTCTCCGTCCCGAGGCACCGGCACCTACCCAACAGGGTGTCCGAAAGCGCGGAGCATGTCAGGGAGACCGTGGAGCGGGTGTGGGACACCTTCATCGGCCGTATGAACGGGGGATATTCCTCGCGACCGATGCTGTCCCTGGCGCCTGCGGATGGCACGGATGGGTCCGTGAATGAGGCGGCTTGGTGGCGACGCGATGTAACGCATCTACTCCAGCGGAGATCTGGAGGTAGCGGTGAGACGCTGCTATGGTGCCTGCCATGGCGGGAGGGTGAGATGCTGGAGCTTGCCGCCCTGGATCCCCTGTTCATCGAGATATGCCGTCGCGTCCGGCTGCAGGCCTCCAGGGAGTACGCAGATGACCTGACGCAGCTGGTGCCGGGCCGCCTGCGGGAGACGGCGTCATTCCACATACCGATATCCAGGGAGAAGCAGGCCCGCATCCGCGCCCTGCGCGGCCAGATGCAGGAACGCGCACCCGACTTTGCCGGAGGAGGAACGGGTGGAGGACGCGGCCCTGACCGACCAGCACGCGTTGATTCCCCAAGGTTTTCCCGGGCGCCGTCGCGGCCCCTTTTTCGGACAGCCGGTTCGGGGCCATATTCCCATCTGACACTATTGGGAAACACTCCCGAACATCCAGATGCGGATCCGATATCCAGCCCATTTGTGACGGTCTGAAGTCGGCCTTGGCCCCGAGCTTGTTACAGATTATGGACGCCGTGGGGCAAATCCGTGTCCGTCATCGGGTCTGCGCAAAGCCCCATCGGGCAGGAAAAGAGGAGGATCTATGACTGCCTACGCATTTATAGACAGCCAAAACCTCTGGAAATCCGTTGAGGCAATCGGAAAGGAGGTCGACTATCGCAGGTTCCGGTTATGGTTGAGAAATAAGAAGGGGGTGGACCGCGCCTTCATGTTCTTTGGCTATATGCGCGGCAATCGGATGCTCTACAGTCATTTGGAGCGCTGCGGGTTTGAGTTGGTGTTCCGCGACGTGGACCACCGGGACGGGCGGCGCAAGGCGCACGTGGACATCTGCATGACCATCTCGGTTCTGGACCGGATCAGTGATTTTGACCAGGCCTATCTGGTCACTTCCGATGGCGACTTCTTCGACCTGACCGAGCGTCTGAAACGGGTAGGGAAACTGGGCGGGGTGATCAGCCCCAGTCGCCGGACCGCTGTTCCCGGCTGTTGAAGCGCAGCTGCGCCGGACGGATATCGTTTATCCCCGATATGATCGGGAAAATCGGGATTCGTTAAGGCAGCGCGTCTCCGAGAGACTGAAACTGATCGACGGGATCGGGCGTGAGTTACAGTGACGGTACACGTTCGACGAGACCGACGCATTCCCTGCGGCATTTGGCATCGAACCGTGGACATACTCCAGGAACGCTCTTTCAGATCAGGATGATGGGATGGTCAACAGGATTGCCGACGAACTGGACATTCCCGGGGTGGGTGGCACGGACCGTCCGATGGAGCGGCCGGGATCCAGCGCCTTGGATGACGGGATGCCGTTCGATGAACAAAAGCCACCCCTCGGTGTCGAAACGACCTTCAGGATGGCTAATGATGTGTGTTGAAGGGGCACCTCAACGTCGAAACATCTTTTGGCACTGATCCTTCGATGAACTCGATATATTATATATATATATATCTACAGATTGACAGTTGCAAGGTGCGAATCGGGTGTGGTCCAGACTGTTGATGTCATATTGCGTTGACCCCTCTCCGGTCAGGCGTAAACGGACCATAGCTGTATATATTTGTTGGCGGCGCACCACCACCCTGACACCTATCTTAGGGACTGGCCCACCGCCAGCACCCAACTCCTGCCGCTCACCTGCAGAGCCGATTGAACCGTGGTGGCGTTGCCCTCAAAGGGGGTTTTCGAACCAGACATCCTTCTCTCCTTTCACAGGGCGGGGGGGGGGGGGCCGTCGATCAGACCCCCGCCACTACATGTTGCTCCATCGTCATTCCCCTGCACCGAATCACCCGCGAAAGCAAACGGCGGCCCGTCTCATGGCATCTGAAATATTCCCTGCAGACCAACTTGCGATGGGGGCATCGCGTATGGGCAGTCCAGGTCTACCCGCGGTTCCACTCACGTTCGGCCCTATCCTTTGGATGTTATGGATTTCGACCGCAACGGTATCGGCGCGAGTGTATCTTTCGGGATCGGCTTCGAACTTGTACCTGACCGCCACATCGCCCGTCAGCAGGTCAGGGTCATCCTCCAGCGTCGCGCCGATCATGAGACCGCGCCAGGTGGCGCTACCGGCTAGCGGTAACGTTGGGCGGGAAACCCTGTCGGCCATCCCGGTCAGCACGGAACCGCCGCCCATGCGTGCAGTCGTGAAGGCGGTGACATCGGAATGGCCCATGTCGACATGAAGGGCGCGGCCGTTCCCCGACCGGTTCCCCCTCAGCGTCAGCCCGTTCCTCGTGTAGATGCCGTACCATTCGCTGCGGTTGGGGCGGCCTAGGTTGGCTTCGTACGCAAGATCTTCAAGACTATCGAGCCGTTCGTCGGTTGGGTTCCGCTGAAGGTGACGCACGATTTCCCCCGCCTGTCTTGGGCGCGTCGCCGCCTGTATTCCGCATCCGTGATTTCCACGGGCGGACCCACGAACCGGCTGTCGAAAGATACGGACTCGCCATAGAGTTCGGCCCGGTTCGGATCGTCCAATGTCAAGCTCTGCAAAAGGGATAACTCACTGGCCCCGAACAGTGGCTGCGTGGATGTCTCGGATACGGTTGGGGTTCCGCCGTCGCTGGTACCGCCGCCGCAGGCGGCCAGCAACGCCGAGGCCGCGAGGGCCACCGCAACGGCTGTAGGATGTCTCCTGGATTTCATGCTGGTTCCTCCATACCATCCGCGCATCTCAGGGGCGCGGTCCATTCAGGAATGGCTACCCCCCCCTTGATTGTCCAGACCGGTCTCGTTCCCCGTCCCCGTGCGTTGCGGAGCCACGCCTGGGTCCCGCTGAGATCGCCCGGACATCGGATACGGCGCCCGGGACCGTCGGACCCCCGTGGACAGGAAAACCCCGTGCTACCGCCGCCGCGCGATGATCCCTTCCGTCATGTCGGACGTTTCGAAGACCGCCACGGCGTCCTCGTGGCCGGGGCCACCAAACCCTCCCCTGACGCAGGTTGGCGCACTGCGGCAGCCCTGTACCCATGACCCGTCCTCCAAAACGGGGATGCCCGTGAAACCGACTGTGGCGACCGCGTGCGCGCCATCCGGTTCGGGTTCACGATGCCGTTGACGCTGATGTCAATGCTTAGGGCCGGCTCGTCGTCGTCCCATGTGAAGGGCAGCAGTCCGAAACCCGTGTCAACCAGGACGGTGCGGCCGGGTGTATCCCAAGTTGGTTGATCACGCCGCTGCAGGGTGACCCGCCCTTCTCCGTGCCATTGGGTTTCAGGCACGTCAACATGCTCGGCCGATACGCCTTCCCACTGCCGGAATCTGTGGAACGGGGCGAGCTCAGGCCACTGCGCGACCCGCAGAACGCGGACCCTGACGATCACTGAAATCCCTATGTAGGTTTTCCGCGCCATTGCCACACATACCCTGCCAGCGGGGACTGGCCAAAACCCATCATGGTCAGGGTGTATCCCAAGTTGGTTGATTCCGACAGTTCGAATGTGCCATTCCTTCGTTGCGGCGGGACCATGGGAAACCGGGCCAACCGGCGGGTGGCCTGCCATACCAGGCAACGGGCATGGAGCTGTTTCATGGCACGGAAGGGAAGGTCGGGTCACAGGCACCCGGACGCGGTGGCGTATCCGGGGGTCTGTCCGAAAGCGACGCGGCGGTCCATCCACCGGTGGTCCGCGGGCACGGGGGTGGTTTCACCCGGTACTGGACCGGGGGCGGCGAGGTGATGGGCCGCGACATCGCGGAGGACGCGCTGCCGCTGGCGGGGCTGCGGCCGGACGGCGGTCCGCTGCCGGCGCTGCTGGCAGCGGTCCCGGCGGAGTTCGGCCCGCGGCTGCCGAAGCTGGCGGCGGACCTGGCGTCGGGCGTCCCGGACCCCGGCGCCGTGGAACGGGCGCTCCGGGACGCCTCCCCCGGCGGCGGTGCGGCGGCGCCGGGGCTGCTTTCCGGGCGGCCCGGCAGGGCCCTGCCGGCGCCGGAATGCCGGAGCTGCGGCAGGACAATGACCCGGCACCCGTCGGGGAGGAGGGAATGGATCACCCGGCTGGGCCGGGTGGAGGTGAGGCGGGGATGTCACCGCTGCGGTTCCTGCGGCGGGGGCCGCTTTCCGCTGGACCGGGCGCTGGGTCTGGAGGCGGACACCTTCACGCCGGGGGTGGCGGACACCGTCGCCGGTACGGTGTCGCCGATGGGCTTCGATGCGGCCGCCACGCACATCGCGGACCTTGCCGGGCCGGGGGTCCCGGCGGGTTCCCTGCAGCGCTGGTCGCCTGGGCCCGGCGCGGAGGCCATGGAGTCCGGCCGGGATGGGGCCGTCGAGGGCAACCCACTGGAATCACGCATGTATCTGGCGGTGGACGGGACCGGGATCCCGATGCGCGGGGAGGGGACGGAGGGCGTCACCGGAAAGGGGGAGGACGGGAGCGCCCGGACCCGCGGGGGAGGCTAGCCGTCGTGTACACCGCCGAGGGCCGGGACCGGGAGACCGGCGCGGCGCCGAGGACAGGGACAGCGAACCGGTCGGCTGCCTGACCGGCAGCGCGGCGGCGCGGTCAGGGGGCCGGGAGCTATCAATCCATCACACTTGACTCCGTGTCTCCGTCCCCCTTCTTTCCGCCGCCGCCCCATTCCTCCATGGCCTGTATGGAGATGACGGGGTGGGAGAGCAGCTTCACCCCTTCCCAGAGTTCCGCCTGCCGGGCAGCGGCTGGCGTTCCGGCGGATGGAATCCGGCCAGTCCGGCGGCCGTCACGGCGAAGCCCGCGATGGTCAGGTCCGGCGGCCCGCGGGGTGCCCTGAACCCGTGGTGCCTCGCGAGCGCCAGGAGCGCGGAGACGTCCGGGAGCGTGACGTGCATGGTGGCCGGGTCGTCCGGCCTCGTATGTTCAAAGAATCAGAAATGAAAGGAGGAGGTGGCTGTGGAAAAATCTGGCGCGATTTCCTGTGCAGAACATGCCGGTTGCCTTCCGCCGTCCCTCCGGTTCATTCCTGTGTCGGGACCGCCGCCGCCGGTTCTGATCCGGCGGCGGCGGTGCGGGGCTGGCCCCGCAGGACGGGTTGGACCGATACGGCCTTGGATCGCGACAGCGGATCCGTGGGAGAGCGTGGTCGGCCCGCCCTCCCGTCCGTCTCCCGGGTCCTGGATGGATGCCTGGGTTCACGGAACCGGATCATCGCGGGGCCAGGAGCGGGAGAGCATGACAACCATAGTCGCCGGAATCGACGTAAGCAAGCGTACACCCGACATCCACGTCAACGGGCGGGACTTCACGGCCACCAACGACAGCGACGGCTTCCGCAGGGTCGCCCGCCTGCTCAGGGAGGCTGGCGCCGTGAAGGCCGTCATGGAGGCCACGGGGCGCATGCACCGGGCGCTGCTGCAGTCGCTGCACGCCAGGGGTTTCGCCACCCTCGTGGTGAACCCCAGGCAGGCGAGGGACCTCCCGAAGGCCGCCGGCGCCCTTGCGAGGACGGACAGGGTGGACGCCAGGATACTGGCGGCCTTCGGGACCGCGTTCCCGGACATGGAGGCCACGGAGCCGGCCGCCGCCGCCATCGACCAGCTCCGCGACATGCCGGTGCTGCGGGAGAAACTCGTGGACCAGCGCACCGAGCTGAGGACCGTCGTGTCGGAGATCGGCGCGGGGACGCCCGGCGCGGAGGTCGGCAGGGTCCCCGAGGATATCGACGCCGCCATCGCGGCTCTGGAGCGGCGGGTCGGCGGGACGGTCTCCGGATCGCCGGAGTTCGCCGACAGCCACCGCATCCTGACCTCGGTGCCGGGCATCGGCCCCGTCACGGCGGCGGCGCTGGTCGCGTGGATGGCGGAGCTGGGCCCGGTCGGCAACCGCCAGGCCGCCTCCCTGCTGGGCGTGGCCCCCTTCGCCCGCGACAGCGGGACCATCAGGGGCGGGCGCCACATCGGCGGCGGAAGGAGGCGGTCGGGGGACGTCGTCTACATGGCGGCGCTGTCGGCCAGCCGGTGCGCCCCGGACATGAGGGAGCTGTACCAACGGCTCCGGGACAGGGGAAAGCCCCACAGGGTCGCCCTCGTGGCCGTCATGCGCAGGCTGGCCGTGACCGCCAACGCCCTTCTCCGCGACCGCCGCGTGTGGGAGGACCGGACGGCGGCCACCACCTGACGCCCGGACGGACCGCCGCGGTCCGGCACCGAAACGAATCACCCGCGGGCCGGCCGGGGTCTCCCCGGCGGGCGTTTCCGGCGTGCCCGGATGGCACCGCCTGTGGGGAACGCTGTGGAAAGGTCCGGGACAGCCGGACGCGGAGCCCGGAAAAAATGGAAAAAAAGCCGGATCCGGGCTTGAATTCCAACATGGATGCTCTCCCGCGCCAGGAGGGACAGGTCCCAGACGCGGAAGGCGGTGATGGCGTCGAAGGCGAGGCACCTGCGCAGGTCGTCGGCATGGTCCAGCCGGCGGTCCTCCATACGGGTCCCCTGCTTCAGCGCGTGGAAGAAGCGTTCGATGCGCCAGCGCAGCCCGTACCAGCGCAGCACCCCGCGGGCGGCGGCGGGACCGGCCTCCCCGCCGTTGACCAGCAGCATCCAGTGCAGCGGCGCGACCTTCCTCCTGCCTTTCGCGGTCGCCGGACGCCGTGGCGGGCTCTCCTCGCGGGCCGAGACGGCGACCATGCGGACGGGCGCGTCGCCGGCCCGGTCCCTCGGCGGCAGCAGGTACACCTCCGGGCGGCGCAGCGTCAGTTTCGCGGTGCGGCCCTTCCGGCGGTTCGGCCCGCCGCATGCGGGGACCCCGGCCTTCCGCTCCCCGACCGGCTCCGTCCCCAGGACGTGCTCCCAGAGGTCCGCGCCCCCGCCGTCCGCCGTCGCCACACGGCGCCGCGAGCCTTTGCTGGCCCGCACCAGGAGCTCCGCCCCCTTCCCCTCCGCCCGCGAGAGCAGCTGCCAGAAGTCGCCCTCCCGGTCGCAGACGTTCACCACCCTCGTGTCCGGGCAGGCGGCGGCGAGGCCCTGGGCCCGGTCGAGACCGTCCACCCAGCGGACGCTGTCCTTTCCCTCCTCCTGCCGCAGGTCGGCGTCGGCCAGGAACGTCCCGAGGGGCCGCCCGACCGCGTCGGCGCGATGCCGAAGTGCGCCAGGATGCCCGAGGTCCCCTTGCCGCCACCGCCGAGGCCGTCGAGGCCGGAGGTCGCCGGGAGACCGTCGTAGTTCAGTGTCGTCGTGTCCTGCACCGCGGGCACGAACCGCTCGGCGCGGCACCGCTCCACCGTCCGCTCGCAGTGCGATTCCAGTATGTGCTCCATCGTCACCGCATCGTTCGACAGCAGCCGACAGACCGCCGTCCGTTCCGCCCGTCCGGGAAAGATCGCCGGCAGGTGTTCCCCGAGCCGCCGGGTCCAGGCGGCGCCCATCGCCGCGATCCGCCGCCGGACGCGGCCGTCGGGGTGCGGGCTCCGGCCGTACCCGCGTTCGGCCCATCCGCCCCCGCAACACCTCGTCCCGGACCAGCCGGGAACCCTCTCCGGTCCGCGGCGCAGGGTGTCCCGCCAGCCCTCCGCCAGCGGCACGGGCCAGACCGCCCGGCGGACGCCGGAGCGCCGCCCCGAGGTCAGTTCCGGACAGCACCTCCATCCCGCCGCCCGATGGCACAGACCGGACCGGTCCGGGCCCGTGAAGGTCTGCGCCAGGACCGGGCGGACCCCGTAGGCCGCCACCCGCGCCGCCGCCATGCGCAGGACCTCCGAGGCCAGTCCGTACACACGGACGCCGGGAAGCAGGAGGAAGCGGTTGTTGTTGACCACACGCCCGATGTTGGCCAGCCGGGCGTCGGCCGACCAGCCCAGAAGGCGGTCGCGGGGGCCGAGCTGCACCCCCGCCGCCGTGAAGCCGATGCCGCCGAGGACGCCGTGCCGCTCCGGGCGCACCCAGTACCGGACCTGCCCGCCCGGCGGACGCCGCCACCCCTCGGGGTGGTGCGTCGCGACCATCGACTCCCAGCGCCGCCGGTCCTCCGCGCCCGTCACCGGATCGAGCGACAGCGCACCGAGCTCCCGGAGCGCACAGGCGACCGACCTGTCGGGGAAGTCCGGCGCGGGAGCCGCGTGCGGGTCGAGGTCCAGCGCCTCCGCCTCCGGCAGGGGGGCGTCCAGCGCGTCCGCCAGCTCCGGCAGCAGCGCCCGCGCCGACGCAAGGCAGCGCCGCCCGGAGGGACCGCGCCAGTCCTCGAGGTCGACCGGCCCGCTGGCCAGTGCGCTCCGGGTCAGCCCGCCGCCCCTGCACGCCGCCGTGAACCAGTCCACCGTCCCCGACTGTATCTGCCGCATCCGAATCTGCATGGTGGACTGATCCGCACGGAATCGGATGAGGAGTCAAGTGTGAGTCATTGATAGGGCCGGGAGCCCTCCGCATTCGCCGCCCGCCCGGCAGGGAGGTGCGCCGCCGCGGCCTTCCGGAGGCCGGGGAACCGGTCGTCATCCCCGACGGGGCGGACTGGACACCCGGCACGTGCGGGGAGCTCTTCGGCGGCGGCGGGGTCACCTTCGTCCTGGACCGGTTCCACGCGCTGGAACACCCCTCCGCCGCCGGCAGGGCGATCCACCCCGAGGGACCGGAAAGGGACCGACGGTCCGCGGAGGTCAGGGCGGACACCGGGGCTGGCCGGGCGGGGAGGGTGATCCGGGAACTGGAGCCGCACAGGGACCGGCACGGCGAGGTGGATGCCTGCTGCCGCCACTTCCGGAACAACCCCGGACGGATGCGGTACGGAGAGCACCGCGACCGCGGCATCCAGGTCGGGAGCGGTGTCGTGGAGGGCGGCTGCAGGCGGTCCGGACCCAGGATGAAGCGCTCCGGGACCCGCTGGTCGGAGAGGGGCGCCAACGCAATGCCGGCGCTGAAGGGCTGCGTCATGGGCCACAGGCTGGCCGACTTTCTGGACTGGCGGGCGAATCAGGCTGTTGCGGCATAATCAACCAACTTGGGATACACCCTCATGGTCCATTGGCGTTTTCCAGTCGCCGTCCTATAGTCCATCCATTCAGGAAAGGAACGCTGCCATGCATGGCCGACCATGGGGATTCTACGGACGGAAAAGGGAGATGGACACACTCCGGCGGTCCCTGGACACCGACCTGTTCAGGACCATCGCCGTCATCGGCGGCCGACGGGTCGGTAAAACGGAACTGATCAAGGAGGTCATGGCGGAGAGACACAACCTGATCCACATCTATCTCAGGATTCCCGAACGGGATAAGACCGGGGAGAACGAGCACCCGAACATCCAGACAGTGAACGCGCTGCGAGAACTGAACATGAACATGGCAACAGAGATCAGAAACGCCGGCCTGACCGGGTTTCCGGAACCGGAAACCCTCGGGGATGACCTCATCAACCATGTGTTTCATTTCAAGGAGACGCTCGAGACCCTGTTCAGACAGGGATGTACCGTCACCATGGACGAGTTCCAGAACATCACCCGCCTCTCCTTGGTCAACGCAATGCGCGACCTCATCGACGAACTTGGTGGATTGGGACCGAAACAAAGCAATGATGGCGGCGTTCTGGTCATCGCCGGCTCCCACCAGCAGCGGATGCTCGAAATCCTCTATCACCGCAAAAGCCCGCTCTACGACCGACAGGACACCACAATCCGCCTGAAACCCCTGCGGACACCGGATCTGCTGGAGATGGCCGCCGACCAGGGCTGGCTCACGCGACCCTACAGGTTCCTCACCGCCTACACCGTCCTGGGCGGCATGCCACATCGATGGAAACGCCTGGCTGAGGAGATTCGTCAGGGACTCCTGCCCGAACCACAGGATGACGACGACAATGCCTGGAGCCAGATGTTTCTGGAACATGAGTTCAAGCGTGTGCTGGAGCACCCCGAGGAGAGCTTCCTCAACACCGCCTATGTGGAGATGAAGCCGGAACCCCACAGCCTCGCCATGGAACTGACCCGCAACCCAAAGGGCGTACGCTGGAGCCAGTTGGTACAACAGTTCCGGAAGGACACACGCAAACTGGAGACCCCCATGGATATTGAGGCGGCGTTCGACATCCTCGAGAACCACCTACGCATCGCCGAGCCGGTTCCCGGTCCAGGTCGCCAATATGATCCCAACGCCAAACTACGCCTCTGCGACCAGGCGGTGCTGTTCGAGTTGCAAGTGCGGAGACACCACCAACGCCATGGCCCCCACGAGACACCCGTTCACCTTCTGCAAGACATGGAGGGATTGGCGTTCGAGCGTCTCTGCGCCCAGTGGTTTGATATATGCAGACAATACAAGATTGTCCGCCATTCCGTGGAGATCGAAGGTCTAGGTCAACAGAACATCGAAATCGACATGGTGGCCGAACGCAAACATGACTACCATGATGGCCGTCCCCGCAGCATCGCCCTGGCCGCCTGCAAACGCAATCCGAACAGCCACGCGCCTGGAAAAACCCGCCACGACTTCGATCTCTACCTGAAAGCGCGCGCGGACGGGGGGGATGCCTGGCTGGAGAAGAACACCCGCCGCCTGCTTCTGTCCCCCGACTGGCCGGATGCCGGATATCCCGATGACGGATTCAGACGGATGGATATCGAGGATATGGCTGAACTCATGAACCTCACCCTTTATCCCTGGCCGGAACCTGACAGAAAGCGCCGTGACGAAATAGGATTGGATTTTCCGTGATGACGGATATGGAAAACAACACCGAGTCTTGATTGGGAGACAGACCTGATGCTCATCATAATGCCCGCCGACAGATTCACCGCCCCATTCCTTTCCTCTTTTCCCAAGCCCTGTTTCCCGGCCTTTGACTTGGAGGATTCGCGATAATGATCCGCCAGATGTGGCAGGATCTTAGCCAACTGGTTCCGTTCGGCGTCGTTCAGATTGACTTTGTCTCCCTTCCCATAGACGGTCAGAAGGAACACGAGTACGTCCAATCCACCGAAATAGTGGATCGTTCTGTATCCGCCGCTCTTTCGTGCCCCGCGCCCCGCTTAGCGGAGTTTCCTCGCTCCACCAGTTCCTTTGACAATATCTCCAGCTAGAGGATCGTTTGCCAGCATTTCCACGATTCCATCGACCTCGCCCTGCGATAGTTTCAGCTTTCTGGCTTGGGAAAGGAATTCGGGCATCGATATAACGGTATGCATGGACAAGAGAAAAGGCGACCAAGTGTAAACAAACGGACCATAAGTGGTCACAATCCGGAACTGCGTTGAGCGCGGCTCTTGCCAAAAGCTAAGGAAGCCGGATAGTGCACTCCGGTGATGGTGGCAGCTGATATCCGGCCTCACATGGGATGTCATTGTCGGCCCAGCTGGCACCCGCGCCCCGAAACCGAAGAAACCAGGCCGAAGCTCGGAACAAGCTGCTCGACGAAGCAGCCAAACCGAAAAAACCGCCAGATCGCGTGCAGTGTTGCGGATAGCCCAGCCAGCATACGACCAGACGCACAGTTTCCGGTATCCTTCCAAACGGGTTTCCGTCGATCAGTCCCGGTTCCTCCTTCCAGTCCCGGAAAGTTGCCCTCGATCAACCTTGGGAAGCTGCCACATCCGTCGCATGATGCCCAAACGGCACCTTCTGATTTCAGGCCACGGCATGGAGGATTGAGATTCCGATTGCGGAGCGGCGGTTCCTGAACAATGATGCAGGATGGAGGTGTCTGTGCCAGCAAAGGTCTCTTTCGATTATTCGGATGCCAATGTGCTCGTCATCGGTGCCAGCCGTGCTGGCATCGGAGCCGCGGTCGCCCGCGCATTCCAGAGATCCGGAGCGACGGTCTCGATCACCGGTGTTGAGGATGAGCCGGCCGAACCCGATCGAAACCGTTTTTCCTACATCCAGCTGGACGTAGCCGACACCGATGCCGTACGCGATCTGGCCGCAGGAATTGACCGGCTCGATGTTCTGGTGAATTGCGCAGCCATCACCGCCAGAGGCGAGGAAATGGAGCCTTCCTTCTTCCTGAGGGTGCTTGACGTCAACGTAACCGGCAGTTTCCGGTGCGCGGAAGCATTCCACGGCCAACTCAAGGCGAGCCGTGGAAGCGTAATCAACATCGCCTCGATGTACGCACGGTTCGGAAGCCCGAGCAACCCCGCCTATGGTGCCAGTAAGGCCGCGGTTGAACAGTTGACCAAATCGCTTGCCATCGCATGGGCCGCTGACGGAATCAGGGTCAATGCCGTCGCCCCGGGATTCATCGTCACCGAACAGTCGGCACGGGCCCGGTCCGACCCATCCTTTGTAACGGCAATCATCGAGCGCACTCCACTGCGGCGGTGGGGAATGCCCGACGATATCAGCGGTGCCGTGCAGTTCCTTGCCTCCGCCTCCGCCTCGTTCATAACCGGAACCTGCCTTCAGGTGGACGGAGGATATTCAGTTGTCTAGACTTCACACTTGCGGAAGCCGGCCGATCAAGCGGAGAATGCAGCCATGACCGGATTCAATCAAATCGGCGCCGCCGTCATCGGCACAGGTTTCATCGGCACAGTTCATGTCTGGGCATTGCGACGGCTTGGAGTACGTGTCGAAGGCGTTCTTGGCTCCTCCCCAGAGCGAACGGCGGAGAGGGCAGCGGCCATCGGCGTGGGCCAGGCATATCCGTCCCTCGACCAGTTGCTGGCCGACCCCGACGTGGACATCGTCCACGTGACGTCTCCGAACCATGCCCACTACCCGCAGGTCAAGGCGATCCTGGAAGCCGGAAAGCATGTCATCTGCGAAAAACCCCTGGCGATGACAGCCTCCCAGTCAGAGGAAATGGTTGAACTGGCCTCGGCCAGCGGCAGGGTCTGCGCCGTCTGCTACAACATCCGCTTCTATCCCCTCAACCAGCACGCGCATGGCATGGTCGCGAGCGGCAAGCTGGGCGAGATCCGCCTGATCAGCGGACTGTGCCATCAGGATTGGCTAGCCAAGCCGACCGACTGGAACTGGCGTCTCGAAAGCGAACAGGGCGGCACCCTCCGCTCCGTGAGCGACATCGGAACCCATTGGGTGGACCTGACCGGCTTCATCACCGGCCTCAGGGCCGCGTCGGTGTTCGCGGAGTTGAGGACGTTCATGCCGGAGCGGCTGAAACCCGTCGGCCCGGTTGAGACCTTCGCCACCTCCAGTGGAGAGACGGAGCCAAGAAAGATCGATACCGACGATGCAGCCATGATCCTGCTACGCTATCCGAACGGAGCATGTGGCGTGATGTCCACGAGCCAGATCAGCGTGGGTCGCAAGAACACCATGCAGTGGGACGTCGCAGGCTCGACCTCCTCGGCGTCCTGGCATTCCGAATCACCGGACGAACTCTGGATCGGCCACCGGGATGCACCGAACCAGATACTGCAGAGGGACTTCGGACTTATGAATGTTGCCGGAACGGCGGCGGCCAGTCTGCCGCCCGGACATATCGAGGGATTCGCAGACACATTCTTCGCCCTCTTCCGACAGGTCTACGGTGATGTATTGGCCGGTGGCCGACGTCCCGAGTCGACCTATGCCAGCTTTGAGGACGGTCATTACCAGATGCTGTTCTGTGATGCGGTACTTGCCAGCGCTCAAGAAGGCCGCTGGGTCGAAATCACCGACGCCTGAATCGAAGGAGAACGCAATATGAAACTGGGTCTTCTGACCGCCCCCTTCCCGGATTCGGATTTGATGGAGGTCGCGGGTTGGACCGCCTCGGTTGGGCTGCAGGCACTTGAAATCGCCTGCTGGCCCGCCAGTGGAGGCGAGGCGCGCCGATATGCGGGAACAAGCCATATTGACGTCGATGGACTCACAAAAGCCAAAGGGACCGAGATCGTGGCGCAACTTTCCGAAATGGGAATCGCGATCTCCGGCCTAGGCTATTATCCAAACCCGCTTCACGCCGACGGGAACCATCGTGCCGAAGTGATTGGACATCTGAAGAAAGTGATCTCCGCCGCAGGCGTCATGGGCGTCGGAGTGGTCAATACATTTCTGGGTGGCGATCGGACACTGAGCCTCGACGAGAACTGGATCCGCGCACAGACGATCTTCCGCGATGTCGTGGCCCATGCCCACGCTAGCGGTGTGACCCTGGCCTTCGAGAACTGCCCCATGCTTTTCAGTCGGGACGAGTGGCCGGGTGGCCACAACATTGCCTATTCACCGCGCGTCTGGCGCCGTATTCTCGACGAATGGGGCAATGACGTGGGCATGAATTTCGATCCGTCGCATCTGGCCTGGCAGATGATCGACCAGGGTCGGTTCATTCGGGAATTCGGGCCGAGAATGGTGCATGTGCATGCCAAGGATGTCATGATTGATCGCGACGGGCTCTACGAAAACGGCGTGATGTCCGTTGGCATCGGCTGGCAGGTTCCCAGACTCTGCGGCCTGGGCGACGTCGACTGGAGCGGATTTTTCTCGGATCTCTATAGGGTAGGCTTTGACGGACCAGTCATCATCGAGCACGAGGACAGGCTCTTCGAGGGAAGCGACGGGAAAGTGAAGCGCGGGTTCCTTCTCGCTCGCGATGTACTGTCTCCGTACGTGAAATGAGGAAGGGGCTGGCACAGGAACTTCACCGAAATCAAGAAAGGAGAAACTGACATGAGATACCTGATGACAGCAGTAGCGACGGCCGGGCTTGCCCTGGGACTTGCTCCGGCGGCATTTTCCGAAGGCTATTCGGTCGGCGTGTCGAACACGGTTCAGGGCAACGGCTGGCGCGAGCAGATGATCTGCGCCATGCGGGCGCAGGCCCGGGTCTCGGGTGAAGTCGGGAAGTTGGTCGTTGCGCACAGAAACACGGACGCGGCGGGACAGATCGAGGACATCCGCAATCTGATCGAGGCCGGCGTTGATGCGATCGTGCTTAACCCCGCCAATCCCGATGCGCTGAACTCCGCCATCAAGGATGCAATGGACGCGGGTATCGTCGTGGTCGCGGTCGATCAGGGCGTGACAGCTGAGGGAGCCTACATCCTTTCAAACAACCAGTCCGAATACGCCTATCTTGGTGCGCGGTGGCTATTCGAGCAGCTGGGCGGTAGAGGCGACGTCGTCTATATGCGCGGCGCGGCCGGAACTTCGGCCGACAACGACCGCCATGATGGCTTCAATCGGGCGCTGGCGGAGTTTTCCGACATCAATGTTGTCCACGAGGTCTTTACCGGTTGGCAGCAGGACCAGGGTAAACAGCAGATTTTTGACTTCATTGCCACTGGAATTCCGTTTGATGGTGTGTGGACGTCAGGAATCGACAATGTCATCGTGGACGCGTTCCTGGAGTCCGGCGCTCCTCTCGTGCCGATCGTGGGGGCTGACAATGCCGGTTTCGTCGCAATGCTTCAGGATGTCGAGGGGCTGAAGGGCGCTGCCGTTACCAATCCAGGTTCCGTCGGTGGGGCCGGGATCACGCTTGCACTTCAGATCCTGGGTGGCAACGCTCCAAGGAACCGCACAGTTCTGGTGGAGCCTGTCCTGTGGGAAAACACTTCCGAAGATGGCCGTGCGATGATCGCTGCAGCCCAGAGTCCCAATCTTGATCCTGAATGGCCTGTATCGGTATCGGTGCCGGGCTGGACGACCTACTCGATGGAAGACATCATCGCCTGTGAAGGCCCTGGCGATTGACGTGACCGACGAACCCCCAGCGCCACGTTGGGGGTTCGCCCCTGCCGCCTGTCGGACGCAACCATGGAATCGCGGGGCTAGGTGACGGCCATGGTACAGGCGGCACCACTTCTGGATGCCAATGGTGTCTCAAAGAGCTTCGGTACCGTAAAGGCGTTGACCGATGCCCGTCTGCAGGTCAGGGCTGGCGAGATTGTGGCCCTCGTCGGCGCAAATGGTGCCGGCAAATCGACTTTTGTGAAGATCCTGACCGGTGCGCTTCGACCCGACAACGGGCAGGTCACTATCCGAGGTTCAAGTACAGATGTCGGATCTCCGGCCGAGGCCCGGCGCTCTGGGTTGGTGCCAGTCTACCAGGAACCGTCACTCATTCCCGATCTGGACGTACGCGACAACCTTCGGCTTGGGGGCGTACCAGTAGAACCGTTCCTGCATTGGATGGACGAGCTTGGGCTCAAGGGACTTCGTCTTGATGACATGGTCGGATATCTGCCACTGGCAACTCTTCGTATACTTGACCTCGCCCGGGCGCTCGCATGCGGTCCGGATGTGCTGCTCCTTGATGAAATGACAGCGGCACTGCCGACCGACCTGGTCGAGAGAACGTTGAAGGTCATCCGTAGGCAGGCTGAGGATGGACGGGGCGTGATCTTCATCAGCCACCGTTTCTCGGAAATCGCGGAACTCTGTGATCGCGCGAGTGTACTTCGGGATGGGGCAACAGTCGGTGATCTGGCGATAGGACCCGGTGTTGAGAACCGCGTTGTGGAATTGATGCTTGGCGCAAGCGTCGGTCCAGACGCCCGGAAACCCGGGTCTGGCCGCACCGGTCATCACGGAGACACGCCGAGGCTCATGGGCAGAGGCGTCGCGTTGGGTGGGAAACTATCGGATGTCTCTTTCGAACTCCATCCCGGTGAGGTTCTTGGCCTGGTGGCACTGGAAGGTCAGGGTCAGGATGAGCTGTTCGGAGTTCTCTCAGGATTGCTGCGGCCAGATCGCGGCGAGATCCTGGTCGACGGCACCCCCGTGAGTTTCCGGCATCCGGCTGACGCAATCGCCGCGGGATTGGCCTACGTTCCTGACGACCGGGCAGAAGCGCTTCTGATGGAGCGGTCGGTCCACGAGAACATTGCGCTACCGTTCTCCGCTCCCTTCAGCGGATGGGGGCCACTCAGACTGCGCCGGGACCGGGACCGAGTGGCAGGAGCGATCGATCGGCTTCGGATAGATACCCGTGCGCGAGGCGCTGTGCGGCGGTTGTCGGGCGGCAACCAACAGAAAGTGACGATAGGGAGGTGGCTGGCTGCCGGCTTCAGGACGCTGCTTCTGTTTGATCCGACGCGCGGCATTGATGTACGCACAAAGCGGCAAATCTATCCGCTGGTCCGCAGATTGGCCGAACAGGGCGTAGCAGTCCTATATTACACTTCCGAACTTGACGAAGTGCCGCTTGTCTGTGATCGCACGCTGGTGATCTTCAATGGACGCGTCGTCGGTACTTTCGCAGCTCATGGAATTGATGAGCCCACGTTGATTCGTGCGGCATATGGCCTCGACTCCCGTGATGCTGACGGAGCGCGGGTATGACCCGGCAGATCCAGAGGCACTCGTGGAACATCTGTCTGGTCGCCCTGCTTGCGGTGCTTCTAGGCGTCACAAAACTGGTCCAGCCGGACTTCGGAGCGTCAGGCATCGAATCCCTGGCCCGGGCTGCGCTTCCGTTCGCCTTCGCTACCGCGGCGATGGCGGTGGTCGTGATTGTGGGTGGCATAGACCTATCGGTTGCGTCAATGATGGCCGTTACGAGCGTTACGGCCGCGGTTCTCATGGAACACACCAGTGGTGCGGCTTCCATAGCAGTGGTGATTCTTGCACTGCTTG
This sequence comes from Paracoccaceae bacterium, assembly GCA_965203605.1. Taxonomy (GTDB): domain Bacteria; phylum Pseudomonadota; class Alphaproteobacteria; order Rhodobacterales; family Rhodobacteraceae; genus JAPOUP01. The sequence continues at coordinate 4,497,603 of OZ241902.1, read as the reverse complement.
TCGGGGTTGCGATGGGCACCGTTAACGGATCGCTTGTCGTGTTGACCAAGGTTCCGGACATTGTGGTGACGCTTGCGATGCTGTTTGTCTGGGAAGGGGTTGCGCTCCTGATCCTGAAGGCTCCGGGCGGCGCGGCTGCTGAGTGGCTGACAGCGGTGGTGGTCGGAGGACTCGGTGGTGTCGTTGACTGGGTTCCGAAAGCCCTGTTTCTCACGGCGATCTGCATCGCGGCTATTTGGCTACCGATCAAGCGTTCGAGAATCGGCCTGTCGATCTATGCGACCGGTTCAGATGAACGGGCCGCGTTCCGCTCGGGTGTCGCTGTGGGGCGGACGAGAATTGCCGCCTACGCCGTCGCTGGACTGTTCGCGGCTATCGGTGGACTCTCATTGACCATGCTTACCGGCATCGGTGAGCCTGTGCCCGGCCCATATCTCCTCGCCTCAATCGCCGCCGTCGTTCTGGGTGGGGTTGCTCTCGGTGGGGGGCGTGGCGGGTTGCTTGGCCCGATTGTCGCGGTTTTCATCCTGCGCCTGATTCGCCTGATGTTGACCCTCATGGCGGTTGATCCGAACGTAACAACAATTGTGGAGGGCGCGATCATGGTCATTGTGGTGATGGTCGGAGGCCTGCTGACGCTGAAAGGCCGAAGGCCATGAGAGATCAGGTCAGGAAAGCGCCGGGCGCGGAGGCGGCCGTGCGTCGGCTGCGTGACTATCCGCTGATTCCGCTGATTGCATTGCTGCTCGTGCTAGCCGGTATACTCGAACTGCTTCGCCCCGGTATCATCAGCCCCTTCTGGCTCGGAAACACCATAAAATTCGCGATTCCCCTGGCGATGCTGGCGGCCTGCCAAACGCTTACCATGCTAACAGCGGGCATTGACCTGTCAGCTGGTGTCGTGGCCACGTTTTCAGCCTTCTTGGTGGCCACCGTCACACCGCTGTTCGGAGCGACAGCGGGCTTGGGCATTGCACTGAGCGCGGCGCTACTCGTGGGACTCGTGAATGGTTTCGGCATTGGCGTGGCCCGTGTCCATCCGTTGATAATGACGCTGGGCACCGGCCTGGTTGCCACAGGCTGCCTGCAGGTCTACCAGCGGTTTGTCATTGCCACGGGTACCGACATTCCCGGTTTCCTGGAATGGCTTGGAATTGGGCGGACTTACGGAATGCCCAATGGGCTGTTCCTCTTCGTTCCATTTGCGGCGCTGATTCTGGTTGGCTTGCGGTTCACGGGATTCGGACGGCTTCTGTTCGCACTGGGATCCAACGAGCATGCCGCCCGTCTGTCCGGGGTCCGCGATTGGCAGGTCTATCTTGCGTTATACACACTTGTGGCTCTTGTCGCAGGAGTCACCGGCCTTCTCTATGTCGGAATGATTCGGGCTCCATCTCTGTCGCTCGCAAATCCTCTCCTGCTGCCGTCCGTTGCCGCGGCCGTGATTGGTGGAACTTCAATCTTTGGAGGGCGTGGCTCATATGCGGGAGCCATCGTGGGGGCGCTGATACTTACAGTCCTTGGCACGATGCTCACACTTCTTCAAATGCCGGAAGGTGCACGGAGGATACTCTTTGGCCTGATCGTCCTGGCGGTTACCGCACTGCACGTGCGTTTCACGGAACAGAACTGATCGGAGGTGATGATGAAGCGTTTCAGGATTGTTGGGGTGAGCTTCGACCATATGCACATGGGTGACCTACTGCGCCAGGTCGCCGAGCACGATGAGGCCGAGATCGCCGGAATATTCGATCCGGATCCACTCAGGATGCGGGATGCAGTGGAGGCGTTCTCGATTTCCCCCGACAGGGTATTCACCGACTTTGATGGATGCATGGCCGCCGGCCCCTACGACATCGCAATTCTATGTGCCGCGACCGCCGATCACGCCAGCTACACCGAGCGCCTCGCTCCGCATGGAGTTCACGTGTTTGTCGAAAAGCCTTTCGCTGCATCGGTTGATGACGCACGGCGGATGATCGCTGCCATGGAAGGCACCGACAGGGTTATGGCAATCAACTGGCCGTTGGCTTGGGTCGAGAGCCATGTAACAGCAAAGCGTTTGATCGACGAAGGCCTGATCGGACAGCTGAAGGAGGTGCATTCCTACGGAGGGAACCGTGGTCCGCTTTACCATCTTGCGGGCAAGGTTGAGGTCAGCCCAGAGGAAGTCGAACGCCAGAAACCGACATCCTGGTGGTACAGGAAGGCCTCTGGCGGTGGAAGTCTGCTCGATTATCTCGGTTACGGTGCGACACTTGGCACTTGGTACATGAATGGCGATGCACCGCACGAAGTCACCTGCACAGTGGATGAGACTCCGGGAATCGAAGTTGACCAACATGCTATCGCCGTATGCCGCTATGCCCGCGGGCTCTCGAAAATGGAGACCCGCTGGGGAACCTTCACCGATCCCTGGGCGATCCAACCGCAGCCAAAATGCGGATTTGTATTCGTCGGGTCGGATGGCACTCTATCGTCATACGACTACGCTGATCACGTTACGGTACAGACCCGTGATCACCCGGAACCGCAGCCAATTCCAGTCGATACCCTCCCGGAAGGGCGGCGCAATGGAATCGAATACTTCATCGACTGCATCTCCCGTGGCAAACCAATCGGTGGGCCCCTGGCTCCGACTCTTTGCCTGACCGCACAACGCCTGGTGGACACGGCGGTTCGGTCGGCTTCCGAAAAACGGACGCTGGAACTGGTTCGATGACCGATGAAATGCCGGACACGGACACCTATGCCCTGAAGTCGGCCGAACCACCCGACACTGAAGCGCCTGACCTACCGTACCGGCCACCGGTTCCGAAGGGTCCAACACCAAAGATCGGTCTGATCGGGGCCGGTGGAATCGCAGCCAGCCATCTTGACGCCTACCGAACCGCTGGATGGGAAGTGAAATGGATCTGCAGCCGAACCCGGTCAAGGGCTGAAGTCCGGGCGGCTGAATACAGCCCGTCATCAAGCATAACGGAGGATTGGCGGACGCTCCTGGATGACCCGGAAGTTGGGATTGTGGACCTCACGCCGCATCCCGGAGACCGACTGTCGTTGATCGAGGCTTCGCTCAGAGCGGGAAAGCACGTCCTGTCACAGAAACCCTTCGTGCTGGATCTGGATGATGGCGACCGTCTGGTGCGGATGGCCAAGGATCACGGAGTTAGGCTCGCGGTCAACCAAAACGGTCGATGGGCGCCGCATATGGCCTATATGCGGGAAGCCACCCATAAGGGAATCATCGGTGATGTCATCTCGGCGCATACCTCGGTGCATTGGAACCACGGCTGGGTTTCCGGAACCGCGTTCGACCAGATGGAGGAGCTGATCCTGTATGATTTCGGAATCCATTGGTTCGACTTTATCGTTTCGGTGGTTGGGGATCGGGTGAAAAGTGTGTTTGCCTCTTCCGCCCGCGCACCTGGCCAGACGGCCAATGCACCACTGCTGGCCCAGGCCCTGGTCCGACTTGATGGCGGACAGGCGTCTCTCGTCTTTGACGGCTCCGTTACCCATGGAGCCCGCGACACGAGTTTCATCGCGGGAACGGAAGGCAGCATCCTGAGCGATGGACCGGACCTTGGCACCCAGGCCCTGAAGCTGACCTCGTCCAACGGTGCTGCCCGACCGGTGTTGGAAGGCTCGTGGTTCAACGATGGATTCCGGGGTACGATGGGCGAACTCATGTGCGCGATAGAGGAAAACCGGGAGCCATCGAACGGTGCTGCCGAAAACCTTCGGTCGCTTGCCCTTGCCTTTGCCGCGATTGAGTCGCGGGTTTCCGGCCGCGAAATCGAGGTTGGAACGGTGCGCCGGATTACGACATGATGATCGGCTGGACGATCAGATCCGCCCCTTTCCCAAGAGGTGGGGCCCGCAGGCCGTCTGAGTCCGACCCCTTCCAAATTGGCGCGGCAAGGATCCCCGCAGGTCGTGCCGGATGGGCTTCCGGCTAAAGCCAGTCGCGCAGAACCGGAATCAATGGGGTATCGGCGGGCGGCATTGGATACTCTCCCATTGCCGCTACGGGCACCCATCTGAGCTTCTGTCCTTCCCGGGACCGTGCCACTCCCTCCCATTTGCGACAGGCAAACAGCGGCATCAGCAGGTGAAAGTCCCTGTAGCTATGGCTGGCGAACGTCAGCGGAGCGAGGCAGCTGGCCCAGGTGTCAACGCCAAGCTCTTCGCGAAGTTCGCGGATCAATGCCAGCTCCGGCGTTTCGCCGATTTCGACCTTTCCGCCTGGAAACTCCCAGAGCCCGGCCATCGCCTTTCCTTCGGGACGCTGTGCGAGCAGAATCCGCCCGTCACGGTCAATCAGTGCGACGGCGGAAACAAGGACCACCCTCACGATCGGTATGCAGCGTTTATCGACACATAGCCGTGGGTTAGATCGCAGGTCCAGATCCTTGAGGTTCCGCAACCTATCCCAAGATCAACGTGGATTGCGAGTTCATCATTCTTCATATATTCGACACCGTGCCACTCCCGGTAAGTCGGCGAGACCCAGCCATTCTCCGCGACGGCGATATCACCGAAGCGGATTGACAGCGTATCCCGGTCAGCTTCCGCGCCAGATTTCCCGACCGCCATCACAATGCGTCCCCAGTTCGGATCCTCTCCCGCCATGGCGGTCTTCACCAAAGGTGAATTACCGACAGCCATCGCGACACGACGGGCATCCGCATCGCTGCGGGCTCCGGTCACCTGGATTTCGATGAGCTTTGTTGCGCCTTCGCCATCCCGAACCACCTGCAGGGCAAGATCGGCAATGGCGTCGTGCAGGGCGTCCTCGAATTCCCCTCCCGCCGAAGCATCGACACCGCTTTGGCCCGTCGCGGCCAGCAGCAGGGAGTCTGACGTCGAGGTGTCGCTGTCGACCGTAATGCTGTTGAAGGTCGAATCAACCTGTCGCGATAGTATGCTCTGCAACTCGCTCTGCGGAATGCGAGCGTCAGTGAAGACAAAGGCAAGTGTCGTTGCCATATCCGGGGCGATCATCCCGGAGCCCTTTGCGATTCCGGCGATTCGGACGCGCTTTCCGGACAGGACGGTTTCGCGAAACGTCCCTTTGGGAAAGGTATCTGTGGTCATGATCGCCCTGGCCGCGTCTTCAAAGCCACCGACAGCCAGCCTCTCCTTCAGTTCGGTCAGACGGGAGGTGATCCGGTCATATGGCAATGGCTCGCCGATCACGCCCGTTGAACAGGAGAACACTCGCGTTTCAGGCACATTGAGTGTGTCGGCGACCATACCGGTGACCGCGGAAACGGCCTGCCTGCCGTCCGAGCCGGTGAACGCGTTCGCATTTCCTGAATTCACGATGATCGCCGCACCAGTGGGGCTATCTCCGCCAATTTTCGCCTGACAGTCGAGTACCGAAGCTGAGCGCGTGGAAGAGCGTGTGAACACTCCGGCGATGGCTGAACCCGGTGCGAGTTCCGCAAGCATCAGGTCCGGGCGTCTTTCATAACGTACACCCGCTGCAAGGGTAGCCAGACAAACGCCAGGTATTGGCGCAATCTCCGGGAATCCGCCCTTTGGCGCCAGGGGTGAGACCGAAGCCGCACTCACTTTTTCAAGCTTCATGCGAAGATCTTTCAGCCGACGCTTGAGTTTACGGATTTTCCTCGTCTTTGATCCCATCACCCGCCCCCCGTGAGATGTTACCTGTCGATCAGGGTGCCGTCGCCCAGGACGCTCGGGTCGATGCCGGTGACATTCGTGAGGTCTTTCTGCGCCGCCTCGACAATCGCCTGAACTTCAGCGGTCAGTCGCTGTTGCCAGAGTTCCTGACGCAGTTGCGGCTGCATATCATCGAAAGTCGGGACCGACCCATCGCGGACATCGTTCAGAACTATGATGTGCCAGCCGAACTGGGTCTGAACGGGACCTGAGACCTGCCCCTTGTCGAGGCCGGCAACAGCATTCTCGAATTCGGGCACCATCTGTCCTGTGCCAAACCAGCCGAGATCGCCTCCATTCGGCCCGCTCGGCCCCGCTGACCTTTCCATGGCGAGTTCAGCGAAATCCGCACCGGCCTCGAGTTCGCCCAGAACATCCCTGGCCTCCGCCTCGGACTCCAGCAGGATGTGGGAGGCGTTGAATTCCCGCGGCGGGTCGTCTTCCTGATAGCGCGCCTCATAGGCTCTCTCAATCTCATCCGGAGACACCGTTATTGTTTCCGCGATGTCGGTAATGGCCTCTCTGGCAAGCAGTGACCGGCGCTCGTTTTCCAGATAGAGTTCACTCAATCTGGAGAGGTTGGTGCGGGTCTGGCTAACCGCTTCCTGCTGGATCAGACGTTCCAGAACCCCCTGAAAGATCACCTCCGGCGGCAGACGGCGCTGCTCCTCGTCCAGATTCTGTGACATGGCGATCATGTGGCCAAGTGTTATGTCGGTTTTTCCAACGGTGGCGACCACCGTATCGGCCGTGATATCCTGTGCGGCCGCGGGCGCTGCCACGGCCAGTCCGAATGCACCCGCAAGCAGCAGGGATCCCCGTTTTGGCATATTCCTGGTCCTTCCTGTTTCCGAAGACAGTTCCCCGGCGTTGACAGAGTCGACGCGGCAACCTACATCGCCTTGAGGCGTGAACGGCCGCTACCCTGAAGCCATTCGTATGGGCCACCGCAGGGGTGGGCAAGCACCCGCCGCGCAAGTTGACGTCAGATCACAGTCCGGGCGGAAAGAGAATGCTGGGTTTTGGAACACTCGCAAAAAAGGTCTTCGGCACACCAAACGACCGGAAAATAAGGGCGACGCGCCCGACGGTCGAGATGATCAATGCGCTCGAGGCGGATTTCGGGATGCTGTCTGACGAACAGCTCAGACAGAAGACCGAGGAATTCACCAAACGCGTCGCAAACGGCGAGACCCTCGATGATCTGCTTCCGGAGGCATTTGCCAACTGCCGGGAAGCGGCCCGTCGGGCGCTGGGCCTGCGGGCCTTCGACGTTCAGCTGATGGGTGGCATGTTCCTCCATCAGGGGAACATCTCGGAAATGAAGACCGGTGAGGGGAAAACCCTGGTCGCGACCCTTCCCGCCTATCTCAACGCGCTGACCGGGCGTGGCGTCCACATAGTCACCGTCAACGACTACCTTGCGAAGCGTGACGCGGAGTGGATGGGCAAAGTCTATACTGCGCTGGGTATGACAACCGGCGTGGTCTATCCCAACCAACCTGAAGACGAGAAGCGCGCGGCCTACGCCTGTGACATTACCTACGCGACCAACAATGAACTGGGATTCGATTATCTGCGCGACAACATGAAGTCGGATCTTTCCCAGATGTTCCAGCGTGACCACCATTTCGCGATAATCGATGAAGTGGACTCGATCCTGATCGATGAGGCCCGGACGCCTTTGATCATCTCGGGCCCGGCCCAGGACCGCTCCGAACTGTACCAGACCATTGATGGGATCATTCCGGAGGTGCAGGACGAGCATTTCACACTTGATGAAAAGACGCGCAACGTCACCTACACCGACGAAGGCAACGAATTTCTGGAGCAGAGACTTCGCGAGGCGGGCATACTGCCGGAAAGCCACTCGCTGTACGATCCAGAGGCCACGACCATTGTACATCACGTCAATCAGGGCCTTCGGGCGCACAAACTCTTCACCAGGGACAAGGACTATATTGTCCGCAACGGTGAGGTTGTTCTCATCGACGAGTTCACGGGGCGGATGATGGCCGGACGCAGGCTTTCCGATGGTCTCCACCAGGCCATAGAGGCGAAGGAAGGATGCAGAATCCAGGCTGAGAATGTCACTCTGGCAAGCGTGACCTTCCAGAACTACTTCCGCCTCTATGAAAACCTGGCTGGTATGACGGGCACTGCGGCAACCGAAGCCGATGAGTTCAGTGAGATTTACGGTCTGGGTGTCCTCGAAGTGCCGACAAACATGCCCGTTGTGCGCAGCGACGAGCACGATTCGGTCTACCGGACCAAGGTTGAGAAATACGACGCCATCCTGCAGGAAATCAGGAAAGCCCACGGTGCGGGCCAACCCGTGCTCGTCGGAACCACGAGCATCGAGAAGTCCGAGCATCTGTCGGGGATGCTCAAGGCCGGGAAGCTGCCGCATAATGTCCTCAATGCCCGACAGCACGAGCAGGAGGCACAGATCGTTGCCGATGCCGGCAAGCTTGGCGCCATTACGATCGCCACCAATATGGCCGGCCGAGGCACAGACATCCAACTGGGCGGAAACGTGGAAATGAAGGTGCTGGAGGCCCTGGCCGCTGACCCCGACGCCAGTCCGGACGAAGTGCGGGCAAGGATTGAAAACGAACACGGTGACGAGAAGGAGAAAGTGATAGCGGCTGGAGGGCTGTTCGTTCTGGCGACGGAGCGCCACGAGAGCCGCAGAATCGACAATCAGCTACGCGGGCGATCCGGGCGGCAGGGCGATCCGGGCAGATCTGCCTTCTATCTCAGTCTTGAAGACGACCTGATGCGGATTTTCGGGTCTGAACGTCTCGACAGGATGCTCAAGACGCTTGGAATGAAGGAAGGCGAGGCGATTGTCCATCCCTGGGTCAACAAATCGCTTGAGAAGGCGCAGGGCAAGGTCGAGGCGCGCAATTTCGACATAAGAAAGCAGCTGCTGAAGTTCGACGACGTCATGAACGACCAAAGGAAGGTCATTTTCGGCCAACGTCGCGAGATCATGGAGACCCAGGATCTTGCGGAGGTCGTCGAGGACATGCGACACCAGGTCATCGATGATCTGGTGGACCACTTCATCCCTCCGAAGACATATGCCGAACAGTGGGATGCGGAAGGACTTCATTCCTCGCTTCTGGAGAAGTGCGGTCTGGAGTCGGGCGTGTTGGACTGGGTCGAGGAAGATGGCGTCGACGATGAGGAAATCCGCAGACGGCTCTATAGGGCGGCTGATGGGATGATGGCGGCGAAAGCCGTCCAGTTTGGGTCCGAGAACATGCGTTCGATCGAAAAGCAGATACTCCTGCAGACGATCGACTCCAGATGGCGTGAGCATCTCCTTCGGCTCGAGCACCTGCGTTCCGTCGTTGGTTTCCGGGGCTATGCGCAACGCGATCCGCTGAATGAGTTCAAGACGGAAGGCTTCCAATTGTTCGAAGGCCTCCTGAACACCCTGCGTGAGGACGTAACGCAGAAGCTCAGCCAGATCCGCCCGATGACCGATGAGGAACGTGAAGCGATGTTGCGGCAGATGATGGCCAGGCAGCAGGCGGTTCAACGGGCGGCCGCGGCGACACCCACCTCCGGACGGAAGGTCGAAGCGAAGGAATTCGATCCCGACGACCGGTCGACCTGGGGCAATCCGGGCCGCAACACGCCTTGCCCCTGCGGGTCAGGACGCAAGTTCAAGCATTGCCACGGCCGTCCTTCCTGAGGGTTGCTGTCGGTTACGGGCCTGCTGCAGGAGCGGAGACAGCAAGGGCGTAGCCGCCAGGAGCCGCACAAATGACCGGATGCATCAGGACGGCCTTTGGCCACAGAACGCCCACTGCAACCGTCAGCTCTTTATGCTGTCCCAGAAGCTCTTGACTTTGGATAGAAAACTGGAGGATTCCGGATTGTTGTCGGAACTCAGACCGTCGAATTCACGCAGCAGGCTTTTCTGACGGGGCGTCAGGTTCACGGGCGTTTCGACGGCAAGCTCGATGAACATGTCACCAATTCCGCCGCCGCGCAGAGCTGGCATGCCCTTGCTGCGCAGGCGCATCTGTCGACCTGACTGACTACCCTCGGGTATACGGACGCGGGATCTTCCGCCATCGATGGTTGGCACTTCGATATCGCCGCCGAGCGCTGCTGTCGCCACACTTACAGGAACCTTGCAGAACAGATCCTGCCCGTCACGCACAAACAGTGGATGGTCCCTGACATGGATGAAGATATACAGATCGCCCGCTGGCCCGCCTCGCTGGCCCGCCTCGCCCTTCCCGGCAAGACGGATACGTGTCCCGGTCTCCACTCCGGAAGGGATACTCACTGACATCGTGCGACTGGACTGCTCGCGGCCAGCTCCACCGCAGGCGGAGCACGGATTGTTGACGATCTGACCCATTCCCGAGCATGTGGGGCACGTCCGTTCGACGGTGAAGATGCTTTGCTGGGCGCGGACCTTTCCCATTCCCGAGCATGTGGGGCACGTCGCCGGCTCGGTGCCGCTCTGCGCTCCTGTACCTCCACAGCTGGAACAGTTGGTGGCCGCCGTAACCTCGATTGTCTTCTCGACACCGGAGTAGGCATCCTCAAGGGAAACCTGTAGGTTGTAGCGTAAGTCCTCACCGCGGGCCGTGCGCCGACGACCACCACGGGCGCTCCGTCCTCCTATGGCCTCACCAAACAGGTCATCGAATACATCCGAAAACGATGATCTGAAGTCGTGGTGGGCAAATCCGCCGAAACCGCCCTGCTGCGGCCCGCCGCCCTCGAAAGCTGCGTGGCCGAACTGGTCGTATGCAGCCTTTTTTTCGGGATCCTTCAGGATCTCGTATGCTTCGTTTACCTGCTTGAATTCGGCTTCCGCATTCGGATCATCCTTGTTCCTGTCAGGATGAAGGTCCCTGGCCTTTCTGCGGTAAGCCTTCTTGACCTCTTCAGCGCCTGCGCCCCTTGAGACGCCAAGGACATCATAGAAATCGCGCTTGGCCATGTGTCAGTCCTTTTGGAGCACGGACGCGCCTGCGGAATTCGCAGGCGCGTCCGAGCCGCGTCCGATCCGGTTGGAACCGAGGTGACAGCGGGCAGCTTGGCCGCATCTAGTCGCGTTTGCGGTCGTCAATGTCTTCGAATTCGGCGTCGACGATCTCTTCCTCGTCATCGGGCTGTTCGCCGCCGTCATCCGCGGCTTCAGCCTTTTCCTGCTCGGCTTTGTAGATGGCCTCTCCAAGCTTCATGGACGCTTCCGCAACGTTCTGGATTCCGGCCGTGATCTTGCCGGCCTCTTCGGTCTCGATCTGTTCCTTCAGGTTGGCGATGGCGAGCTCGATCGCCTCGATGGTCGATGGATCGACTTTGTCACCGTGTTCCTCGATCGATTTCTCGGTGCCGTGAATCAGGCTCTCAGCCTGATTCCTGGCATCGGCCAGTTCGCGCCGCTCCTTGTCCGCCTCGGCGTTGGCCTCGGCATCCTTGATCATCTGCTCGATTTCCTCGTCGGAAAGGCCACCGGAAGCCTGGATGGTGATCCTGTGCTCCTTGCCCGTCCCCTTGTCCTTCGCGCTCACCGACACGATTCCGTTGGCGTCGATGTCGAACGTTACCTCGATCTGCGGCAGACCGCGGGGCGCGGGCGGGATATCCTCAAGGTTGAACTGGCCCAGCAGCTTGTTGTCGGTCGCCATTTCCCGTTCGCCCTGGAACACGCGGATCGTCACTGCGTTCTGGTTGTCCTCTGCGGTCGAGAATATCTGCGACTTCTTGGTTGGAATGGTGGTGTTGCGGTCGATCAGCCGGGTAAACACGCCGCCTAGCGTTTCGATTCCGAGCGAGAGGGGCGTCACGTCGAGAAGCACGACATCCTTGACGTCACCCTGCAGAACGCCTGCCTGGATGGCGGCACCCATGGCAACCACCTCATCGGGGTTCACGCCTTTGTGCGGCTCCTTGCCGAAGAACCCGGATACTTCCTCCGCGACTTTCGGCATTCTTGTCATGCCGCCGACCAGAACCACTTCGTCGACCGCGGATGTCGAGATTCCAGCGTCCTTCAGCGCGTCCCTGCATGGTTTGATCGATTTCTTGATCAGGTCGCCGACAAGACTCTCGAGCTTGGCCCGGGTCAGCTTCATGACCATATGCAGCGGCGTTCCCGTGTCCTTGTCCATCGAGATGAACGGTTGGTTGATTTCAGTCTGCGTGGAACTCGAAAGCTCGATCTTGGCCTTTTCCGCAGCTTCCTTCAGACGCTGAAGTGCCATCTTGTCCTTCGACAGGTCGACTCCGTGCTCCTTCTTGAATTCATCGGCGAGATAGCCGACGATACGCATGTCGAAGTCCTCGCCGCCGAGGAATGTGTCGCCATTGGTCGACTTCACTTCGAAGAGACCGTCGTCGATTTCCAGAATGGTGATATCGAAGGTTCCGCCCCCGAGATCGTAGACGGCGATCGTTCTGGATTCCTTCTTGTCGAGGCCGTATGCCAGCGCCGCCGCTGTAGGTTCGTTGATGATGCGCAGGACGTCCAGACCGGCGATCTTGCCGGCGTCCTTGGTTGCCTGACGCTGGGCATCGTTGAAATAGGCTGGTACGGTGATGACGGCCTGGCTGACTTCGTCACCGAGATACGCTTCAGCGGTCTCCTTCATTTTCTGCAGGATGAAGGCGCTGATCTGGCTAGGTGAGTATTTCTCACCCCGCGCCTCGACCCAGGCGTCACCGTTCCCGCCGTCGACGATGCTGTATGGGACGATTTTCCGGTCCTTGCTTACTTCAGCGCTGTCGACGCGCCGGCCGATCAGGCGCTTGACGGCGAAAATCGTGTTCTCGGGGTTGGTGACCGCCTGACGCTTGGCCGGCTGACCGACCAGACGCTCGTTGTCGGTGAAACCGACGATGGACGGAGTGGTGCGCGCACCTTCCGAGTTCTCGATGACGCGGGGTTGTGAGCCGTCCATGATGGCGACACAGGAATTTGTCGTTCCCAAGTCGATTCCGATGACTTTGGCCATATTCCAGAATCCTTCCGTTTGGCGATGTTAGAGGAGAGCAGCCCTGAAAGGCACTGATCTCCTAATCCCTGGTTTTGAGCGGGAAGAGTTTCCCTGCAGCGTTCACCGGGTATATAGGAACGGGGATTCGGCCCTGCAAGCGAGCGGGATGGACAATTTTATGGCCATGCGGGGGAGACCGGACAGAAAGCCAAAGCCAACGACTTCCTTGCGGGGCGTGTTGGTCTTCAAGGGATTCCTCGACCGTTCGGCTCAGGCCGGGATGTTGGTGGAGCTGCGGCACGTCGTTGCTGCCGCGCCGCTTCAGTCGCCGCAGACACCCTATGGCAGGCCGATGTCCGTCAGGATGACCTCTGCGGGAAAGTACGGATGGTGCTCGGACCGGACTGGATACCGTTACGAACGCAGGCATCCGTCTGGTGTGCGCTGGCCAGCGATCCCTGTCAGCGTTCTCCGGGTCTGGGAGGAGGTGACAGGGTTGGAGCGGCAGCCGGAGTGCTGCCTGTTGAACTTCTACGGAACCGGTGCCCGAATGGGAATGCATCGGGACTGCGATGAAGCGGACTTCTCCTACCCCGTGGTGTCGGTATCGCTGGGTGACGATGCGCTGTTCCGAATCGGCAACCGAACGCGAGGAGGCCGCACGGAGTCAGTCTGGCTTTCGTCCGGCGATGTGGTGGTCTTGGGTGGAGCGGCTCGCCTGCTCTATCATGGAGTGGATCGGGTCAAGCCGGGCACATCGACGTTGCTGAACGAGGGTGGGCGGATCAACCTGACCTTGCGGGTTGTGGATTGATCGCGAAATTTCGGACCCGGTGTTGCCGAACCTGCGGCAAACGATCATAAGCGGGCGATGGGCATCCGGGAAGTAAGGTTGGATGGGCAATGGAGCGGACATTGGATTTCGGGCGACTTTGCCTGGAGATGCGGCGGCTGGCGCTCGAGGCCGGCGACCTGATAATGGAGATATACGGACGTCAGCAATTCGCCGTGCGCATGAAGTCGGACCTGAGTCCAGTGACGGAAGCGGATGAAGCGGCGGATTCACACATCACGGGTGGTCTGAAAGCTGCATTTCCGGATGTGACCGTTGTGACTGAAGAGCAGGCCGCGACACATGCCGAGCGGGCCGATTCATTTCTGATCGTTGATCCGTTGGACGGAACCAAGGAATTTGTCGGACGGAGCGAGGATTTCACGGTCAACATTGCCTATGTCAAGGCCGGAGTGCCGTTGCGAGGTGTCGTCTATGCACCAGCCAAGGGTAGGCTCTATCACACGCTCGCCGACGGCACATCGGTTGAGGAAACAGGTGAGTTCCCAAGGGATTGTGTGGGGACATCGAAGCCGATCAGGGTTTCCAGACCAGACAACGAAGCACTCAGGGCTGTGGCCTCGAAGTCGCACTCCGACCAAGCCACAGATGACTATATCTCGAAATATCGAGTCCGTGGTATCGTGAACACCGGATCCTCCCTGAAGTTCTGTCTATTGGCCACGGGCGAAGTTGATCTCTATCCGCGTCTGGGTCCAACGATGGAGTGGGATACGGCGGCAGGCGATGCGGTCCTGCGCGGTGCAGGAGGCAGGATGGTTCGGTTCAACGATCATGGGCGATTTGATTATGGCAAGCCTGGCTATCTGAACCCGTTCTTCATCGCCCATGCACCGGGCGTGGACCTGTTGCCAGGTTGATGCGTGTTCTGATCTGTATCCCGGCGCGTTACAGATCCTCGCGCTATCCCGGAAAGCCACTTGCTCCGCTGCGCGGTGCGACCGGTAGGTCGCTGAGTCTGGTTCAAAGAACCTGGGAAGCGGCCGAGCGGATCTCGGGGGTGGATCGGATCGTGGTTGCGACCGAAGACACCTTGATCCGGGACACCGTTCGGAGCTTCGGAGCTGAAGCACTGATGACATCGCCGGATTGCCGCAACGGGACGGAGCGCTGTGCGGAGGCAATGGGAGCGCTGGGTGAAGGCTACGATATTGTCGTGAATCTTCAGGGCGATGCACCACTGACTCCTCCGTGGTTCATTGAATGCCTTATCGAACGACTGTCCACGCATCCCTCCGCTGATGTCGCAACGCCAGTTCTCCGCTGCGATGGGAACGCCCTGGATGGATTTCGCCAGGACCGCCGGGCGGGCCGGGTTGGCGGCACCACCGCGGTCTTCACCGAGGATGGTCGTGCGCTGTATTTCTCGAAGGAAGTCATTCCCTATACGGTGCGCCAATTCGCCGATGACGAATGGACGCCGGTGTACCATCATGTGGGAGCGTATGCATTCCGACCAACGGCTCTGGAGTCCTATCCGCTGTGGCCTGTTGGTCCTCTTGAACGACTGGAGGGGCTGGAGCAGCTTCGCTTCCTGGAGCAGGGACGTCTGATGCTCTGCGTTGAAGTCGATGCCCAAGGCCGCCGTTTCTGGGAGGTCAACAACCCTGAGGATGTGCCACGGGTCGAGGCGATGCTGGCGGAACTAGGGATGGAGTGAGTCCGGACTGCCAATGGCTGAAACTGGAGTGTGGGAATCAGGAATGGTTGGCATTGGAGTGTGGATTGCGCCGAATCGCCACACCCGGGGTCCCATCTCCGGTGTGGACTCTGTTGGAAACGCGTTGCGACCGGTGCGGGCAAGCAGGGAATGGAAATGGAACGGACAGTGACCAAGGCAATATTTCCGGTGGCGGGTCTGGGAACGCGGTTTCTGCCGGCAACCAAGTCAATTCCGAAGGAAATCATGACCTTGGTTGACCGCCCGTTGGTTCAGTATGCGATCGACGAAGCACGGGCGGCAGGAATCGAGAAGTTCATTTTCGTGACCTCCCGTGGCAAGGGTGCACTAGAGGATTACTTTGACCTTGCGCCCGGGCTCGAGCAGGAACTGATCAGAACTGGAAAGACTTCGCTCTTGGGTGAGCTCAGGAGCACCAATATGGACTCGGGTGCCATTGCCTATGTGCGCCAGCACCGGCCGCTTGGGTTGGGCCATGCGGTCTGGTGCGCACGGCACCTGATTTCACCGGATGAGCCTTTCGCCGTGATTCTCCCCGATGATGTAATTGCGGCGGAGAAGCCCTGTCTTCTGCAGATGCTTGAAGCTTACCGTGAGACCGGAGGCAGCATGGTCGCTGCAATGGAGGTTCCTCCCGAAAAGTGTTCGTCCTACGGTATGTTGGACGTCGAAGGGGAAACAGGGCCGACGGTTTCCGTCAAGGGAATGGTTGAGAAGCCGGAGGTAGGCAGGAGTCCATCGAATCTTGCGGTTATCGGCAGATACCTCCTCTCTCCGCAGGTTCTGGTTCACCTCAATGCGGACAATCGCGCGGCCGGTGGTGAAATTCAGTTGACGAGTGCCATTGCGACAGAGATCGAACAGGGGAGGGACGTGTACGGATACAGGTTCAAGGGGCAGCGGTTCGACTGCGGATCCAAGGCGGGATTCCTGCAGGCAACGGTCGCCTTTGGATTATCTCGCATGGATCTTCGGGATGAGTTTTCTGACTTTATCGTTCGGATGTCGGAGAATCTGAGGTTTTCGTCGTGACGAACGTTGGGGGGTGTCCATCAAGCCCTTTCGATGGGTGCGTGCCCGACCGAAGAGTCCGCTTTGCCGCCGATCTGGTAACCTGTGATCCAGAATTGGGCAAGGATCCGATGTGTTAGCGGTCAATTGCAGGCGTGTCCTAGCGAAGCCAACTGAATTTGCGCGGCACTGCAAGTGGAAGGTGATTATATACGAAAGTCACAACTTGCCGTTGAATTCCTGGCTAGAAACCATTACCCTAGGGTTATCAAATTGAAGGTGACAACATTTGAAGGAAGGGTCCGAGAAAGGCCATCGCGAGGTAATCAGCGTATCCGTGGGTTTCGAGTACAGCTTCTCTTCGCTCGTGTCATGTCCGTAGGATTCCGGTATCGCAGAACACAGCCGAAGGTGTTCAAGCAGTGCAGGCAGTCCGTTGTCTCTTTCGAGAGTTCTGCCTCTACCCGTGTTGTGCCCGCCCCGAAATGACCGCCCAACCAGACAATTACATCAATCCGGTACAGCCTGCGCTTGATGGTCTGCTCCGAGATGATTTCGGTCAGGTCGGTCGCCCTGCCAGCACAACGCAGGATTCTTGAATCAACCCGATTCGCAATGCCGGGAGGAGACCATGATGGGCCAAAAGCGCAACATCAAAGCCAAGTACACTGAACCGCACATCGAAGAGTTGCAGCAACCCCATACGATGCGCCTGCGACCGCACGCATACCAGCCGGCAATGACCGAACTGCTGGAAACCTTCAGGATCATCGCCACGCCGGAGGAACTGTCCGACGCCGCTCCAAGGCCTGTCCGCGTGATCGAAGATCCGGAAGCCTGGTCGCCGGTCCTGTCCTCTTGTAATGGAGCCGGGCAAGCATGTTCTGCATATTGAAGTTGCCGGGCTTCCCATCGATGTCGCTTCCCCGGTCCGGAAGCGTGGCGTCCAGTCAAACCGGAATCGGACATGCCTTTATGCCGATCACAGGTCGTTTCTTGAGAATGTCTTGGTAAGCCGCCCTAGTTCCATCGGGCCAAACCTTCGTTGGAACGGGTATTGAATTCTCAATTTTGCGCATAACCGGCATTTGATATATGATTGTGCGTCAGGCTTCACTTATGCCGGAGTTGAGCAATTGCCGTCCAACGACATAATTGAAATACTTATTTTGGGGGAGGCTCGGATTGAGGAAGATCACACTGCATGAAGAGATTCGCGATATTCTGGTCAGCAATGGGAACGACTGGATCTCCCTGAGTGAGCTAGCTGGGCTGGTCAACCAAAGAAACCGGTACAGAAAACGCGATGGCTCGCCCGTCACTGAGTTTCAAGTTCATGGCAGGAGCCGGAACTATCCCAATCTATTTGAGCGCAACGGACGTCGCGTCCGGTCTGCCGAGCAGACCCATGTGGAACCGGAGCAAGTAACCTTTCCTATCTTGTCACTTTCCGAGCACCTGCAGTCGGTTGAGGGATTACGGATTCTCAGTTTCCGGGGTTTTTCAACCGTCAGAGGTCTTCGATCTGGAAACATGGACGCAGTTCCTACCGGTCCCGGAGTCTATGTCTTCATGCGAGATGGTATGTCCGCACCGCGGTTCATGGTTAAAGGGAGCGGTGGCTGGTACAAAGGGAAAGACCCGAACGTTCCCGTTGATGAACTGCTTGCCAACTGGGTGGACGGCGCAGGGATCGTGTATATAGGAAAGACTGACGGCAGCTTGCGGGGGCGAATCCGAGCGATGATACGTTTCGGCGAGGGTCAAGCGGTCTCGCATCGGGGCGGTAGGCACGTCTGGCAGTTGGAAGATGCCGCTGAACTACTCGTTTGCTGGAAGGAAGTAGGGAAGGAGAAGCCGCGGACGGTTGAAAAGGAAATGATCAAGGCTTTCAGGTCATCGAACGGCGGGCGACGGCCTTTCGCAAATCTGCGGGATTAGATGGTCGAATCCAGCGTCTGGTTTCAATGAAGACATGGTGCCGGTGTCCCGATCCTGTGATCATTGGCTGCAAGCCTCATCCTGCACTGGTCGAGCCCCGGCGTATCAAGATCGGCGTTTGCATCGAACAGGTTCCGTCCCTTCGCATGGGACAAGAGCGTGTTCATCCTGCTGCGATGACCTTGTGCATGTTGAGCACGGGCACTTCGTGGGGTGTAGCCCGAGACCCTCTCCCCTCGTCCACCCTTTTTGGCCCAAAGCATTGGAGCGCAACTGGCGGACCGAGCCGCAGCGGTATGACAGGAATTTTGGGCTACACTCTTTGAATTCCGCCATGTTGACAACAACGTTGGAGACATGAATATGGAGTTCGACATGCATTCACCGGAACGCACCAAACTTCATTACGACGTTCGTTCCGCTCTTGCTCTTTGGCTAGAAGATGCGCTTGAGCGCGGCAGAGGTCGCTGCCGAAATTCCATCCGGCCATGTTGTCAGATTTCCTCCGTTTTGCAAACCTCAGATTGAAATTTCCGCATATGATCCCCGTTTCTTTCTCGATCAAAGTTGCAGAAATTCGATATTGACTATTGCCATTAGTTTCCAAAAGTGCGAACTGGTGTCCCGCATTGCACTTCAAGACTCGAACTGGGGTGCGAAACTAGACATCCAATGCGAAAGTATGGAAAGCAAAGTTATGGAAAATAGACTGGAAGTCGATATTGATCAGGTGGACGACATCAGGGTCATGACGACAGAAGTAGTGACGGCCTACCTTGGCAGAAATCAACTTGCGGCCCGCGACCTTTCAGGTCTGATTGTGGAGGTCTTCAATACACTTAACGGACTCGGCGCTGCCGCGGTGGCGGAGGAGGAAGACAGTTCCGACGGCGAAGGCGGGACCGTTACGGAAGTCGACCCAGTAGTGGAGACGGTGGATGTGGAGTTACCACAGCCTGAGCCCGTAGTCGTGGCGGACAGCGAAAGACCTGTGCCAGCGGTTCCCATTGACGAATCCGTAACGGATAGCCTGATCTTCTGTCTGGAATGTGGCAAGGGATTCAAGACGCTAAAGCGGCATCTGTCGAGCAGCCACGGATTGACGCCCGAAGCATATCGTAAGAAATGGGGTCTTGCCAAAGACTATCCATTGGTTGCACCGAACTATTCCGCGACGCGGTCAGTGACCGCAAAGAAGATCGGCCTTGGCCGAAGGCCAAGAAGCGGTTGATTCCGGGAGGTTAGAACGATTTCGTTTCAGTGTAATCTATTCGGTAACTGGAGTCTGGAACCGTCCGGTTAAGGATACGGGAAGCGCATTCCGCAGAATGGTAGTGGTGGACGGAATCCAGACGTCTCTGCCCTTTCGGCCTGTGCGGGACTCCGAGGATCATCCGTCTTTGCCAGCGCGATGCCAGCTGACAAGTGCCGATCTGAGGTCTGGATCCATGTCAAACGCGCCGGGAGGGGGCATGGCACGGCTGACCCCGGCCTGTAGAAAGATTGCGTTTGCATGCCTTGCCACGTCGCCAGGAGTTTCGAGCACAACACCTTTGGGAGGCCACAGAATACCTTCCCAAACAGGCTCCCGTGCGTGGCACATGGAGCAGTTTCCGATAACGATATCGTAAGCTTCGTCGAATCCATCGGCATTTGCGAACCGCAGTTCGGGCCGTGTCAACTTGGGCATCTCGGCATCTGGGTGTTCATCAGGCATTGGTGCGGTTGAGAGCCAGACGATCAGGATGAACAGGAGGGCGGTTACCGCCCATGTCCAGGTTGGCCTTCCAGCGCCGGAATGCATCGAGTTGAAGAAGTGCCTTATCGTGACACCCATGAGAAAGACCAGGCAAGCAATGATCCAACTGTACCCGGTGGCGAAGGCCAGAGGGTAATGGTTGGCAAGCATCAGGAACACGACGGGAAGCGTCAGGTAATTGTTATGGGTTGAACGCAACTTTGCAGCTCTTCCATGCCTCGGATCTGGCTCGCGGCCGTTGCGGAGGTCGTTCACAACGATGCGCTGGCCAGGAATGATGACGAAGAAGACGTTTGCCGTCATTACAGTGGCGGTGAAAGCACCAAGGTGAAGGAGCGCAGCCCGGCCGGTGAATACCTGATTGTAACCCCATGACGCTGCAACGAGCAGGATGAACAGAAGGACCATCAACTCAGTCGGGCGCTCTGCGAGGCCTGATCGGCAAAGTAAGTCGTAGAGCAACCATCCAACTGTGAGTGAAGCGGCCGAAATGAGAATGCCCTGCCAAAGAGCCAGGTCCGCCTTGGCGGGATCAATCAGGTATAGGTCGCCGCCAATCCAATAGATAATCATCAGAAGCGCCGCGCCGGAAAGCCAGGTCGAATAACTTTCCCATTTGAACCAGGTCAGATGTTCGGGTAGCCGCTGTGGTGCAACGAGGTATTTCTGAATGTGATAGAATCCGCCGCCGTGAACCTGCCATTCCTCACCATGAACGCCTTTGGGCAGGTCTGGTGAGGCCCGCAGCCCAAGGTCCAATGCGATAAAATACAACGAGGATCCGATCCACGCAATTGCCGTGACTACGTGCAGCCAACGAACCGCGAATCCAATCCAGTCCCACAGGATTGCAATATCATGCATTGCATGCCCCCTGATCACTTTGGCAGCGTGTCTGTTCAGGAAGGGATCATTCAACCAATAGTTGAGAATGCCAAGTAGGATCGGAGTTTCAAGGGCAATTCGACTCAATGAACCATGATCGCGGCCAGGCGCGATCATGGTCTGCAATTCAGTAATGCAGCTATTTCCGGCGCAAAGGAACCCGAGTTAAGCGCATCGAGAGCTTAGGTGCTGGCTTCTGTTTCGCGAAACCGAAGGATCTCTTCCAGATATTCCTGGAAACGAAAGCCGCCCGGCATTCGATTCGGGGAGAGGCGACCATGTCATGGCCAACAGAAGGTCGAGGTGCACCGTGGCAAATGGAGTCGGTGATTCCCCACTCAAGTGTAATCGAACCATCCAGACAGCGACATTCAGATGCGGTTCCGGGCAGGCGAATGAGCGTTGCCCGCGTGTGGAGTCAGCTGCCTCGGTAAGTTGAGTACCCAAAAGGCGACAAAAGCAACGGGACATGGTAGTGTGACTGCTCAGACATGACAAATCGGACCGGTATGACGTCAAGGAACCGTGTCTGCTCAGGTAGGCAACCTTTCCTGTCGAGATACTCACCTGCATGGAACGCCAATTCATAGGTGCCAGCAGCGAACCTTTCGGGAGGCAGTATTCGCTCATCCGTGCGACCGTCTTCATTTGTGGCAATGGATATCAGATGTACCCTGGAGTCCCCGTCAATTCGAATCAGGTCAATCCTCATTCCATTCGCGGGGCGACCCGACGCTGTATCGAGCACATGTGTGGTTAGGAATCCGGGCATGGCAGGTCTCCTCAAAATTCAGTTCAATGTTGCTGTGCCAGACTCAACTGCACATGGACCACCCAGCAAATGCGTCCTGGTGACCGATGGTACGACTCTCTGAAACCAGCGTCCGCACCGATATCCGAAACAGGGTCTGGCATCTGCGCAACATGCTGCTGGGGCCACCGTCTCCAACTGGACTCTCTCTTTCAGACCGACCTGCATCCATAGGTGTAAATCAAAATCACATTGGAAGTGCTACCAGGAACCGGATGACATTGGAAACAGCTAACCTGTTTCCCAAAGCCGACTTAAGGCGCAACGCTCCAGCACTTCCGTGCAGAATTGGCGGCAACCCTCCATTGCCGTCCGTTTCCAAAATCCGCGACACGAACCCGCATTGGCTGGACCCGGGGGCTGCGCAGCGGAACGAAAGCAGGAAAGGCCCTCAAGGTACTTTGGACCGGTTCCCGCAGATCCTGCAGTCCTCGCGGCGAGTTAGGCTGATTGTTCGAGTTTCGGCAAATAGTGCATCGTAAATCATCATTCGCCCACGCAAAGGTTCGCCAGCCTGCGCAATCAGCTTGATCGTCTCCACCGCCATCATCGTTCCCAATACTCCAGGTAGCGGCCCGAGTACACCGGCTTCCGCACAGCTTGGTACCAGCTCGGACGCCGGAGGTTCGGGAAATACGCATTGATAGCATGGAGTGCCTTGAGTCGGGTCAAAAACGCTGATCTGGCCTTCCCACTGCGTCAGCGCTGCAGAGACCAGTGGCTTTTGCGCGGCAACACAGACTCCATTGGTCAGGTATCGGGTGTCGAAATTGTCGGATCCGTCCAGGACAATATCATAGTCATCCACAAGTCTAGCCGCGATGTCCTCGGTCAGTCGGCGATGATATGTGCGAATATCGACAAATGGGTTCAGTTCCTTCATGGCTCTCTCGGCCGAAAACACCTTTGGCATTCCGATCCTTTGGTCCGAATGCGCGATCTGTCGCTGGAGATTTGTGACCTCGACTGCATCGTCGTCGACCACCCCAATGGTTCCCGTGCCTGCGGCCGCCAGATATATCAGCGCCGGTGAGCCCAGCCCGCCCGCACCAATGATGAGGACCCTGGCCTCCCTGAGTCGTTTCTGGCCCGGTCCACCGATCTCACGGAGCATTATGTGCCTCGCGTATCGCGATAGTTCCTCGTTTCTGAACAGGCCTGCCTGAGTGTCTTCGGATGGTGGTGGAGACGCCTTTGACCTAAGCCACCTCAGCCCGACGACATAGAGTGAGGCCAGCACCGCCACTCCACCAAGCAACAGCCATTCGCCCTGTGATTTTCCGATTACGGCCAGTGCTGGATGGGTCTCTGGTAGAGTGGCCACGGCCAACAGGGCGATGAAATAAAGAACGGCGATCATGACGAGCCGCGCTCGGGGGCTTGTTCCGGCGACATGGCCGAGCCCCCAGATGCCTGCCGCAACCGCAATGAACCAGACCATTAGCGGAGACCTGTCGAACCGAACCCGCCCTCGTCCCTCGCAGTTGAACTCCGCGTTTCTGAGATCGAGAAATTCGCTCTTGCTACTGGTGCGACGATCAATTGGGCGATTCGGTCTCCGTGTCTGACCGAAAAAGGTCTTGTGCCGAAGTTAACGAGAAGGACCCCGACCGGGCCTCGGAAGTCGGCGTCAATTGTGCCGGGTGAATTGCAGAGAGTTATCCCATGATCACGTGCCAATCCCGATCTTGGCCTCAGCTGAATCTCAAGTCCCTCGGGTATCTCCATACGTAATCCGGTTGGTACAACCAGCCGTTCCATTGTCGCGAGTGTCAGCCCGTCGGCACGGATTTCGGGTGGAAGGTTTGCGCGGATATCAGCTCCGGCTGCCCCTTCCGTTCCATATTGTGGCAGTGGAATGGATCGGTCCGCTCCCTCATTCCAGACGAGCCGAATGACCGGAGACGTCATGCAAGTGTCTCGGCGATGCGAGTGGCGAGTCGCGCCGCCACCTCGGCCTTGTCCAGACGAGGCCATTCTTCCTGACCATCATCCGAGATCAGGGTAACAACGTTCTCGGAGCCTCCCATGATCCCGGTTTCCGGTGAAACGTCATTGGCCAGAATCCAGTCGCAACCCTTACGTCTGCGTTTGGATGCCGCGTGAGCGGTCACGTCGTCGGTCTCGGCCGCAAATCCCACCACAAGCCTTGGACGTCCGACTCTCATTTGAGCGACAGTGGCCAATATGTCAGGATTTTCAGTGAACTCGAGTGCTGGCGGTTTGCCCGATCCGTCCTTCTTGATTTTCCTGACCGATTTCTCCGCGACTCTCCAATCGGCGACGGCGGCGGCAAACACGGCGGCGTCGGCGGGTAGAGCGGACTCGACCGCACCAAGCATCTGCACAGCCGACTCCACAGGAACTGTATCCACACCATCTGGAGGTGGAATGGAGGAGGGGCCAGTCACAAGGGTTACACGTGCACCGAGCGAGACAAGTGCCCGGGCAATCGCGTTTCCCTGGATTCCAGAAGACCGATTGGCGATGTAACGCACCGGATCGATCGGTTCGATCGTGGGCCCGGAAGTCACCAAAACGTGCCGACCTTTCAGCGGGCCATCGGCGAGTACGGCCTTCACCGCCTCTACGATTTCCGTTGGTTCCGACATCCGGCCCGGACCGAACTCACCACAGGCCATCTCACCTTCTTCCGGACCAATGGTCAGAACGCCATCTCCATTGAGGGTGGCGAGGTTTCGTTGTGTGGCGGGATGGCACCACATACGCACGTTCATCGCCGGTGCGATGAGCACGGGCTTGTCTGTGGCCATCAATATGGTCGAGGCCAGATCATTGGCATGACCGCCCGCCATCCTGGCCATGAGATCGGCGGTGCAGGGCGCCACGACAATGAGGTCGGCGGAACGGCTCAGTTCGATATGCCCCATTTCGGCTTCATTGGTCAGGTCAAAGAGATCGCGATAGACCTCTTTCGCCGCAAGTGCCGAAACGGATAGCGGTGTCACGAATTCCTCGGCGGCCGCCGTCAATACGGGAATGACCGCACTGCCCTGTTCCCGAAGCCGCCTGATAAGATCAAGGGACTTGAAGGCCGCGATTCCGCCGCCGATGATCAGTAGAACCCGTTTTCCAGACAGCATGGAACTCACCTCGCCAATGCTGTTCTAGGGCCAGGATGAACAGGAAACAACTCCGTTGCAACCTGCCGAAGTGTCATGGAGTGTCTTTCGTCCGGTCTGGCCTGTCGACTGCCGGAAGCTGAAGCCGGACGTTCGCGGCACTGCACAAGACTTTGATCCGGAGATTCTGGCGTTGCGTGGCAACTCTGCGTCCTTGCAATATGATTGATAGCCGCGGCCATCAGCTTGGATGGTTAGGGTTGCCCAAGCTGCGATATGGGGCCATGAGCTTCGGGATTGCGGGATCGTTGATCAGGACGTCCGGCATCCGGGTTCCACAGAAAGAGAAACAGGCATCGGCATCTTGCTGTAAGTCGAAACGCGAAGCCGCGTGGTCGGGTAGATTGTCCCCAATTCGATTCCGAAATGTAACATAATGTGCCGGAGAAACAGGTCACCTCCGCCTCGTATGTTCAGGCAACCGGAATGGATCGGAGTATGTGGCTGCGGAGAACATGCCTGTTGCCTTATGCCGTCCCTCCGGCCCATTCCAGCGGCGGGAGCGCATGAGGCTGGGCTTGATGGGTTGAAAGAAAGGAGACTTCAATGTCAATCTCACGAGGCATGTTCTGAGTCAGGCTTGGCAATGGGAGCGAATTTGCGGACACAGCCAACAAGACTGTCGCCAGCGCTGCGGGTGTGGTGGAGGTCGTAGTGCCCGCCGGTCATTTCCCGCTTGCGGTGACATTTCTCGACAGCACACCGATTTCGGTCAGAGCGATATTCAGTTCCGACGGAAGACGTTCCTGTCCAGTGTCGCCCAACTCGATGTCGGGTGGTGAATCCTCTGGCCGGAGATACCTCCATCCCTGAAACGGCCGCTTCGGCACCGGAACCAACCGAACCAGATTTGGGTCGAGCACGATGGCACATCGGCGGATTCCATCGCCACCGATGACTTCGTCGAACCGTAGGATTCTCTGTCGGCATGAGATCATTCCGCCGATAACCCAGTAGATACTTCCACCATTCAGGATCTCAGGTTCGCGCCTTGGCCACATCCGGGTAACGTGCCGGGGGAAGCCATCCCGGCCCTTGGCGGCCGCTGATCGTTGCCAGTGACTGAGGCTTTCCACGCTCTCCGAACCGACGGACAGCTTGATCAGGTTTACGTGGGTTGCCAACTGAGCGTCTCCCATGAAACCGTCAATGGTCTGAACATTCCAAGCCTCCACAAACAACGCCAGCGTCATTTGAATTGACCGAATCCGCTGCGGTTCCCTGTCCGGGATTCCGGTATGAATCGCTTCACCACGACAATCGCAGCACAGATTCCGGACATGCAATACCGGCTGAAGTTTCTTGATGGAACACCCTTGGATGCCGGAGTGAGTCATTGACTCCTTCATCCGTCAAGCGCCAGTTGACTCGTCGTTCCCTCTGGATTAAAGGCCTGTCTTCCCGGCGGGGTTCGCCGGGACAGGCACTTTGGTGTTGGCGGCCCTCGCAAGAGGATGCCTGTCGCCCGATTGGGAGAGGACAACGCCCTTCGAACGCGCACCTCCTGGCTATCGGGAGGCCTGAGACAATGAAGGAGATCAGAGGTGACCAAACGCACCGCTGCCAAATATAAGATCGATCGTCGGATGGGAGAGAATATCTGGGGTCGCCCGAAGTCCCCGGTAAACCGCCGGGAATACGGACCCGGTCAGCACGGTCAGCGCCGCAAGGGAAAGATGTCGGATTTCGGCATCCAGCTTCGTGCGAAGCAGAAGCTCAAGGGTCACTACGGGGACCTGACCGAAAAGCAGTTCAAGCGGATCTATGCCGAAGCCGCAAGAATGAAGGGCGATACCGGCGAAAACCTGATCGGACTGCTGGAACGCCGCCTTGACGCCGTCGTCTACCGCTCGAAATTTGTGCCCACCGTGTTCGCCGCGCGCCAGTTCGTGAATCACGGGCATATCAGGGTGAACGGCCGCCGCGTGAATATCCCAAGCTACCGCGTTAAGGAGGGAGACATCATCGAGGTTCGGGACCGCTCCAAACAGCTTGCCGTTGTGCTTGAGGCCACTCAGCTGAGCGAGCGTGACGTCCCGGACTACATTGACGTGGATTACTCGAAGATGGTTGCCACTTTCGTGCGCGCGCCGGGCTTGGGCGACGTGCCGTTCTCAGTGGTCATGGAGCCGCACCTGGTCGTCGAATACTACGCCAAGAACTAGGGCCTGTTGACAATTGGGTTGCGATTCGGCGCGTTCCCTGCCGTTTCTGCGGCAATGTGCGCCGGAACGGCGGCACAGGCAGAACGGGCAAAAGACAGGATGGATGCGGACAGGACGGAACCCCGGGAGCTGTACGGGTGGCGGCGCCAGGTCGGGAACCTCTTCGCCAGAACCAGGGAGTTCCCGGCGGTGGCGACGCGCTACGACAGGACGGACGCGGGCTTCGCGGCGGGGATCCATCCCGCTGCCGGCGTGGTCACGGCAACATGACTGTCAACAGGCCCTAATCGTTCAGCCATTCGAGCCGTGACAATAGACGCTACCGACTGTCGCAGTGATGCGCACTGCTTGACATTTTCAACCACAACATGGATGATTGAGAAACGGTCGGGGAGGCTGTGGCTCTCACGGTCTGCGGAGGCGTAATGCTTCCCCTGGCCGTTTTTTTCTTTCAGGTGTACTGGGTTCCCCGATGTATCTTCTTTATCTGCCTCTTTCCGTTGCCGGCCCGCAATCATCCGGTTCGGACCACCTGTGGTATCTGAGCTTCCTTCTCAAAGCTATCCATCATGATCCAGAGCATGTCGACATAGATTCAACGATCATCTTCGCACATCTTTCGGAACCTTGCGATTGCGGCCAAAGGCGCACGGATGGTGAACCGCCCCTCCTTCGGAGTCTCACGACTCGGCCATTGATCCGGATTGGGTCAGGAAGCGCCGCTGTTCCCGGGTTTCTCGGTCACTTCCCTTCGCTGTGGTGGATTCCACTTCCATCCGAAGCACAGCATCACGCGGCCGGAAACCCGATCGCCACCGTCCTTGGTCTTGCACTCCAGAGCGGAGCAGGGCACGCGTAAGGGTGCATCAACCGAGGCGATTGCAGCCTCACCGGAAGATTACGGGATTTCCGGGCACGCAGCGCAACTGCAGTGCGCTGCCAAATACCTGACGCAACCGCTCAACCTAACGGCCGGTCCTTGAGATCCTGCTGTTGGACCTTCCCAATCTCCGCCTCGATGTGCCCGCCCTCCGTCGGGTCCGCCGTCGCGGAAGCACCTCACCATTCACGCCGAGCAGTTCGAGTTTCAGGCCACCAGTCACAGGAACGGCCTCGGACAGACGTACCCTGACGGCCAGTCCAATCGTCAGTTCCAGACCGGAGTCCTCACCTGTCAGGGATTGGCTTCCTCGGTCATGAAAGAAGCACTCATCGCCGATCGAACGGACCGGTATCAGGCCATCGGCACCGGTCTCGTCCAGACGCACGAATACACCAAATCTCTGGATGCCATTGATTCGCCCCGTAAACTCGCCGCCCACCCGTTCCGACAGATAGGCGGCGAGATAGCGGTCATTCGTTTCGCGCTCGGCGGCCATCGAGCGACGTTCGGTCTCTGAAACGTGTCTGGCCGTGGCTTCCAGCCGATCGATATCTCCCGGTGACAGGCCGTCTTCGCCCCAGCCATATGTGGAAATCAACGCGCGGTGAACGATCAGATCGGCATAGCGTCGGATCGGTGACGTGAAATGGGCGTAGCTGCGCAGGGCCAGTCCAAAATGCCCCAGGTTTGCGGAGTGGTAATAGGCCTGCTGCATAGCACGCAGAGTCGAGAGATTGACCAACTCGTCAAACTCCCCACCCCTTGCCTGCGCCAGCAGCGAATTCAGCTGCGCGGTACGTAGCATCTGCCCCTTGGCTAGCGTGAGACCGCTGGCCTGCACCACTTCGCGCAACGTGTCCAGCCGCTCCGGCGCAGGTTCTTCGTGAACACGGTAAAGCAAAGGACACCGCCGCCTGGACAGAACCTCCGCAGCGGCGACATTCGCCAGAATCATGAACTCCTCGATCAGTCGATGCGCGTCCAACCGTTTCTTCAGTCCGACAGCCTCAACCTTACCGTCATCCGCAAGCCTGATCGCGCGCTCAGGAAGTTCGAGGTCAAGTGGCGCACGCCGGTCGCGGGCGCGCCTGAGGGCGGCATAGGCATCGAAGAGAGGGTGAAGGACGCCGGCAGCCAGATCGGCGCATCTGCCTTCTGCCTCGCCGTCTCTCGCAGCCTGCACCTCAGTATAGTTGAGCGAAGCAACCGACTTCATCAATCCCCTTGTAAAACGGTGCGCCAGTTTGTTGCCCTCGGAATCGAGCTTCAGTTCGACGGCGATGCAGGGTCGCGGCAGCCCCTCCCGTAGCGAGCAGAGATCGCTCGATAGACGCTCGGGAAGCATTGGTACGACACGATCCGTGAAATAGGTCGAATTGCCACGGCGGCGAGCCTCCGTGTCGAGCGCAGTGCCCGGCCCAACGTATGCGGCCACATCGGCGATAGCCACCCAGACGATATGCCCACCTGGATTCTTCCGATCCGTGTCCCGCTCCGCAAAGCAGGCATCGTCGTGGTCCCGGGCGTCTTCCGGATCAATGGTAACAAACGGTAGCTCGGACAGATCCTCCCGTCCGGCAAGGCCAACAGGTTTCGCAGCCACCGATTCAGCGATTGCCTCTTCAGGGAAACCATCGGGAATTCCATGCCGATGTATGGCAATCAGTGATACGGACCCGGGCGCCGCCGGATCGCCAAGTGTGGCTGCGATCCGGGCAGCGGGAAAACCGATGCGACCACTGCGGGCGATAGGTTCGGCTTCAACCAATTCACCATCCCGCACCCCCGACGCGGCCGCATCCGTGATGCGCCATTCCTGAGCCGAACCCTTCTCGACCGGCACGATGCGACCGCCCTCCGGGCCCTCACGATAAATCCCGAGAACCCTGCGCGGGTTCCGGCCAATACGACGGATCAGACGTGCTTCATAGGTATGGCGTTCCGCCTTCACCGCGGTCAGTCGGGCGAGGATCCGGTCGCCCGCTCCAAGCGCCGGACCAGATGGTCGATGCACAACCAGGACGCGTGGCTCCGGCCCTGTCCCATTCCACCCAAGCGGACTGGCGAAGAGATCGCCATCAGCATTCGGACCGTCTACCTCAAGCACTGTAACCGGTGGAAGACTTTCCGGATCCCGATAGGCTCTTCTGTGTCTTTCCAAATGACCGCCGCGCTCCAACTCCCGCAACAGCCGCTTTA
The DNA here is from genome assembly GCA_965203605.1 of Paracoccaceae bacterium. Taxonomy (GTDB): domain Bacteria; phylum Pseudomonadota; class Alphaproteobacteria; order Rhodobacterales; family Rhodobacteraceae; genus JAPOUP01. The sequence goes on along the minus strand of OZ241902.1, from coordinate 4,467,607 downwards.
GATCGATGCGGTCGGCTCCCCTTATGCCGAACGCACGGGCGATGTCACGCTTGGTGGCCCGGTCGGGATTTTCTGAAATCCAGTCCATGACCTGCGATTTGGTGGGCAATCCCCTCATGGTCGCAAGGTATGGCAGGAAAATGCGTGCGTCATGCCGTCAGATCCTCTCCTGAGTCGACATCCCTGAGCGTGTCGGCAAGTGCGACCCGATAGTCGGGCAGCGACGCAATGCTGTCGGCAAGTGCATACGAGGTCGACCAGCGTACGTTCCGGAAAATCCCGGGTGGTAGCGGCAAAGTGCGCCTCAACCCCACAAGCCAGTATCCTCCGTCCGAGCTAGGGCCGAAGACGGCATCATTGCGCCCGAGGAGGCAAAAGGCATGGGCAACATGGCTGGCCGCGAGATCCGGAATGTCGCTCCCGACAATCACGGCCGGACCAGGTGGCCCTGAACCAAACAGCCCCGACATGCGTTGGCCAAGATCGCCACGCCCCTGCGCGATACGTGGTATCCGGAGTGGCCATACTGGGCTGGCAAAGGCGGTATCGGGGGCAATCGCCAGCGTGAAACTCCATTTCGGGCACTCAAGCCGGCGAATCATACGGGCAACCTGATGGCGGTACCACCACGCCGCATCAGTCATGCCGATCTCAGTGCCAAGACGGGTCTTCACCCGCCCCGCCTGAGGTTCCCTGACCATCAGGAAAACCTGACGCGCCGTCATCGATCACCACCTGCTTCGGTTGACAGGAAGGTGGATGGAACCGATTCAGGCGAAATACGCATCCAACACCCTCCGGTAGACCGCCGTCAGCGCGATGATGTCGGCCACCTCCACCCGCTCATCAACCTGATGCATTGCCCTACCCACAAGTCCGAATTCCACCACAGGACAATGATCCTTGATGAACCGCGAGTCCGAGGTTCCACCCGAAGTCGAGTGTGTGGGGACCATTCCTGTTTCGGTCTCGATCACCCTAGTGACAAGGTCGGACAGGGCACCGGGCACCGTTACGAAACTCTCGCCTGAAACCTTCACGTTCAACCTGATCCCCACTCCCGTCTCTTCCGCCACTGCGGTCGCCTCTGACTCAAGCCAACGTTGGAGACCGTCGGCCGAATGCGCGTCATTGAAGCGGATATTCACAGTGGCAAAGCAGGTGGCCGGGATCACGTTGCTGGCCGGATTGCCCGTATCAATGGACGTAACAGCAAGCGAGGAGGGATCGAAAAAAGCGGTACCCTCGTCCAGAGGGTGACTGGCAAGCCGATCCACCAGTTTCGCGATCGCGTGGACAGGGTTCTTCGAACGATGAGGATACGCGGAATGCCCCTGAATTCCTGTCGCGGTGAGCTTCGCCGTCAACGAGCCGCGGCGGCCGATCTTCAGCGTGTCTCCCAATGACGACTGGCATGTAGGCTCGCCAACCAGGCAGACGGACATTTTTTCGCCATTTGCGGTCATCCAATCCAACAGGGCCAAGGTGCCATCTATCGCATCCCCTTCCTCGTCGCCGGTAATGGCAAGAATCACCGCGCCGTCTGGCGGCGCCTGGCATACAAAGTCGATCGCAGCTGCGACAAACGCCGCAACACCGGACTTCATGTCCACCGCTCCCCTTCCGCAGAGCCAGCCATCGTGAATCTCGGCACCGAATGCGTCCACCGTCCAATCCGACGGATTCCCGACGGGAACCACATCGGTGTGACCATTGAACCCAAATGTACGTGGATGACCCCGGTCACCCCAGCGGGCGAACAGATTGCTGATACCGCCGCGCTCAACCCTCTCGCACTCGAATCCCGAGTGCTGCAACCGCTCCTGCAGCAGTTTCAGAGCTCCCGCCTCAGCGGGAGTCACCGAAGGACATCGGACGAGCTGTGCCGTTAGCTCAACCGGATCGACGGGCTCTACCATACCCTCCTCCGAGCACACGCCTCGCCATTCCCCAACTCCTGCGTTGATGGAAGATCAGGCCAACGGACTGGTGCCGGTCCCTGGCATCCACAACGGTGCTTCACACAGTTTTCCGCTAGAGTCACCTGGCAGGAGCCGACGATCATTGGCCAGGCATCTCTGGAGCGATCCGTCGATGGCAATATCTAGGCACAGTCATCGAAAAACGGAGTTAGTTGTGCGACAATCACCGAATTCTCGCTGATGGCCCGCTGCATTAGATCGGTTTCGTCGCTCGATATATCGTGACCCTCGGCATGCCGTTCCTGTAGCGTGCCATAACTCGAGACTTCGAGAGGCGCCATTCCGGCACCTTTCAGGACAGCCACCGTTTCCCGCACAGCTTCCGCTTCGTGGTGGCCACTCGAAAAGCACATCAGGGCTGCCCCGGTCGCGTCTTTGGGAAGCCCGTCATCCTTGCTGCGCCCAACCTCAACAATGAGTGTGAAAACTTCCAGCGGATCCCTGGCCTCGCTCATGTCGAATGCCACTCCCTTCATCGGCAATGGACCTAGAGTTTTCAGCCGCTCAAGCTGCTGTGCGAACGGCCAACGCGCACCTCCGCCCTCCCCGGAAGTTTCCTTAGGGCGTTCCCAGGGCGCTGTCGCTACCTTAAGGGCATGTTGCCGGTCAACGTGAACGACAGACCCTCAGTCACGCAGCAGGTCGTTTATGGCGGTCTTCGCCCGCGTCCGCTCATCGACCCTCTTCACGATTACCGCGCAGTAAAGGCTAACACCATTCCTTGATGGCATTGAGCCAGCCACAACCACCGAATACGGCGGCACCTCTCCGTATAAGACCTTGCCGGTGTCCCGATCGACGATTTTGGTTGACCTGCCAATAAAGACACCCATGCCCAATACCGATCCTTCACGGACGATGCAGCCCTCGACCACCTCGGAACGCGCTCCGATGAAGCAGTTGTCCTCGATGATGGTGGGCCCTGCCTGCATTGGCTCCAGAACGCCGCCTATCCCGACACCTCCGGATAGGTGGACATCTTTCCCGATCTGTGCACAGGAACCCACCGTCGCCCAGGTGTCGACCATGGTGCCCTCATCGACATAGGCGCCAAGATTGACGAAGCTCGGCATCAGCACGACGCCAGGCGCAATGAACGCAGACCTGCGGACAACGCAATTCGGAACTGCCCGGAACCCGGCCGAACGCCAGGTTCCATCGTCCCAGTCCTTCCATTTGCTGTCGACCTTGTCCCACCAGCCTCCACCCTGGGCGCTTCCGGACTGCAATTCCATGTCCTGCAGCCGAAACCCCAGCAGAACGGCCTTCTTCGCCCACTGGTTCACGTGCCAGTCACCGCCTTCCCTTCGTTCGGCAACGCGAAGTGAGCCCGAATCCAATGCAGCAAGTGTATCCTCGATCGCATTCCGGGTCTCGCCGACCGTGTCGGGGCCAATTCGGTCCCGCCTCTCCCAGGCGGCTTCAATGGCGGCTTCGAGCTGGGCATCGGACATGGGAACGTTCTCACAACGCATGGATTCGACGCCGCTATACCGGAGTTGGTATCGGGCGGCAATCTGGATCAGGCAACGGGGTCGGGATCCGGATTCGCGCCACACACGAGAACAGCGACCTTCTCGCCCGGGGCCGGACGGTAGGCTCCCGAAACAAGCGCTGCGAGAGCCGTTGCGCCAGCAGGCTCAACGAATTGTCTGCATGCTCTCCAAAGCATGACCTGTGCTGCGGCAATGCAGGAATCTGAAACAGTGACTGACGCGGCAAGGCGGTCGATAGCGAGATCGTAGCAGATGCGGCCGATGCGACGGGCACCGAGCGAATTTACGGCAATGCCAGATACATCGACTTCAGTTTCGGGACCCGACTCAAGCGCGGCGTTCAGGGTGCAGGCATGTTCCGGCTCGACCGCCACAATCCTTCGACGGTCGCCGAACCAGGCGAGCGCACCAGCGATCAGTCCACCACCGCCAACAGCGACCAGAACCGTATCGGCGTCAAGTCCCTGTTCCTCCCACTCCCTGAAACAGGTGCCTTGACCCGCAATGGTCATTGGAGCGTCGTAAGCATGGATCTGCGCAGCAGCTGTCCGTCTCTCATGGATTTCCGCCGCATGTTGTGCGTCTGCGTAGGCTCCAGGCACCACGGTAAGTTCAGCGCCTGTGGACTGGATCAGCGAGATCTTGGTCGGTCCCGCAAGTTCCGGGACGAAAATATGTGCATGGCGTCCCAGCGCCCGCGCCGCATGGGCGACCGCCGCCCCATGGTTGCCACCGGAAGCCGCGACGTAGCCAAGTCCGGGCGCTTCGCCCGCCAGCATCGTGTTGAATGCACCCCGGACCTTGAAAGTGCCGGTATGCTGCATCTGCTCAAGCTTCAACGCAACCCTGTAATCAACGCCGAGCCCATCCAAGGCCACGACTGGAGTTCGACGGACGTAAGTGCCGATGCGTGATCCTGCGGTCAGGATTTCAGCGGTCCAATTCACGGCCCATTCCTTTCACTGCTGGTGATCGCCCTCAATTCTCCGCATGCCCCAAGGTCGCGATGATCTGCAAGGATGCGACCGAGCCTATCCGCCCGCGCCCGGATCCCGACCTCAATGCCAAAGCCGTCCCAAACCGGCATTTCCGCACTCAGGGCGCTGCATCCGCACCAGCGGGAATTTCCGCCCTGGACCTGCGCTGGCGTTCAGTGGCGGACCTGAGCTGGCCGCAAGCCGCCATGATGTCTTCCCCACGTGGCGTGCGAACGGGACTCGCATATCCGGCCCTGTGGACGATATCCGCGAAAGCCTTGATCCGGCTCCAGTCGGAACGTCGGTAAGGCGCTCCTGGCCACTCGTTGAACGGTATGAGATTGACCTTGGCAGGAATGCCCGAAATCAGACGAACAAGACGGCGGGCATCTTCATCGCTGTCGTTAACGTCCTTAAGCATCACGTATTCAAAGGTGATCCGCTCTGAATTGGACAGCTTCGGATAGGCCCGCAAGGCATCAAGTAGTGTGGCGATGCTCCAACGTCGGTTGATCGGCACCAGCTGGTCCCGAAGATCATCCGTTGTCGCATGGAAGCTAACCGCCAGCATGCAGCCGATTTCGGTCGCAGTACGGGCGATCCCGGGTACGATACCGGAAGTTGACAGGGTGACGCGCCGACGGGAAAGCGCGATGCCCTCACCGTCCATCGCGATCCCCATCGCATCCCGCACCGCTTCGAAGTTGTATAGCGGCTCGCCCATCCCCATCAGAACGATGTTGGAGAGCCGTCGAGGGCGCTCGCCCATCCCCTCACCCGGCCTCAGCCATTCCCCAAGATCGTCGCGAGCCAGCATGATCTGACCGACAATTTCACCAGCGGACAGGTTTCTGACCAGTTTCTGGGTCCCGGTGTGGCAGAATGGACAGGTAAGGGTGCAACCCACCTGGCTGGAAATGCAAAGTGTACCACGATCGGCTTCTGGAATGTACACGGTCTCGACCTCATGCCCTCCCGCGATGCGGACAAGATATTTCCGCGTGCCATCCTCGGAGACATTGCGGCTGACCACTTCAGGAACCGCGATCTCGAACTTCCCCGCCAGCGAGGCGCGATGGTTTCGGGAAAGGTTGGTCATCAGGTGGAAATCCCGAACGCCCCTCTGGTAAATCCACTGCCAGATCTGGCCAGTGCGCATGTTCACCTGTCTCTGGGGAATTCCCGCACCGGTCAGTGCATTGCGGAGTTCATCCCGCGTCAGGCCGACGAGATTCCGCCGTCCCTCACATGGCAATGCACGGGGTACGACGCTGACATCCTGCGTGATCGCGGCCAAGGCGGTAATGACGCCTCTCCTTCAACTGGACGAAACGGAAATACAGGAAAAGGTGGAAAAGACAAATGTCCTATGGTTGGCAACCTGCCGGGCTACACGCCACGACGGCGCGGTGGTGATTTGCCGGCAAGGGGACGGCTCGGAACCACCGCGCATATCCCGGGATTTCGGGGCGGAGCCCATTGAGGTCAGGCTTCTATCGGGAGGTTTTCCCCCAAGCCCCGGTTCAGCGCTTCCTTACCCTGACTGATCAGGTCGCGTGGCCACACGATCTCGACGATCGCGCCACTACGGATTCCCGGTCCGCTTCTCGCCGTGGTTGGCGCCTGCCCATTGGCGAAGCTCAGCTCAGCGCCCGACCGCTCCAGTAGCGTCTTCGCTATGAAAAGGCCAAGGCCCATGCCTTCGTACTCCTTTCGGTTCCAGCTGTCTCCTGCGGTCGTGCGTCGACGGACGAATGGCTCGCCGATACGGCTGAGAAGATCGGGGGGATAACCAGGACCGTCATCGACAATCCGTATTTCAATGCGTTCCTCCGTCCAGACGGCATCGATCCAAACGGTGGTTGCCGAGAAGTCGACAGCGTTCTGGATCAGATTGCGCAATCCGTGGATGATCTCCGGTCGTCTGGCAACATTGGGCTGGGCGGAGTCCCGGGAAAGGCCTATCTTCACTTCCCGACCACGCTCGGAATGAGGTTCCGCCGCAACTCGAATCACAGCGCCAAGCGGCATATGCCGCAGATGGAGGTCATCCTTTCCGGCACGCCCCATCGACCGCAGTATGTCGCGGCAGCGGTTAGCCTGGTCCCGGATCAACTCTGCGTCGCCGCAGAGTTCGGGACGGTCGTCAAGTTCGTCCATCAACTCCGTACTCAGGAGCTTGATCGTCGCAAGCGGCGTGCCAAGCTCGTGGGCTGCCGCGGCGACAACACCGCCGAGGTCGGTCAGCTTCTGTTCGCGGGCAAGTGCCATCTGCGTCGCCAGAAGTGCTTGGTTCATATCCTGGATTTCGGAAGAGACCCTTCGACTGTAGATCGCCACGAATACGATCCCGATGGTTATCGCCGCCCAGTTCCCGAACAGGAACAGATCGGGCATGAGCAATACGTTCCCCTGTTCCGTCCGCATCGGGAAATGAAAGAACGCCAGAAGAGTCACCGAAAGGATCGCGACGGCACTGATCGCGGTCGTGAATCGAAGCTGAAGCACTGTGGCCGAAATGGTCACCGGCGCGAGAACAAGGAGCGCGAATGGATTGTGAAGTCCCCCGGTCAGAAACAGAAGGGCCGAGAGCTGCCCAATGTCGAAGAGCAACATCAGGAAAACCTCACCCTTTGATAGCCTTTTGTTGCCGGGATAGATGAAAGTGGCGACCAGATTGGCGATGAGCGAAGCACAGATCACAAGGTAGCAGAGGCCGAGGTCGAAGGTCAGGCCGAAGAATTCCTGAGCGACCGTGATCGCCGCGGTCTGGCCGATGATCGCAATCCAGCGCAGCACGATCAGCGTGCGAAGCGATACCCAGCTGCCTTGGGCCTGCTCAGCGACATAGCTCAGGTCTTGATCATCCATCCTTCGGCCCATATCTCGGGTTGCGTCAACCAGTTCCTTGTAATCTGCCCGGCCAGTATGGATCAATGCGTCATGGCCTTAGGGATTCGCCCATGACCCGCCTCTACGCCGCCGCCGCGACCGCTGGCATTGCCGCCCTTCTGGCAATCACATTCTGGCAGACGATTCGAAGCCCCGGTGATCAGAGGTTCGCTGAATGCCGCGCATCCAACGTCGCGGGCGGACCCGACTCGATTGGTGGTCCATTCACCTTGGTGAATGGCGAAGGTGTAACAGTAACGGACATCGATGTCATCACGAAACCATCACTTGTCTACTTTGGATATACGTTCTGTCCGGATGTCTGTCCCCTGGACAGCGCGCGCAATGCCGATGCCCTGGACATCCTGTCTGAAGCCGGTCACGAGGCCCAGGGCGTTTTCATCTCCGTCGACCCGGAACGCGATACGCCAGAAGTCGTCGGAGATTGGGCCGGATATCTGCATGAGGCGATGGTCGGGCTCACCGGATCCCCATCGCAGGTCGCCGCCGTTTCCAGAGCCTACAGGACGTACTACAGAAGGCATGATGCAAAGGACGACGAGTTCTATCTCGTTGACCATTCCACCTTCACATACCTTGTGTTGCCCGAATTGGGCTTTGTCGAGTTCTTCAGGCGTGACGACACGGCCGAAAGCGTCGCACAGCGCACAGCCTGCTTCATCTCGAATGCCCGAGCGGATTTGACCCCGCATCGCCCTTGGTCTATTCACTCCGTGACCAGCGTGGAACGGGAGGATGGACCGGGATGGCGGAAAGCCAGTTGAAAGAGCTTGGAACCGACAGGTCGTTGCTGCTTGTCGATGACGACGCACCATTTCTTCGAAGCCTGGCCCGTGCGATGGAAAAGCGCGGCTTCCAGACCGAGACAGCGGGATCCGTCGCAGCGGGAAAGGCCATCGCCAATGCCCGTCCCCCCGCCTATGCGGTGGTTGATCTTCGACTTGAGGATGGCAACGGATTGGATGTCGTCGAAGTACTGCGTGAGCGACGCCCGGACTGCCGCGTCGTGGTCCTGACCGGTTACGGAGCCATTGCGACAGCGGTCGCAGCGGTGAAAATCGGTGCGACGGACTATCTGTCGAAACCTGCGGATGCCAACGCCATCACGGCCGCACTCATGGCCCAACCCGGCGAATTACCCCCACCACCTGAAAATCCGATGAGCGCGGACCGCGTTCGTTGGGAACACATCCAGCGGATCTATGAAATGTGCGACCGAAACGTCAGTGAGACGGCTCGTCGGCTCAGCATGCATCGTAGGACCCTGCAGCGCATCCTGGCAAAACGCTCTCCGAAATAGGCGATGTTCCCCGCGCGGGCGCAGGAACGGAAACCCGAGATGGGCGTCGCCGGATCAAAGGACGCCAGGATGTTCCCCGCGCGGGCGCAGGAACGGAAACCCGGCCTGATCCGTCGGTTACATCCCGGCGATGAGTGCGGCATGGCGGTCCCTGAAAGCCGCTCGGGTGGCGACAGGCTCACGAAGATGTAACTCCAGCCCGTCGATTTCGCCCGATCTGGGGCGGCCAAAGAAACGATTGGCCTCGGATTCGGCAAATCCCGCGATCCGCGTTGCCTCCAGCCATGCCGAAATCCTGTCAGCGCGCTTGATTTTCAGTTTGATCGATTTCGGCAGCTCGGCAGGCAGGCCGAAGCGCAGGTGGACCGCTGCGGCGAGCCTTGCATCCAGTTCGGCATAACCGGGGCCCACTGCCGACTTGACGGGGCCGATCATGTCGCCTATGACATATTCCGGGGCGTCGTGGAGCAGTGCCGCCAAGCGCCACTTCACCGGTTCGGCTCCGTTTGCCCGAGTGAATATCTCCTCGACCAGAAGCGAATGCTCGGCCACCGTGTAAGGATGGTCGCCGTGGGTCTGGCCGTTCCAGCGGGCAACGAATGCCAGTCCGTGGGCGATGTCCTCGATCTCGACATCCATCGGCGTCGGATCCAGCAGGTCAAGCCTTCTGCCCGAGAGCATGCGCTGCCAAGCGCGGATTGGGGGTGGCATGGGCAACTATCCCTGAGTCTTCGGGCTTGATGCCAGAACCAGGCGCCAATGGAAACTGCCTGTTGATCACGGGCCTCGCCCGCTCCGCCGTGACCGTTCATTGGTCGCGGCACCCGGTAGTTGCCCAGACCCGAATGCGGTGCTAGACGCGCCGAACACTTCGGAACTCAGGGAGGCAGAGCCAGATGGCGCGGGACTTCATGGTAAAGGACATAGGTCTGGCCGAGTTCGGTCGCAAGGAAATCACCATTGCCGAAACGGAAATGCCCGGCCTGCTGGCGATCCGTGAGGAGTACGGCGAAGACAGGCCATTGGCCGGCGCCCGAATCGCCGGCTCGTTACATATGACAGTCCAGACCGCTGTCCTTATCGAAAGCCTTGTGCATCTCGGCGCGTCAGTGCGCTGGGCTTCCTGCAACATCTTTTCAACCCAGGACCACGCCGCCGCAGCGGTCGCGGCGACCGGCACACCGGTGTTCGCGTTCAAGGGCGAATCCCTTGAGGAATACTGGGACTATGCCGACCGCATCTTTCGTTTCGCCGAGGGTGGCGCGAACATGATTCTCGACGACGGTGGCGACGCAACGCTCTATGTCCTCCTCGGCGCCCGGGTCGAGGAAGGCGAAGAGGACCTGATCGCCATCTCCGGATCCGAAGAGGAAGAGGCCCTGTTCTCGCAGATCAGGAAGCGACTTGTGGAAAGCCCTGGCTGGTTCGTCAAACAGCGTCACATGATCAGGGGAGTGACCGAGGAGACGACGACCGGCGTGAACCGGCTCTATCAGATGATGGAGAAAGGGCATCTGCCATTCCCGGCCATCAACGTCAATGACAGCGTCACCAAGTCGAAATTCGACAACAGATATGGCTGTCGCGAAAGCCTTGTCGATGGACTCCGGCGGGCGACCGACACAATGATCGCCGGAAAGATAGCTGTCGTCTGTGGCTATGGCGACGTCGGAAAGGGCTCGGCCGCTTCCCTGAGGGGAGCGGGAGCCAGGGTGAAAGTGACCGAAATCGACCCGATCTGTGCCCTCCAGGCAGCGATGGACGGCTATGAGGTCGTGACCCTGGAGGATGCGGCGCCGTCGGCCGACATCGTTGTTTCCGCGACCGGCAACCGTGACGTTGTCCGCATCGAGCACATCCGGGAAATGAAGGATATGGCGATCGTCGGAAACATCGGACATTTCGACAACGAAATCCAGGTCGCCGCCCTGCGCAACCACAAGTGGACCAACATCAAGGATCAGGTCGACCTGATCGAAATGCCTTCGGGAAACCGGATAATCCTGCTGAGCGAGGGAAGGCTTCTGAACCTTGGCAACGCAACCGGCCACCCCTCATTCGTGATGTCGGCCAGTTTCACCAACCAGGTCCTGGCGCAGATCGAATTGTGGACAAAGGGCGAAAGCTACGGGAACAGGGTCTATGTCCTTCCCAAGCATCTTGACGAGAAGGTGGCCCGACTGCATCTACAGAGGATTGGCGCGACGCTGACAGAACTCAGCAAGGATCAGGCCGACTATATCGGGGTTCCGTCAGGCGGTCCGTTCAAGCCGGATCACTACAGGTACTGATCCGGATAGACCGATAACCGGAAATGGACACCCGCGGTCCAGATGTTCCCTTTGCGGGATTCAGTTCGATGTGCGCAGCAGATGCAGCATTCCGTCTGGATTCCGTATTTGACGCCATGGGAGCGCCACCATGCCGTTCTCCTTCCTTCCTCCTGGCGGTCGCCACCGGACCAGGCTGATTCCGCGGGGAGGACAGTCGCCTCCGCGGAAGGAACAACGGGCTCCCTTGGCTCCGGGCCAGACGCCCACAGCCCTGCACCACCGGGGGAAAATCCCTTGTTGAAAGCTCGCCACCGGTACCGGTTCATGTTCCCCAACCGCCTGGTCGCCGTTCCACCGGATCACGATGAGATTTCCGGAACATCGAATCGGGGCTTTCGCCCGGTAAGGGTCAGGTCTATCGTCTGGAAGCATGTTCGAAGGATTCCGGAACACCTTCATCGACGTTGGCGACGCGACCGTCTTCTCCCGCATTGGAGGCAGCGGTCCACCGCTCCTGCTGCTGCACGGCTATCCTCAGACGAGCGCGATGTGGCATAGGACCGCTCCCGGGCTCTCCCGGGAATTCACCGTTGTCGCCGCTGACCTACGAGGCTACGGCGCTTCGTCAAAACCACCTTCTGCACCCAATCACGGCTCATACTCGAAGCGGGCGATGGCGGAGGACATGCGCCGGATGATGGCCCAACTCGGCCATGACCGCTTCTGCGTGCTTGCCCATGACCGAGGTGCCCGGGTCGCGCACCGGTTGGCGTTGGATTCACCCGACTCCGTCTCCGGACTGGTGCTGCTGGACATCGCCCCGACCCGCGAAATGTACGCCCACACCACCGATACCTTCGCCCGAACCTATTGGCACTGGTTTTTCCTTATCCAAAGCGCCCCGCTACCGGAACGGATGATCGGATCGGATCCACGCGGTTACTGGTTCCGGCATTGTGGGGCAGGTTCGGCCGGATTGCGGCCCTTCGCGCCGGAAGCGTTGGAGGAGTATCTGGAAGCTTTCGCGAATCCTGCGACGATTCACGCCTGCTGCGAAGACTACAGGGCGGCCGCAGCCATCGACATCACGCATGACGATGCCGATGCAGGAGCATTGGTTTCCTGCCCGCTCCTGGCGCTTTGGGGCCTGCACGGCGCGATCGAAGCGAATTTCGACTGTCTCGGACTTTGGCGCCAACGGGCCACGAACGTTCAGGGCGAGGCGCTTGAGGGTGGACATTATCTCGCCGAGGAAATCCCTGAAGTGGTGCTGGAGAGATCGTTGCCCTTCCTGCGAACCAATGCAGCCGTGCAGAACTGAACAGTCCGTGACCCCCTTGCGGTGAGACGCAGGTTGCGATGGGCGGATGCAAAGCCCATCCGCCGACCAGCGCAGCAGGGAACTTCATATCGACCCCAGCGGTGATTTCCCGACCGCTCTCCGCGACCGGCCCACCGCAGACCGAACATGGGAACTGCGCTAGAACAGAACCAGCACCGCCGAGATGACGGCCATTCCGGCAACCGGGTAGAGGCCGTCCATCCAGATCAACCGCCTGTCACGCTGGCCGTAGACGATATTGTTGACCATCCAGGGACAGACAACGAACAAACCAAGCCCAAGTCCTGTCAGTATGGCAACGGCCACCGATTCGACATTGGCCCAGCCCAGGACGAAATGCATCATCCAGGCAACGACTATCGCGCCTGCGAGGCTGACGACGTGTGGCGCGAAATTCTTCGGATCGATTGACTCCTCGGTCAGCCCAGAAGCTTCCATCCATTGTTTGCCGATAACCATATACCATGCAGCGCCAAACGCCCAGGCCACCAACGCGGCGACGATTACGTTCAAGATGTCCATGGTGATTTCCTCCTGGATTGCCGTTGTCGAAGCGGACTCCGCCTATTTCGGGATCAAACGCACCTTAAGCGGGATCAGCGTCCATAGGCCTTGGTGGCGGAATTCTATCGATATTGAGACAGTCGTCAAATCGATTGGTGAAGGTCGCGGGCCGGGAATTCCGCAGAAGAGCGGATGATCGGGAGACTCAGGGATTCAGGAATGTCCCGCATCCCCAGTCAGGCTCCCTTCGTCAACTGAGAGCCGATTTCCCGATCACGGATCAACTCCAGCAAGTTCGCATAGCACTTCCCATTCGTCCTGGGTCACAGGCTGGACGGAAAGGCGAGTGTTGTTGACCAGAACCATTCCGGAAAGCCGGGGTTCGTTCCTGCACATCTGCAGAGTTACAGGAGTGCGGACGGGTCCAATAGCCTTGATGTCGACGCAGTCCCAGCGCGTGTCTTCGGTGGTACTGTCCTGATGGCTCTCGGCGATGACTTCGACAATGCCGACAATGGCCTTCTCGGTCTGGGAATGGTAGAAGAATCCGCTGTCACCGACCTTCATTGCGCGCATGTGGTTCCTGGCCTGATAGTTTCGCACGCCATCCCATTCCTCGCCCAAGTCTCCTTTGGCTACCTGGTCGTCCCAGCTCCAGGTTGATGGTTCGGACTTGAAGAGCCAGTAAGCCATGGGGATCCCTCCTTTTCTTGCCTCTCGTAAAGTGCGATCATTGACCTGTCCATGTTTCGCGAATCCCGAAGCTGACCGCAAATGCAGAATCACTCAGGGCGCAATGGCCGGGCCATCAGTGACTCCACGGCCTGTGACATGGTCAGCCCACCGTCGAGCAACTCCGCAACCGTCGTCATGACAGGCAGCTGAATGGCTTCTGCCTTTGCCATGGCGGCGACTGCACGGGCGGTGGCGATACCTTCCGTTGTGACTTCAGGGTCTGACCCTTGCCGCGCACCAAGGCCCAACCCGAAGGCATAGTTGCGGGATCTTTCCGATGTTGCCGTCAACGCCAGATCTCCTAGTCCGGACAGTCCCGCGAGGGTTTCCGCCGTTGCGCCTCGTGTAAGTGCAAAGCGTACCATCTCGGCAAAGCCGCGGGTCATCAGCGCGGCCCGGGCACTTTCACCGAGACCGGCACCGACCGCCAACCCGCAGGCGATCGCGATGACGTTCTTGAGTGCGCCGCCAATCTCCACGCCGGTGATATCCGTGCTGCGGTACAGTCTCAGGCTGGATGTGGAGAGCCTGCTCTGGAGAACTGTTGCGGTTCCCTCATCCGGTGCGGCGACAGTCAATGCTGTCGGCAAACCCGCCGCGATGTCTGCGGCGAAACCTGGGCCGGACAACTGGGCCGGTATGGCTGTGGGAACAGCGAGCCCGATCCGGGACGCCGGTCCGAGACCTGAGGCGAGATCGATTCCCTTGCAGCAGGCAACCAGTGTCTTTCCCGACAGGACATCGGCGAATTCCACCAACACGCCCGAGAGTGACTGTGCCGGTGTGACGAGAAGAACCGTGTCGGCCGCCGCGAGATCCACCGCCACTGAGGTAGGGGAAAGAAGCTCGGGCAGGAGAACGTCGGGAAGACGGTATCGGTGTTCACGAAGGCGAACCATAGCGTCGACATGGTCGGCGTTTCTCGCCCAGAGCGTGACAGGCTTGCCATCGCGGGCCAGTGAAACGGCGAGAGCCGTTCCGAACGCACCGGCTCCCAAAACACCGATCAAGCCTTCGCTCCCCTCTTGCCTCCGCCAAGCATCGGACGGCTTCGCTCGTCCAGAGGCCATCGAGGACGGGCGGAGAGTGTTGGACCGTCAATCAACCCACGCCGAAATCTTTCCAGACCCGCCCATGCGATCATGGCGGCATTGTCCGTACAGAGCTGAATGGGGGGAGCGACAAAATGCAGCCCCGTTTCCAGTGCCACCGTTTCCAACGCACTTCGGATGACCCGGTTCGCCGCAACCCCGCCAGCGACGGCAAATGCCGGCACAGGTGGCTGATACGCAGCATGGATTGCGGTGGCCCGCCGGGATTTTTCCGCCAGGACTTCCGTCACCGCCAACTGAAATCCGGCGCATAGGTCCGCCCGGTCTGATTGGGTTAGACCACCTTGCTCACCGACCAGCTGGTCCCGGGTGCGCAGCAGCGCGGTCTTCAGGCCAGAAAAGCTCATATCGCAGCAGGGACGATCAAGAAGTGGTCGGGGGAAGCTGAACCGGTCCCCTCTACCGGCCGCGGCCGCGTTCTCCACAGAAGGCCCGCCCGGCTGGGGAAGGCCAAGCAGCTTCGCCGCCTTGTCAAACGCCTCGCCCGGAGCATCATCGATGGTTCCGCCCAGGCGCGTGTAACGATCCACTCCATGGACGATCAGGAACTGGCAATGGCCACCGGAAACGAGAAGCATCAGATACGGAAAGCTCAATTGATCTGTCAGGCGTGGGGTCAACGCATGGCCGGCGAGATGGTTGACGCCGACAAGCGGCAGTCCCGTGGCGGCGGCCAGACCCTTCGCACACATCACGCCCGCGAGCAGCCCACCGATCAAACCGGGGCCGGCGGTCACGGCGATGGCGTCGATGGCGGACAGTGGAACCGATGCGTCATGCAGGGCCGCTTCAATACAGTGGTCGAGTTTCTCGGCATGCGCGCGGGCAGCGATCTCCGGCACCACTCCGCCAAACGCCTCGTGTAGATCGGTTTGACCCACAACGACCGAAGACAGAATCTGTGGAAACCGATCGTCAGTTTGGCGTACAACTGCGGCAGCGGAATCGTCGCAGCTGCTTTCCAGTCCAAGGATCGTGACTGTTTCGCCCATGATGCCGCCAGTTGTGAGGCAGAGATCCAGTGAGCTAACACCTGAAGCGATTCCATGCAAACTTACGGAGTTCAATTGCCACCTGTTGCCCCCACATTGCTGCTGACCCGACCGCGCCTGCAGTCGAAAAGATTCGCGGAGCTTTGTCTAAGGCGGTTACGCGAGGCGAACATGATCATCTCTCCGGTCCTGCGGATTTCCCCAATCACGGATGCAATTGATCTCAGCGGGTTCGAAGGCGTGATCCTGACCTCCGAGAACGGTGCGGTTGCCTTGTCGAAGGTTGCGTGCGTTGACGGTGTCGAGGCATGGTGCGTTGGAGATCGTACCGCAGAAGTGGCAACTGACCTGGGCATGCGGGCGGTTTCCGCGCGCGGGGACGCGGATGCGCTGGTGGCCCTTTTGGGCCTGCGTGCTTCCGCGGGAACCCTTCTGCACGTACATGGCACGAGAACACAGGGAGATGTGGTCACCCGAATTCGCGCTGCGGGGTTTCGGGCCGAAAGCCGAATGGTCTACGAGCAGGTGGAGACACCCTTGACGAAAACCGCTCGGGCCTGCCTGAATGATCGTGGACCGATCGTGTTGCCACTGTTTTCGCCGCGCTCGGCCGAACTCGTCGGCGACGAGGCACGCACCGCGAATGCACCATTGGCGATCGTTGCCCTGAGTCGATCTGTTGCCGAGGCATGGACAGGGCCTGCGCCAGACCTGCTTGCTATTGCGGAACGTCCAGATTCGCCCAATATGCTTGAAGGTGTCGCAACGGTTTGGACGGAGTTCGCCCGATGGGACGGAAACTGACCCGCTTCTGGCCTTCACAGCTTCCGACAGGACGCAGGGCCCCGGGCCGCAATCCAAGGGGTGTCTGAAACGTGGCCGATAGAGACAGTCCGACGCAGCTTCAGGAACCACGATCCAAAGACGACAGGCCTGCGGACACCCAACCCGAAGCCCTGGCCAGTGCCGGTGATGTCGTTGAGGAAGTGACGGAAGGCGAGTTGCCGTTTCAGGGGGAGCCCGAAAGCAGGGGGGAACCCTCTCGCGAATCAGGCAATGGGTCGGAGCAGTCCGGCAGGCACGCTGGAGATCCTCGACCTGTCCGCCGGAAGTGGACATTGCCGGCCATTCTTGCGGTAGCCATGGCTGCTGGGGGAATAGGAGGTGCTGCGCTCTATGTGACGGATGCACGGGAACAGAACAGAACAGGAGCTGCGATTGACGAGCTGGAGACGAGACTTGCCCAGCAGGAAGCCGAACTGGCCGAACACCGCGGGCAGATAGGCGAACTGCGGGTCGCTTTGGAAGTCGCAGACGGTCGACTGGCCGAAGTTCAGACGGCCCTGGGGCATCAGACTGACCGAATCACCGAACTTGAGGCAGCCATTCAAGATTGGGCGGATCTTGGGGAATCGCTTATCGGACTGCAGGACTCCAGTGAGTCGGTTATGGATGAATTCGGCAGATTCGATGGCGCTTTGGCAGCTCTACAGGAGCGGATCGAAAGTGTGGAGGCGCAGCCAATACCGATCGGGGAGCTGCCCGAACAGATCGCAAGTGCTTATGACCGACAGTTCGCGGAAATCCTGGGCACGGTTGATGAGCGGTTCATCGAAATGAAGGAAGCCCTGGATACCGGGCTGGCTGAGATCGAAGCCGCAAGAACGGAAGCGGAGCTGTCGAAGCAGGAGGCTCGGCGGTCGGAGGATTCGGCGATCGCGCGCGAAGCTCTCGCCCGAATTGTTTCCGCATTGGAGAGCGGGTCAGCGTTTGCGACAGAACTCGGGCAATTGCAGCGGTTGAACGGCCTTATACCTCCGGATATTCTGACATCAATTGCGGCTGCGGGCGCACCGACGCGAGCCGAGCTTTCTGACGCGTTCCCGGAGTTGGCAAGGAAAGCCCTGGACGCCGCGACAACGGAAGCCGTGAAAGAGGGGGACATCGGTCCCTTTCGTGCATTCATGCAGACGCAATTGGGGCACAGGTCACTGGAACCACACGAGGGTGACAGCCCAGATGCGGTGCTGAGCCGAGCGGAGGCAGCGGCACGCGCGGACGACCTTGGCACTGCCCTGGCTGAGGTCGCGACCCTTCCGCCATCCGCACAGGACCAGTTCGCGGATTGGATCGCCCGGGCCGAACTCCGGCGGGGTGCGTTGGATGCAGTCGCGGCCGTTTCGTTGCAGCTTGGCAATCGAGGCAACTAGATGCTCTGGTCACTGACGAAGGTCATCCTGTTTGTTGCCCTGATCGCAGCACTGGCGCTCGGTGCCGCATACCTGATGGAAACCGACGGTGGAGTCCGCATAGCCATCGGATCCGTGGAACTCAACCTAAGGCCGCTTCAGACGACAATTCTGCTGGCCATCCTGGTGCTGGGAATCTGGCTGGTTCTCAAGCTGGGGTCTCTACTTGTCGCAACGGTTCGGTTCCTCAACGGAGATGAGACCGCAATTTCGCGTTGGTTTGACCGCAACCGCGAACGCAGGGGATACCAGGCGCTTGCTGATGGGCTGGTGGCTCTCGCCTCCGGCGATGGGCGCGAGGCGATGAGAAAGGCACAGCGGGCCGAACGCTTTCTGCACAAGCCGGAACTGACCGACCTGATTTCAGCGCAGGCCGCTGAGCTGGCAGGTGACAGACGCGTGGCGGAGACTGTGTACAGAAGGCTGCTCGGCCACGACGCGACCCGTTTTGTCGGCATACGCGGAATAATGAAGCAGCGGCTTGCTGACGGAGACACTGAGACGGCGATGAAACTCGCCGAAAAGGCTTTCGCCCTGAAGCCGAGGCATGAGGAAACGCAGGACATCCTGCTCAGGCTCCAGGCCCGGGAGTCTGACTGGAAAGGCGCTCGCAGAACACTGGGGGCGAAGCTGTCCACTGGAGCGCTCCCACGGGACGTCTTTCGCCGTCGGGACGCCGTCCTCGCACTCAGTGAAGCAAAATCCCTCCTGGATGTGGGTTCAACGGATGAATCGGAGACCTATGCGATTGAGGCGAATCGCCTTTCGCCGGACCTCATTCCAGCCGCGGTGCTGGCTGCACGTTGCCACATCCGAAACGGAAGGAAGCGTCATGCGACACGGGTTCTGAAGAAGGCGTGGGAAGCGCAGCCGCATCCGGATCTGGCGGCCGCCTTTGCCGAAATCGAGGCAAGGGAATCACCGGAACAGCGAATGAAGCGGTTCCGCACCCTTACGCAGCTGCGTCCGGATGACCCGGAAACCAAAATGCTTGTTGCCGAACTGCATATTGCGGCCGAAGACTTCCCGTCGGCGCGCAAGGCAATGGGAGACCTGATGACCGAGTCGCCAACCGCGAGGGCATTGGCGATCATGGCCGCTGTCGAGCGTGGCGAGGGCGCCGAAGAAAGAGTTGTACGGGGTTGGCTGGCCCGCGCTGTGACAGCGACGCGTGGACCTCAGTGGATCTGCCTGAATTGCCGGAATGTCCACGCCGCATGGAGCCCCGTCTGCAAGAGCTGCGGCGCGTTCGATACGCTTGCATGGAGTGTTCCGGAAGAAGGCGAGGTGGCGATGCCGGACTCGACGGGGATGCTACCACTGACTGTCGACCCGCCAGAGGTGGAACGGGATTCCGACGGGCCTGAGGAAGACAGCGACGGCAAGGCCCCGGTTGAACGGACCAGCGAAGCGAATTATGGAGATCGAGCAGGGTTGCCCTGATCCGGGGTGGCACACCATTGGGGCCATCCCGCCGCGGAATTGCGCTGGATAGCGGTTGGAGACCTTACGGACTCAACCCGGGGACTGCCGGAACGGGCCACGAAGACGCCTGCGCGGAACATGATCGTTCCCGACCCTCGTTGAGACCTACTGTCGGAAATGCGTGACGCCGACCAGCGGGTATTTCAGGTCGCGGTAACACTGCCATTACCGTTGGCTGGTGCCGGCGAAGGGACTCGAACCCCCGACCCATGCATTACGAATGCATTGCTCTACCAGCTGAGCTACGCCGGCACGTCCGGGATTGATAGGCTGCCAAGCCGTCGCGCGCAATCCCCTTTATCCATGGGAATGTGCTCTCAGGCGCAGTGCGCCCGGAGGCTATGGCCTTCCGACAAGCGCCCGGAACTGACCTGCCGTTTGGACAACGTCGGTCGAATCGCCACATGCTCCGGAGCCGGACCTGCGCCCGAGACCCTATACGACCGTGACTGGTGTCTGCACACCACTCTGGACGGCCTTCCGGCAAAGGCGGATCGGGATTCCGAGTCATGGAATTCGAATTGAGCCCAGTTTACCGGACAGGAGAGATCCATGGTGCTGCCGGAGAGATTTGAACTCTCGACCTCTCCCTTACCAAGGGAGTGCTCTACCCCTGAGCTACGGCAGCGTGCAGCGGGTGGGTTAGATGTAAACATGGCGGACCGCAAGCCCAATCTGGACGATGCCGCTTCGGTGGGATACAGACCAGCTCATGGCAAAGAGGCGCGAACGGAAGCATGTGGACCAGGCATCCAGCAGCCGCGACGAACGGCTGAAGGCGGCACTGAAGGCCAATTTGGCGAAGCGCAAATCCCAGATGCGCGCGCGGGCCGATTCAGAAAGGCGCAAGGAATAGGCGCACACAGGCGAAACCACTCGGGGACAGGAGTTGAGGCGCAAATGGATTCGATCATCGTCAAAGGCGGAAAGACCCTCAGGGGCGAGATTCCTGTTGCCGGGGCCAAGAACACCTGTCTCAAACTTATGTGCGCGGCTCTTCTGGCTGACGAGCCGTTAACGCTGACAAACGTGCCTCTGCTGTCCGATGTGGCGACGCTCACATTGCTGCTTGAGTCCCTTGGCTGCGAAATCGCGCGACTGCAGGGCGGGAGGGCGATGGTTCTCAGTGCTGCGGAAATCACGAACCGAAAAGCGGACTACGAAATCGTCAGAAAACTACGCGCCTCGTTCAATGTGCTGGGACCACTAGTTGGTCGTTGCGGCGAAGCGACCGTGTCACTGCCCGGCGGGTGTGCGATCGGTGCCCGCAAGGTTGACTTACACCTGACGTCGTTGGAACGGTTGGGCGCTTCGATAGACCTCAGGGACGGATACGTGCATGCCAGTGCACCGAATGGACTAAGGGGTGCGGAGATCGAATTTCCGGTCGTCTCGGTGGGTGCCACCGAAAACGCGATCTGCGCTGCGGCTCTGGCCAAAGGCACCACCGTGCTGCGCAACGCCGCTCGCGAGCCCGACACCAAGGCGCTGGCTGACTGCCTTATCGCAATGGGCGGCCAGATCGAGGGTGCGGGCACGTCCACGATCATCGTCGAAGGTGTCGAGAGACTTCACGGAACGACGCACCGTGTCATTCCTGACCGGATCGAGCTTGGCACCTACATGATCGCAACGGGAATGGCAGGCGGCGAGGTGGAATTCCTCGATGGAAGGCGCGAGCCGGTCAGTGCCCTGGCCGACACTTTGGAACGGGCGGATATGGTGATTACCGAAACCGGGCGTGGAGTGAAGGTGCGGCGAGATGACTCCGCGATCAGATCCGTCGATGTGAGAACCGGGCCATTCCCGGGATTTCCGACGGATCTTCAGGCGCAGATGATGGCGCTTATGTGCATCGCCGACGGAACCAGCATGCTGGAAGAGACGGTTTTCGAGAATCGCTTCATGCATGTACCGGAACTGATTCGCATGGGTGCGGATATTGATGTTCAAAACGGCCTTGCCAAAGTGACCGGCGTAGAACGGCTGAAGGGTGCGCCGGTCATGGCGACCGATCTGCGGGCCTCGGTGTCGCTCATTCTGGCAGGGCTCGCGGCCGAAGGAGAGACCATTGTCAGCAGGGTTTACCATCTCGACCGCGGCTACGAGCAGGTTGAGGAGAAGCTTGGCTGTCTGGGGGCCAGAATAGAGCGGATCAGCAAACATGACCTATGACGCCCGCTTCCGGGACGGACGCGAGGCGCCACTTCGGCTGCTGGCGTTTGGACCGGACGACCTGCAGGTGATTTCGGCGTTGGCACAGGATGCAGTGTTTCCGGCATCGGAAATGGCGTGGCGTGCCAGGGAGCGACGGCTCGCCATTCTCCTGAACAGGTTTCGCTGGGAAGACAGTGGGAAGGACGAACCTGAGCGCGTGCGGTCGCTTCTGGTCATTGACGACGTCGTAAGCGTGCGCAGCCGGGATGTAAGGCCCGGTGACGGGACGCTCATCCTCTCCTTGCTGTCAATTGGCTTCGAATCAGGATTGGAGGGAACGGGAACGGTTCTGCTTACACTTGCTGGAGACGGTGCAATATCAGCGGATGTCGAAACGCTGAACGTCACATTGCAGGACGTAACGAAGCCCTATACCGCGCCATCCCGATCGGTTCCAAACCATCCGGAGCAATGACGGGTGCCGCGGTTTCTGTCGATCACCGACCCGGATTTCGAGTCACGGTTCACCGCGCTCCTTTCCATGAAACGGGAGGACAGCCCGGATGTGGCCGCGGAAGTGGCGGCTATCATGGCAGATGTCCGAAAGCGGGGCGACGCGGCCCTGATTGAGCTGACCGCAAGGTTCGACCATCTGGCCCTGACGCCCGAGACGATTGCCTTCACGGAGTCGGAAATCGATGCCCAATGCGCCCGCGTTCCGGCGGCAGAGCGAGCGGCTCTGGAGCTTGCTGCAAGGCGCATCCGGGAATACCATGTCAGGCAGATACCTGAGGACACAAGCTGGACCGACACCGAAGGTGCGACGCTTGGATGGTACTGGACGCCAGTTGGGTCTGCCGGGCTGTATGTTCCGGGAGGGCTGGCAAGTTACCCGTCCTCCGTGCTGATGAATGCCATTCCGGCCAGCGTAGCAGGCGTCGATCGGGTATCGATCGCGGTTCCGACTCCGAACGGGCAGACCAATCCCCTGGTTTTTCTGGCAGCGCGGCTATCGGGCGTCGACACGATCTACAGGATCGGCGGTGCCCAAGCCATCGCAGCGCTGGCCTACGGCACGGAGGCGGTCCGGCCCGTCGACAAGATAACCGGTCCCGGCAACGCATATGTCGCAGCTGCCAAGCGACAGGTCTTCGGTCAGGTCGGAATCGACATGATCGCAGGTCCCTCCGAGATCCTGATAATTGCTGACCGGCACAATGAACCTGACTGGATCGCCATCGACCTGCTTGCCCAAGCGGAGCACGACGCAAGTGCCCAATCCATGTTGATCACGGATGACGACTCATTCGGTCGACAGGTGGCCCGATCCGTGGAAACCAGGCTTGCAACGCTCAAGCGGCGCGATATCGCCGGCGCCAGCTGGCGTGATTACGGTGCCGTGATCACTGTTGGCGCGCTGGACCAGGGCGTGAGCCTTTCGAACCGCCTTGCGCCGGAACATCTGGAAATCTGTGTGCAGGATCCCGAGGCCATCCTGGGAAGCGTCCGCAATGCAGGCGCTGTCTTTCTTGGAGCCTTCACTCCGGAAGCGGTCGGCGACTACGTTGGCGGACCAAACCACGTCCTTCCGACGGCGCGGTCGGCGCGTTACGCATCCGGTCTCAGCGTCCTCGACTTTCTCAAGCGCACAACGATCGCGCGAATGACGCCGGAAGCATTGGGCACGATAGGCCCTGCCGCCGAAATCCTCGCCGCTTCGGAATCACTTCAAGCCCACGGTCTGAGCATTCGCGCACGACTTGACCGACTCAATCGGGGAACTTCCTGATGTCGACACGCCCGCCGGATTTGAGGAGCGTCACCATCGATGACAGCGGTCTGCCGCCGCCGACGCCGGAGATAGAGCAGGAACGCAAAGTCGCGATCTTCGACCTTCTGGAGGACAATTCCTTTTCGATCCCCGAGAGGGGTGGCAGGACGGTTCCCGAAGGACCGTATGATCTCAATCTTTCGATCCGTGACCGACGACTTGTATTCAGCATCAAGGTCAGCGATGGCTCGGATCTGGCTCAATTCCATCTATCCCTCGGACCCTTCCAGCAGACGGTCAAGGATTATTTCCAGATCTGCGAAAGCTATTTCGACGCCGTCAGGAAGTTGCCACCCAGTCGAATCGAAACCATCGATATGGCGCGACGGGGCATTCATGACGAAGGAGCACGGCTCCTGCAGGAGCGTCTGGAGGGTAAGGCCGTCGTTGACATGGATACCGCTCGACGACTCTTCACATTGATCTGCGTCCTGCATTGGGGTGGCTAGGCGGAATGCCTGCACCCCTTCCCTCATCGGTGCTGTTCTGCTGCGATCACAATGCGGTCAGAAGCCCGATGGCGGAGGGCCTGATGAAGATGCTCTACGGGCAGGATATCTATGTTCAGTCCGCAGGCGTCCGCAACGACCTCGAAATCGACGGATTTGCGATCGCGGTCTGCCAGGAACTCGATGTGGAGCTCTCCCGCCACCGGTCGAGGTCCTTTGATGAGATGCAGGCTTGGGGCGACGACCTTTCCGGATTCGATCTGGTCGTGGCGCTATCTCCGGCCAGTCAGCGACAGGCGCTTGAACTGACCCGGTGGTTCCATCTTGACGTTGAATATTGGCCGGTGCTTGATCCGACTGGGTTGGGTTCCCGACGGGAGGACAGGCTGAGCGCCTACCGCCAGACGCGTGACCAGATTCTGCAGCGAATTCTACAGCGGTTTGGACCGTCGACACGCAACACGGCTTAGACGAACGTTGTTTCCCGGGGGCGGTTCGCTTCGTGGACTACACAGATGTCCCTGTGGCAGTGCTCGGCGATAAGGGAGCTAAATGCAGTCCGCGGCCAATTCGGTGAACACCAATCCTCGTGGTAAACAGCAGACGCCAATCTGTTGTGAACAGTCACATCCTGAAGCTATTGCGAAGTGTCAGCCTCTTGCGTCGGAAATTCTGGAAATAAAGAATAAGCCTTGCCGCTTCATGTTGGACAGCGCTCGCACGAGAACTGTCGATAATTCGCTGGTCGTCTTCGTAATGCTCACCTCCAGTAGTCAATTCGAAGAATTTACGCAGTTCTCCAGCGTGAATGCGGGGCTCATCTCCACACGCAATTGCCAGTCCTACCGCCAATCCGTTGATTAGCGTCTGATGACCGACAAGCCGTGCTTCAACCCTTCGGTCGTCGTTCTCCCTAAGTTTCAGCCAATAGTCGGTTGAATCCTCGGCCGCCCTTAAGACTGCATCCTGAATGTCGTCATAGCGCTTCGAGTGCTCATCGACCCTCCTTTGCCATAAACCAATGAGCGCAGAAGCAAACAGACCCAACAGGAAGCCGATAAGGATATTGGCAACGTTCATCGCTCAACCGAACCCGTGACTGAACTCACTATGCTGGGCGAGCCTTTCTCATGTAGTCGTTCGCAGAAAGCCGGTAAAGCTCGTAGAGAGGGTCTTCGGCTCGCAGTTCAAGATGACGATTCAATTGCTCATGGTTGAAATGACACCGACGTATCAGACCACCGAACGCTTCCTCCAGGAAAGAGGATCCGTATCCCGCAACGCCATCAAGGACAATCGTCAGCTTTTCTCCATCCTCAATTGCGCGCGACAGTAGGTCAATCAGGACATTGTCACGAAACTCCTCGCCACTGAAAAGCCCATGCCTTTTGAAGCGCCCGCCCGGCGTTTCCGAAAAGTCTTCCGCAATCCTATAGATCTTCATCATCCACCGCGCTTTACTCAAAGATGAATGCGCCAATGCACCAAGGTTCCACCGATTGAGTGCGGGAAGGCATCGGCGATCTCTTTAGCATCCTTATCATATACATATCTTCCCCGCCCTGACAAGATCCTAAGTGAACCTGATGAAGCCCTGTCAACCAAATCTCGCATTTGCGCAAGGCCATGGCCGCGGCCTTGATCATCGAATTCGGAGCGTCCTACTTCCATCGCAGCTCTTATCCGTTGTCCATCATTGGCAGATCTAATACCGTTGTCATGAAACCATTGGACTACTTTTTCAGCGATGCCTGAGTGCGGTAACGTTTGTGGAATTGTCGCACCTTGATCATAGAAGATGACTTCAAGTTCCCCGTCGCCCAAAACAGATCCGGACATCCACCAACGCCCTGAACAAATGGGGTATTTGAAATTGTGATTTTTTGGGTATGCGTGTGCAGCGCAGTTGTCCATTGCCTCAATTAGCCCAGCGTAGGCTGCCTGACCGAGATCGGGATCAATGCTGGAGTGCAGGACTGACTCGAGACCCTTTGTGAGCTTTACAATCTCGCTTGGTACAGTCCGATCTTCCTTCATCATTGGGAGCATCTTTCGGTTGGTCGAGCCAACCCGAAACGGCTGACTATCTGGAAAGCTGGTATCAAGAATTTGGAAAAAGCCTATGTCCATCAGCATTGAGGCGACCTCAGGAGCCCACTGATGCGCATTGACAATTCCACGTTGACCAAACGATCTTGGCTTTTGTTCTACGGCCCGATCAAACTCCGCTGCCAATGCAAGGGCGGCGGCGGGTGTGATTTGCCGAATGGCTGCGAGGTCGGTGAATACTCCGATCCAGTCCCGGCCGGAATGTTCTCCCGAGCGGCGATCAAGTCTAGAAGAGAGGATTTCGGAGAGGCGAACTTCCCTGAAGTCACCAATGAATTTCAATGTTTCCGCAGGATTTTCCTCGAAGCAGAAGACCTCAGGCGGCATCAAGGGCCGACCAACCGCAGACCGCTCACCTTGGGCAACTGTATAGCGGATCTTTCTAGTGCTGCCAAGAGACGGTATTGAAATCGGATTGCCAGCTTTTGGGTTTGCCTTGAATGCATTGCCCCTATTGGCGAAGCGCGATGCTCTACGCTGGCGATAAGCGAGCACCTTCCGATGACGGCTAGATAGTTTCCGCATTTGAATTTCCGGCTTCATGCTGGAGGTGTCGACAAAGTAAATGCGAAGGAGTGAATTTCTGAGGAGTCCGCTTTGCCTGGTCCAGCAACCCCAAGAGTTCTTGCCGCAACGACCCATCGCTCCTCGACCAACATCTCGCAGGTCGCGGCTACGGTTGGTCGACATACTCCCCCACTTCCATTCCGAAGTGCAACACCGGCCATTTCCGCAGCGAGGGCGTAGCCCGAGCGGAGGGAATAGCCGGAAGGCGGGGTCCGCGGCCCCGGGAACGGCGGATCCGGCCCCGGAACGGTTGGAGTCCCGTCCGGAAGGAAAATATCCGCATTCTCCGGGCAACGCAACGCCTCCGCCGGGGCGGGTCGCGTCCGTCCGGGCGCAGGGAGAGCGGCCGCGTGGTGCCGGAGGGGAGGGTCACCGCCATCGGGAGGGATTTCGACGCGCCGGTCGGCAAGGGGCGCGGGCACCACGAGGGCCTGCCGCCGCTGAAACCGGGGAAGCGGGGGCGTTCGAGGCGGCATCCGGGGCACAACCTCGCGCCGCGGCTATGGAAATACAGGGCGGAAGTCCCGGGATTCCTCCGCCGTACCGATGTGGAGCCAACGAACAGCACGGCGGAAAAGGCCGTCAGGCCCCTCAAGGTGAGGCAGAGAACATCCGGAAGCTTCCGCACCGAGGGCAGCGCCGCATAGGCGTTAACCTGTTCTTGGGACGAGGGTTGAATGAAGTGGAGTCCCCCATCCCACTGGCTCCAGTGGCCAGCGAAAGGAAAGAAACCGGCGGGATCTGCGGATGAACCGACCTGTTGACTGCCGTTCTGGACATTGAAAGGTGTCGAAATTTGCGGCGAAAAAACAGGTTAACGCCTATGGGGCGGCACCTCCGGCTTCGCGGTTCTGCGAAGCGTCATCAAGACGGCGAAACGGCAGGGATGGGAACTGCTCCCGACGCTTCTGGAAACGCCGGAGGAACTGGCCGTCAGGCTGGGGACCAGCCCACCAGCCCCCGGAATCTGACGGCGGCGGGTTCAGGGCGCGGACGCCCGGATCCGCGAAGCCGACATTTCAGGTCAGCTCCGATGACGGCATACCTGACCACTTACGAATCAGAAATGAAAGGAGGACGTGGCTGTGAAAATGGCCAGTGCTGCACTTCGGACTGGAAGTGGGGATTGAAAAAACTGAATGTATCCTGCATCGGTTCTGCCCCGTCTGTTTGTTTTGCGGGGTCTTTGGACCGATTCAAGCTGGATGGAAAGTGCGGATTTCAAAAGCGATTACCCTGGTTGAGATGCCCGGATGGTTGCCAGGAACTCCGTGGTGGGTAATCCTTGGATTCACCATCACTATCCTGATCATCTTGTTCAAGGTTGGACGATGGACTGGATCTATCAACGTGCGTCTGGATTCTCTCGACTCCAGACTCGACTCGTTTGAAAATGTCGTCGAGGAAATACGTGAAGACATCAAGCAGATTTTCAGCCGGCTTCCCCGTAAACCCGTGGAGGGAAGCAGCCCGGTTCGGTTAACCGATTACGGAGAGAGGATTTCGGCAACCGTCGATGCACTTGAATGGGCCAGACCGCAAGCGCCTGATCCCGTTGTCGACGCTAAGGGCAAGTAAGAATTCGAGATTTTTGATCTTTGCGTCAATCATGTCACGAAAAAGTTCGCCAAGGACCCGGATTTTGAAAAAGTTGTCCGTGCAGGTGCCTATGACAGTGGGTCCGAAGTCGAAAACGTCCAGAAAGTCTACCATGTCGTGCTTCGGGATGCGGTGCTTCAGTTGATCTCGGAAGGTTCCTGAACGAATGCGCTTGCATTCAATGTTGCGGCAAGGTTCTCCATTCGGTGGCCCCATCCCGATCATAGGAGAACAAGGGCTAGCGAGACCCGTGATGGAGAATATCTGTCTGTCATTGCAATAGACAGCCATGACCGTTGCCTGCTTTATGGGCGATTCGCCAGGAAGTCCGGGTTTTCCGCCTGAGTCTTTCTGCCGAACAACGGGATTCAGCCCTCCGAAGCCGGAAAACCGCAACTTTCGGTTGGAAAATATGACGGCCGTCAAGAGCTTAACGGCGCGACGGCACCTCGCAACTTAAACCATCTGTCCGGATGGGCGTCCGCAAAGGCAGCCAGCTGATCACAAGCCTTCCGGGCGCCGCATATCCTTGGCATACTTTCAAGCGGTATTCCCCAGCGCTCGGCGTTGTAGAGTTGGGGAACCAGACACAGGTCAGCAATCCCAGGGCGGTCTCCCGTGCAGAACGGCGCCTGCTTGAATCTTCCGAGCAATGTCTCAAATGCCAATAACCCTCTGCCGATGAATTCATGCATCCACTCCTCCAGAGCCCGCTTCGTGCCATCGGTTGCCCGTCTGGCGACGGAGAGATTGCAGACCGGATGCACGTCGACAGCTATCACCATGGCGAGCGCCATGACACGCGCACGTTCGACCGGATCGCGGGGAATGAGTGAAAGGCCGCGAGTTGCGTCAAGGTATTCGATGATCGCCAATGACTGCGTCAAACGATGCCCGTCGATGTCGAGGACCGGCACGAATCCCTGCGGATTCCGCTTCAGGTGCTCTGGACTCAACTGCTCCCCCTCGCGCAGGTTAACCACCTTCGTCCTGTCGCGGAGGCCAGCAAGGTTCAATGCGATCCGCACCCGGTAGCTCGCCGAACTTTTTGGATAGTCGTAAAATACGATTTCTTTGCTCATTTCACTGCCTCCATCGCAACTTCTAGCGTGCCGACATCGCCTATCTGGTTGGAAACACAGGTGGCGCATCATACTCA
Organism: Paracoccaceae bacterium; assembly: GCA_965203605.1. Taxonomy (GTDB): domain Bacteria; phylum Pseudomonadota; class Alphaproteobacteria; order Rhodobacterales; family Rhodobacteraceae; genus JAPOUP01. The sequence continues at coordinate 4,438,376 of OZ241902.1, read as the reverse complement.
ATGCTCTCCCTGTCGCTCAAGTCCTCATGAGCCCTCAGCAGCAATTCCCGCTCGTGGACTTGATGGCCGCTGATGGCCGGGTGGCTACGGGCACGCGCGTATCAGACCGACGTGATTCTCCCTGCCCAGATCTCCGGCGATTGACCGGTGGAATGTCCTTCAGTCCAGTCGGCCTGGCTGCCGGGTCATCGCCGGATCCGGAAACACGCAATCTCCCGTCGCCTGTATCTAGCGTCCATTTCCGCGGTCAGGTGGCGGTCTCCCCAGTTTCGGCGTAGGGGCTGTCGCCGCCTGCTGGCCGGTCAGCACAATCATGCGCAGCAGAAACAGGTACCACCGCCACCGGGGTTGCACTTCGGAATGGAGGTGGGGATGTTATTGTAACCGGTTTTTGGCACGCTCCCGCATACTGACCCGAAATCAGCGAAATAGAGGCCCAACCTCACTCCATTCTGACATATGTTGATTCCCGCGGGTTAAATTCCGGCAAGAAGCCAGCACTCTTGAAGATCCGCTGAAAATCCGTAACTTTATGCCCGCCCGCTGAATCACGGGTGCTGAAAAGGAGTGACCATGGCCAAGGAAGAGCTGCTCGAATTTCCCGGCGTCGTGAGAGAACTCCTGCCAAATGCGACGTTCAGGGTCGAGCTGGAGAACGGCCATGAAATCATCGCGCATACGGCAGGAAAGATGCGAAAGAACCGAATCCGCGTACTTGCAGGCGACAGGGTCCAGGTGGAGATGACACCCTATGACCTGTCCAAGGGTCGAATCAATTACCGTTTCAAGTAAGTCTCGTCCATGCGCCTGATTCTAGGCTCGGGAAGTCCGAGACGTCTTGAGCTTCTTGCGCAGCTTGGACTGCAGCCTGATGAAGTGCGCGCTCCCGAAGTGGACGAGACACCGATTGCCGACGAGGTTCCTCTCGCCTATTGCAGACGCATAGCACGCAACAAGGCAACAGCCATCCGGGTCGGCGAAGACGAATTGGCCATATGTGCGGATACCACGGTCGCAGTTGGGCGCCGTATTCTGGGCAAACCGCACGACAGAGCGGATGCAGCGCGAATGCTCGCGCTTCTTTCCGGGCGACGGCATCAGGTCATCACCACTGTGGCTGTCAAAACTCCCGACCGCATTCTGGAACGAACTGTTCTTACGAAGGTGAAGATGAAGCGACTCTCCCAACAAGAGCTGAACGCCTATCTTGCTGACGAAGACTGGATTGGCAAAGCTGGGGCCTATGCAATCCAAGGACCCGCCAGTGCGTTCATTCCCTGGATACGAGGCTCTTTCAGCGCGGTCATGGGATTGCCGGTTTATGAAACAGCCCAACTTCTGAACGCGGCAGGCTATCGGCTTCAACATAATTGACGACATATGGCGTTTCCGTCCCCTCCCGATTCGACGGCGCTTTGGCACGGCTTCCACCAATCGGGGTCAGGTAGAGGACAAACATGGCTGAACGTTCGATTTTGATCACCGGATGCTCGTCGGGAATTGGATATGATGCAGCCCATGCCCTAAAGGCACGCGGATGGAGAGTGTTCGCGTCCTGTAGGGCGGAAACAGATTGTGAACGCCTCCACTCGGAGGGCTTCAGGAGTCCGCGACTCGACTACTGTGACGGCGAGAGCATCAAGTCCGCGCTGGAGGAAGTCCTTGCCGAAACCGGCGGAACTCTGGATGCGCTCTTCAATAATGGCGCGTATGGCCTACCGGGTGCTGTGGAGGATATTCCCACAGACGCGCTGCGCGAAATCTTCGAAGCCAACCTTTTCGGCTGGCATGAACTGACCCGAGCCGTCATACCCGTCATGCGCAAACAGGCGTACGGTCGAATCGTCCAGTGTTCTTCGGTTCTGGGATTCGTTCCGATGCGCTGGCGCGCCGCATATGTCGCCACAAAGTACGCCCTTGAAGGCTATACCGATACACTGAGGATCGAGTTGCGGGGAACATCGATCCATGTGTCATTGATCGAGCCCGGCCCGATCACCACGAGATTCCGCGTAAATTCCATCCCGCATTTCGAACGTTGGATTGATTGGAGGAATTCCGCCCACGCTGAGGATTATGAACAGTGGCTCATACGGCGGCTCTACGCATCCGGGTCCGGCCCCGATCCATTCGAGCTTCCACCCGCCGCCGTCTCGGAGAAACTGATACATGCGCTGGACTCGCGTCGACCACGGCCACGCTACTATGTCACCAAGGTGACTCACTTTGCGGGTGCGATGCGGCGCCTGCTTCCCTCCCGCGCATTGGACTTGTTGATCGCGAAGCGATCATAATGATCGAGACCTGACCTTCGCATTGCTGAGACTATCCGATAGAACCGGGAAACAAAACCCAAAGGACTGTTGAATGTGGCAGGATCCTCTCTTCTACTTCGTCGTCGCCTCGGTTCTGGTCGTTCTGGTTATCCTGATGATAGGGATCGGCGGCTTTGCGCGCGGCGGCGAATTCAACCGTAAACACGCGAACCGGATCATGCGCTACAGAATCGCGGCCCAAGCGATCGCCGTTCTGATTATTCTGGCGTTTGTCTTTCTCCGGCAAACGGAGGGTGGCTGATGGTCGTCCTGAACAGAATCTACACCAAAACCGGGGATGCGGGGGAGACCGCACTGGGCAATGGGACGAGAATCTCCAAGACCTCGGCACGTGTCCAAGCCTATGGTACGGTCGACGAGACCAATGCCACGGTTGGAATGGCCCGCCTATACGCGGAGAACGAGTTGGAGTGCCGACTCTCCAGCATCCAGAATGACCTCTTCGACCTGGGCGCGGACCTCTGTCGCCCTGATATGGAGCTGGACGCCGATGCCGAGCATGCACCACTTCGTGTCTCGGAAAGCCAGGTGTCACGCCTCGAGGCCGAGATCGATGACATGAACCGCAACCTGCAGCCACTGCGTAGCTTCGTCCTACCGGGCGGCTCGGCTCTTGCCGCACACCTTCATCTCTGTCGGACAGTTTCACGCCGTGCGGAACGGCTCACCGTCGAACTCGCGGTGCACGAGAGTGTTAACCCTGCAGCGATGAAGTATCTCAACCGCCTCAGTGACTGGTTCTTTGTCGCGGCCCGGGTCGCAAACGGCGGCGGTGCGACCGATGTGCTGTGGATTCCCGGTGCCAATCGCTGAGGGATTTGCTCCGGGTGTCTTTCTGGCCGCAGACGGCGCAGGTGTTCTGTCTGTAAGTTTCGAACTGGCACTGCAAGCGTCCAATTCGTCGTCTCGAAGATCTGCCTTCACAACCACTGTGTAGCAAAGAATGGCTGAATTCGTGGATTGAGACGTCGACGCGTCGATTTTGCACTGTTTTCCCGCTTTCCAAGTCGATAACAGAGCTAGGGACTTACTGGCAGCCGGCCATAGGCACGGCGTTTTTCTGGTGGAGAGACACGCATGAAGGTACTGGTGCCTATCAAGCGCGTGATTGACTACAACGTGAAGGTCCGTGTGAAGACGGACGGATCTGGAGTCGATCTGGCGAATGTGAAGATGTCGATGAATCCTTTCGACGAAATTGCAGTTGAAGAGGCCATTCGCCTCAAGGAGGCTGGCAAGGTTGATGAGATAATCGCGGTCTCGATTGGAGTGCAGAAAAATCAGGAAACCTTGCGCACGGCGCTTGCGATGGGCGCTGACCGCGCAATTCTTGTCTTGGCAACCGACGATGTCCATACCGATATCGAGCCACTCACGGTCGCAAAGATTCTCAACGCCATCGTCGGCGAAGAACAGCCAGGCCTTGTGCTCTGCGGAAAGCAGGCCATCGACAACGACATGAACGCAACCGGCCAGATGTTGGCCGCACTGGCCAATTGGTCACAGGCGACTTTCGCCTCGGAACTCGATATCGAAGGCGACCACGCAATTGTCACGCGGGAAGTCGATGGAGGGCTGCAGACGATCCGGGTCACGATGCCAACCGTGATCACTGTCGATCTGAGGCTCAACGAACCTCGCTACGCTTCGCTTCCGAACATAATGAAGGCGAAAAGGAAACCGTTGGATGTAAAGACGCCCGCCGATTATGGCGTCGATGCCAGCCCCCGGCTGGCCGTCCTCAGGACAGATGAACCGGAATCGCGCAAGGCAGGGACCATCCTCGGCTCGGTTGACGAACTGGTGACCAAACTCAGGGATGAAGCGGGGGTAATCTGATGGCTGTTCTCTTACTCGGAGAGGTAAACAACGGCGAGCTTTCGCTTGACGCAACGGCAAAGACAGTGGCCGCTGCCGCACCTTTGGGCGACGTGACAATACTATGCGCTGGTGCTTCGGCCAAGGGAGCCTCGGAGGTTGCGGCAACAATTGCTGGCGTATCAAGGGTTCTCTGCGCTGAGGATCCGGCACTCGGCCACAGGTTGGCAGAAGCCACTGCGGACCTCATTGTTTCGCTGTCGGATGGCTACAGTCACATCCTTGCCCCGGCCACCACTGACGCGAAGAATGTGATGCCCCGTGTCGCAGCGCTTCTTGACGTGATGGTGATTTCCGATGTTTCGGGCATAGTGGACGGAGATACATTCGAGCGTCCGATCTATGCCGGAAACGCAATTCAGACCGTTAGGTCCTGCGACGACATCAAGGTCGTGACCATTCGGACCTCCACATTCGATGCCGTCGGTGAAGGCGGTCCTGCGCCGCTTGAGAGCATTTCCTTCGGCGGTGCTCCCGGTCTGTCGGAGTGGGTGGAGGACAAGGTGGCCGACAGCGGACGCCCGGAACTGACGAGTGCAGGCATTGTTGTGTCCGGTGGCCGCGGCGTAGGCTCGGAAGACGATTTCGCGCTGATCGAGAAGCTTGCGGACAAACTCGGCGCCGCAGTCGGCGCAAGCCGTGCGGCGGTGGACTCGGGATACGCACCGAACGACTGGCAGGTTGGGCAAACCGGGAAAGTGGTTGCGCCGGATCTATACGTTGCCGTCGGTATATCGGGCGCAATCCAGCATTTGGCCGGCATGAAGGATTCCAAGGTGATCGTTGCCATTAACAAGGACGAGGAAGCCCCGATTTTCCAGGTCGCCGACTACGGTCTGGTGGATGATCTGTTCCGGGCCGTGCCGGAGTTGATCGAGAAGCTCTGAGTCAGGAGATGACCTTGGCAACGCAGCTGTTGCCAGTCGATGGCGGCCTGCGGTTCAGCCTCCGCAGGATTCGTGACCGTTGGGGAGCAGGGTTCAATCGCCGTCAAGGCTTCCGTTGTCCTGACCGACAGTCCGGGAGGTCGGCTCCGTTGCAGGCCTACGTGCCTATCTGAAGTTTCGGGCGCGGAAACACGTGCGTGTTGGCCAAGCTGACCACCCACCTACGCTTTCCGAAAACAACGAGGATGAAATGACGCGATTCACGATGCTTTCCCTCTTCATCGCATCGTTGGCGCTACCCGCCAAAGCCGACAAACACCTATCCGAAAGTGCCGCGATGGGCGCCGCTGCGTTCAGGCAGTGCCAAGCCTGCCATGTCGTCGTTGACACCGACGGAAACACCATTGCGGGAAGGAAGGCAAGGACCGGTCCCAACCTCTACGGCATCATCGGACGCACAGCGGGCTCCCTCGAGGGATTTCGTTACGGCCGGTCGATTGTGTCGGCGGGCAAAGCCGGGTTGGTCTGGGACGAAGAGAACCTTGTCCGCTATCTGGTTGATCCCAATACGTTCCTCCAGACGTTTCTCGATGACAGAGGCGCACGCAGCAAGATGACATACAAGGTGCGCCCCGACCGCAGGAATGATCTGGGAGCTGGAGATGTGGCACGGAACTTCTACCGGTTTCTACGAGAGGTGGGCCCAGCGATGGACGCCGATGCCATCCCGGAGGACACCGGGACCGGGGAGTCGGCTGGTGGCCAGAAACAGAATCACGGCAGCTGAATCCATTGACTTCGCCCACAGCGCAACAGGAACAGGAAACACCAGCTGACGAAAGTCCGTGCAAGTGCCAGCACCGCTGCCGCACCTGCGTTGACGCAAACCATCCAGGCGCAGCAGGGATGCCTTCCATTGTTCCAGAACCCTCCGAAGCTGAAATCCGTCATCTCCGCCTAACTTCGGTTCGCCATCCCGCTTCGCGCTTGCGGGTCAAATGGTTTTCCGGTCCCCGCCCGCTCCAACCATTTGTGCCGATATCGAAATGGAAACGGAATTCACGCCGTGAGGTTGGCAACTCGATTGTTTACACTGTGCTCCTCGCAGAATTCCATCGCCGCAGGTCAGAGCCCAACAGCCAGGTGAGTGTAACGACAGGTAATTTTTCCACTTTGGCCAAACCGCCTCCCACCTGCGAACCATATTCTTCTGTCCACCTGACATCAACATTCTGAAATAGCGTGGTTTTCGGGTCTCCTGGCCAGATGCACGACGCCGAGTTCCGCCGAACGGACGTCGTCGCCAGATAGGTCCGGCGCCAACTCCCGCTCCAGAGCGGTGCTGACGTATCGGGCAATGGTTCCATGTCGGAACGGTTGTTCGGTCCGGCTGCGTTCCACGGCCCAAACCTCCATGAATGGTATGTGGGATCCGGATCGCCTCACGCAATGGAACACCGCCGTGGACGGAATGGCAAGAAAGGGCCTTCGAAGGCCAATTTCGGGGACTGGGATGGCGGGTGTCCGGTTCGGAAACGGCCGGTGTTGCGCCTCCGAGCGGAAGTGGAGAAGACCCAAACCCGGATCCGGTTCTCCCAAAACTCCCGACGGTCCTGCCCCAGGTTCTCCACAGGCGGGTGCAGTCCCTGACTCCTGACGCAAATTCAGTGTGCCTCTTGCGTCGCCGCAATGCGACCGCATATTGTCCGCCGGACAGGCGGAAAGGTTCAAGGATGACCATAGAGACCGTTGGAGTCGTCGGTGCCGGCCAGATGGGCAATGGCATTGCCCATGTACTGGCGTTGGCTGGCTACCAGGTGAAACTCAATGACATCAGCAGGGAAGCGCTTGACACCGCGAGCGAATTGATTCGGCGGAACATGGACCGACAATTGGCAAGAGGCAGGATTTCGGAAGATGAGCGGAACGCGGCGCTGGCGCGAATCTCGACAACCATGACACTCAGCGAACTCGGTGCAACCGACCTCGTGATCGAGGCCGCGACAGAACGCGAAACCGTCAAGCAAGCGATCTTCGAGGATCTGACACCGCATCTCAAGCCACACACGATCCTGACCTCCAACACTTCGTCGATTTCGATCACCCGATTGGCCAGCCGGACCGACCGCCCTGAGAGGTTCATGGGGTTTCATTTCATGAATCCCGTGCCGGTGATGCAACTGGTCGAACTGATCAGAGGGATCGCAACCGATGACGCGACTTACCAGGTCTGTCTGGGTGTTGTGGAAAGGCTGGGCAAGACGGCCGCTTCGGCCGAGGACTTTCCCGCCTTCATCGTCAACCGCATCCTGATGCCGATGATCAACGAAGCGGTCTACACGCTCTATGAAGGCGTCGGGAACGTAGCCTCGATCGACTCCGCAATGAAGCTGGGGACCAATCACCCGATGGGCCCGCTGGAGTTGGCCGATTTCATCGGGCTCGACACCTGTCTTGCGATCATGAATGTCCTGCATGAAGGACTTGCGGATACCAAGTACCGCCCCTGTCCGCTCCTGACAAAATATGTCGAAGCGGGATGGCTTGGTCGCAAGACGCAACGCGGTTTCTATGACTATCGCGGGGAGACGCCCGTGCCCACGCGCTAACGCTATTCACCAAGGGCCAAAGTTCTTTCACGAAGCCAGGCCACGAATGCCCTGGGATCCTTGATACGTCTATTGACGTCTCCGGGGTCAAACGGATGTCCGATCACCGGTTTCTGGGGCTTCTTGCAGGCGGCGACGATCTCATGCAGCAAGAGCCCCTGCCTGAGAGTCGCTGACATCTGGTTGGCGACCTGATACCAGCGCGAGTTCGAGCCCGGAAAGTACACTGGCACGACCGCAGCACCGGACCGGCGTATCATCTTGGCGGTAAACACATTCCACTCCGCTTCAATGACTGGACCGAACATTGTTTCCGAAGACGCCACAACGCCGGAAGGGAAGAGCGCCACAACGCCGCCACGGGACAGTTGATCCATCGCAGCTGCCCGCATTTCAATACCCTTTTTCTGCGCTTCCTCATCGTGTGGGAACGGAACCGGTATCATGAAGCCCGCTGCAATCTCATCGATGCTCGTGAGAATCGAGCGCGTCAGAACCTTGTAGTCGATCCGCGTTCTGCTGATGAGGTCCGCTATGATCATGCCGTCCACAAGCCCATGAGGGTGGTTGGCGACGATTACCACCGGGCCATTCTTGGGAATACGCGCGAGTTGTTCCTGTGGGGTCTGAATATTGATCCGCATCACATCCAATGCATCGCTCCAATAGGAACGCCGCTCATGTGGCCCGCGACGTTGGAATTCGCGTAGCATGCGAATGATCGTGATCTTTCCGGTCAGCCACTCGATCGCTCGGATTGTGTTGGCTTTGGTCGCGCTATCGAAGGAATTGGCATAGGTCAGCGCTCGGCGGTCATAGGTAATCACCTGCCCGGGCGAAGGATGGCGCGATGAAGACCGCTCCTGCGAAGTACTGTCCACCAAAGCCGACCGCCTCCCTCGGGGACAATGCCTAGTCGTCTTCACCGAAGCGATTGGCCACCAGCGCCTCTAGCGCATCAGCCAGCCGCTCGGCATCAGCACCGTCGGTTTGCACTTCAATAGTGGTTCCTTTCGACGCTGCCAACATCAAAAGCCCCATGATGCTGTCACCCGACGCCTCGACCCCCTCCCTGGAAACCGTAGCGGTGGCGTCGTGTGCTTCGACCACTTCAACAAGCCGTGCTGAAGCCCGGGCATGCAGCCCCTTTTCGTTCATGATCCTTATGGTTCGTATAGCCATGTCAACATCGCCGGTCGCTACTTCACGGCACCGTCGTAGCTGTCGATGTATTTTCGGCCAGCATGCAATGCCCTGGCGACCGCATCCTCAACGTTCAGGTGGCGGGACTTGGCCAACTTCACCAGCATCGGCAGGTTTGCACCATAAATGATCCTACGGTTCTTCGATGCACAGGCCTGTAAGGAAAGATTGCAGGGCGAGCCACCGAACATGTCGGTGACAACAACGACGCCCTTGCCGGAGTCCACGCCATCTGCAGCCGCACAAATCTCTTTCTGTTTGTTCGCTCGATCATGGTATGGCTCTATTGCGACCGCACGGATACCGAGCTGCGAGCCCACAACATGCTCAGTTGCAGCCAGGTACTCGCGCGCCAAGCCTCCGTGAGCCACGATGACGATACCGATCACACGTCTATCCCGAATATGCAGACGGCGCAGACCAATCACGCCGCTTCAACTTCCTGTCCGATTTAGAAACCTCCAGCCCATCTTTGCAAGCGCATTCAAGCCAAATTCGACCGCATGAGACGCGACAAGAGGCAGGAAATGTCAGAATCATCCATCTTTTTCGCATCCACCGCCGACGATAACCCCTCCTCCTGACGTCAAGTATCGATCCTCCTTCCCCTAAGGCACTGAAGGATCGCCGACGCGAACTGCGGGCCTTCCACCTTGAGGAGCAGTGGGATCCTCAGTCCCAGGATTTCGGTCTGGTGACCTGGTGGCATGCGTTCAGTTTCACTTTGGTCGAGGTCGACAACCAGTGTGACGCGGGCACGCAGCTGTGGAACAAAGGAGAGCAGACCGATTCCATGTGCTTCGATCAAGCCGCGAATCGTCTCAGGTGCGGATGCCCAAAGCCAGCCGTCATCCGCTTCCAACAGGGTCCTGTCATCGGCCACCAGACGGCCACCAAGGGCGATCAGGGATAGGGCAAGCGCCGACTTTCCACTCCCGGACGATCCCCGGATCAGAACGGAGCCATAGCCAGAGGCAACACAGCTCGCATGAATTCCCATGCTCTGCCACATCAGAAAACGCAACTTGGTCTGCAGGCGTAGGTCAAGACGAACCTGAGCAGGATCATCAACACAGGGGTTTTGCCTCGCGATAGTTCCAAAAAACGGGATCAACCCAATTTGTGACAATGACGAGTGTTTCCCCCACCAGCAAGTGAGTCCGTCTGGTATGCCCAAACGCGCGGCGACGGCGACAGGCGGATTCGCTCGACTGGCAGCCAGTCGCTGAAACAGGAACTGGGAAAGCTGTCATTTTCAGGACACGGACGCAGTTATTGAATGGTCCCGTTCCCCCTCTCTCATCCCAAAGAAGCCGTATAGTCCCTATAGATGAGCTTCCCGCAGCCCATTTCCACCCCGAAGTGCAATACTGGAGGCGGTGATTATCGGGAATCCCCCCTTCCGACCATTCCCTTCGCCAGATTGCGTCCTGACGGCGGAAACGGCCGGTGTTGCACTTCGGGGTGAAAGTCGGGCAATGAAAAAGTGAAGCCCGATCGGTAGCAGGACAATCTCACCAAAGTGAGAGGCGGTTGCGTCCGATACCGCAACGACAGTCCCGCTTGTCCAGCCATCTGGGATCGAGGTGCGAGATTTCGGGCCATATTTGGATGGCTTCACCCCGCTGAACCAACATGACCGGGGCCGGTTTCGCGGATGATTCGCCCGACAGTTCCAGCCTTCAGTATGGATCATCACCCGAAATGCCTGAGCCGGTCCTCTGGAGTCTGGACACCGAAACTTTCGGTGGATGGCATCTGGTGGATCAAGGTGGACAATGTGATGGTCGCGTCATATTTCGGATGCCGCAATTTCAAGGAATTACAGATGGCGGGGTGCATCCCGGAGTCTCTGGTTTGGCACTCTTTCGCCGTGGGTCTGTCCATGCGTCGCGACCGGTCGGGAGATCACACGTCGGCTGCGGTCGCGGATGCCGCCCTGTGGCTGGAGTCCCGTGTCGGTGACCGCCGCCCGGACCAGCTTCCTCCGGTGGAGCGGGGAACGGTCCGGGATGGCCTGGCCGCGGGTTCCGGGATGCACCCAAAGGGCGGCTGGGGGTCTGGCGCCCGTCAGGCGGAACCGCTATGGTGGGGAACGGACGGAAAGGGGGACCCCGATGGGAGAGGCGGCCTTCGACATGATCGCCGAGGTCCGGAAACTGCGGGACGTCGGCCTGAAGCAGGAGCAGGCGGAGGCGATCACGCGCTCGATCCATGCCGGCGTCACCGGCGGCGTCGCCACGAAGGCCGACCTGGAGAGGCTCGAGACCGAGCTACGGACGGACATGGAAAGGCTCGAGGGCGGGCTCAGGTCCGACATGGAGAAACTCGAAAGCAGCCTCCGGACGGACATGGAAAGGCTCAAGACCGGGCTCAGGTCCGACATGGAGAAACTCGAAAGCAGCCTCCGGACGGACATGGAAAGGCTCGAGACCGGGCTCAGGTCCGAGATTTCCGTGGTCCGCAACGACCTGCGGTGGGTCAGGCTGACAGGCGGCGCGGTCCTCGCCGTTCTCGTCCTGCCCTGACTGGCCGAGCTCGCCGGGGTCGCGCTCGGCAACTGAAGGCCACGCCTCCACCATCCGGCCCTCCCCCACCGCGGCCGCGCACGGTTCCGGACCCCAACGGTCCAACACACCAGCTCCCTGCCGTCGCCCCGGGTCCGCTCCTGTCCCGTTCCCGTATCGCCCGGCCGGGGTTCCGGCGCATCTGGCAACAGCCAACGCCCCGGTGACCGGAAGCCGGCCGGAACCACGAGGAATGGGATGGTGAGGTGGGGGGCGTCCCGCAATCCCCGGAGCGGCACCTGCCCGGCCCGGGAGACTTCAGGGAAGTTTCCCGTCCATGCGTCCCGACCGGCCAGGTAACCGCACGTCGGCTTCGGCCGCGGGTGCCGCTCCGTCCCAAGGATTCCGGGATATACCCCAGATGGCGTAGCGGACAGATTGTCCCTTTCGCGACACCAGCTACCTGCCGAAAGGGTGGCGGACGTTGACCGGACGGAAACGGGGCGTGGCGCAATCGAAGACAAAGTCAGGACCAGTAGTGGTCCCGCAAAATGTAGGCCGCTGCCCATTCCTTCCAGAAGTGTCCACTAACGGCGTCAGCGGCCGATATCCGTTGCCGGACAGGCCCTCAATGGCAAATCCCGGGTTTCCCGCGGCATTCAGCGCGGTTTCGCCCTCCGTTTACGGTGTCAGGCCAATGGAGTCCCATGTTTTCCGCTGTCGAGGCACACCTGTACTCGCCGCAGGAAGAGGCCCAGGCACCGCGCATTGAAGAACTTGCCGTCAAGTCATACCAAACCAAATAAGTAATCACCGACAGGCGCCCCGGATCTCACGGCACCGCCCATTCCCTCGTGGTGATCCACGTGACCTCCCCCTTCCGGCCGATGAAGGCGTCCCAGACGTGCTCGACCACCTCCCGGACATGCTCCGCGCTTCCGGACACCCGGTTGGCGAGATGCCGATGCTTCAGGGGGGGGAACACCGTCCCGCCCGGGTTCAGTTCCGGGCCGTGGGCGGCAGCCGGAGCAGGGAGACGCTGTCCGGTATCCCCAGGTCCTTCGACCGGTGCCGGCCCGCCCCGCCGGGGACCACCAGGGCGCGCTTTCCGGCGGGGACCCGCTCCCCGATGTCGCGGAGGTGCCGGTCCGTCTCCCCGGTGCTGGCCCTGCCGCAGACATGCCCGACCGCGTCGCCGGTGGCGGGGCAGGCGGAGGGGAACAGGTACACGTATCCGTACCGGTGGTCCCGCACGACGCGCGGGCGCGTCCCTTTCCGCGCCCACACCCCCGGCAGCATGCCCTTCCGCCCCACCCGCGCCCCGTCCTGCAGGTAGACGGGCACATCCTCCGGGGCCACGCCGCCGGGCACCGACGCCCGCGCCGGAGGCCACCGCGGCCCTGGACAGCCCGTCCTCCATGACCAGGGCGATGGCGCGCAGCCGGTGGCGGCAGCCGCGGAACCTGTGTTTCCGGGCCAGTTCGCGTAACTGACCAGGTGTGTGGTCGGTGCGCCGGACCATGACTTTCGCAGGCATGCCGTTCTCTCCTTCCGCATGTTTCACAGACACAGGATACAGGACGGCGCCATCGGCCACACGCGGAATGTTGGGGTGCCGCACAGCATGATGTTCCACTTTTGTTCTTGAGTCTTTATTTATTTGGTTTGGTATCAAATGCTTCACGCGTCGTTGAACCCACCAAGACCATTCCTCCTGCAGTCCCTGGAATTCCCAACAACGAACATTCCACTCGCCTGGACAGGGCTCGCGTCAAGTATCAAAGTTGCTGAGCAATGCAGGAAAATCGACGGTATCACCTGATCCGCCAACCCTATTGGCTCGCCGTTCACATTTCCCAGACCAAATCCGACGGAAATCTCGAACGCCATGACACGATGCTGCATCGGAGCCATGGAATTGCTCTGCTTGCGCTAACTGTGCGCTTCGGTCCCGTTGAAGGGAGCAAGGGTCATGTTATGCAACCGTCGCAAATGCAGCTTCGCACAGGGTCCACTGAGACTTGCACGATGGGACACTAGATATGGAAACAGGTCGAGCCAACGCGAAGTACCGCCTTCGGGATCAGGGAATGTCCGGCCTTCGCAACGTCTTCTACAATCTCTCCGAACCCGCTCTTGTCCAGCACGCAATCTCCCGGAATGAAGGAACACTCGGCAGAGGTGGCGCTCTGTTGGTCAGTACAGGCAAACACACCGGACGTTCACCCAAGGACAAGTTCATCGTCCGCACCAGAGCCGTGGAACCCCATATCTGGTGGGACAACAACGGCGCGATGGAACCCGACGCCTTTGACCAACTCCATCATGACATTCTCGAGCATATGAAGGGTCGGGATTACTTCGTTCAGGATCTCCATGGTGCAGCCGATCCTACGTATCGTCTGGAAGTCAGGGTAATCAACGAACTGGCATGGCACAGCCTGTTCATCCGACATCTACTGAGACATCCAAACCGTCCGGAGCTGGACGAATTCATTCCGCAATTCACCATTGTCAACTGTCCCACCTTTCTTGCCGACCCCGACCGCCATGGCTGCAGGTCGGAAACCGTCATCGCACTCAATCTTGACAAGCGCCTCATTCTTGTCGGCGGAAGCGAATACGCCGGCGAGAACAAGAAATCGGTGTTCACGATTCTAAATTACATCCTGCCAGGCCATGGCGTCATGCCGATGCATTGCTCCGCCAATCACGCCCCCGGCAATCCAGTGGACACGGCCATCTTCTTCGGCCTCAGCGGCACTGGCAAGACCACGCTTTCCGCTGATCCAGGCCGCGTATTGATTGGAGATGACGAGCATGGCTGGTCGGACCGCGGCACCTTCAACTTCGAGGGTGGCTGCTATGCGAAAACGGTCAGTCTCTCAGCTGAGGCTGAACCGGAGATCTATGCCACGACAGAGAAATTCGGAACCGTCGTCGAGAACATGGTGTTTGACCCAGAGACGCTGGAACTCGATTTCGAGGATACCAGTCTGACGGCGAACATGCGCTGTGCCTATCCGTTGAATTACATATCCAATGCGTCAGTGACCGCGCTTGGTGGCCATCCCAAGAATATCGTGATGCTGACCTGCGACGCCTTTGGGATCCTTCCACCCATCGCGCGGCTCTCACCGGCACAGGCCGAATATCACTTCCTTTCGGGCTTTACCTCAAAGGTGGCCGGAACCGAACGCGGAGTCACGGAACCGCAGCCGACTTTCTCGACCTGCTTCGGCGCCCCTTTCCTGCCGTTGCGTCCGGAAATCTATGGCCGACTTCTGCACGAGAAAATCGCCAGGCACGGTGCCACCTGTTGGTTGGTCAATACCGGTTGGACCGGAGGCGCCTACGGCGAGGGCAGCCGGATGCCGATTCGCTCGACCAGGGCACTCCTGAGTGCGGCGGTCGACGGATCGCTTGCCGAGACTGACTTCCGGAAGGATCCGAACTTCGGATTTGAGGTTCCTGTCCGGGTCGGTGGGGTGCCAGATCTGCTGCTGGATCCTCGCCGGACCTGGAGCGATCACGCCGCCTATGACAGGCAGGCGGCAAGACTTGTGTCCATGTTCTCGGCGAACTTCCGGCAGTACCTTGGGAGCGTGGAAGGGCCAGTGAGAGCAGTTGCAATTGGTTGATCGCCGCACGAGAGGGGACCTTTAGCCAAACGATTCACCACCAACGCTGTCATGGACGAGGCTCGGGAAAACTGCGAGACTGCTCCGGTTGCCAATTCGAGGAGAATTCCATGATCGAGGAACCGCCCTTACTGACCATAAAACGCCGCACACAGCACCCAACCCAGGGGCAGATCAACGCATTCTGCGACATCCCCACCAGTTTTGTTGTGGATGCCATGCTTGGCGACGGTGCCCTTGCAAGCAATATCCGTCCCCTGGGAGATGGCCGCGACATCGACTGCCGTGCAGTCGGCCCCGCCCTGACCGTCGATTGCGGGCCCGCAGATGTCCTGGCGCTTCTTGCGGCGATCGATTCGACCCAGGAGGGAGACGTCGTGGTGTCGGCGTTTCACGGCCACCAAGGCTGCGCGGCAGCTGGGGACCGCGTGGCCGCAATGCTCAGGAACTGTCGTGCGGCGGGATTCGTGACAGATGGTCCGGTGCGGGACTATGCCGGGATTGTACAGATCGGCCTGCCAATCTGGTGTACCGGACTGACGCCGAACACGCCCTTTGGAAATGGCCCCGGCAAAGTCGGGCTGCCAATACAGATCGGCGGACGGCAGATCGAGACGGGCGACATGATCATTGCCGACCGTGATGGCGTGGTCGTGGTTCCCTTTGACCGGATCGATTCCGTAATCGCTGCACTTGCGAAGGTCATTGAGCTTGAGAATGCCCTTGATGCCGAACTCAAGGATGGACTTCGGATTCCTGCGTCAATTCGCGAAATTCTGGCCAGTGAAAGAGTAAGATACGTTGACTGAGCAGGAAAACCACCCGGGCGGACGGAGGCAGCCCTGTCCGAAATGACCAATGAGAGGGCTCTGGAATCACTGGAGAACCTTGAAAAACAGACGAAAATTTGCTGCAACTGCGAAACAGCCGTGCGGGACCGAGTGTCCGCAAAGGAACGCTACAATGCCTCATGACGAAACGGATAACACCGCCGAACCAAGGATACTCCCTGATCTTGAGACACTCGCGGCCGACGCTGTTGATGGTATCTGCGCCCTTCTGGAAACCGCCAAAAGGCACGTGCGTGATCTGGTCAGCGCGGATGGCCGGGTTATCGCAGCGCTTCTGGACCGACATCAGGATTCCGCCCATGCATTGGCCTGGCTAGCGACCTATGTCGAGGCGCTACGAGAGATGCTGGGATGGGCTGTGCGGTTGCGCGAATTGGATCAATTCGGCGAGACTGAGAAACTCATCCTGCAGATCGCGTTCAGTGAATACCTCTCACAGATCCAAGGCGGAATTCCAATCAGTCAGGGCGAAATCGTCCGGCCGTGGGATGTCGGCCTGCACCGGGATGAAATCGATGCGCTCTCGGGATTCGCCACGGCGAAATTGATTCGATTTGGCAATACCCAGCCAGTACGGACGCGACTTGTCGAACTCATGGTCAACCGTTCCGGCCATGCGACGGTCGGAGCCTGCGGACTTGATGAGGAATTGGACATGATCCGGGAACAGTTCCGCAGATTTTCCGATGAACGGATCGTGCCTCACGCACATCAATGGCATCTGAACGATGAGTTGATCCCGATGGCGATTGTCCGGGAACTGTCGGATATGGGTGTTTTTGGGCTGACCATTCCTGAGGAACATGGTGGTTCCGGTCTCACAAAGACTTCCATGGTTGTGGTCTCGGAGGAACTGTCGAGGGGCTACATCGGAGTCGGTTCACTGGGGACCCGCTCGGAGATCGCAGCGGAACTCATCTTATGCGGCGGAACGCAGGAGCAGAAGTCCAAGTGGCTTCCGCGTATCGCCAGCGGCGAAACCCTTCCAACCGCAGTTTTCACCGAACCGGACACGGGCTCGGATCTCGGCGCATTGCGCACCAGGGCGGTCAAGACGGAAGATGGATACAGAATCACCGGGAACAAGACCTGGATCACGCACGCGGCCCGTGCCAACCTGATGACGGTTCTGGCAAGAACTGACCCGAATTCCTCCGACTACAGAGGGTTATCAATGTTCCTGGCAGAGAAGCCAGCCGGAACGGACGGGCGACCCTTCCCTGCGCGCGGCCTCACTGGCAGCGAAATCGCCGTTCTGGGATACCGCGGCATGAAGGAATACGAACTCGGATTCGACGGATTCGAAGTGAGCGACGAGGCTCTTCTCGGCGGAATCGAAGGGCAGGGATTCCGACAGCTCATGCGGACGTTTGAATGTGCCCGGATACAGACTGCGGCCCGCGCGGTCGGCGTTGCGCAGGCAGCGCTTGAGACGGGGATGAACTACGCCATGGAACGGCGGCAGTTTGGAAAGGCCCTGATCAGCTTTCCGCGCGTCGCGGGCAAACTCGCGATGATGGCAACCGAGATCATGGTTGCGCGCCAGCTGACCTACTTCTCCGCACGCGAAAAGGATGAGGACCGGCGCTGCGACCTAGAGGCTGGAATGGCCAAGCTGCTGGGTGCACGGGTAGCCTGGGCGTGCGCTGACAACACATTGCAGATCCATGGCGGCAATGGCTTTGCCCTTGAATATGAGGCCAGCCGACTTCTTTGCGATGCCCGGATACTGAACATCTTCGAAGGTGCGGCTGAAATTCAGGCGCAGGTCATCGCACGACGACTGCTGGAGCGGTCAGTCTGAAGCAACGGAGGACTTCGGGTCGCCGTCCATTTCCCGCTCAAGGAATCCCCGCATTCGATTCGCCGCACGACGGATGTTTTCCCTGCTGTTTGCATAGCTGACGCGGATATACCCCTCGCCGAGCGTCCCAAAGTCCGGCCCTCCAATAACAGCGACACCTGCACGTTCCAGAAGCGAGGACGCCAGATCCTTCGCCTTCCAGCCGGTGCCGCCTATGTTTGGAAATGCGTAGAATGCGCCTTTGGGGGTGACACATCCCATCCCTGGCAGGTCATTCAAGAGATCAGTCACCAGTTTCCGGCGCACGTCGAATTCCGCGACCATTTCGGCGACCTCGTCCTGAGGTCCGGTCAGCGCCTCGAGCGCGGCCCATTGCGCCGGTGCGTTGACACAGGACCAGGCATTGACGGCAAGTTTGCGTGTCATGTCGTAGAGGGTCTGCGGCCAGACCGAATAGCCGAGCCGCCAGCCGGTCATCGCGTATGTCTTGGACCAGCCATTCAGGAGGATCAATCGGTCGCGAATTTCGGGGTAGGACAGCAACGTGACATGCCGCTCACCATCGTAGAGCATCTGGTCATAGATTTCATCGGAAAGCACGGCCACATCCGGGTGGTTCGCGAGGCCATCCACCAGCCTGTCGATCTCGGCTTTGGGGGTTACCCCACCGCACGGATTGGCTGGCGAATTGACGATGATCATGCGGGTGGCCGGTGACATCAGCGAGAGGGTTTCCTCAGCGTCAAATGCGAAACCGTTCCGCTCCCGGACTGGAACTGGAACCGGCCGGGCACCTGTGAACTCAATCATGGACCTGTAGATCGGAAAACCCGGATCGGGATAGAGAATCTCCGCACCGGGTTCACCGAACATCAGGATGGCGGTGAACATTGTTACCTTGCCACCGGGAACGATCAGGATCTGGCCGGGGTCGACCTCGACCGTATATCGGCGACTCAGGTCGGCACTGACGGCCTCACGGAGGGGCGCAATACCGGTTGCCGGTGTATACCCGTGATGGCCGTCCCGCATCGCCTTCACTGCGGCTTCGACGATGCGACCCGGTGTAGGAAAATCCGGCTGACCGATTCCAAGGTTGATCACGTCCATTCCCTGCGCCGAGAGTTCGACCGCTCGGGCAAGGACCGCAAACGCGTTCTCCTCTCCGATTCGGTCAAATCCCGGCACGGTTCCTAGCATGCCGTGTCTCCCGTCCATTTGCAGTCGTCGGGGTTTTCCCGGATGACGGTCGAATTGGCAAGGGCGGGCATCGCAGCCTTGACACCCAATCTGGCCCGATTCCCGAGGTTTGGCCTCCCAGCCGCATCAGCCACCGTGGCGAAGAAGACGACGTTGCTGCCGGTCCCAGTCCCGCTTCGCCTCGGTCGCGCGTTTGTCGACGGTCCTCTTTCCCTTCGCAATTCCGATCTTCAACTTCGCGATACCACGGTGGTTGAAATAGAGAGCCAGCGGAACCAGGGTCATCCCCTTTCGCTGGGTTTCCGACCAAAGTCGCGCAAGCTCTTTCCTTGAGGCAAGTAGCTTGCGGCGGCGGCGTTCGACGTGTCCGAAAGCTCTCGCCTTGTTGTAGGGTGCGATGTAGCTGTTCACCAACCACAGCTCCCCGTCCTGAACCTCCGCATAGCTCTCGGCGATATTGGCGCCTCCTCCACGGAGCGATTTCACTTCGGAGCCCTCCAGCGCAATTCCACATTCAAGATCATCCTCAATCGCATAGTCGAACCGGGCACGTCGGTATTCGGCGACGACCCTATAGTTTGGATCCTGTTTTGTCCTGGACTTGGCCATGGTCTTCCGTCCTAGGCGACAGACAGCGGCAAGTCCAGCCGAGGCAGCCGATGGTGGGACTTTGGCCGAGCCCTTTCGTTCCACGGGAACAGCCCCTGAATTCCGCCGATCGGAAGACCCGGCAATCCGCAGGGCACATCCGAGGCTCTCGCTTCGGGACGCTCACTCGATGGGAACGCCCTCCCGACTTACATTCCGAAGTGCAACACCGGAGATGTCCGCATTTGGTTTGTAGCGTCGGCGGAGCGGGTGGCAGGAAGGCGTTCATATGTCAAGCCATCAAGGCTCAAACAGAATATACTCAAGCGTCTCATGTCAACAATCCGGGATACACCCAAGCAAGGAAGTGGCGAAGTGGCCAGCAGTTCCCGCCAGGAATTCTTTTCTTTCATTATCAGTCTGTTGCGCGGGCGTCGCGAATTTTTTTTCGTGGACTTTCCGCACCGGATCGGCCATCCTGCGGACAGACAGGCAAAAGCCGGGCAGGAAAATGTCCAGGGATTCCCTGCGAAAGCATCTGTCGATGCCCGGCATGCTGCGGGCGGTCCGCGCATGCCTCCACCGCATCGCCGACCCGATCGACACACGTGGCATCAGCCTTTCCGACTGCCTGATGTCGGGCCCCGCGGTGTTCTCCCTCAGGATGCCGTCGCTGCTCCAGTTCGACCGGCAGGTCCGCGGCGGCGGGGAACCTCCGCCCGCTGTTCGGCGTGGGGCGGGCGCCGTCGGACACCTGGATGCGCCAGCGGCTGGACGAAGTCGACCCGCGGGACCTCCGCCGCCGCTTCACGGGCATCCACGCGGCGCTGCGGCGCGGAAAGGTGCTGGAAGGCTGGACGGTGTCCGGCGGCCATCCGCTGGTCTCCGTCGACGGCACCGGATACCATTCCTCCCACAGGGTCAACTGCCGCAGCCGCTGCGGCAGGGAGCACCGCGACGGCACGGGGACATACCATCATCAGGCACTCGGGGCGGCGGTCGTGCACCCTGACATCGGGGAGGTGCCGCCGCTGGCGCCGGAACCGATCCGAAAGGAGGATGGCCCGGGGAGGAACGACTGCGGGCGGAACGCGGCGGGACGGCCCGTCGGGGACCCGCCCCGGGAGCACCCGCACATGAAGGCGATCATCGCCGGGGACGGGCTGGCGTCCAACGGGCCGAACGGCAGGCTGTTGAAGGAAAAGGATCCTCCCTTCATGCCCGGGGGGAGGCCCGGCGACCACGGACCGCTGTCGGCTGGTCCGGGGCCAGCGAACCCGGACAGACATGGGAGAGGCGCGACAGGAAGGCCGGCACCTTCCAGAGGTCCGGATGGGACCACGGCCTGCCGCCCACCGACGCGAACCTCGACCTCAAGGTGAACATGCCCGTATACGGGGAGACAGACAGTAAAGGCGAGGGAAAAAGGTTCCCGTGGGTCACCGACCTCCCGCCCGGACGGGACACGGTGATGCCCGTCATGCGGTGCGGCCGCCGCAGGTGGGCCATCGGGAACGGGACGTCCCGGACACCGGGGCAGGGGATCCGTCCAGGTCCGGGAACGGTTCCGGCCATGGCCACAGCCATCTGGAGGACGTCCTCGCGACGCCCGCCACGCCCGCGTTCCTGACCGCCCGGGTGCGGCGGCACCGCTGCCCGCTGTCCGGCATGGCGCGGCGGCGCCAGGGACGCAACCCCTGCCTGTGCGGCAGGCTGCGGGAACCGGGCAGGACATTCGCGTTCCCCGACTGGCACACACCCTGCCGGGCCATCGCCGGGCAGCCCGGCAGGGAGGACCACCCCGACCTGGTCCGGGCCGGTCGGTGGCCGCCCCGACCACGCCCGAACCACCCTGATCCCGCCCTTCGCCGAAACCTTTTCAGACCGGACAGCCGCCCGGCCATTGGCCATGCACATGCGGAACGCCCGGCCGGTGCGGTGCCGCCGAACCGGCCGTCAGCGGGCCAGCGGATCGACTAGCGGGAACTGCTGCGAAGTTGCGCAGGCCTGTTGACGCTGCCGATGGGCGGTGTTATCTGCCGGTCATGGTAGATGTTTCATTCAACACAATGGCCAACATACGGGCACTTAGGGACAGCGGCGTCGAAGACCGTCAAGCCCGGGCGATCACGGACGTGGTGCGTGCCGCCCTGACCAATAAGGCCGCGGACATGGCAGATCTCCCGCTGATCAAGATCGATATGCTCTGGATCAAGCGGCTCGGCGGTGTGATTATCGCGCTTGGAGTGGCTGCGACCGGCTTCCTCTATTCAGAGATCGGCTTTGTCAGGGAGGAAATCGGCTCCGTCCGCGAAGAACTCCGGACCGAGATCGGCTCGGTTCGGGAGGAACTTCGGGCCGAGATCGGCTCCGTCAGGAAGGAACTTCGGACCGAGATCGGCTCTCTCAGGAGCCAGATTCAGGCAAACAGCGCCGCCCTCGCCCGAATCGAAGCGGCCCTGAGCGAGCGGCTGACGCGCAACTGACGTCGCGGACAACGGCGGTCATGATAGCCCGGACCCTGGCCCTCACCGGCGGGAGTGGCGGTCCGGCGTTTCCAACCCCATCGAGAGGTCGGTCATCGACAAGGCCAAGGACGTGATCATGGAGGCCGCCCAATGGCATTCAGTCAGCGGGTTCCAGTGCCATTGTTTCGCGTAAATGCTTGAATGGGATCAGGAATTCGGAGTGACAGAGTAGCCAACGCAACATGACCGGAATTGTGTGCATGGCCTCTGATGCACCATGGTACCAGAATTGCTTGATCGAATTCGATCAAAATACTGCCCAGATCACTTACGACGCCGTGTACCAAGGGCACCATTCTGGCAACCGAAGACGCGCAGCCGAAGACTGAGGAACCTCCTTCAAGACCATTGAGCCAGAGCCCTTTGACAATCACGTTATCGCGGCCAAGCCCACCATGAGATGAATCCCCGCCGCGACGTGCGCTTCCGTTCTGTCATACCGTGTCGCCAAGGCCGGGAAATCCGCGGTTCCCGCGGAGAAATTCCTGATCCGCGGCGGCCACCTGTATTTCTCCCGGTCGTGCTCCCCGGGGCTTCTGTGTCCGGTTCCGTTTCGACGGGGTCACCAACTCCACCCCGCGCCAGTCTGTACCCTCCAGAAGCCAGTCCGCATCGAACGCCCTGACGCCAATCAGGGTCCCGAATCGGAGGCCGTCCAAGAGTTCAGGCACCCCTGTGAGGTCATCCGCCTCGCCGGGAAGAATGGTGAATCATACGGGATACCTGTCATGGCAGTTCACCACTGTCCCGCTGAACTCACGGGAGAATTCCGTAACCATTCATAAACAATAAGGAAAATCAGCTTACGGGGGTGTCACCGACCTGGACTGCCGGGGCCCGGAATTCATGCTCTCCAGCCGATTTCCCCATTTGGAGAGCTCCCACCATGCACACCGGCAAACCGGTCTTCGCACAGGTCATGGATCACCTGCCGACGCACACCTTTCGGCGCTGCATCGAATGCCACGACGGTCACCGGCGCGTCAAGCGTTTCAGCTGCCAGGGCCGGTTCCGCAGCATGGCGTTCGCCCAACCGACCTTCTGGGCGGGCCTGCGCGACAACGGGACCTGCCCGCCCGGACCGGCAGGCCGTGTCACATGGGCTTCCGGGGCCAGGTCCCGCGCAGCACGCTGGCCAAGGCCAACGGGAGACGCGACCGGCGCATCCCCGCCTTCATCCACATATCCTACGGAAGGCCGCATGACGTCAATGTCCTGGACATGCCGGTTCCGTAAGCTGGCCCGTTCCGCGTGATGGACCGGGCCTACCCTGGCTTCGGGTGCCTACATGCCCTCCATCTCCGTGGCGGCTTCCCCGTCCTGAGGGCGAAGCCGGACACGAATCTCCACCGCCTTCCCTCGCCAGCCGTGGACCGCGGCCTGCCGGCCATGACGGTTGCGGACCTCCACCGATCAGGATGCCAGATCAGTCCCTTCCTCGTATGGAACAGGCAGAACCTACGCATAAGATCGTTCCCAGGCACCTCAGCCGATGCCGTGAAGACCCAGATATGGATCGCCGTCTCCGTTTACGTGCCCGTGGCCATCATCAGGAAACGGTACAGGTGCGAACCCGGTCGCCACACGTCATGCCTGGTATGAATAACACCCCTCCGGCTTCCACTTGGCCGGGCCCGCCACGCCTCTTCGGCTCCGTCCTCAGCCCGCCGTCTGCTGAGCCGTTCCAGCGTCACGCCTCGGAGTTCGGGTGGTCGCCGGGATGGATTGGTTCGCGCATCGCGTGCCTCCTGTGAGTGGTAGTCGGCAAACTCAACCCCGGCGGCGCCGTCACCGCCTTCGAGCCACTCGAAGCAGATGCGCCATCGGATCACTTCCGCGATCCTGTAAACTTCTGGATCTCGCGGTAGAAGCGGGCGTTCGACCCGCATAAGACCTGACAGCGGGATTCAAGAAAGTCTACACCATGATTTACAGGGCCAAATTACAACAATATTGATGTAAATATGCCGCCAAACTACATCTCAATCCCCGGTGCGCCCTGACCGTTCTCGCTCCCGGTGTCCATCCAGCGACGCTTGCCGAGATCGAGCGGCACTTCGCCTACAACGCCAGGCGACGGCAGCTGTTTCAGGGCCTGACGGCGGCGTCGGCCAATCCGGCCCAGGCAGGATGCGGCTCGCGCTTCCTCAATGACAGTTTTGTCACTGACAAGCCCATTCCCGGTGACTTCGATGCCTGTTGGGACCCGAAAGGTGTCTCACCACAAGAGCTGGACCCGGTCTTTTCCCGGTTTGCCAACCAACGCGAGGCACAGAGAAGCAGGTTCGGTGGCCAGTCCGAGGGGATCGTGCTGATCGACCTCAGCAATGAACCCATGCTCCAAACACAGGTGAAGTCATGATCCACAGCGACAGACAGCATCGCATCACGATGGTCGTGAAAGATATCGTCACAACCGCCGCCGCTCCATGGCCGCCCTGATATGGGCAGTGAGCTGCGTTTCGCTTATGGTGTCGACCAGGGCCCTGTAGAGGACGGCGCGGGGAGCGCACAGATCCGCTTTGCCAGCCCCCCGCGCGGCCAGAATCGACCGCACCTCATCACGCCACAGGAGATGAGCCATCACGAATGGATCGACTTTCGGGTTGCGGCGCGTGCGCTGCAGAACGTCGAATCGCATGGCGCCGCGGGGACCCCGGGAAGCCCGCAGGACACCACACCAGGACGGCGCACGTTCCAGCACCGGGCCGACATGGCGGTCGGCAACCACCAATGTCAGCTTCTGCAGGGACTGGCTGTAGGTCTCAAGCTGGCCCGCGAGCCTCCCGAGACCGTCGACGGCGCTCTTGATCTCGAACCCGTGAACGATGCCGTTGATCACCGCGAGATCGATGCGCCGCCGGGCATGTGCGAGACCCAGTTCGTGGATGACCAGCGTGTTCGCGTCCCGCACATGGCCGCGAAGCGGCTTTGCCAGCAATCCCTGCTGGATGGCGCGATCATTCAGCGGTGCATCGAAGAAGCACTTCGAACTGTTCCTCCGTATTGCAGTCCGGGTCACTGGCCGATCATCCTCCCCAGATGCCGGCGACGGTCCAGCTCGTTGGATGAAGCCATCCTTACGCCGTTTCGCTGTCAAGACGCGACCGAGGTGCCCACGGCCTGACAAGGGGGTAGGGATCCATAGGATGTAGCCCAGATTGTTGGCATGAGTCGCTTGGGTGTTATTTTGAGCCTTGATTTCCCGATATTGGAACGCCTTTCGGCGGATCTTCGCCCGATAAAGTCGACCGAAAGTATGGATTGCCAAAGGTCTGGGCTACGCCCAGAGTTCCATGAACGCCAAGCTGTTCCACGAACAAGGACTGAATGACACGGACTCCTCGATTACACTGGTTCGAATGGCCAGCAACAGGGAAAGGAGTCTTTGAAACCGGCGGTGCGGAGCGTTTTCATCACAGTATTCCGGCGACTACCATCGCGTCCCTGACCAGTTCCTTTGTCCGGTCGGTAAGCGCTGAAAGTGGGGGCCGAACGGCGTCATCGCATTTTCCGAGAAGCGACAGGCCGAATTTCGCTCCGCTTACCCCCGGCTCCGTGAATATCGCCACATGAAGCGGCATCAGAACATCCTGTAGCTCAAGCGCCCGGGCATAGTCACCATCGGCGCAGGCATCCTGCAATTCAGCACAGAGAGCCGGAGCGACATTCGCGGTCACCGAGATACACCCGATCCCGCCCTGGGCGTTGAAACCAAGTGCCGTGGCATCCTCTCCCGACAGCTGGATGAACTCCTTGCCGCAAACCATTCGCTGCAGAGGCACCCGTGCCAAATCACCTGTGGCGTCCTTCACACCCGCGATACGGGGCAGTTGCGCAAGCTGTCCCATCGTCTCCGGAGTCATGTCGATCACTGATCGCGGTGGGATGTTATAGATGATAATCGGCAGGTCACAGGCATCGTGAACGGCTGTGAAGTGTTCGACGAGCCCGGACTGAGTCGGCTTATTGTAATATGGGGTCACCACCAGGATCCCGTCTGCGC
The DNA here is from genome assembly GCA_965203605.1 of Paracoccaceae bacterium. Taxonomy (GTDB): domain Bacteria; phylum Pseudomonadota; class Alphaproteobacteria; order Rhodobacterales; family Rhodobacteraceae; genus JAPOUP01. The sequence goes on along the minus strand of OZ241902.1, from coordinate 4,412,338 downwards.
CAGCATGTCCCGCAGCCTGGGCGAGTCGAACGGCTTCCGCCGTGTTGTTGCTGCCAGCCCCTGCCAAGACGGGAACGCGCCCGGCTGCGGCTTTCACCACGGTTTCAACGACAAGATCATGTTCCTCATGGCTCAGCGTCGGACTTTCCCCAGTCGTCCCAACCGGCACAAGTCCGTCACTTCCACTGGCAATCTGCCACTCGACAAGCTGCTGCAACGACTCGATGTCCAGTCGACCGTTTCTGAACGGCGTCACCAAGGCTGGCAGCGATCCCCTGATCATCATGTTCTCCCAATCATGAAAGCGCCGCGCACACCTGCTCGGCAAGAAATGCCGGCACGTTATCCGACAAGGTCGGACTTGCCAATGATTTGCATTTCATTTGCGCCTGTATCCCGTTAGGCTTGGTCAATGAGGCAGTACAGGTTACAGATCGTGCGGATCATTCTTTCGATTCTGCTGGTGCAGGGTTCGCTGGCAGTTCATTCGCTCTCCCATGCTCAATCCGCTTCCACCAGCGAGAGATATGACCTAGCCGTCAGATCGTCCGTGATTCCGATGCCGAGGCCTGATGCCTTGCGTTCCGGACGTGCGATGAAGCAGGCGCTTCTCGCGGCGGAGAGCGGTGATTGGGAACAGGCATTTGCAGTCGTGGAAGGCATGGACGACGTCGCCACTACCATCATTGAGTGGCAACGCTTGCGGGCCGGCGGTGCCGATTTCCCGGACTATCTGCGATTTCTGGACCGCAATGCGGACTGGCCTGGTCTCAAGCTATTGCGCCGAAAGGGCGAGGCGTCCATTCCCGAAAATGCGGCAGCCCGCGACGTGATCCGCTATTTCCGGCCACAGCCACCCCAGACCGGCCATGGCGCACTGCGGCTCTCCGAGGCCTACGTGCGGATCGGCGAGCATGGCAGAGCGCGGGCCGAACTGGTGCGGGCCTGGAAATCGATGAAGATGTCCGTTGAGGAAGAGGCAGCCATTCTGGAGAACCACGCAGCGACAGTAGCGTCGCATCACGCCGAACGGCTCAACCACGCACTCTGGCTAGAAAACGCATCGATTGCCATGCGGATGCTTCCTCGTGTCGACGCCGGACGCCGTGCGCTGGCCACAGCGAGACTGGCACTACAGCGGCGGGCGGCAAACGCTTCCGAATTAGTAAGGGCGCTGCCCCACCGATCCACCAGCGACCCTGGTCTGGCACGTGACAGAATGGAATGGAATCTCGCAAACGGCCGCCACGACGCTGCAGTCGAGATTATGATCGAGAGCAGCGGGAGCAAGGCGTCACTCGGGCGGCCCGAAGCCTGGGCGGACCGGCGGCGGCGCCTTGCGAGGGCGGAAATGCGGAGCGGTAACGGGAAGCGCGCCTACCGATTGGCAAGCAGCCACCATCTCGACTCTGGATCCAACGGCTATTCTGACCTTGAATGGCTCTCGGGCTACCTTGCGCTGCGTTATCTCGACCAACCGACGAGGGCACTGGGGCATTTCCGGAACTTTCGTGGAGCGGTGCGCAGCGCGATCAGCTTCGGGAAAGCGGGTTATTGGGAAGGACGGGCGTTGGTTGCCGACGGAAGAACCACAGCGGCGGAACGAGCTTATCTCGAAGCGGCCCAGCATTACCAAACAAGCTTCTATGGCCTGCTCGCGGCGGAGATCACAGGTGTCCCGATGGACAGCCAACTTGCCGGACGCTCCAGCGGTGTGCCCTGGCAGGGACGGGACTTCCTCCAGAGCTCTGTTCTTAAGGCAGCGCTATTGTTCCGCGACGCAAAAAGGGGATGGGAACCCTCCTGGTTTCTGAGACATCTTGCGGAGAGTATGGGGCCGGACGACCTGAGCGCACTGGCCGGTTTCGCTGTGTCACTTCGGGATCCCTACATCTCCATACGGGTCGGCAAGCAGGCTGCCAGCCAAGGAGTGACCGTCCATAGAGCCCTCTATCCCCTGCTTGACCTAAGCCGGAACCGGAATTCAGCTCCACAGGAGCTTGTCCTCGCGATCACGCGTCAGGAAAGCGAATTCTACCCCGATGGCATAAGCAGTGCCGATGCCCGTGGAATGATGCAGGTTCTGCCAACAACAGCCAGGGAAATGGCGGCAGACATTGGTGTTTCCTACAGCAGGGCGCGGCTGACGTCCGACCCATCTTATAACGTTACGCTGGGCAGTGCCTATCTGGCGGAACTGATCGGGGAGTTCGGTGCGGGCATCGCGCTGGTTGCCGCCGGCTACAATGCAGGCCCGGGCCGGGCGCGACGCTGGATCAACGAAATCGGAGACCCGCGGCAACATCAAGTGGATGTTGTGGACTGGATTGAACGAATTCCGTATCGCGAAACCAGAAACTACGTCATGCGCGTCGCCGAAAGCGTGATTGTCTATCGGGCCCGCCTGAGCGGCCACCCGGTTCCAATCGACCTCTCAACGCGGCTGGTCACTCGGTAGTCCCTGAGTTCAATGATTCCAAATGCCGCGGATCCTGCGTAAGCGACCAAAGCGCGACGTAACGCATTCGCCTTGATCCCGTCCAGCCCGGATGCGGGAGGATTCCCCGGTCCATGCAACATGAAGGTGGAGAGACCGCATGACGACAGATGCAGCCGCAACGGCTGCCAGCGACCCGGCCCGCTGGGTGCGGGCGAGGCTGAGTGGCGGGAGCCGATGGTGGATTTCGGGTTCTGGGGCGGCACTGTGGAACGGGGGAAGGGCAAAGAGGATTTCGGGGTGGCAAAAACAAGTCCTCCACAACGACCGTGCTTCGGCGTCAGGCGGACGCGGCCCAGTCCGGCAACAACTGGAACGCCATGGATTGTGGAGGGAATTCGAGGCCAGCATTCGCTTTGCGTTTCTTGAATATCCCTTTGAGGATATTCGTATGGACAGCAGGAGAATATGCAGATGCCGCGCTATATTCGAGCCGAAGATGTCAATGCGTCGGCCGCCCCGGTCACAAAAGTCACGGGAGCCCGAAACAAGACCGAGGCTGTCAGCGCTGCCCTGCAGAAAGAGCTTGAGGCCGAGGCACGGAAAATGCCTCTGATCGAGCGGATCCACGAGCTTCAGGCGAAGGCCGATGGGATCGGAGAGTCCGATCCGAACTTCGATATGGGGAAATTCAGCGATGACCTGTGGGAGGCCACCTGATATTCATCGACGCCTCGGCCATCGTCGCGATCCTGAACCGCGAACCGGGATATGAGGAAATCGTCAAACGTATCGCGGATCAAGAATGCGGATGTCACGTCTCGCCGCTGGTTCGGTCCCGGTCAGCGGCGATGCGCCCCGATTTTGATCAGCATGAACTGGCTGAACAGACCGTCGAGATCTTCTGTGACGATATCGAGACGCGGAACATCGACATTACGCCGGCGATTGGTCAATGGGCCAATCCTGCGGCGCGGCCTGTGGTGGGGTTTCACAGGGCATTTTCTTCCGGGCGCACATGCGGAAAGCGTCCTCCGACTCGGGGCTCCATGGAGCGACCATCCATCCAATCGTTGGGTCATTCATCGGGCAGTTCCATGCCAAAACTGGGCCAGTGTGGCACCATCGTGGAAAAACGGCTGTGTCTGACCGTCTCCCGGTATCGTGTCACCTTTACCGGCATAGGGCAACAGGCGGGCGACGGGAGGGCGGCGGAAGACCGCTCCGGCCCAAATCATGGAACGGAGCGGACAATGGCACAGGAGACGGTGACACCTGGAAAGGGGCGACCGGAAATGGATGTGCGGACGCTTCGGCGGGAGCGGGACGACCTGTCCGCCGTGCTGGGATCATGGGATACGGGGATGGACCACGGAGTCCTTGCGGACCGACTCTACGTCGCGTTCACGGCGTCCGAGATCAGAGGGATGGCCACGGCTGGCCGTGACGTTGACGTTCTGGAGGCCGTGCGGCGCGCGGACGCCGGAACGTTGCCGGCAATGTGGGGGCTCTGCTTGAGGTCGGGCCTGCTCCGACCGCTCCGTGGGCTACTCTGCATCGGACCATAGGGCGTTCCATCGGCACGGCGTCCGGAAAGGATCGCACCGTTGGCATGGGTGTCGGGTGTTGAGGGTATGCGCCGCGTGGCGGCGGGCGCCCGGGGAGGGAAACCGATGGCGACGCCCTTCCGGGAACCCCGCTTTTCGGCCATTTCGAAGTGGAAGTGGGTGCGCGCAATGGGCCTACGACCGGCGGGCCGCGGACACCCCCGGCCGGGCTTGCGCCGCCCTGAAGGCCCGCCTGATCTCCTCAAGACAGAGTGCGGACACCACCGATCCAGCACCCCGTCGACCTCCATCATGGACGGTGGGGCGTGGAGGGGATGTGCAGAAGCGGGTGATCGGGGACCTGCGAGCCAGATCGGAGCGCGGCGTCCGCCAGGAGATCTACGCCGCCTTCGTCCTGCTAATCCTGACGCGCCAGTTCGCCAACCGCTGCGACGACGGCCCCACCGGCGGCGGAGAGGACGGCCAGCCCGCCATGCGCGCCAATTTCAGGAACGGCCTGCGCCCCGTCGGAAAGGGGACCGGGGACCTCTTCCTGCGGCAGGCCGGAGCCGTCAGGGAATCCGTCGCCAGGATCATGGCCGGGCTGTCACGCTGCATCCAGCGCGAAAGGCCCGGAAAGAGCCACCCCCGGCAGTCGAAGCCATCAGGGAGCAGGTGGCAGGCCCGACCCGCCGGATGACATGGGCCCTGACACAGGGCCGGTTACCAACAGCGCCCCGGCTTCCGGCAGATGCCCGAAGCGCGGGGGCTTTCCTGTCCGAACGCAGGGCAAACTTATCCGAATGCCATTGGGTCCCGGGACGGGTCGCGGGCCCCGTTTTCCGCACCGCTAACGGCGGTTATGGTCGCCGCCGCGCTGGCCGTCGCGGGCTGCGGCGGCGGTGGCGGTGGCACGCCGCCGACGACGACCACGACGGCCACAGGTGAGAAGACGCCGGCGCAGCTGGCGGCCGATGCGACCAAGGCCCTCGACGCGGCGAAGGCCGCCGTCGGCATGGTGACGGTCAGCGCCGACAGGGCCAGGGTCGACGAAGCCGACGCGGCGATGAAGAAGGCCAGGGAGGCTGTCGCGGCGGCGGCCGGAGCGGACAGCCATGCCGACCGCAGCAAGCGGCTCATGACGCTTGAGACCAGTCTTGCCAATGGCAAGGCGGCCCGCGTGACGGCGCAGAGGACGGCGCTGGCGACCGCTTCCACGAGGCTCGCCGCGGCCATCAAGGCCCTTGAGCCGAAGGGCGACGGTTCCTCGGTCGCGCAGTTCACCGAGGCCACCGACGCCCTCGCGGCACTGGAGAAGGCGGTCGCCGACGCCACGGACCTGACCGACGCGCAGAAGAAGGACTATAGGGACGCGGTGGCCTCCGCGGAGGGTCGGAACCTGGAGCAAAGACGCGTCGCCCGCCTCGTCAGGCATATCACCGAAACCGAGATCAAGGCGGCCAGGGAAGCGGTCGCCAGCAACGCGGAGGACGCCGCAACCAGGATCGCGGCGGCCAGGACTGCGATCGCGGACGCGGTGCTCCCCGACGCCGAGAAGGGCAAGCTCCTCGCGAAGGTTCAGGAGCAGGAGGACGCACTGGATGAACAGATTCGCATCGCCAGGGAAGCCGACATGGAGAAGAGGAGGGCCATGGGCAGGGCGCTGTACGCGGCGATGGGTCCGTCCGACGACACCACGGCCCCGGTGAACGCGCTGAACAACCTCGCGACCGTCCCGTACTACATCACCAGCATCACCGACAGCCAGCACGACGCCCCGGCGGAGGCGACCGGCCAGAGGGGCGAGCGGGGGGACTTCCGCATCGACCCGGCGGCGGGCGCGGGGAGCATCGCGACCGCGAACACCCACACCGCCGTGTACTTCAGGCACGGCATGCCGGGCAGGCCCGGGCACGACACGGCCATGGACAAGGTCGGCCGGTGGGGCGTCACGCACTACGAGAGGACCACCGGCTCCGGCAGCATGAAGGTCACCGACAGGGTCAGGGTGTACAACGACCGGCAGGGCGGCCCGCTGGAGCGCTGGGGTGTCGTCCCGATGGATGCCGCGAAGTTCTTCAAGGACGACACCGACTGGATCAACAAGGGGACCTACACCCCGGCGGACCGCAAGCTGTCCCTGGGCACCGGGGTCGACCGGGCGATCGCATCCCCCAAGTTCGACACGTGGACCGTCGGGATAGGGTCCGTGACCGCCCCGAAGCCGGCCGACGGGGGCGCGGAGATCAAGGTCTCCGGCACCTACTACGGCGCGAAGGGCACCTACTTCTGCCCCGTCTCCGGCACCTGCACGGTCGGGACCGGGGTCGGAGGCGGCGGGTTCGGCGGCTACTTCCTGAGCGCCGACTGGTACTTCGTCCACGAAACGGGCGCGAAGGTGCTGGAAAGGGACCTCTCCTACATGTACTTCGGCTGGTGGGTGCGGAACGACGCCGACGGCATGCCGGCGGCGGTCAGCGCCTTCTACCAGGCCGTCGGCGGGGGCGTCGAGCTGGCCACGGACGGCAAGAGCCTGAACGTCAACCGGGGCAGGGCGGCGACCTACGAGGGCCCCGCGATCGGCTGGTACGCCATCAACGACCCGCTCAACGAAAAGGGCGACGGCGGCGAGTTCACGGCGACGGCCAAGCTGAAGGCCCAGTTCGGGACCGCCAACCTGAACGCCGACACGGGCCTGACCGGCACGATCGACCGGTTCAGGCTGAAGGGCGGGTCCGGGGATCCGGGCTGGTCCGTGACGCTGAACAAGGCGGCCTGGACCACCGACCCCAGCTTGGCCACCGATGCGCAGAAGGGCCACATCGTCAACACGGAAAAGACGGTCTGGTCGATCAACGGCGTCAAGGCGGCGCCGGCCGGGAGCTGGGTGGCCAACCTGTATGACGACAAGCCCGGCACCGTCGAGAATGGCGGCGACGGCAGCAACCACCCGACCGCGATCATGGGCAAGTGGCAGGCCGGGCACGGCGGCACCCACCGGATGGTGGGCGCCTTCGGCACGGAGCTCCAGGCGCCGTAGCGGCGGACGTGACCGGCCGTCCCCGGACGGCCGGACGCGGGTGACGCAAGGCCCCCGGCGGACCCGCTCCGCCGGGGGCTTCCCCGTGCCGGGACGGCGGCGGGCAGGGCCCACCGGTCCGTCACGGCGGACATCCCCGAGGGCGGGAGGACGCCTTCGGCGACGCCGGGACGGCGCGCGGACGGGGCCGGGATGGGCGGGGCGCCGCGTGGCTGCGCGGGCGGACGGACCGGCGGCTCCGTGATCCCGTTCCGCCACATATGGCTGCAGAGCGGAATCCCCGGGCGGCGCCCGTCGGTGGACAGCCGGATCGGGAACCGAAAAAGTCCGCGGGAAACGCGGATATGGGCCTGGTTTCCGGCATGGATGCCATGTTGCCGCCATTGGGGGTGGACCGGGGGAGGAACCGGACCGAACCGGCATCCCGGACGGAACCCTGGCTGACGTGGACGGACGCCGATGCATCCCCCCGCGGAGACACCCGGCGCGTCCGACGGCGGAACGGAGCCGGCCGGCCTCGGCCAGGCCCCGGCGGAGGTCGTCCTCCTCCCGTCGGCCGACACCGGACTGGCCGCGGTGAGCGAGGCCCGGACGCGGCTGGCCGCGCCGCCCCCATTCCGCCACACTCCGGCCTATGGGAACGCCCCGGGCACCCGCCGGAACCGGTGACGGGACCCTGGCGGAACCGAAAGGCTTGCCGCGGCCGCCCGAACCGCAATAATTGTGCAGGAGGCTCAGGTATGAAATGTCGTAAGGGTCCGCTCTCCCCGGCGTCCAGGCAGGGGGAAGCCCCCGGCGGCGGGGCCGCCGGGGGCTTTCGCGTCCCGCGCGTCCGGCCGTCCGGGGACGGCCGGACACGTCCGCCCCTACTCCGCCGCCGGAGCCTGGAGCCTCGCGCCGAAGGCGCCGACCATCCGGTGGGTGCCGCCGCGCTCGGCCTGCCACTTGCCCATGACCGAGGTCGGGTGGTTGCTTCCGTCGCCGCCATCCGCGACGGTCCCGGTCGCCTCGTCGTACATCGTGGCCACCCAGCTGCCGGCCGGGGCCCCCTTGACGCCGCCGACCGTCCAGGTCGTCCTGGCCTTGTTGTCGGTGTGGCCCTTCGGCGAACCAGATGTGTAGCCGGGGCTTCCGCCTCCGGTGCCGGTGACCCAGTCCGACCTGTCCAGCGACACGCTCCAGTCGCCCGCCGGATCCCGCCAGTCGCCCGCCCCAATGCCGGACCGGCTCCTCAGCCGGAACCCGTCGATCATGCCGGACATGCCCGACTGGGGGTTCAGGGCTTTGGTGTTGAACTCGGCCCTGAGCGTGGCCGTCGCCGTGAACTCGCCGCCGTCGCCCCTGCCGTTGTCCGGGTCGTGGATGGCGTACTGGCCGACCGCGGGACCCTTGTAGGTCGCCGAGCCGGCAAGGCTGGGGCCGTCCGTGGCGACCTCGATGCCGCCGCCCCTGACATCGTAGAAGGCGCTGGCCGCCGCGGGCATGCCGTCGTCGTCGTCCCGCGCCCACCAGCCGAAGTACATGTAGTCCGGGTCCCACAGCAGCGCCTTCGCGCCCTTGTCGTGGACGAACTTCCAGTTGGCGCCGAGGCTGTAGCCGCCGTACGGGCCGCCGCCCACGTGCCTCCCGACGGTGCAGGCGCTTGCGCAGACGTAGTGGCCCTTCGCGCCCATGTAGGTGCCCGGGACCATGGTCACTGACGGATCACTGGGCGAGGCCCCGTCCGCCGGCGTGAGGGTGAAGCTTCCGACCGCTCCCCCCGACCTTCTGTCGAACACGGGGGAGACGATCATGATGTCGATTATGTTGGTGCCCAGGGACACCTCGCGCTTCGCCTTGTCGTAGGTCCCGAGGCCGCGCCAACCCTTGGGGTTTGCCGCAAAGTACGCCGCGGCATCCCACTCGAGAGCGTGGCCCCTGAATGCATCCGGGCCTCCCACCCGGTCGTTGTACACCCTGACCCGGTCGGTGACCCTCGCCTCGCCGGAGCCGGTGGCCCTCTCGTAGTGCGTGACGTACCACTCGTTCCCCACACCCATCTCGTGTCTGTCCTTCGCCGCCACCGTCGACACCGCGGGCTTCACGCCTGTCTTGGCCACCCTCGGCATGGCCGTGCTGCGCGCGCCGTGCCTGAAGAACACGGCGGTGTGGGGGTCCGCGTCCGCGAAGCTCCCCGCGCCCTCCGCCGGGTCGATGCGGAAGTCCGTCCGCGTGCCCACCTCGGCCTTTACCGTGGAGGTGTCGTTGCCGGAATCGGCGATGCTGGTGATGTAGTAGGGGACGGTCGCGAGGTTGTACAGCGCGTTCAAGGGGGTGCCGGTGGGAGCGTTGGCCGGGACGGCTTTGGGCGGACCCATCGCCGCGTGCAGCGCCGCGCCCATCCTGGCCCCCTCCGCGCGCTTCGTCTTGGCGGCGGCGAAGGCGGTCTCCTGCTGGGTGAGGCTCGCGCGGAGCACCGCCTTGTTCGCGTCGGGGATCTTCGCATCCATGATCGCCTTGTTCGCCTTCGCGATGGCGGCGTCGACGTCGGTCACGGTGCGTCCCTCGGAAAGGTTGGTGATCATCCCGACCGCCGTCCCGACCGCCATGATCTCGCCGTCCGTGATCGCCTTGACCACCCCGGCGATGCGTTCCCGCTCCTTCACGTCGTTCAGGCGGGCGAGCTTCAGCCCGTCGAGCGTACCCTGATGCCCGGCGACCAGGAACCTGAGCCTAGACTTTTCGTCCGCGGGGATGTTCGCGCCGTCGATCTCCGCCGTCGCATCGTCGATCAAGGCCTGGGCGGAGGTCACGGTGCTCTCTTCGGACGTGAGAGTGACCATGCCGACCGCTTCCCCGGCGGCCGCGATCACGGTCTCCTTGAGGTTCATGACAACATGGTCATGGTAATGGCCCTGCGCCGTCTTGATCGGCCCGCCCTCGGCGTCCGCGCGGTCCGCCTGGGCCTGGTACCGGTCCGTGTCCGTGCCGTCCAGGTCCCCGGCGCCCGTGATCGCGGCCTTCAGTTCCCTGAGGGCGGCCATGGCGGCGTCGAGCTGCGCCTTCGTGGGCGTCGCGCCCGAAAACGCCGCGAGGGCCGTGTCGAGCTTTCCGGAAGCGTCCGAAAGCGCGTTCCTCTGCTCCTGCGCGCGCACGGCCTTCTCGGCGGCGGCCAGCTGCGTCCGGTACGTCGCCCTGTCGGCATCGCCCACATCGGCCGCGGCGTCCAGCGCCGCCTTGAGGGTCGCGATGGCCGCCTTGGCCGCGGCGATCCTCTCCGCGTCCGACAGGTCGGACGTGTCGATCCCTCCGGCGGCGTCCGCCAGCGCCTTCCTCTGGGCCGTCGCGCGGGCCATCGTCGCCAGCGCCGCCTTGCGCGCGGCGGCGGCCGTCTCCAGCTTCCTGAGATCCGCGCCGGAAACCCTGGCCACCGCAGCGGCGACGGCACTGTCGACAGCGGCGTCCGTCGTGGCCGCCGCGATGGCCGCGGCCGCCGTGTCGTAGGCCGACATCTGCGTACCACCACCATTGCCGGCCGGCGCACCGCCGCCCCCGCCTCCGCAGCCCGCGAGGGCCAGGGCTCCGGCGACCATAACCGCCGTTGAAACGCCGGAATCCAGGCATTCCCGCCGTCAGGAGAACGGAGCGGTCCGGCCCCGCTCGGCAATGGCATTCGGATAGCCCCAACGTTCCGGAGCGGCTGTCCGTGCCGGTCGCAAGCCGTTGACATGGTGTGGTTTTCGGTGCTCCAGAATTTTTTTCGCCGGACCCATTGACAGGCGGGCGGTGATTCGTATGCTGCTGTCAGGCGGATACGGGAACCGGCCATGGACCAGCGGACCACCGACCTCAGGTCGACCACCTTCCCGGGGCGCCGCCTGACCCGGCGGCGGACCGCCGACATCCAGGAGACCGTGGCGCTGCCGCCCAACGACAGCCGCAACGGGCTGGGGAGGACCATCCTCGGGCACCTCGGCTGGACAATGGCGAGGGGCGCCTGCAGGGTCGGGGCCTGCCTCGGCATGCTGGAGACGCCCGGGAGCCACGGCATCCTGACGCTGCCGGCGAGGCGGGAGGGGAGCGTCCGCAACGTGAGGGCCACCGCCACCTGATGGTGGTGAACCCGCGCTATCTGGTGTCTGCCTGGGTGCGCCCGGAATTCCTGGCGTCCCCGGCCCTTGCCCTGGCGGCGCGGCGGCTGGCGGACGGTTGGGAGCGCCTCCACGGCTGGCGTCCGGTGATGTGCGGGACCTTCGTTGACGGGACGCGGTTCAGGGCCTCCTGCCACCGGGGCGCGGGCTGCAGGCGCATCGGCCAGACCGGCGGGACCGGCGGAAAGACCGTGAAGGGCGTCCACCTGACGCCGCTGCGCGGGAATGCCAGCGGGATCCTGCGCGGGGAGGAAGACGGATCGCCCGCGAAGCCGCCGACGCGGGCGGAGAGGGGGCGCTCGGCGGCCTCGGACCGCCGGTTCGGCCGCCACTGGGAGGATATCGTCGCGGCCGCCACGGCCGTCGCGGAGCGCGGGGACGCGCGCTGGCGGAAGCGGCGGCGGGTGTCGGCAGCCTCCTGATCATGCTGTTCGTGCTCCGCCTCACCGTCACGCCGGGCAGCCAGGGCTACCGCACCACCCTGTGCGTGCTCCGGGAGGAGTGCGCGGCGGCGGGCGTCGACCTGCCGCAGGAGGAGCCCCCGGCGGCGTCCACGGCCTGGAAGGGCCACAGGGTCCTGGCCACCGACGGCCCGGAGCTCACCCTGCCGCGGGAGCCCGCGGACCGCGGCTTCCGCGTCGCGGACGGCGCCCACCATCCCCAGGACATGGTGAGCGTCCTCCACCGGCTCCGCGACAGGACACCTGTCGACCTCCACCTGTTCGACCACGGGAACGGACGGCAGGCCGCCCTCACGCACCTTGACCACGCCGCCGAGGGCGATGTCATCGTCCACGACAGCGGATATCACCCGTTCGCCATGGCGCTGGCCCATCCGGAGCGCGGGCCGCACCTCCTGTTCCGCATCAAGCGGAGGGCCAACCCGACCTTCGACGGCTTCATCGCCTCGGACCGGACCGACCGGACCATGACCCTCGACGCACCCAGGGACGAGACCGCGCTGCGCGGCCGGACACTCCGCGTCCGCCCTGTCAGGTACACCGCCGGGGACACCGGATACCGCCTCGCCACCTCGCTTCCGGACAGCGACGGCCACGGAATCCAGCCCCCGTCGACCTCCATCACGGACGATGGGGCACCGGGGAGATGTACAGAAGCGGAAAACGGGTGATCGGGGACCTGCGCGCCAGATCGGAGCGCGGCGTCCGTCAGGGGATCCACCCGACCTTCACCCCGCTCACCCTGACACGCCGGTTCCCCGACCGCTGCGACAGAGACCCACCGGCGGTGGCGGGGAGGACGGCCTGCCCGCCATGCGGACCAACCTGCGCAACGGGCTGCGCCTCGTCGGCAGGGAGACCGGGGCCCTCTTCCTGCGGCGGGCGCGGTCAGGGAATCCGTCGCCCGGACCATGGCCGGGCTGTCACGCTGCATCCAGCGCGAGCGGCCCGGAAGGAGCCACCCCCGGCAGTCGAAGCGGCCAGGGAGCAGGGGGCAGGCCCGACCCGCCGCCTGACGTCCGGCCCGGCCACCGAACAGCGCCCCCGGCTTCCGGCGGACGCCCGAAGCGCGGGGGCTTTCCTGTCCGAACGCCGGGAAAACTTATCCGAACGCCATTGGGCCAGGCGGGCACGGGAGGCCGGGACCTGTCGGAAGCGGCACCCACCGGTCCGGCCCGCGGTCCAGGGGCCGCCGTCCGGTCAGGCCGGCTCGGCCCTGACCGCCAGGAGGTTCCGCGCCCCGCGTCCGCAGGCCACGCCGAGCAGGTGGACCGGCTCCCCGCGGTTACGGTACTTGTCCGCGTAGCCGCGTTCCCGCATCTGGGCGATCGCCTCGTCGAGCGCGGCGTCCGCGGCCGCGTCCCCGTCACCCTCCGCCATCTTGAACTCCAGCACGAACACCTGCCCGCCCGTCAGCACCGCCATGTCCGCGCGGCCGTGGCTGGACGCGTCCTCCGCCCGGACGTCCACGCCGACAGCCCGGAGGCACATGTGCAGCAGGCTGGCGTACCACGCCTCGTAGCGCGCGAGATCGCCGGTGGCGTGCCACTGGTAGGGGATCGCCGAAAGGTACGACCGGAGCCGGTCGCCGAACCCCGCGAAGTCGTTCGCCTCCAGAAGCGCGCGGAGGTCCCGGCCGTCGTCCAGGGGCAGCCTTCCCCTGCCCAGATGCGCGAGCAGCCCGTCGTTCAGGCTGAGCTTCACCTCGAGGTTCGGATAGTCCAGCCGGTAGTAGGTCCTGAACCCCTCCCTCCGCTCCTCCGCGATGGTCAGGTAGCCGGTCTGGAACAGCAGCGCCTCAATGCCGATGTCGTCCACGTCGAATTTCGAGACGAGCGACATGTCGGCCATCCGGTTCTCCAGCTCCATCGGGCCGACCGACCGCTCCACAAGCGTCCGGAACAGGAACGTCGGGGAGCTGGTCTCGAACCACCAGGGACGGAACCTGCGGTTCCGCAGAAGCAGCAGCACGTCGTAGGGGTTGTAGACCCTCTCCCCGCCGAGCCAGCTGTAGCCGTTGTACCACATCCGGATCTCGTCCCGGTCCAGCCCGCCGAGCTCCGGCCCGAAGACCCGGTCGAGGTCGCCCTCCGTGTAACCGCAGATCGTGGCGTAGTGCGGGTCGAGGCTGATGTCCTCGAGGTTGTTCAGGCCCGAGAACAGGCTGACCTTCGAGAACATGCTCACGCCGGTGACGAAGGTGAAGCGGACATGCCTGGCGCTGCCCTTGATGATGCCGTAGAACCCGCGCAGGTAGTCGCGGTTGGCCGTCGCCAGCGCCGGGTCGTGCAGCGTGTCGAGGATCGGCCTGTCGTACTCGTCCACCAGGACCGCCACCCGCCGCCCGGTTTCGCGGTGGAGACGATCCAGGAGATCCCACAGCCGTTCGGGCCCGGCGCGGCAGGAAGCGCCGGGGAGGCCCGCGTTGCGCTCGATCACGTCGATCTGCGTGAGGATGCTGCGTTCAAGATCCTGCGGATCGTCGTACTTCCCGTCGAAGCTGAGCCGCACGACCGGATGGGGGGCGGACCAGTCCCAGTGGCCGTGGATGCCTAGGCCCCGGAACAGCTCCTCGCGGCACTCGAACAGCGACCCCAGCGTGTCCAGCAGCAGGCTCTTGCCGAACCGGCGGGGACGGGAGAGGAAGCAGTGGTCGCTCCGTTCGACCAGATCCCTGATGAGCGGGGTCTTGTCGACGTAGTAGCTGTCCGTTTCCCGGATTCTCCGGAAGTCCTGGATGCCGATCGGAAGGCGGCGGCGGGTCATCGGTCTCTCCGTTCGCGGTCTGCCGACCCCTCTGCGGGGTCAGCACATCCTTAGCAGGGAACAGTGGCCCGCGCCACGCCTTTCCGGCGCGGACCGCTCCGTTCTCCTGACGGCGGGAATGCCTGGATTCCGGCGTTTCAACGGCGGTTATGGTCGCCGGAGCGCTGGCCCTCGCGGGCTGCGGCGGAGGCGGGGGCGGCGGTGCGCCGGCCGGCAATGGTGGTGGTACGCAGATGTCGGCCTACGACACGGCGGCCGCGGCCATCGCGGCGGCCACGACGGACGCCGCTGTCGACAGTGCCGTCGCCGCTGCGGTGGCCAGGGTTTCCGGCGCGGATCTCAGGAAGCTGGAGACGGCCGCCGCCGCGCGCAAGACGGCGCTGGCGACGATGGCCCGCGTGACGGCCCAGAGGAAGGCGCTGATGGAAGCCGCCGGAGGGATCGACACGTCCGACCTGTCGGACGCGGAGAGGATCGCCGCGGCCAAGGCGGCCAACTCGAGGCTCAAGGCGGCGCTGGACGCCGCGGCCGACGTGAGCGACGCCGACAGGGAGACGTACAGGACGAAACTTGCCGCCGCCGAGAAGGCCGTGCGCGTGCAGGAGCAGAGGAACGCGCTTTCGGACGCTTCCGGAGACCTCGACATGGCCCTCGCGGCGTTTTCGGGCGCGACGCCCACGAAGGCGCAGCTCGACGCCGCCATGGCCGCCCTCAGGGAACTGAAGGCCGCGCTCACGGGCGCCGGGGATCTGTCCGACACGGACAAGGACCGGTACCAGGCCCAGGCGGACCGCGCGGACGCCGAGGGCGGGCCGATCAAGACGGCGCAGGGCCATTACCATGACCATGTTGTCAAGAACATCGAGGACACCGTGATCGCGGACGCCGGGACCGCGGTCGGCAAGGTCACCCTCACGTCCGACGCGGGCACCGTGACCGCCGCCCAGGCCGCGATCGACGAGGCGACGGCGGAGATCGACGGCGCGAACATCCCCGCGGACGAAAAGTCTAGGCTCAGGTTCCTGGTCGCCGGGCATCAGGGTACGCTCGACGGGCTGAAGCTCGCCCGCCTGAACGACGTGAAGGAGCGGGAACGCATCGCCGGGGTGGTCAAGGCGATCACGGACGGCGAGATCGCGGCGGTCGGGACGGCGGTCGGGAAGATCACCAACCTTTCCGAGGGACGCACCGTGACCGACGTCGACGACGCCATCGCTGCGGCGAGGAAGGCGATCACGGCCGCGGACATCCCCGACGCGAACAAGGCGGTGCTCCGCGCGAGCCTCACCCAGCAGGAGACCGCCTTCGCCGCCGCCAAGACGAAGCGCGCGGAGGGGGCCAGGATGGGCGCGGCGCTGCACGCGGCGATGGGTCCGCCCAAAGCCGTCCCGGCCAACGCTCCCACCGGCACCCCCTTGAACGCGCTGTACAACCTCGCGACCGTCCCCTACTACATCACCAGCATCGCCGATTCCGGCAACGACACCTCCACGGTAAAGGCCGAGGTGGGCACGCGGACGGACTTCCGCATCGACCCGGCGGAGGGCGCGGGGAGCTTCGCGGACGCGGACCCCCACACCGCCGTGTTCTTCAGGCACGGCGCGCGCAGCACGGCCATGCCGAGGGTGCCCAAGACAGGCGTGAAGCCCGCGGTGTCGACGGTGGCGGCGAAGGACAGGCACGCGATGGATGTGGGGAACGAGTGGTACGTCACGCACTACGAGAGGGCCACCGGCTCCGGCGAGGCGAGGGTCACCGACCGGGTCAGGGTGTACAACGACCGGGTGGGAGGCCCGGATGCATTCAGGGGCCACGCTCTCGAGTGGGATGCCGCGGCGTACTTTGCGGCAAACCCCAAGGGTTGGCGCGGCCTCGGGACCTACGACAAGGCGAAGCGCGAGGTGTCCCTGGGCACCAACATAATCGACATCATGATCGTCTCCCCCGTGTTCGACAGAAGGTCGGGGGGAGCGGTCGGAAGCTTCACCCTCACGCCGGCGGACGGGGCCTCGCCCAGTGATCCGTCAGTGACCATGGTCCCGGGCACCTACATGGGCGCGAAGGGCCACTACGTCTGCGCAAGCGCCTGCACCGTCGGGAGGGCGGTGGGCGGCGGCCCGTACGGCGGCTACAGCCTGGGCGCCAACTGGAAGTTCGTCCACGACGAGGGCACGAAGGCGCTGCTGTGGGACCCGGACTACATGTACTTCGGCTGGTGGGCGCGGGACGACGACGACGGCATGCCCGCGGCGGCCAGCGCCTTCTACGATGTCAGGGGCGGCGGCATCGAGGTCGCCACGGACGGCCCCAGCCTTGCCGGCTCGGCGACCTACAAGGGTCCCGCGGTCGGCCAGTACGCCATCCACGACCCGGACAACGGCAGGGGCGACGGCGGCGAGTTCACGGCGACGGCCACGCTCAGGGCCGAGTTCAACACCAAAGCCCTGAACCCCCAGTCGGGCATGTCCGGCATGATCGACGGGTTCCGGCTGAGGAGCCGGTCCGGCATTGGGGCGGGCGACTGGCGGGATCCGGCGGGCGACTGGAGCGTGTCGCTGGACAGGTCGGACTGGGTCACCGGCACCGGAGGCGGAAGCCCCGGCTACACATCTGGTTCGCCGAAGGGCCACACCGACAACAGGGCCAGGACGGTCTGGACGGTCGGCGGCGTCAAGGCGGCCCCGGCCGGCAGCTGGGTGGCCACGATGTACGACGAGGCGACCGGGACCGTCGCGGATGGCGGCGACGGAAGCAACCACCCGACCTCGGTCATGGGCAAGTGGCAGGCCGAGCGCGGCGGCACCCACCGGATGGTCGGCGCCTTCGGCGCGAGGCTCCAGGCTCCGGCGGCGGAGTAGGGGCGGACGTGTCCGGCCGTCCCCGGACGGCCGGACGCGCGGGACGCGAAAGCCCCCGGCGGCCCCGCCGCCGGGGGCTTCCCCCTGCCTGGACGCCGGGGAGAGCGGACCCTTACGACATTTCATACCTGAGCCTCCTGCACAATTATTGCGGTTCGGGCGGCCGCGGCAAGCCTTTCGGTTCCGCCAGGGTCCCGTCACCGGTTCCGGCGGGTGCCCGGGGCGTTCCCATAGGCCGGAGTGTGGCGGAATGGGGGCGGCGCGGCCAGCCGCGTCCGGGCCTCGCTCACCGCGGCCAGTCCGGTGTCGGCCGACGGGAGGAGGACGACCTCCGCCGGGGCCTGGCCGAGGCCGGCCGGCTCCGTTCCGCCGTCGGACGCGCCGGGTGTCTCCGCGGGGGGATGCATCGGCGTCCGTCCACGTCAGCCAGGGTTCCGTCCGGGATGCCGGTTCGGTCCGGTTCCTCCCCCGGTCCACCCCCAATGGCGGCAACATGGCATCCATGCCGGAAACCAGGCCCATATCCGCGTTTCCCGCGGACTTTCTCGGTTCCCGGCCCGGCTGTCCACGGACGGGCGCCGCCCGGGGAATCCGCTCTGCAGCCATATGTGGCGGAACGGGATCACGGAGCCGCCGGTCCGCCCGCGCAGCCACGCGGCGCCCGGCCCCGTCCGCGCGCCGTCCGTCCGCGCGCCGTCCCGGCGTCGCCGAAGGCGTCCTCCCGCGGGGCGCCGGTGGTGCCCGTTGTCTTCCACCGAGCGCTGGTGCAGGGGGCGGGACCCTGCCGGCCTCGGGGATGTCCGCCGTGGTGGACCGGTGGGCCCTGCCCGCCGCCGTCCCGGCACGGGGAAGCCCCCGGCGGCGGGGCCGCCGGGGGCCTTGCGTCACCCGCGTCCGGCCGTCCGGGGACGGCCGGTCACGTCCGCCGCTACGGCGCCTGGAGCTCCGTGCCGAAGGCGCCCACCATCCGGTGGGTGCCGCCGTGCCCGGCCTGCCACTTGCCCATGATCGCGGTCGGGTGGTTGCTGCCGTCGCCGCCATTCTCGACGGTGCCGGGCTTGTCGTCATACAGGTTGGCCACCCAGCTCCCGGCCGGCGCCGCCTTGACGCCGTTGATCGACCAGACCGTCTTTTCCGTGTTGACGATGTGGCCCTTCTGCGCATCGGTGGCCAAGCTGGGGTCGGTGGTCCAGGCCGCCTTGTTCAGCGTCACGGACCAGCCCGGATCCCCGGACCCGCCCTTCAGCCTGAACCGGTCGATCGTGCCGGTCAGGCCCGTGTCGGCGTTCAGGTTGGCGGTCCCGAACTGGGCCTTCAGCTTGGCCGTCGCCGTGAACTCGCCGCCGTCGCCCTTTTCGTTGAGCGGGTCGTTGATGGCGTACCAGCCGATCGCGGGGCCCTCGTAGGTCGCCGCCCTGCCCCGGTTGACGTTCAGGCTCTTGCCGTCCGTGGCCAGCTCGACGCCCCCGCCGACGGCCTGGTAGAAGGCGCTGACCGCCGCCGGCATGCCGTCGGCGTCGTTCCGCACCCACCAGCCGAAGTACATGTAGGAGAGGTCCCTTTCCAGCACCTTCGCGCCCGTTTCGTGGACGAAGTACCAGTCGGCGCTCAGGAAGTAGCCGCCGAACCCGCCGCCTCCGACCCCGGTCCCGACCGTGCAGGTGCCGGAGACGGGGCAGAAGTAGGTGCCCTTCGCGCCGTAGTAGGTGCCGGAGACCTTGATCTCCGCGCCCCCGTCGGCCGGCTTCGGGGCGGTCACGGACCCTATCCCGACGGTCCACGTGTCGAACTTGGGGGATGCGATCGCCCGGTCGACCCCGGTGCCCAGGGACAGCTTGCGGTCCGCCGGGGTGTAGGTCCCCTTGTTGATCCAGTCGGTGTCGTCCTTGAAGAACTTCGCGGCATCCATCGGGACGACACCCCAGCGCTCCAGCGGGCCGCCCTGCCGGTCGTTGTACACCCTGACCCTGTCGGTGACCTTCATGCTGCCGGAGCCGGTGGTCCTCTCGTAGTGCGTGACGCCCCACCGGCCGACCTTGTCCATGGCCGTGTCGTGCCCGGGCCTGCCCGGCATGCCGTGCCTGAAGTACACGGCGGTGTGGGTGTTCGCGGTCGCGATGCTCCCCGCGCCCGCCGCCGGGTCGATGCGGAAGTCCCCCCGCTCGCCCCTCTGGCCGGTCGCCTCCGCCGGGGCGTCGTGCTGGCTGTCGGTGATGCTGGTGATGTAGTACGGGACGGTCGCGAGGTTGTTCAGCGCGTTCACCGGGGCCGTGGTGTCGTCGGACGGACCCATCGCCGCGTACAGCGCCCTGCCCATCTTGTGCGCATCCATGCGCGCCGTCCTGGCGGCGGCCAGGGCATCCTCCCGCACGGTGAGCCTCGCGCGGAGCACCTCCTTGTTGAGGTCGGGGATGTCCGCTGCCTCGATCGCCGCCTTGGCCGCGTCGACCGCGGCCTCGGCGTCGGTCACGGTGCTTTCCTCGGAAAGGCCGTCGATCAACTCGATCGCTGTCCCGACCGCCGCGATCTCGCCGTCCGTGATCGCCTCGACGATGCCGGCGATGCGAGTCTGGTTATCCAGCATGTCCTCCTGCTCCCCAACCTTCGCGAGGAGCTTGCCCTTCTCGGCGTCGGGGATGTCCTCCGCATTGATCCTCTCCTTGGCCTTCGCGATCGTATCTGTGGCGTCGTCCGCGTTGTTGGCGACCACGTCCCTGACCGCCTTGATCTCGGTGTCCGTGATCGCCCTGACGATGCGGGCGACGCGTCTTTTCTCCAGGTCCCGACCCTTCGCGGAGGCCACCGCATCCATATAGACCTTCTTCTGCGCGGCGGTCAGGTCCGCGGCGTCGGCGATCGCCTTCTCCAGTTCCGCGAGGGCCTCGGTGGCGGCGGTGAACTGCTCGACCGTGGAACCGTCGCCCTTCGGCTGAAGGGCCTTGATGGCCGCGTCGAGCCTCGTGGACGCAGCCATCAGCGCGTCAGTCTGCACCTTCTTCCTGGCCGCCGTCGCCAGCGCCGTCTTGCGCTTGGCCGCCTCCGTCTGCAGCCTGGCGAGCTCCGCGCCGGAAACGCTGGCTGTTGCATCGGCAACCGCTTTGTCGACCGCGGCGTCCGTCGTGGCCGCCGCGATGGCAGCGACCGCCGTGGCGTAGGCCGACATCTGCGTACCACCGCCATTGCCGGCCGGAGCGCCCCCGCCCCCGCCCCCGCCGCAGCCCGCGAGGGCCAGCGCGGCGGCGACCATAACCGCCGTTGAAACGCCGGAACCCGGGCTCCCCGGGCGGCCCGCGGTCAAGGTGCCACCGTCCGGTCAGGCCAGCTCGGCCCTGACCTCCAGGAGGTTTCTTGCCTCGCGACCGCAGGCCACGCCGAGCAGGTGGACCGGCGCCCCGTGGTTGCGCCACCTGTCCGCGTAGCCCCGTTCCCGCATCTGGGCGAGCGCCGCGTCCAGCGCGGTGCCGGCGTCCCCCTCCGCCATCTTGAACTCGATGACGAACACCTGCCCGCCCGTCAGCACGACCATGTCCGCGCGGCCATGGCTGGACGCCTCCTCCGCCCGGACGTCCAGGCCGACGGCGCTGAGGCACATGTGCAGCAGGCTCGCGTACCACGCCTCGTAGCGCGCGAGATCGCCGGTCGCGTGCCATTGGTAGGGGATCCCCGACAGGAACGACCGGAGCAGGTCGGCGAACCCCGCGAAGTCGTTCGCCCCGAGGAGCGCGCAGAGCTCCCGCCCCTGCCCGGCCGCCTCCACCGCCGCCCTGCCCAGGTGCCGCAGCAGGCCCCGGTTCAGGCTGGTCCGCACCTCCAGGTTCGGGTAGTCCAGCCGGTAGAGCGTGTCGAACCCTTCCTTCCGCTCCTCCGCGATGGTCAGGTAGCCGGTCTGGAACAGCAGCGCCTCGACGCCGATGTCGTCCACGTCGAATTTCGAGACGAGCGACCTGTCGGCCATCCGGTTCTCCAGCTCCATCGGGCCGACGGACCGCTCCACAAGCGTCCGGAACAGGAACGCCGGCGACCCGGTCTCGAACCACCAGGGACGGAACTCGCGGTTCCGCAGCAGCAGCAGCACGTCGTAGGGGTTGTAGACCCGCACCTCGCCCCGCCAGTGGTAGCCGTTGTACCAGGCCCGGATCCTGTCCCGGTCCAGCCCGCCGAGCTCCGGCCCGAACACCCGGTCGAGGTCGCCCTCCGTGTAGCCGCAGATGGTGGCGTAGCGCGGGTCGAGGCTGATGTCCTCGAGGTTGTTGAGGCCCGAGAACAGGCTGACCTTCGAGAACATGCTGACGCCGGTGACGAAGGTGAAGCGGACGTGCTCGGCGCTGCCCTTGACGATGCCGTAGAGCCCGCGCAGGTAGTCGCGGTTGGCCGTCGCCAGCTCCGGGTCGTGCAGCGCGTCGAGGATCGGCTTGTCGTACTCGTCCACGAGGACCGCCGCCTGACGTCCCGAGGCGTGATGAAGGCGGTCCAGAACGCTCCGGAGCCGCCTGGGACCGGTGTCGGACGCCGGGGCGGGAGGGAGGCCGTGCCGCCGCTCGGTCGCCTCCAGCTGTTCGATGACGTCCCCCTCGATCTCACCCGGCTCATTGTACTTTCCGTCAAAGCTCAGCCGTACCACCGGACGGGGGGCGGACCAGTCCCAGTGGCCGTGGATGTCCAGGCCCCGGAACAGCCCCTCGCGGCACTCGAACAGCGACCTCAGCGTGTCCAGCAGCAGGCTCTTGCCGAACCGGCGGGGGCGGGAGAGGAAGCAGTGGTCGCTCCGTTCGACCAGGTCCCTGATGAGCGGGGTCTTGTCGACGTAGTAGCTGTCGGTCTCCCGGATTCTCCGGAAGTCCTGGATGCCGATCGGAAGGCGGCGGCGGGTCATCGGTCACTCCGTTCGTTGCCTGCGGGAGGCCCCTGCGGGGCTCTCGCCATCTTACCGTGAAACCGCAGCCCGCGCCACGCCTTTCCGGCGTGGGCCGCCCGGGAGGTGCGCGCCGGGCCACGCCGGTCCCGCGGGTGCGTCCCGCCGGGTCGCAGGAAGGGCCCGGGTTCCGGCGTTTCAACGGCGGTTATGGTCGCCGGAGCGCTGGCCCTCGCGGGCTGCGGGGGCGGCGGGGGCGGCGGTGCGCCGGCCGGCAATGGTGGTGGTACGCAGATGTCGGCCTACGACACGGCGGCCGCGGCCATCGCGGCGGCCACGACGGACGCCGCGGTCGACAGGGCGGTTGCCGATGCGGTGGCTGACGTTTCCGGCGCGGAGCTTGCCAGGCTGCAGGCGGCGGCCGCCGCGCGCAGGACGGCGCTGGCGACGATGGCCCGCGTGACGGCCCAGAGGAAGGCGCTGGCGGACGCCGGAGAGATCGACACGTCCGACCTGTCGGACGCGGAGAGGATCGCCGCCGCCAAGGCGGACATCGCGGCCCTCAGGGCGGCGCTGGACGGCGCGGCCGACGTGAGCGATGCCGACAGGGCGACGTACAGGACGAAACTTGCCGCCGCCCAGACAGCCGTGGACCGGCAGGAGCAGCTGAACGCGGTCATGGGCGCCTCCATGACGCTCGCAGCGGCCCTCAAGGCGCTGTCGGATGCGGGCTCAACCCCGACGGCCGCACAGGTCACCGCGGCCGGGGAGGCCCTGGCCGCCCTGAATGCGGCGATCGCGGCGGGCGGGCACCTGACCGAAGCGCAGAAGGCCAGGTATGGCAGCGAGGCGGGCCAGGCGCCGGCGCGGATCGCTTCGGCGAAGACCCTTCTTGATGCGGAGGATGTGCGGAAGGAGGACGAGCGCGTCGCCGGCATCGTCAGGGACATCACGGACACCGAGATCGCGGCGGCCATGACGGCGGTCGGCGTGGTCACCGACATGTCCGGTGACGGCGACGTGACCTCCGCCCAAGGCGCGATCGACGCGGCCAGGGCCAGGATCGACGGCGCGGACATTCCAGACGGAAGCAGGCAGATGCTCCGCACGGCGCTTGCCGTGCACGAGGGATCGCTCGACCGGGCGAAGGCCTCCCGCTTGGCGTACCAAGAGCGGAAGAGGAAGGAGAAGGCCGACATGATGAAGGCGCAGGCGAAGGCGGTGTATGCCGGCATCGCCCCCTATGATGACGTTACCGACGATGTGGAACGGCGGTACGCGGTATGGAGCGACCAGGGACTTAGTGAGCTGCAGGTGGACGCCACCGTGAACGTCTCCGTCGGCGAGGCGGACGTCAAGAACCTGAAGCTTGACAAGGCCACCATGGTCCCGGCGCTCAAGGGCTGGAAGGGCGCGAGGTACACGCTGGCGGACGAGGGCACCACCTACGAGGCGGAGGTCTACGACAACCGGTACAGTAAACCGAATGACAGGTTCAGGGTCGCGTGGACCATACAGAGTGACGGCCAGCTCAATGCGGCAGACACGCAAAACGGTAATGACAAGAAGATCAACTCCGTCACCGCAGCCGGGACTACCCGGATCGGAGGGCTTCTTATGAGACCCGCCAGGTCAAGCCCTTTTTCATGAATCCCTTTCATGGCCTCACATCGTCGGTTCCTCCGTCTGGGGGCGGCTTCCGCGCCAACGGGGAAGTCCAGACAGAACGTCGCTGTTCCATGACGCGCTCAACGACGCGTCCAGCCTCTTATCCGGTTCGGTTGGCCGGTGCCGGCCCCGTGACCATCATGCCCGATTCGGGCCGGTGCGACGTTCCGGGGGGCGGGACCCATCTGGAATGGACGGTGCCGCGTCCTGCGGCGAACCAGGCCCTCCTGCGGTCACACGCCCTGCCCGGGTTCCCCGGAGGCCCCGTCGGGCCGCCCGGGTGTTCCGTTGCCCTCCTACGCCCGTGCCCCGGACAGGACGGCGCCCTCCGGCACCAGCCCGGTGGTGGCGAACCGCCACAGCGCGACCAGCAGCTTACGCGCCAGCGCCACGATCCCCCGCCTGCGCGACCGCCCGTCGCGGGCGCTCACGTAGCTCCGGAACCACGCGGACAGCGCACTCTCCGGCTGGTGTTGCAGCCAGCGCCAGGCCATCTGCACGAGGTGCCTGCGCAGCATGGCGCTGCCGGACTTGCTGATCCCCTGGTCGTGGTCGACGCCCCCGCTCGCGAAGGGCACCGGCGCCAGCCCCGCGAGGCTGGCCAGCTGCCGGCGGTTGCGGAACTCCCGGTAGAAGAGCTCGCCGCCCAGCATCAGCGCGTCGTTCGGGCCGATCCCGCGAAGCCGGACCAGCGCCGCCGCGTGGTGGGTGTTCGCCGGGGCCGCCCGCGGCCTGCCAGCGGGCGCACCGGCCGGATCCGCTCCGCGCGACCCCTCCTTCCGGGCGGCTCTTTCCGGATCGGGCGCCTCCTTCCGGGGAGCCGGGGCGGCGGGAGGCCGGTCGGCATCCGCGTGAAGGCTGTCGAGGGCCCGGCCCGACGCCTCCAGAATCTCCGCCTTCCTCGCCTCGACCACCTTCAGCTCCGCGGCCACCAGCTCCAGCCGATCCAGCATGCCCCCAATCTCCGCGAGCAGCTCCGGCGGCAGCGGCGTCCCGTAGCCGGTCTCCATCCCGACGAGCCGCTCCCGGAACCCCGGCCTCTCCGGACGCGCACCGCATATGCCGTGCAGCCTCAGAAGCCCACCCACCGCGTTCGCGAGCCGGCGGCGCTCCTGCACCAGACGCTCCCGCCGGCGCAGAAGCCGCTTCCTGTCCTCCTCCGCGACCGTCGGGACCCGCACCCGCGACATCGCGTCCCGGTCGCCGCCGTCCCACGCCCTGAGCGCCCGGACCATCCGGCGGGCGTCGATCCGGTCCGTCTTCACCTTTTTCTTCCTGCGCACCACCTCCAGGCTCGCGGGGTCGCAGACCACAACCCCGGGGTCCTCCCCCTCCAGCCGGCGGGCCAGCCAGAAGCCCTCGTAGCCAGCCTCGTACACCAGCTTCACCCGGACATCGCCGGCGGCCCCGACAGCGCGCTCCCGCGCCCGCCCGAGCCTGCCCAGCAGGCCGTCAACGTCATGCGGCGCCAGTCTGTGCACGCCGGCTTTCGACGTGTCGGACGGATCGCCCACCGCCAGTATCCAGCTGGTGCCGCTCACTTCCAACGCCGCGTAGACCGTGGTAACGTCGCCCTCGAAGGGGGTTTTCGAATCAGTCATTTCATTCTCCTTTCACAGGGCGGGGGTTGCCGTCAAATGGCCCCCCGCCACAACATGTTGAAACATCGTCATTCCCTTGCACCGAATCACCCGCGAAGGCAAACGGCGGCGTGTCTCATGGCATCTGGAGAAGTGTTGGCAGGCATAAGGGGCGAACACAGCGGGGTGCCCGGCACCTACTCCTGCACGCCGGCCCAAGGTTATGCCTGCGCAGTGGAGTTTCAGGTTGACAACCACCGTCTTGGCGGAGCGACGGTGAACAACAATATACTCCAGGGGACGACCTACGCGACCTGGAGGTTCAGGCCCGACGACCCGGAGCAAAGGATAAAGCCTGATGCCGACCCCGCCTTCGTCACGTACGGCTACTGGATCCGGAAGGGGGCCGACGGGAAGTGGGACGTGAGCGCGTTCCATAACGCCAACAGAGGACCTGTCACTGCCATCTCCGGCCTCGACGGCGACACCAAGCTGGTGGGAACGGCGACGTATGGGGGCGGGGCCGCGGGCGTGTACGCCCTCAGCGACGGGGCCGGCACGTTCACCGCGGACGCCGAGCTCGTCGCCGACTTCAGCGCCAACAGCGCCAGCGTCACGGGCACCATGAGCGTCACGGGCACCATCGACGGGTTCATGACCAGGGGGTTCACGGGCGGCGACGGCATGTCGCGGGACTGGTCCGTCAAGCTGCATAAGCTGGCCATCGGCGACGGCGGGGGGATGGCACCTGACACCAGCTCGGGTTCGACCGGCCTAACGCAGTGGACCATGGACGGAACCCCCGCGCTGGCCGCCGGAAAGTGGGAGGGCGCCTTCTACGAGAGGGGCGGCAACGGCCAGAGGCCGAAGACGGCGACCGGATCGTTCTACGCCGAGCACGGCATGTCCGGCAGGATGGTCGGCGCGTTCGGCGTGACGGACCCCAAAACCGACGAGCCACTCGAGTAGCGGGGCCCGGGCGGAGCCCCCGCCCGGCCCGACCTCCCCGACCCCCGGCGGCCCCGCCGCCGGGGGTCTTTCGATTCCGGGAGGCCGCGCTGGCGAGGAGCCGCAAGCGGTTAAGCGGAACTTCGGGGGCTTCGGCAAATGGTCTTCGCGTCCAGACCGTCGGTTTTCAGCGGTTTCTCGGCTGGAACGCCCGCCTCTGCAACGCGGCCGGTGTGGTGATGACGGGCAGGAGGCCGATTCGCCCAACATTACAGGCGAAGGGCCAGCTGCGCTGGCCGGGCTTCACAGGAGGCGGCGCGTTCCCGCCAGAGTCCATGTCCGGCGGCACGTCGGGGTCCTCAGGGAACGTCCCCGGCCGCCTTCTCCCTCCGCCAGCCCCTGGCGTCCCCAGGCTGCCAGCGCAGCCGCCATCCTGACCGTCGCGCCGTGGCGAGGCGCCTCCGCCCGCCGGAATCCCCCCCGGTCCGCCGTCGACAGTCGCCCCCGGCGGCCAATGGCATTCGGATGAGTTCTCCCGGCGTTCGGACAGGAAAGCCCCCCGCTTCGGGCATCTGCCGGAAGCCGGGGCGCTGTCGGCGACCGGCCCTGCGTCGGGGCCTGTGTCATGCGGCGGGCCGGGCCTGCCACCCGCTCCCTGGCTGCCTCGACTGCCGGGGGGTGGCTCCTTCCGGGCCGGTCGCGCTGGATGCGGCGTGACCTTAAGCGGCCAAAGTGCGGCGTCCGGTCGGGTCCCACCCGTCCCTTTTCCGCTTGACAGTATAGGGCATCGCCCGTCAGCGACTGGCCATCGGGGCGGATCACTTCGGGGGCCGCCATGGCGGCGCATGCGGGATCGGGGACGGACGGGCGGACGGGCAGGACAGCGGCGGCAGCCGCCGCGGCGGCAGGCCGGGGCGCCGGAAGGAGCGCGGCGATCCGGTGGGTGACGCCGGACCTTTCAATGTACCACTGTTGACTCGATGCCGACATAGCCGCTCGTGGCCATATTGTGTCCGGGGCGGCGAAAGGAACGGCCAACTGTCCCGGATATCCCGTGATTCCAGTGTAGGTTGACGTTCCGGCAGCATTGATCCGGTGCCGCGTCTGGTCCTGAAGGTGGATTTAGGACGGATCCAGCCCCAGCCCGGCCGGTTCCTGTGTATTGGTCCGGTGATATGCACGAAAGAGGCATCGAGTCCACAGTGTCCCGTTGAAAGACGCCGGACTGCGCCTGACGGCAAGGCCCCGGTGCCCGGCATCACCGTGACGCCGCCCGAGACCGGCGGGCTGCCGGAGGACGGTCACCAGGTCGTTGGCGACCGCGTCCACTGCCGCCTCGCCGCCGGCGGGTTCCGGCACATGCCCGTCCGCCATCGCCATCCTGGGGCCGGCGGGAGAAGGCCGCCGGGAAGTGGCCGATGGCCCATGGAAGGTTCCCGTATCCGCCTGACGGAGGCATGGGGGTCACCGGCCTCCCGGAATCGAAAGACCCCCGGCGGCGGGGCCGCCGGGGGTCGGGGAGGTCGGGCCGGGCGGGGGCTCCGCCCGGGCCCCGCTACTCGAGTGGCTCGTCGGTTTTGGGGTCCGTCACGCCGAACGCGCCGACCATCCTGCCGGACATGCCGTGCTCGGCGTAGAACGATCCGGTCGCCGTCTTCGGCCTCTGGCCGTTGCCGCCCCTCTCGTAGAAGGCGCCCTCCCACTTTCCGGCGGCCAGCGCGGGGGTTCCGTCCATGGTCCACTGCGTTAGGCCGGTCGAACCCGAGCTGGTGTCAGGTGCCATCCCCCCGCCGTCGCCGATGGCCAGCTTATGCAGCTTGACGGACCAGTCCCGCGACATGCCGTCGCCGCCCGTGAACCCCCTGGTCATGAACCCGTCGATGGTGCCCGTGACGCTCATGGTGCCCGTGACGCTGGCGCTGTTGGCGCTGAAGTCGGCGACGAGCTCGGCGTCCGCGGTGAACGTGCCGGCCCCGTCGCTGAGGGCGTACACGCCCGCGGCCCCGCCCCCATACGTCGCCGTTCCCACCAGCTTGGTGTCGCCGTCGAGGCCGGAGATGGCAGTGACAGGTCCTCTGTTGGCGTTATGGAACGCGCTCACGTCCCACTTCCCGTCGGCCCCCTTCCGGATCCAGTAGCCGTACGTGACGAAGGCGGGGTCGGCATCAGGCTTTATCCTTTGCTCCGGGTCGTCGGGCCTGAACCTCCAGGTCGCGTAGGTCGTCCCCTGGAGTATATTGTTGTTCACCGTCGCTCCGCCAAGACGGTGGTTGTCAACCTGAAACTCCACTGCGCAGGCATAACCTTGGGCCGGCGTGCAGGAGTAGGTGCCGGGCACCCCGCTGTGTTCGCCCCTTATGCCTGCCAACACTTCTCCAAGCCCTCCGATCCGGGTAGTCCCGGCTGCGGTGACGGAGTTGATCTTCTTGTCATTACCGTTTTGCGTGTCTGCCGCATTGAGCTGGCCGTCACTCTGTATGGTCCACGCGACCCTGAACCTGTCATTCGGTTTACTGTACCGGTTGTCGTAGACCTCCGCCTCGTAGGTGGTGCCCTCGTCCGCCAGCGTGTACCTCGCGCCCTTCCAGCCCTTGAGCGCCGGGACCATGGTGGCCTTGTCAAGCTTCAGGTTCTTGACGTCCGCCTCGCCGACGGAGACGTTCACGGTGGCGTCCACCTGCAGCTCACTAAGTCCCTGGTCGCTCCATACCGCGTACCGCCGTTCCACATCGTCGGTAACGTCATCATAGGGGGCGATGCCGGCATACACCGCCTTCGCCTGCGCCTTCATCATGTCGGCCTTCACATTCATGGCGGCCGTGCGGGAGGCCTGCCTAGTGGTAAACGCGTCCTTGATATCCCCGAGCCGCCGGCTGAGGTCGCCGCGCTCCGCGGCGGGCACCTTCATGACCGCCGCCTCGGCGGCCTTCACCTTCGTGTCGGCGTCGGTGACCTTGGCGTCCTCGGAGTCGTCCATCACCGCCTTGACCGCGGTGTCGGCCGCCTTGAGGGCCGTGTCCGCGGCGGCCTTCAGATCCTGCGTCGCCGCCGTACCGCCGGGCGGCGTCGGCGCGCCCCCGCCTCCGCCGCAGCCCGCGACGGCCAGCGCGGCGGCGACCATAACCGCCGTTAGCGGTGCGGAAAACGGGGCCCGCGCCCCCCGTCCCGGGACCTTGTCCGGGAGGGCGGCGGCGCGTGCGCGAAGTGAACGATGGGCCCCTTCGCGCGGGATCCGGCATTGGCGGGTCAGAGGGTCATGGGCCGCGCATCTGCGGGAAAACGGAAGGCAGACCAACGGGCGGAACCAGCGGACCCCGGAACGTAACGCCCGGATCGACTTTCCACGGCCGGGGATGGAAACCCCGTGGGACCGGTGCTATACCGGGGCGGGGAGCTTCAGTGGAGTGACCGGACGGAACCGGCATCCCCGACCGGATCTCCGATAACGTGGACGGACGCCAATGCATCTCCTCGCAGCGACACCCGGTGCGCTGGACGACGGCACGGAGCCGGTCGACCTCGGCCAGACCCCTGCGGACATCGTCTTTCTCTCATCGGCCGACACCGAACTGGCCGCGGTGAGCGAGGCCCGGACGCGGCTGGCCGCGCCGCCCCCGCTCCGGCTGGCTTCGCTCAACCACCTGCGCCATCCAATGTCGGTGGATCTGCATGTCGGGAACTGCGCCTCCAGAGCCAGGCTGGTCGTCGCGCGTGTCTTGGGCGGCCTGGGGTACTGGCGGTATGGCGCCGAGCAGTATGCCGCCCGGCTTGCTGAAGCAGGCGTTGCCCTTGCCCTGCTTCCGGGCGACGATAAACCAGACCCTGAACTGCGGGCCCTTTGCACCGCTTCGGACCGGGACTGCGACGCCCTCTGGTCATATCTGGTGGAGGGTGGCCCCGAAAACAGCGCGAATTTCCTGAGATATGCCCGCTGGATGCTGTCCGCCCCACCAGGTCAGCGCGACGCCCGGCAGAGACCGGTCTGGAGCCGGCCGATTCTTAGGGCGGGTCTCTACTGGCCGGGGGCAGGTCAGTCCGATCTCGACACGGTGCGCCTTGCCTGGTCCCACGGAGCGCCGGTGGTTCCAATTGTCTTCTACCGAGCGCTGGTGCAGGGAGCGGGGCTCGATCCGATAGACCGCCTGACCGGAAGCCTGTTACGTCGCGGCCTGAATCCGCTGCCGGTGTTCGTGGCGTCCCTGAAGGATCCGGTGAGTGCCGCCACGCTCGATGGCCTGTTTCGGGAAGCTCCGCCGTCGGCCATCCTCAACTGCACCGGTTTCGCGGTCGCATCGCCTGCAGGCGACGACCCTCGGGAAAACCCACTTGGCTCCGATGCGGCGGACGGATCACCCGTCTTCCAGGTGATGCTGTCATCCAGTTCCGAGGATGTCTGGGAGCGGGGCCTGACCGGGGCTTCCGCCCGCGACATCGCCATGAACGTGGCGCTGCCGGAGGTCGACGGCCGTGTCCTATCGCGGGCGGTCAGCTTCAAGGGTGAGGCGTTCCTTGACGAGGCGACCGAATGCCCGATCGCAGCCTACCGCGCCCGCGACGACAGGATTGAGTTCGTCGCGCAGCTCGCGGAGAACTGGACGAGGCTGCGGCGGTGTCGGCCGGAGAACCGGAGGGTCGCGCTCATCCTCGCCAACTACCCCGATCGGGATGGCAGGCTGGCGAATGGCGTCGGCCTTGACACCCCGGCCGCCACGGTTGGCGTGCTGAAGGCGCTGGCCGAACATGGATACCATGTCCGCGACGCGCCGGCGGATTCCGATGCGCTGATGCGGAACATCCAGGCCGGTCCAACGAATGCGCTCGACGGACGGGCCTCCCGGAACGGAGGGCAGGACCTTCCGGTCGATGTCTATCGGAAGCACTACTCAAGGCTTCCGCCGGAGGTGCGGGAAAGGATGGAATCACGATGGGATGCGCCTGAGGCCGACCCGTTCTTCGTGGCCGGAGATCCGCCTTCGGGGAACCCGGACGGGAACGGCTCCTTCCGCCTCCCGATCCTGGAGTACGGCAACGTGGTCGTCGGTGTGCAGCCTGCGCGCGGCTACGGCATCAATCCAGCCGAAACCTATCACTCCCCGGACCTGGTCCCCCCGCACAGCTATCTGGCATTCTATTTCTGGTTGCGGGAGCACTGGGGCGCCCATGTGATCGTACACATGGGCAAGCACGGGAATCTAGAGTGGCTGCCTGGCAAGTCACTGGCGCTTTCCGACCGCTGTTTCCCCGAGGCCGCCCTAGGGCCGATGCCTCACGTTTACCCGTTCATCGTCAACGACCCCGGCGAAGGCACCCAGGCAAAGCGCCGGGCCCAGGCGGTGATCGTCGACCACCTCACCCCGCCGCTGACGCGGGCGGAGACCTACGGACCGCTCCGGGATCTTGAGGCCCTTGTCGACGAGTACTTCGAGGCCGCGGGCGTCGACCCGCGCCGAATTGGCTATCTCCGCCGCGAGATCCTGACGCTGACAGCGGCGAGCGGCCTCGATATCGATGCAGGGCTGCAGGGTGAGGATGATGAAACGGACCTGGCCAGGCTCGACGCCTATCTGTGCGAACTGAAGGAGGCGCAGATCCGGGACGGCCTGCATATCTTCGGCACCTCACCTTCCGGCGATGGCGCCCGCGACCTGCTGATCGCACTGGCCCGTGTGCCGCGCGGAGATGGAAAGGGAAAAAACGCTTCCCTGCTGCGCGCCATGGCCAATGATCTTGGTCTGTCCATTGACCCGCTTGACTGCGACATGTCAGCCCCGGCTTCGGAGAAACCCCGGTGCCTCGCCGGCCTTTCAACCGATGCCTGGCGAAGCAATGGGGACACGGTGGAGCGTCTGGAACTGCTTGCGCAGCAGGTTCTGGGAACGGGGGGGCGGACCGACCCGCGCCTCGGCCCATGCGCGTCCGCCGTGCTGCGCGAGATCGAATCCACCCTCGCTCCGGCGGTCGCGGCATGTGGACCGGCTGAGATTGAAGGTCTGCTCGAGGCGCTTTCGGGAAGGTCCGTCAGGCCGGGTCCGTCCGGTGCCCCGACGCGTGGCCGTCCGGACGTATTGCCGACGGGACGGAACTTCTATTCCGTTGACAGCAGGGCGGTGCCGACGCCAGCCGCCTGGACACTCGGATGGAAGTCCGCCAATCTACTGATCGACAGGCATCTCCAGAGTCATGGAGACTGGCCACGCACACTGCTGCTGACCGCCTGGGGTACGGCGAACATGCGGACGGGCGGCGATGATATCGCCCAATGCCTCGCGCTCATGGGTGTCCGTCCGCAGTGGGATGGAATGAGCCGCCGCGTGACGGGATTCGAGATCATTCCGGCGAGTGCGCTGGGGCGGCCCCGTGTTGACGTTACCTTAAGGGTCTCGGGTTTCTTCCGCGACGCCTTTCCGCAGCAGATGGCGCTGGTTGACAGCGCCGCCCGTGCGCTGATGCAGCTGGAGGAACCTGAGGACATCAATCCCGCCGCGGCCCGTGCGAAGGCAGGTGAATCCACCGCACGCGTTTTCGGCTCGAAGCCAGGGGCGTATGGAGCCGGACTTCAGGCAATGATCGACGGGCGGCTCTGGACCGACAAAGGGGATCTTGCGGATGCCTATCTGGAATGGGGTGGACATGCCTATGTCGCGGGCGAACAGGGCCGCAAGGACCGCAGGGCATTCGAGGCCCGGCTCAGACAGACCGAAGCCATCGTCCAGAACCAGGATAACCGGGAACACGACATTCTCGACTCGGATGACTACTATCAGTTCGAAGGAGGCGCCGCCGCTGCGGTAAGTTCGTTGCAGGGCAGGGACAGACCTGTCTATCACAACGACCATTCGCGCCCGGAGAGACCTGTCATCCGCACACTTGACGACGAGATCGGGCGGGTCATGCGGAGCCGGGTGGTCAATCCCAAATGGATAGCGGGTGTCAGGCGCCACGGCTACAAGGGTGCCTTCGAACTGGCGGCAACGGTGGATTACCTGTTCGCCTTCGCCGCAACCACAGGTGCGGTGCGGGGTCACCATTTCGACCTTGTTCACGCCGCCTATCTGGAAGACGGGGAGACCAGGGATTTCATCAGGACGCACAACCCATCCGCTCTCGGGGAAATTGCCGGGAGACTGTCGGAAGCCATCGATCGGGGCCTGTGGTCACCCCGCTCCAATTCGGCCCGCGCCTTGATTGACTGGATCTGCGGCCTTCCGGATCATTGAACCCGGGGACTGCCGTCTGGGTGGCCACGCCGGGAGGTCGGCCGGAACGGGGTGACAGTCAGGGTGCAACCGATGGACGACCGCGCTTTCGGTGGCGCATATGACCGGGTTTCCGGTTCCGCGATGCGGAATGCGTCCGGTCCAGTCAACGGCATCCAGTTGACGGCTCCGCGGGCCTCCCGCTTCATCGATCCAACGTTGCGCACAACCCGGGTGTCGTGACAGACATGTCCTCTCCGCCTGACGTCAGGTCCCGGAAACCGTGCGCCCCGTTCCACCCCCAGTTCCATTCCAGAACGCACCACCGGCCGTTTCGGCAGGCCTCGCGACGGCTCCGGTTCGGCAGGCGTTCCATCCGGGGCCGTTTCCGCGGGTGCCTCGCCCGGGGATCCGCGTCCCTGGCCCGGATCACCTCGCCGAAACACTGGACCGGCCACTCCGGAGCCGCGAAACCACAGCTTCCGGTGGAAAGGGCATGGTGCGCCGAAGCGGAGGACATGGTGTCCGGGACATGCCCTTCGCCACGCGGGACTGGCGGGTCGCGGATCTGTGGTGGAAGGACATGCCTGCCGCAACGCCGAGGAAGCGGCGGCACCAGCGTCAGACCGTCGGTCCCGAACTTTCTGGGCCGCCGCATGGTCTTCGCGGCACCACACCCCGAGACGGGCCCGTTCCACCCCGAAATGCAACACTTCACCGTTTCGGCAGCGGAACGCAGCACCGTTCAGCCGACCCGTTCGCACACGAGCGAACATCCCGGCGACTGCCCCGGACATTCCGGTTTTGCGAACGCGTCCGGGCGAAGGCGTGCGCTGCCCGAACGGCTCGGATAACCTCACAGCGATAGGGACTACGGCCGTTCCCGGGCCGGATCCGAGGCAACCGGGGCACCGGAAACCCCCCTTCCGGCCACTCCCTCCGCTGCGGGAATGGCCGGTGTTGCACTTTGGACTGGAAGTGGGGGGGGGTGGATAAAGGAGACCGGCCAAGATGACCGACACCATCTCCCAGCCAGCGGATGTGCCGCTTGAAGAAGCGACCAAGGTCAGTGTCGACTGGCTGCGGCTTGACCGAAAGAACAAGGTTGGTTGGGACAGGAGGGATCGCTGGCGATGCCGCCATCATCTCGGAACTCTATCGAGGCGAGGAGCTGGGCGAATTGCTCCAGTCGGTCGCGGCCAACGGATACCTGGACATCGAGCCGTTGATAGTGGAATTGAACAACGGTGCCTTTACCGTCCTGGAAGGGAACCGCAGGCTTGCAGCCATCAAGCTGTTCCGTGAGGAAGATCTCGCAGGCAAGGTCTTTCAGATTGTCGGGATCAAGGTCAAGACACCGGAGATTTCACAGGAAAGCCGGGCAATGCTCGACGCGGTGCCAATCTATCGTGTCGCCAGCCGTGAAGATGCACGGTTCTATATTGGATTCAAGCATATCAATGGGGCGGCGAAGTGGGATTCATTCGCCAAGGCAAGATATGCGGCACATTGGTACGGCGAAGGCGAGGTCAGCCTTAGAGCTTGACCTAAAAGTCGTGTCCATGTGCCATACCTTGTGCAAAGGTCCCCCAATTGTCGATTTCATGATCTAGATGTGGTATTTTAGGTCAAGCTCTTGGGTAAAACACCCCTAAGCCATTGATTCCACGCCATTCACGGATCCCGGACTTTCAGGGGATTTCACCAGCTGGTAGCCGAGCTGCCGGGCCCGTCGGCCGAGGTTGGAGAAGGTGCGGTTCACGCGCCGTCGCCCGTATTCCTCCATGCCCCGCTCCAGGTGTTCCTCCCCCCGCGTGACCATCGTGTGGACGGGGCACGCGGGTTCGATGGTCAGGACCAGTCCTTGATCGAAATTGCGGGAGACGTGTCCGAGTCAGCCCAAACCGTTCATCAGCGGAGGAGAAGGGAAAAGGCTGAACTGGATGCTGGATGATGTGTACCTGCCGCTGGATGATTTCGACGGAAGCGCACTCTGAAAGAGGCCTATCCCTTCAGCATTTCTCCAGATGGACGCGTTGTCTCCTGCGAACTTGATGCGCTGACATATGGCAGGTCCGCGTATATCGTCTCCCTGATTCTATCAAATCACTGCAATGTCACGCCTTTGCTCAATGGCTCGGCAAGGCATCCGACCGAGGCGGAAGTCCGTCAGTTGCGTCAGTATTTCCAATACTTCGCAACTACGGCGATGGCAGCGGAAATTGACGGACCAGCATGGTCATTTGGCTTCCCCCGCCCTGACCGCTCCAGCTTTCTGAAGAAGCTAAGGGAGATCTGGGCTCACCTGAAGGACGGAACTGTCGGTCCCGAGGAAGGTGAGGTTCCGCTGGCCCCCAAAGATGATGGAATCGATGTCTTTGCCGGAAGGCCCCATGTCGACGGCCTTCCGGGTTTCCTGCTCGCAGCGGCACAAGTCGCGACGGGAAAGGACTGGCGCGAGAAGTCTCTTCGCAGTCATCTGAACGATGTCTTCTTCAAGAGATGGTTATCGAGGCAGCCATCCACATCACCGCTGCCTTACCACGTAATTCCCTTTGCATTGCCAGGAACAGGGTTTCGCGACCATGTGAGAGTGCTGGGAAACGTGCTGCATCGGCTTCGCGTTCCGCTGCGAGTGGAGCAGGCCGGGGCGCTTCATGCGCAGGGTGTCCAGATAGAGGCTTACGACTGGCTCGTTCAGGCTCTGGAATGGGTGAACGAATATGCCTTGCGCGAACACGGCCCATGAGGCACAGGTTTCAATCCCCTTTCCGCGCTGAGGTGCAACATAAGTGGAGGTGGTGGACCAGACGGTTCCCGACAAGGCTTCACGGACGGGAGTGGAAGTGGGGGACATACCATCGAACACGGTGTCAGCCCAACAGTGACTTCTCCATGAACAGACTTAACGGGTCATCCCTGTAACTGCCAAAAGGCGCCCTGACCGAGAAGCCGTTGTGTCTGTACAGGCGGAGCGCGGCATCGAGATTGGGGCCGGTTTCAAGACGCAGGCAGGAATGGGAACGTGTGCGTGCCTCGGATTCGATGGCCGCGAGAATCGCCGAGCCAACTCCATTGCCGCGGGCTTCCGGCACCACAAAGACCGACTTGATCTCACCATGAGTCCGGCGGTCGGCCAATGCACCGACACCGACGACCGCCTCGTCGGAGGAAGCCGTGAAAAAGGCAATGTCGGAACGACAGAGCCCGGCGACCGAAAGGTGGTGATTCGCTTCCGCCGGAAAGAGTCTGGTCAGCATCGCATGACTTTCCTCAAGGAGAGCCGTGGCTTCTGGATCACGAGGGTCGCCTCTCGCCACCAATATCATGCAGACAAAGCCTCTGTGATGGCCAAACGGTCAAGGCCGGACTGGCCAATCACAACCAATTGCGCCTCACGAGGCTCCCGTGCATCGAGCGGAAGGTCAAAATAGGTT
Organism: Paracoccaceae bacterium; assembly: GCA_965203605.1. Taxonomy (GTDB): domain Bacteria; phylum Pseudomonadota; class Alphaproteobacteria; order Rhodobacterales; family Rhodobacteraceae; genus JAPOUP01. Next base: position 4,375,418 of record OZ241902.1, on the reverse strand, counting down.
TCAACCCTCGGCCCGACAGTCTGAACGGCAAGGCGCATGGGCTTTCCCTTCACCGCCGCGAACCCCTTCAGACGCAGGATATCATGGGCTCGAACGACTTCGGCGATGGTCTCGGCAAACCGATTGGGGTCGTTGATCTCCGGCCTCACGACGATGAAGCTCTCGAATTCATCGTGATTATGACCGTCATCACCATCATGGCCATGATGAACCTCGTGACGGGCGGCGACATCGAGTTCCGCAGCCTGCCCACGGCCCAGCAAAACGTCGAGTGGCACTTGGCCCATCGACGTCCCTACAACCTGCACGCCTTTGCGGCTCCTATCCTCCAGACTTGAGGCCAACGCCCTCGCCTCATCGTTTCCCAGGAGATCCGTCTTGTTGACGACGATCATGTCCGCACAGGCCAACTGGTCCTCGAACAGTTCCGCGATCGGTGTCTCGTGGTCGAGACTGTCATCCGCCCGCCTTTGGGCTTCAACAGCCGCAACGCTGCACGCAAACCTTCCGTCGGCGACCGCTCTGCCATCCACGACCGTAATCACACCGTCTACGGTGACTCTTGTTGATATTCCGGGCCAACCGAAAGCGCGCACCAGTGGTTGCGGCAACGCAAGCCCGGAGGTCTCGATTACAATGTGATCAGGCGGCTCGTCACGATCGAGCAACATTTCCATGGCAGGCAGGAAGTCCTCCGCCACGGTGCAGCAGATGCAACCGTTGCTGAGTTCGAGGACATCGCCTTCGTTGCAGACGTCATCTCCACAGTGCTTGAGCAGTTCACCATCAACACCAAGCTCACCGAATTCATTGATCACAAGCGCAATGCGGAGACCATCCGCGTTCCGCAGCATATGCCGGATCAGGGTTGTCTTTCCGGAACCCAGGAATCCCGTGATCACAGTGGTTGGAGTCCTGACAGGCATTGGGATCCTCGCTTATGGAGTGACCGTGCGCCATTCAATGCAACACAGCGCATTTATGGCGGCCTCGGCCAAGTGGGTCAGGCAGCACCTATGGAAACGTGGCATCGTTCCCATAACCAGCCGCAGAGGAAACCAAGTGAAGCCCAGCCCACAAGCGTCGCTCCGAGACTGAGAGTGACGAAATGTGCAGCCAACTCGGGCGGAGCGACTCCCCAGTAAGTGTCGAGGCGCGGGGCGCCAATGAGATGTGGGAGCAGCAGAAGGGCAACACCAGCAAGCAGGACGGGCCCCCGGGTGAACGCGATGAGGGCCAGACCCGCCGCCGAACTGACGACTGTGAACAGCCACCACGCCTGCCGCGGACCAACCTCGGATGCCGGTGTGCCGGGCAACTCGGGAGGCAGGCCAATCGCAGGCGCCAACTGGACCGCGATGAACCCGACCAAGCCCCAGACCAGTCCTGAGCGGGCGGTAACGGCATGACCATATCTTTCGGAGAACACCATGGCAGCCGTTAGGATCAGGCCATACCCCAGGTAGGTCACGAGATTGAAGGCGACGGTCGTTCCGTGTCGCACCAGGTCGCCATCCAAGCTCGGCACACCCCGCTCACTCTGGGGCGAACCGTCCATCACGAAGTGCAGACGCTCGCCGGATTCGAACAGCTCCCCCTCAAGAAGCGCCGGAACGACAAACGTCAGCTGAAGCGCGGAGGCGATCAGCCCAGCCGCCGCTCCTGCGAGCACGGCGCTGACCAGCAGATGTCTGACCATCCGATCAGTGACAGGGGAATGCCATCGCATGACGCTGGTCATGGGCTGCGTCATGCAGCACAGTCGCCTGGGCAAAACCTGAAACGACCAGCAGGAAAATACCCGAAATGGCTGCGAGGGCGAGACCAGCTACACCGGTCTCCAACCGGTCAATTGGCTGGGTCTGAACATTCATATCCATAGTCTCCTCAGCCTGTCACACCCGACAGGAATTGCGGTTCCTTCGCAAGGCAGGTCTCCTGGCTCGCGGGTCACTGCGCCCCGCCGCCTTCCCGGATCCCTCCAGTGGCCCACAGGCGGGCGCTCTCCGCTTACAGTCGCGGGGGCGGCTCTGGCCTCCGGCCCCGGATTGGGTCGCCGTCACCAGATTCCCAGTTCAGCCCGCGTGCTTTGCACGAATCACGGGGCACCATGCGGTCCCTGTCTGTGGTCAATTGACTTCCAGGGTCAAGGGAAATCGCAACCGATGGCGGCGAAATCGCACGAAATCCATCTTTCAACCTGATGAAAGCCAATCATGCCCGATGGCCGACGCCATTGAACATTGCCTGACCATTTCTTCAATATGGTCAGAAACAGAGGACAGTTCATCGATATTTTGTGGAAAACTCAGGCAAAAGGGCGATATGGTGGGTTAAGGCATTGACTCTTTGTCGGCGCTGCGACGAGAATAGCCCGACTGGAATTTCGAGGGGAGCAATACGGTTGCAGTTGACGCGCCTTAGGCTGAACGGATTCAAGAGCTTCGTCGACCCGACGGACTTGCCGATCGGTTTGGGACTGACGGGAGTTGTCGGCCCCAATGGTTGCGGCAAATCGAATCTCCTGGAAGCGCTTCGCTGGGTGATGGGCGAAAATCGCCCAACAGCCATGCGCGGCGGCGGCATGGACGACGTGATATTCTCAGGGTCCGCCAGTCGCCCCGCACGTAACTTCGCCGAAGTTGTCATACATATCGACAACAGCGAACGGCTCGCACCCTCGATCTTCAATTCCGGCGATCACCTGGAGGTGGCACGGCGAATAACCCGCGACGCCGGTTCAGCATTCAGGGTCAATTCCCGTGACACCCGCGCCCGTGACGTGCAGATGCTGTTCGCCGATGCTTCGACGGGCGCCCATTCGCCAGCATTGGTCCGCCAAGGGCAGATCGCGGAGTTGATTGGAGCCAGGCCTCGGGCGCGACGAAGGGTTCTGGAGGAAGCCGCCGGTATTTCCGGCCTCTACCAGAGACGGCACGAGGCGGAACTGAAGCTGGGTGGAGCGGAGTCCAACCTGCAGCAGGTCGATCAGGTGATCGAGCGGTTGGCGTCTCAACTGGCTCAGTTGGCGCGGCAGGCAAAGCAGGCCGCGCGGTATCGCGAGATTTCCTGTTCACTGCGGAGGTCGGAAGGGCTTCTTCTCTATGGCCGTTGGAGCGAGGCGGACGAGGCGCGGGAGGCAGCGGAACAGGTTCTGCGAGAGCGCATACTTACCGAAACCGCGGCGGAGCGGGATGCGCGGGCGGCGGGAAATCTACGTACGGAACGGGAGGAGGCGATGCCTGCCCTGCGCGAAAGCGAAGCGGCGGCGGCGGCGGCATTGCAGCGTCTGCTAGCGGAACTGGACGCACTCGCTGAACGCGAATCCCGTGCCGCCGAGTCAATCCTCACGCTGTCGGCTCGCATCTCACAGCTTGGTCGGGACATCGAAAGGGAAGAGGCACTGGAGCGGGATGCCAGAGAGTCGGTGTCGCGGCTTGAGGCCGAGGAGGAGAACCTCCAGAAACTGAACGATGGCCATGATACGGCCCTGGCAGCCAGCGCCGAGGATGCGCGCGAGGCGGCACGGGCACTGCAGGAACGCGAGGATATGCTCGCACAGGTGACTGAGGATACGGCGAGGCTCGCGGCGAGGCATCAGTCCGCACAGAGGCTGGTGGACGATGCACTCAAGACGCTTGGACGATCCGAAAGCGAAGCGGTTCAATCCAGGCTGGCCCAGCAGGCTGCGGAAGCGGCGTCTGCGGATGCAGACAAAGCACTGGAAGAGGCAAGGGAAAGACACTCTGCGGCGGTTGCCGAAGCGGAGCGAAGGGAATCCGAGCTGGTATCGGCCGACGAGGCACGGGCTGAAGCACAGGCTCTGGAAGCAAGGGCAAGGGCCGGCCGGTCGGAAGCGGAAAGTGAGTCAAGCGCACTGCGAACTGAGGTCGCGGCGCTCTCCAAGCTCCTGGAGCGCGAAACCAGCGAAAGCGGACAGCTATTGGACCTGGTTGGAGTCAGTCCAGGTTTCGAGAAGGCACTGGGAGCGGCACTGGCGGACGACCTTCGCGTTCCCGAAGTGGATCCGGCTGATGGAACTGGCTGGGTACGACTTGCCAACTATGAGCATGTGCAGTCATTGCCGGATGGCGTGGCGGCTCTGGCGCGGTCCGTTACCGTTCCCGGAGTACTGGAGCGTCGGATTGAACAGGTCGGACTGGTTGATCGAAACGACGGAAGCAAACTGCAGCGGATGCTGAAGCCTGGCCAGCGTCTGGTCAGCATTGAAGGTGACCTTTGGAGGTGGGATGGATTCCGTGCGAGTGCCGAAGATGCCCCGAGCACTGCCGCCTTGCGGCTGGAGCAGTTGAACCGGTTGGAACAGCTCAAGCGGGAACTTGTCCCGGCCATTGCGAGGGCGGATGGAGCGGCGCAGGCACATGAGAGCCTCAAGGCACGTTTGACTGAATTGACGGAAGCCGACCGCAGGGCCCGTGAGGCAATGCGGGCCGCCGACGCGAATATGACGGAAGCGAGCCGGACACTCAGCCGCGCCGAGGCGGACCGCAACATTGCCGCGGGAAAGGTTGAGACGCTGCATCTGGCAACCGCACGACATCACGAAAACGCAAAGCAATCGCGCAGTGCGGCTCGTGACGCGGCAGAGGCACTGAAGAGCCTGGACGATCTTGAAACTGCCCGTATGGCGGTAGAGGAGAGGAAAGTATCGGTCGAGGCCGCCCGGCAGATGATGATGTCCCGCCGTGCCGTCCATGATGAACTGAAACACGAGGGTGAATCACGAACGAAGAGGCTACGCGAAATCTCTCGGGAGGTCGCGGGCTGGAAGTCACGGCTGGGCAATGCAGGTAAGCGCGTTGAGGAACTCGTTCAGCGACGGACGACATCTCAAGTGGATCTCGATGCGGCAAGGGAGATGCCGGGCCGGATCGAGATCCAGCGTAATGGCCTCGCGGACAGGATCGAGAGCGCGAAAGAACATCGGAAATGCACGGCGGATGCACTGGCCGTTGGAGAATCGGCGATGCGCGAGGCCAGTGAAGCCGAACGCAGGACGGAACGATTCGCCAGCGAAACGCGCGTGGCGCGGGCGGCGGCGGAAGCGCGTTCCGACGCCGCGAATGAGGTGCTTCAACAAGCAGCGGACCGGATTTTGGAAGAACAGGGAAAGTCGCCGGAGGCGCTGCTCGAAACCCTGGGTATCGACGTGGAAGAGATGCCTCAATCGGAACATGTCGAGCACGAAGTCAACCGGCTGAAGCGTCAGCGCGACGCATTGGGTGCCGTGAACCTACGTGCGGATGAAGATGCAAGATTGGTTCAGGATGAGCACGACGTCCTGCTTCGGGAAAAGGAAGATATTGAGGTGGCGATCGGAAAGCTACGCTCTGGAATTGCGGCGCTGAACCGGGAAGGCCGCGAACGGCTTCTTACGGCGTTCGAACAGGTCAACAGCAATTTTGCGATGTTGTTCGGACACCTGTTTGATGGTGGAGAGGCAAAGCTGGAGATGGTTGAGTCGGAAGATCCGCTGGATGCCGGACTGGAGATCATGTGCCAGCCGCCCGGAAAGCGACTCAGCACGCTTTCCCTGCTTTCGGGGGGCGAGCAGAGCCTGACGGCGCTGGCGCTCATATTCGCGGTGTTCCTGGCTAATCCGGCCCCCGTCTGTGTGCTTGACGAGGTCGACGCACCGCTTGATGACGTGAACGTCAACCGGTTCTGCGACCTCCTGGACGAGATGACGCGCCGGACCGAAACGCGGTTCCTGATCATCACGCATCACGCGATCACCATGGCCCGTATGGACCGCCTGTTTGGCGTGACGATGGGTGAGATGGGCGTGAGCCAGCTGGTGTCGGTTGACCTGGGGAACGCTGAACGTCTGGCAAGCTGATCAAAGCAAGAGAGCCTCTTGCACCCCCCCCGGATCAAGCGGTTTTCCGCGGAAACGGGCGCATTATTCTGATGGCTGGCCTGGATATGGAGCCGACCCTTTGGTATGGAGCGGGTGTTACAGCCACAACATATGGGGAGACGGCTCCATGTCCCTGCGATTATCCATATCGGATGCCTGGCGGCGCTTCCAGGGGGAACCTCCGCCGGCCCTCGCCGGGGAGGTCGGCCCGCCGGGCGTGAGGAACGGCAGGATCATCGCCGTGCTGGACCTTGTCGAGGGCGGTAGGCATGTGCACCGCGGCCACCGGGGCGTCGGCAAACCTCCCGCGGACCGCAGGGCCTTTGGCCCCATCGGAAGGTTTGTTCGTAGGATTACCTAAGGGGGCATTTCCCCACCCACGAGCACATCGGCCAGCAGTTCGGCGTTGCGGCGTCCCGCCCGTCTGTCCCGCTACAGTAACCTCCCGAGTTCCTCCCTGACGAGCCCGTCGAGCGCGGGGACGGCGTCCCGCCGGGCGAGCAGCCACGCGCCGAGCAGTATCTGGCGGCGGACGCGGTCCTGTCGAAATCGTACACAATGGCAGCGCGCATTCCTATTTCCGGTTCGCGGCGCACGCCCGTTTTCCTCAACGCTAACGACCAATATCGCGATCATGACAGCAGTCGCTCACATAGCTGGAGACTGCCTGAGGGCATCACAACGGAAAGGCTTCTGGACATCCTCATACATCAGGGCGCCCTGTATCAGGATGGCAATGGATTGATCCACTCCCCCATCCCCTCCTTCCGGTCCTATCTCATTGACGCCGGCGAGGAGCGGGGAGGGCCTGGCCCAACACCCGATATCCAGCCCGATGGCGGCGAACCCGACGACATGTCCAGCCCCTGAAGCCAGCCGCCCTTGCGGAAACAGGAGATACCCGCGGTCTCCCCGGCGCTCCCGGTTCATGGAGCCGATGAAACTGAGTCAGGAAAGCCTACGGTTCCGGACTGTCCGCCGCCCTGTTGGGCGCCGGGACAGAGAGGCACTCCTCCAGCGCCCGGTCGCGGATAGGGGACTCCACAACGATACCGAAAGCCGTCCGACCCTCCATATCCACCAGCGTGATATCCGCCCTCTCCCGGACCGGACACTCCACCGTGTCCATCGACCGCATCCCGGCGGCGAGATGCGAAGGCGTACGTCCACGACTGTCACACGCATTCACATCCGCCCCCACCGCCGCCAGCATCGACACACGGGCCGACGAACACAGGTGGGCGGCGAGATGCACCAACGTCGAACCGGCATTTTCGGCGACGGTCACATCGGCACCACGCTCCACCAGAAGGGGCAATGCCCGATGACCGACCGTTGTCACCGCACCGCGCAGGCCTGACGCCCCATCCAGACGGGACCAGAGCCGTCCCGGGCCCGGATCCTCCGCTCCCCCGGGGCCGCGGACCCCGCCTTTCAGCCATTCCCGCAGCGGGGGCGGAGCCCTCGCTGCGCAGATGGCCGGTGTTGCACTTCGGACTGGAAGTGGGGCCTTGAAAGGCATGCCTGCGTGGTCCATGTCAGACCCGTCCGAATGTCGGAAACGTTTGAGGCAGCCCGAGATGACAGGTGTGACCGCGCCCGGCATTGCGATTTTGATCGATGAGGCCGCGGCGGCCACGGAGGTCTCCTGTCGTAGGATCAACTGCCTGATTGACGATGCCGTGCTGCCCAGATCCGTATGCGTAAAGCCCGGCTCACGTCGTGCAGTGCGCGCCTACGAGGTTCCCGTGGTCAGTTTCGGTGCTTCCGACGGTTCCAGGCTGAGCAGGGGCATGCGGCTTCAGGCCATGCGGATGATCGGGAGATTCGCCAGGGACAACTGGCTCCGTCTTCGGGACGAGCCTGAACGCGCCAGGGTCCTGCGGTTTGAAAGCGGCTGTGTCACACTCCCGCCGGGAGAGCCTGCAAGTGCGGCGATGGCTGGGCTGAACAGACTGGACGACGCGTTTCGTCGCGTCACCGAGGACCCGGACGTAAGGGGTGGCGCCCCGGTGGCGCACGGAACGCGGATCGGTGTCCACGAAGTCGCCGATGCGCTCGCCACGGACGGCATGGAGACCAGGTTGGAGGACTTTCCGGCTTTGGGCGGCGAGGATGTCGAGGCATCCGCGCTTTACGCCAGGGCACATCCGCGGGCCGGGCGACCCCGCGCCGGCTCCAGACCTCGACGGCCTGTCCCGGAAGGGACGGTCGACCTGACGGACCTGCGGTTACCGATGGCGCGCGTTCGTGAAATTCCCCGTCGATGAGTGCCTGTCCATCGCTTTGGTCGACATGGCCGTGGAAGCCGGGCACGTGGAAAGCGCGCATGTCACCCGCCGCAGCACGCAAGGACAAGGAAGGCCAGAAACGCCGGTAACGTTCGCATCAGCACCTTTGCCGCCTCATCCCCATTTCATGCCACCGCCGCCGCGGCGTTCCAGGCCCGTGACTGTGCCGCGCCACCACATCGCAGGCGGATGCGTCGCCCATCATGCAGGCTGTCTCCGCGTCGCGCCCGGAGAGGACGGTGACCGCGGCAGGCGCGGTCGCTGAGGTCCCCATGCCGTGGTTGCTGTGCGTCGGTGACGGCCGCATGACCGGCGTCCCCTGCCACTCCGATACGGGCCCCGGATCATCCATCCCCGAAGACCGCGTCCAGGCTCCCGGCTCCCAGACCCCGGTCGAACCAGCCGTCGAGCTGGGTGGGCTCCGCACCGGCGATGCGGCTCCTGAGATTCAGGGGCAGGGGCCCGAACCGGCTCTCGAGCAGGTGGACAAGGAACTCGGCCCTTCCCTCTGCCTTTCCCTCGGCCCTCAGTGTCTCGGCGACCGTCCCCATGATCTCCTCCATCCGGCTGGCCCCGGCTTCGCCGAGGGCGTCGAGGTCCACGTCCTGGTAGGTCCGCAGGATATACCCGATCACCTGCTCCTGCAAGGCCGGGCTGCCCTCCAGCGCCGCGGCGGTCCGGCGCAGCTCCCCGAGCCCCCGCCGCGTCAGCGTCATGAACCCGGCCCTCACCACCTCGTCGCCCGACAGCCTGTCGGGGTCCATCCCCGCCAGGGCCCGGAGGATGAACCGCTCCCCCGGCAGGTGGACCAGCGCAGGGTCGGCGCCGCCGAACATCTCCGCGAGCCCCTCCGGGACCGTCCAGCGGGCCGTCCCGGTGTACAGCACCAGCGGGATGACCGGCGGCAGGTTCCGGAGCCTCTCCGCGCTGCCCCCGGCATGGCGCTGCCATATGCGGACCATGTAGCCCGCCAGCTGCAGCGCCGTGCCCGCGTCCGGCCGGGCCTTGTTCTCGATGAGCGCGTACACGAAGGCCGGCCTCCCGTCGGCGGTCTCCACCTCCGCCAGCAGGTCCGACTGGGTGCCCCGCAGCGCCTCGTCCACGAAGCTGCCGTCGACGACCCTCGGCGGCGTGTCCGCGAACAGCCTTGAGATGTCGTTGGGCAGGTGGTCGCGCAGGACCGCGCGGAGCCGCCCGGGGTCGGACAGCAGCGCCCGTGCGAGGGCGTCGTGAGGGGCGGGCGTCAGGACCCTCGGGCGCGGTCCCGCCGGAGGTCCGTGGTCGTTCGTTCCACTCATGGACGCCCCGATACCAGCGGGTCACGCAGGCGTCCAGAGGAACAACGGCGCGTCCCGGGACACGCCCGCTGTCCGGGATGTCCGGCGGTCCGCGCACTGGAACCAGGGCGAGATGGTTGAATCGAAGGCAGCCTACAGCTGCGAACAGGCACCCTGCCCGATGGGACGCCAGCCTGAAATGACACGAGGGAACCACGCGAAGGCGACCTCCTGACCGTCAGCGGGCACCCGATGTCCGTATGCCCAAGGAAACCGGCCCAAACGGACCATGGCTGCATATACGGACATCCGAAAGAACGAATGGGGGACGAAAACGCTTTGAGTGTCGCGACCTGCAACCATGATCGCTTCGGCCTGCAACCATCGTGACTTCCGGCCCGGACCTTGCGCAACGCCACAGTCCCGCCCCGCGCATCATGGTGGTGGGCCCGTCGGTCCGGTCGGTGTCCAGCCAGTCCTTAAGGAAGCGGTGGAGCCTGGGAATGCGGGCGTCGGTGAGCCTGGACAGCGCCGATAGGCTCTCCCGCGAAGGGACTCCAGCCGTCCCGGGCCCGGAAATCCCGCCTTCCGGCCATTTTCCCCGCCCGGGCGGGAAAATGGCCGGTGTTGCACTTCCGACTGGAAGTGGGGAAGTAAGCCGTCTGACCCGGCCCCACCCATCCCTTTTCCGTTTGACAGCATAGGCCATCGCCCGTCGGTGACTGGCCATCGGGGCGAATCACTTCGGGGGCCGCCATGGTGGCAGATGCGGGATCGGAGACGGACGGACGGGCCATCCGGCCTCCCCGGGGACCGATGGCCTCGCCGGCCGGGTCGGTGAGCTCGGGCGGCGACGCCGGGGGACGGTTACGAGGTGGTCCCGGAGCGCGTCCACTGCCGGCGGGTTCCGGCATGTGGTCATCCGCCATCTCTACCTGACCGTGAAGGTCAGGGGTTCCGACCGGCCTGCGAGGGCGTCTCCAGAAGCGGCTGCGCGGACGTGTCCCTACTCGCCAGGATGCTCGTCGACAGGTTTATGTGGCACCTGCCCGCCAGCACCGGATGCTGGCCGAAGCTGGCATCAACGTCAGCCGGGGCTCCCCGATCCTGTGGGCCAACCGCGCCATCGAGTTGCCGGGCCGGTCCACGACGCCCGGTGGCGGTCGGTGCAGGGAGCGCCGTCATCCAGATGGACGAAACGCCGGGCGGCACCTGGGCAGGCCCGGAAGCATGCGGAATGGCCATCTCTGGCCAGTGCCCGGAGACCGCGGCGAGGTTCCCCGGCGGGTATTCCGGAACCCTGATGACCGACGGCCACCGCGCCTACGAAGCCCACCTCGCGGCCCGCGGCGACGCGGTCACCCACCGGAACTGCTGGGTCCATGCCAGACCGAACTCCCCTGTTCCAAGCACGGCAGTGGAGGTCGATCAGGTACACGGATGGGCTGGTGCGGGGTCGACGGGGCATCCGCGGCCCCGCGCCTAGATTGCCGGTACCCGGAAGCCGGGAATCCCGCCTCCGGGCCATTTCCTCCGCTCGGGCTGCGCACACCCGCCACGAAAGTCACCGGTGTCGCAATTCGGACTGGAAGTGAGGCAGAAAACAATTGACAACCCCATATGCACCGGGAAACTTCCAGTCTTGATGAAACGGGACTGGACATTGGCGAATTACCACGGAGCCATGGAGGGAAGGAGCGTTAGGCGGGTGCTGAACGCATCAGGGACAGGCTCTCTGGCACTGGCCTGCGAGCATCACAGTCGCAGAATCTCCGGTGGACTTTTCGAGTTTGGCCTGTCCGGAGCGGCGTTCACCAGTCATTTTGCGTGGGATCCACACACTCACGAGACCAGCACAAGGCCGGATGGCGCACATTGAAGGTGCTACGGACCTATATCGCCGTGATTGACGGGCTGAATCGTGGTGTCGGACGTTTCATCATGTACGGCCTGTTCCTCATGGTGGCGGTTCTTCTCTGGTCCACGGTCAGCAAGTTTACCGAACAGCCCTCGCTTTGGACACTTGAGGTCGCGCAGTTTGCGATGATCGCGTATTTCTTTCTCGGGGGCCCATATGCGATCCAGATGGGTGCACACGTGCGCATGGATCTTTTCTACGAGCGCTGGTCGGTTCGGCGAAAGGCCGCAACAGATGCGGTCATGGTGCTCTGCCTGATCATCTATCTGGCCGTCATGCTCGTGGGCGGGCTTGGATCCACTGCCTATTCACTGGGCCATTTCGGTTCGAACTCGGTCGGTTTCCTTGTGGATCTGGCCACTGGGGAGGCATCGACAGGCACGTTGGAGCGTAGTCGGACCATCTGGCGACCCTATCTCTGGCCAATCAAGACCCTCATGTGCGTCGGCATCCTTCTGATGCTGCTTCAAGCCATATCCGAGCTGTGCAAGGACGTGCTCAGGCTCACAGGCGAGACCATCCGCTAATGTCGCACGAGATGATCGCCATTGCCATGTTCGCCCTGATGATGGTGCTCCTCTTCACTGGGCAGCGGGTCTTTGGCGCCATCGGTTTTGTGGCGGTGGTGGCCGCATTGGCGCTTTGGGGAGAGCGCGGCGGATTCGACATCGCATTTGCCCAATCAATCAAGCTGATGCGCTGGTATCCGCTACTGACCGTACCGATGTTCGTCTTCATGGGCTACGTCCTGTCGGAGAGCCGGATTGCCGACGACCTCTACCGGATGTTCCACGTCTGGATGGGCGGGCTGAGCGGAGGACTCGCGATTGGCACGATCGGCCTTATGGTACTGATTTCGGCGATGAACGGGCTCTCGGTGGCTGGCATGGCGATCGGAGCGACGATAGCCTTGCCGGAGCTGCTGCGCCGGGGCTATGACAAGCGGATGGTGACTGGCGTGGTGCAGGCCGGGTCGAGTCTGGGCATTCTTGTGCCGCCGTCCGTGGTGCTGGTGCTCTACGCAATGATCGCCCGGCAGCCGGTGGGGCAGCTCTGGCTTGCGGGTGTCATCCCGGGTCTGATGATGGCTGCTATGTTCGTGATCTACATCGCGGTTCGCTGCCGGAGGGATCCAGCGCTCGGCCCAGCCCTTCGGAAGGCGGACCGCGACATGCCGCGACGCGAAAGATATCGCCTGCTTCTCGCAGGTCTGCTACCTTTTGGAATATTCTTCGCAATGATGGTCCCCTTCATCAATGGCTGGACCTCGCTGGTCGAAAGCTCGGCCATCGGTGCACTCACAGCGTTTGGTGCGGCGGTTCTCAGACGCAGGATGACATGGGCGGTGTTCGTGACCTCCGTTCGGAATACGCTTGGCATTACCTGCATGTTCATGTGGATCATTCTCGCCGCACTTGCCTTCGGTGCCGTCTTTGACGGACTTGGCGCGGTGAAAGCCATCGAGAGCCTCTTTGCCGAGAAGCTTGGCCTGGGGCCTTGGATGATCCTGATACTCATGCAGTTCAGTTTCATCCTGATGGGCACGTTCCTTGATGACACGGCCATGCTGGTGATCGTAGCACCGCTCTATATCCCGCTCGTTGGTGCCCTCGGCTTCGATCTGATCTGGTATGGCATCCTGTACACGATCACCACACAGATCGCGTATATGACCCCGCCCTTCGGATACAATCTCTTTCTCATGCGGGCAATGTCGCCGCCACAGATCGGTCTAGGCGACATCTACCGCTCCATAATTCCCTTTGTCGGTGTTATGCTCGTGGCACTGGGGACCATCATGGTGTTCCCCCAAATCGCGTTGTGGCTGCCACAAACGGTCTACGCAAACTAAGCGTCATGGGAACCTTTGAGTACGACCACGTTAACATCAACCTGAAAGGAGGGTCAGATGACCACACGACGTAAATTCATCCAGGGCACCGCAGTTGCTGTTCCGGCAACGCTTGCCGCACCAGCGCTCGCTCAATCAACGATCAGGTGGCGGCTGCAGACCTATGCTGGTGCGGCTCTCGCCGAGCATGTGGTCAAACCGGCCATCGACACGTTCAACAAGATCGCTGGCGATCGCATGCAGATCGAACTTTTCTTTGCCGATCAGCTTGTGCCCACGGGCGAACTGTTTCAGGCGATGCAGCGGGGCACCATCGACGCGGTGCAGTCGGATGACGATTCAATGGCCTCACCGACGGAGGTTACCGTATTTGGAGGTTACTTCCCGTTCGGTTCGCGCTATTCCCTCGATGTGCCTGTGCTGTTCAACCAGTACGGGCTGAACGATATCTGGGACGCGGAATATTCCAGGGTTGGCGTCAAGCACATCTCCGCTGGAGCGTGGGACCCATGTCACTTCGCGACCAAGGATCCGATCAATTCGCTCGACGACCTGAAGGGCAAGCGCGTCTTTACCTTTCCCACTGCGGGCCGCTTTCTCAGCCAGTTCGGTGTGGTGCCGGTGACGCTGCCATGGGAAGATATCGAGGTCGCGGTGCAGACCGGTGAGTTGGACGGCATCGCATGGTCGGGCATAACCGAAGACTATACAGTCGGCTGGGCGGACGTTACCAACTACTTCCTTACCAACAACATCTCAGGTGCCTGGATTGGCCATTTCTTTGCCAATATGGAGCGCTGGAACGAACTGCCGGACGACATGCAGGCGCTGCTTGCTGTTTGTATGGAGCAGAGTCACTATTACCGCCAATGGTGGTATTGGGGTGGCGAGGCCAATCTTCGTGTCAACGGCACGAAGATGCAGCTGACGTCGATTCCGGATGCGGAATGGGCACAGGTGGAAGAGGCCGCCGTAAGGTTCTGGGATGAGATTGCAGCCGAGTCCGAGACCAAAGCCAAGATCGTCGAGATCTTCCGCCAATACAATTCGGACATGCAGAAAGCCGGTCGACCCTATCGTTACGGCTGAGTGCCAACTGCCGCGAACATGACCCGGGACCTCATGCCAATCGGAGGTCCCGGGTCATTCCCGTGGTGCCTTAAGCGGCAAGCCAAGGGAGTTAGAAATTTCATATCCTCTATCACTTGATCGGTTGAAAGACCTTGCTGGGTCGGGCGAGATCGACACAGTGCTGGTTTGCCTGGTCGATATGCAGGGTCGGCTGATGGGCAAGCGATTCCATGTCTCGAATTTCCTCGAAAGCGGTCATGAGGAGACCCATTGCTGCAACTACCTGCTGGCGACAGATCTGGAGATGGCAACGCCGGACGGCTATGCGGCGACAAGCTGGGAGACGGGCTACGGTGATTACGTGATGAAGCCGGACGTTTCGACCCTGAGGCGCATGCCTTGGCTGGAGGGCACGGCTATGGTTCTGTGCGACATCCTCAGCCATCACGGCCATTCACCCGTACCTCACGCCCCGCGGCAGGTGCTGAAGGAACAGGTCACCCGCTTGTTAGCCCTTGGGCTGAACCCGATGATGGCCACGGAGCTGGAGTTTTTCATCTTCAGGAAGCCGCTCGACCAGATGCGGACCGAAGGTTACCGCGATCTAACGACGCTCGGGCTGTACAACGCCGACTACCACATCCTTCAGACCACCAAGGAAGAGCATGTACTGCGCCCCCTGCGCAATCATCTTGTGGAAGCCGGCGTGCCGGTGGAGAACTCCAAAGGCGAGGCCGAGGCCGGGCAGGAAGAGCTGAACATCAAGTATGCGGAGGCGCTGCTCTGCGCGGACCACCACACGATCACCAAGCACGCCACCAAGGAGATCGCCTGGCAGCGGGGACATTCGGCAACCTTCCTGCCGAAATGGCATGAGGCCCGAATTGGCAGCGCGAGCCATGTGCACATGTCACTTTGGTCCGATGGCAGGAACGCCTTTCACGATCCGGACGACGCCTTGGGCATGTCAGAGACAATGCGCCATTTCCTGGCCGGGTTGATCGCCTATGCGTCTGACTGCACTCTCTTCTTCGCGCCCTATGTCAATTCCTACAAGCGCTTTGCGAAAGGTTCATTTGCGCCGACAAAGGTCGCATGGTCTGTCGACAACCGCACGGCAGGGTTTCGGCTCTGCGGAGCCAACACGAAGTCGGTGCGGGTCGAATGCCGGATTCCCGGATCGGACATGAACCCCTATCTTGCCCAGGCAGCGCTCCTGGCGGCAGGGATGCAGGGAATCAACGACAGGCTCGAACTGGCACCAGCGACGAAGGGCGACATCTACGGCGATGACAGGATGCCAGACATCCCGAACAGCCTCAGGACGGCAACGGAGATATTTTGCCGCTCGGCAATGCTGCGGGCGGCAATGGGCGATGACGTCATCGACCACTACGTACGGTCTGCGGAATGGGAACAGGAAGAATTCGATCGTGTGGTGACCGATTGGGAGATCGCCCGGGGCTTTGAGAGGGCGTAACCCGCGCACGGATCCATGCCAGACATCGCCTACTTCAGTTTTGGGTAAGTTACTGATTCGGGATGCAGGATCAAGGTTCAAACAAGTCCTCCAGTCTGGATATTCTCGTGATTGGCGCTGGGTTGGCGGACTTGCAGCCGCTTTGCGGTCACGCTCCATGGGACACAGTCTCACAGTGGTTGATACGCGTCTCTGGCCGGGGGAAAAGATGCGGTCCGTTGCCTCTCGTGCCGGTGGAATCGATGCAGGTCAGCAATTCCCGCTGGAATTTGTTTTCTTTCATTATCAATATCCTGTGGAATGTCCGCGAGATTTTTTCGTGGACCTTTACGCTGGATCGGCCATCCTGCGGCCAAACAGGCAAAGGCCGGGCAGGAAAATGTCCAGGGATTCCCTGCGCAGGCATCCGTCGATGCCCGGGATGCTACAGGCGGTTCGCGCATGTGCCTCCACCGCATCGCCGACCCGGTCGACACGCGCGGCATCGGTCTTTCCGACTGCCTGATGTCCGGCCTGGCAGTGTTCCCCTCCAGGATGCCGTCGCCGCTCGGTCCGGCCGCCGCAGGTGGGCCACCGGGAACGGGACGTCCCGGACGCCGGGGCAGGGGATCCGTGCAGGTCCAGGAACGGTTCCGGCCATGGCCACAACCATCCGGCGGACGTCCTCCCGACGCCCGCCACGCCCGCGTTCCTGACCGCCCGGGTCCAGCGGCACCGCTGTCCGCCGTTCGGCTGGGCGCGGCGGTGCCAGAGGCGCAACCCATGCCTGTGGAACAGGCTGAGGGAGCCGGTTAGGGCATTCGCGTTCCCCGACCGGCGGACACCCTGCCGGACAATCGCCGGCCAGCTCGGCAGGGAGGACCACCCCGCCCTGATCCGGTCCGGTCTGTGGCCGCCCCGATCACGCCTTCGCCGACACCCCGTTTCCTGACACCGGACAGCCGCCCGGCCCTCTGCGCAGCGAGGGCGGAGCCCTCGCTGCGCAGAGGGCCGGTGTTGCACTTCGGAATGGAAGTGGGGAAGGATGGAACGTGAGTACCCCTCTTCGCGGTGAACCGGATCACGATAGCGAATGCCAGCGAACAAAGACCTGAGTCGGGATCCGAGACTCAGAAAACAGCAATCATGATGATGGCGGAGACCACGACCACCCACACCCGCCAGATCGCCGCAACCGCATTTTCTATGTCAGCCGGACTCGCCAGTGTCCTCCCTGCCGCAAATACATATGGGAATTCCCGGAGTTTTCCCTCGTAACGCCTCGGTCCCGATAACGCGATTCCAACAACGCGGGCCATCGCAGCCTCCGGCCAACCGGCGTTTGGCGAACGATGAAGCGCCGCATCGGTTATGATACCGCGAAAATCCGTCAGCCCATACGCCAAAGCAACGAAGACCGCCGTCAGACGTGCGGGAAGAAAGCTCAGAACATCGTCGAATCTGGCCGCTGCACAGCCAAATTCACCGTAACGCTCATTGCGGTAGCCGATCATGCTGTCGGCGGTGTTCGTTAGCTTGTAGACAAAGAGGCCAGGAAGGCCAGCGACAAGAAACCAGAAGGCAGGTGCAATCACGCCGTCCGATAGATTCTCGGCGGCGCTCTCGACCGCAGCGCGCGCGATGGCAGATTGGTCCATTCCTTCGGTGTCGCGACCTACGATGAGCCCGACCGCACGGCGGCCATCGCCAACCGAAATACGCAATGCAGTGGCAACATCCCGGACGTGGTTGGCCAGGCTTCGCTGGGCGAGAATGGCCGATGCGGCAGCAAGCTCAATCACCCAGGCGCCCGGCAGTGTCGAGAGCAACGCACCTAGGATCAACGACATTGCACAAAGCGCCGCAAAGCTGGTCGCGCCGCGGGCTCTGCGGTACGGGCCCCGGTTGCAATGATCGTCGATCCAGGTAACGGCATGGCCCATCAGCACGGCCGGGTGCGGCACACGCGACCAGAGCCAACGCGGCTCGCCCAACACGGCATCAAGAAACAGGGCAGCCGCCAGAACTCCGGCAGTGTTCATAAGGCTGCCTCGAATCGTTCCCAGTTGTCGGGATGCGGAAGTCCGAGCCGCAACCATGTCCGGGAGTAGGCAAACGTGCGTGTCCATATACGATGCCGGGCGAAGCGAACCTGCCACGCCAGTGCATCATCAACCTCGAACAGTCGGAAAAGGGCCGTTCCGCCCACGACCGAAGCGCCCGCGGATTTCATGGCTGTATCCAACCGCCTGGCGTCTTCCGCCAAACGGTTGCGGGTCGCCTCCGCCCAGGACGGATCATCAAGCGCGGCCGTGCCGACCACCAGCGCCGGCCCCGAGACTGGCCAGGGACCAAGTCGGCTTGCCAACCGTTCGATCAGGACAGGATCTCCCATGGCGAAGCCCAGACGCAGGCCAGCCAACCCCCAGAACTTTCCCAAACCCTTCAGGATCAGGGTGCCGGGACGCAATGCGGCGGCAATGTGGCTCCGTTCCGGCGCAACATCGCAGAAGCTCTCGTCGATCACCAACAGCGATGAGTCGATTCCATCCAGTTCCTGCCACCTACCGTCGGGATTGTTGGGATGCACAACAACCCTTGCGGCAGAGTCCATATCGCCCATTCGCCAGCCATACCCTTTGAAAGCGGCGGCAAACTCGCCATAGGTCGGTACATCGACGTGCAGGGTACCCGGCGAGGCGAGATCCGGAATCCGGGCGATGAGCGCTGAGACGCCAGGAGCTGCGACGACAGCCGCGGATTCGGGAACCTGCCAGAAGCGCCTTGCGACAAGTTCCAGTTCCTGCATTGAAGCGATGTCGGGAAGCGACGCCCAACAGTCAACGGGCAGATTCCGCACGGGATAGGACACGGGATTGATCCCGGTGGAGAGATCCAGCCAATCGTCGCGCTTACCGCCAAATCTCCCGATGGCCAGATCGAGATTCCCACCATGGTCGCGATGGAATTCGGCGATCATTCCTCGGGTAACGGCATATGGCGGGTAACGAAGTGCCCCTTCACCGCCTCCGGCCACTGCCGATAGGGTACCACTCCAGTCTCACTGATCGCATGAAGTCGCGCGTAATTGGCGATAGCCTGGGCCGCCGCGCGTTCAGGGATGAAGTCGCCCAAGGTGTACGAATACTTGCCGCTACTCTGGACCGCGACGTTGCAGCCCTTCCCGCAACCCATAAGGCAACTCAGCCGTCGAACCCTGACGCTGGACTCGTGATTGATCTCGGCTTCGACCAAAGCCGCCAGACGCTCGCCGTCCGTCAAGCTCATATCGCCGGTTTCCCAGCCGTCGCGCTTGCAGGTATCGCAAACGGTGATCCAGGTCGTCATGTGCTTTCCTCTCCCTGAAGCCATCCACCAAGCGGATTCGAATGCCTTACGCAGGAAACAGTCACAGAATCAGGAACCTGCTGACAAGGCTGGCTGATGGCAGTCCGTCTGTTGTTCCCGGACTTCGTCCATGGAATTCGCGCCAACAGGATCAATCCCGACCGTGTGGAGCTTCCCAGTCGGTGATCGGTCCGATCGGGACAATTCGGTGCGGATTGATTTCAGCGTGGCTATAGTGGTAGTGTCGCGAGATGTCCGTGAAGTTGACCGTCTCGGCCACGCCGTCCCACTGATAGAGTTCGCGTGCGTAGGCCCAAAGGTTCGGATAGTCGATCAGCCGCCGACGGTTGCACTTGAAATGACCGAAATAGACGAGGTCAAACCGCACCAGCGTCGTGAAGAGCCGCCAGTCAGCCTCCGTAATCCGATCCCCCATCAGATACCGGTTCGACGACAGTCGCCCGTCAAGCCAGTCCAGCGAGTCGAAGAGTGCGAGGACAGCGCGCTCGTAGGCACTTTGCGTCGTCGCGAAACCCGAACGGTAAACGCCGTTGTTCACCGTTTCGTAAATGCGGGCGTTTATGGGCTCGATGTCGTCCCGCAGGTCCTCAGGCCAGAAATCGGCCGTGCTTCCGGTCAATCCGTCAAACGCGGAATTGAACATTCGAATGATCTCCGAGCTTTCGTTCGACACGATCGTTTCATGTTGACGATCCCAAAGAACCGGAACGGTGACACGACAGCTCACATTCGAATCCGCCTTGATGTAGAGATCGCGCATGAACTCCAGTCCGTAGAGCGGATCGCCGGTCGCACCGTCGTCATTCCGCCTGAAAGTCCAGCCGTCGTCCAGCATTTCAGGATGAACTGCGGAAACGCCAACCAGATTCTCCAGCCCTTTCAGCCTCCGGAAGATCACGGTGCGATGCGCCCAGGGACAGGCCCAGGCGACGTAGAGGTGATAACGTCCGGATTCAGCCTTGAATCCTCCTCGTCCCGAGATGCCAGGCACCCCGTCAGGTGTGATCCAGTTTCGGAACACCGCATCCTTGCGGCGAAACTCTCCGTCCTGTCCAGACGCGACCAGTGGCACGGCAGTCTTCCAAACACCATCTACAAGTTGGCCCATCAACAATTCTCCCCACAGCCCCCTCCCCATATAGACACCCTACGCAACCGAAAACAGGGCGGTTCGGTATCTTGACCGGTAGGAGCGAACCCATCTGGAACGCTCAGCCGCTGAAACGATCGCTCCGGTAACAGCCGAACCCGGACTGGCTTGAGTCAATGGAAACAACCGTCATGTGGCGCAAACCACGATTCCTTGATAAGGTTGCGGGTGTGCCGTATGGGCTTGCGAAGGCAACGAACGGAGAGACAGATGACCCGCCGCCTTCCGATCGGGATACAGGATCTCCGGACAATCCGGCAGGAGGACAGCTACTACGTTGACAAGACCCCCCTGGTGCGGAAGCTGGTGGAAGGGGGCACCACTATTTCCTGTCCCGTCCGCGCAGGTTCGGCAAGAGCCTGCTACTGGACACGCTGCGATCGCTGTTCGAGGGACACGAGGAACTGTTCCGGGGCCTGGACATTCACGGACATTGGGACTGGTCGATCCGCCATCCGGTTGTGCGGCTGAGCTTTGGCGGCAAATTCAGTGATCCCCATGACCTTGAGCATAGCATACTCAATCAACTGACGCTCACTGAGCATGCGACCGGGCTCGATCCGGCGCACTCCATCCGCGCAGGTCCCGAACACCTGCGGGCCGTCCTTCACCACCTGCATCACGCCGCCGGGCGTCAGGTGGCGGTCCTTGTGGACGAGTATGACAAGCCGATCCTCGACGTGATCCACGATTCGGAACTGGCGACAGCCAACCGCGACTACCTGCGCGGGTTCTACGGCATCATCAAGGACTGTGCGGAGCATGTCCGCTTCACCTTCGTCACCGGCGTGAGCATGTTCTCGAAGGCCAGCCTGCTCTCGGGCCTGAACAACCTGAAGGACATCAGCCTGAACCCGCGCTACGCCACCATCTGCGGCTACACGGAGGGCGACCTTGACCGGGTGTTCGCGCCGGAGCTCGGCGGGCTGGACCGGGACAGGATCCGGGCCTGGTACAACGGCTACCACTGGCTCGGCGGGGAGAGGGTCTACAACCCCTACGACGTGCTGCTGCTGCGGAACCGCGAGTTCCGGCCCTGGTGGTTCGAGACCGGCTCCCCGGGGTTCCTGTTCCGGACGCTCGTGGAGCGGTCGGTCGGCCCGATGGAGCTGGAGAACCGGATGGCCGACATGTCGCTCGTCTCGAGGTTCGACGTGGACGACATCGGCATCGAGGCGCTGCTGTTCCAGACCGGCTACCTGACCATCGCGGAGGAGCGGAAGGAAGGGTTCGACACGCTCTACCGGCTGGACTACCCGAACCTCGAGGTGCGGACCAGCCTGAACCGGGGCCTGCTGCGGCACCTGGGCAAGGCCGCGGTCGAGGCGGCCGGCCAGGGGCGCGAGCTCCGCGCGTCGGGGCCAACGACTTCGAGGGGTTCGCCGACCTGCTCCGCACGTATCTGTCGGGGATCCCGTAACAATGGCACGCCACCGGCGAGCTGGCCCGCCACGAGGCGTGGTACGCGAGCCTGCTGCACATGTGCCTCCGGGCCGTCGGCGCGGACGTCCGGGCGGAGGACGCCTCCAGCCATGGCCGTGCGGACATGACGGTGCTGACGGGCCGGCAGGTGTTCGTCATAGAGTTCAAGATGGCGGAGGGTGACGGGGACGCGGACGCCGCGCTTGACGCGGCGGTCGTCCAGATGCGCGGGCGGAGCTACGCGGACAGGTGGCGCGGACGCGGGGAACCCGTCCACCTGATCGGCGTGGCCTGCGGGCGCGAGGCACGGAACCTTCTCAAGGTCAGGGCCGAGTCGGCCTGACCGGACGACGGAGCGAGCGGCATTGGCGGCGGCACGACGACGTCCATGGGTGGTACACAGCAGCAACCCTCGGATCCTGCGGCCACGGCGGACAAAGTCCTCAAGGATGCGATGGCCACCGTCGGAAAGGTGATGAACAACTCCGACAAAGCCGCGGTCTCCGAAGCCAACACGAAGGTGAAGGCAGCGTCCGCTGAGGACAACCATGCCGCCCTCAGCAAGCGGCGCGGGAGTCTTGAGGAAATGCGTCCCGGAAAGAGCGGCCTATGAATCTTGGTTGACAAAACACAAGATCAGGTGTTTGTTTTGGCTGTAAAACACATTATATCGTGGCTTGTCAACTTTTCTATATAGGCACCCGGAAAAGGTCTTCGCGCACGACACACATGGACGACGGGAAGAAGCTGCGTCTCGGCATCGACACCCGCAAGACGGGCACTCCGGACAGGCGGGATGTGTATTTCGGAAACCAGGGGAACGCCCTGGCTGCAAACGCGGCACTCAACGTGGCAACCATGCCTAGCCATGGGTTCGACCTCGACCGTAGGGGCGTTGAAGGAAGTCAAGGACGCGATGCCCGATGCACTCAATGGCCGGAAGGGATCGAAGTGGACAACGGAGCGACCGGCAGGGGCTACAAAGAGGGGTGGTCTGGATGGGAGACTGTAGCACGCCGGGGCTGAAGCTCAGTGTTGAGTGCAGAGACGTATTTGTCCAGAGAGCGCTGGACGAGCAGCACCCGGAGTCCGGACGACCGTTCAGCCAGATTCCAGAACCGATTCGTCCGCACGGCGAGGAGCGTTGGCATCAGTCACTCCAGCGACCTGCGGAGGGTGTAGCCCAGATTATTGGCATGAGTCGCCTGGGTGTTATATTGAGCCTTGATTTCTCGACATAGGAACGCCTTTCAGTAGATCTCCGCCCGATAAAGTCGACCGAAAGTATGGATTGCCAACAATCTGGGCTACACCCACCTGCGGAATCAATAGGGGATTATATACTTGCCCCATTCCAGTCCGAATTGCAACACCAGCGCCGGCCATCCACCTAACTGCCGCCGTCAACCGAGAATCCATCCTGGGTCAAAACTGTTGGCAGGTTTTGACGAAAGCCTGGAACCACAGCGGGGATCCAGAGCCATGATCATCTCCTTTCCTTTGTTTGGGGGCGCTGGTTAATCAAGTATATAATCCCCAATCAATACGGCAGCCGCCACGGTCTCTCTTCCGCCGCGACATGGGGTCCGGCTGATCAAACCGCAGTGGTCACGTCAGGTCAGGGGTCCAACAGCATGGGACGGGGGATCCAGAGGCTTTTGGGTAACTCCATGGCCGGGGTTGGTTCCGCTGGTGATTCGGATGGGAATTCGAGCCTTCGGATCCAGAGTCATCCACCGAAATGTCGGATCCCGGCATCTGGAGTAAGGACGTCGAAGCTCTCGGCGAACAGAACTTGGTGCACCAAGGCGGACAATATGACGGCCACATCATATTCTGGATCCCTTCATATCAATGGATTACAATGGGCGTGGTGGACAGATTGTGCCCGTCACGACAATTGGATCGCTCGGTCGCGCCCTGTTCATGGTTTACCGAAGCCATTGAGGCCCAGAGCGCTTACCCTGCACGAAACCTCATCCTCCGGATTCGCGTCCTGTTGGAACTGGCCATCTACCGGTAGATTGCAGGCGCAGCGGCGAGCTGGCCATCCTGAACATCCGCCGTGCAAAATTCCACGGCATGTTGAGTCCGGAATGCATCTCTTTTGCCTACCCCTCTTGCGGAAGGACATCGTGGGGATTATTCCGACTTCAGACGAAGCCCAATTACGGGCCGGAAAGGAGAGCGTCCTGGCGCCGACCCACTCAGGGGGCGAACGGCCGCGTCGTCGAGACCTGCCAAATGCGGCACCGCTCCCCTTTTCGCCTGCAGGTTCGAGAGGGAAAACCCATGAAAGTACATGCTGCCATCGCAGCGTTCGCTGCCAGCCCGGCCTTTGGGCATCCCGGCCACGTCAACGACACCGCAACAGCCGGACAC
Organism: Paracoccaceae bacterium; assembly: GCA_965203605.1. GTDB lineage: Bacteria > Pseudomonadota > Alphaproteobacteria > Rhodobacterales > Rhodobacteraceae > JAPOUP01. The sequence goes on along the minus strand of OZ241902.1, from coordinate 4,351,346 downwards.
AGCCATTGGCTGGCCATTGGTGCAATTGTCATGGCATTTGCGATCACGTTTTTCTTCTGGTTCCGGGAGTGCGCAAATTCCATATCCAAAGACGCGTCGACTGGCAATCGCCTGCCGGAAGATCTGAGACAATGAGCAGGATCGGTGTGATGATTTGCGGTCACGGATCGCGCAGCCAAGCCGCAGTCGATGAGTTCAGGAGCCTCGCGCAGCGCTTGCCTCCCTGCCTCCCTGATGGATGGTTGACCGAGTACGGATATCTGGAATTCGCCAACCCGGTGATTCGGGACGGGCTGGACCGGCTAAGGAAGTCGGGATGTGCACGCATCTTGGCCGTACCCGGGATGCTGTTTGCCGCGATGCACGCCAAGAACGACATTCCGACGGTACTGAACACATACGCCGCCAAACATGGCATTGAGATCAGTTACGGACGTGAACTTGGTGTGGACACGAAGATGATCGCCGCTGCAGGTGCCCGTATCAAGGAAGCCGTAAGCCGCGCCAATGCCGAGAATGGCTCCATTTCGCTACACGAGACGTGTCTGGTTGTCATCGGCCGCGGCGCATCGGATCCCGATGCCAACTCCAACGTCGCCAAGATCGCACGGATGCTATGGGAGGGCATGGGGTTCGGCTGGTGCGAAGTCGGCTATTCCGGCGTTACGTTTCCGTTGGTGGCCCCCTGCCTGAATCACGTGGCGAAGTTGGGATACCGACGGGTCATCGTCTTTCCATATTTCCTGTTCACCGGCATTCTGGTTGACCGGATCTACGGCTTCACCGATCAGGTCGCGATGAAGCATCCGAAGATTGAGTTCATCAAGGCCGGCTACCTTAACGACCACCCGAAAGTGATTGAGACTTTTGCCGAGCGGGTGACCGAACAGGTCGGTGAAGCCCCGCCTCCAAACTGCGCGATGTGCAAGTATCGCACACAGGTACTGGGTTTCGAGGCAGAAGTAGGGGCGGTGCAGGAGAGCCATCACCACCATGTCGAAGGACAGGGCGCCGGCGCACCTGGTTCGAACGTTGCCGACTGCCCGCTCTGCGACACGTTCTGCACAGGTGAATGCAGGCTGGAGTTGGATCACGGTCACCACCATCACCACCATCATCATCCCTATCCTCATGCAAATCATCCGCTCGGCCCGGAAAGTGCTCGAAAGGCGAATGGCTGACATGACCGTCAGCCTGAATCGCTCCGTGCCAGACGGACCTTGGTGCTCTTTATCCGGATCGGCCGAATGCGCCCATACCTGAAGGATCCCGAAACCATATATGCCGAGAGCTTTGCGATTGTTCGAAAGGAAGCGCGGCTGGACAGGTTCGATTCCGGCATGGCCCGCGTTGTCACACGTATAGTCCACGCCTGCGGCATGCCGGACGTGGCTGACCGCATTGTCCACTCTCCCGGCGCAAGCGAAGCTGCACAAAGTGCACTTACCGCAGGAGCACCGGTCCTTTGCGACTGCGAAATGGTCGCTGCAGGAATTTCCGCGGCCAAACTTCCCCGGCACAATGATCTGGTCGTGACGTTGAACCATCCCGTGGTTCCAGCCTTGGCCAAGCAGCTGCGCACAACCCGTTCCGCTGCAGCCGTTGACCTTTGGTGTGACAGGGTCGAAGGTGCGATTGTCGTGATTGGCAACGCCCCTACAGCACTGTTTCACCTTCTTGAACAACTCGACCGCGGCTGGCCAAAGCCGGCTGTTATCCTTGGATTTCCAGTCGGTTTCATAGGTGCGGAAGACTCAAAGACCGAGCTCGCCGGGAATTCCCGCGGTTGCGAATTCATCGCTCTTAAGGGACGGCTTGGCGGGTCGGCAATGGCAAGCGCGGCCCTGAATGCTCTGGCGGAACTTTCCCGGGAGGACCGGGATGGATGAGACCTGGCTGCATATCATAGGAATTGGGGAAGATGGAATGCGGGGCCTCAGCCCCAACGCCCGGCGTCTGGTCGAGTCCGCTGAGATAATCTTTGGCGGCGACCGCCACCATCGGTTGTCAAATGCGGTCACAGCGAAACGTGTCGCCTGGCCGTCGCCGTTCAGCGCATTGATAGATCAACTCGTGTCGTATCGAGGAAGGCGGGTTGTCGTGCTCGCCACAGGCGACCCGCTTTGGTATTCCGTCGGAGCGCGAATCGGACGTGTCATTCCGCCGGGGCAGATCACCTATCACCCGCAGCTTTCCGCCTTCCAGCTCGCCGCCGCCAGAATGGGATGGAGCCTTGCGGATGTTGAGACCCTTACGGTGCATGGCCGCCCCGTCGAGCAGATAATCCCATTCATTCAACCAAACCAGCGGCTGTTGGTACTGACCACTGGCGAAGAGACGCCCGCCAGAATTGGTCGCCTCCTCACCGAACGCGGCTTCGGAGGCTCCGAAATGACCGTGCTGGCCTCCATGGGAGGTGACGGAGAACAACGATTTGACGGAATCGCCTCCGACTGGCCACACGAAGTTCCGGCATTCAATACGCTCGCTGTACATTGCGTGGCAACATCCGAAGCCTCGCTCCTTCCATGTGTTGCGGGCCTGCCCGACGATCTGTTCGAGCACGACGGCGTAATGACCAAGCGGGAACTCCGGGCGATTGCATTGGCGAAACTGATGCCAATGCGCGGTGCGCTTCTCTGGGACATCGGTGCTGGCTGCGGTTCAGTCTCGATCGAGTGGATGCGGGCGGCCCGCGACGCAACAGCCGTGGGCATCGAACCCGACTCCAGACGCCGTGCCATCGCCCTCAGAAACGCGGCGAGATTGGGAACTCCCAGACTTGAACTGGTCAATGGAAAGGCGCCCGCTGCGCTGGATGGTCTCGACCCTCCGGACGCTGTGTTCATCGGTGGCGGTCTGACGACCGAGGTGTTCGATGTGGCATGGTCACGGCTCAGGCCGCTCGGCCGACTTGTCGCCAACGCAGTCACATTGGAGACCGAAGCCCGCATTCTGGAACTCCAACGACACCACGGTGGAGATCTAGTCCGCGTGTCGGTCAGCCGTGCTTCTCCAGTAGGCGAACTGACTGGCTGGCGACCTCAGATGCCAGTGACACAATGGAGCCTGGTGAAGAGGTGACCGGAACGCTGTTTGGCATCGGGCTTGGCCCCGGAGATCCGGGACTGATCACGCTAAAGGCGGCGGCGTTGATCAAGGCCGTGCCGGTCATTGCCTATCCCACACTTGCCGGAAAGGAGAGCTTTGCGCGTGGCATAGCCGGTGACCTGATTCCAGACAGCGTTCAAGAGATCGCGATCGAGGTGCCGATGACGACAGCACGGGAACCGGCCCAGGCCGCCTACGACACGGGCGCCGCCGAAATCGCGAGAGCGCTGTCCAATGGCGACGACGTGGCATGTCTTTGCGAGGGCGATCCGTTCCTCTACGGATCGTTCATATATCTCCATACGCGCCTCGCACACAGATTCAGGGTCGAGATCGTACCTGGGGTGACCTCTCTCACAGCATGTGCCGGGAAGGCCGGGATGCCACTCGCCGCCCGAAACGGACAACTGACCGTTCTGTCCGGGACGTTGCCGGAAGACGAGCTTGCGGTCCGGATGGATGGAACCAGTTGTATCGCGCTGCTGAAAGTGGGGCGACATCTTCCTAAACTCATTTCAGTTATCAAGCGACACGGGCTGCTTGAGAAAGCAATCTATATCGAGCGCGCAACCCTGGCTGATGAATATGTCTGCCCGCTGGCGGAGGCTCCGGACGTGGCGCCTTATTTCTCGATGATACTGATCCAGGGAACCACCGACCCATGGCTGTAATTCCCGCTGTACTGGCGATCTCGGGATCGGGGGAAGCCACTGCCCAGCGAATCGCTACGGCGATTGGCGCTCCTCTGCATGGACGGGAGGGGCGGGTTCAGGAGGCCGATACGTTCTTTCCCGATGCGCTGGAGCACTGCCGCATGCTTTTCGCCTCAGGGATTCCTGTGATCGGTGTCTGTGCCGCCGGGATCCTTATCCGCGCAGTTGCACCACTGCTTGGAAACAAGCGCAGTGAGCCACCTGTGGTTTCGGTTTCCGATGATGGTGCCGTCGCGGTCCCCTTACTCGGAGGGCATCACGGAGCCAACCGGCTTGCACATCAGGTTGCTGCCACGCTTGGTGGAACGGCGGCGGTTACGACCGCCGGTGACGTCGCCCTGGGAATTTCGCTCGATGAACCACCGGCAGGCTGGACATTGGGCACGCCAGAGCTTTCGAGAGATGCGATGGCGCGACTGTTGTCGGGGAGCGGCGCACGGTTGGGCGGAGGCGAACTGCAGAGCGCTGATTGGCTCGGAACGCTGCCCGCTGCCGACGCTTCGGCTTCGAAGGAAGATCTGGTGACAATCGAAGCAACGCTGTCGCCAGCTCAACCGGGCGCATTGGCCTTCCACCCGCGGCGCGTTGCGCTCGGCGTAGGCTGTGCTCGGAACTGTCCACCGGAGGAGTTGGAAGCGCTGGTGTATCGGGTTCTGCATGAAGCCGAAGTGGCGACTGGTGCGCTTATGGGGTTGTTCACCCTTGACCTGAAATCGGACGAGCCTGCGGTGAACGCACTGGCGGCCAGATTGGGAACATCGCTCAGGGTATTCACCGCTTCCGAACTTGAGCGGGAAACCCCGAGACTGGCCAACCCTTCCCGGACTGTATTCGCCGAGGTTGGCTGCCATGGGGTGGCAGAGGCGGCAGCTCTGGCGGCAGCTGGACCGGAGGCGACCCTTCTATCGGAGAAGACAAAGAGTGCGAACGCCACCTGTGCGCTCGCCGTCGCGCCAAGACCGGTCACCGGGATCGGAGGACGCTCCCGCGGCCGTCTTGCCTTGGTGGGCATTGGACCGGGCGATGCCGTGTGGCGCACTCCGGAGGCATCGCGGCTGATCGCGGAGGCAGATGAGATTGTAGGCTACGGGCTCTACATTGACCTTCTGGATTCTCTGGCCACGGGCAAACGGCGACACGACTTTCCGCTAGGTCAGGAAATGGAACGATGCCGATACGCGATGGAAAGGGCCGGTGAAGGTCGATCGGTGGCGCTTGTCTGCTCAGGCGACGCAGGGATCTATGCGATGGGTGCGCTTGTCTTCGAACTCCTTGACAGCGGTCTGAATTCCCTTGAGCTGACGGATGCGGCACGACGCGTGGAGATCGTCATGGCGCCGGGGATTTCGGCATTGCAGGCCGCGGCGGCGCGGGCGGGAGCACCCTTGGGCAACGATTTCTGCGCAATTTCCCTTTCTGACCTACTGACCCCGCGCGAAGATATCCTGCGGCGCGTGCGTGCGGCGGCGGAAGGGGACTTCGTGGTGGCATTCTACAATCCTGTATCAAGGCGGCGGCGCGATCTTCTCACCCTGGTGCGCGATATTCTGCTGGAGCATCGTCCCATGGAATGTCCAGTCATGCTGGCATCCAACCTTGGCCGAACCGGGGAATGCGTGAGTTTCCGACAGCTTTCCGGGCTTGATGTGGATGGCGTTGACATGCTGACGCTTGTGATGGTCGGTTCTTCGACGACCCGGATCATGACGCTCGGGGATGGACCGCGACTGTACACGCCGCGTGGCTACTCGCTACGGAACGAGGATCTCCCAAATGCGACGTGAGAGGCGACTGACGGCAGGTAGGATATCCGCGTTGCCTGACCGCCGCCTGTCTATCGGGCGGCTGACCGATTTGCCGGAACTTGGGTTCGGAACCAGTCCTGTCGCGGCACATCTCTCCATTTCCAGCGGTTCGGTCACCGAGAGAAGTCTCTCGCGACATTCAGGTCCTGGCGACTGTCCATGTTTCGCATTGTTACGCCGATTGCGAATTCCTGATCTAGCCGAGGTGGGAGTGTGGCGAAAATGACTGTCCATTTCATCGGAGCCGGTCCGGGCGATCCGGAATTGCTGACCCTGAAGGCGGCCCGGGTGATTTCTGCCTGCCCGGTCTGCCTGTACGCCGGATCCCTGGTGCCAGAGGAGGTTGTGGCCATGGTGCCTGCCGGTGCGCGCGTTCTCGACACGGCGGCCATGACACTGGTTGAGACCCATGCGGAAATCCTCTCCGCCCATCGGCGAGGCGACGATGTGGCGCGGGTGCACTCCGGCGACCCGTCGCTCTATGGGGCGATCGCCGAACAGATTCGCCTGCTGGCTTCCGACAGCATTCCCTATCGCATCATCCCGGGAGTTCCCTCTTTTGCCGCTGCCGCTGCAGCCTTGGGTCAGGAACTTACGATTCCCGAGGTTGCACAGTCGATCGTGCTGACCCGCGTGTCGATGAAATCAACCGCAATGCCTCCCGGCGAAGCTCTGGAGCATTTCGCCGGAACCGGTACGACCCTTGCGATCCATCTCGGGATACGCGCACTTCGGGATATCGTTCGGAAACTGACGCCCCATTATGGCCCGGAGTGTCCGGTTGTCGTCGCGTACAGGGTCAGCTGGCCGGACCAGGATCTGATTCGTGGAACCCTGAAGGACATTTACGCAAGAATCCGGGCCAGGAAGGTTACCCGAACGGCGTTGATCCTGGTAGGGCCGGCGCTCGGACATGTGGACGGGTTCAGCGATAGCGCACTCTACGACCCTTCCATGCCCCATGTGCTGCGCCCCAAGCCGAGGCCGGGAAGTGAAACCGTCACATCCAGGGGGTAAGGCTGAACCGTCCCTCGAAACGCCAGATGCCATGAGACGGGCCGCCGTTTTCACCAGCCCTGACAAGGAAGCTGCGGAACGAGGGGATGGGGCAATGATAGCGATCGTCCATGTCCATGTGCAGGACACCGCGATGGACCAGATGGCTGCGGAATCCGGCAGGGGACATGTTTTCGGGCAGCCGAAGTCCCGGACGGTCCTCCACTGCGCGTTGGATCAGGTCCGCGACAGTTGAGCCGACCATACCATCATGGAATCCCTGCATTGTCCGGGCCACGAGAATACGGCTGTCCCTCATCTTTCCATCCCGCTGTATCCGGTAGTATTTCAGGCGGCTCTCAGCGGCCTCCCGATGGATCCGCCGCCAGTTGACGGCGGCCAGATCACCATCGGTCCGCAGCACCTCGCGTCCCATGGACTGCAGGGCGTGGTGCAGATGCCGGGGCCAGCCCTCGCAGGGCGCGGCCAGGCCCATGAGCCTGTCAGTCTGGCCGCTGCGTTCGATGCCGAAATGATCGCAGAACGACAGCATGAGATCCTCGGTCTCAATATAGCCATTCATGTCCGGGACCGTCGTCAGGGCGCCGATCTCCCGGACATCCACACGGGTCAGACCCATCCTTTCCACCACATCCGCCGTGTCGCTCAATCCACCCAGAACCAACGATAGAGGCAGGGAGGACCGGTCGTCATGGATATCCTGCAGGAACAGGGTCTGCGGCGCATATTTCTTTTCCGGCAGACGCTGGGCCTCGTCAATGCAGAGGATGACGGGACCCTGCCATTTATCTGCCGGAAACCTCTTTCTCAATTCCAGGGAATTGTTCGGACGGGAATTGTCCGAAGCCGTCCATGACATGGAAGTTTCAGCCTTGAGGATTTTCAGATTCACGCCCAGCGCGATATTCGAGGACATCCTCCTCCATTTTTCCGAAGACAACCCTCCAGCCAGACCAATGAGCTCAAGTACGTCGGGCAACCCTTCCAGTAGATCCTTGTTGGATACCACAACAACCCGCGACTGGTTCGGGTAGTGGTCTCGGGTCAACGCCCTGTCCCGAAGTTCATCAAAAAGGGCACTCTTGCCAGCGCCAGGGGCGCCCTGCACGATGGTGCTGGCCTTGCCCACGCCATGTACCGGAGCGCCCGGCCCTTTCTACGTATTTTCGGCGAAACCCTCGATCCGTTTCAGGATATCCTCCCGGCCGATATAGACAGGGGGAGGGGCGCCATCGGTGGCGTTGACGAAATCCTGAAGCGCCTCTTTGCTGAATTCCGTCATGGGAACACTTCCCTCTGGATGATGTGTGTGACGGCAGACTATCCTGAATGGCCGTCAATGTCTATCATCACTCCTTTACGGACCTTGCCAATGACAGCTGACCTTTCAGGTCTGCCGCCCTATTCCTGGAGGGAACAGGGAAAGACCTGCGTCTCGCGGCCTGCCGATGCGCAGCAATCGTTATACACGAGAGCCTCTTGCACAATTATTGCGGTTCGGGCGGCCGCGGCCAGCCTTTCGGTTCCGCTAGGGTCCCGTCACCGGTTCCGGCGGGTGCCCGGGGCCTTTCAATGTAACACTGTTGACTCGATGTCCGCGTAGTCCCGCATGGCCCGGTAGTTTTCGGTGAAGAGTGACAGTATCAGGTATCCCTCCAATGGCTTTCGTGTGCCCGGCGTGGGCTGTCGCCTCGACGGGACGGATCCGGCGAGGCGCGCGGTGCTGGCGGCGAACTCCCTGACCGTCCGGGCCGGGTCGGGCGGTCCGCGCTGCCTGCGGTGGTTGGGCTTCGCCATGTGCACTGCGAGGACGTGTATCCCGTCCGGGTGGACGACGGTCCGTGCCGGCCTGTCCGGCCCGCTTCGCGCGAGGCGCCCGCCCGACATGACGGTGCAGGCGGTGACGGCGTCGAAGGCGAGGCAGCGCCGCAGGTCGTCGGCGGCGCTGGGCCGGCGGTCCCTGATCCTCGTCCCGGTCTTCAGGGCGCTGAACCATTCCCCGATAAGCCACCTCCGCCCGTACCAGCCCGCGACGCGCAGCGCGTTCGCCGCGTCGGGCCCGCCCTCGGTGGCCGTCAGCAGCCAGTCGAGGCGCTCCTTCCCCTTCGGTGGCCGGGGTTCCGTCACGCGGACGGCGAGCATGCGCAGGGGCGGCGTGCCCTTCGGCAGGTCGGTCGGCGGGACGAGGTCCACGAAGCCGGCCCGCACCTCGAGCCTGACGCCTTTCCGCGCCTTCCGTCCGCGGGGTCCGCCGCAGGCCTCGATGTCGATGGTTTTCCCGGCGACGGCGACGAGCCCTTCCGTGTGCGTGAACAGGTCCTCCGCCCCGCCGTCCTCCGTGAGCGCCCGCCGCCTGTTCGACCGGCTGGCGCGGACCAGGAGGCCGGCGCCGCCGTCCGTGCCGGCTGAGCCGCACCCCTTCGACAGCAGCTCCCACATGTCGCCCTCCCGGTCGCGGAGGTTCACCACGCGGGTCCGCGGGCAGGCCGCCGCCAGCCCGGCGGAACTGGCGAAGGCGTCCGTCCAGCGCCCGCTCTCCGCGCCCCCGACCGCGTTTTCCCTGTCCTCCTCCCGCAGGCCGGCGTCGAGGTGCAGCACCCCGAGGGCGCATCCGCCCTCGACGGACGCGACGCCGGCGTGGGCCGCGATCCCCCTGCTGCCCTTTCCGCCGCCGCCGGGGCCCACAAGACCTTTCGTCCCCTCCAGCCCGCTGTCGTTGACCATCGTGGTGTCCTGCACGGCCAGCACGACGGGCTGGCTGCGGCAGCGGTCGGCCATCGCCACCAGCCGGGCGGGCGCGCGCGCGTCGCCGGTCCCGCTCCGCCCGTACTCCGTCTCCGCCCATGTCGCGTCCTCCCCATACTCCGCCGGCGGCCCGCCGCCGATCACCCGTTTCGGCCCGCGCCCGAGCGCCTCCCGCCAGTCCGCCGACAGCGGCCTCGCGTACACCCGGAGCCCCGCCCCCCCGGCCCGGCGCGCGGCAGCACGTCCAGCCCGCCGCCCGATGGCTGAACCCCGTGTGCCCCGCCCCCACGAAGCTGCAGGCCAGCACCGGACGCACACCGTAGCGGGCCTCCCAGTCGCCGGCAACGCGGTCGGCGAGCAGGGAGAGCGCAAGGGAGGCCAGTCCGTACACCCGCACGCCCGGAAGCAGGAGGAACCTGTCGTTGCTGGCCACAAGCCCGATGCTGGCGTCCCGCGCCGCCTGCGACCAGCCGATGTGGGCGTCCCGCGCCCTGTGGTGCCAGGAGGCGGCGCCGACGGTGAACCCGCCGAGGACGCCGTGCACGGACGAGCGGATCCAGTAGCGGAGGCGCCCGCCGGGACAGGCGGCGTCCCCCTCGGGATGGTGCGTGGCCATCATGGAGCGCGCCAGGCCTTTCTCCGCGTCGGGCACCGGAACCACCTCGACCCCGCCGAGCCCGCCGAGGGGGAGGGACAGCCGCCTGTCGGGAAACCCACGCGAAGGGACCAGCGATGCGGCGCTGACGCCGCCCATCGGCCGCGCCTCCGGCAGGGCAGGCCCGAGCGCCGCCGACAGCTTCGGCAGGGCGGCCCGCGCCGAGGCGAGGCAGGGCTCGCCCCGCGCGTTCCGCCAGCCCTCGCGCTCGCACAGCCCGCGGGCCAGGAACGTCCGGGTGCAGTCCCCGGCCGCCAGCCTGACCCTCAGCCAGTCAACCGTCCCGTCGCCGTAGTGTCTCAGACCGATCCTCATGCGGCCACCGATACAGCACCGCAGAGGTCGAGTTAACAGTGTCCTGATGAAAGGCGGAGGGCACCGCTCCGGGCGACCCCTCCCCGGCGACGTCCAGGCTCCGCACCCCGCCGCCCTCCAGCCAGCACCAGGTGAACCCGCCGTCACGTCCGCGGACCACCGGCGGATGGACGGCCGCCCCGCCTTCCGTCAGACCCCCGGATATGCCACCGCGTCAGGATGCCGACGCACCCGTTTCCCTCCGTCCTCCGTCATGATCCGAACTCCCCGCACCTTGCCTCCGGCAGCGCGCCGCCGGCCAGCCCATTCGGTCCCTGTCCGGCGCGCGGTCTCCGGAAAGTGACGGAAAAAACGATGGTGTCAACAGATTGGGCTACACCCCCGGCGCGGGCCGCCCCGTTCCCCTGGCGGGGAGGGATCCGCGGGCCGCCCGGGGAGCCCGGGTTCCGGCGTTTCAACGGCGGTTATGGTCGCCGGAGCGCTGGCCCTCGCGGGCTGCGGCGGAGGCGGGGGCGGCGGTGCGCCGGCCGGCAATGGTGGTGGTACGCAGATGTCGGCCTACGACACGGCGGCCGCGGCCATCGCGGCGGCCACGACGGACGCCGCTGTCGACAGTGCCGTCGCCGCTGCGGTGGCCAGGGTTTCCGGCGCGGATCTCAGGAAGCTGGAGACGGCCGCCGCCGCGCGCAAGGCGGCGCTGGCGACGATGGCCCGCGCGACGGCCCAGAGGAAGGCGCTGGCGGACGCCGCCGGAGGGATCGACACGTCCGACCTGTCGGACGCGGAGAGGATCGCCGCGGCCAAGGCGGCCATCGCGACCCTCAAGGCGGCGCTGGACGCCGCGGCCGATGTGAGCGACGCCGACAGGGAGACGTACAGGACGAAACTTGCCGCCGCCGAGAAGGCCGTGCGCGTGCAGGAGCAGAGGAACGCGCTTTCGGACGCTTCCGGAGACCTCGACATGGCCCTCGCGGCGTTTTCGGGCGCGACGCCCACGAAGGCGCAGCTCGACGCCGCCATGGCCGCCCTCAGGGAACTGAAGGCCGCGCTCACGGGCGCCGGGGATCTGTCCGACACGGACAAGGACCGGTACCAGGCCCAGGCGGACCGCGCGGACGCCGAGGGCGGGCCGATCAAGACGGCGCAGGGCCATTACCATGACCATGTTGTCAAGAACATCGAGGACACCGTGATCGCGGACGCCGGGACCGCGGTCGGCAAGGTCACCCTCACGTCCGACGCGGGCACCGTGACCGCCGCCCAGGCCGCGATCGACGAGGCGACGGCGGAGATCGACGGCGCGAACATCCCCGCGGACGAAAAGTCTAGGCTCAGGTTCCTGGTCGCCGGGCATCAGGGTACGCTCGACGGGCTGAAGCTCGCCCGCCTGAACGACGTGAAGGAGCGGGAACGCATCGCCGGGGTGGTCAAGGCGATCACGGACGGCGAGATCGCGGCGGTCGGGACGGCGGTCGGGAAGATCACCAACCTTTCCGAGGGACGCACCGTGACCGACGTCGACGACGCCATCGCTGCGGCGAGGAAGGCGATCACGGCCGCGGACATCCCCGACGCGAACAAGGCGGTGCTCCGCGCGAGCCTCGCCGCGCGGGAGGCCGACTTCGCCGCCGCCAAGACGAAGCGCGCGGAGGGGGCCAGGATGGGCGCGGCGCTGCACGCGGCGATGGGTCCGCCCAAAGCCGTCCCGGCCAACGCTCCCACCGGCACCCCCTTGAACGCGCTGTACAACCTCGCGACCGTCCCCTACTACATCACCAGCATCGCCGATTCCGGCAACGACACCTCCACGGTAAAGGCCGAGGTGGGCACGCGGACGGACTTCCGCATCGACCCGGCGGAGGGCGCGGGGAGCTTCGCGGACGCGGACCCCCACACCGCCGTGTTCTTCAGGCACGGCGCGCGCAGCACGGCCATGCCGAGGGTGCCCAAGACAGGCGTGAAGCCCGCGGTGTCGACGGTGGCGGCGAAGGACAGGCACGCGATGGATGTGGGGAACGAGTGGTACGTCACGCACTACGAGAGGGCCACCGGCTCCGGCGAGGCGAGGGTCACCGACCGGGTCAGGGTGTACAACGACCGGGTGGGAGGCCCGGATGCATTCAGGGGCCACGCTCTCGAGTGGGATGCCGCGGCGTACTTTGCGGCAAACCCCAAGGGTTGGCGCGGCCTCGGGACCTACGACAAGGCGAAGCGCGAGGTGTCCCTGGGCACCAACATAATCGACATCATGATCGTCTCCCCCGTGTTCGACAGAAGGTCGGGGGGAGCGGTCGGAAGCTTCACCCTCACGCCGGCGGACGGGGCCTCGCCCAGTGATCCGTCAGTGACCATGGTCCCGGGCACCTACATGGGCGCGAAGGGCCACTACGTCTGCGCAAGCGCCTGCACCGTCGGGAGGGCGGTGGGCGGCGGCCCGTACGGCGGCTACAGCCTGGGCGCCAACTGGAAGTTCGTCCACGACGAGGGCACGAAGGCGCTGCTGTGGGACCCGGACTACATGTACTTCGGCTGGTGGGCGCGGGACGACGACGACGGCATGCCCGCGGCGGCCAGCGCCTTCTACGATGTCAGGGGCGGCGGCATCGAGGTCGCCACGGACGGCCCCAGCCTTGCCGGCTCGGCGACCTACAAGGGTCCCGCGGTCGGCCAGTACGCCATCCACGACCCGGACAACGGCAGGGGCGACGGCGGCGAGTTCACGGCGACGGCCACGCTCAGGGCCGAGTTCAACACCAAAGCCCTGAACCCCCAGTCGGGCATGTCCGGCATGATCGACGGGTTCCGGCTGAGGAGCCGGTCCGGCATTGGGGCGGGCGACTGGCGGGATCCGGCGGGCGACTGGAGCGTGTCGCTGGACAGGTCGGACTGGGTCACCGGCACCGGAGGCGGAAGCCCCGGCTACACATCTGGTTCGCCGAAGGGCCACACCGACAACAGGGCCAGGACGGTCTGGACGGTCGGCGGCGTCAAGGCGGCCCCGGCCGGCAGCTGGGTGGCCACGATGTACGACGAGGCGACCGGGACCGTCGCGGATGGCGGCGACGGAAGCAACCACCCGACCTCGGTCATGGGCAAGTGGCAGGCCGAGCGCGGCGGCACCCACCGGATGGTCGGCGCCTTCGGCGCGAGGCTCCAGGCTCCGGCGGCGGAGTAGGGGCGGACGTGTCCGGCCGTCCCCGGACGGCCGGACGCGCGGGACGCGAAAGCCCCCGGCGGCCCCGCCGCCGGGGGCTTCCCCCTGCCTGGACGCCGGGGAGAGCGGACCCTTACGACATTTCATACCTGAGCCTCCTGCACAATTATTGCGGTTCGGGCGGCCGCGGCAAGCCTTTCGGTTCCGCCAGGGTCCCGTCACCGGTTCCGGCGGGTGCCCGGGGCGTTCCCATAGGCCGGAGTGTGGCGGAATGGGGGCGGCGCGGCCAGCCGCGTCCGGGCCTCGCTCACCGCGGCCAGTCCGGTGTCGGCCGACGGGAGGAGGACGACCTCCGCCGGGGCCTGGCCGAGGCCGGCCGGCTCCGTTCCGCCGTCGGACGCGCCGGGTGTCTCCGCGGGGGGATGCATCGGCGTCCGTCCACGTCAGCCAGGGTTCCGTCCGGGATGCCGGTTCGGTCCGGTTCCTCCCCCGGTCCACCCCCAATGGCGGCAACATGGCATCCATGCCGGAAACCAGGCCCATATCCGCGTTTCCCGCGGACTTTCTCGGTTCCCGGCCCGGCTGTCCACGGACGGGCGCCGCCCGGGGAATCCGCTCTGCAGCCATATGTGGCGGAACGGGATCACGGAGCCGCCGGTCCGCCCGCGCAGCCACGCGGCGCCCGGCCCCGTCCGCGCGCCGTCCGTCCGCGCGCCGTCCCGGCGTCGCCGAAGGCGTCCTCCCGCGGGGCGCCGGTGGTGCCCGTTGTCTTCCACCGAGCGCTGGTGCAGGGGGCGGGACCCTGCCGGCCTCGGGGATGTCCGCCGTGGTGGACCGGTGGGCCCTGCCCGCCGCCGTCCCGGCACGGGGAAGCCCCCGGCGGCGGGGCCGCCGGGGGCCTTGCGTCACCCGCGTCCGGCCGTCCGGGGACGGCCGGTCACGTCCGCCGCTACGGCGCCTGGAGCTCCGTGCCGAAGGCGCCCACCATCCGGTGGGTGCCGCCGTGCCCGGCCTGCCACTTGCCCATGATCGCGGTCGGGTGGTTGCTGCCGTCGCCGCCATTCTCGACGGTGCCGGGCTTGTCGTCATACAGGTTGGCCACCCAGCTCCCGGCCGGCGCCGCCTTGACGCCGTTGATCGACCAGACCGTCTTTTCCGTGTTGACGATGTGGCCCTTCTGCGCATCGGTGGCCAAGCTGGGGTCGGTGGTCCAGGCCGCCTTGTTCAGCGTCACGGACCAGCCCGGATCCCCGGACCCGCCCTTCAGCCTGAACCGGTCGATCGTGCCGGTCAGGCCCGTGTCGGCGTTCAGGTTGGCGGTCCCGAACTGGGCCTTCAGCTTGGCCGTCGCCGTGAACTCGCCGCCGTCGCCCTTTTCGTTGAGCGGGTCGTTGATGGCGTACCAGCCGATCGCGGGGCCCTCGTAGGTCGCCGCCCTGCCCCGGTTGACGTTCAGGCTCTTGCCGTCCGTGGCCAGCTCGACGCCCCCGCCGACGGCCTGGTAGAAGGCGCTGACCGCCGCCGGCATGCCGTCGGCGTCGTTCCGCACCCACCAGCCGAAGTACATGTAGGAGAGGTCCCTTTCCAGCACCTTCGCGCCCGTTTCGTGGACGAAGTACCAGTCGGCGCTCAGGAAGTAGCCGCCGAACCCGCCGCCTCCGACCCCGGTCCCGACCGTGCAGGTGCCGGAGACGGGGCAGAAGTAGGTGCCCTTCGCGCCGTAGTAGGTGCCGGAGACCTTGATCTCCGCGCCCCCGTCGGCCGGCTTCGGGGCGGTCACGGACCCTATCCCGACGGTCCACGTGTCGAACTTGGGGGATGCGATCGCCCGGTCGACCCCGGTGCCCAGGGACAGCTTGCGGTCCGCCGGGGTGTAGGTCCCCTTGTTGATCCAGTCGGTGTCGTCCTTGAAGAACTTCGCGGCATCCATCGGGACGACACCCCAGCGCTCCAGCGGGCCGCCCTGCCGGTCGTTGTACACCCTGACCCTGTCGGTGACCTTCATGCTGCCGGAGCCGGTGGTCCTCTCGTAGTGCGTGACGCCCCACCGGCCGACCTTGTCCATGGCCGTGTCGTGCCCGGGCCTGCCCGGCATGCCGTGCCTGAAGTACACGGCGGTGTGGGTGTTCGCGGTCGCGATGCTCCCCGCGCCCGCCGCCGGGTCGATGCGGAAGTCCCCCCGCTCGCCCCTCTGGCCGGTCGCCTCCGCCGGGGCGTCGTGCTGGCTGTCGGTGATGCTGGTGATGTAGTACGGGACGGTCGCGAGGTTGTTCAGCGCGTTCACCGGGGCCGTGGTGTCGTCGGACGGACCCATCGCCGCGTACAGCGCCCTGCCCATCTTGTGCGCATCCATGCGCGCCGTCCTGGCGGCGGCCAGGGCATCCTCCTGCACGGCGAGCCTCGCGCGGAGATCCGCCTTCTCGGAGTCGGGGATATCCGCGGCCGTGATCGCCTTTTTCGCCTTCGCGATGGCGGCGTCGACGTCGGTCACGGTGCTTTCCTCGGAAAGGCCGGTGATCAACTTGACCGCCTCCCCGACAGCCATGATCTCGCCCTCCGTGATCGCCTTGACGATGCCGGCGATGCGAATCCGGTTATCCAGCCTGCCCTGCAGCGCCTCAACCATCGCGAGGAGCTTGCCCTTCTCGGCGTCGGGGAGCACCGCGTCCGCGATCGCAGTCCTGGCCGCCGCGATCCTGGTTGCGGCGTCGTCCGCGTTGGCGTCGACCGCGTCCCCGGCCGCCTTGATCGCGGTGTCCGTGATCTCCATGACGATGCGGGCGACGCGTCTTTGCTCCAGGTTCCGACCCTTCGCGGAGGCCACCGCGTCCTTATGGACCTTCTTCTGCGCGTCGGTCAGGTCCGTGGCGTCGTCGACCGCCTTCTCCAGTGCCGCGAGGGCGTCGGTGGCCTCGGTGAACTGCGCGACCGTGGAACCGTCGCCTTTCGGCTCAAGGGCCTTGAGGGCCGCGGCGAGCCTCGTGGAAGCGGTCTCCAGCGCCGTCCTCTGCGCCGTCACCCGGGCCGCCTTGCCATTGGCAAGACTGGTCTGAAGCGTCATGAGCCGCGCCTCGCGGGCGGCATGGCTGTCCGCTCCGGACGCCGCGGCGACAGCCGCCCTGGCCTTCTCGACAGCCGCTTCGGCGTCGGTGACCCTGGCCCTGTCGGCGCTGACCGTCACCATGTCGACGGCGGCCTTCGCCTCGTTGAGGGCCTTGGTCGCATCGGCCGCCAGCTGCGCCGGCGTCTTCTCACCTGTGGCCGTCGTGGTCGTCGTCGGCGGCGTGCCACCGCCCCCGCCGCCGCAGCCCGCGACGGCCAGCGCGGCGGCGACCATAACCGCCGTTGAAACGCCCGAACCCGGGCTCCCCGGGCGGCCCCCGGATCCCTCCCCGCCAGGGGAACGGGGCGGGCCGCGCCGGAAAGGGGTGGCGCTGGCCGCGGTTCCCCGGTAAGGTCGCGTGGGCCCCTCAGGGGCCTTCCGCAGGCCACGGACGGAGAGACCGATGACAAGCCGCCTTCCGATCGGCATCCAGGACTTCCGGCGACTCCGGGAGACCGACTGCTACTACGTCGACAAGACCCCGCTCATCCGGGACCTGGTCGAACGGAGCGACCACTGCTTCCTCTCCCGCCCCCGCCGGTTCGGCAAGAGCCTGCTGCTGGACACGCTGAGGTCGCTGTTCGAGTGCCGCGAGGCGCTGTTCCTGGGCCTGGACATCCACGGCCACTGGGACTGGTCCGCCCCCCATCCGGTGGTCCGGCTGAGCTTCGACGGGAAGTACAATGACCCGGGCGACCTCGAGCGCAGCATCCTCACGCAGCTCGACGTGATCGAGCGCAACGCGGGCCTCTCCGGCGCTTCCCGCCGCACCGGGCCCGAACGGCTGCTGGATCTCCTCGACCGCCTGCACCACGCCTCCGGGCGGCAGGTGGCGGTCCTGGTGGACGAGTACGACAAGCCGATCCTCGACGCGCTGCACGACCCGGAACTGGCGACGGCCAACCGCGACTACCTGCGCGGGTTCTACGGCATCGTCAAGGGCAGCGCCGAGCATGTCCGCTTCACCTTCGTCACCGGCGTGAGCATGTTCTCCAGGGTCAGCCTGTTCTCGGGCCTGAACAACCTGAGGGACATCAGCCTCGACCCGCGCTACGCGACCATCTGCGGCTACACGGAGGGCGACCTCGACCGGGTGTTCGGGCCGGAGCTCGGCGGGCTGGACCGGGAGCGGATCCGGGACTGGTACAACGGCTACCACTGGCTCGGCGGGGAGAGGGTCTACAACCCCTACGACGTGCTGCTGCTGCTCGACAGGAGGGAGTTCCACCCATACTGGTTCGAGACCGGCTCCCCGACGTTCCTGTTCCGGAAGCTCGTGGAGCGGTCCGTCGGCCCGATGGAGCTGGAGAACCGGATGGCGGACAGGTCCCTGGTCTCGAAGTTCGACGTGGACGACATCGGCGTCGAGGCGCTGCTGTTCCAGACCGGCTACCTGACCATCGCGGAGGAGCGGAGCGACGGCTTCGACACGCTCTACCGGCTGGACTACCCGAACCTCGAGGTGCGGACCAACCTGAACCGGGGCCTGCTGCGGCACCTTGGCAGGGCGGCGGAAGCGTCCGGCGACGGCCGGGAGCTCCGCGCGCTTCTGGAGGCGAACGACTTCGCGGGGTTCGCCGACCGGCTCCGGTCGTTCCTGTCGGGGATCCCCTACCAGTGGCACGCCACCGGCGACCTCGCGCGCTACGAGGCGTGGTACGCCAGCCTGCTGCACATGTGCCTCAGCGCCCTTGGCGTCGACCTCAGGGTCGAGGACGCGTCCAGCCATGGCCGTGCGGACATGGTCGTGCTGACGGGCGGGCAGGTGTTCGTGCTGGAGTTCAAGATGGCGGAGGGCGGGGGGGACGCGGACGCCGCGCTCGACGAGGCGATCGCCCAGATGCGGGAACGCGGCTATGCGGACAAGTACCGTAACCGCGGGGAGCCGGTCCACCTGCTCGGCGTGGCCTGCGGTCGCGGGGCACGGAACCTCCTGGCGGTCAGGGCCGAGCCGGCCTGACCGGACGGTGGCGAGAGACGGCACCGGACTGTCCCCGGCGCTTCCGGCGGAACCCTGACACGGCCGATTTCCGGCGTTTCAACGGCGACCCGGCGAAGGTCGCTTCCGTGGTCAGGGCGATCACGGACACCGAGATCAAAGCGGCCGGGACCGCGGTTGGCAAGGTCATGGACGATTCCGACCAGGCGACCGTGACGGCCGCCCTGGCCGCGGTCGACGCGGCCAGGGCCAGGATCGATGCCGCGAACATCCCCGACGCCGACAGGGAGAGGCTCCGCACGGCGCTTGCCAGGCACGAGGGCATGCTTGAAGGAAAGATGACTTCGCGCACGGCCGCCATGAAGGCGGAGGCCAAGGCGGTGCATGCCGGCATCGCCCGCTACGATGATACGGACGATGTGCCCACCCGGCGGCACGCGGCGTTCAGCGACAACGAGGAGGACCCGTTGGACAAGGACGCCACCCTGGACATGGAAATCGGCAAGGCGGACACCGTGAGCCTGGAGCGGGACAAGGACGCCATGGTCGCGGCGCTCAAGGGCTGGACGGGCTCGAGGTACACGCTGGAATCCGGTGGCGCCACCTACGAGGCGGTGGTCTACGACAACCGGTACAGTAAACCGAATGACAGGTTCAGGGTCGCGTGGTCAGCCGAGCTTCAGAGTGACGGCTGGCTCAATGAGGCAGGCACGCGCACCGGTGATGACAAGAAGATCAACTCCGTCACCACAGCCGGGGTTACCCGGATCGGAGGGTTTGGAGAAGTGTTGACAGGCATAAGGGGCGAACACAGCGGGGTGCCCGGCACCTACTCCTGCGCGCCGGCCGAAAATTATGCCTGCGCAGTGCGGTTTTGAGATGACAACCACCTTATTGGCGGAGCGCAGGAGAACAACAATCTGCTCGTGGGGACGACCTACGCGACCTGGAGGTTCAAGCCGGACGACCCGGAGCAAAGGGTAAAGCCTGATGACGACACCGCCTTCGTCACGTACGGCTACTGGATCCGGAAGGGGGCCGACGGCAGGTGGGACGTGAGCGCGTTCCATAACGCCACCAGTGGGGACGGCAGCAAGGAACCCTCCGGGCTCGCCGCCGACACCCTGCTGAGCGGAAAGGCGACGTATGGGGGCGCCGCCGCCGGCGTGTACGCCCTCAGCGACGGGGCCGGCATGTTCACCGCGGACGCCGAGCTCGTCGCCGACTTCACCGGCGCCTCCGACAGCGTCACGGGCACCATCGACGGGTTCATGACCAGGGGGTTCACGGGCGGCGACGGCATGTCGAGGGACTGGTCCGTGGATCTGCGGAAGCGGAACATCGCCGACGACGGGAAATTCGGCGAAGACAACACCCAAGGTATATTGGGCCTCACGCGGTGGACCATGGACGGAGAAGCCGGACGGGCCGGCGGCAAGTGGACGGGCGCCTTCTACGAAAGGGGCGGCGCCGGCCTGCTTCCGAAGGCCGCGACCGGATCGTTCTACGCCGAGCACGGACTGTCCAGCAGGGTGGTCGGCGCGTTCGGCGTGACGGACCCCAACACCGACGAGCCACTCGAGTAGCGGGGTCCGGGCGGAGCCCCCGCCCGGCCCGACGGCCCGACCTCCCCGACCCCCGGCGGCCCCGCCGCCGGGGGTCTTCCGATTCCGGGAGGCCGCGCTGGCGAGGAACCGCAAGCGGTTAAGGTACGGCGTCCGGTCGGGTTCCACCCATCCCTTTCCTGTCTGACAGTATGGGGCTTCGCCGGACGCCGGCGGGCCCGGGCGGGAGCTGTCCCGCTGGCCGGGGACCAGCGCCCTGCCGCCGGAGGCGGAGGAACCGCTCCGGCCGCCGGACGGACTGTCCGGGCTGCAGGCGGCCACGGTCGCGGCCCGGGAGGGAAGGATCGCCGGACCCCTGGCGCAGGTCGCCGCCCTGACGTCCCAGATCGCCCGGCTGGAGCGCGACCTGTACGGCCCGCGCCCGGACAGGCACGGGAAGGGCTCCGACGCCCCCTCCGGGCAGGACGGCGGGGGGCGGTCCCGACACAGGAACGGACCGGAGGGACGGCGGAAGGCAACAGGCATGTTTTCCACAGGAAAGCGCGCAAAGGTTATCCACAGCCACCTCCTCCATTCATTCCTGATTCTCTGAACATACGAGAACCGGTCCAGCCGAGAAACCGCTGAAAACCGACGGTCTGGACGCGAAAACCATTTGCCGGAGACCCTGAAGTTCCGCTTAACCGCTTGCGGCTCCTCGCCAGCGCGGCCTCCCGGAATCGGAAGACCCCCGGCGGCGGGGCCGCCGGGGGTCGGGGAGGTCGGGCCGTCGGGCCGGGCGGGGGCTCCGCCCGGACCCCGCTACTCGAGTGGCTCGTCGGTGTTGGGGTCCGTCACGCCGAACGCGCCGACCACCCTGCTGGACAGTCCGTGCTCGGCGTAGAACGATCCGGTCGCGGCCTTCGGAAGCAGGCCGGCGCCGCCCCTTTCGTAGAAGGCGCCCGTCCACTTGCCGCCGGCCCGTCCGGCTTCTCCGTCCATGGTCCACCGCGTGAGGCCCAATATACCTTGGGTGTTGTCTTCGCCGAATTTCCCGTCGTCGGCGATGTTCCGCTTCCGCAGATCCACGGACCAGTCCCTCGACATGCCGTCGCCGCCCGTGAACCCCCTGGTCATGAACCCGTCGATGGTGCCCGTGACGCTGTCGGAGGCGCCGGTGAAGTCGGCGACGAGCTCGGCGTCCGCGGTGAACATGCCGGCCCCGTCGCTGAGGGCGTACACGCCGGCGGCGGCGCCCCCATACGTCGCCTTTCCGCTCAGCAGGGTGTCGGCGGCGAGCCCGGAGGGTTCCTTGCTGCCGTCCCCACTGGTGGCGTTATGGAACGCGCTCACGTCCCACCTGCCGTCGGCCCCCTTCCGGATCCAGTAGCCGTAGGAGACGTGGGCATCGTCGTCATCGCTCTTTACCCTGTCCCCCGGATTGTCGGGCTTGAACCTCCATTCCATGTTATTATCGCTGAGCGGACGGGTCGAGAATTGAAAGCTCCTGTTCGAATCGCCCAACAATACGGCGCCCTGGGTTTTCCTTATTGCGCAGGCCCTGTCGGCGCCGCCGGGCCTGCAGAGGAATTCGCCGGACACGCCGGCGAAAGTGCCCCTTACCCGATACGATTCTCCGAACTCTCCGACCCTGTTGATTCCGGCGACGGGCTCGAATCCGTCAAACGTTACGTCTTGCGTCTCTTCATTCACCTCTCCGACCCAGCCGTTGGCACCTTCCATATTCAACTTATCCCGCCACGCTATATGGAAAGGGTCCCCCGGAGCGCTGTACCGGTTGTCGTAGACCACCGCCTCGTAGGTGGCGCCACCGGATTCCAGCGTGTACCTCGAGCCCGTCCAGCCCTTGAGCGCCGCGACCATGGCGTCCTTGTCCCGCTCCAGGCTCACGATGTCCGCCTTGCCGATTTCCATGTCCAGGGTGGCGTCCTTGTCCAACGGGTCCTCCTCGTTGTCGCTGAACGCCGCGTGCCGCCGGGTGGGCACATCGTCCGTATCATCGTAGCGGGCGATGCCGGCATGCACCGCCTTGGCCTCCGCCTTCATGGCGGCCATGCGGAGGTCCTTCCTGATGGTAAACGCGACCTCATGCACGTCCAGCGCCGTTTCGGCGGCCTTCACCTTCGTGTCGGCTTCGGAGACCGTGGCATCATCGGAGTCGTCCATCACCGCCTTGACCGCGGCGTCCGCCGCCTTGAGGGCCGTGTCCGCCGCGGCCTTCAGATCCTGCGTCGCCGTCGTACCACCGGGCGGGGTCGGTGCGCCCCCGCCTCCGCCGCAGCCCGCGGCGGCCAGCGCGGCGGCGACCATAACCGCCGAGCAGCGTGACGGGGAATTTCCACTCCGGGTTCGGCAAGACCCACCGGATGGTCGGCGCGTTCGGCGCGAAACTGCAGGCGGAGTGGCCGCAGGGGGGCCGCGCCGCGCGGGCGCGTGTCCCGGCGGCCGGACGCGAAGGACGAAGCCCCCGGCGGTCCTGCCGCCGGGGGCTCCCGTGCCGGGCCGCAGCATACGGCCGCGGCCCTAGTCGTCGTAGTGGGGCCTTTCGGCGAGAGGGCTGTCCGTGCCGAACGCGCCGACCATCCTGCCGTCGCGGCGCTCGGAGAGGAACGTCCCGGTCAGGTGCGCCGGCACGTTGCCGTAGGGGTCCCACTCATGGAACTCGCCGGCCCATTGGCCGGAAAGGGGCGCGGCCGACGTCGGGTCGCCGCCGTCCAGGAGCCACCTCGTCTTCCCCCCGCCCACGACACCTTCTGCCGGGTCGAGGAGGGTGTATTTTGCCTGGGCGATGCTGCTGCTGCCTGAGCCAATGTCCCTCCTCGTCAGCTCGACCTTCCAGTCCCGGCTCGCGCGGGCCTTGCCGGAATCCAGGCCGCGCACCATGAAGCCGTCGATCGCGCCCGTGACCTCGCCCGGCACGTCGTCGACGGCGTTGCCGAAGTCCACGTCAAACGCGGCCTTCGCGATGAATTCGCCCGACTCGGCGCCCAGGGCGTAGAGGCCGGCGGCGCCGCCCCTGTACTTCGCCGTTCCGAACGACTTTCGGTCCTCATGGGCAAAATACCTCCAGCGGGCCGGCAGCATCCGTTCTCCTGAGGTGCCGGTCCCCCTGGATGCCGTGAACGCGCTCGCGGTCATTTCGCCGCTTTCGGACACGTGGAGCCACCAGCCGTAGTAAGGTGCATGCTTGTCCGCGCTGAGCTTCTTCCGGTCCGGGTGGTCGGGCTTGAAGGTCCACGTCGCACGGTTCGCCGTGAAGCTGTTGTTACGGTCCACCCCGCCCAGCTCGACTGTGGACCAGGTTTCGCCGTAGATGCTGTTGCTGCTACCTTGGCCCCCTTGCCCCTGTCTCGCGGCGCAGGTCATGCCCATGTTGGGCACGCACCTGTAGGTGCCTTTATTCGTATCGTAGATGCCTCTGAACTCGACGTGTCCTGCATCGCCTTCCGGGAGGTAGCGTTGCACCGGGGAAACACCGAAGCCGAATCCCCCGGGATCAATCTTGGCGAGGTCGGCCGTCAAGTCGGATGCGCGTATCCACTTTTCTTCGAGGAGATAAGTGTGGTGTGCGTTGAGCGACCTTCCCTGTCCGGTCCTGCCTCCCGACCAGGCCATCGCCGTGTAGGTTCCCTTGCCGTCCGGCGCCGCCGTCCACTTCGACCCCTTCCAGGGGCCGCCGTAGAATTCATTCGTCACGTGATGGCCGCCGCCGAGGGCTTCGACCATCGCGTCCTTGACGCGCTTCAGGGACGTCTCCTCCGTGCCTATCACAACATTGAGTGTGGCGTCTTTGTTGAGGGTGCCGCCAAAGTCGCTGAAATACGCGTCCCGCCTGTCCGCGTCGTTGGGAGTTGCCTTTTGGAAGACCATGCCGCTGCGCAGCCTCTTCGCCTCGGCCATGGCCATCTCCCCGGCCTTCTTCATGGCGGCCGTGCGGGACCTCTTCGCGGCGACAAGCGTGCCCTCGAGGTTCCCGAGCCGCTGGCTGAGGGCGGCGCGCTCCGCGGCGGGCACCTTGTTGACCGCCACTTTGGCGGCCGCCAGCCTCGTCTCCGCTTCGGTGACCACGGTTTTCGGGGAGTCGTCCATCACCATTTCGACGGCGGCCTCCGCCGCCTTGAGGGCCGTGTCGGCCGCGGTCGCAGGCTGCGCCGGCGCCATCGTCCCGCCGGGCGGATCCTGCGTCGTCGTCGCCGTGCCGCCGCCTCCGCCGCAGCCCGCGAGGGCCAGCGCGGCGGCGGCCACAACCGCCGCCGCTGAAAGTCGCGTCAGGGACCTTCCATATCTCATAGCAATCATTGTGTCTTTCCTCTAGGTTTCAAGTTTATCCGGGCGCAAACCCACCCAATGCGGTTCTGGAACGCCGTCGCCCGCCGGGACACGCGCCCGCGCGGCGCGGCCCCCTGCGGCTACTCCGCCTGCAGTTTCGCGCCGAACGCGCCGACCATCCGGTGGGTCTTGCCGAACTCGGAGTGGAACTTCCCCGTCACGCTGTTCGGGATGTCGAGCCCGTCGTCGCGCCTGTCGTCAAAGTACCTGGACTTCCAGCCGCCCGACGGATCCGCCTTCTCGCCGCCGATCGACCAGGTCGTGCGCGTGTCAGGGGTCACGTCGTTTGAGTGCGAGTGGTTGTGCACATGGGTCCGCCTGCCGAGCGCGACGCTCCAGCCCGGGTCCTCGGACCCGCCTTTCAGCCGGAAGTTGTCGATCGTGCCCGTGACGCTGCCCGCCGCGGTATCGGTGCCGAAGAGGGCCGTCAGCTCGGCATCCGCCGTGAAGCTGCCGCCGTCGCTCCTCTCGTTGATCGGGTCTTTGATGCCGTAAAGGCCCGCCGCCTTGCCGACATAGGTTGCCGTGCCCGACATGGCGTTCATGACCTTTGCCTCATCGTCATGGGTGCCGCTGCCTTTGGGGCCTTCGCTTCCGTGGAACGCGCTGGCCGCCGTGGGCATGCCGTCGGCGTCCAACCTCATCCACCAGCCGAAGTACAGGAAATTGGCGTCGGGAATGGCCACCCGGGCGCCCTCGTCGTAGACGAACTCCCAGTCGTCGTCGAGCTTCCAGCCCTTGGCGCCCTTTGCGATTCCGCAGTTGTCCTGCTCGCTGTCGACCGTGCAGATGTAGTGGCCGGGCGCACCGGCCAGGGTGCCCCTCAGCCTGATCTGGCTGTCGCCGGATCCCGATGCCGGCTTGAAGAGCTTCCTTCCCGCCGCCGGGAACTCGGCGGCCGCGACATGCACGTTGTCGGTGCCGCTGCCGGCCACGTCCAGCTTCCTCTCTTCATCTGCATGGTCCCCTGCATTCACGTCGCCCCGGTTTTTCGAAACGGCGAACCACGTCGCCGCCAGGGGCGTCGTCGGCTCTCCCCTGTCCGTGTACACCCGGACCCTGTCCTTCCCCTTGGGGTCCGTCACGTCCTTTTCCAGGTCCGTGCCCTTCCAGGCGCCCAGCATGCCGGCCTCCTTGCCGTCGCCGAACTTGAATCTCGCTTGAACGTTGTCGACGTCGGGAGTCCCGCCGGCGTGGCCCGCGACGGACCCTCCGCCCCCGGACAGCCAGAGCGCGAAATCCAGCACCCCGTCCGCGTCGCCGGTGCTGAAGCGGTCCGTTTCCGCGGTTCCCGTGATGTTGTCCAACGCCGTCTGGCTCCCGTCGTCGTTGGGGCCCTCCAGCGCCGCGAAAAACGCCGGGCCCGCCTTCCTGTCCATCTCCGCCTTCATCTCCATGGCGGCCGTGCGGGACCTCTTCGCGGCGGCAAGCGTGCCCTCGAGGTTCCCGAGCCGCAGGCTGAGGGCGGCGCGCTCCGCGGCGGGCACCTTGTCGACCGCCGTCTTGGCGGCCGCCAGCCTCGTCTCCGCTTCATTGACCGTGGAGCCCGTGGCGTCGTCCGTCACCGCGTCGACAGCCGTCTTCGCCGCCTTGAGGGCCGTGTCGGCCGCGGTCGCAAGCTGCGCCGGCGTCATCACGTCACCGACGCCGCCCGGTGGCGGCGTCGGTGCGCCCCCGCCGCCGCCGCAGCCCGAGACGGCCAGCGCGGCGGCGACCATAACCGCCGTTAAGTTGACCGATGGCGACAGGGACGTGGATGCCGCGCTGGATGCGGCGGCTGCCAAATGCGTGATCCGAGCTCCGCTGAGAAGTGGCGCTGCCGCGGGAACCCGTGCATCTGCCCGGCGTGGCGTGCGGACGCGGGACAAGAGACCTTCTGGAGATCAGGGCCGAGCCGGCCTGACCATGCGATAGGGTGGTCGATGTCGAGACACCGTTCGCATCCGCGGCGCCCCCCAGATCAAGGGGCAAACCGGTGCTGCACGCAGTCTCCAGAGGCCGGGCCGGGTCCATGAGAACAGGGCGTTTCCCGCGCCGAAGAACGCCAAACCGGCAAAATCGCCCGCGGAGTTTCCGAAGTCCGCCCAGTCGCACCCCCGCTGGGCAACCCTGTGCCAATTCCTACCTTCCGCACGAACCGGAACCCGGTGCGGATCATAGATACTTGGCAACCGCCCCGCGCTCGGCCCGTGCGCCTGCGGAATAGTGCGCGACCATACGTGCGGTTTTCCATCCTCCGGACAGCATGACCTCCGTTGTTGACGCGCCGCGCGCCGTAAGTTCACTGGCATGGCCGACGCGGCCGGAATGTGCTGTGACGCCTTCGATGCCCGCCTCCCGGGCGGCCGCCACGAACCGGCGTCCTATTGACTGGCTGTTGATCCCGAACACACGGGTGCGTGGATCGACCTTTTCCGGACGGATCGCGGAAAGCGCCGCGGCAGCGCTGCTTTTGACAAGGCGGATATCGGTTTCCTCGCCTGCCTGATCGGTCTTCTTGGTCCGAACGCGGATCAGGAGAGCGCCAGGCATGCTCGGAGCATTCCCTATGTCGCGCCATTCAAGCGCAGCGACTTCCGAGCGGCGAAGCGCACCCTGGAACAGCAGGCCCGCGATCGCGGCATCCCTGTCGCGCCCGACGGCCCGCGATGTCGTGATGATCCTGGACACGTCGTCAGAGCTGATAGGACGTGCCTGCCCACGGCCACGGTCGGCATGGTCGCGGCGGACGATGCGCAACGCATCCGCCGTCATGGTTCCACGCGGACTCGGCCAGCCCGCCACCTTGGCAAGAAATGCGGCGGCGGCGCAGGACTGGGCGATCGTGGCCGGCGCCATGCCCTTGATGGCCAGGGTCTCGACGTGCTCCGCCAGCGTCGCGTCATTGAGTGGACGGCCTCCAAGGAACTCCGACAGTCGCTTGATTGCGATCTGGTAGGAGCGACGTGTCGACGGCGCACGGGCTTCCAGGGACAGTTCGACGGTTTTGCGGCGATCATGTGACGCGTCACTCGATGCGAGTGTGGCAAAAGCTGGATCCAGGGTTTGCATTGCGGATTTCCTCCGAAGATTCGTGAAAATCTCCCGTTAGCCTGAACTCCCAACGGTTTCTATTCCCACTTCCATTCCGAAGCGCAACACCGGCCATTTCCGCTGCGAGGGTTCCTCCCTCGCAGCGGAAATGGCCGGAGGGCGAGATCTGCGGGCCCACCACCCGATTCGGGCGACGACCCAATCCTCCTCGACTGTGGCATCCGTGGCCCTCTTGACGAAATCCGGGAACAGAGCGCACACCCTCCGGGCTTGGAGCCCGTGACGGACACGGAGGGACGGCGGCTCTGGAGGGCGTTCGTCAACCGCCACCACCATCTCGGCTACTGACGCCCCTTCTGGGCCCATGTCCGCAGCCTCCTGACCTACCGGGAGGGCCGCAGGCCAGGATGCCTGCTGTTCGTGACGGCAAGGAAGAGATTTCCGTGCCGGGACGGGTGGATCGGCCGGAGCGACCGCGTCCGACACCTGATGGCGGTAAACCCGCGCTTCCCGGTGTCTGCTTAGGTGTGCCCGGAGTTCCTGGTGTCCCCGACCTTGGCCTTGGCGGCGCGGCGGCTCGCGGACGACCGGGAGCGCCTTCCCAGCCAGCGTCCGGTACCGTTCGGGATCTTCGTAGACGGGACGCGGTTCAGAGCCTTGCGCCATAGGGGGCGGGCCGGGTGCGCATCAGCGAAACCAACGGAAAGATCGTGAAGGGCATCCACGTGATGCCGCTGCGCGGGGATGTCCACGGAATCCTGCGCGGAGAGCGCGATGGGGGTGCGCAGAAGCCCATAACGAGGAACGAATGGGGCCGCTCGGCGGCCACTGACCGTCAGTTCGGCCGTCACTGGGAGGGACCCATTGAGGTCGCCACAGCCGTCGCAGAGCGCGGAGCCGTCCGTAGTCCAAACACTAGGAAGCGTTATCAGAATGCCATTGCCCGGCCGCATAGGGATCGCCGGCACGAACGTCCGCTTTCCCCGCCACTGTTGGCTGGCATCTTTCCTCGTGGGTTAGGTGGCTGTAGCCCTTGTATCAGCACGGGGACTATCGCCGCTTCGTTGCCGATTGGCGGAACCATGCAATCGGGAATCAGGTCATCACCGCTTCTGGTGTTGCAACTGGCGGTTGAATTGGGGGGGGGGGGGTGAAACCGGGCCGAAGCGGACGCCCGGCGGCCGTGCATCAGCCGCCGGAGCTTCTAGCGGGGATTACTGGATCAATGCCGCCCCTGTACACGGGCCGGAAGCATCCATGTTGAAAATCAAGCCTGGGACCCGGCGGCTGCGGCCCCGACACAGAAATTGACCGGAGGGACGGCGGAAGGCAACAGGCATGTTTTCCGCAGCCACCACCTCCTTTCATTTCTGATTCTTTGAACATACGAGACGGGCTCGAAAAAGAAGGAACTGTGGTAGAGGAAGCTTGGCGGCTGTTCAGCTTGCGCGAATCCCTAACAGACGAGGCAGGGCGATGACGATTAGGCATCGAGAAGGAAGAACGCCTCGCACAGGCCAGCCGCCGCGCCCGTGGAATGTGCCAGAACTGATTCGGTGCCGCCCGAGACATCAAGGCCACTGCACGACTCTGCGAAGCATGCCGCCAGGTTTCGCGATGCCCGACCGGTTCAAAGCTAGATGCAAGATAAGTGAGCAGGCAGCACTACCAAATGCGGGAAAACGAAAGGGGAGCAAGCGCTTTAAGTCCACTTGCTCCCCTTAGGGGTGGTTCGGCTAGCTCGCGAGGCACACCAAATCCAGAGTGGTTGGAGATTATTTTGCCTTGAGCGGGCAGTCAAGACTTTAAGTTCACGAGTGCAAAAAAAGTGTTTGACTGCCAGTTACGGTATGCTAAAACCGCATTGGGTGAGTTTGCGCCCGAACACTCGAAATCTAGAGGAAGACACAATGATTGTGATGAGATATGGAAGGTCCCTAACGCGACTTTCAACGGCGGTTATGGTCGCCGCCGCGCTGGCCGTCTCGGGCTGCGGCGGCGGTGGCACGGCGCCGACGCCGCCCGGCGGGACGACGGCGACGCAGGATCTGAAGGCCGCCGCGGACACGGCCCTCAAGGCGGCGGACGCCGCGGTCAAGGCGGTGATGGACGACTCCGAGGACGCCAAGGTCACCGACGCCGATGCGAAGGTGGCGGCCGCCGAAGCGGCGGTCAAGAAGGTGCCCCCCGCGGAGCGCGGCGACCTCAGCCAGCGGCTCGGGAAGATTGAGGGCTCGCTCACCACGAGGAAGTCCTCCCGCACGGCCGCCATGAAGGTGAAGGCCGACATGATGAAGAAGGAGGCGCAGGCGGTGCATGCCGGCATCGCCCCCTATAACTCGAGCGACTCGAACAGCAAGCGGGACAAGCGGTACGCGCAGTTCAACGACCAGGGAAATTCTTCACTGAGCGCAACCCCCGATCTGAGCATAGAGATCGGCCCGGCGGCCGCCGTGAGGCTGAAGCCGGACAGCGCCACCATGGTCGCGGCGCTCGGGGGCTGGACCGGCTCGAAGTGGAAGCTGGAAAAAGAGGGCACCACCTACGAGGCGTGGGTATACGACAACCGGTACAGCGCTCCGGGGGACAGGTTCAGGGACGCGTGGAGCGATGAATTTAACGAGGATACCGGCTGGCTCGATGGCACTGGCACGGCAAGCGTGGGCCAGCACCAGAAGTTTGAAGGCGTCGAGATCGTCTCCGGGAACAACAGGCTCGCAAAGGTGGGAGAACAGTATCGGGTAAGGGGCACTTTCGCCGGCGTGCCCGGCGAATACCACTGCACGCCCGCCCTCGACAAGTCCTGCGCGGTGCAGCCAAGGTCAGACGGCCTCCGTCTGGGCGATTTGGGAACTGCCAATTTCGCAGTCAGCTCCACGATCTGGAGGTTCAGGCCCGACAACATGGACGACAGGGTGGTGACCGATCCAGACCCCGCCTTCGTCACGTACGGCTACTGGATCAAGAAGGGGGCCGACGGGAAGTGGGACGTGAGCGCGTTCCATGGCAACCACAGGGGGGCGACCCAGACCATCTCCGGCCTCACCGGCGACAGCTCCTTGAGCGGAAAGGCGACGTATGACGGCGGGGCCGCCGGCGTGTACGCCCTCAGCGACGGGGCCGGCACGTTCACCGCGGACGCCGGGCTCGTCGCCGACTTCACCGGCAACAGCGTCACGGGCACCATCGACGGGTTCATGACCAGGGGGTTCACGGGCGGCGACGGCATGTCGCGGGACTGGTCCGTGGATCTGCGGAAGCTGCTCTTCAACGCCGCCGGGGGGTTTGTCCCTGACGCGTCCAAGGATGCGCTCGGCCTCACGCGGTGGACCATGGACGGAGCCGCCGCGCCGGCCGCCGGAAAGTGGGAGGGCTCCTTCTACGAGCAGGACGGCACCGCCAGCGGCAACAGGCCGAAGGCCGCGACCGGATCGTTCTTCGCCGAGCACGGCACGTCCGGCAGCAGGATGGTCGGCGCGTTCGGCGTGAAGGACCCCGACCGTATTGAGCAGTAACGAGTAGCGGGGTCCGGGCGGAGCCCCCGCCCGGCCCGGCCTCCCGACCCCCGGCGGCCCCGCCGCCGGGGGTCTTTCGGTGGCGCACCGTCGGGCCGGCGCCCGCGGTTCCGGCGGCGGGGCAGCCGCGGCCGTCCGGGCCGGGCGACGGCATCCGGATGGCCCTTCCGTTCCGGTCGCAGGCCGTCGGCACCGCATGGTTCCCCGCCCCCCGAAGCCCTTTCGCCTGGCGGCCGGTGACCCCCATGCCTCCGTCAGGCGGATCCGGGAACCTTCCATGGACCACCGGCCCCTTCCCGGCGGCCTTCTCCCGCCGTCCCCAGGATGGCGGCGCGGCCGCCATCCTGACCGTCACGCCGTGGCGAGGCGCCGCCGCCCGCCGGAATCCCCCCTCCCGGTCCGCCGTCGACAGTCGCCCCCGGCGGCCAATGGCGTTCGGACAAGCTCTCCCGGCGTTCGGACAGGAAAGCCCCCGCGCTTCGGGCATCTGCCGGAAGCCGGGGGCGCTGTCGGCGACCGGCGCTGTGTCGGGGCCTGTGCCATGCGGCGGGCCGGGCCCGCCACCCGCTCCCTGGCCGCTTCGACTGCCGGGGGTGGCTCCTTCCGGGCCGCCCGCGCTGGATGCGGCGTGACAGCCCGGCCATGGTCCTGGCGACGGATTCCCCGACCGCCCCGGCCTGCGGCGGGAAGAGGGCCCCGGTCTCCCCGCCGACGAGGCGCAGGCCGTTCCTGAAACTGGCGCGCATGGCGGGCAGGTCCCCCCTGCCATGTCTGCAAAAAAGCTCTGGACAACGTGGATCCGGCATGCCAGCGGTGCGGCATGGCACGGTCACAGATAGGCCGCACCCTGTGGGACGGGGCCGCGGTCGCGCGGACCGCGGAGATCCTGTCACGGGGGGTGTAGCCCAGGATTCCTGTCATGCCGCGACGGCCTGATTCGCCCGCCATCCGGGCAGGTCGGCCAGCCTGCGGTTCATGACGCAGCATTCCAGCGCCAGCATGGCGTTGGCGCCCCTCTCCGGCCAGCGGGTGCCCGAGCGCTTCATCCGGAGCCCGAACTGCCTGCAGCCGGCCTCCACGACGCCGCTGCCTACCTGGATGCCCCGGTCGCGGCACCTGTCGTACCGCATCCTTCCGGGGCTGTTCCGGAAGTGGCGGCGGCAGGCCTCCACGTCCCCGGTCCGTCCGCTGAACGGCCCGGGCTCCCGGACCACTCTCCCCGCCCGGCCAGCCCCGGTGTCCGCCCTGACCTCCGCGAACCGCCGGTCCCGCTCCGGCCCCTCCGGGTGGATCGCCCTGCCGGCGCCGGAGGGGTGCCTAGGCGCGTGCCACATATCCAGGACGAAGGTGGCATTCCCGCCCCCGAACAGCCCGTCGCAGGTGCCGGGTGTCCATTCGGCCCCGTCGGAGACGGCGCCCGGCTCCCCGGCCTCGTGGAGGCCGCGGCGCCGGGCCTCCCGGGCGGGGCGGGCGGCGGACGCGGAGTGCTCCCGGCCTCCGGACGGCGCCGCCGCGCTGCCGGCCAGACAGCCGACCGGTTCCCTGCTGGCAGCGCCGGTCTCCCGGTCACGCCCGTTGGCGGCGTACACGACGGCCAGCCTCCCCTCGCGGGTTCCCGCGCTCCCGTCCTCCCGCTTTCCGGCGACGCCCTCCACCTCCTCCGCGCGCATCGGGACCCCGGTCCCGTCGACCGAAAGGCATCCACGTGGTTCCGGTGGCCTGTCCCCGGCCACCTCCTCCCGGCCGGACTCCATGGCCCGGCGCCGCAGCGGGCCCGCCGGGGCCCCTCACCCCGGCGAGGTCCCCGATGTGGCCGCTGGCCGCCGCGAAGCCCGTCAGCGGCGCCGTCCGGGCCAGGACGTCCGCCATCCCCGGCGTGACGGCCCTTCCCTCCAGGCCCAGCGCCCGGTCCAGGGGCAGGCGCCCCTGCCGCGGGACGGGCAGCGGAAACACGCCCGCTTCACCCTCACCCGTCCCAGCCGGGTGAGGAACGGCCCCGCCGTCGGCCGGTGCCGGCGCATCGGCCTGCCGCACCTGCGGCATTCCGGCCCCGGCAGCGTCCTGCCGGGCCATCCGGAAGCAGCCCCGGCGCCGCCGACGGGGGAAGCGTCCCGGAGCTCCCGCCCGCCGGCGGCGGGGTCCGGGACGCCCGACGCGGGGTCCGCCGCCAGCTTCGCAGGCAGCGACCCGAGCTCCGCCGGGACGGCGGAGGGCAGCGTCCCGTCCCCGGCGACCTCGTATGTTCAGAGAATCAGGAATGAAAGGAGGAGGTGGCTGTGGATAACTTTGGCGCGATTTCCTGTGCAGAACATGCCGTTTGCCTTCCGCCGTCCCTCCGGTCCGTTCCTGTGTCGGGGCCGACGCCGCCGGGTCCCACCCGGCGGCGTCGGTGCGGGGCCCTGCCCCGCAGGACGGGTTGGACCGATTGGACCCTGGATCGCGACAGCGGATCCGTCCGGGAGCGTGGTCGGCCCGCCCTCCCGTCCATCTCCTGGGTCCTTCTGGGTAAAACACCCCTATGCCATTGATTCCACGCCATTTCCAAAATTCGGGAATCGGGCTTTACTCTCAACGACAGCGCCGCCGCCGTGGCGGGGTTTGGGCTCCCCACTTCCAGTCCGAAGTGCAACACCGGCCATTTTCCCCGCCCGGGCGGGGAAAATGGCCGGAAGGCGGGATTCCCGGCCCCTTGGCGCCGGTGATTCCGGGCCCGGGACGGCTGGAGTCCCTTCGCGGGAGAGCCTGGCGGCGCTTTCCGGGCAGCGCAGGGCCGCCGCCGGGGCGGGTCGCGTCCGTCCGGGCGCAGGGAGGGCGCAGCCCGACCGGAGCCCGGACGGACGCGACGTCGAAATCCTGTCCACCCCCTTCCGGCGCAGCCATCCGCGCCGTCTGGAGGCGGGCGGGCCGCGTCAGGGAGGGCGGGCCCGGCGGAACACCTCGGCGGGCGTCCGGTAGCCGAGCACCCTGCGCGGTCGCGCGTTCAGGCGGTCCTGCACCGCTTTCACCTCCGCGTCGGTGACCGCCCGCAGGTCCGTCCCCTTCGGCAGGTACTGCCGGACCAGCCCGTTGGTGTGCCCGGTCGGGCCCCGCTCCCAGGAGTGCTGGGGGGTCGGGAGGAAGAACCCGGCCTTAAGCGCCTCCGCCACGCCGGCGTGGCCCGCGAACTCCCTGCCGTTGTCCGCCGTGACCGTGTGGACGGCGACGGCGGACGGCCGCGGCATCGCCAGCATCGCGGCGGAGACCGCAGCCGAGGTGCGCCGGTCAACCCTCTGGAGAAACGTGTATTTCGAGGCCCTGTCCACAAGGGAGACCACCGCCCCGCTGTGGCCTTTCCCGATGATCGTGTCCGCCTCCCGGTCGCCCACACGCTCCTTCCTCTCCACCTCCGCAGGCCTCTCCGGGATGTCCACCCGGCCGGCCCGGGATGTGGCCCCGGCCGGAGTGCCGCCCGCCCCTCCAGTTCGGCTTTTTCCCGCGGCGGCGCAGCAGCGGGAACAGCCCGCCGCCCGCCTTCCTGTCGGCCTTCAGGTGCTCGTATATCCACTGCCGGCCCACCGCCCAGCCGCCCTCCAGCCGCAGCCGTCCCGCGATCCGCTCCGGGCTCCAGATGCCATGAGACACGCCGCCGTTTGCCTTCGCGGGTGATTCGGTGCAAGGGAATGACGATGTTTCAACATGTTGTGGCGGGGGGCCATTTGACGGCAACCCCCGCCCTGTGAAAGGAGAATGAAATGACTGATTCGAAAACCCCCTTCGAGGGCGACGTTACCACGGTCTACGCGGCGTTGGAAGTGAGCGGCACCAGCTGGATACTGGCGGTGGGCGATCCGTCCGACACGTCGAAAGCCGGCGTGCACAGACTGGCGCCGCATGACGTTGACGGCCTGCTGGGCAGGCTCGGGCGGGCGCGGGAGCGCGCTGTCGGGGCCGCCGGCGATGTCCGGGTGAAGCTGGTGTACGAGGCTGGCTACGAGGGCTTCTGGCTGGCCCGCCGGCTGGAGGGGGAGGACCCCGGGGTTGTGGTCTGCGACCCCGCGAGCCTGGAGGTGGTGCGCAGGAAGAAAAAGGTGAAGACGGACCGGATCGACGCCCGCCGGATGGTCCGGGCGCTCAGGGCGTGGGACGGCGGCGACCGGGACGCGATGTCGCGGGTGCGGGTCCCGACGGTCGCGGAGGAGGACAGGAAGCGGCTTCTGCGCCGGCGGGAGCGTCTGGTGCAGGAGCGCCGCCGGCTCGCGAACGCGGTGGGTGGGCTTCTGAGGCTGCACGGCATATGCGGTGCGCGTCCGGAGAGGCCGGGGTTCCGGGAGCGGCTCGTCGGGATGGAGACCGGCTACGGGACGCCGCTGCCGCCGGAGCTGCTCGCGGAGATTGGGGGCATGCTGGATCGGCTGGAGCTGGTGGCCGCGGAGCTGAAGGTGGTCGAGGCGAGGAAGGCGGAGATTCTGGAGGCGTCGGGCCGGGCCCTCGACAGCCTTCACGCGGATGCCGACCGGCCTCCCGCCGCCCCGGCTCCCCGGAAGGAGGCGCCCGATCCGGAAAGAGCCGCCCGGAAGGAGGGGTCGCGCGGAGCGGATCCGGCCGGTGCGCCCGCTGGCAGGCCGCGGGCGGCCCCGGCGAACACCCACCACGCGGCGGCGCTGGTCCGGCTTCGCGGGATCGGCCCGAACGACGCGCTGATGCTGGGCGGCGAGCTCTTCTACCGGGAGTTCCGCAACCGCCGGCAGCTGGCCAGCCTCGCGGGGCTGGCGCCGGTGCCCTTCGCGAGCGGGGGCGTCGACCACGACCAGGGGATCAGCAAGTCCGGCAGCGCCATGCTGCGCAGGCACCTCGTGCAGATGGCCTGGCGCTGGCTGCAACACCAGCCGGAGAGTGCGCTGTCCGCGTGGTTCCGGAGCTACGTGAGCGCCCGCGACGGGCGGTCGCGCAGGCGGGGGATCGTGGCGCTGGCGCGTAAGCTGCTGGTCGCGCTGTGGCGGTTCGCCACCACCGGGCTGGTGCCGGAGGGCGCCGTCCTGTCCGGGGCACGGGCGTAGGAGGGCAACGGAACACCCGGGCGGCCCGACGGGGCCTCCGGGGAACCCGGGCAGGGCGTGTGACCGCAGGAGGGCCTGGTTCGCCGCAGGACGCGGCACCGTCCATTCCAGATGGGTCCCGCCCCCCGGAACGTCGCACCGGCCCGAATCGGGCATGATGGTCACGGGGCCGGCACCGGCCAACCGAACCGGATAAGAGGCTGGACGCGTCGTTGAGCGCGTCATGGAACAGCGACGTTCTGTCTGGACTTCCCCGTTGGCGCGGAAGCCGCCCCCAGACGGAGGAACCGACGATGTGAGGCCATGAAAGGGATTCATGAAAAAGGGCTTGACCTGGCGGGTCTCATAAGAGCCCTCCCCGGAAACCCCTCGACACTCGCCCAGCGCTCCGCAGTCATCCTCCGGGGGACCCTGGACGCCGCGCTGCGGCGCGCCTCCGCTTTCCCCCGCCCCTCGCCGGGGCTGTAGCCCGAATCCCCGCCGTTCCGGCGCAGCTCCCGCCAGACCGACGAACGGTCACGGCCCAGACGGGCCGCGATCACCCCGTCCGACAGCCCGCTTTCCTTCAGCGCGCCGATCTGGCATCCATCCCCATGGGTCAGGTGGCGCTGGCCCTCGGGCATGACAGTCTCCTATGCGTCGTTGCTGGGACTGTCGCCGCTTCCTGGCCGATCCGCAACATCATGCGGCAGGAAAACCGGTCACCACCGCCACTGGTGTTGCACTTCGGACTGGAATGGGGCGCTCTTATGGGACCTTCAGGGTCAAGCCCCTTTTTCATGAATCCTCATGGCGTCACATCGGCGTCGCCGCTCCCTCGGTTCCGGACGGTGCCGGCACCGCCGGGGACTGTCCAGACAGAACGTCGCGGTTCCCTGGCGCGGCCATCCTCCTGTCCGGTTCGGTTGGCCGGCGGACGCCGGCCCCGTGACCACGATGCCCGGTTCGGGCGGCGCCACGTTCCGGGGGGCGGGACCCATCCGGGGGACGGTGCCGCGTCCTGCGGCGAACCATGGACCCGGTCGGTCACACGCCCTGCCCGGTTTCCCCGGAAGGCCCCGCCGGGCCGCCAGGGTGTTCCGTTGCCCTCCCACCCCCGTGCCCCGGACAGGACGGCGCCCTCCGGCGCCAGCCCGGTGGTGGCGAACCGCAACGGCGCGACGGGAAGCCTGCGGGCCAGCGCCACGATCCCCCGCCTGCGCGACCGCCCAGGTGGCTCCGGAACCACGCGGAGAGGGCGCTGTCAGGCTGGTGCCGCAGCCAGCGCCAGGCCATCCGCACCGGATGCCTTCGCAGCATCGCGCTGCCCGCCTTGCCGAGCCCCTGGTCGTGACCGCCGCCCCCGCTCGCGAAGGGCACCGGCGCCAGCCCCGCGGGGCTCGCCAGCTGCCGCCGGTTGCGCAGCTCCCTGTGGAAGGGCCCGTTGGCCAGCATCAGCGCGTCGTTCGCGCCGATCCCGCGCAGCCGGCCCGGAACCGCCGCGTGGTGGGCGTTCGCCGGGGCCGCCCGCGGCCTGTCAACGGGCGGATCCGCCTCCTTCCGGGGAGCCGGGGCGGTGGGAGGCCCCCCGGCCGCCTCGTATGTTCAGAGAATCAGAAATGAAAGGAGGAGGTGGCTGTGGAAAAATCTGGCGCGCTTTCCTGTGCAGAACATGCCGGTTGCCTTCCGCCGTCCCTCCGGTTCATTCCTGTGTCGGGGCCGACGCCGCCGGGTCCCACCCGGCGGCGTCGGTGCGGGGCTGGCCCCGCAGGACGGGTTGGACCGATACCGCCTTGGATCGCGACAGCGGATCCGTGGGGAAGCGTGGTCGGCCCGTCCTCCCGTCCGTCTCCCGGGTCCTGGATGGATGCCTGGGTTTTCAGAACCGGATCATCGCGAGGATAGGAGCGGGAGAGCATGACCACAGTAATCGCCGGAATCGACGTAAGCAAGCGTACACCCGACATCCACGTCAACGGGCGGGACTTCACGGCCACCAACGACAGCGACGGCCTGCGCAGGGTCGCCCGCCTCCTCAGGGAGGCTGGCGCCACGCGGGCCGTCATGGAGGCGACGGGGCGCATGCACCGGGCGCTGCTGCAGTCGCTGCACGCCAGGGGTTTCGCCACCCTCGTGGTGAACCCCCGCCAGGCCCGGGACTTCGCGAAGGCCGCCGGGGCGCTGGGGAGGACGGACAGGGTGGACGCCAGGATACTGGCGGCCTTCGGGGCCGCGTTCCCGGACATGCAGGCCACGGAGCCGGCCAGCGCCGCCATCGACCTGCTCCGCGACATGCTGGTGCTGCGGGAGAAACTTGTGGACCAGCGGGCCGAGCTGAGGACCGTCCTGTCGGAGATCGACGGGGGGACGCCCGGCGCGGAGGTCGGCAGGGTCCTCGAGGACATCGACGCCGCCATCGCGGCTCTGGAGCGGCGGATCGGCGTGACGGTCGCCGGATCGCCGGAGTTCGCCGAAAGCCACCGCATCCTGACCTCGGTGCCGGGCATCGGCCCCGTCACCGCCGCGGCCCTGATCGCGTGGATGGCGGAGCTGGGCGCCATCGGCAACCGGCAGGCCGCCTCCCTGCTGGGCGTGGCCCCCTTCGCCCGCGACAGCGGCACCATCAGGGGCGGGCGCCACATCGGCGGCGGAAGGAGGCGGCCGAGGGACGTCGTCTACATGGCGGCGATGTCGGCCAGCAGGTGCTCCCCGGACATGGGGGAGCTGTACCAACGGCTCCGGGAGAGGGGCAGGCCACACAGGGTCGCCCTCGTGGCAGTCATGCGCAGGCTGGTCGTGACCGCCAACGCCCTTCTCCGCGACCGGCGCGTCTGGGAGGACCGGACGGCGGCCACCGCCGCCTGACGCACGGACGGACCGCCGCGGTCCGGCACGGAAACGAATCACCTTCGGGCCGGCCGGGGTCTCCCCGGCGGGCGCTTCCGGCGTGCCCGGACGGCGCCGCCTGTGGGGAACGCTGTGGAAAGGTCCGGGACAGCCGGATCCGGAACCCGGAAAAAACGGAAAAAAAGCCGGATCCGGGCTTGATTTCCAACATGGATGCTTCTCCGCCTCGACCACCTCGGTTCAGCGCGGACCGGATCCAGCCGGCCGGGGATGCCTGTCAATAGGCGCACAAAACTGACCCACCATCGGCGTGCAAAACTGACCCACCTTGCGCGGAGCCTGTTTGCCGGTAGCCTTTCCCGAAGCAGCTGTCGCTTTTCGGAGGGCGGAACAGATGGCACAGGCATTTTCGGGCGGCTTCCGTCGTCTGGCCGACGCGGTGAGGGCGCTGCCCCTGTGCGTGGTCGCGCCGCATCCCGGTTACCGGCCCGGTCCGTCCGACCGTTCCCGCTGGCTCCGTGACGGATCCGTTCCCGGCGTGACGGGAACGAAGTTCCACGATCATCTCCAGGGCCGGGGCGGAGGCGGCGCGACCGACCCTGTCGTCCATGCCCGCGGCTGCGGCCCGGCGGAGGCCGTCGGCTGGCTGGCCGGGTTTTCCCCGTCGGCGGCGGCCCTGTCGGCGGAGGTTCCGGTCACGGCTCCGGCGGAGCGGTTCGTTCCCCCGCGTCCCTGCGGCGGCCTCTGGCCGCAGGTGCGCGGCTGGCTGGCCGGGACACGCGGTCCTGACGGCAGGCTGGTCGACGGCCTGCACCGCCGCGGCCTGGTTTTTGCCGACGCCCGGCGCAATGCGGTGTTTCCGTTCCGCAGCGCCGGGGGCGCCGTGACCGGAGCGGAACCCGTCGGAACCCTCCGCCGCCCGGACGGTTCGCGCTTCCGCGGCCTGGCGCGGGGATCGCGCAGGGTGGCCGGGGGTTTCTGGATCAGGGACGGTGACGGTTCCGCGCCGTCGGGTGTCTTCATCCGCGGGAGCGCGGCGGACGCGCTCTCCGCGCTCTCGCCCGGGATCGCGAGGGGGCAGCCGGTCTTCGCGTCGGCGGCGGGCGTCCGCCGCCGCCTGCCGCCCTGGATCGAGGGATTCGCCCCGGCGCGGCCTGTCTGCGGCTTCGATGCGGACGCGGCCGGGGACGATGCCGCCCGGGCCCTGGCCGCCCCAGACCGGCGGATCATCCGGATCCGTCCGCCTGAAGGCGACTGGAACGACATCCCGGGAGGGCGGCGGAAGACCGGCGACACGCCGCCCTGATCCCATCAAAGGCGGAACCGGTCCGGCCCCGCGAACATTCCTTTCCCGGCAGTCCCTTTTTCGGTGAGGCGATCGGACACGCGTTCCCAAGGGGCGGCCCAGTCCCTGTTGAGCAGCCGCCAGCTTCCGTTCCCGGTCTCGATGATGACGCAGTGATGCGTCAGGCGGCCGGGCATCGCCGCGGTCATCCGGGCGTCGCTGAAGACTTCGGTCCATTCTCCGAACTGGAGATTGGTCGTGATGACAACCGGCGTCCACTCGTAGAGGCCCGGGAACAGATGGAACGGAAGATTGCCGCCGTTGCGCGGGACCGGCATGTAGCCGAGTTCGTCGACGGTCATGAAGTCGCGTCGGCGCATGGCGTCGGCGGGACGCCCCTGGCGACCCTCCTGATGCTCGCGTTCGAGCAGGTTCGCGGGTTCGACGGTGTTGAGGAAGCGGCCGCGGAAGCCCCTGCGGATGCAGGCCCGGGCGACCGCGACCGCCAGATGCGTCTTTCCGGTTCCGGTTCCGCCGACCGGCACGGCGTTGCGCTGCCGCCCGGTGAAAGCGCCCTCCGCCAGCGGGCGCGCGGCCGCCCCGTCGATGCCGCCGCCGACGAAGTCGAAGTCCGGCAGCTCCCTGGCGTGCGGCAGCCTGGCGACCGTCATCCGATACCTGACCGACCGGGACTTCCTGTCCGCCGCCCCGGCCCCGGGCAGCCTGCCAAACAGCCACGCCGCCCCGCGGCCCGGCCGAACCGCTTCGGCGGACAGCCCGTCGTAGGCTTCCCTCATGCCGCGAAGTCCCGGTTCCGCCGTCAGCGCCATGATGTCGCTCCGCCCCATCTTCCGTCTCCCCTTCCCGGCAGCCTGTCATAACGGGCGCAGTCGGCCTCCGGCGGGTCGCTGGGCCCGGGAGAGCCGCCCGTCGGGATCGGCGCCGCCGGACCGGGATCGCAGCGCCGCGGGAGGATGTCGGGAATCACGTCGGCGCCGCTGACGCCCGCCGCCAGGGCCTCGGCGCAGGCGTCCGGGACCGCGTCGGGACCGTGCCCGCGGACGGACGGAAGGATGTTCACCATCCCGCGGCCGCCGTCCCCGAGGGCGGCGGGCCGCCTCCTGACCTCGGCCAAGGACCCGGGCAGGCGGCTGTCCCGGAACGGAGCCCCGTTGCCCACGGCTCCCGGCCTGCGCTCCAGAACCGGCGGACAGTGCTCGATACCGTAGACCGCGCGGTCGCGCCCGAAGTCGCGGATGTGGGATCCGACGCGGTCTCCGTCAAGGGGAATCCCGACCCGGTCGGCGTAGGCGCGCAGCTCGACCGGGCATCCGGCCGCCCGCGCCCCGCCCGAATGCCGGTTGTTGCCAGAACGGACCGGACAGGTCTTCGATGCCGTCGTCCGCCGCGGCGGGCAGCCCCGGAACGGAGGCATCCGCGGGATCAGGCAGCGCCGCCCGTCGCGCCCGAAGACCTCGGTCACGGCCATCTCCGGAAAATCCGGATGCGGCCGCCCGGGAACATGCCGCCGCCTGCGCTCCGCCAGAGCCTCGTTGACCTCATCCAGCGTCCCGCCTTCAGGCATCGGCCTGAAAAGCGCGTCGCGCAGGGTCCGCACCTGCCTCTCCGCGCGCCCCTTCTCCCAGCCCGCTCCCACATTGCGGAATTCCGGGCGGATCGGACAGTGCGGGCACAGCTGAAGAAAACGCGGATTGACCTCGCGGTCGCGGCCGGTCAGCACCTTGCGCACCGCCGTCGTCATGTTGGGGTGGATGCCGCGTCCGCAATGGCCGCCGAAATCGGCGAACGCCCGGTCATGGGCGTCGAACACCATCTCCTGCGTCCCGCGCGGATAACAGCGCACGAACGGCATGCGGCTGCAGCACGGAACGAACTGCGCCGCCCTGACCCGGACCCGCTTGCCCGCGACCCGGACAGTCCCGTAGCTCCAGTCGAACCGGCAAGCCTCGCCGGGGCCGGACTCCAGAGGCACGAAAGCCCGCGGGACCCCACCGCCCTGCCTGTCCGCCCATTGCCGGGACTGGCGCCGGACCGCGTCGTAGCCCGCCTCGCAGCCCAGAGCGCAAAGCCGCTCGTGGATATTCCCCAGCGTTGGCCTCCCGCGCCGTGGCCGCTCCGCGTTCCGCCCGGGAAAACCCCCAGGCTCCCCGACATAGCCCTCAGGCTTCGGACGCGGCTGCCGCTCGCGGTCCGCATACCGGTGCTCCGTCCCGCCGTCGCGCACGACCCTGCGCACCGTGTTCCTCGATATTCCGGGCTCGCCCGCAACGCTCCGGATCGACTTCCCCTTCAGGAGATGGAGCCTCCTGATCTTCCCTATCGCTTCC
Organism: Paracoccaceae bacterium; assembly: GCA_965203605.1. Classification (GTDB taxonomy): domain Bacteria; phylum Pseudomonadota; class Alphaproteobacteria; order Rhodobacterales; family Rhodobacteraceae; genus JAPOUP01. The sequence continues at coordinate 4,308,852 of OZ241902.1, read as the reverse complement.
ACAACCAGCATCCCCTTTAACCTCGCGGGCTGACAGATCAGCCGCGATCATCGCTGCTTTCGCTTCCGGGGGGTGGGTCAGTTTTGCACGCCGCTCAACAGGATGCCGCCGGTCCCCGGCCCGAAGTCCGGGCGGCAGCGCCCCGCCGTAGCCGGTCTCCATCCCGGCGGGCCGCTCCCGGAACCCCGGCCGCGCCGGATCCCCGGCCAACACCCCGTGCAGCCCCGTCAGTCCGTCAACCGTGTCCGGGAGGCGCCGTCGCTCCCTCACCGGACGCTCCCGGCGTGGCGGCAGCCGCCTGCCGTCCTCCTCCGCGACTGTCGGGACACGCACCGGCGACATCGCGTCCCGGTCACCGCCGTCCCAGGCCGGCGGCGCCCGCACCATCCGGCGGGCGCCGGTCCGGTCCGTCCCCACTTTCCTCTTCCCGCCCACCACCTCCAGGCTCGCCGGATCGCGGACCACCACCTCCAGGTCCCCGCCCTCCAGCCGCCGGGCCACCGGAAGCCCTCGTAACCCGCCTCGTAGACCAGCATCACCCGGACATGGCCGCCGGAGCCGCCGATCCGGTCACGCGCCCGCCCGAGCGTCGCCGGAAGCCCGTCCACGTCGCGCGGCGCCAGCCTGTGCAGGCCGGCCCCCGCCGTGTCGGACGGATCGCCCACCGCGGGTATCCAGCTCCTGCCGCTCACCTGCAGCGCCGCGTGGACCGTGGTACCGTTCCCCTCGAAGGGGGTCTTCGAACCAGTCATTCCATTCCCCTTCCAATGCGCAGGGGCTGCCGTCCATCGGCCCCCTGCCACAGCATCCTGACCTACCGTCAACACCCTGCACCGGATCACCCGCGAAGGCAGACGCCGGCGCGTCCCATGGCATCTGGATGGATGCCTGGGTTTCGGAACCGGATCATCGCGGGGCCAGGAGCGGGAGAGCATGACAGCAATGGTCGCCGGAACCGGCGCAGGCAGGCGTACACCCGACATCCACGTCAACGGGCGTGACCTCACGGCCACCAACGACAGCGACGGCCTGCGCAGGGTCGCCCGCCTCCTCGTGGAGGCCGGCGCCGTGAAGGCCGTCATGGAGGCCACGGGGCGCATGCACCGGGCCCTGCCGCAGTCGCTGCACGCCAGGGGGTTCTCCGTCCCTGTCATCAACCCGCGGCAGGCGAGGGACCTCCCGAAGGCCGCCGGGGCCTTTGGGAGGACGGACAGGGTGGACGCCAGGATACCGGCGGCCTTCGGGGCCGCGTTCCCGGACATGGAGGCCACGGAGCCGGCCGCCGCCGCCATCGACCGTCTGCGCGACATGCCGGGGCTGCGGGACAGGCCCGTGGCCCGGCGCGCCGGGACGGTCTCCGGATCGCCGGAGTTCGCCGACAGCCACCGCATCCTGACCCCGGTGCCCGGCATCGGCCCCGTCACCGCGGCGCCGCCGGGCGCATGGATGGCGGAGCTGGGCGCCATCGGCAACCGGCAGGCCGCCTCCCTGCCCGGCGTGGCCCCCCTTCGCCCGGGACAGCGGCACCATCAGGGGCGGGCGCCACATCGGCGGCGGAAGGAGGCGGCCGGGGGACGTCGCCTGCATGACGGCGCTGCCGTCCGGCAGGTGCTCCCCGGACATGGGGGAACTCCTGGGTAAAACACCCCTATGCCATTGATTCCACGCCATCTCCAAAGTTCGGGAATCGGGCTTTACTCTCAACGACAGCGCCGCCGCCGCGCGGGGGTTTGGGCTCTTATGAGACCTTACAGGTCAAGCGCCCTTCTTCATGAAACTTTTTTTCATAGCCTCACATCGGCGTCCCTCCCTCCGTCGGGGGCGGCTTCCGTGCCACCGGGGAAGTCCAGACAGAACGTCGCGGTTCCATGACGCGCCCGACGACGCGTCCATACTCCTGTCCGGTTCGGTTGGCCGATGGCGGCCCCGTGACCACGATGCCCGATTCGGGCGGCGCCACGTTCCGGGGGGCGGGACCCATCCGATGGCCGGTGCCGCGTCCTGCGGCGAACCATGCTCCGCCACGGTCACACACCCTGCCCGGGTTCCCCGGAGGCCCCGTCGGGCCGCCCGGGTGTTCGGTTGTCCGTTGTCCTTCCGCGCCCGTGCCTGCGACAGGACGGCGCCCTGCGGCACCAGCCCGGTGGTGGCGAACCGCCACGGCGCGACCGGCAGCCTGCGGGCCAGCGCCACGATCCCCCGTCGGCGCGAACGCCCGTCGCGGGCGCTCACGCAGTCCCTGAACCACGCCGGGAGCGCGCTGTCGGGCTGGTGCCGCAGCCAGCGCCAGGCCATCCGCACCAGGTGCTTTCGCAGCATCGCGCTGCCCGCCTTGCCGATCCCCTGGTCGTTGTCGACGCCCCCGCCCGCGAACGGGACCGGCGCCAGCCCCGCGGGGCTGGCCAGCTGCCGCCGGTTGCGCAGCTCCCGGTGGAAGGGCCCGCCGCCCAGCATCAGGGCGTCGTTCGGGCCGGTCCCGCGCAGCCGGCCCGGCGCCGCCGCGTGGTGGGCGGTCGCCGGGGCCGCCCGCGGCCCGTTGGCGGCCGTGCGGGACGGATCCGCCCCGCGCGACGCCCCGGCATCTCCATCCTGCTCGCCCCGGCCACCTTCATCTCCGCACACACCAGCTCCAGCCGGCCGGGGATGCCCCCGGTCCCGGCCAGCAGCTCCGGCGGCAGCGGCTCCCCGTAGCCGGTCCGCATCCCGCCGGGCCGTTCCCGGAACCCCGGCCCCGCCGGGTTCACGCCGGACAGTCCGTGCAGCCCCGTAAGCCCGTCGACGGCGTTCGCGAGCCGCCGGCGCTCCTTCACCGGACGCTCCCGCCGGCGCGGCAGCCGCCTGCCGTCCTCCTCCGCGACGCCCGGGACCCGCACCCGCGACATCGCGTCCCGGTCGCCGCCGTCCCAGGCCGGCGGCGCACGGACCATCCGGCGGGCGTCGATCCGGTCCGTCCTCACCTTTCTCTTCCCGCCCACCACCTCCAGGCTCGCGGGGTGGCGGACCACCACCTCCAGGTCCCCGCCCTCCAGCCGCCGGGCCACCGGAAGCCCTGGTGGCCCGCCTCGTACACCAGCATCACCCGGACATCCCCGCCGGCCACGGCGGCCCTCTCCCGTGCCCGCCCGGGTTTCCCCAGAAGTCCATCAACGTCCTGAGGCGCCAGCCTGTGCATGCCGGCCTTCGACGTGTCGGACGGATCGCCCACCGCCAGCACCCAACTCCTGCCGCTCACCTGCAGAGCCGACTGAACCGTGCTGGCGTTCCCCTCGAAGGGGGTTTTCGAATCAGACATCCTTCTCTCCTTTCACAGGGCGGGGATCGCCGTCTGTCGGCTCCCCGCCACTACATGTTGATCCATCGTCATTCCCCTGCACCGAATCACCCGCGAAGGCAAACGGCGGCCCGTCCCATGGCATCTGTACCAACGGCTCAGGGAGAGGGGCAGGCCCCACAGGGTCGCCCCTGTCGCCGTCATGGGCGGGCCGGGCGTGACCGCCAACGCCCTTCTCCGCGACCGCCGCGTGTGGGAGGACCGGACGGCGGCCGTCCGGCGCGGAAAAAAGCCGGATCCGGGCTTGATTCCAGACATGGATGCTCCCGGCTGCGCGCCTCGCCGCCCTCCAGCCAGTACCAGGTGAACCCGCCGCCGCGTTCCCGGACCACCGGCGGATGGACCACCGCCCCGCCTTCCGCAGGGCCCCCGGACACGCCACCGCGTCCGGATGCCGGTGCGCCGTCCTGCCCCTGTCCCGCTTCATGGCCCGCACTCCCTGCCCTTTGCCCCTCGACGCACGCCGCCGGCCGGTTCACCCGGCCCCCGCACGGCGCGCGCCCCAAGACCATGGACCGGAAAACACCGGAGTCAGGAATATTGGGCTACACCCTGTCACGGGAGGGTTTCGACAGCCGGAGCGCACTGGGCCGGCGCGTCTGCGGGGTGTTCCCCTTCCTCGACGCGCACGGCCGCCCGCAGCTGTCCGGCTGCCTGAAGGCGCTGGCCGAACGCGAGCCGGGCAGCGCGCAGCCGCCGCCGAAGGCGCCGGCGGTGACGGGAGGGCCGCGGCTGCCCCGCCGCCGGAACCGCGGGCGCCGGCCCGACGGTGCGCCACCGAAAGACCCCCGGCGGCGGGGCCGCCGGGGGTCGGGAGGCCGGGCCGGGCGGGGGCTCCGCCCGGACCCCGCTACTCGTTACTGCTCAATACGGTCGGGGTCCTTCACGCCGAACGCGCCGACCATCCTGCTGCCGGACGTGCCGTGCTCGGCGAAGAACGATCCGGTCGCGGCCTTCGGCCTGTTGCCGCTGGCGGTGCCGTCCTGCTCGTAGAAGGAGCCCTCCCACTTTCCGGCGGCCGGCGCGGCGGCTCCGTCCATGGTCCACCGCGTGAGGCCGAGCGCATCCTTGGACGCGTCAGGGACAAACCCCCCGGCGGCGTTGAAGAGCAGCTTCCGCAGATCCACGGACCAGTCCCGCGACATGCCGTCGCCGCCCGTGAACCCCCTGGTCATGAACCCGTCGATGGTGCCCGTGACGCTGTTGCCGGTGAAGTCGGCGACGAGCCCGGCGTCCGCGGTGAACGTGCCGGCCCCGTCGCTGAGGGCGTACACGCCGGCGGCCCCGCCGTCATACGTCGCCTTTCCGCTCAAGGAGCTGTCGCCGGTGAGGCCGGAGATGGTCTGGGTCGCCCCCCTGTGGTTGCCATGGAACGCGCTCACGTCCCACTTCCCGTCGGCCCCCTTCTTGATCCAGTAGCCGTACGTGACGAAGGCGGGGTCTGGATCGGTCACCACCCTGTCGTCCATGTTGTCGGGCCTGAACCTCCAGATCGTGGAGCTGACTGCGAAATTGGCAGTTCCCAAATCGCCCAGACGGAGGCCGTCTGACCTTGGCTGCACCGCGCAGGACTTGTCGAGGGCGGGCGTGCAGTGGTATTCGCCGGGCACGCCGGCGAAAGTGCCCCTTACCCGATACTGTTCTCCCACCTTTGCGAGCCTGTTGTTCCCGGAGACGATCTCGACGCCTTCAAACTTCTGGTGCTGGCCCACGCTTGCCGTGCCAGTGCCATCGAGCCAGCCGGTATCCTCGTTAAATTCATCGCTCCACGCGTCCCTGAACCTGTCCCCCGGAGCGCTGTACCGGTTGTCGTATACCCACGCCTCGTAGGTGGTGCCCTCTTTTTCCAGCTTCCACTTCGAGCCGGTCCAGCCCCCGAGCGCCGCGACCATGGTGGCGCTGTCCGGCTTCAGCCTCACGGCGGCCGCCGGGCCGATCTCTATGCTCAGATCGGGGGTTGCGCTCAGTGAAGAATTTCCCTGGTCGTTGAACTGCGCGTACCGCTTGTCCCGCTTGCTGTTCGAGTCGCTCGAGTTATAGGGGGCGATGCCGGCATGCACCGCCTTGGCGAGGGCGGCCATCTCCTTCCTCCTCTCGTCCTCCATCCGCTTCCGGTGCGCCAGGCGGGAGGCGACCGCCCTGTCGAGCGCGCCCTTGTGCACGGCGAGCGCCGCGCGGAGCCTGTCCTTCGCGGACGTGGGGATGTCCGCGGCCGCGATCGCCGCCTCGGCCGCCGCGATGCCATCATTGGCGGCCGTCACGGTCGCCTGGTCGGAAGCGTCCATGACCTTGCCGACCGCGGTCCCGGCCGCGGCGATCTTGGTGGCCCTGATTTCCCTGGAGACGGCCGCGACGCGCCTGGTCTCAAGGTTCCGCGCCTTCGCGAGGCGCACCTCCGCCTGGTAGCCGGCCTTCTGCCCGTCGGTCAGGTCCATGGCGGCGGCGACCGCCTTCTCCAGGTCCCCGAGGGCCTTGATGGCGGCGGCGAACTGATCGGACGTGGACATGTCGCCGTCCGCCTCAATGGCCTTGAGTGCCGCCGCGAGCGCTGTGGACGCGGCCGTCAGCGCGTTCGTCTGCATCGTCCGGCGTTCCTCCATATCCATCGCGGCCCTTGCGTCCGCGAGCGCCCTCTCGGAGCCGGAAAGCTGCGCGGTGTAGGCCGCCCGGTCGCCGGCCGGAAGCATGGCGATCCTTTCCTTGGCCTCCATGATCGCCATGGCCGTGACGGCGATGTCGACCGTTTCCATGCCCGCCTTCGCTTTGGCGTCGGCGACCGCGTCGATCGCGGCCAGGCGGTCGTCAAGGTCGAGCCTCTCCGTGAGCGTCTTGATATCCGCCGCGAACTGGGCGCGGTCGGCCTTCAGCAGGTTGCCGATTCCCGTCTCCGCGGCGGCGAGCGCCTTTCCGGCGGCCTCCACCTGCCCGCGCGCGCTCGCGGGGGTGATCCCGTTCACGGCGGTCCTCGCCGCGTTAACGGCCTGCCTCGCCGCGTTAACAGCCTTCTCGGCGGCCGTCAGCTCCGCGGCGGGCGGCGTCGGCGCACCGCCGCCGCCGCCGCCGCAGCCCGCTACGGCCAGTGATCCGGCGACCATAACCGCCGTTGAGACGCCGGAACCGGCACCCTTCCTCCGGCATCGCCCGCCGGCCGGGGAACGGGCGTTCGCGCAATCGGGCCTGTTCCGGGAAAGGTGCGGCGCCCGCCGGCCCGGCCCGCGGTCCAGGCCGTCGCCCGGTCAGGCCGGCTCGGCCCTGACCGCCAGGAGGTTTCTTGCCTCGCGACCGCAGGCCACGCCGAGCAGGTGGACCGGCTCCCCGCGGTTACGGTACTTGTCCGCGTAGCCGCGTTCCCGCATCTGGGCGATCGCCGCCTCCAGCGCGGCTTCCGCGGCCGCGTCCCCGTCACCCTCCGCCATCTTGAACTCCAGCACGAACACCTGCCCGCCCGTCAGCACCACCATGTCCGCGCGGCCGCGGCTGGACGCATCCTCCGCCCGGACGTCCACGCCGACGGCGCGGAGGCACATGTGCAGCAGGCTCGCGTACCACGCCTCGTAGCGGGCCAGGTCGCCGGTGGCGTGCCACTGGTAGGGGATCCCCGACAGGTAAGACCGGAGCCGGTCGCCGAACCCCGCGAAGTCGTTCGCCTCCAGAAGTGCGCGAAGGTCCCGGCCGTCCTCCAGAGGCACCCTGCCCTTGCCCAGGTGCCGCAGCAGGCCCCGGTTCAGGCTGGTCCGCACCTCCAGGTTCGGGTAGTCCAGCCGGTAGAGCGTGTCGAAGCCGTCGCCCAGCTCCTCCGCGATGGTCAGGTAGCCGGTCTGGAACAGCAGCGCCTCGACGCCGATGTCGTCCACGTCGAACTTCGAGACCAGGGACCTGTCGGCCATCCGGTTCTCCAGCTCCATCGGGCCGACGGACCGCTCCACGAGCGTCCGGAACAGGAACGCCGGCGACCCGGTCTCGAACCAGTAAGGGCGGAACTCCCTGCCGTCGAGCAGCAGCAGCACGTCGTAGGGGTTGTAGACCCTCTCCCCGCCGAGCCAGTGGTAGCCGTTGTACCAGTCCCGGATCCGCTCCCGGTCCAGCCCGCCGAGCTCCGGCGCGAACACCCGGTCGAGGTCGCCCTCCGTGTAGCCGCAGATGGTGGCGTAGCGCGGGTCGAGGCTGATGTCCCTCAGGTTGTTGAGGCCCGAGAACAGGCTGACCTTCGAGAACATGCTCACGCCGGTGACGAAGGTGAAGCGGACGTGCTCGGCGCAGTCCTTGACGATGCCGTAGAAACCGCGCAGGTAGTCGCGGTTGGCCGTCGCCAGCGCCGGGTCGTGCAGCACGTCGAGGATCGGCTTGTCGTACTCGTCCACCAGGACCGCCACCTGGCGCCCGGCGGCGTGGTGCAGGTGGTGGAGGACGGCCTGCAGGCGCTCGGGGCCCGTGCCGGCGGTCCGGGCCGGATCGACCCCGGCGGCATGCTCGACGAGCGCCAGCTGCATCATGATGCTGCGCTCGAGGTCGCGCGGGTCATTGTACTTCCCGCCGAAGCTCAGCCGGACCACCGGATGGGGGGCGGACCAGTCCCAGTGGCCGTGGATGTCCAGGCCCCGGAACAGCCCCTCGCGGCACTCGAACAGCGACCTCAGCGTGTCCAGCAGCAGGCTCTTGCCGAACCGGCGGGGGCGGGAGAGGAAGCAGTGGTCGCTCCGTTCGACCAGGTCCCGGATGAGCGGGGTCTTGTCGACGTAGTAGCTGTCCGTTTCCCGGAGTCTCCGGAAGTCCTGGATGCCGATCGGAAGGCGGCGGCGGGTCATCGGTCTCTCCGTCGGTTGCCTGCGGAAGGCCCCTGCGGGGCCCACCCGACCCTACCGGGGAACCGCGGCCCGCGCCACCCCTTTCCGGCGCGGGCCGCTCCGTTCCCCTGGCGGGGAGGGATCCGCGGGCCACCCGAAAGGCGCGCGCCGGGCCACGCCGGGCCCGCGGGTGCGCCAATGGCATTCGGTTGGCGGGTTCCAGCGCCATTGTTCCGCGTCAGACCGTCGGATGGGAATCGGGATATGGTGGTGATGGGGTTGATGGCGCAGCATGACCGGAGCCGTGCGTATGGGTTCCGATGCGCCTGAACGGAAGGACCGCCTGACCGAACGCCATTGGCGGGGGTGCCCTGCCGGGCCGCCTGGAAGGTCCGGGTTCCGGCGTTTCAACGGCGGTTATGGTCGCCGCCGCGCTGGCCGTCTCGGGCTGCGGCGGCGGTGGCACGGCGCCGACGCCGCCCGGCGGGACGACGGCGACGCAGGATCTGAAGACCGCTGCGGACACGGCCCTCAAGGAGGCGGACGCCGCGGTCAAGGCGGTGATGGACGGCTCCGAGGACGCCACGGTCTCCGCAGCCGACACGAAGGTGGCGGCCGCCGAAGCGGCGGTCGACAAGGTGCCCGCCGCGGAGCGCGGCGACCTAAGCCAGCGGCTCATGGACATCAAGGTCATGCTTGCCACCAGGAAGTCCGGCCGCACGACCGCCATGAAGGCGAAGGCGGACATGATGAAGGCGGTGGCGGTGGCGGTGCACGCCGGCATCGCCCCCTATAGTGACGCTGACGACAGTGTGGACAAGCGGTCCGCGTCATGGGGCGACGCGGGAATTGAAATTTTCGCGGACGCCACCGTGAACATAGCCATCGGCGAGGCGGACGCCGAGCAACTGAAGCTGGACAAGGCCGCCATGGTCGAGGCCCTCGGTGGCTGGAAGGGCGCGAGGTACAAGCTGGACAAGGAAGGCACCACCTACGAGGCGGTGGTCTACGACAACGCGTACTCTGCTCCGGGGGATACGTTCAGCCACGCGTGGAGGGACGACATCGAGCGCGAAGGCCCCTTTAAAGGCTGGCTCAAAACAGCCGCCGTGTCTTCCGCCAACAAGATAACGATCACGGACGACTCCGTCGACATCGTCGCCGGGCCCAACGTTTTCGCAGGTGTTGACGAATCGGTAAGATTGAAGGGCGCCATCAACGGTGTGGCCGGCACCTTCCTCTGCGCGCCCGTCAAGGACAGGCGCTGCGCCGCCAACCCGGTTGCAGGAGGCCTGCAACTGGGCGGAGTGACCGAATCCTTGGTGTTCGCCAACTCGCATGCGAACTGGAGGTTCAAGCCCGACAACGGGGGAGACAGGCTCGATAGCGACCCAGACCCCGCCTTCGTCACGTACGGCTACTGGATCCGGAAGGGGGCCGACGGCACGTGGGACGTGAGCGCGTTCCATAACGCCAACAGGGGGGCTATCCCAACCTTCGCAGGCATCGAAGACGACGCAAACCTGGTTGGAAAGGCGACGTATGGGGGCGGGGCCGCCGGCGTGTACGCCCTCAGCGACGGAGCCGGCAAGTTCACCGCGGACGCCGAGCTCGTCGCCGACTTCACCTCCAACACGGTCACGGGCACCATCGACGGGTTCATGACCGAGGGGCTCACGGGCGGCGACGGCATGTCGCGGGACTGGTCCGTCGAGCTGCATAAGCTGGCCGTCGCCGACGGCGGGGGGATGGGACCCGACACCAGCTCGGGTGCGACCGGCCTCACGCGGTGGACCATGGGCGGGAGACCCGCGCCGGCCGCCGGCAAGTGGGAGGGCGCCTTCTACGACAGGCCCTCCAAAGGCTCCAGGCCGCGGGCCGCGACCGGGTCGTTCTACGCCGAGCACAACCTCGACGGCCCCAGCAGGATGGTCGGCGCGTTCGGCGTGCAGGACCCCGGCCGGGACGAGCAGTAGCGGGGTCCGGGCGGAGCCCCCGCCCGGCCCCGGCATCCCGACCCCCGGCGGTCCCGCCGCCGGGGGCGACTGTCCCGTCCGCAGCCGAAGGCCGCTGCGAAGGCGGCCGTCGGCATGGTGATGGACGGCTCCGACGACGGCACGGTCTCCGACGCCGACAAGGCGGTCGCTGATGCCAGGGCGGCGGTCATGAAGGTGCCCGCCGCGGAGCGCGCCGCCCTCAGCCAGCGGCTCGGGAGTCTCCAGCGCATGCTTGCCGACAGGAAGTCCGACCGCATGGAAGCCATGGAGGTGAGGAAGGCGGAGATGACGGCCCGCGCCAAGGCGCTGTTCGGGGCGATGACGAAGCCCGACGGCGACGGCAAGACGGTGCTGGACAACCTCGAGAGCGATCCTGAATACATCGACCGCCTCGTCGACAATGCGACGTACGATACCGGTGCTCGCAAGGGCAAGAGAGCGGAAAACTACCGGGACCGGCCCCGGGGAGATTTCCGGATCGGCCCCGCGGCCGGTGCGGGATCGCGAGCGACGTCGGATCTGCATGGTGCGGTGAGCTTCCGGCAGGGCACGGAGGAGGCCAAGGACGCCGGCGAGAAGGCGGGCGTTTGGACGGTCACGGACTACGAGAGGGCCCAGGGCTCCGGCGAAGGGAAGTTCACCGACAGGGTCAGGGTGTACAGCGACCGGACGGGGCTGAACTCCATTCCGGCCGCGAAGTGGTTCGACGACGCGGGTGCCAAGGATAACCACACGTCCAACGCGGGGGGCTACACCAAGGCGGAACGCAGGTAAGCGACTAAAGCGCAACGTAGCGCATTCGCCTTGATCCGCGCCGCCGGAGTGCGGGAGGGTTCCCCGGCCGGTCCAGCGTGACCGGAGGGCTGTCCATGACGGTGGATGTGGATGCAGTGGCAGACGGCGGCTAGGCCCGGAGGGTCCGGAGCGGGGCCGGGTGGGAGGGGCCGATGGCGGCGTCCGGGCGCCGGGACGGCCCGCAGGCCAGCTTCCGCCAGGGCCGCGGGGTTCCGGTGGGGACGTCCCGGAGCTGGCGCCGCAGGCGCGGCCTCACCGACGGTGCGGCCTCCGGCGGGACCGGCGGCTCCGGCGGGGTGGCGGCGGCGGAGCCGGGCCGGGACGGCGGGCTGTCGCCCGGCGGCGGCGTCACGCTCCGCCTGAGGCGGTCCCGATGCCGGGCGGATGGCCGCCGGGCGGCATCTGGCTGGCGGGCCGGCGGACATGCGCGGCGGCCACGACCTTACAACAGCCCACACTTATATGGGTGATCCCATTCCCGCCTCCGCTCGCCGATTCCAGGCGGAACTTGTCGATCGTGCCGCTCATACCTGTGTCGGGCACATTGTCGCTGGCTCCGAACCTGGCCTTCAGCAGGGCCGTCGCCGTGAACGCGCCGCCCTCGCCCTTGCCGTCGAGCGGGTCGTGGATGGCATACTGGCCGACCGCGGGGCCTTCGAAGGTCGCCCCGCCGCCGGGCAGGTTGTTGCCGTCCGGGGAGGGCCCGACGCCGCCGCCAACGGTGGCGTAGAAGGGGGCGGCCGCCGCGGGCATGCCGTCGGCGTCCTCTCTCACCCACCAGCCGAAATAGGTATAGTCGGTATCGGGATGGATCACCATGGTCCCTCGTCGTGGACGAACGTCCAGTCGGCGCTCAGGAAGTAGCCGCCGGTCCCGACCCCGACCGTGCAGGTGCCGGGGGTGCAGTAGTAGTAGCCGGGCGCGCGCCTGTAGGAGCCCTGGACCTTGATCTCCTTGGCCCCGTCTTCCGCCAGGAAGGTCCTGGTTCCCGACTCCGGGAACTCGGGGGAGGCGATGCTCCCGTCGATCCCGGTGCCCAGGGACATCCTGCGTTCCGCCTTGGTGTAGCCCCCCGCGTTGGACGTGTGGTTATCCTTGGCACCCGCGTCGTCGAACCACTTCGCGGCCGGAATGGAGTTCAGCCCCGTCCGGTCGCTGTACACCCTGACCCTGTCGGTGAACTTCCCTTCGCCGGAGCCCTGGGCCCTCTCGTAGTCCGTGACCGTCCAAACGCCCGCCTTCTCGCCGGCGTCCTTGGCCTCCTCCGTGCCCTGCCGGAAGCTCACCGCACCATGCAGATCCGACGTCGCTCGCGATCCCGCACCGGCCGCGGGGCCGATCCGGAAATCTCCCCGGGGCCGGTCCCGGTAGTTTTCCGCTCTCTTGCCCTTGCGAGCACCGGTATCGTACGTCGCATTGTCGACGAGGCGGTCGATGTATTCAGGATCGCTCTCGAGGTTGTCCAGCACCGTCTTGCCGTCGCCGTCGGGCTTCGTCATCGCCCCGAACAGCGCCTTGGCGCGGGCCGTCATCTCCGCCTTCCTCACCTCCATGGCTTCCATGCGGTCGGACTTCCTGTCGGCAAGCATGCGCTGGAGACTCCCGAGCCGCTGGCTGAGGGCGGCGCGCTCCGCGGCGGGCACCTTCATGACCGCCGCCCTGGCATCAGCGACCGCCTTGTCGGCGTCGGAGACCGTGCCGTCGTCGGAGCCGTCCATCACCATGCCGACGGCCGCCTTCGCAGCGGCCTTCGGCTGCGGACGGGACAGTCGCCCCCGGCGGCGGGACCGCCGGGGGTCGGGATGCCGGGGCCGGGCGGGGGCTCCGCCCGGACCCCGCTACTGCTCGTCCCGGCCGGGGTCCTGCACGCCGAACGCGCCGACCATCCTGCTGGGGCCGTCGAGGTTGTGCTCGGCGTAGAACGACCCGGTCGCGGCCCGCGGCCTGGAGCCTTTGGAGGGCCTGTCGTAGAAGGCGCCCTCCCACTTGCCGGCGGCCGGCGCGGGTCTCCCGCCCATGGTCCACCGCGTGAGGCCGGTCGCACCCGAGCTGGTGTCGGGTCCCATCCCCCCGCCGTCGGCGACGGCCAGCTTATGCAGCTCGACGGACCAGTCCCGCGACATGCCGTCGCCGCCCGTGAGCCCCTCGGTCATGAACCCGTCGATGGTGCCCGTGACCGTGTTGGAGGTGAAGTCGGCGACGAGCTCGGCGTCCGCGGTGAACTTGCCGGCTCCGTCGCTGAGGGCGTACACGCCGGCGGCCCCGCCCCCATACGTCGCCTTTCCAATCAGGTTTGCGTCGTCTTCGATGCCTGCGAAGGTTGGGATAGCCCCCCTGTTGGCGTTATGGAACGCGCTCACGTCCCACGTGCCGTCGGCCCCCTTCCGGATCCAGTAGCCGTACGTGACGAAGGCGGGGTCTGGGTCGCTATCGAGCCTGTCTCCCCCGTTGTCGGGCTTGAACCTCCAGTTCGCATGCGAGTTGGCGAACACCAAGGATTCGGTCACTCCGCCCAGTTGCAGGCCTCCTGCAACCGGGTTGGCGGCGCAGCGCCTGTCCTTGACGGGCGCGCAGAGGAAGGTGCCGGCCACACCGTTGATGGCGCCCTTCAATCTTACCGATTCGTCAACACCTGCGAAAACGTTGGGCCCGGCGACGATGTCGACGGAGTCGTCCGTGATCGTTATCTTGTTGGCGGAAGACACGGCGGCTGTTTTGAGCCAGCCTTTAAAGGGGCCTTCGCGCTCGATGTCGTCCCTCCACGCGTGGCTGAACGTATCCCCCGGAGCAGAGTACGCGTTGTCGTAGACCACCGCCTCGTAGGTGGTGCCTTCCTTGTCCAGCTTGTACCTCGCGCCCTTCCAGCCACCGAGGGCCTCGACCATGGCGGCCTTGTCCAGCTTCAGTTGCTCGGCGTCCGCCTCGCCGATGGCTATGTTCACGGTGGCGTCCGCGAAAATTTCAATTCCCGCGTCGCCCCATGACGCGGACCGCTTGTCCACACTGTCGTCAGCGTCACTATAGGGGGCGATGCCGGCGTGCACCGCCACCGCCACCGCCTTCATCATGTCCGCCTTCGCCTTCATGGCGGTCGTGCGGCCGGACTTCCTGGTGGCAAGCATGACCTTGATGTCCATGAGCCGCTGGCTTAGGTCGCCGCGCTCCGCGGCGGGCACCTTGTCGACCGCCGCTTCGGCGGCCGCCACCTTCGTGTCGGCTGCGGAGACCGTGGCGTCCTCGGAGCCGTCCATCACCGCCTTGACCGCGGCGTCCGCCTCCTTGAGGGCCGTGTCCGCAGCGGTCTTCAGATCCTGCGTCGCCGTCGTCCCGCCGGGCGGCGTCGGCGCCGTGCCACCGCCGCCGCAGCCCGAGACGGCCAGCGCGGCGGCGACCATAACCGCCGTTGAAACGCCGGAACCCGGGCTCCCCGGGCGGCCCGCGGTTCCCTCCCCGCCAGGGGAACGGGGGCGGGCCGCGCCGGAAAGGGGTGGCGCGGCCCGCGGTTCCCCGGTAAGGTCGCGTGAGCCCCTCAGGGGCCTTCCGCAGGCAACCGACGGAGAGACCGATGGCAAGCCGCCTTCCGATCGGCATCCAGGACTTCCGGACGGTCCGGGAAACGGACTGCTACTACGTGGACAAGACCCCCCTCGTCCGGAGGCTGGTCGACGGCGGGCGCCACTATTTCCTCTCCCGCCCCCGCCGGTTCGGCAAGAGCCTGCTGCTGGACACGCTGCGGTCGCTGTTCGGGTGCCGCGAGGAACTGTTCCGGGGCCTGGACATCCACGGCCACTGGGACTGGTCCGCCCCCCATCCGGTGGTGCGGCTGAGCTTCGGCGGGAAGTACAATGACCCGGGCGACCTCGAGCGCAGCATCCTCACGCAGCTGGACGTGATCGAGCGCAACGCGGGCCTCTCCGGCGCTTCCCTCCGCACCGGGCCCGAACGGCTGCTTGATCTCCTCGACCGCCTGCACCACGCCTCCGGGCGGCAGGTGGTCATTCTGGTGGACGAGTACGACAAGCCGATCCTCGACGTGCTGCACGACCCGGCGCTGGCGACGGCCAACCGCGACTACCTGCGCGGGTTCTACGGCATCGTCAAGGACTGCGCCGAGCACGTCCGCTTCACCTTCGTCACCGGCGTGAGCATGTTCTCGAAGGTCAGCCTGTTCTCGGGCCTCAACAACCTCGAGGACATCAGCCTCGACCCGCGCTACGCCACCATCTGCGGCTATACGGACGAAGATATCGACCGGGTGTTCGGGCCGGAGCTCGGCGGGCTGGACCGGGACAGGATCCGGGACTGGTACAACGGCTACCACTGGCGGGGCGAGGTGCGGGTCTACAACCCCTACGACGTGCTGCTGCTGCTGCGGAACCGCGAGTTCCGTCCCTGGTGGTTCGAGACCGGGTCGCCGGACTTCCTGTTCCGGACGCTCGTGGAGCGGTCCGTCGGCCCGATGGAGCTGGAGAACCGGATGGCGGACAGGTCGCTCGTCTCGAAATTCGACGTGGACGACATCGGCGTCGAGGCGCTGCTGTTCCAGACCGGCTACCTGACCATCGCGGAGGAGCGGAGCGACGGCTTCGACACGCTCTACCGGCTGGACTACCCGAACCTGGAGGTGCGGACCAGCCTGAACCGGGGCCTGCTGCGGCACCTGGGCAAGGGCAGGTTGCCTCTGGAGGACGGCCGGGATCTCCGCGCGCTTCTGGAGGCGAACGACTTTGGGGGGTTCGGCGACCGGCTCCGGTCGTACCTGTCGGCGATCCCCTACCAGTGGCACGCCACCGGCGACCTGGCGCGTTACGAGGCGTGGTACGCCAGCCTGCTGCACATGTGCCTCCGCGCCGTCGGCGTGGACGTCCGGGCGGAGGACGCGTCCAGCCGCGGCCGCGCGGACATGGTCGTGCTGACGGGCGGGCAGGTGTTCGTGCTGGAGTTCAAGATGGCGGAGGGTGACGGGGACGCGGCCGCGGACGCCGCGCTCGACGAGGCGGTCGCCCAGATGCGGGAACGCGGCTACGCGGACAAGTACCGTAACCGCGGGGAGCCGGTCCACCTGCTCGGCGTGGCCTGCGGACGCGGGGCGCGGAACCTCCTGGCGGTCAGGGCCGAGCCGGCCTGACCGGACGGTGGCGAGAGGCGGCACCGGACTGTCCCCGGCGCTTCCGGCGGAACCCTGACACGGCCGATTTCCGGCGTTTCAACGGCGGTTATGGTCGCCGCCGCGCTGGCCCTCGCGGGCTGCGGCGGGGGCGGGGGCGGGGGCGCTCCGGCCGGCAATGGCGGTGGTACGCAGATGTCGGCCTACGCCACGGCGGTCGCTGCCATCGCGGCGGCCACGACGGACGCCGCGGTCGACAAAGCGGTTGCCGATGCAACAGCCAGCGTTTCCGGCGCGGAGCTCGCCAGGCTGCAGACGGAGGCGGCCAAGCGCAAGACGGCGCTGGCGACGGCGGCCAGGAAGAAGGTGCAGACTGACGCGCTGATGGCTGCGTCCACGAGGCTCGACGCGGCCATCAAGGCCCTTCAGCCGAAGGGCGACGGTTCCACGGTCGAGCAGTTCACCGCCGCCACCGAGGCCCTCGCGGAACTGGAGAAGGCGATCGCCGACGCCGCGGACCTGACCGCCGCGCAGAAGAAGGTCTATATGGATGCGGTGGCCTCCGCGAAGGGTCGGGACCTGGAGAAAAGACGCGTCGCCCGCATCGTCAGGGCGATCACGGACACCGAGATCAAGGCGGTCAGGGACGTGGTCGCCAACAACGCGGACGACGCCACAGATACGATCGCGAAGGCCAAGGAGAGGATCAATGCGGAGGACATCCCCGACGCCGAGAAGGGCAAGCTCCTCGCGAAGGTTGGGGAGCAGGAGGACATGCTGGATAACCAGACTCGCATCGCCGGCATCGTCGAGGCGATCACGGACGGCGAGATCGCGGCGGTCGGGACAGCGATCGAGTTGATCGACGGCCTTTCCGAGGAAAGCACCGTGACCGACGCCGAGGCCGCGGTCGACGCGGCCAAGGCGGCGATCGAGGCAGCGGACATCCCCGACCTCAACAAGGAGGTGCTCCGCGCGAGGCTCACCGTGCGGGAGGATGCCCTGGCCGCCGCCAGGACGGCGCGCATGGATGCGCACAAGATGGGCAGGGCGCTGTACGCGGCGATGGGTCCGTCCGACGACACCACGGCCCCGGTGAACGCGCTGAACAACCTCGCGACCGTCCCGTACTACATCACCAGCATCACCGACAGCCAGCACGACGCCCCGGCGGAGGCGACCGGCCAGAGGGGCGAGCGGGGGGACTTCCGCATCGACCCGGCGGCGGGCGCGGGGAGCATCGCGACCGCGAACACCCACACCGCCGTGTACTTCAGGCACGGCATGCCGGGCAGGCCCGGGCACGACACGGCCATGGACAAGGTCGGCCGGTGGGGCGTCACGCACTACGAGAGGACCACCGGCTCCGGCAGCATGAAGGTCACCGACAGGGTCAGGGTGTACAACGACCGGCAGGGCGGCCCGCTGGAGCGCTGGGGTGTCGTCCCGATGGATGCCGCGAAGTTCTTCAAGGACGACACCGACTGGATCAACAAGGGGACCTACACCCCGGCGGACCGCAAGCTGTCCCTGGGCACCGGGGTCGACCGGGCGATCGCATCCCCCAAGTTCGACACGTGGACCGTCGGGATAGGGTCCGTGACCGCCCCGAAGCCGGCCGACGGGGGCGCGGAGATCAAGGTCTCCGGCACCTACTACGGCGCGAAGGGCACCTACTTCTGCCCCGTCTCCGGCACCTGCACGGTCGGGACCGGGGTCGGAGGCGGCGGGTTCGGCGGCTACTTCCTGAGCGCCGACTGGTACTTCGTCCACGAAACGGGCGCGAAGGTGCTGGAAAGGGACCTCTCCTACATGTACTTCGGCTGGTGGGTGCGGAACGACGCCGACGGCATGCCGGCGGCGGTCAGCGCCTTCTACCAGGCCGTCGGCGGGGGCGTCGAGCTGGCCACGGACGGCAAGAGCCTGAACGTCAACCGGGGCAGGGCGGCGACCTACGAGGGCCCCGCGATCGGCTGGTACGCCATCAACGACCCGCTCAACGAAAAGGGCGACGGCGGCGAGTTCACGGCGACGGCCAAGCTGAAGGCCCAGTTCGGGACCGCCAACCTGAACGCCGACACGGGCCTGACCGGCACGATCGACCGGTTCAGGCTGAAGGGCGGGTCCGGGGATCCGGACTGGAGCGTGACGCTGAACAAGGCGGCCTGGACCACCGACCCCAGCTTGGCCACCGATGCGCAGAAGGGCCACATCGTCAACACGGAAAAGACGGTCTGGTCGATCAACGGCGTCAAGGCGGCGCCGGCCGGGAGCTGGGTGGCCAACCTGTATGACGACAAGCCCGGCACCGTCGAGAATGGCGGCGACGGCAGCAACCACCCGACCGCGATCATGGGCAAGTGGCAGGCCGGGCACGGCGGCACCCACCGGATGGTGGGCGCCTTCGGCACGGAGCTCCAGGCGCCGTAGCGGCGGACGTGACCGGCCGTCCCCGGACGGCCGGACGCACGGGACGCAAGGCCCCCGGCGGACCCGCTCCGCCGGGGGCTTCCCCGTGCCGGGACAGGCTTCCGGTCAGGCGGTCTATCGGGTCGGGTCCCGCCCCCTGCACCAGCGCACGGTGGAAGACAACGGGCACCACCGGCGCTCCGCGGGACCAGGCAAGGCGCACCGTGTCGAGGTCGGACTGGCCCGCCCCGGGCCAGTATGGACCCGCCCGCAGGACCGGCCGGCTCCGGGCCGGTCTCTGCCGGGCATCGCGCGCACCCGGCGGGGCGGACAGCATCCAGCGGGCATATCCCAGGAAGTTCGCGCTGTTTTCGGGGCCACCCTCCACCGGGCATGACCAGAGGGCGTCGCAGTCCCGGTCCGAAGCGGTGCAGAGGGCCCGGAGTTCAGGGTCTGGTTTATCGTCGCCCGGAAGCGGGGCGCGGGAAACCCCCGCCCCGGCAAGCCGGGCGCCATACCGCCAGCACCCCGGGCCGCCCAGGGCGCGCGCGACGGCCAGCCTGGCTCTGGAGGCGCAGTTCCCGACATGGAGGTCCACCGACATTGGATGGCGCAGGTGACCGGGCGAGGCCAGCCGGAGCGGGGGCGGCGCGGCCAGCCGCGTCCGGGCCTCGCTCACCGCGGCCAGTCCGGTGTCGGCCGACGGGAGGAGGACGACCTCCGCCGGGGCCTGGCCAAGGCCGGCCGGCTCCGTTCCGCCGTCGGACGCGCCGGGTGTCGCCGCGGGGGGATGCATCGGCGTCCGTCCACGTCAGCCAGGGTTCCGTCCGGGATGCCGGTTCGGTCCAGTTCCTCCCCCGGTCCACCCCCAATGGCGGCAACATGGCATCCATGCCGGAAACCAAGCCCATATCCGCGTTTCCCGCGGACTTTTTCGGTTCCCGGCCCGGCTGTCCACGGACGGGCGCCGCCCGGGGAATCCGCTCTGCAGCCATATGTGGCGGAACGGGATCACGGAGCCGCCGGTCCGTCCGCCCGCGCAGCCACGCGGCGCCCCGCCCATCCCGGCCCCGTCCGCGCGCCGTCCCGGCGTCGCCGAAGGCGTCCTCCCGCCCTCGGGGATGTCCGCCGTGACGGACCGGTGGGCCCTGCCCGCCGCCGTCCCGGCACGGGGAAGCCCCCGGCGGAGCGGGTCCGCCGGGGGCCTTGCGTCCCGTGCGTCCGGCCGTCCGGGGACGGCCGGTCACGTCCGCCGCTACGGCGCCTGGAGCTCCGTGCCGAAGGCGCCCACCATCCGGTGGGTGCCGCCGTGCCCGGCCTGCCACTTGCCCATGATCGCGGTCGGGTGGTTGCTGCCGTCGCCGCCATTCTCGACGGTGCCGGGCTTGTCGTCATACAGGTTGGCCACCCAGCTCCCGGCCGGCGCCGCCTTGACGCCGTTGATCGACCAGACCGTCTTTTCCGTGTTGACGATGTGGCCCTTCTGCGCATCGGTGGCCAAGCTGGGGTCGGTGGTCCAGGCCGCCTTGTTCAGCGTCACGCTCCAGTCCGGATCCCCGGACCCGCCCTTCAGCCTGAACCGGTCGATCGTGCCGGTCAGGCCCGTGTCGGCGTTCAGGTTGGCGGTCCCGAACTGGGCCTTCAGCTTGGCCGTCGCCGTGAACTCGCCGCCGTCGCCCTTTTCGTTGAGCGGGTCGTTGATGGCGTACCAGCCGATCGCGGGGCCCTCGTAGGTCGCCGCCCTGCCCCGGTTGACGTTCAGGCTCTTGCCGTCCGTGGCCAGCTCGACGCCCCCGCCGACGGCCTGGTAGAAGGCGCTGACCGCCGCCGGCATGCCGTCGGCGTCGTTCCGCACCCACCAGCCGAAGTACATGTAGGAGAGGTCCCTTTCCAGCACCTTCGCGCCCGTTTCGTGGACGAAGTACCAGTCGGCGCTCAGGAAGTAGCCGCCGAACCCGCCGCCTCCGACCCCGGTCCCGACCGTGCAGGTGCCGGAGACGGGGCAGAAGTAGGTGCCCTTCGCGCCGTAGTAGGTGCCGGAGACCTTGATCTCCGCGCCCCCGTCGGCCGGCTTCGGGGCGGTCACGGACCCTATCCCGACGGTCCACGTGTCGAACTTGGGGGATGCGATCGCCCGGTCGACCCCGGTGCCCAGGGACAGCTTGCGGTCCGCCGGGGTGTAGGTCCCCTTGTTGATCCAGTCGGTGTCGTCCTTGAAGAACTTCGCGGCATCCATCGGGACGACACCCCAGCGCTCCAGCGGGCCGCCCTGCCGGTCGTTGTACACCCTGACCCTGTCGGTGACCTTCATGCTGCCGGAGCCGGTGGTCCTCTCGTAGTGCGTGACGCCCCACCGGCCGACCTTGTCCATGGCCGTGTCGTGCCCGGGCCTGCCCGGCATGCCGTGCCTGAAGTACACGGCGGTGTGGGTGTTCGCGGTCGCGATGCTCCCCGCGCCCGCCGCCGGGTCGATGCGGAAGTCCCCCCGCTCGCCCCTCTGGCCGGTCGCCTCCGCCGGGGCGTCGTGCTGGCTGTCGGTGATGCTGGTGATGTAGTACGGGACGGTCGCGAGGTTGTTCAGCGCGTTCACCGGGGCCGTGGTGTCGTCGGACGGACCCATCGCCGCGTACAGCGCCCTGCCCATCTTGTGCGCATCCATGCGCGCCGTCCTGGCGGCGGCCAGGGCATCCTCCTGCACGGCGAGCCTCGCGCGGAGATCCGCCTTCTCGGGGTCGGGGATGCGCGCTGCCTCGATCGCCGCCTTGGCAGCCGCGACGGCGGCCTCGGCGTCGGTCACGGTGCTTTCCTCGGAAAGGCCGTCGATCAACTCGATCGCTGTCCCGACCGCCGCGATCTCGCCGTCCGTGATCGCCTCGACGATGCCGGCGATGCGAATCCGGTTCCTCTTGTGCGCCAGACGGCGCTCGACCGCCTTGTCGAACTTGCCCTGTTCCTTTTCAACCATGGCGTGAAGGTCTCTCTGATCATTGTCACTCAGTACGCCGTCTGCTTCTGGCGCCTCGATCGCGGCCCTGGCCGCGGCGAGCGCGGACTGGGCGGCGTCCAAGGTCGCCTGGTCGGAATCGTTCATGACCTCGGCGACCGCGTCCCTGGCATCCTGGATCGCACCGTCCGTGATCTCCTTGATCTTGGCCGTGCGGAGCCTCTCCCGCTCCTCGCGCCCCATCCGCTCCTGGTACGCCAGGCGGGAGGCCTTCCTCGCGGAGAGCGATCCCTCGTGCACGGCAAGCGCCGTGCGGAGCATCTGCCTGCTTCCGTCTGGAATGTCCGCGCCGTCGATCCTGGCCCTGGCCGCGTCGATCGCGCCTTGGGCGGAGGTCACGTCGCCGTCACCGGACATGTCGGTGACCACGCCGACCGCCGTCATGGCCGCCGCGATCTCGGTGTCCGTGATGTCCCTGACGATGCCGGCGACGCGCTCGTCCTCCTTCCGCACATCCTCCGCATCAAGAAGGGTCTTCGCCGAAGCGATCCGCGCCGGCGCCTGGCCCGCCTCGCTGCCATACCTGGCCTTCTGCGCTTCGGTCAGGTGCCCGCCCGCCGCGATCGCCGCATTCAGGGCGGCCAGGGCCTCCCCGGCCGCGGTGACCTGTGCGGCCGTCGGGGTTGAGCCCGCATCCGACAGCGCCTTGAGGGCCGCTGCGAGCGTCATGGAGGCGCCCATGACCGCGTTCAGCTGCTCCTGCCGGTCCACGGCTGTCTGGGCGGCGGCAAGTTTCGTCCTGTACGTCGCCCTGTCGGCATCGCTCACGTCGGCCGCGCCGTCCAGCGCCGCCCTGAGGGCCGCGATGTCCGCCTTGGCGGCGGCGATCCTCTCCGCGTCCGACAGGTCGGACGTGTCGATCTCTCCGGCATCCGCCAGCGCCTTCCTCTGGGCCTCCACGCGGGCCATCTTCGCCAGCGCCATCTTGCGCTTGGCCGCCTCCGTCTGCAGCCTGGCGAGCTCCGCGCCGGAAACGCTGGCTGTTGCATCGGCAACCGCCCTGTCGACCGCGGCGTCCGTCGTGGCCGCCGCGATGGCGGCGGCCGCCGTGTCGTAGGCCGACATCTGCGTACCACCACCATTGCCGGCCGGAGCGCCGCCGCCTCCGCCGCAGCCCGCGAGGGCCAGCGCGGCGGCGACCATAACCGCCGTTAGTGGTAACGGGGCGCGCGCCTATCAATCCATCACACTTGACTCCGTGTCTCCGTCCCCCTTCTTTCCGCCGCCGCCCCATTCCCGCATGCCTCAATGGCGATGACGGGGTGGGAGAGCAGCTTCACCCCTCGACGAACTCGCCGCCGAGGCAGCGGACAGGAAGACCCGGTCGGTCAGGTACCAGATGACGATCGCCAGGTTGCCGCACGCCAGGGAGCTGTCGGACTTCGACTTCGCCGCCGGCGTGGACGAGCCGACCGTCCGCTCGCTGGCGGACGACGCCTTCATCAAGCGGCAGCGCAATCTGTTAACGGGGGACTCAAAGCGCGGGATTCCGGGGATATTCCGCGTTTCCGTGATTTCGTTCCCTTTGCTGTGATGCAGCTCCCTAGCCCGTGTTTCCCTCTGCGGAGATCCAGACGGATGATGACATGGTCGCCCGCGCCGCCGGCGGATGCGTGTCCTGTCCGGGCCGTGACCGGTTCGGCCGCGCGGGCACCGGCGGACCACCCGATCCAAGCGTCCCGCGCCGCGAGCCTCCAGGTCGCCGATCCGAAGCCGATCCCGCCCAGCACCCCGTGGCGCTCCGAACGGACCCAGTGGCGCAGCTGGCCGCCGGGCGGCCGCGCCCAGCCCCGCGGACGGCGGCGCGCCACCATCGCCTCCCACAGCCGGCGGTCGGCGGTTCCGCCCACCGGATCGAGCGTGACGGGGCCGAGCTCCCCGAGGGGGAGGGCCACCGCCGTGTCGGGGACGGCCGGGGCGGCGGACGGGTCGGGCGTTGCGCCCGACCGGAACCCGGCCCAGCGAATGCCGGCTGCGCCCACCGGCACGGAGCGCACCGGCGAGCCAGGCAGGCGTCCGCCAACCGGAATGGCGGAGACCGACCTGCATGCCCCGCAATACAGGCCAGCCGAATCAGGAATATAGTGTGATCTGTTGTAATCTTCCGGGTGGACCGCCTTCACGGCGTCGGACGCGAACTCAAGGGCGTGGAAGGCGTCAGGCAAGAACCCGACCTTCCGGTCACCGAAGAGAGCGCCGCAGGAATTCCGTATCCATTTGGCTCCGTCGGAGATGACGACGGGCTTCCCGGCGGCGCACCTCCCGTCGCGGGTCCTCGACTTCCCGTCCCCGGCCTTTCCCCGGAAGCCCTCCGTCCCCTCCCCGCGCATCGGGATCTCTTTCCCATCGACCGCCAGATACATCCGGTTTGCCGACTCCCTTCGTCCCGTGCCATTGTTCGCTCTCATGCCAGTTGCCCGCGAAAGCGCACCGTCGGCCGGTTCACCCGGCTCATGTCGGATACGCACCCCAAAACGCCGGCGGAAAACGCAGACGTCCACAAATTGAACTACACCCCTTTCAAGACCGGTCTGGTGGGCAGGGCGCGGGATGGTCGCCCTCCCGGCCCTGTATGTTTCCCGACATCCAAACAACGCCTGTTCCGCGCCGGATAGGGCCGCATGCCCTGAAAACGGCCCTCTCCCGTCGAGCCCGCGGGCGATCACCCGCGCAACGGGTCACGGGCTCGGCGAGAGACGCCGCGGAAACGGGGTCCGGGGCCATACAGGCCGGATCGGGCGGGATCGCCTTGCAGGTTCCCCCGCTCGATCGTTCGGCCAATGTCCTCCATAGCCAATGACACGCCTCCCTCGCACCCACGAATTGCGACAGAACCGAACAATCATGCAGGTCGTTGCGGATGCGGACCGCCACGACCGCAGGATTTACTTTGACCCTTCGAGCCAGAATCAGCACATTCCGAACGCTCGGGCTGTAACGGGCCGGCTGCCCGTTCGTCGGCTTCCCGCCCGCGCACGTCATCTCACTCCTTGACCCAATCGCGGCGATGAAGACTTCCCCACCGCCGTTCCCCAAATGCCGACCAGGATGCGCGAGCGCATGCAGGGGGCAAGACCGGAAACCGTCGAGGCGGTCGTATCGTTATGCCAGCCTCGGGAACCTGATCAATGATCCGAGACGCGGATCCACCGAAGTAGGTGTTTAGGCTGATGAGCAACCACCAACGCAATACCATGGTTGGCCAGTCTTTCCTTCGAACGGCTGTCTGGTTCTAGACCAGCCGGTCGACGCGAATCCGTCACGTCGGGCCGAATCGCTTGCGGGTGCTTAAGAACCAGATCGATCGCCCGGGCACTCATTCCTGAATTCTTGCAACCAGCACGGAAACATCGGCGTGGCGTGCGATCCGGGCTGCATTGTGGGGCCGATGATCCGGTCCGCGAGGTCCGGTTTGTGCGCACCGACAACGATCAGGTCGGCGTTACACCTTCGGGCCGCTTGGAGGAGTTCATCATAGACAGTCCCGATTTCGACAATGCACTGGACATGATCCACCTTTGATGGAACTTCGTCCACCAAGCTCTGAAGGGCGTTCTGCGCCGCCCGGGCGGCCTCATCGAGCGTGCCCTCCCTGAAAAACGAACCCACGAAGGAGTTACCGTAATCCGGTAGAACGTTCACGACGCCGAGCTGTGCCTCCTGCAGTTCCCCCAGTCGCGATGCCTCGGACAGAAGCGCCTTGGCATCTTCGGTATGTGTCAGGTCAACGGCGCAGAGGATATGTCCGCTCATGCAGGAGCCTCCTTCGGCTGACGTCGGCGCTGCAGCAGGAAGACGGCCAGGACTAGGAGAAGCGACGGGATGTAGAAGATCTCCTTGGGAGGGCGGTCGGCAGGAATCTCGAGTTCCACAAGTTCCCAGTCCCAATCGATTCCAAGTTGCTCGGCCGGCCCGCGAAAGTTGAGACTGTCGACGAATATCCTGCCGTCTTCATCGCGAAACTCGATACCTGCGCCGTCGAGAAGTCGAGCCGCACCAGCTCTGCCTGCCTCGCCAAGAGGCAGAAGGTAACGGGCATCCACCGCGTTGCCATTCAGGTCCTCACCAATCAGGCGGACCCTTAGCGAAGCGTCGTCTCCGGCCGTTTCGGCCATAGTGAAGAGTTCCGAACCGGGTCTGGTTTCGAATTCGGGAACGATCCTGTTGAGGAAATAGCCCGGCTGGAACAGCACGAAAGCGGCCGCAAGCAAGGCCACGCTTTCGTGGAGGCGCGATTTCACAATGAAATAGTTCATTGTCCCGGCGGCGAAAAGCAACATCGCGACAAGCGCGATGACGAAGACAAACACCGCCTGTACAGGGCCTACGTCGATCAGCAACAGATCTGTGTTGAAGATGAACAGGAATGGCAGGAGCGCCGTGCGGATCGAATAGAAGAAGGCCTGGAACCCAGTCTTCAGTGGGTCGCCTTTTGAGATCGCCGCAGCGGCAAAGCTCGCAAGTCCCACAGGCGGCGTAACGTCGGCCATGATCCCGAAATAGAAAACGAACATATGCACTGCGACCAGAGGTACGATCAAACCGGCCTGTGCGCCAAGCTCAACCACCACACCGGCCATAAGAGAGGAGACAACGATGTAGTTGGCCGTGGTTGGCAGACCCATACCCAAGACGATGGAAATCAGGGCCACAAAGAAGAGCATGGCCAGAAGTTTCCCCCCCGACAGGAATTCCACAAACTCTGCCATGACCTGACCTATACCGGTCAGGGTGACGGCGCCCACGATGACTCCGGCCACCCCCATTGCGGCAGCCAGGCCGATCATGTTGCGTGCCCCGGCGATCATGCCTTCGGCAATGTCGCCAACACCTTCGGCGATTCGCTGGCTTACATTGCCCTGACCCCGGAAATAGGCCTTTAGAGGGTTCTGCGTGAGCAGGATGAACAACATCGCGACCGTCGACCAGAAGGCCGAAAACCCGGGTGACTTCCTCTCTATCATCAGGAGATACATCAGGAGCAGGATCGGCATGATGTAGTGAATGCCGGTCTTGAAGATTTCGCGCACCGGCGGCAGGTTCTGCATCGAGTCGAGACTGGTCTCAAGATCAGGGCACTTTGCGGCAAAACGCACCGCAGCGATATAGGCCACAAGCATCAGACCGAGAACGATGGGCACCGAAGCGACACCCGCAACGGCATGGATTGCATCCACAGCGACACCCGTAAGGAACAGTAAGCCACCAGCGATGACGATCGAGACCGCGATGATGAAAATCGCTCCAAGGATAAACGTGATCGGATGCGCCCGGCTCGTACCGGTCATTCCGAACTTCAGGGCTTCCAGATGAACGATATAGACCAACGCCACGTAAGAGATGGCCGCCGGAACGATGGCCGTCTTGACGACTTCGACATAGGAAATGCCCACATATTCCGTCATCAGAAACGCGACCGCCCCCATCACCGGCGGGGTCAATACCCCGTTAATCGAGGAAGAGACTTCAACGGCACCGGCCTTGGTTGCCGGGAAGCCCACCTTCTTCATTAGTGGGATTGTGAACGTGCCTGTGGTTACCACGTTCGCGATTGAGGATCCCGAGATCAGACCCGTTGCCGCGGAGGCGATGACGGCCGCTTTGGCAGGGCCTCCCCGCAGATGGCCGAGGGCTGCGAACGCCAACTGCAGGAAATAGTTCCCCGCTCCAGCCTGGTTGAGAAGCGCTCCGAACAGAACGAACAGGAACACAAAACCCGAAGACACACCGAGCGCCACTCCAAAGACGCCCTCGGTCGTGAGCCACATATGACTCATGGCCTTTTCGAAGGACGCCCCTTTCCACTGCACGACCTCGGGCAAGCCCGACCAGGAACCGAAGAACACGTAGGCCAGGAAGAACAGCGCCACGCCCATAAGCGGGACGCCGAGAGAGCGGCGCGCGGCCTCCAGCAGCAGGGCCAACCCGATGCCAGCCATCACGACGTCCATCGTGTTTGGTGCGCCGGTCCGGTCCGCGACGCCACGATAGTCCCACCACAGATAGGACGCGGCGGCCCCTGCAACGAGCGCAACGATCCAGGTTAGCTTTGGGATATGGTGTCGAGGAGATGACCTGAGACCAGGAAACGCGAGATAGGCCAGGAAGACGGCGAATGCGAGGTGTATGGCACGGGTCTGGGTATCATTCCAGACAAAGCCCACAACGAACGGCAGCGGTGAGGCTATCCAGAGCTGGAAGATAGACCAACATAACGGCAGAACCCAAAGTGCCCGACGGTCAAATGCCGATCCAGGCATGCGCCCGCCTATATCGGCGTCGGCGACGAAATCCTCGGGCACCGGATCCATGCCGGTTCCATCGCGCATGTCTGTCATGGCCTACACCACAGATCACCGAAGTCCAGGGCACGGCAATGCATGCCCTGGAGATTCTTTTCACAACCCCAATTGGGAAGGGGTATGCGAGTCCTACATCAGGCCCGCTTCCTCGTAGTACTTGACGGCACCTGGATGCAGAGGCGCGGACAGGCCGTCCTCGATCATCTGCTCCTTGACCAGGCGACCGAAGGCGGGATGCAACTTCCTGAAGTCATCGAAATTCTCGAAGACCGCCCTGACTAGGACATAGACGACTTCATCAGGTGTCGACATGTCGGTCACAAATGTCGCCTTCGGACCCCAGGACGCGATATCGTCGTCGTTGCCTGGATACAGACCGCCTGGGATTGTGGCCGCGGCATATGCCGGATTTTCAGCCAGGATTTTGGCCATACCTGAGGTGGTCAGATCAAGAATGTCGATGTCGCAGGTCGACGTCGCCTCCATCGAAGACCCATTCGGCAATCCAGCGGCCCAGATTGCGGCGTCAAGCTTGCCGTCGCAAAGCGCAGCGGATTGTTCGGAGGACTTCAACTCGGCGGCAAGTGCGAAGTCGTCAGGAGTGACGCCCGCCGCTTCCATGAGAACGCCCGCCAGAACACGCTGCCCGGAACCGGGGTTGCCGATGTTGACGCGCTTGCCCTTCATATCGGCCACAGAGTTGATGCCTGCATCGGCGCGCACCATCACGTGCATGGGTTCGGGATGGACAGAGAAGACGGCACGCAGGTCGCCATAGGGCTCGTCATTTTCAAACGCCCGCACGGCGTCAATAGCGGCCGACTGAACGTCGGACTGCACGACACCGAAATCGAGCTCACCTTCACGGATGGTACGGGTGTTGTAGACCGAACCACCTGTGGATTCGACCGAGCAGCGCACACCGTGCTCTTTGCGGTCCTTGTTGACCAAGCGGCAGATCGCGCCGCCAGTGGGGTAATAGACACCGGTCACACCGCCGGTGCCAATCGTGATGAATGTCTGCTCAGCTTGGGCGATGCCCCCTGCTGCAGCCATCGCGACGGCCACCGCCGTCAGCTTCAGTTTCGCAATCATGTCTTGCTCCTTTGTCGTTGCGTTGCGTTTCCTTGACTCGGCAATGCCCGAGACCCGTCAAGGCTGTGAATCCGAAGTTCTGCCACACACTGCATGTCTTCAGCCTCATCCCCTATCCGCACCATCGGCCCATTGCTGGTCATCTCTCCTCCGTTCATAGTCAATGATGCCTCTTTCCGGACGCCACCTACGAAAATCCCTTCAGGGAAGTGGCACCAGTCACCGCCAAACCACGAAGGGGCCGTGTCGCCATCTCAATCGGATCTACCACAATGTGGCCCTTGGCGAATTGAAGACTGTCGCCTCGATCATCTGTGTTGTGGTCAGTGCGTTCTTCGGCCTCGGTCATCTCCGACAGGCACTCCCCTCCAGCATCGTGGAAGCTGAGTTCTTTCAACACATTTAGGTAATGTCAACGACTGAAGTGCATGCTTCAAATGGGGATTATATCGCAAGGTCACATCTTTCGCTTGGCGAAGAAGGACATCAGCCACCTGCTGGGTCTGGGCGGCAGGGACCGGACAGGCTCGATCGGCAGGCTGTCCAGCGTCCAGAAATTCCCACCAGTGAGATTCCGGTCCGGTTTCCGGCGTGGCGCGAGCGTTGGCGTCGGATTCGGGCGGAATCCGGGCGTGCGGGAACGTCCGGCGGCGGTCCGGCGGAAAAATGGGATGTGTCGCGGGTCTGCCCTGGGGCGGTTCGGTCGGGCGTTCAGGCGCGCCCGGGCGCCCCGCCCCGCGGCGGCGACCGCCCGGACGGTCCGGCGACGGTCAGGGCCGCAGGCGCGTGCCCGTGGGTCAGGGCGGGGTGGAGGGTCCGCCAGTCGGGGACCGGCAGGTCGTGCAGGCATTGCCGGGTTCCCTCCCGGAGGTACCCCGTCCGCCCCCTCGCCCCGGCGCGGCGGCGAACACCCTGCGGGAGGCGGCCCCGGTCCGGGCCGTGGGGAAGGCGGGCATCACCGTCATGGCGGGCACGGTGGTCAGGCGCCGCTTTCCGTGCCCGAAGCCGGTCCCGGAGCGATGGCCCTGGTTCCCCAGCGTGCCGGGGTCCCGTTCCCGATGCGCCAGTGGGAGCGGGCGGCGGGCGTGACCGGCATGGGGCTGCCGCCGTCCACGGGAAGGTCGGTGACCCAGGGGAACCCCTTCCGTTTCCCCTCCACGCGGTGGGTCGGGTCGTCCGGGCCGCGGTGGCGCCTCGCGATGCATTTCCTCCTGGTGACCGTCTCCCGGTATCCGGTGACGCTGGCCCTGATGTCGGGATGGGAGGCGCTGGCCGGCGCGCCGTCCGGTGGCGCAGGTCGTGCCGGGTGCCGTCGGCGTCGGTGAACCGGCGGTGCGGGTGTTGGGGTTGGCGGCGGGGCTGGCGAACGGCAGCGCGTGGTCGCCGGGTCTCCCCCCGGGGACGGAGCGGAGGCCGTGCCGCCGCAGGCGGGCGATGTGGGGTCCGTTGGACGCGGGGCCGTCCTGCAGGACGATGGCCTTCAGGCGCCGATGCCCGCGCCGCAGGTCGTCGACGGACCGCGCCGCGGCGTTGCGCTGGCGGTCGTTCCTCCTGTCCCCGTCGGTCCTGGCGACCGGCTCCGGGGCCAGAGGGAACACCTCGCGGCGGTCGGGATGGCGGACCACGGCGGCGGGCATGCCGTGGGAATGGCCCTTCGACCCGTCACTGCGGCTGGCGACGCGGCAGTGGTGGCGGTGGACGGATTCCGGGCCGAATGGCCGGTGCCGTCGACCGGGATCAGGCAGTGGCCGTCGAAGACCGGCCGGTCCCCGGCACCCTGCCGCACCGCAGCCTCGCGAACAGGGTCCCGACGCCGGTGGCGGCTCCCTGGGGTCGACCGTGCCGGGGCGCCTGCGCATGGCGGAGTCGCAGGGCGCCGCCGCGATCCCGAACAGCGTCCGGAGGTTCCCGCGGACGATGGCGTCCCTGCGGCTGTCCCTGCCGGACTGCGGGAGCGACGGATACTCGGCGGGAACATCGCGGACGCCGCCATGAGGTGGTCACCAGGGCCGGACCGGTGCCCGTCCACCGGACCGTCGATGGCGCCGAAACATTCCGCCAGCGCCCCGACCGACCCGGGCCTGCCGGGATCCTTCCGGAAACGCATCGTCCCAACTCCCGTCAGTGAGGTCATCGGGGATGCGGCAAGGGCCCCAGCCTATGATGTCAAGGGGATTCCGGGCGGTTTCCGGCCGCCGGGAAGGAAAAGTCTTCGAAACCCGGTTCACGGAAGCCCATGGAATACGGGGTCCGGAAGGGCTGGTGGGAATTGCTGTCCAGCGTCCACACTTATGTACCGGACGGCGATGAACGCCATCTGAACCTGCGCACCTTCGATAAAGAGCAGAAAACCCCGGCCCATGAACGTCAGAACGGCCTATGCGCCATCTGCGGCAATTGGTTCAGGTTCGCGGAGATGGAGGGCGACCACATCATACCGTGGAAGGACGGCGGGCTGACCGACGAAGACAAACTGCGGATGCTCTGCAGGCCTTCCAACCGCAGGAAGGGTCCCAGATGACCGGGAAAGGAAAGCCGAAGCGGCCGATACCGAAGCCACGCACGCTCACGTTGCCGAAAAAGCACTTCCAACCCGGCAAAGCGGAGATGGAGACGGCCTGCCACATGCCGGAGGCGTCGGTGGAGACAATCTGCGCCACTGTCCTCCAGCCCTTCAGCATCCGGCATGAGGAACCGGATTGATGCGCAGTTGTGACTTTGCAACCTCGCCGTGGACCACATCGTCCCCAAGGCCCACGGCGGCACCGACCATCCCAACAACCTCTGGCTGCCCGTCACCGCCTGCAATGCCTCCAAAGGCACGAAAAGTCGGGAGGCGTTCATCAGGGACCGTATGAAGCGGCGGGCGAAGCTGTTTCCGTAGCTGGTCGACCGACCCCTTGGCTGTCCGGCTCGGGCAGGATAGCATCCAGAATACAGGAGACACGCCATGCCATTCCACCGCGAACGGGTCATTGAATACCTGCGTCAGGGTGAAGGTGCTCCGCCGCCGGTCTTCGTCGGTCACGGGGACATCCTGAAGGATATCCTGACAACAGCGAAACACAGCGCCAGCGAAGCGAAGATGACCCGCATCGTGCAGGGCGCCCCCGGCGCCGGCAAGACCTCGCTGCTCAACCGGATGCAGAAACTGTGGTTGGGTACGGATGGAGAGCCACGGGTCGTTGTCCTGTCCTCCACCGATCTCCTGCACGACCCGAAGACAGGTGTCGGCGCGGTGCTCGACGCCTGGACCATGGACAGGGCGAAATGGAAAGGGACCCTGGCCAACCGAATCAGACGGGTGAGTGGATTCGGGGCCGGACCCGGCGGACTGTCGGTGCAGTTCTCCGACGAACGGGTCCCCGGAACACTCCGTGAGGTGGCCAGTGCGCACCCGACGGCGGAACACTCCGTTCCGATCATCGTCGCCGTGGACGAGGCACAGCGGCTCGACAGGGACAAGACATCGCCGGAAGCCCTTTTCCTGCAGACCATCCATGACAGCATCTCCGGGCTGCCCCTTCTGCTGGTGCTCGCCGGCCTGTCCGACACGGCGGAGAAAGCCAGCGGCATGCATCTGACACGGGGCAGGGAAATCCATGAGGTCCCGCCCCTGACGGAATTCCAGGCCCGGGACCTCATGCGCAGGCTCGCGATGTATTTCGGCCTCGACACCTCCCGCCACAACCCGCAGCTGGAGGCCCTGGCCGACATCTGCGACGGCTGGCCAAGGCACCTGCGCCATGCCGGGGAATCCCTGGGACAGGCGGCCCTGGACTTGAAAGGTGCCATGGACCGCATGGACTGGACCTCCATCAGACGGGAGACCCGGCGCAGACGCCAAGACCACTACCGGGATCAGCGCAGTGCCGCCATGCGGGAGGCCCGCGGGCTCGTGGCGGCGCTCATGAAGGACATTCCCGGACCGGGGGACGGGAATGGCGCAAACCTCGACCGGGTGGACGTCCTCGACCTCATCGACCTGCACCGTGACCGTGATGGCTCCAGATCGAATGGATGGCGGCTTCCCGAGGGCATGACCCCACGGAAGTTCCTGAACGTCCTGATCCATCAGGGCGCCCTGTATGAGAACGGGGATGGATACATCCATTCGCCGATCCCCTCGTTCCGGTCATTCCTCATCGAAAGAGGCGGCCAGCCGGATACGGAACCGGACGGACGGAACAGCGATGGAGGCGGTGGCACGGATTTCAGTGCCTGAAGCCACGAAAGGACGGTCCGTGCCGCGACAGAAATATTTTTCGGGGATTACGTCGCAAAGTCACATCTTTCACGTGGCACGGATTTCCGTTGACGCTATCCACCGGTCACCCTGCAACCGCAGGAAGGGCGCAGGATGACCGGGAAAGGAAGGCCGAAGCGGCCGATACCGGAGCCACGCACGCTCACATTGCCGAAAAGGCACTTCGAGCCCAGCAGATCGGACATGGAGACGGTCCGTGCCGCCGTCTTCCGGCCCTTCGGCATCCTGCATGAGAAACCGGATTGATGCGCAGTTATGACTTTGCGATATAATCGCCCTTCAAATCCTACCTTTCACGGTGAAACGCAGATACCTCATGACCTTGCCGAATTACGCGTCAGTTGTCGTCATCGGCGGCGGGATCATGGGTTGTTCGACCCTCTATCACCTCGCCAGGTTTGGCGCGGATGCCGTCCTTCTGGAACGCAACAAACTGACCTCTGGTACAACCTGGCATTCCGCCGCGCAGGTTCGCGCGTTAAGGTCTTCCCGGAATCTCACCCGGATGATCCAGTACTCGGTCGAACTCTACGGTCAACTCGAAGCCGAGACAGGGCAGGCGGTCGGCTGGATTCAGAAGGGCTCGCTTTCCCTCGCCACCAATCCCGACCGCCTCATGCTGATCCGTCGGCAGGAGGCATTCGCCCATGCCTATGGCATTGAGGCAGCATCGATCTCTCCCGGCGAGGCCGCCGAACGCTGGCCGCTTATGAACGCCGATGACGTGATCGGTGCTGTGTGGTCCCCCGAAGACGGACGTGTCTCACCCTCCGACGTCTGCGCAGCGCTCGTGAAGGGCGCGAAATCACTGGGCGCGAAACTCTTCGAGGATACTGGAGTCACGGGTATCCTTACGGATTCCGGGCGCGTTCGCGGAGTTGAAACCACGCAAGGCACAGTAAGGTGCGACGCCATCGCAATCTGCGCGGGACTCTGGTCCCGTGAAGCCGGTGCCATGGCAGGTGCGGCAGTCCCATTATGGGCCTGCGAGCACTTTTACCTGATCACCAAATCGGTAGAGGGCATTGAGGGCAACCTGCCGACCCTCAGTGATCACGACAACCATCTCTACATCCGCGACGATTCCGGTGGATTGCTTGTCGGTTGCTTTGAACCCATGGGCAAACCCGTAGCGCCCGGCATTCTGGACGAGAGCTTTGCCTTTGGACTCCTGCCCGAAGATTGGGATCATTTCGAGCCGATGATGATGAATGCACTGCGCCGGCTTCCCGCCCTGGAGACGGCAGAGGTCAAGATGCTGCTTAACGGGCCAGAGAGCTTTACGCCTGACGGGTCTTTCATGCTAGGCGAAACAGCGGAGACGCGGGGCCTCTATCTCGGCTGTGGGATGAATTCCATGGGAGTCGCTGCTGGCGGCGGTGCGGGTATGAACCTCGCACACTTGATCGTGCACGGACACACCGCCTACGATCTGTCCGAAGCCGACGCCAAGCGCTTCGGCCCTGTGTTCAACTCGATTGAACACCTTATGGCTCGGGCACCGGAGGTTCTCGGAACGCATTACGAGATTCCTTTCCCGGGCCATCAACTGAAAACCGCTCGCAACCTTCGCCGTTTGCCGCTTCATGCGCACCACAAGGCGGCAAACGCATGTTTCGGTCAGTTCCATGGATGGGAAAGACCGCTCTATTTTGGCGCGACAGAAGCGCCGCAACTGACATTCGGATGCCCGGCGTGGCATCACGCCGTTGGCCAAGAGGTAAGGGTGGCACATGAGAACGCCGCGATTTTCGATGCCTCATCGTTCGGCAAGATCGAGGTGATCGGACCAGATGCGGAAACCTTCCTCCTAAGGGTCTGCGCTGGCCACATGGGTCGTGCACCTGGCTCCGTGATCTACACCGCGGTTCTGAATGACCGCGGCACGTTCGAAAGCGACCTGATCGCACAGCGCATCGCCGAGGATCACTACCGGCTGTTCGTTGGT
This sequence comes from Paracoccaceae bacterium, assembly GCA_965203605.1. Lineage (GTDB taxonomy): Bacteria > Pseudomonadota > Alphaproteobacteria > Rhodobacterales > Rhodobacteraceae > JAPOUP01. The sequence continues at coordinate 4,273,813 of OZ241902.1, read as the reverse complement.
ACCACGTCGATGGATCGCGATCTCAACTGGCTGCGGAATTACAGCGATGGCTTCCGCGTGAGCCTGACAGACTCGACCGAAGACTACGCGGTCATTGGCCTGATGGGACCTGAATCCGTGCGGATTCTGGCTGAAACCGGCGCACCCGAACTCAATGACCTTGGTTATTTCAAAGTCGGATCCGCCCATATAGCTGGTAAACATGTGAGGGTCGCACGGATGTCCTATGTTGGAGAACTGGGCTGGGAAATCACAATGCGAACCGAGAATGCAGGTAGTGTCTATGACGCTCTGAACGCGGCAGGCGCACGTCCAGCAGGACTCTATGCCCAGACATCCATGCGCATCGAGAAGGGTTACCGCGCCATGGGCCATGAACTCGACGGCGATATCACGCCAATTGAAGCTGGTCTTGCATTCGCAACCCGAAAGTCTGGTGGCTTCATCGGGGCGGAAGCGCTTGAGGCCCGGGGCGCTGAGGGTGCGGTGCAGAAAATCGTAGCGCTTCGATTCGTTGACACCAACGCTGTCCCGCTTGGACACGAACCCATCTACGCAGGTGGCAGGATCGTGGGTCAGACAAGCTCGGCAGCCTTTGGTTTTCGCATCGGGGCGCCAATCGCACTTGGACATGCGGAGGGGTTGGTCGACCGTCAACGCGTTCAGGTCGATATCGCCCGCATTCTGTATGATGCCTACGTCTCGGTCGGACCGCTCTTTGATCCAGAGGGCGAGAGAATGCGCGCATGTTGACCGCGGACTCCTCGGCCGACGGGTCTGGACGACGAATTCCATTCCGCGCCACCGGTCGCCTCGTCGAAAGCTCTTCGGTGCCGATCAAATTCACCCAAACAGGAACAGACGCAACGTGCCTACGGTTGCGGACTGGTTTCGGGGGAGATCGCCAGAATGCCTGTCCCAAGTCTGGGAGAACCGTCAATCCTGGCATTGTGCTCCTTAACTGGCTCAAGGCGCCTCATTGGCAGCCGAATGGTGCGAACAACCGCCCACTCCCTGCAGTGACCTGGTTCGGAAACGATCCGGCTTGAGTTTCATCATCATCCAGCCCCGGGGGGTCGGCAATCCATGTCTCATATCTTTCCTCGCCATTCAAAATCGCTCCCTCCCAAGGCCATCAGGGGCGAAGGATGCTATCTATATGACGAAAATGGGAGAGTTTATCTGGATGGCTCTGGCGGGGCCGCTGTCTCGTGCCTCGGTCATGGCGACCCTGACATCATCTCAGCGGTTCAATTGCAGGCCGGAGCCCTATCATTCGCCCATACAGGCTTTTTCACCTCTGAGCCTGCGGAAGAACTGGCGGACCTATTGATTCTTCACGCACCCGGCTCGCTCGATCGAGTCTACCTCGTCTGCGGCGGATCCGAGGCGACCGAAGCCGCCGTGAAACTGGCGCGGCAGTATTTCGTTGAGATTGGCCAGCCCGAACGTCGCCACCTGATCGCCCGCCGCCAGAGCTACCATGGCAATACCCTTGGCGCCCTCTCCGTAGGTGGCAATGCGTGGCGGCGCGCGCAGTTCTCGCCGCTGTTGATCGACGTCAGCCACATCACCCCCTGCTACGACTACGTGAATCGGCGCTCGACCGAAAGCGAATTCGAGTACGGTCAACGTGCGGCGCAGGAACTGGAGGATGAAATCCTGCGACTCGGGCCTGACAGCGTCATGGCCTTCCTGGCGGAACCTGTGGTCGGCGCGACGATGGGTGCCGTCCCGGCAGTCGAAGGATACTTCAGACGCATCCGGGAAATCTGCGATCACTATGGCGTACTCCTGATTCTGGACGAGGTTATGTGCGGTATGGGGCGCACCGGTCATCTGTTTGCATGCGAGTGTGACGGAGTGGATCCAGATATTCTTTTGGTTGCCAAGGGGTTGGGAGCGGGTTACCAACCGATAGGCGCGATGCTCTGTACTGACCGGATCTATGGAGCGATCGAGGGGGGCAGCGGCTTCTTCCAACATGGGCACACCTATCTCGGCCATCCGGTGGCCTCCGCCGCAGCGCTGGCGGTTCTGAAAAAACTGACCGGCCAAAGGCTCATAGACCGCGCAGGCACCATGGGCGACCATCTGCGGGCGGCACTTGTGGAGCGGTTCGGGCAACACCCGCATATCGGGGATATCCGCGGGCGCGGGCTCTTCCTGGGGCTTGAGTTCGTCTCAGACCGTGAAGGGAAAGTGCCCTTTCCGCCAGACACCGGATTCGCATCCAAAGTCAAGTCCGCTGCCTTTGAGGCAGGCCTGATCTGCTATCCGATGTCAGGCACCCGGGATGGCAGGTACGGCGACCATGTGCTTCTGGCACCGCCCTTCATCATCGACTACGAACAGGTCGGCGAGTTGGTGGACAAGCTTTCCCATGCCATTGACAGGGCGATGGTCTAATGGAGGCAATTCACTGGAAGCCGCCTTCTGAAACTTCAGCACCGACTTTTGAACTGTCCGCGTGACTTTGCATGGACCCGGCTCCTCCACGGCAGGATTCAGGGGTGGGAACATCCTGATCGCAGCTGGGGACAGCACAGCACACCATGCACCGAAATCGGCGACGCGCCCATCCAAGGGAACCACTCGTGTGGCCGACCAACAGACCACCCTCCTCATCTGGTCCTGGCGACTCAGGGCTTGGCATCCCGGCCATACGGAGTCCGGGCTGAACTTCGAGGCGGCATCTGTCCGGCAGTGCGCTGTTCATTGTGCCTTGAACTGGATGTCGGGGCGACCTTATCGAGCAGTGTCGCGGAACCCGACAGGACTGCAGTCTCGGGAAAGCCGAACATGGCTACGCTGAATGTGCTTCAAGTCCAATCTTCCGGCACCGCTTACTGAAGATCATTGAATGCGTCGCACATCCGGCTCAATGCCTCTTCGATGACACTGCGTGGAGCGCCAATGTTGAAGCGCATGTAGGATTCGCCCCCGGCACCAAATGTCGAACCGAAATTCGCCGCGATCTGGGCGTCACAGGCTATTCGCGAGGTAATTTCCTCCGCTGGCATGCCAGTTCCCGAAAAATCGACCCAGGCGAGATAGGTGGCTTCCAACTCCATCGACGAGAGTCCGGGGATGGAGTTGATTCCATCATCGAACAGCCTGCGATTGCCATCCAGATACGCGACAAGTTCATCCACCCAGGCCGCTCCTTGCGGTGAATAGGCGGCCGCAGCCATATGCATACCGAACGCGTTTGGCGACATGCCAAACCCGAGCATTCGCTTCGCAAACCTTGCTCGCAGACCATCATCGGAAATCATGACGTTGCCCACATGTGCACCAGCGATATTGAAGGTCTTCGTGGAGGCAGACATCATCACCAGCCGGTCCCCTATACCGTCAATATGCGTCATCGGCGTGTGTCTGTGTCCGTGATAGACAAGGTCATGGTGAATCTCGTCGGACACGAGGATCAGGTCATGTCTCCTCGAGAATTCAGCGACTCCCTGCAACTCCTCATGCGTCCAGACCCGCCCACCAGGATTGTGTGGCGAACAGAGGATCACCATCCTTTCACCGCCGTCCATCTGCGCGTCGTAACTGTCAAAATCCATCAGGTACCTGCCGTCACTATTGACTAGAGGACACTCGACGACGCGGCGGCCTGACCCGTTGATCACCTTTGCGAAAGCGTGATAGACTGGTGTGAACAGAACGATGCCATCATCGGGATTCGTGAACGTTTCGAGGCACATCGATGTTCCATTCACCAGCCCGTGCGTGGTGAACACATGCTTCGGGTCAACGCTCCAACCATGGCGCTCCCGCATCCACCAGACAATCGAGTCAAGGTAAGCCCGGTCATCGCCAAAATAGCCGTATACACCCACATCCATCAATTTACGCAAGGCTTCCTGAACACAGTCCGGTGGTCGAAATTCCATGTCCGCGACCCACATGGCGATTCCTGTGTCATTCGGAACGCCATATAGCTGCTCCATCAGGTCCCACTTCGCCGAGTTGCTTCCACGGCGGTCGATGCGTTCGTCAAAGTTCATACGGGTATTCTCCGTTGGCCCTTGCGATCAGGCTAATTGACGCTGAAGCGGATGCAAGGCAACGTTGCGAATTCAGTTTACGTGCCATAAATCCGCCGCATGACGCTTAGACACATCCTGATCCATCCGGACCCGAGGTTGAAGAAACCCTGTGAGCGCGTGGAGGAAATCACACCGGATCTACAACGTCTCGCAGATGACATGCTTCAGACAATGTATGATGCTCCCGGTGTCGGGCTGGCCGCTCCGCAGGTTGGCGAGTTGAAGAGACTGTTCGTGATGGATTGCGTGCGGGAGCCAGATGCGCAGCCTGATCCCATTGTGCTGTTCAACCCGGAAGTCACCTGGAGTTCCGACAAGCTGGACAATCGAGAGGAAGGCTGTCTGTCGATTCCCGAACAGTTTGCTGAAGTCGAACGACCTGCTGAAGTACGCGTGCGCTGGCAGGACATCGACGGCGAACCTCGGGAAGAGAAGTTCGGCGACCTGTGGGCGAGATGTGTCCAGCACGAGATCGATCACCTCAATGGCCGCCTCTTCATCGACTATCTGACGCCACTGAAACGGCAGATCATCACTCGAAAGATGACGAAACTGAAGCGCGAGCGGTCAAGGGCTTGAGTTCGCCGGGTGCCATTCATCCTCGGACAGCCCCGACACCTGGCCTGCAAGCATGAAAGAACGAGTGGTTCGCTGCCGAGCAAACGTGACCAGGAACGTATCGAGGTACCCGTTCTCGGAAATCGTGAGGGTTTCAGGTGAGAATTGTCTTTATGGGATCGCCCGACTTTTCGGTTCCTGCCCTTGATGCCCTGAAGGCGGCGGGACACGAGATTGTCTGCGTTTACTGCCAACCACCGCGCCCTGCCGGCCGCGGGCAGAGAGACCAGAGGACACCCGTCCACATCCGGGCTGCGGAACTGGGGCTGCCGGTCCGGCATCCCAGATGCCTGCGGTCTTCAAGGCACCTTTCCGTCTTTGCGGAACTTGACGCCGACATTGCCGTGGTTGCTGCCTATGGGTTGATTCTGCCACCCGAGGTTCTCATTGCCCCTAGACAGGGATGCATCAACATCCACGCCTCCCTTTTGCCGCGATGGCGCGGCGCGGCGCCCATCCATAGAGCGGTCATGGCGGGTGACACGGAAACCGGGATTTCGATCATGCGGATTGACGAGGGTCTTGATACCGGACCTGTACTTCTTCGTGCCACGACACCGGTCCACGAATCGGACACCACCGGTGACCTGCATGATCGGCTCTCGGATATAGGGGCCGCACTGGTCACCGAGGCACTTGGCCGCCTGGACGAACTTACACCCGAACCACAGGGAACTCTGGGAGTAACCTACGCAAGGAAGATCGACAAGGCCGAGACCAGAATAGACTGGGGTCAATCAGCCCGGTTCGTCGACCGCCAGATACGGGGCCTGTCTCCCATACCCGGCGCCTGGACGACCATACATGGCGAACGGATCCGGCTTCTTTCCAGCCACGTCACACACGATCAAGGAAAGGCAGGACAAGTGCTGGACCGAATGCTCACGATAGCATGTGGAAAGGATTCCGTGCGCATAACCAGGCTTCAACGCCCGGGCAGGAAGCCAATGGGTACCGCCGAAGCCATGATCGGGTGGCGGGATGCGCCAGGCACATGATGGACCAACGGCATACCGGGATGATTTCAGAGAAGTTCCACGGTGCCAATGCGCTCGCTCTCCTTGGCTCCTGAGCACATCGCCCAACGACCGATCTGACGAGTTCCGGAAAGGGGCGTTGTGGCGCTGGTCGAGTTGCAGGCCGGATCAAGCGTCTCGAAGACGATTCCCCGGAGATGTGAGGTACTTTCGCATAATTGCTGAATTGTAATCGACTACGGACCTGATTACCGCAGATATTCCATGAAGTACGTGGATCAGTCCATTCTACTCCCAAGTGGACGGGAAGAGGACGCAGGATGAGAAAGTTCCTTGGCAGTGGACTTCGAAAGGGCCGACCTTGAGTTGGAGTCTTCTGACGCAGCTGAATGTCTGGATACTCCCGATGCGCAGTCCGAGTATCTTTCCGCTGCACTCGGGACAGGTGATCCGACCTATATCAGGAGAGTGATAGACACACCCGCCCGCATACGCGGCATGACCGCGACTGTTAGGGGCGCAGACTTGAGCCGGTAAGGACTTTACAAGGCCCTGTCCGAAGATGGCGGCCCGCGGCACCCAAAGTTGCCAAGCATTCTGGCGACGTTCGACTTACGGCTCAGCGCCCAGCGGATGATGTGACCGCCAAGAGCTTTGAAGGGCTATCTGGCTGGAAGGGAATGGCGCGAAGGACTGACTGGACCTCAGAAGTGCGATGGATCGAAAAATCAAGCGAGTCCGTGGCGAAACGCAGGTGACTCCTCGACTGCAAGAGCAAAGAGCAACAAGAGCGTCAACGAGGCGAGGGTCGTCGAGACCATCATTGCAGCTATGGAACCAGATGACCTTGAAATTCAAGGAGGCCAGCTACCTGGGTGGGATCATTGCAACGGCAATGGCAATCAGCCTATACGCTCCCCTTATCAACAAATTGGATATCTTCGTGGATTGATATGATGTCTGGGAGGTCTCACCGAGCCGATGCGCTCGCTCTCCTTCGCATCTCGCTCAATGACCGATCTGCCGATTTCCGGGAAGGTCAGTGGGAAGCGATCGATGCGGTCGTTAACCATCAGCAACAGCTTCTGGTCGTCCAGCGCACCGGGTGGGGCAAAAGCTCGGTGTATTTCATCGCGACACGCATTCTCCGGAATCGCGGGCGCGGGCCCACCTTGATTGTGTCGCCGCTGCTCGCGCTAATGAGGAACCAGATATCCGCTGCCGAAAGCCTCGGCGTGAAGGCCATCTCGATCAACTCTACAAACAGCCGGGACTGGCCCGGTCTGTTGGAGGAACTCCGATCAAATCGCGCCGATACGCTACTGCTCTCGCCCGAACGGCTCGCCAATGACAGGTTTGTCGAGAATGTGCTGATGCCGATGGCTGGATCCATCGGTCTGTTGGTTGTCGACGAGGCCCACTGCATTTCCGACTGGGGCCATGACTTCCGGCCGGACTACCGACGTCTGGTGAATGTCCTGAAACACATGCCGGACAACATGCCCATTCTGGGCACCACCGCGACAGCCAATGACCGGGTCATCGCCGATGTAAGGGCCCAACTGGGTAGAATCAGTGTCCAACGCGGCTCGCTGATGCGGTCATCACTCACGCTGCAGACAATGCGCTTTCCCACTCAGACTGAACGGCTTTCCTGGCTCGCGGAAAACGTGAACACACTTCCAGGGACGGGGATCATCTACACACTTACCAAACATGATGCTCGCCAGGTTGCCGATTGGTTGAACCGGTACGGCACAGCCAGCCGGGCGTATTTCGGCGGGGTGACCTACGAAGGATTCGAAAACAGCGATTCCTATCGCAGGCACCTTGAGGACATTCTATCGAACAACAAGATCAAAGCGCTGGTTGCAACAACGGCCCTTGGGATGGGGTACGACAAGCCCGATATCGGATTCGTCATCCACTATCAGGCACCAGGATTGATAATCGCCTATTATCAGCAGGTTGGGCGGGCGGGACGCGGGATCGATAACGCCTTCGGAATTCTGATGTCCGGGCGCGAGGACCACGAGATTCACTCGCATTTCCGGCGAACCGCATTCCCTCGCGAAACTTGGGTGCAGGCGATTCTGAGCAAGCTTGAGGAGTGCAATGGGCTTTCGATTCCTCAGATCGAGGAAATGGTGAACTTACGCCGAAATCAGATAAATCAGGTTCTGAAGCACCTATCTGTCGAGAATCCAGCTCCCGTCTTCAAGGAGGGATCGATATGGCAACGAACCCCAATCGCTTATGAAATGGACCATGCAGGAATCCTGCGACTGACGACACAGCGCGAAATGGAATGGCGTGAGGTCCAGAAATACGTTGACGAGCGGGGATGCCTGATGGAGTTCCTCGCCCGCTCTCTGGATGATCCGAATCCCAAGCCATGCGGAAAATGCGCAAGATGCATGAACCGAAGTCCCGTTGCGACTGCATTCAGCCATGGCACGGCAATCAGAGCGGAACGATTCCTGCGACGCACGGAAACTGAGTTCGAGTGCAAGTCTCGAATTCCGAAAGATGGGTTCCCGGACTATAAATTCGAAAGCATTCTCCCGGTTGCGCTCAGAGGGGAGAAGGGTCGCTTTCTTTCCCGGTGGGGGGATGCTGGCTGGGGTCACATCGTCGCGGAAGACAAGCAAAACGGCCACTTCAGGGATGAGCTTGTCAATGCCGTCGCCGAGATGGTCCGCGAAAGGTGGCGCCCAGATCCAAGCCCTGAGTGGGTCACATGCATTCCTTCCGAGAACCGACCATCGCTTGTTCCAGACCTCGCAGAGCGATTGGCCAACCGACTCGAGATCAGCTTCCTTCCCCTGTTGAAAAAGGTCAGGACCAACCAGCAGCAGAAAGATCAACAAAACACCTTCCATCGCTGCAAGAATCTTGACGGGGTCTTCAGTGTGTCCCAAAACCCTCCGGAAAGCGCAGTTCTTCTTGTGGATGATGTCGTCGATTCCGCCTGGACGCTTACAATTGGTGCTGCACTGCTGAGGCAAGCGGGAAGTGGACCGGTCTGGCCTCTCGCCCTCGCGACAGCAAGCATGGGAGGCTGAAATGCCGCTCACACCCCAATGCCAAGCGACCGCGCTGATGACGGCCCCACTCGGAAAATCGGACCGAACCGGCGCCAAGCCACTCTCAGCTCGGGAATGGACAAGGCTGGCCGTTTGGCTGAAGGAGCATGATCTCGAACCTTCCGCATTGCTGGAGAGCGATGTCAGTTCGCTGCTCTCCGATTGGGCGGACCGAAGGATCCCTATTGAACGCATTCAGTCGCTACTGGACAGAGGCGTCGCCCTTGGTCTCGCATTGGAGAGATGGCAGCGCGCCGGTGTTTGGATACTGACCCGGTCAGACCCGGAATTCCCCGAAAGACTTAAGCGTCGCCTTCGAAGTGATTCGCCACCAATTCTGTTCGGATGCGGCAACCGCAAATTGCTCAATTCCCCTGGACTGGCGGTAGTCGGCTCCAGAAACGTCTCCGATGAGAACCTCACTGACACGGCCCATATTGGAAGACAGATTGCCCTACAGGGGTTATCTGTCGTTTCAGGTGGTGCCAGAGGTGTGGACCAATGCGCCGTGATGGGCGCTCTGGAATGCGAAGGAAGAGCGGTCGCGATCCTTGCGGACAGTCTGATACGTTCAGCCGGATCTGTAGGCTATCGCAAATTTGTCATGTCCGGCGACCTGGTTCTGATAACACCCTTCAATCCGGAAGCGGGATTCACCGTCGGCAAGGCTATGGCCAGAAACCGCATGGTCTACTGCATGGCCGACGCCGCCATCGTCATCCATTCCACCGCCGACAGCGGAGGGACCTGGAACGGCGCGACCGAAAACCTAAGGAATGATTGGGTGCCACTTTGGGTGAAGCCGGACGCCTCTGGCGATTCGGGCAATTCCCGACTCGTGGAATTGGGCGCACGGTGGTTACCTGATGACCCAGCGAAGCTATCCGACCTGTTCGTCGTCCGCACAGTTACGTCTGAATCAGTTTCTCTACCGTCGTACCCTGATCAGAACGGCCAGAACGAAGCAATGGATGCACCAATGACTGAAGTTGCCAGCACTGCACCAAAGACATCCGCTCCCAAGACGGGGCCCGCACTTCCTGAATCGAAACCTGGCTTGTCTACGTTCTATGAACTGTTCCTGCTTCACTTGGATAGAATTGTCGAAGCAGGCCCTGCAAGGCTCGAGGAAATCTGCTCCCGGATGGACTTGAAGAAGACGAAGCAGCTTGAACAATGGCTGAAGCAAGCGGTGGCTGAAGGGAAGGTCGAGAAACTCACCAAACCAGTCAGGTACCGTTCTGCGCAACACGGGTGCCACCAGAAAGATCTGTTCGGCAACAGTCCGAATCCGCGTTGACCAGCACGCACCGTCGCGGGTATGGATGCGGGATGACCGTTGTCGCCCTGATCATTGTCGGCGCGGCCGCTGGATTCATTGCCACGCGGCTGATGAAGCTGGATACAGATCCAATCACCACGGTTGCGATCGGCGTTTTCGGGGCACTTGGAGGCGGGCTGGCACTGCAGTTTCTTTCCGCCGTCAGTGGCATCCTGGGCGGCTTCGTCGGTGCCGTACTGGGATCAATGCTGCTGATCTGGCTTTGGAAGACATATTTTCCGCGGAAATAGCGGATATCAAATTCCGCGTCCGGCCCACGTTGCAGCCGAACCGCAGGTATTTCGCTCGCATGAACGGTCCCAGTTCTGAACCTGGATGCCGGTTCGCCTCGCCGCCCAGGTTCCAGGTCAGGCAGATGCAGGGTCAAATTGCCTGGGCCGCAGTTCAGGGTTTTCCGGGAGCGTCTTTCGCTGCCGCGAACGCGGCTTGAATCAGGGGCTAGGTCAATCAGTCGTCAATAGAGACCGCTTGAGGCAGCGGGATCCGGCATATCGGCAGCTGACGGCCCCAATTCTGGAGAACCGAATTCCCAGGCGCTGGAGTTCTGGCCACACGACATCAGTTACGCCGGGCATGTCGTGCGTACCAGACGTGAAGAAGCGCCGACATTCAACGTTTCGATGAACTGCCTATCAAGGCATGTCTCGTCCGAGAAGATCGCGATAGACCTGCATGATTGCCTGCGCTTCCTGCTTGATCGCGAACCGGTCCACGACATGCGCGCGAGCGGCATCGGAAAGCTCGTCACGAAGTGTGGAATCCCCTACGATTTCGTCGATCGCTTCCGCCATTGGCTGGACCTCACCCGGAGGAACGAGGCGACCGACACCGGTCGATACGATATCGGGGAATGCACCGACAGTCGTTGCAACGACAGGCACACCACAAGCCATGGCCTCCAGCGGGGTCAGGCCGAATCCTTCCCATCTCTGGGGGGCTACATGGAGATCGAGCGCCGCATACCAGCTTGCGATCTCGTGGGTCGGCACTTCCGGCAGGAACAGCACCTGATCTGCGATACCTTCGTCAGTCACCCTCCTCTTCAGCTGTGCATAGTAGGACCGGTGCCTCTCGGTGGCCCTGCCAAGCACCACGGCGTGAACATCCGTCCGACGCCTCAGCAAGGGAATCATCGCATCGAGAAACACATCCGTCCCCTTCTGAAATCGAATTCGTCCGAAACAGCCGACGAGGAATCCCTTGGGTAGAGACAGGTGCCTTCTAAGCTCAGCCTTATTCGCAACTGGACGAAAGGCATCCGGATTGATGCCGTGATGGATTACGGTGGCCGGACCTTCAAGATAGGTGGCTGACTTCTCTGACGTGGCGATCACCGCATCCATCCTGGAAATCAGCCAGCGTGTGTAGCCTGTGTGCCGGCGCTGCGAAGCAGAGGTAAACAGCAGCCTGTAACGCCTCCGAAACATTGACTTGAGGACGAGTCCAAGGAGCATCTCGGTGTTCCGGCGCGCGTGCCAGACACGCCAGCGGTCACGAGGCAATGTAGCCGCACGGAGAAGCGAAATTTGAGGAACATGCGGTGGAAGGCCCCGGCCAGTGCCCACTACGCCCATCTCATCCGCCATGAGCGGCACGAGGCGCTCGACGGTGGCTGTGACACCGGACAATCGCCACTTCAGGTTCGGCGCGACAACTTCGATCTCAGTCATCAGGCGAAGCCCACCAATCCCAACCGCTCACCATGGCGACCTTCCGGTACGTCTGCCGCAACGGAATGAATGCTCGCCTCTTCATGGAAATTGCCCGCCCGTCTGACCCACAGCAAACGCCGACGCATCAATCCCATCCAACAGCGCACCAGCAGTCCGCCATCTCGGATGGCTCGGGGGAAATTGACTTCCTCCGGACCAGGGGGCGGTCCTCGAAGCCATCGCGATGCCTGATGCGATCTGAGACAGCGTAACCGCATGCCAATCGGAGTCCGCGTCCACTGCGACCGCACCGGATTACCATCAATTTGGGAAAGCCTGGGCAACAGGCGAGACGATGGCGAAGAAAGGCGTGGCCATCTCGCTTGAGACGGAAGCGCCGACGGAATTGAGTGGACGCCCTGCCGAGGCACCCCGCGGCAGCGTCGTGGTCCTCGAGATTCACTGCATGAATTCGCCCCCGATGATGGTTCTCCACAGTAATTCCGGCTCCGCACGCCCCGAAACGGCATTCGCTGCAGGTGAAAAATGACCGGCGCTCGCCTTGCGTGGGCACAATTGGATACGCCAGACAGTGGAAGGGTTTCCTGCATGTCATGTCTTCAGGAGCGAAATGATGTCGTATGCAAGCGCCCGGACACGGTCGGCCTGAGTCTCGATCACTGCCGTAGCCCGATCCACCATTGCGGAGAGGTCGTCGGAAAGCACGGCGGCGGCAAGCTCATCCGCATTCCCGACTGTCCGCGCCCCGGCATCCGCCGCAAGCGCAGCATAATCGTCAGTGAAGTTTGCCGTATGAGGACCGTATAGGACCGGGCACCCAAGCCGGACCGGCTCCCAAGGATTATGGCCCTGTACGGTGCTGGAAAACGTCCCACCAACCAATGCGACGTTGGCAATTCGGTACCATAGTCCCAATTCGCCCATTGTGTCGGCTACGAAGACTTCCGTCTCGGGTTCAGGATATGGGCACTTCTGTCTTCGAGCAGTCTGGAAGCCCGCGTCAACCGCCGCCAATTGCACTTCTGGCCCACGGGCGGGAAGTCTTGGTGCGATGATGGCCAGGACATTGGGCCGTCTGGCCCCAATCTTCCTTTGGGCCGCAAGCGCCACCACTTCGTCTTCCGCATGGGTGGAAGCCGCAACCCAGACGGGTCGTCCTGCCAGTGACCTCCTGAGCGATTCGAGATCTTTGGCTTCGTGGGCAAGAGCAGGTGCCAAGGGTTTCAGCGACCCCGTCACCGTTACCGGTGCCGGAGCTCCGAGCGCCTCGATGTTTCTCGCCGAATCGGCGTCCTGAGCCGAGATCATCTCAAGGTTCCTGTACAGCGCCCGCCAAAGCGGTCGCGTCAATTGTCGCCGCTTGAATGCCGAGGAATTCATTCTGACGTTTATGAATGCTTGGGGAACGCCTCTTCGCGTGGCTTCAGCAACGAATCCAGGCCAAAGATCCTGTTCCGCCCATACTGCCAGGTCCGGCTTCCAGTGATCAAGAAACCGCTGCCGCGGCTCGGGGAAATCAAGTGGAAGGAATTGGTGAATGCTCCGGTCCGGCATATGTTGAGTGATCGCGACCGCCGATGCCCTCGAAATGGAAGTCAACAGAAACACCGTTGATGGCGCAAGGGCGGACAGTTCGGAGACAAGCCCGCGGAGGGCCAGCAGCTCACCCACGCTTACCGCATGGAACCAGATCAGCTGGCCTGACGGCCGAGGCATGCCAGCGATCCCCAGTTTTTCCTGCCAGCGCTCCGGATCTTCCTTCCCGCGAGCCAGGCGGTGGCGAAGGATCGGACGGGCCAAGGGTGAAATTGCGGATGTGATCGCGGAATAAGCGAATCTTGGCCAAAAGATTGAAGGATCATGTTGCAAGGGCAGGCAACCAGACAGGAGATGCGGTTATCGGAATCAGGCTGTGTCGATGGACTGTAGCAACCAGAGTTATCAATATGCCAGTCGATTGGCAAAGGCTTGCGCGGCGTGGTTGAATTCAGGACGTCGTCGGACCAATTATGGGTTGTGGTTCTCGGCGGGCAACAGACTGAATCACCGGGCATCGGTAACGGGGTCTCAAGCGCCAGGAATCCAGGGAAATTGGTCCGCCGGCCGTCTTGAGGGCGGACAGGGAATCGCAATGGAAATGACCGGATAAGGTTCCGAACCCGGAATTCTCAAATTCGACGGGAGAGTGACGATGGCGCTGAATGATGTCCTTGAACGAATTCGGGCGGAAGAGGCCCGAGTGGGAAGAACGGTTGGCTCAACCCGTCTAGTCGCCGTTTCAAAGTTACAGCCAATTGAGCGGATCAGATTCGCACTCAACTCCGGGCACAGGCTATTTGGTGAAAACAGGGTTCAGGAGGCGGCCGGGAAATGGCCGCCCCTTAGGGAACTCTACCCTGACCTCAGCTTACATCTAATTGGGCCGCTTCAGACCAACAAGGCACGACAGGCGATTCAACTGTTCGACGTGATCGAATCCCTGGACCGACCGAAACTCGCGCATGCATTGGCAAGACTGCAAGGAGAGCTCGGCAGGTGTCCCCCACTCTATGTGCAGGTCAACACCGGCGAAGAGCCGCAGAAGGCGGGTCTGATGCCAATGGATGCGGACGCCTTCATCGCTGAATGCCGGAGACTTGGTTTGCCAATCATGGGGCTGATGTGCATTCCACCCATTCATGAGGAACCTTCCCTCCACTTCGCGCTTCTCGCAAGGATCGCAGCCCGAAACAGCCTACCAGAATTATCAATGGGTATGAGCGGAGATTTTGAGAAGGCGGTCGCGCAGGGTGCGACGACAGTTCGAGTTGGTTCAGCCGTGTTTGGCGACCGCGTTCAGTCTCGCGCTGACGGTCCATAATGGACCGAGTCGAGGAATATCTGCCGAACGGTGTTCCAAATCGTAGGGCGCTGGACCATTCACCGCGTCACTTGAAATCCGGATCCGGCACCTGACTATAACCCAGTCGCCCAGAGGACTCGCGTCCAGAGCCACGGAATCCCGACGGTGCGCATCCCCAGCATCGCGTTTCAGGCGACCGCTGCTGGTTCCGCAGGTCGCTCAACCGACCCTCTGAACCGAAGAGGAGTTTTCAGACCCGTTAGGGCAGCTTACGTCGCCAGCGGTTCTCGTTCAATACGTCAGGGAAGCTCTGCTTCTCCGATCAGCGCTGCCTGTTGGACGATCACCTCCGCCTGCCTTACTGACGCGATGTCCACCAACCGCCCTTTGTAGACGGTCGCACCCGATCCTTCCTTACTGACCCGTTCCATCGCATCGAGAATCTCCCGAGCCTCCGTCACCTGCTCATGGGATGGAGTGAACACCTCGTTTGCCAGCGATACCTGCCTGGGGTGTATCGCCCATTTGCCGACCATCCCGAGGGTCGCGGAACGGCGGGCCTGGGCAATGAAGCCCTCGTTATCCGAGAAGTCTCCAAATGGGCCATCGACCGGAAGCACTCCTTTCGTGCGGCAAGCGGCGACAACCGCAGCCTGTGCCCAATGCCAGGGATCTGACCAGTGCCTCTTGCCCTCATGAACCATGTAATAGTTCGCCTGAGTTCCTCCAATGCCGGTGGTCTGCATTCCCATCGAAGCCGCGAAATCCGCCGCCCCCAAACTCATTGCCTGCAGACGAGGACTCGACGCCGCGATGCTCTCTACATGGACTATACCGGCAGCGCTTTCGATAATGACCTCCAGACTCACTCGCTTTGTCCGGCCAACTGCCGCCTCCACGGCTGTAACCAGAGCGTCAACGGCATAGATATCGGCCGTACAGCCCACTTTGGGAATCATGATCTGGTCAAGCCGGCCAGAAGCCTGCTCCAGAAGATCCACAACATCACGATACCAATATGGAGTGTCGAGTCCGTTGATTCGCACCGACAGGTACTTGCGCCCCCAATCAATGTCGCCGATGGCCTCGATGATGTTTCTTCGCGCCTGTGGCTTGTCGTCAGGAGCTACACTGTCCTCTAGGTCCAGATTGACAACATCGGCAGCACTTGCGGCCATTTTCTCGAAAATCCCCGGTCTTGAACCAGGGCCGAAGAGCTGGCATCGATTTGGTCGGGACGGAGCGGTGGGCTGGACGATGAAGGACATTGGCGATCCCTATGCAGGCATGGCGTCGGATTTATGGCGAGGTATTTTATTGCCATTCTCCCTGCAAGTCCGGTTACCACTGGCAGACAGCTAGATGAGAATCGGCACCGGGCGCTGGCGTTGCCTCGGAGCCTTGTCACCGGCACCTCCTCCCAGTAGTGTGCAACCGTTAGGGCCAGCCTGAGTTCGGAGACCCCGCATGCCCCTACCCACGACCCGGCACGACGCCCTGGTCCGCCTGCTCATCTCCGATGCCGGACGCGCCGCGGCCCTGCTTCGCGACTTCCTGCCGCCCGAAGTGATCGAACGGCTCGATCCCGACCGGGCGTTCGAACACATCGAGGGCACCGCCATCGACGGCGAGGGTCGGGCCACGCAGGCCGACGCCATCTTCCGGGTGTGGATGAAGGACGGCACCGCCGCCAGGGTGTACGTACTCATTGAGCACAAGGTATGGGCGGACGCACGCACGCCGCTGCAGCTGATGCGCTATGTCCTGCGACTCTGGATGGCGGATATCGAGAGTGGGGATCTGCCCGCTGGGCAACTGCCGTTGGTCATCCCCATGGTACTCTTCAACGGTCGTGAACCGTGGACCGTGCCGCTTTCGATCACGGAGATGATCAACGCCCCCGAGGGGCTCGGCCATCTCGCCCGCGCCTTCGGGACCTATGCGCTGCACGACCTCTCCCGCATGGACCCGGACGACCTCCCGACCGACGCGGCCGTGCGCGGTGCCCTTCTGGCGCTCGCCCGGGCCTTCGCCGAAGACATCACCGACGCGGAGGCCGACGCTCTGGTGGTGGCGATTTCCGATAGCGAGTTCGGGCGCTACATGCTAATGTACATCGCAGAACAGGTCAGTCTGCCTCCGGAGCGCATCGAAGCCGCGCTCAGACGCACCGGCGCTGACCCCGAAGAAGTGGAGGCAATGATGGGAACCGCAGCCCAGGTCTGGTTCAAGCAGGGGGAAGCACGGGGGAAGGCGGCGGGGATCGCCGAGGGGATCGCCGAGGGAAAGACAGCGGGCAAGTCCGAAACGCTCGCCCGACTGCTTGAGCGCCGATTTGGCCCACCACCCGACGAGATCCGTGCGCGCGTTGCCGTTGCCGGCCTCGTACAGCTCGACCGGTGGCTGGATGCGGTGCTTGACGCGCCGACCCTTGATGCGGTCTTCCGTTCGAACCCGGAACATTGATCGCAGGCGCTTGGGAGCCAGGACTTCCGTCTACCGCCCATTTCCTCCACTCGGGCCGCTTCCCCGCTGTTGGAATGGCCAATGCTGCACCTCGAGGTGGAAGCGGGGAGTCAATGAATTGGCCCTACCCATTGCGCCCACCAATGCGGTGACCTTGACCGGCCCCCATTGAGTTTGATCGTGGGAAGCCCCAATCGGTTTGTCTATCGACGCAGCATGTGCCATTGACAGATGATTGGTCGGCTAGGGACATTCCACATTGCCGGGAATGGCAACAGACTAAATCCGGATCCAACAGCTTTCGATCTCCCGGAAGCGTCTGGATTACGGGATGAATGAACCATGTCAACCATCAGCACTGATGCCAGATCAGCCCATGAGAAGGACCTTGCGATGATTGATGCACCATACCTGCTGTTTCTGGGAGACGCGCCCGACCAGCTTTCCGCGAAGGTTGGTCAAGGCATTAGGGATTGGAGGCCGGGGCGTGCCATTGGCCAGTATCGAATGTCAGGCTGTAGGGCGGATCTGGAACTCCCCGACATGACGCTTGATGAGGCCCGCGAAGCCGGTGTGCACACACTTGTCATTGGAGTGGCCAACCGGGGTGGTTTCATCAGTCCCGAATGGAAGAATGTGCTGGTCATGGCGCTGGAAGAGGGCTTTGATCTCGCTTCAGGACTGCACAGTCTCCTGCGTGATGAGCCTGATCTGGTCGCCGTAGCCAATTCCACGGGCCGCACATTGCATGATGTGCGGGTACCCAATAGGCCCTATCCGATCGCCAACGGAAAAAAACGTTCGGGCAAGAGGTGTCTCACTGTCGGCACGGACTGTTCGATTGGAAAGATGTATACGACACTCGCTATGGACCGTGAGTTCCGGAAGCGTGGCCTAGCAGCGACCTTTCGCGCCACTGGGCAGACCGGAATCCTGATCGACGGCGACGGCGTCCCACTCGATGCCGTTGTCGCGGACTTCATGTCGGGATCGGTGGAATGGCTCACCCCAGACAATGACGAAAACCATTGGGACCTACTCGAAGGTCAGGGTTCGCTCTTTCACGTCTCTTACTCCGGTGTGACCATGGCACTGATCCACGGCGGCCAACCCGATGCGCTCGTTCTTTGCCACGAGCCGACGCGAACCCATATGCGTGGCCTTCCAGATTACCGACTACCGTCACTCGAAACCTTACGGGATCTGGCACTCCAGCTGTCGAGAGTGGCCAATCCAGACTGCAGGGTTATCGGCATTGCCGTAAACACAGCTGCACTTGAGGAAGGTGACGCCGAGACCTGCCTTGCGGAGATCGAGGCTCGGATGGGATATCCAACAGTCGATCCATTCCGGCAGGGTGCAGGGCGACTGGTCGATGCTCTGACCGCTGGTTGAACTGCACAATCCTCGACTGAAGCTGCAAATTGTTGGCAACCGATTTGGCATGGTCTGTAGGCACGCAGGAAGGTTCATGGTATGGAAGTCACTGTCGCACGCAACATGTTTCCGCTTGTTCGGACCTTCACGATTTCCCGTGGTTCCCGATCCCAGGCCCACGTCCTGACCGCGACCGTCACTGACGGAGATACGGCTGGACGGGGCGAATGCGTGCCATACGCCCGCTACGGCGAGACACTGGATTCCGTGGTGAGCCAGATTGAGCGTGTCGACCCAATCGGCCGCACCGCACTGCAGAAGGCGCTTCCCCCAGGGGCGGCAAGGAATGCGGTAGACTGCGCACTATGGGATCTGGAAGCAAAGCGATTGGGGCGGCACGTTTGGGAACTTGCAGGGCTTGCCGCTCCAAGGCAGGTCGTTACAGCCTACACGATTTCCCTGGACACTCCCGAAAACATGCGCTTGGCCGCCGCTGACAATTCCCATCGACCATTCCTGAAAATCAAGCTCGGTACGCCAGACGACATGCCCAGGCTCGAAGCTGTTCGCGAAGGTGCCCCCGATGCACGGATCATTGTCGACGCGAACGAAGGTTGGACGGAGGAAATCTACAGCGACCTTGCGCCGCACCTGGTTCGCTTGGGCGTGGAACTGGTCGAGCAACCGTTGCCAGCGGAGGACGATGCCATACTGGCTGAAATTCCCCGTCCACTTCCGGTGTGCGCAGACGAAAGCTGCCATGACCGCACGTCACTGCCAAGCCTTCAAGGCAGATACGACTTCGTAAACATCAAACTCGACAAGGCCGGTGGGCTGACCGAGGCGCTGGCCCTACGTGACGCCGCGTTGGCGGAAGGTTACGGCATCATGGTCGGGTGCATGGTAGGCTCTAGCTTGGCAATGGCACCGGCGGTGCTCGTGGCACAGAGCGCCGCAGTGGTTGACCTTGACGGACCTCTCCTGTTGGCCGAAGACCGTGAGATGCCTCTTAGGTACGACGGTTCCGAAGTGCATCCACCAACTTCGGAACTGTGGGGTTAGGGCACCGGGGACGGAGCCGTTGAAGGATCCGGCCTGAAGAAGGAGGACGGGAACCGATGAGTCGGATCGTGTATGTGAATGGCGCCTATGTCCCAGAGGAAAGGGCAAGGGTATCGGTCTTTGACCGAGGCTTCCTTTTTGCTGACGGCGTCTATGAGGTCACGAGCGTTTTGGACAGCAAGCTGGTTGACTTCGATGGCCATGCGGCGCGTCTGAAGAGATCTCTCGGCGAACTGGAAATGGATTCTCCCGTCAGCCGTGACGACCTGTTGGAAATCCATCGCGAACTCGTGGCACAGAACCGGATCAAGGACGGCCTTGTCTATCTCCAGATCACACGTGGCGCCGCGGACGACCGGGATTTCATGTATCCCGACCCAAAGGAAGTGTCTCCAACCGTCGTGCTCTTCACTCAATCCAAACCGGGATTGGCGGACAATCCACAGGCGAAAGTCGGACTCAGGGTGGTCTCGGTGCCGGACCTGAGGTGGAAGCGCCGGGACATCAAGACCGTCCAGCTTCTCTATCCGTCCATGGGAAAGATGTTGGCACAGAGAAACGGATGTGACGACGCATGGATGATCGAAGATGGATTCGTGACCGAGGGAACGAGCAACAACACCTACATGGTTAAGGACGGCTGGATCATAACCCGGGACCTCAGCCACGATATCCTCCACGGCATCACCCGCGCCGCCGTACTTCGATTCGCACGGGAAGCTCAGATGCAGGTCAGCGAACGCCCGTTCACGATCGAAGAGGCACAGGCCGCGGACGAGGCGTTCATCACATCGGCGTCGACCTTCGTTATGCCGGTGGTCGAGATCAACGGCGTCGGGATCGGTAGCGGCAGTCCAGGGCCAGTGGCAGCGCGGCTGAGGGAGATTTACCTCGAAGAAAGTCGAAAGTGCGCAATCTGAGGAACCGTTCCATCGAAGCTTGATATCAGGACGGAATGGTGACGAGGATGTCGCGAGGCGGAGCGCTCTGGAACTGACGGACCGCAGTAACCGGTTTGGAACCGGGGGAATTCTGCCAGCCGTCACTCATGGGCGCAATGGATCGGCTGCGGCTGATTGGCGCCCTCGACCAAAGACCTCGGCGATCCTTTGACTGCAAATCCTCGATCATGCGCTCTTCATGTGAATCGCTCTCGGCATCACAACAACCCACAAGTGGTCAGGCAGGTCATAGTGCTCCGTCGATCCAGTTCTGCAGCGAACTCTTTGGCACCGCTCCCGTCCTGTTCGAAACCACCTTGCCATCCCTGAACATGAACAGTGCCGGAATTCCCCGAACGCCAAGCCTCGCGGGAGCATCCGGGCTATCGTCCACGTTTACCTTCACGATCTTCAAGCGCCCGGAATACTCTTCCGAAAGCTCTTCCAGAGCAGGCCCAATCTGCCTGCAGGGGCCACACCATTCAGCCCAGAAATCCACAACAACCGGTATTTCGGACTGCTCGACCTCCGCATTGAAGGATTCGTCTGTGACGGCGATTGTGGCCATGGCTGTTCTCCCGGAGATTCATGTCAGACCCCCTACGTGCGGACAAATCCGGCACAGGTCAAGAGGCCGTGACACCTTCCAGCGCACGTCTCACGGTTTCAGCCGGGAAACACATGAGTATCGGTTTGCGGGTCCAGAGAATCGCGACGTCCACCTTTCTGTCAGGATACACCGCTTCCAGTGCCGCATGGTAAGCGCCCAATTGGCGGAGCAACCCATCCGGTGTTTCCTCCGCAACAGGAGGTACAACCGCATTCGTCTTGAAATCCACGGCCAGAACGGAGTCAGGCGAAACCACAAGTTTGTCGATTGCCCCGGAAACCCCTTCTCGCGGAAGCCCCGGACCTTGCGCCCAGATGTCGACCTCCGACAGCACACCATCCTCGAACAGAAACGCCAGTTCCTCCGCTTCAAGCACCCGCCGAGCCTCTTGACTCGATGCCGCCACCTCCTCAGGGGTCGCGGAAAACTCGCTTTCAAGCAACCTGCTGGCAAGGCTTTCCCAATCAGGATTGCATATGTCCGTAAGAACCTCCAGAATCCTGTGAGCCATTGTGCCGCTTCGAAGGAGGGCCTCCCTTGTCTCCCCCTCCCCTTCGCCGGGAAGGGATTTGGCACCTCCAAGGTCGGACGGCGCCCGTGGCACTAGGGGCATCTCTGGTTCCGGAGCGGTCCGATGCACCCAGGCAGGGATCGAGACTTGCCGACGCTCCGTCATCCTGGATTGGCCTATCAGGCCAGCATCCCAATCTCCATGCGCATATCGAAGACCTGAGTCCCCCGTTGGTGTCTTCAGCTCTTCGGCACGATCCAAACTCTCGACCGCGTTGGCAGCGATCCGGTACCAGCTTTCGTCCTCTTCACCGACGTCACCGGAAGCGGCGATGATCAACCAGTTTTCCGCTCGCGTCATCGCGACGTAGAGGAGCCTTTGGTCCTCTTCGACCTGCGCTTCCTTCAACCGTTCAAGCGCTTCCATCATTGACTTCGGCTGACTCGGTTTCGGCACACGCCATACCATGCAACCAGGCCGCAAAGGAATGATCTCATCCCTAGGCGAGATCGTGCGCTTGGCCGTGTCGGGCAGAAGCACGATCGGAGACTCAAGCCCCTTCGCTCCATGAACCGTCATGACGCGGATTAGATCGCCAGCGCTGTCCACCTGCCTCTTGATATCGATGTCCTCCGCTCCAAACCACGACAGGAAGCCGGTAAGGGTTGGAATCTCCAGCCGCTCGTAGGCCAGGGATTGCGAAAGCAGCGCGTCGATCCCATCCTCCGCCTCAGGTCCCAGCCGTGCAAGGAGCTTTCTCCGACCGTCGTGCCGCGTCAGTATTCTCTCGATCAGATCAAAGGGGCGCATGTAGTCGATCAGACCGCGCAGGTCAGTCAGAACCGCCATGGTGTCCGGATATTCGTCCCTACGGTCCCTCAACGCTTCCCAGAGCTGCTGAGGTCCGCGGTCTGCCGCGAGACCGAACAGCTCGGCCTCGGACCATCCGAACAGCGGAGACCTGAGTGCGGCCGCGAGTGACAGGTCGTCAGCAGGCGTGTCGAGAAACGCCATCAGCGCCGTGATGTCATTAACCGCCAGATCCGCCCCCAGTTCCAGCCGGTCGGCACCGGCGATTGGCAGGCTCAGTACCTTACATTCCCGGATAATGGCATCAAACAGCGTCGAACGACGCCGTACAAGGATCAGGAAGTCCCCCGCCGTTATTCGCCGTCTGGAACCACCTTTCGCCGGAAGCGTCTCAACTTCGATCATGCGCTTGATTTCGCCCGCGACCGCGCGCGCCAGCACGTTGTCGTGATGGTCATCCGATATGAGGTCAACCGGATCGAACCAATCCCTCTTTTCCTGCTCGGCGACCTTCGGCACCGCGGGCCATAGGTCGACGCGGCCCGGAAGCGTCGCGTGGAAAGCCCTGTGCCGTGCCCCATCGATATTGATTGCGCTGTCGACGAGCTCCAGAATCGCGCTCGACGACCGAAACGAGTGTTCCAGCTTCCTTGAGCGCAGATCCTGGTTCACACCTTGCAACCGTTCGGCAAAGTGCTGGCGCATGCGTTCGAACTCCCGGGGGTCCGCACCCTGGAAGGAATAGATCGACTGCTTTCTGTCTCCCACAACGAAAATCGTTCGCCGGGTTCCATCATGTGCCCCGATACCGGTCGTGAACTCCTGGGCCAGTCTTTCGATCACCGTCCACTGTTCCGGACTGGTGTCCTGCGCTTCATCGACCAGAATGTGGTCCAGGCCACCGTCGAGTCGATAGAGAACCCAGGACGCCACGGCATCGTCCGTCAGCAGCGCCTTCGTCCGCAGGATCAGGTCATCGAAGTCGAGCCAACCCCTCAACTGCTTGCGCCGCTCGACGGCGGGAAGAAAAGCCGCTGCGAACCGATGAAGTGCGTGTGTTTTCCTGGCAGCCTCCAGGCTCATGAGACGGTCCCGCACAGTTTCGACACGCTCCATCAGCCGGTTGAGCGCCGCGCCAGCAGGCCCAAGTGCCCTTCGGCAGTTATTGGTGGGAACGCGGCCAATCTTCGCCGAAAACGGCACCTTGGCATTTTCCCCAGTGAGAAAGACCTTGATACAGGTCTCGAGTTCGCCCATGCCCGGAGCGGACCAGTCGATCCGGCTGAGGTATGCGGCTACGCGCCGGTCCGTCGGTTTGGTGCTCTCCCGCATCACCGGCAGCACCTCGTCGAAGAGGTCTTGTTCACCGCCATCGAAGGTTTCCCTGACTGCCCGGGCCTCGTCGTAACCGACCGGCAAGCCGAACCAATGGAGAATTTCGTCATGGCTGTGGACGTCGTCGAAGGATTCCCGATTCGATACGACGGCCCGCAGAAGTTCTCCGAGACCGCTTTCGGTACAGTGCTCGGCCAATGCATCCACTGCCGTCACCTCAGGACCGGCGGCAAGTGCGTCCAGAACCTCATCGAGAAGCACGGCGCTGGATCGGTCGTCCATCTCGCGAAAGCCCGGTGTCACACCTGCTTCCAACGGGAAACGACGGAGCAGCGAAGCGCAGAACGAATGGATAGTCTGGATGCGCAATCCACCGGGCGTCTCAATGGCGCGGGCGAAGAGACGCCGCGCCGCCGCCAATCTCGAAGGATCGGAGACCTCGTCGACACCAAGCCCTTCCAGTTCAACCGTCAGTTCGCCGTCCGGCTTCATCGACCAGGAGCCGAGCCGCCTGAATAGCCGGTTCTGCATTTCCGACGCAGCGGCCTTCGTATAGGTCAGGCAAAGGATGTTTCGGGGAGCGACTCCATCGAGCAGCAGCCTCGCGACCCTGTCGGTCAGAACCCGGGTCTTTCCCGAACCCGCATTCGCGGACAGCCAGGTCGAGGCGGCCGGGGCGGCCGCCTCGTTCTGCCTTTGTGTCGCATCGTCCAACACCTTACTGCCCCTTGGCGATTTCACGGAGTCCATCAGCCAACGTCCTGCGGTGTCGGATCATCGCTGTCACTCCACTCCCCGAATCGCGCCAGATGGTCGAAATCGCCCCCATATGACACCGACCTCACTGCCCGGCGCGACATATATCCCCGCTCGGGAGACCGGTATTTCGCCAGGAGACACTCCAGTTCCTCCAGGGTGTCCTGTGTCGTACATTCATCCAGGTCTGTGGACTCGATCTTCGGATTGGTCCCGAGCCCAAGGTAAGCCGCCCCGGCAACCGTTCCCGCTTCGAGAGACTCCACCGCACCGTGTTCGATCAGGATAGCCGACAGTAACAGCTGCTTGTCGAAGTGCTCCTGCTGGCTTCTGGTCGGCGGCGTTCCGGTCTTGTAGTCGTAGACCAGGAGCGACCCATCCTCCCGTCGGTCGATTCGGTCAATTTTACCGTGAAGGGTAACCTTTGTCTGCGGCAGGAGGAAACTCCCCGAGCGTTCGAGTGCCACCGGCCGTGCACCTGCCTGGCGTATCGCCTCCCCGGCAACAAACCAATCGGCGATTCCTGCCAGTCTGGCGCGCCAGAGCCGGCGGGTCGCCGGCCATTCGACTTCGGTTTCCATCACATCATCCGCGACCTGCAGCAATCGGGCACAGTCGGTTGCATGGTCTCCAACCAGTTCTTCGCCGATGAATCGCTCGACGATCTGATGGATTACCGTTCCACGCATCGGTGCATCGGGCAGGTGGCGCAGTGGATCAAGCGACCTGAGGTCCAGGATTCGCCGGGCATAGATCGCGTAAGGATCACGGATCAGCCGCTCAACTTCGGTGACCGAAATCCTGGTCGGACGATACGTTACCGGTGGCCGTGGTGCTGGTCGGGGCGCACTGGGAGTTCTTTCCTCGGGCATATCAAGCCGCTGCGCCAGTTCAAGCCAGTGATTTCCACGCATTCGCATATCCACAAGGGCCTCGGCTCCGTCGTCGGACAGGCCCTCAAGCAGATTGGTCAGGCGGTTGAGCCAACGCGACTGAACCGTCGGTGATTCGGAATCACGAATGGCCCGCGAAAGAACAGTTTCAGGTGCGGCGATCGCCTGCTGCAGGTCGTGCGCCGCGAGACCGATGGCGCGTTCCGGCAAGAGAAGGCCTGCCTGAGCCCGCAACTGCCGATTGAGCCAAGGATCGGGAGGGGAAGCCACGGGCCAGTGTCCCTCATTCATCCCGGCGAGAATCACCAGGTCCGCCCCCTGAACGCGCGACTGTTGGGGCCCCCAGATCATGATATGGTGATGCACCGTGGTAACAGTGGGTACGGCAGGGGCCCGCCAAAGAACCGAGTCGAACAGGGACGCATAGTCCGTCGGTGTCAGCATCCCGCCGTACCTTGCCTCACGGCTCAGTTCGTCGACCACCTCCCACACCCTTGCGTTGGCCTGTCCTTCCCAAAGCCTGCTGGAATCCTCCGCGGCGGGACCCGCGGCCAGGGATTCCGCGAGACGGATGTGATGGTCCACATGTTCGGTCAGGCTGCGTTCACCGACTTCGGAAAGCCCATCGAGCAGGCAGGCAAGCCATTCCGCCCACTCCAACCGCTGCGAATCGGAATTCGCCGCCCATCGGCGCAGATCACTGGCACCGGGGAATGACGGCCCCGACCGGCGCAGCTTCAGTTCCAGAGCACGCGTATTCCTCAGATGCGCGGTGCGATCGGCGGCACTGGCGTTGCTCAGAGGATGTTTGAGCAGGGCAAGCAGGGAAGTGCCGCTCAGGGCCTGGCCAAACAGGTCCGCCACCTGCCGTAGGAACCGACCAGCCGCCGTCAATGGAAGCGGCGTCCCTGCAGAGTCATCGGGCCTGATGGCCCAACGATCAAGGGCGGCGATGACCTCCCGGGTCAACGTGCGATCTGCCGTCAGGAGGGCCGCCGTCCTGTCCTTCTCCACGGCGTGCCTAAGCATAAGAGCGACGGCGGAGGCTTCGGCCCTGGGCGAAGGTGCTTCAATCAGCGTAATCGCCTCGGTCGCCTGCCTGATTCCAGCAAGACCGGCACCTTCGGCTAGCCACTGGTCGGTGACCGGTGCGGGCCTCAGCGCCAGGGAAACAAGACGGTTACGTTCCGGAGAAGGCGGCTGCAACGACGGCTCCCAAGGCCGGATTTCGGCGGGCAGGCTGCCAAGATCACCACAGAGACGGGCAAACCGGTACTGCGGATGGTCCTGAGTGGTAAGCGCATCCCCCAGACGCTCCCACACGGATGGCGGAAGATCGAAGTCCATGCACGGTAGAACGACCGCACCTTGTGGAAGCTGCGCCACCGCCCGCATGAACAGCGCTGTGGCTCCTCTGGATCCAGTGGAACCAGCGACAATGATAGGATGCGCGGGGGGCTCTTCCGACCACTCTTCGGCGAGTCTCTCGGCCACCAGCCGTTGCCGCGACAGGGCGTCCAGACCCTGTTGGAACTCCGATGCGAAGTATCTTTCGACAAGTGACACAAACTGAAGACCGCGCTGCCAGTGTCCCGAGACATCCACCACATCAAGGTCCCGAATGCACTCGGGTGTAACGCCTTCGCTCTGCATTTCGTCCAGAAGTCCAGCGAGGCTGTCCGCCAACGCAAACAACGCCGAGCGGGGCGCGAGGTCCGGCTGCAGTTCAAGCAGCTTTCCGACCAACTGGGTGAGTTCCAGCCGCCGTCGCAACGGGGACGCCGGAAGGGGGATGTCGAGGAAGCGGACATCACGCGAAAGATCAGTGACAACCTGTATACGCGGAACAAGTGTCGCAGGACCTTGCATGAAGAGCGACTTCAACCGCCATTGCATCGCACGCGAGTTGACGAAGATCTCGACCCTGGC
This sequence comes from Paracoccaceae bacterium, assembly GCA_965203605.1. Taxonomy (GTDB): domain Bacteria; phylum Pseudomonadota; class Alphaproteobacteria; order Rhodobacterales; family Rhodobacteraceae; genus JAPOUP01. The sequence goes on along the minus strand of OZ241902.1, from coordinate 4,246,527 downwards.
GAGGGCTTCAGATGGTTGGCCCCTCAGACGACGGCGCAATCCCCCGATCAGCGCCCTCGGAAAATCCACGCCCGGCGGCACGCCGAACAGTCTGGGTCGCAGCGACGGCTCAAACATCCAGAATTTCCTCCGCCAGCGGGACACATTCAGGCCGACCGACATCGCACCACGCTCCCTGATACTCCAGACCGAACAACGTGCCGTCAGCGATCATCCCGTCCCAAATCAGGTTCAGCGAAAACACGTCATCCTGAGCAACACTCAGGCGACCGGTCTTCATGATCTGTGCGCCTGTATACACAAGACCAGGTCCACGAAGAAGACGTCCGTCGGCGTCCATCCTGAAATCGCCAGCACCCAGATGACCGGATGCCCTGTTCAGCCGCACCAGAAGCAGCATTGCCTCCATCACGTCCGGGCACCAGAAGGCGAGAAGGGTCGAAAGCGGATTGTCACCGCGCCACACCGCATCGGTGTTCAGCGTGAAAACAACATCCGCACCCAGATGAGGCAGAGCGTTGAGAACCCCTCCGCCAGTGTCAAGCAGCTCTGGTTCGAAAATCGTGGTCACTTCCACACGGTCGAGATGGCTTTCCAGCATTTCGGATCGGTAATGGGTATTCGCCACGATTCTTCGGATGCCGGCTTCGTGTGCGACGTCGATCGCATGATCGATCAGTGGTCGCCCAGCCACCTCGACCAATGGTTTGGGACGGGATTCGGTCAAGGGCATCATCCGAGCTCCAGAACCGGCGGCGAAAAGCATCAATGGTGGCTTTGGCGGCATCTCTTCCTCAATTCACGCAAGTTGCCGGGCGTCGGTTCCGGCAGGTCTTCGGCGACGATTTCCGCAACCTCTGACAGGGAAGGATGGGACAGGCAGACCGCCATACGCTGCCAGACCCTGGGAATGAAGTCGAGATAGCGTGGCTTTCCAACCTCGATCGCCAGTCGGGCGAAGACGCCCAGGATACGCAGATTGCGTTGCACACCAATCGCGGCGAAGGTCGCTTCGAACGCTATCGAATCATACCCCGTCGCCCTGATGAATCGGTGTTTGGCAGTGCTGGAGATAGCTGGATTGACATCCCGCCGGGCGTCGAGAAGCAGTGACACCAGATCGTATCCGGGGGGCCCTGCCATCGCATCCTGGAAATCGAGCAGGCCCAGCCGCCGGACACCGCTACGGTCAGGTAACCACATCAGGTTCTCCGAATGGAAGTCCCTTAGCATTAGCCTGGGCGAACCCAATTCCGTTGCCATGAGCACAGCCTCGAGTTCCGCCTTGAGCCGGCGGAATCCCGTGCCCCGGATCGCCTTGATGCCACGTCGGTACCACTCAAAGACAGGTTCGGTCTGCGCCGCCATTGCACCAGCCTCGAAGTTCGGCACGAATGCCGGGATGGCACATCCATCAAGAGCCACCAGAACATCTGTTGCGGTCTCATAAAGGAGCGCTTCCAGATCCGGCTGTTGATGGGCAAGTCCCGCGAATGAACGATCGCCAAAATCCTCAAGAACCGCAAAGCCCGCTGTCCGGTCCTCCGCCAGAACCGCTGGAGCGCTCAGATCCAGACTCTCGAGAAAGCGCGCCACGTCCAGAAACTGCGCGACACTCTGCGCGTTTTCCGGCGGCGCGTCCATCAGAACCGCAGTGTGCCCGTCATTTCGCAGACGGAAATACCGTCGGGAGGACGCGTCCCCGGCGAGTGGTTCCATGTCCCATCCTGCGAACGCCGTTCCGTCGACAAAGGCGGTTGCGAGGCGAAGCCGGTCATCCATCGGAACCCTCCGGCGAAATGAACCGGAACCGGGTTTCCCACTTTCCGCAGGAAGAGGTTGCCCGCGCCAGTCTCTCGCCTGGAACGGTGGTCATCTCGAGTCGCAGGTTCAGGGCATCATCGGGAGCCAGACCTCCCATCCTGTCAGGCCACTCCACCAAACATACCGCTTCGTCGAATGCGTCTTCCAATCCAAGCTCAGCAACGTCGTCCGGTCCCGTCAGGCGGTACAGGTCGACATGCCACAGTTCGGTTCTGTCGTCCGAATAGACCTGAACGAGGGTGAAGGTCGGTGACGGGATCTCCTCGACCCGGTCAACCTCCGCCAATCGTGCCTGAATCAACGATCGGGCGAAATGGGTCTTTCCCGAGCCAAGTCCGCCCTCAAGAAGAATCACGTCACCCGGGCACAGTGTGGGTGCCAGTGCCGTGGCCATGGCCGCAGTCTCAACAGCGGAACCAAATCGGAATGACCTGTCAAAGCCGCTGCCCATCGCACCAGATATGTTTGAACCCGCTTCAGGCATTCGCACTTGGGTCTCAAACACCCCGGTTCAGCCACCGCAGCGTTTCCGGGCATCCTCGACAGCGGCCGTCACACCCATGAGCGAAAAGGTATCGGTCGTTACGGTCCCGCGGCTTGACACGCCAACGACCACGGCTTCCCTACCGCGCTTCAGAGCCTCTACCATTTCCCTGTCGTCCTGGTCAGAATTCGTCCAGGCCGTATCTCCCAACGCAAACAGCCTGAACTCCTCACCATCGATGTCCACCGTGACAGCGGCGCCATCCCGAAACGGATAGCCGCTCAAAAACGAAATCGCGCCGTTCACGTTCTTTTCCGGAATGAAGGAAATGTAGAGAAGAATTTGACCGCGAGGGACAGACACAACCCGGCCATCGCGTTTGTGCATGGAGTCCTCTGGCTGCGAGGCGGTCCAGCAGTATTTTGTCGGGCTGGTTTCCTCATACACGTACCAGTCCCTATGCACAGCTACGGGGTCTTTCGACTCTCGCGGCGGCTCCTCGACCTGAGCCATCACCGAACCGGCGCAACAGGCGACCGCGGCTGCGGCCAAACCACAAACTACCCACGGGTACATCTGTCTTCCGTAAGGTGCTTCGGGATCCTTCGCTGCAACGTACATCGCATTGCTAACAGCGCGCTCGGGCATCCTCAATCGCCGCGGTGATACCGATCAGCGAAAATGTATCCCTCGTCGTCGTCCCCCGACTGGACACGCCAACGACAACAGCTTCGTTTCCCAGCTTCAGGGCTTCGACCAGTTTCCTGTCCTCCTCGTCCGAGATCGTCCAAGCCGTTTCTTTCTCTGTATCCTTTTCCCCCGAATACAGGCTGAACTTCCTGCCATCTATGTCCACACTTACCTCCGCTCCCTCTCGAAACGGATAGCCGCTCAAAAACGAAACCTGACCGCTTACGTTCCTCTCCGGAATGAATGAAATGAGGAGCAGTATGTCGCCACGACGCACGGATACGGGCTTGCCGCCGCGCGTGTGAACAGACTCCTTCGGCTGCGAGGCGCTCCAGCAATACGCTGTCGGGCCAGCTTCCTCGAATACACTCCAGTCCTTGTGAACAGCGACCCGATTATCTGATTTTCGATCCGGGTCGGCCTGGGCCATGACTGGACTGGCGGACAGGACCGCCGCCATTATGGCCAATCCGCGAAATATTCCTGAGCGCATCTGTCTTCTGCCCTCGCGTGTCAACACTTCGCCTCAATTCCCGGCTGTTCCGTGACGGCCTCTCCGCGAAGGCACAAGACTGCCGGTGCACCCTGTATTATGCTTACGTGCGCACCGGTGCCAAGAGCGCCAATTCAGGAATAGACACTTGGAAACAAGGATGCAACCGCATGCCCAATTCCCTGACCATACCATGCCAATCACCAGATGTCAGCGCCTTGAGACGAACTCTTCCCTGGAATATCCCTGGATATACAGGAGCGAAGTGAGATCTCCATGATTGACGCGCATCTCGGACTGGACCGCGACCGAAGGCCTGGCATGCAGCGCGACCCCGGTTCCGGCCAGCTTCAGCATACCAAGATCGTTGGCCCCATCCCCCACCGCGATCATGTCGCTGGCCTTGATTCCGAGGCGGGCACCAACCTCCTTCAGCGCCGCGACCTTGGCATCCCGGCCGAGAATCGGTTCGCCGACCTCTCCAGTCAGTCTTTGCCCGGCCACGAGCAGTTTATTCGCTCGATGTTCATCGAATCCCAGCTGCGCAGCCACCGTTCCAGAAAACGCCGTGAACCCGCCGGAAACCAGCACCGCATAGACACCGTTCGCCTTCATGGTCGCCACGGCCGTTCGTCCGCCAGGCATATATGTGATCCTTTCGTCGAGTACCTTCTGGATCGCGGTTACGGGAAGCCCCTTCAGCAACCGCACCCGTTCCCGAAGCGCCTCCTCAAACCCGATCTCGCCATTCATCGCACGGGACGTAATCGCAGCTACACGGTCACCAACACCAGCTTCCGCTGCAAGTTCGTCAATACATTCCTGCTGGATCAGTGTTGAGTCCATATCCGCCAGCAGAAGCTTCATTCGACGCCCACCTGATCTTTGCGCCACCAGGTCGATCTGCATCGTCTGGCAGTCTTGCCAGACCTCCCATCTGTTCCCTGGTACGGTAGGTATCTCGAATTCGGCGGCCTCATCCGGAGACAGCCAGGCAACGGGACCGCCACCCCATGCATTCCGCAGCGAGTCAACAAGCGCCGGATCAAGATTTCGACGTTCTGGGTTGGCGATCAAGGTAATCACATGCACAGGATCGTGGCTCCTCAAACGGGACTTTCTGGCCGAACGACAAAGCTGCGGCTGAATTTCCCTTGTGCACGCCCCTCGACCTCTCTATCCCGGCGTGCGGGACACCTCTCCCCAACGAGAGGCGTATATCTGGAAGGATACCATAGATGGCACTGGACAAGCCAGCCATGAGGCCCATGAACCCGCGTTTCTCATCGGGTCCCTGCACCAAGCCCCCTGGATTCAGTTTCGACAGACTGTCCGACGCCATGCTCGGCCGGTCACATCGCGCCACGACTCCGAAAGCCAAACTCAAGGCCGCGATCGACAGGACGCGCGTCATCCTCGGCGTTCCAGATGGGCATAGAATAGGAATCGTGCCCGCCTCCGACACGGGCGCGTTCGAGATGGCGATGTGGAATCTTCTTGGTGAACGTCCCGTCGAAATGGTGGCTTGGGAAAGTTTCGGTGCCGGTTGGGTTACCGATGCCGTCAGGCAGCTCCGCATCGACGCTTCTGTCCACACCGCCGAGTATGGCGATATCGTCGACATGACGTCCGTGAACTATGACCGGGACGTCTGCTTCACCTGGAACGGCACAACCTCAGGTGTCCGTGTGCCTTCGGACGGGTTCATTCCATCTGACCGCAAGGGACTGACACTCTGTGATGCGACTTCGGCCGCATTTGCGATGGACCTTCCTTGGGACCGGCTCGACGCAACAACGTTTTCCTGGCAGAAGGTTCTTGGTGGCGAAGCGGCTCACGGCATGCTGATTCTCAGCCCTCGCGCGATGCGGCGCCTCGAAAGCTACGAGCCGCCCTGGCCACTACCCAAGATCTTCCGTCTAACGAAACGCGGAAAACTCAACGAAGCGATTTTCGAGGGCTCCACGATCAACACCCCGTCCATGCTTTGCGTCGAGGATTATCTTGCCGCACTCGAATGGGCCGAATCGGTCGGGGGCCTCGACGGGCTGATCGCCCGGACCAATGCCAACTTCGACGCCATCGAGCGGTTCGTAAATATGCATGATTGGATCGGTTTCCTGGCGAACGAACCGAAATGCCGATCCACAACGAGCGTCTGTCTCAAGTTCACCGGACTTTCGACAGGAGACTCGCGCACGCTCGCCAAGGCGGTCGAGAGGCAGCTTGAGGAAGAAGGCGTCGCATACGACATCGGCAGTTACCGCGATGCGCCGCCGGGTTTGCGGATCTGGTGCGGTGCAACGGTCGAGTCCTCGGATATCGAGGCGCTCACGAACTGGATCGAATGGTCCTACCGTTCGCAGACCGAATCTGCGCGTACCGCTGCCTGAAGCGTCAGCAGAAGGCGGCTGGCCAAAGTCGAGCATAACATGAATGGAGACCGGAATGGCCCCCAGAGTTCTCGTTTCGGACAGGCTGTCTGAGACCGCAGTGCAGATTTTCCGCGACCGCGGGGTGGAAGTGGATTTCAGGCCAGACCTCGGCAGGGACAAGTCCGGCATGTTGGAGGTGATCCGAAACTATGATGGGCTCGCCATCCGATCAGCGACAAAGGTGACTGAGAGGCTGATTGGCGCTGCCATCCGTCTGAAGGTTGTGGGTCGGGCCGGCATCGGCGTTGACAATGTCGACGTTCCAGCCGCTTCCAAGGCCGGCGTGATCGTGATGAACACGCCCTTCGGCAATTCGATCACCACCGCTGAGCACGCGATCGCCATGATGTTGTCGGCCGCGCGGCAGATCCCGGCCGCGAATGCATCGACTCATGCGGGAAAGTGGGAAAAGTCCCGCTTCATGGGAGTCGAACTCACGGGCAAGACATTGGGCGTCATCGGTGCCGGAAACATTGGCCAGATTGTCATCGACCGCGCACGCGGACTTAAGATGAAAGTCGTGGCGTACGATCCGTTCCTGTCCGGGGAGAGGGCGAACAGCATGGGCGCAAGAAAGGTGGATCTGGCGGACCTTCTTCACGAATCTGACTTCATCACGCTTCATGTGCCACTGACTGAAAAGACCCGGAACATTCTTTCAAGGGAAGCGCTTGGTCGCACCAAAAAGGGCGTACACATCATCAACTGCGCCCGCGGTGGACTGGTCGACGAGACAGCGCTGGCTGACCTCCTTGGTTCGGGTCATGTCGCTGCCGCGGCACTCGACGTCTTCTCAACCGAACCGGCGACCGAGAACAAGCTGTTCAACATGCCAAACGTCGTCTGCACACCACATCTCGGCGCATCGACCAACGAAGCGCAGGAAAATGTGGCGCTGCAGGTCGCGGAACAGATGTCCGACTACCTGCTGACGGGTGCCGTCCAGAACGCCCTGAACATGCCTTCGGTGACCGCCGAAGAAGCTCGGGTCATGGGTCCGTGGATCAAGCTTGCAGGACATCTTGGAGAATTCGTCGGGCAGCTGACAGGCGAACCGATCAAGGCCACCAATATCCTTTACGATGGCGTGGTAGCCGACATGAATGCAGCCGCCCTCACCTCCGCCGCCATCGCTGGAATCATGAAGTCCTCGAATCCGGAGGTCAACATGGTGTCGGCACCGGTGATCGCGCGGGAACGTGGCATGGATATCTCTACGACGACCCAGGGCAAGTCAGGCGTCTTCGAGGGCTACATCAAGCTCACTGTCGCGACCGGTCGACGCGAGCGATCCATCGCCGGCACCGTGTTTTCCGATGGCAGACCGCGTTTCATCCAGATCAAGGGAATCAACATTGACGCGGCGATCGGGCATCATATGCTCTACACGACCAATGAAGACATGCCGGGCATTATCGGAGCACTCGGTCAGACCATGGGGAACCACGGCGTCAATATCGCGAACTTCACCCTCGGTCGCAGTTCCGTCGGCGGCGAAGCGATCGCGCTGCTCTACCTGGATGATCGTCCACCGGGGAGCGTACTGGCGGAACTGGAAGCGACTGGCCTGTTCGAGCAGGTCAGTCCGCTTGAGTTTGACGTTGGCTAGTCCGTGAGGATATATGCCATTGGCGACATCCATGGCCAGTTGGACATGCTTCGGGCCGCCCATAGACGCATTGCGTCCGACCGTGTGGCCTGCGGCGACTCGACTGCGGAAGTGGTGCATCTTGGGGATTTCTGCGACAGGGGCCCCGACACCGCTGGAACGATCCAGTTTCTTGTCGACGGGATTGCCGCCGGCGAACCTTGGCGGACAATCCTCGGGAATCATGACCGGATGTTTCGGGGATTTGTCAGGGAAGCGAGTCTTCGGGACAGCCTGCTTCGCGAGGGCTTCACCTGGCTGTCTCCCGATCTCGGTGGCACTAAGACGTTGGAGTCCTATGGGCTGACCGCCATCGGGCAACTCTCAACCAAGCAACTTCACCAGCGGATTCTTGGATTGATTCCCGATTCCCACATAGGGTTTCTGGACGGGCTTGATCCCGTTCTTGAAGTCGGGGAACTGGCATTCGTCCATGCCGGGATATTTCCAGGTGTTCCGCTTTCGGCGCAATCGGAAGACGACCTTGTCTGGATCCGTGAAGAATTTCTGTATGACACCCGCGACCATGGGAAACTCATCGTGCATGGGCATACGGCCATTGAAAGCCCCACGCATTATGGAAACCGGGTCAATCTGGATTCCGGTGCCGGATATTACCGCAAGCTCACGGCCGCAGTCTTCGAGGGTCGCGAGTGCTGGATCCTGACTGACGCGGGGCGTCAGAAGCTTGAACCACATCCAATGGTGCGGAAGCACATGTTCCAGAAATCGGGGATTTCCAGACGCTCAGGGTGATCGTGGTCCATAGACTGGTTGGACGCACAGGCTTGGCTGGCTTAACATGACTAACGCTCACGGTCCGGATGGCCTGTTCGCTGGTCGAACATTCCTCCATCACGAGGGCATATGACAAGTCCCCGGTATAGCTCAAATTGTTGACTTCACGCTTCGGTAGTCTGATTTGCCCACCATTTCAGGCAGTCGGTTAGCCGGAGGCTCATAACCCAACCATTCGGAGCAGACATGGCGCTGTCTCCGCTCCCAAACCAGCCGGTCCCCGACCATTTCAGCTTGGGCTCGAACATGGGGTGGCCGCTTACCAAGGTGTAGACCTTAAACGTCTCCCGCGCCCTGAGGTTCTGGAATGCTATCCACCATGTCGTAAGCCTCCGATTGGACATAAACATTCAGGTGGCAACGTCGAACACCGCGAGCGCTCACCCGATGCCGCCATGGACCCGCGACCTGCCATCCCCGCGCTATAGTGGGAGGAGCATCTGCGTTCGCTCAGAGGCTACATCTGCCGGCACCACTCCAGCGAAGACCGCCCACCAGGATCGAGCTTGAGGATCACGGGCAGCATGGGCCCTTGACCACCCGACCCTATAGGAAATGGCAGCGGTAGCCGTTAGGCATGACGCCTTTGGTTCCTTGTCTCATCCAATATAATAAATTCTTGATGGATCAGAAAAACCAACATCATTCAAACATAGTCAACATCTAATCTATCTGGCAATTCTATAGTATTGTCATGCAACGCGGTTCTGTAGGAATTGAGAAGTCGCTCCGTCGGCGGCTCCAACCCACACATATACTTCAGGAGACGTGCCGCCAGTGCGGAGCCCCTCGAAATCATTCTACACCGCGCAGGATCCCACACGACATGTGCAAACGGTGCGAGAGCCATATCCATTGGGAAGGCTCGCGCTGAGCGCAAAGCTGAGGTGAGTCCATCCCTCGCCGCCAAAGCAGCGATAGCACCAGCAAACGCCATTTGCCCTGCAGGCCGAAACAGGACATTTCGATTGTTGGCATCCCGTGCAACGTTCGCAATTCCGGACTCGGGTCCTTGTTCCAAGTAATCCTTTAGCTGCTGATTTATGTCTGCCAATCCCTCAAAGTACGTGCAAGCTCTCCGATAGTAATAGTTGATCCTATCTTCCGACAACCGGATCGACGAGGTTTCCCTGAGTTCCCTGCGATCCTCTTGGCTGGCAGCCAATGCGTTGGGTAATGTGCATTTAATGATGTTGAACAAAGTAGCAATGGAAAATAGAGCCGCAGAATTCGGGCTGATGGTCGCCGTGAATCTTCCGATATCAACCTGGCCTCTTGAAAACCACGTGTGTTCGTCGACCAGACGCCTCGTCAAGATCGCCGGGAGTTCCACTTCATCCAGAATAATGATGTCTTTGGTGCCAACAGGAACAGCACGTTTATTGAGATCGACAAAAAGACGGCGCGTCTTCTGAATACCTGTCTTGGAGTCAATATGGGGAACAAATAAGACCGTAAGAATGTCATTGCTTGCGTCGCCTCCGTTCTCCAATGCCCTATAGATTCCAGCGACTCTATGTTGTCCGTCAAGGGCGAACATTCGTTCCGTGCCGCGAAGCTCAAGGAAACCAATGCGCTCCTGTTCAGCCAGATATTCAATGTTTTCCCGATCAAATTCTGGTCGGGTCTGAATGTCAAAGGGGTGCCATACAGGTTCGCCACCATAGATGCCCACAACAATGGCATTGAAGAACCGTTCGTTATTTGACTGCAAGTAATCGGCAATTGCACTTGCCCGGTTGCGCTTGCCAGAACCGGAATCCTGTAGTTGCCGTTGTATCAATTCACCTAAACGTTTGTTTTGGTGGAGCTCTCGTGCGAACCCAATTCGTCTTTTGACTTCGGAGAGAGGCATAATTCCTGTGTAATAAACCCAATCGCCGAATTTTCCTTGAAGCGCAGGTAAGAATATGGGTTCGTTCATTGCCATGCGTATCTCCCTGCGCGAACATCGGCCGAGAAGTCTTTGACACTGTAAGGCGGCATCATCGCGTCGTTGAATTGCTTCTCGAACGTTCTCAGGTCAGTTATGACACTATCAACCGGTGACCAGCCAAACAAAAGCTCTCCATCGAAGACCAGAAGAAACTGCCTTACCCAGTCGCGGCCTTGATCGGAGTCCCGCTCGCGAAGGTACTCCTTGAATCGTGCTCTTAGGGAACGGATGGTGATACCGCCGTAAAGAGATAGGCCAAAGGTAGGCAGACATTGTAGGTCATGTCCGATGTAGAAACAGTAAACGCCAGGGCTAGTGGGCACTTGATTTGCCTTGGTTTGCTCGAATGGGGTAAAGTGCCAAGAAAGTTTGTACCGAGAGCAGAAATCCCGCCACCTGTTCGGGTAGGGTTGCGTTCTGACAATCCGTAGACGGTCTCGCCCTACTTGCTGCAGGAAAGCATCTCGTGCCATTTCAATCCCTTTGAGGGTAGTTGACCCTCATGTCAATCGGCTGGAAGGCAATGGCGGCCAGATACACTTCGGTCATACTCAGACAATGGGCTCGCTAGCAGGGCTCCAGCAGAGGACCTTTTGGGTCCTTGCTTCGGACCGAATGCGGCAGAGCGCTTCACCCACCTGCAAGCCAGTCAGTGAGCCGGTGCTACCGAAGACACGTTTCGTTGGGCCAGGTCTGGCCTGAGTATTGAAGGCGAGAGTCATACCCATATTGTCAAGATAGCCATCCTCTGTGCTCTCAAAGTCATCGGGCGACTGTGATATCAACATGATGGATCCGCCTTTTGATCGACTCATTCTGACGAGGTTACCAAGAGCGGGTAGCTTTGTCGACAGAATCACATGGGCTTCGTCGAGCATGGTCAGATGGCGAAGGCCACGTGTGCCCCTATCATCTGTCGGCGCGTCGGGTTGAGAGTTGATCCAGCGGTCAAGGGCATCCAGGGTCAGATTGATGATCAATCGCCGCATTTCCACCGAACCATCTTGTGGAAGTTGGATAATCCAGCTTCTCTCAAAGAAAGCGGCTGGCGAGAGATCGGGCTGGAAGAGTGCGAACTGGGTGAGTTCGTTCAAGGTTGCAGTCAGCTCGTCGGACTTACGCCCGCGGTCCTCGTACTCTGATTCCAGTGCCGATGCGACATCCTGGAGATTTGCCGGTGCATCAGGCGAACTTTGACGCAGTACAGATGAGACAGCTTCCCTAAGTGCTTCCGACTGGACACCGCTTGGCTTTCGCACTTTCACTGCGGAGATCGAATCACGGATGCGGGCGGCAGCCTTCTTGATCGATGTGTCGTCATGGGAAGAAACGTGCAGAACATTCAGGGGGATTGCCATTTCCGGTGGAGTGACTGGATTGGCACCGAAACTTTGCGTAAATCTCTCGGTAAGATCGCCCTTGAAGTCGAATGCCAGAAACGGCAACTCGCAGTGACTGCGCAAAGCGCGGAGCATATGAACCGCAGTCCTGGTCTTGCCGGAACCGACGCCGCCCATGATGGCCATGTGAGGACTGCCACCAGCTCCGTTCACCGAGAATACGACATGCTCTTCCGACTTGAGGTCTTTGGCGATTTCGCCTACGGGCAACTTGATTTCGTCGGCGTGAGTAGGTGCCACCGCAGTCGGCAGGGCATCGCTGGGCCCGTCGCTGTCTCCGGCAAAGCTCGCAAGTTCGGCCAGACGCGCGACGAAGCCTTCCATCTGTTGACCAGCGTCGTCCCAGTCCTGTCTGAGAAGAGACGCGCCCCTGTGCCAATGGCGCGCGACCAATCCCTGCAGGACCCTCTTCGTCATTTCAGGACAATCGCTGTGCTGAGTGATGAGCGCCAACCAGGCAGCGGCATTGACGTCCTCGCCGAACAATTGCATACCTCGCAATGCAGTCGCCATGTGTTCGCTTTCTTCGTCCTTCAGTTCAGGCGGCTGTTCGGGAATGGACAACGATCTACCCACAGCCATCCGGGCGGCGATATATCGATACCTCCAACCCAGCTTCGCAGTGAGGTCCGCGCAAATGTCATCAGCTGTTCGCGTTGTCCGAAACGTGGAGTTCGCGAGATCTGAAATGTCGACAACCATCTTTAGATTTGCTCCGGGTCGAGCCTTTGGACACTCGTCACCGCTATACCCTTGTCACTGCGGATCTTCAGTTCAAAGGCAGCCAATAGACGCTCCCTAATGGCATCGAGCTTGTCGTCGACGACCTCTTCGTCCGTAGACAAGAGAATCACCTGACCTGACCGGTCGGTGAACGTCTTTAGGACACCTATTCTCTGATCCCGACTCAGCCGCGCCAATGGTGTATCGACGACAAACGGAAACGTACGACCGCTGACTTTCGTGATCGCAGTTATGAGAGCCTGAGTGAACACCTGGCTGGCACCTGCGGACTTGTCGACTTCGTGCAGGTCATCGCCGCGAGCGTTCAGCATCTTTACCTCGCAATCTGCTGTGATCTCGATCCGGTCCACGCGATCAGAAAGGTGAGCCATTGCCTTCCATGCTCGCGTCATCTGTTCGGAGACCTCGCCAACCTCACTAGGCAACGCCTCCTTGAGGAGGTTCTGTATGAGTTCTGCGTAACGATCAGCGTGGGCAGCCCGCTGCAATGCGGGAGCACTGGCCCCCTGACGTGCCATGTAGCGCCCAAGTTCCGCTCGCTTCTGCGCAAGTTCCGCTTCCTTGCTCTGGATGGCACGATCAGCCTCGTCTTTCCGGGACTTGTAGCGTCCCATCTTTTCAGATAGTTCGCGCAATCGCATGGTGCGATTTTCCACTTCCGGTGCCACCGCTTCCAGTTCCTGCCATTGCCGCTTTGCCAAATCCGCATGTTCGACGGCGATACGGAATCTCTCCCCATAGCCGGCGACTTCTCCCTCGGTGTGATTGTCCAGCGACAGCAGGATTTCGATGGCTCTTTCGCGAATCATCCCATTGAGGGACGGATGGCGATAGTCCTCGGGACAGCCATCGGGGGCCGGATGCCACAGGGCGTCCCAAGCCGCCTTGCCAGCTTCGACAACGGCCAGGCGATGACGGTCATCAAGCGGCGGTTCGAGCACGGCGACACGGCGGTCGAGTTCGAGGGCAAATCGATCAAGATGCTGGGCGCCTTCGTTACGGCCGGACTCCCAGCGCTCGCGCTTTGCTTCTGCCTCAAGTCTTTCGCGTGTGCGGTCACGGAGTTCGGGACCCGCGACCGCCAGCGCAACGTCTTGCTGGATTAGCGCCAACAATGCGTCCATGGCCCGTTGCGCTTCATCCCGTTGACGTTGTTCGGTTTGCATGAGCTTTCCGACCATTGCGGTCGTGCCTTCGCCACGGACGCCAAGGGCGGAGGTCAAATCCTCAATTTCTGAAGCAAGTTCAGGCAGGATCGTAGCCGCCTCACTTTGGCGCCTCCGCTCTGCCTCGATGGCCTCCGAAATGGCGGCAATGTCGGCCTCTACACGCTTGACGGTACTGTCGGTCGGTGCCGCCGCAGCGGTGCGCCGCTTTTGCGCATAATCCGCGAGCGACGACTGAAGGCTACGCAGGATCGGTAGACCCAGCAGCCCCTCAATGCCTTGACGGACCTGTTCGCCCATTTCGCGATTTGCATACCGTTGCACCTGTTCACCGTCGAAAAGAAAGAACTCGGCGAGACTGGTGGGCAGGAAGCGCTGAGCTATCCAGTCACGAAACCACTCGTCACGATTCTCGATTCCGGAAGGGGGTCTGACGGGTTCCCTGGCCAGACCGCAAAAAATCGTGAGGTCGTCGTCGCTCGGCTTATGTAGACGGTTCTGTCGAAAATGCCAGGTCCGCGTGAGTTCGATCGGCTCTCCGTTGTCATCCTCGACCTCAATCGACACGGCGCATCTTGCCGGTCCGGTTTCTGTGGCCCAACGGTGAAGAGCCTTGCTGAGGAACTGGCTGTAACTGGCTTTGAGGCGGTCAGCGGTAGTACCCTGAGCGGCTGCTCGAGCGCGTGGTATCAGAACCAGCCCGCTCCGCCCGAATAATCCCAGCGTGAGAGCCTCGAAGAAGGAGGTCTTCCCGTACTCGTTGGGCGCTCTGATGAGAACCACATTCCGATGGCCACGTGGGATCGGAAAGTCGAAGCGGGCGTGTCTATAGGAGCGCCAGTTTATCAATTCGACCGAACGAAGGTGCATTATTCGTCCATCTCGATCTCAATGTTGTCAAAAATCTCGTTGAATGCTTCCGTTATACCGCGCTTTTGAAGTTTACCCTGCTGCTCCATCTCAACGGCTATGAGCTGTTCAAGCACGGCTTGATCGAGACCTGCTTCCTTGCATTTCTCACGAACCAACCGGCGGCCCGCTTCACTGCAAAGGAGTACGACATGGCCGCTTGGCATCACGCGCCTATGGTAACCACGGTGCGTTGTGCTTCCGCATTTCGCTCCGCACTGACAATCACATCCTCCACCCAGAGCTCCCGTATGCACTCGATTTCCGGTTGGGTAATCAAGACCATATCGGCTTGTGCCTGAAGTGACATAAGCCGACTAAGGATTTCGCGACGGGTAGCCATATTGAACGGACCGGGCACGAATACGCCTTTCTTGGTAATCGTGACGCGGCCATTACGGCGGCGGGCGAGGCGGCGCACCGGATCGTCGCGAATCTCCATGAGCCAGTCGCGAAACTCGAGCAGCGGCATGAATTGATCGAACCCGGAATTGACGAAACCCGTCAGGCTGTTGTCCTTCTTGACCACCGTACATGTCCAACATCCGAAACGAGAAGACGTCGTGCCGCATGAAGGTGCGTCAGCTGTCGAGGTCACGACAGGGCATTCCCCGCCACCCGCGTCCCGATAGAGCTTGATCAACCGATCATGGCTGCCACCCCAAGGTGGCCTATTCACTGCGAGGAATTCCCAGACATCATCGGTGTCAAGCTCCAGGATGGGACGAAACACGAGGCACCCCGGAAGACCGTTGTGACGGTTCAGTCGTAGGCCATTGTCGTAGCGTGCCGCCACACCGGCCCGTGCAGCGCTCTCGCTTCTACGCACACCAAGGAGAAGTATCACTTCGCCCGAGATACTCGCTTGCTTCCGAATATAGTTACTGGTCGGTTGAATCTTCATTCGGTCGGTGCACCACCGGAAGCTGCGGTTAGGCGAGGGATAACCTCGGCCGATGAGATTGACCCAAAAGGTCTGTTTCAGTTCGGGGGCGGTCGTTGTAACAACCAACGGCAAGTCGAATGCCTGCGCCGCCTTCTCGATTTCCACAAGGCCGATTCGGACATGTTCCATGACCAGTGGACTCTCAACGAGCGTATCGTTTGCCACCACATGGACGGCCCGCTTTCTCTCGCTGCGCGGCAAGGAAATCAAGTGCTCGACAACCAAGTGCGCAACGAGTGTACTGTCCTTGCCTCCTGAAAAACCAACAATCCAGGGCTTGCTGTGAGGTTCTGCATATTCCTCGTGAATCTCGTGCCGGATGCAAGCAAACGCGTCATCGGGGGCAGACTGGAGAACTACGTCTGGGATGCCTTGCCGGCTTCGCTCGGCGGTGTTGGGCAACGCCGATATCTCTGTTGAATTGGCATGCGGCGGTCTGCCGTGGCAACTCTGGATCGGCATGAAATTTGCGCTCATATGATTGCCGCCCGAGATAGAGCGGTGTTCCGAAACTGGGCGTTCTGCAGATGAAGGGCGTGCACGGTGTCAGCAGTTACTCGCTGCGCAATCACTTGTTTGGTAAAGCCAAGGACCGCTGCCGCCCGGTTTTCCAACTCGGAGACCCGCCCATGGCGAACACGCTTGCACGACACAGCCGCAAAACGCAACTCCAACTGGCGCAGAACGATCCCGGTTTGACCTTCGCTCCGACCTCGTTCGATCCATACTTGGGCGACTGTTATCATCAGCGCCTCCAACATAGCTGACGACAGGTTCACGCGCTCGGAAACCTATCGAATGAAATAGTGCTGGAACGCGCTCCCGTCAACAGGTCCGCCAGTCATGGGGTGTATTCCAGATTGCTGACAAGATTGCTCACGGCGGCCTGCTTCGCCCCCTAATCGAGAGAGTCGACCAACCTGCAGCTCATAACGCAGATCCTGAGCGCCGACATCGCGTGGTGGCTCCCCTCTCCAGACCGCGGGTGTCCAGGCGCTTGAGCTGCAGCCAGAACCGCCTGCACCTGGCTTCCTCGAACGGTATTCCTTGTAATTTCTCACCCGTAAAGCTCTGATTCAGCGTGATTACCGGAGCCCGTTTCCCGCCGGAATGGGCAGTTTCAGGCATGGAATTCATCTGTTTGGACGTCGTGTCCAGCGCTGTCACCCTCTATCAAAACGACCGGTGACGGTGGTAAAAAGCCCCTCTGTCAGGAAGCGGGGCCGCCGAAGCCTGCAGAAAGGACTGGCAGGAACGATGCTGTCAATAACCGCTCATTGGCTTCGCTATCCTACACTTCGGCGGGCAAGCGCCAGCGCTTCCGTCAGCGCCTGTCGGTCGCCGATATGATTGGCGAGTATCAAGATCAGTTGCGCGTTCAGGGCCTGGCTCCGCGCATTGTCAAGGTCTTTGTGGGCCGCCAGAAGCTCTGCGTAGAACCCGTCATGGTCCGCCAGATTTGGAGTATCGATCAAAGCGGTCATCCACGCCTCCAGATACCTGAGATAGCTTTCTCGATTGCCGCAGGATCAGGATAGGGCCAGCGTCCGGCAATCACCTGGTCGGGGCGAACCAGGTAGACCGCTGATGTGGCAAGGCCAAGATAGCGATCACGAAGCGTTTCCGTAACCTCTGGCGCCAACGCATCAGCGCTCTCGATCTTCGGTAATTCGCATCCAAATGCCAGCGTGACCATTCGCCCGCCAAGCTGGTTCAGGAGCCATCCACTTTCGAGCGGAGCGTCCGGCGCAACCGATCCGGGTCGTGACACGGGTGGCATAGCGCCATCGTCGGCACCCGGAATGGGATAGACACACGGCACCGATAGCCGTCCCGAGTTAACCCAGGCCCGTGCGAACGGCGCCTTGGCGGCGAGTGCAAGAACCTGATCGCGAAACAGGCGTTCAATCCCACCAGCGGGTGTCATGAATTTCGTCGCGCGGGAGGAACTCAACAGGTTTTCATCCGCGGCAAATGTTCGCTCGGCGTTGTAGTCCCCCAAAATGGCCTCGGGCGACTGGCCCTTCAGAACCGCCGCCAGCCGCCAGCCAAGTGCGTCAACGTCCTGAAGCCCGCTGTTGCCACCCCTTGCACCAAAAGGTGAAACGATATGGGCGCTATCACCAGCGAAAATCACCCGTCGATGGACAAAATCCCCAAGCCTTCGGCACTGGAAGGTGTACACGCTGACCCACTCCACCCGAAAGTCGGAATGGCCAACGACGCGCTCGATGCGCGGGATAACATTCTCAGATCTGCTTTCCTTTTGTGGGTCCGCGTCCCACCCTAGCTGGAGGTCGACGCGGTAGATATTGTCAGGTTGCTTGTGCAGGAGCGCAGATTGACCATTGTGAAACGTCGGTTCGAACCAGAACCGGCGCTCGGAGGGCATTTCCGCCTGCAGTTCGATGTCGGCGATCAGGAAACGCTCCTCAAACAGCTCTCCATCGAAATCGAGCCCCATTTGGTCCCGAATGGACGAACTGGCTCCGTCGCATGCGATCAGATAGTCGGCTTCGAGTTCATAATTTCCTTCCGGTGTCACAACCTTCGCTCGCACGGAATCGCCGGTCTGCGCGACGTCCGACACCCTGTTGCTGAACCGTAGCTCCACCAAAGGGTTCGCTTGGGCAGCGTCGATCAGATACTCCTCAACGTAGTATTGCTGAAGGTTGACGAAGGCTGGCATCCTATGGCCATCTTCCGGCAACAGATCGAAACTGAACACTTCCTCGTCACGGCAAAAAGTCCGACCCACTTTCCAGGTCACACCCTTCCGAAGGCAGCGCTCGCCCACCCCGATCCGATCGAGAATCTCCAGAGAGCGTTTAGACCAACAGATCGCACGGCTTCCGACCGAGACAACGTTGTTGTCATCCAGAACAGTGGTGGACACACCATGATTTGCCAGTTCCAGTGCCATGGCGAGACCAATGGGCCCTGCTCCGACAACCAACACCCTGTGCCGGTCCTCAGGTGAATCGAGTCCCACCGGACGGACAAAGGGATAAGGGAGATGGTCGTAGGGCATTTCAGATCCTTCATCCTCCGCCAATGGAAACGGCTTGCACAGGCGGGTCAGCCCTGAAGCTGTTTCCACATCGCCAGATCCCGTTCGGCCGTCCAGATCCTCGGCGTATCAATTCCGCACGCCTCGTCGAAAGCGCGGGCGACATTGAACGGCAGACAATGTTCGTAAATCGCGAAATCGGCAAACTTCGGATCACAGGCGTCTCGCACGGCATCCCACGCATCCTTCAATGATCCTCCCCGGGCGGCCACTCTGGCCGCCGGGCGATAGGTGCTCTCGACGAAATCTCGGGTGCAGTCGACCGCCGCCTCCACCGCAGCACGGCCTAGCAGGGCATCTCCTCGACCGGGTGCGACACTGGCTGGATCGAAGAGTAGGACGTTGTCGAGCGTATTGCCCCAATCGCCGAAATGTCCATCGCCGCAGTAGCAGGCGGAGCGGAATTCAACGATATCGCCTGTGAACATCACCTCCTGGTCGGGAACCCAGACGACGGCATCGCCAGCCGTATGCGCCCTGCCCAATTGCATGATGTCCACCCTGCGCCGCCCGAGATAGACGGTCATCGAGTCACTGAATGTCGTGGTCGGCCATGTCAGGCCCGGGATTCCCTCATACCCCTCGAAAAGACGGGGGAAGCGTTGGAACTCGCTGTCCCAATCCTCCTGCCCGCGCTCTGCCACCATGGCGCGCGCAACATCGGACATGATCACCTGGGAAGCGTTGTAGGCACTCGCCCCAAGCACCCGTACCGCGTGATAGTGGGTCAACACCAGATGACTGATGGGTTTGTCCGTCACTTCCCGAATGCAGTCGATCACCTTCATCGCGAGCCGCGGCGTAGCCTGGGCCTCCACGACCATCACGCTTTCGTCACCGATGATCACACCCGAATTCGGGTCACCTTCCGCAGTGAAGGCGTATAGGCCCTCGCCGATTTCGGTGAAACTGGTCTGTTTTTCGGTCAAATCGCCTTTGGATGCGAATTCCGTTGCCATGGAGAACCCTCAATCTGAGCGGGTCATTCCCGCATTTTGTGCCGACCGCACATACGACGGCCCGATTTTGGACCAAGTTCGGGCCAGCGTTGATCTGAACATCACGTCGCGCGTGCCCGAAACAGCTGTTGCATCTCAATCCGACTGCATATCCAGCAAATCCGATCAGTACGGAAGCCTGTCTGGCTCCAGCGCCGCGATCACCTTGCCGACGCATTCTCCGAAACCAATCCGGTAGCCGTCGCCATCGGCCATTCCAGATAGGGTCAATGTGTCACCATCCTCGATGAATGACCGGGATTCACCGGTTTCCAGGATGAGAGGATCCTTTCCGCCCCAACTCAATTCGAGCAGGCTTCCGCGTTCCGGTCTTGTGGGACCTGAAATCGTACCCGATCCAAGAAGGTCCCCAACGTTCATCGGGGCACCCGCTGTTGTGTGATGTGCCAACTGCTGTGGGAAAGAGTAGTAGATCTCACGGTAATTCGTACGTGAGATGATGCTCGGTCCAGCCGCCGTCTTCGGTTGGATCGAGACGGTAAGCGCAATGTCATAGAGCATCGGTCCGGTCTCGCGCAGATAGGGCAGCAGGTCCAGTTCACGCTTGGGCGACCTCGTCCTGAACGGCTCCAGTGCCGCCTTGGTGACAATCCACGGACTTATGCTGGTTGCGGTCGCTTTGGCCTGGAAAGGCCCAAGCGGCTGATACTCCCATGCCTGGATGTCCCGCGCCGACCAGTCGTTAAGCAGGACATAGCCAAAAATCATCTTGTCGGCCTGATCCACCGAGACCGGTCCATTCGAGCGCTGGCCGACGATCGCGCCCATCTCGAGTTCGATATCGAAGCGTCCACTCGGCTGAAACGCGGGCCGGTCCCGGTCGGGCGACTTGACCTGCCCCCAAGGGCGGCGGATCTCGGTCCCGCTCACCACGACTGAGGAAGCACGTCCGTTGTAGGCGATCGGTATGTGCAGCCAGTTTGGCGGAAGTGCGTTTTCTGGACCGCGGAACATTGTCCCCACGTTGAAGGCGTGGTGCCTGCCTGCGTAGAAATCAGTATATTCAGCGACTCTGAACGGCATGTGCAGTTCCGCTTCCGCCATGGAAAACAGATGCGGCTCGACCTCTGCCTTTCGCGAAGATCCTTCGCCCAGCAGTTCCATCAAGTCCGTGCGAAACCCTGACCATTGTTCGGGTCCAAGTTGCATGAAGGCGTTCCAGGACGGCGACTCGAAGACCCCGGACACTGGAGCGGGCTGAAGAACGCCCGCCTTCTCGAGGCCCGAAACGTCCAGTATTCGATCTCCGATAGCCACACCACATCGCATGGCACCCTCCGCCGAGAACACGCCGTAAGGAAGGTTGTTGAGGGGAAAACCGGTCTCGGGCGAATTCGCGGTCTCGACCCAGCTATTGATCAGGGGCATTTTCCGTATTCCCATAGTGGCCTGGCAGGAATATCCGTCCAGGCATCAAGGCCATCCGCTGCGATAGCGCGAATCCGGCGTCCAGGGAAACCGGATTCGCTCCCTGCTCCGGTGGATGTGGTCATTTCGTTCCTGGACTACCGTCAAACTTCTTCTCTATGGACGCCCAGCAGTCAATATAGTCGTCCTGCAGGGGCGCCGCCTTGGCCGCGTATGCCGTGAGATGCTGGGGGAATCTGGTCTCGAACATGAAGGACATGGTGTTTTCGAGTTTGTGCGGCGCCAGCCGGGCATTTGACGCGTTCTCGAATGCCTCACGGTCTGGCCCGTGTGGAAGCATCATGTTGTGAAGGCTCATCCCACCAGGCACAAAACCCTGCGGCTTGGCATCGTACTGGCCGTAAATGTTACCCATCAATTCTGACATGATATTCTTGTGATACCAAGGCGGACGGAACGTGTCTTCCATCACGAGCCAGCGCTCGCGGAACAGTACGAAATCGATGTTCGCGGTGCCGGGGGAGCCGCTCGGTGCGGTCAGGACGGTGAAGATCGACGGGTCAGGGTGATCGAACAGTACCGCGCCAACAGGACAGTAGTTCCGGAGATCGTATTTTGTCGGCGCATAGTTGCCGTGCCAGGCCACCACATCCAACGGGGAGTGGTCAATTCCTGTGATGTGGAATTGACCGCACCACTTCACCGTGACCGTTGAGGGCGTCTCGAGGTCCTCGAAGGCCGCTACAGGCGTCTTGAAATCCCTCCGGTTTGCCAGACAGTTCGCTCCGATCGGTCCCCGGCCGGGCAGTTCGAACTTCTGGCCATAGTTTTCACAGACGAATCCTCGGGCTGGACCATCAGTCAATTCAACGCGATAGAGCAGCCCACGTGGGATGACCGCAATTTCCTTCGGCTCCAGATCAATGATGCCAAGCTCGGTGCGGAACCGAAGCTGCCCGTCCTGTGGAACAACAAGCAGCTCACTGTCTGCGGAGTAGAAATATTCATCCTCCATCGAGGCGGTCAGCAGATAGATGTGGCTTGCCATGCCGACCTGCGTGTTGACGTCGCCTGCGGTTGTCATCGTGTGCATTCCCGTGATCCAGGTCAGGCTATCATCGGTCATGGGCGGGGGATTCCATCGGTACTGTCCCAGAGAGGCTATCGTAGGGTCAGTGTTCGGTGCTGACTTCCAGCGGGGTACATCGATCCGCTCATACCGGTGCGAGTGTTTCACGGAGGGTCGGATTCGGTAACACCAGGTCCGCTCGTTTCGATGACTTGGTGCGGTGAATGCGGTGCCGGAAAGCTGCTCACCATAGAGGCCATAATTGCATTTCTGGGGCGAGTTCATTCCCTGCGGCAATGCCCCGGGCAACGCCTCGGTCTCGAAGTCATTGCCGAAACCGGGCATATACCCTCCATGCAGGACCGTCGATGTCGATGCGGTGTCGGGGACCATTTCGCGCGGGTTCCGCTGCATGTTCACGGTGGTTCTCCTGAATATCTTCGCCCATTATCGTTGCAATTGCAACGAAGTCAACCCCAAGGGTTGCCCTGAACGTTACAATCTGCATTCTTTGCCTGCATGTCGACCCTGGAGGCATTGATGACCGGCTTCGATTTGGAGAACTTCCTTCCCTATCAGCTTGCGGTACTGGCCGAGCGGGTAAGCCAGGGATTTGCTGACCTATATCGGGAAAGATACGGTCTCTCTGTCGCCGAATGGCGTGTGGTCGCGCATTTGGGCCAATCCGGCGTGGTCAGCGTGCGGGAAATCCATCTGTGTGCGATGCTGGGGAAGTCCCAGGTAAGCCGCGCCGCCACAAAACTGGAACGCAATGGATACATCACCAAGAAGGCCAATCCGGAGGATGGTCGTTTGGTGTCACTCGCCCTTACCGAGAAAGGAAAGTCAATGCTTGCGGAGCTCGCGCCCCAAGCTAAAGCCTACGAGCGAAAAATTCTCTCTAGACTCGACGGCGGCTCCGAATTCCGGGCTTCTGTCAAACGGCTTCTGGATAGCAAGCAATCCAAGAGGTTGAATCACAAGACATTGTTTTAATGCTATTCATCTCAGGCATTTGCCCCTCGCGCCAGTCAGCGGATCAGGAACCGGCATGCGGCCAGTCGGGCTCAGGCTACGACGCTCGCCAGCGTCCGCCCGCAGTCCTTTGCCAGGAACGGAAGCACGACAGCCTGACATCCGCAATGTCGATCCCCGGATCGGTCAGGTACGGATCCATGCTCCGCGCCCTGTCGGCCTGTGCCCATCCCCGGCTCTCGGGGCGTGGCAACCCATGCCGTCACCGGCACAGGCGGTCTAGCCCAATGGCCATGCGGTTCAGTCCCTCTCCGCGACGAAGGACCCCGCATAGGCGTTGTCGCTGTCGTTCACGACGCCACCGACCCAGCCTGACGGGTCGCCCGCGCCGTCGGCATACCACTTCGCCGCGGCATTGGCGCCCGAGCAGCCGCTGGACGTGCAGTCCATGCTGTAGCTGAAGTCCCCCCAGTCGGTGGAGCTGCGGTCATGCCATGTCGCGGCGGAGCCATTGGACGCATAGTGGGCCTCGAAGTTGTTGACCCTCAGGTTCAGGTTCGGACGGTCGCCGAACGTGTAGCGCAGGTTCGCGTCCGCCCGGAGCAGCGCACCCAGGAAGTCTGGACCGAGGTCGACACCGAGGAAGTTGTCCACTCCGCTCCATGTGGCGGTGCCCGTCAGGGAGACGCGCGTTGAGGGCTTTCCGCGGACCCATCCGGCTCCGGCGATCTCGTCGGTGATCGACAGGTTCCCCCCGGACAGGCGCGCGGGAGCCGTCCGCCCGCTGACCCTGAAACGGTGGTCAATCCAGACGCCCCAACCTTCGATCGACGGAGGCGCCGCGGACTTCGAGACCGTGAAGCGGTTGACCTCGTCACCGTTCCACGTCGCGTTCGGGATGTGGCGGACGTCCTCCTGCGTTACGTTGTAGCGCACGCTTCGGCCCCGGCGGTGGTCATAGCTCATCACGCTGCCGGAGCCGTAGGGCGCGTGGCACCGGTTCCCGTCGTCGCCGCAACCTTCCATCGATCCGTGGTGATGCTCATAGCCGAGCCGGTGGCCCGCTTCATGGCTCACGACCCAGAAAATTTCCTCGAGAGCCGGGCCGCGCCGGCCGAGCCTGTAGTAGATATCCTCGTATCTCTGCGTGATCCAACCGGTGCTCAGGATCACCTTCTTTGAGGCCGGAGAGTAGCAGGCCACCGCGGATCCCTCGGGGTGGAAGCAGTTGCTGCTCGCCAGGTCGCCGACCTGCACTTCCAGGGTTCCGGGATCGTCCTGCAGGTGGCGGGTCCATTGCATGTACGCCAGCGATGTCATTTTCCAGAGCAGCCGCGACGCATCATCCAAGCGCTGCCGTGCCGCCGCATCGTCTCTCCAGCCAGGCTCCAGAACATCTTTCAGATCGGGAACAAATGTCACGCGAGCGACCGCCGCCCCGCCCTGCGATGGCCTTTCCACCTGCAGCCCGTCCTGGCCGTGCCGCGGCAGGTCGATCGGCGGATTGGCGTGCCACAGCAGGCTAGCGTCGTCTTCGATCTGACTGCGAGAAAGATCCGTGCCGCGATGGGTTTCCAATTCCGTTGGCCGGATCGGTTCATTCCGCGGCGGAACCGGCGGCACTGTCGGTGCCAGCTGGCCGCCGCCTCCGCCGCCACAGGCGGCAAGCGTCAGCATGAAGGCAATGATGAAAATCAAGCGCATGGGCGGTCCCTCCCGATGTGGTGGCGGTCCCGGAAGGTGCCGGGCCGCCGCAACTCCATCCGAACTGGATTGCGTCTCAGGTGCAGCATCGGCTGGACCGCCAGCGGGAGTCAACAGGTGATACCAAACCAAATTAATAATGTGCCCAGAACAAAGATGGAACAACATGCTGTGTGTGATCGGTGCCGCCGTCCTGTATCCTGTGTCCAAGAAACAGGCGGAAGGAGAGAACGGCATGCCGGCTGAAGTCATGGTCCCGCGAACTGGCCCGGAAACACAGGTTCCGCGACCGCCGCCACCGGCTGTGCGCCATCGCCCTGGCCTCGGGCGCAGGCGTCGGTGCCCGGACGCTCCGCGACCGGGTCGTCCGTTACAGCGCCGACGGCCTGGACGGCCTGCGGGACGCCGCCCGGCCGGGGAGGTCGCGTCGTGGCTGGAGGACGGGCCGGACCCCGACGCGGGCGGGCCGTCGCGCCGGGCCGTCGCCGACGTCCGGAAGCGGATCGCGGACAGCTTCGGGGTGGGGTGCGCGCTGGAGGGCGCGCGCCGGCCGGTGCGGCGCATGGGCTTCCGCAGGGATTCCGTCCGGTTGGCCCGTAAGGCGGTGCCCGACGGCGTGGCCCCGGAGGATGTGTCCGTGTACCTGCAGGACGGGGCGCGGGTGGGGCGGAAGGGGATGCTGTCGAGGGTCCGGGCGCGGAGGGGGACGCGCCCGCGCGTCGTGCGGAACCACCGGTACGGACACCTGTACCTGTTCCCCCCCGCCTGCCCGCCACCGGCGACGCGGTCGGGCATGTCTGCGGCAGGGCCAGCACCGCGGAGACGGACCGGCACCTCCGCGGCATCGGGGAGCGGGTCCCCGCCGGAAAGCGCGCCCTGGTGGTCCCCGGCGGGGCGGGCCGGCGCCGGTCGGGGGACCTGGGGATACCGGACAGCGTCTCCCTGCCCAGGCTGCCGCCCACGGCCCGGAGCTCAATCCGGGCGGAACGGTGTTCCCCCTCCTGAAGCACCGCCATTTCGCCAACCGGGTGTCCGCAGGCGCGGAGCATGTCAGGGAGACCGTGGAGCGTTTGTGGGACGCCTTCATCCGCCGGAAGGGGGAGGTCACGCGGATCACCACGAGGGAATGGGCGGTGCCGTGAGATCCGGGGCGCCTATCGAGCCTCTTGCAGAACTCCCCGATCAGGCGGTTTTTTTTCGGAAACGGGCGCTTTTTTCTGATCGGGGGCCTGGATATGGAGCCGTCCCTCTGGTATGGAGCGGGTGTTACAGCCACAACATACGGGGAGACGGCTCCATGTCCCTGCGATCATCCATATCAGATGCCTGGCAGCGGTTTCAAGGGGA
Organism: Paracoccaceae bacterium; assembly: GCA_965203605.1. GTDB lineage: Bacteria > Pseudomonadota > Alphaproteobacteria > Rhodobacterales > Rhodobacteraceae > JAPOUP01. Next base: position 4,220,502 of record OZ241902.1, on the reverse strand, counting down.
ACTTTTCCCGTCCCTCGCCGGGGAGGTCGGCCCGCTGGGCGTGAGGCACGGCAGGTTCATCGCCGTCCTGGACCTGGTGGAGGTGGAAAGGCACGTCCACTACAGCCACCGGGGCGTCGGCAACCCGCCCGCCGACCGCAGGGCGCTGGCGCGGGCCTTCGTCGCGAAGGCGGTGTGGGACATGCCGACCACGGTGGTGCTGGTCGACCGGCTGCTGTACGACCCGACGCTGCGGCGCCTGTGCGGCTGGTCCCGCGTGTCGGAGGTTCCCAGTGAATCGACGTTCTCCCGCGCCTTCGCCTGGTTCGCGGAGACCCGTCTGCCGGAGCGGATGCACGAGGCGCTGGTCCGCTCCGCGTATGCCGGCTCGGTCGTGGGCCACATCTCCAGGGACTCCACGGCGATCGTCGGGCGGGAGAGGCCGGCGCCGAAGCCGAAGCCGCAGGAGCGGCCGAAGCGAAAGCGCGGACGCCCGAAAAAGGGGGAGGAGGTGCCGAGGGAGCCGACCCGGCTGGAGCGGCAGCTGCGGGACGGGATGACCGCCGCGGAGATGGCCGCCGAGTTGCCGAAAGCCTGCGACACCGGGACGAAACGCAACGCCAAGGGGTACAAAGAGAGCTGGAGGGGGTACAAACTGCATATCGACGCGGCCGATGGGGACGTCCCCGTCAGCTGCATCCTGACCTCGGCGTCGCTGCACGACAGCCAGGCCGCGATCCCTCTTTCGAGGATGACGGCGCTGCGGGTGGACCACTGTTACGAGCTCATGGACGCGGCCTACGACTCGCTGGAGATCGGGTTCCACGCCTACCTGACGGGGCGCGTGGCGATCACCGACACCAACCCGCGACGCGACGCGGCGCTGAAGGAGCGCCTCAGGAAAGAGGCGCTGGCGCAGCGGAAAGCGGGCCACATACGCCACGACCGCGTCCGTTACCGGCAGCGCTCCAGCGTCGAGCGGGTGAACTCGGCCCTGAAGGACTCCTACGGTGCCCGGCACGTCCGCGTCCGTGGGCACGCCAAGGTGGCCTGCCACCTGTTCTTCGGCGTGCTGGCCCTGACGGTGGAACAGCTGATGCGGCTCACCATCTGACACCGTCCGTTCCGGCAGATCCGTCCGCCACGGACGCCGCCCCGGAGGGGACGGCGCGGCCAGCCATGCGCGGACGGCGCCCGTCGGGCCACCAACTGCGGCATTCCGCCACACCCTGGCCCGTGCAGACGCCCCGGGCACCCGTCGGATCCGGTGCCGCGACCCTGGCGGAACCGAAAGGCTTGCCGCGGCTGCCCGAACCGCAGTAATTGTGCAAGAGGCTCTATCGGCAATGATTTATTTGGTTTGGTATGACCTGCGAAGCCGATGGCCGCAGGGTTAGGATGTCAGGCGACGGAATCGAAGGCGACAAGCGCATGGTGACTTCCGTAAATTCGTCGTATTAGCCGAAGAGGACAAAACCTGCGGAACCGCCCGGGATTCCGCAAGGCTCGACCCTGGACAATCTGGCCAGATCGATCATGCGGCCTGCGGCAATTCGCCGGAAGCTGCGCCCGGGCTGACCAACACCGGGGCCAGACAGGATATAGTCCTCAATTCAAACATGATCGCCGCGCCGCCCGTAATGATTCAATGCGTAACGCATCAGGTTGTGTAGCGTCAGACCTGCATCTTCGAGCAATCGAACGCGTATCGGATGTTGCAGGGAACGTAGAGCGGCAATGTAGCTCAGCACAACCTCCCCAGCCGACCACGCAACCGCTGCAGGCAATAGGCGCGTGCACGGTCCAAGACCCCTACCGGACCAGAATGCTTCAGCGGTCTGTCGACACCTGCGGAATTGAGATACAGTTGCCTGCGATCATCCCTGAAGCCCACCTATCGGTTCATGTCTTGCGACCGTAGAACCCGATGCGCTCTGCTTCGGAGAACCGAACGCCGGGCCTTTCATAGAAGGAGAAAACCGCGATTATGCGGTCTTGGTTACCTCTAACCGGTGTCACTCGGTGCGCAGTGTTCTTTCCCTTGAATATGTTCAGCGTACCGGGCTCCAACATGACGCGCTGAGGGCAACGGCGGCCTTCCAACAGATCCGCCACGCCTTCAAAATTCGGATCTGTATCGCTTCGCAGATCCCGCTCATACTCAAAGTCTCCTCCTCCCTGCGGGGCCTGTAGAAGGAGGGTCGTGGTGAATTCGGACCGGTCGAAATGCCAGTTAAGCGCCTGATCCTGCGAATATGCCATCACGTTCACCCGGGCCAGTGGATCGGCCATCGTGAAGAGCTGCGGCTTTTCCATGACCGCTGCCAGAAATTCTGCGAATGGAGCCCATTCATAGAGCCGGATCAGGGCAGCCTGACCCATTTGGTCGGCACAGATGGTGCGGTTCGAGGTCTCAAACTCTCTGCGCACGGGATGATCTTCCGCCAGGCCCTTGATTTCCTTGTCGAAGTAAATGTTGTGGCGACGCACATGGAAAAACGCATTCCGATCAAGAATTGGCTTGAGTTCCGCTACGAAGATATCAAGCGACCCCGCCCGGATGAAGCCAGGTAAATTGAACAGCCCAGCCTTGGCTAGCCCGGCTCGGCTCCTCTTGACCAGATCCAACCACATCTGGCTAACCGGTCTATCCAGGGGATACCGGTCGAGGTCGATGAGGTCGTTCACGCTGGTTTTTCCATAACTATGCGTGCACGGTAAGTACATATGTCGGTCGAATCAACACTGTCGTCGACTGGAGACTACCGAAATCTGACATCATGGTTAGTGTCGGCTTACGCGCCGACCCCAAGCCAGTTTGAACGAAGCCGCGCCTTGGCGAGACCGCCTCTTGCAGAAAATGAACTTTGGCCCTTCAGCGCAGTAGGGAGAGTTTGGCCCGGACGATGCATCTTTTGGTGCCTCGTGTCCCTTGCAGGTCACTTGCCTGAACTTCGGCACAGGAATCGCGGTGAAGGCCGGGGACGTTTCGCGTCTGCGCACCCTGCCGGGCAAGGCTGGCACGAGCGACCCCGATGCGGTCTGGGGACCGCAGTCTCCATCACTTTCCTAGCGACATCCTGTTCATGTCGGGCCGCCGGAATGGGGCGGTCCGCGCTGCCGGGTAAGTTCCCTGATCCAGTGCAGAGCGTTATGATGTTCCCCTCACCGATCTGCCGATTCAGGGCCGTAAGGACAGGCTCTGACGAGTTACCGCATTTCGAGCGTGCCGAATCAAGGCAAATGCAGAACATCGCGCTTCAATCGCTTGCTCCGGAAAAGGATGGCTCAATCGGGTGTTAGCGGTCCTTCATCGGTGATCCGGGAAATGCACCTTGTCCGGAAGATTGGTTGGGCTCAGGCCAGCAGGCGGCCAAACTCAGCGAACACCTTTCTGTAGACATCCCGCTTGAACGCAATTACGGACTGTATGAGCTCGCTCGGGGCAAGCCACCTCCAGCGAGCGAATTCCGGATGGTCGGACTCGATTTCAATCTGACTGTCCCTTCCCAGGAAGCGCATCAGGAACCAGCGCTGTTCCTGTCCCCGGTAGCGGCCGTTCCAGACCTTCGACACCAAATCAGGCGGCAGATCGTATCGCAGCCAATCGACTGATTCAGCTTCGAAACGAACCAGATCGTGGGTTATACCGGTCTCTTCCCTCAGTTCACGCAGCGCAGCCATGCGCGGGGTCTCGCCGGCATCGATTCCACCCTGTGGCATCTGCCAGGCATCGATCTGGGCGTCAATTCGCTGGCCAGCGAAGACCTGACCTTCCAGATTGGCGAGCACCATACCAACACAGGGCCGGTAAGGCAGTGCGTCGGCATCCGAAGGAGCCATCAAGCGGATCCTTCCGAGATTCCGCCCTTAGTTCCCTCCTTGCAGCGCGTTCAGGCCCCGCAGAAGGTCGATCGCATAGGCAAGCTGGTAGTCCTCGTCCCTGAGTCTTGCCGCATCCTCGGATGCACGACGATCAGCCTCGATCTGGCGACGTTCATCCTCCGTGAGCGAATCGTTGTCGAGTGAGCCGCGAAGATCCGCCTCGGACCGGAATGAACCTTCATCTTCATCGGAGGTTTCATTGCCGCCAGGAATTCGGCGAGGTTGCTCGACAATGATGTCAGGGGAAATGCCAAGTGCCTGGATCGAACGGCCGGACGGCGTATAATACCTCGCCGTTGTCAATCGCATGGCACCGCCAGTCCCCTCGTCGCCAAGCGGAAGAAACGTCTGAACCGAGCCCTTGCCGAAGGACTTCGTCCCAACGACAACCGCCCGCCGGTGATCCTGAAGCGCTCCGGCGACGATTTCAGAGGCTGAAGCCGATCCACCGTTAATTAGCACAACGACCGGCTTGCCGTCTGCCAGATCCCCTTTCTTGGCATTGTGCCGTTGACTATCACTTGGGTCGCGGCCTCGTGTCGAGACAATCTCGCCAGCGTCCAGGAAAAAGTCGGAAACGTTAACAGCCTGGGTCAGAAGGCCACCTGGATTGTTTCGGAGATCGAGAACGAAGCCATTGACCTTTTCCATGCCCCCGATTTCGTCAACGGCTTCGGCGAGTCCTTCCTCGAGGTTCGGGCTCGTCTGCTCGTTGAACGTGGTCACCCGCAACACCACCGTCTCTCCCTCGACCCGTGTGCTCACCGCGGTCAACTTGATCGTGTCACGAATAATCGAAACATCGAAAGGCTCGTCAACGGCTTCGCGCACGACTGTGATGATTATTTCCGAACCCACCGGACCGCGCATCAGATCGACCGCCTGATCCAACGTCATGCCAAGGACGGACTCCCCGTCCACATGGGTAATGAAATCGCCTGCCTCGATTCCTGCGGCGTCCGCTGGCGTGTCGTCCATCGGCGCGACGACCTTCACAAATCCCTCTTCGAGTGTGACTTCGATACCGAGGCCGCCAAACTGCCCGCGGGTCTGAACCCTCATATCGTCGGCGTCTTCGGGTGACAGATAGCTGGAGTGCGGATCAAGAGATGTGAGCATTCCGTTGATCGCCGCCTGAATCAGATCGGTAACGTCCACTTCCTCGACATAATCGGATTGTATGCGTTCGAAAATGCTCCCGAATAGATCCAGCTGCCGGTAAGCGAGGGCTCGTTGGTCTTCTTCCTGCGCAAATAGCGGACCTGCGACCTGAACCGCCGCAACCGCTCCGGCCAACGTTCCGACAAATGCCGCCACTATGTATTTTCCCATTGCGTCCTCGTCTCATTCAAAGCAATCGTTGGTTCGATAACGGCCGACCCATTGTGTTCTCCCCGCTCCATAAGGAGCACTTCCGCCGGGTTTCCCGTCACCCTTCCGGACAGCAATCACCAGAAACCCGTCTGTATCCTGCGTCAGGTTGCGCCAAAGAACGTTCTGGATTGCCTGTCGGCAAGATTCTTCCCATCGCAACCGTATAGTTCAATTCACCTCGAATGAGCCAGCAGAAATAATCGTTCGGGCTCAAGAGCCATCACGATTGCGTTGCCAGGCCGTACGTCTTTCTGAAATTGGGTTCTGTTCGCTCTTGCGTAGGGCTTCTGTCCGGCGGGCCGGACGTTGAGTTCCTCGACTCGGTTCGGTTGGTTGCGACCGTCGGCTGGTGGGCGAGCCGGGTGGAGCCGCGCAATGACGGATGCCGAATGGTGCATCCAAGGCTTTATCCCGCGACGGGCTTTCCAGATCCGACGCAGGGCTTCGCATAACTCCGCCGGTACGGGATCGCCAATCTGGTATCTGACAGCCTGCGGGACTGGTCTGCGCATTGCCACCGATGCCCGCCGGTCAGCCCCTGGCATAGTCAACCGAACGTGCCCGGCAACCTGGGATCTGTCGGCTAGCACCGCCCATGGTTTTGCGTTTCGGAACGGGAGTGGGGTGGTGCTTCTATCGGGAATAGCCGCCAGCCCGACACAAAGTGCAGAGGATTCGGTGGATTCCGCAGAACAGCACGTTCACGTTGAAGGCGAGAAGGATTGAGCTTCTCAACTGCCTCGACAGAGAGGCCAGCCCGTCCTTTTGGCCAGCGGCGACGGTGATTTCATTTCCGAAGCCACCCCGTGACCGCAGAACGCCGTGCATGTCCTGACCATAAAGTCCCAGCGGTTTCAGATAAAGCCACTCGGGTGCCCTGTTCGAGAGGCGAAACCTCCAATTCCAGACATCCGGAATTGCCCAACGTCCGCCTTCCCATCCGGAAGGAACACCATGATCGGCATCGACCTCCATCCAGTGATCATACAGAGATCAATGATCGGCGGATTGGTGTCGTTGAAGGGGAATGACACTCAGGTTGGCTGTCGCTCAGCCCAGCCGGCAAAAATCTCTTCCAGCGCAACAACAATATAGTAGAGGACGATCCCAAGGAGAGCGAGTGCGATCAATACCGCGAACATCAGCGGGTAGTCGCTATTGGTCTTGCCGCTATCGAACAGCGCTCCCAGTCCACGGCCGTGAGGGCTGACAATTTCCATGAGGTTGGTCCCGATGAAGGCAAGCGTCACGGCGACCTTCAGGGCACCGAAAAATTCCGGCAGCGTCTTCGGAAGCGCGATCTTCCAGAAAATGGTCGACTGCGATGCGCCCAACGACCGCAGGATGTCGCGATATTCAGGTTCAAGGGTCGACAGCCCGATCGAAACACTGACAGCGATCGGGAAAAATGAGATCATAAAGGCAATCAAGATCGTGTTGAAATCGTGTGCGCCCACGAACAGGAGTGCGACGATCGGAACGACAGTGGCCTTTGGGATCGCATTGAACCCGACAAGCAGCGGATAGAGCGCATCACGCATGGTGCGTGAAAAACCCATGATCATACCTATGCCGACCCCAATGGCTATTGCGATCAGGAGCCCCGCCACTGTGCGCCAAAGCGTCTGCCAACCCATTACGAGAAACAGATTCCAGAACCGGATATAGGCGTTGGGAAGATCGCTTGGCGAAGCCATGATGTAATTTGGCCAGCCATTGGCCCAGACCAGAAGTTCCCACAGCGCAAGAAACACGACCATGGCCGTCAACGGGACGCCGATCTTCCTGACCATCACCCTTCCTCCGTTTCCGCCGGGCTACGGCCCTGCGCAATCTCGATCTGGTGGCGCAGGATGTTCAGTCGATCCGCCGCCTCTGGCGAATAGAGGTCGTCCAACTGCCGCGGCCCATCCGTGGGGATGTCCATGACGTATTGCGTATGCGCAGGACGACCAGACAGCACCACAACCTGATCGGCCAGAAATATCGACTCGCGCAGGTCGTGGGTGATCAGAACGCCTGTGAACGGCTCTTCCACCCTCAATGCGTGCATTGTCTGCCAAAGATCCTCACGAGTGAATGCATCGAGTGCGCCGAAGGGTTCGTCCAGGATCAGCACATCGGGTTGGTGAATCAATGCTCGGCAAAGTGAGGCGCGTTGACGCATACCACCCGATAGTTCAGATGGCCGTTTGCCCTCGAATCCCTCAAGACCGACGAGAGCCAGCAAGCGGCGCGCCCGGTTCTCCTGTTCGGTTCTGGTCAGTCCTGTCGGCACTATCTCCAGCGGCAGCATCACGTTCTTGAGGATGGACCGCCATTCCAGAAGAACCGGATTCTGAAACGCCATACCAACGGTTGATCTTGGCGAGGTGACCCGTTCTCCATGCAGCCACATTTCGCCTGCATCAGGTTTCATCAGGCCAGCGATCAGACGGGTCAATGTCGATTTCCCGCAGCCGGACGGCCCGACAACGGCAACGAAACTTCCCTCCGGGACCGAAATGTCCAAACCATTCAGAACCGGCAACGGACCGTCATCTGTCCTGTAGGCGTGGTAAACGCCCTTTATGTCGATCAATGATCGGTCCAAGACCTGCTTTCCGGCGGTTATGATATGGTGGGTCCGGGGAGCATGGCCCCCCGGGAGTGCCAAAGCGTCGGCGTCCACATTGTTCTACTCGATCATGAAACCACCATCCGGCAGGTAGACGTCGTTGAAATACGCCGCTGGGGTCGGGTCGTTCCGGAACTCGTACGTCTGCCCCAACTGGGCAAGTGCCGCATCCATCCGGGCCGGATCGATGCCGCCCATGCCGTTGGCCTTGACCCAATCGGTCAGCACATTCTGATCGATGGCGATTCTGAGCCGCTCCTCCTCCAGCGCCGCGTCAGCGGCTGGATTGCGCTGGATCAGCGATTCAATGCCCGCGGCCGGATTGGCGACGGCATCCGCCCAGCCTTTCGCAACAGCTCGCAGAAACCCTGCGACGGTATCACCATTCTCAGCAGCCCAGTCGGTGTTCACAAGAATTGCGTTGCCGTATAGCTCGAGTCCATGATCTGCCATCAGAATGTTCGAGATATCATCTGCCGGCACACCAAGCCGCTTCAGGTTCACGACTGAAGAGAACGAAAAGCCTGTGATCGCGGCGACATTGCCTTCGGCCAGCATCGGCTCACGCGTCGGGAAACCCACGGGCTCGACCGTCACAGCCGATGTATCGATGCCGGTTTCGGCGGCAAAGACCGGGAACTGCGCCCAGGCGCCATCTGGCGGTGGGGCGCCAAGTATCCTGCCTTCGAGATCCTTCGGCCGTTCCACTCCAAGAGACTTGCGACCCACAACCGCAAACGGCGGCTTGTCGTAGATCATCATCACGGCAGTAACAGGTGCACCAGGGTTCTGGTCGAGAAACCTGATCATGCTGTTGATGTCGCCGAAACCTACCGGAAACGCTCCAGTCGCGATCTTCGGGATTGTCTGGACCGAACCGGCACCAGCCTCTATCGTTACGTTCAGGCCCTCTTCGGCGAAATGACCGTTGTCTATGGCCAGGAAATAAGGGGCGGACGGACCTTCGAACTTCCAGTCAAGCGCGAACGGGACTCTCTCCTGAGCGGAGGCGATGGCGGCGGCAAAGACCGCAGTGGCCGCAGCAAGTATGCGATGAAACATTTGGCAGCATCCTTCCTTCGTGGTTTGCATTGGGACGTGCACCTTGGATCCGGTCACGCCCGCGGGCGGGATGGCCAGCACCACCCCACTCCGTCGCATTCATGCTGTAGTATTGATCCATTTTTCAGCGAACGGCAAGGGAAACGGTTAGCAGACTGGTATTGTCAGTACCCACCTGTTGCATTCAGATCTCGTTACCTCATCGCCTGCAGTGGGTTCCAATCGCCGAAATGGCATCTGTTCTGAAGGAGCTATCCGTGGTCGGCTGGGATCGGGTTGGGAATTCAGGATGGAACAACGCGCATCTGAACGCAGTCTGCGTCCGTGGTGATTGCCCCCGGCGTTGACGATGAGGATGACTCCAGGGCCCGCACAACATTGGATCTGACGACAGGCTCACCATGACGGTACTCCACCAATATGACAGCAGGCTTGGAGACAAGACGATGGCGACGATCAAAGTCAGGCAGCTCAACGACGACGTACTGGACCGTTTCAAACATCGCGGCTCGTCGAACAACCGTTCCCGGACGGGCGAAGCGCGTCACATCGAATACGCCTCCGACGATGAGATGGTGGCGAAACGCGCCGCACTCCTGGATGCGTCGGACCGGCTGCGGGAGAAGGCCAGCGGCCGCAGGCAGACCCCTGCGGAGATGTTGATCCGCGAGGACCGCGACCGCGGTCACAGTGGCGGCTTCTGACGCGCTTCGTCTTCGATGCAACCGTGGCGGTCGCGTCGCTGGTCGACGATCTCGCCTCGGATACAGTGAGGGAACTCGCGTGGGACTGCACCTCCCGCGCCTGATGGCTTCGGAGGTTGCCAATGTGTTGTGGCGGAAGGCGGCGGTTGGGCCAGATCGAATGCGCCGATGCAGGCGCTGCCATGGCTTTGCTTACTGGCCTGCCCGTTCTCCGGAACGGCGATGAGACAAACCGGATCGGGCGGGACTGACCGACAGGAACCAGCGTACATCGGGAAGCGGACCGCTTCGATGATCATCGCCATCGAAGAGGGTGGCTATGTGCGAGGCATGTCCGAACGGCTGCGCGAACTGGAAGCCCGCCAGCACGAACTCGCCGAATGGCTGGCCGACAGCGTCTGGATTCCGTGGCTCTCCAGCGTGCCGGCATCCCGAGGCAGGCCCCGACCCTGTAGGCACCCCTGGCCGCCATCCAGCCGAGGTGTTTGCAGGTCGACTTCGCGAGCTCGTCGCGGCTGTCGTTGGGGAACAGCGCCACGGTCTTCTGGATGTCGGCTACCTACCGCCGGTTCGCATGGCGGCCAGGGAAGGCGGTCCGACCGGAAGGCTGGATAGGCGCAGACTACCGGCCTCCGCACCCGTAGTTCCGCATTGAACGAACCGTTCCCCGGAACTATCCTCAGTGATATGAGCGAGGACATGACAAAGTTCATAGGCTGGGACGTGGGCGGCTGGAACTGCGACAGTAACCGGAAGAGCCGCGACGCCCTGGTCGTGCTGGACCGCACGGCACAATGCGTCGGCCAACCCTTCCGGGGCAATCTGCGGGAGACGATCAACGGCGCGTGCTCATCAGCCGATTTCCTCTCCGCATTGCTGAGGCTTTGCGAAATCGATGTTTCCGCGCAGCCGGAACACGCGGTTATCGCGATCGACGCACCCCTCGGTTTCCCCGAGGCTTTCACGCGCCTGGTCACATGCAGGAAGCCGGTCGGCCCGATCGGCGACCAGTCCGTCACCAACCCTTACCTGTTCCGTAAGACGGAACGACGCCTTGTCAACGAGAAAATGCCGCTCTCGGCCATCAAGGACATGATCGGCAGCCAGAGCACGAAGGCGATGCATGTCGTCGCGCGCTTCGCCCCCGAGCTCGAAACGTGTGGGGTATGGACCGATCATGACCGCCGCCTGACCGTCATCGAAACATATCCGGGTCTCTGCCGCGCCAGGAGCGCCCCACAACAGCGGCAGGCCCCCTCCGGTTCTCTGAACATACGAGGCGGCCGCGATGCAGACCTTCGCGACGCGAGGGTTTGTGCCGAGGTGGCCCGTGATTTCACGTTGCACCGCGAGCGCCTTGAGGGGCCGCCCGCCAGTTCTCCGAAGTCAGAAGGCTGGATCTGGGCACCGCGACCCGGTTTATGAAGAAGTTCAGTGTGTCGCAACCTCCGTCAGATACAGTTTCTCCGCGTCACGAATGGATCCCGCTTTCATTCCGAGGTGCGGCAAGGGAACTGCGCTCAATTGACCAGTCTGATCAGGAAAGGGCGTGAAATATCTGCCAGTCCGGCAGCCTGCAATGTCGTCAGCGCGTTATTTTACGGCATGATGGCTACAACCCGTCCAGAGACTATGGTTTCGAGAACATCCGTCAGAAGCGCGGCGCCTCCAGAAGACATTTCGAGCGGCTGCGCGTGTTCCCTATCGGTCACGTGCACTTTGTGTGGAGCTTTGTCGCGGGTGTAACGCGACAGGAGCTGACCTGGCGTGCGGTCATTGGCCACTTCCCGGACGGATCGAGGAAGGGGGCTGCAATGTGGAGGTCAAGTTCCGATAGAGAGTGACCGCTAGCCAACGTAGGTCTGAATTCGGGAGTCAACCCTGACGTCCGATTGCCATTGGGTCAGACCGATCAGGTTCCTGTGTCATCTCACCAGCAAGCTCATCCCGGTCATCTCCGGAGGCTGTTTCAAACCCATTATGTCAAGCACCGTAGGAGCCAGATCCGCCAGACGCCCGTCGCGAACCTTCGCGCCATCTGGACCTCCGACAATGACGCAATCCACCGGATTGGTCGTATGTGACGTGTGCGGACCGCCGGATACGGGATCCAACATCACCTCGCAATTGCCGTGATCCGCGGTGACGATCATCGTTCCGTCAATGGATTCCAATGATCGAATGGCGCGGCCAAGCCCCTCGTCCACCGCTTCGCATGCCTTCATGGCAGCGGAAAGATCGCCGGTATGTCCCACCATGTCGGGGTTTGCGAAATTCACGACGATCAGATCGTATCCGGAACCGATGGCGGTTACGAGCCTGTCGCTAACCTCCGGCGTACTCATTTCCGGTTTCAGATCGTAGGTCGCAACATTCGGGGAAGGGGCCATGTATCGGTCCTCTCCTTCCTCCGGCGCTTCAGTTCCGCCATTCAGAAAGAAAGTGACATGCGGATACTTCTCCGTTTCCGCGAGCCGGAACTGCCTCAGGCCATGCCTCGCGACCCAGGAGCCAAGCGTATTGATGATCTTCTTCTTGGGATATGCGGCGGTCATATATTCCGAATGGGCTTCGGAATAATCAACCATGCCAAGTAACGCCGAGAGCTTCGGTCGACGCCCAACGTCAAACGTGGAAAAACCAGGTTCCCCAATCGCCTGCAGCAATTGACGGGCGCGGTCCGCCCGGAAGTTGATGAAGAAGACACCATCTCCGTTTCGGATTCCCCGTTGGTCGCCTATGACTGTAGGTGTCAGAAACTCGTCCGTTTCTCCCCGACCATAGCCTGCTTCGATCGCCGCGACGGCACCGGACTTGGTTTCGCCGTTTCCGTGGACCACCGCCTCGAACGCCTTGGCCGTCCTATCCCACCGACAATCCCTGTCCATGGCGAAATACCGGCCACTCACACTGGCTATGCGGGCGGACTGCGGAAGAGCCGCAACAAGTCGCTCGACCTGTTCACGGGCAGACTTGGGAGGGACATCCCGGCCATCCGTGATGATGTGGACGCAAGTCGGCACCTTCCGTTCTGCCAGAAGCTTCGCAGCTGCGACAAGGTGGTCCTGATGGGAATGCACTCCGCCCGGAGAGGCGAGTCCCATCAGATGCGCGGCACCACAGGCGGCTATCACTTCATCGGCAAATTCCAGAATTGCGTGATTCCGAAAAAAGGATCCGTCCTCGATGCACAGGTCGATCTGCCCAAGATCCATCGCCACCACCCGCCCAGCGCCAATATTGGTATGCCCGACCTCGGAGTTTCCCATCTGACCACTCGGCAACCCGACATCCGGACCATGTGTTGTCAGAAGCCCTCGAGGGCAGGTCGCCAGGATTTCGTCGAAGTGGGGCGTGTTCGCCAGCTTCGGAGCGTTGGCTTCGGGGTCGTCGCGGTGGCCCCAGCCATCCAATATGCAAAGAACCACCGGCCTTGCCACGAATCCACTCCATGCGTTCACTTCATCGGACATCATCTATCCGGCACCGCCATTGGTCGTTGACCTCGCTGGGTCGCTGTCCCCCGGAAGACCGCCACGTCGAAGGAAAGGCACCGACGGCACTGGATCAGGGACCGTACCTCCAAGCCGCTCCGGCGGGCACTGCCAACTAACCCCGATGATAGGGCGTCCCGGAAAGAATCGATGCAGCCCGGTAGAGCTGCTCCGCGAGCATCAGGCGCGCCAACATATGCGGCCAGACCATCGGGCCAAACGAGATCTGCGTGTGGGCGCTATCCCGCAGCTTCGGTTCCAGCCCGTCCGCGCCGCCAATGAGAAAGGCTACGTCTCCAGAGCCGCTGTCGCGCCAGCTGCCCAGCAGATGTGCGAAATCGGGTGAGGAGAGAGCTGTGCCCCGCTCGTCCAGAGCAACCACTCTCGCAGCATCCGGGATTGCGCACCTCAGTCGCTCCGCCTCTGCGGGTCTGCCAAGACCCTTCCGGCCCTCAACTTCATGAACGGTGAACTGCCGCAATCCCACCTTGCGTCCAGTTCGCCCTGCCCGAACGAGATAGTCGTCAATCATCTTCCGTTCGGGTCCTGTGCGCAGCCGCCCCACCGCGCATATATGCAGACGCACCGACCCCTCCGAATTCGCTCAGGCTTTGGCGGCAAGGGCCTTGTCCGAACCCATCCACATCTTCTCAAGCTGATAGAACTCACGCACCTCTGGCCGAAAGACATGGACAATCACATCGCCCGCGTCGATCAATATCCAGTCGCCCGTGCGCTTGCCCTCGATCTTGCAGGGCTGCCCGAGAGTCCGTTTGAGCCGTTCGGTGAGTTTGTCGGCGATCGACGTGACCTGACGTGTCGAACGGCCGGAAGCGATCACCATGTAGTCCGCAATTTCCGATTTTCCGGCCAGGCCGATGGAGACCACATCCTCGGCCCTGTCATCGCCCAATGAGGACAGAACGCATTCCAGCAACGCGTTGCCCGGAACAGGCTTGGGATGCGGTGCCGGTTCCGAACCCGGGCATGCATCCGACAGGGTCATTTCCTCGACCAAAGCCCCACTTTGAGACAGGACATGTTCCTCCTTCGTTTCATGCCATTCCTGATGAGCCTTTACGGCACCCAATCATAATCTAGCCATTGGATTGCGAAATCTCAATGACGACGCACGAAATTACGGAATGCATGTGGCCTCTTTCGAGCAAGGACTGATTGATGTCGACGGAAACCCGGAATGCCGTTGTACTGGAGGGTCTTCAACCGCCGGATCCAGTTGCGGTTTCCTGTTGATAGCCGGACCGCCCCGCGGGGAGCGGGCTGATCAAGGTCTTTCCGCATTGCGGACAGATTCGTCTGCAGGCGCCCTTGAATGGTGGCTGATTCGCTGGTTCCGCAGTTCGGGGCTGGCTTGATGGACATCGATGAAGGGTGCAAGGACCTCGTAAAGTCACGGGATGCGCACTCAGTCGATTGGCGATGACGAATTGGTCGATCACAAATCAATACCCGTTGCCTTGCCGCACGCTGTCCATTATCCGTGCACCATGGCCACGAGAGCCGTCCTTGGCAGTTCGCCTACAGGATACGGATGGACCCGGACGGTCTTTGGTCGCCGAGCGTTCGCCACCAATCCAGGGCGTTTGGATACAAGGGAGAATCCGCATGCCACCCAGAACACTTTACGACAAGATTTGGGACGATCATCTGGTGCATGAGGCGGAGGGCGGAACCTGTCTGCTGTATATCGACCGCCACCTCGTGCACGAGGTGACCAGCCCTCAGGCATTTGAGGGACTGCGGATGGCTGGCAGGAAGGTCCGGGCACCCGAAAGGACCATCGCCGTTCCCGATCACAATGTGCCAACCACAGCTGACCGTCTGTCCGGCGGAATGAACGAGGAGAGCCGCATCCAAGTAGAGGAACTGGATAGAAATGCGCGCGAATTCGGCATCCATTACTATCCGGTCGATGACGTACGCCAGGGTATTGTCCACATTGTGGGGCCAGAGCAGGGCTGGACACTTCCGGGCATGACGGTTGTCTGCGGAGATAGCCATACCGCAACGCACGGCGCGTTTGGTGCGCTGGCACACGGAATCGGCACTTCGGAAGTGGAGCATGTTCTGGCAACCCAGACACTGATCCAGAAGAAATCCAGGAACATGAAGGTTGAAATCACCGGCAGCCTTCGCCCGGGGGTAACGGCCAAAGACATCACACTTTCGGTGATTGGCGCAACCGGCACCGCCGGAGGTACCGGACATGTCATCGAGTATTGCGGAGAGGCGATTCGCAGCCTTTCCATGGAAGGGCGGATGACCGTCTGCAACATGGCAATTGAAGGCGGGGCGCGTGCCGGTCTTATCGCACCCGATGACAAAACCTTCGAATATGTCAATGGTCGCCCCCATGCCCCGAAAGGCGCGGCGTGGGAAGCTGCAATGTCATATTGGCAGACACTTCATTCCGACGAAAGCGCCAACTTCGACAGGACGGTGACGATCCCGGGCGAGGAAATCGCACCTGTCGTGACATGGGGCACCAGCCCGGAGGACGTTCTTCCCATAACCGGGACCGTCCCGAGTCCCGACGAGTTCGAAGGTGGCAAGGTCGAGGCAGCTCGGCGTTCGCTTGAGTACATGGGCCTGGTCCCCGGTACGCCTCTGTCAGAGATCGCGATCGATACGGTTTTCATTGGATCCTGCACCAACGGCAGGATCGAGGATCTGCGGGCAGCCGCAGAGATCCTGAAAGGCAAGACAGTCAAGGACGGGCTTAGAGCGATGGTCGTTCCGGGCTCGGGCCTCGTGCGGGCACAGGCAGAAGAGGAAGGACTGGCGGAGATATTTGCCAAGGCCGGATTTGAATGGCGGCTGGCCGGCTGTTCCATGTGCCTTGCGATGAACCCCGACCAACTCGCGCCGGGTGAACGTTGCGCTTCGACCTCAAACCGCAATTTCGAGGGTCGTCAAGGCTACAGGGGACGAACGCATTTGGTCTCTCCTGCGATGGCCGCGGCGGCGGCGATTACCGGACACCTCACCGACGTTCGGGAACTGATGTAGGTCGGGCGTCATCTGAAACCCGGACCGAGAGTTCAGCCTGGAGCAATCAAGATGGACAGATTCACAACCCTTACGGGTGTTGCCGCCCCCCTTCCGATGGTCAATGTCGACACGGACATGATCATCCCGAAGCAGTTCCTCAAGACGATCAAGCGTTCGGGTCTCGGAGTGAACCTATTCGATGAGATGCGCTATGATCGGGACGGAAACGAGGTCGCCGATTTCGTACTGAACCAGCCAGCCTACCGTCGTGCAGCGATTCTGGTGGGGGGAGCGAATTTCGGATGCGGTTCAAGCCGGGAGCATGCGCCTTGGGCAATCAAGGATTTTGGCATACGGTGCGTCATCGCACCTAGCTTCGCCGATATTTTCTTCAACAACTGCTTCAAGAACGGCATCCTGCCGATCCCGTTACCGGAGGAACAGGTCGACATTCTCATGAAAGATGCCCGGAAGGGAGAGAACGCAAGAGTCACGGTCGACCTCGAAGCGCAGACGATAACCACGTCGGATGGCGAGGTGATCATGTTCGACGTGGATCCGTTCAGGAAACGATGCCTGATGGAAGGACTCGATGACATCGGACTGACCATGGAGCATTCCGCCAAGATCGATGCATTCGAAGCAGAGACAGGAACGCACCGTTCATGGGTGTAGTCCCAGACCTCACAACAGCCCACACCTGTCTTCCTGATCCGGCTGGCCTATTTGGCGGGGCATGCAGGTCGGTCTCCGCCATTTCGATTCGCGGACGCCTGCCTAGTATCCCACCATCATTGTGTTGATGGGTAGAGGGATCTGAGCTTTATCCGGGCGTCCCCGGTCCTGAAACGCCAGTCCACCGGTTTCGACGACGAGTTCCGGTGCGCCTGCCATGCGTCGACCTCCCGCACCATCGCCTCGCGGTCGGGAATGCGCCTGTCGAGGCACTGCCGGGACAGGACGTTTATCTCGATCTCCGCCATGTTCAGCCAGCTGCCGTGCTTCGGCGTGTGGTGGACCTCGAAGCGGTCGGCGAGCCGCGACGCCTCCGCCGGCTCGAACGTCTCGTACAGGGTCGACAGCCTGTGGGTGTTGAGGTTGTCCATCACCAGGACGATTCTCCGGTCGGGGAAATGGACGTCGGCCATGTCGGCGAGCAACCCTGCGAAGTCCCGCTTCGTGCGCCGGTCGGTGACCTTCACGTGGCGCCATGCCTCCAGCGGCGCGTACACCATGAACAGGTTCGCCGTTCCGTTGCGTTCGTACTCGAAATCGTACGCGGCGGGCTGGCCGGGCCGCGTCGGAAGCGGCATCCGCGTCTCCTTCGTCTGCTGCTCCGGGGTCTCGTCCATGCAGACGAGCACGGTGTCGTCGTCGTACTCCCGGCTGTAGGTCTCGGGACGTCCTCCATGGCGCAGACGAAATCGGCGCTTTCCTTCGGCGGGATGCACCAGCATTCGCTCCGCCACGGCTTGATGTCGTTTTTTTCAGCCCCTGCCGGACCGTCTCGTCGGAGATGCTGCCGACGACCTCCAGCTCGACGAGCCTGTCGGCGAGCAGCTGCATCGTCCAGCGCGCGTGCCCCTCCGGCGGATCGGAGCAGGCCAGCATCGCCAGTTTCGCCTGGCCCCCGCCGTCCAACCGGGGCTTCTTCCTGTTGGCCTGCTCCTTCCTCTCCAGCGCCGCCTCAAGGCCCCCGGCACGAACTTCCTGCGGGCCCGCTCCACCGTCGCCGTCCCGGCCCCGAGGATGTCCGCGATGTCGGCGTCCCCGCGTCCGCCGCCGTCGCGGTTGGCGTCCGCCAGAAGCAGGATGTGCGCCCGCCGGCGTCGCGTCACCGACCCCTTTCCACCGTCGACGATCCCCTGCAGGAGCGACCGCTCCCCGTCGTCCAGCCGTACGTGATATATCTTCCTGCCACCCGTTCCCATGGCCTGCCGCCTCATGATGCCCCCGGAACCGCCGGCGGACATCCGCCCGATCCTGAGGGTCTGTTGGTTGTTGGTGTGGCAGGTATAAGGTATCAAGGGGAACATGGCAAGCGGACAGGCATCAATTCAACACTGGCGGGATACTAGGTTGCCGGCGCGCTCCGTGCCGGCGGGCGCAGCCAGCATTCCCCGGCACGGCGGTGACCCGTTCCCTTGGGGAGCACGGCCCGAATGTCGGAGAAAAAGACGCGGAACTTCAATCGCCTGCCGAACCATGGGCTGATATGACCTCACCTTCAGGACGCATGGTCCTGACCGTGTTCTCCGGGATCGCGGAATTCGAACGTGAACTTATCCGGGGTCGGACCGGGAACGGGCGGCGGGTGGACCGGTAACGCGGTGTCGCGTTCGGACGTCCCCCTGAATTGGGCGGTGAGCAACGCGAAACGGCCCGCCAGCCTGTCGAAAACTGAAAGTCTGTCAAACAGGTCGCCAGAGCGTTCAAGGTCCATCCCGCAACCATTTATCGATGTCTCGATGACCCCTCACCGTTCCATTCATGCGCACAGGTCGGAGCCCAGCACTTCCGGATCGCAGGGCTGAACCTCGTATGTTCCAGGAATCAAGGGAGGAGGTGGCTGTGAAAAACATGCCGGTTGCCTTCCGCCGTCCCTCCGGTCCGTTCCTGTGTCCGGGGCAGCCCTCGTTGGATCCCTCCCAGCGGGCCCTTCGGCGTGCCCGGACAGCACCGCCTGTGGGGAACGCTGTGGACAGGGCTGCGGAGAACCGGATCCGGGCTTGATTCCAGACTTGGATGCTTCAGGACAACCCGCCCGGTGACCGGAGCTCTTGGCCGGGGAGGCCGGATGGCCCGGCCGTCCCCGATCCCGCATCCGCCACCGTGGCGGCCCCCGAAGTGATTCGCTCCGATGGCCAGTCACTGACGGGCGATGGCCTATACTGTGAAACGGAAAAGGGATGGGTGGGCCCGGACGCCGTACTTTGACCGCTTACGACGTTCCGGCCCTTTGGCAGCTTTGTCGGGTTGGACCCATCGTTGTTGTGGCTTCGTGCGGCGGAGCGGCGGCGGCGTAAGTTCCATCCCGTCCGTGGGCTGTGGCCCGGTAGTCCGGTCAGGCGTCGGCCCCGGGGGCGAAGACCGCGTCCAGGCTCCCGGCGTCGAGAACCGCCATGGCCCAGGCATCGAGGTCGTCCGCCGTGGCGCCGCGCACGCGGTCGCGCACCGTCGCGGGCAGCCGGCCGAACCGGCGCTCAAGCTGGCGAAGCAGCAGCGCGGCGGAGCCTTCCGCCCTGCCCTCCTGCATTCAGGTCTGCGCGATCGTTCCCATCAGAGTCTCCCATCGTTGTGGTTTCGTGCGCCGGAGGGACGCCTCCAGCGCCTCCGGCGTCAGGTCCATCCGTTCCGTCACATAGAGCAGTAGATGGCGCTCGAACGCGCTGCCGTCAACCGTCCCGCCGGTGATGATGTCAAGCACCTCCTCCGGCACGCCGTCCCGGAACACCTCCCGTAGCGCCAGCAGGCCCGCCAGGACGTCGGGGGCCTGCGGGAGGTTCTCGGGAGGAATCCGGCCCAGATCCCGCAGCGTGTAGGCGAACCCGCCGACCGGATCGCCGGTCCCGGGCGGGGCCTCGACCATCTCCGCCAGCGACAGGGGCGCGGTCCAGCGCCCCGTCCCGTGGTAGAACACCACCGGGAAGATCGGCGGGAGACGCCGGTCGGGGGCGTAGCCGCGCTCCTCGAACTCGCGTGTCCAGATGTTGAGCATGTAGCGGGCGAGCTGGAGCGGCGTGGCCGGATCCACATGGGACTTGTGCTCGAGCAGGGCGTATATGCGCGCCGGGCGGCCGTCGCGCAGCCGGACGCGGAACAGCGCGTCGCACTGGGTCCTCGCGCCCGCCCCGTCGACGAAGCTGCCCTCGACCGGCTCGGGCGGGAAGTCGGGGTCCAGCAGCCTCACCACCGCCTCGGGCAGGCAGTCGCGCAGCAGCGCGGCGGCCCGCCCGGAGTTCGAGACCATGGCCCGGAACAGGGCGTCATGTGGCGCTGTCGGGAGGGTCATGGCCCCCTGCCGGCTTCGTAGGCGGCGAGGGCGTCCTCCAGAAGGTCGTTCAGCCGGCGGCGCTCCCGGCGGCTGGTCTCGGTCAGCCTGCTCCGAAGTTCCGGAGAGACGTATATCCGCCAGTATCCCATGTCCTGGTTCAGGGGCGGACGGCCCATCCTTCGGGGCGTGGCGTCCGTCTGCGGCCCGTCCCGCGTCCCGCGCCCGAATCCATGCCGCTCGCTGACGGCGGCCACCTCGTCGAACTTCGTGCGGTCGACCTTCGCCTTTCCGGGCCGGCCCCTGAGCCCGTCGCCGATGCGGGTCCCGTCGCCGTCCCCGTCCAGATCCAGAAATCCCGTCATCCGTCAGTCTCCATCATCCCGGCTATCTCCCGGGCGAGCGCCCTTGCGTTGTCCTGCGCCCGGAGGACGGAACGGGAGGGTTCCAGCTCGAACAGCGTCCGGCCCTCCGCCATGACCCTCTCATATGGCGCGCGCCTGATAAGTTCCACCTTACATCGCCGGACGTCCGACCTGTCCAGTTCCGCGATGACCTCCCTGTGCGATACCGTTGTGACCGCCGCATCCGTCTGTGTGATCAGGACCGTCGACGGAATCGTGCGCTTCAGGGCCGAACCGGCCGCATCGCCGTCCAGGGCGCTCGGGCGCATCGGGACGATGCAGAGGTCCGAACTCGATGCCACCTAGGAGGACATCAGCCCGGCGACGCCCTCAAGATCGACGATGACCACGTCACTCGTTTCCTCGATTGATTCGAGGCGGTCGACGATCGCATTCTCGTCGGTCTCCGTGAGCAGCGTGAAGGGCGGCGGGCCGAGGTTGCTCCCCTCGCGCTTCGCCCGCCACACGCGCCCCAGACTCTGCCGGGGGTCGGCGTCGACTACGGCGACGCCAAGACCGGGGTTCGTCGAGAATGTCGAGGCCCAGCACCATGGCCGCCGTGCTTTTTCCGCAACCGCCCTTCGGAGACATCATACCCACGATCATCGCCAGTTCCATTGAATGTGCCGTGGCATAATATATAGCACGGCATAAATAATGGCATAACCTAGAGCCTCTTGCAGAACTCCCCGATCAGGCGGTTTTTTCGGAAACGGACGCTTTTTCTGACCGGGGGCCTGGATATGGAGCCGCCCCTCTGGTATGGGGCGGGTGTCAAAACCACCACATACGGGGAGACGGCTCCATGTCCCTGCGATCATCCATACCGGATGCCTGGCGGCGCTTCCAGGGGGAACTTCCGCCGGCCCTCGCCGGGGAGGTCGGTCCCCTGGGCGTGAGGCACACCAAATCCGTCGCCGTCCTGGACATGGTGGAGGGCGGGAGGCACGTGCACCACGGCCGCCGGGGCGTCGGCAACCCGCCCGCCGACCGCAGGGCGCCGGCGCGGGCCTTCGTCGGGAGGGCGGTCCGGGACATGCCGACCACGGTGGCGCCGGTCGACCGGCTGCCTCACCACCCGACGCCGCGCAGGCCGGTCGGCTGGTCCCGCGTGTCGGAGGTTCCCGGTGAACCGGCGTTCTCCCGGGCCCTCCCCTGGTTCGCGGAGACCCGTCTGCCGGAGCGGATGCACGGGGCACCGGGCCGCTCCGACTGTTCCGGCCCGGTCGTCGGCCACATATCGCGGGACTCCACGGCGGTCGTCGGGCGGGAGAGGCGGGCCACATCCGCCATGACCGCGTCCGCCACCGGCAGCGATCCAGCGGCGGGCGGGTGAACTCCGCCCCAGGGACTCCTGTGGCGCCCGGCATGTCCGTGTCCGGGGGCACGCCAGGGTGGCCTGCCACCTTTTCCTCCGCGTGCCGGCGCTGACCGGCGGGCAGCTGCGGAACCGAAAGGCTGGCCGCGGCCGCCCGAACCGCAATAATTGTGCAAGAGGCTCCCTATAGTATGAATTATTTTAAGATATAAAATGTTCTTGTATGAATGCCGTAGCCCGAGGCGCATAGAGTGGCTTATGTGCTTGGACGATGAAGGCTGGATCATTCTGCGCGAGTGTTATGACGTGTCCGAACCTATCCCTAAGGGGCGCTCCGCATCCGGCTGGGGACGATCCAATGGCGCCAAGGTTTCTGGATTCCAAGATATGTCTTTACATACCTAGGCTTTTCGATGCATACTGACGGAGTGAGCATGGATATGCCGCCGCGGTCGGAACCACGAGCAGAGGAGAGTGCATGGTCTGGAATGGGGCCATCGATTTTCATGAAGATTTTGTAGTTGAATTCGAGAGCTTCACCGTTCCGATCAAGGTGGAGATAATGGCAATTGCTGAAGTACTCGCGGAAGTGGGGCCGTCCCTCGGACGCCCGCATGTCGATACACTTCATGGGTCCGTACATCAGGAACATGAAGGAGCTCCGCTGCCGTGGCATTGCTGGCGCATGGCTTTCGCCTTCACGCCGAAACGCAGGGCGCTGCTGCTGGCGGCCGGTGACAGGTCCGGGATGAACACGAGGAGATTCTACGGAAGGCTGATCAGGACCGCCGACGACAGGTTCGACCGATTCCTGAATGGAACGACCGGCAGCGCATGAACCGTCCGAACACCCCCGGGGGCTTCCGGGGGGTGCGGCATAGAAAACGAAGAGAGTTGGAGATAGACGAGATGACAGCTGTAAGCCTCGAGGAGATGAAGGCACGACAGACCCCGGAGATGCGGCAGATGATCAGGGACCGGGCAGACGAACTGCGGGCCGAACTGGGCACCCTGCGCGAAATCCGCAGGAGACTGGACATAACACAGGTCGAGCTTGCGGCCGAGCTTGGCATCGGACAGGAGGGCGTCTCGCGCCTTGAGAGACGCAACGACACATTGGTGTCCACCCTCCGGAAGGCTGTCGAGGCGATGGGTGGTGACCTGCGCCTCATCGCCGAACTTCCTGACGGAGGGCGTGTGGAACTGTCGGACTTCGGCCACGCATAGTTGGCGGGTCGTCCACGAACTCGCCCGCACACAGTGATCACATGATTGTTTCTCGTCCGCCGAGCATGTCCGCTGCGGGCGGGAATCGCACGGCAGGTCATCAAATACGTCGTGCGGGTCTACAGCGCCGACCTTGACGAGCTTAGGGAGACGCTGCGGAACCAGGGACACAACCGACTGGAAGCGATCATGGAAACGATAGCGGAGACACCTCTGGAACAGGGCGAGGTGCGCGGGCTTGGCAGGGGCCGTCTAGAGGGCCTTGCGGAAGGGAAGGCGAAGACATTCCTGCGGCAGGCGTGGATCAGGTTCGGGGACGTTCACGCCGCCCGGGCCGTGGAGGTGCGGACCGCCGAAGCGGTGACCCTCGACCGCTGGCTCGCCGCGCTGGTCGTCGCCGAAACGCTGGAGGAGGTCTTCAAGTCCCGAAGGCGTCACTGACCGCGCTAAGGCCAGCCATTCAATGAAATGGGGGATCTGGACCAGTACTTTACCTGCGCCGACGTCGCCGGAGTATACGCCAGGGAGATTTCCGACTGTTGGGGCAGCCCCGATGTTCTGTTCGTGGAGCCGTCCGCGGGGAGCGGGGCCTTCCTCCATCCGCTGAGGGATGCGGGGAGGAAGGTGCGGGAGATGGATGGGGTGCCGCAGGCCAGCGGCATTGAGTGCGGTGACTTTCCCGCGGACCATGGCATATTCGCCGGGAATCACTCCGCAACCGTGGTGATCGGCAATCCGCCGTTCGGAAGGAACGCATGCACAGCCGTCCGTTTCTTCAACCATGCGGACGAAATCGCGTTCATCGTGCCGCGCACATTCCGCAGACTGAGCGTGAACCGCCGCCTTGACCCGAGCTTCCGCCTCTCTGGAGACCGGAAGGTCGGTCGTTTCGCGTTCGTTCTTGACGGCAGTCCTCACGACGTTCCCTGTACCTGGCATATCTGGACACGGAAGACTGTCGAGCGGAAGATGAGGGAACCCCCTCCCGTCGATCACCTCATCACCTACACGACGCCCGGGCACGCGTGTTTCGCCATGCGCCGCGTCGGATTCCATGCCGGGTGGGTGGTTACGGGCGACCTCCAGGACCTCTCCCGAACGACACATTACTTCATGCGGGAAATGGCGGTGGGGATCATCGAGGCCCTCCGCCGCGCCAACTGATCTGGCCAGTCAGACAGCGGGCGTCCGCTCTCTGTCGAAAGCGGAGATTGCGTTCAGGCTGGCGGATATCTATCATCTTCGAGGGATCGGAAACCCAGATGCAGGGCGGTTGGCTTCCTGTGACGTCGCACGCGGAAAAGTGGGGAGGAGACAGATGCCAAAGTCCGTCAAGCTGACAGATGGAGAGGTCAAGGAACTGAAGCGGCCAGTGGTCGGCGACGGTGGCTTTCAGTCCCTGCTCCTGAGGCTGCAGGAGAAGCTGGACCCGAAGACAAATCAGCTGGAGCTTGACGGCGGTGATCTCGAGGCGATTCCCAGATACGCTTTCGATTACGGAAATGGTGGCTTCGAACAACAGCTTGTAAAGATTTTCGTGCGGACCCTTGGGCCGGAACTTGGACAAAGAGGCGGGCCACCCAACCAGACGGGCGTGAGGCACCGGTCCTGAATGGAACACCACAGATCAGCAAGAGGTTCTGGCCGCGTTGCGCGACGTGTATGGCTGGAGTCGCGATCCGGATCTGGTCGGACGGACCCTTGAATGTTCTGCCGTGCAGCGAAGAAAGACACCTGAAACCGTGAAAATAACTTGACCGGCAAGGTGAGCCGGAACAGCGATCTTCGCGACACGCCTAGCTGACAGGACCGCGCCTGCCCATGATCGACGCTGGGACAATCCCGTCGGTCTTCCCGTGGCCTGAATGTCGACGCTCCGCTGGCTTACCCGTGACCGGGATCTGGGAGCAGCGGACAGGGTGCCGTACCGCCTGATTGAGGAAGTACCGGAACTTGGCTGCGGTGACCGGGAGACGGGCAACATGCTTGCTTGTCCAAGGCAACAACCTCGAGGCGCTGAAGGCGCTGCTGCCGCATTATCAGGACGTTCGTCATCGACCTCGGGCGCCTCGTCGGGGCGCATCCCACCAAGCGGCAGCCACTGCCCGGGTGAAAGAGGTCTGGCAGGGGCTCCCGCGGCTGAACCGGACCATCCAGGTCCGCGACACCCTCAACAGGAGGCTGCCGACCGACGCGATGGGCGATCGCAGGCGGGAATAGGAATCCATATATAAATGTGGGATGCTGTAAGGTCCCAGACCCGGTGGGATCATGCAACTGCCGGGCCCTCGGAAGACATTGCACCCAACTCACGATGGCCCCCAAACCTGACGGCGTCGCCCGGATGGTCGGCGTCCGGTCGACACCGTCAGGCTAGCGCCGGAAGCCGTTTCCTTGACCAGGTGCGGGCAAGAGGATAGGCGAGACCGGCTCGTAACGAAATACAGGGGATCCAGACGCAATGGACACGCATTCACTCCTTCTTCTTCCCGGTGACGGTATCGGTCCAGAGGTCATGGCCCAGGTTCGCCGTGTTGTGGATTGGTTCAATGAACGGACAGAGCTGGAATTTGAGGTAAGCGAGGATCTTGTCGGCGGTGCCGCCTACGACACCCATGGCACTCCACTGCACGACAAGACCTTGGCGAAGGCCCAGGAATCGGACGCTGTTCTGCTTGGCGCGGTGGGAGGACCGCAATACGACGAGCTTGATTTCAGCCTCAAACCTGAGCGGGGGCTTCTGCGCCTGCGAAAGGAAATGGACCTGTTCTCGAACCTGCGTCCCGCACAGTGCTTTGATGCGTTGGCGGATTTCTCTTCGCTGAAGAGGGACGTGGTCTCCGGGCTCGACATCATGATTGTCCGCGAATTGACTGGCGGCGTGTATTTCGGGGAACCACGTGGCATCCACAAGGAAGGCAATGAGCGGGTTGGAATCAACACACAGCGCTATACCGAAAGCGAGATCGCCCGCGTGGCTCGGTCCGCCTTCGACCTCGCCCGCCGGCGCTGCAACAGGGTCTGTTCCATGGAGAAAGCCAACGTAATGGAGTCGGGCATTCTCTGGCGTGACGTCGTGACTGAGGTTCATACTTCCGAATATCCTGATGTCGAACTGTCCCACATGTACGCCGACGCCGGTGCCATGCAACTGACCCGATGGCCGAAGCAGTTCGACGTCATCGTCACCGACAACCTGTTCGGCGACCTTCTGTCGGACCTCGCCGCGATGCTCACCGGTTCGCTTGGGATGCTGCCATCAGCCAGTCTTGGGGCACCCATGGGAAACGGTCGGCCCAGAGCGATGTATGAGCCTGTGCACGGCTCCGCACCCGACATCGCGGGTCAGGGCAAGGCCAATCCAATTGCCTGTATTCTCAGTTTTGCGATGACGCTGCGCTACAGTATTGACGCGGGGCAGGAAGCCGACCGGCTGGAGGCTGCCATTGCGCAGGTGCTTGCCGAAGGCCTTCGCACCGCTGACCTAATAGGTGAGGCGGGTTCCGAGCCGGTTTCGACATCCGAAATGGGCGACGCGATTCTGGACGCGCTTGATGCCAGCCGCTGATCAACAGGGTCATCCAGTCCTGGCCTGTCTACCCTGCATACAAGGTGGTTCAACCTGGAATCCGGTTTGGTTTCGTTAACGGACCGGCAGCCGACAGAGTCGGCACCCCTCACCGGAGAAATGGATGACCGAGCAACGAGGCAGCCTTGCTGTCGAGGCATCTCAAACCCAACCGCATCAAATTGGCGGCCCTGCACGGCAACTCAATCGAACTGAGGGATTGAAGGCATACTGGCTGTGGCATCCAGGTTCGCCACCGCTTCGACCCAAACAATCCGGTTGACCCTGGGCTTCAGGGAACATGCTTGGCGGTTCAGACAATGTCGTCCGCAAAAATGCCATTGGGATCCTCTGCATTCACCCCGAGTCCAGAACCGTCGCCGACGAATCAGGAGATCTGTTCAGGCAGGTGGATTCACAGTGAATGTGGCACAGACAGCAGTTCCAGCCATGTCTTCACACTCCTTGCAACGCGTAGGAAGAGCCTTTAAGCTACCACTCGTGATCGGAGTGTAGCTCAGCCTGGTAGAGCACTGTCTTCGGGAGGCAGGGGCCGTGAGTTCGAATCTCGCCACTCCGACCAACAATACCCCTCGTTCCGGGAATGCGTTTTGTGGCTCAGCCTCTCGGTGACGTGTCTCGCCTTCGGGGAATTCTCCCAAACCAATGGCACGACAACGGGTGTCTGTTCCCTCACGCACGCTCCAACCCTCCGAAGCGAAGGATATACCTCTCTCCGCTTTGACGGGATCAGCCCCGCAGGAAATCCCAGCCACCTCGGCATGCATAGGCGGAACATTGTGTTTGGCGTAAGGCGCTTGAAGTACCAGTCCTCCGGATCCCGATGGCTTCGCCCTGAGTCCACCCAAGCGCCATTCATTCGCTCTGGATTCCCGAGAGTCGATGCCCATTGGGCAAGTGCTTCACCAAGGTTTCCAGATCGTCGCGTCGGATTCGCCGCATTGGAATGTTGCTGAAGGCCGGATTTCCGTATAGGTCCGGCTCCATCGTCCGAGACGGGTACTCACCATTGGGGAGTTGGCGGTGGATGACCTTGAAGAACGGGTGACGGCGCTGCGAATTGTCCCTGTCGTTGTCCTTGAAGACGCCGAAGATGCGCTTCCTCTATGTGACGCTCTCACGAGCGGTGGCCTGCCGCTCGCCGAGATCACCTTCCGGACGGACGCGGCCATTGAGTCAATCGGGCGCATCAGACGGGAGCGGCCTGCCATGCTGGTCGGTGCGGGAACAATCCTGACATCACAGCAGGTTAGCCAGGCTGTGGACGCTGGTGCCTCGTTTATCGTCACACCGGGCTTCAATCCAAAAGTGGTGAATGCTGCGCTGAAACACCGAATTCCAATCATACCCGGAGTGAACAACCCTACACAGATTGAGATGGCGATGGGTTTCGGGCCTCGGTTGCTGAAGTTCTTTCCAGCCGAGGCCAGCGGAGGACGGACGATGCTTAAGGCGCTTTCCGGTCCATATCAGGATATTCGGTTCGTTCCGACAGGTGGAATTGGACCGGCGAACCTAGCGGATTACCTCTCTTTGGACAACGTCATTGCCTGCGGGGGATCATGGATGGTCACAAAGGGAATGATCGCCGAAAAGGACTTTGACTCGGTTGCCGAGTTGACCCGGCAGGCTATGGAAATCGCACATTCGCTTCCCGATGTCTCGAACTCGTGAATTTCGAGCGCTTCCTCTCCTATTCCCTGGGTTGACGTTCCAACCAAGGGAGAGTCCCGCCTTGTTGGTCCGGCAAGACGTTTCCACAGGCTCCAACATTGCCGAAGCCATCGGAACTGTTGAAGCCCGCGATGATCGGTGTAAGGGAGTTCTTCCAGCCATTTGGGAGCTTTCCGACATGATTGTCGAGGCTGGATCAGGGATCTGGCCCCAACCGGGATTGGATATCTGGATGTTCCAACGCAGGCAAGTCCGACTCTGCCTTTGCAGGGGGTTCGACTGCGAAACACTCTCCCATTCCACGCGCACTGAATGCAGAAGCTGATCCTTTTCCGGTTCTGCGGGTGTGACCGCGTTGCGGGGGCTCCGCAGCTTTGCCGGTCAATTGTAGTCCCTTTGATCCTCGATCACCTTCCCGTCATTGGGCAGCGTTCCCTTTGGGACAGTTTCCACCTGCCCCCTTAGCCTAAGCGTCTCGACGACTGAAGCCTCGTAGCGGGCCGGGTCGCCACCGTCGGACTCCACCCGTACGACCATGACATCCCGATTGCCAGCGCGGCTGACAACCACTCGCGCTCGGGAAACTTCATCATGGCGCGCTACAAAGGCAGCGACCTGTTCCGGCCGGACGAACATTCCCTTTATCTTTGCCGTTTGGTCAGCCCGCCCGAGCCAGCCCCGAATTCTCATGTTGGTGCGCCCGCAGGGTGATTCGCCAGGAAGCACCGCCGACAGGTCGCCTGTCGCAAACCGAATCAAAGGGTAGTCTGGGTTGAGGGTAGTGACGACGATCTCGCCAACCTCGCCGTCCGGAACCGGGCTCCCGGTACCGGGAGTCACGATCTCAACAATCACTCCTTCGTCGACAATCAAGCCCTCCATCGCCGGGCTCTCGTATGCAACGTTTCCAAGATCGGCGGTCCCGTAGCACTGCAGGCAGGTGATTCCATGGTCGGAATACTCGCTCCGGAGCGAGGGAAAGAGAGCGCCGCCTCCAACGACAGCCTTGGCTATCCGCAGCCGGACATGCAGGTCGCGTGCCCTGTCCAGTATCGTCTTCAGATAGTCGGGAGTGCCCGCATAGGCAGTGACGCCAAGAGCCGCTGCCGCCTGAACCTGCAGCTCGGTCTGACCAGTTCCTGCCGGAAAGACCGATGCTCCCACGGCGCGGGCCCCGCTCTCGAACATCATCCCGGCAGGTGTCATGTGATAGGAAAAGCAGTTCTGGACTATATCTCCCTTACCAATCCCTACCGCGGTCAGGAACCGGCCCATCCGAAACCAGTCCGCTTCCAGTTTGCCGGGCTCGTAAATCGGACCCGGGGACTGGAAAAGATGGTCGAATCCGTTCGGGGCTAAGGTTGCGAAGCCACCGAATGGCGGGTTTGCGGCCTGCGCTCTCAGGATCTCTGATTTTCGAATCAGAGGAAGTTTCGAGAGCGCATCTCGATCCGTGACTGCAGCCGGGTCGATTTCGGCGAGGCTGTTCGCCAGTGCTGGGGCGCCGTTTCTTGCCGCCGCGATTCTCCTGGGAAGGTCGCGGGCGAGGTCGGCTGCGCGTTGGTCCGCGCTGCGTGTTTCCAGATCGTCGAAATATGCCGTCATCTCTTGGCTCCCATCAGCAGGCGCAGGTCATAGCGCCTAGTTGACGCAGCGACATTGTAGACAATTGTATACTGTTTACCGATCCATTTGAACCGGATTGCGGAAACAATCCACCCACAATGGAAGGAGTGGCGGTTACATGGGGAATTCTGATCTTGAACGCCAGCGAGCCGTGGAAAATGCGGAATACAGTGGAAGGATCCGGTTCCATGAGGATCTTCAGGTCATGGAAGTGGATCTGTCCGATCTTCATCTTTCCGATTCGGCAGGAGTCAACGCACTCTACGACCAGATTGAAGAGCGCCTCGGAAAGACGGGAGAAGAGTGGTGGTTCTTTCTGATCAACTATTCCGGCAGCCGCATTGACCCGGCGGCGTGGATGGCCTTTTCGCGCCGCGGCAAATTGCTGAACATCGCCCATTCGATGGGCACGGTACGCTGCGACGCTTCGGAAGAGACACGCCGCCAGATAGAGCGTGATGCTGGAACCGAGAATTTCGACGCCAATCTCTTTTCCGACCGGGAGAGCGCGATTGAACGGCTCAAATCGCTGCCGTCCAAACGCCGCAGGAAGATTGTTCATAAGCCCAACTACACTCTTGCCGACTTTGAGCCGCGCGTAAGGTTCATCGAGGACGTCGAGATCATGGACATTGATCTGACCGACCTCCGGCTGCAGCACAGCCGTGATGTCGACGACCTCATCGACTACCTTGAGCGGCGGATCGAGGAGACAGGGCGACGTTGGTACTTCCTGATCAACTATAACAACTGCCGGATCGAGCCGGCGGCGTGGGTTCAATGGGCGCGGCGGGGAAAGGAGCTGAACCTCGGGGGCTCGCTGGGAACAGTGCGTTACGAGACGGGTTCGAGGACCGAAACGGACATCCGACTTCGCGCCGAATCCCAAGGGTTCCAACCCAACATCCGGAGCACCCGCAACGACGCCCTGGCCAGGATCGATGAGCTTAGGACAGAAGCCATACGGCAATGATGCAGCGGGTGGCGTGGCCAACAGTCCTGAAAATTCAGGCACGCTTAGCTGAGCCAGCGCTTGCGCCGACGGTAACTGCGGACGTCACGGTAGCTCTTCCGCCCCTCTTCCGAAAGTCCAAGGTAGAACTCCTTTACGTCAGGATTCTCGCGGAGCTCTTCAGCGGGTCCGTCCATCACGACCCTACCCGATTCAAGGATATAGCCGTAATGCGCGAAGCGTAATGCGACATTCGTGTTCTGTTCGGCCAGAAGGAAGCTGACTCCTTCCCTTTCATTGAGATTCCTCACGATTCCGAAAATCTCTTCGACAATGCGAGGGGCAAGCCCCATCGACGGCTCGTCCAGCAGAACCGTTTCAGGCCTCGACATAAGTGCGCGCCCGATCGCCGCCATCTGCTGTTCGCCACCTGACGTATAGCCTGCCTGGCTCTTTCGGCGTTCGAAGAGCCGTGGGAAATAACCGTAGACCATCTCAAGGTCCTGAGCGACCGCATTACGGCCGTCCCGCCTTGCATACGCGCCAGTCAGCAGGTTTTCCTCGACCGTCAGATGTTCGAAACAGTGACGGCCCTCCATCACCTGAATCACGCCGCTCTTCACCAGTTCAGTAGGATCGCTGTGGGCCACCTGCCTGCCCCGGTAGGTGATGGTTCCTTTGGTGACCTCACCTCGTTCCGACCGCAGTAGATTGGATATAGCCTTCAGCGTAGTGGTCTTGCCGGCACCATTGCCTCCCAGAAGCGCTGTGATCCCACCTTTCGGCACTGTCAGGCTAACCCCTCGCAGCACGAGAATCACGTGGTTGTAGATCACTTCAATGTTGTTGACCTCAAGCAGGGTTTCCCCGGTGTGTCGCGAGTCCAGCATCGATCCTCCAATCCCGATGGTCTTGCCCTAACCTGCAGCAACGCTCCAGAGCTGCCAGAGTCTGCAAGATCCCCAGATCCCAAGGCTGCATTGGCCAGCGCCAGGATATCTGGGAATTCGAACCCTCTCCGGGATTCGGCTGGAATGCCGTTCCACCATCGTTTCCAGTCCTGCAGCCGTGGCGCGGAAACTCCAGATCCAGATATGGTTTAATTTTGTCGCGTCAACAACCTGAATCGAACCCTGATCAGGCAGAACTTCCAGGCAATATCTCAAGGTCATTGAAACAACCTTCCATTTCGGTGCGCGAATTTCCGATCGGTCCTATCATGGGACTCAGAGCATGTCAGAGAGCCTCCCGTTGCAGGGGGCGCCCGCAGCTCATCCGATCGGGATTCGAGATATTGAACATCACCTCTGAAATGGTCCGGCTTGAGTGTTGGTGCATGATCCGGCCGGGGTCTATCCGTACAATGGTTTCCGAAGCGGGTGGGCGCTAGCCCAAAGCATTTTGGTTCCGTTCCCTTTTGTAGTGTCTCCTCCATTGTTCAATCAGGATTTGGACCTCTTCGAGGCTGTTCAAGATCTCGCCGTCGGGCGGCTCATCGCGAAACCGGACACTGAAACTCCCGCAGTAGCCGTTCTCCCGAGGTGGCCCTGGCTCGATTTAGGCTGTCCTGGCACCGACGGCAACGATCCGGTCCCGAACCACCTGCGCCACGAACTCCAGGCCATTGTCCAACCGGATGAAGGCCGGTAAGCCACGCACAGGATGAGCATGTCGCTCAAGGCACGGATCACGCCATTGCCGTTGAACCTCCGCTCGACTTTGATTGCCAAGCATTCCCGGCTGAACCCATAGAGGATGCTCAGCGTCCGGAGCGCCTTCCCGTCATCTGTCCAGCAATGCACGAAATCGTAGCTCCGGACATGGTTGCGATACTCCAACCGGAGCCGTCGTTCAGCCAGCATATCGCCAGCCAAGCATTCTTCGCCGAACCGGCCCCTTGGCATCTTGCGCACCGTCGGGCGAGGCTCGGAAGTGTCCCTTGGTGGTCTCTGTCAAGACCGGCCTGGCCATCAGGCTATAGCCAGATCCGAGAACCCGCTCTCTTTCAGCGCGTGGATCTGGCACCTGCCCTCCCGGGTCAGGTAGCAGCAGCCCTCGGGCATGCTAATTCCCTCTCTTCATCAAATGGACTGTCGCCGCCAGCTAGCCGATTGGCACCATAATGCGCACGACAGACGGGTCACCTCTTCGAGGCGGGACCGCACTCAACAAATTGCACTTTCCCAAACCGCTTCGTCATTCAGAGGATATCGACATTGCTCGAAAGTCGGACGGACCGATCGGGCCTATCCTGGACCGACTCCGCGTAGCATTGTAAGCCTGGCTGGGCCCGGCGAAGTTTGATCAGAATCCGGTCGCTCCAAAGCTTCTGTTCCGTATCGATACCGAAAACGGCAGTGATTTACCCATTCATCTGAAGCTCGAGATCAACACGCGTGAGGTCGAGGCATTCGATGGCGTCGCTGGGTTACCCTTCGGCGTCGACAATCCATGGTTCGAAGGTAGGGCCACGATCCTGACCTTCACCCGGAAAGAGATGCTTGCAACAAAACTCCGCGCTCTTTTGCAACGCGACAAAGGACGGGATCCTTTTGATCTGGCCCGTGGCCTTCAGGTCTTCGAAGATCTCGATCCCGACAGGCTGGTGGCGCCGTTCCTGCGCTACCTTGCCTTTGATGGGCAAAGGATCTCGCAGGCGCGGATCGAGCAACGTCTTTTTGCCAAGCTGGCAAATCCACTTCTCCTCCTGGACCTGCGCCCTTTGCTGCCTGCGGCGGAAGCCGAAACGATCGCTGAAACGGCGACCACTGACGCTATCCAGAGGATAATCGGTGATTTGGTAGTGAGAATTCCCGGCGAGACATGGGCAAAGACGGCGTCAATGAAAGAGCGCTTTGGGATTGACTGGTAACGCCCGAATCGAGCGGGCAGATTTCACTGTGCCCTTTACTCCCGGACGTTGACGCACTTGGGTTGGAATGCAGTTCCTGTCTTCCGCTCCATCCCGACCCGGCCGATGTGGCCAGCGCACTTCTGCAGGATTGCCGCCTCTTTTCTTCGTCTGGAAGGGCGGCATACGCTCGGCGTGAGGTCTGGGCAATCTCATGCAGCGCTGGGCCAAACGCGCCAAACTGCCCCAGTGCTCTGCCCATGGTCCTGGAAAGGTCTTTGCGTACCGCCTCGCCGAAGCTGCGGACCTCGAACGCATGACTGATTCCGCCATTGACAAACTCATGGCCCGCCCGACCAGCGAGCGCAATTCAAAGACAAGCTACCGATAAGACGGGATATATCATGATAAGTGGTGACCCCTGAAGGACTCGAACCCTCAACCTGCTGATTAGAAGTCAGCCGCTCTATCCAGTTGAGCTAAGGGGCCACAGGCAGGTGCGCCGGGAGGCGGGCCTCAGTGGGTCCACGCGACGCGGCGGTCGGCGGCGAAGTTCCCGCCGTAGCCGAGCGGCCGGACGCCGGGACCGCGCGGCTTCGGGCCGCTCACCGACACCTCGACGCCCCCCGCGCGGGCGAAGGCCTCGGCCGCCTCCCGGCTCGGGAAGGACAGCCGGACCTGCGACCGGGTGTCGCCCGAGCCGGTCCATCCCATCAGCGGGTCCAGCTCCCCGGCGGACCCGGGGACGAACTCAAGGACCCAGCGCCGGGTCCCGGCGGCGCCGGAGGTCATCGCCGACCTCGCGGGCTGGTGGATGCGCGCCGACATGGCCACCTCACGTTGCTCACCGAACGGTATCGCAGACCAACAGGGAATGCGCAAGACCCACCACGCGTGGAGGAAGGGATTGCCGCAGATGCGACCCCGACGCAGTCACGGATTCCAGAAGATGGGAGACCTCAGTAGGGGAATGGCCAAAGCCTCAGCTTCTCCTTCGCGACGCGCCAGAGCTGCGCCAGACCATGCGGCTCAGCGACAAGGAAAACCACGATCAAGGCACCGATAAGGATGAACTCAATGTGTGCCGCGACGTCAGTCGGCCAACCAAGCCCGCCGACCAGAAGATTCTTGAGGAAGACCGGCCCCAGCACCAGAAACGCCGCACCGGCGAAACTGCCGAAGATGGACCCCAGTCCGCCAATTATGATCATGAAAAGCACCAGAAACGACTTCTGGATACCAAATACCTCACCCACTTCCACCGCGCCCAGATAGACGCTGAAAAACAGGGCGCCCGACACTCCGACAAGAAAGGAGGAGACCGCGAAAGCGGACAGTTTCGCCGCGAGAGGATTGACACCGATGATCTCCGCGGCGATGTCCATGTCACGGATCGCCATCCACTTTCTCCCAAAGGACCCGCGGGTCAGGTTTCTCGCCAACCACGCAGCGCCCACGACAAATAACAGGCAGAACAGATATGCCGCCCAGGCATGGGCGGTCGGACCGGTTACGTCGATTCCAAACACATCTCGGGTAGGGGCGTTGATCTGTCCAGACGCCGAATAATTGTAAGTCCACTCCCACTTGTTGAAGACCCAAACAAGAAAGAACTGCGCCGCCAGTGTTGCGACCGCAAGGTAGAACCCCTTGATCCGAAGTGATGGAAGACCAAACAATGTACCGACAAGAGCGGTCACGAATCCCGCCAGAATCACCGAGAAAAAGATGTTGATCGGCGGAAGCGCGTACCGCACCCATTCCCCGTCGACGCCCATCAGCCAGATGTCCAGCCCGGTCATGAACTTATAGCAGGCATAGGCACCCACTGCCATGAATCCCCCGGTACCCAAGGATACCTGACCACAGTAGCCCGTCAGGAGATTCAATCCGATCGCCGCGATGGAGTAGATCAGGAACGGCAGCAAGACCGCATTTGCCCAATAGTCGTTGATGAAGAACGGGATGATCAGGAACGCCACCACAAGAACAACGTAATAACGATAACGATCGAAGGCGATCGGAAAGGTCTGCGCGTCATCGACATATGTCGTCTTGAAATCGCCTGCCTCACGGTAGAGCATCTATCCGGTCTCCCTCACCCCGCCGCGCCATCCTTGGGAACACACGGCACTGGACGCCGCCTGCACATCCTGACCGGACGCATGGATCCCGCCCCGGAAACTCAGTCCTGCCATGGCTCACACCCTTTCGATCAGTTTTTCGCCGAACAGGCCCTGAGGTCGAAACACCAGGAACAGGAGAGCGAGCACATAGGCGAACCAGTTTTCGGTTGCGCCGCCGATCAGGGGTCCTACCGCAAACTCGAAGAGTTTCTCACCGACACCGATGATCAGCCCGCCGACGATCGCCCCGGGTATCGACGTGAAGCCGCCAAGCATCAGAACCGGAAGCGCTTTCAGCGCGATGAGCGACAGGGAGAACTGAACGCCCGATTTGGCCCCCCACATCATTCCGGCGACCAGTGCGACGAAACCGGCCAACGACCAGACCAGCACCCAGATGAACTTGAGCGAAATACCGACCGAGAGTGCCGCTTGATGGTCATCCGCAACCGCCCGCAGCGCCCGGCCCTGCTTCGTGTACTGCGAAAACAACACCAGACCTGTCACCAGCAACGCAGCGATCAGCGTTGCCACCATGTCGAGATTGTCGATGAAGAACCCGTAGCCAAAGCGCTCGAACGTCACCGTGTCGACCCAGAGGTTGATGCCCTGCGGAATTCCGACATCGAGCTTCTTGATGTCACTGCCCCACATAAGGTCGCCAAATCCTTCCAGGAAATAGGCAAGACCGATGGATGCCATGAACAGTATGATGGGATCCTGGTTCACCAGGTGTCGGAGTACCAGATGGTTGACCGCCCATGCGAAGCCAATCATGACCGCAATTGTCAGTGCGATGGCCGGAATGGCGGGAACCTGCCAGCCAAAATGGTGCACACTCGTTCCGAACGCGGCGTTGATCAGATGCCCGAACGGAACCTCACCGTTCATGATGCCGACAAGTGTCAGCGCGGCAAAGAGCGCCATGACGCCTTGGGCATAGTTGAATATGCCCGAAGCCTTGTAGATCAGCACGAAGCCCAGCGCCACAAGCGCATAAAGCACCCCGGCCATAAGGCCGTTCAAGGTCACTTCAAACGCAAACAGAAGCTGTTGAGGCATCATCCCCTCCAAGATCCGGCCTTTGGGGTCGGTTGCCCAGGCGAATGCGCTCAGTCATGGGCGACTCCCAGGTAGGCATCGATCACGTCCTGGTTCCCGCGCACCTCTTCCGGCGTGCCGTCGCCGATTTTCCGGCCATAGTCCATCACCATTATTCGGTCGGAAAGATCCATAACCACCCCCATGTCGTGCTCGATGAGGGCGATCGTGGTTCCAAATTCGTCGTTTACGTCAAGGATGAAACGGCTCATGTCCTCCTTCTCCTCGACATTCATTCCAGCCGTGGGCTCGTCAAGAAGCAGAAGTTTCGGTTCGGCGGCCAGCGCACGGGCGAGTTCCACCCTCTTCTTCAAGCCGTATGGCAGTCGCGCAACCAAAGTCTTCCGAATATGCTGGACTTCCAGAAAGTCGATGATTTTCTCGACCATTTCGCGGTTCCGGATCTCCTCCCGTTCCGCCCTTCCGTACCAGAGCGCCTGCGCGGCCATGCCCGTGCGCATATGTGTCAGGCGTCCCGTCATGATGTTGTCGAGAACCGACATGCCCTCGAACAACGCGATGTTCTGGAATGTCCGCGCGATTCCCTGTCGTGCGACCTCATATGGCTTCAGCGAGGGACGGTGCCGACCCTTGAACCAGATCTCACCTTCCTGCGGGTGGTAGAAGCCCGAAATGACGTTCAGCATTGACGACTTGCCCGCCCCGTTCGGGCCGATGATCGCACGGATTTCACCTTCACGTATGTTGAAGGACAGCCCCTGGATCGCGGTAATTCCACCGAAGCGAAGGGTGATGTCCTTCATCTCCATCAAAACCCCGCCAATGGTCCGTCCATCGGATGTTACATAACTCCCGTCGGCCTCAGCCATCGAAGACGCCTCTCTCTCCCGGCCTCCCGCCGTCCAAATGGCTTCCGCCTATCCCCTGGCAGAGGCATTCATCTTTGGCAATCATGGATTCATGCGGCCGCCCTTTTCCCGGCCATGTCGACAACGGCTGCGTCGCGGATCTCAAGAGTCGCGGAAATCCTGCCCTTGCGCCCGTCCTCGTAGGTGACTTCGGTCTCCGTCCGGACCTCACTTGAACCGTCATACAATGCGTCGACAAGATCCTGGAACTTGTCGCCGATAATCGCCCGGCGCACCTTTCTTGTCCGGGTAAGCTCACCGTCGTCAGCATCAAGTTCCTTATGCAGGATGAGGAACCTGTGGATCTGGCAGCCTGAGAGCATCTCATCCTCCGAAATGGCCCGGTTCACCTCCTCGACATGGCCCTGCACCATTTCGTAGACCCTTGGATCACCGGCTAGTTCCTGATACGAGGCATAGGCTATGCTGTTGCGCTCCGCCCAGCTGCCCACCGCTGTGAGGTCTATGTTGATGAATGCGCAGCAGCGGTCACGGGCGGCCCCGAAGACAACAGCCTCCAGAATATTGGGATAGAACTTGAGCTTGTTCTCCACATACTTTGGTGCGAACAGCTCTCCGCCGGACATCCGGGCCACGTCCTTCGCTCTGTCAATGATGCGCAGATGCCCGGTGGCCTGCTCGATGAAACCCGCATCACCGGTGGCAACCCATCCATCGGCATCCTTGGTGCTGGCGGTCGATTCAGGATTCCTGTAATATTCGACAAACGTTCCAGGTGAGCGGTAGAGCACCTCTCCGTTCCCATCAATTCGGATTTCAACACCAGGCGATGGAACCCCCACCGTGTCGACGCGCACCTCACTGTCGGGCTGTTGGGTGATGAACACGCTTGCTTCCGTCTGACCATAGAGTTGCTTCAGGTTAATTCCGAGCGACCGCCAGAACTCGAAGATTTCAGGTCCGATCGCCTCGCCTGCAGTATAGGCAACACGCACGTTTGACATGCCCTCCCGACTGCGAAGGGGACCGTAGATGAGCAAGTCGCCCAACCCGTACATAAGTCGGTTCCATGTCCCAACCGACTTGCCGTCAAGCAACTCCGGTCCCACTTTGCTGGCAAGGGTCATGAAGCTCCCGTAGAGCCACCGCTTGAAACGTCCCGCATCCTCCATGCGTATCGTCATGGCCGTGATGCGTTCCTCGAAATACCTTGGCGGCGCAAAGAAATACGTGGGTCCGATCTCATGCAGATTCTCGTGCATCGTTCCCGCCCGCTCGGGACAGTTGACGCAGAAACCATTCCAGAATGCCTGGCCGACGGAGAATATGAAGTCACCGACCCAGGCCATCGGCAGATAGGCGAGAATCTGCTCTCCCTGCCGAAGATCGTCAAAACCCGATGATGCCTTCGAAGCCTCGATGATGTTCCGGTTCGACAGAACCACGCCTTTCGGTCTTCCGGTCGTGCCCGACGTGTAGAGCATAACGCAGGTATCATCGTAACCGATTTCCGAAATCCGCCTGTCGAGTTCGTCGTCGAAGCGGTGGTGGCTGGCGCGGCCCTCCGCGACAATGTCAGCCAGTGCGTTCAAACGCGAATGGTCGTACTTTCGCATCCCGCGCCTGTCGTTATAGATCACATGCTCGATGTGCTTGACGTGCTCCTGCACCTCGATGACCTTGTCCACCTGTTCCTGGTCGCCGCAGACCACCAATCTGGCACCGCTGTGGTCGAGCACGTAGGCCATCTCGTCCGTCACCGCGTCCTGGTAGAGCGGCACCGGAACCGCTCGCACCATCTGCGCCGCCACCATAGCCATATAGTGCGCGGGACGGTTACGGCCGATGATCGCGACGTGATCGCCTTGTTCCATTTCGAGATTGAGGAATCCCAAGGCAATGGCACGGATCTCTTCGGCGGCTTCGCTCCAGGTCCATGTCTGCCAGATACCGAATTCCTTTTCGCGATACGCTGGACTCGGTCCAAATTCCCGTGCGTTGCGTGCCAACAGCGCCGGAATTGAAGTGAGCTCGATTTCGTGGCCAAACGCTTCTGGCACGTCTTCCTCCCTGACCGCTGCTCCTCTAGCCCAGGTTCTGGACGCAGTGCAACAGCTAGCGGCTTTCAGGTCAACCAACCAATGGCTGTCTCCCTGCGATTTTCAGATGCATCGAATCCCATGCCAGGTTCCCGAACATCGCCGACGCGGGCGAACCGCAGAGGCCCAGGCCGTCCAGTGGTTCGCATACGGTCGGCTGCCGCCGTCAGTCCTCCGCACCCTGCCTGGCGACAGACCAAGTGGATGGTTCAGCAGGAAAGATGCCACCTCGCAGGTGAGTCCCCATTGCGGTCCACCAAAGGGGACGCCAACGGAACTCCAGACAACCGCAGACCTACATCGGAGCGACGGCCATCGCCTGAGCCAGCTGGAGTTCAATCTCCCGGACGGATGCCGTCACGGCCTGGCCGATCAGATCCATTCTCCGAATCTGGGCGATGCGGTCACGCGCCCCCTTGTGCTCGCGCTGGGAAAGCAGGTGCCTGAATATTCCGCAGGCATCCACCAAGCCAATGATGGCGATATCGCGTGGATCAGGGATCTCATCGCTGAACAGGATGGACATGATGCGGAGCTTGACCTCCCGTTCGGGCTGATCGTCCCGGATCGGATATCGCCTGGACCTGAATACCCATAGAAAACGGTTTTCCTCACGCTCCAGAATTCCGTTCGTGCACAGACGGTCCAGGGCCCGCTGCCGGATCGCCATCGAATCCCGCTGGCAGTACTCGACCCAGTAGCGAGCGTCATGCTGCTCTTCCGCGTCAACAAGACGCTGAAGGGTTGGGTCGAGTAGATCATCACCCGTCGGACTGGGATCCGTGACCGTCAGCTTGTTCAGATCAGTGTCGATCTTTCCCTGCAGGGCGAGATCCATAAGGACGGCCCCGGAAAGTACGCAGTTCGCTGAATGCTCAGGAACAAAAACAAATCGCCCGCTCTCATCCTCAAGGAGCAAGAGCATGATTTCCTCGGCGAAAGTCAGCATGTCGCCTCCAGACATGGCTACTTCAGGAATTGCAGCCTCAAGCCGATCAAAACGGGAATTGACGCCATAAGCAAGGACTATCGTTTCAAAAGAGATTGCGCCACAGGTTTTTTCACCAGCCCCGGCGGTACCAGCGGTCGGCCACACCGGCTGCCAATCTGATCCGTGCGCCAGAATCCTGGCCTGGCCCGACTGCGGTCGGGTTCAGCCCCGCTGCGGAAATGGCCGCTGCGGCACCTCGGCGAGTGAATGTCGCGGGCAAAATCCATCGATGAGCCCAGACATTCCTGGATCGGTATGGAACGTGAGGTCATTCCGAATCACCCATCGAATGCGCACTGGACCGGGATTCGGCATTTCAACCGACCGTGGGCTGCGGTAGACTTGGGACATGAACGGCTATCCTCCTTTCATCCATCTTCGCGTACATACGGAATACTCGCTTCTCGAAGGTGCGGTGCAGGTCCAGAACCTCGCGAAAACCTGCACCGACGCAGGAATGCCCGCCGTCGCAGTAACCGATACCAACAACATGTTCGCCGCGCTGGAATTTTCGGTGCGGGCCGCCGACGCGGGTCTGCAGCCAATAATTGGTTGCCAGATCGACCTGGAAGCTGAAACAGATACCTCTGACGCGAAACAGCAGGGCCCCGCGCCTGTCGTTCTGCTGGTGCAGGACGAGACCGGCTACCGCAACCTGATGAAACTGAACTCCTGCCTCTACCTGAGAGGTGATGGCACCCCACCCCATGTCGGTATCGACGAGCTTTGCCAGCATTCGGATGGGCTGATCCTCCTGACCGGCGGACCCGATGGGCCGCCAGGACGGCTGGTGCGGGACCGCAGACCCAAACAGGGTCTGGAATTGCTGCGACGCCTTTCGGATGCCTTTCCCACAAGAACGTATGTTGAGTTACAGCGCCACCCTGATGACGGCACGGAGCCTCCTGAATCCGAGCGCCAGACCGAAAGATGGTTTGTCGAAACCGCGTATGCACTCGACCTCCCGATCGTAGCCACAAATGACGTGTACTTTCCTGACCCCGAAATGTATGAGTCGCATGATGCCCTGATCTGCATAGCCGAGGGCACCTATGTCGACCAGCAGGAACCCCGTCGTCGATTGACGCGGCAGCACTACTTCAAGACTCCGAAAGAGATGGCGGTGCTGTTCGCGGATCTTCCGGAAGCTCTCGAGAACACTGTTGAGATTGCCCGAAGATGCGCGTTCCGGGCAACGAAACGTGCCCCGATTCTGCCCAGGTTCGCCGACGACGAGGTGGAGGAATTGAGGCGGCAGGCCCACCAAGGTCTCAGGAAGCATCTGGGGTCCATTGAGCTATCCGCCCCCCGGGAGGAATACGAACGGCGCCTGGAATTCGAACTGGAGGTCATCGAAAGGATGGGCTTTCCCGGTTATTTCCTGATCGTCGCCGATTTCATAAAGTGGGCGAAGGCCCATGACATCCCGGTTGGACCCGGGCGCGGGTCAGGGGCGGGTTCGCTGGTCGCCTATGCGCTGACCATCACCGATCTTGATCCGCTGCGCTACGGCCTGCTCTTCGAACGGTTCCTGAACCCGGAACGGGTCAGCATGCCAGACTTTGACATCGATTTCTGCATGAATCGCCGCGAAGAGGTTATCGACTACGTACAGCAGAAATATGGCCGTGATCGGGTTGCCCAGATCATCACCTTTGGTGCGCTGCTGTCAAAGGCGGCGGTTCGGGACGTTGGACGGGTCCTTCAGCTTCCCTATGGTCAGGTGGACCGCCTTGCCAAGATGATTCCGCTCGACGGTGTGAAGCCGTTAAGCATCGAACAGGCGCTGAAGGACGAACCGCGCCTGCGGGAAGCCGCCAGAAACGAGGAGGTCGTTGACCGTCTCCTGACCTACGGGCGCCAGTTGGAAGGGCTTCTACGTAATGCATCGACGCACGCAGCTGGCGTGGTCATCGGCGACCGCCCGCTCGACGAGCTGGTTCCATTGTATCAGGATTCGCGATCGGAAACGCCCGCGAGCCAATTCAGCATGAAATGGGTGGAGGCAGCCGGACTGATCAAGTTCGACTTTCTCGGGCTCAAGACCCTGACGGTGGTTCAGAATGCCATCGATCTCCTCAAACGACGCGGGATCGATATTGACCCAAGCGCCATCCCACTGGACGACGAAAAGACCTATGATCTCTACACCAAGGCCAGGACAGTGGCCGTATTCCAGGTGGAAAGCGCTGGCATGATGGACGCGCTCCGACGCATGAAGCCCACCTGCATTGAGGACATCGTTGCGTTGGTGGCGCTCTATCGGCCTGGCCCGATGGAAAGCATCCCGAAATACTGTGAGGTCAAGAACGGGCTATCCGAACGGGAATTCCTTCATCCCACCATAGATCACCTCCTCGACGAAACACAGGGCATCATAGTCTATCAGGAACAGGTGATGCAGATCGCCCAGGAAATGGCGGGCTACTCTCTCGGCGGCGCGGACCTTCTTCGACGCGCAATGGGCAAGAAGATCAAGGAGGCAATGGACGCCGAGAGACCCAAATTCCTGGAAGGTGCGGGAAAGAACGGCGTCGATGCGAAAACGGCGCTTGAGGTCTGGAACCTGCTGGAAAAGTTCGCGAACTACGGCTTCAACAAGTCACACGCGGTCGCCTATGCGGTCGTCAGCTATCAGACGGCGTGGCTCAAAGCGAACTACCCAGTCGAGTTCATGGCGGGGGTGATGAACTGTGATCTGCACCTTTCCGACAAGCTGTCGGTCTATGCTGGGGAAGTCAAGCGTGAACTTGAGATCAGGATAGTACCACCATGCCTGAACCGGTCCGATGCCATCTTCAGTGTGGATGAAGGTCAGTTGGTCTATGCCTTGGGGGCGCTGAAGAACGTGGGCGTTGAAGCCATGCGGTTGATCACAGGTGCCAGAGGAGACCGGCCATTCGTCA
The DNA here is from genome assembly GCA_965203605.1 of Paracoccaceae bacterium. Taxonomy (GTDB): domain Bacteria; phylum Pseudomonadota; class Alphaproteobacteria; order Rhodobacterales; family Rhodobacteraceae; genus JAPOUP01. The sequence goes on along the minus strand of OZ241902.1, from coordinate 4,176,690 downwards.
ACCTCTTCGATCTGGCGCGCAGAGCGGAACTGAAGAGAGTTGGCAAACGATCGCTGGAAATGCTTGCAAGGGCCGGTGCCTTCGACCAACTCGACCCGAACCGCAGGAGAGTGTTCGAATCCCTGGACAGTCTGGTGGCCTATTCCACGGCGGCTCATGATCAGAGGAACTCCAACCAGGCTTCGCTGTTCGGCGATACTGGAGATGACCTGCCGGAACCCCGCCTCGTGCAGACCGAGGACTGGCTTCCCCAGGAGAGGCTAGCCGAAGAGCACACGGCGATCGGCTTCTACCTCTCCGGCCATCCACTGGATGACTATATGGAGTTGCTCCGCCGGAAAGGAGTGATCACCTTGACCGAGGTGATCACGCAGGCCGAATACCGTCCACTTGTTGCCCAAATCGCCGGGACCGTGCTCAAGAGGCAGGAGCGAAAGTCAGCCAGGGGAGACCGATTCGCCTATATGCAGATCTCCGACCCGACCGGGCTGCACGAAGTCACTGTTTTTTCCGATACGCTCACAGCCGCGGGCGACCACCTTGAGCCGGGCAGGAATGTGGTCTTCACGGTGGCAGCGAACATGGAGAGCGACCAGTTGAGGCTGCGTGTGCATTCCGCAAGCCCAGTCGACGCGGTGGTCGCGAATGCTGGGGCACCGGGACTGCGGATTTTTGTCGAAAGCGCTGAAGCCGTGGCTTCAACCGCAGCCTTGCTTTCTCGCGCCACGCAGGAAGCCAAGTCGCGGACATATGGCGAGGTCCACCTCCGCCTGAGGTCCCCGGACCTTCCCGGAGAGGTCGATATCGCGGTCGGCGACCAGTTTCAGATCAATCCGCAGATCAAGGGCGCCCTGAAATCGATCTCCGGCGTGCTGCAGGTGGAGGATATGTGAGAGTCTGGCTGTAATGGCCATCCGGATTGGTCGATAACCTGCAGGGGTCACCAGCCCAGCAGAATCCCGTTCCTTGCCTCCGGCGACACCATCCGATAAGTGGCGCCCGACAGCTGCGCCGGTGTAATCCAAATGGCACGACAGAGAAATCAGGCGCGACCGAAAGCGCAGACTCCCAAGGGATTCCGCGACTGTTTCGGTGCGGAGGTCGTCGAACGAAATCTCATGCTTTCGCGTATTGCGGAGGTCTATCATCGCTATGGCTTCGATCCACTGGAAAGTCCTGCCGTCGAGACCGTCGAGTCGCTTGGAAAGTTCCTCCCGGATGTTGACCGGCCGAACGAAGGCGTGTTTGCCTGGCTGGATGACGACGACGCAACCTGGCTCGCGCTTCGCTATGATCTGACGGCACCACTGGCGCGGGTCTATGCACAGCATCGCCATGAGCTGCCCACGCCCTACCGGCGCTACGCGATGGGCCCAGTCTGGCGCAACGAAAAGCCAGGTCCCGGACGGTTCCGGCAGTTCTACCAATGTGACGCCGACACCGTCGGCTCCTCAAGCGCCGCATCCGACGCTGAAATCTGCGCAATGCTGTCAGATACCCTGGAACACCTAGGTGTGCGACGTGGGGACTACATCGTCCGCATCAACAGCCGGAAGGTTCTCAATGGCGTCATGGAAGTGGCGGGAATTTTCCATCCATCGGAACCGGAACGCTATGTTGTTGAGCGAGGTATCGTTCTGCGTGCGGTCGACAAGCTCGACCGTCTCGGCCCCGAAGGGGTACGCGCCCTGCTTGGCGAAGGACGACGGGACGAAAGCGGTGATTACACCGGCGGAGCGCACCTCTCCGATGCCCAGGCGGATACGGTGATGGCTTTCATCGAGGCCGGGCATCCGGAAATGTCCGCGACTATGGAAAGCTTGCGTGAGCTGACCTCGGGATCCCAAACCGGGACGCTGGGCGTGAGCGAACTCGAGATGATCGGGGAGGCTCTCGACCGACAGGGTTATGGCGATGACAGGATCAGTATTGACCCATCGGTCGTGCGCGGACTCGGGTACTATACTGGACCGGTATTTGAAGCAGAACTCACCTTTGACATCACCGATGAACAGGGACACCGGCGCCAGTTCGGCAGCGTTGCGGGAGGCGGTCGCTATGATGACCTCGTCAAGCGATTCACCGGACAGGAAGTTCCGGCAACGGGAGTCTCCATAGGTATTGACCGCCTGCTGGCAGCGCTGCGGGCCAGCGGTTCGGCCAGCGATGCAGCGACCGGCCCGGTTCTGGTGACAGTGATGGACCGTGATCGACTGGGCGACTATCAGGCCATGGTTGCTGAACTGCGCAATTCTGGCATCCGGGCAGAGATGTATCTCGGCAATCCCAGGAATTTCGGAAGCCAACTCCGATACGCAGACCGGCGTGACTGTCCGCTTGCGGTCATTCAAGGCACGGACGAGCACACGCAGAACCGTGTGATTGTCAAGAATCTGGCGCTTGGCAAGCGCCTCGCCGCCGAAATCACCTCAAACGAGGAATGGAAGAACCAGCCAGCCCAGCAGGAGGTCGCCCGCGCCGACCTTGTGGCGGAGGTGTCGAAGTGTCTCGAAATCGCCAGGCGGATACAGCGGACCACGGGATGATCGGGAGGACTCTCGAGGACGAACAGGCACGTATCGCCGCTGCCTTTGTCAACGCGGGTGCCGAGATGGTGGACCTGCCTGTTCTACTTCCTGCACAGACGCTCCTGGACCTTTACGGGGAAGATATCCGCAGCCGTGCCTATACCACTCGGGATCCGCTTGCAGGTGAACTGATGCTGCGGCCGGACTTCACGGTACCCGTAGCGCAAATGCACCTGAACATGAAACGGGAAGAAGCGCGCTACGCCTATGCAGGAAAGGTGTTCCGCACCCAGCAAACGGGGACGAACCGACCTTCGGAGTACGTCCAGGTTGGCCTGGAAGTGTTCGATGGAAAAGCGGAGGTGTTCGCCGATGCCGAAGTTTTTGCGCTGTTTTCCCAACTTCTGGAGCCTCTGCGCTTGCGTGCCGCAACCGGTGATATTGGAGTGCTGATGGCTGCGGTCCAGGGACTGTCGACAACAGATGCGCGCAAGGCGGCCTTGATGCGACACATCTGGAGACCCCACCGGTTCCGGACCCTGTTGGATCGGTTCGGGGGTCGGTCGCCAGTCCCCACCGCACGTGCGGACCTGGTTGAACGCGCTCGGCACCAAAGGGAGACATTGGAAACCGGCGCGGTGATCGGACTGCGGTCTGCCGATGAAATTAATGCACGTATTCAAAGGCTTGTTCAGGATGCCGACTCTCCGCCCATCTCGTCGGAAGAGGTCGATCTGGTCGAGGAAATCGTGAATCTACGCGACCGGGCTCCCACGGCGCTTTCGAGGCTCGGTACAATCGCCGAGAACCTGCCCGCAACGGCGCCAGCGGTCGGGCGGGTTGCCGCGCGCCTTGACGCGCTCGAAGCCAGTGGTATCGATATATCAACGCTCGGTTTTGAAGGAAGCTATGGGCGAACCACAATGGAATATTACGATGGTTTCGTCTTCGGCTTCTATTCAGAGGAGCGCCCGGAACTACCCGCCGTGGCTACTGGGGGGCGTTATGATGCGCTGACCCATGCATTGGGTGGAGGCAACACAACTTCTGCTGTTGGTGGCGTGATCAGGCCCGCGCTCGTTCTGGAACTATCGTGATGCTCAAGCTTGGCGTGCCGTCAAAAGGCCGTCTCAGGGACGCCACATTCCAATGGTTTGGCGATCGCGGCATAACACTTTCACTTGCTGGCACTCACCGAGAATATGCAGGCAAGGTGGATGGGGTCGAGGGTGTCGAGTTGGTACTTCTTTCAGCGGCGGATATTCCCGGCGAACTGCGGGTCGGCCGCATCCATCTCGGAGTGACGGGCTCGGACCTCGTTCGGGAATTCCTGCCGACCTGGCGCGAGGAGACCCTGGAAGTCACGAAAACAGGATTCGGACATGCCGATCTGGTGATCGCGGTTCCGAGCTGCTGGATCGATGTGGACACGCTGGATGACCTCGATGCCGTCGCGGCGGCGTTTCGGCGGGTTCATGGCCACCGGCTGCGAATCGCAACGAAATACCATCGACTGGTTCGGGAATTCCTGAAGGAGAGCGGGGTGGCGGACTATCTGCTTGTCGACAGCCAGGGAGCGACCGAGGGCACCGTACGGAACCTGACCGCCGAAGCGGTCGCGGACATTGTCTCGACAGGCAGGACACTGCAGGCCAACGGCCTCAAGATCCTGTCGGACGGAGTTATCCATCGAAGCCAGGCGGTTCTGTTCCAGTCGCAGTGCGCGACGTGGGACGAGTCGGAAACGGCCAGACTTGAAACCCTGAAGACCCTGCTGAACTCCTGACCGCTTGGATCGTCTACTCCAGCCCGATACGATGGCAGCTGTTCATTCAGCGGCTTTGAGGGTCGGCAAATTCGGTCGTTGCAACCAATCCCGAGATCTGGCCGGTGCCGTCTCGCCGCATTGGCCAGGGACATTGCGTATCGAGAAGCGGCGGCGCTGACTTCCTGGATTGGGGAGCGGGACCGGCTGTTGTCGAAACACTAGCCGGTCCCATTTCGGGTCTTACAGGCACCCGGCCAGTGCCGTGGCCATATTGCGGATCAACTGTGGATATAGAATCGGCCCCGGCTCAAGGTCCGCCCCCAGCGGGTCGATCACGCCTGTATTGGCATCGGTTCCATCAAGAACGGTTGCAATGAGACCCGGGTTGAATTGGGGCTCGGCAAGGACGCAATCAATGCCTTCCTCTTGGATCAGACCCTGTATCTCGGCAATCCGCGCCGGGCTGGGGTCGGACGCGTCGCCAAGCGATATCGCGCCTGAGGCAGGGAAATCGAACGCAGTCTCGAAATACTGATAGGCATCGTGGAAGACGATGAAGCTCCGGTCGCGAAGCGGATCGAGTAACTCGCTTACCTCTGCGGATACGGCCTCCATCTCCGTCCGACCGGCCGCTGCGTTGGCGAAATAGGAACCAGCATTGTCAGGATCCGCCGCTGAAAGCCGTGCGGCGATCAGATTCAGCCAGACGCGGGCATTGTTGGGCGAGAGCCACGCATGTGGATCGTGGTCACCATGGGCGTGGCCGTGATCTTCATGGACATGTTCTTCATGATCGTCTTCATGGTCATCGCCGCTTGCATGTTCCTTGTGATCATTGTCATGCTCTTCGTGTTCCTCGTGCTCCTCATCCCCATGGCCGTGAGTTTCGAACAATGCCCCTACCCGAAGGTCGACCAGGACGGTTTCTTCAGCTTCCAACAACGTTGTGACTGTCGCATTCACAGCCAGATTCCTCAGGGCATCGGCCATCCAGGGGGTCAGTTCCTCACCCATCCAAAATACAAGATCAGCGTCCTGAAGCGCGGCCGCCTCGGAAGGGCGTAGGTTGTATTCATGAGGGGAGGCACCCGGCTGTACGACGAGGGCCGGCGTGCCGACTCCTTCCATCACGCGCGCGACGAGTGAATGCACCGGCGCGATATCGACTGCGACGCTAGGCGCATCCGCCATGGCGGAACCACCCATCAACACAGCCGTTACCGAAAAATGAAGAAGCGTTCTGGACATTGGAATCTCTATGTGATATTATAACATTTCGAATCGAGTTAACCGATGCGGAATGACATGTCAATCGATGTATGGCCCACACGCGCCAAGAGCCCACGATCGGTGATGTTTCGGAAGCATGACCACGACGCCTGTGTCGGTCAGGCGCTGGCTATCGTGGAAGCGCACTGTGCAAAGGAATGTCTACGCCTGACTCCGGTGCGAAGGAAGGTGCTGGAACTGCTGCTCCGGGAACATCGGGCGCTCGGGGCCTATGCAATCCTGGACATGTTGCGTGAGGCGGGATTCGGATCGCAACCGCCGGGCGCCTATCGTGCACTCGACTTCCTGGCGGCGCATGGCTTCGTACACAGGATCGAGTGCCTGAACGCCTTTGTAGCCTGTGCGCGTCCCGACGAACCCCACACGCCCGCGTTCATGATATGCCGCCTATGCGATGCAGTTGCCGAGACCCATTCATCCCCCGCAAATGGTGTCCTCGGCACCGCTGCTCACGAGGCTGGGTTTCAGATTGAAAGAACCGTTGTTGAAGCCGAGGGAATTTGTCCGGATTGCGTGGATCAGGCAGCTCCATGAGTCTGGTCAACGTTAAAAACCTGAGCGTCCGCTACGGTGCCAACACCGTGCTGCACGATGTCGACCTAACAGTGGAGCCAAGTGAAATCGTCACAATTGTTGGTCCGAATGGATCTGGCAAGACAAGCCTCTTTCGGGCCATCATTGGCGCTACCCAACCAGTCAGGGGACAGATCAGGCTCAAACCTGGCCTTAGGATGGGTTACGTGCCGCAACGCCTGCATATCGACCCAACACTCCCGATCACCGTCGAACGTTTCATGCGGCTTGCCGGTCGCAGGCGCAGACAGGACTGCGTGACGGCACTGGATGCTGTCGGGGTTCCGGGTCTGCTGAAGCGGCAGATGTCAGAGCTGTCGGGCGGCCAGTTTCAGCGCGTGCTGCTTGCACGGGCCTTGATCGCCAGACCAGAGCTTCTGCTTCTGGATGAAGCGACCCAAGGCCTGGATCAACCCGGCTCCGCCGCCTTCTACCGACAGATCGAGAAGGTTCGCGCCGAAACTCTTTGCGCCGTGTTGATGATCAGCCACGAATTGCATGTCGTTATGAGCGCATCGGATCGCGTGATTTGCCTCAATGGCCACGTTTGCTACGAGGGCGCCCCGGCAGTCGTCGCCTCCGCCCCGGAGTACCGCGCGTTGTTCGGAACCGGCACTGGAAGAGCGCTGGCGTTCTATCGGCACAACCACGATCATGATCACACGCATAACGACGAGACAGCAGATTGATGCTCGATGACTTCATGACACGAGCGACGCTTGCCGGTGTCGGGTTGGCTTTCGCGGCAGCCCCGCTCGGCTGTTTCGTCGTCTGGCGTCGGATGGCGTATTTCGGCGATGCTACAGCCCATGCGGCAATGCTGGGTGTGGCGCTGTCCCTGGCAATGCAGCTTTCGATCCTCGTGGGAGCTGTAGTTGTGGCGCTGGCCATGGCTGCAACCGTGAACCTGCTGACCGGGAACCTGCTGACCGGGCGGGGATATGCGGTGGACACACTCCTCGGCGTGCTTGCCCATTCCGCACTCGCTTTCGGGCTTGTTGCGGTGTCCTTTCTGTCCGACATTCGCATCGACCTGATGGCTTACCTCTTCGGGGACATTCTGGCTGTTTCGCGCGGTGACATGCTTATAATCTGGGGCGGCGCGGGGGTTGTGGTTGCACTGATCGCCTCGCGCTGGTCGGCGTTGCTGACCGCCACTCTGAACGAAGAGCTGGCCTATGCCAACGGGCTTGATCCAAAGCTGGAAAGACTGATCCTATCCCTATCTCTGGCGATAACCGTGGCGGTCGCAATCAAGGTTGTAGGTGTGCTGCTGATCGCGGCCATGCTGATCATTCCGGCCGCCGCCGCCCGCAGCCTTGCCCGGACGCCCGAAGCCATGGCGATGATTGCCGCCGGTATCGGCGGAGTTTCGGCGGTGATCGGCCTACGCGCCGCTTACGTCCTTGACACTCCCGCAGGCCCATCCATCGTCTGCGTTGCCGCCTTGCTGTTTGCCGGCTTCAGTCTCAAAAGTTGGTCCAGATGATGACACGGCGCGTAAATTCGCGCCGACCGTCAGCCTTGAGGGCACTTCAGGGCTTGTGCCCCCGGTTGGTGCAGTGCGGTGACGACACTCCCGCACGGTGCTTTCAAGTGAGGTTTTCGAGCCTCCGACTGGCCGCGCAGGCCTTGGGCGACCTCAGGTTACCCTAGGCTTTGCCCGACCCCATGTCCGACACCAGGACCGTTCGTAGATTCGCCCGTGTCAAGCCCTGCCATAGGACCATAGAACTACGCCGACCCCGTCATCTGGATGGGCGAAGCACCGACACTGTGGTTCAATCGAATTATCGGTGATCCCGATAATCTGTCAGTCGCATCGGACCCTGGAGCCAGGCAATCCCCATTCGATACCTGAAGAAATCGTGGAAACTACGATCTACACAGAAGATCAGGGGTGTCCCAGGCCATAAGGAAGATCACGACCTGAGGCATGGCAATGACCACGATGCAGTTGATATGCATGGCTCAGTATTGGGATCCGGGATTTCCTGCGGCAGGCATAGCCAGAAAAACAAGGGCTTTTCCGGATTGCGCCAGCAAGGCGAGCATTGGGCGGACCGAAGCCGTTCGCCACCCTGACCGACGGCATGGTCGACGTCCAGATCCAGGCGCACACGGCGCGGCCGAAGGCAGGCCGCCCGGTGCGCACCTCGGCGGCTATCGGTGCCATGCAACAGGATCATCTGGCACGGCTGGAGACGCCTGACCAGCGCAACGCTGAGCCATGGGGTCGGCTTCCGGACTGAACAGAGGCACCTACGGCGCGAATCGGAGTAGCGCTCTGCTGCGCAGACCTATGGATACTCGGTAGCCTCCAACCCGTCGTCGGCGAGCTTCTGGAAGGCCAGATAGAGCCACGTTGGATTCCCGAAGGGCCGGAATCCGCGCTACCTCTACAACCAACCTGACTCCCCGTCGGCGGATACCAGCGGCAATGCACGGGCAGCGAGGGACGTGGGGTTGGGGCCTCGCAGCCTGCCTATCGGGAGGTGGACCGGCGTAGTCGAGCAGGTAGGTGCCTGAGCGGCGCAGAATTGAACGGAAGGAAGGGCGCGACGCAACGCCAGAACATCGGTGCAATCGGGTATTCGTTAAGCGATCATGGCATACGATGGGTCATTCGCCAGGTCGTGGTTTCAGATTTGATTGATATGGAGAGCGCGGTTGACGGTGGCTTGCAAAGAAAGAGCAAGCCGGTGTGGTGTCGGCAATTTCCATCTCAGCGTGGCATGAGGTTGACAGACGCAGCGGACGAGGCCACGTTCTACGCGGCTACTAAGGTGATCTCCGACATCGGTGAGAATGGCGTTGACTTACTGAAGAGAAGGAGGCGGAAATGAAAGCGAACATTGAGATCGATGGCAAGAAATACGAAGTAGCGACCGGTTTGGTCAGTGCTCAAGTAATCTATGGATTAGTCGGGTGTGAGGACGGACGTCTCTTTCTTAACCAACAGGATGACATTGATATTCCGCTCGACTCCGCCAGCTTTCTTGTCATTAGAGGGCATGAGTCGTTTGTGACCGGAGAGAGTTCGATTGAAAGCAATCCGCCGCTACGAAAAGCAATCCAGCTAAAACTAAATGGCGAGCCAGGCCCGTCGCTAACGAAGGCAATAACTACTGGAAGGGAGCTTAAGGCGTTTGACACTGAACACTCGGAAGGCCGTCTCTTTGCTGACATCGGCACTGGGCCAGATGCGGAGATAGCAGACGGCATGAAAGTTCTGGTGCAGGAAGGAAACGCCTTCTTCGTGATTCCAGCAAGTGACGGGTCTGGTGTTGGAGATCCGATAGACATCGAGGATTGCAGCCGACATGGCCGCCCACCACCTAAAGGGCAAAAATATCGAATCAGGATCGATCGAGACAAATACACTGTCGAAGAAGAAAAGATTACGGGTACGCAAATTCTGGCTCTAGCTGAAAAGACGCCGGAAGAGTGGGCGTTGAACCAGAAATTAGGAGGAGGGAAAAGAAAACGGATCAAGGCAGAAGACTTCGTTGACGTCTCACAACCCGACGTAGAGCGGTTCGAGACCGTTCGCCGTCAGGCGCAGCAAGGACGTGAGTGACGCGTTTGAACTGCTCCCGGAGGATGTTGAATACCTTGATGCGAATCATCGAGGTCGATGGCGAAAGCTCAACGAAGGGAGTGGAAAATACGGTCTTCTGATTGAGGGCTTTGCTGTTCCGGCTGGGTTCGCGCAGTCAACAGCGGACCTTATGGTCCTGATACCTGCAGGGTATCCTGCATCCCCGTTGGATATGTTCTACCTTGGTCCACCGCTAAGTAAGCTGAATGGCCAGGATGCGGGAGCGCTTTCAATTGAGGAACATTTTGCGCGTCGATGGCAGCGTTGGTCCAGGCACTATACGTGGAGACCGGGCGAAGATGACATTGGTAGCCATATCGAATATGTCTGGCACGAGCTAGGGCCTGTTGACAATCATGTTGCCGCCACCACGCCGGCGACGAGATGGATCCCCGCCGCGAAGCTCGCGTCCGTCTTGTCGTACCTCGTCGCCACCGCCCGGAACTCCTTGATTTTGGCGAAGAAATTCTCGACCTGGTGCCGCCACCCGTACATCTCCCGGTCATGCTCCCGGGGTTCCGTCCGGTTCCGCCTCGACGGGATCACCGGCACCGCGCCGCGTCTCTCCACATCCTCGAGCAGCCAGTCCGCGTCGAACGCCCTGTCCCCGACGAAGGCCCCGAACGGGAGATCCCCAGGCAGCGCCGGCACCCCCGCGAGGTCGTGGGCCTGGCCGGGAAGGATCACGAAGCGGACCAGGTATCCGAGCGCGTCCACGACCGCCACGATCTTGCCCGTCAGGCCGCCCCGGGAGCGGCCGATCCCCTGGCGGCAGGTCCCCCTTTTGCGCCCGCCGCCTTCTGGTGAGCCTGCACGACCGTGCCGTCGACGAACACCCATCCGGGGCCGGACCCCTCCGACAAAGCGTCGGAAACGCGCCCGGAAACGCCCGAAAGCGCCCAGCGGCGGAACCGCTTGAACACATTGTTCCAGTTGCCGAAGCGCTCCGGAAGGTCGCGCCACGGCGACCCCGTGCGGAACCGCACGGGCACCGCCTCCACGAACCGCCGGTTGTCCGCCGCGGTGGCGCCGGGATCGGTCGCCCTGCCGGGCAGCATGGGCTCGATCCGCGCCCACATGGCGTCGGTCAGCACCGTCCTGTCCGCATTCATCATGTCACCTGCTCTCTTGCCTGTGCCGCCGTTCCGGCGTGCATCGCGGCTAGATAACAGGGGACGCGCCGAATCGCAACCCAATTGTCAACAGGCCCTAGAAGTAGCTGGCGGAAAATGAAACTCCTGACACTAGCGATGACCAAACGAACCCATGAATTGGCGTTCCGATACCTCTTTCCCGGAGATGGACTGGAGGCTGCGGGTGTCTTCATATGCAATCCAGGATCTGGGAAACATCATCAGAAACTTGTGGTGGCGGAGTTTGTCGGGTTGTCTCATGAATTGTCTGACAGACGCGTGAACAGGGTTAAGTGGCCATTCGAAGCGCACCTTGCGCCAGACACAATCACCAACATCGATCGGTTGGGCCAATCTGTGATTACCGTTCACTCCCATCCGAATGGCAGCAACAAATTCTCGGAAGTTGATGATGAGAATGATCGGGAGTTATTTGCATCGGTGAATCACGTGGTTCGATGACGATAGAATTAATGGTGCAGCGATTATGTTGCCGGATGGATCGATTGTCGCGAGGTCGGTAGAGGAAGGTGGCCAATTTCGCGACTTCCGGTCAGTCAATGTTGTGGGTGATAACATTTTAATTTGGAACAGCACAGAACAGGAGCACTCAACTGCATACGAGAGGAAATTGTCCCAGACGTTTGGAGGTGGAATGCTAGATCGATTGCGTGCAATGAGAGTGGGGGTGGTAGGCTGTTCAGGAATTGGAAGTATTGTGATTGAGCTTCTGACCCGCAACTGCATTGGACAACTCGTGATTGTTGATAATGATGTTATTGAGGAGAAGAATCTTAACCGGATCATAAATTGTTTGATAGTGGATGCCAAAAGCAAAAGATCAAAGGTGAAAGCGATTAGTGAAGCGGTCGAACGAACTGGACTTGGAACCCAGATTGATGCGTATGACGCGTTGACCGACTCTCCGGAGGTCGTATCGGCGCTAATCGATTGCGATGTACTCTTTGGTTGTGTGGATTCGGCGTTTGGGCGGTATCATTTGGAGTGTTTAGCCAGCTCCCTATTTTGATGCCGGAGTGCATATAGACGCCGACGGGACGGGAGACATCGGTGCTGCCGACGCAGTGTCTCATTACGTGCACCCCGATGGGGGCGATTTGTGGTCTCGTGGTGCATACCAGATGGATCAGGTAACCGCGGAGAATTGGCAACGAGCGGATCCGGAGCACTACGAACAGCAGCGCGTCGCGGGATACCTAGCGGCAGTAGGAGAGGACCAACCGGCGGTAATGTCGGTGAACATGCAGGCGGCATGTATGGCGTTCAACGACTTTCTCGCACGAGTGCACGCAATTCGGTTTGACCAGAACCGCGAGTTCGCTACCCAGCGATTTCGCTTGGTTCACGGTTGTTTTGAAGTCGAAGCTGACGACGGGAAACCGCATCGGCTGTTTGAACGGTACCGAGGCACCGGTGATAACAGTCTGCTTGTGCGGAACAATATTCGCCGTGATTAGGTGGCTGTTGAACCAACTGGCCAAACGGCATCCGTATAGAACGGAGTGGGTGGAGGACTTGCCCGAACGTGTAACGAAGGATACGGTCTACATCATAGGGGGAAAGAAGTATCCATTTCAGGCTGCGGTGGTATGTCCTCGACGCCGATGCAGGCAGATCATCCACTTGGACATATCACCCGAGTTTCAAAGACGGTGGTTGATAACCGAGCACCCAGGCGGAGAGGTATCCTTGTCCCCATCCGTGCACGTAACAGGACGTAGCTGCAGATGTCACTACTGGCTGCAGTGCGGAAGGATTCGCTGGAGTGAAACGCCGAGCATTTTCGTACCGAAGGAGAACAGGGATGATCCGTAGGGTCGTCGTAAGCTGCTTCAAGAAATTTCGTCTTCTGGAATTCAACCTGGAGGAACGGGCGCTTATTGCCGGCCCCAACAATTCCGGAAAGTCGACGCTATTGCAGGCTTTGGCGTCCTGGGCAGAGCTGGGTGAGATTTGGTTGCGGAGTAATGCAGGCCTAGAGCATCAGGATTATCAGAGCTTGCACCGCGTGGAAGTGAAGGTTGCCAGTCTTGGGATGTTGGCGCTGTCTGGCTTCGACGAGTTGTGGCATAATCAGAATACAAGAGAGCCGATCACCGTTCGAGTATCGGCGGACGACTGGAATGTGGGTTTCGAACTCAGCTATCAGGATGCGACGACCGCCACCGTGGAACCGGTAACGGACATATCGGTATCGGACCTCGAAGCCTATGCGAAGAACCCGCCGAAGGCACTCTACGTTCCCTCACTATCAGGATTGGATATTGAAGAGCCCGAATATAGCGAAGGAGTGGTCGCAACGCGACTGGCTCAAGGCAAGGGCAGAATGGTTCTTAGGAATATGGTCCTAGCCGCAAGCCGTGACGATGCAAAATGGAGTACGCTGCAGAATACAGTTAGGTCGTTCTTTGGTTTTGAACTTTCGATACCAAGTGGTGTCGATCCGATAACTGCGCGATACAGGCACTCGGCAACTGACCATTGGTACGATCTGCTCAATGGCGCCGCAGGTTTCCTGCAAACGGTACTGGTGCAGTCCGCTCTCTTGCATTCCAACGCAACGCTGTTTCTTATAGATGAGCCGGATGCCCACTTGCACGCGTTGCTCAAGGCGAAGATGTATCGCCTCATACGTGAGCACTGCGAAGAAAATGACTGTCAGGTATTGATCGCAACCCACTCGGGCAGGCTGATCGAAGAAGCGGCGAACGAAAAAGGAGAAAAGCTGTTTCTTGTCACGGCAAAAGATCTCAGGCCAGTTCGTCGGCAGGACGCGGAGCAACTATCAACTATCCCAAGCGAAGAAATCGTATTGGCGGAAACAACGCAACGTGTGCTGTATTTGGAAGGAAAGACCGATATTGACATTTTGCGGGCATGGGCAAAGGCGTTAGGTCACCCAGTGCGGCAGTACTTGGATACGGGTTTCTGGGTGCCAACCGCTGAAAAGAAGGGTCCATCTTATGCCAAAAGGCACTATCGTGCGCTAAAGGCGCAAGTCCCAACTCTGCGCGCGTTGGAGGTATGTGATCGTAATGGAGCCGAAGGCAAACACTGGAACGGCCTCGGACTGGGAGAATTGAGAATAGAGGAAGGACGCAAAAACACACCGGAAGGAATGAAGGTAGTATACTGGACCCGCTATGAGACCGAAAACTATTTGATCCATCCGAGTGCGATATTGCGGTTTATTTCTCGGTTGTCAGGAAAGGCGGCGGAAGAAAAGGCGAGAGAATACATGGAAAAATACTTGCCTCGAGCGCTTGTCGAAAGGCCATTCGAAACCACAGATACCGATCAGATCAAGGGAAAGAAAACAGTTGGTGGAATTCTGAGCGCGGCGGGGGTGGACCTTGGCGAGTCAGACTACTACCAGCTCGCTGCTTTGATGTCGCCCAATGAAATACATCCGGACGTGGCAACTATGCTGGACGAAATAGCGGCTCAACTGGTTAATCATTGATTGCAAACATGAAATTGACGAAAACACTGTAAAGGCCCGGGAAAAGTGACGCGGAAAGGCTTGGATGGGCAGAAAATTGTATGCGCCATCAAAGTGGCGGAAATTGAAAGTGCGTCAGGAAAGGTTTGAGGTGCGTCTCATTCGACCACCGTGCGCCATGGAAGTCACGGGCAGCGCTGGGACCGTCGCCGCCTAGGCCAATCCCGCTCCCCATCATCCCCCATAGACTACTCATCGACGGCCCAGAAGCTTCTGATCAATACGCACGCCTCGATCTGCCTCCTCTCAACCGAAAAGTGATCCTGCGACGGAAGGCGCTTCACTCCGCTCCGACAGGCAGGTGCGTCCCAGATTGCTGGCATAAGTCGCTTGAGTGTTTTCTTGAACCTTGAATTCCTGGCGTAAGAACGCCTTTACGCATAGATTTCCAACGATCTGGGATGCACCCTCCTGAGCCTCTATCGGGTGATTGCTTATTTGGTTTGGCATAACATAATCAATATCGGCAATTCTTCATCCCTTTCGGACTGATGGCTCCCAGAAGCCTCTCGGGAATCCGAAATCTCAAGCCGAACGCCGCATGTTCCAGCTCGAATTATAGAGGTTCTTGACCATGAGCCCTCGGCCAGCGTGTTCCTTGAACCGACTAAACATGAACGCTTTATCCAGACTGTTTGTCCTGGCTCAAACGCGGTTCCAACGCTCTTTGATCCCATTGGCAATGTGGTCAAGCCCGGGCCTTGACTCCGTCAATATCCGTTCCGCAACATGACTGGAACAACTGTCGGTGGCCCATCAGATCTCCGAGGCCAGGAACTGGTGAAACACTCAAAACCCTCTCTCAAGGTGTGCAGAGCCTCAACCCAATGGCAAAGGGAGCCGCCCTTCCGGACGGCCATCAGTCAAACAGGTGGTCAAACAATTGGAAGAGACCGGTCTGGCACAGTTGCCAGGCACCTGATCTCACCTCGGTTCCGTCATTCCGACAAATGGTCACCGCTCCGGTCCGGCAGGAGCACGCATCAGATCAGAAGCTGGATTGACAGATTGTGACCTAAGCTCTCGACACGGACTTCAGACGCATCTACGATCAGACCATGATCGCCGTGCGCTTTGAACCGATCAACGTCTGCCAACCTGTTGGCAAGAGTCTCCACAATGCCTCGGTTACGGAAACCCATGCCAGACAGATTGCCGGCATCAGGACTTTGGATTGAGGTGACCGACGGATGAAACCCAAACCGAACAGTATGGACTGGATCGCGGTCGATTGGGGAACCTCGAATCTCCGCGTCTGGTCCATGACCGACGCGGGGGAAACAATCGATCAGCTGGTTTCCCCAGCCGGAATGGCGACGCTGAATCCGAACGAGTTTGAATCGACGCTTCTGGAACTTGTTTCGCACTGGATTGGCAACGGAGCCGTATCGATCATCGCCTGCGGAATGGTAGGAGCCAGACAGGGATGGACCGAAGCGCCCTACACGGCTGCACCATGCCCAGCCGCTCTGACAGAATTCGTCAAAGCTCCCGTCACCGACCCGCGCCTTGACGCCAGAATCATTCCCGGCATCTGCCAGAAGAACCCTCCAGATGTCATGCGGGGAGAGGAAACCCAGATCGCCGGTTTCCTGGCGGGAAACCCTGGATTTGACGGAGTGCTGTGTCTTCCCGGCACACATACCAAATGGGTTCATGTTTCGGCCTGCGAAATAGTGAGTTTCCGAACCTTCATGACGGGAGAGCTGTTCGGACTGCTTTCCGCGCAATCCGTCCTGAGGCATTCAGTCGGTGAAGAAGGATGGGACTACGCAGCGTTTGCCGATGCCTTGGACATTACCCGTTCACGGCCGGAATCGCTTG
This sequence comes from Paracoccaceae bacterium, assembly GCA_965203605.1. Taxonomy (GTDB): domain Bacteria; phylum Pseudomonadota; class Alphaproteobacteria; order Rhodobacterales; family Rhodobacteraceae; genus JAPOUP01. The sequence goes on along the minus strand of OZ241902.1, from coordinate 4,160,450 downwards.
CGGCCCGTCTGTTCGAACTGCGTGCCGAGGACTTGATGCTTGGCCTGTCCGGAGCGACCGCCCGCTCTCGACTCTCAGGTATGTTGATTGGAGCCGAACTTGCGGCGGCGAGATCCTATTGGCTGGGGCAGCGGGTGGCGTTGATCGGAGCTTCCGACATTACTTCCATTTATGCTGCCGCGCTGGATGCACAGGGCGTTGGTCCCATAGTGGCGGAGGGCGATGCGATGTCGCTTGCCGGTCTAACGGCCGCTCGCAGAGCACAACAGGAGCTTATATGAGTCGTGCCCTGATCGCCATACTCCGAGGGATCGAACCTCACCAGTCCGTACCGGCAGCCGAAGCCCTGATCGATGCTGGAATCACCCGCATCGAATTAACGCTGAACTCCCCTGCTCCCCTCGAGAGTATCTCGGCCATGGTGGCCGCATATGGATCACATGCCCTGATCGGCGCGGGAACTGTTCTCACTTCCGATGAAGTCACCGGTGTGCGACAGGCTGGAGGACAGCTGATCGTCTCGCCAAATTGCGACAGGAACGTCATTGAAGCCGCAGGCGACGAAGGCCTTCAGAGCTGGCCGGGCGTGATGACGCCGACAGAATGCTTCAACGCCCTGCGCTGGGGCGCAACCGGACTTAAGCTGTTTCCAGCTTCTCTGGTCGGTCCTGAAGGGCTGAAGGCGATGCGAGCGGTCCTGCCGTCCGACGCCCCGGTCTTCGCCGTTGGTGGAGCGGGCCCGGAGAATTTCGCCGAATGGATTGCTGCGGGAGCCAACGGATTCGGTATCGGCTCATGCCTTTACTCTCCGGGTATCAGCGTAAAGGAAATTGCCACGCGTGCCCGCGATATCGTGGCCGCTTTCGATGAGGCACTGCAATGACGGTGGAACTGTATGATCAACGCAACTGTGAACTTGGCGAAGGTCCACTCTGGCACCCTGAACGAAGTCAGCTTTTCTGGTTCGACATACTGGGCTGCCGCCTGCTGACGCGAAACGGAGCCGGTCCGCAGGAATGGAAGTTCGGCGAGCACGTTTCCGCCGCCGGCTGGATCGACCGTGGCAATCTGATGATCGCGAGTGAATCACGGCTATTCAGGTTTGACCTTGAATCTGGCGAAGAGGAGACGGTCTGCACGCTCGAAGCAAACAATCCATACACCCGTTCCAATGACGGTCGAGCGGATCCGCATGGCGGTTTCTGGATCGGAACAATGGGGAAGCAGGCCGAGAAAGGATCTGGCGCGATCTATCGTTACTTCAAGGGCGAGCTACGCCTTGTCCACGCTGCGGTCACAATTCCCAACTCGATCTGCTTCTCACCTGACGGCACACGTGCATATTTCGCGGACACGCCAGACCGCCGAATACTTGCGCAGACGCTTGGAACCGATGGATGGCCATGCAGTGAGCCGCATGTTCTTGTCGACCTCCGTGTCGAAGGGTTGAATCCTGACGGTTCGGTGACCGATGCGGAAGGCAACATCTGGAACGCTCAGTGGGGTGCGTCCAGGATTGCCGGCTATCGTCAGGACGGAAGCTTTATCGCCGCCTTCAGCTTTCCGGCTCAACACACCTCCTGTCCCGCACTCGGCGGCCCGACTCTATCGACGCTGTTCTGCACCACGGCACAGGAACATCTTCCGCCGGAGACGATCGCCGGAAGTCCTCAAAACGGCCGGACCTTTGCTGTCCAGACGTCCCTCACCGGATGGCATGAACCCCGGGTCATTCTCTGACCATCGAAGCCGATCCCCCTACGAGAGGCTCCATACGACCTTCCGCGTCCAGGGCAGACTGCCTTGGACAGCAAACCGGACTCCGCGCGAGCAAAGACCCTCCGCCGCAACGCTATCGGCACCCGTCACGGTAGGGCTCCACCTTCTCCCATCATCTGAGGCCCGAAACATGCCGCCAGCGAAGACGCAGGGCTTGCGACAATCGAACCCTTACGAACCAACGCGCAAACCTCGGCTTGGTGCTGGTGCATCGAACAGCAGGATCATTCCCCAAGACAATCCAACTCCGCCGCATCACGATATCTGGTCCGACATTCGGCAATTCACGGCCATTTCGCGATCGGCGGAAGACTCATCATGACCGCATCGGGGTCATGTCCCGACTCCAGTCCAAATTTCGTCCCCCGATCATAGAGTAGATTGTACTCCACATAGAGACCACGATGCACAAGCTGGACCTCCCGGTCGGCCTCGGTCCAGGGCATCGAACGACGTGCTTTGACGGCGTCCAGGAACGCAGGCAGGAACGCACGCCCCGCATCCTTCGTGAACGCGAAATCGGCCTCCCAGTCACCGGTGTTGAGATCGTCGAAGAAAATCCCTCCCACACCTCTTGGGCGGCCACGATGCCGAACAAGGAAATACTCGTCCGCCCAAGCGCTGAATCGGTCGTAATATTCAGGTGAATGCCTGTCGCAATGTTCCCTTAGCACTGCATGGAACAGCTTCGTGTCCGCTTCGTACTCGATGCTGGGGTTGAGGTCGGCGCCACCGCCGAACCACCATGCGTTGGGGGTCCAGAACATTCGCGTGTTCATATGCGCGGCTGGTGTATGGGGGTTTTGCATATGCGCGACCAGACTGATTCCGGATGCCCAGAAACGTGAATCCTCGTCAATGCCTGGCACACCTCGGGCGGTCATCGCTTTCTTTGCCGCTTCGCTGAGGTGTCCATGGACGGTTGAGACATTGACGCCGACCTTTTCGAAAACGCGGCCACCCCGCAACACACTCATACGCCCACCGCCACCGTCCGACCCTTCCTCCACCTTCCGTCTGGTTTCCCTGACCTCGAACCGGCCCGGCACGGAATTCGCGAATGGTCCGGTCACCTGAGCGTCCTCCAGCGCCTCAAAGGCCGAAACGATCCTGTCCCTAAGGTCAAAGAACCAGGTCGATGCCCGGACCTTCCGCTCATCGAATGACCCATCCATGACTGCGCCGCTCCTTGGGTTCGGATCGGTAATGGCCTGCCGCGTTTTACCGGTCAACCCGCTTCCACTCCGTTATACCGAAATTGGCATAACGGAGTGGAATCGGGGTTCTTTAGCCATCAAATGTGACAGCAGGAACGCCATGCGCTTTCCTGCGACTGTCGGCTGCATTTCGGAGCCCCCAGCTCCGCACGCGCCGCCGCTGTCCTGAGAGTAAATTCCGCTCGTAGTCGTTCGGCTCAGGAGATCCCGGATCTTGGGTTTTGGAAATGGAGTGGAATCAATGGCCTAGGGGTATTTTACCCAAGAGAAAGATGGAGTGTTCCCTGGTCGATTCGGACGGGTGTCGCCCGATCCGTCGACCGCAGTGTCTTCCGTCTGGATTTTGCCGGAGCCAGCGCTCCTTTGGCCTCAATGCACCGGCGCATCAACGGAATCGATCAGCGTTCGCCCGCCGTCAACGGTTATGGTCTGTCCGGTAATGAATCCCGACCCATCCGATGCCAGGAACTGCGCCACTTCGGCGGCTTCCGTGGCGCTTGCGATCCGACCCAACGGCGTGCGGTTGATGATTTCACCGCGGCCGAGCCTGTCCTCCTTCAGCGCCTCCTGAAGGCTTGCGCTCATCATGCTGCCGAAAGCGATCGCATTGACGCGGATCCTTCTTGGCGCAAGCGCTACGGCCATGGAACGTGTCATCTGATCAAGTGCGGCACAGCTGACGGAATAAGCCAGAAGCCTGGGATGTGCACGACGCGCGGCTATGGAACTCAGATTCACGATTGAACCCGCCATCGCCCTATCGCGACCATCCTCCTCAGCCTGCCGAATCATCCGGCTCGCGACCGCTTGGGTCAGGCGAAAGTTCGTCATGAGATTCAGCTCGATCGATGCGGTCATTGCATCTTCATCCGGATTCAACGGATCGGACAGCATCACCTGACGGCAGGCATTGACCAGAATGTCAATTCGGTCAAACGCGTCCATCGCGGCAGACAGCAGGTTCGCGACCGAGAGCCTGTTTCGAAGGTCGCCCCCAAAACAGAGAACATTCGACCCCTTCTTTCGGGCCTGCTCACCAACCTCCCTTTCGAGTTGCCTTTCATCGAGGTCCGCAAAGACAACATTTGCTTTCTGATCGGCGAAATGCCTTGCGATGGCGAGACCAATTCCATTGGCCGCACCTGTGACAACGGCCGTCTTTCCTGAAATCGAAAAGGACATGGCTTTCCCGGACTCCCTTCTCCCGTTCTGGATCCCTAGTGGAAGACAGTATCAGCGGCTATCGGCATCGAGGCGGCGAGCACCTTGAACCGTCCGTCCCCCGCGATTTCACGGGCTTCCCGAAATCGACTGCGCAGTTCCCGCTCATAGGGAAGGTGACGATTGGCCACGAGCCAGAGACTCCCCGAGCGACGCAGCAGTCGCGCCGCCGCCCGGACAAAGCTCCGTCCTATCGTCGGGTCAGCCGTTCGACCTGAATGAAACGGCGGATTCGTAACGATGGCGTCAAGCGGTGGCTCTATGGAAACTGTATTGACGTCCGCCCAATGGAACCTCGCCCGTGAATCGGTTATGTTCCGGCGGGCGCGGCCGAGAGCCGCGCATTCGGCTTCAACAACATGAAGCTCCTTCACACCTTCCTGACATAAGATGGCTTTCGACAGGAAGCCCCATCCAGCTCCAAGGTCAGCCATCCGCCCGGGAAGCCTTGCCGGCAAGGCGTGCGCCAACATCGCCGATCCCGGATCCGCGCCATCAGCCGAAAAATCACCGGGAGCGGTCAGGAAGCCGTCAGCCAAAGACCCGTCTGTCACCGCCCAATCGCCAAAATCCCCGCCCTCAAAGGAAATCAACCGACCATGCGCCTTGTAGATCAGGGCACCGATAGACACATGTCGGCGAATCTCCCGGATCAGGCTTTCAACACCTTCAGTTTTCTGCCCATCGACCACAACCAACCCGTCCGTGACCGCTGAAGCCTGGGCGATGAGCTGACGGGACTCACGTCGGGATCGAGTCAGAAAGATGATTGACAGGCTGTAACGGCCCTCCGGAGAAGTGCCGGTATCGTATCCCTGAATCGCAAACGCATCATGATCAGGCCGGAAGCCCTGAATGACATGCATCCGATCCATTGGCAGGACACCAAGATCCATCCCCCGTCGTGGGCGGAAAACAGCGATCCTGCCCTTGGACGGAAGCGCGAACGCACCGCTCTCGAGCGCACCTGTCAGGCGGAATGCGGACATCCAGACCGGGCTAAGCGCCCTATTCCTTTTCCAATGTGCATTGAAGTGGATGCTGGTGGCGTCGCGCAAACTCCATAACCTGGCCGACTTTCGTCTCGGCAATCTCGAAAGCGAACACGCCGACCACGGCAACTCCCTTCTTATGCACCGTTAGCATCAGTTCGAACGCCTGAGCATGATTCATCCCGAAGAAACGTTCAAGCACGTGCACAACAAACTCCATAGGGGTGAAGTCGTCGTTGAGCAGCAGGACCTTGTACAGCGGCGGACGCCTGGTCCTTACTTTCCGTTCAGTCAGAACCTCGACGTCCTGGTCTTCGCCACTGGCCATGTTCTGCCTCCTGTGTGGGGGTCTGGTCACGCCCTTGCCGCTCCGCAAAATGGACTCTGCCTTCCTGATCGGGAATATATATGGGATTGCCCCCATGGTAAAAGGGGACAATCGCATTGTGGGGCATTCGGCCTTTTCATCAAGGCATAAGACAAAAGGATCACCAAACTGCTTACGACGATCGCCTTCGACGCCGATGACACGCTCTGGCACAACGAGCAGTATTTCAGGCTTACACAGGACCGGTTCTGTGAACTTCTGTGCGACTACACCGAACCTGAACGCCTGATGGATCGTCTATTGGTGGCGGAACGGCGCAATATTGGGCATTATGGTTTTGGAATCAAGGGATTCGTGCTTTCAATGATTGAGACAGCCATTGATGTCACGGACCAACGCGTTCCCGCAAGTGTTATCAGGGAGATCATTTCCGCAGGCCAGGACATGCTACGGCACCCGATCGAACTGCTGCCACATGCCCGTGAGGCCGTCGTGGCCATGGCCGAACGATACCATGTCATACTGGTTACCAAGGGAGACCTTCTTGATCAGGAGCGCAAGCTTGCGCAATCTGGACTCGGGGATCTGTTCGATGGCATTGAAATCGTTTCCGACAAGACGCCGGCGGTCTACAGGGACATATTCACCCGTCACACCACAGGTCCCGAACATGCCGTGATGGTAGGCAATTCGATGAGATCGGATGTGCTGCCGATGATCGAGGCGGGAGGTTGGGGCGTATACGTACCTCACAGCCTAGTCTGGGCGCTGGAACACGAGGAACCACCCTTGGGGCATGCGAGATATCGTGAGATATCCGATCTGGGCGGACTTCCGCCGCTTGTGGCTGAGTTGGGCTAGTTCATTGGCCCGATTTGCCGGACGTTCGTCTATGGTTGAACCGCCAGTGCAGGTCGAGATGGCCGTGTCGGTGAGGTGGAATTCAATCATTGGGTGCAACCAACAAGAGAGATAACAATATGATGTGTTCTCCTGATAAGGGGTCCAACGCAACTTCTCTGTCCTTTTTTGGGATTTGACGCTTCACAATCCGGATTCCCGTGCTATGTACCCGGCCAAGGAGAACCATGCCAAATCGAGCGGGGACGCATGAATTCCACTGCGTGGCAGCGTCTGCTGAGCTTTGTTTGCCTAGGGCTGCTAATTCCAGGCTTGCTGTATTGCATGGCACCTATGGCGCGTTCAGCTCCATATGCCGCAATGGTGATGGACTGCCGGACGGGCGAGATCCTTCATTCCCGCAACGCCGATACCAAGCTGCACCCGGCGTCGCTCACCAAGATGATGACCCTGTATGTTGTGTTCGACGCCGTTGAGCGCGGCGAGGTCGGTCTGGACAGCGTTGTTACGATTTCCGGAAAGGCAGCGGCAGAACAACCATCGAAACTAGGGTTGAAGCGCGGACAGCGGGTCAAGTTGCGATACCTGATCCGTGCAGCCGCCATCAGATCGGCGAACGATGCCGCAACCGCCCTTGCTGAAGCCGTGTCAGGCAGCGAAGCCGCCTTCGCCCGGCGCATGAACTGGACTGCGGAAGCAATGGGCATGACCAGGACGAACTTCAGGAACGCCCATGGACTCACTGAGGCAGGGCACCTGTCCACTGCACGGGACATGACGGTCTTGGGTCGGCATCTCTTCTATGACCATCCCGATTACTACAATATCTTCAAGCGCCGCTCGACCCATGCCGGGATTCGCGAGGTGCGCAACACCAACCGAAGGTTCCTTGACGCATACAGGGGAGCGGATGGGATCAAGACAGGTTATACGCGTGCGGCCGGATTCAATCTCGTCGCTTCCGCGTACCGTCACCAGGTCCGAATCATTGCCACCGTATTCGGTGGCCAATCGGTCGCGCAACGCAACGCAAGGATGGCCGAGCTGCTTGATCTCGGTTTCCGTCGCGCACCGTCCCAGGTCAGGGAACGCCGCCCTGTAAAGCCCGATCATTCGTTCATGCCCGCCAGCAAAATCAAACGGACCATCCTAGCCGTAAGTCAGAGCCCGTTTCCGGTACCACGACCGGCAGTCGAAGGCGAGCAGCCTGACCTGTTGGCGGCTCGGGCGGAAATGATAGAACAGGCCGTCAAGGTCGCGCAGAAAGAAACAGAGCCAGAGGTACAGCCAGCGGCTGCATCACAACAGCAGGACAGCTTCGCTTCAGATGGAACGACCCCCGTGGTGGTCGCGCGGAAAGCCGATTCGGGTGACAGGCACTGGGGAATAAACATAGGTCGCTTCGCCACACGCCATCAAGCTGAGCGCGCACTGATCAAGACAGCCCTTGCCGAACTCGGCACGCTTGACAACGTGCCCCGGAAAGTCTCCAGCAGCGCGAGTGGTCATGATGCGAATTTTGTCGGCATGACCCAGCAAGGTGCCATACGCGCCTGTCAGCGGCTGAAGGCGCGGAGCATAGACTGCAGGACATTGGGACCAACCTGAGCGGTCAGGAATCTGTGGAGCCCGTGGCACGGGTTCCAAATGCCGCAGCCATCAATTCCCTTGTATAGTCCGTCTGTGGATTCTCGAAAATCGAACTGGTTTCTCCGGCCTCGACAATATCACCCTGTTTCATCACGATGATCTTGTGACTTAGTGCACGCACGACTTTCAGGTCATGGCTGATGAACAGAAATGCCAGTCCGTGTCGTCGCTGCAGCTCGCGCAACAGTTCAACGATCTGAACCTGCACCGTCATGTCAAGTGCCGACGTCGGTTCGTCGAGAATCAATAGCTTTGGGCGCAGAATCATGGCGCGGGCGATGGCGATGCGCTGGCGCTGGCCGCCGGAAAACTCATGCGGATAACGGTTCATGAACATGGGGTCAAGGCCGACCTCTTCCATGATTCCCGCAACCATCTCACCCATAGACCGACGTTGATCGATGCCGTGTACTCCCAGGCCCTCCGAGATTATCTCCCCGGCTGTCATTCTAGGCGAAAGCGACCCGTAGGGATCCTGGAAGACGATCTGCATATCGCGTCTCAGCTCTCGCAGCATCCTGCGCTTCGATCCAACCTTCAAAAGGCATTCAAGCCAGATGGGATTACCGCTGTTCGGTCGCTCCCTCGTTCCCGAAACGGACCTCCCGCCTGAGCCAACCCTGGAAAATGAGATATCCCGGCCAAGAAACACGATTCCGCCTTGTGACCGAGCCAGTCGCGTTATCGCCAGCGCCAGGGTGGTCTTGCCGGATCCGCTCTCACCAACAATGCCGAGGGTTTCGCCAGTCCTGATGCTGACACTCGCTGAATTCACCGCCTTCACATAACCGACCACTCGACGCAACAGCCCGCGCCGGATTGGAAACCAGACCCGAAGGCTGTTCGTCTCGACAATGGTTCTGGCGCTTTCAGACACAGGTTCGGGCAAACCAGCCGCCTGGGCGCCAAGCAACGTCCTGGTGTAGGAATGCCTGGGATTCCTGAATATCTCCGCGGTCGCGCCCTGATCCACAATCCTGCCACCCTGCATCACATAGACACGATCAGCGATTCTGCGGACAACCCCAAGATCGTGGGTGATGAACAGAAGGCTCATCGCCTCGGTTCGCTTCAGTTCGCGAAGGAGGTCAAGGATCTGCGCTTCAATCGTAACGTCCAAAGCCGTGGTGGGTTCGTCCGCAACCAGAATGCGCGGTTCGTTGGCCAGCGCCATTGCGATCATCACCCGTTGGCGCTGGCCACCGGAAAGTTCATGAGGGTAGGACTTCAGGCGTCGCTCCGCGTTGTCGATACCCACCTTGGACAGTAGCTCCACGATACGGATCCTGGCCGCCTCGCCTCTCAGGCCTCGATGCAGCGCAAGGCTTTCCCCGATTTGCTTTTCCAAAGTATGCAGTGGATTCAACGAGGTCATGGGCTCCTGGAAAATAAAGCTGATGTCGTTTCCCCGCACCTTTCGCAGCTCAACTTCCGATGCGCCCAGAATCTGACGACCGCAGTACCTGACTGATCCAGTGATCGATGCACTGTCCGGGAGGAGCGACACTGTCGAGAGTGCCGTGACCGACTTGCCGGAACCGGATTCGCCAACGAGGGCCACTGTCTCGCCTTCGCAAACGTCCAGGGATACGCCCTTGACCCCCTCGACAGCCGCGCCTTCGCTGCGAAAACAGACACTGAGATCCCGCACTTCCAGCAAAGCGTTCATCGGCTTCCATATCCTCGAACCTTCACTGGAAGGTCTTTCTTGGATCGAAAGCGTCGCGAATCCCCTCGAATATAAACACCAGCAGCGAAAGCATCACCGCAAAAGTGATGAATGCGGTGAACCCGAGCCAAGGCGCCTGCAGGTTCTGTTTGGCCTGCAGCGTCATCTCTCCGAGCGATGGTGCGGAGGACGGAAGGCCATACCCCAGAAAGTCCAGCGCCGCAAGTGTGCCAATTGTCCCGGTGATGATGAATGGTAGCAACGTCAGTGTGGCGACCATGGCATTCGGCAGCAGGTGGCGGAACATGATTTTCCAGCTGCTTACGCCAAGCGCCCGCGCCGCCCGGACATACTCGAAATTCCGTGCGCGCAGGAATTCAGCGCGCACTACCCCAACCAGAGCCGTCCAGCCGAACAGTGTGGTCAGGAACACCAACATCCAGAAGCTTCTGCCAAAAATCGCGAACATGATGATGATGACGTACAGTGAAGGGGTCGCAGTCCATATCTCGATCAGCCGCTGAAAGATCAGATCAAGCCATCCACCAAAGAAACCCTGTACTGCCCCGGCAGCAACGCCGACGATGGTTGAAATAACGGTTACGATGATCGTGAACAGAACGGAAAGACGGAAACCGTGAATGACCCGTGCGACAACATCCCGGGACGTATCGTCCGTTCCAAGCCAGTTCATTGAGGTCGGCGGGCCAGGCGCGACACCACCTGTGTCGACAATTGTGTCGTAGCTGTACGGTACCGGTGTCCAGAGTATCCAGCCCTTCTCGATGTCCTTTCCGCCAACCTCACCATCCGCAGCATCCTCGAGGACTTCCTCCGGGGCGTCGAAACACTCCAGCAACCCTCCCGAGACGATGAGACATCTCACCTCCACATCGCTGTAGACGGCTTCTGTCCTGAAATCCCCTCCGAATGCCGTCTCCGGGTAGAACCGGAAAATCGGCATATGTAGATCACCGCGATACTGCACAAGAATCGGGCGGTCGTTGGCGATGAAATCCGCGAAGAGCGAAAGCCCGAACAGAACGCAGAAAATGATCAAGGACCAGAACGCCCGACGGTTTTGCGTGAAGTTGCGCCAGCGCCGCCTGTTGAGCGGAGACAGGGAAAGTCGGGTTCGTGTTGGTGGAGCTGGTATGTACCTGTCCGCCGATGAGGTGCCCGGCCGAACGGACGTGTCAACCGTCGGCATCTAGGTCTCCCTTGTCTCGAAGTCGATCCGGGGATCGACGAAAACATACATCAGGTCGCTCAGAATCCCGACCACCAGGTTAATCAACCCGAAAAAGAACAAAGTTCCAAAGATGACCGAATAGTCCCGGGCCACGACCGCCTCGAATGAAAGCCGCCCGAGACCGTCAAGGGAGAATATCGTCTCGATAATCATCGACCCACTGAAAAAGATACCGATGAACAGGCCGGGAAATCCCGATATCACGATCAGCATCGCATTGCGAAAGACATGGCCGTAGAGCACCTTCCGTTCCGAAAGCCCCTTGGCTTTGGCGGTGATGACATACTGCATCTTGATCTGATCCAGAAACGAGTTCTTCGTCAATAACGTGAGGGACGCAAAACCTGCGATCGAATAGGCAATGATGGGAAGGGTTATGTGCCAGAAGTAGTCGGCGACCTGCCCAAACAGTGACAGTTCCTCGAAGTTGTCCGACGTGAGCCCCCGAAGCGGGAAGACCTTCCAGAACGACCCACCGGCAAATAGTACCAGCAGCAGGATCGCGAACAGGAATCCTGGAATCGCGTAGCCGACGATGATCGCCGAGGACGTCCAGGAGTCAAATGGGGTGCCGTCACGAACGGCCTTGCGGACGCCAAGTGGAATTGACACCAGATAGATAAGCAGGACTGACCAGAGACCGAGGGAAATGGACACCGGCAGCTTTTCCATCACCAGTTCCAGAACGCCAATGGACCGGAAATAGCTCTCGCCGAAGTCCAGCCTGACGTATTTCCACATCATGCGGAAAAACCGCTCGACGCCTGAAATCTGAACAGCCGAGCACTCGGGTTCCTTCAGGTCCGGCTCGCCAGTGTAGCCCTCTTCGCATTCAATCCTGGCGAACTCGAACTGCACACGCAGGTCATCGAGAAATTCCGGTGGTAGGCCCCTGCCGCCGATATATCCCGACTCCTCCGCGAACGACGTGTCCGACTCGGATCCACCGCCGGAGATCGATTCGAAGACATCGCCCTCACCCTCGAGTTGCGCGATGATCTGTTCAATGGGACCACCAGGCACGAATTGCGTGAGCGCAAAGTTCACCACCATGATTCCGAACAGCGTCGGAATGACCAGCAACAGCCTTCGAAGGATATAGGCGCCCATATGGCGGCTCCCAACCCTAGAACGCGCCAGCCGCCTTCAATGCCTCCGCCTTTTCAGCGTTCCACCACCAGAAGTCCAGGAAACCGAGCGCGTATCGTGGCAGTGGGTCCGGATGCTCATACATATCGAAATAGGCAACCCAGTGACTTGCATTATGCCACTGCGGCACGCGGAACCGTTCCCAACGCAGGACGCGGTCAAGCGCCTTGGTGGCGACGGTCATCTCATCCCTGGTTTCCGCATCAATCACCGTCTCAATGATCACATCCAGCGTCCCGCTACCCACACCGGATGTATTGAAGACGGAGGCATCCTTGCTTTCGGAGCCAAAATACTGGCGCAGTCCCGATCCGGGCTCGTAGCCCATGGGAATATGGTCCGTGATGATGTCGAAATCATAATCCCTGGTACGCTGGACTTCCTCGGCATGGTCGACGCGGTTCATTCTGGCATCCACCCCGATCGAGCGCAGATTCTCGACATAGGGGTTGATGATCCGGTCGAAGGACGGATTGGAATTGAGGAACTCCACTTCAAGGGTCTCGCCGTTTCTGCGTAGCAATCCGTCGTCACCCACCTCATAGCCAGCCTCCTCAAGGAGTCGCAGGGCCATACGCGCCTTCCGGCGGTCGCGGGCGTCATCGGGGTTGGAGGGCTGAAGCGAATAGGCATCTTCCGTGAAGACCCCGGGCGGCAGACTGTCGCGCAACGGTTCAAGGATCGCCAGTTCCTCAGCGGTTGGAAGACCGGTCGCTTCCAGATCGGAATTCTGCCAGAAGGACCAGCCCTGCTCATAGAGACCGAAGAACAGGGTCTTGTTGGTCCACTCGAAATTGAACATCAGCGCAATGGCCTCGCGGACACGAACGTCCTGGAACCTCTCACGCCTCAGATTGATCATGAAGGACTGGCCCGAGGTGATCGTATCGTCGGGAAGCTCTTTCCGGACCACATGGCCGGCCTGAAGCCCGGGAAAGTCATAGGAGGTCGCCCAGGTCTTGGAGGTGACTTCCTGCCGGAAGTGGTAGTTGCCGGCTTTGAAGCCCTCGAATGCGGCAATTCCATCACTGTAGTATTCAATACGGATCGTATCGAAATTGTTGCGGCCCTTCGTTATGGGCAAATCGTTTGCCCAGTAGTCCGGATTGCGCCTGAAGACCGTCCGTACCCCAACATCGATCGAGTCAACCACGTAGGCTCCTGAACCGGTCAGGGGCTCAAGACGGCTTTCCTCGAAAGCGAGTCCGCTCGCCTCGTGGCTTGCCTTCGAAAAGACCGGTAACCCACCTGCCGCTTCGATTCGGCCGCGAATCGGTGCGGTTTCAACGAATGTGAACCTGATCCGCCGATCATCCAGAATCTCCGTTCCGGCGATGGTTTTCGCAATCGACGTTCGGAAACTGGGCAGTCCTTCATCGCGTAGGATCTCGTAGCTGAACTGCGCGTCGTGCGCAGTCAGTTCCGACCCATCCGAAAACTCCGCTTCATCCCTGATCTTGAAGATAACCCACTCCCTGCCTTCAGGATACTCGATGTACTCACACAGCAGGCAGTAGGATTCTCCAACAACATGGGCGGGGCCTTCCAGCATCGATTCAAAAAAGACGGAGGACAGAACCGCGGAACGGCCTTTCCGGGTATAGGGATGTATCGAATCGAATGAGCTCGATGACCACGACAATGACATCTCACCGCCTTTGGGAGCGTCCGGGTTCACATATGGCAGGTGCTCAAAATCAGCCGGAAGGGAGAGGTCGCCGAATGTCGAAACGCCATGGGACCTGATGGTTTGCGCCAATGCAGCTTCCGGCAGCGCCATGGCGACAGACACAGCGGAAACCGCCGCAACGTCTCTGAAGCAAACGTTCGTTTCCTGAATTGCATCACGGACAAATGCACGGATTTTAGGCGTCATGCCCGGTCCTCCCGATCAGTTTGCGACAGACTAGCCCAAACCGGGAGACAATGCGAGAGACACTCGCCCATGCCGTGCCGCTTCCCGCAAGGCAGTTTCAGGAGACATCATACAGGCCTGATCCATAGGGAGCGGACGAAATTCCATCCAATCCCAAATCGGGACCTGCTGGATGGTTCAGCCGCCAATTGACTCAAGCCAAGCGATCAGGTTGGCACGGTCCTCAATGTCTCTCATGCCCCGATAGGCCATCTTTGTGCCCGGTGCGAAGCCCTTCGGATCTTCGAGAAAGGCGTTCAACTCATCGGGTCCCCAGGACTCCGCAACTGCCGCAAGGGCACCGGAATAACGGAACCCGTCAACGGCGGCCACCGCCCTTCCAACGATGTTGAACAGATGCGGCCCTGTACCGTTGTTTCCATCCTCGACCTTGTGACAGGACCGACAGGCCTTGAACTCCTTTTCTCCTGCGGCCGCATCCGCGGCGGCGTAGGCGTCAGCGAAGCTGACTTCCACGACGTCGTCTGGCTCATCCGTTGAATGGCTTTCTCCGGTATCGATTGTGTATGCCTGGGCATGGTCGCCGCCGTGGCCGCCGCCTCCTACATGATAGAGCGACTCCGCCGCCCAGTTGCCGAGTAGAAAGACCAGGAACATGCCACAGAAGCCGCCCACGATCTTGGTCATTGTCATTGTGTCGAACATGTCGCCTTTTCGCCCCATCAAGAGCCCTTTGTCATTTATCCGTTTCCCCGCAGGCAGTTCAAGGTATATGAACCGCGACGAAACAACGCCCTTGTGGGCTGGATAGCCTCTGGATGGCGAAACATGACGGGACGCATCGCATTCCAGGGAGAACCTGGCGCATATTCGCATCAGGCCTGCCGAGAGGCCCGGCCTGACTTCGAAGCGATACCTTGCCGTTCATTCGAGGACGTGATCGAGGAGGTGCGCAACCGCCGAGCGGATCTTGCCATGCTCCCGGTCGAGAACTCGACCTACGGGCGGGTGGCCGACATTCACCGTCTTCTCCCGGAATCAGGACTTCATATTGTCGATGAAGCCTTTGTTCGGGTTCACATCAATCTGCTGGCGACTCCCGGAACGACGCTGCAACAGATCGAGGAAGCGCACAGTCACAGGGTCCTGCTCGGTCAGTGCATGAAGTTCTGTCGAGAGCATGGGATTCGCCGGGTGATTTCCGCCGACACCGCCGGGGCCGCCCGGCATGTGGCTGAATTGGGGGATCCCACCGTGGCGGCACTGGCGTCGGAACTGGCGGGCGAGATATTCAGCCTTCAGATCCTCGCCCGTCACATTGAGGACCATAATCGAAATACGACCCGTTTTCTCATCATGTCCCGCGAGGATGATCCGAGCCGACGGGATGACGCGATGCTGACCACTTTCGTGTTCCGCGTCCGGAACATCCCGGCAGCGCTTTACAAGGCCATGGGGGGATTCGCGACCAATGGCGTGAACATGACAAAGCTGGAAAGCTACATGGTTGACGGCTCATTCACCGCGACACAGTTCTATGCGGACATCGAAGGCCATCCTGAAGACCCCCCCGTCAAGCGGGCGTTGGAAGAGCTTGAATATTTCACTTCTTTCATGAAAATTCTCGGGACCTATCCGGCCGACCGGCGTCGAAGCTGACACATTTCTCCGCTATGAGAGGTTCAGCCCAGCCTGTCCGCCAGCCAGTTCTCGATCAGGAAACGTGCGATCGAACCCTGTCGGGCGGGTTTCAGGTGGGTGCCGTTTCCGGCGAGTATGTCCATCATCTCCTCGCGGGTTGCCCAGGTCGCGTCTTCGAGTTCCGTGTGGTTGACCTGAATTCGGTCGCCGAGTGCGCGACCCTGGCAACCGATCATCAGCGAGGCGGGGAAAGGCCATGGCTGCGAACTGAGATACCCGACCTTCCCCACCTCCACTCCGGTTTCCTCGAAAGTCTCCCGACGTACTGCGGCCTCGATCGTCTCCCCCGGCTCCACGAACCCCGCGAGAAGCGAGTACATACCTCCGGGCCACACGTGGCTTCGGCCAAGGAGAACCTTGTTGCCATGGGTAATCAGCATTATGACCACCGGATCCGTTCGTGGGAAGTGGCTGCTCCTGCAATCGCTGCAGTCACGCTGCCATCCACTGTTGACCATCCTGCTCGGTGAGCCGCAGCGGGAGCAGAACCGATGCGAACTGTGCCAGCCAAGCAGGGCCTTGGCGGTTGCCAGAAGTTCGGCGTCTCTCGCGGTAAGTCCTGTCATGGCCCGACGAAGCTCCACGAAGGCGTAGCCCGGGCCAAACTCCGGGTGGACCTGTTCGGACGGATCCACAAACGCGCCGACGGTGTCGGGCAGATCATCTGGCGACCAGGATGAAACGTCCCTGCAGAATCTTGGATGAGCCCCGTCCAACCCGAGGAACACCGGGGCTTCGGACGAATGTCCAAACACTCCGTGGTCGGGTTTCAGCCAACCGGCTCGGTCGCGGGCACCACCAGCCAGAAGAGGTTTGCCGCGCCAGACCGGAAGTACGCGGGCCTCTTCGGAGTCCGTCAGTACCGAGATTTTGTCTGGGTTGCCGCGCAATTCCGCTGCCCTGTTCAGCCCCGAACCTCCGAATGCCACACTTTCCGCCAATTTCATGCGCCGCTCCAGATTTGACAGTTCCTGCGCCGGTGGGCGCGTCCGAACCCCAGTCCATTGCACTCGAATCGGCTGGGAAACGATGCGCAAACGTCGAAAGCGGGCACGCGACCGGATGGCAGAGTATCTCTGTGTCAATACAGGATTGGCGGCGAAGCATCCAGTTCCCTTTCAACTGCCGCAATGCGGACAGCCGCCCGGATAGTGCCCCGTCCGTGGCGTTCGGATAGACCTGCAGCATCGTGCACAGTTTCTTTCGATCCCCCAAACCTCTGGAATGGTGTGACTTCATTTGGCGAGACAACTTTTTGCCGCCATGGGCTTGACATGCTGCCCGCGATTCGTATGCTTGTATTGACCAGCTGCGGGAAGAACCGTCCTTGGACCAGCGGATCACCAACCTGAAGTCGACCACCTTCTCGGGCCGCCGCGTGACGCGGCGGCAGATCGCCGACATTCAGGAGACCGTGGAGCTGTTCCCCAACGACAGCCGCAACGAGCTTGCCAAGACCATATGCGAGCACCTCGGCTGGACGACGGCAAAGGGCGACTACAGGGTTGGGGCCTGCCTCGGGATGCTGGAGACCCTGGAGAGCCACGGCATACTGAAGCTGCCGGCGAGGCGGGAGGAAAGCGTCCGCGACATGAGGGCCGCCGACAGGCCGGCCTGGACCTCGGCCTCGGACCCGCAGCCGGAGATCGCCGCGCCCCTCTCCGAACTGCGTCCCCTGGATCTGGAGCCCGTGACAGACACGGAGGGCAGGCAGCTGTGGAACGCGCTCGTCGACCGACACCACTACCTGGGCTACAGGCGCCCCTTCGGTGCGCACGTCCGCTACCTCCTCACCGACCGCGACGGACGCAGGCTGGGATGCCTGCTGTTCGAGGCGGTGACGAAGACGCTGCCGGCCCGCGACCGTTGGATCGGCTGGAGCGACCGCGTGCGCGACCGCAACCGCCACCTGATGGTGGTGAACTCACGGTTCCTGGTGTTTCCATGGGTGCGCTCGAGGTTCCTTGCGTCCTCGGCCCTTGCTCTGGCGGCGCGGCGACTCGCGAACGACTGGGAGCGCCTCCACGGCTGGCGTCCGGTGATGTGCGAGACCTTCGTGGACGAGACGCGCTTCAGGGCCTCGTGCTACCGGGGTGCGGGTTGGGAGCGCATTGGGGAGACCTCGAACAGGGGCAAGTCGCGCAAGGGCGTCTACGTGACGCCGCTTCTTGGGAATGCGCGGGGGATCCTGCGCGGGGAGCGCGACAGGCCCACGCCAAAGCCCCCGACGACGGCCGAACGGGGACGCTCGGCGGCCTCCAACCGCAGGATCTCGAAACGGTTCGAGGCGCTGGTCGCGGCGGCGACAGCCGTCGCGGAGCGCGAAGACGCCCGCTGGCGGAAACGGCGGCGGGTCTTCAACAGCCTACTGATAATCCTCTTCGTGTTCCGCCTCGTCTCTGCGGCTGGCGTCCAAAGCTACCGTGCGGCGCTGTGCGAGCTCTGGGAGGAATGCGCGGCGGCGGGCATGGAGCTGCCGCAGGAAGATCCACCAACGGCGTCGACCGTGTGTCAGGCACGGGAGAAGCTCGACGAGGCCGCGTTCAGGCGGCTGCACCGCGAGGTCCTGGCCCGGAGTCCCGAAACCGCGCCCTGGAAGGGCCACAGGGTTCTGGCCGTCGACGGGTGGAGGATCACGCTGCCAAAGGAGCTCGCGGACCGCGGCTTCCGCATCGCGGACGGCGAACACCACCCCCATGGCATGGTCAGCATTCTCTACAGGCTCCACGACGGGACACCGGTCGACTTCGACCTGTTCGACCAAAGGAGCGAGCGCACGGCTGCCTTCACCCATCTTGACCACGCCACCGAAAGTGACGTCATCGTCTACGACCGCGGATACTACTCCTTCGCCATGGCCCTTGCCCACCTGGAGCGCGGACTGCACTTCGTCTTCCGGATCAAGCGGGGGGCCAACCCGACCTTCGACACCTTAATCTCCTCGGACCTTGCCGACCGGACCGTGACCCTCGACGCGCCCCGGGAGGAGGCCGCCCTTCGCGGCCGGACACTCCGCGTCCGCCTCGTCAGGTACACCGCCGGGGACACCGAATACAACATCGCCACCTCGCTTCTGGACAGTGGACGCTACGGAATCCAGTCCCTCAGCGACATCCATCACGGTCGCTGGGCCACGGAGAAAATGCACAGGGTCGACAGGCCCGCGATCGAATGGTTCCGCGCAAAGTCGATGCGCGGGGTCCGGCAGGAACTCTACGCCGCCTTCACCCTGTTCACCCTGACCCGCCAATTCTCCAACCACTGCGACAGCGACCTCAACGGCGGGGAGGACGGTCTGCGCCCGCTACGCACTACGCACGAAGACCTGCGTTTAGTCGGAGAAGGGCCTCCGCCGCCCGGATCATGGCCGGGCCATCGCGCTGCATCCAACCCGAACAGTCTGGAATCCTCTATCTGACCCCGGCCGTCCGGCGGCAGCGGCGCACCAAGCGCGTTCGAAAACCCCGACATGGTTTTCGCGCGACCCGGCTTGATCGCATGACCAACGTGACCCTGAAAGCCGCAAGGTCCGTCGAAGACGAGGAAGCGGGACTGCAGATATTCCAGTGCGTCCACTGAGATGAAATCAGGAGTCACCTCGTCTCCGAACGTGCCCGGTAAAGAATCGGTTTGGCCAAAGACTTGAAAGGCGAAAGACGGGCGGCGGCTGGGAAATCGTTACAGTATTCATTTGGTCCAGTAGCCATTGAATGGAGCACCACCATACCTTATGGTACGCTCCGAGAGGCTGACGCGGGCAGGCATATCGCCAATCCGGTCAGGTCCGGAAGGAAGCAGCCGTAACGAATCTCGTCTGGGTCGCAGGTCAGCCTCTCATCCGGCCATTCGAGGATTCAGGCAGTCCATATGCTGGTGGGAAGTCAGCCAGCCGATGTATCCGTTGGATGAAATTCAGCCGTAAGGGCTTGTCCCATTGGCCAAGGCGCCACAGGATGCTGTGGCGACGCCCGCGCTGGTGCGGTAGCCGCGCCGGCGGCTCCGCAGGGCGGTCCTGGCGGCGGGAATGGCCAGGAAGTCCGGGATGCGGGGTGTTTTGCGGGGCGGCGGACAGACTCCGGGCGCGGGTAGCGGACCCAAAATCCCGCGGAACCAACGCATCCACGTCCCCGACGGGCCGTCGCGTGGCGTCGGCGGCCAGGATCCCGCCGGAATCCGGGCGAACCGGCCGACGGACCGCCGACACAACATGTTGCGGTGCCGTAGTCAAAGGGATAAGCCTTCAGTCGTATCTGCCGGATATCAACCAACTCCACCTCCAACTACCTGACCTGGCCGAGCTTCCGCCCAGTCCGCCAGAAACTCGGCCATGGCTGGTTCCCCTGCAAGTTCGATCGCACGCGTCGGAAGGGCGACGCCTTCCTCAAGCGCAAGGCGTGCGCAGGCAACATGGTCCCGCGCTGTCCGTTCCGGACAGTTCTCCGACCCATGGATGATCGTACTCAGCAAAGTTCCGCCATAGGCGTTGACATGACCCAAGTCGGGCTTCAGGCGCAGAAAGTAGCCCATCATATCTGGAAGCCCCTCCCATCCGGCCAACTGAACGGGCGTCAATCCCATTTCGTCCGGCCTGTCATATTCAAGGCCAAGCGCCGCCAATCGCCTTACATGCCCCATTCTACCCGGAAGATGCAGTAGGGTACGGATGAGGTTGCGATACTCGTCATTGAGTCTTCCCGTGTCGATATACCTGTTTGCTGGAACCGGCCCTTCAACCGCGGTTGCGAGGAGCGCTTCGTCTTCGTTCAGTTCGATGTTGCCACCAGCCTCGGCGATCAGTTTCGCCGCCTCCGGGTTTCCATAGACCCGCGCCAGTGCATAGGGGGTCAATCCCCGATAACGCCTCGAAGGATCGGCACCTGCGTTCAGCAGCATCCTGACCATCTCTTCGTCGCACATACGCCGGACCGCTTGATGAAGCGCGGGAATGACCATTGGCGGCTCACCCGAAGGATGTTCGGCAATTCCCTCATTTGGGTCAGCGCCGGCTTCCAGCAGCAGCGAGACAGCTTCATGGTCGTTGAAGTCCATCGCCCTTGGTAAGGCGTTGGTCCCTTCCGGCCGTGCGCCTCGTTCAAGCAAGAGTCGCAACCCGTTACAGTGTCCGAGTTCGGTTGAATGATAGAGTGATTCTCCGTCGTTGGGCTCGGCTCCCCGGTCCAGTAGCCACTCCGCAAGGCTTAGGTTGTATGCATGGCCAAGAGCGCCGTACAGGACCGAAAGCGGGGAATCGGCATCACCATCGAAGTTATAGTAATCGTTGACATCAGCTCCCGCACCCACCAAAGCCGCAGCCACAGAAAGCATATTCTCCAAGGAACCACCCCCGTGGATGTGCTGCGAAAACGCCAGATGGGTCATGGGACGGCGCGCACCGACCACTCGGGTGGCGGCGGTCGGGTCTTCGGCCAGCACCTTTCGGACCTCGGTCACATCATACAGCGCACAAGCGAGGCCAAAGTTGTCCCGACCAAGATCCGGGGTTTCCCTGAGCAACGCTTCTATCACCCAATGCTGGCCAAAGAACAACGCGGTCTCGAGCCTTTCCGCCTTGGATTCCCGATCCATCGCAGCTGAGTCGAATGCAAACCTCAATGCCGGCCAACTGGCATAACCCTTCTCAGAAGCGATGACCTGCAGGGCGTCCGAAGACGTGATGTCGTCCGCATCTGGCATGGCAGCAAGTATGCGCCCCACCGCCGCAGGTTCGTTGGCAATGTAGGATCGTCTCAAAGACTTTGCCTGTCGCCGCAGGTTGTCGATGGAATCCTGCATCGGCCCTCTTTCATCTCCACTCGTCGAATTGAGCATTATGCACATGCTGAATCAGATTTTCCGCCAGTCTTGGCAAAGGCGGATAACACTGCGGCCGTCCTTGGCAATCGGCTGCAGCCTTGATGACAGGAAAACGATAGTCCGATGCCAGTTCCCTGGCAAACCGTTTGTACTGGACGCCACGGCAAGGAGGGCCTAACGTTTGGCCCGTGCCCGATTCCAGACAAATTCCCGATTCAGATGGCCAGAGTTATCAGGTCCTCGCCCGCAGGTACCGGCCGGAGACCTTTGCTGACCTCGTTGGCCAGGACGCGATGGTCCGAACGTTAAGCAACGCTTTCAAGGCTGACCGGATTGCCCAGGCATTCATCCTGACGGGCATCCGTGGGACGGGTAAGACAACAACGGCTCGAATCATCGCAAAGGGGATGAATTGCGTTGGACCGGACGGATCCGGCGGCGCCACCACCGACCCATGCGGCAAATGCGAGAATTGCCGGGCAATTTCCGAGGGTCGTCACGTCGACGTCATGGAAATGGATGCCGCTAGCCGGACCGGCGTAAACGACATCCGGGAGATCATCGATTCGGTGCATTACCGGGCAGCCAGCGCACGCTTCAAGATCTACATCATTGATGAAGTCCATATGCTCTCGACCAATGCATTCAATGCTCTGCTGAAGACGCTTGAGGAACCTCCGGAGCATGTGAAGTTCATTTTTGCCACCACCGAAATCCGAAAGGTGCCGGTGACTGTGCTGTCCCGGTGTCAACGCTTTGATCTGCGGCGGATTCAACCCGAGGCACAGATGCAGCTTCTTCGCAAGATCACCGATGCCGAGAACGGGCAAATCGATGACGGTGCACTCGCGCTGATCGTTCGTGCGTCCGAAGGCTCCGCACGTGACGCGACCTCATTGCTCGACCAGGCATTGAGCCATGGTGCCGGTCAGACCACAACGGAACAGGTTCGCGGGATGCTCGGTCTTGCCGATAGAGGACGGGTTCTGGATCTCTTTGACCTGATCATGAAAGGGGATGCCGCTGGAGCGTTGAGCGAGATTGGGGCGCAGTTTGGCGATGGCGCGGACCCCTTGGCGGTCCTGCGCGATCTTGCCGCGATAACCCATTGGATAAGCATTGTCAAGATCACACCCAAGGCCGCGGACGACCTGACAGTAGGTCCTGATGAACGCGAGCGGGGATCCGAAATGGCACGGCGTCTGCAGATGCGTGCCCTCACTCGGATGTGGCAGATGTTGCTGAAGGCTCTGGAAGAGGTGGCAAGCGCCCCAAATGCCATGATGGCAGCCGAGATGGCGATCATCCGAATTACACACGTCGCGGACCTGCCTCCTCCCGAAGACCTGATCAAAAGGCTACAGTCCGAGGTGCCGCCTACCGCGCCCGTTCAGGGCAGCGTTCCTCCAAGGGGCCATACACCTCCGGATTCTCGCCCGGTGGCTACAACCGCTGTTGGGCGCATATCGAATACAGGGACGGCTTTGGCAGTCGAGACCGAAACCGCTGCCTTATCTTCTGTAGAACCAATCCAGGCACTTGCTCGTTTTACCAGATTTGACGATGTCATTGACCTGATCCGTGCCAATCGAGACATACCACTACTGATCGATGTCGAATCATCGGTGCGGCTCGCCCGCTACCAACCAGGGCGGATAGAATTCCAGCCTACCGAAACAGCCCCTTCAGATCTCGCTTCCCGTCTGGGAGAGAGATTGAAGCACTGGACAGGCGTTCGCTGGGTGATCTCTCTGGTGAACGAAGGGGGAGGCTCAACTGTCAAGGAAATCAGAGACAAAGACCGGCAAGCGCAGATGGACGAGGCCAAGCGACATCCTTTTTTGCAAGCCGTTTTCGAGGCATTTCCGGACGCAAGGATCACGGGCATTCTATCCAACGACGAAATAGCCGCAAGAGTGCGGGCGGAAGCGCTTCCCGAAGTCGAGGAGAGCTGGGACCCCTTCGAGGAAGACTGATGGATATGCTCAATTCGCTGCAAGGCAAACGGGAATTTTCCCCGCATGAAGCCGGGATTGGACCAGACCCAACTTGAACTGACCACCGGTCCTTACTAGTTTTCGCTCAATCTCACGTTCAGGAGAGAACACATGTTCAAGAAGATGGGCCAGCTTGGCGACTTGGCCGACCTCATGACGAAGGCCAAGGAGTTTCAGGCCCGCATGGAAGAAATGCAGGAAGAGTTGAGCAGTATCGTTGTCACCGGCGAAAGCGGTGCCGGGCTGGTCAAGGCATCGATGACCGTCAAGAATGAGCTTGTCAGCGTTGAGATTGACCCCTCAATCTTCCATCCAGATGAAAAGGAAGTGGTGGAGGACCTCATTCTTGCCGCAGTCAGGAACGCGCAATCCAAGGCGACTGAGCGTGGCGACATGGAAATGCGTAAATTGACCCAAGGGCTGGGCCTTCCAGATGGAATCAAGCTGCCGTTCTGAGCCCTCTGAACAGGCAAGTCCCTTCACTACGCGGATTCCCTTTCAGGCACCTGTCTCTGGATCGGCGGTGGCGATAGTTTCGTTGTCATGACCGAAGGACCCAGGGAAATCGAAGCCTTAATCGCGTTGATGGCAAAGCTGCCTGGACTGGGTCCAAGGTCAGCTCGTCGTGCGGTACTGCATCTTGTGAAGAAACGAAGCATCTTGATGTCACCGCTGGCGGAAACGATGCAGAGAATCGCGGCAAGCGTTCGGGAGTGTGTCAACTGCGGAAATATCTCCACGAAAGAAACCTGCCGTATCTGCAGTGACGGGAAACGTCAGATTGGTGAGATCTGTGTCGTCGAAGATGTTGCTGATCTCTGGGCAATGGAAAGGGCCGGCGCATTCAAGGGGCGCTACCATGTTCTCGGCGGGACGCTTTCGGCACTTGACGACGTAGGACCAGACGAATTGCGTGTCCCCAAGCTTGTTGAACGGATTGTGGTCGAACGGGTGACGGAGGTGATCCTTGCCCTCAACGCCACCGTTGATGGCCAGACGACTGCACACTACTTGGCAGAGCTTCTTGAGGACAGCGTTCGGGTAACGACACTTGCTCAGGGCGTTCCGATCGGAGGGGAACTGGACTATCTTGACGACGGTACCATTACAGCGGCGCTGAGGGCACGAAAGACCGCTTAGCTCCCAAGGCGACCGCGTTTGAATTTAGGCTCTTTCCGGCTGCTAATGACACCCTCGGCAAGAAAACTCCACCTGAAACGATCAAGAGAAATCATGCCACCGTCTCCCACGGTTCGAATTCCCACGTGGGTCACACCGAGAATTGATCGGTAAGGGTTCAGCAGACCCATGAAAACGCGGACTCCCGGCGCTTTCGCTGGCGTCGTTTTGGCCGCTATCTGTCTGGCGGGTCTGTCCGCCCCTTACAGAGGCGACGACGCGGTCTCGGTCATCGCACATATCCTCGAGGATCGTCTGACGGGAAAGATCACCCGCAAATGGTACAGCGGGAAGACCTTCCTGGTTCAATGGTGTTGGGCATTTCCCAGTTCCTTTCCTGATTCTCTTGTAACCGCTCGCCCCCTTTGACTGTTGACCGTCCTGTCTGGCGGTTTACGGGCCTGGTGGCGTCGTCCTTCCGCCGCCTCCGCCGTGATTCGCCCGGACGGACAATCGAACGGCCGACTCTATGATGCAAATCTAGGGACGGCCAACGGAGGTCGGTCAGGGATGAAAGGGGAGGGGCGAGCAGTTATACGGCTTTTGTGAAGAACCTCATAGATCCTTTCATGTTTCTTAAGCCTGACCAACAGATAAACAACAATGGCGGCGATGCCAGTCGGTAGCGCATATAGCCTTGGCTTACCCAAATCCAGTCACGGGCAAACAAGGTGCTGATGATGGGATACGAGAAAATCGGCAACTGCTCGTCGGGCGTGTCGCAATGAACCAGAAGAGCCCATTTCAGTTCGGCGCGTGATCGCCAATGCATATGCGCGTGATCTGCCAAACACCTCACTTGAGAACCGTAAATATATCGCCGGAGGTCAGGTTCTTGACCTTGGAGACCGCGCTTCCATCCCAGAAATAGGAAAAGTGTTGGCCCTGTTTCGGGATGCCGGCAACGTCCGGCCAGAACAGCGCCACTGCTTGGCCATCGGGATATCGGACGCTGCGGTAGAGCAGGCCATTTGAGTTCTTGTCTCGTAATTCGCTGGCCAGCGCTTGAGGGCTCGCGTGGTCGTCCGGATGATGCAACTCCTCAAAGGCGGATTTGTTGGAAACATCATGCAGATCGGCATCAAGCGATCCGACCAGCTCGCGGAAATCCGAAGTCCAGCCAGCGGACTCGTCAGTGGCGGCCATAAACCGGCTGTGGTGGTGGATCGTTTCGAAGAGCGCCACTTCGATGCGGTCACCTGCATAATAAACGCCATAGCTGCCATCGCTGAACCGGCTCGGTCGATCCGGCGAGGCATGAACGAACGGCGCCATGGCCCAGGACGCGCCGTCTCCTGCGACGCGCCGGGCTAGAGGAACCAGATCGAGCATGCCCACGCTTTCGGCGATCCTGGGATTGGTCTTGGATTCGGCTGACAGGATTGCCTCCCAATCCGCCGGATCGGCGATATCTTCGAACAGATCGATGGGTGGGAATTGCGATCGGATGATCCTGTGGGCCTTTCCCCATTTCACATGAACAATCGGCGGATCTTCCAAGATTCAGCCACCCCGAACGCTATCGAGATAGCGGCGAACACGCATGATATCTGTGAGTTCGCCACCGAGCATGACATCGAGCGCCCGCGTTCCGCCAAACGCCTCGTTCGGACATTTGACCCAGCCATAAGATCGATCGGGCTCCGTAAAGATGATCCGCAGCGCTTTGTGAATGCCCATGAGGTTGGACAGACGGCTTTTCAGGTCGCGCGGAATGCGGCCGAAGACGCCGGTTTTCCAGCGCGCCCATGTCCGCGCAGAGAGGCCTCCAAGCAGGATTGATGCCTGGGCATCAGTCAGTTCCCACCGACGAAACAGGTTCACAATGGCCCGAGCCATAGCCTCGCCCTCCGCATCGGAGATTTCCGGAGCGGAGGGTTGAGAAGCCGTTTTTGGAACAAGCCGCAGTTGTGGCATCGAACACTCCTATTGATCGCCGTATAGCGAAATATAGGTTAATATCTGCCAAATTGCAAATCACATTGAAGTAACGCTAAGGCCGCGAGTAAATGAAAGGCAGCGCTCAGGACATTCATGATTCAACCGGTTCGGTGGTGAAGACTTCCGGGATGGGCACATTGAGAGGTTCGAAAATTTCAACCCAAAGATCGAAGCTTTGGGTGTAACGGACTAAGGTCTGTGGACAATCATGTTGCCGCCACCACGCCTGCCACCAGGTGAATCCCCGCCGCGAAGCTCGCGGCCGTCCTGCCGGCAGGCAGGCATGTTCCCGGTCCGCGCCCACATGGCGTCGGTCAGCGCCGTCCTGTCGGCATCCGTCGTTCTGCCCGCTCATATTGCCTGTGTCGCCCTTTCGTGCGTTGCGGCGAAAAACGCCGTCGGCGGGTCCGATTGTCAACAGGCCCTACCGACATTCGGCGCACCCGTCCAAGCGCCTGGCCTCAAGCGTCTTCGCCCCTCCCGGCACCGGAAACAGTAAGTCGGGGTCCCCGACGTTGACGAACCTCGGGCACAGGTTGCGGAAGGAACCGTGGGAGTACCCGATGCGTCGTGCCGCCTCCTGGGTCGGGCATCCTTCGACGAAGCGTGCGCGAAACGCCTCGTAGCGTTGCTGGCGCGGCGACTTCGGAGCAAGGAACCGGTGCGCCATGTCATTTGCCAATTTGTTCCTGAACATTGAACACATCATCATGCGGCGTGTTTCGGCGACCCGTGTCAGGCCCGTTGCAAAAGCCAGGGACATCTGGTGGCCGAAACCGGCCTTCGGCACAAGCCATGTGGCGGAAATCGCGGCGTTCACGGGCAAAGTCTCCGACGCCGTCGGTGGAGTACGAAGGGCGGCGGTCCGCATAGGCAAATGCGGCATTTCGTCAACAGGTCATTCAAGACCTGACACCCGGGGTGCCAAGCATGCAGGCGCACCATTTCCGATGACATCCGGAAACCGGCCTGTCACATGGAATGCAGCCGTTGGGCATTCAGGCTAGTCGTCCTCTTCATCCGTCCCCTTGTCACTCTTCGGCAGATTGAAGAAGCTGTCTGCATCTGGAATGTCGTCTTCCTTGTCACTTGAACCGCCCGATCCGTCGCCGGTAAGTGAAAAGGTCTCCAGCCCAGATATCGCGGTCGGCATCCGTGGCTCTGGCTCCATCGCCAGACTCTGTTCAGTTGACACCAACTTGCGGCGCTCATCGTCCGACATGACCGTGCCTTCGCTTTCCTTTTTCTTCGCGGCAATCTGCACGGCATCATCAAGTTCAGATTGCCTGCAAAGACCCAACGCCACTGGATCAATTGGCTGAATGTTGGAGATGTTCCAATGCGTGCGGTCGCGCACCGTCTGTATCGTTGGCTTGGTCGTGCCAATCAGCTTTGATATCTGTCTGTCGCTCAGTTCAGGGTGAAAGTTAACAAGCCACAGAATTGCCGCTGGACGGTCCTGACGTTTGGACAACGGGGTATAACGTGGGCCACGACGCTTTTTCTCGCCCTCCGCCGCAGCATAGACCTTAAGCTCAAGTCTGTGCGTAGGATCAGTCGTGGCCTTCTCGATCTCCTCCGGCTCAAGCTGGTTATTCGCTATAGGATCAAAGCCCTTGACACCTACCGCGACGTCTCCGTCCGCAATGCCCTGCACCTCAAGTTCGTGCAACCCGCAGAAGTCCGCGATCTGCTTGAATGTGATCGTGGTATTGTCAACTAGCCAAACGGCGGTTGCCTTCGCCATGATTGGTTTCGCCATCTGCGTCTCCTTCGACAGATATCGCGGGGGAAATCCGGTTTGGTCCTGCTGGACACCTTCCGTGATTTCGAGGGAATCAGGGGTTGATATAGACGCTCGGGCGACTGAGGAAAAGACCCGGAAGCGCATGATCCGCGTCTGCACAGGGCCTTCGGTTCGCAGGTCTGATATCCTGACAGGTTGGCATTGGGACTCTGCGGAGGACATTATCCGGCGATTGTGCACGCGGTCCATGGCTCTGGCGTCTGCAGCTCCGCACTTCCAGCAGTTGGAAAACCACCGTGCGACAGGTTGGCCGGGAGATGAGGTTGACGACAGGCACTCTCAGCTGAGCTTTGCACAATCAGGCTTCGGAAAGTCCAGTCGCCAATGCTGCACTCAATTGAGTACCAGTTGGTTTCGGTGGAACCTAACCGCCAACCCGAAGAACGATTTTCCCAATGTGTTCGGAACTCTCCATCCGCCGATGCGCCTCGGAAGCCTCTCTTAGGGGAAATTCGCTGTCCATCACCGGAAAGATGCGGCCGGACTCCAGATATGGCCAGACATTCTCGCGAAGTCCTTCGGCGATTCGTACCTTTGCAAGATAGCTCTGCGGGCGCAGCGTCGAGCCTGTCACGGTGAGCCGATGTACCATCAGGTGCGAGAAGTTCACCTCGGCCTTCGGTCCCTTGAGAAACGCGATCTGGACCAGCCGGCCCTCATCGGCCAGCGACTTGATGTTGCGCGGAATGTAATCCCCTCCCACCATGTCAAGAATGAGGTTGGCTCCACCCTCGTTACGCAGGATCTCGACGAAGTCCTCTTCCCGGTAGTTGATCGCCCGCTCGGCGCCGAGACCAGTGCATGCCTCGCACTTGCGCACAGATCCGGCCGTAGCGAAGACCCGCGCTCCGAAGACACTTGCAAGCTGGATTGCCGTCGTTCCAATTCCAGACGAGCCACCATGCACAAGAAACCGCTCTCCGGCAATTAGCCCACCGCGCATGAATACATTGGTCCATACGGTGAAAAAGGTCTCGGGAAGGCAGGCGGCTTCTTTCAGACCCAATCCCATTGGTATCGGAAGGGCATGGGCGGCAGGCGTTACGGCATATTCGGCATATCCACCGCCTGGCAGCAAGGCACAGACCTGATCACCTTTCCGCCACTCCGTTACGCCGGAGCCGACAGCGGCAACCTCTCCAGACGCCTCGAGTCCCGGTAAGTCCGATGCGCCGGGTGGCGGCGCGTAGCTTCCGGATCTCTGCAATGCGTCTGGTCTATTCACGCCCGCAAAGGCCACCTTTATCAGGATCTGCCCATGCCCCGGAACGGGTTTCCGTCGGGTGGCCGGGCGAAGAACCTCCGGTCCTCCGGGCTCTGAAATCTCAACGACGTGCATCAATAAGCTCCGATCCATCAGTTTGCGAGCACCGATCCGTATCAGGGTCATCTCTTCCCGAAAACCCTGAACAACGATCTCGTTCTCCCCGCATCGCTGCCGCTGAATACGGTACAGGCAGCAGGCCATAGGCTTCTGGCATACCAACTTCGGGCCACCAGACCGGAATCCGCGAATCTTTCCGAGTGCTCGAAGCTGGATGACGCTGTCCGAATCGCGCCTCAGCGTCCGGGCAGGTCACAACGCCTTTCTCTGGACGGAGCCCTGACGGTCGAGAGCATCTTTTCCGCAGCGGCAATCAAATCCCTTGTCAATGGATTTTCCCGAAGCTGCCTCTTGAGTCTTTCGAAATCCATAACGTTATCGATACGTCGATCAAGAAAAGCCCACGTGTCTTTGCTGCCTGAGCTTTCGTCGCCAAGCCAATACAGCAGTGTCGCTGAATGGACTCCGGACAGAATCGCCCGTTTTGTATACCAATTCACGTCGTGCGAAGTATCGCCCAGCGCTGTCCAGATCGAATCGGCCGTATCCCAGATCAGGCGACCGCCTATCGCAACGTTCGGAGGCAGCGCAAACAGTGCAGAACTGCGGCGTACGACTTCCCTGTCAGAATCCACTTCGAGTCGAGTCCTTACCGCATACGCAACCCGGTCGCGAATCCGCATCTCGCGAATATTCCCTGCAGCGAGTGCATCACGCATAAGCCGGTCGCCATGCCGATGATGGGCCACAGCGAGGTCAAGCGGTCCCCTTGCACATATTCGCCAGGCTTCTTCGGTCCCAATCCCGGAATCAATGGCGGCCGCACAGAAAGTCGACCGAGACCAGCCGTCAAACCGGACATGCTCCAGGGCAGCCTCCGTCAACCTTTCCATCACATTGTCGGGTGATGTCGATTCACTTTCCATTTTACGTTGAAATCCGAGCTAAACAGGTTGTGGACAAGGGGCGAGTCCCTTGCTATGAAGCCCATTCCATCACTGAATGCAACCCCAACCCGGAAAGGTGGTGACAGCTACATGCAGGTCAGCGTTCGCGACAACAACGTCGATCAGGCGCTCCGCGCCCTGAAAAAGAAGATGCAACGTGAAGGCGTGTTCCGCGAAATGAAGCTTCGGCAGCATTTCGAGAAGCCCAGCGAACGACGTGCGCGGGAAAGGGCCGAGGCAATTCGCCGGGCCCGCAAGATCGCGCGCAAGAAAGCTCAGCGTGAAGGGATGCTGTAAGCGCCCCTCAGCCGCATGGACCTCAAGTTTTCGAGCGCTCCCGGGCAATGCCCGGGAGCGCTCCGGTAAACTCGACGAACCATCTGTATCGACGGCTTCCTGACGCTGTTCGGCACTGGCCGGAGGCGCAGCGTTGAGCCGCCGTCCTACACGGGCAATGCGGTTGTTCTGAATACGGTCCGCAACGAAAACGACGAATGCATCTGCGCAACCCCCGGTAGCCGCGCGAGGTAGCGGCGGTGAATACGGGCAAAGTCGTCGGTGTCACGGGCCGTGAGTTTCAGTAGATAATCCGCCGTTCCCGCCATGAGGTGGCATTCCTGAAGATCCGGAATCAGCGCCACTTCACGCTCGAAGGCATCCAGTGCCTCTTCAGTCTGACCGCTGAGCGTAATCTCGACAAAGACCGTCGTCGGGCGATCGATCCTCAGGGCGTCAAGCAGAGCGACATAGCCGGAGATCACCCCTTCCGCTTCGAGTCGCTTGACGCGCCGATGACAGGCGGAGGGTGACAGATTTACACACTCCGAAAGTTCGGCATTCGAAGTCCGTCCTGATTCCTGCAGCACCGTCAGGATTCGGCGATCTATTCTGTCGATATCAATCATTGCGCAAAATCCTTCTAAAATAATGAGAATTAACCGAAGATATTATCTACACCGTTAATGTTCAATGGAAGAATTTCAAAAGAAATTGCGTCAAGTCTCCTCCATATTTGGCCCATTATACTGGGAGGGAATCATGAAGATTGGCTGTCCGACGGAGATCAAACCACAGGAATTCCGCGTTGGCCTAACCCCCAATGCGGCGGGCGAGGTGGTGACCCACGGCCATAAGGTCATCATTCAGAAGGGGGCCGGCGTGGAGGCGGGATACCCTGACGCGGACTACACCGCTGTAGGGGCAACTCTGGCCGAGACGGCCGAGCAGGTCTTTGCGGAGGCGGAGCTGATCGTGAAGGTCAAGGAACCCCAGGAACGTGAGCGCCGAATGCTCCGCGAAGGTCAGGTGCTGTTCGCCTATCTTCATCTTGCGCCAGACCCGGAACAGACCAGGGAACTCCTGGCCTCCGGATGTACCGCGATCGCCTATGAGACAGTCACCGACTCAACCGGTGGTTTGCCGCTCCTTGCGCCAATGTCTGAAGTCGCAGGTCGGCTCGCTCCCCAGGTCGGCGCATGGACACTTCAGAAGGCCAATGGCGGTCGCGGTGTGTTGATGGGCGGCGTCCCAGGTGTCGGACCTGCAAAGGTGGTCGTCATCGGCGGTGGAATGGTGGGTACCAATGCCGCCCGTGTCGCCGCCGGCATGGGAGCGGATGTAACGGTGCTCGACCGCTCGCTGGTACGGCTGAGATATCTCGACGACGTCTATGGACGTGAATTCAAAAACCGGTTTTCGACCGCAGCGGCGACCGCCGAGCTGATTCGGGATGCCGATCTGGTAATCGGTGCCGTGCTGATTCCCGGAGCTTCGGCACCCAAATTGATCTCGAAGGAACAGCTGTCCACGATGAAGAACGGCTCGGTCCTGGTCGATGTCGCAATTGACCAAGGCGGCTGCTTCGAAACCTCACGCGCAACGACCCACGCCAACCCGATCTACGAGGTCGACGGCATCATGCATTACTGCGTCGCCAACATGCCTGGGTCTGTCGCACGCACGTCAACTTTGGGGCTTGGGAACGCAACACTGCCATTTCTGCTCGCACTTGCGGACAAGGGCTGGCGGCAGGCATGTTTGGATGATCCGGGCCTTATGGCGGGCCTGAACGTGCATTCCGGAAATCTGACCTGCTACGCGGTCGGAAAGGCGCTGGGTATCGACGTCCTGTCCGCGGACCTTGCAGTGAGGCGGTAGTATGGCGAATCATATCCAGAACATTGCTCTCATGACCGTTCGGAGGTTGGCAATGTCGCCATGGCGAAGATTCCGGAGTTGGGTGATCGGTGAACCTTGAAGACATATGTCCGGCAGATTGACCGTCAGGCGGTGTCGTTGAATTGAGTACTCGTGGAATGGTCCAGTCTCGGAGCAGTGGTAACTGTGCGGCTGCCTGCATTTGGCGGAACCCACCTATCCTGGAAGCTCTCCCTTCAGAGCGTAGCGCAGTATGTCAACCACCTGTCCGGGACGTTCGGCGACAGCGAGCGCGGCCGCATCGACTTCCTTCAAGGCATGACCGTGCTCTGCGCCGTGCAGGACGATGAGCGACTTGCCCAGAGCAGCGGCGTAACCGGCATCGAATGCAGCGTTCCATTGTCTGTACTTTTCGCCGAACCGCACAACGACGATATCCGCGTCCTTGATGAGCTTGCGGGTTCGAATCGCATTGATCATGGCACCCTTATGATCGTGCCAGTGCCGATCTTGCTCGGCACCGAGAATGGCAACACCACAATCGTCGGAAGCGGAATGATCGGTAACAGGGCCGCTGAACTGCAGGCCCAGTCCTTTCGCGGCTTCGATAATTCGCTCCCGCCAATCAGTGTGAATCTCACCTGACAGATAGACATTCAGCTTCATCGCCCGTCTCCCAAATCCATCCGCCCAGCTGAATTACGTAGGCAGGCAATCACTTCGCTATCACTTGTTTGCCCGAAGTCAATGTAACCCTGCCCGACCGCAAGAAAGGGCACCGGTGACAAAAGACATAGGAATCGATCAACCAGGCACCCGAAGGCGGTCGCGGTGTCTGAGGGCGCCACTGGCGTAGCCAGCGTTACACTTGCTGGCGCAAGAAGTTCCAAGGCCTTCAGCGCTGCCTTGGCGGTTGCGCCGGTCGCAATGCCGTCGTCGACAAGGACAGCGTCCTGGCCCTCTACGTCGATTGATGGTCGTCCCTGCAGATAGACCCGGCGCCGCTCATCGATCACCCCCAACTGAAACTCGACTTCGCTGGCCAGTTCGGTCTTGTCGAGTCCCAGTGAATCAAGCACGTCCCTATTCCAGACGGTCTGGGGTTTCACTCCATTCACGACCGCCCCAGCCGCGAGTTCAGGCCGACCCGGAACCCTGATCTTCCGGACCATCAAAAGGTCAAGAGGTGCCTGAAGGATTTCGGCGACCGGAGCCGCTACCGGCGCACCACCACGCGGGAGAGCAAGAACAGCAGGACGGGGGAGCCTGAGCTCCGCAACCGCCTGAGCCAAAGCCTCTCCCGCCTCATTGCGATTCAGAAACCTGCGCAACCGGCCTCCTTTCGTGCTCCGATGATCGATTCCGGCGCGGCCAGCCAATTCAACCATACAGCCCGATGGCAGTCACCAGTGGATATTTCCGCAGTTCCCGGAATTCAATCTAACTGCGCAGGAGCCCACCAGTGGCCTTGACAACCTTTTCGGCAATCCTTGCACTGACCGAGTCAATCTCTTTGTCCGTAAGCGTCTTGTGTATAGGCTGGAGACGCACCGTGATCGCCAGGGACTTTTTCCCCTGGCCGAGAACAGGTCCGGCGAATTCATCGAAAACCCTCACTTCTTCGATCAGTTCCCTGTTCGCACCCTTGGCGGCATTCACCACTGTCTGCGCTTCGACAGTGGATACCACGACGAATGCGAAGTCCCGCTCGACTGCCTGAAGATCCCGTGCGGCGAGAGCCGCCCGGGTCGAGGTGGTTCTGCGCGGCTCCGGAACCTGTTCAAGCCAGATCGAGAAGCCAACGACCGGTCCCTTCACGTCCAGTTCGCGTAGAATCCTTGGATTGACCTCCCCGAAAACCCCCAATACCTTCTTCGGGCCAAGACAGATTCTGCCATGGCGCCCTGGATGCCACCATTCCTCCGCATCGCGAAGCAGTTGAGTCCTTTTGGGTGCTTCTAGCGCAGTCAGAATTGCCAAGGCATCCGCCTTGGCGTCAAACACGTCCACAGGGCGCCTCGATGCATGCACATCCTTGGGTCCAGTATGACCGACCAGAATTCCGGATATCTGGGTGCGCTCGTCTCCGGGTTCACCCCCATGGAACACCGGTCCCACCTCAAACAGACCGAAATCCATGAATCCCCGCGCCTGATTGCGCACGGCCGCCTGCAGAAGGCCGGGCAAGAGGTCAGGCCGCAAATGACTCATCTCGCTGGAGATTGGGTTCTCGAGCTTGGTCGAATCCGTGCCTCCACCGAACAGTCGGGCTGCGGCCCCATCAATGAACGAGTATGTCACACACTCGTTGTAGCCCAGGGAAGCGCAACTGCGCCGGGCAGCACATTCCCGCCGTTGCCGGACCGTAAGAACAGGTTCTGGAACGCCAGACCGCGGCCGCGGCATCGGCGAGCCTTTCAGTTCTGTCAGCGAGGCAATCCGGGCGATTTCCTCGACGAGATCCGCATCACCACGTATGTCCGGGCGCCAGGATGGCGGATAGACAAGCTCTTGATCCAATTGGAAGCCGAGCGCCTCCAACGTGGTGCGCTGGACGCTGTCCGGGATGTCCATGCCGACAAGTGACTTCACCCGATCGGTATCCAGCCGATAGGCGCGACCGGTATCGGGTACGGCACCGTCCATCACCACATTCGAGGCCTCTCCGCCACAGATATCGAGGATCAATCCGGTTCCGACATCCAACCCGGGAAGCGCGAAAGCAGGATCCACACCTCGCTCGAAACGGTATTTGGCGTCCGAGGAAATCTTCAGTTCACGGCCAGTTGCAGCGATCTTGACCGGATCCCAAAGCGCACTCTCGAGAAACACATTCACGGTGTTCCCGGTGCAGCCGGAATGCGCACCGCCCATGACCCCTGCGATCGATTCCGGGCCGCGCCTGTCGGAGATGGCAATCATGCCGGGCTGAAGCACGTGTTCCCTGTCGTCCAAAGCGAGAATCGGGGTCGGTCTGATGACATGGTGTATATGCAGGTCACCCTCAACAAGATCCGCGTCAAATACATGGAGCGGGCGATTCATGTCATATGTCAGATAGTTTGTGATATCCACCAGGGCAGAGATTGGGCGAAGTCCGATGGACCTGATCCGCGCCTGTAGCCAATCTGGGCTCGGCCGATTTGTGACCCCCCGAATCAATCTTCCCGCGAACAGCGGGCAACCCCTTGACTTCAGGTCGTCATCAATCCGGACGCGGATAGGACTCTCGAATCCACCCTCGACACAGGGCACCTTGTAGGGTTTCAACTCTCCGAGACCCCGCGCCGCCAGATCGCGCGCAATTCCGCGTACTCCGAGGGCATCCGGCCGGTTCGGTGTAATGGCGATTTCAATCACGGGATCGACCTGGCTCGGGTCGGCTTGCTCAAGCCAGTCGGCGAACCCTGTCCCTACCGCAGGCTCACCAGTGAGTTCGATTATTCCGTCATGCTCGTCAGAAAGCTCCAACTCCTTCTCGGAGCAGATCATCCCATGGCTCTCAACGCCACGGATCTTTCCTACCTGGATGGTTCTGTCGATTCCCGGCACGTACATTCCGGGCTTCGCAACGACGACGCGGATTCCTTCACGGGCATTCGGCGCACCGCAAACAATCTCCCGATCACCCTCATTGGTCTCGACCGTACAGACCCTCAATCGGTCCGCGTCAGGATGTTGGACCGCCTTCCTGACACGTCCCACCGTGAAGCCTGCCAACCGATCAAATGGATTGTGGAGGTGTTCAACTTCCAGGCCAAGATCCGTAAGCGCATCCGCGATCTCGTTCACAGTTGCTTCGGTCTCCAGATGGTCCCTTAGCCAGGAAAGCGTGAATTTCATGAAACCAACCCCATCATCGGTGGAATCTCGGCCATGGTCGGCCCTTCATTGCACTGAAAGAGCCCGCTCTGCCCACCAGTCGCAGGATCCAGTCCGGAAAGCGATACGGATGAGGAAGATGCTCTTGGCGCCATTCGGGCCTCCGTCAGCGGTCTCGTCCATTCCTGCGTCGGGTCGAACGTCACGCCGACCTTGACAGTCCTCCGTGCAGGCCGGGCACATCCAACGCATCGAAGCCGTAATGCTTCAACCAACGCAGGTCGCCATCAAAGAAGGCCCGGAGATCCGGCATCCCGTATTTCAGCATCGCCAACCGGTCGATTCCGATCCCGAAGGCGAATCCCTGCCACCTATCCGGATCGATTCCTCCAGCCCCCAGCACTTTGGGATGCACCATTCCGGATCCCAGGATCTCCATCCAGCTGTCGCCTTCACCCACCTTGAGATGCCCGTCCTCCCATGAGCAGCGAAGGTCGACTTCAGCGGAGGGCTCCGTGAACGGAAAATGTGAGGCCCGGAACCGCAGTTCAACCTGATCAACCTCGAAGAAAGCCCTACAGAACTCTTCAAGACACCACTTCAGGTTGGCCATCGAGATATCCACATCTATGGCCAGCCCCTCGATCTGGTGGAACATCGGCGTGTGGGTTTGGTCGTAATCCGCTCGGTAG
The DNA here is from genome assembly GCA_965203605.1 of Paracoccaceae bacterium. Lineage (GTDB taxonomy): Bacteria > Pseudomonadota > Alphaproteobacteria > Rhodobacterales > Rhodobacteraceae > JAPOUP01. The sequence goes on along the minus strand of OZ241902.1, from coordinate 4,123,075 downwards.
ACCCTCCCTGGACAGATGATCCTCAATGGCGCACCAAACCTCTGCATCGCGCGGATCTGAACCGGAGAGGTGTGTGTACGCATCACATGAGGCGGGTGGGTCCGATCCTCAGTCTGTGACATATAGAATGTGTCCATCTCCGTGCGTGTCGGATGTTCAGCCGGTATGTTCAGGGCATCGAAATTGTGCCAGTCACTCTCGACCTGCGGTCCCTCGGCCACGGAAAATCCCATGTCCGCAAACACGGCCGTAACCTCTTCGGTTACCTGCGAAACCGGATGCACGGTTCCGGCCGGGCGGGAACGGGCCGGAAGCGTTATGTCAATCCACTCGGACTCAAGCCTTTCATGCAGCGCCGCATCAGCAAGAGCGGCCTTTCTGGCCATGATGGCAGAGGTGATTTCCTCCTTAAGGGCGTTCAGCGTCGGGCCGGTGACCTTGCGTTCCTCAGGCGTCATCTTCCCGAGTTCGCGCATTTTGAGGCTGATCTCGCCCTTTCGGCCGATAGCCCGTACACGCAGTTCTTCCAATTCGGTCTCATCGGGTGCCGCCGCGATTGCAGGCAGGAACCGCTCCCTCAGGCCATCCATTGAGAGTATTCTCCAAATTCAGCAAAGTTGTGCTAACGGCCACCAGATCTGTTTGCAACCCAAACCCCGATACCTACGACATCAGCATGGCTCATAAATCCAGGTCCCCATCTCGGACTGCATCCATCCAGATGCGAATGATCGGCTCTTCCAGACAGGAGAATCAAATGCAGCCACAAGTTCCCGAACCCGTTGTTTCCCTATACCGTGCGTTAGCTCCCGCTCATATGACAGGACCGATGCGGTCTGTCTTCCCGAGAACATAGACCCTTTCCGAGCGCATCCTTGCAGGTTTTGCTTGAATTCGTGGCCGTCGATCAGATACGCCAATTTCCTGTGTCATGGACCGGTCTCCGAACACGGGCGAACTGCAGCTACCCGAGTTCAACGAAATTCGTATACGGGGATGGGACAGAACGGTTACGCAGGAGACTGCGGAGGAGTTCCGACCGTATTCGGACCTGGATTGAGAGGAAGACAGCATGACCCTGAACAGTCGTTTCCTGGCGATATGCGTCGTCGCCACCTGCATCGCATTGGTTGGGTGCACAGGCCGGAAGAACGCCGACGAGTCACCGGAACCTGCGGCAAACGACATGTTCCTCGATGCGATCACGATTACAAAGCCCGGAACCGTTACGGGGACGATACTCGATGCGACGCGAGAGTACGGCGAGAGCGATCACGGCGGCCGCGGTCCGCAAGTGAGCATATGGTGGCGTTACGCCGCTGATGCCAACGGTACATTGACCGTTACAGCGGAGAGCGATGAGTTCGATCCGACGGTTGCGGCCTATTCCGGTATTATGGTCAACGCTCTCCAGATCCCGGCGGGAGCTGTCCGGTCAAAGCCTGCCGTCGGCCAGAGCAGTTTCGCATTCAGGGTCGAGGCCGGAAGAACCTACCACATTGCTGTCGCGGCAGCCTCCGGAGCGACAGGCACAGTGACGGTTCGCGTACAGGACAGTTCCGCAGGTCGCTGACCATGATTTCGGTCGGTCGACCCGAGTATGTCAAGACCGCACAGTGCCAGCGGAAACCTGCGCCGAAAGTGTCCCGGTCGCCGGATGGGAAGGATCCGGCGATAATCAGGCAATGGAATCAAGCAAGGGCCGATCTTGCCCTTTCGACGATGGCACCAAAGGCTGCCGGTTCATTGACTGCCAGATCAGCCAGGACCTTACGGTCAACCTCAATCCCGGCCCTCGAGAGCCCATTTATGAAACGTGAATAGGTCAATGTACCGTCATGCGCCCGAACGGCGGCGTTTATCCGCTGGATCCAAAGTGCCCTGAAATTGCGTTTACGTGCCTTGCGGTCTCTGGTTGCGTATTGGTTGGCCCTGTCAACAGCCTGTCTGGCAGTCTTGAAGTTCTTCGATCGACGGCCATAGTAGCCTTTCGCTGCCTTGATGGTCTTCCTGTGGCGGGCGTGGGCAAGGGTACCCCCTGTCGTGCGTGGCATGTTATCGACCTCCTCAGCGCGAATAGGGCATGAAACCCTTGACGACCTTCTCGTCCGGGGCGCTCAATGTGGTTGTCCCACGGGCATTACGGATGAACTTTCTGGTTCGCTTGATCATCCCGTGCCGCTTACCGGCCTGGGCGACCTTCACGCGGCCCGATGCGGTCGTCTTGAAGCGCTTCTTGGCGCTTGACTTGGTCTTCATTTTGGGCATTTCCGTCTCCTCTAGGGGCGATTTCGGTGCGACTCGGCATGCCTCTTTGGCCGGCCGCCCAATGCGAAGCGTGCGTATACGGCGCAATTTGCCCGCTGGCAAGTCAATGTTCCCGAATTGCATGCCTGTTTCCAATCCCAAGTGCGGTTCAGGCAACCTCGTTCGTTCAGCGCAACAGAATTGACCGAAGAGGTCGCCGTGGTCAGTCATGGCGCGAACTCCTGCGCAGAACGGCCTTGATCAACGACGCCACGCCACGATGTCTGCCCCGTTCTTCGTTACTCGACCAGCCTTGCAGCACCTTGGCCTCCAGTATCTCGCCATCAAGGTGTTGATGGATAAAGGGACTGGAGCCTGATCTTCGAGTCGTCGGTACTGAACCGCTTGTCGACCGGCTTCGCTGACGAGTTCCCGTATCGATGCGGGGTACCGACCTTCCGCACCATCACCTCCCGGTCCGGGATCCGCCGGTCCAAGCACTGCCGGGGGCGTTGGTCTCGATGTCCGACCAGCTCCTGTGCTCCCGCCTGTGGCGAGCCACGAGGCCTAGGCCGGGTGGAAGACCTCATGTAGTGCCGACGGCTTGCTGGAAGCGCGGAAATCCCGCGCTCTCTTTCCACCATTGACACCCCCGTTCCACCGGAACTCGCGCCAGACAGTCGTATGGTCACGGCACAGCTGATCGGCGATCGTCTGATTCGAAAGCCCGCTTTACCTCAGCGGGTGTATCTGGCAGTCGTCCTCGTGGGGCGGGCGGCTGTAACCATCGGGCACAGCGGTCTCCCCTGCCCCAACACATGGACCGTCGCCGCCTGCTGGTCGATTCGCAGCTCATGCGCCAGACAGAGAAGTGACCTCGGCCAATGGCGTTGCACGTGAGGGTGGATGGTGTTGTCAATTGTTGACAATCTACAAAGGGCGATCAATGGTTATCCTGGCGCTCGTCGCAGCGCGTGAACGCTTGCCCCGGGGCTCGGAATGCAGGGATGGGACATAGGCGCAGTCCTGACGGACATGGACCTGCTGCTGCTGGGGCTCTGGAACACGCTCAAGGTGTTCTGCCTCGCGATCTTGTTTGGGGTGCCGCTCGGGCTGACCTTGGCTCTTGGTCGGATGGCGCAAATCCCCATACTGTCCCACATCTGTTCCTTCATCATCGAGTTTTTTCGGACTACGCCGCCGCTGGTGCAGCTTTTCTGGTTCTTCTTTGCCCTGCCGATCCTGATCAGCGTCCAGATGACGCCTTTCGTGGCCTCGGTTATCACCTTTTCGATCCAGTCCTCGGCCTTCTTTGCCGAGATATTCCGCGGCGGCATCAACTCCATAGACAAGGGTCAATGGGACGCGGCCCGCGCCATAGGAATGACGCGCCGAACGAGCTTGCGTCGGATCATTCTGCCACAGGCCGTCAAGCGGATGATCCCTGCCTTTTCGGAGCGAGCGATCGAGCTACTGAAAACGACTACCCTGATCTCGACGGTGTCCTATGCCGATCTGATGTTTCAGGCCAATGAACTGGCGTCCAAGACCTTTCGCCCACTTGAAGTCTACACGGTAGTGGCGGTCATGTACTTCTTCCTGATATTCGTCTTCTCGCAACTGACGATCCTGTTGGAACATCGGCTCGCGAGGACCGGCGAAGGTACGGTGAGGTAGGCGGTGCCATGAGTTACAACTGGAATTTCGCTTCCGTTTTCGAATACTGGGATGTCCTGCTTGTCGGACTCGTGGGCACGTTGTCGATTTTCGCCGTTACCTGCTCGCTGGGGCTGAGCCTCGGCCTCGTCGTCGGCATGATGAGGTACTCGAAGCGGGTTCTCGTGAACTACCCTGCCCGACTCTTCGTCGAGGTCTTTCGCAACACTCCGGTACTGGTCCAGATCATCTGGTTCTACTTTGCCCTGCCGGTGGTCATCGGCATCGAGGTGACTCCGTTTCTTGCCGCGGCGCTCGGCATGACCCTGAATACCATCGCGTTTTCGGCCGAGGTGTTCCGGGGCGGTATCCAGTCGATTGACCGCGAACAATGGGACGCAGGGAAGGCTATCGGGATGAGCTATGGGCAGACGATGCGGCGGATCATCCTGCCCCAGGCACTGAAGCGGATGCTGCCACCGCTAACGAGCCGCGGGATCGAGGTCTTCAAGATATCCACGCTTGCCTCTGTCGTGGCCTACCCTGAGACGCTCCAGCAGGCCAAGCTCATCGCCTCCTACGAATTCAACCCGATCGAGGCCTATACGGTTGTGGCGATCCTCTTCTTCCTCGTTTTGCTGCCGATGGTGCAGCTGACTTATGTGCTGGAACGTCGCTTCGGCAAGAGCGACTAAGGAGGCAAACATGGCGACCGCAGTCGAAATCCGTGGCCTTCACAAACGATTTGGCGGGCTTGAGGTGCTCAAGGGCATCGATCTCGACGTGAAGCAGGGCGAGGCGGTGGTGCTTCTTGGCTCATCGGGGTCGGGGAAGAGCACGCTCCTACGGTGCATCAATTTCATGGAAGAACCCAATGAAGGACAGATCCGAATCAACGGGGACCTGATCGGCACCGAACGGGGCGGGCGAATGACCTATCGGGAGGCGGAGCTTTGCAGGCTGCGCAGCCGGGTCGGCATGGTTTTCCAGCATTTCAACCTGTTTCCCCACAAGACGGTGCTTGAGAACGTCATGGAGGGGCAGGTGATCGTACTTGGCCGCTCCTCCGCCGAGGCCCGGGAAAGGGCCATGGCACAGTTGACCAGGGTGGGCCTTGCCGAAAAGGCACCTGAATATCCAGCGCGCCTGTCGGGTGGGCAGAAGCAGCGCGTTGCCATTGCCCGAGCGCTGGCCATGGACCCTGAGGTCATGCTCTTTGACGAGGTCACCTCCGCGCTTGACCCCGAACTGGTGGGTGAAGTTCTCAGGACCATGCGCCAGCTCGCCGACGAAGGCATGACGATGGTCTGCGTCACCCATGAGATCGGCTTTGCCTACCACGTGGCCAACAAGGTCTGTTTCCTGCACGAGGGGCAGATCCTTGAACAAGGCACGCCGCATGATTTGCTGAAGATGCCCAAGACGGACCGGGTCCGCGATTTCCTCGACGGACATTCGCTTTTCAAACTACCCGACTGAGCAACAACAAAGGGAGATCACCTCATGACATCATTGCTCCAGAAGGCTGCCGGCTTTTGCGTAACGCTGGCGATCCTTGCGGTTGCCGCGTTTTCGGCACCGCAGGCCCAGGCACAACAATCAACCTGGGACGCAATCCAGGAACGTGGCGCGCTGCGCATTGGCGTGACCCAGGCACCGCCGTGGTTCACAAAGGATATCCGAACCGGCGAATGGACCGGTGGGCTGGGTATCTCCATCGGTGAGGCCATGGCCGAAGTGCTCGAGGTCGAGCTTGAGACCGTCGAAGTGACCTGGGGTACGGCCATCGCCGCCCTGCAGGCCAACCGTATCGATGCCATGTTCTTCATGTCACCGACCGCGTCCCGGGCGATGGCCGTCGATTTCACCCAGAACCCGGTCGTTTTCCTGTCGCAGGCGGTGCTTGCCGCGGAAGAACTTGACGCATCCTCGTGGGAGGTCCTCAACAACGCAGAGGTCAGCCTGTCCGTGCCGCAGGCGACTTCCATGGACCAGTTCCTGACACGCATGGCGCCCGATGCCGACATCCAGCGCTTTCCCGACAATGCCGCCTCTATCGCGGCGTTCCAGTCGGGCCGTGTGGATGCGGTTTCGCTGATGCTGCCGCCGCTGCTGTCGGCGCGCCAGAGTATGGGTTCGGGCGTGATTTCGGTCCCGACGCCAGCGTTTACCGCACCGGCCAACATCGCCGTCCGGAGAGAGGCTGATGATACCTGGGTGAACTGGCTCGATACCACAACCTTCTACTGGTATGAGACCGGGCGCATTCAGTCGTGGTATGACGAATTCCTCGTGGAATTCGGAATTGATCCGGCGGACAGCCCGCCGATCCAGCGTGAACTGCTCTTTATGCGCTGATCCCTGCGGTGGGGCGGTGCCAGCCGCCCCGCGCACCAATGTGTCGCAACGTCCGGAGTACGTGGCGTGTCGCTCCTGACTGAAATCCGCCAGCTCTCCCAAACCGCTAAGGAACAGATCCGCGAGATGCTATGGAACCGCATCATCAGCGGCGATCCGGAACCCGGAGCGAAGGTAACTCAAGCAATCCCATCGCGCCGGCTTGCCGTGATCCGCGGGTCGCTGCGCGAGGCGATCATACGGTTCACCGAAGAGGGCTTCTGGTCAAGGCGCATTGTCGCGGATTGCGCGTTCGCTTGGTCAGGGAAGGGGTACGTGCGGAACTCCATTCCCATTCGCACGACACTTGAGCGGCTTAACTTCGAACAGGCCCGGGAGCAGCGGGAAGACGAGGCGACCCCCTTGCTGAAGAACCGGTACCAGAGGCTCGAGGCCGCGTCGGAACGCCGGGACCTGGCCGCTTCGGTCGAGGGCGAGGCCTCATTCCACAGTTCGGTCTACAGACTCAGCCGGCACGGGCCTTTGCGGGCGCACTGGAACAGGCTTGTCCGGTCTGTTCAGATCTGCGTGCCGCTCCACCAGAAAGAGCACAAAGCCGAAGGCGTCTTTATGTTCGCCAATGCCGAGTGCCTGAAGTTGGTGTCAGGAATTGAACTTGGCGCCGTCCCCTATCACATTTGCCATTACATACAGCGGGGCCTGAGGGAGGTGTCTGTCTGCATCCCCAAGGACGAAGCGACGTGATGGACCAGTCTTCCGGCGCCACCAACCACAGTACACACGCCTCCGAGCACGACCCGCGCAATGACGCGCTTCTCATTTGGGTCAATGGAGAGCTCGTCCCCAAGCACGAAGCCAAGATCAGTGTCTATGACAGCGGCTTCATGCTCGGTGACGGAATGTGGGAGGGCCTGAGACTCTACGATGGGCAGTGGGCGTTCTTTGACGAGCACATGGACCGGCTCTTCAACTCGTTGAAGTCCGTTTCGATCGAGCCCTGTCTGACACCGGCAGAAATCCGTGACCTGCTCGACCGGACCGCCGCCGCAAACGGGATGTCCGGTGATGCCCATGCCCGGCTGATGATCACCCGGGGCCCCAAGGTCAAACCGTTCCAGCACCCCTCCCTGTCGCGATCCGGGCCAACGGTTGTGGCAATTGTGGAGCATTCCAACCCGGTCGAGGCGTTGCAATCCAAGGGCATACGCCTGGCCACCGTCCCGCAGGTACGCGGCCTGCCGATGAGCCAGGACGCCAAGTACAACAGCCATTCCAAGCTTAACTGTGTCATTGCCTGTCTTCAGGCCGAGCAGGCGGGTGCCGACGAGGGGCTGATGCTCGACCCCCATGGGTTCGTGAACACGACCAATGCCTGCAACTTCTTCATTGTCCGACGGGGCGAAGTTTGGACTTCGACCGGTGACTACTGCATGAACGGAGTGACGCGTGCCAAAGTCATCGAAGTCTGCCGCGCCGATGGAATACCGGTCTTCGAAAGGAACTTCTCACTCCACGAGGCCTATGGCGCGGACGAGGCCTTCCTGAGCGGTACGTTCGGGGCCCAAACGCCAGTCTCTGAGATAGATGGCAAATCCATCGGGTCAGGCGACCGGCCGGTAATGGCCCGCATCGTCGCGCTCTACAAAGCGCTGGTGGCCAAAGACGTAGCCTGCCAAAACCTGCGCGCCGCCTCTGGATCCCCATGAGCGTCAGCTGGCCAAGCCATTGCTCCAAAGCTTCGAATGTCGCCTTGCCATCGTTGCCCGCCCTCAAGGCCAATGCATGGCCTTCAATTCCATCAGGCGGGAAGCACACGATGGGTCCCAGAGACCCCGCAATAGCGATGCCACTGGCACCCTTGAGCGAAACACCTCACGCCAATTCCGGAATCCGGACTTCCAGGAAACTTCATATCCGGGTGGCCTGCACGCCAAGTTATCGCAACCCTTGAATACCCTTACCGTCCCTGGGTTCAGATCCTCGGTCCCGTAGTCCGGATTATGCTATCGCGACGGAGCCGCTGCCGCACGGGGGCGTCGGCTCCGAAGCGCAACACCGGCCATTTCCGCAGTGAATCCGCAGCCCGAAGCCTCAGGAATTCAACCTTCGGGACTCAGGAAATGATTTGCCATTGCCCGGCAGCGTCGCGACATGCGGTACCATAGGATTTCTGCAACTCGCCGCCGATGCGCACTGTCGTCTGGTACTCCCGGCAGGTGCGCCCATCCGCCGCGCGTCCGCTCCGGACGATGGTCGTCTGCCCACTGGCCGGCCCAGCTGCGTTCTGCGGGTTGTCCCAAGTGATCGTCTGGCCACTCTCCAGTGATTGGACAGCCGCACGCTGAGCCGCACTACGTGACTGTTCGTCCAGGGAACGTCCAACCTGGGCGCCAGCGAGAGCGCCAATGGCCGCTCCAGCCGCCGTTGCGGCAACTTTGCCGTCTCCCTTACCGAATTGATTTCCAGCAAGACCGCCGACAATGCCTCCCAGCGCAGCACCGGCGGTCTCGTTCTCCCCCATGCAACCCGCCAGGACACCGCATGCGACCATTGCCGCCACTACCGTCCGTTTCTTTCCACCCATCTCTCATTCACTCCTTCATTTTCGGCCAATAAAATTCAGGTTCAGTCATTCCAATCTAAGGGCTCCGGACCGTCCCGAAAAGGGGTAACGTCCGGCTATTCCGGTTCTGCCTGATAGATAAGCCTTTCGTCACATGGTGCGACACGCAGGATATTCGTCGATCCGGGCTGATTGAACGGAACCCCGGCCGTAACCACGATCTGGTCATTTGAGGATGCGAAACCATGATCCTGAGCTGCCCGAACCGCCCGGATGACCGCTTGCTTGAACCGCCCCATCTCTCCAACCTCAACGCAATGCGCGCCCCAAGTCAAGCACAACCGGCGTGCCGTGCTCTTGAGGCCCGCCATACCGACAATTGGCACCCCCGGCCGTTCCCTAGCCACAAGGGCCACCGTCGTTCCCGACTGTGTAAAGCAGCAGATCGCCTTGATATCCGTCGTCTCGGCGATCTCTCGGGCGGCCGAAACAATCCCATCCGCCACACTGGTTTTCCGTGCACCACGGGTTGCGACGGTGATATCCCGGTAAGTCGGATCACTTTCAACCTCAATGGCGACGTTGTGCATCGTGTTCACGGCCTCAACGGGATGTCTGCCTGCAGCCGACTCCGCCGAAAGCATCACCGCATCCGCGCCTTCATAGATTGCGGTCGCGACATCCGATACCTCCGCTCGGGTGGGCACCGGCGACAGGATCATGCTCTCCAGCATCTGGGTCGCGATTATGACAGGCTTTGCCGCAGCACGTGACCTTCGAACCAACCGCTTCTGAATGGGGGGAACGTTCTGGACCGGCAATTCAACACCTAGGTCGCCCCTCGCCACCATTATACCATCCGATGCCGCGAGTATGTCATCGAAAGCCTTGACCGCCGCTGGCTTTTCGATCTTTGTCATGACCGCCGCGCGGCCCCCGATCAAACGCCTGGCTTCCCGAACATCATCGGCTCGCTGCACAAATGACAGGGCGACCCAATCGACCCCCAGACCGCAGGCGAATTCAAGATCCGCGCGATCCTTTTCGGTCAGAGCCGTAAGTGGAAGCACGACATCAGGCACGTTGACACCCTTGCGATCGGAGATCTCACCTCCGGTCACCACCCTGCAGTCGGCAAAGTCCGCCCCGCAGTTTTCGACGTCCAACCGGATTTTCCCGTCGTTGACCAATAGCGGCGTTCCAGGCACCAACGCATCCAGAACTTCGCGATGCGGAAGACAGACACGGCCAGCGTCTCCCAAAGTCTCATCAAGATCAAAGCGAAACGTCTGTCCCTCACTCAGGGTTTCACTCCCTTCGGCGAACACTCCGCAGCGCAGCTTCGGCCCCTGAAGATCGGCGATGATTGCGATCGGTCGTCCTGTGTCCTCCTCCACCTTTCTTACGGTCGCGTGGAGTGCCTCGAAGGCCGCATGGTCACCATGGCTCATGTTCAGACGGAACACGTCCGCCCCAGCCTCGAACAGCGTTCGAATCACTTTATAGCTGTCGGATGCCGGACCCAGAGTGGCGACAATTTTCACGTTTCTGAATCGTCTCATGGACTCCCTCGCATATGTTCGCCGTCACTTTTGCGGCGAATTCGTGCCTGTATGGAGTGAATCCACAAGCCTGACAACCGGGACGGCTGGCATCGCAATGGAATCGAAGCTATTCTCGCGCCTTCATGAGAGACGAGGTCCAAACCGTTTATCCGGCTTTTGAGGTCATCGGGAGGAACCGCCCGGGCCCATGGCTGATCACCTGCGATCATGCCAGCAATTCGGTTCCCGTGACTGTCTGTGGAGGTGATCTCGGGATACCCCCTGCCGAGATGTGCCGACACATCGCGTATGATGTCGGGGCCGCAGGCGTAACAAGGCTGCTGTCAGACCTGCTCAACGCCCCCGCAATTCTCTGCTCGTTCTCACGGTTGGTCATCGACCCCAACCGCGGCGAGAACGATCCGACATTGGTGATGCAGCTGAGCGATGGCACAATCATTGAAGGAAACCGTGGACTTGATGATGCGGAGCGCGAGCGTCGCCTCGACCTGTTCCATCGACCCTATCACGCTGAAATCTCAGCCTTGGCGAACGCGGCCAATGAACCATTCGTCTATCTGGCCTTACACAGTTTCACGCCGCGTCTCAACGCTGGATCCGAACGCCCCTGGGATATTGGCGTACTCTTCTCGAACAGGGACCAACGGTTCGCGCTTCCCCTGATCGAACGGCTGGAAAGAGAGACTGACCTCTGCATAGGAACGAATGAACCCTATGCCGGAGCCCTGTCTGGTGACAGCCTCGACCGCCACGCCCTGCGCTTCGGGCGGCCCAACGCCCTGATCGAAATTCGCCATGATCTGATCGACAACCGGAAAACCCAGCGTGAATGGGCCACTCGGCTCGCTCCCATTCTGACGCATGCACTTGAACGCGCAGATATCCGCTAGATGAATCGCAATGCCATATCATTCCCGGCTCGATCACAGCGGCGTATCCTGGTCCAGCAAAGCAATGGCAAGGATTCCGAAACAAGGTGGAGAAATCAATGGAAGACCAGACCCGTGTGGAACTTGAAGCTGCCGCGTTCCGACGCCTGCGAGCGCACCTGATCGAAAAACGTTCCGACGTTCAGAACATCGATCTCATGAATCTGGCGGGTTTCTGCCGTAACTGCCTGTCCCGCTGGTATCAGGAAGCTGCGGGTGAACGCGGTATCGAAATGTCAAAGGATGAGGGGCGCGAACTCTTCTATGGCATGCCATACAGCGAGTGGAGAGCCAGATACCAGACCGAAGCCAGCGACGAGCAGCGGTCAGCCTTTGCGGCTGCCATGGACTCGAATGACAGGGAGTGAATTTCCAGATCTGGCAATTCCCGATTTCGTGGGCTGACTTGCCGCGGCTTCGCCAACGGATCATGTAGAATACAGGTCCCGGCGGCAATTGCCGTTGAACGCCGGAATCGGGACCTTCCGGGCGGCCCGGGAGGCGCGGGCCACGGTAAGCGGTTAAAGTACGGCGTCCGGTCGGGTCCCATCCATCCCTTTCCTGTTTGACAGTATAGGGCATCGCCCGTCAGTGGGTGGCCATCCGGGCGGATCACTTCGGGGGCCACCATGGTGCCACATGCGGGATCGGGGACGGACGGGCGGACGGCTTCGCCGGACGCCGCCGGCGGGATCGGCGGGCCCGGGCGGGAGCTGTCCCGCTGGCTCGGGACCGGCGCCCTGCCGCCGGAGGCGGAGGGACCGCTCCGGTCGCCGGGCGGACTGTCCGGGCGGCGGGCGGCCACGGCCGCGGCCCGGGAGGGGCGGACCGCCGGACCCCTGGCGCAGGCCGCCACCCTGACGGCCCGGGTCGCCCGGCTGGAGCGCGACCTGTACGGCCCGCGCCCGGACAGGCACGGGAAGGGCTCCGACGCCCCCTCCGGGCAGGACGGGCAGGACAGCGACGGCAGCCGCGGCGGCGGCAGGCCCGGACGCCGCAGGGAGCGCGGCGGTTCGGTCGGCGGCGCCGGGCTGCCGGAGGACGGTCACCAGATCGTTGGCGACCGCGTCCACCGCTGGCCCGCCGCCGCGGAGTTCCGGCACATGGCCGTCCGCCATCGCCATCCCGCCGTCAAGGTCAGGGGGACCGACCGGCCCGTGTCCGCCCCGGCCCGCGGGGGCGTCCCCCTCCTCGCCGTGATGCCCGCCGACAGGTCCATGCGGCGCCAGCCGGGGCTCCCCGATCCAGCGAGCCAGCCGCGCCATCCCGCCGTGGCCCGCCCCACGTCGGAGGCCATCGGGCTGGCGGCGGACGTAAGCGACTAAAGCGCAACGTAGCGCATTCGCCTTGATCCGCGCCGCCGGAGTGCGGGAGGTTTCCCCGGTCGGTTCAACGTGACCGGAGGGCTGTCCATGACGGTGGATGTGAATGCAATGGCAGACGCCGGCCAGGCCCGGAGGGTCCGGAGCGGGGCCGGGTGGGAGGAACCGATGGCGGCGTCCGGGCGCCGGGACGGCCCGCAGGCCAGCTTCCGCCAGGGCCGCGGGGTTCCGGTGAGGACGTCCCGGAGCTGGCGCCGCAGGCGCGGCCTCACCGGCGGTGCGGCCTCCGGCGCGGACCGGGGTCCCGTCCATCCGGATGACGGCGCTCCCGGCACCGGGCGCCACCGGGCCCCGCAATGGCATTCGGATAGCGATTCCTGCCGTTCGGATAACAGAAGGCCCCGCGCTTCGGGCGAGAGCCGGAAGCCGGGGCCTTTTCCGGTGCTGCCGGGCGTGTCAGGCGGGTCGGCGCCTGGCCCATCTGTTGCGTGGCCGCTTCGACTCCCGTATGTGGCTTCGTCCGGGCCGCCCGCGCTGGATGCGGCGTGACAGCCCGGCCATGATCCGCGCGACGGATTCCCTGACCGCCCCGGCCTGCGGCGGGAACAGCGCCCCGGTCTCCCTTCCGACGGGGCGCAGGCCGTTCCTGAAGTTGGTGCGCATGGCGGGCAGGCCCTCCTCCCCGCCGCCGCCGGTGGGGTCGCTGTCGCAGCGGTCGGGGAACCGGCGGGTCAGGGTGGGCAGGGTGAAGGCGGCGCAGGGTTCCCGCCGGACCCCGCGCGGGGACCTGGCGTGGAACCATTCGATCACCGGTTTTCCGCTTCTGTACATCCCCTCGATTCCCCAGCGGCCATGGTACAGGTCGCTGGGGGGCTGGATTCGGTGGCGTCCGCTGTCGGGCGGCGACGTGGCGATGTGGTGTTCCGTGTCCCCGGCGGTGTACCTGACCAGGCGGACGTGGAGCGTCCGGCCGCGAAGGGCGGCCTCCTCCCCGGGCGCGCCGGGGGTCACGGTCCGGTCGGCCGGATCCGGGGCGATGAAGGTGCCGGAGGTCGGGTCCGCGCCCGCCTTGATGCGGAACAGGAGGTGCAGCCCGCGCTCCACATGGGCCAGCGCCATGGGGAGGGAGTGGTATCCGCGGTGGTGGACGATGACGTCACCTCCGTCGGCGTGGTCCAGATGGGTGAGGGCGGCAATCCGCCCGTTTCCGTGGCCGGACAGGTGGAGGTCGACCGGTGTCCGGTCGCGGAGCCGATGGAGGACGCTGGCCATCCCCTGGGGATGGTGGGCGCCGTCCGCCACGCGGAAGCCGTGGTCCGCGGGCTCCCTTGGCAGGGTGATCCCCGGTCCGTCGACCGCCATGACCCTGTGGCCCCTGCAGGTCGCGGCGTCGGGGCTCCGGGCGAGGACCTCCCGGTGCAGCCGCCTGAACGCGGCTCCGGCGGGCCTGTCCCGCGCCTCGCAGGCCGTGGAGGCGCTCCCAACCGTCCGCGAGCCGCCGCACCGCCAGGGCCGGCGCCGGGGACGCCAGGAACCTCGGGCGCACCCAGGGGAACACGGGGTGGCGCGGGTTCACCACCATCAGGTGGCGGTTGCGGTCGCGCGCACGGTCGCTCCAGCCGACCCACCGGTCCCGGCACGGAAGCGTCTCTGTCACCGCCCCGGACAGCAGGCACCCCAGCCTGCGGCCGTTCCGGTCGGTGAGGAAATAACGGATGTGCGCCCCGAAGGGGCGCCTGTGGCCCAGGTAGTGGTGGCGGTCCACCAGGGCGTTCCAGAGCTGCCGCCCCCCGGCGTCGGTCACGGACTCCAGGCCCGGAGGGCGCAGTTCGGAGAGCGGCGCGGCGGTCTCCGGCTGCGGATCCGGGGCGGAGGTCCAGGCCGGCCTGCCGGCGGCCCTCATGTCGCGGACGCTTTCCTCCCGCCTCGCCGGCAGCCTGGGGATGCCGTGGCCCTCCAGTGTCCCGGCATCCCCAGGCAGGCCCCGACCCTGCAGGCGCCCCTCGCCGTCGTCCAGCCGAGGTGCCCGCATATGGTCCTGGCCAGCCCGTTGCGGCTGTCGTTGGGCAGCAGTGCCACGGTCCCCTGGATGTCGGCGGTCCGCCGCCGGGTCAGGCGGCGGCCGGAGAAGGTGGTCGACTTCAGGTCGGTGATTCGCCGGGCCATGGCCGGTTCCCGTATCTTCGTGACACCAGCATGCGAATCACCGGCCGCCTGTCAATGGGTCTGGCGAAAAAAATCCAGGGCACAGAAAAGCAGGCAATGTCATGGACTTGCGGCCGGTCCGGAAAAACGCTACGGAACCGTTGGACTAACCGAATGCCATTGGCCCGCCCCCCTGGCCGTCCTGCCCGGAGGGGGCGTCGGAGCCCTTCCCGTGCCTCTCCGGGCGCGGGCCGTACAGGTCCCGTTCCAGCCGGGCGACCTGGGCCGTCAGGGCGGCGACCTGCGCCAGGGGTCCGGCGGTCCGCCCCTCCCGGGCCGCGACCGTGGCCGTCTGCGGCCCGGACAGTCCGCCCGGCGACCGGAGCGGTTCCTCCGCCTCCCGCGGCAGGGCGCCGGTCCCCGGCCAGCGGGACAGCTCCCGCCCGGGCCCGCCGGTCCGGCGGCGTCCGGCGAAGCCGTCCGCCCGTCCGTCCCCGATCCCGCATGTGCCACCATGGTGGCCCCCGAAGTGATCCGCCCGGATGGCCACCCACTGACGGGCGATGCCCTATACTGTCAAACGGAAAAGGGATGGGTGGGACCCGACCGGACGCCGTACTTTAACCGCTTACCGCGAAGGCGCATGACCGGATGCCACCTGAACGGAAGCGGCGACCCCTGCATGACGGAACCCGTCCTGGCGTAGAAGCCCTTGCGGCAGTCACGGCAGCGAAAGGGCTGCGGCCCGCGGGTCGGACGTTCCCGGACCTGCACTCCGGGCACGCCACGCCATCCAGCCAACGCCGCCTGACGAACCACGCTTCGGCGCTCCCGTCGCCTGGAAACATGTCGTGAAGCCCGATCAGGGACAGCCCCTGCGAAAGGGCTTTCCCGGCGCGTTCCGTGCCATGTCCCGCCCTCCGCTTCATGGAAATGGTTTGCCCAAAGCGGCCGGGAACCGCGACAGAAAAAGGAGGGATTCCGGCATTTCCACCCTGCCTGTTCGCCAATGTCCAAGGCGAACAGGCTGTCGGGACAGTCAGGGAACGCCGGGGGCGGGAGCCCTGTGGCGGCGATGGGTCGTGTTTCCCGCCCGCCAGCGGCGGAGAACCTTGGATAAACGGGTATATAATTCCCTTTCATTTCCCTTCAACTCAGGAGGCGTCGAAGCGGATACTGACCACCCAACGCGATCAGCACATGGTGAACCTCGTCCCATAGATCGCCCAGGTCGCACTCGGCCCACAATATTGCGACAGACTCTCCACCGGTGACAAGCCCCACACTGATCAGCGCCTCTTTCTGGCCGTCGTCCAAGGATCTACGAATCTCGGGAAACACATTCTCCAGCGCTTGTTTCCCCGCTGGAGGGGGAAGACCAATCCAGTTTCGTTATCCTGTAATTCCCGTCCACCAATGCGCCGCCTGTGCTGGACCCGCAATCAATGCCGCCATCCGCATTGTAGACATACAGCGGCATGATCGTCCTGAAGGCGGCAGGGGCGAAAGAAAGTTTCGCGCCCCACCGCACCTTCTCCAAGAAGTTGAATGCTGACGGATTCATGACGCGAGAAATCTGGCGAGGCTCGTCGCCAGATGCGAACTTCGATTTCTGACCTCTGACTCCGGCATCCTGTGCGACGGCACCCGTCGCGACGCACGTGCAATTCAGCATTACAGCCAAGTTCAAATGCATCCTTCCTACCCTCATTCCAGCAGAACAAACTCAGTCGGTTGGCGCTGGAACAACAATGGATGCGTTGAGGTTCTCCATAACCGTGCTCAGAAAAAGAACACAACAGCCGGGAGCAACACCGCCGCGGGATAACGGCGTACCGGCCCGGTCTTTGTTGGAATCCAGAAAGGCAGCAATGCCAGATACGCAGAAATCGGAATCAAGTAGGTTAGGGCCTGTTGACAATTGGGTTGCGATTCGGCGCGTCCCCTGTTATCTAGCCGCGATGCACGCCGGAACGGCGGCACAGGCAAGAGAGCAGGTGACATGATGAATGCGGACAGAACGGTGCTGACCGACGCCATGTGGGCGCGGATCGAGCCCATGCTGCCCGGCAAGGCGACCGATCCCGGCGCCACCGCGGCGGACAACCGGCGGTTCGTGGAGGCGGTGCCCGTGCGGTTCCGCACGGGGTCGCCGTGGCGCGACCTTCCGGAGCGCTTCGGCAACTGGAACAATGTGTTCAGGCGGTTCCGCCGCTGGGCGCTTTCGGGCGTTTCCGGGCGCGTTTCCGACGCTTTGTCGGAGGGGTCCGGCCCCGGATGGGTGTCCGTCGACGGCACGGTCGTGCAGGCTCACCAGAAGGCGGCGGGCGCAAAAGGGGGACCTGCAGGCAGGGGATCGGCCGCTCCCGGGGCGGCCTGACGGGCAAGATCGTGGCGGTCGTGGACGCGCTCGGATACCTGGTCCGCTTCGTGATCCTTCCCGGCCAGGCCCACGACCTCGCGGGGGTGCCGGCGCTGCCTGGGGATCTCCCGTTCGGGGCCTTCGTCGGGGACAGGGCGTTCGACGCGGACTGGCTGCTCGAGGATGTGGAGAGACGCGGCGCGGTGCCGGTGATCCCGTCGAGGCGGAACCGGACGGAACCCCGGGAGCATGACCGGGAGATGTACGGGTGGCGGCACCAGGTCGAGAATTTCTTCGCCAAAACCAGGGAGTTCCGGGCGGTGGCGACGAGGTACGACAGGACGGACGCGAGCTTCGCGGCGGGGATCCATCTCGTCGCCGGCGTGGTGGCGGCAACATGATTGTCAACAGGCCCTAGCGTAAACAAGGCAATTTCGGGCGTACCAAAAATCTCCGTCGTGAAAGAGATAAACGAGCTTACCGCAGCAAGCGCAACGAAAGAACAGCAGCCAATGCCCGATGGACACCCTGACGGATAGCTTTTCATGTGTCTGTAGGCAAGAAGCCCGGTCCGGCGGGAGAATTCAGCCTGCCCGAAACCAAGACCGGCAGCGGAGCGGTGCCGCTGGCGCCTTCTGCGTTGATGCTCCAGCATCGCCGTCCGCATCCACGACTTAACGTCATCGCTTAACGTCATCGCTTTACCTCACACGCCCCGGCGTTCGGGGAGAGCCTCACGATGATCGGGAAACTGCTCGGTCACACGCAGGTGAAGACGACCGCCCGATATGCCCATCTGGCCCGGGACTCGGTCCAGACCGCAGTTGCCCGGATCACCGAAAGCACCAGTGGGAACCTCTCGTTCGTTCTTAATGCTGACAAGACCACTGCGCACTGAGCGCACAAATTCTTCAACGCAGCTTTCTACCCCGTGCCGTGGTGCTGGGCAGGCCCTGCTGGTGATCAGCAAGCCACTCTCGCACCACCACGCGATCCACCCAACCCCTTCCGCCAGCGACTACAGCGCCGTGACCTACGGGTGTATCCCAAGTTGGTTGATTCCGACAGTTCGAATGTGCCATTCCTTCGTTGCGGCGGGACCATGGGAGACCGGGGCAACCGGCGGGTGGCCTGCCATACCAGGCAACGGGCATGGAGCTGTTTCATGGCACGGAAGGGAAGGTCGGGTCACAGGCGCCCGGACGCGGTGGCGTATCCGGGGGTCTGTCCGAAAGCGCCGCGGCGGTCCATCCACCGGTGGTCCGCGGGCACGGGGGTGGTTTCACCCGGTACTGGACCGGGGGCGGCGAGGTGACGGGCCGCGACATCGCGGAGGACGCGCTGCCGCTGGCGGGGCTGCGGCCGGACGGCGGTCCGCTGCCGGCGCTGCTGGCAGCGGTCCCGGCGGAGTTCGGCCCGCGGCTGCCGAAGCTGGCGGCGGACCTGGCGTCGGGCGTCCCGGACCCCGGCGCCGTGGAACGGGCGCTCCGGGACGCCTCCCCCGTCGGCGGTGCGGCGGCGCCGGGGCTGCTTTCCGGGCGGCCCGGCAGGGCCCTGCCGGCACCGGACTGCCGGAGCTGCGGCAGGACAATGACCCGGCACCCGTCGGGGAGGAGGGAATGGATCACCCGGCTGGGCCGGGTGGAGGTGAGGCGGGGATGTCACCGCTGCGGTTCCTGCGGCGGGGGCCGCTTTCCGCTGGACCGGGCGCTGGGTCTGGAGGCGGACACCTTCACGCCGGGGGTGGCGGACACCGTCGCCGGTACGGTGTCGCTGATGGGCTTCGATGCGGCCGCCACGCACATCGCGGACCTCGCCGGGCCGGGGGTCCCGGCGGGTTCCCTGCAGCGCCGGTCGCCTGGGCCCGGCGCGGAGGCCATGGAGTCCGGCCGGGATGGGGCCGTCGGGGGCGACCCACTGGAATCACGCATGTATCTGGCGGTGGACGGGACCGGGATCCCGATGCGCGGGGAGGGGACGGAGGGCGTCACCGGAAAGGGGGAGGACGGGAGCGCCCGGACCCGCGGGGGAGGCTGGCCTTCGTGTACACCGCCGAGGGCCGGGACCGGGAGACCGGCGCGGCGCCGAGGACAGGGACAGCGAACCGGTCGGCTGCCTGACCGGCAGCGCGGCGGCGCGGTCAGGGGGCCGGGAGCCCTCCGCGTTCGCCGCCCGCCCCGGCAGGGAGGCGCGCCGCCGCGGCCTTCCGGAGGCCGGGGAGCCGGTCGTCATCCCCGACGGGGCGGACTGGACACCCGGCACGTGCGGGGAGCCCTTCGGCGGCGGCGGGGTCACCTTCGTCCTGGACCGGTTCCACGCGCTGGAACACCCCTCCGCCGCCGGCAGGGCGATCCACCCCGAGGGACCGGAAAGGGACCGGCGGTCCGCGGAGGTCAGGGCGGACACCGGGGCTGGCCGGGCGGGGAGGGTGATCCGGGAACTGGAGCCGCACAGGGACCGGCACGGCGAGGTGGATGCCTGCCGCCGCCACTTCCGGAACAGCCCCGGACGGATGCGGTGCGGAGAGCACCGCGACCGCGGCATCCAGGTCGGGAGCGGTGTCGTGGAGGGCGGCTGCAGGCGGTCCGGACCCAGGATGAAGCGCTCCGGGACCCGCTGGTCGGAGAGGGGCGCCAACGCAATGCCGGCGCTGAAGGGCTGCGTCATGGGCCACAGGCTGGCCGACTTCCTGGACTGGCGGGCGAATCAGGCTGTTGCGGCATAATCAACCAACTTGGGATACACCCGTGACGTACGGGTGACTCGACTCCGCTGCAATATCTTGCTAGAGTCATCATGTCGCAAACCTGAGATGCTATTGCCGCCATGGAACAAGACCTTCAACACCTCATTCAGGAGACGGTCCATTCTGTCGAGAAATTTTGGAATGAACATGAACAACCTCTACTCCTGAGCGCTCTCGGCAACCTAGAAGGTGGTCGGATATCCCGAAATGCCAGGCGTCACGCCAGCGGTCTTCGGCAATTTCTTGGAACTTTCGTTTCTGATCAACTTATGGTTGTACAACATTCACGAAATCGACCAATCGTTGGTGTAGTTCCGATCACTGAACAGACCCAGAAGATATTTGATTGGGACTCATTGCTTGAAAAAACCTCTTCTAGTACGTCGATGTTAAGACTACATCCCGCGCTTTGGGCTGCTTTCAACAAACCGATCGATAGCTCGTTGGAACGTTACGTCCAGATTTCTGATCCCGTCAGGTTCGATGATATAAGGCGTGACGATGCACCGCAAGATGGAATTCATATTGAACAACAATATATTGTAGGTCCTGGCGCCCGCGCCGAAGAAATTTACGAAAAGGCCGTGCAATGGATCACAAAAAACAATTTGAACCTATCCGATTTTCTTCATAAACCTTTATCCACCGGCGACAATAAGCTTCCGACCAACGACCTCCTTGGAAAGTTAGTTCTCGCTCTCGATTCGCACGAATTGCAACGAACGTCAATTCCCATGGATGTTGTTGCGAAATTGCGCCGACAAGCCGTTTGATGGTCAAGATACTTCTATTGGCAGCAGGGTTTCAACCCGCGATTCTTGGGCCGCTTCTTAAGAAAATAAAGAAGGCTAATGCCGATATTGAAATCGTTCCTACACGACCATTAAAGACACAGTCCTATACGAACGACTATGTCGAGACCCTGTACGATATGATGGCAACGCACTTCAAGAATAATCTCAGTACAGACCGAAGGGGAATCTGGAAAATCAATTTCGTGATTTTGTACTTGCGTAATGGAGATGGCTATGACCGCAATCTATTGGAACGATTTGATATGGAAGCTTTGCTGATACCAATATCGTTTAGTCGGCCTACAGCGAAAGCACCACGAAAACATAAGAAGCATGCATTAGTAAATCAATTGTTTCAAAAATCTAATCTCCTACTGCGCAATGCTAGAAAGATTCTCCGGTCATTGGCTCAAGAAGTAACGAATAGAGAGACAAGGACATGTGTACTCTTGCCTCTCGCAAATTTTGGTTCTCGGTTCAATGCCGTAAAGGAGTCTGTGCATAATTCGGTGCAAACGGAGGCGGCTGCGACACGGATCGACAATACACTAAAGGCTATCGAAAATGGTCTTCCCAAAAGTCCCGAAGGACGCTTCGTCGGACGAGGATTAGTTTTTCACGTCCCAGCCAAGGCTGCCGCAAGGCATGGTATAGCTCCTTTATGGTGCAAGGGCGGACACAATACAAGCTGTGTCATCCGCGGGCGAATTCGATTTGGTGTATGTTATGATCCGAAATTTCATTATGATTGCGCCCTTGGTAACTCCAAAAGTAGGCGCTTTCCTAGTTGCCACGGAGAGAAAGTGCTCAAGGCAGGACGAAAGCATGTCAATATAGCCCCCAACGACAACATCAGATAGTAAAGAGGCCACGATCCACTTGGATGATGGCCTCTTTGAATTCTTTGGCTGAGCATTCGGTTAGCGGACTACCTACACAGTTTCGCTCACTGCATAATCGGTGTGTCCAACGCGCCTTTTAAACCAGGCCAGCTAACAAGGAGAGGATGTGCACTTCCAACTTGATCGATCACCAGATGACAGATTGCCAACTGCGGTCACCGTCTAGCCCGGTCACAAAGACCGGATCCCTGCTTTGGCCTCCTGACTCTCGCTCCCAGCAGATATCAGCGTATTCTCTGCCGAAAACTCCGTGTGGAATTCCCGCTCTGAAGTTCAGAGGCTTCGATTCCGCGCGAAACCAGATAACTATTTGTGCATCGACGCTGAGAAGTCAATACCTTTAATGCCTCATTTCCCTGATTGCAGCGAAGGCGTGGCATACGTGCGGCGCTCGCCTCGGTTGTTCGGAGTTTGCGCCGAGCAGGTTTGAAGAGTGCAGTCAGGGCTAGCCTGGATATCTCACCAGACCGGGAGTCCGTGCATCCGGCACCGATCCGGCCCGTCATCCGGCGGCGGCGGCGGCCGGCGGTGCCCCGGCGGCGGCGTCCGCAGGCCGTCGGTAGCTGCGGAAGCGGGAACATAAGGCGAACAACGGTACCGGCGCGTGGTTCCGGCGGTTCAGGCGGGCGGCGTGGCGGCCAGGGCGAGGCCCGCGCCGCGGCGGCCAGCGGCGGCGCCGCCACCGCCCGGCGGAACAGCCCCCGATATGGATGCACCGGGGACAGCGACAGGCGGATCCGGCGGACGCCCACCCGCAGCCGGCAGGCCACCTTCGGGAGCCGCGCCCGGATGGTGCCGGGCCGCGCCCTGGCAGGGTCCGTCCCGGCGAGGCCGACCGCCCGGACGGTCCGGCCCGGCATCCCGGCGAAGGCCGGAAGGTACACCGGCGGCTGGTTGGCCCGCATGGTCGCCGTCGAGGTCCGGTCGGCGAACAGCTCCGGCCCGCCGCTCCCTGATCCGGTTCTCCATGTCGCCGCGGGCGCGGTGGAGGTCCCCGCAAGGCGCGCGGCTGCCGGACTCCGGACCCGGCAGGCCGGTGACGGTGAGGCGCGGGCTGTCGCCCCCCGGGCCGGGCAGCGCCCCGGCCCTGGCCACCACCCGCCGGCTCCGGCTCCAGGCCGGCAGCGTCCGGTGGCCGAAGCCGGTGAACCGGCGCGGGGGCTCCCCGGTGGCGACGCACCGGCTCCGCGGGCGCCGCATCTGGCGTCCGGTCCTGCGCTCCAGCCGTGGGTTGCGGGCCAGGCCGGACACGGAATCCACGCCGTTGGCCTCGCACCAGGCCATGATCCCGTCGCGGCGGAAGCCGGAATCCCCCCGGACCGTGATCCGGACGGACGGCCACGCGCCGCGGATGACGGCCACGATCCCGACCGGCCCCTCCAGCGCCCCATGGGAGGCGTCGATGTCCGGGGGCCGAAGCCGGGCGCACGGGACATGCCCGCCGCAGGTGACGTGAAGGGGAAGGTGGCGGTGGTGTCCGTGGTGTCCGTGCGGGAAGCGGCCCTCCTGGCGCCCGTGCGGAGGGCCGTCGGTGGCGACGGCCAGCGCCGGGTGCATGTGCAGCCCCAGCGTGCCGGAGGACGCCTTTCCGTTCCTTCCGATGATCCCGAGGCCGCCGCACTCCGGATGTGTGGGGAGGTTCATGTCGGTGCCGTCCTGCACCAGCAGCGCCGCGTCCCGGTCGGCCATCCGCCGCAGCGTCCGCTCCCGGTGCGGCGCCAGCACGTTCGCGACCGTGACCTCCGACTCCGCGGGCCGGTCGACCAGTCGCTGCCAGCCGACCGTCACCGCCCTGTCGCCCTGCGCCGCCGCCGTGAAGGGCGCCCCCGGGTCGTCCGCCATGATCGCCGCGCTCCTAACCAGCCTCGCGGACAGCCGCCAGTCCCCCAGCGGCGCACCGCCGCCCAAGCTCCCGGAGGGCCGCGTCGCAGTTGGCCAGCCGGGGGCGGCCGAGCGCGTCGGCAGGCCAAGCTCCGCGCAGACCCGGCGGCCCCGCCGCCGCCCGGCTGCGGAACGTCTCCGAGGCGAGGATGTCCCGGAGACGGGCAAACCCCTCCGGACTCTCCAACAGTGCGCGGATCGGCTGTGAGGTGTCCATGGCGGACCCGAGACCGGAACGTCGATCCCACGTCCAGAGAAATTTGTGTGTCATAGGCAGCCTCCGACAGCCCGTCGACCTCGGGCGGCGTCACGGTGATGCCGGTCACCGGGGCCTTGCCGCCGAGCGCAGTCCGGCGTCACCGACCGAATCGCCGCGATCGCGGCCGCCTGCAGCCCGGACAACCCGCCCGGCGACCTGAGCGGCTCCTCCGCCTCCGGCGGCAGGGCACCGGTCCCCAGCCAGCGGGACAGCTCCCGGCCAAGCTCGCCGACCCTGCCGGCGGCGGCCAGCTGGCGCTCGATGCCCGGCTGCCGGGCCAGCAGCCAGTCCATCGCGGCATACAGTTCGCTATCGGTCAGGCAGTACTGCCTGATCGATGAAGAATATATCTGTCAGCAGCGCCCGCACCGCAATCAATCCGTTGGTGTTGTCCACCATCATCGATGAGACCGAGGGCTTTTGAAGCAGCAAACCGATGATGGCTTTTGCAGTTGCGACATCGCTGCGCACGCGGTCCGTGAATGCACCGTTGTCTCCAATGCCATGGGCAAGCGCCGAATCCATTTCGTCCAGCGCCGCATCAAACCGTTTCAGGAACTGGCGGATCTGACTCTCGCCGCCACCTTCCTGAACCTCCCGCGACCGTCCCTGAGCCGCATAGGCAAGCATGAATTCGTATGCCTCCTCTATCCGGTCAAACGCATCACGAAGCGACACGGCCTGTGCGGTCCGATCGTTCATCGCTGGGTTCTCCTCGCCTTCTCGGGACCGTGTCCCCAGATCATCGATACCAGATATTCCCGGTGCCCGGGAATGAACGCGAAATACACATGGACAATGAACAGGAACAACAGGAGCATCGAAGCGCCGCCATGCAGGACGTAAACCACCCCCCAGGACTGATCGGACAGTATCGTCGGATTGCGTCGCCAGAATACCGTGTCGATCTTCGCGAGCATCAGGAGCCCTGTGAGTGCCAGGACAAGCACAGTCAGAGCGGTGGCGGCGTGATAAGCCTTCTGAAGCGCATCATACTTTGCTGACCGGAGACCTTCGTGACCGGCATTCCGAAGATTGAGAACGAGTTCGCGGAAATCGTCAGGGTCCGGGACCATCTCCCTGATACCATGAACGGCCAGCACGCGCCAAAGATGGAAGATCACGGCAAGCGTCAGCACCACACCGGATATCCAATGCAGAGGAATCCAGTCGAAGCGAAGTCCCAGGATTGGCAGAAATGCCGATGCGCCGAGCGACACGACGGAAATCGCCATCAACCAGTGAAACGCCCTGTCAGGAAATCTGTGACGGACGCCCGTCGACCCATTGTTCCTTTGCATCGGCTGTGGCTTCCCAAGACTGTCAGGTGATGACCCTGAGCGAAACGTAAACTCAGCCACCTCGGCGTATCAGCTGAAGAATGACATGTGCAAAAACGACAGCCAAGGCCGCAACAACTGGTAGCCATAGCCATTCCCAGTTCACACCTACGAGCATACTTTGCCCAAAGGCATCCTGCTGATGACGCAGAAAGGCCATTCAGTCAGGCAAGCGACCTGACCGCACGAGCTGCAAGGTTCTCCATCAGAGGTATCTTGAAATGATTGTAGTTGAGTGGCTTTGCGCCGCTTGCCGCAACCCGCTTCACGAGCGACTCCAGTTCCTCGCCTGGCCTTTCACCCTTGACAAGATCTTCCACGTCGGTCAACCGACGCGGCGTGCACTGGACCGCTCCACAGACCATGGAGACATCGCTGACCCTATCGCCATCCATGCGTGCCGCCATTGCGACATTGACGAGGGCGAAGTCCCAGACGTTCCTGTCCGCAACCTTCTCAAAGTACTGCGACGAACCCGCCCATTTTCCTGGAAGGCGAATTCCAAGCAGTACGTCCTCCGCCTCTAGGGACGTCATGCGTTCTATGTCGACTTCGGGTCCGATGAAGAACTCGTCCGCCGGAACTTCGCGTTCGCGCCGCCGACTCTGTATGTGGAACGTGGCATCAAGCGCCGCAAGGGCAACTGCCGTATCTGACGGCGTGACCGCAACGCAACGGCTCGCTTCAAAGAGCGTGTGCTCTCTGTTCATCGCAGTTGGCGTATTGGCGTAGCAGGTGTTGCCGCCGGCCCTGTAGCAGGGGAATCCGTCGCGATAGTAGACGCAGCGGGTGTCCTGAGCGACATTGCCTCCGATCGTACCGGCATTTCGGATCTGTGGCGAAGCGACATTTGCCGCCGCTTCCGCCAAGGCCGGAAACCGACCTCTCACCAGATCACTCTCGGCCACTTCCGTCAGTGTGGTCGTCGCTCCGATATAGAGACCACCGCCTTCATCCCGGATTCCATGCAGGTCTTGAATACCCGATACATCGATGAGCACCGAAGGCTGCATCACGCGGTGCTTGAACCAATCCAGACTATCCTTTCCGCCAGCAATGAGCCAGGCATCATCATACTCACCAAGAAGCTTCTGGGCATCCGCAACGGTTGCAGGCTGGAAGAGCTCGAAACTGTGCATCACATCTGTCATATCTCTATCCTCCCCTGCCCGTCACACAGTATTCGTGGCGAGCGGCTTGTGCGATTGCTGTCGACCGTTCGCAGCATTGATGATCATGTCCGTTACGACCGGAGTTCGGTTGAACAGATGTCCCCCGAGCGCATCCGAAATCGCGTTGATCAACGCTGCCGAAGCGCATCCCTCCAGAGGTTCTCCGATTCCCTTCATGCCCATGGGATTTTGTGGATCAGGCTCATCCACAGCTGCCCACCCCATGCTGACAGGGGTATCGAGATAGCTGTGCGGTTTCGCCAGATAGAGCGATCTGGCATTTGGCCGTCCATATGCCGGATCATAGACATGACGTTCAGTCGTCGCCAGGCCGAAGCCCATGACCGCTCCACCGCTCGTCTGCGCGGCAAGGCCCTTCGGATGAATGACGGTGCCGCAATCGGAAACCCCGACATAGTCAAGGATCTCAACTTTGCCTGTCTCGAAATCAACGTCCACCTCGATGAACCCGGCGGCCAGGGCCGGAACCGTACCCTCTTTGGGCAACGTGTCTTTCGCGACCCCGATCAGGCCTGTACCTGCGATACCCGCAACCGCGCCCTTGGTCATCGGATTGATATCTTCGGGCACTTCATGGCCAGCAAACCTGCCGCCCAACCCAATAGCCGCCTGCGCGGCCTCGGCAAACGTCATCACCATGGTTCCGTTCGTTACGGTTTCGTCCCTGATTTCATAGTCGTCAGGGGTACCGCCGAGGGTGGCCGCCGCAATCTCCTTCAACTTCGTCACCGCATCCATGGCCGCAACATAATTTGTTCGGGTCATCGTGAAGTTGGTGTTCGAACCGAACTGGCCGAGGTTCCACGGGATGTGTTTGAGCGTACCCCCACGCTCAATGACAACACGGTCCCAATCGTAGCCCAGCACCTCGGCGGCGACCCGGCTGGTGGACGCGTAGGAATACGTACCCAGATTGCCCACACCGGTATGAACATGCAGGATGCCGTCAGGAGTTATCCGGACAAGTCCGTCGAAGCCATTCGCCCCTGCGGAATGGTATGCACTTGCAACGCCGTAGCCGCGAACCTTGCTTCCACTGCGCGTTCCGGACTGCCCCGCGCGTCCCGTCCAGTTGAACGCTTCGGCGCCCTTTTCCAGGGCCTCTTTCAGATACGCTGAGGTCACCGGTCCTTGATTGGCGCCAATTTTGGCGTCGGCTCCGCCTTCTCCGGGTGCATTCAGGACGCGGAGCGCGACGCGGTCGATACCCAATTCGCGCGCAGCCTTGTCGAACAGAGGCTCAAACATGTTGGCGGCCTGGTTTTCGCCCGGACCGCGCTGCGCACCTTTCGGAACCGTATTCGTAAGCACTGGAACGGCACGGAATCGCATGTTTTCCGGCTGGAACACGATGGTGGTGGCGATTCCCACATTGTTGAAGTCCCAAAATCCGCTTGTCGGCCCTACGTCCTGGACGACGTAGACATCGGCGGCGAGCAGCTTTCCGTTGTCTGCGAAACCAAACCTTGCGTGACCCTGGAAGCCCGACCGGGCCATCCCGTTGTCGTATTCCTCGTTGCGGCTGACCCTCAGTATGCAGGGACGACCACCGATCCTCTTCGACACCAGAGCCGGGAGCGCCATCAATGGATAGGAAGCTGCCTTGCCTCCGAAGCCTCCGCCACAGAATTCCGCGACGAAAACCAGATCGCCTGGAGCGATTCCGATCATTTTCGCGAGTCCGGGCTGCGCAAATGCGGTCGACTGGGTCGATCCCCAGACATGGCACTTTCCGTTTTCCCAATAGGCGGCGGCGGAGCGCGGTTCCATTGCATGGTGGGAATTCGTTGCGTGCACCATGCTTTCCTCGACAATGACCTTGGACCGCTGGAAGCCATCCTCGATGTCGCCAAACGCCCACTCCGAAACCGGAGTACCGCGGGGAAGCTCTCCCTCGCCCGCGAGCGCGAAGTCCTTTGCGGTCCATTTGACAGTCTGGAAATCAATTCCGCGTCCTGCGACGTTCCCTCCCGAGAGCGCATTCGCACTACCTGGCTTGAGACTTTCAAGCGGGTCAACCACGAAAGGAAGGAGTTCCATGTCCACCCGAATTCGGGCCACTGCATCAGCCGCTGCCTGCTCGGTCTCGGCGGCGACCGCAACGATCGGTGCGCCATACCAGGCGGGCTCGTTCGAGAGGACCGGGAACCCCGTCGGAGCTGGCTGCTTTATGTCGTCCGGCACCAGCGCCGTCAGGAACCCGGGAACCTTCTCTGCTTCGCTCAGGTCGATTGAATTGACCTTTCCGTGCGGCATGGGCGAGCCGTAGAACTTTATGTGCGCCATTCCGTCGGCACGGAAGTCCTCGGCGTATTTCGCCGCTCCGGTGACCTTGGCTTCCAGATCCGGTGGCGTGAAGTCATTTCCAATCAGCTTGTAGGCCATGGCTCAGACCCTCTCTGCGGCTTTCATCACACCGCGCAAATAGTGATCGTATGCTCCGCATCGACAGATGTTTCCCGACAATGCCAGCCGGGCCTCGTCAAGCGTGGGCTTCGGATTTCGGTTCAGCAGAGCCACCGCCGAGACAACCTGCCCTGGGGTGCAGAAACCGCATTGTGGCCCGATTTCGTCGATGAACGCCTGCTGGACAGGATGAAGCGTTCCGTCCGGCTGTGACACACCTTCGACAGTGACGATCTCCCGACCACGGACCCTGTGGGTCAGGGTGGAGCAGGAATAGATCGTCACTCCATCCGCCATGACGGTACAGGCTCCGCATTCCGCCTGGTTGCAGCCGATCTTGGTTCCGGTAAGACCGAGCCTATAGCGGATTGTTGTTGCCAGAGTCTCGTTTGGCGGCACGTCGAGCCGGTGGGTTCTTCCATTGACCGTCAGAGAGACCATCCGTTCAACGGCCCTTGCGTCGGCACGGGCCGATGTGGTGGTCGAGAACAGGTATCCCGCTCCCGCGATGACCGTTCCCGAGCAGACGACACCCCGCAGGAAGTTCCGGCGGGACATGTGCAATGGCTTCCATGGCTTGATATCATCGCAGCATGGACCGATTTCCCTGATGGCCGGGCTGGAATCGTAATCGATTGTTGGATCATAAGGTCCGTAGTTGTCCATAAAGGCTTCCTCCCGTCGCGATGCTCGGCGGATTGCCTTGGGGCAGTGGACTCATCTGCTGGCAATCTTCAGCAATCACAAAGAATGGGTTACCATAGCCAGCGATTTTGGACCATGCAAGATCATTTCGATGCGCAGGACTCGTCAAGGGGCAGGCACCCAGACATCCGGTACCATCTGTCCTGACACCGGATTCGCAGCACTCGAGGCCCATGTCGGGGTTTCCGGTCATTGGTTGCCGTCATTCGCTGCCCTCCGGCCACGGCCATCGCCGCATCGGAAAGGCGCGTTTCGCAGGTCTGGAATGAGGCACGGATACCTTTTGCCCTTGCGCCGCAACCGCGCCGTTGACTGCGTTCATAAGCTCATGGATTTGATCGAGCGGCTTCGCCCCAGGTCGGGTTGCCTCGTGGTGGACAGCTGTCACGGCTTTCCGGGCAGAAGCACAGGGCCTTTCTTGGCAAAGGACATGCGCAGGACCGTACCGACCTCCAGAGGGTTTTCCACATCGTCCTGCACCGCGAAAACCTGTCCGAACCCACCCTCCAACGTGTATTCCATACGCACGCCCACATAGGTTGCCTTTGTGACCTTCGCGTGCACGCCCCTGTCGCGATCGAGAACGATACGGGAAGGACGCACGGCAAGCGTAGCTGGTCCGGGGGACAGACCCCGCGCTGGCAGCCTGTGCCGGTACCCTTCGATCTCGATCATCGCGGTGCCGCCATCGAGTTCGACGATCTCGCAATCGATCAGGTTCGCCTCCCCGATGAAGTCGGCAACGAAGCGGTCTTTCGGCGCGTCATAGAGCTCGCGTGGGGTGCCTATCTGGGCGATGGCTGCGTTGCGCATCACGACGATCTCGTCGGAAACCGCGAGGGCTTCCTCCTGGTCGTGGGTGACGTATACGACGGTCAGACCGAGTTCCTGCTGGATCGCACGAATGTCCTCACGCACCTGCCGACGCAACTTGGCGTCAAGATTCGAAAGCGGCTCGTCAAAGAGCAGAACCTGCGGCTCAAGCACCAGGGCGCGGGCCACCGCAACCCGTTGCTGCTGGCCGCCCGACAGCTCGGACGGCAGGCGCCCGTCAAAACCCTTGAGCCCCACCAGTTCCAGGCCCTGCAGCGCCCGGGAACGCGCCTCCTCCCTGCCAAGACCCGAAAAGGTCAGGCCATACCTGACGTTCTCCAGCACGCTCATATGCGGAAACAACGCGTAGGACTGGAAAACCATCGATACGTCGCGATCGGTCGCAGGCAAGGTCGTGACATCGACATCACCAATGGTTATCCGGCCCGAAGTGGCCATCTCCAGCCCCGCAATCATCCTGAGCGTCGTCGTCTTGCCACAGCCTGAAGGGCCGAGCAGGGTCACGAGCTTGCCCGCGTCGACGGCCAGATCGATGTTGTCGACCGCCACGACATCCTTGCCAAATCTCTTCGAGACACCCGTGAACCGGATCGGCGCGGCTTTGGACGCGATGCTCATCTCGGGTGCTCCTCAAACATACGAACGCGACTGCATCACGCGACGCCCGACCCTGACGCGCCTAACGAGCAGCTGCATCAGAGCCACGGCCGACAGCATAACGAAGATCAGTGTCGTGGAGTAAGCGATCGCAAGACCATAGTCGTTGTTCTCGACCCGGCCGATGATGTAGCTGGTGGCCATGTCATACTCCGCTGATACCAGGAAGATCACCGCCGAGATCGCCGTCATGGCCCGCACGAAGGAATAGACGAGTGCAGCAAGAATAGCTGGCCGCAGAAGCGGAAGGATCACCCGGAGGAAGGTTTGCCAAGAGTTGGCGCCGAGCGTCAGAGAGCTTTCATCAAGCGACTTGTCGATCTGGGACATGGACGCGATCCCGGCGCGCACGCCCACGGGCATGTTGCGGAAGATGAAGCTGACAACGAGTATGATGCCCGTCCCGGTGATCTCGATCGGAGGCACGTTGAAGGCAAGAATGTAGCTCACGCCGATGACCGTGCCGGGGATCGCGAAAGACAGCATCGTGCCGAACTCGAACGCGCCCTTCCCCGTAAAGCTCTGCCGCGTCAGCAGATAGGCCGTGACCAACCCGACGGCACCCGTCAGGGGAGCGGCGACCGCGGCGATGGTGATTGTTGTCCAGAAGCTGTCCCAGGCGGCACCCGTCCAGCGGATGCCTTCTTCCTCAACCCGTATCGAGAAGGCCGTGACGTAGTGCTTCAACGTAAGCGAATTGTTGACTCCCCAGAGCTCGACGACACTTCCATAGACGATCATGCCGTAGACTGTCACGGTGAAGGCCGCCCAGCAGAGAGCCACGATCATTACCGGAACCGCGAGACCGTTTGGCATCAGCGGGTGCTTGCCAGCGTCGCCCTTGCCAGAGACGGTCGTATAGCTCTTTCTCCCAAGCCAGACCCGTTGGGCAAAGAAGGCTGACAGGGTGAAGAACAGCAGGACCATGGCAAGCACCGCCGCACGACCCTGGTCGTACTGCGCACCGACGATCGCGAAGAAAATCTCCGTTGAGAGCACGTCAAAGTTGCCGCCCAGAACGAGAGGATTGCCGAAATCGGCCATGCTCTCGATGAAACCCAGCAGAAACGCGTTGGCGAGTCCGGGGCGCATCAGCGGCAGCGACACCGTACGGAATGTCTGCCAGCGGTTGGCACGGAGCGTCTGTGCGGCCTCCTCCATCGATGGCGAGACGCCCTCGACCACACCGATCAGAACGAGGAAGGCGATGGGCGTGAACGCCAACGTCTGCGCGATCAGCACGCCGGGCATGCCATAGAGCCAACGGGTGGGCTGTACGCCGAGGAAGTTGGCGAAGAAGACGGTCACAGAACCGGACAGGCCGAACAGCAGGATCAGCGCCAGACCAATCACGAAAGGCGGCGTAATGATCGGTAGAACCGTCAAGGCACGGAGCGAGCGCTTCCAGCGAAAGCCGGAGCGCGTCACGACCAAGGCGAAAGCAAGGCCGAGAACGGTGGTGATGAAGCCGACGGAAATGGCAAGGATGAACGAATTCAGCGCCGCGCCGCATCTCGCGCCAGAGAGGCAACCCAGTCCCCAAAGGCGATCATCGAAGAACTTGGCGACGAAGGCCGAGAGCGAATATGCGCCGTCGTCCGTCACGAAGGCCGAGAACAGCATGTTCGCGATGGGAAAGAACACGAACGCGGTGACAATGGTGACCACGCCCCCGATCGCGCCCACCACGAAGACGTCACCATTGACCGCGCCCCGCGCGGCGATGCCTTGAGTAAAGAGGAACAGGAAAGCCGAGGCGCAGAACATCGCGCCATAGCCCATCCCGAACTGGCGGTCTCCAAGTGCGCCGAACGCAATGTTCATCCACTCGAAACTGAACCCTCGGATGCCAATGGAAAATCCCTGGAGGATCAGCCAACCAAAGCCGAGGGCGCCAGCGACGGTCAGAATGCGGCCGTAGGTGGCGTCGGATTTCTCTCTCCCGAGCACCAGAAGCGGCAGGAGGAGAGGGATCAGCAGGGGGGCCAGCCACAGCTTTTCACCCTGTCCGATCAGAACGGCGGCGGGGGCATATTCCTCTTCAAACGGGTAGCCGTCGGTCAGCCACTCGAACGAGAAGAAGCCGTCCTCCACCCCGTACCAGGGGCAGAGAGCGAAGCCGACCCATCCGGCGATGATCCAGAGGATCAGGGCCGGAGGGGCCTGTTTTCGTTTTTCGGGTGCCACCTACTGCGGCAGGGTCGAAACTTCCTCGTCCCATTTCTGCAGCAGGCGCCTGCGCTCGGCCGAAGAGCCGTACTTCCTGAAGTCGTAGTCGATCAGCTTGATCAGGCTCATGTCAGGCGCACTTTCCGAGGTCTCCGCCCCCTTGTTTGACGGAACTTGGAATGCATTCACCTGCAGCGCGAGATTCTGCGCCTCAGCGGAGAGCGCCCAGTCATAGAACATCCTGGCCTCTTCCAGGTTGCGCGCACCTTCGATGATCGACATGGAACCGATCTCGTACCCTGTGCCCTCGCACGGCGCCACGACCTTGATCGGGAACCCGGACACGGCCTGCTTCACCGCATCATGCATGAAGACGATGCCGATGGTGTTTTCGCCACGACCCGCCGCCTTGATCGGAGCCGAGCCCGACTTGGTGTATTGGTTGATGTTGGCGTGAAGCCCTTTCATGAACTCGAACCCGTCGTCCTCGCCAAAAATCTGTACCATCGATGCAAGGGTCGTGTAGGCCGTGCCAGACGAATTCGGGTTCGCCATCTGGACATGCCCCTTGTATTCCGGCTTCAGCAGATCCATCCAGCAGGACGGCTCAGGCAGGTTGTTTGCGGCCAGAAGGTCGGTGTTGTAGCCGTAGCCCAGCGCCCCTGAATAGATGCCGATGGTCCTGTTGCCCGCACTTTCGGCCTGCGCGATCGCCCAATCATGCAATTGGTCGCGCATGGGCGAAATGTATTCCATCGTCAGGCCTTCCTCCGCCGCCTGCAGGTGCGGATCACCCGTACCACCCCACCAGACGTCGCCCTTGGGATTGGAGGATTCCGCACGGATCTGCGCAAAGGTCTCGCCGGAGGACTTTCTGGTCATGTTTACGTCAATGCCGGTCGCGTCCTCGAAACTCCGCGCCATCAGCTGGCACCAGTCTTCCTGTGCAGAACAGTAATACGTCAGCTTGTCGGCATTCGTCGCGGACACAGTCGCGGCAAGCGCGATCAACGATCCCGTGATCGTAGCAGTCATTCTCTTCATCTTCATCTCCTTTCAGGACAGCTTGGGCCACCTGCTCAAGGTTTCGCTCGCAAGGCCACATCATACCCGGCGCACAGGTCCCATGACCAACGGTTGTTCCGGGTTCCCGCCAGATCGTTCATAGATTGCGAATACGCCGTTTGATCGACCTGACCAGCGGCGTTTCCGGAACCTGAACCAGCGACACCTGCACTCCATGCGCTCCATGTGGCGGCGCTTCTTCCTGTCGACCGCCATCGCGTGGATCGTAATCCGACCTCGAACCATAATGCAATGGTCCTGGCCATTTCCGCAAGGATGGGCACCAGTGAGCACGTCCGGATTGAATCCGCCATCACCGGATGTCAGCCGGAACCGGGCAGTCGCCGCCCAATGGGCGGATGTGCGGCGAACAACCTACTGGCTACGCTTTCGGCTTTCGGAGCGTAGACAGCCTGTATGGCTTCGACGCCGATGGTGCGCTTCGGCCTTGGCGCGGGAACCTCCGTGGAGTGCACTGTGGCCTTGACCAGCATCTCTTCAGACTTCATTGTGGAGCGACCATGATCGAACTTGTTGTCGTGAGTTCCTCAAGCGGTGTGGACGCTGCGTTCGGCATCGCGGTGGGCTGCGCCGCAAATCAAGAAACTGAAAAAGGGAAAAGAACATGAAACGCATTATCAACCTTTTTGCCGCCTCAGCAGCTGTAGGTGCAGCGCAGCCGGCGATGGCCCAGACGGAAATCGAGTTCTGGCACGCCTTCACCGGTCGGCTCGGAGAACTGGTCGCTGAACAGGTGGACACCTTCAACGCCTCCCAGTCGGACTACAAGGTCGTGGCCAGTCATAAAGGCAACTATTCGGAAACGCTGAACGCCGGGATCGCTGCTTTCCGCGCTGGCGAACAGCCTGACATACTCATGGTCTTCGAGGTCGGTACCGCAACGATGATGGCCGCCAAGGGCGCGGTTAGGCCGGTCCACGAAGTGATGGCGGGCGCGGGCGCGGATTTCGACCAGTCAAAATATATCGGTTCGGTCAAGGGTTACTATACCTCGCCTGACGGAAACATGCTCTCGCTGCCGTTCAATTCCTCGACCCCGGTTCTCTGGGTGAACCGGGACAAGCTTAGCGAGGCGGGCGTCAATCCGGACACCGATCTCTCGACTTGGGAAAATGTCGGCGCGGTCCTGGATGACCTGAAGGCGGCCGGCGTCGACTGCCCGTTGACCACCGCATGGCAGAGCTGGGTTCACCTTGAGAACTTCTCGGCCTATCACGACACGCCATTTGCCACGAAAGAGAACGGCTTCGCCGGGACTGACACCACCCTGGCCTTCAATAGCCCGGACCAAGTGGCGCATATCGACGCGATGGGCAACTGGGCCAAGGACGGAAAATTCATCTACGCCGGTCGCCGCAACGAAGGCGGCGCGAACTTCCGCGCCGGCGAATGCGCCCTCTTCACCGAGTCGTCCGCAGGGTATGCAGGCATCAAGGCCGAAGCCGAATTCGACTTCGAGGTGCGTCCACTGCCCTATTGGTCGGCACTCGTGAGCGAGCCCCAGAACACGATCATCGGCGGCGCGTCGCTTTGGGTGATGGAAGGGCAAAGTGACGAGGAATACAGAGGCGTCTCGGCGTATCTGAACTTCCTTTCCAGCCCGGAGATCCAGGCCAAGTGGCATCAGGATACCGGCTATCTGCCCATTACGGCCGAGGCGGGGGAACTGACCAGGAGCCAGGGCTTCTATGATGCCAACCCCGGCACCGACGTGGCGGTTATCCAGATGACGGCCAAGGAGCCGACCGCCAACTCAAAGGGTCTTCGGCTTGGATCGTTCGACCAGATCCGCGGCATCATCGACGAGGAACTGGAAGCCGTTTGGTCCGGCGACAAGGATGCACAGGCGGCGCTGGACAGCGCTGTGGAGCGGGGCAACATGCTCCTGCGCCGCTTCGAGCAGGCATCGCGATAGCGGTTGGAGCGGCTGCCCCGTTTCCTGACGGGGCAGCCAACCAAAGTGCAATGGAAAAGCGTGTCAAGTTCAGGGGAATCTGGCTGCCGATCCTGCTGGTCTTGCCGCAGTTCATGATCACGGCCATTTTCTTTTTCTACCCGGCTGGGCAGGCCATCTGGCAGTCCCTTTTCATCCCCGATCCGTTCGGGCTGTCCATGCGATGGGTGGGGCTGGGGAATTTCGAGTTCCTGCTGTCGGACCGCTACTACCGGGCCTCATTCGTCACGACCGCAGTCTTCTCGACCCTCGTGACCGTCGTTTCGATGGCAGTGGCGCTCTTCCTCGCGGTGCTGGCGGACCGCCTTGTCAGGGGTTCCGGCGCATATCGCACCCTTCTCATATGGCCCTATGCCGTCGCTCCGGCAGTCGCCGGAGTGCTTTGGCTTTTCATGTTCAACACCCGCGTTGGCGTCGTGACATGGTATCTCGGCCTCTTGGGATACGACTGGAACCATGTTCTGAACGAAGGCGAAGCGATGGGCCTTGTCGTAGTCGCCAGCGCCTGGGGGCGGATCAGCTACAACTTCCTTTTCTTCCTTGCCGGGCTTCAGGCGATCCCGCGGTCGGTGATCGAGGCGGCTGCGATAGACGGCGCACATTTCTGGACGCGGTTTCGAACGATCGTCTTTCCACTTCTTTCCCCCACGACCTTCTTCCTTCTGGTCGTGAACGTCATCTACGCCTTTTTCGAGACGTTCGGCGTGATCCATACAATCACTTCCGGCGGGCCTCAGCAGGCCACGACGATTCTTGTGTACAAGGTCTATGCCGATGGATTCGTCGGGCAGGACCTCGGCTCCTCCGCCGCGCAATCCGTGATTCTCCTGACGATCGTTTCGCTTCTGACGGTCGTCCAGTTCAGGTACATCGAACGCAGGGTGCATTATTGATGGCCGAGCGGAACGGCATGGTGGAAAGGCGCGGCGCAGGGCATTGGCTGACCCACCTAGGGCTCATTGTGGGCATCGCCTTCATATTCTTCCCGATATGGCTGGCCTTTGTCGCATCCACGGTGGAACAGCAGGACATCGTCCGTCCACCGATGCCGCTTCTGCCCGGCGACCAGTTCATCGCGAACTACGCCCGGGCCCTGACCGCGGGTGTCAACGCACCCGTGTCGACCATGCTTCTGAACTCATTGATCATGGCGGTCGGGATTTCGCTTGGCAAGATCGCCATCAGCCTGCTTTCCGCCTTCGCCATCGTCTACTTTCGCTTTCCGGGACGGCGGATCTTCTTCTGGCTGATCTTCCTGACGCTGATGTTGCCCGTCGAGGTCAGGATCGTGCCGACCTATGAGGTCATCGCCAACTTTGGAATGCTGAACAGCTACCAAGGCCTGATCCTGCCGCTGGTCGCGTCCGCTACCGCCACATTCCTGTTCCGTCAGTTCTTCATGACTGTGCCGGACGAACTGGCCGAAGCCGCTCGCGTCGACGGAGCGAAACCGATGCGGTTCTTTTTCGACATTCTCCTGCCAATGAGCCGGACGAACGTCGCCGCACTCTTCGTCATACTGTTCATTTACGGCTGGAACCAGTATCTCTGGCCGCTTCTGATCACCACGGATCCCGAAATGAACACGATCGTCATGGGCATCAAGCAGATGTTTCCGTCTGGAGACGACATCGCGGACTGGCCGGTGATCATGGCAACCTCGCTCCTTGCCATGGTACCGCCGGTGCTGGTGGTCGTGGGGATGCAACGACTTTTTGTCCGCGGGCTTGTGGAAAGCGAGAAGTAGGAAAGTGGCGACACTCACCCTCAACAACGTAAAGAAGTCCTTCGGCAGGACAGGCGTCATTCATGGCATATCGATCACGGTCGCGGACGGGGAATTCATCGTCATCGTAGGGCCGTCGGGCTGCGGCAAGTCCACGCTTCTCAGGATGGTGGCCGGCCTTGAGACCGTCACGAGCGGCGATGTCCATATCGACGGACACAGGGTCAATGACCTTGAGCCCATGGACCGGGACATCGCCATGGTCTTCCAGAACTACGCGCTCTATCCGCACATGTCGGTCTTCGACAACATGGCCTATGGACTCAAGATCGCGAAGATACCGCGCGCCGACATCGAGGAGCGCGTGACACGGGCGGCAAAGCTCCTGCAGCTTGAGAACTATCTTCGGCGCAAACCCCGTGAACTGTCCGGAGGCCAGCGCCAGCGCGTGGCCATGGGGCGCGCCATCGTGCGCGAACCTGCGGTCTTCCTGTTCGACGAG
Organism: Paracoccaceae bacterium; assembly: GCA_965203605.1. GTDB lineage: Bacteria > Pseudomonadota > Alphaproteobacteria > Rhodobacterales > Rhodobacteraceae > JAPOUP01. The sequence continues at coordinate 4,084,774 of OZ241902.1, read as the reverse complement.
CCACTGTCAAACCTGGACGCCAAGCTTCGCGTGCAGATGCGACTTGAAATCAAGGCACTCCAACGTGAACTGGGTGTCACGGCACTGTACGTCACGCACGACCAGGTCGAGGCCATGACGATGGCCGACCGGATGGTGGTGATGAACGGCGGCGTGGCGGATCAAATTGGCGTGCCTTTGGAGGTCTACGCCAATCCAGCGACCGAATTCGTGGCGGGCTTCATCGGGTCGCCGCCCACCAACTTCCTCCCGGCTGGACTTCTCGGAAAGTCAGGCACCGCAAACATCGGTGTCAGGCCCGAGCGCACCCGGATCTCCGAGAGCGGTGACCTGAAGGCGCGCGTGGTCTACTCAGAGGCTCTTGGCGCCGAGACGCTTGTGCACCTGAAATGCGCGGACAATACACAAATCACCGTCCGACAGGACGCCGCATCGCCGATTCCGCGGGAAGGCGCCGAGGTCGGACTGGACTGGGATGCTTCAGACGAGATGAGATTCGATTCTTCGGGAAGGCGCTGCTGATCATATATTTGGGACAGTAAATGCACATTGGTCCATCCCTTTCGTTCGTCATCTCGCCAAAGGTTGTGCCGGTCCCTATTCTGCCTTGAAGGCAATGATGACATTATGTGCGTCAGTTGTGCCAATGCTGTTGGTTATGCTGGATTACGGCGATCAGGCGATTCTGTTTCCGTATGGTCGAGGAATCTGATGGGCGTTGCATTCACGATGAAACTCTGGAAATCCAGGTTGGCAAGCGGGTCTTGGCACGGACGGGGAATGTTCGGAGAGCGAGAGGCCAACCGGGCGATGACAGGAACACCGAAATATCTGTGGACCGGAAGTTTTACGGGCACCCGGGATCTGCCTAGGGCCTGTTGACAATTGGGTTGCGATTCGGCGCGTCCCCTGTTATTTTCGCCGCAATGCATGCCGGAACGGCGGCACAGGCAAGAGAGCAGGTGACATGATGAATGCGGACAGGACGGTGCTGACCGACGCCATGTGGGCGCGGATCAAGGACATGCTGCCCGGCAGGGCGACCGATCCCGGCGCCACCGCGGTGGACAACCGGCGGTTCGTGGAGGCGGTGCCCGTGCGGTTCCGCACGGGATCGCCGTGGCGCGACCTTCCGGAGCGCTTCGGCAACTGGAACAATGTGTTCAGGCGGTTCCGCCGCTGGGCGCTGTCCGGGGTTTTCGAGCGTGTTTTCAGCGCTTTGTCGGAGGAGTTCGACCTCGAATGGGTGTTCGTCGACGGCACGATCGTGCAGGCGCACCAGAAGGCGGCGGGCGCAAAAGGGGGACCTGCCGCCAGGGGATCGGCCGCTCCCGGGGCGGCCTGACGGGCAAGGTCGTGGCGGCCGTGGACGCGCCCGGATACCTGGTCCGCTTCGTGATCCTGCCCGGGCAGGCGCACGACCTCGCGGGGACGGCGAAGCTTCTGGACGGGCTCCCCTTCGGGGCGCTGGTCGGGGACAGGGCGTTCGACGCGGACTGGCTCCTGGAGGATCTGGCCCTGCGCGGGGCGGAGGCGGTGATTCCGTCGAAGCGGAACCGGACGGAGCCCAGGGAGCACGACCGGGAGATGTATGGGTGGCGGCATCAGGTCGAGAATTTCTTCGCCAAAATCAAGGAGTTCCGGGCAATCGCGACGCGCTACGACAAGACGGACGCGAGCTTTGCGGCCGGGATTCATCCCGTAGCCGGCGTGGTGGCGGCAACATGATTGTCAACAGACCCTAGATGACACTCAAGACGTTCAATCAAGTCGTCGACACTGAATTCAGCTATGACCCCGAACCAACACTGGCTACCGAGGAACCTGCGCACTACCGGCCCATCAGCAGCGTTTGGGAGGGTAGCGACTGCGACCTTCTCGAATTGATGCTGAATTTCTACCCGTCAATTCCCCCGGAGCCGATTCTGGACGCAACCTGCAACAGAGGGCGCATGTGGAAAGGGAGCGACCGAAAGGTCGTTTCGATGGACATTGACCCAAAGTTCAAGCCGATGATTGTCGGAGACAACCGGAAGATGGAGGGCATTCCGGATTCGGAATTCGGGGTCGTCGTATATGACCCGCCGCACGTCGGGCCACAGGGTCGCGACAAGAGCCGCAAGAAGTTCGACGAGGATTTCGGGGCAACTGTCGAGTGCGGCAAAGAGCAGGGCTGGACGCTCAGCTATCTGTATCCTCCCTTCCTGAAGCAGGCAAAACGGGTCTTGAAACCACGCGGTCTTCTCCTTGCCAAGATCACCGACATGGTCAATTGCCATCGTTCCCAATGGGCGCATTGCGATTATATGCGAATGGCAGACGCTGCTGGCTTCACCGTCTGCGATCTGATTGTCAAGGTGCGTACCGGGCCAATGGTGTCCAATAAGTGGAAGACAGCGCATCACGCCCGTAAACGTCACTGTTTCTGGATTATCTGTCGAAACGGTCGCAGCTGTGAGAGATAGATCATGCGTACCTTTGACCCTCTCAGTGTCGACGAACTTGGGCGCAGCGCGGCTCGGGCGTTGATGGCTTATCAGCCGGATGAGCTACCTCCATCCGAAACATTCGATGGCGCGGGCGTCTATACACTACATTACCTCGGTCGGTTTCCGGCTTATGCGGATCTGGGCGTTGACAGGCCAATATATGTCGGAAAGGCCGATCCCCCCGGACGCCGACAGGGTCGGTCGGCAGTTGCTCGGACTTCGGCCGCTTTGTACCAACGACTTGCGCACCACGCTAGATCCGTCGCAGCGGTGACAAACCTGGAACTGTTGGACTTTCGCTGTCGCTGGCTGGTTCTTGATCCGGTTTGGATAGGGTTGACCGAACAGGTGCTGATCCCGGAATATCGGCCGAATTGGAATGTTGCCATTGACGGTTTCGGTAACAATGACCCCGGCAAGGGACGCAGGAATCAGCGCAGATCGCAATGGGATACACTTCATCCCGGTCGCGATTGGGCCTCCAATCTCCAGGACCGCGTTGAGACTGACATGGACATTCTCCACTTGATTTCCGAATAAGGTCGAAAAATCCCGCTCAGGGCTTCATCATATTGTCATACGAATTGGACGAAGTACGCATCTCGACTGATTCGGAAGCGCCTCAATCACGGTTCAACTCACTGATACCTCCAAATCGTTCACTGGACAGTCATCGGGAACGCCAAGGGCTCAGCAGTCACCGCTGCACCATATGCCAATATTTTGGGGATTATATACATGGCTGCGCAAATTACCAGCGACCGAAAGTCCGCCGCGCCTGTCCGTATAGCCGGACTTCGGGCTTCCACTCGCCAGTCTCGAAGCCTGCCGCGTCCAAGAGCGCAAGGCATGGCTCGCGGAGCATGTTGAACCGGACTTCGCCATAGTGGCCGGGGCTGTCGTTTCGCATCTCCAGTTCCCCGACATTCCGGCCCTCATGCCGGAAGAGCACCTTCTGGGCGTCGAATTCCCCAGCGCGGCGGCCGGTGGAGTTCACCACCTCGAAAGCGTCCGCCATTGCGCTCACCACATCGTCGCTCCAATAGACGCTGAACACGCCGTCGCGCAGCACGGTGAGATACTGCACCTCCGCGCCGTTGAAGATGGACTTGCGCAGGAAGGCCCGTAGCAGCGCCTTGCGCTGGAAGCGGTCACGCAGCTCCCGCATCGGCGCTTGCAGCCGGAGCTTGGCCGGTTCCTTGTTGTCCGCATAGTCGCTGTAGCGCGGCGGGAAGGCGTCGATGCAGTGGACCAGGAGCGAGCCTATGCCGTTGAGCGCCTGGAACCCGTCGTCTTCGAGGAAGCGGTTGCGGCTGTAGAGGAAGACCTGCCACTTGACGCGCCCGGACTTGACCGAGTGCGCGTCCCCGGCCGGGTCGATGACATCCTTCTTCGCAGCTTGGTCGCGGCGATAGTCTCAGCTGAGGCCAATGGTGAGCGCGAACAGCAGCGCGTCGTCATGTCCGCGCTGCCGGTATTCGCGGGCCGCTTCGGTCGTGCTTGCCCGTCGAGCGTTAACCGGGGATGCCGCCAGATCAGAAGCTCATGGGACTTCTTCACATGCGATCCGCCGTTGCGCTCCCGGTTTTCGCCGATCCGCGTGTCACCCTGCCCGAAGGTGTATTGCCATTCCGGCGTCTCGATATTGCAGTCGGAATACCAGTCGCGGATTGTCGGACAATCGTTGTAGGACAGGACAAAGCCGCTCCGATGGCGCAGCAGCAAGTCGCGCAGCGCCTCATGCCGGAACCCGTCATGGTGGATCGGGAAGTTCCGGTGCGGATACATGCCCACAAAGGTCTTGCCTTCATCCAGATAGTAGGGCGGGTCGCAATAGAGGAAGTCGGCCTTGTGGCGCGGTATCGACTGCTCGAAGTCCATGCACCGGACCGTCAATTCCGGCGCCCGGAACGCCTCCACCTTCTCCACCATTTTCGAGTAGCGGTCCGGCGTCAGATACACATCCGACGGCCAGCCGAGAAAATGCGGCCCGTAGGAGGTGTTCGAGTTGAAATAGTAGTGGGCGGCAAGGTCGTAGCGGTCCAGCGCCTCCCCGCGCCTCCAGTGGCCGTCCAGCCGCGCTTTGACGGCGGCGAAGGTCTGGCGGTCCGGCGTGAAGCCGCGCAGCCGCTTGGCCAGCGCCGCCGGGCACCGTAGCTGCACCTGCCAATAGGTGCAGAGAATGTCGAAGACATCATAGGCCGCGACCGGCAGTTCGAGTTCGCGGGCTATGGCGATTTCCACCGAGCCGCCGCCCATGAAGGGCGAGGCGACGCGCTCTACGACATCGGGCATGAGTTCCACGACCATGCCCACAGCAAGGCTCTTGCCGCCCGCATAGCGGAGCGGCGAGGTCAAATACCGCTTGTAGTTGAGCTTGCCGGTGCTGCGCAGTCTGTCGAGGAAATGCGCCTTGCGCAGATGCAGGGGATGGCTGCCGTTCTCCATCCAGCCTTCATTGAGCAGACGGCGGGCGAGTGCTTCCGCGCTAAGGTCGGTCGGCGGAATGACCGCTTGCAGCGACATGTCAGCTTCGAGCGCCGGAGGCCAGCCCGTTGTCGGCAATGAGGTCGCTGTAAAGCAGGCGCTTCCCGACCATGCCAGCAAAGAGCGCCGCCATCATGTCCGCCGTGTCCGCGTCGCGGAGGTTATGGCGCGTCGAGAGTTCATCGACATACCGCTGCAAGTGCTTGTGCGAGAATTTGTGGAAGGTTCCGACATAGCCCCGCTTGAGCATCGCCCAGAAGCTCTCCATGCCGTTGGTATGGGCCTGCCCCCGGACATATTCCGCGACCGAGTGCTTCACGCTTTCATGGTCGAATTCGGCCACGCCCTTGTAGGCCGCAGCCTCGTCGGTATAGAGCGTCGCGCCCGGTGCAACATGCTCCCGGACAAAGCCTTGCAGCGCCCCGGTGTCGGTTGCCTCCATGACACGGGCCGCGACCTTATTGCTGTCGCGGTCCTTCACGCCTGCCACGGCGGCTTTGCCGGTCGCGCCGCGCCCGGTCCCCGCCGGTTCCTGCCGCTTAGAGTTCGACATATTCTTGCGCTTCCCCCCGATGTAAGTCTCGTCGGCCTCGGCAGGCCCGAAGAACCTGCCCGACTCGCCCATCATAGCTTCGCGGATGCGGTGCGCCATGAACCATGCCGACTTTTGAGTGATGCCAAGGTCGCGGTGCAGCTTCATGCTCGACACGCCCTTTAGGCTGGTGACGCTGAGGTAGATGGCGATGACCCACTTGCGGAGCGGAATCTTCGACCGCTCCATCGCCGTGCCGGTGCGGACCGTGAAGCGCCGCCGGCAGCCGCCGCACCAGAAGACCATGCCCTTCTGCGTCGTCTCGGTGTTCCCGCAGCGCGGGCAGAAGCGGCCGGTGCGGCCCCAGCGCATGTCCGCAAACCAGTCATGGGCGCTTTCCTCGGTCGGGAACATCTCCACGATTTGCAGGAGCGTAATGCCCTCTCGGTGTGCCTTGCCCGGTGCTTTCGCCATGTCATGTCCTCCGTGTGTGGCTACAGGATAGCCAACTCATTTTGCGCTGTCAAGTATATAATCCCCAATATTTTGGTCTCAAGAAATCAACATACAAAATGTTGCCGAAATGCAACGAATGCCAAAAGGGTGGATTTCCATCCAATACGTGACCGAAAGCGACAGGAACATATATTGAACATCAATATGGAATCACAGGCGCATCCCGACATCCGTCGGATGGAAGACGCCGAAGAAAGGATAGTTCAATGACGGCTGAAAAACCAAAGGCAACCGGATTCGATTGGGAAAAGCTCCGGGCATGGGAAGAGGAACAGCGCCAGAAGACAGAGAGCCGAACCCGTGAGGAACGGGCGGAACTTCTCGCCCTTCTCCGGAAAGCGGATGTAACCGGAATAGAGGCCCATTACGATGGATATGGAGACAGCGGGAACGTTTCGGAACTCTCCGCAAAGCCCGAGGGTGCTCGTATCAGCGAGATCGACGAACGCCTGAGGGACTTTGTATGGGATATCGCAGCCATGCTGCATCCGGGGTTTGAAATCGATGACGGCGGAGAAGGCACCCTGACCTGGGACGTGACCAAGGATCGGATCGATCTGGACCACGCCGACTTCTACATGGATCGCATTCAGGAATTCCACGAGGACATATGAAATGGCCCACCCTCTCCACCATGCGGAAAGCTCCGCACGCAAGTTCGGGGGTAAGCCGCAGGATTATCAGGCAATTCACGATTGGTTCGACGCATCCAAAGCCCACGAAGCGCTACCTTCCCATAGAGCGCTTCGGCATCACAGTTTCGGAATATTCGAAGCGCAGTCGCTGTTTGGACGCGAGATCGTCAATGCCGATGGTCGCCGGGTTCCTGTTCGCTTCATCGGCGAACAGCATGTCCGGGAGGATTGCCGCAGGATCCCATCAGTGTCCGACTGGCTTCGTGGCCTTCCACTGGCACCCTGGATGGTGAATGGCGTTATCCTGCCGGACGTAGAGGATATCGGCCCGGATCCCCGTTCGGACTGGCAGGCAGCTGTAGCTTCTGGACAGACCGACCTCGGATTTAGGGAATGGCTTATGGATCGCGCATCCAGACACGGAACACTGATGAGGCGCGAACTGGACGGCTGAGAAGATCTTCCGAACCACACGGGACATGGAAACCGCGATGCTTCATCGCCGCTACTTCCTGCGTCGTAGGTAAACGTAGTATGCACCAGATCCACCGTGCCTGGTGTGCGCCTCGAAGACTTCCAGAACCAGTTGGGATAACGGCGAAGCGGAAAGCCAGCGAGGAACCTGACGTTTCAGGACACCTTCACGCTCCGGCGTCAGCTCATCGCCTCCACTGTTCCTTCCCTTTCCGGTGATGACCAAAACCAAACGACATCCAGTATCGTGAGCTCGCTGAACGAAGCGCTGGAGTTCAGGAAGTGCCCTTGCAGTCGTCATTCCATGAAGATCTATCCTTGCCTCGGGCACCAGTTTTCCACGCCTCATCCTATCATATGTCTTCCTATCCATTCGCGGTGGATGGGTCTTGGCCTGCCTTGAGACACCCGGAACGACGTTGTTCAATGGGTCACCGATGCCGCTTCTTTCGCCAATTCGAAACTCTGGAATAGGGAATTGGACAGGCCTTTCTGAGCCGTTCCGGTTTGGTTCAGAGTGTGGCATCTCTCCTGTCGCCGGTTTTGCACGGTCAGGATGCAGGACTCTGGTTCGTTGAGTCACCCTCTCCCATAGGTTCATTTCTCCCGGAGTCAGCAGACGTGAACCCTTGCGCCGCATACCTGACTAGAATGGAGTTGAATGCCAGAAATCCGGCCGCATGTTCTTCAGGACAGCATCATCGTTCCGGCAGGTCGATTCCGCATCACCCTGCAAAACAACATCTGAGTAAGCGGTCATTCGCCCGTCGCGACAAGCTTCCAGTTTGGATCTTTCGCGCCCATCCTACGCATGAAGGTCCAGATGTCCTTCTGCCGCCTGATCTCGCTGGGATTGCCTTCAACGATTTCCCCAGCCGCATTCCGCACGGCGCTCGTCAATTCGCCGACAAACCGAACAGTGATTTCAGCCTCGTGGGTCCTGGAGTCATATGTCGCTTCGACAAGCGACACATCACGAATGCCCACAAACTTCGCGTCAATTGAAAGGCCCTGATCTTCACGTTCACCAACGACATCGATGAATGTCTGATAGACCTCATCGCCGAGAAACGGCGCAATGCTGTCAATGTCACCCCGTTCGAAGGACATCAGGATCATCTCATACGCGCCGCGTGCGCCTTCAATGAATCCACCCACGGTAAATTCCGGTTCAGCAAACTTCATCGCCATCAATGCACCTGCCGAGTCCGAACTCTCGTCGACATGATCCGCTATGTCATCGTCATAGCCGTCCTCTCTAACGTGCAGCTCAGGGAGAGTTGACTGCTCGCCCTGTGAAGCAGGTGCAGGCGACCTTTCGAACCCGTCCCGCGTTCCAAGAACATTGCGCAGACGCAGGATCAGGAAAACGGCAATTCCGGCAAGAACCAAGAGCTGAATAACGGCGTTACCCATACGGATCCCTTTCCCGGTCAGGTGGCATTCATTGAGTGTCGCACATATTTAGGTATTACCCAAGGACAAGTCCACCTCAAGCCAACTCCAATCAATCAGGATACCATGCGACTGTTCGTGATATTTGCCGGAATTCCACTCATTGAAATCGCCCTGTTCATCCTGATCGGCGGAGCGATAGGGTTATGGGCAACTCTTGGAACGGTGATTCTCACCGCCGCGGCTGGAACATTTCTTGTCCGCGCCCAAGGCCTGACGGCTTTGCAGGAGCTGAGGAAATCGCTCTCGGAACTCCGGGATCCCTCGGAACCGCTAGCACATGGTGCCATGATTCTTGTTGCCGGCATACTGCTGCTGACGCCCGGTTTTTTCACCGATGGAGTTGGCTTCGCTTTGCTGGTACCTCCCGTGCGGGCATGTGTTTTCCGCTATCTCAGCGGACGCATTCGCGCGGAGCTACACTATGGTGCTGGTGCGGGGCATAGCCAAAGGGAATCCCGTAAAGACTTCATTGACGCTGAATTCGAGGAGTTACCGCCGTCGGGAACCGAGTCAGATGGTTCAGGATGGTCGCGACGTTGAGCGTCGGCAGCTGATCTGTTAGGCAATCGCGCGACCATCGGCAGGGAGATACAGGATGGTGAAGAACGGCAGTGACCGGTCCGAAAGTGACAACGGGCCCAAAAAATCAGCCAAAGTTCAGGTTCTGGGACAATACATCAGGGATTTATCCTTTGAAAACATAATGGTTCAAAAGGGCATCTCCGGCGATGTCACTCCGGACATCTCTGTCCAGGTGTCACTTGATGCAAAGAGGCGTGCGAGCGGTACCCAGTATGACGTGCTGTGCAAATACTCGATAACGTCCAAAGACAAGGTAAAGAATGAAACACTGTTTGTTCTGGAACTTGAATATGGAGCGCTATTCCACATTGAGAACCTGCCGGAACAGCAAATGCATCAGTTTCTGCTGATTGAATGTCCACGACTGCTGTTTCCTTTCGCCCGTCGGATCGTTGCCGATATCACCCGAGAAGGTGGATTTCCGCCACTTAATCTGGAACTTATTGATTTCGACGCACTTTATCGGAGGGCGGTGACAGAAAGCGCCGAGCAGACGAAACCGGTCGTCTAAGAATCGTACTTTCGCCAAAGAGCGCCTTCACCCAAACTCGCCACAAATTCAGCATGGGCCTTGGCCTCCGCATCGGTGATCCGAGGCGGAAGTTCCTTACCTCTCGGCCCTGGACGCCAGCTTTCACCTGACACGTTTGTCCCGCTTACCGAATGCGTTGCTGTGAAGGCGAAATTCGGCTGTCGCCCGCCAACGAGCTCCAGGTAGACCGCTGCCAGAATTTCACTGTCCAGTAGGGCACCATGTCGGACGCGGTCTGCAGTATCTATGCCAAACCGTCGACTCAATGCGTCGAGTGATGCAGGTGAGCCAGGGAATTTGTTTCGTGCGATGGCAACTGTGTCGATTACCAGGTTTTCCGACAGCTGGGGTCGACCAATCCAGCCAAGTTCAGCATTGATGAAGCTTAGGTCGAACGCCGCGTTGTGGATTACCAGCTTACCTCCACCCAGGAATTCGAGGAAGTCGTCCGCTATATCGGCGAATTTGGGCTTGTCAGAAAGAAATTCGTCACTAAGGCCGTGGATTTTGAGTGCTTCCTTCGGCATGGAGCGGTCAGGATTTATGTATTGATGGTATGTGCGGCCAGTGGGAACATGGTTGGACAGTTCGACCGCGCCGACCTCGACAAGCCGATGGCCCGCTAGTGGGTCAAGGCCAGTCGTTTCAGTGTCAAGAACCACCTCACGCATTTGCCAGCCTCGCCCTTATGTCCTTCACGCAGGATCGCACCGAGGCACGGGAACCTTCAACCGTTAAGGTTTCGATAACATAATCGGCGCGAGCCCGCTTCTCGGAATCCTGTATCTGCTGTTCCAGCAGTGCTTCAAACTGCGCTATGGAGATGTTGCCTCGTTCAAGTACGCGCTTGCGCTGGACATCAGGTGGGGCCGAAACAACCACAACGGCATCGACATCCTTCTCGCCACTGGTTTCGAACAGAAGTGGAATGTCAAGAACGACAATTTCCGAAACCGCTTCCTCAATGAATGTCCTGCGGTCCGATGCCACCAGCGGGTGAACGATGCGCTCAATCTTTCCAAGAGCAGTCGGATCCTCGGAGATCCAGTGCTTAAGGGCGGAGCGGTCTACCACATCATTGACGACGGCGACGGAATGAAGCTCTCGAATTGGCTCAACGGCAGCTCCGCCTGCTCCATACATTCTGTGAACCGTTGCATCGGCATCCCAAACAGGAATTCCCTCTTCCGCGAACATACCTGCCGTCGTTGTCTTGCCCATGCCAATCGAGCCGGTCAGCCCGACAAGGAATGGTCTGCAACTCATTGGAGCAGAACCTGACGCGTTTCGCTGTCAGCTTCAGGCCGTGTGTTGAACCATCTTTCAAACGCTGGGACAGCTTGGTGCAACAGCATTCCAAGGCCATCAACAGTTGTGCACCCTATTCTCGCCGCATGCCGAAGAAGCGGAGTTTCAAGAGGTGTGTATACAAGATCGTTGACAACGGCTTCAGGTGACAGGGCATTGAGGGGAATCTGGAACTCCTGCTTACCCTTCATGCCAAGTGATGTAGCGTTAACGACAAGCTTTGCGCCAGACATCATACTTCCAGCCTGCACCCATTCAAAGACAGTCACCCTGGCACCGAATTCCGATCGCAGGGCGTCAGCCCTTGCCTTGGTCCGGTTGCTGATCCGAATCTCTGGCACTCCGACTTCGATGAGTGATGCCACAACAGCCCGCGCTGCGCCACCGCTACCAATTACCGCCGCCGGCCCGCTATTGGCCTGCCATCCTGGCGCGTTCCGCCGAAGATTTTCGATGAATCCATAGCCATCGGTATTGTCGGCGTGCAGCTTTCCGTCCTCAAGGAAGATGAGGGTGTTTGCCGCACCAATCAGTGCGGCTCTATCTGTCACCAGATCCGCTAGCCATAGAACACTCTCCTTATGCGGAATCGTTACGTTCACACCTACAAAGCCAAGCTTCGGAAGCGCTCCGATGGCATCTTCCAGATCTGAATGCCTGATGTTCATCGGCACGTATTGACCTCGAATCCCGTATTTCCGTAGCCAATGATTGTGGAGTTGCGGGGATCTGCTGTGCGTGACAGGCATTCCGATCACACCAGCCAAAGCGAAGTTGCTTTCGTCAGTCATGCCGGAATCAACCTTCTGTCTGCGAGAAAGGTCAGGACTTCCAGCAGCGGTAGGCCGACTATCGTGAAATGGTCACCAACAATGCGGGAAAACAACCTGCTCCCTTCCTCCTCAATCTTGTAGCAGCCCACCGAATCTGCAATCCCGGGCCAGTTTCGGCTAACGTATGCGTCCAGGAATTCACTCGACGATCTACGCATCTCAAGCTCAGCTTCGCCAGTAAAGCTCCATAGCGGTCTCAAGCCTTCACACACCACAACGGCGGAATACAACCTATGACTTTGACCATTCATTCGACCAAGCTGCTTCCTGGCATCCATCCTATCCTTCGGTTTTTCAAGCACATTGCCATCGAACTCCAGAACCTGATCACAGCCGAGCACGACCCAATTCCTATCCAACCTTGCCACCGCACTAGCCTTGCTTTCAGCCAGCGCTTCAGCGAGTTCCCTTGGATCTGAACCATTGGCCAGAAGTCTACAACGGATTCCCTTTTCATCAACATCTGCCACATGAGTCGTAAAGGGCACACCGGCGCACCGGAGAAGCGATTGACGTCCCAGGGATTTCGACGCAAGAACGAGACGGGGCATCAGGATAAATCCGTGGAAAAATCATGAAGAATTGACAGGACGGATTCTGAATAACAGATGCCCTTGCCAATGTCATCGCCATTACAATGGAAAATGCCTGAACTTCCTCATCATTTTTCCACTGTGGAAAACCTGTTACCATCATCTCCAGTTTTTGAATACCGGTCGAAAACATCGAGATGAAAATCCTAGAATTTAAGGAAATATATCATTGAAAAATATACACATTCAGGTTCAAAACATTGTTAAGTCAGCCATCGTCTTTTGCCATTTAATCCAAGGAAAGCTATGTGGAAAACCGACCAATTGGATTTGTTCACACCACCAACAAAATAAGCATTCCTTATTTCAATTCATATTATATTCTGATCCACGCTCACAAAGGATATGTAATGGAAACCATGCTTTTCGTCATCCACCCTTGGATGAAGGCGTTACATATAATCTCGGTGATCGCTTGGATGGCAGGATTGTTCTATCTTCCGAGACTGTTTGTCTACCATGCAGTGACGGTAGATGTCGGTAGCGCTACTGATGAACTGTTCAAGACCATGGAAAGACGTCTGCTGCGGATCATCATGAATCCTGCAATGATTGCGACATGGACATTCGGAATCATTCTGGCGGCCACTCCGGGTATGGTGGACTGGTCGGCGATATGGCCTTGGACAAAAGCGGCCGGTGTGCTTTCGATGACCTGGTTTCATCATTGGCTTGCTCGACGAAGAAAGGACTTCGCCATGGGAATGAATGAATGTTCGGAGCGGCAATTCAGGTTGATGAACGAGGTTCCAACGGTATTGGTCGTCTTGATTGTTGTTTCAGTCATTGTCAGGCCATTCTGAATATCAAACTCCATAACATGGTCTGGTCCGCTGCCGGGCACACGGAAACGGTCATGATTGCGCTTGGATGTCGCGTCCGTTTCAGTGAAAGTTATCTCATTGGCGACATAGGCTCAGGCAGGGTTCAGTGAGGACAAGGAGCATGCCCTGTACTTTATCGGGCCAGATCGTTCCTGATCCATTCCGCATGCACGATGCACGCGGATAAGCGGATGTTCCGTATCGTGATCTTGGCGTCTGAACGATCTGTGGCGACTGTAGCTACGTCTTGGCCATCAATGCTGCATCTGATGACGGGGGCGTCACTGCGAAACACATCGAGTGGAGCGTCTTGAACGGAGGCAAACAGGGAGGTCGGTATCTCAACCAGTTGGTAGCGCACCGCAATCCCCGCGGTCCGGAAGGTGCGCAGCATGACAATCGCGTCAACCTTCTCTTGGTAGTCCTGGAACAGTGCACGCATAGACGCACGACGGTCGCTGGCCTTTCTCCCGTCCTGTACCCAAGCTGCCTCTGTCAGCTTTGAGATATGGACCGTCTGTTCGGACAATCTCCGTGCCGCAGTGGACTTCAGAGAAAGGTGCCGGTATGAGGCATCGGTACAGCGAACCACAACATCAACAAAACGCCGGGTGGCGGAGATAGGCGACTCGACGTCCCAGTTCGCGGCCCGACAGGCATTGCGGAAAACGGTCTCGAACGCGGTGGTACCTAATGGTTCTGTTGTCGCACCATGATGAACGGAAAGCGCAAGAGCGAAATACTCCATCCAGTTTGCGGAGCTGGTGAGCCATGTGCGATGTTGCAGAATGTCGGCATGCGAAGGCAGGTTTGAGTTCGATTCCGATCCACCTCCGCCGGAGCCCCTCTGCGGCCAGCAGCGTCGTACCTGAACCGGCATAGGGATCCAGGACAACGTCCCCTTCCCGGCTGGTTATGACCAGACACCGTTCTGCCAAGGTCATGGGCATCATGGCAGGATGTCCATCGGCATGTCTGTCGCATGGTTTCCTTGGTTCAGTTGGCATGTCCCAGACCGAGCGCAGCCGCCGCCCGTTGGGGCCCGGCACGGCATCGACGCTGTAGTGGTAGTTCTGACTCCTTGAGAGCAGGAACAGGGTTTCGTGCGCCTTGGTCGGGCGGTCGCGGACGGACTCGGGATGTGCGTTCGGCTTGTGCCAAATCACTTCCGAGCGCAGCCACCAGCCGGCATCCTGAAGCATGAAAGCAAGTCGCCAAGGTAGCCCAATGAGATCTTTCGGCTTCAGGCCATTCGGGGTTGGAGGGCGAACGTCCATCGCTCGCGCCCGATTCTTCGGATCCGGAGCTCGGTAGCGGCGGTTACCCGAGGTGAAGGCGTCTCCGACATTAAGCCACACGGTGCCGTCCCTGCGCAGAACACGCCTTACGGCCTCGAATGCTTCGACGATGCTGGCCAGGTAGTCCGGGAGGGCGTCGTCACGTCCGATCTGGTCTTTGGTCCCGTAGTCGCGCAGTGACCAGTAAGGTGGGGAAGTGAGAACCGTCTGCACGGATTCGTCCGGCAGCAGCCCAAGCGCCTGACGTGCGTCACCGCAGATCAGAAGAGAGCTGGCCACTGTCGTCAATCCAGCAGAACCTTCGCAGCCATCTATCCTGAAGTAGGTGTCGTTGCATGGCCGCGTCTGATGCCCCATCCATTGCAAACCGCGATTGTGGGACGGGATTGACGGAGCGTCACATTCGGATGTTGTTACCATGCTGCGGTCTTCCACCCAGAATTGGAGCTGTCACGATTGATAGCATCCCGGTTGGGGGGAGGTCCAGCGATTCGGTCACCGCCGGCGTCCGAGGACCGGGAAATTCGCAGGCTTCAGGTCCGGATGGAAAGTGGAAATCTCAATCGCGATTGCCCTGAGTGTTCGGTAAGGAGTTGACAATGACTGGAATGGAAGATAGGTGAAGCGTTGTTCGACCATCCGGTCGGAAACTTTCCCATAGAAGACAATGGCTTGGGGCAACCATGCCCGGTCTGATGGATTTGTCATGAGCAAAGAACGACTGAACCTCTCCGATCTGAAGGCCAAAAGCCCAAAGGATCTGTTGGCCATGGCCGAAGAACTCGAAATCGAGAACGCATCGACCATGCGCAAGGGCGATATGATGTTCCAGATCCTCAAGGAGCAGGCCGACGACGGCTGGGAAATCGGCGGCGACGGTGTCCTCGAGGTCCTTCAGGACGGCTTTGGCTTCCTCAGGTCGCCAGAGGCCAACTATCTCCCGGGGCCTGACGACATCTACGCATCACCCGAGATGATCCGGCAGCACAGCCTACGCACAGGGGATACAGTAGCGGGAATGATCCGGGCACCCGAGGAAAACGAACGCTACTTCGCTCTGATCAAGGCGGAGGAGATCAACTTCGAGGAACCGGACAGGGCACGTCACAAAGTCGCTTTCGATAATCTGACGCCACTCTATCCAGATCAACGTCTCAAGATGGAAATAGAGGATCCGACGATCAAGGACCGATCGGCCCGCGTCATCGACCTCGTCGCACCAATCGGCAAAGGGCAGCGCTGTCTGATCGTTGCACCACCACGGACGGGAAAGACCGTGCTGTTGCAGAACATCGCGCATTCCATCGAGGACAATCATCCTGAATGCTATCTGATCGTGCTGCTTATCGACGAACGTCCTGAAGAGGTCACGGATATGCAGCGGTCGGTAAATGGGGAGGTTATTTCCTCGACCTTTGACGAACCGGCGACGCGGCATGTTGCGGTCAGTGACATGGTGATCGAAAAGGCCAAGCGACTGGTGGAACATAAGCGGGATGTGGTCATTCTGCTGGATTCGATCACCCGGCTTGGACGGGCTTTCAACACGGTCGTTCCCTCATCTGGCAAGGTTCTCACCGGAGGAGTCGACGCCAATGCCCTGCAGCGGCCCAAGCGTTTCTTTGGCGCGGCACGGAATATAGAGGAAGGCGGGTCGCTGACAATCATCGCGACGGCCCTGATCGATACAGGCAGTCGGATGGACGAGGTGATCTTCGAGGAATTCAAGGGCACCGGCAACAGCGAAATTGTACTTGACCGGAAGGTCGCGGACAAGAGGGTCTATCCTTCAATCGACATTCTCAAGTCAGGAACGAGGAAGGAAGACCTGCTCGTTGACCGCGCGGATTTACAGAAGACATTCGTTCTCCGCCGAATTCTGAATCCAATGGGAACCACAGACGCGATCGAGTTCCTCCTCTCGAAACTGAAGCAGACAAAAACCAATTCCGATTTCTTCGACTCAATGAATGCGTGAACATATGTCACCGGACTGATGCCATGGACACGATCTATGCGCAGGCTTCGGCACGGGGCAAAGCTGGCGTGGCGGTCATCAGGGTTTCAGGTCCACGGGCCCACGATGCCGGGAGGGTTCTGGCCGGCTCGTTACCTGACTGGCGCATGGCGGGTGTGCGAAACCTGCGGAATCCCGATGGTGACATGCTCGATGAGGCCCTGGTTCTGGCATTCGAGAAAGATGCGAGTTTCACAGGAGAGAATGTTGTGGAATTCCATATACATGGGGGAACCGCGGTTTCAGCCGCCGTTTCGCAGGTACTGGGCGAATTGGATGGTGTCCGACCTGCCGAGCCAGGGGAATTCACTCGACGGGCGCTTGAGAATGACCGACTGGATCTGTCTCAGGTTGAGGGACTCGGTGATCTGATCGAGGCGGAAACCGAAGCACAGCGTCGGCAGGCGATGAATGTCTATTCCGGCCGGTTGGGTGACAGCGTACAGAAGTGGCGCGGCCTGCTGATCCGCGCCTCCGCTCTGTTGACCGCAGCAATAGATTTTGCCGATGAGGATGTACCGGAAGATGTTTCCCGGGAGGTGGGACGCATTCTGGAGGCCCTGCAGCGTGATCTGGAAGCCGAGGTTGCGGGAGCCTCGACCGCCGAGCGGCTGCGCAATGGGTTCGAGGTTGCCATAGTCGGGCCACCCAACGTCGGAAAGTCCACTCTTCTCAATTGGTTGGCGGGGCGGGAGGCGGCCATCACCTCGGAATTGGCAGGGACGACCCGGGACGTGATCGAGGTTCATATGGACATAACCGGCCTGCCTGTGACGTTCCTGGATACAGCCGGCCTTAGGGAGGGCGGCGACAGGGTTGAACGGATCGGAATTGAACGATCCAGGGAACGCGCCAGACGCGCGGACCTTCGGGTGTTTCTGACGACAGATGGGCAGATTGACAGATCATTGGTAGAGGCCGACGACATTGTCTCCATGGGCAAGGCTGATCTGCACAGGCAGGCCGGAGGAGTGTCCGGTCTGACCGGAAAAGGTGTTGATGATCTTCTAGGAAGGATCTCCGGTATTCTTGAGCGCAGGGTTGGCGGAATTGGAAATGCAGTCCGGGAAAGACATCGAATGTCGTTGCGAAAGGCCGTGATTGCCATTGCTGCGGCACGTCGGGAGACCACTTCGGATCAGTGTCGCGGCGAAATCGCGGCCGAGGAAGTCCGAAACGCGATGAAGGCGCTTGATTCCGTTGTTGGCAGAACGGGTGTCGAAGATATACTGGAGGAGATCTTCTCCAGCTTCTGTATTGGCAAATGAAGGAATGTTTCACGTGAAACACCGTCAGTTCGATGTGATCGTCATTGGTGGTGGCCACGCCGGAGTGGAGGCCGCACATGCGGCACACCGGCTTGGTGCGCGGACCGCTTTGGTCACGATAGATCGGGAGAATATCGGCGTGATGTCCTGCAATCCGGCGATCGGAGGGTTGGGCAAGGGACATCTCGTTCGGGAAGTTGACGCACTTGATGGTGTCATGGGAGTCGCAGCCGATAGGGCCGGCATCCAGTTCCGATTGCTCAACCGACGCAAAGGCCCGGCGGTACAGGGACCGAGAGCGCAGCAGGATCGGGCTTTGTACAGTAAGGCCGTTTCGCAGGCCGTCGCATCGGCAACGAACATCCAGCTCGTACTTGGTGAGGTCGTCGACCTTTCGGTCGGCGGCGAAAGGATAGATGGCGTAATGCTTGATGATGGCACGAAGCTTCGCGCCCCGGCCGTCGTACTTTCGGCTGGAACATTCCTGCGTGGCGTAATCCATATCGGAGAGGTTCGCCGTCAGGGTGGGCGTTGGGGCGACCGACCCGCTGTGCGGCTCGGAGAACGCCTGGAATCATTTGGCCTGAAGGTCGGACGCCTCAAGACTGGAACACCGCCTCGGCTGGACCGCCGAACCATTGACTGGTCCCGGGTCGAGATGCAACCCGGCGACGACGAACCCGCATTGTTCTCCTTCATGTCCCGAAGGCCGATAGCCCGACAGATTCCATGCGGCATTACCCATACCAACAGGAACACCCATGAGATCATTCGAACGAATCTCGATCGATCGTCCATGTATGGTGGTCACATGGCCGCGACCGGCCCAAGATATTGTCCGTCGGTGGAGGACAAGGTGGTCCGGTTTCCGGAAAAGGGGTCCCATCAGATCTTTCTAGAACCGGAGGGCCTCGACAGCGAGGTCATCTACCCGAACGGAATTTCCACCTCGCTACCTGCAGAGGTGCAGGAGACCTACGTCGGATCGATCCGCGGTCTGGAGCGCGCCCGTATCCTACAGCCTGGGTACGCGATTGAATACGATTATATGGATCCGAGGTCCCTTAAACCAACGCTGGAGGTGAGGGATGTGCGGGGATTGTTTCTCGCAGGTCAGGTCAATGGCACCACCGGCTATGAGGAAGCGGCGGCTCAGGGCCTTGTCGCCGGCCTCAATGCGGTGCGCACGGCATGGGATCTCGAGCCGATCCTGTTTTCCCGCATGACGTCCTATATCGGTGTCCTGATCGATGACCTCATCACCCAGGGCGTCAGCGAACCATATCGAATGTTCACCTCCCGGGCGGAGTATCGCCTGTCACTGCGCGCTGACAACGCGGACCAGCGACTGACACCGATTGGGGACTCCATTGGTTGCGTTGGCCCCAAACGGCTTGATGCGTTCCGGGCGAAGATGGACCGCATTGAACGCTGCAGGGATGCGCTCTCCATACGGGCCTATTCGCCAAAGGAACTCTCCGACGCTGGCTTCAAGGTTCGGGAAGATGGAAAGCGGCGAACGGGAATGGAACTGCTTTCGTTCCCGGATGTGTCCTATGGCGACCTCATTTCCCTCAATCCCGATCTTGAGCAGTTCGAACAGCCGGTCAGGCAGCAGGTCGAACGCGATGCGCTGTACTCCAGCTACATCGATCGACAGCAACAGGAGATAGCGTCGCTATCAAGGGACGAGGCCCTGGAGATTCCCGCTGGCTTCGATTTTGACGGCATTTCCGGCATTTCGAACGAGATAAAGGAGAAACTGCGCCGCATTCGGCCGGTGTCGCTTGGACAGGCTTCCCGAATCGAGGGCATGACACCAGCCGCGCTGACTCTTCTGCTGGCACGGATTCGTCACGCCAATCGACGGAAGTCGGCTTGAGAACTCCTGCGGGAATGGAGGAATTCCGGAAGCGGTTCAACGTTTCACGTGAAACAATGGAACGGCTACGTCTCTACGAAGAACTCATAACCAAATGGAATCCAGCGATAAATCTGGTTTCTGCATCGACTCTTCCAGCGATATGGTACCGTCATTTTACCGAGTCCGCCCAAGCCTACTTTCTTGTGGAGCCAACTGCCGGGCACTGGGTCGATCTCGGCTCCGGTGGCGGATTTCCGGGTGCCGTCGCCGCGATCCTGGCTGCGGAGTTCTCTCCGCAGATATCGGTAACCTGTATCGACAGCGATAGACGGAAGTGCGAATTCCTCCGTACCCTATCCCGAAGCCTGGAAATTCCGATCATGATATATGCGCGGAGAATTGAGGACCTGCCGCCGCAGAATGCCCGGATTGTGTCCGCTCGGGCGGTCGCGCCCCTGCCTCGGCTTCTGGATCTGGTTCATCGGCATCTCGCCAGCAACGGAACCGCGATACTGCACAAGGGTGCAGGCGCCCCTGCGGAAATCAGGGCGGCACTTGAAATCTGGCGCTTCAGGATCGAGAAGCATCAGAGCCTTTCATGCCCGGAGTCCGTCATTCTTCGGATAGGAGAACTCGCCATTGCCTGAGCAGCCATCGGCGCGACCGAGGATCATTGCGATCACCAACCAGAAAGGCGGCGTTGGCAAAACGACGACAGCGATCAATCTTGGTGCGGGGCTGGCCAACTCAGGCCGCAGGGTGCTGTTGGTCGACATCGATCCGCAGGGAAACGCCTCCACTGGCCTTGGGCTATATCCAAGGGAACGTAACCTCACCAGCTATGAACTGTTGATGGACGGTGTTCCGGTCCAGGATGCCATGCACAGCACGAAGGTCGACCGACTCTCCATCGTTCCATCTTCGGCTGACCTAAGTTCAGCCGATCTGGTCCTTGGTTCAAGCAGGCGTCGAAGTTTCCTCCTCCGCCGTGCGCTGCAACGACCCGAGATGGACCAAACCGGGCTTGATTTCATCCTGATCGATTGTCCGCCGTCCTTGGGTCTGTTGACCGTGAACGGGCTTGTCGCCGCCGATTCGGTGCTCGTTCCCCTGCAGTCCGAATTCTATGCATTGGAGGGTCTGTCGCAGCTCCTGTTAACCGTTCGGGAAATTCGAGGCGTCGCCAACCCGGACCTACGGATCGAAGGCGTGGTGATGACGATGTCCGACAGGCGAAACCGTCTGTCGCGGGAGGTGGAGGCCGACGCTCGCGAGAATCTGGGGGAACTAGTGTTCCAGACCGTGATTCCCAGGAATGTGCGTCTCAGCGAAGCACCTTCACACGCCGTGCCAGTTCTGGAATATGATCCTGACTCGAAAGGCAGCAGGGCCTATCGGGCACTGGCATCGGAACTGATGACGCGGCACCAGAGATCTATACAGAGGGCAAGCCATGGCTGAAAGAAAGACAGGATCCAGAGGACTCAACCCAGACCGTGGCCTGCGGGCGCTGATCGCCGATGCAGGCCCGCGGGATTCGTTGCGCCAACCATCCGAAGCACAGGTGATTCCCATCGATAGGCTGGCACCAAATCCGAACCAGCCCCGAAAGCACTTCGATCAGGCCGAGATCGAGGAACTCGCGAACTCCATCCGGGAAAAGGGCGTCGTCCAGCCTCTCATTGTCCGGCCCGATCCGAAAAACCCGGATATGTACCAGATTGTCGCCGGCGAGCGCCGTTGGCGCGCCGCTCAGGTCGCGCAACTCCACAGGATTCCCGCGTTGATACGCAGGTACAGCGATGTGGAGACGCTGGAAATCGGCATGATCGAGAACGTCCACCGCTCCGCGCTAAATCCAATCGAGGAAGCGGGCGGCTATCAGCAACTCATTGATGAATATGGATTTACTCAGGAAATGGCCGCAGCTGCACTCAGTAGAAGCCGCAGTCATGTCGCCAACATGCTACGACTGCTCGGTCTACCTGCTTTCGTAAAAGACCTCGTGCTCAAGGGCGACCTGTCAGCGGGTCACGCCCGTGCATTGATCACGGCTAGCGACCCTGAAGCTCTGGCCAGAACGGTGCTTGGCAAGGGGCTGTCGGTTCGCCAGACCGAGAAACTTGTCAGGAAGGCCAAGGGAGGATTGCCATCAGGAAAACCGAAGCCAGCCGTGAAGGACTCCGATACAATCGGGTTGGAAGGCGATCTGTCGGCCGCGTTGAGCATGAAAGTCACGATCACGCACCGGAAAGGCGGTGATGCTGGAACAGTCACGGTGGCATACAGGACTCTGGAGGATCTTGACCGTCTGTGTTCCCTGCTCTCGGCGATTCGCTAGAGACATTCAGACCTGACCTTCAAACAGTGCGGATAGAACGGAGTCGAGAACCCGTCGGCCAATCGGGGTCGCCCGCAGTCTGCCGTTGCTGCAGCGAAGAAACCCCTCACGGATTAACATTTTGATATTGCAGCTAAAATATTCCAAGCCCTTCAATCTGTCCAGATCAATACCTTCTTCTATTCTAAGCCCCATCATTAGAGCTTCTGTATCTGCCTCCCGGTCAGTCAATGGATTGAGAGTCCATTCTCCTGTATTTCCGTCCTCAACCCGTTCGAGCCAGGTCACCGGCGACAGGGGAGTGGCTGTAGCCAGTCTCGTTCCACCAAGTGTAAGTCGACCATGGGCGCCGGGGCCGATGCCCGCGTAGTCTCCCGACCTCCAGTAGATGAGATTGTGGCGTGATTCCGCGTTGGGTCTGGCGTGGTTGGAAATCTCGTAGGCCCGAAGTCCGGCAACGTCGCACAGTTCCTGCGTTGCGATGAAAAAATTCGCGGAAAGATCCTCGTCCGGCAGTCCTGGCAGGTTGCCGTGTGCCAGCCTTTCACCGAACGCCGTTCCGGGTTCGACCGTCAATTGATAGATCGAAAGATGATCGGGTTCCAACGCCAAAGCCATCCGCAATTCGGATCTCCAGTCCTCCACCGTCTGGTGCTGACGCCCGTAGATCAGGTCAAAGCTCACCCGTTCAAAGATATCACCTGCCATGGCGACAGCATTCAGTGCGTCCGCAGCGCTATGCAATCGACCCAGCGCCCTGAGGTCATCATCAACGAGAGCCTGAACTCCGATGGAAACGCGATTGACTCCGGACTCACGGTAACCGGTAAAGCGGTTGGCTTCCGCGGATGTCGGATTTGCTTCCAGGGTCACCTCCAGGTCGTTTGCCGTGGTCCAGGTCATCCTGACCGCATCCATGACCGCGTCCACAAGGGAGATGTCCATGAGGCTGGGCGTACCTCCACCAAAATAAAGCGAGCTGAGAATCCGGTCACCTGTCCTGTCCCCGATTCGTTTGATTTCAGCCACATACGCTCGCTTCCAGCGATCATGGTCGATCCTTGCGGAAACATGGGAATTGAAGTCGCAATAGGGGCATCTTGCGGCACAGAATGGCCAATGAATGTAAAGACCGAACCCGGCTGTCTGCCAGTTCTCAGGCAATGCAGCCAGCAACCAGCTTGGTGAAGGCATCCGCCCGGTGGCTCATGGAGTGCTTCCTCTGCGGATTCATCTCGCCGAAAGTCTCGGACTCACCATCAGGTACGAACACTGGATCGAAACCGAATCCAAGATCGCCGCGCATGGGCCAGACAACCTGACCTCCGACGATGCCTTCAAATACCTCATCATGGCCGTCCGGCCAGGCCAGGCAGAGGATGCATCGGAACTGGGCCGTTCGTGGATATGGCGCAAGACGCTCCTGAAGCAGTCGATGGACCCGCTCCATCGCCTGCACGAAGTCGCGGCCGTTGCCGGTGGAGGCCCAATCGGCGGTGTGGACCCCTGGAGCGCCCTCCAAGGCATCGACCGTTATGCCGCTGTCGTCCGACAATGCAGGAAGTTGACAGCCTCGGGCCGCGAAATGCGCCTTTATGCGGGCGTTCCCGACGAAACTGGATTCGGTTTCCGCCGGTTCAGCCAGATCGAATTCACCAGCTGAATGGACTGTGATGCGAAACGGATCCAGAAGAACCCGGAACTCACGGAGCTTTCCCTCATTATGTGAGGCAATGACCACCGTGCCGCCCTCGAGCCTACGCATGTCAGGCGAGGGCGGAGTTCTGCGCCACGACAAGCTCTGCAATGCCCTTTGTGGCGAGGCTCGAAAGCGATGACATTTCGCTGGGCGAAAATGTCGATCTCTCCGCCGTCATCTGGACCTCGATGAGTTGTCCTCCGCCGGTCATGACGAAGTTTCCATCAACACCGGCTTCGCTGTCTTCAGTATAGTCCAGATCAAGGACCGGCTGCCCACCGTAGAGTCCGACACTCACGGCGACGATCTGGTCAGTCAGCGGATCCATGGCGATTTTGCCCGCTTTGACCAGCTTGTTCACCGCGAGTCGCAGCGCCACCCATGCCCCCGTGACCGCTGCGCATCGGGTGCCCCCGTCCGCCTGGATCACGTCACAGTCCAGGGTGATCTGTCGTTCACCCAGCGCAGCGAAGTCGACGCCTGCCCGCAATGAACGTCCGATCAACCGCTGGATCTCCTGTGTGCGCCCGCTTTGCCCGACCTTGGCTTCACGACGGGTTCGGGTGTTGGTGGCTCGCGGGAGCATTCCATATTCGGCGGTTACCCATCCCAATCCGGTGTTCCGCCGGAACTGAGGTACCCGCTCCTCCAGTGTCGCGGTGCAGACCACCCGGGTCGCACCGACGGAAATCATGCACGATCCTTCTGCGTGCGGCGCTACACCCGGTTCGATCACAACCGGGCGCATTTCGTCCAGTTTTCTGCCAGAGGGTCGCATCTCGTCCCTTCCATTCAGGTTTCTGGTGCCTTAACTGTGGGCAGCTTTGGAAAGCAACCCCGATTGGCGCCGTCATTGGCGCCGTCAAGGAACCGCATTCGGAGATTGGCATGGCTGATACATCGCGCATTCTTGCTGAACTGAATGAACGCAGTATCGAGGTGTTCCGCCGGGTGGTGGAGGGCTATCTGGACCGTGGTGAGCCGGTAGGTTCACGTACCCTCACGCGCAGGATGTCAGAGAATATTTCAGCGGCGACGATCAGGAACGTGATGCAGGATCTCGAATTCCTCGGATTGCTCGATTCTCCCCATATATCCGCGGGTCGGGTACCGACGGAGCACGGTTTGAGGATGTTTGTCGATGGGTTGCTGGAAGTGGAGGATCTTGACGATAGCGACCGCCACAAGATCGACGCAACCGTCGCTTCGAGCGATATCGACGTCAGCGCTATGCTCGACAGGATTGGATCGGCGCTATCAGCGCTGACCAGTGGAGCCAGCCTTGTACTGGCACCTAAACATGAAGCTCCGATCCGACATATAGAATTCGTCTCGCTGGCCTCTGACCGAGCCTTGGTCGTGCTTGTCTTTGCCGATGGGCATGTTGAGAACCGCGTCTTCGTCCCTCCCGTTGGTCAGACACCGTCCTCGATGAGGGAGGCCGCGAATTTCCTGAACTCCTTTGCCGCAGGCAAGACTCTCAGCGAACTGAGGACCAGCTTTGGCAAGGAGATCGAGCAACGCAGACTGGATCTGGACCGTCTGGCCCGGGGGCTGGTCGAGCAGGGTCTTGCGATCTGGGAGAACGAAGGCGAGACGCACGAGCGCCTGATCGTGCGCGGGAGGTCGAACCTTCTCGCAACCGATGGCCAAAGGGAGAATCTGGAAAGAATACGGACACTGTTCGACGATCTTGAGCGCAAGCGCGACATCGCCGATTTTCTTGAACTCACCGAGGAAGGTGAAGGCGTGCGGATCTTTATCGGGTCCGAGAACAAGCTTTTTTCGCTATCCGGTTCCTCTTTGGTCGTGTCTCCCTATATGAACGCCGACCGGAAGATTGTCGGGGCCGTCGGTGTTATTGGCCCGACACGGTTGAACTACGGACGAATCGTGCCGATTGTCGATTACACGGCACAGCTCGTTGGACGGATGATCGGTGACCGAAGGCAATGAGGAAGTAGATGAAAGTGGAAGAGATCAAACCAACGATGCCAGAGGTGGATCTGCCCAAGCCACCAGATGCTGGTGATGACCAGATCGATATTCTGGAGGCTGGGCTTGAGGAAGGCATAGAGGGCGACGATTCGCCACAGGATGAGCTGGAGGAGCTTCGTGCCGAACGGGACGATTTGCAGGATCGGGTCATGCGGGCGCTTGCCGAGGCGGAGAATGTCCGCAAACGGGGCGAGCGGGACCGGAGGGAAGCGGAGAGATATGGCGGCTCCAGACTCGCCCGCGACATTCTTCCGGTTCATGACAACCTTGCCCGTGCGCTGTCATCCGCAACGCAGGAACAGCGGGACGTGTCTTCGGGCCTGATCGAGGGTGTCGAACTGACAATGCGTGAGCTACTGAATGTGTTCAAGAAGCATGGAATCGAGCGGGTTGCTCCAGAACCTGGAGAGAGATTCAATCCCCAGCTTCACCAGGCGATCTTTGAAGCACCCGTTCCTGATACAGAGGCCGGAGATATCATCGAGGTCACCGAAGTGGGCTTCATGCTGAACGATCGGTTGCTGCGACCCGCGAAAGTTGGCGTCAGCTCTACGCCGAAACCGTCGGCGAGTCCTGAAACAAAGTCAGATTCCGATCCGGAACCGTGATTGGGTCGACAGAGTAATGGGCCTGTATCAACAATGGATCCTTGCGTTTCAGTCAGTGACTTCCTGCCAGTGATACGGCAATGGGAGGGGTTGTCCTCGGCAAACGAGTGAAATGAGGCGCATACCGTGCTACCTGACAGGATCGAAACACTGGTTGTTGGCGGAGGACAGGCCGGAATCGCGATGAGCGAGCACCTTGGTCTGTGCGGTGTTCCGCACCTTGTTCTTGAGCGGCATCGCGTGGCCGAGCGTTGGCGTACGGAACGTTGGGATTCGCTCGTGGCAAACGGTCCTGCCTGGCATGATCGTTTTCCAGGGCAGGAGTTCACCTGCTCAGGACCTGACTCCTTTCCAGGCAAGGAGGAAATCGCTGACTACTTCGTCGCCTACGCAAAGCGGATCGCCGCGCCGATTCACTGTGGGGTCGAGGTTACGCGAGTTGGGAGAGTTCCCGGTCGACGGGAATTCCAGGTCCAGACCTCTGAGGGCAATCTCATGGCGAATAGCGTTGTTGCAGCCACTGGGCCGTTCCAGCGTCCGATCATTCCCCGAATTGTGCCTGAGCACACTGGCGTTACCCAGCTGCATTCGAATTCCTACCGGAATCCCGATCAGCTGCCGGAAGGTGGAGTTGTTGTTGTTGGTGGGGGATCATCCGGTACGCAGATTGCCGAGGAACTGCTGGAAGCCGGTCGCGAGGTCTACCTGTCCATTGGTCCGCATGATCGACCTCCCCGCCGCTATCGCGGGCAGGACTTCGTCTGGTGGCTTGGTGTATTGGGAAAATGGGATGTGGAGACAGCTGGAGCGGACAGGGAGCATGTCACCATTGCGGTCAGTGGCGCCTACGGTGGACGTACCGTCGATTTCCGCCGACTCGCCGCCCGGGGGATCAATCTGGTCGGGAGGACCGAGTCCTGCAGTGATGGCCGCCTTGGGTTTGCGCCTGATCTCAAGAGAAACATCGACAATGGAGACGCCAATTTCCTCTCGGTGCTGGACGAGGCCGATGCCTATGTCTCTGAAACGGGATTGCCGCTGCCTGAAGAGCCGGAAGCACGGATCATTGGCCCTGACCCTGAATGCATGAGCCAGCCAAGGCTGTCGCTTGATCTTGGTGGAGCTGGGATCTCCACAATCATCTGGGCGACGGGATATGGACCGGAATTCAGTTGGTTGGGCGTCAATGTCCTTGACGGGCGCGGTTGGCCAAGGCATAGGCGTGGTATTTCCGACGTCGCAGGACTTTACTTCGTTGGACTGCCTTGGCTGTCACGTCGCGGATCCTCGTTTATCTGGGGTGTGTGGCATGACGCGAAGTTCATTGCCGACCACATTGCGATGAGATGCCGCTACATGGAACACTGCAGACCGAAAGTCGATCACGTCCAGGGCTTCTCCAGTAGCCGCTGATGGAACGAGGACTCGTACATGGCCCATACCCGCATCCGAAAATTCAATACCCGTGACACCTATCCGGAGCAGAATCTGGACAATGATCTTTGCCACGCTGTTGTCACAAACGGCGGACGCATTGTCTGGATGCGGGGTCAATGTCCGCAGAGCCTGAGCGATGCAGTCAACATCGACAGCCACGATCCAGCCGAGCAGACCCACAAGGTGATGCAGAACATCCGCCAGTTGATCGAGGAAGCTGGTGGCGGGATGGAACATCTGGTGAAGATGGTGATCTACATCACCGATATCCGACATCGCGAAGCCATATACCTCACCATCGGGGAATACATAAGGGATGTGCATCCGGTCGCGACCGGGCTTGTGGTCCAGGCACTTGCCCGACCGGAATGGCTGGTCGAGATTGACGCAACGGCTGTAATTCCGGAGTGATACCCTGACGTTTTCCCTTGTCGCCCGCTGCCCGGAAACGGGAATGTTCGGAGTTGCCATTTCATCGTCCTCCCCTGCGGTGGCAGCTCGGTGTTCCTACGCCCGGGCAGGCGTCGGTGCGGTCGCCTCGCAGAACGTCACTGATCCAACGCTTGGACCGCTGGCGCTTGATCTTATGCAGTCCGGACTTTCAGCCATCAAGGCGGTTGCCGAAGTCAGGAGACTTGGCCGATTTCCTGACTATCGTCAGGTACTTGCGGTTGATTCCCGTGGCCATACCGCCGTTCATTCCGGACGGCGAAGCCTGGGCATCTGGGCCGAGGCCCATTGTGAAGGTGTTGCAAGTGGTGGAAATCTTCTCGCGAATGACCGCGTGCCACAGGCTATGGTGGACAGTTTCCTCGCCGCTTTAGGCCAGCTTGGTGACCGGCTTCTCGCTGCGCTGCAGGCCGGGCTCGTCGCTGGCGGCGAAGCCGGTCCAGTCCATTCAGCAGGGTTGAAGTTTGTCGACAAGGCCGCGTGGCCACTTGTCGACCTTCGTTGCGACTGGAGCGAAAGTTGCCCAATTGCGGAGTTGAAAGTCGCCTGGGATGTGTACAGACCTCAAATGGATGCGTACGTCCAGCGCGCCCTCGACCCGCGGGTGGCGCCTTCATTTGGAGTACCGGGAGATGAGTAGAGGCGCCGCATGATTGCCAAACGCCCACATGTCGTTGAGACTTTGTGCACAGCCTATCCGAATCGATCACCAGTTGCTCTTCTTGCTCTTCGGTCCGACGATCTGGGAGACGACCGTGTCCGTGTCGCCGTGAACCGGAGCCAATGAGCGGTTCCTTTCACGTCCAATAGCCGGAAATCGCCCAATGGTGTCTCGACACCGTCCCCAAATGGGCCGAAGAACCTGGAGTGCTCCGGAGAATGCGCGGACACGGCGGTGCGCCGAGCGCTCTTCGTTGAAAGCGGAGTATCGAGACGCATTGGACATGGGAGGTTGAATTGCGCGACCCTCGCTATGACATTCTATTCGAGCCGATCAGGATCGGGCCGGTCACGGCGAAAAACCGGTTCTATCAGGTTCCTCACTGCAATGGTGGCGGTTACCGGGATCCGTCGGCGGCGGCCGAGATGCGTGGAATTAAGTCGGAAGGTGGTTGGAGCGTCGTATTCACCGAACAGTGTGAAATGCACCATTCATCCGAGATAACGCCCTTCATTGAACTTCGGCTCTGGGAAGACCGGGATATTCCGGGATTGGCGAAGATGGCGGAAAAGATCCGGGAGCACGGGGCCCTTGCCGGCATTCAGTTGGCTTACTCCGGGGTGAATGGTCCGAACTTCTATTCCCGGGAGGTGCCGCTTGCCGTCAGCGCCCAACCAATCCGCACCTTTTCCAACGATCCGGTTCAGGCGCGAGCGCTTTACAGTTCCGAAATCCGCGATCTTCGCCGATGGTTTGTCAACGCGGCAAAACGATCGAAACGCGCGGGCTTCAACCTCATCTGCCTATATGGTGCGCATGGATTTGGGATATTTCAGCATTTCCTAAGCCGTGTGACGAACCACCGGACCGACGAATATGGCGGAAGTCTGGAAAACCGCTCCCGATTCGTGAACGAAGTGATTTCGGACATCCGTGACGCAGTGGGTGATTCCATGGGTATCACGCTGCGTGTTTCACTGGATGAATCAATCGGTGACCTGGGGTTCTCCAACTCGGAGGTCCGCGATTTCATCGCAATGAACGCCAACCTGCCCGATCTTTGGGATCTTGCGCATGGCACGTGGGAGGACTGCTCCGGCCCTTCCCGGTTCAAGGAGGAAGCCGCGCAGGAAGTCCTGGTACGCGGAATCCGGGAATTGACCGACCGGCCGGTGGTCGGTGTCGGTCGATTCACGTCGCCAGATGTCATGGTCAGGATGATCAGGTCGGGCACGTTGGATTTCATCGGGTGCGCCAGGCCTTCGATCGCCGACCCGTTCCTCCCGAGAAAGATCGAGGAGGGGAGGATCGAGGATATCCGGGAATGCATTGGCTGCAACATCTGCATTGCGGGCGACATGACCATGGCGATCAGCAGATGCACGCAGAATCCGACGTTTATGGAGGAATGGCGCAAGGGTTGGCACCCGGAGATCATGAATCGCAAGGGAAGCAGTTCAACCGTACTCGTTGTGGGTGCGGGACCCGCTGGACTTGAGGCGACCCGCGCCCTTGCCGAACGCGGCTATGACGTGGCTTTGGCAGAGGCGACGACCACTCTCGGTGGACGCGTTGCCAACGAGCGCCGATTACCCGGCCTCTCATCCTGGGGCCGGGTGGTTGACCACCGTGAATACCAGATAGGCCAGAAGTCGAATGTCGAGACCTATCTCAATAGTGAGCTGGACGCAGGCAACATAATCGAATTCGGTTTCGAGCACGTCTGCATCGCGACCGGCGCAAAGTGGCGACGCGATGGCGTTGGTCGTCAGCACGTCGCCCCCATCGCAATCGATCCTGCAATGCCTCTGTTCACCCCGGACTGCATAATGGGCGGTGGGCTCCCGACCGGGAATGTCGTGATCTACGATGATGATCATTACTATATTGGAGGAGTTCTGGCCGAACTTCTTCGGCGGCGTGGTTGCGATGTCACGATTGTGACGCCTTCACCCTATCTTTCGGAGTGGACACGAAATACGCTTGAGCAGTTCGCGATCCACCGTCGTCTGGCTGAATTGGGGATCAACATCGTGTTGAACCGGGGTGTGGTCGAAATCGCCGGATCCCATGTGGTTTCGAATTGTGTGTTCACGGATTCAACCATGGATGTCCCTTGCGACGCTGTCCTGATGGTGTCCTCGAGGCAGGAATGCAATGGCGTCTATCTCGACCTGAAGGCGCGCTCGGTCGAATGGGCTGACAGTGGGCTCAGATCTGTGCGGATCATCGGCGATGCCGAGGCTCCCGGGCCCATCGCCTGGGCCACGTATGCTGGCCATCGCTACGCAAGGGAGTTGGACGGCGAGGATATCGGAGATAACCTGCCGTTCAGGAGAGAGATAACCGAAGTCGCAGTTGGCTGAATGAAGAGCAAACCACCATTTCCTTTCCCGGTTGCCGCCATCGATGCGATGCTGGAGTGGGTACGGGACCGCATCCGGGAGGGTCCGAACCCGAAGCACGGAGCACAGAGTTCCGAGACCCTGGATGCCGCCATGGGTGGATCGATAACGGGTGAGGGTCTTGGTGCCGATGGCGCATTCAATATCTTTATCAACACGATCCTTCCTGCAACGCGGCCCTTGGGCCATCCTTCCAGTCTTTCGTTTGTGTCCTCCGCACCATCAAGGGCCGCGCTCAGCTTTGACGCGGCGCTCGGAGCCGCCGGCATCTTCGCTGGAAACTGGGATGGAGGAGCCGGTGCAATTCACGCGGAAAACCAGGTTCTTGCGTGGCTCGGCAATCTCGCTGGGTGGCCGTCTGGCTCCGGAGGTGTCTTTGTCGCAGGCGGAACGCTTGGCAATCTGTCCGCCCTTCACGCAGCCCGAGAGCGCCGTGCCCGCATGGTTCGGCGGCCTGAACGTTGGTCGGTACTCTGCTCGACCGAAGCCCATAGTTCAATACATGCCGCGGCCAAGGTCATGGATGTCGACGTACTCGCTGTCGACGTTGACAGCACAGGAAAAATGTCCGCTGAGGCGGCAAGCAGGGTTCTGACGGGATCCCCAGGCACATTCGCCGTCGTTGGAAATGCGGGTGCGACCAATTCCGGCGCGATAGACGATCTGGAAGGGCTTGCTCGACTGACCGAAGAACATGGACTCTGGCTCCATATCGACGGCGCATATGGCCTTGCCGCAATGGCGGACGCGGAGTCCAGGTTCCTGTTCAAAGGCATTGAGCATGCTGACAGCCTGATCGTCGATCCGCACAAATGGCTGTTCGCGCCGTACGATAGCTGCGCATTGGTCTATCGGAATGCGGCTGACGGACGGGCAGCCCATGGACAGCAGGCTCCTTACCTCGACGTGATGGAGGACTCCAGGTTCAATCCTTCGGATTACGCTCTCCATCTGACCCGTCGCGCCAGGGGTTTGCCGCTCTGGTTCTCACTCGCCGTTCATGGGACGAAAGCCTACGGTAAAGCGATTGCGAGGACGCTGAAGACTGCCCGCGAGATTGCGGACGGAATCAAGGCGACGCCAGGTCTGGAACTCCTTCTCGGCCCGCAGCTGACGGTCATACTGTTCAGGCCAACCGCGATGTCGGAAAGAACCATGGAGGCTTGGTCCGAAGTCCATCGCCGGTCAGGAGCGATTCTCTGTCTTCCCACGACTTGGCAGGGCCGGAAGGTCTTCCGGCTCTGCATAGTCAATCCAGACACGGAAGCGGCGGAAATACTCGCAATCATCCGGACGCTCTGTGACCTGCAGCCATGACCCGGACCATTGAACTGCTCGACCGGTTGATCGCCTTCGACACCGTCAGCGAAAACTCAAATCTTGACATGGTGGCGTTCATTGAGGGCTTCCTTTCCGAGAGGGGATTCCGGTTGCTTCGTGTGCCCAGCCCTTGCGGAGAGAAAGCCGGGCTGATTGCCTCGATGGGACCCGACTGTGCTGGCGTGATGCTCTCCGCCCATAGTGACGTCGTTCCGGTCGCTGGCCAATCCTGGAGTTGTGATCCATTTCGCCTGACGGAAAAGGACGGCCGTCTCTATGGACGGGGCACTACGGACATGAAGGGATTTCTGGCTTCGATGCTGGCACTTGCGGATCGGGCAGCGGACAAGAGACTGAAGGAACCACTGAAGTTCGCCGTTTCCTATGACGAGGAAATTGGCTGCGTCGGAATTTCGAACATGACCGATGCGCTATCCGGCGCATTTGGAATGCCCCGCACCTGCATCGTTGGGGAACCGACCTCCATGAAGGTTGCCCTCGGGCATAAGGGCAAGATCGCGTTTCACGCGGCTTGCAGGGGGCAAAGCGGACACTCCGCACTGGCTCCCCGCTACGTCAACGCCATTCACGTGGCCCTGGATTTCGTCAGCGGACTGCGCGACCTGCAGGACTGGTACCGGCAAAATGGAGCGGAGGATCCAGAGTATGACGTTCCTTACAGCACAATACATGTTGGCAGGTTTTCTGCGGGCATAACGACCAACATTGTTCCCGAACTTGCCGAACTTGCCTTCGAATTCCGTCATCTGCCCGCTGATATGCCGGAAGAGGCGATAGCGCGGATCCGGGTTTCCGCCGACAGCGCAGTTTCCCGCAACCATGATGATGCGCATCTGGCTCCGGTTGTCGACGTCACGCAGGTCAATTCCTATCCTGGTCTGGACGTGTCAGCCGACACCGAGGCCGCGCGGCTTGCCTGTTCGCTTTCCGGAACAGATCTTACGACCAAGGTCGCCTTTGGAACCGAGGCGGGAATCCTCAGTCGGTTGGGAATTCCAACTGTGGTCTGCGGTCCTGGATCCATGAGCGGGCAGGGGCATAAGCCGGATGAGTTCATCTCCAAGGCGCAACTCAACGCCTGCGATGCCATGATGGACCGGATCCTGACCACCTTGACTTGAATCGATTACGGCTCTAGCGACAGACCATCGGGTATGCGGCCGGGGTATGTGACGGTCTGGTGCTATGTCCTTCCTGCTGTCCGCAGATGAATGTAGACCTAAACGCGTGGTGTCGCTTGGTTGCTCGATGCCGGAGAGGTTGGAAACGCTTCGGTAGTGACTTTGACCGACCGGAGCTGGAAGAGCGGGAAACGGGACATGGCGTCGACTTCGAACGCAATTGACGTTTTCGGCGTGGTCAAGCGTTTTGGCGACTTCACTGCACTTGACAGAATTACACTGTCGATCAAGGACAATGAGTTCTTCACCCTTCTCGGCCCATCAGGCTGCGGGAAGACCACTCTCCTTCGGCTGATTGCGGGTTTCGAGGATGTGACTGAAGGGGAGATTTTCCTCTTTGGTGAGGAAATCGAGAACCTGCATCCCAACCAGCGTCCTGTCAATACCGTATTCCAGAACTATGCCCTGTTCCCGCATATGACAGTGGAAGAGAATGTCATGTTCGGCCTCGAAATGCTTGGTCGCGCTAAGTCCGATGCAAGGGATCACGCGGCTGAAATGCTTGAATTGGTCCAGCTTGGCCAATTCGCAAACCGGAGACCAAGCCAGCTTTCTGGCGGGCAGCAGCAACGGGTTGCCCTTGCCCGGGCCTTGGCACCCAAACCCAAGGTTCTGCTGCTCGACGAACCACTTTCTGCACTCGATCTCAAACTGCGGCAGGCCATGCGGGCCGAACTGAAGGCGATTCAACGCGAAACAGGGATTACTTTCATATTTGTCACGCACGACCAGGAAGAGGCGCTGACCATGTCCGACCGCATCGCTGTCATGTCGGCGGGTAGGCTGCAGCAGCTGGGAGAGGCCCGGGCCGTATATGAACACCCACGCAATCGGTTTGTTGCCGACTTCATTGGTGAGACCAACCTGCTGGACGTTCGCGTTGAAGCGATTGATGGTGGGCGTGCGTTCTGCAGGATTGGTAACGGGCTGAAGTTGACCTGCGATGTGGTTGAAGGTGTTGGCTCAGGTGCGGATGTCCATCTGTCGATCCGACCGGAAAGACTGAGCCTCTGTGCCGAGAGAGTGGGAGACGGCGATTTCCACGGGACGGTCATGGAAAATATCTTTGTCGGTACCGACGTCCAGACAACGGTAAGGCTCGATGGTGAAGTCGCGCTGACGGTGCGCACCCAAAACTCCGATCAAGGCAGGAAAATGATATTCGAGCCGGGCACGGAAGTCTTCGTCGATATCGAACCAGGCGCAGCGCGCCTGTTGGCTGACTGATGGCCGCCGGAGCGGCAGATGGCGGGCCAGTCAGGTCCGAGACCTACCGCGAAGTGCGAAATTGGCTGTTACTGCCATCCTGGGCCGTTCTTGGAACAGTCGTTCTCATTCCGTTGGGGACGATGCTCATCTACTCGTTCCTGACAAAAGAATTCCGAGGGGGCGTCATCTGGGAATTCACGCTTGCGGCCTATGATCAGTTCTTTTTCGACCGTGGTCTGTTCGGGGACGAACCACCAAAGGTGGAATGGACCTACATCACGATATTCTGGCGCTCGATCTGGCAGGCTGGAGCCGCTACCCTGCTATCGCTCGTCATTGGATTCCCGACAGCCTATTTCATCGCCACCCGACCGGAGAACACACGTTCGATCTGGGTCTTTCTGGTGACAGTTCCCTATTGGGTAAATCTCCTGATCCGAACGGTTTCGATGAAGTTCCTGCTTCGTGACCAAGGTCCACTCAATGACTTCCTGGTATGGGTTGGAGTTATGGATACGCCTATCCGCATCATCAACACCAATCTAGCTGTCCAGATCGGCCTGTTCTATTCATACCTACCGTTCATGGTCCTGCCGATCTATGCCGCGGTCGAACGATACAACTTCGCGCTCTCCGAGGCCGCTGCGGACCTCTACGCGTCAAAATGGGTTACGCTTCGACGGATCGTGATTCCGGCCGTTCGCCCGGGAATCATAGCTGGCTGCATTCTGGTCTTCGTTCCATCGCTGGGCGCTTTCCTTGCGCCCGACCTTCTTGGCGGTGCCAAGAACTTCATGATTGGCAGCCTTATCGAGGAACAGTTCAAAGGCAGTGCCGGCAACTGGCCATTTGGTGCGGCGGCCTCGATGATTCTCTTGACCATGGTATTGCTGATTCTGCTTGTGTTCGCCAGGCAACAGGCAAGATCCGGACGGGAGAGCGTCTGAATGTCCGCCCGATCCGACATTCGCAGCTATTCCGGCTTCAGGACAATCACGTTCCTCTGCCTTGCCGTTCTATACGCTCCGCTGATCGTTGTGACGGTCTACTCATTCAATGCCTCGCGCTCGATCACGATCTGGGAGGGAATTTCACTGCAGTGGTATGTGGATGTCTTTACCGGACCGGAGAGTGGAAAATTCAGGCAGGCGGCGATCAACTCCTTCAGCATCGCGTTGATCGCGGCCACTGTTTCGACCGCCATCGCGACGTCGGCGGCAGCGGCGCTGGTCCGGGGTGGCAGGTTTCGACTGCGCATGGTTTCGCTGGGCCTCATTTCGCTACCGCTTATGGTGCCGGAAATCGTGACTGCCGTGGCGACGCTGATCTTCTTCAACACCATTGGCTTTACCCGTGGGTATCTGACGATACTTGTCGCTCACATCGCCTTCTGCATCCCCTTTGCATACCTTCCCATCCAAGCCCGAATGCAGGGAATCGAGGATACGTTCGAGCAGGCCGCCATGGACCTTTACGCAACCAGGGCGCAGGCATTCCGGCGGGTTCTCTTTCCGATGATGCTGCCGGGAATAGTTTCGGGGTTTCTGCTCGCCTTCATCGTCTCGCTTGACGACTTCATCATCACAAATTTCGTGAAGGGTGCGGGTATCGAGACCCTACCGACTGCAATCTTCGGGGCAGTGAAGCAGGGAATCAAGCCAAACATCATGGCGATCTCCACCATGCTGTTGTTGGTTTCGGCCGTTATGGTCACAATAAGCTACTTTTTCAGCAAGGCGCGGGCCCCAATTGCAGCCGGTCAATGATATGCGCATCGTCCCGTTCAGCTCCGCGACAGACGTTCTGGCCGTCGCGGGGCACGGATTCCCAGCCCTCTGGTTTCTGCATCACGCCGCGGATCCATCCGAGGTGGCGATGATATCGCAATGATTTGTCGACATTCTCAGGATGTGCTATCAAAGTGGGCGAAATCTCACGCACGCAGGGAGGAGAATCGTATGAATTCCTGGACCAAGTTGATGACCGCGTTTGCAACTTCGTTTACGCTGGTCCTGGGGCCTTCGGTGGCCAGCGCTGACGGAAATCTCGTAATCTATCACTGGTTCGAGTACATTACGCAGGAACTGCTCGACAAGTTCACAGAGGAGACCGGAATCGAGGTGACGATGGATACCTATGATTCCAACGAGGCTATGCTTGCATCCCTCAAGGCAGGTGGCATGGGCACGTATGATGTGGCGGTTCCTGGAGACTATATGGTCGCCATTATGGCAAACGAGGGGTTGCTTGATACCATTGGTGAGGGTGAGCTGGGCAACAAAGGTAACATCTCGCCGGAATGGGCCGACCCTGCCTTTGATCCCGGACGCATGCATTCAATCCCATATCAATGGGGATCGACTTCGTTCATGGTGGACACCGCTGTCTATGATGGCAACATCGACACAACGGACATTCTGTTCAACCCGCCAGAGGAGCTGTCCGGAAGGATCAACATGCTTGACAGCCAGGGTGAGGTGCTTGCCATGGCCTCGCTACATCTCGGCATTCCGCAGTGTTCGCAGGATCGGGAGCAGTTGAGTGCCCTCAATGGGATGTTGCAGGAAGCCAAGGGTCACTGGGCATCTTTCAACTCAGACACCGCAAAGGAGGTGCTGGTGTCCGGAGACGTTGCTGTTGGGCAGATTTACGATGGTTTTGGAGCCAAGGCGCGCAGCGAGAGAGCGAGCCTGAAATACGCGTTCCCCAAGCAGGGTTATGTTGCCTGGATGGACAATGTCGTGTTGCTTAGGGATGCGCCCAACCGTGACAGCGCGATCGCCTTCATGGATTTCCTGTTGGAACCTGAAAACATCGCAGCAGTATCGAATTTCGCCCGATATGGATCGGGTGTCAAAGGTGTGGAACCATATCTTGACCCGGAACTCGCGACCCTTCCGGAAGCCAATCCTCCTGCCGGTGCAGGCCCCGCTGTGTTCATTGAGGTCTGTGATGAGGAGACCCAGGCGGTTTATGACCAGATCTGGACCAATCTGAAGAAATAGCCTTCCTCCCAACTTGGCCCGTCTTTACCGGCGGGCCATTTTCATCCTCATTATGCGCCTTCCCGAACCGTTTGTGCGGCGGCGCTAGCGATGGCCCTGCCAACGCTTCGCGATGGTTGGTGGCGGGCGCGGTCATGCCTGTTTTCCCTGGATGATCCGGGGACAGCCGCGCAACTCCATCGAGGACGGACCCTTGGGGCCGGTCTCGTTCACGTAAATCGCAACGCCAACAATTTGGATGATGCGGCGGAATTCGACGGCGCGACTGGCGCCGGTTCTCGATGGAAACGTTCAGGTGGGCGGAGGGTATTTCTGGGCCAGAAGGGGCAGAGCCCCGGCCAACACGAACGCGAGAACGCCAAGTGAAATTCTGTCGCGCCTTTCCACTTTCGCACACCTCTCAGGTCGTTTCCGGAAATTCCCCTGCGCAAATGGGGACGGTCGTCATTTCCGTCACAAACGGGAATGAAACCATGAGCGGCGAGCCGGACATCCACCACCTTGCCCAGCAGTTCGCTGTGCTGGAGGAACGCATGAACACGATGCAGGCCGAATACCGGACGGACATTGCGCGTCTTGCGGAAGCATCGCCAAGCGCGGCAGGGATACGGAAAGGAGCGGACGAAGCCGGGACCGGTGGCTACAGGGTCTTCCTGTATCCGTCCTGATAGGTATCGTTCTCCCTTTGGTCAGGCAGTACTTTCCGCCCACCTGAACGCTTCCATCAAGAGTCGGCACCAGTCGTGTCGTCGAATTCCGCCGAATCATCCGAACTCCTGGCTTGGTCGCGTGCCTTCCGGTGGCCTGTCCCGGCCGAAAATCCCGTTGTGCAGGTGGAGCGTCGCGGTTTACCTGCCTTGATTGAGCTGCATCGCGCTCCGGATCACCCAGGGAAGACAGGCATGACCGCGCCAGCCGCCAACCATCGCGAAGCGGTTGCAGGACCATCGCTCGCGCCGCCGCACCGATGGTTCGGGAAAGTGCATCATGGCGATGCGGTATTGATTGGAGCCACTTGCGAATCCCAGCCAGGACGGAGCGCGGCTGCGAGGATGGAATTGACGCCCGGAATTCCTGCCAAGGTTGATCAACGTCCGGAAAACATGCGGGTAAGTACGTTGTCTTGTTTGATGAAATGATGCTTGAGCGCACCGGTTACATGCGCAACGAGCACTGCCAGCAGCGTAATGGCGCAGTAGAAGTGGATCGACCGGAACAGGCGCTCCAGTTCCGAGGTGCCCGCCTCTATTGGATCCGGCAATTCAAATAGACCGAAGACCATGTTCTTGATCTGGAAAGGATATGCATCTGGATTGTTGAATGGCGAGGCCGAAGCCATCAACCAGCCCGAGATCGGTAAAGCGACCATCAGCATATAGAGAGCGATATGTGACGCACGCGCTGCTGTTCGCTCCAGGCGGTTCATGCCGTCAGGGAGCTTGGGCGTAGGGTTCATGGCCCGCCAAACCAATCGCAGGCAGGCCAGCGCGAAGACTGTAAATCCGAAGCTCTTGTGTTGCTGCACCAAGCCAAGCTTCGCGGGATCGCCGGGATTGAAACCGTTGGTCAGATAGAAACCAAAGGCAAGCATTCCAATCACGAGGAGCGCCATAATCCAGTGAATCAGGCGAGCGGGCCAGCCCCAGGCGTCACGAGTGTTTCCGACGCCCATGACGCATCCGTTCCTTCATGTGCGGAAGATCAAGCTGAGAGTTCAACCAATCGGACTCATTTCGAGATCGATTCGGATCGGAATCGTGGCACCTACGGCGGGTGCGGCATATGAGATGCCGAATGCGGTCCGGTCGATT
Source organism: Paracoccaceae bacterium (assembly GCA_965203605.1). Classification (GTDB taxonomy): domain Bacteria; phylum Pseudomonadota; class Alphaproteobacteria; order Rhodobacterales; family Rhodobacteraceae; genus JAPOUP01. Next base: position 4,044,918 of record OZ241902.1, on the reverse strand, counting down.
TCGCCCTCCACGGTCAATCCGACGATTTTCTTCGACGGATCAAAGGGCGAAGGACCGGCCTTGTTGAGCCTACCGTTGAAGGTAACTTCGAGGGTCGTGCCGCGGATGGTCAGATCTCCAGTGATGTCAGCCGTTTCTTCGCCGGTCTGTGTCACCCCGGTCGCGACAAACGTGATCTCCGGATGGTTTTCCACGTCAAGAAAATCCGGACTGCGGACGTGCCGGTCCCGAGCATCCCAGAAGGTATCGATCGATGCAGCCTGAATGACGAACGTCACCTCGGTGGCTTCGACGTTCTCCGGATCAAAGTCGATTTCCGCATCAAATTCACGAAACTGGCCGTGGACCAGCGAATAGCCCAAATGGTCAACAGTGAACGTTACATGGGCATGGCTCCTGTCCAATACGTAGGGCTCCGCGGTCGCGACAGCAGTTACGGAAACGGTCCATGCCAATAGCGCAAATTGAACAATCCTCAACGCTGCCTCCCTTTGTCAGACAATGTGGAGATGACGCACCGTACACCACACAAGGTAGTTGAACCTGGTCGCAAAACAACCAGCGCTGCAGGGAAATTCTCTCTGAATTCACTCCGGGAGGTACCGTGTGGTGCCAGAACGAGGTGGTCGAATTGCGAAAGCCCCCGAGACTCGACCAATGTCGTCTGGCCTGAATGTCAGCCCGAGGCCCGCAGGAGGAATGCAACGCAGTGAATATTGGGTCAGCGGCGCCAACCTCTATCGAGGGTGAGCCGCTGACCAGTTTGAATCGCGTGTCAACGTGACCAGCGCAAGCCGTCACGTGACGCCGCCAGTCACGCCTTCGCGGCGGCCGCTACATACGTGCTGTCCTCACCCAGCGACTTCAGAAGGCCGTAGGTCATGAACAGCATGATGGCCGAGATTGGCAGCGCTGCAGCAATTGAAGCCGTCTGAAGTGCTGTCAGGCCACCGGCCAGCAGCAGAACGGCTGCAACGAATCCTTCACCCAATCCCCAGACAATCCTGAAACGCTGAGGTGGACTGTCGTCGCCCATCGACAGCATCGTGGTGATGACCAACGTACCGGAGTCAGACGAGGTGATGAACCAGGTAGCCAGAAGTAGGGTGGCCAAGGCGGCCATCAACCACTTGAGGACCGCAAGGCTCGTCAGCCCATCAATCGTGCCATAGAGTGCCGATGGCAGATCCCAGGAACGTACCGTTTCGATAAGTCCGGCGGTTCCGGGGCCACCTGCGGCCGTCAGTTCCATGTAGATGGCGTTGCCGCCGAACATGCAGAGCCAGAAGAAGGCGATCGTCGTCGGAACGAACATCACACCCACCATGAATTCGCGGATCGTACGTCCTCGGCTGATACGGGCGATGAACATCCCTACAAATGGCGCCCATGAAATCCACCAACCCCAATAGAAGATGGTCCAACCACCCTGCCATCCGATTTCGGATTCGGTGCCGGCGGTCCAGAAACCCATCGGGATGAAATTCCAAAGATAGTCGCCGATTGAGGTCACGAAAAAACCGAGCAGCCACTTGAACGGACCGAAACACAGGAAGAACGCCAGAAGCAGCACCGAGAGCCAGATGTTCCACTCAGAGATGATGCGGATGCCATTGCCCACTCCCGAAACCGCGGAAAGGGTCGCGATGACAGAAATGACGGCGATCAGTACGATCTGGGTTGCGAGTCCCGGATCGATACCAAAAAGCACGTTCAGTCCTGTTGCCATCTGCGTCACGCCGAGGCCGAGCGAAGTGGCTACGCCGAACACGGTTCCAAACACTGCCAGCAAGTCCACGCCGTGGCCGATGTGCCCGTAGATCCGGTCGCCGATTATCGGATAGAGCGCCGAACGCAGAGTGAGCGGCAAGCCTTTGCGGAAGCCGAAATACGCCAGGCACAGGCCCACGATCACGTAAATCGCCCAAGCGTGGAAGCCCCAATGGAAATAGGTCACGCGCATGGCGTGAACGGCGCGGTTCATATCCATGTCGACAACGCCCACCGCATCGGCGTGCGGATTGTTTGGGTAGCCGAATGCGCCGGAATTGTCGAAATAGAAAACTGGCTCAGCCACACCGAAGAACAGGATCCCGATGCCAACGCCCGCTGAAAATAGCATGGCGAACCACGAGAAGTTGCTGAACTCAGGTCTTGCGTCGTCACTTCCCAGCCGGATTGCCCCGTGCTTCGAGCACATCAGGTAGAGGCAGACAAACATCAGGAAGACGACAATGAGAATGTAGTACCAGGCCAGAGAGGCCTCAATCCAACCTCTGATCGCTTGGTAGACGCTACTGGCGAAATCCACATTCAAAATCGTGAAGACAACAAATGCGACGACCATACCTTTCGCCGCGAATCCCATGCCAGTATGAAGACCCTTCATGAGTCCTTCTTCAGCCACCAGCGCTTCCGATCTGTATTCAGCCATGGCGCATACTCCTTTCCTTTACAGCAAGGGTCGTACCTTGCATTCCATCCGCCTTCGCCACCGGTAACGGGCTACGCTTGATCCAAACGTTGCCGCAGTGCAGGATGCATGGGGCGGAATCACACCTCGCTGCCACAGCTGTATGCCGCTTCATTGACTGGCTGCTCTGAAACCGGCGTCTCGATTCCGAGCTTGCACCAGATATGGGGTCCTGCGCAAGACAAAATGTCACAGGCGTCGAATCGAGAGGCAATCGATTCTGCATCGGTGCAGCTATGATCAACTCCTTCAAGCGATGGGGCTTGTTCAGACGAACGCCATTCCTGCGAGCGCGGCCACCGCGAGGCTCAGGACTCCGGAGATGGGCTGGTGAAGAAGACCTTTGTCACCAGTCAGGTCAACGAAAGGCTGCCAGTCGGTAAGGACTGCCAGACAGACAGAGGGAATATTCCAGGAACCAGTAACGGAAGAACTGCATCCTGCGTCCTGTCGGGAGCACAGGGACCCGCCACTTGCTCCCCTACGGAAGGCTCAGGCCGGACCGGGCAGTTGAGGATCCGTCAATAATGATGAGGTCAGCGTAGGACCTGGCACGGCGGACCGATGGCGGGAAGGCGAAGCCGATGTGTAGGAAGCTCAGCAGGCGGAATGGGACGACGGTATCCCGCTGGGGGTTCCCGATTCCCCAGCAGGTCGCGCAGGGGATGCTGAACCCGAAGAAATCCGAACGCGATATCCGTATGATTACCCTGTCAAGAGGTCGACATTGCCTGAAATGAACGGACAGGTAGCTGGGCGGCCTTCACCAACGTCATCGACACCGAACGTCTCGCAATCCATGGCGCCCAATCGGTGATGTTCGATGGTATTCCGGTCAGCTCCAACGGGGAATTCGGCTGTTCGCCTGGGAATTCTCGCATTGAGGGCGGCGTCTATCGTCTCGGCCATGAAAAGGTTGCGGGTGTGCTTGGGACATCCAGCATCTTGGGAGCGTCCGGACCGAAACAGTGAACTTACGAGGAACCGGCGACAGGCGTCGTTACTGGCCGGTCAGGGACTGAGGTCCGGATCCAGTCCGCCGGCCTTGACGAGGAAGGTGCGGAAGGAGGGGATGGGACAGAGGAATGTGTCCCTGATGTCTTTGTGCAAGGCCCCTTTGCGGACGAGATGTTTCCGAAAGGATAGGGCGTTCAGGTTTTCGGGAAGCTGCATGCCGGGGCTGTCCTCAACGGATTTCATGATAAGTGCGGCCACATCCCTGTTATCCATGCCGTTCCGGAAATCTCTCATGATTCGGGCCACGAGAATATTGGCGTCCTTCATTTTGCCGCTCTGCTGCAGTCGGTAATAGTCCAGTCGGCTTTCCGCCGCCTCCTGCGTTATCCGGGGCCAGTCGACGGTGGCCAGGTCGCCTTCCGTCTCCAGCAGTCCCCGTCCTAGGGCCTGGAGGGCGAAATGCAGGTGACGCGGCCAACCTTCGCAGGGCGCGGCCAGGGCGATGAGCCTGTTTTCCTGACCGGCGGGTCCGATACCGAAATGATGGCAGAACCCGAGCATGAGGTCCATGACCTCGACATATCCTCCCCGTTCCGGATCCGGTTCCGTTGACAGTGCCCCGATCTCCCTGACGGACAGCCGCGTCAGACCCATTCCGTCCGCCACATCCGCCGTGTTGCCCAATCCACCGAGAACCAGCGACAGGGGCAGGGTGGAGCGGCCGTCATGGATGGCCTGCAGGAACAGGGCATGCGGAGCGTATCTGTCCTCGGGCAGGCGCTGGGCCTCGTCGATGCAGACGATGACCGGTCCCTGCCATTTCTTCGCCGGTAAACCTTCGGCGAGATGGTCGATGCTGTCGTACTGTACGGGATCCGATTTAAGCCAGGACAGACCACCGCCGGCCCTGAAAATCTCAAGATCGACGTTTAGGTCGAAATTGGCCGAGACATCACGCCATCTATCAGCTGGCCAACCGGCGGCGAGACCGATGGTCCGCAGTACACCGGGGAAATTGGAGAGCATCTGCTGACTGGAGAATGTGACGACCCGCGACTGGTCCGGCAGGTGAGCGCGGATGCTGTTGGACCGCGCCTTGAGTTCATCGATGAGCGCACTTTTGCCGGCCCCGGGGGCGCCTTGGACAACAGTGGTGGCCTTTCCCACGCCATGTATGGGAGCCCCCTGTCCTTTCCAGCTGGCGTTGGCGTAGCCTTCGATCCGGTTCAGGATATCCCCACGCCCGATGTAGACGGGGGGACGGTCCCCATCTGTGGTGTTGACGAAGTCCTCCAGAGCCTCTTTCCTGAACTTTTTCATGAACCAGTCTTCCTGTCTGGCATAAATGATCTATGCCCAGTTCCACTCTGAAGTGCAACACCCGTGGCGATGCGGCCCGGGTTTCCGACAATCTTTTGGAATCAATGACGTAGGAATGTATTGCCTGGAGGGAGAAGAAGTGGACCGGGCGAATGGTACAAACATCGCGGCGTGATTGACGCCACTCAAATTGGCATGGAAGCTCTTCGCGGGATCGTTAACATGGCCCATGCAACGGCTGATCCGGGAGGTGTTTGGCATGAGGCGACAGGTAGACCCCATCCAGCCGACAGATGAAAGCGCCCGGCAGCTTGCCAAAGAGCTGCTCGACAATGCCCGATACGGTGCGCTTGGTGTGCTGGAGTTGGATACGGGCGAACCACTGGTCAGCCGCGTGGCAGTCGGGCGGAGCCATGAAGGGTTCCCGATAACGCTCGTGTCCGAGCTATCTCATCATACTCGTGCGCTCAGGGTCAACCCGTCCGCTTCTCTGTTGGTTGGCGAACCCGGTGAAAAGGGTGATCCACTCTCATATCCGAGGCTCTCGGTCATGGCCCATGCGCGTTTCATCGAGCATGCGGATCCAGACTACACCCGAATGGCGAACCGCTATCTCAAGGATCATCCGAAGGCAAAGCTCTACATCGGGTTCGCCGATTTTCTGTTCGTGATCTTCGAAGCCAGAAAAGGGTTCCTGAACGCTGGCTTCGGAAAGGCCTTCGTTGTAACGGCCGCAGACATGGGCCTCCAGGAGCCGCAATGCGGCCAGGCGTAGCCACCGCCCCAAGTCAGGCGGACTTCGACCGCGCCGTGCTGGAGGGATGAATGAACATCCAGCAAGCCCGATACGATGGTGCGCCGTACCGCCTGCGGGCAGACATGGCCTTGATGCGGGGAGATTTCGCCAAACGTGAAACACGTATTTGGCTTTATCCCAGGTTAGGCTGGCATGGCCTGAAATGGCTCATTCCAGATGTTCCTCGGGGTCACCCTCCTCGGTAACTCGCCTGTAACGCGCTGATTCCATGTCATTCCCGGAATCCCGCTCGTCCGCCAAGATCCACTGCGCCACTTACCTGAGAGCGCGACCGGCGAAGGTGGTTGGAACTTCGGAATGGAAGTCGGGTCCTACCAACCAACGTCAGCTTCCGTCAGGGTCCGCCAGCTCCTTCAGTTCATACACCAACCGAAGTGCCTGAAGTGGGGTGAGTTCATCGGGCAGCACTTCAGCGATCCGCCTGTCCGATCTTGATGGACCGGACGCCCGTGGTGCGGGTGCGGAAGGCGTGGCGGTGAACAGTGGGAGGTCGTCAAGCAGGGTGTTGCTACCGGCCTTTCCTTCCCTTGCACCTGATTCCAGCTTGGCCAGGATATCGCGCGCGCGAACGATGACGGGTTGCGGTAATCCAGCCAGTCGTGCGACCTGAACTCCATAGGACCGATCCGCGGCACCCATCCGAACCTCGTGCAGGAAGATCACCTCGCCCTCCCATTCCTTGACGGCGACCGTCGCGTTCTCGACGCCGTCCAGTCGTTTGGCCAGTTGGGTCATCTCATGGTAATGCGTCGCGAACAGTGCTCTGCAGCCGTTGACGTCATGAAGATGCTCCAGAGTTGCCCAAGCGATTGAAAGCCCGTCATAGGTCGATGTCCCGCGCCCGATCTCATCAAGTATGACAAAGGCCCGGTCATCCGCCTGGTTCAGGATGGCTGCCGTTTCGACCATCTCGACCATGAAGGTCGACCGTCCCTGTGCAAGATTGTCCGACGCTCCAACGCGGCTGAAGAGTTGGCTGACCAACCCGATCGCGGCCGACGAGGCTGGAACGAAGCTGCCCATCTGGGCCAGAATCGCGATCAACGCGTTCTGGCGGAGGAAGGTGGACTTTCCCGCCATGTTCGGGCCTGTAATCAACCAGATACTCGGGCTTTCGGTCTCTTCCGAGAGTTCGCAGTCATTGGCGATGAAGCCGGTGCCGTCCTGTGCCGTAACGGCGCGCTCGACGACAGGATGGCGGCCACCCTTGACCAGGAAGCGTCGACTGTCATCCAATTCGGGCCGACACCAGTTCCCTTCGACCGCAAGGTCGGCCAATGAGACCGCAAGATCAAGTTCGTGCAAAGCGAATGCCAGCGATCCAAGTTCCACTGCGTTCCTGAGAACCCTGTCCCTCAGGTTGCCGAACAGACGGGATTCGATCTCCTGGGCATGATTTCCTGCGTTCAGAATTCTGCTCTCGGTTTCAGCCAGCTGAACAGTTGAGAACCTCGCCGCACTCGATATCGACTGGCGGTGAATGAACTTGTCGCTGAGTGGTGCCGCCATCATGGCGTCAGCACGATTGGCCTTGACCTCGACAAAGTATCCTAACACATTGTTGTGCTTGATCTTTAGTGAGGAAATGCCAGTTTCATCCGCATAGTCGCTCTGCATCGCCGCAATCACGCCACGACCCTCGTCGCGTAGCTTGCGGGCTTCGTCCAACTCGCGGTCGTAGCCGGATGCGATGAATCCGCCGTCGCGGACCAGAAGCGGTGGCTCCGCCTCGATCGCGGTTTCGAGAGTTCCTCGCAGTTCGGTCTGTCCGGTCAGCTCCGCCGCCGCTCCGGAAATCAGCGCGGGTAAGCTGCACTCCTCAAGTTCCGCAGAAATTCTCTCCGCGTGTCCCAGAGCTTTACGGACCGCCGCCAGATCCCTTGGGCCACCCCGGTCCAGAGACAGGCGTGAAAGCGCACGGTCAAGATCGGGAATTTGGCGCAGATGACGGCGCAGGCTGTTCGATAGCGTGCGTTCCACAGTGAAGTACTCCACTGCGTCCAGCCGTCTTCGGATCGCTTCAAGGTCAAGGGAAGGGCAGGATAACCGTCGCTCCAGAAGGCGACCGCCACCGGCGGTAACCGTCCGGTCCACCGAGGAAAGAAGCGTGCCTTCCTTTCCGCCATCAAGCGCATGGGTGAGTTCCAGGTTCCGCCTCGTCGCGACATCGATCTGCATGAACGAGGACAGTCGTTCCTTGACAGGCGGACGAAGCAGGGGAAGCCGACCTTTCTGTGTGAGGTCCAGATAGTCGACAATCGCACCCATTGCGCCGGTCTCGGGCCGGGAGAAAGTGCCGAACGCCTCAAGCGAACCTATATTGAACAGGCTGGTCAGCCGCCGGTCCGCTGCCGCGCTGTCGAAGCTGGTGCGAGGCAGTGGCGTCGCAGACGCACCAAGGTCGGCGATAATGTCCAGAATTTCCGCCTCCGCGGTTTCCGATACCAACACCTCCCGGGGAACGATCCGGGCCAGTTGGGGTGAGAGCCGTGTTCTGGAACAGGCCATCACTCGGAACGAACCCGTGGAGATGTCGGCCCAGACCAGAGCGCCCTCCCCGCGCACCTCACAGTAGGATGCGAGAAAATTGTGCCGGCGGGCTTCGAGAAGGCTGTCTTCCGTAATTGTTCCAGGTGTCAGAAGTCGCACCACGGCGCGCCTGAGAAGCGATTTCGGTGTGCGCCGTTCCTTCGCGTCTGTCGGATCTTCGACCTGCTCACATACCGCGACCCTGAATCCCTTTCGGATCAAGGTCTGAAGATAGCCTTCGGCAGCGTGGACAGGCACGCCGCACATCGGAACGTCCTTGCCAAGGTGCTTTCCGCGCTTGGTGAGGGCGATATCCAGGGCCTCCGCCGCTGCCGAGGCATCGTCAAAGAACATCTCGTAGAAATCGCCCATCCTGAAGAACAGAAGGGCATCGGGATGCTTTGACTTAAGGTCCATATATTGCGCCATCATTGGCGACAGCGCGGGATTGGCTGTGGTCAACGAAGCCCCCGAACTGATCCTTGCCAACGGCTCCCCGGCTGCTTGGTCAGGTGGGACATGTCAGCCCGATCTCAACCCGATGCGAATGGAGCCGCATCACCCCAAAGATCCTTGACCCGCTGGTCGCGGCCACAGGCCTGACGATAGCGCTTATAGGCCTTTTCCTTGGAGATTGGCCCGAACCGCGACAGTATCAGGTCTTTCTGTCTGTAGTAGTCCTGATGGTATTCCTCCGCCAGATAGAACGGGCCGGCATCAAGAATCGGTGTGACCACAGTCATCCTGAGTTCGGCTTCGGCCGCTGACTTCGCCGCTTCTGCGGCGTCTCTCTCAACATCGTCAGTCACGAATACGGCTGTCGTGTAGCTATGACCCCGGTCGCAGAACTGGCCTCCGTTGTCGGTTGGGTCAACTGAGCGGAAGAACAGATGGAGGAGCCGCTCAAAGCTAATCTTGTCCGGATCGTAGTCAATGCGTACGGCCTCAAGATGGCCCGTGCCGCCTCTCACGACCTGCTTGTAGGTCGGATCTGCCACTGTTCCGCCCGTGTAACCTGAGACGGCCTCGATTACCCCCGGTACCTTCTCGAAGTCCGCTTCGACGCACCAGAAACAGCCGCCCGCGAACACCGCAGTCCCTGTTTCAGCCGATGTTGCGCCTGGAGACAGAGTGATGGTGAAAGCGAGCGCACTGGCAGCTGCTAGAGCCCTGATCACAGTTCGAATAGAGGTTGACATGGTCCCGCTCCTTCTTTCGCTGCTGTGATCACCCATGCCAGGCGCTGCCGCAAGTGTCCGCCGTTCACGATCACGGGGGGTTTATCCCTTGAATCCAAAGTCCTTCCGACGGTGTTGATGTTCGATGACATTGATTCATCGCCGCGATATCTGGAATGATGATCGGCGAGACCTTGATTGGAGATGGGCGAATTCCGGGGAATTGTTTCAACCGGCTTGGTCAGAACTGTCGAATTCTGCCTTGCAGGAGCGGCAATCGGCCGGAAAAGCCGATGGCTTCGTTTTCTTCTGCATCGAGGATAGCCCGGCTGACGGTGGGAACCAATCACAGTTGACGGATTCGAAGGGCCCTGGACCTTGGCATGCCAGGCCGCCATTTGGTCAATTGTCCTTTCCCGGCGATATCCATGGGATGTGTCAACGACAGGTGTTGATCGAACTACGGCGAATGAATTTCCAAGCAACAGGAGTCGCCGCCAAACCAATGAATGCCAGCCAGATGTCTTCATGATACCAAGGTCACGTGCCGTCAGCGGGTGCGCTGGTTACGTATGGCAAGCAGCCGAAGCCGTAACGCATTTAGCTTGATGAAGCCTGCCGCGTCCCTTTGATCGTAGGTGCCGGCGTCATCCTCGAAAGTGACATGTTCCTCTGAGTATAGCGAGTGCTCGGACCATCGTCCGACCGTTCGGGCGAGTCCCTTGAAGAGTTTCAGCCTCACTGTTCCCGAAACATGCTCCTGACTCCGGTCAATGAGCGCCTGCAGCATTTCGCGCTCGGGCGAGAACCAAAGTCCATTGTAGATCAGCTCTGCATACTGAGGCATGATCTGGTCCTTAAGGTGCATCGCGCCGCGGTCCAGTGTTATCGACTCAATTCCGCGATGTGCCTCAAGCAGGATGGTTCCGCCGGGAGTCTCATAGATGCCGCGTGACTTCATCCCCACAAACCGGCCTTCCACAAGGTCGATGCGACCAATTCCGTGGCGTCCGCCGAGTTCATTGAGTTTCGTGAGAAGCTGCGCGGGCGACATTGGATCACCGTTGACGCTGACGGCATCTCCATTATCAAATCCGACTTCGATGTATTCCGGCTTATCGGGCGCGTTCTCAGGATCTACCGTGCGCTGGTAGACATAGTCCGGCGCTTCCTTTGCCGGATCCTCCAATACCTTTCCTTCCGAAGATGTGTGCAGGAGATTGGCATCGACTGAGAACGGCGCCTCGCCCCGCCTGTCCCGTGCGATCGGAATCTGATGCTTTTCGGCGAAGTCTATGAGGCGTGAGCGACTTGTGAGGTCCCATTCACGCCAGGGCGCAATGATCTTGATGTCCGGATTCAACGCGTAGGCCGAAAGCTCGAACCGAACCTGGTCGTTGCCCTTGCCGGTTGCTCCATGCGCAACGGCATCCGCTCCTGTTTCCTTCGCGATCTCGATCAGACGTTTGGATATCAGCGGCCGGGCGATCGAAGTTCCCAACAGGTAGAGTCCCTCGTAGACGGCATTTGCCCTGAACATCGGAAAGACGAAGCTGCGAGCGAATTCCTCGCGGAGATCCTCGATGTGGATCTCCTTCACTCCGAGCATCTCGGCTTTCTTTCGGGCAGGTTCCAGTTCTTCGCCCTGGCCCAGGTCAGCAGTGAAGGTAACCACTTCGCAGGAGTATTCGGACTGAAGCCATTTCAGGATGATCGAGGTGTCGAGGCCACCGGAGTAGGCCAGTACGACTTTCTTGGGCGCGGGCATGATCGTCCTCCGAACGACTCAGGGATATGGACGTGCGATTTAGTGGACTCCTTCACTTCAGGCAAGGTTGTCACCGGCTGGGTTCAAGACATCAATCTGCGGGCCGTGAGCTGGCCCAACGGGTCTTTCCAGCCTTTGGATTCGCGAATTGGATGTCAGCGATGCCTCATGGGTGCAACGCTATGTCTTGCCGGAGGCAGGTGGACAACCAATGCCCGAAGCAACATGCCCACCATTAGCCCATTCAGTAAATGCCAAAGGAAATGCGTACCGAGTCCACCGGTCACCGCGCAGGCCTGTAGGTCAATGGTCCGGAAGAAGAGCGACAGAACAAAGGCCAGGGTGGCGCCGGCGACAAGCCAGCGCGCAGGGTGCTGACGGGCAAGGGTAATCCCCGCGAAAACAGTGAGGGCGATCAATGCAGGCAGGTATTGGAGTGATCCGTTGAGACGCATTGGGGCGGGATCCGCGTCTGTCGTTATGCCCTGTCCAAAGATCAGCATTGCCATGCTGGTCACGACCGCGGCGACCACAGCGATCCGGGCAGTGAGGATAATGTTCTGGCCAGATGTCCTCCAGATGACGGTAAGCACATAGAACGCGACGAAACCCCAGATCGGGATTACATCAGCCAGCTCTGCCGCCGGGGTCGCAAAGGTGTGGAAGAGGAAGGATCCAATTCCGATGGAGCCGCCGGTCGCGATTACCAGAAGTTCCAGAGGATCACGTCTTTCCCGCCCCAATGCCTTCGGCAGGACCAGGACAGCCGCGAGCAGGAAGGCAGCATTGCTGATTGCGTTTACGGGTTCGTCCCAAACTCCTGGCGAGGTGCGCTCGCAATATAAGTCGATAAACCGTGTGTTGAGCATGGAACCATCCCTACGCAGAGCATCGAAGTACATCAAGGAGGCATCGGCGCCAGTGTTTCAAGGGCCGTCCCCGTCAGCGACCTGTTCAACAGCGTTTCCTGCTGATCCAACCGGTAGCCTCTTTTGCCGTCAGCGGAAAACCGTCAGCCAACTACGTTTGGTGGCACGCATGGAAATCTACGTTGCTGATTCGAAATTGCAGTCCCATAGCCTATGGAGCGTACCAGCCCTTCCTGAACCATCAAGTGCCTATACCATTGCTGTCAGACCGGCGCGTCGAACACCGGCTGTGCCAGTAACGCTTCAGGAACGCGCGGTCACCACCGCCATCCAGCTCCTTAACAGCTTCGCGAATGGACATCCACACCGCCAGATGATCGTCTTCCGGTGGCAATCCCTTTCGCAGGACGGGGAGGGCGGAATAGATGTGGCAGACTTTCTCCGCCCAGAGGCCGTATTCCGGCATGTAGGTGAATCGCCTGTAGGCTCCTATTCGACGCGGAAAGGCAATCCGCCAACCCGTCTCCTCAAACACTTCCCTATGAAGCGCACCAATGGTGGATTCTCCGGGATCGATACCTCCACCCGGCAGCTGCAGTTCCGGGACAGGTTGGGATTGATGGGTCAGGAGCACATCGTTACCCCTTGCCAGAATGGCGTAGACCCCTGGGCGATATCCATAGCGGATGCCCTGCCTCACCGCTTCTCCGTACCTCTTCATCATGGGCCCGTCACTTCATCCACGTTGCCACTCCACCTAGGTCACGGTATGCCGACTGAAAGCCCCCAAAGGAACCCCATGACTACTGGATCCCGGAATTTATGGGACAACGCCGTCCTCCCATTTCAACTTGATCGCTCGGATATCCGTGGTCGCATGGCTCGACTTAGCGAAACACTGGTTTGCGTATTGGCCAGGCACGATTACCCTGCAATCATCGAATCACTGATTGTTGAAACGGCACTTCTGACCGCACTGATCGGGCAGACGATCAAGTTGCGTTGGAAGCTGTCGCTCCAGATTCGTGGCACCGGTCCCATCCGGTTGATCGCAACAGACAACTACGCGCCGACCGAGCAGGGCCAACCGGCACGGCTCCGCGCCTATGCCAGTTTTGATGGGAGTCGCATGGACGCCGAAGGCCCGGGATTCCCGCAAATTGGCGAAGGACATTTCGCGATCCTGATTGATCAAGGTGATGGCACCACACCCTACCAGGGGATAACCCCGATCTCTGGAGGCTCGCTGGCAGCATGTGCTGAAACCTTCTTCGCGCAGTCCGAGCAGCTTCCAACTCGATTCGCTTTGGCCTATGGTCGCTCGCGGACACCCGGCACTCGCGAGCGCTGGCGCGCCGGTGGCATCATGCTTCAGCACCTGCCCAAAGCATCGCCCTCCGCAACTCCCGCACCTGCAGACGAAACCGATGAACTGTCTGCGACTGATATCCCGGCTGGAGATGATGACGAGAACTGGCGACGGGTGAACCTGCTTCTGGACACGGTGGACGATATGGAGCTGATTGGTCCCCATATGGATCCACAAAACGTTCTGGTGCGTCTGTTCCACCAGGAAGTGCCGAGGGCATTTCCGGTCCATCCAGTCGAGTTCGGATGCTCATGCTCAGCTGACCGCGTACGCGGAAGCCTGTCAATCTACTCGGCCAGCGACATCGGACACATGACCACGGATCAGGGAATTGTGACAGTTGAATGCCAGTTCTGCGGAGCTCATTACGAATTTGATCCCGATACGCTGGGCTTTGAGGCGAAGTCGGAAATGCCCCCATGAAGGTCGTGGAGGTTGAGACCTTTGAAATGATGAGGTCGGCTCTCGCCGCCTCCGATCGCAGGACGTCAGATTTCGACCTCAATCCTGGGTCCGCTCCGTTAGAGCGTGCAAAACTCCGGTCCGCAGCTGTGCTCGTTCCGATCCAGTCGACCGGACGTGGCCTGAAGGTGGTGCTCACGAAGAGATCTTCGGCGTTGGCGCACCACCCTGGTCAGGTGGCCTTTCCTGGCGGAAAGATCGAAGAGGGCGATTCCGGTGCTGTTGGAGCAGCGCTTCGCGAGGCCCATGAGGAAATAGGTCTGGAACCCGAACATGTTGAGATAATCGGTTTGATGTCTCCTCACGTGACAGTCACATCGTTCGAGATCACACCGGTTCTGGGACGGATTGTCGGCGACTTCCAGCCAGCGCCTGAGCGGGGTGAGGTAGAGGAAGTGTTCTCGGTTCCATTCTCCCATTTCACCGATCCGGAAAACTATTCGGTACAGTCCCGGCGCTGGCGCGGCCAGCGTCGGCACTACTATACCGTGCCATACGGTCCCTATTACGTCTGGGGCGCGACCGCCCGAATTCTGTACGCTCTGGCTGAAAGGCTGTCGATGTGATACGGCTGAACCTGGACAGTTCGCTCCAATCGGGAACGAGGGCTGTTCTTGATGTCCTGTCAGGTGAGGGTCACCGTGCGCTCCTGGTCGGTGGCTGTGTTCGAAATGCATTGCTTGACGAGCCAATCAGTGATTTCGACATTGCCACCGACGCTTTGCCGACGCAGGTCGTCAGGCTCGCTGAGCAGGCGGGGCTGAAGCCTGTTCCGACCGGCATTGCCTATGGAACCGTCACCGTAATCTCGAAGGGAATTCCCCACGAAGTCACGACATTCCGTAAGGATGTCGAAACCTTTGGAAGGCGTGCGGTGATCGCCTACTCGTCTGAAGTCGCGGATGATGCCCGTCGCCGGGACTTCACCATGAACGCGCTCTATGCCGAGCGGGACGGGACGGTGATCGACCCTCTCGGTGGCCTTGCTGATCTCTGCGCCCGGCATGTCCGTTTCATCGAAAACGCAGATCTGCGAATCAAGGAGGACTACCTCCGCATTCTCCGCTTCTTCAGATTTCATGCCTGGTATGGAAATCAGGTGAAGGGACTCGACGATGAGGGACTTGCCGCCTGCGCCGCGAATCTGGATGGGCTGGACATTCTTGCCAAGGAACGTGTGGGCAAGGAGGTGTTCAAACTTCTGGAGGCGCGGGATCCGGCTTCATCAATTGTTGGCATGGCAAACATAGGGTGTCTGGATCGGATCCTGCCAGGGGCGTCGTCGGAGGCGTTGCCAGCGCTGATCGAGCTTGAAGAGAAGATGGATGTGGTTTCGGCTCCGGTTCGGCGGCTTGCGGTACTTGGTGGTGAATGTCTGGCACAGAACCTGCGTCTTTCAAGATCCGTATCGAAATGCCTTGATCTGGTTCACAGCCTGGCGTCGTCGGAGACCGACCCTGCCGTGCTTGCCTATCGGTTTGGGCGCGACATGGCTGTCGACGTGGTACTCGTACGCTCCGCGCTGCTTGGCCTGTCACTTCCGCTTGATCTGGAGGCAAGGCTTGACAGGGGTGACGGAGCGAAATTTCCAGTGTCCGCCCACGATCTATCGGGATCCTGCTCCGGTCGGGAACTTGGCCGCAGGCTTCGTTCATTGGAGGCCGCCTGGATTCACTCCGACTTTACGCTTGACCGAGCTTCGTTACTCGACAGGCTAGGCTGATCGGGAAATCTGCACGGCGTCCATTGCCCCGGCGACGCAAGCGAAGGACGCCCTGGAGTTCAGAGCGACTCCCGTTCCATTTCGAGGTTCAACAGGGGCGTAGCCAAGGCAGAGGAAATGGTAGGGATGCGGCAGTCCCGGCTCTCGGGCGTTGGCGAACCGGATCCGTCGGGCGGGCGAACCCCACCTTGAGTGATTCCTGCAGAGGTTGGCACGTACGGGTACATGCCAGAGTCGCGTGCCACCTACTTTTTTGGTGCGCTAACCCCGACCGTTGACCAACTGATGGGAATCACTGTCCGAAACCGGAAGTTCCAGCAGCGCTATCCACCGCTGGAAGCGCAATAATTTTGCAGTTAGGCTCCAACGTCAATACCGATGGTATCGTGAACGGCAATTAGCTGCTCTGAAGCTGGGTAGCTAGCAATTGTCTGATGAGTTCGATCAATTGTTTCAGACTCCCGCTATCCGCCTCTCGCAATGCCAATTGGTATGGCTCCTGGAACTCGTCCTGCCGCAAGAGTTCCGGAAGGATTCTCTTGCCCGGCAAAAGCCCGCCGGACTTCACGCACAGAGTGAAGTAGCAGACCGCTCGGGCGGTTCGTCCATTCCCATTGATGAACGGGTGGATGTGATTGATCTTCCACAAAACGAAAGCTGCCAGGCCAAACGGATCCGCAGCCTGTCAGTGCCAATTGACCGTGTTGGTGAGATCATCCATCATCGGCTGCACACGAAACCACTCCGGTGGTTCGAACACGATGTGTCCTTCTGGGGTTCGCACTTTCACAGCACATGGACGATATGCGTCGGCAAAATGATGCAGTCCGACGATGGCGTGAAAGTTGATGGCCTTGATCATGGACTGCGAAACAAACGGACGCTGTATGTCCTGCGCAGCTTGGATCATCGAGAGCAGAAAATCGTAGTGCCTATCACTAGTGTCCCAACGTTGAAGCATAATGTATGTGTAATATATTGATATTAGTTTGTTTTTTGATGATTTGAGGTGTCACCGACTTGAACTCCAACCGGGTGTCCCGCAGGGCTGGGCCATGAATCCAGCAAAAGGGAGGCCCGGAAGTGTATTCTGGCAAGCTCGTTTTCGGCCAGGTCATGGATCATCTTCCATGGCATAGGTTTCGCCGCTGCGTCGAGCGTTACGGCGGAAATCACAGGATCAAGTCCTTCAGCTGCAGTGATCAATACCGCTGCATGGCGTTTGCGCAGCTGACCTATCGGTCTTCCCTGAGGGATGTCGAGGTCTGCCTGCGGGCCCAGTCGTCCAAGCTCTATCACATGGGTATCCGGGGCGGTGTGGCGAGGAACACCCTTGCCAACGCCAATTCCACCCGGGATTGGAGGATCCATGCCGACTTCGCCCAGCACCTGATCCACAAGGCCCGGCACCTTTCCGACGACAGTCACGGTCCCGACCTTGAGAGCACCGTCTACGCGCTGGATTCGTCGACCATCGACCTGTGCCTGTCCCTTTTCCCCCGGGCCCGTTTCCGCAGGACCAAAGGTGCCGTCAGGCTGCATACGCTGCTTGACCTCAGGGGCAACATCCCCGCATCCATCCATATCACCGACGGCAAGGTCCATGACGTCAACATTCTGGACATCATCGCTCCGGAGCCCGGGGCTTTCCATGTCATGGACCGGGCATATCTCGACTTCAGCCGCCTGCACCGACTTCACCTCAACGGCGCCCATTTCGTCCTGCGGTCCAAGACCAACACAAGGCTCCGCCGCCTGTACTCGAACAGGGTCGACCGGTCCTCCGGCGTCATCTGCGACCAGATTGTCCGGACCGACGGTGTTGGGACGGCGAAGGAATACCCCGACAAGCTGCGGCGCATCAAGTATGTCGACCGGGAACGGGAACGGACCCTTGTGTTTCTGACCAACAACTTCATTCTTCCGCCACACACCATCGCCGACCTGTACCGGGCGCGCTGGCAGGTGGAGCTTTTCTTCAAGTGGATCAAGCAGCATCTCAGGATCAAGTCCTTTTTCGGCACCTCAGAGAACGCCGTGAAGAGCCAGATCTGGATCGCCGTCTCTGTCTACCTGCTGGTCGCAATCATCCGCTCGAGAAGCCGGTTGGACATCAGCCTCCACACAATGTTACAGATCTTGAGCCTCACCATGTTCGAGAGAACGCCTCTAAATCAAATACTTACCAGGACGCCGAATAGAAACAATCCTCCCGGTGCCGATAACCAATTGAATCTATTTGATTAACGTTGGGACACTAGTGAGTGCCTATAACGGTTTGAATCGGCAACGGCTTGGTAGTATGGAGTGATTTTCGCTTCCTTGCGACAGTTCGTATAGGTCAACCGAACCGCTTGAGAAGATCCTGCCGAATTCTCTTTCTCCTCTCCTCGTCATTGCTGTTTTCGCCTTCCATTATGAATGAAATGGCCTGCTCGCGGAATTCATCTGCGGTCAAGTCTGGCTTGGCTGCCTTACGAAGTTCTTCCGCGAAGTCGTCGTTTTCAGATGGAAGCAACTGTTCGGCTGAGATCATTGTTGGGTCTCCTTGTTCGAGGTGATCCGAGAAATAAATTACTTCTGATGCTGGTCTTTGCATGACCTCATGTGATGGTGCAGGGTTGCGCACTCAAAAATGTGCGTACAAGAAGGATAGGTTCAACCAAAAAAGACAGTTCATCGAAGAGCGCCATTTCATGACGATCATCGCGCCAGGTTCGTCGCGGCATTCTGGAACCGCCCCTCTTACGCGGCGGAACATGGTGACCCAATCCGGCTCGGTAGTTTGGAGACTGGTCAGCGTAGCGGAGGCAAAATCGCAAAAGAAATTCAAGAAAGTGGCCAGCCTTTGGCTCCTATAGGGAGGGACCATCCTTGGTGATTTCGTCAAGAGCGCTTCGAATGATCCGTCCAGCCTCAAAGACTTCTTCATCAGAAGTATGCCGACCGAGACTGAATCTCACGGACGATGCTGCATCCAACGAGTCGAGGCCGATGGCTCGTAGGACGTGGGATGGCTCGTGAATTCCGCTTGTGCATGCCGAACCGGTGGAAGCTGCGAGCTTGGGCTGTATCCGACTAAGCAGGTCAGCCGCAGGTATCCCAGAAAATCCGATATTGAGGCAACCGGGATGGCGTAGTGTTGTGTCCGTTGGACCGTTGAGCCAGGTCCGGCAGGGGAGATCCTCCAATAGATCAGCGAACAAATCACGACGTCGGGCCAGGTCTCCCCGTTCGTCTGCGGCATCGCTGCCTCCCACCAGTTCCGCCGCGGCACCGAGCCCGACGCAGAGAAACGTGGGAAGGGTACCTGAACGTATCCCTCCTTGTTGCCCACCGCCATGAATTACGGGAGTGATTCGCTCTTGAAGGCAACGCCGGACATAGAGCGCACCTACACCCATTGGTCCATACATTTTGTGACTAGAAAGGCTCATTAAGTCTACATATTGCGAAATAGCAGCCAAATCGAGTGCGCATGGAGCTTGCGCGGCATCGCAGTGTAGCAGCCCGCCATGACTCATGATCATTCGGGAGATCGTAGCGATGTCCTGTATAGTTCCAATTTCATTGTTCACCGGCATCACAGACACAAGGAGGACATCGTCATCCAATGCCTGTTCCAGTGCGCCCATATCGATCAACCCCACAGCGTCGACCGGGATCTGCGCCACGGTGAAATCCAATTCATCGTGCAGCACTCGTCCTATCTCTAGGACACACTTATGCTCGGTAGCACCAAGAAGGATACGCCTTCTGTCTCCGTGAGCGGCACATTTGGCGATCCCAATAAGGGCTAAATTGTTCGCTTCTGTGGCACCGGAAGTGAATATGACTTCGTCAGGGTCGACTTCCAACAATGCCGCAATCGCCGACGTAGCGCCATCGATAGCCTGCATTGCACGCCATCCGATTATGTGTTCTGTGGAGTGAGGGTTGCCAAATTCTTCCGTCAAATATGGACGCATAAATTCGAATACTCGTGAATCGAGTGGTGTGGTCGCCTGATGGTCGAGATATATCGTGTGTCCAAATTTCATATACGTACCAACTATTTGCGCTGTGCCCTGCATCGCATCGTGCGGTTCGTAGCCATTCGAATTCGTATCATACTGGAGAAAGTCTCCAGAGATTAGGTTGACCCTAGCACGGCTTGCAGGTTAAGGTCTAGCTGGATTAGTCATCCAGAAAGGTAAGTGATGCCACGCGGCCCAATTTATTCTGAAAACTACAAGCCGCAATTCTCGGGACATGAGACGTTTCCGTTGCGCTATGGATGGCTTAAGAAAGCGTACGACGCCGTTGATGAATTTAGAGACGATTCCGATAACAAGGTCGTCTTTACGAGTGACGAAGCGATTGCCTACTTCGGAGTCGGAAAGAACATGGTGTCTTCCTTGCGGCATTGGGCGATGAGCTGTGGTGTCATTAGGGAGGGAGACACCCCGCATGCCCTCGCAGTTACGCCGCTCGGTGAGCGCCTGTTCGGGAAGGACGGCTGTGACCGATATATGGAACATCCGGCAAGCCTTTGGCTCATGCATTGGAATCTTGCAGGACGACCGGAGAAAACAACGTGGTATTGGAGCTTTAACAATTTCCCTGGAGCGACATTTGAGCGCGAGAATTTGGTCAAGGCCCTAATAAAGGTCAAGAACGACCGCGCTTGGTCGCGTGTTTCGGACACAACAATCCGCCGCGATGTTGAGTGTTTTCTGCGCACTTATGTCCCACGGCTACCGTCTGGTAAGGCGTCGCCCGAGGAGGCGCTGGAATCGCCGCTTGCCGAGCTTGGTCTCATCAAGGCGACGGGCAGGCGCGACGGCTTCCGTTTCGTTCGTGGTCCGAAATCCACTCTAGGTCATGGTGTGTTTCTATACGCGCTGATCGGTTTTTGGAAGAGCTACACTCCGGCACAGACATTGTCCGTTGAGGCAATTGCGCACGAACCGGGAGCGCCGGGTCGTGTGTTTCTCCTTGACGAGAATGATGTGGCAGACCGATTACTTCACCTGGAGGTCCTGACGCACGGTGCATTTCGTTCATCCGAAACTGCTGGCTTGAAACAAGTGTTGAGAGTCGAAGAGTTGGATATAGCCTCCGCTCTCAAATTCGCTATTCTGGACTACTCGCCTAACAGGATACGGGAGACCGCATAATGGTCCTTGCCGACACCGTTCATATTGCAAGGAGATTTCAGCGTGCAGTCCGTATCGACACGGATCACAACAGTTCTCTAGCACTTGAGGGGTTTATCTGCCCGCAATCCTCGGCAGACGTCCTTGCGAATGTCGGACATCACTTAGCCGAAACCGGGCATGGTGCCTTTACTTGGACCGGCCCCTATGGATGCGGAAAGTCGAGCCTCGTCGTGGCCCTGAGCGCGTTGCTAAGTGGTGACAAGACGTTGATCGCCAAGGCGAAAATTTCCATTGGCGAGCAAACCGCACGCGTTGTCCTTGATGCCATGCCGCCCCGATCCAACGGCTGGATTACGCTTCCGGTCGTCGGACGTCGTGATTTTGCGGCTCCGGTGATTGGCGAAGCGTTGGAGACGCGTGGTCTGGTCAATGAGCAACCAAAGAAAGGTTGGTCCGATTGCGAAGTCGTGTCCGTCCTATCAGATCTCGCCAACAGATATCCTAGTCGAGAAGGTGGATTAATCCTGTTTATCGACGAAATGGGTAAATTCCTTGAAGCAGCGGTTCAAGAAGGTGCAGATGTCTACCTGTTCCAGCTGCTTGCTGAAATTGCATCGCAAAGCGACAGACGGTTTGTTGTAATCGGAATTCTACATCAATCCTTCGAAGAATATGCGAACCGGTTGTCCAGAGAGATGCGTGACGAGTGGTCGAAGATCCAAGGGCGTTTCATCGATTTAGCAGTGAATACAGCTGGCGAAGAACAGGTCGAATTGATCTCGCGGGCGATTGAGAATGGACGCAGTCCCGCTTCGCCAGGAAGGCTCGCTAACTTGGTTTCAGCTGAAATTCAGCGCCAAAGACCGGCAGTGTCGCAGCACTTTCCTGAAATTCTAGAAAGGTGCTGGCCGCTTCATCCAGTGGTAGCATGTATGTTGGGGCCAATCTCACGTCGGCGGTTCGGTCAAAACCAACGCAGTATTTTTGGCTTCCTGAATTCAGCAGAACCATATGGATTCCAGGACTTTATCCGGCATGCGCAAGACGAAGTTCTGTTTAAGCCTGCCCGTCTCTGGGACTATCTGCGCGTCAACCTAGAACCTTCGATTCTGTCATCTCCCGACGGACACCGCTGGGCAACGGCGACTGAGGCGATCGACCGTTGTGAAGCACTCGGCGGCGATGCACTCCATACAGGACTCTTGAAGTCGGTTGCACTTATCGACCTGTTCAAAGAGCGTTCCGGCCTATTGCCGACCCAAGATGTCCTGAGCGCTTGCACGGAGCTAGCGACGAAAAAAGAAATCAAGGCTGCACTCGAAGACCTGAAGAAATGGTCGCTTGTGGTTTTCCGCAAGTTCACCAATTCTTATGCGATCTATGCTGGTAGCGATTTCGACATCGACCGCGCCATTCAGGACGTCTTGCAGCATGTCCGTGAAGTCAATTTGTCGACGCTCCGCGATCTAGCCGACCTGCAGCCGATACTTGCGAAGCGTCACTATCACGAGACGGGTGCGCTACGCTGGTTCGATGTTGAAATCGCACCGCTGAGCGGGCTGGTAGAGCGTGCGCGTCTATACAAGCCACGCGCCGGAACGATGGGGGCGTTTCTCCTCGCTATCCCTACGGAAGGGGAGACAACCAGTCTGGCAAAGAAGATCTGTCGCGACGCTGCCCGCGAATCCCAGGATTGGGATGTCGTAGTCGGACTGTCCTGCGGGGCCTGGGCCATCATGAACCTGACACGCGAGTTGATCGCACTTGTTGAAGTACAGGAAGAGCATATGGATCTCGCTGGCGATCCCGTCGCACATCGCGAAGTGCAGGCGCGTCAGGCCGCATTGCAAGGGCAGCTCGAAGCTGAAATCCGCAGAGCGTTCGACAATGCGACGTGGTATCAAAGAAACCGGAGACCTCAACAATGGCAGCATGCCGAACTTAATAGTGTAGCGTCAGACCTTGCGGCTAGGCGTTTTTCCCGATCACCTCGCATTTACAATGAACTGCTGAACCGCATGAAGCCTTCGAGCAACGCGATTGCAGCGCAAAACACGCTCTTGCGTGCTATGGTCACTAACGA
Organism: Paracoccaceae bacterium; assembly: GCA_965203605.1. GTDB lineage: Bacteria > Pseudomonadota > Alphaproteobacteria > Rhodobacterales > Rhodobacteraceae > JAPOUP01. The sequence continues at coordinate 4,022,229 of OZ241902.1, read as the reverse complement.
GGGTGAACCGCGTCTCGGCATCGCAGGTTTTCCTGCGGAAGGCGGTCTCTTTGCCTCTTTGTTGGAAAAAACTGGACTATATGCCAAAAGTGAAGGACGGTGGCTTTTCCGTGTCCCTGCTCCAAAATGGGATAAACAGGGTCTTCGGCCTCTCTGGCGAGCTACTGAAGCACTCCTGAAAGGTGCGAGAGAGCGCACAGTGAGCATTGGTGAAATCTACCGCTTGTGGACTGCGCCGCCCTACGGCCTAAAGGACGGGATCATGCCTGTCCTGATGGTTGCGTTCATTCTCTCGTTCCGGGACAAAGTTGCGCTCTACCGTGGAGGGGTTTTCCAGGCTAGGTTTAAGGACATTGATGTTGAAGTTCTGGCGAAGAATCCCAATGAAATCCAGCTACGTTGGATGGATCTCACCACGCAGTCTCGTCGACTTCTGTTGAGCATGACCGAAGTGGTTCGCGATCTTGATGCAGATAACAGGCTTATCCATCCCACGCCGATTGAAGTGGCACGGGGACTCATTGCAATATACGACCAACTTCATTCTTGGATCAAGAGAACCGCGCAACTTTCGGCCAATGCAATCAGTGTTCGTGATCTTTTCAAGCATGCAAATGATCCGAACAGGTTCCTCTTCGACGACCTTCCAGCCGCCTTCAGTGGCCCCGGCGCATTCGATAGCAATGAAGCCCTGAATGCTATCGTCGAGAACGTTAGGGATGGGCTTGAGGAGCTTGTCAATTCATACCCTTCCATGCTGCGGCGCCTGAACGACCTTATGCTCGCGGAACTGCAGGTCCCAAACACTTCACCGCAGGCGTTGGCCGAATTGCGGACCCGTTCAGAGAACATAAGAGAAATCGGAGGTGATTTCCGGCTTAACGCCTTCATTGGTCGTCTTGCCGTCTTCCATGGTGGTGAGGATGACATCGAAGGCATCGCAAGTCTTGCGGCGAACAAGCCTCCACGGGCTTGGACCGATCCGGATCTCGACCGTGCGTCCGTAGAATTGACGGACCTTTCGCTGAAGTTTGTCCGTGCAGAGAATTTTGCCCGTGTGAAGGGCCGGGTCAATAAGCGGCATGCGATAGCCGTTGTTGTAGGAGTAAATGACCGCCCTTCTCCAGCGTTTACAGAATTTGAGGTGAGAGACACAGAGGTCAACGACATTGAAGACATTATCGGTCGTTTAGAACGCGTATTGGATGGTGGTGTTACACATGATCACAGACTCATTCTTGCGGCGCTTGCTGAGCTTAGCTCACGCTACATTCTGGAGCCGGAAGAGACGATCACTCAAGAGACCGAGAGAGCAGAATCATGGTTGATCTAAAGGAAAAGCATGTATTGGGGCTCTCTGGGGGCAGAGATAGCGCCGCGCTTGCTGTCTATATGCGTCAACATCATCCGCAACTTGATATCGAATATTTCTTTACCGACACGGGCAAGGAACTTCCGGAGGTGTACGAGTTTTTGGGGCGTCTTGAAGGATTTCTGGGCAAGACCATCCTGCCACTCAATCCCGACCGAGACTTTGATTTCTGGCTTGGACAATACAACAATTTCCTGCCATCGCCGCAGTCAAGATGGTGCACGCGCCAACTTAAGTTGCGACCTTTCGAACACTGGATTCGCCCGTTCATGGAAGCGGGCTATACCGTCTTTAGCTATGTTGCCATCCGATCGGATGAGAACTACCGTGAGGGCTACAGTTCCAAGCATGACCGGCTCAATATCGTCCTGCCCTTCAAGGACGCCGGTATAGACAAGCCCGGAGTTATAGACATCCTGGAAGCTTCTGGATTAGGTCTGCCCCGCTACTATGATTGGCGCTCGCGGAGTGGATGCACATTTTGTTTCTTCCAGCAAAAGATCGAATGGGTGCGTCTCAATGAGCGGCATCCAGAAGCGTTTGAAGAGGCAAAGTCGTATGAGAAGGATGCGGTTGCCAGCGGGTCTCCCTTTACCTGGACGCAAGGGGAATCCCTGGAAGAACTGACGCAGCCTGACCGAATTAAGCAGATTGAGGAAGACTATCGGATGCGGGTTAAACGGGCAAAGGCGAAGCTGCAACAAAATCCACTACGCAGCGAAGACGACAACCCCGACATTGATGCACTCTACGGACAGGCGAAGGTATGCCTCGCCTGCCATAAGTGAATGCGATTGCAACAGAATGCACTCCTATGGGTTTCAGTCAAGCCAAGGTCTCAACTTGTCCCATGCAAGTGCAGCCAATCGGCGTGATCGTTCCTGAATAAATTTCGCATTCCAGTCCCCAACATCATTTATTCCGTCTAGCATTGAAAAACGCTCACCGCCCAAGATCAAATCCTCTGTCGACCTATTGAACTGCATGCCTTGTCGTTTGGCACTTTCGAGCGCAACCCGCCGACTCTCGATGTTACGGTCGGTCAAAGCGGAATAGAAGATCTTCTTTTTTGACCAAGTTGCATTACCGATTGAGGAGTTCTCTTCAGCTGGCAGCAAGACAAGATTACCGAGCGTGTTCTTGGGGCGGGCGGTTGCATAGATCTCAGGATCCCAGCCCGCGGGTTTGTCCGAATTTGGTGCGACATGCTCGACAGTCCTATAATGTCTGCTCGCCCATCTTTCGTACGACAAGTATATCCTGTCATCGCTTCGGACAACCGCGTCCCTTGTCAACTGCCCAGGTGATCCGGAATCAAGGGCGGTGTGATGTGTTGCGCTAAAAAGTAGGAAGCGCGCGAGCGGTCGTGCACGCGAGTAAATCGGAACATCTACGACGTGATTTATCCAATCGTCCTTTGAAGCAAACCTAACGCTCGTCGACTCCAGCTTGCTGCGCAGCGCCTTCTTTAACTCGTCAATTTCCAGTATCCTGTTTTGGTGCGTAGGTCCCGCACATAGGCCAAATTTCCTACTAGAAGTCCCAGTTTCCATTATGTCTCGAAAACACGTATCGATACCATCGGTGCCGCCCGTCGCTGATCTTCTCAGAGCGAGGAAAGCCGAAACCGCCTTTAGTGCCTCAACATAGGTTGTGAAGTCACCCTGTTCCTTTCCGCCTATCCAGTAGCGGGACAAAATTGGCAGCGTCATGCTTGTTCTCATTGCGCCAATGAAGGCGGACAGCAGTTTGATTTGATCCGCCTGTGCCGGATCAGCATGGAAACCACTAATGCGTCCACTGTTGGCCGCCACCCAGTAGTCACTACGGTAACGGACGATGTCGGAAAGGGCTTTCATGAACTTTGTCGGTCCTTCTTTGTGCTCGTTTGATCTTTCGAAGTACCGGTGAAGCTCACGTCTTTGGACACTGAGTTCCCGCGCAATCTTTTTGCCTTCCAAATAGAGCGCAAAGGTAATGATCACATCCTTGGTCTCGTCCTGTTTCTGTTTGGTTTCTGGATAGTCCTCCGCCATGATCTTGTCGATTTCATCGAAAGCGATCTCGCACTCCGATCCGACGTACATGCCGTCCTTGGAGTCGTTTTCCGCACGGATGACCTTGGGCTTCAGGGTTTCAAGTGCGGTCAATGGCTCCCCTGTTGTGTTGAGTGTATCAAAGATGTCGAAGGCGGCTGTTTCATCGGATGTTACGACGGTCGTGACAGCGATACAGTTGCAGAAATATGCCCCGAGCATCAACGTTCTGAAATATGCATGCGCTTCAGTTTGTTTCTCTATCGAGCTGATCGCCGATGACCCGTCATTTCCAAGGACGTCTCTAGTTTTCTCCCAAAGTTGCTTGCAACCTCCGTGTTGGAACCGACTGGCGTCCAGGAACTGACAGTCTGTCTCTTCGTACCAAGTTGGGTCATTCAATGATCGGCAATACCTCTTGATGTCTTCGTAGTTTGCGATGATCTTTTTGGCTTCCCGAGTCATGCCGAGGTCCGGCATCAGGAATTCTGTGTCCTCACTTCCAATGAAATTGCTGAATGCGGTCAGAAACATGGAAATCCCCGAGCGCATTGTCTCATCCCGAGCGCTATCACTTCGGGTATCGTTGCTGCGGACAATCCGGGGAAATGGGTGGTATTCGTTGCCCTTCACTTTTTGAACGCCGAAAACACAGTCGGCTAAGCTAGATTCGAGTTGGTCCGCCTCGATGTCCAGCCATTCCTCAACTTCGGAACGAAGCTTTGGTAGGCTCTGCCGCAACATTCTGAGTTGTTCGATCAATGCACATGAAATGAGTGTCAAGGTCGTCAACCGTTGCTGACCGTCCACTACCGAAAACGACCGTCCCTTGAACTTCGGTTCTTGCGCCTGGTCCCTTACGAGAATAAGAGTGCCGAGAAATGTGAAAGCGCTAGCGTCAGTTGTGCGCGACAAACGCTCAAACCCCGACAGTACCTCTGTCATTAGGCGACGGATATTGTCTGATGACCAGTCATACGTTCTTTGATATTCGGGAATTCGGAACCCGGCATTACCGTTTTCCAAATTCGCAACCTGACACGGATTATACGCGCTTGCTTGGAATAGATCACTGACTTTCTGCAATCTCTGCCTCCCCGTTTCCTTGGTTCCAGGTTGTTCGGCTTTCGCTCATCAAACCATATGTTCTAAATCAAAGGTCCGCAGTAACGGTGCCAGCTTGGCGTAGGCTTCTGATCGGTTTTCCGACAAGGATGAGAATTCAGCCACGCGGCTAAGCTCGGACTTGATAAGGCGCCTTGCGTAGTTGGAGCCTGCGCTAAAGCCATCCGGAAGAACAACGATAAAGTCGTTAATGATAGCCCTTTCCTTGCCGGGTGAGCGTCTCAGGAGTCGTCCACGTCGCTGAACAAACTGCCTCGGATCACGGGAACTTGCGAGGATATAGGCCGTATCACATGCTGGGACGTCAATACCCTCATCAAGGCATCGGATTGCTACCATTGCATCAATGATTCCAAGTCGGAAGCTTTCGAGGATGTTTTCCCGATCCTTGCGGGATTCGCGTGAGGTGAAACGCGACACGTTCCACGACATCTCATGCAACATTTTGCTGACAGCTTCGATCTGCCGCTTTCCATGGTCGATGCTATCGTTTGAGCTGACTTCATCATCTGTTTCAACGGTCCCGTCACCGCAATAGAAAAGCGAATGCCGAGACGGTCTTTTCCCGGTCAGCAGATCCTGTAGGGTGGGTATTTTGTTGGCGGCTGAGCCAACGAGGCGCGCACGCCGCATAAGGAGAGCGGTTAGTTGCGGGGTCATCTCCTTCGACTTGCCACGGCGGAGAGCCATGATCCGTCCGATCTGCTCTGATAGATCGGAGAATTCTTCGGCTTCCTCGATCCTGAACTCAACGAGATGTGGGTAGTAGACATAGGGGACCAGGACCCTTTCATTGACTGCTTGCTTCAGCGAATAGCTGGAGACAATCTTTCCATAGAAGTCGTTTAGCCGTTCGTTTCGCTCTTCGTCAAAATAATGCTCTGGGGTCGCCGAAAGGCCGATTCTGAAACGCGCATGCGATGGAAGGAAGCCCTTAAACGCTATCGAGCTATGGTGGTGGCATTCGTCGCCTATCCATAACATCCGACCACCGTTGATCCTTGAAAGGCACTCCTGGAATTCCTGGCTCTTGAGCGTTCGGTTGACGACAACGATGGCTGCGAAATTTCGGCTTCCCATGGCCAACTCGTGGACAATGTTGCGAAGCTTGTCCTTCCACTCCGCACGAGAGACATAGCACTTAACCGGATAGATGTTGAAAGTTGAAAGAGTTTCAACCCATTGGTCGGCGAGGTTCTGATAAGGTACCGCAATCACACATGTGAGGCCTTTGATCTTCTCGGAGAGTTTCACGATAGCGTGGATCGCAGTTATGGTCTTGCCAGAACCAGTTGCGAGATCGAACATGCCCTGAAAATCGCCCTTAGCCTTCCACGATTCGAGTGCGGCGATCTGATGATCCCGCATCTTGAATGGCCGACCGTTGATTGTAGCTGGTTCGCATGGCTTGCCAGACCTCTCGCCGGTGCCAGCCGCGACATAAGGGTAACGGATGATGCGTGCGGCGATCTGAGCCTCTATTTCGGGGTCTGGCATGTAGTCGATGGACCGCGCTGTCAAAATCAGCTTGTCTTTTACAGACGACGGGATGTCTATAACGGCCGTCAACGGGCTCTCGTTTTGCCAGAGTCGTTCGAAGCTATCAATATGCGGACCGTAGAACTCCGAATGCTCAGGAATCCACGTCCTGAAAACATTGATCGACTCATAGTTGTGTGACGGTAGCAATGCATGGGTGCTCTCATTCGCAGATCCTGCGAAGACTACCTTATCCCCAGCCTCATCAGTGATGATTCCGATCTTGTCGTGATACATGCCACGTTCGCGCAATGCGACCTTGATGTCCAAACGTCCATGCGCCACGAGCCAACACAATGTATCAAAGCGGTTCTGAAATAACTCGTCTCTGACATTCGAGATCATTGACAAAAACTCGACGCCGATCGTCTCTGAAATCTCCCTTTCCATGTAACCTTGCTTCACAGCTTCGAGATCTGCGTGGTCCGAAAAGGCACCGAGTATGAGCCTGATTTGTCCGTCATTCTTAACAAAGGCGGATAGTGCCTGGGCTGCATAGCTGATCGTCGAAGCGGAAAAGAAGCCAACAGCACGGTCGTAGCGGTTCGCAACCGACAGGGTGGGGAAGTAGAAATCCTCCAGAATATGATCTTGGTCAGACTTATACACGCCTTTGTAGGTATGAGTCCGCAGCATTCAGAAGAAAATATCCGTCAAATCGGTTTCCTCATCGGTGGCGTCCAGATAACCCTGTTCCTTAAGCAGTTCCAGAATGTCACGATTTGGATGCTCACCGCCATCCCGCAACATCGAATCGCGAATAATCATGAGACCGCCGTTGGCATATTCTTCGAAGATCTTCGCACAGCGGTTCTCTTCCCCGTCCTTGAGGATCTCCGGATCTTTGGTATCGGCAAGAGCGATCAGGTATATCAAGTCGTCGGCATCACCGCGCTCGAATTGTTGGTATGAAATGTCTTCGACACCTTTTTCCCTTTCTAGTGGAACTCGCCGTTTCTCGGAATAACCCAGCAAGGCTGCAAAACACAGCAGTTCCCGAATGGTCGGAAAGAGGGTTCGGTCCGTGCCGGGAAGCTTCTGAACAGCAAGACGTTGCACCATGTCTTCATGAATGCGGCTTCTGTTTATGTTCGGAGCTCGACCGTTCATGATGGACCTGTAATCTCCACAATTTCCGTTCCATCGAATTCCGCATCGAAGACGGCTGTAAGCAACTCCTTGCCATGGAAAGTGCGGACTTCCCGAGGACGGTTGGCACGGGGCTCCTTGTTATGTCGGACGAGTGCGTACTCTGCACCCAAGTGATTTTTCAAGGTCTCAAGGACATCCTTCGAACCTTGTGATTTTGAGACCAAAAGAATAACCTGTCGCGCCATTTTTGGAATGAACTCCGCTGTAGTTGCGCGGTAGGCCTCGTCTAGCTTGCCAAATGGGGAATCGAGAACGAGTGGGGCGATCGTGCCAGAGAGAAGCCGATAGTCTCTGGCATTTTCGCGCACTTTCGCGAACTCGACGAGTGCAGCCGTGAAGGCGAGACCGAGAAGTTGATTCTCACCACTTGACTTTGGGAGGGCTGTTCCATCCTCATTGACCAAGCTTATGTCATAATCATCAGTCATTCTCAGATTCAAGACCTTGCGGGTTGTTCTATCGAGAACACGGCGAATGCTAGCGCGCAGGACTTTGCGGGCTAGATCTTCCTCGCTTGCCAACTGCAGTTCGAGTTGACCCTTGATGGTTTCGCAAAGGGCGCGTCGACGGCCGAAAATCGCTGTCTGCATGTCTTGCTTGGCCAGATCCGTGATCCGGTCATTTATTTGGCGTTTGTCACGTTCAGCGTTGCTGATGTTTGCACGCAATCTACCGGTATCCTGATCAATTTTCCGTAATTCGTCACAGAGTTCGTCGCGTCGCCGTTCCCGTTCTGCGACGTCTTCCAAGTTGATCCCCTTGAGCTTTTTGCTGATCTCGGCAATCTGTGCTTCGGCCGTTGCAAAATCCTCATTTGCTTCGGAAAGCTGGTTGTTGGCTTTGGTGAGGCGGTTTGGTGCTTTCGTGCGTTCCGATTTTAGGCTGGCCAGGCGCGCTCTAACCTTCGAAATGCGATCGCGCATCACCTTGTTCGCGGCCTTGTTGAGAAGGCTTGCAACCTTCTTGCTTTCGGGGCTGCCAGGTTCCAGCTTCGAGCCGCATATGCACTCTTCGGCTTTGAGAATATCCTTAACAAATTCTTCGTTGTACGGCGAAGGAATCCGACCGCGATGCTCCTTCTCTTCAAGGAACGAAAAAGTCTCTTCGGTGATCCGCTTTGATACGATGAAACGACCGTTATCGCCGAGCCATCTGTAGACTTCGTCGGTACACTCTCTCTGACGCCTTTCCGCACGCTGGATTTGAGCATGTAGACGGTCACGGCTTCGTTGGAGTTCCTTCGTAGCTTCCGTGTTGCGTAACTTTTCGTCGATGTGAGCGATCTGTCGTTCGGTTTCTTCACGTTCCTTCGCAAGCTGATCATTGCGTGACCGTGTCGTGTTGATCTGGCTTTCCAAACCGTCGAGTTGGTCACTCAATTCCTCAATCTGCTTAGTCGCTTTGGTCGAAGGGATCTGCTTACGGAATTGGTTCGAAACGACCTGCAAGTCATCGATAGCGGTTTCAATGAGAGAGCACCCTAGAATGTCACGAACAGCACCCTAGATCGAGCTGCGATTGTCTTCTCCGAGGAAGGTCTCCGCATGTTCACCTTCAAACAGGAAGTGGGACGCCATTTCTCGCGGAATTACGGTATTGATGAATGTCTCGGGAGGATCGATGTTGATTTCACTGCCTTCGTCGATGCGGGCGACCAAAAATTGACGCCCTGAATGGCGGTTTGTGTTTGAGAATCGCTTCGCGATGTAGCGGCAATCGTTGTGCCCAAAGAGGACTTCCACCGAGGCCTGCGACCTGCCGGCCTTCTTCGCGTCATAGTTGAGGATATCTTCCTGTTTCTCAAAGCCAGCCGTTGTTTCGCCGTAAAAGCACCAGAGAAGTGCGTTCAGAAGTGTCGTCTTTCCGACTCCATTCTCAGCGTAGATTATCGTAACATTTTTTCGATGATCATCCGAGAATCTAATGATTGCGCTCCCGTAAAAGCACCTGAAGTTCGTCAATCTGATTTCTTCAAGAATCATGCTCTTGCTCTTCCAATTTTGTGTGGCGCTCGATTAAGCTACGCAGTTTCCTTTGTCGCTCTGTCCTCACTTTGCGCCTTTCGAAAAAATAACTTCGCTCCAATTCGATTATCTCACGAATGATTGGATTGTTTTTTCCATGGTGAGCTTCATCGTCGGCTGTCATGCAGTTTGCCCTCTTGGGTTCTTCCCCCACTCAATTCAATGGACGCTAGCCATCTCCTCTTCGAAGCGCAAGCTGTCTTTAGGATTAAGCGGAGGGGAGGGGAAATGGAGGATCAATTCCCTCGGTCGGTCTCACTGTGGGCCGGGCCGATTCGCCCGAATGTCGACCAGCAAAGGGCCATCCGGACTGGGGACGGACTGTCCGAATAGAGTCGCGATGGAGCGTCTCCGCAGCACTCGGTGGTCGTGCGGGTTTTGCCGAACCGAGTAGCTCTTCGGTGGTCGGCCCGGAAATGGATGGACTCGACCCAGATATTGCTCTGGTCAGCTTGCCAGACGTTCAGCGTTCCCCAGGTCAACGGACACTAGCTGGCTCACGCCCATCTCACCCATCGTCACCCCGAACAGGCGGTCCATGGTGATCGCGTGATGATTAGGAACCCCCACTTCCAGTCCGAAGTGCAACACCGGCCATTTTCCCCGCCCGGGCGGGGAAAATGGCCGGAAGGCGGGATTCCCGGCCCCCTGGCGCCGGTGATTCCGGGCCCGGGACGGCTGGAGTCCCTTCGCGGGAGAGCCTGGCGGCGCTTTCCGGGCAGCGCAGGGCCGCCGCCGGGGCGGGTCGCGTCCGTCCGGGCGCAGGGAGGGCGCAGCCCGACCGGAGCCCGGACGGACGCGACGTCGAAATCCTGTCCACCCCCTTCCGGCGCAGCCATCCGCGCCGTCTGGAGGCGGGCGGGCCGCGTCAGGGTGGGCGGGCCCGGCGGAACACCCCGGCGGGCGTCCGGTAGCCGAGCACCCTGCGCGGTCGCGCGTTCAGGCGGTCCTGCACCGCTTTCACCTCCGCGTCGGTGACCGCCCGCAGGTCCGTCCCCTTCGGCAGGTACTGCCGGACCAGCCCGTTGGTGTGCCCGGTCGGGCCCCGCTCCCAGGAGTGGTAGGGGGTCGGGAGGAAGAACCCGGCCTTCAGCGCCTCCGCCACGCCGGCATGGCCCGCGAACTCCCTGCCGTTGTCCGCCGTGACCGTGTGGACGGCGACGGCGGACGGCGGCGGCATCGCCAGCATCGCGGCGGAGACCGCAGCCGAGGTGCGCCGGTCAACCCTCTGGAGAAACGTGTATTCCGGGGCGCGGTCCACAAGGGAGACCACCGCCCCGCTGTGGCCTTTCCCGATGATCGTGTCCGCCTCCCGGTCGCCCACACGCTCCCTGCTCTCCACCTCCGCAGGCCTCTCCGGGATGTCCACCCGGCCCGGGATGTGGCCCCGGCCGGAGTGCCGCCCGCCCCTCCAGTTGGGCTTTTTCCCGCGGCGGCGCAGCAGCGGGAACAGCCCGCCGCCCGCCTTCCTGTCGGCCTTCAGGTGCCCGGATGTCCACTGCCGGCCACCGCCCAGCCGCCCTCCAGCCGCAGCCGTCCCGCGATCCGCTCCGGGCTCCAGCCCTCCCCGGAAACCCCTCGACACTCGCCCAGCGCTCCGCAGTCATCCTCCGGGGGACCCTGGACGCCGCGCTGCGGCGCGCCTCCGCTTTCCCCCGCGCCTCGCCGGGGCTGTAGCCCGAATCCCCGCCGTTCCGGCGCAGCTCCCGCCAGACCGACGAACGGTCACGGCCCAGACGGGCCGCGATCACCCCGTCCGACAGCCCGCTTTCCTTCAGCGCGCCGATCCGGCATCCATCCCCATGGGTCAGGTGGCGCTGGCCCTCGGGCATGACAGTCTCCTATGCGTCGTTGCTGGGACTGTCGCCGCTTCCTGGCCGATCCGCAACATCATGCGGCAGGAAAACCGGTCACCACCGCCACTGGTGTTGCACTTCGGACTGGAATGGGGCAAACCAAATAAGTAGTAACCGATAGGCGCCCCGGATCTCACGGCACCGCCCATTCCCTCGTGGTGACCCGCGTGACCTCCTCCTTCCGGCGGATGAACGCGTCCGACACCCGCTCCACGGTCTCCCTGACATGCTCCGCGCCTCCGGACACCCTGTTGGGGAGGTGGCGGTGCCTCAGCACGGAGAGAACCGTCTCCACCGGGTTGGGTTCCGGGCTGTAGGGCGGCAGCCGGAGCAGGGAGACGCTGTCCGGTATCCCCAGGTCCCCCGACCGGTGCTAGCCCGCCCCGTCCAGGACCACCGGGGCGTGCTTTCCGGCGGGGACCCGTTCCCCAATCTCCCGGAGGTGCCGGTCCGACCCGCCGGTGCTGGCCCTGCCGCACATATGCCCGACCGCGTCGCCGGTCCCGGGGCAGGCGGCGGGGAACGGGTACACGTATCCGTACCGGTGGTCCCGCGCGATGCGTGGGCGCGTCCCTTTCCGCGCCCGGACCCTGGAGAGCATGCCCTTCCGGCCAACGCGCGCCCCGTCCTGGTTATGTTGAGCTCAACATAACCAGGACGGCCAGACAGCCGGTTTCATCTGGTCGCGGAGCCGACCGCTGTCCAGAACAGGGCATTCGAACCTCTGGGTCTGGACACCGCAAAGGAAACTTACATAAGCGCCAGGTTGAATCCGCACAGGATCCTTGCAGTACAGGCTGAAAAGCTGTTTCAGGTCGATGAAGTTCCGTTTAGTCGCCCGTGACCGCGTGCGTCTGGAAAGGTCAGCAACGCAATGGTTCGAGGACTACGTGCGAAAGGGCGGCATTTGTCTTGCGGCATTGTCTCCACGAATTCTTGTGGACTCATCCTTTCTGCCAGACTCGCCTCCCGGTGATCCAGTGGACCGATTCATTATCGCAACGGCCCGTGCGTTGAATCTCACCATTGAAACTCGTGACAGGCTGATACTGTCATATGCCAGCGAGGGCCACGTGAGCGCACTTAGGTGCTGATGGTTTTGGTCAAGGATGAGGCGAAATGTGATGTCGGTAGGTAACTCCGCACTATCGCGGTGTTTGCCTGCCTCTATCGACCTACCCGTATGCCCTCCAGAGCTACCGCATTTGGAATTTTCGCTGTGATAGACGAGAACAGGTTGCGAACAAAAGTGGCGCTCATCTTGCGATGGTGGACAGCTTTGGATTGACCCCACTTCCGCCCCGAAATGTAATACCGGCCATGAGTAATTCCCTTGCATGCCGCGCCTGAAGAATAATGGAAAATCAATCGCGGCCCGCCGATCATGCCGGCTGATACCGCCGCACGTCGATCTCGTCGGCCCGTGCGCGCATCTGCACGGCATCGTACCATGCCTGCATCCGCAGCAGCAGGTCCATGCTGAGGCCGAAGGCCTTCTCCACCCGCATCGCCATCTCGGGTGACAGCGAGTTGTTACCGTTCAACAGGTTCGACAGCGTGGCGCGGCGCACGCCGAGAATCCGCGCCGCCGCCGCAACGCTCAACCCCAGTTCCTCCAGAGCCTCGATCCGGATGAAGCTGCCGGGATGCGGGGGGGTCATCCCCATCTTGATTCCGCCATCGCTCATCAATGGTAGTCCTCCAGGTTTACGCGTTCGATGGCACCGTCCCGCTCCTCGAAAGTGATCCGCCAGTTGCCCGACACCGAAACGCTCCATTCGTTGCGGCGCCCGCCGGACAGCCTGTGGATCCGCCATCCGGGCGCCGCCTCGCGGATGAAGCCTTCAATGGTCTCCGCCATGGCGAGCGCCGCCAGGATGCCGCGCACGCGGTCCGCGACGCCCTGTTTCAGCAGCCGGGACGAGTCTGTCTCGAAGAGCAGACGCAGGCCCCGGTGACGAAACGAGCGGACGATCATGCCGGTCATACGTAAGGCAATACCGTGCGTGATGCAAGTTTCCCGTGACTTGCGCCACCTGTAGAATGTCACCGCGCTGATCACGAACTGACGGACCGCGTCCTCCATAGACAGGTCCTGGCCATGCAGAACCTCTGCCTATCGCAATAGGCGCACGATCTCTTCACGCTTGTAACGCTTCCTATCCATGACCGGTCCCCTTCTTGACAGCATAACCTGGAGTTGAACCAAGTCGATGGGGGAGTTGTTAAAGGTGATCAAGAAGCGCGGGTTTTCGGGACCGGCCCCGGCGGAGTTGCCATATGCTGCACGACCATCTCCGCCCGCTTGCCCCTTGCCGACAGGAGGGGAATGTCGCCCGTGCGCGGGTCGGCGTCCGGGGAGGTGCGCGGCGCGTTCGACAGTGCCAACGGAATTGGCGGTGGGAAGGCAAAGGACGCTGACGGTGTCACTGCGGGTCAGCGACTGGTGCGGGGTGCGAACCTAGCACTTCGTGCGCACGACCAATGGCTGCCGCGAAGAGTGGGCGCTACAACGGCGGCCCGGCCTGCCGAAGCGGGCAGCACACAGCGATCTTCCCGCAAAGTTCCTGCAACCGAGCCGCAGCCCATGTCAGCGGTGTCGCTCTGATTCGGCACCCATGGGACCGGGAATCCCGCCTCCGGGCAGATTCCGACGTGAGGGAGCAGGCCGATCGGAATGGAAGTGGAGATGTTGTGTTCGGCCACTATAGCCAGACAATTCCCAAGGTTCCTCTGGCGGCGAGTCGAACAGAATGACACCGATCACGCTGAGCAATTCAGACCATTCAGATCCTGCCCTCTATCGGCAATATTGGTCAGATTGAAAGCGATGGAGTCAGGTGAATGAGCGTCGGCCTGTCCACACTCAATGCCGTGCTGAGATCACTGCACAGGCCAGGCAGACTATCGGGCCTTGAATAGCTGAGTCCGTAGGCCGCAGCTAGTTTTCCGAAATCTGGATTGAGTGCCTCGACACCCACGGGCGCAATCTGTGACCGGATCATGCTCGCTTCGATCTCCTTCAGTGAATCATTGTCCCAAAGCAGAATGGGCAGGCTTCCACCCAGTTCAGACGCAGTCCCGAGTTCCTGCAATGAATACTGAAAACCGTAGTCACCGGCGATCGCGATGACCGGTCTTTCTCCAGCCCCGACCTTTCCGCCAATTGCAGCAGGCAGGGCAAATCCCAGAGCGCCAAAACCAAACGGATGATGCCAGAGATTCGGTGCAGGCATATCCCATACCTCCTTTGCCGCGTAGGAGAATTGCGTCATGTCAGAGTAGATGAGGCAATCTACAGGTATCACCGTTCGCAACGCCTCGGTGACTGGAACAATGCCGGGCCGCTCCGCATCTATCATGCCGCGCCAACGCGCTCGTGCTGCTGAAACATCGACCTCATTCCATTGGGTCGATGCCTGATGTCCCAACGAAGCCTCAAGCAACCTCTCCAGAAACGCACCAGCGTCACTCAGAACATTCCATGCACCGGGTTCAGTCAGCTCACTTGGATCAAGATCGACATGGAACAGATCCCCAACATGGCCGAGCTGCTCCCTCCAGAAGTCAGTCTCGGAGAGTTCTGTTCCGACCGCAATCACGACATCCGCCGAAGCGATGAATTCCACGCTGTCCGGCCGCGCAAGGTAACTGCCAAAGTTCAACGGGCTCCCTGAAGGAATGACTCCGCGGCCACCGTAGGTCATGAAACTGGCCGCCCGCAACCTCCGCACAACCTGTCGCGCAGCGTCAGGACATCGCCGGGCACCACCACCGAAAATGAACAATGGACACCTTGCTCCCAGTATCCTGTCCAGAACGGCCTCCGGGATCTCCGGTGAATTGAATCCAGTGATGACCGGGGGGACACATGGCGGCGGAGGAGTCGCCGGTGCTTCCAGCACCTCTACCGGAATCTGAATGTGCTTGGGCCGTGGGCGTCCCAATTTAAACTCTGAAAGTGCCCGGTCTACCAGCGTAAAGGCGCTCTGGACATCCATAGCGGTGCGCGACCAGTCGCAGACTGTTTCAGCGGCAGCCTCCTGATCCCTCATTTCGTGCAGCCGCCCTCGCCCCATTCCGAGATCAGCCCGGTTCAGGCAGGATGAGATGACCAAGAGCGGCACGCTGTCCGAGTACGCCTGCCCCATCGGCGTCATGATATTCGTGAGCCCAGGCCCGGTAATGACGTAGGCCACGCCCGGCCGACCCGTGGCGCGCGCATATCCATCAGCCATGAAACCCGCTCCCTGCTCATGACGAGCTAGCACATGGCGCAGTCCGCTTTCCTCCAAGCCACGATAGAGCTCAATGTTGTGAACACCTGGAACACCGAAGACTGTGTCGACTTCACGCTCCGCCAGCATCTCCGATATCCGGGCTCCCAGTGAACGCTCCGCCATTCAGCTTCTCCAGAAATTGAGGGTCAGGATGACAAACACGGCCATCAATTCGAGACGGCCGATCAGCATCGCGGCCGCCAACAACCACTTCGCCGTGTCGTTGAGAGCAACAAAGCTTCCGGTCGGTCCAATCAGGTCACCTAGCCCCGGGCCAATGTTTGCCAGCGCGGCTGCGGCACCAGACACCGAGGTGATCAAGTCCAGACCGGTCGTGCTGAGCAGGACGGAGAGCACGCCCAGAGTGACCACGAACGCCACAAAGAAGACCATTACCGAGTTCAGAACATCGTCACTTACGGAACGACCGTCGTAACGGGGTGTGAAAACGCCATGTGGCGTGTGAATACCGTGGATTCGGGCACGTATCGCGGCAATCAACAATTGGTACCGAAAGACCTTGATGGAGCAGCTCGTCGAGCCTGCGCAGCCGCCGACAAGGCCAGTGAAGAAAATGATGACGACAACAAACGATCCCCATTTCTGGTAATCGGCGCTAGAGTAGCCGGTTCCCGTCAGGATCGATGTGACATTGAACAAGGTCTCGCGAAGAGCCGATTCCAAACCTGCCCCACCCGCGATTCGGAAGCCACATACGACAGCGACAAGAACCGCCGCGATCACCAGAAACCCCCGAACCTGCGGATCCTTCATCAGCGGACCCACGCTGCCTCCCATGACTTGCACATAACGTACGAAAGGCAGGCTCGCGAGAGCCATGAAAACCGAGGCAACGTACTCCGGCTTTCCCTTGAATGCTCCAAAAGAACTGTCAAATGTGGAGAAACCTCCAGTCGCCACTGTGGTCAGCGCATGGTTGACCGCATGAAAGCTCGGCATGCCAACTGCGAAATAGGAGAAGTAGCAGGCGACCGTCAGGACGATATATGCCCCGGAGATGCTGGCGGCGATCTGGGCGGCTCGCGGCAGCACCTTGCCCTCACCGCCGAAGCTCTCGCTGCGGAATATCTGCATGCCGCCGACCCGGAGTTCGGGCAGGAACACCATTGCAACGACGATGATCCCTACCCCTCCGAGCCACTGCAGCATCGAGCGCCAAAGCAGCACCCCCTCAGGCATCATCTCAAGTTCCGTGAATACCGTGGCCCCTGTGGTTGTAAGCCCTGACATCGCCTCGAAGAACGCGTCAACCACACGTGCGCCGGGACTGCCGAGCAGAAAGGGCACCGCGCCAAAAAAGGGCAACGTCAACCATACTCCAGTCGTCATCAGAAAGATCTGCTGGATATTGAGCCTTTCCCTGACACCATTGGCGCAGGCAAGGGCGGTTATCGTCCCGATAACCGACGTCAGGACCGCCGATTCGAGAAAGATCACCCAATGGTCATTGCCATAGAATATATCCACTGCCATCGGCAGGAGCATCGCTACGCCTAGGGCGGCCACCAGTAGGCCGGTGACATATCCTACTGGTCGAAGGTCGAACATGGAGTCACCGCCTGGCCAAGCGACCTGGCCAAGTCCACTGCGACAACATGCCGGTGGCTTCCGAGTCCGGGAGTTCGGGCGTGGCAGTCATTGCGGTCTCGTGATCACGAAACAGGTCGGACACTAAAGTAAGTCAAATAGCTGTGGATCAAGACTCAGACCAGCGAAGGTCCTGCCTTGGCTAAGTACGCTTACCGCATCGTGGCTGTGAAGACTCTCACGGTGGATTGCGATCACCCGAAAGTCGCCAATACGAGGGTCGCTCTCAAGTTGCTGACAGAACAGACGAGCCGCATCCTCGACGAAGACGGGGTTCGCGGCGTTCAGTTCAGCGAATGCCTGCTCATCCTCACGCTTCACCATGACCTGTGTTTCGGTTGGCACGGCAGCCCGGCAAGCCTCAACCAAATCCTCAAACCAAAGGCAGCCCTGCCTCTCCGCCAGCTCGACTGAGATCCGCGCCACGGACCGCTGCGAATGTGGTGTGGCGAACTGGCGACGCGTCCGCCGGGCGTGTTCGGAGAGTTCGAGCGAGCAGGGACATGTGGAGGAATAGACGTAGTCGAGGTGCATGATCCTCTGTCGCGTGCCCGACCGCTCAACTAGTTCAAGCGCGATGTCGTAGTACTGGAAGCCCTCCAACCCCGACCGAAGGCTCTTCACCTTCATCGGGAAAGAAAGCCGCATCTGGATCCGGGCGTCCAAACTGTCCAGATCGGTCTTGTAATCATCAAGTGCGCACTCGATGATCTCAAAACTGAACGTGCGGGCGGCATGTCTGTAGAATGTCCGCATGATGCGGGACATGTTGATGCCCTTCTTCGCGGCGTCCAGCGATACTGTGCCAGTGACGGAGGTCTCCAGTTCCTGGACTCCATCGTTCCGTGTCCGATAGCGAATCGGCAAGCGAAAGCCGGATATGCCGACATGCTGGATCTTTCGTCGAGATCCGATCACGATCGCTGCCGGACCATTCTGTATATCGGGAAGCGAGGCTCTATAGGCTTCGTCTGCCCGAAACCCTACCGGATACTCGCCCGACAGACCCCCCAACAGCTCTCCGGAAGCTCCATTCCTCGCCTGCACCGTATGTGCGACGGAGACTTGGGGAGGAGCCGCCGTGTTCACGGCTTCCCCGCCTTCGGATTGCCGTCCAGCCTGTTTCCCGAGCATATCCATCGCAATCTCTTCCATATCGACTCCGCCAAATGCCAGTCAGCAACTCCGGTGGGTCCACACAGGCTACCCGATGATCGGCGTTCGATAGACCACTGAACACTTGGGTCAGATACAGTGTTTGCCTCACATTAGGAAGCGGCGCCACCGGGAAAGCAGGATTTAGGTCCTGTGACGTGCGTACCAGTTCTTTCTGGTGCCGCGGTCGAAAGATCGGTCAGGCTGCGTCCAACGCATGGAGAAGATCCTTCAACAGATCGTCCGAGTCCTCTATTCCGACACTAACGCGGATCAGGCCCGGCGTGATTCCCAGCGACTCCCGCTGCTCCTCGCCGAGGCGCTGATGCGTCGTGGTCGCAGGATGCGTGACAATGCTCTTCGCATCCCCCAGATTGTTGGAGATCATGAAGATCCTCAAAGCATTCAATACACGAAATGCCCCTGCCTGCCCACCTTTGACATCAACTGAAAATACCGTTCCTCCCTGTTCCATCAGTGACCTGGCCAGGTCGTTCTGAGGATGTGACGGTAAGTGGGGATAGATGACCTTCCCGATCTTCCCATGCCCTTCCAGCGCTGTGGCAATCTTCAATGCCGAGGCCGACATTGCCCGAACCCTCAGGTCGAGAGTCTCCATTCCCTTAAGTAGAACCCATGCATTGAACGGCGAGATCGCTGCTCCAGTATGCTTCAGGTAAGGTTCAAGTGTCCCACGGATGAACTCCCGTGTTCCCAACACCACTCCACCCAGGCAGCGCCCCTGGCCATCGATATGCTTGGTTGCGGAGTAGACGACAACATCCGCCCCGAATTCCACGGCACGTGAATAGATCGGTGTCGTGAAGACGTTGTCCACGATGACCATGGCCCCAGCGGCATGGGCAATCTCGGAAACCGCCGGCAAATCGACCAACTCCAATGTCGGATTCGAGAGACTCTCAAGGAAGACCGCACGTGTGTCGGAACGAACGGCCTCTCTCCATTGGGAGTTTTCCGCGCCATCGACAATGGTCACTTCGATCCCATAGCGGGGCAAGAGTTCCTCGACGATGTAGAGACACGATCCGAACAGTGCACGTGAACTGACGACGTGATCGCCCGCTTTCAGCATTGACATCAGCGAAGCGTTGACTGCCGCCATACCGCTTGCCGTGGCGAAGGCGTCCTCTGTGCCTTCGAGGGCGGAGACGCGTTCCTCAAATATCCGCACAGTGGGATTGCCGTAACGGGCGTAAATGTACTCATCGTCAGCCGCTTCGATGAAACGGGCCTCCGCCTGCTCCGCGCTGTCGTAGGCAAAACCCTGTGTCAGGTAGAGTGCTTCGGCCATCTCGCCGTATTGACTGCGCCGGACTCCTTCGTGCACGAGTTTCGTACGTACGTTCCAGCCTTTCGTCACTTTCCGCACTCCCGCCGCTACCCAAAACAAAACCCCCACCGCCTTGAGCGCCGGGGGTCTGTTTCCCTGACCTCTTTAGCGGTTGCTTAACGTGGCCCGCAATCCGGTGAACAAATCGCCACTGCACAACCGTTAGTGCCTAGTCGCCACACTGTCAATTCCAAGATGCATTCAGGTTTGCGTCCCGGATTGTTGCCCCACTTCCAGTCCGAAGTGCAACACCAGCCATCTGCGCAGCGAGGGCGGAGTCCGCGCCCCCCGGACACCGGCGATTCCGGCTCCGGAACGGCTGTTTCGAACCAGCGACCGAATGGAATGGCTACAGACCAATCTCCAGACCGGAAATCCCGCCTTCCGGCCATTTTCCCCGCCCGGGTGGGGAAAATGGCCGGTGTTGCACTTCGGACTGGAAGTGGGGAGGAAATATAATCCCCAAAGTCATGCAGACAGCTGTCGGCTCCATGGGCTCGATGACATACCGCATGGAGGGCATTCCCCACGAAGTGGTGGAACGGCTCGCCTCCCTGATGGATTCACGCCCATATCCTCGACCTGCAGGCACGGAATGGACCTGTCGAACGAAAGAAATCGGTACTTTTCCCGATTCTGTCACAGGACCGTATCGCCCAAGCCCTATGGACCGCGCAGATAACTCCACGGGCGCAGGCACGGAACCGTCTAACAGTCCTTTTGCGGGACCAGCCGGAACAGGTGCGGGAACGGGAAGATGGCGCAGATCTGCCAGAACCGACGCCCTTTGCGGATCCCACGGATCCCTTCAGAAGCTGATGTCCTGGATGCCGCTATCACCGTCACGCGAATGTTGATTCTGGTTCGTAAGGTATATAATCTCCAAAGGAACCGGCTGGTCAATGACCTGACGAAAGGAGAGTGGGAATGATCCAAAGCGCCACAGGAAGCATGGGCTCGACGGTGCACTGCATCAGGGGGTTTCCCCGTAAGGACATGAACCTTCTGCGCAAGGTGGACTGGAACCGGCTGGGACGGCGGGTGAGTGTCGATTTCGCAGAAGGCCTCATCTCGTGGATGGCACCGTCAAGCATACACGAAGGTCTGGCCCGCACCACCGATGATGTGGTCAAAGCCGCCGGATATCTAGAGGACAGCCAGGTGGTGGTCCGGGGAAGCACACGCTGGAAAGGCTCCGGAGATCCGAAAGGCTCCGGGCTGGAGGCCGATGCCTCCTTCTATATCGGCGCCACTGCCGAAGCCTGGTATGAAGTCGCCGAACGCGGCGATGCCGCCATACTGGATTTCGAAGCGGCCAACCCACCTGACCTTGTGGTCGAGGTGGAGGTCACCCATCTCGACGAAGGCAAGGCGAAACGTTACGCCACCTTGGGAATCAGGGAGATGTGGCAGGTGGTCAAAAAGGAAAGTGACGCGGCTCTGGCGGTGAATATCCTTGACCTTCAGGCTCCAGGTGGACCAAGGACAATGACGGCGTCCCGGCTTCTGCCTGTCCTGACGGAGATATCCCTGGCCCAGGCCCTGGAGATGACCCGCAACGCACCACCCGAAACCGTGCGGGAGCGATTGCAGGCCCTGCTGGAGGACCAGCCGGAACAGGTGCGGGAACGGGAAGATGGCGCAGATCTGCCAGAACCGACGCCCTTCGTGGATCCCACGGACCCTTTCAAAGGCTGATCCCGCTTTCCACTCCAGGGAGTTCACCCACCTCTGACTTTTTTCCGTGCAACCTTTCCTGAAACTTGGGCTTTGCCTTCCCAATACCATGGAGAAGCCCAGCCATTCTTGCTATGGCTTCAGAGCCAAACGACTCTGCATTCTCGGCTGCGGCATTACCAAATAAATTCAAATGTTTGATAAGTGGTTCCCAGCATGAACAATCGCCGTCTGGTACCGAATGAGCATATAAGATTGGATCATCAACCATCTTCTCTTTCCATTGCATTCATCCCAAACACTTAACACGCGCCGTCCACGGGACCAGGGACCAGCCTATGGCGTGTGAGATCCCGGTCACGGCGGAAGGTTCCATGGTCCATTCAGTTTTTGACACGAAAGTTGCCTTGCAGTTCATCTAGTGTATCGCCATCATTGCGTTGACGGGTAGAGGGGCCTGAGCCTGACGCGGGCGTCGGCTGTCGTGAAGCGCCAGTCCACGGTGGCCCTCTCGCGGTTCCCCTGTCTGGCCCACGCCGCCGTCTCCCGGCACATCGTCTCCCGGTCGGGGATGCGGCGGTCCAGACACTGGCGGACCATGGCCCCGATCCCGGTCCCGGCCACGCTGGGCCAGCCTGCGCGCTTCGGGGTGTGATGGATCTCCGGCCGGGAGGCGGTCCTCGCCGCCCGTCGGGGGGAACGTCCCGTACAGGGAGCCGACGGTGTGGACGTCGGGGCTGTCCGTCACGGGGACGACGCGCCTGCCGGGGAAGGTGACATCCACCGGTTCGCGGATGACCATGGCCCGGTCCCCGCGCGTCCGGCGGTCGGTGACCGTGACCTCCCGCAGCCGGGCGGCGGGGCGAACGGCATGGACAGATGCCATGAGAAGCGCCGCCGTTTGCCTTCGCGGGTGATTCGGTGCAGGGGAATGACGATGGAGCGACATGTAGTGGCGGGGAGCCATTCGACGGCAACCCCCGCCTGGTGAAAGGAGAGAAGGATGTCTGGTTCGCCCCCCCTTCGAGGGCAGTGTCACCACGGTTCAGTCGGCGCTGCAGGTGAGCGGCGCCAGCTGGATACCGGCGGTGGGCGATCCGTCCGACACGTCGAAAGCCGGCCCGCGCGGACTGGCGCCGCATGACGTTGATGGACTCCTGACGAAACCCGGGAGGGCGCGCCGCCGGCGTGGGACGGCGGAGACCGTGACGCGATGCCGCGGGTGCGTGTCCCGACGGTCGCGGAGGAGGACGGTAGGCGGTCATCATCCAATCCGAGTATCTCCTGCGCCGCGTTTCAATCCACGCCCCTGTGAAGGGGCGACCGGACCAACGCAGAGCCAGACCGCGAGTGACCCCGTTTCAATCCACGCCCCTGTGAAGGGGCGACCCGATGCAAGGCAAAATGTGCAACCAATGCACAGTTTCAATCCACGCCCCTGTGAAGGGGCGACTTCCGAACTGGCACCAACGCTTCTGCAAATCAACGTTTCAATCCACGCCCCTGTGAAGGGGCGACGAGCGGGTCTGTGCGACGGACGGCCTCAAAACGGTTTCAATCCACGCCCCTGTGAAGGGGCGACCATGACGGCTATTGGCGCCGGTATTGTCCCTGTAGTTTCAATCCACGCCCCTGTGAAGGGGCGACCGCTTGCAGCGCATCATTGCTGTAAGCATCATTGTTTCAATCCACGCCCCTGTGAAGGGGCGACTGGAGCGGACTTTGGTTGAGATCCTGAACGACATGTTTCAATCCACGCCCCTGTGAAGGGGCGACCGACGGCCTTAACCTGTCTGTCGTCAGTGCCAGGGTTTCAATCCACGCCCCTGTGAAGGGGCGACGCCTCAGGCCACTTGTAATGCTCGTTGTAGACACGTTTCAATCCACGCCCCTGTGAAGGGGCGACCGCCGCGCCGCAGCACCCGCGCCGTCTCCGTCCCGTTTCAATCCACGCCCCTGTGAAGGGGCGACGAATGCTCTGCGCAAGCACGGCCGCACCGCCACAGTTTCAATCCACGCCCCTGTGAAGGGGCGACGAGGGTTTCACAGGTGGCAGTATGCGTCTGGACCTGTTTCAATCCACGCCCCTGTGAAGGGGCGACCCTCGGTGATTATGCGGATGTTGAGGCTCTGGGAGTTTCAATCCACGCCCCTGTGAAGGGGCGACATTTCGGGCCATCGATGCGCGGAGGTTTCCACCCGTTTCAATCCACGCCCCTGTGAAGGGGCGACATTCCGTCGCGTGGCGCGGCGCCGGGTTGTGCGCCAGTTTCAATCCACGCCCCTGTGAAGGGGCGACTTTGGATCAGTTCCTTGGCTACATCTTCGGACGTGTTTCAATCCACGCCCCTGTGAAGGGGCGACCTGATGGGCGCGGACACGCCGGAGCTTCGCGGCGGTTTCAATCCACGCCCCTGTGAAGGGGCGACGGCGCGACGGTCATCGCGGTGAGCGGCTACGCCGGGTTTCAATCCACGCCCCTGTGAAGGGGCGACCCGCCGCGCCGCCGCGTTTGCCTCGTCCAGGTTGTTTCAATCCACGCCCCTGTGAAGGGGCGACGGCCGCGATCGAGGCGGTGGCGTTGGCGTGGAGGTTTCAATCCACGCCCCTGTGAAGGGGCGACCAGAGGCTAAACGGATTGAGGACAGTTTCGGGGGTTTCAATCCACGCCCCTGTGAAGGGGCGACGGCTTGGCAAAGTGGTGCAAGGTCTATCAAGGGTGTTTCAATCCACGCCCCTGTGAAGGGGCGACCAGAGGCTAAACGGATTGAGGACAGTTTCGGGGGTTTCAATCCACGCCCCTGTGAAGGGGCGACGATGATCTGATGGCCATTGAAAGTCTCGACGTTGGTTTCAATCCACGCCCCTGTGAAGGGGCGACGATGATCTGATGGCCATTGAAAGTCTCGACGTTGGTTTCAATCCACGCCCCTGTGAAGGGGCGACCCGCGGACCAGAAGGCCGTGGGCGTTGTTGACCTGTTTCAATCCACGCCCCTGTGAAGGGGCGACATGTCCAGTTCAGCCCGCACCCAGTCGATACCCAGTTTCAATCCACGCCCCTGTGAAGGGGCGACCATTTCGGGCCGTCGATGCGCGGAGGTTTCCACCCGTTTCAATCCACGCCCCTGTGAAGCGGGTCGAGTGCCGGAAGGGGCGAAAAACCCCGTTAAGGACTTGCCCGATGCCGTTTCATGATTTCAAGCACGGTGTTCTTGCTGATTCCGAGGTCGTGCGCGATCCATCGGTAGCTCCGGCCCTCCCCGACGGCCCGGATGACCTTCGGCGCGAGCCTGTCCGATTTCGGTCTCTGCCCGGGCTGGCGACCGAGTTTCTTTCCCCGCGCCTTCGCCGCCGCCAGTCCTGACCTGACGCGCTCGCCCAGCAGGTCGCGCTCGAACTGCGCGATGCCCGCCAGCATTGTGGCCATCATCCGTCCGTGCGGGGTGTCCAGTTCGAATGTCAGGCCGTGCATCGCGACCAGTGAGACATTCCAGCCCGATAGCATTTCCAGGGTGGCGAGCAGATCCCGGGTCGACCGCCCCCACCGGGAGAGCTCGGTCACGAGGATGGCGTCGATCCGGCGGGCCTGGGCAAGGTCGATCACCTGCCTGCGGAGGCGGCGGGAGGCCGAGGCTCCCGAAGCGGTTTCCTCGAAAACCCCGACAACCTCATAACCGCAGCGACGGGCGAATCCCTTCAGGTCGGCGACCTGCCGGTCGCAGCTCTGGTCGGCGGTCGAGACACGGGCGTAGATGGCGGCTGACCGTCCCATTTGAACCCCACTGGATTTTCGGTGTGTAACCCATTGAAATCCATCATAGGGCAACCGTCCCTGACAGACCACCCTTCAAGGAGGACAGACTGAATGCCAAGACGCAATGTCCTGACGGCCCGCCAGCGGGCCTCTCTCTTCGACCTGCCCTCTGACGGGGCGTCCCTGCTGCGTCACTATACCTTGGCGGATGACGACATCGAACACATCCGGTTACGACGGAGACCGGAAAACCAGATCGGTTTCGCGCTGCAGCTCTGCGCGTTCCGCTATCCGGGGCGGCTGTTGAGGCCGGGCGAACTGATCCCCGAAGCCCTGTCCAGTTTCGTCGCCGCCCAGATCGGGCTGAGGACGGAGGATCTTCTGCCATACGCAAGCCGCGAGAACACCAGGTACGAGCATCTCTCGGCCCTGCGCGGGATTTACGGGTACAGGATGTTCACGGGCAAGCGGGCGAAGAGGATGAAATCCTGGATCGGCCAGCAGGCCGAAGCGGCGGAATCAAACGAAGGCCTCGTGAGTGACTTCGTGGCGGAATGCCGGCGTCAGCGGATAATCCTGCCCGGCATCTCGACCATCGAGAGGCTGTGCGCCGGTGCCCTGGTCTCCGCCGAGCGCCGGATCGACGCCCGGATCGTCGCTCGCCTGAAAGGCGGGATGCGCGACCGCCTTGACAGCCTCATCAACGAGGACGCGGATGGCAGGATCAGCAGATTCGTCTGGCTGCGCCAGTTCGAGGTGGGTCGAAACACGGCCGATCTCAACCGCCAGCTCGACCGGCTGGAGTTCCTGCAGGGGATCGACCTCCCGCCCGCGGTCCTTGATGATATCCCACCCCACCGGATCAAACGCCTGCGGCGCCAGGGCGAACGGTACTTCACGGGCGGTCTTCAGGAGATCACCGGTGACCGCCGCCTCGCCATTCTGGCCACCTGCGTCGTGGAGTGGCGCGCTTCCATTGCGGATGTCGTCGTCGAAACACATGACCGGATCGTGGGCCGGGCATGGCGGGAGGCGAGGAAACACTGTGAACTTCGGGTCAGGGAGGCGCAGGCGGACATCTCCGGCACACTGGCCGGTTTTGGATCGCTGGGCGCGGCGCTGCTGCTGGCAAGGGGCGATGACGCGGCCCTGACCGGCGCGGTTGACGCGTCCTGCGGCTGGGACGGGCTGGGGACGCTTGTCGCCAAGGCCACCAGACTGGGGCAGACCGCCAAGGCCGAGCCCCTGGACCATATCGTGAAGGGGTTCCACAGTTTCAGGCTCTATGCGAGACGCATGCTGAACGCGCTGGATATCAGGGGCGGTACCGCGGCCCAGCCCCTGCTCGATGCCGCAGCCATTATCCGGGACGGGCTGGACATTCCCTCCCGGTCGATGCCTTTCCTGGCACCCCGGTCAAAGTGGCGGGAACAGATGCGAAAGCCGGAAACCGACATGGAGCGGCTTTGGACCGTGGCGGTGATGTGCCATCTGCGTGAAGCCTTCCGGTCCAACGACATCTGGCTGGCACATGCCCGCCGGTATGCCGACACAAGACAGGTGCTCGTGCCGGTCGAGGTGGCGCAGGCCATGCCGGAACTCACGATTCCACTGGAACCCGGCGCCTGGATCAGGGATCGCAGACGCCGGCTTGAGGATGGACTGGCCCGTCTCGCGGCGGCGGTCAGGAACGGCGCCCTTCCCAACGGCATCATCGAAGCCGGCGAGCTGCGAATCGAGCGCCTGAAGGCCGATGTGCCCGAAGAGGCCGGTGAGCTGGTCCGCGATCTGTACCGGCGTCTGCCCAATGCCCGGATCACGGATATCCTTCTCGACGTGGACAGCGCGACGGGCTTCACCGAGCCTTTCACGCATCTGCGCACGGGCACCCCCTGCAGGGACAGGATCGGGCTGCTGAATGTCCTGCTGGCGGAAGGGCTGAACCTTGGCCTGAGCAAGATGGCCGAGGCGACCAGTTCGCATGACTATCTCCAGCTGTCCCGCCTGTCGCGCTGGCACGTCGAGAACGGGGCGATCAACCAGGCCTTGGCCATGGTGATCGAGGCGCAGTCCAGACTGCCCATGGCCCGGCACTGGGGCTCGGGCCGGACCTCATCCAGCGACGGGCAGTTCTTTCCGGCCGCGCGCCAGGGCGAGGCCATGAACCTGGTCAACGCCAGATACGGTCAGGATGCGGGACTGAAAGCCTACACCCATCTGTCCGATCAGTTCGGACCTTTCTGGATCGCCGCCATACCCTCCACGGTGAGCGAGGCGCCGTACATTCTGGACGGCCTGTGCCTGACCGAGACCGGAAAGCGGATCAGGGAACACTACACGGACACGGGCGGGTTCACCGATCTCGTGTTCGCGGCCAGCTCGCTGCTGGGCTATCTCTTCATCCCCCGCATCCGGGACCTGCCATCCAAGAGGTTCCACGTCTTCGATCCCGGAAGCGTCCCAAAAGAACTCAAAGGCGTGACCGGGGACAGAATCCGGGAAATGACGGTCATCGACAACTGGTCCGATGTGCTTCGCTGCACCGCCACGATGCTCTCCGGCAAGGTACCGCCGAGCCAGATGCTGAAGCAGCTGTCGGCCCGGCCGCGCCAGCACGACCTGGCCATAGCGCTGCGGGAGGTCGGACGGATCGAGCGGACGCTGTTCATGATTGAATGGGCGCTGGATACCGACATGCAGCGACGGGCCAGTATCGGCCTCAACAAGGGCGAATCACACCATGCCCTGAAGAACGCGTTGCGGATCGGCCGCCAGGGCGAGATCCGGGACCGGACAACCGAGAGCCAGCACTTCCGTCTCGCCGGCCTGAACCTGCTGACGGCGATAATCATATTCTGGAACACGCGGCAGCTCGGCGCGGCCGTCATGCAGCGCAGGCGCGCGGGTCTGGAAACGCCTGATAAACTGCTCGCGCATATCTCGCCCCTCGGATGGGAGCATATCCTTCTCATCGGCCAGTACATCTGGCCTGGAGAGGGAGCCGAAATCGCCTGAAGGGGTTTTTCGCCCCTTCCGGCACTCGACCCCTGAAGGGGCGACGCCAGTATCGATTTCCCTGCATACCCAGATCTCGTTTCAATCCACGCCCCTGTGAAGGGGCGACAGGTTCAGCCTTTGGTTTTTGTGGCGGAGAACGTGTTTCAATCCACGCCCCTGTGAAGGGGCGACATGATGTCCCCACTTCAGGCGCCGCCGAGCTTCGCGTTTCAATCCACGCCCCTGTGAAGGGGCGACATTCCGGTCCGTGCCTGGCGGAGCACGATGTCGAGGTTTCAATCCACGCCCCTGTGAAGGGGCGACTCAGGGCGGTTTTCGGTTTAGCTCGGTAATAATTGTTTCAATCCACGCCCCTGTGAAGGGGCGACGGTCCGGCATCGCGGCGACGCTGGTCCTCCCGGCGTTTCAATCCACGCCCCTGTGAAGGGGCGACCATCACCGCACCGGTCAAATTCGCAGATAACGGAAGTTTCAATCCACGCCCCTGTGAAGGGGCGACCGCGATGTCGCCGTAATGTGCGTTTCAATCCACGCCCCTGTGAAGGGGCGACCGGCGATCAGCCTCTTCCCGTCAACTCCACAAGCGTTTCAATCCACGCCCCTGTGAAGGGGCGACTCGGACGCGGACGCGACAGGACGGCGGCCGGACGGTTTCAATCCACGCCCCTGTGAAGGGGCGACTTGGTCCGCTATAACAGCGATCTCGCGGAACGCGGTGTTTCAATCCACGCCCCTGTGAAGGGGCGACAGTTTCACTATGCGCGCCCTCCGTTCCCTGACAGGTTTCAATCCACGCCCCTGTGAAGGGGCGACTCGAAAAGACGTTCCGGAGCGACATCGCGCAACAGTTTCAATCCACGCCCCTGTGAAGGGGCGACCACCGCCGAGATCGACCGGCTGCTGGCGGGCATGGTTTCAATCCACGCCCCTGTGAAGGGGCGACGCTATCTCGATGAGCACCCGCTGCCTGGATTCGGCGTTTCAATCCACGCCCCTGTGAAGGGGCGACGCGCCACACCGAGGCCTACGCCGGGATGGTGGCGTTTCAATCCACGCCCCTGTGAAGGGGCGACGTCGAAATGGTGATGTGTCTCGCCCAGGCTATGCTGTTTCAATCCACGCCCCTGTGAAGGGGCGACGTGGCGCGGCGCGGGGTTGTGCGCGAGGATGCCGTTGTTTCAATCCACGCCCCTGTGAAGGGGCGACTCGACACCTGCAAGACCTCCGAGATGATGGACCGTTTCAATCCACGCCCCTGTGAAGGGGCGACATTCGCGTGTGCGTGTGTTGCGGTATGTGTGTCGGTGTTTCAATCCACGCCCCTGTGAAGGGGCGACCGGTTCCGGTGCGCGTCATGCATTCGGTCACACGGTTTCAATCCACGCCCCTGTGAAGGGGCGACCGGTTCCGGTGCGCGTCATGCATTCGGTCACACGGTTTCAATCCACGCCCCTGTGAAGGGGCGACGCCCTCACGTCCCATCCTACGTTCGTTACCTACATGTTTCAATCCACGCCCCTGTGAAGGGGCGACAGTCGCAGTTAAAGCCTACGGTCACGTTGCATTCCGTTTCAATCCACGCCCCTGTGAAGGGGCGACCGGTGGACGAATGCCTTCGGGCGGGGGAATGGACGTTTCAATCCACGCCCCTGTGAAGGGGCGACGTTCTTGGTGGTAGCCATGATATGGCACTCCTAGGTGTTTCAATCCACGCCCCTGTGAAGGGGCGACCGCCAAAAGGTCGCCAAAAAGAGCGTCGACTATGGTTTCAATCCACGCCCCTGTGAAGGGGCGACCGCCGCGCTGCAATATCTCCAGGATGGAGGCCGAGTTTCAATCCACGCCCCTGTGAAGGGGCGACGTCCCACCGCCCGGCCCACTCCATGAGCGCCCGGTTTCAATCCACGCCCCTGTGAAGGGGCGACGAGCAATTGCGCCGCGCCTATCACAAGAGCAAACGGTTTCAATCCACGCCCCTGTGAAGGGGCGACGGACAGCCGCCCTCCCGTTGACGCGGACAGGGAGAGTTTCAATCCACGCCCCTGTGAAGGGGCGACCGTATCAGTGTGGCGCGTATCTGGCTAAGTATCTGTTTCAATCCACGCCCCTGTGAAGGGGCGACGCATACCTATTATATGCAGGTTCGGGATGCAAGCAGTTTCAATCCACGCCCCTGTGAAGGGGCGACGACTGTCCGTGAGGCGATGCGGCGTTATCGAGCGCGTTTCAATCCACGCCCCTGTGAAGGGGCGACATTTGTAGCAGCCTTGACGACCACGCCCAGTCGCCGTTTCAATCCACGCCCCTGTGAAGGGGCGACCCGGCCCGGCCCCTTCGCCTGACGTCGCTGTAGCCGTTTCAATCCACGCCCCTGTGAAGGGGCGACTTTGGGGCGCGGAACCTAAACAGCGTTCAATCTACGTTTCAATCCACGCCCCTGTGAAGGGGCGACTTGCCGCCGCCATCGCCGCCGCTGTTTAAACCTCTGGTTTCAATCCACGCCCCTGTGAAGGGGCGACGCAACTGGTCGCCGAATACGGCCACGCATAACTGGTTTCAATCCACGCCCCTGTGAAGGGGCGACAATCGCCGGATGCTGGGTTCCCGGTGCCACTCACTGTTTCAATCCACGCCCCTGTGAAGGGGCGACCTCGCGCTGCACGACGACCTGCCGCCGCATTCGTGGTTTCAATCCACGCCCCTGTGAAGGGGCGACAGCCGTCGTTGAGCGTGAGGGTCAGGATGGATGCGTTTCAATCCACGCCCCTGTGAAGGGGCGACCTCCGGTGGCGCGTCCGCATTCGCGGACCTCACCGGTTTCAATCCACGCCCCTGTGAAGGGGCGACCAGCGCCGCCGGGAGGTCCGCGGTTCGTTTCATTGGTTTCAATCCACGCCCCTGTGAAGGGGCGACTCCTCGATGATCTCGGTGCGCAGCTGGTTCGTCGTGTTTCAATCCACGCCCCTGTGAAGGGGCGACTCCTCGATGATCTCGGTGCGCAGCTGGTTCGTCGTGTTTCAATCCACGCCCCTGTGAAGGGGCGACCGAGATTACGCTTGTCTATTACGATGGCACTCGGGTTTCAATCCACGCCCCTGTGAAGGGGCGACTATGAGAAACTATCATACCGGCGCATTTTTAAACGTTTCAATCCACGCCCCTGTGAAGGGGCGACCTCGAAGACGAACGTCGCTTCAAAGTTCTTGCCCGGTTTCAATCCACGCCCCTGTGAAGGGGCGACGAAAAGAGCAGCCTGGCTATCCCTCCCCAACGGGGTTTCAATCCACGCCCCTGTGAAGGGGCGACCCACAACCTGGGCCGCCAGCTTGTGCTTAGGGGTGTTTCAATCCACGCCCCTGTGAAGGGGCGACCACCGATCCCGCGCCCTGGGCCAGCACCAACACGTTTCAATCCACGCCCCTGTGAAGGGGCGACGACATCGTTGACATGATCGACCAGCATAGTACCGGTTTCAATCCACGCCCCTGTGAAGGGGCGACACGCTGGTCGAGGCCGGGAAATACTGCTCATGCGGTTTCAATCCACGCCCCTGTGAAGGGGCGACCAGAGCGCATGCTCCTCCGGGTCGTCCGCGGCGCTGTTTCAATCCACGCCCCTGTGAAGGGGCGACGCCGCTTGTCCAGGACGTACGCAACGTCATTGACGTTTCAATCCACGCCCCTGTGAAGGGGCGACGGTCACGGCCGATCCAGCGATTGGCCGCACACTGTTTCAATCCACGCCCCTGTGAAGGGGCGACTTTATGACAGTCCCATAAAGCCGACGTGGACCATTTTGTTTCAATCCACGCCCCTGTGAAGGGGCGACCCGGTGCCGCGTTGGTCCGAGGCGGATCAGGGGGTTTCAATCCACGCCCCTGTGAAGGGGCGACGCGCAATGGCCGTGTCCGAGGCGGATCGGCTCTGTTTCAATCCACGCCCCTGTGAAGGGGCGACGGTTTTTAACCGGGCTGGACTGCTACCAAACGTGGTTTCAATCCACGCCCCTGTGAAGGGGCGACCATCGGCGGCAACAACATCATAGCCATTGTCACGTTTCAATCCACGCCCCTGTGAAGGGGCGACCTCGCAGGCGGTGCCACATTGAGGATGCGGCGATGTTTCAATCCACGCCCCTGTGAAGGGGCGACACCATCCCGCCAAGATACTGCGCGCGTTCATCGTGTTTCAATCCACGCCCCTGTGAAGGGGCGACAGCACCCTGCGGCAGTGCGGATCGATCTCCGCAAGGTTTCAATCCACGCCCCTGTGAAGGGGCGACGCGGCCATCGACAAGACCGACTGGTCGCTGCTGGCGTTTCAATCCACGCCCCTGTGAAGGGGCGACAGCACCCTGCGGCAGTGCGGATCGATCTCCGCAAGGTTTCAATCCACGCCCCTGTGAAGGGGCGACTCTGGGTCAAGGCACGGGTCCGCTTCAATGACGCGTTTCAATCCACGCCCCTGTGAAGGGGCGACGCCGATCCGAGCGTCAGCGAGGTTCGGTCGAGCGTTTCAATCCACGCCCCTGTGAAGGGGCGACGGAATCGGTTTGAGTTCTTGAACACTTGTGTTGCCGTTTCAATCCACGCCCCTGTGAAGGGGCGACCCGACGGCTTCATCGGATGGCGTGACGCGGCCGCGGTTTCAATCCACGCCCCTGTGAAGGGGCGACTCGGCGGGCGATGGATCGTCCGTTTTGCGGTCATAGTTTCAATCCACGCCCCTGTGAAGGGGCGACCATACATAGTATAGCTGCAGGCCATACGCAAGCAGTTTCAATCCACGCCCCTGTGAAGGGGCGACCGCCATTAAGGCGGAGTATGATCGCATCAAGGCGGTTTCAATCCACGCCCCTGTGAAGGGGCGACGCCTCCACACGATCCGTTAGCGATGTCCCTGCAGTTTCAATCCACGCCCCTGTGAAGGGGCGACCCGCGATCAAGGCGGAATACGACAGGATCAAGGCAGTTTCAATCCACGCCCCTGTGAAGGGGCGACGGGGCCCCCCTGCCACTCGCCGTTAGTCGCAGCTGTTTCAATCCACGCCCCTGTGAAGGGGCGACGGTGGTCTCAAGGCGGTTCCTCTCCCGATGCCGTGGTTTCAATCCACGCCCCTGTGAAGGGGCGACCGGTGGAGACAGCGTCCGGCGATTCGATGCGGTAGTTTCAATCCACGCCCCTGTGAAGGGGCGACAGGTCCCGATACTGGATCGAGCCGTACTTTATTGCATGTTTCAATCCACGCCCCTGTGAAGGGGCGACCCTCCGCATCAGCGAGCGTTCCATCGCGCTCGATCCGTTTCAATCCACGCCCCTGTGAAGGGGCGACATGCCGCCCGCTCCTGCAGGCGATGCACTAGGTCTGTTTCAATCCACGCCCCTGTGAAGGGGCGACCCGAGGACGCGCCGCCGCCGGCCCCTCCACCTGACGTTTCAATCCACGCCCCTGTGAAGGGGCGACGCAGCCAGTCGCCGAGTAAGGCCACGCATAACTGGTTTCAATCCACGCCCCTGTGAAGGGGCGACGACTGCCCCAACTCGAATCGTAACTGCCAGTCAGGTTTCAATCCACGCCCCTGTGAAGGGGCGACCCGTCAGTGGAGTTTATCACAACGTTGATCTCCTGTTTCAATCCACGCCCCTGTGAAGGGGCGACACGTGTATCGGGCTGGCGCTGCCGGAGAGCGGCACGTTTCAATCCACGCCCCTGTGAAGGGGCGACCGCCGGATTTTTTGGTTACAGACGGCAATCCGGGGTTTCAATCCACGCCCCTGTGAAGGGGCGACCGTTGCGGGCCGTCCGCAGCATGTATCTCCTGCGGTTTCAATCCACGCCCCTGTGAAGGGGCGACGCGTCAAGCCGCCAGTACGCCCGGCCATTGTGCGTGTTTCAATCCACGCCCCTGTGAAGGGGCGACGGAGCGGCTGGGGCGCGTCCACCAGCCGGACGCGGTTTCAATCCACGCCCCTGTGAAGGGGCGACGTTTTTCCGGGCCGCGACGGAGGGAATTGGGGCGTTGTTTCAATCCACGCCCCTGTGAAGGGGCGACATATGGGCACTTTCGAGCTTGACAGGCTGGGTCAGGTTTCAATCCACGCCCCTGTGAAGGGGCGACCGGTGGCCGACAGGACGGTTCCGCCCGTCATCACGTTTCAATCCACGCCCCTGTGAAGGGGCGACCCTCGTTGCAGAGGTCGTTCCAGCCCGACTCCCAGTTTCAATCCACGCCCCTGTGAAGGGGCGACCCTGCTTGTATCTCTCGCGCAGGGATGTCTTGCATGTTTCAATCCACGCCCCTGTGAAGGGGCGACTCCCATAGGTCGCGGGCACCTTCGATGTTTCGCGGTTTCAATCCACGCCCCTGTGAAGGGGCGACGATGGGTGCAGGGCTGATGGCCCTGTCCTGCACCCTGTTTCAATCCACGCCCCTGTGAAGGGGCGATATCAGGCGGGACGGCGCGATGGTGTCGTCGCCGTTTCAATCCACGCCCCTGTGAAGGGGCGACGCCACCAGCTGGCCCGCGATCTGGATATGAACCAGTTTCAATCCACGCCCCTGTGAAGGGGCGACGATGGCGGGGTCTCGTCCGGCTGCCGCTCGATGTCGTTTCAATCCACGCCCCTGTGAAGGGGCGACAGCGGTCATGGCGGCTCTGTCCAATGCCGGCAAGGTTTCAATCCACGCCCCTGTGAAGGGGCGACATACGCATCGCCGAGCTTCTGGCTAAGCCCGTTCGTTTCAATCCACGCCCCTGTGAAGGGGCGACGCCGAGCTTTTGGGACAGCCCGTTGGCAAGCAGGTGTTTCAATCCACGCCCCTGTGAAGGGGCGACTTTCCGACCGAGTGGAAGCGTATGAGGCGGTAGACGTTTCAATCCACGCCCCTGTGAAGGGGCGACATGACATTGCCTGCAACGCGCTTCCGCGTTTTCTGTTTCAATCCACGCCCCTGTGAAGGGGCGACACAATTTGTGATCGAGCTATCTGCCAGAGTTGGGGTTTCAATCCACGCCCCTGTGAAGGGGCGACCCACCGGATTCTGGCTGGCCAAGACAGCGCACATGTTTCAATCCACGCCCCTGTGAAGGGGCGACTTGCCGGTTTCTCCGATATTGTTGCGACTGTTCCGTCTGTTTCAATCCACGCCCCTGTGAAGGGGCGACCAACCGCCGGTGGCTCTTCTGCTGGCGTCCTTGGGTTTCAATCCACGCCCCTGTGAAGGGGCGACGGGTCAACAGAAGCGGAGTGCTCAGGGACTTGACGTTTCAATCCACGCCCCTGTGAAGGGGCGACGCCGGACCAGGACCCCGAGCGGTTCTGGATCCGGCGTTTCAATCCACGCCCCTGTGAAGGGGCGACAACGTGACTGTGGGATTCAGCTGCGACTAGCGACGTTTCAATCCACGCCCCTGTGAAGGGGCGACGGCGCGAGGGCGAATCAGTGTATGTCCAAATGCGGTTTCAATCCACGCCCCTGTGAAGGGGCGACTTTGGTCCCTGGTCACGGGTTCAGGGCGGCATAAAGTTTCAATCCACGCCCCTGTGAAGGGGCGACTTGGCGACAGCAGGCCACAGCAGGTGGCCCAGCACGTTTCAATCCACGCCCCTGTGAAGGGGCGACCATCGAGCATGTCGCCCAATGCCTCAAGCCCCCGTTTCAATCCACGCCCCTGTGAAGGGGCGACCCATGCAGATCGAGACTGCGTCTCGCTGCAGGTTGTTTCAATCCACGCCCCTGTGAAGGGGCGACATCGGCGCCGAATCGATCCGCTACGATCATTGGGAGTTTCAATCCACGCCCCTGTGAAGGGGCGACAAGCTGGACACCACCGGTCGTGTAACCAGA
Organism: Paracoccaceae bacterium; assembly: GCA_965203605.1. GTDB lineage: Bacteria > Pseudomonadota > Alphaproteobacteria > Rhodobacterales > Rhodobacteraceae > JAPOUP01. The sequence goes on along the minus strand of OZ241902.1, from coordinate 3,986,431 downwards.
CAGCCGTTTCAATCCACGCCCCTGTGAAGGGGCGACTTTGTGCTGTGTAAGGCGTGGCTCGGTTTGGTGAGGGTTTCAATCCACGCCCCTGTGAAGGGGCGACGCCAGGCGCAAATACCTGTTTGACTGGCGCCAGGTTTCAATCCACGCCCCTGTGAAGGGGCGACCACGGGCGCAAAACCTTATGCAAGCTACATAGATGTTTCAATCCACGCCCCTGTGAAGGGGCGACACGCCAGATTTGGCTTTCCCAGTACCTAAACGTTGTTTCAATCCACGCCCCTGTGAAGGGGCGACAAACAGGCGTTCGCATTCCCGTTGGATCTGCCGCTCGTTTCAATCCACGCCCCTGTGAAGGGGCGACATGGCCAATCCGTCGATTGGCCGCACTGTGCAGGCGTTTCAATCCACGCCCCTGTGAAGGGGCGACATCCGCGCCGCCCGGTCCCGCACGGGCACCCGATGGTTTCAATCCACGCCCCTGTGAAGGGGCGACGCGACATCGCATGGTGTGACGCTCTACAGCAGCGAGTTTCAATCCACGCCCCTGTGAAGGGGCGACGAATGCCTTCCGCTCAACTGGAGGGATCTATGAGTTTCAATCCACGCCCCTGTGAAGGGGCGACAGTTTAACAATTCGCGCCGCCCGTTCCCGTGCTGGTTTCAATCCACGCCCCTGTGAAGGGGCGACCCGGACGCGGTTGTCCATGATCGCTATCGGGAAACGGTTTCAATCCACGCCCCTGTGAAGGGGCGACTCTGGTCGCCCGAATCGTTCCGGTGCCGACGCGCGTTTCAATCCACGCCCCTGTGAAGGGGCGACGCGCGTCCCCCGGCCGCCACGGGTAGCCGACGAAGTTTCAATCCACGCCCCTGTGAAGGGGCGACGTTCGGATCACCGTCCGTGCCCTCGTCCGAGATCAGGTTTCAATCCACGCCCCTGTGAAGGGGCGACCGTAGTTCGTGACCTCGAGGCCCCCGGCGGTGCCGGTTTCAATCCACGCCCCTGTGAAGGGGCGACACCGCCTCGTAGACGTCGTCCACGGTGGCGTAGCGGTTTCAATCCACGCCCCTGTGAAGGGGCGACAATCAAGACGCGCCACCTATGCGGCCAGCATCTGGTTTCAATCCACGCCCCTGTGAAGGGGCGACGCGGTGATGGACGCCGCCGCCGGATCCTTCATCCAGTTTCAATCCACGCCCCTGTGAAGGGGCGACCTGGAGGCGGCGGTGAAGGCGTTCATCCGCGCCGGTTTCAATCCACGCCCCTGTGAAGGGGCGACAAGACAAGGCGCGACGCCACCGAGCGGGCGCGGACGTTTCAATCCACGCCCCTGTGAAGGGGCGACAAAGCCGGGGGAGAAAGTCAACCTGACAGTTGAGGTTTCAATCCACGCCCCTGTGAAGGGGCGACTTCTTCCGTGAGCTTTCCAACGCCCGTGGCGTCAGGTTTCAATCCACGCCCCTGTGAAGGGGCGACCCGCCCTCGAAAAAGCAGGTCTCAACCAATGTTTCGTTTCAATCCACGCCCCTGTGAAGGGGCGACCGTCCACTTATAACCTACTCTAAAACAAATGAAAACTATGCCCTTTACGCGAACCAGCAATTGTCTACGGAGCGCCTCAGTGCCAATGACTTCAATATTTTGACAAAATGCAACGATTTCAATGAGATGATTGGTTGCGAACCTCCCGCCAACTCAATGTTCGCTTGAGGTTCGTGGAAACTGGATGATGCAAGTCTGTTACATGATAAGAGCCCAAACCGTCGCGGGGCGGCGGCGCTGTCGCGAAAGTAAAACGGGAGGGTTGCCCCTCCGCCGCCGCTGGTGTCAACTCGGTGGTGGTCGGGGCAGTCGAGGCCCGTAGTACTTTGGCGTGCACGTCACCCGTATAAGAGCCTGGCCCGAACCGTGACCGGCGTCTGTCACTGATGGTGCGGGGGTCTCCCCGTGACCTCGTTCAAGAGATTGGGAATGCGCCGTGGTTCCTCCCCGAACCTGATGGAGCGAGATGGCCGGAGGAGGGAATGACATGCCACGCAAGCGGAAGGGAAAGGGAAGAGGCAGGGCCGGAGGGCTGGAGATCGTGACCCGGGACTGCGCCGGGATCGATATCGGCAAGGACACACACTATGTCGCGGTCGATGCGGACCGGTTCGCGGAGCCGGTGCGGTCGTTCGGGGCCTTCACGCCGGACCTTGAGGAGATGGCGGATTGGCTGTCGTCCTGCGGGGTCGGGAAGGTGGCGATGGAGTCGACCTCGGTGTACTGGATCCCGGTCTTCGAGGTCCTGGACCGGGCCGGCTTCGAGGTGATGCTGGTGCCGCCACGGATGACGAAGCAGATCTCGGGGCGCAAGAGCGACGTCCTGGACTGCCAGTGGATCCGGCAGCTCCTGTCGTACGGGCTCCTGCGGGGGGCCTTCCGTCCCGGCGATGACGTCTGCCCGCTGCGTTCGTACGTGCGTCAGGCGAAGCGGCTGACCGAGGACCGCTCGCGCTGTGTCCTGCACATGCAGAAGGCGCTGACGGAGATGAACGTGCGCCTCGACTCGGTGATCAGCGACATCACCGGCGCCACCGGCCTGAGGATCCTGCGGGCGATCGTCGACGGCGAGCGCAGCCCGGCGCGGCTGGCGGCGCTCCGCAACCGGCGGATAAGGGCGGGCGGGGAGAGGATCGCCGACGCGCTTCAGGGCACCTGGCGCGACGAGCACCTGTTCGCGCTGGAGCAGGCGCTGGAGCGCTTCGATTTCCTCACGCAGCAGATCGGGACCTGCGGGGCGCGGATCGCGGAGGCGATCGACGGCCTGACGCCGCAGGGGGGTGACGGAGGGTCGGATGGCGGTCCGGCGGATGCGGCCGGGGACGCCCCGGACCCCGTTCGCGCCGCACCGAAGGCCCGTCGGGGCGCCGCTGGCGGACGGAAAGCGGGGGACAGGGCGATGGCGCAGGCGCTGCGCGGGATGATGGGCGTCGACCTCACCGCCATCCCCACCATCGGGGTGGGCACGGCCCTCACCATCGCGGCGGAGGTCGGCCCGGACATGTCGGCCTTCCCCTCGGCGCAGCACTTCAGCTCCTGGCTGGGGCTGGCGCCGGGAACCCGGATCAGCGGCGGAAAGTCCCTGCCGGGGCGCCCGCCCAAGGTCGTCAACAGGGTCGCGCAGGCCCTGCGCATGGCCGCCATGTCCGCCCGCAGGAGCCAGACGTTCATCGGCGCCCGGCACCGCGCCCGCCTCGCCCGGAAGGACGCGCCGGTGGCGGTCACCGCGACCGCCCGCGAACTTGCCTGCCTCGTGTACACACTCGTCACGAACGGGGAGGAATACGTGGAGCGCGGGATGGATGCCTACGAGCGCCGCCGCGTCAACCGAACCGTCACGAACCTCGGCCGACGGGCCAGACAGCTCGGCTACCAGCTCGTCAGGATCCCCGAAAGCCCGGAATCCGGAAATACCCTGGAATCAGTGGGTTAGGGATGTTTTACTCAAGAGAGAGAGAGAGAGAGAGAGAGAGAGGAATTGTCGGCGAGCACCGCATCTGCCTCGCCGTTCTTGACGGCGGCGACCGTCTCCTCAGGAGTTGCGAATTCCACAAGAGCCCAAACCGTCGCGGGGCGGCGGCGCTGTCGCGAAAGTAAAACGGGAGGGTTGCCCCTCCGCCGCCGCTGGTGTCAACTCGGTGGTGGTCGGGGCAGTCGAGGCCCGTAGTACTTTGGCGTGCACGTCACCCGTATAAGAGCCTGGCCCGAACCGTGACCGGCGTCTGTCACTGATGGTGCGGGGGTCTCCCCGTGACCTCGTTCAAGAGATTGGGAATGCGCCGTGGTTCCTCCCCGAACCTGATGGAGCGAGATGGCCGGAGGAGGGAATGACATGCCACGCAAGCGGAAGGGAAAGGGAAGAGGCAGGGCCGGAGGGCTGGAGATCGTGACCCGGGACTGCGCCGGGATCGATATCGGCAAGGACACACACTATGTCGCGGTCGATGCGGACCGGTTCGCGGAGCCGGTGCGGTCGTTCGGGGCCTTCACGCCGGACCTTGAGGAGATGGCGGATTGGCTGTCGTCCTGCGGGGTCGGGAAGGTGGCGATGGAGTCGACCTCGGTGTACTGGATCCCGGTCTTCGAGGTCCTGGACCGGGCCGGCTTCGAGGTGATGCTGGTGCCGCCACGGATGACGAAGCAGATCTCGGGGCGCAAGAGCGACGTCCTGGACTGCCAGTGGATCCGGCAGCTCCTGTCGTACGGGCTCCTGCGGGGGGCCTTCCGTCCCGGCGATGACGTCTGCCCGCTGCGTTCGTACGTGCGTCAGGCGAAGCGGCTGACCGAGGACCGCTCGCGCTGTGTCCTGCACATGCAGAAGGCGCTGACGGAGATGAACGTGCGCCTCGACTCGGTGATCAGCGACATCACCGGCGCCACCGGCCTGAGGATCCTGCGGGCGATCGTCGACGGCGAGCGCAGCCCGGCGCGGCTGGCGGCGCTCCGCAACCGGCGGATAAGGGCGGGCGGGGAGAGGATCGCCGACGCGCTTCAGGGCACCTGGCGCGACGAGCACCTGTTCGCGCTGGAGCAGGCGCTGGAGCGCTTCGATTTCCTCACGCAGCAGATCGGGACCTGCGGGGCGCGGATCGCGGAGGCGATCGACGGCCTGACGCCGCAGGGGGGTGACGGAGGGTCGGATGGCGGTCCGGCGGATGCGGCCGGGGACGCCCCGGACCCCGTTCGCGCCGCACCGAAGGCCCGTCGGGGCGCCGCTGGCGGACGGAAAGCGGGGGACAGGGCGATGGCGCAGGCGCTGCGCGGGATGATGGGCGTCGACCTCACCGCCATCCCCACCATCGGGGTGGGCACGGCCCTCACCATCGCGGCGGAGGTCGGCCCGGACATGTCGGCCTTCCCCTCGGCGCAGCACTTCAGCTCCTGGCTGGGGCTGGCGCCGGGAACCCGGATCAGCGGCGGAAAGTCCCTGCCGGGGCGCCCGCCCAAGGTCGTCAACAGGGTCGCGCAGGCCCTGCGCATGGCCGCCATGTCCGCCCGCAGGAGCCAGACGTTCATCGGCGCCCGGCACCGCGCCCGCCTCGCCCGGAAGGACGCGCCGGTGGCGGTCACCGCGACCGCCCGCGAACTTGCCTGCCTCGTGTACACACTCGTCACGAACGGGGAGGAATACGTGGAGCGCGGGATGGATGCCTACGAGCGCCGCCGCGTCAACCGAACCGTCACGAACCTCGGCCGACGGGCCAGACAGCTCGGCTACCAGCTCGTCAGGATCCCCGAAAGCCCGGAATCCGGAAATACCCTGGAATCAGTGGGTTAGGGATGTTTTACTCAAGAGAGAGAGAGAGAGGTCCATCGAAATCAATGGCGGGCTTGGTTCCGTGATGTTCAACGCGTCGCTTCCAGTTTGCACCAAGCAAGTAAAATCGTAGGCTGTCCTCGGTTTCCATTAATTCAGATAGAAGCCTAGCACGCAACTTCGCCCACTGTGCCGGATTGACCTCACACTCAAATACCGAAAACTGAACACGTTGCCCGTAATTCTGGCAGACACGCGCTATGCGACGTAGGCGCTTTCGGCCAGCGGATGTCTCAGTCCTCACATCATAGGTCACAAGTACCAGCACGATTACCTCCAGATATACGCGGGATAGCCATCCAGGTCGTCGCGCAGGAATTTGGCCAGCAGCTGGGCCTGAACGAAAGGAAAGAGCCCCAAAGGCATCCTCTCGTTCAGGAAAGGATGTGAAAGAACCTTGCGCTTCCGCTCCTGCCACGCGGTCAGAACAGTTTTTCGTGCGTCCTCCGTCAGAAAAAAACCTCCCGTCTCCTCTTTCCGGAAATCTTTGGGTCCGATCTGTCGACGGTTAAGTAGGGTCAGACATACCCGATCAGCGACAGAAGCACGGAACTCCTCCATGATATCCAGAGCCAGGCTGGCTCGACCCGGACGGTCGCGGTGCAGGAATCCCATTTGCGGGTCGAGGCCAATTGTTTCGAGCGCGGAACGACAATCCGCAGCCAGCAACACATACAGAAAGGACAGAAGTGCATTGACGGGGTCAAGCGGCGGACGACGTGAACGCCCACCATAGGCGACGCCAGACGTACGAATCAACGCGCCGAAGACCGCAAAGTAGGCATTGGCCGCTTCACCTTCGGTACCGCGCAGCGTGTCAAGATCCGCTGCCGACTGCGCTGCCCGAACGGCGGCTGTAAGCCGCCGCTCTGCCTTGCTTAAATCTCCCGTTCCGTCACCGTAGTCACGGATCGCACGTCTTATGACACTGCGTTGGTTCGCCGCTTTCGCCGCTACGATGGGCCGCGCGACCGACAGGGGATTGTCGCACGTTAGCCGATGCTGCGCGCGCCGGAGCAGGACATTGCCGCTTTGCGGCCCTTCGACCCGAGCGAGGAAGCGACCCGACCAACCAAGGAACGTGATTGATATGCCTGTTTCAGCTGCGGCATGCATCAACTGCGGAGAAACACCGGCCTGTCCGAAACAAACTATCGCTCCCAAGAGATGAAGTGGAACCCTCCCTCGTTCTTCACCTTCAACCTTGACCACGACGTTCAGACCGTCCTTATGAAGCCATGCGCTTTCTGATGTGACATAAAGCGTATTCAGCAGTCTCTTCACTCTGGTGCACCTTCAGCTTCCAGCACGTCAGCCATCCAATCTGCCACGCTCTTGCGGCGAGTACCTAGTCGAGATAGACAATTGTCTATAAGCGAACAACGATCACAGCGCCCACGGTCATATATTGCAGTGGGCAGGCTGCCGGAATTAAAGCACTGGCGTACGGCGTCGGCGGTTTGCAGGGTCAGCTTCCGCAATTCTCCGTTCAATTGCACCGTCGTGCGTCTCCGGGTCTTACCATAAAACAATGCGCCTTCTGGAATGTCACAACGGAACATTTCCTCAAGGCACAATGCTTGTGCACAGAGTTGAACCTCATCCGCTTGATGGTTCTTGGGTTTTCCGCGCTTATATTCCACGGGATATGGATGCCCTCCGCGCAACTCGACGACATCAGCCACCCCTTTCAGCCGGTGCTCGCCTGAATGGATTTCAACGCCACGAAGTATGCGGATTCCCGGGCGGGTCTCGGACCCGGCAGTGTGTGCCCGCCCGTGCATTATCCGTCCCTCTGCAGTATACTCGTTTTCAGCCCATAGCCTTTCAATGTGTATAAGCGCATACTGACGTGGACAGAAAAACCAGTGCTGCAGAGCAGAGATGGGAATTTCCTCAGAAAGGTTCAATGATATCTATGCCTTGGGGTAACTCTGTCCGATCTAGTATCCCGCCAGTGTTGAATTGATGCCTGTCCGCTTGCCATGTTCCCCTTGATACCTTATACCTGCCACACCAACAACCAACAGACCCTCAGGATCGGGCGGATGTCCGCCGGCGGTTCCGGGGGCATCATGAGGCGGCAGGCCATGGGAACGGGTGGCAGGAAGATATATCACGTACGGCTGGACGACGGGGAGCGGTCGCTCCTGCAGGGGATCGTCGACGGTGGAAAGGGGTCGGTGACGCGACGCCGGCGGGCGCACATCCTGCTTCTGGCGGACGCCAACCGCGACGGCGGCGGACGCGGGGACGCCGACATCGCGGACATCCTCGGGGCCGGGACGGCGACGGTGGAGCGGGCCCGCAGGAAGTTCGTGCTGGAGGGCCTTGAGGCGGCGCTGGAGAGGAAGGAGCAGGCCAACAGGAAGAAGCCCCGGTTGGACGGCGAGGGCCAGGCGAAACTGGCGATGCTGGCCTGCTCCGATCCGCCGGAGGGGCACGCGCGCTGGACGATGCAGCTGCTCGCCGACAGGCTCGTCGAGCTGGAGGTCGTCGGCAGCATCTCCGACGAGACGGTCCGGCAGGGGTTAAAAAAAACGACATCAAGCCGTGGCGGAGCGAATGCTGGTGCATCCCGCCGAAGGAAAGCGCCGATTTCGTCTGCGCCATGGAGGACGTCCTGAAGACCTACAGCCGGGAGTACGACGACGGCACCGTGCTCGTCTGCATGGACGAGACCTCGAAGCAGCAGACGAAGGAGACGCGGATGCCGCTTCCGACGCGGCCCGGCCAGCCCGCCGCGTACGATTTCGAGTACGAACGCAACGGAACGGCGAACCTGTTCATGGTGTACGCGCCGCTGGAGGCATGGCGCCACGTGAAGGTCACCGACCGGCGCACGAAGCGGGACTTCGCAGGGTTGCTCGCCGACATGGCCGACGTCCATTTCCCCGACCGGAGAATCGTCCTGGTGATGGACAACCTCAACACCCACAGGCTGTCGACCCTGTACGAGACGTTCGAGCCGGCGGAGGCGTCGCGGCTCGCCGACCGCTTCGAGGTCCACCACACGCCGAAGCACGGCAGCTGGCTGAACATGGCGGAGATCGAGATAAACGTCCTGTCCCGGCAGTGCCTCGACAGGCGCATTCCCGACCGCGAGGCGATGGTGCGGGAGGTCGACGCATGGCAGGCGCACCGGAACTCGTCGTCGAAACCGGTGGACTGGCGTTTCAGGACCGGGGACGCCCGGATAAAGCTCAGATCCCTCTACCCATCAACACAATGATGGTGGGATACTAGCTTAACTTCATAGTCATTGTAGGAACGAGCCGGTGGTATGTTGTGCGCTCGGTCGTCGCCCACTGGAATCAGTTCATCTCTAAAGCGACGATGCACCTTTACGCGGGCGAAAAGCTTGTGCGCTTGAGCGTTGCCGAGAGCGCTGTCATGCCGGAATGCAATTAGGCGGCGTGCAGCCATTTCCCCTCTCGAAGCGGAGCGGTCAAGATCCAGCATGTCGCGAAGCGCGGCCCAAAGAGTTTGCAGATCCTCCTCTGAAAAGCCAGTCCTCTCCGCCAGCTTGGCATTGATGAACCCATGAGTGCGATAAAGACCATAAGGGACAATGTGCTTGCGTCCCATGGTGCGTTCCTTGTCGCGATCTTTCTCGTTTGTCACGGAAGACCGGGTTATCGAGATTTCCAGTGGCAGGATCGCTTCCTCGGATCGGGCAAAGGCAATCTGCACGGGGCCTCTCACCTGCCCGCAGTTCACTTCGGTGGTCATCACGGCTCCGAAAGCACGGATGTCGAAAAAATTATCGCACATCCACCGGGTCAGTGCCGTGGCCTCTTCATCCTTCTTCGGCAGTTTCTTAGCCTGCGATTTGATTCCGGTCGCCTCGTATGCCTTATTATGCTGGTCGTTCAGGACCGCACGCTCGGTCATATATATGTGATGTCGCGCCTCGCCCTGGCGGGATGCCAAGACATAGTTCCGGATCTTGCGTTTGATTGCTACGTCCGAAACCAACCCCTGATTGGTTTCGGGATCCATGCGCGGCAGGTTGCCCGCGTCAGGGTCGCCATTGGGGTTGCCGTCGGTCACGTCAAAGAACAGCACGAAATCATAGCGGTTCTGCAGTGCGGTCATTGGTTATTCTCCTTGAGTCGATCCTAGGAATTGGGTGTATCAGTCCCGTTTTCGTCTTTTTTCGTTTTCGTCCAGAGCTGGTGGTAATATCCGGCAATGAAACGCCCCTGGTCCTCAAGTGAAAGGGAACGGGGCATGTCGGCATCGAGACCAAGCCAGATCGTGCCTATCTGCCGTTCCAACCAACGAGCGCTTCTCCGCGATTTCTCGTCCTTTTTCCTGAGCAGGGCTATGTGATGCGTCGCGTTCCTGACCAGAAGCGGAAATACACGCGCAGGCGTAGCCGAAGCGGCGGAGAAGTATCGGTCCTTTATTGTGGCGTTCAGCCCTTGAAGCGCCTTTTCCTGTGCCCGCTCAAGCACGGCAAAGAGCCGCCCAAGACGATAGGCTGGATCGGAGTTTTCTGGTTCGAGAGCCACTGGAATGTTCTCCTTTCTGGTGATGCGGTTGATCACCGCCTTACAGATTGCGGCGCGACGGCCATTGATTTCCCCATCAGCACGGATGCGGGCGATGACGGCGGACAGAAGTGTGCGTGGAAGCGGTTGACCAGTCAGGACGGACCGCATGAGTTGCCCACCCAGAAGTGGCGGAATGGTATCGGCCTTTGGCTTGCCATTCACCCGTAGCGCAGTCTCATAGAGCAGTGACCAGGCGGCAGGCGGTCCCTTCCAGGCAGCTGGTTCGGTCTGGAGGTCATTCCAGAACGTGTTTACATGACGCGCGAATTCACCAAACGTTCCGGGATGCCAGAACCGCACCGACAGTCGCGCCGCGTTGGGTGCCAACCCCAGAATGTAAACCCGTGTGGCTGGGTCAAGTTTAAGGTCGTGCGGGCGGCCTGACGCAATGTCAGAAATCAATGCCTGCAACTTCATTGATTCTGAAGCCTCGTCAGGTGGATTAAAGGTGTTAAACATCTGGATTTCGGCCAGTTTCGCGACTTCGCGCCGTTCGGCCTCAGCCCAGAATACGACGGTTGAATCACCGATGCGAAGATGGCGTTTCGAGTCCTTCTCCAACAGTTCGTTCAATGCCGTACCATATGCAAACGCCACCCGCTTTGAAACCGGTGCGTTTCCACCCTGAAACCTGCCGAATGATTCGTACGCAGTGTCATTGAAGGAAACCAGGGATGCACCGGCGCTTTGTGCACCCATAACGCCCTTGATTTTTGGGTGCAGTCGCGCCACCGGCCCATGTTGCCCTGTAACCAGACACAATCCAGACTTCGACTCCAAAGTCTCAACAAAAGAAGCAATAAGTGCAACTGAGGCGGGACGCTTATGCACGAATCCTGGACCGCTGCCATCATCGAATTCGAAGACCACGTTCTGATCCAGCGCTTCTGGATTGAACCCCAGTTCCTCGAACATCTCCGGTCGCCAGATTTCCAGGAAACGCCTAAGTGCCACCAAACCTGGGTCGGTTGCTCTGGACAACAGCCTTTCATTTTCAGTAACAAAAGCTGTGTGTTCCTTCGCTGTGCGCTTGCCTTGCCCTGGCATGAGGAATTTGTTGCCGTCACTGTCCTTTTTCTCGACAGCAGTGATGCCGAAAACATATGCGGTCTTGTCCCACAGAAAGTTGGGCCTGATGCCTGACGCCCTGACTCCTTCCTGAATTGGTACATTCATCCGTATGGGAACAGGCCTCTTTCCCACATGATTTCGCTTGTCGGCCAACCGAAGCGGGTAGCCGTCTGCGTCAAGCACCACAGAAAAGGAGATGTTCTCAGTGGAATACCCTGAACGGGGCACATCGTCCGTTTCAGCCATCCGGTTATAGAGACCGGCGAGAGCGCCAAGGATCGTCATCTTACCAAACCCGCTTTACGCACGGCGGCAACATCGATCAATCCATCGGTCATTTCAGCACGAAAAAACAGAGGTGATCGATCATTGTCGAAGTCAATGTCATACAGCATCCAACCCAAATCTCGCACTCCCTTGAGTGCCGATGGTGGCACTTTCTCGACCCAATCGAAGTGGGCCACGAATTCGCGCAGACCAAGCGCAGGACGATGAAAACACTGGCCCTTCAGTGCTCGGCGGCGGAAGATGTCGTAGTGCTTCGCTGACGTTTCGTCGCCAGAATTCGCGGTCATTTCGAAATGTGCCTCAATGACATAGGCTACGTTTCGTAATGCCATAGTAGCGCGCTGCTGGCGGTTTTCATCCACGTTCATATGCAGACCGGATAGGTTGCCTGACGTCATGGCTACCTTGGCGTTGCGCACAGAGATCTTTGTTCCCACTTCGTTTTTGCGGATGTTCTCGAACCGAATTGGTTTGAGCACATGGATACGGTCAATAACCCAGCGAATTGCAGGTTTCCAATAAACAGCCTCCAGTATTCCCCGCGCCGCGGAAGGCGTCATCACGTCATAGGAAACGCGCTCGACCTTCATTTCCGGGCGAGTGAAACAGGCGTAGTCACCCCAAACATGCAATTTTACTCCATAGCCCATTTTCCACTCCGGCGTTTGGTAAGGCTGTTGAGGCTGTTTATGTCCTCCATTTCAAAGTATCAATGTTCCTAGATCCTGAGGGTCTTCCATCGAAAAACCAGCAGCTTCATCGTAAAGTCGCGGGTTGTCCAAAACAACGAATTGGTCGCCGAACATTTCCGAGCGCACTACATGGGCCGCGCCCATCCGGATCAACCCATCACGAATCCGAGGCATGACCGATATGGTGAACGGCTGCACTTTCCGTGCGATGGAACCCGCATATTCACCATGTTCCAACAACCGCTTCGTTTCGGAATCCAGACCATAGCTACCTGTACCGATTATCATCGGTCGCGTTTCCTCTTTAATCAGACGGAAGTCCGCGGCGATATCGGCAAAGGGAAAGTCAAACCTGTTTCCACTTTCTTGAATCCTTTTGAGGATACGGCGGCTGTCCAGATCGTCATGGCGGTCCCAATACAGGCGCTTGAAGTAGGTCCGAACAGCGTCAGGACAGAGCGGGTCTTTGCTATACTTCCGCAGGACATCAACAGCAATGTCGGCGTTGAGTTTCAACTCGTGAGGTGGTGGGAAACCGTCCTCGGGCTCGAATATGTGGATTTGGCCAAGCCCGTTCAGTTTACCTTCACGGTTGCAACGTCCAGCGGCCTGAACGATTGAGTCCAGCCCTGCTACCGCTCGCCAGACATATGCAAAATCCAGATCGACACCGGCTTCAACCAATGCCGTCGCAATGACCGGTCCGTCAAACCCTCGCTTGATCCACGCCAGCACATCACTTCGGTGGCGAGATGTCATATTGGTGCTCAGATGCAGTGCATTTCCCGCACCCAACAGGTCATAGATTGCGCGTGCGTGTTGCTTGTTGTTGACGATCACGAGTGCCTTCTGACTCCTGACGTTCTCTGCTAGCGTCGCATTATCCAGCGATCCAGAAAAATGCGCTTCAACCCGCTTCAGCCGCCGATGTAGTGATTGCGGGTCGGGTGCAATCTCACAGGTCGTTTCTTTGGGGATTGCCTCTTTGACCCGCAAACCGTCGGCATCCCGGATTGCTGGCTGGGTTGCGGTGCACAGCACCACCGAACACCCGTATCCGCGCACCAGTTCCTTCAATGCCGCGAGACACGGACGTAGAAAGGGCACGGGCAGTGTCTGCGCCTCATCCATGACGATTACGGACCGTGCGATATTGTGGAGTTTGCGGCATTTCTGTGTGCGATTGCCAAAGAGGCTTTCAAAAAACTGCACCGCGGTCGTAACCACGACCGGCCGGTCCCAGTTCTGCGATGCCAGCTTCATACGTTTGATTTGGGTTTCATCGCTTACCGCCCCTGAAGCATCAAACGAACATTGGTGCTCAAGAACCGCGTCCTCATCCTTCACTGCATCCCGAAAGACATCGACGGTTTGCTCGATGATGGCAGTGAACGGTGCGACAAACACTACTCGCCGCAGATCATGCGCGATCGCATGATCCAAAGCGAAACGGAGGGATGAAAGGGTCTTGCCACCGCCCGTCGGCACCGTCAGCGTGAACATCCCTGGCTCAAGCGCCGCACAACGACCCGCAGCCGCAAGAACCTCCGCACGAAGAAGATTCACCGCTGTCTCCGGCGCAGGAAAAGCGTCAAGACGTTCCGCCAGCGCTGCCCGAAGAGATGAGAGGCTAGAAGCGCATTTCCGCGGTGCGTCGGGAGAATAGAAGCGTTCTGTTTCTATGAAATCGGCATCGACAAGCGCGGAAAACAGCATCCGTGTGAAGAACTGGATTTCGAAAAGGTCGTTGCCATTCAGGTCTCTCAGGGGATTGGGGCACACATTCAATTCTGGCAAAACGATTCCGTCCGGAAAATTAACGACTTCGCTGTTTAAAATGCGCTCCCAAAGCGGTGCCTTTGGCTGTCCATCTTCCGATCTGATCATGCCATTGGGCAGACCTGAATGATGTCCAGCTATGCAGAAAGCCAGGAGTTTTCCTAAAGGACCATCCAGATTTCTTTCAGCATAACAGGCACCTTCTCCACTATGGGAAACCTTGACTTTCTTTCCGTGCAACCTGTCCTGAAACTCGGGCTTAGCCTTGCCAATGTCATGGAGAAGCCCAGCCATTCTTGCTATGGCTCCAGAGCCGAACGACCCTGCATTCCCGGACGCTGCATCACCGACTGAGATCAGATGGCGGACAAGTGGTTCCCAGCACGAACAATCGCCGTTCGGCACCGAATGAGCATATAAGACTGAATCATCAACCATTGTCATTTGCCATGCCGTTCATCCCAGACACTTGCCCTGCTCCGCCCACCGAATCAGGAACCGGCCTACGGCAAGCCCAACCCAGGGTCCCGGCTTAAGCCCTCCTCATCCCGGGTAGCCTATGACACGAACGTTGCCTCGCAGTCCATCAGTCAACACCATCGTCGGAAGAAGGAGCATATCGCTGGAACAGACGCGACTGCGCCAGAAAGAAGGCAAACGTGCCAATTGTCAGGCCAAACGTCTTGAAACTCACCCACACATCCGTCGGAAACACGCGCCAGACGACTTCGTTGAGGACCGCCAGCAACACACAGAACAGCGTAAGGCGTCGGGTGAGAATCATCCAGCCTTCATCGTTCAACGGTAGGTTATCCCCGATCGCAAACCGCAGATACGAACGCCTTCGGAAGAGGCCGAATCCGAGAATCGCCGCGAACAGGGTATAGATAATTGTCGGCTTCATCTTGAAAAATCGCTCGTCATTCAGCCAGACCGTCAACGCACCGAAGACGGTTACCAGAACGAGGGTGGCCACCTGCATACCGCTAAGTCTGCCGGTCAATCGCCAGGTCGCCCAAGTGGCGAGGGCCAGTAGTGGAATGAAACACGCGGTGACGACGACGAAGCCCGAGTAGTCGGTTCCAAACACGGTCAATGTTCTGTCACGCACGAGCATGTAGCCGACGAAGAACGCCACAATGGGTCCAAGCTCAAGCGTCAGTTTGAGGCCGGAGTTCGCCTGATTCCCTGCCATCCGAATTCCCTTCAGTTTCCCAGTTCAACGATGAGGGCGCCCGCCGCTATCAGGACAATCAGGATCAAGCGCCAGGGCCCGATCGACTCCCTCAGAAACAGCCACCCAATGGCAGCGGCGAACACCGGTGAGGTTTCGCGAAGTACCGCTGCCTCGCCGACCTTGTCGAGCCTGGTCGCCAGCATGATCGATCCAAAGCTGAAGAAGGCCACGATGCCTCCAACAAAACCACGGGCAACAAGAGGGGCGACCAACGGGGGATCCGGCATGCGGCGCCACCGCACATATGCGACCAGGGGCATCACGAAGCCGTCGATCAGAAAGAACCATGCCAGAAATGTAAATGGGTCGGCCGTCGCCCGTATGCCATAGGCATCGTAAGTCGTGTAAGCCGCTACGAAGCCGCCTGTGACGAACGCAAGAAAGAGTGCGGTGGGCAGGAGGCCGCGGTCTACAGTCAGAAACAGGAGGTTGTATGCGGCCAGGCCAAATATGCCGGTCAATAACACCAAGACACCGAGCCATTGAGTGGCCGTGAAGACCTCCCCAAACAGGAAGTATGCACCTATCACCGTGAAAAGAGGTCCGGTGCCCCTTACGACCGGATAGACGACCGTATAGTTGCCACGGGAATACGCCATGGCTTGAGCGAACTTATATCCAGTGTGAATGACAAGCGCACCCGCAAAGATCGGCCACATATGTGGTTCAGGGAACGGAACCACGAAAACCGCAATCGGCGCCGCCATCAGACCATAGCAGCCATCAATCGCCCCTCGGGACAGCCAGGGATCGTGTCGCCCCTTCTGTAGTGCACCGAACACGGCGTGCAGGGCCGCGGCGGAAATGGCGAGCGCCAGTGCCAGCTGTTCACCGGCTAGAGTACCCTCAAGTGAAACCAACCAGGAACTCACTCTTTGGACCCGGCGCACAGCAGCGTGGAAATGATCGCCACCAGCATCACTTCGAGGCCCTGTTTCCGTACCTGATGGGGCGGTAAGGCGACATTGTCATTCTTCGAGGCCTGTCAACGCCGTAGCGAACTCGTCAGGATCAAACGGAGCCAGGTCATCGAGCTGCTCACCAACGCCAATGGCGTGAATCGGAAGACCGAAGCGATCGGCAAGTGCCACCAGAACGCCACCCTTTGCCGTTCCGTCCAGCTTGGTCATCACAAGCCCCGAAACGTCCGCAACCTTTTGAAAGACATCCACCTGATGCAGTGCGTTCTGGCCTGTTGTGGCATCAAGCACGAGAATCGTGTTATGGGGTGCGGTCCCGTCCCTCTTGCGAATGACACGGACGATCTTTGCCAGTTCCTCCATGAGGTCGGCGCGATTCTGTAGCCGGCCAGCGGTGTCGATCATCAGCAGGTCCGCCCCTTCCGCTTCGGCACGGGACATGGCGTCAAAGGCAAGACTCGCTGGATCCGAACCCTCTGGCGCTGTCATGACCGGGACATCGGCACGGTCACCCCAGATCTGGAGTTGTTCCACCGCCGCCGCACGGAAAGTATCGCCAGCCGCGATCACCACCGACTTTCCCGCCGCCCTGAACTGGCTGGCGAGCTTACCGATGGTTGTGGTTTTGCCAGAACCATTCACACCAACCACAAGCACCACCTGCGGCCTTTTGGCGTAGAGCGGCATCGGTTTGGCCACCGGCTCCATGATTCGGGCGACTTCATCCGCTAGCAGACGCTTGATCTCCTCGGCACCAAGCCGGCTTCCTGCATGACTTTCGGCAATGTTGCTGGTCACCCGAAGCGCTGTGTCGACTCCCATATCCGCGCCAATCAGCAACTCCTCCAGACTCTCGAGCATATCGTCGTCGAGAACCCGCCTGCTGACCGCGGCCCGTTCGTCACGACCCAACAGCCTGCCAACGATTCCCTGACGCTGGCCGGAACTCTCGGCTGACCGCTCCGGCAAGGGCGGGCGATCAGTAACATGGCCATCGTCCAGAGTGTCAATGCCTCCCGCGGCACCGTCGCCGACGATCTCCTCAAGGCCCTTGCCAAGCTTCGAAGACGATCGGACGAGCCGTTCCTTCAGTTTCTGGAAAAAAGCCATACGCTCATGCCCCGCCTGGTCCGCAGGCTGACGTAAATTAATTCAGATTGACTTGAAAGAGGCCGAATTCCGCGCACGAACCCAACCTCTGCGATCGGGACCAGATACCAAATGGCAACAGACCTGCAGTCGTCAGCGTCAAAGGAAGTTTGACCGACGGCTGCCCTGCAAGGAGACCGACATGTCGCTGATTGTCCAACCCGCAAAGACGCGGTTCGGGGCATCGTGTCAAATCCGGTCTTCCCGAAGACATGGGGGCCGTCATGAAGGCCATTGCCGGAAGTCAGGCTCCGCAGTGGTTCGTTCCGGTCCGACGACGAGGGATCGACCTCCCGTTTCCAACGGTTCAATTGGCAGCTTACATCAGTTCAGCGAGCGGCCGGTGGCATTCTATCAGGTGGCCATTCGCTCCAACTCCTCTTGGCGGATCCACAACATCGCACGTCCCGGGAATGACAAGTGGGCAGCGCGGCGCGAATGGACACCCGTTGCGCGAGATATCCACGCCGCTGGACTGACCTGCCTGCTGGGTCTTGGATCGGGCTGTTTCCTCAAGCCATCCAACCCGCAGTTCAGGTGCCGACGAAATCAAGAGGCGGGTATAGGGATGGAAAGGCGGGGAAAGCACCTCGTTCACTGGACCGATCTCGGCCACACGCCCGGCGTAGAGCACAACGATCTCGTCCGAGAATGAAGCGACGGTGGACAGATCGTGGCTGATGAAAACGAACGAAACACCCGTTTCGTTCTGAAGCCGGGTTAATAGATCGATGACGTTGGAAGCTACGATGGTGTCCAGCGCTGACGTCACTTCATCGCACAATACGACCTCTGGGTTCGCCGCCAATGCCCTGGCAAGGCTGATTCTCTGCTTCTGTCCCCCGGACAGCTCGTGCGGATAGCGGTCTGCGAACGGAGCGGGCAACTCGACCATCCGCAGCAGCTCCAAGACACGATTTTCGCGCTCCTTGCCTCTCATTCCATGGTAGAAGCTCAGCGGCCTGCCAATGATATCCCTGATTCTGTGGCGCGGGTTCAGGGCTGTGTCAGCCATCTGGTAGACGAACTGCACCTTACGCAACTCGTCTGAGGTCCGGTCCTCCAGCCGGCGCGAGAGAACGTTGCCATCGAGCGTGATCTCTCCCCGATATGGCGGCAGAAGACCTGCGATCACTCTGGCCAGGGTGGATTTTCCACAGCCCGATTCTCCGATAACACCGATCGTCCTGCCCTTAGGAATGGTAACGTTGACATCCCTAAGGATCATCGAGGCCGGTTCGCCGTTGGCGAGACGGCCATAGCCAGCATCCACTTCCCGGATATCGATCGCCGGCGCCTCCTTCTTCGGAACCGTCGGACCACCGTCTGTTTCCAGCGAGTTTATCGCCGCCATCAGCCGCTTGGTGTAAGGATGGTGCGGATCGTTGATGATCAGGTCCGTCGGCCCGGCCTCCTTCACCTCCCCGTCGTAAAGCACAACGATGTAGTCCGCGATCTGGGCAACGACGGCAAGATCATGCGTCACGTAGATCGCCGCAGCCCCCTCATCCTTGATGACTTTCTTGAACGCCTTCAGCACCTCGATCTGCGTGGTCACGTCAAGGGCAGTGGTTGGTTCATCCAGCACCAGCAGTTCAGGATCGCCGCAAAGCGCCATCGCGGCCATAAGCCGCTGCAGCTGACCTCCCGATACCTGATGCGGATAACGATCGCCGATGGAGTCAGGTTCCTGAAGATCCAGGGCACGGTAGAGATGGACCGCTTTTCTGTTTGCCTCTTCCTGCGTCTTGGTGCCATGCAGCACAGGCGCTTCGGTCACCTGCTCATTGATCCGTATCGACGGATTGAACGTCGCGGCAGCGCTCTGCGCCAGATAGGAGACATTGATTCCGCGAACCGGTCTCAACACTTCCGAATTGAGCCCGGCAATGTTCCTGCCCCGCAAGCGCGCTTCGCCTGAGGTGAAGGCCAGGCCGGGCTTGCAATAGCCCAGGGCGGACAGCGAAACCGTCGTCTTCCCGGACCCGCTCTCGCCAATCAGGGCCACGACTTCGCCTTTGTGAACCTGAAAACTCACACCCTTGACGATGGTAAGGTCCGAGCCATCGTCGCGTACCGCACTGATCACAAGGTCCTCCACCTCGAAAATGACTTCGGGGGTGATGATATCCTTGGGCACGCTTACATCCTCTTCGATAGCTTCCCACCGCCGTGGGCGGAAACATCATCGACAATCAGGTTGATCGACACGGTCAGCGTGGCGATCGCCAGGGCTGGAGCAACGACCGCCAGCTTGGAGTCACCGTATTGAAGCGCACCAAGATTCTCGCGTACCATACTGCCCCAGTCAGCCTGGGGAGGCTGGACACCGAGCCCCAGAAAACTGAGGGAAGAGATGAACAGGATGACATAGATCAGGCGAAGGCCGAAGTCAGTGATGAGGGGCATTCTCGCATTCGGCCAGATTTCGCGGGTTATGATCCACCACCTGCCCTCTCCGCGAACACGCGCGGCCTCGACATAGTCCATGACCATGATCTCCATCCCGATCGCACGGGCCAGCCGGTAGACGACTGTCGCGTAAATGAACCCGGCCGTCACGATCAATACGGAAATCGAGGAGCCAACCGCGGCGACAACGACAAGTCCCAGCATGATTGTCGGTAGACTCAGGAATGCATCGTTGATCCGCGACAGCACCATATCGACTCCCGGTCCGGACACCGCCGCGCCGATTCCGAGGATCACGCCAACGAAATACGCCAGAACCGTTGCCGCGACGGCGATGCCAATGGTGCGACCGGCCCCGAACATAATTCGGGACAGAACATCCCGATCCTCCACGTCGGTCCCGAGAAGCGCGCCTTCCTTGGGAGGCTGGAATTCGCTGTAATCATCCGGAAACGGCAGGGCGTTTTCGCCGTAAGGCGCCAACCATGACCCGAAAACCGCCACCAGCAGCCAGAATGCCGTTATGGTTATCCCCACCCAGCCGGTGACTGAAGGCCAGTATGCCTGGCTCGGTGGTGCATCGGGAAGCTCGTCGAAACTGACGCCTTCATCGAACGGTGCGACAAAGTGCTCGTGATGCGCCGGTATGCTCACTTCGGGTGCCTCAACCTGGGATTGGAGGTGATGGCCGCGATATCCGCGATCAGCATCAGCAGGACATAGGTCATGCAGAAAATCATGCCGAGCGCCTGGATCAGGACATAGTCCCGTGTCTGTACCGCCTGAACGATCAATGTCGCGAGCCCCGGATAGCCAAAGTAGACTTCGACCACGACCACGCCGGTGACAAGATACGCGAGATTCAGCGCAATGACATTCACGATCGGGCCAATCGCGTTCAGCAGGGCGTGCCGCAGAATGATCCTCCGTCGAGGCACCCCTTTGAGAATGGCCATTTCAATGTAGGGCGAACTCATTACGTTCAGGACCGCGGCGCGACTCATTCGAATGAGCTGCGAGGCGATGACAAAGCAGAGCGTCGCGATTGGAAGGGCGAAATGGGCGACGAGTTCGAACAATCCCTTGCCTTCCACAGAGCCAACGACCACGGCATTGCCGATTCCGAGCACGAAGACCATCAGGAGAACCAGAACCGTTGCGGTGAAGAACTCGGGCGCCGCGACCAGGGATACGGATATGAAAGTCAGAACGCGGTCGTAGGCCGAGCCTGGAAACATTGCCGCAACGATGCCAAGTGCCAGGGAGACCGGCACACCAATCAAGGCGGTCAGCACGGCCACGTACAGCGTGTTCTCGTAACGGTTGGCGATAAGTGAGGAGATTGGCGTGTCGCCGGACAGCGACAGTCCCAGATCCCCGCGTATGAAATTCCGCAGCCACGTCCAGTACTGCTCGACATAGGGCCTGTCCAGTCCCAGTCGTTCGCGCAACGCGGCGATGTTGGCTTCCGTGGCCTCCTGACCGAGGCGTACCTGTGCTGCGTCCCCAGGCAGGATCTTCGTGCCGAAGAATATGATCACGGACACGGCCAGTACCGTAATGACGCCAATTCCCAGTCGCTTGAGTATCAACGACAGCATCGGCAGGTTCTCGATTTCATTCGATTGTCGGGCGGAAAGTGGTGGCCCCGCGGCCTGCGCGGGGCCACCCTTCGATCAACGCGATCAGGAATCGCGCCACAGGGTTACAGGAGCCTCCGCACCGCCGAAGTTGTTGAGCGGCACATGTGTGAGGCCCTTCACGTGACTGGCTACGGCATCCACGTAGTTGCGGTGCATCGGCAGTGACATGCCGTTCCCTTCGTGAACCATCGTCTGCAGGTCGCAGTATTTCTGTCGGCGCGCGTCAGGATCGGTCTCGCCGCGGACATCCACGAGAAGCTGGTCAAACTGTTCGTTCTTCCAGCGGGTCTCATTCCATTTGGCGTCACCCTTGAACGCAAGGGTCAGCATGAGGTTGGCGGTTGGGCGCATGTTCCAGGACGCGGCCGCGATAGGCTCCTTCAGCCAGACCGCGCCCCAGTAGCCATCGGTGGTGACCTTCTTGACGTCGAAGTTCGCCCCGATCTTGGCACCTTCGCGCTGCATGAACAGGCACTGCTCCACTGCACCGGGCGCGACCTCGGCGCAGACGACCGGAACCGGGGTTGAGCCGATTCCCGACTGGTCCCAGTGCCACTTGGCTTGCTCGGGATCGAGCTGCCGCTGGGGAATCTCGGGGCAATGGTCGAAATAGGAAGCATTGATCGGGTGATCATTGCCGAGTGAGCCCTGCCCCTTGATGACGCCCTTCACCAGACGCTGGCGGTCCTGAAGGAGTTGCATCGCCTTGTATAGGTGCACATTGGAGGACTGTTCCATGTCCTGGCGTGGTGCAATGTTCACATATGCGCCTGACCGCAGGGACCAGATATCCTTTCCATCGGTCGCCTCGACCTGTTCGATGGCCTTCGGTGGCAGGTTGACCATGGCATCGACATCTCCGGCAAGGAAGGCATTCAGCCGCGAGGTCGCATCGCCAATTCCATAATGCTCCAGTTCGTCAAGATAGCCACCTTCACCCCAGTAGTTCTCGAACGGGATTCCGATGGTACGCACACCTGGAGCGAATTCCTTGACCTTGTAGGGACCTGTTCCGATCGCGGTGGAGAAATCCGTTGTGCCCTCCTGAAGGATCTTGAAATGGAACGTGCCCAGACTGATCGGAAGATCGGAGTTGGGAGAGTTCAGAACGGCGCGGACTTCATGGTCATTGACCTTTTCCCAGCGGTCGATCATCGATACAAGTGAAGATGCGTTCGACACCGAGTTCTCTCCCAGATGCCGGTTCATCGTGTAGATGACGTCATCGGCGGTCAGGGACTTTCCGTCATGGAACTCAACACCCTTGCGAAGCCTGAACGTCCAGACGGTGGCATCGTCGTTTGAGATGACTTCCTCCGCCAGCTCCGGTTCATAGCCAAGGCTGTCGGTAAGGCGCGTCAGGGAACCGTAGTACATCCGGCCCCGGAAGTAATCGAGTGCCGAGGTGTAGAGCGCGGGGTCCAACGTATCGGCCGGGCCGTGCTGGTCACCGGCCATAACGAGGCGACCGCCAGTCTTTGGGGTCTCCGCAATGGCCTTGGACGCGCTTCCAAAGAGCAGGCCGGAGGCGGCAAGTGTCGCGCCCGAAGCCATGAAATACTTCAACACGTCACGCCTTGAGGCACCGCGGCGGATCATCTCGTGTAGATGTCGATCATCCTTGTAGGCCAATGATCCAAACCGTGGATCGGTGTTCTTCATGTCAGTCATTCTTGGCTCTCCCAATTGCTGGACTCTGTCATCTGGCTGGCGGCGGATGGCAACCAAACCCGCATTCGGTATCGGATGGACGAAGTTCAGGGCCAAGCAGGCGTCCCATCGCTGGAGCGGACCGGCTCCCGGTCCAAAACAAAGCTCTGTTCGGACCGTCGAATGGTCTCACCGGGCTCTCACGCTCCATGCTATTGGGCCTACGTATGCCCGGGAGACATCCCTGACCAAGGAAAACACAGGCGACGCTGGTGGCCAACCGGCCCCCCGAGCCGCCTTTACGTCGTCACATACAGGCCAGAATGGCTGAATGGCCATTCCCCCATCTGATTTCCGCATATCCTGGACGGTTCTCCTCCGTCATTGCCGTGCCGATAGTGCCCCGCTTTGTAGCACCTGATGATGACAGTTGGCAATACTAAATCCTTCACGGCATTTTGAGTGAAAAATTTTCATCAATGGATAAGCGGCATTCATTCAGCGCGGATTTGGAAGCCACGCCACTCACTGCGAAATCTCGGCCAAAATCCAATCGCGGAACGCGATCACCCTTGGGAGTTCCGCACGGTCCGATGTCGTGACAAGATAGTAGCAGTGGTCAACGGGGACGGAAGTCCTCAAAGGCGAGACGACAAGCCCTTCCTGGAGCGCATCATTGATCAAGGGAGCGTGGGCCAATGCGATACCCAGGCCCGCCGCAGCCGCGTCCACGGCTGCGTCTCTGTTTGACACGTTGAGGTTCCGTCCGCCATGTCTGGCTTGCAGTCCGACCTGTGTCCTCCACCATTGCCACTGTTCGGGCCGATCACTGTTATGGATCAGCGTGAATCTGTCGAGATCCTCCGGAAGCACTGCATCTCCGTGGCTGGCCAAGTACTGTGGACTGCAGATCGCGACGACATCTTCAGCCATCAGCAGATCACATCTGTAACCGCTCAACCTGTTTGCCATGTACTCGATGGCAACGTCGGTGTCAGCCAACGAGAAATCCAACGGTTCCTGAACGATCACGAGATTCAATTCAACATCGGGATACGTTTCAGCAAAGCTCGGCAGGCGCGGGATCAACCAACGATGGGCGAATGCCGGATAGAGCCGAATGGTCAGAGGTCCCGAAACGCCGCGATGCCTGATCCTGTCAGTTGCGGCATTCAGCTGGTCAAAGACCCGTTGGATCGATTGCAGATAGGTCCGGCCGGCGAGTGTCAGCACCGCGCCCCGACCTTGTGGCTCGAAGAGCTTCTCGCCGAGGAAATCCTCCAAACCGGAAATCCGGTGGCTGATCGCGGATGGCGAAACTTCGAGTTCCTTCGCCGCGGCCTTGAAGCTACCTAGACGACCCGCCGCCGCGAATGCCTGGAGGTTCCGGATCTGCGGAACTCGCGCTAACATGGTTGCCTCTCCTCTAGCGGGTACCTCCAGTGACCGCGGCCGGGATCCGTTCGCCGCGCTCTCGGGTCTCAGATCAGACTGGCCTGCTCCGGCGGCGGCCCTCCACCCCTGCGGGCCTTCCTGGCGCCAAGCCGCAGCTTTCCGTCGGTGAACTCAATCTCAAGATCAGCACTCGCTTCTGCCGCGACCTTGCTGGTCACCACCGCGCCGTTTCCGCGGACAACCGCATAACCCCGCTTCAGCGTCGCTGCGTAACCAAGTGTCTGCCGAAGCCGTTCGAGCCCATCCAGCCGCCTGGACCAGCCATCGATCCGTGCCAGTTCCGCCGCGTCCAGCCGCACCGCGAATTGCCTGCACGCAGACCACTTCAGTTCCAGGTCACGCCGCAGGGCCGACGTCCGTAGCCGGACCGACCGCTGCTCCAGCGCCCGTCGAAGATCGCGGGTTGAACGTTGAAGACCCGGTTTCAGTCGGCTTCCAGCCTGTTCAAGGCGCCTTCGCCGGTCGGCGAGTGAGCGCACCAGAATCGCCGGATGCAGAAGCGATGTGGCCTCGGCGAGCCGGATCCGCCGACCCTGCACCGCCGAGGCCAGCGCTTTCGGCAACCGATCGGACCACAGATCCATTCTCTGCGATGCCGCGGACGTCAGGGAGTCAGGCCGGGGAAGCGCACGACCCAGATCCATCAGCCGCTGAGCGCGCAGATTGACCGCCTGCGCCATCGCGCGGATCCGTCGGGAATCCACGTTTTCGACTCGAGCAAGGAGTTCCAGACGCACTGGCACCGCAAGTTCCGCCGCTGCGGTAGGCGTGGGTGCACGGCGATCAGCCGCAAAGTCGACCAGCGTCGTATCGGTTTCATGACCGACGGCGGAAATCAGCGGAATCTCCGAAGCCGAAGCCGCCCGCACCACAGATTCCTCATTGAAGCCCCAGAGATCCTCAATCGAACCGCCGCCCCGAGCGACGATCAGCAGATCAGGCCGAGCGATCGCCCCGTCCACCGGAAGCTGATTGAATCCGCGAATCGCTCGGGTCACCTCCGGTGCGCAACCTTCACCCTGCACGGCGACCGGCCAGATCAGGACCCTGCGGGGAAAACGGTCGCGCAGACGGTGCAGGATGTCCCGGATGACGGCTCCGGACGGCGAAGTGATCACGCCAATCACCTCGGGAAGGAAAGGAAGGGGTCTCTTCCTTTCCTGCGCGAACAGTCCTTCGGCCTCAAGCGCTTTCCGGCGCCGGTCCAGCAACGCCATCAACGCTCCGACACCGGCCGGTCTGATGTCTTCGATGACAATCTGGTATTTCGACTGGCCACCAAACGTCGTGAGCCTCCCGATAGCGACGACCTCAAGTCCCTCTTCGGGCTGTGTGCGCATCCGCATTGCGGTACCCTTCCAGATCACGCCGGCCAGGACATTCCTTTCGTCCTTGAGATCCAGATAGACGTGCCCTGACCTTGGGCGGCTCACCCGACCGATCTCGCCACGAACCCGAACGTGACCGAACTCCCCTTCAATCACGCGGCGAATTGCGCCAGAGAGTTCCGAAACCGTGAATTCAGGCGCGTTGTCACCTCTGCCACCAGGTTCGCCGTAATCTTCGGGTATGTCGGTCATGTCGTTGCCTTGTGCGAGTTACGGTCCGAGTCTAGAACGCCGGAAGCTTGGGGGAAAGAGCGCGATGAACATCCTGATTTTGGGCGGCGGCGGCCGCGAGCACTCCCTTGCCTGGGCTGTCATGCAGAATCCCCGATGCGACCGGCTGATCGTGGCGCCGGGCAATGCAGGCATCGCAGCGGTCGCGGAATGCGCGTCATTGAACATCAGGGACAGTGCGGCAGTCGTGGAGTTTGCCGCGTCGAACAACATCGATTTCGTGATAGTCGGCCCCGAGGCTCCCCTTGCGGCGGGCGTTGCGGACCGTCTGCGCGAAGCCGGCCTGCTCTGCCTCGGCCCAAGCCAGCAGGCAGCACGGCTCGAGACCTCCAAGCGGTTTGCCAAGGAAGTCTGCGACGCATGCGATGCGCCGACGGCCGCCTGGGCACGATTCACCGACCCGGAAGAGGCCAGGAACCATGTGGCCTCGATTGGCGCTCCCATTGTGATCAAGGCAGATGGCCTTGCGGGTGGCAAGGGCGTCATCGTGGCTGAGGACGATGCAATGGCGTTGGCCGCTGTCGACAGCATGTTCGGAGGTGCCTTTGGATCGGCGGGCATGGAAGTCGTGATTGAGGAATTCATGGCTGGCGAGGAAGCGTCACTCTTCGTCCTCTGCGATGGCACAACGGCACTTTCAATCGGCACCGCACAGGACCACAAACGCGTGTTTGAGGGAGATTGTGGCCCCAATACGGGCGGCATGGGAGCCTATTCACCGGCGCCGATCCTGAACCCTGTCGTGGAAGGGCTTGCACTTGATGGGATAATCAGGCCGTGCCTGGCGGAGATGACACGACGCGGAACACCCTATCAGGGGGTTCTCTATGCAGGTCTCATGATCGCGGATGGTGCACCCCGGCTTGTGGAATTCAACGTTCGTTTCGGAGATCCCGAATGCCAGGTGCTGATGGCTCGCCTTGGAGCGCAGGCGCTGGACCTGATGTATGCCTGCGCCGAGGGTCGGCTTGGTGACGCAAAGGCCCATTGGGCTGACGATCATGCATTGACGGTGGTGATGGCGTCCAAAGGATACCCTGGAGACTACCGGAGTGGCTCCCGGATCCACGGTCTTGACGAATGTCCGGACGACAGCCGCCACATCATGTTTCATGCGGGTACGGAGCGACGGGACGGCCGAATCGTCGCTTCGGGAGGGCGCGTGCTGAACGCGACCGCCCGTGGGGACACCTTGGCCGAGGCAGCGGAACGCGCCTACGCACTGGTAGGCAGGATCGACTGGCCCGAGGGCCACTTCAGGCGCGACATTGGCTGGCGGGCATTGCGAGGCGGATGACGCCTGACCAACTGGCGGAATGCACCAAGTTCCTTTCAGCGACGATTTCCCGGCGAGCGAATGCAACTGGTCCTTGTCGATCGCGAAATGGGATCATTCGGCGCTGTCGGCCCAACGTCATCGAGCGGACACCGCCGCACTGGCTGAATGGGTCGGAGAGTTCAGGTCTGGATTTCGTGCCGGCCACCATTTGGAAGAACCAAAATGTCAGATCTGCTTCTCCGGCATCTGCACAACTAGGCCGTCCAGGGCGTCGGTTACCTTGATCTGGCAAGTCAAGCGGGAGCGGTCCGGGTCAGGCTCGTAGGCGAAATCGAGCATGTCTTCCTCCATGGCCTCCTTGGGTGGGAGATTCCCGACCCACGCGGGATCGACGTACACATGGCAGGTGGAACAGGCGCAGGCACCGCCACAGTCCGCCTCGATCCCCGGGATGCCATTGTCGCGAGCGCCTTCCATGACGGTCAGCCCGTTGGAAACGTCAACCTCATGGCGGGTGCCATTGAACTCGATATAGGTGATCCTTGCCATGAATGTTCCCTTTGGCCTCTCAATTCCCAACGATGCGAAATATGGTGTTCGGGGGAAATGTGCCAGTCATTTTCCCGTAGTAGTCCAGCTTTCCTTGCCATGCAGATGTTTTTCCATCCAATCGGCGCTGCAATCCATCGACGCTTCGCCTGAAACAGGCCGCGTCTGCCCGAGACTTCAACAGCGAACGCTCCTCGCTGCCTGCCAATTGGCGTGAAGTCTGACCATGGACCGCCAGCAGCAACTGGCCATTCCCGACCGAGAGCCCGAACTCAGAAGGTTCGACCTTTGTAGGAAAGGCCGATGCAGACAGCGCGACATGGGCCTTGCAATTGCATCGGGACAACCCAGGCAATCCCGCCGCCTATGGAATCCCTGCCACGACCGGTGGAAATCCAAAGAGACGCCGCAACTCTCCAAAGTTTGCCGCTCCATTGATTGGGAATTGTTCGCGGCGGGGCAAACATGGCTGCGAACGCCATACAGGGAAACTGAAAGAGCGAAATCCACCCACCAGTGTCCCAACGTTGAAGCGTGTCTCATGAATGATACGTTGATATGAAGCGGTATTTCCACGACTTGAGGTGTTACCGACTTGAACTCTCCCAGGGAGCCCCGCAGGGTTGGGCGATTGATCCAGCAACTTCCCAGGATCAGGTCCTTCTTCGGCACAAGCGAAACCGCAGTGAAATCCCGGATCTGGATCGCCGTCTACGTGGTGGTTGCAGTCATCCGCCCGAGCGGCAGGCTCGATGTCGGCCTCCACACAATGTCACATATCCGGAGCCTGACCATGTCTGGGAGAACGCCTATAAATCCGACACTTAACCAGACACCGAACAGAAACGATCCTCCTGGCCACGATAACCGGTGAAATCCACCGAAGAGTTGTGGACTCCGCTGTCGGTCAACGGCTCCAAACCACCTGCGGCATCAAGCCGCAGGTGGTTTGGAATCCTTCAGGGCGGTGTTGTTGACGGCCGTGCGCTCGAGGTTGTTCAGCACATTCTGAATGCATCCGGGACGGCCCCGTCCGAGGGGTGCTGGGCCCGCCCGGTACCGCACACGGCACCTTGGCGAGGGCGGCCATGACCTCTTCCTTTCCACAAGCAACCTGAAATCCTCCAAATCGCCGGTTGACGTCAGCATATTCTCACGCGCCGGACGCCTCCATAACCGCGTCCCCAACGGCACCAATTCTCTCCTGCAGTCGTTGACCATTGCGCCCCGGAATCGTCAATCACCATCCCTACAGTGGTTTCCGCCGCCGTGGTGGCTTCGTCTGCCTTCATCTCGAGTTACGCCGACTTCAACGCGGCACGCGATTGCCAAGGCGGCGGTGGTTACAGCTATCGTTGAACGCCGAAATCCGGGTCTTCGGGACGACCGGGCAAGCTGCGCCCGCAGGTTCGGCGTGATCTGGCTGGCGCCTTTCGGACAGCCCGCAACTCTCTGGCCGCTTTGAGAACGGAGCGATTCCTGCCAGAAAGAGGTGGCGCGGACCACGGTTCCTTGAAAGGGCTGCGGGTGTGCCGTATGGGTTTCCCGGAAGCAACGAACGGAGAGACCGATGACCCGCCGCCGTCTTCCGATCGGGATCCAGGACTTCCGCACGATCCGGGAGACGGACAGCTACTACGTGGACAAGACCCCTCTTGTCCGAAGGCTGGTGGACGGGGGACGCTTCTACTTCCTCTCGCGACCCCGGCGGTTCGGCAAGAGCCTGCTGCTGGACACGCTGAGGTCGCTGTTCGAGTGCCGCGAGGCGCTGTTCCGGGGCCTGGACATCCACGGCCACTGGGACTGGTCCGCCCCCCATCCGGTGGTGCGGCTGAGTTTCGGTGGTAAGTACAGCGAGCCCGGAGAGATAGAAGGGGATGTCATCGAGCAGCTGGAGGCGACCGAGCGCCGGTACGGCCTTTCCCCCGCTCCGACATCCGACACCGGACCCAGGCGGCTCCGGAGCGTTCTGGACCGCCTGCATGACGCCACGGGGCGTCAGGTGGTGGTCCTGGTGGACGAATACGACAAGCCGATCCTCGACGCGCTGCACG
This sequence comes from Paracoccaceae bacterium, assembly GCA_965203605.1. Taxonomy (GTDB): domain Bacteria; phylum Pseudomonadota; class Alphaproteobacteria; order Rhodobacterales; family Rhodobacteraceae; genus JAPOUP01. The sequence continues at coordinate 3,956,712 of OZ241902.1, read as the reverse complement.
ACCCGGAGCTGGCGACGGCCAACCGCGACTACCTGCGCGGGCTCTACGGCATCGTCAAGGACTGCGCGGAGCACGTCCGCTTCACCTTCGTCACCGGCGTGAGCATGTTCTCGAAGGTCAGCCTGTTCTCGGGCCTGAACAACCTCGAGGACATCAGCCTCGACCCGCGCTACGCCACGATCTGCGGCTACACGGAGGGCGACCTCGACCGGGTGTTCGCGCCGGAGCTCGGCGGGCTGGACCGGGACGGGATCCGGACCTGGTACAACGGCTACCACTGGAGGGGAGGGGAGAGGGTCTACAACCCCTACGATGTCCTTCTGCTGCTGCGGAACCGGGAATTCCGGCCCTGGTGGTTCGAGACCGGATCCCCGGCGTTCCTGTTCCGGACGCTCGTGGAGCGGTCCGTCGGCCCGATGGAGCTTGAGAACCGGATGGCGGACAGGTCCCTGGTCTCGAGGTTCGACGTGGACGACATCGGCGTCGAGGCGCTGCTGTTCCAGACCGGCTACCTGACCATCGCGGAGGAGCTGGACGACGGCTTCGACACGCTCTACCGGCTGGACTACCCGAACCTCGAGGTGCGGACCAGCCTGAACCGGGGCCTGCTGCGGCACCTGGGCAAGGCCGCGGTCGAGGCGGCCGGACAGGGGCGGGAACTTCGCGCTTTGCTTCAGGCCAACGACTTCGCTGGGTTCGCCGACCTGCTCCGCTCATACCTGTCGGGGATACCGTACCAATGGCACGCCACCGGCAACCTCGCCCGTTACGAGGCGTGGTACGCGAGCCTGCTGCACATGTGCCTCAGCGCCGTCGGCGTGGACGTCCGGGCGGAGGAGGCGTCCAGCCATGGCCGCGCGGACATGGTTGTGCTGACGGGCGGACAGGTGTTCGTCATCGAGTTCAAGGTGGCGGAGGGTGACGGGGATGCGGACGCTGCGCTTGACGCGGCGGTCGCCCAGATGCGCGGGCGGGGCTACGCGGACAGGTGGCGCCGCCACGGGGAACCTGTCCACCTGCTTGGCGTGGCCTGCGGGCGCAAGGCACGGAACCTTCTCAAGATCAGGGCCGAGCCGAACTGACGGCTGCATGGACTGCGGGCCGGATCGCCGGGCCCCGCACCTTTTTCGGGACATGCCTGTTTGGTCAAATGCTCATTCCACGCCTCACGGGCGATGCCGGAAGATGGGCGCGAATTCCGGCATTCATTGTCAGGACCGCCATCCACTTTGCACCAATGGAGACCGCACCCCGGAACTCGCAGTTACCAAGGTAAGCCAGAATTCGGTGATTGCCGAGCGACCAGACGCGGGTTCAGGGTGGTCCTTTCACAAACAGGAATGCAGACTGAATGGTGAGTGATGTCGTGGTCAGTACCGGAAGCGCCATTCCGGGCACACATAGACCCAGCGCAAGTTAACCAACCGAAAGACACAGCATCCGCTCATCCTGTCTGCCCTATTCGCTCCCACATATGGACCCGACCGGGCGAGTGACAAGGCTGATTCCACACGTGGTCTACTGCTCACCCGCATTGGCCCTGACCCTCCAGACTCCGCTTGGCTTCGGCAAGGTCGGACGATGTGCTTCTGCCATGGAACCAATGTCCGTTTCCCCTCCCAAGTTCCTCCTGAACTGATATAACGCCGCGAAAGTCCCGGAGGAATTCCATGACAGATGATCTGCCACCCATCGAAGCCGCGAAACGTGCCGCCGCGAGATACGCGGCAGAGTCTGTGGAAAACGGGATGAAGATTGGCCTCGGCACTGGGTCGACCGCTGCATGGTTGGTACGCCGCCTCGGTGAGAGGGTCCGAGATGAGGGCCTGAACGTCAGTGGAGTTCCCACTTCAGAAGCAACCGCCGAACTCGCACGAAAACTCGGCGTGCCAACCATGCAGCTGGACGAAGCCGGAGAACTGGACCTCACTATCGACGGCACCGACGAGTTCGATCCTGACCTCAATCTAATCAAGGGAGGGGGAGGAGCGCTGCTTCGCGAATTGATCGTGGCCAGAGCGTCGACCCGAATGGTCGTCATTGCGGATCAATCGAAACAGGTCGAGCAACTGGGGAAATTCCCGCTGCCGGTTGAAATCCTACCGTTCGGAAGCCTGACAACCAAACGACTTGTTGAGAGAAAGCTTGCGGAACTCGGAATGGAAGAGTGCGAAGTGAACCAACGTCTGTCTGGCGGATTGCCGTTCATCACGGATGGAGGCAACCATATACTGGACCTGCATCTGAACCGCATAGACGATCCCCACAGGCTCAACCTTGAACTGAACATGCTTCCCGGAGTGATGGAAAACGGGCTCTTCATCAACATATGCAATCGGATCGTAATCGGTCACAGCGACGGGAGAGTCGAACTGCGGGATGCCACAACGACCGAGGAAAGGAAGGAACACCTCTCAACCACGGAAGTACCGAACCTGTTTGCGGACATATAATGCCAGTATCTGCAGGCCACGCCGCTGTCGCCATTGACCTTGAGGTCCGTGAACACCGGAATAGCGCCGCCAATCCTCCTGCCACACCTCCATTCCGAAGTGAGACAGCCATCTTGATTCCGCTTTCGGGCCGCTATGGTCCACCCATGACCCTGAATTGACGGAAAGACTGGCAGTGACCGGCATGGACCTTGACGGACTGCGGGAATTCGCTTTCGCCAACGATCAGGAGGCACGCCCGTATTTCTTCGGGCGTACGAAAATCATGGACGGCATCTAGGCGGCCACAACACTTTGCTGGTGTGCACTTCGGAATGGAAGTGGGGGGCTCTGCAAGAGCCGACTCGTTCCGGAAACTCGACGGATTCATCCGGAAGATGAGCCGGGCAAAGGCGTCATGATCGATTTAGACACGAATCTCAGCGATGTCGCTCGCTCATTCCAGTCTGGACGGACCTCCCTTTCGTTCGGGATCGCCAGGCATGGATGCATTGTCGTCCGTCTGATCGACCCCACAGACCTCGTATGTTCAGAGAACTCAGAAACGCACGGAGGATGTGGCTCTGGCGTTGCCTATCAGGGTCGAACGGGGAATACACCCGGAGCTATGATGGCATGAGCTGCTCCAATCGTTCGAGAATCTCCAGATGCTGCTTGGTCTTGAGTGGCGCGGCTGAATAGAATTGATCACGGGAAAATTCGATCCCCTCTTTCCTCTCCAATCTGAAATAAATGGGCTTCATGGTGGAAATCTGCGTCTGGTCTGCCGCTAGCTCAAAACCATAGTTCTGGAACGCGACGTCGAGGCCTGAGGATTCCCTGAGCGAGTCTTCAATTAATCGAGCTATTTCAGCATAAGATTCCAACGGTTGGAAAACACTCCGATCAGTTTCGACCAGCAGACTGCTCGCGTACATCTGGCGAACGGTATGTGTTTCAATGATGACCTGACCATGATCCTTCGTTTGCCATGCGACAAGATCATCGATGAACGCGTCGATGAAATCCGTATCTGAGCGTGAGGTCACGATGATGCCATCATTGTAGAACTCAAATGTCTCGATAGCGCTATCTTCAAATAAGCCGTGTCGGAATTCGATCTTTGGTCCCTCCAGCTCGGCTATGGTCTGAGGTGCGCTTCCAAAATGGTATCGTTCCGCTAACGCGGCTGCGAGGTGAGGGCGGTAAAGTTGGCCTCTCGGCCTCGTTGCCTGAAACAACACCGTGACGCGGCTCATCTCAATGGCTAGCAGCTTCATGACGACCTCCATTATCCAGAGTTGAAGCTAGAATGGCGGGACTCCTTTGATTGAAGTCAACGCTTCTGTCTTGTGCACTGGATCCCTCCAACTTTCTGTCATTGGCCCTGATGGCCGATTGGTAGGACATCTGGGAACTATCGGGTTTTCTTGAGTTTTGGGTAGATAGGCCTTGGCCCCGATAGTTGCGATTGGCTCGACCTTCGAGAGGTAACAAAGTCACATCAGGTTCAGCCTTCGCAATTGCCAGCAGAAGGTCGCTCACGGTCTCGAGCGTCCAGTTGCCGGGCGCACCGAACCAGCGCGTGATCTGCTCAGGCCGACGACCAATTCGCCGGGCAACGTCAGCCCGTGTCAAGTCGTTTTCCGCACGCTGCTTCAGGAATTCCTCAATGACCAGATCGTACAGGCGATCACGGAAACGCTCTCGAAAGTAGGACAGCGTTCCGAGTGGGATTTTGTCGCCATCAAAGACCTCAGACAGGAAAGGCTTTCGAGACGTATTCATCGATGTTGTTCCCCTTTATTGGATCGCAGGCGGGCAATATCCGCTCCCAAGCAGCCCTGCAGCGACGTATTTCATTCTGGAATTCTATTGAACCAGCCCCGCCGAGTTCCCGTCTTCGCCTCAAACGCAACGCCAAAAAGCAGTCTCTTTCCGCAAACCTGCCGAAAACCCTCAATCCCGGTTTCGGGGCGCGACTTCGAATTTCCCACACTTCGTCTTCGGCGGGATGCAGCCGTGCCATATATGAATCCACAGGTTTGTGGTGAGGGTCATTCAGGGAAACAGGAAGTACTTTACCTTCGACAAATCTGTCAAAGTCAGCCCGGAGCCTACCACATCGGATCCCTTCCTCCCCGTCTTGCCACGGACCATCAATATAGTCTTGTATGTCTTGAGATGCATACAGGAATCGAATCATTGGGTCACTCGGCATTGTAGGCACCATCAGGAACAGCGAGCCCTTTTTCACGGCCTCGCTGAGCAAAACATGTATTGACATAGAAATCAATATACTCCCTGCGTCACAAGATCAAACCATTACTGACCCCGACATATATAATGGGCTGCACATCGGAATGCCGAGCGATCAAGACTCATCGTTCGACTGCAGGATACCCGGGAATTCTCCCTCCAAAATCGGACGCCTGAAACCGCCTTGCATCCGGAGGCGAGGAAATGGCCGGATGCGCGAACACATCCAGCATCATTTCGAATTCCGTTTGCACAAATGAATCCAAAGACGGACTCATTCTCGTCTCTCTGTGGCGGAATCTGGACACACGTTGGGTTCGGATCAATGACAGCATTGGCAAACGGTAGCGGATTGCGGCCATGACTTCACCGACTATCGACCAGCCGCGCTGAATTGACTCCTTCCGGAACCGCAATGCCCGACACCTTGCAGACCTCGTAGCCGGAGAATGTAAGGCTGGCCTGACCGTAACATTTCTTCCAGACAATCTGGATATGAAAGGGAGTCGGAAGCGAAGTTCTCCAATCCCACGGATCATCCGCCGAAACCTCGTCCAGATGGCGCGGCGGTGCACACAGGACAGCAAGGCTCCTGTCTGCGTCACCACCTGCAGGAGGGTCCGCCGCACGTTCCCGATTCCCCGCTGCCTGACACTCGGTGAATTGCGAAGCGATTCCATCTTCTATCAGAACATCAGCACCGAACCCGCCCGACTCCACGAATCCAAGGACATCCGTCTCGCTCCATCTCACGCCAACCCTGGAACTAACGGGGTGCTCGGCAGCGGGGGGCGCAGTTGCCGATGCCGGAATGTTCAGCAAACCAGGAACGGAACCCTGCTTCGTCGGAAGGCTCCTTCACGAGGATCAGGTCGAGTTCGTGCTTCACCAGTCTGTAGGACATTCCCATCACTTCAGCCTGCCATGCTGTCGCGTCATCCCTATTTTTCCACCCGTATTTTTTCAACTTCTTGATTCCATGAAATAAAAATATGAACCGGCCGTCACTTCTTCCACCACGGTACAGCATATTCTTTGCACCGAAAACTGCGGATTTCCGACCTCGGAGGACCGGATCCGGTTGTCCTGCGAGGGAATCCAGGTGGAAATCCCGGGTTTCCAGGCAACTCACCCGCCCGCTCCGGCCCCGGACAGGACGCCTGTCGAAGCGACCGCGCCTGGGAGACGACGGGAAACGGACGTCATTGTGACCTTGTTTCCTGGCTGGACTGGAGTAGTCTCCGTAAACAGGAAAACAGGGCGTATGAAGGGAAATCCATGCCCATCAACCGTGCCCGAATTCGGGAATACCTGGATCAGGACGAGGGGGACCCGCCGCCGGTCTTCGTCGGCCACGGCGCCATCCTGGAGGATGTCCTCGACATCGCCACCCGCAAGGCCGGACGGCCGAAAGTCACCCGCATCGTCCAGGGTGCCCCCGGCGCCGGCAAGAGCTCGCTGCTGCATGAGATGCAGAAACGATGGACAGGCGCCGATGACACCCCCCGGGTGGTCGAGGTCTCCTCGGAGGCCGTCATCCAGAACACGTCCGGCGTCATCCGGGCCATCATGGCCGCCGGGCTTTCCTCACAGGATGGATGGCGGAACGTCCTCAAGGAACGTTTCCGCAGGATAAAGACCGTCGGTGCCTCCGTCGCGGGATATGGCCTGTCAGCCGAATTCGATGTCTACGCCGATGCGAAACTCATCAGCATGGCAATGGAACAGGAACCAAAAGAACCTTGGAACCACACGGTCGTCCTTGCCGTGGACGAGGCCCAGGCCCTCAAGGGCAATCATGAATCCACTCCCGCCTGTTTCCTGCGCGAGATCCACAACGGCAGAACCGGACTTCCCCTGGTGCTGGTGCTGGCCGGCCTGTCCGACACAGAGGCCAAAGCCAGGGAAATGCACCTGACACGCGGGCGGAAAGTCCATGAGGTCCCACCCCTGACGGAATTCCAGACCCGGGACTTCATACGCAGGCTGGCGATGTATCTCGGCCTCGACATCTCCCGCCACAACCCGCAGCTGGAGGCTCTGGCCGACATCTGCGACGGCTGGCCCCGGCACCTCCGTTATGCGGGCGTGTCACTGGCGGAAGAGGCCCTGCGCGTTGACGGAAACATGCATCGCATGGACTGGCCAGCCATGCGGAGGATGACATGGACCCTGCGCCAGGAACACTACAGCGAACAGTCCAGCACCATAATGCAGGACGCGGATATTCTCACCGCCAGGGTGATGTCCGGACTGCACGATGGCATGCGATTTGGGGATCTGCAGATGCTGGTGGAGGACAGTGTCGTGGACCGTCCCCGGCAGCGATTGCCGGAGGGAGGGAGTTCCGAAACGTTCCTTAACCATCTCATTCATCAGGGCGCGTTGTACAGAAACCCCAAAGGCCGCGTCCACTCCCCCATACCCTCGTTCCGGTCATTCCTCATCGAAAAAGGCGGACAGCCGGATATAGGACCGGATAGACGGAACGATGATGGAGACGATGGTACGGATTTCAGTGCCTGAAGTCACGGAAATGACGCTCCGTGTCGCAAGGTCACAACCCGCCGTCTTTTACAGACCGGCCCTTTGCGTTCAAATGCGGACAGGATTCAATCCTCTTCAACCTCATGATGGAGAGTCAACACAAAGATGCCGGTCCCCTGTGGTATCGGTCATGGTCGGTCTCCTTTCATCCTTTCCCTGGCGGCGCACGCCGCCGCCAGCCGGTCCGACCGGGTGCGGTCGGGGGCCGGCTCGGGAGGGAACCGCCGGTGTGGGATGTGTCAAGGGGCCGGTCCGCCGGGACCGGTTCCGGCGCATTCGGGCCGGAAATGCCGGTCATTGCTTGATCTCAATGGCTTGACGTCAGGTGGCAAAATATGGGTGACGCAACATATGCCTTTGGCGGATGATGTATTGACCGTATCACGGACATTTTTCGGGAATCCCTCAACGGCGGAGACATGAAGATGCATCAGATCCAAGCACGGGAATTTGACGCCGTCTGGCTTGCCGAAGACCATCAGTGGAACTTTCACTGTTGAGAAGACGAACCACCCGCCATGGAACCGCGGCACTTGACGAGACTTTCGCGGGTTGCATCAAGGGCATTGGGAGCACCTGCAGGAGAAAGTCGCTCTGCAAACATAGTAGGAAAAGCAGGACATCATGCTATCTGGTATGTAGCAAAACGCGAACCTTTTCGGCCTCCCAGTCAAGGCGTCTTCTACTAGACCGCATCGGGCGACCGGGCATGTAGAGACAGGAGTGAACCATGGGATTCGATCTTGAGCTTTTTGTCATCGGCGGAGGCTCCGGCGGAGTACGTGCCGCACGGATGGCAGCCGAGACAGGTGCACGAGTGGCACTGGCGGAGGAATACCGTGTTGGCGGCACCTGCGTCATTCGCGGATGCGTCCCAAAGAAACTCATGGTGTTTGCGTCCAGCCATTCGGCCAGGATGGAAGATGCCGCCGCATTTGGCTGGAATGTGGACATAGGAGGATTTGACTGGCAGAGGTTCTGGCCAAAGCTGGCAGCCGAACTTGATCGGCTGGAGAGCATCTACCGCGTCAACCTGGAGCGAGCGGGGGTCGATGTCCATGACCAGCGGGCCGTCATTCTGGACCCTCACACCGTGGAATTGGCCGATGGCCGGACGTTCGTCTCCAAGCACATATTGATTGCCACAGGCGGCACACCATTCCTTCCACCGCACACGCCTGGAATCGAACTCGCCGATACATCCAATGACGTATTCCTGATGAGAAAACCACCGAAGTCAGTACTGATCGTCGGCGGCGGCTATATTGCTTGCGAGTTTTCCTTTATCTTCAAAGGTTTGGGTGTGAGCACCACGCAGTACTACCGCGGCACGCAGATTCTTCGCGGCTTTGATGACGATGCGCGCGGCCATATCGCCGCCCAAATGAGAGGGCGTGACATTGATCTGAGGGTTGGTACCGATGTCGCGAACATGGAGCGACGCGATGGCAAAATCGTGGTCAGGACCATCGACGGACGCGAGTCGGCCTTCGAGAAGGTGATCTACGCCACAGGTAGGACACCCAACACTGCACGGCTAGGGCTGCAACAGGCAGGTGTGGCGCTTGGCAAAAACGGTGGAATCGTAGTGGATGGTTACAGCCAGACGCATGTTCCATCGATCTATGCTGTCGGAGACGTGACCAATCGCGTCAACCTGACACCTGTAGCAATCCGGGAAGGTGCGGCGTTCGTGGAAACGGTCTTCAACGCAAACCCAACCAAGGTGGACCACTCGAACATTCCGAGCGCGGTTTTCACACAGCCGGACTTCGGCACCGTGGGGCTGACCGAGACGGAAGCTGCCCAGCGGGAAGGGATTGAAGTGTATTCCACAGCGTTTCGACCGATGCAGAATGGCTTCATCGACCGAAACGAGCAGGCATTCTTCAAGCTGATCGTGTCGAAAGCAAACCGTAGGATTCTCGGTGCGCACGTTATTGCGGACGGTGCCGGAGAACTGATACAACTTGCTGGAGTTGCGCTCAGATCAGGTGCCACGAAGGAGGACTTTGATGCCACGGTGGCAGTGCATCCTACCATGGCCGAGGAACTTGTCTTGATGAAGAGTCCTGTTCGGACGGCTTGAATTCTCCGATCGACGGGCACATTTACGCGAGTGAAACAAAAAAAGGGAAAGGCGGCCAGATGGCGGAGAAAGGTAGCGGGCCCTGGGGAGGCAGTGGCGGTGGCGGCGACCGTGATGGTGGTCGTAGACCTGGCGGCGAAAGTCCGCAGATCCCCGAAATCGACGATATCGTCCGAAAGGGCCAGGAACAGCTCCGGGTCCTGATGGGTGGTGGACAGGGCGGTGGCCGCCCGAATGGCAAAAGCCGCAACGGTGGTCCCCGATTCAATCGCGGCACCATGATAATCGCGGCACTCGCTGTTGTGGCACTCTGGCTTTACGCCTCCCTCTACACCGTGAAGCCGGAGGAGCAGTCGGTCGAACTGTTTCTGGGCAGCTACTCCGCAACAGGCAATCCAGGGCTGAACTTCGCGCCATGGCCGGTTGTCACAAAGGAAGTCATCCCGGTCACCCGCGAGCAGACAGAGAACATCGGCGTAGCCGGAGCGCGCGGTAACGACAGCGGGTTGATGCTGACCACCGACGAGAACATCGTCGACCTCGATTTCCAGGTGGTCTGGAACATCAACGACCCCGCAAGATTCCTGTTCAACCTGCGTGATCCGGAAGCAACGATCCGAGCTGTATCCGAATCAGCAATGCGTGAAATCATTGCCGCTTCGGAACTGGCGCCGATCCTGAACCGTGATCGGGCGATCATTGCCGAAAATGCAAAGACGCTGATCCAGGGGACTCTCAACAGCTACGATGCCGGCGTGAACATCGTCCGCGTCAACCTCGACAAAGCCGATCCACCCCGCGAGGTGATCGATGCGTTCCGGGAAGTGCAGGCGGCCGAACAGGAACGTGACCGGCTCGAACGCCAGGCAGACGCATATGCCAACAGAGTTCTCGCCGGTGCACGTGGTGAGGCCGCGCAGACCCTCGAGCAGGCTGAAGCCTACCGTGCACAGGTTGTAAACGAGGCAGAGGGTGAGGCGGCACGGTTCGTTTCGGTCCTGAACGAATACAGGAACGCGCCCGAAGTCACACGGAAGCGTCTCTACATCGAGACGATGGAACAGGTTCTCGGCGATGTCGAGAAGATCATTCTCGATGAGGCGGTTTCCGGCAGCGGCTCGGGACAGGGCGTGGTGCCCTACCTGCCCCTCAACGAGCTTCGCCGAACCTCGACGACGACGGAAGGAAACTGAGCAATGCGTCGGTCAACAATTCTGCTTCCGGTCATTGTGGTGGCCGTCATCGCGACCCTGAGTTCGATCTTCATCGTGGAGGAACGCGAAAAAGCGTTGGTTCTTCAGTTCGGTCAGATCAAGTCGGTCAAGCAGGAGCCGGGGCTGGCATTCAAGATCCCCTTGATTCAGGAGGTTGTCCGATACGACGACCGAATCCTTTCGCTGGACACCCCTCCGACCGAAGTGACACCGTCCGATGACCGCCGTCTGGTTGTCGATGCCTTCGCGCGTTACCGAATTGCCGATGTCGTACAGTTTCGGCAAGCCGTTGGCGTTGGGGGCGTGCGAAGTGCCGAAGACCGGCTTGCAGGCATATTGAACGCACAGATCCGCGCCGTGCTGGGATCCGAAGGCGTGACCTCAAATACGATCCTTTCGGCGGACCGCGCCGCCCTGATGGCACGAATAACCGAGCAGTCAAGGGAGCGTGCGATGCCTCTGGGGCTGGAGGTGGTCGACGTCCGTCTGAAGCAGACGAACCTTCCTTCCCAAAACCTCGACGCGACCTTTGCCAGAATGCGTGCGGAGCGGGAACGGGAAGCAGCCGACGAGATTGCCCGCGGTGACGAAGCTGCCCAACGGGTGCGGGCACAGGCGGACCGGACCGTGGTTGAACTTACCTCGGAAGCACAACGCGAAGCGGAGATCGTACGCGGCGAGGCAGATGCGGAACGGAATCGAATCTATGCCGAGGCTTTCGGTCAGGATGAAGAGTTCTTCGAGTTCTACCGCTCACTTTCGGCATATTCGCGTTCACTGCGAGGCGAAAACTCAACGTTGGTCATCACGCCGGACAGCGAGTTCTTCAACTATCTGGACAGCGCAATGGGTCGCGCCTCCTCACAGTAATGGCGACAGTCATTCTGGCAATTGGGCTTGTCCTGTGTTTCGAGGGGCTGGCGTTTGCGCTGGCCCCTGCCCGTCTTGAGGAATTCCTGAGGGTACTCAGCCGTATCCCTGTCGACACCAGAAGATTCATCGGTCTGGGTGCTTTGGCGGTCGGCGTGTTGCTGGTATGGGTAGCCAAAGAACTCAATGGCTTGAGCGGTTGACGCGTCTGGACCGCCGTCACCCGCTCCGCGAAAGCTCACAGCAGGCCGGTTCATGATCCAATCCGTGCCTGACCGGCCAGTGCTTCCTGACAGAGTTCCTGAACGAACGGGATTCACCCCATGAGCAATTCCCGGATCTGGGTGGGCAAGGCCAGTCGCCGGGACATCCTGAACCTACATGCAATCCGTCGTAACAGCGCCTCACGCCGCTTTGAGGAAACGCTATCGGCACTGCTATTGCATACCTGTGTTTCTATCTAGATTCTGAAGCGTAGATCATCGCTGGCCTTCGTGGCCCACAGAAATTCGAAACGGAGAAAAAACGTGAACACACAGGCAATAACCACCTCCAATCCAATCCGCGCGATTTGGTTGATCACCCTGATTCTAGCCATCCTCTTCGCGCAGACCCTGATGGCCACCGCCAGGATCATGCCAGATAGCTTCGCGGACCTCGCTGAACGGGTCAGCCCGGCAGTGGTCAACATAAGCACGACGAAGAGGGTAGCCGCATCGACCGACTCCGGCCCAATCATTCCAAAAGGCTTGCCTCACGAGAGATTCTTCCGCGAGTTTTTCGATCAGGATCCGGACCGTCGGAACGCCCCAAGGCACTCGAACAATCTAGGAGCGGGATTCGTGATCTCTGGCGACGGCCTGATCGTCACCAACCTACACGTCATCGATTCCGCCGACGAAATCCAGGTGGAGTTCTACTCAGGCGATGAACTGCCCGCGAAAGTCATCGGCAGCGACCCCAAGACAGATATTGCGCTGCTGAAGGTCGAAAGCAAAAGTTCTCTCCCTCATGTCGACTTCGGAAATAGCGACATCGCCCGCGTCGGTGATTGGGTGATGGCTGTGGGCAACCCGCTGAATCAGGGTTTCTCGGTCTCGGTCGGCATCATCTCTGCAAGAAACCGAACGCTGACTGGCGGCTACGACGACTACATCCAAACCGATGCGGCCATAAACAAAGGCAACTCAGGCGGTCCACTTTTCAACCTGGAAGGCGAGGTCATCGGCGTGAATACGGCGATCATGTCTCCCGATGGCGGTTCCATCGGACTCGGCTTCGCCATGTCATCGGCGGTTGTATCCCCGGTGATTGAGCAACTGAAGGAATTCGGCGAGACAAGGCGGGGTTGGCTGGGTGTCCGAATCCAGGAAATCGATACGGATTTGGCGGACGAACTGGGGCTCGACGAGGTGGCCGGTGCACTCGTATCGGAAGTCATGGACGGTCCGGCAGCGGACGGCGACCTGAGAGTTGAAGATGTAATCCTCTCGTTCGATGGGACAGATGTACGGGACACCCGCCATCTTGTTCGCATGGTCGGCGACACCCCGATGGGCAAGGACGTTGAGCTTATCGTATTCCGCGACGGCGAGACCATAACGCGGACCGTAAAGCTGGGACGGCGCGAGGATGCGGAACGCCTGATGCCCGCAAGTGCTCCCGATACCGGGCCAATCGAAAAGGACGTGCTCGGATTGACCGTTGTCCCGTTAACGGACGAGACCCGGGAGCAGCTTGGGCTCGACCGGGAAACTGAGGGCCTCGTGGTGAGCGACGTCGACCAAATGGCGTCCGCTTATGACAAGGGCCTCCGCAGTGGAGATGTGATCACCGAAGTCGGGCGGGAGAAGGTTCTGACCGTGACTGATCTTGAGGACCGCATTGCTGAAGCGAGACAGGCTGGCAGAAACTCGATCCTGCTTCTGGTGCGACGTGACGGTTCGCCAATGTTTGTGGCGCTTCCTCTCGGATAGAGGCAAGACCAGACTGAAGGGCAGAGGGAGTGACCGCGTTCCCTTTCCTTCAGTCCCCGTGGGCGGTGCGGCTGTCAGCAGGTGCCTGGGCTCTATCGAACATGCCATAATCGCGCAGAACGTGGGCCACCCTAAGCCGGTAATCGCTGAAGATACCGTTGCGCCCTTTGGCCTGAGCTGACCTATGGGCTGACAATTGCCGCCACCGCTCGACCGCTTCCTCATCACGAAAGTACGAAAGCGAAAGAAGCTTGCCAGGATTGGAAAGACTCTCAAAACGCTCCACAGAGATGAAACCGTCGACTTTCTCGACGAGAGGGCGCATTGCGGCGGCGACATCAAGGTATTCACTCCGCCGCCGGTCGACAGGTTCGAATTCGAATATTACCGCGATCATGGAAGGCTCCCAGCTGGACTCCTGGAGATGCTGCTGCCGACATGCCCCAATATCGAATCCGATGTCCACCCACAGTCCTGGCATGGCCACCATGACTGAATTGCATCAATGCGGCAGAATCTGACAGGTTTCCGTCCAGGGACTCAGGGGCCTTCAAGAGCGGATTCACCTTCTTTCAGGTCGCTTTCAGCAGCGCATCGAATCATTGCGGACAGCAGGATGTCAGCCCATGGCGCTGGGTGATCGGTATGTTCATTTCCGCATTCGACATGTTCAAAGTGGGCATCGGCCCATCGTCGTCGCACACGATAGGACCGATGGTTGCGGCCGGGCGTTTTCTTGATCTGCTGCGGGCATCCCCATTCACCTTCAGGGGGCTGACGGCAACGCTCTATGGCTCGCTCGCATTCACCGGAGTGGGCCATGCAACCGACCGCGCAACGATTCTGGGTCTCGCTGGATTTCGTCCAGATGATTATGACGCAGACGCTGCGGAAGAGGCTCTCGCCCAAATCTCAGGAACACGGACGGTACGGCCAGAGGGACTACCCGAACTCTCCTTCGACCCTGCCGTGGATATGATCTTCAACTATGATGCCCCGCTACCCGGGCATGCGAACGGAATGATCCTCTCAGCCCGTGACGCCCAAGGCGATGAGATCCTTCAAGTGACCTATTATTCTGTCGGCGGCGGATTTGTTCTGACGGCAGAGGAACTGGTTGCCGGAGAGGACACGGACGATGACGCACCGATACCCCATCCTTTCAGGTCAGCTCGCGAGATGCTGGAAATGTGCGCCGAGCAAGGCAAGTCTGTCGCCCAACTGATGCGGGAAAACGAACTGACCCGGATGTCATCTCAGATGCTGGAAGATCGTCTCGACAGAATCTGGCAGGTTATGCGCGAGTGCATGGATCGGGGTCTTGCATCGGACGGCGTGCTTCCGGGCGGTCTCAACGTGAAACGTCGCGCCCAGCGCATCCATCAGGCGCTCCTTAAGGAACGCGGCTTGAATCTGACGGCACCACACACGGTGAATGACTGGATCAGTGTTTACGCAATGGCAGTGAACGAGGAAAACGCTGCGGGTGGACAGATCGTAACCGCTCCAACGAATGGAGCGGCAGGCGTCGTACCCGCCGTTGTGCGCTACTGGCTTGAACATGTACCCGGCGCAACCCGGGCAAGGGTTGGCGAATTCCTGCTGACCGCTGCGGCCATCGGAGGATTGATCAAGAACAACGCCTCGATCAGTGGTGCCGAGTGCGGCTGTCAGGCCGAAGTGGGGAGTGCGTCCGCCATGGCCGCCGCGGCACTGTGTGCAGTGATGGACGGGACGCCTGAACAGGTGGAAAACGCTGCTGAAATCGCGCTGGAGCACCACTTGGGCATGACCTGCGACCCTGTGAAGGGACTCGTTCAACTGCCCTGCATAGAACGTAACGGTTTGGGGGCGATCAAGGCGGTCAGCGCGGCATCACTGTCGCTACGTGGCGACGGCACCCATTTCATCTCGCTGGATGCCTGTATCGAGACAATGCGACAGACCGGCAGTGACATGAACGCCAAATACAAGGAGACCGCACTGGGTGGTCTGGCGGTGAACGTGCCCAACTGCTGAATCAACATTGCGGATATCTTCATAAAGGCTCAATAAAGCTCAAGAAGAGCGTTCGGACGGACAGCCTCCAGACTGAACTCTCCACTGCCAAAGCCCCCGCTCGAGTTAACAGAAGCAGCCACCGGCACCCTGCAGGCGAAACAATGAGGTGCTTCGATAGGAAAGAAAGTGAACGGTCCGGCGCAAGGAACATAGGATGGGCGGATCCAGCAGAACCGTGCTCGAAAGCCCAAGAAACCTAAGTATCAAGAGCCATCGAGGCACTCGGCTGGTAGGAGATGACAGACTCGACGAATCATGGAAGAACCAACTCAAGCCGTCATCTCGAAACAACACACCGAAAAGCTCCATGGTCAACGCCTCCCTGAATTACAGGCAATGCGAATGCGCCAATGGCGTTAAGGCATATGCGGGATGAACGGCGACCGTCCCCTGTTGGGCGTGTTTCTGATGGTTGGTTTCGCGCTGACCGCACCTGGCATGGACGCGCTCGCGAAACTCGCTGGTGACCGCATCCCTGTTGGGCAGATCCTCGCATTCCGTTTCTGCATCCAAGCCGCTCTACTGTTGCCGGTCGCCCTCCTCTTCGGACTTTTGCGACCTCAGTCGCCTGTTGAAATCCTCTTGCATTTCGCCCGGGCGGCACTCATTCTGTTGGCGACAGCATTTTTCTTCACCGCACTGAGATTCATGGCCATCGCGGACGCGATCGCGATCTTTTTCGTTGAGCCATTCATATTGACTCTGCTCGGCGCCATCTTCCTGGGTGAGAGGATTGGTTGGCGGCGGCTCATGGCCTGTTTGACCGGCTTCCTCGGGGCTCTCCTGATCATCCGACCAAGTTTCGCGGCATTTGGTTCAGTCGCGTTGCTTCCATTGGGCACGGCTGTCTGCTTCTCCTGCTATATGATACTGACGCGCCATACCGCACGCTCACTTCATCCCGTCGCACTGCAGGCCTGGACCGCACTCGCGGCCTCGGTGCTCATTCTCCCGGTGTTGGCAGGGTTTCAGGGCTCTGGCATTCACCCATTAGACCCGGTAATGCCTGCAGGCAGGTATTGGGCCTATCTGGTTGGAGTTGGAATCGGGTCCACCATCAGCCATTTGATGGTTTCCGGAGCCTTGCGATACGCTCCTGCCGCTACATTGGCCCCAATGCAGTATCTTGAGATCATCTCGGCCACGATACTTGGCTACCTGATTTTCTCTGACATAATGGATACCCAAGCTGTAATCGGCGTGGCGGTGATCGTATGCTCGGGCCTGTTTGTCATCTGGCGCGAGCGCCTACAGGCCAAAAGCGGATGTGATCATACATCACTACCTACATGATCTCGCACTAATCTGGAGGTCGACCCATCGCAAGTTCACCTGCCTCAAGACTGGACCGGTATCGGGCAGGGAATGGGTTTACCAACAGGCCGATTGCGGATCGAGAGCAGTCGCCGAGCGTGGCGCGTATGTCAGTCGGCGACGGACGTGTCCACAGACCCAATGGCGGCGGCGCGGCCAGAGCTGATTCGATGGATGGGCGCACGCTCCGACGGGACATGGAAAGGCTCAGGCGGGACGTCAGGACGGAGATCGCTGGCGGTCGGCGCGAACTCGGGGGTGGCGACGCATCTGCGCTGGATGGTCAGGCTGTTCGCGTCCTTCGTCGCCATGGTGGGCATGGTCCTGTTCCTCTAGGTCCTTGACGGCGGGGGCTGGCGCCCGATGGGAGAAGCCGCTATGATGCCCTCCACACGATGAGGGACACCCGGATGGCCGAGGCGGCGTTCGACACGATCGCGGAAGTGCGGAAACTACGGGACGTCGGTTTTAGGCAGGACCAGGCGGAGGCGATCACGCGCTCGATCCATGCCGGCGTCACTGGCGGCGTCACCACAAAGGCTGACCTCCGGATGGCCGAAACCAGTCTCCGCAGTGACATGGAGAGGCTCGAGACCGGTCTCCGCAGTGACATGGAGAGGCTCGAGACCGGTCTCCGCAGTGACATGGAGAGGCTCGAGACCGGTCTCCGCGGCGAATTGGAGAGGCTCGAGACCGGTCTCCGCGGCGAATTGGAGAGGCTCGGAGGAGATCTCCGGACGGAGGTCGCGAAGGTCGAGGGGAATCTCCGGACGGAGATCGAGAGCACCCGCACGCTGATCGCGGCGGGACAGACAACGCATCTACGCTGGATGGTCGGGCTGATCTTCGCCTTGGTTGTGGCCCTTGTCGGCGTCTTGGGCGCGGCCCTGTTCCTTTAAACCATCCACGCCAGCGGTTTGGCGTCCGCCGGGCGGAGGCGCAATCATGGCCGCCCCACCGGGAGGTAGACCCGGATGGGCGAGGACTGTTACCGTCGCGACATTGAGAGCCTTGAGGCCAGGCTCCGGGCGGCGATCACCGGCGTCCGTAACGAACTCGTGAAAGACATCTCCCGCGGGTGCAACGACCTGCGATGGATCAAACTGATCGCCGCCGCGGCCGTACTCGTTCTCGTAGTGACCGCAGTGGTTGAACCATCCGGAACCACTACCGGCAACTGAAAACCGGACAGTCATCATTCCCCGCCCTCCGCCTCCAGCGCCGCGGCGATCGCGGGCGACGGCGGCAGCCACCGGCAAGTCAGGCGGCGAAGGAATACCGGTCTGCCCATTGCATCCATAAACGGTACAACGAAGTCGAAAGCCGCCTCGTTTGGGATTCCACACGCACTGAATTTGGAAAACAGTCCGTCCGCCGATCACGATAAACTTGGCCGATACAGCCAATACGTGCCGGCGAAAAGTCGCGATATGACATCCCAAGTGGAGTTCCAGTTCCACCGGGGTGGCGAACCACATTACGTGCTGGCAGATGGCAAGGGGCTGGCGTGAGTGGTGCACGGCGGCACCTCAAGGGTTTCCGCGTCAACGGCTTTCCCGCTTCGAACGAAACCCGCCGTGTTGAAGTCCTCACCCGTTCGGTTCGATTGGAGTTGTTTCGCGGTGAATACCTCGCGTCGCTAACATCATCGCACCTAGCAGGCCAAGCAGCAACACCGTTCCCAATAGCAACGAATACTGCTCCAGTTGCAGAATCGCGTAGAGAGAACCATATAGCAAAATCAGCAACGCACCAACGACTACTGTGGCTGTGCCGTCCCGAGTGACGAGCCACATATATCCGCTGATCATTGCGGTGAGCACGCATGTCGCCAATACATACGCCAAGTCAAATATGACATGCTCTGTCAGTGAAAGCAGCACCAGAAAGAACAGGACGAGCCCTATTCCGACCACCCCATACTGAACAATGTGCAGCCGAATTCGGGAAACGAGTTCGAGGCAAAGCACGCTCATCAGGGTGAGGACGATGAACATGACCCCATACTTGAGCGTTCTTGCGACCAAAGTATATAGCGTCACTGGCTCGAACACGGAGAAACCGACTGATTCGCCGTCCTCAACCGATCGACCAAAATGCCTCGAGTCAATGATGGACTGGTAGCCGCGGGCCAGTGCGATGGAGTTCCAGTCCGCCTGGAATCCATCCTTTGTTATCGTATGGCTATCGGGAAGGATCCGACCGTTGAAGCTCGGATGCGGCCAATCAGATGTCATTGACAGCTTTGATCGGTCGCCAATGAGCAGGATACCGAGACGTTCGACGAACCGCAGCGACAAAGTGACCGTGAAACCTCCCCCCGACCTATAGTCGAATTGGCTGACCGGTGCGAAAAATCCGTCCCGCATCGGCCCTAGGCCACTCGCTCCGGAAGGTTCCACGTCAATGCCATTCCAACTCATGGTTGCGGCGGTCAGGCCACGCGCGTCCGACACGCTGATCATTAGCGCTGCCTGGGAGGGTTTGGGAGGGCCAAAACCCGCGCCGAGGTCATCCATCTGAATGGGAGCGAATCTGCCACTGAGTTTGACCTGGGCGGTCAGCACGGGTGCCTCGAATATGCCACGTCGGCGGTATTCGTGGGTACTTCCGATTTCCGCGTCCAACACCTCGGGCATGATCAGTATGAGCGATGGGTTCTCCGCCGCTCCGTCCACAGATACGGGAACATAGGGGATAGCCAGCATCGGTCCCGCAATCAGCTGTCTTGCTGCCCATGAAGACGCAATATCGTCAAGTGCCCAACGGTAGTGATCCTCCCTATCGGTAATGACGACGTTGACCAGCAATGTCGGAATCATCAGCCCGGCGACCAGGGCGATTACCGCAAGAAAGCGTACGGTGATCCAATTCGAGCGTCTCAACGGATCCTGACTCCCTGTCAAACCGATGGATATTCGCACCCTTGTTCCACTCTCAATAAAGAGGGGGCTATATACTGTCTAGCCCACTTTTCCTTCAACAGCCGGGGCTAAATTCTGTAGATGCGTAAGCGGACAACGTGCAGGTCGGCACAGCGAGCAGGACCCAACCCTACCGGTGCCACGAGCGCCGGTGCAGGCTCCGCTTCAGCGTCAGGACGGGCACCGTCATTCACCTTACAACAGCCCACATCTATATGGGTGATTCCATTCCCGCCTGCGCTCCCCCGGCGCTTCGGTCGGCGGTCGCCTCGTGGCGCCGCTGCAGGATGTGCTCCATGGTCACCCTCCGGTTCGACAGCAGCCGATGGGCGGCCTGTTTCGCCGCCCTGATGGGCAGGATCACCGGCAGGTCCTCGCCCATGCTGTCCAGCCAGGCCAGGCCCATGCCAGCGATGCGCCGGCGCACCCGCTGTTGAATACCACATTGTTTCGTCCTGATTACCCGGTTCCGTTCCGGACTGTCCTGACCGCGTTTCCGGGTTCGGCCGGATCATCGCGGGACAGGACGGTTCGTTCCGTCGCCTGACCCGGGCATCCCGGTTCTTTTTCCGGGCAGTCCCGACCTCACCCGGCCATGAAGGCCCCGTCCGGCCTTGATGGGGCCGGACGGGGTTCCGTATCATCGGAAGTTCCACCAACGATGATGACACGGCCGGCAGGTGCGGATCCGCTATCCGTTCCCGTACAGCGGCAGGGACCATGTTGCCACGGAGGCGTGGCGCGATGCAGGGCCTGGCACCTGCCCGGTCCATGGCCGCGGCTGCCGGACGTTCGCCCGCCATGGCACCTACAGCCGTCATACGCGCTGGGGGCCCGCGAGGGTCGCGCGCTACTGCTGCCGTGCGGCCCGGACAACGTTCCCGCTTCTGCCGGACTGCCTGACGGCGCATCTGACCGGCACCCTCGCCGAGCCTGGGGACGCGGCGGACAGGGCCGGGCGGACGGGCACCGTCCCGGCCGCCAACCTACGCCCGCTGCCGTGCCCGGCGCAGGTCCAGCCGGCCCGGTGCAGACGGTAGCCGTCGTGCTCCAGACCGACATGGGTACAGACCACCACCGGGCTCACGGAGTGGCGCACCTCCCGGTCGTCCGCGACACGCGCCGCCGCCATCCGCAGGACCATGGAGGCCAGTCGGTGGACCCGGACGCCGGGCGGCCGCGCCCAGCCCCGCGGATGGTGGCGCGCCACCATCGCCTCCCACAGCCAGCGGCCGTCGGCGGTGCCCACCGGGTCCAGCGTGACGGGGCCGAGCCCCTCCAGGGGGAGCGCCACCGCCGTGTCGGAGACGGCGCCGGCAGGGACGGCCGGGGCGGCGTACGGATCCGGCGCGGCGCGGGCCTCCGGATGCCCTCCCCCACGCGCTCCGCCAGAACCGGAAGCGCCTTCGCCGCCGCCGGAATGCACAGCCCGCCGCGGGCGTTGCGCCAGGCAGGCGTCCGCCAACCGGAATGGCGGAGACCGACCTGCATGCCCGGCCATATAGGCGAACCGAACCAGATATATAGGAGGGGACTGTTGTAAGGGTCCGGGCACCGGTCACCCGGCCGCGGATGTCACGGCACAGGAACACGGCGTTGCCCCGCGCATCCGCACCGATCAGCCCGGCTGCATGGTGCCCGTCAACCCGGAACGCCTCAAGGCCGCGATCCTCCGGAAGCCAGGTCCGGACCCTTGGCCACCTCCGTGCGCCGGCCAGCATCGGCGCGGGGACGGGCGACAGCCCGGCCGGCCACCGGACCGCGACCCCGGGGCCGCACCCACGGGCGTGGACAACCGGATCGATGCCGCCGCCTTCCCGTCGCCCGCCTGTTGCCTAGTGCCGGGGAAGATGGCATGATGCCGGGAGAGAGTCAAATGGAAGCGTCATTCCTACGATGGCGCTACACTAGGCGGTTGGGGGTCTCCAGCAAATCAGCAACTTCGTTCGCCGTTTCGACTCCGCTCGTGATGGCGCCGTTTACAATCGGCGACCGCATGAAATCGCCCGCGATGCGGAGGTTCTGCAGATCTTCCGCCAAATCCCGCCGCATTTGCTTCACCGCGGTGAACATGCCGGGCAGCCCCTTGCAGACCGCCTCGTGCCAGCGGTACACACGCGCAAAGAGCGCGTCCTCGTACTGCGGAAGAGTCGAGCCTGGAGGCGCCTTGCCATGAGCATCCGCCAGCAGCGTACGGGCAATCCGCTCGTCGTCGAACTCCAGCAGGTTTTTGGCGCGGTCCTCCCCAACCCAAAGGTCCAGCAGAGCCTTGCCGGGCGGCGCGCATTCAGGCAGGTTGACGGTGCGGTCCAACAGCGACGGCGTGTCGTCTTCGGGATATAGCGCCACGCTCCACCCAGGAGGAAGGGGCCGATGGTTGAGGCCCAGCACTACACGGATGCCGAACGAATACCGCACCGTGCCTAGCGCGTCGCGAATCCTCTCCGGCAGGTCCGGCATGATCTCCAGCGCCTTCGTCGCCGGTACACTGGAAATGACCGCGTCGGCCTCCATGAAGCCGTCGTCGGTAACGACGCCCACCGCCTTTCCGTTCTCAATGACCACCCGCCTGACCGGCGTCGAGACGCGAATGGCGCTGCCCAGCTTCCCCCCCAGCACTTCCGACAGATGGCTGCACCCGCCCACCGGCGTGTAGAGCCTTTCCGGCTTCAGCAGAACCTCGGCCAGGAACGCACGAATCCAGGTCGCCCCGAATTCTTCGGGATTTCCCATGGTTAGACCCAGAAATCCCTCCAACGTCACCCGCACTGGTCCGGGCACGCCGAGCCTATCGAGGTACTCCCCATAGGTCTCGTCCGTATCCATGTCCGCGATGCGGTGCGTACTCGCGTAGTTCAGGCGCTTCGCGTCGGCCTTGAGGGTTCCGACCAACTTCAAAGTCGGCCATATCCCCCGGAGCGATAGAAATTCGATGGTCCGGAACGGCCCTATGTTCCTGAACAAGGACCCCAGAGAGGTGATCGGCGTCGTGACAACCCAGCGTCCGTGCCTATACCAGCCAATGTCCATACTAAGGTTAGTCAGCGGCACACCCAGTTCTTCGCATAGCCGGAACGTCGTGTCGTAGGAAATCGGGAAAAAATCCGCGGCCTTGTCAGTCGAAAAGCCGTCGATCCTCTCGCCGCCCATCCGCCCGCCAATCTGGTCGTTGGCCTCCAGCAAAAGGGGGGTGAGGCCGCGCTTCTTTGCCGTGTAGGCGGCGCTCAGTCCTGCGGCCCCCCCTCCGATAACGATAACCCGCATGCTAGCCAAGGCGCGGTCCTGGGGGCGCCGGGGCGCCTAACTTCACCCGCCAGGTCGGGCTTGCAAGGTCAAAACGTCGTGCGGCCACAGCTTGCCTCTCCTGCTCGGACCGAGCCCGTTGTCCCGAACCGGCTCACCCCGCTGGGGGGATCACCGGATGCTGCCCCACCCGATCCTGGCCGGGGCGTAAAGGCAGACTTACAATGAATTAAGGTATTTCCTC
The DNA here is from genome assembly GCA_965203605.1 of Paracoccaceae bacterium. Classification (GTDB taxonomy): domain Bacteria; phylum Pseudomonadota; class Alphaproteobacteria; order Rhodobacterales; family Rhodobacteraceae; genus JAPOUP01. Next base: position 3,933,539 of record OZ241902.1, on the reverse strand, counting down.
GGCTGCCCCAAAGTCAAGATGGAACTTACTGGCGCTCTGCTGACCGGCTTCGGACGCTGGTCGTTGCTGGGCCAGATGGCAGAGCGGATACGGGCACGCGCCAGTGCTGGCTGCACAGAGCGTTCATCGGCTCGCTGCGGGTCTTGCCGACATTTAACCGCTAAGGCTTATCCCTTTAACCAAGGCGGTTCAACATTTTGTGCCTGAGGGGCTTGACATGCGATTCCGTTCGCCTTATGTTCCTGCCATGGCAAGCCGATGGAAAGACGGCCGCCCCATGTCCCGCCAGGGGTCCGGGGAACTCTTTCCGGATGAAGACGCCTGCGCCAGGCACCTCGCGGAGCTGCGCTGGGGCAAGGGCTTCACGTGCCCGGCCTGCGGCGGCACGAAAGGCTGGGAGCTGAAAGGCGACCGCCGCCGGAGGGAGTGCGCGGACCGCCGGCGCCAGACCTCGGTGACGGCCGGGACGGTGATGCACCGCTCCCACCTGCCGCCCGTGACCTGGTTCATGGCCGCCCACCTCATGGCCACGCACTCCAACGGCATCTCCGCGCTGCAGCTCCAGGCCCAGCTGGGCATCGGAGGCCACAGGTCGGCCTGGCTGCTTCCCGGAAGCCGCGCCGGGCGATGGTGGACCCGGACCGCAGCCCGCTGGAGGGGATCGCGGAGGTGGACGGGGCGTCCATGCCCTGCCGGGACGGCGGCGCGGAAAAGGGCGTTGCCGGCCGGGGCCGCAGCGCGGCGGGCAGGATCCCCATCGCCGGTGCGGTGGAACTGTCGGAGGACGGCAGACCGCGCCGCATCCGGCTGGAGACGGTCGGGGACCATGGCGGGGCGACGCTCCACGGCTTCATCGCCGGGGCGGTCGCGGCGGGCGCGGCGGGCGCGTGGGTCGTCACCGACGGATGGAGCGGATACACCGGGCTGCCGGACAACCCGCGCGGGCGGAGGGTGGTCGGCGACCGTCCGGCCCACGGGGTCCTGCGGTGGATCCACCGGGTGTTCCCCGACCTGAAGCGCTGGGCCATGGGCGTGTACCACGGGCTGCGAAGGAAGCGCGCCCAGCGCTACCTGGACGAGTTCGTGTTCAGATGGAACCGGCGGCGCCACCGGCGGGCGTCCCTGGACCGGCTCCTCGGCCTCGGGCTCGGGATGCCGCCCGCCACGTACCGCGACCTCACCGACGGAACCGCCTGACACAGCCGGACTCCGTCCGAACCCCCGCCGCCGACCCGGAATCCCACCGAAACAGCGCATCCAGGCCCCCGACTGGCCGCCGCACGGCGTCGACGGCCGGGATCCCGCCGGAATCCGGGCGGACCGCCAGCACAACATGTTGCGGTGCCGTAGTCAAAGGGATAAGCCTTTAACCGCTTACGTGCACGCGGCAGCGCTGCCATGTGGCGCCGAGGATGCAGGTGATGGCCTTGAGCCCCTTGTGGTCGTCGGAGGTCACCAGCTTGACGCCGCGCAGACCGCGGCGGGTGAGGCTGCGCAGGAACTCGGCCCAGAGGGTTTCGGCCTCGGACGCGCCGACCGCCATGCCGAGGACCTCGTGGCGGCCCTGGTCGTTGACCGCCACCGCGACGGTCACCGCGACCGGGACGATGCGCCCGGCCTCGTGCACCTTCACATAGGTCGCACATAGGTCGCGTCGAACCACAGATAGGGCCAGTCGCCCTTCAGCGGCCGGTCGAGGAAGCCCTGGATATTGCGGTCGATCGATCACTTGAAGAACTATAGCGAATGCGCTATATGTCGGAGATGGGTTGGACGGTCGAAACCGTGACGGTCGTCGATGCCGAAATTGCGGCTTTGCCGGTGGCGCTGTGCGCCTGGCTGCTGCGTCTTCTGGAGACAGTGGAAAATGTCGGGCTGGAGACTCTTCGCGCACCGCATGTCAAGCATCCCGACGGGAAGTTGTCGGAACTTCGGTTGCGGGCAGACGGCGGCATCGCACGGGGGATTTACGTGACGGCGACGGGCCGGCGGGTGGTGGTGTATGTCTTCGCGAAGAAGTCACGCAAGACGCCGCGCCGTGCGCTCGCGACCGCCAGGGAACGATGGAAAGGTGCCTTCACAGGTGGATAGCCATTCCATCAAAGTGGCGGAGAATTGCCTGACGTTACACCCATTCAGCATTCCTGATTGCCAGACCGGCAAACGACCCGCCCATCTTCAACGCCGCCGCACGCTCAACCAAGGAGCGAGCGAATCGCCGAGCCAAGACAGGATCTGGGCAGGATGACGAGCATGCCCTTCATATCCGAACGCAGAACAACCGTATCTGAGGCCGCCCTGTTTGACGTACCCACCCTCCCGGTGGGGTCGAAAACCAGCTCATCCGTAGGCCAGGACAATCCCGAACTGAAGCAACGCATCCGGGTCATTGGAAAGAGCGATACGCGGGTTCCTTTCTGGACATCCAACGTCAGTTCTGCAGGGAGGTGGAAGCAGATGTCATGCCCACCAATGACAATGGCTCGGCGCTCCGCATTGCGCACCAACGCATTAAAGGTCGTAAGTTCATGGTCAATGCGCCGTCCGGTGAACCCGACAGCCAGAACCAGCGGGGCATTGATATGACGCAGAGCCTTGTCGAAATCGGTGCTCTCCTGCTCACGGATATGATGCAGCCTCCCATGTGGTATCCTGTCTCTCACGTGGGTCTGGAGCGAGTCAAAATCCCCGATCACAGCATCTGGCACCAGCCCCCGCGCCAGCGCCACTTCCGCACCACCATCGGCGGCGACCAGCTGCGACCCGATAGCCAGAGCCTCGTCCAGATCCACGTCAGAGGAAACCGAAGCACCTACCAGCGTAACTGGCTTCGTCGAACGGATGATCGCAGCAGTCATGCGAACATCATCAAGCTGTCAAGGAACGAATGACGACCTGGGTCCGAATGGCTAGAGCTGGCCGCGCGTGCGCAGAGCCCTGAGGGATTGACAGACTCATTCTGTCCGGCTCCTGCTCGGATCTGATTTTCCGATACCCCGAAACACGGATCGGAACGGAATCACCCAAAGCACGCCCAGGCACAGATACAGCGCAAGCTCAGCCAAGAAGCCGAGCCGGTCAAACCAGCCAATGACCGTCACAGCGACCACCACATATAGGGGAAGACCAAAGAGGAGAATTGCCAGCGACCAACCACGCCGGGACCTATATCTTAGTGCCATGGGCAATCCCCTGTGTCATTTCCGCACCGCCGAGACCATGGCGGTGGATCCTGCTCGGGCACACGGCGTAAACGCTTGAGCCTCTTGCAGAACTCCCCGATCAAGCGGTTTTTTTCGGAAACGGGCGCTTTTTCTGACCGGGGGCCTGGATATGGAGCCGCCCCTCTGGTATGGAGCGGGTGTTACAGGCACAACATACGGGGAGACGGCTCCATGTCCCTGCGATCATCCATATCGGATGCCTGGCGGCGCTTTCAAGGGGAACTTTTCCCGGCCCTCGCCGGGGAGGTCGGCCCGCTGGGCGTGAGGAACGGCAGGTCCGTCGCCGTGCTGGACATGGTGGAGGGCGGGAGGCACGTGCACCACGGCCACCGGGGCGTCGGCAACCCTGCCGCGGACCGCAGGGCGCTGGCGCGGGCCTTCGTCGCCAGGGCGGTGTGGGACATGCCGGCCACGGTGGTGCCGGTCGACCGGCTGCCTCACCACCCAACGCTGCGCAGGCCGGTCGGCTGGTCCCGCGTGTCGGAGGTTCCCGGCGAACCGGCCTTCTCCCGCGCCCTCCCCTAGGGCACCGGTCCGCTCCGACTGTTCCGGCCCGGTCGTGGGCCACATCTCCAGGGACCCGCCGGCGACCGTCGGGCGGGAGAGGCCGGCGCCGAAGCCGAGGCCGGAGGGGAAACCGAAGCGCAGGCGCGGACGCCCGAAAAAGGGGGAGGAAAGGCCGAAGGAGCCGACCCGGCTGGAGCGGTAGCCGCCGGACGGGATGACCGCCACGGAGATGGCCGACGGGCTGCCGAAGGCCTGCGACACCGGGACGGAACGCAACGCGAAGGGGTACAGGGAGAGCTGGAGGGGGTACAGACCGCATATCGACGCCGCCGACGGTGACGTCCCCGTCAGCTGCATCCTCACCTCCGCGTCGCCGCGCGACAGCCAGGCCGCCATACCGCTGCCGGGGATGACGGCGCTGCGGGTGGACCACTGCCACCAGCTCATGGACGCGGCCTGTGACTCGTTGGAGATCGGGTTCCACACCTACCTGACGGGGCGCGTGGCGGTCACCGACACCAACCCCCGCCGCGACGCGGCCCTGAGGGAGCGCCTCGGGAAAGAGGCTCTGGCGCAGCGGAAGGCGGGCCACATCCGCCATAACCGCGTCCGCCACCGGCAGCGCTCCAGCGGCGGGCGGGTGAACTCCGCCCCAGGGACTCCCACGGCGCCCGGCATGTCCGTGTCCGTGGGCACGCCAGGGTAGCCTGCCACCTTTTCCTCCGCGTGCCGGCGCTGACCGGCGGGCAGCTGATGCGGCTCACCATCTGACACCGCCGGTCCAGGCAGCACCGGACGCCTCGGACGCCGCCCCGGAGGGGACGGCGCGGACAGCCATGCGCGGACGGCGCCCGATGGGCCACCAACTGCGACATTCCGCCACACTTCGGCCTATGGGAACGCCCCGGGCACCCGCCGGATCCGGCACCGGAACCGGATCTGCCGCCGAATACCTGCCAGTGTCGTCCGAACCGCGATAATTGTGCAAGAGGCTCGCTTGATTGGATTCAATCCGCGAAGGGATTGGTTACCACGATTGTATCATCCCTTTCAGGCGAGGTGGAGAGCATCGCGACAGGACATTGAATCAGCTCTTCAATACGCCGTACGTATTTCACCGCCGCACCCGGAAGATCGGCCCATGAGCGCGCACCGGCAGTGGAATCGGTCCAACCATGCATACATTCGTAGACCGGCACGCATCGTACCTGACGGTCGGCTGCGGTCGGAAGGTGGTCCAGACGGTCTCCATCAAGCATATAGCCTGTACAGATCTTCAGGGTTTCAAATCCGTCCAGTACGTCGAGTTTGGTTAGCGCAATGCCATTGACGCCGGATATCGCACAGGCCTGCCGGACCAGACAGGCATCGAACCAACCGCAACGGCGCTGTCGACCGGTGGTCGTACCGAATTCCCGTCCGCGCGCACCCAATCGCATGCCATCGGAGTCGTCGAGTTCAGTTGGAAAAGGCCCTTCGCCCACTCGCGTCGTATAGGCTTTGACGATACCCAAGACGAAGTCGATCGCTCCCGGGCCAATTCCAACCCCAGTGGCGGCCTGTCCTGCGATGACGTTCGAGGAAGTGACGAACGGATATGTACCGAAATCAATGTCCAGCAGCGCTCCCTGCGCTCCCTCGAAAAGGAGTCGCCGTCCGGATTTCCGCGCATCATTCAGCACTTTCCACACAGGAGCCGCGTAGGGAAGTATGCTCGGCGCAATGTCAAGAAGCCTTGACAGAAGCCCCTCACGATCCACTGGCTCAAGCCCGAGGCCACGGCGCAGCGCATTGTGGTGAATCAATGCCCGATCCACACGAAGCTCCAACGTGGCTGGATCGGCCAGATCCGCCACGCGAATCACCCGGCGTCCGACCTTGTCTTCGTAGGCGGGGCCGATGCCGCGGCCGGTGGTTCCTATCTTTGCCACCGATGTCTGCTGTTCCCGGGCACGGTCAAGTTCCCCGTGAAATGGCAGGATCAGAGGTGTGTTCTCGGCGACCCGCAACGTTTCCGGAGTGATCTCAATGCCCTGAGCACGGATTTCGTCGATCTCGGCGACCAGATGCCAGGGATCGAGCACCACCCCATTGCCAATTATTGACAGCTTGCCTTCACGCAACACGCCCGAGGGAAGTGCGTGCAGCTTGTAGACCGCGCCATTGATCACCAGAGTATGACCTGCGTTATGACCGCCCTGGAACCTCGCGATGACATCAGCGCGTTCGGAAAGCCAGTCGACGATCTTGCCCTTTCCCTCGTCACCCCATTGGGTGCCGACAATGACAACATTTGCCATGGCCCATCCTCAAGCTCCGGAAAAGCCGTACCGGTATATCCCGCCGAAAGCGATCCCGAAACCTCGAATAACAGGATTGAATTCGGATTCCGACGGTCCTGCCAACCATTGGCAGGATTGAGAGGTCAATAGCCCCCGTTCCCGTTGAAACACAACGCAACAGGCGTTGGCGACCTGTTTTCCGGGCGCATGATGGCGCCAATCGGCCAGCAGGCGGCGACAGGCCCAGTGACCAGAAAACGGAGGCGGCCATACCGAAGAGCTACCGCCAACTGATCTGTGAGAATGTATGTCGGGAATTCGCTTCGGAATGGCGGATTTTCGGAGTTGTACTTGGCTTGGCATCCGGGCCGGGACAGGACGACGGTCCTGCACGGTTCGCCAGAACGGCAGCGAGAGCGGGGTGCCACCACGGCGAAGCGTAGTATCAGGGCCACGGCGCGTCGCAGCGCAGCCTCCTCGGTTCCGGGCAAGGTGATCCCGGAACGCTGGAAGCATGTGGAGGGGCTTCCGGCTGAGTAACGAACCCGGAGCGAGGCGCGGATCCCGCTGGTGGACCGGATCCCGGAACACGCGCCTTTCCGGAGGGTTGAACGCAGAACGACAGGTGCGGCTAGTGCCGCGATGCTTGCTCTGCTCCCGACGTCCGTCGCCCCTGGTCAGCCTGTCAGTGCGCACAACGGCAGGGAGTTCGTGGGCCATGTGGGTGCGGCGGAGGCGCTCCGGCCCCTTTCGTCCGCTCGGGCGGCAGCCGTGCGGCTTGTCCAGCAGGCGCGATGCCCGGCTGGAAATGGAATTGTGATTGCGGCGCACTATCGATATTGTACAATATGCTAATTCTAGGCGGATCATTTCGATATGCCTTACCGGAATGAATAAGTTGAAGGGAGAAACGATGGCCTACACAATTCTGCAAGGCGGCAAGGGCAATGACACGCTGACGGCTGGCTCAGGCAACCACATGATCTACGGCGACGACGGCGACGATACGCTTTATGGCGGCTCGGGCGATGACGGAATTCGGGGTGGCCGAGGCAACGACAGGCTCACGGGCGGCCGGGGTAACGACACATTGATAGGCGGTCTGGGCAATGACACCTTCGTGTTTTCGCCCGGAGACGGAAGTTACGACCAGATTTCCGATTTCGAGGATGGCGACATCATTGAGTTCGTCGGTCTGAAAGGCGGATTCGCGGCGCTGGACATCAGGGAGCGCGCCGACGGACACGGGGTCGACATCCACTATGGCAACGGCAATGTGATCGCGCTGTGTGATGTGGATATTGCCGATATCGACGAGAGTGACTTCCGGTTTGTTGATGGCGGCGACGGCAACAACTTGCAGGTCGTCGCCCCTGAGAAAGAAGCGGAACCCGCCGGGCAGAAGGCCGCCGGGGGAACCGACGGCGACGACACGCTGACAGGAGGCCGAGGCATCGACAGGCTCACGGGCGGCATGGGCAACGACACGCTGTATGGCGGTCGGGGCGACGACACGCTGTATGGTGGGTCCGGCAACGCATCCGCCGATCAGGAGACGTTTTCCATGAACCCCGGCATCTCAGACGATGACACACTGTATGGGGGCAGGGGCAACGACACGCTGGACGGTGGCAAGGGCAACGACACGCTGTATGGCGGTCACGGCAACGACACGCTGTATGGCGATGACGGCAACGACACCCTGAAGGGTGGCTTCGGTGTCGACCATATCGAAGGTGGCCAGGGCAACGACACACTTTACGGTGGCAAAGGCGATGACTGTCTCTACGGCGGCATGGGCGACGACACGCTGACGGGCGGCAAGGGGGATGACTGTCTCCAAGGCTCGGATGGCGACGACACGTTCGTGTTTGCGGTCGGGCATGGAAGCTTCGACCGCATCTCCGATTTCGGGAACGGCAACGACCGCATCGAGTTCCGCGGTCTGGACGGCGGGTTCGGAGCGCTGGACATCAGGCAGGGTTCCAAGGGTGCAGAGATCCGCTATGGCGACGGTGACATGGTCGTGCTGCATGGCGTTGAAGCCTCGACGCTGACCGAGGAGGACTTCCTCTTCGTCTGATGGTATCATAGTGCCACATGACAGAGGCCCGCCGGGGCGACCCGGCGGGCTTCCTTCGTCGGTCGTCTGAACTCGCCACGGGGCCAGACCGCCGTGGCGACCGAACGGGCGCTGGGACCTTGATGCACGCTTTTCTTCGACTATGCCGCTTTTCATCCGGCGATGCAGGAAATCCAGTACGATCTCCGGCGGCGCGTTTTCCACGTATGCCGAGAGTGAGACCCGCACCGGGTCGGGCGATGCCGATGGCTCGACCCCCGGGCCATCGTGCAGGTTGGGAAACTCAGCCGTCGAAGGCCTGGACCGCTGCCAGCCGGAAACCGGGAAATCGGCCCTACGGCCATTTCCTCCGCTCGGGCTGCGCCCCTCGGAGGAGATTGCCAGTGCCGCACTTCGCGGCGGAAGTGGAGACTCAATTCAACCGGCCACCTGACGCGGCGTCAAAAATGTGAACCCGGCTCGGATCAGGCGACAGGAAGATCTCCTGGCCTGGGGCAAGTGAATGCCTTTCGCGGAACACTGCGACAATTTCCTCCGGTCCGGCCCGGGCCACAACGTGGGTCTCGGAACCAGTCGGCTCAACTACTGAGACCGTGGCTGGTAACCCATCTTCGGTGAGAGAAAGGTGCTCGGGCCTGATTCCCAGCATCACCTTCGCTCCATCGACAAGATCGACACGGTCCTCGAGGACGATTGCCCGCCCCGTCGTGTCGAATTCGATCTCGGTCCGGTCACCCCTTCTAACCTTCCCATCAAAGAGGTTCATGGATGGAGAGCCGATAAATTCCGCGACAAAGCGGTTGTCGGGCCTGTCGTAGAGGTGCAGGGGAGCACCAATCTGCCGAATATGTCCGTTTTCCATAACCACGATCCTGTCAGCCATGGTCATGGCCTCAATCTGATCATGCGTCACGTAGATGGTCGTCGTCTTGAGACGCTGATGCAGTTCGCGGATTTCGGCACGCATCTGGACCCGAAGCTTCGCGTCCAGATTTGAAAGAGGCTCATCGAAGAGAAACACTTCGGGATCGCGGACGATCGCACGCCCCATAGCCACGCGCTGTCTCTGTCCTCCCGAGAGCGATCTGGGGTGGCGATTGAGATAGGGCGTAAGCCCCAGCACCTCGGCCGCCTGGTTCACACGCCGATCGATTTCAGCCCTCGGCATACGCCGCATCCGGAGCGCAAAAGCCATGTTCGACCTAACCGTCTTGTGCGGATAGAGCGCGTAATTCTGAAATACCATCGCGATGTCACGGCCAGCAGGCGGAACATTGTTCACCACCCGTTCACCGATCGCGATCGTGCCCGACGTAATGCTCTCCAGTCCTGCGATCATTCGCAGAAGTGTTGATTTGCCGCAACCGGAAGGTCCGACCAGGACAACGAATTCACCGTCGGGAATCGTGAAATCCATGCCATGGATCACCTCCACCGAGCCATAGGCCTTCCTGACATCACGGATCAGAACTTCAGCCATGGGCCTCCTTCATCCATTCCTTATCACGACCCTTGGAGTGGAAAGCTAAAGTGGCGGTCTGGACTGTGCAAGACCTCATGGCAGGGCTCGGTACGGCGGGATCATGCCATTACCTGTCGGGCGCGGATGAATTTCGGTCTTCCTCTCGAATTCCCTACCAGATGCCTGGATTCCGGAAACCGGATCATCTCCGGGCCAGGAGTGGGAGAGCATGACCACAATGGTCGCCGGAATCGACGCAGGCAGGCGCACGCTGGACATCCACGGCAACGGCTTCCGCAGGGTCGGCCGCCTCCTCGGGGAGGGCCGTCATGGAGGTCACGGGTCGCATGCACCGGGCGCTGCCGCGATCGCCGTGCGCCAAGGGTTTCGCCGTCCCAGTCGTAAACCCCGCCAGACCCGGGACCTGCCGAAGGCCGCGAGTGTGCCGGGGAGGACCGACAGGGTGGACGCCGGGATACCTCCAACCTTCGGGGCCGCGTTCCCGGACCTGCGGACCACGGCACCGCGGAAAAACTGCGGAAAAGCCGGATTCGAGCTTGATTCCCGACATGGATGCTCCCCTTCTTGACGCGACCGCGCAGGCCGCGATGGGTCTTGGCTGCGAGGTCTTTCAGGAACAGGGCGTTCATCGTGACCTTGAGACCGACATGCAGTTCGGAGCCCTCACCCTCGGCAAGCGTGACGAGCGTCACGCCGGCAAACCTGAAATGCTTGGAAAGGATGGCCACATCGACCCGGTTAAGGAACTGGTCCTCAATTGAGGAAACGCTCTGATTGTCCGAGGAACGCCCGACACATAGCGCAACCCGGCTCATAAGTGGGGAGACTTTCCTTTCTCTCAAGGGCGGATTTCACCCTTCCGGTTCCCATCCCTCTTCGTTTGGCCAGCTGTCGTTGACCGCTTCCGCTCCCGGTTCCTGATATGTTCGCGGGCGATGTGGCGGCCGATGGCCCGCACAATGGTGTCCAGGTGCCGCTTCGCTTCTTCCCCCGCTCTTGCTTTGGGGCGTTATCGTTCTCCGGGGGCGGGATGAGCGCGGTCGCCTGTTCCTTCCTTTCCTTTATGGGTCGAACCTTTCCGGTAGTGATGCATACCGGATAAGGATCGCGCAAAAGCAGCCGAGTTCTTTTGGCCGTTATATACCCTGGTCTTCTCCCACGCCCACTCTAGGCAAACAGCGCCTTCAGCATTTCTCCTTGCTCGGCATGCTTGGCCGGGTTTTCCGCCTTGAGCCTGCGCAGGTTGAGAAGCTTCCACTGGACGGCGGGAAGCCGTTCCGCCTGAGGCAAGCCGATGAGAGTGAAATTCGGTTCGGCGTTATGAAGCGACATAAGGAATGCCGCTGTATTGTCGGTCAGACGGTTTCGGAAGTCCGCGATCAGGCGCGTCCGCGCCGCTTCGAGATCGGGCAGCGCGGTCTCCTCCCGCGTCATCCCAACAAATTTCTCGGTGTACAGTTCCTCTATCGGGATAGCCGACGGCGCCAGAAGTTCGTGCGGCGGACGGCCGGACGCGCAGACATAGACCAGAAAGACCCGGAACAGATCGTCCGTCAGCCCCTCATTCTCATAGAGTAGGTGGACATCGTAGAGATCGCGCGGGTGCTGGCGGTCGAGGGCGGCGTGCAGCTTGCCGGCAAAGAGGTCCTCGAAGGCGAGCACCGGCATCTCGGCGAACCCAAAGACCTCCTCCACCGCGTCCGAAACCCTCATCGGCACCGGCGGCAGCACCGTTCCGCGCATGACAGGCGAGGTTTCGATCTTCACACTCGCCGCACCGCGCGAGGCCATGATGCGGGTTTCCAGGTTCCCGCCGCCGACGATGCGCTGGAGCCGCACATCCCTGTTGCTGCGGCCGAATGAGTCCATGATCCGGTCGAGCTTGGCATCGATTTTCTGAAGAGAGACGGCGCGACCCTCGATCGGCACATAGGTCAGATCGATATCGACCGACAGGCGCGGCATGTCCCGGTAGAAGAGATTGATGGCCGAACCGCCTTTGAGCGCAAAGACCTCCTCGGACGCAATGGCCGGGAGGAGTCGCATCAGCAAACGGACCTGCCCGACATAGCGTTCACGCATGGCTCGCGTCCTCGTCCATGTCCGCAGGCAGAAGCGCCTCGGGCACATAGATCCGGTAGACGGGGTGCAGTTTTCCGCCCTTCACGAGTGCGCGCGGGCCGGAACCGAGATCGATGGCGCTCCTGTCCAGATGCTTCATCCAGGCATGGGCATGCCGGTCGGCAAGCACGAAAAACAGGCGTTTGACCTTGATGCTTCGGCAAGTGCGCAGCAAGGTCATCAGGCGCCTGGGGCGCAGGTTCGTCAGACCCTGAAAGATCAAATCCAGATTGTCGAAGGTCGCGTGGGCTGGCGGTTCGTCGAGCGCTTCGAGGATGGCGCGCTCGGGTGACGAAACCTTGAGCGGCCAGTGCCAGGGACTCACCGTCGGTCCGTGTCTCGCCCCGGGCGCACTCTCGAACTGGTGCTCGGCATTCCCGACGCCGGCAAGGCTGTCACCGAACAGGACGCGCGAGCGAACGACGAACTGTGTCTTGCCCGGAAGGCGGCCCAGCCAAGGGGGAACTTCGCCATAGAGACAGACACGCTCCCCGCCGCCAAGCGGCAGATAGTGGGCGAGCCCATGGAAACCGAGCGCGCTCAAACCACCCAGATGGACGTCATGTTCCATGATCCATTGGATCGACAGCAGCGGGAGTTGCCAGTCGGTGTCCTGTCGGACAGGCGGGTGCCCTGCCTGATCGGTATGGGGTAGCGGGCGACGGTAGACCCCACGCACCACCCGCTCCAGCCAGCCCCGCTCGGCATAGTTGTGGATGGACTTGGGATCGACCCCGAAGCGCTTCAGCCATGCCGCATCAACGAGGAAGCCGGGGGGTACCCGCTCCAGAAAGGGCTTCAGCCTCGGTGTTCTTTGATGACTCATAACCATTAAATTCGCACTTTTTTCAAAACGAATGCAACCCAGACTTTCTATTTGTCGAGTTTTGATGGCTTATAACCATCAAAACCGGACTGTTTCGAAATACCTGTTGCTGACTGGGGTGGGTGCGAATGCAATGGACGATGCGGACCTTTTGCGAACAATTTCGAACTTGAGCACATCGAAGCCGCTCATCCATCGCGCCTGCGGTCCCATACGAGCTGCGCCCGGTCGCCTTAGAGCTTGACCTAAAATACCACATCTAGATCATGAAATCGACAATTGGAGGACCTTTGCACAAGGTATGGCACATGGACACGACTTTTAGGTCAAGCTCTTAGTCGGACGGGAACAGTGCGGGGCTGATGGGCTCCGGCAAGCCCGCGTCCCCTACCGACGTTGGTGAGGTGCCAAAAAAGGAAGGGAAAGTCATGAGCATATGAACGTCAACCCAGGACTGTTCGCGAAGACGCTCCAGATTCAGCTACGGTCTTTCGTCGCAAATGCGGCCCCATCCTCGCGATCGAAACGAGTAATCAGATCCTCGGTCTCGAAGCACCAGACGTCGGTGAGTGGCAGCCAATCGTCGGCGGTGGCGAGCAGCCGGACGAAAGGGCCGTCGAGTGCACAGGGCTGGAGCGCAGTCTTGAGGGCGTTCGCTTGGACGAGAACGGACAGGTCAGTGAGCGTGTGCTCCTCGGCCAGCGCGGTAGCGAGGTTGTTCAGCGCCAACCAGACGGCCTCCTTCACCTCTGGGGTGACGGTGACACGCTCATGGGTGAGCAGCGCGCGGATCCACTCGCCCGCCCAGCTTCGCATGGCCGGATCGTCGATGCCCCGGAGCGGATGAAAGGCGAGCGCATTCGTCGTGTCAACAGGGGGCCGCACCCAGCGCATGATGCTCCCCACCCATGGCGAGCACGGCGACGCACGCCGAATTGCCCTTGTCGAAGGTGGCGATCTGAGAGTCGGCATATCGCTGGAATTGCAGTGCAATCAGCGACAGAGGTACCGATTTGCCGATGCCGGTCGGACCGACGATCAGCATGTGGCCCACATCACTCACATGGGGGCGGAACAGTGTGGAGCAGCTGGTTTCCGCATGGAGTAGCAGCGGGCCGTCGAGACGGGCATTGTGCGCCGGTCCGGCCCAGACCGCCGAGAGCGGCATGAGATGGGCGAGGTTCAGTGTGTGGACGAGCGGCTGCCGGACACTGGCGTAGACATGGCCCGGCAGTGAACTGAGCCACGCTTCGACGGCATTCACCATTTCCCGAATGCAGGTGAAGCCGTAGCTGTTGACGATACGCCCGACGGTGCGAGCCCTTTCCTCCGCGGCCTCCCGGCCCTCGTCCCAGACGGTGATGGTGGTGCTGAGATAGCCGATAGCGACATGATCACTGCCAAGCGCCTGCAAGGCGGCGTCTGCATCGAGCGTCTTGTTGTCGGCGTCGCTATCGAACAGGGCGGCACGTTCGTTGGTCAGAACCTCGCGCAGGATGGCGGTGATGGATTTGCGCTTGGTGAACCGCTGCTGACGCAAGCGCGTGAGCACCTTCGTCGCCGCGGTCTTATCGAGCGGGATGAAGCGCGTGACCCAGCGATAGGCAAAGTCCTGATGGTTCAGTGCGTCGAGGATGCCGGGGCGGGACGCGTTCGGAAAGCCAAGGATCGTCAGCGTCCGCAAATGCCAGTCGCCCAGCATCGACTCCGGGCCACCGGTTAGCGGCATGTCTACCGGCACGCCGTCGAGATACATCGGCGTTTCGGTCACGGCGGCTAGATGGGGCTCTGTCGAAATAACTCCGTGCAGAAAGGCCAGCGTCTCGGCATCGTCGAGCGCACGGACTTCGGACAGAAGATCGAGCACTCGCTCGGTCTCGTCGCGGAACCGAGCCTGTTGCTGCCGTCAGTCCCGGGCACCGCCGCCCCCTTCCCACCTCCGGTCGGAATCCAGCAGCACATTCTCTGCGCACCTGCGCGTCGAGCGGCGGCATGTAGAGAAGTGTGAGGTGATGGCGGCTTTCGAAATGCCGACCCTGCCGACCCTCTTCAAAAGCCGCACGGCGCTTCTCATTGACGAGCCATGAGGCCGCATCCGGGAAGTTGGACTGCGGATAATCCTGCGCCCCAAGCCGCTCCGCCTCGAAGAACAGCGCCGAGCCGGAGCCGAAGCGCTTGAGGGCATTGTTGGCCCGTGCGCAAAAGGCCGACAGTTCGGCCTCCTTCGCGCTTTCGAGATCGGGGCCGCGAAAGCGGAAGGGGCGCTGGAAACTGCCGTCCCTTTGGAGGACGATACCGGGCGTGACCAGCGCCGCCCGGAGCAGTAGACCGGCAAGCCTGTCGACCCTATTGCGATATTCGGCCGGATTCAGCGTCGCCGCCACTCCCGTTGACGCAGATGGCAGACGAGCACGGAGTGGAAGTCCGAACCGCACCGGGCCGCAAGTACCGCCAGCGTATGCCCGGCGACGAACAGTCCGATCCCGGCGATCCACTGCTGGAGACCTATGCCGATGGCGGCCGCGAGCGTGCCGTTGAGGATGACGACGGCGCACGGCACGGCACCGAGCGGGATCGGCGCGGTCAGCGCGTGATGGACGGGGATTTCGAGACCTTCGATGTGGCGAACAGCATCCATCAGACAACTGCCACGCCGCCGAAGGCGAGCGTCAGGTCGGTGACGATGATGATGATCACCGCTGCGATCTTGGCCACCGGCCCCTGAACCGATTCCGGGATGCGCTGAAGTGGTTCTTCCCATGGCATGCCGGAGCCCGCCGTATAGGACGACGCGACCATGAAAAACGTGAGAACGGCGGACGAAAGAAATCGGAGATCTTTGCGCATCGATAAATCCTTTCACGAGAGAGATTGAGGTTGGGGTAAAGAAAGCCTAGTCACCGCGTAATCGCCGTTGGCATCGAGGGCATCGAGGCCGATGACTTCGGCAACGGTCTCGATGTGTCGGGATGAGCCACGCCCGGCGATGAACAACACGAGATCGATCGCCTCGGCGACCAAGCGGGGCAGGATGCCGGTGACGCTCTCCTGCATCAATCGCTCAATGCGGTAGAGAGCGGCGTGGGCGGAATTGGCATTCACGGTGGCGATGCCGCCGGGATGACCGGTGTTCCGGTCCTTGAGCATATCGAACGCCTCGACGCACCTCGCCAACGACGACGCGGTCGGGCCGCAGGCGCAGGTCGAGCGAACGAGATAGGCCAGAGACAGGGCGCCCGGCCGCGTGTGCAGCGCGACACAGTCCGCCGCCGCGCACCGCGACTCGCGCGTATCCTTGATGAGGAGGTTCCGTCGGCGACTTGGATGTTCTTTCGCTCCCGCACCACTTGGCGAAGGGCATCGGTCTGGATCGGGACCATGATCTGGGCAGTGACATAGTCGGCGAGGGTGAAGATCTTCGCCGTCGGCTTGCGGATGGCGAAGCACGGCGCCAATGCGACCAAGGGCAGCACGCCCCCGAACAGCGACTGCGCGAAAGGCGGATTCCGTGTCGGGTTCCATCGAACCCAGGGCGAAGCCCATGAATTCCTTATCGGCGCCAGACGGGATCAAAACGCTTCCGTTGGGCGCCAGAAGTGCCGACGCCCTTCCTTGGCAAAGCCAGGAAGAGGACAATTCCAACAACCACAGCCCAGAGAGTGAAGGCCGGGCTGCATATGTTGGTCACGAGTTAAGCCGTGCTTGACAGTATTGGATGACTTGTTGTCAACTCTGACCCAAGAGGGCCTATGATGAGCTCCAAGAGGTGTCAGTTACAGCCAACACGAATGCCCTCGATAGTTCCGTTCGGTTGGCGGAAGCTGCCAACCGATACAGAAGAATGAAAGGAAAGTAAATGAAAACAGGAATTTACAACTACATGAAGCGCACCGGCAAGCTGCGGCGGCGCGATGTTCTGGGAGGACTCGGCGCAACGGGCACGATTGCGGCGCTTTCGGGCGTGTCGACGGGCGCAAGCGTGCGGCCGGTCTGGGCCGCATCACATGGCAACCTGCGTGCCGACATCCTGAAAGTGCCGGGAGTGGGCATGGGATCGCCTACCGACGCGGACTGGCAGAAGGTCGGGGACCTGTGTCTCGGCCCGACAAAGGAGGTCGTCAGCGAGGGTGAATTCGCAGGCGTCGAACTGACGTTCATGGGGCTGAACAACCAGAATCTTCACAACTTCCTGTTCCGTGGATTCCTGAAGCCGTGGGAGGCCTATACGGGAGCGACGATCAACTGGATCGACCTTGCACAGGCCGATTACAACGCACGCCTCCAGCAGTCGATCGCGACCGGGACAGTGGATTTCGACATCATTGAGATGGGCGCTCCTTTCGAAGGTGATGTTCTGGGTCGAGGCATGGCCTCGGTCATGCCCGACTGGGTAAAGGACGTCATCGACATGGACGACTACGTCGGTTACCTGCAGGCGCCCGTCGGCACCTGGGATGGCAGGACCTACCGGATTTCGATCGATGGTGACTGCCATACATTCGCCTATCGAACCGACTACTTTGGCGAAGGCTCGGTCACCGGTCGCGCCGTACCAACGACCTGGCAGGAAATCAATGAGATTTCCAGGGAACTCAGGGGAAAGACCGACCCGCTCACAGGGCTGGACGCCCATGGTTATCTCGATCCTCTCAAGGGTTGGGGTGGTTTCGGATTCTATTTCCTGGAGAACCGTGCGGCGGCGTATGCCAAACATCCAGACGATCCAGCATGGCTCTTCGATCCCGACACGATGAAGCCCAGAGTCAATAACCCAGCCTGGGTTCAGGCGATTCAGGATGTTTTCGACCTGATTGATGCGGATGCCTATCCGGCCGACCAGATCAACGCGGATCCTGGCACCACTGCCTTCCAGCAGTTCCTTGCCGGTACCGGGTCAATGCTCATGTGGTGGGGCGACGTGGGCTCGAATGCGCGCACTTCCGATACGTCCGTTGTTGGTGACGTCGTGGGCTTCGGCATCAATCCCGCCTCAGACCGCGTCTACAATGCCGCAACGGGTGCATGGGAGAATACCATGAACGAAGCGCCCAACATGGCCTACATCGGTTGGGGTGTCTACGTCATGGCGACGGTCGACAGCGACTCGAAAAGGCAAAGGGCGGCTTGGTCTGCAGCGGCGCATCTTGGCGGCAAGGATCTATCGCTTTGGGCATCGGCATATCCATCCGGCTTCCAGCCTTACCGGAACAGTCACTTCAACTTCGACGAGTGGGAGGAAGCTGGCTACGACCGTGCATTCATCGAGGACTACCTCGGCTCGAACGCGGACAGCTACAATCACCCGAACGCTGCCATTGAGCCCCGCATCCCAGGGATCTTCCAATACTACTCCGTCGCGGAAGACGAACTGGCAAAGGGATTCGCAGGCCAGTATGGCTCGGCCCAGGAAACAGCTGACGCCATCGCCGCGGCCTGGGAGAACATCACCGATCAGATCGGGCGCGAACAGCAGATCGCGCTCTACAAAGCCTCGCTGGGCCTCTGACCTGAGTTACGCCGTGCATTCGCGGCCACCACGCCGGGGGGCCTTCAGCTGGCCTCCCGGATTTTCGACACGAGCCGGAGCGCATGACCCAAGGCGATCTACTCCACGTCGTTACCGCTGACGAAATCGGCGACCGACGCCGGCTCATCGGCAAGACCCTGATCTGGGGATCTTTCGTGATCATGGCTGCAGCCTTCGTCTGGTGTACGATGGCGCAGGCTGGGTATCTGCCTTGGGAAATGGAGAACTGGCGACCGGCACTCTATGCCTATTTGCTCTGGGCCACCTGCCTCTGCATCGCACAGGTCGTGCTCCATGGTGAGCAGGGGAAGCGGACCCTATTCGTTCTGCCCGCAACACTCTTCGTCATTGCAATGGTGATCTTCCCGCTGGCTTTTGCGTTGACGCTTGCCTTCTCGAACTGGAACCTCTCTGCCTTTGAAGGGCCAAAATTCAACGGTTTCGACAATGTCCGGCAGATGTGGACCGATCCGTTCTACTGGAACGCATTGAAGAACATGGTCTACTATACACTGGCGATACTTGTGGAATATGCGATCGCCTTCGGACTGGCACTGATCCTGGCGAGTCAGATCCGGGCACGAAAGCTCTTTCGGGTGGCGTTTCTGATGCCATTGATGCTCTCGCCCGTAGCCGTGTCCTGGATGATCGGCAAGTCAATGCTGGAGGTTCGGTTCGGGCCGATCTCAAGACTGGCGCGTTGGCTGGGATGGGATCGGCCGAGTTTTTTCGGTGACCCGGAAATCGCTCGACTAACCATCATGATCATGGACGCGTGGACGTTCATTCCATTCCTGGTGATCATGCTGCTCGCCGGACTTCAGGCGATCCCACGAGACGTTCAGGAAGCCGCACACGTCGATGGCGCCAGTGGCTGGCGGAGCTTCTGGGAGGTCACTTTTCCCCTGATGCTCCCTGTCTCACTGACTGCGATCCTGATCCGAATCATCTTCAAGCTGAAGCTGGCTGACATCATCATCAACGTCACTTCAGGGGGGCCAGGAGGTGCAACGGACAGTGTTACAAGCTTCATCTTCCGGGAGTATCGTGATCGCTCCAATGTCGGCTACGGAACGCTGCTGGCTATCGTCTATCTTGTGTTGATTGTCGTTGCGATCACGGCATTCATGAAGGCAACTGATCGCTGGATGAATCCAAGGTATTGAAATGGCTGAACAGATCTTTCACGACCATTCCAGCGACCTCTCATTCAGGGCGAAATGGTATGCGGGACGAGTGGCAGTTTATGGTATACTGATCTTTTGGACGATTATCTGCCTGTTTCCGATCTACTGGACCCTTACCACAAGTTTCAAGCTGGCTCCAAACGTCATGCAGGGACATATGATTCCCTTTTTCGACTATTGGCCAAAGTGGAAGGGCTGGGACAGCCTTGGCCTCTCGCCGCGACTGATTGGACAGGAGTCAACCGTTCGCGAGGAGTTTCTCAAGCGATTTACGAATTCTGCGATCACCAGCGTTTCGGCTTCGGTCCTGGCAGTCATCCTTGGCTCGCTCGCCGCCTACGGCCTCAGCCGGTTCCGGTACAGATTTGGATTCATGCGGAATCCAGACATCTCCTTCTTCTTCCTCAGCCAGTTGATCTTGCCGCCGGTGGTCCTGGCTCTGCCGTTTCTGGTGCTCTACCGATCTCTCGATCTGCTCGATACGCGGATAGGTCTGATCCTGCTGTATACATTGACCGTGCTTCCGATCGTGATCTGGATCATGCGAGACCAGTTCCAGTCAATTCCGGTTGAGCTTGAGGAAGCCGCACTCGTGGATGGACTCTCGATCTGGCAGGCGTTTCTGACGATCGTATTGCCGATCGCACTGCCGGGCATGGTTGCGGCGTTGATTCTATCTCTCGTCCTGACCTGGAATGAGTACTTTTTCGCCGCTCTGCTGACGTCCACTGACGCCAAGACACTTCCGGTGATGGTCGCGAGTCAAACCGGCAGCCAGGGAATAAACTGGTGGGCGATGGCGGCACTCTCGACAGCCGCGATCATACCACTGATCATCATTGGCGTGGTCCTCGAGCGCTTTATCATCAAGGGGATGGCCGCAGGTGCAGTGAAGTGATCATTCCATCGAGTGACTGGCTGCGGCTCCTGAATTCTCTGTCCCACATTCTATGAAATCTTCGTAGTCAGGTCCGTTCACGGATTTGGTTCCAACTGCACCACATGAGCTGCAATGAATCCAAAGGCAGCCATCGCCAATCTTGGCGACAATCAGTCCGCAGCCCGGCAATTCCATAAGCAAATGTGCGGAACACGCGGGCTCCTGCAATGGCCGCCTCGGACAGGTCCACCACGTATGTCGACGGCGGGTTGGAAGCGCGGGATTTCGGCTGAAAACCGCACCTTTGTCGGGGTCGTCCCCTTTCCCATTGTTCGGTTCCTGTCGTGAGACACCTTTGGTGAAGCCTCTGTCGTCCGTGCTGTCCGGAGGCCCGGGTCCTTACAACATTTCATACCTATATTCCTGATTTCGATGGCTTATATGGCGAGGCATGTAGGTCGGTCTCCGCCATTTCGATTGGCGGACGCTGGAATGGCTCGCCGAGGCGCTCCGTGCCGGCGGCCGCAGCCTGCCTGCCCTGAGCCGGGAGCCGGTCGAGCGCACCGGCTGGCGCAACGCCCGCGGCGGGCTGTGCCTGTCGGCGGCGGCGAAGGCGCTGCCGGCGCTGGCGGAGCGCGTGGGGGAGGCGCTTCCGCCGCCCCAAGCCTTTCAACAGGACACTGTTAACTCAGAGTTTCCGACCGTGTATCCCCGGCTGCGTAAGGATCGGTCTGCGACACCAATCCCCCGGAACGGTTGACTAGCTGAAGGCGTGGCTCGAGGCCGGGGACGGCACCCGGTCCTCCCTGGCGCACGGGCTGGTACGAGGCAAGGTGGCTCACCGGGGAATGGTTCAGCGCACTCAGGACCGGGACGCGCAGCAGGGACCGCCGGTCCAGCGCCGCCGACGACCCGCGCCGCTGCCTCGCTTTCGACGCCATCCCGGCACGGACCGTCGTCCACTCCGACGAAATCCATGTCCTCGCCGTCCACATGGCGAAGCCCAACCACCGCTGGCAGCGCGGAACGCCCGACCCAACCCGGACGGTCAGGGCGTTCGCCGCCAGCACCGCGCGTCTCACCTGATCCGTTCCGTCGAGGTGCCAGCCCACGCCGGGCACACGAAAGCTATGGGAGGGATACCTGATACTGTCACTCCTCACCGAACACCACAGGGCCATGCGCGACTACGCCGGCACTGAGTCAACAGTGTTACATTGAAAGGGCCGGGACGGTGCGCCAAGAGCGGCGGGGTGTGGACATCCGTCAGGAGGCAGGTTACGTTGTGGCCCAGTCAGGAGGACCGAAGTATGCGCACCGTTATACGTGAACGTGACGGGAAGACCGGGCAGGAGGCCCACGGTGGGGATCTTCCACGCTTGGAGCCACTGGTGCCGAACGCGGAGACCGTCGCGGCCATGGAGGCGGCTCGGCGCGGTGAGCTCATCACGGTCGGCGATGTCGACGACCTGATGGCCGACCTCCATGCGGACGATTAGGCGGACCTCGGCCTTCAAACGGGATTACTGCCGCGAGAGGAGGGGACGTTTCGCCGGAACCATCGGTGGCGAGCTTGCCAGCCTCGTGGCCGAACTGGCAGCGGACCGGGCACTGGCGCCGCGCCATCGCGACCACGCGCTTGGCGGGCAGTGGAAGGACCACCGGGACTGCCATGTCCGTCCCGATCTGGTGCGTCTCGGCTCCCACAGCCAACTCGGCCTCTGACTGGACGACTTCCCCCGCCGCCGGCAATTCCTCCCCAACTTCTCGAACACACTGTCTATGAGGTCGCGGTAGAGGTCGCTCATGGAGTTGACGAATATCATCCGCGGCCTGCACCACCTTGTTGGCTGGTCGAGCCGCCTCGGCCACGGCTGGAGGTCGAAGCCCCGCGCCCATAGGGCTTGTCCGGCAATGCCGCGCCATCGCCCAGCGAAGCGCTCCGCTTTGGCAGTGGTCATAGCCACAATCGCCATGTGCCCGCCTCCCGTCCCTATAGGGGTCGACTCCGGCTCAGTGCAAAATGCCCCTTCAGGTAATTTCACCTCTCATTCTGCGCCAGATGCACTGTCCGACCAGCAGAATGTGTTCCCATCCGAACGGTGAGATGTGCCTGAGCAGGTGTTCTGGCGTGTCCAGGCCCACCCGCCTGCGCTGCATGACGGCTTTGCCGAGCTGGTCCGTGTTCCAGTGCATGATGCGCGCCGCAAGCGGATTCATGCAGGCCAGACGGAAACGCTGGCTTTCCGTGGTCCGGTCCCGGATCCCGCCCTGACGACCGATCCACAGGGCGTTCTCCAGCGCGTGGTGCGCCTCGCCCCTGTTCTACCCGACAGTGGACCGGCGCCGCATGTCGGTATCGAGCGCCCGTTCGATGATGGACAGTGTCCGTTCGGTCTGTCCGGTTTCCCGCATTGCGATGGCCGGATCGTGCCTGCGCGGACGGGTCGGCAACCGCCTGGGAAGCCGGCTTGGCGGCATCTTGCCGGAACGCATCGTTGCCGTGCATCCCAGCCCATCTGGCCAACTGTCGATGAAGGTCTGTTCCCAGACCTTGCCCCCGACCAGACATTTGGGTTCCTTCGGAACGCTTCTGGGATCGAAGACATGGAAGCGCCCAGATTTCAGGTCGCGGATGCGGGGAATGAAACGATTGCCCGGCAGCGGGAACATCCAGGTGGAAAATATGGCTCATTGACGCCTGGAACGCCTTTTGGCCCGGCTCCGGTCTTCCTGACCGCCTTGGCATGCCGAATGTGAGTTCCCCGCGCATCACGTTCACCTTTCCATGACCTGACTGGACCATGTGACCGACCATGCCAGCGCGGCGCAGCGCAAGGTGGCGCAAGGGTCACGCAGCCTGGCCGGAGGTCGCCCGCTGCTTGAGAACGGCAAGCCCCGTAGGGTCATGGTCGAGCAGAACCAGGGCGCCCGCTATCGCATGGCTAGCCAGAACCTCACCGCCCTCATGTTTCTGGAACGCATTGGGGCCACCCCCGATCAACTGGCCCGCGCCTTCCTGCGTCAGTCCCAGCCGCTTCCTGATCCGGAGCACATCCTCCGGCAACAGCAGGCCGTCGACCCTGGCTTTCAGCCGGTTAAGCTCATGGTCGGACACTTTCATGTCCCCACCGGAGTGAACGCTCTCCCCGTCCGCCCCGCAATACCACCCCGGCATGTCGAAGGCTGCCGAGTGGCCCCCGTAGGTGATGGTCATCGGCCGTACGCCGCGAACCATCGGTTGGCCCGTCCCCGGGCAGGTCGGATCATCCATCGCCCTTCTCCCTGAATGACAGCAGCGGGAACCTGGCTACGGCATCGGCGGTGAACCTGACGTAGAGCGTCCCCCGCTCCGATGGCACATGATGGACATCCTGACCAGACGCGGTGATCGGCGTAGGACGTCATCGACTTATGGAAGTGACGACGTTCCATCGACTGGATCCCCGCCACGGTCCCATGACCTCCGAAGCCCATGGCCGCCGCTCCCCTCATCGCGGAGCCCGTGGCCCTGAGGCTCTCAACCGATGAGAAGGCGGCTTTGACTGCCTCAAGATCACAGGTGGGTCTGCGCTTCTCGGTCATGGGCGGACATCAGCACCATAATGGTGTTTTGCAAGAGGTGCCATCATGCTTTCTTGGGTGTGGACCGCTGGCGCGATCTTTCGGATCAAGGGCCACGCCCGGGCTGTGAATGGAGATCGCCGATTGTGAGCTATGGGAAAGAAAACCGACAAATCCCTTCGGCCAAAGCGGCGCACCGTAAGGCAATCGCGGCAAATGAGTGGTTTGGCAGCTTGGTTGCTGTTGCGGCAGGTATACGGTATCCTGCGGCCAGGGCAAGCGGGCCACCATCACTCCAACACTGGCGGGATACTAGCCGTCCGGTTGGCGGTCCGCAACATTACCGTTGCACCCGTCAAGACGCACAAGAACGGCGTTCCGGATTTAGGAGTTCAGACGGTGGAGCTACGGTCCTGCATTGTCCGGGACCGGCTCAGCCTCCATCCAGTCGGCGTTGGCTTCGGGAAATTCCTGATGACCACGCTGCACTGGGGAAACCGCGCGACAATGTCAAACCTGCCGCCCATCGCCTCAATGTAGGAGCGAAGGTTCGACAAGTCCATGTCGGTGCGCCGTTCCAGCTTTGCGACAGCCGGCCGGTTCACGTTCAGGGCCTCGCCGACGGACTTCTGGGTCATGGTTCGGGCCTGCCGCAGATCATGAAGCAGCATGACCGCGCGAAGCTCCCCTTTCCAGACCTCGATCCGCGCCCGACTCGCGGGAGACAGTTCCTCCGTCAGCCGCGCAAAAGGATGGTGTTCTGCCTTCAGAACGCTCCTTCTTCCTTGAGTTCGTCGAGATGTACGTCATAGAGCCGATCCGCAAGCGGCACGAACCGTCTGCAGAACAGCTCATCGCCTGTCCTGTCGCCGCTGATCAGCGGAATTGCCGTGCGTCTGGGATCAAAACGCGAACGGGCTTTCCGCCGCTCTGAACGCAAAGCTCCCGGATGTGACCGTGCATGGCCTGGCCAAGGACCGCTGCCACCTGCTGTCGGGCGTACTTGTCAAGCGAATGGTCCCATTCCTTCTGCGCCACGAGCCAAGCCACCTGCCCGCCCACCGGATCGCTGATCAGCGTGTAGCCGCTCTGGAAGGCTCTTCGAACGCACGCATGTGCGTAGTCCAAAAAAGCAACAGTTTCAACAAGCACGGGGCCCTCTGTTCAAGTTGTTGTGGGCAACGGATCGGTGCCCTCGCTAAGTATGGTGAGGTAGGCACGGTAGCTGAAAACGCGCCCTCGCTTACGGCCCGTGATCTCTTCGAGTATCCCGAAGCGTTCCAAGTCGGCGAGCGCAGCGTTCACCGTCGGCGCCGACAGGCCGGTGTGTTCGACTAACTGGTTCGCGGTCAGGAACGGGTGCTGCTGGAACAGTTCGTGGATGCGCAGTGACGAGCCGGCGCGGTCGCTTTCGGCCGTGATGCGCTCACGGTCCTCATTGAAAAGATCGACAATCCGTGTGGCGGCGTCGGACGCCTGGTTCGCCGTTTCAGCCACGCCGGAAAGGAAGAAGTCAAGCCAGGGCCTCCCAATGGCCGTGCTCGCGCACTTCCTGGAGCAGCCGGTAGTAATCAGCGCGATGCTTCTTGAGAAACAGGCTGTGATAGAGGAGCGGCTTTTGCGGCGCACCATTGACGCAGAGATAGAGCGTGACCAGCAAGCGGCCGATACGGCCATTGCCGTCGGGAAACGGGTGGATGGTCTCGAACTGGACATGCAGGAGCCCGGCCTTGATGAGGGCCGGAAGACGGGACCCGTCTTCGTGCATGAAACGTTCAAACGCCCCGAGGCAGTCATCCATTTCCGTGACCGGTGGCGCACATACAGCGCATTGCCCGGGCGTGTCCCGCCAATCCAGTTCTGCGATCACCGAAACTCACCGGGATCCTTGGTGCCACCGCGTCCGCTTTGCAGCAGGCGCGCATGAAGCTCGCGGATCAGTCGCAGGGAAAGCGGCAATTCCTGCAGCCGTACCAACCCATACATCGTTGCATCGACGTAGTTCGAGACCTCGCGGATGTCGTCGACCGGATCGCCGGCCTGTGCTTCGGTTTAGAAGCGCAACAGATCGGAGAGCGTCGACTGCGTGCCTTCGATCTGCGAGGAAAGAACCGCTTCCTTGCGGACATACATATAGAGGAAGAGTTCCTCACGCGGCAGCAGCATCGTGATGCCGTCCAGCCGCCCTATCGCGCACTCGGCAAGGCTAAGCCGATCAAGAAGCGCCAGCACGTCGATCGGGGGCAACGGCGGCAGCGGAGGTGGCACGAATGCACGCACCATCTCTCCTGCGACGGGTGTTTCCACAAATCGGCCAAGGCGTTGGTTGGGGTCTGAATCGCTCATACCCCATTGTGACGCTCGGCTCTAATTTAGGGGATTATATACTTAACCAAATTGAATACAACATGTTGTTGTTCAAAACTATCATTGTTCCCATAATTTGTTGCATGTTCAGTTAAGTATATAATCCCCCTAATTTAAGCAATAAGGCTTTCGCTTAAATAACCAGCAAGCCAAGATAAGCGGGCTTAACTGAAGGACCGGGGCGATTTCGGCGGCTACGTCCAGCGCGTTCAGGACAGCAACCGCCACATCAGAGATAGGCTGCGGCTGCTAACGCCGGCTGATTGGAACTCCGCAAACCGCCAAGCAGGCAACTGGGAGGAGAAAACACTTTTCCATGATCGAAGCCATCAAGGCGATGCAGGTCGGGGCAGCCCTATAGTTAACCATTGACCTTTGGCCAGATCACCAGAAGAAGGGCGTCGCCTTACGGGCTCGGCCGTCGGCGAAGCGGAAGCCCCGCATGGGCTTTCCCCCTCACGGGCCTCCATCCCTAACGCGAGCGTCCCGGAATTCCCGCTGCGCCAGGATTCTCCGTTTTCCTGCGGACGGGAGAGCACAAGTTCGGCGGGATTCGCCGTGGCGGGTTTGGAGGTCAAGAGAGTCTCCCGGCCGACCTGTCGCAGAGATTGACCTATGACGAACCCTGAAACACCGCACGGCCGGCGCGACGCGAGCGACAGCTACAAAGTCGGTGTATCCCGCGGAAAGCGGATAAGCCGCGTCTTCTCGGAATGACTTTCCCGGCCGGATGACGAGCGTTGTCTGTCCCTGCCAGAGATCCATGCCTCAGTGAAGACCCGCGTCGAGACGCAGCGTGACGATCAGGAAGACCTGGCGCTCGTTCTGCCGGGCGCCGATGCGCGGGTCGCGCCGACCCATTGGAGCTTTGGCCAACTCGCAAGCCTGCTCAGCGCCCCTGCAGCCTATCTGCGCCAGCTTCCGGCGCCGCTCGCCCGCATCAATCTGCAGTACGGGCTCACGTCGCGCCGAGCCGAGCAGATCAAGACACTGGAAACCGAAGACGGGCGTACGGAGTTGCGCTCCATCACGGGCCCGGACTATGGTCGCATCTTGAACCATGAACTCTTCGCCGCCGTGAAGAAGACTGCGGAGAACGGAACTGGCGATACGTGCTGGAAAGTGCCCGGCATGCTCGACTGGTCGAGCGGCGTCTACAGCCCGATAGTCGACATCACCAAGGACACGACAACGCTTTACGCCTCGGACCGCGACGTCTTCCTTTTCCTGGTCGACCACATGAACCCGATCGAAGCGGGCAAGCTGCCGGAAGGATCGCCAGACCTCCATTTCAGGGGCTCTTTTGCCGGAACTCCGAAATCGGCGCGAATACGCTCGGCATCTCCAGTTTTTATCTGCGCACCGTCTGCCAGAACCGTAATCTCTGGGACTTCGAGGAATTTCAGGAAATCCGCATCCGGCATTCCAAATACGCCGCCAATCGCTTCGCGTACGAGGCAGCGCCAGCGCTGACCCGCTTCGCCGACTCCTCGCCGCGGCCTTCTGTCGGAGGCATCCGTGCGGCGCGCGAACGGATCGTCGCCCGCAACGATGATGACCGCACCGACTTCCTCCGCAAGCACGGTTTCTCCAGGGTGGAGACGGTCAGGATCGTCGAGACGGCGTTGGCCAGGAAAGTCGGCCGCCCGAAAGCGTGTTCGACGTCGTACAGGGCATCACCGCGGTCGCCAGATCAAAGCCGCTGCAGGACGCCCGGCTCGACACCACGTATCGGCCTGGACTCCAGCAGACCATCCCTACTGTTCAAAAACCTCCTTGCCCCCACTCAAATCGGCCGCGATGTCCTTCGTCTGCCCGTATAGTCGCAGAAACAGACTGTAGTGACGCTCATGGATATCGGAGTGCTCTGGATTGACCGTCTCAGACGGCGGATTCCAATCGGCAATTTCTTCCCATCGCACCTGACCAATGGCAAGGGCCGCGAGGAATGCGTTTCCGTAGCTGGCACCGACAGAAATTCTGCTGATGATCTGACGCACCTTGCCGAAATCCGACGTCGATTGCAGCCAGAGCCTGTTCTTGGTGCCTCCGCCGACAGCCAGAACGCGCTCCGGTTCGGCGTCGACATCACGGTAGGTATCGATGACATGGGACGTGCCCATGGCGATTCCTTCAATCATCGCACGATAGAGGTCGCCCCTGGTATGGGTCAGATTCAATCCGAAAAAGACTCCCTTTGCTTTTGGATCGTGAATCGGTGTCCGCTCACCTGAGAAATAAGGGAGCATTATCAGACCATAGGCACCGGGCACCGATTGAGCGGCTTCGGAAGCGAGCCGGGCGAACGCCTCTTCGCGGCAAAGCTCCCTCGCAAACTGGTCGCGGAACCAATGTGTGAGGGTGCCCGAGGTCGCGAGCCCCGCCATTGACGCGTGCTGACCAGGAAAAAGCCAAGGCGCATACCAGAGACGCGAATCCCGCACAGGCATCGCCGTCACCTGGATGACAAATATGGTCGAACCATACATCATCATGGTGTCACCAGGATTGCGAACGCCGACGCTAACGGCTTCCGCCGACGCGTCAATCGTGCCACAGGTGACGGGCGTACCCGTAACAAGCCCGGTTTCGGCAGCCGCCCTCGCGGTGACGAAGCCCGCTACCTCGCTGCTCCACAGCAGGGCCGGCAGCCGTTCAAGCGGGATGATCCCGTCCGTCAGCGCGTCTGACCAATCAAGCTTCTCCACGTCATACAGCGGGCTGAAATTTGCAGCCGTATAGTGATCAATAACGAAGTTGCCGGTGAGGCGATACGTGATGAAACTGGTCGACGTCAGTATCCTGTGTGTTCTGGAAAACAGGTCAGGGTGATTTCGCCTGAACCATAGGATTTTCGGGCCGACTGACTGCGAGGTCAGGGCATTGCCACAGGTCTTGAGGATTCTCTCTTCGCCAATTTCGGAATTGAGGTAAGCGATCTCCCGGTCGGCTCTTGTGTCCACCCCGTAGAGGACACCGTTCATGAGCGGCGTCCCATCCGCATCGACAGGCAGCATACAGGGACCGATAGCCGAAACCGCGAGCGCGCCAATGTCGCTTGGATCAACGCCATTCCCGGCAATGAGCTGTCGGATGATGCGGACGGTATCGCCCCACCAATCCTCTTCCGGCCGGTGTTCCGCCCAGCCAGGCCGGGGTATGAGCATTTCATGCGGGTGAGCCACCTGAGCGATGATCCTGCCTGTGGAGGCGCATACAAGGACTCCTTTGGACTCGAATGTCCCTATATCGATCCCGAGAGTGTACGTCATCGGCCCCAATCCCAATCTTCAGTCGCGAGAGAGGCGGAAGCCCGGGCCAATACGGGCGAGCGCGGCCACCAATAGATCACGCAATGCGTCAAGATCGCGAAGATCCACGACCTCGCGTGCGGAATGCGAGTAACGCATGGGGAAACCAACATCGATCGAGGCGACGCCTTCGCCAACAGGCTGGACATGGGACAGATCGGTCAGAACTCCAGTCTGGGCACTACGCTGGAGCGGTAGACCGAGCGCGGTTGCGGTTTCTTCGAAAAGACGGACCATCGCAGGGTGTGGGATCACTCCGTTCAATGTGCCCCGACCATGGAAACTATAGAGACTGATGCCCGGTCCCTGACCCAGTCGCATTTCGCCCCGATCGGCCATATCAGGCGTATCGGTCGCAAGCATGAGATCGACCTGAATGGCAACATCCGGTCGCAGCCGCTGCGCAAGTGGTTGTGCTCCCCGCAGGTTGAATTCCTCCTGCGTTGTAAATGCGACGTGAACCGTCGGACCCTGTTCTCGGTCGGAAAGCACCCGGGCCACCTCGATAAGCACGGCGCAGCCAGCACGATCATCGATCGCTGGCCCGGTCACACGGTGTTTACCCAACATTGATCCTCCGGGAGAGTATACGACCGGGGTGCCGATCCGGATGCCGACTGCCTCGGCTTCCCCCCGGGTGCCCAAGCCACAATCGACATAGAGATCCTGACAGCGGACAACCTTGTATCTCTCATCCAGGGTTGTCGAGTGATGGCTCTTGCTGGCGATGACACCGTCGATGTCCCGGCCCTCTCCAAGGCAAATGGTAACCATCTGACCCGCAAGCGCACGCTCTGGCACACCACCGACCCGCTCGAGCCGCAGAAATCCGTCGGCTTCGATCTTTCGAACCACAAATCCAAGCTGATCCATATGGGTAAACAGAAGCACGCTTGGACCTTTGCCTGCGGATGTGAGCCAGAGATTACCTAACCGATCGCTTGCGCTTGGGAGCGGCTGGAGGTGATGGGCAATACGCCGACGCACACGATCTTCATGCCCGGAAAGGCCGGGAACTGCCATTAGATCGGTCAAAAGGTCACGGATCGTCATCCGTCGCTCCTTGCCCGCTTCATGAAAGCCCTTGCCCGCTCAGGATCAATCGAATTCCATGTATCGCCATTGTACTTAAGTGCCGAACCCACAATACAGCCGTCGGCGACTTTCAAGACATCCGCTACAGTCTCGTGCCTGACGCCAGTATTTGCCATGACCGGCGTGTCCGGCAGGACCGCCTTAACCGCTTCCAGGTCTTTCATGCTGGCAGCTTCTCCGGTAATGGTGCCGGAGACAAGGACAGCATCGGGAAGCGACGAGAAAACAGCGGAGCGGGCCCTGTCTGGGAGTGAACGGCGGTCGAGACTGTATGCGAACTCGGCTGAGACGTTGTAAAGCATCAGGAGATTCTGGCACCCAAGACGATCACGATAGCGCATCGCCTTTCCTGCGTCAGGTGACCAAATTCCCATGTCGGAGGCATATGTGCCCGTGAATATCTCCCGGCAGAAACCCGCTTCGGTGGCAGCGGCTAGTGCGACTGTCGCAATTGGGTCCCAGAGAACGTTGACACCAAATGGCACCGTTATCCTGTCCTTGAGCTGCCCGATAACGAATGCCATAGTTGCGGTCGAAGCCGCATCGACTTCAAGTTCGTACGGCCGATCATTCTCGTTGCCGAACATGACTGCATCGAAACCGGCCTTCTGGAGAGCGACAATATCTGAGTGCGCCGACTCGACCAGACCGTCAATTCCGGCTTTGACGTCATGGAGCGGCGACCCCGGCAACGCACCAAGATGAACCATGCCGATGACCGGCTTGGCCACTCCGAACACTGTCTGAAATCTGTTCATCGTTCCATTCTCCTCCATGTCTTTCCTGGCGTAGCTGGCACCCGCCCCGGAAGCACCGGATCGCGCCTAACCGCGGGCAAGGAATGTCTCAACCGCAGCGCGCGTGACCTCCCACCGCCGGTCAACAGGCGAAGATACAAATAGCCCTGCCGCAGCCTGGGCAAAGCGCAATGACGACCGAAGCGAATGCCCTGCCGCCAAGCGAGAGGCAAGTGCGCCGGTAAACATATCTCCAGCCCCATGCGTGCTCGCAACCTCCATGGAGTGGGCCATTTGATGCGTCATCTGGCCATTTTCCAGCAATGTCACGCCTTCGGCACCTTGGGTCAGTACTATAGCGCCCCGTATGCTGCCAGCGAGTGCTGTCACGGCGGCTTCAGGATCGCGGCAACCGGTCAGACCCTCGGCCTCGATCCGGTTTACGACCAATACATCAATCCGTTCAGCCAAAATCGCAGGGATACGGCGCACTGGTGCGGCATTTGCAATCAGCGTGCAGTCCAGCGGCAGGCGTGAGGCAAAGACGAGATTCGCGGACTCCGGGATTTCGTTCTGGAGCAGCCCTACCGAGGGTGGCTCAGGCCACGAAACGTGGCCGTCATTGTCGAGATTGGCCCCCGGGACCGTGACCGCGCAATACTCGCCTGAGGGAAGCGTGATCGCGGCACTCATCCCGGTGGCTGCAGCTGTCTCGAGAACAAGTGAATGCGCAACGCCGGCCTCATCCATCGCAGCGCGGACCGTCCTTGCCGCGCTGTCGCGTCCAAGCCGTCCGGCCATCGCAACCTGTGCGCCCATTCGTGCCGCCGCCAGAGCCTGGTTACCGCCTTTACCGCCAAATCGATAGTCCACGCGTGTGCCAGGCAGCGTTTCGTCCAGCCGCGGCAGGCGGGGCGCGTCCACGACAACATCGAGGTGCAGCGCACCGAGGACGATGATCCCACTCATTCGCCGTAGAGCGCACGGGCGACGATGCGCTGGCTGAGTGCCGCGTCCTGAAGGGCTATCGCCGCGGCGAGGCCCCTGTCTTGGCGAAGCCTTTCGGCCAGATCGCCGAACCGGTTCGCCATTTGGATGTTCGTGCGCAGCTCCTCGACCGGATCCAAGCCGGATAGATCGGGAAATGTGTCGAAGTAGATCACACCTCCATAACCGATGCGGTCGAGTTCGACGAAAAGTTCCACCGTGGCAACTGGGTGTACGGTGCCGACCATCAGACCGTCATCGCGCTTTCCATAGCCATCGTTAAGATGAACGCCAAGCAGGCGGGAACAGTGCGCCACAAGACTGGCGGTGCGGGCCGGCATCTCATCGGCATAGAGTGCATGGGCGAAGTCGAGCGTAACCCCGACATTGGGTCGATCAAGCTCTCTCGTGGCCAGAAGTGTTGTTCCGATATCCGGCATGAGCGAATGGGCTCTTGGCTCGTTAGGCTTATATTCAATGGCGATATCTATCTCGCGATTGTGGTCAGCCACTTCGGCCATCGCCTCGATGGTTTCGTCCCAAGCACGGGAATAGTCCAGCTGGAAAGCGTAGTCGAACCCATCCTGCCCCATCCAAAGGGTCAGCTGTCTAGCGCCAAGTCCTGCACAGATGTCAATCGCTTCACGGGTCTGGTCAATTGCCTTCCGTCGGACCGCACGATCAGGATTCGTAAATGCGCCAATCGCGAAGGCAGGCTCCCCGTAGTAACGCATGGCAAGCCCGTTCAGGCACAGATCGTTGACTGAAAGGGCGGTCCGGACTTCGGCCTCGTTGGCGACGGAAACATGGTCGGGGAAATTCAGGTCAGCAGCGTCGAGGCTCCCGACACGAGCCGCAACTTCAAGCAGGTGTGGCGTATCCCGCTGATCCGGTGGAAGTGTCGCCTTGAAGGCGTTGAGGCGGGCCGCATAACGGTAGCGGTTCGATCGGTCTTCGGGCATATCGTCTTCTCCAAACCAGAGTCCGACAAAGGGATTACGCCAAGGCAAAAGTCAACGAACAATGGGACTCCACTTTCGGATACCGGGACAGATATAGGGCGAAGCTCCGGACTGCGCCTGAAGCGGAAGTCACGGCGTTCCGCACGTATGCTCAGGTTCGATCGTCGGCCGTCGAAGCCGCACATCCAGATTGGCCATTCACAGGCCTATCGCCGACGATCACAGCAGGACCGCCGCTGGACATACTGTGAAGCTACCGGGACTGTCCCATGAGGCTCAGATGCGTGGAGGCACCTGTCGGCAAGCCAACCGAATCCGCAGAACCGCAACCGTCGCAGTGCGCAGGAAAGGGTTCGCTCGCAATGCCAACACGTCTCTGCAGGAGGTCGTGGGGCCTCGATCCGGTCAGGTCAGGCTTGGCTTCTGACTTTCGTGGCACCTAGGGCCATGCTCGGACCTGCCGCAAAATCCCTAGACCGCCGTTCCGAGCCTTGTCTCTCTCGACCAAGGAAGTCGGAAGCAAAACCCGTGCACGGGCCATACGGCCGACATATGTAGCGCCGGCAAGGAATCGAGGCTGCGATCCCGTTGAAATGCGATCACCCTACTGAATTCCGGACCATTCACAACCATCGGCAAACTCATTACATAGGCTGTGTTGCCGCTCGAACTGCGTTCGGGTAGTCAATGTATGCAATCTTGGGAATGCCTCCCGGCCAGAGCATGCGTCAACTATTTTGCCTTCCGCGCCCTGGTCCGGCATTTCGCTTTGGAGAGAGTAGGTAAACAGATGTCCAAGCCAGCGAAGAAGGTAAAGACGGGACGAAAGGCTTCGAGACCTAAACGACCGGAATTTCTTGGCTGGCACACAACCGACGAGGAGGAGATCGAACGGCGGCGCTGGAGAGGGATTACGGAAGTCACCGAATTCGAGGAACTGGAGCCGGAATTTCGGGCATTTGGATCATTCCACGTCGGGTCCAGTACCGGAAGCGGCTACGTGATCGAAGTCAGGCATCTGGAGCGCCGAATGAATTCCTGTACCTGTCTTGACTTTGAAGTCGCCGAACTGGGCACATGCAAGCACATCGAGGGGGTGCTGAACCTGATCGGCAATGCCAGAGGCAGAATGCGTTCCGGTACCGCGGGCAAGCAATCTCCACGCATTGAGGTGTATCTGCGATCAATGAGCGATGCGGTGCCTGCCATGTCGCTCCCCGAGGGGAATATCCCTCCAGACATCCGCGAAAACGTCGAGAGCCTGCTGGATGCATTCGAGAGACAGCGGGACATTCAGGCACTCGTCAGCCTGAGACGACTGGCTGACGAGCATCCGCAGCACTTGCGCGTTTCCAGACTCCTCGAGAGATGGTGGGACCAACAGCTTGCGCGGGAGCGACCGGCGAGAAGGCGAAAGGCATTTCTGGACGGGGTCAAAGCAGGCGAGCGAACCTTTGAAGTGCTGAATTTCCCGCTGTTTCCCTATCAGCGCGAGGGAATGATCCATCTGGCTTTCAAGGAGCGTGCGCTACTGGCGGACGAAATGGGACTGGGAAAGACCTTCCAGACGCTCGCCGCATGCGAACTTCTGAGACAGACCGAAGGTGTGGCGCGTGCCCTCGTTGTCTGTCCCGCATCGCTGAAGTCGGAATGGGCAGAGCAGATTGAAACCGCGACGGACCTGCCCTACAGGGCCGTCTTCGGAAATCGCGCCGCGAGACTCGAGATCTACAGGAGCCCAGCGTTCTTCACGATTTCGAACTACGAACAAATCCTGTCCGACAGAGCAGCCATTCAGGAGTTGCTTCGGCCAGACATCGTCATTCTCGACGAGGCTCAACGCATAAAGAACTGGCGAACAAAGACTGCCAACGAGGTCAAACAGCTTCGGAGTCGATTTGCCTTCGTGCTCACAGGTACACCGATCGAGAACAGGATCGATGAAATCTATTCGATTCTTCAATTTCTGGATCCCAAGATCCTTGGACCCCTGTTTCGTTTCAATCGTCAGTACTACCGTCTCGACCATCGGGGGCGGGCGACCGGCTACCAAAACCTGGATGAACTCAGCGAGCGTGTGAAACCGCACATATTGAGACGGCGCAAAGTTGAGGTGGAAGACGACCTCCCTGCCCGGACAGTCAACAACTACTTCGTGCCGATGACCCGGGAACAGGAGCGGCGCTACGAAGACTATGCCAATCTGGTGGCCAGAATTGCTTCCAAGGCCAGTACCCGCCCGCTTTCGGAAGAGGAATTCAAACGGTTGCAACTCGCGCTTAGCTGCATGCGCATGATCTGCGACACACCATTCATACTGGACGATAAGGTGCGGGACTGCCCGAAGCTTGACGAACTGGAACGTATTCTTGAGGAGTTGTTGCACGATGCCGATTCCAAGGTGATCATCTTTTCGGAATGGGTCCGGATGCTGTCTCTCGTGCAGTCACTGCTCAGCGACATCGGAGTTGGCTACGCGCTGCACACCGGTTCGGTGCCTCAAAAGCAGAGAAGGGCTGAGATCAAAAGATTTAAGGAAGACCCGGACTGCCGCGTTTTTCTCTCCTCGGAGAGTGGCGGAACCGGGTTGAACCTGCAGGTCGCCAATGCGGTGATCAACATCGACCAGCCGTGGAATCCGGCCAAGCTGGAACAGAGAATCGCCCGTGCATGGCGAAAGCACCAAAAGCGCACGGTAACCGTCGCGAATCTGGTCAGCGAGAATTCGATAGAGCACAACATGCTCTTCCTCATCGAGCAGAAGAGGGCGGTAGCCGAAGCCGTTCTGGATGGCAAGTCGAAGTCGAGCAATCTGGATCTTCCGTCCGGCAGGGCTGCGTTTCTTCAGCGTCTGGAAGAGGTCTTGGGAACAGTCGTTCCGAGGGAGCGGATGCCCAAACCCGAAGTTGATGCCCTCGAGCGGTTCAGGGAAACCTATGGCGACCGGCTGCTGATGGTGGAACTCCGGGAAGCCGAGGACGGCCAGAAATCCCTGCTGGCTGTCGTCGGTCCCGATGACGATGGCAACGTCAGCCCATTCGGGAACGATGCGGCGGGTATTTCGGTCAAGATACTCGATCACGAAACCTACGAGAAAATGCTCCAGCTGGAAGCCGCTGGATTCCTCAAATTAGCGTCGAACACGGCGGAAGTCCTGTATCAATCCAGTCGGCCTGACCCGAAGCAGGAGCAGGCGAAAAAGCGCATGGCTGAAGCACGGAAGTTGCTGGAAGCTGCGGAACGCAAGTTTCGAATGGCAACGCTGCTGGCCGGGGGAGGATTCTCGGATGAGGCAGTCGCGCAAGCGCCAGCTATCGCGGAAGATGCGATTTGGTCGCTATCGAAGACTTACGGGGAGGCGGCAGACGAGGCGAAGGACTCAGCAGTAGACGTTTGTGAGAGGCTTGCCGCCTCAGGTCACCTGCCCGAGGAACTCCTGACCAAGTCGATGTGGCTGTGCATGGGCGATGACAGGTCCGACAGGGATTCCGAAGACATTGGCTCCGTGAACGGGCAGGACGACCTGAAGAGCGCAGGCGAGATTCTGGCATGTGCAAGAAGCGCGGTCGCCGTCACAGCTGCGGAGCAAACGCCCGACCCGTGATGCCAACCTCTCCTGCAGTGCATCGGGGATTTCGAAGTGTATAGGCCGACTGACGCCTCTGGCCTCAGTATGCCCGAATGGATTGGTGCCTGGTCTTGAGGGGTGTAGCCGAGGATTTTTGACTCCTGTCCACTTTCCTGGCCCATGGTCCTGCAGCGCGTGCCGGGCGGATCAACCCTCCGGGGCATTACAAGAATCCTGGGCTGCACCCTGTCTGCCTGCCGCGGCGCTCGCATTCCGGCCTCGGCAGCGTTCCGTCCAGGCCGCTCCGGAAGAAGCTTCAGCGCCGCCCTGCCGCGGACGAGGCTGCCCGGAGCGCCCGCTCCACGGCGACGGGCAGCGCATCGGGCGGCCCCTGGTCCAGTACCGGTACCGGATGTGGCCACCCCCGCAGGCGCGAACGACCGCCGCGCCTTCCTCTCCCAGACCCCCGGAAACCGGATATGCCACTGCGTCCGGATGCCGATGCACCCGGTTCACTTCGTCCCGCGTCATGACCTGCGCTCACCGTCGCTTGCCTCTGAACGGGCGCCACTGGCCGGTCCATCCGGGTCCTGTCCGACGCGCGGTCCCTGGAAAGTTCCGGAACAGACGATGCTGTCAGCAAACTGGGCCACATCCGGGCCGATCCGCGGTGACGGACCGCCGGAGCTGCGCCCGCACTCCGCTGACCCGCCCACGGACCCTATCCCGCTCCAAGGAGGCCCACATCGTCGGCAAGGCCGTCCGGACGCTCAGCCGGAACTGGCAGGGCGGCTGGCGCAGCCGCCGCCAGGCTGCCGATCATGCCAGGCACACACAAGGAAAGAGGGCGGCCCCGAAGCGCCGCCCTCTCCTGTCTTTCACATTCAGGCCGCCGGCCTAGACGATGATCAGCAGATTATCGTATGCATCGACCGTCACAAAGTCGAAGTCGTCGGCCGTCAGATTGA
The DNA here is from genome assembly GCA_965203605.1 of Paracoccaceae bacterium. Lineage (GTDB taxonomy): Bacteria > Pseudomonadota > Alphaproteobacteria > Rhodobacterales > Rhodobacteraceae > JAPOUP01. The sequence goes on along the minus strand of OZ241902.1, from coordinate 3,895,860 downwards.
GGACGTCGACCCCCTTCACGATGATCTCGCCCTCGTACTTGTCCGAGGTGATCACGGCACCACCGGCCTCCGCATTGCCCGTGATGGTCAGGTCGCTGAAACCCAGGGTCAGCGTGTTCGGAGCGTCGTCGGTCGCGGCCTTGAAGACGATGCTGTCGGAGCCGTCCTCGAAGTCGAGGATGGTGTCAACCCCGTCCCCGGAGCGGAAGATGAAGGTGTCCACCCCCTCGCCGCCGTGCAGGAAGTCGGTGCCCGCGCCGCCCAGCAGCTTGTCCGCGCCGTCGTCGCCGAACAGCCGGTCGTCGCCTTCGCTGCCGTCGAGGACATCGTTGCCCGCGCCGCCTTCGAGCCGGTCATGGCCCGCGCCGCCTTCGAGAAAGTCGTTGCCCTTGCCGCCGTAGAGCGTGTCGTTGCCACCGTCGCCATGGAGTCTGTCGTTGCCCTCGCCGCCGTAGAGCGTGTCGTCGTCCTTTCCGCCCCTGATGGTGTCGTTGCCCTCGCCGCCCTCAAGCCGGTCGCGGCCCTTTCCGCCGTCGAGACCGTCGTCCCCCGCGCCGCCATAGAAGATGTCCCGTCCGGCCCCGCCTAAGAGGTCGTCGTTGCCGTGTTCGCCGTAAAGCGTGTCGTTGCCCCTGCCGCCGTCGATCTCGTCTTCGCCGCCGCGGCCGTAGACAACATCGTTGCCGCTACCGGTATCGATGGTATCGTTGCCTGAGCCGCCGAACAGCAGGTCCTTCCCCTTCGTGCCGGCGAGCGTCTCGCCCGGAGGCGCCTCCGCATTAGGATCAAGGTCCCAGATGAACCTGACCTTGCTCAGGTCCTCGCCGTCCATGTGTTCGAACTGCGCCAGCACCTTCTCGTTGAGTTTGCCAGCGAGATAGACCAGATTGTGGACGGTGTGGCCTTGGGCGTTGGTGGTCCTTACGAACGAGACGTCGTTCCGGCGGACGTCGTAGGGCAGGCGGACGACGTCGTCGATGATGATGAAGTCCTTGATGACGTCGGCGGACCCGTCCGCGTTCGCCTTGACGACAAAGACGTCCTTCCCGTCGCCGCCCGTGAGGGTGTCCGTTCCCTCACCGCCGTCGAGCCGGTCGTTGCCGCCGTCGCCTTCGAGTTGGTCGTTGCCCTTGCCGCCGTAGAGCCGGTCGTTCCCGGAATTGCCGCTGAGAAAGTCGCGCCCCTTGCCGCCGAACATCGTGTCGTGGCCGGTATGGCCCACCATGAGATCGTTGCCTTCGTCGCCATACAGCGTGTCGTGGCCGTCGCCGCCGTATATCCGGTCGTTGCCCTCGGCGCCGCGAAGCGTGTCGTCGCCACCCCAGCCCCAGATCTCGTCATGGCCGGCGGTGCCGGTCAGCGCGTCGGCGCCGAGCGTGCCGTTGAGGTAGGCGCCGAGCATCAGCTCCGCGTGCGGGAAGGTGATGCCCCCCTGGATGTGGTCGATCACCGTCTGGGGATCCGTGCCGGAGCGGTAGTTCGTGACGTTCACCTCGGCCAGCACCTTCGGCGGATTGTCACCGTCATCAAGCACGATCCGGAAGGTGGACCCGTCATATTTACCGGAAGGGTAATGCACCACCTTCAGGTGCTCCGGCTGCCAGCTGTCCGCGCCGCCATGGAGGCCGGTGACCATGAAGCCGTCCTCGCCCATCCTGTAGTCTTCGACGAAGACGTAGGACTCCTCGTTCAGGATGAAGAAGTCACCGCCGTTGCCGCCCTTGAGGGAGTTGTACTTGTCTGCGCCGCGCCAGGCCCCGACCATGTAGCCATTATCCTCCACCCGCACGCCGGTGTAGCGCCCGGCGATCAGCCGGTCGTTGCCCTGGCCGCCGATGGCGTTCATCGACTCGGTCCATGCATACCGGTTGCCGTAGAGCGGGTTTGGGTCGAAGCGGTTGTTGCCGGTGTCGTCCGAGCGGTCGACGATGCTGCCGTCGGACAGTTCGTGTTTCCTGTATTCGGGTTCCGGGACGGGAATTCTGACCATCGTGATCGCTCCTCTAAGGTTACATCCAATGGCGTCCGCGCAGTTCCTGGGACAGAACAGCGACGGTTGCCGCATGGTACCCCCCCCCTCCGTTCGTCAAGCATTAATTCCTCGGGGGGTGTATCCCAAGTTGGTTGATTATGCCGCAACAGCCTGATTCGCCCGCCAGTCCAGGAAGTCGGCCAGCCTGTGGCCCATGACGCAGCCCTTCAGCGCCGGCATTGCGTTGGCGCCCCTCTCCGACCAGCGGGTCCCGGAGCGCTTCATCCTGGGTCCGGACCGCCTGCAGCCGCCCTCCACGACACCGCTCCCGACCTGGATGCCGCGGTCGCGGTACTCTCCGTACCGCATCCGTCCGGGGCTGTTCCGGAAGTGGCGGCGGCAGGCATCCACCTCGCCGTGCCGGTCCCTTTCCGGTCCCTCGGGGTGGATCGCCCTGCCGGCGGCGGAGGGGTGTTCCAGCGCGTGGAACCGGTCCAGGACGAAGGTGACCCCGCCGCCGCCGAAGAGCTCCCCGCACGTGCCGGGTGTCCAGTCCGCCCCGTCGGGGATGACGACCGGCTCCCCGGCCTCCGGAAGGCCGCGGCGGCGCGCCTCCCTGCCGGGGCGGGCGGCGAACGCGGAGGGCTCCCGGTCCCGGCCCTCGGCGGTGTACACGACGGCCAGCCTCCCCCGCGGGTCCGGGCGCTCCCGTCCTCCCCCTTTCCGGTGACGCCCTCCGTCCCCTCCCCGCGCATCGGGATCCCGGTCCCGTCCACCGCCAGATACATGCGTGATTCCAGTGGGTCGCCCCCGACGGCCCCATCCCGGCCGGACTCCATGGCCTCCTCGCCGGGCCCAGGCGACCGGCGCTGCAGGGAACCCGCCGGGACCCCCGGCCCGGCAAGGTCCGCGATGTGCGTGGCGGCCGCATCGAAGCCCATCGGCGACACCGTACCGGCGACGGTGTCCGCCACCCCCGTGCCCGCGGACCACCGGTGGATGGACCGCCGCGTCGCTTTCGGACAGACCCCCGGATACGCCACCGCGTCCGGGTGCCTGTGACCCGACCTTCCCTTCCGTGCCATGAAACAGCTCCATGCCCGTTGCCTGGTATGGCAGGCCACCCGCCGGTTGCCCCGGTCTCCCATGGTCCCGCCGCAACGAAGGAATGGCACATTCGAACTGTCGGAATCAACCAACTTGGGATACACCCTTCCTCGGGTTCCTGGGGGGGGGGGTGTCCCGGACTGTCGGGAAATCTGTGTTTTCGGTCGGTTTCCGCGGGCGAAAATCGACCGAAAGCCGTTCCCATGCCAGGAAGTCAAGGCTCAGGAAACACCTAAGCGAATCATGCCAGCGATCTGGGCTGCACCCAGCCCGCGTCCTTGCCGGCTGTCGCCAGTTTCAGACAGTGTCTATGACCGCGCACTGCCAGCCAATCGAACCACCCATGGCGGTGGGGTCCGGTCCTGCCGCGTCTGGCGGCTTTGTCCTCGACCCGGATGCGGCAGTGCGAGCCAGCGGGCCAGCAGGGAGCCGCCCCTCGTCGGGAAGCTGGATCGGCGGATTCGCGCGGGACCTCTCCGGAGACTCGACTGCCAGCCGCGTTGTGGGTTCAGCGCGCAGGGGCGTCGGGGCGACTCCGTTGCCGTATGCCATCCAGGCCGCAAACTGATCGGAGCAGCCGCAGTGCGGTATTGGAGATCCACCTTTGCGGGTCCGAACCGCGCCACCTCCGGCGGCGTTCACTCGATCAACAACACCAACGCCGAACTCGTGTCGCGTTCGCCTGGGACGCCGTGGGCAGCTTCTGTCCCGGAATTCCCCGCCATTCGATGGCCGCCATCGTCACGATTGACGTGGATCGCAAACGCCGCGAATGCAACGGGTCGCCTATAGTTTGTAGTTCAGGATTCCTGCCAAGCTGCTGCGACCTGACGGATGCAGCCGAGGATCTTTGACTCCTGTCCACTTTCTTTCCATTTTCCTGACCCATGGTCCTGGAGCGCGTGCCGGGCGGATCAAGCGTTCGAGGCACTACAGGAATCCTAGGCTACACCCGGTCTTGAGGCCAAGTCTATCATTGGGTGATGGCGGAGTTGTACAGGTTGGTTGAATTGGCAGCAGAGTCACTTTCCGAACTCTACCGACAATCTGCGCACGTTTTCATTCGGCCCGTCTTTCGATCGCGTTCCGGCTTCGTATGCATTCAAGCCACCCCTCCTGAACCCGATATGCAACAATACGATAGACATTGCGGTTCGGAGTGGAGTCGGAAAAGTGCCACCAGCCTTACCACCACTCGGTAAAGCAGCAATACAGCCTTAGAGTTTGACTCATAAGTCATTGTTTTAATTATATCATTCAGTTTCAGGTACTTGCGTCCCTCGCCAGCCGCCGGAACAGGAACCGGCAGGCGGCCAGCTGCGCCCACGCCACGGAGCTCGCCAGGCTCCGCCCGCAGTCCTTCGCCAGGCGGCGGCAGCGCGACATCCAGGCGAAGGTGCGCTCCACGACCCAGCGGCGGTACAGCACCGTGAAGCCCTGGTTCCCTTGGGTCTTTCCACGGTCCCCGGCACCTCGGGGACACCCAGCTCCGCGAGCCTGCCGCGCGGTCTCGCGCCGCTGCAGCCGCTGTCGGCCCACAGTTCCGTCACCTTCGGCGCCTTCCCGAGCATCGCCAGGATGACGTCCGGAGCGCCGTCCCGGTCCTGGACGTCGGCCGTGTGGGCCTGGACCACGATCGGGGTCCCCTCCACGTCCACGGCGATGTGCCGCTTCCGGCCCCTGGTTCTCTTTCCGGCGTGGTGTCCCGACGGCCCCGCCGTCTCCGTCGTCCTCACCGACTGGCTGCCGGTCCCGGCGGCGGTCGGCTCCGGGCCACGCCCCGCCCGGTCGCGGGCCAGTCCGCGCAGCGCATCCATCATGCGCTCCATGACGCCGCTGCCGCGCCAGGCGTGGAAGCAACCCTGGACCGTGGCAAACGGAGCGGAACACCTGGGAACCGCCCGCCACTGGCAGCCCGTCGCCGGCATGTACTGGATCGCGTGGAGGACCTCGCGGAGATCCGTGGACCTGGGGCGGCCCAGCCCCGGCGGCGGCGGGAGAAGCGGCTTGATCAGGGCCCACTCCCCGTCCGTCAGGTCACTTTCATATCGCTCGGAAATGCGCCTATACTTCTCCCGGGTGGTCTCGCTCCAGGCCATGGTAGCCTCCCTGTCTGGTTGCATTCTGACACGGAGATACCACATCTGGCGGAGACCATCCACATTTTCGGCCAACCTCTTAGCTCAGCCTTCCAGTTTCGTGGAGCCGTGGTCGGTATGAGTCGCGCTCCGTCCTGGGTCTCCGCTCACTTGACAATGGGCTGTCGGCGAAGCGCGGTTCGAGGCCCTCACCAGAAAAATTCTGTATGGCCAACTGCCCGCATCAACGCCTCAAGGTAATAGTAGTCACCATAGGGCAAGAGGTTGTCAGCGCACCCAATTCCAACATATGCCGCCCCCTGTTTCAGAAGTCCTTCGGCTTCCGGAATCCCTGAAATATCGCAGTGCTCCACCAAGCCAAGAAGAATGCGATCAGCAAGTTCGGTGTATTTCCTGGCATCGTCCCCATGACCGAATCCCCGCGCCAGCGCATAGAGACCCGAGGCTGTGACGGCGCCCGCCGAAGAGTCCCGATAGGGATGGCTGTCGATTGACAGATCATAGTCCCAAAAGGGCACACCGTCTTCAGGGAGTTTGCCTGAAACATAATCGGCCATCCGGGCCGCCGTGTCGCGAAACGCTACATTCCCGGTGTTCAGGAAACTTTGGGCCAATCCATGAATCCCCCATGCCTGCCCTCGTGACCAGCAGCTCTCATCGCCGAGACCTTGATGGGTATAACCCCGGATTGGCTCACCCGTGGCGGAATCGAACTCGTAGCAGTGATACGAACTGAAGTCGTCGCGGATCAGATACCTGAGCGCAGTTTCGTTGTGCATGTCCGCAATGTCCAGAAAGGATCGCTGCCCGGTTTCCCGGTGTGCCCAGTAGAGCAGTGACATTCCCTGCAGACTGTCAATGTTGAGCGTGCGGGTCTTGCGTGCAGCGAAGTCCGGACTGTCCCTCCGCATCGGGTTCCAGCACATCAGGAATGGCATGGGCTGGCGCCAACGAGCCGCAAGGAAGTCGGCGGCGCGCAACGCCATGGTCCGGGCGCCGTCGGAACCAGTCAGCTTGAAATCTGCGACACAGGACAGAAGGAATAGAAACCCAAGGTCGTGGTCGTGCCAAGCAGGGTTTTCGAGCACGCGCTGGAAGTATCCACGCCGGGCACGTGCGGAGTTCCTGAGCCGTTCGTCTCCGGTCAGAGAATAGGTGAGCCAAAGTTGACCGGGCCAGAAGCCAGCAACCCATTCGTCTTCGGTACAGAACTCGTAGGTGTGGGTTCCATCTATCCCCATCCTTGGATTGCGCAGACCGAAGACCTGTACAAGCTGTCCGATCTTGGCGATTACCCGACTCAAAGCCATGGCAAATAACGGCTTCCGCGCTGTCGGTGGTTGAAACAACGCGAGCGTGGAGTGGGATTGACCGGTATCAGCAGGATCGTTGAAAGACATGCCCAAACCCTATGAAAACAGTGTGCCACCGTTGATGTCGACATTGGCACCAGTGATGAATGCCGCGTCTTCGGAGGCGAGATAGGCGACCAGGTTGGCAACGTCCCGGGACGTGCCCTCGCGTTTCAGTGGCGTGATGTTTGCAACATGTGCACGCACCTCCGGTTTTGTGAAAACGTTGTGGAAATCAGTATCGATCATTCCCGGGCAGACTGAATTGACCCTGATCTCGGGTCCGAGTTCCTTGGCCAGCCCGCGGGTCATTGTCATCAGTGCACCTTTTGATGCACCGTAGGGAATTGCTCCCGGCCCTCCACCGTCGCGTCCGGCCTGGCTGGCGAGACTAACTATTGCACCGCCGTTTGTCATATGTGGAACCACCGCATTCACGGCAAGGAAGAACGACGTCGCGTTCAGGTTCATCACCGTATGCCAATGTTCCTCGTCCATTTCGGTGATCTTCCTGCGTGCGACCAATCCTCCGGTTACATGCACAAGTATGTCGATCGTTTCGCTCAATTCCCGACGCGCCGCATTGACGAATGAGGCGACGTCTGCCGAATTCGTCATGTCTCCCTGAAGCGCCAACGCCCGGCCGCCACTGGCTGTGATCTCATCCACGGCACTATCGGCTCCTTCGGCGGATTTGTGGTAGTTGATTGCAACCATCGCACCTTCTTCCGCAAGGCGCACGGCACATGCTCGACCAATATCGCGCCCGCCGCCGGTGACGACGGCTGTCTTTCCGCTAAACTTCATTGAACTTTCCTTTCTGACAACGACACTCAAGTGGCCGCGAACGATTTCGGAACGATGACTCGGAACGAACGGTCCAAGGCGTCGGTGAGGTAGAGATTGACGTCGTATCCTTGGTCATCAAGGAAACTGAAGACGCGCTTCGGCGCACTCATGGAGTATGGCACCAGAAGCACCGCGATACGGTGACATTCGGTTTCTGGAAAGCTAACCTTGAGGTGGGTGCTCACCGGCAGACCTTCATAGTCCTTGGGATCGACCCCGGGGAAGCCGGTGACTTGGTCCAGCTTGCCGACACCTGCCTCTGACCAGAGAACCTTGCCGTAAAACCCCGCCCGTTCCCCGACATAACGGAAGCTGTTGCTGCCAAGTTCCATCGCATCGTTGACATGTAGTAGCCAATCGATGGTGACAGGCGCGTCGGCATTTACCGTGTCAACCATTACGAAGTACTCATCATGGACAAAATAGATGTCGCGCTGCACGAGCGTAACCTCAGGGGAAAGGCTGCAGTAGGCGGCCGTAGCGTCACCTCGGATGAAGATATGATCATCGTATTCGCGCGCCTCGACAATCTCGCCCGAAGCAGCCAAAGCCCGTGCCTTGTCCTTGCCCGCGTATTGGCCCCTTCCGTTAATCAGGATGGCATTCTTGGATCGCGTCTGGCGACGCCAATCCATGTGCATGGAACTTCCAAAAGCAACATAATGGCCAGACTGTATCGCCAAATCCTCACCATACGCTGCCAGGCAGAATGCGTTCTGGTCGCCGTGGCTGTGACTGATTGCACCATAGGGGCTGGACTTGAACACGAACTGGATGTGCCGATCCGGATCCTCGGGATGTTTCTGGATGCCCACCCAACCAATGCCCCTGAAATGGCGGAGCCTTTCGGTGGGCGGACTTGCCTTGACCGGCGCATAGCTGTGCCTGAAAACAAGTTCGTCGAAATTCAGGTCCCACCAGCCCCAGTTGTAAAAGGCCTTCTCCGTGCCCGGATCGTTCCTGACGATTTCCTCAAAATACCATTGATAGGCCGGATTTGCGGTCACACCTCCAAGCTGACGCATGTTGTGGGCGCACTTGATCCCAGGAGGATCACCGATGGTGCTGTCGTCACCGAAGGTCGCACGCCGCGTACCGGGAGCCTTGCAGTATAGCGGGAAGTCTCCGGTCTTCTGCAGGAAAGGGCGTTGGAACAGATCCAGACCCGTTGCGCTCCGTAACTGGTTCGCAGCATCGATCAGATAGGCGATGCCCATCATCCAGTAGTTCGTACCTTCGGCCCAGCCACCATCGCCATCGCCCCAGGGCGAATATAGTGTGTAGAGGAACTCGACAGCGAAATTGAGCCAATCCTCTGCCTCCGGTTCGTCGCCGAGAAGCGCCAGACAGGCCGGAACGAGAACCAATGAGACGGAACGGACAGCGTGACTGTCATAGGGAAATGTCGAAATGCGGGCGTTGCCGATGCAATGCTCGGCCACCTGTCGGGTTCGGGCAAGTAGCGCCGCGCGGACGGCCCTGCGCTCCTCGTCGCTGAGTTCATCATGGAGCCAGTCGTAGCCCCAGGCCAGTGCGAGATTCACTCGGAAAGCCCATTCGTCGGTATAGGCGCGGGAGGTGACTCCGTCCGGATCCCATGACGCCGCTTCCAAAAGCCAGACCTTTGCGTTGTTGGTTAAGTCCTCATCCCGCAATACGGCTCCGGCCACCGCCTGGTGGCGAATCGAATAAATGAGTTCCTGAAGGTCGATATAGGTCTGCCTCCAGATCGAGGCGACGCGCCTGTTGTTCGGATAGGGTGCCGGTTCCTGCATAGGTTTTCTGCCAACCCAGGGCTTGACAGATTCCTCAAGGAACTTCGTCCAGCCGCAATGGTCAGGGTCGATCTCAAGAGCCGCACGAAAGGCGTCGAGCCTGTCCTGGTCCAGCCAGAGGCGCGGGTGGGTCGTGGGTACCGATCCAAACCGTTCCGCCCTGATGGGCAGCGGCGTCGTGGGAAGTCCCGACGTCATTGAAAAGCGACGCTCGGCACTCCAGTTCGAGGCCTGCGCACCGTCCTTCCAAGCGGCATAGGCCCAGACATAGTCACCAGGCGGCAGCGCTTCCGGCGGCGTGAAATAGTTGATCGGGATGTCCGAATATATTCGTTCCTGGCCGTCACCACTGACTTTCAGCACGAAACGTGCGTTGTCGTCGATATCCGGCAACCAAGTGAAGCGCGGTGGGTTCTCGATGATCCCGCTCGTTTCGTGGGGCGCGTACTGGATCATCAGTCGACCCGCCGCGGGCTGATCGAGCGGCCCAAGATCGCTTGTTTTCGTGTACCTGTTGGACATCCGGTTATCCGTGCAATCGATATTCGGCGGGCAGCGAAAGCCACCCGCCGACAGATTTGGCTCAACCGCCGTACTGACGGTCATAGGCCGACTGCATGACCGCCAGGACGTCATTGAGGCCAAGCTTGTCCAGCTGGGCCACATAGCCGTCCCAGTCCGCTTCGACATCGCCCGAGCCAAGGATCCATGCCTGTTGACGCTCCAACATATAGTCGCGAACCGACCCCCAATGTCGATCATAGACTTTCTGCTCATCCGGGGAGAACGCGACGCCCAGGAACTGGTCGATCAGGTAGTCGCCTTCGTCGTAGAGGGCGATTCCCTCCAGCGCGAACTCGTTCGACCATTGGATCTCATAATTGTAATCCTAGAAGTATCCGCGAGCATGGAGCTGCGAACCAACAGCGTACAGCTGGTTGTTCACCGGTTGGCCATTGTTCAGGAATTCCTCCGTGAATTTCGGCTCACCATCAACCATGGTGTATTGCATGCCTTCCACGCCGAAATTGGCCAGGCGACGACCTTCCTCCGTAAACCAGAAGTCAAAATACTTGATGGTCTCCACGGGATGCTCGTTGGTTGCACCGATTGCCCAGCCATCGGGCTTGATCGGGATGCGGCGATGCTCTTCGATGCGCTTTCCTGTGATCGAGGCTGGCGGTGCCAGCGCCCGAAACGAGAAGCCCTCGATCTCGCTCGAAAGCCTGTTGTACCCCGAAGTTGAGGCGAACCAATCGTGCGTCGCGCCACCGAGATTCTCGCTGAGCAGATAATCGCGGGCGGAACTTCCTCGAGTGAAGATCTCGGGGTCGATCAGGCCTTCGGCATACCATTGGGCCAGGTTCCTGATGCCTTCGCGATAGCCTTCACCAGCGTAGGGATGCCTGATCTGGCCGTTGTCGACGTAGAAATCATGATAGGTGTCCGAACCTGACGAACGGCCATCCCAAAGCGTTACCAATCGGATCAGCTCAGGCCATTGACGGGCAAAATACGGCACCTCGTCCCGAAGGCCGTTACCGTTGGGGTCGCCATCACGGAAAGCTTCCAGAACCGCTTTGTACTCGTCGACGGTTTCCGGCACGTCCAGTCCAAGCTTATCCAGCCAATCGTAGCGGATAAAATAGGCACGGCCATATTTTCCATCGGGAAGATAGGGGATGTAATAGAAGTTGCCGTCCGCCGCCGAGATCGCCGATTGGATTTCAGGCCGTTCGCTGAAGAACTTCTTCAGGTTCGGCGCATGTTCGTCGATGAGGTCGTTGAGCGGAAGGAAGGCGCCCTCCGGCCCGTACTGATTGACGAAGTCCTTGATCCTGCTTGAGCCAACAATGTCCGGGATATGGCCTGATGCCAGCATCAGGTTGAGCGCTTCGGTCCGGCCAGTGTTTTCGCTTGTTCGCATGTTGGCACCCACCGTGTCGTTGATCAGGTGGATGTTGGTCAGCTTCCGTGCCTCGATCTCGACCGGCCAGGTCTCATCATAGACCGGGTAGCGGGCGTGATTCATCTGAATCGTCAGCTCGAGCGGTTCGTCGACGATCTTCAGATGACCATCGGCAAACGCCGGTAGCGTCATTGCTGTACCCACAGACAGGGCTGCCGTTAAACTCAGTCTTCGCATGGAATCCTCCTTTTTGCGGTTGTTGGGGTTACTCTTTCACTCCTCCGAGAAGGATTCCCTTCTCGAAGTATCTCTGTATGAACGGGTAGACGATCAGGACAGGGATGATCGAACAGACGATGATCGCAGCGGTCACCGTTTCGACGCTGTAGGGTTGGTCGAGAAGCGTAGTGGTGAATTCCTGGTCGTCGGAAAGCGTTGCGATCGTATGGCGCAGGAAGACCTGGAGCGGAATCTTCTCCTCGCTTTGCAGCAGAACCATCGCCCAGAAGAATCCGTTCCAGCGCGACACGATGCAGAACAGCGTGATCGTCGCGATCGCGGGCTTGGACAGCGGAACGTAGACTTTCCAGAGTATCTGGAACTCGTTCGCTCCGTCCATGCGCGCCGCTTCTTCGAAGCTCCGGGGAATGCTTTCGAAGAAGTTTCTCAGCAGGATTATGTTGAACGCATTGCAGGCGAACCCGATGATGATCCCAAAATAGCTGTCGAGGAGGCCAAGATCGCGCATATTCAGAAAGAACGGGATCAAACCGGCGTTGAACCACATCGTGAATGCAATGAAGAGATTGAAAAACCGCCGTCCCAAAAGCGCTGGCCGCGACAGCGCATAGGCTCCCGGGACTATGATGACCAGGCTCATCGCAGTGCCACCGATTGTATAGATGAACGTGTTGGCGTAGGAACGCCAGAATGTCGGATCGACCAGTACATGCCCGTAGGCTGCGACCGTCGCATCGATCGGTGTCAGCACGACCTTCCCCGCAGTGGCGGCAAAGCCCGAGCTGAAGGACACCGCCGCGATGTAGATGAACGGGTAGAGCGTCGCTACAGTGAACATGCCGATCAGGACGGATGTCGCCAAGGCAAATATTCTGTCGCCCCGGGAATAGAGATTCATGTTCATTGGCGCACCTCACCACAGCGACGTGCGCGAGAAGCGACGCGATATCGAATTGGCGGCCATTACCAGAACGAAGGCTACGACGGCGTTGAACAATCCCGCCGCCGCGGCCATGTCATACTGACCCGATTGCAGGCCCTGTCGGTAGATAAAGGTGTTGACCACATCCGCAGTCGAGTAGGTGGCCGGCTGATAGAGAAGGATGATCAGCTCGAACGACACCTCCATGATATTGCCGATGCGAATGATCAGCATGATCAGGATCGTAGGCAGGATGCAGGGAATGGTGATCTTCCACATCATCTGCCAGCGACTGGCTCCATCGACGACGGCGCTTTCATACAGCGATGGGTTCACTCCGGCGATCGCGGCGAGAAAGACGATTGAGCCAAAGCCCGCCTCCTGCCAGATGCCAGTGCCAATGAAAATCGGGCGGAACCATTCGGGTCGGGTGAGGAAATAGATGGAATCGAACCCGAACCAGCCCAGGATTGTGTTGACTATGCCGGCGGTGGGCGAGAACGCCGTGATCACGATTCCGGCGATGATCACCGATGAGATGAAATGCGGCAGATAGACGATGGTCTGCGCCACCCGCTTATAGGAAATGTTCAGAATCTCGTTGAACATCAGCGCCAGAATGATCGGCGCAGGGAATCCAAAGAGCAGGTTCAGAGCACTGATCTTGACGGTGTTCATCACCGCGCGGATGAACTGGTCATTCGAGAACAGGAATTCAAAGTGCTCGGTACCGATCCAAGGGCTGTCAGCGACGCCGCGGAAGATCGAGTAATCCTTGAACGCGATCTGAAGTCCGTACATCGGCTTGTAGAGAAACAGAATGAACCAGATGACGGTCGGCGCGAGCATCAGGTATATCTGCCATTCACGCCTGAAGTGGTCGGAAAGCCAGACCAGCCGATCCTTTAGGGTGCGACCCGCAGGCTCCTGTCGGCTCCCTCCCACATCGCTCATGCGAAAACACCTTTCGGGCGGAGTGACTTGCCGCTTTCGCCGTCGAAGACATGGACCAGCGCCGCGGGCACATGGACTTCACTGATGTCAGAAAGGTGGCCGACATCACCGTGTGTATCGACCTTCAGCACCATGGGTACGTCACCGAACCTCGTGTGCAGCAGCGCCTCCGATCCAAGCGGCTCGATCAATTCGAGCGTGATCGGCAACGCTGACGTCCCCGGGTCGGCCTTGAGCGAGACATGCTCCGGACGGATTCCTACCACCACCTGGCGTCCCGCTTCACTCTCAGTTCCGGCAAACTTGAGCTCATGACCACCGATTCGGGCCCCCCGCTCCGTCAATCTGCCTTTGAACTGGTTCATCGGCGGTGCGCCGAGGAAGCCGGCCACAAACGTATTTGCAGGGTTGTTGAACAACTCCATCGGCGTGCCGAACTGTTCGATGCTACCGTCGTTCATGACAACGATTCGATCGGCCAGCGTCATCGCCTCGACCTGATCGTGAGTGACATAGATGGAGGTCACGCCCAGCCGGTTGTGAAGTCGTTTGATCTCGGCCCGCATCTGGGTGCGAAGCTTCGCATCAAGATTCGAGAGCGGCTCGTCAAACAGAAAGACCTTCGGATGACGAACGATCGCACGGCCCATAGCGACGCGTTGCCTTTGCCCGCCTGACAGATCCGCTGGCCGACGTCCAAGGTATTCGGTCAACCCCAGGACTTGCGCCACTTCGGCTATGGCGGTCTTGATTTCCGCCTTTGGCATCCGTCGAATCCTCAGACCGAATGCCATGTTGTCAGCAACATTCAGGTGGGGATAGAGTGCGTAGTTCTGAAAGACCATCGCCACGTCCCGGTCCTTCGGCGCGATCCGGTTGACCACCCTGCCGTTGATCCTGACCGTGCCCTCCGAGACTTCCTCCAGTCCGGCAATCATTCGCAATGTCGTGGATTTCCCGCATCCGGAAGGACCGACCAGCACGGTGAATTCCCGTTCAGCGACGTCAAGGTCGATGCCGTGCACGACCTGCACCGCGCCATAGCGCTTGGATACGCGCTCTATCGATACTCCCGCCATAGCTCCCGGCACCCGCCTTGATGCTATTCGCAACGTCGTTTGCGTAATCTAGTATACTAGTATTCACTATCGAACAAGCGCTTTGTGCGAACTTACTGGAAAAGAGAATGCAGTGGAGGTCGGGAACACTCGAATTTCGTCAGGCGGTGCTGAAACATGGTTGTCTCGACCAATCGTGGAGGTTGGGCCTGCGAGGAGGCACCGGAGGTGAGCGAAGATGGCGAGGGCGTCACGGTACCGGAAAGATCACGTGAGGCGGCACGACCTCGGCCGGAAATGGCCCCGTCTCATCTGAGCGAACCCCGCACACGAATTGAGGCGATCATTGCTGAAAGTGCGGCTTCGGCCAAAGATCGATGCTGACACGGTAGGGGATGGTCTATGTGGTCCATCCCGCACCTGAAATCATCGACCTGAACGTCCGAGGCAAATTGGCCAATCGGCGCATCCTTAACCTTCGAAATGGGACGGATATCAATGAAGGCGGCTCCATCGGGCATGTCTTCTTCAAGTTTCCGAAGCGCATGGCTCAGCCCAAGCGGGATTTCTTCGGCGATGTCCGACCCCAGATCCGGTCACTTTGGCGGAAAACCTCGTGTCGCGCATCGAAATTCACGACGGTCGCCCTAGATATGTCAAATCGCCAATCCTACCTGGCTCACACAGAGGGCAGTCAAATGTGGATTGGGCCCTGTTCCGCCATTTCCCTGAATGACGGCGAGCTTTCCGACCGCGGACCAGATCAGGCCCACCATTGTTGCAATCGAAATCTGGTATGGTAGGCATGCCATTCGACAGGACGAGCTTCGAATGACACAGGCTTTCAATACTGAACCTCGGCGGACAAGCGCGGACGACATGTTCGACTATCTCCACGCGCAGATCAGCAGCCTCAAGCTGCTGCCGGGAACGCGGATCTCGGAAGTCGAGATCGCCCGCCGCTTCGATGTGTCCCGCCAGCCAGTTCGCGAGGCGTTCATTCGGCTCGCCAATCGGGAGCTACTGCTGGTGCAGCCGCAGAAGGCCACGATCGTCCGGCGCTTCTCGAGTGAGAAAATCAAGCGCGCACGGTTCATTCGCATGGCGATCGAATGCGAGGTCCTAAGGCGTGCCTGCCGGCGACCATTGGGAAAACACAGTACGCAACTGGAGAAATCGCTCAAAGCCCAGGAGGAGGCCATGCGCGATCAGGACATCGACCGCTTTCACGCCCTCGACTATGATTTCCACAAGGCGCTCTGCGTTGCCGCCGACAGTGAATTCGTCTTCGAAACCATCTCGGACAACAAGGCCCAGGTCGATCGGCTTTGCATGCTTAGCCTGGCGCAGCCCGCAGCGATGGATGAACTAATTCACGACCACCACAGAATCGTCAATGCCATTGCTGAGCGCGACGAAGACGCGGTCATCAAGGCGATTTCCCACCATCTCTCCCGGCTTGATGACGTGGTTGCCGCCATTAGGGAAACCCATTCGGATTATTTCGAGGACTGAACCGCGCTTCGCTCATCAATGGCCAACCATTCAAGGGCATCGCCCCGGACGGACAGGAGCGCGCCAAGAGGTCTACCCAAACGGTTTTTGACGGATCAGGGTTGCGCGGTTCAGGTTGAACCGATAGATACCCACCGGCGCATCCAAAGGGGTCTTTCGGCATGGAAAATGTCATCCTCATAATCCTTCTGATCCTTGCACTCACTCTGATCGGAATTGTGCTTCTTCAGCGCTCCGAAGGCGGGGGGCTGGGCATCGGCGGTGGAGGTGGCGTGGTCTCAAGCCGCTCGGCGGCGACCGCGCTCGGCAAGCTTACATGGGTTCTCGGTGCCGTGTTCATGGCAATGTCCTTGGTGATGACGATCTTGGCCGCACGTGATGGGGCCAACCTGTCCGTCGTCGGTGACCTCGAAGACCTTGCTGTTGAGGAGACGTTGACCATCCCGGGAGCTGACGATCTGTTGCCGCCACCGATCGATACCGAAAGTGAACCCGCGACACCGCCACGCGCCGACTGACAGCAAGCGCCGCCGAACATCCTGCACACAACGCCAGAACGTATCAATCGATCCCGGATATATCGACCTGCAGTGCCGGTCGTCCGCTTTGAATGCCTGGCAGCAGACTCCAGTGAACCTTCGGCAATCCGCCGCCGGTGATGGCCATACTGGCAGGTTTGACGCGAAGAGGAACGAGACCGCGGACAATTGTGCGCTCATCGATGTGCTGGCGCACCCGCCAACCGCACTCAGCGGACACACGCCTCGGCCACCGACGCGCCACTGCAATAGCGTTATGGGATTGCCCAGCGCTCAATATCCAGAGGTCAGACAAATGGCCGAAATGGAGACACTACGCCGAAAATCGCCGTACAGCTGATGCGACGACCGAAAGATGTGCGGAATTTCCATGGCTTGCGGAAAGGGGCAAGATGGCCACTTCATTTTGCGGGGTGTATCCCAATCCGGTTGATTTCCACAGTTCGAGGGGCCATCCGAGTGCCGTGATGCGACCGCTAATGACCCGCATGACCGGCGAAAGGCCCGGTCATGCGGCCAAAGGGCATGGAGTGTGGGTAATGGCATGGAAAGAAGGCGAATCTGTCCGCCCCCGCGTGATCAACCAACCTGGGATACCCCCCGCACCATCTCATTTTGGTCGGTTCGGACCGCAACCTGTGTCCACATCGGGCTGGCTGGGGTCCGGTTTCGCCCATGCCCGGGTGTCGGGGCGTCATCGTCCGAGGCAGCGGTTGCCATCAGCGGGAGGGCATCCATATCTGGAGCCAGGCCCGGATCCGGCTCTTTCCCGGTTTTTCCGGGCTTCGGATCCGGCTGTCCCGGACCTTTCCGCGGCGTTCCCCGCGGGAGGCGCCGTCCGGGCATGTCGGAGGGATCCGCCGGGGAGACCGCGGCTGGCCCGGGGGCAGTCCGTTTCTGTGCCGGACCGCGGCGTTCCGTCCGGGTGTCGGGCGGCGGTCGCGGCCGGCCCGCGCATGGTGCGGGCGGTGTCCCCGAGGCCACAAACGGCGGCATTCCGCCACATCCCGGTCCGTGGGAGCGCCCCGGGCACCGCCGGCCGCAACGACGGGACCGGCCCGGCCGCCGAACGCCCGCCGTGGCCGCCCGGACCGCAATGGCTGTGCGGGAGGCTCCGGGATCCCGCATCTTTCCGCCCCGGTCCGGGGTTCCGTGACAGGGAACCACACAGCGACCCGGTAGCCGGGGGAAGGACCGCCGGATGACAGGGCAATCGCGTTTGGAATTTTCGTTGTGACAGACGAGAACAGATTGTGGACAGAAGTGGCGCTCCCGCTGCGATTGTGGTCGGGTCTGAACGCTCCCGGACATCAACGCCACGGTGGAGGCCCAAACGCGATTGCCCCGCCGGATGGCCCTTTCGGGCGTGGTTTCGCCGAGGGGCGCCATTTCGGGGGTTTACACCTCCGGGCGGACGGTCTAGGCTGCGGCTGAACTCTTCACGGGGCCTCTTCACGGGGCCTCTTCACGGGGCCTCTTCACGGGGCCTCTTCACGGGGCCTCTTCACGGGGCCTCTTCACGGGGCCTCTTCACGGGGAGAAGCGGAGGTCCTGCGATGGCGTTCCTAGGATTTGGATATGGAAGGACCGGCCACGGTTTGGCCGGGGCGGTGTGTGTGGCGGCGGCGCTTGCCCTTTCGGGCTGCGGCGGTGGAGGCGGCACGACAGTGCCGGCTGGCGGCGGCACGCCGTCGGTGAGGGTGGACCTCAAGGGCAGCGTCGACCTGGACGCCGGCACGACGACGGTTCGGGCGGGCGAATCGGTGACCACGGGCGGGACCACCCTTTCGTGCCCCGCCGGGGGCGGGGACTGCGCGCTCACGGTCGTGGTTGATCCGGTGACGGGTGTGCGGACGGCGACCGGGTCCGGTGGCGCGCTCACCGTGACGGTGGCGGCCCCGGCCCCGCCGGCGGACCTGGCCGGCACGAGGGCGGCGGCGCTGCGGGCCCACGATGCGGCGAAGGCGGCCGTTGCCGCCGTCGAGGCGGACAGGGACGCCGACAGGACCTCCTACGATGACGCGGCGCGCGCGGTCGCCGCGGCGAAGGCGGCGAGGGATGCGGCGGAGGCCGCGCGGGCCGATGCGGTGAGGTTCGCGGAGAGGGTTGGGGCGGCCCGCGACGCCGGCCTGCTGGTGGCCGTCAGGAGGGAGGCGGCGGACGCCTCCGTGGCGGCGGGTAAGGCGGCGGACGGGGTGATGCGCTACAGGGCGCTCGCCTCGGGCGAGGTCGACGCGGCGAAGGCGGGGGCCGCCGCGGCGAGGGCGGCGAGCGACCGGGCGGCGGCGGCGACCACGCTGGCGGCGGCGCGGGCGGCGAAGGCCGAGGCCGAGCGGGCCCGGACGGAGGCGGAGGAACACGCCGGCGGGGCGCTGGACAGGATAAGGCCGGCGCTCAACAAGGCCGCGCTCAGCATGGAGAAGGCCATCGGCGAGGCCAAGATCCCACTCACGAGCGGTGCCTACGGCTTCCGCAGCGGGGCGAACCAGGAGCAGCTTGCGAGGACCACTGATTACTAGGGCGGCATGCTGGTCCTGGTCTTCAACGGGAACCAGAACCGGGTGAGGGGCGAGCTGCCGGCCGTGCTGCGGGATATCGGGGGGAAGTGGAATGCCGCGGTGTACGTGCGCACCACCGAGGACAGTGACGCCGGGACCGTCACGAGGGACAGCCGCATTCGCGTCGACAACACCGAAAACCGGAATGACTTCAGCTACGGCTTCGGCATGTGGATGAACGAGACGGAGAAGGACGGCGTGGTCACCCACAACAACGTGCAGGGGTGGACGGGCCTGCCGGTCCGTTTTATCAGCGGCGGCGATGCCAACAGCATGCTCCTGTCCAAGACAGGAGGGGCCGGCAGCAACAACAAGCTCAGCGGGGTGGAGGGCACGGCGACCTACGCGGGCCCGGCCATCGGCGCATACGTCCACAAGACGCTGAAGCAGGGCGTGCTCGACAGGGCCTCGGCCGGGGTCTTCAGGGCGGATGCGGAACTGAAGGTGAAGTTCGGCGGGAGCAGCATCCCTTCCGGTGATCAATTCGACATCAACGGCACCGTCTCGAACTTCCGGCTGTCCGGCGGGGAGGAGAACGCCTGGACCCTCAAACTGGCGGCCGACAACTTCCTGACGGACAATTTCGCGTACTACGAGTACGACCAGGGCGTGACGTCGGCGGACAACGTCGAGAAGAAAGGCTCGTTCACGGCCGTCTTCATGGAGGACAACAGGAGTCTGGCGGCGCGCAAGGCCGGCGACGCCACCGTGGTTCCCGGTTCCATCCAGGGCCGTTTCACCGGCCACTTCCTGAACGGCTCCGTGCACGGCGCCTACGGGGTGGACAGGCCGTAGGCGGTCCCTCCCGGAAACGGGGGGCCGCCCTGCCGCGCGCGCCGTGACCGCGCCGGTGGATGGACATGTCCGGGGGCGCGGGCCGTGCCCCCGGAGTTCCGCGGACCCGTTCGTGACCGGACGGCCCGGCGCGGATGCCCGCCCGGGGGCCCTGTCGGGACCTGCCTATGACACACAACTTTTGTCTGGACGTAGCTTTTTGTACAGCGTGCCCGTGCCGTCCATACTGACCAGCCTTCCATATGTCCTGGCCATGGCCGCGCCGGATGACGGTGTCTGTCCGGGCGGCGCCCCCTTCCCGCGGTTCAGGTGCCCGCCGTGCATGGCCATGGGGATGAAGGCCGGTCCGAGGTCCCCCGGCTGCGGCAGCCGCCTGTCGGTGGCGAAGTCGGCCAGCGCCATGATCCCGATGTCGGAGAACAGGACACCGGCGGGCAGCTCCGGCGTCTCCCGCCCCATCATCACCATGGCGGCCAGCCGCCATGCGATGACCGCCCTGGCAGCCACGGCCCGTTCGACCCGCCCGGCGGCCCGCGGAGTCAGGTGCCCGGCCCGGCATCCGAACCTCAGGATCCGGTCCCGGTCCCCGCCGCGCCACCTGAGGCCGTACCAGCGCAGGACCCGCCCGGCGTCCGCGCGTCCCCCGACCTCCAGGCTGGTCAGCGGGAACCCCGATGAGGGACGGGCAGGGGCAACGGCTGGAACCGGCACCGGGTTCGCACCTTCCGCTCCCATCGCGGCATCCCGGCCCACCGGGAGGGCGAACGGCAGGAGCGCGGGGAGCTGTCACTCACGGAGGCGTCCGCACGGCTCGGCGTCGACCCCTCGGTCGCGCGCCGGCTGACCGGCGCGGGCATCCTGCCCGCCCGGCAGGTCTGCACCGGAGCGCCGCGTCGCGGCTGGACAGCCGCGGGCGGCCGAGCGCGTCGCACAGGCCGAGCTCCGCGCAGACCCGCCAGCGCGCGGCTGCGAAACGTCTCCGGGGCGAGGATGTCCCGGAGACGGGCCAGGCTGTCCAGTCTCTCCAGCAGCGAACGGATCGACGGTGCGGTGTCCATGGCCGGCCCGACACAGCGGATGGAAACCTATGCCCGGAGAAATTTGTGTGTCATAGGCAGGTCGGGACAGGGGGCCGGGGCGAGGGGGCGGCTGGCCTAAACCGGACCTCCCCGGTCGTGGATACGGTCGCCGGAACGCCCTCCGCACGCGCGTGTCCGACATCCGGTCCCAGCGCGTCCAGCACCATGCGCCGACGCCCCCCGCGCACGTGCGTGTCCGACATGACCCAGGAACGAATGTAAATCGAACGAAACACGCCCTCCGCGCGCGCGTATGTCCGACGGCGGCTCCGGAACGGAACCCCAGCGGTTCCCGGAACCGCGGGACGGCCAGACCGGAAACGGTCGCCGACACGATGCGGGGGAAAACCATGGGCTGCCCCGGGCGGGGATTCCGGGAAGGCGTCGGATGTGAAGGACACCCCGGACATGGCGGACGCGGAAACCATGGTCGCGCCAGCCCCGGCCAGACCTCCGCGGTCAGGGTCGCGCCTGTCCGGCATCGCCACGGTCCTGACCTCAGGTTCCGGAATTCGGGGACGGACCACGGTCGGGGCCGCCTGGCAGGTTGGTCTCCCTGGTCCGGGAGGTCGGCGGCGACAGCCCGATGGACTTCACAAATGGCTTCGAATTCCCCACGTCCCGCAGCCCGGCGGCGGTCTGGCCCGGGTCGGCGGGGTGATCCGGATAGCCCTGGGTGGCACCGCCGGGTGTACCCCAGGTTGGTTGGTTTCCACAATCCGGATGTGCCATCCCTGCGCTGCGGTGGGACTGCGGATGACCGGGGGACCGGCGGGCGATCCGCCATCCGGAGCGACGGGAATGGGGCGTTGCATTCCAATTCGATCTGGGCTAAGGCTTGAATCCCGTGGATATGCGGAGTCGAACGATGGATTTCGGCACGGCGCAGGCGATCAGACACGGGAGCCATGGCTAGATGGCGCGATTCATCTTCATTACCGGCGGCGTGGTTTCCAGTTTGGGAAAGGGCCTCGCGTCCGCTGCCTTGGGCGCCCTGCTTCAGGCCCGGGGGTTCACCGTTCGGCTCCGAAAACTCGATCCCTACCTGAACGTGGATCCCGGGACGATGTCCCCGTTCGAGCATGGCGAAGTCTTCGTTACCGACGATGGGGCCGAAACCGACTTGGATCTGGGACACTATGAGCGGTTCACAGGCGTTTCCGCACGGCAGGCCGACTCGGTGTCATCGGGGCGAATCTACTCCAACGTTCTCGAGAACGAACGTCGCGGCGAATATCTCGGCAAGACGATACAGGTGATTCCCCACGTTACCGACGAGATAAAGCGGTGGATTTCCGCTGACGAGGATGAGTCGGACTTCATGCTGTGCGAAATCGGTGGTACCGTGGGCGATATCGAAGGCCTGCCATTCTTTGAGGCAATCCGGCAGTTCGCACAGGACCGTCCTCCGAATCAGTGCATCTTCATGCATCTGACACTGCTGCCGTTCATTTCGGCAAGCCGGGAACTGAAGACGAAACCCACACAGCATTCAGTCAAGGAACTTCGCATGATTGGGCTGCAACCAGACATTCTGGTCTGCAGATCCGAAATGGAGATTCCCGAAAAGGAGCGGGCGAAAATCGCCCTGTTCTGCAACGTCCGGCCCGAAGCCGTCATCCCAGCCTATGATCTGAGGTCAATCTACGAGGCCCCGATGGCCTATCACAAGGCCGGTCTCGACCAGGCGGTTCTCGACGCATTTCGCATCAGCCCGGCGCCGCGGCCGAACCTTAGCCGCTGGATCGACGTCGAGGACCGCATCCACAATGCCGAGGGCGAGGTTCGGATCGCAATAGTTGGCAAGTATACGATGCTTGAGGACGCCTACAAGTCCATTGCCGAAGCCCTAAACCACGGTGGAATGGCGAACCGCGTCAGAGTCAATTCCGACTGGATAGATGCGGAAATCTTCGAGCGGGAGGATCCGGTGCCCTATCTGGAGCCATATCAGGCGATACTTGTGCCCGGCGGGTTCGGCGAACGTGGAACCGAAGGGAAGATAAGGGCCGCTGAATTCGCAAGGACACATAAGGTTCCCTATCTTGGCATCTGTCTTGGAATGCAGATGGCTGTCATCGAGGCCGCACGGCATCTAGCCGGAATCAAGGATGCGGGCTCCGAGGAATTTGATGGCGGTAGCGGAGGAAAAAGCATCACACCAGTGGTTTATCACCTGAAGGAATGGATACGGGGTAACGAGAGAATCAGGCGCAGCATCAACGATGCCAAGGGAGGCACAATGCGGCTCGGCGCCTATCGGGCCACCCTCGCCACGGGAACGCGGGTCGCCGGAATCTACGGCGATGTCTCCATCGAGGAACGCCATCGCCATCGCTACGAAGTCAACGTGCGATACAGGGAAGCGCTGGAGAAAACCGGCCTGAAGTTCTCCGGCAATTCGCCTGATGGCACACTTCCGGAAATCGTGGAATGGACGGACCACCCGTGGTTCATCGGCGTACAGTTCCACCCGGAACTGAAGTCACGGCCGTTCGCCCCCCACCCACTCTTCGCGGACTTCGTGCGGGCCGCCAAGGACATGTCCAGACTGGTGTAACCACCTGGGACCGGGGAGTCATGCACTACATCGATCGGGTCATTCCAGGCCAGATTGCGTTGCGCTTCTCATGAGCCTCCTTTCGCACAATGAACTGGACAACTATAGTTCCTTCATGCTCAGCGAACTTCTTTCGCGGTTGACGCGACCTGATCCGGATCCACTCCCTGAAACCGACGCCCGTCAAGCGTTGGCGGCACTGCTCGTCAGAGTTGCAAGGTCGGATGGCGACTATGCCGAAAGTGAAGGATCCCGAATTGACCGCATACTTGCGGCACGTTACGGGCTTTCACCCTTCGAAGCCCCTCGCTTGCGGGCCAAGGCAGAGGCATTGGAGGCAGAGGCGCCCGATACGGTGCGCTTCACTCGGGCGATCAAGGACGCGGTACCGTATGAAGATCGGGAAGGCGTCGTTGAGGCGCTTTGGGAAGTCGTGCTTGCCGACGGGATGCGCGACCATGAGGAGGATGCCTTCCTTCGGCTGGTGGCAAATCTCCTGGGTGTGAACGATCGTGATAGTGCGCTGGCCCGCAAGCGTGTCGAGATGCGGAAAGCATGATCGCAGGCCTTCCGATGTATGACCGGCCTGAGACGTTCGAAGCGAACGATCGGCTTTGGGACCAGACAAGGGAAGCGCTGGCGGACCAAGGCATCGCCGCCCCCGAGCGACTGGACCGCGACATCGACCTATGGTCGCTATGGCGTCGCCCAGACCTCGTGCTTGCCCAGACCTGCGGATTGCCTTATCGTGCCCGACTGCATGGCGCAGTACAGCTTGTCGCAACGCCGATACACGACCTGCCCTGCGAACCCGGGTTCTATTTCAGCGAAATCGTTGTCCGGATGGATGACCGGCGTTCGACCCCTGCGGAGTTCGAAGGTGCCTGCCTCGCCGTGAACGACAGATTTTCCCAGAGTGGATGGGCCGCGCCCATGGATTGGGCCGCGGAAAATGCGATCGGATTCGGGAAGACCCTGTTCACAGGGTCGCATCTTGCCTCATCCCGAGCCCTAGCCGAAGGACGCGCCGACCTGACCGCGCTCGATGCCGTGACCTGGAGGATGATCAAGCGCTGGGACGCCCATGCCGCGACTCTTCGGGTGTTGGCACACACCAAGCCTACACCCGCTCTACCCTATATTTCCGCCGTGGGAACTGACAGTGACCTTATCTATCAGGGGCTTAGGGACGCAGTTGCCGTACTGCGCAGCGACGACCAACTCAACCTGAGTCTCAACGGAATCATCCGGACTTCCCCTCAGCGCTATCTCGAAGTTACGGAACCGCCGATCAGGAATTAGATGGATTTTCAATCCGCGATCGGAAATCCACCATTGCAATTCCCGATGAATCTCCCGCTAATCGGCCAGAATCAACTACTCAGCGAACAGGCTAGTGACAGATCCAACTTCGCCCGTTATCGAAATCCGTGATCTCCACAAGAGCTTCGGTTCCCTGGAGGTTCTCAAGGGCGTCGGCATGCGCGCGATGAAAGGGCAGGTGATTTCCCTGATCGGATCGTCGGGCTCAGGGAAATCGACGCTCCTGCGCTGCGCGAATCTTCTGGAGCACAGCCAGCAGGGCGAGATTCTGTTTGAAGGTGAACCGATCCGGTGGAAAGGAGGTGGTCAGGGGCGGCAACCGGCCGATCGGTCACAGGTCACGCGCATCCGAACGAACCTCAGCATGGTTTTCCAGCAGTTCAATCTCTGGTCCCACATGACAATCCTTCAGAACGTCATGGAGGCGCCCGTAACCGTTCTCGGCCGCGCAAGGCACGACGTCGAACGCGCGGCGCGCGGCTATCTCGAAAAGGTGGGGATCGGTGACAAGTGCGATGCCTACCCATTGCAGCTTTCTGGTGGACAGCAGCAGCGAGCCGCGATCGCCCGCGCACTTTGTATGGAGCCCAGGGCATTGCTGTTCGACGAGCCTACGAGCGCATTGGATCCAGAACTGGAGCAGGAGGTCGTCAAGGTCATCAAGGAACTGGCGGATGAGGGTCGCACAATGCTGCTCGTTACCCACGACATGGCCATGGCCAACGATGTCTCGGACCATGTCCTCTTGAGTAAAACATCCCTAACCCACTGATTCCAGGGTATTTCCGGATTCCGGGCTTTCGGGGATCCTGACGAGCTGGTAGCCGAGCTGTCTGGCCCGTCGGCCGAGGTTCGTGACGGTTCGGTTGACGCGGCGGCGCTCGTAGGCATCCATCCCGCGCTCCACGTATTCCTCCCCGTTCGTGACGAGTGTGTACACGAGGCAGGCAAGTTCGCGGGCGGTCGCGGTGACCGCCACCGGCGCGTCCTTCCGGGCGAGGCGGGCGCGGTGCCGGGCGCCGATGAACGTCTGGCTCCTGCGGGCGGACATGGCGGCCATGCGCAGGGCCTGCGCGACCCTGTTGACGACCTTGGGCGGGCGCCCCGGCAGGGACTTTCCGCCGCTGATCCGGGTTCCCGGCGCCAGCCCCAGCCAGGAGCTGAAGTGCTGCGCCGAGGGGAAGGCCGACATGTCCGGGCCGACCTCCGCCGCGATGGTGAGGGCCGTGCCCACCCCGATGGTGGGGATGGCGGTGAGGTCGACGCCCATCATCCCGCGCAGCGCCTGCGCCATCGCCCTGTCCCCCGCTTTCCGTCCGCCAGCGGCGCCCCGACGGGCCTTCGGTGCGGCGCGAACGGGGTCCGGGGCGTCCCCGGCCGCATCCGCCGGACCGCCATCCGACCCTCCGTCACCCCCCTGCGGCGTCAGGCCGTCGATCGCCTCCGCGATCCGCGCCCCGCAGGTCCCGATCTGCTGCGTGAGGAAATCGAAGCGCTCCAGCGCCTGCTCCAGCGCGAACAGGTGCTCGTCGCGCCAGGTGCCCTGAAGCGCGTCGGCGATCCTCTCCCCGCCCGCCCTTATCCGCCGGTTGCGGAGCGCCGCCAGCCGCGCCGGGCTGCGCTCGCCGTCGACGATCGCCCGCAGGATCCTCAGGCCGGTGGCGCCGGTGATGTCGCTGATCACCGAGTCGAGGCGCACGTTCATCTCCGTCAGCGCCTTCTGCATGTGCAGGACACAGCGCGAGCGGTCCTCGGTCAGCCGCTTCGCC
This sequence comes from Paracoccaceae bacterium, assembly GCA_965203605.1. Lineage (GTDB taxonomy): Bacteria > Pseudomonadota > Alphaproteobacteria > Rhodobacterales > Rhodobacteraceae > JAPOUP01. The sequence goes on along the minus strand of OZ241902.1, from coordinate 3,869,485 downwards.
TGACGCACGTACGAACGCAGCGGGCAGACGTCATCGCCGGGACGGAAGGCCCCCCGCAGGAGCCCGTACGACAGGAGCTGCCGGATCCACTGGCAGTCCAGGACGTCGCTCTTGCGCCCCGAGATCTGCTTCGTCATCCGTGGCGGCACCAGCATCACCTCGAAGCCGGCCCGGTCCAGGACCTCGAAGACCGGGATCCAGTACACCGAGGTCGACTCCATCGCCACCTTCCCGACCCCGCAGGACGACAGCCAATCCGCCATCTCCTCAAGGTCCGGCGTGAAGGCCCCGAACGACCGCACCGGCTCCGCGAACCGGTCCGCATCGACCGCGACATAGTGTGTGTCCTTGCCGATATCGATCCCGGCGCAGTCCCGGGTCACGATCTCCAGCCCTCCGGCCCTGCCTCTTCCCTTTCCCTTCCGCTTGCGTGGCATGTCATTCCCTCCTCCGGCCATCTCGCTCCATCAGGTTCGGGGAGGAACCACGGCGCATTCCCAATCTCTTGAACGAGGTCACGGGGAGACCCCCGCACCATCAGTGACAGACGCCGGTCACGGTTCGGGCCAGGCTCTTATACGGGTGACGTGCACGCCAAAGTACTACGGGCCTCGACTGCCCCGACCACCACCGAGTTGACACCAGCGGCGGCGGAGGGGCAACCCTCCCGTTTTACTTTCGCGACAGCGCCGCCGCCCCGCGACGGTTTGGGCTCTTGTGGAATTCGCAACTCCTGAGGAGACGGTCGCCGCCGTCAAGAACGGCGAGGCAGATGCGGTGCTCGCCGACAATTCCTCTCTCTCTCTCTCTCTCTCTCTCTCTCTCTCTCTTGAGTAAAACATCCCTAACCCACTGATTCCAGGGTATTTCCGGATTCCGGGCTTTCGGGGATCCTGACGAGCTGGTAGCCGAGCTGTCTGGCCCGTCGGCCGAGGTTCGTGACGGTTCGGTTGACGCGGCGGCGCTCGTAGGCATCCATCCCGCGCTCCACGTATTCCTCCCCGTTCGTGACGAGTGTGTACACGAGGCAGGCAAGTTCGCGGGCGGTCGCGGTGACCGCCACCGGCGCGTCCTTCCGGGCGAGGCGGGCGCGGTGCCGGGCGCCGATGAACGTCTGGCTCCTGCGGGCGGACATGGCGGCCATGCGCAGGGCCTGCGCGACCCTGTTGACGACCTTGGGCGGGCGCCCCGGCAGGGACTTTCCGCCGCTGATCCGGGTTCCCGGCGCCAGCCCCAGCCAGGAGCTGAAGTGCTGCGCCGAGGGGAAGGCCGACATGTCCGGGCCGACCTCCGCCGCGATGGTGAGGGCCGTGCCCACCCCGATGGTGGGGATGGCGGTGAGGTCGACGCCCATCATCCCGCGCAGCGCCTGCGCCATCGCCCTGTCCCCCGCTTTCCGTCCGCCAGCGGCGCCCCGACGGGCCTTCGGTGCGGCGCGAACGGGGTCCGGGGCGTCCCCGGCCGCATCCGCCGGACCGCCATCCGACCCTCCGTCACCCCCCTGCGGCGTCAGGCCGTCGATCGCCTCCGCGATCCGCGCCCCGCAGGTCCCGATCTGCTGCGTGAGGAAATCGAAGCGCTCCAGCGCCTGCTCCAGCGCGAACAGGTGCTCGTCGCGCCAGGTGCCCTGAAGCGCGTCGGCGATCCTCTCCCCGCCCGCCCTTATCCGCCGGTTGCGGAGCGCCGCCAGCCGCGCCGGGCTGCGCTCGCCGTCGACGATCGCCCGCAGGATCCTCAGGCCGGTGGCGCCGGTGATGTCGCTGATCACCGAGTCGAGGCGCACGTTCATCTCCGTCAGCGCCTTCTGCATGTGCAGGACACAGCGCGAGCGGTCCTCGGTCAGCCGCTTCGCCTGACGCACGTACGAACGCAGCGGGCAGACGTCATCGCCGGGACGGAAGGCCCCCCGCAGGAGCCCGTACGACAGGAGCTGCCGGATCCACTGGCAGTCCAGGACGTCGCTCTTGCGCCCCGAGATCTGCTTCGTCATCCGTGGCGGCACCAGCATCACCTCGAAGCCGGCCCGGTCCAGGACCTCGAAGACCGGGATCCAGTACACCGAGGTCGACTCCATCGCCACCTTCCCGACCCCGCAGGACGACAGCCAATCCGCCATCTCCTCAAGGTCCGGCGTGAAGGCCCCGAACGACCGCACCGGCTCCGCGAACCGGTCCGCATCGACCGCGACATAGTGTGTGTCCTTGCCGATATCGATCCCGGCGCAGTCCCGGGTCACGATCTCCAGCCCTCCGGCCCTGCCTCTTCCCTTTCCCTTCCGCTTGCGTGGCATGTCATTCCCTCCTCCGGCCATCTCGCTCCATCAGGTTCGGGGAGGAACCACGGCGCATTCCCAATCTCTTGAACGAGGTCACGGGGAGACCCCCGCACCATCAGTGACAGACGCCGGTCACGGTTCGGGCCAGGCTCTTATACGGGTGACGTGCACGCCAAAGTACTACGGGCCTCGACTGCCCCGACCACCACCGAGTTGACACCAGCGGCGGCGGAGGGGCAACCCTCCCGTTTTACTTTCGCGACAGCGCCGCCGCCCCGCGACGGTTTGGGCTCTTGTGGAATTCGCAACTCCTGAGGAGACGGTCGCCGCCGTCAAGAACGGCGAGGCAGATGCGGTGCTCGCCGACAATTCCTCTCTCTCTCTCTCTCTCTCTCTTGAGTAAAACATCCCTAACCCACTGATTCCAGGGTATTTCCGGATTCCGGGCTTTCGGGGATCCTGACGAGCTGGTAGCCGAGCTGTCTGGCCCGTCGGCCGAGGTTCGTGACGGTTCGGTTGACGCGGCGGCGCTCGTAGGCATCCATCCCGCGCTCCACGTATTCCTCCCCGTTCGTGACGAGTGTGTACACGAGGCAGGCAAGTTCGCGGGCGGTCGCGGTGACCGCCACCGGCGCGTCCTTCCGGGCGAGGCGGGCGCGGTGCCGGGCGCCGATGAACGTCTGGCTCCTGCGGGCGGACATGGCGGCCATGCGCAGGGCCTGCGCGACCCTGTTGACGACCTTGGGCGGGCGCCCCGGCAGGGACTTTCCGCCGCTGATCCGGGTTCCCGGCGCCAGCCCCAGCCAGGAGCTGAAGTGCTGCGCCGAGGGGAAGGCCGACATGTCCGGGCCGACCTCCGCCGCGATGGTGAGGGCCGTGCCCACCCCGATGGTGGGGATGGCGGTGAGGTCGACGCCCATCATCCCGCGCAGCGCCTGCGCCATCGCCCTGTCCCCCGCTTTCCGTCCGCCAGCGGCGCCCCGACGGGCCTTCGGTGCGGCGCGAACGGGGTCCGGGGCGTCCCCGGCCGCATCCGCCGGACCGCCATCCGACCCTCCGTCACCCCCCTGCGGCGTCAGGCCGTCGATCGCCTCCGCGATCCGCGCCCCGCAGGTCCCGATCTGCTGCGTGAGGAAATCGAAGCGCTCCAGCGCCTGCTCCAGCGCGAACAGGTGCTCGTCGCGCCAGGTGCCCTGAAGCGCGTCGGCGATCCTCTCCCCGCCCGCCCTTATCCGCCGGTTGCGGAGCGCCGCCAGCCGCGCCGGGCTGCGCTCGCCGTCGACGATCGCCCGCAGGATCCTCAGGCCGGTGGCGCCGGTGATGTCGCTGATCACCGAGTCGAGGCGCACGTTCATCTCCGTCAGCGCCTTCTGCATGTGCAGGACACAGCGCGAGCGGTCCTCGGTCAGCCGCTTCGCCTGACGCACGTACGAACGCAGCGGGCAGACGTCATCGCCGGGACGGAAGGCCCCCCGCAGGAGCCCGTACGACAGGAGCTGCCGGATCCACTGGCAGTCCAGGACGTCGCTCTTGCGCCCCGAGATCTGCTTCGTCATCCGTGGCGGCACCAGCATCACCTCGAAGCCGGCCCGGTCCAGGACCTCGAAGACCGGGATCCAGTACACCGAGGTCGACTCCATCGCCACCTTCCCGACCCCGCAGGACGACAGCCAATCCGCCATCTCCTCAAGGTCCGGCGTGAAGGCCCCGAACGACCGCACCGGCTCCGCGAACCGGTCCGCATCGACCGCGACATAGTGTGTGTCCTTGCCGATATCGATCCCGGCGCAGTCCCGGGTCACGATCTCCAGCCCTCCGGCCCTGCCTCTTCCCTTTCCCTTCCGCTTGCGTGGCATGTCATTCCCTCCTCCGGCCATCTCGCTCCATCAGGTTCGGGGAGGAACCACGGCGCATTCCCAATCTCTTGAACGAGGTCACGGGGAGACCCCCGCACCATCAGTGACAGACGCCGGTCACGGTTCGGGCCAGGCTCTTATACGGGTGACGTGCACGCCAAAGTACTACGGGCCTCGACTGCCCCGACCACCACCGAGTTGACACCAGCGGCGGCGGAGGGGCAACCCTCCCGTTTTACTTTCGCGACAGCGCCGCCGCCCCGCGACGGTTTGGGCTCTTGTGGAATTCGCAACTCCTGAGGAGACGGTCGCCGCCGTCAAGAACGGCGAGGCAGATGCGGTGCTCGCCGACAATTCCTATCTAATGCCGTTCGCAGAAGACGATCCGGACCTAATGCTGCTTGATCAGAAGGAACTGATCGGCGGCGGAGTCGGAATGGGACTCCGTGAATCGGACGGTGAACTGAAAGAGCGGTTCAACATGGCGATCCAATCCATGAAGGACGACGGCTCGCTGAACGCGCTGATCGAGAAATGGGGGATTGGCGAGACCTTTTAGGGTCAGCTCGGCTGGAACTCTCCTGCGAACCCGACTCATTTCATGGGCCGAAACCGCAGTGAGTCGACAAATCATTCCGCGACCTGCTCCGGCGGGTCCGGAACCATCCTGAGGAATCCAAGCCATATTCAGTTTCTGCTCTGATCCAGAAGCCATTGCGGGGCTTACCTGGCTGGCATGCTATCTTACTACAGGTAAGCACCTAGGGCTGTATTGGTCATTACTGACGGTATTCGCATTGCTGGCCATTACCGCGCCGGCGGCATTGTTGCTCGGATTCGGGGGCGCGACGGCGGCACGCAGCGGCTTTCTGCCACTTAGGTGGTTCGGAAGGGCTTACATTTCCGTAGTGCGCGGTGTGCCGGACATAGCATTTTTCCTGTTCTTTGTCATTGCGCTCGATCAGGCCTTCGAACTGTTGCGTCACAAGGCGCTCTGCCCCGGCTGGACCGAAGCGATTTGGCAGGGCAATGACTTCGTTGTCTGCCCCCAGGCGAAGCTGCCTTTGGGCAACGCACCGCAGTGGGTACATGAGGTGTACGGATTCTTCCTCGCGGTACTTACCTTTGCGATTGTCTTCGGAGCATTCGCCGCGAACGTTCTCTATGGTGCGATGACCGCAGTACCCCGTGGTCAGCTTGAGACCGCAGAATCATACGGCATGACCCGTGGTCAGGTTTTCCGGCGCGTTCTTGTCCCACAAATGTGGATCTATGCACTGCCTGGCCTCGGCAATCTCTGGATGATCCTGATCAAGGCCACCCCCCTTCTGTTCCTTCTTGGAGTGGAGGATATCGTCTACTGGGCCCGTGAACTCGGTGGCACAAAGCAGGCGAGATTCTCGGATTATCCGCATGGCGACTGGAGGCTTTGGTATTTCCTCGGCCTGCTTGTCTTCTACCTCGCTTTCACAAAGGTATCGGAAATCGCTCTCAATCGGATCACGAATAGACTCTCCCACGGGCAGGCAATGGCTGGAACGCCGGCATGACCTGCTGGGAGACGATACAGGCCTATGGGCTTAGGGCGGTCGGCATCGGCGAGCGACTGCTACCGAGGGAAGACTTCACGATATGCCAGCAGTTCACTCTAATTGGCTCGGGCCTGATCTGGAACGTCTATTTCGGAGTACTTGCATTTGCCGTCGGGTTCTTCATTGCCAACGCGGCGGCACTTGCCAAGGCCTCACCAAATCCGTGGTTCCGCAAGCCTGCTGAGTGGTTCATTCTCGTGTTTCGCGGGTCTCCCCTGTTCATCCAGTTTTTCCTTGCCTACTTCATTTTCCTACGTGTCAAGCAGGCGGGATACCTGCCATGGCTAACTTCGGCCCAGGCAGGCGCATTGATTGTCCTGGTGCTGAACACGGCGGCCTACTCGGGCGAGATCTTCCTTGGTGCTTTGCGGGCCGTGCCACGTGGGGAGGTTGAGGCCGCGGACGCCTATGGTTTCACTGGATGGAAGCGTTTCCGAAAGGTTATCTGGCCTACCGCCATGCGACTCGCCTGGCCTGCCTACACCAATGAAGCGATCTTCCTGTTTCACGCCACAACTCTCGTTTTTTTCTCGGGATTCCCGACCTGGAAGCAACAGGGAGACGCACTCTACTACGCGAATTACTTTGCCGACAAGACGTTCAACCCGTTCATTCCCTACCCGATTGTGGCATTCTACTTCATACTGCTGACGCTGGTGGTGATCGCGGGATTCGGATTTGTCAACCGCCACCTCAACCGTCACCTACCGCAGGAACGGCGTGCCAGGCTTCGGCTGCGACCGAACCTGATTCGCTGAAAGGGTTTCGACTGTGGGCAAAGGACGTGGCTCTCTTGCCGGTTGCGAAAACCGCCATTAGGCTCCGGAAAACGAAGCGAATGGACTTTGCATGCGTATCGGCATCCTGCTCGCTGGCCATGTGGCTGACGCGCTAACTCCGGATTACGGCGACTACGACTCGATGTTCGAGTCGTTTCTCGGCGGATACGGTTTCACCTTCTCCTGCTATCCGGTTGTGGACATGGTCTTTCCCGAACGGCCGGAAGAAGCTGACGGCTGGCTGATCACCGGATCAAGGCACGGGGCGTATGAGGATCATCCCTGGATCCAACCGTTGGAGGAACTGATCCGTGCGACATTGAACGCACGATTGCCAACGGTTGGAATTTGCTTCGGCCATCAGATTGTCGCACAGGCGCTAGGGGGGAAGGTGGAAAAATTCCTGGGAGGATGGTCCGTGGGACGCCAGATGTATGATTTTGAAAATGATGGGCATCTGGCACTGAACGCATGGCATCAGGACCAGGTTGTGTCGGTTCCCGACGGCGCCAAGGTGATTGCACGGAACCCGTTCTGCCGGATAGCGGCACTGGCTTACGGCGACCGGGCATTTACCGTCCAGGCGCACCCGGAGTTTCGTAGCGATTTCCTGAAGGACCTCATTGCCGTGAGGGGCAGGGGAACCGTACCCGACGACCTGCTGGACGAAGCATTGGGGAGACTTGACCAACCAGTTGACTCCTCAGTCCTGGCCGATCGGATTCGCGAGTTCTTCATCATGTCCGGAAACACCAATGCATGATTGGATCCGAGACCTTCCCGAGAGTGCCAGAACCTACGTTGAGGGACACCGACTGAGCGAGGTTGAATGCGTGGTGGCGGATCTGGCCGGCATAGCCCGCGGCAAGGCGATGCCAGCGAGCAAATTTGCAACCCAGAGCCACTTCCACCTCCCTGATTCAATCTTTCTTCAGACAATCACCGGTGATTGGGTTGAGACCAACAGGAACGGAACCGAGCCGGACATGGTTCTAAGGCCCGACCTTTCGACGGCCACAGCCGCGCCCTGGGCCTTCGACCGAACGCTTCAGATCATCCACGATATAGAGGACCAGAACGGAGTTCCGGTTCCGGTATCCCCCCGCAATGTGCTGAAACGGGTTGTGAACCTCTACATGGAGAGGGGCTGGGTTCCGATTGCGGCCCCCGAAATGGAATTCTACCTGGTCTCTCGAAACACAGATCCAGGTCAGCCGATCGAACCGCCGTTGGGTCGTTCAGGTCGACGTGCGGCCGCACGGCAAGCCTATTCGATGAGTGCCGTCGATGAATACGGTCCAATAATCGATGACATCTATGACTTTGCCGAAGCGCAGGGCTTCGAGATCGATGGCATTCTCCAGGAAGGCGGCGCCGGCCAGATCGAGATCAACCTGCGCCATGGCGATCCCGTGCGACTTGCGGATGAGATCTTTTACTTCAAGCGACTCATCCGAGAGGCCGCGCATCGGCGCGACTGCTTCGCCACCTTCATGGCCAAGCCGATCCAGGACGAGCCCGGCTCGGCAATGCATATCCACCATTCCGTACTGGACGCGAGCACTCACCGGAACATCTTCTCGGACCGCGACGGTCACTCGACACCCGCCTTCCTGCACTTCATTTCGGGCCTGCAGACCCACCTTCCTTCGGTCATCGCTGTTCTGGCACCGTATGTGAACAGTTATCGACGCTATGTGCCCGGCCATGCGGCGCCAATTAATCTCGAATGGGGAATTGACAACCGCACGACGGGAATCCGCGTGCCGGTGAGTGCGCCGGAGAGCCGACGGGTGGAAAACCGCCTGGCCGGGATGGACTGCAATCCCTATCTCGGACTCGCAGCCTCCCTCGGGTGTGGTTACCTAGGTCTTGCTGAAGGCCGGTCTCCGCGGCGAGCGTTCGAGGGCGACGCGCACGAAAGCACCCCTGAAATCCCCCAGCATCTCAGCGAATCGCTTGACCTCTTTCGGGCAAATCAGGCCATGCAGGAGGTGCTGGGGCACGAATTCTGCATGACATATGCCGCTGTAAAGGACCGGGAATACCAGGGTTTCCTGCAGGTCATCTCGCCTTGGGAACGGGAATACCTGCTGTTAAACGTATGAATCCGCTCTTCGCGAATGATCGGCGAGGTGAATATCCGGACAGTTGGTATGCGTCTACGGTGGACCCGCCCAAGCCGTTTCCGGAACTGAACGGCGAAACGTGCACTGACGTCTGCGTGGTTGGTGGAGGTCTGACCGGCCTGTCGGCCGCTTTGCATCTCGCCCAGATGGGTGTGGAAGTGACGCTCATCGAAGCGCAGAGGGTCGGATTTGGTGCTTCGGGGCGCAATGGCGGACAGGTTGGCTCCGGCCAGCGCAGGGATCAGGGCTATCTCGAACAGGTATATGGACCAGAAGTCGCCCGGAAACTCTGGAATGTGGGGGAAGATGCCAAAGCCTTGGTAAGGGACTTGCTTTCCAAACATGGAATCAATGCCGCGTGGCGGAACGGTGTCGCCCATGCGGACTGGACTCAGAGCGGAGCGCAGATGAGTCAGACCTACGCCCGCAAACTGCGACGGGATTACGGTTACGAACTGATTGAACCGCTTTCGCGAATGGAACTTCGGTCGCTTGTTGGTTCCGACTCGTTTCAGGGTGGAATGATTGACTGGGGCGCTGGCCACCTGCATCCCCTTCGCTTTGCGCTGGGTTTGGCCCGAGCCGCTTCCACGGCTGGAGCTCATATATTTGAACGCTCCGAGGTTAGGGACATCACGGACGGAACCGTAACGACGGCAGAGGGCGTCGTATGCGCCGACCACGTCGTGCTGGCCTGCAACGGCTATCTCGGACGGCTCAACCACGGCGTCGCCGCACGGATCACGCCAATCAACAATTTCATTGTGGCGACTGAACCGCTGGAACATCGGGCAAACGAGGTCCTTGCCCGCGATATCGCAGTCGCCGACAGCAGGTTTGTCGTCAACTACTGGCGATTGTCGGAGGACAGTCGACTCATCTTCGGTGGCGGCGAAAGTTATGGTCTTCGGTTTCCAAGGGACATCGCGGCCATCGTTCGCAGGCCAATGCTCAGGATTTACCCGCAGCTTTCGAATGTTGGAATCGACTACGCTTGGGGCGGAACACTAGCCATAACGCGCAGCCGCATGCCAGATTTCGCTCGCTTGGGGTCACAGCTTTGGTCGGCTTCCGGGTATTCCGGTCACGGCGTTGCACTTGCGACTTTCGCCGGAAAACTGATGGCCGACGCCATCAAGGGAGATGCTGATGGGTTCAATCTGATGACCTCCGTCCGATCCGCACCGTTTCCGGGGCACATTGTTTTTCGGCCACCCTTGCTGGCGCTGGCGATGGCTTGGCATTCTCTGCGCGATCGACTGGGAATCTAGGATTCCGGGAAGAAACTGCCCGAAAGGATCAACTTCGTGTTGACGGGGTATCGTCCTGCCTCGTCTCACATCAGGACCGCGCGACTCCTGGTCGCTTGCAGCAGACCGAACCTGAAGACCACGCCCCATTCCAGTCCGAAGTGCAACACCAGTGGCGGTGGTGACCGGTTTTCCTGCCGCATGATGTTGCGGATCGGCCAGGAAGCGGCGACAGTCCCCTTGTTGAGAAGAGGGAGACTGCCATGCCCGGGGGTTACCGCCACCTGACTCATAGGGAGAGATGCCAGATCGCCGCGCTGAAGGAAATCGGTCCGGCCGCCGGGGTGCCCTCTGGAGATTCCATAGGGGGTGGGATGTCCGGTGGACTTCCGGCCGCCCGATGGCTCTCCGGATCAGTCGAAGGGCGAGGGGGACCGCCACGCGCCGCGGTCCCGTTCCCGGTCCGGACCCACAAGGGGCCGGAGGTCGGCCTGGAGCTTCAGGATCTCCGACAGGAAGGTCTCCCGCGCTTCGACCAGTGGCGCCAGCCACTGGTGCGGCGGGGGAGGCGCGAGGTCCGCTCCATCCCGCAAGATGGCCAGCCGGAGGGTGTCCTCGGCGGCGGTGGCGGAATCGTCAACAACCGTGGCAACCCGCGCGGCCACATCGGCGAATTTCGGGTCCTCGGCGGCCGAGGCAAGCTCCAGCGCGAGCCGCTGGACGACGATGGGCAGGGCGCGCCCGGCGGGAAAGCGCTGTTGACGGGGTAGCGATCGGTCGCTACCTTGAGTGCATGAGGTCGATCGGGATCATGGCGCTGAACAGCCGGTTGAGCGAGTATGTGCGTCTCGCCGCATCCGGCGAGACGGTCCTGGTGACGGATCGGGACAGGGTGGTGGCGGAACTCGGACCGCTCAGGGAGACCCGGAGCCCGGTCCTCGCCGACGCCTTCCTGGCCGACGCAGTGCGCTCCGGCGTTCTCGCGGCGCCCGCGCTGTCCGGCTCGGGTGCGCCGCCGACGCCGCCGCCGGTCGCCGCGCTGGACGAGGTGCTGGCGGAGCTGGACGAGAGTCGGCGCGACCGGTGATCTATCTCGACACGTCGGTTGCGCTTGCGCATCTCCTCGCCGAGGATCGACAGCCGCCGGTCTCGCTGTGGGACGAGACCCTGGTCTCCAGCCGGTTGCTGGAATACGAGATATGGATCCCGCCGCACCGGCGCGGGCTTGCCGGGTCGCACGGCGAGGCGGCCCGCGGGCTGCTCGGGCGGGTCGCGCTGCTGGAACTCGCTCCGCGGGTTCTGGCGCGGGCGCTGGAGGCGTTTCCCGGCCCCGGTCCGTTGCGGACCCTCGACGCCCTGCATCTGGCGTCGTGCGCCTACCTGGCCGAAAACGGCCAAGAGGCGGAATTCGCGAGCTACGGTCGGCGGATGAACGATGTCGCCCGCGCCATGGATATTCCGCTCTTCGGTCGGGAAAGATCATGAGTCGTACGGTCGGCAATCCCGGTCATAATGATGGGAGGCCTGTCGGGACCCCAGCAGCGGCGAGAGCGCTTCATGCCCATGGGGTTGTGCCGTGCGGCGCAGTCTGTTGCCCGGCAACCCGGCACTGTACGCACGAAGTGGGTCAATAACAGCCAGGTTTTCATTAGAGCTGAGTTTTGCGCTTGATGCGGTCGATCATGGCGACGCCGACGTTGAAGTGTCGGGCGATGGCGCGAATTGACTGACAATCCCCGAGCATTGATCCGACCTGACTCTGTTGGTGTTGCGTCAATTTACATTTTCGACCGAACTTGGCCCATTACGCACGAAAGGGGGTAAAAACGGCAAGATTTTGACCTTGGCAGATGTCGTTTTTCACAAATAAGTTCAGCGGTTGGCGTTGTTTTCATTGACATTGATGTCGCGACAACCATATTTTTTCCATTTGAGCCTCTTGCAGAACTCCCCGGTCAAGCGATTTTTTTTGGGAACGGGCGCTTTTTTCTGATGGCTGGCCTGGATATGGAGCCCATGGAGGAATGGGGTGGCGGCGGAAAGAAGGGGGACGGAGACACGGAGTCAAGTGTGATGGATTGATAGGTCGGGGGTGCCCGAAGCGCGGTCCGCCGCCAGCTTCGCAGGCCGCAACCCGAGCTCCGCAGGGACGGCGGAGGGCAGCGTCCCGTCCCCGGCGACCTCCCGGCTGCGCACCTCGCCGCCCTCCAGCCAGTATCAGGTGAACCCGCCGTCGCGTTCCCGGACCACCGGCGGATGGACCGCCGCCCCGCCTTCCGCAGGACCCCCGGATACGCCACCGCGTCCGGATGCCGATGCGCCGTCCTGCCCCTGTCCCGCTTCATGGCCGCACTCCCTGCCCAATGCCTCTGGATGCGCGCCGCCGGCCGGTTCATCCGGCCCCTGCACGGCGCGTGCGTCCCACCACAATGGACCGGAAAACGCCGGAGTCAGGAATATTGGGCTACACCCGGGTACCAGACCCTCGGGTCTGGGTTCAGGTCCTGGTTCGTCTTTCACACAGGCCGCGGCAAACCCAAGGGCCAAGGCGGCAAGGCGGCGACCGCTAGACGTTTCAGCGCTTTCATGTTCGGTGAATCCTTGGATGGAACGGCAGAACGGAGATCATGCTGCCAGTCTGGAAAGGATAGGCGTCGACGTCAAGGGGCTGTCGGGGACGGAACCGATTCGTCAGGCATCCTTGCCGGAACCGGAACGGGCGGGTGCATCGCCGGAAACCGGGGCCTTCCGCCCGGATTTCACTGCCGGACAGACGGATCCGGTCAGAAAGCTGTGGAAAAAGCGGTTTTCCGTGGAAAACCCGGGGCGGGTCCCGGTGTAGGGCCAGTCAACCGGCCCATATTTTTTCATTGCGTGGAATCAACGGGTTGGGAAAACGCCAATGGCAGGAATATGGGTGCCAAATGTCAGAAATATGGGGCCCACGACATCCCGGACGCGGTCTGGAACGGACGTGACAGTGACCGCTATGGACTGTCCCGCGAAGGCATTTCCGAATCCATCGATGAGTGGGGCGTCTGGCTCGACCATACGTTCAACGTGGATGGAATGAGCGGTTCCCGACGTTGGGAGGACAATTACCTGAACGTCACCGACCGCATCACCGGCGCCGGCTGGGTCCATGGCACCCCGTCCACCGATGTGGCGCTCACGGGGTCCGCCTCCTGGTCCGGCGAGGACTCGTTCCTGGGCGTGGACCTGCGGACCGACAGCCTGGGCCGGGCGCTCCGGGCCGACACGGAACTGACCTACAGGCCCGGCGCCAGCCCGGTGATGGATGTCGCCATCGACGGGTTCGAGGCCCATGAGCGGGGTTCCGGCTGGACCAACGCCAGCAGGGATGGCTGGGGCGATTTAAGCTACAGCCTGGCCTGCGGTGCGGCCGCCTGCACCGACGGGCGCAGCGTCACGACGCAGTTCTATGCCGACGACCGGGGCGACGCCTCCGGCTGGGTCGGCGGCGTGGTGCGCGACACCATCCATTCCTACGCCGGCGCGTTCGTGGCCGAAAAGGACTGACATCAGGTTTCCGGGGATACAGGCCGGTCCGGGATCCCCGTGCCTGTCTTTCCGGAAACATGTTGGTTCCGGGCCGGATGTGGCAGGGTGGATTGACGGCCCTGCCGTCGCCGCCGTTATGGAGCGCCCGATACTGTTCGACCCTCGCCCGATCCGGTTCGTTTCCACCCCATCCGCTCACGAACATGACCATGGAACGAATGACGGTTAATGAGGATGCGCGGACGCGGGCAAAGGAGTGGCCACCATCATCGGATCAAGGTCCGGGCCGCGATGTGGCCAGATGCGGAGTTCAGGGCGGGATGGAACGACAGGGTCAGGAACGCGCGGCCGTCAGGGGGATTTCCGGGCGCAGCCGATTCGTCAGGCGTCCCGTTCAGGGTCGCTTTCACAGGTGATTCGCCCGCAAACCGGGGTTTCCGCCTCGATTCTCATGGCGAACAGCCGGATTCGGCGGTCCGAAGCCAGAAAGACGCAACTTTCGGTGGAAAAATTATGCTCGTACCGAGGCGAATCCATGAAAAATCATGGCAAATTTTTTATTGCATGAATTCAATGGCTTGAAAAATTCCAAGTTGGAAAAATTATGCCCGTACCGGTGGAAAAATTATGCCCGACGTGACAGCAGCATCCATTGTACCGGGATAGGTGACGCCGGAAGAGATGGCGTTCGTTCACGCAAATAGTGAAAGATTTTCAGGTGAACATTGCGCGGCCGAAGAACGGATTTGACGTACGCATAAAGCACGATGACGACAGGGAACGCATAGCGGAATTCAAGGACCAATCGCCAGCCTGCGCGAGATGCTGGGACGGAATGATCGAACGGCTCAAGATGTCGGCGCACAAGGATGGTGAGCCTGTTTTGATGACTGATTCGGGAACAGGCTGGAAAGAGGGGTTGAAGCCGCGGATGCGTTGACATCCGCGGCTTTCGTGATTTCAGGCGATGAAATCGAAATCGGCCTCGGTCAGCAGTGAGGCCTGAATGTCCTCCAGCGTGATCACGGAGTTGTCGTAACGGATGACTGCATCTTTCCCTTCCTGAGTGATGGCCAGATCATCGAAAGCCTGTCCGCGGATGACAAGTCCGTCCACACCATCCTCGAAATCGGTGATCGTGTTCACACTGGCCTCGTCTGCCTGGATGAAATGGAAGCGGTCACTTCCCTGTCCGCCGGTGAGCGTGTCATCGCCCAGACCGCCGTTGAGCGTGTCGTCGCCGCCGCCGCCATAGAGGATGTCGTCGCCTCGCCCGCCGCGCAATATGTCGTTACCGGCACCACCATGCAGGAAATCGTCACCGCGGCCACCATGCAGGAAATCGTTACCATCGTCACCGAATAACCTGTCCTCGCCGGTCTTTCCTTTCAGACGGTCATTGCCTTCGCCGCCTTCGAGGATATCATCGCCCCAGGCGCCCTTGAGGAGGTTGTCGCGTTCGTCGCCGGTGAGATGCAGGCGCAGGTTGGATGCCTTGAGCTGGTCCAGCGTCATGTTGCCGATGCGGATGGTACCGCCACCGTCCCCGGCGGGGTTGCGGGGTCCTTCATCGCCACGGAAATAATAGGTGCTGTTTCCACCGCCATCCCCGTACATGATAACGGCATCGCCGTCGTATTCACGGAAATCCACGTTTGGATCGGCGCCGTTGGCCGCCTTGAGATGGATCAGGTCCCCGGCTTTTTCCTTGTGGAGCTGCAGGATGTTGATGTAATCGAAGCCATCACCGGGCCTGAACGTGTAGATATCGTAGGCCAGATGGCCGTCGATGCCTCTCGCGCCTTCCAGGAAGTCGTTGCCCTTGCCGCCGATCAGCTCGTCGGAACCGTCCCTTCCCCAGAGAAGGTCGTTGCCGTCTAGACCACGGATGATATCGTCGCCCCGGCCACCGACAAGGCCGTTGGGACCATTGTCATTGCCTTCGGTACCCGTTATGGGATTGCGTTTTTCCGTATTCCAGCTTTTTTGGTAGTATGTTGCCGCCGTGACCATATCGATGCTCCTTTGAGGCAAGGTCGGGTTCGACCATATGGAACATGGATTCCATTCTGCAAGTCACGTTCACACATTGAATATCATGTTCCCGTGAACATTGTGACAATGCTGTCTAAAAAGATGGACTTCCATTGTCCTGCTCTGGCTGTGGGTTTTCATGTGCATGTTTCCAGGCTACCAGCAGGGTCCGTCCTTCCGCCAGTAATGGCTCCCGACTGTCACGCAGGGTCGCAATGATTTGCCGTTCATTCGGAGTTCCATCCTGCGGCATCTGTCCCGACCTTGCTTCAAACAGACGCATCAATGTATGATGGAAATCCTGCATTTCAGTTCTTACTGTTTTCCAATAAGGTAATTCCTGTAAAAGAATGCCAATGGTACGACTTAAACGTGTGATCGAATGAACCACATCATTTGCTGAAGTCGCTTCCGCATTACTGTAATGGCCTTTGTTCTGTCTATCCGTCTGTCCATTCAGACTATGGATGGTACGGGCCAGAGCGATATCCGTCTGTCCGGTTTTTCGGGCCAACGCGTTCAGATCATGGATGGATTGTGGACGATGGCCATGTCGTAACAACAGTGATTTCACTGTATGTTCGTCGGCATTGGCTGAATATCTACAGAACCTGCGAGGATATCCATAAGTGAGTTACAATCCATCACCCAAGGTCCATGCATTGTCCTGAATGCGTTTTCGATACTGACCAAAGCATTTTTTACTTCCGTTTCATACATCTCCCTATCCATAATGGGTTTTCCTGATTTTATGGGTCTATGCCAGATTCCGGCCAGTAAAAGACCATCACAGGCGATTTCACAATCCACCATTCCCAACCTGTTACAGTTCCGTTCGATATTTCTGGCATTGATGAATGTCAGGTCAATCTCTCTGGACGGAAGTCTGTAAAAAGGCGGATCGCAAGGGGTTTCATCATCATGCTCGGTGATGATAGCGATATCCCAATCGCTGTCGGGTCGGTGCTCGCCACGGGCGCGGGAGCCGAACAGCACCACGGCCCGGGCCGCCGGCCATTGCCTCAACGTGGCCTGGGCCGCGCTGCGGATATCGGCCTCGGTCAGGGACATGTTCGATATTAAGGTTATGGGTAATCGAAATGTCAATCCGTACCCGACATCCGACCTTGGTTCAGTTTAAATACAGTTTCCACGATCTTTGTCATTTGACGATCTCCCTGCCGTCGTCAATGTTGCGGGGACGGTCCGTCATCGCCGCTTTTCCGTTCAGGGACAGACTACCTATGGATATCGGGCTGCAGTCCACCGGCCTGGATCAGGAAAGCGCGGAATGACGGGATTGGGCTGTGGTAGGCGCCGTCCTTTCTTCTGTGCAGGGCGCCGCGATGGACCAGACGCTGGAGGAAACCTTCCCTGTCCAAGGAGTCCGGAAGATGTTCACCAAGCCGGCCATGGATATGGGCATCAATGAGGGCCTTCAGATGGTGATGCCGTATCCCGTCCGATATCCGCGCCATCACATTGGCTGTCAGCACTGGAGCCTTTTCCAGAGTGCCAGCCTGCTGCATCTGGTAGTATTCCCACCGGGCCTGCGCCGCCTCCCGCATGATTTCCGGCCAGTCGACGGCGGAGAGGTCACCATCGGTGCGCAGTGCTTCCCGGCCCATGGCCTGCAGGGCGAAATGCAGGTGCTGGGGCCAGCCCTGGCAGGGGGCGGCCAAGGCCATCAGATGTTCAGTCTGTCCATGTTCGTCAATACCGAAATGTGCGCAGAAAGCGAATATCAGTTTCTGGACCTCGCTGGATTCACCTTTGTCGAAATCCGGCAGATTCTGGAATGCATCCAATGGGGACTATATACCGTGTTGCCCAAAACTCTTGACATTTTCAGCCAAAAGCACTATACTCTACTTGTAGCAAGGGGTTAAGGATATGGCCAAGCGTGAGAAAATCAGCCTCCACCAGTTTATCCGTCGTTATCCCGACAACGAGGCAGCACGGCGACAGTTTGCGGAATGGCGTTGGGGGGATACCCCGCGCTGCCCTCACTGCGACAGTCTGCGAATAGCCGCCACCCCCACACAACGGATGCCTTACTGCTGCAAAGACTGTCGTAAGCGGTTTTCGGTCCGCGTTGGCTCCGTCATGCAGGAAAGCAACCTGTCCTATCTGACGTGGCTGACAGCGGTCTACATCGCCGTTACTGGCCTCATCAAGGGAACGGCATCGACGAAACTGGCGAGCGATCTTGGAATTACACAGAAGAGCGAGCCTCTTGCACAATTATCGCGGTTCGGGCGGCCGCGGCCAGCCTTTCGGTTCCGCCAGGGTCGTGACACCGGATCCGGCGGGTGCCCGGGGCGTTCCCATAGGCCGAAGTGTGGCGGAATGCCGCAGTTGGTGGCCCATCGGGCGCCGTCCGCGCATGGCTGTCCGCGCCGTCCCCTCCGCGGCGGGCGGATCTGCCGGAACCGGTGGTGTCAGATGGTGAGCCGCATCAGCTGCCCGCCGGTCAGGGCCAGCACGCCAAAGAACAGGTGGCAGGCCACCCTGGCGTGCCCCCGGACGCGGACGTGCCGGGCGCCGTGGGAGTCCCTGGGGCGGAGTTCACCCGCCCGCCGCTGGATCGCTGCCGGTAGCGGACGCGGTCATGGCGGATGTGGCCCGCTTTCCGCTGCGCCAGAGCCTCTTTCCCGAGGCGCTCCCTCAGGGCCGCGTCGCGGCGGGGGTTGGTGTCGGTGATCGCCACGCGTCCGGTCAGGTAGGCGTGGAACCCGATCCCCGGGGAATCACAGGCCGCGTCCATGAGCTCGTGGCAGTGGTCCACCCGCAGCGCCGTCATCCCCGGCAGCGGGATGGCGGCCTGGCTGTCGCGCGGCGACGCGGAGGTCAGGATGCAGCTGATGGGGACGGCACCGTCGGCGGCGTCGATATGCGGTCTGTACCCCCTCCAGCTCTCTTTGTATCCCTTGGCGTTGCGCTTCGTCCCGGTGTCGCAGGCCTTCGGCAGCCCGTCGGCCATCCCCTCCGCCGTCATCCCGTCCCGCGTCCGCCGCTCCAGCCGGGTCGGCTCCTTCGGCACCTCCTCCCCCTTTTTCGGGCGTCCGCGCTTTCGCTTCGGCCTCCCCTCCGGCTTCGGCTTCGGCGCCGGCCTCTCCCGCCCGACGACCGCCGTGGAGTCCCGCGATATGTGCCCGACGACCGAGCCGGAACAGTCGGAGCGGCCCGGCACCCCGTGCATCCGCTCCGGCAGACGGGTCTCCGCGAACCAGGCGAAGGCCCGGGAGAAGGCCGGTTCACCGGGCACCTCCGACACGCGGGACCAGCCGACCGGCCGGCGCAGCGTCGGGTCGTACAGCAGCCGGTCGACCGGCACCACCGTGGTCGGCATGTCCCAGACCGCCTTGGCGACGAAGGCCCGCGCCAGCGCCCTGCGGTCCGCGGGCGGGTTGCCGACGCCCCGGTGGCTGTAGTGGACGTGCCTCCCGCCCTCCACCATGTCCAGCACGGCGATGAATCTGCCGTTCCTCACGCCCAGCGGGCCGACCTCCGCGGCGAGGGAGGGCAGAAGTTCCCCCTGGAACCGCTGCCAGACATCTGATATGGAAGAACGTAGGGACATGGAGCCGTCTCCCCGTATGTTGTGGATGCAACACCCGCCCCATACCAGAGGGACGGCTCCATATCCAGGCCATCCATCAGAAAACAGCGCCCGTTTCCGAAAAAAATCGCTTGATCGGGGAGTTCTGCAAGAAGCTCGATGGAAAAATTATACTCGTACCGGTGGAAAAATTATGCCCTACGTGACAACCCCATCCCACGGCTGGACCAGATTGATGCTGGCCAAACGGGAGTTCCATACCCAGTCCGCCCTCCTGATTTTCGGTGAAACGTTCCGCGAAGGCATATGTTCGATAGGCTGAGCCTTGGTTGCCTTGGCAGTAACGCCACATCGGTTCCGAATACGATGACGTTCCGTTCCAAAGTTCACGGCTCGTCCAGTGAGGCCTCGAAGCGACTCTGGCTATTCAAGCACCTTCAGTTGACCGGCAAGCCAAGGCATGCGCTCCAGGCAGGGATTGACGACAAATCCGCTGACCAGATTCCGGAGCCTTTGGGCCATGTTGGCTGGAATACGTTGTAGAACGCCCTTGCGGGTCGTTAGCGAGACTGTGCGTGTCAGTGGCGCGACCGGTAGCGGAAGCGCACAGGCCTGATCGCGGAAACGATGTGCATGCATAAATCCCATGGGCGTGAGAATCGTCCACCCAGCGCCTGCAGCGACAAGGGCCATGATTGCATGATAGCTATCAAGCTCGAACCTATAGCTCAACTTGAGATTCTGCCGTACGAGATGTGCCGAAATGAGGCGTCCCATGTGATGACGCTCCGAATAGAGAATCAAAGGCAGCTTTCGCAGCGATTCAAGGACGTCTGCGCCGGTTGGTATTGCGCCTTTGGGCACCGCCGCCAAGAATGGCTCTTCGAGGATCGGATGAACTTCCATCCAATCAGCCCCAGTTCCCATATCCGCAGCAACAACCACGTCCAATGCACGGGAGTCGAGTTTGTCGATTAGACGATGGCTGGGACCGGTTTCCAAAAGAAACTGACAGTTTCCAAGCTCTTCCGCTAAATCACGTAAGAGTTGGGGTGTTACGTCTCCGTCGAAATCCTCGATCATGCCAAGCCGAAGCCGCATCAGCACCGAGGAATCCTGCTGGGCCAGTTCGGCGCGGGCTCGGGCCGCTTCATTAAGAATTGTTTGGGCCCGGCGCTGGAACAGAACGCCTGAGGTTGTCAGGCTCATTGGCCGCTCATTTCTGTTCAGGAGTGCCGTACCAAGCGCTTGTTCCAGATTGGTTAGCTGCTGGCTGACTGCGGATGGGCTCGCGCCCAGCCGCCGGGCTGCGGCACTGATGGAAGCTTCCTCGGCGATTGCCACAAAGACCTCAATTCCCCATAACGTAATGCGCCCGGAGTGTTCCGCCATAGCCCTATTTCCATGCAAATTGGCATTCGGTAAGCTCATAGCAGCTTTTGCGCAGCTTTCGCGAGTGGCATATGAAGGGGAGAAGCCCGATGTCCAGGATTTCCGGAAAATGCCTATGTGGTGCGGTGCGCTATAGCTTTGACCGATCTGCAATTCTCTGGCGGGGATACTGCCACTGCGAGAGTTGCCGCCGCGCCTGCTCAGCGCCTGTAGTCGGCTGGTTTGGCGTCCAGATTTCCGCTTGGAGCTGGGAAGGAAATCCGCCGAAGAGTCACAGGAGCAGCAGCCATGTGGAGCGATACTTCTGCGCTGATTGCGGGAGTCAGATGGGTTATCGCTCCGAAAGGCTGCCGAGCCTCTTGCAGAACTCCCCGATCAGGCGGTTTTTTTTCGGAAACGGGCGCTTTTTTCTGATCGGGGGCCTGGATATGGAGCCGTCCCTCTGGTATGGAGCGGGTGTTACAGCCACAACATACGGGGAGACGGCTCCATGTCCCTGCGATCATCCATATCAGATGCCTGGCAGCGGTTTCAAGGGGAACTTTTCCCGTCCCTCGCCGGGGAGGTCGGCCCGCTGGGCGTGAGGCACGGCAGGTTCATCGCCGTCCTGGACCTGGTGGAGGTGGAAAGGCACGTCCACTACAGCCACCGGGGCGTCGGCAACCCGCCCGCCGACCGCAGGGCGCTGGCGCGGGCCTTCGTCGCGAAGGCGGTGTGGGACATGCCGACCACGGTGGTGCTGGTCGACCGGCTGCTGTACGACCCGACGCTGCGGCGCCTGTGCGGCTGGTCCCGCGTGTCGGAGGTTCCCAGTGAATCGACGTTCTCCCGCGCCTTCGCCTGGTTCGCGGAGACCCGTCTGCCGGAGCGGATGCACGAGGCGCTGGTCCGCTCCGCGTATGCCGGCTCGGTCGTGGGCCACATCTCCAGGGACTCCACGGCGATCGTCGGGCGGGAGAGGCCGGCGCCGAAGCCGAAGCCGCAGGAGCGGCCGAAGCGAAAGCGCGGACGCCCGAAAAAGGGGGAGGAGGTGCCGAGGGAGCCGACCCGGCTGGAGCGGCAGCTGCGGGACGGGATGACCGCCGCGGAGATGGCCGCCGAGTTGCCGAAAGCCTGCGACACCGGGACGAAACGCAACGCCAAGGGGTACAAAGAGAGCTGGAGGGGGTACAAACTGCATATCGACGCGGCCGATGGGGACGTCCCCGTCAGCTGCATCCTGACCTCGGCGTCGCTGCACGACAGCCAGGCCGCGATCCCTCTTTCGAGGATGACGGCGCTGCGGGTGGACCACTGTTACGAGCTCATGGACGCGGCCTACGACTCGCTGGAGATCGGGTTCCACGCCTACCTGACGGGGCGCGTGGCGATCACCGACACCAACCCGCGACGCGACGCGGCGCTGAAGGAGCGCCTCAGGAAAGAGGCGCTGGCGCAGCGGAAAGCGGGCCACATACGCCACGACCGCGTCCGTTACCGGCAGCGCTCCAGCGTCGAGCGGGTGAACTCGGCCCTGAAGGACTCCTACGGTGCCCGGCACGTCCGCGTCCGTGGGCACGCCAAGGTGGCCTGCCACCTGTTCTTCGGCGTGCTGGCCCTGACGGTGGAACAGCTGATGCGGCTCACCATCTGACACCGTCCGTTCCGGCAGATCCGTCCGCCACGGACGCCGCCCCGGAGGGGACGGCGCGGCCAGCCATGCGCGGACGGCGCCCGTCGGGCCACCAACTGCGGCATTCCGCCACACCCTGGCCCGTGCAGACGCCCCGGGCACCCGTCGGATCCGGTGCCGCGACCCTGGCGGAACCGAAAGGCTTGCCGCGGCTGCCCGAACCGCAGTAATTGTGCAAGAGGCTCTGCCGAATGAAATCCACGGCCTCGCGGCGAGTCTCAACTCACCGGATGAATTCACTCCAGAGGTGCATTACTTTCTCAGTGAGGCCCTGCCCTGGATTCATGTCACCGATGGGCTTCCGCGATACGCCGACGGCGGCAGGACGCTTGTGGATACCGCAGCAAATCGTGACTGAGATGCAACGATGCGGACCAAAACAACTTACTTGTAACCTGTTCTACGACTGGTCCGCGAAATCTGTCCCAGAATTGTATGGTACCGCCTCCCCGGCTTGAACGGGGGACCTCTGGATCCACAATCCAGCGCTCTAACCAACTGAGCTAAGGCGGCACTATCAGGCAACATACGCCTTTCGTCCGCCAAATGCAAGCGTATGCCATCTGCAGAACCCCTGGTTGTGTCCCCGCTTGCCCAGAATGACGCAACGCGATAGATGCAGGTGCCGGCTAATCCAAGATTGACATGGGGATCAACAACCAAAGCGACATTGTGGCTAACCTGCAGATCGGTCCGACCACTGTAGGCACGGTTCGCATTTATGTGGAAGGTGGCGGATTCGAACTCCCAATGGACTTCGATCCGGACGAGGCAGACGAAATTGCCCAGGAAATCATCGCCGCCGCGAGACGCGCCCGTTCATTGAATCCGAGCAGCTAGGTCGCCACTTTGCTATCTCCAGAGTCCGCAATTTGGACTTGAGAAGGGATTTTCAATGTGAGCATTCGTGCGCAACACCTATAGCATGAAACGCCAAGGCCCCTCTGACATTGGCAGTCTAGCCGCAGGTCGACTGATGGGATCGGCACCGACGGTCAGATCTCCCCGATTGGGTTCTAGACCCGCCGGCCAACTCATACCAAACCAAATAAATCATTGCCGACAGGCGCCCCTGATCTCACGGCACCGCCCAATCCCTCGTGGTGATCCGCGTGACCTCCCCCTTCCGGCGGATGAAGGCGTCCCAGACGTGCTCGACCACCTCCCGGACGTGTTCCGCGCTTTCGAACACCCGGTTGGCGAAATGCCGGTGCTTCAGGAGGGGGAACACCGTCCCGCCCGGGTTCAGTTCCGGGCCGTGGGCGGCAGCCGGAGCAGGGAGACGTTGTCCGGTATCCCCAGGTCCCCCGCCCGGTGCCAGCCCGCCCCGCCGGGGACCACCAGGGCGCGCTTTCCGGCGGGGACCCGCTCCCCGACCTCCCGGAGGTGCCGGTCCGTCTCCCCGGTGTTGGCCCTGCCGCACACATGCCCGACCGCATCGCCCGTCGCGGGGCAGGCGGGGGGGAACAGGTACAGGTGTCCGTACCGGTGGTCCCGCACGACGCGCGGGCGCGTCCCTTTCCGCGCCCAGACCCCCGGCAGCATGCCCTTCCGCCCCACCCGCGCCTCGTACTGCAGGTATACGGGCACGTCCTCCGGGGCCACGCCGTCGGGCACCGCCTCCCGCGCCAACCGGACGGAATCCCTGCGGAATCCCTCCCGGGCGGCGGGGTCCGGCCCCCCATCCAGCCACGACGCGACCTCCCCGGCCTGCCCGCTTTCCAGCTTCGGCGGAGCCCCCGGCCGGGCGGCGTCCCGCAGACCGTCCAGACCGTCGGCGTTGTAACGGACGATCCAGTCGCGGAGCGTCCGGGCGCCGGCGCCGGAGGCCACCGCGGTCCTGGACAGACCGTCCTCCATGACCGGGGCGACCGCGCGCATCCGGTGGCGGCGGTCGCGGAACCTGTGTTTCCGGGCCAGTTCGCGTAACTGACCGGGTGTGTGGTCGGTGCGCTGGACCATGACTTTCGCTGGCATGCCGTTCTCCTTCCGCCTGTTTCCCAGACACGGAATACAGGACGGCGGCACCGGTCACACGCAGAATATTGCCGTGTCACACAGCATGATGTTCAATCCTTGTTCTGGGCACATTATTAATTTGGTTTGGTATCAGATGATCCATCAATCGATATATTCTCGGCAGGATTTTCCGTTGGCTTTGTCTGGAAACCGTTTCGGGGGTCGCCCAACACCAGCTGGATCATACTCAGTTCCACAACTTCCAATCGGGACCGCCACTCCTCAACTCGTCATACTCCCCAGAACCAGGCGACCCGGCAAGCCAGGGTCACGCACACCATGCCAACGCAAGGCTGCATGTCGTGCAAACCTGGCCATCAACATCTTGCGTCGCGCAGCAGAGAGTCTGTTTTCTGGACCCATTCGAACGAGTTCGGCATCGTATGAATCGGCGACCATCAGGCCCGTGTCATCAGGCAACAGATCCAACGGAAACCGATCGTCAACCGCCCAGAAATATCGGTCGCACCACTCGAGATATCCTTGCCACTTTCCGTCCGTTTCAAAGTCAGAACGTGATGACTTGCATTCAACGATCCAGATTTCATACTTTGGACCCAAGGCCATGACGTCGACTCGCAGTCCAGTGGTCGGCGTGAGCTCCTCTACGCTGACGAAGTCGTGGCTAAGTAAATGTCGGCACACGCCCCTGGCCAGGAGCTGGCCGGGCTTCAATGCCGTTTCATTCGCATCGACCACCATACCGTGAGCAATGAACGGAGATCGATTGTAATTCAAGTCGCTGCAATGATCGGCCGACCGCCCCCGCAGAGGATAGGCGCTTCCGACCGGGCGCAGGGAGTGCCTGTCATAACCCTTTGCCCCGTCCCCTTTCTTTCCGGGCACACCATTGCCGACGCAGAGGAAAGCGAAACCGGTACCCTCCCCACACATCAATTCCAATTGGATGAAGCAGGCAACCGACAGCTTTGAGACCCATTGTGTTAGCCCACCGGACGTATGGGCTGAAAATCAGGATTTTTGAGATCTCCCATAGCAATCCGGTTATGGAGGTGGAGGTCGCGGTTTTTGCCGTTGGCTTGAACAAACCGCTCTTCAGGAAGGCGATCATCCGCCTTTCGAAGGCTTTGAAGTCATCAGGGTCGAGGCAGTAGGCGGCGGCCATGACACTGCCTCCGGAGACAGATGAAACTGTCTTGATGTATCTTGGGAGGCCACGGCTATTGAGTGCACTCGGACATCGAAGGTGGAAAGCGATGGCGCGAGACCCACCCCCGACAGCGCAAGGGCAATGGTCCTTTCCTCTTTCACCCGCTCCACAGACACGACAGCGGGGCTGCGAACATGTTCTCGCCAAACGGAACCACCCGGTCGTGGTCGTATAGCACAATGCCTTGAACAAACTTTTCACCACACGCTTCGGCCAGCTTTCGCATGCCGGAGAAATCACCCGCGGAAACGGTCGCAGACGACTTCACTTCTATCCCGACCACTTCGCCACGTCGATTCTCCAGCACGACATCGACCTCGTTCCCGTCCTTGTCACGGAAGTGCGAAAACGAGCATCGCTGCTCGCTCCAGGACGCTATTTTGCGAAGTTCGCTGTACACAAAGGTCTCAAGAATCGGACCGAACGACGTCCTGTCTTTCGCGACAACGTCAGGCAGCGCGTCCCGCATCGCGGCAAGCAACCCTGCGTCAAGGAAATGCAGCTTGGGCGATTTCGTCAGCCGCTTTAGCCGATTGGTGAACCATGGCTGTAGCGTGTGAACAAGATAGAGGCTCTCGAAGACTCCAACATATTTCCGAGTGGTCACATGATTGAGATTGAGAGCGGCGCCAATGCCCGAGTAGTTGACCAACCGCCCCGAGTGTCCAGCGAGTACCGATAGTAGTCTTGGCATGATGGCGAGTTGCTCTATCTGGGCTACATCTCGAATGTCCCGCTGAACGATTGCCTCCAGATAGCTGTGGTACCAATCCTGCTTTCGAGTCCATTTTTTTCGTCCCAGTGCCTCAGGATATCCGCCTGAGAGAACGCGTTCGATCAGTTCGTCGCCTATGATCACCAGATCGACCGTTGGCCTTTCCCCGGTGAAAGCTCGGTCAATGAACTGCGCTTTACTGCTCTCAATCTCTGCCTGCGATAGGGGAAGAAGGCGGATGACTTCCATGCGCCCAGCGAGAGAATCCGCTACTTTGGGTACGGTCATCAGATTGGCTGAGCCGGTCAGGAGGAACCTTCCCGACGTTCTGCCATCATCGACCACGTTCTTGATCGCGAGCAGGAGGTCAGGGGCTCGTTGGATCTCATCGATGACCGCTTGATCCAGCCCTCTCTCTCTTGAGTAAAACATCCCTAACCCACTGATTCCAGGGTATTTCCGGATTCCGGGCTTTCGGGGATCCTGACGAGCTGGTAGCCGAGCTGTCTGGCCCGTCGGCCGAGGTTCGTGACGGTTCGGTTGACGCGGCGGCGCTCGTAGGCATCCATCCCGCGCTCCACGTATTCCTCCCCGTTCGTGACGAGTGTGTACACGAGGCAGGCAAGTTCGCGGGCGGTCGCGGTGACCGCCACCGGCGCGTCCTTCCGGGCGAGGCGGGCGCGGTGCCGGGCGCCGATGAACGTCTGGCTCCTGCGGGCGGACATGGCGGCCATGCGCAGGGCCTGCGCGACCCTGTTGACGACCTTGGGCGGGCGCCCCGGCAGGGACTTTCCGCCGCTGATCCGGGTTCCCGGCGCCAGCCCCAGCCAGGAGCTGAAGTGCTGCGCCGAGGGGAAGGCCGACATGTCCGGGCCGACCTCCGCCGCGATGGTGAGGGCCGTGCCCACCCCGATGGTGGGGATGGCGGTGAGGTCGACGCCCATCATCCCGCGCAGCGCCTGCGCCATCGCCCTGTCCCCCGCTTTCCGTCCGCCAGCGGCGCCCCGACGGGCCTTCGGTGCGGCGCGAACGGGGTCCGGGGCGTCCCCGGCCGCATCCGCCGGACCGCCATCCGACCCTCCGTCACCCCCCTGCGGCGTCAGGCCGTCGATCGCCTCCGCGATCCGCGCCCCGCAGGTCCCGATCTGCTGCGTGAGGAAATCGAAGCGCTCCAGCGCCTGCTCCAGCGCGAACAGGTGCTCGTCGCGCCAGGTGCCCTGAAGCGCGTCGGCGATCCTCTCCCCGCCCGCCCTTATCCGCCGGTTGCGGAGCGCCGCCAGCCGCGCCGGGCTGCGCTCGCCGTCGACGATCGCCCGCAGGATCCTCAGGCCGGTGGCGCCGGTGATGTCGCTGATCACCGAGTCGAGGCGCACGTTCATCTCCGTCAGCGCCTTCTGCATGTGCAGGACACAGCGCGAGCGGTCCTCGGTCAGCCGCTTCGCCTGACGCACGTACGAACGCAGCGGGCAGACGTCATCGCCGGGACGGAAGGCCCCCCGCAGGAGCCCGTACGACAGGAGCTGCCGGATCCACTGGCAGTCCAGGACGTCGCTCTTGCGCCCCGAGATCTGCTTCGTCATCCGTGGCGGCACCAGCATCACCTCGAAGCCGGCCCGGTCCAGGACCTCGAAGACCGGGATCCAGTACACCGAGGTCGACTCCATCGCCACCTTCCCGACCCCGCAGGACGACAGCCAATCCGCCATCTCCTCAAGGTCCGGCGTGAAGGCCCCGAACGACCGCACCGGCTCCGCGAACCGGTCCGCATCGACCGCGACATAGTGTGTGTCCTTGCCGATATCGATCCCGGCGCAGTCCCGGGTCACGATCTCCAGCCCTCCGGCCCTGCCTCTTCCCTTTCCCTTCCGCTTGCGTGGCATGTCATTCCCTCCTCCGGCCATCTCGCTCCATCAGGTTCGGGGAAGAACCACGGCGCATTCCCAATCTCTTGAACGAGGTCACGGGGAGACCCCCGCACCATCAGTGACAGACGCCGGTCACGGTTCGGGCCAGGCTCTTATACGGGTGACGTGCACGCCAAAGTACTACGGGCCTCGACTGCCCCGACCACCACCGAGTTGACACCAGCGGCGGCGGAGGGGCAACCCTCCCGTTTTACTTTCGCGACAGCGCCGCCGCCCCGCGACGGTTTGGGCTCTTATAAATCCGACCGGATCATCAATCGCTGATCTTAGAATGGTGGCGTCGTCCAGGGTCAGAAAGGGTATCCTGTCGGATGCGATGTCCGTTGCAAGCGTCGTTTTGCCGGACTGGCGAGGGCCCGAGATTAGAACCACGCGGGTATCAGAGAGTGCCTCCTGTATTCTTGTCTTGACAAATCTCGGGTACATTTTCCGGGCATCTTTTCCGACCGACCGATTGAAAGTACAATGGCGACCGATTGAAAGTCAAGGAGCGACCGATTGAAATCTCCCTGCCGACCGATCGAAAGCGAGAGTTCGACTGGTTGAAAAGGCGCAACCATCCGCGAAACAGTCTGCGAGATCGTTGATGGCAGCGAGCACGCATTTTAGGATTCCCGTTTCACCCTGAAGTGAAACACTAGAGGCGGTGTTGACCGGGCTTCCGAGCGCGGGATGGTGCCTATCGACTAGGAGGCAGCGACAGTCCCCGTAACGAAACACGGGAGACTGCCATGCCCGAGAGTCATCGCTACTTGACCCGTGAAAAAAGATGCCAGATACCCGCGACGGGGAAAGCGGTCTTCCGGATCTGGCAATCGCCCGGCGGCCGGTCCATGATCGGACGACGGTTTGGCGCGGAAGTGCCTGCCGAAAGGGATGGACCTCCGTGCGGTCACCGGCGCGGAATTGAGAACTGGGCAGACCCGATTACGTACCCGCGTCCGTCTCCACCGGGGGCGTTGCGCTGCCCGGAGAACGCGGATACCCTCCCATATGAAGGAACTCCAGTCGTCCCAAGGCCAGAGTCGCCGGTGTCTGGGAGTCAGGAATCCAGCCGCTGTTGCACTTCGAAGGAGTGGAAGTAGGGATTGGAAGAGGCATTGCGGGCATGGACAAGTTTCATGGTGAAATTGAGGAATTGACGGCAGCAGTGGATTCATGTGGCTTCTAGGGCAAGTGGTTGGCAAACGACAACGGCAATCAACACTCATTTAGAGGAAATACCGGTGAAGTCCTGAACTGGTGGCCCGCCAAAGGGACACTGCAATTCCAAGGTAAGAACCGGGATCATTTTAGAACAACGCTGTCTACGGCACTCGAAGATCAAGCACCTGCTACAGCCATTGCTGCTACGGAGGAAGCAAAGATCTTTGTCGTGCATGGTCATGATCGAGACGCACGCGACCAACTGGAGTTGGTGCTTAGGCGTTTCAAGTTGCAGCCATTCATTCTCCAAAATGCTGATGGTGAGAGCAAGACCATCATCGAAGCGCTGGAACAGAATATCTATCGAGAAGCCGCTTTTGGGATTGTCCTGCTAACACCAGATGACTTCGG
Organism: Paracoccaceae bacterium; assembly: GCA_965203605.1. GTDB lineage: Bacteria > Pseudomonadota > Alphaproteobacteria > Rhodobacterales > Rhodobacteraceae > JAPOUP01. The sequence goes on along the minus strand of OZ241902.1, from coordinate 3,840,035 downwards.
CTATTCGAAGGTAGACGGCGAAACTGAAAAGCAGCCGCGCGCACGCCAAAATGTTATTCTAGAGATGGGAATGGTCATGGCGGCATTGGGCCGCAACAAGATGGTGATCCTCAAGAAAGGCGCACTAGAGATGCCATCCGATGCGGGAGGCATTGTCTACATTGAGTTCAATGATCATATACGTGAAATCGTACCAAAGCTGGCACAGCGCCTTCAGGGAGCAGGTTTCACAATCGATCCGAAACAGATCGCAGAGGCTTCTGCATGAAGGACGCACAGAAACCAGATCATATAAGCCTCAACACCCTGATCTGCAGGCTGCGCGAAGGCCGTTATGTCATCCCGGACTTCCAGCGCGAATTTGAATGGAAGCCTTGGGATATCCGCGAACTCATGCGCTCGATCTTCCTCGATTACTATGTCGGTAGCCTGTTGCTCTGGAAAGGAAAGCAGGAAAACTTTGAAGCACTTTCCTGCGAGCCAATCTACGGCTTCGACGGTAACGGCAGCGAAGAGTACATCGTCCTTGATGGTCAGCAGCGTTTGACCGCTCTTTACTACGCGTTTCTGGCACCGGACGTGCCGTTGCCCAACCGGACGAACCGTGCAGTCTACTATCTGAACGTCGAGAAGTTCATGAACGAGGAATATGATCAGGCATTCCATTATGACTGGTTGTCCCGGCGCTTCGAAAGGCTACTCGCTGACAAGGATATGCAGTACAGATCGCACGTGTTCCCACTGTCAGTTGTCGGCACAGGTGGTTGGGAAATGCCGAATTGGGTTCAAGGATATGAGAAGTTCTGGACCGATGCCGCCCAGGATGCCGATAGCCAGGGAGATCAGTATGCCGCTGACCTGTCACGTGTCTATGCACAGAATGCAAAGGCGTTCGGTGATCACCTGCGCAGCATCGTCGAGCAATATCAAATTTCCTACATTGAGCTCGACCGCGACCTTGCAGTCGACAAGGTTTGTGACATCTTCACCCAGATAAACAGCCGTGGCGTACGCCTCGATGTCTTCGATCTCGTGAATGCGCTGTTGAAGCCAAAGGGCCTTCAACTCAAACATATGTGGCGCGATGCATCGGAACGCCTCGCTTTCCCGGAAAGCGAAAAGATGAACGTCTACATCCTCCAGGTGATGTCGATCTTGCGCCAAGCCTATTGTTCGCCAAAGTACCTTTATTTCTTGCTTCCGGGTCAGGAAAAACCCGTTCGCGATCCTGACGGCACCCGCCGGAAGGAGGTTCTCGTCCCGAACATCTCAGACTTTGAAAAACTATGGAATGCTGCCGTTTCGGCATTGGAATCCGCAATCAAGATGATTCGGCACCCGCAAGAGTTCGGCTCCATTTCCGCACGTTATCTACCATATGTCTCAATCCTTCCGGTATTCGCGGCACTTCAAGAACACGTGAAGGCGTCGCCACCGGAAGCCAAACTTGATGCTCAACGCAAGATCAGGCATTGGTATTGGGCTTCGGTGTTCTTGAACAGGTACTCTGGAGCGGTTGAATCCACGAGTGCACGCGATTTCCTTGAACTGCGCGACTGGATTGATGGCGTTGCATCTGAACCAATATTCATCCAGGAATTTGAAAATCGCTTCAAGGGATTGGACTTGCGTAAAGAGACCAAGCGCGGAACATCCGTTTACAACGGCATATTCAACCTCTTTGTTATCCAAGGTGCGCGAGACTGGATCACCGGCAACATCCCCCAACATGACGACCTTGATGACCACCACATCGTCCCAGCCTCGTGGGGTGCAAGGAATCTGCCGGGCAACGCGGTACATACAATCCTAAATCGATCCCCGCTGACCGGTGATACAAACCGAAAGGTGATTGGTGGTATGCTACCCAACGCATACCTTCCAGAATTGATAGCGAAAAACGGGGAAAAGCGTGTCCGAAAGATCCTGGAGAGCCACTTTATCTCACCGAAAGCGTTCGAAATATTGTTTCGCGATCCGTTTTCGCCAAGGGATTTCGACGACTTTGTCATCGAGCGGCAGCGGACACTTCTTGAAGCGATCGAAAGTCTGCTGATCAAAGAACGTCTCGATTTGTCTCCCCGTCTCCGAGAGCTGGATGCCGACATCGAAAGTGTGGAACTTGTCCTTCGAAAGTCGGTGGCCAATGCACTTGGACAAGATGCGGATTTGTTGCCGCAACATGTGAAGGACAAGATAGAGGATCGCATTCAACGAGCGGCCAAGAAAAACCCAGCCTTTGACACCGACCGATACACAAAGCTTGATGGCAAGCTTGAGTATTGCGACCTTCGTGAACTCCAAGACATCATTTCTGCAAAGTCAACCTGGGATCGATTCCAAGCGCGGTTTTGCAACAAGGAAGCGCTATTCGCCCGCTTTGGGCAGCTTGCAGAACTCAGAAACGGTATCCGCCATAGCAGGACAGTCGACGAAATCACAAGGAAAGAAGGCGAGGCAGCACTCCTTTGGTTCAGGAAGGTGGTGGATGCATAACAGCGCGCCGAACAAACTTCACAGGGAACAAGTCCTGCAAGATCACCTCATGGATCAGCTGGTCCAATAAGGGGCATATCATCTACGCGAACCTGATTCCGACTATGACCAGACGCTCGCCTTGGATAAGGCACTTGTCCCATGCTTCGTGTAGGAGACCCAACCGAACGAGTGGGAGGAGCTTTCTACCAACTACACTGCATCTACTAGGGAAACTCTCTGCACCCAACTTGAGAAGTAACTCAAGCCATGCGACCCACTCGATGTGCTACGCTACGGCATCAAGATTGTGCCAAGTATCAAGTTCGCGCCGTGCTACTTCCGGCCTGCAAGCACACTCGAATGCCAACGCGTGGCCAATTACGGGGTCAATATCCTGATCGTGATTAAGGAAGTCGAATAAAGCGAAAAGCATGCAATCGCCTCGACATCATGCTGTTATTCAACGACCTTCCCACTTCTGACATTCAAGTGCGGTACCCTGGTTCACTTCGTCTTCGAGGACGACGCGGCTGGCGCTTGGAAAGGCGCAGTTCATAGTTTGCTGATCAGTGGTCATTCCTTTCCTCACTTTCAGATATCGAAGCTGCACCAACGATGTTTGTGGGCTCGACCGCCGACCACCGCGGCGGCTCTTGCCCTCTTGAGCCGAGTGATCTATCCAAGGGCAACGGCGGGTTCTGCTCTTCCCGTATGTGGTCCAATTCCAGTGGCCTTACTCAATGCCGAGGGAGCTGGCTCTGTCGGGGTCTTGGCCCCGTTACCCGGCGCCCACCTGTAAATCCAGGTCCTCGGGAATTCAAACCCACTACGGTCGTTCGCGGTCCCGCCGCTCATCGCCTTCCACCACGAATTGAGCACAGGTCTGTCGGACTTTCGTTCCGGCCAGGGCAAACCCGCCGAATCTGGCACCGGACCGGGTGTCTCGTCTTGAGTCCCCGAACTCAAAAGGCTTCCGGATTCGCTTCCCGTGCCATGTGGTCAAGGACGGCGTTAACGAACTTCGGTTCCTTGCCTTCCGGAAAGAACGCCTTGGCGACATCTATGAATTCGCTAATCACCACTCGGGGTGCCGTCCCGATTGCAATCAACTCCGCCCCTGCCGCCCGAAACAGCGCCCTCAGCGTCGGATCAATCCTGTCAATTGGCCATTCCTTCGCCAGCGCTCGATTTGCCATCTGGTCGATCTGTGGCTGATGGTTTACGGCGCTCTGGGTCAGTGCGCGGAACAGCTTCACGTCTGCAGCATCGAGGCCAAAGCCATTCAGGTCAGTGTCGATCCTGAATTCCTCGAACTCTTGGCATACGGCATCGACGCTCTGTCCGCACGCCTCCATCTGAAAGAGTGCCTGCAACGCGTATAGCCGGGCGACCGACTTCTTTCGCTTCCCCTTCGACATTATCTTCCGGTTTCAGCTCCACTGGATGCACCGTCGGTCTCGTCGCCGAGCCTGAATCCGACTCCAGCATTTCGCTTCCCCCATTTTCTGGCGAGTGCCACCAGGTGCAGGGCCGCCGTCGCGGCGTCACCTCCCTTGTCCTGGCCAGCGGCATTGGCCCGAACCTCTGCCTGATCGATGTCTTCGACGGTCAGAATTCCGTTGCCAACGCAACAGCCCTGGAGCCCCAACAGCGCCAAGGCGCGGGAACTGTCATTGCAGACCGTCTCGTAGTGGGTGGTTTCGCCCCGGATTACGCAACCCAGCGCCACATAGCCATCGAAATCGCTGAGCCTATGCGCAAGCGCAATTGCCTGCGGAACCTCGAGCGCACCAGGGACATTGACGGTCTCATATGTCACGCCCGCCTCGTCCAGAACGGTCGAAGCGCCCCTAACCAGTTCGTCGGCGACATCCCGATAATAGGGTGCCACGACGATAAGGACCCTCACTGGCCTGTCGAAATCCGGAAGTGGAACTTCAATATGTTTCTCAGCCTGTGCCATCACATCATTCCTGAGGAATCCGACGCGTGCCTTCAATCGATAGTCCATAGCCCTCCAGTCCAACCACTTTGGGAGTCGGGGAATTTGAAAGCAGAATCAATCGCGAGAGTCCAAGAGAGCTCAGAATCTGCGCACCTAGCCCGTATTGCCGCAATGTCTGTGGCGAAACCGCGTCTTCCATGACCAGTTTCATATGGGTATCGCGAAGCAGGACCAGCGCACCCCTACCCTCTTTCGCGATTTCCTTCATTGCGCAGCCAAATTCACTGCTACGGCCAGGGTTTCCAACACCAACAACATCCAGCATCGGATCCAGTGTATGCATTCGGACCAATACGGGCTGGTCCCCGGACAGCTCTCCCTTGATCAATACGATATGCTCCGACCCGTGCGTCTCATCCGTATAAATCCGCATCTGCCATTCGCCACCGAACTCTGACCGAATGCGCTTTTCCTCCGTGACTCTCACCAAATTGTCATTACGCCGCCGGTAGGCGATGAGATCGGAAATCGTGCCTATCTTGAGGCCATGCCTCTGTGCAAAACTCACCAAATCCGGCAACCGAGCCATCGAGCCGTCATCATTCATTATTTCACAGATCACCGCCGATGGATTCAGTCCCGCGAGTCTGGCGATGTCCACCGCAGCTTCAGTGTGGCCGGCTCGAACCAGAACGCCGCCATCACGGGCGCGCAATGGAAAGACATGGCCTGGAGTGGCAATGTCGGCCCCAGTCTTGGAAGGGTCAATGGCAACCGCGACCGTGTGAGCTCGGTCATGCGCCGAGATTCCCGTGGTCACTCCCTCCCGTGCCTCGATCGAAATAGTGAACGCTGTCTCGTGACGGCTCGAATTGTACGAGGCCATCAGCGGCAGGCCAAGTGTGTCGATTCGTTCGCCTAGCAGAGAAAGGCAGATAAGACCGCGTCCGTATGTTGCCATGAAATTGATCGTATCCGGTGAGCACATCTGCGCCGGTATCACGAGATCACCCTCATTCTCCCGGTGCTCATGGTCTACGAGGATGAACATACTCCCATTGCGAGCGGCTTCGATTATCTCGTCAATCGACGAGACCGCATCCCGATAGTAGGTATCCTGTCCGTCGTTCATTGCTCCACCTCTCGGTCTTGCGGGATAGTTACCGGGGCAGCGAGCCAATCGCCAGAGTCGTTCAGCTACTGTCAGATCGAATTCCCAGGATTCAGTCCAGGAAACATTATCCATTCGGTCAGATTTCGGGGATCTAGAAGCGGCGCACCCAAGCCGATCCACGTGCCTTAGGCAACCGTTCGTCGCAAAACAGTCAGGACTGGTCAATCGCTACGACATTAGGCCAACGTCTAACTCGCGACATAGGACCGGGATCATCCGGTCACTGAATTGGCCCATCCGAACCTTGCTCTACACCTCGCAGTCTCGCGACATAACGCGCCAGCATATCGATCTCAATGTTGACCAAGTCGCCCTTAACCACATTGCACCACGTAGTGACCTTCTGGGTATGAGGAATGATGTTGACTCCGAAGATGCAATCCGTTGCTTCGTTCACTGTCAATGAGGTGCCATTCAGCGCCACCGAACCCTTCGGCGCTATCATTATGGCAATTTTTTCGGGCACCTTGAACTTCACTCCAAGACTATCCCCCACAGGTTTGACCGAAACCACCTCCGCCACTCCATCCACATGGCCCGAAACGATGTGGCCTCCAAGCTCATCGCCCACCCTCAAGGCGCGCTCCAGATTCAACTGCGTTCCTTCCGTCAATTGTTGAAGGCCAAAGCGGGTAGCGGATAACGTCTCAGCGCTGAGTTCCACGTCAAACCAGCCCCGTGGCTCGGTTCCAACCAAGGTTGTACCCGTTGCAACCACGGTCAAGCAGGCCCCATCACAGGCTATTGAAGACCCAATATCTATCGATTCAATGTCGAATCCAGTCAGGACTTGGATCCGCAGGTCACCACGCTGCTCCGTCTGAAGTACTTCGCCAATGTCTGCGATGATACCAGTGAACATCTGCACTTCCCTTCCTTGAGCACCTAAAGTATCCGGGCAATTGTTCGAGGGCAAGCACCGCGTCCACACCCCGCTCCATAATGGAGCGCAGCGGTGACAAACCTCAGCCAGACGTCAGAGTGCCGCCGCGGCCTGCCTCCGGCAATGTCTGGTTTCCACTCTCTTCGGCGCAACATCTGGGAACGACCATGGAGGCCATCCCGGTTGGCTGCTGGCCGTCTCGGCAGTGGTCGGAAGTCGGGCGCTCAGCCCTTGAAGACCGGGATGCCGCCCCCAATTCCATCAACCGTCAACTTCCAGCATGCATACGTCTCAATTGGTCATTGACCAACACTGCAGCGTGTCCGGGCCAACAGTTCGCAATTCGTTCAGCCTGAACTTCGAGGCCTCTGCAAGTCGTTCAAGTCCCAACGCTCCGACCGAGGGCGCGCTTTCCGCTCCAAGCGCGAGGCCAGCGCCGAACACGGCAAGCCGATCTATGGCGGCTGCAGAAAGAAGTGATGCCGCCAGCGTTCCACCACCTTCGCAAAGAACCCGCGTAAGGCCTGCACGACCCAAGACCCGGAGGGCAGCCATCAGATCGAGGTGCCGTCCAGGACCAACCGGAATTTCAAAGAGTCTCGCTCCGCAGTTGTCCCAAGTTCTACGGACTTCCCCGTCAACATCCGGGCCATGGCATAGCCAGACCGGAGTTTTGCCAGCGGTTCGTGCCAACTGGCTATCGAACGGTATATCCAGGCGACGTGATAGCACAACCCTGACCGGTTGGCGGTCAACTCCAAGCCCACGCACTGTCAACGACGGGTCATCAGCCCGAACGGTTCCTGCACCAACCAGCACCGCGTCGTGGCGGACACGCATGGCATGCGTCAAGCGGCGGGCTTCACGGCCAGTGATCCATCTGCTTTCGCCTGTGGCAGTGGCAATACGGCCGTCGAAACTGGTCGCGAGCTTAAGCGTGACCATCGGGCGGCCTTCGCGAATTCTGGTAAGAAACCCAAGATTCAGGGCTTCTGCCTCAACCGCCAGCACGCCGGTGGTCACTTCAATTCCGGCCGCCTTAAGAACCCCGATTCCATTGCCATTGACACGTGGATCCGGATCCAGATGAGCCACAACCACGCGCTCCACACCGGCGCGGACCAAGGCCTCCGCGCAGGGAGGCGTCTTTCCGTGGTGGGAACAGGGCTCAAGCGTCGTGTACGCAGTTGCGCCATACGCGAACCTGCCAGCTTGTGAAAGGGCACAAGTTTCAGCGTGAGGCCGACCACCGCCCTGGGTCCAGCCGCGCCCCACGACCCGCTCGCCCTGAACAAGAACGCAGCCGACCGCTGGATTTGGCCAGACATTGCCAAGCTCCCGTGCGGAAAGGCCAAGAGCCAACCGCATGAAGCGTCGGTCGGCGGAGGTCACGCCTCCTTGGCAGGGCCCGGACGCAGTTCGCTAACAAACTCCTCGAAATCATCCGCAGCCTGGAAGTTCTTGTAGACGCTGGCAAACCGGACGTAAGCCACCGTGTCGATACGTGCAAGGCTCTCCATCACAATCTCGCCAATCACGTTCGATCTTATATCGGTTTCGCCCAGACTTTCCAGCCGCCGGACAATTCCCGAGATCATCTGGTCGATCCGGTCGGGTTCGACGGGGCGTTTGCGCATCGCGATCCGTATTGAGCGTGCCAGCTTATCGCGGTCGAATTCTTCGCGGCGACCGTTTGACTTCTTGACAACCAAATCACGGAGTTGCACACGTTCATACGTGGTGAAACGACCACCACAGGCTTGGCATAATCTGCGCCTCCTGATTGCCACATGATCCTCCGCAGGCCGCGAGTCTTTCACCTGAGTGTCGATATTTCCGCAGTACGGACAGCGCATTTCATTCTCTCCTGACCCACTTCAACAGAATTCCACAATGACTATAGGTCAAAACCGAGCAATTGGGTAGAGGAAAATTCGATGCACTTCATTTGCGCATCGCCATGGCATTCCCACTTCTGCGCCAACGGCATTCTTGCCCGCAGGACGGCCATCCGGTTCGGCCCTAGTCAATAGCCAGATGGGCCGAAACCCTGCGCAGACGTCCACTGTTTCTATGTTCGAACAGGTAGACTCCCTGCCAGGTGCCGAGTGCCAATCGACCGTTCCGAACGGGTATCGAAAGATTGACCGGAAGCATGGCCGCCTTGATGTGCGCCGGCATGTCATCAGGACCCTCCAGGGTATGGGTGAGATACCGCATTGAAGGATGATCGGCATCTGGAACCAATCTGCACATGAAGTTGCTCAAATCACGGCAGACATCGGGATCAGCGTTCTCCTGGATCAGGATTGAACAGGAGGTATGGCGAACGAACAAGGTCAGCAGACCTGACGTCCGAGCCGAATCACGTACCCAGCGGTCGACCTCGATTGTGAACTCATGCAGCCCTGGACCTGAGGTCTGAATCGTGAATTCAGTCTGCAACGGATTCCTGTCAGATGCTGGCACAATGCGGCAGGTCGGGCGTCGAGCCCTGAGTGCCGGCCCACTCCCCAGAAACTTGCAGCCAAAGTCCTATGACCCGGGCTTCGTTCCGTACGCCAGGGACACGGAACGCACACCGGTCGACAGCGGATTCCTGCTCAGGCTGCACGAGCCATCAACACTTCATGGACCTCCGCCTGGGCCGACTGCTCGTCAGAACCTGAAACCGCCGCGAATTCACGGGTGAGACGTTCCAATGCCGATTCATAGAGCTGACGTTCCGAATAGCTTTGCTCGCGCTGTTCATCCGTGCGGTGCAGGTCACGCACCACTTCAGCGATTGCGATCAGGTCGCCCGAGTGAATCTTCTGTTCGTATTCCTGTGCCCGACGAGACCACATAGCCCGTTTCACCCTCGCCTTGCCTCGAAGTGTCCTCATCGCTTTGGAAACAACATCCGGCGGCGAAAGTGACCGCATGCCCACTTGAGTGGCTTTGTTGGTCGGAACCCTTAGTGTCATCTTGTCCTTTTCAAAGGAAATCACGAACAGCTCAAGGTTGCAGCCGGCGACCTCCTGTTCCTCAATGCAAATGACCTTTCCCACGCCATGCGCTGGATAGACGACGAAGTCATTCGGTCGAAAAGGCAGTCTTCTCGCTCTTGCACCCATTGTGGTCCCTTCCCCATAGATTAGGCAGCTTGGTTCAGACAAAACATAAGTGCGAAACAATCGTGCTGCGCACAAAACACACGCTGCGACCGATAGGTGACTCTGCCGCATGCACCCGAACCCAGCCGGGCTATCGTTTTCAATTTGACTTCAGGTTAGCACGAACTGCCAAAAAAATAAAGCCCCTGCGTAACTGCTCGCCCCCCTTCATCCCTGACCGTCCCGCCTGACGGCTTTCGGGCCGGGCATCCTGTCCCGTCATCCGCGCCCGTCCGCCGTCGGCCATCCTTGGGCCTGGCATAATGGAGCTGCCCGCTGCACTGTCCATCCGTCCGGGCGAATCACGGCGGAGGCGGAGATCATGGTGGTGGAGGCGGAGCGGTGCCGACGGTGAACGCAGCCTCGCCGCGCGGGCGGCTGGACGGTTGCCGGGCCCGGTTCGATGCCATCAGGCGGAAGGGCGGGGCGGGCGCGGACACCCCTGCGCCGGTCAAGGCCCTTTTCCCGCTGCCCGGCATCCTGGTGGCCGTCCTGCCGGGACGGACGACCCGCAGGACCGACGCCAACTCCGGCATCCCTCCGTCGCGGACGGAGAGGGACGGGACCGCCCGGCGTACCGGAAGGGACAGCGGCCGGGGCGCGGAACCGAACCTGCGGACCGGCGCGGACATGGGCGGGACCACCGTCGGGGAGACGGTCGCCGTCGATGCCTGCGACGCCTGCGGCGCCGACCTCCCGTGGGTCGCCCCCGCCGGACGCGGGCGGCGCGTCCCGTCCGGCATCGTCCCCGAGGTCGGCGGGCGCCGCGTGGAGGCCGGGGCCAGGGAATGCCCGGACTGCCGGGCCCGGACAGAGGGGCGGTTCCCCGACAGCATGCCGGGCCCGCTGCGGTACGGCACGGGCCTCCAGGCCTTCACGATCAACCTGCCGGGCGCGCGCATGCTGTCCCCGCCCCGGGCCGTCGCCATGGTCCAGGCGGTCTCCGGCCCCATGCTCTCCGAGGCCACCTGCCTGGGATACATCCGCCGCCTGCGCGCCGCGCCCGGGCCGTGGGAGGAGGCCGCCGTCGCGCACCTGCTGGAGCGCCCCGCCCTCCACGCCGACGGGACCGGATTCCGGGTCGACGGCAGGAGGCGGTGGCTCCACGTCCCCACCGACGGGTCCCTGACCCTGAAGTTCCCGCACCGCAGGCGCGGATGCGGGGCGATCGGGGACATCGGCGTCATCCCCCGCTACACCGGCACGCTGGTCCACGACTGCTGGGCGAGTTACCTCACCCACCACCGGTGTACGCACCGGCCCTTCGGCTCCCATCTCCTCCGCGGGCTGACGTCCGTCGTGGAATCCAACGGCTTCCGCTGGGCGCGCCTGATGGAAAGGCCGCTGCGCGGGGCCTGCCACAGGGCCAGCCGAAGCGACGCCAGGGTCCTGCCCGAGGCCGGACGCCGGAGCGTGCGCAGGCGTTACCGGACCATCCTGACCCAGGGCGGCGGGGAGCTGCCGGAGATCCCGCCGCGTCCGAAGGGAAGGCGCGGGAGGGTCGCGGGATCCGACGCGCACAGCCTCCACGGGCGCCTCGGGAGGCACGGGGGGTCCGTGCCGCCCTTCATGGCCGACCCGGACGTCAGCTTCACCGACAACGCCGGCGAGCGGAAAATCCGCATGGCCAGGGTGAGGATCAAGGTGTCGGGCCGCTTCCGGACACAGCTCCATGCCGAGGCATGGTGCCGGATCTCCAGCTACCTCAGCTCGATGGCCGCCCTCGGTTACAACCCCCTCGTCGCCATCCAGATCGCCCTGGCCGGAAACGCAGCCGACATGGTCAAGCCGAACGACGCCCGGTCCGCACCCAGGAAGGGGTGAGCAGTTACGCCCCTGCTTTAAGTCGACGACTGCTACGCGAGCCCAGAGCCGGTACAGTCCTCATCCGCCCTCACCCGGTTTCTCAGAAAAATACTTCTCCAGCTTGCCTTCTTCGCCATCGCGTTCATCCGCATCCGGCAAAGGATCCTTCTTGGTGATGATGACGGGCCAGAGATCGGAGTACTTCCGGTTGAATTCCACCCATTTCTCGGTATCCGGCTCAGTATCCGGCAGAATCGCCTCGACAGGACACTCAGGCTCACAGACACCACAATCGATACACTCGTCCGGGTGGATCACAAGCATGTTCTCCCCTTCATAGAAGCAGTCCACTGGACAAACCTCCACGCAGTCCGTGTATTTACAGCCGATGCAGCGGTCGTTGACGATGTAGGTCATGGAGAGAATCCATTTCGGTCCGATGGCTTAGCTAGTTGAGCGGCGGACTTCAATCAAGAACGGCCGCTTTCAATTGTGCGGCAATTCGGCGCTCCTTCCGGTTCGGTCGCCCGGGCAATGGTTTCGGCTCGGCAACGGCCGCTTCTGGCGATGGTGTCAGATCATCATATAGAGCCCGCGCTTCCGCGGCCGGACCTCGCCGGTCCGCCAATGAAACGATGCGGACGACCCGCACTTTTCCACCTTTCCGGAACGTCAGCACATCACCAGCCCCAATCGCGAATGACGGTTTCACGATACGTCGGGAATTCACCCTGACATGCCCTTCGGAAACCGCTTTCGATGCAGTTGTTCGCGTCTTGAAATGCCGGGCTTGCCAAAGCCATCTGTCAATGCGGGCCTTCTGGCCTGGCTCACTCAACTCAGCTTCTTTCCTTAAGCTCGAGAAGCACAGCAAATGGGTTGTCCGGATCGACGGAACGTTCCCTTTTCCCGGATGGGTGCGCAGGACGTGGCCTGTCCTTCTGCTGACCCTTGCGCTCACGTGCCTCAGACCTCTCACCGCGGGCCTTGGCCTTAGGCGGCCCGCCCCTTCTGGCCCGACTGCGGGCCGCCCTGCGCCAGGTAAAGGTGAAATAGGTTTCCATTTCAGGATCCTCCGGGTGCGGTGGGTCCTGCGAGGCCTCCGCAGCGGCGGCAGCGTCATTGGAGGTCCCCGCAACGTCTTCCTTCGCGGTCAACGCCTCTGCCGAATCCTCATCCTTGCTCGCCAACGCCTTGGATGAGTCAATGGATGCGTCGATGGCAGCCGGCACCGCATCCGTAGCGTCCCTATCGCCAACAGGTTTCTCCTTCACCCGCGATGCCCTTACGGCGGCATATCCCAATCCCTGCATAAGGTCGGCAAACTGTTCCAATGTCATGCCGGTGATGGATAGCATGTCCGGATTCGCCTCAAATCCGGATCGACTGTCCTCTATCCTCAGAAGGTCGGCCAGCCGTTCCAGCATGTCGATCCGGACAGCGCGCTCACCAGCAATCCGAAACCCCGCCATGGTGAATTCCGCGGCACCTTCCGTGCCTTTGACCGCAGGAATGGTAACCAGCCCCGGAGGCGGACATTCCGGAAACTCTGCAGACCCCTGAGACAGCGACCACAACAAAAGCCTGAGACGCGTTGGCGCCGGCTTCAGCAATGCGGGGATAAACACCGTGAACTGTCCGAACCGGACGCCGTGCCTGCGCAGCTGCGCCCGGGCATCCTGGTCAAGTTCCTTCACCTCGCCTGCCACATCGTCCCGGCGAATAATGCCAAAGTGCTCGATCAGCCTGAACGCGAATCCTCGTGCAAGTCCGGTGAGATCCTCGTCCTTCCGCAGCTTCAGCAAAGGCTCAAACAGCTTGTCCACGCGCCGATTCATGAAATGTAGAAGCCTTCGCTCCACTTTCTGTATGACATCGGAGCCAGCCTCCTCGTCGACAAAAGCCTCGACACGCGGTACCAATGGTTCCTGGCCGACCACCAGCTTGCCAACGGCATGCTCCCCCCACATGAGCCCACCCTGATCGGTGAAGTCCATTTCGGTATCTGGAGAGTTGTAGAATCGATCCGCACGAAGATTGAACTCGGGCTTCAGTGATTGTAGCGCGGCAACGCGAAGGGTTCTGGCCTGATCCGGGGTGGCGGATGCGTCCTGACTGAACCTGAACCCTTCCAATCGACCAACATACTGTCCCTCGACTGCGACTTCGCCCTTGTCGTTCACTTCGGCCAACATGGCCTCCTTCTGTTCTAGCCGCCTAAGCAGCACGCTTGTGCGCCGGTCGACAAACCGCCTTGTCAATGCGCCGTGAAGCGCGTCCGACAGCCGGTCTTCTACAGCGCGAGTCGTCCCGCGCCAATGTTCTTCGTCGTCGACCCAACCGTTTCGCTGCGCAACATAGGTCCAGGTACGGATATATGCCAAACGTCTGGAAAGTGTGTCGATATCGCCATCCGTTCGGTCGATTCGCTTGATCTGTCCTGCGAGCCAATCGTCGGGAACCTGCCCAAGCTCACTTAGATAGCCGAAAATACGTTCAAGAAGGCTCGTATGTTCGGCATTGCTGATGCCGCGGAAATCCGGAATCCGGCACACTTCCCAGAGGAGTCTCACCCCGCGTGCGTCCGTAACGCTCCTGCGCACGTAAGGAAGGTCGGCAAGCCCCTTCAAGGCCAACAGATCGTCAGCTTCCCGGGTCCGTGTCAGCAGTTCGTCATCGGAACCGGACTCCAGGGAAACGATCAATCGATCGATGCTTCCAAAATCAAGCGTGGAATTGCGCCACTGTAGCTTGCGGATGGGAGCGAAGTGATTGTTCATGATCGCTTCGGCTACGTAATCCTCCAACTTCGAAGCGCCGGCAGTTACCCCGAAGGTGCCGTCATTCACATATCGTCCGGCCCTGCCCGCGATCTGCGCCAGTTCATCGGGCCTAAGCGGTCGCATCCTGCGGCCATCGAACTTGCTCAATGACGAGAAGGCGACATGGTTGATGTCCAGGTTCAACCCCACTCCGATGGCGTCGGTCGCAACAAGATGGTCAACGTCGCCATTCTGGTACATCTCGACCTGGGCATTTCGGGTTCGGGGGCTCAACGCCCCCATAACCACCGCCGCACCACCCTTTTGCCGACGCAGTAATTCCGCGATCGCATAGACCTGTTCGACGGAGAATCCGACAATGGCGGATCGTGGGTGCATCCGACTGATCTTGCGCACACCGGTGTAGGTCAGTGTCGAGAATCTCCGTTTCCGTTCGAACAGGGTGTTTGGAACCAACGCGGAAATCGCTCCCCGCATTGTATCGGATCCCAGGAACAGCGTCTCTCTCTGGCCTCGGGCACGAAGTAGCCGGTCAGTAAACACATGGCCGCGCTCGGGATCGGAGCACATCTGGACTTCGTCCACGCCGACGAAGTCCACGCCGCCGCCGTTCGGCATCGCTTCGGTCGTACACACCCAATACTGTGCACGGTCAGGAACCACGCGCTCCTCGCCGGTGACAAGCGCAACGACCGACGGCCCGCGCAAAGCGACAATTCGGTCATAGACCTCGCGCGCCAACAGGCGAAGTGGCAGCCCAATGACCCCCGTCCGGTGGCTTAGCATTCGCTCGATCGCGTATCTGGTCTTTCCAGTGTTGGTCGGGCCCAGAACAGCTGTGACACGCCTCTGATCTTTGGTCATCCTGCCTGACTTCGTACCTGCCCGCTCCGCTCTCCTACAGCACAAGCTGTGCCACGGCAACTTTTGGAGACCAGCGGTCCTCTGCCGACCGCCAGCCGACGAGACTGTCATCAAATCGTCTGGACCGCCATTCGTCTCGACTTCCATCGATGTCCGCGCTTAGGCCGCAGCTGGATTGACCGGAGATCAGAGGCGTTGACCTTCCAGGAGCCTTTCAAGCATCTCAATTCCCTGCTCCAGTCCGGAAATGTTCGGATGCACCTCTCGCACCATATGCCAGACCTCCAAAGCCTCCTCCATCATACCCAGTTCCTGAAGGACGGTGGCCAATCCCGTCATTGCACCGAAGTGACGCGGATTCAGCGCCAATGCCCGTCCGATGTCCTTGATCGCCGGACCGTACATTTTCAGATGGAATAGCGCCGTTGCGCGCGCATTCCAGCCTTCAGCAAACCCGGGCGCATGGTCAGTCAGGGCAGTCAGGTGCTCCAGAGCGATGTCGTGCTTCCCGGCCAGGATGGCCTCACGGCCCCTCTTCAACAACAGGTCCATCGCTGCTGAGCCCGATTTAGACCATTCCTGTATGATCTGCCGTTCGAGTTTCTTCCAATCCCCGGTTCCTGGATCCGCAAGCCGGTCGAGCATCTGTTCGATTTCCGCTGTCTCCGCAAATGCGGACGACAGGACGCCCAAGACAAGGTGAATTGCCAGAAAAACGGCTTTGCAATTCGGAGAAGGGATATGCATATTGCTGGTTTATCAAACCTGTCCGGGATTGCGAGCCCCCTGCAGGTAACACCTCAGGGAACTGAAGCCATGAGCGACATAGTGGAAGCCGCCGTACGAGCGCTTGCGAAAAAGATCGGACATGGCGGATTCGACGGAGTTGCCAAGTTTGAGATCAGAGGCGAAGGCACAATCATTGTCGACAGCGACGGTGCGCGCGCCGGTGACGGGACTGCCGATGTAACATTGACTGCGGACGTGGAAACGTTTCAGGCGATACTCGAGGGTCACATGAATCCTACGGCCGCGTTCATGCACGGCGACCTTGCGGTGGATGGTGATATGTCCGTTGCGATTCGCCTTGGATCGGCGATTGCGTAGACATGGAAAATGTCGTCGCACCTTTCTATCGAGAGGTGGCACAGGGCCCTGAGCGCGTCGAGTCCAGATGGGTAGAGGCGCGGGACGGCACGAGACTCCGAATCGTGGTGTGGCCCGAAGGCGATAATGGAACGATTCTGCTTTTTCCCGGTCGAACGGAATATGCCGAAAAGTACGGACCAACCGCTGCTGAATTCCAGGCAAGGGGCTTTGCCACCGTTACGGTTGACTGGCGAGGCCAGGGACTGTCCGACCGCCTCCTAACCGACCGCAGGATAGGGCATGTGGCGCGGTTTGCCGACTATCAGGTGGACGTTGCGACGATGCTGGACACCGTGCGCGGCTTCAGACTACCGCGTTCCCGCTATCTTCTGGCACATTCGATGGGGGGATGTATCGGGCTGCGCTCGCTGCAGGAGGGGCTTGACATAAGGGCTGCCGTCTTTTCCGCGCCCATGTGGGGAATTGCCATTCTCCGGCCGCTTAGGCCGTTCGCCTGGGCGCTCTCCTGGGCCGCTCACAGGTCGCGGTTCGGCCATATGTATGCGCCAGGAACCGGCACCCGTAGCTATGTTCGGGAAGTTCCCTTTGAGAGCAACCAGCTGACCACGGACCCACGGATGTATGCGTTCATGAAGAAGCAGCTCTCTGCGCATCCAGTCCTTGAACTCGGCGGTCCCAGCCTTCAATGGCTGTTTGAAGCGCTCCACGAATGCCGTTCCCTGAAAGGAATGGCTTCGCCGGAAATTCCTTCAGTCACATTCCTTGGCAGTGACGATCATGTCATCGACCCCGTCCGCATTCGACACCGAATGGCCAGCTGGCCAAACGGACGCCTCGTGATGATGCAGGGCGCCAGGCACGAGCCGATGATGGAAACGACCCCACATCGGAGCCGGTTCTACACGCAAGCCACAGAGCATTTTGAGGCCCATTCCTGAAGTCAGCTCCTCAAGGTGTGGATTTCATTCGCCTGAGCATTCGCCGCGCCCATCAGGAGTTTCTGCTCCGACGCAATGAAGAATGTCGTAAAGCCGTAACGGGCCCAATCCCGTGCCTGTTCGGCGTCCTGAACAAAGGTCATGTAGGCCTTGCCCTCTGCCCGGGCCGCAGTTCCCACCGTTGAAAGCGCACTGCGCACACTTTCCGCCGCCCTTTCGTTGGCTCCATATGCAACCGTCAAGTCGGCCGGTCCGATGAACAGCCCATCGACTCCTTCAACAGCGGCGATATCCGCGGCGGCCTCAACCCCTTCCGGTTCCTCTATCTGCACGATTACCGTCGTTTCGTTGTGGGACCGTTCGAGTAGTTCAGGCATGGTTCGCGAGGTGAACCCAGCCCACCGGGTGGAGCCGGCAAATCCGCGCCCCCTGTGCCCGAATCTCGCTGCCCGTGCCGCCAATTCAGCGGTCCGGACGTCAAAGACATGCGGCACCACGATTCCGGAGGCGCCGGAGTCCAGTGCATGAAGAATGTTCTCGGCGGACGCGGATGCGACTCGGACCAGCGCCGGAAAACGAAGTGCACACGCCATGGCAAGGCAGGCGTCCATTCGCCCCCAATCGAAAGGTGCATGCTCACCGTCGAGGCAGATGAAGTCGAGTTCAGTCCTCGACAGCGCCTCCACCACGTCATAGGCCGGGGTCCTTACAAAAGTTCCAGCCAGAATCTCGCCCTCCAGCATCCTTTGGCGGAATTCCCCTGCAACCATCTGATCCTCCATAGCAGCGCCGGAGCCTTCTAACCTGATTGCTGTGCAGCCGTCCACCCAGACGCATTTTTCCGGACAGGTGGTTGGAATTGTCATGATCTCCGCTCGGAGAGGTTTCCATTTTGCGACGGGCAGCCCACACTCAAGTGGCCTCCCATCCAGCAGGTCTGGACGACTGTCTTTCGTCATCACAACGTATTGTGGCGACCAATTCCGCCAATCCACATTGAGTTGCAGATATCCTGAGTACACGACTCAGCGCGTCCAAACCATCCATCCGTCGGGATTTCTGATACCCGATTGCGGTGATCCAATCGCCCCAAGCAGCCATTGGCTGGGATATACGTGGATTGCCCATACGCATTCCATTTAATCAACAAGTGGACCGCTAGACCATTGACCAATGGTGCCGTGGACCCCACACCCCGGCAGCTTGCACACCAAACTGTAGCTCTCCGGGATTTCGTGACCGATCCCGGTACACGTCTATGGTACAGAAACTTGAACCGAATTGATTGCCGTGACGCTCATTGACGCCTTTCCCGGGTCAAGTGGCGGGTTGAACCCAGACAACCCGGCAACATATGTGGGAGCAACGTTGCTTCAGGAGGCTCCATGCATAATCAGCCCAATCCCGCATACGATGCCAACGCCGCAAGGGGCATTGACCTCGGAGACCTGCCGGAATGGAACCTCGACGATCTATACAGGTCCCCGGACGCACCGGAGCTCGAACGGGATCTCGACTGGCATGAGAAGGCTTGCGCGGAATTCGCGTCAGATTACGAGGGGAATCTGGCCGGACTGGACGCAGAGGGCCTGCTCGAATGCGTTCTACGGCATGAAAGGATCGAGATGGTGGAAGGACGCATCATGTCCTTCGCAGGCCTACGCCACTACCAGATCACAACCGATCCTGAGCGAACCAAGTTCCTGACCGACTGTCAGGACCGACTCACCGCGTCCTCCGCTCCGCTGGTGTTCTTCGCACTTGAGTTCAACCGAATCGAGGATGGCGCCCTTGAGGCCATGCTCGACTCGAACGCGGAGCTTGCCCGCTACAAGCCGATTTTCGACCGCCTGCGGGCGATGCGTCCGCATCAGCTCTCAGACGAACTTGAGAGCTTCCTCCATGACCGGTCGGTGGTTGGAGCTTCCGCATGGATTCGTTTGTTTGACGAAACCATCGCCGCACTCGAATTCACGGTCGACAACGAGGTCCTGAACCTTGAGGGGACTCTCAATTTCCTGAGCGATCACGACCGCGCCAGACGCGAGGCCGCGGCTCGGGAACTGGCGAAAGTGTTTGGCACCAACGTCAGATTTTTCGCCCGCGTTCACAACACGCTCGCCAAGGAAAAGGAAGTCGAGGATCAATGGCGCAAGATGCCGACCCCGCAAACCGGGCGCCACCTCGCAAACCATGTTGAACCCGAAGTGGTCGAAGCCCTTCGAAACGCAGTTGTCTCCGCCTATCCAATGCTGTCGCATCGCTACTACGAACTCAAGCGCAGATGGATGGGACTCGATGCACTGCAGATCTGGGACCGAAACGCGCCAATTCCAATGGAAGAGCAGAGAACCGTTCCATGGGACGAAGCGTGCGCACTGGTCCTGCAGGCCTACGACGACTTCGATCCAAGGATGGCGAGGGTCGCCGAACCGTTCTTTAGGAAGGGCTGGATCGACGCAGGTGTCAAACCAGGGAAAGCTCCGGGTGCGTTCGCCCATCCGACCGTAACCGATGTGCATCCCTACATCATGCTGAATTACCTTGGCAAACCCCGTGACGTGATGACTCTCGCTCACGAGCTCGGCCACGGGGTCCATCAGGTCCTTGCCGCGGGCCAGGGGGAACTTCTTGCTTCAGCTCCACTCACGCTGGCGGAAACGGCTTCAGTATTCGGAGAGATGCTGACATTCCGCAGGCTGCTGGACGGTTCCGCGACAGAGACCGAACGAAAGGTCCTGCTCGCCGGAAAGGTCGAGGACATGATCAACACGGTCGTCCGACAGATTGCCTTCTACGACTTTGAATGCAGGTTGCACGACTCCCGACGAGCGGGTGAACTCACCCCAGATGACATCAATGCAATCTGGATGTCCGTTCAGTCGGACTCTCTTGGACCGGCTTTTGAATTCATGGAAGGCTACGAAACCTACTGGACCTATGTTCCGCATTTCATCCATTCACCGTTCTACGTCTATGCCTATGCATTCGGAGACGGTCTGGTGAACGCGCTCTACGCGGTCTACCGGGAAGGTGATGCCGGGTTTAGGCAGAAGTACTTCGAGATGCTGGAAGCGGGCGGATCCAAGCACCACAGAGAACTCCTTGCACCTTTTGGGCTTGACGCAACAGATCCACAGTTTTGGAACAGGGGCCTTTCGATGATATCCGGATTCATCGACGAGCTTGAGGCAATGGAGTCCTGACGGGCTGTCCGCAAACCCTGAAAGGAATGTGAGGGACAGGCACCTGTTTTCGATACAGGCCATGTCGGAATTGCGACATGGCCTGCGCTGCGAACCCGATTTCCGAGACCGCAGGGATCGGAATCGTCGGTCCTTGGCGATCCTGCTGGCGAAGGATGCTGCCCTGTCTGTCTGCTGACATCACTTCAGCTGACTGTCCTTCGACCCACGTCGGTTGATTCCCGGGCGGGCGACGAATTGCGCGTCACGTTCCCGTTGACAGTCAATGCAGAGAGCGACTCCCCGGAGCGCCAATCTCCGCTTCTCAGGAATCGGATCTCCGCATTCCGCGCAATTCACCAAGCTCTCGCCTTTCGGCAATCCGAGCGATCGAAGTCGCAGCAGTTCGTCCTGAAGCGAAGCCTCGATCTGCTCGTTAACCGCGCCGTCTTTTGCCCAACCTCCCGCCAATTCCGCCTCCCCAGCTGAAGCACCAGTAGTGTCGTCCGAACTGTCGAACACCCGACCCAAGTGGACGCGGGCCCAAGGCTGGCCTGCGTCAGTCCAGTTCGCTCCAGGGCCAGGGTTTCACTTCGCTTGCCGCCGTCTGGAAGCGCGCGGCCTTGGCAATCCAAATTCCAAGCCCCGTTCCGAAGTCCGCCAATCTGGCGTTCGGCTTGCGGCGAGAGATCAGCATAATGACGAATTGTATGACTGTCGCGACGCTAAGCACTGTCTGCGCAAGAGAAATCATCAGCGCGATCAGAATCATGTAGATCAGCCGCACGAACAGATTATCCTCCTGTTCCGGCTCGATTTGGGGACCGTACATGCGGCCCTCGAACTTTTCCTCATCAGTTGGCATCGTTCATCCCTTCTCCACCTTCAGGACCTCGTCGATCATCGCCTGGGTACCGCGGCTGAATTCCAGAGGGCACGGATATTCTGCACCGTCTCGAATGCTATGTCCGAAGTTCTCGACCTGAAGGACATATTGGTTCAGGCCAGGCCATCGGTGGGATTCAACCACGTTGCCTTTCGTTTCCAGCAAAACCTCGGCTTGTGAGAATACGTTGGCGTTGAACGGACATGTCAATCGCATAACTCCTTCGTCGCCGTGCAAGGTCATGTATTGTCGGGGAAACATTCTCATGGATGTGACCGACGAATACCGGAATGACGGAAAGTCTGCCGTGATGTGAGAGAACACATCAACATCGTTTTCGCGACGGATGTGCGACTGAATGTTGACTGGCTCTTCTCCGGCAACAAAGCGGACAGACCCGAACGTATAGACGCCGATGTCAGGAAGGCTTCCGCCCCCTGTTTCCGGGCGGTTCCGAATGTTCCCGGGATCGGAGCTGTTATCGTAACTGAAGACTCCGTCCACAAGTATCAGCTTACCGATCGCACCCTGCGCATAGAGCGCCTTTGCCTTCCTCCATTGAGGGTGGTGAACGATCATGAAGGCTTCGGCGGCGAGCAGTCCTGTGGCATCGCGCCTTGAGATCACCGAATCGAATTCATCCGCTCGCATTGCCAAGGGCTTCTCACACAGGACATGCTTTCCCGCGTCAAGAGCCCGGAGGGTCCATTCCACATGAAGATGGTTTGGCAAAGGTACGTATACCGCATCGATTTCCGGATCTTCCAGAAGCGCCTGATAGCTGGCGTGGACCCGCAAGTCGGGCTGGATGGCCAGAAACCCCGCCGCCTTCTCAGGTGAAGTGGTGGCAAGCGCGGTCAGCTTGGCACCCTTGGCGAGATGTATTGCCGGAGCCATATGCTCGAGGGCGAACCGTGCCGCCCCAAGCACGCCCCAGCGGATAGGTCTTTCTCCAACAGGCATGGTCATCTCTCCCATTCCGTAGCCGGGCACAACTCACTCCGGGCTTCGGTTGACATTTGACCCACATAACGCCTGCCTTGACGATTGGAAACGCTGGGGCAACTTTTCGCCACGGTCGGCACCCACCAGAAGACTTCCGATGTCCAGCACTCACGGAGCCATTGACTGGCAATCGAAGTGAACCATCGGGACCGTCTTGCAACTCCGGCAGTGAGTCATCTATCCCGCCTTCAGGTTGCCGGAAGTTCAGTGGGATTTAGCTTGGAGCGTTAGAATCTTACAGCCGTTAGAGGCCAGTTCCATCACCAGTTCGGCACGGGAAAGTCACTCGAATTCCGTCTTGTACCGAGCAGCGGCTGAATATAGGTTTAACATGTGGCTGCCGTACCGTTCGACACCATGGCGACCGCACGGTTCCTCCGGGAAAGCGGTATCGAGGAGCGTCGGGCAGCGGCGATCAAGGACGGCGTGACCAGCGGCGTCACGACCAAATCCGACCTCGCGAAACTTGAAGTCGAGATCAAGGCCGAACTCAGGTGGATAAAGCTGATCGGTGGGGCCATCCTGGTTGTGCTCATCCTACCGTGGCTGGCCAAACTGGTCTCCACCTCCATGCCGGGCTAGCCGCCACAGAGCTGCTGCCGTCACCGGATTTAGGTGCGGCGAGTCTTCCAGCGGCAATTGACGTGACGTCTCCGAACCGTGGCAATGAACCCAAACTCATCACCCACGTCTACGATGCAGCATTGCGACTGGCGGCGATGACCCCAGCCAGAACCATCGCAGACCTTTGGCTCCTGCCACCCATACGCTTTGATGTCCAATCGAAGTTCAGTAGGGTGCATCCCAGATTGTTGGCATGAGTCGCTCGGGTGCCATTTTGAGCCTTGATTTCCCGATATCGGAACGCTTTTCGGTAGATCCTCGCCCGATAAAGTCCACCGAAAGTATGGATTGGCAACAATCTGGGCTACACCCAGTTCAGTACCAGCATTCCGTGGAGGACTTTGGATATTGGCCTCATCCCAGACTTCCGGGACCACCTGGATATGCGAGACCAAACCATGAAGCGTGACCTCGGAGAGCAGCCAGCCGATCATCGCCTGGATCATGACTGTACCTCCAATACGGCAGCATTTCCGCCTAAACGCACATTGTCGGATCGAACTCGCGCTTCGACCCCGCAGCAGGGTCCGGATCCGGTTCCGTCACATTTCGGCCTGTCCCAGGGCAAATTCCATATGAATTTCCGGCAGCGGGCCGCATACCAATTGCCTGGTTCAGGTGCCGGAAGGGGAACCATTCGTTGGTGCGTCTGAACTGTCGAAACTCGCGGACCGTCCAATCCCGGATGTAGCCGCTGTTCTTTTGTCTTCGCATCCACCGCAACAACACATGACCTGACGCGGTCGCCAGTACGCGACGTATGGACCTCCACACTCCAATCGGCTGACCACTGTGGGGCGCAGTGCTATGCCAACCACAGCATCTTGAAGGGCATTGCAAATAGCTTTGGCGCCACTCGCTGGATTCGGTCGCCGTCATGGAGCAGGATCCCGCATGAGAATTCGTCCCCGACGGCATTGTTCAGCCGTTTCAACCCCTTGAAGTCCTCGGGCCGGGCGGTGGCGCCCGCCTTCGTCTCAATTCCAACAACGCGGCCAGGTGGGCGTTCAAGGACGAGATCAACTTCGAGCCTGTCCTTGTCGCGATAGTGGCTGACAAATGTCGGCTCGTCCGACAGCCCTGCCGCCTTGACAATCTCTGAAAGAACGAAGCACTCGAGAAGCGGCCCCAGCCGTCCGCGGTCCTTCGCAATAGCGGCTTGACTCGCGCGTTTCAGCGCTGCAAGTAGTCCCGAATCCAGAAACCGCAGCTTTGGTGCCTTTGCGAGCCTCTTGGTGTCGCTTCGATGCCAAGCCCGGACCAAACGGATCAGGAACATCTGTTCAAACAGTGCCAGCCAGCGGTCAATCGTCTTGCTGTCGACACCAAGCGGCGACGCCAGGCGTGACAGATTGAGCAACTGGCCCGAAAACGCCGCGGCGTACTCCGTCAGCTGGGTCAACTCGCCGGACTTGCTGATGTTTGACAGAGCCGACACATCCCGTTCGGTCAGCATGTAGGCATAGGAACGTAGCCACGCGTTCCGTTGTTCGGGATTGGTTCGGAACAACGCTTCCGGATAGCTGCCGGACAGGACTCTTCGGATTCAGTCGGTTGTTGGTCCAACGTCCGCAAGCGACGGAAACTCACCAGTGAAGGATCGGTCAAGAAATGGCGGTGGAGCCTCTTGCACAATTATCGCGGTTCGGGCGGCCGCGGCCAGCCTTTCGGTTCCGCCAGGGTCGTGACACCGGATCCGGCGGGTGCCCGGGGCGTCTGCACGAGCCAAAGTGTGGCGGAATGCCGCAGCTTGTGGCCCATCGGGCGCCGTCCGCGCATGGCTGGCCGTGCCGTCCCCTCCGGGGCGGCGTCCGCGGCGGACGGATCTGCCAGAACCAGTGGTGTCAGATGGTGAGCCGCATCAGCTGCTCCACCGTCAGGGCCAGCACGCCGAAGAACAGGTGGCAGGCCACCTTGGCGTGCCCACGGACACGGACATGCCGGGCGCCGTAGGAGTCCTTCAGGGCGGAGTTCACGCGCTCCACGCTGGAGCGCTGCCGGTAGCGGACGCGGTCATGGCGGATGTGGCCCGCTTTCCGCTGCGCCAGAGCCTCTTTCCTGAGGCGCTCCTTCAGCGCCGCGTCGCGGCGGGGGTTGGTGTCGGTGATCGCCACACGCCCCATGAGGCAGGCGTGGAACCCGATCTCCAGCGAGTCGTAGGCCGCGTCCATGAGCTCGTAACAGTGGTCCACCCGCAGCGCCGTCATCTTCGACAGCGGTATGGCGGCCTGGCTGTCGTGCAGCGACGCCGAGGTCAGGATGCAGCTGATGGGGACGTCACCGTCGGCGGCGTCGATATGGAGCTTGTACCCCCGCCAGCTCTCCCTGTATCCCTTCGCGTTGCGTTTCGTCCCGGTGTCGCAGGCTTTCGGCAGCCCGTCGGCCATCCCCTCCGCCGTCATCCCGTCCCGCAGCTGCCGCTCCAGCCGGGTCGGCTCCCTCGGGACCTCCTCCCCCTTTTTCGGGCGTCCGCGCTTTCGCTTCGGCCGCTCCTGCGGCTTCGGCTTCGGCGCCGGCCTCTCCCGCCCGACGATCGCCGTCGAGTCCCGCGATATGTGGCCGACGACCGAGCCGGCATACGCGGCGCGGACCAGCGCCTCGTGCATCCGCTCCGGCAGCCGGGTCTCCGCGAACCAGGCGAAGGCCCTGGAGAAGGTCGATTCACTGGGCACCTCCGACACGCGGGACCAGCCGCACAGCCTGCGCAGCGTCGGGTCGTATCGCAGCCTGTCGATCAGCACCGTCGTGGTCGGCATGTCCCACACCGCCTTGGCGACGAAGGCCCGAGCCAGCGCCCTGCGGTCGGCGGGAGGGTTGCCGACGCCCCGGTGGCTGTAGTGGACGTGCCTCTCCACCTCCACCAGGTCCAGGACGGCGATGAACCTGCCGTGCCTCACGCCCAGCGGGCCGACCTCCCCGGCGAGGGACGGGAAAAGTTCCCCTTGAAACCGCTGCCAGGCATCTGATATGGATGATCGTAGGGACATGGAGCCGTCTCCCTGCATGTTGTGGCTTTCGCACCTGCTTCATACCAGAGGGACGGCTCCATATCCAGGCCCCCGATCAGAAAAAAGCGCCCGTTTCCGAAAAAACCGCTTGATCGGGGAATTCTGCAAGAGGCTCGGTGGTCTGGAATTTGCGACTTCCGCTTGCGAGAACGGAAGCAGTTCAACGGTTTCAACACGTCCAGCCATTGAATCTGGAGAAACAGACCGGTGATCAGGAACCGGCCCGGACGCGGATCTTGGTCTACGGCTTTCTTCACCTCGAGAACAAGGTCCGGCGCACGTTGAATCTCGTCGATCGTGGCAGACTCCATTCCACGCAGGAATCCCACGGGGTCGCTCTGAGCGAATCGCCTGGACTGGGTGTCGTCAAGCGAGACATACGGGCGGTCGCTGCCAGCCGAAATTCGGCGGGCGAGCGTGGTTTTGCCTGACTGACGCGGTCCGACTATCGCTACAACCCGCGTATCGGAAAGAGCTGTGCGGATCCGTTTTTCGGCATGACGTGCTACGAAATCCATCTGGAGTGACCGTCTGCTTCGGAATCCTGTCGCGGCTGCTTCGGAATATAGCGGCGAAAACCAGGGAGTGCACGACAGAATCCGGAGGCTCCAGGGAACTGGGGCGGAGGTGGCTACGCCGGGATCGGTCATCGATAACGACGGCGACCCGAAAGCATCCTTAATCGGGTCACTGCGGGTTTGATGGCCTCAACACGGATCTCCGAATCCCTCGAATGCCTTCGTGAGACATGGATATACGGACGCCTTCAATCCGGTGCATGGTGACAGCCACTTGAAGCCAATACCAGCATTGCCGGAGAATGATGCTGGCAAGATACTTCATTCAGAATATTTGACCAAAGTTGATCGGATTCACTGCACCCCGGTTACTTCCGGCTACGGACAAAACTGGACAGTGCCATTCACCAAGCACTGAGGCGAGCAGACGGAATCGTTCACCGGTCTCCAATGGCATTCGGCTAGGAGATTCCGATGCCATTGTTTCGCCAAAAGTCCCAAAGTGTTGATGAGGCAGATAACGCAACATGATCTCAACTGTTTGCATGAGTGTCGATGCGCTTGAGCGGCAGAATCGCTTGACCGAATGCCATTGGGTCAAGACCGGGCGGCTCGTCCCGGGGTTTCCTGCGGTGCCCGGGCGGCCGCTGCAGAACCGTCAGGCTCCGGTGCGCCGGTTGATCGCCAGGGCGGAGACCGCCAGCCGGGTCGAAACTCCACTGGTGGGAATCTCTGTACATGCCGTTGATTCATGTGCTCCGGAATCCGTCCCGGGGCTCTCTATGACGAAGACTGTGAACGCTTCCGGGCGTCCACATACGATCTCAGGACCGAATGGATGCGGGTCTGGTAGCCCCGTCCACCTGCCCTGAAAAAATCAAGGATGTCCGCGTCGATACGCAGGTTGACGGGCTGCTTGGGAACGGGCATCCTCACCTCGGCACCGTCCCAGAAGTCAGCTGGCAGATCGACTGGTTCCGCATCCGGTCGGGGAGGGCTTATCTGGCCCCGCTCCTTCATCGCCCTCAGTTCCTCAAGGGATGCCACCTTGATATTTTGCATGTTCCTTCGCGCCTCCTTTCCATGCCGATATGATCCTGACACGATCGCCTCGCTTGGTGTGGGTGACACAGTACACTTCGCCATCAGCCATACCGAGGGAGACCTCCCGCACCTCTCCATAATCCTGTCTGTCGTCGATCCTTGTCAGTACCAACGCCTCGAAGATCAAGGCGGCGTCCAGAAAGTCAACACCATGTTTCGCCAGGTTCATCTGGCGTTTGTTTTCGTCCCATTCGAATTCCATTCGCCAACATCACCTTTGTCATCATCCAAAAAATCATTTGAAAACTCCATTCCCGGAAAAGGGGCTCCGTTGCTCCGATCGCTCGTATATACTATTTGTGGGTACACTGTCAACGCTACAGATGACGCCTGAAATCCACTGACGCACATTACCGCTCAGTGCTGGTTCCCACGTCCAGTGGTCTTCAGCCATGTATATCCATCATGGGACGTCACTATGTATCCGCGCCAAGCGCACCGATGCTATCGTCTCTCTCGAACACACTCCCGGCTTCCACAGCCTGACGCGAGTCCGAATCCAGCTCGACCCACATAGCTATCTGTGCCACCTTACCCCACATCGGATGTGCCAGTGTGGCTAGCAGGTCCTGAGACTCAATGAACTTTCGCCCGCTACCGTGCTCGAACGGGAAGTGGCCGACTTCTCGGTCCGCAACATCATGAGCCAAGAAAACAGATCACCATTGCCGATGGTATTGAAATTTAGGGTGGGTCGGAATTGGCCTTTCTCTGGTGCCGGCAGAGGGACTCGAACCCCCGGCCCACTGATTACAAATCAGTTGCTCTACCAGCTGAGCTATGCCGGCCCTTCAATTGACAGGTTACCCATTCATGCAGACCCGCGCAAGGGCGGCTACATTCCCAATGCCTCCTTATACATTTCCAACACAGCCTCCTCTTCGGCCACGTCATCTTTGTCACGTTTCCGAAGCGCGATCACCTTGCGCATCACCTTGGTGTCGTAGCCGCGACCCTTCGCCTCGGCCATCACCTCTTTCTGCTGGTCGACGATTTCCTTCTTTTCCTCCTCAAGACGCTCGAAACGCTCAATGAACTGTTTCAGTTCGCCAGCAGCGACATGATAGGATGAGTCATCGGTCATTGCCTGTATTCCCCTGCGGTGACGGAATGATCCGTTTAGCCATTGATGCCCTGGCACACAAGCGCGAAATTGGTTGCCGAATTACCAGCTCCGCACTAAGCGGCCATAAGCAATGCATGTGGAGACCCTGTGGAACTGTTGATCTGGAGCGGCGCGGCTGCAACACTGATCGGCATCGCCGTATTGATTTGGTGCATCGCTACAGTGTTACGCACGCGGCGCACTGCACTTACTGATGCGGAGTTGCGCGAGCGCCTGCGGCGGGTATTGCCAGTGAACCTTGGAGCGCTGTTCTGCTCAGCGATCGGGCTTATGTTGGTCGTCGTTGGCGTTCTACTTGGCTGACTGCCGGTGCCAAAGCTCTCAGATCATCCTGCACCTCCATTTCATGGTACAGGCTGAAATTCTGGCTGCCGCTTACCGCAGGAGGCATTCTCGATGAACATCGTCATACTGACCGGCGCCGGAATCAGTGCGGAGAGTGGATTGGGAACCTTCCGGGACACCGATGGACTATGGACATCATATGACTTGAACGATGTTGCGACGCCGGAAGGCTTTGCCAGAAATCCCGCGCTAGTACACGAATTCTACAATTCCCGACGCAGCAATTGCCGAACGGCCTCTCCAAACGCCGCCCATCTGGCACTTGCAAGACTCCAACAACGCCATTCCAGTGAAGTTCTGGTTGTTACACAGAACATCGACGACCTGCACGAACGAGCCGGCAGTCGATCTGTTTGGCACATGCACGGAGAGATCAACCGTGGTCTCTGTGCCTCCTGCGGACACCGTTGGGACGCGCCGCAAGAGATGTATCCATCCGATCACTGCCTGGCCTGCGGTGCTGCGGCAACCAGACCAGATGTGATCTGGTTCGGGGAATACCCCTACTTCATGGACGATATCCAGGATCGACTGGAAAGAGCTGATCTCTTCGTCTCAATCGGCACGTCGGGTAGCGTCTACCCAGCAGCTGGATTCGTAGCGACGGCGGCAGGTGCAGGTGCTCGAACACTGGAACTTAACCTTGAGCCATCGGAAACAGCGTCAGCGTTCATGGAGGCCAGATACGGCGAGGCAAGCGAGCTTGTACCTGTCTGGGTAAACGAGATCCTCTCGTCGACCAATTGAGAGCTGTGCATGGGATCAATGCCCAGCATTGCCGCGCTCGCAAATCCTCCCGTAAACCCAAGCCCAGCTGTTCACGTCCACTCTTCCGACTTAACGCTCGAGGTCGACTTCGATTTCCAATGCCAATTCACCACGCCGCTCGAAGACAAGCGTCAATGGAATCAGATCTCCTTGCCTCCATGAGCCGGTCAGGCCCATGAACATTACATGATCACCTCCTCGGTCAAGCGAATGGCTACCCCCTGCTGGAACAGGAAATCCATCCTCAACCTCCATCATCCGCATCACGCCGTTGTTCTGTTCGAAGTGTGTGTGCAGTTCGACCCTCGCAGCGGCATCGCTTGATGCGAAGATCAGTCGGTCGTCGGTTTCACCGTCGTTGTGGATGACCATGAAGGCCGCCCCTGCCCTCGCGGCAGATCCTGCGGCTCTAGCATACGCACCTTCGATACTGATTTCTGCCAGCGACGGAACCGCCGTCGCCCATGCGACTATCGCCGCCGTCAATACTGGAACATTGGGAACCATATGGGAGTCACCCTGTATGTTGTCGAGTCATGAGCTTGGGGCCATCTATCCTAGAGGCTCTACTTGCGATACGTGCGTGAAAAGCAATCCCCACTTCCGCTCCGAAATGCAACGCCGGCCATTTCCGCGGCGAGGGCGTCGCCCGGGAGAAGGAACTGGCCAGAGAGTGGGAGTACCGACTCCTGGGCACCGGCGATCCGGGCCCGGGAAGGCTGGGATCCCGTCTGAAAGGAGCGTATCCGTGTTCTCCGGGCAGTACAACGCCCCAGCCGAGGAGCCGGGGAGGGGCACATCAAGGAGGGCGGGCTTATAGAACTGTCCGTAGACGTTGCCATAGGCATCGGATCGCTATGTGGCTTCTTCAAAGTTACCGTCGTGCCGGGGTCACGGGCTGTCACTAACGACCCTCCTCTGCGAGGCGAAACCTGCGACGAAAGGTAAAGCACTCCGAATCTGCAAGCCTGACGTTGAAGCAGGCGAATTGGCCAACATTACGGTCTCGGCCATGGAGCGATGATCGGTGCAAGGCCGTGCTCGTTGCTTGCCTGAAGATACTATCCTCCAGATATCACTCTGGCACATTCCCTCCCGACGCTGTCTCGATAAGAATCCGGTCGCCCACATCAAGCACCGCGCCGCTGACGAAGCGATGGTACTCACGCTTTCCCGAAGCTCGAAGAACGTGCATGGAATTCCGTCCTCCCGGTGGCGAGCCCTGTGCCGACCAAACCGGGATCCTGGCCCGAGTGTAGCCAGCCGAGAGGCTCGCCCGGCCTCTCATTTCGTACTCGAGCGTCACGCCTCGTCCCCCGGCACGAATGCCCTCAGAGCATGGCAGTTCGCCAAGCGCCTTCTGGACGACCGTCAGGCCATACCGCGCTTCGGCAACCTCGACCGGGCAATTGAACGTATCGCCATGGCTGATCGAAAACATCGCATCCATACCTCCACGTTCGCTGGTTGCGCCCCAGCCCCCCATCTGCGGCTCAACCATTGTGTAGTGACGCCCGGTGTCAGGATGTCTTCCGGCGATGACCGTGCCGAAAATCGAGGAAAACGAACCTGAAGGCAGCTTGCCTGGCATTGCCTTCGCCATGCATTGACAAAGCAGGTCGAAGAGCCGGATTCGGGTCTCGAAATAGTAACCCTGCGGTGCCGTGGGGCCAGCATGGAAAATGGTGCCTTCTTCGGTAATTACCTCTAGGGGGGCGAAGGAACCCGCATTCGCGAAGCGGTCCGAATCACAGAGTGCCTTGAAGATCATCTGGGACGAGATGACGGCACCATCCCGGCTTGTATTGTACGGGGCGGCAATCTCAGCGGGATTGCCACGCAGGTCGACCGTGAAACGCTCGTCGGTAATCTCGATGGCAGCACGCCAGAATGCGCCGTCATCCTGCTCCTCTTCTATACTGAAACGTCCCTTGGGAAGTGCACGAAGACCGGCAAGCGCACGGGCTCGCCCTGTCGCGAAAGACTCGGCGATCGCCTGTTCGACGGTCTCCCGCCCAAACTTTGCGAAAAGCGCGAGGATCTGGCCATCCGCCATATTGCTGGCGGCGACCTGAGCCCATAGGTCACCATGCACGAAATCCGGCAGGCGCGAGTTGGTTTCGATGATGTCGAAGACTGCCCTTACCGGCTGTCCCCGCCTGAAAAGTCGGACGGCAGGCAGGCGCAGCCCCTCTGCGAAGATCTCGGAAACATCGGTCGCCATCGAACCGGGCACCTTGCCGCCGATATCGCCCCAATGGGCGATCGAGGCCGACCAGGCAACGCACGCACCCTGAAAGAACACGGGCTTGGCGACCACCACGTCATTCAGGTGCGTCACGCCGCCGTAGTTCGGATCGTTGGTGACAAACACATCGCCATCCTCGATGGTTTCGCCGTGTCTTGCGACCAGAACCTTTACGGCCTTGTCGAGCACGCCGACAAAGGTCGGAATCCCCGCTCCGGAACTGACAAGATTTCCAGTGGCATCCATCACGCCCGTTCCAACGTCCAGCACCTCGTAGATGATCGGGCTCATTGCGGTCTTGCGCAGCACAGCGAACATCTCTTCCGCCGCGTTCTCCAGCCCCGCTTGGATGACCGAAAGCGTGAAGGGGTCGGGCATCAGACCATCTTCGGATCACGGGGCAGTTGCGAGAGGATCTCCGGTCCATCCTCGCGCAGGATCACGATGTCCTCCAAGCGAATGCCGAAACGGTCTGGCAGGTAGATTCCGGGCTCAATGGAAAAAACCATTCCTGGCGCAAGCACCGTCTCCGAAACCGATGTCAGGTAGGGCGGCTCGTGCACTTCGATACCCAAGCCGTGACCGGTACGGTGCAGAAAATGGGGGCCATATCCGGCCTCCGTGATCACTTCACGTGCCGCCGCGTCGACGTCCTTCGCACGCGCACCGGGTCGCGCAACCGCCATTGCGGCCTGCACCGCGGCTTCTACAATGGCGTGCACCTCAAGATAGCCCTCAGGCGGCGTGCCCAACACAGCCACGCGGGTGAGGTCGCTGGAGAACCCGTCCATCCCCGCCCCGATATCCATTACCACCGCGTCCCCGGGCCGCAGCACGGCTTCGCCGGTGGCGTGATGCGGCATGGCACCGTTACCGCCCGCTCCGACGATGCTAAAGAGCGGCGTAGCACCAAGCGCGGAAAAGCGCGCACGAATGACTTCGGCGACGTCCAACTCCGTCATGCCCGGTTGCATCGCGTCCCAGCCCGCTAACATCGCCTGGTCGGCAAGCTGCGCGTTTCGCCTAAGCGCGGCGTGCTCTTCACCATCCTTCTGCATTCGCAATAGGCCAACCGTTGAAGCCGTGAACTGACGCTCCGCAGCCGGCAGAGCATCCTGCACCAACGCGGCAAAATCGGCCCGCATGGTTTCGTCAAGCACGATTCGTCTGGCACCACCCACTTCCAGTTCGGCCACCAGCCGGTTGAAAGCTGCTTTTGGACCGCTGGCGTCGGTCCATTCATGGAACGGCAGGTCGGTCCCGCGGCGCGCTCCTTCCGCATTGAGCTTCGGCATCAGCAGCGCGGTTCCCGACGCACTGACACAAAGCAGACAGGGACGCTCATCAGCATGAGGAACAAAGCCAAGAACCCATTGCATATGCGCCCCCGGCCCCAACACAACCAGATCGACGCCTTCCCGCCTCATCCGAGCGCGAAGCGCGAAGACCCGTTCTTCCGTCCTAGCCATGCCTCATCCCTATCCTGCCGGTACCACGATACGTCCGCCGAAAGCCTCACCTCGGTCGAAACTGCCAATCTCGGCAATCTCAGCCTCTGGCGGTGGCTCGCAGGACCATCGGCGTGAAGGGCGCCAGCCACAGTCGCGTTTGAGAAGAGCGCCATATTCCGCCCTTTTCAGTGCCGCAATGGAGGGGTCGATAACTGGAATGCCAAGCTTCCGCTCCAGTTCCATGTGAAATCCGACCTCCATGGTGCAGCCGAGGATCAGCGCTTCGGCATAGTCCTCTTCCACCGCCCGGTGCCCGGCATCGATCAACATGCGGCCGGTCCGGGCGTGATCCTCCTGGAACTCGGTCACGCCTAGCTCGACATGGTAGAAGCCGGCCAGCCGGTCGCGATGACCAAGAGCATGGACCGTCGTCTGCATCTGGTCCACCCATTTCCGACGCCCGACAATCACACCGAACCGGTTGCAGAGACTCGCAGCGATCTCGCAGGACGCGACACAGGGTGCGGTCACCACCATCTCGCCGGAAATCTCCCGGGCCTCCGCCAACGCGGTGTCATAGAAGCAGCCGATGGCCAAGGCATCGAAACCCTCGCGCGCGGCCTGCCTCGCGGCACGGATGATGCCGCTTGTGACCATGCCTTCGTAGCTTCGGTATTCGATGTGGCTGAAACTGCCCACATCGTCGGGAAGCGAAGTGACGTGCACCTCGGTTCCTGCCAGCTTGTAGTCCCTCGCCATCTCGGCAAAAAGCTCATCATGCCCTGCCCGGTGCGCGACGGGACTGAGATACATAATTCGGACCATCCATACCTCCTTCAGATCTCCACTCCGTAGACATCCACCGCCCGCTCAGCCGACAGCAGGCCGTTCCTGACATCCTCACGTACGCTCATGGCATCCCGTTCCTTTGGATCGCCGTAACCACCGCCGCTGGCAGTCACGATGCGGATCACATCGTCGGTATTGACCTGCAGGCCCGACACGAAGGAATGCCTTTCCCGGCTACCGTCGGTCTTGAGTACCTCGACATAGTTCCCTGACCCTTCCGTCCCTCCCTCGAGTGCCCAAGGCTTGACACGCGACCGCGTGTAGCCGGCCGTCAGGAATCCGTCATTGGTGCGGATCCGGTATTCAAGCCTTAGCCCTCTGCCTCCAGTGAACTTGCCTTCACCACCCGGCTCGGTGTTCAGTTCCATCCTGTCGACGAAGAGTCCGTTGCGGCTCTCGGATATCTCGGCTGGCGTGTTGTAGGTCTCACCATGAAAGCCCGAAAAGATGCACGGATTGCCGTCACGCCCCTCCCAGGCGCCCCAACCGCCAAGCTGCGGCTCGATGATCGTGTATTGCCGCCCGGTATCAGGGTGAATGCCGCCGACAAACGTGCCGCAGATGGAGGAGAAATGCCCTGCTGGCAGACGGTCGGGCACGTGCGGCGCCAGACAGCGCCAGATCAGGTCGTAGACCCTGACCTCGGTTTCGAAATAGAACCCGATGGCGGACGGTTCCCTTGCATGGAACACTGAACCTTCGCGGGTAAGAACCTTGAGCGGTCGAAACGATCCGTCGTTGGCGGGCGTGTTTGGGTCCGTAAGCGATTTGAATATCATCTGGGCGCAGACCACGGTGCCGTCACGACTGGTGTTCGTCGGACCCGGATCCTGATCCGGGTTGTCGCGCAGGTCGACAATGAACTGATCATCCGAGATGGTGATCCTGACGTTGAAGACCCTTCCGTCGTCCTGCTCCTCGTCAAGCTCGAATGTGCCCTTGGGTAACTTGCGAAGTTCGGCTCGGGCGGTGGCCTCTCCAAAAGACGCGAAACTATCCATCGCGGCGCCGAAAGTCATCACACCGTATTTCAGTGCCAGGTCTTCCAGCCGCCGCGCACCGATGCGAACCGAAGCGATGGCGGCCCAGACATCACCCAGGAGAAAGTCGGGCATGCGCGAATTGGCGGTAATGATGTCCATCACCGCTTCGTCGGTCTCTCCACCGTTGACCAACTTGACACCGGGCAAACGCAGTCCTTCCTGAAAGATCTCGGTCGCCTCGCCGCTCAGTGAGCCAGGGGCCATTCCGCCAACATCGGAATTGTGCGCGATATTCGCTGTCCAGGCGATCAGGTTCTCTCCGGCGAAGACAGGCATGGCCAGCACAAGATCGTTCAGGTGGGTGACACCACCATGATAGGGATCGTTGGTGATGAATACGTCACCCGGCTGGATGTCTCCGGACTTGCTGAACTTCCGGAGCAGCGCCTGGACGGACTTGTCGAGCACGCCCACGAATGCCGGGATGCCAGCACCTGAAGAGGCGATACGCCCCTCGGCATCGGTAATCCCGGTCCCCATGTCAAGCACCTCGTAGATGATGCTGGACATCGCTGTCTTCCGCATCGCCGCAAACATCTCGTCAGCGGCCGCCTGCAGCGAGTTCTGGATGATCTCGAGCGTAATCGGGTCGTTTGTTTTGGTCATCGCCGTGTCCTCGGCCTTAAATCCTGATGTGAATGTTGCGATAGGCATCGACCTCGACTGTATTGCCGGGATGAATCACCGCAGTGGCGCCACTGTCTTCGACAATGGCCGGGCCCTCGAAGACCATACCGGGACGCAACGCCCCACCTTCGTAGATCGTCGCCTCGTGCCGGCCTTCCATTGCGTAGTCGACCATGCGCCGACCCTTGACCGCGTCCGAGGCGTCGTTCCCGCCCAGCGGTCCGGGGCGCATCTCGAGCTTGCCTACCTCGGCCTTGGCAACAAGGTGGATGCCCACCATCTCGACGGGAGCGCCAAGCCGGTAGGTATATTCGCGTTCGTAGGTCTCATGGAAATCCTCGGCGATGCGCACGATGGTCGCGTCGGTGATCACCCCCTCCGGGAGCGGCACCTCGGTTGTGTGTTCCTGGTTCTGGTAGCGGAACTTTCCGTAGCGGATGAAGACAATTCCATCCGCGCCAATCCCCTCCTCAGCAAAGGTTGCGAGTGCCTCGGCTTCAGCTTCGGCAAATATCTTCTCGATCTCGCCACCAGCCCCGTCGAGCAGATCAACAAGATGTGTCACAAAATAGTCCCGGCGCAGATCAGACATCATCATGCCCCATGCCGAAAAGACGCTGGCTGCGGCGGGAACCACCACCTTTCCGACCTGCAGTTCCTGGCCCAGTGCCACTGCATGCATTGCGCCACCGCCGCCGAAGGCCAGAAGCGTGAAGTCCCGCGTATCGAAGCCCCGGTTCAGCGATACCAGCTTCAGGGCGTTGACCATGTTGTTGTTCGCAATGCGGATGATCCCTTCCGCTGCCTGATCGGGCCCGACTTTGAGCTTTGCCCCGAGAGATCCGATTGCCTCTTCGACGGCGGCCATGTCCGCCTGTAGGGTGCCGCCGCAAAAATAGTCGCGATTGATACGTCCGAGCCAAAGATTGGCGTCCGTCGTCGTTGCCTCCGTGCCGCCCCTACCGTAGGCTGCCGGTCCAGGCAGCGCCCCAGCGGATTGCGGCCCCACATGAAGTTTGCCGAAATCGTCAACCCAGGCGATCGAACCACCGCCATTGCCGATCTCAACCAGATCGACCACCGGCACCATGATCGGGTAGCCGGCCGATTTCCGGCTGCGCTCGATCCAGTAGTCCGTCATGATCCGGACCTCTCCGTTCTCGATCAGCGAGCACTTCGCGGTGGTTCCGCCGATATCGAGTGCCAGCACGTTCGGCTCACCAATCAGTCGGCCGAGCTCCGCCGCGCCCCAGAAACCCGAGGCAGGTCCGCTCTCCACCATCGTGATCGGTGTCCGAGAGGTGGCACCAAGTGAATCGATGCCGCAGTTCGATTGCATGATGTAGGGCCGACCAGCGAAGCCCCGTGAAGAGAGTCCGGCATCGAGCCTACGCAGATAGCGCGCCGCCACGGGTTGGACATAGGCCGACAGAACGGCAGTGTTTGTCCGTTCGTATTCCCGCCATTCGCGGGTGATCTGATGCGAAGACACAACTGAAACCTCGGGCCAAAGACGCTGCACCTCGGCCAACGCCGCCTCTTCGTGAGCGGTGTTGGCGTAGGAATGAAGGAAACTGATCGCCACAGCTTCGACCCCCTCCGCACGGAACGTGTCGAGAATCGCAGGCAGTCCCGAGAGATCGAGTGGCAGACGTTCCGCACCGATATAGGTCATCCGACCCGGCAGTTCCGCCCGCAGGTGGCGCGGAACGAAGGGCGCGGGTTTTTCGTAATGCAGATTGAAGAAGTCCGGTCGGTTGCCTCGCGCGATTTCCAACGTGTCCCGGAAGCCCTCGGTGGTGACGAGCCCCACCTTGACGCCCTTGCGCTCGGTCAGCGCATTGATGACGACGGTAGTTCCATGGGCCAGGAAATCGACTCCCGAAGGGTCGATCCCGCCCTTTTCCAGAACGTCCAGCACTCCCTTCTCGAAATCCGGCGGCGTGGTGTCCGACTTTGCCGTCACGATCCGGCTGGCGCCGGTTTCCTCATCGGTCTCGAAACAGACGAGATCAGTGAACGTGCCGCCAACATCGGTGGCCACACGGCGGGCGATCCTACCCATTGGCACCTCCTCTTTCATTCCGGATGCTCTCCGCCATCAGAAAGGCCAGTGCACCGGCGGGTTTCAACGATTGGGCAGCCGCGACTCGATCGGGAGTGTAGTGCCCTGCCTCGTGCAGGCAATTCAGCGTGCCGCGCAACCTGCCCCGGATCAGGATGGGCAGGTTCAGGCAGCTCTCACATCCAAGCGACCGGATCAGCGCGTTGTCGGCGAAGACCTCCGCAATCTCCTCAAGGCTGTTGGCGACGAAAGTCTCATGCCGACCGATCACGATGTCGGACCAGCGGTTCTGGACGATTGGCTTTTCTCCCTGCAACGGATAGCTGTCAGGCATGTTGGTGTAGCACCGCCATGCAATGTGTCGATCATGATCGATCTCCATGAGCGTGAAGAGCTTTACGCCAATTGTCCGATCAACCAGCTGACCAAGCGCCCGATAGGTCTTATCTGGCTGGTCCCGTGCGACGGCGAGGGCATCGGCAATCTCCATCATGCGGGCAATCCTCCCGATAACCTTTCCCTCAACCTCAGTTCATCATCCGAGATCACCGGAACCGCGCTGATCAGCTGACGCGTGTATTCCACCTGCGGATCCTCGAAAATCGCCCGGGTTTCGGCGCATTCAACAAGCTTCCCCGCACGGAACACGGCGACGCGATCCGCCACGTTGCGCACAACCGAAAGGTCATGCGTGATGAAGACATAGCTCAGGCCCTTTACGCGCCTCAGATCGTCCAGGAGACGAAGTACCCGCGCCTGCACCAACACATCGAGAGCCGATGTTGGTTCATCAAGGATCACCAATCGAGACCGGCATGCAAGCGCACGTGCGATGGCCACGCGTTGGCACTGACCTCCCGACAGGGCGGCGGGCGCACGGCGCCTGAAACCTCTCGGCAAACCGACCTCCTCCAGTGCGTCCTCGACCAGACGCCAGCGGTCCGGACGCGCGCCGATGCCGAAGACATCGAGCCCGAGTCGGATTGACGCTCCCACTGACCGCTTGGGGTTCAACGACGACAGCGGGTTCTGTTGAACCAGCTGGATCGCACTGCGGTGTTCCATCGTGCGGTGTGGGGGCAGGCCGATGCCATCAAGCCGGATTTCGCCGGCGGTCTGACCAAAGACTCCGAGGATCATGTTGGCGAGCGTGGTCTTGCCCGATCCGCTCTCACCCACCACGGCCAGACACTCGCCCGGCACCACATCGAAACTGACGTCACGCACGGCGTGCACGGCACGTGATCCCGATCCGAAGGTCTTGCTGACATTCCTGAGCGACAGAATTGGCGTCATGCCTGACCTCCCCCATGCATGACCATCGGTTCCAGGAAAGCCGTCTCACTGTCCTCGAGTTCCGGAAGACCACCACCGGTAATGCGCGGTACCGCCGCCATCAGCGCACGGGTATAGGCATGTCCGGGGTTCTCAAAGATCGCGGGGGTGGGACCTTGTTCGACGATGCGCCCGCGATAGATCACGAAAACCCGGTCGGCAAATTCCCGCACCACCCCCAGATTGTGCGAAATGAAAAGAACCGCGGTACCGCTTCGCTCGACCAGATCGTGCATCAGCTTCAGCGTCTGCGCCTGCACGGTGACATCGAGTGCCGTTCCGGGCTCGTCTGCAATGAGAAGCGAAGGGTGGTTGGCCAGCGCCATTGCGATGACGACCCGCTGGTTCATGCCGCCCGAAAGCTGAAATGGATAGGCGCCAAGGACTCGGGCGCTGTCGTGGATCGAGACCGACCGCAAAAGCATGTCTGCCCGTTCGTCCGCAGCATCGCGCGAGAGGCCCGGATCGCGCCGGCGGAGCACTTCGGCGAACTGGGTCCCAATGGTGAAGACCGGGTTCAGCGTCGAGGTCGGGTCCTGGAAAATCATCGAGATCGACGTTCCGCGGAGCGCTTGCCACTGGTGCCGGCCAAGTCGATTGAGGTCGTTGCCTTCAAGGAAGAGCCTGCCCTCGACCTGTGCGGAGGGCAGTTCCTGCAGGAGCCCGAGCAAGATTCGTGCGGTCACCGACTTGCCCGAGCCGCTCTCGCCGACCAGCGCCACACGCTCACCGGCTCGGATGTTGAGGGAGATGCCGTGCAACACATCGGTCATACCGGAATAGCCCCGGAAGCGCAGGTGAAGGTCTCGGATTTCCAGTAGATCGCTCACTGATCCGCTCCCAGGATTTCCCGCAACGCATCACCGATCAGGTTGAAACCGAAAACCGCAATCAGGATTGCGAGCCCCGGAAACACCGTCAACCACCAGCTGTCCGGCAGGTAACGTGCGCCCTCTGCCACCATACTGCCCAGATCCGGTGTGGGCGGCTGCACACCCAGGCCGAGAAAGGACAGCGACGAGGCGATAATGATGACGAAGCCCATGTCGAGTGTCATTTTGGTAATGATGGCGGGCAGGCAGTTTGGCAGGATTTCCCGGAGTGTGATATGCAGCGTCGAGGTGCCTATGACTTCGGCAGCAAGTACATAACCCTCTTCCCGCTCGGAGCGCGCGAGGTTGTAGACCAGCCGGGCATACCAAGGCCACCACATCGCCGTTACCGCCAGCATGGCATTCATGAGCGTCGGCTCCAGCACGCCCATCATGGCGATTGCCAGCACCAGCGGCGGAATCGACAGGAATACGTCGGTCAGGCGCATGAGCACGAACTCGGTACGGCCGCCCAGATAGCCGGCAAAGAGTCCTACGAGGGTGCCGATCGGCGGAGCGATGGCCAGAACCACGACACCGAGTACCAGCGAAATGCGGAAGGCATAGAGGATCCTGCTGAAGAGATCGCGACCGACGAGATCGGTTCCCATGATGTTCCGTGCCGTGGGGCCCTGATTGAAGTGGACGAAATCGATCACGGCACCCCTATGCTCGGGAAAGGGCGCAATGTGATCCGCCAGAACGGCCGAAAGCACGACCGCTGCCACCAATCCCGCACCGAGCAGGGAAAGCGGGTTACGAAGCAGAATGACGATTGTCCGTCTCATGACGTGCCCCGCTCGGAATGGCGGATGCGCGGATTCAGGAACACGATCAGCATGTCGACGATCAGGTTCACGATCAGGAACGTGGCGGAGATGACAAGAACGGTGCCGATGATGGCGTTGAGGTCCTTTCTGAGGATCACGGCCACGCCGTAGCGGCTAAGGCCGGGCCAGGCAAAGACCGCCTCGACCAGAAAGGCATTTCCCAGCATGGCCGCGAAATCGAGACCGATGATGGTCAGCGAGGGTATCAGCGAAGGCTTGAATGCGTATTTTGCGGCAATGCGCCTCGCCGGGAAGCCATAGGCGAAAGCCATCTCGACATATGGTCTGTCATAGGTCTCCACCATGTTCGCCCGAGTCAGCCGTGCCGCCTGTCCGATGCCGGAAACCGCAAGCGCGAAGGCGGGCAGGACGATGTGCCAGAGCGCATCGGCAAACGCCGCAACGTTTCCGGCGAGCAGCGTGTCGACCAGCAGGAAACCGGTAACACGCGTGATCTCGAAGCTGTCGGTTATCCGTCCGGCGATCGGAAAGATGGGCAGGAAAAACGCGAAGATGAGCATCAGGATCACGGCCCAGACGAAGCTCGGTGCCGAGACGCCCAGAAGCGAGACAACGCGGATCAGGTGGTCTGGCCAGCGACCTCGGTAACGTGCCGACCACATGCCGAGCGGCAGTCCTATACCGACCATCAGCACTCCGGAGATGAGTACAAGCTCCAGCGTCGCGGGCAGGAACTGCGCAATGTCCAGTGTCACCGGGCGGTTGGTATAGAGCGAGACACCAAGATCTCCCTGAAGGAGGTCGGCCACGAAATGCCCGTATTGAATCACGACCGGGTCGTTGAGGTGCAGCGCCTCGCGCAGGTTGGCCACCTGTTCCTCGGTCGCATTCGGCCCCAGCGCGATTCGCGCGGGATCGCCGGGAATCACCCGCGCGATTCCAAAGATCAGCATCGAAACGCCAACGAGCACGATCAGGGAGATGCCGAGCCGCCGCGAAAGAAGGCGAAGGACTGCAGACATGGCCACGGGTCCGGAGTGTCGCCGCCGGGCCCGGACGGGCCCGACGGGGTGCAGAGAGACTCAGTCGTCGGCAACTTCCATCAGTCGGAAGCTGAAGCCCATGCCATCGAGTCCGAATGCCTGGGCCGGATCCGAAAGTGCCGGCGCCTTCACCCTGTTACTGGCGGCAAAGACCGACTGCCGGTCGTAGCTGTAGATCGTCGGTGCGATCTCCATCAGGCGGGCGTTCAGCATCGAGTAAGCTTCCTGGCGAGCCTCCGCCGTGGGAGCGTTGCGACCAGCCTCCAGATACTCATCCACCATCGCATCGCTGAGGTGTTCCGGCGACTGCCAGGTTCCCGGGGTCGAGGAGTGATACATGCCGTAAAGCAGCGTGTCCGGGTCACCCGTCACCGCATTTACGAAGAGTTGGCTGATATGCGGCGTGTTTTCGGGCTTGCTGACCTGTTCGGCAAAGAGTGCCCAGGGCAGCTTGCGGATATGTGATTTCACACCGATTGCTTCCAGATTTGACTGGAAGAGCAGCGCAAATCGTTCTTCAAGCGGCACTTCGGCAATCCAGCTGATCTCGATGTCCATCCCAGCCGGGTCGTGGCTGCAGGCCGCGAGCAACTCCCGCGCCCTGTCAAGATCCTGTGCCTGAACCATCGAACGATCGTTGGCTCCGAACATTCCAACTGGAATCGCGCCCGTAGAGGGGCTGCCGGCAGAGACGTCCTCGGTGATTGCGATCATGCGAATCGCGGTCTGATAGTCAAAGGCAGCACTTAGCGCCCGGCGGCAATTGACATCGTCAAGCGGCGGCTTGGTGGTGTTCATCTTCAGATAGAACGCTCCGGTTCCGCTTTCCGTAAGGAGCTGTGCGCCTTCCCTTGCAAGCGCTCCCATCACTTCGGGCGGCAGCCACTGGGACGAGATGTCGTGCTCGCCCTGTGAAATAAGCGTTCGCACGGTCGAAGCCTCCAGCCCGTAGCGCAGACGCACGATGTCAGGCGCCGCATCTGCCATGCCGAGGAAGTAGTCACCGTTCCTCTCCATGACGGTCTCTTCCTGCGGATTGTGCGAGACGACCCGATATGCACCGGTGCCAGCGCCATTCGCCGACAGAAATGCCTGTCCCCAGTCTCCCATATCTCCTTCACCCTCGCTGAGATTATCCATGACCAACTTCCTGTCGACGATGGGTAGTCTCACCAGCGATGCCACGAACGGAGCATAGGATGAGGAAAGGTTGAAGCGGACGGTTGAAGGGTCGACCGCCTCGACGCTTTCGACCACCCCAAGGAGGTAGGAGAGGCCGGCACCCAACGCCTTCATCCGCTCGACCGAGAAGACAACGTCCTCTGCGGTCAGCGGGTTGCCGCTCTGAAAGTTCACATCGCCTCTCAGCGTGAAGGTGAACGTGTTGCCATCGCTTTCCCAGCTTTCCGCCAGGTGTGGCGCATGGCCCGGACCTCCCTGCACCGGTAGCACCAACGTATCGTAAACGTTGAACATCAGAATGCTGTCGGCGTAGTCCGACGCCTTTGCCGGATCGAGTTCACCAACCGCAACCTCGTCGAGCCGCAGCGTGCCGCCTGCAATGGCAGGGGCGGTCAGCGCGATCACTGCTGCCAATCCGGCAGCCAGAGTTGTCTTCC
This sequence comes from Paracoccaceae bacterium, assembly GCA_965203605.1. GTDB lineage: Bacteria > Pseudomonadota > Alphaproteobacteria > Rhodobacterales > Rhodobacteraceae > JAPOUP01. Next base: position 3,796,387 of record OZ241902.1, on the reverse strand, counting down.
AGTGTGTCACCGTTCGTCTCCCTTCTTTACGGAATGGATGCTCGTGCCTCGCGTATGTCTCTTCTGGATGGGTTCGTTGCCGTCTTCTCCGAAGACATCCATGGTGCCGCTCCAGAGGATCGAGGCTGTTCTGTCGGAGTGGTTCCAGGTGGCATGCGTCCTGCGGGAATCGAAGTGCATGGAGTCCCCCTGCCGCAGGATTTTGCGTTCACCTTCTATCTCGACGGTGATTTCACCGTGCAGCATGTAGAAGAGTTCCTCACCTTCGTGGCTGATCGGCTCGCTCCGGTGTCCGGGTGGTTCGTGGATGATGACCGAACGCAGCGTACTGCCCGGAAAGTTCGCCGACAGCCTCTCGTAGGAAACCGACCCGTCCGCAACGCGATAGTTGACGCGGCGGCCTTCGCGGGTTGCATCAGCGCTGCTGCCGGGCTGTTCCAGAAACTCCGAAATCGGCCGCTGCAGAACCCGGGCAATGGAACGAAGCGAAGACAGGGAGGGCGCTGCCAAACCGCGTTCGACCTGCGAGATGAACCCGACCGAAAGGCCGGCACTGTCGGCCACGTACTGCATCGTGAGCCCTGCTTCCTTGCGGCAATGCCTGAGTTGCTCTCCAAGGTCGAGAGCCGCTTCCTCTGGCTGAATCTGTAACTGTTTTTTTAGCATAGGTAAAGTTTCGGCTACGGCGACCGGATATGTCAAGTCAAAATGTCTGATGAAGCGCAATTTGTTGGTGGTTCACTGTTTGCGGACATAGTGTTCCTTCTTTGAGACATGCGGCAAGCGCGACTGACTGGCTGGCTGGCTGGGCGTGATTGGTGCAAGGCGAAGCAACCCTCCTGCATCTGACCATTTTGGACGGTGGCCGTGGACGCTTTCGGTTCTGCTTCGAAGACAGGATAGGGCAAGAGCGATCACCCCAATCCGGTCGGTAGCGTCATTGCAACGGTGATGCTGTTGGATTTTGGTCTGGGCTCCATTTCCGACAGTGTTGGGCAAAGGAGGTCTCGCTGGGTTACGCGGCCAGGGAAAGTGGGAACTCAACCTTCTTTCAACCTTGATGCCGCCCAAATTCTTCTGCTTTCATGGCCCAGCGAATTGAGACATGCTACCCAATGGGCCCGAACATCCACCAATCCGGCGAGGATTGATTCAGCGCCTGAAACAACCTATATCGTCGAAATGGTCACGGAGTCAGTCGAGTTGTGGCCATTCAGGGTCGATTGAGAAAGGAAGCGTGGAAAGTGTCCGTGACAAGGGATGACCTTATCGATGCCGGCGCCACTCCAGAGCTGGCGAAAATCCTGGTGCGTGAGTTGCGTCGAGGTGACGTGACGCGAAACCCAATGGTGGTTACCGCATTTGCGGCTTTCCTTGGCCTGATGGGCTGGCTGGTGATCGGCTTGACATCCGTGCAGACAGAGGTGGCGGTTCTCAATGAAAAGTTCGATGAACTGGCCAATGACGTCGCCATCCTCATGGAAGGTCAGGCGGCTATGGCCACTGATATCGCCGAAATCAAGGAAGCTCTCAAACAGCGATAGACCGCCTAACGGCGCGAATCAACGTGGTGAAACGCCCCACGGCGCACTGGAAGACCGACGGCACATGACCAGCCTGCTCCACAGGATCAGGAAGGGAATAATCCTCGGGACAGGCTGTGGCATTACCGAGACCCGACCATCCTGATGTGATGGTGTCCTCCCCGGACCAGCAGTAGACCGAACCCACAGTTTCATTACGCACTGTATCAGTCCTCCCGCACCCCACCGCAGGAGTTCACTCAATGCAAAGTGCGGTTCAAGGAGTTCCGAAGATGTTGCGGCACCCCGTCAAGCATCAAGAAAGCTCCGGACTCCGACCCGAATTGCCCACCGAGCCAACGGCACCAGACAGTGCTGCGGCGGTCAAAGTGCACCCACTTTCGATCTGTGTCATCAGGCGACAATCTGTGACCTGGCGACCTCCCTTTTGATCCTTAGCGCATTATCACTGAGATCCGCGTCCTTAGCCTTGGCGAGGAACGCGTCCAAACCACCCCGATGGTCAACGGCGCGAAGTGCTGCGGACGAGACCCGGAGTTTGAAGCTTTTTCCAAGTGTCTCTGACATCAGCGTGACCTGATTCAGATTCGGAAGAAATCGTCGTTTGGTTCTGTTGTTGGCATGGCTGACATTGTTGCCGACCATAGGACCCTTTCCGGTCAGTTCGCAGCGGCGCGACATGGGTCATGTTCTCCGTTTCGTCAAAGCCCCCGGACTAACCCGATAGGACAGCGTTGTAACTGTTGCCAGCGCGGCCTGCGCAGCACCGTGAATTCCATCCGGCGTATTTATTGGTCGAGATCGGGGCAGTCAACCACATTGATTGCGTCGAAGGGTCAGAGACGCCTTGAAGCCGGTCGACTCTGCCCGAAGGCTGGAATCCGCCCATCAACAACAATGGCCACCAAGACAGTCTCGGAGAACCGAAATTGAATCTCCCAAGGTCGGCTCGACCACGGCCTGACCCAAACGAGAGCGTTCGAGCAAAGCGTATATCCGCTCAAACCCTCAGGCTCGGGCGACTTCAAGCAGTCAATTCATCCACAAAGGGGAAAATGAAAGATCCTGTCACTTCAGGTGATGTTCGCCCCAAAGCCATGCAACCCATCGACGCCATGTGATGCCAAACCAAACAATTGAAGGCACCTGAACAAAATTAGAACATCATGCTATGGCACACCCCATCATTTCTGCCGCCCGTCTCGGCCAACAAGACCGATACCGCCGACGGCGAGATCCCGCCGCATTGGCTGCTGCTGCCCGAATGGCGACACATAGGTGAGGGCGGACCGGATTTCGTGGGGGCGTTGCGCTGCCCGAAGAACACGGTTACGCTTCGTCCCGACGGTATCCAAGCCGTCCCGGCCTGGATCGCCGACGCCTGGGCTGCACCCTCGCTGAGGGAATGGCCGGTGTTATACGTCGCAGTTAGGGTGGGGTTCAAACTGTCGGACCTCGAGCTTCTGACGGGCACTTTCGTGCCTGATGCGCTCGGTGCGCCGACGCCGAAGGCACATCTTGACAAACGCACAGGACCATCAAGGCCATGACCGATTGTGATGACACCCTCACCATAAAAGGGGAACCCAGCGGATACACACCGACGGATGCCAAAGGTGCCGCCTGGGGCTGAAACCTGCAAACCACGAGGCACCCAGTGACTCTCCCACTCAAGGATCGCTTTGTTCTGCCCGAAGGTATGATCTACCTTGATGGCAATTCGCTCGGTCCGCTGCCGCGGGGCGTCGACGCCGCTGTGTCGCGGATGATCAAAGACGAGTGGGGCGAGCATCTGATCATGGGATGGAACGTCGATGAGTGGATGGCGCAGCCGATCCGCGTGGGCAATCGGATTTCCCGCCTTTTGGGGGCGGCGGAAAACAGCATCGTGCTCGGCGACACACTGTCGATCAAGGTCTATCAGGCGCTCGCCTCGGCGCTCGATATGCGACCGGACCGCAGGGTAATCCTGAGCGACAGCGGGAACTTCCCCTCCGATCTCTACATGGCCGAAGGATTGATCGGTCTTTTGGGCAACGACCATGAGCTTCGTATCGTTGCACCGGACGAGGTCGAATGCGCGATGACATCGGATGTTGCCGTCGCGATGATCACCCAGGTTGACTACCGCACGGGCCGTCTGCATGACATGGATACGATCACACGGGCAGCACATGCCGTAGGTGCTGTCATGCTCTGGGATCTTGCGCACAGCGCTGGAGCTGTACCCGTCGATCTTGCAGGCGCAGGGTGCGAGTTCGCCGTCGGTTGTACCTACAAGTATCTCAATGGAGGCCCAGGCGCTCCGGCCTTTATCTATATCCGCCCGGATCTGGTCGACGTCACGCGCCCGGCACTCAGCGGCTGGCTCGGCCACGACGCGCCATTTGCCTTTGAGCGTTCCTACCGCCCCACCACTGGGATCGAGCGAATGCGCGTGGGCACACCGCCGATCATTGCGCTCAGCGCACTTGAGAGCGCACTTGATATCTGGGCCGAGGTCGACATGAACGACATCCGCACCGCCAGCCTGCATCTTTCCGAAGTCTTTATCGCCGAGGTCGAGGCACACTGCCCCGAACTCCTCCTCGTCAGTCCGCGAAACGGGAGCGAACGTGGCAGTCAGGTCTCGTTCGCGTTCGAACACGGATATGCCGCGATGCAGGCACTCATCGCCCGCAACGTGATTGGCGATTTCCGCGCACCCGACATCATGCGTTTTGGCTTCACCCCGCTCTATCTCGATGAAGATGACGTGCGCCGCGCTGTCGCGATTCTCGCCGACGTGCTGGACAGTCGCGTTTGGGACAGCCCTGAGTTCAAAAGGACGAGCAGGGTGACTTGATAGGTGCCTAAGGGACGGGCTTACATTCCCGAATCTTCGCAGCGGCTTCAGCCAGGCGGCATCCGATATATTTGCGGCCGCGGCACTCTCGGATCATCAAGGATCCAGAGGTCATGATGCTGCCCGAACGCACGGCGAAGAGCCTCTGCGCCCTCCCCCGCCCGGGCATCGGCCAAACACCCGGTTTGGCGGATGATCCCTTCCAATTCGCCGCCAGCGACCCACGCCGCCGCATGTGCTGACGTCGATGGCTTTCGCAAGGCTGGACCTTCCCGAGCAGCTTCGGCTTCGTTGAGGCTCGGCAGGTTTGCCTGATGCGGATTTCAGAATTAGGCGGAGATCGGGATCCATGTACGGTCCCTGCAGTGCCTGGACCGCCGGATCGTGAAACCATGGTCAGCGGAGTCACCGCATGGCAGGAACACCGCAACGCTTCCGCGAAACCGGTCAAACAGCGGTCCAGAACCGCGGACGCCCGCATCAGGCTGACGTGACTTTGTCCATGCCCCATTCCATCCTGATGTCCGAACACTGGTCCGCCGCCCCGAAGACCACCTGACCAACCGCAACATCTCAAAGGACGCACATTCCGTAAGAGCCTCGATCAAGAGCACGGCAAATCCATCGGCGCGGACAGCCACCGGAGCCCCACTGCGGCGGTGCCTCGGCGTACGGACGAAATCTCACTCATGGGCCAGGCAGTCTTACGACAGATGCGCCGTCGCCTCTATTTCAACTTTCGCCGCGTCCTCCACAAGGCCCGCGACCACGACGACCGACATCGCCGGGAAGTGGCGGCCGAAGACGGCACGGTAGGCTCCGCCGACCTCCTTCTGATGCGCAAGATACTCGGTCTTGTCGGTCACATACCATGTGAGCCGCGTGACGTCGGTGATCTCGCCACCAGCTGCATGCACGATATCCGCAATGTTCCGCAGGGCCTGCCGCATCTGGGTGACGAAGCTGTCACTAACAAACTCCTTGTTGGAATCCCAACCGATCTGTCCTCCGATGTACAGCACACCATCCTTGGTTAATACGCCGTTCGCGTAGCCTTTCGCGGGCAGCCAACCCTCTGGGTGAATTGTCCTGTGAGTCATGTTCGCAGGTCCTCCTGCGTTGAAAGTGCGGTTCGTAGACTGTCGGGCCAAGGCGTCGGACGACCCGCGCTGTTCACGTAGATAAGGGTGCCCGTGGTTTCGAACCTGGTTTCGCCTTCGCAGGTGGCCGACATGGCGTAATCGGCCGAGGTTCGACCGACCTTTGTTACGCAGAACGACAGCACGAGTTGATCGCCATGACGGCTTGGCGCGGCAAAACGCGTTGCGATCTGCGCTGTCGGGACAGCATGCGCTTCGTGAAGTTCCTCGAACGGGGTTTTCAACACCTCTGCAAAGAACGCCTCGACGCAGTCGTTCATCATTTCGAAATAGCGCGGATAGAAAACGATCCCGGCTGGATCGCAATGTCTGAACAGAACCTTTTGTGCGTAGGTGAACATGGATCAGATGCCGGGGACTCCTGAAGCCATTCGAGCGGTGAACCGCCCCGGATGGCATGTGCGGAACATAACCCCGGCCGTCATTTCCCGGGGCCCTGGATGCCTTTCAGTTTGAATCGCTGTAGCTTTCCTGTCAGCGTTTTGGGAAGGTCATCCTGAAAGCGGATGGACCGGGGATACTTATACGGTGCAATCATCGCTTTGGTATGGTCCTGCAACACTTTCTTCAAAGCCTCATCGCCCGTAAAGCCCGGATTCAGAACGATATGTGCCTCAACGATGTGACCTCGATCCCGATCAGGCGCACCAACCACGCCGCATTCGCTGACAGCTTCATGGGCCAGAAGCGCGGCTTCAACCTCTGGACCCGCGATGTTGTACCCCGCTGAGACAATCATTTCGTCGTTGCGCGCAGCAAAGTGGAAATAGCCGTCTACATCGCGCATGAAGCTGTCACCGGTGATGTTCCACCCATCCTTGACGTAGGTCGCCTGACGATCATCCCTCAGATAGCGGCACCCGGTCGGGCCGCGCACCGCGAGTCTGCCAACCTCGCCGTCGGGTACATCGTTCCCGTCGTCGTCGAGCACCTTAGCCTGATACCCTGTCACAGGCTTGCCGGTGCAGGCCGACCGGTGGTCGTCAAATCGATTGGAGATGAAGATATGCAGCATCTCGGTCGCCCCGATACCGTCCAGAATCGGTTTGCCCGTCCGGTCCATCCAGGCGTCGTAGACGGGCTTCGGCAAGGTCTCTCCGGCCGAGACGGCGGCGCGGAGGCTTGATAGGTCCGCGCCCTCCTCCATCGCGCCCAGCATGACGCGATAGGCTGTCGGTGCGGTAAAGCAGATCGTTGCGCGATACCTCTCGATGATCTCGATCATGCTCGGTGGCGTCGCCTGTTCCAGCAACGTTGCCGTCGCTCCAAAGCGCAGCGGAAAGATCGCAAGCCCTCCAAGGCCGAACGTGAAGGCCAAAGGGGGCGAGCCGACAAACACGTCCTCTGGTGTCACGCCCAACACCTCCTTCGCATAGCCATCGGCAACAATCAGCAGGTCGCGGTGAAAGTGCATCGTGGCCTTCGGCTCGCCTGTCGAGCCGGAGGTAAAGCCCAACAACGCCACATCATCGCGGCCGGTTGGAATTGCTTCGAACCGAACCGGTTTTTCAAGCGCCAGCCGATCCAACTCAGCGTCATGATTGGATGTGCCGTCAAAACCCACAACGCGCTTGAGATGGGGAGACAATGTCGCGCAGGCCTCCATCTCCTCCATCAGGCGCGTGTCGCACAGCGCGAAACGGATTTCCGCCTTATCCACGTATTTCGACAGTTCCGCCGCACGCAGCATCGGCATGGTGTTGACGACAACAGCACCCACCTTGGTCGCGGCCAGCCAACAGGCCACCATGGCCGGATTGTTGGCCGACCGGATCAGCACTCGGTTACCCGGCCTTATGCCCAGATCATCGACCAGCGCATGGGCCAGCCGGTTGGTCCAGTCGCTGAGTTCCTTGTAGGTGCGCTGCCGCCCGTTACCGATGAGCGCCGTATGGTCACCGAACCCTCTCTCGACCATCGCATCGGTGAGTTCACAACCCGCGTTTAGAAACGCCGGATAGTCGAAGCCATCCAGCCTGAATTCGGGCCATTGCCCGGACGGCGGAAGATTATCGCGGGAAAATGTGTCGACATGTGCGGATGGACTCAACATGTGTACTCTCCCTCGTAAGCGCCAAGTGTCTGGCGCGCGATGATCACCCTTTGCACGTCACTTGCCCCCTCGTAGATGCGCAGCGCCCGGATTTCCCGGTAGAGCGTTTCGACGGAAGTGCCCGAGCGAACACCTTCGGCGCCGAAGAGCTGTACCGCCTTGTCGATCACAATCTGCGCCTGCTCTGTCGAGAACAGCTTTGCCATCGCCGCCTCGCGCGTGATGCGGGGTGCGCCCTGATCCTTGACCCAGGCGGCGCGGTAGGTCAGAAGGGCCGCGGCATCGACATCCAGCGACATGTCCGCGATGTGTCCTTGTGCCATCTGCAGGTCAAACAGGGGCGACCCATGGATCTGGCGGACTGTCACACGGCCAAGAGCCTCGTCCAGCGCACGGCGCGCAAATCCAAGCGCCGCTGCCGCCACCGTCGTCCGGAAGACGTCCAGAACCGCCATGGCGATCCTGAAACCGGCACCGGGCGCTCCGATCATTGCCTCTGCCGGGATGCGGCAATCCGTGAAGCGCAGGGTGGCAAGGGGATGCGGCGCAATTGTGTCCAATCTTTCGGCCACCTCAAACCCGGGCACATCCGGCGTGACAACAAAGGCGGAAAGACCCCGTGTGCCCGGTGCGTCCTCACTACGCGCAAATAGCGTATACACATCGGCAATGCCGCCGTTGGAAATCCAGGTCTTTTCACCGTTAAGAACAAAGTGGTCTCCGCTGCGGGCCGCGGTCATCGTCGAGTTGGCGACATCCGAGCCCGACTGCGGTTCGGTCAGGGCGAACGCGGCAATCGCCTGACCCGACGTTGTCCTGGGTAGCCAGGCCTGCCTTTGCGCCTCTGATCCGAAGATCGAGATTGCCCCTGTTCCCAAACCTTGCATGGCAAAGCTGAAATCCGCCAGACCATCATGGCGAGCGAGGATTTCGCGTGCGAGGCATAGGTGGCGAACGCTCAGCGCACCCTCCGCGTCACCCGTGACACGCAGGAGCCCGGCCGCTCCCATCGCCTGCACCAGGCGGCGGCAGGCGGCGTCCGTGTCGACGTGATCCACGCGGAGCGAAGCCGCAAAGGCCTCGACCTCCTCCGCCCAGGCCCGATGCACCTCGTCAAGGAATGGCCAGTCCAGAAACGTGCGATCCGCCATCAGTCGCCCTCAAACACAGGTTTTTCCTTGGCGACAAAGGCCTCGTAAGCTCGGGTGAAGTCTCGGCCCTGCATGCAGATGGCCTGCGCCTGCGCCTCGGCCTCAATGGCCTGATCGAGGCTCATGTTCCATTCCTGCGCCAACATGGTCTTTGTCATCGAATTGGCGAAGGTCGGCCCCGCGACGATCCGCTCGGCGAGTTCCGACGCCTCCATCGCAAGGGCCTCCGTAGAAGTCACCCGATTGAAGAACCCCCAGCGTTCGCCTTCCTCGGCATGCAGCGTACGCCCGGTGTAGAGCAGTTCCGCCGCGCGGCCCTGCCCGATGATGCGGGGAAGCATCGCACAGGCACCCATATCGCATCCGGCCAGCCCCACGCGATTGAACAGGAAGGCGACCTTGGCATCAGGCCCGGCAATCCGCATGTCGCTTGCCATGGCCATGATCGCACCCGCACCCGCGCAGACACCATCGACAGCGGCGATGATCGGCTTGCCGCAATGTACCATAGCCTTGACCAGATCGCCCGTCATCCGGGTGAACGCCAACAACTCCGTCATCGACATCCTCGTTAGCGGGCCGATAATTTCATGCACATCCCCGCCTGAACTGAAGTTACCACCATTGGGGAGTATCACGACGGCATGAATGCCGTCCTCATAGACCAATCCGCGAAACCAGTCCCGCATCTCGGCATAGCTCTCGAAGGTAAAGGGGTTTTTCCGCTCGGGCCGGTCATGCGCGATTCTCGCGATGCCGCCCTCGATCTCGCATCGGAAACGGACAGGTGCAGGAAGACTCATTTCGCACCCTCCGGATCGCTCACACCCGAAAGGATCCCGGGAACCGTTTCCGCCGACGCCGCGCTCAGGTCGCCCAGAAGCGCATCGACCCATCTCTCGTGCCGCATGGCAAGGTCGGAAAGGGCCTGCCGCCCCTTGGGGGTGAGCCGCGCAACATGCTTACGCCGGTCGCCCTTTACCGCTACCCGCAAGGCGAGCCCTTCCTCGGTCAGACGATCGACGATCCCGGTGACCTTGCCATTGGAGACCCGTAGGTAGCTCGACGGCGCACTCATTTTCAGGCCCTGCGGATGCCGTGCCAATGCCGCCATGACGTCGAATCTTGGCAATGTCGTGCCATGGTCGTCACGCAGTTTGCGCCGCAACGCCGTCTCGGTCTGGCCTGTGCCCTTCAGCAGCTTCAGCCAGAGCCGAAGGCGGGTCTTCGATGCGGGATCCCCTGACCGTTTTGGATCAGTGTTCATATCTCTCCCCCCGACAGGGCCAGGGCATGGCCGTTGACCGCAGACGCACCATCGCTCGCCAGCCAAAGCGCGGCCTCGGCCACCTCCTCGGGCTGAACGAAACGCCCTTGCGGGTTGTTCGCCCTGAGCGCCCCGGCAGCGTCCTCCCGGCTCATTCCAGTCTTGGCTGCAATGTTTGCTATGGAGCTGTCCAGCAACGGGGTCTCGACAAATCCTGGGCAGATCGCGTTCACTGTGATACCGGTTCTGGCCAGCTCCTTCGCCACCGCACGGGTCAGCCCGAGGACGGCATGCTTGGCCGCGCAATAGGCGCTGACATAGGCGTAACCCCTCAGCCCAGCCGTGGAGGAAATCGCAAGCAGCCGACCAGCGCCCTTCGCCTTCATATCGGGCAGCGCGGCCTGCCACACGTTGATCACACCCGCAAGATTGACGGAGATCATGGTGTCAAGGTCATCTGCTGTCATCCTTTCGAATGGAACCGAATGAACCGCCCCCGCGCTGGCAATGACGCCGAAGATGGGGCCGTTCGTCCGGCGGGCTTCCTCGAAAGCCTCCGCCACGCTGGCCCGATCCGTCACATCGCAACGCGCATGAGGCAGGCCCTGCGCCTTCAGCGGCTGAACGCGCCGCCCCATGATGGTGACTTTTGCACCACTTGCGGCAAACGCCATGGCGGTTGCTGCGCCGACGCCCGAGCCACCGCCAGTGATCACGATATGACGGCCCATGCTCATGCCCGCAACATCTCCGCTTCCCGAGCAGCCAACCGCCAAGCCTGGTCGCGTCCGGCGAGATAGGGTAGTGGCCAATCGGGAGCGGCGCGGTCGCCGATCCTGCGGGCCTCGCGGAGCGTCCAATATGGATCGGCGAGATGAGGCCGCCCCACAGCCACAAGATCCGCCCGACCTGCCATCAGGATAGAATTGGCGTGATCCGCTTCATAGATGTTGCCCACGGCCATGTTGCGAATGCCTGCCTCGTTCCGAATGCGGTCGGAAAACGGCGTCTGGAACATACGGCCATAGACCGGTTTGGCATCCACAGAGGTTTGCCCGGCAGACACGTCGATCAGGTCCGCACCCGCGTCCCAAAACGCCTTGGCGACCTGAACCGCATCCTCTGGCGTCACTCCAGCCTCGCCCACCCTATCGTTGGCCGAGATTCGGACCGACGTGGGCTTTTCCGACGGCCAAGCCGCGCGCATCGCCGCAAACACCTCCACCGGCCACCGGAGGCGGTTTTCCATTGATCCGCCATAGGCGTCGGTGCGGACGTTCGAGACGGGCGATAGGAAGGAAGAGATCAAATAGCCGTGCGCCGCATGCAATTCGATCATATCGAAACCCGCACGGTCTGCCATTTCGGCAGAGGCGACGAACTCAGCCTTGATCGTCGCCAACTCCGTGAGAGTGATTTCCCGCGGCGTCGCGTTCTCATCCGACCATGGCAGGGCGGAGGCACTGACCAGATCCCAATTCCCCCGCGTCAGCGGCCGATCCATTCTTTCCCAGCCAAGCTGGGTCGAGCCCTTGCGCCCCGAATGACCGATCTGGCAGCAGATCCTGGCATCGGTGCGCGCGTGTACAAAGGCTGTCAGGCGCGCCCACGCCGCCTCATGTTCGGGTGCGCAAAGCACTGGGCAACCGGGCGTGATGCGCCCTTCCGCGCTTACGCAGGTCATTTCGGTGTAAACGAGCCCGGCACCGCCCTTCGCACGCTCGCCGTAATGCACAAGATGCCAGTCGGTCGGGCAACCATCCTTGGCCTTATACTGCGCCATCGGTGAGACAACGATGCGATTCTTCAGTTCCATGTCGCGCAATTTGAAGGGCGCAAACATCGGCGGTCGCAGCGGTGCGTCCGGCCTGCACCCAGCCTGATCCATAAACCAGCGCTCGGCACTTTCCAACCACGCCCGGTCACGGTCGCGCAGGTTCTCGTGACTGATGCGTTGGCTCCGCGTTAGCATGGAGTAGTTGAACTGAACCGGATCGAGCCCGAGGTAGCGCTCAACCGTTTCGAACCACTCCAGCGAGTTCCGGGCCGCCGATTGCAGGCGAAGGACCTGAAGCCGCCGTTCATTCTCGTAACGTGAAAAAGCCGCGCCCATGTCAGGCTCGGTATGCAGAAGGTCGGCCAAGGCGACTGCGCTTTCCAGTGCCAGCTTCGTGCCAGACCCGACGGAGAAATGTGCAGTCGCCGCCGCATCGCCTAGGAGGACAACGTTGCCATGGTGCCACTTTTCGCATAGCACTCGCGGAAAGCGCAGCCAGGCCGACCCGCGAATGTGGTTGGCGTTGGTCATAAGGGCATGACCGCCCAGATGATCCCTGAAAATCCCTTCGCAGACCGCGATGGATTCAGCCTGGCTCATCCCGCCAAAGCCCCAGGCGTCAAAGGTATCCTGTGCGCATTCGACAATAAACGTCGCGGTGTCGGTATCGAACTGGTAGGCATGTGCCCAAACCCACCCATGCTCTGTTTCCTCGAAAACGAACGTGAAAGCGTCAGCAAAGGTCTGATGCGTGCCTAGCCAGACGAAATGGCACAGCCGCTCATCCACATCGGGCTTCATCGTATCCGCGTAGAGCATGCGTGTCCTGGAATTGAGACCGTCGGCAGCGACGACAACGTCATGATCCGCACGATAGGCCTCCGCACTTTCGATCTCGGTCTCGAACTGCAGTTTCACGCCAAGGTCTCGCGCCCGCTCCTGCAAAAGGATCAGGAGCCGTTTCCGGCCAATGCCGCAAAATCCATGACCGGATGAAACAATTCGCTCGCCCCTGTAGTGCAGCGCGATGTCGGCCCAATAGGCAAAGTTTTCCTTGATCCTGGCAGCGCTGATGGGGTCATTCTTGACCAGGTTCTCCAGAGTCTCTTCGGAAAGAACCACACCCCAGCCGAAGGTATCGTCAGCTCTATTGCGCTTGATGACGATAACTTCGTTCAATGGGTCGCGCAGCTTCATCGAGATCGCGAAGTACAGTCCCGCTGGCCCCGCTCCAAGACACGCAATCCGCATGGATTCCCGCTTCTCCCTGCGATTTCCCATCAGAGGCTGGCTCAGTTTGGATTCTATTTCAAGCTTGAAGTTTAACCCATGAAATCTTGACCTGAAGCAATCAAGGAGTTGCCCCATATGTCGGGTGTCATGCCCGCCACAGGACGCATGACCGACTGCATAAGGACCCGTGGTCCGCTGCCTGCGCGGAACTCCGGCTCAAATGACATTCGAGGCCCCATTTCCAGATTCCAGGGATCCCGGGGCATCCGAGCCTCACTGATCCTCCGGAAACCGATGATGACAGCCGACGGCAGGTCTCGTTTGAATTGCCGTCACTTCGTTGCGGCTCTGCGAGTGCCGGAGTTGCGGCAAGTGCCAGGATCGCAGCGGTAGTCGTAGGTGAATTCACGTCATCCTTTCTGTTGGCTTAGGGTCTGAGCGCCGCGCCCCAAGAGAAACGCCCCACCTTGATGGTCTTGATTGCTTCTCGACGCGCGACATCGATCACCGTCACGTCGCCGGATACTCCATTCGTCGTGAAGAGGAGCGCTTTATCGGGCGAAAGCCATATGCCATATCCGACGCCCGACGAGGATATAGTCCTCGACCTCGTAGGTCACCGCATTCGCAACGGCGACATGGTTTGATGGCCCAAGTGCGACAAACGCATGTGTATCCCCCTCAGTCAGTTCGAAACCCACCGGCCGAGCATGGTCGGGACGAACGCCATCTGGAAGGGTCCGCCAACCGGCGGCCGAATGTCGAACGTGATGATGCGCGTGCCTAACAACAGTGCCTTTACCTGCCGGGTCGAGCAGGTTGTCTTCACCGGACAGTATGCAAACGAGAGAATCGCGATCGCAACCCGTGAAGACGACTATCCTGATTGCGGTCCAACCGTACCTCATTTCCGTTTCGACAGCGTCGCGGTGGAGAACGATTCGATCTCGGATTTCTATCTCTCGAGCTTTGCCGGCGGTCAGATGCCCCGCAACGTTCGTCGCCTGCCCAGCACCTCCACAGCGATGGATGCGCTCGACTCAGGAGAGGTCATGGCGGCCATGAGCCGCGCCAGCCCAGATGAAACATGGCCTCTCAAACGGCCTTGCGGTACGTCTTCCGCCATTGCCGGGGTTCGCTGTCTGCAAATGGGCACGCGGAGTTGGCGTTCATTTCGCTTACAGACCTCTCTCCCATTCGGTGGATGATGCGATTTCCGCGGCACTTGCGGATGGGCGGATCATTGTGATCTACGAGGAATGTGGCCTAACTCACGGTGCTCCTGAGAGATGAGTCTACGCCATTGGTTGAATTTCCTGGCTTGGACCTCGGAAATAAGATCGTTACTACTTGATCCACGACGAAGGATATCGAAAGGCGTGCCATGGAAATGAGTGAAGTGAGAGTGATTGCAGCCAAACAACCGCAGGTATGGGCTGGACTGCTCGATCCAAAGGTGCTGATGGCCTGCATCCCGGGCTGCTCGGAATTCACCGGCTCACCCGAAGAAGGATTCAAGGCAATCGTGATGCAGAAGGTCGGACCGGTCAAGGCGACTTTCAACGGAACTGTCAGACTCACGGATGTCGACACGCCCAACACTGTCAGGCTCGAAGGTGAAGCGAACGCCGGACCTGCCGGTTTCTGTAGAGGCGGCGCAACCGTACGCCTTTCGCCAAAGGAAGGCGGGACCGAGGTCGCCTATGAAGTCGACGTGAAAGTCGGCGGAAAACTGGCTCAACTTGGCAGCCGGATAATCGACAGTTTCGCCAAGAAGATGGCGGATCGATTTTTCTCCAATTTCCAGAAGGAGATCGAAGACGCAAACGCGTCCGAGCCAGTTCCTTCCGCGGAACAGCTGCCAGAACCCACGGACACCCCGGAGAAACCGAAGAAGGGATGGTTCAGGAGACTGTTTGGCTAGTCGAACCGAACTCTTGCCAGCCGACATCAATGGAGGATAGAAATGACCCCGATCAATCTGAACGTGAATGGCAGGGAGGTGACCCGGGACGTCCCCGGTGAAACCCTCCTGTCAGACTTCCTGCGGGAAACGCTGAGGCTAACCGGCACGCATATCGGCTGCGACACCTCTCAGTGTGGCGCCTGTGTCATCCATGTGAATGGAAAGGCGGTCAAGGCGTGCACCATGCTCGCGGCAGAGGCTGACGGGACTGAGGTCACGACCATCGAAGGCATCTCGAACGGCGGGCTGCATCCTATGCAGAAGGCCTTCAATGACAACCATGGACTACAGTGCGGCTTCTGCACACCGGGCATGATCATGTCGGGGATCGATATGGTGAATCGCTACCGCGCGGCAGGCGATGAACTGACCGAGGCCGCGGTCCGTCACGAACTCGAAGGTAACATTTGCCGTTGCACGGGCTATCACAACATTGTCAGATCCATCAAGCAGGCCGCTGGCGAAATGTGATCGGACGAGGGAGGAACCAAAGATGTCGACAGGAATCGGAGCCCGCGTAAAGCGGAAGGAAGATAAGCGCTTCATCACCGGCAAAGGAAAGTACACCGACGATGTCCGCTCGGAGAACCAGGCTTACGCCGCCTTTGTCCGAAGCCCGCACGCCCATGCCATTGTCAAGAGGATCGACAGGAGCGTGGCGTCCGGCATGCCCGGAATCATCGCGGTTCTCGATGGTGCGGAACTCACCGGCGATGGCATTGGCAACCTGATCTGCGGCTGGGCCATTACCTCGAAGGACGGCTCCCCGATGAATATGGGCGCCTGGTCAGCACTTGCGACGGAAAAGGTGCGCTATGTTGGTGACGCCGTCGCGGTAGTGATCGGCGAGACGGACGAGGCGGCGCGCGCAGCAGCCGAAGCGGTTGAGGTCGATTACGAAGTCCTGCCTGCGGTTGCTGCTGCGAACAATGCGCTGGAAAGTGGTGCACCGGAGATCCACGAGAATGCTCCGGGTAACTTGATCTACGACTGGGAAATCGGGGATCAGGCGGCCACGGACGCGGGAATCGCGGATGCCAGCCACGTCACTTCGATCGAACTCACGAACAATCGTCTGGCACCCAATGCAATGGAGCCCCGCTCCGCAGTTGCCACCTATGACGAGGCCGAGGACCACTACACGCTCTACACCACAAGCCAGAACCCTCACGTGGCGCGACTCGTTCTCTCCGCCTTCTATCAGGTCGCACCCGAACACAAGCTGCGCGTGATCGCGCCGGACGTTGGGGGTGGGTTCGGATCCAAAATCTACATCTATCCAGAAGAGATCGTTTGCCTCTGGGCATCGATGAAGACCAGCCGCAGTGTCAAGTGGACCTCAAACCGTACCGAGGCATTCATGACAGATGCACATGGTCGCGACCATGTCACGACCGCCCGGATGGGATTCGACTCCGATGGCAAGGTTACCGGCTTCAAGGTTGATACAGTCGCGAATTTCGGTGCCTATATGTCGCTGTTCTCGTCAGCCGTACCGACATATCTCTATGCCACGCTGCTCTCGGGCCAGTACGATATTCCGAACATTCACTGCAACGTGCGTGCGGTATACACCAACACAGTCCCGGTGGATGCCTATCGCGGAGCGGGCCGGCCAGAGGCCTGTTATCTGATTGAGCGCCTCATCGAAAAGGCGGCGCGCGAATTGGGATTGGACCCGGCCGAACTCCGGCGCAGGAACTTCATCCAGGAGTTTCCGCATCAGACACCGGTGATCATGGCCTATGACTGCGGCGATTTCGCTGGCAACATGGACAAAGCCCAGGCGGCAGCGGATGTCGCAGGTTTCGCTGCGCGGAAAGCTGAATCGGCGGCTCGTGGAAAGCTGCGGGGATTGGGCTATTCTTCCTATATCGAAGCCTGTGGAATAGCGCCTTCAGCCGCGGTCGGTTCGCTCGGGGCAGGCGTCGGGCTCTGGGAATCTGCGGAGGTCCGGGTCAATCCGGTTGGTACCATCGAAATTCTGACGGGCTCGCATAGCCATGGCCAAGGTCACGAGACCACATTCGCACAGATTGTCGCCGAGCGCTTCTCAGTTCCGATTGAAAGTGTTTCGATCGTCCATGGCGACACCGACAAAGTCCAGTTCGGCATGGGTACCTATGGTTCACGCTCGGGTGCCGTGGGAATGTCGGCCATAGTCAAGGCAATGGACAAGGTCGAGGTCAAGGTCCGAAAGATCGCCGCGCACAAGCTTGACGCCAACGAGGATGAACTGATCTTCGAGGACAGTCAGGTAAAGGTTCCGGGAACCAACAAGGTGATGGGTTGGCACGAGGTAGGGCTTGCCGCCTACACTGCCCATGATCTGCCCGAAGGCATGGAGCCTGGCCTTAAGGAAGGCTCCTTCTATGATCCGGTGAACTTCACGTTCCCGGCCGGAACCTATATCGCCGAGGTCGAAGTCGATCCGGAAACCGGAACGGTCGAACTCTGCCAGTTCGTGGCTGCCGATGACTTCGGAACGCTCATCAATCCGATGATCGTTGAGGGGCAGGTTCACGGAGGCGTGGCTCAAGGTGTGGGCCAAGCGCTCCTTGAGCGGGTGGTCTACGACGATGACGGCCAGCTCCTGACAGCGTCCTACATGGATTATGCCATGCCGCGCGCAGACGACCTGGTTAGCTACCGGATTGAGCACAATACGACCGCCTGCCCGAACAACCCGCTTGGGATCAAGGGCTGCGGCGAAGCAGGTGCCATTGGTTCGCCGCCGGCGATCATCAATGCGATAACCGATGCCATCGGAACCGAGGACCTGGAGATGCCGGCCACACCGGCAGCGGTTTGGACCGCAATTCAGGCCAACAGTTCCGCGATTGCAGCTGAGTAGGGGAGGCACTCGATATGTATGCAATGAACTTTCACAGGTCTGCCTCTGCAGATGATGCCGCGGCAAAGCTTGCGGCGGTGGCAGATGGCCAGCTTCTCGCAGGTGGCCAGACGCTTCTTCCAACCATCAGGCAACGCCTTGCCGCGCCTTCGGATCTGATCAGCCTTGCGGGAGCGGGCCTGTCCGGTGTCTCGGTCTCGGGTACTGACGTGGTGGTTGGAGCGATGACAACCCATGCGGAGGTCGCTGGCGATGCCAATGTTCAGGCGAATGCTCCAGCTGTTGCCGCGCTAGCTGCCGGAGTTGGCGATCCAGCGGTCAGGCACCGGGGGACCATTGGTGGCTCCATTGCCAACAATGATCCTGCCGCTGACTACCCTGCCGCGGTTCTGGGACTGGGTGCCACTATCAAGACGAACAGGCGCGGGATTGCCGCGGATGATTTCTTCACGGGTCTCTTCGAAACGGCACTGGATGCCAAAGAGATCATCACGAGCGTGATTTTCCCGAAAGCGGAACGCTCTGCCTACGCCAAGTTCCCCAACCCTGCATCGCGGTACGCAATGGTCGGGGTTTTCGTCGCCAGGACGGCCGGCGGCGTACGTGTCGCCGTGACCGGCGCGGGATCGGATGGAGTGTTCCGGCACGCTGGTCTTGAGGCCGCGCTTTCGGCGGACTTCTCCGCTGGCGCGGTGGAAGGCGTGGATGTGTCTTCGGATGACCTGATCACCGATATGCATGGTTCTGCCGAGTACCGCGCCAATCTTGTCAAGGTCATGGCGAAGCGGGCGGTTGCGGCTTCCTGATCCGGCGTTCCTCCCTGCCGGTGAGCCTCCGTCCTCTCGGGCGGGGGCTTTACTTTGGGGATCGCTGACACCGGAGGGACTGTTGTTGGCCCACGGCTTCACCATGCCGCTCACTGAGCTGGCCGCACGGACACGTCCTCTGTAACTGGATTGGCAATTCGTATGCGGTCAGGAAACTACAGGGTGGTCAGGGCTCCCTCCGCATCCACCAATGTGATCCGCCCCACCCCGGTCAATCGGGACCGAATTTGCCGGATATCATTCTCCGGCGCCAGACAGAGCGCCGTTGACAGGCCGTCAGCCAATGTGGCGGAGGAGGCTTCGACAGAAACCGTTGACCAAATTGGTGCACCTCCACCGAGATGAAGGATGTGCCCGCTGGCCGACAGCATAAGTGCATTCGGGCTTGAGGTCGCGATCACGCCATCGTTCAGCGTTCGATGACCAAGAGTACCATGTTCGGGATCAGCGATGCCGACACGCCAGGCCTCACCATAGCCCGCGAACTCCCCGACGTTCACCAGAACTTTCCCGAATCCCGCCACCCTGAGATGTTCCGCCACCAGATCGGTTGCATATCCTTGCGCGATTCCATTGAAGGTCAGTTCCTGTCCGGGCGAGAGGCGGATAGCGCCGTTGCATTGCGTAACCCGCCGCCAGCCAACCGTAGGATTCCGGGCGGTTTCCGTCCGCCGGGAAGGAAAAGTTTACGAAACCCGGTTCACGGAACCCCATGGAATACAGGGTCCGGAAGGGCTGGTGGGAATTGCTGGCGATGGCCGGACCTTCCTCGGCGCCGATGCCTTACGGCAATGTAGACGCCGAGGCTTGCGAACCCACGCTTCACGAGCGGCGGTTCGCTTCATCCGGGCGCGGTGTCGCGAACGTGATCGCGCGTGAACATGGATTGGGCGGATCCGGAACTCGCCCTTCGCGTTCCCAAAGATGCGCTCCTCCTGCGCCAATCCCCGCTAGCCGCCACGTTGGCTTCCAGAGGAGACGACGTTGAATCCAGACCGGTACAGATGAAGCACACGCCCGAGCCAAGGCTCGGCGGTGATCGGCCCTCACCGCCCATCTGCGGTGCACCCTGTGAAGGTCCCGGTCGAAACGTCGCCAAAATCGTCTTCCCAGTCCGAACGTCGGAATCCCGACGACAGGCGCGAATCGATCCCGGGCCTGGCAGGCTCACCTAATTTCATGACAGCCGCATTCCAGTCATCTTCATCGCGGGATGGGTCAATTCGAGAGTCTCGGCCATGCCCGCGATGGGTTCAAGAGGGACCGCGCGATTTCCTCATGCCGTCCTCCCGTGCCTGCCGCGACCGTCGTCGCTCACGTTTTCGCAGCCCCTCTCCATCCCACTTTCAAGCAGTTCGATTCAGTTCAAGACGGGCGTCGACAGTTTCGACAGTCCTGTCCACTACCGCATTTTCAAGGCCAAACGACCTGCCGACCGCCTGAACGAGCCTGTCGACACGTTCAATGTGCGGTGCTCCGGCAAATGCCGCCCGTGCGGCCGATGACGGCTTCAGAAGACTTTCCGCCGCTCTGGCATATTTCTCGAACGGCACATGATCCTCCGGGCCGGCGCCAAGTCGCGCAGCCACGGAATCCACCCAAGCATAGATCCCGCGCGACAGCTCGATGTCGGAATGCACCGCGTCCTTGATTGACCGTGGGGCATCCGGCGTTATCGCCCTGTAGTTCCCGGTCAGAAGCATCGACCACTTGGCGAAGGGCACAAAGAGAGAGTCGTGCACACGCAACTTCACGGGCACATCCAATCCATCCAGTCGGACGGAGGCGATGTCTTCGGCCAACCTGTTCAGGAGCGCGTTGTGCGCGTCCGAGGTGAAGGTCGCCGCCTTGAAGTTGGTTGGCAACCCAACATGCAGGAGGTTCGCGCTTTCCTCGGGTGGCCGGAACGCCTGCGGATCCGGGCTGCATAGGGTCACACAGTCAGGATTGAATTCATCCCAAACCCCGGGCTCGGTGTAGCAATGCCGCAGTGCTTCCGTATCCAGCCCGGGTATGCGCCGGAGGTAGGCGAGTGGCGGCATGTTCATGATCGACAGGCATGGTTTCTCGACTCCGGCGATCCTGTTCATCAACGCCCAGACTGGCGGTGCACGGAACTGTGGTTCCTGCATGGCAAGCCCCACAAGATCGTATTCGCCCGGATCCACTTCATCTGGGGTCTTGGCATCCAGCCGACCTGGCTGCTCGCCAGATCGAATCAGACGTGGCTCGCTCTCACCCCTTAAGGTAATCCTGACGATCGTACCGGCCGAATTGATCAGTTTCGCCTCTTCCGGCAGGCAGACCAGCGTAACGTCATGATCGGCCATCAACAGCTTCGTTGACAATAGCGACCCATAGGATGCGCCAAGAATTAGGATACGACAGGCCATCTTGATCTCCTTTTCTTCCGGCATGGAACAGTAACCATGGGATCTCACCCAACATCGACAGAACTGTCCGATTCAACGCCCTGCACGTTCTCGTACATGCCTCCAACAGGCGACATCTCCGGATCAGTCCAGAAACCTGGCTTTGATTCGAATTGGGTGCTCCACGAGAAACGAACCCATCGCCGCCAACAGACGCTTGGTGTCCGCATGGGGACCGCCATGAGCGCGTTGCCCGATAGGGCGTCTGGAGATTCCATCCCAAAAGCCAGTCGGTAATTCGATAGTCCTTGTGGAACTATCCCACGGATCCGTTGCAGACGCCAGCCTCAACCCCTGTGGCGGACGTCGTTTCATGGTCCGTCGGCGACACGCGCACCCGCGAATACGTCGTCGAACATCTCCCGCAGAGTGTTTTTCTGGACTTTCCCCATTGAGTTGCGCGGCAATTCATCTGTGAAGAAGATCGCCTTTGGTTGCTTGAACTTCGCCAACCTACCCGACAGCGCTGTCTGAATGTCGCTGGCTTCGACCACGCTGCCTGACTCCCGCACGACCACCGCGACAACCCCCTCACCGAAGTCGCGATGCGGCACACCAATGACCGCAGATTCAACGATCCCTTCCAGTCGGTCTATCTCCCACTCGACCTCCTTCGGGTAGACGTTGTACCCGCCAGAGATCACCAAATCCCTGGCACGGCCAACGATGGTGATGTAGCCGTCCTCATCAATCCGCGCCATATCGCCCGTAATGAAGAATCCGTCGTCGCGAAACTCCTCCGCCGTTCTCTCGGGCATCCGCCAATACCCTTTGAAGACATTGGGGCCACGAACTTCCAGAACACCAATTTCGCCCTGGGGCATCTCATCGCCCGATTCGGCATCGACAATGCGCGCTTCGATGCCGGGCAGCGGAAAGCCAACCGTGCCCGCCCGGCGCTCGCCGTCGTAAGGATTCGAGGTGCTCATCGTCGTTTCGCTCATACCATATCGTTCCAGAATGCGGTGGCCGGTACGCTTCTCGAATGCCCGATGGGTTTCGGCCAGCAAAGGCGCGGATCCGGAGATGAACAGCCGCATATGCGCGGTCGCTTCGCGGGTGAGGCGCACATCGCCCAAAAGTCTAACATAGAAGGTCGGCACGCCCATCATCGAAGTGGCCCGCGGCAACTGCTCCAGCACTGTGTCAACGTCGAACTTCGGCAGAAAGACCATCTTTCCACCGACGCGCAACAGCACGTTCGTTGCCACGAACAACCCATGGGCATGGAAGATCGGCAGAGCATGAAGTAGAGTGTCCGCCGAGGTAAACCTCCAGGTCCCAACAAGGGCATCAGCGTTCGACAGGAGGTTTTCATGGCTCAGCGCCGCACCCTTCGAACGTCCGGTTGTGCCCGAGGTGTAGAGGATTGCAGCCAAATCGTCGGGGAGGCGCTGGACAGTCTCAAAGTCATCGGACACCATCGCCGAGCGCTCGAGAAGTGTGCCAGTCGCAGCGCCACCGAGAGTCAATAACGTGATGCCTTTGGCTTCGGCCGCGGGTCGCAGAGCGATCTCGGCTGCGGGGGCGCAGACCGCAACCCGCGGCTCCGCATCGCCAAGAAAGTAGTCAAGCTCGGTGATCGTATAGGCGGTGTTGAGTGGCAGAAACAGCGCACCGGTCCTGAGGCACGCGAGATAAAGGGCCAGTGCCTCAGCTGATTTCTCGGCCTGCATCGCCACCCGGTCGCCCGGCTGCACACCGGCTTCCTTGAGCACATTGGCAATCCGACCTGACAGGCGATGGAGAGCGGCTCCGGACAACTCTCTTCCGTCCGGCTGGATCAGGACCGCGTCCCGACGCATTTCAAGCGGTGCGACCAGTGCGTCCGCAAGTGGATTCATCCCGACAGTCCTTTCCATAGCATGTAGACCGCACCGATGCCGACGAAGGCCTCCAGAACAAACGTATGCAGCCGAATCGAGGTTCGCCTCACAATCCATCGCCCTACCGCATGGCCGGGGAAAGTGCACAATCCCAAAACCACGCCCAGACCAGCCAACTCCGCCGTCAGGAGAGGCGACAGGCCAAAAGCGATCGTCTTGGTGACATTCAGCATCACCCCGCTTACGGCAACCGTAGCCAGAAGCGTCTCACCCACAATTCCGGCTCCCAGCATAAATGGCGCAAGAATCATGCCAGCTCCAAAACTGGTCCCTGAGATGAACCCGTACGGCACGGCCACAGCCGCGATGGCCTTGCGCGGAACGGTGATGCTCCTGCCGGCCAGGTAGCGCCTGAGCGGCACCGTGACGATCAGGAACGTTCCCAGGAACAGCGCGACCGCTCTTTCGGAGAGCTCCACATAGAACAGGACGCCGAACACGATGAATGGCAATCCGAAGCAGAACAGCATACGAAACGCGCCCCAGTCCACCGCCTTACGGAAGAGCCAGGCCCGGGAAGCATGGCTGATCATCATGGCAGTCGCGACGACGGGCACAGTCTCCTTGACCCCTAACACCGGTGCGACGGCAATTGCCATCAACAAAGCCCCGGCAAAGCCTCCAACGCTGTGCAGCACCGCCGTGCCAATGGCTGCCGCCACCAGGTAGGCGAAGGGCAGAATACCGTAATCCACGCGGCTATCGGCCCCTGAAATCGGGCTTCCGTTTTTCCATGAACGCGTTGCGCCCTTCGACATAGTCTTCAGAAGCGAAGCAGTCGGCGACCATTTCGCCGCAACGAACCAGGTCGCGCGCCGAAGGATCGGCATGCATCACTTGGGTCACGATGTATTTCATCGCCTGAATCGTCAGCGGCGCGTTACCGGCGATTGTCCCGGCCAGTTCGGTCACCCGGTCTTCCAGAACATCTTCGGCCACAACCTCCTGGACAAGCCCGATCCTTAGCGCCACATCTGCATCGATCGCCTGGGCGGTGAACATCATCTGCTTGGCGGAAGCGGCACCAACGGCATTCACCAATCTTCGAACCGCATCAAATGGATAGCCCAGCGCCAGTTTCGCCGCAGGCATGGCAAACCGCGATCTGGCCGATGCGATACGTATGTCGGTGCAGGTCGCCAGATTCAGCCCGCCACCGATACAATGACCATTGATCATCGCTATGGTGGGCTTTGGATAGCTTTCGATCATGTCATAGACCACCTTCAGTCGGTCATTGTAGCGCTCGGTCACCTCTTTCGAACCACGCTCGCTGTCAAACTTCGAGATGTCAGCGCCCGAGACAAATGCCCGGCCTCCGGCACCGGACAGGATCACCACCCGCACCGCTTCGTCTTCGGCAAAGGCGGAGAGCGCTTGCTCCACGGCATCCCACATTTCCAGCGAGACCGCATTGTGCCGTTTGGGATTGTTGAAGATCACATGTCCCGCCGCGCCAAAGACGCGGCCCAGGACCTTTTGGGTTGGCAGAGCAAGCGCGGTGTCGGCGACCATCCTGAGATTCCCTCTTCTTTCCGTCTACACAATGAACTGTTCCTGAAGTGAAGCGACGTCGTTGGCATCGACTCCCAGTTCTTCCAGAATCTCCACCGTGTGTTGACCACGGGTCGGAGGAGAAGCCTCAAACGAGCTTGGAGTGCGGCTAAGCTGGAATGGCTGGGCCAAAGCGCGGGTCTGACCAAAGGGCTCGGTGTGGAGCGGCTGGGCAATGCCCAGATGCCGGACCTGTGGATCATCGAACAACTCGTCGACGCGGTAGATTGGACCGCAGGGGACACCTGCCTCGATCAGGATTTCAACCCACTCGGCGCTGGTCCTTTCCCTGATGATCTCACCAATCGCCGAATTCAACTCATCGCGTCGTGCCTTTCGACCGCTGTTGGTCGCAAGGCCCTCATCCTCAGCCCAGTCCCGCCGACCGAGAGCACCGCAGAGACGTCGCCAGATCCGATCGCCCGCCACCGCGACATTGATCGCTCCGTCCTTGGTCAGAAAGCGGTTGGTCGGCACGCTTGTCGGGTGTTCGTTGCCCACCTGCGGTGCGACCTCGTCCTGCATCAACCAGCGCGCAGCCTGAAAATCCAACATGAATATCTGCGACTGCAGGAGCGACGTTGACAACCACTGGCCCTCACGGGACTTCTCGCGCTCGATCAGGGCGGTCAGGATGCCCAGCGCAGCGAAGAGACCCGCCGACAGGTCGGCGATCGGAATGCCTACCCGCATCGGTCCACCATCCGGATCGCCAGTGATCGACATCAGACCTCCCATTCCCTGAGCGATTTGATCAAAGCCCGGACGTCTGGCATAGGGCCCGGTTTCGCCGAAACCCGAAATACTGGCGAGTACAATCATCGAGTTGATCCCCTTCAGGGTTTCGTAGTCGATTCCCAGCCTGTATTTCACATCGGGACGAAAGTTCTCGACCACCACATCCGCTGTCACAACCAGCTTGCGAAACAGCTGCCTACCTTTGGGATCCTTGAGATTCAGCGTCAATGAACGTCGGTTGCGCTGTAGGTTCTGCCAGTCAGCGGTGTTGCGCCCGGCACCAAGTGCGCCGTCAGCTTCGAGTGAGGCAGGCTGTTCGATCTTGATGACATCGGCACCCCAATCGGCGAGTTGGCGAACGGCCGTGGGACCCGAGCGAACGCGCGTCAGATCAAGCACACGGATATGCGAAAGCGCTGTTGATGCGGGCTGATGCGGCATGTAGATCTCCTCTCAAGCGCGAAATTGGATCAGGTCGCCTAGCTGGTCGGCGGTATCGGCGGTAAATGCGGCAGTGCAAAATGCATGAAGTCGGTCTGCCAGTGCATCCGGCCATCCACCGAATACTGTATTTGCGCAGAATTTCGCCTCGAGGTCGGCGTCGCTCAGCGGATCGCTGCGGCCGCCGCGCAGGCACGATTGCGTCGCCCTCAGTTCCGTTCCGTCCCGCAACCGGATGGTGACCGCTCCGACGTAGCTGTCGGGATAGGGGTCATGGGGATCGATCTCATAACGAACTTTGGCGGCCGTTTCCAGCAGCCTTGGTTCGCGAATCGTCTCGTCAGTAAACTCTCCAAGCCCAGCCTTGCCTCGTGCAAGACCCACGGCGATGCAGTACGGTATGCTGAACTTGGCCGAATAAGGTGTCGACGGCGCGGCCTTTTCCTCTTTCGGCTCCCAGAGCCGATGCAGGATCGCTTCGGCCGTCGGCACCGTGATCTCTTCCACTGCCTCAAGGTCGGGCAAGCGGGTTCGCAGCTTGATAGCGGCGTCGATGAATGGTTGGGCCATGGTTCCGCAAGCGTAGGGTTTGAACGCAAGGTGTTCCAATTCCCAAGCCTCGCCGAGTCCATTCGTCAGCCTTCCGAAATCGCGCGGAATGTCAGGGTGGGCGAAGGCCTCGAAGAACCCATGGTTCCCTTCAAGAACGGTGCGTGGCCCCGAGAAGCCGCACTCTGCAAGCGCGGCGGCCCGGATACCGGACTGCGCTGCCCAACCCGGATGCAGACGCTTGGTTGAAGTACCCTCGGCCAGATACTCGATAATCCCTGACGCCATGGAACCCGCGATTCCCATGGCACAGACAGTCTGTCGCGAGGACAGCCTCTTGGCAGTGGCGATGCCGAACACCGCCGCGAGAGCACCGATAACGGCGGTCGGATGAAACGCCGCTCGATGGATCGCGGTTGGTGCCACGACGGCCATCCGGCAGGCCAGTTCTCCCCCGGCTGCGAGTCCGCGCAGGAGATCCTCGCCTGACAGCCCATCGCGCTCTCCTACCGCAAGAAGCGCAGGAACCAGAACTGCACCTACATGGACGGGCGTGCCTTCAAAGGTGTCGTCGAAGTCCTCGCCGTGCACGGCAATCCCCGAAACCAAAGCGGCATCGCCAGCGCTATAGCCTCCGACATGCCCGATGGCAGTGCAGGAACCGGCCACCTCGACGCTGTCACGGGCAGCGGCAACGTAGCCCATGCCCCGAGCGGCAACCATCAAGCCTCCGGCATCCAGCATCGTTCGGCGCAATGTCGCCACAACACCACTCGGTATCATCGAGGCGGTGAGGCCATCGCTCCAGCCGGCGAGTGTTTCCGCGATCGCTACCATTGAAGTGGATCAGTCGAGATAGCTGCCGCCGTTGACATGAATGGTCTGGCCCGTGGTGTACGCGGCGTTTGGGTGGCAAAGACTCACCACAGCGTGCGCGACTTCCGCCGGCATGCCCTTTCGCCCCAGAAGGTTTGGATAGCCGCCATGCGGCGACGCCCCGGCCGAGGCTCCGCGTACCGTGTCGATCATTCCCGGAACAACAATGTTCGAAGTTATGTTGTCACCCGCGAGTTCCGCGGCCAAGGCCCTGGTGACACCGACCATCGCCATCTTCGAGGCGGCGACATGTACCCGGTTCTTGGTACCGCGATGCGCCGACAAGCCACCAATGTTGACGATCCTGCCCCACCCCGAGGCGGCCATATGCGGCGCCGCAGCCTGCGCGCAGAGCACAGGTGCCTCGACATTGGTGCGCAGAATCACCTGAAGCTTCTCCAGTGGCAGGTCGGCCAGTGCGTCATTGCCGCGGATCGCCGCATTGTTGACCAGAACATTGAGCTTGCCGAGAGTATCCAACGCGGTCTGCACCAGTGCCCGCGCACCGACCGGATCGGTCAGGTCACCGACCCACGTTGAAGCCTGCACGCCCTCGGCCCGGACAAGTTCGGCGGTTCTTTCGGCACCGTCGCGATTTGTGGCCGCATGGGTCACCACGTTGGCGCCTGCCCGTGCCAACTGCAGACAGATCTCGCGTCCAATATTCATCGACGAACCGGTGACGATCGCGACGGCACCGTTAAGTGGTCTGCCCATTGTGCCTCCCTACTCCCCTTCCTTGGTTGCAATCAGCGAATCCCGGTTTCGACGAGCCTTGATCGCACTCCTGACCGGACCAGCCAGTGACAGGACTGTCAGACCGAAAAACAGCAGCACAAGCGGCCGCTCCATCATCGAGAGGATCGAATTGTCGTGGATGATCATGGCTTTCGAAAAGTTCTCTTCCACGATGGGACCCAACACCAACCCCATAATCAAGGGGGCTGGCCCGAAGCCGAAGCGCAGCATGAAATAGCCGACAATCCCGGCTATCGCCATGACCCAGATGTCGAAGAAGGATGAGGAATGCGCGTACGACCCTATGACTGCGAACACCAACACCGATGGCCAGAGGATCGTACGCGGAATCAGCGTCAGCTGGCTGAACAGCTTCGCACCTGCGATCCCGATCACCATAAACGCCAGGTTGGCGATCAGCATGGCCGCGAAAATCGCGTAGAGGAACTGTGGCTGATTCTCGAGAAGGTATGGTCCCGGCTTCAACCCGTGCATGACCATCGCACCAAGAATCAACGCCGTTGAGACTGATCCGGGAATACCCAATGCCAGGGTTGGCACCATCGCGCCTCCCGTGGCAGCGTTGTTGGCCGCTTCCGGCCCGGCAATGCCCTCCGGTACGCCTGTCCCGAACTCCTCCTTTCGATCCGACCAGCGTCGCGCCTCGTTGTATCCCATGATTGCGGCGACGGTCGCGCCTTCGGCGGGAAGGATGCCGACAAAGGTTCCAAGGCCACTGGATCGCAGGATTGTGTACTTGACCCGCTGAAAATCCTCTCGGCTCGGCAGCTTCATCACATTGGCGCGAACACGTTCAAATACCGTTTCGCCGACCCTCGCCTGCTTCAGCAATTCAGCAACCGCGAAAAGACCAATCAGAACCGGCACAAATGGCAATCCGTCATAGAGTTCGTTGACGCCGAAGGTGAAGCGCTCGACACCTGTGGTCAGGTGAATGCCGATGGTTGAGAGGAAGACGCCCACAAAGCCGGCGATCAGATTGCGGATCGACGACTTGCCGCTGATTGAAGCCAACATGGACAGGGCGAAAAGCGCCAGCGCAAAGTACTCCGCTGAGGTGAAGGTGATGGCGATTCTCGCCAGCAACGGAGCTGCCAGAAGCAGGATCAGCAAGCTCACAATGCCACCGGTGACACTGGAGATCGTCGCCAGCCCAAGCGCCCGTCCGGCCTCACCCCGTTTGGCCATCGGATAGCCGTCAAGTGCAGTGGCAGCGGCAGGCGGCGCACCCGGGGCATTGATGAGAATTGCCGTGATCGAACCGCCAAACGTGCCCGCGCAGTAAAGTCCGGCCAGCATCGCAATGGCGGCGATCGGCGTCATGGAAATCGTGAACGGGATAAGGAGTGCGATGGCCATCGGCGATGACAGCCCAGGCAGAGCTCCGACGAGCACTCCGATAATCACACCGATCAGGATCACGCCAACGATCGCGGGGTCGGCGACCATCCCGAAACCGGTCAACAGAAGATCCATGCCCGCCTCCCTAGCGCAGTGTCAGCCCAAAAACGCCGGGCTCAAAATAGACGCTGAGAACAATCGAAAAGAGGTAGGTGACGATTCCGGTGAAGATCAACGCATATGGAATGACCAGCAACCAGCGCCGCTCACCCCAAAGCAGCGGCAAACCCAATGCAGCGGTGGCGATTGTCAGGATGGTGCCGATCCATTCACCGATGCCGACAAGTATCAGCAGGAATCCCATTGTCACGAAAGTCGACGCCCCGATTGGTGCGCCTCGCGCCTCGCGGATTAACGGCCAGCGGTCCAATTCCAGCCGATGCTCGAATGGCACGAACAGGGCAAGTATTCCGATGGCGACCAATAGCAGGCGCGGGAAATGCTCAGGCAGCACATTCTCGCCGAGAAACAGCCCTGGCTCCGGGAAACCAGCGGACACCCAGTAAAACAGCGCACAGAGCGCGATCAGAACCAGTGCCAGGATGGCGTCAGGGCCGTCAATCACCCCCTTTGGACCGTCGGGACGCCCCGCTTCGCCCGTATCCTTCCCCTTCCTGATTTGGTTCATCACATCCCCCAACCATCATGGGCCATGCCTGCGGGCCACCACCGAATGGAGCCGGCCCGCACCGTGTGTTCTCCGGATACCAGCCTAGTTGGCCAGCTTCTTCAGGGCTTCGGCAGCCGTCTCGAATTCCGCCTTCAACTGCTTGTCCCAAACTTCCCACCCTGCCGGCGAAGTCTCGGGATCAAGACCTGCGCTCCTGAGGTAGTTGGCAAACGTCGAGTGCTTCATCGCCTTGACCAGCGCGTCCGAGAGCGTCTCGATGATCTCGGGAGGCGTACCCGCACGAACCGCATAGCCGCGGGTGGTTGAGGTCCTGACCGGATAGCCCAACTCAAAGGTTGTCGGAACATCCGGGTAATCGGCCAACCGCTCCTCAGCCATCACAGCAAGTGGACGGACCGACCCGTCGGCGATCATCTGTCCGGCTTCCGAGACATTCGGGAGCGTTGCGTCGATCTCGCCTGACAGGAGAGCCTGAAGCATCTGCAGTCCCGAGCCATAGGAGATGGGCTTGTATTTCATTTCAGCCGCATCCGAAAACTGGGCCAGGCCGATATGTTCGGTGCCCCCGATGCTGGCCACGCCCCAGTTCAGACCACGTTCCTTTCCAAGCGCGACGAGCTGCTCAAGTGAAGTCACGTCGCTGTTGGTGCTGACGGTAATGAATGTCGGATCGTCCATCGCACGCGCGATGCCAACGATGTCGTCGATCTTCATGGGCGACTTTCCCTGCGCGATCGTGTAGAGATGCGTCTGGGTCAGGGCCATGATCGTGTAGCCGTCAGCGGGCCGGGACAACACATACTCCTGCGCTGCGGCCCCCGAACCGCCGCGCTTGGAAACAACATACATATCCGTCTCAAGGTTGCGGCGCGAGCGAATCATCATCATGCGCGCCGTTGTGTCGGTGCCACCGCCGTAGCTCGCGTGGATCACCACCTCGATCGGTTTGGACGGGAATCCGTCCTCCGCCTGTGCCGCGAACGGTGCCGCAACAAACGCGGCAGCCAGTGCCAATCTGCGAAAAAGTCTCATCGGTTCCTCCCAATTCGGTCCAGAGTGAGCAAGCGCCACGCAATGGAAGCGTCTTGACCTGCGGTGGTCATTAGCCGATAATTGGTGTAGTGGCAATAGCTACTACAGATTCTCTCCCTACCGCGCAGTGGTGCGGAGCGGGGCAAGCCAAACGGTCGCCATGAACCTTCATCTGAACAGTGAATCGCTGACGGTACTGAACAGCATCAGAAGCCTTGGCTTCACAGATTACGAAGCCCGTGCGTATCTGGCTTTGCTCGCGAAATCGCCAGCGACGGCGTACGAGGTCTCGAATGGATCCGGCGTACCGCGCCCCAATACCTATTCGGCATTGAATGCGCTGGCAGCACGCAAGGCGATAATGCCGGTCAGCAACAATCCAGTGCGATACGTGCCCCAGCCCCCTGACGTGCTGTTCAGGACGATCGCCACGAGGACCAGCGAGCTATGCGACAGCGTGGCGAACCGGCTGTCGGAGATGACTGTCGATCCTGGCGAGCGCTTCGTCTGGAATATCAGCGGCGAAAGGGAGGTACATGCGAAGGTCGAAGAGATGATCGCCAATTCAGGAACCTCGGTCTGGTTCAAGGCAGATGCCGAAATCCTGCGTCGGCATGTCGCGCCGCTGCGCGAGGCGGTGACTGACCGACATGTTCGGCTGCTGATCATTCTCTACGGCGACGACCCGGAAGAGTTTCGTTTCAACGAACTCTGCGAGGTCTACGAGCATGAGGGGACGGGCTTTCCCATGGGCTTTGCAGACAACCATTTCACGCTGACGGCGGATCACCGCGAAATGCTGACGGCCAACTGCGAAGAAACGATGACTGCCTCGCATACCGAGAGCCACGCAATCGTCAGAATGGCGGTTTCGCTGCTACGTCACGACTATTACATGGCGGAGATATTCAGGGTCTTCCGCAGGGAAATCGATCTTGAGTTCGGCCCGAATCTCCGGGAACTGCGGCAACACAGCTACTCCCCGGATCAATACTCGCTCTTTGAGGAGCGCCAAAGGAAGCAGGCTGACTCAAGGAAAGTCCATACCGCGACCCGGACCCGTTGAGTGCCGGACCGGGGCCTCGGGTTGGATTTCCTGAGCTATGGGATACCTTACGACCATAGCTGTGAGAGGCTGTGGGACATCGTAACCGACCCGGACCCACAGGAGGTTTCGTGTGCGGACAGCAAGCGCCCGTAGCGATGACTCCGCGGCCAGTGGATGCCGCCGGACGCGTCGACGCGTTTCGAGGCGCCTCCGGTCAAACCTGCCCGTGCGGGAGTTCTCCTCGGCCACTTCCCCTGTTCGTTTCCGATTATCTGGACATGGGAAGTCCATCCACCCCACCGCGACGATGCCTTCGGCGCCAATCCGGTCTCCGTCCTCGCCGCCGTGAAGGAAATCGCGCCTGTAGGTGCAGCAACCTGCAATCATCGCCCCACTTCCAGTCCGAAGTGCAACACCGGCCATCTGCGCAGCGGAGGTGGAGCCCGAGCTGCGCAGATGGCTGGAAGGCGGGGTCCGCGGCCTTTCAATGTAACACTGCTGACTCGATGCCGGCGCAGCCGTGCGTGGCCAGATCATGTCCGAGGCAGCGGAAGGAGCGGATATCCGTCCCGTATGCTCCGTGATTCCAGCGTGGACTGTCCTTCCAGCGACATGGATCCGGTGACCTGCGCGGTCACGGACGTGAATTCCCGATCGGTTCGGCCCAGCCCGGCCGGTTCCTGTGGATTGGGCCGCTCATGAAACAAAAGGGACATCTAGTCAACAGTTCCAGCTGAAAGGTCCGCGGCCCCTGGGGAACGGAAGATCCGGCCCCGTAACGACTGTGGGACTGTCGCCGCCCGCTGGCCGATTGGCGCCATCATGCGCCCGCAGAACCGGTCACCACCGCTAATGGTGTTGCACTTCAGGGTGTAACGGGGCATATCAGAAAGCTGAAGAATCAGCATGAAGCAACCTGCCCCCGCAGGGGCACGGCATATCGGTCGATACGTAGAGATGGTTCATGCGCCATTCCTGCTCGTGTTACCTGTTCTTGGCCAGCCTGAATCGATCCTTAACCGGCCACTTGTGGCCTCCAAGCGTTGTCAGGTATTGTAATAAGCCATATATGTTCGCTTAATAAGATGTATCTTTGATACACGGAAAAGGGCCATATGCAGCCTATTAACTCATCAAAATCCACTTAAGAGGTCGTAAATGGCCGATAAAACGCAGATCGATGGAAAGTCACCCGAAGGTTTGACCGTGGATATCGGAGCCAAATTGGCGCGGCTTCGACTGTCCCGAAACATCACCCAGTCCGAACTGGCCGAAAATGCCGGGGTCTCACAAAGGACTCTACGACGGCTCGAATCCGGTGCGGGCACTACATTGGACTCGCTCGTCAGAGTCCTCCTCGCACTGAAAATCCAGCAGAACCTCGACCTTCTCGTTCCCGATCCCCGCATCAGACCTATAGAACGTGTCAGGACCGGTGGAAGCGAGCGCCAGAGGTCGCGGCCGAAGACGTCGGCCAATACGGCCAGGCAGTGGCATTGGAGAACTCGGGAGTGACATATGGCTGAAACCACGGATGCCTCCGTTGTTCTCTGGGGGCGAGAGGTTGCAGCAGTCTCGTGGCTCGAAGAGGACGGGTACGCCGTCTTTCAATACGATCCTGACTTTGCTGCCTCAGGTATTGAGCTTTCGCCGCTGGTGATGCCGCTGTCCCCGGATCCATACTCCTTTCCAGCCCTGCCGGAACGGACCTTCAAAGGCTTGCCCGGCCTGCTCGCCGACGCTTTGCCAGATAGGTACGGAAACCGGTTGATCAACATCTGGCTTGCCGGGCAAGGGCGAACACCAGAGAGCTTCAATCCCGTTGAAAGACTCTGTTACGTCGGCCGACGTGGCATGGGTGCGCTTGAATTCAAACCGGCGGTAGGGGGTACAGGCCGAAAGCCGTCAAACGTCGAAGTCTCAAACCTGATTCGACTGGCCAACCTCGTTCTTGACGAGAAACGCAGTCTTGAAGGTGTCCTTGAAGGTGGGAATGACCTTGTGGCGATCAACGATATCCTCCGGGTCGGCACCTCCGCCGGCGGCGCACGGGCCAAGGCCATTCTTGCGTGGAACCCTGACACCGGGGAGTTCCGGCACGGTCAAATCGATGCAGGCGAGGGTTTCGAGCACTGGCTTATGAAGTTCGATGGCATCGACAACAACCGAGATAGGGAAGAACCGGACCCAAAGGGGTTCGGGCTGATCGAGTACGCCTACTATCTGATGGCCAAGGACGCTGGCGTCGACATGATGCCGTGCAGACTCTATCATGAAGGCGGGCGCAGCCACTTCATGACCCAGCGCTTTGATCGACCCCTTACCGACGCTGGCCGCTCCCGGAAACTACATATGCAGTCACTTTGCGCACTGCAGCACTACGACTTCAACGATCCAGACGGCTACTCATACGAACAGGCCATCCTGACCATTCGGCGGCTTGGCCTCGGGGCAACGGCTCTGGAGCAGCAGTTTGTCCGCACGACCTTCAACATTGTCGCCCGAAACCAGGACGATCATGTCAAGAACATCGCCTTTCTGATGGACCATGATGGTGACTGGTCCCTTTCCCCAGCCTTTGATGTGATGTATTCATACAACCCCAGCGGTCAATGGACCGGGCAACATCAGATGAGCCTGAATGGCAAACGCGATCGATTCGACCATGAGGACATCATGGCCTTCGCGGAAACGGCGTCGATCAAACCGAGAAAAGCAAAGGCGCTGTTCTCCAAGGTCATGGATGCGGTGAAAGACTGGTCTACCTATGCCGAGAAGGTTGGGATAGACGGAGACACTGCGGGAAAGATAGCAGGAACACAGCGTACAGATATCGGCCCCGGCGGTCGGTAGCCGCATCGACCCAGTGTAACACCATTATCGCGTAGACGGCTAGAGAGGCTTCAGTCTGGCCCGTGCGTCGGCCGCCGTGAAACTCCAGCCCAAGGCGGCCCTTTGCCAGTTCCTCCGTCGAGTCCAGACCTCCGTTTTCAGGTCGGGAATGCGACGGCCCAGGCACTGGCGGACCATGAACCTTCTCCCGGTCCCGGCGAGGTCCGACCAGCCTGCGTGCTCCGGGGGATGGTGGATATCCAAGCGTGTAGGCCCCATTCCACCCTGAAGTGCAACATCATTGGCGGTGGTGACCGGTTCCGCTGACGCATGAGGTTGCGGGTCGGCCAGGAAGCGGCGACAGTCCCCTTGCTGGGAAGAGGAGAGGGAGACCGCCATGCCCGAGGGCCAGCGCCACCTGACCCATGGGGAAAGGTGCCGGATCCACGCGCTGACTGGAAGCGGGCTTTCGGAAGGGGCCGTCGCGCGGCAGCTGGGCCGCCACCGTTCGTCGGGCTGGCGGAAACTGCGCCGGAACGGCGGCGACGGGGGATACAGTCCGAGCAGGGCGCAGGGGAAAGCGGAGGCGCGCCGTAGCGGGGCGTCGTCGGTCCCGGGGAAGATGACGCCGGAGCGCCGGGCGCATGTGGAGGGGTGCCTCACGGAGGGCTGGAGCCCCGAGCGGATCGCCGGACGGCTGCGGCTGGAGGGCGGCCGGGCGGTTGGCCGACAGTGGACATCCGGGCACCTGAGGGCCGACAGGAAGGCGGGCGGCGGGCTGTTCCCGCTGCTGCGCCGCCGCGGCAGGAAGCCCAACTGGCGTGGCGGGCGGCACTCCGGCCGTGGCCGGATCCCGGGCCGGGTGGACATCCCGGAGAGGCATGTGGAGGTGGAGAGCAGGGAGCGTGTGGGCGACCGGGAGGCGGACACGATCATCGGCAGGGGCCACAGCGGGGCGGTGGTCTCCCTTGTGGACCGCGCCCCGGAATACACGTTTCTCCAGAGGGCTGACCGGCGGACCTCGGCTGCGGTCTCCGCCGCGATGCTGGCGAGGCCGCCGGGATCCGGCGCACCCGTCCACACGGTCACGGCGGACAACGGCAGGGAGTTCGCGGGCCACGCGGGCGTGACCGAAGCACCCGGAGCCTCCTTCTTCTTCGCGACCCCCCAGCACTCCCGGGAGAGGGGCCCGACCGGGCACACCAACGGGCTGGCGCCGCAGTACCTGCCGAAGGGGACGGACCTCCGGGCGGTCACCGACGCGGAGGTGGGACGGGTGCAGGACCGCACGGACGCGCGTCCGCGCCGGGCGCCCGCCGAGGTGTTCCGCCAGGCCAGCCCTCCCTGACGCGGCCCTCCCGCCGTCGCGGATGGCCGCGCCGGAAGGGGGTGGACAGGATTCCGCCGTCGCGTCCGTCCGGGCTCCGGTCGGGCTGCGCCCGGAATCACCGGCGTCGGGGGCCGGAAATCCCGCCTTCCGGCCATTTTCCCGGCCCGGGCGGGGAAAATGGCCGGTGTTGCACTTCGGACTGGAAGTGGGAGTGTGGAAAACACCTGTTTGGGCTTCGCTTAGCATATCGATCACGACCGCCAACTGGTTGATCGGTTCGCCGTCTTTCGGGTTTGGCAAAGCCACGAGCCGTTCGAAGTATCAACCCCAACCAGATTTCATCGAGCGCTTGAATGTCTTCGTATAGCACTCGGCCAACACATCGGCGCCGTCGCCATGGTCGAGGCTCAGAGGAAATATCGTATTTGCCACAGCCGATACGGGATACTGTTCGTGGACTAGCGGAAACCGGTTGACGTGCTGGATTACAGCGGTCTCTCTGTCGCTCATCAAGTGCGGGCTCCGAATGTGGACATTCACGCCGCCTAAGTGAAATCCGTGCGCGTCGCGAAGGGCCTTGGCTGTCTCAACCCAGGTGCGTACCGGGGTGCGTGTCAGTGACGTGTCCATCGGGTTGAAGTACATCACCGTCCCCTTTCGAGATGACAAACGCGCCCGCACGTCGGGGCTCCAGATAGCTTTCGCGGACCCAGGCGTGCCCGTTTTTGCCCCATTTGGACCCCCAGGAGTTCCGAAGCAGCATGACTCGATCACCGCCGTATTCGCCGTGTCCGACCACGACCACCGCGTGACCCCTCTGGGTATCAATGGGTTTTCCAATGTCAGCGCCAAGGATCACCTCCTCGCCCACATGTTTCCAGGTTTTCGGGAAGTTGAACGTGTCAGAAACGAACATTCCAATCACCACCGGCACACCCTGATCGACACGTTGCCGCACACCTTGCAGACCTCCCGTGCAGTCACTCGAGCCGCACTTCACGAGAGTGCCGACATTCGATGGCGGGCTCCAGACGGCCGGGTCAGGCGGCTGGCTTTCATAGGGCCAGATCGATTCCTCCGGCTGCCCAGGCGCCTTCAGGACCGCACGGGTGTCAGGAACTGTCGTTCCGGCCTGAGGGCCGGTCCCTGCCCGTCTGTTGGCGTGGTGGGAGAGCCACTCGACACAGAGGTATTCCGGGTGATTGCGCGCGTGCCGATGGACATCTGGAGCCGCGAATGAGAGGCAGGTCGGACGTCGTCCCTGATGGCGCACGTCTTGGAGTTCCATGCGGATGTCTTTGGCAACCGTCAACGTCATTGGAGCGCGAGCCGCTCCAGTCGTTGACGCTCGAACAGTCCGGCTTCGTCGCTGGTCGCCGTGCGATAGTGGAGTGTGAGCGTGTGCGGATCATCCTCGGGATCCCAGGGTCGGCACTCCCTCAGGCGAAACGTGTTCGCTGTCGGATATCCAGCCCGGGCAAGAATGTTGCGCACAGTCGGCGAACCGATCTGTCCCTCCGGCACCGGCCCGCGGCCATCCCTCAGAATTGCGAATCCGGCGGCTTCCATCTCCTCGAAGGTCCAGACATAGCCGGCTCCGGTTGCTTCGTTCAGGCGAAGCAGGAACAGATCGTCCCTGCCCGCCTCGATGACTGCGCCCTCGTCCCGTTCGGAAAGGAGCCAGATATCACTGCGCCGTGGATCTGGAAGCGCCTGACCATCCAGAAGTTCAAGCTTCAGGTCCTTGGGCCTGGTGTTCAGCAGTTCCTGCCGCATACCTCGGGTGATGACCTTCTCGCGCTCAAGGCCATAGACCGCTGCGGAATAGCTGGTCCCGAACCGCAGTGATGCCTGATAGACCACTTCCGGGCTGGAAAAACGACGCGCGTCCCACCCCTGCATCTCCATCTGGGCTCTGATCAAATGCGAAGGCAACAGAAAGTAGGAGGCAAACGCATCCGCCTCGCGCTCTTCCGGGGCAACCTGTCTGTATGTCCTGCCATCAGCGATCGGACCTCGCCGCAGGATCCCTTCATCATCAGCATGAGGATCGTGACCCAGGATCAGATGGCCTAGCTCGTGCGCCGCGGTGAACCGTTGCATGCCAAGCGGGCGCTCCGTGTTCACAATGATCCCGGTGGAGCCGTTCTGTTTCATGAAAGCCCCGAGCAGTCTGTCGAATCGTTTGAACATCAAGGTAGCTCCCCGGCGGTCGATGCCATCGAACACATCCACTCGCTGGGACCGCTTCGCGCCACGATCGTAACCAAGGTCCTGAAGAAGGCGCATGGCGCACTTCATGCCTCGCAGGATGGATAGCCGATCCGCTTCCCGTGTCATCGGTCAGGCTTTCGCCTTCGTCTGCAGGAACTCCGCGAAACGCAGCAGTTCCTGCCGGTCTGCGTTGGACAGGGCCGCAGCCGTGCGCGCGAGAAACGCGGCATCTGCCGGGACAGCGGTCTCATCACCGGTGAAGTACTGCACCGAACGCTGGTAGAGACGGGCAAGCTTCTTCAGCTCGAGCGCACTCACGCTACGTTTGCCTTTCTCAAATTCCGACACGCCGGTACGGGGAATGCCGAGGTGCTTCGCAACCTGCTCCTGCCTGAGGCCAATGTACTCGCGGGCTTCCTTCAGTTTCGACCCAAGTAACTGGCCTTCATCCTCCGGTACCGCGAAACCCATCTGTGGTTGAGTTTTCATGAGACGGTTTCTCCCTTCCGCTGCTGCGTCTCGCGCCAGATACGACGGCTCGACGCAAGGATTCCTCGAACGCAGGCTTTGATATTGTCGAAGCCACCTGGCGGCATCGCACTTTCGGGCAACTCGATTCCGGTTTCCGCCTCGACCCGCAGAATGACGCAGATCACGGCCGGGGAATCGACTTCAGGCCGCCATCCAGACCTGGTCGAAGGGCGGTCTCTCGAAGCGGCCGCGATCTCGTCTCTGATGGCTGTTTCCACAACGGTTTCCGGGAACTTCATGGTCGCCCAAATGTCGATTTTCCCGACATACATATAGTACGTGTCGGACATGCCGACAAGGGGGAATCTCAGGGCCCTCCCTGAGCGCCCTTGAGCATCCAGCCCACCAGACCGATCGCGAGGCCAATCAGCGTGAAGAGCAGATAGCGCAGGAACACCACTTCGCTGCGCTGCCGTTCCAGTTTCTGGTTCAGGTCACCTTCCAGACTACGCTGCTTCTCAGTGAGGCTCTGCAACGAAAGGATTTCACCGCCCCACTTCCAGTACGAAGTGCAACATCATTGGCGGTGGTGACCGGCTCCGCTGACGCATGAGGTTGCGGATCGGCCAGGAAGCGGCGACAGTCCCCTTGCTGGGAAGAAGAGAGGGAGACCGCCATGCCCGAGGGCCAGCGCCACCTGACCCATGGGGAAAGGCGCCGGATCCACGCGCTGATTGAAAGCGGGCTTTCGGAAGGGGCCGTCGCGCGGCAGCTGGGCCGCCACCGTTCGTCGGGCTGGCGGGAGCTGCGCCGGAACGGCGGCGACGGGGATACAGTCTGGGCGGGGCGCAGGGGAAAGCGGAGGCGCGCCGCAAAGGGACTCCAGCCGTCCCGGGCCCGGAATCACCAGCGCCAGGGGGCCGGAAATCCCGCCTTCCGGCCATTTTCCCCGCCCGGGCGGGGAAAATGGCCGGTGTTGCACTTCGAACTGTAAGTTGGGTAGCTATCCGCGCCGCCTTGTCCAGAGGGAACGTCCCATGGTGGGAGCCGATGGTCTGGACGTCGGGATTGCACATCATGGCCCCGATGACCTGTCCCTGCCGTTCATCCATGACCACCCTCGCTCATCCTGTATATGTTCACGCCATATACGCCCCCACTTCCAATCCGAAGTGCGCGACCCTTGACGTTCCCAAGCACGTCGGAAACCGATCAGGGACGTCAGCCAAAACGCCTGCCGCTCTCCCTCAATTCGGTGGGCCATCTGATCGGGATGGTTCCTGCGTCAGGAAATCAGAATCCATGGGTTGGAGTCCATAAGACAAATCGACAGGAACAGGGCAATCGCTTTAGGATTTCGTCGGCGGCGGCCCAGGTCCGACAGCGGCGCGGACCAGCCGGACCAGGGCGTCGTCGCTCCAGCCCGCCTTCCCGGTTTCCCGCGCATCGCGTCCTTTCCCGGGGCGACCCTGGCGACGTCCGTCGCGAGCCGCCGCATCAGCGCCAGGCTGTCCGGCCCGCCGGCCGTCCGGTTCCGCTGCCGGTCCCCGTCCATGGTCACGTCCAGGACCCGGTGCAGCGAATTCCCCGCCGCCCGGTGCAGGCGCACCGTCTTCAGGAACCGCTCCGGACCGAGCCTTTCGACGGGGAGGAAATGGCGGGTCTCCGTGCTCCGCTCCCCCTGGTCCCGCGCGTCGCGGTGACCTTTCCGACGGTCGGCGGGCCGGGCCAGTGATGCAGGTCCTGCAGGCTGTCGACGTCGTGGCGGACGGTCGCCTCCCGGGTCCCGGTCCTTCCGTGGTCCCTGTCCACGTCATCGGAAAGCTGCATCCTTTCCGCGTTCTCCGGGTCCTCCAGGTGGATGCGCACGTCATCATGCAGCGTCCCCTGGCTGCCCTCGGCGCCAGGACGTGGTTGCCCCCGGCCTCCGTGACCCGCCCCGCGGTGTCCCGCCGCGTGTGCATCGCGTCGGCGGTCACCGTCCGCCCACGCAATTCCAGCAGCCCGGCAGCGCGGGCACCGCCGTGATCCCGTCCGGCCTGCCGTCCACCCTGACCTGACCAGGCAGCAGCCCGCTCTCCGCCGCGAAGGCGTGCACAAGGTGGAGCGGCGAGCGTTCCGGGGCGTCCCCGAAGGACCGCCGCAGCGCCCTGCCGTCGATGGCGATCACGTCGCCGGGCCGTGCCCCCCAGTCGGACAGCATCCGGGTGAGGACGCCGTGCAGCCCCTCCGGATCCAGCGCGTTGAACAGGTGGGGGAAGGCGTCGTGGCTCGGGATTCCGTGCTCCGGCGACATGAACCGCGGCGGGAATCCTTCTTTCATACGCCCGAAACGCTCCATATCAGCGCGGTTCCGCCCGCCCGAAAGGAAAAACGGGAAGGCGGCCGTCAGCATCTCCTGGAGATCGTGTCTCCTGGCGTTGCCGCGCCGGGGGTCGTCAACCCCATTGGAAACATTGAATGTATCCTGCATCGGTTCTGCCCCGTTCATCTGTTTTGCGGAGTCTTTGGACCGATTCCAGCTGGATGGGAAGCGAAAAATTCAAAAGCGATTGCCCTGTCCACAGGAATCCGATCGCCTCCGGCCGAGATGCTTGATCGTCGGCCCCGAAGACGCACCAAATGCCGTTGCCCTTTCCGATGAACCACAACCTGATTGGCGCCAATCCCTGATTGATCAGTTCTGCGAAACCGCCGCCAGAAATGCCCTCACTACCGACGACGGGTTCGTGCTGGGTGCCGAGTGGTTCAGTCCCGGGAGAACGTGTGACTGTACAAAACCGAGGTTGCAGATCAACTCCGAACTTGCCTGCAGAAACGGCAACGTCTCATCTCCGAATACCAGATGAACACCGAATACAGGCTCCATGTAGTTCCGGAGGACAAACAGGCAGTCGCGATGAACCGCATCCATCTCCCGCAACGTAACCGGAAAGTTCCTGACGCGTGTCTTCCAGAGAATCTCGTCGCGCTTCATTTTGTCAATGTCACGCGAAGACCGCTTATGAAACAGGTGCGCATGGAGAATGGTTGCCGCTTCGACTCCCTCCGTCTCGATACAGTCCCGAACGCGCGAAAGACCATCGGCAAAATCTGGATCCACATGGCCGGTT
This sequence comes from Paracoccaceae bacterium, assembly GCA_965203605.1. Classification (GTDB taxonomy): domain Bacteria; phylum Pseudomonadota; class Alphaproteobacteria; order Rhodobacterales; family Rhodobacteraceae; genus JAPOUP01. Next base: position 3,754,403 of record OZ241902.1, on the reverse strand, counting down.
GCCGGGGGTTCGAACAACACCATCGCGGCGAGGTCCGGTGGATTGCGCAGAAGTTCCAGAGCAACGCGCGCACCCATCGAAATTCCAAGGACGACCGGTCGGTCCGCTGCGCCCGCGATCACCGCACGCAGGTCGTCAGTCTCACTCAGGAAATCGTAAGCCCCGGGATCTTCACTTTCACCTCGTCCTCTACGGTCGTAACGTATGACGGTATGGGTCTGTTCGAGCCTTGCCTGCAATACCGGGTTCGATGTCCTGTCGCCTGCCGCGCCATGGACAAAGACCAATGGTGGGCCGCTTCCACCTGTCTCGTAAGCGACCCGCGTGCCATCCGACGAGATGGCGAATTCAACCATCTTCGCCATATGCTGCCGCCAGAAATCTGTGGAACTTATCGGTGATCGCAAGCCATGCCTGCCACTCGTCTTCCGTCAGTTCCCTGATCATCTCAAGCTCCCGGCCCAGCATGAATGCGGCAATCTGATCGGCAATGTCCGCTCCCTCTTCCGTCAGGTTGATGACGGCAACCCTTCGGTCAGTGGCGTCAGAGAGACGATAGACCAGTCCACGCCTTTCCAATCGGACCACCGAGCGGGAGACCGTACCACGATCCATGAGCGCGGCCTCGGCAATGCGAATCGACGGCAGCGGGCCACCTCTTGGCCACGCACTCCAACGGCATCTCCGCGCTCCAGCTCCGGGCGCGGTTCGGCAGCGGCAGCTACGGAAGCGCCTGGCTGCCGCTCCACAAGCTGCGCCGGGCTATGGTGTACCCGGACCGGAGCCCGCGGGGGACGCGGAGGTGGACGGGGCGTCGATGCCCTGCCGCGAAGGCGCGGAGGGGATGACCATGGGGAGAGGAGCGCGGCCTGATGGGGCCGCGGCGGCCTCCCGGAATCAGGACAGGACCCCCCGGCGCGCATGGCCCGCCGGGGGGTCGGGGCGTCCGGCCGCCAGACGCGGCCAAGGCCCTACGTCAGAAGCTGAAGGCCAGCCCGAGAGACCACTTGTTGGTGTCTTCCTTCTTGGTGCCCATTTCCGTCTCGGAGGCGCCAATACCCAACTGCAGCTTGGCGCCGCTGCCGAGGTCATAGACCGCGGACACGCCAGCACCCGTGGTTTTCTCGTCGCCGGTCGCACCCATATCCTTCGTCTTGCTGCCGACGTTCAATCCAACGGTGATCGGGCCGGCGGTGTAGCCAAGCCCGACACCTGTGTGCGTCGTCTTCGTCTCCATGCCGCCTTCTTTGTCGTCATTCCGCCTGGAGTGGTTCGCCCGCACCTCGATCCCGCCGGCCATGCTGACGTCCGCGCTCAGGCCCATGATGGAATGCTTGGTTTCGGCCATCATGTCATCCAAGGTGCTGCCGCGCTGGTAGCCGAGGCCGACCCCGACCGTCGTTCCGTTGCCCGGCATGCCCATGGAGTACTTCGCCCCGAGACCGATGATCGGATCGCCGGTTTTGTCATCGTCATTCATTTTGTCGTCGAGCATGACAGAGGCGGCGAAACCGACGGGGCCAAGGGCGTTGTCGTAGCGGAGGATCTGGCCGTCGTGCTCACTGTCGAGGCCAGCGTTGCCTTCGTAGGCTCCGTGCTCGTGGTCGTCTCGGATGGCACCGCCGATGGCGACCTCGTTCATCGCCCAGTCGAAGCCGCCGTCAGTGTCGCCTAGAGTCAGGTTGCCGAACGGGCCATTCAGGTAGATGCTTATGCCGCCGTCGTCATCGTCGTCGCCGGTCGCGCCTTTCTTATCTCCGTCCACATCGGCTAGTTCGACCGATGTCCCGAAGGTCAGGCCGCCGTCGGTTGCGCCCTCCATGGTGAACACGACGTTGACGTCGGTGTGGAAGCGGGCGCTGGCGTCCTTGGAGCCGGCGACGCCCATCTCGGCGGAGCCGCTGAGCGTGACATCGGCGGCCGCCGCGCCGGCGGCCATCACCAGCGCCGAGGCTGTGAGCAGTGTGGTTCTCGTTCTCATAAGGTTAATCCCCGTTAAGTGTGTTCAGTTACTGGCGCACGGCCATAAATCCCAAGCGCCGAGGTAGCTTATCGCACGAAGTTTCGGGAAATTCACGGCCCCGGGAACATTTCCCTTTCCGGCTGTGGCGTTTTTGCATCCACCCCCACCCCTGGTCGGAGGCCGAAACGCCTCCGGAAGCGGTGCGATAGATCGCTCCGGTGCACTGGATTCAACCGCCCGCCAGGAACTGAACGCCCTTAACGGGGATTAACCTTATGAGAACGAGAACCACACTGCTCACAGCCTCGGCGCTGGTGATGGCCGCCGGCGCGGCGGCCGCCGATGTCACGCTCAGCGGCGTCGCCGAGATGGGCGTCGCCGGCTCCAAGGACGACAGCGCCCGCTTCCACACCGACGTCAACGTGACGTTCACCATGGAGGGCGCTACCGACGGCGGCCTGACCTTCGGGACCGCCATCGACCTGAGCGAAGTCAGCAACGACAACGGCACTTCACCGCCGATGGATGCCAAGGGAAACGTCGTTGATGCGGCGACCAGCCAAGACGACCACCACGGCGGCATAAATATCTACGTGAAGGGTCCGTTCGGCAACCTGAATCTCGGCGACACCGACGGCGGCTTCGATTGGGCCATGACCGAGGTCGACGCGGTGGGCCACGGCTCCATCCGCGACAACCAAGAGCACGGCGGCTTCAGCGGCAACGCAGGCCTCGACGGCATGCACGACGGCCAAATCCTCCGCTACGACATCGCGACAGGTCCCTTCGGATTCGCCGTCTCCGCTGCGCTCGACGACGACATGGATGGCCTGAATGGCAAGACACCGGGCGCTGGTGACGGAAGCGCCGTCATCGGTCTTGGTGCCACCTACTCCATGGCCGTTCCCATCGGAACTATTTCGGTCGGCTTCGGCTACCAGCAAGGTGAGGACATCCTGGGAAAGCCGATGGCCTCGCTGCAGAACAACAACCTCAATGCCCGGGCCTTGAACGCTGCAATGAATGATTTCAAGGCTCCACTCAGCCTTCGGTTACCTGACGTGGCAGAGAACTATGTCAACGACGAGGCGGGCAGAAATGAACAGAAGGCGTCGACCTTTGCGGTCGGGACCAAGAAGGACAGCTCGATCGCCGGTGGCAGCGTCATGGTGGATCTCACCAGCGGACTTAAGGCGGTCGCAAACTATTCCAGGGAAGATCATGAGTATTCCGGCAAGAACGTTGCAGCGACACCGGCCAATGCAACGGGCAAGACGGAAACCACGCATATCGGGCTCGGAATAGGCTACACCTTCGGCCAGACAGCCGTCGCCGCGAACTGGGGCAATAAGAACATCGAGGAGACATACAGCTCAACCAGCTCAACTCCGATCAACCGGATGCGCGAGAAGGACGTGACGGGAATTGGCTTCACCGTGACCCATGACCTCGGCGGCGGCGCAACCCTGCAGTTCGGGGCCGGTGCCGATACGACGGACACGTCGAAGTTTGCTGACGGAAACACCACTGCCAACCGCAACATGGGTGACAAGAAGAACAACTCCTGGTCGCTCGGGCTGGCCTTCAAATTCTGATGTAGGGCCTAGCCGCGTCTGGCGGCCGGACGCCCCGAACCCCCGGCGGGCATGGCCCGCCGGGGGTTCCTGATTCCGAGAGGCCGCCGCGCCGCCCGGTTCCCCGCTACGGCGGATTCCGGAGGGTGGCCGTCGGCCGGGGCAGCTTCACTCCCGAGGCGGTCGCCTTTGGCGGCCTCCCGCAGTGCCGGTGCCCGAAGCCATCCAGACCTGGCCGAAACCGCGGCCTGGGTGCGGGACCGTTCCCGGTCCTCCCTCCCCGATCACGACAAAATTACGGACGCGGGCGCCCGGCCTGCCCTCCTTTCGGCTTGCGCCCGCGGGCGGGGCATGGGATCAGGGAATCCGGCCGCAGCCAGCAGAACACCGGAGGACCACCGAGATGCGCAGCTTCCTTTCCACCCTTCTTCCCGCGCTCGCGGTGGCCCTGGCCTGCCTGTCCGCCACGGCCGTCCGGGCCGCGGAGCATGGCCCGGATCCGCAGCCGGCGGCTCAGGCGCCGGGTGCCGTCGAGCGCGACCTGGACGCCGCCGTCTCCCTGCTGCTCGACGGGGAGGTGGAGGCCGCGGTATCCGCCGTCCGCCCGCACCTTCCGACGGACGGCCGGGCGGTGGGGCTGCTTTTCGACGCCGGCATGGCCATGGCCGCCGCCGCCGCGCAGTCCCCGCAGGCCGGGGACCGCGAGGCGCTCCTCGACGCCTCCATAGCCCTCTTCCGCGCGATCCTGGCCGCGCATCCGGACCATGTGAGGGTGCGCCTCGAGCTCGCCCGCGCCTTCTTCCTGCGCGGCCGGGACGGGCTGGCGAGGCGGCAGTTCGAGCTGGCGCTGGCCGCGGACCCGCCGCCGCCGGTCGTGGCCAACATCAACCGCCATCTGGCGATGATCCGCGCCCGGAAGCGCTGGAGCGGGTATTTCGGCACGGCGCTGGCTCCCGACACCAACATCGGCGCGGCCTCGGCCGACGAGACGGTCATGCTCGAGGTCTTCGGGCAGCGCCTGCCGTTCAAGCTGGACGACGGCGGGGAGAAGTCCGGCGTCGGGCTCATGCTCTGGGCCGGCGGCGAGTACGAGCAGCCGCTCGCGCCGGACCTGCGGCTCCGCGTGGGAGGCGACGTCTTCCGGCGCGAGTACGGGGGGTCGAAATTCGACAGCATGGGGCTCGGCGGCCATGTCGGGCCGCGCTGGCTGGCCGGCCCGCGGACGGAGGCGAGCCTGCTGCTCACCGCGCGCCGGGAATGGCAGGGGAACGACCAGCCCACCAGCCGGAGTCTGGGGCTCCGCATGGAGGCCTACAGGCGGCTCACCCCGCGCGTCTCGGGCCAGATCGACGCATCGTGGAGCGCCCGGCGCCATGACGTGAGCACCTATCTTGACGGTCCGGCGGTCGACCTCTCCGCCGGGCTCGGGCTGGCGGTGACGCCGGTCCTGCGGACGGACCTCCGCGCCGGCTGGGAACGGGAGCGGCCCGCGTCCGGGAACCTGCGCAACAAGACGCTGTGGACCTCGCTCGGAACGAGCGCCACGCTTCCACGCGGTTTCAGCGTCTCGGGGACGCTCACCGGGCGCTGGACGCGCTACGAGGGGCCGGGCAGGCCGCCGCAGAACGTCGTGGACGGCTCGGCGCGGAGGGACTCCACGCGCTCCGTCCGCCTGTCCGCGCTCAAGCGCGACCTGACCGTCCGGGGCTTCAGCCCCCAGGTCTCCGTCACGCGGGGGTGGCGGAAGAGCAGCGCGCAGCAGGCGGGCTACCGGCGCACCGGCGGCGAGCTCAGCTTCGTGCGCCAGTTCTAGCGTGCCCGGCCCGGAAGGCACGGGGCCACCGCAGCGCACGGCCCGGAGCGGGCGGACAGCCGCCCTCGGCTGCGTCCTCGCGCTCGCAATGGGCACCGGCGCAGCCGCCGACGGGCATCCGCCATGCGACGGTCCGACACCCCTCCGGACATCCAATCTGGATCCATTCCACCTCGCCTATGGCCTGCCCCCCCGGCAAGGTGCCTGTGTCATGGCGCCGGGCAAGTCCGAGGTGACGGCCTCGTTGGACATGGCCTCGCAAATGACCCGTGCACGGTCCAGTGAGGAACGGCTGCTTGTCGACGGGGAGACCCACCGACAGACCATCACCTTGAGGTCCGGTCTGGGCAATGGATGGGAGGGCATTGTCGAGATATCCGCCGTTTCGCACACCGGGGGTAAGTTCGATGGGTTCATCGAGGACTGGCACGGCTTTTTCGGCCTGCCGCAAGGCGGCCGGGACGCCACGCCCCACGGTCGGCTCGCCCTTGTCCACACCAAGAATGGCGTCACGCACGTCGACGTAAGACGCCGGATCACCGCCCTGGGCGACATCATGCTCGGCCTGGGCCGGAAACCCGCGTGGAACCCACTCCAGAACGACGGTCTGGCGCTGCGTGGCGGCCTCAGGCTCCCGACAGGCGACCCGGACACCCTCACCGGTTCCGGCGGCCTGTCGGCGTCCGTCTGGGCGGAAACTTCCGGCCGGCTGCCCGGAAAGCGGGTGCAGCCACGCGTCTGGCTGTACGGGGCGTCGCTGGGCGTCCAGATTGGAACGACGCCCTTTTCCGGGATCGGTGGACGGGCCATCGCTTTCGGGCATCTCGGGGTGACATGGCGGCCGCTGGACCGCCTTTCCCTGACGGCGCAGTTGAACGTGAACTCGACCCCCTACAGCGGGTCAGCGCTCGCGCCGCTCTCCGGCCCGGCCGTCATGCTCGGGGTCGGTGGCGCATACCGGATCTCGCCGGGCACGACCCTAGAAATATCGATCTCGGAAGACGACGGCTGGAGGCATGCAGCCCACGACTTCGGCATCCATGCCGCGCTGCGCTGGAAAATGTAGCCCCCCAGAGGGAATCGGCCGGACCTTCGGTTTCAAGCAAGGCCAGGCACCCGAGGCGCGGCGTCCGACCCGGTCCCGCACCATTTCATTCGTTCCCTGGCTCCACTCCTCCTCTGCTGTCTGGCCACGGGCGCGGTTCACTCCGCGACAGTCTGGCTCGAGCCCTTGGACACCCATCAATGAAGCGAGCCTCTTGCAGAACTCCCCGATCAAGCAGTTTTTTCGGAAACGGGCGCTTTTTTCTGATGGCTGGCCTGGATATGGAGCCGCCCCTCTGGTATGGGGCGGGTGTCAAAACCACCACATACGGGGAGACGGCTCCATGTCCCTGCGATCATCCATACCGGATGCCTGGCGGCGCTTCCAGGGGGAACTTCCGCCGGCCCTCGCCGGGGAGGTCGGTCCCCTGGGCGTGAGGCACACCAAATCCGTCGCCGTCCTGGACATGGTGGAGGGCGGGAGGCACGTGCACTGCAGCCGCCGGGGCGTCGGCAACCCGACCGCAGGGCGCTGGCGCGGGCCTTCGTCGCGAAGGCGGTGTGGGACATGCCGACCACGACGGTGCCGGTCGACCGGCTGCTGTACGACCCGACGCTGCGGCGCCTGTGCGGCTGGTCCCGCGTGTCGGAGGTGCCCGGCGAACCGGCGTTCTCCAAGGCCCTCCCCTGGTTCGCGGAGACCCGGCTGCCGGAGCGGATGCACGAGGCGCTGGTCCGCGCCGCGTATGCCGGCTCGGTCGTCGGCCACATCTCCCGGGACTCCACGGCGACCGTCGGACGGGATGACCGCCGCTGAGATGGCCGGCGGGCTGCCGAAGGCCTGCGACACCGGCACGAAGCGCAACGCGAAGGGGTACAGGGAGAGCTGGAGGGGGTACAGACTCCATATCGACGCCGCCGACGGTGACGTCCCCATCAGCTGCATCCTGACCTCGGCGTCGCTGCACGACAGCCAGGCCGCCATACCGCTGCCGGGGATGACGGCGCTGCGGGTGGACCACTGTCACGAGCTCATGGACGCGGCCTGTGACTCCCTGGAGATCGGGTTCCACGCCTACCTGACTGGGCGCGTGGCGACCACCGACACCAACCCCCGCCGCGACGCGGCGCTGAAGGAGCGCCTCGGGAAAGAGGCTCTGGCGCAGCGCAGGGCGGGCCACAGACGCCATGACCGCGTCCGCTACCGGCAGCGCTCCAGCGGCGGGCGGGTGAACTCGGCCCTGAAGGACCCGTACGGCGCCCGGCATGTCCGTGTCCGTGGGCACGCCAGGGTGGCCTGCCACCTGTTCCTCCGCGTGCTGGCCCTGACGGTGCAGCAGCTGATGCGGCTCACCATCTGACACCGCCGGTTCCGGCAGATCCGTCCGCCGCGGACGCCGCCCCGGAGGGGACGGCGCCGACAGTCATGCGCGGACGGCGCCCGACGGGCCATAACCTGCGGCATTCCGCCATACCTCAGCCAGCGGAAACGCCCCGGGCACCCGCCGGATCCAGCGTCACGACCTTGGCGGAACCGAAAGGCTTGTCGCGGCCGCCCGAACCGCAGTAATTGTGCAAGAGGCTCAAGCAAACGACTGTCCAACTCATGGGGATTATATCGAAAGGTAACAATTTGCGTAACTGCTCGCCCCCCTTCATCCCTGACCGTCCCGCCTTTCCGCCTGACATCATGGAACCATCCGTTCCATGGTCCTTCCGTCAGTGCGAATCATGGCGGAGACGACGGTCATGGCGGTGGAGGCTGGGTGATGCCGACGGTGAACGCGGCATCGCTGCGCGAGGGACGGACGGACACCGTCCGTCCGGCACCGAAACGAATCACCTTCGGGCCGGCCGGGGCCTCCCAGGCGGGCGTTTCCGGCGTGCCCTGACGGCGCCCCCTGTGGGGAACGCTGTGGAAAGGTCCGGGACAGCCGGACACGGAACCGCGGAAAAACCGCAGAAAAGCCGGAAAAAGGCCGGATCCGGGCTTGATTCCAGACATGGATGCTGCCGGCCGGACCGCAGCAGCGACGGTGTCCTGGACGCGAACACCGTGAGGCCCGGCATCAGGTAGTCGGAAAGGCTGATGCCACGCGTGTCGACCGGGTCGGCGATGCGGTGGAGGCATGCGCGGACCGCCTGCAGCATGCCGGGCATCGACAGATGCTTTCGCAGGGAATCCCTGGACATTTTCCTGCCCGGCCTTTGCCTGTCTGTCCGCAGGATGGCCGATCCGGCGTGAAAAGTCCACAAAAAAATTTGCGACGCCCGCGCAACGGACTGATAATGAAAGAAAGGAATTCCTGGCGGGAATTGCTGGTTGAAAGACGCCGCGCCTCGGGTGCCTGGCCTTGCTTGAAACCGAAGGTCCGGCCGATTCCCTCTGGGGGGCTACATTTTCCAGCGCAGCGCGGCATGGATGCCGAAGTCGTGGGCTGCATGCCTCCAGCCGTCGTCTTCCGAGATCGATATTTCTAGGGTCGTGCCCGGCGAGATCCGGTATGCGCCACCGACCCCGAGCATGACGGCCGGGCCGGAGAGCGGCGCGAGCGCTGACCCGCTGTAGGGGGTCGAGTTCACGTTCAACTGCGCCGTCAGGGAAAGGCGGTCCAGCGGCCGCCATGTCACCCCGAGATGCCCGAAAGCGATGGCCCGTCCACCGATCCCGGAAAAGGGCGTCGTTCCAATCTGGACGCCCAGCGACGCCCCGTACAGCCAGACGCGTGGCTGCACCCGCTTTCCGGGCAGCCGGCCGGAAGTTTCCGCCCAGACGGACGCCGACAGGCCGCCGGAACCGGTGAGGGTGTCCGGGTCGCCTGTCGGGAGCCTGAGGCCGCCACGCAGCGCCAGACCGTCGTTCTGGAGTGGGTTCCACGCGGGTTTCCGGCCCAGGCCGAGCATGATGTCGCCCAGGGCGGTGATCCGGCGTCTTACGTCGACGTGCGTGACGCCATTCTTGGTGTGGACAAGGGCGAGCCGACCGTGGGGCGTGGCGTCCCGGCCGCCTTGCGGCAGGCCGAAAAAGCCGTGCCAGTCCTCGATGAACCCATCGAACTTACCCCCGGTGTGCGAAACGGCGGATATCTCGACAATGCCCTCCCATCCATTGCCCAGACCGGACCTCAAGGTGATGGTCTGTCGGTGGGTCTCCCCGTCGACAAGCAGCCGTTCCTCACTGGACCGTGCACGGGTCATTTGCGAGGCCATGTCCAACGAGGCCGTCACCTCGGACTTGCCCGGCGCCATGACACAGGCACCTTGCCGGGGGGGCAGGCCATAGGCGAGGTGGAATGGATCCAGATTGGATGTCCGGAGGGGTGTCGGACCGTCGCATGGCGGATGCCCGTCGGCGGCTGCGCCGGTGCCCATTGCGAGCGCGAGGACGCAGCCGAGGGCGGCTGTCCGCCCGCTCCGGGCCGTGCGCTGCGGTGGCCCCGTGCCTTCCGGGCCGGGCACGCTAGAACTGGCGCACGAAGCTGAGCTCGCCGCCGGTGCGCCGGTAGCCCGCCTGCTGCGCGCTGCTCTTCCGCCACCCCCGCGTGACGGAGACCTGGGGGCTGAAGCCCCGGACGGTCAGGTCGCGCTTGAGCGCGGACAGGCGGACGGAGCGCGTGGAGTCCCTCCGCGCCGAGCCGTCCACGACGTTCTGCGGCGGCCTGCCCGGCCCCTCGTAGCGCGTCCAGCGCCCGGTGAGCGTCCCCGAGACGCTGAAACCGCGTGGAAGCGTGGCGCTCGTTCCGAGCGAGGTCCACAGCGTCTTGTTGCGCAGGTTCCCGGACGCGGGCCGCTCCCGTTCCCAGCCGGCGCGGAGGTCCGTCCGCAGGACCGGCGTCACCGCCAGCCCGAGCCCGGCGGAGAGGTCGACCGCCGGACCGTCAAGATAGGTGCTCACGTCATGGCGCCGGGCGCTCCACGATGCGTCGATCTGGCCCGAGACGCGCGGGGTGAGCCGCCTGTAGGCCTCCATGCGGAGCCCCAGACTCCGGCTGGTGGGCTGGTCGTTCCCCTGCCATTCCCGGCGCGCGGTGAGCAGCAGGCTCGCCTCCGTCCGCGGGCCGGCCAGCCAGCGCGGCCCGACATGGCCGCCGAGCCCCATGCTGTCGAATTTCGACCCCCCGTACTCGCGCCGGAAGACGTCGCCTCCCACGCGGAGCCGCAGGTCCGGCGCGAGCGGCTGCTCGTACTCGCCGCCGGCCCAGAGCATGAGCCCGACGCCGGACTTCTCCCCGCCGTCGTCCAGCTTGAACGGCAGGCGCTGCCCGAAGACCTCGAGCATGACCGTCTCGTCGGCCGAGGCCGCGCCGATGTTGGTGTCGGGAGCCAGCGCCGTGCCGAAATACCCGCTCCAGCGCTTCCGGGCGCGGATCATCGCCAGATGGCGGTTGATGTTGGCCACGACCGGCGGCGGCGGGTCCGCGGCCAGCGCCAGCTCGAACTGCCGCCTCGCCAGCCCGTCCCGGCCGCGCAGGAAGAAGGCGCGGGCGAGCTCGAGGCGCACCCTCACATGGTCCGGATGCGCGGCCAGGATCGCGCGGAAGAGGGCTATGGAGGCGTCGAGGAGCGCCTCGCGGTCCCCGGCCTGCGGGGACTGCGCGGCGGCGGCGGCCATGGCCATGCCGGCGTCGAAAAGCAGCCCCACCGCCCGGCCGTCCGTCGGAAGGTGCGGGCGGACGGCGGATACCGCGGCCTCCACCTCCCCGTCGAGCAGCAGGGAGACGGCGGCGTCCAGGTCGCGCTCGACGGCACCCGGCGCCTGAGCCGCCGGCTGCGGATCCGGGCCATGCTCCGCGGCCCGGACGGCCGTGGCGGACAGGCAGGCCAGGGCCACCGCGAGCGCGGGAAGAAGGGTGGAAAGGAAGCTGCGCATCTCGGTGGTCCTCCGGTGTTCTGCTGGCTGCGGCCGGATTCCCTGATCCCATGCCCCGCCCGCGGGCGCAAGCCGAAAGGAGGGCAGGCCGGGCGCCCGCGTCCGTAATTTTGTCGTGATCGGGGAGGGAGGACCGGGAACGGTCCCGCACCCAGGCCGATGGCGTTGTCGTAGCGGAGGATCTGGCCGTCGAGGCCGGCGTTGCCGCTGAAGCCGCCATGCTCTTGGTTGTCGCGGATGGAGCCGAGACCCACCCCGTCGACCTCGGTCATGGCCCAGTCGAAGCCGCCGTCGGTGTCGCCGAGGCTAAGGTTGCCGAACGGGCCTTTAACGTAAATTTCAATCCCCCCGTGATGGTCATCCTGGCCCGTTGCCGCGTCAACAATGAAACCGAGGGAATCCTTGGGCGGTGTTTTGCCGTTGTCGTTGCGGAATGAGGTACACCCGCCCCGTCCCTGGACCTCGTCCGGGAGGGCCGCGTCGCCGACAGCGGAGCGATTCCCCGACCCGAGAACCGTCGGCCAAAGCCGTCGCGCGGACAGGATCCGCCGGGAGTTCAGGCTAGTGGGTGGCTTTCACAAACCACGAAGGAAATCCACAATGCAAACCTTGGATCCAGCCTCTGCCGCCCTCGCATCGGGTGCCGCGTCAAATGATCGCCGAAAGGCCGCCGAACTGGCTCTGGAGGCCGGGGCGCCGTCAACGCGCCGCTCCTACAGAATCGCACTCAAGCGCCTGTCGGCGTTCCTTGGACTCCGTCCGCTCACTGACGCGACACTGGCGGAGCATGTCGAGACCTTGGCCGCCGAGGGCATGGCACCGGCCACGATCGCCCAGTCCTGCGCCGCCGCCGTATTTCTTGCCAAGGCCGCGGGCTGGCCGAGTCCACGTGGAACCATGACGGCAGACGCTCTGCGCATTGTCCGTCGCGACCATGCCGACCGTGACCGTGGGCAGGCACGCCCCATCAGTGCTGACGACATGTCGAGGATCATCACGACGTCGCGGGCCGTCGGGCGCGACGAGGATGCCGCGATTGCAGGCCTGCTGTTCCAGGGTGCGCTTCGCCGCTCGGAAGTCGCCGCGCTTGAATGGCGCGACATAGGGAATTCCCCGAGCATGCCGGGTGCTCTCCTGATTCGCGTTCGGACCAAGAAGACCGATCAGACAGGCGAGGAAACCGACATTCGCCTTGTCAAGGGCAGTGCCGCCGCCGCGCTCCTCGCGATTCGTCCGGAGAATGCCGGTCCGCGCACCCGTGTGTTTGGGGTCAATGGCCAGTCAATAGGACGTCGGTTCGCGGCGGCCGCCCTGGCGGCGGGCATTGAAGGCGTCACGGCGCATTCGGGCCGCGTCGGCCATGCCAGCGAACTTACGGCGCGCGGCGCGTCAACAACGGAAGTCATGCTGTCCGGGGGCTGGAAAACCGCACGTATGGTCGCGCATTATTCGGCAGGTGCGCGGGCCGAGCGCGGCGCGGTTGCCAAGTACCTCTGATCCGCACCGGGTTCCGGTTTGGACGGAAGGTGAAGACCGTCGGCCGCCCGTGGGCACATCCCGGCTCAGGCCGCGGGCCGCGAAGGCCGGGCATGCGACGGAAACAACCGCTGTTAAGTGTGTTCAGTTACTGGCGCACGGCCATAAATCCCAAGCGCCGAGGCAGCTTATCGCACGGAGTCTCGGGAAATTCACGGCCCCGGGAACATTTCCCTTTCCGGCTGTGGCGTTTTTGCATCCACCCCCACCCCTGGTCGGAGGCCGAAACGCCTCCGGAAGCGGTGCGATAGATCGCTTCGGTGCACTGGATTCAACCGCCCGCCAGGAACTGAACGCCCTCAACGGGGATTAACGTTATGAGAACGAGAACCACACGGCCCATGGCGGTCTGGAGCGACCCATCAGAAGTCGCTCAAACGTATGACAAAATGAAGAATGGGATCATGAAAAAAGTGTTTCTTGCCTCTTCGGCGCTCGTGCTGACAGCTGGCTTCGCCTACGCAGACGTCACCATCACAGGTGATGGACGTATGGGCATCCTGGATGGCTACGATGCCAAGGACTTCTGTGCTACCTGCACTGGTGAGACAGAAATCGGCTTCAACAGCCGCGTACGAATCACGTTCACAGCCAGTGGTGAGACAGACACCGGATTGTCGTTCGGCGGGAGCATCCGTGCAGACAATGCTGCCGCCGGCGCGAGCGGCACAGCAGGCAATGTCTCCATCAGCGGTTCTTTCGGAAAGCTCTCGATGGGCGACGTTGACGGTGGTGCCAAGGCATCCGTAGGTCACGCAGCCGGAGTCGGCTATACAGGTCTCGGCGACAACAACGAAATATTCTACATGGCCAACGCAGGGACCGATCCGTCTCTTCTGTACTCTCACTCGATGGCCGGTTTTTCCGTAAACGTCTCTGCCGACAACCCCAGCACAAAAAGCGACTCGTACTCTGTCGGCGTAAGCTACAAGTTCAACGACATGCTGACTGCTGCGGTTGGCGGCGAGCGGACCAAGAAAATGACCATCGAGGATTTTGCCGGGATAGAAACACTTGATCTTTGGACAGACTGGGACGGTGAACAGTTCGTCGCTGGCGCCTGGGGTCAATTTGGTCCTGTAATGGCGAAAGGCGTTGTCAGTGACGGCGAAGTGGAAGATATGGATGCGAACAAAGTTGACTTAAAGCAAATGGCTGGGTCCATCGGCTTTGACGCTACTGAGCAATTTTCGCTGACGGGATTTTTCAGGAACTCTGAAGCCGAGGGAGCGACCTTCAACGACACTAAGGTCAGAGCGTTCGGCGTAGGCGCATCTTACGATCTCGGTGGCGGCGCTTCTATCGTGGCAGGCGTTACCAATCTTGAACTCGAAACCGACGATAAGGTGTTTGACGGCGACTCGAACAACTTCGACCTCGGTCTCTCGTTCAGCTTCTGATTTTCGAAGCAGGACAATCAGGATGAGCGGGTTGAACGGCTCGCTCATCTTTTTTTAGCCAAGCCTCTTGCACAATTATTGCGATTCCGGTGGCCGCGTTCGCCACGGGGCCGGATCCGGCAGGTGCCGGGGACTGATGTTCGGGTCCAGATGTGGCGGAATTCCCTAGTGTAGCACCATCATTGCGTTGACGGGTAGAGGGACCTGAGCCTGATGCGGGCGTCGGCGGTCGTGAAGCGCCGGTCCACGGTGGCCCTCTCCCGGTTCCCCTGTCTGGCCCACGCCGCCGTCTCCCGGCACATCGTCTCCCGGTCGGGAATGCGGCGGTTCAGGCACTGGCGGACCATGGCCCCGATCCCGGTCCCGGCCACGTCCGACCAGCCTGCGCGCTTCGGGGTGTGATGGATCTCCGGCCGGGAGGCGGTCCGCGCCGCCCCGTCGGGGGGGAACGTCCCGTGGAGGGAGCCGACGGTGTGGACGTCGGGGCTGTCCATCACGGGCACGACGCGCCTGCCGGGGAAGGTGACGTCCACCGGTTCGCGGATGACCCTGGCCCGGTCCCCGCGCGTCCGGCGGTCGGTGACCGTGACCTCCCGCCAGCCGGGCGGCGGGGCGAACGGCATGGACAGGTCCGCGGCGCCGTTGCGCCCGTACCCGGAGTCGTGGATGGCGGGGTCGCCGGGACGCACCGGCCGCGGCGCCCGGGTCTCCCTCCTCCGCTGGCGGGAGGTCCCGTCCATGACGGCCAGCACCCCGTCCTCCGCGAACTCCCGCCGGTGCCGCTCCAGGACATCCTCCATGGCGGCGGGGAGGTCTCCGCTGGCCTTTGGCGGGATGCACCGGCACTGCCTGGGCCAGGGCTTTGTCCCTTTTTTCAGTGCCGTCCCCACGGTCCCGTCCGGGACCGTGGGGACGATCCCCGGTTCCACGAGCCGGTCGGCGAGCGGCCGCATCGTCCAGCGGCTCCGCCCCTCCGGCGGCTGTGGGCAGGCGAGGGCCACCAGCCTCCCCTCGCCACCGGGGCTGCGCGGCTTCCGGTTCCTCCGCTCCCGGCGGCCCGGCGCCGCCTCCAGACCCTCCCCGGCGCAGCGGCGGCGCACCCGCCCGGCGGCCGGCACGCCGGTCTCCAGGACCGGCGCGATGCCGGAACCGGTGCGGCCCCCGTCGTCCCGGGCCCCGTCGGCCAGCGGCGGGATCCGCGCGTGCCGCCGCCTGTACGCCGCCGCCCCGCTGTCCACCAGCCCACGCGGCTCCGCCCTCCCGCCGTCCGAAAGGCGGATCCGGCATATCCCGCGTCCCTTCCGGGGAGTCCCCGTCCCATGTGCCATGGTCCGCTCCGTTACATGATGCGGGCCGGAGCGGTCTTCCGCCGCCTCCCGTCGCCCGCCTGTTGCCCTATGCCGGCAAAGGTGGCACGGAAACGGAAGACAGCCAGATGCAACTGTCATTTCTACGATGGCGCTACACTAGATTGTGGCCCGTCGGGCACCTATCAATTTTCCATTCCTGGTAAGCGTTCGGCGAAGGCGTGACGGCCTTTCCCGGCGGCGGTTGCCGATCCTCTTTCCAAGCATTCGTTTTGCCACAGGCTACATTGCGGGATATCCGCTAGGGCGGGCGCACCTGTAATTTTGTCGTGATCGGGCAGGGAGGCCCGGGAAAGGTCCCGCGCCCGGGCCCTGATTTCGGCCAGATCCGGATGGCTCCGGGCATCAGCGCGGCGGGGAACCGGGCGGCGCGGTGGCCTCCCGGAATCAGGAACCCCCGGCGGACATGGCCCGCCGGGGGTTCGGGGCGTTCGGCCGCCAGACGCGGCCAAGCCCTGACATCAGAAGCTGAAGGCCAGCCCGAGCGACCAGGAGTTGCTCTTCTTGTCAGCCATATTCCGGTCGGCTACGCTGTTTCCGTCAGCAAACCGCGACGTGTCAGTCGTATCGGCCCCAACACCGAACAGCAGTTTGGCGCCGCCACCGAGGTCATGGGTCACGGTGAAGCCGATTCCCGTCACGTCCCTCTCGCGCATCCGGCTGACCGTGGTCGTGCTGTATGTCTCCTCGATGTTCTTGTTGCCCCAGTTCGCGGCGACGGTCGTCTGGTCGAAGGTGTAGCCTATCCCGAGCCCGATATGCGTGGTTTCCTGCTTGCCCATAGCGGTGACAGCAGATGAAGCTGCAAGGTCGTTCATACCGGAGAACTCATGCTCTTCCTTGGAGAAGTTCGCGACTGCCTTCATTCCGCTGGTGAGGGCCACCATGACGCTTCCGCCGGCGATTGAGCTGTCCTTCTTGGTCCCGGCCGCGAAGGTTGAACTTCTCTGTTCTGTCACGTCGGTCTGGTAGTTAGCTATCGTATCGGTTCCCCTGAAATCCATGGCGGTTTCCAATATCTTGAAATTTGCCTTTGTGGCGTTCAAGGCCCGAACATTGAGGTTGTTGTTCTGCAGCGAGGCCATCGGCGTAGCCAGGATGTCTTCGCCTTCCTGATAGCCGAAACCGACCGTAATGGTGCCGCCCGCCATGGTCCCGCCGGGAAGCGCCATGGAGTAGGTGGCGCCAACACCGATGACAGCGCTTCCGTCGCCGGCGCCCGTCGTCTTGTCTTTCAGGCCATCCGTGTCGTCGTCGAGCGCGACCGAGGCGGCGAAACCGATGGGTCCGATGGCGTTGTCGTAGCGGAGGATCTGGCCGTCGTGCATGCCGTCGAGGCCGGCGTTGCCGCTGAAGCCGCCATGCTCTTGGTTGTCGCGGATGGAGCCGTGACCCACCCCGTCGACCTCGGTCATGGCCCAGTCGAAGCCGCCGTCGGTGTCGCCGAGGTTCAGGTTGCCGAACGGGCCTTTAACGTAAATTTCAATTCCCCCGTGATGGTCGTCCTGGCCCGTTGCCGCGTCAACAATGAAGCCGAGAGAATCCTTGGGCGGTGTTTTGCCATTGTCGTTGCTGACTTCGCTCAGGTCGATGGAGGTTCCGAAGGTCAGGCCACCGTCGGTCGTGCCCTCCATGCCGAACGTCACGTTGACGTCTGTGTGGAAGCGGGCGCTGTCGTCCTTCGATCCGGCGACGCCCATCTCGGCGGAGCCGCTGAGCGCGACCTCGGCGGCCGCCGCGCCGGCGGCCATCACCAGCGCCGAGGCTGTGAGCAGTGTGGTTCTCGTTCTCATAACGTTAATCCCCGTTAGCGTTGCGGAATGAGGTGCACCCGCCCCGTCCCGGGACCTCGTCCGGGAGGGTCGTGTCGCCAGCGGCGGGCGCGATTCCCCGGCCGGAGGACCGCTTCGCTCGGGGTCGGCGTCAGGAGCCATCGCGCGGACAGGATCCGCCGGGAATTCAGTTTCACCCGGGCGTCCCCGGTCCTGAACCGCCAGTGGACCGGCTTCGCCGACGGGTTGCGGTGCGCGTGCCTGGCGCCGACCTCCCGCACCATCGCCTCCCGGTCCGGGATGCGCCTGGCGGGGCACTGCCAGGAGAGGACGTCTGTCCCGGTCTCCGCCATGTTAAGCCAGCTGCCGTGCTTCGGCGTGTGGTGGACCTCGAAGCGGTCCGCGAGCCGCGACGCCTCCGCCGGCTGAATGCCTCGTAGAGGGTCGACAGCCTGTGGGTGTCGGGTTGTCCATCACGAGGACGGTTTTCCTGTCCAGGGGCAGGCACGTCCTATCAGCTCTGACGACGTGTCCAGGATCATTACGACCATGTGGTGGCGGGGGTCCGTCCAGCGGCAACCCCCGCCCTGTGAAAGGAGAGAAAGATGACTGATTCGAACCCGCCCTTCGAGGGCAGCGTTACCACGGTTTACGCGGCGATGGAAGTGAGCGGCACTAGCTGGATACTGGCGGTGGGCGATCCGTCCGACACGTCGAAAGCCGGCGTGCACAGACTGGCGCCGCAGGACGTTGATGGACTCCTGGGGAAACTCGGGCGGGCGCGGGAGCGGGCGGCGGCGTCCGGCGGAGCTGTCTGGGTGATGCTGGTGTACGAGGCCAGCTACGAGGGCTTCTGGCTGGTCCGGCGGCTCGAGGGCGAGGACCTGGAGGTGGTTGTCTGCGACGCACACTACCAGCCCTACGGTCCGATCGAACTCAGCTATGTGACCGCTATGATCGGGGAACTCGCGTTGAACTGCTTGCTGGATCCGCCGTCGCATTCGTTCAGCCGGATAATTGTGGCATCGCCAGATCGAACCGCGAAGCTCGGCGGGTGCTTGAGCGAGGCATGGATGTCCGCCTACAGGCAGACCCATCCCGGTGTTAGGACGGTTGATCAAGCTTGGCCAACCGATGCTTGCGTGGCATGCGGTAGCGCGCAATCGAAAGAGGCGATCTGAGTGGTAACCTCTTCAAAGCGCATTTGCAGGACTTCAGCAGAGTCTTGTTCGGCGCACCAACAGCCAGGGTCAGCGTAGCCGGTCTCCCTATCAGCAATTCCCACCAGCCCTTCCAGACCCTGTATTCCATGGGTTTCCGTGAACCGGGTTTCGAAGACTTTTCCTTCCCGGCGGCCGGAAACCGCCCGGAATCCCCTTGTCATCATGGGCTGGGGCCCTTGCCGCATCCCTGATGACCTCACTGAAGGGAGTTGGGACGATGCGGTTTCGGAAGGACCCCGGCAGGCCCGGGTCGGTCGGGGCGCTGGCGGAATGTTTCGGCGCCATCGACGATCCGGTGGACGGGCGGCGGTTCAGCCTTGGGGACCACCTCATGTCGGCGTTCGCGATGTTCCCGCCGAGTATCCGTCGCTCCTGCAGTCCGGCAGGGACAGCCGCGGTGACGCCATCGTCCGCGGGAACCTCCGGACGCTGTTCGGGATCGCGGCGGCGCCCTGCGACCCCCCCATGCGCGGGCGCCCCGGCACGGCCGGCCCCAGGCAGCCGTCACCGGCGTCGGGACCCTGTCCGCGAGGCTGCGGCGCGGCAGGGTGCCGGGGACCGGCCGGTTTTCGACGGCCACTGCCTGATCCCGGTCGACGGCACCGGCCATTCGGCCCGGAATCCGTCCACCGCCACCGCTGCCGCGTCGCCAGCCACAGTGACGGGTCGAAGGGCCATTCCAACGGCATGCCCGCCGCCGTGGTCCGCCATCCCGACCGCCGGGAGGTGTTCCCGCTGGCCCCGGAGCCGGTCGCCAGGACCGACGGGGACAGGAGGAACGACCGCCAGCGCAACGCCGCGGCGCGGTTCATCGACGACCTCCGGCGCGGGCATCGGCGCCTGAAGGCCATCGTCCCGCAGGACGGCCTCGCGTCCAACGGAGCCCACATCGCCCGCCTGCGGCGGCACGGCCTCCGCTTCATCCCCGGGGGGGGGAGACCCGGCGACCACGCGCCGCTGTTCGCCAGCCCCGACACCCGCACCGCCCGGTTCACCGACGCCGACGGCACCCGTCACGACCTGCGCTACCTGAACGGCGCGCCAATCAACGCCTCCCATCCCGACATCAGGGTCAACGTCACCGGATACCGGGAGACGGTCATCAGGAGGAAATGCATCGCGAGGCACCACCGCGGCCCGGACGGCCCGACCCACCGGGTGGAGAAGAAGCAGCTGAGGTTCCCCTGGGTCACCGACCTTCCCGTGGACGGCGACAGCCCCATGCCGGTCACGCCCGCCGCCCGCTCCCGATGGCGGACAGGGAACGGGACCCCGGCACGCCGAGGAACCAGGGCCAGCACTCCGGGACCGGCTTCGGGCACGGAAAGCGGCGCCTGACCACCGTGCCCGCCATGACGATGATGCCCGCCTTCCCCACCGCCCGGACCGGGGCAGCCTCCCGCAGGGTGTTCGCCGCCGCGCTGGAGGCGAGGGGGCGGCTGAAGTACCTCCGGGAGAGAACCCGGTCATACTTCCACGACTTCCCGATCCCCGACTGGCGGACCCTCCACCCCGCCCTGACCCACGGGCACGCGCCTGTGGCCCTAGCCGTCGCCGGACCGTCCGGACCGTCGCCGCCGCGGCGCGGGGCGCCCGGGCGCGCCTGAACGCCCGACCGAACCGCCCCAGGGGCAGACCTGCGACACATCCCTTTTTCCCGCCGGAACGCCGCCGGACGTTCCCGCACGTTCGGATTCCGCCTGAATCCGACGCCGACGCCCGCGCCAAGCCGGAAACCGGACCGGAATCTCACTGGTGGGAACTTCTGTCTCCCTATGATGTGCTGCAATCGAGTTGCTGCCTCTGCCGTTCTCTGGCGGGAAGACTATTGTCGGGAAGGAAGTCCCGCGACGCGCCGTTCGAGGGTCGGTCCATCCCAGTTGCGCACAACGCCGAGCCATTTTTCGGTCCCCGTCTGAAACCTGGATTCGCCGAAGTAGATCTGGGGGATTAAATGACTGACCGAAAACTCTCCTCGCTGTCTATCCCGGCGCAAGGTTCCGCCTCGGGGTCGGGCAACCGCGGACCTTTGCGAACGGGCGGTCCGCAGTCAATCCGATTTCAGTTCGGAGCGGGTCATCGCGGGCAGGCGGGCAACAAGGTCTTCAGCGGGAAAGCCGAGGAGTTCCCTGGGTTCAAGTTTATGCAGTCCCCCACCATAGACGCGCCCATGTGCCAGCAATTCATCCGGATCGATTCCGTTCAGGAATTCCCAGACGGTCCTCATGATCTTCGGGTCCCGCTCGGCAGCGAGGGCCACAGAGGGCTTGGGATAGAGCAGGAGCCAGGTATTGCAGGCAGTCGCCAGGGAATGATTCAGGATGAAGCGGAAGGGTTTGCCTCCAACCCTGTTCCGACCCATGTAGGTGCAGATGATGGGCGCGGCTGGACGGCTTTCCTGCGCATACCAAGGATTGCGCGACCGGCACAGATAACGCTCGGAAACAGCCTTCCCATCCTTTGTGCCAGTGGCAAGGTATGCGGCAAGGGCCGGATGGCGTAATGCGATTTCATCCACAGGCAGGCGCGTGTCCAAAAGGAACAGCTGCCTGTCGATCACTGGAAGGCCGTCTTCGTCGGCCTTGATCTCATCTTCGGGAATGTGACGCGATCCGGGCAGCACGGGCCTGAAATACTCCATTGTCAGACCAAGTTCCCTGATCCGGGCACGATCCATAATGAAAAAGCCGTTGTGGCCGGTGACGAGCCCGCGCTTGACATCAAACAGGTCACCCAAAGGGAATCCGGGGCGCTGCCAGGCTTTCTCGGCGTGAGGATAGCGCGTCCATTTGGGATCATGGGCAAGACATGTCGTGGCGACCTTCCCGGAGAGTTCTGGTGCGGCAAGAGTGCCGCCATACGAGAATGTGACATCGTGAGCTATCGGGGGCGGTGAGTTCCTGATCAAGACGACAGAGGAGGATACGAGCGCATCGTCAAACTGGACGTCCTTTGGATCGTAGCGATGTATCTGCAGGAGTGTGACCTTTTCCAGCAGGTAGCGTTTCAGCATCCGGCCGTAGTTCACGCTCATGAATTCGCTCGGGATGAGCCAGGCGGCGATGCCGCCTTCAGACATGAAAGGGTGCGACAAGCCCATGAAATAACAATACAGGCCAGACAGCCCGTTGATCCTTACCCCGCAGGCCAGTTCGGTGCGCTGTTGCAGCTGGGTTTTCCGCGACCCGTCCAGATGATGATGGCGGACATAGGGTGGATTGCAGACCAGAAGGTTGGCACCCCGCACTTCCGGTGTGGCCTTGGTGAAATCCCGAACATATATCGTAAGTGGTGTATCCTGCCACAGCTGCTTTGCGGGATCACCATAGTGAGGGTCGATCTCGAAGCCTTCGGCACTGTCTATACGGTCTTCGGGCGCAACGGCCCGCAGGGCGGAATAGAACGAACCGGTACCGATGCCTGGATCAAGGAATCTGATCCTTTCGTCTTTGGGCAGAAGATGGATGCCATGGGCAACGATTTCGCGGGCGAGGGCCGTAGGGGTCGCAAACTGGCCCATGCGGTTACGGTCTTTGGACATCCTTTTGCCGTCAAGTTGCGCCTGCAGGGTAAGGCGCCTAGCCTCAAGGACCTCAATTGATGACAGGTCTGTCATAGAGCAAACCCCTCAAGATCGTCGATGCGGTGCTCCCAGACCCAATCAATGCCTTCAGCTGCCTCATACTCGAGATAACCGCTGTTGAAGTAGCCGCAGAGGAACAGGATAAATTCGACATCCCGGCCGTAGGTGTCTCGAAGTTGGTTAATCTTCTGCGCCTCTTCCTTACGCCGCTTGTTGGTATTGGTGAAATCGCCTGCGGATTTGGCTTCGATCAAGAGAGGCAAGTCCCCCTCTTGTGCCGTGAGGCGCATAATGACGGCATCCACAGGAATTTTGACGGTGTTGCCGCGGCTGCCCCCTACGAACAGGTTCATATGGAATGAGTAGGTACCGGACGGCATCTCGAGGAAGGAGTCATTGTATCCATCCGCGAGCCTCTCGTAACCACGCCCATTCAGCCAATCGGCGATGCATCAAGTTGGCGCCGTTCCTGAGCGTTGCGAATGACAGGATTTGCCCTGCTGCCACGAAGCCGGTCGGCGACGATACTGGCGGCACGATGGATTTCAAATTCAGTCGGGGGTTCTGGGCGTTCTATCCATACAAAAATATCCTGATCGGCCATCTTCTTGATGACGGTCCCGATCTTGGTGAGCTCCGCGTCCAGCTCTGTCCGCTTCATTGTAGCAGGAAGCCTGCTCTCTTCCAGATTCTTCACAAGATTCGGGGATACTCCTGCAAGGCCTACAAGGCGAGCAACGGCCAGTGGCGGGCAAGTGGACATGCGCAGGGTGGGAAGGATATCCGGCCATTGGCGTAGAATGTGGGGCGCAATATCTGTCAGGTTGGCAGTCTTGGCCAAGGTCGATTTAACGTCCTCGGTTGTTTGGATAAGCGTGTCCCGGAAGGCTTTGGGCGCGAAATCAACAAACCATTTGTTGTGCATATCGACCGAGGCGGCTATATCGGCTTTCCAGTTTTTTGACTTGTCGAGATTCACGGACATCGAGCACTCCAAAATCCTTGAAATGATTGAGTCGACCGTTGTCTTCGTTTAGGGCATTGCCGAGTAACGGTCAGTCGCTATCCTGCTTCAACAAAGGAGCAAGGGCAAGTTGGCATTCGCCGCGCTCTTGAACGAGCGTTTCGCCTTGTTACGTCGGTGACGTTGTATTCCAGAGCGTTCGACGCTGGGCGACAGCTACCAAAATGCGGTGCCAGGCAAGCGATGAAACTGATTGTTGCCTCAGGCCACCCGAATGAAGCCGCGACGGACAAAACCGAGAATGGCGGCATCGAAGCCAAGAATTCTGGATATCCTTACGCGTTGGCGCTCCCCACTGACACCCACTGTTGCTTGGGTAAACCGAACAATTGTGCTTTGGAATGATCGTAAGGCCCTCAAATACGTGGGGAAAAATCAGATCAACAGAATTCCAGGTCCTCTGCAGACCTTTGGAAAGGAATAGAATGGGGCACGTCCTGCTGATGGTAAGTTCGATACTCGAATAAACGTGCGCACTCACCGAAAGCGAACTTTCAACGCGGTTGCTCCCTTCAGAACTGGCCATCTGGAATCATTGTGCAGGTCGGTCGTCATGCTCGTCCGTCAATATTCGGCGCGAGTCACCCTCGGGGTCGTCGTATTGGCGAGATCTGAGCGTCCAAAGGAATGCGGCAAGCCCCAAGCCCCCGAGAAACAGCGAAGCCGGAATCAAAACAACCAAGACATCCAATGACTCACCTCAACCGCAATGCGTTAAGTGAAACAAACACCGACGAGGTCGACATTGCAAGCGCCGCAGCGAGAGGCGTGGCAAATCCCAACAGCGCCACTGGAATGGCTATGGCGTTGTAAATTGCGGCGATGGCGAAATTCTCCTTGATCCGCCTGCGAGCGCAACGCGCCGTCAGGATCGCCTCTGAAATCGGACATAGCGAGTTGCCACAGAGCACAATATCAGAAACCACGCGGGCAGCGTCGAGTGCCGACGCCGGTGAAACCGAAGCATGGGCGGCAGCCAGCGCACCTGTGTCATTCAGACCGTCACCGACCATCAGCACTCGATGTCCCATTTCGCTCAGCCTCCCGACGTAGAGTGCCTTTTCGTCTGGCTGAACGTCCGCCTCAAAAGCATCGATGCCCGTTCGGGCTGCAATCTCGGCAACGGCGGCTGGATGATCACCTGACAAAAGGACGACTGTCATTCCCATTCGTTTCAATTCGTCGACGGCATTCGATGCACCTTCACGCAAGCGGTCCCCGAAGCGGATGGTTACCGTTCGATCCCCAACGCGCAGATAGGTTGCGGTTCCCCCAACCGTCGCTGCTCCAACCCAGCTTGCCCGGCCAAGCCGAACGGTCTGTCCACGCCATTCCGCCTCCACGCCACAGCCGGGTCGTTCGCGAATGTTCCGCAACTCCGTGTCATGCCGGTCCCGCTCCGGAAGCGCATCGAAATCGATTGCCGCGAGTGCGGACGCCAGAGGATGGGAGGAACCTCGCCCAAGCGCCTGGGCCAGAGCGAGATCCGAAACATCGTAGTCCGAAATTCCAGTCAACTGAGGCCTGCCCTCGGTAAGTACACCAGTCTTGTCAAAGACGACTGTGTCAACCTCGGAAAGTCGCTCCAATGCGGAAGCGCTCTTGACCAGCAAACCGCGCCGGAACAACCGGCCGCTGGCCGCAGCGGCTACCGCTGGGACGGCGAGGCCAAGGGCACAGGGACAGGTAATGATCAGAACTGCTACGGCAATGTTGAGTGACAGGCGCAGGTCGCCCGTCACGGCCATCCATGCGAAGAAGCTCCCAAGGGCCAGGAGATGGACCACCGGCGCATAGATGCGCGATGCCCTGTCAGCCAAGGACGCGTAGCGGTCCCGTGCCTGTTCCGCGGCTGCGACGAGTCCGGCAAGTCGCTGCAGTGTGCTGTCCTCTCCAGCCGCCTTCACCCGAACCGTCAATACACCGGTCAGGTTGATTTCGCCTGCGCTCACCGTCGTGCCAATTCCCACGGAGGCCGGAAGACTCTCACCTGTCAACAGCGAGCGATCAATGTCGGAGCAACCGCACTCGATCACTCCATCGACGGGCATTCGACTACCCGGCAGAACCCGCACAAGATCGCCCCGCTCCAGTTCCGCTACGGGCACCATGCACTCCTCTCGACCATCGATCCTCAAGGCACGCGGCGATTCCAGGGCAGCGAGTTCCGCCGCCGCCGACCGCGCCGATGCACGGGTCCGGAAGTCGAGATAACGCCCGGCAAGCAAAAAGAACGTGAGCGATAGAGCTGCGTCAAAGTAAGCATGCTGGCCACCAAGGGCGGTCTCATGAATCGAAAGGCCCATTGCCAGTATGATCGCAACCGAGATCGGAACATCCATATTCAGCCGCCAATACCTTAGCGCACTCCATGCATTGCGAAAAAACGGCTTTCCCGAATACGCGACTGTCGGAATGGCAATCATCGCACTGAGCCAGTGAAACAGGTCACGCGTGGCGTCGGCGGCACCGGACCAGACGGCCACCGACAACAGCATGACATTCATCATTGCGAATCCAGCCACGCCAAGCCGCATAAGAAGATCATGGCCAATGTTCTCGGTGTGGTCACTGGCCAGTGTCTTCAGATCAAGTTCCTGAGCTCGGTGGCCCTGGCGTGTCAGTGCTTCGGCAATATCACGGGCATCTGTTCCGGCAACGGCATCGATCGTGGCGCGTTTCAACGTCAGGTTCACCCGAGCAGCACACACGTTCGGCATTGCGTTCAATGCACGTTCAACACTTGCAATGCATCCGGCGCAGTGGATTTCCGGCAGACTGAGCAGGATCCGCGTTTCAGTCACCTCGGTCGGTCCATGGATCAGATCACCCATGGGAAGTTCTTAATCGGATTGAGCAGTTCTGACATCCGCGTGGTCTGCCACTATTGGGCATCGACATGGACGATGACACGTTGCCTGAATTCCGTGCCGTCGGAGGCGGTTGCCCGGACTCTCAGGTTCCAGTTCCCGGGCGCAAGTTCGGCAGAAGCGATATGGGTCATCCCGTCGAATCGAAATTCCGGTGTGATGTCTTCATTGACATGGGTCGCACGGCCGAGCGTCGCGTCAAGTGTCTCGGGCTCGACAGGCAATCCCCTGTCGTCGAGTATGGAAAGACGCAACAGCCCCGATGCAAATGTAACGGACACATCCCACCCAAGGGCAATCTGTGCATCGCGGTCGGCATCGAATGTCTGACTCACGACATAGGGATTCCTCGCCTCCAGCCCCGGAAACGTCCCCAACGCAAGGACCGCCATGACTGCGTTCACCCCGATCACCACACCAAATCCCGCCACCAGGATCAGGAAAACGGTTCGTCCGGTCAGTTGCCTATCGGTCATGATCCAGCTCCGTTGAACACGCTGTCCTTATGCACCCGGTCGCCATCCGACAGGTCTTCCACCCAGAACCGAACGTCAGTACGCGCCGCGGACGCCGGTTCGGATCCACGTGGCGCGATGATGTAGGCCCGCTGCAGCATGGTTTCATCCGCGGGCACCGTGACAGACTGGTAGACCGTTCCCTCCAGACGGATGTGAAGGTTCGGATCTCCCCTGACTGAAATCTGGAACAGCCGATCCTCCGGGTTCTTGTTCCTGAGCCGAAGATCGTAGGAATTTCGGATGGAACCGTCCGAAAGGGTAACAAAGGTCGGATTGCGGACCGGGGCGACGGTAACCTCGATATCCGACCGAATGAACAGGGCGGTAAGAAGACCTATTCCCACGATCGACCAGAGTGTGGTGTATAGAATCGTTCTCGGACGCAGCACATGTTTCCAAATGGGCCTGGCCGATAGACCTGCCCGCTCCTGCACCTCGTCTGTCAGCGCCAGATAGTCCACCAACCCACGTGGCTTTCCGATCCTGCCCATTACATCGTCGCAGGCATCGATACAGAGCCCACAGGTAATGCAGGCCAGTTGCTGGCCGTCACGGATGTCGATTCCCACCGGACAGACATTGGCGCAGGCGTTACAATCGATGCAGTCTCCGAGATCCTCCCGCTCCCTTCCTTTACCGCGGGGCTCTCCACGCCAGCCCCGATAGCCGATCGTGATGGTCTCCTCGTCCATCATGGCCGACTGGATCCTGGGCCACGGGCACATATAGATGCACACCTGCTCTCGCGCGACGCCACCAAAGAGCACAGTGGTCACTGCCAGAATCGCCATCGTGGAATAGGCGATTGGATGCGCCGAACCGCGAACCAGATCCACGGCAAGCGTCGGTGCGTCCGTGAAGTAGAATACCCAGGCGCCTCCTGTCGCAACCCCGATCAGAAACCAGACGGTCCACTTCGCCAGCCGTAGCCGACATTTCCGGAAGTCCCACCGCGCGTTCCAAAGCCTCACACGAGCGTTCCGGTCTCCCTCGATCCATCGTTCCGTGAGAATGAACAGATCCGTCCAGACTGTCTGCGGGCAGGCGTAGCCACACCAGACCCGGCCCAGCGCACTCGTGAACAGGAACAGGCCCAGCCCTGCCATGATCAGGAGTCCGGCAATGAAGTAGAATTCATGCGGCCAGATCTCGATCCAGAAAAAGAAGAAACGTCTCCCCGCCATATCCGCGAGAATCGCCTGATCCGGCAATTGGGGACCCCGGTCCCAGCGAATCCATGGGGCAATATAATAGATTCCAAGGGTTACAGCCATAATCGCCCATTTGAGATTCCGGAAATTCCCACTGACGCGGCGCGGAAAGACGGGTTCCCGGGCAGCGTACAGCGACGGGGGAGAAGGCGCGTTCATACCCGCGTCCATTGAGTGGCACAGCGGCCCAGGCAGAACCAACGTCCCGAAATCGGCGCGGATCCCAGATGGTTGTCCGGTGGTTCCGATATTCTTGGGATCAGGATGAGGGCCCAACCGCCGGGTGACCGACGGGAGCGCACTCCAGCCGACCGCGGCCGATGCAGGTATCCGAGGCTATGGACAATCAACTGATCAGTGATCGGAAACCAGTCGCGCAAATGGATCCTCTCGGGGAAATGCCCGGCAGCCGTAGATATGGGACCGGTCAAGGCAAATCGATCGCATGACCAGCAAAGCAATGCGTGATCCGAATCACTGCCCACCGCCTAACCCGTGAACGTAAACCGCCACCGCATTGATTTCGGCATCGTCCAAGCCTCCACCCACCCGAAATTCCTCCGCCCAGGCCGGCATCACGCCGAACCGCGCATTGCTCACCGTCTCCGTCAGTTCCTCAATGCCGCCGCCATAGAGCCAAATGGCGTCGCCAAGGTTTGGTGCGCCCTGCTCCGGATCTCCGGTTCCATCCTCCATATGGCAAGCTGAGCATTCATTCAGGAAAATCTCCTCGCCAGGTCCCGAATGCTGCGCGTCATGGCCAAGTCCGGCGAGCCGACGCACGTAGTGAACGACCTGCAGAATTTCGGCCTCGGTGAGTATCCCATCGCGTCCGAATGCAGGCATTTCCGACCAGTGCGAATCGAACGACTGCTCGTTACGGATGCCGTGGCGTACGGTATGGGCGATCTGCTCCACTGTGCCTCCCCATAACCAATCGTCATCGAGAAGGTTGGGGTATCCCGAGCCCATTCTCAATCCATCGGCACCAGCCCCATGACATTGGGAGCAATTGTTGCGGAACACAGCCGCGCCGGCACGGACCGCGTAATTGCTCAGTTCGGCATTTTCCGAAATCATCGACAGGTCGGCAGCAGCAAGCTGCTCATGAAATCCAGCGTTCCGGGCCTCCGCCTCGTCGATTCGCTCGGCGACCTCGGCCCGTGTTGAATAACCCAGCAGTCCAGACGTCGCCCTGTCAATGAGCGGCCAGGCTGGGTAGGCGACCGTGTACCCGATTCCCCAGATCACCGTGATGTAGAACACCCAGACCCACCATCGGGGAAGGGGATTGTTCCACTCCTCGATGCCATCCCAGTTATGCCCCGTTGTGCCGAACCCTTCGGCGCTCTTCCTTTCCCCAGCACTCATTTTTCCGCCTCTCGATGGTCGGCAGGCCTGTCCTCATGTCGGAAAGGTATGTTGGCCGTGTCCTTGTAGGTGGTGCGACTACCCGGTCGGAAAACCCAGAATACCACTCCGATGAAGAAGGCGACCAGCATCAGCAAACCCCAGCTGCCGGCAACGTCGCGAAGAAGGCTATAGGTTTCCATCGGCCTCCTGCTCCTAGCGATCCGGATCCGGGGCAAACGTCGAGAAGTCGACCAGCGTGCCCAACATCTGCATATATGCGATCAGCGCATCCATTTCGGAAATTCCCGGCTCGTCATCGAAGTTCCGGGCCTGTGCTCCTGGATAGCGCTCAACCAGCGCATCGACGTCACC
The DNA here is from genome assembly GCA_965203605.1 of Paracoccaceae bacterium. Taxonomy (GTDB): domain Bacteria; phylum Pseudomonadota; class Alphaproteobacteria; order Rhodobacterales; family Rhodobacteraceae; genus JAPOUP01. The sequence goes on along the minus strand of OZ241902.1, from coordinate 3,724,910 downwards.
TTCTCCAGGGTCGGCCTGTGCCCGAAAATCAGCCTGCGCCTCCGCGATCATGTCCTCCGTATAGGGCACCCCGACCAGACTGTTGGCAACCATGAGATCCTCAATGTGAGCGGGCTCGATAAGCCGGTCCTTGAGGAAGCCGTATTTCGGCATGACAGATTCCGGAACGACCGACTGCGGATCGACAAAATGGGCGACATGCCAGTCATCGGAATAGCGGCCGCCCACCCTCGCCAGATCCGGGCCCGTTCGTTTGGACCCCCACTGGAAAGGGTGATCGTACATTGACTCGGCCGCCAGCGAGTAGTGGCCATAGCGTTCGACCTCGTCCCGCATTGGCCGGATCATCTGGCTGTGGCAGACGTAACAGCCTTCCCGGATGTAGATGTCGCGCCCAGCCAGTTCCAGTGGCGAGTAAGGCCGAACCCCCTTCACCTTCTCAATGGTGTTTTCAAGGTAAAACAGCGGTGCGATCTCCACAATGCCGCCTATGCTCACCACGAGAAACGAGAAAACCAGCAGAAGCGTCGCGTTCCTTTCCAGAAATTTGTGCTTTTCGAGGATCGCCATGTCCGCGGTCTCCCTATTCGGCCGGTGTAAGGATCGGGCCAGCCGTCGCCTTTGGCCGCACCCGGACGGTCATCCAGAGATTCCAGCACAAGAGAATCGCACCTGCGAGATACAGAACGCCGCCAAGCGCCCTGATCACATAGAGCGGGAATTTCGCGGCCACCGTGTCTGCGAAGCTGTTCACCAGGAATCCCTGGGCATCCACCTCACGCCACATCAGACCTTCCATAATGCCCGCAACCCACATCGATGCGGCGTAGAGCACAATACCTATGGTCGCCAGCCAGAAATGCCAGTTGACCATGGCCAGGCTGTACAGCCGTCCGCGGTTCCAAAGTCTTGGGACCAGGAAGTACAGGACGGCAAAGGTGATCATTCCATTCCAGCCCAGCGCACCGGAATGGACATGACCGATCGTCCAGTCGGTGTAGTGACTCAGTGAGTTCACCGCACGGATTGACATCATCGGACCTTCAAAGGTGGACATGCCGTAGAAGCCAATCGAAATCACCATCATGCGAATGATCGGGTCGGTCCTGAGTTTGTCCCAAGCACCCGACAGCGTCATGAGCCCGTTGATCATCCCGCCCCAGGATGGCATCCAGAGCACGACCGAGAACACCATTCCAAGCGTTGAGGCCCAATCAGGGAGCGCGGTGTAATGCAGATGGTGCGGGCCCGCCCAGATGTAGAGGAAAATGAGCGACCAAAAGTGAATGATCGATAGCCGGTAGCTGTAGACCGGACGTTCGGCCTGCTTCGGAACGAAGTAGTACATCATTCCCAGGAAACCCGCCGTCAGGAAGAACCCAACAGCGTTGTGCCCGTACCACCATTGCGTCATTGCGTCCTGAACACCCGCCCAGACGATGACCGATTTTGATCCGAACACGCTTACCGGCACCGCCAGATTGTTCACGACGTGCAACATGGCAATGGTGACGATGAAGGATAGGTAGAACCAGTTGGCGACGTAGATGTGCGGCTCTTTCCTCTTGATCAGCGTCCCAAGGAACACCGCCAGATACGCGACCCAGACAACCGTTAGCCAAAGGTCAACGTACCATTCCGGTTCCGCGTATTCCTTCGACTGGGTGCTGCCGAGCAGATATCCTGTCGCAGCGAGCACAATGAACAGCTGGTATCCCCAAAAGACGAACCAGGCGAGATTGCCGCCCCATAGCCGCGCGGCGCTGGTACGCTGTACGACATAGAACGACGACATGATAAGTGCGTTTCCACCGAAGGCGAAGATAACTGCGCTTGTATGCAGCGGTCGAAGGCGGCCGAAATTCGCCGCGCCCTGCGCCCAATCGAAGTTGAGCGCCGGAAACGAGAGCTGGAAGGCGATGAACGTGCCGACCAGGAAACCGACGATCCCCCAGAAGGCAGTGGCGATCACCCCTGCCCTAACGACATCGTCCATGTATTCCCCTGTCACCGGCGATGGTCGCTCATCCTCCCCTGTACGCCTGAGCGTCCAGATGAACAGACCGGCAGCGACTGCCATGACAACGATGGCGTGGAGCTGATAGGCGAGATCCCGGCCAAAGCTGGCGGCGACCGCGGCACCCAGGGTGATCAGTCCCAGAACCACCAGTATTGTCGCATTCCACATCCGCTCCGTCCTTCTGTCCCATACCGCACAAACACGCTGCCCAGGACCATACAGACTACTCCGAGCCGCACAACCTGAACGTGAACATGCGTCAAGGCTGCGGAGACGTCATTGATCCATGTCAATTCGCCGTCCGGAAACCCAAGAGTCAGTCCCTGTCCGCCTTAATGGGGCCCGCGAGATGCAGGCAGTGACACCCCGGGTTCAATGGAATCGCGGTCTCTAACAGAAAGCCGGATAAACCAAGGGATCAGGCGCGGGATTCGGTTACGTCAAGCCTGTCAGGCAATCGGGCCGGCACCGGAACGCCACTCTTCGCGATGCCGAGCGTCCCGTCCTCAACCGAATGAGGGAAGCCCGTTCCATCCCTACGTCAATGCCGCGGCCCGATGGCGCTCAAGCCCAATCAACAAGGCCACACGATGACGCGGCCCCTTCGCCGGAGGCCGCATCGGACCAATCCACACCCGCTTCCCGAGCCAGAACACCAAGATCTGGAATGATGACCCTACGCATTCCATCCAGAAGAATGACTCGATCACGCTTCAACGCGGAAATCTGCCGGCTCACGGTTTCCAGTGTCAAGCCAAGATAATCCGCCATCGCCTCCCGGGTCAACGGCAGATCAACAACCGCACTTTCAGGTGTGGTTGCCCGCTCCAGCGCCGCCGCCCGACGGGAAAGGACCAGCAACAGACTCGAGATCCTTTCACGGGCCGTCTTGCGGCCCAGCACAAGCATCCACTCGCGAGCCGCATCGAGTTCATCCAAAGTCATCTCCAGGAGCCGCTGGCCGACCCGCGGCGACCGCCGCATCGTCTCCTCGAATGACTTTCTCCGGAAACAGCAGAGTGTGAGATCCGAAGCGGCGGTCACATCGTAGGGCGCGACAGAACGTCCCGGACGCCCGAGAAAGTCCGATGGCAGCAGAAGACCGACCATCTGGGTCCGCCCATCCGCCATGGTCTGGCTCAGCATCGCCGTCCCGCTTACAACCGAAGCCACGAACTCCATCCCGTCTCCGGCCCAGACAACCCGCTCGCCGGCAATATAGCTACGGTATCGTTTCGCAGCTTCCAACCGCACCATTTCGTCTGGTTCGCATCTTGAACAGACGGCGCTGTACCTGATGGGACAGTCGTCACAGGATCCGGGATACTTTGCGTTTCTTTCCATCGCCCAATCCCTGATGATCCGATCTCCGCCCAGACGGCATTTCCGCATGGGAATACCTAAATGACAGTCCGCAGACAACCAGAAGCGGTCCGGGCACCCTCAAACCTGCCTCTTTCGTAAAGCGGCGGTCGACAGGGCTGCCAGTGCAGCGTACATGCGGTTCCGCTTGCCCTACAGCCGGAAACCGGGCATTTCGATTCCAGTCCCGCGAGGAGGATTGGCAATGACACTTGCCGAACGGCTCTCTGAAGCTGTGGGAGCCAACCATGTGCTGACGGGCAAGGCCTGTGCAGCGTATACAACTGACAGTACCAGAAGGTACTTTTCCGATCCCATCGCTGTGGTGCGTCCGGGGTCCACCGAAGAGGTCTCGAGAGTGATGGGGCTGGCTCATGACACCGGTACACCAGTGGTTCCTGTCGCTGGCAACACCGGGCTTTCCGGCGGCACCTATGCCGATGGCACACTGATGCTCTCACTGGACCGAATGAACAGGATCCGCGAAATCCGCCCCGAGGCCCGCATCGCTGTGGTGGAGGCCGGTGTCATTCTGTCATCCCTGCACGATGCCTGTGAAGAGCATGACCTTGTTTTTCCGCTGACATTCGGTGCACGAGGCTCCGCAATGATCGGCGGTGCGCTCTCCACGAATGCCGGCGGCTCGAATGTCGTACGTTACGGTTCGACACGCGGTCTTTGCCTGGGGATCGAGGTCGTTCTCGCCGATGGGCGGATCATGGATCTCATGACTGAACTTCACAAGGACAACTCTGGCTATGATCTTCGCAACCTCTTCGTAGGGGCTGAAGGCACTCTCGGGATCATAACCGGAGCGGTGCTACGGTTGTTCCCCAAACCGAAGTCGTATGCCACTGCGATGGTTGCGGCCAGAAGTCTGCACGACGCACTCACATTGCTGAATCGGCTTCAGGCCGCGACCGGAGGCGGCGTCGAGGCATTCGAATATATGCCGCGGGCCTACATCGAACGCCATGTGAACCACATCCAGGGATCTCGCTCCCCATTCGAACGGCTGCACGACGTCAACATAATGGTCGAGGTCGGCGCTACAGCCCCACGTGACGCCGCGCCGAAGAGTGACGGTAGTATCCCCGTGGTCAGTAACCTTGAGTACGAGCTGGCGGATGCAATGGACGAAGGGCTGGTACTCGAGGCCATCGTCGCGCGATCCGAAGCCCAGAGAGTCGAGATGTGGAAACGGCGGGAAGACGCGGCCGAGGTCATTCTCTGGCGACTTCCAATGGTTGACAACGATATTGCCGTCCCCACCGACAGGGTGCCCGACTTCTTCGATGAGATGGAAAGGGCACTATCGGACTTCAAAATGGATGCCGAACCAATGGCGGTGGCTCATTTGGGCGACGGCAACATACATTACGTCGTGTTTCCATCCTCGAGCGACCCGGCCGACATCGATGCAATTCGTGAAAGGGTCGAGTCTGTCACGCGATCACTCGGTGGCACCTTCTCGGCTGAGCACGGAATCGGCCTGGCAAAGCTGCCGTCCATGCAGCGAAGAAAGAATGCGGTGGCGATCGAGGTCATGCGCATGGTGAAATCCGCCCTTGATCCCAAGGGGATACTGAACCCCGGCAAGGTGGTTCCGGGAGCGTAGGCCCCGTCCACGCCACCTCCTTCGTTCACTTCCGGTTCCCTGAACACGAGGTTGAGCGGCCCAGACCGTTCTGGTTCAAGGCACACAGATGCAGGAAGGCGCGATGGGTGCTCCTGTCCACTTCCGTGCAATCGCGCCACGGTTCCCGAAATCCATCATGACCGGATCAGGAAGCCATCGCCCGCCCGGTCAAGCAGTCCCTTCGCCAGATCCGTTCCAAGCTCATTTCCCAAGTCGATCGGTCCGGAAACATCATCTGAAAGAACCTCGGACCCGTCCGGGCGCAGGATCTCGCCTCGCAGTTGCAGGACATCACCATTGATCTCGGCGAGACCGGCGATCGGTGTATCGCAGGACCCATCAAGCGCAGCGAGGAATGCCCGTTCAGCGGCAAGGCGCAGACCTGTCGGACGATCGTGAATCGGCTCAACCAGAGCCTGTGCGCCGGCATCGTTGTGGCGTCGTTCGGTGACGACCGCACCTTGACCGAGTGCCGGCAGCATTTCCCGAGGGTCGATTGGCGTGTGAGGCACATCCCTGATAGCGAGCCTGTTCAGTCCAGCCATTGCCAGAAATGTCGCATCGGCAATGCCGTTTGCCAGTTTTGAAAGCCTGGTCTGAACGTTGCCACGAAATTCCACGACATGAAGGTCGCTTCGACGATGAAGAAGCTGTGCCCTACGGCGCACGCTCGATGTGCCGACCACCGCGCCTACGGGCAGATCCGAGAGTCGGGAGTAGGCTGGGGATATGAGCGCGTCCCTTACGTCTTCCCGGGGGAGGAAGACATCGAGCAGAAGCCCTTCGGGCGCGGCAGCTGGCATATCTTTCGCCGAATGAACGGCGATGTCGATCTCTCCGGCCAGCAGGGCGTCCTCGATCTCCTTTGTGAACAGGCCCTTACCGCCGATCTCCCGCAACGCGCGGTTCTGGATGCGATCCCCGCTCGTCCTGATCACAACGATCTCGAGCGCATCCTCCTGCAGCCCCGAACTTACCATAATCCGATCACGGACTTCGTTTGCCTGTGCAAGCGCAAGGGGCGAGCCGCGTGTTCCGATCCTGACCGGTAGCCTCAACTTCATGACCATTGACTGTCCTGCATGCCTCCTGACATTAGACGGATCTGGCTTGACCTGGAAGACCTGCTGCAGGACCACTCAGGCGTTGCGTGAGGCAATCGGTGGTGAACGAAAAGAAACTCATCCGGGCCCTTCGGGGGGAAGTTCTGGAAACCCCACCGGTCTGGTTCATGCGGCAGGCTGGCCGCTATCTGCCCGAGTATCGGTCAACCCGGGCCCGGGCCGGCGATTTCCTGACGCTGTGCTACACGCCCGAACTTGCGGTGGAAGTGACGTTGCAGCCAATACGACGCTTCGGCTTTGACGCGGCGATTCTGTTCGCTGATATCCTGTTGGTTCCCCACGCACTGGGTGCGGAGCTCAGTTTCGAGTCGGGTGAAGGGCCACGTCTTTCCACAGTCACGGACCGCGACAGCCTGACATCCCTGAGATCCGTGGACGATATCCACCTCACCCTCGCGCCAGTCTACGAGACCCTCCGCATTCTGTCGGATGCACTGCCTACGCAGACCTCGCTCATTGGTTTCGCCGGCGCGCCGTGGACCGTAGCGACCTATATGGTCGCAGGATGCGGAACACCGGATCAACGACCGGCCCATGCGCTGCGGCGCTCCGATCCCGAGACCTTCGATGCGTTGATTGACCTGCTGACCAGGGCAACGATTTCATATCTTTCCGCGCAGGTTGAGGCAGGCGCGGAGGTGGTCAAACTCTTCGACAGCTGGGCCGGCTCACTTACCGGGACTGCCTTTGTCCGCTACGCTGTCGAGCCCGTCAGTCGAATCGTCACTTCGCTACGGTCCAGATGGCCAGACGTTCCGGTCATTGCCTTTCCACGCGGGGCCGACGATCGCTACCGAGGTTTCGCACAGGTCACAGGCGCAGACTGTGTGGCACTCGACACGGCTGTGGATGCCTGCTGGGCGGCGGAACATGTTCAGGTGGATGGATGTGTTCAGGGCAACCTTGACCCTCGGCACCTCGTGACTGGCGGTCAGGCGCTGGTCGAGGAAACCCGACGAATTGCAAGGACACTTTCCGGTGGTCCCCATGTGTTCAATCTTGGGCACGGCATAACGCCGGACGCGGATCCCTCAAACGTCGGCAGGGTTCTGGAAGCTGTTCGGGGTTGAGTGACTGGAGGCAGGGACTTGGCTCCGATATGGTGGTACGACGGAAGGACAGGTTCACACCAGCATCGCCAGGACTTCCCTTACCCATTGCAGGCGCCTAAGGATTTCCTCCCTTCAGCTCACGGCTTTCGCCCTCACTCCGGCCTGAGACCAGCCCCAATTCCACCCTGAGATACCACGCCAGTGCCGCATCCTCCGTTCATTTCCGGTTCCCTGAGCATACGGATTCCATCATTGAAGCAGCAGAAGCGTTGTCGTCGGCACAAACGTCACGACCATGAGAACCGCAAGGATGACCGCAACAAAGGGAAGCACCGCCCTGCATATGTCCAGGAACCCTTCACGGAAGGCTGACATCGCAACAATCAGGTTCAGGCCAAGGGGCGGAGTGAGAAATCCAATCTCGAGGTTGATCACCATGACAATCCCGAAATGAATGGGATCAATACCGAAGGCCAGCGCCGGAACCAGCAGAAGCGGAGCCAGAATCAGGATCGCTGAAATCACGTCAAACAAGCAGCCGACCAGCAGCAGAAGCAGGTTGACGGCGATCAGAAAGGCGATGCGACTGTCGGTCACCGAGGAAATCCACAGGGCAAGTTGGTCCGGGAGTTCCTCGATGGTCAGGATAGTCTTGATCGACAGGGCAACCGCGACAATTGGGAACAACATCCCCAGAAGCTTGGCGGTGTCGACCGCCGTATGATAGAAATCGACCAGACGCAGTTCGCGGTGAATGCAGGTTTCGACGAACAGCGCGTAGACCAACGCCACTGCGGCGGCTTCCGTGACCGAGAAATAGCCGGAATAGATTCCTCCGAGCAGAATGGCGGGAAGCAGCACCGACCAGCCGCCGCGTGAGACTGCGGTCATGAACTCCCTTATGTCGAAGCGGCTGGATGGCATGTTCCTGTTGATCCAGAATGAATAACCTGCAAGCGCTAGCGCGATCATCAGTCCGGGAATGATCCCGGCAACGAACAGGTCCGCGATCGAGGTCTCTGTCACAATTCCATACAGGATTAGCGGAATTGACGGAGGAATGATGATGCCGAGCGTTCCACCGGAAGTGAGCGCGCCCAGAGCGAACCGCTTCGGGTATCCATTACGGAGAAGTGCTGGAAACATGATCGTTCCCACAGCAAGCAGAGTCACCGGCGAAGAGCCCGAAATCGCCGCGAATATCGCGCAGGACAGAATTGTCGCGACTGCCAGCCCACCAGGCAGCGGTCGTGTGATACTGACCGCAAGGTCGATCAAACGCTGCGCGATCGACCCACGTGTCATCACATTGCCCGCAAGCAGAAACATCGGAATCGCGAGCAGTAACGCGTTGTCCAGCGATATCCAGATGTCTTCCGCCAGGTATTCGAGGTGCCCGTCTCCCCAGACCAGATGTACATAAGCGGCCGATCCAAGCAGAACCACGATGATGTTCTGACGCAACGCAAGCGCCAGCAACACCAGCAGCAGGAGAACCACAGCCGCCATTGACCTAACCTGTCCCTGTATGTGGTTCAGGCTTCAGGTCGGGCCGGAGCGAAAAGATGAGATGTTTGAGGGCCGCCGCAACGAAGGCGTAGGGAATGACAAGTTGCAGCGGCCAGACCGTGAAGTGAAGCACTGGTGCCCGGTCACCCGCCTCCATCGAAATGGCCACGAACGTCCAGGCGACCAAAGCGGATCCAAGGTAGAAGGCGGCCGATAGCGCGTCCCCTATCCTGCTGATGACTCCCTCATGTTGGCCAAATACGAAGTCCATAAATCCGGGACGCAGGTGACTGTTGTCGGATGTTGCAAGGGAAAGCCCCAGGAATCCCGCCAGAATTGCGCCGTAGACGGCGGTCTGCTGGGCGCCGAACAATGACATGCCCAGCATTTCCCGTCCAATGACATCAGCCATGAGAATCAGCGCGACAGCCGCATACGCGGCTGTCGCCAGGGCGGACTCCACAAGCCTCAGACCCGAGAGGACGCGGCCAAGCACAGGATCACTGGCACTGCGCCTTCGCCGCCGCGATCTCTTCCCATTTGGCACGCGCCGCAGCACCCATGTCGAGCAGTATCTCATCCTGCGCTTTGGTCGCCAGGGCTTTCCACTCGGACAGTTCGTCGTCCGTCAACTCAATGACCGTGGCACCTTCACCGGCCGCTTTGGCAAGAAGCGCACCCTCAGCGCCCCGGATCATGCCACGAAGTTCCAGGAAAACTGGCGCGGCTTCCTCCATCCATTCCCGTTCCCGATCATCGAGGCCTTCCCAGGTGCGCTTGGAGATGATGATTCCGCCGACCTGATGTTGATGCCGGGTCAACACGATGTTCGGGGCCACCGCCGGATATCCCGTGACTATTCCGAATACGGAAAGCTGGGTCGCGGCATCCACCTGTCCGGTCTTCAGGGCCGGAATGGTATCCGCAGGGCTCAATGGCACAGTCGTAGCGTTGGTCTGACCGATGAACAGGGTGTCGGTTATCGACGGCGCCGTACGCACCTTGACGGCTGCAAGGTCCGCAGGCGTCCGGAACGGATTCTTCGAAAAGATGACCTGGTACCCAACTTCCATCCAACTCAGTGTTCGGATCCCCGCGGCATCGAATTCCTCTCCGTAAGTGTCCAGAAGATGGTCATCCGCAACGCAGTCGAACTGCTCGGCGCTGTCAAAGGCGTAAGGCGAAGCCAACAGCCCAAATTCCGGCACAACCAGTGAGACAGCGGTGTTGGACATCACTCCCATGTCAATCCTTCCCCGCGCGATCTGCTTGACGACGTCCTGTTCGCCACCGAGCTTTGATCCCATGAATGCCTTCACGGTCAGTTCGCCACCTGAGATCTCGGCGACCTTATCGACAAATTTCTGCGTGACCTGTCCCCATGGCGAGTTCGGCGGCGGCGCCGCGCTTAGGCGCAACTCCTTCGCGTGGGCCGCGGCGAGCCCCATGCCTATTGACAGTGCAGATGCAATCAGGATTTTCATGTGATTTCTCCCTGTTGATGAAATTGTTCGGCAGGTCGAGGCCATACCTCGCTGAGAAAGGGGGACAGCGCACCTATCATCTCAGCTGCGAACATTGGATCCTTCAGCCTCATTGGACCAGGGTCGTGCAGTAGCGCATTGACCATGGTTCCGAACGCGAGCTGAACGGCAATTCGTAACCGGCGGGCAACGTCCGGTTGCAGGTCACCTGCGACCGCGTCCGCAATCCGCTGTGCTGACGCCCTGTTCGGCGCCCATGCATCGGGAATTTGATGCTCGTATCTCAACGCGCAGCGGATAAGGCCGCTATGCGCACGAAAGTACGCCAGTGTGAATTCAACGCAGAGCGCCAATCGGTTCGCCGCTGCCATATCAGAGAGGTCCGCCGTCTCGAACACCTCCCGAATCCGCGCGTCAAGCCCGGCACTGACACGGTGCTGCACTTCAACGAAAAATGCCGCCTTGTCAGCGAAACAGGTGTAGAAGGATCCTGTCGAACAGCCGAGTGCCCGCGTGAGTTCCGCAACCGAAACCTCCTGAAGGTCACGCTCGTTCAGAAGCCGTTCGCCGAGGTCAATCATGGCCTCTCGGCGAGCACGGCTGCGGCGCTGTTTGGGCTGGACAGTATCAAGCATCGGTACGGTGCGTATCCCGTTCATTTCTTGAATCTGAATTCAAGTTCGGTTTTCATTCGATCGTCAAGAAGAATCGTCGCACAGGGATCCAAGAGTTGCGCCATCCAAATGTCATTCTCGTCATGTCTGACAACCAGCAGGCGACAACGCTGGGATGTCATGGCAATTCCGAGATCCATAGCCCGAATATCGATTCCATGGCTGCGTCTGGACTGAGGTTCGACCGGGCCTTTTGCCCAAACGCCTTCTGCTCTCCATGCCGGGCATCGGTACTGACCGGACTCCTCCCTTCGCAGCACGGAGTGCATTCCTGGATAGATGACCGCAACTCCGACGAATGGCCTTCGGGGTGGCATGCGCTGCAGGGGCTTTCGACATTGCCCGAACAGCTCGGGGCACTCGGATACCGAACCGGCATCTTCGGAAAATACCACTTGGGAGAAACGGCGTCGCCGGGTCCCGGCTGGGACGATTGGGTGACGATGGAGCATGGGCACGTTCGATCGTTCTATGGCAATCGGATCACGGACAACGGGCGCAGCTACGTGCACCGCGGTCATGCGGTGGATTTTTTCACCGACAAGGCACTTGAGTTCATTGGAGGGAATGGCGGGCCGTTCTTTGCCTTTGTTCCGTTTCCCGCGCCCTACGGCCATTGGCCCGCGACGAACGATGGCGCCCGCAACCGGTTTTCCAGCCTGTATGACAGATGCCAAATGGACTCCGTTCCACGATCGGGGATATCGGCCGAAGCCGTTGCGAACTATGACATGGTCAAGTCGGCGAGCGGAGGTGGGCTGGACTTCTCCATGCTCATGCGCGCGCCAAACCACCTACCTTCCCTACGTAACTACTACAGCCAGATCAGTATGGTTGATGAGGCGGTGGGCCGCATTCTGAGAGCCGCTCCTGACGCTCTGGTCATATTCACCGCCGATCACGGCCTTTCGCTGGGCCATCACGGCTTCTGGGGCCACGGCGCCTCGACCTATCCTTCCAACCTTCACCGCGCAGCGCATTCCGTTCCGCTGATTGCGCATCGTTCCGGCAGACTGTCGCCCGGCCGGTCGGACCTCCATGTCTCGAATATGGATCTCCATTCCACAATCCTTGACTATGTGGGAGCGGAATTTGACGGAAATGGACCGAGCAGATCCTTCGCCGCTTTGCTGCGAGGCGAGGAAATCCGTGACTGGGGCGAGGACGAGGTGTTTGCGGAACAGGAGGAGACGCGCGTCATCCGCACACCGAGATGGGCCTTTTTCAAGCGATTCCGGCGCGAAGGTTCGCCCGATCTACCCGACGCTTTGTATGATGTCGTCGCCGACCCGGATGAGACAAGGAACCTGGCCGGTGAACCAACGCATCTCGAAACGGTCACCACCCTATCAGCGCGAATCGATGCTTTCTTTGAGCGGCATTCGAGGCAGGAGGCCGACCTCTGGCGTGGAGGGCGGCCGATCCAGAATTCCATGTTGACTGGATACTGGCGTGGCATCTGGGGCAGCGAATGGAACCCGGTCCATTCCTATGGCGGCACATGACTCGACCGAGTCCGGGTCCAATGTCCGGAACTGACTGCAGGCGCGTGACACCTGATGCTCTCCTTCAATTCGGTTAGGGGTTTGGTTAACACAACCCTTGCCCGCGCCGGTGCGCAGATGCTATTGCAGTATCTATGAGCCGTTTCCCTGACGACCCCAACATGAAGTCACTCTCGACCCTTGAGCCGCTAAGCCGCGCCATCGGCGAGCGATACCTGACCTATGCGCTGTCCACCATCATGCATCGCGCGTTGCCGGACGCGCGCGATGGCCTCAAACCCGTGCATCGCCGCATTCTTTACGCAATGCGGGAGCTACGGCTGGGGTCCAACGGCGGCTTCCGAAAGTCCGCCAAGATCAGTGGCGACGTGATGGGAAATTACCATCCTCACGGTGATGCTGCGATCTACGACGCCATGGTTCGGTTGGCTCAGGAATTCAGCGTGCGTTATCCGCTGGTTGATGGGCAGGGGAACTTCGGAAACATCGATGGCGACAACCCTGCTGCCAGCCGCTATACCGAGGCAAGGATGACAGACGCGGCCGAGGCATTGATGGACGGCCTCGACGAGAACGCCGTCGATTTCCGGGACAATTATGATGGAACACTGCAGGAACCGGTCGTTCTGCCCGCGACCTTCCCAAATCTGCTTGCGAATGGCGCAAGCGGCATTGCCGTGGGCATGGCCACAAACATTCCGCCGCACAACATCGTGGAACTCTGCGACGCTTGCCTTCATCTGGTCAGATCACCCGATGCCCGCGATGATACCCTGTTGAAATTCGTCCAGGGACCCGATTTTCCTACGGGAGGAGTGATCGTCGAACCGCGGGACAGTATCGCCCAGACCTATCGAAGTGGTCGCGGCGCGTTTCGTCTGCGCGCCAGACACGAAATTGAACCGCTAGGGCGCGGCCAATGGCAGATCGTCGTGACCGAGATTCCCTACCAGGTGCCGAAGGCAAGGCTGGTCGAGCGACTCGCGGAACTCATCCAGACCAGGAAGGTGCCAATCCTGGCGGATGTCCGCGACGAGAGTGCGGACGACCTCAGACTCGTACTGGAGCCGAAATCGAAGAACGTCGATCCCGACATTCTGATGAACATGCTCTACCGTAATTCCGATCTCGAGATCAGGTTCAGCCTCAACATGAACGTGCTGGTCGACGGACGCACGCCAAGGGTCTGTTCGCTCAAGGAAGCACTGCGCGCATGGCTCGATCATCGGCGTGAGGTATTGCTGCGTAGGACACGACACCGACTCGGGAAAATAGACCTGCGGCTTGAAGTGCTGGAAGGGTTCATCGTCGCCTTCCTGAATCTGGACCGCGTCATCGAAATCATCCGTTACGATGAAAGTCCAAAGGCCGCGCTGATGCGCGAAAACTGGTCGCGGACCTTCATCCGCGCAAATTCCGAGACCGATTATGTCAGCCCCCCTGAAGCGGACAGAGATGCCGATGGCCTTTCGGAGACCCAGGCAGACGCCATCCTGAACATGCGTCTGAGGTCGTTGCGACGGCTCGAGGAAATGGAACTGCGACAGGAACGCGACGACCTGATGCGGGAACGCGCCGAAATCGAGGATCTTCTTGAGGATGAGGAACTCCAGAGAGCCAGGATCGCAGAGCAGCTGCGCGAGGTCAGAACGCAGTTCGGGAGGACTTCCGGGAATGGCGGTCGCCGGACCCGGTTCGCCGAAGCCGTGGACATCGGGAACGTGCCCCCGGAAGCGCTGGTCGAGCGCGAGCCGATAACGGTGGTCTGCTCCCGAATGGGCTGGATCCGGGCCATGAAGGGACACATTCCTCCCGAACAGGAACTGAAGTTCAGGGATGGCGACGAGGGACGGCAGTTCATTCACGCCGAGACCACGGACAGGCTGTTGGTCTTCGGAACGAACGGCAGGTTCTACACGCTCTCGGCGTCGAATCTCCCCGGAGGACGTGGCATGGGTGAACCGGTTCGACTTATGGTTGACCTACCCAACGAGGCCGATATCGTCGCTCTGTTGATTCACAGCCCTGGCCGAAAGCTGCTGGTGGCTTCGACCGCAGGTAACGGGTTCATCGTGCCGGAGGATGACGTCGTTGCCCAGACCCGGAACGGAAAGCAGATCCTTAACCTGCGTGACGGCGAATTGGCACGGGTCTGCAAACCACTCGAAGGCGACCATATCGCGGTTGTCGGCACCAATGGCCGATTCCTGGTCTTTGCCGCGGAGGAGCTTCCCGAAATCTCACGAGGCAAGGGAGTGCGGCTGCAGAAATACGGCCAAGCCTCTGGAAAGCAGAGGACGCTGGGCTTTGATGAGGGTCTGTCCGACGTCACCTCTTTTGATTTCAGCAAGGGGCTGACCTGGTCGATGGGCGGCGGCAAGACCCGTCACGAGGCCGATATGTCCCATTGGAAGGCGAAACGGGCAAGCGTGGGAAGCCGTCCGCCCTACGGATTTCCGAAGAACAACAGATTCTCATGAGTCAACCACCCGTGGACCTTTCTTGATTCGGTTGCCCGGCCTTCTGGATCACCGCCGCTGGACTCGACAGGACCGTTGGGGTTGGTTTTCCTTTGCGTGGCACCCGTTCACGACCTGCCATGCCACAACATAGGGGAGGTCTGTCGATCATTGTCCCGAACCAAGGGACTCATATAGCCGTTCGTCCATCTCGCCATTCCAGTCCTATGTGATGCCTGAACGTAATTTCGTACAGGGCACTCGCCGCGATTTCCGCCACATTCTGTCCACTGATTCTCCGGCACCACTCTGGCATGAACTCCGGGTAAGCGGATAGATGTTTCCCAATCCGTTCCACAGGGTCCAGGTCCATTGTGTGGAAGTGGACTGCGGGTTAGTAGGAAACCTTCAACAGGAGCAGGCATAGTGTCCATATTCGGGAAAATTCTAGGCGGCGCAGCTGGATTCGCGCTGGGTGGACCAATCGGTGCAATCGCTGGACTGGCATTCGGGCATCTTGTGGACAAAAGCAACCGCCCTTCTGAAGGTCGCTCGACGGTCAGCGCTCATGCCGCTTCGTCGCCTGAGTCCATCGAGCATATCCAGGCAGCATTTGCGATGGGTTTCGTGATCCTTGCCGCAAAGCTCAGCAAGGCTGACGGACGTGTGACCCGTGATGAGATTGAGGTCCTGAAGCAGGTGATCACAGTTCCCCGTTCCGCCGCGCGAGAGATCGCCGCGATCTTCAATGCAGCCAAGAACGATGCGACCGGATTCGAACCTTTCGCACGGCAGCTTGCGGCAATTGTCGGTAATGATGAGGAAATGCTTGAACAACTCCTGGCGGGTCTGGTCCAGATCGCCGCTGCGGATGGAACCTACCACAGTGGCGAGCGGAGTTTCATCAGAAGCGTTGCGCGGGAATTCGGGCTCTCTCCGGAACAGTGCAGGCGAATTGAAAACACCTACATCCGATCCGCGGTCCCCAACGAGAGCGATCCATATGAGATCCTTGGGGTGAGCCGGGACGCCACGGACGAGGAAATACGGAAGGCATATCGCCGTATCATCAAGGACTTTCATCCGGACCGACTGGAGGCGAAAGGCCTCCCAATGGAATTTCGCAACCTTGGCGCGACGAAAACTTCCGAGGCCAATGTCGCCTATGGCCAGATCAAGACCGAGCGGAATTTTTCCTGACGGTGGACTGCCAACCGTTTCTCACTGGAAGTATCGAGCTTATCTGTGGCGGGCCCATCCATGGACAATCGCGACCCCAAGGACTTAACGAACCCTGCGACCCACCCTATCGAGTATCTCCCGTAGCCGGCCTGTCAGACGGAATCGAACGACGGAAACTCCGGACGTCCCCGAGATCCCACATGGGTTCAGTGATCTCGTGGATGGTGTTAGCGCAAGGGCCGCAGCTGATCCAGTCGACGGGAACCTGTCCAGCCATCCATGTGAACGGCCTTCCGTTGACACACGGATTCAAAATCCAGCCACCCCATCCCACAGCGCTGTGATGACCCCTGACCAGCCGGTGTTTCCCAGCGTGGTCCAGATATCGACCGGTCCTGATTCCGGATCACTCTGCTCCGCCCAAAACGGGCGGTCTCGGTGCGTCTCGATGCAGATATTCCGGCGCACTTCAGCGTGCAGGGCCGGGGTTGCCACGCACGAATCGATACAATCCTGCGCGGCCATATGGAGGCGCTGGGAAATTCAGGACATCCGGAAGCAGGAGGCGAAGGAGGGTGAGGCGGGAACCTCAGCCACCGATGGCAAGCGAGGCCAGCGTGGTGCGCAAGTCGATGACGGCCCAGAAAGGTCCGATGAGGAGCGCGATGATCACTCCGCCGGTCGCCTTCATCCAACGCAGATCGGTCCGTGGTTCGGCAACGTCGGCCCTTGACGCCACCCCGCCGGTCACTCCGACCCGCACAGCCTCGGTAATCGCCTCGGCTTGATCGGAACTGAAGCCTTTCGACTCGAGTTGGCGGGTCACCGCCGAGGTGTCGAATGCAACGTCTGCCATGTCCAGAAGAGCATCTCCCGAACGCCGTTTCAACCGCACCGCAGACCACACAACATGATCTACCGGAAGGTCAGCGGTATGGATCATGCCCAGGGGATCGATACCGGTACACCGCACGGCGGCACGCGTCCTGCCGTGAAACTGGTCATCATTTCCCCGTGCCGCTGCCGAACCTATGGCATGCGGCGCTTCACAGCGCCCCATGAAGGCACTACGGTCAAGGTGGCGAACCGCTCTGGACAGCCTACGGGAGAGGGTGTCCTGCCCGGCTCCCATGCCGATGCGCCGACGCGACCCGTTGTTCAGGTTGCTGATGAACTGTCGCAGGAAATGCGGACGCCGACATATCTCGCGGATGTCGGGTACAACCCAACACAATTCCTGAAACGGCTGGACGATTTCATGACCTTGCTTTCCCGATGCCGGTCCCTTTCATCAGGTTTCTGGGCCGGATATTCGGTGCCCGGAGGACTGGAAACCCTGCCTTCCGGCTGTTTTCCCCGCTCGGGCTGCGCCCTCGCTGCGGAAGTGGCCAGTGCTGCGCTTCGGAATGGAAGTGGGTTCTTCCGTTACACCCGGAGGATGACGGCCTGCCGCCAGCGTGACTGTATGTTCGGATTCAGGTGCCCCGGTGCCCCCTCGATGATTGACGGAACGTCTTTCACGTTCTATCTATTCTGCCGAAGACACTCGGGAAGGCGAGAGACGATGGTGTCCGCATCGCACACCACGGGGGCAACCGGCTCCTGTAGATGGATGTTGCGTCTTGATCCCGAGACGGTCCGCCAGATGGCTGTTCTTGACTGGAACAGGGTCGGGCGCCGGGTCTGGATCGATGTCGCCCGGGGTATCGTTTCCTGGATGACGCCATCGTATCTTCATGGAAAGATGGGTAGCGCCGCGGATGACGTCGTCGTTTCAGCCGGTCTTGGAACGGGAATCCGTCCGGAAAAGCTGCGCGACACAAGATGGAGACGCCCTGAGGATCCCCCGAACACCGGTCTCGAACCGGACGCGAGCTATTACGTGGGCGAGCAGGCCCTGGCCTTTAGAAAGGTTATGGATGAAGGACGTTCTGCCGAAGCCGCCTTCATCCAACGGTGTCCACCAGACCTTGTCGTGGAGATCAATGACACCCATGCCGACCCTGACAAGCCGCATGGCTATGCGCGTCTGGGCGTTGGTGAGATGTGGCTTGGCGAAATCGATGCAGAGGGCATTCTGTCCGTGGTTCGTATCCTTGATCTTCGTTCTGGCGATGTTCCGAAGGAAGGACAGGAGTCTTTCATTTTTCCGGGTCTTTCCCGTGATGTCCTGCGGCAGGCGTTTGAATTCGCCTATCGGGGCCGGATGGACGAACTTGAGGAATTGGTCAACGCCTGTGTGACGTCTGCCCGTCCGATGGGTGTAACGACGCGTTGCCTCCGTTCTGAATGATTTTCTCGTGGCGTTTCCCTCATCCGTTTTCCAGTCCGGTTAGAGACGTTCAACGATCCTCGTCCGCATGACGGCTCGATATACAGATTGGAGACGGGGCATCTGCGTTGGAGAAACGGGACCTGGCTGTCTCTTTGTCGGAGATCCTGTCAATGGTTGGCGAAGGTCCGATCCAGGGCCAACCTCACCGGGTCAACGTATTCGCCGAATCCCGAATTACGTGCCTTCCCTGCTTGTGGTCGGCGCAAGGAACCAAATGGAGCCGCCGAGGATCCGTCATGTACTGAGTCAGGTTGGTTCGCGAAAACCTGATTGGCGTCTGTTCGGGACTCAACTTCCTGATTGCTGCGATCGGAACTTTGGCATTCACTTGGCGGAAGACCAATCCCTTACGAGCGACGCGACCTCAACGCAGCTTCGGTGGCCTGACCGATACGCAGCAGCCGTTCCTCCTGCATGGGAGGCACCATCAGCATAAGCCCCGTCGAAGGAATGCCAGTAGGTAGGGTAAGGGCGGGAACCCCCATGAGATTGCCGATTCTCGTGTTGCGCAATGCGAGGAGATTCTCGTTCACGAAATATACCCTGTCCTCCGTCAATCGATCGATCTTGGGCGGAAGGTTAGGCGCAGTGGGCAGGATCACCGCGTCGAAACCGTTGGTTGCCCCGTGCCATTCGTTCCGTATGCGGAGCAGTGACTGCCATCCGGCCACATAATCGGCGGCGGAATGCTCCCGTCCAATTCTGAAGCGAGCCAGGATTTCGCCGAACATCCGTTCAGGCTCGGCCTCAATCCTGTCTTTCCAGGTCCCGTAAGCTTCCGATGTGAACAGGAGAGACGCCAGATCCATAGCTTCCGTAACGGCTGGAACCTCCAGCGGCGTGACTGTCGCGCCGGAGTCCTGGAGCCGGACAACCGCCCGATCGAAGCCCGCTTTCGATTGAGGACTTAAGTCGTCCATCGCGACAGTCCGCAGCGCCATCAGCCGCATGTTGTGAAGACTCGTGCCGGTCAGGTCAGGCGGTGCCGTTCCCTCGAGAGCCGCCATAACCAGCGCCGCATCCTCGACGGTTCTGCAGAGCGGTCCGACCGTATCGAAATTTGGACAGAGCGGAACGACTCCCTCTGTCGACAACCTCAAAGGGGTCGTCCTGAGCCCCACCAGATCATTCCAGACCGAAGGAATGCGGACTGATCCGCCTGTATCGGACCCTATTCCACAGGCTGACAGGCCATGCGCCACCGATGCAGCCGCACCCGATGACGAGCCGCCTGCAACGGCGTCGCCGTCGTTTACCGACGGTGGTGTGGCGGTAACAGGGTTAAAGCCGAGGCCGGAGAACGCCAGTTCCGACATATGGGTCTTGCCGAGACATACCAATCCCGAAGCGGAGGCGTTTCGAATGACCGCTGCGTCGCGTTCCGGTATACGGCCCTCCAACAGACCAGACCCGGCTTCCGTTGCGATGGCCGCCGTGTCAAAGAGATCCTTCCAGGAGACCGGCACACCGTCGAGAATGCTGCGCCTGCGGCCCGATTCCGCACGTTTGGATGCGGCTTTCGCCTCGCAAAGTGCCCGGTCCACAGTCAGCCGTGCAAATATGCGTTTATTCAGGGGGTGCGCCTCTATGGCGTCCAGATAGGCTGTCGTCAGCATCACAGGATCGATTTCACCCCGCCCAATCCCGCGTCCAAGCTCTCCTGCACTCATCCAGAGCCATTCCTGTGCCATACCCACCTCCCAATTGTCGCAAAGAGGGAAGGTACCCGCACATCCGGGTTTGGACAATCCCGCCATTGTCACCCATATTGCAGCCATGACTGAGCGATTTGACGCGGCGATAGTGGGAGGTGGCCTGAATGGCTGCGCGATGGCCCTGGCGCTTGCCCGCGCCGGTCTGGGCGTCTCTGTGATCGATCGCACGCAATCCCCTACCCGTCTGGATCCTAGGTTTGATGGCCGTGGCTATGCGTTGGCGCTGGCTTCCAAACGACTGCTGGACGCAGTGGGAACGTGGAAGCTGGTTGCGGACAAGGCGCAGCCCATCCTCAAGGTCGTGGTCACTGACGGAAAGGTCAGTGAAGGCCCTTCACCGCTATTGCTGGAATTCGATCACGCCGAGTTGGATGAAGGTCCGGTCGGCTTCATGTTGGAGGACCGCCATCTGAGACATGCCCTGATGGAGAACCTGGCGGCATGCGGGAACGTGAGCCAGTTCAATGGGCAGGAGGTGGTCGCGCATAACGCAACCGATGGCGGCGTAAGCGCCACGCTCTCGAACGGTACCACCATCGAGGGGTCGGTCCTGATCGGCGCGGACGGTCAAAGGAGCGCCGTGGCGCGTCGCGAGGGAATCAGTTATGTCGGATGGCCTTACGGGCAAACCTCACTGGTCTGCGCAATTGGCCATGAACTGCCACACGGTGGCACAGCCCACCAGTTTTTCATGCCAAGCGGCCCCCTGGCGTTACTGCCGCTCCCGGGAAACCGCACGTCCATAGTCTGGACCGAGTCGACCAGAAATGCCAACCGGATACAGGCGATGGAAGACGAAGGGTATCTCAACGCCATACGTCCAGCCGTGGGTGGATTCCTCGGCGAAATCCGGCTTGAAGGTGACCGCCATTCCTATCCCCTTGCACTGTCGGTTGCCAACCGTTCCGTCGCCCGGCGCGTTGCGCTAATCGGCGACGCTGCACATCGGGTGCATCCTCTCGCTGGCCAGGGTCTCAACGCGGGCCTCAAGGATGTTGGAGCGTTGGCCGAGGTTCTGGTGCAGGCGTGGCGGCGCGGCGAAGACATTGGTGCGCTGGATGTACTGGAACGCTACCAGAGCTGGCGTCGTTTCGATACCGCCGTGCTGGCCATCGCCACCGACTCGCTCAATAGACTGTTTTCCAATGATGACAGTTTGGTACGGAGCCTTCGTGATTTTGGCCTTGGCTTCGTAAACGCGTTTCCGGGCCTCAGGCGCGGCCTGATGCGTGAAGCAATGGGGCTGACCGGCGAGGTTCCAAGACTGCTTCAGGGCAGGCCACTTTGATCAGTCCAGCGGCCGTGCCTCGTCGGCAAGCATCACCGGAATGCCGTTTCGGATCGGATAGGCAAGATGCGCGGCTCTCGAAATCAGTTCCTGGCGCTCGGCATCGTAACTGAGCACAGCATGTGTCTGCGGGCAGACAAGCGCTTCCAGCATCCTTCGATCAAAAGGTTGGTGAGCCTCGCTCATTGCATGACCTCCTCGGCACTTCCACCATGCAACTCGTATTCGATCAAGGTCTCCAGCGTCTTGCGCCGGACACCCAGCGTCGGGGCCTCAAGGAGCGCCTGCCTGTCTTCCGGTTCAAATGGGCAGAGCATACTGAGTGAATTTATCAGAAGCTCATCCTCCGCTTCACGCAGCGAGTCCCAGTCCGTCTTCAGCGAGCGATCCTGAAAGAAGCGGTGTAGCAGGTTCAGGAACGCGTCACGTTCAAGTTCCGGATCCTTTTCCGCCGGGCCAAGGTCGCGGGAGAAGCCGTCCCAGGACACTTTGAACCGGTGGTAGGGCGTGAATCCGCCCTCCTCCCTTTCAAGCCGAAACCGGGATATTCCGCCAAGCGTAACCATATAGCGACCGTCCTCGGTTTCCGAGAACGCGGTCAACCGACCGGCACAACCAATGACATGCAGCTGGTCGCAGTCGTCGCCCTCTGTTCCGGTGGGCTGGACCATACCGATCAGACGGTGTGACGTCTTCAGCGTATCATCAAGCATCGCAAGGTAACGTGGCTCAAATATGTGCAGTGGAAGGCGCGCGCGAGGCAACAGTATCGCCCCAGGCAGCGGAAAAACCGGAATCATCCCCGGAAGATTGGACTCGGTGAACATGGCCAATCGCTAGCCCGTTCGCCCGATCAGGCGAATATCATTGAGGAGAGGCGGCGACGCCCGCTGAGTACAATCGGATCCTGTGGCTTCATCGAGTCAAAGATCGTGAACAGCTGGGTTCTTGCCGCACCGTCGTTCCAGTCCCGGTCGCGGCGGAACAGTTCCAGGAGTTCATCCACCGCCCCCTGAACATCACCAGATGAGTGCAGCGCCAACGCGAGATCGAATCGTGCCTGATGGTTGTCGGGATTTGCCGAAACCGTCGCACGCAGGTCGCCAACTGGCCCAGCGTTGGCAGCCTGCCGGGCAAGTTCGATCTGGGCGAATGCGGCTTCGATCTCCGGCGATTCGCTGATTTCCGCCGGTGCGCCATTCAGCACAGCCTCCGCCTGATCAAGATCGCCCAAGGCCACATGCGCACGTACCAGACCGGAGTAAGCGGTCGCGTTTTCCGGTTCCTGCCCCAGAACCACCGCGAAAGCCTGTGCCGCATCTACAGCGGCACCGTCCGCGAGGAGGGCTTCGGCGGCATCCAAAGCCTCCGCGACACCGCCGTCTCCAGCCAGCTTGGCAACACGGTCCACGAATGCCTTGATTTCGGACGCCGGCAGGGCTCCCTGGAACATGTCCGCAACGCGACCCTGCCAGAAAGCGACCACGGTGGGAATCGACTGAAGCGGCAGGCCCTGCCTGGCCAGCGTCTGCGCCAGTCGCTGGTTCTGGTCGATGTCAACCTTGACCATGCGCACCTTGCCGTGCACCTTCTTGACCGCGTCCTCCAACAACGGACCAAGCGTCTTGCAGGGACCGCACCAGGTTGCCCAGAAGTCGACGACGACGGGGACTTCCTGACTCGCGTTCACCACATCTTCCATGAAGGTGGCTTCCGTCGCATCCTTGATCACGCCTGCGGCAGGCGCGGTGGATTTCATACCCATTCCCAGCATCGTCGGCTCCAAGCTCTCTTTGGCGCTAATATATGTGTGCACACGGTGTCGGATTAAAGGTCAAAAGTGGCAAATACGGGCGCATGGTCGCTAGGTCTTTCCCATCCTCGCACCTGGCGGAGAATACGGCTCGAATGCGACGCGTCGGATATGTCGGGTGTCGCCCAGATATGGTCGAGCCTACGGCCCTTGTCAGCGGCATCCCAGTTCGGGGAACGGTAGGACCACCAGCTGTAGAGGTTGCCCGAAGGTATGTCCTTCCGCGTGATATCCACCAGACCTCCAGCCTCCTGCATTTCGGAAAGATGCTCTACCTCGATGGGCGTATGGCTGACCACCTTCAGTAACTGCCTGTGGTTCCAGACGTCATCCTCACGCGGCGCGATGTTGAAATCCCCCACCATGATTGACCGCTCCGGCGTCCTGTCGATCAACCAGTCACGCATATCACTGATATAGTCGAGCTTCTGGCCAAATTTGGGATTCGCCACCCGATCCGGTATGTCGCCACCCGCCGGAATGTAGAAGTTGTGCAGGACCACCCCATTCTCCAACCGCACCGCGACGTGACGGGCATGGCCAAGACCTGCGAAGTCGATTTCTCCGGCGTCCTCAACCGGCACTCTCGCAAGTATCGCGACCCCGTTGTACCCCTTCTGCCCCCGGGCAACCATATATTCGTAACCCAATCTCCGAAAGCCATCGACCGGAATGCGGTCGACCGGTGACTTGCACTCCTGCAGGCAAAGTATGTGCGGAGATTCTTCCGTCAGAAGCCTGAGCACGATTGGTTCGCGCAGGCGAATTGAGTTTATGTTCCAGGTGGCAACCGTGATTGTCACTCCGTCATCTCCGCTTCACTCGGCAATATCCATCGGACGGCTCACGACCCGATAACTGTATCGGTACACGAGCGCGGATTGATGACCTCTAGGATTTGTGACCCACCGATGCTTCCAGGGATTCGATCCGCGCCAGAAGTACCTTGTTTTCCTCGCGCGCCTTTCGAGCCATGGACTGAACCGCTTCGAACTCCTCGCGGGTGACAAAATCGCGATCGGCCAGCCAACGGTCGACCAATCCCCTCATCACGGTCTCGGCCTCCTCTTTGGCTCCCTGTGCCACGCCAACTGCGTTGGTCATCAACTGGCCGATGTCGTCAAACATCCTGCTGCGCGTCTGCATCCCAAACCTCATTGCTGCCACATTCCAGTATGCCATATCAAATCTCACACGCAAGGTTGACTCAAATGTCGTGCTATGACCATGGGTGCCATCATGTTAGCAGCCATTCCCTTCCCCAACATCTCACCCGAGATATTCACCTTCGAGATTGGCGGTGTCGCGTTCGCGCTCCGCTGGTATGCGCTTGCCTATATCGTCGGCATATTGATCGGGTGGCGAACCGCGGCCCGGGCGCTGGCTCTTCCCGGCCTGTGGCGTGAACAGCCACCGATGCGACGCGAGCAGCTTGACGATCTTCTTACCTGGATCATCATCGGAATCCTGGCTGGTGGGCGATTGGGTTTTGTCATGTTCTACCAGCCGACCCACTATATCGCGAATCCGTTCGATATCCTGAAGATATGGCAAGGCGGCATGTCGTTCCACGGCGGACTCCTCGGAGTCATTGCCGTTGTTCTCGTATTCTGCCGGCGGACCGGCGCCAACCTGGGCGGAGTCGCGGACATCATGGCATTCAGTGCGCCACCGGGGTTGTTTCTGGGAAGGCTCGCGAACTTCGTGAATGCGGAGCTTTGGGGACGTCCCACCGAACTTCCCTGGGGGGTGGTATTTCCCGGCGGGGCGGCTCAGGACTGCCCCGACGTAATCGGTCTTTGCGCCCGCCATCCTTCACAGCTCTATGAAGCGGTTCTTGAAGGGCTTCTTCTCGGACTGCTGCTGTTGCATCTCGCCTTTCGCCAAGGTTGGTTGAAGTCACCCTGGGCCATCACCGGCATGTTTTTCGCCGGGTACGGCACGGTGCGATTTGCCGTTGAGTTCGTCCGGCAGGCGGACGCACAGTTCGTTTCGCCGGACAATCCGTTCGGCCATGCCATCAGGTTGGGAGATATTGGGCTTACAATGGGTCAATGCCTGTCGCTCCCCATGCTTGCCTTAGGTGTCGCCCTGGTGATCTGGACCCGACGGCAATCTGGATGACTCCGCTGGCGCGACTGCTTGTCCGTCGAATTCACGACTCCGGACCGATCAGCGTCGCCGATTACATGGCGGAATGCCTCCTGCACCCGGAACACGGTTACTATGTAGGGCGAAACCCATTTGGCGTTGCGGGGGATTTCACAACAGCCCCCGAAATCAGCCAGATGTACGGTGAGATCATCGGTCTGGCGCTGGCGCAGGCCTGGATCGATCAGGGCCGACCGAGTCCCTTCGTTCTTGCAGAGCTTGGTCCCGGCCGAGGAACCTGCATGATCGACATACTACGTGCCACCCGCAGTGTTTCCGGCTTTCTGGACGCGGCCCGGATCCATCTGATAGAAGCCTCCGCTGCCTTGCGTCACCATCAGCGCAGGAAACTGACGTCGGAACGGATCACTTGGCTTAACGCCGTCTCCGACCTTCCGGACGAACCGCTCTTTCTGCTTGCGAGCGAGTTCTTCGACGCCCTTCCCATCCGCCAATTCATTCGTGCGGAGAGTGGTTGGAGGGAACGACTGGTGGGACTGGGCGACGGCGACCTTGCCTTCGGCCTTGGCGAGCCAATGCCGGTGAAGGAACTGGAGCAGCGCCTGACCGACGTGCGGCTCGGGGACCTCGTGGAACTGCGCTTTCCAGCCAGGGCGGTCATCGGGACGATCACGTCCCGTCTGGCTGAGTTTGGAGGAGCCGCGCTGGTGATCGATTACGGCAAGTGGCGCTCATTCGGAGATACGCTTCAGGCTGTCAAGGATCATCGATTCGTTAACCCATTGGCTGAACCGGGACTGGCTGACCTGACGGCACATGTGGATTTTGAGGCACTGGCACACGCGGCTGTTGGCACAATCCCCAGTTCACTCACGCCACAGGGCGTCTTTCTTGAACGGTTGGGCATCACGACCAGAGCGAAAGGACTGGCCCGGTCGCTTGGGGGCTGCGAACTTGACGAGCACATCGCGGCGCATCGCCGCTTGACCCATCCTGGGGAAATGGGGAGCCTCTTCAAGGTACTGGGATTTACGCCCAATGGTGCGCCGCAGCTTCCGGGGCTGGAGCCATGACACTCGAGATCATCAACTCCGATGCGCTGCACGGGCTGCGCCACGGATTCTTCACCCGGCGTGGCGGGGTCTCGTCTGGCCTATATGAAGGATTGAATTGCGGTACAGGGTCGTTTGACCAGGCGGAAGCGGTGGCGGTCAACCGCGCCAGGGTTGCGGATGCAATGGAGGTGTCCCCGGACGGGCTAGCGACCGTTCATCAGGTTCATTCCACCGATGTCATCCAGGTGACGGCCGCCCTGCATTGTCCACGCCCGAAAGCGGATGGAATGGTGACCTGCCAATCCGGAATCGCGCTTAGTGTATTGACAGCCGACTGTCAGCCGGTTCTGTTCGCGGATACGGCGGCAGGCGTGATCGGTGCGGCCCACGCTGGATGGAAGGGTGCGCTTCATGGGGTTCTGGAGGCGACGGCCAGTGCCATGGAGTCGGTCGGCGCGACGAGGGAGCGGATTGTTGCGGTAATCGGCCCCACAATCAGCCAGCTCGCCTACGAGGTTGGTCCGGAGTTCCTCGATGAGTTTCAGTATTCGGATCCCGATAGTGTTCGATTCTTCGCAAATGGCTATGGGGACCGCTACCAGTTCGACCTGCCCGGATATAGCTTGAACCGTCTACGGGCGGCCGGAGTCGCCCATGCCGAATGGACCGGCCATTGCACCTATTCCGATTCCACGCGTTTCTATTCGTATCGCCGCAGCGTCCATCGCCAGGAAGCTGACTATGGTCGTTTGATCTCATCGGTTCGACTATAGCGCAGTCCCTGGTCCGCCGGGTCACAGCTCCAGGATCACGGCTCTGGTTCCAATCGGGCTTCGAGCACATCGAACGGCACAGCGGGCTCGTCCTTTGAAGCCCGGATCACAAGGCTTGTCCTGACACTGGCGACATTGTCGGCCGCCGCAAGTTCCTCTGTCAGGAATTCCTGGAACGTCGAAAGGTCGGGAGCCACGCACTTTAGCAGGAAATCGATTTCGCCATTCAGCATGTGGCACTCCCTCACCAATGGCCATGTTCCGCAGAGCCGCTCGAAGGCGCTGAGGACAGCCTCGGCCTGGCTTGTGAGTCCCACCATCGCGAAGACCTGCACTTCGAAACCGAGAGGACGCGGGTCGATGTCGGCATGGTAGGCACGGATATATCCATTTTCCTGCAGGGCCCGAACTCGCCGCAGGCAGGGCGGGGCGGATATGCCGACGCGCCCTGCTAGCTCGACGTTGGTCATTCGGCCGTTGGCCTGAAGCTCCGAAAGGATGCGTCGGTCAATGGCATCGAGTTTGCTGCCAGACATGCTGAAATCCATCGTGATTTCCATTCATTACTATTGAGCGATGAGATACGCAATAATGTTTCAAGTCGTAAGGATTTTGTTCCGGGTGTCCGTGTTCGGGATTCCTTCCACTGGCGCTCCGATGCTCGGGTAACGTGTTCTGGCCTCGCGGATTCCAAGAGGGAAGCCATGCCTGCACTTGGCGAACGTCCAGCTGACGGATTGAACGACTCTGCCCTTCCATACCTCGCAGGATGTTTGTGATGGAGCTTTCCGCAAAACTCCCCGGTCGGGCTGCGTTCCCACTGCGAGAATGACCTGTGTTGCGCTTCGGAGCCCACACCCGCGCCGCGGCCGCTCTGTCGCCGGAGTGAAATCCGGACCCGCGCTCGGGACCGGAAGTGTAAACCCAAGGAAGGTGAGGGCAGTAGGGGCCCGCGACACCAAGGCGTTCAGATCACGCGGACAGGCGCTGGTCAGGGGTCCAGTAATAGTTTTGAAGCAGTGACTTAGGGATGTTCTACCCAAGAGCCCAAACCCCCGCGCGGCGGCGGCGCTGTCGTTGAGAGTAAAGCCCGATTCCCGAACTTTGGGAATGGCTTGAAATCAATGGGTTAGGGATGTTTTACTCAAGAGAACTAGCGAACCTGAAGGTGCTTCGAACATTGGAGCGCTGGTCCCATTTTCCATGATGGTGCTCGTGGCCAAAGGACTCATCATCGCAACACCATTCATCGTCCGGGCAGTCTCCGGAAACATCATGATGCCTGCGCTTACAGCAGGATCTGGAGAAAGCCATGCCTTCGCAAGGGGGTCGGCCAGCCAGCCAGCATGTCTATAACCGCTACACCATCGGAGGCGCGACCGGGGCTGAATACGCGGCAATTCCTCGGTGTTGAAGCGCTTCCCACCCAAGTTCTGCTGGGGCACCGCCTCCAACCGCCTTGACCATCTCGTTCGGTATCGGCGCTCAAATGCTGGCGCAACTCGCAAGGTTGGAGAGGTTGGAGCGGCGGTATTCTTTAGTTGAACCGACATTCACTGCACCGCCTACGAATTGAAAGGATGTGGACAGCGCTGACGTTCGCTGGATTTGCCTCAACGACCGACATTGAGATGAGCGGTGTGCAAAGAGATTGAGGCACCGGAATGTGCGTCGAAAAATCTAAGTTTGGGCTTGATGAGGGAAAGGGACAATTTGTCTCCAAGTTGGAACAAGGCGGCATCGTTGGGCGAAAGTCTGATCGTGAACCTGGTTCCGGCGTTGTTGACCATCACCAAGGTCTCGTGCCCCAATTCTTCGATAGTCTGGACCTGCCCGTAAATATCCGCTGAACTGCCGTCCTGCACCAGCGTCACGTCCTCAGGCCTGAACCCGACAATGACCGACGCGCCATTCGTGGCCCTTGGCAAGACATTTGACAACTCGCTCCCACAGGCAATGTTCACACCATCCCGCACAAGAACCAGGTCCTTAGACGTGTTGTCCAAGTGGCAGGTTATCAAATTCATCGGGGGAGTTCCCATGAACTCGGCAACAAATATATTGGCCGGGCGGTCATAGAGGTCCCGGGGGGATGCTACCTGTTGGATTTTCCCGTTGTTCATGACGACGATCTTGGTGCCCATGGTCATGGCTTCGGCTTGATCGTGGGTCACGTAAAGCGTTGTGACTCCAAGCTCCTTTTGCAGCCGGGTGATCTCGGAGCGGGTCTGAACGCGGAGCTTTGCGTCCAGATTGCTGAGCGGCTCATCCATCAGGAAGAGCTTTGGTTGACGCACGATGGCTCGCCCTAGGGCAACACGCTGGCGCTGGCCACCGGAGAGTTGTGCAGGTCGTCTCTTTAACAACCCCTCAAGATCGATGGACCGGGCTGCCTGGATGACGCGCGCGTCAATCTCGGCGCGGGGCACACGGCGGCGGCGAAGCGCATAGGCAAGATTCTCATAGACCGACAAATGCGGATAGAGCGCATAGTTCTGAAACACCATCGCCACGTCCCGGTTGCGGGGAGACACGTCGTTCACGCGTTTGTCTCCAATCAGTATGTCGCCGCTGGTCGCCTGTTCCAGCCCAGCCACCATTCGCAGCGTCGTGGACTTGCCGCAGCCCGAAGGTCCAACAAGGACCACGAATCCGCCGTCTGCAACTTCAAGGCTGATGTCGTCTACGGCGACATGTTCAGGGAAGACCTTGCTGACGTTCTTCAAACTTGCTGTTGTCATTGCGTCGTTTTCATCCTTTGACTCCACCTGCCGTCAAACCTCGCACCAAATACCTTTGAAGCATAAGGAAGATCACCACGGCCGGTAGTGTCGTGATTGTTGCGGCCGCCATGACCTGATCCCATGGCGTGACGAATTCTCCCGAGAAAGAAGCAAGACCCACGGAAATTGTCCATTGATCCGGATCCCTTAGGAAAATCCGGGCGTAAAGGTACTCGTCCCATGCGATGATGAAGCAGAACAGGAACGTCGACGTGAGACCTGGCAGCGACAAGGGAAGTGTGATTCGGAACATCGTCTGAATGCGCGATGAGCCATCGATCAACGAAGCTTCCTCCAGTTCGACGGGGATGGCTTCGAAGAAGGGTTTCAACAAGGCCGTCGCGACAGGAATCAGAAACGCAAGATAGACCAGCGACAGTCCTGAAAGGCTATCGAGCAGCCCCAGTCTTGCAAATATCGGAAACATCGGCAGGGCCAAGAGAATGCCCGGCAACATTTGCGTCAGAAGAAACACCATTTCCGAGGCGCGTCCTATCCGCAGACGGAACCGCGCAAGGCTGTAGGCAGCCATGGCACCGAACAATGATGCCAGCAGCGCTGTCATGAAGGACACAAGTGTCGAATTCCACAACCATCGCGCTAGATTGGAGTCGCGAAAGATATCCCTATAGGGCGAAAAGACCGACTCCGGACTCGGCAATAGCTGTGGCGGATACTCGAACAATAAGGCACTGGGCCGGATCGACGTAACGATCATCCAATAGAACGGGAATATCGCGGCTGTGCACATGAACAGGATGACCGCGGCCAGCGCCAGATGACTTGCGTATCGGACGAGACGTGGCAAGGCAGGGTCGGTGGACTGTGGGTTTGACACGTCAACCATCCTGCGGCCGCCTGGTGACCAGCGCATAGAATGCCGCCAGCATGATGGACATGATCAACAACAGCGCACCCATGGTGAAGGCCGCGCCCGCCCGGAAGTATTGGAACGCCTCAAAATAGATGTGCACCACCAGCGCATTGGTGGCCCCCGCAGGCCCGCCTTGGGTCATCAGGAAAATGAAGACGAAGTTTCCGAAGCTCCAGATCAACAAAAGCAAGACCACGATGGCCATGACGTGCTTTAGCCCCGGTAGGGTTATGTCGAAGAACCTTCGAATTGGTCCCGCACCGTCGATGTTCGAGGATTCGTAGATTTCGTCGGGAATGGTTTGCAGTCCGGCGAGAAGCACGAGCGCCGCAAAGGGGTAAGTCTTCCAGATGTTCACGATAACGACCGCGCTTAACGCATAGTCCGGATCGCTCAGCCAGTTGGGCCCGGAGTCCACGAAGGGAAGCAGGGTGAGCACGTAGTTGATCACGCCGAAATCGGGATTGTAGAGCCACTGCCAGATCAAGGCGGAAACGACGTGTGGCACCGCCCACGGCAGAATGATCAAGGTACGTACGATTGCACGGCCGGGAAACGTCAAGTTCAAGACAAGCGCAGATGCAAGCCCCAGAAAAACGCTTCCGATCACGGTCCCCAATGAGAATTTGAGCGTCACCCATACCGCCGCCCAAGTATCTGGGTCAGAAAGTACTGTGGAATAGTTTTTCAGTGTGAAGGGTACTTTGTACCCCAAGGCAATCATGCGACTGTCAGTGAAACTAACGCGGATTCCCCAAATAAGGGGGCCAAGGACCAAAAGGCAGATCAGAAAAAGGACGGGCCAAAGCAAAACAGCGGGCAGCCACCGATCTTGTCTGTCTGCGTGATTGCTGCTCTGCATCGCACCCTGTTCATTGTCTCAAGCAATCATCGCCTGTCTTGCTTGCCTAGTGGGCACTGTGACCCCAGGAAGGCCTCAGTGCCCGTATTTTTCTACTGGCCGACCAAGGTAACCACTTCACTTTGGGCTCTTGCCAAAGCTTCTTCGATCGAAGCATCAGCATAGAGGATCAACTCGATCTGGTCGGAAATGATCTTCAGAACCTCGTTGCCGTAGGTCTCCAATCCGGCTGGCATGATCGACTCGGAGTACTTGTCCGAGGCTTCCTGGAAGGGCGCGAACCAAGCGTTTTCTTCGAGATATCCATCCGGCAAGTTGTTCAATCGCGGCGAGATGGCTCCGGTCATTTCCACCATTTCCTTCTGCCAATGAGCGTTTTGCAGGTGCTGGATTAGCTTGAATGCCTCTTCCGGATGCTTTGATCCGGCAGGCACCGACCAGATTTGGTAGGCTGCCGCAGTCCTGTGACCCGGCCAAGGCATTTGCGCCGCCTTCAGGCTCGGTACGATTTCGGGATTCTTTTCGCGCGCAAACCCCATCATCCATGATCCGTCAAACAGAACAGCGACTTTGCCTTCCCACCACATCTGGCGAAAGGTGGACTTGTCGATATCGCGAGGCATCACGCCGGCGTCAAACACCGATTTGAACTGTTTGACCGCCTCGATATTTTCTGCCGCGTCGATGGTCGGAGTGCCGTCCACGGCCCAGTTGCCGCCGTTGGCCATGACCCACTGCGTGACATCCATATAGGTTTCAACATAGCTGCCGGGCTTGACCATTGCGGCGTAGCCAAATTGCTCTGGAGCATTTGTCAGCTTCTCGACCATCGCGAAGAAGTCCTCGGGATTGTCCGGAAATTCGTCATAGCCCGCCTCAGCCAATAACTCGGTGTTGTAGAATGGGATATAATTTGCAACCATGTGGATCACGCCATAGGTGCTATCACCGGAAACAACCGGCGAGGCGAATTGAGCCGCCGAGTAAGTTTCCGGCGTGATCTCGGCACCGTCCATATAGGCATCGAGCGGTGCCAAAAGGTCATTGCGCAGGAAATCACCCATGTTCATGTTCAGAAGATGAATAACATCCGGCGCGGTGCCTGAACTCATTTCGATAAGCATCTGATCAGCGTAGCCACCATAGCCGAGGTTGTACCCATCGATCTTGATACCAGGGTTTTCCGCTTCGAAGGCCGCAATAGCCTTGTCCAGCCAGGCCTTGTTTCCGGGCTCACCGAACCACCAACTTGGCATGCGCAATGTAATTTCGTCGGCACTAGCCGGTGCGGAGGCACCGAGACTGGCGGCTAGACAGACAGCAGCGGCCGTCGCCAAGTGCCTTGGTCTTTCAATTATATGCATCTTATCCTCCTTGCCGTGCCAGATCGGCACAAAGTCGCAGAATTTCCGGCCCCCACTTCCACTTGTCCCAAGTGCAACAGTGGCCATTCCCGCAGCGGGGGCGCGGGCCACTCTCGGATCAGCACCCCTCATGCGATCATGTAACGTTACATGTTCATTAATCAGATGTAAAGGCGGGCACATGTCAGCGGCGACAAAAAGGGGTGTTATTTCGGCTGCAAACCGCGCCTTTCTGAACGCGATGTTGGCCTTACCGGGCTGCCGTTGGCGGCGCGCAGGAGTGGCTGGGTGATTCAGGCCATCGTTTCGGGCCGGCACCACCGGACGGCAGAGACCTCACGGCACGACTTTCTCAACAGGAATACAATGGGAAGGGGAGCGGTTCCGGCAATAGTGCAGCGAACCGCCAGGATTCCGCCCCTCTCCGCAGCCATCGACAGCACATATGCCGTTAGGGCAATCGCTTTAGGATTTCGGCGGCGGTGGCCCAGGTCCCACAGCGGCGCGGACCGGTTCGACCAGGGCGTCGTCGCTCCCTCCCGACTTCCAGGCTTCCCGCGAATCGCGTCCTTTCCCGGGGCGACCCTGGCAGCTTCCGGCGCGAACCTCCGCATCAGCTCGAGGCAGTCCGGGTCCGCTGGCGGTTGCCGTCCATGATCACGCCGGACACCCAATGAAAGGGCATTCTCCACCACCCGGCGCGGGTGCAGCGCTTTCGGGAACCGCTCCGGACCGAGCCTGCCGTCCGTCAGGAACTGGCGGGTCTCCGTGCCCTGCGCCCCCACATCGCGGTGAACTTGCCGAGGGCCCATGGGCCGGACTAGTGGTGAAGGTCCTGCAGGCCGTCGACGTCATCGCAGACGGTCGCCTCCCAGGTCCCGGTCCACATCCCTGAAAAACATCGTCTTTTCCGCGTTCTTCGGATCCTCCAGATGGATACGCATGTCGTGCAGCGTCTCCCTGTTGCCCTTCAGGGCCGGGAGATGGATGCTTCCATCCTCCGTGTCCCGCCGCCTGTGCATCGCGTCGGCGACCACCGTCCGGATCCTGAGCACCGGAACGCCCGCCGCGGCGTCCTGCCGACGATGGCGGTGACGTCGCCGGGACGTTCCACCAGTCGGCCAGAATCCGGTTGGGGCACCGTGCAGTCCGTCCGGATCCAGCGCGTCGGACAGGTCGGTGAAGGCGTCGTGGCCCGGGATTCCGTGCTCCATGCCGGGACGGTTCCGCCCGCCCGAAAGGAAAACGGAAATGCGATCGTGAGTACCTCCCGGTAACCGTGTCTGGTGGCTTTGCCGCACCGGGGATCGCTAACCTCCCGCGGGAACATTGCAATTGTCCTGCATCAGTCCTGCCCCGTCTATCTGCTTTGCGGGGCCTCTGGACCGATTCGAGCCGGATGGAAATTGTGGATCTCAAAAGGGCGATTGCCCTGATATGCCGTCAATAAGCAAATGGCGCAGCGAAACGGCAGGCCCAATCCAGCACCTAGGTGTGAGGTATTTGATGCCTGCGTCTCAAACTAATTCAGCCATAAACTGTCTGACAGTCAGAGAACGAAGGTCACCTCATTCAGTATCCTCCAGTCTGTCGACTGCCACGCACAACGGAGTACGGATCCCTGAAGGCGGTTCTTGATACAGTGCAATTAACGTTAAATAAATTGCGGTAATTCCGGTCATCATTAGGACCGTTCAGATCTGATCTGAAACGAAATCTGCGGCACGATATCCCAGGTTCAACGCAATCGCGTTTGTATTGCCAGATGGGATGTAAGGGATCGAAGAACAATCGATGACTCTCAGGTTCTCAACCCCCCGCACGTTGAATCTTGTATTCAAAACCGCATCGGGGTCGCCTTCGGGTCCCATTTTTGCAGTGCCCACAGGGTGATAGTTCGTCTTCACCTGTTGCCCGCAGTAACTCCGCCAATCTTCGTCGGTTTCGATGTCCTTGCCGGGCAAAAGCTCCCTGACCGTCAGGTCACCCATCGGCGCCGCACGCACGATATTGCGGGCTGTTCGAAGCGCGCTGATGGTCAGCGTCAAATCGTCCGCATGACCGAAGAAATTGAGTGAGACCTTTGGCTTGTCAAACGGGTCGGTCGATCGAAGCCTTACTGTCCCGCGCGCCTTGGGTCGCAGCAAACATGCTGTGAGAGTCACGCCTGGAGCCTTCTCTTTCCTGATGTCTCGATCAAGATATACGGTGGGCACGCAATATAGCTGAATGATCGGTCGATCGGTTCCCTTGGGATCAAAGAAGCAGCAGCTTTCGACGCCGGTCGTCCCGACAGGTCCCGACCCGAAAACCAGATATTCGATGCCATTCATCAGCATCCGCCACCCTCTATCTTGCCCGTAATAGGTTGCGGACCCGGTTCGCGTTTTCGTGACCAAAGGTACTTCGTGGTGATCCTGCAAGTTCCGACCGACCCCGGGCAAATCAGCCACGACGGGGATGCCGTAGTCCCTCAGATGATCCGCAGGCCCTAATCCAGACAGCATCAGGAGCTTTGCAGTGTTGTATGTTCCAGTCGCGACCAAGATCTCGCGTTCGGGTCGCGCTAAATGCTGGGTTCGGTCCTTGTGGTAGTAGACGCCGATGG
The DNA here is from genome assembly GCA_965203605.1 of Paracoccaceae bacterium. Taxonomy (GTDB): domain Bacteria; phylum Pseudomonadota; class Alphaproteobacteria; order Rhodobacterales; family Rhodobacteraceae; genus JAPOUP01. Next base: position 3,689,318 of record OZ241902.1, on the reverse strand, counting down.
CCCTGCCGTTTTCGATGTCGATTCCTGTCGCCGTCGCGCCCAATTCGATGGTCAGTAAATCGGTCTCCTCGGCCGGCTTCAGGAAGGCCGAGGCAGCGTCGCACCGAACGCGACGACCGAATTTGTCGCGCCCAATCGTGTACTGCATTGTTCCGACACCGCCTTGCTGGGCACCGTTGAAGTCAGGGTTGTAGGGTATGCCAACCTCCTGCGCGGCAAGGATGAAGGCCTCGGTCATGGCCGAGATGTGGCCGACGTCCGTCACATCCAAAAGTCCGCCGGTGCCGTGAAATGCATCGTTCAGGCGACTGTTGTTTTCGACATTGCGAAAGGCAGGCAGCACGTCGCGATAGCGCCAGCCGGAATTGCCACCGAAGTAGGCATCCCAATCATCGTAATCCCGAGCCTGCCCGCGCATATAGACCATCGCATTCACAGCACTACCGCCGCCCAGCACCTTCGCCTGAGGCACGATTGGCCCGCGACCATCCAGTTCCGGTGCGGGCTCGGAGCGGTGCATTTCAAGATAGGTGTCGCGCTCGATATATTTCGAGTACCCGGCTGGCATCCGCATGATGCGATTGATCCGGTTGGCGCCACGTTCCAACAGGAGGACCCGCTTCCTGTATACCGTGGTCAACCGCCAGGCTGCAACGCAGGCGGAGCTTCCACCACCAACGATGACATAATCATACGCTTTGGTCATGCGAAGTGCTCCTGACCGAATTGGGGCCAGCTATAAGGGACTGTCACCTTTCCACCAGACGTCGAACGGATTGGATTGCAGGATTTGATCCATCGTGTCCCGGTTGACGCGAGGAAGCTCTGTGCCCTCAAGCATTTCGTTGATTCTCAGGAGCCCGTCCACGCTTTCGCCAACCTCGGCAAAGGGGTAGTCGGTGCCAAAGAAGATCTTGTCGACGATTTTGTATTCCTGGCTCAGAATCAGCATGTTATAGTACTGCCAAGTTCGGTAGAACAGTGCGGATTGATCAAGAAAAACATTGGGTTGCTTGCGGGCAACAGCGATAGCATCCTCGAACCAGGGGTGACCCATGTGGGCCATCACCATAGTCAAGTCAGGGAATTTCATCGCCACTGGTTCGACATGAATTGCGCGCCCAAGATCCACGGGTGCGTTTCGGGCGAAGGTTGTCCCCATATGCATGGTGAGCGGCAGATTTCGTTTCTGCAGAAATTCCAGAACCGGTTCCATGCGGGAATCGGACAAAGCCACTCCGTTATAGATCGGTCCGAATTTCGCGCCCTTCAGGCCCAAGTCATCAACGGCATGATGCAGCAGATCCATGCAGTCTGCGCGCCGCGGGTCTACATAGGCAAACCCGACAAATTTGTCCGAGTACTTGGCCACCGCCGCAGCCGTCGTTTCATCATCGCCCTCGATGCCTATCGCATCGCCATAACGCAAAGAGAATATGATCGCCCTTTCAACGTCATGCATCGCCGCATACAGCGTGTCCGCATCGGCCTTTGGGGCGATATCGCCATGCCGGACGCGCGCGTGCAGCGTTTGGTAAAGCGGAAGGACATGATCCTCGTTCCAGATATTGACGTGGCAATCACAGTATGCACGGGCGGTCATTTGTCTGCTCCGGTTCCTTGATCAAAAAGACGGTTTCGAGGGTGGCACCCCCGACCCGCCGACAAGAAAATCAAAATCGGCGCCCCGGTCGGCCTGCTGAACATGCGCGAAGTAAAGTTTGGCATAGCCGCGCACCTGTTCCGATGGTGCGGGTGAAAAGCTGGCAAGGCGGTCCTGAAGCGTGTAATCGGGGACATCGAGATCCAAACGGCGCGCCTCGACATCCAGCACGATGGTATCGCCGGTTTCAACGACTGCCAGTGGCCCTCCCACGGCGGATTCCGGCGCGACGTGCAAAACGACTGTGCCAAAGGCCGTCCCGCTCATCCGGGCATCGGAAATCCGCACGACATCCGTCACACCAGCTGCGATCAGCTTTTTGGGAATGGCCATACTGCCAACCTCTGGCATCCCCGGATACCCTCTGGGTCCGGAGTTCCGCAGGATGAAGACGTTGTTTTCGTCAACATCCAAGTCTGGATCATCGACCCGGTTCCGAAAGTCTTCGGCGCTTTCGAAGACAATCGCTTTCCCCTTATGTTTCATGAGTTTGGGGCTGGCGGCCGAGGCTTTGAGGATCGCCCCATCCGGAGCGAGATTTCCGCGCAGGACGACGATCCCACCTTGGTCGGTGACAGGGTTGTCGCGCGTGCGTATGACCTCATCATTGAAGCATTCCACGCCAAGAATCCGTTCGCCGATGGTTCCCCCTTCAATTACCGGCGCATCCAACCGAAGTCTGTCGGCGACCCTGTTCATCACAACAGGCAACCCGCCTGCTTCGAAGAATTCTTCCATCAGAAACCGGCCCGAGGGCTTCAAATCGACCAGGCAGGGAACATCACGGCCCAAACGGTCCCAATCGTCCAAAGACAGTTCCACGCCACACCGGCCTGCAAGGGCCAGGAGATGCACGACGGCATTCGTCGATCCACCAATCGCTCCGTTCACGACAATCGCATTTTCAAACGCGTCCTGCGTCAAGATCTGCGACATCCGGATGTCCTCTTCGACCATCTCGACGATCCGCGAACCCGACATTTCAGCCAGGACAGCACGACGACTGTCGGGGGCCGGAATAGTTCCGTTCAATGGCAAGGCGATGCCCATGGCTTCGGCGAGCGATGCCATGGTCGATGCAGTGCCCATGGTCATGCACGTCCCGATCGAGCGGGACATGGCCGCCTCGGCATCACCGAAATCCTGTCTAGAGATATTGCCCGACCGAAAGTCTTCGTCGAGCTTGAACATATCCGTGCCCGAGCCAAGCGTGCGGCCGCGGAACCGTCCGTTCAGCATGGGGCCTGTGGACACGAGAATGGACGGCAGGTCGCAACTGGCGGCCCCCATCATCAAGGCGGGCGTGGTCTTGTCGCAGCCGCACAACAGCACCACGCCATCAATTGGATTGGCCCTCAGCGTTTCTTCCACGTCCATCGAAACCAGATTGCGGAACATCATCGTCGTCGGCCGCATGAATGGCTCGCCCAGGCTGGTCACGGGAAATTCCAAGGGAAATCCACCGGCCATCAGAACGCCGCGTTTGACATGATCGGCCAGTTCCTTCAGGCCACGATTGCAGTTGGTCAGTTCAGACCAGGTATTACAGATGCCGATGACAGGACGATCGGCCAAAAGACGTTCCGAGAACCCCTGACTGCGCATCCAGCTGCGCGGCACAAAGCCGTATTTGCCGGAGCGCCCGAACCACTCGGCACTTCTCAGTTTCGTTTTCTTGTCGCCTGAAGCCATCGGGCCACCGTCAAACCTGCAGTCTGGGAAGGCCTGATAGCTGCCTTCGCGCATCCATACATGTAACGTTAAATTAAATTCTCCACAAGAGCGGAGGCGGAACCTGGACAATTCATGTTGTCCCGCCTGGCGAGAAATGCACCGGAAGCACCAGATCATGGGTCGAGAATGTGCCGCCCGACAGGCGCTCCAACATCAGCTTTCCAGCCCGTTCACCCATCTCGTATGCGGGAGACGTTACGGTGGTTAGCTGCGGGCGAAGATAGCGGTGCGCATCAAACCCGTTGAAACCGGCAACACGGACATCTTGCGGGACCTTGAAACCGCGGTCTGCGAGCAACAGCATGGCCGCAAGCGCGATCTGATCGTTGCCGCCAGCAATCGCGTCCGGCAGGGGGTTCTTTTCCAAATAGTGTTCCAGCGCCGTCTGAACAGAAATCAGTGATTCCGATGCCGCTTCGAGAATCGTCAAAGACGGAGAACCAGTCGTGTTCGACATAGCCTTCTTGATGCCTTCGAAACGTCGTTCTATGGCAAACCAATGCTGTTGCGGCCGCAAGGCGAGTATCGATCTGGCCCCTCTTGCAAGAAGGTGGTCGCCCATGATTTCGCCGCTTCCATGCTCATTCAGCCGAATGGTGCAGATGTCATCCACGTTTTCCGGATTGGTCTGCTGAAACAGGAGCAAAGGCTGGTTCAGCGCGTGAAGCTGTTCGACAACTTTTTTCCGAGCTTCTTCGGTGCCAGAAATCATCGCGCAGACGCCAGCGACGTCGACACTTCGCATGATCATCGCTTTGGACAATCCTTCGGCGCTGACACCCTGAACCGTCATCGTAAAATCAGCGCTGTTTAAGAAATTCGCCAATCCAGCAGCAACCTTGGTGCTGAACTGATCTTCCAAAAATGCTGGATCGTCGCTGACAACGATCAGCCCAACCGACTGCTGGTCTGAGTATCTCAAATTGCGCCCAGCGGATTGTCGTCGGTAGTTCAGCCGTGCAATTTCTCGTTCAACACGCGCCTTTGTCTTTGAACTGATGTATTGCATGTTGTTGTTCAGGACGTTGGAAACCGTCATCGGAGACACCTTGGCGGCAAGCGCCACGTCCTTGATTGTTGCCCGCTTCTTGGGAACGGGCGAAGATGTCGATTTTCGGTCTGCCAAATTGCGCTTCCTTCAGGTTCTAAGTATAGAGGCCTCTACCTAATCGAAAGCTCCCCATTAAACAAACACTGAAATGGCCGTACTTACCGCGACATACCCTTGCCTCCGCTCCAAGTCTGTCGTGATTACGGGCGGCGCTTCCGGCATCGGGGCCAGTCTCGTTACAGAATTTGCGCGGCAGGGCTCTCGGGTGGGGTTCGTTGATATTGACGAAACGGCGGCGGGCAAACTCTGCGACCAATTGGGGTCCAATGTCAGCTTTCTGCCCTGCGATATCCTCGACACTCCAGATTTGCGAAAGGCCATCGGTGCCCTTCAGGACAGTTGGAGTTCCTCGGTTGGCATTCTGATCAACAATGCAGGGCGGGACACCAGACACGCGTTCAGCACATTGGAGCCGGAAGAGTGGGAAGAGATGATCAACGTCAATCTGACGCACCAGTTCTTTGCCTCCCAAGCAGTCGTGCCAGGCATGATCAGGGCCGGTGGCGGCTCGATTATAAATCTGGGCTCGACGGTCGTTGCCATGGCAGCGGGTAACATGCCAGCCTACGTTGCAGCCAAGGCGGGCATTCAGGGATTGACCCGCGCCCTGGCGCGTGACCTCGGGAAGCATCGCATTCGGGTCAACTGCATTCTGCCCGGATGGATCATTACCGAACGCCAGTTGACCAAATGGTTCGACGAAACGTCGGAAGCGAAGATTGTCGAGAACCAATGCCTGCCGGACAAGCTGACACCCGAGGACGTTGCGGCAATGGCGTTGTTTCTGGCTTCGGAAGGAGGCCGCAACTGCACGGCGCAATCCTTCGTGGTTGACGGCGGCTGGACCTGAGAAGCGCGGTATAGCTGGGCTGAGCGAAGCTCCAGCACCTCTGACATGCGGCTGAATCTGCCGCAATGTTGCCAGGCGGCTGTAACCCAGATTGCTGACATAAGGCTGCGACGGCCTGATTCGCCCGCCATGCAAGGAAGTCGGCCAGTCTGTGGTTCATGACGCGGCCCTTCGGGGAGAATATCGCGTTAGCGCTCGCATTCCGGCGACGACAGCGTCCCGTCGAGCCGCTCCTTGAGAAACTTCAGCGGCGGCGCTCCGCCGCCGTAGGAAGCGTCGCGAACCACCCGCTCGACGGCGTCGAAGTCCGGGACACCCGACGCAGAGTCCGACGCCAACCTCGGAATCCGGGCGACCCGCCCCTAAAGACGTCCAGGTTTCGCACCCCACCGCCTCAGTCCGGTACCCGGTGTGGCCATCCCTGAGCGCAAGGACCACCGCCGCGCCTTCCTCTCCCAGACGCTCCAGACACGCCACCGCATCAGGATGCCGATGCACCTGGTTCCCTCCGCCCCGCGCCATGGTCCGCGCTTCCCGCCCCTCGCCTCTGACGGCACGCCACAGACGGGTTCGTCGGGTTCCCGTCGAGTGCGCAGTCTCAGGAAAGTGCCGGCAAAATACGATGCTGTCAACAAATTGGGCTACACCCTTGACAGATATGGGCGCGGCATGTCATGTTACTTTAACGATAAAGTAGGAGATGCATTTATGCCAAACAACGGCCCTGATGCCGACAGCACGCGACCGAACGACCCAATTGTCGCCGAGATGGGTGAAACTTTCTTCTGTGCGATGATCTCGGATGTCTTGGACAGTCTGGGACATATGGGCCAGGCATTGTCCCCCATCATTCGCCCTCTCGACGACAGCCTTGTGATGGTCGGGCGCGCACGAACGATGCTGTACGCAGATGTCTATGCGCGGCCAGGACCGGATGAAAACCACTACGAGCTTGAGATCGGGCTAGTCGACGACCTGCGTCCAGGAGATGTCGTCGTCGCCGCCTGCGGAAAGACGGGCCGCATTGCGCCATGGGGCGGTCTGTTGAGTGCCGCTGCAACGGTTCGCGGGGCGGCAGGTGCGGTCATGGACGGTTGCGTGCGCGATATCAGACAGGTACGAGCATCGAAATTCCCGGTCTTTTCCGGCGGGGTCGCACCTCTGGACAGCATGGGGCGTGGCAAGGTGATCGAGGTTGACGTGCCCGTCCAATGCGGCGGGGTCCTGGTGAATGCCGGAGATATCGTCTTTGGCGATGCTGACGGATGTGTTGTGATTCCAAAGGCGTTGGAAATGGCCGTTCTTGAAGAAGGCCGCTCCAAATTGGCGGCCGAGAACAAGTCCATGGATGCCTTGAAAGCCGGACGCAGGTTGACCGACGTCTACGATGAATTCGGGGTACTTTGAGATGCCCGAATCGGCTGCGGTTTCCACGCTCAGCCAATCCAGCAATCGAAACATCGGCCCTGGGCTTTTGCGCCGTTTCCTCCAGATGGATGGTGCGTCGGTCGCCTTGGTCTTCTTGCTACTGATCCTCATTTTCATGGTCACCGCCCCGCAGGCGTTTCTTGGCTATCGGGTCTACATGAGCTTCATGGCCACCGTCCCCCCACCATTGATCATCGCGCTTGGTGTGACGTTGGTGGCCGTCGCCGGAGAGATGGATCTATCGTTTCCCTCGGTCGTCGCTGCCGCAAGCTATGTCTTCGGGCTTTTGTTCCAGGACTGGGGGCTGACCTGGACCGCCATGGTCTGCGCAATTGCTGTAGCGGGGGTCATGGGGCTGGTGAACGGCCTCGTCATCACCCTGCTTGGTATCCCGTCCCTAATCGCAACACTAGCGATGCTTTTCCTTTGGGGCGGCCTCGTGACGGTTGTTTCAGGTGGAATTCAACTGGCCATTCCCGACATCTACGGCACTACCCTGCACACCGTGATGGTCGGCCGGGTTGGCGGCGTCTTCCCTGCCCAGATGATTTGGGCACTTTTGCTATCGGCCTTCATCTGGATGCTTCTCAATCGGCACAGGTTTGGCGAAAACCTATTGTTCATCGGCGACAGTCTTGAGGTGGCCAAGGTCGTCGGCATCAACACAACGCGCGAGAAAGTCAAGCTATTTGCCCTTTCTGGTGCGTTGTCGGGGATGGCGGGCGTTTTGCTGACGCTTGAGACCACGGCCTATTTCGCCAGTCAGGGCATGGGCTATCTGCTGACGGTCATCGCGGCCGTCTTCATCGGTGGAACATCCATTTACGGCGGATATGGCAAGGTTATCGGCACGGTCTTTGCAGCCTTCATCGTGACCGTGATTGAAGCTGGGCTTGTCGCATCCGGCATCCAAGGATTCTGGACCCGTTTCTTCATCGGCTTCGTCTTCATCGTGTCCGTCACCGCCAACGCCGTCATCGAAAACCCCGACCATGTTCCCTTGGTTCGAGTGTTGGGAACCAAGATGCGCAAACAACGAAAATTAACAACAGGAGGAACGTCAATATGCAACGCATAATAGGTACTATTCTCACGGCCGTAGCCGCAGCCGTTTTGGGCGCGGTAAGCCTTTCCGCCCAGGAACGAGACCCGGTCGACGGCGGTCTAACCATTTACATGCAACTCGGCGGCAATCCCGGTGGACCGGCAACCTTGGCGCGCGAATTGGGTGCCCGCGATGCGGCCCGCGTTCTTGACGTCAAATTGATCGAGCAGCACTCACAATGGAATCCGCAACGCATGCTGCAACAGGCAAACGAGGCTCTGGCTGCCGCCCCCGATGCCATCATTGTCATGGGGCATCCCGGCACCGAGGCGATGACAGGTTTCCTGAAACGTGCCAGCCGTGATGGTGTGACGGTGGTTGTGGGCAACAACAACCTGCCGGGGTCGGGCCGTAGCTACTTTGGTCTCGACAATTATGACGCGGGTGTAAATCTGGCGCGTCTTGCAGCCGAGACAGGCGGACTTGGCGCTGGCGACAAAGTCGTTGTTTACGGGGCCTTCATCGAAGGTGCGCCCGGTGCCAATGTCGCAGAAGGGTCGATGGCCGCGCTTGATGCGGCGGACATCGTCTATGACAAACTGCAATGGTCCAACGAGGCGGTTCAGGACCCTTCGCTCGCTGTACCGGTCCTGGTCAGCTATCTTGAAAGCAATCCCGACACCCGCGCCATTATTGTTCCGGGCCACGGTGGCATAACGGCCTTCCTCGGCAAAGTTCTGAGAGACGCGGGCAAGGACGCAGGCTCGGTTGTGACAGCTGGCTTCGACATCTCGCCTGCAGCGATTGACGAGGTGAAAAAGGGGTATCTGACATTGGTGCTGGACCAGCAGCCCTATCTTCAGGGTTTCATGCCGGTCGTGGCAGCCGTTCTTGAGGTGAAGTACGGGCTTGGCGGTCTGTTCCTGAATACCGGCGGCGGCGTTGTCACGAAGGACAATGTCGCCCTGATTGAAACGCTGGTTGCTCAAGGCTTGCGGTAAGGTCGAAAGTAGGGGCGGCAAATTGTTTGCCGCTCCGACAATTTTGCACGGATACGAGCAAGAGGGCTGAGCCTGAGATGAGTGACCAACCCATTGTGCGGCTCAAGAACGTCGGAAAGACCTATGGCCCTATTGTCAGCCTGCAGGACGTATCGCTCGAGATTGGCACAAACGAAATCGTCGGCCTCATCGGAGACAACGGTGCGGGAAAGTCGACGCTCATCAAGATTTTGACAGGAGTTGAACGTCCGACCAGTGGCGAGGTCTCAATTCGAGGCGAGCGTATCGATTTCGCAAACTATTCTGTTCAGCGTGCGCACGAACTGCGCATTGAAACCGTTTATCAGTCGTCTTCGCTCGGGACCAAGCAACCCCTCTGGCGCAACTTCTTTGTCGGTCGCCCGATCACGAACCGATTGGGATTCATCAAAGTGGCCGAACAAAAGCGCATGTCCGAAAAGATCATGCGCGAAACAATTGGTTTTCGAGGCGCCGGTATCGACGTCGATACGCCGGTCAGCAGGTTATCGGGGGGTGAGCGGCAAGGCGTTTCAATCGGCCGCGCCATGCATTTCGAAAGCGACCTGATTGTGCTAGACGAACCGACCGTAGCACTTGCACTTTCCGAGGTCGATAAGGTCTTGAACTTCATACGATCGATCAAGGAAAACGGTCAATCCTGCATCTATATCGAACACAACATTCATCACGTCCACGCCGTGTGCGACCGATTGATTGTCTTGGATCGCGGCCATCTGGTACTTGACTGCAACGTCGCATCAATGAGCTACGAGGACCTGACGGTTTTCCTGCGAGACCTTCACTTTGGTCGCGAGAACACAAGTGCTGGGTGACAACTACGAAAATCGGTTCCAAGCGCACTATTGTCAAATTGGATTCGACACGCATGTTATTTGTGTCACGAGCGAATGTCTGCACCGCGAAATACGCATTGCAGACATTCGTGCACCTTGCAGCATTCAACACTTTGGGCTCTCTCCTACCATTCTCTGCACGTTGACCGATTGTCAGCCGGTTCTGTTCGCGGATCTGGATGCGGGCGTGATCGGTGCGGCCCACACCGGATGGAATGGCGCACTTCATGGAGTTCCGGAGGCAACGGTCAATGCCATGGAGTCGGTCGGCGCGACGAGGGAGCAGGTGACATGATGAATGCGAACAGGACGGTGCTGACCGACGCCATGTGGGCGCGGACCGGGCCCATGCCGCCCGGCAGGGCGACCGATCCCGGCGCCACCGCGGCGGACAACAGGCGGTTCGTGGAGGCAGTGCGTTTCCGGACGGGGTCGCCGTGGCGCGGCCTTCCGGAGCGCTTCGGCAACCGGGACAGTGTGTCCAGACGGTTCCGCCGCTGAGCGCTGTCCGGGGTTTCCGGGCGCGTTTCCAACGCCCTGTCGGAGAGGTCCGGCCTCAAACGGGTGTCCGTCGACGGCATGATCGTGCAGGCGCACCGGAAGGCGGCTGGCGCGGAAGGGGGACCCGCCGGCAGGGGATCGGCCGCTCCCGGGGCGGCCTGACGGGCAGGATGGTGGCGGCCGTGGACGCGCTCGGATCCGGTCCGCTTCGTGATCCTTCCCGGCCAGGCGCACGACCTCGCGGGGATGGCGAAGCTCCTGGACGGGCTCCCCTTCGGGGCGCTGGTCGGAGAAAGGGCGTTCGACGCGGACTGGCTTCTGGAGGATCTGGCCCTGCGCGGGGCAGAGGCCGTGATCCCGTCGAGGCTTAACCGAACGGGACCCCGGGAACATGACCGGGAGATGTACGGTTGGCGGCATCAGGTCGAGAACTTTTTCGCCAAAACCAAGGAGTTCCGGACGATCGCGACGAGGCACGACAGGACTGACGCGAGCTTCGCGGCCGGGATCCATCTCGTCGCCGCTGTGGTGGCGGCAACATGATTGTCAACGGGCCCTAGCGTTTCTGGCCTGATGATTCCAATACTGGGCAATGCGTGTCGATGGCCCTTGAGCACGGTTTTGTGGAATCGGCACGTATTCCGTCCTCTGCGCCGTGCCGATCGTTTTCTCCCCTATCGAGGTGCCTCATCGTTTCGCCAGCTGAGGGCAGGCGACCATTCCCGTGTTGCCGGGCGAGAGACAAGCGATACAGCACCTGCAGGGGTTGGGCAACCAATGGCGTTCGGATAGCGGAATGCCTCCCACTTCGGGCGTCTGCCGGGAGCCGGGGCCTGTGTTCAGTTCGGTTCGGTGTGTCGGGCCATCCGTTCCGTGATCACGTCGATTCGCTTAGGTGGCTCCTTCCGGGCCGCTCAAGCTATATGCAACGCGACGGCGGGGCCATGATCCGCTCCCTGACCACTCCGGCATTTCCCGTCAACAGGGCCTGGATACCCTGTCCGACGGGGGCGGCCCGTTCCTCAGGCCGGTACGCATGGCAGCCTGTCGCCGCGTGACCAACAGGATTTGGCTACTCTCCTCGTCAATGACGGGATTGACAACGGTAAAGCCTTGGAATTATTTGATTTGGTAATGTATCCGGAAAAAGAGAGACGTTTCTTACCAAAATGATGAAATTCAACGATCTGGATGCGCGGGTGATCAAGGAGCGGATCGACATGATCCAGCTCTGGGATGCCTGGACCGAAGCCGAAGACCTGCGACGACACAGCTTCCTCGGCTCCATGAACTGGGAGAACCGGAACGGAAAGCAGTATCTCTACAGCAGGAAGGCCAAAGTCGTGAAATCGCTTGGCCCCCGTTCACCCACGACGGAGAAGTCCTTCGCAGCGTTCACCGAAGGCAAGAGAGACAACAACGATCGTCTGAAGACCCTGAAGGCCGAGATCGAGAAACAGTCAAGCATCCTGCGGGTACTGGGTGCCGGGCGGCTGCCGGTGACGGCCGCACGAACCCTGCGCACCCTGAGAGCGCATGGGAAGCGGACAGGCATTCGCGTGGTGGGCACCAACGCTCTATATGCCTACGAGGCCATGGCAGGCGTCGCGTTCAGTTCCTCCTCCACGGCGACGGGCGACATCGACTTCCTGATCGACGACCGGAACAGGCTGAAGCTACTCACGGACGAAGGCACCCGGATCGGGCTGGCGAGACTGATCCAGGCGAAGGTGGACAGAACCTTTCGCTCGCGACGTCCCGGCGATTACCGGCTGACGAACAGCCATGGCTACATGATCGAGTTCATCCGTCCACAACCAGTTCCGATACACCGCAACATGCCGGGGAAAGATCCGTTGGAAAAGGACGATGTTGAGCCTGCGCCGATCTTCGGACTGCAATGGCTGGTCAACGCCCCTGCCGTAGACGTCATTGTTATGGACCAGCGCGGATTTCCCGCCCCGATGCGCTGTCCCGACCCCCGTTACTGGGCGTTGCACAAGGCATGGCTTTCCGAAAGGGAAGACCGACCCCCCGACAGGAGGCGGCGCGATTGGGAACAGGCCAGCCTCATGATGAGGCTGGTTCGGGAAAGGCTACCACATCTTCGCTTCGACGAGGATCTGCTCGCGGGACTTCCGGGCGAGCTGCGACGGATGATCCCGGAAACGGAGCCGCGGACAGGCTCCGGCCCCGAAGAGCCGGCCGCCTTTGCCTTTGACATGCCCAACCCCGGCAGGCCAACCTCACCTTTCGACGAGTGAGCCGGATCCGGCGGCGGTGCGACCAAGGCCGCCTCCAGGGGTTCTCGACACCGCGCCTCCTTTTTCTTCTCCGCCCGTGAGCGGCGGGTCGGAAACACGAGCATCCGCACGACCGAAAGACACCCCGAAGAGCTGCTCAACACCCTGTCAGAAAGCGGTGCCCGTTTCACCCGGTTTTCCCTTCATGCCCGCTCCACGAGTATGGAGCCACGAAACTGGCGGGAAGCGCGTGGTGCGCACGGAAAGGATCTACGTTGTCCAAGGGCTGTTGCCGCAGCTTCGGGATTCAAGGGATGAATTGATAGAGTCCCTTTCGGGGCACCTGCAGGACCGGAAATTGTTCAAATGTGTGGACATCCGATCCAAGTTTAAGCACCAAATCAATCCCAGGAACGAACGCAGTGAAGAGTTTGAAGGCCGGATTGATGGCCGCCGCAAGATCATGCGTGAGAAACTCGAGGAGGTCCGTAATGATTCGAAAATGCAGTCCACCGTTCCGGAAATCCACTTGGACAGTGCGTCGCGATCAGCCCAAAGGTCAGTGAGCGGTTCGCAAAGCCATCTCGAGCGGGCAAGTGTCAGGACGGAAAGTGGCGCTCCTATGGATTTGAGGGAACGCTCGGCTGTTGTTGACGGCATCGGAGCATTAAAGCTGATGCGAGCAGATTATGATCCCTCACTTCCTGTCGGAATTCGGAATCAGAAGCAGTTTCGCACATGATGACCAATGCTGAAGATGGGCGGAAAGCGCAGTGGCGGACGGTTCGTGTCCGCTGTTCAAGACCTGATGTGATCTGGCGATCAGGCCTGTTGCCGCCTTGCGGATTTCGGTGACCTCAGCGGTGGCAAAGGAAACTCGGGCATCCCGCCGCATTTCGGTGCCAGCGCCGAACGGTCTAACGAACTCTGGTGCAGTACTGGTAGTTCGCTCGCCGCATGGGTCGACTCAGGTCGTATCGACAGTTCCCCCGGTTGCGAAAGGCGGCTTCAACGAGAAACTTGAGCGTCGTGTCGTCTATTCTGTCCCAAGGTGCCACTGAAATCCTGACACCGGACCTCGCAAGGTTGTCGATGGTCCGGCGCGGCATATATGGATACCGATGCTCGTAGTCGGTGCGGTTGTTGACCGTCGTCCATGACGATACGTCTGGATACAGCAGCCGCTTCTCCTCATCGCCATGGGGCGCGTCAAAGCAATTTGAAATCCCTGGAAGGTTGATGACCACAATCCCGGATCGCTTGTTGACCTGACCGTCGTACATGCTTGAATAGATTTCCCAATCGACGTGCTTTCGGCGTCTGGTCTCATTTCCGACCAGAACGACGGTGACTGTTGAGTCCATGAGAAATCGATCCCTGATCCTGCGACGGATCCGCTCGTCCGTCCATATATCGGGAATGTCACCCGTGTCGACGGATCGATCAAGAAAGACGGAATGGCGTCCGCCGAACGCCACGAGCGCATCCTTGAACGGCTGGTCGTTACTGTGATGGTAACTGATGAATACTTTGTGCATTGCCATAACCACCGTCTAGAACCTGACGCAGGCCCCGGGACACCAGTTGGGCAGCCTGCTGGATATGCGGAGTGCAGGCCAGAACTACGTTTTCGTCCCGCGAAAGGCCGTTGTGGAGGTCGTCCGGCGAATATCCGCGAAAACATTCTCGACCCGGCCACCCACCGCACGAACCCGACCGGGGGTTAGCGACGCCAATGGTCTCCGCAATGTCGCGGGCACATCCACCAAAGCCGCCAAGTATAAAGATCGGCTGATGGGCTTCGAGCGAAAGGTGCGTCTCCTCGGCGATGCCAGGCATTGAACCCTTGTACCCCTCCACCCTGCCACCAAGTATGACCCTGGCACGGATGTCCGCGAGCATGACGGTCCGCATTGCGGTCAGTCCCTGCGTCCATTCATCCTCCTGCGGCTCGTGCTCGGAAAGTTCCAGTCGCTCTTCCAGCTCAAGACGCGCCCCATCCAAGTCAAGAAAGACAAGATCCGCGGCCGGCTCGTGGGCCGCGGAGAATTCAGCAAGCTCGTCAGAAGCCATCCTGATGTGGACCGGCCAGGCCAGATAGTCGGTAACGGTTATGGTGCCAGAGTGTCGTGGATGACCCTGGTAACGGCCTACCAACTCGGCCAGGAGCCGGATGAAGCCGTGTTGGCGCAAATCCCCACCGTAAGCCAAGCTGAGGCCGGAAGCGAGGAGCTGCAGCGCAATCCCGGCCATGGCGTCGCGTAGGTGTCCGTCGCTCAATCCGAGAGCCCGAAGGTCCGGGCTGTCCGAGATGGAGATCCCGACCAAGGGGGATGGGTCTCTTTCGGATGATGTCACTGGCGTTCCTCCAGCCAATCCGTCAACGTCGGAAGGCGGACCTCAGGTGCGACTTCCGCAAACAGCCGTTCCTCGTCCGCCGCCAGCAGGGGTTCAGGGTACACGATCGTCGGGACCGCGTCATCGCCGCAGGATGAAACCGCCGACAATGCGATCAGTTCGGGAGGTTGTGGCGTGAAGAGGACGCCCGGTGACCTACCGATGTATGGCCCTATTCGGCAGAGCCACAGCCAACTGCTGAAGACCTCATCCAGAAGGTGGCCGACAATCGCCCCAATCCGATCCCGGCTACGTGGCCGATGCCCTGGGCGTCGTCGCGCGTGCCAGGGGCATGACGGAGACCGCCCGCCGGACCAGGCTTTCGCGCGAGCAGCTCCATCGCTCGTTCAGCAGGGAGGGCAACCCCACGCTGCGCACGACCCTGACGGTGCTGCAGGCCGTCGACATCCAGCTTCAGGCAATGCAGGCAAAGCGCAGCGAGGCATGACAGCGGGACGTTTCGCCTCCCCCCGGAGAGCCGTCCGGTCACGCCCCAGACGAGCGGCGACGCCCCATCGGTCAGCCCCCTTCCAATCAGCGCGGCGATCTGGCATCGCTCCCCATGGGTCAGGTGGCGGAAGTGTTTACGCATGGCAGTCTCCTTTATCTCAACGCAAGGACCGTCGCCGCTTCCTGACCGACGGTGTTGAGCTTCCGATCAGAACTGGGTGTATATATACATTGCATAAGCAGCCGCAGTCGCCGTACAGTGTCGGCCAGCATGCTGTTCGTCGATCGACCCAACCTCCTGTCTGGTTTGCACGCACAGACCATATCGCGGTGCAATTTGGTGCAATCGAATAGAGCATAAGCATGGTTCTGAGAGAAAGGCAATTCAACGAATTAACGGTATTCCCAGCCAAACTGCACAATGCCACGCAACCACTGTAACGCCTAACGGCCAGAACTCCAGGAACTCAAGAACCTGCCCTGAAAAACGATTAAGAGTGAAGAGCATGAACAGACTCAAGATGCACACCCCGAATTTAGCTGCAGACAAAGTCAGCAAGATCCAAGAACTGTTCCCTAGCTGCGTAACCGAAGGACTGGACGAACATACTGGTCAAACAAGACTGGCTGTGGACTTTGACCAACTCAGGCAAGAGTTGACGGATCATGTTGTGGAAGGTGCCCAAGAGCGTTATCGACTTGATTGGCCTGGAAAACGTGAGGCCATTGCATTAGCAAACGCGCCAATTGCCAAGACACTGCGTCCCGTACACGAAGAAAGCGTGAATTTTGAAGGAACTCAAAATCTCTTGATTTATGGCGACAATCTAGACGGATTGAAATTGATCCAAGAAAACTATCTTCATAGCATTAAGGTAATTTATATAGATCCCCCCTACAATACCGGCAAAGATTTTATATTCGATGATGATTTCATTGAAGACCGCTCATCATTTTTACAACGCACCATGCAAGCTGATGAATCGAAAGGACGTTTGGTCGCCAACCCTGATTCAAGAGGGCGATATCATTCGGATTGGCTCTCCATGATGTA
The DNA here is from genome assembly GCA_965203605.1 of Paracoccaceae bacterium. Taxonomy (GTDB): domain Bacteria; phylum Pseudomonadota; class Alphaproteobacteria; order Rhodobacterales; family Rhodobacteraceae; genus JAPOUP01. Next base: position 3,672,966 of record OZ241902.1, on the reverse strand, counting down.
TCCCCGTTTGCGCATTGCCCGCAATCTCTTGCGAGAGGATGGCGTAATCATGGTCCACATAGATGAAAATGAATATGTTAACTTGGAAAAAATTCTATCTGAGATATTTGGCGAGGCAAACAATCTCGGCACAATCGTCTGGGACAAACGGAATCCCAAGGGAGATGCGACAGGCGTTGCACAACAGCACGAGTATGTGTCGATGTACGCAAAGAATTTTCTGCTATTTAAGGAAACTGTGGATTTCCGCCGGCCAAAGGAGCATGCCCATGACATGATTGTAAAGGCTGACAAATTGATAAGGGCGAACGGCGGCGTGAATGAAGGAAGCCGCAATGCGTATAGGACGTGGCTTGCGAAGCAAGACTTTACTGGTGGAGAAAAGGCGTACTATCTAATTGATGACAATGGCGATATATATCGGCCCGTCTCGATGGCTTGGCCAAATAAGAAACAGGCCCCCAACGAGTATTTCATTCCGATTGTGCATCCAGTTACCGGACGAAATTGTCCTGTTCCCGCGAGGGGTTGGCGCAATCCACCCGAGACCATGCGAAGGCTCCAAAGGGACGGAAGAATTGTATTCGGAAAGGATGAGACTACGCAGCCGATGAGAAAATATCTGCTCAAGGAGAATGGTAAGGAGAACATCTCGAGTCTCCTATATTTCGGTGGAAGTGATGACCAATGGTTTAGGGAAATGGGCATTGCCTTTGATAATCCAAAACCTGTTGAAGTCGCAAAGAGGCTAATTCGGTCTGTTTGCGAAGGGGAGGACATCGTTCTTGACTTTTTCGCTGGGTCAGGAACCTGTGGGCACGCGGTCCTCGACCTGAACGCATCTGAAGGTCTAAATTTGAGATACATTCTAATTCAACTACCTACGGTGATCGAAAATGCGCCAGCAGTGCCGCCGAGCGATGTTCGGACCATTGCGGACCTTTGCAAAAATCGGATGAAAATGGCAGGAGAGATGATAGGGGGAAGGTCGGCTAGTGCTGGCTGGAAGCGGGATGTCGGCTTCCGTTTGCTGAAGGTGGATACGTCGAACATGAAAGATGTCCATTACCGCCCTGACGATATCAAACAATCTGACCTGCTCGATTTGGTAGACAACGTGAAGGAGGGTCGGTCCGCCGACGATCTCCTGTTTCAGGTTCTGGTAGACTGGGGCGTGGATCTGGGGCTGCCGATACACCGTAAGAAGGTTCAAGACAGAACAGTCTTTTTTGTGGATGGAAACACGCTAATTGCCTGCTTCGACCGCGGTATGACTGACGATCTGGTCAAAGAATTGGCGCGGCACAAGCCTCTACGCGCCGTCTTCCGCGACAGTGGCTTCGTCTCGGATGCGATGAAGAGCAACGCTGAACAGATATTCCGGCAACTGTCTCCCGCCACAGAAGTCAGGTCGATTTGAGTTTGGCGATGAAACTCAAGTTCAAAGTCCAGCCCTATCAGTCCCTCGCTGTTTGCGACATCGTCGAGTGTTTTGCCGGTCAGCCACTGTCGTCTTCCGAGCCTCACTTCATCAATCCCGGCAAGCCGACAGAGGTGTTTGTCTCCGAGGAAGGTTTGCGGAATGCCAGCCTTGCGCTGAGCGAATCGCAGATTTTGAAGAACATCCAGGGAATCCAGCGTCGGCAGGGCCTAACTGTGTCATCATCACTGACTGACTTCATGGCGCTCAACAATCACGGAGAGCGTGTGCCCGCCCGAGCTTCCTACAAGCGCGATGCATTGGCAGCGACCGGAATCCATCTTGATGTCGAAATGGAAACGGGCACGGGCAAGACCTACTGCTACATCAAAACCATCTTCGAGATGAACGAGCACTACGGATGGTCGAAGTTCATTATTATGGTGCCTTCCGTCGCCATTAGAGAAGGTGTCTACAGATCCTTGCAGATTACGGCGGATCACTTCGCAGAAGGCTTCGGAAAGAAGGCTAGGTTCTTCATCTACAGTTCAAGAAGACTGCACGAACTGGAGAGCTTCTCATCGGACGCAGGTATCAATGTGATGGTTATCAACATACAGGCGTTCAATGCGAGGGGCGCGGACAACCGTCGTATCTATGAGGAATTGGACGACTTCCAGTCCCGGAAACCCATTGATGTGATCGCGTCGAACCGGCCGATCCTCATCCTCGACGAGCCCCAGAAGATGGAGGGCCCCGCGACGATGAACGCGCTGCCCAAGTTCAGGCCACTTTTCATCCTGCGCTACTCCGCAACTCACCGCACCATGCACAACCGGGTTCACCGTCTAGATGCGCTTGATGCCTACAACCAGAAACTGGTCAAGAAGATCGCTGTGCGCGGAATCCAGACACGCGGTCTGACCGGGACGAATGCCTACCTTTACCTAGAGGGTGTGGACATCTCGGAAAGGGCTCCGGTCGCGAGGGTCGAGATGGAGATACAGTTGAAGTCCGGTGAAATCAAACGACGCCTGAAGAAGCTGCATTTCCGAGATGACCTGTTCGCTACGTCAGGCGAACTGGATCAATACCGAGGATTCACCATCAGCCAGATCGATGCGGTGGCGGACACGGTGGAATTCACCAATGGCCAAGTGCTGAAGGCCGGTGAGGCCATCGGCGACGTTTCCGCGCGGGATATCCGACGAATCCAGATACGCGAGACGATCAGGTCGCATCTGGACAGGGAGAGGCAGCTGTTCGCCTATGGAGTCAAGGTCCTGTCACTGTTCTTCATTGACGAGGTTGTGAAATACCGCGACTATGGTCAGGATGACGGACGGGGCGAGTACGCCCGCATCTTCGAAGAGGAGTACAGATCTCTCGTGGACGAATTCCTGACGGAATTCGAATTTGATGGAACGGACTACCTTAAGTATCTGAAGGGGATTGACCCGACCGAAACCCATAAGGGCTACTTCTCAATTGACAGGAAGACAAGCCGCCTCAAGGATCCTTCCATCCTTGTCCGAACCGGGGAGTCCGATGACGTCGACGCATACGACCTGATCCTGAAAGACAAGGAACGCCTGCTGTCGTTCACGGAACCCACGCGGTTCATTTTCACCCATTCGGCGCTCAGGGAAGGGTGGGACAATCCGAATGTATTCGTCATGTGCATGCTCAAGCACAGCGACAGCTCCATTTCCCGCCGCCAGGAAGTCGGCCGCGGTCTACGGCTCTGTGTCGACCAGCACGGGGACCGCATGGACCATCCCGCTGTCGTGCACGACATAAATGTCCTTACGGTTGTGGCAAGCGAAAGCTACAGCGATTTCGTTGCTGGACTACAGAGTGAGATTGCGGATGCGCTTTCGTCGCGCCCACGGCAGGCAGACGAAACGTATTTCACCGGCAAGACGCTGAACACAGAGCACGGTCCGGTCGAGATAACCGCGCCAATGGCTAAATGGATATACCGTTATCTGTTGAAAAACGACTACACGGACGATAACGACCATATAACTGACGCGTATCATGAAGCCAAGGCAACCGGCACGCTGTCAGAACTGCCCGAAGCGCTGCAACCTTACACCGAACAGGTCTTCCATCTCATAGACAGCGTGTTCAGCGACTCGCAGCTGCCCGATGTGGAAGACGGTCGCAAGCCCAAGATCAACCCTCTCAACAGAACCAACTTCGAAAAGAAAGAATTCAGGGAGCTTTGGGATCGGATCAATCGCAAGGCGATCTATCGGATTGAATTCGATTCCGCTGAACTCGTCCGGAAGTGTTCCAACACACTGGACAACCAACTCAATGTCACGCCGCTTCAGTATACGGTCCAGGCCGGTGTCCAGAAGGAGGATATGACCGACCAACAGCTTCGCGGGGGTGATGGTTTCCTGCTTACGGACACGACGACTGAGTCCGGGATTTCATCGCACTCCGTGGTGAAATACGATCTTGTCGGGAAGGTTGCGGAAAACACCCAACTGACGCGGAAGACCGCTGCGGCAATACTTGCAGGGATCAGATCCGACAACTTCGGGAAATTCCGGGTGAATCCGGAACACTTCATCTCGGAGACCTCACGCATCGTGATGGAACAGAAAGCCGCAATGGTCATCGAACACCTGACCTACGACGAAATGGATGAGCGCCACGGAGTGGACATTTTCACGGCCAATCAGGTCGGTCAGGACTTTTCCCGTGCCACTTTGAAACTGAGAAACCACATCTATGACTACGCGATTGTGGATTCGGCGGTGGAAAGATCGTTCGCTCAGGAAATGGACTCAAGCACTCAGGTCGTCGTCTACGCGAAGTTGCCGCGGGGCTTCCTGATCCCTACGCCTGTAGGAGACTACAATCCGGACTGGGCGATCTCATTCAGGGCCGGGAGCGTCAGGCACATCTATTTCGTGGCCGAAACGAAAGGATCGATGTCATCAATGAAACTTCGGCAAATCGAGAATGCCAAGATCGAGTGCGCCCGTAAATTCTTCGATAGGATCGGCGAGAACGTTACCGAGGATCGTGTGAAATACGATGTCGTAACCGACTTTGGCAAGCTGATGGACATCGTGGGACGTCCAATGTGATTGTCACTTCTCAACGGACGCAGTTCGGGAGGATGACAGCGTGGCGTGAAATCCTGAACCTGCGGCCTGAGCGGGTTTACAGCCCCTTCTTTTCAACTCCAACCTGATGCCGGGCACGGGGTGGAACTCGCACTTTTAACTGAACAGGGCCATCTGCGGCAGAATTCACCCTCCCCCCTTTCGGCGACAGCCAACGGTGTCTATATGCGTCCGACATCGAACGAGCGGGAACACACATGGTATCGTCACGTCACAGCAAAGTCCTGATCGTCGGTTCAGGACCCGCAGGTTACACCGCCGCGGTCTACGCCAGCCGCGCGATGCTTGACCCGGTGCTGGTACAGGGCATCCAGCCCGGCGGCCAACTCACCATCACGACTGAAGTCGAGAACTGGCCGGGTGACAGGGAAGTCCAGGGGCCCGATCTGATGCTCAGGATGGAAGACCACGCCCGTGCCGTGGGAACCGAAATCGTCAGCGACCACATCATTTCGATCGACCTCTCGACCCGTCCATTCCGCGCCGTGGGGGACAGTGGTGTGACCTATACCGCTGACGCGGTCATTCTTGCCACCGGTGCGCAGGCGAAGTGGCTTGGGCTTCCGAGCGAGGAGAAATTCAAGGGATTCGGAGTCTCGGCATGCGCAACCTGCGATGGTTTCTTCCATCGCGGTAAGGAAGTCGCGGTTGTTGGAGGTGGAAACACCGCTGTCGAGGAGGCGCTCTTCCTGACAAATTTCGCCAGCAAGGTCACTCTCATCCACCGCCGCAATGAACTGCGCGCCGACAGAATCCTCCAGCATCGGCTATTCGACAATCCGAAAGTCGAGATCCTGTGGGACCATACGGTGGAGGAGGTCCTGGGTAGCGACTCTCCACTGAGCGTTGAGGGGGTCAGGGTGAGGCATGTCCGTTCGGGCCAGACCGCAGAAGTGTCCTGTTCGGGTTTCTTTGTTGCCATTGGCCACTTGCCTGCAAGTGAATTGGTCAGGGACCAGCTGGAAAGCCATTCAGGAGGCTACATCGTGACAAAGCCGGACAGTACCGCCACGTCGGTTCCCGGTGTGTTCGCTGCGGGCGATCTGACCGATGATGTGTTCCGGCAGGCTGTGACAAGCGCCGGAATGGGATGCATGGCCGCGCTGGAGGCGGAACGGTTCCTGGCCGAACCCAGTAGCGGCAGCGAAGCGCAGGCTGCCTGACGGCTCGCCAAGCTGGCTACGGAGCACCGTTGGCCGGATCACGCAGCGTCACGTCGGGAAATCCAATCATGGTCAGGGTGGTTTCTGAAACGCCATTTCCTGACCGGCCCGGCCATGACGTTGAGATAGTACATCTCATATCCATAGGGTGCTCCGCAGGGATGGTGCCCCCTTGGAACCAGCACCACATCATGGTTGGACACAGCCATCGTCACATCCAGCGACCCGTCCTCGGTCCAGACCCGCTGCACTCCGAATCCCTGAGCCGGATTCAGCCTGTGGTAATAGGTTTCCTCAAGGTAGGTCATACTCGGAAAGTTGTCCTCGTCGTGCCTGTGCGGCGGATAGGAGGACCAATGTCCGGCGGGCGTGAAGACTTCCGTTACCAGCAACGAATCGGCGATGTCGCGTGTTTCCATCGCGATGTTGTTGATGAAGCGGGTGTTGGTACCCTTCCCACGCTTCTCCAACTCGATTCCGCCCGGCCCAATCACCTGGGGTCCGTATCCGCCCTTGGTCGGCGCGGTGCAGACTGCCAGAGTGCAGGTCGATGTCGCCGTGGCCGACCATCCGGATTGACCCGGCACATACACGCAATGCGGTGGCGTCCTCTCGAATACGTCGTTGCGATGACCAAGAACCCCAAAGTCCTTCCCGGCAACTCCGATCCCTGCCTTGCCCTCGACCAACACCAGGATCGCCTCACGGTCGCCGGTCTCCTCCTCTACCTGGTCGCCGGCACCCAACCGGTAAAGACTGAATCCGACATACTTCCAGCCCGCATCGGCAGGAGAGATGTCGTGCACCTTTCCGTACTCGCCAGTGGGCCTGCGAAGCAACGTCATTCGTCCTCTCCGAAGTCTGGGCTGTAGACGACTAGCAGCTGGTAACCCAGATACAGTGCCGCCGCCCCGAACAGGATGGCCCAGAACCAGTTTTCGCCAATGATCTCAAAGCCGGTCCAGACACTGCAGAATCCGACGATCGCCACTCTCAACCACAACGGCCGCAGAACGGGACTCTGGACATCCAGCCAATTCCGCTTTCGGCTCACCGCGCATTCCTTCTGGCAACCGCTGTTTCATAGGCCCCACGCGCTTCACGAACGGCCGGACGTCCGCTGACTTCGGGAACCGCGACCTCCCACCAATGCCCACCCTCGGGAGTTGACGGGTAGGGATCCGTATCGATGACAACCACGTAAGGCCCCTCAATCTCATCCCGCCGCAGGAGAGCGGCTTCCAGACCGGCCACGTCCGCCACCTTTACCGAAGTCGCGCCCAGCGCAGCGGCATGAGCGGCAAAGTCGATTCTGTGGTGGCTTTCGCCATAGGCATGTTCAAACAGGTTGTTGAACTGCTCACCTCCCGTTCCCATCTGCAGACGGTTTATGCAACCGAAGCCGCGGTTGTCGGTGACAACGATGGTGAAGTCGATTCCCATCATCGCGGCTGTGGCGAGTTCGCTGTTCATCATCAGGTATGTTCCGTCACCTGTGAAACAGATTACGTCACGCTCGGGCTCCGCCATCTTGATTCCCAAAGCACCTGCGATCTCATACCCCATACAGGAATAGCCATACTCCATGTGATAGGACATCGGACTGCTGGCCTTCCAGAGCTTGTGCAGCTCGCCTGGCATTGTTCCCGCCGCGCACATCACGACCGTGTCGGGTCTGGACTGCCGCTGTACCGCACCGATCACCTGCATGTCTGTGGCCAGAGCGTTGCTGTCTGTGTCAGGTGCGGCCGTCAATGGATCGACGGAGGCGAACCATCTGGCCTTTGTGCCCGCATCCAGTGGTTCTGCCCTGAAGCCGCGTAATGCGGCACCCAGTTCTTCCAATCCGCGCCTTGCATCACTGACAACGGGAATCGCCCCGTGCTTGGTCGTATCGTATGGCTGAACGTTCAATGATATCAGCTTCCGGTCAGGGTTCTGGAAAAGGTTCCAGGAACCTGTCGTGAAATCCTGGAACCTCGTGCCGATTCCGATCACCGCATCCGCCTCTACGCAGACTGAATTCGCCGAGGATGCTCCGGTCACCCCCACCGGACCAAGATTCAGCGGATGATCCCAAGGTAATGATGACTTTCCCGCCTGTGTTTCGACCACGGGGATTCCATGCGCCTCCGCAAACTCCTGCAGAGTGGCTTCCGCTTGGGAATAGTGCACGCCACCTCCAGCCACGATCACGGGTCTATGCGCCTTCCGGATTACTTCCGCAGCCACCGAAAGTTCTGTTTCGTCAGGCCGCGGGCGGCGCATTCGCCAGACACGAGGCTCGAAGAAGCTGTCCGGATAGTCGTATGCATGTGCTTGGATGTCCTGGCAGAATGCCAACGTGACCGGCCCAGCCGTAGTCGGATCCACCATCGTCGCCATGGCGCGCGGGAGGGCGGTGAGAAGCTGCTCGGGACGGGTGATCCGGTCAAAGTACCGACTGACTGGTCTGAAGCAGTCGTTCGCGCTGATCGTTCCATCGCCAAATTCCTCAATCTGCTGCAGGACTGGATCCGGTCCGCGCGTGGCAAAGACATCCCCCGGCACCAGAAGCAGCGGAATTCGATTCACATGCGCGGTCGCGGCGGCAGTGACCATATTGGTCGCGCCAGGCCCGATCGAGGAGGTCACCATCATCGCACGCGTCCGCCTGAGCTGCTTGGAATAGGCAATCGCGGCATGGGCCATCGCCTGCTCGTTGTGACCACGGTATGTCGGCAACCGTCCGCCTGCGCCATGCAGAGCCTCACCCAGCGCGGCCACGTTCCCGTGTCCAAAGATAGCCCAGCAACCGGCAATGAACCTTTCACCGTCTTCGTTCAATTGGTTCACGATATACCGAACCATGGCCTGGGCGGCGGTCAGTCGGCTCGAACTCATGCGGGATGTCCTTGAGTCAGAATTGATCCGCGGCGTTGCTGATCGGTCATGCGGCCCTCCCATGTGACAGATTGCCGACCCTATCCCATTGGCGGCAGAGGCTTCCAAAGGTCTTGACCATCTCGGAGATGGCGTCCCCGTCGTCCAGATCGCCTCTCATCCATGCAGGAATGGTGTTGCTGAAGATATGCCTGCCCATCACAAAACCCTTCACCAAACCGTGTCCTGCGGACTCCGCGATTTCCTCAATCGGATTGTCCGATGGCACTCCGTCTCCCGATACCAGGATTCCGCGCACATATGGGTCATTTCGTCCAATCCTATCGCAGACGGTCGACCAGGACATCCCGTTCACAAGCGGTTTCAGCAACCACCAGTCCGGGCGAATGCCAGCCTCGTGGCACAGCTGCACCGCCTGAACCATGTTCCTGGCGTTCATGGCTTCGCCCGTGGAACCGTCCAGTTCGAGCATGAATTCAAGACGGTTGCGCCGAGCGGCGGCAAAGACCCTTTCGAGCTGCCGCCCCCGCATACCCCAGATGACAGCATCGTCCTTGATTTCCAGAGGCCAGCGGAATCTGACGACGTGTTCCAAAGGCCATTCGTTCAGCAGGCCACAGTCAACTTCAGCGCCGGTTTCCCGGAGCCCGGGGACATCCGCCCGTAACTCCGCCGTTGATCGACCGATCCAGAGACCGGTCCCCGTCGCACGGTGGAGCGCGTCGCGTCCCAGTCGCCCATCACAGAAGATACCGTATCCATGCCGTCCACCCGCAACCGCCAGCACTGCCTCAAGGCACATGTTCCTGAACCTGCCAATCCGCTCGGGATCGATCCGTTTCAGTTCCTCGAACCCATTCTGATGATCGAAGGCGAAAATCCTGAGGATTGGCCAGTTCCGACCACGGTTCGTCGCCCAGTGAACATGCTCCAGTTCAGTGTCCTTCCGCAGTTCCCTGACCTTGACGCCTCTGCGTAGAAAGAACTGCAGTTCCTCCCAGCTTGGATAGGAGGGCGTGCAGCCGTGCCGACTGACGGCGAGCGCACCGCAGGCGTTTGCATAGGTCAGTGCCGTCCTCCAATCCCGGCCGGTCAGCCAGCCTTTCAGCAGTCCGGACATAAATCCGTCGCCGGCACCCAGGACATTGAACACTTCAATCTGAAAGCCCGGGCCGGATTCACCCTCGTCCAAAGAATCCGGAATTGCGCCGGTGAACGCCGCCGCACCCATCGGTCCGCGCTTGCAGACCAGCGTGGCTGCAGTTGCGTCACGCACCGTGCGCAATGCCGCGATCGTGTCCCTGGATCCCCCGGCAATGTGAAATTCCTCCTCAGTACCCACAACCAGGTCAAACATATGTAGCGTTGACTGGAGCCTTTCCGTCACCAGCGCACTTTCGATATACCGGTTCTCTCCGTCGCCATGTCCCGACAGGCCCCAGAGATTGGGCCTGTAGTCGATATCAAGTGCTGTCCGCGCTCCGGTCGTGCGCGCGATTTCCAGCGCTTTGATCACGGCCCCTTCCGTGCGCGGATGTGAAAGGTGCGTTCCGGTCACGGTAACGCAGTGCGCCCGGGCGATGAACTCCGGATCGATATCCTCTTCACGGAGCGCCATGTCCGCGCAATCAGTGCGATAGAAGATCAGCGGGAACCTTTCGGAATCCCGGATGCCCAGCAATACGAGCGCCGTAAGTCGTTCGGAATCGGTGATCACGCAGGTGGTGTCGACACCCTCGCGCTCCAGTTCCTCACGGATAAATCGCCCCATATGCTCGTCGCCGACCCTGGTGATGAGCGCTGATCTGAGACCGAGGCGGGCCGTACCCGCGGCCATGTTGGTGGGCGACCCGCCGATGTACTTCTCAAACGACCCCATATCCTCAAGTCGCCCGCCAACCTGTGCGCCATACAGGTCGACCGATGAGCGCCCGATCGTGATTAGGTCGAGATTTTTTTCCATCAGGGTGATACTTCCGCGACCCCAACCATTCGACCTTCGCGAACTGACCGCGCAGCGGCCTCGGCAAGCAGCAGTGCCCGTAATCCGTCGAGTCCAGTCACAGGAGGAGGCGCACCAGACCGGACAGAGGCCACAAACGCTTCAATCTCGGCCGCATATGCGGCTGCGTAGCGGGACATGAAGAAATTGAGCAGCGGCGGCCGCGAAAAACCCCAGGTGTCGGCGATCTCAATTCCTGCTTCATGATGATTCCGGGCACTTGCCGTTCCGCTTGAACCGTGCACTTCGATCCTCTGGTCGTAGCCATAGGTGGCGCGTCTTGAATTTGTGATGGCGCATTGCTTTCCCGACGCGGTGATCAGAACGATGTTCACGCTGTCGTAATCTCCCAGTTCGCCGATTCTCGGGTCAACCAGCACCGAAGCGGCCGCGAAGACGTTTTCGATCTCCTCCCCAAGCAGCCACCGCGCCAAGTCAAGGTCATGGATCGTCATGTCGCGGAATATTCCGCCCGAGCGCTCGATATATGTGTAGGGCGGAGGCCCGGGATCACGGCTCGTGAGTGTCACCATTTCGACATCGCCGACCCGACCTTCATCAATCGCTTCCTTCAGCGCCCTGAAATCGGGGTCGAATCGCCGCTGGAAGCCCACCATCAGGGGAGTGCCGCAGCGTTCGACCACATCGAGGCACGCCCTGACACGCTGGACGTTCAGGTCCACAGGCTTTTCGCAGAACACCGCTTTCCCTGCCCGGGCAAACCGCTCGATCAGATCGGCATGCGTGTCAGTGGGCGAACAGATGACCACGGCGTCTATACCGGACGACTCCTCGACCTCGTCCACCGTCCGCACTTCACAGCCAAAGCGATCCTTGAGGGTTTCCGCAGCCTGCGCGATTGGGTCGGAAACCGCAGCCAGTTCGGCCCCCTCGACCGATGCGATCGCACGCGCATGTACCTGACCGATCCGGCCGGCTCCCAGAACGGCAAACCGCATCGCACCCTCCCTCAACTCTCGTTCGTATCGGGATAGATACCAACCACCTGCTGGTCGAAATCAATCAACGATCCGGTCACGACGCCGGACTCCGGGCCAAGCAGGAATGCAGCCTGTTTAGCCACATGGTCAGGTTTCACGAGCATTCCGAACGGCATGTTGGCCTCCGCGTTCTCAAGCCATCCAGGTCTGCGGTCGTGCCATTTCTGCTGGACGGCGTCCTCCCCGGGCGTATCCATCCAGCCGACGTTGATGCCATTCACCCTTATCCGGTGTTTCGCCAGGGTTCCGGCGGCGTTCCTGGTGATTCCCGCGAGCGCGGCTTTGGACGCCACGTAGGGTGCAAGAAATGGAAGTCCTCCGTAAATCACGATGCTCAGTATATTCACGCAGGATCCACCGTGGCCGGATTCAATGCAGTGCCTGGCAAACGCCTGCAACGCAAAGAACGGTCCCTTGGCATTCGGTTCCATGATCGCGTCCCACTGATCGGGCGTGGTGTCGAGGATCGAGCCCCGGTCGGTATTGGCGGCACAATTCACAAGCGCGGTCACGGGTCCGACACGTTCGACCGCTTGAGGGACCATTTCCCGAACCCGGTCGATATCCCCCATCTCAACAGGCAGCGTATGGACATCCGCTCCGAGGGCGGACAGCTCCGCGACTGCCATGGCGCCTTTCTCCTCGTTGCGCGAGGTTATGACAAGGCGACCGCAGCCCTGAGCGATCAACTCACGTGCGATGGCCAAACCAAGACCCTGGGAGCCTCCGGTCACCAACGCGCCCGTGTTCTCATGCGCACCCAATCAAGCCGCCTCCGCATATTCGGGTTGCGTCTTGGCACCCGTGATGTAGGCGACGACATCCTGTCCATCCGTCTCCTGCTTGACGAGGTTGGCGCAGATTCGGCCTCGGCGGAACACCACTATTCGGTCCACCAGATCGAACACCTGACGCATGTTGTGGCTGATCAGAATCAACGGCTCCCCCTGATCTTTCAGGGTCTTGATGATATTCTCCACCTGTTCGGTCTCCTGCACGCCAAGGGCGGCCGTTGGCTCGTCCATGATCGTCAGACGTGAATGGAAAGTGGCTGTCCGTGCGATCGCGACGCACTGCCGCTGTCCACCCGACATGTTGCGGATGGTGTTACGGATGTCTGGAATTTTCACCGCGGTCTTCTCCAGCCCGGCCAGCGTCGCATCCCGCATCGCACGATAGCTCAGCACGCGGAACGGGCCGAGGAAATTCCAGCGCGTCAGCTCCCTTCCGAGGAACAGGTTGTCAGGCACATCCAGGTCATCGGCCAACGCCAGCGTCTGGAACACCGTTTCGATTCCTGCCTCGCGCGCGTCGAGGGGTCCGGCGAAACTCACTTCTTCACCATAGAGCCATATCCGTCCGCGGGTGCGTTGCTCCACGCCGGTTATCTGGCGGACGAAGGTGGACTTGCCTGCGCCGTTGTCACCCATGATGGCGACATGTTCGCCCTTCCGGAGTTCGAAACTTGCGCCCTCCAAGGCGTGTACGCCGCCGTAGTGCTTGGTCAGGTCCTCGGTCTTGAGGACGATATCTTCGCTCATTTCGAGTCCTCCCCGGTCACGATTTCATGGCGGCGCGCCGTTGGCGCCATTGGTCGAGCACCACGGCCGCGACGATTATTCCACCCTTGACCATTTCCTGATAGAAGGCGTCGAGGCGCAGGTAGGTGAATCCGGAAATGATGACACCAAAGATCAGCGCTCCCAGTACGGTTCCGATGATCGAGCCGCGCCCGCCGGACAGGGAAACTCCGCCAATGACGGCCATGGCGATCGCGTCAAGCTCATAGACCAGCCCCATACCCGACTGCGCGGTGAGGTTCTTGGAACTCAGCACGATAGCCGCAAAGGACGCCAGCATACCGGCAATGGTGTAGACCAGCACTTTGTGGCGGGCCACGGCGATGCCGCTCATCCGGGCGGCGTCCTCGTTCGAACCAATGGCATATGTGTGCTTGCCGTAAACGGTAAATCTCAGGATCAGATGAAACAGTACCGCCAGCAACACAAACCAGACCACCGGCATCATGCCACTTCCGATCCACGCGTATTGGTCGGTCGGAAAGCTGATTGGATTTCCGTGCGACCACCACTTTGCGACGCCGCGGGCAGATACCATCATGCCGAGTGTGGCGATAAATGGCGGAATCCGGGTATAGGCTATCAGGAATCCGTTGATTCCCCCTGCCACAAGCCCGCAACCCAGGCCCACCAGTACGGGAACAACAACGGGAAGGTCCATCGCCCAAAGTCCGAATATCGCCTTTGGGTTGGGGTTTCCGTTCACCAGTTCCGTCTGCCCGAAGCTCATGGCGATCATCGCAGTCGCGCCAACGATCGAGCCCGAACTGAGATCTATCCCGCCTGAGATGATCACCTGGGTCACGCCGATCGCGATTATTCCTATGATCGAGACCTGCAGGATGATGATCTTCAGCCGGGCCTCGTTGAAGATGGAATCAAACCGGCCCTTTGTGTCGAACAGAAGGCTTTGGTCCTTCATATATGGAAGCAGCTGTCCCAACGCCTCGAATATGACAATGATCAGGACCAGCGCGATGAAAATGTTCACTTCGTTTGGCCAGGCTCTCTTGCTCCTGTCAACAGCCAGGCCTCCTGTTCCATGTTTCACTTCAGCCATGGGTCCGGCACCTCCAATGGTTCGTCCCTATCCAAGTATGGAAGGCTTGGATTTTGTGGCGGGCGGCGCACCCGGCGCCGCCCCGCCCATTCCGCTCAGTTCTTCGCGAGGAACTGATCGATGTTGGATGGCACCACCAGCTGGAATGGAATGTAGACCTTTTGATCGACCTCCTCACCGTTTGCCAGTGCGATCGCAGTATCGACCGAACCTGCGCCCTGCCCAATGGCATCCTGGAACACGGTCACATCCAGATCGCCTGCCTGCATCGCCAGAAGGGCGTCCTGGGACGCGTCGACGCCGGTCACGACGACATCGGCCATGTCAATGCCGGCGGCCTTCATCGCCTGAATCGCGCCAATGGCCATTTCGTCGTTGTTTGCGAAGACGATGTCGAACTCCTCACCGGCCGAGAGCCAGTTTGTCATCAGGTTCTGCGCTTCCTCACGATCCCAGTTCGCCGTCTGCCTGTCGATAAGGGAAATGAAGCTGCACATATCGATTCCAATGATGTCGTCGACATCCTTCGTCCGCTGGACAGCGGCCTGGTTGGAAAGCTGACCCATGAGCAGATAGCCCGTCGCGCCACCGGCCTTTCCTGCGGCGCGCAGTAGTTTGCATCCTTCGAACGCGGCAAGTGTACCTGATTCGATCTCATTCGACGCCACAAACGCCTGCGTCGGGGGCAGGCTGTCGACGTTATCCGGCTCGCGGTTCACGAAGACCAGCGGAACGTTGCCAGCCGCCGCCGTCATGGCGGCGCCAGCGGAGGTGTCAACAATGTTCACGATGATCGCATCAACGCCCGCAGCAACGAAGTTGGTAACCTGATCGAGCTGTTTGGCGACGTCA
Organism: Paracoccaceae bacterium; assembly: GCA_965203605.1. Taxonomy (GTDB): domain Bacteria; phylum Pseudomonadota; class Alphaproteobacteria; order Rhodobacterales; family Rhodobacteraceae; genus JAPOUP01. The sequence continues at coordinate 3,657,859 of OZ241902.1, read as the reverse complement.
TCGGTGGCGTCCTCGACCTGAAGGTCAACGCCATCAAGCGATGCGGCATGTTCGACCATGCCGTTGCGCATGACCGTAAGCCAGTTGTCGTCGAAGCGCGCGATTGTGGCGCCAATGGTCTGAGCAACCGCACCCGTGCCCATCAGGGCGACCAACCCCGCGCCAATGAGAATCCTCTTCATTTCGATACTCCCTTGATTGTCGGCGTCCGGCACGCCGTTCCTCTGAATCGCCGGAAGCCCGTTTCCGGGCGGTCTTCCATCTACCTTATATGTCATGCGGCCCTGTCGGCCAAATTCGAGTAGATGAATTCAAATGACCGAGCCAGTTCCTTGGCTGGGTGGTGAAATGCGTGGACGGACGGAGCGAAGGCCTCGATCGAGACCGCACCGGTATATCCCGCGTCTGTGAGTTCCCTTAACTGGGCCGCACTTCCGAGCCGGTCCCGCGCATCGGCCAGCAACCGATGCCGGTCCCGCATTTCACGCAGGGCCAGTTTCGAATCCGTCACGCCCGAGATATGCACGATTCCCGTATGTCTGGCAAACACGGGTCCGCCGCCTGCCAGCGCATGGTGGAAAGTGTCATGAACCAATTGAAACCGCTCTGCCAATCCGAGCGCCTCGATTGCGTCGACAGCCTCGGATTTCTGACGCAGCGAGGATAGCTCAAAACCCAGCGGTTCCACCAATCCAACCAGCTGATGCTCCGCAAGCATAGGCGCAAGTTCGCGCAACGCCACCCGCAGGTTTGCCTGGCGCTCGCCGTTGCCACAGCCAAATCCGTCGCATCTGGGGATCAGGACCACTGCCTCGGCACCGCAATCTACGGCGATTCGGATCAACTCCCCGGCTTCCGCCCGCTTTCGGTCAGACCAGTCATTGAACGCCTTTACCTCAGCCAAGGCGAGGACTCTCACGCCAGCATTCCGCGCCATGATCCTGACCAAGGCGGGATCTTCCATTCCAGAGATCGGTTCGGGCAAGTCGTTGCGAAACTCGACCCCAACACAATCGAGCGATCGGGCAAGCGCGATCAAAGCGTCCCAACGCAATCCGGGCACTGTCATATGGTTCAGCGCTCGCGGCAGCATGCTCCCAACACCATCATTCCCCAGTGCGCGGCCCGAACTCCGAGACCAAAAGGCCCGTTCCGGATGGCACCTGAAGGAACAAGATTGGAGGAAGGGGCCACGACCCGTCAATGACCAATTCCAAAAAACGTGTCATGGCTGCGAGATTCGCTGTCATTCAAATGATGGGTTTTCATCAGTTCAGACGGATTCCGGCACATGGATGACCGGATCAAGGAAGAGTTGGCTAGGTGCGTTTCCGCCATTTCCCAGAATGGTTGTCTTCAGTATTCCGGTCAGGCCTGAACATATCCGCCGCAGTGGTGTTGCGATGACCATGGTCAGGTATCCATCACGGAGTGCGCTTCGCGACTCCGGCGTGAGTTCATTGACGACAAGCGCCACATGGCCGGGTTGCCGAACCTCGCGGAGCGCCTGGATCGCACCTTCCATTCCGCCGCCTGCCAGATAGAGCCCAGCCACATCGGGATGACGGGCGAGCAGATCGAGTGTCGCTTCGTAGGTCAGTTGGCGGGTTTCCAGATTCACGAGTGTGTCGAGTATCCTGAACTGCGGTTTGGACTCGCGAAAGAAGCTGCGGAACCCGGTTTCGCGAAGTTCATGTCCGTGCCAACGGTGACCGCCGACGAAAATGGCGATTTTGCCCGGCCGCCGGGCTGCCGTTGCCAGCATCCACGCCGCGATCCGTCCGACCTTCAGGTTGTTCAGGCCAATGTAGCTCAATCGTTCACCCTGGGCGAAGTCGTTGAACAGGGCGATGACGGGCACTCCATGGTCCTTCAGTTCCAGAACAGCCTCGGCAATCCGATGATGGTTGACCGCCGTCGCCGCGACGGCGTCCACCCTCCCCTTCATCCCCAGAAGCAGGCTGGCGACCTCCGACGGGGACTGGGACGTTGCGAAATCGATCACCACACGCCCGCGGATGCCAGGCTCGGAGAGCGCCGCCTGCCCGGCCTCCTCAGCCAGAGTCCTGTAGAATGCCTGTCGTTCCTTCTGCAGCACATAGCCGATTCGCAGTTCGGGAAGCCCTGCGCGCAGCCTTTGCTCGATCAGGTTAGTGGCGTGGTACCCTATGCGATGCGCGGCCTCGCAGACCCTTCTCGCCGTTTCCTCGCGGACCTTGAGCCGCCCGTTGAGCACCCGATCCACTGTGGCTACGCTGACGCCGGCTTCGTTCGCGATGTCCTGCATGGTCGGTCGTCCTGCCATGTCTTTCCTTACACCTGACTGGATTCCATCATTTGATCCCATCAGATTTCAATGATTCCTGGCGAAGAATCAATTCCCCGAGTGAAGACGACAGTCGAAGGAGCGGGAGTCGCGGAAGACGTGACGCTCAGTTCGTCGAGCGCGTGCCCGGTCTTCGCGAAATCGGTGGCTCCAGCTCAATGCCAACGCTGCACGCATGGGCTACAGCCAAAAACAGGCGTGATCCGGATCCATGCATCCATCCATCCCGCCTCCACCTGGGCGCTCTTCGGGGCTTTCCGGTCCGCGACGGACTCACGGGCCAGCCACTTATGGACACCGCCCGTTGCCGTGGCAGGTTGTGTATCCGGGCCGGGCGTGGCAGACTCGAAACGCCAGCTGCAGGAGTGGAGAAGGCGGACACCACCATTGTGAAGGACGGATGGAACGGGAAAAGCGCTCGGTACCGGGACGCGGGGATGGATGGCGACCATGACCGGCCCTGAATGGCCGTTCCGTGGGCGCGAGGCGGAAGTCTCCGAACTGCACCGGCTTCTGGACACCAGCGGATTCCGGGCCATCCGCGTCTCGGGCCGGCGGCGGGTTGGCAAGAGCACATTCATCGACCACGTCCTTTCGGAACGCACATCCGGGCGACAGCCGGTTCGTATCGAATTACCTGATCCGCGACTGAAGAAGGCTGGCGATGCGTTCGAGGATCTATCTGACGCCGCCGCCACGGTCGGCTTTTCGTATGGAAAGGACCCGATTGGTGACCTTCCCGACTTCATCCGGTTCAGGAAGCTGCTGACCTCGCTGATCGACAGCGGCGCCATCGTGGTTCTTGACGAGTTTCACCATGCGCGGGAACTCGGCCTCGCGGATACAGTCAGGTCGGTGATCGACCGTTACAGGACCGACCTGCGCAACACAGCCCCCCGTGGCAAACTGATCGTCACCGGCTCGCACCAACAGCGGATGTACGAGATGCTGCGCGACGACCAGCCCCTGTACGGCCGGTTCCGGAAGACGATCGCCTTGGGCCAGTGGGGCCTGAAGACAGTCCTGGAGATGGCCGCGGCACAGGGATTCCTGCGGCATCCGTCCAGGATGCTCACGATGTACACAGCCTTCGGCGGCATGCCCGGCCAGTGGGAACAGTTCGCGCTCGAGGATCCTGCGGGCCGCGACATAGATACCTGGGACGACGCAGGCGCCTGGCGGCGCACGTTCATCGAAGGTCGCAGGCGGTCCCTCGATGAGAATCCCGAGGACCATTGGGATGATGCTGCCTTCATCGAACTATCGCCGCAAAACAGGGCGGTGTTCAATCTCATCGCCAGCCGGGGCGGCGGATTCACCGAAGCGGAGATCAGGGGCGAACTGGGCCTCTCCGAACAGGACGCATACATGGCGTTGAAGGCTCTCCAGCGGTATCTCCAGTTGATCGGAAAATCGGCGCCATTCACTGGTGGCGTACCGCGCCTCCGTGTCTGCGACAACCCGGCCCTGTTCCAGATGCGGATTCTCGGTCAGGGTGCGATGGGCAGGGAAGCCGGTATCCTGGACGTCTCCCGGCTGGCGACTCTTGAAGGACAGGCGCTGGAGCGGATGGCCGCGGCCTGGCTGAAGGGAATGGAGGGCGTTGTCTGGAGCGACAGCGGTGTCTGGATGCCCGGTCTGGCTGACATTGACGTCGTTGCCGAGCGTGAGAATTCCGGTGACCGCGACCTAATCCTCGCGGGCTGCAGACGCAATCCGGAAAAACATGATCTAGGGAAGCTGGATCGGCAGTTCAATGCCTTCATGGCCAGCATCGGAGACAGCGAACAGGGCCGACAGATGGGTATCCTTCCGCATCGCCGTCTGCTGGTCTCACCGGTCTTCACACCTAATGTACGCGAGCGTTACGCGAACAGCGGCTTCGAGTGCGTGGATATCCTGGACATGGCCCGGACGCTTGGCGTCGAGGCCATCCCGGAGCCCGAGGCGAATGCGGGGATGGAGAACGCCCATGACGGTCCGCATGACGGGAACGATGGCGAGATGGGAGACGGGTCGTCCTGACTTTTTTTGGGTATGGGATGTCCATCCGCCCTCTCTCCTGACATTCGAGGGGACTGCTGCGGACATCGGCGGCGGCAAGTGTGACGACAGGCCGTTTTCTCCACCTTGACCAGACTACCCTGCACCTGCTGAACAATACCCTGGGATCCTTTGGCGATGACATTCCCATTCCAGAACGGTTCCCGACAAGCGCGGGGCACCAACAAGGTATCCGGTTTGGGTATGACGACTGATGGGAGGCCCGGAGAGGATGATCGACAGGGTGAATCGGCGGTAACCGACACCTTGCCATGCTCACAGCCATGCAGGGACCACGGAGATCGTGGCTGATCCGGGCGATTCCGCGAAGTTTCACCGTGCAGGCCGCGATTTTTCCACAACTGCCCGAAGCATTGTCGGCCGCGCATCCATCCAGACACCGTGCCTCTCAGCAGATGCGACGGAGGCATGCACCGCTGCCATGGACCTAAGACCATCCATTGCGGTCGGCAGCCCGTCCCGGTTCTGGCCATGGATCGCGGCCGCGAGATCCAGATAGATGTTGGCGACAGCCAAAGGAAATCCTTCAGGATGTGCGATAGCGACACGGCTCAGCCTCGCCGCCTCACTGGAAAGCCCCGATTCGCCCTTCTCCATGACCTGGGTCCGACCCCTAACCGGCGTCCACATCACTTGATTGGGTTGCTCGGAAGCCCACCGAAGGCCGCCTTTCTCACCGAATATTTGAATGTCCAACCCATGCTGCCGTCCAATCGCAACAGCCGAAGTCCAAAGTCGACCCACCACACCGTTCTCCGTGCGGTAGCACACCATTGCCTCATCCTCGAGAACACGGCTTGGGATACAGGACGCGAAATCCGCTGAAAGCGCCTTCACTTCGTCTCCTGTGATGAAACTCGCCAGATGTAACGCGTGAATGCCGCAGTCCGCCATTTGTCCGGACACCCCGGCCAGCTTGGGATCGTATCGCCAACGAACCCTTGGATTGTCGGCTTCTCCGGCATCCGCGTGGTGGCCATGGCTGAAGTTCGTGACAACAAGCCGGATGGCACCGAGATCTCCGCGCCGTACCATTGCCCGCATCTCCCGAACCATTGGGTATGCGGAATAGCAGTAATTCACTGCGCAGATCCGGCCACTCCGTGCCGCGACCCGTACGATTTCCTCACCTTCCTCTACCGTCATCGTCATCGGCTTTTCGCAGAGCACGTGAAATCCAGCATCCAGGAAGGCTTTGGTGATCTCGAAATGGGTGGAATTCGGAGTTGCCACCGTGACCAGGTCGACGCCGTCCGCACGGCGTTTCTCGCCATCCAGCATGTCCTGCCAGGTTTCGTAAGCGCGCTCCTCTGGCACTCCAAGTTCGATCGCGAATGAACGACCCTCATCCGGCCTGTGATCAAGTGCGCTGGCGACGAATGCGAAATTGCCGTCCACCTGCGCTCCCATTCGGTGAGCCGGGCCAATCTGGCTACCCTTGCCGCCACCAATCAGACCCCAATTGAGCTTCTTCATGCCAGCCTCTTCAGAATCCTATCGATTTCAGATAGGAGCCGTTGTGTACGCTATCATGGAGCGGAGAGGTTCTCCCGTGAGGGTCGCAGTCCTGCTCAACCGTGCACCAGCCTTCAAATCCGTTGTCCAGCAGGAGATCACGCACAGCCGGAAAATCCACGTCTCCCAGTCCAAGTCTGCAGAATATACCCTGTGCGCAGGCATCATAGAATCCAGTTTGGTTGGCAACAGCATCCGCCTTTACCGCTGGATCGATGTCCTTGAGGTGCATGTAACTGATTCGGCTAATGTGTCGCCGCATGAAGGCAAGAGGGTCATATCCAGCGTAGCTGTGGTGGCCCGTGTCGAAGCAAATCTTGAGAAGCGAATCGTCGATCTCCTCCAATAGCCGCTCAAGCTCAGGCTCGAAATCCATAAAGCCCGCTGCATGGGCGTGAATGCCCACGATCAGCCCATATTCCTCGCTTCCCATTCGGGCGATGGTCCGGAAGCTTTCCACAAATGCGGTCCATTCAGCTTGGTCCATCCGTTCGGCTTCGTCAAAGCGTCCGGCCGTAGGTGCGCGCCGAGGCGAGATGGCGTCGATCAGGACCAGGTGCTCCGCACCGTGCGCGGCTAGCGCCCTGCAAGTGCGTAGTGATCCATCCAGCAGGTCATCCCATTTCGCGGGATCATGGAATGCACGAAAGACAACACCCCCAATCAGGGTCAGTTCGTGTTCAGCCAATGCGTCTCCCAGTTCAGCCGGATCCTCTGGCATATAGCCGACCGGACCCAATTCAATTCCGGTGAAACCTGCCTGTCGACATTCCTTCAGGACCTGACGCCAGGGCGGGTTGCGCGAATCGTCTGCGAACTCAACTCCCCATGAACAGGGTGCGTTTCCAATCTTGATTGTCATGGGCCCAGCCTGTCAGATGTCATCAAGAAATATCCAGGATCCGGACTCATGCGAGGCAAAGGCGGCGTCAACAATCCGGCGAACCTCAAGCCCATCCCGAAACGTCGGCCAGACCGACTCTCCGGTCTCGATCGCACTCAGGAAGTCCTTTGCCTCAATGATGATTTGATCCTGATATCCAGTTCCGTGACCCGGCCCTTTGCAGAACGGAAGGTAATCGGGATGTGCTGGACCTGTCAGGATCTTCCTGAATCCGCGACGCTCTGGCGGATCCGAGGCGTCATAATACCAGAGCGCGTTCTGGTCCTCCTGATCGAACCGGATCGATCCGGCCGTGCCGACGATCTCATAGGCATAGCCCATCTTGCGGCCGGTCGCGACACGGCTGCCAAAAAGATGGCCCATCGCGCCACCTGCGAACCGCACCATCATCTGAACCTGGTCGTCATTCGTGACTTTCAGGCCTCCGCGTTCCCGATGCACGGTCTCAATCCGTGCCGAAAGCGATGAAATCGGACCCATCAGCGCCAGAGCAGCATTAAGGATGTGGGGAGCGAGGTCGCCGATGCAGCCATTGGCACGACCCTCATATCGCCACGCTGCAACATCTGTGTCGTTATGGAAATCCTCGGTGTGCTCACCTCGGAACCATGTAATCCGCCCCAGGGTGCCGTTGTTGACCAAGCGACGGGCATACTGTGACGCCGGCGTGCGGATGTAGTTGTAGGCGACCATGTTCGGGCATCCCGCCGCCTCCGCCGACTCCACCATGACGCGGGCATCCTCCAACGATGCGCCCATGGGCTTTTCGCACATTACCGGAAGACCTCTTTCGAAGGCTGAAACTGCAATCTCGCGATGCGTGGCTTGAGGCGAAGCTATCACCACTGCCTCGACCCTCGGGTCCGATACAAGTTCCCGCCAGTCGGCTGCCGCCCGTGCGAATCCGTAGGCGGCGCGATAGCGCTCGGCCCGTTCGGGAGTGGTTGCGGCAATCATCTCCAGCCGCGGACGAAGCGTGGTCCCGAAAACAGAACCGACAGCGGCCATTGCCACCGAATGAGCCTTGCCCATATAGCCTCCGCCGACAATGCCGATCCCAATCTCTTTGGGAGTATGCTGCGAAGGCGTCATGGCACCGCCTTTCTCAAGTCGCTGTCGCGAATCACAAGCCATCCAATGGCACGACCTGCAGTGACGGGTGCGCCGCTTTCGGATCCCCACTTTCCGACCGCCGTATTCAATTCGGAAAGACGGCGGCGACGGTCCTCGCATTCCAACGGTTTGCAACCGTGGCGAGTTCCGGTGATGCGACGGCAGGAACGGCATTTCCGGCAGGCATTGGCAACCGTTTGGGCCGACGCGTTTGCTGGGCATCTGCTGTCGTTAACGCGATTGCCAGGCGTTACACAGAGCAAATGCCTCCTGAAGCTCAGTACACACATCAGCACCCGCCGGTTTCGCACAATTCCGACAGAAAGCCGATGAATGGTTCGGCGGTATCCGAAGTCGACGCTCCTCATGCGACCGCTCTGGCCGGGATTGCGAACCCACCCATTGCCGCCTGCCCTGAACCAGCGTGCACGATGGGGAGACCGAATGCTAGCGAGCCGAAAGCATGATTTGTGAGCGGTGGCCTGTTGGACCGTTCCGTCATCAATTGATCCGACCTCTTTCATCTTTGACATGATCCGCTTGAGGCGCAGTTCCACCCCTTGCTCTGCGGCAGTGGCTGGCGTCAAGTTCAGGCTGGAGTGGTGAGTCCGTAATTCGGAGGTTTCCTTTCATGTTTGATAGGAAGGGGAAATCTGGTCAACGTCGTTACAGCAGGCCCAGAAGCACTCAAATTCAAGTCACACAGAATTCCGGTCATCGGTCGTGCGGGAATGGATTTCCATGCAGACCATCGTGGAACCCGCCTCGAAGATCGTACCCGTTTGCCGCTGCGTTCGGCGGGTCCTCCGATGACAGACCGGCTGGTGAGGCGCACAATTCAGTTGCGGTCTGTGAAACCCAGCGTGACTTCAACACGGACGGCATACTAGATCGCATCCAGTGCACTGTTCAGGTCGTCCCATTCGTCGCGAAGCATCAAACCAACAAGGTCAACGGGCATGCAGGCCCAATTCGCAACGTCTTTGTGCGACTTTTCTTCGTTCCTGACCGCCTGTCGCGCTTCAGCAAGGGCGGCATGGGGCAGTAGCAGTGGAAGAGATTGGTATAAGGCGAGCCTATCCTTAGCAGCCTGAAGGTCGGCGAAGCCATAATCCTCGTTAGAAAGCGGACCCATCAGTTTGTCCAGGAGCTGGTTGACTTCATCGTCTGTATCTGTCTTCGCGGGTTTGGAGTCGAAGATATGCACCAGTTCCTTGACAGCTATTACACGCTGCCATTCAAGCGCGACGTTCGCTGAGTAAGATACATGGGTAACGAGGATTGGCTCACCGTATGCGGTCCTTTGGTATGTGAATTGGTGGAATGCACCCCAAATCTTGGTTGGATCCGTGTCGTCCTCAAACAAATAGATTTCATCCTGGGAACTCGTTGCCTTTATGCGGTCGACGATTTCTTCCACTTCCACGGGCAATTTCGTAACGTGGGAGAAATGGTCAACGAGATCGCGCAACATTTGGTGCCCCGGAATGAAGAGAGGTCCGGCACAAACCGAAACTTAGCAACATATTGTGTAATCTGTTAGCTATGAACCCATCAGAGTGCGCTTCTTCAACCCTGTAGAAGGTGCTCGACTTGGCACTCCATTTTGCCATGCATTCATGGTATTCCGCAGGGTATCAGCCGCTGCCGAACCAAGTGAACTGGCGGACAGTCCCCCTCCCGTGCCTGGGAACACTTTAAAGTTCACCAGCTTCGTATTTCCATCATCTCCGTCAAAAAGTAGAGAATGGAGTTTCTGTTTTCCACTCTCGCTCATGGTTTATCCTCCGAGGGTATGGTTGTGCGTTATCGAATACAGACATGCCATTTCAGCCACCTGATTTCAATTTATGTCAAGAAATTTCCATTGAAACAACCCCTGTTGCAAGAAGACTCTACCCTTTCCAGCCACATATGTCACTCCCGCGTTCCACCCCGAACTTCAACATCAGAGGCTGTGGTGCAGTTCGGGGCGGAACGGGAGCAGGATACTGTCGAGAAGAGGACCCCGTCCGACTAAGAGCACCGCCGGATCTCCTTTGTCGAGGTCCAGGAAATCCCTGACCCTGCCGTAGCTGGTCGCCAAGGGAGTCCCTCAGTATTTTTGGCAATTCCCACTCGTATCTTGGCTTTATTGTTGTGATGGGTGGAAGAACTGGAGCTTGATGCGGGCGTCTTAGGTCCCGAAGCGCCGGTCGACCGGTTTCGCAGACGGGTTGCGGTGCGCCTGTCAGGCGCCGACCTCCCGCACCATCGCCTCCCGGTCCGGGAATCCGCCGGGACAGGACAGGCGTTCCGGCGTCACTTCAAGACGAACGGGATACGAGGCTGGATTTCGGTCTGACAGTGCGGTACCTATCGACCATCAATTGCACCGCAATCCATGACTTCCCGAATGCACCTCCCGTCGCTCGCTGTACAGGGTTTCCGGCGCATTCGTGCCCTTGATCCTACCTCGGCCGCGTCACGCTGCTTGCCGGAAAAACGGCATTGGGAAGATCACTGTCCTCGAGGCCATCCGGGCTTTTGCCTCCAGAGGTGATTACCGGGACCTCATCAATTTTCTCTGCAATCGCGGGGCGTACATCACCAGCGACGGCGAGGATGGGGATACGATGGACTTCCCTGATTTTTCGTCCTTGTTTCATGACTATGATTCTGGTGTCGAAGTGGATTTTCCATCGGCCATCCGGATTTCCGACGGTTCGACACCTCACAACCTTTCTCTGAACATGGTCGGAGATGACTTAGGGTCATCTCCCTTTACCGAGGCACATGACCTGAAGCCGCTTCGCGTGTCGGTTGGCGCGCACGAACGTACGATCCCAATGGAACCTATCGACTTCATGCAATCTCGAAAGCGACGATATTACCCACCGAAGATGAAAGGGGCACACAGACCTGAATGTTGGCCAGACCCAATCAGGCTTGAATCCTTGAGCACAAAACTGCTCGACAACAACGAAATCTCAAGGCTCTGGAATGAGGTGGCCCTGACATCATCGGAGGAAATCGTGGTCGATGCATTGCGGCCTGTCGTCGGAATGGCGCTTGATCGAATTGCTGTCATCGGCGACCGCACCAGATTGCATCGGGCAGGAGGACGACGTGTTGTTGCGAAGCTGGAACATATGGCGAAGCTGGTCCCCCTGAAGCGTCTAGGCCATGGTGCGCAACGACTGTTTGGCATTTCGCTCGCGCTTGCGAACTGCCGCGACGGGATCCTCATCATTAATGAAATAGAAAACGGCATTCATCACTCGATACATCAGGATATTTGGCGCATGATCTTCCGCACCGCGAAAGAAGGCAACGTTCAGGTCTTCGCCACAACTCACAGTTGGGATTGCATTGCCGGTTTCGCGATTGCCGCCGGCGAAGTTCCGGCGAACGGAACCTTTTACCGGCTTGAGCGTGTTGAGGATGAATTGCACGCTATCGGTTACTCCGAAGAATGTCTGGAGGTGGCGGCGCAACAAAGGGTCGAGGTTCGCTGAGTCGCATGGGAAGCACAGTTCCGCACGGAAGAGACGTTCCGGCGATTCACTACTCCAAGTCCGTCAGTTCGCTTCAATTCCTCTCCTTATCGCACCTCCCTGTCCGTCTGCGGTCAGACGCGGACATGCCACAGTCTCGGCATGCAATCCGCATTGTAGACCAGCCTCCAAAGGCGATCTGCCTAGGAATTGGCATTGCCGCTTCGGTCGCCTACAATTCGCCTATGTGTCGCCTGCTCCCAGATTTCTCACACGAACAGACAGCCCTTGTTCGAGGCTACACTTCAGTCTGCGGCGTCGATGAAGTCGGGCGTGGACCACTCGCAGGCCCAGTGACCGCGGCTGCAGTCCAGCTTGATCCCGATCGGGTTCCCGCCGGCCTGAACGACTCAAAACGGCTTACTGCTGGTCAACGGGCGCGATTCAGCGCCGAAATCCATACCTGTGCCAGGGTATCAATCGCACATGCGACGGTTGAGGAAATTGATGGATTGAACATCCTGCGCGCTGCCCAGCTTGCGATGGTTCGGGCTGTCAACCAGCTGTCGCCGCCACCCGACTTCGTGCTGGTTGATGGCAACCTGATCCCGAAAGGGCTGTTGGTGCCCGCTGAAGCGTTGATCAAGGGAGATGGACTTTCACTGTCAATTGCCGCCGCCTCGGTCGTTGCGAAGCATTGCCGCGACAGGATCATGGTTGGCCTTTCGGATGTGCATCCGGGTTATGGCTGGGAAACCAACTCCGGATATGGCACCTCCGCCCATCTGGATGCACTTGCACGCCTGGGACCTACTCCACACCATCGAAGGTCGTTCAAACCAGTTCGAGACGCTTGTCGCTAAAGAAAGGAGCGGGCACCAGCCCAGGCCAATTGGTCGTTGAGCCCGCTGATACCGGGCTCGGCCAGACGTAGGCACCGGAGCATTCGGCACCACCTGTCTCGGCGCCGGATCGCCCACATTCGAATCCCGAGACGCCCTTTCCGATCATCCGTCTTCGTTTTCCGCCTGTCGGCCACAGCCAACACCGCGCGGGGAATGCACGTTTGCCGTTCCTTCCAAACGCTCATGATCGGGTCGGCCGCATCGCTCCGCTGATCATGTAGATTTTTGGGCTGCCGCGGCCGTCCTTTCCGCCGTCCGCTTTCCTTTTCCCCGCCGGTTCGTTCCCGCTTTCCGAATGCGCACGATGATGCATGTGGTCGCGTGGAGGCGGACAGGAGGACGTTTTTTTTGTGTGGACATTGCCATCCCGTTTCCAAACTGTCCCGGGCCGTCGGCTTCGGGCCCCGCCCTGTTTCCGGACCCTTCCGGGAACGAACGGCAGAATGCACCACAGCGCCCGTCTCCGGGGGCTGTGGGTCCGCTGGCCTGTCCGCTTCCACGCATGATCCCCGAAAAAGGGGATGGTTCCATGCCAGGGAAGGACAGGCCCGATGTCATCCATTCCCGCGCCGCCGGGCTGGATGTTCACGGAACGCAGGTCACCGCGACCGTGCGCATCGCCCGCGCCGCCGCGGATCCGGAACGCCTCACGAAGGGGTTCAGCACCCTTTCGGACTGGCTGCGCGGACACGGCGTGACGGCCGCCGCGATGGAAGGGACCGGTGTCTGCCGGGAGGCGGTTTCCGACGCCGGGGCCGAGCCGCCGCCGCTGCCGGGGCCGGCATGTCAGACGGATCAGGGGCCGCAGGACCGATGTCGCTGACGGCATATGGCTGTCCCGGGAATGTCGGTTTGGCCTCCGCTGCCCGGGCATGGCGCCGCCGAAGGACTTCCGCGGGCTGCGCCGGGTCCCGCGGGCGCGCCGGAAGACCGTCGCCGGGCGGTCGCGCTGCCGGGTTCACAGGACCATCGACGGCGCCGGCCTGCGCGTCGGCGGCGTCCTGTCCGACATTTCCGGGGCCAGCGGGCGGGGATCCCCGCCTCGCCCCGGGCCATGTGCGCAGGCATCCCGTGGCTCCCGACGACGCCCTGCGGCGCAGGCTTCCGGAGGCCGGCCGGTTCCTGCCGCACGATCGGATCCGTCCCTTCGACCAGGCCGGACATCGTCTGGCCGAACACGGCGCCGTCATCGGGGAGGGTCCGGCCGACCGCCAGGGCGATGCCAGCCTTCCGACGACGATTCCCGGCATCGACCGCCGCGCCGCGTCGGCGACCGTCATCGGGCCCGGCCCCGATGTCCCCGTCTTCCCCGGGCCGGGGCACTGCGCCGCATGGGCCGGTCCCGCCCCCGGCAACGACGGGAGCGCCGGAAAACGGCGTCCGGGATGGGTCCGCAAAGGCAACCAGGCCCTTCGCGCGCCCATGATCGAATGCGCCCAGGCGGCCGCCCGCAGCGAAGGACGCCGGTTCAGGGGTCGCCATGAGGCACTGACCGTCCGCCGGGGCCACAGGCGGGTGACCGTCGCCGTCGCGAACAGGGTGCCGCGCATCATGTGGGGCATGCCCTCGACCGGAGAACGCCGGGCCGCCCACGCGGCGGCGCCCGGAAACACCGGCGGAGGAGGCTGAAAGCGCGAAAGGGACGGGGCAGCAGGCGGGGCAGCCCCCAGACAGACCGAAGCGCCGAAGCCGCCTGACGCTCCCTCAGGCCGAAGCCGTCAAGATTCGGTCAACGGTCCCGTGCGCTCTGTCGGGAAGAAATTTACACAGCAAATCGCTGGTCGCATTGACATCCCGCTTCGGGTTCAATTACGCTTGTTTGATAGTTTGGGGCTTATCTAGTTGACTGATCAATCCGCAACTTGTCGCGCATCTATGAGTGCCAGGTTTCGAACGTTTCTGTCTTGCCGGGCAGTCAGCGGGGCAATCCCCGAACGTCCGGGGCGGTTCGATCAGCTTATACGAGGTTGAGATGGAATGTCGATGACGGGGACAAGGGGCGCAAACACGATGACGTGTGTCGGGCGGGCCGAATGACGGGAGGTTTCCCTATACGTGCGTGTGAATGCCGTGCAATTTCGGGGTCTTGCGCGAAGCCGGACACAAGGGACATTCAGCTTGACAGTTCGGATAAAGGGGCAGGATGAGGTGCTGAAACGCTATACGGCATGCATCCTTCGCTATCGCTGGGCGACTGTTGCACTGGCGACCCTGCTGACGGCCGCCCTTGCCGCAGGAGTTGCGCAGCTCACGGTCGACAACAACCACCGTGCGCTCTTCAATGACGACGACCCGCGACTCGTGGCATTCGACACGCTGCAGGAAACGTTCACGCAGTCGGATTCAGTCCTGATCGCCGTCGCACCACGGGAAGGCACGGTGTTTTCCCGTGAAGTGTTGGAAGCCTTGGAGGAACTCACCGAAGCTGCCTGGCAGACTCCTCATTCCCTGCGGGTCGATTCCCTCGCAAACTACAATTACAGCCGTGCGGACGGGGACGACCTGATTGTCGAACGGCTGGTTGAGAACGCCGGGGCGCTGACCGAAGCGGAGATTGCGGAAATCGAGCGGATCGCGCTCGGAGACAGTGACATCAAAGGGAATCTAGTATCTTCCGACGGGCGGGTCGCCGGAATCTCGATCACGCTCGCTCCTCCTGAAGGGGGCGGAGATGCTGCGACGATCGATATATCCGACCACCTTGCGTCGTTCATTGAAGGGGCTCGCGGGAGCTACCCTGACATGACCTTTCATGCCACCGGCAATATGCTGGTGAACCGTGCGATGAGTGACGCGGTGGCCGCCGACTCGGCCGTGCTGGTCCCGGCTGCCTTGCTTATCATCCTGGTTCTGACCCTGATCGTTCTCCGATCGATATGGAGCACTGTCTGCATATCCTTGATCCCGGTGCTGTCGGTGGCTTCCGCAATGGGCCTTGCCGGCTGGAGTGGCCTTGTGCTGACGCCTGTCAGTTCAGGCGTTCCCGTGATCGTGACAGTGATCGCCGTCGCGGACTCCATCCATGTCATCTCCACCACCTTGTCGGGAATACGCCGGGGCCTTGACAAGGATGCCGCGATAACCGAGGCGATGGCAGTGAACGCTTGGCCCGTTTTCCTGACCTCGGCCACCACTGCGGTCGGGTTCCTGAGCCTGAATGCCTCGGATGCGCCGCCATTCCACGTGCTGGGGAACGCGGTCGCCTTCGGTGTGGCATGCGCGTTCGTTTACACGATGACGCTTCTTCCCGCCCTTCTCTCTATATTGCCGCTGCGGGCCCCGAAGGTCCGGTCCGGGCAGAACCCGTTCTTTGAATGGCTGGCCGATCTTGTGACTGAACGGCCCTGGACGGTTTCAACGGCGTTCTGTCTGATTGCAGCCATTCTGGTCGCCGGGATTCCCAGACTGGAACTGGGCGACAATTTCCGGCACTACTTCGACGAGCGCTACGAGATACGCATCGCTTCCGATTTCATTGCCGAAAACCTCACCGGCCTGGACAGGCTGGAATACACGCTCAATTCAGGGCAGGAGGGCGGAATAACCGATCCCGCTTACCTGCACCGCGTCGATGAGTTCGCAAACTGGTTTCGCGAACAACCCGATGTCGCCCACGTTCAGGCCTTCTCCGACATCATGAAACGCCTCAATCAGAACATGAACGGCGACGATCCGGAGTTCTACAGGCTGCCGGAAAGCCGTGAATTGGCGGCGCAGTACCTGCTGCTCTACGAACTCTCGCTGCCGTTCGGGAGCGACCTGAATGACCGCATCGACATCCTGAAGTCCGCAACGCGCATGGTTGTCATCATCGACAAGGGGACGTCCCGGGACTTGCGCATCATTGACGAGCGCGCACAGGCATGGTTGCGCACCAATTCGCCCGAGTTCCTTCAGAACGCGTCGGGGCTGAGTTCCATCGTCGCGTACATGACCCTGCGAAATCTCCATAGCATGCTGTCAGGCACGATCATTGCCATGGCCCTCATTTCCCTCATCCTGATCGGTGCGCTGAGGAGCGTTCGCCTCGGACTGATCAGCTTCGTGCCCAATTTTCTTCCCGCATTCATGACACTTGGATGCTGGGGTTTCCTCGTGGGCCAGATCGGGGTCGTTTCGTCGGTTGTGCTGGCGACAGCGTTCGGAATCATCGTGGACGACACGATTCACTTTCTGAGCAGCTACCGCAAGGCTCGCCGGAAAGGCCTGGACGAGAGGGCAGCGGTTCGGCACGCTATACGTGAGGTCGGGCCAGCCCTGTGGACAACGACCCTGGTGCTTTCCGCGGGTTTCCTGGCGCTACTGGCATCCGGTTTCGAGCTGAGCTGGGTGTTCGGACTCCTTGTGGCCATGACCGTCGTGTTCGCGTTGGTGGCTGACTTCCTTCTCCTGCCGGCCCTGCTGATGGCTTTTGACAAGAGCCGTTCATGACGTCAACTTCTTCGAATGCGGAGAAGAACACTGTGAGAATCGTCATTATCGGGGCCGGGACCGCCGGACTGTCCACGGCATAAGCGCTCAAAAGGCATGGCATCAAGGCCATCGTGCTAGAGGCCGCTGATCATGTGGGAGGCGGGCTGGGCGGCGACAGGGTCGACTGCTTCCTGCTGGATGAAGGTGCGGACTTCATGACTGCGTCCCATGACCTCGCGTTGCGCCTTTGCGACGCGTTAGGCCGAACTTCCAGCGGGATTCGGGCGCAACTCATTAAAATACGCTTTCAGATCAACGAACTATGAGAGATTTGAGGATTTTCAGGCCAAATTTCCTGTCCATGTATTTTGCCGGTACGTTTTTTCCGGTCCCCTGTTGACATCATAGATTTCCCCCCGTATATGGATGTTCATGTATGTGGAAGTCGTCCCCAACCGCAATTCGCCGCCGGCGGTGTTGCTGCGCGAGTCCTACTGGGACAAGGAGCAGCGCAAGGCGCGCAAGCGGACCCTGGCCAACCTGTCGAAGCTGCCACCCGGCCTGGTCGACGAAATCCGGGCCTGCCTCAAGGGGCAGTCGGCCCGCGAACTGTCGGACGCGTTCACCATCGAACAGGCCTTGCCGCACGGCCATGTCGCCACCATCCTCGGCACCCTGAAACGGCTCGGTCTCGATACCTTGATCCATCCCCGTCCGTCGCGCCAGCGCGACCTCGTGGTGGGGATGATCGCCGCCCGCATCCTGGACCCGAGAAGCAAGCTGGCGACCGCCCAGGGCCTGGCTTCGGCAAGCCCGACCGACACCCTGGCGCACGAACTTGATATTGCCGATACCGACGCCCACGAACTGTATGCCGCGATGGACTGGCTGCTGTCCCGGCAGCCGGACATCGAGCGCCGGCTAGCCGCCCGTCACCTCGAGGAAAACGCGCTGGTCCTGTGGGACCTGACGTCGGTGTGGATGGAAGGCCGCCGCTGCGCTTTGGCCCGGTACGGCCATTCCCGGGACGGCAGGAGCGGCAAGCTCCAGGTGGAATTCGGGCTGTTGTGCGATCGCGACGGGCGGCCGGTTGCGGTCGAGGTGTTCGACGGCAACACCGGCGATCCGGCCACCGTCGCCACCGTAGTCAAGCGGGTGCGGGACCGGTTCGGCCTCGACCGGGTGGTGGTGGTCGGCGACCGCGGCATGCTGACCGAGGCCCGGATCCGGGAGGACATCGAACCGGCCGGTCTGGACTGGATCAGCGCCCTGCGGTCAACGGCGATCCGCCAGCTGGTCGCCGCCGAGGCCTTTCAGCCGTCCCTGTTCGACGAGCGGGACCTCGCGGAAATCACCTGCGAGGAGTTGTATCCGGGCGAACGGCTGATGGTCTGCCGCAACCCGGCGCTGGCCACGGAACGGGCCCGGACCCGCGAGGCGCTGTTGCAGGCCACCGAGGCCGGCCTGCGCGCAGTGGACGCGGCCACCCGGCGCGAAAAGTACCGCCTCAAGGGGAAGCTGGCGATCACCCGGCGCCTCGACCAGGTACTGGGCAAGCGCAGGATGCGGAAACACTTCATCGTCACGGTGCGGAGCACGCGATTTACCTGGAAGCGCGATACCGCGAGTATCGCCGCCGAAGCGGCGCTCGACGGGTTTTACATCGTGCGCACCAGCCTGCCAGAAACCACGATCAGCGCCGATGAAACGGTGCGGTCGTACAAGAGTCTGGCACGGGTGGAGCGAGCCTTTCGCAGCCTGAAAACCGTGGATATGAAAGTCCGACCCGTTCACCATCGCCTCGCCGACCGGGTGCGGGCCCATATCCTGTTATGCACCCTCGCCTATTACGTCGAATGGCATCTGCGTGACGCCTGGAAGTCGATCCTGTTCCACGATGAAGGGCCACCCCGGTCAAAGTCGGCCGTCGCGCCGGCAACACCATCCCGCCCGGCGCAGACCAGGGCGGCGACCCGGATGACCATCAACCGATTGCCGGTCCACCATTTCCAGGGCCTCATGCAACATCTGGCGACCCTGACCCGGATGCAGGTGGCGCCGAAATCGGAAACCTCGGCCCAGTTCGAGATGCTGTCACAACCCACCCCGGTACAGAAGGAGGCCTTCCGCCTGCTCGGTCTGCGGATTTCCTGACAACCTGTCCAGTAAAATCACGTCGGAATTTTTGCATGTCATTCCGATTCAAGGCATTATGTGCTCAGCGCTCTGGAAGTTCGGGTTAGGCATACCCTTGGTTCGCTCTATGATGAAGCTCGGCTGGCACAAGGGTGGTCGATACTTCACGACTTCGCCGGAACGGTCGCTTCGCGGTGCGGTCAGCAACCTGCCGGCGCTATGGGGCCTGGGGCTGCTGTCACCGCTGGCCGTCCGGGCGGTCATGAAGATGTTGAAAATGGTCAGGAAAAGACCTGAATCCTTCAGCTTTGCGAGCGATTCGAAGGTCGCCGAGATCGACGGGGAGGAGAGCGTCAGCGATTTCATGGAAAGAATCGGAGTGCCGCAGGACATGCGTCTGGCCTTTCGTGGCTTCCTTGAAGTGACGATGGGTGAACTGGACGAGATGGGCGCTGCTTATGCCATGACGTAAATGGCACAGATCATGATGAAGGCCGCCGCGCTGTATGTCCCGGAGAATGGCATTGGTTGTCTTGCGCACGCTCTTGCTGATGCCAGCGAGGCGGAGATACGGACCTCGACGCCCATCCGGCACGTTATCATGCAATACGGTAGGGCAACAGACGTGGTCGTTGACGATGGACTGATAGACGCGGACGCCGTCATCTGCACCACAACCACTACAACGACCGAAAGCATAATCCTGGACCTTCCCAAAGCTATGCAGAACGTTCTCCGCAAGGTGAAATACTCTAATGGCTGCCGCACGGTGATCGGTCTGGACCATCGACCGCTTCCCGACGGATGGAACGGCGTGCTTTACCCGGAAGACGAGACGCCCTTGATGCTGGACTGGTCCGTCAACCCGCCTGCGTGTGCACCGCCGGGCAAGAGCACTCTCGATCTCTTCGTGGGTCACGGGCGCGGGGAGGAGCTGTTCGACCTTGATGACGACGAGATTAAGCGCGATAGGCTTGCGGACGTCCGAAGGCATCCCCTCCCTCCCGGAAGCAGCTTTCCTGGCGATGATGACGGTCTGTTTTTCCGCGTGTATCGCTGGCCAGAAGCCCTGTGCATCGGTCCACCTGGCATCCTGAAGGAGATTGCGGAGATGCGTGGCCGGGATATGAGTGTCAAGAACCTCTTTCTTGCCAGCGATTACATGCGCATGCCTTCGATGAACGGAGCCTTGGCAAGCAGCGTCGATGCGGCCGAGGAAGCCGTGGAACTGCCGAAGACGGACGTCGCATGAGCGGCTGGAGCGAAAAGCGTTCCGCATGTGGTTTTGTTGCCGCGGCAAGGCGCGCTGCGCCATGCCCAGAGAAGGAGTGAGGTCATGCATCAAAGCGTTTCCGCTTGACTGGGCTCCTTTATCGCCGCGTTTTTTCCGCGTGCAGCGGCAGCGAGCGATGCCTACGAGACGACGATTTGAGGACCGGACAAACAGGAAATCCTTGGCCGGATCGCCAGAATCGGGCGAAGCGCCAAATTGATTCTCAGTGCGGATCCAGTCGTTACAGTCAGCCCGATTCCGCTGCCTACAGCGCGTTTCCCGTTAGCGTGAGCTGAGGATACCTGCACGGCTATCCTCCCGAGCAGTCCACTGAAATACAATACCTTCCAAGCCACCAACTTCAAGTCGGAGCAGGAGTCCGGGTGTAGCCCAGGATTCCTGTCATGCCGCGACGGCCTGATTCGCCCGCCAGTCGAGCAGGTCGGCCAGCCTGTGGTTCATGACGCAGCATTTCAGCGCCAGCATGGCGTTGGCGCCCCTCTCTGGCCAGCGGGTGCCCGAGCGCTTCAGGCGGAGGCCGAACTGCTGGCAGCAGGCATCCACGCCGCCGCTCTCGATCTGGATGCCCTGGTCGCGGCATTCATTGTACCGCATCCTTTCGGGGCTGTTCCGGAAGTAGCGGCAGCAGGCCTCAACGCCCCCGGTCCGTCCGCTGAACGGCCCGGGCTCCCGGACCACTTTCGCCGCCCGGCCAGCCTCGATGTCCGCCCTGGTCTCCGCGAACCGCCGGTCCCACTCCGGCCCTTCCGGGTGGATCGCCCTGCCGGCGTCGGAGGGGTGTTCCAGCGCATGCCACATATCCAGGACGAAGGTGACATTCCCGCCCCCGAACAGTTCGTCGCACGTGCCGCGTATCCATTCGGCCCCGTCGGAGACGACCACGGGTTCCCCGGCATCGTGGAGGCCGCGGTGCCGGGCCTCCCGGGCGGGGCGGGCGGCGAACGCGGAGGGCTCCCGGCCTCCGGACGGCGCCGCCCCGCTGTCGATCAGGCAGCTGAACGACTCGCTGCCCCTGTCCCTGCTGGCAGCGCCGGTCTCCCGGTCACGCCCGTTGGCGGTGTACACGACCGCCAGCTTCGCCTCGCGGGTTCCCGCGCTCACGTCCCCGCGCTTTCCGGCGACGCCCTCCACCTCCTCCGCGCGCATCGGGATCCCGGTCCCGTCGACCGACAGATAAACACGTGATTCCAGTGGCTTGCCATCGACCACCTCCTCCCGGCCGGACTCCATGGCCTCCGCGCCGAGTTCCATGGACCAGCGCTGCAGCGGGCCCGCCGGGGCCTTCACCCCGGCGAGGTCCCCGATGTGGCCGCTGGCCGCCGCGAAGCCCATCAGCGGCACCGTCCGGGCCAGGACGTTCGCCATCCCCGGCGTGATGGACCTTCCCTCCAGGCCCAGCGCCCGGTCAAGCGGCAGGCACCCCCTGCCGCAGGACGGGCAGCGGAAACACGCCCGCTTCACCTTCACCCGTCCCAGCCGGGTGAGGAACGACCTCGCCGTCGGCCGGTGCCGGTGCATCGGCCTGCCGCACCTGCGGCATTCCGGCCTCGGCAGCGTCCTGTCGAGCCATTCCAGAAGCAGCCCCAGCGCCGCCGCCGAGGGAGGCGTCCCGGAGCTCCCGCTCCACGGCGTCGAGGTCGGGGGCGCCCGACGCGAGGTCCGCCGGGACGGCGGAGGGCAGCGTCCCGTCCCCGGCGACCTCCCGGCTGCGCACCTCGCCGCCCTCCAGCCAGTACCAGGTGAACCCGCCGCCGCGTTCCCGGACCACCGGCGGATGGACCGCCGCCCCGCCTTCCGCAGGACCCCCGGATACGCCACCGCGTCCGGATGCCGATGCGCCGTCCTGCCTCTGTCCCGCTTCATGGCCCGCACTCCCTGCCCAATGCCTCTGGATGCGCACCGCCAGCCGGTTCACCCGGCCCCTGTACGTCGCACGCGCCCCAGGACTATGGACCGGAAAACGCCGGAGTCAGGAATATTGGGCTACACCCCAGGAGTCCAAGGCGGCCAGGACGCGAAACGGCGTGAACATCAGGGAGACGATGGGATCAGACGAGGCGTTGAACCAAATTGAGTTCCGGGGGCTGGGCGGATGGTTGGAATACAGCGTCTTCAACAGTGACCGAAACACTTTCGCCAGCGGCATCCGGTGGATCGGAAGCGCACCGGCATATGCCCTGCGTCCGGTCCCTTGACCGGGACAGGCGCAATGTCCGGCTTGGATAGGCTTGATGACGAGACGCTGCTGATCGGGAACACCACGATCACGTTCGACGTCGACCGGCAGGAACTTGACATGATCTCCGCCAACATTTCCAATTTTGACAGTGACCACAAACATGACGACATCAGCTGGACCGGTGTCTCTATCTCGGATGACCGCTTCAAGCGGGGCAATGACCGGGTTCTCATATCCGGAAGCTCCACGTATCGGGCCATGAAAAGGTCGCATTGGAAGACGCCGAGAAGCTGTGGGTTCGGTAAGGCATTTCCGTCGAGAAGGCCGACAGTGAAACGCGTCATAGTTCATTTTGGATGTCGAACACCAGCTTCTGGGCATCGGGAAATCCGTCACCGTCGCCGGCACAGGCTTGACGGCGCACACCCGCCTGACGCTTCTGCACGCAGGTCTTTGGAGGGAGCGTACGACTGGGTGGTCGTGCTCCATCCCGTCGAGGTCGGCTCGGCCTCTCGAAGGCTGGAAGTGGCAATCGCGAGGTCTCGGCGGAAATCGGTATGGCATTCAGGTTCTGACACCGTCTGGGCCGGAACGTTCCTTCGCACCGTCGACGGTCGCATTGGCTACCGCCCAGCGAAGGGTGCCGTCTCCCGCGACAATACTGCGGACCGGAGCCGACGCGGCGGAAACGATGAATTACTGAACTCCACCCTGTGATTCGCTCGCAGCGACTTACTTTATGTAGGGAACTCCACAGGAGCGGCCATCCTGCGGGCTTGCCCCGACCTTTCCCGCCGGACTCGGAGCTGACGCAATCCTGGCGAACCGGCGGCTGGACGGATGGCTTCAGAGGTTCCTTGGACGTCAGCGGCTCATTCCTTCAGCGCCGGTTCATCCGGGCCTCGCTGCCTCAACCGCCATGCGCAGCTCAGCAATGTCCTCAGACGGCATCGAGACCCTTTCGGCAACGGCAACAAGTCGTCGCATCTCCGGAACGTCCTCCCCGTATTGCTTCATCCGTCTATTGAATGTTCCCCGGGTCTTTGTGCAGACCAATGTATGCGGACTTCCCTTTCTCTCCGTCCTGAATTCGATGTCGAGACCGTTTCGACGCACTTTGTCGGCCACGTGGTCCCGAATGTCCTTTCTCGCTGAAATGCGAAGTTCCTTCTCAGCCGGATCCGCGCAGAATTGCACGATCTCCCGGAAATACTCGGAATCGCCGTTGAGCCCTCCCGAGGAAATCACCCAGTCACTTGGTGGCAGCGGTCGATTGCGGCTGCGGGACAGCAGAAACGCCGACGCGTGATCCCAGAGGATGCTGAATGCATCACCGTCCGCGGCGTCTTCCGGCCCATTGGCCGCCAACCGCTCGACAAGCTGCGGAAGCGTGCGATCCGGTGTGGCGCGTTTCGGGCTTTTGCAGAGCGCTGTGGCGACATCCGAAGCCTCGTTTTCAAGATCGAATCGGCGCGTAAGGTCGAACAGAGTATGGAGGGTTTCTGGCGACCAAGGGTCCGGCAGTTTCCGATGCTGCCATTCGCCGACCTTTGATGTCTTGCCCAGATCGACCTTGCAGGCAACCTCAAAGCCAGAGCAAATGGCCTTTACCACTTCCTTGAGGCAGACATGCCAATTCTCACCCGAAGTCTGGTTGGCCCTGGCTTGGAGAAGGCCCGCAAGTTCGACGATTTCCTGCGGCATCCTTGATGCATAGATATCCACAAGTTCGAGCAGGTAGCTTCCCGTCTCATTGGGTCCGAACTCAATCAAAGCTGAAACAAGGGCCTTGTTCAGTTCACTATGGTAATAGGGATGTAACCCGTGATCGAGGAAGCGTTTGGCCGTTTGCCGGTTGCCGATGCGGCAGAGTACTTTCAGTACCCTTGCACTCGCGATAGCCCATCTCTTCAGCTCATAGTCTGGAGGTTTGGGCCAGGACTCAACCACTTGGGAGGCAAATGTCTCGACACTGCCCAGCGATGTCTTCCCAGACACACTTACGTTCGATTCCGATTCAAGGAATGCGGCGAGCGCCGCAAAGCCAGCTCGGGCCACGACCTTTGGAGTGTTCCTTCTTGGCCACAGAACCAGCGCGGCACGGTAATAGCACCTCTCAAGCGTTGCCCCGGCGTTTCCTGTCGCCTCGGTCAATCGCTGTGAATCTGGCGCGTCAGGCATCAGCCGACCTGGCGGCATCAACTCTCCGTCTTCCAAAGGCAAAGCACCAAATTCCAGTCTTGAGCCATCTGTGCCAATGAAATCCTCAAGCTGACAGACGATGTCATGGACCTCGTCGATTTCATAATCGTCTGCATCGTCAGCGTCATCGTAATAGCCACCCCCATTGCCAACATAGTAGGCATCTCCCGACTCCTCGACATGAAGGCCCGCCAGATAGAGTGCGCAGTCCGAACGCATTGCCGCTGCGGACAGGACGCGCGCGACCGAAGCATCGACATTCTTTAGCGCGTCGAAGGACAACCCTGCCGTGCTATAGTCATGCTCAAGCACCCAGACCAGCTTATCGCTACCGTCTGGTTCGCTGAAATGGGTTTCTATAGCATCCGCAATGGGATTGATCGTTGAGGTGAAGTCAGGGGCTTCCGTGGGTGCCTGCTGACCAGGGGTAAGCAGGAGATTGTAAACCAGACAGATACGATGACCCTCCAGAACGGGTCTGATCTCGTGTTCGCAGTCGGCATAGAATGCGGCAAATGTCAGTTCCGAAGGGTCATCACTGAGCATTTCCACCACGGTTTCATGTCCGTGATGTCGGACAACCAATTCACCGCCCTTTCCAACGGCGGGGAGCGCGATCACCAACGTGGCAACCATTCCATCCGCCTTTTCCGTGTCTCTGTGAGGCGCGAAGAATCCACCTTTCTCATAGACCAGCATCTTATACAGTTCCGCTGTAAGTGCCTCACGTTGACACCCAAGCCCGGTGCTGACCGCATCAAGTAGCTCGGGAAAAGTGGAATCCCATGACGCTCCACCGATGATCAGCGCTTCCGGCGCAATCTGCCAACAGTCGCGCACCTCGCAATCGACGACCGTCTCCTCACCCCTGCCGTAGGGTGCCCGTTCAGCAATTGAGACAAGCGCCCTGGCCTGGGCAGGCTGGAGCGGAAATGCCAGGACACCTGCTGCGTCGACTTCGATGCGTGGCATTGGAACATACCGGGAGCCGCGTGTGCAGTAATCTCCGGGACGGTCGATTGACTGAATCAGGTCGGAAACCGGTGCCAGCCGATCATCGAACCCCAAAGCTCCCGCCAAGGTTGATTCATCGTAATTGTCGTAGCTACCATGCGTCATCGAACTAACCCCTTACTTTCGTAGCTACGTGGAAATGCCATTTGTTGCGTGCTTCGCCGGAATACCGCATGCCGTGCGCAATGACAAACGGGACGCTTCCGGCTCTGGCAGTGACCACTGATCCTCTACTGGTCATCTGTGTTTCTGCATTGCGGCAGGAACCGTGAGTCTGCAGTCAAATGCCCCAATGGCAGGAAGCCCATAGCAGCGGGTCAGGCTGCAGCACGGATCGTGATGCTGCGCATTTCCGAAACGACTCGGGGAGCACACGCGCAGGACCGTGCTGCCGCTGGACAACAGCGTTGCGTAAGCGACGGCACCGCAGGCACTGAAAGACGCTATCGGGGCCGGACAGCGCCAATGCGCCCGAAAGCGAATGCCGAATTCATCCGCACCATGGAGGATGACCTGAAGATTCCCGGTTGCGAATCTGATGGTGAGACGGTTCCCTGTCCGCACGAACAGAACCATTTCGCCACCCTATTCCGCTAAGGTTCGAATCGTTGGAACTCAGCACATTTCTGCGGGAGTTCACCATCTCCCGGCCACGGATTCGCCAAGGTCATACAACGATTGTACTTTCGATGCCTATGAAAGATCATATCCTGACATATGATGCACACGCCCAACCAACAATCGCTCACTGTCCTGAGGCAAACGATGTGCGGTTGGGGTGTTCGGGCCCCAAAATCGGCTCGCGCGTAAGCCGCTCGTGAAATATTCCGACACCGCAATGACGTCCTGCGGACCAAACCGATACATCCGTCCGGCAGAAACCAGGACGGCAGTCACACCCGCTCCCACGATCCTACGGCGACTCGAACGCCGTTGCCGCAAGCTCGTAGGCTTTCCGCATAACCGTTGGAAGGTCGGAAGACCGAAACTCGGACGCAGGCACGAAGTTTCCGACGTTCGGGCGAATGTCCGCCGGAACCTCCACAACGCGCAGTGAGAGCCGAAGATGAAAATGTGTGAAAGTGTGGCGGACCTCAACACCAAGGTCATGCCAGTCGGCATCGAACGGCGGCGAGGGCTTCGGCACCGCGGTCCAGTCACTGCACGGCCAACCCAGCATGCCGCCCAGGAGACCACGCGAAGGACGGCGCTCCAGCAACCAGGCCCCGTCGGCCCGACGGGCCAGATAAACTATGCCGCGGCGTGTGGGTTTGTTGGTCTTTGGGAGTCTTCGCGGCAGCACCTCTTGCAGTCCAGCTTTCCGCGCCGCGCAGTTCGACGCCCAAGGGCAGACTCCGCAGCCAGGAGTTCGCGGAGTGCAGACAGTTGCTCCAAGATCCATGACCGCCTGTGCGTAATCACCCGGCCTCCGCAGAGGTGTCAGGCGGCCCGCGAGCTGGGTTAGTTCCCGCTTGGCCTTAGACAACGGGGTTTTGACGAGAAAGAACCGAGCGATGACCCGTTCGACATTTCCGTCAACCACCGTTTCCGGATGACCGAAGGCGATAGCCGCGACAGCGGATGCGGTGTAGGAACCAATCCCTGGCAGGGAATGAAGCGCCTCATATGTATCGGGAAACACTCCACCATGCTCGGCCGTCACTATGCGGGCACACTTGAGGAGGTTCCGAGCTCGGGCATAGTAACCAAGTCCTGCCCATTCGCCCATCACGTCAGCGTCGGAAGCGTTGGCAAGGTCGGATACCGTCGGCCACCGATGGATGAAGCGCTTGAAATAACTCCTGACCGCCGCAACGGTCGTCTGCTGAAGCATTACTTCAGACAGCCAGACATGATAGGGATCTGGCAGCACGCCAGAACGGCTTGCTGTTGGACTTAACCGCCACGGCAACACCCTCGCATGGGAATCATACCACGCAAGGAGTTTTTCGCTGAGCTGGCTCGTATCACGCAATCTTTATGGTCTTATTGGAGGCTTTGGTCTGGTGAAGCACTGGCCTATGTCTAGAATAGCGGGCAGGGAATGAAATGCCAGCCAATATCCGCTTCCAGAAAAAATCCGGCCGCCGCAAGCGCGGCTTTGAGCGAGTCTCCAGTCTGCTGCAGCGCGAGTTCAGGGTTGTCGGGCAAAGTCGTGGTTTTGCGGTTGCGCGGTTACTCACACACTGGGCTGAAATCGTAGGCGCTGATATCGCCAGTATTGCCCGACCGGTAAGTGTTTCCTACTCGAAAGGCAAGCTTGGCGCTACACTGACTTTACTGACCCCCGGGCCTCAGGCTCCGATCCTATCCATGAAACTGGAATTCGTTCGGGAGCGGGTGAACGCATGCTACGGCTATTCCGCCATCTCGAACATTTCGATTACCCAGACATCACCGGCCGACTTTGAAACTGAAGCACCAACCGACGAGCAGGATCGGGAATTGACCCCGGACCCCTTTACCCGGGACCGCGTGCGCAAGGCAGTTGCGGACGTTTCAGACGACGGACTGCGCCATGCACTTGAACTTCTCGGTGAAGGCGTTCTAACCAAGCTCAACCGAAAATGAGGCTATCATCATGAGTCGCTACGCCCTGCCTGCCGCTGCCTTCCTCGCACTTTTTCTGGGAGGAGCCTATCTGTGGCAATCCTCCGGGACTTCCAATCCCAATTCGCTCGAGATGATCTTCGCCGCCGAAGCGCAGGATGGTGATGCCGCCATTGACTCGTCCCTTGTGGAGGAAATGATCCTCGGCAACGATGACGCTCCGTTGACGGTGATCGAATACGCGTCGAGCACCTGCCCGCATTGCAGGACATTCCATCGGGAGACGTTCAAGAAGATAAAGGCAAACTACATCGATACGGGAAAGGTCCGGTTCATTTTCCGCGAGGTCTATTTTGACCGTTACGGCCTCTGGGCCGGATTGGTCGCGAGATGCGGGGGGCCAGAGCGATTCTTCGGCATTATGGACTTGATCTTCACCCGTCAGCCCGAATGGACCCGGGGCAATTCAGAATCGGAAGTCGCAGGCAATCTTGCCCGGATCGGTCGATCCGCTGGGCTGACGGGTGAGGAAATCGATGCGTGTATGAAGGATCGGGCGCTTGCCCGCGCGATGGTGGCGGTTTACAAGGAGAATGCCGAGGAACACGGCATCAGGTCGACTCCGAGTTTCATAATTGATGGCGAATTGGTGACCGGCGCATTGCCTTACGATGAATTCTCGAAAATCCTCGACTCCAAGCTCGACGGCTGACCACCCCACCGCGCATCGCCTTCATGATGGAATATGTAGACTATGAGAATGAAGTTGTAGAAAGAGTGATTACACCATGTGCGCGGGTGATCACTAAATCAAGGCGACAGGCGTTCATTAGTTCGGATGGCGCTATTATCGAAGAAGGAATGCAAGTCCTCACCGATGTGTATCTTGACGTAGCGGACGTGATTATCGAAGACATCAACTCACGTTTCAATGATCGCCCAAACCTGCGGGAACGTGAACTATGGTATGCGGCATTGGACAGGTTGGAAGGGTGAGGAAATCAAGGCATTGAAAGGAAACGCCCCCAATTTAGGTCTATCCAAACAAGGTTGTCTATTCACCCGGTTCGAAAGGGCGTTCAGGTCGGGCCATGGAAATCCTGCGTTTCCACTTTCCGGTCCTTGATTCTGGACCAGCTGGCATCGTCCCGTGGCAGGCGCCTGTCGTCATCGACCACCGTGACCGTTGACCCGCCCGTGTCCGCCCACTCCCAAAGGACGAGGTTCGCGTCGCCTGCCCCGGCCCCGTGCGCGAAGCTTGGCACCACGACCCCAACATGGCCTGCCGCCCGCAGAGTCCGCACGAAACGGTGCTGAGCTGGCTCCTGGCCATCGAGCATCAGACCCTCCCAGTCCGGATTGGCCAGATCGTCCGGCCGGAACCCCTGCGACGCCAGCCGACCCGCGTCCCTTGCGTCGAACAGGGGGCCCGTGTCCACACGGTAGGCCACGAGGGTCAGCGGCTGGAAGGGGCGTCCCAGCGGGCTGGCCTCGAGCATCGCCGTGCCGGCCCTGAAGGATGTGTAGAGCGCGGGAACGCCGATGGGGTTGAACCGTCCGCCGTGTCTGGTTGCCCCGTCGCCCGAGAGCGGTGCCCAGGACCATCGCGGGTTGTGGGCCCGGTAGACGGTCCCCGCGAAGCGGCCATCCCTGAGCGCGGTCAGGCAAAGCCTCCCGCCGCGACCCGGTCGAGATAGGCATGGAGCCTCGATGCCTCGCCGTTCCGCACCAGCTGGTCCGGGGTCCGGTTCCCGAAGCCGGGCAGGGGCTCGGACCGGAACCAGGCATAGGCCGCCAGGGGCGATCCCGCCTGCGGCTCGACGCGGCTCAGGATCTCCAGCATCTCGCGGAGGCGGGTCTGCGTCCTCACCGCCCGCACCCGCGACGCGCGGGAGAAGGCGTCACGTCCCAGGCCAAGCGTCTGCGCGATCTCGCTTTCTGTGGTCCGCAGGCCGGCGGCGATGTGGCCGGGAGAGAAATGCCGGTCGGCCACGTAATCGGAAAGGTGCATGGTAACCTCATCTTCAGTCACGCAGAATGCCGTCGGATGATCTGGTTTTCAAGGCCGTCGGCGAAGATTCGACCGGAGTTCCATGCCTTCGGCATTCTCACGCGCCCGCGCGGGGTCGTACGATGCCGCCCCAGTCCCCCGCGGCGCGCTCGACCATCTGCCTCTCGGTGCGGGCGAAGGCCCAGTCCAGCCCCTGCCGCAGATCTGGAACTCCTCGACGGCGAGCCGCTGCCGCTCCGGTGCCAGGCCCCGCCACCACTCCAGTGCCTCGGGATGGACCGCCTCGCCCAGCCCCGGGCGCGGCCCGTCGCGGTCCTGGCGGTCGCCCTCGGCGCGGAGCCCGGCGTAGCGGCGGCAGAATCCGAGGAAGGCGGCCTGCGCGTTGCGGGGCCTTTCCGCCCTGCCGGCCGCCCAGCCGCGCCAGAGCGTCTCCATGTGCCCCGGATCGAGGCCCGGATGCTCGCGCCGGAACGTCTCCAGGGTCTTCGGCGTCAGGCGGCGGTCGCGTGGCTGGAGGTCTTTGGAGATGCGGCGGGGCCCGCTCGCATAGCGGGTCACCAACTGGTCCGCTCCATCATCGAACTCAAGGTCGTAATCAAGGAAATCCTGGTTGATCCAGCGCCCAACAATTGTTCGGATCTGGCTGCGGAAAACACGGAGAGGGGAACCGGAGCCAACCTTGGCCTGGAGCTTGGCAAGACCAATTTTCCACATGCGCTGCTCGCCGCAGTGCTTGCGGACCACCTGGTAGACCGCCCGGTCCAGCGGGGTCCGCAGCCGGAAGTAGTCACCGTGCAGGGTCAGCACACGCCGCGCCTCAAGGGCGTCGCGGATCCGGGGTGACAGGACGATCAGGCAACCGGAAAGCGCTCCGCCGTGACGTCGTTCGAGACTGTTGCGCCGGACCATCGAGGCACGGTCGACGACCCCGAACAGTTCGGTGTAGGTAGCCTCCTCGCCGCGCAGGTTCGTCTTCAGGGTCAGGGTCGTCAAACGGTAGACCGCGGCTTCTACCGCAGCGTATCCTGTCGCGGGTGCAGGAACGCGCTCCTCTGTCGGGTGTAGGTATAATTCGGCTCCGAAGCGGTTCAGGCCTTGCGGTTCCCGCTTGTCAGATATTCGAGGTTATATGTAGCGTCCTGCAATCATCATCGCTACAGGTACCTGGAACCTACCGGAACAGGTCTGATTGCGTCCCTGTCCGTGCCAGCTGGACCTCGTCGCCTGCAATGCGCTACAGCAGCAGCCACCGGTTCGATGTACAGGTCCCGGAATCCGGTCCAGTCCCCCGTCAGGGCGTGACGGCGGCATCCCAGGGGCAGGGCATCCTCCCGCGCCAGCATCGTCAGTGCCGTAGCCAGCCTTTCCAGGTCCCTGCCCCGCTTCTTCATCCGCTTCACGTCCCTGCGAAACCGGGATGAACTGACAAGCGACAGCACACTCAGATTCCCGGATCGGCGCACAGATCCTCGGGAGTCCCGAACCGTCGTCCCTTGCCCATCTCCAGTTCCTCCATCGCCTCAACCGAGGTCGAATTCGGAACCTTCACGACAAACGGCAGGCGCTGTACCTCCGCGGTCCGCAGCATCCGGATCGCGTCGGAGACCGAGAGCCCAATCGCACCCAGCGCCACCCTTTCCTTCGTAGCCATGTCTATCCGCGCACGCACCACCGTATCACCTTTCATCGTCCTGTCCTTTAGGTTGTGGTGTTGCCGTTCCAACTTGGCCCGGGAACAATCAGGTTCCGCTTTCCAGTCAAGGAAGATCGGATGATCGTGGCTTTCGGTCGGGATTGCATGGCAATTCCAATCAGCCGTCGAGGCAATCGTTCATCCCCCTCATCAGACTGAAGTTCGTCAGGGTCACTGGCCCCTATCTCGATCATCCTTGCAAGCAACGCATTCCAGAACTGGTCGGTGATAATCTCTTCAGACCGTAATTTCCTGAGCGGTGAATGGGGATTCCCGATGAGGATGTAGCTTATCGGTCCGCTTAGCTTTTCCTTCACGTTGATGAACCCGAGTTCTTGGAGTTTTCTGATCCGCGACAATCAGGTAATTCACGCTCTTTCGCCATCGAGGTCGCCAAAGGAGGCCATCTCGCACGGTCGAATCGCCGCGACAGGACCACTGTTGTGGGCTGCCTTTTGATGGCCAGTCGCAGCTCTGGATCGTTGATATACCTGTCGTTTCCCGGAAGACCCTGTCCGCGAATGGAGTGGTTCCGGCCCGATCAATCCGAGCTGGTTGCACGCAGTTCGGGTTCGTTCGAATGTGATTCGGATCTGGCCACGCCGATGAACGCACCCGATCCGGACCGGAAATCACGATGATTGCAG
This sequence comes from Paracoccaceae bacterium, assembly GCA_965203605.1. Lineage (GTDB taxonomy): Bacteria > Pseudomonadota > Alphaproteobacteria > Rhodobacterales > Rhodobacteraceae > JAPOUP01. The sequence continues at coordinate 3,625,417 of OZ241902.1, read as the reverse complement.
GTCAGTACAGATATATGCCTATGCCTAAAGTTAGCTTGTGCGGTCGTTTCAAGACCTAGCGGAAAATACTTCACCGCGCAGACTTGCTGACTGGCTGCCGCAATACGAGTCGCCAAGGTCAGTCAGGTGCTTATGTGAACTATCTCTTTGGGCGTCCGCCCCTTGCCATCATTCGACCGCAGCCATGCACCGCCTCGGCGGGTGTATCCTGGATTATTGACGTGGGTCTCTGAGATGTTTTCTCGAGTCTTGATTTCTTGACAAAGGAACGCCTTTCGGTCGATTTTTTGCCCGTGAAGATTAACCGGAAGCCTAGATCTGCAACAATCTGGGATACACCCAACAACAATTTCTTGCTTGCTGCATTTAATTGCAATATGCATTTAATGGGGATTCGCTTCCCCTACAATCACCACGATGACAACTCTCCAAGGAGGAGATCATGACTTACAAAACGCTCAAGCACTTGCTTATGACAGCAGCGATGCTGCCACTTGCAGGTGCGGCATTGGCCGAAAGCCACGTTCGGACCGACCTAGTGGTCGCCGACCTCGGACAGCCAGAAACAAACCCTTGGGTGATCAACCGTCACCGCTTTGAACGCTGCGTTGCCGATGCGCTTGGCGTGGAACTGAAGGAGTTCGACGATCAGAACTCAGAGGAACAGCACGCCGCTCAGGCCGAATCGATCATCGCCAGTGGTCCCGACGGGCTGATCTTCAACCCGTTGACGTCGCCCGCCGGAATCCAGGTCGCCCGCCTGTTGGAAGAAAACGACATTCCCGGCATCGCCGTCGGCCGTCTGGTAGTTTCGAGCTACGACGATGACTACGAGGGCGAGGATTTCATCGCGCAGGTGACACAGAACAACGACACCTGGGGCCAGGCGATTGGCAAGGCAACGGTGGACCTGGGACACAAAAGGGTCGCGATGATCTGGAACCAGAAAGGTGTGACCTCGGCCGAAGAGATCTGGGTCGGTGTTCAATCCGAACTCGAAGCCGCCGGCATCGAGGTGATCGCCGAAGCCTGGGACCGTCTCAACCGCGAGAACGGCCAGAAATATGCCGAGCAGTTCATCGCCCGTTTTGCTCCCGGCGAAATCGACGCGATCATCGTGCTGGGCGCAGTGGCAGGTCTTGGTAGCCAGTTCGCGGTCGACCAGGCCGGGCGTGACGACATCGCCATCATTACCACCGATATCGACGAGCAGGTCGCCCAGTTCATCAAGGACGGCAAGTTGGATTTCTCGATCGGTGGTCACTGGATGGTCGGCGGGTTCGGCCTGATCCAGCTCTATGATTACCTGCACGGTCACCCCATCGAGGATACCCAGCCGCGAGTCGGCCTCATCCCGGTCACGGCTGAGAATGTGGAAACCTACGCAAGCAGCCTTCTCGACGGCTGCATCCTATCGCAAGAGACAATTCGGAGCCTCAGCAAGGTCCACAACCCGGACGCCGATCTGTCCGGATTCATCGACGCCTGGCAGGCAAACTGGCAAGACTACGTGCAGTAACTTCCCATGCACGCAGTGCGCCCCCGGCCTGACGGGCCGGGGGACCCAAAAAAACAGAGACTTTGTCGAGGTCCGCAAATGAGATTGTTCGGATACGCGCCGGAGCGCGGCGCCGCCGCTGGCGATACAATGCCATTCTATCATGACGGCAAGTGGCACCTGTTCTTTTCCCAACCTCCCGTGGGTGCCTGGGAATACGTCGAAAGGGCACGAGTATCGACCGCCTATCTGAGGTCAGACGACCTTGTGAACTGGGAAGTGATGCCCGACGCCTTCGGCCCCGGTGCCCACGGCGACTGCGACGGCGATGGCATCTGGACCGGTTCCGTCATTGAACACGAAGGCGTGTTCCACTTCTTCTACACTGGTTACAATCGTCGGTCTGCTTCGCCTCAGATGATCTGCAAGGCAACTTCGACCGATCTGGCGACCTGGAAGAAGTCTGGGGCCAACCCGATGATCTCGCCCGACCCGCGCTGGTATGAAACCGTCGATTGGCGCGACCCGTTCGTCTATCGCGATGCAGAGGCGGGACGTTTCAAGATGCTGATCTCGGCCCGCCTGAAGGAGGGCCCGCAGTTCCGCCGGGGCTGTATAGCCGTCGCGACATCCGACGATCTGGAAGTCTGGGAGGTTGGTCCGCCGCTGGCGTCCTCGATGCTGACCCATTGCCCCGAATGTCCAGAAATCTTCAAACTGGGCGACTGGTGGTATCTGGTCGAAAGCCGGTATTCGGAGCGGATGCAAACGGTCTACCGCGTCGCTAAATCCCCCGATGGCCCATGGGAGAGCCGCAAGCTCGACAGTCTGGATGGGCGCCGCTTCTATGCCGCCAAGTCGGCCAGCGACGGCGAGCGGCGCATGAGTTTTGCCTGGATTCCGTTCCGCAAGCATCATGGCTCAAAACGCAGCTGGGTCTGGGGTGGCGAGCTTGGCAGCCCGCGCGAACTCGTGTCGCTTGGCGACGGCACGTTGACGTGTCGATTGCCGCAGGATGTCGAAGCGAGCTATGCGACAAAGGTGCTTCATGAGTTGCGCCCGATGCTCGGCGATTGGACCGCGGAGCCGAGCCCACGTTGCGACGCCGCTGGATCCTATGGATATGCGTTTTTGGGTGGCCCGAACCGAGACGATGTTCTCCTCGACGTGGTCATAGAGCCCGCACCCAACACCGAGGCCGTGGGCATTCTGATCGAACCTCGTGGCGGGGATCATCTGGACAGCGGCTACAGCCTTTCCATCGAGCCGATGAAAGAACATGTTCTCTTCGACCGCTGGCCCGCTGCGATGGACCCGCTTTGGGACAGCCTCGTGCTCAAGGAGCGCCACGGCATGGAAGTCAGCCAGGAAATCGACAGCCCACTGGTCGAACGTCCGCTGGCCTTCACGCCCGAAGATGGCCGCTACCGCGTCCAGATCCTGCGCAACGGATCCGCCATCGAGTGTTTCGTCGCCGGGCAGGTCGTTGCGTCGTTCCGGGTCTACGATATCTCGAACAAAGATGCCTGGGGCCTATTCGTGCAGGAAGGTGCCGCGACGTTCCATGATCTGAAATTCCGGAACTAAGGGCCGCCGCATGCCCCTGATTACCCTTCGGCAATTGCTGGACTACGCGGCCGAGCATGACTTCGGCATGCCAGCGTTCAACATATCGAACATGGAACAGGGTCTGGCGATCATGAACGCCGCAAAAGCCTGCGACGCGCCGATCATTTTGCAGGCCAGCCTGAATGTCCGCAGGAACTATGCCGGAGACCGGATGATCGTGGCGATCGTCAATGCGCTGGGCGGGATGTATCCCGACAACCCGATCTGCCTACATCAGGATCACGGCCATGATGAACACGCCTGCGTCAGCGCCATTTCTGACGGGTTCACCTCGACGATGATGGATGGTTCCCTGATGGTCGACGGCAAGACCCCGGCCAGCTATGCCCACAACGTCGATATAACTGCCCGTGTTGCGCGGGTCGTCCATTGGACGGGGGCGTCGATCGAGGGCGAACTGGGGATTCTCGGCTCGCTCGAGACAGGCGAGGCGGGCGAAGAAGACGGTTCGGGGGCGTCAGGCAAGCTGGATCACGACCAACTTCTGACCGATCCCGATCAGGCGGCCCAATTCGTTGCTGCGACCAAGGTCGATGCGCTTGCTATCGCCTGCGGGACGTCACACGGAGCCTACAAATTCACGCGGGAACCCGATGATAACATCCTCGCCATCAGCCAGATTGAGGCGATCCACCGCCGCGTAACCAACACGCATCTTGTCATGCACGGATCAAGTTCGGTATCGCAGCACCTTCAGGACCTGATCAATGCCAGTGGCGGAGAGATGCCGCAAACTTGGGGCGTTCCGGTTGAAGAGATCGAGCGCGGCATTCGCCACGGGGTGCGCAAGGTGAATGTCGACACCGATTGCCGCATGGCGATGTCCGGTGCCATGCGTCGGTTCGCTCGTGAAAACCCGACCAACTTTGACCCACGCGCCTTCATCCTGGCGGGGATGGCCGAGTTGGAAACGCTCGTCCGAGACCGTTTCGAGCGGTTCGGAACGGCGGGGCATGGGCACCGAATCAAGCCAATCCCGCTTGCTGACATGGCGCGGCGTTATGCCGATGGCCGCCTTGATCCAGCCCGGGAAGCCGCATGAGTCGGGCGCTCTTCATAGGGCGCTCAGTGCTTGACGTCACCGCGCTTGTCGAGGACTTTCCTGGTCCCGACGGGAAGGCCCAAGCCTTGGCCAATGACATGATCCCGGGCGGATCGGCGCTGAATGCCGCTGTGACCTTCGCCCATCTAGGCGGAGCGGCGGCGCTCGCCACATCACTTGGGTCTCCGGGACCGGTGAAGGATTTTCTGTCGTCTGAACTGAGTGTCCGAAACGTGACGGTTCACGACATCTGCGACGACCCTGAATATCAGCTTCCCCTGTCCACGGTCGTCTCGACCCGCAGCCAAGGAACCAGGATGATCGTCAATGGTGCAGGCGACGAATGCAAAACTGTGCACAGTCGACATGATTTGATCATGGATGGCCCCGATCTAATTCAAATTGATCAGTACGAACGTCATTTCGTGGCGGCGCATACCGATGCGTTACGTTCATTCGAGGGGCCAATCGTTCTCGATGGCGGCAGTTGGAAAGACTGGTCTCCGGATTTCCTGCGTCTAGCGGACATTCCCATAGTAAGTGAGGTGTTCTGCCCAGGTGGTCCACGCACCTTTGCCAATATGTGTGCCGAGCTTGGAATTTTCCGTTGGGCGATGACGCAAGGGCAGGGCGGAGTTATCTGGCGTGATGAAGGCGGCGAAGGAGAGATAACCGCTCTGGAGATTGACGTCGTCGATACGTTGGGCGCCGGGGACATATTCCACGGCGCTTTCTGCCACGCCTATCTGGCATCGGGGAAATTTGTCGGGGCGTTGCATACCGCAAATGAGATTGCGGGCAGGTCCTGCGCCCATGCCGGCACACGAAGCTGGATGGATGCTTAAGCATCTTTCCAACTATGCAAGCCTCCTGAACGCGATCGAGTCGCGGATAGACACGGGTCAACCGCCTCTCATTGTCGCAATCGCAGGACCTCCCGCGACCGGAAAATCGACGCTGGCGGAGCGGTTGAACGACGACCTCCGGGCGGTTGGACAATCCGCCGCCTATTGCCCGATGGATGGGTTCCACAAGACGAACGTGCAGCTTGATGCCGAAGGGTTGGGCAGCGTGAAGGGCCGGATCGATACGTTCGATGGTGCCGCCTTTGCCGACGCCGTGGCGCGTTTGTCGAGGAGCGACGCATTCTGGTGGCCGCGATATTCACGGCACACGCACGACCCGGTCCCGGAAGGCACGCGGATCAAAGGTGATGAGACCGTTTGCATCGTCGAGGGCAATTACATTCTGATGAAGCAAGAGCCCTGGAGATCAGCGGCGGCTCATTTCGGTCTAAGCATCTTTATGGACGCACCGGATGCTTTATTGATTCAGCGAATGACGCTCCGCCATGAGCGTAGCGGCAGATGTGTCGTTGAGGCAATAGACAAGATCGCCAACGCCGATATGCCAAATGCGGTGGAGATCCGGAAAGGCGCGAACGTCCCTGACATCCTGTTTCAGGAGTTTGTCGATGCGTAGCGTTCAACAGTTCATTGCAGGCCGCAAGCAACACTCGCTATGATTGGACCAACAAAAGGAATTTGGGATTCAGACATGAAGCTCGCTCAGAAAGGTCTGTCAATCGAAGGCATTCAAGGCCACAACCGGTGCGCTATCCTAGCGGCCTTGCAATACATGGGGGCGTGCTCGCGCAAGGAAATCAGCGTAGCCACCGGCCTCGACCAGGCGACTGTCACGCGCGCAATTTCACCGCTCATTGAGGATGGCATCGTCGAGGAGGTGGGGCTCGTTCGCGGGGGGCGGGGCCGACGATCGATTAGCTTGAGCTTTTCCAGTTCCGGCCGTTACATCCTTTGCCTCAGATTGCAGCGGCGTAGCTATTCCGTCGCCGCGTTCAATCTGCGAGGCGACTTGGTGGAGACCGGTGAATTCCCAATTGTGCGAGAAAGTTCCGCAAAGCAGACTTTTGGAAAGATATCCGAGATACTTGGTCGCCACATCGCGAAACTGAAGCAGATCGACGGTATTGGCGTCGCCGTTCCGGGGCCGTTCCTGGAGCGTGACGAGCGGGTCATCCTGATGACGGAAAGCCCCCAGTGGCAGGGCTTTGATCTGATCCCCGAGCTTCGCGCCCGCTACCCGAATATCCCGGTCAATTCCACCCACGATGCGAAAGCCGCCGCCTTGACCGAATGGCGCCACCATGGCCGGGCGCTTGGAGCCAGAGTGATGTTGTATGTATCAGCCGGTCAGGGGATTGGCTCCGCGCTCGTCGTGGACGGTCACGTTCACCGCGGCGCGCAAGGATTGGCGGGCGAGCTAGGCCATACATCTATCAGTGTCGACGGTGACCGGTGCAAATGTGGCAATCGAGGATGCCTCGAGCTCTTCACGTCACGCATTTCGCTCCTTCGGGCCATAAGGGAACGCGCCGAGGACTTTGGCAATACGCAATTGACTTCAAACGCCGATTTTTCTCAGGTGGTTGACGCCTACGAAGCCGAAGACGTGCTCGCCAGCGAAGAGGTACATAGGGTTGCGCGCTATCTGGCGCACGGCATCACCAACTGCATCAACTTCGTCAATCCCGATCTGGTGGTGGTCGGTGACGAATATGCCGAGTTTGGCCAGAGGTTTCTCGATCAGATCAAGGCCCATGTAAAAACGGCGGTCCTACCGAGCATTTATGGCGCGGTCGATATCGAGCTGAGCCATCAAAGCGAAGACACCGTGCTGCGCGGGGCTTATATGGACGTACTTGCCCAGACGTATCTTGGCTCTCCCAGAGTGGAGCCGGAAAGCCCTGTTGCCGAGGTGAGCGGATAGCAACGAAGGATATCCGAGAATGAACAACCAAACCGCCCAACCTCTTCTCTTGGTCGAGCATGTGTCCAAATCCTTTGGCGGCGTACAGGCGCTGCGTGACGGTTCCTTCGATCTGTACCGCGGCGAGGTTCTGGCCATCGTCGGCGGCAACGGTGCCGGCAAATCGACCCTGATCAAGGTTGTGGCCGGGGCTTACGTTCCGGAAGGCGGACGTATCGTTATCAATGGCAAAGAGGTGCCTCGATCCGAGCATAGCGTCTCACACATGCAGGAATGCGGTATTGAGGTGGTCTATCAGGACCTCGCGCTCGTTCCGAACATGACGGCACCCTACAACCTGTTTCTTGGCCGCATTCCGAAGAAATGGGGAATCTTCGTGGACGAGCGAAAGATGCGCGAGAAGACCCGTGACGTTCTGGCGCAACTCAATGTGACAACTGTTCAAGACTTATCGCAGCCGATTTCGTCTATGTCTGGCGGACAACAACAGAGCATCGCCATTGGGCGCGCCATCGCCTGGGGCAGCGATATCGTAATCCTGGATGAACCGACCGCGGCACTCGGACCGAACGAGACCGCCGAGGTCGAGCGATTGGTTGAGGACGTGCGCGACCGGCACGGGACATCATTCATTCTGATTAGTCACAACCTCGACCAGGTGCGCCGTCTAGCCGACCGGATCGTGGTAACCCATCACGGTGTAACTTCACGTGAATTCAGGCGTGATGAAATCACGTCTGATCGCCTTGTCAAGGCCATCACGCTTGGCGAATGAAGAGGAAGCAATGACCGATACAGCCGCCTCCCGCGCGTTTTTGACACCCAAGCGCACAGAGATGCTGCGCGATTACGTGCCGTTCATCGCCATTGCTTTGGTCATCCTTCTGTTCTGGGCCATCTCGGGCGACCGCTTCATGTCGATGCGCAACTGGACCTTCATAGCACAGCAAACGCCCGTTCTGATGCTGCTCGCGTTTGCGCAGTTGATGATCGTGACGACCGGTTCGATCGACATCTCGATCGGTTCGAGCCTGGCGTTTTCCGCCTTTCTGGGCGCACTTGGGATGCTTTGGTTCGGCGACGCGGGACTTATATTGGGCGTCCTTGCGGGCGGTCTCGTGGGTATGGTAAACGGTTTGATCATCTCACTGCTGAGGATTCCGTCGTTCGTGACGACACTCGCCATGCTCATCATTGTGCGGGCCGTCGTGATCATCGTCTCAGACGGCACGGCGATCTATATCACCGACCACAGCGTTTCGGGCGGTACCAACATCTCATCGGTCGCGGCGCCGTGGCTTCTATCGATGGGCAAGTTCCCCGCGATTTTCATCCTCGCGACAATCGTAGCACTCCTCATGTGGGCCCTTTACGAAAAGACGGTGTTCGGCCACCAACTGCGCGCGATTGGCGGCAATGAGAAGGTGCTGCGCCTTGTCGGCATCAACGTCACAACCTTCAAGATCAAGGTTTTTGCCGCAGCAGGTCTGATGGTCGGGCTAGCGGCTTGCGTAAACCTCGCGCGGGCCGGTGCCGCGACGCCGCAAGCTGGTTTGATGATCGAGCTTGACGCCATCGCTGCGGTTGCGCTTGGGGGAACGCCGCTCACCGGCGGCTACGGCAGCGTGGTCAAGACAATCATTGGGGCTTCGACCCTGACAATCGTTCGCAACGGGCTGACCATAGCCGGCGTTCCGCCGTCTTGGAGCCAAGTCGCCCTCGGCGTTCTGCTGATTGCAGCGATCGCCATTTCCCTGAACCGAAGTAAAGTCGATGTGGTCAAATGAGGCACGACTGCAAATGTGGCTATGTCAATCGACGATGGTTCATGGCCATTGAAGAATTGGAGCGAATCCCGAGCAACTAACCGCCGATAGGCGTTACAGATATGCAACGCTGGTGCATCGGGCATATCTTTCAGACGGCGTTAAGTCAGTCAACTCGAAGAAGCGCAGAATCAATAGTGGCCCGCAGTTCTCGCCCTATTCACATCGCAAGCCGCGGGATTGCGCTTTGCATCAACCGCAGAAATCGTGATTTGCGAGCCCCGCAACCAACGAAGTCGGTTGCCGCCCATCATCCGGATTTGCAGGTGTTTTCTCCCTGCCACCCAAATCGGGAATCCGGCCAATTCGCTTTCCAGAACAGCTTGGCTCACTCCGTATCTCTTTGAGAGATAACGAGTTTTCCAACCAGAGATCGAATCTCGTCACTGACCTTGAGCCTCATGCCGTCATCCTCGAAAGCCTGAAAGGGCACATCGACCCGCTTTCGATACTCCAGAATCATGTTCGGTGAGGAAGTGGCGGGGATTCTTTCGCATTCTTCAAATCTCAAATGAACTCAGCTTTCCTGTTCTCCAGCGTTTACAGGCGCTCCTTCATCAAAGACTGATGAAGCCTGTCCGTGACCGCTCCAATCGATTTAGCCACCCTCCGTTCCGTGCTTTCCGACTCCGCCTGTTTGGCAGAGATATCGGCTGAGCTTCAACTCGCGCCTGATTGATCTCGTATGTGAACGCAAAGCGCTATTGCAGAATTCGGCAATATTGTGCAACGCGATAGCCAAATGAACTGCCGGCAGCCGTGGAGACCCCTTCCTATTCTGTCTATAAGTTCCTTGAGACAAAGAGCGTGCATGGTCTCCTTGATGTCAGCGGCTTTCTGGAAGCGCGGAATATCCCCGGAATCCCGCGGTTTGAGTCCCCCGTTAACAAGTTATTTCCCTTTCTCGTCGTTCGGCTCCTGTCGTCAGAACAGTGTCGTGAAGCCTCTGCCTTCCTTGCCGGTCAGTGACCCGGATCCCGTGCTGCCGTGGCGGATGGTCCACGCATGAGGCAGGCATCTGCGCGTCCGGGTCCACTCCGCTCCCGAGGAGGATGTGCGCAAGACAGGACACCTGTTCACCTACAGGCGGGGACGAGGCAAGCCGCGTGGAATGCCTCCGCAAGGGTCCGGTAGCCGAGCGCCTTGCGCGGACGTGAACCCAGCCGGTCCCGCAACACGAAACTCCTGCATCATGATAGGGTTCTGGATCCGTACCGGACAGAAGGGACCGCATCGCTTTCTAGAACCCCTTACTTCAGGCGGGCGATGTCCGGGTGCAGATAGAAACCGAACCTATGACCACGCCTGACAGTCTGCCATGTATCACCTTCGCTTCAAAAGCAGATGACAACTGAAAGCTTCTGACTGGCACCGCAATCCGAGCGTCGACAGCCTCATTGGGTGGATACTACGGCAAAGCACCGTCCAACTTACCCAATCCGGCTCGAATGAGTACCGAGTCAATCTCTTTCCAGTCATCCAGCCTGAGCCGCACCGGGAGTGTCAGAACATTCCGCCGAAATCTGATCGGCAGTCTTGCGGCGTCCTTCTCCGTGGTGACAAGTTGGGCATTTAGCGCGATAGCGTCACTCAAAAGCCGGTCCAGTAGGGCACCCGTCATAGGTTGATGGTCATCGAGAGCCTCGGTTCGAGCCAGTTGGGCACCGAGGCCGCGGAGTGTGGCAAAGAATTTTTCGGGTCGCCCAATTCCTGCAAAGGCGACAACAGGTTGGCTGGACCAATCGATACCGGTGCGCAGTGGATATAGCTCACCCCGCACGACCGGTATGGAGACGCTGTCTCCCCATGTCTCCAGGAAACGCTCATGGGAGTCCTTCCCTCCGACCGATAGCAAGACATCCGCACGTGAAAGACCGGCCGAAACCGGTTCCCTGAGAGGGCCGGCCGGTACCACTCTTCCATTTCCGAAACCTACATCCGCGTCCACCACGACGATGCTGGCGGATTTCTCAACCGAAGGATTCTGGAATCCATCGTCGAGCAGCACAGCCTGTGCATCGTCCCGTTCTGCCAAACGAACTCCCAACTGACGTTCGTGCGCAACCCAGACCGTGCCGAAGGAAGCAAGCAGAAGAGGCTCGTCGCCAACCCTTTCAGCGGAGTGCTGGGTGGGATTGACCCGGACGGGACCAGCATCATTTCCACCATAACCCCTTGATACTACATGTGCGTTGATTCCAACGCCTTTCAGTCGTTCCAACAAGGCAATGACCGTTGGGGTCTTGCCGGTTCCGCCTAGGTTGAGATTGCCCACACAGATCACCGGGAGCGCGGCCCTATAACCGGGGCGCCGCACCCGCCACGCTGTCACCCGGGCTGTCAATGCACCGATCGGCGAAAACAGATGTGCGCGCCAGTCAGGGCACTGAGGCGATGAGAACCAGAATTCAGGTGGGCGCATCAGTCCGTCTCGTTCAGCGGCAATTGAGTGTGATCCATCGAACAATTCGGCGTCGCTGGAATGAGGAACATGGAATGATGGACCTTAGCGCACAACTTCATTGGTCGGCGAAGCTTCGGCTTCCTCATCCCTCAGTCGGTGTAGGTGAGCTATGAAGTATCGCACGTGGGCATCATCCACCGTCTGTTGCGCTGCCCGTTTCCAGGCATCGTAAGCGGACCGATAGTTCGGAAATATTCCAACGATATCAATTTCATCGACGTTACGGAATTCGGTTCTGTCCGGGTTGGTCAATTCCCCTCCGAAAACCAGATGCAGACGCTGCGCCATGAGACTTTCCCAAGAATGCCTCATGTAGGTTAAGGCAAGTGAATGATCACGAAAAGGGGTACCGCTTCACGCATCCAGAACCTCCGGTACGGCGGGGCAGCCGAGACTGGGCGGGTCAAGGAGCCGTGTTTCAAGCCGTTACCCTGTCTGCATTCTTACCTCTACCTGACGACCGAAACCGGTGATGTGTTATCCCGACAAAACCCAAGGTCCGGTTCCTGCAAAAGGAACCTGCGTACGGTGAACCCGCTGCAAGCCACCTATGGGTCCGCCAGATGGCATTCGGATAGGCATACCGTTCCGGGAGCGTATTTCCATACCGGACGCAGAGCCGTTGACACCGCGTGGCTTCCCGCGTCCCCAAGCTCATTACCCGGGATCGCCTGCCAGACGGTCAGTGATCCGTATGCCTCTGTCAGGCGGATACGGGAACCGGCCATGGACGGGCGGACCGCCAAAATCCAGGAGACCTTGAAGACACTGCCCGACGACAGCCGCAACGAACCCTCAAGATCGTCCGCAGGCGTCCCGGCTGGACGACGGCGAAGGGCGACCAAAGGGCCGGGACGCCCGAACGCCAGAAATCGCTATCCGAATGCCATTGTTGGGCCGCTGCACGCATTCATCCCGGTTTGGTTTCATTTGTGGCAGGACTGCAGGCAGTCGAAGTGATGGTCAGCATATGGCGCGGGTCATCGAGGGGACGTCGCGAATGCGACTGTGCACAAATCAAGCGAGGTAGCGTGAAATCAGTGTCTGGTGCAGATTTGGTTCAGCGGCAAACAGCCCAGCAATCCTGCCACCCGGGCTGTTCAGTAGCGGCAAATGACCCTCTCGGTCGGTCACCGTCCCACCCGCCTCCTTGGCGATCAATATACCTGCGGCGATGTCCCATTCCCACGCATCTTTCAGTGTGATGACCGCGTCGAACCGTCCCTCGGCCACCAGGCAGAACCGATATGCGAGCGAAGGTCGCCAATGACGATGCAGCAATGGCGGAGGCTGGGCCCAAACTCGAGGGTCAAGACTGGACCGTGGTCCGAGCACCGTTGCGCCCTCAGCGCCATCCCGCCTACCGATCGTGATTGCCATTCCGTTCAGATGAGCGCCCTTACCCTTCATTGCGGTGTAGGACTTGCGCCGTGCAGGCAAATGGACAACACCTGCCACGGGCTCCCCATTCGTCACAACCGCAATCGATATCGCCCAAGTGCATCGTCCGCCCAAATAGGCGCGTGTGCCGTCGATCGGGTCAACAACAAACACGGAGTCCCGCAGGAGTCGGGAAGCGCAGTCCTCGGTTTCCTCTGACAGCCATCCATAATTCGGTCGCGCGGTGGACAGGAACTCCCTCAGGTGGGCGTCGACGGCATAATCGGCCTCGGACACCGGAGAGCCTCCTTCCTTGCTCTCGACCCGCAAATCAGTCTGCCAGTATTTCAGCGCGATATCGGCCGCGCTCGCGGCCGCCTGCGTCAGCAGAGTGAGATCAGCCTCCGGCAAGCGTCAGGCCTTCCACCAAAAGTGACGGAACCACTCTGCTCAAATGCGTGCGGGCATCGTTGGCCGGAATAATGGTCTTGAGCATCTCTCCTAGATTCCCGGCTATCGTGCACTCATTGACCGGATAAGCCGGTTCACCACCCTCGATCCAGAATCCCGCCGCGCCGCGCGAATAGTCTCCGGTGGTTGGATTGACCGAACTACCCATCAGTGACGTTACAAGAATCCCGTTTCCGATCTCCGCCATGAGTTCTTCGCGCGATCTTTCACCCTGTGTCAGCGCGACGTTCGATATCGAAGGACTTGGCGGAAACGAGATTCCACGCGCTGCATTCCCTGTGGACCGCATTCCCAGTTGTCGAGCCGTGGCCAGGTCGAGAATCCAGCCGGTCAGGACACCGTTCTCGACTATCCGACGGTGGCGACCTGCCAGCCCCTCCGCGTCAAACGGACGGCTTCCGGTCACTCGTGGACGCAGCGAATCTTCCGTGACATCAAGGCCCGTGGGAAGGATCTGGGCACCCAATGAATCCCGTAACCAGCTTGAGCCGCGGGCGACAGACGTACCGTTTGTGGCCTGAAGCAGGTGCGCGATCAGGCTACCAGCGACCCGCTCGTCGAATATCACGGGATAGGTGCCGGTTGGGGGTTTACGTGCACCTGCACGGGCACTCGCCCTCTCGCCGGCCTCAAGGCCGATTGCCCTGGAGGACTCAAGATCAGCATGATGGATTCGCGTGTCACCGTAGCCGTCACGCTCCATGTCAGTCCCCTCACCGGATATCGCAATGCAAAGGGTCGAGTGCCTGGTGCGCGAGTATCCGCCTGAGAAACCGTTGGTTGCCGCAAGGTGAATGCTGCTGCGGGAAAATCCAGCGGACGCAACATCAATTCTGGAAACACCAGGAACGGACATGGCCGAGGACTCGGCGCTGCGCGCTGAACGCTCCAGAGTGGAGGGCTCGGGTTCCTGAGAGGGATCCTCCAGATCAAGATCCTCGACATTCCATCCCTTCGCCAGTTCTTCGGGCTCTGCGAGGCCGATATAGGGGTCGACCGGCGCTTCCCGAGCCATAGCGACAGCCCGTTCGGCCATCGTCGCCAGTGTGGCATCACTTGAGTCCGAGGCGGAAACGCATGCCTGTCTTTGACCAACCAGCACACGCAATCCAAGATCCAGCCCCTCTGACCGCTCGGCCTGTTCAAGCCGTTCACCTCTCACATCGATGGAAATCGAGATCCCTTCCGATACGATTGCGTCGGCTGCCTCCGCGCCAGCCGAGCCTGCCGCGTCAAGTAGACGGGCGGACAGCACTGCTAGATCGTGTGACATGGAGCCTCCGGTTGTCGGAACCTGAACGGGTTATTTCGTATGATGCGATAGCGCAAGGCTGGATACAGGTCGATGGCCGGGCCGCGGCGGGAAATGCGCCGTAGGTCGGCTGTGAACCAGTTGCCGTAATGTCGGCTTCGACTGACCGAAACGAAGCTGAGGCTCCCCGTCAACCGATCAAAACTCCACATATTCGGACAGTTGCTACGGATCCCCCACAATGCCCTCCTGGAATTTTCCACAGAAATCTGTCCCGCCCTCTGCGATTTCACTTTACAGAGTCCGAACTGCGGGTATACGACATTTAGTGGATTAGGCGGCGAAAGATCGCTGAAACTGTGCATATAACCGAGCTATGGTGGCAGGTTTCAATTGTACATCAACCAAGTGGCAACCCAGAAAGGGGCAGGCATGTCGTTATCCGAGCGATACATAGTTGAGGATCTGCATCCGATCGACATAGTCGAGAATGTCGCCGAAAGTCACGAATGGCATTTCGACCGGGTCGCTGACGATCAGATTGCAATGGCGGTTGAAGGCCAGTGGCGCACCTATTCGATAACGCTTGCATGGTCAGGATACGACGAAACATTGCGGCTGATCTGCACGTTTGAGATGGAGCCGCCACAGGCGAGACTCCCGCAGGTGTTCGATGCCCTGAATCTGGTGAATGACAGGTGCTGGACTGGTGCGTTCACATACTGGAGGGAGCAGCGGCTAATGGTATTCCGTTACGGGCTCGTTCTGGCGGGTGGCCAGATCGTGGCGCCCGAACAGATCGACAAGCTGATCGCCTATGCCGTTACTGCCTCCGAGCGATTCTACCCTGCCTTCCAACTCGTCGCCTGGGGCGATCACACGCCGGAGGATGCAATGGGCGTGGCGATTGCGGAGGCTTATGGAACGGCTTAGGTCTGGCCCGGGAAACTCGAAAGCACTTCGATGTTCAAGGAAATCGAAGACCGTGGATTGGTCCTGCTCGGCTGCGGCCGCATGGGTTCGGCAATGCTGGCAGGCTGTCTGGACGCAGGACTTCGGCCTGACGCGGTGTGGGTTCTCGAACCCCAGCCGTCAGATTGGCTGAATGAACTGGGAGTTCGCCTGAATACCGACATTCCTCCAAACCCGGCGGTTGCATTGGTTGCTGTCAAGCCACAGGTCATGACCCAGGCGCTTCCAGGGCTGTCGGTTCTTGGCAACGGTTCCTCCCTGATCATATCCATTGCGGCAGGTACGCCGATTGCGGCGGTCGAAGCCATTCTGGGGTCGAACACACCGGTGGTCAGGGCGATGCCGAACACACCGGCTGCCATTGGGCGAGGGATTACCGCCGTTATCGGCAATGCACATGTTGACGCTCGAAGCCTTCAGTTAGCCGAGACGCTGCTCTCCTCCATCGGACAGGTGGTGAGGCTCGAGAACGAAGGCCAGATGGACACGGTTACGGCGGTTTCTGGATCTGGTCCTGCCTATGTCTTTCACCTCGTCGAGGCTCTTGCGATGGCAGGATCCTCGCAAGGGCTTCCCGGAGACCTTTCGATGACACTCGCTCGGGCAACTGTCGCGGGAGCTGGTGCCCTCGTCGAAAGCTCGACCGATACCTCTCCCGCGAGGATGCGCGAAGACGTAACGAGCCCTGGCGGAACGACTGCCGCCGCGCTGGAAGTGCTGATGGACGAGAGATCGGGATTTCCGCCACTACTTCGCCGCGCCGTCGAAGCTGCGGCCGAGAGATCACGGGAACTCTCCAATGGCTGATCTGACGTTCGAGGAATTCCAACGGGTGGACATTCGAGTTGGAGTGATCCGCCGGGCCGAGCCCTACCCTGAAGCCCGAAAGCCGGCGATCAAGCTTTGGGTCGATTTTGGCCTGGAAGTTGGAGAAAGAAAGAGCTCCGCCCAGATCGCCAAACACTACACACCCGAGAGCCTCGAAGGGCGCCGTGTGTTGGGGGTCGTGAACTTTCCACCACGCCAGATCGGCAAATTCATGTCCGAGGTGTTGGTGCTTGGCGTGCCTGACGAAGAGGGAGAGGTCGTACTTCTCGTTCCGGACAAAGAGGTGCCGGTCGGTGGGCGGATGTTCTGAATCGATTCACGTGGGTTCGGCAATCCTGTGCATATGGGTTGCTGACCCTGAACAGTCCGCTCGATGCACTCCAGAATGCAAAGGGGTAGCCTGATCACCGCCCTTTATCAGGCATGAAGTTCATACTATACCAGCCATATGGACGCGGAGTCTGGGATCCATACGGGAATGGCATCTCGGCCTGATGCATATTGTCGTCCTGGATTTCATCAAGAAACCCAAAATCACCAAGTTCGTCAAGCCTGTCACGAAGGTCTTCGTATTGTTGCTCTACCGCCGAAGCCTTTTCGGAAGCGCTGATTTTCCATTGCATCTTAGGCAGCCCTCCTTGGACCGTTCTTTGTGTGGATATATGCGTTCATACCTACTTTTCCGAAGTAGTCTGACGCAAGGCCATGATAGTTACGCACCTTCACGTTAAGTTCAGCATCCCGACCAAAATCATCACTTTCCAGCTTAATCTCTGAGCTCTGAAGTTCGCCTATGGAAATTCCCCTCCCGTGCGCATGCCATCCTGAAGCATCCATGAGCGTTCCAGAACCCCGTTTCGCCCATTTTTCTTCATCGCCAATGTAACGTCCTTTTCGTTGGTGGCAGTCGTATTCCAGTCCTTGAATATATATTTTGAAAGCCATTTGGTCACAGGAGCAACACCATGCTCAACTGATGGCAGGCCCATGGCGAAATCCCTCCGGACCCAACCCACATCGTGAAAGTCGCCCGATATGGGCATCGTTCATTCCACCCCAGGTAATCGCTTCGACGGGAAGTCGCTTCACAAATGAAGACCCCTCTGGCGGTCGGGTCCACGGTCCATGGCTCAGTGCCCAAAATATGCGGCTGCCAACGCCTCATCGTCCGAGAGTTCGCCGTGGGTGCCTTGCGCAGTGATCCGGCCACTCTCCAGAACGTAAATCCGGTCGGACAGTGACAGAGCGAAGTTGGCGTTCTGCTCCGCCATCAGGATCGTCAATCCAAACTCGCCGCGCAACCGTTTGAGAGCCTCGGCAATCTCAGCACAGACCCGGGGCGCAAGGCCGATCGTCGGCTCGTCGACCAGCAGCAGCTTCGGCGACGTCATCAGGGCCCGACCAAGCGACACCATCTGGCGTTCGCCACCTGACTGGGTTGAGGTCTCCTGTGCCTCCCTTTCCTCAAGTCGCGGAAACAATGCATGGACCATGTCAAGGTTTTTCGCCATTTCCTCCCGTGCGGTGTAGGCCCCGACAAGCAGATTGTCCCTGACAGTCATATAGGGAAAGAGATTGAAGCGCTCCGGTGCGTAGCCAACGCCTCGACGGACGATGGCGGAGGGGCTCTTGCCGATGAGCGACTCTCCCCCCAGCCGAATGTCACCGCGGGCCTTGGTCAGACCCATCACGCTATCAAAGAGTGTGGACTTTCCGGCTCCGTTGGCGCCAATGACCGCGATGATGTCGCCCTGTTCGGCGCTCAACGAAACCTCGAAGAGCGCCTGGGCCCGTCCGTAGAATGCCGAGAGTCGGTCTATGTCCAGATAGGCCATTCAGGACGCTCCCAGATAGGACGCCCGCACCAGCGGATTCTCGATGACCTCCTGAAACGATCCCTGTGCCACCATGCCCCCCCTGTCGATCGCGATGACGCGGTCGATGAGTGGCTCCAGAGCCTTGAGATCATGACTTACGATCAGAAACGTCATGCCTCTGGCACGTAGATCCTGAATGAGTTCGCCGATCACCGCGATTTCCGCAGCGGTGAGCCCGGCGAAGACCTCGTCAAGCAGCATAAGTCGCGGGTCGGTGGCCAACGTGCGCGCCATCTCAAGCTTTCGCAGATTGCCCATCGATAGTTCAGCTGGCGTCCGGTCGAGGTCCTGCTCGGTGAATCCCACAGAGAGCGCAAGTTCCGATTCGCGGTCTCGGTCCGCGCGGTACCAGATCATCTGCCAGATGCTGTCGGGCATATGCCCGACACGAATGTTCTCACCCACTGTGAGTTCAGTGAACGGCCGCGGCACCTGGTAGGTACGGCTTACGCCACGGCGGATTCTGGCCGACGTTGTGAGTCCTGAGATTTCTTCCCCACCCAGCCTGATCGAGCCGGACGTCTGGCGGAGCTCGCCCATGATCTGGCTGAACACAGTGGTCTTGCCCGCGCCATTTGGTCCAATGAGGCCTACCGACTCGCCGG
This sequence comes from Paracoccaceae bacterium, assembly GCA_965203605.1. Classification (GTDB taxonomy): domain Bacteria; phylum Pseudomonadota; class Alphaproteobacteria; order Rhodobacterales; family Rhodobacteraceae; genus JAPOUP01. Next base: position 3,606,783 of record OZ241902.1, on the reverse strand, counting down.
GGTCGATCCCGAAACTGAGATCGTCTGTGGCCAGCAGTCCACCAAATCTCTTCACAAGCCCGGTTACCGTCAGCGAAGTGCTCATTTCAGCCACTTCAATCTGACCAGACCCTGCTCGATCAGCACCACGATGCCCTTCGGCCGGTACATGTACATCAGAAGCGCTATGCCTCCATAGACAAAATAGCGTTCCGCTCCTGGAAGGTAAGGACGCAGGAACTCCAGCAGAAAGGTCAGGAAGAACGCCCCGACAAGCGGGCCGATGATTGTGCCCGCACCGCCGATGAGCGCCGCGACAATGATTGTGAAGAGAAAGTTTATGTCAAAAAGCGCACGTGGTGCGATCGAGCCCAGATAGTGGATGTAGAACGCGCCACCCAGTCCAGCGATAAAGGCTGAGGTGATGAATGCGAATGTCTTCAGTCGTGTAACCGAAAGGCCCGAGCCCCGCACACTCTCTTCATTCATCCCGATCGCCGATAGCGCGGTGCCGAGACGTGTCCGCATCAACAGCCACATCGAGACTGCGATGGCAAGCATCAGCGCGGTGGACAGGTAGAATCCGTTAACCGCGCCACGTGTCAGCGTCGGCAGGCCGGACATGCCACGCGTTCCGCCGGTCAGGTCCGGTCTGATGACCTGGACAAGCTGGTACATCAGTTCCATGAACGCCAGCGTCACCAGGGCGAAGTAGCTGCCCTTTATGCGCAACGCCGGCAGCAGTACGATCAATCCACCGAGCATTGTGGCGACCACTGCCAATGGAATCGAAATCTCAACCGGAATGTCGAACCGCTTTGTCAGGATGGCAGTCGTATAAGCCCCAATTCCGATCAGGAACGGATGGCCAAAGCTCACATATCCCGTGCGGCCCGACAGGACATCCCATGAGATCGCGAAGATCGCCAGATAGTTTGCGAAGATGATCGTTCGAAGCGTGCCCTTGCTTACCAGATGTGGCAACAGCAGCATCCCGATTATCAAAGCGGCCCAAAGTGCGAGATGATGCCAACGTAGGGACACCTAAAGCTCCTCCCGCCCGAACAGACCGCGGGGTCGGAGAACCAGAACTCCGATGATCAGGAGCATTGTGAACACGCCCCGTAGCTCCGGCGCGATCAGGGCCGAAACCGTGATCTCCATGAAGCCAACGATATGTGCGACAACCAGTGTCCCGATAATCGAGCCGATTCCGCCAACGATAACCACTGCCACAGAGATGATCAGCGGCGCGACCCACATCCCGGGATAGAGCTGCGTGTAGCTGGCAAAGAAGACACCGCCGACCGCACCAAGCGCCCCTGAGATCATCCAGGTAATGGCGTTTATTCGGTCGGAGTCGATCCCGGAAATCACCGCTCCCTTGGCATCCATCGAGACCGCCTGCATGGCGCGGCCGGTGTGCGTGAAGCGGACGAAGCAGTACAGGCCGACAAGAATGATCCAACTGGCGACGGTCGCCAGCAGGTTCGAATATGGCACGGCGGCACCCGCGAATCGCTCAACCCCTGGAACGATAGGCAGAAGGATCTTCGAGCTGTCCCCGAAGACCAGCACGACACCCGCCTGCAGTACGACCGCAAGGATCAGGGTAGAGATTTCCACAGCAACATGTTCGCCCTTGAGAGGCTTGACGATCAACCGGAACTTGGCCAGGCCCATTGCGCAACCGACGATTGCGGCGAGGGCCAGGCCTGCGGCCACCGGAAGACCAAGCGTCTGGGAGAAATGGAAATACGTATAGCCGCCAATCAACAAATAGGCGCCGTAGGCAAGATCCAGCACACGCCCGACGCTGAAGATCAGGGTGAAACCCATGGCGATCAGCGCGTACAGGCCGCTGAGCAGGAGGCCCTGGATCAGGACCTGCGTCATGCGGTGGCTTGTTCCGTTGTGGAACCGCGCGAATGCCGGGCTTCCGTGTCCGCCGACATCGAGCGGGCTGATGGAGCCATTCCGAAGCGGCTGAAGGCCCGTGCCCGAAGTGCGGTGGATCTCTCCAGTACAGCAGCCGGTCGTGATCTCAGCACTGGCATTGGAAGATTCGCAACAGAACCATCGATAAAGGAGTAGGCGGGTGGGAATTCCCCACCCGCCATCACATGTATCACTTCACAGGCACCCAGCTGGGAACAGCGAAGTCCATGTTTGCGTATTCCGGTGGATAGACAACACCGACGGTGCCGTCCTCCTGCCACTGCACCACGACCATCGAAGGCTGGGCGAAGTCATAGGGTGCCTCAAGGTCGAACAACGCGTTATGTGGGTAGGTCCGCTGTGTGACGGGCTCGATCTGGTCGCGCTGCCAGAAACCGTAGCGTAGCCACAGCTTGCCGTCCTTTTCCAGCTTGAGATCCTGCCTTTCCATGGCCGCAGCCCAGGCCGGGACATCTCCGAAGCCCCCCGCCTCCTCAGCAGCGGCCATGGCCTGTTTCAGACCGTGATAGGCGTTGAATCCATTGAAATGGGGCATCTCGGGTCGAGTGTCGTATCTCGCCTGATAGGTGTCCACGAAAGCCTGACTTACCGGATCGAGTTCAAAGCCCACGGACGGAACTGGTGAGAGGGTCGAAATTCCGCCACCCGCACCACCGGTGTCCTCCCAGTATTCGAGACCTAGCGCCGCCACATTCACCCCTGTCATCGGCATGGGAACCTGAAGCTTCACATACTGTGAGGAGATGACCTGCGAGTTCACCGAACTGACCTGGTAGATGAAGTCGGCGCCACTTGCCTGGGCTTTGGAAAAGATCGGAGCGAAATCCACAGTGCCGATGTCGTAAACGATGATGTCCTTCACCTCAATTCCAGCGACAGGTGCGAGCGCATCGGTGACAAGGCCGGTGATCGCGCCACCGAACGCGGTGTCCTCCGCAAGGATCACCACACTCTCCCAACCCATCCGACCCTTCAGCACGTCCGCACCGAAGTTGATGTAGAGCGTCGCCAGCGCCTCGTCGGAAGCGATGTTCATGAAATAGGGCTCCATAAGCTCCGGTTGCTCGACCACCATATCGATGATGCCGATGTAGCTGGTCCAGGTGTCCAGAGTGGGAATGCGGTATTCCTGCATTCTCGGGAGCCATCCCAGCGAAACGTCGTCAATGGATCCGGAAATGATGAAATCGACCTCTTCAGTCTCGGCCAGATATTCATAGGCCTTGATTCCCTCGGTGACATCTTCACCGGTGTCTGCGGTGACCAGCACGATCTCCTGGCCCAGCACCCCACTTGCCGCGTTCAGTTCATCAATGGCAATTTCGGCTCCGCGAAGAGTGGAAAGCCCGGTATCTGAACTAAGCGAGCCGATGAAACCAACCTTGATTTCCGCGCCGGCGGAAGCGGCGACCGCGACAGCACCGGCAAACGCGGTACCGAAGATAGATATACTGCGGAACATTGTTTAACCTCCCTTGGTTCTGGAATGGCATCTGCCCATGCATCATTCACTGTATACTGTATACAGAAAGCAAACGCTCTTGGGCAGAGTCAATCGAAATCGCCCTTAGCTGCCGGAAAAGGCGGGCGGAGGCGCCGTCCAGATGCTTACGGTGAACGGCCACTCATTGCTTCCGATCAGCTCCATGCATGGACTTCTGGAGACCGAGTGCCTCATGGACGATGGCATCGACGTCGACCTCGACCATCATTCCAGGCTGCGTCAAGCCTGCCTGGACTCCCGTAAGCACGGGATCGATGCCTTTGAATGCTTCGCCATGAGCACGGACGAATCCGCCTGCCTGATCCATGTCTGTCAGGTAGGCTCGTGTGCGGACAACATGGCGCATTTCAGCGCCGACCTGCCTGAGGGCGTTCTCGATGCGGGCAAGGATGAATACCGACTGGGCATAACAGTCGCCCGGAGCATGCAGCCTGCCGGACGGCTCGATGGCGGTGGTTCCGGCAATGTAGACGAATGCTCCAACCCTCTTTGCGCGGGAGTAGCTGCCGACCTCCTCAAAACGCCCGCCCGAACTGAATTTGCGGATCATTGCGACAACCGGGCGTGAATCGCGTCAGCCGCAGATTGAAGCGACATGCGCTCGGTCTCGGTGAGGTTCAGGAGTTCGACACGGATCAACCCGGTCGCACCAAGATGCGCGGGGACTCCCAGCACCACGCCTTCGATGCCGTATTCTCCCTTGAGCATCACCGAAACGGGAACGGGTCCGGCGCGGGCGCCACGTATGTGGTCGAGCAGCTCGATGGTTGCATGGGCTGGTGCGATCGTGGCGGAGCCCGATCTCCTGAGCGCCACAACGTGGCCACCGCCGGCGACTGCCTCATTGCTGCACGCCTCGATCTCCCCTTCCGTCAGAAACTTTGACAGGGGCTGGCCCTTGATGCGTGCCAGAGAGGCAAGAGGTATCATTTCATCCCCGTGGCTGCCGAGCGTGATGGCGCTGACATCGGCAGGTTCGACTCCGGCCGCGGCGGCGACGGCGCTGCGGAAGCGGCTGGAATCCAGAGTACCGGCCATACCGAGTACCCGCTCACGTGGGAATCCAGTGGCCTGGAGCATTTCCGCTGTCATTTCATCAAGGGGGTTGGTTACAACGACGACAACCGCAAGTGGGGTCTGGGTCTGAATCGCCTCGGCAGCCACATGGATGACGCGTCTGTTGATCCCTGCAAGATCGGCGCGGCCCATTCCAGGCGCCCGCGCCCGACCTGCCGTGACAACCACAACATCCGCATCGGAGATCAGGCCCGGATCCTCCCCGCCGGAACAGCGTGTACCAGTGCCGGTGATGCCGGCAGCATGGTTGAGGTCGAGTGCTGTTGCGGCGGCGAGTCCGCGGGCGATGTCAACCAGGACAATCTCTCTTGCGATGTTCGCGTTCGCGGCGAGGTGTGCAATGTTGCCCCCCACGCCACCGGCACCGATGATCGCCAGTCTGGACAATCTCCGTGACTGCGGTCGAACAAACCCGGCGGGTGCCGCCCACTTCGCTGACCTGCGGTAGAGGACGCGCCTCATTGCTGTCGTGCCATCCGTGCGGACGGGAACCGCTCGCTCCAGAGGTCCGTTGGCCAATCGGATCCCGATTCTCGCGGCGGTTTCCCGCGCCATCTCGGTAACGATGTCGCCAGGAAGGATCTCGAAGACGGTTCGCCCGCGTTGCCTGGCGTCCTCAATCGTCTCGGACCCGACGACCCTTCCCATCTAGGCTTCGCGGCCTTCCACCGCTTCGACCGCGCTCGATGCGGCTTCGACAGCGGTTGTCACCGAATCCTCGGAACCAGATATGAAAAGTCGGCCGAACCTACCCACGGCCCGGACCTCGACTATGTCGATTTCGGCAGCCTTCTCCGCTTCATTCGCCGCAATTGACACATACGCGGCAGGTGCACACTCGATAATGCCAAGGGTCTGGCCGGGCACAACCAGCGTTCCCTTGCGCCACTTGTTCAGCAACTGGGCCTGATAGGGCTCGACCGACGTGATGATCTGGGTCGATGCTATACTTGGTTTAAGGCGGTCGGACATCGCCGCGCCCAGTTCGCCAAGAATTGCGTTCCTTGCCTGGGTCACTTCGGCGTTCGATGGTGAACGAAGGATGAAGAAACCGAACTCCCGTTCAACCAACTGTGTTGTGGCCTCGACAGATGACGCCTTCAGCGCCCGGTCGATCAGCGGGAAAACGCAGTTTCCCGGGGCCAGTTCACCGACCAGAACGGTGTCGCCAGAGAGTGGAATGGAACCCTGCACCGTTGCACCGTTGTAGGCGGCGAACTTGGGCTGCAGGTTGTCAATCTGCATCAGCGCCCTGATCGTGATGTCACTCATGCACCGAACTCCTCATGAATGTCGCGCCAGGGCCGGTTCGCCCATGCCACCCGCTTGATATTGATCAGATGAAGCGCAGTGACGTTGTCTGAAGTCATCGATCCTGACCAGGTGCCGGTGCCAAGCATGAAGCTTGGCTCCAGATCCGTCGCGTATCCAGCTCCGCCGTGAATCGCCGGAACATTGACGAGCACGCGACCTGTGGGAATTGTGGAAAATCGGGCGACGATTTCCGGAGCATGGCTATGCACCACTGCGGTATGGCCCCAGCCTCCAAATTCCGCCACCGCATGGGACAGTTCGATCGCATGGTTGCTGTCCTTGGCTTCGTAGAATGCCAGAACCGGATTGAGCTTCTCGGCTGAAAGAGGGCGCTGCCATCCGACTTCGCTCTCTTCGCTGACAATGCACTTGGTACGGGGCGGCAACGAGAATCCCGCAAGCTCCGCCAGTCTCCCGGGTGCCTGGCCCACGCGCTCGGGATTCATGGACCTGCCATCCAGGAATATCGTTCGGGCCAGTCGGTCCGCCTCGGCAGGTGTGCAGAAATAGCAGCCCGCAAGCTTCAGTTCCTGCCGAAGCTCCCGCGCGATTTCGGGATCGGCGATGACGGCCTGCTCCGATACGCAGGCCGTACCGAAGTCGAAACTCTTTGACGCGACAATCTGCTCGGCGACCTCGCGCAGGTCACTCGCCATGGAACCATGGACGTAGCAGGGGACGTTGCCAGCACCGACCGCCAATGTTGGTTTGCCAGACGAATAGGCGGCCCGTACCATCCCAGGTCCGCCGGTTGCCATGATGACGGAGGTCCGCCGGTGGCGCATCAACTCGGCGGTTCCCTGAAGCGTCACTTCCTCAAGGCATTGGATCAAGCCTTTTGGCGCACCCATCCCTTCGGCCGCACCTGACATGATCCGGGCAACCTCATTGCCGCATCTGACCGCGCGGGGGTGAGGGGCGCATACGATCGCATTGCCGGACTTTACGGCACTCAGCACCTTGAATATCACAGTGGATGTAGGGTTGGTCACTGGGATCAGTGCGGCGACGACGCCCATGGGCTCACCGAATGCGGCGACTTTGGTCGCATCATCGCGCCAGAGCATTCCAAGTGTGGTTACGCCACGCAGCCAATCCGCAGTGCCGCGCGCGTTCATCAGGTCCTTGACACGCTTATGCTCGGGATTGCCGTAGCCGGTTTCCTCGTGTGCCATTTGGCCGAGGCGCTTCGCTTCGGGTTCGACTGCGGAAGCCATGGCCTCGACAATGGAATCAATATGGTCAGGGTCAGTGCCGAGGAACTGCCTGTAGGCTTCAAACGCCGTCTCGGCGCAGCGGCGGGCTGACGCGATGGATCTGAGATCCGCATCCATTAGCGGCCTCCCGTGGCGACTTTGTCCATTGCCTTGCGGGCGCGGTCGGCATCCGTTGCATCGATTCCGATCGTGTCGAGGCGGCGGCCTGCGGCAGCGACATCAGCACCGAGAACCGCGGAGGCGAGAGTGATCATGGAGCGGGTGACTGGAACATCGGTTCCAGTGAGCTTCGCTGCGGAGTCCAATGGAACTAGCGAGCCGATGACGCCGTCGCGGAGAAGCCGCTTCGCTCCATCCGGTCCGGGAACGGGCCGTGCGCCTGCGCCACGTTCCGCACCGGCATGGGCGGTTATCCATGCGTCCAGGTCAGGAAGATCCCGAATGCCATACGCCTGCGCGACGGCACGACGTTCCTCCGCCAGAAGATTGATGACACGCCTTTGTTCGGGGCCAATCAATGCGGCGAAGGTCTGATTCTCCCGAAGAGGGTTGCCACCCGCCGGTACCCGAATGGCACCCGATCCGATAGCCGGGCCACTCATGAGAAGTGCGGGGAATTCCACCAGAGCGGAACCGTCCGTGAAGCCCGAGGCGACGACACTGTCTTTCGGAGTTGAAGGCATCAATCGCTGCAGCCGGGCAAGAACGTGTTGCCGCCCGCTAGGGAGCGTGGCCGCAACCGGTCGTTCCGCTTCCGACAGGTGCAGGACGGCGCCCTCCGCGCTTATCCAGTAGGGAAGCCCCTGTGCCTCGACGATTGTGACATCCGCAGTGGCTCCTCCTATCCGTAGGAACCACGCGGTTTCCAGAGCACCCAGAGAGCGCCCTGGCGCGAGGACCAGAACCTGCCCGTCGATGAGATGATCCGCCAGCACCATAGCGTAGGTACGTTGCTTATGCACGGGCCCGGTCAGGAAGATGACCTCAGCATCTCTGACAGCAGCGTCAAGTTCCGCCGTCGTTCGTACGGACTGCACACCGTCACGGTCGACCTGATACGTTCCAACCGGCCCGGCACCCCGAAGCGAAATTCCGGATGACGCGCGCATTGATTCCAGTTCCGCGCCATAGGCAGAGAACAGTGTCACATCGGCGCCTTCAGCAAGGCAAAGTGCGGCGAAAAGCCGAGCGTCTTCGCCACCTCCCAGCAACGCGATCCGGGAAAAACCGGGCGAAGCGGCAACAGGCGCGGAAACCCGTCGCACCGCCGCCTCGGCGAAGTCAGTGAAATCGCTGCCCATCACCCTTTCCCATCCTCAAGACCCGCTTCAAGAGCATCCAGCATCCGGAAACGGTTCTTGAGGCCTCCTTACGACCCTATCCTGCCAGAGTCTCAATGATCGATTCCAGTTCATCGTGCGGCCTCGCAATGACATGAACCGCGACGACCTCGCCAACCCTGTTCGCTGCCGTCGCACCTGCGTCGGTCGCCGCCTTCACCGCGCCGACCTCTCCGCGTACCAGTGTCGAGACCAAACCACCTCCGGATCTGGTCTGGCAGACGATGTTCACCGATGCCGCCTTGACCATTGCGTCAGCTGCCTCGATCGAGGCCACAAGGCCCCGGGTTTCGATCATGCCAAGCGCCGTCTGGCCTGCTGCTGGTTTCGCCATTTGTACTCTCCTTGATTGTTCTTTCGTGTCCTCTGTGTCGCCCGGGCCACAGCCCGTTTCCGGAATACCGGGCCCTTCCTTACCCCAGACTGATGTCGATGCGGTCCACCACTGCCACAGCAGCGGCGTCAACAGGCGCACCGGACATTCCCTGAGGAAGCCTTGCGGCGGTGCCGAATGTGATCAGGATCCCATCCCCGACGCCGGCCCCACAGGTATCGACAGCCACCAGCGATGATTCCAGGACGTTGCCCGCTCCGTCGATGACGTCAGCGACAAGCAACTTCAGTCCAACCAGCCGGGCGTCCTTTGCCGTTGCGGTTACGGTTCCTGTGACACGACCGATCTTCATCAGAAGTTCGTAAGGTAGCGTTGGGTTTCGACCGGAGTGATCTGACCAGCCATGAAGTCGATTTCGCGCTCGGCCTGCTGCAGGTAGAGTTCGTGACAGTCGGCACCCATCACGTCCCTAAGCCAGTCCGAACCACGGGCGAGCGCGACTGCGGTTGGCGCGTCGGTTGGAATCGGTTCGGCCTCCCCGGACTCATACCCGTTGCCTTCGGTTTTGGCGGAAGGCTCGGTCTCCTGCTCAATGCCGTCCAATCCAGCCGCAATCTCGGCTGCAAGCAGGTAATAGGGATTGGCATCCGCGCCGGCGTCTCGCTTCTCGACGCGGGTCGCGCCTGACGATCCTTCAATGACACGAATTCCCACGGTCCGGTTGTCCCCTCCCCAGGTGTTGTTGATTGGGCAGAACGAGTAGGGCTGCCTCCTTCGGAAACCATTTGGCGTCGGTGAACCGCAGATCGCCATTTCCGCCATGCGCTTCTGCAGACCCCCAACGAAGCAGCGTCCCAGACCACTGAGCTTTCCGTTGTCACTGAAGACGTTGGTGTCGCCCTTCCAGAGGGAATAATGGGTGTGGAACCCGTTTCCGGACTCATCGAGGAAGGGCTTGGCCATGAAGGTGGCGCGGTAACCATTCGCCGACGCGAGCTGGCGCACAAGACTGCGGAACAGCACCACCCGGTCGGCAGCCTTCAGCGCCTCATCATAGCGGATGTTGACCTCAACCTGTCCCGCGGCGTATTCTGGATTTGACTGCTCGATCGGGATGCCACATTCATTGATCTGCCGACGGATCGGGCCGAGGACATGTTCGAGTTCTGCGGCGCGGTCCAGGCCATAGACTCCGATGCCCTGATCCTTCGGCAGGGCTGTTTCCGGATCCAGCAGGTAGAATTCGAGTTCCGTTCCGACATTGACAGTGTAACCCAAGGAGGCGGCGCGCTCGACCTGACGGACCAAAGCCATCCGGGGGTCAAGGGGAACAGGCTTGTGATCCGTTCCCTCGGCCCGGCCAAAGCAGACCGCTACGCCTGGCTCCCAAGGCATCTCGACCGGACGGCTGTTCGGAAAGACGTGCATATCCGGGTAACCGTTGCCGAAATTGACATAGGGCGTATCCCAGACGTCGCAGGTCATATCGATGGCGAAAGTCGCGATCGACATTGCGTTTCCGCCACTGCATGTCGTGTCCCAATGGCTTGCAGGAATCCGCTTGCCCCGCATGATTCCGTTGGCGTCGCCAATTCCCATGGCTACGGTATGAATGCCTTCTGGCAGACCAAAATCTTGATTCGACACATCTTTCTCCCTGAGTCACAGCACTTGCCAGAACACTGTATCCTGTATACAGTATACAGAAATACAGAGCGCTGCAAGGACTTTCCATGAGTTCCATCAATATCATTGTCGTGGGCGCGGGAATAGCCGGTTCGATGTCCGCGCTGCACCTGCAACGTAGAGGCGCACAGGTGACGCTGATCGATCGTTGGGAGCCAGGCCATGCCCGGGCCGCCTCGACCGACTATAACCGGATGATCCGGTCGATTTCCGGTCGGGACGAGTTCTACACGCTTTGGGCACGGGAGAGTCGAACGCGCTGGTTGGAGCTCATGGCGGAGACGGGCCAGAACCTCATGTATGAATGCGGTGCGTTGACGCTCGCGACTGCGGGCCACTGTGATTGGGAGGACGCCACGCCGGAAACCTTCGACAGGGTCGGTGTTCCTTACCATCGTTTCTCGCCCGAGGAGGTGCGGCTGCATTTTCCCCAATTCAAGGTCGATGACATATCCTATGCTCTGTTCGAGCCGGAAGCGGGTCTACTCATGGCGCATCGGAGCGTCATAACCACGGTCGACCTGTTTCACAGGTCCGGTGGCAAGGTGAAGCGCGGGCGCGTGACGACGGACGCACGGGAGCGGCCTATTCTGGATGGGCGGCCACTGGAGGCGGACGTGATCGTGGTCGCCACTGGTGCATGGATGGCCGATATGTTTCCTCGCACGGTCAAACCGATCAGCGCGGTGCTTGGAATCAATGTGCTATACACCTCCACTCCTGATGGGTCGGACGCCTTTGACATGGCAAACATGCCCTGCTGGATCGATCACGGCCAGGGTTCGTTCGGTCTCCCATCGTCGGAAGGATCGGGCGTCAAGGCGGCTGTAGTCATTCCGAACCAGCCGATTGACCTTGACGGGGATGAACGACTGATCGAGCGGGCGAGTCTGAACCGTACCCGCGGCTACATTCGCCGCAGGCTGCCGGGTCTGATCGGGCAACGTGTCGTTGACTCCAAATTCAACCAGGTGATTCTCATGCCCGACACAAATTTCATCGCTGACTGGCATCCCGAGCATGAAAACGTGCTGCTTGCCGGCGGATGTTCGGGACATCTGTTCAAGCATGGGCCGGTATTCGGGGACTTTGTTGCCGGACTTGCATTGAGGGACTATGGCACTGCGGATCGGTTCCGGATAACGGGGCGGCGCAAGCTGAGCCCAAGGGAGAGTCCGAGCGGGCGTTAGACCGAAGCGCAGGGTGTGCGTCGACGAGACCCCGTCATGGACCTGTTACAGCAGGATGGGCGGACAATCCATGTTCGCTAGGCGTCAGGCATAGCACCCGTTGAATCCGGCGTGGACATGGGGGATGGAAATCCTGCACTTAACCTACCTTGAGGCGTCCGGTTAAATTTGCGCGTGTTGCGGACGACTGGTTTTTGATGGCATCCCTCACGCTGGCAAGGCGCTGCTGCACGGGTTTGGCTTGACTCTTCTCACTCTTTCGAGCTTTCGGGAAACTACTTGTCCCACCCCGCTCCTGCTTCGCCTGCATCCTGTCTTCCTCCGCATGCCAATGACAGCACCTTATGATTCACCGTAGATCCCTTCTGTACCTCTCATAGCCGCAGACCCGACGCAAACACTTTGGGCCGCGCCGGGCTGGCCGAGGCAGAAAAAATGAGACCGGAGTTGGTAATTGGCCTTGTCGGCCCAATTGGAGGCGACATCAAAATTGTCGAAAAAGCGATTGCCGCAGCTCTGAAGCAAGTCGACTATAGGCCGAAACACATAAGCTTATCCGAAGGCATCGGCTCCGAAGGCATCGGCGACCTGCTTGAAGAAAAAAAGGGAACACGGCCTTCGCTGAGTAAATTGGCCGAGAAGATCGATTCGGGAAATGAGGTGCGACGCCTGTACGCAAAAAACGGCATACTCCCGGCATACGCCATTTTCAAGATTCGGGAGCAGCGAGCTGAATCTGCTTCCCAAGCGGGAATTGAGCCCCCGGGAAACGCCAAGTTGGAAGAAGTACGCCTGGATAAAGTCGCCTACATCGTCAGGCAATTCAAGAGACCCGAAGAAATCCAGCTCATGCGAAGAGTATATGGCTCCTCGTTCATTCAAATTTCTGTAACTCAAGATCGACAGGATAGAATGTCTAACCTCATAACGAGGCTTCGCGGGGAGAATCCTGACCGCAGGTCAGATGACCACGAAGCGGCAGCCAAAAAACTTATCCGACAAGATGAAAACGATGACGACTACGGTCAGAGACTGACATAGATATTTCATCTGGCAGATGCGTTCATTGATGCCAAAGACCAAGACTCTACATCAGCGACCTGCGTGCGATTCATCAACGCCCTTTTCGGACGCAACAATGTCGCTCCGACAAAGGACGAACTTGGTAGCTACTTGGCCAAATCCGCATCATTGCGCTCGGTAAATCTGTCTCGCCAGGTTGGCGCCGCGATCCTTAGCGGCGATGGCGATGTGATAACCATCGGCTGTAATGAAGTTCCCAAACCTGGTGGAGGTAACTACTGGGATGAGGACGTCAACAAAAAGCGCGATATCGACAGGGGTGGTGAAGCCAACAAGGAGGAAACAAGCCGCATCATCTATGATTTCCTGAAGACTCTATCAAACCACGACCTACTTGCGGATGGAAGAAAGCCTGATGACATCCTGAGCGATAGCTACCTGAGTAAGGCGATAAGCGAATCCATGATAGGCGAAATTACCGAGTATGGCCGGATGGTTCATGCAGAGATGAACGCAATCAGTGACGCTGCTCGACTTGGTCGTTCGATTCGGGGTGCCACCCTTTATGTGACCACCTTTCCTTGCCACAATTGCGCCAAGCACATCATTTCATGCGGCATCTCGAGAGTCGTCTTTATTGAACCATACCCCAAGAGTCGCACTGAACTTCTTTATGGCGACTTGGTTTCCATTGGAGAGCGCGAAGAGGGAAAGGTTGAATTTGTCCATTTCTCGGGAATTTCACCGTCACGGTTCTCAGCCATTTTCGAGAAGTCTGGAAGGCGGGATAGCAAAACGGGATCAATCGAAGACTGGTATCAAGGGGAATGCCGCCCAAGAATCGGAGAACAGGAAGCCGACTACACAACCTCAGAGGTCCACGCCATTCATGACAATTTTCAAATGGAAGAATCGTCAACATGAACGATGCGGCTACATTGGCTAGTGGAGCACCATCGCTGTGTTGACGGCTAGAGGGATATGAACCTGCTCCGCGCGTCGGCTGCCGCAAAGCGCCAGCCGACGGCGACTCCTTTCGGCTCCTCTGCTAGGCCCATGCCTCCATATCCCAGCAGATCGTCTTTCGATCAAGAATACGGCGGCACAGGCACTCACGAGCCAGTCCAGCGTCATTGAATCTAAATGGCGTAGACCGACCTCCAAGCCAGCCAGACAGGCCAAACCAATCAGGAATACACGTCCGGGCCATTGCAGGCTTTCGGGCCTTCAAGCGCCGGGGGCAGTACTCTACTCTGCTCCGCTCGCATAACTCTCGAAAACAAAGGTAAATCCGTCGGCTGCCGGATCGGGCGAACGCCCTTGCGATGGCAAGTGGCGGAGAGACAGGGATTCGAACCCTGGAGACGGTTTCCCGCCTACACGCGTTCCAGGCGTGCGCCTTCGACCACTCGGCCACCTCTCCACAACCGCAATCTATCGAATCCGTCAATCCGCCCGCAAGTGCTGCATGGGAAATTCGTGGCTGAAAACAGCCGTCGGGAAGATTGGCGACACGATACACGATCTTGAGCGCCGGAAACAGAGATTCCTCCATTCAATGTCGAGCGACAATGCCGTTCGGATGTCCTTGGTTGCTTCAACTGGGGGCGGTATATGCTTCGGCGATGATTCCAAGGACAATCGCCCGTTTCGCAGTTCTTCCGGACGAACCGGTCGATGACTGGAATTTCGTGCCCAGCTTCAGCCCAGAAGGTTGCGGGGAGCCAGCGAATTGGAGACGGTACTGCCCGATGAAAACGAGGATCATCGTGTGACCGGCACCGATATACGCGGAGATGGACGGTTCTGGAGACCAGCCCTCCCAACGTCGGAAATCCACTTACCGCGAGGAATGCCCCGGCGACTTACTCCGTGCAGGACAGACTGCCCAGTGGCAATCCCAGCGACCCGATGCATGGTCGTCGGCCTCATCTGGACTTGGCATGCGCCGATAGGGCGCGAGCTTGCATGGAACGCCGTTTTCGCCAATCTCCCATGGCAACGCTTGATCGGAAACAGGGCACAGAGGGCCAGCTGCCAGAGAGTCTGGATTCCGGAACGTCCGACAGAACCGAAGCGATCGGCGCCGGCCTCCACTTTGGATGAACTCCTCCACCAGCCCACGGATGCGGACTGAATAATTGAAGGCCAGATCCCGATCGGCACGGTCACCAAAAATGCCGCAGAGAGTCGGGGTGGCCACAACAAAATACTGTATGGAACCGATTAACTGGCAGAGTCCGGCGAGCGCCACCTCTTCGGAAGAGTCTTGCCATTGCGGCGTGTCCATGACCAGTCCAGTCAGCTTGGTCAAATAGGGTCGGAGCGGCCAGACGCGTGCCTTCATGTCGCTGTCAAGGAGTGCTCGGATGACCAGACGAGCGTCCTGTGGCCTGGTCAATGCAGTGACGGCCTCCATATCAAGATGTTTGATCAAGCGTGAAGCGGAGTCCGTCGCATCAACCGCATCGATCCCGGAGGTCAGGCGATCTGACAGGTCAGAAAGAACCTCGGCATATAGACGCTCCTTGGAACGGAAAAAATACAGCAACGCCTGTTTCGTCACTCCAGCTTCCGCGGCGATTGCCGCCAAACTCGCACCGTGAGGATCACGCTCAGAAAAGTACCTCGCGGCGATTTCCAAATATCGTTGCCTGGCATTGGGGTCTTTGCGTCACGCTGATTTCCTGAGGCGGAGCCTATAACGGATTCTTGACCCGCTACCAAACGCCATGCACTTGCCGACCGGCAAATGAATGCTGGATGGCAGAATGGAGAGATATGAAGAACTCGAGCTGATCCGGGAACTCATCGGCCTCGCGGCGCGGAAGGCCGCCTATCTGGACGCCGCCATCTCCCATTCGCCGATTTGTCGCCATGCAAGCACCGAGATTTGACCGGGAACGTGCGACGATCTTCATCCACATTCCGGTCGTGGCGGCGCAGTCAAACGAAATCGAAGGCCCTCGCGCCTTCATGACGAAGGAGTTCATGGGGCTGCCCATACCGCTGGTGCGTGATGACGATGGCATTGTTCGTGCCTATCTGAACCTGTGCCGACGCCGAGGCGCAAGACTTGAACGTGCGGCTACTGGATGCAAACGGGTGTTTACCTGTCCCTATCATGGATGGAATGGGGCCAATGCTGGCGAACTCCGTGGCGTACCGCACGGAGCATCAGGTTTTCCGGACTTGCCTCGTGTCGAACGCGGTCTGCGACGTCTGCCTGTCGACGAAGCTCACGGCTTCATCTGAATTGTCGCAAACGCTAATGCTGGCAAAGGGCCTGATATTGGCAAATGGCTGCCCGCACTGGACCGGGACTTCCGTTGGCTTGGCCTTGCCAATCACCGGATCGCTGCCGAAGAAACGCCGGAAACTCGTGCGAACTGGAAAGTCCTGATGGAAGGTGGTCTGTAATCGTACCATTTTCGTGTCACCCATCACGACACGATTGGACCATACTTCGCCGACAACCTCTCGTCCTAGCGGGTGTTCGGACCGCACTTCAGTTCTGTTCTACCTCGCGTTTCGATGCCTGACCTGAGGCATGTCCCCGAGGAACACTGGGAGATCCGAAGGGATGCAGAATCTGCTGTACACCGTCGTCCCGAAAATGCAGTTCATGGTCCAGAAGGATCAAATAATGTTGTTTCTGTTCGAGCCGCCAGCGATGGACCTGACATCAATATGCGTTGCGACCCTCGTTCCCCGCTCAGCTCCCGAAACCTATGAAATGCAAGCGCTATGGGAGAAAAACCTGTCCATCACCCATACGGCTCTCATGGAGGATTTCGAACTTTAGTGAGGAAAGTCATTCAGGCTTTGCGTCACGCGGCAACCCCAACCATCTGTTCTGGCGATTTGGAGGCACCCTAAACCGGTTCAATCTTGTGGTCGAGGATATGGTCTGCGGGGAGACCTGATGATGACCAGCACGAGTCTCGAGACAATCCGGAGTCAGCCAATAGATATAAGCGCCGCCCATATGTCGGCCAGCTACAGCGCCGCCAACGCACCGATCGGATATTCAATGCGCTTCAGGATTGCCAAACCGACGCTCCGCGCAGACCATCAAGGGAGGAGAAGGTTGACGCGCCTGTTCCGCGCTCCCTTCTTCTCGATCTTACCTAATGTTATTTCGCCGATCTCGCCAGTTCGCTTGACGTGGGTGCCACCGCAAGGCTGTAGGTCGACCTGATCTTCGCCTTCGCCAATGCGGATCAGTCTTATATTGCCAGTGCCCACTGGTGGTTTCACCGACATGGTCTTCACAAGATCAGGCCTTGCCAGCAGCCCATCATCAGTGATCCAACCCTCTGCCACAGGCAGATCACGCTTGATCAACTCTTTGAGCTGTTCCTCCAGCCCCGCCCTGTCCTGCGGTGGATGAGGCATGTCAAAGTCAAGCCTCCCCTTCCCTGCCGCAATCGCTCCGCCAGTTACTGGCAGCGGAATGACGACGGAAAGCAGGTGCAACGCCGTGTGCACACGCATATGTCGATAACGCCGTATCCAATTGAGCCTTTGAACGATCTTCCGTCCGACGGGAGGTCGCGGCTCTTCGGGCTCGGATCGGAGCATGATCGCTCCATCCTCGCGTCGAAGGGCGTTGACTACCCGCAGTTCGCCGTCATCCCATAGAACTACGCCGTCATCTCCAGGCTGCCCACCACCCTGCGGATAGAATATCGAGCGGTCGAGTATCACGTCCCCGTCGTCAGTGACTTCGATAACTTTCCCATCTGCCTCCCTTAGATAGGGATCGGTGCGGAACAGCGGTTCGGTCATGGAGTTTCACCGGGCGTATCACCATCAGTGAATTCAGGATCGATTTCCGGGTCATCCATAAATGAAGGTCGTTCACTGGGATCATTCGCACCCAACTTGGGAACTGGAACCGCTCCGCTCAGAGTCTCTGGGTTTCTCAGCCAGATATCCCGCTGCGCAAATGGGATCTCGATGCCCTCTTCCGCAAAGCGTTCAGCAATTCTGTGATTGAGCTCCGACATGACCGAGACTGACTGGTTCACGTCGCTGAGCACAGCCCTGATCCGGAAATCGAGACTGTCGGCCCCGAATCCCATGAAATCCACGCCCGGTTCAGGGTCCTCTGTCACGACAGGATGCTCCGAGGCGATTTCGTGAAGGATCCTGGCAACTCTACGGGTGTCGGTGCCGTAGGCGACGCCCACCATCACCTTTATCCGCCCTACCTTGTTTCCGCGTGTCCAGTTGGTCACTGATCCCGAGATGAAGTCGCCGTTCGGAACAATGATATCGGTACGGTCGAATGTTTGAATCACCGTCGACCGAACGGAGACCTTCTTCACAATGCCCACGTGCTCGCCGACCTTGATCCAGTCTCCTTCGGACACAGGCCTCTCGATGAGAAGGATGATGCCCGACACGAAATTCTGGACGATGTTCTGAAGGCCGAAGCCGATACCGATCGAAAGCGCACCTGCAACAAAGGCAACAGAGCTGAGGTTTATTCCCGCTGCAGCCGTCGCCAGAAGGGCGGAGAGGAATATGCCCACATACCCGACGCCTGAAACGATTGCGACCTGTCCACCCGGATCGATGCGTGTCTTGGGAAGGACGTTGCTGCGCAAGGCGGCCTGAACGACCCGCGTTGCCAGAAGCAACGCTACGAAGACAATCGCAAACGAAAGGGCGTTCTCGGGCGCGATCCGCACATCTCCCAGCGTGAATCCCTCTCTGACACTTGCCCAAAGTTCTGTCAGATCAGCGATTCGAGCACCCCAGATAAGTGCAAGTGCTGGAAGGGACGCCAGTACCATAGCCAGCCCCAGGAGGGTTGGGATCAAGGCGGAACGCGCCGAACTTTCGTCAAGGCCCAACACCAGCCCGTAGATTTTATGGAAGAGGTCGTTCAGCAGATAAAGCAACGCGAGAAGCGCAAGCGTCCATCCGGTTGCGACTAGCAGATATAGACCCGCATTCAGGTAACCAATGGCCGCCAGAAGTCCGCCAAAGGCTGCCAGGACAGCAATTAAGCGTCCTAAAGCCCCTAGCCAGCGACCCGCAGGGGAGTCGGAATTATCTTCCGCCGCCCTGATCGCAGAGGATCGGACTGTACGTCCAATGGGCAAAAGTGCCAGTGAAGCGACAGCTGCCACCGGAAACAACAGAGTGGCGGTCGTTGCTTCCGAATATCCGTCATATTCGGCCAGTGATTTCAGAAGAGCTGAAAGGCCAACCATGAGCCCCAGAAGGACTGCCGATCGCTTGACGGTTGTGTCTCCTGCAGTCCGGTCCTGATCCTGTGGAACTGCATCCGCTGGGTCTGGAAAGAAACGGCCGGCCAACCAGTAGGGATAAAGCGTGCAGAATCCGACGTATGGTATGAATTCGACGACCAGAATTCCGCGGGCACCGAGAAGACCGGTAGCCTCGATTGCCCATCCCAGCAGGACGATACCGACAAGCGGTAAGGCAAGTTCGCTAAACGAAAAGGCGAACTCGGCAAGCTGGCGAAGGCGGCCCGAGGTCCGGTCGCGGGCACGTTCCGCAACTCGTCTCAGAACTGTCCGCCCCCGAGCCAGCAGAAGCAATGAAATGGCCAAGAGAAGAATGTTGCGCGGCAATCCATCGACGAACAGGCGCAACTTCGCATCCGAACTCCAACTTTCCCCAATTTCTGCGCGAATCGCACGGAACGAGCCTGTCAGGTCATCTAAGGCCGGCCCCCAGTATGTCGGATTCAATGGAAAAGGATCTTTTCGAAACAGCCTGTCGGAGCGGCGGTCTCGGACAATCACGTTTATCTCAGCCGCCAGCCCGTCAGCCTGCGTAAATGCAAGCTCCGCGGCCCTGACCGGTGCCCGTGCATTTGCCAGCTGTGCGACCAGAGCCGCTCTGCGGACAGCTACATCCTCCGCCTCGGACTCTCCGGCTGCGGGAGCTGGTCCAAGTGCTTCGATTTGAGCGGAAAGGGTCTCGATTCGGGCTCCGTTGACGTCCTGACCTCGTAAAAAGCGCTCTCGCCAGACGGCGACCTCCTCCCGCAATGTCTCGAATGCCCGATCCGAGGCACGATTGGCCTCGATCGCCGCCTCAACGCGCTTGGCGACCAAATCCCATGCCTCGTAGTCGATTTCCTGCTGCTGTACCTGTGCCAGTGCTCCGGCACAGAAAACGATCGATAACAGAAGCGCTGCAAATGTTGCAGGTAAGCGCATTTGACTAGTCTTCCTCGAATACGGTAGGCAGAATTCGACCACATCCGGTGAGCCAGTACGGAACCGGTAAGTCCCTTTCCCGGAGGAATGGTGGATTGAATAACTTCGATTGATACCGAGTGCCATAATCGCATAGCACCGTCACGATGGTCTTTCCTCGACCTAGCTCGTGGGCCATCCTCACCGCACCGGCAACGTTTATTCCCGTAGAGCCGCCCATGCAGAGTCCTTCTGCCGACAGCAGATCGTCAATCACGGGCAGTGCCTCTTCATCTGGCACCTGACAGAGAAAATCAGGGGTGTAACCTTCAAGGTTGGCTGTTATCCGGCCCTGTCCGATTCCTTCTGTGATCGAACTGCCTTCCGGTTTGGCCTCACCGTCCCTGTAGAGGCTGAATATACCTGAGCCCATCGGATCGGCGATGCCACAGGTAACGCCCTTAGGTTGCAGGGCCATGCCGACACCCGCCGCAGTACCTCCGGTCCCGACCGAACAGATGAAGCCGTCGACATTACCATTGAGTTGCTTCCATATCTCGGGCCCGGTTGTTTCGATATGTGCCTGCCGGTTGGCTACGTTGTCAAATTGGTTTGCCCAGACCGCACCGCTTGGTTCGGATTCGGCGAGCTTTGCTGCAAGCCGACCGGAGTATTTCACGTAGTTGTTGGGATTCCTGTATGGAACAGCCGGCACCTGGACCAGTTCGGCTCCCGCGAGTCGGATCATATCCTTCTTTTCCTGACTCTGCGTCTCGGGAATGACGATCACCGATCTGAATCCCATTGCAGCACCGACCAATGCCAGACCGATTCCGGTGTTGCCGGCAGTGCCTTCCACAATCGTTCCGCCAGGTCTTAGTTTCCCCCGATCGACGGCGTCCTTGATGATATAGAGCGCGGCGCGGTCCTTGACCGACTGGCCGGGATTCATGAACTCGGCCTTGCCGAAAATTTCGCATCCGGTTGCTTCGGAAATGGCTTTCAGCCGGATCAGGGGCGTCTTGCCCACCGCATCGGGTAGATCCCGATAAACCTGCATCGCCGCTCCTCTTCGCTCCAGTGGCCGTTCCGTTGCGGTTGTGTAGGCCCCAGCTTCCATAAACTCAAGTGTCTGGCCCTGCCGGACTTTGCAGGCACCGCGTAGTCCACAGCTCTGCGCCCCGCAAGTCTGGGTTGGGTAAATACGGTCAGAATCGCAGCCAACATCTAGAATGGGGGGCTTCCAAGGCCGGAGCGTTCAGGACTAGTGTAGTGACATCACTGTATTGACGGGTAAAGGGGCTTCAGCCTGATCCATGCGTCGGTTGCCGTGAGGCGTCGGCGGACGGTGGCCCTGTCCCGATCCCTCCGCCCGCCCATGCCTCCGTCCGCCGCTTCCGGAACAGCCCCGGACGGAGGCGGTGCGGCGAATGCCGCCACCGGGGCATCCAGACCGGGAGCGGCGTGGTGGAGGCCGGGTGTCCGGGGGCCGGACGGAACGCCCGGGCGCCCGTCGGTCGGGGAGGGCGCCAACGCCATGCCGGCGCTGGATGGCCGCGTCATGGACCACAGGCTGGCCGACCTGCCCGACTGGCGGGCGGATCAGGCCTTCGCGGCATGGCGGAAAAGTCGGGTCCACACCTACATTTCCGCTTGACGGACGAACCGATCGGTTTTACCGGTTGGACGAGATGGATGGTTGGACCGGATGGAACGCTTCCGTCCAGACCTGGAATGCGGCGCCACGGGCTGCGGCGGCATGTTCCGCTGTCCCATGGCGAGGTCCCTGGCGGCGCGGCTGGCTGGTGTGGAGAAGAGGGGAAATGGACGATGACGGACAGGGGCATCACGATTCGTGGCAAGCGGGGCGCGGACACCCTGACGGGCGGCGCCGGCGGCGATGTCCTGAAGGGCGTCGGCGGCGACGACATTCTGGACGGCGGCGGCGGCGATGACACCCTGAAGGGCGGCAACGGCGACGACACGCTTTACGGCGGCGTGGGCGACGACCGGCTGAACGGCGGCCGGGGCGACGACACCTTCGCGTTCGCGGAGGGGGACGGCCATGACACCATCGCCGACTTCCGCGGGGGCGACACCATCCGCATCGACGGGGTGTCCGGCGGGTTCGCGTCGCTGGTCATCGAGCGGGACGGGGCCGATGCCGTCATCCGGTATGGCGACAGGGGCGACACCATCACCCTGCGGGGCGTGTCGGCGGACACCCTCGGCGCGGAGGACTTCGCGCTGCCCGCCGGCGTCACCCTGGAAGGCGGCGACGGGAATGACACGCTTTACGGCGGCGCCGGCGACGACCGCATCGACGGCAAGGGCGGCGATGACCGGCTCTACGGCGGCAACTACAAAAAAGGCGACGGCGGAGACGACGGCGACGACCGGCTCTACGGCGGCGACGGTGACGACCGGCTCGTCGGAGGCAACGCGGGCTTCTTTTTCGACTTCGACGACAACGGCGGAGACGACGGCGACGACACGCTTTACGGCGGCGCCGGCGACGACGAGCTCATCGGTGGCAATTGGCATGACGACGGTGACGACGGCGACGACACGCTTTACGGCGGCGACGGCGACGACCGGCTCTACGGCGGCAACGCGAGCTTCTTCGACGGCGACGACGGCGCCGACGGGAACGACACGCTCTGGGGCGACAACGGGAACGACATGCTCTGGGGCGGCAACTGGGGCGGCGACGGCGCCGACGGGAACGACACGCTCCACGGCGGCGCCGGCGACGACTGGCTCTACGGCGGTAGCCGCTACGGCGACGGCGACGACGGCGACGACACGCTCCACGGAGGGGATGGCGGCGACCATCTCGTCGGCGGCAACCAGGGCAGGGGCGATGACGGCGACGACACGCTTTACGGCGGCGACGGCAACGATGGGCTTATCGGTGGCAACACGGGCTTCGACCGCGGCCGTGACCGTACGTTGCCGAGCGACGGCGACGACGGGAACGACACGCTCCACGGAGGGGACGGCGACGACGCGATCGTCGGCGGCAACTGGGAGGGCGACGGCGACGACGGGAACGACACGCTCTCCGGCGACGACGGCGACGACACGCTCGTCGGCGGCAACCTGGTCGGCGACGGCGATGACGGCGACGACACGCTATACGGCGGCGACGGCGATGACCGGCTCCATGGCGGCAACTTCAGAGGCGACGGCGACGACGGCGACGACACGCTTTACGGCGGCGACGGCGACGACAGGCTCTGGGGCGGCAACCGGGGCGACGGCGACGACGGCGACGACACGCTTTACGGCGGCGACGGCGACGACCAGCTCCACGGCGGCAATGACGATGGCGATGGCGATGACGGCGACGACACGCTCGAGGGCGGCAAGGGCAACGACGACCTCTGGGGCGGCGGCGGCGCCGACCGGTTCGTGTTCGACCGGGAGTCGGAGACCGACACCATCCACGACTTCGAGGACGGGCTGGACACCATCGTCATCAGAGGCGGCCTGAAGCTCTCCGACCTCGACATCAAGCAGGACGGCGACGACACCGTGGTCAGCGGTCCCTCCGACACCTTCTCGATCGTGGTCAGGGACTTCGACGCATCGCTGCTGACAGCGGCCGACTTCGACTTCATCGCCTGACAGGCCGGTGCGCCGACAGGTGGCGGCTGGCCCGGAGCCGGTGCGTCCGGCTCCGCCACGGACAGGAAACGCTCCGCTGCCCGGGACCGGGCGCCCGCAACAGGCTCAGGTTCCTTCACCCGTCACAACAATAAAGTCACGATACTAGGGCCTGTTGACAATTGGGTTGCGATTCGGCGCGTCCCCTGTTATCTGGCCGCGATGCACGCCGGAACGGCGGCACAGGCAAACGGGCAGGTGACATGATGAATGCGGACAGGACGGTGCTGACCGACGCCATGTGGGCGCGGGTCGGGCCCATGCTGCCCGGCAGGGCGACCGATCCCGGCGCCACCGCGGCGGACAGCCGGCGGTTCGTGGAGGCGGTGCCCGTGCGGTTCCGCACGGGATCGCCGTGGCGCGACCTTCCGGAGCGCTTCGGCAACCGGGACGGCGTCTCCGTGCGGTTCCGCCGCCGGGCGCTGTCCGGGGTTTCCGGGCGCGTTTCCGACGCCCTGTCGGAGGGGTCCGGCCCCGAATGGGTGTTTGTCGACGGCACGGTCGTGCAGGCGCACCAGAAGGCGGCGGGCGCAGAAGGGGGACCTGCAGGCAAGGGATCGGCCGCTCCCGGGGCGGCCTGACGGGCAGGATCGTGGCGGTCGTGGACGCGCCCGGATACCTGGTCCGCTCCGTGATCCTTCCCGGCCAGGCGCGCGACCCCGCGGGGTGCCGGCGCTGCCTGGGGATCTCCCGGTCGGGGCCTTCGTCGGGGACAGGGCGTCCGGCGCGGACTGGCTGCCCGGGGAGGTGGAGAGACGCGGCGCGGTGCCGGTGATCCCGGCGGGGCGGAACCGGACGGAACCCCGGGAGCATGACCGGGAGATGTACGGGTGGCGGCGACGAGGTACGACAGGACGGACGCGGGCTTCGCGGCCGGGATCCATCCCGTCGCCGGCGTGGTGGCGGCAACATGATTGTCAACAGGCCCTAGTTGGGCTGGAACGAGACTGTTGCTGATAGGCGCATTGACTCCGCATGGTGGCTCCTGCCTTTAGCGGTGAGAATGCGGTTTACGCGCGGTCATTTAGGTTCGCGGAGATAGATTCAGGGAAGCCCCGTTCGTGCGCCGGGCAGCACGGGTATTGTGATCCGGAACGATGATCTTCCATTCAGCGCCGACGAATTGAACGCGAAGAGCCTGAAAGGCAGTGGGAATACGCACCAGTCGCTGACGCTATCCAGACGCAGTGTTAGATGGTCGGAATTGAGGACGGCAAACTCTTTGACGCCGCTCTTGGCTACGGCGAAGAGATTGGACGTCACCCACGCATTTTGGCCTAACCGCCTGTGTGCATGGGTCTCAACGAACCGAGGAGCACCGTTGGCACTGCTACGCACGATGTTCAGGAGAACGGAACTTCAGGAAGCCTTGCGTCGCGATTTGCGTTTGTTCCAACTCTGGAGCACTGCGGAACAGCTGTCTGCATCCGGCGGCCAGCGGAAGACGCGAGGTTGAAGCCATGGAGTTTCGATTCGATTACCATGGTTGGGGTCGGCTTCGCACGTTGCGGCGAGGTGACCACGTGCAGAGGATCGGTTACAAGCAGCGCGACGTTTCGGGTCCAAGGTAGCGAAACCGGGAAAAGGCTGTGAGCATGTCGCTCTGTCCTGCCCGCGTCCCCGCCTGCGACACGTTACCTGCGGCAAGATCAACTTCCAGAGGAATCAGAATTCCGATTCGATCGCAACATTGCCAGGAAAAACTGAAGCATCAAACCACAGGGCTATCGCACTTGGAACTTTCGTTGTGACAGACGAGAACAAATTAAGAACAGAAGTGCGCTCCTCTCGCGATTGGGGTCAGGTTCGGATGATTTCAGGCATCGATGCGACGATAGAGGCCCAAGTGCGATTGCCCTGCATCAAACCACCTCTGGGGTCGCACGGTGGTGTTTTCTGTGCCATAATTCAAGAATCTAGAGGACATTGAAGCCGGAGCGTTGGGCTCATGTATATCGACTCGATCAGGATTAGGGAATTCCGAACTTTCAAGCGGTCGTCAATTGAGTTTGTTCATCCGGCCTTGTGCGCCAAACCCAAGTCGGATTCCGCAAAGCTCCGAAACATGAATCTGGTGATTGGAGGCAATGGCTCGGGAAAGACGACCCTCTTGAAGGGCGTTGCCTTGGCTGCCCTCGGACCCGCGGTGGCCGAGTCGGGCCTCTTTCCCTATTACCTAGTGCGACGGGAGGCGGGCCAGCCAGCAGGGGGTGGGGCGTTCATCGAGGCCGCCTTCACTCCAAATTCCCAAGACCGAAATCCGCAATTCCCTGATCACGTCTCAAGTATCGATTCCCGTGTCCGTGTCGACCAGCGTGGCGACCTGGAGAGATTCAAGTGGATGAACGGTGACGAGAAGCCTTGGCACCCGATTTACAGCGACAGTTCGGACGCGTTCTTCTTTGTAGGATACGGTGCCAATCGACGGGTGGAAAAGATCGAGCGGGTCGACGAGGCAGGGCGTCGTGCATCTTCCTTTTCCAGGGCACGGCGGGTCATGAGCCTCTTTGAGGAAGCTTACTCGCTGCTTCCCTTAAGCCACTGGCTACCGCGCTATGAAGCTCGGAATCCAGGCCGATTCAAGCAGGTAAAGACTCTAGTAAATCGTCTGCTTGGTCGAGGGAGGTACCGCTTCACGGGTGAAATGGAAGACAGCGAGTACATCTTCGAGCATGGAAAGGTTCGGGTTCCTTTTCCGGCGCTGTCGGATGGTTACCGTGCACTGCTCGGCTGGATCGGTGATCTTCTGTATCATGTCTGCGAGACGTGCCCTAGCGGGAGGCGCCTCGACAGGAATGAGGGAATTGTGATGATCGACGAGGTGGACTTGCACATTCACCCAGAGTGGCAAATGGGCCTGCTCCCACGACTTGCGCAAAGCTTGCCTAGAATCCAGTTCATCGTAACTTCACACAGTCCGCTGCTTGCAGGCTCTCTGGAATGGCAGAACATCATCGTCGCGAGACAGCAGAGGAGCGGAAGCAGCACTCTGGGGCGGTCCAGAATTGATGTGTCGAGACTCGATGCTGATCAGATTCTGCTTTCGGAACTCTTCGGTCTTGGGTCCACACGTTCCGGGAATCAGACAAGACGAATGCGAGAGTTTCTGGAGAGGGCGCGTCGGGGGGATGTGGACGCGGCAGGGCACCTTATGGACGAAATGTCCGGTCTGCAGTCGTGATCCGGTACGACTGCGACCTGGACCGGCTCGAGGCTCTTGTCGAAGAGCACAAGCCTGGTTGGAGAGCCAGGGCCAAAGAGCGGACGGAAAAGTTCCGCGAGTTGGGTGCCTATGAGGAGAGCAGTTCGATTTGGGGCGAGATCAAGGCTGTATTCGTGGAATTTCAAATGGCCAAGTGCTGCTTTTGCGAACGCAAATTCGAGGGTGATTTCAGTCAATGCGAACTGGATATCGAGCATTTTCGACCCAAGAGGCGCGTCAGGGAATGGCAGTTACCTCCAGATTTGGCCACGGACTGTCCGCCGCCCACCGTTCCCCCGTATGAAAACGATGGATACCATCTCCTTTCCTATCATCTTCTGAACTATGCGGTAGCGTGCAAACCATGCAATTCGGGTCTGGAAAAGAACTACTTTCCAATTTCAGGTCAGTACAACTTTGCGGGAACAGAGCCAAATGAAATGCACGCAGAAGAGCCTTGGCTTCTTTATCCGATAGGGAACACCGACGTCGATCCGGAAGACATCATCACGTTCTACGGCATGGTACCACAATGCAGGGCAGATGATGCGAACTCACAGTTGCGCGGTCTCGTCACAATCGCCTTTTTCGGACTCGACGATATCGCCCGCAAGAACCTCATGCGGGAGCGGGCAATGGTTATCCTCATTCTTCATGCATCTCTTGAAGAGGCCAAGAAAGAATGTAATCCCGAAGCGGCAGAACTCGTTTCAACCATGGTCGAATCATCCTCCGTGCACACGAATTGCGCCCGCAGTTTCAAGTGCCTGTTCGATCTGGACCGAATCGAGGCGGCAAAGGTTGCCAAACAGGCAAGGCGCTTCATTGGTTCGATTTCGTGATTGGCTTCCGTCAGAAACTTCCGTTCTCGTGCTGCAGAATCGTCTCCCCCAGCAGCAGACGCCCGACCTTCTGGTTCAATTCAGGCGCGTCAATCCCTGCGATCCGGATTTTCTGTCCAGTCACTCTGGCCCCGTCTCCGTCAGTCATTTAGGCATTCCCCATGATCGCATGGGGTGGATTCACGATCCCTTGAACTGGGCGAAGTTGCCTCATGGACAATTTCCGGGCAGTGGCGTGGCTCTGGCTTCGATCACGTCTCCGCAAGCGATCCTCCTTAGGTGAATGTCTGCGAATTCGATTGCTCAAAGGACAATTGCGGGAGCAGGTACAATCAGCCGCCACCAATCTGCATACAGCCCAGAAACAACCTCAGGCGGCATGCTCTCCTGACCAGCCTGTTCCATCTGGGTTTCCTTCTCCTTACGACAGGCTCGCTTGCGTTGGGCTCGCTCGATCCGTTCTTTCTGGATCGTCTTGCCGGGCGTCGTCCGTACGGAGACTGAACCTGCCTGTCGGTGCCGCGTCGAGAGCGGCAGCACCCGAATTTGCGGAAAGCCGGAACGAGGATCTGATGAATTCGCAGACGAATCCACGGTGTACCGGAACGGAATCTTGGTAGCACATCCAGTCCAGGACGTCGTTTGCTGAGTATCGGAGGTTTTGGCACACTGAGTGAATTGGGAGTCACGCCCTTTGCTACTCCAGATGGATGCACTTCCGCTCACCAGTATCAGAACACTCAATTGCGCTGGAAACGATGGTCTTGCCTCCGCAGTGCACCCGATCGGCTGGACAGTCGCGCCTTTCGAATGGGACCGCAGGTAGCGCAGTCGGCTACCGCAATGTCCAGCATAGGACTCCTGCTCGGATCGGCCATGGCTTGCTCGAGCTTCTGAAGCGGAATCCGGATGTTCCAACAGTTGTGGGCCAGTAGCTGGGTCTTCAGCCGCGGCGTCGAGATGTCCATGTGTCGGCATGACCTGATCGTAATGAAATTCAAGAAGGCGGCGGTCCACCCCTTGTGGCATAGGCTGACACAAGATGTGGACCCGACTGTTCGAAGGGGATAAGCCCTTTCCTGAAATGAAGAGACCATTCCTGATTCTGCAACTTCGACCGGAACCCGAGGCGTCGGATAGCGAATTCGCAGCCATTCTGAAAATGGGTGGCCTCGCATACGAGCGCACCAAACGTATCCGACTTGACTGCGAGCCGATTCCAACTGATTTGCGGCTTGACAGCTTCGCGGGAATCATCGTTGGCGGCGGCCCCGGATGCGTGAGCGACCCACCGGAAACCAAGGTACCGGAAGAAGCCCGAATCGAAGCGGCGATCATGGCAATGATGCCGGAAATCACCGGTCGCGATCTGCCTTTCCTTGGTTGCTGTTACGGCATCGGACTCCTGACCCAACACCTTGGTGGAGCGGTTTCCAAGGAGCGGTTCTCCGAGCAGGTTGGCGCATCCGCCTGCTCACTGACCGAAGATGGACGCACCGACCCCCTACTTGCGGACTGCCCCGGAAAGTTCAACGCATTCGTAGGCCATAAGGAGGCTGTACAATCCCTGCCACCGAGCGCGATCCATCTTGTGAGTTCCGAAGCCTGTCCATATCAGATGATCCGCTACGGGAGGCACGTTTACGCCACGCAGTTTCATCCAGAAGCCGACGCAACCGAATTTGAGGTTCGAATCCGTATCTACAGAAGTTACGGCTATTTTCCACCCGACGACGCCGACCGCCTGATCGAAAAGTGCCATGCGGCCAACGTTCATGCTCCCGGTTCCATTTTGCGCCGTTTCATCGCACGCTATGGTTGAACCGACCGAACCTGCAGAGATCCGCGGCCTTGCCGGCAAAGGAATGGAGAATTGGCTCCCTCTCCAGTTCCATGATCAACATCCGCCACGACGTTCGACCTGACTCCCAACCCAACCAGCTGCTCAAACGTGAATTCTCTCGGCCTTCGGGTCGTAGAGCGGGCGCAGAGACGCTCTAGCCTTCACGCGGGCACCGGCAACCTCGATCTCATAGTCCGATGCCAGAACTTGCTCTGAGCTCTCGCCACGGCAAGGCACATATCCCATACCGACCGCTGCCCCAAGTGCATGGCCGTAGTTTCCGGAAGTCAGGTAGCCGACGAATTCGCCGTTGCGTATGATCGGTTCATTATGGAACAGCAGTGGTTCGGGATCGGCAAGGATGAATTGTACCAACCGCCTGGATAGCCCTTTCTCCATCCTCCTCAGCACGGCGTCGCGGCCCACAAAATCCGGCTTGGTCGTCTTCACTGCGAATCCAAGTCCCGCTTCAAGCACATGGTCCTCGCACGTGATGTCGTGCCCGAAGTGACGATAGGCCTTTTCGATGCGGCACGAATCCATCATGTGCATGCCACAGAGTTTGGCATCCATCGCCTGACCAGCATCCCAGATGGTCTCAAAGGCATGACACGCCATATCGGAGGAAACATAGATCTCCCAGCCGAGTTCACCGACATAAGTGATTCGGTGGGCCCGTGCCATCGCCATTCCAAGTTCGATTTCCCGCATCGTCCCAAACGGATGGGAGCGGTTCGAGAAATCCGCTGGGCTGACCGCCTGCAACAGGGCTCGTGCGGAGGGGCCCATCACCGCGATGACCGCCTCTCCGGCGGTCACATCCGTGATCGTAAGTCGACGATCACCCAATTGCCGACGTAGCCATGTCTCGTCGGCAAGGCGGGTTGCGGCAGGAGTCACGATCATGAAGGCGATCTCGGACAATCGGGTAACCGTAACGTCAGCCTCGATACCGCCACGGGAATTCAGGAACTGGGTGTAGACAATTTTTCCCAAAGGGACCGAAAGACTGTTGCCGCAGACAAGGTTCAGGAAATCCTCCGCGTCCGGGCCTTCCACCCGAAGCTTGCCAAATGACGACATGTCGTAGATCCCGACCTTGCCGCGCACTGCCATGTGCTCTCGGGCGCTGCTGTCAAACCAGTTCTGCCGCTTCCAGCCGTAGCGGTATGCACGGTCCTGCCCCTCCCCTGCAAACCAGTTGGCCCGCTCCCATCCGGCGACCTCGCCGAAGACAGCACCGTGTGCTTTCAGATGTTCGTGGAATGGCGTTCTCCGCACTCCCCGTGCCGTCTCCTTCTGACGGTAAGGCCAATGATCGGCGTAGAGCAGCCCCAGGGTTTCGCGCGAGCGACTGGCGAGATAGCGCCGGTTTCCCTGGAATGGCTGCATCCGCCCAATATCCACATCCCCTAGATCGAACGGCCGTTCGCCAGTATCCATCCAATGAGCCAGCGCCATTCCCGCACCACCCGCTGACTGGATGCCCACCGAGTTGAAGCCCGCGGCGACCCAAACGTTGTCCATTTCCGGGCAAAGGCCAAGGTGGTAGGCGTCGTCGGGAGTAAAGCTCTCCGGACCATTGAAGAATGTGTGAATGCCTGCGCTTTCCAGAATTGGCATTCGTTTCACCGCGGATTGGAGGATTGGCTCGAAGTGGTCGAAATCCTCGGGCAACTGGCCAAACTCAAAGTCTTCCGGAATCCCGTCAAGGCCCCACGGCTTGGCCACCGGTTCGAAGGCGCCGAGGAGGATCTTGCCGGCATCTTCCTTGTAGTAGGCACACTCATCCGGCACTCGGAGGACCGGAAGACGGGACAGCCCCTCGATTGGCTCGCTGACAATGTAGAAATGTTCGCAGGCCTGCAACGGAACGTTTGTGTTCATCATCTGCCCGACGGCACGACCCCACATGCCAGCGCAGTTCACTACATACTCGCAGCTGACCGTACCACTCTCTGCGGCTCCGCGACTCCATCTTACACCGGTGACCCGCCGCCCTTCCCGGACCACCCCGGTCACACTGACGCCCTCGACGACCATGACGCCCCGCTGCCGTGCACCTTTGGCCAGCGCTAGCGCGATGTTCGATGGATCGCCCTGCCCGTCCTTCGGGAGATAGACCCCTGCCCTGACGTCCTCGACGCTAAGGTATGGATACCGTGACTTTATCTCTTCCAGACCGATTTCCTCGATTTCGACGCCGAAGGCGCGCGCCATCGAGGCTTGCCGGAGGATTTCCTCCTGTCGATCCTCGGTCAGCGCCACAGTGATCGATCCAACGCGGGTAAAGCCAGTGGCAACTCCGGTCTCGTCCTCGAGTCCACCGTAGAGCTCCTGGCTGTATTTCGCGAGTCGGGTCATGTTCGCAGTGGCGCGAAGCTGCGCGATCAGCCCTGCGGCATGCCAGGTGGTTCCGCTGGTCAGCCTTCGGCGCTCCAGCAGAACGATGTCCCGCCAGCCCTGTTTCGCCAGATGGTAGGCAACCGAACAACCGACCACGCCACCACCAATTATCACCGCTCGGGCATGGGAAGGAACCTTCATGGGTACATCTCCGCAAACTTCCTTTTGTATTGTGAGATCATTTCCTCTTCGGTCACACCGTCGTCGTACGGCGGCGTCGTCAGCGGACGAACTTCGTCGACCGGCACCTTCACGATCATATTTATGCGCTTTGCCAGTTCACCCCATTGCGCTTCGAATTCCGGAAACAGTGACTCGAACTGCATTGTTCCACGGCGCACGAACTCCGCACGTCCACGGATGCGGACGCCCTTCCGGATGAACTGGTCGACGAAATTCACTTCCAGTTCAGGGTTCGCTGTCAGGTTTGCCACCGTTTGTGGAGAGCGAATCTCACCAAACGCGATCGTTTCATCGTCAACGACAATGAAGGTCCCCTTTGGCGAGAGGCTGGGTCGCCCTCCAGGTGTCACCGTGGCCACGAAGCCGAGTCTCCACCGTTCTATGCAGCGGACCGCTGATACTGGTAGTTTCATCGATGAGATCTCCCGGTTCCGAATTGCCGCAACCTTCACGCCGACGATTGGAAAGTGTTTCGACTGGTCGAACGCAGCCGGTCCATTATGCCCGAAGTCTCCGGTTATCTGGATCCCAAAGCGGTTGATCCGCCTGGACGATCCCAGGATATCGGGCACCAAAAATCTCCACTTCCAGTTGCGTCCCTTCCACAGCGAGGTCGGACCTGATCATCGCCAACCCAACACAGGCGTTGACACGATATCCCCAACCGCTGCTTGTGATCTCGCCCACCAGCTGTTCCCCGTCCCACACAGTTGACATATATGGCGGATCCTGCTCGCCAGCCTTGATGATCAGCGTTGCAAAACGCTTCTTCGATCCCTGCTGCCGTTCATTCAGCAGTGCCACCTTTCCGGGGAATCGATGTGGTTTGTCGAATCTGACGAAACGGTCCAGTCCACCTTCCAGCAGCGAGTAGTCTGTGGATAGGTCCGCTTTCCACGCCCTATAGCCCTTCTCCAACCGCAGTCGATCAAGCGCCCACATTCCAAACGGTTTGCAGCCCAGTTCCATCAGGGAATCCCAGACAGCTGGTGCAGCGTCGAAATCGCAGTGCACTTCCCAACCCAACTCTCCTGCAAAGGACATCCGCAGCAGTAAGCAATGCTGTCCGGCCACCGTAGCCTCCTGGAAACTCAGCCAGCCCTTCGCAAGATCTGCGCTGCTGATCGCGGACAGCATCTCGCGCGACTGCGGACCCGTAACGAGAAGGCATTCATATTTCCTTGTACGGTCATGGACCTCGACGCCCTTCGGTGCCTGATTCCGAAGCATTTCCCCGTCGTGCCACTGTGCGGCAGCGGCGGTTATCAGCCAGATTTGGTCATCGGAACGGGGGATGACCGACATTTCCGTCAGTATCCGGCCTCGCGGGTCCGGAAAATATGCAAGGCCGACCCGTCCGACCGGCGGAAGCTGTGAAGCTGTCAACCCATCAAGCCAGTCGCGCGCACCCGGTCCTTCCACGGCAAGCCGCGTGAATCCCGTGATCGGAAGAACACCGCAGCTGTCGCGCACCGCTTCGCATTCCTGTCTGACGCGGATTTCCCAAGGGCCGTTCCGGTCCCAGGTCTGCGTCGATTCTTCAGAGATGTCGTCTTCCGGCGCCGCAAAGTAGTTTGCGCGCTCCCAGCCGTTGTAGGCGCCAAACATGGCACCGGCCGATCGGAGCCGCGAATGAAGGCTGGAGAGTTTTCGGTTCCGCCCCGCAGGCCAGACATGATATGGAAAATGCATGGCGTATTCGTGGCCGTAGACCTCCATACCTTTCGAAATGCAGAATTCGCGGTCGGTGTAGTCGGTGTATCTACGGGGGTCGAGCGACCAGCAATCCCACTCGGTCTGGCCCTCTGTCACCCATTCCGCGAGAATCTTTCCGGCCCCGCCGGCCTGTGCGATGCCAAAGGTGAATACACAGGCCTCGAACGCGTTCGGGACGCCTGGCATCGGCCCGATCAGGGGATTGCCGTCCGGTGCATAGGGAATGGGCCCGTTGATTACCTTCGCGATTCCTGCGGAGCCAAGAATTGGCACCCTGGCCATGGCGTCTTCAACGTAGGGCTCCAGCCGCTCAAGATCATCCGGAAACAGCTGGAACGAGAAGTCATCGGGCATCGGATCCTCAGGTGTGGCCCAATGCGCACGGCAGTTCCGCTCGTAGGGCCCCAGGTTGAGCCCGAACTTCTCCTGTCGCAGGTAGTAAGACATGTCGACGTCGCGAAGCAACGGCAGTTTCCCAAGGCCGGTTTCCCTGCACCATTCCTCAAGTGCGGGAATGGCCTCGGTAAGAATGTACTGATGGCTCATCACCATCATCGGCACAGTGCGTCCTCCGTGAGGTCTGAACCATTCACCCACACGTTGCGCGTAGTATCCCGCCGCGTTCACGACAATTTGGCAGCGAATGTCACCTTGGTCCGTGTGAACGACCCACTCGCCGCCGCGCCGGCTCACTCCAGTCGCGGGGGTAAACCGGAGGATTTCGGCACCTAGGTCACGGGCACCCTTTGCCAGCGCCTGTGTTAGCTGGGCGGGGTCGATGTCACCGTCATCTGGATCATGGAGTGCACCTTCAAGATTATGGGTTTCAATGAAGGGATAGCGCTGCCGGATTTCCGCCCGACCGATCGTCCCGACGCCGAGCCCCTGATACCGACCCATTCCGCAGGCGCGTTCGAACTCCATCATCCGCTCGCGGGAGTGCGCCAGCCGGATCGACCCGGTGACATGGTAGTTCATGGGATAGTCGACTTCGCCTGAAATTCCGCGGTAGAGTTCAGTTGAATACCGCTGCATGTTCATCACCGCCCATCCGGTTGAGAAAGTGGGCACGTTCCCGGCCGCATGCCAGGTTGATCCCGCAGTCAGGTCATTCCGTTCCAGGAGCACGCAGTCTGTCCATCCGGCCTTCGCCAGATGGTAGAGCGACGAGACACCCACGGCACCTCCACCAATGATGACCACGCGTGCGGTTGAAGGACGGCCGACCATAGTTCTCTCCTTACTTTCCATTGTTACGGTTCAATCCGGGCCTCCGCTCCAGCCAGTTCCGCAGGACAGTGCCTGTTGTTTCGGCTGGATTGCGCTCTGCAGGATTGACGGATACCTTTCAGCATGCCGGAGGCGAAATGATCCAGACCGCCACGGCCGGTGAGTTGTAAGGGTTCGCCCATGCGCAACGACCCGTTCCGCATCCGAAAGCTGTCTCCCTCACTGACGACAGACTTCCGGTCTCCGATCCAGACATCGAGCTTTCCCGAACTCATTATGGCAGGTTCCGCTATTGCGCTGGCTGTCGGGCCGGACAGTTCCGTGACAGGCAGGGATGTCATTGGCCTTCCGGCCCGGATCCAGTCTCCGATCATGGCGACGGCAGGTCGGATCCGGTGGGATCGGGATCATCTGGCCAGGTTCTGTCCGCCTGGGAAAACGACGCTGCAACCATCTGGATATCCCTGTCGGAAAGACCACGCCGACCCATGACGTCACGCCAATTCGATGCGACCATGTTCCTGAGATCATGCAGGATGTCCAAGGCTTCATCATGCGCCAGACCGAAGGCAGGCGCTGCCGCAAACGCACCTTCGAGCGTTGCCTCGCGCCCCGATCCAGACTTCCCCAGATGCAGGAAAAGGCGGCGCGACGATGATATCTGGGGTGTTGGCGTGACATCATAGATAGGAGAGATTGCATATCCACCCCTGTCCTGAAGGATGAAGGCATGGTTGCGGAAGTGGTCGTCGGTGTTTCCACAAAGAACATTCATCGCCATACGCATGAAAATCCCGCGTCCCGATGCGCCGCAGCCTGGAGCGCCAAACCTGCGCAGGCCGTCATGAATGTCAGCATATCCGAAAGCGCCACGGTCCGCCTCGTGTGCGCCCAGAAGCGTCATTGCCGAGATTGCATGGCGACGGAATATCCTGCCGGTTGCGGGATCCGATTCGCGATCAAACCTCCTGACAAGAAGGGCGCTCCCGGATCCAAGCCGGGAGACCCTGCGGGCGGGAACGTCGAGACCCGCCATTTCGCAGAGGTCGAGACATCCCGCTTCTGCCCGAACCATGTCAATGCGGTCCGATGAAAGGGAAAACTTGGCGAGCCAGGGGAAACCGTCGATCATGACCGTGGCTTTCGGACGGGCTCCACCCAGATCGGATCCGGACTGGATATACTCCAGGAAGGACTTTGGTACCGGAAGGCCTCTTGCGTGATCCTCGACCATCGCATGAATCCGTTCAAGATCGCCAAGGTCGGTCCTGACGTTCGGAAGTCCCAGTCCCGTCACGTCGGACGGGCCGCCGTCCGCGCTTTCTCCGTAGCACAGGGCGCCGAAACGCGTCTCGGAGGTCGATGCCAGAAGATGTTCGGCTTCCGTCGCTGGCCGCGAAAGGCGGCGCATCACATGCATGTCGATCAGCATTCTTCCCCAGGCATCAGTTGCGGAATCACGCAGGGTGTTGAAAAGCGGGAAGTCCGTCTCCGTCTCCATGCGGTCCTCACACAGGGGAAGTTGGACGGGGTCAAGTGCAGGCAGACCCTTTTCCAGATATTTCCGCCCGTACATGAAGGTGGCGGTTGACCATCGTCCATCCTCTCTCATTTCAAGAAGACCGGCGGGAACGGGAACACCCTTCAGGTGCAGGAAAACGATGGCCTGCGTCCTAACCATACCCTGACGTCTTTCAGAAATCGAGGTCGACGGATGATGTCGCCGACCTTCGCCTTACACGTTCGGGAATGGCCAGACGTCCAAACCGAAGCTGGGCCGGATCGTTCTCGGCCGCGAATGACGACAGTATCGTGTCTTCCAGTCCCATCACCCAGGCGGCGCAGAGCACCGTGTCGAATCCCACGGCATGGTCACCCCGTTCGAGACGGGAGACGGTCATGCGCGAGACCGACAGACGCCCAGCCAGATCCTGCTGTGACAGCGATCTGGCCTTCCGGGCCGCCGCGACGTCGCGTCCGAACGCCTGCATACGCGTCCGCAGGCTGTCCGGAAACGCACCGTTCATCCGTCTCACACGCATGGCAGTCCCTTCCGGTATCCTGATATCAAAGTGTCCATCCACAATGCAGTTTACGGCTCCGCTTTGGGAAAGGGTATGGAAAATGCGATACAAAAATTACATAAACGTCATTTTTGATAGTTCTGTAGTTCAAAAGCCGCCGCTTTCGGTATCTCGCCGACCTAGCTTCGGGCAATTGAATGCAGTGAGGTTCAGCAGGAGGACGCCAGCAGCCTGTTGTGCAGTCTCCAATACTGGAGTACGGTCGCCGGACGCCGGAATCCCGCATGTCCTGTTAGTGCAAGGGAACCGATTCCTAAAGCCCCACTTCCATTCCGAAGTGCAAGACCGGGGGCCGTATCGGCTACGCCGAGATATCGACCGCCCACCAGAGCCTCGACGCCCACGTCTCCGCCCTGAAAGCCGTCCTGGGCCTGTCACCGTCCTCGACTTTATCCGCCTAGATGAAACGCCGGTGGTCACGCGCATTGACCGCATGACGAAGTCGCTGCAGGATCTTCGGACAATAGCCGGGAGGATAAGGAAGAAAGATACCGGTCCCGCGGACACCGAACAGCCCGTTGACACCTGCACGGCAGCCGACAATGCTCTCTTCGGAATCCTTTGCGCCGCCGCCGTGTTCGAGACCAACCTGCGCCGCGGGCGCGAGGCCGAGAGAATCGGCTCTGCCTGTCGAGGCTTGCGTCAGACGGGCACATTGCCCGCTTTAGCCTGAGAAGCAGGAAGCGCCGTCCTTCAGGGTGGGAAGCAGCCTCAGGACACCGACCGGCGCGGGGCGACCTGTCAGGAGCGGTTGCGGATATGTCCCGCCATGGTGTAGGAGGAATGTCGATCCGGTATGGAGGATATCATGGAGAGCGCCACAGGTTCCATGGGTTCGCGGGTCCATCGCATCGACAGCATACCCGTGGACATGATGGAGAGACTGGCCGGCATGGACTGGAACCGGGCGGGACGGCGCGTGATGATCGACGCCGCCCAGGGCATCATCTCCTGGATGTCGCCGTCAAGTGTCCATGAGAATATCGCCAGGGCGACGGACCGGGTGGTGGAGATCGCCGGATCCCTGTCAGGGAAGCAGGTGGTGGTCATGGGAGGAACCCGCTGGAAACGCCCCGGGGATCCGAAGGGCACCGGAGTGGAGGCGGACGCGGCCTTCTATGTCGGCGGGAACGCCGAGGCATGGTATGCCGCCGCGAAAACGGGCAAGCGGGCGGTTCTGGATTTCGAATCCGACACACCGCCCGACCTCGTGGTCGAGGTTGAGGTCACCCACCTCGACCAAGACAAGCCAAACCGTTACGCGGCCCTCGGCGTTCGCGAGATGTGGCAGGTGACGGAGAGGGAAAGCGACGCGACGCCCATCGTCCAGATCCTTGACCTCCAGACGGAGAAAGGGCCGGAACCCATGGAGGCCTCGAAGCTCCTGTCGGTCCTGCCGCGGGACCGTCTCGCACAGGCCCTGTGGACCGCCCGGATGAATCCCAGGGCGGAGACACGGGAGCGTCTCACGGAGATGCTGGACCGCGGACTCGGGGCTGAAACGGAGCGGGACTGAAAGGAGACTGACGGGCCATCCCTGCCAGAGAAGTTTCACGACACCGTTGATCTTGGGCCGTTTCAGTTCGCTGCCCAACCGCTTGCGCAGGATATCGGGTCCACCCCTTCAAGGGCTCCCATAAGTCCCAGAGGTTTAGGCTACGCATCAATGCCCTCGGCGAGGCCGCTCCGCCATTCCTGAAATGGATATCGGAAAGATAAAGCATCAGCATGAAACAACCTGCCCGAAAGGGTGAACGGCATTTTGGTAATCCTGTATAGATGGTTCATTCGCAGTTACCGGTCGGGTCGCTCCTTCCTGGTTGCATCCGACATGGGAAATCGCTCGGGAACGGCAGGATTGTCCGAATGCCAATGGGCGGGCAGGTGAGACTCGGCTACGCAGACCATGGCAGTACGAAGAGCGGAAAGGATGGCGGAAGCACGGAGTGGAAGTAGGGATGGGTTTTGGAGGGCGTGGTGGACCGAATGTGTCCAACGCTAGAGGTCGGCAGTCCGGTTCGAAGCTGCGGTTCCGGACTTCGAGCGAGAATTCCGCTCTGGCGAATTGAGTCGGATTCTCGCAGGAACGGATCACGGTTCCCTCGAACGCAACGACAGCCAGAGCGGTCGCCGCTGCGCCAATATCCAAACGGCGAGTTGCAGTGCCCCCACGATCTGGGGAACCCTCGAAATTGACTTGCGCTTCTGTGACTGCGAAGTGCAGGACGTTGCGAACTGGCGGAAGATACGAGTGAGTTGATACCCGGCTTGTCCACATGACGACCAATGGCAAGAGTACAGATCCGATGACAGCTCGGTTTCTGGTCTGGACGGACCTGCATGACGAGCTCTGGGGAGGTTTCGACCTTCCCGAACTACCTGATCCGATCGATGCAGTGCTGGTTGGCGGGGACACCAACACGCAGTGCCGTCATCTCGATATCCCAGCCCGCGCCGCTCGGAAATACCGATGCCCTGTGATCGTGATCTGGGGAAACCACGAGTGCTATGGATCGGTCTGGTCAAGACTGTGCGCCGAAGAAGACCGTCAGCTCGCCAGCCTGCATGCCGAGGGACTGGATGTCCGCGTGCTGCGCAGCGAGCCCGACCCGTCCGTCGTTGCCACTGAGGTGGCCGGTGTGCGCATTGTCGGCGCGACCCTTTGGACCGATTGCTGTCTCTACGGGCCAGCGCACGAGGTTCTTGCCAGACAGGTGATTGGGAATTCCCTGACGGACTACAAGACGATCCGTATCAGTCCAGACAAACCGTTCACCGTCAATGACATGCTGGCCAGGCATCACCGTGATCGGGCTGCGGTTTTCCATGCGCTCTCCCGGCCATTTGACGGCGCGACCGTTGTGATGACACACCACCTGCCGATACGCGATCTGATCGATCCTCGCTACGAAATAGGAAACGATGCCAAACGTGCGCTGAATGCCGGCTTTGCGAGCCATCTCTGGAGCGAGATCCGGCGACATGACATAAGCTACTGGATCTGTGGCCACAGCCACTCGAACAGGCACCATTGCGGCCCTGGAGAACACGGGGATATCCACTTCGTGATGAATGCCCGCGGCTACCCGGGCGAGGATGAAAGCAAAGGCTTCGATCCAGCTCTAACGCTGACAGTGCCGCCGGCATATGAGGGCATCGGGGCGGAGTTCCTTGGTTGGCTACCCTGACCTGAAAGAAATGCGGCTGCCGCGATGGTGGCTGACCGGAACATCCAGGACTCGATTATGGATTCAATGGTCCGAAAACGCATCCGACACGGTAGGGACCAGTGCCGCCCAATGTGGCCTGTTCAGTATGGATGCCGATATTGGCGTGAACTTTGTGGAATGCGCGGGACCGGCGATCAGATGCCGACTTGATTCAGTTGCATCGTTTCCGAAT
The DNA here is from genome assembly GCA_965203605.1 of Paracoccaceae bacterium. Lineage (GTDB taxonomy): Bacteria > Pseudomonadota > Alphaproteobacteria > Rhodobacterales > Rhodobacteraceae > JAPOUP01. Next base: position 3,566,399 of record OZ241902.1, on the reverse strand, counting down.
TGACCTTCCCGTGCACAAAGTGCTGGAGTCATCTTTCGTCACATTGCAGATTCTGTGGCCGGAGCATTGCGTTCGTCTGGTCGCCGGCATTGATCGCGTCGGATTTTCCGATCCGGAGAGTCAGCCGAATCTTCGGGCATTCAGCCTCGTCCAAACAGGAGTCGGTCACACCGAGCGACGCATTGCCTTGGGGTGTTCAAGTGGAGAGCATTGACTGAACGAATGCCACAGCGCGGGTCTGTTATACATAGGCTGAGCGTGGGATGTGCTGCGGTGCATCAGTAAGCGAATTCAGCGCTCACTGAATGGCACCCAATCTCTCGGTTCAGGACCGTTGTAGAGCGTAAGCGGTCGGATCAGGATATTCTGGCGGATCTGTTCCTGGCATTGAGCCACCCAACCTGGAACCCGACCAATCGCAAAGATTGGAACGTATAGATCCATCGGAATACCGAGAAGCTGGTAGATCACGCCTGAATAGAAATCGACATTCACGTTCAACCCGTGCCGTGCATAGGGTTTCATTGCATCGACCACCGCCTGCAGAATTTCGTACCATTCGGGTTGCCCAATTTCCCTGGATAGCCGCTCGACTCCGGCGCGCATATGTCTGGCTCTGGGATCCTCGGTGCGATAGACGCGATGGCCGAAGCCCGTCACAGGTTCCCGGTTGGCGCGTTTCGCCTTGACGTAATCGGCAGCTCGGTCAGGAGAGCCTATTTCCCGGACCATCTTCATGACATCTTCCGCCGCACCCCCATGCGCGGGACCGGCAAGTGTGGAAAGGGCGGTTACGACGGCACCATGGAGATTCGCTTCAGTCCCCACAGTCACGCGTGCCGCAAATGAAGAGGCGTTCGAACCATGCTCGGCGTGCAGGATCAGATCCAGATCAGCCAATCTCTCGGCGTCAGTGGAAGGCCTGGTCCCTTTCAGCATCCATAGCCAGTTTGCGGCATGGCCAAGCGAAAGATCCGGTTCGACCGGTTCATGGCCGTTCCTGATACGCTCGTGTGCCGCGATGATCACGGGGACCTGCGCGGTAAGCCGCACCCCGTTCTCAAGGAATCCAGCTTCATCGGCCCTCTGGCTTCCCCGCTCCAGAGCAGCCAGAGCGGAAACCGCTGTACGAAGCACATCCATGGGGTGTCCATCCTTCGTGGCACGGATGATATCGTATATTTCCTCCGGCAGTTCCCTTGCGGCCTTTAGCCTCGAGTCAAACGCCGCAAACTGCTCAGCATCGGGCAAGTCGTCGTTTAGCAGGAGGTATGCCACCTCCTCGAACGATCCGTGTTCGGCCAGATCATCGATGTCATAACCTCGATAGTTCAGTCGCCCCCTGCGTCCATCAATGTCCGACACGGCGGAGCGCTCGAAATAGATGCCTTTCAGACCACGATTGATCTTGACGCTGTCGGACATCCGGGTCTCCTTTATCTGTCTGGATTGGGGGGAAATTGTGGGCGCGATAGAACGGGCATTTGATATGGCAAAGGCAAGGACCGCAAGTGTTGTCTTTCCTGAATTGGACGATCCACGTGTGTTGGACGCGGCGGCACGCTTACGTTCAGAAGGGCTTGCGGTGCCAATCCCGGTGGCCAGCAATCCAAGTGAGAACCACATTGCCGCACTGGTATCAACCCGGAATCTCAAGGAGGCGGTTGCCCGTCGGATGCTTGCCCGTCCTCTCTACCGTGCCGCTGCGATGGTCAGTGCCGGGGAAGCGGACGTAATGATCGCTGGTGTCGAAGCGCCGACGAGGCGTGTGATCGAGGCCGCTTCCATAGGCATCGGTCTTGCGGAAGGTGTCGCCACCGTTTCCAGCTTCTTTCTGATGGTTTTCCCGTGCGGTCGCGAAATGATTTTCGCCGACTGCGCCGTCAATACAGCACCTAACGCTGAGGAACTGGCTGACATCGCGTTGGCGTCCTACAGGTCGGCTGATGTTCTGCTCGGTCGAGCAAGTGTCGCGATGCTCTCGTACTCAACAGGTTCTTCCGGGACCGGTCTGTCTGTCGAGCGGGTTCGTAAAGCGGCTGAGATCGCTGGCTTTGTCGGGCCAATCCAGGCGGATGCAGCTCTGAATCACGCGACCGCCGAAAAGAAGGGACTCGGTGACGGTGCCGCCAATGTGTTGATCTTCCCGGATCTGGACGCAGGCAATATCTCATACAAGCTTGTGCAGGAGCTATCCGGTGCTCAGGCAATCGGCCCCTTCCTGCAAGGCTTCCGCAAACCCGTCTGCGACCTGTCACGTGGTGCCACTTCCGATGACATCGTTGCGGCCACAGTGGTGGCCATTGCCATGTCCTGACTGGTTGCCTTTGCAAGGCTTCCCAAACCATTGCACAGCGTGTTTCCGCCCACTCGTCGCCTTTGCCAATGCCTGTCAGGTTAACGTATGGGCTTGGTAGCTTCGCTGACTCTCAGGAGTCCGTGTTTCGCTGGGCTGGAAACCAAAATCCATAGCGAGTTTCGCAGATCTGGGCGAACTACGAGGATTCGGTTGCGTTTCCGAGCCAATCGTGAACGACATCACAGTTTGTTGCCTCGCCGACATTGATGGATTTGCGCTTGAGATCATGGCGGGCCTCGCTCCCAGTCGAAGCATAGTGAAGCATCGAACCGAGGAATTCCGCCGCCCCGGAATTTGTGACAGCACTTCTGAACCGCATGTCGGCATTGTATTTGGCCCTAGCAACGGTTCCATATGCATACGTGCATAACCTCACCTTTATCTGCCCAGCAAGGAAAGACACAGCATTGACGCGCCAAACCAGATCAATTTGTGCGACAGAGCCGCGCAGGGGCCACCGCTGGAGGCGGCATGCCAATGGTCAGGTCAGCATGCCTATCCCACTACCTCCTCCGTCGTCACGACCAACCGCTTGCCGATGGCTCCAAGTGCCTTGTCCATCCGGTCAAGCCGCGAGTGATGCTCGACGTCCAATGCCCGGTCCACCTGGGGAAGGTGCCAACCAAGGCGCCGCGCCAGTTCCGCCTTGCCAATGTTCTGATCCCGCATGCCCTGATAGAGAATCACCTTAACCGCCGTTAGCGTCGGAAGGGGGACGCACACATCGCCGACCGATGGTACCGGCACGTCATCGCCGTCATGCATGCGCGCGGCTATGGCTTCCTCAAGTGCGGATACGGATCGGGCCAGCGCCTCGTGCCGGTCATCGCCGAAGGTTGTAAGTTCCGGGAAATCCGGCGAGGTCGCCAGGACCCCGCGGTCATCGTCCCGCATCTGGATCGGATAGGACAGCATCGCGTCACTCCAGATCTAAATCCCGCTTGATCTTCTTCATAAGCCCGGTGCCAAGCTGCTTTCTCGAGCCGTGCATTGGCAATTGTGAGACCCGGTCTCCCAGCCGGACCGTAAGGTGGCCGCTTCCCCGCTTATGCTCATCGAAAGTGCATCCCCGATGCTTCAGCCACCGCTTGAACTGATTTGCGTTCACCCAGCCTCCCACTGAGAATGTTGGCGTCTTCTATGGATTTCGTTCTGCATCTCTCTGAACTCCATTCCTGACTCCAATTGCCCGATTCGGCTGATCCGCTTTCGGACTTGACACTTCTGGACCTGCTGCTGGGTTTGCAGCGGTGACCAGAGGGATAGCACGTGGCGGAGAGAGAATCAACACTTCTGTTGCGCTGGGGCCGCCATTCCCGCGCAGCCATTGTCGATTGCGAGATCTTTTTCCGACGTATCTCGATCAACACTCCGTTGCCCCAATGTCGGCATCAATGGGACATGTCGGTTCATCGACAATGAGCAGGGAACTCATGTGAAACACGGGAGAGGATCGAGGCGAAAACGCGCGTCGTGCAATGCGCAAGCAACTGAATTCACGACATATCCAGTCTTTGGAATGTATGGAGAGACATTGAGCCCTAGTGATCATTGCTGCCGTGGGGAGCCGCAAGGTAGCCGCGACTCGCTGCCAGCCCATCAGAATGGTCTAAAGTGAGTCCTGTTGGTTCTCTAGTCACCCTTGGCCTTGAGGTGCCGCACGAATTCGGAAAACGTGACGACAAGGGTTGTCAGGACTCGGGGCAACGGGCAGACCAGGAGCTAGTCCAAAGCTTCGGTGCGTGAGAATTTCTCAGCAGACTTGGTAGCCCAATGGTTACCAAGTGTTGAACTGTGCCTACGAAAGGGACGTGGGAGTCTGGAGTGCCTACCACCAGGTCGCCAAGCGAACGGTGTATCCGGGACAACATCATGATAGCGAGGTTCTGCGCTGAGCCAATCTCGCGGACTGCAGCGCAGGCTTTGATGTCATGGCGGGCTAGATCGTTGCCTGCCGTCGCATGTCGCTCGGGTCAATTCCCGCCACTTCGACAGGAGCTTTCATGGCATCACGGCGGAACGGCTCGCCCAGTTCCTGATTGATCATCGCCTCGATCAACGTTGTCTTTCCCGCCATTTGATCCTTGATCGCCTGCGTCAAAGCATCCGTTAGTTGCTCCATGGTGCGCACGACCACGCCGCTCAGTCCACAGGCCTTTGCAATGGCCGAATAGCTGACCTGTTCGTCGAGTTCGGTTCCAACGAAATTGTCATCGTACCAGAGAGTTGAATTGCGCTTTTCAGCGCCCCACTGGTAGTTGCGGAACACGATCTGAGTGATCGCGGGCCACTCGGATCGCCCAATGGCCGTCAGTTCCGTCACGGCAATTCCGAACGCGCCGTCACCAGCAAAGCCGACGACCGGAACATCAGGGCAGGCGATCTTTGCACCGATGATTGATGGAAGACCATAGCCACATGGCCCAAACAAGCCTGGAGCAAGGTACTTTCTGCCTTCCTCAAAGGTCGGATAGGCATTTCCGATAGCGCAGTTATTGCCGATGTCGGAGGAAATGATCGCCTCTTTCGGAAGCGCCGCCTGGATCGCCCGCCACGCCATGCGCGGACTCATCCAATCCGGTTTGGCGGCACGAGCGCGTTCATTCCAGGTGGTTCCGGGATCGTCGTCCTCATGATCCATGCTGGAGAGCTTCTGGGCCCAGGCTGACTTCGTCTGCGCAATTGTCGCCTTACGCCTGGATCGATTCCGATCCCCCGCATCGTCCGGGAGTCTTGCCAGAAGCCTATCCGCCACCTTTGCCGCATCGCCGACGATGCCCACGGATATCGGTTTGGTCAGCCCGATCCGGTCGGGGTTGATATCGACCTGAATGATTTTGGCGTCCTTGGGCCAGTAGTCGAGACCATACCCGGGGAGAGTTGAGAATGGATTGAGTCGGGTTCCCAAAGCCAGAACGACATCGGCGCTCGAGATCAGTTCCATTCCGGCCCTGTTCCCATTGTACCCCAAGGGGCCCGCGAACAGTGGATGCGACCCTGGAAATGCGTCGTTGTGCTGATACCCCACGCAGACGGGCGCATCGAGGCGCTCGGCCAGGGCGACCGATGCCGGTATCGCTCCCCCCAGAACCACTCCGGCGCCATTCAGGATCACCGGAAACTCTGCTTCACTCAGGAGTTTCGCGGCTTCGTTCAGGGCCTCATCCCCGCCCGACGGGCGCTCGAATTCCACAACCGCCGGCAGTTCGATGTCGATTACCTGTGTCCAGACATCGCGGGGAACGTTGATCTGTGCTGGCGCACTGGCCCGGTGGGCATTGATGATCACCCTGTTCAGCACCTCTGCCACCCGCACCGGATCACGGACCTCTTCCTGGTAGGCGACCATGTCCTTGAAGGCGGCCATCTGTTCGACTTCCTGGAAACCGCCTTGCCCGATGGTCCTGTTGGCAGCCTGAGGCGTGACAAGCAGCAGCGGCGTATGGTTCCAGTACGCCGTCTTCACCGCCGTGACAAAATTGGTGATTCCCGGACCATTCTGCGCAATCATCATGCACATGCGCCCGCATGCGCGCGTGTAGCCGTCGGCCATCATTCCGCCGGACCCCTCGTGGGCGCAGTCCCAAAACGTGATCCCGGCCCTGGGGAACAGGTCGGAAATCGGCATGAACGCCGAACCAATGATGCCGAACGCATGTTCGACCCCATGTCGCTGCAGCACCTTGATGAAGGCTTCCTCGGTTGTCATCCTCATTGAACGGTCTCCTTTGGAACAGCGGTGTCGGAATCACCCGCACCCGATTTTGACGGGCCTTACTACGTTGCACCTGTCGTTTCCAGCAGGGTCAGACAGCTGGGTGCCATGGGTTCAGAAACCTGTAAGTGCGCTTCAGCCAGCGGCATTTGCGGCAGCGAACTGGCCTACCCCTGTTTCCCCAATTCAGATTGAGGCGCAACCCCTGGATTTCCGGGATCCTGCACAATCGGCACAGGACTTCGCGCCTCCGATTGGAGGTGGGCGTGGCGTAACGGACCGAAGTCTGCAATCACGGGAAGAGAGTCCTTAACCTATTGATCCGGTGTGTTCCCAACCGCCTCAACTCGTTGGTGGTCAGGCTGACTGGCACGTCTTCCAAGGCCCAGGACTTCCAGCGCCGCGTCCTTGCCTGCATAACGTCTGGCCTTTCAGACAGTGCCGCGCACTGGGGTGGATGCTTCGTACTGGAAATGGAGTCAGAACGAGTTGACGGAGGGATGGAAGGGAACCTCAATGGCGACGAAGCCGAGGCTCATGGTGGCAAATGATGGCGGAGGCCGGTGGATGAAATCGGTAAGACTCTGCCAGTCAATCCGCAGCAGTCAAGAATTTGGTTGAGTAAGAATGACAGTCGTCCCGACAGTATTTGATACCTGCCGACCGCGTGCGGATGTTTTGGCAGGTACCGTCAAAGAGGCTGACTTTGCGGCGGATTTGGCGCAGGTCATTGTCGGCGAGGGATCCGCAGACTATCGTGATCCGATCCGTTTCTTTGCCAACACCTATCCGACAAGAGGGCTGAAGAACCTGCTTGCCAACGTGTGCGGCAGGCTGAGCGGAGCGGAAACCGAGGTCGCGTCGATTTTCCGTCTCGACACGTCGTACGGAGGCGGCAACTCGCACGGCTTGATCGCGCTCTGCCACGCTGCACAAAGTGGTGCCGATGTTGCAGGCCTTGAGGAGTTCGTCGATCCTCGGCTTCTGCCGAAGGAACGCGTCCGAATGGCCGTCGTATGAAGGCAGGTCACCTCGCGTATACGCCTTGGGGTGAGATCGCATCGGCGCTCGGCGGCAAAGATGCGTATGAGCGGGTACGCAGGAGCGATGAGGACCGCGTCGCGCCCGGAGCGGAGATATTGCGTGATCTGAACAAGCTGCGCTGGCCTGAAGATGAGCCGGATTCGCCCACTTATGTCCGTGATCGGACACCGCTCAAGAAAGGTCAGTTCTCATCGCTTTCCCTTCGGGACGAGTTTCGTCGCGATCCGGCACTGCCAATTCTGGTCGATGACGACATATTTCTTCGCGGTGTCAGGCGTGGTGTCGAACAGGGCGAGTATATGCATCAGCGTGGGGACCTGTTGTATGGACCTGGCGATCCAGCGGCAGGAATCGAGATTGACGAACGGTCCATGATCTTCACGATGGTTTATGCGAAGAATGCCGGCCTGTGGTCACGCAAACCCGATAGCCCGCCGGACGACTCCGCGGACAGTGGCATGGGCGAGCCGCAAGTGAGTGACGGCACTGATGGGACTCGGGGCTATCGTCTGGCGGAAATGGCAGTGTTCTGCCGCAACCGAGAACGTTCACCGCCGAGGGCGTGTTGCGGGAAGCGCTTGTCCAGGTCTTGGAGCAGGTCCGCTCCAAGAAGGTTGATGCCATTGCAGAACTCACCATCCGGATGTTCGCGGCAGGAGACGCGTTCCGTCTTCTCGGTGCGGTTGGCGCGGTGTCCGGGGCGAAACGGATCGTCCTGATCAGTGGTAGCTATGAAATCCAGGACGGCGGCACGTTCGAACTGGAGTTCCGCGGGCCAGTGGCCGGTGCACAGCCCGTGCGGGAGTTTCTCGAGCCGCAGCTGCGGGCCGCCAGTTTCCCAGGATCTGCAGGCGAGCTTCGAGATGACCTTCGGGAATGGACTGGCAATGGAAGGGGATGAGGCTGAGAAACTGACCGAGCGGCTCAGCCGGTTTTGTAGCGGCGCTGCCCACGTTTCGGCAACGGCGGAGGTCAAGGCCTAGATGGCGCGACTTCAACGCATATCGCAGATCGAGACGCCGGATTCCGCACCGCGCTACGAACTGCGGGTGAAGCGCTGTGGGCCGGTCGAGACGGCGTATGAGGTTTGGCAGTTGCCTGCTCCCGCCACTCCGCACATGACAAGCGCGTCACGTGTCGCCGGACTTGCGGGTCGGAATCTCGCCCTGGTCGAGCATCGTGTGCTGAGGAGGCTGTCGAGATCTGGAATCAGGCTTGGCAGACCGGCGGGATTGACGGATCAGGGGTATGCACTGACCGAGGATCTGGCGCTGGCGCTTGGGCTTCTGTTTCGGACACTGGCACCCATGCGAAACCGCGACAACATGCGGGCCGTGGCCGACGGAATAGAAGCAATGGGCCGCGAGGAGGCCGCATACTGGCTTGGTATGGCGATGCATCGCAGAAATCCGCGAAGGGTGCTGATGGCGCTTCGTATACTGCTGACAACGCCCAAAGCCTCTGGATTGCGGTCATGAAGCTGGAACGTGTGGAGATTGAGAACTATCGCGCGATAGGGAAACTTGATCTGCCACTTGATCCTCGTTTGACGGTTTTCCACGGAGACAACGGGCATGGCAAGACCAGTGTTCTTGCGGCGGTCGCCACAGGTCTGGGTAGCATTCCCATGCTCCTGCCCGATGTGTCTGGCATAGGGTTTCGCAAGGCGGACAGTCGCGGCTCCGCAATGATGCGGGTAGGATTGACCGCCACCGAAGGAATAAGATGGGAACGACAGGCGCACGGAGCGAGGCGAACGACAGAAAGGCAGAACCTGAAAGAAGTCCTGGATTCCATCGTGGAGGCAGATCGAAACGGAAGGTGTCCTATCGACCTGCCAATAGTGGCGTTCTACGATACTGACCGGGCAGTGCTCGCTCAACCTAAGCGCCAGGGAGACCTAAAGGTCGAGTTTCGACGCTACGCTGCCCTGCAAGACGCTCTGTCTCCCCGAACGAATTTCCGCGATCTGTTCAAGTGGTTCTATGTCAAAGAGAATGAGGAACTCAGGGCACAGAAGAGACTTCAGGACTTCACGTACCGACTTGGCGACCTTGAAGCCGTGCGCAGTGCCATAGCGACCATGATTCCAGGAGTCTCCAATCCTCGGGTCGAACCCAGTCCACTCCGTTTCGTCGTCTCTCTGGACCTGGAAGAAGGCACGCACGAAGAGCTTTCGATTGACCAGTTGAGCGGCGGGTTCCGGATCATGTTGGCGCTTGCGGCTGACCTTGCACGAAGGATGGCCCAGGGGAATCCCCATCTCGAAGACCCTCTCCAGTCCGAAGCGATCGTGTTGATTGATGAGATCGAACTGCACCTGCATCCGTCATGGCAGCAGAGAGTTCTCGCCGATCTCTCCAGAACGTTTCCAAACACGCAATTCATCGTGTCGACTCACAGTCCACAGGTGTTGACGACTGTGAAGCCGGAGAATGTTCTCGAGCTCAGGCTGGAGCGGGGTGGCATCATGGCCGAAGTGGCTTCCGCCCCGACGTATGGGGCCGAGGCCGGCGATGTTCTTCCAACCGTTATGGGTGTGAATGGACGGCCTGGTGACAACGAGTTTGTCAAGATGCTGGACTGCTACAGGAGCCTTGTTGCGGACGGAAAGGGTGAGTCCTCAGGGGCTCTCGACCTGCGTCAAGACCTGGATAAGCTGTCGCCCCGCGACCCCGCACTAAATCGGGCTGACACAGAGATCAGGCGGCGAAAACTGCTTGATGGCATGGATAAATCCCGGTGAAGCGTATCCGGTCTCTGGAAAGGCCAACAGCCGGCTTGGCCGACTATCTTGATTGTGAGGGCGTGGGGGCGAACTGGGATGGTTTCCGCAGCCATCAGGCGGGTGAATCGTACCGGAAACTTGTTGAGGGCCTTGTGGACCTGCAGCATGGGTTGTGCGGCTATTGTGGAATCGACATTCTGGAAAGGGACAGGCAGGTCGAGCATGTAATTCCGCAGAGCGATCCAAATTGCGACGCCCTTGATTACGGGAACATGATTGCCTGCTGCAAGGGTGGAACGCTGCAGACCACTGATCCGGTCAGGCGCAATCGCAGTTGCGGCGAAGCCAAAGGCAATCGGGTAAACAGAGATTTCGTCGATCCCAGAACATTGCCTGATTGTCCAGCGCTGATACGTGTGAACTTTGATGGCCGGGTTGTTGCCGATGCAGATTCATGCGCGGGTTTCGGAATATCTGTTGCGAGAATGGAAGCGACCATCAAGACGCAGTGACTGAACGTGGAGCGATTGCGGCGAGCCCGGGAAACACCCTTGACGCCCGCACGGACCTGAACCGGCCGGAGACCGTGGCCATCTGGCCGTCCAGATACCGCTGGTCTCGGTCATGGGCCTGAAGACATTGGAGTATGAACGACAGACCGGCGATGGCGATGTGGGCACGAAAGACCGTGCCGCTCACCGTAATCGTGCGCACGTCGCCGTTTCAGCCAGAAGCCTGCAGATGGGCTAGTCCTAATGTCGACCATCGCCCGTCGACCCTCCGGAACCGTCGTCATCGGTACTCTCATTCCCTGTCACGAAACGTGAGACGATCAGGCCCTGGGTTTTTTCCGCAAGGCCATCCAGCCAGTCCGGGCGATGGACGTCGGCCAATGGACGGCCCATATGTATGGCGTGCCGTCCCAGAGATGCGATTTCATGGGCGATTTCGTCCGCCATGTTCTGCGTCAGCACGGACAGCGCCGTATCGAGCGCGGACGGATCCTGTTCGTGCGCCGTGCAGATGTCGTACAGGTCCCGCGCTACGAACTCGCCATTGCCAAACATCCGGAGTCTCAGTTTTCGAGCGAGAGTTTCCGCTGTTTGTTCGAGAGCGATACCGAACCTGCGCTCGCGATCCGCCGGTCCTTGAGGGGAAGTCAATAGCGGTGCGGTGTTGGAGATGCTGAACTCTCCTTCGGTGCACGTTCCGGTCAGCCAGCCGCGGCCATGCCGGATGTTCGTGACGGAAGCCGCCGCCAACAGCGCCGGGACCCGTCCGAAGGCCCGGTCAAAGACCTTCGATGAAACCGTCATGTCAATATCGGTGCTTCGACGGTGCCGCCATCTCGCGGCCAACGCCGTACCCCCGCCGACCAGTATCTCTCCGTGTCCCAGAACCTGCAGCAGTGCCGGCGCGACCTGTCCGAGAATCGCGTCCGCCGGAGAGGGGATCGCGAAATCGCTCACGGTGCGCTCCGCGCCGTCGTATCCTCGCCCGGGACGTCTCCCGTCCATCCGTCCGGCTTTCGCGCGAACTGGTTAAGCCATCCTGACAGGGCGCCGCGACGGACGTCGCTCTCCAGAACGGCGCGGGCGATGTGCCATATGCTGAGGGCGTCCCGGCGCCGCAGCTGCGGATAGTCCTCCCGGCGGATGTCCTGCAGCAGCTCGGCCAGCCAGCGCCGCTGCCCTTCGGTCTGCGTCCCTTCGGTCAGCCAGCGGAACAGGTCCGCCCCCGAAGGCCGGCCGGTGTAGCCGGCCAGGTGCTTGCCGGACAGCGACGACAGCAGCCGGTGCTCTGGATCCGGATCCCTGAGGACATGCCTTGCGGGCGGATTTTCGAACCAGGCGAGCGGCATCGGCGGGTAGCGGCAACGTCTCTCCAGCGGGGTCACATCATCAATCGGTATGCAGGGGGCCTCGCCGCTGATCAGGGCGCTGGAGCGCCCGATTCCGGATGCCACGGGGTCGCGGACAACCCTTTCCGTCCGCCAGTGCCAGTGCGCGTGGATATCCTCGCGCGTCGGTGCGCGGTCGGTCCGCCAGACGCCACCGCAACGGTCCAGTCGCCAGAACTCGCGACGGCACGCCTCAACGTCAAAGGCCATCCGGCCGCTCCCCCGCTGCCTTGCGTGCCGGTGGATTTCCTGGAACAGGCACGCGTCTCTCCAGTATGCTGCGGACCACTCCGTCGGGGGACTGAACACCCAGGACACGGAAACCTTCAATCCAGGATCCCGAACCAGTCACGACGACGCGTTCCCCAAACGCAGCACGCGCTCGCCGGGATGCTGTTCCAGCGGCCTGCCGTAGGTGGATGAGGTCTGCGCTGCGTTGATCTCCAGCCACAGTGTCTCCGGGGACGGGGAGTCTTTCATCGGATGGATATAACCATCAATCCCGCGGAACTACAACTTCTTGTGGGAAAATATGGTCGACAGTTGGAACAAACATACCTGTCGCGAGACGGCTGCCGAAGAGCTCAACGCGTGCCGGAATCCGGCGAAGGAAGAAAGTTGCCGCCGTCGCTCGTGGCGACCGTTCCGACATCTGGCCATCTAGCGACCGCCGACAGACATAAGGTTGTAGCGCGAATGCGTCCTATTGACCGTCCGTCTACCTAAGTGTAACAAATGAGGACGCTAGGAGGCAAAGATGCCCACGAGACTGAACGGAGAGAAACGACCCACCGCTGAAATGGGTAACCGCAGGCATATCTTCAGTATCGCCAAAGGAGAGATCGATTATGGCGTTCAAAATGTAGACGTGAAGACGATTCAGTATCGTGCCAAAGGCGAGTGAACCAGTGGCTTGAGCCAGAGAGGCTGCGCTGTCCCCGACTAAGCGCAGCGAAATCGCACAATCCGTTACGGCCGTTTGTTGGGGCAATTGGGTTGCGGCCGGTTGATTGGACCGTTCGTGATGGCAAAGCGCAAAAAATCCAAACAACATCAGTCGTCAGTTCCACAGACATCCAACGATACCAGCGCTTGGAGAAGGAGAGGAAGATGAAAACTACAGAGTCGCCTCACAAACCAGCCCGTGTATTGACATGGAGGCCAGTCGCATGACTGTTTGGATCGCCGCGGTCTACGGTGGCGGTGAGGGTTCTGTCTTGGTGTCAGACCGAATGGTCACTGCTCACTTTCCTGTTGGACATGAGTTTGAACACCAGGAAGATACCGAGATCATTGCGCTGGACGGTGCAGACGCGGTGCATATCATGATTGCGGGTGACGTGTTGCGCGGCAATGAAGTCCTAAATGCCGCCAAAGCCCAACTGGCTCAGTATGGTGAAGTTGTCCCAGCTCCAGAGGCAGCTGAAATTGTCCGGCAGGCATACCAGAAAGTCCGACTCGAGAAAATTGCACATCAGGAACTGGAGCCTAGAGGGGCTGAGTTTGGTTAGTTACTATGGGCAACAGCAACAGTTGTCGCCTCAAATTGTTCAAATTGTTGATCAGGCCATGTACAATGTCGATCTCGGAGTGCAGATGTTAGTTGCAGGGCCTAGCACTGGATATCACACGATATACTCGGTGCTGAATCCGGGCGTAACCAACGACCATACGCCGATCGGTTACGGATGTATCGGATGCTGGTGCGCCGCATGCCACGTACTCCCTTATCGAAGCATCTTACCGAAAGTCGCTGGGCAAGGACAAAGTGATTGAATTGGTCCAAGATGCGAAAAAAAGAAGCGAGGTCGCACCTGGAGTTGGGGCGGAGACAACCATCGTTGAAATTCCAAATGAGAAGGTAAACTATGCTTAGCCAAACTGCCACAGATTCCCACAAGGTAAAGTGGATCGAAGAGGAACGGGAGTTGGCTGTCCGTGGGGTGCTTCTCCCACATCAGACACTCATCCATGAATTCTTCCTGACACCCAATGACAGGTATGGGCCGCGGATTGATGAGGAGGTCGGTCCACAAAAGGCATTCCCTAACAAAAAATCGTAGGTAACGGCTCGGCAGTCTGGGGATTGTACAAACTGAGACTTATGTACCTCCCTTGCCCCGCCTGAAGTCCAACACCATAGGCGGTGGCAACCTGTTTCGCGAGCCCGTGATGTTGCGAGTCGGCCGAGAAGCAGCGGGAGTCCTGTGACCAAACAGGGGAGACTGCCATGTTGAGGGGCTACCGCCACCTGACCCACAGAGAAAGATGCCAGATACACGCGACGGGGAAAGCGGGCTTTCGGATCCGGTCAATTCCGCAGCGAGGGCGGAGCCCCGACACGCCGAAGGATCCACGGGGAGACCCCGGCCGGGTGTCGGGTGATTCGCTTTCCGGGCGGCGGGTGGAGGTTGCCACCGTCCGGTCCTCTCCACGGGCCGGTCGCGGAGAAGGGCCGACAGCCGGTTTGGCCGACTATCTGGATTGCGAGGGCGCGGGGACGAACTGGGATGGATTCCGCAGCCATCAGGCGGGTGAATCTTGCCGGGAACCTCTTGAGACCTCTTGAGGGCCTTGTGAACTTGCAGCATGGGCTGTGCGGCTACTGCCCCATCTCTACATCGCGGACAGACGGTCTGTGACAAGTAGCATGCAGCTAAGCGGGATTCTTCTTTCTTGCTGTGCGTGCAAGAAGGATTTTCTCCCGCTGCTTGGCCAAACTGATTGCCTGACCGATTGCACCGCGTGATCCAGCAACAATGTCAGATACGCTTTCTTCGATCTTTCGGTTGATCTCTCCGATCTCCGTTGACTTGAATGTGAAGGCGCTGGGCGATTCCTTCTTCACTGCACTCCTCCTCCCCGTCATCCCTCTATTGGTCCGGCTTCAATCAGCCCACCTCCGGCACCCGCTTCGATCAAGTAGGACCGGAACGAGGGGATCGGTGAATGGATGCGGCCATCACTGTCAATATAGATCGCGCCCTGATGCACGAGATGGGTCAGGAAATCCTCATTGTCCATGCCTTTCGGCAACATCCATTCAACAGGGCCGTCAGCGCAATGATGGCGATGGATGGAATTCAGGACATCCACCTCCGAGACACCCGTCTTGCCCTTTCCCGATTTCCGGTTGGGGATGATCCGCATCACCGCCGCGGTCAGGGACCGGGATTTCCGCATCTGCGGGCTGTATTGGTCTCTGTAATAGATCTGGCGCGTTCCCTTCGTTTCATCCATCATGCAGGTCCAGTCCATACGCTCCATATCCCCATCCGTCTTCAGGGCCGCTTCCGCCAATGCAACGCCTGCGTAGTGCAGGTGCCGGGGCCAGCCATCACAAACGTCGGCCAGATCATCAAGCCTGGGGATGTGGTGGGAGATATCGAGACCGAAATGCTGGCCCAGTCTTTCCATGAAATCCTTTGCTTCCGCCATCTTCAGTCTTCCGGCCTCATGGACGTTCATACTTCGTGTCAGTTGCATCTTTCGCGCTTTGTCATGGGTGTCGGACAGGCCCGCCAGCACCAGCGTCAGAGGGAGTCCGGTGGAACCGTCGTGGACTTCCTGGAGGAACCCCGCTTCCGGTGAATGTGGACTCCCGGCGAACCGCTGCGCTTCGTCCACGGCGACGATGATCGGTGACGACCCTTGCCG
Organism: Paracoccaceae bacterium; assembly: GCA_965203605.1. GTDB lineage: Bacteria > Pseudomonadota > Alphaproteobacteria > Rhodobacterales > Rhodobacteraceae > JAPOUP01. The sequence goes on along the minus strand of OZ241902.1, from coordinate 3,550,996 downwards.
CGCTGGATGCTGCCTGGCAAGCATCCTAAGTGTCTTGGGAATGTCCGTATCGGAGAATCCGATCGAAAGACCACCGGGTCCGATCCCGATGGCGTTGAGCCCGGTCAATCTGTCCATCACAGCCCTTTTCCAGGACGCTCCATCCATCGTCCAGGCATCAAGGACCGCTCCCAAACCTGCGGCCGTGTCATTGACAATATCCGTCGAGGACAGTGTCACAACCCTGGGAGTTCCATCCTTGCCCATCCATCGTTTCTGCATCTCTGCCAGGAGTGAGGTCTTGCCAGCCCCGGGCGCACCCTGCACGATCCGGGTCACTTTCGGTCGGCCCGCCTTTCGCACCGCCGTGGCCAGGATATCGTCGAGGATTGTGCCGCGACCCACGAACACCGGCGGTGGATCCCCTTCGTCCTGGTCAAGGAACTCCCTGATCCTGTCGTACCTTATCGCCATCGGTTCTCCTCGATATGGCAGGTCCCTGAACATTACTCTACGCCAGTCGGGAAACACAGTCACGGATTGGGAGAGTCCCACCCGTCTTCCGTTCCCCCTCGCTTCCGTGCCGGGTTCGATGGATGAATCATGGAACGGTTCCGGTTTTGGGCCTTGATCCATCACCGGATCCACCCACTCCGGATATCAGGACTCCCGAAGTTGGAGCTTTCGCCGGACATAATGCCGGACATAGTATGGTGCATCAAGGTCGACAGAACACCGGCCGAAGCGCTGTTTTCCGGCGTTTTTGATATCAATCGGCTAAGGGAGGCGTGCCCGACAAAACGACCTGACGTAACGGCCGCAATGGCGGCAATGGCGTCGCGGCTGACATCGGGAGGCCCTGATACACGGACATCAGGACATTTGGTGCGGAACGATGGCCAGGGATCTGTCGAAGGATATTCGGGATGGCCCAATGGGGCTCCTGCCCAAAGATGTTGGGCAGGTCCAGTTGCGGGCCAGTCTACTGAAACACCCTTGCGAGCGCGGTGTCGACCGCATCGGTGATCTGATCGACGTCATCAGAGGTGGCGACCAGCGCTGGCGAGAAACACAGCGTGTTGTTGAAGCCAGGGACCGACCGGTTCGTCACACCGACCATCACCCCCTCGGCACCGCATTCAGCGACGACCTTCTGCGCCAGTTTCTCGTCAACCGGTTCGCGCGTTTCCCGGCTTGCAACCAGTTCGGCCCCGCAGAACAGACCCTTGCCGCGGACGTCACCGATCACAGCATGGCGTTCAGAAAGCGCGTGGAGGTTGCCCATCAGTCGTTCACCCATGGCAAGCGTATTCTCCAGAAGCCCCTCGTCCTCGATGATCCGCATGTTCTCCAGAGCCGCAGCAGGCCCTGACGCACAGCCACCGAAGGTCGAGATGTCCCGGAAATAGTTCAGCGGATCATCGGCATCGTCCTTGAACATATCGAATACAGCCTCGGTGGTCACCAGACAGGCGATGGCGGCGTAGCCGCTCGCCACGCCCTTGGCCATGGTCACCATGTCCGGCTCAATGCCGTAGTTCTGATAGCCGAACCATGTACCGGTCCGACCCACGCCGCAGACAACTTCGTCAATGTGCAGCAGGATATCGTACCTGCGGCAGATGTCCTGCACCCGGTCCCAATATCCATCTGGCGGCGTGATGACTCCACCACCCGCGGTAACGGGCTCGAGGCACAGCGCACCCACCGTATCGGGTCCCTCACGCAACACCACTTCCTCGATCAGACCGGCCGCGTATTCGCCATAGGATCCGGAGTCCGGATCCCAGCCGTCCTGGGCACGGTATTCGAGACAGTGTGGCACCCGGACAAATCCAGGAGCGAACGGACCATACTGCAGGTTCCGCTCATCCTGACCACCTGCACTTAGGGCGCCAATGGTGGTTCCATGGTAGTCACGGTCCCTGTAAAGGACTTTGAACTTACGGCCACCGTAGCGTTTGTGAGCGATCTGGCGAACCATCTTGAAGGCCTTTTCGTTCGCCTCAGACCCAGAGGTCGTGTAGTAAACACGGCTTAGCCCCGGCATCTTGTCCACCAGCCGCTCGGCGAAGAGGGCTCCCGGTACCGTGCCAGCTGCACCCGCGAAGTAGTTGAGTTTCAGAAGTTGGTCATAGACTGCCTTGGCGATGGATTCCCGGCCATATCCAACGTTTACCGTCCAGACGCCTCCGGAGACTGCGTCGAGATGCTCCTTGCCTTGGGCATCCCACACGCGCAGACCCTTCCCCTCGACGATGACCCGAGGATCAACGGTCTCGAATGGTTTGTGCTGGATCAAGTGATGCCAGACATATGCGCGGTCGGCCTCAATCACGTTAGAGACGTCATTCTTCGTAAGCTGCAGATTCATGATACAGGCTCCGTTAGTCGGCCAGCGAGAGAATTCAATCTGTAGAGCCTCTTACAAAACTCCGCAATCGTGCGGAATTCTCCCTGAATCAGGCGGTTTTTCCGAAGCTCTTGCCTGGACCTGAAGCTGCCCCTGCGGTATATCGAAGGTGTTCAAGCCACAACGTATCGAAAAGGTGGCCTCAAGTCTCTGCAATCAACCTTATCCCATGTCAGGAACCGGTTGCAAGGGGAACCTTTCCCCGAGTAGGGCAATCGCTTTAGGATTTGGCGGCGGCGGCCCGGTTCCGACTGCGGCGCGGACCAGTTCGATCAGGGCGCCGTCGCGCCAGCCCGCCTTCTCGGTTTCCCGCGCATCGCGTCCTTTCCCGGGGCGATTCTGGCGACGTCCGTCGCGAGCCGCCGCATCAGCGCCGGATTCTCCGGCCCGCTGTCCGAGCGGTTCCGCTGCCGGTCTTCGTCCATGGTCACGTCCAGGACCCAGTGCAGCGAATTTTCGATTCATCCATCGTACCGCTCCCTTTCAGATGCAGGTTCACGTTTTCCTGTGATTCCTGTGACCGCATGCAAAGCATTGGAAAACCACAGCAATTACTGATGCCACAGGACGGCTGCTGGCACGCCCTCCCGGCCTTACGCAGTGGGAACGGCCCGCGGGCGGGGCGGACCGCCGCTCGGTCGGCCGGAGTGCCTTCCGGCGGGCCGGGACGGAACCTGCCGCGGAAGTCCGCGCCCATCCGGACGCAGAGCGGCGCTCCGGACACGTCCGGACGGACGGCGGGCAGGATGCCAGCGTTGATCCAGCGGCAGGGCGTTGAGTCCGATATCCCGCGTTCCCGCGCCGACCGCCGACCCTGGCCCTGGTCGTTGAGCGGCGTGGCGATCTGGATGTCGGGATGGAAGAGGGCCAGGCGGCGGACCAGTTCGACCGTCCCGACGTCGTCGTGCCGTCGTGCCGGCTTCCTCCGGTTGCGCCGAAGCAGGAATGCGTCCGGCCGGCCGCCCCGTCAGTGGATGACAACCTCGGTCCTCCCCTCCCCGTCCACCTGCAGGGTGACCTCCCTGACAGGACAGGCAGGCTCCTGCGGTCGCGGTGGGTCGTCTCCGGCGCGTCCCGGACCCGCTCCAGCGAGGCGCCGAGGTCCGCGAGAAACGAGGGCGGCGGTTCCCCGGGCCGCCTCCAGCTCGAACTCCTCGCTCTCCACCGCCCGCGGTGCCGTCTCCGTCCGTTCCCTGACCGCCTGCGCGGCCTCCGCCCCGGCCAGTGAAACCAGTTCAAGGAAACGGTCGGCGACCAGACTTCAGGACGCGCCACCGTTCCTCGAGCACCAGCTGCGTGCCGTCGTCACGGTAGCCGGAACGCGCCTTCCCGTAGGCGTAGGCTCCGCCCATCGCCGGGTTCTTCAGGATGTCCATCACCCGCGAACAGGCCGCGTCCCTCCAGACCACGGCGTTCGCGCCATGGGGACGGCTCGGGAGCCGCACACCCGCCTCCCGGAGCAGATGCGTCGCCCGCAGGCCCGATCCGCCCTCACCGGAAGCGCGCGAAGTCCGCCTCGACGACCGCCTGAACCAGCAGGCCGGAATCCTTCCGCAGGCGGTCACCGTCGCGGATGAAGCCACAGGGAGGGGTCGAGCAGGGCCCGCCGCACTGGGCCCTGCTCCGCCCGCCCGCCGATCTCCCGGCCGTGGTCCTGAACCAGCTGCGTCCGCTAGGGCATGGCGACAGCCTCCTGCCCGTCGTCACCACGCCGACCGCGCTGCAGAAGCGGGCGTTCCAGCTCCTGGGGGTCCGGCCGGACCAGCAGGTTCCCATAAGGATGACAGCCGTACCGGAGCCAATCCAGCCGAAGAACCGCTGAAAACCAACGGTCTGGACGCGAAAACCATTTGCCGAAGATCCTGAAGTTCCGTTTAGATGGCTCTTCAAATTTCATGTCCCGGACGGTCGGATTCGTCGCGAAAACCGCCGCAAGAACTTGCGTGTGGTGATGCGTGCGAAGGTGGTACGCCATGAATGCGCTCCGTGACTGAAGTTTGAGGACGCCGCTCTCATTGCCGACGGCAACAAGATTCGAAAACCAGTTCCGGTAGTTGTTCGTGCTTCGCCGCATCCGCCGGTGAGCGGCGGCCTGCCAACCGGTGCCGTCGTCCTCGGGAAAGGCGTGTTCGTCCGAGCGCAAGGGCACGACGTTGCTCCCTTCCTTCCCTTCTGGCTGGGGCTGTTCCGATCGAACCCGATCCGTGTTCTGGAACGGCCGGGCGGCAGGGGCTTTGAGCTTGTACAGAGCCGCCGACGATTGAACGTTTACTGAAAACTTTTTGAGGAGACAGGGGCAAGGAATGGGCGTCGGTGCCTGCTGCGGTCTTGCCGGACGGCCCTACCGCCGTCGCGGGCCTCTATCGCCGCATGTTGGACGAGAACGTGTTGCGGAAGGACATTTCCTTTGCCGAGACGGCGCACGCGGCGCCGAACTTCGCGGCGGATCCTGCGACGGGTACGAGTGATGTCGACAAGGTCGTAGCCGAAGTGTTCAAGTCAGCGCTCTACTCGAAACGAAGCCGCATCCGCAGTTTCGTGTCCCTCCTGAAGAAACTGGGCGACGTGCTGCCGCACCAGACGAAGATTTCACGCAACCTTGGCGTGGCGCTGGAAGCCGAGATGAAGAAGCGCCTCGCGCTCGTCGTGGAAATCAGGGCCGCCTTGAACGACGTCAGGAATCGCGACACTACGGAGGAACTGGACATCTTGCTGCAGTTCGGAGGCGAAACGGATCGCAGTGAGAGACCAGAGGCAAATTCCATGTTGGACGGAGACAGGGGGCCGCCGCAGCGATCAGAGCGTGCGGGCCAAGGTGGGCGGACGAAGACGACCTTCCATATCGAGAGCGCTGCGGGCAGGTCAAATGCACTGCAGCGGTCGGCCGGTTGGAGATCAAGGCCGAACGCGATTTTTCGTCGATCGACCGGAAGCAGCTGGAACGCGCCATTACGTCACTTCTGGACGACCTAGGCTGAACCTTGCCCATGGGCAAGGTCCGGACAGTGTCTGCCGGCCTCGCCTGACCGGCTTTGGGGTAAGGGGTTGCAATCCTTGCCCACGGGCAACGTGGGCTTCCATAAGCACGTCAGCCAACGCGACGAGCCTTCAGCATTGGGTCTCGAAAGTCCACGACGACGCGGTATTTCGTCGTGCCGTTGTCGTACGGCGATTCTCCGGCCTTGTCCCGAGCGCTGAAGTTTGCGCCCGCATCACGCAGAGCATGGACATTTGACTGCGTCGAGCGCGCCGCCGCGAGGTCCAGGGGTGTGGCCCGATAGTGGCTTCTTGCATTGATCTCGGTGCCAACGTCCACGAGAGCCCGTCCATCGGACGCAGTGGAAAGCGTGCTAGGGAGCCCCGTCACTCAGGCAGCGGGCTGGTGAGACGTGGCGAAGTCTGTCAATGTCATTGAGGAAGTTCCCTTTTTGTTCAGTCTTGCGCACGCAATTGGGCGGGGCGGGGGTGCCGCAACGTCTTTGGGTTGCGGAATTGAAAGAGCAGAGAACTGCGGGATTGCAGGATCGAAAGGCGCGGAATCACGGAACTGGTGGCATGAATCCAACTGGATTGGTGCCGGTGTTGGCTCAGCACCTGCAGTGGATGGAATTGAGACCAGAACCGTTGCCTTTTGGGGCGAAATCGCCATGTTCGGGACGTCATGACGCAAGAGATGCAATCAGTGCTGCTGACGACAGTGAACGCACCTTACCAGACGTGCCTGAACGGGAGCGCACATGCGGCTGCGCTGAGTGCAGGTGACGTCAAGTCGGGTCAGGTGAACTCTTTCTTCATGGAAACGCCCGCAGAGGCTCAGCAAGCATTCGCGAAACTGCACGGGGTGCCCGAGAGCATTCTGGTCGCGACTGCTGAGTCCTTCGCCAATTGGTCGAGCCAAAGGCTCGCATTTCTGGCGTAACGCCGTCGCAATTCTGCCGGGAAGACTTCATTGGTGGAGCTTTCAGATAAGGGGGAAACGTGGCACTTTCATCGATTGCCGATTGCGCCAGTTTCTGCATTCGCCTCCCATGGGTTGATGACCTCAATGCCTGCCGCCTCGAACGGGGAGACATCGCGCGTCGCTACTGCGGCCTTGCGATGGACCGCGATTGCCGCGATCAGCCCATCCAGAATGCCGATGGCACGTCCTTGGCGGCGCCCAACGGCCAGGACTTCGCCAAACAGAAGCGCGGCGCAAAGATCGAAAGTGAGCAATCGGTCAGAGAACAGTTCGACGGTGTCCTTCAGTCTGCGCTCCAGATCGTCACGACGCCTGCCTGCGTCCAGCTTGTGAACTCCTGCGCTGATTTCAGCAATGGTGACCGTCGTCAAGTACAAGGCATCCTCGGCTTGCCGGTCGAGCCATGCGAGAACGGACGGCGAGGAGTTGGACTTCGCCACTTCGGAAATGACGTTCGTGTCGAGAATAATCATTGCAGATCCATCGGTTCGTATGGCGTCTAGTCACGTTCCAGATCGACGTCCGAAAGATCAGCTCCGTCCCATAGGGCTGCTATGCGACTCCCAAGACCGGTGTGCGATTCCGGCACCAGGGTGCTTTCGAGAATTTCGCGGGCTAGGGACTCTGCGCTGCGGTTCTGCTTTCGCGCGCGCACCTTCAATGCGCGGTGCGCTTCCGAGGCCAGCTGACGGACCAGGATTTGCGGCATGTTGTTCCTCTTCAAATGACTGGCTGCTATCACATTCCCGGTCTGATAGCAAGACCTGTCGCGACACGCGATGGCGTGCCGTGCGCCGCCTAAGCATTCGCTCAGACCATAGGGCGGGCAGGACTGCAATGGTTCGTTCGGTGGAGGTGCGACGAGGCGTTTAGCGATCGTCATGGGCGCAAGGAAATTGCGATGGTGTAGGGCGGGATCGGGACGGATGTCCCGGCACGCGGACAAGACCGACCCTATCCAGACGGCGCAAATGGCACAGAGCATTGATTCGGCTGAGATCGCTGCACTTCGTGACAGGCGTGACGGAGACCGGGTCATGCTCGACTGGATCGAGAGTCGCAACCTCCGCATGGAATGCCAGGCCGGCCTCCAACAAGGGCGAATCCCGTCACTCTCCCGCCCGCGCCGTCCTCGCGCATTAGTGGGGCCGCATCCATGACCGGTCGGACGCCGCGCAGCGGAAGCGCACCATGGCTCTCAACCCCGTCATCGCCGCCATCATTTTCCGGAACACGCTCTGCATGGACAAGGTGACGGACCATTTCCGACAGACCGGCCAGATACGCGAGTCCGGCCTAATGCCCCACGTCCCGCCGCTCGGCTGGAAACAAGTCAGGCCGACAGGAGATTTCGACTGGCATTCTGATGCCGCTAAGCGCAGGATCGCACGGTCATTGCACCTCGGCTCAAGCAGGGAGCGTAGCGCCTGAATCCGAAGTCCGGGTGTTGGCTGAATGTTCCGGCTTTGGCGTGGTTCTACCCACAAATTATCCGATGGGTCCACAGTCCTCCCAACGCGCCGAAGGTTCCGGATGTGCTGGGTTCCATGGTTTTGTCGATCATGACGGGCGGGCGGCGGTACTCCCCTCACCTACAGCAGGGCGCACCTCTCCTCGACTCCACCCACAAGCGCTGAGGTCAGATAGAATAGGCAATGATCTCAGGATAATTTCACCCTGCGACGGTCCAACTCGTCGGACTGATCAAAAGGGTCAGACGCCCAAGCACCATTATCAAATGTCTCGCCGAGCTTCCAGGGACACCGTTTTGGTCGCGACCGGGACACGCCCATACGGCACGCGACGGAGCGCCGGTTCCACCACATGGCGGAAAGGCCGCCGATGCCAGCCGGCGCGGCTTATTGGTTGACCTTATCGAGCCCAATGCTCATCGACACCGCTACAAGCGCCATGATCGCCAGCAGGATTTGCACGCCGGAGACCGCCGCGACCAGCGGTGTGGAGGTGTATTGCACCAGCGCCAGCAGCTCCACCGGAAGCGGCCTGTCGCGGAAGCCATGGGTGAAGATCGCCACCGACAGATTGTCGAACCCTTCGACGAAGGTGAAGACCGCCCCGGCAAGGATCGCCGGCAGCAGCAGCGGGAAGGTGACGGTGCACAAGCTCTGGAACGAGGTCGCGCCGAGATTGGTGGCAGCCTCCTCCAGCGACGGATCAAGCCGGACCAGCCGGCTTTGCACCGTGCGCACCATGACCGCCATGATGAAGACCGTGATCGAGATTGCCTGTAGCCAGATCGACGGCGACACTCCCACCAGCGCCCCGGCAAAAAGCACGGCAACACCCAGCACGATGCCCGGCACCATGTGCGGCACCAGAACGAAGACCGACAGTGCCGTGGTGCCGCGGAACTTGCCGCGCACACAGGCCAGCGCCGTGGGCACGCCCAACAGGATGCACAGCGCGGTGACCATCAGCCCCACTTTCAGACTGGTCCACATCGCGCCCACGAGCTCGGTCTGCTCAAAGACCTCGGCATACCAGCGAAGGGTGAACCCCTCGGGTGGGAAGCTGATAAAGGCGCGCGTATCAAAGGAGATGATGACCACGATGATCGAGGGCGCGATCAGCAACAGCAGCGAAAGGACCGCGATGAATAGCATCAACCCAATCCCAAGAATGTCGCCGAGCGACGCGGTGCGCAGGGCCTTGATCATGCTTCGCGCACTTTCGTCCAGCGGGTAAAGAAGTTGGTCAGCATCGCAATCGCCACCAGCACGATCAGGCAGGTCACCATCAGGATCAGCGAACTGACCGACCCCTTGCTCCATTCCAGTGAGAAGACCACCTGTTCATAGATCATCGTGGCGGCGTTGAGGTAATTGCCGCCGCCCAGAATCTGCGGCACCACAAAGGTCGTGTAGCTCAGAGTGAATACCAGCGCCGCCCCGGTACCGATGCCCGGTGCGCTGAGCGGCAGGATCACCGTGCGCAGCGTGCCCAGCCGGGACGCGCCGAGATTGGCCGAGGCTTCCACCAGCCCGCCCTCATGTCGGCTCATCACCGCAATCAGCGGCAGGATCATCACCGGCAGGTGGATCTGTACCATACCGATCAGCACCGCCCAATGGGTGTTCATGATCCGCAACGGCTGATCGATCAGTCCGAGATTCATCAAGGTGGTGTTCACCACGCCGCGCCCTCCAAGGATCACCAGCCAGGCATAGGTCCGCACGATGCCGCTTGTCAGCAAGGGCGCGATGGTCAGGATCAGGATCAGCCGCCGGATCCATTTGCCGCCGATCAGGAACAGATAGGCCACAGGATAGCCTAAGAGCAGGCAAAGCAACGTGGTGTTAAGCGCTAGAGACAGCGACCGCTGGAAGGTTGTCCAATAAAGCTGGTCGGTCAGCGCGTTGGTCAGATGCGTCATCGAAAAGGTCTGCGACACGATCGCGCCGCGCGACACCACGATGTCGGAGAAGCCCAGGGACAACAGGATCACAAAGGGGATGACCGCGACGGTCGTCAACACGATGATCGCCGGCACCGCCGGCCAGATGCCGCGGCCGGACAGAAGCTTGTCGAGCACCTGCACGGACAGGCTGACCCGCTGGACGGGGTCGGGAAGCACCGTCGCTGCCATCAGACCGGATAGAACGCGCAATAGGCTGGATCGATGACCGACAGGCTGACCGCCGCGCCCGATTGCAGCGGGCGGGAACAGTCCTGCCGCATGGCTGCCACCCGCACGGTCGTCCCTTCCGGCAATTCAACATGGTATTCGATCAGTGCACCGATCGTCCGGTGGAACGAGACCGTCCCGCGCCAGGGACTCGCCTCCTCGGGTGTCACGCGCAGATTGTGCGGTCGGATCATCACCTGCAACTTGCCGCTCAGCTGCGTCTGCGCCGTCTGGCCGTCGGGCAGCGCGACCTGACCGTCGCGGGCCTGCGCCTCCCAGAAATTCGACGTTCCGATGAAATCGGCGACATAGGCGGTAGCCGGGTGGTCGAAGACCGTATCCGGGGCGGCGACCTGCTCGATCCGGCCCGCGCGCATCACTGCGATGCGATCTGACATCGTCAGCGCCTCTTCTTGGTCATGGGTGACGAAGATCGCGGTCAACCCAAGCCGTTTGATCAACTGCCGCAGCTCCACCTGCATGGCGCCGCGCAGCTTGGCATCCAAGGCGCTGAACGGCTCATCCAGAAGCAGCACTCGCGGCTGCAACACCAGCACCCGCGCTACCGCGACGCGCTGCTGCTGACCGCCCGAAAGCTGGGCCGGATAGCGATCAGCGAAATCGGAAAGCGACACCGTCTCCAACACCTCCGCCACGCGGGTGTCGATCTCACGCCGGGACACGCCGCGCATGCGCAGCCCATAGCCGACATTACGGGCCACGGTCAGATGCGGGAAAAGTGCGTAGCTTTGGAATACCACGCCGACAGGGCGGCGGTTGACCGACAATTTGCCGACATCGTTCCCATCGATCTCGATGGCGCCTTCCTCGGCATCCCAGAACCCTGCGATGCAGCGCAGGAGCGTGGTCTTGCCGCAGCCCGAAGCGCCCAACAGGGTGACAATCTCACCTTCGGCGACATCAAGCGAACAATCCTTCAGGACTGTGATCGCCCCGAAGCACTTGGAAACCGCCCCGATGCGCAGCACCGGGGCGGCCATGCCCGATCCCTCAAAAAAAATCGGTGGTCTCCTGCATCATGACGCGGCAAACATGCGGTCGAAAGTTTCCACCGTTTGGCCGCGCAGCGGCGCGAAGTCGGGCCATTGCAGCGAAGTCGTCGTGGCCAGTTCCTCAGGCGTAGAGGGCACATAAGGTGCAGCCTCGGTCGGCACTTCGATGCCCTTGACGACGGTGCCGAAATAAATCGGCGCACTGCCGGCCATTGATTGGATCTCGGGCGTCAGCAGGATGTCGGCGAACTCATGCACCAGATCGGCGGTGCCCTCCTGCGTGTTGACGAAATGCACGATATTGGTGGGCAGCATCAGCGGCCCCGGCCCGGTGATCTTGGTGTAGCCGATCGGCAGGCCCGAATTGGCGGCCAGCGCCGAGTTGACGTGCCAAAGCGGTGCCAGATCCACCTCACCGCGCTCGATCATCTGCTGCAAAAGCGGCGGCGACCGGCCGACCAGCGGGTCTAGTTCCAACCATTTGTTCAGGGCGAACTCCATGTCGTCCTGAGGCATGCCGAAGGCCTCGCTGGTGGCTGCCAGCACGCCCAGACCCAGATTAGACTGCGGGCGGCACATGCCGATGCGCCCGTTATAGGAGCCGCTCCACAGCTCCTTCCAAGTGGTAGGCGGCGTGGAGATTTTGGTAGTGTCATAGGCGACGCCGATGCCTTCGAACCAAATCGGCTGGCCGACATCATAGCCGTATGGCGGGAATTTCGGGTCCACATTGGCCGCGTTCGGGATCTGCGAGAAATCCAGCGGAACCAGCACATCCTCGGCCAGCGCGTTGATGATCGCGGGCGAGCCCATCACCGCCAGGTCATAGGGCGACTTGCCCCGCGCGGCCTTGATCTGCGCCAGCGCCTCGGCCGACAAGCCGCCGATCACTTGCAGCGACACGCCGGGGTTGCGGCGGCCCAGTTCTTCTCCGGCGGCGATGAGCGGGGCGTCGGAATCGTTGCCGTAGCCGACCATGACAAGCTCGCGGGTCTGAGCCTTCAGGACGGTCGGGCTGGTCAGCGCTGTGGCAGCCGCCAGGCTGCCTAGGACAGTTCTTCGGGTCAGGTGCATTGTGGTCTCCCTTTCAACTTTTTTCTGCCGAAACTCGGCGTATCATCATTGAAAGCCGATTTCATTTCCTTACGCAAGTAAAAAAATCAAAAACACAGCAGTCCAGAAGCAACGCCTCAAGCAGCAGCGGCACACATCAGACGAGAATCACCTCGGTGCCGACCTGTTCCAGCGCCGAGACATCGGTAGGCGCAGCCTTGCGGTCAGTGACAAGGGCGGCGACCTCGCGCGTTGTGGCGATCCGTGCGCCAGCCACATGACCGATTTTTCCGCGGTCCCCCAGCATCACCGTGCGCCGTGCGGCGGCAATCATGGCCCGCTTGACCTCGACCTCCTCCAGATGCGCATTGGTGAAGCCACGCACGGCGTCGATGCCCGCGCAACAGAGGTAAGCGCAATCGGCGTTGAGTTGCTCCAGAAGCAGCCCGGCAAAGGGCGGCACCAGAGAGCGCGAATGCGGGTTTCGTCCAGATTCCTTTAGTTTTCCGCCAGTTACCATGACCGAGGCACCCGGATGCATGTGCAGCGTAATGGCGATGTCGAGGCTGGAGGTGATGACGACTAGGTCCCGCAGCTCTTGCGGCAGCGCCATAGCCATGGCCAGCGTCGTGGTGCCGGCATCTAGGATGATGGTTTCGCCGCTGCGCACCATCCCGGCCGCTATGGCCCCGATCCGCTCTTTCTCGGCCGTGAAACTCCGGATGGGCATGTCCACCGGGCGCTCGAACCGGGCCCGCTGCACCGCCATCGCACCGCCGCGAACTCGGCGCAGCAGCAATTTCTTTTCCAGCGAATCAAGATCGGACCGGATGGTTACCGCCGACACGCCCAAGGCTTGGGATAGGCGGGCGACCTTGGCCATGCGCTCGTCATCAAGGATCTCGAGAATCCGCTGATGGCGGTACAGCAAGGGAGTATTTTGCACCTTTTCCACACTGCTTGCCTTTCTGCTGCTTGCGTTTTCCTTCATTATGGAGAATATCGAAAACGACGCGGCCGTGCCAGCCCTTTCGCGCACCCGCAAATACCAAACCGCCAAGCACGGAGAGTGAGGAGAGTGATATGAGTTTCGAGCAACGATTGAAGGGAATCCGACGCGAGTCCTCTTCGGATGCCGCAGGCGATCCGGAGCGCTTTCGCCGCGTGGCGTTAACCGAGCGCGAGATGATGACTCAAGGCAAGGCCATCCGCGCCACAGTTGCGGCGAATGCCGAGCCTTTGGCCGCCATCGGGCGCGTCCTTGCAAACCGAGCCATCCGCCGCGTCGTCACCATCGGCTGCGGCGACAGTTGGATCGCCGGGCATGGCGTGCGTCCGGCGCTGGAGGCCGCGCTTGGTGCACCCTGCGAGCCGGTCGAGGCGTTCGATTTCGCCACCTATGGGCTTCATACGATCGACGCTGAGACAGTGGTGATCGGCCTCAGTTCCTCGGGCAAGACCGAGCCGGTGATCGACGGGCTGATCGGCTCGGCCGAGCGCGGAGCTTATACGATCGGCTTGTCAAATACGCTTGCCTCTCCGCTGATGGAGCAATGCCCGGGTGCACTGCATATTCACGCCACGCGGGGCGGCTGGCCCACGCAATCGAGCACCGCAGCGATGGCGCTGATGCTGGCGGTGGCCGCGGCGGTGCAACGGGCCCAGGGCGGCGACGCCTCGGCACTCGAGGCGGCGCTGGACGCGCTGCCCGAGCAAGTGGATGTCGTGGCGCACGCCTTTTATGAACCGGCCAAACAGGTTGCCAAACATCTCGCCTGCGTCGATCTGGTGCTGACCACCGGCACTGGCCCCTATTTCGCTCCGGCCGAGTTTGGCGCGGCCAAGCTGAAGGAACTGGCACCGATCCACGCCTATTCCTTCCCCTTGGAGGAATATCACCACTACCGCACGCAAAAGGCGGGCGATGCGCTGTTCATGGTCGCCGCCGATAAGGCCAGCCACGCAAGGGCGCTGGAAACCGCGATCATGTCGCAGGGCTGCGAGGGCTATTGCGTGGCGCTGGTCCCCGAGGGGGAGACTGAGATCGCCGAGATCGTCGATGTGGCCTGGCATCTGCCGCCGGTTCCAGCGGAAACGGCCCCCATCGTCTATAGCGTGCCGCTGCATCTTTTCGGCTACCACGCCGCGGTCGAACGCGACGCGTTGGGCCTTGGCGCACCGCGGCTCGGGCTGTGAGGTGACGCCCGATCTAGTCACGGTCGGTGGGTTGACGGTGGACAATGTCGTCGCCGCTGACGGCACCGTCGCGCTGGATGTGGCCGGCGGCAATGGCGCCTTTTCCGCCGTCGGTGCGCTCAATTGGGTGGACCGGGTCGGGCTGGTCAGCTGCGCAGTGGCAAGTTACCCGCAGGAGACGATCCGGCGGTTGCGAGCGGGCGGGGTCGACCTGTCAGGCGTGGTCTGGTCCGAGGAGGCGCTGACGGCGGGCAGCTGGTTTCTTTATGACGGCGCCGGCCGCCGGGACGAGGGGCTGACGGCGCCAGGTGTGGCGCTTGCAGCGGCGGGCTTTCCAACCGACCGACTTTCGCCCGAGCAGGTCACCGCATGGCGTGCCCGGCTGCAGGCCCGCGATGCGCCGAAGGAGATCGGCTATTCCGAGTTTCGGGAGCAGCATCCTTTGTGCGCGGCACAGGTGCCCGAGGCTTGGCACGGCGTGCGCGGCGTTCATCTTGCCCCCAGCGCACCAGAAGTGATGCGCGAGATGTTGGACCTCTTCTCCCCGAGGGGCGCTGTCGTCACCGCCGATCCCGGGTGGCAACTGGCTGATCTCGACCTCGGTACGCTCACTCCGATCCTGGCTCGGCTGACGGCGTTCCTTCCCAGCGAAGTGGAATTGCGCGCACTGATGCCGGGGGCGCAGCCGGCCGAAGCCCTGCGGGCCCTCGCCGCACGCTGCCCCGGCGCGGTGGCCGTCAAGATGGGACCTAAGGGTGTGCTGGTCTGGGACCGTGCGGCCGAGGCCGCCATCGCGGTGCCGGCGCAGTGCGTCGAGACCCACGACCCCACTGGAGCGGGTGACGGTTTCTGCGGCGGATTTCTGGCCGGGCTAGTGGAGACCGGCGACCCGGCAAAGGCGGCTCGGTTCGGGGCGATCTCTGCCGCCCGCGTTGTCGCTAGCTTTGGCGCCGCCGCCGCCCTGCCCACCGACAGACCTGCGGCACGCGCCGCATTGCAAGAGGATTCCAGCCCATGTCTTTGAACCTCTTCGATCATCCCGAACCGATCATCGCCGCCCTACACCTGCCCGATTTCACGCTCAAACGCCATCTCTCAGTCGCTTGGCACGAAGGGTACGCGCTTGCCATTGCCTGGGTTTTCGCCGAGGCTGGCATCCCTTGGGTCAAACTGCGGAACCAGGCCAAGACCGCCGGTCCAGCCGCGCCCTACAGCTTGGCGCTGCTGGCGGCTTTGGGCCGGTTGAGCCGGACCGAGCTGCCGCAGCTCGGATTCGGCATCATCATTGGGGCGCAAGACCCGATCGCGGCGCTGTCGGTGGCGCATGCCGCCGGCGCGGATTTCGTGCGCCTGAATGTCTTTGTCGGCGGCGCGTTGACCGCCCAGAACCTGCGCAACGGATTGGCGGCCGAGGCTGTGGCCCCTCGGGTCGCGCTGCGCCGTACGGACATCATGCTCTTGGCCGATGCGTATAACCACACGGCGGTTCCGATCTCCGACGAAAGCCATGCTTTCGGGGCGAATTGGGCGGTCAAATCGGACGCCGACGGGCTGATCATCACCGGCAACAGCATTTCGGAAATGTTGAACCGCATTGGTGCGCTGCGCGGCAAGGGCATCTGCCGGCCGATCCAGATCGGCCGCGGGGTGACCGAAGCCAATGCCGCAGATGCCATGGCTGCCGATGGCGTGATCGTCAGCAGCGCACTGATGCGAAGCGATGCGGGACCCGAGTATCTGCTGCGGTGGGATGTCGACCTCTGCCGCCGCTTCAAGAACGCGGCACGGGTCCC
Source organism: Paracoccaceae bacterium (assembly GCA_965203605.1). Classification (GTDB taxonomy): domain Bacteria; phylum Pseudomonadota; class Alphaproteobacteria; order Rhodobacterales; family Rhodobacteraceae; genus JAPOUP01. The sequence continues at coordinate 3,534,942 of OZ241902.1, read as the reverse complement.
CGCATGAGCGGACCGGAGCGGGACTTCGCTGGCTATGCGGGCTGTCCGCCCGCGATCCGGTGGCCGAACGGCGCAGGCCTGGCAGTGTCGCTTGTCGTGAATGTCGAGGAAGGCGCCGAATTGAGCCTGCGCGCGGGCGATAACCGCAATGAGCATATCTATGAGGCCGTCGAACGAGTCGAAGGCGCACCCGATCTGTGCATGGAGAGCCATTTCGAGTACGGCCCCCGCGCTGGCTGGCCGCGGATCCGCGACGCGCTGCGCGACCGCTGCTTGCCGGCAACGCTCAACGCCTGCGGCCGCGCGCTGGAGGTGACACCCTGGATCGCGGCACAAGCCGTGGCGGATGGGCACGAGGTCTCAGCCCATGGCTGGCGGTGGGAGCGGCATGTCGATATCGACGCCGCCACTGAGCGCACCGCGATCGCGCGCACCGTCGCAGCCATTGAACGCACCGCCGGCGCGCCGCCCCTGGGCTGGCACACACGTTCGGCCACCTCGCTGCGAACGCGGGACCTGCTGATCGAACAGGGCGGATTCCTTTATGACAGCAACGCCTATAACGACGACATCCCCTATGTCGTGGACACGGCGCGGGGTGCGCATGTGGTGTTGCCCTATGCTTTCGACACCAATGACATGCGTTTCCACAATGCCGGCGGCTTCGTCTTTGCCGAGGATTTCGCGCGTTACTGTATCGCGGCTTTCGACCGGCTGCTTAAAGAATCGGCACAGGTCCCGCGCATGCTATCGATCGGACTGCACACCCGGATCATTGGGCGCCCGGCGCGGATCGGCGGGCTGGAGGCGTTTCTTGACAACGCCTTGCGGCAGGAAGGGGTTTGGTTCGCCACCCGGGCCGATATCGCGCGCGCTTGGCGCAGCGCCACGGGCCTGCCAGATTGGCAGCCACGCCCCTGTCCACCGGATTTCGCCCCCGGGGCGCTGGCATGAACCGCGACCTCGTCGGATATGGCGGCGCTTGGCCCGATCTGATCTGGCCCAACGGCGCCAAGCCGGCCGTGTCGGTGGTGGTCAATGTCGAAGAGGACGCCGAGCAGCAAGCGCTCGATGGCGACCCGGTGAGTGAGCGGATCGGTGGGGTGCTCTCGATCGTGCCCGAGGGTAGGCCCGATCCGGGCCTAGCGCAGATCTTCGCCTGTCGCCTTCGCGCCGGTGCCTGGCGCATGGCCAAGGCGCTGCGCCGCTTTCGGGTCGCAGCGACGCTCTTTGCTTGCGGCTGCGCCGCCAAACGCGTCGCGCCAGGTCCTGCGCATGCTGGCAGAGGATGGGCATGAGACCGCCTGTCATGGCTGGCTGTGGCGCCCGCACGCCGATTACGACAGCGCCGAGGTCGAGGCCGCAGATCTTGACCGCGCAGCCGAGGCCATTCTGCGGACCACCGGCGAACGCCCGCGCGGCTTCTTCTGCCATGGCGCGGAAAGCCTCTGGACACGGGGTCTCCTGGCCGAGCTGGGCTACCTCTATATCTCCAACGGCTTCGACGACGATCTGCCCTATCGCGATGCGTCGGGCTTGATCGTGGTACCTTATTGGCTTGATACTAACGACATGAAATTTTCCACCCCAATGGCTTTGTCAGGGCCACGGACATGATCGACTACGTGACCGACACGCTGAACGTGCTGAAGGCCGAAGCCGCGTGCGGCCTGCCGCACGTGCTCAATGTCGGGTTTCATCTGCGTATCGTCGGCCGCCCCGGCCGGTTCAAAGCCTTTGAGCAGGTGCTGGCCGAATTGGACCGCCGGCGCGACCGTCTGTGGCTGGCCCGGCGCATCGACATCGCGCAGGCCTTCGACGCGACCTGTCCCGCATGATTGCGCTGATCAATCCCAACACCTCTGCGGCGACGACGGCCAACATGCTGCGGGTCGCGAAGGCGGCCGCGGGCCCCGGCATCCGGATCGAGGGGCTGACCGCCCCGTTCGGTGCTCCGCTGATCACAGCCCCTGCCGCTTTGGCGCGGGCGGCTGAGGCGGTCGTCGCGCTGGCACCGCAACTGTGCACAGCGCAGGCGGTTGTCATCGCCGCCTTCGGCGACCCTGGCCTGTCGGCGCTACGCGACCTTCTGGCGGTGCCGGTCACAGGCCTTGCCGAGGCGGGCATGCGCGAGGCCGCGCAGGGCGGGAGGCGCTTTGCCGTGGTCACCACCACCCCCGATCTTCGCGACGGCATCGCAGCGACGGCCGCTGCCCATGGCCATGACGGCTTTCTGGGCACTTGGACCACACCGGGCGATCCGGTTGCCCTGATCAGCGATGCCGCCGCACTTACCACCGCGCTTGCGGCAGCCGGTGCCCGGGCAGTCGACGCCGGCGCCGAGGCGATCGTGATCGGAGGAGGCCCCCTTGCCGAGGCCGCACACCGGCTTGCACCCACCTCCCCTGTGCCGCTGATCGAGCCGCTGCCCGCGGCCGTCCGGCGGAGCATCGCTCGCTGCAAGGATAGACCACTTAGATGACCCGCCACCTTGTTACCGCCGATCATATCGTCACCGGGATTGATCCCGATGGCACGCCGCAGATCCTGGAAGATGGGGCGATCCTGATCGAGGGCGACCAGATCGCTGAAATCGGGCCGGCCCGTGCGCTGTGGCACGCCCATCCGGGCTTGCCCGAGACTGGTGGCAAAGGGCGGGTCGCGATCCCCGGGCTGATCAACGCGCATCACCATGTCGGCCTGACGCCCTTCCAAATGGGCGCGCGGGACCAGCCGCTGGAGCTGTGGTTCCCCGAACGTCTGGCGATGCGCACTGTCGAGCCCCGGCTCGACACGCTTTTATCCGCCTTCGAGATGATCGCCTCGGGCGTGACGACGGTGCAGCACCTGCATAGCCGGGCGCCGGGTGATACCGATGCGGTTCTGGCCCAGGCCAACCGGATCATCGGCGCCTATAGGGAGATCGGCATGCGGGCGAGCTATTCCCTCGCCCTGCGTGATCAGAACCGGATGATCTATGCCGCTGACGGAGCGTTCGTCGCATCGCTGCCGACGGCGCTGCAGAAACCCGCGGCGGCCTATCTCGCCGGGTTCGGCCTGCCTTTGTCTGAGCAGATCGCGGTCTTCCATGCGCTGCGCACGCGCTGGCAGGACGATGCCCAGATCGCGATCCAGATTGCGCCGTCAAACCTGCACTGGCTGTCCGACGCCGCGCTGGAAAGTGCGGCCCGCATAGCCGAGGAGACCGGCGCACCGATGCATATGCACCTGTTGGAGACTCCCTATCAGAGAGAATATGCCCGCCGCCGGACCGGCGGATCGGCTTTGGCCCATATCGACCGGCTTGGCCTGATCGGGCCGCAACTGACCATCGGCCACGGCGTCTGGATGACGCCCGACGACATCGACCTGCTGGCCGAGCGTGGCGGCTGCCTTTGCCACAATTGCTCCTCCAACATGCGGCTGAAAAGCGGCACGGCCGATCTGAACGCATTCCTCGCCAGCGGCGTGCCGGTGGCGCTCGGCATTGACGAGGCGGGCCTCAACGATGACCGCGACATGCTGCAGGAAATGCGGCTGGCGCTTACGCTGCACCGCCCAGCGGGCCATGACGCGCCACATCCCAGCGCGGCGCAAATCCTGCGCATGGCGACCGAACATGGCGCGGCCACAACGCCCTTTGCCGGCCGGATCGGGCGGCTCGCCCCTGGATCCGCGGCGGATATCGTGCTTCTTGACTGGCAGACGGTGACCAGGCCCTGGCAGGACCCGGCGATTCCGCTTGTCGATGTGCTGATCCGGCGCACCAAGACGACTGCCGTCGCCACGGTTCTGATCGGCGGCGACATCGTCTATCACGAGGGCCGGTTCTCGCGAGTCGAGAAGGATCAAATCCTAGATGAGATCACGCGGGAACTGGGTCAGCCCGCAACGGAAGACGAGCTCGCGCGGCGCCGTCTTTCCCAAGATCTGATCGACCCCGTCAGCCGGTTCTACGAGGGGTGGCTAGAACCTGCGAACCGCGACTAATTGCATCCCCGTTCCATCCTGAAGTGCAAGACGATGGGCTGTGGTGACCGGCTTTCTGGTCGCATGATGTTGCAAATCAGCCAGCGGGCGGCGACAGTCCCTGTGTTCTGACAGGGTAGACCGCCATGCCCGAGGGCCACCGCCACCTGACCCGTGAGGAAAGATGCCAGATGCAGACGCTGAGGGAAAGCGGGCTTTTGGTTAAGCCGACCGCCCGGCAGCGGGGCCGTGACCGGACGACTGTCTGGCGCGAGATTCAACCGCCACGGCTACGCGAAGAAGAGGGCTGAGGCTCATCGCGAGGCGGCTTCCTCGGTGCGGGGCGGGAAAAGTTCCCCTTGGAACCGCTGCCAAGCATCTGATAGGGACGAACGTAGGGACATGGAGCCGTCTCCCTGTATGTTGTGGTTCTGACACCTGCTTCATACAGGAGGGACGGCTCCATATCCAGGCCAGCCACAAAAAGGGCGCCCGTTTCCGAAAAAAATCGCTTGATCAAGGAATTTTGCGAGAGGCTCATAGGCGTGGGCTGCTGCAAGATGCGTGTCCGGAGGCACGTGAAAGTGTTCAGCCACCTGATGTTCGGACTGTTCGCGCTGACCTTCAACCTGCTGATGCGCCCACCTGTCATTCGGGACGGCAACATGGACATCAATTCAATCCTGAAGAACGCCGAAGATGTGGCGAGCGATGACGCCCGACCATCGTTCTGGTGTGTTCGTTTTTGTTCCTCTGAATGGCGACGAGGCGCTGAAAAACCGTGTGCTTCGGGAGGCCGGGACCAGCCTGTGGTCGCACCGGGCCTCAGGCCCTGCCAATCAGTCGCTCTCCTCGAGGCTTTTGCAAGAGGTTCTGTGTAGTAACCACAGAAAGCTCAATCCGGAGAGATCGAGAAAGCACAGCGTTGTGAGTCGAGAACAATGTATGATCGATTGTCGTGAAACTCGACGCCTGGTTTGACACGGGCCTAAACTTGGGAGAATGCAGGAACAAACCGGTTGTGCGCAGGCCAAATGCAATCAATACTGATGAACTTCAATGAACTCCGGCTGCAGCCGGGGAAATGACCACCATACGGAGGATTAAATGAAAACCACCAGACTGAAAGCCGTTGCGGCCGGAGTGGCGATGCTGGCGGGTGGCCAGGCGATGGCCGCGGACGAGATCACTGTAGCCTACTTCCTGGAATGGCCGATGCCGTTTCAATATGCCAAGGTGAATGGCACCTACGAAGAGGAAATGGGAGTCGCCATAAACTGGGTCAGCTTCGACACCGGAACTGCGATGAGTGCGGCCATGGCATCTGGTGATGTGCAGATCTCCGTCAGCCAGGGCGTTCCGCCATTCGTGGTTGCAACCTCGGCCGGTCAGGACATCCAGATCGTCGACGTCGCGGTCACGTATTCCGACAACGACAATTGTGTCATTCACGCAGACCTCGAAATCGACAAGGACAGCGTGGGCGAACTCGAAGGCAAGAAAGTGGCTGTTCCACTCGGAACCGCCGCCCACTATGGCTTCCTCAAGCAGATGTCGCACTTCGGCGTTGACATCTCCACCATGGAAATCGTGGACATGGCCCCTGCCGAAGGCCAGGCGGCACTCGCTCAGGCGTCCGTGGACATGGCATGCGGTTGGGGAGGTGCCCTGCGCCGTATGTTGGAAAGCGGCAATATCCTTTTGACTGGCGCCGAGAAGGAGGAACTCGGTATCCTTGTTTTCGACGTGACTTCGGCACCGGCGAATTTCGTCGCCGAGGAAAGCGAGCTTCTTGCCAAGTTCCTGAAAGTCACCGCTGACGCGAACGCAGTCTGGAATGCTGGAGGCGAAGCGGCAATGGCAATGATCGCTGACATCGCGAAGGATGCCGGCATGGATGCCGAAGGGACGGCAGCAACCATGGCGACATTCGGCTTTCCCTCGATCGACGAGCAACTGTCCGAAAAATGGCTCAACGGGGGTGCGCAGTCGTTCATGAAGGGCGTGGCCGATGTCTTTGTGGAAGCCGGCTCGATCGACGCGGCGCTTGAGAGCTATGAGGCAGCGGTCAACATCGGGCCTCTGCAGGCCGCGGGCGAAATGTAATCCGGTAAATCCTTGATCCGGCGCGGTTTCCGCACCGGATCCTTTCATGGCCAAGGCGAAGGTGCTCATATGTCCGGTCTGGTTCTTGACAGCGTTTCAATGCGCTTCGATCTGCCCAACGGCTCTTTCGTTCAGGCACTGCAGGACGTTACGCTCGACATTAAGACGGGTGAACTGATGAGCGTTCTGGGCCCCTCCGGCTGCGGCAAGACCACTCTTCTCAACATCGTCGCTGGCTTTCTGGCTCCAACGGAAGGTTCCGTTGCGCTGAACGACCAACCAGTGTCGGGACCCGGACAGGAACGCGGCATGGTGTTTCAGAAGGGCGCTCTGTTCGAGTGGATGGATGTGCGGGAGAACGTGTCTTTCGGTCCCAAGATGAACAGGGTGCCGAAAGCCGAGTATCGTCCGAAGGTCGACCATCTCCTTGAAGTGGTAGGGCTTGGAGATTTCACGGACAAGGCAATCTATGAGCTTTCAGGTGGCATGCAGCAGCGGGTGGCGCTGGCGAGGTGCCTCGCGAATGAACCTGATGTGATCCTGATGGACGAACCATTGGGTGCGCTCGACGCCCTGACACGCGAAAAAATGCAGGGATTGGTGCTGAGGCTCTGGAAAGAGACAGGCAAGACCATCATTCTCATAACCCATTCGGTGGAGGAAGCCCTCCTGCTTGGCGAACGCCTCCTTGTCATGGCGCCAAGGCCGGGACGTATACACAAGGAGTATCGTCTTCCCTTTGCGGACCTCGGCGTCGGTGCGGACCTGCGTGAAGTCAAGCACCATCCCGAATACGGGGTCACCCGCGAAGAGATTCTCAATATGATCTGGGACATGGAGGAGGAAATCATGGGTAGGACGGAGGCCGCCGCATGACCATTCTCCTGATCTATGTCGCGATCTTCGTCGCCGCATTCCTTGCGGTCAGGTTCGTCACTTCCCGACTGCAGGAGCGTCACGATTTCGTTTCGCTGAAAACGGTCACATTCGGTGACGAGAGCGCAGTAAGGGCCAACAGAGCCGCATCGGTTATTTCTGTCGTGGCGATTTTTCTGATCTGGGGCGCCTTCACCGGTTCCGTGCTCACGCCGATTCATGCGCCGGGGCCTTTCGTCGGTGAGGGGCAGTTTGACTACGTCGTGGAAGGACCGGACGGACACCGCGACACTGCCACAGCATTCTGGCAGGTCGAGGAAAGCAAGGGTGGCAGAGAGCCGCTGGAGATCGATTCCGGCGATGGGTTCGCGAAGAACGACGCACTCAACATCATCAAGTACCGTTCCGGCCAGCTCCGGTGGGATGCAAATGACGAGATCAAGCGCAAGGACGGTGCTCGGGTTGTGTCGGTTAACAGGCAGGATACGGACTTCAACCATAATCTTCGCGACGACAAGGGCAACCTGCTGCAGGATCGTCCCGTGTTCCATGTAGACAACGGGACTGTCACAATGACTGACAAGGGTGCGCTGCTGATAACGCCCTATCCGGGCTGGCAGATGGAACCCATCTGGCTGCCGGCCCCGGAGGATGTCTGGGGCAGGATCGTTGAGATCTCGGAAGAAGGCTATCAGAACCACACTCTGCTGCAGCATCTTGGCTGGTCGCTGGTCCGGGTGGTTGTGGGCTTTCTGTTCGGCGCGCTGGTCGGCATCCCGCTCGGCTATGCGATGGGCCTCTCCGACTGGTTTCGCGGCTGGTTCGACCCGATCGTGGAATTCATGCGTCCGGTACCGCCGCTTGCGCTAATTCCGCTGGTGATCATCTGGGCCGGCATCGGTGAACTGGGCAAGGTGATTCTCCTGTTCCTTGCGGCGCTTTGGATCATGACGATCGCCGCCCGGGCGGGTGTTTCCGGTGTGAATATCACGAAGGTGCATGCGGCGTACTCTCTTGGAGCGTCGCGTTGGCAGATCATGCGTCATGTCATCGTTCCGAACTCTCTCCCGGAGATATTCACGGGCGCCCGGGTCGCGATGGGCGTCTGTTGGGGCACAGTCGTGGCGGCCGAGCTTGTCGCCGCCGAAAAGGGTGCAGGTATGATGATCATGGTGGCATCGAAGTTCCAACTCACCGACATTGTGATCATGGGCATCATCCTGATCGGAATCATCGGCTACGGAATAGACATTCTGATGCGTGTGGCCGAGAGAACATTGGTCCCGTGGAAGGGTCAGTCCTAGCACGTCCTACAGCCCACAAGGGCCCTCGAGAATCCGGTCGAAAGGAAATTCACATGCTTCGGCCGCTGCGGAGCGGTGAGGTGTAGGCTCGCAGCTGGCTTCATGGATCGTGAGGAACTGGGTGCTGGCGCGGATTTTATGTTACAGGAAAACGGAATCGTCTTCCATCCGTAACATTTCCGGTTGCCGACGCTCCGGATATCCGTTACGAATCTCCTGCAAACGCACCGGAAATGGCGGATACCCAAATGTATGCCCAGATGGTCAAGTCAACCGGAACCGCGGTAAAGCGCCGAGGAGAGATGACTCCTGAAGAGCGTCGCTTCCAGGACCGCATCGACGCTGGCGAAAAGATCGAGCCAAAGGACTGGATGCCCGATGGGTACCGCCAGACCCTCATTCGCCAGATCGGCCAACATGCTCACAGCGAAATCGTCGGCCAGCTCCCGGAAGCGAACTGGATCACCCGGGCACCGACCCTCGAACGCAAGGCGATACTGTTGGCGAAAGTTCAGGACGAAGCCGGTCATGGCCTCTATCTCTACTGCGCCGCCGAAACCCTGGGCATCAGCCGCGACCAACTCATGGAACGGCTGCATCAGGGCCGGATGAAATACAGTTCCATTTTCAACTATCCCACCCTTACCTGGGCAGACATCGGCGCCATCGGTTGGCTCGTGGACGGTGCCGCGATCATGAATCAGGTTCCCCTGCAACGCAGTTCCTACGGTCCCTACAGCCGTGCGATGATCCGCATCTGCAAGGAGGAGAGCTTCCACCAAAGGCAGGGCTATTCGATCATGATGAGAATGGCGAACGGCACGGAGGCGCAACGGCGCATGGCACAGGATGCGTTGAACCGCTTCTGGTACCCGTCTCTGATGATGTTCGGACCAAGCGATAGGGACAGCGTACATTCCGCGCAATCCATGGCCTGGAAGATCAAGATAAGTTCAAACGATGAACTGCGCCAGAAATTCGTTGACCAGACTGTGCCACAGGCGGACTATCTTGGCCTCAGGATCCCGGATGACGATCTGCGTTTAAACGAAGGAACCGGCCACTACGAATTCTCGGAGCCCGACTGGAACGAGTTCCACGAGGTCCTTCGCGGCAACGGGCCCTGCAATCACGAGCGTCTTGGCACTCGAGTGAAGGACTGGGAAGCCAACGCCTGGGTCCGGGACGGGCTGATGGCCAACGCCGAGAAGCGGACCATGCGGGTGGCCGCGGAATAGGATGTTGAGATGGCAACGGAACTCCCCCTCTGGGAAGTGTTTATCCGTGGACAGCATGGCCTCAACCATCGCCACGTAGGGTCACTTCACGCCGCCGACGCCAGGACGGCCCTGCACCACGCACGGGACGTCTACACCCGACGCAATGAAGGAGTCTCGATCTGGGTCGTGAAATCTTCTGACATCACCGCTAGCGCGCCGTCCGACAAGGGTCCTCTGTTCGAGCCGTCGAACGATAAGGTCTACCGTCATCCGACGTTCTTCAACATCCCTGATGACGTAGGTGCCATGTAGATGGGCCGTGACGAAGCGCTGTTCCAGTTCCTGCTCCAGCTTGGAGACACAACCCTGGTTCTCGGGCATCGCGTTAGCGAATGGTGCGGCCATGGACCGGTACTTGAGGAGGACATCGCGCTCGCCAACACCGCACTTGATCTCATTGGCCAGACACGGCTCTGGCTTGAACTCGCGGGAGAGGTCGAAGGCAAGGGGCGCAATGCAGATGCTCTCGCCTACCTGCGCGACGCTTTCGAGTTCCGGAACCTGCTGATTGCCGAACGCCCCAACGGCGACTTCGGTCAGACGATGATGCGGCAATTCCTCTATGACGCATGGTCATCGCTGATGCTTGAACGGCTACAGACCTCCATTGACGGTCGTATCGCGGGCATTGCGCTCAAGGCCCGAAAGGAAGTCGCCTACCATCTGGAACGTTCCGCCGATCTCTGTGTGCGTCTGGCAGATGGCACGGAGGACAGCCATGCCCGAATGCAGACCGCGTTGAATCTCCTTTGGCCATATACCGGAGAGATGTTCAGACCGGAGGGGTTCGAAGAGGAGCTCGCCCGGACCGGTGCCGCTCCCGATCCCACTGAGTTGCGCGATGATTGGCTCGCCATCGTCAGGCGACTGGAATCCGAAGGAGGACTGGCATTTCCTGACAGCAGCTTTGCGCAATTGGGTGGTAAGTCAGGCCGCCATAGCGAACACCTGGGTTACATCCTTGCCGAAATGCAATGGCTTCAGCGCGCCTATCCAGGAGCACAGTGGTGAGCATTCACGAACTCCCCGTATCGGAAATCTGGGACATGCTCGATCATGTGGCCGACCCCGAGATTCCTGTCATCAGCGTGGTTGATCTAGGTATCGTACGCGATATCCGCTGGATTGAGGGCACATGCGAGGTGACCGTCACCCCTACATATTCGGGCTGCCCGGCGACTTTGGTGATCGAGACCGAAATCGAACGGACCCTGCGCCGCCGCGGCGTCAAAAAGGTATATCTCAAGCGGCAGCTCTCGCCGCCGTGGACGACCGCATGGCTGTCGGAGAAAGGCCGCGATCACCTGCAACGTTACGGGATCGCACCGCCGCAGAACGCGGGGGTGCCGGAGAAATGCCCGCATTGCGGTGCGGTGGACCTTGAACTGGTGAGTCAGTTCGGCTCCACACCCTGCAAGGCCCAATGGCGCTGCAGGGACTGCCTTGAGCCATTCGACTATTTCAAGTGCATCTAACCAATGCCCCGTTTCCTTTCCATGACTGTTACAGAGGTTCGCAAGACCATTCGCGATGCCGTCGTGGTTACCCTGGAACCTGACGACCCGGAGGCGTTCGCGTTCACGCAAGGCCAGTACCTGACCTTCCGCCGGAACTTTGGCGGCACCGAGCTTCGTCGAAACTATTCGATCTGCACCGGTATTGATGACGGCAGGATCCAGATCGGGATAAAGCGCGTCGAAGGGGGCGCGTTTTCGACCTGGGCCAACGTCGAACTCAAACCCGGCGAGCGGCTGGAAGCCATGCCTCCGGCCGGACGTTTCTTTGTCCCGATAGATCCCGAGTCTGACAGGCACTATCTGGGAGTCGCGGGCGGATCCGGTATAACGCCGGTCCTATCGATCCTGCGCACCGCGCTCGTACGCGAGCCAAGGTCTGTCTTCACGCTCGTCTACGCCAACAGGGCGGTCGGAACGATCATGTTCCGTGAGGAATTGGAGGATCTTAAGAACCGCTATCTCGGGCGGTTGAATGTCATCCATATCCTCGAGTCCGACAGTCAGGACATAGATCTGTTCACTGGTCGCATCGATGCGAAAAAATGCGATCTGCTGTTCCGGTCCTGGATCAATGCTGACAGTCTGGACACCGCTTTCATATGTGGTCCCCAACCCATGATGAACACCGTTACCGCATCGCTGGAAGCTCACGGACTCGATAAGGACAGAATCAAGTTCGAGATCTTCAGATCAGGCCAGCCGGGCCGACTCCAGAAGGCAGCCGCAGTCGCTGATCCAACGGAGAGTTCACAGGGATGCCAGGCCACGGTCAAACTGGACGGCCGGACCCGTACGTTTCAGATTCCCCGCGATGGCACCAGGCTGCTTGACGCATTCAACGCACACTCCATGGACGCGCCCTATGCCTGCCGGGCGGGTGTATGTTCCACCTGCCGGGCCAAACTCCTGACAGGTGAGGTGGAAATGGCAGCAAATCATGCGTTGGAAGACTACGAAGTGCGCGCTGGATACGTGCTGACGTGCCAGAGTGTGCCCTTGAGCGACAGAATCGTAGTGGACTACGACCAGTGAATGCCGACCGACGGTCAGCACTCATTCCCCTTACGCAGCGAGTCCCCTGAAAACCGCAGTCTGCCGCGAACTCCAACGATCATACTCCAGGAGCCGGTGTTACACCTTCGACCTATTGTCAATGACCCGCACCGCCTTGCCTTCGGACCGAGGCACCGAGCCCGGGCCGCCGACCACGATCTCGACCGCCACACCTACCACTCCCTTTATCCGTTGCGAAAGGGCACGCTCAGCTGCGGCCCTGACGGCTTCATCACCCGTGACCGTTTCCACATGCACCTGCAGCGCGTCCATTCGGACCTTGCTGTAGAGTCTGAGCTGGAAATGCGGGGCAAGCCCGTCGGTGGCCAATACCTGCTCCTCGATCTGGGTTGGAAACAGATTTACGCCGCGGAGAATGATCATGTCATCCGATCGGCCAGTTATCTTGGCCATCCGCCGCATCGACCGTGCCGTGCCGGGCTGCAGTCTTGTTAGGTCCCGCGTACGGTATCGGATCAGGGGCATTCCCTGCTTGGTAAGCGTCGTGAACACAAGCTCTCCGAGTTCGCCATCCGCCACTGGCGTGCCTGTGACAGGGTCAATCACCTCGGGATAGAAATGGTCCTCCCAGATGTGCAGACCGTCCTTGGTTTCAACACACTCATTCGAGACTCCGGGGCCCATCACCTCCGATAGTCCGTAGATGTCCACCGCGTGCATATCGAATGCCTGCTCCATCTCCTCGCGCATGGCATCTGTCCAGGGTTCGGCCCCAAATATCCCTACATCCAACGAACACTCCCGGGGATCGATTTCCTGCTCTTGGAACTGTTCAAGGATATTGAGCATGTAACTCGGCGTCACCATGATGGTTGTGGGCCTGAAGTCTGTGATCAGCATCACTTGACGGGGCGTCATGCCTCCGGAAACGGGAACGACGGTACATCCCATTCTCTCGGCGCCGTAGTGTGCCCCAAGGCCACCGGTGAAGAGCCCGTAACCATAGGCGACATGCACGACATCGCCCGGGCGTGTGCCACTTGCCCGCATTGACCGTGCCACCAGCGCCGCCCAGTTGTCGATGTCCTCCTGGGTGTATCCAACAACAGTTGGCTTGCCAGTGGTGCCGGACGAGGCATGGACCCGAACGATCCTTTCCCGTGGGACCGCAAAGAGCCCGAATGGATAGTTTGCCCGCAGGTCGGCCTTGACCGTGAAGGGAAACCTAGCCAGATCGGTGAGCGTATTCAGGTCGTCGGGATGTACGCCTCGTTCCTCGAATCTCTCGCGGTACATCGGAACATTGCTGTAAGCATGGTCTAGCGACCACTTGAGCCGCCTGAGCTGGAGCGACTCGATCTCGTCCCTGCTGGCGATTTCAATCGGATCCAGGGTTGACCGGTCTGGCGCAAGGTCTTTCATGTCAGGTTCCCTTCCTCGAAATGTGTTCCCCTAATCGTCCGGGAGCACCCCCGCATTTCCGCGACGACTTCACCGTCTTCACGGGTCACCCGAACATCGTAGATGCCGCTACGCCCCTTCACACTGACTTCGTGCGCCGTTGCGGTAAGGACATCGCCCAACCGTCCGGGCACGAGAAAACTGATCATGTTGTGCTGAGCGACCACCACCTTGTTGTAGCTGTTGCAGGCAAAGGCGAAGGCACTGTCAGCCAATGAGAAGATCACCCCACCGTGGCATATGCCATGCCCGTTCGTATGATGTTGCATGACCGTCAGTTTCAGCACCGCCGAGCCTGGCCCGATATCCTCAAGTGACATACCAAACCATCTGGTGGCATCGTCGCAGGCCCACATGGCCCCCGCACTGCGCTCGGCGCATTCCTGCGCTGAAAGTCCCATATTGCATCGCCTCCGTGACCCACGTCGTCGCGTCGGCCAATCTGTTACAGGAATTGCGTCCTTGCCTGCTCACGGGTTACATAAATCAGCCCTACCGGTCTAGTGGAATGAGCATTGGAGACTTGGCTATGGACGTGATCGAAGTGGGAAGCTTCGCTGCCGGTCAATGGATCGCGCCGGGCCGGGACGCACAACCGGTGGCCAGTGCCGTTACTGGTGAGACAGTCGCCCGGGTGGGAGGCTCCCGGCTCGAATATGGCGCCATGCTGGATTACGCCAAGGATGTCGGAGGCCCAAACCTCCGTTCCATGACCTTTCACGACCGTGCGCGCATGCTAAAGGCGCTGGCACTGTATCTCGGCAACCAAAAGCAGGCTTTGTATGATCTCTCATTCTCAACCGGTGCCACACAGCAGGATCATCTGATCGACATTGACGGCGGAATCGGTGCGACTTTCGTGTTCGCGTCAAAGGGACGTCGGGAGATGCCCGACGCCCATGTCCATCTCGACGGGCCAGTCGAACAGCTAAGTCGCGGCGGCACTTTCCTCGGACGGCACATAGCGGTCCCCAAACGCGGAGTCGCCGTTCATATCAACGCCTTCAATTTTCCGGTTTGGGGGATGTTGGAGAAGCTCTCCCCAACCCTGCTTGCGGGGATGCCAGCCATCATCAAGCCCGCCACAAGCAGCGCCTACGTTGCGGAGCTTGCATTCAGGAAAACGCTTGACAGTGGACTGCTTCCCGACGGTGCCGTTCAGCTAATATCGGGAAGCACAGGTGACCTTCTTGACTGTCTAGACGGACAAGACGTGGTCAGCTTCACTGGCTCCGCCAGCACCGCACATAAGCTCAAGGCCACACATTCAGTTCTTGAAGGCGCCGTGCCGTTCATTGCGGAGCAGGACAGTCTGAATGCCTCGATTCTTGGCGTGGACGCCGTTTGCGGGGAACCGGAATTCGATCTGTTCATCGAGGAGGCCACCCGAGAGATAACCGTGAAGGCGGGCCAGAAGTGCACCGCCATGCGGCGTCTGATCGTTCCTGAAGCGCGGGTTCAATCGGTGATTGAATCGCTGTCGGAACGGCTTGCAGGGATCCGCATTGGTGACCCGACGGACGAACGGACACAGATGGGTGCACTTATCTCGAAGGATCAGCGCACTGAAGTCGTTGAGAAAGCCAACGTGATCGCAACCGAAGCCGAGCGGATCTGCGGAGACCCCGAAACGATCTCCGTCCATGGCGCTGACGCGTCCAGAGGCGCGTTTCTCCCACCAATGCTCTTTCATTGCCCAGATCCCGACGCGGCTTCCGCGGTTCACGCGACAGAGGCGTTCGGTCCGGTTTCCACCGTCATGGGCTATCGTGACACAGCCCATGCCGCCAGACTCGCCAACCGGGGGAATGGCTCATTGGTGGCGTCGGTATTCACACGTTGCGGTGACATCGCCCGAGAACTGACGCTGGAGACTGCGGCGTATCACGGTCGGCTATACTTCAACAACCGCGACTCCGCAGCCGAGGCCACGGGCCATGGCTCGCCTCTTCCCCACATGATCCACGGCGGGCCGGGGCGCGCGGGCGGTGGAGAGGAGCAGGGCGGCATCCGCGGAACTCTGCACTACATGCAGCGAACGGCGATACAGGGTTCACCCGACATTCTCACGGCAGTCGGGGGTCCTTGGGTACCAGGAAGTATGGAAATCGAGAGCTGTGAGCATCCGTTTCGGCGCCGTTTCGGTGACTTGAGGATTGGTGAGACCCTCCATACCGCCGAACGCGAAGTCACTATGGAGGACATTGCCCATTTCGCGGATTTCACGGGAGACAGGTTCTACGCCCATCTTGACGAAGAGGCGGCGGCTGCCAACCCGTTCTTTCCCGGTCGGGTGGCGCATGGCTACCTGCTTCTTGGTTTCGCAGCCGGCCTCTTTGTGGAGCCATCGCCGGGTCCGGTGCTGGCCAACACCGGTCTGGACTCCCTTCGCTTCATGCACCCGGTGGTACCGGGTGACAGAATCAGGGTTCGCCTGACCGTCAAGCAAATGACCAAACGGAACGATGAATACGGTGAGGTTCGCTGGCACGTCACACTGACCAATCAAAAGGGCGAGGTCTGCGCCGAGTATGAACTGCTGACGATGGTGGCCTTCTGAACGCAAACCGGTCCGGCAACAGGATGGTGACGGAAGAATGGAGAGGTCTGTCCTCGGCAGCATGCAAGACCACAGATGCGCCAATAGCGCACATCCGGGATCACGTCACTCCTCAGGCCGGGCGGCTCGCAAATTCACTCTGCATGGTAGATCCTGATGCCACCAACCACGAAGTACATTGGCAGCGAATGAAATGACCATTCCGGATGAGATGATCGGCAGTTTCGGGGAGTTAGGAAACCCCCGGGTCTGGACGCTGGTCATAACGGTGTTCGGGGATTCCGTGATGCCACGCGGCGGTGTCGTGTCGGCAAGCGCATTGTCATCCATCTTCCACCGGATTTCGGTCAAGGCGGAAGCGCTGCGGGTCGCGCTTCATCGACTCTCCAAAGATGGCTGGATTGTCCGGCAGAGATCCGGCCGGAACAGCCATTACGCTCTCTCGGACAGTGGCCGTGCCAGGTTCCTGCCTGCTTCACGCCGCATATATGCAGGCTCTCCGACACTTCGCGGACCTTGGCGACTGGTGGCGTTGAGAAAGCCCTTACGTCCGGAGTCAGTGATGTGCGAGGCAGGTTTCCTGCGACTTGCGCCGACGGTGTTCCTCGGGTCAAGCCAGGCTGGCGAACTTCCTGTCGAAGCGGATGCCATCGAAGGTCATTTCCGGCAATTCCCGGACTGGGCTCGCGCGGTTCTTGCCCCGGAATCGCTTCAGCGTGACTATCGCAGGCTCCATTCAACCCTTTCACGGAATATGGATGCGTTTCTGGCAGTCGCAGAGGCGGAACCGCTGGATGCCGTCGCGCTGCGAACCTTGCTGATCCATCACTGGCGGCGTCTGGTGCTTCGCCATGCCGATGTTCCGGCGGAGATCATGCCTCGGGGCTGGCGCGGGGAAGAGTGCCGGACAATGGCCCTTGCGTTGCACCAATCGCTCTCGCGGAGCGCTGATCCGTGGCTCGACAAGGCAGTCGGACCACTGGAACGGCCCGCAAGTGAGCGGGAGACGGTTGTGACCGCCATTCCTGACAAGTCAACGAATTGAAGGTAAGCCATTGCGGAGCGGCATTGCCCATTCGCCTTTATTGGGGACACGATGTCGACGGCATTTCCTTGAGCATACGTACCTGCCCGTCTCCGGCCACTCCCACCCATACGGGCTTCAGGCCGCGGGTCGTGCCATGGTACGTTTCCGCCGGGACACTCCCTAGTAACGTGTGGATCCACTGCCGGTTCTTTCCCGGTTCATGTAGCAGGCGGCGCCCGTTCCAGCCTGGCTATATGCGGACCGGATCGGGACTCCCGGGTTCTCCGGCGGTCCATCCACAGGCCTGCGGTGTTCCCATGACCTTGGCAGCCCATTATCACCACCATGACTTACCGGTGCCGGCGTTTCCCGCATCGTCCCAGCCTTGACCGGGACGAAGGCTCCGACATCGGGGAAATCCCAAGCCCGATCGCACTGATTCGCCGACCCCTGCAGACGATGCACGACGTGTAATGCTCGGTTCCGGCTGGCTGGATTGCCATTGCCGGATAGGAGTGTGTACCCACAGGACCGAAAAGCAGGGTCTTTGTTTTCCCACCGCGCACTTTCTTGCTTCTGTTTCCTCCTCGCCGGAGCCCGGTCTGGCGCGGGGTCAATATTGAAGTTGAGAGACACGCTCCGTCTCTGTTCGACACCCTGCCCTCAAGAGATGGCAACGTGACCGCCGTTCCGGTTCCGCCAATCCCTTTTCGGTCTGAGAGCATGGGCCAATGTCCTTCGGGACTGGCCAATGTCGGGCAAGTCAACGCAGAGCTTGCGACGAGGCCGTCGAATCTGCCCAACATGCCCGGCGCGGCACTTCAATCCGAAGTTCGGTTAGCGGTTCATTTCTGGTGACCCCTGAAGGACTCGAACCCTCAACCTGCTGATTAGAAGTCAGCCGCTCTATCCAGTTGAGCTAAGGGGCCACAGGCAGGTGCGCCGGGAGGCGGGCCTCAGTGGGTCCACGCGACGCGGCGGTCGGCGGCGAAGTTCCCGCCGTAGCCGAGCGGCCGGACGCCGGGACCGCGCGGCTTCGGGCCGCTCACCGACGCCTCGACGCCCCCCGCGCGGGCGAAGGCCTCGGCCGCCTCCCGGCTCGGGAAGGACAGCCGGACCTGCGACCGGGTGTCGCCCGAGCCGGTCCATCCCATCAGCGGGTCCAGCTCCCCGGCGGACCCGGGGACGAACTCAAGGACCCAGCGCCGGGTCCCGGCGGCGCCGGAGGTCATCGCCGACCTCGCGGGCTGGTGGATGCGCGCCGACATGGCCACCTCACGTTGCTCACCGAACGGTATCGCAGACCAACAGGGAATGCGCAAGACCCGAAATGTTGATGGGGGAACGAGAGCACCAGCCTACCAAGGCATCTGAATCGCCATCTCTTTCAGCCAAGACCCAGTGCCTTGCATGCTGGGTATGGCTGATTGCCAATGGCAACCCAAGATGTTGGCCACCAATGTCCGACATAAGCCGGGAGGAGCGCGGCAAGTTTCTTCATGATCTTGAACCCAGACCCAATCAGGTTCAAATCCAAAGGTCGGAGGATTCGCCAAAATGTCCCAACCCGCTCTGCAAACACATGATTCAGACCTTCAGGTAGCCGGAAAACTTGAGGGTGGTATCAGGTTCGCCATGCAAACGGAGTTCGAACCTGCGGGTGATCAACCGACTGCCATTGCCGAACTCTCGCAGGGCATTCGCGATGGAGAGCAGGATCAGGTCCTCCTCGGTGCAACCGGCACCGGAAAGACCTACACGATGGCCAAAGTCATCGAGGAGACCCAACGTCCGGCGATTGTTCTGGCCCCCAACAAGACGCTCGCAGCGCAGCTTTATGGGGAATTCAAGGGATTTTTCCCAAACAACGCAGTAGAATATTTCGTCAGCTATTACGACTACTACCAACCGGAAGCCTATGTGCCTCGCTCGGACACCTACATTGAGAAGGAGTCCCAGATAAACGAACAGATTGACCGCATGCGGCACTCCGCCACCCGGGCGCTTCTGGAACGCGACGATGTCATCATAGTGGCATCGGTCAGCTGTATCTATGGAATTGGTTCGGTCGAGACCTACGGCGCGATGACCCAGGATCTTGTCGCAGGCAAGTCCTATGACCAACGTCGCATCATGGCTGACCTCGTCGCCCAACAGTATCGCCGCAATGACCAGTCGTTCCAGCGGGGTTGCTTCCGCGTGCGCGGCGACGTTCTTGAGATCTTCCCCGCTCATCTGGAGGATCGGGCATGGCGCCTGTCGTTCTTCGGCGAGGATCTGGAATCCATCTCGGAATTCGATCCGCTCACCGGCCAGAAGACTGGCCGGTTCGACCGTATCCGCGTCTATGCCAACAGTCATTACGTGACCCCGCGGCCAACGCTCCAACAGGCCATCTTCAACATCAGGAAAGAGCTTCGCCAGCGTCTCGACCAACTGATTTCCGAAAAGAGGTTCCTTGAAGCCCAACGTCTCGAACAGCGTACCAACTTTGACCTTGAGATGCTGGAGGCCACCGGATCCTGCAACGGGATCGAGAACTACTCCCGCTACCTTACTGGCCGCCAGCCTGGTGAGCCGCCTCCCACTCTCTTCGAGTTCATTCCTGACCATGCCATTGTTTTCGCTGATGAGTCGCATGTGTCCGTTCCGCAGATCGGCGGAATGTATCGAGGTGACTATCGCCGCAAGTTCACACTCGCGGAGCACGGCTTCCGTTTGCCGTCCTGCATGGACAACCGTCCGCTTAAGGCTGAGGAATGGAACGCCATGCGTCCTCAATCGATTTTCGTTTCCGCGACACCGGCCGCCTGGGAGCTTGAACAGACAGGCGGCGTGTTCACGGAACAGGTGATACGTCCTACTGGCCTCGTGGATCCTGCCGTGGAAGTCCGCCCCGTCGAGACGCAGGTCGACGACCTGTTGGACGAGGTCCGCAGAGTTGCGGAGGAAGGAAACCGAACCCTTGTCACCACCCTGACCAAAAGGATGGCGGAGGATCTGACCGAATACCTGCACGAACAGGGAATACGTGTACGCTATATGCACTCCGACATCGACACGCTTGAGCGCATAGAGATCCTGCGGGACCTCCGCCTGGGTGCCTTCGATGTTCTTGTCGGTATCAATCTGCTGCGCGAGGGACTTGATATTCCGGAATGTGGACTTGTCGCGATTCTCGACGCGGACAAGGAGGGTTTTCTGCGCTCCGAGACCTCCCTTATACAGACGATTGGCCGTGCAGCCCGAAATGCCGATGGACGTGTCATCATGTATGCGGACCGCGTCACCGGATCCATCGAACGTGCTCTCAAGGAGACAGAACGCCGCCGTGCCAAGCAGGTCGCCTACAATGAGGCCAACGGCATCACGCCTGAGACGGTGAAGAAAAACGTCGAGGACATTCTGGCTGGCCTCTACAAAGGCGACACCGATATGGCACGGGTGACGGCAACGGTTGAGAAGCCGCTGATGGGAGCCAATCTCGAGGCGCATCTGGACGCGCTGCGCCGCGACATGACCAAGGCGGCGGAGAACCTCGAATTCGAGGAGGCCGCTCGGTTACGCGATGAAATCAAACGATTGGAGGCGGTTGATCTCGCCATCCATGACGACCCTATGGCGCGCCAGAGTGCGGTTGAAGCTGCGAGCGCGACAGTGTCCGGCCGGTCCACGACAGGACGTGCCGGGCAGCGAGGTGGAAAGGCAAGAAGGAGAAGGCACCCTTAAGCGATCATATTGACCGTTGGTGCCGCGTATGGCATCCGCAGCGCCTTGCCGTCGATGGCGGTCACGTCGCCGGGCCGTGCCCCCGGTCGGCCAGCATCCGGGTGGGGACGCCGTGCAGCCCCTCCGGATCCAGCGCGTTGAAGAGGTGGGGGAAGGCGTCGTGGCCCGGGATTCCGTGCCCGGTGCCACGAAGCGCGGCGGGAAACCCTCCTCCATCCGCCCGGAACGCTCCTTGCCGGGGCGGTTCCGCCCGCCCGAATGGGAAAACGGGAAGGCTACCGTCGGCATCTCCCGGGGTCGCGTTCCGTGGCGTTGCCGCCCCGGGGGTCGTCAACCCCATTGAAAGAACTGAATGTATCCTGCATCGGTTCCGCACCGTCTGTCTGTATTGCGGGGTCCTTGGACCGCCTCCAGCTGGATGGAAAGTGCGGATTTCAAAGGCGATTGCCCTGTAAGCGAAAGACTTGTTTCGCGGTTGCAGCGGAAGTGTGGGTGGCGGGCTGTCGCCGCGACCAATCTGAAGTTCAGGAGCGAGGCTCTAGAGCCGCCCCTCCTAGAGATCAGCCATGGCAGCAATCGCGAATACGAGTGGCGACCGTACCTTAAATCGGGCAATCCAGAAATCGGGGGTTCCAAGCTTCATCGAAGATGTAACTGACGGCAGAGGACTTGGCAGGATCGGATGTGACGTGATCAAACTTCAGGGACCACGCCAAGCGCAGCGTTCCTTGTGTCCGACAAGATGTACACGAAGTGTCATGCTCTGATGTGCGACACCTACAACAACCCGCGGGTTTCCACGTGGCAGGCTTCCTGATCACATCCCCGGAAAGTGCGAGTCTGGTCCTCAACCAAATATGACTGCACCATACGCCCGCTGCTTGATCTGTTGCGCAGTCATCACGCTGATGCCTGAAGCTTCGCGATGACCGTCTGTGAGCTGATCCCGAGAAATGGCACCATAATGCACTGCGGAAAGCGATCGCATAGGCACCGGGATTCTATGCCGCCGGAATCTTTTGTCCTTGAGGACTACGGAAGCCCCGGACACTGCAATTCTGACAGGCAAATGGGACTTCGAAAAGGGCATTGAGGCCGTACCATACCATGTCGGTCGCATTGAGGTTCCATTGCATCCTCAAAGCGCCGCATCAGTATATGGATTGGGTCGTACCCCGTGGCCAACCTCCAACTTGACCTTTGACAGATGCGTGTTTATACGCTTTAGCGCGTTTCGCGGATCACAACTCTCCGGTAGAGAAATTGCAAGATACATTAAGTTCAACCCGAAAAGACGTATCGCCACAGTCGGTGGTGATCTGCGGTCAGAACTTTACGGGCTGGCCGTAAGGTCGTCTATTCCGGCAATCCCGAGTACAAGAAGTCGCTTGGCGACTTTGGTCTGGATCCGCCAGCATGTGCGCACCGCGCAAAGACCCTGTGTGACAACGCCGACATTTATAGCAGGAAAGTTGCAACGAATCTGATTCGCGAGGGTTTGAAACGTGGCGCGGTCAGCAGAAACTTTGTGGACGGATGGCCCAAACAGGTTTGGGCGGTCGACGACAGAGGTACGGTCCTTGAGGCTCAACGTGACGGGCCTGGCAGCTATCATGGTTATCCTTTGGCTCCCGGCGATCCGTTTCGTGACCTCGTGATCAAGTTCTGGAACAGGAGCGATGTGTAGGCTCAAATTCAATATCGATTGGCAAGCCAGAGACAAGGTCGATCCATTTCTTGATCAGACAACCGCCAATTTCAGGATCATGCTTGATAACGTCTGCCTGACGCAGAACATTGACGCTCGCTCAAACGCGACCAACGACGAGGTTCTTGTCTCGCTCTTTCCGCTTGCCATGTGGATCGCGTCATCCTGGTGGCGACTTCAGTATGAGGTTCTGCCGGCACATTTCGATGCAAAGCCCCCGCCGGATTGGCGTCTAAGTCATGAGATGACGGCAGCCAATTTTGGCTTTGTCTGGCCGCTGCTGGTGTTTTCGACCGATCGCAGGGTCATGAACGTCTGGGCCGGGAAATTTCCACCAGACGCGGATCATGCTGTCCGCTATCTCAACAGTCTTGACTCGACCGTCTCAATTTCGATGTCATCGTTCACGGTCATCTGCCGCGACCTGATCGAGCAGGTTCTGGAAAGGCTGGCCCTAGGGAAATGCGCTGACTCAGACCTGGCACAACTCTGGTCACTGATCCTAGCCGATCTGGACGATCCGTCAGAAAGACGAAATCGAAGGATCGAGGCACAATTCGGTTTCGACCCGCAGGAATGCGAAAAGGAGATCCTCGCGGATATGGTGGCCCTGGAGAATGAGAGGGGCGAGGACGTACTTGCCGAGCTTGCTGCGGTCCGAACATGGAATGGCGACAACAGTGCGCATTCAATCCGGGAACTTTTCGAAGCGCCGGGAATTGAGGCTAAACCCGAATTGCCGGATTTTTCTGCCAGACTGAAGGCTGTTGAACCATGGGAGCAGGCCAAGGCTGATGCAGGTGCATTGCGGCGAGGGATCGACGTGGGTGATTCCGCTGTGGCGAATCCTGCCCTTGCCGAATTGCTTGGTGTCAGCGTTCAGACGCTGGAAGACCAACCGGCGTCCGATCGCCTGCCTGTCGCCATCGCCGGTCGCACCGATGATCATTGTGTTCGGTTTGTGCCACGGAAGCGCCATCCTCTCGCTCAGCGCTTCGAATGGGCCCGCCTATTGGGAGGGTATGCCGACACCATACTGCGCGACGGCGACTGTTGGCTCGCCTCAACGGATGCCACGACAGCCAGGCAGAAATATCAACGTGCCTTCGCAGCAGAGTTTCTGTGTCCAATTGAACATCTAACCAGTTTCCTGGATGGCGATTTCTCCGAAAGCAGGGTCGAGGATGCGGCTGACATGTTCAGTGTCAGCGAACTGACAGTGCGTTCCCAATTGAAGAACAATCACGTCTTGCCTCGACAGGACGCTGACTTCGGTCCACCGTATTCGATGGTAGCCTGATCAAACGCCGCAGTTGCAGGCCGGACAGCGAAGTCGTTTCTTCAGTGTCCGATTGGGAGCATCCAAATTGCGACGACCGGCCGCCAGAGTTTCGGAGGGTCAGATCCGCAACTGAAGTCAGGTCCGGGATCCGAAAGAACCAGAAGTCTTTCCGCCACAACCGGCCAGAAGACGAAGAGTGGCCAAAATGTCGGCATGATCAAAGGCAGGGGTCTGCCCCAGCAGGCACCGGCATCTGTCCTCCCGGGTCAGCTGACGGCAGTCCTCGGACATGACAGTCCCCTACCCTGTTCACGGGGAGTGTCACCGCCTGTTGGTCGTTCGGTGCCATCATGTGCCGGAGGTACCGGTCACCACCGCCTCTGGTGCCGCACTTCAGGGTGGAACGGGGCGCCTGATTTGACCTCACCGAAGGATATCCTTGACCTGATCATCGTAAGCAGCTAACGTTCGGGCAAGCGGGGCACTTATGAACCCGCATACCGAGGCAGAACGATAGTGGCGATGAAAAGTCCCAGGCGGTTTTCAGGCCTACCGGAATATGCATTTCCGCGACTGCGGTCGCTTCTTGACGGCACCTCACCAGGTGGCGACGTAATCCATATGTCGATCGGTGAACCGCGACATGCCTTCCCTGAATGGGTTGGAGAGATCATTGCCGAACATTCAGGGGAATTTGGGCGGTATCCACCGAATGACGGTACGCCCGAGCTTCTCGAGGCCATCGCAGGCTGGATATTCCACCGTTACGGTGTTCGCCTGTCAGCGGACCGCCAGATCATTGCGTTGAACGGCACCCGAGAAGGGTTGTTCAACGCATGTTTGACGCTATGTCCAGCACGGCGCGACGGCGAACGGCAGGTCAAGGTATTGATTCCAAATCCTTTCTACCAAGTCTATGCCGCAGCGGCTTTGGCGTCCGATGCGGAACCCGTCTATGTGCCGGTCACCGCGGAATCCGGATTCCTGCCGAACTACGGAAGCCTGGCGCCAGAGGTTCTGGACCGGGTTGGCGTAGCATATCTGTGCTCGCCTGCAAATCCGCAGGGAACGGTCGCACCCCGCGACTATCTTGCGGAAGTCATCACCCTGGCGGAGAAACATGGATTCCTGCTTTTCTCGGATGAATGCTATTCAGAACTCTATGCAGATGAGCCGCCAGTCGGTGCGCTGCAGGTCGCGGCCGAACTGGGCGTTTCACCAGAGCGGGTGATCGCATTCAACTCACTCTCCAAACGCTCGAATCTAGCGGGACTGCGGTCTGGGTTCGCAGCAGGCGGACCCAAGGGTATCGCGCGCCTCAGGCAGCTTCGTGCATATGGTGGCGCTCCGCCACCACTTCCGCTGCAGCGAGCGGCAGCCAAAGTCTGGCAGGATGAGGCGCATGTCGACCGGAACCGCTCCCTCTACCGCGCGAAGTACCAGCTTGCTGACCGTCTGTTCGGTTCCGTACCTGACTATTCGCCCTGCAGCGCCGGCTTCTTTCTGTGGTTACGGGTGGCCGACGGCGAGGTGGCGGCACTCAAGCTCTGGCGCGAGACCGGGGTGAGGGTGCTGCCCGGAGCCTATCTGGGTCGGGAGGTGAATGGCTTCAATCCAGGACGTGAGTACATCAGGGTCGCGATGGTTGCTCCAATTGAAGAACTTGCGTGCGGTCTGAACAGACTGCGTGACTGCGTATATAGCTGAGGCAGGATCCAAGATGGCCATATATAATGAGAACGTTCGCAGGAGATTGCTGGACCCGGAAACCCAGGAGATGCTGGAACGCCGCTTCAAGGCATTTCTTGGGCTGATACTGTCTGGCGCCGGCATTGCCTTGGCTTTGGCATTGGGATCCTACGACCCAACCGACTCGAGTTGGCTTTCAGCCACCTACGCCCCGGTGCGAAACCTGCTTGGCTGGACCGGCGCTTCCGCCGCGTCCGCTCTATATATGGTGATCGGTTGGGGCGGTTGGGGAATCGCGTTGCTGTTGCTGGGATGGGGTATGCGATTCATGCTGCACGTCGGCACCAGACGGCTTGCCGTTCGAATTGTCGTCGCGCCAGTGTGGATCGCCGTCACCGCGATATTTGCGTCTACGCAGATCCCAAGCAGCTCATGGGAACACAGCTTTGGCCTCGGCGGATTGTTTGGCGACATGGTGCTGGGAATGCTGTTGAGCACCCTACCATTCACCGCAACGGAAGCGTTGAATGCGATGGCTCTTCTGCTGGTGCTGGGAGTGCTAATCCTGGGTCTCTACGCGCTCGGATGCACAATGGCGGAAGTCAGCAGTGCGGGACGATTCCTCGGTGGAGGACTGCTCAGGGTTATCAGGACAAATCTCCGACTGCCAAATGTCCCAGAGAGGATAGCATCGAACGCCCAGAGAGATGAACCTCCAGTCTCTTCGGCCATGGCAGGCCCTGAACCGCTGGACCACTCCGCTGGCGCACCGAATGGCTTCGGCCAACGCCATAGGGAACCGCCGGTGACTGTTGTCGGGCAGAGGGACAACGCCGATTTCATCCCTTCCGGAACACCTTTTGTGGAACGGCTGCCGGAAATGCCGGAAGCCGCAGGCACTCCTGCGTCCCTCGATCCTGACCCGGTCTCCATGGTGAAGGTCGCGAAGCCGCCAACTTACAGGCAGTCGCAGCAAGCCAAGGCGGAGGCGCAGCCAAGGCTAGGTCTGGGCGACGTGAGGACGGCACCTCAAAGGCCACCGTTGTCGTTGCTGGAGGATCCGGTTGGGCGGGTGCGCCATCAGCTGAGTGAAGCGGCCCTGACAGAGAATGCGCGTATGCTGGAAAGTGTTCTGGATGACTATGGCGTCAAGGGCGACATTGTCAGCGTTCGGCCAGGTCCCGTTGTCACGATGTATGAGCTTGAGCCAGCGCCTGGGCTAAGGGCAAGCCGAATCATTGGTCTGGCGGATGACATAGCCCGGTCCATGTCAGCGCTGGCCGCCCGCGTGTCGACCGTTCCCGGGTGCAGTGTGATCGGTATCGAACTGCCAAACGACAGCCGCGAAAGGGTCATGCTGCGAGAGATTCTATCGTCGAAGGACTTCGGCGATTCGGGAATGGCACTCCCACTTGCGCTCGGAAAGGACATCGGCGGTGCCTCGGTTGTGGCAAATCTTGCCAGAATGCCGCACCTGCTGATCGCGGGAACGACAGGCTCAGGCAAGTCAGTGGCGATCAACACAATGATCATGTCGCTACTCTACCGACTCACACCTGATGATTGCCGGTTGATCATGATAGATCCGAAGATGCTTGAACTGTCCGTCTATGATGGCATTCCCCATCTCCTCTCACCCGTCGTAACCGATCCCAAGAAGGCCGTCGTCGCACTGAAATGGGTCGTGGGCGAAATGGAGCAACGCTACCGTAGGATGTCCCTGATAGGTGTCCGCAACATCGAGGGCTATAACGGAAGGGTGAGGGAAGCGCTCGCCAAGGACGAAATGTTCAGCCGCACCGTCCAGACCGGCTTTGATGATGAGACGGGAGAGCCGGTTTTCGAAACCGAGGAATTCGAGCCGGACAAGTTACCCTACATCGTCGTGATCGTGGACGAAATGGCGGACCTGATGATGGTCGCGGGCAAGGAGATCGAAGCCTGCATACAACGGCTGGCGCAGATGGCACGAGCATCCGGCATCCATCTGATCATGGCGACGCAACGACCGTCAGTCGATGTCATCACCGGCACGATCAAGGCAAATTTCCCGACCAGGATCTCCTTCCAGGTGACGTCCAAGATAGACAGCCGCACCATTCTTGGCGAACAGGGAGCGGAACAGCTGCTTGGAATGGGCGATATGCTGTATATGGCTGGCGGGGGGAGAATTGCCCGCATTCACGGACCCTTCGTCAGCGACGAGGAGGTGGAGGATGTCGTGAACTTCCTCAAGGGCTTTGGTCCGCCGGAATACGTCGGTGGCGTCGTCGAGGGCCCTGACGGAGCGCGCGAGGATGACATTGACCTCGTTCTGGGGCTTGGAGGAAATACCGACGGAGCGGACGCGCTCTATGATCAGGCCGTGGCCATCGTGATAAACGATCGGAAGTGTTCGACCTCCTATATCCAGCGCAAGCTTGCCATCGGGTACAACAAGGCCGCTCGGCTGGTGGAACAGATGGAGGAGCAGGGACTCGTGTCCGCCGCAAACCATGTGGGCAAACGCGAAATTCTCGCACCGGAACCGAACTGACTGCCGCCCGGGCCTCGCTTCTTCAGGCCGAGGCCCGAACAAATCATTGCGACTCCGCAATTTTGGCATGTGATTCCCAGCGGCATTCGCTATATTGAGTTCATGGACATCTCCCGTCGCACATTCGCACTTCTCTGCTTCACCATCCTCCTGCCCATGGCGGGCGAGGCCGCCGATAGGCTGCCCTTGGACCGTATATCAGGATATCTGAATGATCTTGTATCGGCGAAGAGTGCGTTCACCCAGATCAACTCCGACAATACGATTTCCACCGGAACCCTCTATTTGAGGCGACCGGGTCGGGCGAGGTTTGAATACGACCCACCCGAGACCGGCCTGGTGTTGGCAGGTTCCGGGCGACTGGCGATTTTCGACGGAAAATCCAATCAACCCCCGGAGCAGTATCCGTTGCGGCGTACACCACTTCATCTGATTCTGAAACGGCGCGTCGATCTTGAAAATGAGACGATGGTTATCGGTCACACGTTCGATGGCATAGCCACAAGCGTGACGCTGCAGGATCCCGAAAGACCGGATCTTGGCAGGATTCGTCTGGTGTTTTCGGGGCCACCGGTTGAACTCCGCCAATGGGTGATCACAGGCGGCGACGGTACCGAAACCACGGTAATCCTCCGGGACATAGACAGGGATGCGGATCTCGCGTCATCCCTGTTCAGCATAACGCTTGAAGCCGAAAAGCGGACGCGGTGATCAAACGGCGCGGCAGGTTCTCAGTTGCCTTCGATACATGTCTGAACGCTCCTGAACCCGGACAGACTTGTCGAGCAGCCATCGCTTGCTGCGATGGGAGCCACGTAGAAATCCAGCCTGACCCTCATGATAGGCCAGATACTGATTTCGGGCGTCGGTCAACGGAATCCCAGCTCGCCGGTGGGTCTCGTTCATATACCAGCCAATGAAGTCCGATGCATCCACGATGTTGTCGCGTCGCGCGAAGCGTCTGCCGGTTTTGCTCTTATATTCCTTCCACGTGCCATCAAGTGCCTGGGCATAGCCGTAGGCGGACGACTGCCGCCCTCTTGGAATCACGCCAAGGAAGTAACGCATTGGCGTGCGCGCCTTGCGATTGAAGGTGGATTCGTGATAGATCGTTGCCATCTGCACATGGACGGGAACACCCCATCTGCGCTCGGTGCGTTTGAATGCCCTGATGTAGGCTGGACGCTGGTCGGCGATGCTGCATGCATCATTCAGATTGCGTGGTACCGAGGAAGAGGTGCCACAGCTGGTCAGTAGAACAAGAACCAGAAGAGCGCTGAATGTCCTGACCATGGTTTTCCACCCGATATCGCTGTTTGTTCCGTTCACTATCCGGAAAGCTACCGCGGTCCCGGCCAGAATGAAAGGTTCTTTGTCCTACGGGTTGCGATCTTCCACGTCCGTGGGTCGAGTCCTCAGGTCTGATTGGAACAGTGCCTGATTCGGAGCCACGGATGTGCTGCGTCGAGGAACCCTTCACGCACCTGAACGGAACTTCGGCTCGGGTTCCGGTTCGACGATTTGACAGCACGGGAATCCGCGTTCCCGCACAATTTGTCGCCACGCGGGCGAACTTGCGATTCCGCTTGATTCCTGCCTAGGCTACAGGGACAAAGTCGTATCGCTCCTCAGGAAGGAAGACGCGGAATGTTGAAAAATAGCGCGAAGTATGGGTTGGGGCAGGTCGTGCGCCATAGAAAGCACCCATTCCGCGGCGTCGTCTTTGACGTCGATCCAAAATTTTCCAGTACCGAAGAGTGGTATGAATCGCTTCCCAAGGAAGGCAGGCCGAGGAAGGACCAGCCATTCTATCATCTTCTCGCGGAAAACGAACACTGCTACTATGTGGCCTACGTATCCGAGCAGAATCTGGAAGCGGACAATTCAGGCGAGCCGGTCGATCACCCTGATCTGGCTTCGCTGTTCGGGGAATTCGAGAATGGGCACTACCCGCTGCAGGCGCAACTGAACTGAGCCGGAATGGCGGGCCGGGATCAATACCCAATCGCGCAACCGTCCTTTCTTGGATCCGATCCACCTTCAAGAATCCCAAGGTCGTGATCCATACGGATTGCCTGCGCCCCACCGATGCCGGTCTCCGGCCTGACTATGACGTGACCACGGTCGGCAAGTTCAGCACATACCGAGTCAGAATAGCCATCTTCCAGCTGCAGTTCACCGTCATCAGGGAATGACCGTGGTCCGTCGATAGCGGATTGCGGGTCGAGCCCAAAGTCAACAACGTCCGTGACGAAACGCGCATGTCCACATGCCTGGTATTGTCCACCCATCACACCGAACGGCATCATCACACGATCGTCCCTCTTGAGCATGGCCGGGATAATCGTATGCATCGGTCTCTTTCCTGCAGTGGCTTCGTTGGGGTGTCCTTCGGCGAGCGTAAATCCAGCGCCCCGGTTGTGTAGGAGGATTCCGAACCGCTCCGATGCGATGCCGGAACCGAAGCTGTGGAATATCGAGTAGATGAGCGAGACCGCCATGCGGTCCCGGTCAACCACGACTATATAGACCGTATCCCGATGTACCGCTTCTGTCAGGTTCGCGGCTCGGGGCATTGCCTGCCCGGGATCAATCAGCGAAGCGAGCTGGCCCGCAGTCTCGGGCGCCAACATGTGATCGAGATGCTTCGAGTTGTCGGAATCGGCCACGAACCGGTTTCGGGCATCATAGGCAAGCTTTGTCGCCTCCGCCTCGATATGGGTGCGAATGGCTCCATAGGGATCCATCGCCGCAAAATCGAAACTGGACAGAATGTTCAGGAGGAGAATTGCGGCTGCGCCCTGACCGTTAGGGGGGTGCTCAACCAATTCGACATCTCCGTATTTTCCACTTATCGGTTTCGTGTAGTCGCACCGTGCCTCAGCGAAATCGTCCTGAACATGGACTCCACCGAATGCCTTAAGGCTGTTCACCATATCCTCGGCCACTTCCCCTTCGTAGAAGGCTGAGCGTCCGTCGGAAGCAATGCGGCGCAGGACTTCGGCTTGCCCGGAATGTCTGAACAACACTCCAGCACCTGGAGCCTTGCCTCCATCCAGGTAGTAGCTGCGCGCCACACCCTGAAGAGTGGCTGCGGAACGTGACCAATCAAACGCAACTCGGGGGGCAACCGGCACTCCGGCCTCAGCGTAGAAGATCGCAGGGGCAAGTACGGCATCCAATCCGAGCGTTCCGTGATCGGAGATGAGTGTGCAGAATGCGTCAACCGCGCCGGGAATCGTCACAGCTTCCGGGCTGTGGAGCGGAACGGTATCGTGGCCCAACTCACGCATGGACGCGGCACTGAGGTTGGAGGGAGCCCGACCTGAACCATTGATCCCGACGATACGTTCTTCGCCGGCTGGTTTGATGAGCGCAAAGCAGTCGCCACCTATTCCGGTCATCTGAGGTTCGCAGATCCCAAGCAACACCGCGCCCGCGACCGCGGCATCTGCCGCATTCCCACCAGCCTGAAGCGTTTCCACCGCCACTTTGGCCGCAAGTGGATGCGAAGTGGCGCACATGCCATTGACGGCGAACACTGGGGAACGACCGGGAAGATGGAAGCCACGCATTGAAGTCTCCAAGTCTCTGGCAGAGCATGGCGGCCCCGTTACGCCAGATGCTGCGTTCCGGAGGTGCCGAGGCGATAATATAGGATCGCCAGTTGGCTCACAAGCGATTGGCGTCTGAATTCAGACTGCCAGGACAATAGCGGACCAGTTACTGAAACCTGTTCAGATCGGCGCATTCCGTGCCTTTACCGGCAGAGGTTCCCCTCGAGCGGAGCCTGAAAAGGCAGACTGTCGCCCGGAGACGCCAAACCATCAACAGTCATTGCGCGCGGCGCGGGCCTTCGCCATCACGCAGATCAGTTCAAACATGATTGAAACGCCCAGAAAGGCCGTACCGCCAGAGGAATCGAAGGGTGGAGACACCTCGACCAGATCAGCGCCCACGATGTCCAGCCCATCCAGAAGCCGGGCCACCAACAGCGCCTCGAATGAGTTCGGTCCACCCACTTCTGGTGTTCCAGTCCCAGGCGCGAACGACGGATCCACGAAATCAATGTCGTAGCTTATATAGGTTGGCCCATCACCTGCGATCTCCCGCGCCTCACCCATTACGTCCTCTGGCCCACGCGAGAAATATTCCTCGATTGGAATCACCCTGATTCCCACGGACTTTGCGAAGTCCCTGTCCTCCATGTCATAGGCCGTGCCACGAATTCCGATCTGGACCACCCGTTTCGGATCGAGAAGCCTTTCCTCCACCGCCCGCCGGAACGGTGTGCCGTGGGTATATCGCGCCCCACCGAAATAGGAGTGAAACAGATCCGTATGGCTATCGAAATGGATCATTCCCAAGGGACGGTGTCTAGCGAGGGAACGGAGGACGGGCAGGCTGAGAAGATGGTCTCCGCCCGCCGTCAACGGCAGAACGTCTGCGGCCACTACCCTGTCGTAGAATGACGTGATCCGATCCATCGTGTCCTGGATGTCCGCCGGGTTCGGCCCGACATCGCCAAGATCCGCGCAGTTGACCGCCTCGTAAGGACGCACTCCCGTCGCTCCGTGCTCAGCCCTGATCATGGTGGAACAGTCACGAAGCTGCCTTGGACCATGCCGCGGACCTGGCCTGTTTGTCGTTCCGCTGTCCCAGGGAACACCGATCAACCCGATGTCAACGTCCCGAAGCCCTGCACTGTTCAGGTCGACGTGCGGCAACCGCATGAATGTGGGTATCCCCGCAAACCGCGGCATATCCATGCCGGATACTGGCTGGAAAGACGATTCTCCCATTACTCACCCTCCGTCTCGCGAGACCGCCAGGAAGAACCTGACTGCCATCACATCCGTCAAGCCCGCTGTCCTCAATGCAGTATTCCCGATCCTGTTCAAGTCAGCGCAACCGTCCAATTCCGCCATTGGCGGACCCATCGGCATCAATACTCCCGTTTCGGAACGCTTCCCTTGGCGACGGGGCCGCAGCCATCTCACCCGGAAAGACGACGGCACGGCATCTCACGTCAAGGAAGCCTTCGTCAATTCGAAACCAACGGCGGTCGCCGAACTCAAACGGTCAAGGTCATGTTCTCCCGAACAGCCGCTCGATGTCTTTCAGTTTCAGTTCCACATAGGTAGGCCGACCATGGTTGCATTGGCCCGAGTGAGGGGTCGCCTCCATCTCACGAAGCAGCGCATTCATGTCATCCGCGCCCATTCGTCGGCCCGAGCGCACCGAACCATGGCATGCCATGCGGGAGAGCACCGCATCGATGCGCACCTGAACCGCCTCACTGTCGCCAAGGTCAGTCAATTCGTCCAGCACGTCGTGCAGCATCGCCGCCGCATCCACCACACCAAGTATGGCCGGTGTTTCGCGAACCGCAAGGGCATTGCCACCAAATCTCTCGACCACCAAACCAAGACGGGCAAGGTCATCCGCCGCTTCCAGGAGCAGGGATGCGCTCTCTTCAGGCATTTCGACGATCTCAGGGATCAGCAATGCCTGTGACGCCACGCGCTGGCCAGCCATCTGTTCCTTCAGTTTCTCATAGACCAACCGTTCGTGGGCCGCATGTTGATCGACGATGACAATGCCGTCGCCGGTCTGGGCAATGATGTAGTTCTCATGAACCTGGGCGCGTGCCGCTCCCAACGGATAGGCCGATGCCTCGTCAACCACCGCGGGCTGCACATCCTCAACCCGAGCGGAAACGGTCGCCGGATCCTCGAACAATGGATCGGGCCGCGGCTGCTGTCTTGGGAGCGCGGAGCGCGAGGACGATTCCATCTGATAGATCCGGGGAGGCCCGCCGGACTCTGTCCGCATCGCTCCCAATGCCGCGTCGGCCACCGTACTCGACGCACGGTGCCCTGCACCCGCAAGCACACTGCGCACCCCGGATACAATCAGCGATCGGGCGGAAGCAGGATTTCTGAACCGCACCTCCGCCTTTGACGGATGCACGTTCACATCAACCAATTGCGGGTCACAGCTTATGAACAACGCGGCAGCCGGATGCCGATCACGGCTCAGAAAGTCCATATATGCTGCCCGAAGGGCCCCAAACAGCATCCTGTCCAGAACGGGTCGGCCGTTTACGAAGAAGTACTGTGCGACCGCCCTACCTCGGGAATACGTGGGAAGTGCGGCGAGGCCTGTCAGGTGAAGTTCCTCCCGACTGAAGTCAACCGACAGTGCGTTATCCGAGAATTCCGGCCCAAGAACACAGGCCAGCCGACCGCGAAGTGCAGCCAATGAGTCACCGGTTTCGGGGTCGACCCGTAACACCTGCCTGCCGTCTCCGCCGCGGGAGACGTCGTGCAGGGTGAATCCCACCCCAGGCTCGGCCATTGCCAGGCGTTTCACCACGTCCAGAATGGCTTGCGCCTCCGCACGGTCAGAGCGAAGGAATTTCAGCCTTGCCGGCGTCGCAAAGAAGAGATCCCGAAGCTCCACTATGGTTCCACCATTCAGCGCTGCCGGACGAATGTTCTCCTGTCGTCCGCCGACAACGGATATCCGGGTACCTTCCTCACCTTTCACGCGCGATGTGATCGTGAGGCGACCGACCGCCCCAAGCGACGGCAACGCCTCACCGCGGAAGCCGAATGTTTGGATGTTCAGCAGGTCACTCCCATCGATCTTGGAGGTCGCATGGCGGGACAGTGCCAAGGGCAGATCCGACGGGGCGATGCCATGACCGTCGTCAACGATCCGAATGAGGGTCTTTCCACCATCTGCATACTGCACGCCGATACGTCGGGCTCTCGCATCAAGTGCGTTCTCGACGAGTTCCTTGACTGCGGACGCGGGACGTTCGACCACTTCTCCCGCCGCGATTCGGTTGATCACGGACTCGCCGAGTTGGCGGATCACCGGACGGTTCTCGTCTATTCTGTCACGCATTGCCTGCACATTGATGCCGCTGATATTCGGGAACGGTTGAAATGATGCCGATGGACGATCGCCCGCGGCCGAAACACGGTTGATGGACCAACATGGCGGACATTGGGAGAATGTCCAACCCGTAAATTCCTCAACAGGCGGATTCCGTTGCCCGATGGCAAGACACTGGGCTGACATTGCCTCGGAGACGTGGAGAGACCTGAGGGTAACGTCTGTCGAGCGGCGATTCAGGCCGACAGTCGATGGCCTTTGATGACTGGACCCGTCATAGGGATCCCGCTTCCACTTCGAAGTGCAACCGGGTTGGTCGTTGACAAGGAGCTAGACATCGATTCCGCCTGCAGCAGACGACACGGATGGATGGAATTGGCTGGTTACGGGTTCGATTGGGGAACTACCTCTCAGGGCAGGTCCTGCATCAGCGAGGCGGATCGTTCCACGACGATACGTGGAACCTGGTCCCGAACTGTCTTTGCCGCTTCCGACTTATGCGCAAATGCAGGCAACTTCGGTTCGGTTACGCATTGGGAGAGTCGCGCGGCGAGATCCCCCAGGACGGCTTTGGCTTCGTCGTCCGGTATTCCGATCGTCCGTGCCATGCTGAGAAAATCCCGGAGTCGGTCATCCTTACCGTTGAGCTTCAGGGCCATGCGGTCCCGGGCGAGGCCCGGAAAAACGCGGGTGGTGACGGCGTCATAAAGCGGCGCCGACCGAACCGACACAAAGGCTCTCATCCCGATGTCGGCCGTTCTGAGTAGTGCGACATTCTTCAGGTGCATATCGCCGCCGGCAATAAGCCAAGCGAAGACGGTCCGACGAAACAGGATGCAAAGAATTGCAATGTGTCAGGAGAATTACGCGCATTTCAGATACGTGATAATTCGATCATCCCGATATCAGGATCCTTGTGCCCAAGGACGTTTGGATTTCCGCGGCCTATCATTTTCCCACAGTTGGCACTTTGCGCTGTCAACGTCATTTGATTTGCTACGTCCCTGCCATGAGGCAGTCTGTTCCTGATCTGTTCATTTCTCCACATATCACGTCTGCATGATATTCGCTCATGGGCTCCATTCTGTCATGTTCTACTCAATTTCGGCCGGACAGCCCGTTTTCTTTGGAACTTTCAATGTCCCGATCGGGTCCATGCCGGCCATTGCGCTCCGGGAGACCGACGATGCCGGCCTCGTGCTGGCGCATTCGCCGTTGGGGTACGGCAAGGAAAAACCTCTGACTGGTTTAGCGGGAATGGCGGCATTGCGGCTTGAGATGGGTGGGATGGTGCGCCCAGCCGTGAAGCATTGACTCGTCAAAACTGGGAGATTATATACTTAACTGAACATTCAACAAATTATGGTATCATTGACAGTTCTCAACAACAACATGTTGTATTCAGTTTGGTTAAGTATATAATCCCTCAAACTGCGCAACTGCTTTCTGGTTTCAAGTGACGTGCGGACAGATGGAGTCCGGATTTGGAAATCGAAGATAAGCATTTGGATTGACCGCTGAACGCAACCCTGTCCGATGCGGAGGTACTTCAAAGGAAAGACCACAAGGTTACGACGCGTATCGTCGCGCAAGTGATAGGGAGTTCACGTCAAGGGAGTATGAATTCAAAGATCAGCCGCTGTGATATCCGCCAAGGTAGCCACGTAGAGTCCGTCCCTATGTAATGAAAATGGCGGTTTCCAACGGATGGACTCAATCTTGGGACGGATCAGCTTTTCGATCGCCCCGCGTTCCTTTAGTTCACGTCTGGCCCGGTCCTCCAGGATGGCCAGGAACGTGATCGGAATGGATTCCCTGTCTGTCCCGCTCGCGTGGGGCAGGACTCTCAGATCGCGTATGGACCGCAGAGCCCTTCCAAAATCGGAGTCGCCCCTCGGATACTTCCTGAATATCGCATTCCGGAGAGACCCCAGGGACTCGACGAATTCATCAGGGAAAGCGAACCGCCCGAAAAACGACTCAAGTGACCTTGCAAACTCAAGTTGCCGGCGCTCATCCGTGCACCCACGTTGCCTGGTCCACAAAACCAAAAGTGGTTTGCTTATGCTCATAATGCGGGAGAAGTCGACAACGACGTCCTCCGGCGTGGACGAGAGCAAGCCGAACCGAGGAGCCCGGCCACTTTCGATATCTCCGATACGCCTTTTGTCAACAGTCACCAACGGGCAAACCGAAACATATGGAACGATAACCGGAGCGCGCACTACATCGCACGTTTGCGAGATCACCGCGAAGCCGACCACCTCGGAATCGAGGACGGCACCGCCATCGTCACCGTCCTCCGAACCGGGCGCAGCGAGATCACGGAACACGAAATCACCGCAGTCAATTGCGAAATCACCCTGCTGCCACTCAGCAAGGCACTCCAGATAGTCTCCACCGTGCTCAGAGGCAGTATTCGACAAATGACTCTTTACCTACACCTTGTTCCGACGTGGTTTGGGACGCCGAAGCCTTGGTCGGTTTTGTGGCAGGATCTCCGTCTGTCCATTTCCAGCCCATGCTTCGACAATTCCACCCCAGTGACGCGGCGCATTGAATTTCTCGGCTTCAGGGGAAAGCGGCTGTTCAAAGGACGGTCGGCCTGCTCCTTTGCCCGCGAGTTCTCGGAAGAGTGTGAACTCGCCACCACTCAGCAGATCCAAAAACGTTTGGCCGGAGGGTGCGCTTTGCAGCAGCAGATTGCGATTCTCCTCTGCCGATCCTCGGTCGACAAACCTTAGGGCTGCAAGCACTTTGCCCAACCCCGCTCGGTTCTCTGCCGACACAACCTTCCCGGAAGCCCAATGATAGGGCGCACGTTCTGAAACATCGAAAACCCTCGCAACCTGTGCCCACGTCAGCCCCGAAATTCGACGGACTTCGTGGACAAGTTCTGCAGCCGGTCGACTTTCGGCAGGCTTCCGGTCTTCGACATGAAACGAAACAAGTACATTCAGTGCTCTGGTACCCTCAAGATACCGCTGGCGAAGTGCGCGTGCCCTTACGTCAAACGCAAAAAGAGTTACGGAATGAGGATAGGAATAGTGAGTCGCCACCTCTGGAGCAACCTGTCCGGATGCCTCCAGCATCGCCCGGACATCAGTGCCTGCGGCTGGAAGCATCGTAGCGGCTACAGAGTTCACAGGTATTTGTTCAACCCGCATGTTGTCCGGCTCCGAAACGCTCCAGGAATTTTTCAGTCACACTCCAACGAAAGAAAGCGTAGGCTCGTGCGGCAACCTTGTCGAGCTCGATGAGCAGCATTTTGGTGTCGAACTCCTGCCGTTCGTGATCTGTACTGTATGAGTCCACGTCCAAAACCCAACTCTTCTCCTGAACTGGTGGCACCATGTCTGGGTCATGGCTAAAATTAGGTTGCGCAAGACCATACCGCGCAATGATTCTGCCTTCCTTCGTAATTCCTGTGATCTCAGTCATCGATACGTCAATGTGCTGCATCAAACCAGATTGGAGCACATTCAATAACTCCGGATGAATCAAGTCAGACAGACACGCGAGATCATCGGGATCCAGAAGCCGATCTACGTACCTGAAGCCAACCCGCTCCACCAGCGACGGTCGAACAGTCATGACCAGCTTTTCGAGAATCAACTCAAATCGGGACAGAAAGTCCATTCGCGACACGTACGCCGCTGTTTCCAATGCTATTGCATCCGGCATCAGCGAAACTCGGATAACTTCGGACGAATCAAAGAATCGCCATATTACCGAGGTGATGGGACGCTGCTTCATTTCATTACCCGCGAGAACGATATCCAATCCGTGGATCGTTTCATTCATGAAATGAGGGTACTCACCGCGAATGGCTCCCTGAAAATCAGCGATGTAGCTTTCTTCCGCAATCTTGGCGATTCGAGGAAACTTGACTTGCCCGAGCACACGCACCAACGGTGCGTTGTCTAGAAGCACGCTTTCAGGGACATCCCCAAAGAGGGGGTCGTCGCAAGGTCAGCCATGTCGTTTTGCCCAATTCTCTTCGATTGACTAGAATATATGAAGTAGGGTGTGAAGTGGAAATTTTCACCCAATTCCACTCTGCCTTAAGTGGAATATCCCCAAGCCATTGATTCCAGACAATTGCCGGAAGCCATTCAGATGACAGCTATGCCAGAGTGTCGCGGGGATGTGGGCACCAAAGTGCAACACCGGCTGCGCCGGACGATGGAAACCTCATGCCACGCACCTGTTTACAGGACCAAACAATGGAAAGGGAAACGATCCCCACAAAGGCACCGCGAACCACCAAGATTCCGCACTTATCCACAACCATCAACACGAGAGCACTTACATCGCCTGCAGCGCGGCACGCTGGATGTTCTCGACAATGGCGGTTTCCAGAACAGCTCCGGTCTCAAGGTCGCACATGACCGAAGCAAATACCTAAGTGTGGCAATGCCTGCCAAGGCAGTTCGCCGCGAATGCCGTAGGCGTCCGGATGCGGGAACCCGTTGGGGCAATTTTCGAGGCTTGCCGCATGAACCGCATAAAGCCAACCACTCGTTACCCTTGTTTTCGGGAATTGCATGCTCGTCCGAGCATCGGAACCCCGCAGGGAAGATCAGGACGCACGATCCTCAAGCCGCGGCCATCCACGTCTGGTCCGACGGCAAGATAGCCCTGAATGCCCGCCGTCCCTGAAGAAGCCCGCCGTATGCCTATTCGTCCTCTACAGGTTCAGGTGGTGCGGCAGGTGTGCGTATTCCCAAAGCCCGGAAACGCTCCAGTTCGGCGTATTGGTCAAGCGACATGCGCTCGTACGCACGGAAATATACGTTTACATCGAAAAGCCGTTCAAGAACCCGGCCCTGGTTATTGCGCCTGAACTCAAGATCCGCCGCAGCGAGTTCCGCACGGATCCCGTTCTGACGGCCATAGCGATCAGTGTAACGAATCAGCTGCCGATCCGCCGACGGAATCTCGCCTCGCGAAATCGCCCCTAAGTTCCCGCCAAGAACCGCAACGGCGTCTGCGACAGGCGAGGGATCCACCCGGTTGCGGCCAGATGGAACCGGTGGAGGAAGTTCGGAATAACTCTCCGGCTCCTGTAGTGGCTTGTTGGGCAGAATACCAAACTCATCCGGTCCCCGCTGACTACCTGAAGGGGAACTCATCAGTTGTGGTTCGCCATCCTGACCGCAAGCGGCCAAAGAGCCTGCAATCAAGAGAACGGCAAGGACTCTCGCTGATACTGATCGCATTTCCCGCTCCCAAGCCACTGTCGATGTCCTGCTTAACCGATCCAACCCCATCCGTCACGGGGTCTTTGCGCTTCGATTGCCCGCGAAAAGAACGAGTCCCATTGCACCCACGAATATGGCAACATCCGCAACGTTGAAGGAATAGGGATTTCGGATACCACAACACGACATGTTCAGGAAGTCCGCCACAGCACCGTAGAGGATTCGATCCAGTACATTCCCAAGCGCACCACCAATCAGGATTCCGGCCAAGAGCCGCACAGTGGTGGCCCGCTCGTTACGCATCCAGAATGCAACGGCTAGGGTGACCGCCAAGGCGACGATTACGAGGATCCATCGCACAACAGCGCTGTCATCCGCAAACAATCCGA
Source organism: Paracoccaceae bacterium (assembly GCA_965203605.1). Taxonomy (GTDB): domain Bacteria; phylum Pseudomonadota; class Alphaproteobacteria; order Rhodobacterales; family Rhodobacteraceae; genus JAPOUP01. The sequence goes on along the minus strand of OZ241902.1, from coordinate 3,494,385 downwards.
AATTCACGCCGTAGTTCCAGGCCATACGTAGGTTCAGGACAGGCGGAAGAACATCGATGCCGCCCACGGCGGGAAGATCGACCACATTCAGCACAAACCATTTGCTGACTTGATCAAGTGCGAATGCAAGCACCGCGGCAAGGTACATCCGATACATGGTGATCCTAATGCCTGAAGTGCCGCTTACCGGTGAAGACCATGGCCAGTCCGGCCTGATCCGCCGCCGCGACCACCTCACCGTCCCGGATCGAACCTCCAGGCTGGATCACGGCCTTCGCCCCAGCCTCCGCAGCCGCGAGAAGGCCGTCGGGGAACGGGAAGAATGCATCTGAAGCCACGACCGACCCTTCGGCCGTGGTACAGGACAATCCCAGTTCAGCCGCCATACGTCCGGCCTTCATCGCAGCGACGGCTGAACTGTCGACACGACTCATCTGCCCGGCACCGATCCCAACCGTCGCCCCATCCTTCGCATAGACGATGGCGTTCGATTTGACATGTTTGGCAACGACCCAGGCAAACAGCAGATCCGCCATCTGACTCTCAGTCGGCGACCTCTTGGTGACAACCGTGAGGTCGGAAGGCGAAACATGGCCACAGTCCCTTTCCTGCACCAGAAACCCGCCGGAAACCTGTCGAAACGATGGGGTCCGGTCGTCCGGATCAGCCAAGCCACCAGCTGTCAGAAGACGCAGTTTCCCGTGTGCCGCAAGCACCTTTCTGGCGGCGTCATCAGCTTCAGGCGCGATAACCACCTCGGTGAAGATTTCGCAGATCGCACCTGCAGTCTCCTGATCCAGCGGCTGGTTCAACGCAACAATCCCACCGAAAGCGCTTGTCCTGTCGCAATCATAGGCCCGGGCATAGGCCTCTCTCAGACTCTGACCTCGCGCCACGCCGCATGGATTGGCGTGCTTGACGATCACACAGGCCGGACCGTCCTCGGGGAGGAACTCGCTCACCAGTTCATATGCGGCATCGGTATCACTGATGTTGTTATAGCTGAGCTCGCGACCTTGATGCTGGAAGGCCTGCGCGACACCCGGTCTCTTCGTCCCGTCGGAATAGAATGCCGCCTGCTGGTGTGGGTTCTCCCCATAACGCAACTTCTGGGCAAGGGTTCCGGCAAAGGCGCGACGACGGGGCGAGGGCTCTTCCGTCCCTCTCGCCATCCAGTTGGACACGGCGGCATCATAGGCTGCGGAACGCGCGAAAGCGCGCTGCGCGAGTTTCCTGCGGAATCCGATGCTGGTCGCACCACCATGCCTGTCAATATCAACGAGCACGCTATCGTAGTCCTCAACGTCCACGACAACCGTAACGGATGCATGATTCTTCGCCGCCGCGCGAATCATCGCCGGTCCACCGATATCAATATTCTCGACGCATTCCTCCCACGGTGCCCGCCGTGCGGCAGTCTCCTCGAACGGATAGAGGTTGACCACGAGCAGATCTATGGGACCGATGCGATGCCTCTTCATCGCAGCCATGTGTTCCGCACTGTCCCGCAGAGCCAGCAATCCACCATGCACCGCCGGATGCAGCGTCTTGACCCGGCCATCCATCATTTCCGGGAATCCAGTCAAATCAGCGACATCCCTAACCTCGAGTCCAGCTGCACGTAGTGTCTTCGCCGACCCACCGGTCGAAATGAGTTCCACTCCGCGTTTCAACAGGGATCGTGCGAAACCGACCAATCCCGTCTTGTCGGAAACGGAAAGCAGCGCTCGGCGAATTGGCAGGGGATCGGACATGATGTGTGGTTCCAGTTCAGGGTTCAGCAGGGGATTTCGATGCCTTCGCGTATCAGGTCGCGAACACGGGTTGGCGATTCCTCTGCCCGTTCCATCGTCCAACGGACATGTGTCACATAGGCCATGGCGCGACCGGAAAGAACGATCTGGTTGGTTTCCTGTGGCACAAGCCGACCCCTTTCAAGATAGACGCTGGGCTGGAGCTGCGGTGTCACAGGGCCCTGAAACCGAAATGTCCATATCTCGCCACTTCCAAGGCGCAACGACATGGTCGGATCTCCGTGGTCAGCCCTGACGATGACATCGGGGTGCAGATGGAAGCGTATGCTGAATGGAATACCAGACCGTCCCAACCTATTCCTCATCGATTCGAAGCGTCGGATTTCATTCTCCGAGGCCGCCGTGAGCGTGTCATCGCCGCACAGCCTTGCACCGTCGGACGACAGTTCAACCGACCGAACATGGATCAGCCCATACGTTGGCAGATAGCCGTCATGCGACGCCTGAACGCCCTTCCCGTTGATATCCGAGAACTGCCGCACGTGCACGTCTTTGGGCACGCCTGAGAGCGGGTGCCGCCCCCTGATTTTCCCGTGCCCGCGGCCAAAGAAAGACGACGATATCCCATCGAGTTCCAAAGCGGAATGCAACGCCGTCGTTCGTCCGGCCTCGGCCCAACCTGCACCGAACTGAACGCCCGATCCACAGTTGATGACCAAAGGGCGACGACCCACTGTCATCTCGAACGCCAGCGTCGAGGCATGACCAATCGCTTCGCTTCCCGTCGGCGGCGGTGCTGCATCCATGATCACGGTGGTTCGGCCCGCTGAGATTCGCGCGAATCCCATGGACAACCCGGGTTGTCCATGGCGTCTCTCTCGCGAATTCACCAGGGCATTGTCAAGGCGACCCTCGATGCCACATCCACCTCCATGGAATCGTGCAAGTGAACCATCGGAGTGTCTCAATGCCCTGAGCGTTGGTGCTATCCGGCCAATGGCCTCGACAATCGGGCCGGGCGGAATCCTCTCCGCATCCACAAACATGGACTGGGTCCAGACCAGCAGTGACAGGATATCAAGCAATTCCTCGGGGCTTCGGGTTGGAATGCCTCCATCGGAATCGATTTCCCTGTCAAGATCCCTCACCAAAGCGGCGACCAAGAGTTCGAGATCAATGGTGTTCCCAGCCAAAACCAGGTGCGCATGGATCAGCGCTGTGAGTGCCTCAAGCCGGTGACGCCCCCGCGGTATCCTCTCCCAGCGGCTGGACAGAAACCCAACCTGATGTCCGATCGAACGCCTGAACACCTCCGACCGCCACTCGTCCTCTACCTGCAGGAGATAGACTGAATGGTTGATCCAGCGGATCAGCCGCTGCCCGGTACGCTCAGGTGACCAGCCAGGTCCGGCTCCCTTTCCGAACCGCCTGATCCATTCCTGTGTCCAGACCCGCGCCAGGTCCCACGCTTCGCTTCCTCCAACAGCAGCAAGGTCCTCGAGCCAGACAAACCCGTGAAGCTGACGGTCGAAGGCACCACTTGGCACCTCGATATCCCAGATGATCCGGTCTGGCGCTTCAACCACATTGCCCGCGAACAGGAACTTTCCCGAACAGACCTGACGGCCGCGGCGCAATCTTCCAATCATGCGCGGTTCTGGCAGAAATGCGAATGAAGGCACCGGCGCACCACGGTAGGCGCGGCGCACGTGATACCGGTTCATCAATCGGGCCCAGAGACCTTGGACGGATTCATTTCGCGACACGGAAGCTGCTTTGCCCGATGCTACCATCGTTGATGCTTTGCTGGCCAGCATCATACAGACGCCCAAACCTCATGTCATCGCCGAAACGAAGGTCCTGTAACCTTTCGCAGCACGGCAACAAAGAAACCGTCCATCCCTCCAAGGTCTTCCCAGTGGTCCGGACGGAGGCGCAGTCCCGCCTCGTCAATGCAGTCCGCGAATATCGGGTCAAACAACCCAACCGCCAATGGGTCAGTCGCGAGGTCGCCATGCCTGTGGAGGGCACGCTCAACCTGCATCTCCCCTTCCTCGGGAAGTAGCGAACAGGTGCAGTAAACCATACGTCCTCCGGGTCGCAACAGCATGGCTGCGCGATCGATCAGACGTGACTGCAACTCCAGTAGATCCGCCAGTTCGGAACCGTCCCTGACATATGCAATATCCGGATGTCGGCGAATCGTACCGGTCGCTGAGCACGGAGCGTCGAGGAGGATGGCGTCAAACATTTCACCCGCGCCAGCCCAATCAAGGGCGTCGGACACTATCAGGTGCGCTGAGAGGCCGGTTCGGGAGAGGTTGTCCTTCACCCGCCCCATGCGTTCAGGAGAAATGTCAAGAGCTGTCACATCCGCCCCAGCCGCCGCCAGCTGCATCGTCTTTCCGCCCGGTGCGGCGCACATATCCAATACTCTTGCGCCGGGTTCCACCGCCAGCAACCTGACCGGAAGTGCAGCGGATGCGTCCTGCACCCACCACTTTCCGCTTCGAAAACCAGGCATGGCGGAGACCTGCCCCGCCTCCGGAACCCGCACGCTTCCGGTTGGCAGGACGAAACCGTCGACGACCGACGCCAGCTCGGCTGGGCTGCCGTCCCTTGCAGTGATATCAAGCGGCGCTCCGGCGCAGTGCGACCGTTCAATCGCCATGACCGAAGACTTCCCATAGGCGTCGATCAATCTTCGGCGCAGCCATCCAGGCATGCACGGGAGCGGAAGTGTTTCCCATCTGTCGAGTTCATCAGCCGTGCGCCGGAGCACCGCGTTGACAAAGGCCGCCTTGCCAGCCGTCCCTCTACGTTCACGCATCAGAGAAACCAGCGTATCGACAACGCCATGTGGTGATCCACCGCAGACCGCCAATTCAACAACACCGAGGCGCAGTGCATTCAGCACGTCTGGTTCTGGTCGTTTGCCCAGATGCGGGCCAAGCATTCGGTCAGCCCGGTTCATCCAGCGTAATGTCTCGTTTGCAATCCGTTGGGCGTGCGCCCGTTCTCCCGGCGTAAGCCGCTCCACCGCTTTGGGTAGGAGGTCCACCAACGCCCGTTTTTCCTTGGTAACCTGTCGCAACAGCCATAGCGTCGTTCGTCGAGCCGCGAGCCCCGGTCTTGCCATATGCCGTCCAGTACTTGCCGTCAGAGTCCTGCGTCTATACCATTTCGCCAACCTCCAGCAAGGAGCCTCAGGATGGCGGACGACAGCCTTGACCACAACCTGCCAGCAGTTGCCCAGAGGGCATTGGCCGAAGCCGAACTTCGCCGCAGGACAAGTGAAGAGCAGCAGCTTCCTGCTGAATTGGGTGGTCGTGAAGGGCCTGATCCAGTGCGATATGGCGATTGGGAACGCAAAGGCATTGCCGTTGACTTCTAACCCCAGTGCCGTCCCAATCTGATTACATGACGTATCGGAACGCGATTAGCCAGTGCGAAACACTGGAGCGAACTGCAGACAGAATGCCGGTGGAAGCCCTGGGCCGGCGATCATCCAACCTTGGTCATACAAGGCTTTGAAACTGACAATCCTCGATACAGGCGATCCTTGCCAATATCACTCCAGTCCGAGCACGTCCATCATATCGTACTCACCCGGCTTTCTGTCCTGCCCCCAAAGCGCGGCCCTCAATGCACCCTTGGCAAAAAGGCTGCGATCCGTTGCCACGTGCCGCAGCACAATCCGTTCTCCCAGTCCAGCAAAGAGAACGTCGTGCTCACCGATGATATCTCCACCACGGATCGCGCTGAACCCGATATGGCCGCGCATCCGTTCGCCCGTAATGCCATCACGTCCACGATCAGCCACGTCTTCCAGAGAAACCTGACGTCCTTCCGCCGCCGCCTGTCCCAACATCAGCGCTGTTCCTGAAGGTGCGTCAACCTTGGCCCCATGATGGGCTTCGATCACCTCGATGTCAAAGTCCTCATCCAGAACGGTAGCGGCCATTCCAGTCAGCTTTACCAGAAGATTCACACCGAGACTCATATTGCCTGCGCGAATGATGACCGCATGGCGCGCCGCGGCCTCGATCACCCTAAGGTCATCCGTCGAGAGGCCCGTCGTTCCGATGACATGAACCGCCCGGGCCTGCGCGGCGATCCGGCTGAATCCCACCGTTGCCGCAGGTGTGGTGAAGTCAAGAACCGCCTGTGCACTTGCGAAAGGGTCAAGCGGGTCGTCGGACACAATCACTCCCATCGCACCGCCGCCAAGAACTTCACCAAGATCCTGTCCAATCCAGTCGTGCCCGTCCCGTTCGACAGCGCCCACCAATCGCGCCCTGTCCGATTCAAGTACTGTCCTTGCGAGCATCCTACCCATACGGCCCGAAACTCCGGTGACAACGATTCCGGGAAGTTCATCCATTCATCCGACTCCCAACAATTTGTATCCGCACTAGCCGTTGGTGCATTGAATGGCAAAGCCCCATTGCGTGGAATCAACGCCCGGACTAAGGACTCGCATATGCAACGGAGCGTACATAGTGCTGGCAAAGGACCTTCGCAAAGACAGCTTCGCGTGGGGGAACTGATTCGCCGAACGCTTGCGGACGTCCTTAACCGCGGCGAGATCCATGATCCCGACCTCAACCGCCTGTCGATCACGGTGGGAGAGGTTCGGGCATCACCGGACCTGCGTGTCGCCACCGCGTTTGTCCTGCCTCTCGGCGGGGGAGACCGTAACGCCGCGCTGGATGCACTCAACCGAAACAGAACCAGCCTTCGACAGGCAATCAACCGGAAGCTTACGCTCAAGCGTTCGCCTGAATTACGGTTCGAACTCGACGAAACCTTTGATCGAATGGATGAGACCCACCGCCTACTTACCCTTCAACGCGTTCGCCGCGATCTGGAGGGAAGCTAGCATGGCGCATCGTCGCAGGGGCCGCGATGTTTCCGGTTGGATAGTGGTTGACAAGCCAACCAGCGTTTCCTCAACCGCAATTGTCAACAAGGTGAAATGGGCTTTCGATGCGAAGAAAGCCGGCCATGCCGGAACGCTTGATCCTCTGGCAACCGGCGTTTTGGCCATCGCGCTCGGCGAGGCGACCAAGACAGTCCCCTACGTTACCGAAGCGACCAAAGCGTATCGCTTCGTGATTCGCTTTGGCAAGGCCACCAACACCGATGATGCGGAGGGCGAGGTGGTTAAGGAGTCGGACCTGCGCCCCACCAACGAAGAAATTCGAGCTACGCTGCCCGGCTTTGTGGGAGAGATCCTGCAGGTACCGCCACAGTATTCCGCCGTCAAGGTTGAGGGCAAGCGTGCATACGCTCGGGCGCGGGCAGGTGAGGACATGGAACTGACGGCTCGCCCGCTCTTCGTCGAGAGGCTATCACTCACTGGACGCCCCGACTCCGATCACTGCGAACTGGAACTGGTCTGTGGCAAGGGTGGTTACGTTCGATCGATCGCCAGGGACATTGGCAATTCACTCGGCTGCCATGCCCACGTCTGTGCGCTGCGGCGACTCTGGTCCGGCCCGTTCGACGCAGAGGATGGCATTACCGTCGACATACTTGACGGTTTGGCCAGATCGCCTCGACTTGATGACTTTCTCCAGCCGCTTGAGTGCGGGCTTGCAGGCCTGGCTGAGCTCCCCATAACGCCGGAAGGCGCCGGACGGATCAAGAACGGCAATCCCGGACTGGTCTTGGGGGCCGATGTCGAAAATGGCGACACTGCCTGGGCAAGCCTGGATGGCCGCGCCGTGGCCGTCGGAATCTACCGGGCGGGCGAACTTCAGCCGACTCGGGTGTTCCGCCACTGATATGTCCAGCTTACGACTCCGCCTTGGGACTGGACCTGGGGGCTCCGACCTATCCCGGATTTCCGTCCGGGACAGGTGCGCGCCGGATCCATGATCACAAAATCCCACCAGAAAGGCGACGCTCCATCCGAAGCGGTCTACTCGGATTGTGAACGCTATCGATACAGCCTTACCCGCATCTGGAATCCGCAAGGTCGCCGCGTGCATTTCGTGATGTTGAATCCCTCGACCGCAACCGAACAACGGAACGACCCGACCGTAGAGCGATGCGAGCGTCGAGCGCGCGCGCTTGCCTTTGGCGCGTTCCGCGTAACCAATATATTCGCTTGGCGCGAGACGGATCCACGTGCGATGCGTAAAAGGAACGATCCGATAGGGCCAGCAAATGACGAATCGATCTGCGAAGCCTGCCACTGGGCGGACCAGACGATTTGCGCATGGGGCCTTCACGGCATCCATCTGAACCGGGGGCCTCAGGTGGAGAGGATGCTCCGGACCCTCGGGATACCACTCTACCACCTTGGCCTATCAAGGACCGGTCATCCCAAGCATCCATTATACATTGCCTATTCCGAAAAGCCCCATCCCTGGATCCAAACGGATGGGTTCACCGAAACCGGGCGAGTACCTGAAAACCAGTAGTGTCGGGCATTGCGACGTAAGGAAGACTTCAGTCGTCTATTGGATGGCGGTCAGACCCCGGGCCTGAGGGTCGGACCGCGCGGCATGTGGGCCTGAGGCGAAAACAGGGCTTTTCAACGCCAGCGGTTTCCCCTATACGCCCGAATTCGCCCTGCCCACGCTTGGCGAATTCACCTCCATGGGCCTTGCTGGACGACATCCCGGCCTGCGCCATAGATTGGAAAGGAGCCCCCGATGTCGATCACTGCGGAAGAAAAGCAACGCCTGATGAAGGAGTTCGCGACCAAGGAAGGCGATACCGGATCCCCGGAAGTGCAGGTGGCGATTCTGACAAGCCGAATCTCGACGCTGACCGAGCACTTCAAGACCCACAAGAAAGACAATCATTCCCGTCGCGGGCTACTCAAGCTTGTCGCAAAGCGCCGCAGGCTTCTGGACTACACCAAAGGCAGGGACGAGGCCCGATACCGGAATCTCATCAAGCGGCTGGGTATCCGCCGCTGAGCCGAATTCCGCCGCCTCGGAAAGTCCGGTTGGCATCCTTTGGGCACCGGCCAGTCCGTTACGGATGGTGACCCGTCAGGTCCGACCTACGTCTGGAGTTTTCCCGCAAGACCCGCACTACGGTTTCGTCAGATGCCTGACGCTTGGCACTTGCAGTGGGGCAAGGAATTCCTGTAAATGCCCGCGCATCGAAATCTTGACGTCAATTGCCCTCGGGACGCATTGAAGAGGAACTGGGGCGGCGGCAATGGGGCCGCCACGAAACGGGAGACCCTGAATTCAGGCGATATCCCAAAGGGACATACCATACATGTTTGAACTAACGACGAAATCCATGCAGTGGGGAACGGAAACCCTGACGCTTGAAACTGGCAAGGTCGCGCGACAGGCCGACGGTTCCGTGGTCGCCACACTTGGCGAGACGACGGTGATGGCAAACGTCACCTTCGCCAAGGAGGCGAAGGCCAATCAGGACTTCTTTCCGCTAACCGTACACTATCAGGAGAAATACTATGCGGCGGGCAAGGTGCCTGGCGGCTTCTTCAAGCGTGAGGCCCGGCCAACCGAGAAGGAAACCCTCACATCGCGGCTGATCGATCGGCCGATTCGACCGCTGTTCATACCTGGATTCAAGAACGAAGTGCTGGTCATATGTACCGTTCTGTCACACGATCTGGTCAACGACCCTGACATCGTTGCGATGATCGCAGCCTCCGCAGCGCTTACCATCTCGGGCGTGCCGTTCATGGGGCCTATCGCAGGATGCCGCGTTGGTTTCGTCAACGGGGAATACGTTCTGAATCCAAGCGTTGATGACATGCAGGATCTGCGCCGCAAGCCCGAACAGCGTCTCGACCTGGTTGTGGCCGGAACCAGGGACGCCGTGATGATGGTGGAGTCGGAAGCCTATGAACTGACCGAATCCGAAATGCTCAACGCAGTGACTTTCGCGCATGAACGGATCCAGCCTGTCATCGACCTGATCATCTCGCTGGCGGAAGAGGCGGCCAAGGAACCCTTTGATTTCCGGCCACCGGACCATTCCGCGCTCTACGAGAGGCTGAAGGCCGTCGGAGAGGACCGGATGCGGGCTGCCTACGCGATAACCGACAAGCAGCAACGGGTGGCGGCGATCGCCGAGGCGAAGGAGGAGATCGTTGCCGGTCTTTCCGAGGAGGAGAGGGAAGACGACAGTCTCGACGCTGCGCTGAAAATGCTGGGTTCCAGCGTATTGCGCGGCGATGTCGTCAGGAACGCGCGCCGGATCGACGGACGCGGGCTGGATGAGGTGCGGCCCATCGTCAGTGAAACCGGATTCCTGCCGCGGACACACGGCTCGGCACTGTTCACCCGCGGCGAGACCCAGAGCCTTGCCGTGACGACGTTAGGAACCGGCGACGACGAGCAGATTGTGGATGCGCTTCACGGAAACTTCCGATCCAACTTCCTGCTGCATTACAATTTCCCTCCCTATTCGGTCGGCGAGACGGGCCGTGTGGGTCCTCCTGGTCGCCGCGAGGTGGGTCACGGAAAGCTCGCATGGCGCGCGCTTCAGGCGGTTCTGCCCGCGGCAACCGACTTTCCCTACACGATACGTTTGGTCAGCGAGATCACGGAGTCGAATGGCTCTTCCTCGATGGCATCGGTTTGTGGGGGCTCACTGTCGATGATGGACGCTGGCGTTCCACTCAAGGCCGCTGTCGCAGGGGTGGCGATGGGGCTCGTTCTTGAAGGCGACGGAAGCTATGCCGTGCTGACCGACATTCTGGGCGATGAGGACCATCTCGGCGACATGGATTTCAAGGTGGCGGGTACCGAGAACGGAATCACCTCTCTGCAGATGGACATCAAGGTCGCCGGCATCACGCCGGAGATCATGGAGAAAGCGCTGGCGCAGGCGAAGCAGGGCCGGATGCACATCCTGGGCGAGATGGCCAAGTCAATTTCGGAGGCGGGCGAGTTCAGCGTCCATGCTCCGCGCATTCAGACGATGACAATTCCGACCGACAAGATCCGCGAAGTCATCGGCACAGGTGGCAAGGTGATCCGGGAGATCGTCGAGGTGTCCGGCGCGAAAGTCGACGTCAACGACGACGGTGTCATAAAGATCGCATCCCCGAACGGCGAGGCGATTGAAAAGGCATACAGCATGATCCACGCGATTGTTGCGGAGCCTGAAGAGGGCCATGTCTACAAGGGTAAGGTGGTCAAGATTGTCGATTTCGGCGCGTTCGTGAATTTCTTTGGCAAGCGCGATGGACTTGTTCACGTCAGCCAGATCGCGCCGAGGCGCCTGAACCATCCCTCTGACGTGCTGAAGGAAGGTCAGGACGTCTGGGTGAAGCTGGTTGGATTCGATGACCGTGGCAAGGTTCGGCTGTCCATGAAGGTCGTCGATCAATCGACCGGAAAGGAAGTCGCCTAGGGCCTGGCCGACACAGCAGGAGCGTGCTATCGGCCACGCTCCACTGACCGCACCAGATGGTTTGGCGAGCGCTGAACTGGAGACAGCGCTGCAGTGTTGGCGGGCATCATCGGAACACGGATACCGGACCGGAGGACTCATTCTCCGGCTTTCGTGTGTGTTACCTTCGTCCCTCCAGAGCGCCGGGGGTCGCCCTGCACGACGGCAACGAATTCCGTGTTCACCTCAACCCGACATACCGAGATACGTTTGTCGAGAGAGCCTCAATCGATGGCTATTTCCGGAATTTGCAGCTGCGTGGCCCTCTATCCGCGATCTGGATCAGTGTCCCAACATGACGCAGCGGCCGTCAGCGCAGACTCTCAAGCACCTCAAGTGACGCAAATCCGTCGCCCACCAGCCCTGCCGAAATCTGATAGGCCTGCACTGCTGCGGTCGTGCCGGGTCCGACAATTCCATCAAGCCCATTTGGATCAAAACCCTGGTGCAATAGCAACCGTTGCAGTTCCTTGACTTCAGCCACTGAGAGCGCACGGTTGTCATGCGGCCAATCGGCCTGGATCGGTGCGCCACCCGAGAGGCGGCTGGCAAGGTGGCCTACTCCGATCACATAGGAATCCGAAACGTTGTATCTTCTCAGGACATTGAAGTTGTCGAAGATGATGAACGCCGCGCCCCGATGACCGGCAGGCAGGAGGATCACCGCCTCATCATGGTCGGGCAAGGGTAGACCACTTGCGGTCCTTACGCCCATTCGCGACCAATCGAAGGTGGACATTCCCGTCTGTCTGGATGCAGAGGAATAGTCGAAACCTTGCGGTAGTATCACCTCCATCCCCCAAGGCTGACCGGTTGCCCAACCGTGAACCGCGAGGTACGAAGCTGTTGAAGCAAGGGCATCCGCTGGATCCTCTCCCCAGATGTTCCGACGACCGTCGCCATCGAAGTCCTGTGCGTAGTCAATGAACGTCTCCGGAATGAACTGGGTATGCCCCATGGCACCGGCCCAACTGCCCGTCATTCTTTCTGGGCTTGTATCACCTGCCTGCAGGATGCGCAGGGCTGCAAGAAGCTGTCGTTGAAAGAACTCCGCGCGTCGTCCGTCATGCGCCAGGGTTGCCAGCGCCTCAACTGTCGGAAATCCGCCTCGGAGCTCTCCGTAGGCGCTCTCTACCCCCCAGATGGCGACAATCACCTCTTTCTCGACGCCGAAACGGGACTCGATCCGAGTCAGGAGATCCTCATATCTGTGGAGTGCAATACGCCCGTTTTCGACCCGCGCAGCGGAAACGGTAGTTGCGATGTAGTCCCGGATCGGTGTGGTGAACTCGGACTGGTTGCGGTCCTTTCGGACAACTTCGGAATTGATTCCCACGCCTTGGAATGCGCTTTCAAAGACCTCCGGGCGAATGCCCTGCCTTAGGGAATAGTGACGGAAGCCGGAAATCCAGCGGTCCAAAGAGGATTCCTCCAGCAGTGGCTCATTTCCCTTGATCATTGTCTACCGCTTTGCGCCAATGCGAAGCCGATGTCGATACAGTCGCTACGTCACCGACATTGCAGGACTGGCTTCGGGAGCATCAGGCTCAAGTGTGATCCGGCGACACCAACCCAGACCGGAACTCCATGGTGAGGTGCTCTTCCCTCTGTGTCTAAAGTGCCCCGCTTCCATTCCAAAGTGCAACACCGGCTGTTTCCGCAGAGAGGGATTGGCCCGGGCTGAGCGGATGGCCCACCGCCAGTATCCAGCTCGTGTCGCTCACCTGCAGCGCCACATGTACCTTGGTAGCATTCCCATCGAAGGGGTGTTGAACTCAGTCATCTGTCTCTCATTTCCATCGTGGGGGCGAGGTTCCGTCCACCGGCACCTCTACCATAAGATGTTGCCTTACTGCCGTGCCGCCAACATCTTGCGCCGCCTCACCCGCGAAGGCAAACGCCGGAGCGTCCCATGGCATCTGGACGTGATCATGGACGAGTACCAGCAGCGGAACCGGACGGCAACGGGCCGGACTGGCTGGCATTGATGCAGCGGATATCGACGGACGTCGCCAAGATCGACCCGGGAAAGGACGCGATGCGCGGGAAACTGAAGCAGGCCGGCTGGAGCGACGACGCCCTGGTCGATCTGGTCCGCGTCGCTGTCGAATCTCGGACGCCGCCAAAACTCCAAAGCGATTGTTCCGGCGGGCTTGCGCCCACGAAATCGGCGAGAGAGGGCCGTTCCCGCACCGTCGGCGGGTTGCCACATGCCGCGGTGCCCTGCTGCCGCCCAGAATCGGGATGGGGCCATTGATAAGTTGGCGATCAGAATAGACCGATCGAAATCCCGTGTTCTCTCTCACGTCCGATCTCCAGTGACCGCTCCCTATCCCGATACCTGTCGAACCATGGCGCCGAACTGGCGTGGCGACTGCCATGAATCATCCTGACGTTCTTCGCTATCCGGTTCACATCGGAGCCTGGAGCGATTTCGTCAGCCACCCCGCTGGCACCATCGGCCAGCCCGCGAATCTCCGGCTCAGTGAACAATACGTAAAGCCGGGCGATGGGTCCGGATGTTCCGTTCAGGTCCGCTGGTTCATTCGGGCGGGAATTTTTTTCAAGTTCGGACATCAGCCTGGCCCGTTCCCGTCGAAACCCATCGGCATCCCATATAGGTGAACCCAGCGCCAGTGCCTGGGTCATCGCCTGCGCCAGATGCTTCTGGAGACCGGGCTCCGCAACAATGAGAGCGGCCGCAGCCAACCACTCCAGCCGTGTAGGCTCCAGGTCATGCCCGGACAGGGCGTTGACAGCATGACTGTAGCATGTGTTCCAGAAGTCCATCTTCCTATGGTCAACGAAAAAGGGTTCCATGCGATACTGCGCATGTTCGGCGGCCAGTCCGTTTTCTCCATCGACCTGTTTGACTATCCTGACGCGAAGATCGGACCTCGCCCTGGATAGAGCGGTGTTCCTGGCGATCGGTTCCGCGTCTTTCCTAACCCGATCCAACGCCTCATTGGCGGCCATAAGCAAAGGATGGAACGCCGGACAGAGGTGAAGGCGATGCACAGGGTCGCCAGCGTGGGTCCTCGCGGCGACGGTGCAGGCGATCACCAAGGCGGCGTCATTACGGCACCAGCGCTCTTCGCGCTCGATCCTGAGCGTTCTTTCGCGGTCCTCCCATTTGTTCCAACCCCTTTGCCGCTCGTCCTCAAACTCTCGGACAAATCCGATCCTGACTGAACCGTGCACTCCGAACAAGGCCATTGTTTCATAGGCCGCCCGTTCCTCAGCCTGCGGAACTTCGGCAAGGATTCCTTCGACGTCGAATTCCCGAAAACCGCCCTTCGCGGTAGGTTCATGAGCTTCCGGACCTGAATGAACCCAGTCATCGGTTCTGGCGTACAGCCTGGCCAGCCGGAACCGGCTCCCGAATAGCGTGAGCCCGGCCTCAAGCCGGTCGGCAATGACATTCTCTCCGAGCATCCGAGTCGCAAGCATCCATGCCGCGAGTCTCGATGCCTGCGTTGGAGTCCTTTCGGTTGCCGCCGCTCCAAGAACCATCCGGGCCACGCCGTCCGCCTGATCCGGCAGGCTCTTTGGCATCTGCGCCAGAATTGTCCGCCAGTTGTCAACGTCGTCGAAAGTGCTAACGAGACCTTCAAGATAGAGCCGGTCACTGTCGGATGGTGCCCGACCATAGGTCAACACAGACGCTCCGAACATGTCCACCAGAACACTGCCAGCCACTCCAGACGGAAATTTCTCAGGGAGGACGCATTCACCAAGCCGCATAGACTCTGTGATCCTGATTACCGCTTCCTTGCACCCGTCGCTGTCCCGGTTCGGGTGTTCAGGAGAGTCCTCCGCCCCCGACCCGAAAGACGGTGATGACCCAAACCCGTGGTCTGGCCGAACCCGGCTTGAATCACGTCGACGAAGTTTTTCCCGCAGGAAACCAAGCTTACCTGATCCAGTCACTGGAACGACCAGGCTCAGTCTACGCCCATGCATTTCCATTACGGACAGCAGCGCTTGTCCTGTCATCCGGTGGGATACCAGGACATGGACACTGTTGCGACTCTGCGGCACCTCGCTCTCCACGGTTCCGGCAAACGCGAACCGCCAACCTGGTAGGTCCTTTTCCGAGGGGACCGTTATGTCCCGGTAGCCTTCTTGGTTCGCCAATCTCAGTCCGATGTCGCCTTTCTCGTTTCGCGAGATGACTTCCGCGGTCTCGCCCGCACGAACCAAAGGACTTTCAGGAGTCCCGATGCATGCGCCCTCCTGAGATCGAGCGATCGCCCTGGGCAGGCTTTCCAGCAGCCTGATCCGGTCTCCGCACGAAAGACCTGATGTCCGACCCTCGAATTCTCCTGCATTCTCCCGCCGTCGCGGATCAACAGCATCCAAGTGAGCCCGCACAGCTTCATTCACGGCGTCGGCCTCAACCTGCGAAGATGTCACCGCGATCCGATCTGGATGTATGTCCGTTATAAAGTCTCTTGCAATGCGCCCGATCGCACCGCGAAGGCTGCCGCCGTGCCGAAGCACACCATCGTCGTCAAGTACTGCCAGTGCCCGGTCCTGATGCTCACCACCTAGCGACAGGAGATTGAGCACATTGGATCGATCCGGATTTCGGGTCGCCACAGGCAAGGTGCGCCTCCCGCCAGACCTCAGTTCAAGAGCCCGAAACACTGCACTTTCCTCGAGTGATGCGGACGGTGAATCATCGAGTAGCACAACGAGCCTTCCGCCACCTGTCAGAACGATTTTGAGCAAGGCAGACACATCGTCACTTCCGATGACGCTGGCGTCGTTGAGAATCACCAGGGAAGTCTCGCGGTTCTCAATCCGGTCCCGCTGCTTGCCGTCAAGAAAATCCCGCACCGAAGTAAGGTTGCGAACGCCTTCGTAACCCAGAAAGGAAAGCCCCTTCATCGAAGGGGCGATTCCGATCGTGGTCCATCCAAGCCGTGCACACTCCCGCACAAGTTCCAACAGAACGCCCGATTTCTCGCAGCTCTTGGAGCAGCGTACGAGATTCAAGCGCTTGGCCGAAAGTCCGTACCGTATCGAAACCGGGTTCTCTCCGGTATTCCGCGCCTCATCCGCTTCCGGAAATACGGAAGCCATTGTCTGGTCAATCAGATGTCCACTCGCCCCAGATGGCTCCCGTGCGGTTTCGGATACAGCCGATTCCGCCAGTTCCAGTGTCTCGACCAAGGCACTCGCCCGTAGGCCCAATGCGCTTCGCGTCGAGAAGACGGATGCCTTTCCTGCTTGACGAGGGTCCGGAACACGCACGAGGTCCGGATGCGCCATTGCGCTCATGAAACGCCGCAGGAATGTCTCGGGCTCCACCACTTCCCGGGCGATTCGTTCCGCTATTTCGTCCGCTCGGACGATGGCCTGATCCTGTAGAAGATCTTCGACGGCCAACGTCGGATCCCTCGCGTAGCGGGAAAGCCTGCCGGACAGCACCGGATCACCGGCATTCCAGGACGAGTCCATGCGCTCCGCAAATCGACTGGCGACATCGATGAGCGCTCCATCCGATAAAGCACTTATGCCTGTGCCAAAGGCTTCACGGGTAAAGTGGTCAATGAGAGGACCAATATCATGAGCCGTCCGCCTTACGGGTGGTTGTCCCGTTCCTGACAGTCGCGCCAAGGACCGTAACGGAGCCTCTCGCGGACTGTCGGGAATGTCCCGATGGGAAATTCCGGCGTGGCCCGGAGTTTGCGCCAGATGGATTAGATCAGCCACGGACTCGACATGCCCGGGTCGCCCGAACACGGTTACGGTTTCCCGATGCCTGGTTAGCGCCACATGCACCGCGTGCCGATGCATTGATCCGTGAGGGAGAACAAACGCATGATCCGCATTGACGGGTTCAGCGTCAGCGAGCGCCACCGCGTAACCATAGTCGATGTGCCGGAACATCGAGAGGTCGAGTGTCAGAATTCCGCTGCTTCCGTCCATCCTGACATCGACCGCGTCCTTACGAGCTGCTGTCACCATGCCAAGTGCAAATCTTGGGAGTCCCAGTTCAGGATGCCGCTGTGTCAGCCTTATCCGGTCTCCTGGCCCGAATTCGAGCGGCACCTCCGCAATCTGTGGAGTCCGTCCCGATCGGTCCATGTTACTGGCCACTCCGTAGTATTGAGCCGCTGCTCTCTCAACCACGCCCCTTTGCAGAGCCTCTTCCCGGATGGCTCGATTCAACGCGCGCTCGTCTCGAGGGGAATATACGAGTCCAATCCTGCTCTCGCCGTGACTTCCTGCGTCGAAATACGCCTTGGCCAGAGTTGAGAACGGATCCTCCGACTGTCCGCAAAGCCGAATCGCACCATTGCGCATATAGTGTTCGATGGCACCTCTCGCTCCACTGCCACCACGTTCCAGTGCGCCTGTCGCCATCCGGTCTCCGACATGCCGCTGCCAAACGACTTTTCCGATGCCAACCGAATGCCCGACACCAGCCTCGACCGAATACCAGCCCGAACTTCCGACGCCCGGAAGCGGACGATTTGGATCCCGGGCGGCGATGACCTTGCCACCGGATTCCGAAACCTGGTTCAGAATTCGGCTCCAGTAGGGAACGTCGACCATGCCTGCATCCGTCAGAATGAAGACTGTCTGTTCGGTTGGGGTGTCTATGCCGCGCGACCACAGGAAATCCCATCTGGACAGCGGTCTGACACGAATTCCGTTTAGGTTTTCCAGGGCCAGTCTGGAATCGCTGCGGAAGGCGGTTCCGCAAACGTCGAAGCCCCGGGAACGCCAGATTTCGGCTGCTCGCTCCAGAACGGTGTCCAATACAGATCCAGGCCGGCTTTGAGCAAGCGTGATGGAATCTGACGCGACCATCGCTTCCGTCGCCACCCTTTGACTTGGACTCAGCCCGATTGAACTCACTGTATCCGTCGATAGAGCGGGATGGTCTGCCGCGAGATGCCGCTCGGCCAGGCGGCGCGCCATCTGTTCCAGCCTGTCATTTGCCGTGAGTCTGGTCCGCGTCGTTAGGCGATGGGCTCCATCCGGTGTGTCCGGCTCCACCCGAATCAGGTCGTTTGACTTCATTGCCTGATCGCCCAGCGCCCTGAGTTCGTCGGTCGTGACGCATATCTCTTCCAGACCAGCTGTCGTCACGGACACCTCCATCCGCTTCTTCACCTGTGCGCGTAGGTCGATCTCGGTAAAGGAGTGTTTCGAGGCCTGCAGGATGTCCACGAAGTGCTCAGGGTTTCTCTTCAGATAGGCCTGGTTGCGCTTCTTGGCCTTGATGGCTTTTTCATAACCTTGAGCCCCAGGCCCTTCTCCCTCATCATCCACCACGAGGTGCGGGCTAGCGGTGTCTGGAATCAATTTCAGCCCGCGGGCTCCGTAATTCCGGTGATCGATCCAGTCCTCCATGCGCAGCGCACCGAGACTGACGTTCGCATGCTGCGCCCAAAGCCCCCGGCGTTCGAGTACGACATTCCAGTCTGCCCATGAGTGCATCTTCCTGCCCCAACCGTCCACATCAAGGCAGCGCGTCGTGAATAGGACATGGACATGGGGATGGCCTTCATTCGTGTCGTGAATCACCCAGTCAACGCACATGCCATGCTGAACGTAGGCAGAATCGACAAAGCCCCGCACCAGGTCGATCTGATGGTCCAGCGGGAGCTCGATCGGGTTGGAGATGATCACCGAAAGCGCATACCTCGCTACTGAGAAGCGGGGGTGGAGTTTCCGCTCAGCCAACTCGACGCTGTTCCATAGTCGTTGGGAACATGTCGCCCAGGCGGCCTTGATGGCAGCGTCCCCATCGTGGTGTTGACGCGTCGATTCAAGTGCCATGAGGAATGCAGGTTCGCCGAAGGACTCTGCCGCCCAGCCGGGTAGGTGCTCCGGCAGAGCGATTTCCGAGTGCATGAGTTGACCGGCTTTCTCGATGTGATTCCCGCTAGGGCCCTCAACTATCGAAGTCATCTTTGTCGCATGGCAGTAGGCGGCATATTTGACCGCGCTTCTACCCTTACCGCGGGAGATCGGCACTTCGCTGTACCTGTATTGTGCCATTAGCGGACGATATGTCATTTTTGCGACGATTAAGGGAATATATTGACAGCAGACCTACAAATATCAATATGATGGATGAATGATGGTTCCGTTTTGTCAAATATCTCGAATAGGTGTTGCAAATTGACAGCTATCTGTTCATCGCCAGTTTAGCCGAATTTGGGAATTCATCATGAATCGTCTGAATTTTTGTGTCCGTTTATCTCATACATGACAAAACTGACGCCGCGGACCGGATGACCTGCGCAGAACGCGGTTTGGCAGCGAAGGAAACTGAATTTGGGCTAGAGGAAAATGCCATTGGCCAGCCTGGTGAGTGGTGATGCGCAGCAGGATGTCGGTAAGTCAGGCGCGGGGACCGACACTCTGAAGAGACTGATTGGGAGGTGCCGCGAGAGGGCCGAGTTCTCTGGGACGTCGCTGGTGCGGACCCGGTTGCGGTCGTCGTTGAAGCTCCGGTCAAGGTTCTTTGACAGGTTTCCAACTTTCGTGACCACGATTCACTTCCAGAAGGAGCTTCGAGGAGAAGGTCTCACTCCCGCCTATCGACCCCGCAATGCCAACTTCCGGTTCGGTTCTATGTGAATCAGGCCGCCATGCGGATTCAGATGCGGCGGATACGTTCGGAGACAGCGGACTGGTTCACGAGCCAGCCTAATGCAAGCTGGTCGAGCGGCACACATGCATATCCATCACGCAGTTCGAGAGGAATCGGCCGAATCCCCGGCAGAAACTCTGGTGACGCTCGCGGCTGCCGAGCGGCAGTCATGGCGGAGTTCTCCCAAAGTCATATATGGCGCAGGGCAAGTCTGTTCTGGCGAGCCGACCTGTTCTCAGGTCTGGTGGTCCGCGCCGTTCTCGGGAGGCAGGTGTTTGGTGGTTTGCGTGATTCCTTTCAGCAATTGGATCAATTCTTCGGTCGCCGGATTGCCAAGGGTCTGTAGAAGCGCCGCATCCTGCCCTTCAACCTCCTGCCTGATCTGCAGCATCCGCTTCCGGCCCAATGCGGTGGCAAGCACATTGATCTGACGATGGTCATGCCGGGCAAACTGACGATGCACAAGCCCGTCTGAGACCATCCGGTCAACCAGCTTGGTCAACGTCGGTGGATTCATCAACACCACGTCCGCAAGTTGGCCCATTGTCAGGCGCTGGCCGGTCTCGAGAGTTTCCAGAATCCGCCATGCCTCGATCTGCATGCCGTGCTTCTTCAGACGCGTGTTGAGGGACAGAGTGACCTTCCTATGTGCCGCAGCCAGTGCGTATGAAAGGTAGTTCCGAATTGGATTTGTGTTCGGTTCCATGGGATTCACCGCGATTGTCGAAGCGAAATTAGTTGACCTGGAAAGTGAATTCAATTGGTATGTCGCCATTCCCGATTCATCAGGAATGGCTCATGCGATGGACATACTGCTGAATGTTCCGACCGAACTTGAGGAGCTGCGCGACGACCCTGCCCTGCACAGCGGAAGCACGTATCGTATCGCTCTTCTCATCCCCCTCTGCGGCGCGGCCGGACTCTGGGCACCTTCCTGCATTTCAAGCGCACAGGTCGCCGTGGAAGAGTTGAACCGTTCCGTTGGCATAGCTGGGCTGAAGGTCCAGCTCATCATGATCGATGCGGCCATGGAGGCAGACATCCCGATCGAGGAAACCGTCAACGATCTGATCGAAACGGAATCCATCGATGCGATCGTTGGTATGCATATAATACCAAACCAAATAAATCATTGCCGATAGGCGCCCCTGATCTCACGGCACCGCCCATTCCCTCGTGGTGATCCGCGTGATCTCGCCCTTCCGGCCGATGAAGGCGTCCCAGACGCGCTCGACCACCTCCCTGACGTGCTCCGCGCTTTCGAACACCCGGTTGGCGAAATGCCGGTGCTTCAGGACGGAGAACACCGTCTCCACCGGGTTCAGTTCCGGGCTGTAGGGCGGCAGCCGGAGCAGGGAGACGCTGTCCGGTATCCCCAGGTCTTTCGACCGGTGCCAGCCCGCGCCGCCGGGGACCACCAGGGCGTGCTTTCCGGCGGGGACCCGCTCCCCGATCTCCCGGAGGTGCCGGTTCATCTCCCCGGTGTTGGCCCTGTCGCAGACATGCCCGACCGCGTCGCCGGTGGCGGGACAGGCGGCGGAGAACAGGTACACGTATCCGTACCGGTGGTCCCGCACGACGCGCGGGCGCGTCCCTTTCCGCGCCCAGACCCTCGACAGCATGCCCTTCTGTCCCACCCGCGCCTCGTCCTGGAAGTAGACGAGCACATCCTCCGGGGCCACCCCGTCGGGCACCGCCTCCCGCGCCAACCGGACGGAATCCCTGCGGAATCCCTCCCGGGCGGCGGGGTCCGCCCTCGGGTGGACGGGCCGCGGGGACATGTGCCGGAAGCCCAGCCTCCGCACCAGCTGGCGCGCGCCCTCCAGCGTGTACGCCACCCCGAAGCTGCCCGCGATCCGCCTCCGGACGTCGGCGACGGTCCAGCGGGAGGGCCCGCCCGCGTCGGGGTCCGGCCCCCCATCCAGCCACGACACGACCTCCTCCGCCTGTCCGCCGTCCAGCTTCGGCGGCGCCCCCGGCCGGGCGGCGTCCCGCAGGCCGCCGGGGCCGTCGGCGTTGTAACGGACAACCCAGTCGCGGAGCGTCCGGACGCCCACGCCGGCGGCGGAGGCCACCTCGGTCCGCGATAGCCTGCCCTCGATGACCAGCGCGATCGCGCGCATCCGGCGGCGGCAGTCGCGGAACCTGTGTTTCCGGGCCAGTTCGCGTAGTTGTTCGGGTGTGTGGTCGGTGCGCGACACCATGACTTTCGCAGGCATGCCGTTCTCTCCTTATGCATGTTTCCAAGGCACAGGATACAGGACGGCGCCACCGGTCACACGCAGAATATTGCCGTGTCACACAGCATGATGTTCAGTCTTTGTTCTGGGCACATTATTAATTTGGTTTGGTATAAGCGCCATACGTCAGCGCCTCAGCAAGGTCGTCCGCCAGCGCATCCCCTATGTCTACACGCCGCTCTACGAAGGTGGTGAAAGAACGGACGGGCTCTTCGCCATCGGGGAGGTGCCGGAAGAACAACTCGGTCCGTCCATGGAGTGCATACAGACGGAATACCGACCACGCAGCTGGGCCCTGATCGGCAACGATTACGTCTGGCCGAGGACTTCGCACCACTACGCAAAGACGAAACTGCGCGAAATGGCAGTGAGTCTGGCCTATGAAAGGTACCTGCCCTTCGGCCTGAGCGGAATGCCTCGTATCATCGAGGAGATTGCAGGATCCGGCGCGGAGGCGGTGCTGATCTCGCTTGTCGGGCAGGACGCGGTGGCCTTCAACCGGGCGTTCGGTCAGGCGAGGCTCCACAATCGCATGGTGCGCCTGTCCTGCGCGATCGAGGAAAATGGGCTTCTTGGGAGCGGTGCAAGGAACAGCCAGCGCATGTTCGTCGCGTCGTCGTATTTCGGATCCCTCTCCACGGAGGCGAACGCAGCCTTCAAGGAGCAATACTATAGGGTTCATGGAGAACAGGCCCCCATGCTGAACGCACTCGGTCAGTCAACTTATGAAGGAGTGCATTTCCTGGCTGGGCTGATGCACGAACATGCGAACATCTGGCGCGACCACTGCCTTTCAGACGCTCCGCCTGTGATTCACAGAAGTGGGCGCAAACGTCTTGCTTCGGGTGCACACTCACGGGCACCGATCTATCTCGCTCGGGCGGATGGTTTGCGATTTGAAGTCATAAAACAATTGTAAAACAATATGTTAATATAAATCCGTTTCCCTTTCAACAAAATACTTGAACTGGAAAATAAATATACCTACCCTTCGGCAGACACAAGGACCGCGGACTTTCGGGTCTGAAGTCTTCAAGACACAGGGAGATTTGCCTTGGGCTGGCTTGTCCTGCTTCTGCCAACTTCGATCCTGGCGCTGATCACGGTCTGGTTCCTTCAGCGCTACTACGCAAAAGCCTCTCTGGACACCGCACTGGTCAGAACCGGCTTTGGCGGTTGCCGAGTCGTAACCGACGGTGGGTGTCTGTCCCTGCCGATCCTGCATCAGGTCCAGAAAGTGCACATGGGTGTGCTTACGCTCCGGGTCAGCCGTCATGGAAAGGACGCGGTGCTGACACGCGACCAGATGCGCGCTGACATTGAGTTCGAGTTCGAACTTCGCGTTGCCCCTGCACCGGAAGGTATTTCCATAGCCGCCCAGACGCTCGGATCCCGGATCGCCAGGGGCGGGGAGACGGTCGGCGATGTCCTGATGGGCTCGACAGTCGATGCCATCCAGAGGGCAGCTGCGGTCCGGACGCTGGACGACATTCATCTTGACCGTTCCGCGTTTTCGAACGATGTGGCCACGACCGTCGAATCCCAGATATCCAAACTCGGGCTGACGCTCGTTTCGGCGTCTCTGGTCGCGGTGGATCAGAGCGACCTCAGCCAATGGAACGAGAACAACGCATTCAACGCCCAGGGCATGCGGCGTCTGGCTGCGCTCGTCGCGGACCAGCGCAGGGAGCGCGTTCGAATTGAAACCCAGGCGGAAGTTGCCGTCAGTGAAAGTCGGTTGGCTCAGCATCAGAGACAACTCGAACTGCAGCGCGAGGAACGGGAGGCGGAGATCGCGCAGCAGGAACATCTGGCCAAGCTCGAAGCGGACGCGAAATCGCGCGAAGACCGCGCCCGCAACGACGCTGCGCTCGCGAGCGAAACCACCCGGATCGAGAATGAAAGACGCACGAAGGCCAAGAAGGTCGAGAGCGACGAAGCGCTGCGAAGGGCGGAGATGGCCGCCATTCTGGCGCTTGAGGAGGACAAGATCGCAAACGATATCCAGATCGCCAGAAAACGCACGGAAGAAGCTGAGGCCCGTGTCGCGGAAGAGGAGGCAAGGGCAAGGGTCATCCTGGCCGCCGAAAGCGTTCAGGCACGTAAGGAGCGCGCCATCGCCGAACGCGAGCGCGAGATCGCGGGCCTGAAGCAGGAAAAGGACCTCGAACTCGAAGGCGCCAGGGTCAAACGCGACGTCGAAACGCTCCTTGAGAAGGCGCGGGCCAATGCGGCGGCAAGGACGGAAGAAGGCGAAGCCGAACGTGTGCGGATGGAAGCGGAAGCCACCGGACGCATGGCCCTGAACAAGGCGGAAAACACGCTTGGCGAAGCGGTGATCAATATGCGCCTTCAGGAGCGCAGACTGGATCGATTACCCGAAATCATGGCCCAGATGATGAAGCCGGTGGAGAAAATCGATTCCATCAGGATCAACCAGATTTCGGGCCCTGGCGGGATGAGCGCAGGTGGCGACGGCGTGGAAGGGGCGTTTGGCGCTGCCATGGACCAGATCCTCGGCATGGCTGTACGCCTTCCCGCAATGAAGCGAATGGGCGAGGAAATCGGGCTGGATTTCGACTCCAACCTCGCCGGGCGCACTGCGGACTACGCAAACCGCATCAAGGGCAGGTCCGAGAACGACGGACAGAAGTCAGAACCGTGAAGCACATTGAACTGGATGACATCAGGGAGGATCGGAAATGTCATTGAATCGTCGCAGAATCCTGGCTGGCGCGGGTGCGCTTGCGGGCATGTCAATGCTGCCCCGCCTGACAATGGCCGCCGACAGCATCAAACTGGGCTCGATACTGGACACGTCGGGCATCTTCGATGCGTACGGCACGCCGATGGACATGGCCATGCGTCTTGCCGTGAATGAGATCAATGCGGCCGGTGGCCTGCTTGGCAGGCCGGTAGAGATTGTCGCGTACGATACCCAGTCCGATATGGCGCTCTACTCGCAGTACGCGCAGCGGCTGACCAGACAGGATCAGGTGGATGTTGTGCACGGCGGCATCCTCTCGGCCTCGCGCGAAGCGATCCGCCAGACCATGCGCAAAACCCAAACGCTGTACTTCTATAACGTTCTTTATGAGGGCGGAGTCTGCGATGGAAACATCTTCATCAACGGAGTCACCCCTGCCCAGCAGGTCGAGGCACTTGTGCCCTATGCGATGGGCAAGTCCGGGAAGTCGGTCTACATTCTGGCTGCGGACTACAACTACGGCCAGATTACGGCCCGCTGGATACAGAAGTTCGTGGCTGACAATGGCGGTGAGACCGCGGGCGTCGACTTCTTCCCGCTGGATGTAAGCGACTTTGGATCCACGATCGCCAAAATCCAGTCCGTTGGCCCCGATCTGGTGATCGCACCGCTCGTCGGTGGTGCACATCTGTCTTTCTTCCGACAATGGGCGGCGGCGGGCATGAAAGACCGCATTCCGCTGGCTTCCACGACCATGGGAGTCGGCAACGAACACAAGGTGCTGACTCCGGAGGAGGGCAACGGCATCATGGTCGCCTACAACTATAGCCAGGAACTCGACACACCTGCGAACAACGCATTCAAGGAAAGATGGTCGACGGCATACGGTGACAGCAGCCTGATCCACGAGATCGCCGTATCGAACTACCAAGGTGTCATGACCTGGGCAGAGGCCGTTCGCCAGGCAGGTTCGCTGAACCGTGAGGCCGTGATCACAGCGCTGGAAACCGGCCTGGCGATCGAAGGTCCCGCAGGCAAGGTGACGGTCGATCCGAAGACGCACCACGCGGTTCTTGATGTGCACATCATGGAGATCGAGGATCAGGGTATGCGCGTGATGGAAACGTTGCCGCAGCGCCAGCCGATCGACACGCAGGCGGTCTGCGACCTGCAGGCAAATCCTGATGACAATACCCAATACGAAATCCAGATCTGAACTTTCACGCGGATCAGGCCGGGCGGTGGTTACCGCCCCGCGACAGGCAACACATTCCTCCAGCGGATCCCATGCCAATGGACCTTTACGCCGTCGTCATTGTCGAAGTGCTCTACGGGATCGCTTCGCTGATCCTTATCAGTGCTGGACTGGCCATCGTCTTCGGCATGATCAAGGTTATCAACCTTGCACATGGTGAGTTCATGATGATGGGCGGATACGCGACGATCACCGCCGTAGACCTGGGCGTGAACACTTTCGTTGCCATGTTGCTGATCGCACCGATCGTTGTCGGCCTGATCGGACTAGTGGTTGAACGCCTGGTGATCCGCCATCTCTACGGACGTCTGGTCGACACCATGCTGGCGACTTGGGGGCTGAGCCTTTTCTTCATTGGGCTCGCCACAATGATCTTCGGAAACACGACGACCGGTATCTCAACGCCGCTCTCCGGCTTCACCATCGGCGACTACCAGGTCAACGGCTACAATTTCTTCATCATCCTGGTCGCGGGATTGCTGCTTGTCGTGTTGCTGACGGTCTTGAAAGGCACACGCATCGGTCTTGTCGCCCGCGGTACGATGCAAAGACCGGATATGGCGGCGGCATTGGGATACAGCCCGGACCGCATCTACATGGCAACATTCTTTTGTGGATCCGCGCTGTCCGGACTGGCTGGTGCCGTCCTTGCGCCTCTGGTTGGGCTCGTTCCCACATCAGGCGGTGCCTACATCGCGAAGGCATTCATAACCGTTATCGCGGGTGGTCCCTCCCTTGTCGCCGGTCTGTTCTCAAGCGCGAGCCTCTTCGGTGTGGTGAACCAGACGTTCACTTTCGTCATCTCACCTGTCATCGGCGAAGTCGCACTGCTTGTTGCGGCGGTCGTTCTGCTCAGGCTCTTGCCGCAGGGCGTCACTGGCACGTTCTTCAAGGGCAGGCTCTGATGCCTGAGGGTATGAAAAGGGACGTCGTTGCAACTGTCCTCGTAACGGGACTCCTGATCTGGTTGCTGCCCCTGATCGTCAGCACCTACACGCTCACTGTCTTGGCGATATATGGCATGTTGGGCCTCAGTCTTGGCCTCATCTGGGGCTTCTGTGGCATTCTCTGCTTTGGCCAGGCAGCGTTCTTTGGCTTGGGTGCGTATGCCTATGCGATCTTTGCGATCAACATTGGTGAAAGCACCTTTCCTATGTTCCTGTCCGTGCTGGTTCCTGCCGTCTTCGCCATGCTTCTTGGCGCGATGATGTTCTATGGGCGCCTCGGCGATGTCTATCTCGGCGTCATCACCCTGGTTGTCACCCTCATCCTGTTCAAGGTCATCAATTCGACAGCCGGTCCTCAATATGTGATCGGAAACGCCCGCATAGGCGGGTTCAACGGCATTCCCGGTTTCCCAACCATGAATGTGCCAGGCATTCCGGATGCCTATATCTGGGGGGACAGCTATTTCTACGTCTGCGCCATACTGCTCGGTCTCGTCTATATGTCTGTGACGGCCCTGCTCCGGTCCAGTTTCGGACGCATCGCCCTGGGTATTCGGGAAAACGAAACCCGCATGTACCTGATGGGCTACGACGTGCGGGCGCGGAAGACAGTGATGTTCACCATTGGAGCCGCCATTGCCGGACTGGCAGGCGGTCTCTTCGCCAACTGGGCAGAGATCGTCACACCCAGCCTTTTCTCCTTGGGCCAATCGGCGGAAATCATAATCTGGTGCATTGTAGGAGGACTTGGGACACGACTTGGGCCGGTACTTGGCGCGGCGGGGCTGTCCTACCTGAAGTTCCTGCTTGGGCAACAAGCCATGATCGACAATTACCTCATCACGGGTCTTATCCTGGTTCTCTTTGTACTGTTTCTGCCAAAAGGCATCGTTCCGACAGTCTCGGGGTTCTGGAACGCCAGCTTCGCGCAACGACTGTCCAGACGCAGCCAACGGCGGCGTGGGTTACAGCACCGGGACCAGCTGCTGAATGGCTGAGACCGTTCTCGAGACCCAGGGTCTTACCATGCGCTTTGGCGGCGTCTTGGCGGTGAACCAGGTGGATTTCAGGCTTCGTGATCTTGAGCTTCGGTGCCTGATCGGTCCGAACGGCGCAGGAAAGTCCACTTTTTTCAATTGTATCGCCGGCCTGCTCTCCCCTACCGAGGGCGAGGTCTATATGCGCGGTGTCGAGACAACCGGATTGATGCCGCATCAGATCGCTTCCCTTGGGGTTGGGATCAAGACCCAAACACCCAATGTCATGGATTCCCTCAGCGTTCACGAGAACATCTGGCTTGCTGCGCGACGGTTTCATGACCCGTTGGAGGCCAATTTCAGGGCACAGGAGATCATTGATCTCCTGGCCTTGGGGACCATTGCGAGAGATTCTCCTGGACGGCTGGACCATGGCGCGAGGCAGCGCGTGGAACTCGGAGTGGTGGCCGCCGGTGACCCCTGGCTCATTCTGCTTGATGAGCCCGCAGCTGGCCTGAGCGCCGATGACGTTGAGAGGATGACCGGCATCATCCACCAGCTGAACCAGAAGGCCTCGCTCATCATCGTTGAGCATGACATGCAGTTCATTCGTTCGATCGCCGAGACGGTGACCGTCTTTCATAAGGGGATGGTGTTGATGGAAGACCATGTGGACCGCGTGATGTCCCATCCCATGGTACGCGACGTCTATCTCGGAAAGAGGGTCTGAGATGAACAGGGGCGCGACAGATGTGTTGGAGATCATGGGTCTTGCAGGTGGATATGGCAGGGTGCCGATCCTGCATGGAATCGACTTCGCGGTCGCCCGGAATGAAGTGGTCGGCATTCTCGGTCATAACGGCATGGGCAAGACCACGCTTCTGAAGACCATCATGGGTCTCTTGCCCGCCGGGAGTGGTACCATCAGGTTTCGCTCCGAAGACATCACACGAATGTCACCCCATGAACGCGCCGGGCTTGGAATCGGATATGTTCCTCAGGGAAGGGGCATATTCCCTCAATTGACGGTTCATGACAATCTGCGCTTTGCCTGGCACGAATATACCGGCGCTTCCGAAGGTGATGCGTTGGAAGCCGTCCTGTTGGACTTCCCTCGCCTTCGCGCCCTTTCCGATCGGGCAGGAGAGGCCCTATCGGGCGGTGAACAGCAGCTGCTGGCCCTTGCAAGATGCCTCATGGGCGATCCGGACCTCCTGCTTCTGGACGAGCCAACCGAGGGCATCCAGCCCTCGATCATCCAAGAGATGGGGAAAACGCTTCTCGACCTTCGCGAAAGCCGGGGCATTTCCATCCTGCTGGTCGAGCAGAAATTCGATTTCATTTCCGATCTATCGGATCGGGTTATTGTCCTTGAACGGGGACGGATAACCGGAGAACTGAAGAAGTCAGATCTATCTGATCAGGCCAAAGTTGATCAGTATCTTGGGTTCGGGGCTGTCCGTTCAGCCCGAAGCTCCAACAGTCAGAACCAGATGCCGTCGCCGGGTCCGCAAATGCGACCCAATCCTTCGACTACGCCGCCGGATCAACCGGCTGTCCCTAATTCGGTGACCCACATGACCGTAAAGCGTCCGACAATTTCGCAGATGCGCGATATGGCCGGCAGGTTCGGCATGAGCCTGGCTGACGAGGAACTGCGCGAATATTCTGAAATCATGGAACCCTATATCCAAGCGTATGATCGGCTGGATTCGACACCGGACAACCTTCCGGTGGTGCG
The DNA here is from genome assembly GCA_965203605.1 of Paracoccaceae bacterium. GTDB lineage: Bacteria > Pseudomonadota > Alphaproteobacteria > Rhodobacterales > Rhodobacteraceae > JAPOUP01. Next base: position 3,464,745 of record OZ241902.1, on the reverse strand, counting down.
CTATCCCCGCTCCCCTGGCTATTTCCCCGATCTTTCGGAGAACCCACTTAACGCGTGGTATGTCAAGACCAATATCAGAGGTGCTCCGGGCGGTCCGCTTAAGGACAGGCGGATTGCGCTCAAGGATACGATCTGCTTGGCTGGCGTCCCGATGATGAACGGATCGTCGGTTATGGAAGGCTACACGCCGGAAATCGACGCAACGATAGTCACACGGATGCTCGACGCCGGTGCGGTCATCGCCGGAAAGGCGCATTGCGAGAACTTCTGCCTTTCGGGCGGCTCACATACCGGAGCAAAGGGCCCGATTCACAATCCTTGGAAGCGCGGCTTCATGGCGGGCGGTTCGTCGGGAGGGTCGGCGGCGCTGGTTGCCGCTGGGGAAGTGGATATGGCCATCGCCGGAGATCAGGGGGGTTCGATCCGTATCCCATCCTCAAATTGCGGCGTATATGGGATGAAGCCCACACATGGGCTCATACCCTACACCGGTATCATGCCTATAGAGCAGACAATCGACCATGTGGGGCCGGTGACAAACACCGTTGCCGACAATGCCTTGCTCCTCGAAGTCCTCGCTGGCGAGGATGGTCTTGATCCACGCCAATACTGTCCGCAAACATCCCGCTATACCGAGGCATTGGGACGTGGAGCGCAGGGGCTCCGAATCGCGATGCTCAGTGAAGGGTTTCACCGACCCGAGAGCGAAGCGGACGTCAACCAAAAGGTGCTCGCCGCCGCAGAACGCTTCCGAGACCTTGGTGCGCATGTGGATGAGGTCTCGATACCGGAACACCATCTGGCGGTTGACTGCTGGACAGCAATCACCGTCGAGGGTTTACAGGATCACATGATGCACGGAAACTCAGGCGGCACGAACTACAGAGGACTCTTTCTGCCCTCGATGATGGATCACATGGCCCAATGGCGCAACAGAGCTGATGAACTGACCCATTCGCTCAAGGTCTGCATGTTTCTTGGTGAGTTCTTCCAGGAGCAATACCGTGGCCGCTTCTACGGCAAGGCACAGAACCTGATGCGCAAGGTCAACCGGATCTACTCGGGCGTGCTTGAGCGATATGACCTATTGCTTATGCCAACGGTGCCCATGAAACCCCGGCAAATCCCACCTGCGGACTGCTCCATCAGCCTGTATGTCCAGCGTGCGTTTGAAATGATCGGCAACACAGCGCCATTCAATGGAGGTTTGCCGGCAATGAGTGTTCCATGTGGCCTATGCGAAGGCCTGCCCATAGGTATGATGCTTGTCGGCGAGAGATTCGGGGAGATGAAGATCTATCAGGCTGCGCATGCCTTCGAGCAGGCCGACGATTGGCGGACGATGTGAACAGGGGTACCGACATGTCAATCCTCGATGAAAGTCTGGCGAGCCGGATTTCCGATTGGGACACAAAGGCTGTCGCACACGCTGAGACGACTGCACCGGAAGATGGTCGATCCTATGTTAGAGGCCTGTCACGGCCGTCCCTTTCCTACATCACCATCTCACAACTCTTGAGCGAAGCTGTCTCTCGCTTTGGTCCGCACGATTGCGCCGTGTTCTGTGAGCAAGGCATCAGGATGAGCTATTATGATCTTGACCGGGCCGTGGATGAACTCGCTTCCGGGCTTCTGGCACTGGGCCTCGACAAAGGCGATCGCTTGGGCATCTGGTCGCCAAATCGGGTGGAATGGATTCTGACCCAGTTTGCCAGTGCGCGAGTGGGCGTCCTGCTGGTGAACATCAACCCGGCCTATCGTCTGGGCGAACTGGAATACGCATTGAACAAGGTTGGGTGCAAGGCGCTCATTGCGGCGAAGTCGTTCAGGACGTCTGACTATTCAGCCATGATTCGAAATCTCGCCCCTGAGCTTGAGGACTGCGAACCGGGACGGTTGCGGTCGGTCAAGGTTCCGCAACTGCGCAGCGTCGTGATCATGGAAGAGGAACCCGAGGCTGGTATGTATTCGTTCGAACAGCTTCGCAGGCTTGGCGGTCCGGCGCAGCAACTCAGACTGCCGGAGATCGAAAGGACCCTTAGCCCAGACGATGCGATCAACATACAGTTCACTTCCGGAACGACCGGCAGTCCGAAAGGGGCGACACTCACGCACTACAATATCGTCAACAACGCCCGTTTTGTCACCGACCGGATCAATCTGAGCGAGTCCGACAGATTGGCCATCCCTGTTCCACTCTATCATTGCTTCGGCATGGTTATGGGTGTTCTGGGCGCGGTCAGCAAAGGAGCCTCAGTGGTCTTTCCAGGTGAAGGTTTTGACGCAAATCAGACACTTGATGCTCTGGCCAAGGAGCGTTGCACGGCTGTCTACGGTGTCCCGACAATGTTTCTCGCTATGCTGGAGGCTCTTGAAAGAACCCCGCGTGACCTATCCAGCCTGCGAACCGGCATCATGGCAGGTGCCCCTTGCCCTGTTGACGTCATGCAACGCGTCAACTCGAAAATGAACATGAATGAGGTCACGATCGCCTACGGGATGACGGAAACGTCGCCGGTGTCCTTCCAGAGTTTCGTTGACGATCCCACGGACAGGAGATGTGAAACTGTCGGGCGTGTCCATCCCCATCTTGAAGTCAAGATCATCGATGATGAGAGTCGGATCGTTCCAGTCGGCACTCATGGCGAACTCTGTACGCGTGGCTATTCCGTCATGAAAGGGTACTGGCAAGATGATGAGAAGACAGCGGAGAGCATTGTGGATGGTTGGATGCACTCAGGCGATCTCGCTTTTATTGATGAAGAGGGATTCTGTTCGATCGTCGGTCGAGTGAAAGACATGATCATTCGAGGTGGTGAGAACATCTACCCGCGCGAGGTGGAGGAATATGTGATCAGCCATCCCAAAGTGAGCGACGCACAGGTCTTCGGCATTCCGGATGAGCGACTTGGCGAGGAGGTTTGCGCGTGGGTGATCACGAAAACCGGAATGGAGGTTTCAGGGGAAGAACTGCAGGAGGCGTTGAGGGGGCAGATCGCCCATTTCAAGATTCCAAAGCATATCCGGGTGGTTGATGAACTACCAATGACAATCACAGGAAAGCCACAGAAATTTGTTATGCGGGAGAGGATGATGGACATGCTGGCGGAAGGGGCGTGATTGTCTTGAGGGGGACCGGGGATTCAGTTTACAGGCCCCGGGATCAAACGGATATCTTCCTGCTCTGCGCTTGGACCCATCTTATTCTGACCAGCTTAAGTCGATATTTCACATGAGGTCGCCAACCGCCGTCTGCCCCATCGTCTCGGAAACCGGTTTCCAAGCAGCCCGGTCTCGACGGATTGGATCTGCGTGGAAAGGTAGCCTGCGGTCGCAATCCCCAGCACGAAAAAGCCGCCGATCGCCCACTTGAGCATGGATATTTGGCCGCTGGGGTAACCCCCGGAGCGGTTCGGCCGGGCTTCGATTCGCCTCTCGATTCAGTCCATCTGCTCTGGCGTGAAGCCGTGCCGAGCAGGTTCCGTCATACCAGCCAAGGTCTTTATCTCCGTCTGTAAAATCTATCCTATGTCCGCAGACGTCATTCCGCAAGGTGGGAGTCCCGGTGCCAAATGATCCAAGCCCGGGACGGTTCAGGTCCCGTCAGTAGGGGCGTATCCGTGTTTTCGGGCAGGGCAGCGCCTCCATCCGGAAGGGGTGCCTCCGTCTAGGCGACACCCTGCACTCCGTGATGGTCGTCTTCCGACCGGATCGCACGTTCCCGCCGTTACATCCGCCCACTGCGGGTGGCGCCGGTCCCGGAGCTTACAACATCCCACACCTGTATGCGTGATTCCATTCCCGTCTCCGCCCGCCCGGCGCGTCGGTCGGCGGCCGACGGCGGTGTCCGGCCTGCGGTCCCTGATGCGGGTGCCGGACCTCAGGGTCCGGAACCATGTCCCGGTGGCCCGCCTCCCGCGCCGCCACCCCGGGACGGTGAGGGTGCGCATGGAGTCCGCCTCCCCCTCCGCCGGCTGTTCGGTGGCCGTCAGCGGCCGGTGCGGCGGCTCCCCGCCTTCCTCCATGTCCACCCCGGTGGCGGAGACGGCGAACATCGTGACCGGCCCCCTGCCGTGGCCGCGCCTCGGCGGCAGGACCGCGACCTCCGCCGCGCGTATCCCCGGCCGTTCGGGGCGCCCCCGGTCCGCCGGAGGCCGGGATGGTCAGGTCCACCGCCGCGGGGGCCGGCAGGGACGCCGCGCACTCCCACAGGCAGGTCCCCCCTCCGCCCTCCCCGACATCCGCCGGCAGTCCCCCGCGGTCGCACACGGAGACCACCCGCGTCTCCGGGCAGGCCGCCGCCGGCCCGCGGGCGCGGCGTGGGCGGGGATGCCGGTGCCGCCCTTTCCGCCGCCGGAAGGACCGGCCCGCCGCGGGCGTTGCGCCAGCCGGCGCGCCCGACCGGCTCGCGGCACAGGGCATGCCGGCTGCGCCCGCCAGCGCGGAGCGCCCCGGCGAGCCAGGCAGGCGTTCGACAACCGGAATGGCGGAGACCGACCCGCATGCCCCGCCATATAGGCGAATCAGGAATACAGGTGTGAACTGTTGTAAGGTCCCGGAGCGCTCCTTCGTCGAGATCGTTCGGCAGTGGTCGGCAGGACAGGCCTGCCGCCTGCGCCCATTGCAGAACGTTCGATACCGCGCCCGCGCTCCCCTGATCGCGGCTGCTACGTCGTCGCGCCACAGGCTCAGGCCGTGGTGCTGCCGCAGGATGTCCTTCAGGTTGTTCATGTCGGTTCTCTTCATCGTGCTCACGCCCCTTTCTTCGGTCTGAAAACCGAGGACGCGGATCCGGAAGAGGGCCTTGCAAGCCAGTAATCCGTTACGAGGCTGTCGCCGCAGGCCGTGCGCCTGCCGTCAATCCCGATACGAACGTCAAGTACCGCAGTATTTTGCAAACCCAAAGTCCGGTCTGCCAGTGCGCATTGTCCTTGTCGCGCTTGGCCGCCTCAGTTCCTCGCCACGCCATATCCACCTGAAGCCTGTCCAATGCGCTTTCGTATTGCGCGCGCTTTGTGTTCACGCCCCCATTCAGGCAAGTGAGATCCCGGCGCTGCAGTCATGGCTCTACTGTTCTTTTGCCCGGGGTGGGGAAGGTATGGCAGGGGCTCTTATGAGACCCGCCAGGCCAGGCCCTTTCCTCATGAATCCCCTTCATGGCCTCACATCCCGTGGTTCCTCCGTCTGGGGGCGGCTTCCGTGCCAACGGGGAAGTCCGGACAGAACGTCGCTGTTCCATCAGAAATTCCCACCAATGAGATTCCGGTCCGGTTTCCGGCGTGGCGCGGGCGTCGGCGTCGGATTCGGGCGGAATCCGGGCGTGCGGGAACGTCCGGCGGCGTTCCGGCGGAAAGAGGGGATGTGTCGCGGGTCTGCCCCGGGGCGGTTCGGTCGGGCGTTCAGGCGCGCCCGGGCGCCCCGCCCCGCGGCGGCGACGGTCCGGACGGTCCGGCGACGGTCAGGGCCGCCGCCGCGTGCCCGTGGGTCAGGGCGGGGTGGAGTGTCCGCCGGTCGGGGACCGGCAGGTCGTGCAGGCATTGCCGGGTTCCCTCCCGGAGGTACTTCAGCCGCCCCCTCGCCCCGGCGCGGCGGCGAACGCCCTGCGGGAGGCGGCCCCGGTCCGGGCCGTGAGGAAGGCGGGCATCACCGTCATGGCGGGCACGGTGGTCAGGCGCCGCTTTCCGTGCCCGAAGCCGGTCCCGGAGCGATGGCCCTGGTTCTTCAGCGTGCCGGGGTCCCGTTCCCGGTGCGCCAGCGGGAGCGGGCGGCGGGCGTGACCGGCATGGGGCTGTCGCCGTCGACGGGAAGGTCGGTGACCCAGGGGAACCCCTTCCGTTTCCCCCCGCCCCGGTGGGTCGGGTCGTCCGGGCCGCGGTGGCGCCTCGCGATGCATTTCCTCCTGGTGACCGTCTCCCGGTATCCGGTGACGCTGGCCCCGATGTCGGGATGGGAGGCGCTGGTCGGCGCGCCGTCCGGTGGCGCAGTTCGTGCAGGGTGCCGTCGGCGTCGGTGAACCGGGCCGCGCGGGTGTCGGTGCGGGTGTCGGGGCTGGCGAACGGCAGCGCGTGGTCGCCGGGTCTCCCCCCGGGGACGGAGCGGAGGCCGTGCCGCCGCAGGCGGGCGATGTGGGGCCCGTTGGACGCGGGGCCGTCCTGCAGGACGATGGCCTTCAGGCGCCGATGCCCGCGCCGGAGGTCGTCGACGGAACGTGCCGCGGCGTTGCGCTGGCGGTCGTTTCTCCTGTCCCCGTCGGTCCTGGCGACCGGCTCCGGGGCCAGAGGGAACACCTCGCGGCGGTCGGGATGGCGGACCACGGCGGCGGGCATGCCGTGGGAATGGCCCTTCGACCCGTCACTGCGGCTGGCGACGCGGCAGTGGTGGCGGTGGACGGATTCCGGGCCGAATGGCCGGTGCCGTCGACCGGGATCAGGCAGTGGCCGCCGAAGACCGGCCGGTCCCCGGCACCCTGCCGCGCCGCAGCCTCGCGGACAGGGTCCCGACGCCGGTGGCGGCTGCCTGGGGCCGGCCGTGCCGGGGCGCCTGCGCATGGGGGGGGGGTCGCAGGGCGCCGCCGCGGTCCCGGACGCCGTCCGGAGGTTCCCGCGGACGATGGCGTCCCTGCGGCTGTCCCTGCCGGACTGCGGGAGCGACGGATACTCGGCGGGAACATCGCGGACGCCGCCATGAGGTGGTCACCAGGGCCGGACCGGCGCCCGTCCACCGGACCGGCGGCCGCGCCGGAACATTCCGCCGGCGCCCCGACCGGCCCGGGCCTGCCGGGGTCCTTCCGGAACCGCATCGTCCCAACTCCCGTCAGTGAGGCCATCGGGGATGCGGTAAGGGCCCCAGCCTATGATGTCAAGGGATTCCGGACGGTTTCCGTCCGCCGGGAAGGAAAAGTCTTCGAAACCCGGTTCACGGAAGCCCAAGGAATACGGGGTACGGAAGGGCTGGTGGGAATTGCTGCTGTTCCATGACGCGCCCGACGACGCGTCCAGCCTCCTGTCCGGTTCGGTTGGACGGCCTATGCCGGCCCCGGCTGGCAGCGCCGAATGGCAAGCGCAGTTGCGTCTTCTGCGGGATGTCATCCGTCAGGCGCGGGATGTCATCCGTCAGGCGCGGGATGTTATCCGTCAGGCGCAGGATGTCGAATGCACCGCGTCCTACGCACCCCGCATCACATCCCTTGCACCGCGTCAGATGCAGTGCGCATAGCGTCTTCCGCAGGGTGTTGTCCCGGCCGTAGGGGAGAACCGCCATGTGGTCTGAGGAAACAGCAACGCGACCCATGTCATACGCTGGCGCGGATGACACGGGACCTTGCGAGGGGCGGCAAGCCTCCCCTTTGAACCCCACCGGCGCGGCAAAAGCCCGCGCAATGGAGCCGCTGACGGAGACCTTCGTCTTCCGCTGCACTGCCGCCGAGAAGGCCGAATTGCGCGCCAAGGCCGAGGCGGCTGGCCTGCCCGCGGCAACGCTCCTGCACGAGGCACTTGGCCTGAACGAGGCGCGCCGCCGCAAGCCGGTGCCGCGCGTCGATCCAGCGCTGGTGCTGGCCATCGGGCGCATCGGCGGCAACCTCAACCAGATCGCACGTTGGCTGAACCGCTCGATGTTGGTGGGCCGCACCGATCTCGACAGCCTGACCGTCGCACGCCGCCTTTTGGTGATCGAACGCCAGCTTGTCCAGCTCCTCGACGAGGCGCGGCAGTGCTGATCGAGTTCTTTCCCAACGGCACGGGCGCGGGCGCGGGGCCGGTCGGCTACCTCGTGGCCGAGCGTGTGCTGGCCTACGACAGCAATCGCGACCTGATCCGTGATGCAGCTGGCCAGCCCTTGATGGTAACGCGCGACCCCTTGCCTGAGGTGCCGCGCGGCGACCCAAGCCGCACGGAGACCCTGATCGACGCCAGCCGCCACCAATGGACCTACCGCGCGGACGTGATCAGCTTTGCCGCTGAGGACGCACCCAGCGAGGCGCAGCAGGCCGAGGTCATGGAACCCTTCGAGCAGTTGGCCTTTGTCGGGCTGGACGGCGAGCAATATGACATGCTCTGGGTCCATCACAGCCACGAGGACCGCGTCGAGCTGCATTTCTGCACCCCACGCCTTGAGTTGACCACCGGGCGCAGCCTCGACATCGCGCCGCCCGGCTACCAGGATGCCTATGACAGCCTGCTCGACCTGATGCACCAGCGCACCACGGCTGGGCCGACCCGATGGAGCTGGAGCACACCCAGGAGCATCCATGTCTGGAATCAAGCCCGGATCCGGCCTTTTTCCGGCTTTTCTGCGGTTTTTCCGCGGTTCCGTGTCCGGCTGTCCCGGACCTTTCCACAGCGTTCCCCACAGGGGGCGCCGTCCAGGCACGCCGGCGGGCCCGCCGGGGAGACCCCGGCCGGCCCGCCGGTGATTCGCTTTCGGTGCCGGACGGACGCGGTCCGGCCTGCCGTCAGGCGGCGGTGGCCGCCGTCCGGTCCTCCCACATGCGCCGGTCGCGGAGAAGGGCGTTGGCGGTCACGACCAGCCCGCGCATGACGGCGACGGGGGCCACCCTGTGTGGCTTTCCCCTCTCCCGGAGCCGTTGGTACAGATGCCATGAGACGATCCGCCGTTTGCCTTCGCGGGTGATTCGGTGCAAGGGAATGACGATGGTTCAACATGTTGTGGCGGGGGGCCATTTGACGGCAACCCCCGCACGGTGAAAGGAGAGAAAGATGACTGATTCGAACCCGCCCTTCAAGGGGGACGTTACCACGGTTCAGTCGGCGCTGGAAGTGAGCGGCAGGAGCTGGGTGCTGGCGGTGGGCGATCCGTCCGACACGTCGAAGGCTGGCATGCACAGGCTGGCGCCGCGGGACGTCGACGGCCTTCTGGGGAAGCTCGGGCGGGCGCGGGAGCGGGCGTCGGCGGCCGGCGGGGATGTCCGGGTGATGCTGGTGTACGAGGCCGGCCACCAGGGCTTCTGGCTGGTCCGGCGGCTGGAGGGTGAGGATGTCGAGGTGGTTGTCCGCCACCCGGCGAGCCTTGAGGTGGTGGGCGGGAAAAGGAAAGTGAAGACAGACCGGATCGACACCCGCCGCATGGTCCGTGCGCTGCGGGCCTGGGACGGCGGCGACCGGGACGCGATGTCGCGGGTGCGTGTCCCGACGGTCGCGGAGGAGGACAGGAAGCGGCTTCTGCGCCGCCGGGAGCGCCGCCGCCTCGCGAACGCCGTCGACGGGCTCCTGAGGCTGCACGGACTGTCCGGCGCGCATCCGGAGAGGCCGGGGTTCCGGGAGCGGCCCGTCGGGATGGAGACCGGCTACGGCACGCCGCTTCCGCCGGAGCTGCTGGCCGGGACCGGGGGCATCCCCGGCCGGCTGGAGCTGGTGTGCGCGGAGATGAAGGTGGCCGGGGCGAGCGGGATGGAGATGCCGGGGCGTCGGGCCGGGCCCTCGACAGCCTTCACGCGGATGCCGACCGGCCTCCCGCCGCCCCGGCTCCCCGGAAGGAGGCCGCCGATCCGGAAAGAGCCGCCGGGAAGGAGGGGCCGGACGGGGCGGATCCGGCCGGTGCGCCAGCTGAGAGGCCGCGGGCGGGACCGGCGAACCCCCACCACGCGGCGGCGCTGGTCCGGCTGCGCGGGATCGGCCCGAACGACGCGCTGATGCTGGGCGGCGGGCTCTTCTACAGGGAGTTCCGCAACCGCCGGCAGCTGGCCAGCCTCGCGGGGCTGGCGCCGGTGCCCTTCGCGAGCGGGGGGGTCGACAACGACCAGGGGCTCGGCAAGGCGGGCAGCGCCATGCTGCGAAAGCACCTCGTGCGGATGGCCTGGCGCTGGCTGCGCCACCAGCCCGACAGCGCGCTGTCCGCGTGGTTCCGGAGCCACCTGGGCGCCCGCGACGGGCGTTCGCGCAGGCGGGGGATCGTGGCGCTGGCGCGCAGGCTGCCGGTCGCGCCGTTGCGGTTCGCCACCACCGGGCTGGTGCCGGAGGGTGCCGTCCTGTCCGAAGCGCAGGCATAGGGGGCAGGGGAAAGAGGAACAACGGAACACCCGGGCGGCCCGACGGGGCCTCCGGGGAACCCGGGCAGGGCGTGTGACCGTGACGGAGCCTGGTTCGCCGCAGGACGCGGCACCGGCCATACAGATGGGTCCCGCCCCCCGGAACGTCGCACCGGCCCGAATCGGGCATGATGGTCACGGGGCCGGCGGATGTCGGTCAACCGAACCGGACAGGAGTATGGACGCGCCGGTGGGCGCGTCATGGAACAGCGACGTTCTGTCAGGCCTTCCCCGGTGGCACCGAAGCCGCCCCCAGACGGAGGAACCGACGATGTGAGGCCATGAAAGGGATTCATGAAAAAAGGGCTTGACCTGGCGGGTCTCATAAGAGTTCCCTCATGTCCGGGGAGCACCTGCCGGACGGCAGCGCCGCCATGCAGGCGACGTCCCCCGACCGCCTCCTTCCGCCGCCGATGTGCCTCCCGCCTTTCAGGGTGCCGCTGTCCCGGGCGAGGGGGGCCACGCCGGGCAGGGAGGCGGCCTGCCGGTTGCCGATGGCGCCCAGCTCCGCCATCCATGCGCCCGGAGCCGCCGCCGTGACGGGGCCGATGCCGGGCACCGGGGTCAGGATGCGGTGGCTGTCGGCGAACTCCGGCGTCCCGGCGACCGTCCCGCCGATCCGCCGCTCCAGCGCCGCGATGGCGGTGTCCAGCTCCGCCAGCACCCTCCCGACGGGCCCGCCGTCTGGCTGGGTGGCGGTCTCCGACACGACGGTCCCCGTCCCGGCGCACCGGGCCACGGGTCTGTCCCGCAGCCCCGGCATGTCGCGGAGCCGGTCGATGGCACCGGTGGCCGGCTCCGTGGCCCGCATGTCCGGGAACGCGGCCCCGAAGGCCGCCGGTATCCTGGCGTCCACCCTGTCCGTCCTCCCAAGGGCCCCGGCGGCCTTCGCGAAATCCCTCGCCTGCCGCGGGTTCACGACGGTGGCGGAGAACCCCCTGGCATGCAGCGACTGCGGAAGTGCCCGGTGCATGCGCCCCGTGGCCTCCATGACGGCCCGCGTGGCGCCGGCCTCCCTGAGGACGCGGCCGACCTTTCGGAAGCCGACCGTGTCGTTGGTGGCCGTGAGGTCACGCCCGTTGACGTGGATGTCGGGTGTACGCCTGCCTACGCCGGTTCCGGCGACCATTGCTGTCATGCTCTCCCGCTCCTGGCCCCGCGATGATCCGGTTCCGAAACCCAGGCATCCATCCAGGACCCGGGAGATGGACGGGAGGGCGGGCCGACCACGCTCCCGGACGGATCCGCTGTCGCGATCCAGGGTCCAATCGGTCCAACCCGTCCTGCGGGGCAGGACCCCGCACCGCCGCCGCCGGAAGTGGTCCGGCGGCGGCGGTCCCGCCACAGGAATGAACCGGAGGGACGGCGGAAGGCAACCGACATGTTCTGCACAGGAAAGCGCGCCAGATTTTTCCACAGCCACATCCTCCTTTCATTCCTGATTCTCTGAACATACGAGGTCCGCGACACCATCGAGGCCCCAACCCGCGCCCAGGGCCAGGATGAGTTGCATGCGTGGATCCTCGATCAGATATCGATGGGTCTGATCGAGGATCGCGCCAGCATGATCGGGATACTGACCGACGCGGGCTTCGACCTGCCCCGTGTCGGCAAGGCCTATCTGACCACCCAGAACCCCGAAACCGTCGAACGTTGGCGCCTGAAAGGAGAGCCCCATTCCACCCTGAAGTGCAACACCAGTGGCGGTGGTGACCGGTTTTCCAGTCGCATGATGTTGCGTATCGGCCAGCAGGCGGCGACAGTCCCTGTGACGAAACAAGGGAGACTGCCATGCCCGAGGGCCAGCGCCACCTGACCCATGAAGAGAGATGCCAGATCGGCGCGCTGAAGGAAAGCGGGCTTTCGGACGGGGCGATCGCGGCCCGTCCGGGCCGTGACCGTTCGTCGGTCTGGCGGGAGCTGCGCCGGAACGGCGGGGATTCGGGATACAGCCCGGGCGAGGCGCAGGGGAGGGCGGAGGCCCGCCGCGGCGCGGCTTCCCCGAACCCGAGGAAGATGACGCCCGACCGCTGGGCGCATGTGGAGGGGCTTCTGGCGGAGGGCCGGAGCCCGGAGCAGGTCGCGGGACGGCTGCGTCTGGAGGGCGGCTGGACGGTGGGCCGCCAGTGGACATCCGAACACGTCAGGGCCGACGGGAAGGCGGGCGGGGATCTGTTCCTGCTGCTGCGGCGCCGCGGGAAAAAGCCGAACTGGCGTGGCGGCAGGCGCTCGGGCCGGGGCCACATCCCGGGCCGCGTCGACATCTCCGGGAGGCCGGAGGAGGTGGGGAGCAGGGAGCGTGTCGGCGACTGGGAGGCGGACACGATCATCGGCAGGGGCCACAGCGGGGCGGTGGTCTCCCTTGTGGACCGCGCCTCGAAATTCGTTTTCCTTCAGCGGGTTGAGCGGAGAACCTCGTATGTTCAGAGAATCAGGAATGAAAGGAGGATGTGGCTGTGGAAAAATCTGGCGCGCTTTCCTGTGCAGAACATGTCGGTTGCCTTCCGCCGTCCCTCCGGTTCATTCCTGTGGCGGGACCGCCGCCGCCGGACCACTTCCGGCGGCGGCGGTGCGGGGTCCTGCCCCGCAGGACGGGTTGGACCGATTGGACCCTGGATCGCGACAGCGGATCCGTCCGGGAGCGTGGTCGGCCCGCCCTCCCGTCCATCTCCCGGGTCCTGGATGGATGCCTGGGTTTCGGAACCGGATCATCGCGGGGCCAGGAGCGGGAGAGCATGACAGCAATGGTCGCCGGAACCGGCGTAGGCAGGCGTACACCCGACATCCACGTCAACGGGCGTGACCTCACGGCCACCAACGACACGGTCGGCTTCCGAAAGGTCGGCCGCGTCCTCAGGGAGGCCGGCGCCACGCGGGCCGTCATGGAGGCCACGGGGCGCATGCACCGGGCACTTCCGCAGTCGCTGCATGCCAGGGGGTTCTCCGCCACCGTCGTGAACCCGCGGCAGGCGAGGGATTTCGCGAAGGTCGCCGAAGAGAGGTTGAAACAGAGCTAGAGGTGCGGGAGATGGTTCGGGGTTGACGCATTGAGATGTGACGCCAAGCTGTAGGTTGGCAAATGTGGGCCATTTGCCATGCTGCGGCATGGTGCGCGCGTGCTTCGCGCGACAACCCAGATTCTAAGATCAGGCCGCGCCAGCGCCAACTTGTGAATCGGTTGACGGTTTCTCCACGTAGAGGAAGTGCTTGGCATCTTCACGGACTTCTAGCGTCGCGCCGTCAATGACGCCAACGGCAAGACCAGCGTTGACCCTGCGCGCAGGCTTACCGGCACTCAGCCATCTAGCAGCCTTCTCGACCGAGAAACGCCCCTTGCGGGTTCCTGCGCCGTTACCTTGCGCGGCTTCCATGATGACAACGGCCACCTCTTCCATGCGGAACAGGCCGCCTTGGCTGGGCAGAGGCATCTTGCGCTTCTGCAGTGACTGACGTGTGACTTCGAGCCGCTTGGCCACGTCCGCGAGGCTGACCAGGTCCGGGCGCACTTCACGCAGTACAGACCCAGCGGGAAGCTGTTTCTGGATAGCGCGTGCGGTTTCAAGAATGGCGTCCTCGGCATGATCGCTGGCTGCTTCCAGCGCGATCCCGATCATGCTAGGGACACCAGTGCCAACAATGGCGTTCTCGAACCCGGCCTCGAAGACCGCATCCATCAGGTCGAATGCATCATGCTCGCCTTTGGGAAGGGCGAAGACCAGTTCGAATTCGATTTCTGCCATGTCATTCATCCTCTTGAGCGCCATCATCAGCATTGTCGAGTTTCGTACAACCTAGCGCCCGGTTCCTCAGTTGCCGGGCAAACCGGCCCGGATTCTGGGGCGTCGACCAGACCCCCATTTGACAAAACTCACCGCACCGGCAGTCCGGATCGTTGTTGGGACAGCGGATCAGCCCCCACGCATGCCCGCGCCCGGAGCGCAGAGTGACCGTCCACCCCAAGGCTTCCAGCCCACGCAAAACAGCCTCGATCTCCTTGGACTTGTGCGGCTTACGGGACATTACATAGGCCCTCCGAGTTAAGTTGTCAACCGACAACTTTTGGGTGCGTTGCTCGACCTAGTGGTTAAAAATCTGTTCGAACAGCAACAGTGGCTAAGCGACCCCACTTCCATTCCGAAGTGCAACACCGGCCATCCGCGCAGCGAGGGCGGAGCCCGAGCTGCGCGGATGGCCGGAAGGCGGGGTCCGCGGCCCCCGGGGAGCGGAGGATCCGGTCCCGGGACGGTTCTGGTCCCGTCTGGACGGACGCGACGGCTTGATCCGTTCCACCCCTTCCGGCGCGGCCATCCGCACCGGCGGGGGCGGGCGGGCCGCGTCAGGGAGGGCGGGCCTGGCGGAACACCCCGGCGGGCGTCCGGTAGCCGAGCACCCTGCGCGGTCGCGCGTTCAGGCGGTCCTGCACCGCTTTCACCTCCGCGTCGGTGACCGCCCGCAGGTCCGTCCCCTTCGGCAGGTACTGCCGCACCAGCCCGTTGGTGTTCCCGTTCAGGCCACGCTCCCGGGAGTGGTGGGGGTGGCGAGGAAGAAGGAGGCGCCGAGCGCCCTGGCCACGCCAGCGTGGCCCGCGAACCCCTTGCCGTTGTCCGCCGTGGTCGTGTGGACGGGGACGGCGGACGGCTCCGGCATCGCCGGCATCGCCGGCATCGCCGCGGAGACCGCGGCCGGGGTGCGTCGGTCAACCCTCCGTGAATACGTGTATTCCGAGGCGCGGTCCACGAGCGGGACCACCGCCCCGCCGTGGCCTTTCCCGACGGTCGTGTCCGCCTCCCGGTCGCCCACACGCTCCCTGCTCTCCACCTCATCCGGCCTCCCGGAGATGTCCACCCGGCCCGGGATGTGGCCACGGCCCGAGCGCCGCCCGCCACGCCGGTCCGGCTTTCTGCCGCGGCGGCGCAGCAGCGGGAACAGCCCGCCGCCCGCCTTCCTCCGGAAACCCCTCGACGCTCGCCCAGCGCTCCGGCGTCATCTTCCCCGGGACCGACAGGGCGGCGCTGCGGCGCACCTTCGCCCTCCCCCGCGCTGTATCCCGAACCCCCGCCGTTACGGCGCGGCTCCCGCCAGACCGACGAACGGTCACGGCCAGGTCGGGCCGCGGTCGCCCCGTCGGAGAGCCCGCTTTCCTTCAGCGCGCCGATCTGGCATCCATCCCCATGGGTCAGGTGGCGGTGGCCCTCGGGCATGGCAGTCTCCCTTGTTTCGTCACAGGGACTGTCGCCGCCTGCTGGCCGATACGCAACATCATGCGGTAGCGGAACCGGTCACCACCGCCACTGGTGTTGCACTTCGGACTGGAATGGGGCTGAGAAGTGGTGAGCCGTGCAGGATTCGAACCTGCGACCCACTGATTAAAAGTCAGTTGCTCTACCAACTGAGCTAACGGCCCATCTCTCACGCCGGCCATCCTTGGGGCCTTCGTTGCTTCCCGCCCTAAGCATGTTGATCCAGCGGGTCAATCACAAGTCACCTGCCTCGCCAATCAAGCAGATCATGTCCGCACTACGTAGACTGCCTCGGCAGCGACTTCAACCGCATATTGCCACCCAATTGCCATTCAATCCCCAATTCGGATTGACGGTCCGAACGATATGCACTCCTGAAACGCAAGACCCTGAACGGAATGCGACAGCGTCGTGGGCCGAGATGTCATTGGTGAGGCAATTCTGGATTCGCCTAACTCCCTGACGTATATGTCGGGAAATGCAGATTCGGGAAGATAGATTGAGCCTGTCGTTCATGAAAATGCACGGGTTGGGAAACGACTTTCTGGTCATTGACGGACGCACCGAATCGTTTCCGATTTCAGCGGAAACCATACGGTCCCTCAGTGACCGGAGGTGGGGCGTCGGTTTCGACCAACTGGTACTCATCGAATCCGATGACGAGGCCGCCGCCCGGCTGAGGTTCTGGAATGCGGACGGTTCGAGCTCCGCCACCTGTGGCAACGCAACGCGCTGTGTGGCCCGGCTTCTTCTCGACGAGTCCCGCAGATCATCGATAGTGCTGCGGACTGAACGTGGTCTTCTTGCCTGCGAAACCGCCAGTCAGGGATGGACACGGGTGAATGTGGGACATCCGATGTTCGATTGGCGTGAGATCCCACTCTCAGAGGACCTGGACACTCTTCGTCTGCCAATGGAGGGTGGTCCGGTCGCAACCGGGATGGGTAATCCACATTGCACCTTCTTTGTCGATGACGCCGATTCCGTTGATATCGAGTTACGTGGGGCAGATGTCGAGTGCCATCCGTTCTTTCCCGAACGAACGAATGTCCAGTTCTGCAGTCTTGATGGCCCCGACCGCATCAGGGTGCGCGTGTGGGAGCGCGGTGTCGGTGTGACACCTGCCTCGGGTTCTTCCTCCTGCGCGGCGGTGGTCGCCGCCGCGCGGCGGGGCGTAACAGGACCCCGGGCGACTGTAAGGCTGGACGGTGGCGAATTGGAAATCGACTGGAAGGACGACGGAGTCTGGATGACCGGTCCAACCTCCCATGTGTTCAACGCCACACTTTGGCTGGAATCGCTTGGCTCGGAGCGATAGACAGACAGAATGTCTCTGCACTTCACAACCCTGGGCTGTCGACTCAACACATATGAGACAGAGGCGATGCGGGTGCTTGCTGGCCGTTATGGCGTTGATGACGCTGTTGTGGTGAACACCTGCGCCGTGACGGCCGAAGCGGTCAGAAAGGCACGGCAGGAGATAAGGCGACTGCGGCGTAGGAACCCTGACGTAAGGATGATCGTCACTGGATGTGCCGCACAGGTCGACCCGAAAGCCTTCTCCGCTATGGAAGAAGTCGATCTGGTGATCGGAAACGCTGAAAAGGTTGCCGCGGCAACCTGGAATGGCATTGCATCAGGCAAGTTGGGAAAGGCGAAACGAATTCAGGTCGGCGATATCATGGATGTTGCCGGAACGGAGGACCATGCCGTTGATGGAGTTGGAACCAGAAGCCGAGCCTATGTTCAGATCCAGAATGGCTGTGACCATCGCTGCACGTTCTGCATCATTCCATTCGGACGGGGGAATTCACGATCGGTTCCGGCGGAGACCGCCTTAGCGCAGGTCCGAAGACTTGTTGACCGGGGCTACAGGGAAGTCGTGTTGACCGGAGTCGATCTCACCTCCTGGGGAAACGATCTTCCCGGCGGTCTACGGCTTGGTGATCTGGTGTTGCGGATTCTGGGTGCGGTGCCGGAACTACCGCGTTTGAGACTGAGTTCGATAGACTCAATCGAAGTCGATGGGAATCTGATACGGGCGGTCGCCGAACAGCCACGTTTTATGCCGCATCTCCATCTGAGCCTTCAGTCAGGCGACGACTTGATCCTGAAACGTATGAAACGGCGGCACAGGCTTGCCGATGCGGTTCGGTTCTGTGAGGAGACAAGGCGGCTTCGGCCCGATATGACATTCGGTGCTGACATCATCGCGGGATTTCCAACGGAAACCGAAGCGATGTTCGAAAGCTCCATGCGGATGGTCGACGAATGTGACCTGACCTGGCTGCATGTATTCCCTTACTCCCCCCGACCGGAAACACCGGCAGCCCGAATGCCGCAGGTGGACGGAAGAGCGATCAAGGACAGATCGGAAAGACTGAGGGCGGTAGGGCGCATTGCCGTTGAGACGCACCTGAAGGCACAGGTTGGCCGGATCCACAGGATCCTGATGGAAAGCCCTACGGTTGGTCGGACAGAACAGTTCGCACAGGTTGAACTGTCGGTGCCGGGATTGAAGGGCACCATCGTTGAGGAAGGGATCAAGGGGGTGCGCGCGAGTCGACTTACGGCATGACCCGAAAGGAATTTCGTAAGCGGGAGAGCCGTACGGAGATGCGGATGAAATGAAGTTCTCCGTCAGGATGATTCCCAACCGACATCAACGCGACTGCGGTTCATCAGGCGACAGGTCTGACTTGCTCAAATCAAATGGATTGTCGGTATTGCCGTCCCATTGGTCCGGATCGACAGAGGCCAATTCCAAAACGCGCATGTCACTTCGTTCGGTGGAATACGTCAGGCCACATCCAGCGCAATTCGGGCTCGATATGATCATCATGAATGAGGTGAATGCATCCGCCGCACCGACAGTGGGCCCACAATGGCAATTTTGGACCCGAAGGCTGGGCGGTCGCGCCAGATCCGGCTGTCGTCGACGAAAGGGCAACCGGATCGCGTGTCCCTCCCGAAGCTTCCGTGTTCCCGGCATGTGATGGTCTTTCGACAGGATGGATCCGGCGTGGTGTGGGGTGTTGACCGCGAAGTCAGCGGTCGGTCGGGCCGATTCCTATGGTTCGGCCCGGTCACATGTACGGCTGCGACATCAAATCCACGTTGTCCGTCATGGTGGATTTCCCGATGGTGTCCGAAACGATCGGAAGTCCCCATGCCACTCCTTGAGTTTGCTCCATTCAGGACAGAACGGACCTGCCCTGCACCTCCACGCCCGGTATCGCGAAGCCATCGGGCGATCAGTTGAGGCTGTATGCGGCAAGGGACCTGACTAGCGGCGGCGAGAACGGAGCGGTGAGGGCATAAGAACAAGGTGGTCAGGACTTCAGTCGTTCCGAGTCCCGGACCTCGCCCAGATCCGTCGATGTCGACAGCATGCGCGGATCAAGCCGCAGTTCAATCACCGATAGTCGGTCGGACGCCCGAGCCCGTTCGAACGCCGCCGGAAACTCCGGGCCGTCCTCCACAGTCTCTCCGTGGCCACCATAGGCGCGTGCCAGCGCGGCGAAATCCGGATTAGCCAGATCGGTCCCGGATACCCGGCCCGGAAAGGTTTTTTCCTGATGCATTCTTATCGTTCCATAACGTCCGTTGTTACAGACCACTACGATTGGGCTGGCGCCATACTGAATCGCCGTCGACATCTCGTTTAGGGTCATCTGGAAACAGCCGTCCCCTGCGAAGCAGACAATCAACCGATCAGGGTGTTGAAGGGACGCGGCCACGGCGGCAGGGAAGCCTGTGCCCATCGATCCCGATGTCGGCGACAGCTGTGTACCGTACCCCTTGTAGACAAAGTAACGGTGCACGAATGCAGCGTAGTTTCCCGCGCCATTCGTGACAATCGCATCATCAGGCAATGCGTCGCTTAGCCAGCCTACGATACGTTCCAGTTTTACCGGTCCCGGCGTTTCCCTGGGTTGACTCCAGACATCGTAGTCCCCGCGGGCGTTCTCGGTCCAGGCAGTCCAGTCGCCGACCTTCGGAGACCGCACGAGTTGGGCGACCATATCGGGTGCCCGAGCCACAACACATAGATCGGTCCGATAGACAGACCCGGGCAGGTCCGGATCAGGATGAACATGCAGAATCAACCTGTCCGGTGAGGCCGGGTCAACAAGCTCGTATCCGCCAGTCGTGACGTCGCCAAGGCGCGCTCCAAGCACCAGCAGACAATCGGAGTCCTGCAACCGCCGCGCCAATGCCGGGTTCATCCCCACGCCCAGGTCACCGATATAGTTTCGTGAGCGGTTGTCCATCAGATCCTGTCGGCGGAATGGAGTCGCAACCGGTAGGCCCTGCCCCTCAGCGAAGCGGCGAAGCATGGCGCTGCTTTCCCTGTTCCACCCGGATCCTCCAGCGATCACCAGCGGTCGTTTGACTCCCGCCAGTGCTTCCAGCAGACAGTGAGCATCGGTTTCGCTCGGACCGGAGCGAGGTGCCGCTGTGGGGGCAAGTACGGGAACGTCCGCCTGTTGGGACAGCATATCCTCCGGCAGAGAGAGAACCACCGGTCCGGGTCGCCCGGAAGCCGCGATGTGAAATGCCCTGTTGACGTATTCCGGAATTCGCCTCGTTTGGTCGATTTCCGCGACCCACTTCGCGACCGGACCGAAAAACGCACGGTAATCGATTTCCTGAAACGCTTCCCGATCACGGTGCCCGCGTGGAATCTGGCCGACGAACAGGATCATGGGCGTTGAGTCCTGCCGAGCGACATGCACACCGGAAGAAGCGTTGGTCGCGCCTGGTCCACGGGTCACGAATGCTATTCCCGGTCGGCCGGTCATCTTTCCGGTGGCTTCCGCCATCATCGCCGCGCCGCCTTCGTGCCGGCAGACTATGTTCTGTATACCAATCTCAAACAGTGCATCAAGAACCGCCAGAAAACTCTCGCCGGGAACCGAAAACACGCGGTTCACGCCATGCGCCAGGAGTTGGTCCACGAGAATCCGCCCCCCGTGCCGCATTCCCCTAACCCTCCTTTCGGTCGCCTCCTGAAGAATTTCATCCGTCTGCGGTGACGGCAAGACCTTGCGGCGGGCTTTCCGGCAACTACATGGGAATTTCCTTACCGATCGGATTGCCAGAATGCATCGACTACTTGGAATTTCAGGTTCGCTTAGACGAGACTCCACAAACCGCAGGCTGTTGAGAGAGGCTGCCCGGCTGTATGGTCAGGCGAAGTACATTGAAGCCGACCTGCATCTGCCTCTCTATGACGGTGACCTCGAGAAGGAGCAGGGCATTCCCGAAGGCGTTCAACTGCTTGCTGAACAGATCGCCGCATCGGACGCGGTCCTCGTCTCTGGCCCTGAATACAACAAGTCGATTTCCGGTGTCCTGAAGAACGCACTGGATTGGGTCAGCCGGGTCAAGGACAATCCATGGCAGGACAAACCAGTGGCTGTGATGTCGGCGGCAGCCGGGCGGGGCGGCGGCGAAGTCGGACAGTATGCGCTGCGTCAGGCGCTTCAGGCATTCCGCCCACGTCTCATCAGCGGCGGCTCGGTGATGGTGGCGGCGGCCCACAGCGAATTCGATGCAGGCGGGCGTTTGATATCGAAGGACTACATTGAATCGCTGAAAGGCCTGACAGGGGCGCTTCACGCGGAAGTCGAACTTCTCAGGCGGCGCTGAATGACACGAACCGGATCCTGACTACCTGCGCACCAACCGTTCGTATTCTTCCGAGACGTCCCGTGTCAGCGCACCGACCTCGAACCTGTAGTCGCCAATCTGGCCGACAGGCGTCACTTCAGCGGCGGTTCCCGTCAGCCAGCACTGCTGGAAGCCTTCAAGTTCCGATGGCTCGATGTGCCGCTCATGCACCTTGATCTGGCGGTCTTTCAGCATTCCAATCACGGTCTGACGGGTCAGTCCATTCAGGAAACAGTCCGGCTCCGGGGTATGCACTTCCCCGTCTCTGACAAAAAAGATATTGGCGCCAGTGGCTTCGGCCACAAATCCACGGTGATCCAGCATCATTGCGTCGGAACAGCCCTTCGCCTCGGCGGCGTGCTTCGACATCGTGCAGATCATGTACAGTCCGGCAGCTTTCGCAAAGCAGGGCGCAGTTTCAGGCGATGGCCGCTTCCATCGGGAAACGTCAAGTCGGGCCCCCTTCATCTTGGCGTCGCCGTAATATGCACCCCATTCCCAAGCGGCTATGGCGACGCGCACCGGGTTCCTCGCCGAGGCGACCCCCATATCCTCACCGGCCCCGCGCCAGGCAACCGCCCGGACATAGGAGTCGGTCAACCCATTTCTGGCAAGCAGGTCATATTTCGCGGCTTCGATTTCGTCGACAGTGAAGGGAATCGGCATGTCGATGGCCTGACCTGAGAAAATCAGGCGCTCCGAATGCTCGCGACTGAGAAAAATCCTGCCGCCATAGGCACGCTCTCCCTCGAAGACCGAACTGGCATAGTGCATCGCGTGGGTCAGCAAATGCACATTGGCACTGCGCCAGGGCACGAATTGCCCGTCAAGCCAGATCCAGCCGTCGCGGTCATCATATCCTGCACCCATGGGATCGCTTCCTGTTCTGAGGGGTTTTCGGACCCGGTCTTGGATTGTTGCGCAAGTCTGGACCGCCTCGGACACAAAATTGCGTTGAATCGGCGAATCGTTATCCAATGGGTCTTGGAATGTCAACAACACTGACGTAATATTGGGGCGGGTTACGTGGATTTGGGATTAGGTCATGTCGGAAAACGGTTCTGTTGGCCCAGGTGGCGAGAACCTGCTGTATCTCACTGATGACCAACTGCGAAAGGGAATCGAGGCGATGTTCTTCGCCTATCGTGGATTCACGTCGGACCCCGACCGCATCCTGTCGGATCAGGGCTATGGCAGGGCGCATCATCGGGCCATTCACTTCATCAACCGAAGTCCCGGCATTACGGTGAATGACCTTCTCCACACACTGGGCGTAACGAAGCAGTCCCTCAACCGGGTGCTGCGGAAGATGATCGGAGACGGGCTGGTTGAAAGTCGCGTCGGACGTCAGGACAGGCGCACACGCAACCTTTATCTCACTCTACGGGGCGCGGCGCTTGAGGCAGAGCTCTCCGCTGTACAACGGGGCCGGATGCGGTCTGCCTTCAGGCGGGCGGGACCCGAAGCCGTTGCCGGATTTCGAACCGTACTTGAGGCGATGATGGATCCGGAAATGCGTGCCCGCTACAATGCGATGAGGACAAAGGGTCTATGAGCACTCAGCCTGAACCGCATCTACTTGTCGTCGATGACGACGAGCGCATTCGCGGTCTTCTTCAGAAATATCTGATTCGAAACGGGTTCTTCGCAACCACGGCGCGGGATGCAGCACATGCGCGGCGAGTGCTGTCCGGTCTGGAGTTCGACCTGATCGTTCTCGACGTGATGATGCCTGGCGAGGATGGTGTGGCTCTGACGCAGAGTCTAC
This sequence comes from Paracoccaceae bacterium, assembly GCA_965203605.1. Taxonomy (GTDB): domain Bacteria; phylum Pseudomonadota; class Alphaproteobacteria; order Rhodobacterales; family Rhodobacteraceae; genus JAPOUP01. The sequence goes on along the minus strand of OZ241902.1, from coordinate 3,442,016 downwards.
GCGACAGTGACATGACCATTCCGATCCTTTTGCTGACGGCAAAGGCCGAGACCGAGGATCGGATCAGAGGCCTCGAGGCCGGTGCCGACGACTATCTGGCAAAGCCATTCGAACCTAAGGAACTGCTTCTGCGCATCAATGCGATACTGCGTAGGGCACCCGTCACCCAGATCACCCCAGAGACGCCCAAATTCCTGGCGCTCGGGTCAATTCGCTATGATCGGGAGCGTGGCGAGTTGTGGCGCGGCGATGATCTCGTGCGGCTGACGGCAACCGAATCCCAGCTGATGAGGATATTCAGCGCCACACCCTGCGAGCCACTCACCCGTGCAAAGCTTGTTGAGGATCTGGGACGTGATCGAGGCCAGGCGCAGGAGCGGGCCGTGGATGTCCAGATCACCCGACTGAGGAAGAAAATCGAACAGGATCCGAAGCAGCCTCGCTTTCTGCAGACCATTCGTGGATCCGGATATATGCTCGTGCCCGACTGAATCCCGACCGGGAACTTCGGTCTCCAAGGGAAGCGACAGACTTTCGGTATGCTGGGCCGATGCCAAATGCCCGACCTCCGAAAGGCGAAATTCAGGCACTTGTCCTTGCCGCGATATTCAGGTCTCCTGATGCCATGACAACACTGCTCCTTACCCATTCCTCAAGCCTGGATCATGTCACGCCACCCGGCCATCCCGAACGAGTCGCTCGTTATGAGGCCATCATGTCCGTGCTGGCGGACGAACAGTTCGCGGCGCTGGACCGCCGGCAAGCCCCAATCTGCGATCGTTCCGATCTTCTGCGGTGTCATCCTGAGGATTATGTGAACGGCATCGAAGCGGCAGTTCCCGCAGACGGCAGCCGGTCCCTCGATCCTGACACCCACGTATCGCCGGGGTCGCTGGAACCTGCACTGCGGGCGGTCGGTGGGTGTTGCGACGCGGTTGATGCCGTCCTTCAGGGCGGTTCCTCCAATGCCTTTGTCGCCATGCGCCCGCCAGGCCATCATGCGGAGACCGCACGGGCCATGGGCTTCTGCCTGTTCGGAAACGTCGCGGTCGCGGCGAAGCGCGCACTGGACGAACACGGCCTCAGCAGGGTCGCCGTGATCGATTTCGACGTCCATCACGGCAACGGAACCCAGGATCTTCTTTGGAATGAAGAGCGCGCACTGTTCTGCTCAACACATCAGAGGCCGCTGTACCCGGGCACCGGAGCCGCGGGCGAGCGCGGTGCGCATGGGAACGTGCTGAACGCTCCGTTCGACCCATCGAGTGGCGGCGCGGAAATGCGTCAGGTGTATAGCGAACGGATTCTGCCGGCGATAATGGAATTCAGGCCGGACCTGATCCTGGTCTCGGCTGGATTTGACGCCCATCGGGAGGATCCGCTTGCCAGCCTTAACTGGCTGGAAGAGGATTTCGCCTGGGTCACGAGAAGGATCTGCGAAGTGGCTGGAGAAGTGTGTGGCGGGCGCCTCGTATCCGCACTGGAAGGTGGCTACAACCTTGATGCGTTGGCAGCCAGCGTGGCCATCCACGTGCAGGAGTTGATGGCGGCGGCAAAGTAATGCCGTTGCGGCCCCAGTGCCCTGGGACGCGCCTACGGATTCCACGAACAGGAGGGGCCTCGCGGATGAAGACGGGCGAAATCGGGTGGCTGGCATTCAGTCTGGATTGCGGCTAAGTCGCTGCGATGTGAGATGGGGACCATTGAATCCAACCAGGAACAGCAATTGGAGGCGGCATGAGTGACAGGCCTGTCAACGAGATGAGTTTTGAAGAGGCAATGAGCGAACTCGAATCGGTTGTCCAACAATTGGAGTCCGGAGATGTGGAGCTTGAGGCTTCAATTCAACTTTACGAGCGCGGGGCCGCGCTGAAAAGGCGTTGCGAGGAAAAGCTCAAGGACGCGGAGGAAAAGGTCGCCGCAATTACGCTCAATGAGCGCGGCGAGCCCAATGGTACCAGCCCGGTTGACAGTCTGTGAGCTTTCGGTCCGCCCTGGAAGAAGCGTCCGCGATAACTCGTGCCCGACTGGTTGAAGCGATCAGGGATCGGATACGCAAGCCGCTCGTTGAACCGATGATCCACGCTGTTGTCGGTGGAAAGGGAATGCGTGGCTTTCTGGTGCAGCAAAGTGCGGGGCTACACGGAATCGGCCCCGATCGTTCCGCATTTGTGGCGGCAGCCATCGAAGCGGTCCATGCCTATTCGTTGGTCCATGATGATTTGCCTTGCATGGACAATGATGACCAGCGGCGCGGTCGGCCAACCGTTCATGTTAAATGGGATGAAGCGACGGCCGTCCTGACAGGCGATGCACTCCAATCCCTGGCGTATGAACTCCTGTCGAGCGAATTGGTGGGTAATGCGAATATCCGCCTCGCATTGATCGAATCCCTCTCCATCGCGGCAGGTGCGCAGGGAATGACCCGGGGCCAGGCACTCGACCTTGCTGCGGAGGCGGCGACAAGAGCCCTTACGCTTGAGGAAATCACCGAGCTCCAAATGGCAAAGACCGGTGCGCTGATTGAGTGGTCCTGTGTTGCAGGAGCGATCCTCGCAGGGGCGGCACCTGAACCAATGCGGCAGTTCGCGCGTCCTCTAGGTCTCGCCTTCCAGATCGCCGACGACATCATCGATACAGAGGGTGACACCGCCGTCGCGGGCAAGCGACTTCGGAAGGACGCGGCGGCTGGAAAGGCGACCTTTGTATCGCTTCTGGGACTTGAGGGTGCCAGAGCGCGGGCCAATGACCTGGTGGAGGAGGCGGAAGCCGCTTTGGCTCCCTTTGGAGCAAAGGCGGAGATCCTGAGACAGGCGGCGAGATTCGCCATCTCGCGTCGGTCGTGATGCGATGCGCTTGGGGATGTACAGGAGCGGATGGACCGCTTCTACACCCCCAGCCCGATACGGCAGTCCTCGCCAGAAAGAGTTTTCCTGTGGGATCCCGATCTATGCCAGCTTCCGAAGGAACTGTGCATAGCTACCCGCAGTCCGGTCAGCGTGATGTGTGGATCAACTGGAGCCTTGCCGGTGTCGCTGCAATTGACGGCACCATAGTATTCGGTGTTCGATCCTTCGCCTGACCGGCCTGTCCGATATGGCAGCCGCCCCTGGCCAATGCGCGTCTTTCGGGGCTGTTTGAGCGGGGTTTGAGCCTGCGACTGGCCGGTTGGTGCGAAGTATTGATCACGGACGGGCGTATCGCCATGGGTGTTTGCGGTGGCGCTGTTGGTGACCTGCAGTTGGCGATATGTGACGTTGTCACTCGGCCGCGGTCAATGGCGCTTCCGGAACTGATTCATCAATCAAGCCTATCCATCGCACCTGGACGATGTGGCGGACGTGAAACCCATATATTTCAAAGGGGTTGGGAGCCACCCGGCATCTCCGACCCAGCCATTCGCCGGATCGGACGTCTGTTGTCAATGTCCGAGATCCACCGGAATTCCGTGATCGCCTCGAACCTGCGCGCTCAGATTCGCTCACGTTCCAGCACGGACTTCAGTCCGGTACGGTAATCGGGATACAGAAGTTCCACGCCCAGGTCGTGTTTGATCCTGTCGTTTCGGACCCGCTTGGATTCAGCGTAGAAACTTCGCGCCATGGGTGTAAGGTCGGCTTCATCGACATCGACCAATGGTGGGGCAGTCGCGCCAATCAGTTCAGCTGCGAAACCGATCACATCCTCCGGGGGAGCTGGTTTGTCATCACAGACATTATAGATCGCGCCGGGGTCTGGCTGGTTGATCGACGCAGCCAGAACGCGAGCGATATCGTCAACATGGATGCGGCTGAACACCTGTCCTGGCTTCACGATTCGTCTCGCGGTTCCGCGGCGGATTTTCTCGAACGGCCCGCGACCGGGGCCGTAGATGCCAGCCAGGCGAAAGATATGCAGCGGCAGACCGGTCCCTGCCGCAATGGTCTGCCATTGCCGTTCCGCGACCACCCTCCGTCGACCCCGTTCCGTCGCGGGAAACAGCTCTTCTGTCTCGTCAACCCAGCCACCATTTCGGTCACCATAGACCCCTGTGGTTGAGAGATAGCCTGCCCATGCGAGGTTTGGTGCGATCGCGGTCATTGCATCGCCGACAGCCGCAACCACCGGATCCCCTTCCTCATCCGGAGCAATTGAGACCAATAGATGCGTTGCTTCGCCGAGCACCGTCTGGAGGTCGTCTCCTGGCCATACGATCGCGTCCATTCCAGTGGATTTCAGGTTGGCTGCTTTCTCGGGACTGCGCGTCGTACCAACGACCCGCCACCCCTTTGGAAGCAGTATGCTCGCAAGCGCCTGCGCCGAATAGCCGTGTCCGAACGAAAGCAATACATTTCCCATGCGGTTTGGAATTGGTCCAAATTCCCGAAGAATCAAGTCGGTTTGCCGGACTTCATGCACGACGAACCGGATTGGCCCCGAAATGGCCCTTCGTGTGCTGTGGCCAAGGTCATTGCCTAACGATCGACTCGGTGCGCAACAGGTGGAGTCCGAGACCAACCGGGGATGGTAATTCCTGCGACAGGGAGGCAACACCACCTCTGGAGAGTCCCTGTTCCGATCCCGTATGCGGCTGAACTTCATTCCTACGCTTGTGAATCCCGACCGAATGGCGGCATATGGAGGCTGTCGCTCCGGTAAGGAGCGCGCGGTCGTCTGCCGTGTTGATCTACGCGAATGCGAACACCGCGGCATCTGGTTCAGGTTCGGATTGCCAATGGGAGGAACGGCATGCCAACATTCATATTCGCCTATCACGGAGGGACAGCGCCGTCAGATGCTGCGGAGACCGAACGGGTCATCGGTCAATGGAATGACTGGTACGCGGAAATGGGCGACAGGCTCATCGATGACGGCGGACCCTGTGGTAAGTCCTGGACCGTGACCGGCTCAGGGGTCGTCGAGGGTGGAGGAGCCAATCCGCTGACGGGCTATACAATCGTCGAAGTTGCGGACCAGAATGAGGCAAACGAGTTGGCAAAGGGCTGTCCGATGGTGCGGGACTCCTCAGGTTCAGTCGAGGTCTGCGAAATCCATGAGGTCTGATCTTCACAGGCCGGATCGGCAACGCCACCTGAATTGGGGATTGGTCAAGGGCAGCCCCGAATGAGCGCACCGGACCTTGAGGATGCGTATGCGATTGAATCGTCTGACGATGCCAGACGGCTGTATGCCAACTGGGCGGAGACCTATGAAGACGACTTCGTCGTGGAAATGGACTTTCACCTGCCGCGGAAGGTCGCTGAGGAATTTGCGCATGCGAAGGGAACCGGGCCTGTGCTGGACTTCGGCTGCGGAACCGGGCTCTGCGGCCAACATCTGGCCGAACAGGGTATCGGGCCGGTTGACGGTGTTGATCTCTCACCGGAGATGCTGGAGGTCGCGGTGCGCAAGAATGTCTACCGGACCCTTCTTGAAGGCAATATCCTTGAAGGGTTGGATCTGCCAGCAAGACAATATGCCGGCATCACAAGCTCCGGGACCTTCACAAACGGCCATGTCGGCCCGGAGGCGATCGACGCCTTGCTCCGATCCGCCGCACGAGGGGCTTTGTTTGCCCTATCAATCAACGTGAGGCACTACCACGCCCTCGAATTTGGCAGGAAATTCGAGGAACTGTCTGACAGGATCACCGGATTGGAACTTCCTGAGATACCGCTATACGGCCCGAACGCCAAGGGCGCCCACAAAAATGACCGGGGATACATCGCGCTCTTCCGTAAGGCCTGACGGACGGGATTTCGGACTGATTCGTGGCCTGGAACGCACCACCCAATCCGACTGGTTGCGACCTAGACATGCATCCGCTTCCTGCGCACCCTTGTTGTCGCGGTGGCTTCTGCCGAACCGTCGTGAAACGACCCAAACCAACGGTCCCAAGGCATTTCGACCGTGCCGTAGTTGCATTCGAAATACCGGTGATGAAGTTGGTGGAAGAAATCCCCCATTTTTGCGCGCTCCCTGTTGTTCACATAGAGTTGGTCAAAGCCTGAATGCGAGAAGACCGGATGGGTGGCCTGCATATATCCGTGGAACAGGACGTGAACCGGATGACTTGGCACGATGAAGTGGATCAGGAAGTTGGTGAAGAACAGGAGATGTTCGATCGGATGCATCGAAATGCCCGACCAGGGACCGACATTGACGTTTCGATGATGCAGGGCATGAGCGATTCGGTACAGCCACGGGATGTGCAGGGCCCGATGCACCCAATAGAAATGGAAACTTGACCAGATCACGAGGAACGGAAACATCAGCGCAAACCACACCGGATGTTCGGGAAAGAGAATGGCCGGTGCCCACCCGTTCGCCATCGCCCAGTAGACCGGTAGTTGGAAGGCGGTCCATATTGTGATCCCACTCGCGATCGTCCAAAACATGTTGTCCCGAACCTGGTCCCTGAACGTAAAGGTTCCGTTGTCGGTGGCCTGGTCGCGTGCGTCGAACTTGAAGGTCCTGCCCTGTCCCCGGCGCATGTAGAGCCAGTGGTGCAACAGGCCCGCGCAAATGCAGTGTGGCACCAGATTCGCAAGATAGACACGAAGAACCCAGTCCCAGTTCCATTCCTTCATGGTCTCCATCGGTGGCAGAATGGCGAAGAACACGAAGACCGCAAAAGCGATTGTCAGTGTCGATGTGGTAAGCGCCATCCAATACGCCTGGTACCAGCGCAGGACGGCAAGTGGCCTTGGGGGCCATGAAAAGAGGGGATTCAGCGCCACTGGCTTGGCTGGGCGGTAATTCCAGCGCGCAGCCTCGGCGTCGGTCGCGAAGTCATTGGGCATAGCTGTTCCCTTCTTCGTCGAGAATTGCTTTCAGCTCGGATAGGTGGCGGAGCGCCTGATTGTCGTAGTTCTCGACCGCGCTGGCGGTCCTTTCGGCGATCTCGTCGCTCAGCACCCGTAGCGCCCGGCCGGTCTGCAGGGCACGGATGTAGGTCTCGGCAGCGCGTTCGAAGAAATACATCCGGTTGAAGGTGTCAGCCACGCTGTCACCGATCACCATGATGCCATGGTTACCCATGATCATCACCTTTTTCTTCGGGTCGCTGAACAGCTGCGCACAGCGCTCACCCTCTTCCTCGAAGGCCAGACCACCATAGTTCCCGTCAATTACGTAGCGGTTGAAGAATATCGCTGTGTTCTGGTCGATGGGCGGCAGACCGCTATCGGCCAGCGATGCAAGCACGGTTGCATGGATCGAATGCACATGCATCGCACAGCGCGCATGCGGGCAATTCCGGTGGAGGGCGCCATGCAGCCCCCAAGCCGTGGCGTCCGGGGCGTTCGGTCCGGAGAGCGTGGCGGGATCGTTGGCATCGAGCAGGATCAGATCGGACGCCTTGATCCTGCTGAAGTGCATTTGGTTGGGATTCATCAGGAACTGCGTGCCATCTTCATTCACGGCCAGCGAAAAATGGTTGGAGACCGCCTCATGCAGGTTCAGTCGTTCCGTCCATCTGAAGGCTGCCGCCAAATCAACACGTTCCTGCCAATGTGCGATATTGGAGCGGGGCTGTAGCTTCGCGACGTCCACGGGATCCTCCGAAATCAACTACTGAGCGAAAAGCGGAACATGCATAGGGGGTCTCGCCTGTTTACGACACATAATTCGCTCCTGCCCGACAACCGCTTGCGACCATCTGCCGTGATTCGTTGCCCGATATACTCCGGCGGGATGATTCGAAGCGCCCCAATTGAAACGGGGGACGGCAATGATCACGTCGGCGAGCCGACTTCCGACCTGTGTGGCGATGTCGCTGGAGCGCAAAAAAACACATGGGTTGCCGTTGTAAAGATCCGCAGCCTGTGGGAACGGTGAAGTTCCAAATGGGCTGTCTTTCACGATCAGTCCCTCTGCCGGTGCTGTCCGTAATCCGGGATGTAGCGGCGCTTCAGTGAAGCGCGTTGCCGTGGATTTGGGTTCGAAAAGGTTGGAGGATCCAGACAGGGGACAGAATCATCGCTGCGCAAGCGTATCCCGGCAGAGTATGCCGCAACAATTTCCGGTGGTGATTGTCAGCGGGTTCTGTTCCGATTAGCCTGCAGTTCATGGACCGAACACCAAACATCCCGAAAGACGGGCCCGGAGCAACATTGAAAGCCGGAATGGGTGGCCTGTTCGAGGGCTATGACCTCGATGATCGTATCTACGATGAAATGTTCGGGGCCGATGGCGAATCCCGGCACCATTGCAAACGGCTATGGGAAGCCCTGAATGAAATGCCCCTGGAGCGGATCGCTTCGATGCAGGCGGAGGCCGAGCGCTCCTTTCGCCGCGACGGTGTCACGTTTACCGTATATGGGGAAGATGGCGAACGGGAACGGATCATTCCGATCGATTTTCTTCCCCGTCTGATCGAGGCACGTGAATGGCGGATCATCGAGACCGGTCTCGTGCAGCGACTGAAAGCCCTGAACCTGTTCCTGAAGGACCTTTACGGGGACGCGAGGATCCTCAATGATGGCGTCATTCCCGTCGACCTGATTTTTGGTTGTCCGCAGTTTCGCATCGAGATGCGTGGCAAGAAGGCGCCACTTGGCGTCCATGTCTCGGTCTGCGGATCGGATGTCATTCGCGACCATGAAGGCTTCAAGATCCTTGAGGACAACCTGCGTTCGCCTTCTGGTGTTTCCTACATGCTTGCGAACCGGCAGGCCGTGAGTGGCAGTCTGCGTGCGCTCTATAGAGAGCATTCAGTGCGGCCAATTGGACATTACGGACTTCTGCTTCGGCAATGCCTGGCGGAAATCGCCCCCCTCGGTGTTTCGGATCCCTGCATCGTGCTGCTCACTCCCGGCACCCACAACTCCGCATATTATGAGCATGTGTTCCTCGCGCGCGAGATGGGCATCGAACTCGTTCAGGGTGACGATCTTTTTGTGCAGGACGGCTACGTATATATGCGAACGACGGGTGGGCCGCGCCGCATCGATGTGATTTACCGCCGCGTCGACGACGACTTTCTCGATCCACTCGTTTTTCGGGCCGACTCGCGTCTTGGTACGCCCGGCCTGTTTCAGGCATACAGGCTGGGCAACGTGACGATCACGAACGCGCCGGGAGCCGGGGTCGCCGACGACAAGGCAGTCTACAGCTACGTTCCGGACGTCATTCGTTACTATCTGGGCGAAGACCCCATCATTCCCAATGTCGAGACCCATCTTTGCCGCGAGCCCGAGGGGCTTGAATTCACACTCGACAATCTGGATCGACTGGTGGTCAAGAGAGTGGGCGAGTCCGGCGGATACGGTATGCTCGTGGGCCCGCATGCCAGTCCGGAGGAACGTGGCGACTTTGCCCGCCAACTGCGTCAGCATCCTGATGACTACATTTCGCAGCCGACAATCAGCCTGTCACGATCACCTTGCCTTACCTCGGATGGTGCCGCACCACGCCATGTGGATCTTCGCCCGTTCGTCCTGCAGGGCCGGGAATCCAGAATGGTGCCAGGCGCATTCTGCCGCGTCGCGCTCACCCCCGGTTCGCTGGTGGTCAACTCCAGCCAGGGCGGCGGCGGCAAGGATGTCTGGGTGGTGGAGCGCTGACGCCGTGCTCTCGCGAGACGCGCAGAACCTCTACTGGATGACCCGGTACATCGAACGGGGGATCCACGTCTGCAGACTGCTGGCCAATCAACTCGATGCCATTCATGACCGGCCGACGGATGATATCGACCTCGGGTGGAAGAGACTCTACAGGGCGCTCGGCCGGGAACCGGTAGGCGCAGGACTCATGTCGAGCGGCGGTGATGACTCCTTAATGCTGATGGACTCCTACACCCTGACCGACGACTTGGCGTTCGAGACGCTGAACCCGAGTTCGATCATTCAGTGTTTTGCTTTGGCCCGTGAAAACGCGCGTCAGTTACGCAATGTCATCAGCCACGACATTTGGTCCAGCCTCAACGTGTCCTATCTGGAGATTCAGGACAGGCGATTGGTGGACATCTGGAATGGGCGGCCGCGGGAGTACTTTGTCGATGTTGCGGTGTCGGCGGAAGCCTTTCGGGGCATCGCCGCAACGACAATGTACCGCGATCCTGGCTGGCATTTCTTTCGACTCGGTCAGTTCGTTGAGCGGGCGTTGCTGATCTGTGCGTTGCTGGATGCCCATCTAGAGACATTCCCCAGCGCAAGTCATGAATCCGGTGCGGACTGGGCCTCACTTCTCGATATCTGTGCGGCAGGTGGAGCATTTCGTCGCCGGAATTCAATCGCGTTTTCGGCCAGCGACGTGCTCGAATTCCTCGTGACCGACCAGCATCTCCCGAACTCGATCGGCTTTGCCCTTCAGGAGGTTGAGCACGCACATTCGCAGGTTGCCTCCAACTGGAATTCCGGGACTGCGGAATGCGCCAGGCGGGAGGTCGGACGTGCCCGTGCCATGATTCACTACGATTGGCCTGAGCACAGCGCAGGAGATGACGACGGGGTTCGCGCGATGCTCGACGAGATTTCCGGCGCCTGCCGCAGGTTCAGCGACGACATCGAGGCCGCTTACTTCTCATACACCCCAAAAGAAACCGCGGCACGATGAACATTTCGCCCAGCAGCTATTCGATCACACACGACTCCCGGTTCGATTACGAGGACAGCATCCAAGGGTGTACGATGCTGGTGCGCCTGCAACCACGAGAGGACCGAGGACAGAGAGTCGAGGCATTTTCGGTTTCGGCCGATCCGGAAACCAATCCGGTCGCCTGCGATGACAGCTTTTCGAACAGATGCCACATGTTCAGCATTCATCGGACGTTCACGCGACTTCATGTGCGGTCACGGTCCATAATCCATACCAAACCAACGCAGGTTATGGAAGACCTGCGGCAGCTGCCGGCCAAGCTGACCTGGGAGGATGTCGATAGGCATTCAGGTTGGATCGGATTCTGGGACTATCTCGCGCCCAGCAGATTCGTGCGACCTGGAGAGGCGTTTGACGCGTTTGTCGAACGGCATGGACTCCGACGGGGTCCGGACCCGGTTGGGACGCTTCAGTCGGCCTGTTCGAAACTGAACACGCACCTGGTCTATACCCAGGGAAGTTCAACAGTTGATTCGCCTGTCGACCACATAGCCGCGACTGGTGAGGGTGTATGTCAGGACTATGCCCATCTCATGCTTGCACTGGGCCGTAGCTGGGGCATTCCGAGTCGATATGTGTCAGGCTATCTGTACATCGCAGACGCTCCGGATGCTGCCAACCAGGAGGCAGCCAGCCATGCCTGGGCCGAATTCTGGCTCCCCCAATTGGGGTGGATTGGTTTTGACGCGACCAACGACTCCATGGCGGACCACAGGTTTATCCGTATTGCACAGGGACGGGATTATGCGGATGCCGCGCCGACGCGTGGGGTGGTTTATGGTGGAGGCGAAACAACCGTCCAGGTCGATGTTCGCGTCGAAGCTCTCCACCCCAATCCACCCGATGAAGCACCGATAGGTCGCGGCGACTGGCCCGCAATCAGGAAACTGCCGTGGCAGGACAGGGTTGCGACCTCGCCTTCAGCCACCCTGCAGGACCAGTAAACCTGCTGCAAGAAGACCTTTCGGAATCAAGGCCAGCGTCGCATCTCCCTTAAGGCGGTTGCTTTATCTGCCAAGTCACCCTGTTGACCCCGATTCCGATCCAATCGCCAACTGTATTGGCTTGGGGGTCCAGGTTTCATCCCTGAACAGGAGAACATTGGCTGTGCAAATCCCGCCAAACGTAACCATCCGCGCTGCGTAGTTCGGACTCCAGTCAGATTCCGGGAACACCCCAATTTTTGACCACCTATTGAATCTCCGATCTATCGAGTTGGATCGATTGGTTTGCCATCAGCATTCCCGAAGTCCCTGAACTGGGTTGTGTCGGGACTCCGAACACTGCGGCGGGCATCCTCCCGTATGGAAAGAGCGGGGCTTACAATATCACTTATGGTGTTCAATTGACGCAGCGACGCATCAATTGGTAATTGAGGTTGACGGATTCAGGTAATTGAATCACGATGCGCCCAATATGGAGAGATGGCGATGAAGTTCATGGCAGCCGAATGCTCCCGCTGCTCAGGCACAAGGATTCCGCAGCTGGCACGAGATCCGATTCCACGATTGGGAAGCGGTTCCGGGAACGTCATTGTTCGGGCGGCGACCGCCACTTCCCTCACTGCAGCTCGATGACGTTTGCGACTCCGACTGACCTGAAGTTCATGCAACTTCCGTGCCGGGGATTGCAGGTTTCGTTTCAGCGAACGCAGGAAAGCGTGAATCACGAGGTTCTGACGCGATGTCGGTGCCCTGCGGCCGACGGCATGTGTGCCTCGCTCCAAGCACCGGAGGACAGCGGTTGAATGGTGTCGAATTGTCATCTGCGTCGTGCGGGTGCCTGGAGGGCCAACATCACGGCCGTAGAGGAGCAGCGGCAGGTCCCGCTTGCAGGAACTGCCAGTCATTGAGTGGACGGATCTTACGATGATGCACGAGTTGGGATCCATATGCGTAGGTGCCGTCAGACCATCCTACGCAGCTCGTTCTAATGGCCTACAGACAGGTTCCCGCCTGCCCCGTCTGCGGACAGGTGACCGGCATTGTCATTCAATATGCAAGACTGGGCCGAATCACCTGATCGACCGGAGCGGCGGCATGAGCGAGACCCAGACCTACATTGGGGACAGGCAGACTGTGTGTCGGCTCTTTCCATGGAGGGCCGGTAGCTGGAGCGGATGTTGGGGGCGCATCGGTTGAATCACAACGCGACCGTCGACGAGCGCATCGACTGCCAAAGGATGGCCGGAATTTCCTTCACCTACATGGTCGGGTGCCGGTCACTGGCCTTGCGCCGCCGGGTCGTCGAGAGCATGGCCGATGTCTCCGCTGCATCCCAAGGGGGTGCCAACTGTCCGGGAAGAAGCGTTTGGCGGAATGGCGTGCTGAAACGGAAGACCCGCCCCGCCGGTCGCGGCAGCCCGGTGTTCATCCTGCAATACGGGACCGTCGGGACTGTCAGAGCAATCCCTGCCCACGCCAGCCGCAGCTGCATGAGCCAGAACGTACTCGTATGCGCGGTCCGCAAACATTCGAACCACGTCGGCGTGAAACATCACGACGTCCGCGACCGGCGCATCCGTAAGGGTATAGGCTGCCATCGGGTCGCAGGCGAACTGCCAAAGCGACATGCCGGGGGTAGCCTGACGTCGCCCTCTTACATGGCATTCCGAATGTTCATTGCGGACCTGAACGGCGAAAGGGAATCGGTCCACGCCGCTGAGGCAGGAGCATTTGACCGCATACCGCACCTCCGCAGGTTGGCGAACGACAGCATCGGCACATATTTGTCCAGAGAGATGCCAGTGGACGGCAAAGCAACAATTTCGGTTCCGCTCAAGTACAGTCACGTTCGGACCTTGCTTTCCCAAAGCGACAGGAGCGACACGTACTTTGGCCTGTTTCCTGCCGAATCCGCGGGCTGCGACAGCATCCGCAGCCTGGGAACGCTTGTTCAGCTGGAGTTTCTGTCCGATGCCCTTGTCGGTAAGTGGCTTCGCTATGCGGAATTGGTCTCATGAGTCGGACAGTTAGGGTGCTGGATCAGTTCTATACACGCCCGGAAGTCGCTGAAGCCTACGTCGCAGCGGTAGCCGCTCGTTGGAATGATCCCAATGTCCTGTTCGTTGAGCCTTCCGCGGGGGCCGGCGCCTTCCTTCGCCCACTGCTTGACGCTGGCCGAAAGGTCCTCGCTGTCGATATTGAACCGCAGGGGCCGGACATTCTGAGCCAGGACTTTCTGGCGTCACAGGAGATCTTCGCTGGGGAGCATTCCGCAGTCGTTGTCATAGGCAATCCGCCATTTGGGAAGAATGCCTGCACTGCAGTTCGGTTCTTCAATCATGCGGCTGACAGCGCAGACGAGATCGCCTTTATCGTGCCACGCACCTTCCGAAAGATCAGTATCCAGAAGCGACTTCACGCGAACTTCCACCTGTCTGGTGACGAAGACGTTGAACCGTATGCATTCCTGCGTTCAGGGAATCCGCATGATGTGCCATGCGCTTGGCAGATATGGACACGGCAGGCAAAGGAACGGCGCATTCCTTCACCACCTCCGGTGGACCACCTGATTGACTATACGACCCCTCGAATGGCGAATTTCGCAATGCGGCGCGTTGGATTCTACGCAGGTCGTGTTGTCACGACAGATATACCGTCCCTATCGCGAACAACGCACTATTTCATGCAGGAGTTGGCGGATGGGGTTATCGACACGCTGCGTCGGGTGAATTGGTCGGAACTGGCTGCACAGACCGCTGGCGTAAGGTCGTTGTCCAAAACGGAAATCGCCTTCAAGTTGAGCGAGGTCTATCGTGCCTGAGTACTCGAAAAATCAGATGCATGGCAAGAGCTTCGAGAACATGATCAAGGCGGCAGGCGTGTTTGGTTGGGCTGCGGCAGACCGGAAGCGAACCCCGAACGACAGATTCGATCTGGGCTCGGTCGATGACGGCAGGTCAGGGCTTCCCACTTCGATCAAGTCAACCAAGAGCAACATGGTTGGGCTGTCGGATGCACGACAGTTCTGGCGTTCGTTTGATTCCGTTCCCTACCGGTTGCCTGTCGGCAGCTACAGTCAACAGGCTGGTTTCAAGGTATTCGGAGCGATCCACGAAATCCTGCTCCGGGAAAGTTACCGTGCGGCTTTATTGGGTCGAATGACAGAGGCGAAAGTCGAGCAGTTTCATAACGGACTGAAGACGTTTGGAACTGGGCGAGATGGCCAGATCCGGGCGAGCGCATGGGCGCGGGAGCGAAAACGGGAATTGAGACCGGATACCGGGCTGGTCACCCTTAACCCCAAGATCGATTCGAAAAACCAGCGCCGTCTTCAATGCAGCGTCCGCCTGTCCAAGCTGATAGAGATGCTGGACGCTGACGATTACGTAATTCATACCAACAGTTTCGGAACTCTGGCGTTGCCGCTGAGAATTGTTAGCGGAAAGCGGAATTGAGGAAGGGTCGATAGGTGCAGGGGAATCGAACGACGGGCGATGGCTCAATGGGCAAGATCCTGCTCTTCCGTCGCTGAAGAGATCCGGCTGGAATCGCTAGTTCCCTCAAATGACCTCTGCGTGTTGGTCCCGATACGTCCCTGTTCGTTGACGGCGGACTTCAGCTTTGCGGCCGGGTGGCATGACGCCATGCCATGGATGTGAAGGTGAACGGGCAAATGCTTGATCCGAATCGACCGGTTGGGGGAATTCGGGGCATGCCTGGGGCGGAGGAATATGCATTCGGTGAGCAGCAGCACGTAAGCTGGCGCGGTCAAGGGATTGCAACGGCTTGAGTGATCCGCATCTGGAGATTCATCTGTGGAGTGTAGGCGCATTGCCCTATGCCTATTGAGCTGATCAGATGAATTCGGGGATTTGACGCGAGACAATGGCACTTGAACCCACCAATTGCAATTGGGCGGTCTCAGCGACCACGTCCTTGGTCTTGTCGAAGACCGACATCTTGACGGGGGTGGAGCTGCCCGACCGTCACTCCCGCCCACCGCGAGGGCCAGGGTCCCGACGATCATGACCGCCGTTGTCTGGCGTCAGTTGCGCGTTAGCCGCTCGTTCAGGATCGCTTCGATGCGGGCGAGGGCGGCGCTGTTTGCCTGAATCTGGCTTCCGAGAGAGTCGGTCTCGGTCCGGAGCTCCTCCCGGACTGAGCCAATCTCCGTCCGGAGTTCTTCCCGGACGGAACCGATCTCGTTTCGGAGCTCCTCCCGCACCGAGCCGATCTCTGAATAGAGGAAGCCGGTCGCAGCCACTCCGAGCGCGACGAGCACACCGCCGATCCGCTTGATCCAGAGCACATCATTCTTGATCTCTGCTAGTTCCTCCATGCCCGCGACACCGCCGGGCCTGCCGGCACGAACCACCTCCATGATCGCCCTGGCCTGGCGATCGTCGATGCCGCTCTCCTGAAGGATCCGGATATTGGCTTCTGTGTTGAACGAAGTATCTACCATGAAGGCTGGAGATAGCATCGCGCATCGGCAGCGTCAACCATTCAGCGCCGCTGGGATATGGCCCAGATTGTTGACATGAGACGCTTGGGCAATATTTGAGCCTTGATTGCGTGACACAGGAACGCCTTCCAGCCATCCGATCCGCCCGGCCTACGCACCAAATGCGGAAACGGCCGGTGCTGCACTTCGGAATGGAAGCGGGGGGACCTGGTCAGAACGCCTGACGGTTGGATCCCGGTTTCATTCGGCGCGTTTTGATCAGGCATTGCCTCCAACCCCATGAGACGATACCCGGGGAGTCCGGGCCTGCCATCTGCGACGCGAAGACTTATGGTTCTCTCAGGTTTCAGGGAGTGAGCGACATGCGAACGGTTCTTTGCTTCGGTGACAGCAATACTCACGGCACACCAGCAATGAGGGCATTGACCGACCAAGGGCGTTTCGACCGCGAGGTTCGTTGGCCAAATGTCATGGCCCGCATGCTTGGTTGTCGATGGGAGGTGATCGCCGAAGGACAACCAGGGCGCAATGCCGTCTGCGATGACCCCGTGGAAGGCATGCACAGGAATGGCTTGAGGGTTCTTCCTGCGTTGATCGAGACACATAGGCCACTTGATCTGGTAATCTTGATGCTCGGCACCAACGATCTGAAGGTACGGTTTTCGATGCCAGCCAGCGATATCGCCCTGGGACTGGAGCGTTTGGTGACCGTGATCAAAGCATCCAACGCAGGTCCGGATCTAGCACCACCTCGGGTGCTTCTCGCGGCACCCGTGCCAATTGAGGAAGTTGGGTTTCTGGGGGACATGTTCGAGGGAGGTGCCGCGAAATCGCGTGCGCTGCCGCCCCTGCTGGCCGAGGTGGCCCGGCGTCAGGGCACCGACTTCATTGATCTGGGCCGCGTGGCGGAAGTGGATCCGGTTGACGGCATTCACCTGACCGCCGAGGGGCAGGCGGCGGTCGGAGCCGCCATGGCGGAAGCCGTGGAAAGCCTGTTGGATGGAGATGACTAGGGAGCGAAATGCATGTTGAAAGGGATTGATCCGCGGTTGAACGCGGACGTGCTCTATGCACTGAGGGATATGGGCCATGGCGACGTGGTGATCGTTGCCGACACGAATTTCCCGGCAGGTTCCATCGCTCGGGAAACCATGCTCGGGGAGTTGCTGCGCATGGAGAACCTGACCGCTGCCGAGGTGACGGATGCGATACTGTCCGTCCTCCCTCTCGACACTTTCGTCGATGATTTCGCCGGAAGGATGGAGATTGTGGATGACCCTGATGCGGTTCCGCCTGTTCAGGCCGAGGTGCAGGCTGCCATTGATGCGGTCGAGGGCACGCATCGCCCAATGGTCGGGATCGAACGATTCGCGTTCTACGAACTCGCCAAACGGTCCTATGCCGTGATTCAGTCCGGCGAGCGACGGTTCTATGGATGCTTCATGTTCCGCAAGGGCGTCATCCCACCGGAGGCCTGAAATGAGTGGAAAAATCGTCATTCTGGGCGTTTTCGTCGCTGATACGACCTACCGTGCGGACCGCCTTCCCAGAATGGGCGAGACTGTTCTTGGCAGTTCATTCGCACTGGGTCCTGGCGGCAAGGGATCCAACCAGGCCGTCGCATGTGCGATGGCGGGCGGGCATTCACACTTCATTACAAAGCTTGGAATGGACCCGTTCGCGGATCTCGCATTCGATATCTGGAGCAGCGCCAATGTGGTTCCCGAGGTCACCCGGCACGTTGATGGGTATACGGGCGCCGCCTTCATCTATGTTGGCGAAGGCGATGGCGAGAATGCGATCATCGTCTGCCCCGGAGTCGCGCGAACCATCTCTCCAGAATATATCGAGGGCCGGGAGAGTCTGATCAGGGAAGCCGATGTCTTCTTGACCCAGCTGGAGCAACCGGTGGACGCCACTGTGCGGGCGCTGGAGATCGCAAGGCAGGGTGGAGCGCTAACAATCCTGAATACCGCGCCTGCGGTTGATATGGAGGAAGGCATGCTCGCGCTCTGCGATTATGTCACCCCGAATGAAACCGAGGCATCGGGCATCACCGGGCTAGCTGTCACCACTGTCGAAGAGGCGCGTGAGGCCGCCGAGTTGCTGCTGGCCCTCGGGGCGGGAGCTGCCATCATCACTCTGGGCGAAAGGGGTGCTCTGTATCATGACGCCACACAGTCAGTGCATGTGCCTGCATTCAACGCGGGACAGGTTGTGGAAACAACAGGTGCAGGTGATGCCTTCAACGGAGGATTCGCCGCGGCTCTCGCCGGAGACCTGAATCCAATCGAGGCCGTGCGCTTTGGATGTGCCGCCGCGGCTATTTCGGTGACGCGGCCAGGCACGGCATCATCGATGCCCACGCGTGAGGAAATCGAAAGACTGCTGTGAGCGGAATGCCCTTTCGGGAAAGGCGTTGGCCTCTGTTTCCCGACCCCATGCGGAAGCCAGTGATGATCCGGGCTCTATTTGCCGGCCAATTCCGCAAGAATTGCCTGGATGGCAGCATTGGGATCAGCCGCCTTCAAAATCGGGCGGCCGATCACGATGTGGTCAGAACCTGCCTCGATAGCGCCTGCCGGAGTTGCGACCCGTTTCTGATCCCCGAGGTCGGAGCCTGAAGGACGTACGCCCGGCGTCACGATCAGCCGCCCGCGGGATTCGGGTAGGGCGCGAACCGCGGCGGCTTCAAGTGGGGAGCAGATCACGCCGTCGGCACCAGCTTCGAAAGCCCGGACCGCACGTTCCATAACGATTCCAGACGCCGTTCCATTCACAATCATCGAGTCGTCGAGATCGGTGCGATCAAGCGATGTCAACACCGTCACCCCAATGACTTTAAGCTTTGAGTCCCCTGCCCCAAGACGTGCGGCCCGGACAATGTGTGGATCGCCGTGAACGGTGAGGAAATCGATGTCCATGCGCGCGATGGCCCGCACCGCCGCCTCTATTATGGCGGCGATATCGAACAGCTTCAGATCAAGAAAGACCCGCTTCCCGTGCCGGTCCTTGAGTTCCCCAGCGAATGCCAGGCCTCCGCCAGCAAGCATTCCAAGCCCGATCTTGTAGAAAGAGACGGAGTCGCCGAGACGGGAGGTCAGCTCACGTGCGTCCGAAGCTTCCGGAAGATCAAGGGCGACGATCAGTCTTTCATCAGCAACGTGCAATTCCGGGATCCTCGAGGAAAATCAGCTGTTAGATTCAGGTGGGCGTCCGCCCAAGGTCAACCCGGCCTGAACACGCAGCCAACCTGACTTCCGTCCGTGACGATCTGTACGGAAGAGTGCGGCCATTTGTGCCGAATGGGTTGAACTTCTTCTGGCCGATTTCCACATCTGTTTCAAGGCCGATGCGGGCATGCCGAAAGCGGGTGCCCCGGAACCGGCGCCTGGACCAAGGAGAGAGCCATGAATCTGGAGAAGCTCACTGAACGATCGCGCGGCTATCTAAGGGCTGCCCAAACCATTGCCCAGCGCGAGGATAACCAGAACTTTGTTCCGGAACACCTCCTGAAAGCCCTGATGGATGATCAGGAGGGATTTGCCGCAAATCTGGTAAGAAGGGCAGGCGGTTCGCCCGAACGCGTTGCCGAGGCTGCGGATCTGGCGGTTTCCAGACTTCCCAAGGTCAGCGGCACCACAGGTCAGATGTTCATGGACAGGCAACTCGCAAAGGTAATTGACGAGGCGGAGAAACTTTCCGTTAAGTCAGGGGACGAATTCGTTCCCGCCGAACGTATCCTCACCGCGCTCGCGGTTGTGAAGTCGAAGGCCAGGGAGGCGCTGGAGGCTGGGGCCGTTACCGCCATGGCGCTGAACTCCGCGATCAACGACATTCGCAAGGGACGCACGGCGGACAGCGCGTCAGCGGAAGACGTTTACGATGCGCTGAAGAAGTTCGCGCGTGACCTGACAGAGGCTGCAACCCAGGGAAAGATCGATCCCATCGTCGGCAGGGATGAGGAAATCCGCCGTGCGATGCAGGTCCTGAGCCGTCGGACCAAGAACAATCCGGTGCTGATCGGTGATCCTGGCGTCGGCAAAACGGCGATCACGGAGGGTCTGGCCATCCGTATCGTCAATGGCGACGTTCCAGAGAGCCTGAAAAAGAAGAAGCTGATGGCGCTCGATATGGGAGCCCTGATTGCCGGCGCGAAATACCGGGGTGAGTTTGAGGAGCGACTGAAGGCCGTCCTCAAGGAGATCGAGGCCACCGCCGGCGAGATCATACTGTTCATCGACGAGATGCATACGCTGGTCGGGGCGGGAAAGTCCGAAGGGGCGATGGACGCTGCCAACCTGATCAAACCGGCGCTTGCGAGAGGCGAACTGCATTGCATCGGTGCCACCACGCTCGATGAATACCGAAAATATGTCGAGAAGGATGCGGCGCTTGCCCGCCGCTTCCAACCGCTTCTGGTGGATGAACCGACTGTGGAGGACACGGTTTCGATTCTGAGAGGGATAAAGGAGAAGTATGAACTGCACCACGGTGTGCGGATCTCCGATGCGGCGCTGGTGTCGGCGGCGACTCTCGGCAACCGCTATATCACGGACAGGTTCCTGCCGGACAAAGCCATTGACCTGGTGGATGAAGCGGCAAGTCGCCTGAGGATGGAGGTGGACTCCAAACCGGAGGAACTCGATGCGCTGGACCGCGAAATCCTGCAGAAACAGATCGAGGCGGAAGCACTGAAAAAGGAGGACGATGTTGCTTCGGGCGAGCGTCTGGAAAGGCTCGAACGGGAAGTTTCCGAACTGCAGCAGCGATCGGCGGAGTTGACCGCGCAATGGCAGGCCGAGCGGGACAGGCTTGAATCGGCACGTGAGCTGAAGGGACGGCTCGACCGGGCCCGCGCGGAACTGGAGTCCGCGAAGCGCGAGGGCAATCTCGCGAGAGCCGGTGAGCTCAGCTATGGCATCATTCCGCAGATGGAGAAACAGTTGGGCGACGCCGAGGGCGCGGAAGGTCACCTGATGGTCGAGGAAGCGGTTCGTCCGGAGCAGATAGCCCAGGTTGTTGAGCGATGGACAGGGATCCCGACCGCGAAGATGCTTGAGGGCGAGCGCGACAAGCTGCTTCACATGGAGAGGGAACTCGGCAGGCGCGTGATCGGCCAGAGGGTGGCCATAACCGCAGTATCGAATGCGGTCCGGCGGGCTCGCGCCGGTCTGCAGGATGAGGGTCGGCCACTCGGATCGTTTCTGTTTCTCGGACCTACCGGCGTCGGAAAGACGGAGCTCACGAAGGCGCTGGCGGAGTTCCTGTTCGACGACGACAGGGCGATGGTGCGGATGGATATGTCAGAGTTCATGGAGCGCCATGCCGTTTCGCGGCTGATCGGGGCCCCGCCTGGCTATGTCGGTTATGACGAAGGGGGCGTATTGACCGAAGCGGTTCGGCGAAGACCTTACCAGGTTGTTCTGTTCGATGAGGTCGAGAAAGCGCATCCCGACGTATTCAACGTGCTTCTCCAGGTGCTTGATGATGGGGTACTAACCGACGGTCAGGGACATAACGTGAGCTTCAGGCAGACGCTGGTCGTGCTGACGTCGAACCTGGGGAGCCAGACCTTGAGCCAGTTGCCGGAGGGGGCTGACGCCAGCCAGGCACGCCGGGACGTGATGGATGCCGTGAGGGCGCACTTCCGCCCCGAGTTCCTCAACCGGTTGGACGAGACGATCGTTTTCGACCGGTTGTCGCGGACGGACATGGACGGAATAGTCCAGATCCAGCTCGAACATCTGCGTCGACGGCTGGCACAGCGGAGCATCGGGCTGACCGTGGAAGAGAGTGCCCGGAAATGGCTTGCTGATGAAGGCTATGATCCTGTATTCGGCGCAAGGCCTCTCAAGCGCACGATCCAGCGGGCGCTTCAGGACCATCTTGCCGAGATGCTGCTGTCGGGCGACCTCAGGGATGGCGAGGCGGTGAATGTAAGTGCCGGACCGGAAGGGCTGCTCATAGGAGAGCGGATCGCCACCTCGAACCAACGCCCGCCGGAGGATGCCGTGCTCCACTGAGTGGCGAAGTCCTGAAATGTTCTCCGACGTGAATGTGAACGTGTTTTGAATAGGTGAATCCGTCCGTCACGGCTATATATGGCACGGAACCGGAATCGTGGAGGAGCAGATGGCCGGACGTTGGAAGGGCGACCTGAATTGGTCGGATGTCACGCCCAAGGAAGTATACCTGTGCAGACGGCAGCTGATCGCCGGGGTCGGCGCGGTCGGGTTGGGAGCGGTGGCGACGCCCGCTCTTGGGAAGCTCGGTGCCGTGCCGAGCGGCTACTCGACGGATGAGGAGCCAAATTCGTTTGAGGACATCACCAGCTACAACAACTTCTACGAGTTCGGAACCGGTAAGGAGGATCCTGCACGTTACGCCGATCGGCTGACGACGGAACCCTGGACTGTCCGGATCGACGGACTGGTGGACAGACCCGGCGCTTATTCATTCGATGAGATTCTGGCACCGGTGGAACTGGAAGAGCGCATTTACCGGTTCCGCTGCGTCGAGGCGTGGGCAATGGTGGTTCCATGGGTTGGATTTGAGTTGGCGGACCTGCTGGAACGCGTGGGCGTGCAGGCTTCGGCCCGCTATGTTGCCTTCGAGACGCTTGTTCGGCCGGAAGAGATGGTGGGACAGCGCTATGGCGTGCTGGACTGGCCTTACCGCGAGGGCCTGAGGCTGGATGAGGCAATGCATCCCTTGACCATTCTGGCGACCGGGCTTTACGACGAACCCATACCCAACCAGAACGGGGCACCGATCCGATTGGTCGTGCCATGGAAATATGGTTTCAAGTCAATCAAGTCGATCGTTCGGATCACTCTCACCGAGAATGAGCCGCCGACCAGCTGGAACATGGCGAACGCAAGGGAATACGGATTCTACTCCAACGTGAACCCGAATGTGAGCCACCCACGCTGGAGCCAGGCCACCGAGCGGAAGATCGGGGGCGGTCTGTTCGCGCGTCGGGTTCCCACGAGGATGTTCAACGGCTATGAGGATGAGGTGGCGGGCCTGTATGCCGGTATGGATCTCGCAACGTTCTACTGATTCACCCCGAAATCCGGATGAGCCGGGACGCGGGGCTGGTCCGGGGTATGTTCCGGGTCTGACAGGACGATCATCCCGGTTCGGGGCCGGTCTTCGATCACCTATGGGGAATTGTGGCCAGGAGCGTGTTCATTTCACGGAAGATCAACAGCATCATCGGACGGTTCCCTCCGGGCCTGCTATATCTTGTGGCTCCTCTGCCGGCGATCTGGTGGTTCTATCAGGGACTGACCGGTGGGCTTGGTCCGGAGCCGATCAAGTCCCTTGAGCATCTATGCGGTGAAT
Organism: Paracoccaceae bacterium; assembly: GCA_965203605.1. Lineage (GTDB taxonomy): Bacteria > Pseudomonadota > Alphaproteobacteria > Rhodobacterales > Rhodobacteraceae > JAPOUP01. The sequence goes on along the minus strand of OZ241902.1, from coordinate 3,418,679 downwards.
TCGCGCTGCAGCTATTGATTCTTGGTTTGGCGGTGACGCCACTGCGGGAGTTCACTGGTGTGAACCTCATCCGGTTTCGGCGCGCCATTGGGGTGATCGCCTTCTCTTATGTGTTCCTCCATCTCTGTGTCTGGCTGTTCCTTGACGTTCAGATCCCGAGCCAGATCTGGGCCGACATCCTCAAGCGGCCCTATATCACGATCGGCATGGCGGGATTTGCGGCACTCGTTCCCCTTGCGATGACATCGAACAATCTTTCGGTCCGCAAACTCGGGCCACTTCGGTGGCGTCGGTTGCACCGTCTCGTCTATGGCGCCGTGCTGCTGGGCGGCGTGCATTTCCTGATGGTGGTCAAGGGCTGGCAACTGGAACCGATGATCTATCTGGGAATTGTGGTGATTCTACTCATTGCGCGTCTGCCGCGGCAGCGGCGGCGTGCCGCCGCCTGAACCCTGTTGCGATCAGGGATCCGACATTGGCTGGTCTTGTTATGTATGCCGCCTCAACCCCCAGATTTCGCTTGGATTGCCTGGATCGAAGAAATTTTGATTTTTTTCGGAAAAACGACTTGTCGACGGCAGCGTAGCAACGTAGATAGGCCCTTACCGGTTTCGACAGCTTGTTGACCGGTGCGCCAGACGGGTCGGTATGGCCACGTGGCGGACGGAATTGCAGGAGTACACGAGGTCGGATGCGTGGGCACGGATCGCTGCGCTTTCGACTGGGTGTTTTTTTGCGGCTCTTTGACATCGCTGGTATCTGAAGGGATATGAGGGCGGTCTGGTCTACGCGATGGATCGGCCCTGCATATCGGCTCCGTAGGCTACGGCCGATGACCGGAGTGTCAGCTTCACTGTTTGACGGACGTCGTTCTACGGAACGATGCACGTGAAACAGGAACTTCACCATCCTTCGGGGATCGGTGAAGATGTGCAGGGGTTCGAACGTCAAGGACAGGCCGGTAACGGTCTTTCAACTTGAGAGTTTGATCCTGGCTCAGAACGAACGCTGGCGGCAGGCTTAACACATGCAAGTCGAGCGAACTCTTCGGAGTTAGCGGCGGACGGGTGAGTAACACGTGGGAACGTGCCCCAAGGTACGGAATAGCCTCTGGAAACGGAGAATAATACCGTATGTGCCCTACGGGGGAAAGATTTATCGCCTTGGGATCGGCCCGCGCTGGATTAGGTAGTTGGTGGGGTAAAGGCCTACCAAGCCTACGATCCATAGCTGGTTTGAGAGGATGATCAGCCACACTGGGACTGAGACACGGCCCAGACTCCTACGGGAGGCAGCAGTGGGGAATCTTAGACAATGGGGGAAACCCTGATCTAGCCATGCCGCGTGAGTGAGGAAGGCCCTAGGGTCGTAAAGCTCTTTCGCCAGGGAAGATAATGACGGTACCTGGTAAAGAAACCCCGGCTAACTCCGTGCCAGCAGCCGCGGTAATACGGAGGGGGTTAGCGTTGTTCGGAATTACTGGGCGTAAAGCGCACGTAGGCGGGCTGGAAAGTTGGGGGTGAAATCCCGGGGCTCAACCCCGGAACTGCCTCCAAAACTCCCAGCCTTGAGTTCGAGAGAGGTGAGTGGAATTCCGAGTGTAGAGGTGAAATTCGCAGATATTCGGAGGAACACCAGCGGCGAAGGCGGCTCACTGGCTCGATACTGACGCTGAGGTGCGAAAGTGTGGGGAGCAAACAGGATTAGATACCCTGGTAGTCCACACCGTAAACGATGAATGCCAGACGTCGGGCAGCATGCTGTTCGGTGTCGCACCTAACGGATTAAGCATTCCGCCTGGGGAGTACGGTCGCAAGATTAAAACTCAAAGGAATTGACGGGGGCCCGCACAAGCGGTGGAGCATGTGGTTTAATTCGAAGCAACGCGCAGAACCTTACCAACCCTTGACATCCCTGTCGCGGAGACCAGAGATGGTTTCCTTCAGTTCGGCTGGACAGGTGACAGGTGCTGCATGGCTGTCGTCAGCTCGTGTCGTGAGATGTTCGGTTAAGTCCGGCAACGAGCGCAACCCACGTCTTTAGTTGCCAGCATTCAGTTGGGCACTCTAAAGAAACTGCCGGTGATAAGCCGGAGGAAGGTGTGGATGACGTCAAGTCCTCATGGCCCTTACGGGTTGGGCTACGCACGTGCTACAATGGTGGTGACAGTGGGTTAATCTCCAAAAGCCATCTCAGTTCGGATTGCCCTCTGCAACTCGAGGGCATGAAGTCGGAATCGCTAGTAATCGCGTAACAGCATGACGCGGTGAATACGTTCCCGGGCCTTGTACACACCGCCCGTCACACCATGGGAGTTGGGTTTACCCGAAGGCCGTGCGCCAACCTTTCGAGGGGGCAGCGGACCACGGTGAGTTCAGCGACTGGGGTGAAGTCGTAACAAGGTAGCCGTAGGGGAACCTGCGGCTGGATCACCTCCTTTCTAAGGAAGGTCCTGGCTGGTCGATCCGTCGACCACATGGACTGACTTTACAGTCCTTCGGGACACATTCAAAAAGACCAGGCCGTCCCCATATCCCTTCGGAACCTGCAACGAGCTGCCGCTCGTTACCCGGGTCGGTAGCTCAGGTGGTTAGAGCGCACGCCTGATAAGCGTGAGGTCGGCGGTTCAAGCCCGCCTCGACCCACCATACACGGGGATAATGGACAAGGGGCCTTAGCTCAGATGGGAGAGCGCCTGATTTGCAATCAGGAGGTCACCGGTTCGATCCCGGTAGGCTCCACCAATGCCAGACCGGATCGCAAAGCCAAGGAGGCTTTGCCATCCAGCCTGGATGGTCCGTTGCGGACTTCCATTGGAAGCCCGAAGCGACTGACATCGTACAGAGAGATACACATCGGTTTCGTGCCGGCCATCCCGCGTGAGGGAAGGTCGGCCGGTTTTTTCCGGCGAGGCACGAAATCTTCCAAGTCAAGTACACTAACCCGCATGTCCGCAAGGGCATGCAGTTCCTTTCCGGTCCATGGGGCTGGGAAGGCGGGAAAGTGATGCTCTTGATCTGTGCTGTCCCGCCATGTGGGGTGGCCGTCAGAGGAAGCCTGTCTTCTTCTGGATCAAGTCAAGCGCGAGAAGGGCGTTTGGTGGATGCCTTGGCAGTAAGAGGCGATGAAGGACGTGATACTCTGCGATAAGCCGGGGGGAGTCGAGAATAGGCTTCGATCCCCGGATTTCCGAATGGGGAAACCCACCTGACACCGCTCGGCTGTGGCTCGTTTGAGCTGGCGGCTGGCGGTGGTACAGACAGGTATTTGGGGCCTGAATACATAGGGTCCCAAAGGCAAACCCGGGGAACTGAAACATCTAAGTACCCGGAGGAAAGGACAGCAACAGCGACTCCCCCAGTAGTGGCGAGCGAACGGGGACCAGCCGAGCCAGGAGAGTGACCGGAACAGTCTGGAAAGGCTGATCAGAGAGGGTGACAGTCCCGTACGGGAAGCTCGAATGGACGTATCAAGTAGGGCGGGACACGTGAAATCCTGTCTGAAGATCGGAGGACCACCTTCGAAGGCTAAGTACTCCTTACTGACCGATAGCGAACCAGTACCGTGAGGGAAAGGTGAAAAGCACCCCGATGAGGGGAGTGAAACAGTCTCTGAAACCGGACGCCTACAAGCAGTCGGAGGGGCCATGAGCCCTGACGGCGTACCTTTTGTATAATGGGTCATCGACTTGGTCTTCCAAGCAAGCTTAAGCCGTTAGGTGTAGGCGCAGCGAAAGCGAGTCTGAACAGGGCGTCGAGTTTGGGGGATCAGACCCGAAACCGAGTGATCTAGGCATGGCCAGGTTGAAGGTACGGTAACACGTACTGGAGGACCGAACCCACATCTGTTGAAAAAGGTCGGGATGAGCTGTGCCTAGGGGTGAAAGGCCAATCAAACTCGGAGATAGCTGGTTCTCCGCGAAATCTATTTAGGTAGAGCGTCATGTCTTGCCCCGGGGGGTAGAGCACTGGATGGGTAATGGGGCCCCACAGGCTTACTGATCCTAACCAAACTCCGAATACCCGGGAGCACAATCATGGCAGACACACTGCGGGTGCTAACGCCCGTAGTGGAGAGGGAAACAACCCTGACCTACAGCTAAGGCCCCCAATTCGTGGCTAAGTGGGAAAGCAGGTGGGACGTCCAAGACAACCAGGAGGTTGGCTTAGAAGCAGCCATCCTTTAAAGATAGCGTAACAGCTCACTGGTCTAAACAAGATGTCCTGCGGCGAAGATGTAACGGGGCTCAAGCCACGAGCCGAAGCTTAGGAGTGCTTAGGCACTGGTAGCGGAGCGTAGTGTGATGCGGACCTGTCCGCTTTCTGTGAAGCCGGGGCGTGAGCCAGCCGGTGGAGAGATCACTAGCGAGAATGATGACATGAGTAGCGACAAACAGGGTGAGAAACCCTGTCGCCGGAAGTCCAAGGGTTCCTGCTTAAAGCTAATCTGAGCAGGGTGAGCCGGCCCCTAAGGCGAGGCCGAAAGGCGTAGTCGATGGGAACCAGGTCAATATTCCTGGGCCAGGAGGATGTGACGGATCTCGAGGGTAGTTTCCCCTTATTGGATTGGGGTGGCTGCTTAGGGGTTCCAGGAAATAGCCCTCCATAGGACCGTACCCCAAACCGACACAGGTGGACTGGTAGAGAATACCAAGGCGCTTGAGAGAACGATGTTGAAGGAACTCGGCAAAATGCCTCCGTAAGTTCGCGAGAAGGAGGCCCGGTTCCGAGGCAACTTGGAGCCGGGGGCACAAACCAGGGGGTGGCGACTGTTTACTAAAAACACAGGGCTCTGCGAAGTCGCAAGACGACGTATAGGGTCTGACGCCTGCCCGGTGCTTGAAGGTTAAAAGGAGGGGTGCAAGCTCCGAATTGAAGCCCAAGTAAACGGCGGCCGTAACTATAACGGTCCTAAGGTAGCGAAATTCCTTGTCGGGTAAGTTCCGACCTGCACGAATGGCGTAACGACTTCCCCGCTGTCTCCAACATCGACTCAGCGAAATTGAATTGCCTGTCAAGATGCAGGCTTCCCGCGGTTAGACGGAAAGACCCCGTGCACCTTTACTACAGCTTCACACTGGCATCAGGCATGTGATGTGCAGGATAGGTGGTAGGCTTCGAAGCGGGGACGCAAGTTCCTGTGGAGCCATCCTTGAGATACCACCCTTTGCCTGCTTGATGTCTAACCGCGGTCCGTTATCCGGATCCGGGACCCTGTGTGGCGGGTAGTTTGACTGGGGCGGTCGCCTCCCAAAGAGTAACGGAGGCGTGCGAAGGTTGGCTCAGAGCGGTCGGAAATCGCTCGTTGAGTGCAATGGCAGAAGCCAGCCTGACTGCGAGACTGACAGGTCGAGCAGAGTCGAAAGACGGCCATAGTGATCCGGTGGTCCCGAGTGGAAGGGCCATCGCTCAACGGATAAAAGGTACGCCGGGGATAACAGGCTGATGGTGCCCAAGAGTCCATATCGACGGCACCGTTTGGCACCTCGATGTCGGCTCATCTCATCCTGGGGCTGGAGCAGGTCCCAAGGGTACGGCTGTTCGCCGTTTAAAGAGGTACGTGAGCTGGGTTTAGAACGTCGTGAGACAGTTCGGTCCCTATCTGCCGTGGGTGTAGGATACTTGAGAGGAGTTGCCCCTAGTACGAGAGGACCGGGGTGAACGATCCACTGGTGGACCTGTTGTGGCGCCAGCCGCACCGCAGGGTAGCTATGATCGGACAGGATAACCGCTGAAGGCATCTAAGCGGGAAGCCCCCCTCGAAACAAGGTATCCCCTGAGGGCCGTCGCAGACCACGACGTCGATAGGCCGGAGGTGTAAGCGCAGCGATGCGTTCAGCTGACCGGTACTAATTGCCCGATAGGCTTGATTTGATCCAGTAGAAGCCAGGCTTCTGTGGATTGGGAGCACTTTTGCTTGACTTGGATGCGTTCTGCCCGGCTTGTCGGGTGGAGCGTGGCATTTTGGAAGGTCTTTCCTGGTTTGGTGATCATAGCGCGAGTGAAACACCCGATCCCATCCCGAACTCGGCCGTTAAGCACCGTTGCGCCGATGGTACTGCGTCCCAAGGCGTGGGAGAGTAGGTCATCGCCAAGCCTGAAAAGTCCTTCTGTATCTCCTGTATGATTTTCTGTTCCGGTTTTCATGTGCCGGAGCTGGTAATTGGCGCGGGGTGGAGCAGCCCGGTAGCTCGTCAGGCTCATAACCTGAAGGTCGCAGGTTCAAATCCTGCCCCCGCAACCAAACTTCCGAAACAATACGAGAGCTTGGTGAAAAACACTAAGCTCTTTTTCTTATAAATCTACACAGGTAAGCAAAAGGTAAGATGATGATTTTCGACCGCCATTCGCGAACTGGGTGATATTTATCGAGGTGTTAGCCATTGAACGCCGTAGAGATTGAAGAAGCCGTATCACAGCTTGCCGAGCAGTCTTTCAATGCTCAGGAGTTTCCGTTCGTCTTCCTGGAGGCGTTCGGCAACAAGGCGACGACGATCAAGCGGCTGCGCCGCGGCGCATTGAACAAGTCCGATCTCGGCGGTGTCCTTCAGACCAATAATATCCACATCGCCGTATGCGATCCGGGCGAAGTCACCAATACGCTTCACGCCTTGAACGAAAGCCCGGCCACCGTCAAGGGGCGCGCCAAGTTCGTGCTGGCGACGGACGGCGAGTGGCTGGAGGCGGAAGACCTAAACTCAGGCGAAACGATAGCCTGCACTTATTCCGATTTACCCGATCATTTCGGCTTCTTCCTGTCGCTGGCCGGGATCAGCACGGTCAAGCAAATCCGTGAAAGCGCGTTCGACATTAAGGCGACCGGGCGTCTCAATCGGCTTTACGTTGAACTGCTGAAAGATAATCCGGAATGGGGTACTGCGGAACGCCGTCACGACATGAACCATTTCATGGCACGTCTGATATTCTGCTTCTTCGCTGAAGATACCGATATATTCACACGGGCGGACCTTTTCACATCCACAATCGAAACCATGAGCGCATCGGACAGCTCGAACACGCATGAGGTTATCTCCGAGCTGTTTCGCGCGATGGATACACGTCCGGAGGACAAGGCGAGCGCAAACCTTCCCAGATGGGCTGCCGCTTTTCCTTATGTGAACGGGCATCTGTTTTCCGGTTCGGCGGACGTGCCGCGTTTCAGCAAGATCGCCCGCTCCTATCTGCTGCATATCGGCAATCTCGATTGGACGAAGATCAACCCGGATATCTTTGGCTCGATGATTCAGGCCGTGGCCGATGACGAGGAGCGTGGCGCCCTCGGCATGCACTACACGTCCGTGCCGAACATCCTGAAGGTGCTCAATCCGCTCTTTCTGGATGATCTGCGTGATCAACTGGCAGCGGCGGGTGATAACAAGCGCAAGCTTCTCAATCTGCGCAACCGAATGGCCAGGATCAGGGTGTTCGATCCTGCCTGCGGTTCGGGCAATTTTCTGGTCATTGCATATAAAAAGATGCGGGAATTTGAGGCTAGGATCAATGCCTGTCGCGGCGAGGCGAACCGGCGCACGGAAATCCCGCTGACGAATTTCCGGGGCATTGAGCTACGCGATTTCCCCGCCGAGGTCGCGCGGCTGGCGCTCATCATCGCCGAGTATCAGTGCGACGTGACCTATCGCAGCCAAAGGGAAGCCCTAGCCGAATTCCTGCCGCTCGACGCCCAAAACTGGATCACCTGCGGCAACGCCTTGCGGCTCGACTGGCTCAGTATCTGTCCGCCTACGGGAGCGGATGTGAAGCATCATGCGGACGACCTGTTTATGTCGCCTGTCGATCAAGCTGAGATAGATTTCAAGAATGAAGGTGGGGAGACTTACATCTGTGGAAACCCACCGTATCTTGGTAGTCAAGGACAGTCGGTGGAGCAGAAGGCCGATCTGAAAGCAATTTTTGCTGACCGGCTTTCGGGCTGGAAGTCCCTAGATTATGTTGCAGGCTGGTTTATGAAAGCCGCAGATTATGGAATTAGCACAAACGCTGCCACCGCGTTCGTTTCAACGAATTCGGTATGTCAGGGTAAACAGGTAGCTCTCCTATGGCCACAAATCTTTCAAACTGGACATGAAATTTGCTTCGCCCATACTTCGTTCAAGTGGGCAAATCTCGCAAGCCACAATGCGGGTGTGACCGTAGCTATTATTGGTATTTCCAATTCATTTCGTGGAGTGCGTTACATCTTTTCAGTTGATGAAGATGGGGAAGTCATTGCGAAGGAGGCGACCAACATAAACGCCTATCTCGTTTCTGGTCAGAATGTTGAAGTTGAGAAATCCACTAAACCCATATCAGAATTGCCAAGAATGACATTCGGAAACCAGCCGATTGATGGGGGGAATCTAATCGTATCTGCAGATGAGAAAGAGCAAATACTTGATTTCGACCAAGATTCAGAAAAATACATCTACAATTATCTGGGGTCTCAGGAGTTCATAAATGGTATTCAGCGATGGTGCCTTTGGATCAATCCGGGTGACGAGGCCAACGCTGCAAAAAATCCCAAAATCAGTAGCAAGATAGAGAGAGTTAGGGTTTTTCGTTCCGAAAGCAGTCGAAAAGAGACTGCTGAACAGGCGAAAAACCCATTTCAATTTGTCTATCGCCCGCACCAAGACTGCAAAGCAACTCTTATTGTGCCAAGTGCATCGTCAGAGCGTCGGCGAGTACTTCCGTGCGGGTTATTGCCCAATGGAACCGTTGTTTCAAACCTAGCTTTTGCTCTCTATGATGCCCCACTTTGGACAATGTCCTTGGTTGCTTCACGACTGCATCTAGTCTGGGTCGGAACGGTATGTGGCAAGCTGAAAACTGATTATCGCTATTCTAATACTCTAGGGTGGAACACTTTTCCTGTTCCGACACTCACTAAAAAAAACATTGCAGACTTAACCCGATGTGCCGAAGACATCCTTCTGGCGCGCGAGGCGCATTTCCCCGCGACCATCGCCGATCTCTACGATCGCGAGCGGATGCCCGACAACCTGCGCGCCGCCCATGATCGCAATGACGAAGTGCTGGAACGTATCTATATCGGCCGCCGTTTCAGGAACGACACCGAACGCCTCGAAAAGCTCTTTGAGCTTTACACCAGGATGACCACGAAAGCGGGGGCGGCATGAGTCAGTTCGTCCTCTACAAGACTGAAGATGGCCGCGACCGCATTGAGTTGCGCCTTGAACACGAGACGGCTTGGCTTTCGCTCAACCAGCTTTCCGCGCTGTTCGAGCGGGACAAATCGGTCATCTCCCGCCATGTCGCCAACATCCTCGACGATGGCGAACTGGACGCGGAGTCAGTTGTTGCAAATTATGCAACAACTGCCGCTGACGGAAAAACCTATCAGGTCGATCACTACAATCTCGACATGATTCTGGCCGTTGGCTACCGCGTGCGGTCGCCGCGCGGGGTTCAGTTCAGACGCTGGGCCACAACGGTCCTGCGCGACTATCTCATCAAGGGCTTCGTCATGGACGAGGTTCGGCTGAAACAGCCGGAGTTCGACTATTTCGACGAGCTTCTTGAGCGCATTCGCGACATCCGCGCGTCGGAAGCGCGGTTCTATAAAAAAGTGCGCGATATCCTGGCGCTGAGCGAAGACTACGATGCGCAGTCAAAATCCGTCTCGGTCTTTTATGCGACCATCCAGAACAAGATGCTTCACGCGGTTACCGGGCATACCGCCGCCGAGCTGATTGTCGAACGCGCTGACCCGAACGCCCCGAATATGGGGCTGACCAGTTGGAAGGGCGCGCGCGTGCGCAAGGGCGATGTGAAAACCGCCAAGAACTATCTGGCTGATGCGGAAATCTCCGAACTCAATCTGATCGTGACCATGTTCCTCGATACTGCCGAGCTGCGCGCCAGACGGCGACAATCCATGCAACTGGCCGGTTGGGAAGCGGTGCTCGACGGCTTCCTGCAAACCAACGAATTGCCGAAGCTGAGCCGTGCGGGCTCGGTGTCCCGTGAACGCGCTGTCAGCATCGCCGAGCAGCATTATGATCGTTTCGACACAGCGCGCAGGCTGGCCGAAAAGAAAGCCGATCTGGATGTGAGTGAATTGGAAGAGCTTGAACACATAGCGCAATCAACAAGAAAGAAGAAATAGTATGAAATCTGTCCCCTCCGTTTCCATGACCTACGTCCAGACCGGCGGCTCGATCAAATCGAATGAGTTGGGCATGCGGGCGATGCAGGAGCGTGCGTATGATAAACGGGGTGAGCAGTATCTGCTGATCAAGTCGCCGCCTGCCTCGGGCAAGAGCCGGGCGCTGATGTTCATAGCATTGGACAAGCTCGCCAATCAGGGGATCAGGCAGGTCATCGTTGTGGTGCCGGAAAAATCCATCGGCGCAAGCTTTCATGACGAGCCGCTTTCGAAGTTCGGCTTCTGGGTCGACTGGCGTGTTGAACCGAAATGGAACCTCTGCAACGCGCCGGGCGGCGATGACGGCAAGGTCAGTGCCGTCGGCAAATTCCTTGAAAATGGCGATCAGGTGCTTGTCTGCACCCACGCCACCTTCCGCTTTGCCGTCGATAAATTCGGGGTCGAGGCGTTCGATGATCGGCTGATCGCGGTGGACGAATTCCATCACGTTTCGGCCAACCCGGACAACAAGCTCGGGAGCCATCTCGGCGACTTCCTCGCGCGTGACAAAGTGCATGTCGTGGCGATGACAGGATCGTATTTTCGGGGCGATGCCGAGCCTGTGCTAATGCCGCATGACGAGGCCAGGTTCGAGGTGGTGACCTACACTTATTACGAACAGCTCAATGGCTACAAACATTTGAAGTCCCTCGACATCGGCTATTTCTTCTATTCCGGGGCCTATTCAGACGACATCCTTGACGTGCTCGATCCGGCCGAGAAAACCATCGTCCACATCCCGTCGGTCAATTCGCGCGAGAGCACCAAGGACAAGATCAGGGAAGTCGAGCACATCATCGAAGAACTTGGCGAATGGCAGGGCGCTGATCCCGCCACAGGCTTTCAACTCGTCAAGATTGACGATGGCCGGGTGTTGCGGATCGCCGATCTGGTCGATGATGACCCGGCAAAGCGCGACAAGGTTTCGGCAGCGCTGAAAGACCCCGCTCAGAAGAACAACCGCGACCATGTGGACATCATCATCGCCCTTGGCATGGCCAAGGAAGGTTTCGACTGGATTTGGTGCGAGCACGCGCTGACGGTTGGCTATCGCTCCAGCCTGACCGAGATCGTACAGATCATCGGGCGCGCGACACGCGATGCTGAAGGCAAGACACGCGCCCGTTTCACCAATCTGATCGCCGAGCCGGATGCCTCAGAGTATGCCGTTACCGAGGCGGTGAACGATACGTTCAAGGCGATTGCCGCCAGCCTGCTGATGGAGCAGGTGCTTGCGCCGCGCTTCAATTTCACGCCGAAAAACCCGAACAGTGGGTCGATTGAAGGTTTCGACTATGGCGAAGGGGGTTACAAGGAAGGCGAATGCAATGTCGGCTTCAATGAAGAAAGCGGTCAGTTCCAGATTGAGATCAAGGGGCTGGTCGAACCCAAGAGTGAGGAAGTCGAACGCATCTGCCAGGAAGACCTCAACGAGGTGATTGCGGCCTTTGTGCAGGATAAGACGGCCCTTGAAAAGGGATTGTTTGATGGCGAGCACGCCGGTGGCGAAACCCTGGCACAGGAACTGACCCAAGTGCGGATGGGCAAGATCATCCGCGAAAAGTATCCCGAGCTTGACGAGGCGGATCAGGAATCGGTCCGGCAGCATGCCATCGCCGCGTTGAATCTGACGCAGAAGGCCAAGGAGATCGCTGTCGAAGGTGAAGACAGGGAGCAGAGCGCGAATACCGCCATTGTCGATGGTGTCAGGAAGTTCGCCATGGATGTGCGCGAGCTTGATATCGACCTGATCGACCGGATTAATCCGTTCAGCGAAGCCTATGCCATTCTTGCCAAGACGATGAGTGAAGCCAGTCTGAAACAGGTGGCTGCCATCATCTCAGCCAAGAAGGTGCAGCTCACACCGGATGAAGCGCGCGATCTCGCCAAACGCGCCCTGAAATTCAAGCAGGAACGGGGTCGGCTGCCATCGATCACGTCGCCCGATGCCTGGGAGAAACGCATGGCCGAAGGCGTTGCCTTCCTTGCCCGCATGAAAGTGGAGGCCGCCGATGGGTAAGACCTTCACCGAAGAAGATGATGCGCTGTTGGCCGAGCTTGGCGTGGATGTCCAAACCAAGCCCGTCGCCAGCCGGACGCCGCGCGAAGAACGGATCATCGCGGGCTTCGAGGAAATCCAGCGCTTTGTCGAGGAGCATGGGAACCCGCCACAACATGGTGAACAGCGCGACATATTCGAGCGGCTTTATGCGGTTCGCCTCGACCGTATGCGTGTGGAGGAGGAATGCCGCACGCTTGTCGAGTCGCTGGACCATCAGGGACTGTTGGAAGCCAGTGCTCATGCGTCATCTTCTGTTAGCGACGATCTGGACGACGAGGCGCTTCTTGCTGAGCTTGGCGTTGAGGCTGAAACCGCGTCGATCACCGAGCTGAAGCATGTGCGTTCGAATGCCGAAAAGAAAGCAGCCGAGGAAATCGCCAACCGCGAACGATGTGAGGATTTCGACCAGTTCAAGCCGTTCTTTAGCCGTATTCAGGATGAACTCGACAGAGGCGTCCGTATCACGCGCCAGATCAGGAAGGATGCCGGATTCCTGAAAGCGGATGTCAGGGCGGGCGATTTCTTCATTCTCGGTGGCCAGACAGCTTATGTGGCCGACATAGGCGAGCAGATCCGAGCGCCCAATGGTGAATTCGATGCACGCCTGCGTGTGATTTTCTCAAACGGCACCGAGAGCAATTTGCTTCTGCGTTCCCTTCAACGGGCGCTCTACAAGGATGAGACCAGCCGCCGGATTTCCGATTCTGGTGCGGCAGGACCGCTGTTCGCGTCGGAAACAGAAGAAGATGATCTGGCCAGCGGCACGATCTATGTCCTGCGCAGCAAGTCCGACCTGCCGGTTGTGGCAGAGCACCGGGACGTGCTGCACAAAATCGGCGTGACTGGTGGCAAGGTTGAACGCAGGATTGCCAGCGCCAAGATTGATCCGACGTTTCTGCTTGCCGATGTCGAGATTATTGCCACCTACGAGCTGTTCAACATCAATCGCAGTAAGCTTGAGGCGCTGATACATCGCGTCTTCGGTCCTGCGCGCCTTGATATCGAAATAAAGGACAGGTTCGGGAATCCGGTAATCCCGCGCGAGTGGTTTCTCGTGCCGCTCTTTGTCGTCGATGAAGTCATCGACAAAATCAAGGACGGAACCATCGGTGATTATGCATATGACGCTAAGAACGCGACAATGGTCATTCGCGACGAACGACACGACCGGCATCCGAGGTAACCGTGAAAATCAGCCGGCTCAAAATTTGTAAATTCCGAGGCATAGGATCCGCTGACTTGCTCTTTCCGGATCACGTCGTCCTGATCGGCGACAACAACACCGGTAAATCCACGGTCCTTGAAGCTATCGACCTTGTGCTCGGTCCTGACCGGCTCAATCGGCGATCGCCGATTGACGAGCATGATTTTTATCAGGGTCGCTATTTACCCGATGCGTATGCCGAGGGAGCCGCTGAAACTGCTGCATCCGAACCGGCTGAAGAAGCTGTATCCGAAGCGGATGACGATGAGGGCGAAGAAACCGAAACCGACGAGGAGGGGGAGCCGTCTCAAGATACCGAGACAGATGAGGTGGAAGACCCACCGCAGATTCGCGTCGAAGCCACCATCACGGACCTTTCAAGCGAACAGAGAGCGCATTTCAAGGACTATATCGAATGGTGGAACACCGCAGACGGCGAGTTTTACATGAATGCCTCTGTAGAGGGAGTGGACGCTGAAGCAGTTGTCGAAGCTCTGCGCGTCACGTTCATCGGGGAATACGTGGCCGAAGAGGACGATTTTGAAGGTCGGACCTACTTCGCGCGGAGCCTTGAAGAAAGCGACAATCCGCAGCCTTTTTCGCGGCGCGACAAACAGTATTGCGGCTTCCTGTACCTCAGGAGCCTGCGCACCGGCAGGCGCGCATTGAGCCTGGAGCACGGCAGCCTTCTGGATATTATCCTGAGGCTCAAAGAGATACGCCCGCAGATGTGGGAGACCACCATCAGCGGGCTCGCGGAGTTCGATGTTGCCAGCGACCCGGAACTTGGCATTTCCGGCGTGCTGGAAAGCATCAATACCGCGCTGAGCAAATACGTTCCCAAGGAGTGGGGTGCTAAACCACACCTGCGTGTTTCCGCGCTCACCCGCGCTCACCTCCGCAATGTCATCACGGCTTTCATAGCGACGGGCGACGGCAACCATTCCGCGCCGTATTATCGGCAGGGGACGGGCACCATTAACATGCTGGTGCTGGCGATGTTGTCGCAGATCGCCGAAGACAAACAGAACGTCATCTTCGCGATGGAGGAACCGGAAACCGCCATTCCGCCCTACGCACAAAAACGGATTGTACACGAGCTGCGCAAACTGTCCGCTCAGTCGATTTTTACGTCGCACTCCCCCTATGTTTTGGAAGAGTTCGGACTCGATGAAACCGTCGTGCTGTCACGCGCCGGCGGCGGAGAGCTTGTCCAGGCCTCCGTCAGTCTGCCAGACAGCGTCAAACGTAAAAGATACAGGCAGGAGTTCCGCACCCGATTTGGCGAAGGGTTGCTGTCCCGTCGCATCCTGATCGCGGAAGGAGCAGCCGAAGCGTCGGCGTTTCCGGCTGTTGCGCGTCGCCTTGCTGAACTTGCCCCAGCGAAATACAGATCTCTGGAGGCGCTCGGGATTTGCACAATTGATGCCGGGACCGAAACACAGATTGCTGACCTTGGGGGAATGTACAGGTCGCTCGGCAAGACCGTTTACGGCTTCTGTGACAAGCAGTCGGCTGCTGACGAGGCTGCGATCAAGGCAAAGGTCGATGAACTCTTCATGCACTCGGAGAAAGGCTTCGAAGACCTCGTTTTGAAGAATACAACTACGGCGGCCCTTGAGCGCTTCGCCGACCTCGTCACCTGGCCTTCGCAACTGCTGACAAAGTACCCGAATCCCAAGGACGATCTTGCCGCTGCGTTGAGCGACTATTTCCGCTGGTCAAAGGGCAACTGGGGCATTGCCGATTTCCTGACGCAGTGTGCAGAGGAGGAGATTCCCCAGTGGTTGCGAGATTGCTGCGTCAGGCTGTGCGAACTCGCACAGCCGGTTCCCGAGGAAGCACCATCTGCGGGCAATGACAACGCAGGCGATGCTGCGGAGGCTGCGGCCACGGGGGCGGTTTGAGATGTGGGGCTTCAAGTTTCTATCGCCCAACCATGCTCGTCACTGTGCCGGTATTCGCCGCCACCAAATCTCGCCTTTGGTCCGGGCGGCGAGCCGTGATTGAACTGACGCAAAAACAGAAGGACGTGCTCGCCGCCGATGGTCATGCCCTTGTCAAGGGCGGTCCGGGCTCCGGCAAGACGACCGTCTCCATCCTGAAGGCGGGAAATATTGTCAAGGAGCGGCTCAGGCGCTGCCAACTCGTGCTGTTCCTCAGCTTCGCCCGCGCCACTGTGTCCAGAGTTCTCGAAGCCATAGACGAGGAAAGCGAATTGCCTCGCGAGGTAAAACGCCTGATCGAGGTCGATACCTACCATGCATTCTTCTGGCGGCTGATAAAGACGCACGGCTATCTTCTAGGACTGCCGCGCCGCCTGAACATCCTGACGCCGCACAATGAAGCGGTCGCCCTTTCCGAGATACGCAACGACTACAAGGCTGATGACAAGCTGTCGGCAGCGGAGCGAGCCGAAAAGAAGGAACGTGAGGATGCCGAAAGATTGCGCCTCGCGATGGAGGAAGGGCTGGTCTGTTTCAACCTGTTTGCTGACCTTGTGGGACAACTTCTACATGGCAGCAACAAAATCAGGGGGCTGATAGCCAACGCCTACCCGACCATCATACTGGACGAGTTTCAGGATACGGCGGCTGATCAATGGCACGTTATTCAGGCGCTTGGCCGCGACAGCGACCTTCTTGCACTGGCTGATCCGGAGCAGCGCATATTTGATTTCATCGGCGCAGACCCGGAAAGGCTCAATCACTTCATTGAAGAATTCAAGGTCGTGCCGATTGATCTCAGCGACGAGAATCATCGGAGCAAGGGCACCGACATCGTTCATTTCGGCAACGATATTCTCAGGGGGAGATACTCGAAGAGCAGTTACGACGGTATTGCTGTCGGGCTTTTCGAGCCCAATAAAAATCAGGCAATCACCAAGGTCGTTACGGAGACGTTGCAGGTACGGAAACGATTGATCGAGAACGGCCCGAAGGACTGGTCGCTTGCTATCCTCGTCCCGACCAAGCGCATGACCCGGCTGGTCTCGGACGTGTTTTGCGAGCCGCTTGGAGATATGCCGAGGATCGAGCACTACGCCGCTGTCGATATGGAGGCGGCGATCCTGGCCGCTGAAGTCATCGCGTATGGTTTGCAGTGCCACGGCGCGACGTTCGACGCAGCGGAGTTTGTCACTCTGATAGCCAGCTATTTCCGAGGCAAAGGGGGCGACACGCCGTCGAAGACCAGCCTTCAGGAGGCTTCCCGGATTCTTGCAGCCTACGAAACTGCGGTTACGCGCAGGGTGGACGGAAAAGACGTTCCAAAAAAGAGCGTCTTCCTGCCGATTGAGGCTGCAATCCTCGGGCTATCGGATCTGACTCTGACCGGCGATCCGGATGCGGATTGGCTCATCATCCGAGGGCATTTCGCGGAAGCGGGGTGCATACGTCTGGCCGAAATCGCGACCGAGGTCCAGAACATCCGTTTGCTGGAACGGGGAACCCAGCTCCGCGAAGCCTTATCCCAGAACTGGCGGGATAGAAGTCGTTACGCCGACGCGCTTGAGATTGTCCGACAGGCATTCATCCGCGATCACTTCGCCACGAACACGAAGCCGGAAACCGGCGTTGTCATCATGAACATGCACAAGGCGAAAGGCAAGCAGTTCGACGAAGTCATCGTCTTTGAGGGCTGGCCGAGGATTGCCAAGAGAAAGATCGTGGCG
Organism: Paracoccaceae bacterium; assembly: GCA_965203605.1. GTDB lineage: Bacteria > Pseudomonadota > Alphaproteobacteria > Rhodobacterales > Rhodobacteraceae > JAPOUP01. Next base: position 3,401,576 of record OZ241902.1, on the reverse strand, counting down.
AATCCGGACCGGATCGTTCGAGGCAATCTGCGCGAAAACATCGACGACCAAGCCCGCCAGAATTTCAGGGTCAGTGTGACGCGCGCCAAGCGACAGACCACGATTCTGACGCCTCGGGAAAACCCGTGCGTCCTGTTGACCCCTGAGTCCTGAGCTTCTCTTGCGGCTGTGACCGTTTATCGCGGTTCCGCGTGGCACCTTACGCTCGCAAAGAAGCCATCCATCGGCACCCTTTGTGTGATCCTCGATACGGCAAGCGTCGGGCTCGTCCCGTCCATTGTGATGGTGTGATCGCCGGAGCGGAACCTCAGTTCACCGTGCAGGTTCAATAGACCAGTGAAGATCGGCCTGAAGCCGTGGCCGTGATTGCTGTCCGGCCCGTGGCGCGACACGCCGTCCGTCAACGCAGCTTCAAGCGCCTTTCCTTCGTCGGGTAGCGCGGCATAGGCCGCGCAGCGGCGCAGGCTGCGCAAGACGCCGATGCCGCGATCTGCGACGACGAATTCGAACGCGCCGGGTTCGGCCCTGTGGGCAATGATACCAGTGTCGGGGGCATCGGCATGTTCGTGAATATTGTTCTCGAGTTCTTCCATCGCCGCGACAAGTTGACCGGAAACCGCCGCGGACAATCCCGAAACATCTTGGCCTGCCCGTTTCGCTTTCATCAGGAAGCCCTCTAGGCGGCTGTATGTCCCGCTCAGGGTAGACCTCGGTGGCCGGGGTGTCCGGCCGCTCGCGGGCGAGCATGGTGATGTCGGCGACGCGGCTGGCGGTGACGGCGTCGAAGGCGAGGCACCTGGGCGGGCCGTCGGCGGTGTCCAGCCACCGGTCCCTGATACGGGTGCCGGACCTCAGGGTCCGGAACCATGGTGAACAGGCCCGGCGGCCTGCCCTCCGCGGTCACCGCCAGCCCGGCGTGGGCGGGGATGCCGGCGCCGCCGCCGATCTCCGCCAAGCCCCTCCTGGTCTCCAGGCTGGTGTGGTCGGGCGTCGTGGTGTCCTGTATGGCGGGGATCAGCGACCCGTCCCGGCAGCGGTCGGCGGTCGCCTCGTGGCGCCGCTGCAGGATGTGTTCCATGGTCACCCTCCGGTTGGACAGCAGCCGGTACGCGGCCTGTCTCCCCGCCTTCGTCGGGAAGATGACCGGCAGGTCCTCGCCCATGTTCCCCAGCCAGGCCCGTCCCATGTCAACGATGCGCCGCCGCACCCGCCCGTCGGTGTGGCCCGAACGCCCGTACTCCCGCTCCGCCCAGTCCATCCCGCCGCCGTCGTACGCCCCGGCCATCGTCCCGACGGGGCGGCGCTCCGTCTTTCCGAGCGCCTCCCGCCAGCCGTCCTCCAGCGCCAGGACCCGCACCGTCCCGGCCACCGACCTGCGCCCGCTGCCGTGCCCGGCGCAGGTCCAGCCGGCGCGGTGGAAGCAGTAGCCGTCGTGCTCCGGTCCGACGTGCGTACAGACCGCCACCGGGCGCACGGAGTAACGGGCCTCCCAGTCGTCCGCGACACGCGCCGCCGCCATGGGCGGGACCTCGGACGCGAGGCCGTACACCCGGACGCCGGGCGTCAGCGGGAAGCGGTGGCGGCGGACCACGCGGGTGATGTTCGCGGCGCGGGCGTCGGCGGACCAGCCGATCCAGGCGTCGCGCGCCGCGAGCCTCCAGGTCGCCGAACCGAAGCCGATCCCGCCCAGCGCCCCGTGGCGCTCCGGGCGGACCCGGTATCTGACCTGGCCGCCGGGAGGACGCGCCCAGCCCCGCGGATGGCGCCGCGCCACCATCGCCTCCCACAGCCGGCGGTCGTCGGCGCCGCCCACCGGGTCCAGCGTGACGGGGCCGAGCCCCTCCAGAGGGAGGGCCACCGCCGTGTCGGGGACGGCACCGGCGGGGACGGCCGGGGCGGCGTACGGATCCGACGCGGAGCGCCCCGGCGAGCCAGACAGGCGTGTGCGAATCGAAATGGCGGAGACCGACCTGCATGCCCGCCATATAAGCCAGCCGGATCAGATATACAGGTGTGAACTGTTGTAAGGTGCGGCGCCCGGTGCCAGCGGTCCATGAGGCGGGTGCGCAGCTTTGGGTCGACGCACCCGGAACACTCCGTCAGGCATGGGCGTTTCGGCATGACGTTCAGCCCGGCGAACAGGGCGATGCCGGGGTCGGGGATGTCGGCCATGATATGCGGCGGCCTTCCGATCCCCCGGAGCTTCAGCGCCAGCAGGGACCGGAAGGCATGGCCCGCCGGAACCATCGCGCTGCCCGGCATGTGGCTGTCGGTGACGATCCGATCGAGATCGATGCGGACGAGATCGGGTACGAACAGGAACAGTCCGCCGAAGCCGGTGCGCAGACGCCGCGGCGTCAGGTCGAGTTTTCCGGCATCGGCGGCCGGAGCGGAATCGGGCCGCAGCGCCGCAGCCCTCTCCGCAGGCGTACGGCGCGGCAGCTTGCCGATGCCGTTCCTGCGAAGGGTGCGGTACACGCCCGTCGTGCCGGCGGGCATCCCCTCCTGTTCGGGCCTCCCGCTGATTTCCCCGACCGAAAGGCCGCCCTTTCCGCGAAGCTCCAGGATGCTCCGCTCCCGCCGCAGCCTGAGAGGCTCATCGGGGTTCGGCTTCGGCCTGCGTTCGGCGAGGAAGCATCCATGTTGGAAATCAAGCCCGGATCCGGCTTTTTTTCCGTTTTTTCCGGGTTCCGGATCCGGCTGTCCCGGACCTTTCCACAGCGTTCCCCACAGGCGGCGCCGTCCGGGCACGCCGGAAGCGCCCGCCGGGGAGACCCCGGCCGGCCCGAAGGTGATTCGTTTCCGTGCCGGACCGCGACGGTCCGTCCGGGTGTCAGGCGGTGTCCGCCGTCCGCTCCTCCCACACCCGGCGGTCGCGGAGAAGGGCGTTGGCGGTCACGCCCGGCCCGCCCATGACGGCGACGGGGGCGACCCTGTGTGGCCTGCCCCTCTCCCGGAGCCGTTGGCACAGATGCCATGGGACGGGCCGCCGTTTGCCTTCGCGGGTGATTCGGTGCAAGGGAATGACGATGGATCAACATGTAGTGGCGGGGAGCCGACAGACGGCGATCCCCGCCCTGTGAAAGGAGAGAAGGATGTCTGGTTCGAAAACCCCCTTCGAGGGGAACGCCAGCACGGTTCAGTCGGCTCTGCAGGTGAGCGGCAGGAGTTGGGTGCTGGCGGTGGGCGATCCGTCCGACACGGCGGGGGCCGGCATGCACAGGCTGGCGCCTCAGGACGTTGATGGACTTCTGGGGAAACCCGGGCGGGCACGGGAGCGGGCCGCCGCGGCCGGCGGGGATGTCCGGGTGATGCTGGTGTACGAGGCGGGCCACCAGGGCTTCCGGTGGCCCGGCGGCTGGAGGGCGGGGACCTGGAGGTGGTGGGCGGGAAGAGAAAGGTGAGGACGGACCGGATCGACGCCCGCCGGATGGTCCGTGCGCCGCCGGTCTGGGACGGCGGCGACCGGGACGCGATGTCGCGGGTGCGGGTCCCGGGCGTCGCGGAGGAGGACAGCAGGCGGCTGCCGCGCCGGCGGGAGCGTCCGGTGCAGGAGCGCCGCCGACTCCCGGACGCCGTCGACGGGCTTACGGGGCTGCACGGACTGTCCGGCGTGAATCCGGCGGGGCCGGGGTTCCGGGAACGGCCCGGCGGGATGCGGACCGGCTACGGGGAGCCGCTGCCGCCGGAGCTGCTGGCCGGGACCGGGGGCATTCCCGGCCGGCTGGAGCTGGTGTGTGCGGAGATGAAGGTGGCCGGGGCGAGCAGGATGGAGATGCCGGGGCGTCGCGCGGGGCGGATCCGTCCCGCACGGCCGCCAACGGGCCGCGGGCGGCCCCGGCGACCGCCCACCACGCGGCGGCGCCGGGCCGGCTGCGCGGGATCGGCCCGAACGACGCCCTGATGCTGGGCGGCGGGCCCTTCCACCGGGAGCTGCGCAACCGCCGGCAGCTGGCCAGCCCCGCGGGGCTGGCGCCGGTCCCGTTCGCGGGCGGGGGCGTCGACAACGACCAGGGGCTCGGCAAGGCGGGCAGCGCGATGCTGCGAAAGCACCTGGTGCGGATGGCCTGGCGCTGGCTGCGGCACCAGCCCGACAGCGCGCTCCCGGCGTGGTTCAGGGATTACGTGAGCGCCCGCGACGGGCGTTCGCGCCGACGGGGGATCGTGGCGCTGGCCCGCAGGCTGCCGGTCGCGCCGTGGCGGTTCGCCACCACCGGGCTGGTGCCGCAGGGCGCCGTCCTGTCGCAGGCACGGGCGCGGGTGGCGGAGCATGGTTCGCCGCAGGACGCGGCACCGGCCATCGGATGGGTCCCGCCCCCCGGAACGTGGCGCCGCCCGAATCGGGCATCGTGGTCACGGGGCCGCCATCGGCCAACCGAACCGGACAGGAGTATGGACGCGTCGTCGGGCGCGTCATGGAACCGCGACGTTCTGTCTGGACTTCCCCGGTGGCACGGAAGCCGCCCCCGACGGAGGGAGGGACGCCGATGTGAGGCTATGAAAAAAAGTTTCATGAAGAAGGGCGCTTGACCTGTAAGGTCTCATAAGAGCTCCCCCATGTCCGGGGAGCACCTGCCGGACGGCAGCGCCGCCATGCAGGCGACGTCCCCCGGCCGCCTCCTTCCGCCGCCGATGTGCCTCCCGCCTTTCAGGGTGCCGCTGTCGCGGGGGAGGGGGCCACGCCCAGCAGGGAGGCGGCCTGCCGGTTGCCGATGGCGCCCGGCTCCGCCATCCATGCGACCAGGGCCGCCGCGGTGACGGGGCCGATGCCGGGCACCGGGGTCAGGATGCGGTGGCTGTCGGCGAACTCCGGCGTCCCGGCGCGCCGGTCCACGGGCCTGTCCCGCAGCACCGGCATGTCGCGGAGCCGGTCGATGGCGGCGCTGGCCGGCTCCGTGGCCCGCATGTCCGGGAACGCGGCCCCGAAGGCCGCCAGTATCCTGGCGTCCACCCTGTCCGTCCTCCCCAGCGCCCCGGCGGCCTTCGGGAGGTCCCGGGCCTGGCGGGGGTTCACCACGAGGGTGGCGAAACCCCTGGCGTGCAGCGACTGCGGCAGCGCCCGGTGCATGCGCCCCGTCGCCTCCATGACGGCCTTCACGGCGCCGCCCTCCCTGAGGAGGCGGGCGACCCTGCGCAGGCCGTCGCTGTCGTTGGTGGCCGTGAAGTCCCTTCCGTTGACGTGGATGTCGGGTGTACGCCTGCTTACGTCGATTCCTGCGACCATTGCTGTCATGCTCTCCCGCTCCTGTCCCCGCGATGATCCGGTTCCGAAACCCAGGCATCCATCCAGATGCCATGGGACGCGCCGGCGTCTGCCTTCGCGGGTGATTCGGTGCAGGGTGTTGACGGTAGGTCAGGATGCTGTGGCAGGGGGCCGATGGACGGCAACCCCTGCGCATTGAAAGGGGAATGGAATGACTGGTTCGAAGACCCCCTTCGAGGGGAACGGTACCACGGTCCACGCGGCGCTGCAGGTGAGCGGCAGGAGCTGGATACCCGCGGTGGGCGATCCGTCCGACACGGCGGGGGCCGGCCTGCACAGGCTGGCGCCGCACGATGTGGACGGGCTTCCGGCGACGCCCGGGCGGGCGCGTGACCGGATCGGCGGCTCCGGCGGCCATGTGCGGGTGATGCCGGGCTACGGGGCCGGCCACCAGGGCTTCCGGTGGCCCGGCGGCTCGAGGGCGGGGACCTGGAGGTGGTGGTCCGCCACCCGGCGAGCCTGGAGGTGGTGCGCGGGAAGAGGAAAGTGAGGACGGACCGGATCGACGCCCGCCGGATGGTGCGGGCGCCGCCGGCCTGGGACGGTGGTGACCGGGACGCGATGTCGCCGGTGCGGGTCCCGACGGTCGCGGAGGAGGACGCGAGGCGGCTGCCGCGACGGCGGGACGTAAGCGACTAAAGCGCGACGTAGCTCATTCGCCTTGATCAGCGCCTCCGGAGTGCGGGAGGGTTCCCCGGTCCATCCAGCGTGACCGGAGGATTGTGCATGACGGTGGATATGAACGCAATGACCGCCGACGTTCCGGCCCGGAGGGTCCGGAGCGAGGCGGAGTGGGAGGAGCTTATGCGGCGTTCGGGCGCTGGGACGGCTCGCAGGCCAGCTTCCGCCAGAGCCGCGGGGTTCCGGTGAGGACGTCCCGGAGCTGGCGCCGCAGGCGCGGCCTGACCGGCGGCGCCGCCACGGGCGGGACCGGCGGCTCCGGCGGGGTCGTGGAAGCGGAGCGGGGCTGGGACGGCGGGCTGTCGCCCGGCGGCGGCGTCACGCTCCGCCTGAGGCGGTCCCGATGCCGGGCGGATGGCCGCCGGGCGGGCCGACGGACATGCGCGGCGGCCTCGACGGCCCGGTCGGCCTGGTCACAGGCCATCCCGGGGAGAACCCGGCCTGCGGGCGCTGGTACGTGTTCGTGAACCGGCGCCGGACGATGGTGAAGGTGCCCGGCTCCGGGCACGGCGGCCATTTCATCCGGGCCAGGCGGCTGGAGCGGGGCCTGTCCGCGGCCCCGCCGGCCGGGGCAGGCCGGTCGGTATCGCTGTCGCGGACCGGGCTGTCGGCGCTGCTGGACGGGATAGACATCACCGTCCGGCGGCGGCGCATGCGCCATACGGTCCCGGCGGCGGCGTGAGGCAGGCCCGCCGTGACCCGTCCGACGTCGGACGCCATCGGGCAGGCTGCGAACAGCGCCCTGCACCGCCTCGGTGTCAGCCCGCCGACCCGGTCGGCCGGATGGGTGTCGACCCGCAGCGGCACGTCGGTCAGCCAGGCGCGCGGGCCGACACCCTGCATCCGGCAGGTGGCGGGCAGCCCGTTGATGACCCCAATGTTCTCCGCCCCGTCCGGCGTCCAGGGGAGGAGCCAGTTCCGCTGGCCGGGTTTCACCGGAGGCGGCGCGTTCCCGCCCAGGTTCGTGTCCGGCGGCACGTCGGGGTTGTCGAGGAACGTCTCCAGCGCCGCCCACCGCTCCGTGGGGTGGGCGATCGCCCTGCGGACCGGGTGTCCCGGCGCCGTCGCCGGATCCCCGGCGTCCGGCGGCGCCAGTCCCGGAACGCGGCGACCGCCGCCCGCGAACGGGTCCGCCGGGCCGCCAGCCTCTCCGGCGCCGGCAGGCGGGCGGTCTCCCTCCCGGTCCCGTAGACCGCGCCGGTCAGGTCCAGCGCCTCGCCGGCCGTCTCCGGGTGGCTTTCCCTCAGTTCCCGGAAGTTGCGGCGGGTATGTGCCCAGCACGCCTGGTGGGTGACCGCGCCGCCGCGGGCCGCGACACAGGCCTCGTAGGCGCGGTGGCCGTCGGTCACAAGGGCTCCGCTGCAGTTTCCGGGGAACCTCGCCGCGTTCCCGTGCCTGCTGGAGTCCGCGAACGGCGGCACGGCCCCGCCGCGGTCGCCGGGCACCGGCCAGAGATGGCCCTTCCGCATGCTGCCCGGCTTTCCCGGATGCCGACCGGCCCGGATCGGCGTCCCGTCCATCTGGATGACGGCGCTCCCGGCACCGACCGCCACTGGGCGTCGTGGACCGGCCCCGGCAGCGAGATGGCCCGGTTGGCCCACAGGATCGGGGAACCGCGGCTGACGGTGATGCCGGTGTCGGCCGGCATCCGGTGCCGGCGATGAAGCGGCAGGCGCCACATGAACCTGTCGACGGGCATCCCGGCGAGGAGGGACACGTCGGCGCGGCCGCTCCTGGAGACACCCTCGCGGGCCGGGGCGGACACGGGCCGGTCGGAGCCCCTGACCTTCACCGTGACGTAGCGGTAGCGGACGGTCACATGCCGGAACCCGCCGGCGGCGAGCCGGCGGTGGACGCGCTCCGGGACCACCTGGTGGCCGTCCTCCGGCAGCCCGTCGACCTCGGGCGGCGTCACGGCGATGCCGGGAACCGGGGCCTTTCCGCCGGGCGCAGCCCGGCATCGCCGACCGAATCGCCGCGCTCCTTCCGGCGCCCCGGCCTGCCGCCCCGCCGACGGCCGTCCCCGCCACCCCCGCCGTCCTTGCCGGACGGGACGCCGGACCCTTTCCCGAGCCTCTCCGGGCGCGGGCCGTACAGGTCGCGCTCCAGCTGGGTGATCCGGGCCGTCAGGGCGGTGACCTGCGCCAGGAGCCCGGCGACCCTGCCTTCCCGGGCGGTGCCCTGCGCCACCAGTTCGGCGATCCGCCCCTCCTGTGCCGCAGCCGTGTCCGCCAGACGTCCGGACAGCCCGCCCGGCGACCGGAGCGGTTCCCCGACCTCCGGCGGCAGGGCACCGGTCCCGAGCCAGCGGGAAAGTTCCCGTCCGGGCCCGCCGACGATGCCGGCGGCATCCGGAGAATCCGGATGGCCGTTCCGTCCGTCCCCGATCCCGACCGTGTCGCCATGGCGGCCCCCGAAGTGATCCGCCCCGATGGCCATCCGGTAACCGGCAATGCCCTATACCGTCAAACCGGAAAAGGATGGGTGGGACCGCCATGGACGCCGTACTTTAACCGCTTACGGCGGGACCGCCTGGTGAGGGAGCGCCGGCGGCTCGCGGACACGGTTGACGGACTGACGGGGCTGCACGGGGTGTTGGCCGGGGATCCGGCGCGGCCGGGGTTCCGGGAGCGGCCCGCCGGGATGGAGACCGGCTACGGCGGGGCGCTGCCGCCCGGACTTTGGGCCGGGACCGGCGGCATCCCCGGCCGCGCTGGAGGAATCGGGCCGGGCCCCCGCCGGCCTCCACACGGATGCCGCCGGGAAGGAGGCGGATCCGCCCGTTGACAGGCCGCGGGCGGCCCCGGCGAACGCCCACCACGCGGCGGTTCTGGTCCGGCGGCGCGGGATCGGCGCGAACGACGCGCCGATGCTGGGCGGCGGGCCCTTCCACAGGGAGCTGCGCAACCGCCGGCGGCTGGCCAGCCCCGCGGGGCTGGCGCCGGTCCCGTTCGCGGGCGGGGGCGGCGGTCACGACCAGGGGCTCGGCAAGGCGGGCAACGCGATGCTGCGAAGGCATCCGGTGCGGATGGCCTGGCGCTGGCTGCGGCACCAGCCTGACAGCGCCCTCTCCGCGTGGTTCCGGAGCCACCTGGGCGGTCGCGCAGGCGGGGGCGCTGGCGCGCAGGCTGCCGGTCGCGCCGTCCTGTCCGGGGCACGGGGGTGGGAGGGCAACGGAACACCCTGGCGGCCCGGCGGGGCCTTCCGGGGAAACCGGGCAGGGCGTGTGACCGACCGGGTCCATGGTTCGCCGCAGGACGCGGCGCCGTCCCTCGGATGGGTCCCGCCCCCCGGAACGTGGCGCCGCCCGAATCGGGCATTGTGGTCACGGGGCCGGCGTCCGCCGGCCAACCGAACCGGACAGGAGGATGGCCGCGCCGTCGGGCGCGCCAGGGAACCGCGACGTTCTGTCCGGACGGTCCCCGGCGGTGCCGGCACCGTCCGAAACCGAGGGAACGGCGACGCCGATGTGACGCCATGAGGATTCATGAAAAAGGGGCTTGACCCTGAAGGTCCCATAAGAGGACCCGGGAGACGGACGGGAGGGCGGGCCGACCACGCTGCCGGACGGATCCGCTGTCGCGATCCAGGGCCGTATCGGTCCAACCCGTCCTGCGGGGCAGGGCCCCGCACCGCCGCCGCCGGTTCTGATCCGGCGGCGTCGGCCCCGACACAGGAACAGACCGGAGGGACGGCGGAAGGCAACCGGCATGTTCTGCACAGGAAAGCGCGCCAGATTTTTCCACAGCCACCACCTCCTTTCATTTCTGATTCTCTGAACATACGAGGCGGAGAGATCGGGGTCGCGGCGCAGCTTCGTGCACAGGTTGCGGAAGGATCCGAGGCTGTGGCCGAAGCGTTCCACGGCTGTCCCTGCATCGAGCCCCTCGAGGAAGTGGGCCCTGAGCGCTTTGTACTGGATCTGGGACCGGGATGCCGGATTGCGGAAGGGTTCGGCGGGATCCTTCACGGCAACACATGTAGTTTGGTAACGTCACCCAACACATCATATGTAAATTTCCGCCGCAACCGGAAAAGGCGGAAACCCCGCGCCGGGGCTGCCGATCTGTGCCACGCGTCAGATCGGGATGTCGGGAACAGGGATCCGAAGGTCCAGGACAGCGTCTCGTGGTGCCCGGATTCAGCTCGGGTCGGCGGTCGGGCGTTCGGATCGGTTTCCTGTCAAAGACAATGACAACCGTTTCCATCTTCCTTGAATCCAGTGACGGCAGGACGCCGGCACAGGAACATCGGAGCGTCGGCGCACCGCCGGAGCGCTGTTTCGGGGCGGAAATCGCCTCAGCCGCTGCTTGCTGGAAGGTTCCCCGGCCAGAAAATGCCGTCGGCAGACTCACATCAACTTATGCGTTGGGAATCAAGGCTAGAAGCGACGTCCCGATTAAATGGGTGGGCTCGCTACCAGTAGTGTTGGTCAGGATCCGGTAGCGGGATCGCATCCAGCAGTTCGCGGGTGTATTGCGACTTCGGAGCGGTAAATATCCGTTCCACCGGCGCATATTCCACGATCATTCCGTTATTCAGGACTAGGACCTGCGAACACAATCGCCGGATAACCGAAAGGTCGTGACTGATGAATGCAAGCGTCAGTCCCAGCTCCCGCACGAGATTCTCCAGCAGGTTAAGCACTTGGGCCTGTGAGGATACGTCAAGCCCGGAGACGATCTCATCGGCGAGGATGAAATCCGGACGCATGGCGATGGCGCGGGCAATGCCGACGCGTTGGCGCTGCCCGCCCGATAGTTCGTGTGGATAGCGTGCCCGAAACGCACAAGGCAGTCCAACATGATCCAACGCCTCGTCCACGCGGGCATCGATCCGGTCAAGATTGTGAATCCGCAGCGGATCAGCGATAATCGCGCCCACCCGGCGCCGCGGATTGAGCGAAGACATCGGATCCTGAAAGATCATCTGCAGCCGTCGCCGCAGCGGCCGCAGGCCGGTCTCGTCGAGATGTCCGATGTCCTTGCCTTCAAAAACGATCGATCCGGCCGTCGGCTCCAGCAGGCGGACGAGCGTCCGGCCCAATGTCGACTTTCCGGATCCCGAGCCGCCTACGATGCCGAGTACGCTTCCGGTCTCGATATCGAAATCCAGACCTTTGAGAATATTGACGATCGGTGCGCGGCCGAAAGGCTGCCTGTTGGCGAAATCAGGAAGCGACAGCTCCAGTCCGCGAACCTTGAACATCAATGCATCAGTGCGCATGACGCCATTCCCGGTCGGCTGCCTTGACCTGTTCGGATACGGCTGAAATGACTGCCCGGTCCACCGGTGTCAACGAGGTGAAAGGTTCGGTGAATTTGGGCGTGGCTGACAGAAGCGCTTTCGAGTAGATGTGAGCGGGACCTGCATAGAAGTTCGAGACTTCCGCCTCCTCGACGACCATCCCATCGAACAGCACGACGAGGCGCTGGCAGATTTTCGAAACCACGCCGAGATCATGGGTGACGAACAGCATTGCCGTTCCGTGGCGTTCCTGCAGGTCCCGGATAAGGCGCAGGATCCGTTTCTGCACCGTCACGTCCAGCGCCGTCGTCGGTTCATCGGCAATCACGAGTTTCGGATTTGCGGCAAAGGCGGATGCGATGAGAACCCTTTGGCGCATGCCGCCGGAAAGCTCATGCGGATAGCTGGCAAGTACCCGCCGCGGACTTTCGATGTGAACCTCGTCCAGAAGCTCGGCGGCGCGGTTTCGGGCATCGTGCTTCGTCCAGCCCAGAATATCGATCAGTCTGTCGGTGATCTGAGGTCCAATGCGGCGCGAAGGGTTGAGCGCGGTCAGGGGATCCTGCGGGATCAGCGCCGTCGTCGCGCCGATCAGGCGGCGCCTTTCGCGCTGCGGCATTGCCAGCAGATCTTCGCCATAGAGCCGCACCTGCCCCTCGACAGTCTCCACCGCCGACGGGAGAATGCCCAGAATGGCCTTGCCGATCATGCTCTTTCCCGCGCCGCTTTCGCCGACGAGCCCGCAGACCTCGCCTGAATTCACGTGCAACGAAACGGAGCGCAGCAGCCTTTCCGGTGCGCCCTTGATTGCGGCGCTCAGGTGCTCGATTTCCAGGAAAGCCGTCATCGTAGCACCGGATCGAAACGGTCCTTCAGACCCTCGCCGAACTGACTGAAGGCCAGAACGGTCAGGAACAGCACGATCAGCGGACAGACCAGAACCCACCACGCCTGATGTATCGATATCCGACCCTCGGCGATCATCCCTCCCCAGGTCGGCGCGTCCGTCGATATCGACAGGTTGACGAAGGACAGGATCGCCTCGACGATCACAGCAATACCCATCTCCAGTGACAGGAGAGCCACGACTGTCGGCAACACATTCGGTCCGATTTCGCGCCACAGAATGGCCGAGCGCACATGGCCGGCAACAACGGCGCTGGCGACATAGTCCATCTGCGACTGGTTTATGGTCTCCGCGCGCACAACCCGGCAGAAGCGGGTCCAGTCGATGACGATGATGGCAATGACGATCGACCACAGGCCGGTGCCCAGAACCGCGATGAGCAGGATTGCGAACAGGACTGGTGGAAATGCCATCCAGATGTCGACCAGCCGCGAAATCACCCCATCCGCCCAGCCACGGTAATAGCCCGCGATCAGGCCGAGAAAAGACCCGACAATCGCTGTTGCGAGGCCGGCGATGATTGCGACGGCCAGCGCGACCCGCCCGCCATGGATGATTCGAGAGAGTACATCACGCCCGAGGCTGTCGGTACCCAGCGGATAGCCGGACTCAGCGCCAGCGGCCCAAAACGGCGGCAGTCTGGAAGCGATGAGGTCCTGCGCCAGCGGATCGTGGGGGCTGATCCAGCCTGCGAAAAGGGTCAGGACGGCAACCATCGCCAGCCAGCCGCCCGACAGCCAAAGCCTGAGCCCAGCCTTTCTCCTGATCGTGCGAAGACCGTCACGCATGGCGCAATCTCGGATTAAGGAAGGCATAGGTCAGGTCGACGATGAGATTCACCACGCTGAAGAGCAAGGCAAAGACTAGGACGATTCCCTGTATCAATGGCAGATCACGGTTGATCACGGCGTCAATCGCCATGTTGCCGAGCCCTTCATAGGAAAACAGCCGTTCGATGATCACTGTTCCGCCGATGAGGAAAGTGAACTGCACGCCAATCAATGTCAGGGTCGGCAGGACGGCGTTTCGCAGCGCATCGAACAGGATGACGTGGTTTTCGCCGTAACCCTTGGTCCGGGCGAGCACGACATAGTCGAGATGCATGGTTTCCTTGAGCGACTGCTTGAGCAGTTGGCCGATGATGGCGGCGAGCGGAATCGCCAGCGCCAGCGCGGGCATGAACATGTGTTTGAGAAGATCCCACCACAGGTCAAGGCGCAGCCGAAGGACGCTCTCAAACATGTAGAACTGGGTGGTGAAAGGCAGGTCCAGCGACGGCGAGACACGACCCGAAATATGAAACACGGGATAGAGCACACCAAGCGTCAGGATCAGGACCAACGCCCACAGGAAATCCGGTATGGACAGCCCGGCCCCGTTCGCCACGTCGATGACGGCTTCCGTCCGCCCGCCGCGGAACCGGGTTCCGGTCAAGGCCATGGCGCCGCCGATGGTCACAGCCAGCACCAGCGCGAAGATCGACAGTTCCAGCGTTGCCGGCAGACGGCCGAGAACCAGCGGCATGACCGGCCGCCGCAGGGAGATCGATGTGCCGAAGTCGCCCTGCAGGACCCCGCCAAGCCAGACGACGAATTGCTCGGGAATCGACCTGTCCAACCCGTAATGGGCCGTCAGCCTTGAAATGTCCTCTTCGGATGCTCCCGGGGGAAGCATCATGGCAATCGGATTGCCCGGCACAACGCGTATGACAACGAAGACGATCACTGCCGCTCCGAACAGTGTGATCGTCATCATCGCCAGACGCATCAGCAATGTCTGCAGCAGCCTCAGATCCGTCTCCCAGCGTGCAGGAGCCGCCGCGCAGGCGGCGGCTCCTGGGCAAAAAGCCTGTCGGTTACGAGCGTGTCATCAGGTGCGGCAGCAATGCACCGGATGCATGCGGCGTCACCTTGACCGCAGACGAATGCAGGATCGGCTGGACATACTGCAGAAGCGGAATGACGAGCGCATTTTCGGCAATGTAGCGATCCACGTCCTTCCAGCCCTGGATGCGTTTTTCTTCATCCGCCTCGGCCCAAAGCGGCCCGATCATGCCGACGAGGGCCTCGCCGTCCCAGACGGAGTGAGGGGAAGGTCCAAACATTGCGAATCCAGTTGAGGTCGTCGGATCGCCAACCGAGTTGCCCCAGTTGTAGAAGGCGGCGGGCGCCAGCGTGTCGGCGGCACGCAGTTCAAAGTGCTTGGCGATCTCATAGACCTCGATCTCCGCCTCGATGCCCACCTTGCGCCACATGCCAACAATCGCCTGGATGATCTCGTAATCCTTCGGCTTGAAGCCACGTGTGGTCTGGATTCTGAACTTGACCGGATTGTCTGGAGAAAAGCCCGATGCTGCAAGGAGTTCCATGGCCCTTTCGGGATCGTGGCCGACCGTTATCGACGGATCATAGGCGATGTAATCCGGTGTCTGCAGCGTGTCGATCGGAACGCCGTATCCGGACAGCAGACGGTCAATGATCAGTTTCTTGTCAATCGCCAGAGCCGCCGCCTTGCGAACGTTCTCGTCCAGCATGGGCTCTACATCGTTGAGGAAGATCATGCCGATATCCGAGATGGGCGCGGAGGTTCCTTCGATATTGGCGTTTGCCTTAAGCCGATCATACTCCTCGTAAGGCATCTCGATGGTGACATGGGCGTTGCCGGATTCGATCTCGGCGACGCGCGATGCCGCATCCGTCACGAACTTGATCGTCACCGTTCCGAATTCCGGCTTGCCGCCCCAGTAATCGGGATTCGCTTTCAGACGCACAAAGGCGTTGCGCTCGAACCTGTCGACCATATAGGGGCCTGTGCCGATCGGCGCGGCCTCGAAGCCTTCCGGCCCAACCTTTTCATAATAGGCCTTCGGCAGGACATAACCGGTCAGGAAATACATCCATTTGAAGATGGTCGGCTCAAACCGCGACACATCGGCCGTAACCATGTTGCCCTCGGCCTTGATGTTGCCGATCGTCGACCAGATGAACTGGATTGGATTGCCTGTGGCTTCGTCACCTGCCCGTGTCAGGGACCACGCGACATCCTCGGCGGTGAAGGGCGATCCGTCATGCCAGGTCACGCCTTCCCGGACCTTTGTCCAGATCTGCGACCTGTCATCGTTCCAGCCCCACTCTGTTATCAGTCCGGGTGCTGGCGAAAGGTCCGGCTGCTGCAGAATGAACTGATCGAAGACGGATTGATATATCCCCTGCAGGGTCGGATTGACCGCCGACAGACCGACCGTCGGATCCCACGATGGCAGGTTCACGTTATAGGCGATGACCAGTTCGTCCATCTCCTGCGCGTAAGACCTGGTGCCGATCATGCCGGTGACAGCCAGCGCCGTCGTTCCCTTCAGTATTGTGCGTCTGGAAAGTTCACTCATGTTCTCCTCCTTATGACGTCCCTGTTCCCATTACTGCGGCCGCCTGCGCAACCTCAAGCACCGGCCAGTCTTCTTGCAAGAAGATAACCCGGTCCGGCTCCGGTTCCCGCCCCTGGCCAGACCGCGGCACCCGTCAGGTGCAGGTCCTTGATCGGTGTGTTGCCTCCGGCAAAGCCGCGGGCGGGGCGAAAGACGAAATGTTGGGTCAAATGGTGGCTTCCGCAGATCTGATCGCCACCGACAAGGTTCGGGTTTTCGGACTGCAGGTCGAGCGGCGAAACCACATGCCTGGCGATGATGCTCCCGCGCAGGCCCGGCGCGTGCGTTTCCATGATGTCGAGAACACGCTCCGCATAGGCGTCCTTGACCGTATCCCAATCACTATCCGATATCTCGCCCTTGGTATCGCCCTTTATTTTGGCCGGCACCATGCGTACCTGTACCCACAGGACATGCCTGCCGTCGGGTGCGCGGCCCGGATCGATCGCGGTCGGCTGTCCGACGACAATGACCGGTTCATCGGGCAGCTGGCCGGCAACAGCCTGCTGATAGGTCCTTGCCATCTGGTCGATCGAAGGGGCGATATGGACGTAAGCGAATTCGCGCAGTTCGGGCGAGGCTTTCCAGTCAGGCAGATCGGACAGCGCAAGATGCATCATCAGGGTTCCGGGCGCATGCGAATAGCCTGCCATGGCTCTGTCGAATTCGACATGGCCGGTTCCTCCGCCGGTCAGTTCTTCCAGGTTCTTCGGCGAGATATTGGCTATGACGGCACGCCTTGCACCGATCCGCGTTCCGTCCGCGAGTTCCACGCCGCTTGCCCTCGCGCCATTGATGACGATGCGTGCAACGGGCGAGCCGCAACGTACCTCACCGCCCTTTTTTTCGATCATCCTGGTCAGGGAACGGGTCAGCGTGTCAGCGCCGCCCTTGCCGATCACCATACCGAAGCTCTGGCTCGCCATGGACTCCAGATAGGGGAAGATCGCGCCGCCGGCGATATCGGGTGCGAAGTCGAGATGCATGCCCCAGGCCGCGAGGGTCGCCTGGAGATGGTTGGACTCGAAGGTTCCGGTGAGCCAGGCGCGTGGGGACGCGATCATTAGCCGGACGAGTTCTGTCGTCCAGGCCGCCCCTTTTTTCCAGAATGCCCTCGCGAGCAACCGCACCTGTATATGCGTTTTCATAGGATTGCCCAGCAGCGCGAAAATGTACTCCGCCTTGCCGGGAAATTCCTCCACCAACTTTCGCCAGGTCGCGGCATCGGCGTTCGAAAAGGCGGCGATGCGGTTTGCCGTCGCCTCAAGGTCGGTTCCGACTCCGAGCCACCTGCCATCGGGGAAGACGCTCGCGAAACATTTGTTGGCCGGAACGAATTCCAGCCCGCAGGCGCCCAATCTGTCACCATAGTCCCTATTGAAGGCGGATCCGGCAAACAGGCTGAGATTCATCGCTCCCCAGTCATGCCGGTATCCGGATTCGGTCAGATCAAGCGTCTTGACCGCGCCGCCCGGCTCGCTCGCCTGCTCGAGTACAAGTGTGCGCCAGCCCCTGTGCTGCAGATGGGCGGCACAGACCAAGCTGTTGTGCCCGGGGCCAATAATGGCGGCGTCAAACTCGTCCTGCAATATTTGTGTCCCTCTGTCGCAAAGATAATTGCAAATGCATATTTAATTGTCTAGCGTGAATTTGATTGGGGCGATCAGCGCTCCAGTCGATATCAGGGGAGGAAGAATGATGAGTGCCGCTGACACATTGGGAGACATGGCCAGACTTCTGCTTTCCGGAGACATCGAAGTGGTCGATCTTTCGGGACCTCTTGGCCCTGATACGCCGCTCCTGAAACTGCCGCCGGAACTGGCCAGGGACACGCCGAAGATCGAAGTCCACAAGATTTCCGAGTATGACGATGATGGTCCGTTCTGGGCCTGGAACTGGCTGAAGATCGGTGAGCATTCCGGAACGCATTTCGATGCGCCGCATCACTGGATCACCGGTAGGGACTACGCCGACGGATATACCGATACCATTGCGCCGCGGAACTATGTGGCCCCGGTGAATGTCATTGACTGCTCGGCACAGGTTGCCGAAAATCCGGATTTCCTGCTTGACGAGGCTGGTGTCAAAGCCTGGGAGGTCGAGCACGGTGAGATCGGCGAAGGTGAATGGGTTCTGATGCGCAGTGATTGGGACAGCCGTGTTCACAGCGAGGAGCTTTACCTGAATGCCGACGAAACCGGTCCGCATTCGCCGGGTCCCACAGTCGACTGCATCACATACATTCTCTCAAAGGGCGTGATCGGCTGGGGTACCCAATGCATCGGCACCGATGCCGGGCAGGCTGCCGGTATGGAGCCTCCCTTCCCCGCGCATAATCTGCTGCACGCCGCCAACAAATACGGGCTGGCGTCACTCGCCAATCTCGACAGATTGCCACCCAAGGGTGCCATTCTGATTGCCGCGCCGCTCAAGCTGGTCAACGGCACCGGCAGCCCCGTCCGCGCGATGGCTTTGGTCGCACGCTAGATCCGGTAGCAGCGGATGGCCGATTTCGACCATATCGTCGTCGGTAGTGGGATCAACGGCCTGGTCTGCGCGGCAATGCTTGCCGGAAAGGGCAGGCGCGTTGTCGTGCTCGAACGGTCCGACCGCGCCGGCGGATGCATGCGGACCGAGGAAATCACCACAGCCGGCTTCCATCACGATGTGATGGCGGCAACCTTCGTGCTGTTCCTGACCTCGCCGGCCCATGAGGCGCTCGGCGCCGATCTGGCGCGCCACGGGCTGGAATTCTGCCATACGTCCAATCCGACCGCCGTATTGCGTCCGGACGGATCGGCGCTCGTCCTGACGACGGACCGCACGGCAAACGTGGCCGCATTCAATGCCCTCTCACCAGGCGACGGCGAGCGATATGCCGAAGATGTTGGCGCGATCGAGGCTGACGCACCGTTCCTGTTCGCGCTTCTGGGTGGCAGATTGTGGTGCTGGTCCGTGGTAAGGCTGCTGGCACAGCGTGCGTGGAGGGACGGTGCGCGCGGGCTTGCAGCCTGGTTTGGCGAGGCGCTGACACCGGCACGTGCATGGCTCGAGGCGAATTACGTGTCCCCGAACATCCAGGCGCTGTGGGCGCCATGGGTGCTGCACACAGGCCTGACCACCGAAGCCGCCTATGGCGGTCAGATGGGCAAGGTCATTGCCTTTGCCCTGGAAGCCGCTGGCGCACCGGTGATCAAAGGCGGTTCCGGTCAGGCGGCGGAGGCCTTTGTCGGGCTGATCGAAGAGCGCGGCGGTGTGGTGCGCACCGGTGTCGATGTCGCGGGCATCGTGATCGACAACGGTCGCGCGGCGGGTATCATGACTGCCGAGGACGAGACGGTCACCGCTGACAGCGTGATCTGCTCTGTCGCGCCAGGGCAGCTTTATGACAGATTCCTTGGGCAGCAGGCCGAACCACCCCATAAGGAGGGCTTGCGAAGGTTTCGTCACGGGCGCGGAAATTTCCAGCTTCACTACGCGCTGGATGGGCCGGTCCGCTGGAAACGGGACGGGCTGGAGGATGTCGCCCTGATCCATCTTGCCGATGGGATTGACTCTGTCTCCAAATCATCCAACGAGGCCGAACGGGGCATGTTGCCGGAAACGCCGACCATATGCGTCGGCCAGCCGCACCGGCTTGATCCGACCCGGTGCCCGGACGGCAAGTCCATTCTATGGCTGCAGATTCCAGATGCACCGCGAATCCCCAAGGGCGATGCCGCTGGCGAAATATCCACGACAGGAATGTGGGACGATGCCATGCGCGAGGCCTTTGCCGACCGCATCGAGGCGATCGTGGCCAGACACATCGACGGTTTTTCGGAATCGGTTCTTGCGCGCCGAGCCTATTCACCCGAAGATCTTGAGGCCCTCAACGTCAATCTGGTCGGGGGCGACCCCTATGGCGGGTCGTGCGGCCTGGATCAGTTCTTCCTTTGGCGGCCGTTTTCGGGGTCGGTCAATCATCGCACCGGCATCAGGAACCTGTTCCACATAGGCGCCTCGACACATCCCGGTCCCGGACTGGGTGGCGGATCAGGCTATCTCCTGGCAAAGGAACTGGGCGCATGAACGAGAGGGTGCGGAATTCAACCGGATCCGGCGGTGCGGCGCTGCCGCGGCCGGGAGAGATCGGGCTCGCGAGTTTTGTGCCTTACCTGATGAACCGCATCATGGGCCGATACAATGCTGACACTCGCGACGAGATGGCATCCATGGGCCTTACGACACCGAAGACGCGTTCGCTTGCGGTCCTGTCCGTGATTGACTGCCTGCTGATCCGTGATCTTGCGGTTTACGCGGTGGTTGAACAATCAACGCTGAGCCGCGCCCTGGACCAGTCGCGGGCGGATGGTCTCATCCGCAGAGCGCCTGACACCGAGGACAGCCGCGCAACCCGCATATTCATCACCGAGGCAGGACGGGCATCGTTCGAACGGCTTTGGCCGTCCATGTCGGCAATCTATTCCAGGATGTTTGACGACATTTCGGACCAGGAACACGCACGGTTCGTCGCCACGCTGCAGAAGATTCTGAACAACGTCAGAAAGCACGAACTCTAACGGGCCTGACCGGTCTGTGTCGCATCAGGCCAGCCCGAAATACCAACAGCAAAGGAACATTCGAATGGCGGAACGTTCATTTGCCAGGGAAGTCCAGAAGCTGAAGCTTGGAGAAGGCGAGACCTTCACCAGCGAGGGCATTCTGGCGATCACGAAAGCACTGCTGGAGAACGGTGTCGGTTATGTCGGCGGCTATCAGGGTGCGCCCATCAGCCACCTCATGGATGTTCTCTCCGACGCTGAGGAGATACTGGACGGGCTTGGCGTTCGTTTCGAGGCCAATGCGTCCGAGGCTGCGGCGACGGCGATGCTCGCCGCGTCAGTGCATTACCCGATCCGCGGCGCAGTCACCTTCAAGGGCGCGGTTGGTGTCAACGTTGCCTCCGACGCGCTGGCCAACCTTGCCTCCGGTGGTGTGACCGGCGGTGCGCTCATCATCGTCGGCGAGGATTATGGCGAAGGATCCTCGATCATGCAGGAACGCAGCCATGCCTTCGCGATGAAATCGCAGGTCTGGCTGCTTGATCCGCGCCCGAATCTTCCCTCCATCGTCAAGTCGGTCGAACAGGGTTTTGAACTTTCCGAGGCGTCGAACACGCCGGTCATGCTGATGGTCCGGATACGCTCCTGCCATGTGACGGGCAGCTTTATCGCCAAGGACAACAGACCTCCGGACCTGAGTGTTCGCGATGCTCTCTCCAATCCCCAGAGCAATTATGCCCGGGTCGTCCTGCCGCCGATGTCCTTCGTGCAGGAACAGGACAAGATCAACAACCGCTGGCCAGCGGCGCAGAAATACATCACTGAGAACAGGCTCAACGAAATCTTCGGTCCGGCGGATGGCCGGATCGGCATCGTCCTGCAGGGCGGCATGTACAACGGTGTCATCCGTGCGCTGCAGCGGCTGGGACTCGCTGACATCTATGGCGCAAGCGAGGTGGCGCTCTACGTACTGAACGTCACCTATCCCATGGTTCCGGATGAGTTCGCAGGTTTCTGCGAGGGGAAGTCGTCCATCCTGGTTGTCGAGGAAGGGCAGCCCGAGTTCATCGAACAGGCGCTGGGCGCGGCGCTGTATAGGGCCGGTTCCGACATATCGCTTCACGGCAAGGACATGCTGCCGATGGCCGGGGAATATACCGGTCAGGTCATGCTGGACGGCATGGAGGCCTTCCTGCGTACCGAAGCGCCTGAACTTCTGTCGGCGCAACGGCGTGCGCCGAACAGCGAGCAGGAGTTCGAGATTCCGGATCTGTCGAAGACTGTACCCATCCGGCCGCCGGGCTTCTGCACCGGATGCCCGGAGCGGCCAATTTTCGCGGCCCTGAAGATGACCGAGCAGAAACACGGCAAGCACCAGATCACCGGCGATATCGGCTGCCACCTGTTTGCCAGCCTGCCGCCATTCGAGATTGGCGGTTCGACCATGGGCTATGGTCTGGGTCCTGCGTCCAACGCAGCATTCGATGGTGGTGGCGACCGCCGGCCGATCTCCATCATCGGCGACGGCGGTTTCTGGCACAATGGTCTGTCGTCGTCGATCGGCAACGCGGTCTACAACAAGTCCGACGGAGTCATTGTCGTGGTCGACAACCACTACAGCGCCGCGACGGGCGGTCAGGATATCCTGTCATCGCGTGCGTACAGTGAGACGAAATCGACGGGCCACCCTATTGCCGAGGCGGTCAAGGGCGTCGGTGTCAAATGGGTGCGCCAGATCGACCGGACCTACGATGTACCGAAGATGCGCGAGATCCTTGATGAGGCGCTGAACACCGATCATGAGGGACCAAAAGTCATTGTCGCGTCCTCCGAATGCATGCTCAACCGGCAGCGCCGGGAGCGTCCGCTCACTGTGAAAGCGATTCAGGACGGACGCCGGATCGAAACACCACGCTTCGGTGTCGACGAGGATGTCTGCACCGGCGATCACGCGTGCATCCGGCTTTCGGGCTGTCCTTCCCTGTCGCTGAAGAAACTCGATGATCCGCTACGCGACGATCCGGTCGCGTGCATCGACGAGAGCTGTGTCGGCTGCGGAAACTGCGGCGAAGTCGCGGATGCGGCTGTGCTGTGTCCATCCTTCTACCGGGCCGATATCGTGCACAATCCCGGTCGGCTGGAAAAGTTGATGTCCGATGTCTCGCAGGCGATCATCGGGTGGCTGCAGGCAAGGCGATCACGGAAACGGCTGGAGTTTTCATGAACAGCCTCCGCAAGAACGAGGCCGATCCGCGTCTCGTCAGCGTCATAAGGCTCGCCATCATGGCCGTCGGCGGCCAGGGCGGCGGTGTCCTGACCAACTGGATCGAGGATTGCGCACGCGCCAATGGCTATGCTGTCCAGGCAACCTCCGTCGCCGGTGTCGCGCAACGCACCGGGGCCACGATCTACTATATCGAGATGGCGCCGGCGGGCGAGATGGAACCGGTGTTCTCGTTGATGCCGGCGGCTGGCGATGTGGATATCCTGATCGCAGCGGAAATGATGGAGGCGGGACGCGCCATCATGCGCGGATTTGTTACGCCCGACCGCACGACGCTGATCGCATCATCCCACCGGGCCCTTGCGGTTTCGGAAAAGACGGTTCCCGGCGACGGAATGGCCAATTCCGACGAGGTGGCCGCGGCCGCTGAAATCGCCGCCGAAAGGCTCATCCTGTTCGACATGAACAGGATCGCCGTCGAGAACGGCACCGTAATTTCAGCAAGCCTGTTCGGTGCGCTGGCCGGTTCCGGGACGCTGCCGTTTTCACGCGATTCCTTTGAAATGGCCATCAGGGCTTCCGGACGTGGCGTCGAGAAAAGCCTCGCCGCCTTTGCCGCTGCCTTCGACGCTGTGGGGAGTGGGCCAACTGCGGAGGCGGTTGAGCAGGATGAAGTGCAACCGGTTTCAGAGCCCACCGGTTCCGAACGTCTGTTGTCCGCCTTTCGAGCGCTGGAGAGCCGTATGGCGAAACTGCCTGAACCGGTCGCCGCGATGGCAATGCACGGACTGCGGTCAGTGGTCGACTATCAGGATATCCGCTACGGCAGGGAGTATCTCGACCGGCTGGATGAAGTGCTCGAGCGCGACGATCCGGCAAGGGGTCATGCGCTCTCCCGCGAGGCGGCAAAATACATTGCGCGCGCCATGACCTATGATGATGTTATCCGGGTTGCCGATCTGAAAGTGCGCTCCAGCCGATTTGAGAGAGTGCGCCGCCAAATGGACCCGGAAGACGGAACCCGCATGAAAGTCACGGAATTTATGCACCCCCGCGCCGAGGAGATGGTCGGAATGCTACCGGCCGGGTTGGGTCGCCTACTAATCGGGCGTCCTGGCGCGATGAGGATGATAGACCGGATGGTAAACCGCGGTCGCAGGCTGCGATCAGACAGGCTATGGCCGTTCCTGCAGCTCTATTTGCTGGGCGGCCTTCGCAGCTGGCGCCGCGGAACCTTCCGTCACGCCATCGAGCGCGATCACCTCCGGAACTGGCTTGATACGGCGCTCGGACATGTTGCCGAGAACTATGATCTGGCGGTTGAGATCATACGCAACAGACGGCTCATAAAGGGATATTCGGACACGCATGCCCGTGGCCTGTCGAAATTCGACAGGGTGATGCATGGTGCGTCGGTCGTCGCCGGCAGACCCGACGCCGCCGACTGGGTGAGGCGGCTGCGAGAGGCTGCGTTGCAAGATGAACAGGGCAAGGCGCTGGATGGAGCGTTGCGGACCATCGACTCATTCACTGAACCGCAATCCGCAGATTGACTTCCCATGTCCTGGCGCAGGCGGTAGGTAACCCATCATCGTGAGTGACCTTCAACGGAACTTCAGGGAGAAGCTGGCCACCGATGACCCTTCAGGAAAGGGCTTTTTCGAGGAATCCGGACGGTCCAACCTGGCGCTTACATGGCAACACCCGAGGTTGGATCGACAGGAAGCAGTCCGAATGCCCGTTCCTGCTCCTGCCAGTTTTCCACGTTCTCATATATGGCAGGCATAGCGAAAGAGGCCGGAGGATCGTGTCGGAAATCGTGAATCGGTAGACATGCCCCAGAATGATGGAGTGTCGCCGAAAGTTCCGGTAGATTGTTGCCGTTTACCCTGATCCGCCTCGAAGTACCACCTCTGAGGAGATGGCATCTTCTTCGCTGGCGTTATGATGTCGTTGACTGGCCAGTAGGCGACAGTCCTGATTGGAACACAGGTGAGACTGCCCGCATGAGAGCGTCGTGGTGCTCTGCACTTAAGCATCCTTGATACTCTTTGGTCGTCTTTAGGGCGCTTGGCACCTGTTGAGAGGCTTCCGTGCGACAGTTGATATATGGTGGTATCAGGAACCGCCGTAAAGCTGGGCGGGCCGTGCAATCGATTTTCTGCCGTGTGCACGATACCGCGTCGTCGGCCGAATCTACGTTCAAAGTGATCTGGATCATACCGGGGAACTGAAGGACTTGTGGACTCCGTCGCGATGGTTGCGGAGCGGTCACTGCAGACAGGTCCACGCTTACCATTACGGTGCGGGAAGACCCGATGCGCGATCTTCTACTGGATCGAGATGGTTGCGCGAGGAAAGGATGCGGCGGCCAAAGCGTAAGGGTGTTGGGGATGATATTGAACAACGAGTCAGGTAGCGTATTGTAAGACCAAGATTTCTCATCATTGAGGAAGTTCTCAAGACCAAAATAGATATGTCCACTTGCTCAATTTCAGTGCAATGATCCTGCTGATATTCCCGAAAAATGCGAATAATTGCAGGTACAATATACCATCACATGAGCAAAGAAGCCATCATACCGGAGGGGCGTCGCAAACTGGCAGAGGTGGTCCAGGCGGCTGGCGACATTGTCCAGATTGCCGATGCTGAACGCACTCTCAACGTCAGCCGTGTGGCTGCTGCCAAGCTGCTATCCCGATGGAGCAGGCAGGGATGGCTCCGGCGAGTGGGCCCTGGTGCCTATGCATCGGTCAGTCTCGATTCCCTGATCAGCCAGCAGGTGCTGGAAGACCCTTGGGTATTGGTGCCGCTATTGTACGCCCCTGCCTATATCGGCGGCCGGACAGCGGCGGAACACTGGAACCTGACAGAGCAGATATTCCGCGACATTGTCGTGATGACGGAGCGGCCGGTACGCGCAGGAAGTCAGGAACGCCATGGCACCAGTTTCACCGTGCGACGCGTCCGGGCGGGCATGATGTTCGGCACCGGGAGCGTCTGGTGCGGCAGGACTAGGATTGCAATTTCGGACGTACACCGCACGATCATCGATATGCTGGACGACCCTGCGTTGGGAGCCGGCATCCAGCATGCCGAGGACTGTCTTGCATCCTATTTTGAGCGGCAGGACCGGGACGATGAGAAACTGGTGGCCTACGCGGACCGGATCGGTAACGGTGCCATTTTGAAGCGGCTGGGCTTCCTTGCAGAACGCAGATCCGATACCATCGTTCTTCTCGACGCTTGCCGCGAGCGGTTGACGAAGCGCAATGCCAAGCTCGATCCTGCAGTTCTCTGCCGTCGGCTGGTGCGGTCTCAGTGTTGGAACAGCCGGCCTGCATGGTCGGGCTGGTCGCCGAGACCGGCAAGCCGCATCAGGTGCCAAGCTAAAGCCTGATTGCTTGAGATGACCGGCTTGCCGAGCCGCGCCTCGGCCTCCGCGATAACCGGCAGGACACGAAGATTGGTGCATGAAACGAAGACCGCCTCGCAGCTTTCACGCCGCCCGACAGAAAGGATTGCGTCAAGAATGCTGTCAGAGCTGATCCGTGCCACGGTGAAGTCATCGGACTGGTTGAAGGAGGCCACCGCACCTGTCTCGAACCCGGCATCTGACAGGTTCCTCTGCATCTCAATGGTAACGGAGGGCTCATAGGGCGTGACGAGCGCGAAGCGCCGGATGCCGAACGTGGCCAGCGCAGCCTTGCATGCGGTCAGCGGATTGGTGGTCTTCGCGCCGGAATGGATCAGACGAATGACCTCATCCACCCGATCTTCGCCGATCATGGTTGCGCCAGAGGTGCAGCAATAGCCGATGGTGTCAAAGTCGAACGACGGGGGTAGCAGCGCCGCTGCCACGGGCAGGTCCCGCTCCATCGCACGGAGCGTCTCGGGCGTCACTTCCATCGCGTTCGGGATCCGGGCGTGGTAGAGTGCCACGCCCTCGCCGTGTAGAAGCGTTGCGAATTCGTGCTCAGCCGTCTGGTCGCTCTGCAGGATGATCAGCCCGATTCTCGCCCGCGGTCCCAAGCCAACATCCACGGTGAACGCCAGTTCTTCTATGTGCGCTTCACTCAACATCATCCGCGTTCTTCCAGTAGAGCTGGAATTTTTATATACCGAGCCTCTTGCACAATTATCGCGGTTCGGGCGGCCGCGGCCAGCCTTTCGGTTCCGCCAGGGTCGTGACACCGGATCCGGCGGGTGCCCGGGGCGTCTGCACGAGCCAAAGTGTGGCGGAATGCCGCAGCTTGTGGCCCATCGGGCGCCGTCCGCGCATGGCTGGCCGTGCCGTCCCCTCCGGGGCGGCGTCCGCGGCGGACGGATCTGCCAGAACCAGTGGTGTCAGATGGTGAGCCGCATCAGCTGCTCCACCGTCAGGGCCAGCACGCCGAAGAACAGGTGGCAGGCCACCTTGGCGTGCCCACGGACACGGACATGCCGGGCGCCGTAGGAGTCCTTCAGGGCGGAGTTCACGCGCTCCACGCTGGAGCGCTGCCGGTAGCGGACGCGGTCATGGCGGATGTGGCCCGCTTTCCGCTGCGCCAGAGCCTCTTTCCTGAGGCGCTCCTTCAGCGCCGCGTCGCGGCGGGGGTTGGTGTCGGTGATCGCCACACGCCCCATGAGGCAGGCGTGGAACCCGATCTCCAGCGAGTCGTAGGCCGCGTCCATGAGCTCGTAACAGTGGTCCACCCGCAGCGCCGTCATCTTCGACAGCGGTATGGCGGCCTGGCTGTCGTGCAGCGACGCCGAGGTCAGGATGCAGCTGATGGGGACGTCACCGTCGGCGGCGTCGATATGGAGCTTGTACCCCCGCCAGCTCTCCCTGTATCCCTTCGCGTTGCGTTTCGTCCCGGTGTCGCAGGCTTTCGGCAGCCCGTCGGCCATCCCCTCCGCCGTCATCCCGTCCCGCAGCTGCCGCTCCAGCCGGGTCGGCTCCCTCGGGACCTCCTCCCCCTTTTTCGGGCGTCCGCGCTTTCGCTTCGGCCGCTCCTGCGGCTTCGGCTTCGGCGCCGGCCTCTCCCGCCCGACGATCGCCGTCGAGTCCCGCGATATGTGGCCGACGACCGAGCCGGCATACGCGGCGCGGACCAGCGCCTCGTGCATCCGCTCCGGCAGCCGGGTCTCCGCGAACCAGGCGAAGGCCCTGGAGAAGGTCGATTCACTGGGCACCTCCGACACGCGGGACCAGCCGCACAGCCTGCGCAGCGTCGGGTCGTATCGCAGCCTGTCGATCAGCACCGTCGTGGTCGGCATGTCCCACACCGCCTTGGCGACGAAGGCCCGAGCCAGCGCCCTGCGGTCGGCGGGAGGGTTGCCGACGCCCCGGTGGCTGTAGTGGACGTGCCTCTCCACCTCCACCAGGTCCAGGACGGCGATGAACCTGCCGTGCCTCACGCCCAGCGGGCCGACCTCCCCGGCGAGGGACGGGAAAAGTTCCCCTTGAAACCGCTGCCAGGCATCTGATATGGATGATCGTAGGGACATGGAGCCGTCTCCCTGCATGTTGTGGCTTTCGCACCTGCTTCATACCAGAGGGACGGCTCCATATCCAGGCCCCCGATCAGAAAAAAGCGCCCGTTTCCGAAAAAACCGCTTGATCGGGGAATTCTGCAAGAGGCTCTACCAGAAGAAATTTGATGCAGACAACCCACCGGTCCATAAGACCGGAAAGACGCAGAATGCTCTTGAACCGCCCTCGACCCGATGCTTCGCGCTTTCGCCAGATCTTCGAAAGCATCCGGAGTGAGATCGTTGCAGGCGTGTTGTCCGAACATGCTGCACTACCTTCCGAACGGGCGGTGGCAGCGCAATACCGCGTCAGTCGTATGACCGCCCGCCGGGCGCTGGAAGTGATCGAGACCCAGGATTTAGCCTATAGCGAGGGCCACAGGGGGCGTTTCGTATCGCCCAAAAGGATCCGGTACGATATCGGCAACGCTCGCTGTCTGGATCGACGAAATGCTGCATGAAATCACCCGGCTTTTCAGCATTAACGGCCACCCGACCCAGATCGAGACGGAGGTGCCGTCGCAGGCAGATGCCCCGAACTGTTGGACCGCGACCTGCGGCAGTCGACCACCCAGCTGTTTGAAGAGCTTTACGGAATTACGGCCCGCACAGGTGATGTCGTCATACGCATGCGCACCATCCAGCCGGACGAGGCGGCAATTCTGGGTCTTCCGTCGCGTCAGGCAGGAATGGAACTGGAGCAGGTTATTCGCGACCATGCAGGGCAGCCTTTCTGCTTCGGTAGGCAGATCTGGCGTGGCGAACTGGCGGAGTTTTCGGCCCGGGCCATCGTGAACCGGTGAAGCATGAATTTCGGTCAGGCAGTTAGCAAAGTCCATGACGGAGGGTGAAGGAACACTGTCGCAACGCATGGGTATTGCGAAGTTCTAGATCGCCGTTAGGCTGAAATTCGACGCCAGAAATCGCACCCACCTTCCGGGATGATCACGGCGGTCCGCAGGAGAATCGCATGGACGAGCGTAATCAAAATCTGACCGCCCTCAGGCACGATTTTCATCGGGATCCCGAACTTGGCTTTCAGGAGCATCGCACGAAGGCGAAGGTCGCGGCGCATCTGCGCGACCTTGGGATTGAGGTTCATGAAGGTGCGGGCATCGTCGGTGCGCTGAAGGTTGGTAGCGGTAACCGCGCCATCGGGCTTCGGGCCGATATGGATGCGTTGCCAATCGCCGAGAAGAGCGTGCATGGCTATGTCTCGGAAAATCCGGGTATCATGCATGCCTGCGGCCATGACGGGCATATGACGATGCTTCTAGGCGCGGCTGAAACGCTTGCCCGCGACAGGCATTTCGACGGCACCGTCGTGTTCCTGTTCCAACCGAACGAGGAACACGGGCTGGGTGCGCGGGCAATGATCGACGAGGGTGTGCTGGAACGCTTTCCGGTCGAGGAAGTTTATGCAATCCACAATCTGCCCGGCGCACCTGTCGGGCAGGTCTCCACCCGCGCCGGGCAGATCTGTGCTTCTGAGAGTCTTTTCGAGATCGCGGTCACAGGCAAGGGTGGCCATGCCTCGATGCCGCAGGTCGGCGTCGACGCCATCACCGTGGGTGCCGAGATGGTGCTGGCCCTACATACCATTGTCGCTCGCAAGCTAACACCAGGCGCGGGCGTGGTCGTCTCGGTCACCGAGTTCCTGACCGATGGGCAACGGAACGTCCTGCCGGGCCATGCGACGCTCAAGGGCGATGTGCGCGCCCGTTCGACTGAAGACCGCGGGCGGGTGGAATGCTTCATGCGCCAGATCGTGGCGGGAGTAGCCGCGACCCACGGCGTCACCGCGACGATGACGTTCAACACCGAATTCTTCGAGACGATCAACGCCCCCGGCCCGGTCGAGGCGGTTGTCCGTGCCGCCCGGGCTGCAGGGCTGGAGGTGGATGGCAACTGCACACCGATGAGCTTCTCTGAAGACTTCGCCCATTTCAGCGCCGCCGTGCCGGGCTGTTTCCTGCTGCTTGGCAATGGCATCGAAGGCCCACATGGCCAGCCGCTCCATGCCCCCGATTATGATTTCAACGATGCGCTCCTGCCGATCGGTGCCGCCTTCTGGGCAGCGCTGGTCAGGGACCGGCTGTCTACCAGAGAGTAGTGATCGATGACCGATCTTCTGCCCTCCGCCAGCCTCGGCCATGTCGCTGCAGCCCGCAAGACCGGTGACGCCGCGTTTCGGATTCTGACGCCTGAAGATTTCGCAACCGCTCAGGCCGAGATCATGGCCTGGGACGGCTACGCGCCGACACCATTGGTATCGCTCAATGCACTTGCCCTTCAGATCGGCGTCGGCGCGGTGCTATACAAGCACGAAGGCCCGCGCTTCGGGCTTGGCAGCTTCAAGGCGCTTGGTGGCTCCTACGCCGCCTTGCGAGTGCTCCAGCGCGAGATATCGAAGCGTGTCGGCAAAGAGGTCAACCCCGCCGATATCCACGCTGGCAGATACCGAGACGAGACCGCGAAGATCACTCTGGTTTCCGCGACTGACGGCAATCACGGCCGTTCGCTTGCCTGGGGCTGCGAACGCTTCGGCGCACCCTGCCGCATCTACATCCACGCCGAGGTCAGTGAGGGCCGGGTAGAGGCGATGCGCGATCTCGGCGCCGAGGTGATTCGTATCGAGGGCGACTATGACGACTCCGTCAATCTCGCGAAAAGTGAGGCCGCGGCCAACGGATGGTTCGTCGTGTCCGACACATCGTGGCCGGGCTATTCCGAACCGCCACGCGACGTCATGGCGGGATACGGTGTGATGACCCGCGAGATCTACGAAGCGATGGACGAACCCCCGACCCATGTTTTCCTTCAGGGCGGTGTCGGCGGCCTTGCGGCCGGTGTCGTGGCGGGTCTGCGCCAGAATTGGGGTGACAGAGCCCCGCGTGTGGCAATTGTGGAACCGGAACTTGCCGCCTGCCTTTACGAAAGTGCCAAGGCTGGCCACGCCACCAGCGTCGCAATTGACGAAGAGACAATCATGGCAGGGCTGTCCTGTGGAGAACCTTCCGAAATGGCCTGGGAAATCCTTGCCGAGGAGGCCTCCGACTTTCTCACCATCCCTGATACAGTCGTGGCGCCCACGGTCCGACTTCTATCACGGCCGCTTGGCGACGATCCTTTGGTTGAGGCAGGCGAAAGCGCGGTGGCGGGCCTCGCGGCGTTGATCGTAGCCAGGTCCGATATCGGCCTTTCGTCGAAACTCGGACTCGACGCGGGTTCCCGCGTGCTGCTGGTCGGCTCTGAAGGCGTGACCGACCCGGTGATCTTCCGGATGATCATGGAGGGGCGCGATGCGGCCTGACGCCCCCGTGCGCGGTTTCCCCGAGGCGGAGTTTGCCGCCCGCACTGCCAAGGCACAGGCAGGGATGGCAAAGGAAGGGCTCGCCGGGCTCCTCCTGATGACCGAACCGGAAGTACGCTACTTCTCGGGCTTTCACACGCAGTTCTGGCAAAGCCCAACGCGGCTATGGTTCCTGTTTGTTCCAGCAACGGGCAAGCCCGTTGCCGTCATCCCCGAGATCGGTGCGGCGCTGATGCGACGCTCATGGCTCGACGATATACGCACCTGGCCGGCGCCCCGTCCTGAAGATGACGGCATCAGCCTGCTAGCCGACTTGCTCACCAACGATATAAAGAAGGGTGCGCGGGTTGGCATGATGAAGGGTCATGAGACCTCGCTTCGCATGCCTCTCGGCGACTGGGAGAGGCTGATCGGGCGTCTGCAGGGTCTTCACATTGTAGACGCTACAAGTCTGGTTCAACGCCAGCGCATGTTGAAATCGCCCGCCGAGATTGAAAAGCTCGCTCATATCTGCGCCATTGGATCAGCGACCTTCGAACGTGTGCCTGAGATCGTTGCGGAGAGCATGCCGTTGGACGAGGTGTTCCGTGCGTTCCGCCGTGAAGCGCTTGCACAGGGCGCAGATGATGCACCTTATGTCGTGGGGGCGGCGGAACCGGGCGGGTATACTGATGTGATCTCGCCACCCTCGCGCCGACCGCTTCAGCCGGGTGACGTGCTGATGATCGACACCGGGTGCACTTGGGATGGCTATTTCTGCGACTTTGACCGCAACTGGGCCATCGACCGCGCTGACGATATGGCGCGTCGCGCCTACGATACGCTGTGGCGCGCCACCGAGGCAGGAATTGCAACCGCGCGCCCAGGCAATACGTGCCGCGATCTCTGGAGAGCAATGTCGGTGATCATTGCGGAACTGGACGATACTGGCGGCGATATCGGTCGGCTCGGCCACGGACTTGGCATGCAGTTAACCGAACAGCCTTCGCATGCTGCCTTCGACAGGACTGTGCTGGAAGAGGGGATGGTGCTGACGCTTGAGCCCTCGCTGAGTTACGGCGACGGCCTGATGATGGTCCATGAGGAAAACATCGTTGTCGGCACGAATGGCGGACGGTTGATCACCACGCGTGCCTCGCCGGAACTGCCGGTAATCCGCAGTTGAGCATCAATTGGCCGAAAATCAGTCGCGGGGAATGGAATTTAGGGTCAGGACTCGTTGATTGATCCAAGAGATGAACGTTGCGTCAATTCAGATGGCTGACATGAAGGTGTCGAACAACGACCATATCGGGTCGCGATGCGTCGCCAGTCCTTAAATCTTGCGAAGGTGTTTTCACTTTCATGACGTTTCTGGTATCAGGTCTTCGGATAGGTGCTGTGCACAGTTCGCTTTGATCGTGGTGGGATGCGGACTTTCAACGCGTCCCGGAATCGTCGCTGCCATAGCCTGTGTCGCCGATCAGTACCTCGGCATTCGGCCTGGCCTTCGCTCAGGCAACGAACAACCGGATGGCGGGGAACAACCCAAGTCCTGCAGGATTGGAAATAGTCCGGTGAGCCTTCAGGTGCGTGGCATCGACCGTGACGATGTCCGGTTTGGGCTCGCCTGTCACCAGGCCGCTGAATATTCAATGAAAGATGCCCATTCGCGACCAGCGGACGAAGCAGCTGTAAAGGGTCTTGTGCGCTCCATAGACTTCAGGCGCATCCCGCCATCTCAAACCATCGCGGATGACGTGGATAACACGGCGGTCATCGACATGCGGCCTGCCCAGGTGTCGTGGGAAGCAGGGTCCGATACGTCAAGTTGAGTCTCGGTGAACCAACAATGATCGGACATCGGCAATTCCTCCTGCCCACTTGACTGCGGATTGTGGGGTACCTTGTGTCAATTGCGGAACTCCGGCGTTACGAAACCTGCTCAAAGCAGATTTCCTCGGCCTCCGTCTCCTTCAGCTCCATATCCAATAGAGCGCAGTATCGACTGTCATTCCGAATTCGATGATGAATGCACTTCCGGCAGATGCCGAAGGGTCGATTGCCGCGAGTTTGCAGCACGCGTTGAAGCAGCAACTTCAGTGAATCGGAGAGGTCTGCCGATTCCCGCTCGCTGTAACAGGCGAGCGGCCCCTCGAACAAGGCGGCCTTGCGCAGCGTTTCCAGCCCGACCTTCGTCACATCGTAGGAAATGCTGCGCCGATCGGTCTCCGAACGGGTCTCGGCGACATAGCCCTTTCGATACAACGCCTTGAGCGTCTGCGAGACCGTACCGCGCGTCGAGGAAAGGTATTCGGCGACTTGCGATGGCGCCCGAGAGAACCGGTTGGCGCGTGCCAGATAGGCAAGCGCGGCATACTGCGATGGATTGAGGTCAGGCGTCCATTCCTCGGCCGCAGTCAGTCTGCAGAGGCGGTCGAGCAGCTGTCGGATCTCGGTTTGGCTGTCACATGTCATGAGTCAGATGATAGCGAGTCAAAATCATCATTGCAATGATAGCGACTCGCTACTAGTATGATCTCCTTTCCACACAAACGGGAGAACCGACATGAAACCGTTGACCGCAACCTCGATAGCACTGATGCTTACCACGCTCCCCGCCCTTGCCGGTGGCGGCCACGCCATCCATCAGGACGGTGCCGTCAGGTCGCCGGAAGATTCCGCAAAGACCGCTTCCTTCGACATCCTGGCCGCACACGTCCATAGCGACGGGCCTACCGTGACCTTTCATATGACCACAAACGGCAAGGCCGGCGCAGACACACCGGAACCGGTGGGCAAACTGGGCGGTGCACCGGTTCATGCTTATGTCTGGCCGACCTCGCTCGATCCGTCGGTCGTCGGCTTCGAAGGTGAGACGGGGATTCTGGCCCTCGCCGCAACCAGCCATCCTGACTTCGACGATACGCCGCTGTTTGACGAAAACGCAGACGGCGATCCAGCCAACGACGGGCTGGTTTGGCACAGCCACTGGGTTGTGCTGACGCCAACGGAGGAATGTGGCCCAGGGGCGCTCGGGGTCCGCGACATCCCTGAGGGCGAAACACCGGCTATGCCCGCGACCTGGCCGGGGCTTCCCATCTACATCGACAGTCCTGACTATACGCCGCTGTTCGATGGACCGGAAGTGATCGTGAATGTCCCCTTCGCCGATGCATCGATCGTCTCCGGCGCATCCTATGACGGGGTCACATCCGCGCTGAAGGTCAACGCCAACGTCCACGCACCACTGTTGTGCGTCACCGATGTCTTTGACATCGCCTCCGGCGACCTTAGCCTGTCCGGCAGGGTCGAGTGAAGGGAACCGGGGCGCGGTGGCTTTCGGCGCCAAATCCAGCAAAAGGAGAATGACAATGCCCGAAACATGGCTTCCTCATCTGACGACGCAGACGCCGCAGGAGGGATTCGATCTCGCCATCAAGCTGGCGCGAATGGCAGTAAAGAAGACACAGTCTGATGAGGCCGTGCGCGAGGCGCTTCGACCTCGATATGCCAGCGACGCCGGCGATCTGATTGCCGCATCGCATGTCGTTGCCGTTCATTTCGCAACGATTGCGGCGGCCAACGACTATTGGAAGCAACCCTCATGAAGCTGGAACCCGCGCCGGAGCTTGCTGTCTCGCAATGGTTCAACATCAAAAGGCCAATCAGCCTCGACCAACTGAGCGGGAGCGTGGTCGTGGTCGAGGCGTTTCAGATGCTGTGTCCGGGCTGCGTGTCGCACGGCCTGCCGCAGGCCAAGGCCGTGCACGAGCATTTTTCGCAGGACCAGGTTGCAGTTATCGGCCTGCACTGCGTTTTCGAGCACCATGACGCGATGACGCCAGTCTCATTGCAGGCTTTCCTGCATGAATACCGCATTCCATTCCCGGTGGGTGTCGACAAAAAAGGCACCGGAGCCGTCCCGGAGACCATGGCCGCCTACGGCATGCGCGGTACGCCGACCTTGATCCTGATCGACCGGCAAGGTCGCCAGCGCGCGCAGTATTTCGGCCATATCCCAGATTTACGGGTCGGCGCGGACATCGCAACCCTGTTGGCCGAGCCGCAGGACTCAGGCAATGATGTCTCAATGGAACGCTACGACAAACTGGGATGTGAAGTCGCTGTCGGTAACTGACGTGAATGTTCGCGACAACAATTGCAACGACAGACGAACGACTGAAAAGGTTCCGGTCGGCTGCAGGTGTTTCACCAAACGGTCTCCAATGGTAACAAAGAACCAACTGGCTGGATGGCGCAAATTCAGTTGTATCATCAGGGCACAACGTTCCTGCTTGGCATGCAGCGCATCTGAAATGTAAGCGGCTAAAGTTCAGCGTAACGCGGACGGTGAAGATCGAGGCAAATGCGTTGCGCTTCAATCCCTTACGAATGGTCGGCGGTCTTCAGACCTGTGACTTGGACCGCGAAGCCTCCCGGCACCATATCCCGGAAATCGCCCTCGGCGGAAGGGTACGTCGACATCAGGATGAAGCCGAGCTTGGCGCCGCGAAACGCCCGGCATCCATTTCGGGTGTGCGAGGCTTGGACGTAATTGTCTGACCAAGCCGAAACATCAGACGATAACCTCCTCAATGGTTTTCGGGTGATGGGTGATCTGTTCCCAGCCGTCTTCGGTAACGATGAAGGTGTCGCCGACCTGGGCGCGGAAGGTTTCCGTCGAGACCGATCCGTCAACGGCAAAGACCATACCAGGCTGAATGATCGTCTCGTCTCCGGTAACAAGTTGCGGTGCCTCCAGGAAACTGAAGCCGGTGGCGCGGCCGCAGCGGAAAGGGTATTCATAGCCCGCATCCCGAATGATCTCGGCATAGGCGCTATGGACGCTTTCAGCCGTGACGCCCGGGCGCAGCACATCCAGCGCCGCCTTCTGGCTGGCCACGGCCACCTCATATACGGCGATCTGCTCGAGGTCTGGCTCACCAATCCAGAACATTCGGTCAAACCCCAACTTGAAGCGATGGAAATTGGTCAGACCACAGAAACACATGAACACCGGTTCGCCCTGCCGCATGACCCGGGTCGAGGCGCGGTGGTGGGTCTTCACTACCTCATTGCCCGAGGCCATAATCTGCAAAAAATGCATATTGGGCGACATATCGCCATCGTCATAATGCGCCACCAGCAGTTCTGCCGCCTTACGGGTGCCGGCCTGAGAGGCGGCTAGCGCGACCTCAAATTCGGGCACGCCATCGCCAATGGCAGCGCGGCCTGCAGCTACCATTGTTGAGGCAACCTCACCGGCGTGACGGGCCAGTTGCAGTTCATGGGCGGACTTGATCATCCGCATGTCGTTCAGGATCAGAGCGGCGGTGGTCAGCCGTTCCTTCCCAACAAGCTCGTCCACATAGGCGTGTACGAGGGGCGGCATATGGTCAGGTTCGATCCCGACCTTGCCCGCTCCCTTGACAGCGTCTGGAAGTTCCTCGCGCCATTCCCTGCCCATGCCGTCATTCCAGGGGGCGATCCGGTCCACCCGTGCCGCCGCTTTGGCGGAATTCAGGTCGATGGTTGGCGTGATCAGCAGCGAGGGGCCATCTTTCGGCACGACAAGGATCGTCGGGCGGCCGAATTCCATGTGCAGGTAGTCGTGGTACCCGGTCAGGTAATAGACATTGTCATCATCGGTGATCAGTGCCACGTCGATATCGGCGGCGCCCAGTCGGTTCTGAAAGAGGGACAGTCTTTCCGTGAACATAAGGCATCCCCTTGCGTGTCCGCCGGGCCGGGAATTTCGCCCCCACTTCCAGTCCGAATTGCAACACCGGCCATTCCCGCAGCGAGGGATTGGCCGGACGGCGGGGTTTCCGGCTCCCCGGGGAACGGCGGATCCGGTCCCGGAACGGCTGGAGTCCTGTCTGAGGTGAGGTTATCCGAGCCGTCCGGGAAGCGCAACGCCTTCACCGTGGCGGGTCGCGTCAGGGAGGGCGGGCAAGGCGGAACACCTCGGCGGGCGTCCTGTAGCCCAGCGTCCGGCGCGGGCGCATGTTCAGGCGGTCGCGGGTGGTTGGTCAAGACAGAGGATTCGATTTTTGCGTGAAGCGTGCCACTGTCGCCCCCGCCTACTTGATCGCACTGGCCGTCATCCCCGCAATGAAGCGCCTTGACTGGACGATGAACATCGGTATGGCGGCCAGCGTCAAACCAGCATAGAGCACCCCATAGTTGATGCTGTATTCACAAAAAACGCGGTCAGGCCCTGCACCAGGGTCTTCCATTCCGGCGATTGAATGAAAACCAGTGGGAAGAAGAAGTCGTTCCAGATAGGCACCGCACTGTAGATTCCGGCGATGACAAGTGCAGGCCTGATCAACGGCACCATGATCTCGACCACGATCCTCAACTCATTGGCTCCATCAAGGCGCGCGCCGTCCTCCAACTCCTTCGGCAGGGATCGCAGAAAGCCACTCAGGATAAACTCGGTCGCCGGAAGACTCATCGCCGTGTAGATGCAGACAAGTCCCAACGGACATCAAGGTGGATTCTCCTTGATCGATACGGTCTGTGGCCTTTTCGGGTCGCTCCCCGGTCAGTCCGGTTTCACATATGACAAAGCAACGCGCAGGTTCTGTCCTGCCCTGTCAATATACCTTTCCGCCTCATCAAGGGATCGGGCACCCGCGCTCAGGAGAATGGCCTTCTTGACCTCACCTCCTGACGCCCTGAGATTGGCTGCCGCCGTTTCCCGGCTGCAGCCACCGATCGTCATGACGATGGTCTCGGCACGACGAAGCAGCTTGGAATTGTTCGCAATCAGATTCACCATGAGCCCATCCATCACATGGCCGAGGAGTACGCCCATGAGGGATGACATCATGTTCAGTGCTATCTTCTGTGCCGTCCCTGCGCCAAGGCGGGTCGATCCGGCGATCACCTCAGGCGGGGTTGGCAGGTAAACCGGGATGTCGGAGCCTTCCAGGAGGGCGGTTCCGGGGTTGTTCGACATGCCGATGGTGGTGGCGCCGCGTTTCCTTGCCATAGTCATGATGGTGACCGGATAGGTGGTGGTTCCGCTTGCAGCCAGACATATGACGCAATCGCCGGCTTCGACGATATCAACATCCGCTAGGGCGGCCTCGACACTGTCTTCCATCTCTCCCTTGGGGCGCAGCATGTCCTCAGTCCCTCCAGCGCGAAGAATCCTGATCTGGGAAATCGGCACTCCAAAGGTTGGCGTGATCTCCAACCCGTCCGCCATACCCTGCAGGCCCGAACTACCCGCCGCGGCGTAGACCAGTTTCCGGCCCTTGCGGACCGCGGTCGCCATCGCCTCCGCGCCCCTCCTCAGGGGTTCAATCGCCTCGGTGACGGAATGCGCCGCCTCCAGCTGGGCTTCGTACAGGATTCTGAGGACTTCGGAGCCGCCAAGTTGATCAAGCCCATTCGCCCTGCTGTGAACATCTTCCGTATGCTGCATTCGCATCATCACTCTTCCCTGCGGTTTACATACCAAAAAAATACCTTTTGTCTATTAGTTTTTAATTGGACCTTTTTTGGTGAGAGTATCCATGTATAAGGATGGCATGACCCGGACGACGAGTTCCCTGATTGTCGCGGTTGACGGAGGCGGGAGCCGTTGCCGTGTCCGCATCGTGAACGGAAAGGGTGCCATCCTTGGAACCGCCAAAGGCGGGCCGGCCAACATATCCTGGGACTACGAGGGTGCCAGACGAAGCATCACGGAGACGATTTCCCGCGCCTATACCAATGCCGGTCTGTCTCCTGCGGCCGCCCAGAACCATGTCGCCGCCCTCGCCCTTGCGGGTGCCGGAAACCAAGGCCATGTCGAGACACTTCGTGCGCATCTTGCCTTTTCGAGAGTGATCATCTGTTCCGACCTCGAGGCAACGGTTCATGGCGCACTTTGCGGGACCGATGGGACAGTTGCCAGCATCGGGACGGGTTCATTCTTCTTTTCCCAGTTCGAGGGTAGGAAAAGACGTGTGGGAGGCTGGGGATTCCGTCTGTCCGATGAGTGCAGCGGCGCCTCGCTGGGACAGTCGGTATTGCGTTACGTGACACGGGTATATGACGGGGTCCAACCGACCAGTCCTTTGGTGGAAAGGATATTTGACGGATTTGACCGCAGCATTGACAAGGTTGTCTCCTTCTCACTTTCGGCCACGCCTCGCGACTACGGTTCCCTCGTGCCGGATATTGCGCGCGCCTTTGACCTTGGGGATCCGGTGGCGGTTCGATTGCTTGAGGAAGCGCGAGACACGTTATGCGGGATACTGGACGCCCTGCAAGTCCTCCGAACGGGTCACCTCTGCATCATTGGCGGGCTGGGCCCCATCTACAGGAGGCTCCTGCCAAGCCCCTACAGGGATATCTATGTCGACCCGCTCGGTGACCCACTGGATGGAATCATTGGGATCGCGACAAACAGATTGGAGAAGATCCGTTGATGAAATTTGAGGATGTCTTCAGCCCTTCAAATTGGCTCTCTGAACATGGTGGTCTCCGCTACGTACAGCTCAGACGGCAGCTCGAACAGGCCATCGCTGACCAGACGCTTCCCCCCGGTACGCCTCTGCCTCCAGAAAGGGAAATCGCGAAACTCACCGGCCTGTCGCGCGTGACGGTGCGCAAGGCAATTGCGCCGCTGGTCGAAAACGGACTGATCGAGCAGCGCCGGGGATGGGGCACCACCGTTGCAAACCCCATCAGGCGGGTCGAGCAGTCCCTGTCCCGACTCACGTCATTTTCCGAGGACATGGCTCGGCGAGGCTTGAGCGTCAGCTCGAAATGGCTGAAACGTAGTGTTACCCTGCCATCACCGGACGAGATGATGAAACTCGGGCTGGGGCTACATGAGTCGGTATCGCGGCTTGAGCGGATTCGGTTTGCGGACGATACGCCCATGGCCATTGAACGCGCCGCCGTGCCGATGTCCGTGCTGGATAATCCGTTTCGTGTGACGACCTCGCTCTATGAAACGCTGGAAAGGCTGGGTAAGAAGCCGGTGCGGGCCATCCAACACATTATGGCGACGAATCTGGGACAGCAGGATGCGGGTCTTCTGGAGGTCGATGAGCTGAGCGCCGGACTGCAGATCACGCGCATTTCCTATCTTGAATCCGGTCAGGTCGCTGAGTTCACGAGGTCAATCTATCGGGGAGATGCCTATGACTTTGTTGCTGAACTCAAAATCGGGAAGAGAGGATAGAAACCGATGCATGCGGTCACCAACATGCGGCGCGAGATACTGGAAATCCCCTCGGCGGTCGCCCGGTTTCTGGAGGGCGCGGGTTCCGACATTGCGGCCGCCGCCAGTTCACTGCGTGCCAGGAATCCGGATGTCATCATCACCGTCGCGCGTGGGTCATCCGATCATGCGGCCACATTCTTCAAGTATGTGTGTGAACTTCAGCTCGGCATCCCCGTTGCGTCGGTCGGGCCTTCCATTTCGTCGGTTTACGGCGCGCGCGTACGGTTGGATAGGGCGGCCTGCGTCAGCATCTCTCAATCCGGCCGGAGCCCGGATATCGTCAGGATGACCATGTCCGCGAGCGAGCAGGGGGCCTCGTGCATCGCAATAACCAACGATCCCGCATCTCCACTTGCAGACCCTGTTGGACATACGATCCCATTGCTGGCAGGGCCTGAGTTGAGCGTTGCCGCCACGAAAACCTTTGTCAC
This sequence comes from Paracoccaceae bacterium, assembly GCA_965203605.1. Lineage (GTDB taxonomy): Bacteria > Pseudomonadota > Alphaproteobacteria > Rhodobacterales > Rhodobacteraceae > JAPOUP01. The sequence goes on along the minus strand of OZ241902.1, from coordinate 3,360,814 downwards.
ATCGCTGGTGGCCGGCCTTGCGCTCGTCGCGCACGTGCATGCTGACAGGGAATTGGTCCGCGCCATCGATCTGCTCCCTGACCTCCTTGAAAAGGCCGTCCGGAAGGATTGGCCGGAACTGCGTACCGCCCTTACCCAGGAAAGGGGCATCTATCTCCTCGGGCGGGGACCGTCCCTGGCGATTTCCAGCGAGGCGGCGCTGAAGTTCAAGGAAACCTGCGGTATCCACGCGGAGTCCTACTCGTCGGCGGAGGTGCTTCATGGTCCAATCGAAATTGTGGATGAGGGCTTTCCGGTCATTGCGCTGGCTGTGCGCGATGCGGCCGAGTCAGCGATCGTTGAAGTCTGTGACAGGCTTGCGCACAACGGCGCAATGGTTTTTGCCACGTCGAGCCAGGTCAGACAGGCCCGCAGGTTGGGATTCGTTCCAACTCCACATCCGTTCACGGATCCGATCACCGTAATCGCCTCATATTATGCCTTCGTGGAGAAACTCGCGACGGCGTTGGGGCGCAGTCCGGATGCGCCGCGAAACCTGACGAAAGTAACCGAGACCGTATGATCGAGATATCGGTCAATGTTGGAGTCGGCGACATCGTTGAATTCCTGTCGGCGGCGATTCAAACGGGAAAGGGATGGCTGCGGCTGATCCCATGCGCATCCGGAGCGTGAATCCAGACTTGCGTCGACACCAGTCTGACCTTGGTGGAAGAGCCACGCGGATGCAGACTGTTGGGTCTGGTACCGACTTCTACCCGCAGATTGAGGCAGTGTCACAAACACCCGGAGAGCCGAGCCCGGGCAGGAACTTCCCACCAGCTGCCGTTCCGGCAATGGCGGTCAGCCCGCTGTCCTGTTCCGCAATCGAGGATCGAGAGTGTCGCGAAGGGCATCGCCCAGGAGGTTGAATCCAAATGACAGGAACAGGATCGCGAAACCGGAAAACACCGCTGGCCATGGATTCAGCAACAGGAAATTGCGACCTTCCGACAGCATTTGGCCGAGAGACGGGGTCGGAGGCTGGGCACCAAGACCCAGAAATGACAGAGAGGCTTCGACAAGTATGGCCGCTGAGAGCAACAGGCTCGCCTGCACCAGAATGACGGACGCCAGGTTGGGTAGAAGATGCGTAAAGACAATTCGGGCGTCAGACGCACCAATCGCGCGGGCACCCTGCACATACTCGCTTTCGCAGATGACGAGTGACGGGCCACGCAGCAGACGGGCGAAAATCGGGATATAGACGGTGGCGATGGCGATCAACGCACTAAGCGCGTTGGAGCCAAGCACCGCAATGATGCCAATCGCCAGCAGAATGATCGGGAAAGCAAACAGCACATCCATGATGCGCATCACGATCCGATCGAACCAACCTCGGTAGAAGGCGGCAAGCATGCCCAATGCCCCTCCGATCGTCAAGGCGACGGCAACTGCGGTTCCACAGGTGACAAGGGAAGTGCGATAACCAAAGAGAATGCGCGCCAGAACGTCGCGACCAAGCTGGTCGGTGCCAAGTGGATGGTGGAGCGAAGGCGCTTCCATGCGATCAATGATCACTTGTTCGACAGGACTTCCCACGAGGATGGGGGCAAAGGCTGCCAAGGCCATCTGGATGATCACGAAGACCAGAGCGAACGAGAGAAGCCAGTCGTTCCTTACCGCTCTCATCATCGTTGCGTCACCCTTGGATCAATCACTGCGTAGAGAATGTCGACAAGAAAGTTCACCAAAACGAAGGTGAAGGTCAGAACCAGAATCGAGCTCTGGACCAACGGGTAGTTTCTTTCGGAAATAGCCCCAAGAACCAGCTGGCCGAGGCCGGGAATGGCAAAGACCTGCTCGATCACGATCGCGCCACCCAGGAGATATCCGGTGGCCACGCCGACCGACGTGATGAAGGGGATGAGCGCGTTTCTGAGCGCATGCCAGTAAACCACTCGCAGGTTGCCGGCACCCTTTGACCTGGCGGTTCGAATGTAGTCCTGTCCGAGTGCGTCAAGCATGGCCGAGCGTACAAGGCGTGACAGATTCGCAAGCATGGGAAGTGCAAGGGCAAAAACCGGAAGGAGCATGCGCTGCAGGTTGCCCAGCGGATCCTCGCTGAAGGGCACGTAGCCGAGGGCTGTCGCTCCCGGAAAGAAGCGCGAGACCAGGAAGATGGCGACGATGCCAAGCCAGAACGACGGCACGGTCAGACCCGCGATGGCACCGACCCGGACAAGTACTTCCGCGACCCCGCCACGCGCCTGTGCCATGAAACAGCCGAGCGGTACAGCGAGTCCAGCACCGACAAGTACCGACAGGAGCGTCAATTCCAGCGTGGGCCAGATATTGGCGCCGATTTCCTGCGAGACGGGGCGTCCCGTCCAGATCGATGTGCCTAGATCGCCACGAAACACACCACCGATCCAGCCGATATACTGCACCAAAATTGGCTGGTCCAAACCGAGTCGGCGTTCAAGCTCGGCAATGCGCTCCGGCGTGATTTCCGTGTTGGCACCCAGCATGACAGCAACCGCATCACCCGGGATCATGCGGATCATCAGGAAGACGATGACGGAGACGCCGAACAGGACAATGGCAAGGTCCACCAAGCGCCCCAGCAGGAACCGCATCGGAAGCACCCTGCCCATCGAAGTCCTCATGGCTGGTTGCCGAAACTGTTGGGGCACCCGACCTCGGACGGATACCGCCGCAGGTTGGTCGCTTACTCGCTCACCACAACGGATTTGAGGCTGGAGAGCCGTCGGCTGGGATTGATCACAAATCCCGAAACGCTGTCATTCACTGCGGTCGAAAGCACCCCATAGGCGACATGCACAACGGGCCCTTCACATGCCAGCTTCATTTGGGCTGCATCATATGCTGTCCTGCGTACGGCATCGTCCGGCGAAGTGCGACCCGCATCAAGTAGATCATTGATCTCGGCATCGTCGTATCCGAAGACGTTGGTCGATCCACCGCCGTAGAAAGTCCGATAGAAGTAGCCGTCTGGGTCAGGATTACCGCCATTTGCGGAGGCGAAGGTGTCGAAGTCCGAGTTACGCCAATCCTGCACGAAAGCGCCGATTTCCTTGTTCTGGATCTCCAGTTCGAACCCGGCGGCTCTCACCTGCTGCTGCACGACCTGCGAGATGTCCACAATGTCCTGTCGCGGCAGAACCAGCAACTGGGCCTGGATCGGTGTTTCAACGCCGGCTTCGGCCAGCAGAGCGGCGGCCCCGGCTGCATCTCCCGCATAGCAGTCGAAACGGGAAACGTCCAACGCCCAGTTCGTCAGCGCCGGGCTGAGCGGACCGGCCGGCACGCCATTGCCGAACAGCGCAGCCGCAATGATCTCGTCCCTGTTGACCGCCATATTGAAGGCCCGACGGACCACCGGACTGTCAAACGGCGCACGGGCCGTGTTCAGGCCGATGAGCGTGTAGGACAGGTCACGGGTTTCGTGGACCGTGACGCCACCTGCCGCCTGAAGCTGAAGCGCTGTCGCCGGATCGATGCCGGGCAACAGATCGTATTGGCCGGAGATCAAGCCAACCTGACGGGTGGCGGCCTCAGGCACGATGTTGAATCTGACTTCATCAACCTTCGGCAGCGAAGCGTCGCGATAGCGTTCGAATGCCGTCAGGCTGATATGGGCGTTAGGCACCCATTCGGAAAACCTGAACGGTCCTGTGCCCACAGGCACCTGCTGAAGCGCTTCCGGGTCTGCCTCCATCTCTGATGGAACGACGGCGATCCCGGCGAGCGATGTCAGGATGGGCGCGAAGGGTGCATCGAGCGTCAGCGCGATCTTGGTGTCATCGACCACGTCAATTTCCGTGATGGGCGAAATGCGACTGGCCAGCGGCGACCCCATCTCCTCGTTCATGACCCGACGGAGCGATGCGGCGACATCCTCAGCCGTCATCGCCGATCCATCGTGGAAGGTAACGCCTTCATCAAGGTGGAATGTATAGGTCAGCCCGTCCTCCGAGATGTCCCATGCGTTGGCAAGGCCCGGCTGAACGGACAGATCCTCGGATATTGAGGTGAGTCCCTCATAGATCGTATCGCCAATGACCAGGACCGAAGCAAAGGCCGTCACCAGATGTGGATCCAGTCCAGCGGGCGATGAGTCGACGGCTACGTCAAGCGTGGCCGCGTGTGTTCCACCGAGCAAACCGGCGGACATCACAAAAGTGGCAGCGAGTGTCCGTAATGTCTTTTTTCGCATTTTCACTTACCTTTCCGGCCATGACTTCGGTGCAGGGTGAAGCGACTGCAGAACCGGCCGTGATGGATTCGTTCATGGCAGGCTAGGGCCTGTTGACAATCATGTTGCCGCCACCACGCCGGCGACGAGATGGATCCCCGCCGCGAAGCTCGCGTCCGTCTTGTCGTACCTCGTCGCCACCGCCCGGAACTCCTTGATTTTGGCGAAGAAATTCTCGACCTGGTGCCGCCACCCGTACATCTCCCGGTCATGCTCCCGGGGTTCCGTCCGGTTCCGCCTCGACGGGATCACCGGCACCGCGCCGCGTCTCTCCACATCCCCGGGCAGCCAGTCCGCGTCGAACGCCCTGTCCCCGACGAAGGCCCCGAACGGGAGATCCCCAGGCAGCGCCGGCACCCCCGCGAGGTCGTGGGCCTGGCCGGGAAGGATCACGAAGCGGACCAGGTATCCGAGCGCGTCCACGACCGCCACGATCTTGCTCGTCAGGCCGCCCCGGGAGCGGCCGATCCCCTGGCGGCAGGTCCCCCTTTTGCGCCCGCCGCCTTCTGGTGCGCCTGCACGACCGTGCCGTCGACGAACACCCATTCGAGGTCGAACTCCTCCGACAAAGCGCTGAAAACACGCTCGAAAACCCCGGACAGCGCCCAGCGGCGGAACCGCTTGAACACATTGTTCCAGTTGCCGAAGCGCTCCGGAAGGTCGCGCCACGGCGACCCCGTGCGGAATCGCCAGAGCACCGCCTCCACGAACCGCCGGTTGTCCGCCGCGGTGGCGCCGGGATCGGTCGCCCTGCCGGGCAGCATGGGCCCGGTCCGCGCCCACATGGCGTCGGTCAGCACCGTCCTGTCCGCATTCATCATGTCACCTGCTCTCTTGCCTGTGCCGCCGTTCCGGCGTGCATCGCGGCTGGATAACAGGGGACGCGCCGAATCGCAACCCAATTGTCAACAGGCCCTAGCATAATACCAAAATAATCCAAAGAGCCTCTTGCACAATTACAGCAGTTCCCGCTAGTCGATCCGCTGGCCCGCTGACGGCCGGTTCGGCGGCATCGCGTCGGCCGGGCGTTCCGGATGCGCATGGCCAATGGCCGGGCGGCTGTCCGGTCTGAAAAGGTTTCGGCGAAGGGCGGGATCAGGGTGGTTCGGGCGTGGTCGGGGCGGCCACCGACCGGCGCGGATCAGGCCGACGTAATCCTCCCTGCCGGGCTGCCCGGCGATGGCCCGGCAGGGTGTGCGCCAGTCGGGGAACGCGAATGTCCTGCCCGGTTCCCGCAGCCTGTTCCACAGGTATAGGTTGCGTCCCTGGTGCCGCCGCGCCCTGCCGAACAGCGGGCAGCAGTGCTGCTGCACCTGGTCGATCAGGAACGCGGGCATGGCGAGCGTCGGGAGGACGTCCGCCAGATGGCTGTGGCCATGGCCGAAACCGTTCCCGGACCTGGACGGATCCCTTGCCTCGGTGTCTGGAACGTCCCGTTCCCGGTGGCCCACCTGCGGCGGCCGAACCGCATGACGGACATCACCGTGTCCCGTCCAGGCGGGAGGTCGGTGACCCACGGGAACCTCTGCATTCCCCCTTTCGTGTCGGTCTCCTCGTATACGGGCATGCTGGCTTTCAGGTGGAGGTTCGCGTCGGTGGGCGGCAGCCCGTGGTCCCACCCGGACCGCTGGACGGTGCCGGCCTTCCTGTCGCGCCTCTCCCATGTCTGTCCGGTTTCGCTGGCCTCGAACCAGCCGACAGCAGTTCGTGGTCGCCGGGCTTCGCGCCGAGTATGAAGGGAGGATCCTTTTCCTTCAACAGCCTGCTGTGCGGCCCGTTGGACGCCAGCCCGTACCCGGCGATGACCGCCTTCATGTGCGGGTGCTCCCGGCGGAGGTCCCCGATGAGCCGTTTCGCCGCGTTCCGCCCGCAGTCGTTCCTCCCCGGGCCGTCCTCCCTGCGGATCGGCTCCGGCGCCAGCGGCGGCACCTCCCCGATGTCGGGATGGACGACCGGGGCCCCGAGAGCCTGGTGATGGTATGTCCCCGTCCCGTCGCGGTGCTCCTTCACGCAGCGGTTGCGGCAGCTGACACTGTGGGAGGAATGGTACCCGGTGCCGTCGACGGAGACCAGCGGATGGCCGCCGGACACCGTCCACCCCCCGGCACCTTTCCGCGCCGCAGCGCCGCGTGGATACCCGTGAAGCGGCGGCGGAGGTCCCGGGGGTCGACCTCCTCCAGCCGCTGGCGCATCCATGTGTCCGACGGCGCCCGCCCCACGCCGAAGAGCGGGCGGAGGTTCCGCGCCATCACCGGATCACCGCCGCCACGGACCTGCCGGTCGAACTGCAGCAGCGACGGCATCCTGAGGGAGAACACCGCGAGGCCCGACATCAGGCAGTCGGAAAGGCTGATGCCACGCGTGTCGACCGGGTCGGCGATGCGGTCGAGGCATGCGCGGACCGCCCGCAGCATGCCGGGCATCGACAGATGCTTTCGCAGGGAATCCCTGGACATTTTCCTGCCCGGCTTTTGCCTGTCTGTCCGCAGGATGGCCGATCCGGCGCGGAAAGTCCACGAAAAAAAATTCGCGATGCCCGCGCAACAGACTGATAATGAAAGAAAAGAATTTCTGGCGGGAATTGCTGGCACAATTATCGTGGTTCGGTCGGCCGCGGCAAGCCTTTCGGTTCCGCCAGGGTCGTGACACCGGATCCGGCGGGTGCCCGGGGCGTTTCCGCCGGCTGAGGTGTGGCGGAATGCCGCAGTCCGTGGCCCGTCGGGCGCCGTCCGCGCATGGCTGTCCGCGCCGTTTCCTCCGGGGCGGCGTCCGCGGCGGGCGGAGCTGCCGGAACCGGCGGTGTCAGATGGTGAGCCGCATCAGCTGCTGCACCGTCAGGGCCAGCACGCGGAGGAAAAGGTGGCAGGCCACCCTGGCGTGCCCACGGACACGGACGTGCCGGGCGCCACAGGAGTCCCTGGGGCGGAGTTCACGCGCCCGCCGCTGGAGCGCTGCCGGTGGCGGACGCGGTCGTGGCGGATGTGGCCCGCTTTCCGCTGCGCCAGAGCCTCTTTCCCGAGGCGCTCCTTCAGCGCCGCGTCGCGGCGCGGGTTGGTGTCGGTGATCGCCACGCGCCCCGTCAGGTAGGCGTGGAACCCGATCTCCAGCGAACCGTGGCCGCGTCCATGAGCTGGTGGCAGTGGTCCACCCGCAGCGCCGTCATCCCCGGCAGCGGGATCGCGGCCTGGCTGTCGCGCGGCGAAGCGGAGGTCAGGATGCAGCTGATGGGGACGTCCCCATCGGCCGCGTCGATATGCGGTCTATACCCCCTCCAGCTCTCTTTGTACCCCTTGGCGTTGCGTTTCGTCCCGGTGTCGCAGGCTTTCGGCAGCCCGTCGGCCATCTCCGTGGCGGTCATCCCGTCCGGCGGCCGCCGCTCCAGCCGGGTCCGCTCCTTCGGCCTCTCCTCCCCCTTCTTCGGGCGTCCGCGCTTTCGCTTCGGTTTTTCCTCCGGCTTCGGCTTCGGCGCCGGTCTCTCCCGCCCGACGATCGCCGGCGGGTCCCGCGATATGTGGCCGACGACCGAGCCGGCATACGCGGCGCGGCCCGGCGCCCCGTGCATCCGCTCCGGCAGACGGGTCTCCGCGAACCAGGGGAGGGCGCGGGAGAACGCCGGTTCACTGGGAACCTCCGACACGCGGGACCAGCCGACCGGCCGCCGCAGCGTCGGGTCGTACAGCAGCCGGTCGACCGGCACCACCGTGGTCGGCATGTCCCACACCGCCTTCGCGACGAAGGCCCGAGCCAGCGCCCTGCGGTCGGCGGGCGGGTTGCCGACGCCCCGGTGGCTGTAGTGCACGTGCCTCCCGCCCTCCACCAGGTCCAGGACGGCGACGGATTTGGTGTGCCTCACGCCCAGCGGGCCGACCTCCCCGGCGAGGGAGGGCGGAAGTTCCCCCTGGAACCGCCGCCAGGCATCCGGTATGGATGATCGCAGGGACATGGAGCCGTCTCCCTGCATGTTGTGGATCCAACACCCGCTTCATACCAGAGGGATGGCTCCATATCCATACCAGCCATCAGAAAAACGCCCGTTTCCGAAAAAAACCGCTTGATCGGGGAGTTCTGCAAGAAGCTCAGATCATTCGATATTTCATGCCGGACTTTCAGCCTCCGCCATCTCCCCGATCCTGCGGTGGCCCCGTCTGCACGACGCCACGGGATCCTCCGGACTCCGGCTCCAGCGGAAGGGCCGGGCGTCGTTCGCGTTGTGGTGCCCGATGTATCCCTCCACCGCGGAGACGCATCCGGCAGGCGGGTCGAAGACCGCGCCCTTCAGATGCCATGGGACGGGCCGCCGTTTGCCTTCGCGGGTGATTCGGTGCAGGGGAATGACGATGGATCAACATGTAGTGGCGGGGAGCCGACGGACGGCGATCCCCGCCCTGTGAAAGGAGAGAAGGATGACTGGTTCGAAAACCCCCTTCGAGGGGAACGCCAGCACGGTCCACGCGGCTCTGCAGGTGAGCGGCAGGAGTTGGGTGCTGGCGGTGGGCGATCCGTCCGACACGTCGAAGGCCGGCATGCACAGGCTGGCGCCTCAGGACGTTGATGGACTTCTGGGGAAACCCGGGCGGGCACGGGAGAGGGCCGCCGCGGCCGGCGGCGATGTCCGGGTGATGCTGGTGTACGAGGCGGGCCACCAGGGCTTCCGGTGGCCCGGCGGCTGGAGGGCGGGGACCTCGAGGTTGTGGTCCGCCACCCGGCGAGCCTGGAGGTGGTGGGCGGGAAGAGGAAGGCGAGGACGGACCGGGTGGACGCCCGCCGCATGGTCCGCGCTCCCAGGGCGTGGGACGGCGGCGACCGGGACGCGATGTCCCGGGTGCGTGTCCCTACGGTCGCGGAGGAGGACGGCAGGCGGCTGCCGCCACGGCGGGAGCGTCTGGTTCAGGAGCGCCGCCGCCTCCCGGACGCCGTCGACGGGCTGACGGGGCTGCACGGACTGTCCGGCGCGAATCCGACGCGGCCGGGGTTCCCGGAGCGGCCCGGCGGGATGGAGACCGGCTACGGGGAGCCGCTGCCGCCGGAGCTGCTGGCCGGGACGGGGGGCATCCCCCGCCAGCTGGAGCTGGGGCGCGCGGAGATGAAGGTGGCCGGGGCGTCGGCCCGGGCCCTCGACGGCCTCCGCGCGGATGCCGCCGGGGCGGCGGTGGAGGCTGGGGGGCCTCCCACCGCCCCGGCGCACCGGAAGGAGGCGCCCGACCCGGAAAGGGCCGCCGGGAAGGAGGGGTCCCGCACTGCCGCCAACGGGCCGCGGGCGGCCCCGGGCCGGCTGCGCGGGATCGGCGCGAACGACGCACTGATGCTGGGCGGCGGGCCCTTCCACCGGGAGTTCCGCAACCGGCGGCAGCTGGCCAGCCTCGCGGGGCTGGCGCCGGTGCCCTTCGCGGGCGGGGGCGTCGACAACGACTAGGGGATCGGCAAGGCGGGCAGCGCGATGCTGCGAAAGCACCTGGTGCGGATGGTCTGGCTCAGGCACCAGCCCGACAGCGCCCTCATGGCGTGGTTCCGGGATTACGTGAGCGCCCGCGACGGCCGTTCGCGCCGACGGGGGATCGTGGCGCTGGCCCGCAGGCTGCTGGTGGCGCTGTGGAGGTTCGCCACCACCGGCCTGGTGCCCGAGGGCGCCGTCCTGTCGCAGGCACGGGAGCGGGAGGGCAACGGAAAACGGAACAACGGAACACCCGGGCGGCCCGACGGGGCCTCCGGGGAACCCGGGCAGGGCGTGTGACCGTGCAGCGGCCTGGTCCGCCGCAGGACGCGGCATCGTCCCTCGGATGGGTCCCGCCCCCCGGAACGTGGCGCCGCCCGAATCGGGACTGATGGTCACGGGGCCGTCGGATGTCGGTCAACCGAACCGGACAGGAGTATGGACGCGTCGTCGGGCGCACCAGTGAACCGCGACGTTCGGCCTGGACGGTCCCCGGTGGCACGGAAGCCGCCTCCCAAGGAGGGCGGGACGCCGATGTGAGGCCATGAAAAGGAATTATGGGGAAAGGGCTTGACCTGGTGGGTCTCATAAGAGCCCAAACCCCCGTGCGGCGGCGGCGCTGTCGTTGAGAGTAAAGCCCGATTCCCGAACTTTGGGAATGGCTTGAAATCAATGGCTTAGGGATGTTTTACCCAGGAGCCGCTGCCTCGTCAGTTTCGGGAAGAAGCCCCCGCCGGCGTCCGTCCACGACGCCGATGTCGGCGTGAAATGGAACTTCCAGTCGGGACGGTCCCTGAGCCATTCGTGGACCTCGGCGGATCTGTGGGAGGACACGTTGCCGGGGATGACGTGCACCGGGGTGCCCGGTTCGATCCCCTCGGCGACCTGGCCGGGGAATGCCGTGAACTCCGCCGGGCGGTGCCGTTCGGTCATCCGGCCGACCACCTTTCCGGTGGCGACGGCGGGGGCCGCGAGCAGGCAGGTCGTGCCGTTCCGCCGGTGGTCGCGCGTCCCGGTCTCCGCATGCCCGGCTTCATCGGGAGGGGCCTCCGCCTCCGCCCAGATGCCTGAATCCGCGTCTTTTCGTCGACCGGGAGGACCACCGCGTGGTCCGGCGGGTCGGCATACAGGCCCACGACGTCGCGGACCCTCATCCCGGACCTCGGATCGCGCGGGACCCTGGAGGTTTTCACCTGGTGCGGCACGGGCCCGTTGCGCCTCAGGATGCTGTGGACGTCCGGGGCGGTCAGCTCCAGCCTTTCGGCCAGCGCCCCGAGCGGCCGGTGGCTGGCGTGCGGCGGCGGCGGGACCGCCAGGCCGGTCACGGCCCTCACCTTTTCCTCCGGGGTCGGCTCCAGCCCCGGCGGGCGGGTCGCGTCCGGCGGCAGCCCGTCGACGCCGCACTCCAGGAAGCGGTCCCACCAGCGCTCCACGGTCGGCCGCGACATCCCGGTCCGCCGGATGGTCTCGGCGGTGCTGCGGCCCGAACCGGTCCGGGTATGATCCGGACGCGCCAGACGTGCTTCTGGATGCTCCGCGGGTCCTTCGCGATCCCCTCCAGGCGCCTGCGGTCGCCGTCCGGGAGCCTGCTTTCCTGTCCTGTCGGTTTCCTGCCCATTGCTTTGCCTGCCTAGATTATGGTTGCTGTGGAGCCGCCCGAAGGCGACGGCAGGGCAGTGGCAGACTTGACGGAAAAATGCAGGCATCTGTCTTTGATCAACCACTAGCGTGAAAAATCCACGAAACAGAATTCGCGACGCCCGCGCAACAGACTGATAATGAAAGAAGAGAATTCCTGGTGGGAATTGCTAAGGGGTGGCAAGGCTGTCGGTCACTTTTCGCAGTATCTCCCCGTAATCTCGTCCGGAAACCGACGGTCTGCCCCGGTCGGCAGAAATCGGATGCCCGGCACTGTGGTGACACAATTGCAGATCGCCCAGGCGTCCCTTCTGTCGGTCGGAAAACGCACTTGGAGCGATGGCATAATTCCAGACGGCTCACGCGATTGATTGGCCTGCTATTTCTCGAGCTCATTGCAAAACGCCTCTTCTGGAACGTTACGAGGATTACCGCAATCTATTGCAGATTCGGGCTGTTCAGGCGGCGAGTGAGAGGGAGCTACCTGTGGTTGTGACAAGTCACTCTCGATAGGCGTCTCTATGTCAGATTGCAAATTCTTACGATTAGTCTCTTTTCCTGTTGTTGCAAGGTGATACGCCATCGACATTAGGATTATGACGGTAATTGCCAGCACGGCACAGATCCCTATCTCTACCACATTCCACGTTTTGGCTTTATTGCCTTTGCCGGTGAAAGTCGAGTCTTCGGACGTGATCACTGGCTCCTCTAGCACGCTTAGCCGTCTTTCAAAATCATCAAGCCGCTTGAAGATATCATCAGTAATATTTGATTGATCAGACAATTCTGTTCGCAAGTCCCGCAATTGCTCAATCTGAAGATCGGTTCTATGGTTAGGCTGCCAGGTTTGCTTCGCAGCCGTGATGCACTCCAGTTTGGCTTTCTCATTACGGACCATATCAATAAAATTTTGATCTGCTGGCCTTGTACCCCGATTTGCATCAGGCAATACTAGAACCCGTCCAATAGACTCAGACACCTCGATAAGATCGAATCCCGCATTGATTACATCACTCCCGCTAACTTGATCGTCTAGGACGCGATGTAAGAGTTCGGTACGAGGTTTAAATTTGTAATCGATTAAGAACTCATGTTGCGGCACTCCTGTAAGTAAGTTCAACCTTTCAGAAGGAGGGCTTCCTGTACTGTGACAGGACATTGTGGATTCGATTTTTGGAAGCAGCACTTTGTCAATGTAATTGCAATCTTGCAACGCAAATTTCCGGTCAACTTTGGAAACGCAGATGCAGGCGCCGATGATTCCAGGTCGATTGTGTAAGTCCGATATCTTCCTCACCAACCCGACTATCCAAAGTGTCGTATTATGCGCATCGATCACTTGAAGAAACAAGGCATTCCTTCTCGATGTAGCAGGAGAAAGCGCATCAAGAATGGAATCAGATCGCATCTCCAGCAATTCATGGGCAAAAGTCAGAAATTTCAATTCCCCATTTCCCTCCACACGCAACCCATCATATGATGTGAAGACGGCTTCGCCCACCGCGTGCTGAGGTTTGATATTATACGAAATTTCACCCATGCATCTTTTGAATAAATCTCTGCCACCAAGTGGCACCCAACCTTCTGCCGGTGAACTGCCAGTAAATCCAACCAAAGAGCTTTGCCGAACTTTTCATATCAAATCTAATAATTCTCACAAATTCACCGTCATCGCCGTCACTCCTTTCAATCTGACCGATGTTAAATGAAATGATCGCACGTCTGTTTTTATTCCAGGCACAATATACAGCATAGGTGTTCGGGACAAACTCTTTGAGGTAGACTTTGCATATAGGTCCCGTTAAGCTCTCTATCTCTTCTGCGTCAGCACGCCTAGCTTTCAGGTGCGTTAAAGCGAGGTCGGGATTGGCGATCAAGATAGCAAGAGAAAATGTCTTCAATCGAGATCCGACATTTTGGTTTAACCACGTAAATAAGTTTTTAAAGAGCAAATCATTTTCCATCGTTTCTGGATGAACTACTAATACGATCATGGTGCGCAAATTGGTATTTTTGAAGATTGCTTCGATGGCGTCTGGCAGCCGCGGATTTTTGCCCTCTCGAGCGACAACGCGCTTAAGATCTTCGCCTGAAACTTCAACAACACTGAACCGTAATTTGGTCTTCTGGCCCTTCGTCGGAGTGACCTCGTAGGCAAGCTCGCGAACTGCATCGTTACCTATGGGAGTTGCTCGGAGAAAGCGGCCGCGGGAGCTGAAAATTTCGTCCCAACGGTTGAGCATGGACTGGCCGGCGTAGTTCCGGACCTTTCCCTGTTCAGGAAATTGAATGTCACCGGAGAGGTTTTCGGCCTGGTTGATGTACTTAAAGAGTGACGCAAGGAATGTTGTTTTGCCCGAACCCGTCACGCCAAAGGGAACAAGAAAATTGCCCTGCCTCTTTCGGGCATCTTCTCCGGTGAAGGCAGGCTCACGGACGCCGGTCCCAACCAACTCGTCAAATGGGTTAAGCTTGGGTGCTGTCACTTTGTCTGATTTTGTTTCTGCGTTGTTTTTCGATAGGTTGGGTTCCACCTTTCTGCTTTCTTTTCGGTTGCTTGTTTGTATCTCGACAAGCCCTCGCCCGCTCGTCTTACCGTTATCGTCAGTCATGGTCTGTCATGTCCCCACTTGCACTCTCACAATAATATGCCTCCATCATCGTTGTCGATCCTACGACCCGTTATGCCATCGCCCTGACCAAACGCAACAAACGCGTAGAGGATCGGAATGAAATCCACCATGACTGATAGGATGGAAGCCATGATTGTGGTGCTCAGATTAGGGACTTCCAGAAATCCGTTCTTCAGGCTGTAGACAATCTCGCCAAGCCTACCAAGCGTCGGATCGATGAACGCATGCTCGACTTCCTGTCCAGCGGGCAGTAAAGCATTCGCGTCGCGCTCAATCTTGTCCGAGTCGTCCGACAGTTTCGACAGGATGCCGAGGTCTTTACCTGCACGGAGCGCGTCGTCAGCATTACCGTAATATTGGAGCCGTTCATCGATTTGGCTCACAACAGAACGAATTGCTTGGAATGGCCCTGCAACACTAGAATTTTCTAGCGTGTCGTACACCAGGTTTCGGAATTCGTCATAGAACCTCTTTATCTCCGAAGCTGAAGACGACGGTCCCGGTCTCACAAGATCGGTCACAGGCGTACCGAGCAGGGCGTTGATACTGTCGATATGCTCCGCGCAGCGTTCTCCACAACCTGGGCGCGCAGGATCGTTCATCTGCGTCCACATTTGCCTGAGTTCCGTTTCAATCCGTGCGCGTCGGTCAGTCTCCAGACGCACCGCTTCAACATTCGTGAGCCGAGCACGGGTCTCAGTGAGGTCTGCTTGAAAAACTCTATACTGTTCGCGTACCGTCGCGGCCAACACATCGTCCCTCATGAAATTCGTGTAGAGATAATTGAAGTTACTCAAGCCTGAAAGTGTCGCAGCCACGAGGAATAACAAAAGTGGTGGTGCCCATGACAAGCCCTGTTCCTTCTGTCTCTGAATCAGGTAGTCAGCGGCGAAAAGCAGCAGTCCAATTACAGCAGTGAAGTAAATCGTCAGCGGACCAAAAGTTCTCTCCAAACCGAAGTAAGTGAGGTATACGGAAATGCCGATACAAAGAAACACCAATAAATAATAGACTGGTATGACAATCATCATTCAATCCTTCCGTCTGGTTGAGCCTCTAGCCATAGTCCACGTTCGCGCAGGTCTTGCTGAAACGGGAGCTGTCCCTTACAGTAGGCAGACCGTCTTCATATCCTACAAACGAAGTCCGTGACCTCATATCCGTTTGATCAGACCTACTCAAATCCTAGGACTCATGTCAAGGGCCATTCGTCCCGGCTGCAAGGGATGGTAGTCTCGTCTGGAAAGTCGGCGGGTGGCCCCTGAGCTTTCAGGTGACTGTATGGTTCGCTGTCGGAGGACAGTAATCCGGGTGGAAAGTGCTACGGGGCTTCGGACAGAATCCCCGACTTGGAGCTTGGTTCCCGTACTGGCACCGCGTCAGGTTTGCTTGCTGTAAGAAGGCCAGAAACACGCCAATCGAGCAGTCTACCCCTTCCGACGGTCATAGAGTTGCGGGTGCCGCTCGATCTCCGTGTTCTGGTGCAGCACACAGATGACAGTGATCCCGTCATCGGTCCTAACAGAGAAGTCAGAATGGCACCCGATAGTGTATTTCAGGTAGCCGTCGAGGACAACGACCGGTCGCCCCTGCTTTCCGCCCGCTGCCAACCCATTACAGGCATTCTGAATGTCGTCCACGTAACGGTCCGCTTGGGCGGTGCTCCATGTTCTGGTGGTGCAGTCCCAGATATCGTTGATGTCTGCAATAGCGGCGGGCGAGTAGGTGACGCCACTCATTTCGCCTTCCGACCGAACTCCGTCCTTTTACGTGCTTTGAACGCCTTGAAATCGAAACGCCGCGGCGTGCCGGACCGGACCTGCATATCGATGAAGCCGGCGAAGTGGTCGCCGATTGAAATGGATGGGTCTTTCTCCATAATGCACTTTCTTGGAGCAGCCGATACCATTGTTCAGCGCTCCTCGACAGACCGTAAATTCATGTCGGCATTCCGAGTTGCTCGGCGCGGGGGGCTGGTCTTGCCCCATATTGGGTAATGGATTCGTAGCTGCATAACTGGGTCCAACCCAACATAGGGACCAAGGCGGCCATAGGATTTCATGAATTTGGCTTCCTGATGGGTGTATCCCAAGTTGGTTGATTATGCCGCAACAGCCTGATTCGCCCGCCAGTCCAGAAAGTCGGCCAGCCTGTGGCCCATGACGCAGCCCTTCAGCGCCGGCATTGCGTTGGCGCCCCTCTCCGACCAGCGGGTCCCGGAGCGCTTCATCCTGGGTCCGGACCGCCTGCAGCCGCCCTCCACGACACCGCTCCCGACCTGGATGCCGCGGTCGCGGTGCTCTCCGTACCGCATCCGTCCGGGGTTGTTCCGGAAGTGGCGGCGGCAGGCATCCACCTCGCCGTGCCGGTCCCTGTGCGGCTCCAGTTCCCGGATCACCCTCCCCGCCCGGCCAGCCCCGGTGTCCGCCCTGACCTCCGCGGACCGTCGGTCCCTTTCCGGTCCCTCGGGGTGGACCGCCCTGCCGGCGGCGGAGGGGTGTTCCAGCGCGTGGAACCGGTCCAGGACGAAGGTGACCCCGCCGCCGCCGAAGGGCTCCCCGCGCGTGCCGGGTGTCCAGTCCGCCCCGTCGGGGATGACGACCGGCTCCCCGGCCTCCGGAAGGCCGCGGCGGCGCGCCTCCCCGCCGGGGCGGGCGGCGAACGCGGAGGGCTCCCGGCCCCCTGACCGCGCCGCCGCGCTGCCGGTCAGGCAGCCGACCGGTTCGCTGTCCCTGTCCTCGGCGCCGCGCCGGTCTCCCGGTCCCGGCCCTCGGCGGTGTACACGACGGCCAGCCTCCCCCGCGGGTCCGGGCGCTCCCGTCCTCCCCCTTTCCGGTGACGCCCTCCGTCCCCTCCCCGCGCATCGGGATCCCGGTCCCGTCCACCGCCAGATACATGCGTGATTCCAGTGGGTCGCCCCCGACGGCCCCATCCCGGCCGGACTCCATGGCCTCCGCGCCGGGCCCAGGCGACCGGCGCTGCAGGGAACCCGCCGGGACCCCCGGCCCGGCGAGGTCCGCGATGTGCGTGGCGGCCGCATCGAAGCCCATCGGCGACACCGTACCGGCGACGGTGTCCGCCACCCCCGGCGTGAAGGTGTCCGCCTCCAGACCCAGCGCCCGGTCCAGCGGAAAGCGGCCCCCGCCGCAGGAACCGCAGCGGTGACATCCCCGCCTCACCTCCACCCGGCCCAGCCGGGTGGTCCATTCCCTCCTCCCCGACGGGTGCCGGGTCATTGTCCTGCCGCAGCTCCGGCATTCCGGCGCCGGCAGGGCCCTGCCGGGCCGCCCGGAAAGCAGCCCCGGCGCCGCCGCACCGCCGACGGGGGAGGCGTCCCGGAGCGCCCGTTCCACGGCGCCGGGGTCCGGGACGCCCGACGCCAGGTCCGCCGCCAGCTTCGGCAGCCGCGGGCCGAACTCCGCCGGGACCGCTGCCAGCAGCGCCGGCAGCGGACCGCCGTCCGGCCGCAGCCCCGCCAGCGGCAGCGCGTCCTCCGCGATGTCGCGGCCCGTCACCTCGCCGCCCCCGGTCCAGTACCGGGTGAAACCACCCCCGTGCCCGCGGACCACCGGTGGATGGACCGCCGCGTCGCTTTCGGACAGACCCCCGGATACGCCACCGCGTCCGGGTGCCTGTGACCCGACTTTCCCTTCCGTGCCATGAAACAGCTCCATGCCCGTTGCCTGGTATGGCAGGCCACCCGCCGGTTGCCCCGGTCTCCCATGGTCCCGCCGCAACGAAGGAATGGCACATTCGAACTGTCGGAATCAACCAACTTGGGATACACCCCTTCCTGATGAGCTTCTTGCAGAACTCCCCGATCAAGCGGTTTTTTTCGGAAACGGGCGTTTTTCTGATGGCTGGTATGGATATGGAGCCATCCCTCTGGTATGAAGCGGGTGTTGGATCCACAACATGCAGGGAGACGGCTCCATGTCCCTGCGATCATCCATACCGGATGCCTGGCGGCGGTTCCAGGGGGAACTTCCGCCCTCCCTCGCCGGGGAGGTCGGCCCGCTGGGCGTGAGGCACACCAAATCCGTCGCCGTCCTGGACCTGGTGGAGGGCGGGAGGCACGTGCACTACAGCCACCGGGGCGTCGGCAACCCGCCCGCCGACCGCAGGGCGCTGGCTCGGGCCTTCGTCGCGAAGGCGGTGTGGGACATGCCGACCACGGTGGTGCCGGTCGACCGGCTGCTGTACGACCCGACGCTGCGGCGGCCGGTCGGCTGGTCCCGCGTGTCGGAGGTTCCCAGTGAACCGGCGTTCTCCCGCGCCCTCCCCTGGTTCGCGGAGACCCGTCTGCCGGAGCGGATGCACGGGGCGCCGGGCCGCGCCGCGTATGCCGGCTCGGTCGTCGGCCACATATCGCGGGACCCGCCGGCGATCGTCGGGCGGGAGAGACCGGCGCCGAAGCCGAAGCCGGAGGAAAAACCGAAGCGAAAGCGCGGACGCCCGAAGAAGGGGGAGGAGAGGCCGAAGGAGCGGACCCGGCTGGAGCGGCGGCCGCCGGACGGGATGACCGCCACGGAGATGGCCGACGGGCTGCCGAAAGCCTGCGACACCGGGACGAAACGCAACGCCAAGGGGTACAAAGAGAGCTGGAGGGGGTATAGACCGCATATCGACGCGGCCGATGGGGACGTCCCCATCAGCTGCATCCTGACCTCCGCTTCGCCGCGCGACAGCCAGGCCGCGATCCCGCTGCCGGGGATGACGGCGCTGCGGGTGGACCACTGCCACCAGCTCATGGACGCGGCCACGGTTCGCTGGAGATCGGGTTCCACGCCTACCTGACGGGGCGCGTGGCGATCACCGACACCAACCCGCGCCGCGACGCGGCGCTGAAGGAGCGCCTCGGGAAAGAGGCTCTGGCGCAGCGGAAAGCGGGCCACATCCGCCACGACCGCGTCCGCCACCGGCAGCGCTCCAGCGGCGGGCGCGTGAACTCCGCCCCAGGGACTCCTGTGGCGCCCGGCACGTCCGTGTCCGTGGGCACGCCAGGGTGGCCTGCCACCTTTTCCTCCGCGTGCTGGCCCTGACGGTGCAGCAGCTGATGCGGCTCACCATCTGACACCGCCGGTTCCGGCAGCTCCGCCCGCCGCGGACGCCGCCCCGGAGGAAACGGCGCGGACAGCCATGCGCGGACGGCGCCCGACGGGCCACGGACTGCGGCATTCCGCCACACCTCAGCCGGCGGAAACGCCCCGGGCACCCGCCGGATCCGGTGTCACGACCCTGGCGGAACCGAAAGGCTTGCCGCGGCCGACCGAACCACGATAATTGTGCAAGAGGCTCCAAAGTCACTTTTTTCCTTGATTGGGTTCTGTTTTGGTATTGTAGTTGGGCCGCAGCCGCTCTGCGGGGTTATGGGCCGCCCGCCACCTCTGCAGGATTGATGAAGGACAGCCCCGTGCAGGATGAACCGCTACTGAGCCTGAGGAATCTGACCATAGCCATCGGGCAGACTTCGATTGTCGAGGATGTTTCGTTGGATATCAAACCTGGCGAAATGGTTGGACTTGTCGGGGAATCGGGATCAGGGAAATCCGTTACCGCGCTCTCGATCATGCGCCTGTTGGCGGAACCACCGATGGCGATAACCGACGGGTCAATTCAATACGGAGGCCGGGACCTGACGAGACTTGAAGAATCCGAACTGCGAAAGCTCCGTGGAGAGGATATCGCCATGATATTTCAGGAGCCGATGACCTCGCTCAACCCGGTCTTCACGATTGGCCAGCAAATCCGTGAAATGATCGATCTGCACAGAACGGTTTCAAGAGCGCAGGCGAATGAACAGGCTGAACGGCTGCTCGCCCGCGTTGGCCTCCCATCGCCATCGGCCATGCTTCTTAGGTATCCACACCAGCTTTCGGGTGGCCAGCGCCAGCGTGTAATGATCGCCATCGCCCTTGCCTGTGAACCGACTTTGCTGATCGCCGACGAACCGACAACGGCGCTGGACGTCACCGTGCAGGCGCAGATTCTAGACCTGATCGACCGGCTCCGGCAGCAGGCGGGCATGGCGGTTCTGCTCATCTCCCATGACCTAGGCGTGGTGTCGCAGCACTGTGACAGGGTCGCCGTAATGTATATGGGCAGGATCGTCGAATACGCGAAGGCGAGCAATCTGTTTGGCGCGACGCGCCATCGGTATACCGCGGCGCTCATGCGCACGATTCCCTCGGCCAACAATCCCGGTCATCGCCTTCCCGCAATAGCCGGAACGGTCCCGCAGCCCTCCCATCGGCCTGCAGGCTGCGCGTTTCATCCGCGCTGCACTGCGGCCATCGAGCGCTGTGAAATGAGCGTCCCGACGCTCGCGGGGAGCCATCACAGGACCGCCTGCTGGAATCCCGTGCAATGAGCCTGATCGAAGTCCGAAACATCAACAAGACATTCTCCGGCCCCAATGGAACGATCGTGCGGGCAGTCAGCGACGTTTCATTCTCCATTGAAGAAGGCGAGGTGCTGGGCGTGGTCGGAGAATCAGGATGCGGAAAGTCCACTTTGGGCCATTCCATTCTCCGCCTGATCGAACCCGATTCCGGTTCCATCATCTTTGACGGTACGGATATGGCAACCGCCCGCAGGCGTGAACTCAAGCGCCGACGCCGCGACGTTCAGATCATCTTCCAGGATCCATTCGGATCGCTCAATCCGCGCCATAGAGTTGGACATATAATTGGCGAGCCGCTCATCGTGCACCGAATTGGCACAAAGACCGACCGTCAGGCGCGCGTCGCGGAACTCCTGGATCTTGTTGGCCTGCCCGCTGATGCCTGTGAACGGTACGCGCATGAGTTTTCCGGTGGTCAGCGACAGCGCATCGCCATTGCCCGCGCACTGGCACTCAACCCGAGGCTTGTCGTCGCCGACGAAGCGGTCTCCGCACTTGATGTCTCGATCCAGTCCCAGATTCTCAACCTCATCGCGGACCTGCGCCGGAAGCTTGGTCTGTCAATTTTGTTCATCAGCCATGACCTGTCGGTGATCCGCCACGTCAGTGACCGGATTGCCGTCATGTATCTGGGCCGCTTCGTGGAATTCGGACCCGCCCATCAAGTCATGGAGAATCCGCAGCATCCCTATACCTGTGCGCTGCTGTCCGCAGTACCGACAATTGAGGGGGAACGCCATGCAAGGCCCTTCATCGTAGCCGGTGAACCCCCCGACCCGGCCAATCCACCCGACGGCTGTGCCTTCCATAGCCGATGTCCGAAGGCAATGGACATCTGCATCGGGACTCGTCCCGAACTGATCAGCCGGCGAGGCAATCCCGCCGGCACCCAGACCGCATGTCACCTCTACAAGAACTGACGCGGCGCGCCTTCGCACCCGTCCAAACCGCTGTGGGCTCTGGCGCGATTCCCGGCGCGGTGATCGGCCTGGTCAAGGCCGACGGCGAGAGGAGCGTTCTGTGCGCGGGACGCGCACAGGACATCCCACTCCCGGTTTCGATGGCCGGGGACAGCTGGTTCGACCTCGCCTCCCTGACTAAGGTGCTGTTCACAACAGTGCAGGTGCTGGAGGAGGCTGCGCAGGGTCGCATTGATCTGGATGCACCTCTGACGACACTTCTGCCAGATTTTCGGCAGTATGACATGGGGTGCTGGGAGCGATCGATCACGTTCCGCCAGTGCCTTTGCCATCAAACGCCATTTCCAGCAGTGGCGCCGCTCTACACTTACGGACAGGATCGCCCGACTCTCCGCGCCTTCATTCTGCAAAAGACATGGGAGCGCGGCCCCACAGTTTACTCCGACATCAACTTCATCCTGCTCGGCCTTGCGCTCGAACGCCTGAGAAACAAGCCGGTCGCTGCCATGGATCCAGGCTGGAACCTCAGCTTTTCCCCACCTGTCGCGAATTGCGCGGCGACGGAGGCCTGCCCATGGCGAGGCCGGGTCATACGCGGCGAGGTTCACGACGAAAACGCCTTTGCGCTCGGGGGAGCCGGTCATGCCGGTCTCTTTGGGCAGATCGGCAGCGTTCTTGATTTTGCCCGGGATATCCTGACTGGACGAGGTTTCGCGAAGGATACCGTCCTGTTAATGCGCGAGCCCTGCAGCGCAACCCGCACGCACGGGTGGGAGCGCGCTCACAGAAACTGGAGTGGCGGTGACCACTGCAACGACTCGGTCATCGGCCATACAGGTTTTACCGGAACCGGTCTCTGGATAGACTTCAACCGGGGATTGGCCTGGTCGCTTCTGACGAACAGGGTGCATCCCACGCGACATCGTGACAGCGGGGTCGACGCCCTTCGCCGCGCAGTTGCAGATGTCATAAACAAGCACCGTGGGGAGTGGCAATGACAGCGCGATGGTTTGCCGGCCTGATGGGCGGCACCGTCCTGGACGGACTGATCGATGTGGCGCTTCTGCGGACCGATGGTGAGCGTGTTGCCGAATTTGGCCCCTATGAACTCGTCCCATACAGGCGGGAACTCCGCGATCTTCTGGAGGAAACGCTGGGTGCGGCCCGCTCCTGGAACTTTCAGGGACCTGAACCGGAGTCCTTCTCCACCGCGGAGCGGGAGCTGACCATTGCGCAGTCCGACGCTGTTGCTGAACTCGTCCGCGGGACGGGGATGCCGCTTTCCGGAATTGCCGCTGTGGGGTTTCACGGCCAGACGGTTCTGCATCGTGGGACCACGCCCGGGGTGAAGGGACGCACGCGCCAACTCGGGGACGGTCAATTGATGGCCGACCGCCTTGGCGTCCCGGTCGTCTATGATCTGCGGAGCGCTGACGTCAATATGGGAGGTCAGGGTGCGCCGCTTTGCGCCTCCTATCATGCAGCCCTGCTTGACCGCGCTGGAGCGGGTCCGGAAACGGCGGTCCTGAACCTCGGCGGCGTTGCCAACCTGAGTTGGCGGAGCGCCTTGGGACGACTCATCGCCTTTGACACAGGCCCTGCGAACGCACCCCTCAATGACTGGGTGAAGTCTGCTGGGCTTGGAGAGATGGACCGTGACGGAGCACTCGCGCAGGCAGGTTCCGTGGATGAGCGGCGGCTGGCAGATTTGCTGAACCATCCCTATTTCGTTCAGCCGTTTCCGAAGTCTCTCGATAGATTTGATTTTGCCGCTGACATGGCTCGGGGGTTGTCGCCGGAGGATGGCGCCGCGCTCCTGACCGCGTTCGCGGCATCGGCGGTTGGGAAAGGTCTCGATCTCCTTCCGGACCGACCGAAGCACCTGATCGTGTCCGGTGGCGGGCGTCATAATCCCACATTGATGAAGTCAATCGCCGAGCGCACCAATGTCGCGGTCGGAAACGCTGACGGATATGGGTGGCGGGGAGATGCGGTTGAAGCCGAGTGCTTTGCCTATCTTGCCGCACGGCGAATCGCCGATCTGCCCATCAGCTTTCCCGATACAACGGGTGCGCCTCGACCAATGAACGGAGCGCGTGTGGCGATGCCAACGCGTTAGCTCCGATATCCCAGTGCGCCGTGAGAGGTTCGTTGTCCCGATGGGAGCAGATTTGATCGAACAAATGTCGCTCCTCGGCAAAGGATCTTCTGAGCGACCACGAGGGACCCATTGGATTCTGGCGGCGACATCCTTGAGGAATAGCGCCTTCATCGTGCCCTCCAAGCCGGAATGCAGGTCGCCGTTCTCGCCTTCCGGCCATTCGCTCCGCTCCGATGCGGAAATGGACGGTGTTGCATTTCGGAACGGAAGCGAGGAATGAAAATCCATTGATCGCCCCCACACTTAGTGCTATGGATATGGCATCTATTGATTTCCAAAGAAGAGGGAGAGATGCCGAATTACTCAACCAAGCATTTTGACCGGCGGGCTCGGAAATTTGCGATCACCGACCAACAGCTTTGCGAGGCCATGGGACGCGTCCGCGACGGCCAAGCGGACGCGGTCCTTGGAGGTGGCCTTTTCAAGCAGCGCATCAGCCGAACCGGAGAGGGGCGATCAGGCGGATTTCGGGTGGTATTCTGTTTGACGAATGACAGCGAAGCAGTCTTTTTGACGATGTTTGCAAAGAAGCAACAGGACAATCTTACCGACAGAGAGTTAAAGGCAATAAAGAGACTGGCGACCATGTATCGGAGTCTGAAGACAGGGGATCTAGCCACCGTTCATCGCACCGGCGGCCTGCGGGAGTTCGGGTGCGAACCGGAAGGAGGTGACGATAACGCCAAGGATTGAATTGCCTTCGAAACAACTGACTTATATTGAACTGACTCGGGAGAATCTGATGCCCAAAGCCAAGGACGCAGGCGTCCAGTACGAATCCGAAATCCTCGCCGGCATGCATGAAGCGGCTCAGGATCTGAGAGACCTGAATCTCATTTCCCAACGTACCATGGCGGAGTTCGACGAGCTTTGCCTTACACCGATCAGGTCCATGACGCCGGAGAACATCCGTGATCTGCGGCGCCGGGAGCGCGCAAGCCAGGCCGTATTCGCGCTCTACCTGAACGTGACCCCTGGGCTGGTGAGCCAATGGGAACGCGGCGAGAAGCGACCCGGAGGGCCGTCCGCAAAGCTGCTGGCGCTTATCGAAAAGAACGGGTTAGACACCGTCGCGTGAAGCTCCCCGATTCTCTGCCGACGCATGTGCCTCGACAACCGACGTTGTCAGGGAAGACATCGACCCTTAGCCAGAATAGGCCCTGAATCCAGCAAGAGTTTGCGCCTTGGGATTCGTGATTTCGGTTTTCTTCATTCCCCGCCTTGGGGCGCGACACTGCAGGTTCCGAAGGCGGGGATCCGGGAGATGGACGGAAGGGCGGGTCGCCCACGCTCTTTCAATGGGTCACTGCCAATTTGACCTTGTCGTGGCCGTCCATGGCCGGGTTGTGTCTGGAGAACCGGAAGGAATGGATATTTCGCTACTGGATCTTCCATGATTCAGGCATGGGCGGACGTTCCGGTGGCACGGGTCGACGGCGTAGCGGTGTCGCCTCTGAATTCCTCGACCGTTCGGGTCAATCCCTAGTGTAGCGCCATCGTAGAAGTGACAGTTGCATCTGGCTGTCTTCCGTTTCTGTGCCACCTTTGCCGGCATAGGGCAACAGGCGGGCGACGGGAGGGCGGCGGAAGACCGCTCCGGCCCGCATCATGGAACGGAGTGGACCATGGCACATGGGACGGGGACTCCCCGGAAGGGACGCGGGATATACCGGATCCGCCTTTCGGACGGCGGGAGGGCGGAGCCGCGTAGGCTGGTGGACAGCGGGGCGGCGGCGTACAGGCGGCGGCACGCGCGGATCCCGCCGCTGGCCGACGGGGCCCGGGACGACGGGGGCCGCACCGGTTCCGGCATCGCGCCGGTCCTGGAGACCGGCGTGCCGGCCGCCGGGCGGGTGCGCCGCCGCTGCGCCGGGGAGGGTCTGGAGGCGGCGCCGGGCCGCCGGGAGCGGAGGAACCGGAAGCCGCGCAGCCCCGGTGGCGGGGGCGGGGGGAGGCTGGTGGCCCTCGCCTGCCCGCAGCCGCCGGAGGGGCGGAGCCGCTGGACGATGCGGCTGCCGGCGGACCGGCCTGGCGGGCTGGAGACCGTCGACACGGTCCCGGACGGGACCGTGGGGACGGCACTGAAAAAAGGGACAAAGCCCTGGCTCAGGGAGTACCGGTGCATCCCGCCAAAGGCCAGCGGAGACCTCCCCGCCGCCATGGAGGATGTCCTGGAGCGGCACCGGCGGGAGTTCGCGGAGGACGGGGTGCTGGCCGTCATGGACGGGACCTCCCGCCAGCGGAGGAGGGAGACCCGGGCGCCGCGGCCGGTGCGTCCCGGCGACCCCGCCATCCACGACTCCGGGTACGGGCGCAACGGCGCCGCGAACCTGTCCATGCCGTTCGCCCCGCTGCCCGGCTGGCGGGAGGTCACGGTCACCGACCGCCCAGCAATTCCCACCAGCCCTTCCGGACCCCGTATTCCATGGGCTTCCGTGAACCGGGTTTCGAAGACTTTTCCTTCCCGGCGGACGGAAACCGCCCGGAATCCCCTTGACATCATAGGCTGGGGCCCTTGCCGCATCCCTGATGGCCTCACTGACGGGAGTTGGGACGATGCGGTTCCGGAAGGACCCCGGCAGGCCCGGGCCGGTCGGGGCGCCGGCGGAATGTTCCGGCGCGGCCGCCGGTCCGGTGGACGGGCGCCGGTCCGGCCTCGTGGACCACCTCATGGCGGCGTCCGCGATGTTCCCGCTGAAGCATCCGTCGCTTCTGCGGTCCGGCAGGGACAGCCGCAGGGACGCCATCGTCCGCGGGAACCTCCGGACGCTGTCCGGGATCGCGGCGGCGCCCTGCGCAGGCGCCTCAACACGGCCGGCCCCAGGGAGCCGCCACCGGCGTCGGGACCCTGTCCGCGAGGCTGCGGCGCGGCAGGGTGCCGGGGACCGGCCGGTTTTCGACGGCCACTGCCTGATCCCGGTCGACGGCACCGGCCATTCGGCCCGGAATCCGTCCACCGCGACCACTGCCGCGTCGCCAGCCGCAGTGACGGGTCGAAGGGCCATTCCAACGGCATGCCCGCCGCCGTGGTCCGCCATCCCGACCGCCGGGAGGTGCCGCCGCCGGCCCCGGAGCCGGTCGCCAGGACCGACGGGGACAGGAGAAACGACCGCCAGCGCAACGCCGCGGCGCGGTCCGTCGACGACCTCCGGCGCGGGCATCGGCGCCTGAAGGCCATCGTCCCGCAGGACGGCCCCGCGTCCAACGGGCCCCATATCGCCCGCCTGCGGCGTAAGCGATTAAAGCGCGACGTGGCGCATTCGCCTTGATCGGCGCCTCCGGAGTGCGGGAGGGTTCCCCGGTCCATTCAACGTGACCGGAGGATTGTCCATGATGACGGAGGTGAACGCAATGGCCGCCGACGGCCCGGCCCGCAGGGTCCGGAGCGAGGCGGAGTGGCAGCGACTGATGGCGGAGTTCGGACGCTGGGACGGCTCGCAGGCCAGCTTCCGTGAATCCCGCGGGGTTCCGGTGAAGACGTTCCTGAGCTGGCGCCGGCGGCGCGGCCTGACCGGCGGCGGCGCCACGGGCGGGACCGGCGGCTCCGGCGGGGCTGTGGCGGCGGCGGAGCCGGGCTGGGACGGCGGGCTGTCGCCCGGCGGCGGCGTCGCGCTCCGCCTGAGGCGGCCCTGATGCTGGGCGGGTGGCCGTCGGGCGGGCCGGCGGACATGCGTGGCGGCCTCGACGGGCCGGTCGGCCTGGTCTCCGGCCACCTCGGGGAGAACCCGGACGGCGGGCGCTGGTACGTGTTCGTGAACCGGCGCCGCACGATGGCCAGGGTGCCCGGCTCCGGGCACGGGGGGTACTTCATCCGGGCCAGGCGGCTGGAGCGGGGCCTGTCCGCGGCCCCGCCGGCAGGGGGAGGCCGGTCGCTGCCGCTGTCGCGGACAGAGCTGTCGGCGCTCCTGGACGGGACCGGCATCACCGTCCGGCGGCGGCGCATGCGCCATACGGCGGCGGCGTGAAGCCGTCCCGCCGTGGCCCGCCCGACGTCGGAGGCCATCGGGTCGGCTGCGGACAGCGCCCTGCACCGCCCCGGCGTCAGCCCGCCGACCCGGCCGGCCGGGTGGGTGTCGACCGGCGGCAGGACATCGGTGAGCCAGGCGTGGGGATCGACGCCCTGCATCCGGCAGGTGGCGGGCAGCCCGTTGACGATGCCCACGTTCCCCGCCCCGTCCGGCGTCCAGGGGAGGAGCCAGTTCCGCTGGCCGAGCTTCACCGGACGCAGCGCGTTCCCGCCCAGGTTCGTGTCCGGCGGCACGTCGGGGCCGGCGGGGAACGTCTCCAGCGCCGCCCACCGCTCCGTGGGGTGGGCGACCGCCCTGCGGACCGGGTGTTTCGGCGTCAGCGCCAGATCCTCCAGCGTCCGCCCGCACCAGTCCCGGAACGCGGCGACCGCCGCCCGCGAACGGATCCGCCGCGCCGCCAGCCTTTCCGCCGCCGGCCGGTCCCTGATCTCCCTCCCGGTCCTGTAGACCGCGCCGATCAGGTCCAGCGCCTCCCCGGCCATCTGCGGATGGGTGTCCTTCAGCTCCCCGGAGTTCCGTCTGGCATGGACCCAGCACGTCTGGTGGGTGACCGCGCCGCCGCGGGCCGCGAGGTGGGCCCCGTAGGCGCCGTAGCCGTCGGTCACAAGGGTTCCGCTGCAGTCGCCGGGGAACCTCGCCGCGTTCCCGTGCTTCCTGGAGTCCGCGAACGGCAGCACGACCTCGCCCCGGTCGCCGGGCACGGGCCAGAAGTAGCCCTTCCCCATGCTGCCGGGCATTCCCGGGTGCCGCCCGGCCCGGATCGGCGTCCCGTCCATCTGGATGACGGCGCTCCCGGCACCGACCGCCACTGGGCGTCGTGGACCGGCCCCGGCAGCGAGATCGCCCGGTTGGCCCACAGGATCGGGGAGCCGCGGCTGACGGTGATGCCAGCGTCGGCCGGCATCCGGTGCCGGCGATGAAGCGGCAGGTGCCACACGAATCTGTCGACCAGCATCCCGGCGAGGAGGGACACGTCCGCGCGGCCGCTCCTGGAGACACCCCCGCGGGCCGGGGCGGACACGGGCCGGTCGGAGCCCCTGACCTTCACCGTGACGTAGCGATGGCGGATGACCACATGCCGGAACCCGCCGGCGGCGAGCCGGCGGTGGACGCGCTCCGGGACCACCTGATGGCCGTCCTCCGGCAGCCCGTCGACCTCGGGCGGCGTCACGGTGATGCCGGGCACCGGGGCCTTTCCGCTGAAGCGCAGTCCGGCGTCGCCGACCGAATCGCCGCGCTCCTTCCGGCGACCGGAGCGGTTCCTCCGCCTCCGGCGGCAGGGCGCCGGTCCCGAGCCAGCGGGACAGCTCCCGTCCGGGTTCACCGACCCTGCCGGCGTCACCGGCGGCGTCCGCGGAGGCCCGATGGCCCGTCCGCGCGGCCGTCCCCGATCCCGACCCTGTCGCCATGGCGGCCCCCGAAGTGATTCGCCCCGATGGCCAGTCACTGGCGGGCGATGCCCTATACTGTCAAACGGAAAAAAAGGATGGGAGGAACCGCCACGGACGCCGTACTTTAATCGCTTACCCTGCGGCGGCACGGCCTCCGCTCCGTCCCCGGGGGGAGACCCGGCGACCACGCGCTGCCGTTCGCCAGCCCGGACACCCGCGCGGCCCGGTTCACCGACGCCGACGGCACCCGGCACGACCTGCGTTACCTGAACGGCGCGCCGGCCAGCGCCTCCCATCCCGACATCAGGGCCAGCGTCACCGGATACCGGGAGACGGTCACCAGGAGGAAATGCATCGCGAGGCGCCACCGCGGCCCGGACGACCCGACCCACCGGGTGGAGGGGAAACGTAAGGGGTTCCCCTGGGTCACCGACCTTCCCGTCGACGGCGGCAGCTTCATGCCGGTCATGCGCGCCGCCCGCCCGCGCTGGCGCACCGGGAACGAGACGTTCAACACGCTGAAGAACCAGGGCCATCGCTCCGGGACCGGCTTCGGGCACGGAAAGCGGCGCCTGACCACCGTGCCCGCCATGACGGTGATGCCCGCCTTCCTCACGGCCCGGACCGGGGCCGCCTCCCGCACGGTGTTCGCCGCCGCGCCGGGGCGAGGGGGCAGCTGAAGTACCTCCGGGAGGGAACCCGGTCATACCTGCACGACCTGCCGATCCCCGACTGGCGGACCCTCCACCCCGCCCTGACCCACGGGCACGCGCCTGCGGCCCTGAACGTCGCCGGACCGTCCGGACCGTCGCCGCCGCGGCGCGGGGCGTCCGGGCGCGCCTGAACGCCCGACCGAACCGCCCCAGGGGCAGACCCGCGACACATCCCCTCTTTCCGCCGGAACGCCGCCGGACGTTCCCGCACGCCCGGATTCCGCCCGAATCCGACGCCGACGCCCGCGCAACGCCGGAAACCGGACCGGAATCTCACTGGTGGGAATTTCTGCCGACCGCCGGACGCGCGGGGACTGGGCCATGGGCGGAACGGAGGAACCGGGAGAGGGCCACCGTGGACTGGCGCTTCACGACAGCCGACGCCCGCATCAGGCTGAAGTCCCTTTACCCGTCAACGCAATGATGGTGATACACTAGTCGGGCCAGTTCCTGTGGTTTGATCCGCGCAGAAAGTGTCCAAGGGATCGGAAATCATGCTCTCCGACCATTCCCTCCGTTCTCTCTCTGCTGAAATTGCCGGTGTTGCACTTCGGACTGGAAGTGGGGTTCTGAAAGTATCTGCAGATACCAGACAGGTAATCATGATTATTTTGTGCGGCGGCCGAAAGAAACAGACTATTCGTGCGGGTGAGTCAGGAGATATTCTGATTCTGGCCCTTTAGCCAACGCCCGAATTCAAATTCCTGCCCGTTTCGTTCAAAGAGTTTTCTGCGATGCGCTCGCGGAATCTCATGCAGCCACCCCACTTCGAAAGTCTCATCAACGGCGATACGCGGAATTGATCCTCGGTCGGGACCTCCCGCTGATTGCCTGATGACTGGCGGGCTTTGAGCGCGACACGCATCATGCGACGCCTCCGATCATGTAACCTTGTCAAGACGGCTCTGCCTGATCAGCACTTCAGTGGAAATTTGGAGCTTCTCATGCAATTGCCGGATCATCTCGATCGACAGGCCTCTCTTGCGGTTGAGAACGTCGGCCACCCGGTTGCGGGGACCGACCATCGGTTCGAGGTCCTTGCGGGTGAGCCCCTGCTGCTCCATCCGGAACCGGATCGCCTCGACCGGATCGGGGTGGATACAGCGGATAGTGCTTCGCTTCATGGACTTCGATCAGCGTGGCGAGCACGTCAAGGCGATCGCCTTCCGGAGTGCCGCTCGTGGCACCCCAAAGACGTTCGATCTCTTCGAGCGCTGCTTCGTAGCCCGCTCTGGAGCGGTAGGTCTCAGTTCAGTCGCCACATCTTGCCTAATTTACGTCTATCTTGCCATTGATTTCGTGGGTGCCGACCCACTTGATCCAGACGATACCCTTCTCGCAATCGACTGTCACCACGAGGCGGTGGTCGTTTCCCTTGATGTTGAAAACTATCCGCTCGGCGTTGACGATGCTAGCCGTGGTGTAGTGTTTCTTCACATCGGCGGAACTCACTCACTCTGCCTTCATTCCTCCCACTTTCACACCTGACAGTCAGTTTCCCTGATTGCCTTCGTCAATCTGCCCACCGTGGTAGAGGGCCGCCCGTGAGGATCCCCTTCGTCTTCCCGACGCTGAAGCAACACCTCTCCTCGTTCTTCCGCATCCTTAACTCGATCAACCATTTCTTCGCACTTCGGAACCTTCGCTCCACCTTGCTCGTACTCCGGCCTCAAAATTTGAAGTTCATTCTGAACCTGATGCCTGCCGTCCTGCCGATCATAATCCTGTTCGTGCAAGATCAACCAAACCTCAAAGCATGGATTCGATCTAGCAACTCCGATACCGTTGGTTTCGCAAAGATGCACAGCTTCTTCAAATTTCTCATGCTCGTCTCGATCAAAAACTGCCCACACTTGATCCTTTTCCTCAAAAGAATTCCTTCGTCGCCTACTATTGGGCGTTAGTCCAGACTCTCTCGCAAATCTCGCGGCCTTTTCCGCAATTGTAATGGGAACCCCAACTCCGCCGCGACTCTTGATTTCAACCAGTGCGCCTGTACATTTCTTCCTTATTGCCGAAAAATATGCTGGCTCTGTGTTTCTTCCTTCGCAGAACAGCGTGAAGCGAATCTTGGGCTCTCTCCGTGTCCCACGCCGCCCAATTTTTTCCGTTCGCCGCTTCGCCATCTAAATTGGCTCAAGCAAATTCTCTACGGGATCATCATCTGGCACTGCTCCATACCGACCCTGAAGGTATCCCAACTCCAGGTTGTCTCCTTTCCGCGTTCTAATGTCCGTTAGGGGATAAATTTCCGTAGCACCTTCATAATTTTTCTCGGCAAACCAAATTTGATCCCGTCGGAGCATGACCGACTTCAACAGATTTGTATCGTGAGTTGTTGCAATAAGTTGCGCTCCATGAATGTTCAATTTCGGCGATTCAAATAATCTCATTATTGCCTCGCTCGCATATGTATGCAAACTAGCGTCAAGTTCATCAATGAATATAGGATGTCCACCGTCCAAGGCCTTGAAAATTTGATCCAACATTAGCAACAGCCGTCGTGTTCCTGCACTCTCAAGATCCAGATCAAGATAAACTACCGTTTCATCTTTCCCCTGGTGGGCGAGTTCAAATTTCACCATCTTGTCATCCATATCCGGCAACATATCTGTCGTGCGCCCGAACACTTTTTCGAGCACTCCTTTGAATTCGAGATGGATCGCCCGCCGCTCTTCCGATATCTCGATCTCTTTCTTTCGGTATCCAATCACACCTGTGTTTATCGATTTTAAGAAGTTTATTATACGGTCATCCAACCCATCGCCCTCAACTCGGGAGGAAGCTTCAAATCCTAGCACGGAAATTGAACCAGAAAACGCCATGTCCTGAAAGTACCTGTAGATCCGAGACAGGTAAACATGACCATTTTGTGCGGCAGCCGAAAGAAACAGGCTATTGGTGCGGGTGAGTCTGGAAATACTGTGATTCTGGCCCCTTAGCCAACGCCCGAATTCGAAATCCTGCCCCTTTCGTTCAAAGAGTTTTCTGCGATGCGCTTGCGGAATCTCATACAGCCACTCCGCTTCGAAAGCCTCATCAGTGGTTTCGAATCCGTAGTGGAAGCGGCTGCCATTGAGCATGAAGTCGATTTCAAAGCGTGAAGGCTTCTCGGAGAAACTTGGATCCAATAGAAATTCATGGCGTGGCACCCCGCCGCTAGGCTCTCCCCGCGTCTGCGACCACAGAACCAAATTCTTCATGGTTGATATGGCATTGACGAGGTTCGTCTTGCCGGACGCATTGGCCCCATAAATCACCACGGCAGGCAAAACCGCTCCGCTGTCTACCGCATCGCAGCTGATCAAGCCATTACGTCTGTCTTTCAGCGATGATGCCGCGAAAGACAGTTCCTGCCTCTCAGCGATTGAAAGATGGTTCTCTACGGCAATGCGCAGTAGCATATATATGGCCCTTTCCTGCATGCCTGCGGGCAGAGTTATAGAACTATTCGTTGAACTTTCGCAAATTCTAGCCTATTCTGCACTATATGCCATTAAGTGGACCGGATTCAACCCCAGATTCCCGTGACCCCGGATCGGATCCATTGCGGTGGCCGCATTGGCACCACCGCAGGGCAGCTTCTGGCGGCGGAGGGCGCACTCCGTGGCGCGGATGGACTCCGGGAGCGAAGCCCGATGCCCTGACCGCCTCAGGCGTCCTCATTCCGCCGCCCACACCTTGGCGGTCGCGAAATTCCAGTATGACCACCGGGGTCGAAATAGTTCTGAGGAATGCTCTCCGACGACGGAGCTTCGGCCTGAGTTACTCCGAAACCTTGACCCGAACGGTCACGATTTCGGTGTCGTTGTATTGCTGATGATGGACCGACGATGCGAGATGCCGCAGCAGCCGAAGCGAAGCCTCATGGCCAAGGGACTCGCCGGTGGTGTGCTCACCAAGCCTCGAAATGCGGTCCTCAAGGTTCATCTCCTCACTCGAAGCAACGACGAATTCCAGCACAGCCCCGCTGTCCTCCCGCGAAGCGGAGACGCGGAGGCGGCGCACCCGCTTCCCGTCCGGGTCGTCCCGCTTCTCCAGAAGCGTCAGAAGAGCCTCTTCACCAACGGCGTCAATCCGTTGCGTCATGGCCGGGCTCCAACCACCGCCCCTACCAAACTCCCTGAGAAACTCGCCTACCGGGCCAAGCGCCGAGGTGTCAAAGTCAGTTTCGATTCGCCTGCGCCGGGGCTTTGTCGCCTCAAGAATCACCGTCAGAAGGATCGCGCACGCACCGCCGGCCGTCATGCCGTTCTGGAACAGGCCTCCCGCGAAGTCCGAAAGGAACTCGGGATAGATCACCCCATTCTGGAAGCCGACACCGATCCAGAAGGAAACACCAACCACCACACCTTTGCGGTAGTCCAATCCATCCTGCACAACCATCCTCATTCCGACGACAAACAGCATCGATAGCAGTATGGCCGCGTAGGCGGCCACGACCGGGCCCGGAATTGCCAGGATTATGGCTAGTGCCTTCGGCACCAGGGCCATGGTGAGGAAGATCAGGCCAACCGCAACGCCGACGCTGCGAGACGCCACTCCGGTCAGTTCAGTCACGGAAATGCTGGTGGAATAGGTCGTGTTCGGAATTGTGCCCAACAGGCCGGAAAGCAGGTTGCCAAGCCCGTCGGCTGCGACAGCCCCCTCCACCGCCCTGTAGTCGACGGCTCGTCGCTGACGCCATGACACGTGTTGGATTGCCATGGAGTCACCAACTGTCTCAATCGCACCTACAAGAGTTACGATCACAAAACCTGGCAACAGGGCCCAAAACGCAGGACCGAAGCCAAGGTCAAGGCCGGGCCATCCACCTTGAGGCAGCCCGAACCAAGCCGCCTCAACCACACGTGCGCCTTCGTAGATGCCAAACGCCCAGCCAACCGATGAGCCAACGACGACTCCGATGACAGGAGCCCACAGACGCCATACACCGGTTGAGGCAAGCGCAATACAGACGATCACCGCCAACGTCGTGAATGCCGATAGCGGCGAAGCCAATTTGTGGGCATCTTCGGGTACCTGACCCAACATATCAAATACAATTGGCATGACTGTCACGGCGATCAGCATGATGACAGTACCAGCCACCGTAGGCGTGAATATCCGGCGCACCCAGGAGAGGTGCGCAGCCAGAATGAACTGGAAAAATGACGAGATGATGACGAGAGTCGCAAGTAGCGCAGGGCCTCCTTCCGCGATCGCGGCAATGCTTACCGCAATAAATGCACCCGACGTCCCCATAAGAAGAACGTAGCCAGCGCCGAAACGGCCAAAGCGAACCGCTTGGACAATCGTGGTGACCCCGCAGACGGCAACTGCCCCGAACGCTGCCCAGGATAGGTAAGGATCACCTTCTCCAGCCGCACGGACAACGATGGACGGCGTGAGGATGATCCCGGCAATCGTAACAAGTGCCAATTGCAGGCCAAGCCCGAAGGCCAAGGGGATCGGAGGTCTTTCATCCGCCTCATAGCGAATGAGCCTGCTGGCCTCGTTCTCGTGCATAGGAACATCTCCCCAATACTCTCACCTCATGCAACGGACGGGCTGTTGTCCGTCAACTTCAATCAGATGAAGATCGAACTTTCTCCGCATGTCAAGGCGGATCAGCTTCAGGTCAGCAGTTCCCGCTAGCCGATCCGCTGGCCCGCTGACGACCGGTTCGGCGGCATCGCGTCGGCCGGATGTTCCGGATGCGCATGGCCAATGGCCGGGCGGCTGTCCGGTTCGGAAAACGGGGTGTCGGCGAAGGCGGGATCGGGGTGGTTCGGGCGTGGTCGGGGCGGCTACGGACCGGCCCGGATCAGGCCGACGTAGTCCTCCCTGCCGAGTTGCCCGGCGATTGCCCGGTAGAGTGTCCGCCAGTCGGGGAACGCGAATGTCCTGACCAGCTCCCTCAGCCTGTTCCACAGGCAGGGGTTGCGTCCCTGGCGCCGCCGCGCCCTGCCGAACAGCGGGCAGCAGTGCCGCTGCACCTGGTCGACCAGGAACGCGAGCATGGCGAGCGTCGCGAAGACGTCCGCCAGATGGTTGTGGCCGTGCCCGAAATTGTGCCCGGACCTGTACAGATCCCTTGCCTCGGTGTCTGGAACGTCTCGTTCTCGATGGCCCACCTGCGGCGGCCGAACCGCATGACGGACATCACCGTGTCCCGTCCGAGCGGGAGGTCGGTGACCCACGAGAACCTTTTTCCCTCGCCTTTCCTGTCGGTCTCCCCGTATACGGGCATGTTGACCTTCAGGTGGAGGTTCGCGTCGTTGAGCGGCAGCCCGTGGTCCCATTCGAACCGCTGGACGGTGCCGGCCTTCCTGTCGCGCCTCTCCCATGTCTGTCTGGTGTCGCTGGCCTCGAACCAGCTGAACAGCAGCCCGTGGTCGCCGGGCTTCGCGCCAGGTATGAAGCGAAAGTCCTTTTCCTTCAACAGCTTGATGTGCGGTCCGTTGGACGCCAGCGCGTCCTCGACGATGACCGCCTTCATATGCGGGTGCTCCCGGCGCAGGTCCCCGATGAGCCGTTTCGCCGCGTTCCGCCCGCAGTCGTTCTTCGTCGAGCCGTCCTCCTTTCGGATCGGTTCCGGTGCCAGCGGCAGCACCTCCCCGATGTCGGGATGGACGATCGCAGCCCCCAGGGCCTGATGATGGTATGTCCTCGTGCCGTCGCGGTGCTCCTTCACGCAGCAGCTGCGGCAGCTGACTTTGTGGGAGGAATGGTGGCCGGTGCCGTCGACGGAGATCAGGAGATGCCCGCCGAACAGGGTCCACCCCTCCAGCACCTTTCCGCGCTGCAGCGCCGCGTGGATGCCCCTGAAGCAGCGGCGGAGGGCGCGGGGGTCGACCTCCTCCAGCCGCTGGCGCATCCATGTGTCCGACGGCGCCCGCCCCACGCCGAACAGCGGGCGGAGGTTCCGCGCCATCACCGGATCACCGCCGCCACGGACCTGCCGGCCGGACTGCGGCAGCGACGGCATCCTGGAGGAGAACACCGCGAGGCCCGACATCAGGCAGTCGGAAAGGCCGATGCCGCGCGTGCTGATGGGATCGGGGATGCGGTCGAAACATGCGCGGACCGCACGAAGCATACCAGGCATCGACAGATGCTTTCGGAAGGAGTTCCCTGACATTTTCCTGCTCGGCTTTTGCCTGTTTTGCAGCAGAATGGCCGATCCGGTGCGGAAAGTCCACGAAAAAAAATTCGCGACGCCCGCGCAACAGACTGATAATGAAAGAAAAGAATTCCTGGCGGGAATTGCTGGCTTCAGGTCATTCCGCCCAGAACGGTCTTCTCTTCTCGAAGAAAGCTTCTATCCCCTCGCGGGCCTCTTCGCCCTCCCACCGTCCGATCAGTGTCGCGACGGTGTCGTCAACAGTTCCGTCAACAAGAGGCCCAAGCCGCCGAATGAGCGACTTGGCCTCTGCCACCGCACCTGGTGCGGCACGCAGGTAAGGCACCACCTCCTCCTCAATCGCTTGATCCAGATCATCGCTGTCAACCGTCTTCACCAGCAATCCCAACGCAACCGCCTCATCGGCCCCGAACGCCCGACCCGACATGAAAACACGGCGGGCCATCGCTTCTCCCATGCGAGCGAGCACATAAGGCCCGACTGTCGCTGGAACCAAACCCAGACGGGTCTCCGTCAATCCGAATTTCGAACCGCAAACGCCTATCGCGACATCACAGACACTTGCCATACCCACACCACCGCCAAAAGCCGATCCTTGAATCCGGCCAATCAGAGGCTTCGGCATCGTATTGAGCGCATCCAGCATTTCCGCCAACCGTTTGGCCTCGGACATGCGGGACGTTCGGTCACCGGTCATCTGCTGCCTCATCCAGCCGAGATCCCCCCCTGCACAGAATGACCGACCAGCTCCAGTCAGCACGACCACACGGACGGCCGTGTCCGCGCCCAGAAGTCTCGCAGCCTCGGTGAGTTCCCGAATCATCTCAGAATTCAGCGCATTGTGTTTCGCGGGTCGATCCAGCGTCAGTGTCACCACCCCACGCAGATCGGTACTCATGTCGAGAGTTTCAAACATGCTCACTCCGCATCGCGCGGGCCATCGCCGCGGATTCCTCAAGACGCATCAGGTCAAGGCCGGTCTCAAATCCCAGTTCCGCCAACCGAACGGCAACAGCTTCGGTCGCGACGTTGCCGGCCGCACCCGGTGCATATGGGCAGCCTCCCAAGCCTCCAGCGGCCGAGTCCACTGTCCGGATGCCTTTCCCGATCGCAACCTCCACATTCGCCAGCGCCTGTCCACCCGTATCGTGAAAATGTCCGGCGAGACGGTCCGCAGGCACGCGGTCCAGCACCTCGTCCAGCATCCCGCCCACGGTATCGGGCGTCCCCCGACCAATCGTGTCTCCGAGCGAAACCTCATGGCAGCCCAATTCCAGCAGCGAAGCAGCCGCCTCCGCAACTCTTTCGGGGGCGGTGGGACCATCATACGGACATTCAATGACACAGGAAACATAGCCCCGAACCAGGATACCCAGCGCCCGGGAAGCACGGATGATCGGCCGAAACTCCGCCTCGCTCTCCTCAATGGACC
Source organism: Paracoccaceae bacterium (assembly GCA_965203605.1). Classification (GTDB taxonomy): domain Bacteria; phylum Pseudomonadota; class Alphaproteobacteria; order Rhodobacterales; family Rhodobacteraceae; genus JAPOUP01. The sequence goes on along the minus strand of OZ241902.1, from coordinate 3,322,683 downwards.
TGTTGGTGTTGGCACGCGAAAACGCTTCGGAAGCAGACCCGAATACCGCGATCTCGTCCACACCCGCCGCCACCGCCGCCTCGAAGCCCTTCATATTCGGAACGAGTGCGGCATAGGACACTCCCGCCACCCGATCCATACCGGCCATTACCTCGGCTCCGTCGGCCATCTGTGGCACCCATTTCGGAGATACGAATGATGCGACTTCAATGCGTCGGAACCCAACACGGCTAAGGCTATCAACAAGCTCGATCTTGCGATTCGCTGGTATCATTGCCGATTCGTTCTGAAGCCCATCGCGTGGGCCTACCTCGAATATCTCGACAAACTCAGCCAATGATCACTCTCCTGGTTTCTGCGTCGACCCTTTCGGTCAAAACCGCGACCTCAGTCCTCCGGAGGATCGTAGAACTCGCGTTCGTAAAGCAAAGGCGACCCCGAAGTCGGTAGCGATGCCTGGAAAGCCGGCCGTGCGGTGAGCCGTCGGTACCAGGCGGCAAGTTGCCCGAACGGTTCCAGCTTCGCGAAGTGCCGTGTCATATAGAGCGCCTGCCCAACGGAAATGTCCGCCGCCGAAAATCCTCGGTCGAGAAGATACTCCCGTCCCTCTAGCCGTCCATCGATAGCGGCATAGCATTTCCCGAGCCGCCTGGGCTCAAGCTTCATCAGAATTGATGAACGCATCGAGTCGTCGTAGAGGACCACATGCTGCTGCGTCAGCGCAGCACCGTGTTGGCTCACGGTTTCAGCAAAGTGAACCCATATAAGCCATTCCGCACGTTCGCTGTCTCCAGTCGCGCACCCAAGCCCGGAAGCCGGAAAACGCTCACAAAGGTACTCAGTGATGGCACCGGACTCCCAAAGAATGCGCCCATCGATCTCCAGGGCCGGAATACGGCCAACTGGATTGATCGCGAGGTACTCCGGAGACCTGAGGGACTTATCGAACTTCCGTTCAACCACCTCGAAACCGACGCCAATTTCGTTGAGAAGCCATAGAGTGCGCATGGACCGGGTTTGCGGACAGTGATGCAACCGAATCAATTCTCCTCCTCCTCCATCAATATGAGAATGGTCCCCGCCTCCACCTGGTGACCTGCAGCGAAGAGAACCTCGGCCACCGTTCCGTCTCGTGCGGCGACCAGTGTATGCTCCATCTTCATCGCTTCGAGCAATGCAAGACGATCCCCTTTGACGACGCAGTCTCCCGGCGAGACAAACACCGCCTTTACCTGACCGGGCATCGGCGCCTCAACCACATCGCCCGGCGCATCCGACCCATCCACCACAGAAAGTGGATCGAGCAATCCGAAATGATGGCTCCCGTCCTGGAACACGCTGACCCCGCCACCGTGTCGCACACAGTGCGCGGATGTCTTCACCTCGTCGACCCACCAGGCATCATCCCGCCACGCGATTTCATGCGTGGTGCTCGCCACATTTACAGTGAACATCTGCGCGGCCTGCAGTCTGACGCGTGCAGTGAATTCCGCGCCATCCCGCGTCAGCGTCACCTCGTGCTCGATCGGTGTCCAGAGGGCGAACCCGGCCAACGGATCATCCAGATGCTCCAGTTCCAATGCCGCCACCGCAGCGAGTGCCTTTTGATGTGATCCGGGTTCCGGCAGCCTTCCAAGTGCGTCAGCATGACGATCGATGAAACCGGTGTCCACGTCGCTCCCCCGTGCACGCAGACTACGTATCGCATTCAGGAGAAAGTCCCGGTTGGTGACCAGACCGGCGACCTCCGTCCTGGCAAGTGCTCGATTCATCCGGGACAGTGCTTCGGCGCGTGACCTGCCGTAAGTGATCACTTTGGCGATCATGGGATCGTAATGATGGCTGATGCGGTCACCCGCCCTAACCCCGCTGTCGACCCTGATGTCTGAAGGAAACTCAAGATGCGTCAATGATCCGACGGCAGGCAGGAATCCTTTCCGCACATCTTCCGCATAGAGGCGTGCCTCAACCGAATGGCCGCGGCACGGAATATCCTCCTGAGACCTCGGCAAGGGAGAACCGCCTGCAACGAGAATCTGCCATTCCACAAGATCGATGCCGGTGATCGCTTCGGTGATTGGATGCTCCACCTGCAGCCGTGTGTTCATTTCCATGAAATAGAAGCGATCCGGATGCAGACCTTGATGGCTGTCGGCTATGAACTCGACGGTTCCCGCGCCGGCGTAGCCGATCACCTTCCCGGCACGCACCGCCGCTGCACACACGGCATCACGCGTTTCATCGGTCATTCCGGGCGCGGGAGCTTCCTCGATCACTTTCTGGTGCCGGCGTTGAATCGAGCAGTCGCGCTCGTAGAGATGCACCACCTGTTGGCCGTCACCGAATATCTGCACCTCAATGTGGCGAGGTCTCCGCACGAGTCGCTCGATCAGCACAGCGTCGTTGCCGAACGCACCCTTCGCTTCGGCACGAGCCGATGCCAAGGCGTCCGCAAAATCAGCCGGAGAATCGACCCTGCGCATCCCCTTGCCCCCACCACCTGCGACGGCCTTGATCAGAACCGGGTAACCCAGGTCACCCGCCACTCGGAAAAGATGCCCGTCTTCCTGATCCTCACCGTGATAGCCAGGGACTATGGGCACGCACGCACGCTCCATCAGCATCTTTGCCCTGTCCTTGAGTCCCATCGCGCGTATCGCATCCGCCGAAGGTCCGATGAAGATGAGCCCGGCAGACTTGATCGCCTCCGCGAATTCCGGATTCTCGCTCAGAAAGCCATATCCCGGGTGGATCGCCTCACATCCAGTCTGAACCGCCGCGTTGATGATCGCGTCGCCATTCAGATAGCTTTCGGCAGGCGGTGAGGAACCGATATGCACTGCCATGTCGGCCATCGTCACATGTCTCGCCCGCTGATCGGAATCGGAGTAGACCGCAACCGTCCCGATCTCCATGCGGCGGGCCGTCTCGATGATCCGGCAGGCGATCTCACCTCGGTTGGCGATCAGAAGTCGCTGAATCATCTCAAGCCCATCTCCATTGGACGCAAGGAAACCGGATTGCCCCCCTATCGATGGCGATAGGGCAACCACCGCTGAATCCCATTGAACCGGAATGCCTCATTGAATCGCCGACCGGTCTGCCTGCCCCACTCACTTCATCCGCCTTTCAGACAACAGGTCATTCTCGTATTCAGACCCCGTTTCTGCGGGTGCCGCGCAAATTCCGCAACGTTGTGCGTCCTACATGCCGCCGATCCGTGGATTTTCGCGGACATGGACACTGCACCGGGCGATACCGAATGGAACGGGAAACTACATTCTGAATACACCGAACTTCGTCTCCCCGATCGGTGCATTCAACGCTGCACGTAGACTGAGTGCCAGAATTTCACGCGACCTGCGTGGATCAACTATGCCGTCATCCCACAGACGTGAGGATGCATAGAGCGGATGCGACTGGAGTTCGAACATCTCCAGCGTTGGGCGTTTGAATTCCTCCTCATCTTCTGTTGACCATGTCCCTCCGGCTCGTTCCACAGATTCCCGTTTCACCGTTGCCAGCACATTCGCCGCCTGTGTTCCACCCATGACCGAGATGCGCGAAATTGGCCATGTCCATAGGAACCTTGGCTGATAGGCCCGTCCGGCCATTCCGTAGTTTCCGGCACCAAACGAGCCACCCACCAGCATGGTGATCTTTGGAACGGCGGTTGTCGCCACGGCGGTCACCATTTTCGCGCCGTGCCGTGCAATGCCTTCCTGCTCGTATTTCCTGCCAACCATGAATCCGGTGATGTTCTGCAGGAACACCAATGGAATGCGGCGCTGGCTACAGAGTTCGACAAAATGCGCACCTTTCTGCGCGGAATCCGAAAACAACACTCCGTTGTTCGCGATGAGTCCAACCGGACAACCCATGACGTGGGCGAATCCACAGACCAGCGTTCCGCCGAACCGTGCCTTGAACTCGTCAAGACGTGATCCGTCGACAATACGGGCAATCACCTCCCGAATGTCATATGGCGCTCGTAGGTCCGCAGGAACCAGATCGAGGATTTCATCGGGATCGAATGCAGGATCCTCTGGAGTGGCCCATGACACCGATTGGGAAGTCTGACGGTTCAGGGACCCGACGGCGCGGCGGGCAAGCGCCAGTGCGTGAGTGTCGTCATCTGCCAGATAGTCCGCGACCCCTGACAGGCGGGTGTGAACGTCGCCGCCACCCAATTCCTCTGCTGAAACAACCTCACCGGTCGCGGCCTTGACCAGTGGCGGCCCGGCCAGGAAAATGGTGCCCTGATCCTTGACAATGATGGTCACGTCCGACATGGCGGGCACGTAGGCTCCGCCGGCTGTGCAGGATCCCATAACCACCGCGATCTGCGCGATTCCCTTTGCGCTCATCCGTGCCTGGTTGTAGAAAATCCGCCCGAAATGGTCCCGGTCAGGAAACACCTCATCCTGGTTTGGCAGATTGGCGCCACCTGAATCCACGAGATAAACACACGGCAGGTTACATTCAGCGGCGATCTCCTGGGCGCGAAGGTGCTTCTTGACCGATAGCGGATAGTATGTACCACCCTTGACGGTGGCATCGTTGCAGACGACCATCACGTCATGCCCCATGACGCGGCCTATACCTGCGATGATGCCGGCGCAGGGTGCGGCACCGCCATATAGACCATGCGCCGCCGTCGCTCCGATTTCGAGAAACGGTGAACCTGGGTCGAGAAGACGTGCCAACCGGTCACGGGGAAGCATCTTCCCACGGCTGAGGTGGCGGGCCCTGGCACGATCACCCCCACCGGCGGCGGCAAGTTCCGCGGCGTCAGTGACTTCCTTCAACGCAGCAAGATGCGCGGCACGATTGGTGGCCGCATCCTCTGAACCGCTGACGAAATTCGAATTGAGCCTCATCCAGCAGTCCTGCGAGGCTCACGCCTCTGGGCTGGAAGCCGTCTGTTTCCAGACGAAAGGATCACCCGTCGTGACCTGGCAGATGTGGGTTCAACCTGCCGGTCGTCGCCATCCGGGCTGGAACCCGTCGCGACGCACGGAAGGGATTTGATCATTTCGGGCCACAGAACACGTGTCATACCGTTGACTCCATCAGTTCCCTCCCGATCAGCATCCTTCGAATCTCGCTGGTTCCCGCACCTATTTCCATCAGCTTTGCGTCCCTGAATATCCGTGCGACTGGAGCATCGTTCAGGAAGCCCGCCCCACCCATGGCCTGAACTGCCTGATGGGCCTGCTTCATTGCTTCTTCGGACGAATACAGCACACAGGCGGCGGCGTCCTGACGGGTTACCTCACCCCTGTCACAGGCCTTGGCCACCTCATAGACGTACGCCCTTGCCGAGTTCATCGCGGCATACATGTCGGCCACCTTGCCCTGCATGAGCTGAAAGCTGCCAATCGGCCGGCCAAACTGTTTGCGTTCGGCGAGATAGGGCATGACCTCGTCCATGCAGGCGGCCATGAGTCCAGTGCCGATGCCAGCCAGCACGACCCGCTCGTAATCGAGGCCTGACATCAACACGGTAGCGCCGCGCCCTTCCTGTCCAAGTACATTTTCGTATGGAACCTCAACATCCTCGAAGATGAGTTCCGCCGTGTTCGACCCGCGCATTCCAAGCTTGTCAAAGTGTGGACCGGTCGAAAAGCCGGTCATGGATCGCTCGATGATGAAGGCGGTGATGCCCTTTGAGCCGGCGTCCGGGTCAGTCTTTGCGTAGACAACCAGAGTGTCCGCGTCTGGTCCGTTCGTGATCCAGTACTTGGAACCATTCAGTCGGTAATGATCGTTACGCTTGTCCGCCCGAAGATTCATCGAGACGACATCCGATCCAGCTCCGGCTTCGGACATGGCAAGCGCACCCACATGTTCCCCTGATACGAGCCCTGGCAGAAACCGCTGCCTTTGTTCCGGTGTGCCGTTCAACCTGATCTGGTTGACACAGAGATTCGAATGTGCGCCGTAGCTCAAGGACACGGAAGCGGAGGCTCGCGCGATCTCTTCCACCGCCACGGCGTGGGCGAGATATCCCATGCCAGCGCCGCCGAATTCCTCCTCAACCGTGACTCCCAGGATTCCCAACTGTCCCATCTCGCGCCACAGCTCGTATGGGAACAGATTCGTTCGGTCAATCTCTGCAGCCAGAGGCCTTATACGATCCTGAGCCCAGCGATGGACGGTCTCCCGGAGCGCATTCACATCTTCGCCAAGATCAAATCTCATGGATGCGGCGAACATGGGAATTTCCTCCGGGACTAAATGAACGCCTGTTCAATGGATATCCCGTCCATCCTTTCGGCGTCAATCGGATTTCGCAAGAGCGAATGCGTCCTTGCGGCTTCCACACTTCCCGGTCTCCATCAATTCCGGAGTTTGGGGAGCCCGATCCGATTGCCGAAACTGCGGTGGGTTGAGGGCCCGATGTCCGGACCCAACGAAGGGCCTGCGCCTACTCAAACTCCATATCGACTCACTCCCTGATGACTGCATCCAGCGTGACCGGCATTTCCGTGCAGCGAAGCGATCCACGCGAGGCCAATATCCACCATTTCGACAGATTGATCGGTGATCCTGCCGGAACATCTCACAGCAACTCATGCCATCAATTTCCAAGGAACGAGGTGCAGGTACGCCTCAGTTCCCAGCGGAGCCGCCTGACCCTTTCAACGCCTCCCAAACAGTCGATACCTCAGCGCGGATTATGCGGGCGATCAACGCACAGTCATCAAGCGAAAACGTGAGCGGAATGCGCATGTCCATCAGCCCTGCCAGCACGCGGTCCGTTCCTGGCAACCTCTCGATGGAAGCGTAGTGCCAACTGTCATAGCGTGACGTAAAGCCCACGGGCTCTTCAGCACCGAACCATTTGAGTTCAACCCCACGTTCCTTACAGCGGTCGACGACCTCTTCCACAGCCCCTGGACTCCAATCGGTCAACAGAAACTGGATTGAAGACCCAACATAGGTCTCCTCCCGCGGCCGTTCAATCAACCAAAGTCCGGGTGTGTCCCGCAATCCGTCCTCGACGCAACGATACCGGGCATTCCATCGGCCGCACTGCGATTCAAGGTCCTTCAACTGCGGCCGCAGGATCGCCGCCCTCAGATTATCCATCCGACCCGACAGATTCGGCGTGGAGTAGCGAATTTCATCGAAGGCTTCAGGCGGGGGAGCGGCCAGATGACGACCGTAGAGCATGTATGAGCCAGACAGCGATACGGCTCGAGCGGCAAGGGCAGCTTCGTCGGTCACCAGCAGACCACCTTCGCCGGAATTCATATGTTTGTAAGTCTGGGTGGAATAGCAGCCTATCACACCATGCCGACCCGACGGAGTCCCGCACCAACGCGCACCCATCGTGTGCGCACAATCCTCGACCACCGTGATTTTCGAGTCATTGCAGATCGCCATCAGACGGTCCATGTCGCAGATATGGCCGCGCATATGGCTGAGCAACAGGACGTTTGCACCGCTTGAGACTGTCTTCGCCGACAGATCAGCGAAATCGATCGTCAGTCCTTCTGTCGTCTCGACAAGAATCGGTTCCGCGCCTGTGCCTGCGATCGCGCCCGGAACCGGGGCCAGTGAAAAAGCGTTGGACAGGACCTTATCGCCCGGTGCCACTCCGACGGCGCGCAGCGCCGTCGCCAGTGCATATCCACCTGAGGTTACCGCAAGACAGAATTTCGCATCGACAAACTCCGCGAACTCCTGTTCCAGAAGCGCCACTTCGCCGACCTCACCGTTGATCAGGTTGTAACGGTGCAACCGACCATGACGCATGACGTCCTGGGCCGCGGCGATGCCTGCCTCCGGAATCGGCTCCTGCTGTGTGAAACTGCCTTTGAAGACTTCACCCATGAGCGCAGATTGAGGGTGTCTCATGACTTCGTCAATGGTCTCGGCTGCGTCGCCCTGCCGCCCACCGAGCCGGCACGCGGACGGGGTCTTCGCGAACACCCGCCAACATCAAGCCGCAAAGACATTGATGCCCTGGTCGGAAAACGCCATCGGTGCCTTGCAGTCCACGCGCAACCCAAGCCTTTGTCCGCGCATAAGCAGGTGCTGGCCCTTCAACTTGGCCACGACCGGCACATCGCCCTCAAGTCGCACGTGGACCAGCGTCTCATCGCCCAATTGCTCGGCAAGCTCGACGGTGCCGGTGAGATCGCCATCGCCCTCCGGCGCGACGTCAAAGGCGTCAGGCCTAAGCCCGACCTCGATCGCATCCGATGCTCCCGGGGCAACCGCACCGAAGGTGACCGCACCGCCCGGGACGGAGTAGGTGGTTGCATTCCCGCCCTGCGATGCGGACAGGACCTGCAGGAAATTTGTGGACGGCTGGCCAAGAAAGCCTGCCACGAAACGGTTCCTCGGCGCGTTGAACAACTCCAGCGGCGTACCAACCTGCATGATCTTCCCATGATCCATGACTGCGATCCGGTCGGCCATGGTCATCGCCTCCACCTGATCATGGGTAACATAGATCATCGTAGATTGCAGTTCGCCGTGCAGTTTCGACAACTCCACCCTCATCTCCACCCGAAGCGCCGCGTCGAGATTCGACAGGGGTTCATCGAACAGGAATATCCTGGGCCTGCGCGCAAGAGACCGTCCAATCGCCACGCGCTGCCTTTGCCCGCCCGACAGTTCGCGCGGCTTTCGGTCCAGTAGATGGTCCAGCTTCAGCATTTCGGCGACGGAGCGCACGGTGTCCCTGATCTCGCCCCTGTCCCGTCGTGCGATTCTCAGGCCAAAGCCGATATTCTGCTCGACCGTCATATGGGGATAAAGCGCGTAGGACTGAAACACCATACCCACGCCGCGCTCGACCGGTTCCTTGCCCGTCATGTCCTCGCCGCCCACCCGGATATTTCCCACAGAGACGGGTTCGAGCCCGGAGATCGCGCGCAGCAGCGTGGACTTGCCGCAGCCGGAAGGCCCGACCAGAATCAGGAATTCACCATCCAAGATTTCCAGGGAAACATCCTTGAGCACCTCTACCGCGCCATAGGATTTGCCCACGCCCTCAAGTCTGACGTCAGCCATGCGCTGTCTCTCCCGTCCTCATGCGTTCCTCGCGCAGCATTGCGAAATCCAGGCGGAAGGGGAGGGTGTTGTCGGCCCGCACCTGCGCCTTCTCCGCGTCTGTAAGCGCCCGCCCGGCAGCCTGTGCGGCGCGGCCCAGAACCAGACCCCACCAAAGGTCCGAAAGCGTGGTCTCGCCTTCCCGGATGGTGGCGAAATCATGATCCAGCAGCTTCTCCAGCCGACCAAAGTCATGCGCCACCAACGCCAATTGGGCTTCAAGCAGGATCATGCGTTCCATTGCACGGGCCTCGGGCGACAGGGTGGGCAGCAACGCCTTGGCGTGCTCAAGGTGCCCAGCCCGAAGCAGGAGCTGTGCGAATTCCAGCTCGGTCTCGGCCGCACAGCCGGGCAGCTCCAGCGCACGGTGGTACGCGGCAATGGCGGCCGACGTGTCGCCCCGCCACCCGTGCAGCACGGCGAGGCAGCGGGCTGCGATCGATGTGGGCTGCTCCTCCAACGCGAAGGCCAGATATGAATGGGCCAATTCCGTCTCCTCACGATCGAGCGCAATGATTCCCAGATGCAGCGCGGTGAAGGCATTCTTCGGCAGAGCCTCCAAGGCGGTGCGCCAGGCGTCCGAGGTGGCAAAGTCCTCTGTCTCAACATCCGGCACCTGCCCCTTTGCCACGGCGGTCCAAGCAAGTGGCATATCAGTGTCAAACAGTAGGCCAGAGGCAACGTGGCGGCCTGTCAAGACTTCGTGAAGCGCTCCCCAAGGCTCGCCGAGGAACAGCGTCTCAGCGGGCGGCAGGGTCGCGTGGTTGGTGAGCACCGCATGCGTGGCATCGAGCGCGGGCACCGGGATCGCGCTTCGCACAAGATTCTCTGCCAGTCGCTCCGCGACGGCATATTCCGCTTCGGTCGCATTTAGGCACCCGTCCAAAGCGGTGTAGCATTCCGTCCAGGACACCGTTTCCCCGGCACCCAGCGCCAGACGGTTGTTCTGCGTCGGCGTGATCCCTGCCTGCAACTCGACATACCGTCCCCGGCCGCCATCGGAAAGGAACTCCATCCAGTGCTGCCCGCCCGCGCAATGGCCAAAGAAAAAGAACTTTCGCCCGGTCAGTGCGGCGGTTGAGGTCTGCGCAAGCCCCGTTCCATCAGGATTGCAGGCGGCGATCCAGGGATGGGTCTGTCCGGGGCGGCGAAAGAACACCGAGGTCGAAGAGTGCCAGTTGTCAGGGAAGGATCCATCAAACCCCCATTGGTTGGGGAAGGCAACGCTTTCCAGGTGGTTGTCGGGCAGCACGTGTTCAAGCGCATAATCGGCGGGGGAAAGAATGCGCTGTCCTGACTGATGCGCGACCGTGGCGTTGGTCCACCAATAGACGAGGCGCGTCTCCGCGTTCGGGTTGCAGATCCGGCCATGCGCATACAGCCGCGCTTCCGCCTGCGGAAGGAACAGATCAACCTGCCAGACCGTCTCCGTTATCCGGTCGAAATCATGCAGGCGCAGAATCGGGCCGTCCGGCGTCTCCACCCGGTGGGCGAATATCGGCGCCATGGTCGAGGCGGCGTGACCCGGAATGCCGCCGCCGTTCCACTCGATCCCGCCCGAGAACCAGGCATTGCGGAGCGCCAGATTGCCCGTGCGGATTACCGGGTTTCGGAACAGAAGTTCGCGGCCCGTCCGCTTGTCCTCGATTGAGGCCACGCGCCCACCGAACCCCGGCAACACCATAACTTTCAGCGCATCGTTCACGAGGATCACGCAGTCAAGCGTGGTCTCCACCAGATCCCGGCCATATCTCTCTTGCAGGCGATAGGGCAGGATCGACAGATCTCCCATATAGGTGTAGCCCTGAACCTCGTCTCCGACCAGACCGATGGGAGGGGATGGCTGGTTCGGCGTGGGCTGCTGCCAGCGGAACACCGGCAGCGGCGACTGACCGTCCGGCAAGGCCGCCGGGAGAACCAGCTTGTCGGAAAGAATCTGGGTCAGCGGACGCTCCCCATGGTGATCCCGTCGATCATCCTGTTCCCGAAAAAGACAAAGAGCAGAACGCTCGGCGCCGTCGTGATGACCACGCCTGCGAAAAGCCCGACCCAGTCGGCCCCGGAATACTGCATGGCGGTGATCAGCGAGTAGAGCCCCAGCGACAGCGTGCGCAGTTCCGGGCTGTTGATCATCACAAGGGAAAGCTGGTACTCGTTCCAGAGTCCGACGAAATTCAGCAGCGCCACGGTCAGTATACCGGGCCGCGCCAGAGGCAGCATGATATGGAAGAAGGTCTGGAAATCCGTGCAGCCGTCGATCCTCGCCGCCGATTGCAGGTCCGACGGGATTGAGGAGAAGAAGCCAGTGAGCACGTAGACCGAAAACGGCAGCGACAACGCCAGATAGATGATGGTCAGCCCGGTCAGCGTGTCGCCCAATCGCAGCGAGGACATGATCACGAAGATGGGGATGAGTAGGAGTGGGGTCGGGATGCCCATGCCAGCGGCAAAGAACACGGTGATCGTGTCGCGGAACCTGAACTCGGCGCGGCTGAGCACGTATGCCGCCGGGACGGCCGCGACCAGGATGCCGATGACCGAGGCCGCGACCACCAGCGTCGAGTTGAGGAAGTAGGTCCCGAAGTCCGCCACCTGCCAGATGCGGGCGTAATTGTCGAACTTCCAGTCGGCGGGCAGGCTGAAAGGTTCCTTGAAGAGTGCCCTGTTGGTTTTGAGCGAGGCCACGATCAACCAGCCCACGAAGAACAGTCCGAAGGCCGCCCAGGCACCGCAGACCAGGTAGGCGAGACGTTTGGTCCAGGTTCGGGACATCAGAATTCGATCCTCTCCGCCCGGCCCAAGACCCGTAGGAACAGGACCACGACGATGGTCATGACAAGCATCACCACGCCTATGGCCGAGGCGTAGCCGAGCGCAAAGATCGGGTCACGCTGTCCGAAACCCATGATGTATAGGTAGATGCCGTTGGTGTACAAGGTCGTGTCGATGTTCGGCCCGCCAAAGGCATATGGAAATTCGAAGGCCCGGATCGCGTTGATGCACCACAGCACAAGGGTAATCAACACGACGTCCGAGATCATGGGGAGCGTGACGAGGCGAAAGGTCTGCCATTCGGACGCACCATCGATTCGCGCGGCGTCGAACATGTCCGCCGGGATCTTATCCACGCCCGCGAGAATCAGGATCGTGTAGAACCCCGCGGCGATCCAGACCAGACCCACCATCATCGAGAAGAACACCATGCCAGGCGCGGTCCAGACCACATCCTCCAGGCCAAGCAGCGGGATGCCCGCATCGGCCATCGCGTCCAGAGCATTCGGTAGGATGCCAAAGCGGGGGACAAAGAAAAAGGACCAAAAGGTCGATAGCGCAATCACCGCAACCGCGTTGGGCAGGAAGATGATCGCACGGAAGTATTTCTTGCCCCAGATGCCGCTGTTCAGGAGCACCGAGAACAGGAAGGCAAAGCCAAACACCGCGATCCCGCCAAAGACGAGGATCGCCATCGTGTTCCGCAGACTCTGCCAAAAGATCGGATCCGACCACAGCCGCGCATAGTTTCCCCAGCCGACCCAGATCTCCTGATCGCCAAATCCGGAGGTCCTGTAGAACCCTTGGCGGATAGCAACGAAGGTCGGGTAGACCATCAGGCCGACGTAGAGTGCCAGGGCGGGCGCGAGAAACACCGCGATCAGCCGAGGTCGGATCATGCTGGGCGCCCTTAGTTGCGACCAGCCCAGAACGCGGCGCTTTTCTCGACCATCTGGTTAATGAAGTCATCCGCCGTGATCTCTCCGAGGAAGAACGCCGTGTGCGTGGGCACCAGCACGGTTGCGTGGTATTCGGGATAGAACACACTGGTCGCGTCGTTGATCGCCATGATCGTTCCGGCCGATCTCGCCAGATCGTAGCCGTCCTTGATCGCTTCGCTCCACGGCACGCCATTGCGGGTCACGCCGACCTGTCCGGTCGAGGCGATGACCAGCTGGCCCTCTTCGCTCATCAGGAACTCGAGGAAATCCACCGCCGCCTCGGCCTTGGGGGAATCCTTGAACACCATCATCGTCAACAGCGAGGCCTGCAGATCGCCCGTGCTGCCCGCGCCGCCCTCAACGGCGGGGAAGGCAAAGGAGCCCCATCGGAAATCCTCCTCCACCGCGGGCGACAATTCAGCGGGCAGCCACGCACCCACCAGTTCGGCAGCGGCCTCATCCAGTGCTATGGTCTGCTGACCGGTTGGGTATTGGAAGCCCTTCACATCGTCCGAGAAACAGCCCGCGCTCCACATCGCCGCCTCGGCCTCAAGCGCCTGACGCACCGCGTCTGACCGCCAGCCCTCGCCTGACTTGTCGGCGATCACGTCCCGCACGGCCCCCGGCCCCGCGATCCGCTGCATCAGATAGCTGAAGTGGAACAGCTGGTAGTCGCCGACATTGCCTTCAGTCACCAGCAGGTTGATGTCGTTCGCAACCGCCGTGCCACAGGCCGCGACCAGATCGTCCACCGTCGCGGGCGGCTCTACGCCCATGTCATCAAACAGGCTCACATTGTACCAGAACGAGACCGGGTTGTAGATATAGGGCATCTGAACGATGTCCTTACCCTTGCGGTAGAGATCCAGCACCGCGGGCAGCATGTCGTCCGCAAGGTCAGCTGCCAGATCATTCAGCGGCAGGCCCAGTCCGGCAGCGGCCAGGCCCCCGACCAACTGGTCGCCGTCCTGATCCATGAAGTCAATCTGGGTGCCCGCTTGCAGTGCAGCGCGTATCTTGACTTGGTTCTGACGACCGTTCCACACGACATCGAAACTCACATCTGGTCTCTGGGCAATGTAGGCGTCCATCACCTCGCGCAACGCCTGAGCCTGCGGCTCCTGTTCATTCCACATCGACCAGAACACCAGATCTGTCCTGGCCAAAGCTGGCCCGGCCAGCGCTGTCGAGGCCAGGGCCGCGCCCAGAATGTATCTCACGTTCTTCATCTCTCCCTCCTTGCATATGATACTTTGAGCCGATTTCGGACTTCCGAATAGCACAATTATTTACGCATCACAACATATTTTTTGTGTATTACACATATTTTTGTTCAAAACTTGTGTTGAATTGCAGATAAACCTGAAATACTGTTGCCGTCATGTAACTTTGCTGATATATCGCAGTCGAACCACGCAGGACCTGATATATGAACGAACCCACCTCTCTACTGGCTCAGATCGCCGACCGCACACCGGACCTGTCGCGCACCTTCCGTGTGATCGGAGATTCTGTGCTCGAGGATCCAGACGCCTTTGCCGAGAAGACGCTTCGGGAGCTGTCCGAGACGCTGGGCGTCAGCGAGCCGTCAATCATCCGGTTCGGGCGCGAGTTTGGATACAAGGGCCTGCCAGAGCTGCGTCTTGGGATTGCCCGCGCGGTAGGGTCACAGAATGCCGCCCAGAACCCGCAGGTCGAACCGGCCCTGGCTGAGAAGGCCCGGAAGAGTCGGAAGGAAAAACGAGCCATCGCCCGTGCCGCCCTGCCGCTTCTGGGCGAGGCGCAGGCGATACTGCTTGATTCCGGTTCCACCGCGCAGGCCTTCGCGCAGGAGCTCGGCGCCGCGCAGCCACTCACCATCATGACGACGGGCGTCGGCACCCTGCTGTCGCTTCTGGACTTTCCGCAACACAAGCTGATGCTGCCCGGTGGCAACGTGCGTCGCGACGCCGTGGCACTGACGGGGCGCATGGTCGAAGATGTGCTGGCGTCGATGTCCTTTGACATCGCGTTCATCGGAGCCGACAGCATCGACCTCGATTTCGGCCTCGCAACGTATTCCGAGGATGAGGCGCACCTGACCCGCGTGATCCTGAAAGCCGCGCGCAGGTCCGTGCTTCTGGCCGACCACAGCAAATTCGGCGCACCCCATCTGCACCGCATCTGTGGGCTTGACGAGATTGACGCCATCCTCTCGGACAGCGGACTGCATGAAGATCACCGCCTGCATCTGGAAAACACCGGCGTGGATATCCACATCGCGGCGACCTGAAAGGGCATATCTTGACCAAGGACTGGCACACCTTCCGGGAAATCGAGGCCCAGCCTGACATCTGGGCCTCGTGGGGCCATGCATTTGCCGAACAGGCTGCGACCATCCAAAGCTGGATCGCGGAACGCGGCATCACGCGCGTGTGGTTCACCGGCGCGGGCACATCCGCCTTTATCGGCGACACGATCGCTGACGCCCTGTCCGCCCGCCTGCCCCAGGTCACCTTTCGAAGCGTGGCGACGACAGATCTGGTGGCCAGCCCCGAGACCTACCTGACGGGCGCCGGCAAAGATCTGCTGGTGGTGTCCTTCGGACGCAGTGGCAACTCCTCGGAAACTGTGGGCACATTGAAGCTACTGGATCGCCGTGCGCCCGCCGCCCACCGGCTGAATGTGATCTGCAACGCAGGCAGCGCACTTTCAACCGGCACCCATCGCGGCCCCGGCACCCAAGCCACCGTTGTCCTGCCCGACGCCTGCCACGACAAGGGCTTCGCCATGACGTCGAGTTTCACGACGATGCTCCTGACTGCCCTGGCCTGCTTCCTGCCCGCCGATGAGGTGCTTGACCGCACCACGGCCCTCAGCAAGGCGGCGCGTGCCGCCCTGCAGCGACCCGTTGAGACACCCAACGTGTCTCGTGCGGTGTTTCTCGGCTCGGGTCCGTTCAAGGGGATCGCACGGGAAAGCGCCCTGAAGGTTCTGGAACTCACCGCCGGACGCGTTGTGACCTCGTGGGACAGTGCGCTTGGGTTCCGCCACGGACCAATGGCGGTGATGACCGAAAGCAGCCTGGTGGTGATCTTCCTGTCAAGCGCGAACCCAACCGCACAGTATGACGCCGACATTGCCGCCGATATCCGGACGCAGTTTCCGGACGCACATGTCGTGACGATTGGCGAGACCAGCGGCGATATCCAACTTGCGGGCACGGGAGAGGATATTTGGAACACCGCACTCTTCGTGACGTATGCGCAACGGCTTGCGGCGCTCTGGTCAGATCATATGGGGCTGAACGTGGACGATCCGTTCATCGACGGGGGCAACCTGTCCCGCGTCGTGTCTCACGTGCGGCTCTATGTCTGACCTCGCCGCGGTCTGCGGGGTCGACCTTGGTGGCACCAAGATCGAGGCAAGGCTGTTTGACACGAACCTGACCTCCCTGACGTCCCGTCAGGTGGAGACGCCACAATCGAGCTACGGCGACCTGCTGGAGGCTGTTGTGGCAGCGGTGGACTGGGCCTTGGAACAATCCGGCGAGGCCGAAGTTCCGGTAGGAATTGGCCTGCCTGGCCTCATCGACCCACGTTCTGGCCTGGCGCTGACATCCAACATTCCCGCCACTGGCAAACCCCTTGCGAAGGATATCGCGCAGCGGGTGGGCCAGTACGTGGTGACCGAAAACGACGGCAAGTGTTTCGCCCTGTCCGAGGCCAATGGCGGCGCTGCTGATGACCACCGCACGATGCTGGGCCTGGTTCTCGGCACGGGCCTTGGCGGGGGCATTTGTAGGGACGGCAGGCTGGCTCCGGGACTGAACCGGATCGCAGGCGAGATTGGACATATCGCCCTGCCCGCCCATGTCGTGCAGCGCTATCACCTGCCAATCATGGATTGTGGCTGTGGGCGGCAGGGATGCTTCGAAACCCTGTTGTCCGGGCGCGGCATCCAGCGCATCGATAATCACCTGCACGGCGCAAATCGCGACGCGCGTGAGCTTGTCACGGCTGGCATCAAGGATGTGTTTCAAGTCTGGTACGCGCTCCTCGGCGAACTCCTGCACATGGTGCAATTGGCCTTGGACCCGGATTGCGTCGTTCTTGGCGGCGGTCTCAGCAACCTGCCCAGTGTCGACCTGCGTGCAGCAGACGCGCTGAAGTCGGTGACCCTGCCCGGCCAGACCGAACCAGCGGTGAAGGCTGCACGTTTTGGGGCCAATAGCGGCTCACGTGGCGCCGCGTTACTCGCCCTACAGGACCACGAAGAGAGACAGGTCCATGACGCATAACCCACTGCTGACCCATGTCTCGGAGACGCTTGCTGGCAGTGGCACCACGCTCGCCTCGGTCTGCACCGCACAGCCAGAGGTCCTCGATGCAGCCTTGATGCTTGCGCGGGATCGGGAGCGCGACCTGCTGATAGAAGCCACCAGCAACCAGGTCAATCACGAGGGTGGCTATACCGGACTGACGCCAGCGGCCTTCATCGCCGACTTGCGCACCCGCATCGATCGTTTGGGCGTCGATCCCCAGCGAATCTTCTTCGGTGGCGATCACCTCGGCCCACAGGCATGGAAGCACCTGCCCGCCGAAGCCGCGATGGCCGAAGCGCACATGATGCTGAAGGCGTATGTGGAGGCCGGGTTTACCAAGATACACCTCGATTGTTCCGCAGGCTGCGTCGGCGAACCGGAGCAACTTGATGACCGGACCGCCGCGCCCCGGGCCGCCGAGTTGGCCGAAACCTGCGAAACCCATGCACCCAACTCCGATGCGCTGGTCTACGTCATAGGCACCGAAGTTCCACCGCCCGGCGGCGCACGCGCTGGCTGTCGCGACGGGATCACGCCTACGCATCCCAACGCCTTGCGAAAGACGCTCCACATTCACAACGCCGCATTCCCCGCCAAGGTTTGGTCCCGCGTCGCGGCCATCGTCGTGCAACCGGGGCTGGAATTTGGCGCAGCTTCACTTGATCGGTTTCCGATGGACAGCGCCGACACTTTGTCACCGGTGCTGAAGGATTGGCCCGGAATCGCGTTCGAGGCCCATTCGACCGACTATCAGCAGCCTGCGACATTCCCCGAATTGGCGCGCCGCCGCTTTGCCTTTCTCAAGGTCGGCCCGGCGCTGACCTTTGCCTATCGCGAAGCGCTTTACGCGCTTGACGCGATCCGGTACTGGCACGAGCCGCAAGCCCCTAGCCTGCCGGACGTGATGCAGGGCCTGATCGACGCACATCCCGGCGCCTGGGCTGCACATTTCGATGCGACAGGCGCGGCATTGCGCCATTTGCAGCACTTTGGCTATTCCGACCGCATCCGCTATCTCTGGCTTCAGCCCTTGTCGCGGAAAGCCGTAGCCGAATTGCTGACCGCCCTGGAACAGGTCACGCCAATCGAGCCGCTGCTCCTGCAATACCTACCCGACAAGATCGTGCAGGCCTTGCCCATGGCCCGCCAGAGTTGGCCCCGCGCTGTGATCACGGCCAAGGTGCAAGCGGCACTTGCGCCTTACCTGTTCTGAACCCGGGATGACATGGATCAGGCCGACAGCGGTCCACGACGGCGGAACCTGTCTGGGTCAGGATCTGGCGATCAGGCTGGATCGGGGACGGTTGATCGATATGGTTCCTGCGCACGCTCAGCCAGATGCCACGCCTTCGGATACGACCGCCGCCTTCGGCCTCTTTGATACCCAGGTCAATGGCGGCGGCGATGTGATGCTGAACAACGAGCCCACAGCGCAAGGCGTCCTGCGCATCGCCGAGGCCCATCGTGCGATGGGCACCGAATTCCTCTTGCCGACAGTCATCACGGACACCCCGGATGTGATCCGCCGCGCCGCGGAGGCGGTTCTGGAAATGCGTGGCAAGAGCGGCGTCTTGGGTATCCACATTGAAGGACCGCATATCAATCTCGCCCGTCGTGGTATCCATCGAGCTGACTGCATTCGGCCCTTTGATGACGTGACCATGGACCTGGTCAGGACGCTGCGCATCCAGGACTGCCCGGTGCTGCTGACCCTCGCGCCGGAATGCGTTTCGCTCAGCACCATCGCCGAGCTAGACCGCATGGGCGTTGTGGTGTCCGCCGGGCACTCAATGGCGACCGCGGAAGAGCTGCGGGCGGCGGCTGACGCGGGTCTGCGTTCGGTCACGCACCTGCACAACGGCATGCCGCCGATGGAAAACCGAAACCCCGGCCTCGTGGGCGCGGCCTTGCTGTCCGATCTGTGGTGCGGCTTGATCGCGGATGGGCACCATGTGGCCCCGGACATGCTACGTCTGACGATCAACGCCCGCCCCAGCCCGGATCGTATGGTCCTGATGTCTGACGCCATGTCCACCGTGGGCGGCCGGGATCATCTTGACCTCTACGGCGAAACCATCCGTGTTCATGGCGGCAAGCTGATTAACAAAGATGGCTCGCTTGCTGGCGCGCAGGTCACGCTATGCGAGTGTGTTAGGTTCTGGTGCAGTTCGCTGAAAGCTCCATTGAGCAATGCACTCCATATGGCGAGCGACGCCCCGTTCGAATTGGATGGGCCTAAATCGCCCGGGCGACACTTCAGGCCGCGTGATGACGCAGTTTCCAAGCTTCCGACCGAGGTTACCCGCCGACGTGTCCGCCTGATGCTCCTTCATGATGACGGTGTACCGTTCCTCGACCCCTGGTCGCCTCCTTTTGCCTCGCATAACGGCGAGGAACGTGGCGCGGGCAGTCTACTCCGGCGTGGCGTGTATGCTCAGGGCCGACCTGGATGGCCGTCCGCGTGTCCTCCCGGAGTCTGCGTTGTTGTTCGTCATGCCTCGCTCGGGCCCGGACCTCGGGGCGGGCGTGTCAAGATGCCGGATGTTTGGGCGTCCCTCCTCAAACGCCCAACCGCTTCGATCCAAGCGCTGAGGCGATATGTGATGGAAGGTTCCGTGATACCCCACGCCTTGGCAGGGACCGGAAAGACCCAGGGCCATTCGTGCGTGCCACGCCCTCCATGCATTCCCCTGCTGGGATACTGACGCTCCCGTGACCGAAGGGCAGTCCCCTGCATGCCGCCGCTCCGTCCCTGTGGACCGTCGCGCATCCGGCAGCATGGTCAGCTGCGAAGCCATACGTTGTATCCCTGTCCATACCGGCGGCGATTTTCGCGGTCCGACTCCCTCACCATCACTGGCATGCAGTGTACAGTTCCAGTGGCATCGGAAAGCTTTGGCCAGCCAGGTGTGTAAGTATCCTGATTTTCGTTGTCAGGACTCAGTCGCAGCACTTCGCGTTACCGTGGTATGGTCGGGCCTTGCTCGAGGCCAAAGAAGGCAGGCTTACGAACATCACCGATAAATCCGATTGAGTCGTCCTAGCCATTGAACCGTTCCTGCAAAGGACACGACGCATCAGCCAATCAATTGCGGAACAAGTCCAATGAGTCTGTCGTAATGCTCAAGCTGCGCATCGGGTTGCAGTTCTTCGATACCTTTGCCCTCTGCGCCAAAGGTCACCAATATGCACGGAACGCCAGCGGCACTGGCCGTATCGCGATCAATCGCCGTATCACCAACCAATAACGATGCTCCGACGCTGCCACCGGCGCGTTCGACCGCCGCGATATAGGGCGCCGGATCGGGCTTTCGCACTGGCAGCGTATCCGCTCCGACCAGTGAATCAAACAGAGCCCGTATCCCAAGCCGCTGGATCAGCTCTTCAGCCAGGCCTTCTGGCTTGTTGGTGCATATTCCCGTCCGATATCCTGTTTGCCGCAGACGCTCCAAAGCCACCACCAAACCTGGATATAGTTGTGAGAAGACGTCTATATTCCGGCCATAATGCTCCAGCAGGAGTGGGTACTGCGCTCCGATCCGGTCATCACTGATCCCCATCCCCAACCTCTGGAACCCCAGTCTAAGAAGCGCCCGACCGCCATGAAAGGCGATTGTCTGATCCCCTATGGGGTCAAGCACTTCCTCGCACCCTATGGCACGGAAACATGCATTCGCTGCGGCGATCAGGTCGCCACTGGTATCCACGAGCGTACCGTCGAGGTCAAATATCACCGTTCGCATGGCGCATTCTTTGGCAGGTCTCGCCAAAGGTCGCAACCTATCAGGACTATCGCTCCCGGAGCCGAAGAGGTCGCGAGAGCCGGGCATGATGCGGCAACGTCCGGGGACCCAACCCGCCGGAGATATCGTCGGCGTTGAAACCGCTGCCGCTGCAATCGGCCAGTACCAAGCTCACCGGCAGGGTCAGGTCCAGCGCCCGGTCGGCGTTCACCCGCAGGGAAACCGTCTCCCCTCGGTCACCGTGTCCGGATCATACAGAGGCTGCAGGAGCAGGCAGGCGCCGTCTGCAGGGGTTTCCGGACCATCGATGTCAGGCGGCTGGCAGATGCGCGAGCCATCCTCGTTCCTGCCGACCTCGGTCTCACCCTCCGGACAGGGGTCGTGCTCCGTGCAGACGGCATGCCCCGACCGGCTGAATCCCAACTGTTTCCTACCTTCCGGAGCAGGACTTTCAGTTAGGCCAGCTGGTTCCGATGGGCAGCGGGAATCCCCAGTTCGATCCATTCATGATACATTCCTTTGGGAATTTTATACCTGACCCAGCTATTCACGGACCCTATCGACGTGATGGCGTGGGTGCATGGTGATTCTCCCGTGTTTTCCGCACCTGATCCTGCACCGGTTTCCGGTAAGGCACAAAGTGTTCAGGGGCTGGGAGCGTCGTTCGGTTCGCTGGCCTTGCCTTCACTGTCAGGGGTGAATGCGCGTCCCTCCCAGCCCTTGCCTTTCTCCACCAGGAATGTGCGGAATGAGGGGATGGGGGAATGGATGTATCCACTGCCACTTTCATATAGAACTCCCTGATGGATGAGATGGCGGAGAAATCCTTTCGCGGTCATATCCTCCGGCAGCATCCATGCGATGTCCTCACCGTCCTTATGCTGGCGGTGGATGTGGTCCATGTGGTCGATGATATCCACATCCGTGATATCGGTTTCATCGGAACTGACCGGAATGTCGCGGAGGATCTCCGCGAGCAGACGGTGTGAATGTCGCATGTCCTGGCTGGTCTGCTTCCCGTAATAGCGCTGCCGCAGGGTCCGGACATGCCGCTCCATGGCCCTCCAGTCCATATGGTCCATGACACCATCGGTACGTTCGGTCTCTTTCGCCAGGGCCACGCCGGCATGGCGCAGGTGCCGAGGCCAGCCGTCGCAGGGTTCGGCCAGGGCATCGAGATGTGGCGCGTGACGGGAGATGTCGAGACCGAAATAAAGGGCCAGTCCGCGTATGAACCCCTGGGCCTGGGCCATGTCGAGGGGAGCGACCTCGTGAACCGTCCGTTCGCGGGTGAGGTTCATGGCCTCGGCCCTGGCGTCGGTGTCGGACAGGCCGGCGAGCACCAGATTTATGGGAAGGCCGGTGCGGCCGTTATGGATCTCGCGCAGGAAACAGGCGGGGATGGAGGCGGGATCCCCCTGCAGGGCCTGGGCCTCGTCCACGGCGAGGATGACGGTGTGAAGCCATGGAATCCGCTTTCTGTACCGCATCGCCTGGCTGACGAGTGTGGCGTTGCCATAAATATCGAATTCGGCCGCCAGCCCATAGCCGGCGATGGAGCCGCCGAAAGCCCTGGGTTTCCTGAACCTTTCCTTTAGGACGGTTGACCAGGTCTCCCTTTCGACGGTTCCGACGGCGATGATGGCCTGGATGACACCGCCTATGTTCTGGATGACGGCCTCCGAGGAGACCTCCACCACGCGGGGGGGTGCCCCCCTCGCCGGTCCATCGTTTCTGCATCTCGGCGAGCAGCGAACTCTTGCCGGCGCCGGGGGCGCCCTGGACGATGCGGGTGAATTTCGCCTTTCCGGCGCTGTCCTGCGCTATCCGCAGGATATCATCGAGGATATCCTGATGGCCGACGAAGACCGGTGGTGGCACCCCCTCGCCCTGGCGCAGGTATTCACGGACCCTGTCGACATGATAGCGTGGGGGCATGACGGTTCTCCTGTGGCTGGATTTGATTCTACACCGGTTCCGGCAAGGGACAAAAGATTCATCGGGAATCCGGACAAAGGCGAAACTGACCCCGCCGAGGGTAAAGACTGTTGGAGGGGGACGTCTGGACGGGAATGGTGGCTGAATCCCCTATCCCGTGGGACGTGAAACGGGCCACCACAACGCCAATCGTGATGGCCCTGGGATACCCGCGTTCAGCCTGAAACGACGCGGGTAATTCGCAATTTTCCGTACGTAGGATCGAGTTCTGCTTTCCGTTCCATTGAAAGTCAGACAATCCCCGCGGCGCGGGGCGCCACCCTTGAGCGGGGCCTGTGTGAGCCTTTCTGGTTTTGAGGCCCGCCAGCTCGCGCAGCTGAACGCTGCCTTTCCCGAAGCTCGGCCCGGCCGCGGCGACGGCGGCCATGCGCAGGGTGCCCGGAGACAGGGACTGCCCGGCCAGGCCGAGGGCGCGGTCGCGCGGGCTGAAGCCGGCGCCGCAGACGTCGCAGTGATACCATGCCCGCTCCGGTGCCAGCGGCCCGGAGCGGTGACGAAGGTCCTGTTCCGCCGCACGGCGAGCGGTCCGGCCGCAGCCTTCAGGGTGGTCCGGCGGAGGGTGCGCTCGAGGATCCCGAAATCAAGCCTGTCGACGCATCCTCTGGTCAGGCGTCCAATGTCGCCTGGGATTTCCTCCGCGGCCTCCGCCGTCAGCAGCCCCCTTTCTGGGCACCGCCCCGCCCGGATGCCAGTTTCGCGTCGGCCAGCGCCTCGCTGGCCTCCAGGAACTCCTGCGCAATGGCCTTGAGGCGGCGGTACCCGTTGATCTGCGCGGCAACTTCCTCCGCGTCGCCCGCCCGGATGCGGATCGTCTTCGGCCTGAGAGTTGCAGCGTGCGATTCAAGCTGGGAGCCAGCCTACGCATCCCGAACCGCCTGACATGAATGGGTGCAATCACCCAAGGAACGGAGGTTTCCGGCTTGTATGTGCCACGGTGAGAACCTCCACCGTCTCGGTGCTCCCATCAATTCTGTAGTGGATGCGATAGGGAAGAGGAGACGGTAAGCTCTCGTGTAAGTCCATCCCGATCTCGTCCAAGCATGGGGTGATCGGTGAGCATTTCCGCGCTCTGCCGGATCCGACTTACCACCGCAGCGGCGGCGGTCACATTGTCATATGCAATGTAGGCCTGAACTTCCCGCAACCGCAGTGGCGCACGAGGCGAGAAGACGAGTTTCATGAAAGCCCGAGTTCTTTCCAGACCTGTTTGGCGGGGAGACCATGTCGTCCCGCATCAAGTTCAGCGCAGCCGGCCTCAATCTCGGCCGCAAGCCACTCCTCATGACCCGTATCGGACCGGGCATCGCCGGAAGGCGGCACGGAACGCCTCCTTTTGTCCTTGATTGGTACATGGGTTTCCATGGACTCAATGTATAACGAAAGCCGTAACTAGTGTTTGCCAGAAAAGCTCCCAACCCCTTGACACCATTTGATTAATCCAGGTATCCGTCGGACGAAGATTCCGACGGAGGGGCCGGTTTCCGGCCCGTTCGGCGCGAATCAGGCTGAAATCGGCGATTCCTCCGGAGGCAGGCATGGGAAATGTGCGCGATCCACAGATGCAGCTCGGGGAGGTCGGCATCGGGAGCATCGGGCTGGACATGAAATCCAGGGACGACATCCCGGCGCTGCTGCCGGGGCTCCAGCACCTGTATTCCGACGGGGAGTTGCGGGCGCGGCTGTTCGCGCTGATGGAGGGGCACATGCTGCCCGGCGTGGACAGGAAGGTCGGGCGGCCGGGCATGGAGATGTGGCGGATCCCTGTGATGGGCGTGGGCAGGCAGGGCCTGGGCCGCGACTTCGACAGGCTCCACGAACCGGTGACCCGGCACAGGACGCTGCGCCGGTTCCCCGGCCACGCGGACGTGTGGGACGGGAGCCGTTACCATTACCGGACGCTGGTGGACAACGTCGGCCACCTCAACCCGGAGCTTCCGGTGAGGGTCAGCCAGCTGGTCGGCGGGAGCGGCCACGCGGTCGCGGCAGAAAAGCCTGGCGCGCCCTTGCACGGGCGCTGTGACTCCCTCCTGGCCGGGACCGACGTGCACCATCCCACGGACGTGAGCCTGCTGTGGGACGCGATGCGCTGCCTGATCCGGACCACGGGCCGCGCCGCCTCGGACCACGGCGTCCCCGGATGGCGGCGGTGGAGGCACCTGACCAGGACCCTGAAGGGGCTCTTCAACGGGGTCCGGTCGACCCGCCGCGCCAGCCCGGAGCGTGTGGAGGGATACCCCGCGGCCTGCCGCGAACCCGTCCAGCGGGCCGAAAAAAGCCTGCCCGCGCTGGCCGTGAACGGCGTGACGGCCCTCACCGTCACACGGATCAGGGATTTCCTGTCGCACGCGGAGCGCCGGACCGCCCGGGTCGACCGGCGCCTGCCCAGGGGCGGGAGGATCCCGCACGGCGGGAAGGTGTTCCCGGTCTCCGGGCCGCACACGCGCTGGATACCGAAGGGCAGGGCCGGATGCCCGGTGGAGCCCGGCGTCCCCGTCTGCGTCCTGGAGGACCGGCACGGCTTCATCCTGCACCATGAGGTGATGTGGAAGGGCAGTGACGTCGACCACCCGGCGCCGATGGTGGAGGCGGCGCGGAAGGCCTTCCCGGACCTCCGGGCGTTGGGCCTCCACCGGGGTTTCCACAGCCCGGAGAACCGGCCCGTCCCGACGGGATGCTGGACCGCAACGCCCTGCGGAGGAAGGGCTACCTGAACGCCGCCGACCGGGAGCGGGAGGGCGGCGCGACCTTCCGGGCCATGCGCAGGGCCCATCCGGCGGTGGAATCGGCGACCGACAACCTCGGGCACCGCGGCCCCGGCAGGGTCCTGGCGTTCGGCGCCGGGGGCTTCGGGCGCACCGTCGCGCTCGCCGTGGTGGCGCCCGACATCCACCGCATCGGCCTGCTGTTGCGCCGTGCGCAGAGGCTGCGGGAGCGGCGCCGCCACGCCGCCTGACGACAGCGCCTTCCACAGGGAACAGGCGTTTTTCCGACCCGCACGGAGCGGGAACGGCGCCCCCTTGCCCGAACCATGCCGGAGAAGCCAATGAACGGAACAAGGCACGAACGAACGGTCGCCCGGACCGCGCCGGAATACCGGAACCGGACCCGACCGGCCATCGGCAGGCGTTCGGCGCGATCAGGAATCCGGCCCGTCAGCGCGAAAACGGGGGTTTTCTGGCGGACACTAACTATGTAGTTGGGTAATAGGATAATTCGGGCTGGGTGCCGTTCAGTCTGGTTGATGGCTGTGATTCGGATCTGCCGTTCTGGTGCTTTGGTGTGTCAGGAATCGGGTATGATCCTTCGGTTGGTCATGTACCCTTACCGGAATGGACTCGCCTTCGTCTTGATTCTTCGTGCTGCCCAACCTGCCGAGCAGAATGCAAATCCTTTGTCCATAACACCCCACTTCCAGCCCGAAATGCAACACCGGCCATTTTCTCCGCCCGGGCGGGGGAAATGGCCGGAAGGCGGGATTTCCGGCCCCCTGGCGCAGGTGATTCCGGGCCCGGGACGGCTGGAGTCCCTTCGCGGGAGAGCCTGGCGGCGCTTTCCGGGCAGCGCAAGGCCGTCATTCTAGTAATGGAACTGGCCATGACGCACACAGCGGATGACGACCTGATGATCACCAGAACCCGAATGGATGCGATTCGCATATGGTGGAACAGTGTTTCCATCAACATATTGGAATCATTGAACAGTTCTGCTGGGTGTACCCTTCCGTATTGTTAAGGATCTGCCCCTAATTCATATATCGGGCGAGTCACTTCGGTCTCCAATCTGCACAGCTTTTCAGAACCGCACCATACGTGAACCATACCCAACCGAATGGACGTGGGGTAAACGGAGATGGATTTTGTCGCTTGGCATTGAACCGGGGATATCTGGTTGTTCAGTCATAATGCCGGGCGGATTCAATCAAGACTTTTCGCTTTTCCTGGCTCATCGCGGCCGGGATCGAGTGCCACATCTCCGATACGCCCAAAAGATCCATGTCGTATGTCGTGACTTGTCATCGTTCCGAATTGATAAACGGATTTACAGGTTGCCAACTGATCATTTTGAGTTTCAAACCAGCACGGTTCCGTGGTTCGCAAAATCGGATATCACCAGACAGATATTATGAGAACTTCTGACCTAAACCCCTACTTATGCGTTGGGGACCAACAAGACGGTGTACTTCAACGTCTCAAGCACCAACGTCAGAAATGAAATCGGACGCAAATTGGCACCCATTGCGCCTTGGGGAGAATTCGGCATAGGTTTGGATCCCGAAGACCCATCGCCAATCGGAGGTCTACAAAGCCTTACAATGCGTCAAAAGAAGCGCCTTGATGCGGCTGTCCTTGATACAAATGCGACGGTAGAATCATCTAATTTGCTCAATGGGAACGCAGGTATCTATGTGAAAATGAACCACCATCATGACCTATCGGAATATAACCAAAGCGATGGTGCCAACCCTGCCGTCGCGTTGCTGGAAAACAAGTTCAAGGCACTTGTTGCTGAAGCTGACTCAATAATTGATGCGATAATGAGGCTTCCCTGAAATGGCGCTTTCCTCTCAAACCAGTCAGAACACGCTTGATAATGAATGCGAATGTCTCATCTATTCTGGAGAACAAACCGCTGTTTCAGAAATTGCGTCGAGCTACTTAGTAGCGCATTACGAATATCGATCTCAGAAAATTCATAGGGGTGAGACACTAAATGCTGCCGGCAATGATCCTGATAGTAAAACCACCCACCACTCTTCGAGCAACTTATATGGCGGAAACAGAAAGATTGATGATCGCGATACGCCATTGCCATATCGGGCTATTCAGAACATTCCCTCAGGATCAGGGGTCCGGTCTTTGACTCCGCTGATGGAATGGGAGGGAAGTGTAGAAGCGATAGAGGGCAACGAGTTCGTTGCGCGACTTACCAATATCACCACAGGTGAACTCCTGCCAACGGAGGAAGCGCGATTCCCCATTTCCGAACTGAATGACATCCATCGTCATAGACTGGAGGTAGGAGCGATCTTTAGGTGGGTCATAGGTCTTCAGAGACTTCCGAACGGAAACAAACAGAGAGTGTCTGAGCTGTTCTTTCGGAAGCTTCCTGCACATTCAAAAGCAGAGATAGACGCGACCTTGGAAAGATACAGGATACAGTTGGATGCCATGGAGTGGGATGACACCCCCTCAAGCTGATGAGGTCGAGATAGGCGTCTTCGATCCGGGCTACGGCGAGTCAATTCGCATACATTCCGGGTTAGGTCGATGGACTGTGATCGACGGTTGTTTGGGGGTGTGATCGAAAGATGGCAGCGCCACTACGATGTATGGCGGGTATGAGGCTTGATGCCGCAGTGCTTGTTGACTTAGGGTGACCATACGGAGTTCGGTAAGTTCATGCCGACAGGCATCGCAACCGTCGACTTCGCTTGTTCGAGACTTATATCGGGGCATTTCATCAGGCGGGACCCTTGATTTGTTGTAAGGCGACGACCACCGGTCACGCCTAACCGCTGCGGGAGTCGTGAAGCGCTATTGTTGGGATGGCAACAGCACCGCATTGTCGGCAATCCATGGCCGCCAAACAGATTGGGCAATACCCACTTCCGGATATACTCCAGACCAACGTTTTCCCCATGCATATCCACGAAGGGATTCACGTCTTGGGGTATCTTGGCCGTCGTTGTATCTCCCATGGCGCACAAACTGGTAGACGTGAATTTTCCTCACCGGACCCGCGCACTGTGAACTATCGTGATAGGCTGAGACTAGGAGATGATCACTCTTGAGGACCTCAAACCAGATGCCCCAATTCATGGTGTCACAACAAGCCACTCAGTCAGGATCGCTTCGGTCGAGTGGATTGGCAACCACGCCATGACATTAGTCTATCGGAAACCCGACGATGAGGTAGCGGAATCTACGCCCAGTTGCGATGGCGATGGACATTTTGCCATCGAAGCGCGAGGTCGGGGTCGGTCGTCTGACGGCGTGGGAGGCAAAGTCCACATTTCCACGCAAGAAGAAATTGACCTAGGCTGGCAACCGGAAGCCGACAGGCACCTAGTCCACGAATTCGAGCAGAGCGCCGGGCAGGCAATCGTGCTTATTCTCCAAAGGATCGGGCCCAATTATGCGGACTCCGCCAAATTTCCCGCCCGTTGCCTGTGCAACATATCCGGTAACAAGCGGCGCGACACTGGCGAGACTGCATCCTGCAAAAGTCTCATCGCTGTCCGGTCGGAACTGACGGCAGGCTGCTTCCATCCGCGAAACACTTGGCAACCAAAAGCATTCGCGGGCCCCGTAGCAACATGACCTACCAAGTTGAGGAAATCGAAAGCAGACTGCGATCCGGCGAGGACAGTGACTGGGAATTCAAGCAGGTCACGTTCGCCGGAAACCAACCAAAGCAACCCGCACGAGGTGACTGGGCGGACGAAATCGCCGCATTTGCGAATGCAACGGGGGGTGTGATGCTTGCTGGCGTTGCCGAAGATGGTACCGTCATTGGGATGTCGCGCCAGCAGATCGTTAACCTGGACGCTCTACTGGTCGAAGTTTGCACTGAGACGATCAAGCCGCCAATTCGCATCCGCACTCAGCATGCGGAACTCGCCGACAGCAAGCTGGTGCTGCTTGCCGAGGTGAGCGAGAGTGATTCAGTCCACGAGAGTCCTGGAGGGAACTACATCCGTGTCGGCGCCTCCAAGCGGCTGATGGGCAGCGACGAACGATTGCGGCTGGCGCAGCGCCGTTCACAGGCTCGCTTCCTTTGGTTTGACAAGCAGCCAGTGCCTGGAACTGGATTCAGAACACTGTCCGACTCTCTTTGGAAACAAATGCTCAGTGCCGAGGGCGCGGTGGAACCACAAACAGCGCTCCGCAAACTGGCGCTGCTCCAACGTGACGGATTCGGTGTTCTGCGAGCTTCAGTGGCCGGCGTGCTACTGTGTACGCCCGAGCCTAAACAATGGCTTCCCAACGCCAGTATCAGCGCGACCAAGTATCGGGGCAAAGATCGGGCATCCGGTCAAGTGGATGCAGAGGAGATTACCGGTCCGCTGAACAGTCAGATAACCTCGGCTGTAGCATTCGTGGCCAGGAATATGAAGGTGGCCGCCAGGAAAGATCCGGCACGTACGGATTTGCCCCAATACAGCTTGAAGGCACTGTTCGAAGCCCTAGTGAATGCAGTCGCCCATAGGGACTATTCCATGAAGGGAAGCAGAATCCGCCTTTCTATGTTCGATGACAGGCTCGAGATCCAATCTCCCGGTTCATTGCCAAACAATCTCACGGTGGACAGCATCGATTCACGGCAGTCTACCCGCAACGAAGCCCTGATCTCTTCGTTGGCACGCATGCCGGTCGGCGGAACGCTCGGAAGTGAACACAGACAGTACTTCATGGAACGCCGCGGCGATGGTGTCCCGATCATTCTGCGAGAAACCAAGAAGCTGTGCGGTATACTTCCCCGCTACCAAGTCATTGACAACTCGGAACTCCTGTTGGTCATTCCAGCGGCAATCCAGGAACTCAGCCCTGCCAGAGTCGTTGTTTCAGTGAGATCCGACGGACAACCGTTGCCAGAGGCTCAACTCCTTTGCCTGTTTCCAAACAATACGTGGGTTGGAGCGAACACGAATGTCGATGGCAAGGCCGAGGTGAATCTGCACACGACCCAGTTGCCCATGACGGTGTTCGCAGCCGCATCTGGTTATGGTGCGCATCTGGAGCGAAACTGGATACCTGGGGAACGGGCGCTTGCGATCAATCTTCAATTCCTGGCCGAAGGAGGCAGCGCGATTTTCCCGGAAACAACCGGTTGCCTTCCGGGTCTGAAGGGCTCGATTGATGCGATTCGTGATTCGCTTGACCGGTTCCACGTTTATGCGTCGAACATCTCCATCAACGACGGAGAGCAACAACCAGCTCACTATGTTCCCGGGGAGGACTTGAGGTTGATAGACTCACAGGGCTACGAACTATGTGTTCGGGTTATCGAGATCGTCGGTCGTTCCGTACTTGTCGAATACTTCAATCCCCACTCTTCAGAGCAGTGATTCCCGAAGCAGGCACTGAAATTCGCGCGTCCGCTGCGGAGCCACGATAGATGGAACGGGGGGATCGAGAACACAGATACGTTGCGTTTCACCGAGAAGTCAATCAGGTGAAAGGTGACATAAGGGAGCCGAGACCTTCCCGACCGGCGAAATCGGGCTGGCAGACCAACTTCACATCAGGATTTCAGGTTCCGGGGCCGGTAGTATTCTTTCGCCAGTCGATCTAGACTGACACCAAACTTGGCGGCAGCATCCACACTGCATTAAGCAGGTATCACCAGAAGGGCGTATGAATTTGGCCGAGAGCAGCACATGCGAACCGCTCTGATCGTTCTGGCGGCTGGACAGGGACTCCGGATGAAATCAGACCTGCCGAAGGTCCTCCATCCGCTCGGTGGCGCGCCGCTGTTCGTACACGCGATCAGGTCAGGACAGTGCCTGTCACCGGAGCGAACCGTTCTCGTGGTCGCCGATGGGGCCGATGCGGTCGCGGAAGCGGCCGCCACCGCAGGCTTCGAAATCGACACCGTGAGCCAGACCGAGCAACTCGGAACCGGACATGCGGTGCTTCAGTCCGAGAAGTCCCTACTGGATTTCCGCGGCGACACTGTGGTGCTGTACGGCGATACCCCGTTCATCCGCGAAGATACACTCAGACAGATGAAGGCGGCCAGAGAGTCGGGCCACGATATCGTCATCCTCGGATTCAGGGCCAGTGACCCCGGTCGCTACGGACGGATCCTCATGGATGGCGACGATGTGCTGAGGATTGTCGAGTTCAGGGACGCCTCGGAAACGGAACGCGCCGCCACGTTCTGCAACAGCGGCATCGTCATGGCCGATGCTGAGCATATGTTCGAACTCTGCAGGTCGCTGTCGAACGAAAACTCCAGTGGCGAATACTATCTGACCGACATTGTGGAACACGGTCGCCGACGCGGCCTCAGCGCAACGGCGGTGACCTGTGACGAACAGGAAACGCTGGGCGTCAACACCCGTTCGGATCTTGCCCGGGCGGAAGCCGTCTTTCAGGATCGGGCACGCGCTGACGCCATGAAGAACGGTGTCACGATGATGTCTCCTGAAACCGTCTTCCTCTCCCACGACACAAAGCTGGGCCGGGACTGCGTCCTCGAGCCCTATGTGGTCCTCGGACCCGGCGTCACGGTGGCGGATGGCGCGACGATCCGCGCCTTCAGCCATCTCGAAGGTACAGATGTTGGCCGAGGCGCCATCATCGGACCCTTCGCCAGGCTTCGCCCCGGCACAACACTGTCCAGCGGAGTGAAGGTCGGAAACTTCGTGGAGATCAAGAACGCCACGCTCGGGGACGGTGCCAAGGCCAGCCATCTGGCGTATGTGGGAGACGCCCATGTTGGCCCGGAAGCGAACATCGGCGCGGGGACGGTTACCTGCAACTACAACGGTGTCGAGAAGCACAGGACCGAGATCGGCGCCCGCGCCTTCATCGGATCGGACACCATGCTAGTGGCACCGGTCCGGATCGGTGACGACGCCATCACCGGGAGTGGCTCGGTGATCACGAGGGATGTACCTGACGGCGCACTGGCCATCGCACGGGCCGACCAGAAGACCAGGCCAGGCGCGGCGCGGCGTCTTCTGGAGCTCTATCGACGGTCCAGGGAAAAACGTCGGAAACAATCGTAGCATGTGTGGAATAATCGGAGTTCTCGGCCAGCACGAAGCTGCGCCAATCATGGTGGATGCGCTGAAGCGCCTGGAGTACCGTGGCTATGACAGCTCCGGAATCGCAACGGTTGACGCGAACCGCCGACTTGCAAGGCGACGCGCCGTCGGGAAACTCTTCAATCTCAGCGACCTGCTCGTCCATGAACCGCTGACGGGCAGGTCCGGAATTGGTCACACACGTTGGGCCACCCACGGTGCGGCCAGTCTTGGCAATACGCATCCACATAGAGCGGGGCGTGTTGCGGTCGTTCATAACGGAATAATCGAAAACCATCGCGACCTTCGTGCGGAGCTTGAGCTCGAGGGCGCACGGTTCCGGTCCGAGACCGACACCGAGACCGTCGCGGTTCTGGCGGAACGGTTTCTCAGCCGAGGGTCAGGACCATGTGACGCGGCGCGGCAGGCCATCGCGCGCCTCGAAGGCGCGTTTGCCCTCTGTTTCCTCTTCGAAGGCGAGGACGATCTCCTGATCGCCGCACGCAGGGGCTCGCCATTGGCGATCGGCCACGGAACCAATGAAGTCTTTGTGGGATCGGATGCCCTCGCCTTGGCACCGCTCACTGACCGGATGACCTACCTCGAGGATGGCGACCAAGCCTTTCTGACCCGTGGCGAAGTGAGGATCGTTGATCGGAGCGGAAGGTCCGTGGAGCGGCCAGCCGAGACCATCCGCGTCGACCGCGCCCGGACCGGCAAGGGTGCGTACAGGCACTACATGGCCAAGGAGATCGCCGAGCAGCCGGGTGTCGTCGCCGACGTGGTCGGCCGCTATGTTCCGGATGACAGTATTGCCATCAACCTTCCGCACCCAATCAACTTTGCGGAATTCGATCGGATCAGCATCGTCGCCTGTGGCACCGCGTATCTCGCTGGCCTCGTCGCGAAGTATTGGTTCGAACGGATCGCCCGAATGCCCGTGGATGTCGATATCGCCAGCGAGTTCCGCTATCGCGAACCACCGGTCCCCGAGCGGACGCTGTCCCTGTTCCCAAGTCAATCAGGGGAGACCGCGGACACGCTTGCGGCGCTGAGGTATTCCAGGGAGAGGTCGTTCACCGTCTCGCTGACGAATGTCGCGACAAGCAGCATCGCCCGTGAGTCGCACCTGGACCTCCCCATCATGGCCGGCACGGAGATCGGTGTGGCCTCGACCAAGGCCTTCACCTGCAAGCTGGCATTGCTCGCGGCGCTTGCCCTGCAGGCAGCGGCGGCGCGCGGGGCCGTGGATGCGGAGGGGTTCCGGTCGCATGTCAACGCGCTTCGCACATTGCCCGGGCGTCTCAGCCTGGTGCTCGACCAAGGTGCCGAGATCTCCGGGATCGCCCGGCGGATGGCCGACGCCAGGGATGTCCTGTTCATGGGGAGAGGCGCGATGTATCCACTTGCTCTCGAAGGGGCCCTCAAGATGAAGGAGACCAGCTACATCCATGCCGAAGGTTATGCCTCGGGCGAACTCAAGCACGGCCCGATCGCCCTGGTCGATGGAACGGTTCCCATTGTAGCCCTGGCGCCGCAGGACGCCCTCTTCGAAAAGACCGTGAGCAACATGCAGGAGGTGATGGCGAGATCCGGAAAGGTACTGCTGATAACGAACTCAAAGGGGGCTGCAACCGCCGGTGGGGATGTATGGAAAACGTTGGTGATGCCCGACGTGCAGCCGCCTTTCGCGCCAATCCTCTACGCACTTCCCGTACAGCTTCTGGCCTATCACACCGCGATCGTCAGGGGGACGGACGTCGACCAGCCGCGCAATCTCGCCAAGTCAGTCACTGTGGAGTGAGATATGGTCAAACGGTACACGCGGGTCGACAAACGCATGCAGGACTTCATCGAAGCCCAACATGTCTTTTTCGTAGCCATGGCCGCTCCGGAAGGACGGGTGAACATCTCACCAAAAGACATGGACTCACTGCGGGTACTGGGCTCCAGGAGAATACTCCGGCGAAACCTCACTGGCAGTGGCAACGAAACCGCTGGGCACTTGCCAAAGGCGAACCGCATGACACTGATTTGGTGCAGTTTCACGTTACGGCCCTTGATTCTCCGGATCTACGGAAATGCCCGCGCCGGTCACCCACACGATTCGGATTGGGCAGAACTCAGCGCTCACTTGAAACCCGCCATCGGTGCACGACAGATGTTCGACCTGAACGTCGAGTTGGTGCAGACCTCCTGCGGATACGGTGTTCCTTTCCTTGACCATGTTGGACCGCAGAGCACCTTGGAGAAATGGGCCACCAACAGGGGACCGGAAGGCATCAGGCAATCTTGGCAGGATCACAGTCAGGTCATACTTGACGGCGTGCCGACTGACATTGGTGCCGGATCATGACGCCCGAGGCTGCGCTCAATTCACTGAGGGCCCACGCCCAGCCCGGCAAAGCCGCGGAAATGGCGGCCTATCACAAGGTACCAAGGCAGTATCTGGGGGTGACCAACCCTGATATTGATCGGTTGACACAGGTCTGGCGCCGGGAACTCCCGGTTGATGGGCGCATTGCGCTTTCGGATGCACTGTGGCGTTATGACATCCACGAGACCCGCGTTGCAGCCGCCAAGTTGTTGACGCAAAACCGCATCCAGAAAGACGGGACTGTCTGGCAGCTGATCGCGTCCTGGGTGCCAGAGTTTGACGCTTGGGCAGTGGCCGACCACGCAAGCATCGCTGGACAGAAGCGACTTTTGGCAAAGCCCTCCCGGCTGGATGAGATCGAGGCATGGACCCAGAGCCCTCTCCTGTGGGTTCGCAGAGCCGCTCTGGTCATGACACTGCCCTGGGCCAGGATGAAGAATCCCAGCCCCGATGAACTCGAGACCCGCGACCGCATCCTCGGATGGGCAGCCGGATATGTCGAGGATCCCGAATGGTTCATCCAAAAGGCTGTGGCTTGGTGGGTCCGTGATTGCTCAAAACGAGATCCAGTGCGTGCACGGATCTTTCTGGACTCTTACGGGGAACTGCTGAAGCCGTTTGCCCGTCGCGAAGCCCGAAAATACCTCCCTCGGTCCTGAGTCAGCGAATGGGTCCGTGCCGCACCATTCAGGATCCCGCTGGCCAGTTCATACCGCCCAACCGCAGCGTCATTATGGGTCAGAAACCCTGAAAGCGGGAGGCACCGAAAAAGCAAACCTGATTACCTGTGGCCAACCGCAAAGCAATGGGCTAACAGGCGTGGCACCAGAGTTCTCAAGACGGCACACATGCTGCACAGGTCCGATTTCCAACGATTCGCCACCAAACATGGACTGGAACGTCTGGAGACCCGTTCCCGGCAGGCGTCCACCAGCATTGATCCGTCCGGATCTGGACAACCTTTTCGAAGCAGGGGCTGCCGAGGCATTCAAGATGCGAACTCGGATCAATCCCCTATCCTTGTTCCGCTCGGATATCGAATGGCGGTCAACCCTGACGCCAACCTACCACCGCTGCTGAATCCAAGTCCTGCCTCAAAGTCGGATTCCTGCAAACGATGACTCCGAGGGAACGGAGCCTCCAATCCGGTCGAGAACCTGCACGCTCCTTGCGAAAGTCCGGGATGGATGGCTCTTCCCGGCAAGCGGGCAAGGGAATGTACACCGGCAATGGACAGCCGGAGCGCAGTATCCTGGATCGTCTTTGCCGCTACTACCTTGCCTGTATCCAGTTCGATTTCATAGAGGTTTCGGCTTGGCAGACGTCCAGATTTGACGATCTGGACTACGCCGAGCTGGAGACGTTGCCGGGATCCTCTGACGCCCTGACGGAGAATGCGGATGCAATGCGGATGCTTGCCCGGAAGTCAGATGACAAAGGCCGTTTCAAGCTATTCCTCGGCTATCCGACAGCACTATACCGGCCAAGAAGGGACGACGGTCTGCTTCTGCAGCCGCTGGTTCTGTTTCCAGTAAGTGCCTCGCGTAGCGGTCCGGTCGTGGACCTCTCCTTTCCTATGCTCAACAGGAAGCCGATACAGAGGTTCACCGGCGCTAAGCGGGAACGACTTGTCAACGAGCTTGTCGAAATCGAGCGGAATCTCGGCATTGAGGCTACGGATAAGTCACCTTTGCCCGCCGACCTCGGCCTACGTCTCCAGAAGCTGAAAGGGGAGTGGCCCTGGAGGGAGCAGATCGACCCCACCGCCCTGTCGGGGGAGACCTCTCCAATCCTCAACGTCCGTGAGCCCGGGATTCACAATAGGGCGGTATTGATGGTCTCTAAGGGCAGTCCGTACACGATGGGACTTGAGCGGGAACTCAGGCAACTCGCAGGCATGTCGTCCGACAAGTATCGGGATACCCCCATCAACCACTGGCTGACGGGCGACGACGTTTCTCTAGCACAGACGGCGGCGCGGGCCAAAGAGGCGCCACTGCTTGAGGTTCTGCCCATGAACACCGAACAGCGGCAAGCTGTTCGGTCGGCCCTGACCCGCCCCCTATCGATCATTACCGGACCTCCTGGAACCGGAAAGTCACAGGTCGTTTCAAACATTCTCGTCAATGCGGCTTGGTCGGGGAAACGGGTCCTCTTCGCTTCAAAGAACAACCGGGCTGTGGAAATCGTCGAAACCCGCGTAAACGGGCTCGGCCCACGCAGAACACTGATCCGCCTCGGTTCGCAGCGTCATTACCTCCAACTGACCGAAGGTCTGATCGAATTGATGTCGGCAAGCTGTACAGAATCCGACATCGAAGATCTCAAGGAGTATAATGACCGGCACGAGGTTCTTTCCAAGGAACTCGGAACAATCGATGCGGAAGAGCAGGCATTGATCAAGCTCCGCAACGAGGTGGATCGGCTGGAGCAGGGCGCAGAGGGTGCCCGTCGGTTGCTCACTTCGGAGACCTTTGCCCACCCTGAGAGACTGAACACCAAGGCATTACGGAGCGCACTTGTTGAGATCGAGCGACTGATTTCACGGGCGGACCGGCAGACGGCGTCATGGCTTACGCGGATCCGATGGCCAACCATCTCGCGGGTTCGGATACGCCAGCTTCAGAACAACCTTTCCGAACTGACTGCCATATGCGTGTCTCCCGACATTCCGGAGCCACCAATTGTTCAGGAGGACACGCTGGACGATGTCCGCGCCTACTGCGGTACCGTTAGCGGACTTCTCGACGCCACGGATCGGGCCCTGGAATATCGTAAGGCTCTTACCCGCCTTCAGGATGCCGAGTCTCTCGAGGAACTGGCACGCCGCAAAGCGGACCTGCTTGGCCATGTGTCGGACAACGCGAAATTGCTTTGGAGCCAATGGCTACGGACGCAGCCGTCGCGAATCCGGACTGAGGACCGCGTTCGCCTTGGCAGATATAAGTCGCTTTTCCAGATGCTCTCGGAGGCAAAGCAGGACGGGCCCCTGGCGTCCTCAATTCGGGAGAAGTTCCGCAACGTACTCGCGGAACTCGGCCATTTCATGACCTGCTGGGCGATCACCAACCTATCGGCCCGCGGACGCGTCCCATTCGAAGCTGGCATCTTTGACATCGTGGTGTTCGATGAAGCGAGCCAGTGTGACATCGCGTCAGCACTTCCGTTACTGTTCCGTGCAAAGTCGGCAGTCATCATCGGAGATTCCAGGCAGCTCTCACACATCAGCGGACTTAGGCACGGTCAGGACCAGGCGTTGCTGGAGAGATTCGGCCTACTTTCGGACTGTCCGGAATGGGCCTACTCGTACCAATCCCTGTTCGATCTTGCTTCCGTCCGTGCCGAGCCCGAGGCGATCGTCAGCCTCGTTGACCACCATAGGTCACATGCGGACATCATCGGATTCTCCAATCAGGAGTTCTACGGCGGACGGCTGCGTATCGCCACGCGATATGACGGACTTGCAAGCCCCGCCAGCCGTGAACCCGGAATCCGGTGGATCGATACAAAGGGCAAGACCACGCGCCCGCGGCAGGGTGGCGCGCTCAATATGCGGGAGATCAATCAGGCGGTGGAGATCCTGCGGGATCTGGTTCTGCGCAAGGGCTACAAGGGATCAATTGGATTCGTCACTCCCTTCAGCGTCCAGGCCAGAACGCTGGCAAAAGCCATTGGCACCGACTCCCAACTCAGCGCCAAACTTGGTCAGGCCGGATTCCTGGCCGACACTGTCCATAGCTTTCAGGGAGACGAAAGGGATGTAATGCTGTTCTCGCCCGTGCTTTCGGAAGGCTGTCACGAAGGCGCCACGACCTTCCTCAGGAACAATCCCAGTCTATTCAACGTCGCGATCACCCGCGCCCGCGCCCAGTTGATCGTTGTCGGTGACCGGGACGCCTGCATAGGGTCAGACATCGGGTACCTCTCGAGGTTTGCCGAGTATTCCGCCGAACTCGACCGCGATCTCGGTCAGTCAGTCGAGGCGACCGAGGCGGACCTCGGCCCCGACTATCCCGAAGTTCCCCGTTCCGAGTCGGTCTCCGATTGGGAACGAATGCTATACTCGGCACTGTTCAAGGCTGGCATCAGACCCATCCCACAGCACCCAGTCGAAAAATACATTGTGGATTTTCTGGTCATCTCCGGCCAACGCCGTCTGGTCATCGAAGTCGACGGGGAACGCTATCACAGAAGCTGGACGGGCGAACTCTGTCGACGGGATCAGATGCGCAACCAGGCGGCTCTTTGAGCTTGGCTTTGACGTGATGAGATTTTGGGTCTACGAAATCCGGGACGATATCACAAATTGCGTTCGCAGGGTGCAGACCTGGAAGGAAGAAGCAGTCCAAAGTCACCTCGGCGAATAATCAATGGTACCGCACTTCAGAGTGGAGGTGGGGGCTGGTGTCGCTCTTCAGAGCCCAAACCCCCGTGCGGCGGCGGCCCTGTCGCGAATGTGAAGTCCGGATCTGCGCACACGGGACGGGTGGTGTGAACACAGGAAAGGTCATCCACGTTGACTCCCGGGTGGCGGGGCACCGTGATCATTCCCAATTTGCGGAACGCGCAATGGCAGCCCCTTCCCCGCGCCGGAATGCTGAGACCCTCTGGACCAGAAAGACAATTGACTTATGTATCTAAACAGGATACACGGCGTTCAATGCCCGTTTACGGATATGTGCGTGACCTGCACTCTACTGCCCCAATGACCTCGAGTATTCCGATGTTCCTTATGATGACCGCAACTCACACTCGTTCCGGCTGGCCCGCACATCCAGGGAGACCAACGCATGATCAGGGGCACGAAGGGAAGTCTCGCCAACAACCTGATGGCCGGAAAGTCCGGCAGACGCCTGCCCGGCGATGTGGTCCGGGCAGCGGAAAGAAAAATGGCGATCCTGGACGCCGCTGCCTCACTGGACGATCTGGCGATACCGCCCGGCAACAGGCTCGAAAACCTCTCCGGAGACCGGAAGTGCCAGCACTCGATCCGGATCAACCGCCGGTGGCGCATCTGTTTCCGATGGGACGGAGCGGATGCCCATGACGTTGAGATCGTGGACTATCATCGCTGACTGTGGATGAACGACATGGCTATCCTTGCGAACCCGGTACATCCCGGGGAGATACTGAAGGAGGAGTTCCTCAATCCATTCGGCCTGAGCGCCGGAAAGCTGGCGAAGGCGCTCAATCTACCTCGTACGCGCATCGAGCGGCTGGTGAGCGGCGCGCGCGGCGTCTCGCCGGACACCGCGTTACGTCTCGCCAGATACTTCGGGACGAGTCCTGAATTCTGGCTGAACCTGCAGCGCGGCCACGACCTGTCCGTCGCCGCCCGGGACCGGCAGCTTGCACGGGCTCTCGAGGACATTCTTCCCATGGCAGGCTAGACGTCCGGAAACTTCCAGGTCTCCGACATGGCGCAACTGGGCTTTGCAGGATCGACGGCTATCAGATTGATTGGGAATGACGCCTGACCGCCAGAACTTCTTTATCCCCCCTGCCTTGGAAGCTGGGTCATGGAACATTGTCTCAATCAAGTTGCCCATTTCCAGTACCTGCCCCTCGCGCCAGTCGGCGGGTCGGTGACCGGCATGCGGACGGAGTTCGCTGGCGTCCGCCTCAGTCACTTGCCAAGCGTCGGCTGTACGGCATCCGTGCCAAGATCCGCTCCACAGTCCAGCGTCGGAGGAGGAGGGCCAGGCCTCTGGGTTCCTGAACCCATCCACGGTCACCGGCACCATTGGAACGCCAGGGTCCGCGGGCTTTCCGCGAGGCGTGCCGCCGCTGTTGGCCCACGCTTTCAGGGACACCGCCATCGCGCCACGCGTGGAACTGCCTTTCACCGGCATCGCAGGTCATCTCTACAATGGATACTGTCAACTCGGGCTGGCAATTCCGGCGATCATGGCCTGTCTGGCTACCAGTCTCATCCCCGATAGACTGCCAGTTCCAGCAAATCCCCAAGCGGCGCATTGAGCAGCCGCATCGCCGCAAGCGAAAT
This sequence comes from Paracoccaceae bacterium, assembly GCA_965203605.1. Classification (GTDB taxonomy): domain Bacteria; phylum Pseudomonadota; class Alphaproteobacteria; order Rhodobacterales; family Rhodobacteraceae; genus JAPOUP01. The sequence goes on along the minus strand of OZ241902.1, from coordinate 3,281,722 downwards.
CTGGCTACCGCTGCCCGCCGCGCCTCCACTCGGAATCAACTCCACTCGCACGCTACGGTTGCCGGCAGAGTAGTGGACGTGCCCTGCGGTCGGTTCACTGACAAGTGGTGTCCTTACCCAGAGACCGGCATCATTCGGATTGCCTAACGATGCGATGGTCTTCCCAATGAACAAACCACCGCTTCCCAGAGTGGCATCGATCGCCTCTGGAACATAGTCTGGGCTCGTTGGCGGAGCGGCTCCCGGCACATCCTCGGCAGTGCCCGTTTCCACAGCCTGGGCATCTTCATCCGGAAAATCGGAAGTTGGCCAGAAGTCCACGCCTTCGCATCCGGCCAATGCCAGCACACCTGCCAGGGCCAAAGGAATCGAACCGATGAATCTCATGCGATCAGTATACAGCCAAAATAGCAGACCCTCAACGTCCCAGGGTTATCGCACTTGGAACTTTCGTTGTGACAGACGAGAACAAATTAAGAACAGAAGTGCGCTCCTCTCGCGATTGGGGTCAGGTTCGGATGATTTCAGGCATCGACGCGACGATAGAGGCCCAAGTGCGATTGCCCTGCTCAACGTCCACCAACAGCTTGCGGTGAAACAGATTGCCTCCTAGATTATGGGAATGATCCCGAAGCTCATCGACCCATTCGCCCGCGCCATTAGCTATCTGCGCGTATCAGTCACCGATCGCTGCGATTTCCGCTGTGTGTACTGCATGTCGGAGAACATGACGTTTCTCCCGAAGAAGGAACTCCTTACGCTGGAGGAACTGGACAGGCTATGTACCGCCTTTGTCGGACTCGGAGTCGAAAAGCTGCGCATTACCGGAGGTGAGCCTCTTGTTCGCAAAGGCATACTCTCGTTCTTCGATTCCATGTCGCGGCATCTGGAAAGCGGCGCACTCAAGGAACTTACGCTAACCACCAACGGTTCGCAACTTCGCCGCTTCGCCAACGAGCTTCACTCCGCAGGCGTGCGCCGCGTAAACGTCTCGCTCGACACACTTGATGCGGATAAGTTTGCTCGGGTCACTCGGTGGGGTCGCCTGCGACAGGTGTTGGATGGAATTGAAGCCGCGCATTCGGCTGGTCTCCGGGTCAAGATCAACACTGTCGCACTGAAAGGCTTCAACGAGGACGAACTGTTTTCATTGACGGAATGGTGCGCTGCGGAAGACATGGATCTCACCTGGATCGAGGTCATGCCTATGGGCGATCTGGGCAACGAAAGCCGGATTGGACAGTATTGGCCTGTCTCTGACATTCGCCGCAGGCTCTCGGAGCGCTTCACTGTGAGTGACCTGACCCACCGCACCGGTGGACCCGCCCGCTACGTCCGTCTCGTGGAGACCGGCCAACAAATCGGCTTCATCACGCCGCTTACGCATAATTTCTGCGAATCCTGCAATCGAGTGAGACTCACCTGCACCGGCGAACTTTACATGTGCCTTGGTCAGGAGGACAAAGCTGATCTGCGACTGCCCCTGCGCACCCATCCGGACAGCGACACTCCTCTCGTCGAAGCCATCTACGCAGCCATCGGACGCAAACCCAAGGGGCACGACTTCGACTACTCAAGACAGCGGGTAGCCGGACAGGTCAGCCGCCATATGAGCCATACCGGCGGGTAGCGAATTCGCCACCCTGAGCGGCGGAACATGAAAATTCCGTGCGGCGGATCCCGGAAACCGCAGTCTCAGCGCCACTCAAACCGCTGGCAGACGCGACTCCACCATCTGCGCATACCATGAACAGCCGGCTGGGATCGCTTCGTCGTTGAAGTTATACTGCGGGTGATGTACCGGCGCACTGTCACCGTTGCCCACGAGAATGTAGGCACCTGGCCGTTCCTCCAGCATGAATGCGAAATCCTCACCGCCCATAACATATGGCGCGTCTTCGCAATGACCTGTGACCGACTGCGCAACCGCAGCCGCATAACCCGTCTCCAATTCCGAATTGGCCATTACGGGATAGTTGCGATCATAGGTCACATCGACCGTCCCGCCAAATGTCGTTGCGACACCCTCGCAGATGGACCTGATCCGATCCTCCGCCAGATCCCTCATTCCGGGACTTAGGGTGCGCACCGTCCCTTTCAGTGTAACGGTCTGTGGTATCACGTTAAACGCCTTGCTCGAAGTCTCGAACGAGGTCACCGACACAACCAGACGGTCAACGGGATCAGCGTTCCGGCTCACGACTGTCTGAAGCGCAAGCACGGCCTGGCAAGCCATGACGACCGTGTCGACCGTCTCCTGTGGCTTCGCGGCGTGTCCACCTTTCCCCACGAACTCAATGCGGAAGACATCTGTGGCGGCGAAGAACGCTCCCGGGCGGATCGCGAAACTTCCAGCCGGCTTTCCTGGCCAGTTATGCATGCCGTAAACCTCGTCAATGCCGAATCGGTCCATCAGCCCGTCCTCGCACATCTCACGCGCGCCACCGCCGCCTTCTTCGGCGGGCTGGAAGATCACGGCGGCGGTTCCGTCGAAGTTCCTCGTCTCGCAAAGGTATTTGGCGGCTCCGAGCAGCATCGCTGTATGCCCGTCATGGCCGCAGGCGTGCATCTTGCCCGGGGTTCCGCTTGCATAGTCCAGTCCGGTCTCTTCCTGAATCGGAAGCGCATCCATATCCGCGCGCAGTCCAATTGTGCGACCGGAACCGTTCGACCGGCCCCGAATGATTCCAACGACCCCGGTCCTGCCCAGACCACCGACCACCTCGTCACACCCGAACTCACGAAGCTTCTCCGTCACCAGCGCCGACGTTCTGTGAGTTTCATAGAGGAGTTCAGGATGCTGGTGGATGTCCCTGCGCCAGCGGGAAATCTCTGGAAGAAGTTCAGCGAATCGGTTCTTGACGGGCATCGATGTCCTCCTTGCGTTTTCGCGGACGAGACTGGAACAGTTTTGGTGCGAGCGCAAGACGACAGTCGCTTCTGGCCCGCGCATAGAAGGGTCTGGGTTTTCCCAGAGACCATTCTCCTGTGCATTCCCTCTGCCAATGCCCTTAAGTTCCGAGGCGAGCGCAATCATGGATTCCGGAACCTGCCAACAGGAGCATCGAAATGCCTATGCCCATTGCCTGCATTCCATATGCTCAGGCAGATTGGGTATTGACGCTTGCCAAACAGATGTCATCTAGTAACGTCAATCGAGACGGACCCGGCTGGAAACCCGCGGTGCGCTCACCGGCGACTGGATGAGGATTCCCAATGCCCGACGGGGCTGCGCCCGTAATCGACGTCAGGAATCTAAGGACCGTGTTCCGTACCCGGCAGGGAGAGGTTCATGCGGTCAACTCGGTGAGCTTTGACCTCCGTGCGGGCGAACTTCTGGGGGTTGTCGGCGAGTCTGGCTCGGGCAAGTCAGTGACCATGATGTCTCTCCTCGGTCTCCTGCCATCTCCACCTGCGGAAATTCGCGATGGCGAAGTCCTGTTCGAACAACGGGATCTCCTGAAGGCCGATGACAGGATCCTGCGCTCCGTTCGTGGCGCGGGAATAGGCTTTGTTTTCCAGGATCCGATGACGTCGCTGAATCCGGTGTTTACCGTTGGGTTCCAGCTCATGGAGCCCCTACGTAGACATTTCCGGCTCTCGCGCAGGCAGGCACGTGATCGGGCACAGGAACTGCTGGAACTGGTTGGGATTCCTGATGCACGGCGGCGTCTCGACGACTATCCGCATCAGTTTTCGGGTGGAATGCGCCAGCGTGTCATGATTGCCATTGCACTGGCCTGCGACCCCAGGATTCTGGTCGCCGACGAGCCAACCACTGCACTCGATGTAACAATTCAGGCACAGATTCTCGAACTTGTTCGGGACCTGAGAAACAAGCTCGGCATGGCCATCATCTGGATCACGCACGATCTTGGGGTCATTGCCGGAATCGCCGACCGGGTGATTGTGATGTATGGTGGCCAGATCGTCGAGCATGCGCCGGTCCGGGAACTGTTCGCCAACCCGCAGCATCCGTACACCCGGGCACTTCTGGAGACCATTCCAAAGGTGCGCGGCCCACGTGACCATCGACTTCAGGTAATCGACGGGCAGCCGCCCATTCTCGGCGCGGTACCTTCCGCCTGCCCGTTCCGACTGCGCTGCCCACAGCGCATGGACCGCTGTGACCGTCAGAATCCGGTGCGCATGCCTATCGGTCCCGGCCACGATGTGGCATGTTTCTGGGACGCGAGAACAGGTGAACAACGTGATGCGTGACGCGGGTCCGCGAAAACCCTTGGTCGAAGTGCGCGACCTGAAGATGCATTTTCCCATCCTGGCTGGAGTCCTGAGGCGTCATGTCGGCGATGTGAAAGCTGTTGATGGCGTTAGCTTTGACGTATTCGAAGGCGAAACGCTTGGGTTGGTCGGCGAGTCGGGCTGCGGCAAGTCAACATGCGGACGCGCCGTTCTGCGACTTCATGACATTACGGGCGGCACCATTGAAATCGACGGAATTGATATCTCCCGGATGGACCAATCACGGCTACGTAAGCGAAGGCCGATGATGCAGATGGTGTTTCAGGACCCGCAGGCCTGCCTCAATCCGCGCATGACTGTGGCTGGAATCATTGGCGAACCACTTGACGAGCACACGGAACTGACAGGGCCGGAACGTCGGGACAGGATCAACGAATTGATGGATGCGGTGGGTTTGAGCCCCGGGTTCGCCGTCAGATACCCGCATGAGTTCTCCGGCGGGCAACGCCAGCGAATCGGCATAGCGAGAGCACTTGCGCTTAGCCCGAGGTTCGTGGTCTGCGACGAACCGATCGCTGCACTGGATGTATCCATTCAGGCGCAGGTCGTGAATCTTCTGGAAGACCTGCAGGATAGGCTTGGGCTGACCTATCTGTTCATCAGCCATGATCTCTCGATGGTGCGCCATATCGCCGACCGTGTGGCAGTCATGTATCTTGGCAAGACCGTTGAGGTCGCCGACCGCGATCATATCTACGGGACACCTATGCATCCCTATACGCAGGCTCTACTGAGTGCTGTGCCTGAACCCGACCCAGATGCCGGTGGCGTCAGTCGCATCATCCTGAAGGGCGAGGTGCCTTCGCCATCGAATCCGCCGAAAGGCTGCAATTTCTGCACCCGATGTCCGCAGGTCATGGAACTCTGCAAACGTGTAGAACCTGCTTTCCGAGAGGTGGAAACGGGGCGCTACGTCGCCTGCCATCTCTACAGTGAAAACAACGCCGCCGAACAGGTAGCGGCGTGACCGAGGCTAGAGCGCAACCAATAAGGAGACCAACCATGAAACCCAGAACAGCATTACTCGGTGCCGCCGCGACGCTTGCGCTTGCACCGATGGCCGAAGCCGACCGCGGAGGTGACGGCGAGGTCAGGATCATCTACTGGCAGGCCCCGTCGATTCTGAACCCGTATCTCTCTGGCGGCACGAAGGACATCGAGAGTTCATCGATGATCATCGAGCCATTGGCGAGATACGACGAGAAAGGGAATCTCACACCTTGGCTTGTCGAACGGATACCGACAACGACGAACGGCGGTGTCAGCGAGGACCTGACACAGATCACTTGGCAGATCACGCCGGGTATACTCTGGTCAGACGGTACGCCATTCACCTCCGCAGACGTGAAGTTCACTTACGATTATTGCACTCACCCCGAGGGTGGGTGCGCGCAGCTTACCAAGTTTGAGGGCGTAGACTCGGTGGAAACGCCTGATGAGCTTACGGTGGTTGTGACATTCAGCGATCCCACCCCTAATCCGTATGGTCCTTTTGTCGGAGGCGAAAGTCCGATCATTCAGAAAGCCCAGTTCCTGGACTGTCTGGGCGCCAAGGCACCGGAATGCACTGACCAGAACTTCGGGCCAACTGGTACCGGGCCATTCAAGGTTATGGAGTTCCGCCCGAACGACGTGATCACCATGGAGGCCAACGAGAATTTTCGCGTTGAAGGCAAGCCTGCCTTCGCGAAAGTGACCTTTAAAGGCGGTGGAGACGCAACGGCGGCGGGACGAGCTGTCATGGAGACAGGCGAATTTGACTACGCCTGGAACCTTCAACTCGCGCCAGATGTGATCGCGCAGATGCAGAAGGGTGGCAAGGGAACTCCAATTGCGGGATTCGGCCCTCTTCTGGAACGTCTCATGCTGAACAGTACAAATCCCGACCCCGGTCTCGGCGCAGACGAGCGCTCAGTGGTGAAACCGCATCCGTTTCTTGGAGACCCGGCAGTATACCGCGCCCTGTCCATGGCAATCGATCGACCTCTGTTGGTAGAGGTCGGTTATGGTCAGGCCGGGAAGGTATCTTGCAATTGGGTACCCGCTCCCTCAGCGTACAACTCCGACACTTTCGATTGCCTGACTCAGGACATCACTGGCGCGAATGCGCTTCTGGATGAAGCTGGAATCATTGATACCGATGGTGACGGCATCCGCGAGAAGGACGGCGTACCGCTTAAGATCCTCTATCAGACCTCGACCAACGCCGTCCGTCAGGACTTCCAGGCGCTGATCAAACAGTGGTGGAGCGAAATCGGTGTTGAAACCGAACTCCGGAACATCAACGCATCCGTGTTCTTCGGAGGTGATCCGGGCTCGCCGGACACATTCCAGAAGTTCTATGCGGACGTGCAGATGTACGCCAACACCTTCAACGGTACCGACCCTCAGTCCTATCTAGGCAATGGCCTCTGCGACAAGGCACCGCGGCCGGCAACCCAGTGGCAGGGCGAGAACATCAGCCGCTTCTGCATGGAGGAGTACGACGCGCTTCATGTCGAGTTGACCAGGACCGCTGATCTGGAAGAACGTGCGAAGATCGGCCGTGCTCTGAATGATATGGCGGTCGAGAACGGCATGTTGATTCCACTCGTCCACCGAGGGCGACTGTCGGCTCACGCGAATACGCTTGGTGGCGTTGTCCTGAACGTTTGGGACAGCGAACTATGGAACGTCGCAGACTGGTACAGGATCAAGTGATCCGCGATAGAAAGGGGCGGCTTCCGCCGCCCCGACCGACCTCTGGCAGGCGAACAAAGACCGGCCGAACGTATTCTGGGCCTGCGATGGCTGATTGCCTGACCTCAATTCCATTCCTTCATTTTGGGGATACCTCTGGTGCCATCGGACACAGGCCGCGGTCGCAGATACGATTTGCAGTGGTCTGGGCGGCGAAGACGGGGCGGCAGCGTCGGCCAGGAATCTGCGATCGCCCGAAACAGGAAATCCGAGGTGAAGAAAGCGACCTTGCAGACAGAATCACGACTATCAGTTGCGAAGGCATCCGTGAAAACTCAATGAGCCTGATGGGAGTCACTCCCGAACCACAAACTGCTAAGTTGAGAAGACCTATCTGATGAATATCAAGCATTTGTGGGGCAGGAATCGCGTCCCGAACCCACTCAGGCACAACAGAGCGACCGGTTCGCTTACCGAAGATCCCAAGCCTTTTAACTCCAACAGACAGGTCAACATTGAAAAGTCATCAGCCTCGACGTCACCGTATGGGAAACTGGCTGCATGGACTTCGCAGCACCTGCAGTTCTTCGCTACTCTCCAACCGATGACCGCGGGTTTCGCCGAGTGCGCCCCAATCATCCTCGATCTGGATGATCCTGCGGCGGACAGCTCTCCAGTAATGCCGACAGGGTATCAACGTAGGGCTTCAGTTCAGGGCCATTGCGTGGACCGTGATGTCCAGAATGTCCCACGCAGCGAGCAACGTTACGCAGCCAGTGGTCACAATGCAATCGACCTGGGGCTGCCAAGCGCTGAAATTCGTTTGCCTGTGCTTTCGGCATGTCAGGCTGAATCGGGGCACTCATGCTGATCTACACAGTCAGACGTCTGTTGATCTCGATTCCGACGCTTCTGTTCATCGCCCTTGCGATCTTTCTGTTGCTGGAACTCGCTCCAGGAGATCCAGTTGCCAGCATGCCGCTGACAATCCCTCCTGAGGTCCTTCAGCTCATGCGTGAAGCTCTTGGACTGGGAGAACCGTTCCATATTCGATTCTGGAAGTGGTTGGTTCAGTTCCTTTGGGTGGAGCCCCAGGTCTTCATTGATTGGCTGACGACCTCAAGCGGGCTTGCCGGGGTTCTACCCGACACAAATCTCTATGTCTCATGCGGTTCAGGGAATCTGGGCTCCTGCGACCCCCGCATTCTAAGCTGGCAGTTCCGTTCACCGGTTATGGACATCGTTCTTCAGCGCATTCCACAAACTCTCTGGGTGGTTGGCACAGCATACGCAGTCGCCATTGTCATCGCGGTTCCGGTCGGTGTCTATTCCGCGTACCGTCAATACAGCTGGTTTGACAACGCGGGAACATTCGTCACTATGGTCGGATTTTCGGTGCCACCTTTCTTTTCCGGTGTCCTGGTCATTGTTATATTTTCCGTCCAGCTCAACTGGTTTCCTTCAATCTACGACACTACCCATAGAGTAGAGGACTGGGACAGTTTTCTCTATCAACTTCGCCAGATGGTCATGCCAGTCATGGTTCTGGCGCTGCAGATCACAAGCCAGATCAGCAGGTTCATGCGGGCCTCGATGCTAGACAACCTTAACCTGGATTATGTTCGAACGGCACGTGCGAAAGGGCTGACGGAAAACACTGTCGTGCTTGTCCATGTACTTCGCAACTCCATGATTCCCGTCGTCACGGTTATCGCTCTTGGCATACCGCAGATTTTCGGCGGAGCGATCATCACAGAACAGGTGTTCAAGGTTAACGGGATTGGTCAGATGCTCATCGGGGCCATCGAGGCCAACGACATTCCCACTGTCCAGACCCTAACCTTCATATTCGCGGTACTGATCGTGCTATTCAATTTGATCGCCGACATTCTCTACGGAATCCTGGATCCGAGGATCCGCTATGAATGAAGAAAGAGTAAGCTCCGCGCCGGGCCCTGATCCAGTGGTTCACAGCTCGGACCATCGAAACCAATGGCTGGATGTTTGGGATCAGTTCCGGAAACATCGTGGTGCCTTGCTCGGCGCAGTGGTGTTCGCGACGATTGTGCTATCTGTATTCGTCGGACCCCTTTTTTGGTCTAAGGACGCACAGTTCGTTCCACCGGTTGTGGAAATGATCAAGCTGCGCGACACCCGTCCAATCTACACCACTCTTTGGGATTCGTCCGCCAAGGTAAGCTGGCAGCATCCTCTCGGCACCGACAACATCGCACGCGACTACCTGGCCCGGATGCTGGCAGGAGGACAGGTGTCAATTTCCGTCGGTCTGGCGGCGATGGCGCTATCGTTGCTGCTCGGGACGTTGATCGGCGTGTTGGCTGGTTTCTTCAAACGCCTCGATGGTCCGCTGATGCGCTTTACAGACCTTTTTCTGGCGCTCCCGCTGCTTCCACTCCTGCTTGTTTCGGTGCTGCTGTTCCGGGAACCTCTCGCTGCGGCTCTAGGTCCGGAGGGCGGTGTTTTCATTCTGGTGGTCTGCCTGGTCGGTGTCACGAGCTGGATGCAAACGGCACGGATCGTTCGCGGGGATGTTCTGGCGCTGAAGGAGCGGGAATTCGTGATTGCCGCACGTTCGATCGGAACGCCGTCGCATCGTATCGTCAAACGGCATATCCTGCCGAATGTGCTGTCACCCATCATGGTCTCTGCGACACTTGGCATTGCCAGCGCGATCATCACCGAGTCCGCGCTCAGTTTTCTTGGATTCGGTTTTCCGCCGGACTTCCCGACCTGGGGTAGGTTGCTTTTCGACAGCGTTGACAGGATGACGCTTTACCCCGAACGCGTGATCTGGCCAGGTCTCGCGATTTCAGTCACGGTACTGAGCGTCAATTACATAGGCGACGGTCTCCGTGACGCGCTTGATCCCCGCATACGCGGCCGCTGATTGGACCTACTACCCGCTTGCCCTCTGGCAGGATGTGGATCTGACTGTGGAATGGCTCGGAAACCTGGTGCCCAGACGACCTCAGATCCAGTCCTCTTCCCCTCCGGAATCTGGAATCCGGCCGTTTCGGACAGTCAGGCCACCCGAGTGAAGGAAGGCGTGACAATGGCAACTTCAGTGCCGACAGGTACTCGATCCTGCACACGTCTATCGTGTGTCACCTGTTTCATCACCGTAGAGAACCCGATCCTGCCGTCTGCGGAGTTCGACAATCCGGGAGTCGTCCGGAAGCGACACATTGTCTGAAGTGATCAGTTCGCCCCGGCGAATGGGCCGAATGACTTCACCGCCGGTCAGCAGCCCGACTGGATGTGCCCGTTCCCTGCGCGCCCGCGACACTTCCATGGTCCACGCGCGGTAGGTGTATTCGCCGATCTGGTCCAGCGTCTCGTCAGGTTCAATATTCCGCTTGGCCACGGCGCAGACCTCCGCAACAGGGTCATACATCGGAACCATGTCGGCCTTTCCGTAGAGTACGGCACGGGCGCATGTCAGCGGCACTTCAAGCGAGGTCAGGTGATAGGGGCGGACGAAAGAGAAATACGGTCCGTCTCCCATCTTGAGATCCCTCAGGCGCTCCAGAATTCGCGGATGCTCCGCTTCGACGACGACAAAAACGCCGGGTGCCACACCCTTTCCAGTCGAGAAGTCAACCCGACCGACATCCGAAAGTACGCCACCATCCCGCTTGGGAACCAACACCTTCGCAAGCTCGTGCGGGCCGGCCACTGGGCCATGCATTCCATCGCAATCCGGAATCAGTCCGGTGGCGTTGGCAATCGCCGCCATTTCCACCATTGTCTTGGAGCCATCCACAAATTCGACAAGCAGGCGTGGATTCATATTCCGCATTCTGGCTTCGGTGATGTAGCCGTCTGGCGTCGCGTCGATGTTCAGCGGATTGTTCTTTCCTTTCCCAGCGCAGATGATGCGATGACCCATCGCGGAGACAAATTCGATCAACTCCATGCAGGCCGAAGGCTCATCGCCTGCCCCAAGCGAATAGACCACTCCCAAGCGGTCCGCCTCGCGTCGAAGGTAGGCGCCAATGGTAACGTCAGCTTCGACATTCATCATCACCAGATGCTTGCCGTGCTCCATGGCCTTCAAGCCGATCTCGGCCCCTACGGCCGGAACTCCGGTTGCATCCACAATCACGTCGATCAGGTCTGATTCGAGAATCGCGTTCACGTCTTCCGCCACCGCGGTCAGTCCACGTTCGACGGCCGCTTCCAATGCCACAGTACCGGAAACATCAATGCTGTGGCTTTTGGACCGCCAAGCGATTTCCACGGCACGGTGGGCTTCGGCAGGGTCGAGCTCCGAGATGGCGGAGACCTCAACTCCGTGCATCATCCAGGTACGGGAAACAATATCGGTTCCCATCTCTCCGCAACCGATCAGACCGATTCGCACGGGCCGACCTGAGTCGGCGCGAGCGATGAGATCCTTGGCCAGGCCGGTAAGGGAAACATTTGACATAGTCTGCCCTTTCATTGCTATGGCGGGCAATGCAACTCTTATGACTCCTAAGCACCGTAGACCAGCGCCGAGCAGCAGTCCAGAAAACTCCGCCGCCATTTGCAATCACGACGCGTTAGCTTCAGAATTCAGAGTGATTCCGGCCTGACCACTGAATTGGCCCCTTTAGCTTTGGTCAGGTCTCCAAACCAAAACACATCCCGGAATTGCCTGGACGGGTCGGGTTTAGCCCAATTTGCTGACATGAGTCGCTTGGGGTTTTTTGAGCCTTGATTTCCTGACATAAGAACGCCTTTCGGTCGATTTTCGCCCGTGAAGATCGATCGGAAGCATAGAGTCGCAACATCCTGTGGATTATGGGGTATCGAAAGGGGATTATATACCCCCATTTCACCCTGAAGTGCAACACAAGTGGCGGTGGTGGCCGGTTTTCCGGGCGCATGATGTTGCGTATCGGCCAGAAAGCGGCGACAGTCCCTTTGCTGAAGAGAGGGAGACCGCCATGCCCGATGGCCATCGCCACCTGACCCGGGACGAAAGATGCCGGATCGGCGCGCTGAAGGAAAGCGGGCTTTCCGACGGAGCCGTCGCCGCCCGGCTGGGCCGTGACCGGACGTCGGTCTGGCGGGAGCTCCGCCGGAACGGCGGCGGGGGGTACAGCCCCGGGGAGGCGCAGGGCAGGGTGAAGGCCCGCCGCAGCGCGGCGTCCGGGGTTCCCCGCAAGATGACGCCCGACCGCTGGGCGCAGGTGGAGGGGCGTCTGGCGGAGGGCCGGATCCGCGGTGCCCGGCGGGCCGGAAACCCCGCCTTCCTGCCATTCCCTCCGCTCGGGCTACGCCCTCGCTGCGGGAATGGCCGGTGTTGCACTTCGGAGTGGAAGTGGGGCAATTGAAACACCTAAAATCTGTAGGAATATCCAAAAAATGGTCCTGATAAGGATGCTTGAGGAACGGCTTCCACATCTTCGTTTCGATGAGACTTTGGTCGGCAAGCTGCCCCATGAACTTCGCCGCATGCTTCCTGAACGGAATGACGGACATACCAGTTCGTTTGAATGGTGATGACAGGCTCAGGGGCTGAAATCCATATCCCTGTCTGGTTCCATCGGTTCAGGGCCGCAATCGGGATCCGGTTCACCGGCCTTGATAAGGAAGCTGCGGAACGAGGGGATGGGACAATGATAACAATCGTCCATGTCCATGTGCAGGACACCGCGATGGATCAGATGGCTGCGGAATCCGGCAGGGGACATGTTTTCAGGCAACCGCAGTCCTGGGCGACCCTCAACCGCGCGCTCAATCAGTTCGATGACGACCGAGCCAAGCATGCCATCACGGAATCCCCGCATGATCCGGGCCACGAGAATACGGCTGTCCCTTATTATCCCATCCCGCTGTATCCGGTAATATTCCTGGCGACTGTCGACGGCCTCCTGATGGATCCGCCGCCAGTTGACGGCGGCCAGATCCCCCTCGGTCCGCAGCACCTCGCGTCCCATGGACTGTAGCGCATGATGCAGATGCCGGGGCCAGCCCTCGCAGGGCGCGGCCAGATCCATGAGCCTGTCGATCTGGCCATTGCGTTCGATACCGAAATGATCGCAGAACAGCAGCATGAGATCCTTGGTCTCGGTATAGCCGTTCCGGTCCGGGGTCGTCGTCAGGATGCCGATCTCCCGGACATCCACACGGGTCAGACCCATTCTTTCCACCACATCCGCCGTGTCGCTCAGCCCTCCCAGCACCAGGGATAGAGGCAGGGTCGTACGACCAGCATGAATGGCATGAAGGAATTTTGCGTGAATGCTGTTTTTTTCCGTAGGCAGGTTCTGGGCCTCATCAATGCAGAGGATGACGGGTCCCTGCCATTCCGTTGCTGGAAATTTATTTGCCAATTCTAGAGCATTGCCCGGACGGGAACTGTCCGCAGCTTTCCATGATCTGGAGATTTCAGCCTTGAGGATTTTCAGATCCGTGCCCAGCATAATATCCGAGGACATCCTTCTCCATTTTTTCGCGGGCAATCCGCCAGCCAGACCGACAAGATCAAGTACGTCGGGCAACCCCTGCGGAAAAACATCACTGGAAACCACGACGACCCGCGACTGGTTGGGTATATGGACGCGGGTATCTGTGGACCTGATCTTCAGCCTATCGAGGAAAACGCTTTTTCCGGCGCCAGGAGCCCCCTGTACGATGGTGCTGGCCTTGCCTACGCCATGTGCGGAAGCGCCCAGCCCTTTCCAAGTGTTAGTGGCCTTGGTCTCGATTCTGGAAAGGATATCCTCCCGGCCGATATAGACGGGAGGAGGGGCACCATCCGTGGCGTTGACGAAATCCTCAAGGGCCTCCCTACGAAATTCCGTCATGAGAACGATTCCCTCTGGATGATGTGCGTGACGGCAGATTATACTGAATGACCGTCAATGTCCATCATCACTCCTTGACGGACAGCAGTTCCCGCTAGCCGATCCGCTGGCCCGCTGACGACCGGTTCGGCGGCATCGCGTCGGCCGGGCGTTCCGGATGCGCACGTCTGATGGCCGGGCGGCTGTCCGGTGTCAGAAAACGGGGTGTCGGCGAAGGGCGGGATCGTGGTGGTTCGGGCGTGGTCGGGGCGGCCACCGACCGGCGCGGATCAGGCCGGGGTGGTCCTCCCTGCCGGGCTGCCCGGCGATTGCCCGGCAGGGTGTCCGCCAGTCGGGGAACGCGAATGTCCTGACCAGCTCCCCCAGCCTGCTGCACAGGCAGGGGTTGCGTCCCTGGCGCCGCCGCGCCCTGCCGGACAGCGGGCAGCAGTGCTGCTGCACCCGGGCGGTCAGGAACGCGGGCATGGCGGGCGTCGCGAGGACGTCCGCCAGATGGCTGTGGCCATGGCCGAAACTGTGTTCGAACCTATATGGATCCCTTGCCCCGGTGTTCGGGACGTCCCGTTCCCGGTGGCCCACCTGCGGCGGCCGCACCGCATGACGGGCATCACCGTGTCCCGTCCGGGCGGGAGGTCGGTGACCCACGGAAACCTTTTTCCCTCGCCTTTCCTGTCTGTCTCCCCGCATCCGGGCATGCTGGCCTTCAGGTGGAGGTTCGCGTCGTCGGGCGGCAGCCCGTGGTCCCACCCGGACCGCTGGACGGCGCCGGCCTTCCTGTCGCGCCTCTCCCATGTCTGTCCGGGTTCGCCGGCCCCGGACCAGCCGGCAGCGGTCCGTGGTCGCCGGGCCTCCCCCGGGCATGAAGCGAGGATCCTTTTCCTCGATAGCCTGCCGTGCGGCCCGTTGGACGACAGCCCGTCCCCGGCGACGGTCGCCTTCATGTGCGGGTGCGCCCGGGGCGGGTCCCCGACGGGCCGTCCCGCCGCGTTCCGCCCGCAGTCGTTCCTCCCCGGGCCGTCCTCCCTGCGGATCGGCTCCGGCGCCAGCGGCGGCACCTCCCCGATGTCGGGATGGACGACCGGGGCCCCGAGAGCCTGGTGATGGTATGTCCCCGTCCCGTCGCGGTGCTCCCTGACGCAGCGGTTGCGGCAGCTGACACTGTGGGAGGAATGGTACCCGGTGCCGTCGACGGAGATGAGCGGATGGCCGCCGGACACCGTCCATCCCCCGGTGCCTTTCCGCGCCGCAGCGCCGCGTGGATGCCCGTGAGGCGGCGGCGGAGGTCCCGGGGGCCGGCCCCGTCCAGCCGCTGGCGCATCCATGCGTCCGACGGCGCCCGCCCCACGCCGGACAGCGGGCGGAGGTTCCGCGCCATCACCGGATCACCGCCGCCCCGGACCTGCCGGCCGGACTGCGGCAGCGACGGCATCCTGAACGAGAACACCGCGGGGCCCGACATCAGGCAGTCGGAAAGGCCGATGCCGCGCGTGCTGATGGGATCGGGGATGCGGTGGAGACATGCGCGGACCGCCTGTAGCATACCTGGCATCGACAGATGCCTGCGGAAGGGGTTCCTGGACATTTTCCTGCCCGGCTTTTGCCTGTCTGGCGGCGGGATGGCCGATCCAGGCCGGAAAGTCCACGAAAAAAAATTCACGGACCTTCCGCAAGAGGCTCCCACAATTGACCATTCAGGCCGTCCGTCCTATTCCCGGAGGAAGCGGATGGAGACCAACATGACGCATGGGGAGATGATCATCGCCAGACGTACGGCCGACCGCCAGGCCCAGGCGCTGGCCGCGTGGGCGCATCTGGAGGCCGACCTGAAGTCCCTGGGCGTGAGGCCGACCCTGTTCGGCTCGCTCGCCAAAGGGAATTTCATGGCGCATTCCGATATCGACCTGACAATCGACCTGCAGGGGCGACCGCCATCGGTCCGGATTCCCATCGAACGCATGGTCGCGGATGACCTGTCGGACGAAAACGTGGCTCTTCTCCATGCGGTTTGAGACGCGCTCGCCCCTGCCCGCGCCAGTCGACAGGAAAGTCGGGTCTCTCCTTCAGGAAAAGGAAAGACCTGCGTCTCGCGGCCTGCCGATGCGCAACAAGCGTTATACACGAATCCTAAACCTGAGTATAACGGCGAAAAGGCCTGGACCGGCAGCTTCCGGGAGATCATGGACGCGGACGGTTCGGCCCATATCAAAACGGTGAGGGGCCGGAAATACTGGTACTGGCAGTCCCCGTCCCGGAACGGCGCACGTCCACCCGCACGGTATCTCGGCCCCGACACGCCTGTCCTGCGACGCCGAATCGAGGAGAGAGGAGGCATCGCGGACGCGCGGAAGGAACGCGCGGACATGGTCCGGTCCCTCCGGGCCGCGAGGATGCCCGGCCCTGACGCCCTGAGCGGGAACGTTCTGGCCGCGCTGGCCGAAGCGGGTGCCTTTCGTCTGCGCGCCGTGCTTGTGGGATCCCTCGCCTTCCAGTGCTATCCCCCGATGCTCGGCTTCCGTCCGTCCGCCGTGTTGGCGCGAACAGGCGATGTGGACATCGGACAGTTTCCCGCCATCTCCATCGCGGTGGAGGACCGGATGGAGCCGGACCTGCCCGCGGTGCTGAAGACGGTGAATTCCAGGTTCGAAGCCGTTCCCTCGCCTTTCGACCCGAGCAGCGTCCTGCGTTACGCGATCCGGTACGGACGCCAGGAACGGCCCTTTTCCGTCCAGAAGTACATATTGATGTCTCCTGTGAATTTATCCGTCATTCATTCTTGAATCGGCGCACTTGAATAATTCCAGTGATTCCAGCATTTTCATGTATCCCATTCATTCACTTACCTTGCATAGGGCATGGTCCAGCATTACATGGATAAATCATGGATATATCTGTGGTCACATGCATGCCATCCTTGAGATACGGAACCTGAGTGCGTGGGAACGCGCCGTCATTGAGGCGCTGCTGGGCAGTCCCCATCCTGTCAGCCAGCGCGAAGTGATGTCCTGCATGCCCAAGGCACCCAGCCAGGCCACGATGTCCCGTGTCATGGGCGGCCTGATCGGACGGGGCCTTCTCGTCAAGGAGGGGGAGACGCGCGGTGCGCGGTTCTCCCTCACGCCGGACGCCCGACGCGTGGCAACGGATCCGTGGTATCGCACCCCCATCCCCTATGACCCTGACCGGATTGGCCGCTACGTTCCGAACGAGACCCGATGGCTGCCGGAGGAGTCGGCCGTTCGGATGCAGGAGGCAGTCGATCGGGCGGGCGGGCGGCGTCCTGACGCCCTGGTCTGGAGCCAAGCGGTCGCGGAACGGTTCCTGATCGATCTGTCCTGGGCCTCATCGAACCTGGAGGGGAACACCTATGACCATCTCTCGACCGAAATACTGATCAAGTACGGCCAAGAAGCGTCAGGTCGGAACCGGCTGGAGACGGCTATGATCCTGAATCACAAGGCAACCATCTCAGACATGCTTGACGGGCTGGAGAAGACTTTCCCCGACACGGAATCGGTGTGCCGTCGCCATGTCCTGATGATGCGGGACCTCATGGACCCCGCCGATCTGGGCAGGATACGGCAGGGTCAGGTGCGTATCTCGGCCACCAGTTACCGACCTTCATCCGACCGCATCCTTCTCGCTTCCGCGCTCGGCGACCTCCTGGCGAAGGCCAGACAGGTCGGGAACCCGTTCGAGGCGTCTTTCCTTCTGCTTGCTGGAATATCCTATCTGCAGGTTTTCGGGGATGGGAACAAGCGAATGGGCCGTCTCCTGTCCAACGAACCGCTGCTGCGCGCTGGCCTGCCCCCGCTCACCTTCATCGGGGTCGACCGGACGCCCTACATTCTCGGGCTGATCGAGTTCTATGAAACGGGAGCAACCGATGTTCTGGGGGAGGCGGTCTCCCTATCCTACAGGACGACCGCGTATGACTATCTCCAGACCGTGTCCGCACAGCGTATCCCGTCCACCCTTGAGATACGGGAACGGGCACGGATCACGGATGCGCTGCGACAGGTGTTCCGCGATAGAATACCCGATGAGGGGATTCCCGGCCTGGTCGATGCGCTGTTTGACGATCTTTCCGAAGAAGACAGGGCAGGGATGGTCGGAATCCTGTCCGGGACGGCCAGTCGGGCCTCACCCAACTCCGCATTCCTTTACGGGCTGACGGGGAGGGACATCCGGGAAAGAAACATCACGAACCAGCGCCCGCCCGCCTGCCGGAAATGCCGTCGGACGCCGTGTGAATGCGGGGATAGCCCCGTTTCGCCTGATTTCTGAGTATCCCGGACACCTGAAGCCGGAGAAAGGCGACACTCGGTGGAAGGGATATGGTGCGACCCAAGGTGGAAAGTGTGACAGGTGGAAAAAATAGGGACTTATCAGCAATTCCCGTCAGGAATTCTTTTCTTTTAAACTCTCCATTTCCAATTGCGACACTGCGGACGCTCAGGTCGCCAAATGCTCGAACAATCGTGCGACGGCCTCTGCACCCGGATCATTGTGGCCGAGCAAGTGCTCGGAAGCTATGTAACTCGCACGGCCAGCCCGCGCCTGATCCATCTTCGCAGTGGCGTCAGCACCCAGACGTGCGGCCCGGGCGGCAGCCGCGAATCCTTGGCTGAGGCTGTCGAGTGCGGGAGCGAGCGCGTCGATCATTGTACGATCTCCCGGACGGGCACCGCCCACCTCCTGCACCCGATTTAGGGCGGCCTTCAGCGCGTCGATCATGCCATCGCCGCTTGCCGAAGCATCTCCAGCCGCAGCGAAGAAAATCGCAAGCAACACTCCTGAAGACCCGCCCATGGTTTGGCTGAGTTCAAGGCCGATTGCGCGAAGGAGTTGGGTGATGTCGGCCTGTGGCAAACGGTCCAGCGCATCGATCAGCGCACGGGCCGCGGTCGCCAATGTGCTTCCGGTGTCGCCGTCGCCTGCCTTGAGGTCCAACGCGTTGAGATCATCCTCGGAATCGATGAAGAGCAAGCAGCAACTCTCGATGAACGAACGATTCACCGTGTGGCTAGACGGCATCGGTGCGATCGGTGTCAGGCCATCCGGCAGTGGAAGAATCCTGATATCGCCGACCGCGTGGCAGCCCGGCCAAGCCTCGCAGACGACAGGTGCCATGAGCGCCGCCTCTTCAGCCTTGGCAACCGGCAGAAGCGACACCGAAAAGCCGCGCATATCGAGTGAAGTCATCAATGGTGCCGGTCCGATTACCCAACGGATGCGGTCACCAATCTGGGACTTCAGGAGTTCTTCCACGAGAACCGACATCTCAAGGGGGGTTGCACTGCCGAGGTTGTTGACCAGAGCAGCGTGGAACGTCGGCGCCAACTTCGAAGCCAGGCGACTGGCGACCATCTTTATGGCCGCGGCCGCGGTTGAGAAGTCAACCTGTTCCACACCGGGTTCGCCGTGAATGCCCAGGCCAAGCTCTGCCTTGCCCACAGGAATTCGGCTGTCCTTGACGCTACCCGGCACCGTACAGGAATCGAGCGACATGCCGATCGATGAAACGCCTCCAATCGCCCTGTTCGCTGCCTTCATCACGGTCTCAAGATCGGCACCCTGGTCAGCCAGAGCACCAGCGATCTTGTGCACGAAGAGCGTACCGGCCACACCTCGCGCCTGCGGCAGCTCAGGTAGCGCGATATCGTCGTCGACGATGACCATCTTGACACTGAGACCGAACGCACGGGCCCGCTCGGCCGCCAAGCCGAAATTCAGGCGGTCGCCGGTATAGTTCTTGACGATCAACAGGCATCCCGCCTTTCCGGTGACCGCGAGAATTCCAGCCAGCACCGCGTCGACCGACGGCGAGGCGAATACTTCACCGCACACGGCGGCTGTCAACATGCCCTGGCCGACGAATCCAACGTGGCTGGGTTCGTGGCCGGAGCCACCACCGGATACCAGCGCCACCTTTGAGCGGTCCCAGTCATTGCGCACGACAACCTTGATGTGCGGATAACCGTCCAGACGTGCGAGCCTGCCACCTGCATGCCGAAGCATCCCATCAACGGCTTCCGTGACAAGCGTTTCCCTGGAATTTATGAACTGGTTCATCTCGTTTCTCCTCAACGAACGCGATTGCCTGCGGAATCGAAATAGAGCGCACCGCATGGCTCGATCTGGACGGTATCCCCTGCCTCCAAATCGGTGTGAACATCTGTCAGTGTGACAATGTCGTGGCTTTCAAGCCGGAGGTGCAACCGGGTCTGATCGCCGAGATGCTCGATTCTCGAAACCTGGGCCTGCCTGCCCTCTCCCTGTCGGACATGTTCAGGCCTCAGGCCTATGGTCTTCGCACCCACGGGCGCACCGGCGAAGAACTCGGCTGGCAACACATTGATGCGTGGAATGCCCAGTCGACCAGCCACATAGAGGTTGACTGGATCCTCGTATATCTCGCGCGGCGCACCGAACTGAACCAAGCGACCCTGATCCAGCACCCCGACGCTTGTGGCCATGGTCATCGCCTCGATCTGGTCATGGGTGACATAGAGAAGCGTCGCGCCTAGACTGGCATGGATCCGCTTGAGCTCAATGCGCAGTTCCGCACGCAGTTTGGCATCCAGCGAACTCAGCGGCTCGTCCATGAGAAATATGGAGGGATCCCGGACAAGCGCCCGACCGATGGAGACACGTTGCATCTCGCCGCCCGAAAGCGCCGTCGCCCTGTTGTCAAGCTTCTCGGAAATGTGGAGCACTTCGGCAACTTCAAGCACGCGGCGCTCGATTTTGTCCACCGGCGTCCTTAGGATCGGCGACTTGAGCGGGAATGCCAGGTTTTCGCGAACGCTCATATGCGGGTACAGCGAGTACTGCTGGAAGACCATCGCCACGTTGCGCTGCGCTGGCGTGTCGTTGATAACGGAGCGGCCGTCGATTGCTATGTCACCGTCGTCCGGGTGCTCGAGTCCGGAGATCAGGCGCAATGTCGTGGTCTTGCCCGCACCCGTGGGACCCAATAGCACGACGAAGGCACCGTCGACGATCGTCAGGTTCAGGCGCTCAACCGCGACCGTGGCGCCAAAGGTCTTGGTCACATTCCGGAGCAGGAAATCAGCCATGCGACAGTACGCCTTCGTTCAACGCTGAGCGAATGGCGCACCCTGACCGGTTGTCGAACAGCGTTACGGCCGCTGCATTGAAGTCCAAACCGACTGTTTCACCAACCCGTATGACCTGATCCGAAGCGACACGCGCCTTCACATAGCCGTAACGGGACTGAAGCGTCACGATCTGCGTTGTTCCAAGATACTCACTCGTGACGATCTCGGCACGATACGATGAGTGTTCAGAAAGGCGAACGTGCTCCGGTCTGACGCCGAAGGCCAACTCACCCACAAAGCCCTCACGCAGTTTCGGCACGCCAAAGGACTGGTCATCGATCTCGACACTCGTCGCGCCCACTTTGACATTGCCGTGGAACTTCAGGAAATTCATGGATGGCGAACCGATGAAGCCGGCGACGAACATTGTGGCAGGCTTGTCGTAGATATCCTGAGGGGTGCCGAACTGCTCGATCACGCCGTGGTTCATCACCACAATCTTGTCACCCATCTGCATGGCTTCGAGCTGATCGTGAGTGACGTAGACAGTCGTGGCGGCCATACGATCATGTAGGTTGCGCAACTCTTCGGCCATATGTTCGCGGAATTCCGCGTCAAGCGCCCCGAGTGGCTCGTCCATCAAGAAGCACTTCGGATTACGCACGATCGCTCGACCCAGTGCGACACGTTGCCGGTCGCCACCGGAAAGCCCACTGACGGGCGACTCAAGAATGTCCTCGATTCCGAGGATGCCGGCGACCTCGGCGACCTTCCGCCTGATTTGGTTGCGGCGCATACCTTGGCTGGCGAGCGGATAGCTGATATTCTTCCGCACGTTCATGTGGGGGTAGAGCGCAAACATTTGGAAGACAAACGCAATATCTCGATCTCTTGAAGGCTTCTGCCCAACTTCCTGGCCATCGATGAAGATTTCCCCCGAAGTCGGCAGCTCGAGTCCGGCAATCATCCGAAGGGTGGTTGTCTTGCCGCAGCCAGAAGGGCCCAGAAGCATAAAGAACTCACCATCCTCAACCGTAAATGACGAGGACTGCACGGCAACGAAGTCGCCGAATTCCTTGCGCAGATTTTGGATACGGACCTCAGCCAAGGCGCAGCATCTCCTCGTCGCTTGAATTGACGCCCGTGAAGTTCAAATGAAAAATGAAGTCGATGGCTGCCCGACCGTAGATCCCGACGGTCCGCCTGAGGGTCCAGATGCACTGCAATCCTATATCGACATGACGTCGCATCGACCTGAACGGGCAGAGGAAGACAGAGATTCCAAGCTCGTCCGCAGCGGTCATTGCGCGAATAGGCTGATGACCGCCAAACGGCCCTCCTTTGACAGGCTTGATCGCTGGAGCCCCCGCTCCCGTAACCGGACTCCCGAGTCTGCCTGCCAACCAGACTTCGTGTCGGCTTGAAGTGTCGGTAATGTAACGCACCCCCACAAATGCCTTGCCTTTGTGTGCGTCACCTGAGCCAACGGATGTCCTCTTCAAATCAAAGGGTTTTGACGCGTTCATTGCTGGCTGGGTTCTCACTCACGGAAATGGCTTACGACGATGAACATCACCGTGCCAACCAGCGTCACGATAAACGAGTATGTGAACGCAACCAGGAAGAAGGGCTGCATCAGCATGACAACACCAATGGCGATAACGACCGAGGCGACCATCTCCCATGCTCCGCGCCTGAGGCGTAAGAGGTCATCAAGGAAGCCGCTCATTTCCGCACCGCTCCAAAGGTGATGCCACGAAGCAGGTGCCTGCGGAGGAGGATGGTGAACGCCATAACCGGCAGTAGGAACAGCGTGGCCCCAGCGGCGACGGCGGGCCAGTCCTGACCGGCGACTCCGATTATGGTCGGGATGAACGGCGGTGCTGTCTGGGCCGTACCTGAGGTCAGCAACACCGCAAAGGCGTACTCGTTCCAGGCGAAGATCAGGCAGAAAACGGCCGTTGCCGCGATCCCGGTCGCCGCTTGCGGCAGCACGACTTTGTAGAATGCCTGGAACCGCGTATAGCCGTCGATCAGGGCAGCCTCTTCATACTCGCGCGGGATTTCATCAATAAAGCCCTTCAATAGCCAGACTGAGAGCGAGAGATTCACCGCTGTGTATAGCAGTATCATGCCCAGATGTGTATCCGACAGGCCGACTTCGCGGAACATGAGAAAGATCGGAATCGCAACAGCGATAGGAGGCATCATGCGAGTGGACAGAATGAAGAACAACAGATCATCCTTCAGCGGCACCCGGTAGCGCGAGAACGCGTAGGCCGCGAGTGTGCCAAGGAAAACAGATAGGAAAGTCGAACCGAAACCGATGACTACGGAGTTCAGGAACCGTTCGCCGAAGCGCGATGGCCCCGCGATCACCATGCCCTTATCGTAAACGATCTCCTCGTACCAGGTCTGCGGGGGATTCTCCGCAAGATACCCTTCCGTTTGCCTGGTCTGGGTTGTGAAGAGATTGACGTAACCTTCCAGGCTGGGACTGAAGGTGATCTCCGGTGGATAGGCGATAGCATCCGAAGACGTCTTGAAACCGGTGGTGAATATCCACAACAACGGCATCAGGGTCACAAGCGCATAGATCACGACGAGAACGCCCGCAGCCCATTTCTGCCGACTTGATGGCTCGGTGATGGAATAGCTGCTCATCTGTCCTTGACCTTGTTGAGCGCCTTGACATAGATCGAGGCAAGGCCGAACACCGTTACAAAAAGGATGATGGCATAGGCCGAAGAATAACCGGTGCGCCACTTTTCGAACGCCTCGCGCTTGAGGTTGATCGAAGTCAGTTCCGTGACAGAGCCGGGACCGCCGCCGGTGAGCTGGACGACGAGATCGAACATCTTGACGTTCTCGATACCGCGGAACAGAACCGCCAGCATCAGGAATGGCAGCACCATAGGCAACGTAATCGTCCAGAACTGGCGCCACTTCGATGCCCGGTCGCACTCGGCCGCCTCATAGATGTAGTCTGGAATTGAACGTAAGCCCGCGAGGCAGATCAGCATGACGAACGGCGTCCACATCCAGGTATCAACGATGATGATCGCCCAGGGCGCAAGTCCCACATCGCCGATCATCGAAAAGCTTGTTGGGTCAACCCCGGTGAAGAAGGCGACAGCGTAGTTGAAGAGACCGATCTGGGGCTGGTACAGAAAGGTCCAGAAGTTGCCGACCACAGCCGGCGACAGCATCATCGGCAGGACGATGATCGTTGTCCATAGATCGTTGCTGCGGAACCTGCGGTTGATCAGCCAGGCGAGAGTGAATCCAATCAGCACCTGGAGGAGTATCGTCCAGATGAGGAAATGCGCAGTGGCCTGCATCGTGAGCCAAATGTCGCTATCGGTCAGTATCCGTTCGTAGTTGCGGAGACCGATCCATTTGACTTCGGCATTGGGACGGTTGGCTCGATAGTTCGTGAAGCTGAGCTGAATCGTCCAGAGCAGCGGGAATATGTTGATGGCAAGCAACAGCGCAATGGTAGGACTCACAAAGAGCCAGGCCATCGTGCGGTCCGAGAAACCCCTTAGCTGCCTGGCAAGATGTGGCGGCGTCGCCTTGGCCAAACGATCCATCGCTTTGTCGGACATGGTCTGTCGTTCCCGGATGCGCGCCTCGCAGAGGATGTGGGGACCGCAGAGTTGCCGCGGTCCCCTGCAATCACCACTTGCCCATCACCATAGGCGAATTCCGAAAGCTGTGCCTAGAGCTTGCCTTCGTCCTCGAAGACTTCGATCCAGTCCTCGACAAGACCATCCAGTGCCTCCTGTGCAGTACCTTCACCGGCCACAACGTACTTGTGAACCCGATCCTGCATTGGCAGGAGGAGGGATGCATAGGCCGGTTCCGCCCAGAAGTCCTTCACGATCGCCATCGAGTCGAGGAAGGTCTGCGCATAGGGCTGGCTGGATGCGAAGCCAGGATCCTCCACCACGGCACGCAGGGCCGAGTAACCGCCGAGTCCCCACCACTTCTTTTGAATCTCAGGCTGCGCAAACCACTGAATATACTCAAGCGCAGCATCCTGGCTATCCGAATACGCCACGACCGAGATGCCCTGACCACCGAGCTGCGCGAAATGGCCTGCCGGACCGGCGGGGTTTGGGAAGTAGCCTGACCTATCGCCGCCAACGTTTGGATCATTATGCACACCAGGCCAGATGAAGGCGAAGTTCATCTGGAGTGCGACCTGACCCGACTTATAGGCGTCGATATTCTCGGACATATACCAATCCGATGAGCCCGGAGGCGTGCAGCAGTCGTAAAGTTCCTTGTAGAACTCAAGGCCAGCGACGGCCTCTGGCGAATTCACATAGCCTTCGAGTTCATAGGGATTGTCGGGATTCTCATAGAGAAACCCGTAATTGTAAAGCGCATTGGTCACACCCATGGTGATGCCTTCGGATCCGCGCTCAGTATAGATCGCAGCACCATAGACTGTCGTGCCGTCAATCTCGCGGCCTTGGAAGAACGCCGCGATATCCTTGAGTTCCTCGAGGGTGTTCGGAACATCGAGATCGCGACCGTAGGACTCCTTGAACGCGGACTGCAACTCCGGGCGCTCAAACCAATCCTTGCGGTACGTCCAGCCGACAACATCGCCGAATGCGGGCAATGCCCAGTAGTTCGGCGTGCCCTTGGGCCATTCCGCATACCCTGTCACCGTGGCCTGGATGAAATCATCCATTGTGATGCCTTGGCTATCAAAGAAGTCGTTGAGCTTGATGTAATGTCCTGCCTCGGCTCCCAAACCGATCCATTGGCTGTCGCCGATCATCAGGTCGCAAAGCTGGCCACCGGAATTCAACTCGTTGAGCATTCGATCCGCAAAGTTCGGCCAAGGCACAAACTCGAAGCTCATGTTGTGGCCGGATTTCTCCTCGAAGTCCTTCGAGAGTTCGATCAGGGCATTCGCCGGATCCCAGGCCGCCCAGCAAAGAGTCAGATCATCTGCCATAGCCGTCGTGGATTGCATCGTAGCTGTCGTGGCGACCGACAAGGCCACCGCTAGGGTCTTCAACTTCATCGGGTGTCTCCTTCTGTCCAGACCGGAAATTCCGAAATGTCGCTGTCTGCGCGTCGGCATGTCCACACCTGGAAGCGCAGAACTTGACGGTACGCGATGTACCCATCCCGTGTAAACACCTTTTTGATGTACGTACGTCAAAAATCCAAAACAAGGTCGGGGACCGGTGAGCAACTATTCCGGGAGGTTTTCGCGGGTAATGATATCGATACGGATCCGTTCCTGCGCCTCAAAGATTGCGACCCCGTCGCACTTCGCCCGCAGGACTCTCAGCGCACTGCGCGCCAGATGACCGACATTCTGCGCGATGATCACATCCACCTCGCCGGCCAACAAAGCGTGGCGGGTCTCCGGAGTGAGTTCATGACCAACATAGGCGAGGTCATCCAAACGTCCGAATGTACGAAACGCATCGAGAAGATAGCGGTTGCCGGGCCCCATCGAATATACGCCGACCAGATCCACGTACGAAGTCGCGATACGACGTATGATCGCGTTTACACGGACTGGATCGTTATGGGTTTCGATCGAGGGCAGAACTTCGAGCCCGGGGAATTCACTGAGCATGACCGAGTCAAAGCCCAGGCGGCGGTCAATGCTGTCGCGCGAAATCATGGAGTTGGTCAGGACGACCACTTTTCCTTTGGATTCCTTCACAAAGCGCCCCATCAAAAGTGCTGCGGTACGGCCGGCCTGTTCACTATTGACACCCACAAAGAAGTCCCGCTCGGAGCTTGGCAAGTCGGACATCAGGGCGGCAACAGCGATCCCGTCAGCCTTAAGTCGCGCTACTGCGTCGCGAACCTGCGGTGTTTCCCGTGCTACAATTGCGACACCATCGGGCTTGGATAGCTGCAGACAGCGGAGTGCCTCAGCAATCGCATGTGGGTCATCGGGCGGAATCAATCCGATGTTGATGGAAACCCTTTCGGCAAGTTGCGACTTACTGGCCTCCAGCAGTGCGGCCCTCAATGTTTCGATAAACTGGCCTGAATCTTCTGGCAGCATGATGGTAAACCGATACTCGCGCTGTCGTGCCAGATTGGCGGCAGAGGTATCACGCACGAATCTGAGTTTCCTGATTGCAGCCTGAACGCGTTGGGCCGTCTGTTCGCGGACGCCAGACCGACCATTGAGGACGCGGTCGACGGTCGCCAGGCTGACCCCGGCCTCATTCGCGACGTCGTAGACAGTCGGTCTCACCATCAGCCCTCCGAAAGGAAAATCTACAGTGATTTGCCGAGGCTCGTCAATCTTGCTGCGTTGGGAAGTGTGTGAGCCAATCTTCCTGACATGCAGCGGCGGCGTGATTCGCCCGCCATTCGAGGATTTCGGCCAGCCTGGCTATGAGCTTACCCGCTGAAGGGCAAACTCAAGGGCTTCTGGAGCATATCGGTTTCCGGAAATTTGCGAATGACGTTCCGCTTCGAGAATGGTGATGTCCGAGACGTCGACCTGACCGATTACCACTGAGGGAAGGCATGACAATGGCGATGATGTATCTCCCCCATCCTGGACGCAGCGTCAGGGAGAACTGCCTTGATCCGCTTGGTCTGAGCGTGACCGAAACGGCCCGTGCGCCAGGTGTCGCCCGCCACGCACTGTCGCGGGTTCTCAACGGTCATGCAGGCATCTCTCCGGAAATGGCGATCCGCCTTGAACGGGCAGGGTGGTCGAACGCAGGGTTCTGGCTGCGTCGCCAGTCAGCTCATGAGCTTGTCAAGGCCCGTCGTCGGGTGGGTAAGGCCAATGTCCGCAATCTGACCGAGATTTATGGCTGGCAGGAAGCGGACCCATAAGCGCAAACTTCCTGTCATTCGAACGAGGACTGAGTGGCTTGGACTCTCCCTTTCCGCTGACCCGGATCACCAGCAAAGGGGCGGGGGGAAGTTCGTCGGAATCCGCGGATAGACCGACTCGCAGACCACTGTTTGGGCCATCGTGGCCTCTCGAAACATGCCGCGAGCAAACAGGTTAGCGCCTATAGGGGCGGACCCCTCTTCCCCCAAGCGGCACGCGGGTGAACGGACGTAGGGGAAAAGCACGTATGTCTGTTGGATCGGGGTCTTTGGAAGGCCATGCAAACACGGTCCCCAATCATGGTTCGTTCCTCCGACCTTCTGCAGGCGAGGTGTCCGGTGGCCGCGACGATGCATTGCCACGTTCAGGACCGATCGCGTCTTGGATGTAGTTCCGGAAACTGAAGGGATCGGCACGTGTGATGCTGTGATCCAATCTTTATCAGTTCGCCTTCAGGCAATGCCGTTGGTGTGCCAGCACTCTTCGATGCGGGACGGGCCACATACTTCCTCGATCAGTTCTCTTCTTTCACCCTTTACCTTCCAGGAATCCGGTCGCTCCCGCCAAACGCGCGATCGCTCCGATTCTGTCCAGCCATGCCAGCTTCATGCCGGCCTGCGGAATATGTTCTTCCGATGCCAGTCTAGGTTGTGCTCCGCCGGGCGGTCCTGCAAACTGGGTGGAACCGTGACCTTGCGCCCGTGGAAATCGGTCAGCCATTCCATGCGGGACGTACCCGAAAGCAGTTTGCTGCACTTGATAGTGCGCCCATCGTCCCGGATGGTGAACGCGCCGCGGTCGAACGTGTTGTGATGCATCGCGCAGAGCGACAGGCCATTCGGCACCTCGTCCGGCCCGTGTGCATAATGTGCCCAGATATGCGCGGCCTC
Organism: Paracoccaceae bacterium; assembly: GCA_965203605.1. Classification (GTDB taxonomy): domain Bacteria; phylum Pseudomonadota; class Alphaproteobacteria; order Rhodobacterales; family Rhodobacteraceae; genus JAPOUP01. The sequence continues at coordinate 3,253,167 of OZ241902.1, read as the reverse complement.
GAGTCCGGCGGATTCCCCATCGACCCGAAGGTCGTAACCACAGACGCAGCACCGGAAGCCATAGGTCTCCAGCACCTCCAGCCGGAAGCTCGCTATGCGCTTCCGTCTCCCGTAGTCGACCACAAGCCTCAAGGGAGCCAGTCCCACCTGTTCGAGAATCTGTTCGTGAAGGTGGGTCGCGAAGTTGTCATGAAGAAGCCAGGTCACGAGAGTCTCGACGTTCCGGGGGTCCGACTTCAGGACTTCGCGAACATCTTCCGTAAACCGGCCTGTCGCGTCGAGTGTCCGCAGGTCGCTTGCGAATGCATCTTTGCTGGAGGTTTCCCGGATATGCCCCGTCGCGTCGACCTTCCAGATACCGTCTGTCCTCAACCTCCAGAAGGGTTGTTCCGGTCTCGGTTGGGTTATTCGGTCCGGCTGAACCAGCCTGACCAGTTCGGGTAGCCGACGACATAGTTCACGAAACGGAAGTCCATCCTTCCCCTGCCTCAGCTTGCCCAGTGCCAGCAGCAGGACGAGCGGCTTATGGGGAGCGCGCTGGCCATTCTCAAACCACATGCGCAAATTCTTGCTCTTGAACTTCTCAAGAAGCGGGTTCGGATCAGTCCCGTCTTCGATCCAACCGATCGATTGGCCTGAAGATATCATTCAATTGGTTCCCGCGATTCCGGTCCGCATTCTCTTCGAGACACAGACGCCATGTCAACAAATTGGATCGCGCTTGGTCGGAGGGGTGCATGCCAACTTCGCGGCTGGACCACCGCATCCGTTGGGCCTTCCGGGTGGTGTGCTCGTCCCACCGTGAGTCTTACTGGCAAATGTTCAGCGTCGGCAAAGCGGTCACGTCCCATATTGACAGGAAATCGCAGATTTCAGCCGGGAATGTTCCACGAGCTTCGGACCAGCTTCCGCCGCGGCGTAGGCACGGGTCGCTTTAGCAACGCCCCATTCCAGTCCGAAGTGCAACACCATTGGCGGTGTTGACCGGTTCCGCTGCCGCATGATGTTGCGGATCGGCCAGGAAGCGGCGACAGTCCCTTTGTCGGGAGGAGGGAGACCGCCATGCCCGAGGGCCATCGCCACCTGACCCATGGGGATGGATGCCTGATCGGCGCGCTGAAGGAAAGCGGGCTGTCGAACGGGGCGATCGCGGCCCGTCCGGGCCGTGACCGCCCGTCGGTCTGGCGGGAGCTGCGCCGGAACGGCGGGGATTCGGGATACAGCCCCGGCGAGGGGCGGGGGAAAGCGGAGGCGCGCCGCGGCGGGGCGTCCAGGGTCCCCCGCAGGATGACGGCGGAGCGCCGGGCGAGCGTCGAGGGGTTTCCGGGGAGGGCTGGAGCCCGGAGCGGATCGCGGGACGGCTGCGGCTGGAGGGCGGCTGGGCGGTGGGCCGCCAGTGGACATCCGGGTATCCGAGGCCGACCGGAAGGCGGGCGGCGGGCTGTTCCCGCTGCTGCGCCGCCGCGGCAGAAAACCGAACCGGGGGGTGGCAGGCACTCCGGTCGGGGCCACATCCCGGGCCGGGTGGACATCCCGGAGAGGCCTGCGGAGGTGGAGGGCAGGGAGCGTGTGGGCGACCGGGAGGCGGACACGATCATCGGGAAAGGCCACAGCGGGGCGGTGGTCTCCCTTGTGGACCGCGCCCCGGAATACACGTATTCACGGAGGGCTGGCCGGCGCACCTCGGCCGAGGTCTCCGCCGCGATGCTGGCGATGCCGCCGCCGTCCGCCGTCCCCGTCCACACGGTCACGGCGGACAACGGCAGGGAGTTCGCGGGCCACGCCGGCGTGGCGGAGGCGCTGAAGGCCGGCTTCCATTTCGCCACCCCCCAGCACTCCTGGGAAAGGGGCCTGAACGGGCACACGAACGGGCTGGTGAGGCAGTACCTGCCGAAGGGGACGGACCTGCGGGCGGTCACCGACGCGGAGGTGAGGGCGGTGCAGGACCGCACGGACGCGCGACCGCGCAGGGCGCTGGGCTACCGGACCCCCGCCGAGGTGTTCCGTCGGGCCCGCCCTCCCTGACGCGGCCCGCCCCGGCGGCGGCCTTGCGCTGCCCGGAGAATGCGGATAGGCTCCCCTCAGACGGGACTCCAGCCGTTCCGGAGCCGGAATCGCCGGTGTCCGGGGGCCGCGGACCCCGCCTTCCGGCCTACCTATCCGGTGGCCTAACCCAGGCAAATGCCGTCAATTGTAAAGCGACCCGGACCGCAGGTCTGCGGCCGAAGGGGATGTGCCACCAATCCGAAGTGGAGAAAATCACGCCATCAGTCAGTCGTCTCGCGCGCAATCGGGAGGAACGGAGCCTAACCCCCCAGAAAAAGCCGACCGACCTCTGGATTCTCCAGCAACTCATCGCCCTTGCCAACGATCGCCAGCTCGCCCGAAACCAGGACGTATCCCAGATCGGCGAACTCAAGCCCCTTCCGGGCGTTCTGCTCCACCATGACAATTGTCTTGCCATCACTGTGCTGCAGATCATGCAATATCTCGAAAACCATGTCGATGAAGCGGGGCTCCAGGCCAATCGACGGTTCGTCAACCAAGAGAATCTCCGGATCCATCACCAACGCGCGGGAAATCTCAAGAAGACGGCGTTCGCCCCCCGACAACACCTTTGCCTGGTGCTTTCGGCGGTCGGCAAGGCGGGGATATTTCGCGAAGACCCGCTCGGCCGCCTCCTTGGCCTCCTTGGGACTGTTCTTCAGAAATCCGCCCATCCAGAGGTTTTCCTCCACGGTCATGCCGGGGAAGACCGACTTGTCCTGAAGGATATACGCAATTCCTGCCTGCCTTAGCTTGGATGTTGCACTCAGATGGGTTATGTCACGCTTTTCAGGACCATCGCCCGCCTTGATCGAGCCAGAGAAAATGTTGTTGAATCCGAATATTGCGTGCAGGACAGTCGACTTTCCAGCGCCGTTTGGCCCGATAAGGCAAAGTGATTGCCGACGGGCGACCGCGAGATTCAGCCCATGCAGGATTTCCATCTGGCCATAGCCCGCGCACAGGCTCTCGATGAGAATGTAGGGATCGTCGTTCGCAAGCGCCAGAATTTCGGGAAGTTCGATTTTCTGGGCAAGCTGTGCCGCCTGACGCGTTACCGCATCCACCGAAATCACCGTATCGACGGATCCACCATGATATCCTCTGGCGCGGCTTTCCTGTTCATTTGCCATCAATGTGCACCTAGATAGGCGTCGATGACCCGCTGATCATCCTGAATCTCCTCTGGCTTGCCACTCGCCAGCATTTGGCCGTGCGCAAGGCAATAGATCGTGTCCGCCATGTTCATTATCACGCGCATGTTGTGTTCAATGATGAATAGGGTGATGCCAAATTCAGTGTTCGCAAGCCTGAGACGGTCGATTAACCCGTTGATCAGCGTGGGATTGATCCCCGCCGTGGGTTCATCGAGCAGGAGCACTGTCGGCTCGTTCATCAGCGCCATTGCAAACTCAAGTAGCTTCTGCTGACCAAAGCTGAGCGAAGCGGCTTGCAGCAGTCGCTTCTGGTACAGGCCGACAAACTCAAGCAACCTTTCGGCCCGCTCCCGGTCCTCGGCCGAGTTCTTCCTGAATGCATCCCAGATCGAAAGCTTGCGGTGCGGAAGCGAGATCAACATGTTTTCAACACAGTTCATCGCACCGTAAATGCGGGTCTGCTGAAACGTGCGAAGCAATCCGAGACGGGCGATTTCCGGGACCAGCATCCTGCTGATCTCCTGGCCCTCAAACCTGATCGAACCTGAATCGATTGGATGGTAACCGACAATGGAGTTGAACAATGTCGTCTTTCCGGATCCGTTCGGCCCGATCAACCCCGTGATCGCGCCTTCCTCAACTGACATTGAAATGTCCGTATTGGCCTTGACGCCCCCAAAGGACTTCGAGACTCCCGACACCTCGATTATCGCGGTCATCGCGCGGCCTCCCCGGCATCCACCTTGATACCGAACCAGTCAGGCCGCTTTTGGCGAAGATAGCCCATCAAGCCATCCTGGAAATACACCACCACGACAACGATCAATGCGCCCAGAGCGACCCATTGCCAGCCCAGGAAGTAATTCCATGTGGTTTCCTTGAACACATGGAACATGACTGCACCGACAACCAGACCCCAGAGGGTTCCCTTACCGCCAAGAAGCACGCAGACAACCATGAATATACCAAGATTGATGGTCTGGTAGGCGGTTTCCAACGGTTCGAAGTGAATGAGTTGGAACGCCGAGACCGCACCGGCCGCTCCGACGAAAACCGCCGCCATCGCCCAAGCGATCAACTTATAGCGTAGGGTATGGATGCCCATGGCCTCGGCTTTTTCCTCGTCATCTCGGATGGCATTCATCGCGGCCCCGAAGCGGGTCGAGTAGAGCCAGGACACAAAGACGAACAATGTGATGCCAAGCGCGGCGAACAGGTAGTAGATCAGGAGCTTGAACTGTTCGAAGTCGCCGGGATAGTTCGGCATTGCGATCCCCTGCCCGCCACCAACCCAATCCCAGTTCGAAACAAGCTCACCGGCCGCGATCGCGATCCCCAGCGTACCGATCGCGAAATAGGGTCCGCGCAGGCCAAAGGTGATCCAACCGACCACGACAGCGCTGAGCGCACAGAAAAGTCCCGCTCCAATCGTTCCGATCACAAGTCCCGCAAAATACTGTCCCCAAGTCCACGTGTAGATTCCACCACCCGACGCAGCGGTATACTCTCCAACGTCATACACAATTCCAATCGTAATGACCGCGGCGACGTACATTCCCGTGCCGTAGAAGAAGATATTGCCGAGACTGTTGTAACCCATCTGACCACCCGTCATGTCCCAGCTGAGCGCGACGATGATCATGAGCCAGAGTGTGGCCAACTGAGTCTTGAATGCAGGGAACAGGAACGGGGCAACCAAAGTTAAGGCCAGCAGCGCACCGTAGACGCCGAATTTGCGCATGGTCATCAAAGCCCCCTTACTTCAGGACCTGCCGCAGCCGTCGCTGCCTCACCAGCTTCCATACAAGGACAAGAAGCAACAGGAGGACGGCGATGGCCTGCTGATAGCCGATGCCGAACACATGGCTTCCATACTGCTCAGCGGCGCCGATCCCGAGACCGGCCGCGATTACGCCCGGCAGATTGCCGAGCCCTGCGGCGGTGACGATGACGAATGCACGGATGGAATAGGTAATTCCATAGAACGGTTGGATAACCCAAACCATGACAATGATGGCCCCAGCCGCCCCGCAGATCGCCGCATTCAGCGAAAACGTAAAGGCATACACCTTCTCCGTGTCTATCCCCAAAACGCGGGCCGCGCGACTGTCCTGCGCCGTCGCCCGAATTGCCTGCCCCATTCGGCTGTTCTTCATGAATAGGACAACCGCAAGCGCCAGACCCGCCGCCATGCAGACACCAATGAGCTTGGCGATCGGCACGTCAATCAATCCATCAGCGAAATAGAGGGTGTCGTATTCGAGTTTCAGCGACTGTGTGTCAGAGCCGAAGAGCAGGTTCATGATCTGAGCCATCATGATCGCAAGCCCAAACGTTGCAAGTAGCGAGGTGAACAGGTCACGCTCGATCACCCGGGTGATGATCAACTTGTAGCAGACCCACCCTATTCCCGACATTACGACAAGCGCTACCGGCACACCGATGAGCGCCACCGCATTGTCAGTCAGACCGAGGCTCTGTAGCCAGCCCGTCTTGACCAGGAACCAGGACGTATACCCACCCGCGATCACGAAATCACCCTGCGCGAGATTCTTTACGTTCATTACGCCCCAGACGAGCGCGAGGCCGTACGCGGAGAGGGCGAACAGTGCCCCGATCATCAAGCCGTCTATGATGATCTTCAGGTTCACGATAGGGTATTCGAGCAGCAGCCCGATATTGAATAGAATCTGATCCATGCAGAGCGTGCCTCACCACGTGCCGTGACCGGGACTTTCCGGTCGCTCCGAATTCACTGGCGCAACGCCGGGAGCTTTCAGTGCGCCCGGCGTTGCGGTCAGGCTGGGACTGCGTTCACGGGCGCGGCCACACCAGTTCGTGGCTGGCAAATGCCGATGGCGCAACCACATTGTACTCACCGTTCTGGATCTGACGCAGAACCATTGGCTTCGCTATGTTGTTGCCTGCCTCGGAGAACCTGATCTGACCGTAGAAGGTCGCGAGATCAGTCTCGGCGACGGCGTCGCGGACCGCTTCCTTGTCAAGTGAGCCGGCGCGCTCGAACGCATCCTTGAACACGTAGACGGCAGCGGAAGCCTGGGCGGTCTGGTACGGAACCTGCTTGTCGGCGTATTCCGGATAGGCTGCCTTGAATTCGGCATCGTAATTCGCTGCGGAACCAAAGATTGGATCTTCGTAAGTGAGCGTCTCGGCCCATTGGGTCGAGCAGAGAACATTCTCCGCGAAATCCCCGAAGTTCCCGGTGACATCGGCAGCCTCACAGTGCGTGATAGCGATCATCGGAGCGCTGATCTTCTGCTCTCCGATCTGACGCACGGCGGTTGCGGCTCCCTTGGAATGGCCGGAAACGATCAACACATCGGGTTTGACAAGTTTGACCTTGGTCAGGATAGCGGTCATGTCCGACAGATCGCGCGGAAGCTTCTCGTCCACAACGATCTGCATTCCATATTTCGCGGCGTCCTCCATGACTCCGGCACGGATATCAAGCGAGAACGGATCGTTCTCGACCGCGATCGCCACTGTGACCTCTGACGGATCCTTGCCGGTCTCCTGTGCCTTTTCGGCGGCTAGCGTGATGGCGGAAGCCAGATACTGCTCAGAGGTCGAAAGCACGGCGAACAGGTACTTGTAGCCCTTGTTGAACAGCGAACGGGAAGCGCCTTCCGCCTCAACCATCGGAATCTGGTACTTCTCGGTCACTGGAGCGATCGCCTTGGTCAGGCCGGAACTGTATGGTCCAAGCATATACTGAACGCCGTCCTGATTGATCAGACGTTCCGCAAGCGTCGCACCCCGGTCGCCCTTGGACTCGTCGTCGTAATAGATGACCTCGAAATTGTAACACTTGCCATCGACCGTGATTCCGCCATTTTCCCTGATCTTCTGTATGGCGAATTCATAGCCGTTCTGGGCATGCACACCATTTGTGGCGTATTTGCCGGTGAGCGAGATCGCCGATCCAAGCGTAATCGTGTCGCACTCCATTGCAGAGGCGGCTGAACCGACAGCAGCGACTGTCGCTGCTGAGAGCAGCGTGTTCCAGTAATTCATGCATTCCTCCTTTGGGTTCACCCGTCACACGGGATTCGATGGAAGACTTCAAGCATGATGGTCCGAAAACTGCAAGTCTGGGTCAGCACGTCCATGGATTATTGGGATCGGGCAACGATTTGACACTCCGCATCCCACGGGCAACGGTGCGTGCGATTGACCTCAGGAGACCGGAATGGACGACACAACAATACTGGTGGTCGGAACCTTCGATACCAAAGACGACGAACTCGGCTATCTCGCCAGACGAATTGAGGACCAAGGCGGGAAAGTGAGGACCATGGATGTCAGCGTCCTTGGGGATCCGTCCCAACCATGCGACATCACCAAACATGAAGTTGCCGCCGCGGCCGGAAGTTCCATTGAAATCGCGGCCAGCAGCGGCGATGAAAACACCGCAATGCAGATCATGGCCCGGGGGGCCAGCGCACTTGCGGTCGCCATGGAAACACGGGGTGAGATACACGGACTGATCGCACTGGGTGGAACGATGGGTACCGACCTGGCGCTCGATGTCTGTCAGGCTCTACCGATCGGCATACCCAAATGTGTCGTTTCCACTGTGTCGTTCTCTCCCCTCATCCCTCCCAATCGACTGTCACCCGACATTCAGATGATGCTATGGGCGGGAGGGTTATACGGCTTGAACTCGATATGCAGGACATCTTTGAGCCAAGCGGCAGGAGCTGTTGTCGGAGCGGCCCGTTCCGTGGAGCGGCCATGCAGGCGCAGGCCGGTTGTCGGCATGACTTCATTGGGTTCGTCGTGCCTGTCATACATGAAACCGCTCAAACCAGCTCTGGAGACACGGGGCTTCGAGACCGCGATTTTCCACGCCACTGGCATGGGCGGCATGGCGTTCGAACGCATCGCAGGACAAGGTGGCTTTGCGTGCGTAATGGATTTTGCGCTGCCCGAGCTTGGCAACCTTATGGCAGGATCCATCGTGAACGCTGGCCCTGACAGATTGCTGGGTGCGGGCCGGGCGGGAATTCCGCAGATCATCGCACCAGGCTGCATCGACCTGATTGACTTCGCAGGCTGGCAGGACATCCCCGAGCGCTTTTCCGACAGGCCATTCCATGAGCACAACCGGCTGATCAAGTCCTCGGCCCTGAACGCCCCGGAACGACGGGAGACAGCACGGGAGATCGGGTCCAGACTTGGGGAAACCACGACACCGACGCATGTGCTCCTTCCACTCGGCGGCCTGGAGGAATGGGACAGACCCGGAAAACCAGCGCACGACCCCGAGGCACTGGCGGCGTTCGTCGATGAGATGCGGATCGCGATTCGCCCACCCGTAACGCTGACTGAAGTGACGGCCCACATCAACGATCAGGCGTTTGCCGACGCGGCCCTGGCAGTGTTTGACGGTTGGGTCGAAGACGGAACGGTAAGGGCGTCCAGCTGATCTGCGTTGATGGTCGCACCCGCAGTTTACAGCTCGTCAGCACCACCGAAACCGGATTGGCGATCCAGACGAATGTCAGTTCGACACAACCGGATCAATTGCCCATCAGGATGGTATCCCAGAAGAAGTGAGGCGGCGATTCTACCGCATGCCGCCTACTTTCCTGCGCCTCCGAAACGGAGAAAAGCAGAGTTCCGCAAGTGGAACCTGTAGAGGTATATTGCAGAAGCTATATGGTTCCGCGGCAGTATCAAGCCAGTTGTTGGCCCAAACCCGACCTGCATGTGTTGCAGGCTGCATGTCCGCTACCCTGCCAAGCGCGGTACCGCCCCATACCGTCCCTGTAGATAGCCTTTTCGAAATGGCCGCCCATCACGTGTTCTGTAGTCCGAGAAGGGAATTAGGCAGGAGGCAAGGTCATCGCCCTTCTCGACCAACCAGATCTGATCACGCCCGATGCAATCGTCTTCCGTGACGGTGGGGTCATGGGTGGTGAAGATTATCTGGCCTTTGTGCGGGTTGGTCTTGGGACAGCGGAACATGCGGGTTATGTAGCGGAAGGCGAGGGGGTGCAGGTGTGTGTTGATCTCGTCTACGACAAGCGTATGGCCGCCATCAAGCGAGTCGATGATCGGGCCTATGAGCCAGAAAAAAGCACGTGTGCCTCTGGATTCGTCATCGAATTCCAGACGTGTTTCTGCCCCTGTCTCGTCCTTGCGATAGGTGGATATTTCCAGTGTCTTCGCCCCTTCTGGAAGCGTGGACTTAAGTTGGCCCTGCAGGTTCCTGGGCTGGCTTCTGAAATGCCCTGTTTCAGGAACGCTCCTTTCTTGCGCTTCAACATCTTCCAGCCGCAAGTCAGCATTCGCGAGGAATGCCATCACCCGACCCTTCCAATGATCATCTTCAAGGCGGCTCGCCGTATACTGCCCGATTGATTCAACATCCAGAATCGTTCGCAGCCCTCTGCTGAGCCAGTCGAAAGGGCGCTTCAGGGACTCCGCCTTGAGCTGTATAGCGGTGCTGACGAAGAGGGCGTTATCGCGCGTCTGCGCTTTCCAACTTTGGCGCTCGCCCTTGAGGTGGGTCGCGCTCATCGCCCACTGGTAGGCGTCCCTTTCGGAATCATACTCGCGGGTAAAAATCTGGCGTTGCTTGCGCGTGTCGGAAGGGCGTTCGAAAAGCCATTCCTCCCGGATTCGTTCGGAGTCGTAGGCGAAGCCGTATTGGAACAGGCTGTCGTCGTGCAGAAAGGTCACTTCGAATTCCGTCGGTGCGCTGCGCCACCCGGAGTGAAAGACATGCGGCTCGTATTCTTCGATGAGCGCTCTTTCGTTCCTGAACGAGCCCGTGACGAGGTCGCAAACCGTCTTCATGCTCCCGACAAGTCCGGACTTTCCGGAGCCATTCGCCCCAAAGAGGCAAGCCTGTTGCAGAACGTGTGGGGCACCGATGTTGCCTGTAGCCACAGCGTTTCGAATTCCGCTGTTCGATGCGGTCATCAGGAGGCTCTGCCTGTCTCGGAAGGATCTGTGGTTCTGGACCGAAAATTCAACGAGCATGGGATGATGTCCATTTATATAGCCTGTTTTTGCTAAAAATTGCGAATATGGACAATTAATTTGAATGTGGAGCCTCTTGCAGAACTCCCCGATCAGGCGGTTTTTTTTCGGAAACGGGCGCTTTTTTCTGATCGGGGGCCTGGATATGGAGCCGTCCCTCTGGTATGGAGCGGGTGTTACAGCCACAACATACGGGGAGACGGCTCCATGTCCCTGCGATCATCCATATCAGATGCCTGGCAGCGGTTTCAAGGGGAACTTTTCCCGTCCCTCGCCGGGGAGGTCGGCCCGCTGGGCGTGAGGCACGGCAGGTTCATCGCCGTCCTGGACCTGGTGGAGGTGGAAAGGCACGTCCACTACAGCCACCGGGGCGTCGGCAACCCGCCCGCCGACCGCAGGGCGCTGGCGCGGGCCTTCGTCGCGAAGGCGGTGTGGGACATGCCGACCACGGTGGTGCTGGTCGACCGGCTGCTGTACGACCCGACGCTGCGGCGCCTGTGCGGCTGGTCCCGCGTGTCGGAGGTTCCCAGTGAATCGACGTTCTCCCGCGCCTTCGCCTGGTTCGCGGAGACCCGTCTGCCGGAGCGGATGCACGAGGCGCTGGTCCGCTCCGCGTATGCCGGCTCGGTCGTGGGCCACATCTCCAGGGACTCCACGGCGATCGTCGGGCGGGAGAGGCCGGCGCCGAAGCCGAAGCCGCAGGAGCGGCCGAAGCGAAAGCGCGGACGCCCGAAAAAGGGGGAGGAGGTGCCGAGGGAGCCGACCCGGCTGGAGCGGCAGCTGCGGGACGGGATGACCGCCGCGGAGATGGCCGCCGAGTTGCCGAAAGCCTGCGACACCGGGACGAAACGCAACGCCAAGGGGTACAAAGAGAGCTGGAGGGGGTACAAACTGCATATCGACGCGGCCGATGGGGACGTCCCCGTCAGCTGCATCCTGACCTCGGCGTCGCTGCACGACAGCCAGGCCGCGATCCCTCTTTCGAGGATGACGGCGCTGCGGGTGGACCACTGTTACGAGCTCATGGACGCGGCCTACGACTCGCTGGAGATCGGGTTCCACGCCTACCTGACGGGGCGCGTGGCGATCACCGACACCAACCCGCGACGCGACGCGGCGCTGAAGGAGCGCCTCAGGAAAGAGGCGCTGGCGCAGCGGAAAGCGGGCCACATACGCCACGACCGCGTCCGTTACCGGCAGCGCTCCAGCGTCGAGCGGGTGAACTCGGCCCTGAAGGACTCCTACGGTGCCCGGCACGTCCGCGTCCGTGGGCACGCCAAGGTGGCCTGCCACCTGTTCTTCGGCGTGCTGGCCCTGACGGTGGAACAGCTGATGCGGCTCACCATCTGACACCGTCCGTTCCGGCAGATCCGTCCGCCACGGACGCCGCCCCGGAGGGGACGGCGCGGCCAGCCATGCGCGGACGGCGCCCGTCGGGCCACCAACTGCGGCATTCCGCCACACCCTGGCCCGTGCAGACGCCCCGGGCACCCGTCGGATCCGGTGCCGCGACCCTGGCGGAACCGAAAGGCTTGCCGCGGCTGCCCGAACCGCAGTAATTGTGCAAGAGGCTCTGTGAAGTGAATGAGCCCTAATTCCAGAAACTCCCCGTGGCCGCGTTGGCTGTTCTCAACTGGCCGATTCAAGTACGTGGCCCTGTCGATGGGTACGAAGAAAGGCGGGATTTCGGCGGCAAGCGACGCAGCTGTCAGGATCGCTCCCTTTCCCATCCTGCGGCTCCTTCCGTGAGGCTTCTACAGCCGTCACAGGGGACGGTCAGCTGCATTGGCGAACGCATACCCAAGAAGTCCCCTGAACGTAACGGAAGGGGCAGAATGGTCGAAAGGCATCCACCCGAGCGGCTCGGCCTTCTTTCGTGTTTCAGTTCAATCCCAACTCAGCGACAAGCGCCGCATATGATGCCCCGTGCATGTCCCGGTCCGCGGCGGTTCCCTGTACCACAGGCCGTGGCAGCGAGAATTTAACAACGTTCAGCGATGGGATATCAAACCGCTTCATCTCGACGGGATCCATATCAAACAGTTTCGCCAGACGTTCTGTCGAGACTCCTTGACTGACGCGCTCGAAAATCTCGGTCCGGCCACAGAATATATCGATGGTAAGCCAGAATGGACCTGCATTCTTGCTTCGCACCTTCTCGACAATCTGACCGAGTTCAACCAATTTCGCGGACCTCCAGACGGAACGCGTCCATCGGATCATCCAATGTCATGACATGGTTCAGGCAGAACTCAAACACTTCCCCACGCTGGATTTCTGCTGGCGAAAACGGAAACGCGAACGTCGGCTGCTCCTCGCCAATGGTAAGGGGGTGGTGCAACAGATAGGGATTGAGCATCTTGCCGATTTCCTCAACGGCGGTCGACGTTGGGGCGGTTACGATCCCAAGCACCCCCAGCTCCACCGCGCCATTCAACCGATTTTCCAAGGCCCCAAGTGTTGCATTCCTGCCAATGATCCTAAGTTCGATGTCATACTCCCCTGGTTGAACTCCAAGCCGCTCTTCCACCTGCGCCCTGCACAGGGAGAGAATTCCAGAACACCAGGCTTCAGCATTTTCGACGTAGCGCCGGTCCCGCAGCAGCGTCAGCAGAACGCACTGATACCCAACCCGCCGTGCGCCTTCCAACTTCACCCTATACTCATCGGAGGGGACCCATTTTGACCCTGTCACCCGCACGTGCGTGCCATCAAGCGATTTGTAGCATGCATCGGTTACATCAAGGTGTCCTCCAGGCTCGTGGAGAATGAATGGATCGGAATTCTCATAGAGCATGTGAGCGGAAACCGTGTGAGGAGTGGCACATGCGTTTTCCGCGAGCGGCGAGACGGTGAATCCCTCGTCGTCAAATTCAAGCAGGATCACGCCCGACTGGGGATTGGTCGCACATAGCGCCCCGCACTCCCCGATCTTGGCCCCGTGCCAGGAACCGCCCGGATGACATCCCCGCGCCAGCGGCAGCGCCGCGATGGTCGCCGTATCGGTGGTTCGCCCGGCAATGACAATGTCCGCACCGGTATCCAGCGCCGCGTTGATCTGTTCAGCTCCCGCCAAAGCCACGATGTTTCCGCAGGAACCAATGATTTCTTCGTCGATTTCCGGCGCGGGATGAAGCGGCGCCAACCGCCTGGATCTGAGCGCCTCCTGAACAATCGCTGCGCTCAGGCCGGACTTCAGCACCGCAACCTTCGCGCTCCGGCCTGTTTCCGCAAGAATCTCTTCCGTTATCCCAACAAGCCAGTCGACAGCGCTGTCGGCTCCACAGGTGCCAGCAGTTCCGATCACCAACGGAACGTCGGCTACAGCGCGCGCCTCGACAAGACCTGCCCACTCCGACTTCGTCGTTGCGCGCGAATACTTGCTGACACCACGCCCGAGATAGGACGGCCCGCTATCGGTGGAGCCACCGTCGATTGCGATTATGTCGGGTTCGGCTGCAATTCCCCGATCCAGCGCCGCCCGGTCGTAACCAAGCCCAAGGGCACCTGAAGGGATGAGGACCCGGACCATCAACCCGTGTCGCCGCGTGGTCGACGTAGCAGCGGACGCAGGAACATTGGCGCAATGAAACCGGCAATGGCGGCCAACCAGAGTCCGATTGCGATGGGCGACGAGAACAGGAACGTCCAGTCACCGTCCGACAGGACCATCGCTCGGCGCAGGCTGTCCTCCATATGGTTACCCAGCAGGATGCCAAGAATGATCGGCACCGTCGGCACACCCAGCTTTCTCAGCAGATAGCCAAGAACGCCAAACCCCACCATCAACAGCAGGTCGAAATAACTTCCGGACAACGAGTAAATGCCCACGAAGGAGACCATCATGACCCCCGGCAGCAATACCCAGGGCGGAACCTGCAGCACGCGCACAAACATGCGCACCAAGGGAACATTCAGCAGAAGCAGCACGAAGTTCGCGATAAGTAGGGACGCGATCAATCCCCAGACCACTTCCGGGCGATCAGTGAATAAAGTAGGTCCTGGCGTTATGTTCAATGTAAGCAACAGTGCCAGCAATACGGCGGTGGTACCTGATCCCGGGACTCCCAATGTCAACATTGGAACCAGCGCTCCGCCTGCAGCGGCATTGTTACCGGCTTCTGGTGCAGCGACGCCGCGTGGTGCGCCTGTTCCGAAGCCGCCTTTTTCACCGGCAATGGTCTTCTCGCTCATATAGGCCAGGAACGAACCCAATGATGCGCCTGCTCCCGGAAGCACTCCGGCGATGAACCCAACCCCGGACGCACGAAGCATGGTCCATCCGCTGGCGACGATATCCCTAACTGGAACGGTGACCCGCTCCAGCTTCACGCCAATTGATGTGCTCCTGCCGTGACTCTCGATGAAGAAAAAGACCTCAGCCACGGCGAACAGCCCGACGATAGCAACCAGAAAGTCCACGCCATCCATCAGATGCAGGTGTCCAAACGTGAGCCGCGGCATGCCCGATGTGTTGTCAAGCCCGATCATGGCGATTCCCAGCCCAATGCAGGAGGCGATCGCCGCCTTTGCCTGATTGCTCGACGCGAGACCACCAAGCGTGCAGAATGCGAGAAGATAAAGCGCGAAGTACTCGGCGGGACCGAACTGATACGCGACCCGGGACAACAGGGGAGCCAGGAACATCAATCCAATCGTCGCCAGCAATGCACCTACGAATGATGCCACGCCGGACAGTACCAACGCGTCCCCGGCCCGGCCCTGCTTCGCCATCGGATAGCCATCCAACGTCGTCATCAGCGCAGGTTCATCCCCTGGAATGTTGAGGAGGATCGACGAGATTCGCCCTCCATACATCGCGCCGAAATACACCGCCGTCATCAAGACAAGAGCACTCGTGGCATCGAGCCCAAGGGTAAAGGTTATTGGGATAAGGATCGCCACACCGTTTGACGGCCCAAGTCCCGGCAGCGCACCTATGATGGTTCCAAGAACACAGCCGATCACCGCCAGCATCAACGTATAGGGCGATAAGGCAATGCCGAATCCCAGCGCCAGATTTGCGAAGACCTCCATGGCCTACCCCAACCAGGCTTTGGGAACCGCGAACAGGCCAAGCCCAAGCGCATACTTGAACAGGAGAAACAGTCCGACCGACAGAACCAGGCCCGTGGCGATGGCCTGAACCGGTCGCGGGGACATCTGATAACTCAGGAACCCCGCCGCAAGCGCCGTTGGAATCAGGAATCCCAAAGGCTTCAGGAGATAGGCATAGGCCACCAATGCGGCGACAGTCAGCAGCAGTGCGCCAAAGGTGCGCAGTCCTGGCCATTCAGGGTCAGGGTCAGGTCGCACCATCACCGCAAGACCGCACAGGGCCATCACGCCGCCGATCATGTAGGGAAACGTCCGTGGCCCAACAGGATCGGATAGAAAGCTCGTTTGAATCTCGGTGGCGCTCAGGACGTACCCGAGCGCCACGATCACTGTGACCAGACCGAAAATCCGGTCCGATACCATTACTGGATAACCCCAATGTCCTTTGACATCTGGTTGATGTCGGCAATCAGGCCATCGATATAGCCCTGAAAGTCATTGCCGACCATGGTGAAAGGCGCGAGACCATTCGCCGCCATGGCTTCCATCCACTGGTCGCTACCCGCAACCTGACCCAGCTTGTCCGCCCATTCCTGGAAGCGCTCGTCGCTGATGCCCTTCGGAACATAGAGCCCCCGCCAGTTACCGGCAACGACATCATAGCCCTGCTCCCTAGCCGTTGGAATGTCCTCGAATCCCGGAACACGCTCCTCGGTAAGAACAGCAAGGGCACGGACTTCGCCCGACTTCAGGAAACCAACGATCTCGGAGATATCACCTGTCATCGCCTGCGTGAAGCCACCGATCGTCTGGGTGATGGCGTCCGCGCCACCATCGACACCGATGTACTTGACTGTTGTGATGTCAGTCAGCCCACCCTCCCGGAGAATCATCAGAGGCTTGAGATGGTCGAATCCACCGGTTGCGGAACCGCCAGCGAAGGCAACCGAAGCGGGGTCGGCAACGGTAGCGTCCACGAGATCCTTGAGCGACATGAACGGACTGTCAGCGGCAACGGCAATCACGCCGGGATCGATACCGATGGCGCCCACGAACCGCACCTGATCGGCTGTCATGCCGGCGTAGGCATTCTGTGCAAGGCGCGTCGCGGTGGCCGAAGACGCGGCAACGATCAGATCAGGATCATCATTGCGTTCGTTCACCACGTGGCTATAGGCCAGCCCGCCGCCGCCGCCGGCCATGTTGGTCACCTGGACCGGACTGTCCACGGCCCCGATCTCATGCAGGATCTTGCCGATCTGACGACAGGTGAAATCCCAGCCACCTCCTGGGTTGGCGGGGGCGATACACTCGGTAGCCGAAACAGCACCTGCGGCTCCTATCAGGAATGCGCCAAGACCCAGCGCACGAATCGATACTTTCATAAGGTTCCTCCCAATCATTTGAATGGCATTCAACGAGCAGGTGCACATACAGTCAACCTGCCCTTGATGTCGCTTATGACTCGCGACAACCCCAACAGCAACCGGCCACATGCGAAAAGTGCCTTGGCTATGCGGTTCCGCCCTGCTGAACACAATGGGGATTCTGGCTGATCGATCAACCGCACCGGCAACGGAACACCATCCTCGTCCAAATTGGCTTGAACAAGGTCCGTCTGCGTTCGCCGCGTCGGCAGTTCCTCCATGAATCGGGCGAAGTCCCAACCCGCCCCAAACAAACAGGCGCTAGATCACTCCATCGGCCCGAAGTCGGTCGATCTCCGCCTTTGACAGCCCCAGTCCGGAAAGGACTGTGTCTGTATCTTGACCAAGGACAGGTGGAGGAAGACTCACCGACAGCGGTTCGCCGTTGATCCTGATACCGGTCCGCACGACCGATACGTCCCGCCCGACTCCGTCAACATTCTCGAAGTTACCAAGAGTCCCGCTTGCGTCCATTACCGGGTGCGCTAGAATCTCCGGGACCTCCAAGACTGCGCCCGCCGGCACACCGATACCGTTGAGACCGTCAACCCAATGCTCCACCGGGTGCCGCACCAATTCCGCCTCAAGTTCGGCCCGAAGCTGGTGTCGGTTCTCCTTTCGATCCTCGCGAGTGGCGAATTCAGGGCGTTCAAGCAGATCCTCCCTCCCCAGATACCTTGCCAGCAGCTCCCATTGCCCGTCCCTGTTCGCCGCAATGTTGATCAGCCCATCGGCGGCCTGAAACGCGCCTGAAGGAGCTGACGTGACGTTTTCGTTTCCGTGTCTTCCAGGTTCAACGCCAGCAATCAGCTGATTGGAAACCACCCAGCCCATTGTCGCCAATGACGCGGCCAGCATCGACACGTCGATGAACGCGCCCCTTTCCGGCCCGTTGAGCGCCGCACAGATGGCCATTGCAGCGGTGAGTCCACCGACGGTATCGCCGATCGGGTATCCCACACGCAGAGGTCCGGACTCCTTGGTTCCTGTGACCGACATCATTCCGGAGACGCCTTGGATTATCTGGTCGTAGGCTGGCCTCGTCCTCCAGGGTCCATCCTGACCGAACCCTGATATCGCTGCGTAGATCAGTTCCGGATTCTCGACCTTTAGATCATTCCATCCCGCACCGAGCCGGTCCATCACTCCGGGACGGAAATTCTCAACAAGCACATCGGCGCCCCGTACAAGACGTTTGAGCAGCTTGATGCCCTCCCTGGCCTTCAGGTTGAGCGTCACCGAACGCTTCCCCGCGTTCTGCGCCAGGAATGAAACGCCCATGTGCCGTGCATTCAGGTCTGCGTCAGCACCAAGCTGTCGGGCCAGATCACCACGTTCGGGAGCCTCGATCTTGATCACGTCGGCACCAAGATGAGCCAGCTGGTGGCAGCAGAACGGGCCAGCCAGAACGTTTGTCAGATCAAGAACCTTAATTCCACGCAGCGGCTTCAATCCCATTCCAAAACCTTTCTCCGCCTAGCCAAGAAAAGGGTAGATACGTTCTCACATCCGCTCCGAAGTGTGGCCAAGAGGTCTGGCCGCCCGTCCCTTCATCGGCACTACTGACCGCCAGGCCCCTTGGCCATGGGGTTCAGTCCCTCTCCGCGACGAAGGATCCCGTATAGGCGTTATTCCGGTCGTTCACGACGCCACCCACCCAGCCGGAGGGATCGCCCGTGCCGTCGGCATACCACTTCGCCTCGGCATCGTCGCCCGAGCAGCCGCCGGACGTGCAGTCCATGCTGTAGCTGAAGTCCCACCCATCCGTAAAGCTGCGGTCATACCATGCTGCGACACCATCGGCCCCATAATGGGCCTCGAAGTCGCTGACCCTCAGGTTCAGGTTCGGACGGTCGCCAAACGTGTAGCGCAGGTTCGCATCCGCCCGGAGCACCGCCCCAAGGTAGTCCGGATCGAGAGCGACACCGAGGAAATTGTCTTCACCGCTCCATGTGGCCGTGCCCGTGAGGGAAACGTCCGTTGACGGCATTCCGCGGACCCATCCGGTTCCGGTGATCCCGTCGGTGATGGACAGGTTTCCGCCATGCCGGTTACCGTTGACCCTGAAACGGTGGTCGATCCAGACGCCCCAGCCGTCGATCAAGGCGGGCGCATCGGCGGACATCGAGAGCGTGTAGCGGCTGACGTCATTGCCGTTCCAGGTCGCGTTCGGGATGCGATGGATATCCTCCGCCGTGACGTTGGATCGGGGGTTGCGGTCATAACTCATCACGCTGCCCGAACCATCGGGCGCATGGCAATGATCGTCGGGTCCAGTACAACCTTTCGTCGTTCCGTCGTGATTCTCATAATGGAACTGATGACCCGCCTCGTGGGTCAGCACATGAAAGAGCTCGCTGATAGCAGCGTGGGTCAAGGTCAAGGATCCGGAATGGAGACCAAAGTAATTTTTCTTGACCCAACTGGAGACAAGGACCACCCTGTCGCTTTCTGGCTCATAGCATGCGACTTCGCCGCAGTGGCCAGTTAGATCCACTCTCGGGTCGCCGACCACCACCCGCACGGCACCGGGATCGTAGTCCAGATGACGGGTCCATTGCATGTAGGCCTGTGCTGTCAGTTTCCACAACACCAGCTCAGCCGCAAACAGGCGGTTTCGGGCGCTTCTGTCGAATCTCCAGCGAGGCTCGAGAATATCGCTCAGGTAAGGGGCAAACTCGAAGCGAACATCCGCCACTTGGCCTTTCGCCCATTCCACCCGCAGCCCATCCCGACCATGCGGCGGCAGACCTTTGGGATTGAGCTGCGAGGACCAGCTTGAGCTGTCTTCCCGAAGGCTCGCGCCGATATGGGTCTCCGGTTGACTTGGTCGGACCGGTTCGTTCCGTGGCGGGTCGGCTGGAGTTGTCGGCGGCGAATCCCCCAGCAGTTCCGGAGTTTGTTGGCCGCCGCCCCCACCACAGGCGGCTAGCGTCAGCATGAAAGTGGCGAAGAAAATCAAGCGCATGGTCGGTCCGTCCCGATGTGGCTGCGGGTGAAGCTTCGTCAGGAACAGGAAGGAAGTCAAACGCTGCCCAACGAAGCCGATGGCCGCAGGACCCAGATGCTAGGCAACGGGACCGAAGACATGGCAGAAGGCACATGGTGAGGCCAGTGGATCCGTCGTATCAGCGGAAGAAGGTGGATGCTGCGGAACCGACCGGAATTCCGCTAAGCACGATTCCGGAATATCTGGCGGCGAAACCATGCAACCGGCGGAAATCCGCTGGAAACGGTGGTGGGGCTATCGAGTAACGGGGGCTAGCCAGCATATAATGCCCAGAAAACTCTTTCCGTACCACGTAGCCTGCGCTATCAGGCTGCGTCCGCAAAGAGGGGTCCTGCCATGGCTTACAGGGTCGCAGTCGCTGGTGCCACGGGTAATGTGGGCCGCGAAATGCTCAACATACTTTCCGAACGGCAATTCCCCGTGTCGGAAATCGCCGCGCTTGCGTCCCGCGGCTCTCTCGGCACCGAAGTCGGTTTCGGAGACCAAACCGTGAAAACCGGGGATCTGGACACGTTTGACTTCTCCGGCTGGGATGTCGCGCTCTTCGCCATCGGTGCCGACGCAACCAGGAAATATGCACCACGCGCCGCCCGGGCAGGCTGCATTGTGATCGACAACAGCTCGCTATACCGTCAGGATCCCGCTGTTCCGCTGATCGTACCCGAGGTCAATCCCGGTGCCATCCACGGCTGCTCGGGCAAGGGAATCATCGCGAATCCAAACTGTTCCACTGCACAGATGGTCGTGGCGCTCAAGCCGCTGCACGACCGGGCCAGAATCCGGCGGGTTGTCGTGTCGACATACCAGTCAGTGTCAGGTGCGGGCAAGGAAGGGATGGACGAACTCTGGGATCAGACCAAGGGACTCTATGTTCCCGGTCAGGAAAGGGAACCCAGGAAGTTCCAGAAGCGGATCGCCTTCAACGTCATCCCGCATATAGACGTCTTCATGGAGGACGGCTCGACAAAAGAGGAATGGAAGATGGTCGCCGAGACCAAGAAGATTCTCGATCCCTCTATCAGGTTGACCGCCACCTGCGTCCGGGTGCCGGTCTTTGTCGGTCATTCCGAGGCGCTCAACATCGAGTTCGAGGACTTCCTCGACGAGGACGAGGCCCGGGACATCCTACGCAACGCACCCGGTTTGCTGGTCATCGACAAGCGGGAGGAGGGTGGCTACGTCACGCCGGTTGAATGCGTTGGCGAATTCGCGACCTTCATCTCGCGAATCCGACAGGATTCGACAATTGAGAATGGCCTGAACCTCTGGTGCGTAAGCGACAACCTGCGCAAGGGTGCGGCGCTGAATGCCGTGCAGGTCGCTGAACTGCTTGGGCGGGACGTGCTCAAGGGAGGATAGCGGAGACTTTGGGCGGAGGCCCATCGGCAACGCTTCCACCCAGTTCCGCCCCGGACCACTGATCCTGTAGCCGCCCAACACAAAAGGCGGGGGACGGTTCTGCCGGTCCGGTCAGGAGCCACTTTCGACGAGTGCCTTGATCCGGGCCAATCCGGCCTCGTAATCCGCCCCAACCCACCGGTCCATCATCAGTCCCATCCAGCGGGCGATCGGATTCATTCCCGTGTCTGTCACAAATCCCCATGTCAACTCGGTCACCGCTCCGTCGGGTTTCAGATCGAACCGAGCCCGGGCCGTTCCCATAGCTCCAAAGTCAAGCGCCGTCCGCACCTGTGAATTCTCAATGGAGGCAGTGATCTCCTGCGTGCCGCTCCCAACCTGTGGATGTTCACTTTCCCAGGTCATCCTGTTGCCCACCCCGGAGTCCGGACCTTCGTAGGTGAGCTTCACGTTGGGGTCCCGCTCCAACCAAGGTGACCAGGCTTCGGTCGCCTGCATGGAGTTTACGTGTGGGAATATGGCCTCAGGCGTGGCGTTGATGGTCAACGAACGTTCAACGGTTACCTCACGGGGCAGAACATACGCAACCACGGCAAGAATCGCCGCGACGACAATGATGAATGTGAAGATCTTTCGGAGAACCCGCATTTCTGTGCCTTTACTGAATGTGGTCGTTGCCCTGAGATACCAAGGAGTTTTGGATCCGCAACTACAGAGCGGGACTCGGGCGTAATTCTACCGTGAACCACCGCTCTCCAATTTGCGATCAAGCATTCGATGCCTGATCGCCATATTCAAGGATACACATTTTTTGGCCCCCCCGGACTGGCGGACCAAAGACATATTGCGGCTGAACTCGCGGAGACTCCGGTCGCTGGGAGCCCTAGTCGCTAAACGAGACAGATGACTAAACCACAGCGCTACAATTCAGACCGCTGAGAATACGTCGGTCCGGGCATCGTACTGTTCCAGCCTGCCCGTTGCGATATCGATCCAGAGTCCGTGCAGTGTCAGGCTTCCCTTTACGACAGCGGCCCTGACGAACGGAAAAGCCATTAGGTTACCAAGCGACCACTTGACTGCCTCGCGTTCGAAAGCCTGGATTCTCTTCCCATCACCCTCGATGCCACTCACCTGATCGTAGACAGGGCGGAGCAGGTCAACCCAGCGACCGACCAGACTGGATCGCTCCTCCAGTTCCGGCGCATCGCCGCGACACATATCATGGCATCCGCGCACCCCACCACAATTCGAGTGTCCCATGACCATTATGTGGGCGACACGCAGGACTGTAACGGCGTATTCAACCGCAGCTGAGGTTCCATATGAGATGCCATCCAACCCGTAGGGAGGCACAATGTTCGCAATGTTGCGGTGTATGAAGAATTCGCCCGGCCCTGCATCAAATACCCTAGTTGCATGCACACGGCTATCACAGCATGAGACGATCATGGCTGAAGGATGCTGGCCTTCGTCCACAAGATTCCGGTACAGTCTTCTTTGAGCTTCAAACCCATTCGCCTTCCAGTGGCGATACGATTTCGCAAGGTCAGGCGGAAGTGGTCTTGCATCAATCATGGCTGCTCCTCCGTGAGCGCAAGCGGCGACTTAGGCGAAATGGCGGGCAATTCGACTCCACACCCTCCTCGATTTGCGATAACTGTCGCGAAAGTCATATCCTTTTCACCTGATGCCAAGTCGTTGAAATCATAAAATATCCGGTCTTTCCGGACCGAATCTGAAAAAACGGCATCCTGAGGCCGATCCCTTGGCGTTCGGATTCGGCCTTCTGAAACCCAGTGAATGCTCCTCAGGAAGGATCTCCACCCGTCGGTCCTCCGGATCCGTCATCGTCGTCTTTCCCTCCCGCCGATCCAGACAAGTGTCAGGCACTGTCCTTTCCGTCAATCATGTCAACAACGGTTTCGGGCGCGGCATCGAGCAGGTGCCTGAATTCCGGACGGACATCGTATGACTTCATGCGATCCCTCACATGACCGTCAGGAAAATTCTCAATGATCGATGCTGCCGTCGCGGCCTCCCTTGGCATGCGCTCCACGGTCTTCCGGATGTCGGCAAGGTAGCCGGCTTCGAGCCGCACCGCAACCTGGGTCCGACCGTGGCGGCGCGCATCGAATGTTACCGAAACAACCGCGACCGCATGCGCCATGACGGGCACATCGGACGGGGCATCCAGGTCGGGTACGGCACCGTCGGAAGCGCGGGGCGTCAGATCGTAGGCCAGCGCCTGAAACAGCCGGGAAGCTCCTGGTCGAAAGTCAGGGCGAACTGACCAAGAAAAATGACTTACACCCTCAGCCTCCGCGCACCATTCGCTTCGGGCAGATAGCGGTTCAGCCTAAATCCGCAGACCGGGCAGGACCATTTGGGAATTCCATGATCGAGCTTCATGATCTACTGTCGCTCCCGGAGTCTCTAACCAAGGGAAAGCCACTCGTGTCCGTAACGTTTTCAGAAATCGACGCCCCATCAACACCAGTCCATATCATCCCAAGTGACGGGGTAAATGGCTGGACAAAGGGACAGCCCGCCCGGGTTCGGGCCTGGATCGAGGCAATTGGGTTCACGGGCAGCTTGGGAAGCGTGGCAATGGTCCCCGGCGTTGATGGAAGCGCCTCTGCCGCTCTTGTCGGAATTGGCACCGAAAGTCAGCGTGCCCGCGTCAGATTCGTGATTGCGGGGGCCCAGCCAAAACTGCCCGACGGAGTCTACCACATCAAGGGTGACCTCCACGGTCTTGATCCTGACGAGCAGGCGCTCGGCTGGCTTCTTGCCCGTTACCGATTTGGACGCTATCGGAAGGTCAAGGCACCGGGCGCAGGTCTGAAACCGCCAGACGGCATCGACAGGGACCGGATCGAAGCCATCGCCTTGGGCGAAGCCCTGACGCGGGATCTCGTCAACACGCCCGCCAGCGACATGGGACCAAGGGAACTGGAACTGGCGATCGAGGATCTGGCCCGAGAGTTCGGAGCTGAACTTGAAACGATCGCCGGCGATGACCTGTTGAGCCGGAATTTTCCGATGATCCATGCGGTTGGACGGGCGGCATCGACCGCCCCCAGGCTCATCGACATGCGTTGGGGACAGTCCGGTCCCGGGCTTGTCCTGGTCGGCAAGGGTGTCTGCTTCGACACCGGAGGGCTGAACATCAAGCCTGCCAGAGCTATGGGGCTGATGAAAAAGGACATGGCAGGCGCAGCCACCGTTCTTGGACTTGCACGAATGATCATGGCGCTGGACATGCCACTCAGGCTTAGGGTTCTCGTGCCAGCGGTCGAGAACACCATAAGCGGAGACTCGATGCGTCAGGGAGACGTGCTGACCAGCCGCAAAGGTCTTACCGTGGAGATCAACAATACAGATGCGGAGGGGCGTCTCGTCCTCGCGGACGCACTGGCTCTGGCAGATGAGGAGCCACAGGACTTCATGGTCTCGATGGCGACCCTGACAGGCACCGCACGGGTCGCGGTTGGTCCGGACATCGCTCCGTTCTTCGCCACGGATCCAAGGGTAGCGGAGGCAATCCGCGCTGGTGGTGCAGCCGCTGTGGACCCGGTGTGGGAACTGCCGTTTCACGAGCCCTATGAGACCATGATCGAGCCGAATGTCGCCGATCTCGACAACGCCCCTGCAGGAGCGTTCGCCGGTTCCATCACTGCAGCGCTGTTCCTCAGGCGGTTCGTCACCAGGACGAACCGCTATGCGCATTTCGACATCTACGGCTGGCAGAACAAGGCTGCGCCGGGTCGGCCTGTAGGGGGTGCGGGCCAAGGCGCACGGGCCCTGCTCGCTGCCCTGCCTAAACTTCTGAACATATAGATGGACCGTCGCACAACGCCCGGCAATGGCCGAGTCGCGGCATTAAACCTGCGCGGCCAAGTCCATGCGAAGAGCTACGTCGATGGGAATGGCCAACGTGTCACGGTTCCAATTGCCGATTTGCTGGAAGCGCCCGGAGGGTCGAGACTCCGCCAGCTTCAGCTGGGAGAGTCCGTAACCGTCTACGAGAGCCTGAACGGCTGGGCCTTCGTGCAGGCCGGCAAGGATGGCTATGTCGGCTACATCGAAGACCACGCACTGGCGGAACGCCCAGAACCCACCCACTGGCTCGCCACACCCGCGTCGCATTGTTACTCCGCTCCCGATATCAGATCCCCCGAACTTTGCTGGCTCGGTTTCGGCTGTCTGGTGACGGTGGTTTCCTTTCAGCCGGGATTCGTGGAGACGGATCAGGGCCAGTTCCTGCCAGAGCGGCATCTCTGGCCAGTCGGAAAGAGGTTTTCCGACCCCGTGAACGCCGCGCAGCTGCATTTTGGCACGCCCTATCTTTGGGGCGGCAATACCACACGTGGAATCGATTGCTCGGGGCTGGTGCAGGCCGCACTGACCGCGGCGGGACTGAAGTGCCCCGGTGACAGCGACCTGCAGGAAGCCGAGATCGGTCACGAACTTCCCCGAGGAACACATCCCGAACGTGGCGACCTGCTGTTCTGGCGCGGGCATGTGGCAATCGCGGTTGACGGTGAGACGCTCCTGCATGCGAACTCACATCACATGGCTGTCAGCTATGAACCTATGGCTAAGGCAATCCAGCGGATTGAGGCGCAGGGAGGCGGTCCGGTCACCTCACACAAGCGCCTGGATCGAGACTGAACTCTGCCGACCGGCCCTACACGCCAGAGTCCGACCGTCATTGGACCGCACGAATCAATTTGCGTTCCAGCACACGCAGCACAGCCTTCAGATCGTGACCCCGCCTGAGAATCCTGCCATCCATACCGATGACAGAATAAAGCCCCTGGCGATTTCGGGGCCGGGGGCGCTTCTCGATCCGATAGGCTGGCAGTTCAGCCGTGCGGCGGAAAACCGCGAAAACGGCGACCTCGCCAAGACTTGAAATGCCGTAATCGCGCCACTCTCCAGCCGCAACCATACGGCCATAGACAGACAGGATCGCGCCGAGTTCTTTCCTGTCAAAGCTGACCCGTTCTGAATTGCCGGCCAGGAACCTGGATGGACTCGGACCATGAATCGTCATGGATATAGACTGGACTCTGCCTGAAACGAAATCAAGCGCTAGCATGTCAATCCGCTGACCATCAACTCTCAGTCGGGTTTGTATATCCGTTGTGGAAATGGCCGGTCCTGCGCTTCGAAATGGAAGTAGGGCGATTACTCAGCTCCCTTGCAGTAGCGAGCGGGATCTTTCCTTTTCGCGAACGAACACCAGCAGCCGCGCTGTCTTGCTTACTTGACATTCGGTGCGTATCCGATTATCATCCTGACACGAGAATACCGAAGGTTTCGGGGATACATATTTCGGTTAGACCAGCAAGAGAAGCCCTTCCTGATGTCTTGGCACCGGGCCTGAAACTGGTCATCTGCGGCACGGCTGCCGGTGAGCGTTCCGCATCTGCAGGAGCGTATTACGCTCATCCGAGCAATCGATTTTGGAAAGTACTCTCCGATGTCGGGCTCACGCCGAATGTGTTGGACCCTGCATCGTTCCGTCAGTTGCTGACCTTCGGCATTGGCCTTACCGACCTCGCAAAGCACTACCGTGGTACTGATGCCAGCCTCAAGGAACATGACTCGGACATCGAGGGTTTTCGCAGGAAAATCTACAAGTGTTCACCTCGCATACTGGCATTCAATGGCAAAAGGGCCGCATCGGAGTATTTCAGCATTCCTACCAGAAGGGTCAATTACGGTCGCCAGAAAGATCAAATCGGCTCCACGGCCCTCTTTGTTGTGACGCAGACTTCGGGAAGCAACGGCCATTGGAAGCCCGAACCGTGGTATGAGCTTGCTTGTCTTGTGCGTGAAGTCCAACACTCTCAATCTCAAGCCCACTGATTGACATATAGCCTCGATGTCATGTGCCTGGGCTTCGGTCGCGACCGACTCCGGTTGTCCGCAATGAGAGCCATTTCGCGAACGTAAGGCCCGCAAATGGATGTGATCAGGATTTACCAGGAACATGTGGCGCTTCTCATCCAGGCGTCACGTGACGGGTCTTTCCCTTTGGTCGCTGCGTTCGCCACTGTCCGACCGGTCGAGGCGCGGCCGTCCCATCCAATAGGACTTCAATTTGGTTGCGTAGCATGGAATCGACGGCAGGATTTGCGGGAATTGACAATACGGACTACCGGTGTGCGGCCGTAAGCATGGATAGGCGGACCAAAGTCCGCTCCACCACAGCCATCTGCGGTGCTGTCTGGTTGGCGGACCGGAGCTGAAGATCCGTGTCTGTCAGCATTCCCAAGGCCCGTTCCAATCGGCCAAGCCCCCAGCGCTGCGCCTGCCGAATCATGCGGTCGCGGCGGGGACCGAATACCGGCGGGCGCAGCTTCGCCATCCCGGAACCAACTCCCCCGGAATCGCAGGACGCGGAATGAAGGGCCCGGAAATGCCGCGTGACTCCAATGCAGAGGGTGACGGGTTTGACGCCCTGGCCCGAGAGCATCTGAACAACCGGCCCAATGTCCTCCGTACGTGCCTCGGCAACAACGTTCAGAAGATCGTCGATCTCGGCTTCCACCGTGACCGGTGCACAGGCCTCGACATCCGCCGCCGTCGCAGGTGTGTTGTCCCCAAGCTTATAGAGAGCGAGCTTGGAAACCGTCTGCCGCAGGTCTCCAGGATCAATTCGGTGGGAGAGCGCTACAAGTGCCGACATGGCCAAGCGGTCAACATCCTGCAATCCAGCCCGCCGCAGCTCATCCGCGATTTCGTCCTGGCTTGGAGGATCATTGTAAATCCCGACAGCAAAGGCGGTCTTGTGGACTTCGAACGCTTTCCGAAGGCTGGAACGTGTCGAAAGAGCACCGGCAGTCACGACAATCTGGGCATCTCCGGACTTCCAGGCACTGAGTGCGGCGAGAATGTTCCTCGCAGCTGCGTCCCCGGCGTCCTCAACCAGAACCGCCCTTGGACCCGGGAAAAACCCCTGCGCCTTGACCAAATCCAGAAGCAATGCAGGGTCCTTGCGCACGCTGGCAGCGGTGATGCGTTCGAAACGCATTTCCTCCTCACCCTTCGGACCAATGATTCCGGCTATGTGTTCCTGCCGCTTCAGGGCGACGCGCATGGCATCCTGGCCATAGATCAACGTGCCGGTAGCCGACGGGTCCGGCTTGGCGAGGTGCTGGGCCGCCCTTCTTCCCGAGAGCTTCACTCTGACCAGTCCCGATAGCTGGAGAGAACGCGGACAGCCACCTGATCCGCCAGGATGACCATCAAACGATCGCTTGCATCACGGGTCGCGGCACCGGCGCTGGTCAGCGGAACTGTCGCCGAGTATCCGGTCAGGCTCTCTACCTTTCCCGAATGCACGGCTAGCCCGTCGGCTGTGTCGTATATCTGGTAGTCCGCTGTTCCGGTCACACTGAAGCGGGTTATCTGCTGTGTGGGTGTGCGACCGACCCCTTTGGTGCTCGTAACAATGCTGTAATTGAGCCGATAACGTGCGTTTTGCGGTTGGCCCAGCCGCTCCTCGAGTCGGGTAGCGAAGGTATATTCGTTGCGGTCGCTCGGTTCCTTCACTGCAATGGAACCCTTGAGCCCATCGCCGACCCCTCCGGGAGCGAAAGCCGGCGTGTAGTTGCATGCAGAGAAACCCAGGAAGCATAGAGCCAGCACAGCCAGGTACTTCCCTGGTGCGGCAGAGGTCAGGCGGCGAACCCCTGCCATACCGCCGCCTTCAGTTTTCCTATACAACGACATTGACGATACGGCCTGGCACAACCACAAGTTTCCTCGGGGCACCTCCGTTCAGCGCTCTGACCACGGCCTGATCGGCAAGAACAAGCCGCTCGACCTCATCCGTCTGAAGATCCCTGGCAACCGTGATTTCCGACCGACGTTTGCCGTTCACTTGAATGGGCAGCGTGACCGTACTTTCGGTCAGCATATCAGGGTCGGCCTCCGGCCACGGTTCGTTGACCAGAAGGCCCTGCCCGCCCAGCATTTCCCATATCTCCTCCGAGAGGTGGGGTGTGAAAGGAGACATGAGATGGGCAAGTGTCCTGATGGCTTCATGTCGGGTCGCGGTCCCCGGCTTCGCTTTCGCGATAACGCCAGTGAACGCATAGAGCTTGGCGATTGCTGTATTGAATCCAAAGCTCTCGATACCCATGGTCACGTCGTGGATTGTCCTGTGTGTGACACGGGCGAGGTCCTCGTCGACCTCGGTTGTACGAATTGGGTCATTCGTGAGTTCGGCTGCCATTCGATGAACGCGGACAAGGTGCCGATGGGCGGCCTCCGCCCCCGCAGCAGTCCATTCCACATCCCGCTCCGGGGGGCTGTCCGAGAGAACAAACCAACGGGCGGTATCCGCACCGTAACATTCGATGATGCTGACCGGATCCACGACGTTTTTCTTCGATTTCGACATCTTGACGGCTGGAAGGACATTGACCCTGTCGCGGGTCGCTTCCTCGCCACCAGCAGCCGAAACAGCCCTGTCCCTCGGCTTCCGGTAATGGTTTCCGTCCGGTCGCAGTTCCACTTCCTCAGGAAAGAAATACAGCCTTCGGAAGCTCGATCCACTTTCGTCTCCAACCGGCTCGTCGCTCCGGGTCGCTTCCGGTTCTGCCATTGTTCTGGCCACTTTCTCGTCCCTATAGTAAGCTTGATGCGTTACCATGCCTTGTGTGAAGAGGGCGTCGAAAGGCTCGATCGCAGATTCGGGTAGATGGCCACAATGATGCATCGCCCGGGCAAAAAAACGGGAATAGAGCAGGTGCAGGATCGCATGTTCGATGCCGCCGATATACTGATCGACGTTCATCCAATATCCGATATCATCCGCATCCGTTGGGGCGTCAGCCCGGGGAGCGGTGAAGCGAGCGTAATACCAGGATGAGTCCACAAAGGTATCCATCGTGTCTGTCTCGCGCCGAGCGGGCTGGCCGCATCTCGGGCAGGCGCAGTTGCGCCAATCAGGATGACGGTCAAGCGGATTGCCGGATACGTCGAAGGTCACGTCTTCGGGCAATCTGACAGGAAGGTTTTCCTTGCGTTCGGGCACGACGCCACAGCTGCCGCAATGCACGACCGGAATTGGGCATCCCCAGTATCTCTGGCGCGACAGACCCCAGTCGCGCAGTCGGTACTTCACCACCCCCTCGCCCAGACCCTTGCGTTCGCAGACCGCGATGGCGGCGTCGATCGCCTCCTCGCCGGTGGCGTCCTCTGGCCAACCAAAACCCTTCGTCCACTTCACGCGCTCGGTCTTGGGCGGAACAAACGCCTCATCCACCACCGGCGTCCCGCGCTCCGCAGCGACAAAGGTATCGATCACTTCGAGGCCGTATGCCCGAGCGAAGTCCAGGTCGCGTTGGTCGTGCGCCGGGCAGCCGAAGATGGCACCAGTGCCGTAGTCCATCAGAATGAAGTTGGCGATATAGACCGGGATTTTCCAATCAGGGTTAAATGGGTGCCGACACGTCAGGCCAGTATCGAAACCCTTCTTCCCAGCCCGTTCCAGATCCTCTTCCGAGGTGCCTATGCGGCGGCACTCCGCGTTGAATGCGGCAATATTCGGGTGCTGCTGTTCAAGGTCTCTCGCCAAGGCGTGATCGGGTGAAATGGCCACGAAGGTCGCACCCATCAGGGTGTCCGGGCGGGTGGTGTAAACCTCGATCCCGTCATGACCCTCAGGCCCTTCGACAAGGTCAAACGCGAGTTGCAGCCCGCGGGACTTCCCAATCCAGTTTCGCTGCATCAGCTTGACCTTTTCGGGCCATGCGTCCAGCCGATCAAGAGCGCCGAGCAACTCTTCCGAGAACTTACTGATCCTGAAGAACCATTGCGTAAGTTCGCGCCGTTCCACCAGGGCACCGGATCTCCAGCCTTTGCCGTCAATCACCTGCTCATTCGCCAGGACGGTCATATCCACTGGATCCCAGTTAACGGTGGCGGCCTTCCGGTAAACCAGACCACGGGCAAGAAAATCAATGAACAGTGACTGTTGCTGGCCGTAATATTCGGGATCACAGGTGGCGAATTCACGTGTCCAGTCAATGGAGAGGCCCAGCGGCTTCATCTGCGCCCGCATGTCGTTGATGTTGCCGTAAGTCCATTCCCTGGGGTGTCCGCCCTGTTCCATCGCCGCATTCTCGGCTGGCATTCCGAAAGCATCCCAACCCATTGGATGAAGAACGCTGAAGCCACGGGATATCTTGTAGCGGCTGATGACGTCACCCATGGTGTAGTTTCTGACGTGTCCCATATGGATGCGTCCGGAAGGATAAGGGAACATTTCCAGGACGTAGTATTTGGGTCTGGCGGGATCGCGACGGGCAAGGAAGGCGTTCGACCTGTCCCATCTATCCTGCCATTTCTCCTCAATGTCCTTTGCGGAATAGCGGGACATTTGGTCGCCTTCCTGTATGAGTCCAGAGCAACTCGTCCTAAGGTCCGACAATGAGGTCTCGGACCTGGGCCGCGCGCTAGAGCCGTTCGTCCTGAAGTCGCAGAATGCGGGCGCGCGTCAGAATTGCGTCTTCGACCGCAACGGCGGTTTCGCGGGCAACGGGGCGGCCATCGCGGGTGTGCAATGAGACCGTCAGCGAGCGGGCGTCGAGCGCAGGGTCACGCACATGAACGGTGGCGCGATAGGCCCGGCTGCCGCCTGGCGGCGTTCCATATCCGGTCAGGATGAGACCGGAGAACGGGTCAGAGGCCTCGACAGGGAGGAAATGCAGTACATCAAGCGAGGCATTCCAGATGTACTTGTTGACCCTGAGTGTGGTGTTTGGATCGTCCCGGTTCTCAAACAGATCCCAAATCGTCCCCCCATCTTCCTCTTCAGCGGCAGGCACCCGTGCACGCGGGGCATTGGTCGACTCGCTGGCCTGGCTATCGCGGTCACGCTTGCCGAAGAGCCCCTTTCTTCCTTCCCGGTCGCCGCACGAGGCAAGAGCTAGCACGACGGCGAGGACGACTCCCATCCTGACTGTTTGACTGATTCCCATCTGGTTATTCCCGCAGGCCGTGTGGTGTCCATTTCAACTGTTGATATCCAACGTCCAGTTCATGAGCAAGGGACTTCGTCGCTTCCATGGAAGTTGCCGATACAGTGCTGACAGAAGGTCATCTCAGCGCCCCTTAACCCAACGCGGACGTTTGGCTGTCCTTTCCGCCATAACACCTCCAGTCCCCTTTGGCGAACCCTGCACGATCACCATCGCGATTTCATCCATCGAATCCGGAATGGATTCTGGCAGGTGATGCGCAGTGAGACGCCCATTGAGTATGCCGGGCCAAACTTCTGGCCTATCCCCGCTGCCAGCCCTGTCTCCTGCAATCCGTAACCTATCCCACCCCCGGCCACCTGCAGCGCCGCCTAACCGGCCGCCTTCCATTGCCTGTGTCGTGAGTTTCCGTCTCCAGAAGTGCTGGGGCTCGACGTCAAAGGGGCACAGAAGGCGCCGTTTCCAAGATGACTTGCTGGCCTGGGATCCGGGCGAGCGAATCCTTCAGAAACCGAGGGCCGTGCCGTTGTCCCCGCCCTTCGAATTCACCATGACGTCTGGACTCCCTTTCTCCGTCGTGTCCTGCAACGGCAGCAGTGCCTGTGCGTCGGCGGGTAAACGGTCACGGCTTCGCCTAGCCGAAGCGCGCCAGGACGGCCCGCGCGCCAGCAGCTCATCCCAAGCGTACTGAAGTTCCTGCGGACGGTCGGAGCCCAGGATGCGCACGAGAACGGCAGACTGCTCCAGATCCTTCCGTGCCTTTGCGACGCCGGCCGGGTCCTTTCGTCTTCTGTCCGCCACAAGCAGCTTATGGACCGCAAACCGTTCCGGGGCGGGTACCTTGACCGGAATGCCTGGTCCATGAAGAACGAGTGCCTCAATCTCCCCGTAGAGCAGGAAGTCAAGAAACCGGAGCGGCCGGCCGTCGCCTTCAAGGGCGGGCAGATGCACCGGCGCATCCTGCGGTGGTCCGCGCATAGGGGCGAGCACATCCACGACGAATCTTTCCTCGCGCCCGCCACGGATGGCGTAACGGAGCGTCCGGCGGCCGTCGAAGGGCGATGGAACGGCTTCGAATGCGGGATCAACCCTTTTGAGAACGGACAGTAGGTCCGGCTCGATCCTGTCCTCGACGGCCAGCGAGACCGAGGGGAACTGACCGATGTCCACATCACCGGTCCGTGCGATGACGCCGTTCGCCACGAACCCCAGCAGCGGAGCGTAGCATTGAAAGGCCAGGGATCCGACAACGACGGCCCTCAGTCGGAAGGCACCGGCTTCAGACAGGGCGGCCAGTACATTGCCGCTGAGACCGTCAGGTCCGGGAACCCCACCCGCACGCAACGCCCGAACCATGCTGATTCGGTCCTTACGTGCATTGGCCAGTTCAGTCCTGTTCTCTATCCTGCGCCGGATCTCGTCCGTGTCAGGTCCCAGATATCTGGCTGTTGGCCGCTTGCCATTGCGCATCGCAGGATGCCAGTACCAGTAGTTACGTCCCTTGACGGTACGCCTGTGCGGTGTTCCACCAGCCTGCATGATCTCCTGAAAACTTCCGGTCCAGGCGCGTCCGGCCAATTCCGCGTAAACGGTTTGGATCGCGACAGGCAGGCGCTCGAAGCTGCGCATGAGGTACCTTCCTTCGGATGTAAACATTTTCCGAATTCTGTTTACATCCGACAATTCAACAACTCAAATGGCTTTCGTACCGAGCTGGAATGGGTACCACGTTCCGGTTTGGGAGAAGTGCGGTTACCGGCGAGCGCTGAGCGGGACGTTCGGCCGAATGGAAATATGTGTGTGGATATAAAGCTCTTCATCCTACGACCAACGCTTCGGTCATTCCATTCCGCAGGTCTTCCGTCGCCCCCAGATGGTAGAAGTGGCGGAATGTCCTGATCGTATATTCCGAGAACGTCTGGTGAAAGCGATGGTTTTTCCTGAATCTGTTCTCTGACCACATCGAATAGAGAAATGGACAGGGTAGGGCTTTCAGGCGGTCTTCCAGCTGCGATGCCATGTCATCGGTCCATGAACTGTAATAGTCCGTGAAGCGTCCGGCATATGGAGGGTCGCAATACACGAAATCGCCATCGCGGACCTCATTCACCGTATCGGACCAGTCCGCGCAGACAAACTCCCAATCCTTACCCAAGAAAATGTCAGCAGCCCGCTGAACCTGATTGCAGATCCTGGTCACATAGGCTGGCCGGAAACGTTCTGGCTTCCGGCAGAACGGAGTGTTGAATTCCCCCTTTCGATTGAAGCGCATCAAACCGTTGAAGCACGCCCGGTTCAGGAACAGGAAATCGTGCGGATCTCCGTATTCGTTGAAGCGTTCACGGACCCGATAGTAATGCACCTGCCCGTCGTTCAGCAAATGCCCGCCTTCCTGTTCCAGAAACGCACGGACGGTTGCGGCAGTGACAGTCTCCCGCTGTATCGCCTTATGGAACCTGACCAAGTGGGGATTTGTGTCGCCCAGCAGGGCGCGCTCAGGCATGATGTTGATTGGAACGATAGCGGAACCAAGAAATGGCTCGATCCAGCGTCCGGAACCATTCCAATCAACGCTGTCGCGGATATACGGAAGAGCCTTCGTCTTGATGCCCTGTATCTTGAGCGGCGGAACGTTGACAGTGACTTTACCCGCCTTCATGCCCACGCCCTGATATCCGGACCGCTATGGGTTTCCAGATGCCTATGGGGCAGCTGTGCGGCTCCAACCCTGGCCGCGCGAACCTGCACCTGTATGACGGCGGCTGCGTCACCGATGTCGAATTGAGTCGGTAACCCGCCGACATCGCGCCGGAAATGCCTGGGGCTCATTTTTTGGTGGGTTCCCCCATGTCCACGCCTGAGCATTGACCGGATGCCCACCATCCCGTTCATCTGGAGCCGTTCCCTTGGCGAACTCATTGACACCACGGCCGACATTCCTGTGTGACAGGTCGTTGCCGATGTAGGCGCCGACGGCACCCGTGAGGTTCTGTGGCCGCCGCTCACTTCACTCAACCAAGAAAACCTGAAGTGCGCGGGTCTCATGCCTTCGAAGGAATGTCCTCCCGGTGAATGTTGAGCCATTGAAACGGTCCCTCTGTGAACACTCCGCCGCCTGAAGGCGACGGCTTCTCGGCCAAGCTACGCGGCAACCCGCCCGCTTCGCGGCCGAAGGCCGGTTCCCGGCCCCTTGAGGCGCAGCAGCACGTTGCGGGCGGCGTTGACGTCGCGGTCCATGACGAGGCCGCAGCCGCCGCATTCGTGCATCCGGTCCGCGAGCGTCCTCGGCCTGTCCGGCGCCAGCCCGCATCCGCTGCATCGCTGCGACGTGCCGCGCGGGTCGACGAGGACCACGGACCCACCGGCGCTTGCAGCCTTGTAGGTCAGCATGTCCCGCAACTGCGTCCACGCGGCGTCGTGAATTGATCTGGCCAGGAACGAGCGCTTCAGCGCCTCCATGTTCAGGTCCTCCATCGCGATCACGCGATGTCTGCGGGCCAGGTCGTGGGAAAGCCTGTGCAGGAAGTCGCGCCGCCTCGAGTTCCTGCGCTTTCTCGACAGCGCCCGCTGCAGCCGACACGTCCTCGCCTGCGCCCTCCGCGCATGCTTCGGCGCCCCGACGGTGCGTCCGTCGCTGGTCGCGACGATGCTGTACAGGCCGACGTCGATGCCGACATCCGGGCGCTGGCATCCCTGGCCCGGGATCACCAGGTCCCGGACCCTGAACTGGAGCGTCACGTGCCATTTCCCGTCAGACCGGCCGATGATCGCGTGGACCGGCTTCGCGGGCAGCTCGCGATGCCACCGGACCCTGACGGTCCCCGGGATGCCGACGAGCCGGAGTCGCCCGGCCCTGCAGACAAGCCCGTCGCCGACGCGGAAGCCGGCGCTGTTGAAGCGCGACACCGCACGGAAGCGGGGAAAGCCCGGCCTCCCGCCGCGCCCCAGGCGGCGGAAGAAGGCGGCAAACGCCCTGTCGAGCCGCCGCAGGACCTGCTGTTCGGCGCTGAAGCTGTAGCCGGCCAGTTCCGGAACCGCGGCCCGGACAGCCCTCAGCTCGGACGCCTGATCAGCGTAGCGCAGGGTCCGTCCCCGCCGCCTCCATGCCTCGGTCCGCTGCTGGAGGGCCGCGTTGTAGAGGTCGCGGAAGCTCCCGAGCATGTCCGTCAGGGCCGCTTCCTGCGCCCTGCCGGGATAGAGCCGGTACCTGTAGCTCCTGATCAACTACCTGCCTTTCTGGTTCTCTATGTACCGCTTGACGGTCGTCTGGCTGACGTGCCCCACGGTGCCTGCGTAGTAGCTGCGCGACCACAGCGTCGGAAGCCGGGACCTCAATGCCGGGAACTCCTGCCGGAGAACCCTGCTCGACCGGCCCTTCAGCCTGTTGACGATCTCCGCCACGCAGAGCGTCGGGTCGCTCTCGACGAACAGGTGAACATGGTCCGGCATGATCTCCATCGCGTGGAACGTCATGCCCCTTTCGGCCGCAACCTCGGCAAGGAGCTGCCTCAGCCGGGCTTCTATCCGGCCGGTCAGCACCTTCCGGCGGTACTTCGGGCACCAGACCAGATGATACCTGAGCGTGAAGACCGCGACTGCGTTCCTGGCATATCTGTCAGCCATGGGAGCGATATACAGTCGGCAGCCGTCTATCGCAACAGGCGAACGCGCATTCACCTGTCGCCTGAACGCGACAGTCCCCTGCGCGTGTCCAGATGGAAGAGCGCTATCCATAACGGAAAGGCGGCGCAAACAGCTCCTGGATGGCAGGACATAAAACTCTCGGGAAAGGAACCACCTGCCTCGTATGTTAAAAGAACCAGGTAACTGCTCGCCCCCCTTCATCCCTGACCGTCCCGCCTGACGGCTTTCGGGCCGGGCATCCTGTCCCGTCATCCGCGCCCGTCCGCCGTCGGCCATCCTTGGGCCTGGCATAATGGAGCTGCCCGCTGCACTGTCCATCCGTCCGGGCGAATCACGGCGGAGGCGGCGATCATGGTGGTGGAGGCGGAGCGGTGCCGACGGTGAACGCAGCCTCGCCGCGCGGGCGGCTGGACGGTTGCCGGGCCCAATTCGATGCGATCAGGCGGAAGGGCGGGGCGGGCGCGGACACCCCTGCGCCGGTCAAGGCCCTTTTCCTGCCGCCCGGCGTCCTGGTGGCCGTGCTGCTGGAACGGACGACCCGCAGGACCGACGCCAGCTCCGGCATCCCTCCGTGGCGGACGGAGAGGGACGGGACCGCCCGGCCACCGGAAGGGACAGCGGCCGGGGCGCGGAACCGAACCTGCGGACCGGCGCGGACATGGGCGGGACCACCGTCGGGGAGACGGTCGCCGTCGATGCCTGCGGCGCCGACCTCCCGTGGGTCGCCCCCGCCGGACGGGAGCGCCGCGTCCCGTCCGGCATCGTCCCCGAGGTCGGCGGGCGCCGCGTGGAGGCCGGGGCCAGGGAATGCCCGGACCGCCGGGCCCGGACCAGGGGGCGATTCCCCGACGGCATGCCGGGCCCGCTCCAGTACGGCGTCGGCCTCCAGGCCTTCACCATCAACCTGCCGGGCGCGCACATGCTGTCCCCGCCCCGGGCCGTCGCCATGGTCCAGGCGGTCTCCGGCCCCATGCTCTCCGAGGCCACCTGCCTGGGATACATCCGCCGCCTGCGCACCGCGCCCGGGCCGTGGGAGGAGGCCGCCGTCGCGCGGCTGCCGGGACGCCCGGCCCTGCACGCCGACGGGACCGGATTCCGGGTCGACGGCAGGAGGCGGTGGCTCCACGTCCCCACCGACGGGTCCCTGACCCTGAAGCGCCCGCACCGCAGGCGCGGATGCGGGGCGACCGGGGACATCGGCGTCATCCCCCGCCACACCGGCACGCCGGTCCACGACCGCCGGGCGGGTCACCTCACCCACCACCGGTGTACGCACCGGCCCTGCGGCTCCCATCTCCTGCGCGGGCTGACGTCCGTCGTGGAATCCAACGGCTTCCGCCGGGCGCGCCTGATGAAAAGGCCGCTGCGCGGGGCCTGCCACAGGGCCAGCCGAAGCGACGCCAGGGTCCTGCCCGAGGCCGAACGCCGGAGCGTGCGCAGGCGTTGCCGGACCATCCCTGCACAGGGCGGCGGGGAGCTGCCGGAGATCCCGCCGCGCCCGAAGGGAAGGCGCGGGAGGCACGGGGGGTCCGGGCCGCGCTTCATGGCCGACCCGGACGTCAGCTTCACCGACAACGCCAGCGGGCGGAAAATCCGCATGGCCAGGGTGAGGATCAAGGTGTCGGGCCGCTTCCGGACACAGCTCCACGCCGGGGCATGGCGCCGGATCTCCAGCTACCCCAGCCCGATGGCCGCCCTCGGATACAACCCACCCGTCGCCATCCAGACCGCCCTGGCCGGGGACGCCGCCGCCATGGCCAGACTGCACAATGCCCGGTCCGCACCCAGAAAGGGGTGAGCAGTTACAGAACCAGAAAGGAAACGAGGAGATGGCTGTATTCGCAGCACGCAAGGAGCATGGCCCGCTCATGGCAGGTCGGCCGACTGGTCCTGCTGGAATTGAATGCGTGGATCCTGTTCCTGGACATGAGCAGTACAGCATCAGGCAGTCCTTACGGGACAAGAAGTTCAAGCGGGTCGTAAGCGATGCCCGCGCTGGTATTCCAGGCAACTGACATCAGGCTCTCAGGCTTGTAGCGGATATCGTGCAACTCGTTCCGGCTGAAGAACCGACGCTCCGTGACAATGCCCTCGGGATCGATCCATTGCCTAGGCATCGGATCGGTCGCGATGCAGCGGAAATATATGTCAATCTGGTGGAATCCACGCTCTGGATCATGGAATTCATTGACCAGCGCGGGAGAGCCGACAGTGACGGTCAGCCCGGTTTCCTCGCGGACCTCCCGTACAAGATTGTCTGGCAGGGACCGGTGTGTTTCCACTCCTCCGCCGGGGGCGCACCAGAGGTCGGACTGACCATCGGGATAGGCATTGACCAGCAGCAGTTTTTGGTTCTTCAGGATCAGTGCGCGGACGGCAATGCGTGGTGAGTGGGGCATGACGGGCGTGAATTGACGCGATTCCAGACTGACGGCAAGTCCAGCGTGTGCAGCGGTTCAGGCATTGCCCATAATCCGGTTCACATGGCCCATCTTACGGCCCGGACGTACATCAGCCTTTCCATACAGATGGATCGCAAGGCCGTTCTCCTCAAGCAGATTCGGGAGACGTTCGATGTCATTGCCAATCAGATTCTCCATGAAGACATCACTGTGGCGGCGTCCATCGCCAAGTGGCCAGCCAGCGATCGCCCGAATATGCTGCTCGAATTGATCAACGAGACAGCCGTTCTGCGTCCAGTGCCCTGAATTGTGCACACGCGGTGCGATTTCGTTCACGACCAAACCCTGGCCGGTGACGAACAGCTCCACGCCAAGGACCCCCACGTAGTCAAGAGCGTTGAGGATCCGGCCAGTGAGCAATACAGCCTCCGTACGTTCAGCTGAGCCGAGTGAGGCTGGCACCGTGGTGGTACGCAGGATACCGTCGCGATGGGTGTTTTCGCCGGGATCGAAACAGGAGATCTGGCCGTCGGGGCCGCGAGCGGCGATGACGCTGACCTCGCGGCTGAAATCCACGCAACCTTCGAGAATCGCCGGGACGCCGTCAAGACTCGCCAGTGCGGCGGAAGCGCAGTCTGAAGTGCGGAGTTGACTCTGTCCTTTGCCGTCATAGCCGAAACGGCGGGTCTTGAGTATTGCGGGTAACCCGATCAGTCTAACCGCCTCATCCATATCGGTAGCTGCACTGACCGGTGCAAATGGAGCTGTTGCGAGGCCGAGGTCCCGCAGGAAAGTCTTTTCGCTCAATCGGTCCTGACTGACGGCCAGGGCCCGGCGACCCGGACGGATCGGGCAGCGTCCCTCAAGCAGATCAAGCGTCTCGGACGGCACGTTTTCGAACTCAAAAGTGATCAGGTCGACACTCGCCGCGAACCTGTCCAGTGCTGCCTCATCACCATAGTCGGCCGTCGTGGTGCGGTGCGAGACATGACTGGCAGCCGGCTCATTTCCCGGGTCGAACACATGGCACCGGAATCCCAAACGTGCAGCGGCAACCGAGAGCATGCGCCCAAGTTGACCGCCACCGAGAATGCCGATGGTGCTGCCGGGATCCAGCGGTTCAGCCATCGACTGGTTGGTCCGGAACCGATGCTGTCAACCTGGCCCGCCAGTCGTCCAGCCGCTTCGCGACATGAGGGTCCTGCAGAGCCAGTATCTGTGCGGCCAGAATTGCCGCGTTCGCCGCATTGCCGATTCCAACGGTCGCGACAGGGCATCCGCGTGGCATCTGCACAATCGAATGCAGGCTATCCACTCCACCAAGCGCCCTGGTTCGAACCGGCACCCCAATAACCGGAAGGCGGGTCTTTGAGGCCATCATTCCGGGCAGATGTGCCGCTCCGCCAGCTCCGGCGATGATAACCTTCAGGCCGCGACTCACAGCCGAATTTCCATAGCTCCAGAGGCGCTCGGGGGTGCGGTGCGCCGAAACGATACGAGTCTCATGCACGATACCAAGCTCATCGAGAAGCTCGACCGCCGCCTTCATGGTAGGCCAGTCAGACTGACTACCCATGACAATGCCAACCTGTATATCCACGTCGATCACGCAAGCTCCAGAACAATCCATCTTACAGTGGGTGGGACGTCCTATGCAATGATGTCGGGCGTGAGCAGATCCTTGATCTGGAGGATCCTGCCTTTCAGTTCGGACCCGCGCCTCTTCAGGCGCTGCAGGCGCAACGGATCCGGTGATTCGGACTTCTGCAGTGCGCAGATCCCGTCATCAAGCTCCCGATGTTCCCTTTCCAGCGTCTCCAGCTCACGCCGAAGCCGTATCTCGTCCACCATTCTTTGGAAATCGTTCATGCGACTGTCCCGGAGAGGCGGTCCGTATCCGCAGTCTAGCTGAATACCGGACAAAACAAAATCCTTATGGGTCTGGTTGCTAAAGGCGGAAGGTGACCCCATATCCCAGTAGTTGGCTGCCCATGTGGGGCTGACATGACCGCCGCTTTGGAAAGGACGCGTCAATGGCAAAGCTGGATCTGGGGTCGCATCCCCATTGGCTGGGGTTCGACCGGCTTGAAAGGCTGATGGAGCGAACGGCTCGATCCGATAGTGATGGCTACCCTCCCTTTAACATCGAGCAGAAGGGCTCGAACGCCTACCGGATCACATTGGCCGTGGCCGGATTCAGCGACGATGATCTGAGCGTGACTGTCGAAGACAGGCAGCTTGTCGTCCGCGGCGAACATGCGGACGATGAAGGACAGCGGGTTTTTCTCCACCGTGGAATCGCCGCCAGGCGGTTTCAGCGCACTTTTGCCCTTGCCGAAGGAGTCGAGGTCTCCGGCGCCTGGCTTGAACACGGCATTCTTCACATTGACCTTGAGCGGGTCGAGCAGGAGATGGACGTGCAGACGATCAAGATCAGTCGATCGGCGGCGGGAGATCAACGATGAACCGTTCATACGATTTTGGATCAGAGACCAACAACAGGATCGTCTACGTTCGATCTGTAGCGACAAAGGACCTGCCACAGGAGGTTCAGGACCAAGTCGGCGGGACCAAGACCGTCTTTGCGGTGCATAATTCCAGCGGCGAGCGGCTTGCAGTGGTACGGGACCGCAATCTCGCCTTCCTGCTCGCCAGGCAGAACGACTTAGCACCAGTGAGTGTGCATTAGGACAAACACGAAAGAGCCGAAGCCAGACCATCTGGCGAACATGGCTGCGGAACCAACCCCTTTGACTCTTGTCAGCACGACATTCTGGCTTCGGGCACCGTCCTCAGATGGGTGGGCTTGCGGTACCTGAGGTGGTTCGGCGTGATCGGGATTTACGCGTTCGGGTCGTATGGGAAGCTCTCTGTGCGATCATCGCAAGCGCTGCTTCACTTCCCGTATGGTCTGACTTTTCCGGCAGCAGTGGATCTTTGCATTAAGGACTATTGAATTCGCAGCGGTCCAATCGTGCCAAGCGGAATCGGTCCGATGTTGACGTTTCCGCGCCGTAGCGTGAGCGGCACTTCGAGAATCCCGGACGATCCGGAGAATGCGGCTAGAAAGCCCATTCCGGTTTCCAGGAAGCTAAGCTGACTATCCGATAGCCATCCTTCTGCAGCAGCGACCAGCAGCATCTCCTGCCAGTCCGTCACCTTCAGGTTGACGGAGCCGCTTGCAAGACCTGCGGTGTCCACTGTCAGGTTGCCGTCTGCCCTGAGTTCGAGTTGTCCCCAACTGGCGTTTAGCTGGTTCAGCTCTACAGCAGTGAGATTCGGTCGGCGACTCTCGAAGTTGCCTCTATTCCAGGCAGAGTCGAATGTCAGCACCGCATCGAGCTTCATTGATGCAAGAGCCTCCGGCCGTCCCCCCGCACTCGCCAGTCGGTCTGTCCCTCCGTGCGCCAGCCGGATTTCCCCGGCCTCGATTCCGAGCTTTGCGGCGTGCTCAA
Source organism: Paracoccaceae bacterium (assembly GCA_965203605.1). Lineage (GTDB taxonomy): Bacteria > Pseudomonadota > Alphaproteobacteria > Rhodobacterales > Rhodobacteraceae > JAPOUP01. Next base: position 3,210,592 of record OZ241902.1, on the reverse strand, counting down.
TATTTTCCACTGCGTGGACAGCGAACCTGCTTTCCGCTGCCTCCGCAGCCCAACCTGCAGAGGACTCCAAACGAACGTCTTCGAATACTGCCGTCGCACAGTCCAGTTCCGTATCCGCTCTGGGTTTGAAAACGAGGCTGGCGCGGGCTCGGCTCGCATTTATGGTAAGTTGCCCCTCGGGCGTGGTAATGATCTGCTCACCGGGCCAAGCCGCGATGACATGGTTCGGACGGTAGCTGAGCCGCAGAAGCTGGAAAAGGGGCGCGGACCACGCAACGCCTTTGGCAGGATCTGCGATTTGAAGATCGTTGATTGTGGTGTCAAAACGGTTTGGAAAGCCTCTGGTTCTGATAGACGCGTGGTTAGCGACCCAACCGACATCCGCTCGCCCGTCCAGCCAGCCGCGGATGCCTGTCTCAACTGCTCGCGACCCGAGCCACCAATAGCCGGCCCATAGTGTCGCAGCCGCGACAACCGCTATCAGCAGCAGGCGCATGTGGCCTCCCTTTGAACCTTCCCGAAGATTGGTGTCTACAGTCTGAGGTGGAAAAGGACCAGAACAATGGACAACGATCACATGTGGGTTTTTGGATACGGTTCCCTGATATGGAATCCGGGGTTTCCCTATGAGGAGAGGGTTCTGGCGACGCTGCCTGGATATGCGCGCAGATTCTGCATGCGTTCGATTCACCATCGCGGAACACAGGATCACCCTGGGCTGGTTCTGGCGCTCGATCCTGATGAGACATCGCATTGCTGCGGTCTGGCCTTTTCGGTACCGGGTGTTGCACAGGCCGACACCCTTCAACGCTTACGAGAGCGCGAATTGGTCTCTTCGGCCTATCTGGAACAACTTCTTCCCGTAGGACTGGTTGATGGTCGACATGTGAGAGCAATCGTCTTTGTCGTAGATACGGATCACGTTCAGTATTGCGGCCGTTTGCCGCTGGAACAACAGGCCAGAATCATTGCTCGGGCAACTGGCGGACGAGGGCCCAACACGGAGTATCTCTTCAATACCGCAGCCCATCTGACCGAATTGGGCATCAAGGATGACGCACTGATCTGGCTGGCGGATCGCGTGCGGTTGTTGACAAAGTAACGATATAGGCCAAAAGACACGTAGGCGGGCATGCGCCGAATGGCTGGGACCCGCCGAAAGACAGAGCAACAGATCAGAACGGAAGTCCATATGGACCAGCCAGGGCGCGAGGCCGAGCCCTTCTTCACACAGCCTGTCCGCCAGTTCCTGCTGATGGGCACTGTCCTGGTACTTACAGGCATCGGTTGTTACATTGCCTATCCGCGTGTAGCACCTGTATTTTTGGCGAATCCATGGCTTAACGGCTTCATTTTCCTTGTCTTCGTCATTGGGATTCTCGCCTGTTTCTGGCAGGTGATCATGATCGCAGTTTCGGTGGACTGGATCGTGCACGTCGCCGAAGGCCGCCCTGCCGCGACGTCTACCAAGCCACCCCGTCTCCTGGCACCACTGTCCCAACTTCTGAAGTCGCATGGTCAGCAGATCCGGATCAGCCCTACATCGGCGCGATCGATCCTGGATTCGGTTGCCACGCGGATCGACGAATTGCGGGACCTGACCAGATACATCGTCAGTCTTCTTGTTTTTCTCGGACTTCTGGGTACGTTTTATGGTCTTGCGACTACCGTTCCGGCAGTGGTTGACACCATTCGCTCGCTCGCACCCCAGGAGGGAGCGGAAGGCATCACGGTATTCAACAATCTGATTTCCGGGCTGGAAGCACAGCTTGGCGGCATGGGAGTCGCATTCGCGTCTTCGCTTCTGGGACTCGCTGGTTCTCTGGTGGTCGGACTGCTGGAACTCTTTGCAGGACATGGACAGAACCGGTTCTATCGAGAGCTTGAGGAGTGGCTCTCCACAATCACGCGTCTAGGGGTATCTTTCGGAGATGGCGACTCTGCCGGCGAGCAGGAGGCACAGGACACATCGATTTCCGCACTGAGCCAGATTGCCGAGCAGATGACATATATGCGCGCAACCTTTCAGCAGGTTGTTGAGGACAGAATGGCGGCTGACAGCCGGATCGCAGAATTGGCCAGTTCGATGGATCTGCTGACACAGCATTTGAGGGATGACCAAAGCGTCGCGGCGCTGGAGAGGATTGTCGAGGGTCAGGCTGAGCTATTGCGTCTCCTTGCAGAGAGGGAAGGAGCGGTCGACGGATTTGATGCCGAGAGTAGGATGCGGATGCGTTCGATTGACGTGCAGTTGTTGCGAATCCTTGAGGAGTTGGCCACTGGACGGCAGGAAACCACCGCTGATCTGCGCAATGATATCTCGGCACTTACCAAAGCTGTGCGCCAGTTGGCCGATCACTAGCGGAAGGTCGCGACTTGGCCCTTACCCGCAGATCCACACGGCGCCTGCCGGGAAACATCTGGCCAGGCTTTGTCGATGCCATGACTGGCCTCCTGCTGGTCCTTATGTTTGTTCTGACGATTTTCATGTTCGTGCAGTTTGTGCTCCGCGAGACGATCAGCGGGCAGAATAGCGAACTGGACCTACTTACTGTTGAGATCACGCAGCTGGCGCGAGCGCTTGGACAGGAGCAGCGGCGCGCGTTTCAGTTGCAGGGAGAGATTGGCTCCCTGAACAGGGATTTGGAGGACTCCCGAGCAACCGAGGCGGCGCAGCAAGCACTCATCGCATCTCTTCAAATACAGGTGACGGAGCACCAGACCGAACTTGACGCCCAAAGTACACAGATAGCGACCTTCGAGCAGCAGGTGGCTTCCCTGTTGGCCCAGAGGGACGAGGCACGCGATGCGCAGGTCGCATTGGGAACCGATCTGGAGGCACTACGGGACCAGAACACCGAACTGGTCACTCAAGGCGAAGCGTTGAGGTTGGCACTGGCAAATGCACGTAGGGAGATAGATGAGCGAGTTGAGGCGGCCCGTCTCGCAGCAGCTCGCCGCGAGGCACTCGACGCGTTGGTGGCGGATTTACGCACTAGGTTGCAGGAAGGTGAGACCTCGCTTGCTCAGGTGCTTGCTCAGCTCGAGACCTCCACCAGTGCCAATCGAACGCTGAACGAAAATCTGGCGTTGGTCGAATCCACACTTGCGCTGGAGAGCGCTGCCAACGCCAATGCATTGGCGAGAATTGCTGAGCTCGAAACCGAACTGAGCGCGGCACAGGCACTTGCACTGTCCGAAGGCGCGGCTTTGCAAGAGCTTCGAACTGGATTCGCATTACTTGAGGCACTGCTCGACGAGGAGACAAAGGCGCGGCAGTCGGAAGCCACTAGAGCCAATGCGTTGCTTGGGTTGCTTGAAGATACAGAGCAACGGCTAACCGAAGAGGAATCCGCGAGGCTCGCTCAGGCGGCTGTAGCGGACTCACTCCGGGAACAGCTAAAGAACACGGAGGGAAGGCTCTCCGAGCAGGAGACCGCGAAACTGGCCGAGGTCGCAAAGGTACGGACGCTTCGCGAACAACTCGAGAGTGTGGAGTCAAGGCTTACCGAGGAGGAGCGGGCGAAACTGGCGGAAATGGCCACCGTTCGGGCGCTCCGTGAACAACTAGAGAACACAGAGACCAGATTGTCGGAACAGGATGCGGCGGCATCGGCTCTGCGGGAGCGGCTCGGGGACACGGAGATAAAACTCTCCGAGGAGGAGCGGGCGAAACTGGCGGAAATGGCCATTTCGCGGATCCTGCGTGAGGAACTGGACAGCGCACAGACCATGCTATCGGAACAGGAAGCCCAACAGCTTGCTCAGATGACCGCTGCAGAGGCTCTGAGGAAACAGCTTGAGGACACCGAGGACAGGCTCTCCGAGGAGGAGGCCGCGAGGCTGGCCGGGGAGGCCGCGGCGCTGGCGCTCCGTGAGCGGCTGCAGGACGCCGAGGCGAGGCTGTCGGAGCAGGAGGCCGAACGTTTGGTCCAGGAGGCAGCGGCGGAGGCTCTGAGGAAACAGCTTGAGGACACCGAGGACAGGCTCTCCGGGGAGGAGGCCGCGAGGCTGGCCGGGGAGGCCGCGGCGCTGGCGCTCCGTGAGCGGCTGCAGGACGCCGAGGAGAGGCTGTCGGAAGGGGAAGCCGAACGTTTGGTCCAGGAGGCGGCGGCGGAGGCTCTGAGAAAACAGCTTGAGGACACCGAGGACAGGCTCTCCGGGGAGGAGGCCGCGAGGCTGGCCGGGGAGGCCGCGGCGCTGGCGCTCCGTGAGCGGCTGGAGGGCGCCGAGGAGAGGCTGTCGGAAGGGGAAGCCGAACGTTTGGTCCAGAAGGCGGCGGCGGAGGCTCTGAGAAAACAGCTTGAGGACACCGAGGACAGGCTCTCCGGGGAGGAGGCAGCGAGGCTGGCGGAGGAGGCCGCGGCGCTGGCGCTCCGTGAGCGGCTGGAGGGCGCCGAGGCGAGGCTGACCGGGGAGGAGGCCGCGCGGCTGGCCGAGGCCGCCGCCGCGCAGGCGCTCCGGGAGCGGCTGGCGGGGTCGGAGGCCGAGCTGTCGGCGCTGGCGCTGGCGCTCGAGGAGCGCCGGAAGGAGGCCGAGCGCGCGCTGACCCTGCTGGCGGCGGCACGGGCCGCCGGGGCCGATCTGGAGGCGCGGCTGGGGCGGTCGCTCGACGAGGGGGAGCGGCAGGCGGCCCTGCTCGCCGCCGCCGAGAGCCGCCTCGCCGGGGAGAGGGCGCTGTCGGTGGAGAGCCAGCGCAGGGCGGAGGCCCTCCGGCTGCAGGTCGGGAGGCTGTCGGACGAGATCGGGCGGCTGCAGGCGATGCTCGACGTCTCCGAGGGGAGGGACGCGGAGTCGCGGGTGCGGATCGAGTCCCTCGGCCAGCGGCTGAACGCCGCCCTGGCCAGGGTGGCCACGGAGCAGAGGCTCCGGGCGGAGATGGAGGAGGCCGAGCGCCGGCGGCTCGAGGAGGAGGCGCGGCAGCTGCAGGCCTACCGGTCCGAGTTCTTCGGCGAGCTGCGCAAGGTGCTGGAGGACCGGGAGGGCGTCAGGATCGAGGGGGACCGGTTCGTGTTCTCCTCCGAGGTCCTCTTCGAGACGGCCGAGGCGGAGCTCTCGCCCGAGGGCAGGGCGCAGGTCGGGCGGGTGGCGGGGATCCTGCGCGACGTGGCGGAGGGCATCCCGCCCGGGATCGACTGGGTGGTCCGGATCGACGGGCACACCGACGACGTCCCCTTCCGGCGGCGGGGCCTGGCCTACCGCGACAACTGGGAGCTCAGCCAGGCGCGGGCGCTGTCGGTGGTGCGGTTCATGACCGGGGAGCTGGGCTTCCCGCCCGGCAGGCTGGCCGCGGCCGGCTTCGGCCAGTACCATCCGGCCAACCCGGGGACGACGCCCGAGGCCCGGGCACAGAACCGCCGCATCGAACTCAAGCTCACCGAGAAGTAGCCTATCAAGCGGCGCTCGTTAGATTGAATTCGACGGGAGCGGGCCGTTTTCGGGTCTGAAAACAACAATTTGGGTCCGATCAGAGCAATTTTCCAGCCTCATTTGAGGGCTTGACGCGAAACAATTGCAGTGGTGTCGCACTTCAGGGTGGAACGGGGGCGTCGAAGATACTGCCCTCGCAGTGCTCAATGCACCGAAATCACTCCCCCATTTCTCAAAGAGTCGTGCATTTCCAGGGCATAGACAACCCATTGGAAAACGAGTTGATCGTCCCTTTCGGCTTAAAAATCAGCGGATATGACGCCATATACTGTCACAATAACCGATTGTAGCCACGCCATGCCTATTACGAACTTCGCAGGAGGCGGACAGTTCGAACCGCGAAAGATCGCCGCCGCGCTCCGCACCTCGGCCGAAGATGTGGCCATGACAGTAGGCCTTGGCAAGGACGCCCTGCAGCTTCACAACCGCAGCAACTCGGCCAAGACGCAGCGTCGCCTGCGCGAACTGGTCGAAGTGCTCAACAAGGTAGAGCCGCGCTTTGGCTCGGAGTTGTTGGCCTATGCATGGTATCGGTCGGAGCCCTTGTCCGGCTTTGATGGCCGGACCGTGACGCAACTCGTGCATGAAGGTAAAGCGCAGCAGGTCTTGGAGTATGTTGACGCGGTCGATGTAGGTGTCTTTGCCTGATGCCGCTGAGAAATGGGCGCTATACGGGCAACTCTGCCGCGCCCTGAATCCTATCTATGCTCGTGAGCCTCTGTCCGGACGCGGCGCGGAACTCTATGGCGGACGGTTCAACGCCAAGGGAACGCCAGCACTCTCGACTGCGCTCGCTCCGGCTATTGCTCTGCGTGAGGCGAACCGGGTCGGCAGCCTGCAACCGACAGTCCTGATATCCTACAATGCCGATCTGGGGTCGATTCTTGACACTCGCGACGCAACCGAGCTTTAGCAATGTGGAATGTCCGAAAACACGATGGCGGATCTAGGTTGACGCAGAAGGATGCACGAAGGGCACAAGGTCCCGACGCAGGATTTCGCCAGCAGTCTCATGAAGGATGGTTTTGCGGGCCCTCCTGATCCGAAGCTTTGCGAAGGCCGCATCCGAAACCGACTTCAACATCGTTCTATGGCGATGGTCAGGTAACGGCTGTGTGCTTGAAGTCGTGGAAGACGAAGACCGATTATCGTGGATGTGAGCATGGCGCAGCATCGCAACTGACAGCATGCCAAGGATGATGCGCATGCGAAACCTTCCAGCAAAGCACATCGAGACCATTTGGAAGCGGTCGTTGAACGCAGCACTACACCCAATTGGAATGGCCAACTTTATGGCCCCCGCCCACTTCCAGTCCGTAAAAACTCTACGTCTCGCCCTTCGCCCAAGCCGCCTTTCTAGCCCTCAGCGAAAGCGACGGTGCGAGGCTCGTTCTGCAACTGGAGGACGGATTATTGCGCTTTCTGATCGAAATAATCTTCGTCGACCCGCTTGATGTCGTGAAGAATGCGCGTTCGCACACCGATCCCGTGCCGGACCATCAGATGTGCGACTTCCTCACCGTCGATCAAAACGATCCGTTTCGGACTCCGCGCCACATACTCCTTGGCTTTGCTCGTGAATCCGCTGGTCGTGACGAACACCCCCTTGGTCGTGCCGGCAGCGTCGATCGCGCCAGCGAAGTTGCGCAGATCGCTTTCGCCCACGGTGTTGCCTTCCGCGTATTTCTTCGCTTGCACGTAGACTTCGTCGAGACCAAGCGCGTCCTCCCGGATCGTGCCGTCGATTCCGCCGTCACCCGAACCTCCCGTCACGCGGCCCATCGCGGCATCGCCGCCGCCGTAACCCATCGCGATGAGCAGATCGACGACCACGCGTTCGAAAAACGCTGGCGCAGCGTCGCGAACCCGATGCAACACCTCGTCTACCAGCGCACTGCGCAACTGCTCGGCAGCGCGGTCCAGCGCCTCTTCCGGCGTATCCGAGCTATCTTCGTTCTGTCTGGATTCCACGTCCTTGCCGGATGACCAAACGTTCGCCCGCTGCGACCATTCAGCAAAATCGGGGTACTCTCGAAGAAATTTCTGATCGATTCGGGAAGGCTTGCGCGACAGCACGCGTTCACCTTCCTGCGTCAACCGATACACGCCGCGACGGGTCCGCTCCAGCAGTTCGGCGCGCGTCATGTAGATCACAGCCCAGCTCACGCGGTTTACGAAGACCGCCTGACCGTTCGATAGCGTTTCCCGGACATCTTCGGAAGAGAGCCCCTCGGCAGCGGCGATCCGCTCGCAAACCTTGGGAATCGGCTGCTCCTTACCTTCGGCGAATGCCTCAAGGGCGGGAAGCATTAACGACTCATAATCGGGAACGGGCATGGACTACTGCTCCGTTACATCGCCGATTGCTCGGAGACGCGACCAGATCGCCGAGCTTCTCCGCGCTGTCCGGCAGGACGGGACGGTGCGCCATTCGGCATGGGACCGACACACCCAATTCAGGCCCATATCACGATCGGCCTCACTACGCCGACTCGCTTGTGCTTTCTCTGCGCACTGCAGTCGCACAGAGGTCATCCGGCTGTCAGCAGCGGCGGTCTTCTGGTCGCAATCCGGGGTGCCTGCGCCTCTTCGATCCTTAGGTCGATCCCGCCATCCTTAACGCCCACCTTCACGTTCCCACCTTTGGCTAGCTTTCCGAAAAGCAGCTCCTCCGCCAGTGGCTTTTTGATCTCCTCCTGGATCACCCGGCCGAGTGGACGGGCTCCCATCTTGTCGTCATACCCCTTTTTGGCTAGCAGTTCAGCGGCCTGGCGTGTCAGCTCAATGGTCACGTTACGATCCATCAGCTGCGCCTCCAATTGGACCACGAACTTTTCGACCACCTGCAGGATGGTCTCCTTGCCAAGCGGCGCAAAGCTGATCACCGCATCCAGCCGGTTGCGGAATTCCGGCGTGAAAATCCGTTCGATGGCGGCGGTATCTTCGCCTTCTCGGCGCTCACGTCCGAATCCGATCGCTTCCCGAGCCTGCTCGACAGCCCCTGCATTCGTGGTGAGGATCAGGATCACGTTCCGGAAGTCGACCTGTCGACCATTGTGGTCCGTGAGCTTTCCGTGATCCATCACCTGCAGAAGGATGTTGTAGACATCCTGATGCGCCTTTTCGATCTCGTCGAGCAAAAGAACGCAATGCGGGTGCTGGTCGACGCCATCCGTGAGCATGCCGCCTTGATCGAAGCCAACGTATCCGGGGGGTGCGCCGATCAAGCGGCTAACCGCATGCCGTTCCATGTATTCCGACATGTCGAAGCGAAGCAGGTTTACACCCAGGGTGTCGGCGAGCTGCCTCGCAACTTCAGTCTTGCCAACGCCGGTGGGACCGGCAAAAAGATAGTTTCCAATTGGCTTTTCGGGCTCCCGCAATCCCGCGCGGGCAAGCTTGATCGCCGATGACAGCGCTTCGATCGCCGGATCCTGGCCGAAGACCACCCGCTTGAGATTCACTTCCAGTTCCCTGAGTGTCTCTGCATCGTCTTTCGAGATGGTCTTTGGAGGTATTCGGGCGATCTTCGCAACCACAGCCTCGATTTCCCGTGCGCTGATGGTCTTGCGACGTCTTGATTCCGCCATGAGATGCTGGGCCGCGCCAGCCTCGTCAATCACATCGATCGCCTTGTCGGGCAGCTTGCGGTCATGAATGTAGCGAACGGAAAGTTCCACAGCGGACCGAATTGCATCCGTGGTGTATCTGATGTCATGATGCTTCTCGAAATAAGGCTTGAGGCCCTTCAGAATCTTCACCGAATCATCGACTGTCGGCTCGTTGACGTCGATCTTCTGGAACCGGCGGCTCAAGGCGCGGTCCTTCTCGAAGTGCTGACGGAATTCCTTGTATGTCGTTGAGCCCATACAGCGGAGCTTGCCACCCTGTAACGCGGGTTTCAGGAGATTCGAGGCATCCATGGCACCAACGGAAGTTGCGCCGGCGCCGATGACTGTGTGGATTTCATCGATGAACAGAATCGCGTCTTCATGACTTTCCAGTTCGGAGACCACCGCTTTCAACCGCTCCTCGAAGTCCCCCCGATACCGGGTCCCGGCGAGAAGCGCTCCCATATCCAGCGAATATATGGTCGCGGCCTGAAGTATCTCAGGCGTCTCCTTACAGGTGATCCTATGCGCCAACCCCTCGGCGATGGCCGTCTTTCCGACCCCCGGATCTCCCACCAGAAGCGGGTTGTTCTTCCGACGGCGGCACAGCACCTGAACACAGCGTTCGACCTCGTGGTCGCGGCCTATCAACGGGTCGACATCCCCTCGAACCGACTTGGCGTTCAGGTCGATGCAATACTTTGCCAGAGCACCATCGGTCTGGGCCCCTTCCTCGACATCTCCCGCACCTGCGACCGGCCGTCTTTCACCCTGTGACGGATCCTTCGCGATGCCATGGGCAATGTAGTTCACCGCGTCGTAGCGGGTCATGTCCCGTTCCTGCAGGAAGAACGCGGCGTTCGATTCCCGTTCCGCGAAAATCGCCACCAGAACGTTCGCACCGGTGACTTCCGTTCTTCCCGAGCTCTGCACATGAATTGCGGCTCGCTGCACGACGCGCTGAAATGCAGCCGTCGGGACCGCGTCGGCACTCTCCGCATCGGTAACAAGCGTCGCCAGTTCCTCCTCGATGAAACGCTCCAGCGTCCTCCGGAGTTCCTCGAGATCGACGCCGCAGGCTTTCATGACCTTCGCGGCGCCAGGCTCGTCAACCAGAGCCAGCAACAGATGCTCGAGCGTCGCCAGTTCATGACGGCGCCTATTGGCCATCGCAAGCGCAGAGTTGATCGCCTGCTCAAGCGATCGCGAAAAAGATGGCACGTCCAGCGCTCCCTTCTCAGGTCAAAACGGGTCGGGAACCCGCTCGCCAGCCAATTTCCATGAATACAGAATCGGGTGTTTCGCGTCCTGCTTCAAGGAGTTTCTTCCTCTGACGGATCGAATTTTGGCATTCCGGCGCGGTTTTCATCCGTGTTTCGTCCTCGACACCACCTATCAGAAGCGGTCCTTACGCTTCCTGATCTCAGCGAAGACGGCGGAGTCAGGCATGTTGGACATTCCCATCAGCGCCTTGACTTCGGGCCGACTCGCCCTGAGAAATGGATTCGTCGCCAATTCGTCGGCAAGCGTTGACGGTACAGTGGGTTCCCCGTTTGCACGGGCGACGTCAATGGCGGCCGCTCGGGCCTTCAGGTCAGGATTGTCGGGTTCGATTGTCAAGGCGAACTTCGCATTTGCCGCTGTGTATTCGTGGCCCGAACATACCAAGGTCTCGGCCGGAAGCGCTGCCAGCTTCGACAGACTCGTCCACATCTGTTCCGCGGAACCCTCAAACAACCTTCCGCATCCCAAAGCCATGAGGCTATCGGCCGTGAAGACCACGCTTGCCTCCGGGATGTGGAAGGCGATATGGCCGACCGTATGGCCGGAGACGTCAAGCACCCGCACTTCATGTGCCAGAATCTCGAATCCGTCGCCTTCGGCCAAGGCCAGATCAAGTCTGGGCAGGCGTCTTGAATCGGCCCCCGCACCGATGACCCGTGCGTCGAACTCCTCGCGAAGGGGCTCTACGGCGTCTATGTGATCGCTGTGGTGGTGAGTTATCAGGATATTCGACAGCGTCCAGCCCCGGTTGGCCAGTGTCCGCCGAATGGGAGCGGCTTCCGGGGCATCGACCAGCACGGTCTCACCGGTCTGGGGCGAATGGACAAGAAATGCGTAGTTGTCTGAGAGGCATGGGACGGTAACGATGTCCAAAGGCATGGGTTTTCCTTCCGTACTTCAGTATGATATTCGATGACTGTTGCCGATCCGGAGCCCGGTCGCAATGCACCTTGACGTCCTTGACCTGAGAAACTTCTACTATCGAACCGAACTGGGCCGTGCCGCAAAGCAGGTGATCGGCGCCCAGGTTAGACAGTTTTGGCCGAGTTTGGATGGCAAGACGGTTGTGGGGTTCGGGTTCGCAGCACCGCTACTGCGCCCGTTTCTGGACGAAGCCGCACGTGTGGTGTGCCTGATGCCAGCCCCACAGGGTGTCATGCCCTGGCCTTCAGAGCATCGAAACGCCAGTGTTCTATGCGAAGAGACCCTGTGGCCGCTTCCCAATGGAGAAGTGGACCGGCTGGTGCTGCTGCATGGATTGGAAACCAGCGAGAATCCCACGCGGCTGCTGGACGAATGCGGCCGTGCACTCGCACCGGGAGGGAAAGCCCTGTTCATCGTGCCGAATCGGGCGGGACTCTGGGCGCGGCGCGACGGAACCCCATTCGGATTTGGGCGGCCATTCAGCCTCGGCCAGCTGGAGTCACAGCTTCGTCGGCGCGCCTTCGTACCCGAGCGCCGTATGGGTGCCCTGTTCCAACCACCGTCCAACCGCCCGTTCTGGATAAGAACCGGACCATTCTGGGAACGTGCCGGGCAACGCATAACCCGGGGTATCGCAGGTGGTGTGCTGCTGGTGGAGGCCAGAAAGGATGTATACGCCAGCCAACTTGGGCGACCGGAAGCGGTTAGGCGGCCAATGAAGATTCTGGAAGGCATCGCGATCCCGGAAGCGAAACCTGTCTAGGAAGGAGTTTCAATGGCCGACCTTGCTGCGCATTAAGTCGCACCGGATATAACCTCCTGACAGTAAATGTAACTTTCAGACCACCGTTGAATTGAACCCGGTTGCAGGAAGGTTGGGCCTCTGCTAGACCTTCGCCGATCCTGATAGCGTGCTTTTCCGGCACGTCGTTCATTTTGCCCTGACGCTGGCCAACCAAGGTCACTGACGGGGCTCCGCAATTCGGAAGGACTGACGTGTCCGAGACAGCTTCAATCTCAGTCGGCATCGCATTGCGCTATGCGACAGCAGCTTTTGAGCTGGCAAAGGAAGACGGCTCACTCAACTCAGTGGAACGGGACATCGATGCACTCGACGCCGCATTGGCGGACAGCAGTGATTTGCGGGATCTTGTGTCATCACCTGTCTACTCGCGCAAGGAACAGGAGCGTGCGATTCTGGCAGTCGCAAAGGGCATGGGACTGTCACGGGACGTGGAGAACCTCCTTGGCCTCATGGCTTCGAGACGCAGGCTGTTTCTTCTGCCCCAGCTGTTCAGGGCATTGCGGGCGCTGATTTCGGAGGAAAAGGGCGAGATAGCGGCAGAGGTTGCTGCCGCGAACGCCCTGACCGACGGACAGAAGGAACGACTGGCTGAGGCACTGAAGGATTCGGTGGGCAAGGATGTGAAGATGACCGTAACCGTTGATGATAGCCTCATTGGCGGTCTCGTTGTCAAAGTGGGTTCGAAAATGATCGACACTTCGGTCGCCTCGCGCCTGGCAAAACTGCAGAATGCAATGAAAGAGGTCGGATAGATGGGGATCCAAGCAGCGGAAATCTCTGCGATCCTGAAGGAACAGATCAGGAATTTTGGCCGCGAAGCCGAAGTCGACGAAGTCGGCCGCGTGCTGAGCGTCGGCGACGGCATCGCCCGAGTCCATGGTCTGGACAATGTGCAGGCTGGCGAAATGGTCGAGTTCCCGGGAGGCGTTATGGGCATGGCGCTGAACCTGGAGGCCGACAACGTGGGTGTGGTGATCTTCGGAACCGACCGGGACATCAAGGAAGGCGACACCGTCAAGCGGACGAGGTCCATCGTGGACGTCCCGGCGGGTGACGCACTTCTGGGAAGGGTCGTTGACGCACTGGGCAACCCCATTGACGGAAAGGGCGCGATAAAGGCGGCCGAACGCCGCGTGGCCGACGTGAAGGCGCCGGGCATCATTCCAAGGAAGTCGGTCCATGAGCCAATGGCGACCGGCCTGAAGTCCGTTGATGCCATGATTCCGATTGGAAGGGGGCAGCGCGAGTTGATCATCGGTGACCGCCAGACCGGCAAGACCGCCCTGGCACTCGACACGATCCTCAACCAGAAATCCTACAACGAGGCTGCGGGCGAGGACGAGAGCAGGAAGCTCTACTGCGTTTATGTCGCCGTCGGCCAGAAGCGTTCAACGGTAGCGCAGTTGGTGAAGAAGCTTGAGGAATCCGGTGCGATCGACTACTCAATCATCGTGGCAGCCACTGCTTCAGACCCGGCGCCGATGCAGTTTCTTGCCCCCTACGCCGCAACAGCGATGGCGGAGTATTTCCGCGACAATGGACGCCATGCACTGATCATTTACGACGACCTGTCCAAGCAGGCTGTCAGCTACCGCCAGATGTCGCTTCTGCTGCGTCGTCCACCCGGACGTGAAGCCTATCCTGGCGATGTGTTCTACCTGCACTCACGGCTGCTGGAGCGGTCAGCGAAACTGAATGAGGACAATGGTGCCGGATCCCTGACCGCATTGCCCATTATCGAAACCCAGGGCGGCGACGTTTCCGCGTTCATCCCGACGAATGTGATTTCCATCACTGATGGTCAGATATTCCTTGAGACGGAACTGTTCTACCAAGGTATCCGACCGGCGGTCAATACAGGTCTGTCTGTTTCCCGCGTGGGATCCTCGGCCCAGACGGCAGCGATGAAGTCTGTCGCCGGATCGGTCAAGCTGGAACTTGCGCAATACCGGGAGATGGCGGCATTCGCCCAGTTCGGATCGGATCTGGACGCGGCGACCCAGCGATTGCTGAATCGTGGCGCCCGTCTGACTGAGTTGATGAAGCAACCGCAGTACTCGCCTTTGACCAACGCCGAGATCGTCTGTGTCATCTACTCGGGAATCAAGGGGTTCCTCGACGGAATTGAGGTTCGCGAAGTTGGCAGGTTCGAGCAAGGCCTGCTGAACCACCTACGCAGCAAGCACCAGGACCTTCTGGACGATATCACCAATGACGACCGCAAGGTTGCCGGCGAATTGGAAGACAGGGTCAGGACGGCCATCGCTGGATTCGCCGACGGCTTCGCCTGATTCGTCGGCGGAACGGGACTTGATCGATGCCAAGCCTCAAGGATCTGAGAAACAGGATCGATAGCGTCAAGTCGACGCGGAAGATCACCAAGGCGATGCAGATGGTTGCGGCGGCAAAGCTCCGTCGCGCGCAGGAAGAGGCGGAGAACGCCAGACCTTACACCGAACGGTTCAACGCGGTGATGGCGGGATTGTCGGCCAGCGCGACCGCCAGCGGACAGGGACCAAGGCTTCTCGCCGGGACTGGCAGGGATGAGGTACACCTGTTGGTGGTCATGACCGCTGAACGCGGACTCTGCGGCGGTTTCAACTCCTCCATTGTGCGGCTGGCCAAGGCAAAGGCCAAGGAGTTGTTGGGTGCCGGAAAGACGATCAAGATAATCACTGTAGGGAAGAAGGGCCGCGAACAGCTCAAACGGGAATTCGGCGACCGGATCGTGGACCATGTGGACCTCAGTGCCGTCAAGCGAGTCGGCTACACCAATGCACAGGACATCGCGAGGAACATTCTTGCCCGGTTTGACGCCGAAGAGTTCGACGTCGCGACAGTCTTCTTCAACACCTTCAAGTCGGTGATCGCTCAGGAACCCACAGCCGTTCAGGTCATTCCAGCAAGGTTCGAGGCTGTCGAAAGCGATGCGGCCGACTTCTACGACCATGAACCCGATGAGGAAGCAATTCTCAACCTGCTGTTGCCGTGCGGCGTGGCAACCCAGATTTTTTCGGGACTTCTTGAGAACGGCGCCAGCGAGCAGGGCGCTCGAATGAGCGCGATGGACAGCGCGACCCGAAACGCCGGCGAGATGATCGACAAGTTGACGATCGAGTTCAACCGTTCGCGTCAGGCCGTCATCACCAACGAACTTATCGAAATCATATCGGGCGCTGAAGCGCTCTGATAAAGACCGGAGACCAGATTGATGGCAAACGCGAAAGGCAAAGTGACCCAAGTCATCGGCGCTGTCGTCGACGTGCAGTTTGAAGATCACCTTCCAGAAATTCTGAACGCGCTGGAGACGGACAACCACGGCAACCGTCTGGTTCTGGAAGTCGCGCAGCATCTCGGCGAAAACACGGTGCGCACGGTGGCGATGGATTCGTCGGAGGGTCTGGTCCGTGGTCAGGAGGTGATTGACACCGACGGCCCGATAACCGTGCCCGTCGGCAACGCCACACTTGGACGGATCATCAATGTCGTCGGCCAGCCGGTGGACGAGGGCGGTCCGGTCGAAGCGGATGAGTATCGCGCGATTCACCAGCCTGCTCCCGAGTTCGCTGAACAGTCGACGGAATCCGAAATCCTTGTCACTGGTATCAAGGTGGTGGATCTGCTGGCACCC
The DNA here is from genome assembly GCA_965203605.1 of Paracoccaceae bacterium. Classification (GTDB taxonomy): domain Bacteria; phylum Pseudomonadota; class Alphaproteobacteria; order Rhodobacterales; family Rhodobacteraceae; genus JAPOUP01. Next base: position 3,194,907 of record OZ241902.1, on the reverse strand, counting down.
TACGCCAAAGGCGGCAAGATCGGCCTATTTGGAGGCGCCGGTGTCGGCAAGACAGTCCTTATCATGGAATTGATCAACAATATTGCCAAGGTGCATTCCGGATTCTCGGTCTTCGCCGGCGTGGGCGAACGCACTCGTGAGGGCAACGACCTCTATCACGAAATGATCGAATCAAATGTGATCAAGCCGGACAACCTTTCGGAAAGCCAGGTGGCGCTTGTCTATGGGCAGATGAACGAACCTCCGGGGGCTCGCGCCCGTGTCGGATTGACCGGCCTGACGCTTGCGGAACAGTTCCGGGACCAGTCCGGAACAGACGTCCTGTTCTTCGTCGACAACATCTTCCGTTTCACGCAGGCAGGCTCGGAGGTTTCCGCATTGCTGGGACGCATCCCTTCGGCTGTGGGGTACCAGCCGACACTTGCGACTGACATGGGTGCGCTTCAGGAACGGATCACCTCCACCAAGCAGGGCTCGATCACTTCCGTGCAGGCCATCTACGTTCCAGCCGACGACCTGACCGATCCAGCCCCCGCCACGTCTTTTGCGCACCTTGACGCGACTACGGTGCTGTCACGGGCGATCTCGGAACTTGGCATCTATCCAGCGGTTGACCCGCTCGACTCGACCTCGCGGCTCATGGATCCGGCGGTTGTGGGCGAGTGCCACTACAGGGTGGCATCCGAAGTGCAGGAGATTCTGCAGCGTTACAAGTCACTTCAGGACATCATTGCGATCCTTGGCATGGATGAACTTTCCGAGGAGGACAAATTGGTTGTCGCACGGGCCCGAAAGATCCAGCGATTCCTGAGCCAGCCATTCGACGTGGCGCAGGTGTTCACTGGATCGCCAGGCGTTCAGGTTCCTCTTGAGAAGACCATTGACAGCTTCGAGCGTGTTGTGGCCGGCGAGTTCGACCATCTTCCCGAGGCGGCATTCTACATGGTGGGCGATATAGACGAAGTGGTCGCGAAGGCGGAGCGCATGGCGGCTGAAGCCGCTTAGCAGGGGAATGGCATGGCGAAGGAAATGCAGTTTGACCTTGTAAGCCCCGAACGCAGGCTGGCGTCGTTTGAGGCCAGTGAAGTGTTGGTTCCCGGCAGCGAAGGCGACATGACGGCCATGCCTGATCACATGCCGCTCATTACAACCCTGCGGCCCGGGATCGTTAGGGCCAAGGGCAGTGGTGGGGATCAGGAATTCGTCGTATCGGGTGGCTTCGCGGAAATCACGGCAACCTCGCTCTCGATTCTGGCCGAGCGAGCGCTTCCACGCGGCGAGGTAACATCCGGATTCATGGAAACTCTTGCTGACGAGCCCGGCGGCGATGATCCGGATGCGGCCGCAAAATATGCAGCGGATGTTGCCGCGCTGCGGTCCGAACTCGGGTTCTAGAAGCCCTCGCTGCCATAACGACCTTTTTCGGGTTGGGGTGGACCAAAATGATGTCCGTGGTGGAAGTACTTCTCCTTTCGACACGGCGCTCCCGTGTCGGTTGATGGGCTCGCTGGCGGCTCCGTTGGTGGGTTCAGGTGCCGATCGCTGGGATAACGGGACTTTGGGTGGCGTCATGGGTCGAGAACAGGTCCCCGATGAACGCGCCTTCGTAGATCCGGCGGAGCGTGTCTGTCTCGAAGAGTGAGCTGACACTGTTGCCATTCCAGATGTTCATGATCGCCAAGGCGAATACCGGCGCGATGGACAGAATGCGTATGTTTGCGGCTTCGAGCATTTCCGCGTTTGGCTGGATGGTGTCGGTAATCACCAGACTCTTCATCTGCGAGCTGACAACGCGCTGCACACCGATGCCGGAAAGCACTCCGTGAGTGATGTAGGAATGAACTTCCTTCGCACCGTTTTCAATCAGTAAATCCGTGGCTTTGCATAATGTGCCGGCTGTATCCACAATGTCATCGACAATGATGCAGGTCTTGCCCGATACATCCCCGATCACGGTCATTTCGGCAACTTCTCCCGGCTCGTCCCGACGCTTGTCGACGATGGCCAGTGCACAGTCGATCCGTTTGGCAAGTTCTCGTGCACGTTCAACGCCCCCAACATCAGGTGAGACAACGGTGACGTCTCGAAGCCGCCCCTTGAGCCGGTACATTATGTCGAGAGCGAAGACAGGGGCGGCATAGAGATTGTCGACCGGAATATCGAAGAACCCCTGAATCTGGGCCGCATGGAGATCCATAGTCAGGACACGCTCAATTCCGGCACCGACGATCATGTCTGAGACCAGTTTGGCGCTTATCGGCGTCCGCGCCTTGGTTCGACGGTCCTGTCGGGCATAGCCAAAATAGGGGATCACCGCTGTGATCCGCGAAGCGGACGACCGACGGAGCGCGTCGGCCATGATCAGGAGTTCCATCAGGTTGTCGTTCGCGGGATTGGAAGTCGGCTGGATGATGAACATGTTCTCCCCGCGAACGTTCTCGAACACCTCGACAAAGATCTCACCATCATTGAAGCGCTCTACCCTTGCGCGGACGAGGCCGATGTCGACGCCCAGATGCATGGACAGTCGCTGCGCGACGGCCGTTGCCAGTTTGCGGTTTGAATTTCCTGAGATGAGCTTGGGATCAATGGGATTCGGCATGGACAGGGATATCTCGGAGTTGTTGGGATGGCGAGCGCATGACGTTGACTCTCCTCTAGCATCCCAGTCCTGTCTTGGAAACCGCGCATTGAACGGGATTTGGGTATATCCGGATACTGCTGCATCCCCCATTCCAACCTGAAATACAATTCCATCGGCGTGGTGACCGGATTCCCTGGCGATTGAGGTCGCAGACCGCCATGTCCGAGGGCTACCACCACACTGACCTAGGAGGATAGATGCCAGATATGCCTGGCGGCGGAAGGCAACCGGCATGTTTTCCACAGGAAAGCGCACCAGATTTTTCCACAGCCACCACCTCCTTTCATTTCTGATTCTCTGAACATACGAGGTGGGCGGTGACTGGAAGACGGTCTGCCGCGGCGTCCAACGGAACGGCGGCGATGGGTCGAGGCGTGAGCGCTAACCTGTCTTGTCGCCGCATGTTTCGACACGTCGTAATGTACGAAACGGCAGTCAACAGGTTGATTCATCCGCCCGTCTCGGCGATTTCTTTCCTTTCACTGGCCATTGCAGCCAATGGGTTGGAGGATTTCGAACCATTCAGTCCTTGTCCGAACGACAAGATAACGCTTAGGGCTGTTAAAACTAACGCAAGGCGCAGTGCGGCTTCGAGACGGATCATGTTCGGACGCCAGGTCCATGTGGAGAGTGCCGAGGGCTGAAGACTGTGCCGGATTATGGGACGACTCCAGTTGGAGGGTGCCCGGACATTGCGCCGTCGGTGGATATATGGGCATGTCAGGGCCGATCACAGAGGACGGAAAGCTGTTCCTGATTCCTGCGGCGGGGGAAGGAAGCCTAAGAGTTTGAATCATGTTGTTTTGTTTCAGGCACCTGCGTCCCTCGCCAGCCGTCGGACCAGGAACCGGCAGGCGCCCAGCCGCGCCCACGCCACGGAGTCCGCCAGGCTCCGCCCGGAGTCCTTCGCCAGGCGGCGGCAGCGGGACATCCAGGCGAAGGTGCGCTCCACGACCCATCGGCGGTACGGCACCGTGAAGTCCTGGTTCCCCTGGGCCTTTCCACGATCCCCGGCGCGTCCGGGACACCCATCTCCGCGAGCCTGCCGCGCCACGCGTGGAAGTGGCCCTGGACCGTGGTGAACGGCGATCAAGAGGCCGAGAAGTTCAAAAGGGCAATTCTGAAACGGGGGTTTGCCGAGGAAGACCTCGCCGGACATTTCGAAACGCTCTCACCTCCGAATGGTCTTGAGGATCAGCTCATCGCCGACGGCCACGAAAAGCTATTGAGGAAATCCTTGCGGAAATCAGCGGCAACTCGGCGCTCACGTGTCCACTTGATCAATTTGTGGCACGATTGAAGAACGAAAAGTCAGGTTATATGGAGGCGCTGTCCCTGCGAATTGCCGCCGACTCAGATCTTGCTCGAAGCATGCCCGCACCATTTGTCAACCTGATCACAAGCCTAGGGGACGGTGCCCCATGAATCCTGAACTTGAAGCGGCGCTCGAGCGACTGAGTCCGACGCAGCGGCAAGCCGTGGACTGGCAACATGGAGCGGCATTGGTGCTGGCAGGTCCCGGTGTCGGGAAAACGACGGTCTTAACCACTCGTATCGCTCGTATTCTCAACGATACCCGGAAGCGAAACTTTCGCATTCTTGCTCTGACGTTCACGACAAAAGCCGGCGACGAAATGCGGAGCCGTGTCGAAACGATGGTTCCCGGGCTGTCAGGAGGAACCGTTATTGGCACCTTTCACAGCTTCTGTGCGCAAGTTCTACGCCAACACGGCTCGCACCTGAATATCAAGCCAGATTTCGGAATTTACGATCAGGACGATGACCGCGCAGAGTTACTGCGTGAAGCGCTGGTATCGGCTGCCACTGGCAGCAAACCGTTTACGGCAGACGATGTACGCTGGCTCAAGGTCATCGATCGGCTTAGAAGCAACTTGATCAACCCCGAAAAGACAGCGAGACATTTCCACGACCCGAAGGTCGGGGAAAGGGCAGCGCGTGTCTATACCATCTACGAGAATGCGCTGCGCGATATGAATGTCATGGACTTCAACGGAATGATCCTCGACACCTGTCGCCTTGCATGCAAGGTTCCTGCCGTAGCGGCACGCATTCGTCAATCCTACCCCTATTGGCTAATTGACGAGTTTCAGGACACGACTCCCGCACAATACCGACTGGTACGGTTTCTTGCCGGGGAAGACTTCAGGAACGTCTTCGCCGTCGCAGATGACGATCAGATAATCTACCAGTGGGCTGGAGCTAGTTACCGGCAAATAGTCTCATTCCGCGAACAATTCTCTCCCAAACTCATTCAACTCATCGAGAACCGCCGGTGCCCCCCCGAAGTCGTTCAAGCCGCAAACAACCTAATCGCGCACAATGCCGATAGAACACCTGGAAAAGAACCGCTCGTCTCGACATTGCCCAGTTCAGGCGTAGCTATCGGGCTTCACGAATTTCCCACGGACGCTGATGAGGCCAATGCCGTTGCCTCAAAGGTCGCCGCCCTTGGATCTTCAGTCTGGGGGCAAACCGCAGTGCTGGGCCGTACAAGGGCGGTACTTCAACCCGTTCTGGATGCGTTGAGGAAAGCTGGGGTCTCTTCTGCGATTGCAACCCGTCGTGATCGCTTTGTGTCACCGCAGTTTGTTTGGCTTCATAACTGTCTTGAACTTTCGCTGCATCCTACGGAAAGACAGACCTTCAAGGGAATGGTCGGGGCCGCCAATCGGATTGCCGGTGTTGAACTTGATGCAGCAATTCTCGCCGCCGAAGCCGAGTCTTCGGATATCAGCTATCTTGAATTCTGGACTTTGGCCGCACAAAACATGGACGGGGAGGTCGTAAGGTGCCTTGCCGCAACTGCCTCGCGTCTGGTGCAGACTAGAGCGAGTTGGCGCCAGATCGTTGCCGATGCAATCGACTGGCTTCCGACCACAATCTCGACACCTGAGGGTGTCGCGGACGACGTGGAGGAAGATATGGCTGCGTGGGAAGCTGCCACCAAGGCCATTCGGGCCGAATGGGGAGGTCAGTCTGATTTGGGTGAATTCCTGCAAGGCATCGCTCTCCGACCCAAGGAACCACCACCTGATCCCAACGCGGTTCGGCTATTGACAATCCATGCGGCTAAAGGGCTCGAGTTTGAAAACGTCTGGCTAGTAGGTATAGTGGAGTCGATCCTGCCATCGTGGCAGAGTCTTAGGTCCAATGCTCAACCTGCCGAACTTGAGGAAGAACGCAGAAATTTCTTTGTTGCAATTACACGTACCCGCAAGAGTCTGCTTCTATCTCGCGCGAACCAGTATCGTGGACGGGTTCGGCAACCATCGCGGTTCATTGCCGAGATGAATCTGGATAACTCCATTTCTGCTGGCTGAAACCATGTAGGAGAACAATAAGCTTGCGAATCTAGAATTACCAACCGCGATCCGGTGAAGCGAACCCTGTCAATTTCGAATTCAGGTTGCCCTTTCCAAGATCATCGACGCACCATCTGGCCTTCTGGCTAAATATCTATCGACAATCCAGGTTCTCCGCCTTGGCATTTTGGACACTTTCTTTGCCAGATGTCACATCCGTTTGCGCCATATTGATACGGGGGTTTGCAATCCGTACATTCAAGCACGTAAACGGACTGATTAAGGCCGTTGCCAGGAAGATCCGTTTTCTTGATCACAACTTGTCCATTTGGGTTTATGTAGCCCGGTTCAGTCGTGCCGGCACCGAACCCATCACCCATACGCGACCGCCGACCCGTTCCAGCCGTGTGGCTGAAACGAGACTTTGAGACTCTGAATGCCGTCAGGAGTGCATCAACCTCCGTATCGGAGGTGCACCAGCTACAGACCATCCTCGCGGATAGTGGCTGGTCATCCGGTCCGCTCTCCGGCCAGACAGATGGCCAAGGATAATAGACGGCACCAGCCTTGATCGCTCGTTGATGCGCCGCACGAGGCAAAACGGCAAACACCATGTTGGCATCAGGTGGGCTCAGGAGCGATGCGCCCTCAATGGTGGAAATGCCCTGAGCCAGACGCGCCGCGGCCGAATTGGCAGCCCGGGCCATCCGCAACCATAGTCTGTCTTTCAGATAGGCCCGCATCTGAGCCGACAGGTAGCGATGCTTGGAAAAGAGGTGCCCACCTCGCTTTCGCCTCAATTCGAATTCCCATGACTTTCCAGCATCGAAAATCACGACAGCTTCCGCTCCAATCAAACCGTTCTTGGTCCCACCGAGACTCACGACATCGATTCCGGCTCTCCAGGTCATCTCCGCCGGGCTTGCGCCAGTCGCCACCAGTGCATTCGCAAGACGGGCACCGTCCAGATGGCACGGCAGGTTCCATTCCTTTGCAATGGCACAGAGCTCGGTGATCTCGTCTGGACTGTAGACCGCTCCCATCTCGGTGACGTTGGTAATCGAAACCGCTCCCCGCTGGACATTGTGAACGCCCACATGCGCCGCCGCCTTGAGCGTCTCGGAAAGGCAGACGGGATCGATCTTTGCACCTTCACCATAAACCGGCACGAGCTTCGCACCACCCGAAAAAAACTCAGGCGCACCGCACTCATCCTCCATTATATGGGAATGTCGGTGGCAATAGACGGCGGACCAGGGCGGGCAGATCGCCGCCAGTGAGATCGAGTTGGCGGCGGTTCCGGTCGCAACCAAGTAAACGGCCGCCTCCGGCGCTTCGAAAATTTCCCGGACCTGTGCTGTCACTTCGTCCATGGCCGGATCGGCCCCATAGGAAGGTGCGAAACCCTCATTGGCGCGTACCATCGCATCCATGACATCCGGATGCGCCCCGGAGGAATTGTCAGAGGCGAATTGCATTCAAATCGGCCCTTCGATCACGTAGTCTTCCCAGTCTTCCTCCGGCACCTCAAACTCAGGCATTGTCCAGCCAAGAACCGAAACGCCTGCCTCATGCACGCTTTCCTCCCTTCCGGAGATAAGGGGGTGCCAATCGGAAAGCTCCTGTCCTTCCCAAAGCAGCCGGTACGCGCAGGTCTCTGGCATCCAATATGCGATTTCTCCGATGTTCGACGGGGTTAGCACGACACAGCTGGGGACGATCTGCTTTCGGAAGTCGTAATGGGTGCATCGACACATCTCTCCGTCGAGCAGGCGGCACGCGAGACGAGTGAATGCAATCTCATTGGTATCCGGATCCTCAAGCTTGTTCAGGCAACACTTTCCGCAACCATCACAAAGCGCCTCCCATTCCTCGGAGGACAGTTCATCCAACGGCAGCCGTTCCCAGAACCGGTCCCGCAGCCCCTCGCGTCTGATCGATTCACTTCCCATGTGGTGACAGGCAACCACTGCCATTCCTGATGGAACCGCGGTCCAACCGCGAAGGCGCTGTTTCCATCGCGCTCGAAGTCCCTGAAGTCCCCTGAACTGCGACAGGCCAGGACCACGGTCCAGGAGCATGCCATCTCCGGCTGGGAAGGGGCCACCGGGAACAGGCCTCCTGACCCTTCGGCATAGAACGGAGGTCCGTCGGTATCATGAGTGCGCACATGCCTATTCCCCACCGCCGAACCAATTACACCTCCCTTGGCCCTGAAGCCCCTCACGGAGCATCCGGGAAGTTTCGGTGCTCAAAACTGGGGCCTGAGGTCTTTGTACGTCGTCCCAGTGCGGGATGCAACGAGGCACGCGTTCAGTTTATGACCCTCAACGACCTGAATGGGCCTCTCGAGGGATGCCGGGTGTCGTGTCCCCCATATTTTTTCCACCTGTCCCCCATATTTTTTCCATTCGACGTTAACCCATTGAAATAAAGCAACAACCGGTCTTTCCGGCCTGAATCCGCCTCCACCGACGGGTCCCTTGACAGATCCGGCCCCGGCGTCTCCCCCTCGCGCCGGTTTTTCCGGCCCCCGACCGCATCGGGTCGGACCGGACGGCGGCGCCCGCCGCTTTGCCACGGATTGAAGGAGACCGGCCATGATCGACACGACACAGCACAGCCAGGCGGCATGCCCGCCGCCGCCGTGGTTCTCCCTGCCCGGCGCCATCGGACCGATGGCCTCCGTCGGGGTGACCGTCCTCGACGTGCCCACGGATGTCAGCGAGGCCGCCGTGGAGAAACGGCTGCTGGCCTTCCTGGAGCGGCTGCGCGCCGTCACACGGGCCAGGCGCGTCGAGCGGCTGCGGACCGACGGACGGATGGCGGTGGAGACGTTCAGCAACTGGGCCGACCTGGGCCACCGGTCCGCGTTCTCCTATCAGGTGCGGGCGGCCATCAGGAACAGGAGGTACCGCTCCGCCCCGCCAGGGGAGGACGACGGACCGGACCGCCCGCCGGAGACCGGGGGCCCCGCCCGCCTTCTGCAGGGCGGTGACCTCTTCGCCCGGCTGGAGGAGTCCATCGCCGCCGGCCCGCCACTCACGCAGGCGGACCTTACCCGCATCACCCGCCGGGCGCGGGCCTACGCCGACCGCCGCAACGCCACCGGGATCCCGTGCGGCGAGATCGACGCGGACGGGGTGGAGCGGCGGCTGGTGGCCTTCCTGGAGCGGCTGCGCGCACGTGGCCGGGACCGCCGCCTGGAGCGGCTGCGGACCGACGGACGGGCGGCGGTGGGGATGTTCCGCGACTGGGCCGGCCTCGACCTGCGGACCATCTCCCGGATGCTGGAGGACGGCGACGTCCTCACCCGGATGGAGGACCACGTCGGCAGCCGTCCGCTGCTGACGCCGAGGGACCGCGCACGCGTCACCCACCGGGCGAAAGCCTATGCGGAGCGGTGCAACGCCATCGTCAACGATGCGCTGGCCGACCTTGGCAAGAACAAGGAGGAGACCGAGCGCGTGAGGAAGCGGCTGCTGCGGCTGGCGGGGCCGGTCCCCGCCGCGGTCATCCGCGATGCCGGGCAGGCCGACGCCATCGCCGCGGAACTGCACGAAACCATGCCGTGGATGGGGCCGGCGACGGAGAACGCCTGGCACGCGCTGCGGCGGTCGGCGAGGGATGGCGCGCCCATGCGCCTGGCGCCTCTGCTGCTCGATGGCCCGCCGGGCATCGGCAAGACCACCTGGGCGCACCGGCTGGCGGATATCCTGGGCGTTCCCTCCCTGGAGCTCGACGCATCCAAGGGGCTGGCGTCCTTCTCGCTGACCGGCACGGAGCGCGGCTGGGGGACGGCGCAGCCGGGACGGCCGCTGGAGACGATGCTTGACGGGCGCACGGCCAACCCGCTGGTGATCGTCGACGAGGTGGACAAGGTAGGTGGGCTCCGCGGGTCGTCCGGCATCAGCGCGGCGTTCACGCCGGCGCTTCCGGGGCTGCTGGAGCCGGAATCCGCCCGCGCCTGGGACTGTCCGTACCACCGGCTGAGGTTCGACATGAGCCACATCTCCTGGGTGCTGACCTCCAATCACCTGCCCTGTATTCCGGAGCCGGTCCTGAGCCGGGTGCGGGTGCTGCGCCTTCCGCATCCGACTGTGGAGCAGCTGTGCGGCTTCGCCCGCCGGCTGGCGGGCGGCGGCGGCCTTTCGGACCCGGCGGCGGAGGCCTTGGTCGAGGCTGTTGAGAGGGCCGGGGAGCGCTGGCGGCTGAGCCTGCGCGACGTCAACCGCATGCTGGCCCGGGCGGTGGAGATGGACAGCCTGCCGACGGTGCACTGAAGCACCCTGCGATGCCGCCCGCGGTCAGGCCGCGGGCGGACAGGCGACAGCGGACCCGATCACTTCGACTGGTCTGCCTGGCCACCTGCAAGGTCCTGGTCCCGGGTATCAGTGGCCTGGCACCGTTCAAGGCGACCGCCATGGAGCAGTTCCCCTGCCTCAATACTGGCGGTTGCTGCACGGGCGGCGAATTGTTCCATGGCATTGACTGTCCAGTCCTTGCGACCATGCCTGCCATCGTCCACAGGTATTCGTTCCGCCTGTTCATCGGCGGAGGTCATTCCATGCCCTGGTCCGTACGTGTGTTTTCAGCCGATCCTGTCCCTGGCGGGGTCAGTTTCGCCCTGTTCCAGAAAGCGTCGTCCAGTTCGGGGATATCCCCGAAATCGATATCCGCATCCGGCCGCGATGCCATCTCATCAATTGTGAGAGGCCTGCTGTATCTCCTCACCATAACGTCTGTGCTCCATTTCGCCCATCCCAGGCAGGGGTTCACCTCGCTGAGAACGCAACTTGATCGCCGAACAGCCAATGGTCCATTTTCCCATCCTTCACCAGATGCAGGTCGACAACTTTGGCCTCTTCCCCGGTTCAGACGAACACACTCCCGGACCGCACATTGATTTCCAGCCCGGCCTTACCCTCATCGTCGGTGCGAACGGCCTCGGAAAAGATCGGACGCTGCGGCGGATGGCCGACCGGGACGCGGTGCCGCTGGTGCGGGACGGAACCGACCTGAACTTCGCCACCTTCTGGCCGTTCTGGTTTTTTTCGTGTGGCGGCAATCGATCCCCTCGCGCTTGAACCATGCATGCAACAAGTACGTTCAGGCGATGATCGAGGTAACGATGAACAATTTGGCGCGGAACGTCAGGCCAACGCTGTTGAAGGTGTGAACCCCCGCGATCATAGCTTCACGCGCCTTGATGAGCAGTTCATCGCCACGCAAGGAAAGGCTAGTTTCCGCGTCAACTTCCGGCCAAGACGCAAGAAAACCGTCCAAGTCGCCGGTGGCAGCGGCATTGACGGCGACATGCTTCTTGCCGGTACGAATTTCGGCGATAGCTTTGTGATTGATCGAACGGGTCGGACGAGTGAAATGGGCAAGAATATCCTGATCGTTAGGCCAGCGACCATTGGCGATCATTGCTTTGATAAGCGCGATCTCCCATCGTTCGAGCTTGTTGCCCCGCCTGCGTACCGTCATCCACCTACCCCACAGGGCCGCCATTTGCGTGCCCAGCCATCGTCATTCCTTAGCCACAACCGTATCGTAGAGGCCATAGTGCGTTAGGCCCTCGTGGCTTTCGATGCCCGTGTAGCGGAGCGAGGCATCCTCATAACGTCGGAACGCAAAGACGGCCTCGTTCATCCGTTCTGTGTTGAAGACCTTCAGGCGCACCAGAAGGTGGAAGTCGGCCACGGTCAGGCCAGTAACAGCATGGAACAGGTCCGGCTCCAACTTGGTGATAACGTCCTGTAGCGTGTTTTCCCGAAAGTCCGTCAGATACATGAAGGCTGGGATTCGGGTGGCAAATTTTATCAGCTTTTCCTGAACGAGCTTGCGTTTGGATTTGTATTCTTTCTCCTCGTCTGTCAGTTCTTTCCTTTCCTTCGCCGTTAACTCGCTTTCTTTGGCCTTGTTCTTGAGGCCTTTGACCTTATCGCTCTTGTTGATGATGGTTTCTATGATGTTGTCGCCCAATGCGCGCCAGCCTTCGATACGTTCGACGGCGGCCATCGCCTCGGGATTGTCGAGGACGCGACGCAACGTGTCGTTGTCCACGTTCACGAGCATCGCGGATTCCCATTTGCGGGCGAGCAGCGTGGCGGATGTTCCGGCCATCGCAATGTCGATGATTCCGCCCGCGTCGACCTGCGTCATGTTGGCGCCGTCATAGGCCAGCACAGGCAGGAACGAGACTAGCTCGCGCACGGCATTTTCCGGGTTCGCCTCGCCCGGCGAAAGGCCGATGCCATATTCGGAGAGTTGCCGGAGTGCTCGGGTGGGTGCGAAGTCGAATACGAAGCAGACGGGTTTGAGGATTTCTTCCTCGTTCGGATTGTCGCCGTTGGGATTCTTGATCGACCACGGCGACTGCACACGGAACGCGGCCTGAAAGTAAGTTTCAGGAGATTTCAGGTTGCGCAGCATCAGGATGGACGACCATTGCGCCACGGTGACGCCGGTGGTCAGCTTGCCGCATGACAGGGTGATGGTCTTGGTGTCAAAGCCGCTGCCAACCGCCTGCCGGACAGGGGGTAAAGCGTCAAGGCCGATTCCCGCCGTGGCTCCTGCCGACACGATAACGGTGTAGTCGTGCCAGAACACATTGTGCTTTTCCGCCAGCAGGTTCGCCATCGCATGACAGGCCGAAACGTTGGGCAGAAACCAAAAGGAATGCTGTAGGTAAGGAAGCAACCGCACATCGGAATACGGGAACGGCGGGCGGGTGCCGGTTTTCAGGCTCTCGATTGTCTTCGGTGCATAACCGCCCCGGATGATGTCAAGCCATTTCTGCACGTCATTCTTATATTTGAACGTGGCCGCGTCGCCGGTCCCGGTCGCGACGAAAAAGGCGTTCAGGTCGAACTCATCAAACTCCCCGGCGCTTGCGATCGCCAGCAGCTCGTCGGGCATCTGATAGGTCAGCAGCCGCATTTGCGGCAACATGCCGTAGGGATTGCGCTTGTCAAGGTGCATCGCGGCGAACTCGGCCTTCGCCCGCTGTTCATCGGTATAAGTCCAGTTGAATATTTGTTCTTCGATGAACTCGCCACTAGCAAGCGCCTTGAACGGGGTGCCCGACAGATAGAGATAGGCGCGCGTGGTGATGGGCAGAATTTCGGCCTCGCTCTCCGACAACACGCCAAGGTCTTCGTTGATCTCTTCCAGATCGGCGGCATATTCGAGTCTGGTCTCTTTTTTGGCGACGGCAACATCCTCGCCCTCGAATAGCTCCTTGGCTGTCTCGCGCCAAGCGCCGAAGTGGTATTCGTCGAACACGACCAGATCCCAATTTGTCGTGTGAACCCATTCGTGCCGGACTTTGATATTCCCCGCCTTGTCGCGGCCTAGCAGGTCTTGGAACGACCCGAAAAAGACTACGGGCTTGTCGCGGTCGATCTGGCTGGGGTCGCGCCCGGACTTGCGGGAGAGATATTGCCAGCCGTTAAAATCAAGATGGGATTCAAGGTCGGTCTGCCAAGCATCCTCTACGGCTGGTTTGAAAGTCAGCACCAGCACTCGCTTTGCACCCAGCTTCTTAGCAAGCTGATAGCTGGTGAAGGTCTTACCGAAACGCATTTTCGCATTCCAGAGGAAGCGCGGAACAGCTGTGGAGTCCTCATGCCAGCGCGACTGGTAGTAAGCGCAGGTCTGTTCGACTGCCCGCGCCTGCTCGTCACGAAGTGGGAAATCCTCGTGATGGGTGCCGATAAACTGCTGGCCTGTGCGCAGTTCGGTCAATACGGTTCTTACATCGGCGACAGTGCATCGCATCCATTCGAGCTGCTGGTTGATAAAACCCTTGCGCTTCAATGCTTCGCGCACTGCATGATCTGTGATGATGCCGCCGTCATCACGTTCGCTCGGCTCGTCCATCTCAATGGTATAGTTGGTGATCGCGGCGGTCTTGAGCTGTTCGGCGACACGCCGCTTCACATCCCGCGTCGTTTGCCCGATTTTGAGAAGGCCGTCATGCGTATTAACAGCGATACTATATGCATAGATGCGCGGTCGCGCCTTTGGTTTCGGCGTAAGGATTTCCTCAATGGTGGGCCTACTCACCATTGACCTCCATCGGACGGATCATGCTCTCGATGTAGGCGATTTCATCCGGCCCGATGCCGTATTTTTGATACAGAAGCTCGTCGGTCCACATCCAGTCCCAAGTCTGTTGCGGCACCCATGAATAGGTCGAACGCAAAGCGTCTTGTGTGATTTTCCGTAGGGAAACGAGGAAGCGGAAAAGTCTTGTCCGGTAATAGCTGGCGAAACTGCGAGCGGCTTCCTCCGATTGGAACGGCGATACAACAAGGTAAGTCTGAGTGCAGCCCGAAGGTGGCGGAGCAACGATCTCCTTCCCCAGAATCTGGTGTGGGAACGACTCGCCCGCCCCATAAGCCTTGGGCACCAATACTTTCCATACGTCTAGCGCGGCCACGTTTTTTTGGACCTCGTCGCGGCTCATGTACCCGATGGAGCGTTTACCGCGACTAATCAGATGCAACGGGATTTTCCCGGCACTCGGATGCGGGGTCCATTCATCGAAGTTTGTTGCGATTCCAAAGGGAGTATCACCGGAGATAAGGTCAAGAATTGATGGCTCACCCTTAGCGATGACCTTGCGCAAGATTCCAAGAGCGCGTTCGTCACGAATGAAAACATCAAACTCCCCAAGCTCCCGGTTCCTCTGGACGTGTTCGATCCCGTCGGTGATGCGTGTTACGTCGCATGGGCCGGTATGGTCGCGGCCCCAAAGAAAGTAGCAGATGCCTCCTTTGATCTGGACGCCGGGAAAAGCCGCCCCGGAATCCGGAAAGTCGGTCATATTGCGTATATGTCCGCTGTTGAGCATCTCGGCTCGAAATTCGTCGAGGCCGCGCCCACCCGCCATCCAGCGCGATGGAACGACCATGCTGACGAAGCGTGGTTCAAGTTTGAACGCCTGTTGCACGAACAGGTGATAGATTGAAGAGTCGCTGGTGCCGCCAGCCCCTCCCGTGATCTGATACGGGGGGTTCCCGATAATCACATCGAACTGCATTTCGGCTCCGAACAGCTCGCCGATGCGGGCCTTGATGTTGTGGGTATGGATGAAGGCGTATGCGTGGCTTTCAAGCTCCGGCCCTCGATCAAAGAGCGTGCGCGGTGCCCCGCAATACTTGCATTTGGCTTTCTGCCATGAATGTTCCGTGCGCTCGAACCAGACGTTGCCGCTGTCGGTCCCAAAACTTCTGGCAACGGAGTGTTCGCCGTTGGCATGCTTGGAGCAATAGAGGCTGCGCCGCGCCAACAGGCTGGTCAGGGTCGTGATGGCGATGCCGAACACTTGCTGCGTCAGGATATGATCGACCCGCGTTTGCAGGTCGGGAATTTCCTCCGCCAGCCCGGCGATCAGCCGTGTGGTGATTTCCCGCAGGAACACGCCGGACTTCGTGAAGGGATCAAGGAATCTGACTGAACTATCGGCCCAGACACTCGCGCCGCTGTTGTTTGCTGCCCAAGCCTCTGCCAGCGTGTCCAACATCTGGTTGGCGAACTCTGGTGGTGTGAATACCTCGTCGTTCGACAGATTGGCGATGCAAGTCAGAACATCGGGATTGCGCCCCCGCAAAGCAAATCCCGCCTGTTCGTTCATGCATCGTCCCCCATTCCGCCGCTGGCAAGTCCTGCCAGTTCACGCGGCGTCGTCGGCGGATATGTTTTGGTAGGCGTAAATATCTCGTGCCTGCCTCGTTGGGAAAACAACAAGTCTTCTGCGCTAAAGCTCGCCGCGCCGGTCAGCACATCAAGCCGGAAATCCCGCCGCTGAAACCTGCCTTTGCCGAGGTATCCCCATTCCACCACCCTGATCGGTGCGCCGTTCGTGTCCTGCATCGTCACGGCGTTGCCATGAACGAGGTTGAGGGACAGCACAAAGGATGCGGCACGATATAAAACATCCGCATCATCCACTAGCTTGAGATAGTCGGCGAACACTTCCAGCATGTTCGCTCGGCATTCGGCGACATTGTCCGGCAGCAGTTCGATGCCATAACAGCACATCAGCGTGAGCAGAGCATAGTGCTGCTTCTCAAAGGCGGATTTGCCAAATTTGGTTTCGACAGCCGCCAGCTTGCGTTGCAGGACTGGCACAAGGAAATTTCCGCTACCGCAGGCGGGTTCCAGAAAGCGTGCGTCAATTCGCTCTGTTTCGCCCTTGACCAGATCAAGCATCTTTTCGACCAGCCAAGGTGGCGTATACACCTCCCCGTGATCGGCAACGCGCTTTTTTGACTTAATCAGATTCATGAATGGCGACCTGCCATCAAGGCCAGCAGCTTGTGACGGTCAGTAGTGGTCGCGCAGCGCATCTCCCTCTTGTTCTTTGCAGGTAGATAAATGCTGCCGTGTGCAAGCGGTTCTCTAGACACGTTTTGATACCTCCACGACTTCCCCCTTGGCGTTTGCTGCACCATCCCCTAGCAGGGACAGCCGCCCATATTTTTCTACCGACATGATGACCACGACGCCGCGGCCATGCTTTTCGATCAGCACAGGTGCTACGCGCACGGTGTCTATCATCAGGCCGAAACCATTCTTTGCTTCGCGTGCCGACATCGTATTCATGGCCGAATCCCATGACATTCTCAAGAGGCTGTCGGGGACGGGACTGATTCGCCGGGCCTCCTCTCCGGGGTCATTTCTCAGGGTGATTCGCCGGAAACCGGCCCGTTCCGGTCTGGATCCTGCCGCCGGACAGACGGATCCAGTCGGAAAGCTGTGGAAAAACAGTGGTTTTCTGTGGAAAAGTCGGGGCGAATCCCGGTGCAGGGCCGGTCAACCGGCCCATATTTTTTGTTTCGTAAAATCAACAGGTTGGAAAAATAGCCAGTGGAAAAAATATGGGGGACACGACACCGGGGCCTGCCCTTTCACGGCGGGCGGCGGGGCCTGCCGGTGCCCTTCGATGCGGATCCAGAAGACAGATGCCCAGCAATTAGACGGATACTGGCCGGTGTCACGCCATGGGTCCTTGCAAGGGACGGCCAGTCGGCCAGCGCGGCCAACGTCTGGTCAATGATGTGGTCGACGTCCCGTCTATCCATTTCCGCCATCCGGCCAAGAGCGCGCAGATCCTCAATTCCTGGTTTTTTCCCTTCCCCCATGACCGTCATACTCTGCTCGCCACCTGGTCCCGACGAGAAGGTGAGGTCGTAGGCCGGCGAAAGCGACCATTCGCCCCGGTCGTTCATCAACCAGGAGAAGTTCCGCGAATGGTCGTCACGGTTGTGGGCGAGAACGTTGAACGTCGCCATGCGAAACATCATGCCGGTCTCATGCCTGTCCCGCACGAGTAGAAGGTTGAGTCTAACCAAGTCCTCATAGTCCAGCGAAAACGTCCTGAAATCCGCGTGAAGCAAGCCGCTCGCCGAATGCATGTGCAATCGCCGACAACCATTCCGGTCAAAGCGTTTCGTCGCGAAATATCCTGCGCCCTTCCTCGCCGGGAACAGCCTGGTTTCCATGACATCAAGACCGGCGCGCCTTGCCATTTCCGCGTAGACGAACTCGATGGCACCTGAATCCGGTCCGTCCTGCGTGCTGGCGAACTTCACCATCCAATGCTCGAAACTGTCATCCGGGTCGGACCGGCCATGGAGCAGTCGTTCCTGTGAAGGATCATAGCCGACAAGAATCTTTGGCCTCGCGCCTGCGGACGAACCATTCAGGGCCAGAAGCTCCGGGATCACGTCGTCCGCATGCCCTTCAAGAACATGGCCGGATTGGATCGCCAGACGATCCAGATCAACATGGTTACCGGTTCCGCCATCCGCGAGGTCAGGCTCGTAGGTCAGTGCTCCCATGCCATGCTTTCCGACATGCGCCAGACGGTCCAGCGGATTCAGGCCCTGAGGCGGAACACCACGGGTGCGCATGGCGCGTTCAAACAGCAATCGCCCCCAACCGTCTGGCAGGCTGTCGTTGAAGCATCCGGGCAGTCCCTCGAACGTCGCGATATCGAAGGAGTGCAATCCGGGTCTCAAGGGCAGTCGAAGGGGTGAAATCTCCAGCGCACGTTCCAGGAACGAGCCGTCATACTCAAAATACGGTCTCCCATCCCTGATAGCGAGCCGTCCCACGGGAAAACCGGCGCTTCCGAAGTGAAGTCCAACCCTGACCTGCGAAACGGGCCTGTACGTCATGACCTGGATCCCCGCTTTCGAATCGGCCGCCTTCGCCCTGCGATCACATCGTCTATGGAGGTGAAATCCGTTTCCGGAACGGCGGTCGCATTGACGGTCTCCTCGATCCCACCCACAACCAGCATCAGCTTCAGGAGACCTTCCAGGGAGATGGATCCTGTCCGCTCGAACTTACGCAGGGTTCCGAGAGTGACACCGGAGCGTTCGCTCAGGCCCTTTTGCGTCAGGTCCATGGCCAACCGCCGCCGACGTAGGTTCGACGCGATGGCGAGTCTGGCTTCCGAAGGCATCACGAATGATATCATAATATCATTTATAGACCAAAATCTGGCGCAACCGCAATTATTCCATTAGTTGGGAAAGGCACGGACGACCGTCCTGTAGCATGCCAGGACCGCCGCCGCTCGACGACACATGCAATCAACCTGCATGACCGCGTGGGGAGAGTGGAATTCCTTCGACCGCGACATCTTACCTGAATACTGAAGGACCCGGGTTTGCGGCATCGCCGGAGGGAAACAATCGCCTATCGCTACATTTTATGGCCCATCCGCGAATATTCCGCGAACGCGCCTGCAGTCAGCGGCCATCTGCTCGATCAAGCCATCAAGACTATCGAACTTCATCTCTGGACGCAGGTATTCGATGAGCGCGACTGACAGGTGCGTACCGTAGATGTCACCTTCAAAGTCAAGGATATGGGTTTCGAGATTCGGTGGATTTGCGCCGAACATCGGGCGTACGCCTATCGAGGCGGCGCCTGCGAAGCTGCCCTGGTGAGGTCCGTCCAGCACATCGACACTGACGGCATAGACCCCGAACTTCGGTGGATGAAGATCCACGACTGACATGTTGGCGGTGGGACATCCAAGGTCTTTTCCGCGCTTGTCCCCATGCAGCACCGGCCCATCGATCCGATGCCAGTGACCCAGCATGGCGGCGGCGTCCCGGGGCCGTCCTTCCGCCAATGCCCGGCGAATTCCCGTGGAGGAGACTTCGGTGCCCTGACTCTCCACCAAACTGACCGTGGAAACCGCAAACCCAAATTCACGTCCGAAGGCGTGCAGATCCTGTGCTGACCCCGCTCGGCCCTTGCCAAAGCGGAAGTCCGCTCCCACGACGGCATGGGCAAGTCCCAATCCACCTGCTAGAATCTCGCGGGCGAATTCCTCTGGCGTCAAGCCAAACAGAGCCGGACCAAATTCCAGTTGATAGAGGAAATCCACGCCGAGTTTCTCAAGCCGATGCGCCCGAGTCTCGGAATTCATCAACCGGAACGGAGGTGCGCCAGGTGCGAAAGCCTGCCGTGGGTGTGGCTCAAAAGTAACAATTCCCAACGGTGCACCGGATCGCGCGGATTTCTCCCGGGCGATATCGATCACCGCTTGGTGACCAAGATGCACACCGTCGAAGTTGCCGATGGCAGCGGAGGCCCCTCGGTCGGCTTCGCTCAGCCCTTTCCATGTCTCGAAGATCCGCATCTTCCCCCGAAGCGGGGGTCAACCCCCGGAAGTCAGTCAAATTTGCGGCTTGGCGCCAGAACCAGCGCCTCGCCTTTCAGGACGACCCTATCGCCCACCGCACAATGACAATCAAGGGTCACACGACGGCGAGAATGATCGATTGAGATGACTTCAACAACAGCATGTACCAAGTCACCGGGACGGACGGGCGCAAGGAAACGGAGATCCTGGCGAAGGTAGACGGTACCGTGTCCGGGAAGTTGCTCTCCTATAACTGCTGAGACCAGCGACGCCGTCATCATTCCGTGAGCGATGCGGCCCCCGAAAATTGTGTTCCGGGCGTAGTCTTCGTCAAGATGCACAGGATTGTGGTCGGTCGAGAGTTCGGCGAAGAGCTGGATATCGTGATCTGTGCAGAGCTTTCGGAGTTGCCTGCGCATTCCGATTTCGAGATCCTCGACGCAGATTGTCCCTCGGACATCGTTGTCGAACGTGCCGCCATCTCCTGAACCCATGTTGTACCGCCTGTCGGAACTGAAGGATCATTCATGGGCGCATCATAGGGTCGCCGTCCTCGCTGCGCAATTCGGAAAGCAATTTTTGGACCAATTCCACGTAGAAATTGAAATAATCTTGCTCTCTTGATCAGCGCAGAAATCCAATTGAGAATTTTGGATCGAAGTTTTCTCTTTCCAGATAACCTCTTAGTGCGGCCGGGTCCGGCTGTTCCGCAGTGCCCGTTTCCTCAACGGCAAGACCACCTGTGACAAATAGCGCATCGATTCCTTCGCCCATCGCACCGGCGACATCGGTTGCTATGCCATCTCCAATGGCCAGAATGCGGCCCTTCGAGGCATCTTTACCCATTGCGGCAAGCCGCTGCCGCGCCAGATCGTAGATTGGCGGATGCGGCTTTCCAAAATAGTGACTTGTTCCCCCCATGCTCGTATAGAGCCGCGCCAGCGCACCGGCGCACCATTGCCTTCGGGTGCCATAGTCCACGACAATGTCGGGATTGAAACAGAGTAGCGGCAGGCCTCTGTCGACCGGGTTGATGAAACGGGGTCGGTAACATTCCGGATCCGCATATGGGTCTTCGGGTCCGCAGCAGACAATGCCTTCAGCATCTTCAGGCCGCGTGCGAACAATTTTGACTGGATTATCGATGATCCTGAGCGGCTCGAAGATGGGAAGGTCGCGCTCATTGCCGATGAACCAGACTCTGGAACCGGCCGCTCCACGAAACATCGCTGCCCGCGCGCTGTCCCCCGACGTCGTGATCACGTCCCAACAGTCCTGCGGAACGCCAATTCCGACAAGCTGCTTCTCGACCTCAATCCTTGACCTTGGGGCGTTGGTCAGGAGAACCACGGTGCTTCCACCTGCTCTGGCACCTCGCAAGGCCTCCACGGCAGCCCAATACGGAAGTCGTCCGTTATGCAGGCAGCCCCAGAGATCGCAGAGAAGCACGTCATAGCTGTGCACTATCTCTTTCAGTGATTCGATGATCCTGGTCATTGGCAACCCCTAAATCGCAGTTCGACATGAATTCCGGACTGTCTCAGGCTTCCACCTGCTCCGGGTTTGATCATCCAAAGCACCACTGACCTGCCAATCTCCGGAATCACTCTGCGATCATGTCGCTTCACGTTAAGCACCTGAGGTTCGGTATGATCTGTTTCTTGCGGCTCATGACGCCCGGCAGAACGACGGTGTCGTCAACGGCTTCCGCGCCAAAACTGTTCCGTGCGATTCCTCTGACCACGTCATTTGGCACCAGAAGCGTCGCCTGCTCATCCAGAATGTCGACGACGAAAAGAAGCACCTGGTCGACACCATCCTCTTCCGCCACCTCTTCCATCGCTGCCAATAGACCGTCTTTGCGCTCTAGCACAGTCCCCGATGCGGTTGTCTCAATAACTGAAACTCGAAGTTTCGTTCCACCGACCTCATGTTCCTTGGAGTCCATGCGAACCAACTCCCTGTCCGAGAATTCAGAGACGTCGGACTTCGCGGCGAACAGCTCGGCGGCGTATGCAGAGAGGTCGAGGCCAAGATCGGATGCCAACTCTTCCGCCAGCGACCTGTCCTGCTCGGTCGTGGTGGGGGAACGGAATTCAAGTGTGTCGGACAGAATGCAGCTAAGCATGATTCCCTTCACCCATGGTGGCAGTTCCGATGCGCTTGGCCCCATGAGGTCATGGATGATAGTCGCCGTGCAGGCCAAAGGCCGAACCGTCACGTCGATCGGACCTTTCGTCGCAAGGCCACCAGCGAGGCGATGATGGTCGATGATCGCCCGAATGTCCGCCTCGTCAATCCCGCCCGGGAGCTCTGCTGGATTGTTTGTATCGACGATGACCACGGGCTGTCCGGGGTCAAGACTTTCGATAATGCGAGGCTTGGGAATATTCCATCGATCCAACACGAAAGCGGCCTCCGAGCCAGGTTCTCCCAAGAGCACCGCTTCGGCATCGTCGCCTTTCACTTCGTTGAGGAACCAGGCCCAGATTATGGCAGAGCCGACTGAGTCGGTGTCTGGGAACTTGTGCCCGAATACTTCAGTGGCCATTTCTCTTTTCCATTTCGCATTGACGACAGGTCGAACGTCTCTATATGGAGGCGCGCCGGGATTGTCACGCCCGGCACCGACGGGCATTGCGCTTCGGTGTATTCGGGAAGAGACCTGACTGCCGATTGGACACCAATGCCGTGATCAATCGATTTTTTTTCGCCGAAGCAGGTTGAACACCATTGACAGACCCATTCGCGCTCCCTAGATGCGCACCGTTGGCACTCGCACCATATGAGTGCCAGTAATCTGGAACCCAAGGTAACGAACGAAGGAGCGTTCAGAGATGGCATTCAAACCTCTGCATGACCGGGTATTGGTCCGCCGCGTCGAATCTGACGAAAAGACGTCTGGTGGTCTGATAATTCCGGACAGCGCCAAGGAAAAACCCGCCGAAGGCGAAGTTGTGTCAGTTGGGGACGGCGCCAAGGATGATGACGGCGGCCGCATCGCGATGGACGTCAAGGCCGGGGACAAGATCCTGTTCGGCAAGTGGTCAGGGACCGAGATCACGCTTGACGGCGAGGAACTGCTGATCATGAAGGAAAGCGACATTCTCGGGATCGTTTCCTGAGACGCCGCCCTTTCTAACTTAAACAACCAGACAACCAGGAGCGAGCAATCATGGCTGCTAAGGACGTCAAATTCGAAACGGATGCCCGCAATCGCATGTTGAAGGGCGTCAACATCCTGGCCGACGCCGTCAGGGTGACGCTGGGGCCAAAGGGCCGCAACGTTGTTCTAGACAAGTCGTTCGGTGCGCCACGCATCACCAAAGATGGCGTGACGGTGGCGAAGGAAATCGAACTCGAGGACAAGTTCGAGAACATGGGTGCGCAGATGGTCAGGGAAGTGGCCAGCCGCACCAACGACGAGGCCGGTGACGGCACGACCACGGCAACGCTTTTGGCCCAGGCCATCGTGCGCGAAGGCCTGAAGTCGGTCGCTGCCGGAATGAATCCAATGGATCTGAAGCGCGGAATCGACTCGGCCGTCGAGAAGTGCATCGACAAGATCAAGTCGTCGTCGCGGGAAGTGAAGGGCAGCGACGAGGTCGCGCAGGTCGGCACCATCTCGGCAAACGGCGAAGCGGAAATCGGCCAGCAGATCGCGGATGCGATGCAGAAAGTCGGCAATGACGGCGTGATAACCGTGGAGGAAAACAAGGGCCTCGACACGGAAACCGAGGTCGTTGAAGGCATGCAGTTCGACCGCGGCTATCTGTCGCCATACTTTGTCACCAATCCAGACAAAATGACGGCCGAACTCGAGGACGCCTATATTCTGCTGCACGAGAAGAAGCTCTCTTCGCTTCAGCCAATGGTGCCATTGCTGGAAACCGTCATCCAGTCGGGCAAGCCACTTCTGGTTGTTGCGGAAGACGTGGAAGGCGAGGCTTTGGCGACGCTTGTCGTCAACAAGCTTCGGGGTGGTCTGAAAATCGCTGCCGTCAAAGCCCCGGGCTTCGGCGACCGCCGCAAGGCCATGCTGCAGGACATCGGGATCCTGACCGGCGGCCAGGTGATCTCGGAAGATCTCGGCATGAAGCTTGAGAATGTCACGATTGACATGCTTGGGACAGCCAAGCGCATCTCGATCACCAAGGACGAAACCACGGTTGTGGACGGTGCGGGTGAGAAGTCCGAGATCGAGGCACGAGTTGCCCAGATCCGCCAGCAGATCGAGGAAACCACGAGCGACTACGATCGCGAAAAGCTGCAGGAGCGGGTTGCGAAGCTCGCAGGCGGCGTTGCCGTGATCCGCGTAGGTGGCATGACCGAAGTCGAGGTCAAGGAGCGCAAGGACCGTGTTGACGACGCGCTCAACTCGACCCGTGCCGCCGTTCAGGAAGGCATCGTGATCGGTGGCGGAGTGTCACTGATTCAAGCTGCCAAGTCCCTTGAGGGACTGTCAGGTGAAAACAGCGATCAGGATGCCGGAATCGCGATCGTCCGTCGGGCACTGGAGGCCCCGCTTCGTCAGATTGCCGAGAACGCTGGCGTGGACGGCTCTGTGGTTGCGGGCAAAATCCGTGAATCCGACGATTCCAAGTTTGGCTTCAATGCGCAAACCGAGGAATATGGCGACATGTTTGCGTTCGGCGTCATCGACCCGGCCAAGGTCGTGCGGACGGCGCTGGAGGACGCAGCCTCGGTTGCGGGTCTCCTGATCACCACAGAGGCGATGGTTGCTGACAAGCCAGAGCCCAAGAACGCCGCCCCTGCCATGGGCGGCGGCGGCATGCCAGACATGGGCGGCATGATGTAAGCTGTTGCTGGCAACGGCAACTGAGAAGGGGTCGCCTGCGCGACCCCTTCTCTCGTTTGATGGCAACAACGCCACGAGAGCCCTGCAGTCCCACAACCTCTATTGCGCGGCATCGCCACAGCCATCGGCGGAAGCCATGCGAAGGTTACCGAAACATCCGTTGATTCAGAGTGGAAACACTCGGTCTTTGGTTGCATATCCCAAGGAAAGCAAGATCTGCGGGATGTGAACCGAACATCCAGGTTCGGCGGGCCGACCGAACCTACAAATGCACATCTGTGTTTCGGAAGGTGGGGAATCCAATCCCGATGCGAAAGCGCATGACGAAGTCGAACCTAAGGGATCTGGCACGGTCATTGTTCACTGTCGGAGTGAAAGCGGCAGATCCCTCCCTTGCCGTGCGGCATGAATTGACGGCACATCCACTGCGCGGACTGTCCGGTGGCCGCTATATCGTCTTCGCCATCGGGAAAGCCGCCTGTGCCATGGCTGCGGAGGCGCTCCATCACGTCCCGTCCGGCACACCCTTCTGGGCGCTCGCGGTCACGAATCCGGAAAACCTCTGCGAAGTTCCGAACTGCGATGTCATCGCCGCTGGACACCCCGTCCCAGACGAGCGTGGCCGCCGGGCCAGTCTCGAGGTCAAGCGTCGGCTGCAAACGGCGAGCAGGAGGGATGTCGTGCTGTGTCTTGTTTCGGGTGGTGGCTCGGCACTGCTGACACTTCCGCCTCCCGGAATCCCTCTCGCTGACATAATCGCTGTCAACGAGCTACTGCTCAGTCATGGATTTGACATCTACCAGACCAACCTCGTGCGACAGCAGGTCTCGCAGCTCAAGGGCGGCGGACTGGCACGTCTGGCCTCCCCCGCGAATGTCCGCTCGCTGATCATATCGGACGTCATTGGCGACGACCCACGTTGCATAGCCAGCGGGCCCACTTCCGCGCCGCTTGGATCTGCCGCAGAGGCCGTGCAACTGCTGAGGGACCGCGATGTATGGATAGACGTTCCCGTCAAGGTGCGGAACTATCTGGGTCAGGCGGCGCAGTTCCCCCCTGCAGCATCTCGGCAGCGTACGGACAACAGAATCATTGCCTCAAACTGGCGCAGCCTTGAGGCAATGGCTGCAGCGGTTCCCGACCATTCGCCGGTGATAGTGTCGGACCGCCTATGTGGCGATGTTGGCAGTGCGGCCCATCAGATAATCAGCGACATCAAGGCACAACCGCTCGACAGACGACTGCTGGTATGGGGGGGCGAGACAACCGTCAGAGTATCAGGGGATGGCAGGGGTGGCCGAAACCAGGAGCTTGCCCTGCGCATTGCGATGGCGGCACGGAACATCAATGAAGACTGGGTGTTTCTGTCGGGTGGCACCGACGGTCGTGATGGTCCGACCGATGCCGCCGGAGGATTGGTCGATTCGGGCACTGTCAAACGGATCGCCGAAGCGGGTGAGGACATCAACGGACTGCTGGCCAACAGCGATAGCTACCTTGCCCTGCGCACGGCAGGTGACCTGTTGGTGACCGGCCCCACCGGAACCAACGTCGCCGACATTCAGCTGTTTCTGCGTGATCCTGAACACCCGGCTTGAGTTGATTGAGCTGGATCCTTCTCAAGTCGCAGCAGCAGTCGCACATTGCCCGCGGTGGGTTGGTAGACCTGCGAACTGTGGTCTGGCGGAACCGTAATGCCCGGTGCCGACAGTCAGGGTCCATGATGCGAACGGCAGGCCCTGCTCCCGTTCCCAAGATGTACCTCTCCCGGAAAAGTGCGCCGAAGCTCAGCGCCTATTTCCCTGAGCGACACGGATGGGACCTGATCACATGCCAGGCCTGCGACCTGGAACTCCTGAAAGTGTCAGTGCAAAAGGCGAAAGCGCCAAGAGCAAGGAATGACACCCCGAACCTGCTTGCGTGACCCGCACACCACACCGCCCACTACACCAGAACCGCCGCAATCCGCTTCGACAGATGCCATGAGACGCGACGAAGTTTGCCTTCGCCGGTGATTCTATACAAGAGAATGGCGATGGGGCAACATGTTGTGGCGGGGGTCCGGCCAACGGTGACCCCCGCACGGTGAAAGGAGAGAAAGATGACTGATTCGAACCCCCCCTTCAACGGGAACGCTACCACGGTTTACACGGCGCTGGAAGTGAGGTCATGAAAATGATTGATGAGGAAAGGGCTTGACCTGCGGGTCTCATAGGAGCCCTCGGGAAAAGGGAGCCACGCCGCACGTATCCGAAGTTTTCAGTGTCTGGAGACCGACCTTCCTCACTCGCTCGCTCAGGAGGTTGCGCTCGAACGAGTGTCCCGTCCGTGCTGAAGTGATGTTGACTCGCTTCGTTTGCGGGTTTTCAACATCATCTACAGGTCGCCACATGGTGAGTGGACCCACCTCCAGTCACCCGATGCAACTGACGGACTTGATCCGCAGGACCAGTTGACCTAATCAACCGCAGGAAGCTCTTGCCATTGTCGGCATCATGCCACTCCGGCAACCACCCAATCGTCGGTCATTTGAATGCACTGATGATTGCCAATCGCTACAGGACAGGACTGACGTCATGACCGACTGGATCCGTGCGTGCCCGGTGGATGACATTGAAGTCGAAGATCTGCTTCGGTTCGACCATGGAGACCGAACTTTCGCGGTATACCGTCATTCGACAACGGATTTTTCTGCACCGATGGGCTTTGCACCCATGAGAATGTCCACTTGGCCGACGGACTGGTCATTGACCACATCATCGGGGGCGGATCTTCGTTACTCCGTGAACCCCGCATTCCCGCCATTCCCTTCGCCCGAGCTACGCCCCCGCTGCGGAAATGACCGGTGTTCCACCTTGGAGCGGAAGTGGGGTGTCCCTATGGTTAGCCTACAATACCGATCAAGGCTCCGGAATGACGCGAAACAACAAACCGATTCCTACGAACGGAATCAAGGCAACAATTGATCGGTGACGGGTATCAAGCCCTCAAATGCTACAGGAATTCGATGACCGCGGTACAAAGGCAGTGGCGAAAGGTCATTCGATACGTCGTAGGAATCCTCCGAATCAGTGACAGCAACGGAAGCAAAATGACCGACAGCGCTAAGTTGGGCACAGTATGAGGCGATGCCCGCAATGTTGTCTGGCAAAATCGCTTCCCTTTCCGGAAACCTTACACATCGCACGACGACCCATTCCGGGCCGCTGTCGCCAACAAACCACATTGACGGATCAACATTAGGATTGCCCTGTGATGACATCAACTGCCGCCCAAGCTCCTCGACAACATGGTCGCGAACGACTTGAACCGCAAAGTCGTGCAGCTCCCAATCGGTCATCTCAATTTTCTCTTCCGTGATCAACTCGATGGGATTGATCAGTTTGTTGGTTCTTGCATGAATCAGCCCCCATCCGGGAACCAGCGTAGTCCACGTCGAGCCAATGCGCCGCATTGGCATTCTGCAAGGAATTCCGTTGCAGCCTACGGCGATTATCCTGAAACCATCAGCGCTCCCTGGCCCCATGATGTGTCCATCTGCATCTTCGATGCGGATGAAGTAGAGCTGGTTGCCCATTCGAAACGACAGGTGTTCAAGGAACGGCGGACTCAGATCCGCTTTCAACCAGCTCAAGAGGCCATCCCCTGTTTTGGCCTGAAGATGCATCCCGGCCGCTTGCCAGCACTGGGCAAACTCCTTCGACACCTCGTGCATCTCCACGTCGAACATCGTTCTCGCCTCTCCGGGCCATGTGCCACCAACAGGACCGTGGCGCGACTGACTGCCGGTGCATTCAACTTAACGAATATCTGACCTCTGGAAACTGGAGACTACAGCTATAGCGGCTGATGCCCGCTCCTCAACACCGGGAAGTCGGACTTTGGGAACTCGCGCCACCTTGCCAGTGCATAGCGCCAGTTTCGATGATTACCCAGTACCCCCACACCCTTGAAATGATTGATTCGGCCATGGGCACCGCCAGAGATATTGCCGAGTGACAGTCAACCGCCGTTCTTCCCCCACAATGAAGCAACGGTAGGCCTGTATACCGCATGGACATGGCGTCTCCCGTCCAGAAAGCCTGCATGATTGGGCAGGTGGGAGGCAGCCAAATGGTTGTGCAACAAATTCATCAGCACGAAATGGCAATCAGACGACTGACGCAGTGATGCGCGAAAATCAAATTGAGTCGCCACCGACAGGGGAAATGCGTTCGTCAAACTCTGGAAGCCGAACCTCATAGCATGAGGGAACCGGCGCACAGGGAAACCGTGATCCGCGTTAAGGCAGGCGCGTTCCTCCACACGTTGGCGTGTCCTCCATCCGAATGCAGGTTAGCCGACCTTCGCGACACGTCTCTACCGGTCAGGCGAAGGGATCACACATGGACGTCCAGAGCATTCTGGCACCCTACCTGAAATAGACGTCTGTAGCGCTTGATCTCGCCATCGGGTCCAACAGACTTCCTGGGATTGTCGGAAAGCTTCACCGTTGGACGTCCGTTGACGGAAACCGCCTTGCAGACCAATGAGAATGGCGCAAGCGAGTCACCGGGGGCAAGGCCGCGGAAGTCATTTGTCAGAAGCGTACCCCAGCCGAAACTGACACGCACCTGTCGATGGAACTGCCGATGGAGCTTCTCAATCCGACCCGCATCCAAACCGTCCGAGAAAATCACAAGCTTCTCGCGGGGATCTTCCCCGCGGTCACGCCACCAACGGATGGCGGCCGCCGCGCCTAGGGCGGGATCGCCGGAGTCAATCCGCATTCCGGTCCAGCTCGCCAGCCAGTCGGGTGCGTTCTTCAGAAAACCCTCGGTTCCATAGGTATCGGGCAATATAATCCGAAGATTGCCCTCGTGCTCCTCATGCCAGTCCGACAACACATCGTAGGGAGCGACCGCGAGTGCCTCGTCGCTCTGCGCAAGCGCACAATAGACCATCGGCAGTTCATGGGCGTTGGTACCGATTGCCTCGATATCCCTGCGCATGGCTATCAGGCAGTTGGATGTGCCGATGAACTTTTTGCCGAGCCCTTCGATCATCGCCTGGACACACCAATCCTGCCAAAGGAATGAGTGTCGCCTGCGTGTGCCGAAATCCGCTATGCGAAGCCCCTCGATTCCGCGCAATGTCTCGATAGTCTGCCAGAGCTTCGTCATGGCACCGGCATAGAGCACCTGAAGTTCAAACCTGCGCATGGAATTCAGCACGGCGCGTCCACGCAGCTCCATAAGTACGGCGAGCGCCGGGACTTCCCAAAGCATGACCTCTGGCCAAGGACCTTCGAATGTAAGCTCGTATTGGCCGTCGCGTTTCTCAAGTTCGTAATGGGGAAGGCGGAGGCACTCAAACCACTCCATGAACTCCGGGGTGAACATCTGCCGCTTGCCATAGAAGGTGTTTCCCCGCAGCCAGGTGCTTTCGCCTCTTGACAGCGAAAGCGAACGAATATGATCCAGCTGTTCGCGTAGCTCACCCTCATCCACCAGGTCAGCGAGTCGAATTGACCCGGTGCGATTGATCAGGCTGAAGGTGACGGTCGCATCCGGCCGGTTGCGAAACACCGACTGGCACATCAAGAGCTTGTAGAAGTCGTTGTCGATCAGTGAGCGAATGATCGGATCGATCTTCCATTTGTGATTGTAGACCCGGGTCGCGATGTCCACCATCGGATCAGCCAAGCCTGACGCCGACGACAGCCATGCTTTCCCTGGCGGCGGGGAGGGAGTCATTGAGGTCAATGGCACGGCATAGATCTAGAATGACCTCTACGTTGAAGCCGAGTTTGGCGGCATCGACAGCGGAGTAACTGACACAGAAGTCGGTGGCCAGTCCCACCAGGGTCAACATGTCGATGCCGCGCGTTCGCAGATAGCCGTCAAGCCCAGTCGGAGTGCTGTGATCGTTTTCAAAGAATGCCGAATAGCTGTCGATGTTGGGACTGAAACCCTTTCGGATGATCAGGTTGGCCTGTTCCGTTTCGAGTCCGGCATGGAATGCGGCGCCGTCCGAACCCTGGATGCAATGATCAGGCCAGAGTACCTGTCGACCATAAGGCATGTCTGTCATCTCAAACGGCTGCATTCCGCTATGCTGCGAAGCGAAGGAGGAATGGCTTGCGGGATGCCAGTCCTGGGTCAGCACCACGGTTCCGAAGTCAGCCATCAACGCGTTGACTTCCGGTATGATCGCATCACCGTCGGGAACCGCAAGCGCACCGCCAGGGCAGAAGTCATTCTGCACATCAATGACGATCAGTGCTTCGTTTCGGCTTCGCATTGTTGAACTCCGTTCCGCATCAGGAAGGGGTAAGCCGCGAATTCTGGCCCGTCAATGCCTGGCTCGGGCTTGCAGTTGCAGCCTATACTCGCGTAGGTGCACGCTATGCCGATGATCGCCACGCTGTACAAGTTCACACCATTCGAGGATCCAGCTGCGATCAAACCCGTTCTTGCCGATATCTGCGCGATCAATGGAGTCCGTGGTTCGATATTGCTTGCCCACGAAGGGATAAACGGAACGATCGCTGGCAGCCCTGAAGGGATTGGCAACGTTATCCGGGGAATCCGACGTTTGCCGGGGTGCGGATGTCTGGAATGGAAGGAAAGCCGGACCCGTCGGACGCCGTTCAGGAAGCTGAGGGTCAGGCTGAAGCAAGAGATTGTGAAGATGGGTCAACCGAATGTGGATCCGCTTGCGGCGGTTGGAAAGTATGTTGAACCAGCGCACTGGAACGACCTGATCCGGTCCCCTGATGTGGCGGTGATCGATACTCGAAACCGCTACGAAATCGCAATTGGGACCTTTGAAGGCTCAATCAATCCTGAAATCGATAGTTTCGGCGAGTTTCCGAAATGGTGGGAGGCGAACGAAGAGCGGTTCCAAGACCGGCGGGTCGCAATGTTCTGTACAGGGGGGATTCGCTGCGAGAAGGCCACGAATTACCTCATCGATCGCGGCTTTCGCGACGTTTACCATCTCAAAGGAGGGATTCTGAAGTATCTCGAAGAGGTTTCGGAGGACCAGAGTGCCTGGCATGGTGAATGCTATGTTTTCGATGGGCGCGTCAGCGTGAAGCATGGGGTGGCGGAGGGTAGCTATAGTCTCTGCCATGCGTGCGGTCGACCGGTGGCTGCAGCTGGTAGGTTGCATCCCGATTACGAGGAAGGCGTACAATGCCCATCCTGCGTTCATGAATACACGCCGTCCGATCGCAGGCGTTTCCGTGAAAGGCAGCGCCAGATGGGCCTCGACAGGAGGGAAGACATCACCAATGACAATCCCGGCCGGCAAACCTGCCTTCCTGAAGATCGCTGTTAATCACGCTGGAGCCTCTCATACTTCGGGCGTGCGCGAGACGCGCCCATGCCGCCAGCTTGAGTGCCCGGAGTGGTACAATTCACTTGACGGCAACCAATACTTGCGCAGACCATCCAGCCAGGATCCGAACGCAGGCCGGGGAAGACACTCGCAGGCTAGGGTGATACCAATTGCCATCAATCGCGCAGGCGCACGGGCGCTTTGCCAGTAACTTAGCGGAGGAGGGATAGATGCGTTGCTTTACGGTCATTGGACCATCGCACTCAGGTAAAACTACGTTGGTGAAGGCTCTTGGAGAACTTGAAGGCGGTAGCGCCGAATCCTCGTTCTCCAACAGGTTGTCGCTTCGTACGTTCAGCTACATCGGAGAAGCCTGGGGAGCGATCGACGTCGCCGGTGGAACTGACAATCTGGGCGCAGCGGGACTCGCCCTGGCCGCCAGCGACAGCGTGGTACTCTGTGTGCCGCCGGATCCCAGCAGTTCCGAGCAGGCCGCCCCATACCTGCGCCTGATCGAGGAGTCGGGTGTGCCGTGTTACCTGTTCATCAATCGAATGGACACGGCGGAGAGCCGTGTCCGTGATACAGTTGCGGCACTTCAGGGATACGCAAGCCTCCCGATAATTCTGCGGCAGGTGCCGATGCGCGATGGGGACGCCATTACTGGTTCGATCGATTTGATCTCCGAGCGGGCCTGGGAGTATCAGGAGGGTAAGCCATCCAATCTCATCGAGATTCCCGAGGGTCTTCGCGAACGCCAGCTGGAGGCCCGCTCCGAGCTTCTGGAACTTCTGTCCGATTTCGACGACGATCTTCTTGAGCAGCTGATCGAAGACAGAATTCCCGCGTCTGAGAGCGTGTTCGCCCTGGTCAGTGACATGCATCGGAAGAACGCCTTCATCTCCGCCTATCTTGGAGTGGCGGAACATGGAAACGGCGTGTTCCGTCTTATGAAGTCGCTGCGTCATGAATCCTCTCCGGCGACAGCCCTTTCCGAAAGGCTGGGCCTGGACGGCAGCGCGAGCGCGATCGGGGTGTATGCCGACAACCGCAGGCATGTCGGAAAGTCGCTGCTGTTGCGTGATCTGAAAGGAACACTCGCACAAGGCTCGTCGCTGGGTGGCGGCACGATAGGCAGCCTCACCGGTGTCGACGGCAAGCCGGCAGGCGCCGTGCTGGAGGCCGGTGCGCTGGCAATAGCCGTCAAGTCGGATCACCTTGACCCAGGACAGGCCTATTCCGGAACCGGCTCGTTCGATCTCCCGGACTGGAGCAGGGGACACAGTCCAAGCTATCACAGGATTCTCACTCCGGAGAGTGACCGCGACGACGCACGCCTGTCCGGAGCCCTGGCGAAATGTGCAGCCATAGATCCGGGACTGACCATCTCCCATGACGAGGATAGCGGGTTTCTGGTGGCGAACCTGCAGGGGCCAATGCACTTGCGGCGGCTTGTGGACAGGTTGGAGGCGGACTTCGATATCAAGGTCTCGGAGCGTCGGCTATCGGGCAGCTATCGCGAAACTTGTTCCAGAGAGATCGACAAACACTACCGTCACAGAAAGCAATCCGGCGGCGCTGGACAGTTTGCTGATATCGTCTTCACGCTTCGTCCGCTTACCCGTGGTGAGGGATTCGCGTTTGATGAGACGGTCAAGGGAGGGGCGGTACCAAGGAACTATATCCCTTCCGTCGAGGCGGGTTGTCAGGAAGCTCTTGCGAAGGGCCCTCTTGGATTTCGGGTAGTCGATGTCGGGGTCACGCTTACGGATGGCAAACACCATTCGGTCGACAGTTCTGATTTCGCCTTCAAGACCGCGGGCCTCATGGGGATGCGTGAGGCGCTCAGGGAGGCGGGCCCGGTTCTTCTGCAGCCGATAGACCACGTGGATATCCATGTGCCTTCAGCCTACACCGGAGGTCTTGTCGCTCTGATCTCTTCGCTCAAAGGGCAGGTGCTGGGATTCGATCCGCATCCTTCGGCAAAGGGATGGGATGTGTTTCGTGCATTGCTTCCTGGACCGATGCGGGACGAGCTCTTCCAGTCGCTTGGTGGCATGACTCATGGCACTGCCTGGATGGAGTCGAGATTCGATCACTATGAGGAACTGCACGGGAAGGAGGCCGAGAGGATTCAAGCCGAGCGTACCGGCGCAGCGGCATAATCCACAAACGCATCTGGGATCCGGCTGTCATTCCGGCACCTCTGCGAAGTGGGTGCCGGGTGCAGTCAGCAAATTTGGGGTCAATGTCCGCGTCTGCTGCCATGACCTCCCAGGTGGGGCATCCCGGCAATGGCCTGATATCTAGGTCCCGCTGGATGGATTGATCATCAAATCCGAAAGACAGATGTTCGGGGCTGTCCCCAGTGGGTTGCCTGTCGAACTGGCACGCCGCGGGCACGGAATTCCATCCCTTAGGTTGTTGTGTTAGCAGTGAACTGGCGTTTGCTTAACCCAATCGTCGTCTCCGGGGACTTGACCGTATCTCTTCGATTGCCGACTGTTGACTGTTCACGGTTGCAAATGGGCGACTATGCCGGTCGCTCCGTGTCGTGAGATTTCTGTCGTCGGACCTGACTCGCGAGTAGGATCGTGCTGGTTTCACTGTGAGTGCATTGGCCACAGTTGCGGTGCGCTCTTTCGGGATACCTGCCTTTCCCTATCGCCGCCGCTTGCCGCAGTTCTTCTCCCACCGAATTCGGCCGCGTGGTTGTGAACCATCGAAGATGGAAGTCGATACTGTGGAGGGTCAACGAGTCCGCTATCGGGAACTATTTGATTCATACGTTCGCAATGGCTATGGAAGGCTCAATGAGAATTGGCTTGCCGATGGTCGACTCGGTGGATTCGAACTTGGTGGTAGACGCCCTTGGAGGGAACTATGTTAAGGATTGCAACTTCCGCACTGGTCATCGCTTTGGCGGCGAATTCTGCAGCCGCGTTGGATTGCTCCACAGAGCAAGAAATTCGAAAGGCCGAAATCAGGGAAGAATTCATCCAGGTCAAGGGAGAATTGAGGAAAGCAACCGCCAGAGCCGATGCGCAGGACTTGCGCCTTGTCGCTCTTCCTGAGTCCGTGCAGGAGAGCGTTCCGAGCCGGCCAGAAACACCAAGACTGCCAACCAAGCACTTCGACGGAGACAGCATTCCCGTGATTGCATGCGACAAGGGATTCGACACTATGGCGAATGCAATTGTTGCAAGCCTCTCAACCACCCGGCAAGAAATCACTGCCTTCGCGCAAACGATTGCCAACCGGGAAGAGTCGCTCACAGTTGCGGAAGCATCTGTTGATCCGGTTGACGATAGTGAAAATTCCGACACCGTCAATGCTTCAGGAGCTGGCGGAGCTGGCACCGATGCATCCGATTCCGGAGAGTCTGGGGTGACTACGACGGAGGCGCGGCGCGAACCGTTGAGGACTGACCAACACCCCACACTGTTTCGACGCGTAGTTTCGCTTCCGGGAAGCCGTCTACTTTCCGAGGCAGGAACGGATTTGGGCGACGGTGAGCCTCTCCCCACCTTCTCTGTTCTTTATGTCTTTGAAGAATCGACCGTCAATGGTGTCGAATACCTTGAGGTAGGACCTTCTACCCGCCAGGGGAGCCAAGGATGGGTCAAGAAGGATGATACGCTGGACTGGTCGACGATGCTGGTGATGCAGTTTGCGCCGCGAGGTCAGCGCAAAGATGTCCTGTTTTTTGAAGACAGTACTGAACTTGCAGACATTGTGCGCGCCCCAACCTACAGAGCAGAGGCTGAGGAAATCTATGATCGATTGGAGACCGAGAGAAGCCTGCTCCGAGGTGACCCGGCATATATACCAAAATGGGGAGGTTCCTTGGTAGCCATCGAGCCCAAAACCGGCGTGACCTTTAGGAATGACCCGTATATCCTGCCCATTCTAGATTCTCGGGAAGAGGAATTTGACGGGTCTACGGAAACCGTTTTGTTGAAAGTTGCGGCAGTGCCTGCGAGAGAGACAGACATTGCTGACCGCGACGACAGTAGTTTCTACAGTGACCCTGGCGCACGCGCGGCAGAGGATGGGGAGTTCCGTATCGGTGTTGTCTTTGTGCTTGACACCACAATTTCCATGGCTCCGTTTATCGAACGCGCCTATGAGACCGTGCAGGGCTTCTACGACGCCTTCAATCGTTTCGAGAGCTCCGCTTTCGTATCATATGGTTTGGTGGCATTCCGCGACAACATCGACGTCGATCCGGATGAGCTTGAATACGTCACCAAAATCTTCCAGCCGCTCGACACTGAAGCGGAACCGGGACAAGTGCTCACAAATATGCGTCAGATCAAAGAGGCTACTGCGCCAACCGTTGACTTTCAGGAAGACGGATTTGCAGGGTTGCTTGCAGCGATTGAACAGATGGACTGGTCACCTTTTGATTCCCGCCTGATCATATTTGTTTCCGATGCTTCCTCACGCGAAGGACCGGACCCACTCTCAAAAATTTCTGACGTAAATTCTGCCGTTGTGGCTGAAATGGCCAGAAACAGGAATGTCGCGATTGTTCCGATCCATTTGCGCACTCCATCCAATCAAAGGCAGGACGATGTTTCGGTCGCCGAATCCCAATACCGCGCCCTTTCCGAAACTGGCGACGTTTCGTATAACAAATACTTTCAGTTGGACGCGGAATCGAGCGGAGATTTCGGCACCACATTGGAGCTCCTGTCGAACGAAATCGTCCAAGGTGTGTTGAAAGCCAATGCCGGCCAATTAATTCAGGTCGTCGAAATGGAACCGGTGGTTCAAAGCGAGGAAAACATTCCCCAACAGGTCGCTCAGGCTGTCGCAAATGAGATCTTCCGAGCTCAACTCGAGAGTCTCGCCACCGTTGGTAATGGTGATGCGCCGAGCTTCCTCGCAGGCTGGGCTGCTGACCGCGACCTAACCAACCCCGACGTGCGGGCGCTCGAAGTGAGTGTCTTTCTCACCCGAAACCAGCTATCAACACTCGACAAACGTCTTTCGCTCATCGTCGATGCGTTTCGAAAAGGTGGCGACAATCCGAAGGCATTCTTTGAAAAGCTCCAGATTCTGGCGGCGGAAACCTCCACTGACCCCGATGCGCCACCAATTGATGACCGCAATGCAATTCGGACACTTCTTCCGTCCTTCCTTGCAGCCCTGCCTTACCGAAGCCAGGCTCTGAAGATTGATCAAAGTTATTGGGCTTCGATCAGCGTCGCTCAAAGGCAGGAGTTTATTGAAGCCATCGACGCGAAACGACGCATCTACGACAAGACTTTCAGCCAAACCGATCTTTGGCGGGATTTTGGGTCAGGGGACCCTGGACTGGAAGCGACTCCCATTCGCTTGGTCAACCTCCCGTGAATTAGCGGGACTCGGTTTGGTCGATGACGGCAGACTGTCAAACATCCAAATGGCAACCCAAGGCACATCTGGTACTCGCGATTGAAGGACTGACAATCGAGCGGCACGACTCCAAGACTGGACTGAAGTTCCTGCTCGATGTCCCGACGTTGAAGATATATGCTGAAGACCGCGTTGGGTTCGTGGGTGAAAGCGGCAGCGGAAAAACAACGCTCCTTGAATCACTGGGGCTTTTGGGGTGGCCAAGAAGCATCTCTCGCTTTGATCTCGCGATGGGCAGCGATGGTCCAATGATCGACCTGCTTCCGCCAATCATTGCGCGGGACTCGAACACGTTGTCAGCGGTTCGGGCGAAGTGTATGGGCTTCATTGTACAAGACGGAGGGCTGCTACCATACCTTAGTGTGTATGAGAACGCACTTCTGGCAGCGGAGCTCTCCGGTGGTTCACGGGATTCCAGACACGACAGAATCAAGACAGCGGCGGAATCCATGGGGCTTGCCAACTACCTCCATCGTATGCCCTCTGAACTATCAGGTGGGCAACGCCAGCGCGGCGCGGTACTTCGTGCCCTTGCACCAGGAGCCAAGCTCGTGTTCGGAGATGAACCCACGGCTTCGCTTGATTCATCCACTTCGCGAGATGTGATGACACAGATCGCTGCGTCAGCGGAAGCGTTTCAGGCAACTGTTGTGGTGGCCAGCCACAACATACCGCTGCTCGCCGAATTTGGGTTTCGCTTGTTTCGGATCAATGTTGAAAGTTCATCGGATATGCGACGCGCCACACTGAGGCCGGAAGAGAATTCATGAGAACCGGTCGAATTCGTGCTCTGATCCTCTTTAGACTGGCATCGCGTGACCTTCTTCATGGCTGGCAGACGACTGCATGTCTCGTCGCTGCGGTTGCGGTTGCGCTAGTGCCACTGTTGATCCTTTACGGACTGAAGCTTGGAATAGTCACGAATCTGATCGACTCGCTTCGGTCAGACCCTAGAGTCCGCGAAATACGCCTAATCCGCGACCAATCATTGAGTGCCGAATGGATGGAGAATCTCCGTGACGACCCACGGGTTGGATTCCTGTTGCCACGCGCACGTTACCTCGCTTCGTCGATGCGCCTCAAGGGTCCGGACGCCCGACGTCTGCTCGATACAAGGATGATTCCAACGTCATCTGGCGACCCATTCCTTCTGGAAAAGGAAATTCCCTATGGTTTTCACCAGATCGCGCTGACCGAACGCGTATCGGTACAGAGTGGGGCCGGGACGGGAGACAAGGTTACTCTCAGCATACTTCGAATTGTGGGGGAATCGCGGGAATCCGAGCGTCACGACGTCACAGTCGTGGGCGTGGTTGACCGCGACATACTACAAACAGACGATGTGTTTGTATCGCCGGAACTGGAATATGCCATCGAACGTTGGCGAGAGGGATTCCCGGTTCCACAACTTGGCTGGGAAGGGGCAGCCGGACGATCCGACACTGCTGCGGTTGGGCGTCAGTTCGCGAGCTTTCGCCTCTTCGCACGCGATGTCCGCGACGTACCTGAATTGCGCGACCGGCTTCTGGCCGATGGGTTGGACGTCGAAACCCGATCATCTGAAATTGAACGCACGCTCGCCATCGAGGCAGGGCTTGGTTGGGTATTCATCACGGTAACCATCCTGTCCGCTGGAGGGTTTCTCTTGACTATGGGCCTCCATCTCGCTGCAAACGTCGTGGAGAAGGCTCGTGAGCTGTCAGTGCTTCGACTGTTAGGCATGAGGAGTAGCGAGCTTTCGATAATGCCATCACTTCAAGGCTCAATGATTGCTGCAGCCGGAGCTGCAGTTGCCTGCACTGTTGCGGGCATGGCCCAACCAATCGTGAATGCGACGCTCTCGGGCCTCGCTGGACTGGAGGGAGACGTCTCGCAACTCAACATGACTGACTTTGTCATCGCAGTGCTCGCGGCCTCCGTGGCAGGAAGCCTCGCCGGAAGCATTGCCGGAATCAGGGCTGCGGCACTGGAACCCGCGCAGGGATTGCGTCGTGAATAAGTTCTTCGGTTCAATCCGGCCTATATCCATCATTTTCTTGATACTGATACCAGCTTCACTTGCCAAGGCCAGCGATGCGACAGCCACGCCGGGCGAGGCGCTCGTCTGGTGTCAGATTGACGACCCAGCCAGTTGGGAAACCAATCGCCAGAAACTGATTGATGCGGGCCAACGCGATCTTTCCAATGTTCCATGCCCAACGAAAAAAACGGGATCCGATCTGCCCAAGACGCTAACTCTTCCGATGCCTTGTGGCCGCGCTATGGTCTTCCAACGCATTGACGTGCCTGTGGCAGGCTTTCTCGATCAGGTGGAGGGA
Source organism: Paracoccaceae bacterium (assembly GCA_965203605.1). Taxonomy (GTDB): domain Bacteria; phylum Pseudomonadota; class Alphaproteobacteria; order Rhodobacterales; family Rhodobacteraceae; genus JAPOUP01. Next base: position 3,155,399 of record OZ241902.1, on the reverse strand, counting down.
AACTTCGGTCGCAGCGTCAATATCGCTGCCGAGACTCCTCAGACCGTTCTTTCAAACGGTGCTTGGGCAATCCCTGTCTCAGGTTCCTTTTCGCTTACGTCAGATGGAGTTGCCATCCTGAGCGATGGGCTTGGTGCGCTGGGGCTGCGAGCCTACTATCTTGGTCGCTACGAATTGACGAAGCCGCAATGGGAGATATTTCGACTGGGCCTTCTTGAAATTCCTGCCCATTTGACTTCAAAGCCATCTGACGATGCATGCGTACCATTCGAGGAATTTCTAGCCGAAGAGCGGATACGAACGATACGCGCTGCCGGAGGCCTGTCCTGGTATGACGCAGTCGCCTTTAGCCGCGCCTACAGCAGTTGGCTGATTGATGGGGACCGACAGGCGATAGAACGTGGAGATGTTCCCGCTCTGCCTTGGGAACAGGGCGCGACTGGCTACGTGCGTCTTCCAACCGAAGCTGAGTGGGAGTATGCAGCACGCGGCGGTGCCGCCTTCTCCACTCCGCAGGCGCGAAGCATGCGCCTTCCCCAGGTGCTTGATGCCGCTACCGGCCAACCTAGGGATTCCGATATTGATGAAGTTTGCGCGGACCCTCCCCGCCGCGACGGTGAGCTGCTCGGTCCCATTGCCCAAAAACTTCCAAACATTCTGGGAATCTATGATGTTGTCTGCAATGCTGAAGAGATAGTCCTTGATCTGTTTCGACCCACGAGGCCGGACGGCCTATCCGGTCAAGTGGGTGGAGTTGTGACAAAGGGGGGTAATTCGGTACTACTTCGTGAACAGAACACGGTAGGCCGAAGATCGGAGGCACAGGGTCTTTTTTCCACACAGGGCGAAGGGCGCACTGCAACAATGGGGGTTCGACTCGCTGTTTCCGCACCAATGTTCACCGGTCGCCGTGATCAAGGCGGAAGCTGGACAGAAGGCCTCGCGAACTCGCCTTTGGAAAGGGAACTGCTGAGCTCGCGCCAGAGTCTGCTTGATGCGGGAGTTGGAATGAATTCCGGTTCATCTGAGGACCTGGAAGCCGAGGTGAACAGGCTCCGCAGAACGATTGCTGAAGAGGAGTTCTCACAGTCCCAGCTGGAGCGGCAAATGGAGAGTCTACAGATACAGATAGACCGCCTTAACGCAACCCTGCGCGTGCGTGCGACAGAAAACGTCCGACTTGCCATAAGGTCCGCGATCGTTGCGGGGAATCTAATTGATCGAATTGGCCGAAACATGTTTGCAGGCATGCAACGCATAAGGGCGATACGGGAGTCGGACGCCTATCGTCGAAGCGATGAACCTACCATCAACCAGTCAGTCGAGAGCCTAAAGAAGAACGAGTCCCGAATTCAGGCCGCTTTTGACCATTACCTTCAGGTCTTGTCAGATCTCGCAAGTGCGGACAGGGACTTTGTGAGTCATCAGATCAGGGAAACCCGCCGGGGTCTCAGCGGTCCCAGCGTTGAGGTGTTTGGCCAATACCTACAACTGTTGAGTCGCACTATATCGAGGTCCGTGACAACCGAAGGCAAATCTCAGAGACAATGCGAGAGAACTGGCTGGAAGAACTGGATAGTGTCCGCGAACTGAGGCGGGAGCGCTTTCCCAACCTTCAGAGATAACCCAATTTGCGAAAAAGGAGATGCTGGAATGGATGTACTGTTTGCTTTCGGGTTCCGTGGCCGAGCCCGCCGCCTTGCCCTGACGGCCCTTGCCGCAGCGATTTCTCTACAAGGATGCAGCGAATCGATTGGGCTCTCGCCAAACGCCGTCAACAAAGATGACAGCTGTTCAAGTTTTCGGGGAGTAATCGCCCAAGCCAGACAAACTGAGATCCAGCAGCAGCAACAGGCTGCGGTTGCCGGTGCTGTGATAGGAGCGCTCTTCGGCGGACTCATGGCTGGCTCGGACAATCGGGCAGAAGGAGTCCTCGCAGGTGCTGCAATCGGAGGCTTGGTGGGCCTCAGCGCAACCTATTACCAGCAGAAAGCGCAACTCGCTGCGGACAATGACGCACTCTTGAGTTCGGTTAATTCCGACGCAGGCACTGAACATCAGCTGGTTACCAAAACTGGCCGAGCTGCCGCGGAACTCAGAGAATGCAGAAGTGCTCAAATCGCAGATCTGGCCGATAGAGTCCGCAATGGTCAGGTCGAGAAGGACATGGCACGTGCAGAACTGCGAACGATCGAGGCACGAGTTATAGACGACAACCAGATTGTCTCCGCTGCGTTCAATGGAATCAGCGAGCGTGTCATGGCATATGTCGACGCAAAGGAGCAAGTGGCCGCAGCTGACGCGACAATCACTCTTGCAAGCGCTCAGGCAGCTACGCCCAATGTCAGCCTGGTAGAAGCCGAAAGGGTCAAGCACGTGAATGACGACACGCTTTCTCGGCAGCGCCTGGAAGACGACATCGAGGGTCTCCAGGTTCTGCTCGGATGATACATTGGCAAACAACATCAACAGAGCCCTTCCCACCAGGTACTGTCTGAGGCAGCTCACCTGCGCCGGTTGTGTTCTGCTGGCAACCGCAGGTTCCGCATTTGCGGGCATCTCAAGCGAAGTTCTCCAAAGGCTCGGCTTGTCCGGAAACCGATCCGGGCAGGCTGGGCAAGTCGAGCGCATCCAATCAGACCTTTCATGGATCGGTGTCTTCAGGGGCAGAATCACGGGTCAGCTGGATTTTGCGACCCGAGAATCGATCAGAACATTCCAAGTGGGGCTTGGCCACAGAGCGAATGGACAGCTCTCAAGCTCGCAGGCTGCGATCTTGCGCGTCCGCGCGGACGCGATGCGGGATGCGGCCGAGTTCAGTACCGAGATTGTCGAATGGACTGGAACACGACTGACCCTACCTCGCGGATTCTATGGCAGACCCTTTGTTACAGGCGACAACTCCCAACATGTCGGATTCCATGGCCGTGATGCGGCCGCGAGTTCCATTGTCCTCCATCGTCATTTCATTGCCGACCTTAACACTGCTGAGTGGCTTGGAGTGATGCGTCGCTCTGTGGAAGAACTGAATGGACGCATCCTCCTTTCCGGAAGGATCGGTCGCATCGCGTTCATGGTTGCAGTCGAAGAGGAGTCGAGCGAGGAGGACGCGGGTCAGCCAGACAGTCAATTCCGGACCTATTCCGTCTTTGAAGTCGGCGGATCCGAGATTCGGGGAATGAACATACGCCTGCTCGAAAGTCACGCCGCGCATATGCGGCCAGTGGTCGGCGAAATTCTGGCCTCATTTGAGCCAATGTACGGGAAAGGCGTTTCTCGCAGCGAAATCGAAAGCCGCCTAAGGAGCGGTGACTTTCCCGGAAGCGACATACAGCCGCCGTGGAGCCGGGCGATGATTGGAAACGGGTCCGGGTCTATCGTTTCGGCAGATGGTCACATATTGACAAACCACCATGTTGTCTCGGGCTGCGCTTATCTAACTGTAAACGGCAACAATGCGGCTTTAGTGGGCTCAGACGTGCGCGTTGACCTTGCGCTTCTCCTTGCTCCGCAACTGGCTGGGCGGAATCCAGTGAGATTTTCTGACCGACCGGCCGAACTCGGCGAACCGGTGATTGTAATGGGCTATCCGGTTTTTGGAATTTCTCCATCGCTAAATGTAACAGCAGGAATCGTCTCAAGCACTGTAGGCTTTCGGGGTGACCGAACAAGAATCCAGATCACTGCGCCTGTACAGCCGGGAAACTCCGGCGGCCCTGTGCTTTCGCAAGATGGTACACAAGTCGCTGTAGTAGCCGAGAAACCCTCGGTCGTGACCGCACTGATGCGCAACATCGAGAACATTGGCTGGGCGATTCGCGGCGCACAGGCCAAGGAATTCCTGTCTCGATTTGGCGTGGTTCCCCTGCAAACCGTGCGCAGCTACAACCCGCCTAGGGAAGAGTCTGCAAGAGCGATGCGCGAATGGCGTCGATTCACAGTTCGTGTGGAGTGCCTTGGAGAGTAAATTTCCCGGCTGCCCAGATCGGCCATCGGCATATCTGAAACAGATTGACTTAGAGGACAGGTCCGGCCCAAATTCTGGACAGGGTAGGTTAGCAGGTTCCGGTTGGTGGCACACCTAAATTTCTGAAGGCATGTGGCTGGACCAGTGGTCACTTCTGACGAGCGCTTGGCATCAAACAACCGGCGGTTATGCCCGGTCCGCGGCTAGGCATGCAAACACTCACAAGGCCTCTGGGCGGAAGCTGTCTCGGCTCTCCGCGCTTCCGACTTGGGACTGTTGACGGTTGCGAAAATACGCGAGAATCCGGCCGTAAGCCGCGACATATCGGCGGTTTTTTGAAGCGTGAAAAGCCGGATGTCGGCAGGGTCGGTTGCGCGAGTCGAATCCGATGCTGCTGGCACCGACGGTTGCTTTCCAGATCAAGCCCGCTCACCGCATCCCAGGATGTTGACGGCAGATAAAGAAGGGCGGGATTCCGGCGGTTCGGTTCGCGGCAACTGCCCCGCTCACTGCAGAATAGTAGTGGTGCCATTGGCCTGTCAACATTGGCCGCTGTCGCGGCAGGGCAATCGCTTTTGAATTTTTCGCTTCCCATCCAGCTGGAATCGGTCCAGGGACCCCGCAAAACAGACAGACGGGGCAGAACCGATGCAGGATACATTCAATGTTTTCAATGGGGTTGACGACCCCCGGCGCGGCAACGCCACGAGACACGATCTCCAGGAGATGCTGACGATCGCCTTCCCGTTTTTCCTTTCGGGCGGGCGGAACCGCCCCGGTATGGAGCGTTTCGGGCGTATGAAGGAAGGATTCCCGCCGCGGTTCATGTCGCCGGGCACGGAATCCCGGGCCACGACGCCTTCCCCCACCTCTTCAACGCGCCTGCTCCGGAGGGGCCGCGCGGCGTCCTCACCCGGATGCTGTCCGACCGGGGGGCACGGCCCGGCGACGTGACCGCCATCGACGGCAAGGCGCTGCGGCGGTCGTTCCGGGACGCCGCCGACCGGTCGCCGCTCCACCCTGTGCACGCCTTCGCGGCGGAGAGCAGGCTGCTGTCTGGTCAGGTCAGGGTGGACGGCAGGCCGGACGGGATCACGGCGGTGCCCGCGCTGCCGGGCTGCTGGAATTGCGTGGGCGGACGGTGACCGCCGACGCGATGCACACGCGGCGGGACACCGCGGGGCGGGTCACGGAGGCCGGGGGCAACCACCTCCTGGCGCCGAGGGCAACCAGGGGACGCTGCATGATGACGTGCGCATCCATCTGGAGGACCCGGAGAACGCGGAAAAGATGATGTTTTTCAATGACGTGGACAGGGACCACGGAAGGACCGGGACCCGTGAGGCGACCGTCCGCCATGACGTCGACAGCCTGCGGGACCTGCATAACCGGTCCGGCCCGCCGGCCGTCGGAAAGGTCACCGCAACACGCGGGACCAGGGGGGAGCGGAGCACGGAGACCCGCCATTTCCTCCCCGTCGAAAGGCTCGGTCCGGAGCGGTTCCTGAAGACGGTGCGCCTGCACCGGGCGGCGGGGAATTCGCTGCACCGGGTCCTGGACGTGACCATGGACGGGGACCGGCAGCGGAACCGGACGGCCGGCGGGCCGGACAGCCTGGCGCTGATGCGGCGGCCCGCGACGGACGTCGCCAGGATCGCCCCGGGAAAGGACGCGATGCGCGGGAAACCGGGAAGGCGGGCTGGAGCGACGACGCCCTGGTCGGGCTGGTCCGCGCCGCTGTCGGACCTGGGCCGCCGCCGACGAAATCCTAAAGCGATTGCCCTGCTGTCGCGGGCGCGGCGTAAGGCGAGATGACGCCTGAACCCAGACGGAAACCCGGTCCCTGAGCCGACGCTCCATCGCCCCTCTCCTGCTGAAGGTCCGTCAGCCGTTTCGGACGATGGCCACGGCTCGGCGGTCGACGGGACTTCAGGCGGCGGCCGCTATGCCCGCATCCACACATATGCCCGTGTGCGGCCCGTCCAAGGGCTCCCTGCCCTCTCGGCGAAGATCACCCAAACGTGTCCCGGACACAACAAAACGGATCGGTGTCGGAACCGTTCTCTCGGCACAGGCGACGAGGAACCGCTGAAATCCTCCGCATTTCCGCAGCCGGCAAAGGGAGGTCCGGCACCACAATCCTAGAAATCCAGATTCTCGACGCTAAGTGCATTCTGCTGGATGAATTCGCGACGCGGTTCGACGATGTCACCCATCAGCTTTGTGAACACGTCGTCAGCTTCGGCCAAATCCTCGATCCTGACCTGAAGAAGCGTTCTCGCTTCTGGATCGAGCGTTGTTTCCCACAACTGGTCCGGGTTCATTTCTCCCAAACCCTTGTAACGCTGCATGGTGAGCCCCTTTCCGCCTTCCTCCAGAATCGTGTCCAGCAGGCTGATGGGACCAAAGATCGCGTTCATCCTGTCGCGGCGAACCAACTCCGCTGGGTTCGAGTAGACTTCCTGGAGCCCTTCGGTGAACCCGCCTAGCCTCCGGGCCTCGCCCGAGCGCAGCACAAGCCCATCCAGTGTGCGCATCTCTTCGACCCCGCGAAGGATTCGTGTGAGACGCAGCCCGCGGTCCTGCGTCGGACGCCCCATCCAGCCGCGCTCGTATTCCTCACCGATCAGGTCAAGTCGTTCCGCAATGGAATCCGCGGCGCCCTGAAGGTCGGAATCGACGCGGCCAGGCACGAACGCGCCGGCAATGGCGGCCTGCTCCAGAATGATCTGCGGATAATGGGTCGGGAACGCCTGTAGGATCCGGCGAACACCGCGCGCCGCGTCCACCACCCGGGCGAGATCCGCACCGATGATCTCCTCACCAGTGCCAAGCCGTAAGATGGCACCTTCAACGCCCTGCCTGATCAGGTGATCCTCAAGTGCCTGTTGATCCTTGAGATATACTTCGGACTTACCGCGGCTGACCTTATAGAGCGGCGGTTGCGCGATGTAGAGATAGCCGCCTTCAATGATCTGAGGCATCTGCCGAAAGAAAAACGTCAGCAGCAGCGTACGGATGTGGGCACCGTCGACGTCTGCATCAGTCATGATGATGATCCTGTGGTAGCGAAGCCTCTCAATGTCGAATTCGGAGCGCCCGATTCCGGTGCCGAGCGCCGTAATCAGCGTACCGATCTCCTGGCTTGATAGCATGCGGTCGAACCGGGCGCGCTCGACATTGAGTATCTTGCCCCGGAGCGGAAGCACAGCCTGATTGGCACGCGCCCGCCCCTGCTTGGCGGAACCTCCGGCGCTGTCACCCTCCACGAGGAACAGTTCGCGCTTGCCGGGATCCTTCTCCTGACAGTCGGCGAGCTTGCCAGGCAGCGAAGCGACATCGAGAGCCGACTTCTTCCTGGTCATCTCCCGGGCCTTTCGCGCAGCCTCGCGGGCTCGGACAGCTTCGATCACCTTTGTGACGATCACCTTCGATGGTGCGGGATTTTCCTCAAACCATTCGCCAAGCTTTTCATTCATCAGCCCTTCGATCACGGGCCGGACCTCGGAACTGACGAGCTTGTCCTTGGTCTGCGACGAGAACTTCGGATCCGGCACCTTCACCGAAAGCACGCAGGTCAGCCCTTCGCGCGCGTCATCTCCGGTGAAGTTTTCCTTTTCGGATCTGGCAATGCCTGACGAATTTGCGTAGTGGTTCAGTGTGCGCGTCAACGCGCCACGAAAGCCTGCAAGATGGGTTCCCCCGTCGCGCTGCGGAATGTTGTTCGTGAACGGGAGGACGGTCTCGTGATATCCGTCGTTCCACCACATGGCGACCTCTACGGTAATTCCATCTCGATCCCCGCTGATCACGACAGGTTCTTCGATTAGAGGATGCTTATGCCGGTCAAGGTAGCGGACAAATTCGCTGACCCCTCCACGATATTGGAACTCCGTCTTCAGCGGAACCGCCGGACGCAGGTCTTCAAGGACAATGCAGACCCCTGAGTTCAGGAACGCGAGTTCCCTGAGCCTGTTCTCGAGCGTTCTGTAGCTGTAATCGAGATTGGAGAACGTTTCGGTCGATGCAAGGAACCTGACTTCGGTCCCCCGCCTTTCTCCACCGTCCCCAACGACCTGCAGATGGCTTGTCGTCTCACCGTTTTCGAACCGCGCCCTGTGCTCCATTCCGTCTCGCCAAATTCGCAGTTCCAGCCACTCTGATAGCGCGTTCACAACGGATACGCCGACTCCGTGTAGACCACCTGAGACTTTGTAAGAGTTGTCGTCGAATTTTCCGCCCGCATGAAGCTGGGTCATGATGACCTCGGCGGCACTCACCCCCTCTTCGGAGTGTATGTCAACGGGAATTCCGCGACCGTTGTCACTGACCGATACACTGCTGTCAGGGTGAATCCGCACTGTCACGCTGTCGGCATGACCTGCCAAGGCTTCGTCGATCCCGTTATCGACGACTTCATAGACCATGTGATGCAGACCGGAGCCGTCATCCGTGTCGCCGATATACATTCCGGGGCGCTTGCGAACAGCCTCCAATCCCTTGAGAACCTTTATGGACTCGGCATCGTAACCCTCGATTGCCTGGGCAGTATCAGCCATGATGCGTATCCTTGGTGAACATACTGACAATATACGGACAGCTAGGGCAAATGTCACGTATGGAACACAATATTTTGTGATTTTCGGGCCTGAGACGTGGCATTATGTCATTGCGATCAGGAGACCGACGCAGACCAAGAGACCGCCCGAGACGATGTTGACCCTCCGCAGGGCGGACGGCGAGGTCAGAAGGCGACGCGCGCGGTCAACAAGCAGCGCGGTCAAGAGGTTGCCGATGAACGGAACGACAACCGAGAGAACAATGATGGCGATGATGTCCGCGGTGGCGACCCCTGATAGGTCAAAGAATCCAGGGAGAACACCCATATAGAACAGCGCTGCCTTTGGATTCGATACGATCGCAACAATTCCCGCCGCGAAACCGGCCCACATCCCGGGCCGGGTCAGTCTACCGTCACTCCTGATCGGTCCGCCGGCATGACGGAGAATCAGGCACCCCAAGCAGATGAATGTCAGAACCGCCACCCATTTCAGGAATGTCATGAATCCCGAAAACGTCGCTACGAGCCATGACACTCCGAGAACCGCCACGAGCGGCCAGACTGAATCTCCGACCGCCACTCCCAGTGCCAGTGGCCAAGCCGCATTGAAGCCGCCGGAGAGTGTGCGTGCGATGAGCGCAACCCACACCGGCCCCGGCGTCAGGAAAAGAACCAGCAGCGCCCCCGCGTACAGGATGAGTTCAGTCGAAGAGACGGTCACTCATCATTCTCCGTTCTTTCGTGTCAGATTGCGGACGGCATCTGTGCGGGACCGGACTGCGTAATGTAACTGTCAGCAGGCCAGAAGAGAAGAGTGAAAGTCCAAGGTAGCCTCTCTGTCTTCAGCGACACGATTCATCACCGACCGGGTCTGGTAACCTGGGAGACGCCTTCGGAAGCGGAAAATTCAAGTAGGTTGACCCTATCGGAAAGACCATCGAACAGTTCGGCTCCCGTTCCGGTCAACCATGCCTGGGCGCCGAGTGCGCAGATCTCGTCATAGAGCGCCGCACGCCGGTCAGAATCAAGATGTGCCGAAACTTCATCGAGAAGCAGGATCGGAGGTATTCCGGACTCGGCAATCAGGGCACGGGCGTTCGAGAGCACCATCGAGATAAGCAGGGCTTTCTGCTCACCGGTCGAACATTGTCTGGCCGGAATTCCCTTGGCCGCATACATGGCCTCCAGATCCGCTCGATGAGGTCCAACAAGCGTCCGTCCGGCAGCGAAATCGCGCTTGCGGCCTTCCGCCAACGCTGTGGCAAATCCATCGTCAGTACTGGGTGTCGGACTACCTTCCGCCTCTGTAAGCCGTAGTTCCGCTGCGGGAAATGCCGTCTCGGCCCTGGCCTGCGCATCGACCAGCCGGTTCAATGCCGCACGTCTTCCTGCCTGAATTGCGCAACCGGCTACAGCCATTCGGGATTCGAGCGCGGTGTACCAGTGGGTATCGCGTACCTGATCCTTGAGCAGTCGGTTGCGTTCGCGCATTGAACGGTCATAGGCGAGGGCGTGCTCAGCGTGCTCGGGATCAAAACTCAGTGCGATTCTGTCCAGGAAGCGCCGTCTCTGGTCGGAGCCTTCCATCCAAAGACGATCCATTGACGGAATCAGCCATACCATACGGGCGACGCGCCCCAACGCCACCTGACGCGTGGCCTTGCCATCAACCATGATCTGCCGGGATCCCGAGGACCGAGACCATGTCACGATTTCATGCGCCTGATCCCGAGCCCGGATGACTGCGGAGACCTTCCATCCGGAGCCTTCGGGACGCATAGCGATCTCATCAGCTGCAGCGCGGCGAAGACCACGGCCTGGAGATAGCAGGGATACGGCTTCAAGGAGATTGGTCTTTCCTGCACCGTTTGGTCCGAACAGCGCCATCGGTCTGCCATCGGACTCCAGCTTCAACGATCTATGGTTTCGGAAACGCGACAGGGACAGGCCGGTCACAGCCAGTCCCTTCATAGCCGAATCTCCGTTGGGAAGCCTTGCTGGAGGTTGGAGACAGCCTCGGCTTCAGGTGCGCATTGGCATGACAACATAAAGAGCGCCAGAGTCATCACTCTCACGCATGATCGCTGGGTCGCTTGATGTGTTGAACAGGAACACGGCGTTCTCGCGTTCCACCTGACCGCAGAGTTCCAGAAGGTACTTGGAGTTGAATCCAATCTCCAGCCTCTCGTCGCCATATGCAACAGCCAGCTCCTCTTCGGCTGTACCGCTTTCAGGATCATTCACCGACAGAAGTAGCGTATCGCTGTCAATGGTCATCTTTACGACGCGTGAGGTCTCCAGACTGACGGTTGCCACGCGATCGACCGCCTTGGTCAGTTCAGCTGCGTCGACCTCCATGGTTCGGTTGTTGCCTGTCGGGATAACGCGAACATAGTCAGGGAATGTTCCGTCAATGACCTTGGATGTGAGGGTTATTTCCGGGGTCGCGAACCGCACCTTTGTCTCGCTCACACTGACGGCAATGTCGGTGTCGTTCCCTTCAAGCAGCTTTGAAAGTTCGGCTATGGTCTTGCGCGGGACGATCACGCCTGGCATTTCCTCCGCACCTTCCGGCAGGTCGGCGTCAATTCTGGCCAGACGGTGGCCGTCCGTGGCAACGCAACGTAGGGTCTTCCCGCCGTCTGCCTCGACCACATGCATATAGACACCGTTAAGGTAGTAGCGGGTCTCTTCAGTTGAGACTGCATTTCTTGTCTTGCCAAACAGTCTTTTGAGCGCATTTGCTGGAATGGCGAAGTTCGCGGCGAAGTCAGACGACGCCATGATCGGGAAATCGCCGTATGGAAGGGTCATCAGATCGAACTGGGATCGACCGGCCTCGATCGTCATTCGGCCCTTGACCCCGTCATCCGTCAACCGCACCTGAGCGCCGTCCGGCAGTTTGCGAACAATTTCGTTCAGGGTCTGCGCCCTGACCGTGGTCGAGCCGGCCTGCTCAACCTTGGCATCGACGCGGTCGATCAGGTCCACATCGAGATCCGTGGCGCGGAAGCTGATCATGCTGTCTTCCGCGACGATTAGCAGGTTGCCGAGAATCTGGGCTGTCATCTTTCGTTCGACAACCGATTGCGCGTTGCCGACCGCTTTCAGCAGCGTTCCACGTTCAATACTGACTTTCATCGGCCGTCACCTCTCGACACAGCTCCCGGAGCATTCAACCTACTGCTTCCGCTCCCCGACACAAGCCGATTTCTTCAGCAACGGGTTCGTCACGCGCCCGGCTGGATCCGAACAGATTGGATTTGGCTATCAAAATTCCAGCGCGCGGCGCAGCAATTCAATATCTTCCGCGATCTGGCTGTCCTGGTTCTGGAGTTTCTCGATTCGGCGCACGCTGTGCATTACGGTCGTGTGGTCGCGTCCACCGAAGCGACGGCCAATCTCCGGCAGGCTGCGGGCGGTCAACTGTTTCGCCAGATACATCGCGATCTGACGGGGTCGGGTGACTGTCTGATAGCGTCGCGGCCCGATGATATCGGCGAATCTAATGTTGTAGTGCTCCGAGACCTTGCGCTGGATCTCTTCGACGGTAACCTTGCGACTGGCCTCGCGGAGGATATCGACGAGACATTCCTGAGTGAGATCCAGCGTGATTTCGCGGCCCATCAGCTCAGCGAAGGCGAAAAGCCGCATCAGCGCACCCTCGAGAACGCGGACGTTGGTCGTGATGCGATGGGCCAGGAACTCGAGCACTCCATTTGCGATGGCGATGTTGCCATTCTGGCTTAGGTGCTGCTCGGTCTTCTGCTGCAGGATACCGAGCCTCAGCTCGTAGTCGGTGGGATGAACATCAACGACCAGACCGGACTGGAGACGTGACTTGATCCTGTTCTCAAGATTCTTGATTTCGCCAGGGGCACGGTCGGCTGAGATGACTATCTGCTTTTTCTGGTCAATCAACGCATTGAATGTATGGAAGAATTCTTCTTGGGTGCTATCCTTCCCGGCAATGAACTGCACATCATCCACCATGAGGAAGTCAACTGACCGGAACAGTTGCTTGAAGTCGATCATTCGCTTGTCGCGCAACGCCTGGATGAACCGATACATGAACTGCTCAGCTGAGAGATAGACGACTCTCGGCCTTGAGCCTCCGGACAGGAGTTCATGGGCAATGGCATGCATCAGGTGGGTTTTTCCGAGTCCGACGCAGCCGTAGAGAAAGAGCGGGTTAAACGCAGTGCTGTCGCCTTCGGCCACGCGCCTTGCGGCCGCATGGGCGAGGTCATTTGGCTTTCCCACCACAAACCGATCAAACGTGAAGTTCGGGTCAAGGGGCGCACCGGGTAGTTCGGGGTCATCGGCGGTCAGGCGGGTGACCTCGCGGCGGGGTCGTGAAGCAGGTACAGAAGAGTCTGAGGACGGTGAGACAGTGAAGAGCAGGCGGGTGACGGAATCATCGACCGAAGACAGGAGCTTCAGGATTCTGTCGCCAAAGTTCCGCTGGACCCAGTCTCCCATGAACTGTGTGGGAACCAGAAACGTTGCGTTGCCGTCCCGAAGTTCCGAGAATTCAAGCGGTTCAATCCAATTGACGAAATTGCCTTGCCCAACTGAACTCATAAGTTCGTCGCGCAGTTCTCCCCAAGTGCTCTTGTCCATATCGCGGTCTGACCTTTTTCTTTGTTTTCAGTTCATTTCCAAGCCTTGGTTCCGGCAGCAGGAACCAGACGCCTGCTCTCCAACGCAGTCGAAAGCCATGGCAGATGATGGTCAGTTGCCAACGAAACGCCCATGGCGCCGCGTAGGCTTCAGGTCATCAGCCGAGCCAAACCCAGTACAACACTGCGGACAGTGCCATTGGTCCGGGACCATCCTGTTCCGGAAGTCGGGACATTCCATCGCTTTGGTTCGTCATTTGGCAGAATTTAAACGAACGGCGGCGATGTCCCGGACGATCAGGGCAGCGCGGTCGCTGGCTGAAGGTCCAAGCCGCAGTGAAGCGGGATCCCGTGCTTCTTCCTCACGCAAACTGACTCGACTGAACTCTCCCTCTTCACCAACTTCCCCTAAATTCGACTGGTGAGTCGCTTTAGGAACCTAGCAAGTGGCGAGCGTGGCGGGCAATAGGATTGTTCGCTTGACACCGGGGAACATGGAAACAGAATTGGATAAGTTCTTGATCTGGCGGACTCTCGGGGCGGAAAGCCGCAGAAACTTTTTTTCTTGACGGACAACGTTGGGTGAGCGGCCAAGGAAAGATGCCGACTGTGTGGATATTCTGTGGCGAGACACGACGGTTCCGGCTTCGTCCCCTTCGATGATCCCGGCGAATTCCGCGAATCCGCGGTCAGGACATGACGAATTTTCGCAAAGGAGTCGTGGACACCACCGGATCCATATCTTCACAACGCCAGCCGATGCCGTAACCGCGGAAAATCGTGAAAGGATATCCGGTACCTTCGCCCTTCCTCAAGTTCCATCGGGCCAAGCGGAAATCCGCTGCCAAAGCGGCTGTCCCGCCCCAGGACGGACACTCGACCCGTAGTCCTGCCTCGCACGGTCCGCAGCCGAGGGGTTTGCCGAGACCGAAAGAGTATTCTGGCGGGAGGGTTCGTCCATGCGTGGCCTGAATGCTCTGGTGGTCACAGTCCTGACGTGGATAGAGCTGAAGCTACCTCTTGCCTGGCTCCCCGGCGATTGAGACCTGGGGATATTCATTCGGGGAGCGTGGATGTCTTGACCGGTTCCCGCAACCTGCATCAGAGACGGAGGTTAGCGGGCCACAGGCCCGGTACCTTCAGAACGGGAGTGGCGGTTCCGCCGCGCCCACCGTCAGCCTATGGCCTTCACTCTGGCACTGAGCCGCGACATCTTCCTGGACGCTGTGTTTCTGTGCAGGATACCTTTCTTGACACCGCGCATAAGTTCGGGCTGGGCCGCGCGCAGAGCCGCAGCTGCCTTTTCCCTGTCTCCGGACGTGATGGCTTCCTCCACTTTGCGAAGGAAGGTGCGAATCCGTGAGCGGCGGGCTTTGTTGATGGCAAGTCGGCGCAGATTCTGGCGTGCGCGCTTCTTGGCTTGGGGAGAATTAGCCATTTCTATCAGACCTTTATTCTGCTCCGGTTTAAACTGATCGCACAACGCCCTACCAGAAACCGGACTCGCTTCCCTGGAATCATTCAAGCCTCGGCGGGCTGCACGCGCATGTTCAGACGCTGAATATACCCAAACCCGATGGCTTGGGAAACCCCGTTTCGGAAATATCTCTATCTGTCGCGGAACTGTGGCTCGCGCTTCGCCAGGAAAGCGGCCATTCCCTCCTTTTGGTCCTCAGTGGCGAAAAGGCTGTGGAACAGACGGCGCTCGACAAGAAGTCCCTCGTGCAGCGACGTCTCGTAGCTGCGGTTGACCGCCTCCTTGACCGCCATCACCGAAAGCATGGACTTCTCGGAAATCCGATTGGCGGCCGCCTTCGTTTCCTCCATCAGCTTCTTGGTCGGCACCACGCGGCTGACCAACCCGGATCTTTCGGCCTCCGTTGCGTCCATGAAACGACCTGTCAGGTTCATGTCCATCGCTTTGGCCTTCCCCACCAGCCGGGTCAATCGCTGCGACCCGCCCATACCAGGCATCACACCGAGATTGATCTCCGGCTGACCGAACTTGGCTGTTTCGGACGCGATGATGAAGTCACACATCATCGCCAACTCGCACCCACCGCCGAGAGCGAAGCCCGAAACCGCCGCGATGACGGGCTTGCGAACGCGTTCGAACTCTGCGTTGATCGAGCCAAACATATCTTCGGTCACCACGTCGACGAAGCCCTTCCCGGACATTTCCTTGATGTCCGCACCGGCTGCGAACGCCTTTTCGGAACCGGCAATCACGATCACACGGACTGTGTCATTGGCATCGGCCTCACGCAGCGCTGACGTGAGTTCTCCGAGAAGTTCTGAATTCAGGGCATTGAGCGCGTCTGGCCGGTTCAGCCTGATAACTGAGATGTGGTCTTCCATTTCGACGATAAGCGTCTTGAAGGCCATGATCATTCCTATGGTTTCTGCCGGTCGGCTTGAATGCATATCATCCGCGCCCTGTGGATCAAGTCAACTCTGGCATTTCGGACAATAAAAGGTCGATCGCCCGGATTGGACTATGCGAATGACGCCGCCGCCACACCCGTGCCGCTTGCAGGGCTGTCCTTCGCAACCGTAGACTTCGAACGAATGCTGGAAATAGCCGAGTTCTCCGTCTGATTTCCGGAAATCGCGCAGACTTGATCCACCCGCCTCGATCGCATCGCTCAGGACCTGTCGGATGGCGGCAACCAGATCCTGGAGTTGTGATTCGGAGATCTGCCCGGCCTGCCTCATTGGAGAGATGCGGCTGCGGTGGAGCGCCTCACAGACATAGATATTCCCTAGACCAGCGACATGTCTTTGGTCGAGAAGCGCTGACTTTATCGGGGCTCTTCTGCCCACGAAGCACTTCAGGAGGTGGTCCGCGTGGAACTCGTTTCCCAGTGGTTCAGGGCCAAGCCCGGCAAGAAGTCGATGCCGATCAAGCGATTCTGTCGGTGCGAGGTCCATTGCGCCGAACCGCCGGGCATCATTGAACGTCACCGCATGGCCATCTGCCATATGCAAAATCACATGGTCATGTGGTCCCGCACCAGATGCACGGTGGTGGAATCGTCCCATCTGGCTGCCGGATACCAGTATCCGTCCTGACATTCCGAGATGGATGATCAGTGTCTCACCCGATCCCAGATCGACCAGGATGTACTTTGACCGCCTTCGAAGACGCACAACACGCTGTTCTTCCAGACGTTCGGCCATACGATCCGGAAACGGCCAGCGAAGGTCGGGCCTCCGTACGTCTGCGCGAACAATGATGCCACCCTGCATGGTCGGCACCAGGCCTCTTCGGACGGTCTCCACTTCCGGCAATTCTGGCAAGTTATCCTCCCGATGTCTGCTGGCGGATTGCAGCCCATACCGGCACACTATAAATGAGGCAAGTTCACCGGAGGGCAAGGTTCGATGACCGGAAGGAACGGGAAGACCGCACATTTCGGCAATGAGACAGTTCCTGAATCCGAAAAGGCGGGGCGCGTTCAGGACGTGTTCACATCCGTCGCTTCCAGATACGACCTGATGAACGATGTCATGTCCGCGGGCGTTCACCGTGCCTGGAAGGCGGCGATGATGGACTGGGTCGCACCGCGGAATGGACAGCGACTCATTGACGTGGCTGGTGGTACCGGAGATATCGCGTTCCGCTTTCTGAAACGCGCTCGCGGAGCAAGCGCGGTCGTCTGCGATATGAATGGGGAGATGCTGGCTGCCGGACGCAGGCGAGCGGAGGCGGCGAAGCTTGACGATCGGCTGGAGTGGGCGATCGGTGACGCCATGGCGTTACCGTTCAATGACGGCAGCTTCGACATATGCACGATCAGTTTCGGTATCCGAAATGTCACCCGGCCGGCGGCGGCCCTGAGCGAGGCATTCCGTGTTCTGCGGACAGGCGGGCGCCTTGTGGTCCTTGAGTTCAGCCATCTTCGCAATGAGGCGCTGCGGAAGCTATACGACACCTATTCATTCAACGTGATTCCGTTCATGGGTCAGATGATCGTCAATGACCGGTCAAGCTACCGCTATCTCGTCGAGTCGATCCGTCGGTTCCCCAATCAAGAGGATTTCGCCGATATGCTTCAATATGCCGGATTCGATCAGGTGAGATACCGTAACCTGTCCATGGGCGTGGCGGCGCTGCATTCGGGCTGGAAGCTCTGAATTGAGAGGACCACACAACATCTGGCGTCTGGTGCGCATCGGAGCGACGATGGAGCGAACCGGTGCGATGCGCTTCGTGCTTGATGCATTCAGTGCACCTCTGGCTCTGCGCTGGACCGCACGTACGCTGGCCTGGCCCTTCCGATGGCTCGGATATCGCGGCGATCTTTCGCGGCCACCTTTGACACGGGCCCTGATCGCGCTCGGACCGGTCTACATCAAGTTCGGTCAGCTCATGTCGACACGGCCCGACGTGGTCGGCGAGGAACTGGCCCGCGAGCTGCAGATTCTGCAGGATAAACTTTCGCCGTTTCCGGTGGATGAAGCGAAAGAAACGATCGAATCCGAACTAGGCCTCCCGATCGACGGTCTGTTCCTGGAGTTCAGCGAGGCTGTTGCGGCCGCATCCATTGCTCAGGTGCACCGCGCCCGACTGGCCAGCGATGGGCGAGAGGTCGCGGTGAAAGTGCTTCGGCCCGGGATCGAAAGAGCTTTTCGCAAGGACATCGACGCATTCTACTTTGCGGCTGACGCAATCGAGTTCCTGTCACCGGCCTCGCGTCGCTTGCGACCACACGACGTCATCGAACATTTCGAGGGCGTTGTGGCGGGCGAGCTGGACCTGAGAATGGAGACCTCGGCAGCCGCTGAATTCGCGGCGAACACCGAGCGGGATTCCGGGTTCCGGGTTCCGCGGGTTGAGTGGCATCTTTCCGCACGCCGGGCGATGACCCTTGGCTGGGCAGAGGGCATTCCGGCACATGATCTGGCTGCAATAGATGCCGTGGGCCACAACAGGCGCACACTGGCGGAGCGGGTTCTGAGACTCTTTCTCAGCCATGCGCTGCGCGACGGCTATTTCCACGCCGACATGCATCAGGGAAACCTGAAGATCGCCGAAAACGGCGACATCATCGCGCTTGATTTTGGCATCATGGGTCGAATCGACGAATATACCCGTCGGGTCTATGCTGAGATAATCTTCGGGTTCATTCGCAAGGACTACCGCCGTGTCGCAGAGGTGCATTTTGAGGCCGGCTATGTTCCAGCCAACCAGGACATTGACAATTTCGCCGGGGCCCTCCGATCGGTCGGGGAGCCGATCTTCGGGCTTGATGCAAGTCGACTGTCAATGGCGCGCCTTCTGAACCATC
This sequence comes from Paracoccaceae bacterium, assembly GCA_965203605.1. Taxonomy (GTDB): domain Bacteria; phylum Pseudomonadota; class Alphaproteobacteria; order Rhodobacterales; family Rhodobacteraceae; genus JAPOUP01. The sequence goes on along the minus strand of OZ241902.1, from coordinate 3,136,958 downwards.
TGTTCGAAGTCACGGAGCGGTTCGGGATGGAAACGCGCACGGAGTTAATTCTGTTGCAGCGGACGATGGTCGTGGTCGAAGGTGTGGCCCGTTCCCTGGACCCGCACATCAACATCTGGGAGGTTGCCAGGCCCATAGTTGAAAGCTATATCCGCACGAACGTGGGGCCTCAGGTCATGATCAGGGACTTCGCGAAAACGGTGCGGGTAATCTCCCGGGTCGGGCCAAGGCTGCCGCAACTCGTGGAGTCCGCACTTATCCGGAGGACCGCCGAACAACCGAGAAAGAACCGCTGGCGTATCGTTTGGTCGGCTGTACTTGTCACGCTCGGCGCCATTCTGGCATTGGCAGGTTTCCTACTTGGTCAAAGTCTCCAGTAGGTCGCATTCCAGTCTGAAGCCAGCCGCATAATCGGCTTCACCCCGTTCCGATTTCCACAGGCAATAGGCAGCCATTCGCCAGTGGAAGACTGCTGCCAGCATATTGTATCGTTCGGAGAGTGCCGGGTCACGGAAGGCATCCAGGAACTGTCGCTTTCCAGCGTCGGATAGTGGCGCAATGCCGTATAGGACCTGCATGGCTGGAGATAGAAACACCGCCATATCTTCGGTCGGGTCTCCACAGGCTGGACATTGCCAGTCGATCAGGCGCAGTCCATGTGGACCGTCAACCAGGTTATCCGGCACAACATCTCCGTGCAGGAACGCCTTCCTCGCTTCGGGCACTTCGGGCAGTTGTGGTCTCAGGTTGATAAGTCGCCGCACGTCCGGGCCGTCACACTCAGAGAGCATCCGGTTGCCAGTGTCGAGTATCGCCTGCCCACCCGCAGGGATGGTTCGCAGACCATCGGGAGGAGGGATGGAATGCATGCGGGCAAGCAGCGCACTGACAGCGGTGACGTTGCTCCGCCATCGCCGACCCTCGATGAATTCGTAGATCAGGGCGGACATTTCGCCGACATGGAGTGCAGTCACGGGCACTGGACCAATGCCTGTGCCCAAGACACGGGTCAATGCGAGCATCTCCGCATTTGGATCGTTGGGAAACAACTCCGTTGCCCGATTCGAGTAGAGTTTGACGACCAATTGTTGGCCATTTCCGGAGAATTTCCACAGAAAATTGCTTCGGCCTCCTCTGAGGGGCTCGAACTTCGCGGTTCCATCCGTCAGGCCACGGGAACGCAGTGCCTCTACGATTGATACAGGCGGTTGAGGGTACCCCGCTCCTGAGACTGATCTCGGACGTCCACCCACGGGAACCCCAGTTTCCGGTTCGATGCGACTGCAGACCGAATACGTCATGTCTGATCCGCCCGAGGGGCTATCCGGTCTCCGGTGCTTCGCTGCCGGTCAACCATATCCTCTGACGGAAACGCCACCCGCCGGTGCAGGGGTCGGCCAATGCGTGAGTCTAAAGAGTATGCGGTCGGCCGTACCGGGTTGGGTTGGAGGCGGCCCTGTCCTGATCGTTCCAGTTGTGTCCGGCGGTCCAAGCCTTCACTCGCTGGTGCAGGTGATTGTTTCCGGATCCGGATGCCTGCCAGACGAATCGGTTTCAATCGTTGATGTCATGATCAAATTTCCTTACCTGTCCGGATCGCGCCGCGAACAGTTTCCGGAGAATCAGCCAGGAAATCAGGGAGAGGACCGCGAACAGAAGGATCAGTGCAGGTAAAGGGAACAACGGTCCGAAGCCGAGCAGAATCAGCGACACCAACAGAGCCGCAACTGCAAAGCCGAGGAAGATGTATCCCGGCGCCAATATCTCGAGAACACCCAATACGATGGCCAGACACAGCCAGATCCACCATACGGACCATAGTGTGCCCCCATCCATCATGACCTACCTTTCAACATTCTGAAGGCGTCACCAAACGCCTCGAGCGCCTGAGCGGGTACGACGACAGTCTGGTTGCCAGTTCCGTTCCCGAGTGCGCTAAGTGCCTCGACCTGCTTTAGGGCAACCTCGTACTGTGCAGCTTCGAGCCCATTGTCCTGAATTGCCTTGGCGACCACTTGGGTTGCGTATGCCTCGGCATCGGCTCGGATACGCCGGGCCTTCGCCGCCTGTTCAGCCGAATAGAGTTCGGCATCCGCCGCCAGTTCGACTGCCCGTCTTTGGCCTTCCGCTTCAGTCACCTGAGCGCGTCTGGCGCGTTCGGCATTGAGCTGCTGCAGCATCGCATCCCGGGTTGCCTGGTCGAGATTCACGTCAAGGATTTCAGCCCGTGTAACCTCGATGCCCCAGTCATCAACGGCGCCCTCAACTGATGTCTTGATGGTTCTGATGAGTTCCGCCCGATTCGACTGAACGTCATCCAGATCCATTTTTCCGATTTCAGCACGAACAATTCCGGCCACGGTGGTGGCGATGGCTGCGTCAACATCCCGGATTCGGTACACTGTCTTCTCGGGAAAGGTGATACGGTAGAATACTGATGTTTCCACCTGTAGAAGCACATTGTCCTTCGTGATTGCGTCCTGGCTGGCGGTGGGAAGCTGGCGTTCAAGGACGGAGACCCTGTGCTTGACTTTGTCGAGGAACGGGACGATGAAATTTATTCCTGGGCCGAGGACGGAGTGCAGGCGGCCGAACCGTTCCACGACGAACTTCTCCGATTGCGGGACGACGCGGATACCCCGGTAGATGATTACGATTACAAGAAATGCGGCCAGGATATACGGAACACTGCCGCCCAGAATATCCATGATTTGCGCTTCGGTCATTCTATCCCCTCAACATTTTGACTGAACTGGGTCTGGTTTTGCCCCGCGGCCCCGCGATGTTCAATTGCGTCTCCCATTCCAGTTCGGAGTGCAGCTTCGGAGACCGCTATCCGAAGTGAATGATGTATCACTCAGGATTTCTCCGAAAGTGGATTATGCATCCGGAGTTCCGTCGCATTCACAGCCGGACCACCTAAGGATTCTCTCCATTGACGTCCATGCCCGCTGCATAACGGAATCCGCATCTTTCGCGCAAGTGCTGGTGAACTTCGCCCAGACAATTGCCAGTTCCGGGGCGGAGTGAATCTCCGCCGCAACGGTTTTCGCTGTCTGAAAGAGGAATTTTCTGGCTTCAAGCAATTGCAGTCCACATGGCAGGGGCGGAGGGACTCGAACCCCCGACCCTCGGTTTTGGAGACCGATGCTCTACCAACTGAGCTACACCCCTGCGGCCAGTCCTTCTGTTAGTTTGCCTTCCTTCGAGAATCAAGGGAAGAGTTTTGACCGCAGGCAAGTTCCGCATCCGGCTTGTGTTCCAGCTCTCGGCCATCCGCCTTGCCACATGCGCCCAACGTTCAGAGGTCATCCTGCGTTGAACGAAGAACGTCGCACCAGACCGTTGTCCGGTCACGGACCGGCTGCCCTGCGATCACCGGATACGGAAGCCCGCTTTCACCGTCGCATGCATCTGGCATCTTTCATCACCAGTCAGGTGGCGATAGCCCTCCGGCACGGCAGTCTCCCCAATGTCGTTGCAGAGACTGTTGCCACCTGCTGGCCGGTTGGCGATATCAGGCACCGGTGAAACCGGCCACCACCAGCTCTGATATCACACCTCAGGGAGGAACAGGGGTTCGATTTGGCGTCAGGCTGAGCTTGATTATGTCCTTATCCGGGTTGACTCTCATCCTCGCGGATGCCGGCGGACCGCCGTTTGGCCCGTGAGTGGTCGGCGCATCCAGGTGGGGTGGCGCACCGCAGCGCCCGTTGACGCACCGGAGAATTCAAACTGGCAACGCGCCGTCGATGCGATATTCTTCGGGCACTGCCCGGGACTGACGGAGAGAAACATGACCGGCATCGACCTCGAAGGCTTGCAGGATTTCGCCGCCGCTGGTGATCGTGAAGCGCCGCCCTACTTCGCGGGTCGTACGGAAGTATTGCGTGACATCGAGGGTGCTGCCGGACGATGCTGGAACGTCTGGACAAAGGGCCAGGGCAAGACGCCGGGCGCCACCCGCGTGATCTACGGTGCGCCCGGCGCAGGCAAGAGCTCCGTCCTGATGCATCTGGAGCGCGGCTGGATCGGGTCGGGCGGCGGCGCACCGGCGATGCTGCGGCTCGGAGCGCCAGCGGACTTCGTGAACGGCAAGACGTTTGCCGAGCGGCTGGTTAACCTGCTTCGGCCCGGACAGGGCGCGGAAATCCGCACCGAGATCAGCAGGAGCTGGAACCTGCAGGGCAGCGTGCCGGGCGTCGGCGGGCAGCTCGGCAGAGAATCCAGAACAGGCGATCCCGACGACCCGATCAACGCGGTCCTGACCCATGTTCCGGGCAAGACATGGACGTCCCCCGTGGTCGTCGCCATCGACGAATTTCAGGCGGCGGCAGGCGACGAAACATCGCCGCACGCAATGGTGCTTCAAAAGCTTCATGCCCAGGATTATGACGCGCCGATCATGGCGGTGCTTGCCGGTCTGAGCGACACGCTCTCTATGGTCGACCGGCTCGGCATTTCGCGGCGCGCAGTCCGGGCCAAGCATTCGCTCGGGTGCCTGACGGCAGAAGAGGCCAAGGACCTCGTCGACGGCTGGTGCGCGCGTTTCGGGATCCCGGACGGACACTGGCAGTCGGCCATGCTGGAGCAGGCTAAAGAGGGAAGCCACTGGCCGACACACGTGCACAACGCGCTTGCGGCCTTTGCCGAGGAGGTCGTGCGCGTCGATGGCGCTATGACTCTCGTCGACATGGAACGCGTGAGGACTGGTGCGCAGGAGCGGCGACAGGAGTACTACGAAGCGCGCATGAGCGACGAAATGCAACTGTCGGAACTACTGCTCGGTGCGGTGGTAACAGACTTTCGGGATGGCATGCACAGCGGCGAGGTCGTGAACGTAATCAGCAGGCATGGACGCCCTGCGGTGGATGACGTCAGGCGACATCTGCCCAAGGGCATGGACGCCGCCGACTACTACCGCCACATCCTGCATCGGGGCGTCATGCAGGAGGACGGCATGACAGTCACGACGCCGATCCCGAGCTTTCGGCGCTGGATCATCGACAACTGCAAGTCAGGGCCGTCGCGGGACGCGGATTCAGGGTCGGACTCCTGTGCGCCGGCAACGCCCTTTGACTGAAGTTCCTTTACGGACCGTCGACATAGTTGCAGGACCGGAACAACTCGAAAGGACGCTAGCGGACCACGATTTTTGAGGGAGATATGGGCGAATGGCAGGATACTGGGCTGGAGCGGATCCTGGCGGCAAGGGCAAGTTCGGCCTAGCGTTTCTCTATTGCGACGGGGAGATTTCGTGCACGCGTGTTTCGTCCGTTGACGAGGCCGTCGAGGCGATCGCCGACAAAGGAGAGCCGTGCGCGCTGGGCGTAGATGCCCCGATGTGGTGGTCCTCAGGCGTGGGCGGCGGCCGAAAGTCAGACGAGATACTACGCAAGGCGTATGGCATTCACCCAGGGACTGTGCAGTCAGTGAACTCCCTTCGGGGCGCGGCACTCGTCGGGGGCACATTGCTTGCGTTCAGGGTTCGGGAGCGATTTCCTTCTGTTAAGGTAACGGAAGCGCACCCAAAAGCTCTTCTGCGTGCACTTGATCTCAAGAGGAACAATTTTCCGGGGGAGTTCGGCCTGTCCTGCGGTTCGAGCGATAACGAGGATGAACAGGATGCGGCCATTGCCGCCGTATGTGCCAGGCAAGCCTTCACGGGGGAATGGACAACGGACCTCGCGGACGAGCGGTTCAGGCATAAGTCAGAGCAGGATCCAAAGTGTTACTGGCTGGCACCAATGCACTATTATTGGCCCGAAGACTTTGCACCATTTTCCCTTCAAGGCAGCGAATGACGCGCCTATCCCATCGAGTCTTGGGGCTCCCCGTTCAATGCCGTCAGCCGAAATTCGAGCCTTTCATCGACCTGTTCACTCCCGAGCTTTCTGGCTTTGGCAATGTTCTTGATACCCTTCAGCACACCATAGCCCGCCAACCCCGTCGCGATGGGAATTACGGCCACTACGCCGATTCCCGTAGCCATAGAACCCAAGCCAAGCGCAGCCAGCCCCGAAGTCATGCCTGCCGCCGACAATCCACCAACAGATCCTAAAGTGGAGACAGCGCCAATTGTGCCCACAACGCCAGCAGATGCACTCACAGCAACACCAACAAGTTCGGATGCGCTTTCCTCATGGCTTTGACCGAGCAGAGTGAGCGCCTTCAGCCTGCGCAACATTTCGTCCGTGGCCAATGTCTGGCCGGATTCGAGTCGCGAAACGGTGGCCTGAGAACATCCAAGTCTCTCGGCAAGCTTTTTTGTGAAATGCCCGTCTCAAGGCGCACAGACTTGAGCAGTTCGCCAATTTCATCACGTTGGTAAAAACGTTCGGTCATGGCTCACACCTGATCAGGTGATGTTCCTGTTTCTGATCCACGGCGAAATCTCGCTCCAAGACCTATCCTTCCGTGCCCCGAATGCCGGTATATCCTCACCGCCGCGTGCGAGCCGATTTACGCCAACTCGGTGTGTAGTCAATATCTTGAGCTCCTGCGAATCTAGCAACCCGCTCCAGCGCCGACCGCAGCCGTTCCAGACGCCTGCGGCCCATGTTGATATTGGCCTCGGGCCAGAACGCGCGCACGTCCAGAACCTGACGAGTGCGGTCGAGTTTCATGTCAATCCGCCCGATAATGCGACTGCCTTCCAAAACCGGGAACACGTAGTAGCCATACTCCCGCTTCGGCTCAGGTACGAACACCTCTATCCTGTATCGGAAGCCAAACAGCCGCTCAGCACGTTTCCGGTCACGAAGACAAGGATCGAACGGACTGAGAATCCGGATCCGCTCTGGTGGCTTCGGGTCATCACCAACCAATACTCCGGGAAAGGCAAAACTTCGGCGCAACCTTCCATCCATCAATTCGATGTCGATCTCGATGATCCGGCCTTCAGCCAGAGCCCGGGAACACCACTCCTTTGCCTCAGACGGGGTTACCAGATCCCAAAACGCGGCGATTTCGCCAGACGTGGCGAAACCCAGACGTTTCAGAGCCGCACTGCAGGCCCAGTCAATGGTCTCGGCAGCGGTGAAGTGCCGCGAGGCCTGATCGTCAGGCAGGACCCGTTCAGTCAGATCGTAATACTTCCGGAATCCCTCACGCCTGGTCACCATCAGGGCGCCGGTCCGCCAGAGAAACTCCAGCGCTGCCTTCGATGGGTGCCAGTCCCACCAACCGCCACCGGAGCATGCATCCTTATCCCTCATATCGGACGAACATACCGGCCCATTGTCCGAAATCCGCTGCAGAACTTCTGATACTCGTGTCTCAAACCCGATTCGGCCCCATTTCCTCCATCGTTCACGCAGCCGCTCACGGTCGCGGTCGAAGCGCAGGTGCCAGTGCGGAAAGTAGTCGGTTGGGACTACAGCGGCATCATGCGTCCAGTGTTCGAACAGCGTGCGCTCGCGCTCCAACTGTCTGCGCAGGCCATCGGGGCGATAGCCTTGGCATCGCGAATGGAGAATCAAATCATGCGCTCTGGCAACGGTATTGATGCTGTCCACCTGCACAAACCCAAGCTGTCTCACCAGATCGCAGACAACCTTGCCCGTGGCCCTGCCACCCGTTGTCTGGGATAGCGCGTGACGGTCGAGAAACACCCGTCTGGCCTGAGCGTTGTTTATAAGCGGTCGCACGGTCACGAGGTGAACTCAAGCTGAACTTTCATGGACTGGCTGCCGTCGCTGGCAAGTTCGAACGTTTCTATGGTACATTCAGAGGGAACGGCGGGGTTTCCAGCCATCCCAGTTCAAATAACCGTTTGCGCATCAGAGAGACTGCAGTGAATAGCTCATCACCCCACTTTCACTCCACCGTGCGACACCGGCCATTTCCACAGTGGTGATGAAGCCCGAGCGGAGTGAATGGCCTGAAGGCTAGATTCTGGATCCCGCGGGAACCGACGGTCTGGTCCCGGAGCGGCTGGAATCCCATCATTCGGGGCATATCCGTGCTTTTCGGGTAGCGCAACGGCTTGGCCGGGGAGAGGCGCATCCGTCCGGACGCAGGGAGGGCGCAGCATCACAGTTCCAAGAACCCCTCTGAAATGACACTGGTAACCGACGCAATGAACTTGACATAAGTACACCTGTTCGCCTTTGCCAGCGGCGGGACATCGGTGCGGTGGGTGATCCGAAAGTTGTGACGCGGTCTCGGAGACGAAAGCGCAATCAGCTCTGCACCACAGAGCGTGGATGACGCAGGAGTTATCCATGTCATGATCGAATATTCCAAGCAAACGCACCGGAGAATTCGTACGGTCGCCTCCATGACATGTCCCCTGACCTCGATGCGGGCTCGGAACTTCTGTCAACCCGCCGGAATGGAAAAAGCGGCAATGCAAGCCAGGAGCACTGCCAGTGTCACGAATAGGATCTCGTTTACTTTCGTCATTCGTGCCGCATGCGGACAATCCCTATAGTTGAAAATGATCGCCAGAAGCGTCTGCAGGAAATAGTAAGCCGCGAACGCCCGCGATGCCAACGCGATGATCTCGAAAAGATCGACCATCCAGACCAGCAGGATGGCTGCGGCAGCGACTGAGAGATAACCGACCTCGGACGAAAGACGTCCGTGGCTGTTTTCCCGCAGCAATCCACCGCCGCCGCCCAGATCAGCGACCGCCGCACTGAACTGACTTGCTACGGCCGCAGCCATGAGCATCACCGGCAGTACCAGCGCCACCGGCAGCATCACGCCGATGATCGCGGACAACTCAACATGCACGAGGTCCATGCGATGGACGACCGGCATCAGGAGAATTATCGAGACGACATATAGGATGCCGGAAACCACCTGCGCGACCCGCATGCTCCGGATCCGCAACGACGGGCTGTATTTCTCGCCGAGAAAGCGGGAGGTCTCAAAACCCTGCACCACCAGAAGTGCGCCTGCAAGAACGCGAAACTGGGTCCAGACATCCCGTTCCGGACGTTCGAAGACCTGTTCCCCGTCACCGACGAACCCGAGCGCGAAAACAGCCAGCCCCGCAATCAATGCGAACACAACCGAAAGCTGAATCGCGGCCGATATCGATTCCAGCCGCTCAAGTCCGGTAAGGCCCCTGAAATAGCCGACCGCCGCGATGAATACGATGATACCCGTCGTCAAGAGACGCTCTCTGACAGGATCAGGCCTGCCCAAATAGTTCAGCGCAAAGTTAGATAGCAGTGAAAGGTAGAAGGCGACGGCGATCACATAGGCGACTACGAGAACCAAATTGGACAGATACTCGATTTCTTGCGTGTGGCCCGAAAGGTTGCCCTTGGCGAGTCTCGGTTCGACATGAGCGATGTTGAACCGTATGACATGCCCGATCCCATAGGCGAGCAGAACAATTCCTAGCACCGCCAGCGGCGATAGTGCGCCCACCACACTGGCGAGCAACGGGGCCATGATGAGAAAGCCGCTCCCCATGATCGACGACAGCGGCGTGAGCGTCGCGCGCCAGAGTGTGCTCCGTAACATTCGCGGCCGCAGCAGAAGGCCGAACGCGAACAGGCTGAGGGCAAGCAAGGAGGCGTTGAGCACCAAGTCGAACGATGTCATCTGCGGTTTTCCTCTCCCCGTTCCACCCTGAAACGCAGCGCCATCGGCGGTGGTGACCTGTTTCCCGGTCGCATCATGTCGCGGGTCGGCCAGAAGGCGGTGGCAGTCCCTGTGACCAGACAGGGGAGACCGCCATACTCTAGGGCTACCGCCAGCTGAGCCGTGAGGACAGATGCCATATCCATGCGATGGGAGAAAGCGGGCTTCTGGATCTGGCCATGGTCCGGCTGCTGGCCGTGCCCGTGCAACGGAACGGCGGCGAGAAGGGGTACCAGTGGATTTACGGGCATGTCAGTGCCGGCCGTTAGGTGGGCGTGCGGCTGTTCCTATTCCCGCGCTGGAAGTGAAGGAAGCCCAGATGCCAAGAAGATGGCAGGGCTTGACCGAGCTTCAACCGTCATCACCCGCCCTACCATAAGTTTGTTGCATTGCGATGCAGCCGCGGCGTCGATCACCGTCAGTGCCCTCTCGGCACCATCAGAGCGTTCCTCGTCCCTTGCTACAGGGCTTTAGAAATTGATCTCGATCTCCGTCCTCACGGGCTTTCCGATCACAGGTTCTTCTCCGAGCGCGGTAGGTCTAGACCCTTCGCTCGCCGACGCTTGGCCGCCTAAGGTGGAGTTGCGGAATGACATGCTGACGCCTGATCCTGTCCGTCATGCGGCTGTTCTTCGGAGGCTCGCTCGCCTTGCTCCAAAACGATTTCCGAGGCTTGTGTAGAGGTCGGTAGACTTACAACTTGCGACCTTTGAACACGTAGGGCAACGCTCATACCCCGAGCCACGCCCGCGCTCCGGTAGGTAGCGTTTGGATATCGGCCCCGAAGGGCAACCCCAAGTCGAACCGTTGGATGGCTAGGTCGGGACGAATGAGGAGAGGACGAAAATGCCTTTTGAGACACATCGACGGTTCATGACAGGATCCGGCACAGATGGGGCCAAATATCCCATTCTCCGCACTCAGGGAAGATCGATGCCAGCCGACATCCAGGAGCGATTGGAGGGGCTGTGACCATGGCAGAGCAGGTTAGGAATTTGGAGACCCGCCGGTCGACCTACCGGGACGTGCTCGACGCGCCGCTCCACAAGTCGCCGAGGTGATCGCCGGAGCCCTTCACATGCATCCAAGGCCAGCGGCCCGCCACACCTGGGCGAGATCTCGACTCGGTGGCCGTCTGGATGGGCAGTTCGATCCTGGGTCTGGTGGTCCGGGCGGCTGGTGGATTGTCATCGAGCCTGAGCTGCACCTCGGCGAGGACATCGTGGTGCCGGATCTCGCCGGATGGCGGCGCGGGACAATGCCCGATTACCCGGACGCGACATATTTCACCATCGCACCGGACTGGGTCTGCGAGGTGCTTTCCCCGTCCACGCGGCAACTCGACCAGAGCGGGAAACGGGACATCTATTCCCGCGAGGGCATCCACCATCTCTGGTTCGTAGATCCCGATGCACGAACGCTTAAGGCATTCGAACTGCGTGAGGGGCGCTGGCTGCTGCTGGCCACGCTCGTCGATGACGCGTCGGTCTCATTGCCTCCTTTCGACGCCATGACCTTCCCACTCAATGCCCGCTGGCCCGAAGTGATCGCTGCCGATGTAGTGACGGATGGCGATGCGTGACACAGTCAAAGATGTGATTTCGGGCGCCAACCAACCTTCTACGCCGAAATAGCGATGAGACAAACCATCGCCATCGGCTGCCTCGTCAAATCGTTTCACTGCCCCTGCCAAAGCTCACGCACCAAGAGCCACGCCAGTTCAAGGCTCGCAACAGCATTCGTCAATTCTTCGTCGTTACGGCGATGCCAGAATCTACCTATGGAATCAGCTATTTAACAAGGCACCCGAATCCCACCTCCATCCACTCAAGGAACAGTGGCATGGTCATTTGAGATTGTGGGCTCACGACTTATCCGGACGCGCCAGTCCCTGATTTCTTCCAGTTCGATTCCAGTTGTGTCGGCCGCTGCCCGATCGACACGTTCCCGCATCGGGTCTTGGGCAGCGTTCCTCCAAGGCTTGACCACCAGATCCTTGGTTTCATCAAACGCTTCAGCAAGAATGCCTGGACCTGCCACCTTGAAGTCCGGCACACATATTGTTGCGAGGTCTTCTTGGGAGAAAGATGGGTTTGTGAGTTTGGTACCTCGCCTCATCAGAAACCCGAGTGCACCGGGTGTGCTGTTGAACCATGCGCAAAGCGCCTTTGCCTCCAATGGGCTAGTGGTATGGGCTTGAAGTGGTACCCACATGGACCCCAGAGCAGGCGCGGCGCAACAAATTGCGAATAGCCGACCAGAAATCGTATCGAATTTGGCTGCGACAAGGACATGTCCTGCCTGTTTCCGGTATCGGTCGGCAAGCTGCGGTTTCCTGTCCAAAACCGTCTGTTCCGGTATCGCCCCCATCGTGGTTCTAAGGTCCTTCGAACGGCTCCAGAACACTCGGTAGTCATCGCCAACCTCGTTGGATGTCCGGAAGGCATCCCGAATACGGCGGCCTGCCGGACCGAGCTGGTACCGACTCGAGAGCGGCACGAGGCCAACCTCCCGTTCAAGGCGCATTGCGGCGCGAATGAGGTCGGAGTCCAGAAACTGGCAGGGACGCCAGTCACCCTTCTCAACGCGTTCTCTGGGCTGCTCGTAAACTGTAGCCCATTCTGTCGCAGTTCCCGACTGGATCGCCTCAGCGGCGTCTATCGCCTCCTGATGGGTGGACGGCATCTTGCGCAAGGAGAAAAATCGGGTCGATCGTGCGTCATCACCAGATCCGTTGCGTCTTCGGCAGATCAACAGAGACTCGTGAATTGCTGTGTTCTCACTGAAGTTCGGCCGCCGTGGATCGTGACTGGTCACCACTGTCTCGACATGGAAGCGCCTCGCAAGAAACCGCCGCTCGGCATTGCCGCTTGGACCGGTGCAGGCGGTTGTCGGAATGACTTTCGCCAGTGTGGCTGAGGAATCGTTCAAGAGCTGGTCCGCCAGCGGCGAGAAAAATGTCCTGATGCTGTTCGCGGTGACGACTCCCCTGACGGCATCGTCTCTCAACTCGAGATGCCGCTGTATACCGAGTTCGCGAAGCTGCATCGCCTTCCGACCCGCCTCGCCATATTTCCAGCTTCTGTTCTCGTTTGCGGTGAACGGTGCGTTCATTATGACTGCGTCGAGGTTTCTGAGCGGGAAGTCGATTTCCTCGGCCTCATTGACCTGCGCCGCATCGAGACTTACCAAGTCCCGTTTCGGTGCCAGCATCCGGCGAAGGTCGCTATCAGCGGCGGAATCCAGTATCTCCAGAGATCCTGCCCTCACCGTTCCGTCACCCTGCGGGCCGTGGGGCATCGTCACGAGGTTCATACGCCGGTAATCGACAGTCGGTGCACCCAATGTCATGTTGCATGCCGCAAGCTGGATGGCGTGGCGGTTGATGTCGAGGCCGCAGAGCACATCCTCCACCAGACGCTTATGCAGCGCATCGTTCCCTGTTTCCCCACCAGCGCCGACACGCGCCTTGACGGCATGGAGCACCGCCATCAACAGCGTTCCGGTCCCGCAGGCCGGATCCATGATCCGCAGTCTGGCGACGGCTTCGGGATCCGACCAGTCGACGAATCCGTCGGTGAATGCCAGGCGCGCCAACATTACCGCTGAGAGGTTGTTTGTGTAGAACGCGCCGTCGCTTTTCGCGGAGCCAAGGATTCTGTGATAGAGCGGTCCCGCATGGTCGTAACCAAGCTCGCTGAGGGAATCCGCGACGCGATTGGCGCATTCGGCGAGGGCTCGGACAGCATCGTCGGTCGCCTTCCTCTCCGGCAAGGCCCTGATGATGGAGAGGGCTCTTATGAGACCCGCCAGGTCAAGCCCTTTTTCATGAATCCCTTTCATGGCCTCACATCGTCGGTTCCTCCGTCTGGGGGCGGCTTCCGCGCCAACGGGGAAGTCCAGACAGAACGTCGCTGTTCCATGACGCGCTCAACGACGCGTCCAGCCTCTTATCCGGTTCGGTTGGCCGGTGCCGGCCCCGTGACCATCATGCCCGATTCGGGCCGGTGCGACGTTCCGGGGGGCGGGACCCATCTGGAATGGACGGTGCCGCGTCCTGCGGCGAACCAGGCCCTCCTGCGGTCACACGCCCTGCCCGGGTTCCCCGGAGGCCCCGTCGGGCCGCCCGGGTGTTCCGTTGCCCTCCCACCCCCGTGCCCCGGACAGGACGGCGCCCTCCGGCACCAGCCCGGTGGTGGCGAACCGCCACAGCGCGACCAGCAGCTTACGCGCCAGCGCCACGATCCCCCGCCTGCGCGACCGCCCGTCGCGGGCGCTCACGTAGCTCCGGAACCACGCGGACAGCGCACTCTCCGGCTGGTGTTGCAGCCAGCGCCAGGCCATCTGCACGAGGTGCCTGCGCAGCATGGCGCTGCCGGACTTGCTGATCCCCTGGTCGTGGTCGACGCCCCCGCTCGCGAAGGGCACCGGCGCCAGCCCCGCGAGGCTGGCCAGCTGCCGGCGGTTGCGGAACTCCCGGTAGAAGAGCTCGCCGCCCAGCATCAGCGCGTCGTTCGGGCCGATCCCGCGAAGCCGGACCAGCGCCGCCGCGTGGTGGGTGTTCGCCGGGGCCGCCCGCGGCCTGCCAGCGGGCGCACCGGCCGGATCCGCTCCGCGCGACCCCTCCTTCCGGGCGGCTCTTTCCGGATCGGGCGCCTCCTTCCGGGGAGCCGGGGCGGCGGGAGGCCGGTCGGCATCCGCGTGAAGGCTGTCGAGGGCCCGGCCCGACGCCTCCAGAATCTCCGCCTTCCTCGCCTCGACCACCTTCAGCTCCGCGGCCACCAGCTCCAGCCGATCCAGCATGCCCCCAATCTCCGCGAGCAGCTCCGGCGGCAGCGGCGTCCCGTAGCCGGTCTCCATCCCGACGAGCCGCTCCCGGAACCCCGGCCTCTCCGGACGCGCACCGCATATGCCGTGCAGCCTCAGAAGCCCACCCACCGCGTTCGCGAGCCGGCGGCGCTCCTGCACCAGACGCTCCCGCCGGCGCAGAAGCCGCTTCCTGTCCTCCTCCGCGACCGTCGGGACCCGCACCCGCGACATCGCGTCCCGGTCGCCGCCGTCCCACGCCCTGAGCGCCCGGACCATCCGGCGGGCGTCGATCCGGTCCGTCTTCACCTTTTTCTTCCTGCGCACCACCTCCAGGCTCGCGGGGTCGCAGACCACAACCCCGGGGTCCTCCCCCTCCAGCCGGCGGGCCAGCCAGAAGCCCTCGTAGCCAGCCTCGTACACCAGCTTCACCCGGACATCGCCGGCGGCCCCGACAGCGCGCTCCCGCGCCCGCCCGAGCCTGCCCAGCAGGCCGTCAACGTCATGCGGCGCCAGTCTGTGCACGCCGGCTTTCGACGTGTCGGACGGATCGCCCACCGCCAGTATCCAGCTGGTGCCGCTCACTTCCAACGCCGACTGGACCGTGGTAACGTCGCCCTCGAAGGGGGTTTTCGAATCAGTCATTTCATTCTCCTTTCACAGGGCGGGGGTTGCCGTCAAATGGCCCCCCGCCACAACATGTTGAAACATCGTCATTCCCTTGCACCGAATCACCCGCGAAGGCAAACGGCGGCGTGTCTCATGGCATCTGGCCTGAACACCGGTGCGTAGTCCCTTTCCAGAATCAGCTCCCATGCCGCCTCGAGCGGTTCTTTGGGATCCCTTGATCCGGCCACCCTGTCGAGCCGCTCGGTCTCCAGATCCGGTACGTCGTTGAGGCGGCGCTGCATCAGGCAGGCATTGCAGACCATCAGGGCCGCGACGGTGCAGACTCCCTTTGCTCCACCGTCGGTCTCGGTGGCGAGGTCCAGAGCTCCGGCAAGTCGGTCCACGACCTCCTCGGCCCGGAAGACCGAACTCGCGCGCCGCACCGCTTCGGCAATCTCGTCGGCAACAACCTGTCCGGGCTTGCCCAAACCCGATGCGGCTGCCACATGCGCGTAGATTCCCTGCTCCGCCTCCTTGAGGGCCAACACGCCCTGAATCTCCCCGCTGCCGGTGGCGGGAAGCGCATCACCGTCTTCCGGGGGCGGTTTCAGTCCATCTTCCTGTTCGTAGACCTTGACGAATCTCGCCGGATCCTCGGCAAGGCGACCGTCATGGGCCTGCAGCGCACGTAGAACGCGACCAACCGTCCCGAAGCCGGATGAACCCCTTTCAAGAGCCGAAAAGATATCCTTGCCCGTCGGAATGACGACCGGGACGATGATATAGCCAAATCGTTTGCCTTCGGCCTTGCGCATGACGCGCCCGACCGCCTGCACAACGTCGATCTGGCTTTGCCGCGGGTCGAGAAACGCCACGGCATCCAGCTGCGGGACATCCACACCCTCGGTAAAGAGCCTGACGTTGCTGATCACCCGGCACTCATGTTCCCTGCCATCGGTCTGGGCAAGCTCGCGAAGCTCCCGGTTGCGCTCGAGCGCACTGGATGAGGCGTCCAGATGTCTGGCGATCACATCCATTGCCCGTCCGCCCTCCATGCGTCGCGTGGTGGCACGTTTGACCCCTGTCTCCTTCAGGGCCCTGGCGTACCATTTCGACCGGCGGATGCTGTTGGCGAAGGCCATGGTGCGTTTCAGGCGACCAGGCCGGTCCAGATCCGTACCTTCAGTCACACCATTCACCGCAAGGGAAACTCCGAGCACGCGCGTCATCTCGTTGGTGGTCGGCGAACCACTGCTCCTTCGGCCATCGGTTTCTGACTCATCAAGCTTCTCAAGGCTACCTCGAAGGGCAGGAGTGACCGCGCGCTCGTTCACGCCGAGGACGATGACCCTGTAGTCCGAGAGCATCCTGTGGTTGGGGTCCACCGCCTTGGCGAACGGCAGACGGTTGAGTTCAGGACCGTAGACGTGGAGGTCGCCCATATCGACGACCTCGATTCCCTGCGATGACAGCCTGCCTTTGGACTTCTCGGTATAGATCCGAGGTGTCGCCGTCATGTAGAGGCGCCTGTCGGCACGCAGGGACTTTCCGTCATGGAATTCCTGGAAGTTAACCGTCCGGTCGGCCTTGCCGACCGCGCCAGTCGTCCGATGGGCCTCGTCGGCGATCGCGAGGTCGAAGGCTGGGCTGGAACTGTCGGCCTGTGCCGCTGTCACCTGGCGCAGGGATTGATAGGTCGAGAACACAACCCGCAGGTGCTCGCTGTCACCGGCCAGAAACGCCGCGATCGTCTCCGGATCGGTCGTGACCGGGCATTCAAGTTCCGACAGCCCGATGTCTTCCCTCTCGTTCCTGCCCCCAGCGGTCGGATCCGAGCAGATGACGCGGCATTGAATACTGCGTGTGGTCTGCCGCAGCCACTCGCGGCGCGCTTGGGAAACCAAGGCAATTGACGGGGCCGCGAAGAGAACGCGGCCTCCGTCCCCGACCATCCGCTCGGCGATCCTGAGCGATGTAAAGGTCTTGCCAGTGCCACAGGCCATGATGAGCCGACCCCGATCGTGGTTGGTCAGTCCGGAAACGACATGGTCGATGGCCTCGGCCTGAAGCGGCCAAGGATCCTGGATCGGTCGGGCGACGTCCTCCGGAAGGATCTCGACATGGGCGAAATCGTCAAAGTCGATGCGCGAGATCTGGGGATTGGCACCCTTGATCGCCCGTTCGGCGTTCGGTCCCCACCTGCAGGTTGCAACGATCCATCGGTGGCCGAAGAGACCGTGCTGGGAACCACCAAGGAACTTGTCAATATCTCCCTTCGCGACCGTGCGGCGGCTGTCGTAGCACTTGCACTGGATGGCGACCCATTCCCCTGTCGTCCTCCGCGCCACCAGATCGACGCCGATGTCGCTTCCGTCCCGACCAGTCAATTCCTCACGGTCCGGCCAGGTCGGCCAGCGCCAGATCTGGTCAATTTCGAGTTCCGGACTCTGCCGCGCGATCCGCATGAACAGATTTTCGAACCACCGACCCTTTTCCGCCTCGTCCCGACTCTCGTTCCGGATCCTCTTCAGCACTTCACCTGCTGTCAGGCGACCGGCAAGGTCGAAACTCAGTTGCTCGCCGGCGTTGGCGCTATCCATGTTCCTCTCCCGCTCTTCTGGCGTGATCACCTACACCACGCTTTGCAATCCCATACCTCTGCATCGAAGCAACGCAAGCAAGCAGCTTCGTCAATTCGTCCGGCCCTAGAGTCCTCAACTTTCGATCTGGTCTTCGCGTCAACCGACATCGATTCGGCTCTCCCAACATCCTGATAGAACCATTGAGTGAAGAAACCGGACCACGTCGTAAAGCGGCGCTGCTTCACACCCGTTTACGGATCGAGGCTTTCAGAGCTCTGATTTCTGAAAATGAATGCATTATGAGTGCAAACTCCTCAAAATCTGGCTAGAATGGAACCAAAATGGATGCGTTTTGAGAGCGCAAGTGACAGTAGCTGAACAGCGAACGGTTGCACAGCTTCGTCAGAAGATCCTGGACGGTGATCTGACGGCGGGCGAGCGGCTGTCCGAGGTTTCGGTGGCCGCAATGCTGGGGGTGTCGCGGACACCGGCGAAATTCGCGTTGACGCGGCTCGAAATGACTGGGCTGATCACCAAACTGCCCGGTCGTGGTTTTGAGGTACGCGAAGTCAACCTGCGAGAGCTGGAAATGGTGGTCAAGCTACGAGGCATTCTGGAGGGTGCGGCAGCGGCGGAACTGGCTTCGAATGGCGTTTCGGAAGCGACACGCAAAGATCTGGCACGCAGCATCGAATCGACTGAGGCAATCGTGACCAGACGCCGGATCAGCATGGATGAGATCGTCATCTATCAGGAAGCCAATACCCTCTTCCACGAAACCATCATGCGCGATTGTGGGAATGAATATATCGCCCTGTCTTATGAGCCGATCCGCTATCTGCCGATGGCCGCGCTGGGTACCTATGCGCCAAATCCCGACCTGCTGCACAAGGAGCTTCTGAGGATGTCAATCGGTCACGCATAGCACGTCATCATCGCCAAAGCGATCAAGGAAGGCGATGCCGCGCGAGCGGAAACCGTGATGCGTGAACATTCGAACGCCACCTTCGAATATGCTCGCCTGTTCGTCGACCCGCGTGAGACCGACCCGGTCCCGATGTTGCTTCAGGCCGTCTGAGAGGAAATCGATGTGACCGACCCGTCTCCACCGCACAGCAGAGATTTCGCAAATTCCTGTCAGGCTAAGGGACTGTAAATCGGCGGAAACTGATATCCTGGATCGGGAGGGACATTTGACGTGTTCAACCCTGCCAACGGGCAGGCCTGGTCACAGGCTCCCGAGTGTACACGCGATGACGCAAAGACCGCGATTGACGCAGCTGCGGCATCCCAGACTGGCCTGGGCAGCTCTTCCGTTCAGCGAACGTGCCAGGCTGCTCCTGACGGTGGCTGACATTCTGGAGGCTCGAAGAAGTGACTTCGTTGCGGCGCTGACGTCGGAATGCGGCGGGTGGATCGGCAAGGGCTTGTTTGAAACCCGATACACCCCGGGTGCTTATCGGGCTGCGGCCACAGCTGCCTACTTTCCATCCGGTGAAACCATGCCTTCAGACCACCAGAAGACCAGCATCGTCGTGAGTTCCACACTACGAGGCACAGGGATCGCGCTATCCGATATATTCACTGGTGCCCTGCCATTTGCTTGGGTCATGGTCCTTGTGACACTGTTGCTGGTATTCTTCCCGACCCTGGCGGCCTTCGGGTCATAGAACCTGAACGCACGGTTCAAGGCATACCAAACAGGCCGGCCCTGAATTCGCTCTCGCCATCATGCCTGCGATTCCCGGTGACGCCATTTCCTTATGGTCCTGATGGACGGTGTGCCCGTTTCCTGGCTTCCGGAAACGCTGAACGATGATCGTGGTGCTCTGTATGCATTCGGTCCGGCGCCTGCCAAATTCCTTGGTTTCGGCGCTCATCTCTGACTGGAAGTTGCACACAGGATCGGAACGGCGATTGAATTCATCACTTCACCTCAATCGTAGAGGGCGCGAAACCACGAAAACCAATTGGACTCAACGGATTGATAGGGCGGGCCGACCCGTGCAGACCGCGCCGCTTCATGGCTCACCCACTCAGCAGCGAAGCGAACTGTATCGCTTCGCCATATACGAATTCCACCCTTATCTCATCCCCAAGGACCACCTTGCAAACAGTTAAGTCCTCTCGGACGCACCTGCTTACCGCTATGTTCCTGAAAGGACTGTTCGACAGCTTCAGTTGGCTGACGTCCCTGAGTGTACTATCCGGCTCACTCAGGCGGTCGTCATCACGCAGGATAGATGTCGGACGGTCCGCCTGCTTGCCCGATCGATTTCACGTAGGCGCCATCAAGGTTTGGGCGCGTGGTCTTGCAGGGAGGTCCAGCGTTCGTCTGCACCGCGCACCCATCCGGTCACCTCACGGATCCGGTCCGGAGTCATGTTCGACAAACCCTTTATGTGGCAGTTGGTCACGCCATCTCGAAGCAGACGGTATCTCGAAGGATCAGTGCGGGCCATCCCTGGGTCGACATCCTCCTGCACATAGGCAGCGATCTCATGCAGAAGCTCCCAGTCACGGGCCGCCATGACCGCAAAAACCCTGCCCTTGATCAGCGCATCCTCCGCCTCTACCCGAAGCTCTCTCCTGCTACGACCCAAGGTTCTCGTCCATTTCGAACATTACGACATCCATGAAGATCAGGTTCTCCCTCGCGCTCTCACGATTCGCCGCCTGGGGAATTAGTTTGATTGCCTCTTCAATCGCATCCCGGGACACCGATGAGTTCGCGACCCACCACGCGGCATCCTCAAGATCCGTCTCGCTGGCCCTTGCAAGCTTCGTTGCAACGACAAGCTCCACTGGCGGCATGTCCACGGTAAGGTTGCCATATCGGCCGAGCTCTGTCGTCTCGAACGTCCTGGGAAACATGGTGATACCCGGGCGAAGAATCTGGATGTAGAGGTCGTCGGCCTTGATATGGCCTTTCGGGTCGTATAGCAGCCCGGACTTTGTACATGCGACCCGAAGATCGGCCACATCGAAATCGGAGGTCGGTTGCCAAACGTCGATATCCGGCGTCTGACGGTCGTCCTGTCCGCTGATCATGGCTGCCGAACTCCCGACGATTGTAATTCGGGTCGGTTTCTCAAGTCCGGCACCCAAGGCGGACAGAATGCTCTCCAGTCTCGAACGGTCGATCATCATCCACTCCCTCATCGCAATATATGGCTTCTGCTCTGGACTTGCATCCCTGCCGGACTCAGCGCGGTTCCGTGATCAAGGCTTCTTGCTTTCCGACACGGCCATCTCGATTCCACTTGATCCTGATGGGGCCGTCGGATTGTCTTTCGATGCGGATAAGGTCTGGTTCGGCATCCCGACAGTCACTTCAGTGGCAGTCAACTTGCGTACGCCACCCAAAGGGCTGCCTGCCATGTAGTGGACTCCAATGCCAAACGGCATAAGAACCGCGCTCTCTGGTGTATTTCAGAGAGCCTTACCGTTTGCTTTGGACATAGCCATCTTTAACTGCCTTTGAAGTTCTTCTCAACAGTTCATATCTGATCACGAAGGCGGGTGCGCGGACCCCAGATATCAGGCCGGATTCAGGGAGGAAGGCGAAAGTGGTTACGTTGGCGAACTCATTACTGGGTGCGGGTCCGGCGGGATCGCTAGTTCAGCCGATCTTCACCCGGCTTGTCCTTCGAGGAGATTGCCGCCAGCCTACAGTAGAGGTCCACCGCCGACTTCAGGATCTGGACCGGATCACGGCCATCCTGCTGACAGAAACGGACAAGCAGCATGGCGAACTGCGAGTGGGTCACCTCCAGTTTCCGTGCGGTTTGGCGGATCTGCACGTACTGCTCGTTCGTTGGAACCTTCCTCAGAAGGCCATCAGGCAGAACCGAGGCCAGTGAGCTGTCGCCGGTTTCGCCTGCCCCATGGCTTTCATCGCTTCCCTAGCCTTGCTCCGTGAAGACTTCGTGCTGACTGACCGCTGACGCCGGAGCCTCAGGGCGAATGACCTCCTGAAAGCTGTCGAGCCGATCCTCCAGACCGGCGACCCTCCCTTTCAGGTCATCGACCTCTTCCCGCAATTTCGCGACCTGCGACTTCTCCGGCATGTCATCCCGCCTTCTGTTTAAGCTTCCACACCGGATCTGTAGCTCCCGAGGGAATCTGCTGAACGGTTCCACAGGTCCGCGCTTCAGATCGGACCGCCGCGACTCCGACCCCGCCGCGTCCGCAAGGGGGTGTATCCCGGATTGTTGCCGATCCATGCTTCCGGCCCACCTTCGCGGGTGAAAATCGACCGAAAGGCGTTCCTTTGTCAACGAATTAAGGCTCAAAAAAGCACCCAAGCGACTCATTTCAACAATCTGGAGTACACCCACCGCACGCAAGGCGACGGTTGAAACCGCACCCGAATGGTTCGGCCGAATGCCTATGCGGATGTCCGCTCAACCGGCACTGCCTGTTCATCCGTATTCGCGCGAGCTGGATTGGTTTATGCGTCTACGTACGACTGGAAATTTCACATAGAAAGAGTGGAAAGGCGACTGAATTCATCGCGACGTCCTGATTGTGGCGGGCGCGAAAGAATACGCCCGCCAAACCGTGCTCAGTGAGCCTGCCCTAAATGTTCCCGGTGCTCATCTCGCGCACGATATGGTCCGCCTGACGGACCGCCAATGCCACAATGGTCAGCGTCGGATTTTCCGCAGCGCCAGTCGTGAACTGCGAACCATCGGAAATGAACAGATTCACGATGTCATGGGACTGGCCCCACCTGTTGTCCACACCATCCTCAGGGCTTTCCGACATTCGGCTGGTGCCAAGTTGTGGGTGGACGGATACGGAGGTGTCGGGAATGTACAGGTCGTTCCAACTGCCTCGTAGACCGCCTGACCCTGCTTGTAGGAGTGGTTACGCATAGCAATGTCGTTAGGGTGGTCGCTGAAGTGGACATTTGCCACAGGCAGGCCCCACTGATCCTTCACATCGGAGTTTAGCGTGACCCGGTTCGTTGCCTGCGGCATGTCCTCGCCAACCAGCCACATCCCGACCATGTTCTCATACGAATCCAACGCCGGAGTGAAATCGCGACCCCAAACCCCCGGGTTGAGGAATGCGGCCACGAAAGGCGGGCCAAGGCTCAGCGTTTCCGTCTCATAACCTTCAACGAATCCGCGACTCGGGTCATGGCGCGATTCGTCCGAGATGATCCCCGCCATCGTCGTGCCGCGCCACATCCGCACCGGTTAATCGAATACAGTGTAGACCGAACCGTTCATATGACGCATGTAATTGCGACCGACCTGATCGGAAGAGTTTGCCAAACCGTTGGGGAACATGGACGAGGCAGAGTTTAACAGCAGACGGGGGCTTTCGAACGAATTACCCGCCACACAGACGATTCGCGCTCTCTGCATTTGTAGGTTGCCATCAACATCAAATACCCGACCCCGGTCATATTGCCCTGATCGTTGTGAACAATGCGGGCAACATGGGCGCGCTCGCGCACTTCAAGATTGCCTGTAGCCTCGCCTTCCGGGATATCCGTATAGGCTGCCAACCACTTGGCACCCCACTTGCAGCCTTGGAAGCAGAAGCCGGTCTGCTGGCACATCAACCCGTCGCGTATGTCATCCGAATTGATCGCCATGCGACCGGTATGGACCGCTTTATAGCCATAGCCAAGAGCCTTGGCACCCTTCTCGAAAACCAGGTAATTGTTGCTGCCCTGAAGCCCGGGACGGTCTCCAGTCCGTGTGACATCTGGCTTATCCTCGGCCTTGGTGTACAACGGATCCATCTCAGCAGCGTCGATTGGCCGGTCAGGCAATGTCGCGCCCTTAACCTCACCATTGCTGGAATGCGCCTTCCATTCGTGCTTCTGAAACCACGACGACGCGTCGGCCCAGTGGGTGGCGGTGCCGCCCACAGCCTTCACGATTCATGCGGGCAGACCGCTGAAATCCTTGGCTACACGCCAATCACCAGACGTGGTATGCGTGTCCAACCAAGCAAGCTGGACAAACTGTCCCATTCGTCATTGACGTAATCCGCTGGCAAATACGGTCCGCCAGCCTCCAGCGCCACCACGCGAGCTCCTTTTTGAGCCAACTCATTGGCCAAAACGCCGGCATCGGCACCAGTTCCAATGATGACTACGACGCCGTCATCGTTCAGATCAAGAGGTGCAGCCATAAGTCTGTCCTCCCTATGGCCTAAAGCCAGTTGATATCATTGAATCCACGGTCCAGATAACCCCCGAGCTCGAATGAAGAGCCCTCGTATCCGAAGATCGGCCAGACTTCCTTTTGGTTATAGAGTCTCGTCACCAGCCCTCCACCGATCCGCTGAAAGAAGGCATCGCCCTCAATTCCCCGCAGGGCTTCGACGCGGTCGCGTTCCCATCCTATTGCCAGATAGCTTGAATAGCCTTTCGATTTGGCGGCCGCATTGAGCGCGGCGATGCCTTCCTCAATTCAAGGCACAGCATCTGTGGTGTCGTAACCCCTTGCTGCGATTAGGTAATATTCGTCGCCTACCCGATCATGAGGATAGGCATCACGCGCCATTTGAACCAGCGTGCCAAAGGTTCGGGCTTCAGTTCCATTGTCTCCATCGCTCAGGCTGCATCCGCTGCAGCAAGGAATCCGGAACCGACGGCAAATAAGGTGCCAACAGCGGTCGTGCGCGACAGGAGTTCGCGCCGAGTCAGCCCCAGGGAGACCTACCAATTGGGACATTTCTCTTCCTCCATCTTTGTTCATTTGAGGCGGCCACTGTGTTCGAGCACTTCGATTTGGTACCCATCAGGATCGGGCACGAAAGAGAACCTCGCCACGCGTTCTCCTCCAGAAGCGAATTCCATCAGGTTGCGGGGACCAAGGCCCTCCAATTAAAAGCGCACATGCTCGGCCTCCAGACCGTCGACCGTCACCGCGAGATATGGCCGTAGCCATTGCCAAGTTCACAGGACTCGCTTTGACCCTTGTTGATGGTCAGTTCCAACTCGAATTCGGTCTTGGGATTGCTCAGATAGACCAAAGTGAAGTCCGGAATGTCGAGCCGGTCCGCAACTCTGGGTCCGAATGCCTTCCCGTAGAATGCAACTGAGCGCTCTTCGTTCAGAACGCGAATCACTGAGTGAATTGCCTTGGCCAAGTCGCACCCCCAATTCTTCAATCGAAAGGGGGGTGTAGCCCAACTTACCTGACTCCGGCGTTTTCTGGTCCATTGTGGTGGGACGCGTGCCGTGCAGGCACCGGATTAACCGGCCGAGGAGCCTGTGGCGCGCGGCATGGCCCTCGCTCGTTTCCTCGATGCCTCCGGTGCGCTATACCTCGACACTCAGGAGAGCCGTGGACTCCTTCCCACCGCCCATCCTTCGGTGGTTGGAGCTGTTCGGGCTGCGGCGATGGCGCAGGCCGATCTGTTTATCACGCTTGGGCGCAAGCTCGACTATCAGCTGGGCTATGGCTCAACCGCAGTGTTTCCAAATTCTGCCTTCATGCGGATTTCCGACACGTCCGGCGAATCGATCGACAACCGCCGGGGACGGCCGGAAATCCTCGCGTCCGTTGGTCTTGCGTTGGACGCTTAGGTCAAGGCACTCGGCAACGACTCGGGCGACCTCGATTCGGACTGGATCGCTGGGCTACGCGAGAAGCACCATGCGCGGACCTATGAAAGCTCGACCAAGAATAGTCCAACCACTGGCGCCGACGGGCGCATCCATCCATTGGCGGTGTTCGCAGCCATCAGAGAAGTGGCCGAGCCTGACTACATAGCGATTGCGGATGGCGGCGACTTCCTGAGTTTCGCTCGGGTCGGACTTTCCGCAACGACCTATCTCGATGCCAGTGCTTTCGGTTGCCTTGGTGTCGGCGTTCCATTCGCCAACGCCGCCGCGCTGGCGTGTCCGGATCGTCAGGTGATTTGCGTCACCGGGGACGGTGCCTATGGTATAAATGCCATGGAAATCGGCACCACTGTGCGGCATGGCTGCAAAGCTGTCTTAATCGTCTCAAACAATGGTGCCTGGAACATTGAACGCTACAATCAGGAGGCAAGTTACGGCGGTCGTGTTATTGGTACGCTATTGGGTGACTCCGAATACGAGGGTATGACTCGCGCACTCGGTGCCTATGGCGAAAGGGTTGAAAGTCCCGAAAACCTGCGAGCGGCACTGCGGCGTGCATTGGCAAATGCGCCCGCTGTAATTGGTGTTGTCACTTCACGGGAGGCGATTTCGTCCGACGTGCGGAAGGGCCTCGGATTCGTACCGAACTTCCAGGCTCTGACCGCTTGGAACGATGCCGAAGAGCACCGTCGGCTCGTTTGATTCCAGCTATGGAACTGACTGTGCAATCCTTCGCGCCGCAAGTGTCCAGTATCCATGATGTATCGTCAACTCCCGCGCCAGCTCTCCTAATGCCATCTCGAAACGCCTCAATGCAGAACCTGGAGGGCGTGGACCTGTAACCTCTCAGTCGCTCAACTCGAGAGTTTTGCAAGTGGCTCGATTGACTTCGGCATTATGACATATGTATCGCAATCCCGGTCTGAACTGTCTCAACCCACTGATCTGCAACAGGTTTATGTAAGTCCGTAGCGTTCCGCCCGCTAGGGTGCTGCTCTTGCTGCGATTGGTCTCAATGATTGTGCTTCGTAATCTCCGGATCACACATCGTCGGCAAGGTCTCAGACGGAACCGAGACCCGGGTCGCCGGGGCTCAGTCGGCGGCGCGGACGCCTCCGAAACCGCCGAGCAGCTGGACCTCAGGCCGGACATCCTTGACCACGCCCGCCATCTCCTGATGATCCGGTCCGAAAAAGCTCCCCCGAACCCTGTT
Organism: Paracoccaceae bacterium; assembly: GCA_965203605.1. Classification (GTDB taxonomy): domain Bacteria; phylum Pseudomonadota; class Alphaproteobacteria; order Rhodobacterales; family Rhodobacteraceae; genus JAPOUP01. The sequence goes on along the minus strand of OZ241902.1, from coordinate 3,110,551 downwards.
CCCCGCATCGGCGAAGCCGTTTCCGGAGATATCGATCCCGTATTGCAGAGCGGATTGGCGGAAGGGCCGGGTACGGATCGGTTGACCCCCGCCGCCAAGGTGCACGGTGAGGTTGCGCAAGCGGAGTTCGCCGTCCATCTCGCCAAGGTCGACGCGCAGTTTCGCATCGCCGACCACCGGGGGCAGGCGCTCTATGCCGAGGTCGACGCCAAGCAGCCTGCCGTTCCAAACGGCTTTGCCCCGAAGCGCGGCATTGTCGGAAAGGGCCGTCGCGGGCGCCGTGCCGAAGGCGTCGGCGTGTGCCTGGAGGAAATCGTGGGGAATCGGAGTCCAGTCGTTGTGCGCTTCGTGAAAATTGTCGCGCAGATCGCGTTCAACGCTGACGCCCCACGCCGCCCAGGCGCCCCATGCCGCATGGCCGTAGCGTTCGGTCTCGGCCGCGACCTTCGGATCGAGGACATTGAATCCGAAGTCGGCCAGGATGGCGAAGTCCAGCTCCGACGGAGCGCCGCCAGCATTGGTGTCGGCGCAATAGGCCATCACCGACGAGCAGACGCCGAGATGCGACGCGTCGCGCCTCGCACCCTCGGCGTGAGGTTCCTCCACCTCCCACCACTTCCTTCCATCCACCCATTGCAGGGGAACCGGCTTGCCGCCGTTGGCGCGCATCGCGTTCGGACCGGACCAGGTGTGGGCCTTCGGATCGTAGTATGTGTCCTTATACAGATTGATGCCGTAGTGGGTGATCCCCAGAACATGGCCGAATTCGTGGGCGACCGAATGGGCCATGCCGTCATGGAGATTGTCATGCACATGACTGGAGATGCTGATGTTGCCGTAGTAGGGCATGAACCTGTCTCCGTCCGTGCCCGAATCGTAGGATATCGGTCCCGCGGACACCCGGCCGAAGTCGTTGAGCCGAACCTGAACGACAATGCCCTCGACATCCTTGACCGTGTCGACAGCCCTGTACCTGTTGCCTTCAACGACCTTGATCGTGACGTCGCGGCGTTTTCCGTCGCTGAGCAGCCGTCTGGTCCAGATTTTCGTCGAGCGGCGCAGGACGGCCATGAACTCCCGGGACATTCCCCCCTTCCAGTCGACAAACCCCTTTCCGGATGACGTCTGGTGCGGACCGAAGTAGAACGTGACGGGCACCGTGCCGGCCGGACCGCCCTTCCAGACGCCGTATGCGATGCCGTCGCGCTCGCCGAGCACGGTGATGGACCCGTCGGGAACCTTGGGCAGCGCCGCCGCCGATCCTGCGGCGTCGGCGTGCGAGGCCTTCAGTTTCCCGAGTGCGCTCTTCAACGCCCCGGCCCGAGCCTTCGTCGGCGCCGCAAGTCCAAGCGTTGCGGTCACGGGTCCGGTGTCATTCCAGCTCGTGCGCAGGTCGGCGGCGCGGATGTTCTTCAGCCGTCGACTGTCCTGCTGAAAGTATCGACTGCCGCTCGAGGCCGACCCGGCCACATCGCCAGCCCCCGCGCCTGCATGGACGACCGGCGCGTTGCCGACTGCGGGCCGCTCGCCAACCGGCGCGGCCGCAGCCTCGACCGGCGTCGCGATCACGCCTGACAAGTTCCAGATCGAGTCGCCGGCTCCAAATGTCGGAGAGATCGGATGGGCGACTCTGACAGGCCGCGATGCAGCTGGATCGGGTCTGGCGCGCCACCCTGCCGACTCCCATGCCTCACCGTATCGGTTCAGATCATGTACGTCCGGTATCGGAGACCGTTCGGGAAGGCGGCCATGGGCCGGCTTGCCTGACATTGTTCCGGCTGCGACCTCCACGAAGCTGCCGCTTCCGGAACCTTCGACGCCCCGGGCAGGGGAAACCGATAGTCTCGATCCATTCTCAGGCGGGCTCGGATGGGAATTCGTCCCACCCCCGCAGGCGGCGAGCAGCAGCGCCGACAGTGCAACGACGGCCCGGAAGCGCAACGCCGGCACACGGGGAACGATCCCGGCCCGGCCTTCCGCCCATCCTCCGCCACGGCGTCTTGCCATGCCCCGGGCGACACCCCGTCCGATCCGCAATTCGGCGATCATACCCATCAAAGCACCTCCCGGCTGTCCAGCTTCGTCCGGCGCAGCGACGCCTCCAGAATCACGGGCGTCAGGTGCATGCGCTCGGCAATCCAGCGCAGATTATGACGCTCGAACGCGCGCCCGACAAGGGTGTAGCCAAAAATCCTTCGCTCCGGCGTGTTTTGGCAAACATACTTGGTGAACTGCCTTCGACCGCATTCCAGGGCGTGATTCGTCCGCCGCCGCATCTTCGTATGCACCGGGTCCGGCATGTCGGCGACTATCCGACAGGCCGGTGACGGTCATGGGCGACGGTCCGGAAGTTGTCGGTGACGGACTCCTTGGTCGCCTCCCGTTCTTTGGGCGGCGTTTCGTCGAGGAATGCGAAGGTGACTTCGGTGAACTGGCGGAAGTCCGCATTAAGGCGGTTGTGCGTCACGTGGCGGTGCATGACGCTCCACAGACGCTCGATGGGGTTCAGGTGCGGCGCATGGGATGGCGGGATGTGCGGCCGGACGCGGCGCCCCGACCGCTCCGGGAACGGCTTGGGCGCTTTGGCGTTATGGTGGCGGGCGTTGTCTGGGAAGGCATGGATCACCCAGCTGTCGAGATGGGTGCGCTCCGGCTTCCCCGGAAGCCACGGGCCCGTCCCGGCATCGGCCCGCCCGCCCTCCACCAGCGTGGGCCTCATCGTTTCCAGATCCAGTGCCCCGTGCAGGTTCAGGCGCCGCCAGTCAGTCGCTCACCTCGAGAGTTTTGCAAGAGGCTCTATGGCGTTCGTCAGGGAATGCAGCAAGTCGGTGACTTTGCAGTAAGCTGAATGAAAGTTGGTTGAGCTGCGAATGCCCAAACGAGAGAAATTGATACAGCGACTCCGTCTGGAATGGCTTCAAGTGGAAAACACAATTCTTAAGCAAGACATCTGGCAGGAAGTCGCAGTCGAACCCACCGTTCAGGGAATACATCGGATGTGGGCAGATTCCTTTGCAGCTTGGGTCGCCGAAGCTCCTTTCCTTAGGATTAGGAACGGTCTTGGATTCAAACGATGCTCAAGACCATTGCCTTGACGGGTCGCATAAATCGATTCGACATTACGGTTAACGGCGCAGATTTGAACTGAAGCATTCATTTCGATAGGACGTCAGGCAAACCGCTGGAGAGATTCAAATGCTGCGCCCGATCTCGATGTTGATATTCGGCACCTTCCTGCTGTCCGCCTGCGAGACCGGGCAGACCAGTGCGCCCGGCGCAAGGTCGGACGGAAATTCCCCACCCCGGATTTACCGGATTTCCATAGAGGATGAGTCAAGAATTCTGTACCGGATGCTTGATTCCGTCAACGCCTTTCGTCAGGCCAAAGATGTCAGGCCCGTGACTCTGGATGCGGGTCTGAACTCAGCCGCAGCCACACATTCACGAGACATGGCGCTTCAGAACCGTCCCTGGCATTTCGGATCCGACGGGTCGTCGCCGTTGGAACGTGCCTGGCGCACAGGATACCGTCAAACGGTGTTGGGCGAGGTCATTTCAGAGACGTTCGAGACTGAACTGGAGACACTCGTCGCCTGGATGAAGCGGGACGACACCCGGAGCGTGATTCTGGACCCGCGGGCCGAGCATATGGGATTCGCATGGCATCAGGAACCCGGTGGAAAACTTTGGTGGACAGTGTTGATGGGTGGTGGGCCTGAGCCGGTCGAACCGACACCAAGTCCTGTTGTTCTCCATCAGGGATAGATGTCAACCGGTATGCCGTTCCTGACCCTGGCGTAAATCGTCTCCATCTCCCTGTTTGAAACGGAAATGCATCCTTCGGTCCAGTCAGCGCCGCGTTTCCTGTAATTGCCGCCTGTCCCGTGAATGAAAATATCGCCACCGGGGTCCTTTCCATCTGCCTGGGCTGCGGCAACATCCCTGGCATTTGGGTAGGATAGACCCAACGACAGGTGAAATCTGCTGTTCGGGTTGCGGCGATCTATGAAGTAACGACCTTCAGGCGTTCGCCCATCACCTTCCCAGCGCTTATGTCCTATCGGCGCAAATCCAAGATCGATTCTGTGGCTGCTGAGAATCGTCTCATCATGGACGAGCATAAGGCGCCGGTCCTCTTTCAGCACCACGACGCGCGTCACTTCGAGCCCATCCCAATCGTAGGAGCGCGACTTTGAACAGCCCCCGAATCCCAGAAGAAGCACAAGGAATAACCCGGCGCTCAATGCTCGCATTGCCTCATGCCCTCTTCGCCCGTAGTTTTTCTGTACCCTATAGGGCCAGCCGCGGAATTGAAATGAATATTCCGCGACCGGTTCACTCCTTTCGGCGGTCAAGCCTCCGCTCAATGTCCTGTAAGCGTTTCAGCACTTCCTTTCGGTATTCGTTCGTCTCCACCACCTCGTGACCATGGTAGGCGGTTTGCATTGTATCGACGATCAAGGCGACAAACAGGTTGGCGACGCAATAGGCCGCTACAATGACAAACGGAACAAAGAACAGCCATGCGAACGGATAGACGTCCATTACCGGGCGAACAATTCCCATGGACCAGCTCTCGAGAGTCATGATCTGGAACAGGGAGAACGCCGACTTCCCCAGCGTGCCAAACCAATCAGGAAATTCCGCCGCGAACAGCGTTGTCGCCATGACCGCACCAACATAATGCACCAATCCCAGCAACATGAATACACCGCCCATTTTCGGGAACAGCCTGACGAAACTCTCAACCGTATTGCGCAACCGCTCCGAAACCGAGACGGCCCTGAACAGCCGAAGAATCCGCAGGGCGCGCAGCACCGAAAACGTGTCGGACCCAAATACGGAAATTCCAACTATGAAGAAGTCGAAGAGGTTCCATCCAGTCGAATTCCTGTCGTTGGGCCTCGAATCGCTGGACACGAAAAAACTCTTTCGGTACGCATAGATCTTCGCCAGAAGTTCCAGAACGAAGAACCATAGACACAATCTGTCAACGGTGTGGACAAACGTTCCCACACGCTCCATGACCCAACTCGACGTCGCCAACCCCAGAATGACGGCGTTGAAGAGAATCACAACAATGATGAGACGGTCCATCCACGTCCGCTCAATCAGGCTCCTCACCCGTTGAGGCCGCAGCCCATCCAGAAATTGCTGCCACATCCTGCTGCTCCGGTCATTCCCGCACCCGCTACGGGTGTCTCGTTTCTCTCATTCGCGCGACAGCCGTGCGACCAGTTCGACATGGGTTGACCACCGAAACTGGTCAATGACCTCGATCCAATCAATTCTGAACCCGGAAGCGGCCAGAGCCCGGACGTCGCGGGCAAAGGACATCGGATTGCAGGACACCATGGCAACGCAGCTGACCTCACTTTCTCCAATGGCGACCGACTGCGCCTTTGCGCCAGCGCGGGGTGGGTCGGCGACAGCGGCATCAAATCCCGCCAGTTCTTTCCTGTTCAGGGGGCGACGGAACAGATCCCGGACTTCGGTCGTGACCCGCTTCAGTTCGTGCCCTCCACGCCATGCGGCCTCGAGAGAGCCGAGCATCTCCGCATCGGAATCAACCGCATGGATCTCGGCCAATCGCGATAGTGGCAAGGTCAGCGTTCCGCAGCCCGCGAATAGATCCGCAATTCTGCGGGCTTGACCCACCGCTTCAGTCACTGCGTCAACCATGGCCAACTCCCCTTCCTTCGTCGGCTGAAGGAAGGAGCCGGCCGGAGGAACCACCTGAATGCCTCCAAAATCCTGATAGGGCAGGTCGCGTTGTACCACGAGTTCACCGTTCCATGTTAGGCGGGCAATCGCGTTGTCCAAAGCGATCCGAACCAATTCCTCCTGTAGTTCCACATCAGCCTGTTTGCCACCATTGGCACAGATGTCGGCACCCGCCACACCTGAATTCACCGCAATGCGCAGCTCGCCCCGACGGGTCGCTCCGACCATGACGATCCTTTCGAGAGCGGGAAGAAGCGCCATGAGATCGGGCTCCAGAAGAACACAGTCCGGGATATCGACAACCCTGTTCGATGCGCGCGCGTGAAATCCAACAACCGCCTGCTTCCTCAATCGGCGACCTGAAAACACAGCCCTGCGACGTGAAGCCGATGGCGAGGTACGAACGCCCCGGATTGGCGCGGGCAGCTCGCATTTCAATAGTGCGTCGCGAACGATCTGCTTCTTCCAACCCCTTACAAAGTTGTCAGAGGCATGCTGCAGGGCACAGCCTCCACAGGATCGGAAATGTCGGCAGGGCGGGCACACCCGATCCGGGGAGGACTTCAAGATCCTGGGCACGGGAATCCGGCCGGACCGCAACTCTCCGGTCACGATCTCGCCAGGAAGTGCCAGAGGTACACGCACCGGACCGGGGGCAACACCTTCGCCACCACGGTCCAGCCGTTCGATCAAATGACTCATGCGGCGACCTCGTCGGTGCGAATGAAACCGCCGGACTGCCTGCTCCAGAACGTCGCGTACAATCCTCCTCTGGCGAGAAGTTCACCGTGACTGCCCTGTTCGGCGATCCTTCCGCCATCCAACACCAGAATCCTGTCGAGCTTGGCAATCGTCGAAAGTCGATGCGCGATCGCAATGACGGTCTTGCCTTCCATCATTCCATAGAGTGTTGACTGGACAGCCGCTTCCACCTCGCTATCGAGAGCACTCGTGGCCTCATCAAGAACAAGGATCGGCGCGTCCTTCAGGATCACACGGGCGAGCGCGATCCGCTGGCGCTGCCCGCCGGACAGCTTCACGCCACGCTCGCCAACATGCGCATCGTATCCGCAGCGACCTTCGGCATCACGCAATCCAACGATGAATTCGTGCGCTTCGGCCTGTTCCGCCGCAGCGACTATCTCATTCTCCGAGGCATCCGCACGGCCATAGAGGATGTTTTCCCGGACCGAGCGGTGTAGCAGCGAACTGTCCTGTTGGACCATGCCGATCACCTGCCGGAGACTGTCCTGGGTGACCAAAGCAATGTTCTGGCCATCGATCAGGATACGACCGCGCTCCGCTTCGTAGAATCTGAGGAGCAGTTTCACCAATGTCGACTTTCCGGCTCCTGACCGACCTACGAGTCCAACTTTCTCCCCGGGGGCGATCTCCAGACAGACCGAATCCAGACCTCCGGCTCCCCGACCGTAGTGATGTGACAACCGTTCAACCACGACGGCTCCCCTGCGAAACTCGAGCGGTCTGGCATTCAGTGCGTCAACCAGCTCGATTGGCTGGGCGATGGTCTCCATCCCCTCCGCAACTATGCCTAACGAACGGAAGAACGCGCTGACCGCCCACATGATCCAGTCCGTCATCGAGTTGAGCCGCAACGTCAGCGCCGTAGCCGCCGCAACCATGCCGACGGTGGCCATGTTGGCCATCCACAAGCCGATCGCCCAACCAACGACGCCGACAATGAGGAATCCATTCAGCAGCACCAGCGAAACGTTCATGATCGTATAGAGCCGCATTTCCCGTCCGAATGTCTGACGGGTATGTTCAATCGCTTCCCGAGCATAGGACAGTTCGCGGTCATGATGCGCGAAGAGCTTGACTGAATGGATGTTCGTGTAGCTGTCAACGACCCGGCCCGTCACCTGGCTGCGGGCATCGGAAGCCGCCTTCGACGCGGGGCCTACATGCCTGATCGTCCAGCCCAACAGGACAAGATAGAGCCCAAGCCAAACCAGCAAGGGCGTTACCAAGCGGATATCGGCGCTCCACAAGAGCACGGATGCACCTGAGACATAGGCGATCGAATACGCGATGGCATCGAAGACATGATAGACTGTTTCGCCCGCAGCGGTTGGCGTCTGCATGATGCGGTTGGCGATCCGACCCGCGAAATCGTTTTCGAACCAGCCGACGGATTGCCGAAGAACCTGAACATGGGACCGCCAGCGGATCAGCGTTCCGAAATTTGGCAGAATGGTGTTGTTCAGAAGCACTACGCTAAGCACCTGGATCAGTGGACGTCCGACCAGAAGGAACACGGCCGCCAGAACCAGTTCCAGCCCGTATCTGGCCCAGACCTCAGCTGGGCCACCGGAGTTGAGCAGGTCGACCACACGGCCCAGGTAGAAGATCAGACCAACATCGATCCCAGCGACTATCACCGACATCAGCGCCGATAGGGCATAGTACCTCTTGAACGGCTGCGAATAGTCCCACAGGAAAGCGAACAATGTCCGAGGCGGCGTATCCACAACCCGATAGGGAGCATAGGGATCGACCAAGGATTCGAAATACCGGAACACCGGAACTCTCCCTACAACCTTAATGTGCCGCCTTTGGGTGCAGGTCCTGATTTGCCGGGCACCCCGTTGGGAAATGATCTCACTGACCGAGCAGGGACAGCAACTGCCCCTGTGCCGCAGGTCGAAGAGTGCCGAGCTGCCTGGCCATCACCATTTGACCTATGTGATCCATGCCAGATCCACGCGTCAATTGAAAGCGCGGTCTGCGTGAAAACCAAAGTGATCGACGCGGCCTGACGTCGATTGGAAATGTCGATTCCGGTGCGATGACCTCCGCTTCCCATTCTGTGCCCGGAACCAAGGCTCGAAGCCACAGATGATCCCGGTTGCTCGAGTCTTCCCAATAGCCTGGAAACCACCCGTTGCATGACGGAGCCGTACGGTCATCGGAGAAGTATCCAAAAAGTCGAAGTTCCTCGAGGCTGTGCTCCGCCTGGGCCGGGAGCACATAACAGCGCATTTCATTTCCGAAGACTCCCGGGCCTACAATCCTCAAAGGCAATTTTGCGATGCTGTTCGGACACGTGTTTGATGGAGTAGAGTTACAGCTGGAGATGGTTGAGTCGGACGACCCGCTCGATGCCGAGCTGGAGATCATGTGCCAGCCACCCGGAAAGAGACTCAGCACACTGCCCCTGTTTTCGCGGCGCGAGCAGAGCCTGACGGCGCTGGCGCTCATATTCGCGGTGTTCCTGGCGAATCCAGCCCCCGTCTGTGTGCTTGACGAGGTTGACGCGCCGGACCGAAACACGGTTGCCCCATTCCAGTCCGAAGTGCAACACCAGTGGCGGTGGTGACCGGTTTTCCTGCCGCATGATGTTGCGGATCGGCCAGGAAGCGGCGACAGTCCCAGCAACGACGCATAGGAGACTGTCATGCCCGAGGGCCAGCGCCACCTGACCCATGGGGATGGATGCCGGATCGGCGCGCTGAAGGAAAGCGGGCTGTCGGACGGGGTGATCGCGGCCCGTCTGGGCCGTGACCGTTCGTCGGTCTGGCGGGAGCTGCGCCGGAACGGCGGGGATTCGGGCTACAGCCCCGGCGAGGCGCGGGGGAAAGCGGAGGCGCGCCGCAGCGCGGCGTCCAGGGTCCCCCGGAGGATGACTGCGGAGCGCTGGGCGAGTGTCGAGGGGTTTCCGGGGAGGGCTGGAGCCCGGAGCGGATCGCGGGACGGCTGCGGCTGGAGGGCGGCTGGGCGGTGGCCGGCAGTGGACATCCGGGCACCTGAAGGCCGACAGGAAGGCGGGCGGCGGGCTGTTCCCGCTGCTGCGCCGCCGCGGGAAAAAGCCCAACTGGAGGGGCGGGCGGCACTCCGGCCGGGGCCACATCCCGGGCCGGGTGGACATCCCGGAGAGGCCTGCGGAGGTGGAGAGCAGGGAGCGTGTGGGCGACCGGGAGGCGGACACGATCATCGGGAAAGGCCACAGCGGGGCGGTGGTCTCCCTTGTGGACCGCGCCCCGGAATACACGTTTCTCCAGAGGGTTGACCGGCGCACCTCGGCTGCGGTCTCCGCCGCGATGCTGGCGATGCCGCCGCCGTCCGCCGTCGCCGTCCACACGGTCACGGCGGACAACGGCAGGGAGTTCGCGGGCCACGCCGGCGTGGCGGAGGCGCTGAAGGCCGGGTTCTTCCTCCCGACCCCCCAGCACTCCTGGGAGCGGGGCCCGACCGGGCACACCAACGGGCTGGTCCGGCAGTACCTGCCGAAGGGGACGGACCTGCGGGCGGTCACCGACGCGGAGGTGAAAGCGGTGCAGGACCGCCTGAACGCGCGACCGCGCAGGGTGCTCGGCTACCGGACGCCCGCCGGGGTGTTCCGCCGGGCCCGCCCACCCTGACGCGGCCCGCCCGCCTCCAGACGGCGCGGATGGCTGCGCCGGAAGGGGGTGGACAGGATTTCGACGTCGCGTCCGTCCGGGCTCCGGTCGGGCTGCGCCCTCCCTGCGCCCGGACGGACGCGACCCGCCCCGGCGGCGGCCCTGCGCTGCCCGGAAAGCGCCGCCAGGCTCTCCCGCGAAGGGACTCCAGCCGTCCCGGGCCCGGAATCACCGGCGCCAGGGGGCCGGGAATCCCGCCTTCCGGCCATTTTCCCCGCCCGGGCGGGGAAAATGGCCGGTGTTGCACTTCGGACTGGAAGTGGGGTTTGGTATAAGCCACTCGTTTGACTTTTGGTATCATATAAGGCGTCCGGCTGTCAACAAGGAATATCTCATATGTTAGTAAAAGGCCAGCTTCGGACTTGCCTCGTTCGGAAGAAAACCGTTGCGGTTCAGTGATTTAGGTGAGAATGGAAGGGAATCAGCGGCTGGAAGTTCCGCCTAAAGCGGTGACCACTATGTTCGGCGACCCGAGCAGCCTCTGGCATCCATACGTTGTCACCAAGCTGCCGGGCTCACACATCACCGACCTGCAGAAGCCCTAGCGGCGCATCCGCGCGTGCGCCGGGCTGGTGGACGTACGCATCCACGACTTGCGCCACAATTTTGTCTCGCGCGCCCTGGCGCCGGGCGAGAGCCTCACGATGATCGGGAAGCTGCTCGGTCACACCCAAGTGCAGACCACCGCCCGGTACGCGCATCTGGCGCGGGACTCGATCCAGAACGCCGCAGCCCGAACCACGGGGAGCATTGGCGGCAACCTGGTGCCCGATGACGCGCGCGCATCTCACAACGCGAGGGAATGACCCCTCCGTCCGCTGTCGCCATCCTCGCCGAGCGCCTTGACTACCGCCTCGACGCGCCGGTCAATGACGGTCAGCAGAACGCGGTCTGCCCTGTCGGGAGCCCGCAGTCCATGCTCCCACTCTTGAAGGGCGCGGGCGATGAGACCGAAGCGGTTGGCGAAACTCTGACGACTCAGCCGGAACCGCATGCGGAGGGCGACGATCCGGCATGACAACTTCGTCTGGCCGCGATCATGGGACGGCAAGCTCAGCCGGTTCAACGACCACGTTCAGCCCTCCGGCCTAGGCTGACCAATCTGAAGGCGAATGCCCAATGACGCGAATTCAGCGTCCCGTTGGTCGTCGCGGGTGTAGCCCAGGATTCTTGGCTCTGGTCTATTTCTTGGCCCATAGTCCTGGAGCACGTGCCAGGACGGATCAGGCCGCAGCGGCATGACAAGAATCTTGGGCTACGCCCGGTCGTCGCCCTCTACTTGACGAACATTCTCAGCCAAGGTAACTGATTCCCACCGTGATCCGCGCGACGGCTGCCACCAATGACTTTACATCTTGTCTTCGGGCTCATTCAGCGTGCATTCTCCAAGGCCATGGCCGCTCGTTGTCGTCAGCCACCCGAGGGGAGTCGCTATGCCGCACTGGCCATTGGCTACCTCTGCTCCTCGTCTCCTGGCTTCAGGTCCCGGAAGACTGTTGCTGCCCAGAACCGATCATATGTATTTCAGCAAGGTCCTCCCGCATCAGGTACAACGACGTCCAAATCGCAATGCACGAACGTCTCACAACGCGCCGCCACCGCAGCAAACCGCTATCACCGTCTGCACGGACACTGCCTTCTCCATTCGGACCATGCGAGTGTCTTCGGTCCAATTTCGGGCAAGGACGATCTGGATGAACCCCTCCCCTTCGCAGGTACTAGCAGCATTCATACGTCGATACCCTCCTAAAGCCTCTTCCCTTGATGCTGATGATCCTCGCCAGAATCTCCAGCTTACTCCGCAACACGGGCTTCGGCTTCTGGGGCTCGCACCTGCTATCGAAATCCTGCTTGGAGCACCACCTAAATCTCGATTTGATTCCTCACCGTACCGATACCTTTGGGTTATCGATCAACGAGGCATACCCTACATTAGTGAAGAATGTCTGGAGGTCCTGGGCACAAAGCGGCCGAAGCACACGAACCTTACCGGGGGCGAGAATGCGTGCATTGGGGGCGAATTGTGGTTTGCTTCCGACAGTTCTATCTATGTCTCTGGCGGGTCGGGCCGTTATCCTGCTGCCGATAGCCACCAACTCAATGCTGCCGTCGAAGTTTTTGAGTCTCTCGGATACGACGTGATCTCGCTCGGGTGGGACGATGTAACGGGATTTGCAAAGCGCGATTTGGAAGGAGAACCTAGGCATGGCTAGCTTGACTGCTATTTTTGGACCCGAAGCCGAAGGATATTCAGAGAAGGAGGCCGCTAGGCGTTCGAACAAGCAATTTGTTCGTAGCGAAGGACAGCTTGCGGTGTACGACCCCGCTCGTCGTCCCACCGGGCATGTGTACACTGCTTGGGAAGCATATAGCGCCTACGGCATTCATACCCTTGACGAAGTCGTCGAGTTCGGTGCCGCAATTCTCAAATGCAGAACGAATGCTACTGCCACTGCGTTGAAGAGGCGCAGGGAGAGACTGAACCTGTCACACCGCCATATTGCACAAGCTTCTTCACTTTCTGAAAAACTTGTCAAATCACTGGAAGAATCGCCATCAGAAGTTCCCGTGGCCCAGCTGCAGAATGCCGCATTTGTCCTAGGCCTAGACGAACGACTGCTATCGTATGATCCCAATTCCGGAGGAGACAATCGCTTGGCCTATCGGCTGAGAGATCTAACTATGAAGAGTTCCCAGTCAACTTGGAAAATGTCTCCCCGCACGGCGCTTAGCTTTGCAGAAGCCGCTTCGATCATTCGAGTGCAGATCCGGCTTCAAGAATGGCTGGGTATTGAAACGGAGCGAGATCATTTTACTACATCCAACTTCTATGGCTCCTACCAAACACAAACCTGGAAGGTCGGTTACAATCTTGCAGACGAAGCTAGAGTCAAGCTGAACCTCGGAGACTCGCCAATATTGTCAATGCGTGAACTGGTCGAACATCGACTCGGCATTCCAGTCGTCCAAGTTGATCTTGGCCAGAAAATTGCAGGCGCTACTATAGTGACCCACAATGCCGAGGGCAAAGAAGTTCGGGGGATTCTATTGAATTCAAAGGGCGAAAATGAAAATGTTTGGATTCGTCGCACGACGCTTGCTCATGAGCTCGGCCATCTCCTGTTCGATCCAAACGAACACTTGGAGAATGTCCGCGTAGATCCATATGAACAGAGTGGAGCCGATCCTGAAAACCAAGAATTTGATTACGTGGAGCAAAGGGCAAATGCGTTCGCCATCGCGTTCCTGGCGCCTCTCAGTCGGGTTCGTTCCGTTGCATCAATACCATTTTCCAAAGAGTCAATTGTCGACGTGATTCATACATTTGGATTGAGCCAGACCGCAGCCCGGTATCATATTTTCAATTCTCACTACCGCCAGCACGAGCTTCCACAATTTACAATTCACGAAACGCCTCAAGATGAGTTGAAAGCGGCCGAGAATTTCACTACTGATTTCTTTCCTCTTCAGAACACGCCCATTCAACGCCGTGGGAAGTTCGCTGATCTTGTCGTGAGAGCATACACGGAGAAATACATCTCGCGAGACACTGCGTCACTCTACCTTCAATGCACGGGAGAACAGTTTTCCGAGAATGTCGGTATGCTTAAGCAAATCTTCGATCATGACACCACGTGATGGGTTTGCGGCGTCGAATACACTGTCTCGTACCCCCGCCTGCCGAAAAATGGCGTTGCAACTGAAGTGGGGCGACTCGTCTTGAGCTAACCGCGACCCCAGATATCCGGCGCGGAAAGTTCTGACCGATGTCGTTTTGAACAGCTATGAGGTCACTGGGCCTACTAAGGTCGGCTTCATCCTCCCAACCTCCGGCCTCACTCCAAAGCTCTGATTTGCGACGCATTTCGATTGCGCCACATCCCTGGCTCGGCTAGCCTCTGCCTAAGCCCAGAAAATGGGTGCGCATAGTTATCGTGCGCACTGCCCGAGCCGTGGAGCGTGATGGAAAACGACAGGTCGGAACTTCGCTGTGGGGGTCTGGCAACGCCTTGAGTTCACAGAGTTCCGCCTGTTCTGGGAGGGACATGTGAACCGAATCGACCTGATGGACCAGTTCGGGGTCTCGGTGAACCAGGCGTCCACCGACCTGAACCGCTACATCGGCTTCGCACCAGACAACATGGTCTACGACAAGAGCGCGCGGACCTATGTCCGCGGCTCGGACTTCAAAGCGCAGTTCCTCGAGCCCGATGCGAGCCGCTACCTCGCGCAGCTACGCTCACTCTCTGATGGGATCCTCGACCGGAAGGATTTCTGGATCGCCAACCTTCCTCCCTACGCATCCGCCCCGGCGCCGGTGCGCGGCGTCAGTCCGGTGACGCTTCGTTCCGTCGTCGGCGCTATCCGCCGGTCCGAGGCAATCGAAGTGAAGTACCAGTCCCCGTCCATCCCGAGGCCGCGCTGGCGCTAGATTGCGCCCCACGCCGTCGCGTTCGACGGCTTTCGCTGTCACACGCGAGCGTTCTGCCTGACCGACGAGTGCTTCAAGGACTTCCTGCTGGCCCGAATGCTCAAGATCCGCGGTTCGCGGGACAGCGACACGTTGGCCGACGACGACGGCGATTGGCATTCCGAGGTTACGCTGGAGGTCGCCCCTCACCCTGATCTTTCGGACACGCAGGCGAAGGTCATCGCTCTCGACTACGGCATGCGAGGCGGCAAGGCGAAGATCAAGGTGCGGCGCGCTCCTCTACTACGCGCTCAAGCGGCTTGGCCTTGATACAGATCCGGCAGCGCGGAAGCCGCAGGACCAGCAGATCGTGCTTCTGAACCGCAAAGCCATTTTCGCCCAAGGCGAAGAGGCAAGTAGCTTTAGGGATCTGCCATGAAGGCCTTCGATTTTGATCATCATCTTATCGAGTCCTATGAGCGCTTCTCGCGTTCTTTCAGCGCCATTCGTGCGGAGGATCTTCGGACAGAAATTGACGCGCAGTATAATGCTGGACGATTTTGGCCAGACGCTCTCCTCTCATTGAACCCGCGGTACCTCTCAGGTCCCACGGTGGACGATCTCGTCGTCTCCGGCGACTTGGACGAGGGGACCGGCAAGGTGTTCCGCTTCGGCGAAACACCTCTGCGGTTTCACCGACACCAGGCGGAATCGATTGCTAAGGCGAAGTCGGGAAAAAGCTATGTGGTCACCACAGGCACGGGCTCTGGCAAATTGCTATGCTTCTTCGTGCCGGTGGTCGATTCCATCATTCGGGCTCTGCGCGCCGGTAAGCATCGAACAACCCGCGCAATCATCGTCTATCCAATGAATGCTCTGGCGAACAGCCATATGAAGGAGATCGAAAAATTCATCGGACAGTCAGGGCTTCCTGATGTCCTGAAGCCTGTTGTCAAACATTATACGGGGCAAGAAAGCCAAGAGGAACGTCAACGGATCGCGGCCAATCCGCCAGATATCCTGCTCACCAACTACATGATGGCGGAACTGCTGCTGACCCGCCAAGACGACCTGGACGCCAAGGTAGTCAGGAACGCGACCGGCCTTGAATTCATCATCCTCGACGAGTTACACACCTACAGAGGGCGCCAAGGCGCGGATGTCGCCGTGCTCGTTCGGCGGCTGCGAGACCGCTGCTCCCCTGACAAAGCTCCGATCTGCATAGGCACGTCGGCGATGATGGCTTCAGAAGGCACCGAAGGAAGCCGAGCTGTTGCCGTGGCCAGAGTTGCGACAAGGCTCTTCGGCTCCGAGATCGGCCCGGATGCCGTAATAGATGAGTCCCTGCAACGGGCTACTGAAGACACCGTCACCCTCGCACAAGCGACCGCCGCACTGGCTGATGTGGTGCGACAGCCTCTACCGGCGAGCTTGGATGACGAGCAGTTCAGGAAGCACCCGCTCGCGGTATGGGCGGAGCTTGCGCTCGGACTTGATGACGGACTGGAGCTGAAACGAAGGAAGCCCATCCCCTTCGAAGACGCCGTCAAACGGCTTGCCGACGACAGTGGGGTCGATCAGGACCAGTGCTGGAAGCAACTCGGAGACTTCCTGACGGCTGTAAGCCTTCCCGAGGATCAGCGCGGTGGGACCGGGGACGGAGCGTTCCTCGCATTCAAGTTGCACCGGTTTATTTCCGGCGCGGGTGAGATCTTCACCACGCTTACGGAAAAGCCAAGAACCGTTCTGTTCGAGGGTCAGCTCGAGGATCCCAATGCTCCGGGGAACTGGCTTTACCCAACACGCTTCTGCAGGAACTGCGGACACGAGTAAGCGACTAAAGCGCAACGTAGCGCATTCGCCTTGATCCGCGCCGCCGGAGTGCGGGAGGGTTCCCCGGTCGATTCAACCTGACCGGAGGACTGTCCATGACGGTGGATGTGGATGCAATGGCAGACGGGGGCCAGGCCCGGAGGGTCCGGAGCGGGGCCGGGTGGGAGGAGCTGATGGCGGCGTCCGGGCGCTGGGACGGCCCGCAGGCCAGCTTCCGCCAGAGTCGCGGGGTTCCGGTGAAGACGTTCCAGAGCTGGCGCCGCAGGCGCGGCCTCCGGCGGGACTGGCGGCCTCGACGGGCCCGTCGGCCTCGTCACCAGCCATCCCGTGGGGAACCCCGCTGGCGGGCGCTGGCATGTGTCCGGCAGCCGGCGGCGGACGATGGGCAGGATACCCGGCTCCGGGCACGGGGGCTGTTTCATCCGGGCCAGGCGGCTGGAGCGGGGCCCGTTCGCGTCGCCGGCCACGCCGGGGCGCAGGTCTGTACCGCTGTCGCGGACCGGGCTGCTGGCGCTCCTGGACGGGATCGACATCACCGTCCGGCGCCGCCGCATGCGCTATCCGGCGGCGTCGGCAGGCCGGCCCGCCGTGGCCCGCCCCACGTCGGAGGCCATCGGGCTGGCGGCGAACAGCGCCCTGCACCGCCTCGGCGTCAGCCCGCCGACCCGGTCGGCCGGATGGGTGTCGACGGGAGGCAGGACGTCGGTCAGCCAGACGCGGGGGTCGACGCCCTACATCCGGCAGGTGGCGGGCAGCCCGTTGACGGTCCCCACGTTCTCCGCTCCGTCCAGCGTCCAGGGGAGGAGCCAGCTGCGCTGGCCGGGCCTCACCGGAGGCGGCGCGTTCCCGCCGAGGTCCGTGTCCGGCGGCACGTCGGGGTCCCAGGGAACGTCCCCGGCGCCGCCCACCGCTCCGTGGGGTGGGCGATCGCCCTGCGGACCGGATGCCGCGGGGCCGTCGCCGGATCCCCGGCGTCCGGTGGCGCCAGTCCCGGAACGCGGCGACCGCCGCCCGCGACCGGGTCCGCCGCGCCGCCAGCCGCCCGGCCGGTGTCCGGTCCCTGATCCCGCTCCCGGTCCCGTGGATCGCGCCGGTCAGGTCCAGCGCCGCCCCGGCCATCTCCGGGTGGGTGTCCTTAAGCTCCCCGGAACCGCGTCCTGCATGGACCCGGCACGTCCGGTGGGTGACCGCGCCGCCGCGGGCCGCGACATAGGCCTCGCAGGCGCGGTGGCCGTCCGTCACCAGGGTTCCGCTGCAGGCACCGGGGAACCTCACCGCGTTCCCGTGCCTGCTGGAGTCCGGGAAGGGCAGCACGGCCTCGCCGCGGTCGCCGGGCACTGGCCAGAGGCAGCCCTTCCCCATGCTGCCCGGCCTGCCCGGGTGCCGCCCGGCGCGGATCGGGGTCCCGTCCATCTGGATGACGGCGCTCCCGGCACCGAGATGGCGCGGTTGGCCCACTGGCTCAGGGAGCCGCGGTTGACGGTGATGCCGGCCTCGGCCAGCATCCGGTGCTGCCGGGAAGGCGGCAGGCGCCACATGAACCTGTCGACGGGCATCCCGGCGAGGCGGGGGACGTCGGCGCAGCTGCTCCTGGAGACGCCCCCGCGGGCCGGGGCGGACACGGGCCGGTCGGTCCCCCTGACCCTGGCGGTGAGATGGCGATGGCGGATGACCACGTGCCGGAACCCGCCGGCGGCGAGCCGGCAGTGGACGCGGTCGCCAACGACCTGGTGGCCGTCCTCCGGCAGCCCGCCGGCCTCGGGCGGCGTCACGGTGATGCCGGGCACGGGAGCCTTGCCGCCGGGCGCAGCCCGGCGTCGCCCACCGAATCGCCGCGCTCCCTGCGGCGCCCCGGCCTGCCGTCGCCGCGGCTGCCCTGGCCGTCCTGGCCGGAGGGGGCGTCGGAGCCCTTCCCGTGCCTCTCCGGGCGCGGGCCGTACAGGTCGCGCTCCAGCCGGGCGACCTGGGCCGTCAGGGCGGCGACCTGCGCCAGGGGTCCGGCGGTCCGCCCCTCCCGGGCCGCGGCCGTGGCCGCCTGCAGCCCGGACAGTCCGCCCGGCGACCGGAGCGGTTCCTCCGCCTCCGGCGGCAGGGCGCCGGTCCCCAGCCAGCGGGACAGCTCCCGCCCGGGCCCGCCGATCCCGCCGGCGTCCGGCGAAGCCGTCCGCCCGTCCATCCCCGATCCCGCATGTGCCGCCATGGTGGCCCCCGAAGTGATTCGCCCGGATGGCCACTCACTACCGGGCGATGCCCTATGCTGTCAAACAGGAAAGGGATGGATGGGACCCGACCGGACGCCGTACTTTAACCGCTTACGGACACGAATACCACGTCGTCACCAAGAACGAAGCCGACGGTCACATCAGGTTTTTCCCCCGCAACATCGACGATACACCGCTGGAAACCGAAGACGATGATGATGTGGCGGGATATCTCTGTCCGGTTCCGGCCGATGATCCCGATTTCTCGTTCGACGGCGATTTGAACGGCTATCCTGAGAGCTGGCTGGAATGGCGAAACGGCATCGAACGGCTTCGATCCTATCGAAAGAAGCGCGCGCCCATCTCATATGTGGTGACGCCAGACGGTCGGCATGGCGCTGGTGGCAGAGAGTTCTGGCCCCACTTCCATGACCTGGCGCCAGGTGGCAAAATTATGCCTGTCGTGACACCAATAGTTGATCCATTTCCAACCTCTGGAACCACGGCATCGAGACGCGGCAAGTTGCTATCGGAATTTTCCCAGAACGGGTTTTCTTCGCAGTTCAACCAGAGATTCCAAGTTGTCGCGTCCAGACCGGATGCTGTGCGTAGGCCATTTGAATTCCCACCCTAAATCGGGAGTCATCAACGAAACTGGCTCATATATCATTCTTCTTAATGTTCTTTAGCATCCGACCAAGGACTAATACACAGGTCTTGAGCTCGTCACGATCCACACCTCTAAGTAGGTTCCGATTTAGTTCGATTATTCTTGGCGCAAGCTCAACCAAGGTTTTCTTGCCGTCCGCGGTCAGCTTTACACTACGGACACGTTGATCTTTCTGGCTAATGTTCCGTTCCGCCAGGCCTGACTGAACCAATGATTCAAGTGTGCGGCTTGCTGATGATTGTTCGGTCACTGACAAGACTGACAGTTCGTTGATCGTCAATTCGCCAAAAGCCGAAAGGCAGGACAGGATGCGCATCTTTGATCCGTGCAGGCCGTCCTGTTGAAGCGCAGCATCCTGGTCGGTGGCCCATCGATGCGCTAGCCTTGTAAGCAGATAGGGAAGGTAGGCTTCAAGCTCTTTGGGCGAGTGGAATGGAAAATCGATTTTGAGTTGAGACTTCGCGGCGTTCATTCATCCGAAACCAGGTTGTTGGTGAGGCTACGAAGATTTTGCAGGGTCGCGGTCAGTGCATCAGGGCTTGTGTTGGAGAACAGTTCCGAAAGAACATTTTGATGGGTCAGTAGCGCTTCCTCAAAGGTCTTTTTGCCCAAGTCTGTGAGCTTTGCCTGAAACGAACGCCGATCTTTTTTTGACATCTCCTTAAAGACCAATCCATCCTTGATTAACCGATTTACCAGACCGGAAACATTTCCATTCGAAACCCGTAGTGCGCCGGACAGATCACCCATGCTGAGACCGTCAGGGTAACGGTGCAAGTGCGACATTGTGTCGAATTTCGCCAGGCTGATGCCGACCTCCGCACTCAGTTTTCGATTGAGTTCTGTGGATACCGAGCCGTGGACCCTCATGATGCTCAACCACAATCGAACCTGATTTCTTCTCAATTCGGTATCTCTGTCTTTTTTGCCCGGGTCCTGACCCATGTTACTCCTGCCTGTCTTGTCGGGCTTCGTATCCCGTCAACGCGTCCCGAATATCCTGTGGTATGTCGACTGGGCGATGCGTGTCCAGCGATGTTGTTACGGTTGTAAAGTAACCGCGAAGCGCCTCGGTGTCACCCTTCATCGCATGCAGGCGCAAGCTGTAGGATTTTCCGCCAACGCGTTCAACGACAACGAAGATGTCAACCGATTCTCCCATTTTGCAGGGTGAGAAGAACGTCGCTGAGGCATTCACATAGCCCAGACCAGTGCGTCGACTGTCCACGATATCCTGATAGTCAATCCCGAGACGTGTGCAGAACCAGTCTTCAACCGCCCAATTGAAGACATTGAAGAATTCCGGGGTGTAGACAATGCCAGCCGGGTCACATTGGCCGTGACGAAAGATGACGCGGTAAGAAAACAGGCCAGGTGACAGGTCCTGCCGTGACATCGGAACGGGATGTGCACTCGTTTTCGTCGGATTTGGCGTGTTCATTTGAAAGACTCGATCGTTTTGATCGTGCGGTCCAGTTCATCTCCAGAGGCATCTTTGATAGCTGAGGTGAGCAGACGTTTGGCCCAATCGGCGGCGTCTTCCCTGGCTGCGACGGATTTCGTCGTGCGCATGACCTTGTCGAATTTCGACAGGCCGCGCACATGGGTATCAGAGTAACCCTTGATCAGGCGGCGGAAGGAAAGCATCGCTAGGCCGAGATCGTAATTCCGTGACAACGCGTCCGTGGCATCCGCCAGCCAGGCATTCCGATGCACTGTTTCTGTCTGGTGGCGCAAGGATTTGCGGCGCATGCCGCTAAGGCCGCCGACCAGATGCAACGGCAGGAACCAGCGCAGCGAATAGGTGCGCACGCGCCGTCCCTTGTTAATGCGGCGATCGAGCCAGTCGTAGAGCCCTTTGCGGGCGACCAGCCAATTGGCCAGCCCCACCGGCAGGGTCGAGGCGACCTCTTCCATGCGGGGATGCATAAACTCGGTGGTGTTGAGGATCTGGCCTTCTTTGAGACCCACTTCGGCGGCGACGCGCGTCCGCCGTGTGCTGCGGGTCTTGAGGCGCGCGACCCGGATCACGTCGTCATAGGCCATGGCATTTGCCAGATATTTGGCCGCAGTCGCGGTAAATTCGTATGCCTTGTCCGCGCCGCCAACAGCCGCGTCCCTGGACGTCAGATCACGCAGCAGGTCGAGGTATTCCGCGCCATAATCGGCATCCTGAAAGTCCACGACCTTTTGCAGGCCAAGAAAGGCCATTTGGTGCGCTTCCTTAGGGAGTTCCGCACGGATGCGAGACAGAAGGGCATCGGCGCGCGGGTCTGAAAGGCGACCCGGCAGCGCTGCAGGCGCGTCGTCTTGCAAGGTGGTCTCCTCTGCCTCGACAGGCGCGGCGCCTTGCTCAGTACGATCAAAGGCTGCGTCGAAGGTGCGTAGGCTGGCGTCCACGCCTTTGCCGCTCTGCCTGATCACCTCGCAATAGGCCTCGCGCTCAAAGGGCAGGGTGCCCGAAGCGGCTAGGCTGCCGAACATCGCCGACGAAATGACAGAGCCATTGCGTACGGCCATATCGTTCATGTCGAATACGATCTCTTTGGCGGCCACCACGCCGATGGCCAGATCCACAGCGCCGCTGTCGGCGATACCCTCACCCGGTGCCATCTTCTCATTGGTCGATAGCGACCGATGGTTCGAAGCGATCAGCGTGGCGCGATCCGGGGTGACGATGCCACGGAGAATCGAGCGGCCCGCTTCCATGTATTCCGAAGCAATGACTATATCCACGTCACCAGGGGTCGGCATCTGAGCCAGAACCGGCTTTTGGCCGGTCTCGCTGGCCTGCATCATCTCGACATAGTAGATTGTGGCCCCGGTTCGTTGCGCGACGCCCGGCACCGAGGTGGATTGGGCAATCCAGCCCTGGCTTTCTGCAAGGCTGACAATCCATCCGGTCAACACCCCGCCACCTTGACCACCCATCGCCACGATGGCGATGGAGATCGGACGTTCGGTGGCTGGAACAGCTGCTTTCAGGCCAAGTGTGACAGTATCGTCCTTCATGGCAAATCACCCCTCGAAGCTGACCGCGCGGCGTTCGCGGCGGTTTTGCAGGTAGGTGATGATCGAGCCCGCGACCCGGTCGCGGAACCTGTCCCATCCGGTTGGATTGTGGGTAACCTCGGCCCGGAAGAAGGAAGGGCAGAGCACGGCGGCATCTGCGACCTCGCCACAATTGCCGCAGGCAACGCAGGTGCTGTCGATGCTCGCTACCGGGTCATCGCGCAGCGGGTCGTCGAGTTCCCTGACCGAAAGCGAAGGGCAGCCCGACAGGCGGATACAGGCGTGATCCCCGGTGCAGACGTCTTCATCCACGCCGAACTTCTCCTTGATCGTTCGCTTGCCACCCTTGATCGCTTTGGCAACTTGCGGCTTCACCCGGCGTTGTTTGTTCAGCATGCATTCGGACGAGGCGACGATGATCTTGGGCCCTTCGGCGTCGGTTGTCAGCGCCTCCATCAGCACATCGCGCATCTGGTTGACATCATAGGTGCGGTCGATCTGGCGCACCCATTTGGCCCCGACACCGCGCACCGCGTCAGTGATTGCGTTGTTCGTCTTGCGACGTTTGTTGAAGGCGCGGGACGACAGGATGTCTTGGCCGCCCGTGGCCGAGGAATAGTAGTTGTCCACAATCAGGAACACGCCGTCATGCTTGTTGAACACCGCGTGTCCGATGCCGCTGGTCAGTCCGTTATGCCAGAACCCGCCATCGCCCATGATCGAGATCGAGCGTTTGGCCCCTGGCACATTGAAGGCTGAGGCCGAGGCTGGCCCGAGCCCGTAACCCATCGTCGTTGCGCCGATGTTAAAGGGCGGCAGGATCGAGAACAGGTGACAGCCGATATCCGCAGAAACGTGATGCTCGCCCATCTCTTCAAAAACCAGCTTCATCGCGGCAAAGATGGGGCGCTCCGGGCAGCCGGTGCACAACCCGGGCGGGCGCGGTGGCACCACCTCCTTGAGCTTCTCGACAGCCGGGTTGGTCAGGATCGGCACAGGGTCGGGCACGGGTGCGCGGTTGCCCAGTTGCTGCGGGTCGTGATCTTCCAGAAAGCGGGTGATGCCATCGGTGATCACGGCGGCGGTATAGTCGCCCCCCATGGGCAGGTAATCCTTACCATGCACGGTCGTGGCGCGTTTGCCACGCGCGATCTGGGTGTTGATCGACTGTTCGATGTACTCCGGCTGGCCTTCTTCAACCACCAGAACGGCTTCAAGCCCTTCGCAGAAGGCATCCACCTCTTCGGGGATTGTCGGGTAGGCCACGTTCATTACGTAGATCGGTAGCTGCGAATTGCCGTAAGCGTCGCAGAGCCCGAGGAACTGCAGTGCGCGAACTGTCGAGTTGTACATCCCTCCCACGACGATCAGCCCGGTCTTGCACGTCCTGTCTTCGTCGGTTGGCCCAAAGAGTTCATTCAGCTTGTTGTCCCGGATGAAATCGACACCGGCGGGCCAGCGTTTCTGGATCTTCTCTTGTTCGTGCTCATATGCGGCGGGCGGCAGAACAATGCGGTCGAGGTCGCGCCTTGGCGCGTTGAGCGCATCGCGCAAAGTAAATTCGGGACGCTTGTTGTCCTTGGCGTGAAACTCCCCCGTCATATGGCAGGAGCGCACGCGTACCTGAAGCATCACTGGTGTGTTGGATGCCTCGGACAGTTCAAAACCCTTTTCGATCAGATTGACCATACAGGATTGTTCCGGGCGCGGATACAGCAGCCACATCTGCGACTTCATGGCAAAAGCGTGCGTGCGCTCCTGCATGATCGAAGACCCTTCGCCATAGTCCTCGCCCACGATGACCATCGCACCGCCTTTGACCCCGCCAGACGCAAGGTTCGACAAAGCGTCTGAGGCCACATTGGTTCCCACAGTCGATTTCCAGGCTACCGCGCCGCGCAAGGGGTACATTACAGAGGCCGAGAGCATCGCGCCCGCCGTCGCCTCGCTGGCGGAGCTTTGGAAGACCACGTCAAGCTCATCCAGGATGTCGTTGGCATCTGCCAACACGTCCATCAGATGCGAAATCGGTGACCCTTGATAGCCACCGACGTAGGCCACGCCCGACTGCAGGAGCGCCTTGGTGATGGCCAGAATGCCTTCCCCGCGGAAGATATCTCCTTCTCCCAGCTTCAGGTCTTCGACTTCCCGAGCAAAGGAGCGTTCTGCCATTTTCCCTCCAAAAATTGTATGGCAAAGAATAAATTTATATGTAAAATAAGTCAACAACAAAGAGCTCTGCTTGGCGCAGAAAGGCCGAGCGCAAAGGAAAAAGGGAATTAATCCATGCAGATAGCAAGGCCAGTCAGCGCAATCGATAACATCTTTCCTGGCGTTGCCGACTTTCTTGATTCGCAGAGCAATATGGTCATTGGGGACAAGAAGGTGCCGGGTGAAAGCGGGAAAACATTCGAAGTCTTCAACCCAGCGAACGGTCAGAAGCTGGCGGAAGTCCCTGCAGGTACCGCTCCGGATGTTGACAAGGCGGTTACGGCTGCGCGGGCAGCCTTGAAGGGCGAGTGGGCCAACATGCGGCCTGCGGATCGCCAGCGCGTCATGCTGAAGTTGGCGGATCTGATCGAAGAAAACGGCGAGGAACTGGCCCAGCCTGAAACGCTGAACAATGGCAAATCTGTCATGATGACGCGCCTGATCGAGGTCGGGGCGTCTGCCAATTACATGCGTTATATGGCGGGTTGGGCGACGAAAATCGAAGGCTCGACCATTGATGTGCCGATCCCGATGCCGCCGGGCGCCCGGTATCAGGCCTATACCCGCAAGGAGCCGGTTGGCGTGGTGGGCGCAATCACGCCCTGGAACTTCCCCTTGAACATGGCTGTCTGGAAGATCGCGCCTGCGCTGGCATGCGGCTGCACGGTGGTCGTCAAGCCCGCTGAGGAGACGCCGCAAACCACGCTGCGTCTGGGCGAGCTGTGCCTTGAGGCGGGCCTGCCTGCCGGCGCGGTCAATGTGGTCACGGGCACTGGAGAAGAGGCAGGTGCCGCGCTGACAGCACATCCGGGCGTCAACAAGCTGGCCTTCACCGGCTCGACCGAGTTGGGCAAGATCATCGGCGTGCAAGCGATGCGGGATATGAAGCGTGTCACGCTGGAACTGGGTGGCAAGGCGCCGATGGTCATGTTTGACGATATGGACATGGACCAACTGGGTGTGGCGGCGGGCATTGGTGCCCTGTTCAACTCTGGCCAGACCTGTTGTGCCGGAATCAGGACCTATGCGCAGAAGGGCATCTATGATCAGGTTTGCGATTTCCTCAGTGGCATGGTCGGCTCGCTGCCCATGGGCTCGGGCCTGGATCGGGCCAACCAGATCAACCCGATGGTCTCGGCCAAGCATCAGGTCCATGTGAATGCCTGCATCGCGCACGGGCCGGAACAAGGCACCAAACCGATGCTGGCCTCGGGCTCGGGGGCCTATGAGGGCGACGGATATTCTGTGAAACCTGAGATCTTCACGGATGTGGATCATGCAGGACGAGATTTTTGGCCCTGTCCTGACCGTCACGCCCATTGATGACCCTGACGACGCCATCGCCATGGCCAATGACACCCGCTATGGGCTGGGCGCGTCGATCTGGACGACGAACCTCAACACCATGCACAAATATGTGCCGTAGATCGAAGCCGGGACCGTTTGGGTCAATGCGCACAACCTGCCCGATCAGAACATGCCCTTTGGCGGCTACAAACAGTCCGGCACCGGGCGCGAGCACGGGTGCGCCGCACTCGACAACTACCTTGAAACCAAATCCGTCTGCATCGCTCTGGGCTGAACGGGGGAGAACGCACAATGTTCATGAAAGACGACAACTTCCTGCGTGAAAACAACGCGCGCCATCAGTTGCACCCGATGATCCATCCGCTGATCTCGGCGGAGCATCCGCCGCAGATCATCGTAAAGGGGGACGGATACAAGGTCACCGACATTGACGGGAACACCTTCGTCGACGGGATCGGCGGGCTGTGGAACGTGAATGTCGGCCACAACCGGGCAGAGGTCAAAGCCGCCATCGCCGCGCAAATGGAGGAGATTTCCTATTACTCCAGCTTTGCGGGCACCACGACGGCGCCGTCGATTGAATTGTCTGCCAAGGTCATTGAGTTGTCGGCGGAAGAGGACATGGCCAAGGTTCTGTTCTCGGCCAACGGCTCTGACGCGGTGGAAACCGCGCTGAAACTGGCGCGGCAATATTGGAAGCTCGAAGGTCAGCCGGAGCGTACCGGGTTCATCTCGCTTAAGAATGGTTATCACGGCATTCAGTTCGGTGGCACCTCGGTCAATGGCTCCAGCTACTATCGTCATGCCTACGGGCCTTTGATGCCGAATTGCTTTCAGGTGGACAGCCCCTGGACCTACCGGAACCCCTATTCCGAGGATCCCGAAGAACTGACAGAGGCGATCATCACGCAGGTCGACCGGCTGATCATGCATCAGGGGGCCCACACGATTGCAGCCTTCATTGCAGAGCCGGTGCAGGGGGCCGGGGGCGTTATTGTGCCTCCTGCAAGCTTCTGGCCCCGCCTGCGTGAGGTGTTGGACAAGCATGGTGTGCTCTTGATCTCGGATGAAGTTGTGACCGGGTTTGGCCGCTCGGGGTCTATGTTCGGTGCGCGGGGCTGGGGCGTGAAGCCCGATATCATGTGCCTCGCCAAAGGGATCACCGCAGGCTATATCCCACTGGGTGCAACCGTGCTGAACAGGTGCCTCATGGATGCCTGGATGAAGGGTGTGGACCTGATGGGCTTTGTCATGCACGGCTACACCGCGACGGGCCATGCGCTGGGGTGCGCAGCGGCCAACGCCACGCTGAAGATCGTCGAAGACGAAGACCTGCCTGCCAATGCGGCCGCCATGGGTGAACGCCTGATCAAGGGGTTGGAAGAACTGCCCAACTGGTCTTCGCTGGTGGGCGAAGTGCGTGGCAAGGGGCTGATGGTCGGTGTCGATCTGGTGGCGGACAAGACCACGCGCGAGCCGATTGACCCTGGCAAAGCCCAGGGTGAGATGGTTGCGGCTTTTGCCCGCGAAGAAGGGATCATCATCCGCCCCGTCGGCGCCACGATTATCATGTCACCGCCGCTGACCATTGATGCGGATGGCGTGGACAAGATCATCGACGGGCTCACCAAGGCGCTGCGCAAGTACGAAGAGGCGAAGTGACCATGCTCCCTCACTCTGAGTTTCCCTGTTTCAAGGCGGCTGCTGTTCAGGCTTGTCCTGTGTTCCTGGATGCTGGCGCGACGGTTTCGAAGGCTGCGAGCTTGATTTCGGAGGCGGCGGGGAATGGGGCGCAGCTGGTGGTGTTTCCAGAGGTGTTCATTCCGGGCTATCCCTATTGGAACTGGATCACGGATCCGGTCACGGGCAGTGCGTGGTTTGACAAGCTGGTGCGGGCCTCGGTCTTTGCTGACGGGCCGGAGATCGGTCAGGTTCAGGCGGTGGCCAAGGCCAATGATTGCTATGTGGTGATGGGCCTCAATGAGCGCAGCCCGGTTTCGCTGGGCGCGCTTTACAACACCATCCTGCTCATCGGGCCGGATGGCGCCGTGATCGGACGGCACCGCAAGCTGGTGCCGACCTGGGCGGAAAAGCTGACCTGGACGAATGGCGACGGCGCGGGGCTGCGCGTGCATGACACGGAAGTAGGCCCGCTGGGCAGCCTTGCCTGTGGTGAGAACACCAACACGCTGGCGCGCTTCACGCTTCTGGCGCAGGGGGAATTGGTGCATACGGCCAGCTACATCTCGCTGCCTGTGGCACCTAAGGACTATGACATGGCCGAGGCGATCAAGCTGCGCTCCATGTCTCACAGCTTCGAGGGCAAGGTGTTCACCATCACCGCGACCTCGACCGTCTCGGACGAGATCATCACCGCGATGGAAACGATCCGACCGGATGCGCGGGCGCTTCTGGAACGCAAGTCCAGCGCCTGGTCCGGCGTGATCGGCCCGGATGGGCGCGAGGTGGTGCCGGGGCTGATTGACGGAGAAGGCATCGTCTATGCCGATATTGATCTCGGCAAATGCATCCAGCCCAAACAGATGCATGACATCACCGGACATTATAACCGGTTTGATGTGTTCAATTTGCAAGTGAACCAACAGCCGCAGGCTCCGGTCTCTTTTGCCGGGCAGGGGGCCGCCAGCCCTGTGCCGAACGAGCCAACCGCTGAAACCGAAACCGAGTAATTCAAAGGAGTTTCCTTCATGGCAAAGACCGAGATCAAACCCGACGACGACATTCTGGGCCGCGCGCGGGTGCGCGACACTCCTGAACTTGAGGCGTACTACGAAGATCTGGCCAAGATTGAGACCGGCGCGCTTTGGACCGTGGCCAATGATATTGAGCCGTGGGAACCGACCCCGAAATCCGCCCCCGTCCACTGGCATTGGCAAGACCTGCGCCGCGAAGTGCTGCGGTCAATTGATCTGGTGCGCCCCGAAGATGCGGGCCGCCGGGTGGTCTATCTGCGCAACCCGAAGCGCAAGGACGTCTCGGCCTGCTGCGGCTGGCTGTTCTCGGGCATCCAGACCATGAAAGCGGGTGAGCGCGCCGGTGCGCACCGTCACGCGGCCTCGGCACTGCGGTTCATCATGGAAGGCTCGGGCGCCTATACCATCGTGGATGGTCACAAGGTGGAACTGGGCGCCAATGACTTCGTGCTGACACCCAACGGAACCTGGCATGAACATGGCATTCTGGAAACCGGCACCGAGTGCATCTGGCAGGACGGGCTCGATATCCCGCTGACCAACTGCCTTGAGGCGAACTTCTATGAAGTGCACCCGGACGATTGTCAGTCGATCAACATCCCAATGAATGACAGCGTCATGACGTACGGTGGCCCCGCTCTGCTGCCACAGACCGACAAGTGGGACAAACCCTATTCGCCTCTCCTGAAATACTCTTGGGAGCCGACCTATGAGGCGCTTTTGAACTTTGCCAAGGTCAGCGATGGTTCGCCCTATGACGGCTTGATCATGCGCTACACCAACCCGCAAACCGGCGGCCATCCGATGATGACCATGGGGGCATCGATGCAGATGCTGCGCGCAGGCGAGCACACCAAGGCGCACCGCCACACCGGCAACGTGATCTATAACGTCGCCAAAGGGTCGGGATACTCCATCATCGGTGGCAAGCGGTTCGACTGGTCCGAGCACGATATCTTCTGTGTGCCCGCCTGGACCTGGCACGAGCACTGCAACATCCAGGACGGTGACGATGCCTGCCTGTTCTCGTTCAATGACTTTCCGGTGATGGAGAAGCTCGGCTTCTGGGCCGAGCAGGCACTTGAGGACAATGGCGGTCACCAGATCGTCGAAAGCTAAGCACTAACAGGAAGAACTCTCATGAAACTCGTGACATACCGCGACGGCGCGGATGGTGAAGGTCGGCTGGGTGTCGTGCAAGACGGCATGGTCGTGGACGTGGAACTATTGGGCGATGCTGTGGGCGAGGCACTGCCGTCGACCATGCTGGACCTGATCGACCTGGGCCCCGATGCGACAGCCGCGATCACCCGAGCTCTCGCAGAAACCGATGGCAAGCGCCCTGCCGGCATCGCTGTGCTGGAAGAGAATGTGCGCCTGCTGGCCCCGATCCCGCGCCCGCGCAAGAACATCTTCGGCATCGGCCTGAACTATGTGGAGCACGTGGCCGAAAGCGCCAAATCGCTGGACACCTCCAAGGACCTGCCCAAGGAACCTGTGGTGTTCTCCAAACCACCCACCTCGGTGATCGCCAATGGAGAGGCGATTCAGCACAATGCCTCGATGACGCAAATGCTGGACTGGGAAGTGGAACTGGCTGTCATAATCGGCAAGCGCGCCACACGGATCGCCAAGGATGACGCGATGAGCCATGTCTTTGGCTATTCTGTGATCAACGACATCTCGGCGCGGGACAACCGCCGCGCGGGGCAGTGGATCTTTTCCAAAGGTCAAGATACCTATTGCCCCTTTGGTCCGGCGATCATCACGGCTGACGATGTGCCAGACCCCCACAATCTGGATCTTTGGTTGACCAAGAACGGTGAGGAAAAGCAGCGGTCAAACACCAAACATCTGCTGTTCGATATCCCGACGCTGATTGCCGACATCTCGTCAGGCATAACCTTGGAACCGGGTGATATCATCGCAACGGGAACACCCGCCGGTGTTGGTGCCGGCCGTGAACCTCAAGAGTGGATGTGGCCCGGTGATGTTATCGAATGCGGCGTCGATGGCATCGGCGTTCTGCGTAACCCTGTCATCAGGATTGGTGACTAGAGGCCATGTCGATCCAGGAAAACATGCACAAGACACTCCGGATCGGGCAAATCGTTCATCATCTAACCTGACGATGGAGCGGGAAATCCCGGCGATGCTGCGCGCGAGAGAGGCAATCCTGCCCGAACGCTTCTCCTTCCATTCCAGCCGGATGCGGATGAGAAAAAGTCACCAAGGAAGAGCTGGAGGCGATGGACCGCGACAGCGACCGCTGTCCGCTGGAACTCAGCGATGCCTACGTCGATGTGATGGGCTATGCCTGTCTGGTGGCGATCATGTCCATGGGCAAGGGCTATCACCGCGAAAGCCAGAGGCGCCTGCATCAGGTGACCGTGGACAACGACCACCCGGCACCGGTGGTCAGTTCGGCCGGTGCGCTGGTCGACGGATTGCACCTGATGGACGCCAAGCGCATCTTGATCGTCACACCCTATATGCGCCCGCTGACCAACATGGTCGCGGAGTATATCGAGGCCGAGGGTGTCGAGGTGTCTGACAGTATCGCGCTGGAGACCTCCGACAATCTGGAGGTCGCAGCCCAGAATCCCCTGAACCTGACCGAGATCTACAAGCAGGTGAACCTCAGGAACATCGACGCGCTGGTCCTCTCGGCCTGCGTGCAGATGCCTTCGCTCGCGGCAATCCAGAAGGTTGAAGACGAATGCGGTATCGCGGTATTGTCCGCGTCCGTAGCCACAACGCACCAAATGTTGAAAGAACTCGGCCTCGAAGCCCGTGTCCCAGGATGCGGAACCCTTCTGTCCGGGAAATATGCGTAGCGTCGAGAACTCCAATTACCAAAGTTCAACTTCTAACCAAGGGCCGACAAACAACTTTCGCAAACAACCGTCGGCTACAAGTTCCACAAGGAGGAAATCATGAAACTTCTGAAATCAATCGCGATGGCTGCCATGGGTGCTGTCATTTCGGCCAGCGCTGCAATGGCGGATTACCCTGAAAAGCCAGTGAAATTCGTGGTGCCTTGGCCTCCGGGCGATCTGGAAGATGTTCTGACCCGAATGATCGCAGATCGTATGCAGGAAAAATTCGGTGTCTCAGCCGCTGTGCTGAACAGGCCCGGTGGTGGTGGCGGACCCTTCCCCGGGGCGGTTGAGGTTGCTGTTGCCCCTGCTGATGGCTACACCGTCGGGTCGTTTGTTCTGGGTGTTCCTATCGTTGGTCCCCGTATCGGGATCCCGCCGCTTGAGGGGAACCCGTTCGAACCGGTTGGCATCTTCCTGACCTATCCTTTTGTGGTCGCGGCAGGCGCGGATGCGCCTTACGACGATTGGGCCGGATTGGTTGAGCACGCCAGGTCAAACAAAGTTGCCCTCGGCCATTTCGGTGCGCCAGCAATCCCAACCCAAGTCACCATGGTGCTGGCCAAGACATCGGGTTTCAGCTTTGGCTCGGATGCGGCTTTTGACGCGCTTGACTGCAACACGCTGGCATCCGGGGATGCAGACGTGATCAATACGACGCTGCAACTTGTGTTGCCCTGCATCAACGATATCAAAATCCTGACGTCATTCACATCCGAGCGCATCTCTCTGACGCCTGATGTGCCGACCCAGACGGAGATTAATCCGGAGATCACCATGGGGAACTGGAACGGCCTTTTCGTGCACAAGGACACGCCGCAGGAAGTGCGTGATGTGCTGGCTGAGGTCGCAAAAGAGGTCGTGTTGTCCGACGCAGCACAAGAAATTGCAGCGTCCACCGGCGCTGAGATCTACTGGAAGGGCGCGGAAGAGTCCCAAAAGGTCATCGACCGCGATACGGCTCAGTACGATTTCATCACTGGCTTGCTGGAATAGGCAGCCCCAAGGGATCGGACTCCGCGCTCATCTGGGCGCGGAGTCCCCAAAACAACACGAGTATGGGCTGAGTTTCAAATGATGAAACCAGTCGGGGTGTAGCCCAGATTGTTGGCATGAATCGCTCGGATGTCCTTTTGAGCCTTGAATTTCTGGCATAGGAACTCCTTTCGGTCGGTTTTCGCCGGTGAGAACCGACCGAAATCATAGATTCCCAACAATCTGGGATGCACCCAACCAGTGGGGAGGAGACCCAATGCGGTCATTCATTGAACTGTTCAGAATTGAACGGAAGCCGGGGGATGTTGTCTTTGCGGCCATGTTCCTGGCTTTAGCGCTCCTTCTTGCGGCTGCACTGCCGTCGCAGGCACCTTTTGTCCAAAACACCATGCTGGTTGCCCAACCCGCGTTTTGGCCGCTCGTCGGGGTCAGCATGCTTGTTGTTTTCGGGGCAATCCATTTCATCTCTTCCGTGTGGAGTCCAAGGATACCCGGCCGTTGGGCCGAGGCTTTGTTCTGGGTCCGATCAATCGAATTTGTCGGGTGGTTCCTCGGCTACGTGATCGCAGTTCCGAAATTCGGATACCTGCCGTCCACAATTCTGTTCGTCTTTTTGCTGAGCCTACGGCTGGGCTATCGATCCGCAGGTGTTCTCTGGAGCGGCGCGGCCTTTTCTGTAGCGGTCGTTCTGGTCTTCAAGATGGGGCTGGGTGTCGGTCTGCCTGCGGGCGCGATCTATGAGTATTTACCCGACGGTATCCGCAACTTCGCAATGGCGAACCTCTAGGAGCCCGTAAATGCTTGAAACAGTTCTCGCAAGCATCGACTTGCTTGCCAATCCAACTACGGTGCTTTGTCTTTTGGTGGGTGCCCTGGGTGGGGTCATGATTGGAGCCATTCCGGGTGTGGGTCCGGCCGTGGCCATTGCCATTCTCCTGCCCGCGACCTTCTCGATGGAGCCGTTAAACGGGCTTATCCTGCTATTGGGGATCTACGGATCGTCGATGTTTGGCGGTGCACTGCCCGCGATCTTGGTGAATACGCCAGGCACAGCAGTTAACGCGCTGACGACCTATGATGGCTACCCGATGACCAAGCGGGGCGAAGCGCATCGAGCCTTGGGGCTGGCATATGGTGCGTCGTTTTTGGGGGCGATCGTTTCGATCATTGCCTTGATTGCGTTCTCACCTGTGCTTGCCAAGGTCGCTCCGATGTTCGGTGCGCGCGAGATCTTCCTCGCCGCTCTTCTTGGAGTGGTCTTGGTCATTGTTGCGCATCGCGGCAAGATGGCCGCGGCTGGCATGCTTGTGGGCTTGGGCATTCTGTTTCAGTCGGTTGGCATGGAGCCGGTGAAGTTCACCTTCCGCTATACCTTCGGCTTCCAATGGCTGACATCGGGCCTCGACCTGATCGTTGTCGTGCTTGGCCTGTTTGCGCTGAGCCAAGCTTTCCTGCTGTTGATCGAGTCTGAGAGCGCGCCGAAGATCGGCAGGGTCAAGGGCGGGATGTGGCAGTCCATTCTGGAAACGCTTCGGTTCAAGCGCGTGGCGGCGACGGGCGGAGGATTTGGCGTGCTGATGGGCATGATCCCGGGCGTGGGTGAGTTCACGGCTCAGTTTATGAGCTATACCAGCGCACAGCGGGCCTCCAAGACTCCAGAAGAGTTCGGCAAGGGATCGCCCGAAGGGCTCGTCGCCTCTGAAAGCGCAAACAACGCGGTGCCGGCCGCTGCGATGATACCGCTTCTCGCCTTGGGCATTCCGGGTGAAGCGCTGACGGCGATGATGCTGTCGGTCTTCTATGTCCACAGCGTCGTGCCCGGGCCGGATCTGTTCGTAAGCCAGCTCGACTTTGTCTATGCCCTGTTCATTGGTTTGCTGGTGATCAATGTGGTCGTGATCCTGGCCATGATCGTATCCTCGAATCTGATCGTGCAACTGATCAAGATGCCCACACGATTTCTTGGCGTGATCATTCTGACTTTGAGTTTTGTGGGCGTTTTTTCGCTGCGCAATTCCGTGGTCGATTGCATTATCGCGGCAGTTTTCGGAATGTTTGGTCTGATCCTGAAGCGGCTGCAACTGCCGATTGTGCCGATCGTCCTTGGCATGGTGCTAGGCGGCATTATGGAAGTGAAACTGCGCGCCGCTTCCGCCAGGATTGATGGCCCACTCGACATGATTAATAGGCCGATTGCGGCGTTTCTCGCGCTTTGCATCGTCTTGGTCATTGCGTCGACTATCAGGACATCTCTGAAACAGGTTAAGGA
Source organism: Paracoccaceae bacterium (assembly GCA_965203605.1). GTDB lineage: Bacteria > Pseudomonadota > Alphaproteobacteria > Rhodobacterales > Rhodobacteraceae > JAPOUP01. The sequence continues at coordinate 3,075,902 of OZ241902.1, read as the reverse complement.
GACATCCTGAACCAACGGCATCATGCCGATTTGCCGTAGGGTGACACGACAATGGGAATTAGCAACTGTATCTCTCAGCTGGTTTTGGGAGATTGATTCCGCAACCGCGCGTTTGCGATTGTGACAAGCTTTCGAGCAACGGACATGTTGGCCCGCAGCTTGACATTCTTTAATTTACAGAGCCTCTTGCACAATTATTGCGGTTCGGGCGGCCGCCGCTGGCCTTTCGGTTCCGCCAGGGTCCCGTCACCGGTTCCGGCGGGTGCCCGGGGCGTCCGCACGGCCCGAGGTGTGGCGGAATGTCGCAGTTGTTGGCTTCAGGGACACCGCCCGCGCATGATTGGACGCACCGTCCCCTCCGGGGCGGCATCCGAGGCGTCCGGCGCTGCCTGGGCCGGCGGTGTCAGATGGTGAGCCGCATCAGCTGTTCCACGGTCAGCGCCAGCACGCCGAAGAAAAGGTGGCAGGCCACCTTGGCGTGCCCCCGGACGCGGACGTGCCGGGCGCCGTACGGGTCCTTCAGCGCCGAGTTCACGCGCCCGCCGCTGGATCGCTGCCGGTAGCGGACGCGGTCATGGCGTATGTGGCCCGCCCTGCGCTGCGCCAGAGCCTCCCTGGCGAGGCGCTCCTTCAGGGCCGCGTCGCGGGCGGGGGTTGGTGTCGGTGATCGCCACGCGTCCCGTCAGGTAGGCGTGGAACCCGATCTCCAGCGAGTCGCAGGCCGCGTCCATGAGTTGGTGACAGTGGTCCACCCGCAGCGCCGTCATCTTCGACAGCGGGATCGCGGCCTGGCTGTCGTGCAGCGACGCCGAGGTCAGGATGCAGCTGATGGGGACGTCCCCATCGGCGGCGTCGATATGCAGCTTGTACCCCCTCCAGCTCTCCCTGTACCCCTTGGCGTTGCGTTCCGTCCCGGTGTCGCAGGCCTTCGGCAGCCCGTCGGCCATCTCCGCGGCGGTCATCCCGTCCGGCGGCTGCCGCTCCAGCCGGGTCGGCTCCCTCGGCACCTCCTCCCCCTTTTTCGGGCGTCCGCGCTTTCGCTTCGGCCTCTCCTGCGGCTTCGGCTTCGGCGCCGGCCTCTCCCGCCCGACGATCGCCGGCGGGTCCCGCGATATGTGCCCGACGACCGAGCCGGAACAGTCGGCGCGGACCAGCGCCCCGTGCATCCGCTCCGGCAGCCGGGTCTCCGCGAACCAGGGGAGGGCCCGGGAGAACGTCGATTCACTGGGAACCTCCGACACGCGGGACCAGCCGACCGGACGCCGCAGCGTCGGGTCGTAAAGCAGCCGGTCGACCAGCACCACCTTGGTCGGCATGTCCCACACCGCCCTGGCGACGAAGGCCCGCGCCAGCGCCCTGCGGTTCGCGGGAGGGTTGCCGACGCCCCGGTGGCTGTAGTGGACGTGCCTCTCCACCTCCACCATGTCCAGGACGGCGACGGATTTGGTGTGCCTCACGCCCAGCGGGCCGACCTCCCCGGCGAGGGAAGGGAAAAGTTCCCTCTGGAACCGCTGCCAGGCATCTGATATGGACGAACGTAGGGACATGGAGCCGTCTCCCTGCATGTTGTGGTTTTGGTACCTGCTTCATACCAGAGGGACGGCTCCATATCCAGGCCAGCCATCAGAAAAAGTGCCCGTTTTCAGGAAAAAACCGCTTGATCGGGGAGTTCTGCAAGAGGCTCTACAGATAAAACTATGCAAGAGCATATAAAGGATTCGTAGGGGTGTGCTGTGCCATCGATCGCATATGAGGTTGTAGGCATCGTCAGTGAAACCTCGGACATCAGGCGGATTGTGATGAAGCCGATTGCGCCCATCCCGGTCGTATGGTGGGCGGGCGCACATGTGCGGGTCACCCTGCCAGATGGAGGGGATCGCGCTTATTCCCTGGTGCGATTGCCGAGCCTGAAGGCGGGACATCTGGCTGTTGGGGTTCTGAGGGAACCTGAAAGCAAGGGTGGGTCGGCCTATATGCACTCACTCGAACAAGGGGATTGGCTGCGGGTGTCGACCCCGGCCAATCACTTCGAACTGGGCGAGCACGACGCGCCGTGTTTGCTGATTGCGGGCGGGATCGGGATTACGCCAATCCTGTCGATGGCGGCAGATCTGGCACGCGCGGGTCGCGCGTTTGAGGTACATTACGCTGGCCGCACGGACGGAGCGTTGGCCTTTGTCCCCGAGATGCAGGAGATCTGTGGTGATCGCTTGCATTTGCATTATGACGACCAACCCAGCCGCATGGATCTGAAGGCCATACTGGAAAACGCTCCAGTCGACGCACATGTCTACTTCTGTGGTCCCGGCGGCATGGTAAATGCAATCATCTCTTTGACCGAGGAATTGGGCTGGGATGATGACCGGGTCCATTACGAGGTTTTTGCTGCCAATGCGGATACCTCTGGCAACACAAGCTTTGATGTACAGATCCGCAGTACCGGACAAATTGTGCATGTACCGTCGGACAAGACCATCATTCAGGCCATGGAAGAGGCCGGGCTTGACCCGCTTTATGATTGCCAGCGCGGCGATTGCGGTGTCTGCCAGTGTCGGGTGCATGAGGGCGAACCGGATCATCACGATGTGGTGCTGAGCAAGCGCGAGCGCGCATTGAACACCAAGATGCAGATATGTGTGTCGCGCTCAAAGACGCCCAAGCTGGTCATCGATATCTAGAAACAGGAGGACGCAATGGATCGCTACCGCGGAAATCCCCAGGCAATTGCCGATCTGGTCAAAGGCTACGCCGTGCACCGAGATACCTATGTCGACCCAGAGATTTTCGATCTGGAAATGGAGCATATGTTCCCGAATTGCTGGGTCTATATCGGTCATGACAGCCAGATCAAAAACCCCGGTGATTTTATCACCTCCAAGATCGGCAATCAGCCGATTCTCGCTGCGCGGCACCGGGACGGGTTGGTCTATGTGATGCACAACCGTTGTCCGCATAAGGGTGTCAAGATCGCGTCCGAGCCCTGTGGAAACACCGGTAAATTATTCCGCTGCCCCTATCATGCATGGTCATTCAAGACCGATGGCTCGCTGTTGGCGATCCCTCTGAACAAGGGTTACGAGGGCACCGGCTTTGATACAGACAAGGCGGCGGAAGGGCTGCCCCGGGTCGAGAATGTGCGCATCTATCGCGGCCTGATCTTTGTGCGGCTGGCCGACGGAGGCATGAGCTTCGAGGAATACTTCGGCGACTCGCTTTCCACCGTCGATAACATGGCCGACCGCTCGCCCGAAGGAGAGCTGGAGGTGCTCGCAGCACCTATCCGCTACATGCATTCCTGCAACTGGAAAATGCTGGTCGACAACCAGACGGATACCTGCCACCCGATGGTGGCGCACGAAAGCTCTGCCGGTACGGCGGTGAATGTGTGGGAGCGGGCAAAGAAAGCCAATCCGGACATGGAAACGCCAATGGCGGTGCAGCTTTACGCGCCATTCATGGCTCCTTACGAGTTTTATGAGGGTGCAGGTATCCGGGTTTGGCCGAATGGGCACGGGCACTCGGGCGTTACCGGTTCCATCCATCAGGATTACGAAGATATCGATGGCTATCTAGGCAAGATGGAAGCCGCCTATGGCAAGGAACGCGCCCACGAGATCCTAGGCGATGTGCGCCACAACACCAACTACTTCCCAAATATCATGGTGAAGGGTCCGGTGGGCATCCTGCGCCACTTCATTCCGCTGGCCGTGGACAAGACCCTTGTGGAAAGCTGGGTCTTCAGGTGGAAGGGGGCGCCCGACAGGCTTTATGAGCGCGGGTTGATGTATAACCGCTTTATCAACGCGCCCACCTCGATCGTCGGCCACGATGATCTGGAGATGTATGAGCGCGCGCAGGAAGGGCTCAAGTCCAACGGCAATGAATGGATCAACCTGCGCCGGCTTTGGGAAGATGGCGAACCCGAAGACACCACCGATGTGGTCAACGGAACTTCGGAACGCCAGATGCGCAACCAGATGTATGCCTGGCGCAAGTTCATGTTGCAAAACATGGATCTGGCAGTGGAGGCCGCAGAATGAACCGCGATGACCTGATCGACTTCGTCTATGACGAAGCGGCGATGCTGGATGAAATGCGGTGGGAGGACTGGAAGGATCTCTTTGCCGAGGATGGCCGCTATTGGATTCCACTTGAGTGGCAGCAAGAGGACCCGATCATGCAGCCCTCTCTGATGTATGAGGATTTGCTGCTTCTGACGGTGCGGACCGAACGTCTGGCGGGCGAGCGGACCTTTAGTCAGAAGCCCAAGAGCCGCTGTCATCACCTGTTGCAGCGTCCCCGGATCCTGTCCATGGGCGAAGAGGACGGTGTGTTCAGGCTACGCACTTCGTTTATCTACACCGAAACGCGCGGTGACCTGTTGGAACGCTTCTCTGGCTGGGTCGGGCATCAGCTGGTGGAAGAAGTGGGCGCCCTGAAGATCAAGCAAAAGCGCATTGACCTGATCAACTTCGATGCGCCCTTTAGCAACATTCAACTCTTTATCTGAGGCCATGATGACTTCCGAGACAGTCTACACGCGCTTCGCAGAAACCGCTGCGCGTCGGGGCGCGGCGCCTTTCCTGCATGTGTTGGAGGAAACCGCTGGCATCTATGGCATCCCCGCGGGTGATATCTCGTACGGAGACATGGGTGCGCGGGTGGGCGAGTGGCGTCAGGAGTTGGTCGATGCAGGCTATGGTGCGGGGCAACGGATTGGACTTCTCTTGCAGAATCGTCCGGTCTTTCTGGAGATCTGGTTGGCACTGAATGCGCTTGGGGCCTCGGCCGTGCCGATCAACCCCGATCTGCGTCTGGCTGAGCTTGAGTACCTGGCCGAGCACTCGGAAATGATCCTTGCTATCGTGCTGCCTGACCGCGTGGAAGAGATGAGGCAAGCCGTCGCAAATGCCGGCCTCTCTGTGCCGGTCATCACGTCTGAAGATGATTTGCCCAATGCGATCACTACGCCGGAGCCGGGAACGGTTCTGAACAGCGCCACCGAATGTGCGCTGCTTTACACGTCGGGCACCACAGGGCGGCCCAAGGGCTGTATCCTGAGCAATGAGTACTACCTGCATTCAGGCGATTGGTATGCGACGACCGGTGGCCATATCAGCCTGCAAAAAGACAGCGAACGGATGATCACGCCTCTGCCGGTGTTCCACATGAACGCGATGGCGGTATCCGTGATGGCGATGATCACCATGGGCGGATGCCTGACCGTGCTTGATCGGTTCCACCCACGCTCCTGGTGGGACAGCGTGCGCAAATCCGACGCGACCGTGGCGCATTATCTGGGCGTCATGCCGTCGATGTTGATGGGGGCAGAGCCGTCTGCAGCGGACAAGGACCACAACGTGCGCTTTGGATTTGGCGCGGGTGTAGACCAGAGACTACATGCCAAGTTTGAAGAGCGCTATGGCTTTCCTCTGATCGAGGCCTGGGCCTGCACTGAAACCGGCTCCGGCGGCGTCATCAGCGCTCATGAAGAACCGCGCCATGTCGGCACTTCCTGCTTTGGCCGCCCTTGCAGGGATGTCGCGGTGCGCGTGGTCGATGACGCGGGAAATGACGTGGCCAAGGGTGAGCCCGGTGAATTGCTGGTGCGCCGCGCTGGCGACAATCCGCGCTACGGGTTCTTCTCCGGCTATCTGAAGAACCAGGAGGCCACGGATGAGCTATGGGAAGGCGGCTGGCTGCATACCGGCGACATGGTGAGCCAAGACGCAGACGGGTCGCTGCATTTTGTCGACCGCAAGAAGAACGTCATCCGCCGCTCGGGCGAGAACATTGCAGCCGTCGAGGTGGAATCGATTCTCAACCGCCATCCGGATGTCCGCATCTCTGCCGCTGTTGCTGCTCCGGATGAGGTGCGCGGGGACGAGGTTGCCGTGTTCATGATCCTTGAAAACGGGCAGGGCGTCGCTGCCAAGGCGGAAGAGATCGCCATCTGGGCGTTGGATCAGATGGCTTACTATAAAGTCCCAGGCTGGATCGCTTTTGCGGAAGATCTGCCGCTGACCGCAACCCAGAAAATCCTGCGCGGCCAGATGAAAGATCTGATGTCAAAGACCTTCGACGAGGGCGGGTTCTTTGATACCCGACATCTGAAGAAACGTAAGGTCTGATGGCGCGCGCAAAACCATATGATGGCGCGGTTGTCTGTGCGCCGGTGACGGTGCCTTACGTCCGGTTTTCGCCCGAGACGGCGCATTGGTGGACAGGGCGTGCGCTGCATGCGCTCGCGCAACAATCCGGGCTGGGTCCCTCGGACTTTGACGGTTTCTGTTTTGCCAGTTTCTCTTCCGTGCCTGACAGCGTGGTCGGTATGGTACAGCATCTCGGGCTTTGCCCGCGCTGGATGGATCACATCCCGACCGGCGGTGCGAGCGGTGTGATGGCGCTGCGCCGTGCCGCGCGGGCGGTGCAGGCTGGCGATGCGGAGGTGGTGGCTTGTGTTTCCGGTGACACCAACCAGATCGACAGTTTCCGTCAGGGGCTGGCTGGATTCTCGCGCTTCTCGCAGGACGCGACCTATCCTTACGGGTTCGGTGGGCCGAATGCGACCTTCGCGCTGATCACGGACAACTTCATGCGGGAGTTTGGGGTCCGCCGCGAAGACTTCGCCAAACTTTGCGTCGCGCAGCGGACGAACGCGCTGTCCAATCCTTATGCCTTGATGAAGAAACCGCTGAGTTTCGAGCAATACATGAACGCGCGCGCAATCTCGGATCCGGTGCATCTCTTTGACTGCGTGATGCCCTGCGCGGGTGCCGAGGCGTTCGTCGTGACGACGCCCGAGAAGGCCGAGGCCCTGGGCCTGTCAACTGCGCGCATCGCGAGCACGATTGAGCGTCACAATGCCTACCCGGAGGACGCAGTGCAGTCGCGCGGCGGATGGGCCCGTGATACTGACGATCTTTGGGATGCTGCGGGGTGCGCACCTTCGGACATCGACAACTTGCAGGCCTATGATGACTATCCGGTGATCGTGGCGATGCAACTGGCCGATCTCGGGTTCTGCGACAAGCAAGCGCTCCCGGAATTCATCGAGAAGAACGATTTCACGATTCCCGGCTCACTCCCCTTGAACACCAATGGCGGGCAACTTTCAGCAGGGCAGGCGGGCGCTGCCGGGGGCTTTCAGAACGTCACCGAAGGCTTACGGCAGATCCTGCATTGCCCGCTTGGCGACCAGATCCCGAACGCAAAGCGCACGCTGGTCTCGGGCTTCGGCCTCGTGAACTATGATCGCGGCGTGTGCGCCGCGGCGGCGGTTCTGGAACGGGAGGACCTGCGATGAGCGATCCCCTGATCCCGCCGAAGAAGAAAGACCCGCTGGTCAGGACTCGTGCGGGCCATGTGCCCCCCGCACTCAGGTCGCGCGCGGCAAAGGCGATGGCGGTCCGCGCGGGGCAAGGGCGTTTCGTGCTGCAAGAGTGCACCGATTGTGCGCATGTCACCTATCCTCCGCGCGACCGCTGCCCGGCCTGTTGGGGCACTCTGACTTGGGCCGACCAGTCCACTGGTGCGGTGATCGAGGCTGAAACCACCATCACCTCCTCCACCGATCTTTACTTTCGCAACCATTTGCCCTGGCGCATCGGTTCGGCGCGGCTTGACGCGGGGCCAATGGCGATTGTGCACTTGCATGGCGACGTAGAACAGGGCGATCGCGTGTTGATGGAGATTAAGCTTGATCGGGGTGGCAACCCGGCGCTTTTCGCCCTGCCAGAACAGGAGACACCGAACATGGCCGATGATCCACAACTGCGTGTCTTTACCGCTGATCCGAAATACCGCCGTATTCTGGTTACCAATGGGCGGGGTCCTGTGGGGCAGGCGGTAGCTGAGGCGCTAGTCAAGGCTGGGGCCAAGACAGTGTTTTTGGGCAACAGCGACAAGCTGATGCGTTATCCGGGGCAAGAGCGGATTGAGGCGGTCGAAGGTATCGAATCCGTCCCGCTCAACAGCGCCGACACCCGCAGCGCGCAGGCGTTGGCGGCGCAGCTAGGCGGTCGCGTTGATATCGTGGTGAACACAAGCCAGTTTACACGAACCAGCGGCGTCGGTTTCGGTGGCAAGCTCTCTGATCTTCAAACCGGGCTGGATATCGAGGTTTCCGGTCTGATGCGGTTGGCCCAGGCATTTGCGCCAGCGATGTCGGGGCGGTCCGATGATGGCGCCAATTCGGCGGCGGCTTTTGTGGATGTGGCCTCGATCTATGGCCTCTCCGGCAAGGCTGGTTACGCGGGTGCCGCAGCGGCAGCCGCCGCGCGTCTTTCGCTGATTGCTGGGTTGCGAGGGGAAATGGCGCAGACGGGCATCCGTGTCATGTCGGTGCTGACCGGACCCATCGATGACGCGTGGCACCAAGACATACCGCCGCCCAAAACCGCACCGGCCCAGATCGCCAAGGCGGTGATCGAAGTACTGCAAAAGGGTCAGGAAACCATCTGTGCGGGCGATGTGGCCAAGGAGCTTTTCAGCCGCTGGCAAGCTGACCCGCTGCTCACAATCCGGGAGGAAACCCAATGACGTTATTGACCGATCTTGCCGGGGCTTTGGCCGCAGGCTCTGTGCGCGTCGTCGATCTGACAAACACGCTCAGCGCTGATTTTCCGGTCATTGTGCTGCCGGCAGAGTTCGGCCAATGTGCGCCATTCCGGATGGAGAAGGTCTCGCGCTATGATGACAATGGTCCAGCCTGGTACTGGAACAACATTTCCATGAACGAGCATACCGGTACCCATTTCGATGCGCCTGCGCATTGGGTGACAGGCAAGGATCTGCCCTCGAACACGGTGGACGCGATCCCCGCGCAAGACTTCATGGCACCTGCAGTGGTGATCGATATCTCGGTCGAGGCGGCGGCAGACGCGGATTTTGTCGTGACCCGGGCTTTTTTGGAGGACTGGGAAAACAAGAACGGTGAAATCCCGCCCGGGCATTGGATTGCCTTGCGCACGGATTGGTACAAGCGCGTTGGCACCCCTGAATATCTGAACCTCCTCGAGGACGGCGCACATTCGCCGGGGCCAGATGCGTCTGCAGTGGAATTCATGGTGCATGTGCGGGATTGCGTCGGGCTGGCGGTCGAAACCGTGGGCACCGACGCGGGGCAGGCGTTTCACTTCAATCCGCCGCTGCCCGCGCATTCCATCCTGCATGGAAATGGCCGGTTCGGGCTGCAGTGCCTGACTAATCTGGACAAGCTGCCCACCTTCGGTGCCATCATCGTGGCCTGCCCTCTGAAAATCGAGGGCGGTTCAGGCAGCCCGTTGCGGGTCGTGGCCCTGATCGAAGGAGAAGCGGCATGAGAACCACGCTGGTTACAGGCGGCAACTCTGGCATCGGGGCCGCGATTGCCGACCTGCTGCTGGCACGTGGAGAGGCGGTGGTGTCGCTAGGCCTTGAGATGCCGACAGCTGAGCACGAAAACCTCACAGGTTACACCGCCGATTTGACAGATGCGGCCAATACGGCGGAAATGGCTGCACAGATTGCGACGGATCACCGGATTGACGGGCTGGTCCACAATGCCGGGATGATCCTGCCCAAACTTCTGCCGGATGCCGCGCCGCAGGATGTGCTGACGCTGGCGCAACTCCACCTCGCAGCTCCCATGGCGCTGACCCAGGCTGTGCTGCCAGGGATGGAGGAGCGCGGGCAAGGCCGTGTTCTGTTTGTTTCCTCGCGCGCGTCCATGGGCATGCCCACACGCTCCGCTTATTCGGCGACCAAGGCGGGTGTGCATGGGATGGCCCGCACCTGGGCGCTGGAACTCGCGCCAAAAGGCATCACAGTCAACGTCATAGCGCCGGGCCCGGTTTTGACTGAGAACTTCTGGGGCATTGTGCCCAAGGACGGTGAACTCCAGGAAAGAATCGCCAGCGGCATCCCGGTTGGACGCATCGGTACGGCAGAGGATATCGCCAACGCCGCAGGGTTCTTCCTGAGCGACACCGCCAGCTTCGTCACCGGCCAGGTGCTGTTTGTTTGTGGAGGGACAAGCCTCGGCGGACAGGCGACGTGAAGGCGAAACCATGCCCTTATCCATCGCGGTTTTGATCTGTTCCAATGTCAGTGAGGTTTCTCTCTCTGTTTTTCCGTCAGAGTTCGAACAAATCTGCGATGGACTAAGGCCCCATTTGAAAGAGGTCCACTTCACCGAATTCGACGCAACGTCGGGTGAATTTCCAACGCACTCAGATGGGTTCGATGGCATCGTCATATCCGGCAGCCCAACGTCCACGAACAGCACTGCGGTCTGGGTTCAGGCTCTCCTTGCACGTGTTGTTGGGTTCCACGACGCGAAGGTTCCAATGGCCGGTCTTTGCTTTGGCCACCAAGCGATTGCAACTGCATTGGGGGGAACGGTTGGGCCAAACCCAAACGGTTGGAACGTTGGCCCTGAGAAGGTGACGTGGAGCGATCAATGGGACTTTGCGCCAGCTCAGAAAACGGCATTCAATCTCTTGGCCTTGCACAAGGAACAGGTCCGGGACCTTCCAAAGGAAGCAGTCAAAATCGCATCCGCACCCGGATGTGACATTGCAGCCTATCGGATCGGAGATCGGGTCCTGGGCACGCAGCATCACCCTGAGATGTTGCGAGAATATTTTTCGGCCATTCTTGACCTGGAAGCCCAATCGGCAAAGTCCAAAGCCGACGCAAAGAAGATGCTTCAGGCAAAGGACGCTCTGAACTCCGGCTCGCGGAGTTTGGACAGTTCAATCGTCATGGCTTGGATTGCCCGCATTCTACAATCGCACTGAGAGTGGAAACAAGCTCCGATGTTCCACACGACTAAAGAAGGCCATCCGTTTCGCCACAACCCGCTAGGCGCGACAGTAACGCCGCGCCCTATCGCATGGATTTCGGCACGTGACAGCGACGGTCAGGACAACCTAGCACCCTATTCGTTAATCTGATCACGTACAAGCCACCGAAGGTCATGTTCGCATCGACCATGTCGAAACCAGATCGTGAGCGATCCAAGGATACAGTATCAAATGTTGAAGCCAGCGGGGTGTTTTGCGTCAATGTGACCGGACACGCGGTAAGAGATGCGGTCAATGCGTCTTCAGCACCATTGGGCCGTAACGTGGATGAGTTCGCTCATGCGAGTGTCAAAAAAGGGCAATGTGAGGAGAGGGATTGCAAATGAAGATCTGGTATCAAAGTTACGTTGATTACGAAAATGGAGCCGACTACTGGAACGTTCTGAAGCCATACCTAGAGGCCTGCGCTGCCGGCGATAGCGTCATCGACATCCACGGTATCACTCCTTTTGACAGTTACGCACATCCGCTTGTCGAGTTTCGCTGTGCACGTGAGATGATATGCAACGCCGTGCGCGCTGAGCGCGAAGGGTATGACGCCTTTGTTGTCGGGCATTTTCAAGATGCCGGGCTGTATGAGGCCCGTAGCGTGGTCGATATCCCAGTGATTGGATTGGGTGAGGCGACAATGCTTTGGTGTTGCCAGATGGGTCAGAGATTGGGAATTGTGACCATCAACAAGCGCTTCATTCCTTGGTTCAATCACCAGATCGGCAAGTATGGGCTCCGTGACCGCGTCACAGGCGTGCATGCGATGAGCTTTGAACCGGGACAGATTCTCGGAGCCTATGGCGACGCCGAGAAGACCGCCGAAGTCAAACAGCTGTTCGAGGACCAAGGTGCCCCCTTGATCGATGGAGGCACGGACGTCCTGATACCGGGCGGTGGAATTCCCATGCTTTTGTTTTCTCAATTTTACGATCATCGAATTGGGGGCGCACCAGTGGTCAATGGCATTCCCATCGCCGTTAAATTCGCCGAGATGGCGGTCAGTCTGAAGCAGTTGACAGGTCAAAGCGTCAGCAGGATTGGGGACTTCAGCAAAGCCCCGCCAGAGATCATCGAGGAATTCCTGACGCATCCAAAGGGTCTTTGATAACCTCAGCATGTCGGCCGGCCAGCAACATGCGCAAATTGAACACGAACTTTATTGCGACAACCCAATGGTATGCGTCCAGGGACGGTGCGAATGCGAAGCAATGTCTTTGACGGCCAAAAATATGCCCCCACGTAATTTTAGTTGTCAAATAAATTGATTTGTGTATGGTCATTCCTTGATGGAGCAAGTGGGGCTAACCTAGTGAAAAACGGGCCACGTTGAATGCAATCCGATTTGGCCGTGCATTACGTAGGTGCATCAGCCAACCGCACATTCTCTGCGATTTGCGGCAAGAAGATCCGCCAATGCGAATTGCATCTCGTCCCTAAAGCCCCGAGCGACAAAAACCGCCCCCCTTCGGGAACCGGCATCAAAAAGTACTGATAGAGAGAGGAAGATAAAATGAAACCTACCAAACGACTCATGACCGCATGTGCACTTGCTCTTGCTTCTATCGGTGTGACAGCAACCACCGCAGCCGCGCAGGAGAAATTGCGTGGCGTTAGTTGCTTCCCGATAGGCGCACCTCCGGGAGTTCCCTTCGAGAATCTGGTTGCCGACATCAATGAACGCGGCAAAGGCGTGGTCGAGATTGACTTGCTTGGCGGCGCACCAGCCATTGGCAGCCCGTTTCAGGTGGCTGAACGTATGGCACTAGGCGCCTATGATATTGCCGGATGCCCGGAAGCCTTCTTTGGCAATCTGTTGCCCGAAGCTCATGCGCTGCGCCTGACCGAACGATCCTATGCGGAACTGCGGGAGAACGGCGGTATTGATGCATTTGAAGAATTGATGAAGGCGAAAGGCGCCATCTTCCTCGGGCGGCACCACGATGATGGCCCCTTCAACCTATTCCTTGCTGATCCGATCGACAGCCCGGATCTGACAGGCCTGAACTTGCGGGTTTCTCCTGTCTACACGGCCTTTTTCAAGGCGCAGGGAGCTACCGTGCAACGTTCGACTATGCCGGAGGTCTATACACTCATGGAAAACGGCACTGTAGACGGGTTTGGCTGGTCGTTCCGGGGGATTTCTCCGACATGGTACAAGGTAACCAACTACCGGGTGGAGCCTGGTTTCTACCGAGCAACGATCCACACCATCGCAAACCTTGCTCGCTGGAACTCCCTTAGTCAGGAAGCCCGCGATTTGATCATGGATGTGGTGATGGAATACGAGGTCCGAATGGAGCCGGGCAGCGATTACACCAACGGGTTGGATGCTGCGATGCGGACTGCGCAAGAAGAGAATGGGTTCGAGACCATCACATTCGAAGGCGCAGATGCCGAAGCTTGGGTGGCCAGCGCCCGCGACGCTGCATGGACTGAGTTCCTGGAAAACAACCCCGAAACCGGGCCGAAACTGAAAGAGCTCTTCACCAAGTAGCCCCTCTTGGTCTGAGCGTGAATAGAGGGCTGGCTGTATCTGGCCAGCCCGAACCGTCTTTCACAAGGGGATGGTCCGTCATCATGCAAGCTTTTGAGATCCAGTTCAAAAAACTGAACGAGATCCTTGCGGGCTGCGTCGCGGTGTCTGTCGGACTGTTCACAGTTCTGGTGACGGTCGATTTTCTTATGCGCAGGTTTCGGCTTGGGGGCCTGGAATGGTTGAACGAGGGTGCCGAGTACTTCCTGTTCTTCGGCGTGTTCCTGTCTGCAACCTGGGTGCTTCAACAAGGTGCGCATGTACGGGTCGATATCGTCATCTCGTCCCTACCGGCGCGCGCGGCGGCTTGGTTGGAACGGTTGGTTGATCTGTTCGGGGCCGTGATCTGTGCGCTCATGGCTTATTTCGGAACCAAAGGCACGATGTCGGCTTACCTTCTGGGAACGTTGCCCGACAAAGATCTACGCATATCAAACTGGATTGTCCTCAGCGTGTTCTCGATCTCTTTTGTTTTGCTCACTATCGAGTTTCTGCTGCGCTACTGGCGCGCGGGGAAACAGGGATATGTGCGCGAAGAGGGCGTGGGGTTCTAAGCCATGGAATGGTATTTCGCACTCGTCTTGATGCTGGGAACCGTTTGCTTCTTCCTTTTCCTCGGATTGCCGGTTGCCTTTGCGTTTATTGCAGCCAACCTCGTTGGAACTGCGATGTTCATTGGTGCCTGGGCAACGCTTGGGGATTGGACCATTGTTCGGATCTCGCTGGAATCCATGCCGATAGAATTCCACGAAGCGGTGGGCTACCCGCTAACAACAATCGCACTGTTCCTGCTTATGGGTGAGATCCTGTTGCAGACCGGTGTTGCCTTTAAGGCCATCGGGGCGATTGAGCGGCTGATTGCGCGTTTGCCGGGGCGGTTGTCGATTGTCTCCGTCATCGGCGGTACAGTCTTTTCATCGCTCTCCGGCTCTACCGTTGCCAACACGGCCATACTTGGCAAAGTTCTTTTGCCCGACATGGTGAAACGTGGCTACAAGCCCGAGATCGCGATGGGTCCGATGATGGCGGTGGGCGGCATCGCCATGCTGATACCACCTTCCGCGCTGGCTGTTCTCTTGGCCAGCATTGCACAACAATCGGTGGCCTTGCTTCTGGTGGCCGGAATCGTACCGGGCATCATGATGGCGCTGTTCTTCTTTGCTTATGTCATCATCCGCTGCACGTTAAACCCTGAACTGGCCCCGCCCTATGATCCTGACACCAGCTACCTTGATCAGCCGATCACCGTTGCATACAACCGAAACGGCGCTGCTGCCTGGGCGCGCACCTATGATGGCAGGTTCAAGCGGTTGCTCAATCGCTTCCTGCCCTTCATCCTTTACATCACGCCGCTGTCGTCCATTTTCGTGGTCGTCGTGGGGAGCATATTCTTCAAGCTGGCCTCACCAACGGAAGCGGCTGCGATGGGGACCCTTGCGGCTTTGGCCTCCTGCTATTTCTTCCGGCTGTTCAAGAGCAAGATCACGATCACAGGCATCGACGGGGCCGATTTCGGCTGGCGCAATATCAAGGCAGCGATGATGGGCACCGTTAAAATCAACACCATGATCATTTTCATCATTGCAGGGTCACTGGTCTTTACTCAGGCGCTCGCCATCTCGGGTGCGACACAAGGGCTGCTCAACGCTCTGATATCCTTGGAAATGAGCAAGGTCACTGTGGTGATCATGATGATCGTGATCCTACTCTTTCTTGGGGCCTTCATGGATCAGGTCAGCATGTTGTTGTTGACCCTGCCGTTCTTTTTGTTGGGGGCGAATTCACTCCAGGCCGTCTATGGCATTGATCCCATCTGGTTGATGGTGCTGATCCTGATTTCGATGGAGATTGGTCTGACGACTCCGCCATTTGGGCTGCTGTTGTATGTCATGAAAGGCGTCGCACCAGTTGGCATCACAATCGGCCAGATCATTCGTTCGGCCTTTCCGTTCATCTTGATCGAACTCGCAATTCTGGCTCTCTTGATTGCTTTCCCTTCGATAGCGACATGGTTGCCCAGCATGCTGCGATAGAGCCTTCCGGAAATCTGCAAAACAGATGCGGGTCGATTGGGCATTGATAGAAAGGCCCCATCCGAGGACGGTGGCCACTAGTTTCCGGGAATTCGAATCGAGTACAGACGCAATGTTAGGTCTATCGGCATAAAGGAACGTTTGGTCCCACAGGATTGGGTGTGTCTGCGGTCCCGTGGCACTTTCGGGCAGATGGATCGGTCCGGGCCGCTTCCTGTATCGCTTCGTAAAGAGCGGTCTTTCCAACCTTGATGCGTGCCGCTGCCTCGCGAACAGCCAGACCTTTTTCGACCAGCGTTTTCGCCCGTGCCAGTCTTTCGGCCGTGACGACAGCCTTGCGTCCACCTTTTCTTCCGCGCGCGGCGGCGGCGCTCAGGCCGGCGCGCGTTCTCTCCCGGATGAGGTCGCGTTCGGACTGGGCAAGGGCACCGAACAGGTGGAAAACGAGGGTGCCGCCGCCTGTGGCTGTGTCCATGCCTTCCGTCAAGGACCTGAATCCGACGCCGCGCCGGTCAGGACCGCGAACCGTATCGATCAGGTGACCCATGCTGCGTCCGGGACGGTCGAGCTTCCAGACAGACAGCGTGTCGCCGGAACGCAGGTGATCCAGCGCTTCATCCAGCCCGGGCCGATCCGTCTTCGCACCTGATACAAAGTCCTTGAATACTTCGCCGCAACTGGCAGCCTTCAGGGCATCGATCTGTGGAGCCAGCGACTGCTCTTGAGATGCGCGCGTATCCGGCCGGGGCATGCAGTTCCGCGGTCCTTGTCCGTTTTTCCATCCGTCGACCATCCTGTCCGGCATTCGGCTGTCAGGCCATATTGACGGACAGCGGAACACCGGGCCGTCAAACGATGGTATGTCGGACACCTAGGAAGTCGACGCAATCCGAGCCTTGTTGGATAGAGGTCGGTCCGGCGCATTCGAGCAGCTGAAGGATGGTCTTTCCGCAACCGCGCGGGATGAAAGCTGGTTCGATGTGCCTGAGGCAGGGTCCCTGCGACTACAGAATCGACTCAATCCCATCCTTCTCGTGATGACGTTCGGCCGGAACGACCGGGCCGCCAGTCCCATCGCCGCCATCGACCGGTTCAAACGCAACGATGGCGCAATCAGGCCAGATGCACCAACGGAGTTTCTCGATGTAGACGGGCGGGCGGTACCGATCCGCGTTGACGGAACATTCCGAACCCCGCTCCACAAGGTCTCTCTGTTCCAGCATGTTGCCGCCGCCATCAAATCCGGCGATCTCAATCTCCCGCAGTCCTACAGGTATCGCCCCATGGACGCCTATCTGATCGCCCCGGAGCGGTGGGAACAGGAGATGCAGCACCTGCTGGAGCGGGCGGGGCTGAGCGGGTTCACCGATCCGGATCCCGTGTTGGCGAAGCTCAGGGAGGCGCTGACACAGCAATACCAGCGCACGGACACCGATGCTGCCGCCAATCCGTATCTGAAGGTACATGCAGACGACATCCTCCACATCGCCAACCCAGCTACCGGAGTCGATGACACCAGCCCAACCAGCGAACTGTTCCCCCAACGGCACGAGGTGCCGTTGGCACAGGTGCCTGAGACGATCAACGATCACTGCGGGATGCTGATCGCGTCCGGGCATTGGCAGCAGACCCATATCCGCCAAGCGGTCTCCCGTCCGGCGCTTTTGGCGGGGATCATGGGACCCGGTTGCGGTATCGGGGTGCGCAGGATGGCACGAATCTCTTCGAGCGTGACCGAAAGCTAGCTGGAACATGCCGTCAACCGGCGCTTCCCTCCCGACAGTATCCGCGCCGCGAACGACGCCGTGGTCAAGGCCATGGATGGGATGGCCCTGCCCAGTATCCATCGGAACGAGGCGGACAGGCCGCATACCGCCAGTGATGGACAGAAGTTCGAGGTGCGTGGCGAAAGCCCCGCCGCCAGCCGGTCGTTCAGGTGTTTCGGCCAGGGACAGGGCGTCAGCGCCTACACATTCGTCGACGAACGCCACATCCTCTGGCATTCCCTCATGACCAGCGCCGCCGATCGGGAAAGCGCGTCCGTGGTCGACGGCCTCATGTGCGATGACGTCGTCAAAAGCGACATCCATTCCACCGACAGCCACGGCCATACCGAAGCCATCTTTGGGATGACGCATCTGTCGGGCCTCTCGTTCGCCCCGCGCATCAAGGGCATCGGAAAGCAGACCCTCCATGTCCTCAAGCCCGGCCGACCCGAGCCCCAAGGTTGGGTCATCGGGCCGGACAGAACCATCAACGAAGCCCTGATCCGGGAAAACCGGGATGCTCTGCTGCGTCCGGTAGCCACCATCAAGCTCAGGGAAAACACCGCCTTCCGGCCATTCCCTCCGCTCGGGCTACGCCCTCGCTGCGGGAATGGCTGGCGTTGCACTTCAGAGTGGAAGTGGGAACCAGATTGAGATACACCCTTAGCCGAAAGTGCCCAGTGTGTTTCTCCCTGCCCTACAAATGACTCCCAGAAGTGTATTCTTAGGTCTATCTTTCGCTTGGACCGGAGAATATTCCGTTTTAAGCGACTTAAACTGGAGTTTTAGGCGAGCTATGGCGGAAAATCTTGATTTGTGCGAAGTGGAGCTTTATATCGGATAGAATTCCGGTTTAAACCTTTGAAGCCGGAAAAATATCCGATGTAAGCCTTGGAGAGCGCTGTGAGCTCATTGCAAGTCAAATCCGCTTTGTCGCAGCTCGGTCGCGATATCCAGACAGCGCGTAAAAGGCGCCGCATGTCAGTTGCGGATTTCTGTAACCGGATTGGAGTGAGCGACAAGACCCTCGCGAAGCTTGAGCGGGGCGATGGTGGCGTCCGGCTTGAGACCTTTGCCATGGCGCTTCTTGCTCTGGGCATGCTGGACCGGCTCGCTGAGATCGCCGATCCATCCTCGGATTCCACCGGCATCGGACTGGATCGTGAGAAACTCCCGGAGCGCATTCGGCAGCGCGGTCCATCGGCATCCGCACCGACTGTCAAGGGCACAAAGACTACCCCCGCTAACCTGAAAGACGCCTCAAAGGGGTCAACTGTGCTCGATGATGATGAAGGGACAGCATTCTAATGCATGAAGCTTCTGTTGTGCTCGGGAACGCCTGTATCCCTGTCGGGCGTTTGATTTTTGAAACCGATGGGCGCAGGTCACACTCCACTTTCATCTATGACGAGCGGTGGCTCGAAAACCCGATAGGGTTTGATCTTGCCCCGGACATGCCGCGCGGTCGTGCGCCTTTCCATTCTTCGGCGGAGGGGCGCGAAAGCCGTCGCCGAGATGTCCTGGCTGGGCCCTTTACCGATACATCGCCTGATAGCTGGGGGCGCAGGCTCATACGCCGCGTGCATGGAGAGGGCGCGACAGAATTTAACTATCTGGTTGCTGCCGATGACAAGGCCCGACACGGCGCATTGCGGTTTTTGAACCAGGAAGGTGAGCTGTTCCACCCGGATCAGCCTCCTGTGCCACGTCTGGCCAATATCGAAGAGCTGTGCGCGACCGCGGCACGGTATGAGCGAGATCCGGACGGAGCAGAGGCCGAAGCGCGTGATCTTGTCGGAGCGGCGGGTTCGCTTGGCGGTGCGCGTCCCAAAGCCAATGTTGTCGATGGAGAGGACCTCTGGATCGCGAAGTTCACCTCAATTGATGATACATGGCCCGTTGAACGGTTGGAAATTGCCACACTCGCACTAGCCCGCGCGGTAGGTATTCGAACACCGGAAGCGCGACTTGAACTGGCAGCCAGCAAGCATCCTGTCGGCCTTATCAAGCGCTTTGATCGCCGCGAAGGTGGTCGCTTGCCATATATGTCGGTCCGCACAGCCTTGGGCAGGAAAGGTTCCGCCCACGGCTACTACACCGATATCGCGGATGCTTTGCGGCAAATGTCTGTGCTGCCAGGCAGGGATATCCTGGAGCTGTGGCAACGCCTGTTGTTCACCGTGCTGATCACAAACACCGATGATCACCTCAAAAATCATGGATTTCTTTATGTGCGCGACAACCGCTGGCGCCTGTCACCGATGTTTGACGTGAACCCGCAGCCGCGAAGGCAACCGACTTTGGAAACCGGGATCAGCAACGTTCATGGCTTTGATCCCTCCGTGGAAGCGGTGATCGATGCCGCGCCCTTTTTTGATATCGAGGAAGCCGAAGCCAAGGCTATGGCCAAGGACATGGCAAACTCGATTGCCAGGACCTGGGGCGAAACGCTCCACCAGCATGGCATATCCGGACCTGCGCTGAAGCGATGCGCTCCGGCATTTGAACACGAGAGAATGGAGACAGCTCTCGGCTTGTAGAGCGCGCCCGCGGCATTGGTTTCGCCGCTTGCCGGAGTGATCTCGCCGAGTTATCGACCGCTCGGGCTCCGCCCTCGCTGCGGGAATCGCCGACGTTGCACTTCGGAATGGAAATGGGGCATGAAAACAGGAGTCAATTTAACACATGCCCATTTACATGGCAACAGAAAGCCAGTCCACAAGCAGCGGGTAACGCGGGAAAGTCAAGCTTTGTCAGTGGTTTGCGCCAAATTGGACGAAGATTGACGGGCTGAAGTTCAGGCTAGACGCCCGAAAGACCCCCATTTCCATTTCGGCACAGCTCAATCTAGCGACCTGAGGCGAGACTTTTGGGCTTGACGGTTCATTCCGAGCGTGGCGTGAAGTAGTTCACTCCACCGGGTCTAAGCGGTGAAAGGCTCATCTCGTGAAATCCTTCCAGCGGTTTGCCGGTTCGTAGGCGGTCGTGAAGCGTAACGACGGATCCGATAATGATCATCGCTGGACCCTTGAGTTGCGCTTCCTGGGATTTCGAAAAAATGTCGGAAAGTTTGCCAGTCACGATAATCTGGTTGGGCCGCGTACCGTTCTCGACCACCGCCACCGGGGTGCTCAGGTCGACGCCATGTCGCTCGAAGCCGTCCACGAGTTGTTTAAGGTTCGCAAGTCCCATATGGACCGCGACAGTCTGGAATGGGCGGATCAGTACCTCCCAGTCCATGTCAAGCACCCCGTCCTTTCCATGGGCGGTCACGAACAGGCAGGTCTGTGCATGGTCCCGATGTGTCAAGGGAATGCCGGCATAGGCTCCGCACCCTGATGCTGCTGTGATGCCCGGTACGACCTGGAAGTCTATGCCAGCTGCCGCCAGAGACTCGATTTCCTCGCCGCCGCGCCCGAACATAAAGGGGTCGCCGCCCTTCAACCGCAGCACCCGCTTCCCTTCACCCGCGAGCCGCACGAGAAGGCGAGATATGTCCTGTTGCGCCATCGTGTGCGCCTTTGGCAGCTTTCCCACGTTGATGCGTTCCGCATCCCGGCGTACCAACGATAGGATCCCGTCGCCTATGAGCCGGTCATAGAGGACGACATCCGCCCGCTGCATCAGGCGAAGCGCCCGAAATGTCAGGAGATCAGGATCTCCGGGGCCAGCTCCCACAAGGTAGACCTCACCAACCGGACTCCTGGCGCCCGTGTTGGCTGAAGCAATATCCGCTTCTATCTGCTCTTCTGCGCGTTCGGCCTTGCCGGCCAGAAAAAAATCGCCCGCCGGGCCGTCGATCATCCATTCCCAGAAACGGCGTCTTTCAGGACCACCCGGAACCGCGTCGGCGATGCGTCGGCGATAGGCACCTACGAATTCAGCTAGCCTGCCGTAGGATGCTGGAAGTGTGGCCTCGATTCGCGCTCGCAGAATCCGGGCGATGACAGGTGCGGAACCGCCGCTGGAAATCGCGACGACGACGGGGGAGCGGTCAACAATCGACGGCGTGATGAAGTCACACCTGTCCGTAACGTCAGCGATGTTGCAGAGTGCTCCCGCCTCTTTGGACCAACCATGAAGGGCGGCGTCGCGCGCACTGTCCTCGGAGGCCCCGAAAACTATGGCACAGCCCTCTACATCGTCTTTCCCGGGCATTCGGGAATGGTGTACAAGCTGATCCGTTGTACCAATCAGGAGGCGAAGCTCTTCATTCGGTGCAGGGTCGAATACTGATACATATGCACCGGCGGAAAGTGCGCGTTCAACTCGTCGCGCTGCGACCGTTCCGCCGCCGTCGACCAGCACTTTGCGTCCGCGGATGTCTAGAAAGACGGGAAGGTAGTCCATTGTGGGGTCCGAGTTCTGGCCCGGGAAGTCCGGGCAGGTCGCAGGTGATTCGCCCCAGTCGCATAGACCGGAAGTACATCTGTCAGCTGGATCAAGTATCGCCTTCCCAGCCGGCACCTCCGGCCATCAAGCGTTCTTGCTTGGATGTTTTCCTGATGTGAATTGGGTGTCAAGCACCATGCATGCCAAGATCGCGACTCGTCTGTTTCCGACTTCGATATGTCTTTCACTGTGCGCGGCATACTGTCCTGCCTTGAATGCGTCGGTCGGCGTTCCAGCCACGGGATTTGCTGACATATGCGGTTCCAGTGATCAACACGAACAGTGGTCGCCGGTCGAGTATCAGCCCAGGTTGGCAAGAACCGGGATGTTTTCCAGGAGCCAGAGCGAAAACGCGCTGAACTGTCCTGTCAGCATCATGATGCCGACCGTCCATAGGAGCAGTCCCGTCAACCGTTCGATTCTGTCCATGTGTCGCTTCATCCAATCCATGAACCAGGTCATCCGCGGAAAGAAGGCTGCAACGAGCAGGAATGGGATACCAAGGCCAAGAGCGTATGTTCCGAGCAGCGTGGTACCTCGGACCAGACTTGTTTCTGTCGCCGCCAATGTCAGGATCGTTCCGAGCTGCGGGCCGATACAGGGCGTCCAACCGAACGCGAACGCAAGGCCAAGGACATAGGCTCCGAGCGCCGATCCACCCCGTTCACCCGCATCAAGGCGCAATTCCCGATCCATGAGTCCAATTCGGATGATGCCGAGAAAGTGCGCACCGAACACCATGATAACGAGTCCCGCGATGACGACGAACAACTGCTGGTTCTGAAGGAAAACCCGTCCCAATGCCGAGGCGGTGAAGCCCAGAAACAGAAAGACGGTCGACAGGCCCAGAACGAACGAGACCGCTGAAAAAAGGGCCCGACGCCGCGCAGCCATGTCTTCAGCCATGTTTCCGACT
This sequence comes from Paracoccaceae bacterium, assembly GCA_965203605.1. GTDB lineage: Bacteria > Pseudomonadota > Alphaproteobacteria > Rhodobacterales > Rhodobacteraceae > JAPOUP01. The sequence goes on along the minus strand of OZ241902.1, from coordinate 3,053,424 downwards.
GTGATGCCGCCCATATAGGCGAGATACGGCGGCACGATCGGTAGGACGCATGGGCTGAGGAAGGACAGGAATCCCGCTGCTACTGCAATGGTCATGGCAGGAATCAGGCTGGCGTCAATAATGTCTATGCCGAACATTCTTCCACTTTCGGTCCAGGAGTGGTTGCAGTTCCATAGGATGTCGGAGATTCATCAACCCACATTCCCGGATGGAGTGGATTTTCATCTACGGTCCAGGGGACGTCGGAAGCTGGTCCTGTCCAGAACGGAGGTTCCATTAGGTCGACGGGCGCCGCAGCAAACCAGGAGCGCTGGAGGAATTGCGCCCCGAAAGGGCGACACTCCGCGACGCAGCTGGTGCCAGACCAGTAGGAGCGATCGGATCGGCAACCACGCCGATGCATTTGTGTAGCGCATTGGTCGCGGCGATTGGCAGCGATCGATATGGCTCGCACCTGGATCTGCATGACGTCGGTCCTGAGTATTGCCGCGAAGCTGGCCCTTGTCCGGTAATGTGGTCAGTCCAGAAGCGCAGTGAGCTTATGGGAGAGCGGCCCATGATCCTGCTATCCTATGGACACCAGCATCTTGTGCCGGGCCTGCGAAGTTCTTCCATTCGAAAGCTCCCTTCGGATTCGTCCGCTACCGTTTGACTGTGATAGTGAATGATTTGGCTGAGGTCATCTAAGATATGCGTCACATCTCTGTGGACAGGTGGTGACAATTCGCCTAGTTCAGGTTGCGATGCAGATTGACTCTGAACTCGATACACGCGGATACCTATGCCCTTTGCCGGTTCTGAAGGCTCGCAAGCGGCTTCAGGGAATGCCCGAAGGATCTGTATTGCGGCTTGTCGCGGATGATCCGGCGGCGGTTGTGGATGTACCCCATTTCTGTGACGAGAGCGGACATGAGTTTATGGGCGTGGAACCGGATGGAAGTGCGAGAGCGTATCTGATTCGTAAACGGGAGCCTGGTTGGTGACCTTTGGGTGAGTCTGGACAAATGTCTACAGTAGCGGCTGCTTACCGGAAATCAAGATGACCCACATTCTTGCCATCGACCAGGGAACGACGTCGAGTCGGGCTATCGTTTTTGACAGCGAAATGCGAGTGAAGGCCGTCGACCAACGCGAGTTTCCACAACATTACCCGGAATCCGGGTGGGTGGAGCACGACCCTGAAGATCTCTGGCGCACTACCGTGGAAACCTGCCTGGGGGCACTCGCGAAGTCCGGCGTGGAGGCCCGGGAAATCGTAGGTATCGGAATCACAAACCAGCGCGAAACCACCATTGTCTGGGAACGGGATACGGGAAATCCGGTGCATAACGCCATCGTCTGGCAGGACAGGCGCACATCGGATATCTGCCGGAAACTAAAGGCTGAAGGCAGCGAGTCGACGGTGGCCGAGATCACCGGACTGTTGCTCGATCCATACTTTTCCGGAACGAAGCTGAAGTGGATACTCGACAACGTCCAAGGCGCGAGGAAGATGGCCGAGCGGGGCGACCTGCTGTTCGGAACCGTAGACACCTACCTGATATGGAGGTTGACCGGTGGAGAATCCCATGTAACCGACGCGACGAACGCGGCTCGAACCTTGCTCTATGATATCAGGAGAGGCAAGTGGAGTGCGGCGATCTGCGAACTGCTGGACATCCCGATGGCGATGCTTCCGGATGTCAGGGACTGCGCGGCCGAATTCGGGCTAACCGGGACGAAGGTGTTCGGGGCTGCCATTCCGATACTGGGGGTTGCGGGTGACCAGCAGGCGGCGACCGTGGGTCAGGCCTGTTTCCAGCGCGGAATGCTTAAGTCCACCTACGGAACAGGATGCTTCGCGTTGCTGAACACAGGTGAACAACCAGTGGCGTCAAGGAACCGGCTTCTGACGACGATTGGTTATCAACTTGACGGTCAGCCGACCTATGCGCTTGAGGGCTCGATCTTCATAGCAGGAGCGGTCGTGCAATGGCTGCGAGACGGGCTAGGGATTGTCGAAGCCGCCGAACGGACGCAGGAGATGGCCGAGGCCGCTGATTCCGCCCAGGACCTGATCCTGGTTCCTGCGTTCACCGGGCTGGGCGCACCTTACTGGAACGCTGATTGTAGGGGGGCGGTGTTCGGACTCACCCGGAATTCAGGTCCGAACGAATTCGCCCGTGCCGCTCTTGAAAGCGTGGGGTTCCAGACACGGGATCTTATGGAGGCGATGCAAGCTGATTTGGTTGGTGCCGGAAAATCCCTACTGCGGGTCGATGGAGGGATGAGCGCCTCGGATTGGACCATGCAGTTTCTCTCCGACATCCTCGACGCGCCCGTAGACAGGCCGCAGCTATTGGAGACGACTGCGCTGGGAGCGGCGTGGCTAGCAGGGATGTATGCCGGACTCTACCCAGGGAAGGCGGGATTCGCCTCGCAATGGGCGCTTGATCGACGATTTGAACCGGGCATGGACATGGAAGTCCGGGACCGGCGTTACGCGGCATGGAAGGAGGCAGTCCAGCGTCTCCTTCATCAGCAATGAACGGCAAGGCACGTTGAGTCCCGCCGTGAGTCCGTTTCCCCTCACGCCTCTCTCACCTCATGGTTCGCAACCGTATCGATGTTGACGACACAACCAGTCGCTCATTGGCGTTCGTTCAGGTTGGCGCGAAGCATGGTCAGTGGTTCCGATCTCCAGTCGACGGAAATACGGATGACGGTTCTGGACATGGATATCGTCGGCAGGATAACTTGGGTTATGAGATCGGTTCCGGGACTTGTGGCGGTCTGGGCAATCGCGACGTGCCTCTCCACGTTCGCTGGCCATGCCAGCAATGAACGTTACGAGGAGCTGATGTCGAGGCTCGCTCAGGCACGAAGCCAGTCCGAGGCTGATGCGCTTTCCTCTGAAATCTGGCGGATTTGGCTCATGGCACCGGACGCGGCGGCCCAGGAAGTTCTGGATTCGGCGTTGGTCCGGTGCCGGGCCGGCGACTATCTCGGGGCCATTCTGCACCTCAATCGACTTGTAGGTGGTTGGCCTGACTACACGGAGGGCTGGAACCAGCGGGCGACAGTCCACTTCCTTCTTGGTGACCTTGAGGCATCATTGGCGGATGTAGCGGAGGTCCTGTCGCGTGAGCCGCGGCATTTTGGAGCCCTGAGTGGCAAGGCAGTGATTCTGTTTCGGCAAGGCCGGGTGGCTTTGGCGCAGATCACACTACGTAAAGCGCTTAAACACCATCCTTTCCTGCGCGAACGTGCGATGTTGCAGGCGACCGACGGAATCGATCTCTAGACCACCGGTCAGTTCGATGGGTTCATCTGGTCACATTTGATTGCTGGCGGTTTCCAAGGTCGGAAGCCTTGAATCCCAGACCCCGGACTGAAACAAAGGAGCATAAGGCGAAGTCCTCCAGTGTCCTGGTCAAACTATCGCTTGCAGGAAGCGCAGACTTCTGTTTGGATTGGGAAACGGGGCCCGACATCGGCGCGGGAGACTGCCGGAGATAGGAGGGACCGCTTGGCTTCCACAGGTACAGATGGCGCATTCGTGGAATTCGACCGCGTGCAGAAGAGCTATGATGGAGAGACGCTTGTCGTAAGGGACCTGAACCTGTCCTTGCAGAAAGGCGAATTCCTCACGATGCTGGGACCATCGGGGTCTGGAAAGACCACCTGCCTGATGATGTTGGCAGGATTTGAGACCGCTACCCATGGTGACATTCGTCTGGGCGGTGTGAGCATCAACAACATTCCACCGCATAAGCGTGGTATTGGGATGGTGTTCCAGAACTATGCGCTGTTCCCGCATATGACAGTTGCCGAGAATCTCAGCTTTCCGCTTGAGGTTCGCAGGATTCCAAGGGCCGAACGGGAAGGAAAGGTAAGGCGCGCCCTCGACATGGTTCAGATGGGCGAATTTGGAGGTCGTCGCCCCGCGCAGCTTTCTGGAGGACAGCAGCAACGGATCGCACTTGCCCGCGCCCTCGTGTACGAAGCGGAACTGGTCCTGATGGATGAGCCTCTCGGGGCGCTGGACAAGCAGCTGCGTGAGCATATGCAGTTTGAAATAAAGCATATCGTGGATGGGTTGGGAATCACGGTGGTCTATGTGACCCATGACCAGACTGAGGCATTGACAATGTCTGACCGGGTGGCGGTATTCAATGACGGGGTGATTCAACAGGTCGCGGCACCGGACGAACTCTACGAGAGTCCTCGGAACAGTTTCGTCGCCCAGTTCATTGGCGAGAACAACACGCTTATGGGCACAGTCACGAAGATGGATGGAGAAACCGCCGAGGTGACATTGGACGATGGAGAGGTCATAGATACGGTTCCGGTCAACGTCTCAGGTGTCGGTGCGCGTACAAGGGTCTCCATCCGTCCCGAACGGGTGGAATTCGATAGGGACCGTCTTCCGGCCGAAGCGCATACGGTGCGGGCCGAAGTGATGGAGTTCATCTATATGGGTGACACGTTCCGCACCCGGCTCAAGGTGGCCGGAAATGAGGAATTTGTCGCCAAGACCCGTAACGCTCCGGGCCAGCGGCGGCTGCAACCTGGCCAGAAGCTCGAGATCGGTTGGCGTCCGCAGGACTGCCGGGCGCTCGACGCCTGACAAAGACACCCTTCATTTTGGTCTTGCCCCGAGACCTGGAGGGACGGTGACACGGGGATCAAAAGGAGAATCGCAATATGCAGAACAGAATGCAAAACAGGACACTTCTTGCGCTTGTCGGCACAGCGTTCGCCGCAGGCCCGGCGTTTGCTGAGGACATGGTCGATGAATTGACCGTCGTCAGCTGGGGCGGCGCCTACACGAAGTCGCAGATCCGGGCGTACCATGAGCCGTATACTGAGATGACAGGAGTGACGATCATCACGGATGACAGCTCCAACGAGGCTGTTGCCAAACTGAGGGCGATGAACGAGGCCAACAACATCACCTGGGATGTCGTCGATACCGTGGCTGCCGACGCGATCCGTCTGTGCGATGAAGGATTGGCCATGGTCATTGACCCCGACACAATGCTGGAGCCGGCTCCCGACGGAACACCTGCATCCGAGGACTTCGGCGAATTCATGGTAAGCGAATGCTACGTTCCGAACATCGTTTACTCGACGACTTTCGGTTACCGTACAGATATGGTCGGGGACACGCCTCCCACAAGTGTCTGCGATGTCTTCGATAGCGAGGCCTATCCGGGCAAACGTTCCCTTGAACGGAGACCGATCAACAACATGGAATGGGCACTTCTCTGTGATGGCGTGGCGAGGGAAGATCTCTACGAGGTTCTTGCTACGGAAGAGGGACAGAACCGTGCGCTAGCCAAGCTTGCCACCATCAAGGATGATGTGATCTGGTGGTCGTCAGGCGCTGATACACCGCAGCTGCTGGCAGATGGTGAAGTCGTGATGGGCTCGACCTACAATGGCCGCCTGTTCTCTCTCATTGAGGAGCAGCAGCAGCCTGTCGCCATGTTGTGGGATTCTCAGGTCTTCGACCTTGACGGTTGGATCATTCCGGCGGGGCTCAGCCCGGAGCGGGAGGCACGCGCCCTTCACTACCTCCGGTTCGCCACCGATACGCAGCGTCTTGCCGATCAGGCCAAATACATCTCCTACAGCCCGGCTCGGGCAAGCTCGGCACCCCTCGTAGGCAAGCATGCGGACCTCGGAATTGACATGGCGCCGCACATGCCGACGGATCCTGACAACGTCAGAAACACGATCCTCTACAACTACGAGTTCTGGGCAGACTACCGCGACGACATCGACGCCAAATTCCAGGCGTGGCTGGCACAGTGAATGCATGATTGACGTAGGGACGGGCCATCCGGCCCGTTCCCGCCGTCTGGGACCAGGTATTATGCCCAAAGGCTACATCATTGCCCATATCGATGTGACCGACGCCGAAGGCTATCCCGAATACGTTCGCCGGGATACACCAATTCTCGAGCGGATGGGGGGCCGGTTTCTCGTTCGCGGTGGAAGGCACAGGAATGTCGAGGGAGACATCGGTAGTCGGCATGTTGTGATGGAGTTTCCGAGCTACGAAGCGGCCCTTGCCGCCTACAATGATCCGGAATACCAGGAGGTGGCGGAGATCCGTCGCCGCTGCGCTGAAAGTACCGTCATTTTGGTGGAAGGTTCCTGACTTGTCTGACGCCACGCGGATAGAAACGGTGATGTCGGCTGACGGCACGCCGCTGAAGCGTTCGCTGGCCCGGGCACTTCGAATGCATAAGGCGCGTGCGCTGCTGTTGATCGCGCCGCTTCTCGCCTTTGTCCTTGTCACGTTCGTTGTGCCGATCGGGCAGATGCTATGGCGCTCCGTGGAAAATGACCTGGTCGCGGACACACTTCCCCTGACCGTTCGGGCGCTGGGCGATTGGGATGCCTCGACAGGCGAATTGCCTGAAGAGCCCGTCTACGATGCCCTTGTGCGCGACATGATTGCGGCGGTCCGGGCAAAGAACCACACGAAGGTCGGCACTCGGCTGAATTACGAACATACGGGCATGTCCTCGATGTTCCGTAAATCGGGTCGACGGGTCGCCAGATGGGATCCCGTGGAGGATGCGCCGTTCAGGGACAGGCTCATCGAGCTGCATGACGGTTGGGCGGACGTAGAGATCTGGAAGACGATCCAGACTCATTCCCGGCGTGTCACGCCCGGATATTTTCTGAATGCCGTGGATATGCGGCTTACGCCAGACGGCCCGGCGGCGCAGCCTGAAGGCAAGCGAATACTGATCAAGCTATTCGGGCGCACCGTCTGGATGTCGCTTGTGATCACATTCACCTGCATAGTTTTGGGGTATCCGGTAGCCTACCTTCTTTCGAACCTTCCGCTTCGAAAGTCGAACCTGCTCCTCATTCTGGTACTTCTTCCCTTCTGGACATCCCTGCTGGTGCGGACCTCCGCCTGGAAGGTGCTTCTGCAGCAGCAGGGCGTTATCAACGACACTCTGGTTTGGCTGGGCCTGGTGGCGGATGATGGGCGGCTGGTGATGATCAACAACCAGTTTGGCACTATCGTGGCGATGACGCATATCCTGCTCCCGTTCATGATACTGCCGATGTATGCTGTGATGCAGACCATCCCATCGGCGTATATGCGTGCGGCGAAGTCCCTGGGGGCCACGGACTGGACCGCGTTCTGGCGTGTCTACTTCCCCCAATCGGTGCCCGGAATAGGTGCAGGGTCGATTCTCGTGTTCATCCTTTCGATTGGCTACTACATCACTCCTGAGATCGTTGGCGGCATCAAGGGCGTCTTCATCTCCAATCGGATCGCCTATCATATTTCCTTCAGCCTCAATTGGGGATTGGCGGCCGCGCTCGGAGCGATTCTATTGGCGGTCGTACTCGTTCTGTATTGGTGCTACGACAAAATCGTTGGAATCGACAACGTAAAGCTCGGATAGGACAATGGACGACACAAGGGACGGTTCCGTTCGGGTTTCTCTGGCGTTCACACTGACGGTTGTCGGCTTTGTGGGTGCAATAGCTGGTCTGCTTGCTGGATTATCCAGAGCGGAAGGCCCGGTTGGTTTTGTGCTGACAGTTCTCGTAACGTCTGCCATCGCCGTCTGTATCTCGTTCGCTTTGGTGAAGTCAGTCAGACAACGGAGGCGGTCCGCCGCCATAGGTGCGGCTATTGGATTGGGACTGGGTACGATGGCGGGCGGTCTGGGTGGCGGCTTGGCCGGGTTATTTGTCGGTGCAGTTGCCGCCTGGCTTGTCCATTGGGTTCACCACCGTCAGTATCGGAGTGGACTCCCGCCTTATCTCACCTCGCGGCAGGTGCTGCGTCACTATGCCTACAGGGTGGTCTGCGGACTGATTTTCATCTTCCTGATCGCTCCAATCCTGGTGATCCTGCCTTTGAGCTTCAATGCCGAGGACTTCTTCACATTCACTCCGGAAATGCTGAGGTTTGAAGCCGAAGGGTATTCCCTCAAGCACTACAGGGACTTCTTCACCAACTATGAATGGCAGCGTAGTTTCAGGAACTCGTTGATCATCGCGCCCATCGCAACGGTGATCTCGGTTTCCCTTGGAACGCTCGCGGCCATCGGCCTGAGCCAAAGCCACGTTCCTTTCAGGCGCGCGATCATGGCTATTCTGATCTCGCCGATGATCGTACCTCTGATCATTTCGGCGACCGGGATGTTTTTCTTCTATAGCCAGGTTGGCAATTTCCTTGAGGGTTCGCTTGGGTTGAACAAGACGTTTGTGGGTTACGTAAAGGTTGTGCTTGCGCATGCCGTTCTTGGCATTCCGTTCGTAATCATCACCGTTACGGCTACGCTTGTGGGCTTTGACCGTTCGCTGACCCGGGCAGCCGCCAACCTGGGTGCTGGACCTGTCCGCACGTTCTTCAGAGTTCAGATGCCATTGATTCTTCCGGGAGTGATTTCCGGCGCATTGTTCGCGTTCATTACATCGTTTGACGAAGTGGTGGTCGTTCTGTTTGTGGGGTCGGCCAGTCAGAAGACGTTGCCATGGCAGATGTTCACAGGACTCCGCGAGCAGATATCTCCGACAATCCTTGCTGTGGCGACAATTCTGGTGATAATCTCCATTGCACTTCTGACGACGGTAGAGTTGCTGCGTAGACGATCGGAGCGCCTTCGCGGTCTGTCGCCGGGATAGGCCATCAGCGCCGGGCGGCATGGGACAGCTTCTGGACGATCGTCCATGTTCAGTGAGAACCGGGAGCATCGCTTTGCATTTCAGGGCAGCAGGCCAAGCCATAGCCAGACCGAGCCAATGCTGAAGGCGGTCGCAAGCAGAACCGACGAGGCCACCACACGTTTGGCAACGCCGTACATATTTGCGAAGACATAGGCATTTACGCCGGGGGCCATCGCCGACGTAAGGACGGCGGACCGAAACTGTCCATCGGTCAGACCGGTTGCCGAACCTACAAGCCAGACGATCGCTGGCTGCAATGCCAGCGACACGACGCAGACATAGGCGATCGTTTTGGAGTCACCTTCGGGCCGGTAGCGACGGAGGACGCCGCCAAGCCCGAACAGAGCTGCAGGGAGCGCGGCCGTCGCCATCAAGTCGACGGATTCACTGAACGCGGACGGAAGGTGGAGGTCGGTGAGGTTGGTCAGGAAACCAAGCCCAATACCAATCATCAGCGCATTGCGGGTCAGGGATGTGAAAACTGACTTGGCCGCACCTCCAAGTCCTGCACCGTGCGCACGGGCGACCTCCATGGCCGTGAACCCCAGAATATAGCAAAACGGAGCGTGAAGCGCGACTATGGCGTAGTTGGGACCAAGTGACCCGGAGCCATAGGCGCGCTCGGAAATCGGCAGCCCAAGAAGTACTGAATTCGCGTAGAGCGTGCAAAATCCTAATGCGACCGAATCTTCCCACGGCCGTCCAAACAGGAAGCGCGCGCCAAGAAGACCGGCGATGAACCCGACAGTAGCGCCTGTGTAGTAGCTTACCAGGAGAGCGGGGTCGAAGGTCTCGCCAATGTCGATCGATGCGATTGCGCGGAACAGGAGGCATGGGATCGCAAAGTTCTGTGTGAATCCCATGAGCGAATCGATCGCGTCGCCACTGAGGAGTCCCTTCCAGACCGCCGCGTAGCCAAAGCCAATCACCAGGAAGACTGGAAGGACAATGTCGAGCAGGTCCTGCATCAATTCATCGCTTCTGCCTGCATATCCCAGGCCCTGGCAAGGAACATACCCCGTTGCGACAGGTGGAGACGTCGGCTAGATCTCATACCGAATGATCATCCCGTCGAACGCCGGCATGACATTGTCGGGAGTATCAGCCGTCACTTCGGCATAATCCATGTCGACATGCATGTTGGTGAGAACGGCACGGCGAGGTGCCGCCCGTTCGATCCAGCCAAGCGACCGATCGAGATGGGCGTGGGAGGGATGGGGCTTGCGGCGCAGTGCGTCCAGCACCCAACAATCAAGACTGTCCACCGCATCCCATGCTTCTTCGGTCATTTCCTGTACATCCGGGAGATAGGCCAAATCAGCGACCCGGAATCCCAACGAGTGAATTGAACCATGCCTCACGCGGAAAGGCGTGATGTCGATTCTGCCGCCCGTCCCCGTGACGGAAAATTCGTCATTGATGGTGTTCATCTCGAGAATCGGCGGGTAAGGCGAACCTTCGGGCTGCACGAAAGCGTAGCCAAAACGGGAAAGCAGCTCATATTGGGTGGCTTCATCCGCCCAGACAGGCAAGCGGCGTTTCATATTGAACACGACCATGCGAAGGTCATCGATTCCGTGTACATGGTCGGCGTGCGCGTGGGTGTAGATCACGGCATCCAGTGTCCCTACGTGGACATCGAGGAGCTGGGATCGAAGGTCAGGAGACGTATCGACCAATACCCGGGTGATGCCTTCCCCTGATCTCCGTTCTATGAGTAGCGAGCACCGTCGGCGGAAGTTCCTTGGATTGTGCGGGTCGCAATTGCCCCAGTTGTCGCCGAGCCGTGGGACCCCGCCAGATGAACCGCATCCAAGGATTGTGAACCTGATCTCTGCCATCAGGCCATCGGTTCACGGGAGATGGCTTTGGTAAACAACCGCTCGAAGTTCGCCTCGGTCTGAGCCGCGAAGTCGGCGTAGTTCAATTCGAACAGTTCAGCACAGGCTCTCGCGGTGTCGGCCACAAAGGCAGGCTCGTTACGTCGGCCACGATGGGGTGGAGGTGCCAGGTAAGGCGCGTCGGTCTCTACCAGGATCCTGTCAACCGGGGCGGCGGCGAAGATTCTGCGCAGATCCGTTGATTTCGGGAAAGCGACGATGCCGGACATTGAAAGGTAGAATCCGAGATCAATTGCCGTCTCGGCAAGCATCCGACCGGAACTGAAGCAGTGCATGACACAAGAGAAGGCTTCGGCGCGACATTCCTGCGTCAGAATGCGTGCCATATCGTCGTCCGCGGCGCGGGCATGAATTATGAGCGGCAATCCGGTGCGCCGAGCCGCCTCTATGTGGATTCGCAGACTCTCCTGCTGGATATCCTTCGATTCGGTGGTGTAATGGTAATCAAGGCCTGTTTCCCCGATTCCAACAAATTTGGGATGAGAGGCCAACTCGACCAGTTCCTCTACGCTTGCCAGTCCCTCGTCGGCCACATGCATCGGATGGGTTCCGGCGGCATAATGGACGGAGCGATAGCTCTCGGCGATATCACGCACCTGCGGTTCGGTGCGGAGTCTGGTACAGATTGTCACGACCCTCGTAACTCCGGCACCCAATGCCCGCGACATCACGTCGTCCCGATCCGCCTGAAGTTTCGGATGATCGAGATGGCAATGGCTGTCAGTGATCTGGGGTAACTGCGACATGGGGCTGGCACCGGTTCAGGCAGCTGGCTGCGTCGCCGCCTCATGGATTTTCAGGAGGATATCCAACAACAGAGTGGCAGGGTCAAGATTGACGGAATGCCCGTGCCGCGCCCGTGCACTGAGTTCTCCATGGAGAGAGGCCCAGCGGCGGCTGGCGAGTGCGTCGGGGCAAAGTCGGGTGAAGAGATTGGATTCTCCCGGAACAGCTTCTGCATTCAGGGTCTCCGTTATTCCGGCCTTTGCCAATCGGGCCAGAAAGACGCCAAGAAGTTCGAGCACGAGTTCAAACCGTTCCGCGTTTGCGGTTCCAGTCATGCTGTCGGCCAGGGCAAGCGCCCGCGACCGATCAGTGCCAGTTGAGAAGATTCCTATGAATTCACCATAGAGACCAAGCCCGTCCAGAGTGATGAGCCTCAATGCCGCCCCTGGGGAACCGCCTGACAGCACCGCCAGCCCTGGATCGTTCAAATCATTCTCAACTCCCACTTGAGCCAGGACCGCACCGACCTCATCCGGTTCAAGAGAACGGCAACGCAGGTTCCGGCATCGGCTTCGTATGGTAGGCAGGAGCCTTGATGGCTGATGACATACCAAAAGCATCACTGTGTCCGCTGGGGGCTCCTCAAGCAGTTTCAGCAGTGCGTTGGCGGCATTCATGTTCATCTCGTCTGCTGTGTCGACAATGACCACCCGACGTCCGCCATCGGCGACGGAGAGCCCGAAAAAGGACCTAAGCCTGCGCACTTCGTCGATGGTGATCTCCCGTCGTAGTCTTTCCGTCTTTTCGTCCCAAGGACGGCGCAGGAGAAACAGGCGTGGCTCACTAAGCGCGAGGAGGCGACGCGCGACGGGACCGTTCCCGTCGGAATCGAGGGAGGTGGGCGGTGTGGATTTTCCGAACAATCCGCCGCCCGTGGGAAATGCGGTAAGCAGAAAGCGGGCGATGCGCCAGGCCAACGTTGCCTTTCCAACCCCACGAGGTCCGGAAATCAGCCAGGCGTGATGGAGTCGACCTTTGCTGCACGCTTCGATGAATTCCCGTTCCACCGCTTCCTGTCCGACCAGATTGAGTGACTCGCGAGGGTGCGGTGCGCCAGGCGCACGGTCGGCCTCTGGAACCTCTTCGGTCATGCCAGCGCTCCCCGTGCGTGTTTCAACGCGTCGACTGCCACAGTCTCAGGTGAACGGTTGCCGTCAACGATTCTGAACCTGTCGCTGAACCTTGCTGCAAGTTCAAGAAACCCTTGGCGCAGACGTTCCTGAAATTCCAGCCCAAACTTTTCATACCGCTCCTCGCCACCCGTACGTTCCGTCGCACGTCCGAGTCCCGTGGATGGATTCATATCGATCAGGAGGGTTAGGTCAGGCTCGAGTCCGATCATCAGTCTGTGAAGGGTGTCGACCTTTTCAGACAGGTCGCCACGTGACAGTCCCTGATAGACTCTGGTGCTGTCCGCGAATCGGTCACAGACCACGACTTTTCCGGCTTCAAGAGCCGGTTCGACCAATCGCTCGATGTGGTCGCGACGGGCGGCTGTGAACAGGAGTATTTCGGTTTCGGCGGACCACCGATCAGGAGGTCCCTCCAACACCAGACGGCGAATTTCCATTGCGCCTTCCGAGCCGCCGGGCTCACGGGTCAGCACGACATCGTGTCCGTCCGCACGAAGTGCGTCTGCCAGGAACCTGGCCTGGGTCGTCTTCCCTGCGCCGTCGATTCCTTCAAGCGTGATAAAGCGGCCCAAGCTGCTCTCCGATTATCTGGTTGTGCCAGTTCGTATGGATTTGATGGTTTGCGGACTTCGCGCGGAGTGCGCCTGTAGAAGGGCTTCAGGGACTTCCTGCGCGCCGCTCGCTGCCACTTCAGGGGATGGGGGCGGCGGCAACTTCGAATGAGCGGGAGGTCTTGTGCGTGGCATCATGTGAAGGTTGCCCAAGGCCATTCAGAGTGCTTCCAGCGCCGCGTTCCGGGCGGTATCAAAAAGCACCCTTGCGGCCGTGACAATGCGGGAAAGGAAACCTCCTCTTTCCACATCCTGGCTGGCGACCAACGGAATCCTGTTTTCCGGAATGCCCTCGATACTCACGACCAACTCGCCAAGTTTCTGCCCCTTTTCTATTGGTGCCTGAACAGGTGTTTGGTAACCCAATGTCAGGGAAACTTCGCCAAGCCCGATGGCCGGAAGCAGAATCGAGATGTCTTCGGGTGCGACGAGTGCGACTGTGGATTGTTTGCCGAGCCAGACTGACAGTTCCGCCATTGTCTCGCCCATTGCCGCGACGTCTTTCTCGATGAATTGGCGGAATGCCCAGTTGACGACCTGCTCAGCGACTTCGGCGCGCTCCCGCTGGCTGCCGAGTCCGGCCAGCACAAACACGATTCGGCGGTCGCCGTTCCTGGCTGATCCCACGAGTCCGTAGCCGGACTCCTCCGTATGCCCTGTCTTCAGCCCATCCGCACCAATGCCAAGTTTCAGGAGTGGGTTGCGGTTGAATCGGTTCTCCGGAGCGCGACCATCCCATTCATATTCCTGCATTGCGAAATATCCATAGTACTCCGGAAACTCAGTGATGAGCCGAGTCGCCAGAAACGCCAGATCCTGAGTTGAGATGCGGTGCTCAGGGTGAGGCCAGCCGCTGGAATTGACAAAGGTGGCGCTTGTCATTCCCAGCATGGCAGCCCGCTGGTTCATCTGACGGGCAAATTCCTCTTCGGTGCCCGCGAGCCCTTCGGCGACCACGACGCAGGCGTCATTGCCTGACAGCACGATGATTCCCTTGATCAACTCCTCAACCGTGGGTCGGTCACGTTCGTTCAGGAACATGGTTGATCCGCCGAGACTGCTCGCGCGTTCCGAAACGCTAAAGCGGTCCTCAAGCGTGACACGACCATCCCTCAATGCTTCGAACAGCATGTTTAGGGTCATCAATTTGGACATCGACGCCGGTGGTAGTGGCACATCGGAATTCTTGTCCTCCAGGACCACACCGGTGTTGAGGTCGACGACATAGGCTGCTCTGGCATTCGTCTCGATGGCGAGAACAGGTAGAGCGGTCGCTGCAAGTATCGTCAGTGCAACTGGAATGGGTTTGAAGCGCATGGGCAGGCACCGGATCAGTTTGAGTCCTGCGCAGTCTGCCACATTGCCGTTGATCGATAAACCCAAGTCGGTCAACTTTGAGTCTCCGTCCGTGAAGTCGTAGCCAGATCATTCGACTCCATTCAGATCGGAGGTTTCGTTGCTTCGATTGTCTTGAATTCCGCGAATGGATGTGTCTATTGGCCGAATTGCCGGAGAAGTGGCAGAGCGGTCGAATGCGGCGGTCTTGAAAACCGTTGAGGGTTAACGCCCTCCGGGGGTTCGAATCCCTCCTTCTCCGCCACCTTGGAACAAAAGTGCGAACGTCGTTCGCCGCCGATTCCACGCCATCTAAAAACGCCAGCACCCGGATCAACTCGTCGCGCGAGCCCATGATCCGGACTTCGTGCTCGGCGACCTCGACTCGCTGCGCCAGGGCCCGCAGATGGCCGCGCCGAAATCCGCCGTCCTTTTCACGCATCTGCTGGTGCGCGGACACGGCCAGTCGCCGAAGGTGCTGCGGCGTCAGATGCTGTCCGGCGCTCTCGACCGCGCATCTGGCCCGGTCTGCATCCGCCCGTGCCTGATCACGGGTCGCCTTCAACTCGGCGACGCGCATTTGCTTCATTATTTCGAGAACTTCCTAAGCGACTTGAGGGAACGGCTCACCCTGTTAAGGCTTGAATTGCATCCCGCCGTTATGCCGATATCGGCATAACGGCGGGATGCACCAGCACTGGTCCCTCCACGGTTTGATGTCGTTTCTTTCAGCCCCTGCCGCACCGTCCCCTCCGGGATGCTTTCGGCGACCTCCAGCTCCACGAGCCGGTCGCCGGGCAGCCGCGGCGACCGGCGCGCGTGCCCCTCGGGGGGCTCCGAGCAGGCCAGCATCGCCTGGCCCCCGCCGTCCAGCCCGAACCGTTTCCGGGCCCGCTCCACCGTCGAGGCCCCGGCCTCGGGGACATCCGCCATGTCGGAGTCATCGCGTCCGCCCCCGTCGCGGTTGGCGTCAGCCAGAAGGAGGATGTGCGCCCGCCGGCGCCGCGTCACCGACCCCTTTCCGCCATCGACGGTCCGCTGCAGGAGCGTTCGCCCGCCGTCGTCCAGCCTTACGTGATATATTCTCTTTCCACCTCTGCCCATAGCCTGCCGCCTCCCGGTGCCCCCCCCGGAACCGCCAGCGGACATCCGCCCGATCCGGAAGGCCTGTTGGTTGTTGCGGCGAGCATACGGTATCAGGTGGGACCGGGCAGGCGTCCCGGCGTCACTTCAGCACGGGCGGAATACGAGGGATTGCCAAAAGCATGGTTGCGATCAGTGCTGGCGCATGGACAAGATTTGCCGACGAATTAGATCCGGTGGGCAGGGCCGCGACACAGCTGCCGTTTGGCCCTTGACCCGAGTCTGTGTTGATCGATCTCGCTGCAGCGTCAGTCGCAGGCCGCCGTCACGATCATTTCGACTTTCAGAACATCACGGGCGAGCCTGGATTCTCCGCAGGCGCGTGCGGGCGCGTGGCCTTCGGGCACCCAAGCGTCCCAAACGGCATTCATCTCGGCAAAATCCGCCATGTCGGCCAGCCATATTTCGCATTTCAGAATGCGCGTTTTGTCGCTACCTGCTTTTGCCAACAGGTCCTCGACCTTGGCAAGAATATCGCGTGTCTGATCGGTTACACTCGGTGCGTCCGATGTTTGGCCGCATAGATAGGCAACGCCGTTGTGTTTGACGATCCGGCTCATGCGTTGGCCGGTCTCGATCCGGGTGATGGTCATGTCTGAAGTCTCTTTCCTGTCAGGGTTATTGCAGTGGAAATGGGTGATGACGGGCTGGTAAGCGATTTGGACTGCTGTGATCTCGGGGCTCCTCAACGAAGACCGTTTACCAACTCATTTTGGTATCCGAACAGAGCCGGCAACCCGCCTGTGTGCATCATGACAACTTTTTGCCCGGGTCGAATGTCGCCTTCATTCACCAGATGCAGCAGCCCCGAGAAGGTTTTTGCAGTATAGACGGGATCAAGAAAAATCCCTTCTGCGCGCGCCATCTTCTCTAGCGCCGCGTGGGTCTTGTGACTCAGTTTGCCATAGCCGGGGAGTAGCGCTTCGTCCAAAACGTTGATCCTGTCCTGCAGCGGTGCCGCGTCGATCTCGAGCAGATCCGCGAGTTTTTGCAGCACGGTAAGCATTCGGGCACTTTGCTTGTCCCGATCCCGACGCACACAGACGCCAAACACTGTAGAAGCGCTTTCTTCCAGCACCAATCCGGTCAACAACCCGCCATGCGTAGCACCACTGCCCGATGGGACGACAACCGAATCGAAATCCGGCATTTGATCGTTCAATTCCTGCCCGGCGGCGACATAGCCCAATGCGCCCAAGGGTGGATGGTTCAATCCCAGATGAATGACATAGGGTTTGCGCCCCTGCGCCTTCAATTCCTCGGCGCGTGCGTGCAAGGCAGCATCCGCACCGGTTTCGTCCTCGCCTTCGGAATAGCTCATATGTTCGGCACCCAGGATCTTTGCCAAGAGGACATTACCGGAACTGTAGTACTCTTCGCCCATATCCGGCACGCGTTCTTCCAGCTGCAGAACGGATTGCATTCCCAATTTGGCCGCAGCGGCTGCCGCAGATCGCACAAAGTTGGACTGAACTGCGCCGGTGACCAGAATGGTGTCGGCGCCTTGCTGAAACGCATCGCCAAAGTAAAACTCGAGCTGTCGGGTTTTGTTGCCCCCGAGTCCCAGTCCGGTCAGATCATCACGTTTGAGCCAGAGATCGATGCCCAGTTCCGCTGACAGTCTGTCCAGCCGGTCCAGCGGCGTTGGACCGGACATGAAACTTGCCCGAGGGAATTTGGCCAGAATATCTTTGTGTTTCATCATCTGCCCTCCGAAACTATGCCATTGTATAAGCGTGATGAAAGAGAACGCAGCAAGCGATCAGAAAAATGACTCGAATGGCTGCTGTGACAAAAGACTGTGGCAGGTAGGCGCCGACCGTGCGACCGCAAAGACTACCTGTAAGCGTGAGCGCCACATAGACCCAAAGATGGGGTCCAAAAGGGATTGCCTGCGTCTCTGACAGGTTGTGCAGAAGAAACGCGATACCAGAGGTCACCAGCGCGGTGGGTTGAACCAGTTTGGCGGTTTCCATGGCCGAGCGGCCCTTTGCGATCAAGCCAAATACAATAGGGGGACCGGGCGTTGCGGCCCAGACGGTTGCCAATCCGGACAGCCCGGAAATGGTGACATAGACCGCTGTCCCAATTGCGTTGCGAAGCGGGAACAGTGATGTCAGCAAGCCGATCAGCAAAAGGCACGCAGTCGGAGTCAGAACAAAGGCCTCGCTCAGAAGCGGATAAACAGCCAGTCCGGCGACCACGCCGATAAGGCAGCCAATGATTGCGGTGAAGACAGTTTCTTTTTCTGTCTTCAGTATGTGCCGGTCGGTGGCAACCGCTGAAACGATGGTGTTGAGCGACAGCAGGATGGGAACAGCGGTTGATGTGCCCAGCAGGATCATCATTGGTGGACCGGCAAGGATGCCAAAGCCGACCTGCAGCATGGCGCCAAGGCAGATCGCGATCATCAGGATGGACAAGTTCGACGGACACTTCAATCTCTCATGGCTACCGTCATCTGTTGCAAGGATTGAAGTATCCAGAGTTTCGGGACCGGGTCCATGTCATTTCGACGACCTGAGACCGAAACCCCATCCTTCAGCCGGATCAACCGGATCAGGGCATGATACCGGCATAGGCGCTGCGCGTCGCGACCGAGTGGGCCATTTGCGCCAGCGTTGTCAGGTCAAAAACTGGAAGCTTCAGCTCTTCCTGAAGACGGGCAGCGTATGGCGGCAGATCGGTGCATTCCAGCACCAGCGACCGAATATCGGGCGCTTTCTGTTTCAGGCACCGTGCGGCGTCCAACACTTCGGCCTCGATCAGATCGGTGTCCATTCGGGTCCGGATGTTCCGCAGGATTACCTCGGCGAACTCGCTGGTGTCTTCCAGACCTTGCACCGCAACGGGGATACTTGCCGCTCCGACGCCTTCGAAATGGCGCGGTGTCAGGGCCGAGGCATCGGCTGTCAACACCCCAACTGGCGCAGTTGCACCGGTCATATGGAAGGCCAGCGGCACCTGGATCAGGCTGGAGGCAAATACCGGGACAGTGACCGCAGCGGCCAGTTCCTTTTGGAACAACGCCAGAAAACCGCAGCTTCCAGTAATCGCCCGCACACCTTCGGCCTCAAGCCGCTTTGCGCCTTCGATAAAGGGAGCCAGCAGTTCAGGCGTGGGGTTGTTCAGCAGGGTTGGGACGGTGACCCCGTCGATCATTTCATAGAGGACCGGAAACGGCAGGCTGGACGGGTTCTTGATGTGCCCGGGCGGTTTCGGAAAATAGCTTTCAAGGCACAGGACTCCGATCGAAGCCCCGCAGATATTTTGGCCACCCTGGTAAATCGGCATGGTGTTCAGGTCCTTTTCTTATCGAGCCTCTTGCAGAACTCCCCGATCAGGCGGTTTTTTTTCGGAAACGGGCGCTTTTTTCTGATCGGGGGCCTGGATATGGAGCCGTCCCTCTGGTATGGAGCGGGTGTTACAGCCACAACATACGGGGAGACGGCTCCATGTCCCTGCGATCATCCATATCAGATGCCTGGCAGCGGTTTCAAGGGGAACTTTTCCCGTCCCTCGCCGGGGAGGTCGGCCCGCTGGGCGTGAGGCACGGCAGGTTCATCGCCGTCCTGGACCTGGTGGAGGTGGAAAGGCACGTCCACTACAGCCACCGGGGCGTCGGCAACCCGCCCGCCGACCGCAGGGCGCTGGCGCGGGCCTTCGTCGCGAAGGCGGTGTGGGACATGCCGACCACGGTGGTGCTGGTCGACCGGCTGCTGTACGACCCGACGCTGCGGCGCCTGTGCGGCTGGTCCCGCGTGTCGGAGGTTCCCAGTGAATCGACGTTCTCCCGCGCCTTCGCCTGGTTCGCGGAGACCCGTCTGCCGGAGCGGATGCACGAGGCGCTGGTCCGCTCCGCGTATGCCGGCTCGGTCGTGGGCCACATCTCCAGGGACTCCACGGCGATCGTCGGGCGGGAGAGGCCGGCGCCGAAGCCGAAGCCGCAGGAGCGGCCGAAGCGAAAGCGCGGACGCCCGAAAAAGGGGGAGGAGGTGCCGAGGGAGCCGACCCGGCTGGAGCGGCAGCTGCGGGACGGGATGACCGCCGCGGAGATGGCCGCCGAGTTGCCGAAAGCCTGCGACACCGGGACGAAACGCAACGCCAAGGGGTACAAAGAGAGCTGGAGGGGGTACAAACTGCATATCGACGCGGCCGATGGGGACGTCCCCGTCAGCTGCATCCTGACCTCGGCGTCGCTGCACGACAGCCAGGCCGCGATCCCTCTTTCGAGGATGACGGCGCTGCGGGTGGACCACTGTTACGAGCTCATGGACGCGGCCTACGACTCGCTGGAGATCGGGTTCCACGCCTACCTGACGGGGCGCGTGGCGATCACCGACACCAACCCGCGACGCGACGCGGCGCTGAAGGAGCGCCTCAGGAAAGAGGCGCTGGCGCAGCGGAAAGCGGGCCACATACGCCACGACCGCGTCCGTTACCGGCAGCGCTCCAGCGTCGAGCGGGTGAACTCGGCCCTGAAGGACTCCTACGGTGCCCGGCACGTCCGCGTCCGTGGGCACGCCAAGGTGGCCTGCCACCTGTTCTTCGGCGTGCTGGCCCTGACGGTGGAACAGCTGATGCGGCTCACCATCTGACACCGTCCGTTCCGGCAGATCCGTCCGCCACGGACGCCGCCCCGGAGGGGACGGCGCGGCCAGCCATGCGCGGACGGCGCCCGTCGGGCCACCAACTGCGGCATTCCGCCACACCCTGGCCCGTGCAGACGCCCCGGGCACCCGTCGGATCCGGTGCCGCGACCCTGGCGGAACCGAAAGGCTTGCCGCGGCTGCCCGAACCGCAGTAATTGTGCAAGAGGCTCTTATCGACGTTCAAAACCGGGCTGGCGAAAACGGGGCCAGATCAACGTTCGGAGTGCGGTCGGATACGAGATCTGCCACCAGTTCACCGGTTTTGGGCCATCATCAGCCCGCAATGAGAATGCCCGAATGCGGCGTAGGGACCGCCCTTGCTATCAAGCTGCCCAATCGCTGGAGGCTGTCAGGAAAAGAAGGCCGTCGCCCCATCCAGAACTTCGTCTGGCAGGTATCAAGGTCCGGCACCATGGCTTTGGCCTGTTCGGTCAGGATTTTCTCCTTACGTGGATCGGCAGGGGCGTCGATGCTGGCGAATTCGGCCGTGCCGGCGACCTGCAGCCCTCCCCCCCCCCCCTGCATTGAGCTGGCGACTATCTTGGCGTCGACGTCCATGACTGAGTTGTTCAGACTGGCGGAAGGGGTTGGGAACTCCGCGTGATAGCCCCGTTCGGCCACAAGAGGCACGGTCAACCCAAGGGGTTTGAGCAGATCGGTGGACCATACTCCGGCGGCCAGAATGACGTGGTGGGCATGCAATATCTCTTGCGAGGCCACAAGATCCCAACCTCCATTCACGGACCGGTGCAAACCAGCGACTTCGGTCCGTAATATCTCGGTGCCTTGTGCACGGGCCTTTTCGGCTGGAACCGCTCCTACCCGTCCTGGCGAGGTCACGCGTGCCTGACCTTTGATCACAAGCGCGGCCTTGAACGAATCCGTTAGTGCGGGTTCCAGTCGCTGCAGTTCTGCGCCCTCAACACGCTCCAGATCACCACCCTTTTCCTTTCGGATGAGGTATCCAAACCCGTCCAGATTCGCCTGTTCTGGGTTGCGGAAAGCGTGGACATAATAGCTATCGGTGATCAGGTCCTCATGTCCCGTGCCCTGCAGATGTCGACGATAGAGATCAATGGACCGGCGACACAAAAGTTCCATCGCATCCGAGACCTTGCGAACCGTCTTCTCGCCGGAATTGCTTGGAAATCGCATCCCCCATGGGCTCATTCTGGGCCAGAAGGATGGCCGGACCGACAAGGTGCCTTTGGGGCCCAACAGCATTTGCGGAAGCGTTTTCCAGATACCCGGAGCCGCTTGTGGGATGATCGACCATGGGGATACGACGCTGGCATTGCCGAACGATGTCTCCTGACCTGGCTCGCCCCTGTCGATCAGCAGGACGGAGATGCCGCGGTCTTGTGGAGACAAGGCGCAGCAAATCCCGACGATCCCTGTGCCGATGAAGGTCACGTGTTGTGTCATTGGATCAGGCCGTGGAAGTGCTGCGGTTGCGTCCTATCAATTGGGTGAAGATGACCGGAGAGGCCATGGCCAGCGCGATCAGATCCGCCGTCAGGCTTGGCGCAACAAAGATCACCCCGGCGATTGCCATCAGGATACGCGACACCACATTCAGCGGCTTGAGCCAGTAGCCGACCACCGCGGCGGACAGGGCAATAACACCGGCGATACAGCTGGTTGCGGTATAGGTGAACTCCCACAGATTGAACCCGGTTGAGGATACAAACAACAGAACCGGAGCGTAGACAAAAGCCATCGGGGCAATCACTTTGCCCAATCCCAAGGTAAAGGCGGACAACCCGGTTCGGAACGGGTTCGAGTTGGCAATCGCCGCCGCTGCATAGGCCGACGTACAGACCGGAGGCGTGATTTCCGACACGACACCATAGTAGAGGACGAACAGGTGGCTCGCGATTGGCGGAACACCGAGCTGCGCCAGTGCGGGCTGCGCGACGGAAACCAGCATGATGTAAAGCGCAGTGGTCGGGATGCCTGCCCCCATCAGGATGCAGACGATGGCGATAAAGACCAGAGAGATGAACAGCTGCAGGTCTTCCATAGCAAACAGCTGGAAGCTGCCGAACGAGATCATGTTGTAGATATCTGACGCCAGATTGCCTGCGCCTTGCGTGACCATGAAACCGATGCGGAAGCCGATCCCGGTGGTATTGATCACGCCGACCACGATGCCGACGGCAGCGGCAGCGGCACCTACGGCCAGTGAGTATTTCACGCCCAGTTCGACCGCTTGCAGCATCTCGGGCACTTCGATCCGCTTCTGCGGATTGAGCGTCGCGATGACGGACAGGCTGCACAAGATCGCTGTCATCGTCAGGTCGAAACCGCCATCCGAGAATTTCCATAAGACGAAGGCCAGAAAGGAAGCTGCGTAGATCAGCGTTGGTGGCTGCTTGATGCGCGACATGCCCGCGATCACCGCCAGAGAAATGCCGCAGAAGGCGGACATGAACGGCGTGTAACCCGTAAACAGCACGACCAGCAGGCCGATCAAAGGCACGATGTTGGCCCAGCTTTCGGCCCAGACGGCCTTGAGTTGCGGCAACCGCTCTTTCGCCAGACCTTGCAGGTTCAGCTTGCGGGCCATCAGGTGCACCACGGCGAAAACGCCGACATAGTGCAGGATCGCCGGGAAGACCGCGGCGATCACGATGGTGGTGTAGGGGACCTCAAGGAACTCGGCCATGATGAAGGCCGCAGCACCCATGATCGGCGGTGTGATCTGACCGCCGGCTGAAGATGCGGCTTCAACTCCGCCCGCGAAATGACCCGGATAACCCAGGCGCTTCATGTTCGGAATGGTCAGCGCACCGGTAGAAACGGTGTTGGCCACGGACGAACCCGAGATGGTGCCGAAGAAGGCAGAGGAGACAACGGATACCTTGGCTGGACCGCCGGTGTAACGTCCAGCCAGAATGGTGGCGTTATCGATGAACAGCTGTCCCAGCCCGGTGCGCTGGGCGATCACGCCGAACAGCACAAAGTGAAAGACGATAGTCGAAACGACCCAGAGCGTGACGCCGTAGATACCTTCCTGCGGGAAATACATCGACGAGACGAAGGTTTTGAAGTTCACGCCGGGATGCTGCAGCAATCCGGGAAAATACGGACCCAGCAGAGCGTATGAGATAAAGACACAGATGATCAGCGGCAGGACCCAGCCTAGCGTGCGGCGGGCAATATCCAGCACCAGCAGGATGATGACGACGCCAAGGAACACGTCGTAGTTGTTGGGGTTGCCCATACGGAACGTCTGTTCCTCGATCCCCAGAAACGGGATACCGCGCCACGCGACGCCTACATACAGCGCGGCTATGATGCCAAACGCCATGAAGACGAGATCATAGAGAGGGATGTTGCCGATCCGGAAGCGGCTGACTTTGAGCGCATAGAGGCTTTTGGCGCCTACAATCGGGATCGTCGCATAGACCAGAATGAACAGCAGAGCCAGATAAATGCCCATGTGCCAATGGTCGGCGGGCAGGCCAAACCCGGCAGTGAAGAATTCGTAGAACGCAAGGATCAGGGCGACAACGCGCAGGGCCTTGCCAGCGGTGGGCGTGACTTGCCGGACGGCAGCGCTTTCATCGAACTGTTCTTCGATGGCCCCAAGCTCCTCGGCCGTCAGTTCGTGGTCATCAAGTTTCTGGGTCTCGGACATGATGGCCCCCCGATCTCGCATAATGCCAGAGTGCGGTGCCCCGACAGGGGCACCGACGACAGGTTTCAGCTAGGTGTGATTATTGAAGAAGACCGGCTTCTTTATAGAACTTCTCGGCACCCGGATGCAGCGGAACACCCAGCGCCTCGACACCGTCCAGCGCTGTGTCCGGTGTGATTTGCTTGCCTTTGGCGTGACCGTTGTCCAGCAGCTTGCGGGTATTGTCGTTCCACAGCGCCTTGGTCAGCTGATAGACCAGATCTTCGGACAGATCCGAAGACACAACCAGCAATGCGCTGACCGCAGGGGTCTTGGTTTCAGCGTCGATGCCTTCATAGACACCACCCGGAATGGCCGACGGGATATAGGCCGGAATGATCTCATTGATCTTGGCCAGATCTTCGTCGCTGAACGAGTGCAGGTTCATGCCTTTGGTCGAGGACAGTTGCACCATCGCGGCAACCGGCCAGCCCGCAGCATAGAAATAGGCGTCCAACTGACCGTCAGCCAAACGCTCGGCGCTTTGGCTGTTGTTCAGTTCGGCCTCATCCATGTTGTCGCGATTGATACCCCAGGCTTCCAGCATCTGAAGCACGGCAACCTGCGTACCCGAACCGGCCTGAGCGATGCCGACGCGCTTGCCTTCCAGATCACCCAGATCGTTGATCGTCTGACCGGCGGGCAGAACCAGATGAAGGTCTTCCGGGAAAAGGTTGGCCACGATGCGCAGGTCGGGGTGCGGCTTGCCTTCGAACTTGCCCTCACCCAGATACATCGACCGGGTCACGTCAGCTGCGGCCAGACCGGCCTCAAGTTCACCGTTCTGCACAGCCGCGTTGTTGAAGACTGATGCGGTGGTCGACTGCGCAATCGCGATCAGACCCGGAACGCCGCACTGACCGCCTTTTTCACACGGACGTGAGCCCGGAGGGGCCGAGATGCCGTTCGCGATCGTGCCACCAATGGGGAAGTAGGTCCCACCAGCGCCACCGGTGCCGATGCGGAAAAAGGTCGGGTCCTGTGCCAGCGCCGGTGTGGCCAAAGCGCCGGCCAGTGCCAGTCCAGTCAAGCATTTCACTAATTTCATCGTTGTCTCCCGTTTTGGAACATTGGGTTCGGTTCGTGCGAATTTTCACAATACACGACGTTACTTGAAACGAGGGGCGAAAAAGACTCGAATTGAAGACTCTCAATCACAAGGATTTTCAAGATGCCCAGCTTCCTCCTCGCCCCTCTGATGACTACGCTACGCCCACATTTCGATTTGAACAAGACGCGATTGGAGACGTTCGCAATTATGCTGGTTGGTCTCGCAAATGGGCGGACGGTGAACCTCGGTCATCTGGCGAGCCAGTTCTTCGGCCAGACGCTTCATGCCTCCAGCTACCGCCGCCTTCAACGCTTTTTCCGATCCCCATTCCACTCTGAAGTGGTCGCTTCTGAGCCATCGCGGCAACAGTTCGACGCCACAACGCATTGATCTGATGGAACGGTATCTTCGTATATTCGGGGCGTCATCAATCGAAGCCCCGCTGGCTGACCGGGAGTTCGTTGGCGCTGATTGGATGGCATATCTTATTGAGAACAATGTGCAGTTTTCTATTCGGCTACGCGAAAACATGCACATCCAAACCGAAGGTGGACGGATGCTTCAACTCCGCGCACTGCTGCGCAAACGACGC
Organism: Paracoccaceae bacterium; assembly: GCA_965203605.1. GTDB lineage: Bacteria > Pseudomonadota > Alphaproteobacteria > Rhodobacterales > Rhodobacteraceae > JAPOUP01. Next base: position 3,027,844 of record OZ241902.1, on the reverse strand, counting down.
AAGGGCCGGTGGAAGGGCTGGCTCCCCTGCATGGCCCGCACACCCGAAAACCTCCTGCGCTTTGAGGGAAGAACGATCAAGGTTGGCGAATTGCTTCTGGTCGCCACAAATATCCCGGAGACCAAGAGTGCGCTCCGCCTCTACCGGAAGAGATGGGGTATCGAGTGCCTCTTCGCCGATGCCAGGACCCGAGGCTTCAACATCGGAGACACCCACATCACCGACCCTGCCAAGCCTGCAACTCCACTCGCGGTCGTTGCCCTGGCCATGACCTGGGCATACCGATGCGCAAGTCAGGCAAGGGGTCGAAATGGCATCCGGAAAAAAGCCATAAGCGGCGTTCAAAGTCATGGTTCCGGACCGGGGCCGACACGGGCCGGTCGGTTCCCCTGATCCTGACGGTGAGGTAGCGGTAGCGGGTGACCACGTGCCGGAACTCTAGGGCGGCGAGCCGGCAGTGGGCGCGCTCCGGGACCATCTGGTGACCGTCCTCCGTCCGCCCGCCGTCCTGACCGGAGGGGCGTCGGACCCTTTCCCGCGCCTTTCCGAGCGCGAACCGTACAGGTCCCGCTCCAGCCGGGCGATCTGGGCCGCCCGGGCCGTGATCGTGGCCGCCTGCAGCTCGGACAGCGACCGGAGCGGCTCCCCGACCCTGTCGGCAGGGCCGGCGGCGTCCGGCGAAGCCGGATGGCCCTTCCGTCCGTCCCCGATCCCGACCGTGTCGCCATGGCGGCCCCCGAAGTGATTCGCCCCGATGGCCGGTCACTGGCGGGCGATGCCTTATACTGTCAAACCAAAAAAGGATGGGTGGGACCGGACCGGACGCCTTACTTTAGCCGCTTACGAACGGCCGGAGGAGGTGGGGAGGAAGGAGCGGACCGGCGACCGGGAGGCGGACACGATCATCGGCAGGGGCCACAGCGGGGCGGTGGTCTCCTAGGTGGACAGGGCGTCCAAATTCGTTCTGCTACAGAGGGTTGACCGGAGAACCTCGCGGGAGGTCGGCGCCGCGATGCTGGACATGCTGCGGCCGTCCACACGATCACGGCGGACAACGGGAAGGAGTTCGCGGTCCACGCCGGCGTGGCCGGGCCGCCTGCCATTTCGCCACCCCCCAGCACTTCTGGGAGAGGGGCCCGACCGGGCACACCAACGGGCTGGTGCCGCAGTACCTGCCGAAGGGGACGGACCTCCGCGCGGTCACCGACGCGCAGGTGAGGGCGGTGCAGGACCGCACGGACGCGCGTCCGCGCCGGGCGCTGGGCTACATGACGCCCGCCGAGGTGTTCGACGGGGCCCGCCTATTGACAGCCCGCCTCCCTGAAGCCCCCACCCGCGCGGATGGCTGCGCCGGAAGGGGGTGGAATGAATTTCGAGGTCGCGACCCGCCCCGGCGGAGGCGTTGCGCCGCCCGGAAAGCCCGGATAACCTTCATGCAGAAGGGACCACCGCCGTCCCGGGGCTGGATCCACGGCCTCCGGGGGGTGCCGGAATCCCCGCCTTCCGGCCATTCCCTCCGCTCGGGCTCCGCCCCCGCTGCGGGAATGGTCGGCGGTGCACTTCGGAATGGAAGTGGGGTGTTTAAAGGTGATCGCTCAAGGGTTGTGCTTGACTGATGACCAACGGGCGATGGCAGTCCAAGCCAACAGGGAGATCTCTAAGCAGTAATCAAATGCGGCGAGCTTCTTGCACAATTACTGCGGTTCGGGCAGCCGCGGCAAGCCTTTCGGTTCCGCCAGGGTCGTGACGCCGGATCCGGCGGGTGCCCGGGGCGTCCGCACGGCCCGAGGTGTGGCGGAATGCCGCAGTCTGTGGCCCGTCGGGCGCCGTCCGCGCATGGCTGTCGGCGCCGTCCCCTCCGGGGCGGCGTCCGCGGCGGACGGATCTGCCGGAACGGACGGTGTCAGATGGTGAGCCGCATCAGCTGCTGCACCGTCAGCGCCGGCACGCGGAGGAAAAGGTGGCAGGCCACCCTGGCGTGCCCACGGACGCGGACATGCCGGGCGCCACAGGAGTCCTTCAGGGCCGAGTTCACGCGCCCGCCGCTGGAGCGCTGCCGGTAACGGACGCGGTCGTGGCGGATGTGGCCCGCTTTCCGCTGCGCCAGAGCCTCTTTCCCGAGGCGCTCCTTCAGCGCCGCGTCGCGGCGCGGGTTGGTGTCGGTGATCGCCACGCGCCCCGTCAGGTAGGCGTGGAACCCGATCTCCAGCGAGTCACAGGCCGCGTCCATGAGCTGGTGACAGTGGTCCACCCGCAGCGCCGTCATCCTCGAAAGAGGGATCGCGGCCTGGCTGTCGTGCAGCGACGCCGAGGTCAGGATGCAGCTGATGGGTACGTCCCCATCGGCCGCGTCGATATGCAGTTTGTACCCCCTCCAGCTCTCTTTGTACCCCCTGGCGTTGCGTTTCGTCCCGGTGTCGCAGGCTTTCGGCAGCCCGTCGGCCATCTCCGCGGCGGTCATCCCGTCCCGCAGCTGCCGCTCCAGCCGGGTCGGCTCCTTCGGCACCTCCTCCCCCTTTTTCGGGCGTCCACGCTTTCGCTTCGGCCGCTCCTGCGGCTTCGGCTTCGGCGCCGGCCTCTCCCGCCCGACGATCGCCGGCGGGTCCCGGGATATGTGGCCCACGACCGAGCCGGCATACGCGGAGCGGACCAGCGCCCCGTGCATCCGCTCCGGCAGACGGGTGTCCGCGAACCAGGCGAAGGCGCGGGAGAACGCCGGTTCACCGGGAACCTCCGACACGCGGGACCAGCCGACCGGACGCCGCAGCGTCGGGTCGTACAGCAGCCGGTCGACCAGCACCACCGTGGTCGGCATGTCCCACACCGCCCTCCCGACGAAGGCCCGCGCCAGCGCCCTGCGGTCGGCGGGCGGGTTGCCGACGCCCCGGTGGCCGTGGTGCACGTGCCTTTCCACCTCCACCATGTCCAGGACGGCGACGGATCTGGTGTGCCTCACGCCCGGCGGGCCGACCTCCCCGGCGAGGGAGGGCAGAAGTTCCCCCTGGAACCGCTGCCAGGCATCTGATATGGATGATCGCAGGGACATGGAGCCGTCTCCCCGTATGTTGTGGCTGTAACACCCGCCCCATACCAGAGGGACGGCTCCATATCCAGGCCCCCGGTCAGAAAAAAGCGCCCGTTTCCGAAAAAAACCGCCTGATCGGGGAGTTCTGCAAGAGGCTCCGGCTTCAATCGAAGCGCCTTGAAAAGTCTTTGCGAATGCGGCGGAAAGCAATGGGGCAAGTTCGGTTACATTCATCACAGGCAGATTGCGGGATTCAAGAATCTCGTTCGCGCGTTCCGTTGGAGAGTGAGCATCATGAGTGTCGCGTCGCTCGCGGTCTGCCTGCGATATGACGGAAACTTCTGAAACCTCTGGCCGTGTTGACTCTCAAAGGGCCTCCGGTTACTGTATCCATCTAATCCGGCTACTGTATCTTTCTTAGGCTGGATTCATATCGTTTGCTCTGCGGGCAACTGGGTGCAGACGAGGAAGAGGAGACCGCGTCTGCTCCGGTAATTGGGGAGGGCATATTGATGGCAGCGACCAGTAGTGTTGCGTCTTGGGCATTCAAATGTCCTGAGCCAGGCAAGAAGTTTGGCGTTTCTACGCTCTTCAAGAACGTGGGTTGCCTAACGCTGACGCCTTTTATGCATCTGCAATCACTCCTCCCTGTGTTTTGTAGCGGCGATCGGATTCATACGGGCCCGGCGACAAACCCCAAACAGTACCTATGGAGAGCCGTATCATGATGCGCGGACTGGAAAAACTGACCCACATTATATCTGAGGTCATGGGCCGTATCGGCTGGTTGCTGATTCTCTACTGCATGGCCTTCGGAGTATCGGATGTGTTCATGCGATATGTTTTGAACCAGCCGTCCCAGTGGATCGGCACGACCCTGCAGGCGGCTATGGTTCTGCTGGCTTGTGTCGGTGGGGTTTATGCCCTGCAAAATGATAGTTTCGTCAAACTTGATGTGTTCTACGCAAGTGCGAGCAAGCGCAAAAAGGCAATTCTGGACATCCTGACAGTGCCCATTGCGGTTCTCTTCCTGGTTGCGCTGATCTGGAAAGGCTACGACGCGGCCGCGTTGTCTTTGAAGCTAAACCAAAGGACCCCGACAGCGGTCCCGATCCCGATCTACCCGATCAAATTTGCGATCCCGCTCAGTGGCTGTTTCGTCCTTCTGATCGTGTTGAAACACTTCATCCGAGATGTTCAGACCGTATTGGGGCGCGGTGAAACTCAAGGCGAAACGCAATAAGGCGCTCACGGCGTCGGGCCCAATTTCCAGGCCTAAAAAGATCAAGAAATCCTAACAGTTAAGGAGGAAATACCATGAAAACTGACAGGTTTTTGAAAACAACACTGTGGGCGGGTGCTGTTGCTTTGACAGCAAACGTCGCAATTGCGCAGGATGGCCCGCCGGATGAAGTGACCGAGTGGACATTCCAGCCTGCTTTCGACCAGACTGACGCTGGTTGGGATAACGGTTTGATCCCATGGGTCGAAGCCGTCGAAAAAGCCACGGAAGGCACCGTGAAAATCCGCGTTGAACCCGCTGGCGCGCTGGTAAGTGGCGCAGAAGCCTTTGGTGCAGCCGCTGCCGGTTTCACCGATGGCTATGCCGGTTGGGGATCGGTTTACGGTGGCGATATGCCCGAAGGCATGCTGGCTTTTGGTATGGCGATGGGCGCCAACAGCACCGAAGAAGCATGGGAAGTGATGTGGGGCAACCCCGACTATCGCGTCGGTGACATCGTGCAAGAGGCCGCACATGCTCGGAACCTGCACTGGGCCGGCTGGACCAACCAGGGCCCGAACGCAATGTTCACCAAGTTCCGCGTCGAGAAACTGGAAGACCTGGAAGGGCGCAAAATGCGGGCCGGTGGGCCTCAGGCGATCTTCCACTCAACCATGGGTGGCGCACCGGTGTCGATGAATGGTGGTGAGATCTATACCGCGATCAAACTGGGTACCATCGAAGGCACCTACTGGGATACCGGCGGGATCGATGACATGTCGTTCCATGAAGTGATCGACTATGCCATCATGCCTGGCTGGAACCCGGCTCAGCATCAGGAAATCTTCATTAACCTCGAAAGCTGGAACGCGTTGACCGATTGGCAGCGTGAAAAGATCGACGGCGTCTTTGAAGAGGTCTACTTCGAAACCAGCCGTTTGCACCAGGAAGGCGTTGAAGAAGCACTGCAGATCCTGCGTGATAGCGGTGGCGAAGTGATTGAATTCAGCGACGAGGAAATCGCGCGGATGCGTGAGAAATCGATCGCGGAAGTTTGGCCTCAGGTTGCTGCTGCATCCGACGGCAACGCGAAAGGCGTCGAGATCTACAAGCAGTTCCTCGCGGACAAGGCTGCCTCTCAGTAACCCCTTGGCACAAAACACGCTTTGTCGCGTGTAAAAATACTACCGCTGGCCTGGCAAACAGGCCAGCGGTACAATCCGCAGATTCGTTTACTGCAAATTGTGAACGACGGCGAACCACTTTGCACTGCCCTTCGTGAACAGCCTCAAAGTAGGGAAAATAAAAGAACATGAGCCTTGAACTTATCACAGCGCTGTACTTCATAATCCTGTTTGTCATTATGTTCATGGGCCTGCCGGTCGCCTTCGGACTTGGCGGAACAGCGGTCTTGTTTGCAATCATTCTCGAACCCCGCGCACTTCTCTCGGTTCCCAGTGCGTTTTATTCCACTCCGTGGAGTTCAATTCTGGTGACTGTGCCCCTGTTCCTATTCATGGGCTCACTCATACGCTTTTCCGGGATAGCCGAGGCGGCGTATGACGCCGTCTACAAACTCATCGGACACATCCATGGCGGATTGGCCATGGGAACCGTTCAGGTTTGTACCGTCTTCGCGGCAGTCACCGGCATTACACCCCCAGCGACCACAACGATGGGTCAGATCGCATACCCGTCTATGATGCGCTATAAGTACGACCGTTCCATCGCTATCGGGTCTATCGCCGCGGGTGGCGCGCTTGGGGCGCTGATCCCCCCGAGCGTTCCATTCATCTTCTACGGGTTGCTCGCCAAGGTCTCGATTGGTGACCTCTTCATGGCGGGCGTTTTGCCTGGCCTCATGCTCGCCACGTTTTACGTGATCTACATCGGCGTGCGCTGCAGAATTCAACCGCATCTTGGCCCGGCACTACCCGCCGAAGAGAAGTTCACGACGCAAGAGAAAATGGCCGCTGTTTTCAGCATCTGGCCCTTTGCTGTCCTGATCGCCATCGTTCTGGGTGTGATCTGGGGCGGTATCGCTACCCCGGCCGAGGCCGCTGCGTTCGGTGCGGCAGGCGCATTCCTGATCAACCTCGCTTATGGCCGACTGACATGGGAAGTCCTGCGTGAATCGCTCGTCTCGACCCTGAAACTCAGCGGTATGGGCCTTTGGATCCTGATCGGTGCCACAATCTTCCTCAACGTGTTCAACTCGATGGGCAGCCAGGACCTTCTGACCGATCTGGTTCTGTCCATGCCCGGCGGCAGGACTGGCATCCTGCTGATGATGATGCTGATCATCCTGATCCTGGGAATGGTGATGGATGACTGGGCAATCATTCTGCTTTGCACGCCGCTGTTCATTCCGATTATCGACGCGTTGGGGATCGACAAACTGTGGTTCGGTGCTCTGTTCATCGTGAACATTCAGATCGCTTATCTCACACCCCCGTTTGGGTTCGTGCTGTTCTGGATCAAGGGCGTTCTGCCCAAGGATGTCAGCATGGGCGATGTCTATAACTCGGTTGGCCCGTTTGTGGTTCTCCAGTTCGTTGGTCTGACGCTGATCTTCTTCTTCCCGCAGATCGCGACTTGGCTGCCCAGCATCCTGAAATAACCCGGAGGTCCAGATGTATAACCATATTCTCGTTCCGATCGCCCCTGACCATATCGAGGAAAACGCTGCAGCTCTTGAGGTTGCCAACCGTCTTCTGGCCCCTGGCGGCAAAGTGTCGGTCGTTTCTGTTCTGGAAGAGCTTCCGTCCTACATCGGAACATACTTTTCGGAAGAGCAAATGCAGAAAGGGACGTCGGACTTTATCGAATCGTTGAAGGCTGCGGTGCCAGCTGACGACATCGAGACGCATGTTGTTACCGGTCGGCCAACCAACGCGATCCTTGATTGGGCAAAGCAGCATGGCACGGATTGCATCATCGTTTCGTCGCATCGCCCGGGTTTGTCGGACTACTTTCTTGGGTCAACGGCTGCGCGCGTTGTGCGGCACGCCCAATGCTGTGTCGTCGTCCTGCGATAGGCTCACATAAGCAACAAAGCTGATGAACACGATTTTCAAATCGTGTTCATCTCGATCCGTGGATCATACTTTTCCCATGATAGAATTGAATTAGCTGATTGCCGGATTAATCTCGTCGTTGCGGCGTGCGACATAGTCATCCAGCTCTTCGCGTACGGAGAGATCCATTTCAGGCGCTTGGAAATCAGCCAGCATGGTTTTGGCACGGTCCCGGCAGTGCGCCGACATGTCATGCGCACCGGTCGAACTCCATTGCTCGAAACTGGAGAAATCCATCTTTTCCGGCATCGCAAATGCTTCGCGAAAATGCGCTAGCGTGAATTCGTCCCCGAGGTAGTGCCCGGCCGGGCCTACACGACGCACAGCTTCCAAAGCATCCTCAAAACGCTCCAATGAAATTCCACCGGCGTAACGGGCCACCATCTGGTTCTGCTCTTCATCAGCGACAAACTTGGCATAGCAGATTGCCAACCCACCTTCGTCCCAACCGCCAGCATGCAACAACAGGTTTGCGCTCGCGTTCATCGCCGTCATGAGGGTGGTTGCGCCCTCATACCCGGACTGGGCGTCAAAGGATTTGGAGGAGGCATGGTTGGCCGATGTGCGCCACGGCACTCCATATTTTCGTGCAAGCTGACCAATCGCAGTGGTGATCTGCGCAACCTCAGGCGTCCCTGCCATGGGTGCTCCGGATTGCATTGATATCAATACGGAGTACTGCCCGTAAACGACCGGAGTGCCTGGGCGATAAAGCTGAAGATAGGCCATTGCAGCCAACGCCTCGGCATTCACCTGCGCGATTGCTGCTGCCACATCCGCAGGTGTATTCGCAGCCGCCAGTACAAACGGAGGGCAGAGAACGGCCTGACCTGCATCCGCGAAAACGCGGGCTCCGTCCAGCATGGCCTGATCCCAGACCAGCGGCGAGTTGCCCGAGGTGTGTATCCAGATCGCTGTTGCATCATTCATTGTATCGCCTGCCACAATGCGCGCCATGGCAACGCAATCCTCGGCCCGTTCCTTCGAGGTTCCGATCCCGAACATTGGCAACATGGAAAGGCATGCCTGTCACGACAGCTTTCTTCGGCCCATCGCCCTTCTGGACCCCATTTCCGTCCGAATGTGTTGCACCGTTTGTAGTTGAGAATGGAATGTGGTTCAGCATTGGTGAATTCTGCGGAAGAGGGTTACATTGATTCGACTATGGGAGGACTTCGATAGGAGAGTGGGTCATGAGCCAACCGACACCGCCATTTCGCGCCGACCACGTGGGTAGCCTGTTACGTCCGGACAGTGTTGCGGAAGCAAGAAAGAAGCACTTCAAGGATGGAACCCTGTCTGCCCGCGAACTTCTGGAAGTGGAGAATTCCGCGATTCCGGATCTCATCCGCATGCAGGAGGATATCGGTCTGAAGGCGGTGACCGACGGCGAGACGAGGCGGGCGTTCTGGCACTATGACTTCATGGGTATGTTGGACGGCTTCGACCTTGTCGTTCGCGACGAAGGGGTGCAGTTCGAGGGGATAAGGCTTCCGCCAGTGTTCCCGGCAATTTCAGGGCGTCTGGATTTTCCCTCTGACCATCCAATGCTTGACCACTTCCGGTTCGTTGCGCAGCATACAGGTGTCGTGCCGAAAATCTCCATTCCAGGGCCATCGTGCTGCCACTTTCGAACGGCGCCTGAAGACATTGCACCTCCCGATTACAGGGATCCGGACTGCCTGTTCGCTGAGATTGCGGGCACTTACAGAAAGGCGGTCCACGCCTTCTATGACGCTGGTTGCCGGTATCTCCAGATGGATGACATCTTCTTCGCTTATCTGTGTGATCCAAAGCACCGTGCGGATAGGGATGCGATGGGTCAGGATCCGGATTGGCTGATCGACCGATATGCCTGGATGATGGACGAGGCGATCCGAGACAGACCTGCCGATCTGGTGATCGGCATGCACCTTTGCCGGGGCAACTTTCGATCCACATACGCTGCGGAAGGCGCGTATGACCCTGCGGCGGATGCTGTGTTCAACAAAACCAGCGTGGATGTCTACTTTATGGAATACGACACCGAGCGGGCTGGCGGGCTCGAGCCGCTGCGATTGCTGCCAAAAGGACGGAAGCGTGTCTTGCCGGGATTCATAACGACCAAGCGGGGTGAACTTGAGTCGTTGGATGATCTCCAGGCCAAATTCGATGTAGCTTCCCAATTCGCGGACATTGACCAACTGGGAATAGCGCCGCAATGTGGTTTTGCCTCGACAGAGGAAGGCAATGACATCAGCCAGGACGACCAACGCCGCAAACTGGAGTTGGTTGTCCGGACTGCCGAAACGATTTGGGGCGGTGTATAGCAGCTTCGGAGCCCGACCATCAGTTGCGTTTCGGCACGCACGTCGAATGGCGCAGTGTCGGTGAGACGGGGTTGAAATGCCTTCGCTACGGGGCGATTTCCTCAAGGTGACTCGCACAGCCGACCAGAGCCGCATAGTCGTCGTTGATGACTGTCACGCTGAACCTGTCCATGAAGTCAGTGAAACGTCCTTTGGAACGGAAGGCTTCGTCGAATCCGAGACTTGCCAGATGCGGAGCGAAGGCCCTTGCGATTCCTCCCGCAAGATAGATGCCGCCATATGGCAGGTGATCGAGCGCAAAGTTCCCTACCGCGGTACCGAGCAATCCAGTAAACGTCCGCATGGCCTCCGCCGCCCTGACATCAGTGCCGGCTTCGAATCCTGCAATGATGTCGGTAGACGTGGAGGTTTGCGGTTCGCCGGCCTCCTGGCCGAGCCATGCATAGATGTTTTCCAGCCCGCGGCCTGACAGGGCTTCCTCGATGTCGGGAAACCTGCGTGTTTGCTCAAGAAAGCGAACGAGCCGCATGTCTCTTTCGCTCTGGACTGGCAGGCTGGCATGGCCGGCCTCTGATGGCAGGACCATGTGGCGGGTGCCGGCGTAATGGACAGGAGCGATATTGAAGCCGGTGCCAATGCCGATCACCATTCGCGTGTTGGTCGGACAGTGCCTCCCTGCCTTGATGACTTCGAATAGGTCGGTCTTCCTGATACGGCCAAGCGAATGGCCCTGTGCCTGAAGATCGTTCAGAAGCGCTACGGTTTCCGCACGGGAAGCGCGGGCCAACATGCCGGTATCGATGCGCCAATTGACATTGGTCAGTGTGGCCACGCCTTCGTTGACTGGCCCGGCCACCGCGACGCAGGCACCAGCGCAGTCGACGTCGCCCTCATCATGCAGAAAACGGCGCAGCACCGCCTCCAGGCTGGAATGCTCCACGTTTTGGTAGCGTTTCACAGTCCTGACCAGCAGACGAGTTCCTTCGGCGAGTGCCACTCGAGTGTTGGTGCCGCCGATATCGGCGACCAGCGAGAAAGCGTTGGATTGGCGGGCGGTGGGCATGGTTTGTCGTTTCGGGAACCAGCTCTGGGCCTAGACCCGATAATGCGGTATCAAGGAAATTGCAAAGTGCAATCCGCAATCCACAATGGCACTGACCCGCTGCATTCGATCATGCAAGTGCCCGGCGGCCGTCCCGGGCTTGGGTCGTCGGCAACCGGGAGCCGGGAATCCCTTCTTCCAGCCATTTCCTCCGCCTGAACCGTACTCTCACAGCGGAAACGGTCAGTGTCGCAACTCGGAGTGGAAGTGGAGCCCATAAGGAACGCCAACGTCAAGAATTTGGGATAACACCCCTCCAACCACCGACGGCGGGCTTGCAGCCCAGCTCGAAATATTGTCTGGTTGGACAGGACATGGTGCTGGCGCAGCCCGGCTTGGACGAACCGGCCACCATCCGGCGAAATGCTACCGGGCGGACAAATCGGGGGAGAGATTTATGAGCGTGTTGGCGCATGTCGTCCTTGGAGGGGCGCTGAATGAGCTGAAAGGAGAGCCCGCCGCAACGCAAGCGCTGGCCTACATATTGAGGGCGAATACGGATATCCTCAGGGCGTTTGTCCGAATGCTGCGAGACGCAAATATCGAGTTCGAGCTCGGGCACGTAAAGGCCGAGCGGAAGCAAGGAGAAGGCCGGCCGGACCTGACGGTCCATGACAGCGAAGGCCGTGTGCGGATCTTTGTCGAAAACAAATTCTGGGCCGGGCTAACCGACAGTCAACCCGTGGCCTATCTCGATCAACTGTTGGAAGGCTATCCCTCCGGTCTCCTGTTCATCGTCCCCGAAAAACGGGTGGTCTCGGTCTGGAGGGAACTCAAGGCGCGATCAAGCGAGGCGGGACTCACGTTGACCGAAGGGGCCGAGAACTGGGTTCACATCGGTCGCAAGACGATGGCAATCGCGAGTTGGAGCCATGTTCTGGAGAGACTGCTGGCTGCCGCCGATTCCAAAGGAGACGAGGGTGCCAAGAGAGACATTCTCCAGCTTCGAGGGCTGACGCGCAAAATCGATTCAGAGGCATTCCTGCCGCTGCAGGACGACGAGGTGACCGACCAAGGGATGGCGGCCGATTGATGAACTACATAGAATTGCTCAATTCGATCGTATCCCAACTTGTGGATGACGGAATTGCCGACACAAAGGGCTATAAGTCCTCTGGTACTTTCGACTATATCAACCGCTATTTCCGTGTGCATGATGAATTCGAACTATCTCTGTCCATTCCCTTCAAGACTTGGCGCGATCATGGAATTTCGCCCTTGTGGTTGGCACCCCAAGACAGAACCATAGGCGCTTTCCAGAAGATCTATACGGACTTCACAGACGTGAAGATTCTCAATGAACGACCTAGAATCCCCATTCGCCTGAAGACCGGAGTGGAAATGCAGAGGGTCGTAAAAGACGCTGCCGCGCAGATAAAGAGAATCGCTGATGTTCTGCGAGGCGCACATCCAAACTGCTAGCGCAATTCGCAATCAATCCGATCAGGATCAAGGATACGAAATTCACAAGATATTCCGTCAAGGCCTGCAGCCGACGACCGTGAGCCAGTCGGGGTCGTCGTCTTCGCGGACGGTCCAGAATTCATCGTTCACGCGCGCACCATATGCGGCGCGAGGCTTCATGCCGAGGCGGCGGTAGACGGCGGTATCTTCGGGCTTCCCCCGGTAATACATGAGCACGGCCGTTCCACCAGACTTGAGAAACCACCAGAGTTTCTGCGAAACGAAGCGGGGGTCGGTGAGATAGGACGGCGCACCGAACAGGGCCACCGCAAGATCGAATTTGCACCCTGACCTCGGCCAGTAATCCTTGAACCCGGTCCGCACCAGGCGGCCGCGGAATTCGGGATGTTTTTCCGCGAAGACGCCCAGCATCCCCCGGCTCGGATCGATGCCAGTATAGCGCGCAGGATCAATGTCCGCGAACCGGAAATCGATGAGGGTTCCTGTACCGCAGCCGATGTCGAGAATGTCGGTACCCGGCCAGATCTCGAGCGAATCGTAGAGCCGTTGCGCGTGGTCGACCTCCGCCTTGCTTGTGCGGATGCCGAGGTCATAGGCGTCAGCGACGGACGCGTAGGGGTCCAATCCGAAATCGTGTATGGCCCTGTTGATGAGGATATGGTCGAGGTTTGCCCCCATCGTCCAGTATTTGTAGCCGTTCGCGGTGAAACGACGGTACCACCGGCCGCCGAACAACTCCTCGACGCGCTCCACAGCCCGCATCTTCCGAAGCGCGTCGACAAACAACTCCTCGCTCTCCCACGTCCGCTTGAGTGTATAGGAATGCGGTGCGCCGGGCATCGTCCTCGCGAAACGGTATGAATGCGTCTCCAGAAGCGCCGTGAGTTCCGCGCAGTTGTCGAAGACCCCGTCGCTCCATTCCGGCGCGGTCTCGAGAGGGCGAAACCTCCTGTCTTCGGAGATCATTGATCCCGGTCCGCGCCCACCCTCGCGACTGGCGCGGCGCTCAGGAAGTCGTCGATATTGCTGTCGAACACGCCCTTGTCGTTTCCTTTCTCGATGCCGGTGCGCAGTACTTTCACAATCTGGTAGGGCTGGAGTACATAGGAGCGGTCGGGGAAGTCCGGTGGAGAGCGTGAAGCCCGGTGCCGTCGCCAGCGCTTCCGGAGGGCGCACGTCGACCATCTCCGTCGAGACCTGACGCATGTCAATCTGCATGGGCGCGTGATTCGCACGGAACAGGATCGGGAGTTGAGATTGTGTGATTGATAGGCGTTGGCCCGGGTGCGTTCAGCCGAGGAATTGATCGATGTACGATAGGGTTTAGCCACGTGCGCCCCAGTTTTGCATGACGCCGAAGGCATTGAGACACCGGTGCGCAACTTGGCGCTGGCGCCCTCGTTCTGTGAGCCTGGCGAAGCAGTTTCGGTCGAACTCGATGAATTCATCGACGACCTTCACCAGCTTCCCTGTATCGAGATAACGGTCGATGAAATACCGCCAGCCGAGCGCAAGGCCCTGCCCGCCTGCGGCTGCTTCTATCAGGTAGACATAGTCCTCAATGCCAACATATCGGGGTGCGGGTTGGGGATATCCGACGAACTCGAACCAGTCATGCCAAGACAACCAGCCACGCGAGGATCGCGCGAGCCTGAGAAAGGGCAACGCACCCCATTCGGTGACGGGCCCGGCGAGGACCTGCGCGTGGGTCGCGGCGAAATCGGGCGAGCAAACTGGCGTGACGGCCTCGCTGAATGCCAGCACCCGGTCCTTGGGTGCACCTGCTGCTTCGTCGTAGGTGAACACGAGGTCGGCCTCGTCCTCACCCAGGCGGTTGAGCATGTCGTAGTCAAGCGTCAGGATACGAAGGCAGACGCTCTCGCCGAGCGCATGGCGCAGTGCCTGGAAGCGCGGCATCACGAACATGTGCGAGGTGGCATGAGGGCAGGCGACGACCACCCGCTGGTCCTCAGTGAGGCTCGAAGCCGCAACCGCGCCCGCGGCCAGGCGTTTCAGGCACACGGCGACAGCATGATGGAAGACCTCCCCCGCCGGAGTGAGGATCACGGCTCGGCGGCTGCGTTCGAACAGGCGGGCCCCGATCCTATACTCAAGGTCCGCGATGTGCCGGCTGACGGTAGGCTGGTGTACCCCGAGTTCCTGGGCCGCGCGGACGAAGCTCAGATGGCGCGCCGCAGCTTCGAACGCACGCAGGGCGTTCATTGGAGGCAGCGGTCCGCCGGGAAAGTTCAGCATGACGAAATCGCTATCGAATCAGAGAGTTTTTTGCATTTCACAAATGCACTACCCTTTCGTTACGTTTCTTCTGCTTTGAACCAGATCAAGAAGCTGGTTCGTTTGATGAAGCCATAGCGCCTCGAAATCGGGCCAACCGAATCAAAACTGGGTGAATTCTGGAATCAGGACAGCCTTCCCGCTTTTCCGAGGCCTCAACCGAAAGGAGTAGCCATGTCTTCCGAGACCTTCAAGATCATTCGTGGAACCCAGGCCGGTGACCGGCTGAAAGGCAAGGGCAGCAACGAGCGACTCTTCGGCGAGGACGGGAACGACTACCTGTTCGGGCGGGAAGGAGATGATCGTCTGTTTGGCGGTCAGGGCGATGATATGCTGAAAGGCGGCAAGGGAGACGACACGCTTTACGGCAATGACGGCAATGACACGCTGGGAGGCGGCAAGGGAGACGACACGCTTTACGGCAATGACGGCAATGACACGCTGAAGGGCGGCAAGGGAGACGACACGCTTTACGGCGGCGAGGGCAATGACACCTTTGTGTTCCGGGCAGGCGATGGCCAGGATACCATTGCCGACTTTAGCACGGGCCGTTGGGTCGAGGTGCAGAACCCGCCCTGGGCTTGGGGCAGGGAAGGCGATAACTGGATTTTCAAAGTAAGAATTCCTGTTGAGCCTCTTGCACAATTATTGCGGTTCGGGCGGCCGCGGCCAGCCTTTCGGTTCCGCCAGGGTCCCGTCACCGGTTCCGGCGGGTGCCCGGGGCGTTCCCATAGGCCGAAGTGTGGCGGAATGTCGCAGTTGGTGGCTTCAGGGACACCGCCCGCGCATGACTGGACGCACCGTCCCCTCCGGGGCGGCGTCCGGGGCGTCCGGCGCTGCCTTGGCGGACGGTGTCAGATCGTGAGCCGCATCAGCTGTTCCACGGTCAGCGCCAGCACGCGGAGGAACAGGTGGCAGGCCACCCTGGCGTGCCCCCGGACGCGGATGTGCCGGGCACCGTAGGAGTCCTTCAGCGCCGAGTTCACGCGCCCGCCGCTGGAGCGCTGCCGGTAGCGCACCCGGTCGTGGCGGATGTGGCCCGCTTTCCGCTGCGCCAGCGCCTCTTTCCCGAGGCGTTCCCCCAGCGCCGCGTCGCGGCGCGGGTTGGTGTCGGTGATCGCCACGCGCCCCGTCAGGTAGGCGTGGAACCCGATCTCCAGGGAGTCGTATGCCGCGTCCATCAGTTCGTGACAGTGGTCCACCCGCAGCGCCGTCATCTTCGACAGCGGGATGGCGGCCTGGCTGTCGTGCAGCGAAGCGGAGGTCAGGATGCAGCTGATGGGGACGTCACCGTCGGCGGCGTCGATATGCAGTTTGTACCCCCGCCAGCTTTCTTTGTACCCCTTGGCGTTGCGTTTCGTCCCGGTGTCGCAGGCTTTCGGCAGCCCGTCGGCCATCTCCGTGGCGGTCATCCCATCCCGCAGCTGCCGCTCCAGCCGGGTCCGCTCCTTCGGCACCTCCTCCCCCTTTTTCGGGCGTCCGCGCTTTCGCTTCGGTTTCCCCTCCGGCTTCGGCTTCGGCGCCGGCCTCTCCCGCCCGACGATCGCCGGCGGGTCCCGCGATATGTGGCCCACGACCGAGCCGGCATACGCGGCGCGGACCAGCGCCTCGTGCATCCGCTCCGGCAGCCGGGTCTCCGCGAACCACGCGAAGGCGCGGGAGAAGGTCGATTCGCTGGGCACCTCCGACACGCGGGACCAGCCGCACAGCCTGCGCAGCGTCGGGTCGTACAGCAGCCGGTCGACCAGCACCACCGTGGTCGGCATGTCCCACACCGCCTTCGCGACGAAGGCCCGCGCCAGCGCCCTGCGGTCCGCGGGAGGGTTGCCGACACCCCGGTGGCTGTAGTGGACGTGCCTCTCCACCTCCACCAGGTCCAGGACGGCGATGAACCTGCCGTGCCTCACGCCCAGCGGGCCGACCTCCCCGGCGAGGGCCGGGAAAAGTTCCCCTTGAAAGCGCCGCCAGGCATCTGATATGGATGATCGCAGGGACATGGAGCCGTCTCCCCGTATGTGGTGGTTTTGACACCCGGCTCATACCAGAGGGACGGCTCCATATCCAGGCCCCCGATCAGAAAAAAGCGCCCGTTTCCGAAAAAAAATCGCTTGATCGGGGAGTTCTGCAAGAGGCTCTGTTGACAAAATAAAGATTGAGGGCGTTCAGGGCGGATTTGAGGGCCTGACGATCACGCAGAACGGCACCGATACCGTTATCGCTTACGGCGATGCTGGCGATACCATTACCTTGCAGAATGTCGAGGCATGGTCGGTCTCGGCGAGTCTGTTCGACTTTGTTTGAAGCGTGCCTGTCCGGTTGTCTCCTACACCCACGATAAGCAGTGTTTGACGTGGAGTGGCTGAGGAGCCGGAATAGGGGCTGTGGACAATCATGATGCCGCCGCCACGCCCGCCACGAGGATGCAGCCCAGGATTCTTGTCAAGCTGCTGTGACCTGATGGGTTTAGCCGAGGATTTTTTGACTCCTGTCCACTTTCTTTCCATTTTCGTGGCCTATGGTCCTGCAGCGCGTGCCGGGCGGATCAACCCTCCGGGGCATTACAAGAATCCAAGGCTACACCCCCGCCACGAGGCAAATCCCCGCCGCGAAGTTCGTGGCGGTCCTGTCACAGTGTGTCGCGATCGCCCGGAACTCCGTGGTTCTGGCGCCGGGAATCCGGACCGTCGGCGGCGGGGCCCTGCCGGGCCGCCCGCCAAAGGTGGCCGGCAGGGTGGCGCAGGCCCCGCCCATGGCGGCCATGTCCGCCCGCCGGAGCCAGACCTTCATCGGCGCCTGGCACCGCGCCCGCCCCGCCCGGAAGGACGCGCCGGTGGCAGTCACCGCGACCGCCCGCGCACTCGCGTGCCTCGCCTGCCCGATGGTCACGCGGGGGAGGAACACCTGGAGCGGGGCATGGAGGAATACGGGCGACGGCGCGTGAACCGCACCTTCTCCAACGTTGACCGACGGGCCCGGCAGCTCGGCTACCAGCTGGTGAAATCCCCTGAAAGTCCGGGATCCGTGAATGGCGTGGAATCAATGGCCTGGGGGTGTTTTGCCCAAGAGCCCTCCGAATGCGGCTTCGCGTACACCCGGAGCCTCGGCCCTTTCAACTGGACACTGTTAACTCGATGTCTCTTTCATGTATATGGGCGGACCAATCCGCAAGAACCGGCCGGGCTGGGCCGAATCGGTCCGGAATTCACGGCTAGGGCCACGCACATCACCGATTCCATGCCGCCGGATCGTCAGCCCACGCTGGATTCACGGAATATCCGGGATGGATATCCGTTCCTTTCGCTGCCTCGGGCATAATCCGGCGATGCGCGGTTACGCCAGCGTCGAGTCAACAGAGTCCCATTGAAAGGGGCGGAACAGCGTCCGGAGCCCTTCAACACGCCGATCGCCCGTCTCACCGGCTTGAGGCGAAGCCGCGCTAAACCGTGAAGAGCTGTCGTGCGAAGCGCGTAAGGCGGTCGTAGCCGGTGTCGGTAATGGCAATGGTTTCTGACATGCCAAAACCTTGGGCAAGAACGTAGGTGTGAAACGTCATGCCCGTTTCAAAATGCCAGTCAGAGCCCGGAGCCGCTTCGAGGGCCTCGCCGCCCGACGGTTGCAGAAGCAGGCCGATCGAATAGAATGTCTTGTTTGTATAGGTCTCGCGCAGCCCTTGGGAGAGCACGCCGTCCCGATAGATTGCGTCCGGCACGGCTGCCGGAACGCCGGGGCGCACTTCGTCCAACGCCGCATCCTGGATCGCGATCAGGCTCTCGACCACCTTGTGGTCAGTTTCACTGGCTTCCGCAACGCGAAAGGGGCGCATGAAGCGGGCGTGATAGTGGCGCACATTTGGCGTCGTCTCGATCTGGACGGCGTCGCCGCGCCGGAGAACGCGATCGGAATAGCCGCCATGCAAGTGAACCGCCCGTTCTCCGGATGACATGACGCCCGGACCCGGTAAGTCGCTGCCCGCCCGGATCATGGCGGCACAAACCTCGGCTGCGATTTCGCGCTCACTGACGCCAATGCCAGCGCTATCAATTGCCGCCTGCATGCCGGCTTCGGCCGCTCTTCCCGCGCGCCGCTGCAGGGCAATCTCGGCGGCCGACTTTCTCAGACGCATCTTGCGCACGAGTCCGCTTTCGTCGGTGAACCGGTAGCCGGGAAGGCAGTCGCTCAATTGCTGATGGCGCGCTACCGACAACGGCCATGCATCGGTTTCAACTCCCGCCTTGGCCGACGCTCCCAAATTTGCCCGGATCGCCTTGGCGGCAACGGCAACGGGGGCGTCGCTGTCGGTCCACATCGCCCGACCCGGGAACACGGAGGTTGCGTCGAGATAGTACTCCTCGACATCGCGGCAAACCAATGTCGGCTGACCCTCCATCGGAATGACAGCGAGTTGAAAGGAGCTATATCCCCGCGTGAAGAATCCGGTCAGCCAAGTCACCGTTTCGGGCTGGAAGGCAAGCAGCCCGTCAAGACCGCGCGCCTGCAGCTCTGCTTGCACACGGGTCAGGCGCACCTCATATTCGGATCGGTCGAACCAAGGCTCGTAGATCAGCGGCGGGTTCATGCGTTCGCCTTAACGACATCGACGAACCGTTTCAGCATCGTCTTGGCTTCCGTGGCTTCATCTGCAGAATCCTTGAGAACATCCACGTTGGCGCCATCCTTCTCCATGCGGTCCCGGTTTTCCTCGAACCATATGGAGGCCTGTTCCCGGGTGATCTCGGGATGGCCCTGAATTCCCCAAACCGGAGCATTTCGCCAGCGCCAGATCTGGTTGTCGCACAGGTCGGAGCTTGCGAGAACCGTCATGTCCGGGTGGTCGCCGCGTACTTCGTCGTTGTGCCAGACGAACATGTGCACGCTTCCGCCGAGCGCACCGGCAATCGGGTCGTCCCTCGCGGCCTCTGTCACCAGAAGATCCTTGTATCCGATCTCGCAGAACTCGCGGCGGAAGACCTGATCGCGCCCGCAAAGGGCCGAGGCTAGGATTTGGCTACCAAAGCAGATGCCAAGCATCGGGATTTTCCGCTCCGCTGCAGCTTCGATCAACTCGTGCTCCCGGTTAATGAACGGGATGTCCTCATAGGCCCCATGGGGGCTGCCAGAAACAAGGATCCCGTCATATCCGTCCAGGCTGGCTGGAAATTCGCCATTGAACGCCCAGCACCGGTTGACGGAAAGTCCCCAGCCTTCGAACCGATCATCCAGCTTGGACACGGACTGGAATTTCGGGCCGTTGCCAAGATAGAGTAGAAGACCGTCCGACATGAAGATATCCTGTTTCTGGTGTTTCTGATATACCGATGGTGCGCCGAGGCGCAATGGCCTTGGATGCACCCGCCGGCAGAGCGTGCCACGCCTGGCAGAAAGGACTGGGAGACCAATGCATATCGATCTCAATTCCGATCTCGGCGAGGGATTCGGACTCTGGAAGATGGGTGAAGATGCGGCAATGCTGGACATCGTCACGACGGCCAACATCGCTTGCGGGTTTCATGCCGGCGACCCCGAAACGATGCGACGCACCATTTGCCACGCCTGCGAACGGCGGGTCGCGGTCGGGGCCCACCCGGGGTACCGCGATCTGATCGGTTTCGGGCGGCGTGTGCAAGCAGGGATCACGGCCCAGGAAATCGAGGCGCTCGTCGCCTACCAGGTGGGCGCCTTTCAAGCGATGGCGTCGCTGGCAGGGCATCCCGGAACTCATGTCAAGACACATGGTGCACTCGGAAACGCCTGTGCGGACGACGACGGACTTGCTGATGCCGTTGCCCGAGGCATAAAGGCCGCCGACACCGGGCTCGCGTTCATGGTGATGCCGGGAACGGCGACCGAACGCGCTTGCGCTCGCGCAGGCTTGCGTCCGATCCGCGAGATTTATGCCGACAGGACCTATGACGACAGCTTCAACCTGACAAGCCGCGAAATCGACGGCGCTGTCATCCACGATGTTGAGACCGCACTGACCCGCGTCAAGGAAATGGTGGCGGAGGGCCGGCTGGAATCGGTGACGGGCAAGCGCCTGTCGGTCGAGATCGATTCGGTGTGCGTTCACGGGGACAGCGAGGCGGCCGTCGCCATGGCAAGGGCGCTGCGCGACGGTCTGGAAAAGGAAGGCTGGACGGTTTCGTCGACGAAAGCACGTTAGAGGTCGCTGCCGTCCGTCATTCCCCCAATCAGGTTGTGCGAGAGCAGGTCGAGCAGTGGGTTGTGGACAGGTACTGTCGCCAACTCCAGCGAATTGCGCCAATGAGCCAAGCGGCGCGCGGCATCGATCGCGTCCGTTGTCGAGACCCTGCGAAAGCGCACGTCCCGGCCAATGGGCACCTGTGCCAGCCGGTCCAGATCGGCCGAAATTACCGTCGCGACCTTCGGGTAGCCCCCGGTCGTCTGGCAATCCCGGCCCAACACGATCGGGCTCCCGTCGCCGGGCACCTGAACGCTTCCCGGAACCACGCCTTCGGACAGGATATCGTGCCCCTTTGAAGACCGAAGAGCGGGGCCTTCAAGACGCAAACCCATCCGGTCAGACCGCGGGCTGATCCGGTAACTCGACGACAGGAGCCGGAGCCATGTCGATTCGTCAAAGTAGTCAGCCTGCGGGCCCGGAACGATCCTGATTGCATCTCCGCGATCGCACCCTATGTCCGCGGGAAAGGATAAGGGCGCAATGTCAGCACCGCCAATGCAGGGAAGCCGAGCGCCCTGCGACAGCACGTCCCCGCCGATTCCCGAGCGGTGATGGCATGAGCGACTGCCGAGAACGGGCCTTGTCAGAATTCCCCCTGCCGCGGCCACATAGCTGTACACGCCTTTGCGCGGCGGGCCGATCATGACGGTGTCGCCCTCGGCCAGCAGCACCGATGATCGTTCCGAAACGGGTTTACCTGACACGGCCAAGGTCGTTCCGGGGCCATAGGCCGCCACCAGGACCGGACCGCCGACGACGCGGAACTCGGCACCCGCAAGCGGCAGCTCCACTGCCGCTGTGTCCGGCGGATTGCCTGCAAGCGTGTTGGCTAGCGCCAGTGCCCGCCGATCCATCGCTCCTGCAGCCGACACGCCGAATCGTCGAAAGCCGCAGCGTCCTGCATCTTGAACCGACACTCCCGGCCCACATTGAACAATCTCGAGCGCGGTCATCCCTCGACTCTCTTCGCAACCAGCGCGCCGCGCGCCGCGTTCCGGTCGAGTTCAGACCACTCAAGCGCGGAAACTGGCCGAAACCTGATGCGATCGCCAGGTTCGAAAAGGAACTCGGGCACTCTTCCAGGCTGAAAAGGGCGGGCCGGGGTGCGGCCGATGACGGCCCATCCGCTTGGCCCTTCTAGGCTGCAGATGGCCGTTTGTTGCCCGCCGATCGAAATGGAAGAAGCGGGAATCTTGGCGCGGGGTTCGGACCGGCGCGGCATCGAAAGGCGCCGGTCAAGCCCGTAAAGATAGCTGAAACCGGGCAGAAAGCCCACCATCGCGACCAGGTATTCCGGCGCAGCGTGCACTTCGACGAGGTCACTTGGCGTCATGTCGGCATGCGCCGCCACATCCTCGAGATCGATTCCGAAGTCCTGGCCGTAGGTCACCGGAACCTCCCAGAGCTGCCCGGCAGGCCTGGTGTCCACAATGGTGGATGCAAGCCGCAGAACGGCAGCTTCTATTTCGCGGAGGTCAGCCCGGAGCGGATCGAGAAAGACGGTGGTGGCCCGATAGGTCGGCACGGTCTCAACAACACCGGAAAGACAAAGCCGGTTCAGGGCAGCGTCAAATGCGTGGACAAGGGAAACCAGTCGGGCATCGATACGGTCACCAAACTCGACGGACAGGGCCGAGTCACCCAGGTGGCGGATCACCGGACCATTCTCGTCGTGATCTTCCTGCATGCCGTAGTTCCTCAATCGGGCAAAGCTATCCCAAGGCCTTCCAAGACCCTGCTGGCCACCTCGATCGCCGTCCGGTCTCGCGCCTCGACGCCAGATCCGCCAATGTGCGGGGTCAACACGACGTTGGGGCAATCCAAAAGAGGGCTGCCGCATGGCAATGGCTCGCTGGAGAAAACGTCCAGCCCGGCCGCTGCGATGCGGCCGCCGTGCAGGGCTGCGGCCAGAGCCTCCTCGTCGATCAGGACCCCGCGGGCGGTGTTCACCAGGATGGCGTCCGTGCGCAGCTTCGAAAGCAGGGTCTCGTCCAGAACACGTGCACGGCCAGGTAACCCATGCAGTGAAACAACTCGCGCGGTTGCAAGCAGATGGTCGAGATCCATGGCGCGCGAAACCCCGTCGGCGGCGAGTTCCGCATCGCTGGCATGATTCGAGTGTACGGCAACGGTCATGCCCAGCCCCCTTGCAAGTGCCGCCAACTTTCGGGCCACGTGGCCATAGCCGACGAGACCCAGACGGCACCCGGCTATCTCTCGCGGATGGGCGCTTTCGCGGAACGACCAGTCGCCGGCACGTACGGCACGATCGGCCGCAGGCACTCGACGTGCACAAGCCAGCATCAGCGCGAGCGCATGTTCAGCAACCGATTGCGCATTCGATCCGGGCGTGTTGACCACCCGGATGCCGCGCCGTTCGGCGGCGCCCTTGTCGATGCTGTCCGTCCCAGTTCCATGGCTTGCGATGATTGTCAGGTTCGGGGCCGCTTCGATGGCCACGGCAGAGAATCCGCTGTTGCGGGTAATCACGGCCCTGGCGGTCAACAGATGGGGCTTGAAGACCGCCAGTTCCGGCGAAGGTGCCACGAAGACCGACAGGCCGGCGTCTTCCAGAAGCTTCACTCCGCAACGGGCGATAGGCTGCACGATGACGCAGTCGGTCATTTGGGGACGTCCGGCGGGGACAGGCAGAACCGCATCAGCACCTCTGCTCCGGCACTGAAGTCGTTGACGTCCATGTGCTCGTCGGGGTTGTGGCTGCCGTTCTGGTTGCGAAGAAGCAGCATTCCGGTCGGAACGCCGAGACCGGCAAAGGTGGCGGCGTCGTGGCCTGCGCCGCAAGGCATGTCGAGCGCTGGTTGCCGGGCTTCGCTGGCGGACTGTCTCAGCCCGGCGATGACGGCCGGGTGCATTCTGGTTGGGACGGTGGAAGTGTGCGGTCCGAAGTCGAACCTGACGCTTCGGTCGTTTTGGATGGTGGCCGCCTTCGCCTTCAACTCGACTGCAAACTCGTCTAGTGAGGCGAGGGAATTGCTGCGAATATCAAGCGAGAACCGCACAAGGCCGGCAACCTTGGAGAACGAGGCCTCTTCGGGGTCCGTCGCGACCTCGCCGAAAGTGACGCTGAGGTCTTTGCCCTGCGCCTGAAACCGGCGCCACAGTTGGTCAAGCTCCACGACCAGCTGGGAAACGGCAAGCACGGCGTCGCGGCGCACCCCGCGCGGCGTTGTTCCCGAATGGGCATAGGTTCCATGGCAGACCGCGCGGCGAAAGCGTAGGCTGCCCCTGATATCTGTCACGATCCCGAGCGGGATGCCCTTCGCCGCCAGAACCGGACCCTGCTCGATATGCGGCTCCAGGAACACCGCCACGTCTTCCGGGGCCAAGTGTCCGCCGCCCAAGGCGACGTCGTCAACCTGCCCGCCCGCCATTGCGATTGCCTGCCGCAGGGTCACGCCGTCGCCCGCACGCACCACCGTGTCCAGCTCTTGCGCCGTCAACCGGCCGAAAGCCGCGCGGCTTCCGATGTAGGAGGCCGAAAACCAAGCGCTTTCCTCGGCACGGATCGCCATCACGGTGATCGGCCAGGGCGGCACCCGGCCTGCGTTTACGAGCCCTGAAAGCACCGAAAGCCCCATCAGCACGCCCGCAGCTCCGTCGAAATTGCCGCCCTTGGGCACGGAGTCGAGGTGCGAGCCGATGACGATCCCCGGCGCATCGGCCTGACCCGGCAAGGTCATGTACTGGTTGCAGGCTGCGTCGGTCTCGCTCCCGATCCCCAGCGCCTCCGCTTCCCTGCGGACAATTGCGTGAGCGATCTCCTCGCCCGGCCCATAGGACATGCGGGTGACGCCGCGCGTGTCCGCCGTCTGGCGGCGCAGTTCGGCGAACAACCGCTCGGCCAAGGCAATGTCCGGCGGAATGACCGTGCCTTCCAGGGCCGGGCAAGGATCGTTCATCGCCGGTTCAGCCGAGCAATGATGCTGGCCCGAACTTGTTCGAGGTGCAGCGCCATTGCCGCGGCAGTCTTCTCGCCATCGCCAAGGCGAAGTGCGGCGATGATGTCCAGATGTTCCCGGCAGGTCACGACCGCACGTTCCGGGAGAGACTTCAGGTCGAAAATCTGTGTCTTTCGGCGCAGGTTTCGCACGATGGCCGACAGCTGCGCGTTGCCAGCGGAATCCGAGATCAGGCTGTGCAGGGTGTCGTCGATCCAGCGTGTCTGGGATCGGTCCATGCCACAGCCGCCTGCTTCCGCCATGTCGATCGCGCCGTTCAGCGAACGCTCCAGCTCATCGAGTGCCGCGTGGTCGACCTTGCCCGCCGCCATGCGCGAGACCGCTGGCTCCAGCAGGGCGCGGACCTGCAGCGCGTCGAGATACTCGTCGATGTGCATTTGCTTGATCTGGACGCCCATCCGCCCTTGACGGACAATCAGACCCTCCGCCTCCAGCATCAACAGAGCGTCCCGCACCGGGGTGCGGGACATTCCAAGCCTGTCTGCCAGCTGACGTTCATTCAATTGCTCGCCGGGCCGTGTCTTGCCCGAAAGAATCAGGTCAAGGATCTGCTGATACGCCCTCGGTGCAAGCCTTTCGTCGTGCACTTTCAAGTCTGTCGACCTTCTGCCTGTTCGATCCCGAAAGGGCTTATCTGGTGGAAAGTTCAAGTCTCAAGCCCCTTTTTTGGCAGGACGGATCCGATCCAGATGAGTTCTGTCCCCATGCGCCGCGGAACCCCGCCGGAACATGGCGTAGGGGCGGAGCGGGTTTGCCACGCCCATTTTGCGCGTCGGTATTCACATGGTTGACGGATGGTATACCATATCATAGGCTTTTTGAAAGGCATTTGCGGCGAACCAGGAGGATGCAGACGCAAGACATGTCGACGGAACCGTGCGCGGCCACTCCGTTCCCGCGGGAGGAACATATGGCAAGGCAGGCGCGCCTGAGATCCGAGCTTGGGCGCCGAGGTCTGGACGCCATGCTTGTCTTCGCTCAGGAAAGCCATTTCTGGCTGACCGGCTACGACACCGGTGGCTATGTCTTTTTCCAATGCGCCGTCTTGACAGCGGATGACCGCCCGATCATCCTGCTGACCCGGCGCCCGGATCTGCTGCAGGCACGTCGAACCAGCACCATCGAGGACATTCGAATCTGGTGGGATGCGGACGACGCCAATCCGGCAATGGACCTGAAGTCCGTTCTGGAGGAGCTTGACCTGAAGGGCGGGCGCATCGGCATCGAGTTGAACACCCACGGCCTGACCGGCTGGAACCTCTGGCGTATGCAGCATGTCCTGGATGGCTGGTGCACGTTGGTCGATGACGACCACCTGATCCGCAAGCTTAGGCTGATCAAGTCCCCGGGAGAGATCGCATATACCCGCAAGGCCGCGGAAATTCTCGACCGGTCGCTAGAGGCCGTCATCGCGGCTTCGCGCCCTGGTGTCCTGGACAGCGAGATCAAGGCGGCCTGCCTGACGTCGATCCTGCGGGACGGTGCGGACATGCCGCCCAATCCGCCACTGTTCAATTCGGGGCCGCGTGCGGTTTACGGGCGCGGCGTGTCAGAGCCTCGGCGGATCGAGGTGCAAGACCAGATCCTCGTGGAGTATCCGGTCGCCTATCGCCGGTACAACGTCAAGACGGAATGGACCATCCTTTTCGGCGACGTCCCAGCGGCACAGCGCAAGATGTACGATGTCGCCCGTGAAACACTCCAAAGGATGACGGAAATCGCGCGCCCTGGAACGACCCTGGGCGAGATATTCGACGTTCATGCCCGAGGGCTAGACGAAGGCGGCTACGAAAGGCACCGCTACGGGGCAACAGGCTATTCGGTGGGTTGCACGTTCTCTCCAACCAGTATGGATGTGCCGCCAATGATCTACTCAGGAAACGCGACTGTCTGCGAACCGGGGATGACGCTGTTCTACCATGTCATGATCGGAGACGGCGACACGGGCTACGGGATGGGAGTCGGCCACACCCTACTTGTGACGGAAGCGGCGCCGGAAGTGTTGACCGGACTGCCGGGCGACCTGACGGTAGTACGCTGACGAGACGACAATCGAACCGTCCGGCCCGTTGCCGGACAACAACAAGGAGAACCTCAAATGTCATTCTGCAGTATCCCGCGCCGGAGCGCGCTTCTTGCCATGACGCTGGCGCTGGCGACGCCAAGCCTGGGCGCGGCCCAGGACGATCCGAAGAAGGGCGGAACACTCAAGATCAGCCATTCCACCCGGATCGCGACGCTGAACGTGCTGTCACTGTCCGGGCCGGCGGAATACCCGGTGATCGATATGGCCTATTCGGGCCTGACACGGATCGGCCCCGACAGCCAGCCGATGCCCGATCTGGCCGAGCGCTGGGAAGGCAGTGACGATGCAACCGAGTTCACCTTCCACCTTCGCGACGGTGTGACCTTCCACGATGGCACGCCGGCCACGGCCTCGGACGTCGTCGCCACCTACGAGGCGATACTGAATCCCGACATCCCGGCCTCGGCTGCGTCAGTGCTGAACATGATCGACAGCGTCGAAGCGGTCGACGACCTGACCGTGAAGTTCAGCCTCAAGACACCTTTCGCCGACTTCCCGACATCAACCGCACACGCCAATGCACGAATCTTGTCGGAAGAAGCGCTGGCCGGCGATCTTTCGCGGCTCGACGCCGTTGTGAACGGCACCGGCCCGTTCAAGATGGAAAGCTACGACAGTGCGCGAATAACCCGGCTGGTCCGAAACGACGACTACTTCATCGAGGGGAAACCCTACCTTGATGCTGTCGAAATGCATCTGTTTCCGGATTTGGCGGCAGAAACCACGAACTTCCTGTCCGGCGACATCGACGTGATGTTGCTGGTCCAGCAAGCCGACTACGAGCGCATTTCCAGCGCGCCTGGAGTCGTCGCGCTGCGCGTGCCCTCGGGTCGCTACGTGAACGTGGTAATGCGCTTCGACCAGGAGCCGTTCGACGATCTACGGGTGCGTGAGGCCCTGGCCTACTCAATTGACCGCCAGCTTCTCGTTGACCTCGTGCTTGAAGGGCTTGGCCGGCCTGCATATGACAATATCCTGTCGCCTGAGTTCAGGTTCCGCATCGACACGCCAGAGAAGGGCTACGATCCAGAAAGGGCGAAGGCGCTTCTGGCCGAGGCCGGCTATCCCGATGGCCTCAAGCTCGATCTCGTCGCCTCGAACCGTCCGGCGATCCGGGCGCAGGTGGCAATCGCGATCAAGCAGATGGCCTTGCCGGCCGGCTTCGACATCAATGTCGAGACAATGCCGCACGACACGTATCTCGCCAACGTCTGGCGCAAGGGTGGATTCTACATGGCTTACTGGGGGATGCAGCCGACCGAGGACGCGACCTTCAATCTGCTCCTGACCTCGAACGCCTCCTACGAGGACACCGGCTGGATGAACGAGGAGTTCGACGCCCTAGTGCAGGCGGGTCGTTCGACCACGATCGAGAGGGAGCGGGCGGACGCGTATGCAAAGGCCCAGAAACTCATGCTTGACGAGCTGCCCTATATCATCGCGTTCTACGAGGACGTCTTGACGGCCAGCAAGGAAAGTGTGCGAGGCTACACGCTGAACCCGATCAACCGGTATTTCTATCTGGAAAACGTCTGGCTCGACGAGTGATCACGTGACGCTAGGCTACCTTGTCCGCCGTCTTCTGGCGGTAATCTTGGTCCTTCTTGTCGTGACTTTCGCGGTCTTCGCGATCACGATGATTCTGCCGGGAAACGCGGCCGTGATGATTCTGGGCGAGTACGGCACGGACGAGGCCGTGGCTGCGATGGAGCGCAGGCTCGGCCTCGACCGGCCTTGGTACATTCAGTATGCCGACTGGATCAGCGGCATCTTGCGCGGCGATTTCGGCCAATCGCTGCGCCTGTCATTGCCGGTGGCAGACTTGGTCGGCGACGCGTTCCGGAATTCCGCGTCGCTGGCCGTGACGGCACTGATATCGGTCACGGTCATCGCCATCCCGCTGGGCGTTCTGGCGGCCATCAAGCGCGGCACCGTGGCCGATCTCGTCATCGGCGTCTTTTCCTATATCGGTGCGTCAATGCCAGAATTTGTGACCGCAACGCTGCTCCTGATCTTCCTTGCAGGCCCGGCACTGGGGCTCTTCCCGGCAGGCGGATTTGTCTCCTTGGGCGAGAGCCTTGGAGGCTTCTCGTCGCACGTGGTTCTGCCGGCGGCCACGCTCGGCCTGATACTGACGGCACATATCTCGCGTCAAGTGCGGTCGGAGATGTCCGAGGTCCTCTCCAGCGACTACATCCGCGCGGCAAGGCTGAAAGGGTTGCGCGAACGCCGCGTGATCCGTCGCCATGCGCTGCCAAACTCGCTGGCCCCGGCCGTGGCGGTGATCTCTCTCGATATCGGGTATCTCCTGGGCGGAATCATCGTCGTGGAGGAGATCTTTGCCTGGCCTGGGCTCGGACGCCTGCTGATCTACGCGTTGGAGAACCGTGACCTTCCGGTAATCCAGGCCATCACCCTGGTTCTCGCCACGGTCTACGCGCTGTCGAACCTTCTGTCCGATATCGTGATCGCCATCCTTGACCCGCGAGTGCGCTATGCCTAAGGCGTTCCGGACGGCACCCGGCATGACAGCGCTTGGCCTGTTGCTGCTGGTCATGGGGGCGGCAACTCTCGGGCCGTTGCTGGCGCCCTACGATCCGCAGGCATTCCATCCCGCCGTCCGCCTTCAGGGACCGTCGGCAGCGCACTGGCTGGGCACCGATCAGTTCGGTCGCGACTTGCTTTCCCGGCTGCTGAACGGCGCGCCTTCGACGGTCTTCTTTGGCCTTGGCGCTACGCTTCTGGGGGTGGGTGCGGGCAGCATGATCGGAGTGGTCGCAGGCACCGCGGGCGGCTGGGCCGACAGCGTCATCATGCGCATCCTCGACGGCTTGCTGGCAGTGCCCGAACTGCTCTTCACGCTGCTCATCGTCACCTTTCTCGGCGGCGGCATGGGACAGGCGATGCTGGCAGTTGCCATTGCCTTCACCCCGGGGATGGCGCGGATCGCGCGCAGTTCGGTGCTGTCGATCCGAACCCGGGAATACGTGCTCGCCGCCGTCGCGCGCGGCGAGCCCTCGCACTACATCGTTCTGCGCGAGGTCCTGCCCAATGCGGTCGGTCCGATCATCGTCGAGGCCACCATACGCGTGGCCTTTGCAATCATGATCGGCGCCACGCTGGGCTTTCTTGGGCTCGGCGCTCAGCCTCCCTCGACAGAATGGGGCCTGATGGTCGCCGAGGCGCGGCAGTTCATGTTCCGGAACGCCTGGACCGTGGCCGTGCCCGGCGTCGCAATTGCCATGGCGGCCATGGGGTTCAACCTTTTCGGCGATGCGCTGCGCGACAGCCTCGACCCAATGCGGAGTCGCTGAGATGGCGGGCGACAACACACGAGGCGCGGGTTCGGACACGCCCGTCCTCGAAGTTTCCAGGTATTCGCTAAGCTACGCGACGCCGTCCGGCCCGATCCACGCCCTAAAGAACATCAACCTACGGGTGGCGCATGGCCAGACACACGGCCTGGTGGGAGAGTCAGGATCCGGAAAATCCTCCTTGGCGTGGGCTATCCTGCGGTACCTGCCGGAAAGCGCGGCCGAGAACGACGGGAGGCTGCTTCTGTCTGGGGAAAGCCTTCGCGACCGGACGCTTCGCCAGATCCAGGAAATAAGGGGGCGGCGGATCAGCATGGTCTTTCAGGACCCCTCCACCTCGCTCAATCCCGCGATGCGTCTGGGGGAACAGCTTTCGGAAGTTCTGGTCCGCCATCGGGGCCTGACGTTGCAGGAAGCCCTGGAGGAGAGCGAG
Organism: Paracoccaceae bacterium; assembly: GCA_965203605.1. GTDB lineage: Bacteria > Pseudomonadota > Alphaproteobacteria > Rhodobacterales > Rhodobacteraceae > JAPOUP01. The sequence goes on along the minus strand of OZ241902.1, from coordinate 2,997,374 downwards.
GCCGCGCTGGCCCGGACCGGAATCGCGAAACCAAGGGATATGTTGCGCCGTTACCCGCACGAGGCGTCGGGCGGCGAAAAGCAAAGGGTGGTGATCGCCACCGCCTTTGCCTGCAACCCCGAACTGATCGTCTTCGACGAACCGACCACGGCTCTCGACATCATCACAGCGCAGCAGATTTTGGAACTTTTCAATCAACTGCAGGACGAAACGTCGATTTCGGCGCTCTACATCTCGCATGACCTAGGTCTCGTATCCCGCGTGGCCGATGCCGTATCGGTCATCAACTCTGGCGAGATCGTCGAGAGCGGACCTTGCGCGGAGGTGTTCCGGACCCCCCGAAATGGCTACACCAAGGCGCTTCTTGGAGCGGTCCCCGATCCGAAGCATTGGCTGGGCGTCATCGAGCCGCCGTCCGAAGCGCCCGCACTGATGTCTGCGGAAGGCATTACGGTCGAATACGGGCGCCAGTCGATTCTCGGGCAGCTTCTGGCCCCGAAACCCACCCATCTTGGTGCGCAGGAGGTCAGCATCGAGGTCCGGAAGGGAGAGCTTGTCGGACTGGTCGGAGAGTCCGGCTCGGGCAAGTCCACCATGGGCAAGGTTCTTTCAGGCTTGCAGGAATTCGACGGCATCGTCCGATTCGGCAACCGAACCTTCGCAAGGCTGGCTGAGATTGACCATGCCTACCGCCGCGCCGTTCAGATCGTCTTCCAGCACCCCGACGCGTCGCTCAATCCGCGGCAGCGCGTGCGGGAAATCCTCTCGCGCCCCCTGAAACTCTACGACGTCGTGCCGCCGGAACAACTTGCGGAGCGTATCGCGAAGCTTCTGGAACAGGTGCGGCTGCCGCGAGAGTTCGCCGACCGGCTGCCGCGCCAGCTGTCGGGCGGAGAAAAACAGCGAGTCGCGATCGCCCGGGCATTCGCCGCGGAGCCCGAACTCGTGATCTGCGACGAGATCACGGCCTCCCTAGACGTGTCGGTTCAGGCATCGGTCACCGAGCTCCTGGTGAGCCTGCAGCGGCAAACTGGCACTGCGTGCCTGTTCATCACCCATGACCTGAACCTCGTCCGCCAGCTTGCGCACCGGATTTGCGTCATGCAGCATGGCAGGCTGATGGACGCGTTTCACCGAGACGACGCCGATGTGCCAGACCGGAGCCCCTATACCCGTGCCTTGCTGAAGGCGGTTCCGCCGCCGGCCCAGTCAAACCGCCTGATACAGAGATCGCAAGATGACGAACGCTCTTTCGCTCGCCCGTGCCATTGACGAGCAAGCCTGTCTCGGCACGCTTTCCGAAATGGTCCGGCACAAGAGCCATTCCGGAACCGAAGGCGAGCGTGCGCTGGCCGAGCGCATGGTCGAGATCATGTCCGAGTTGGGGCTCGAGGCCCATATGCAACCCGTCGAGCGCGACCGAGTCAACGCCATCGGGATTTGGCATGGTACGGGTGGCGGCAAGAGCCTCCTGTTCAACGGCCATCTCGACACCAACCCCGTAAGCGAGGGCTGGACGGTCGATCCCTGGGGCGGGTTCGTCGACGAGAGGTTCATCTACGGAATCGGCGTGTCGAACATGAAAGCGGGCGATGCCGCATCGCTCTGCGCGGTACGTTCGCTGATCCAAGCCGGCAGACGGCTGAAGGGCGACGTCATACTCACCTACGTCGTCGGCGAATTGCAGGGCGGGGTCGGCACCTACGCGGCAGTGCAGGCGGGAACGCGCGCAGACTACTTCATCAATTCCGAACCCACGGACCTGCAGGCGCTGACCATGCATGCCGAAGCGTTCATGTTCACGATCGAGCTGACCGGCATCACCCGCCACATGTCGAAACGGGAAGAGGCGGTCGACGCGATCCGCGCGGCCTGTGACCTGGTTCCGCGCTTGACCGAACTGACCTTTTCCGATGCGCCGGGCGACGAGCACCGCGGCATCAACCGGGTGCATGTTGGTACCATCCACGGCGCACTGGGCCGGGGCTTCGAAGAATGGCGACCACCGCAGGTGGCGGATTTCGTGCGAATGACCGGATCGGGGCGGATTGGCCCCGGGCAGACGCAGAAGAACGCGCTGAAAGACTTCCGCGCGGTTCTGGACTCGCTGGAGAGGGAATGGCCGGGGCTGAAAGCGGAGATCCGGATCGAATCTCCCGGCGGCAATGCCCACATGCCGGCATTTGAAGTGGCGAAGGACGCACGGATCGTGACGGCACTGAACGACGCCTACGAGGCAATCCGAGGAGAACCGCAGCCCACGGGCGCGATCACGCCACCGGGATACTACGGGACAGATGCCGGACACCTGTTTGCGTATGGAGGAATGGAAGGCGTTGTCTGCGGACCAGGCGGCCGTTACAACACCATGCCGGACGAACGGGTCGATATCCCCGACTACCTCGACATGGTGCGCATCTACCTGATCACCATGTGTGACATTTGCGAGCTCCAATGAGCCGAGAGGCCTTTCAGGAAATCGAAGCGATGACCGCAGCCGGCCGCACGGTGTCGCTGCGCTTTCCTCTCCAGGAGCATGCCGCCCGCCTGGCGGCCGCACGTTCGGAACTGAACTGCAGGGGGCTCGATGCGCTGCTCGTCTTCTCGCAGGAGAGCCACTACTATCTCACCGGCTACGACTCGTCCGGTTATGTCTTCTTCCAAGCCGGCGTGATCGCCGCCGACGAGCGTCCCACAGTCCTGCTGACCCGGCGCCCGGACCAGCGCCAGGCCGAAACCGCCTCGCTTTACGACGAAGTCCGAATCTGGCTCAACGCCGAGGAAGCCAACCCGGCGGAGGATTTGCGGGCGATCCTGCAAGAGCTTGGCCTGGGCGGCGGGCGTGTCGGCGTCGAGTTCGCGACCTATGGGCTTACGGCTGCCAACGGCAGGCTGATCGAGGCTGCGATGGACGGATTCTGCAGACTGGAGGATGCGTCGGACATCGTGCGCCGCCAAAGGCTGGTCAAGTCCGAGGCCGAGCTTGCCATGATGCGCGAAGCCGGGAGGTTGGCCGATGCGGCGGTTCTGGCGGCTGTCGAAGCCGCCGTTCCGGGCGCCACGGAAAGCGAGTTGAGCGCGGCGGCGCTCACGGCGATGTTGCGAGGAGGCGAGGTTCCCGCGGGTGGCCCGCTGGTCAACACCGGACCGCGCGCGCTATTCGGGCGCGGCATCGGCGGGCCGCGGCGGATCGAAGAGAACGATCAGGCATTGATCGAACTGGCCGGATCATTTTGCCGTTATCACGTCTGTGCAGAATCCACCGTGGCGGTAGGCAGATCCGATCCGCGGCAAGCCGGGATGATGACCGTGGCGGCGGATGCGCTTGACCAGATCAGGGACGCGGCCCGCCCCGGTGCGTCGCTTGGCACGCTTGACGAAATTCACCGCAAGGTGCTGGACGCGGCCGGGTTCGCCACTGAACGCTTTTCTGCGTGCGGCTACGCGCTGGGCTGCACGTTCAGACCCACTTGGATGGACGTGCCGCCGATGATCTACGCCGGGAATCCGTTGGTCATGGAATCTGGCATGGTGTTTTTCGTGCACGTCATGATTCCGGACACGCGAACAGGCGTCATGGCAGGAATAGGCCAGACATTCGCTATTCGGGAAAGCGGCCCGGTAGAGCTATTCAGCAACCTGCCCAACGAATTGTTCCTGCGGTAAGGGCGAATTGGAGACATCAGCGATGCCACTTCTTGAATCCGACGCCAAGGGTGTTTTTGTCATTTCCGTGACGCCTTTCACCAATGATGGCGCGATCGACTTCGACAGTCTTGACCGTGCGATCGACTTCTATCTCGACAAGGGTGCGGACGGGATCACCATCCTAGGGATGATGGGTGAAGCGCCCAAACTCACGCTGGCCGAATCCCGTGAGGTTGCGGCACGCGCGATCGCCCGTGCCGGAGACAAGCCAGTGATTGTGGGATGCTCGGCGCCAGGGCTGGCGGCCATCGGCGAGCTGGGAAAGGCCTCGATGGATCTGGGCGCCGCAGGGATCATGGTTGCGCCGCAGGGAACGCTCAGGACGGACAGTCAGATTGTCGGATACTATCACGACATCGCGCAGGTTCTGGGCGACGGCGTGCCGATTGCGTTGCAGGACTTCCCGCTGGCTACCGGCGTCCATGTCGCGCCAGAGGTCATCGGCCGGATCGTTGCGGACATTCCCGAGCTGGTGATGCTCAAGCACGAAGACTGGCCGGGCCTAGCGAAAATAACCGCGATCCGGAAGGCGGAAAGCCGCGGGCAGCGCCGGATTTCTATCCTGTGCGGTAATGGCGGGATCTTTCTGCCTGAAGAACTGGTGCGCGGCGCCGATGGTGCAATGACCGGCTTCGGCTATCCGGAGATGATGGTGACGGTGACAACCCTTGCTGCGCAAGGCGATCTGGCGCGAGCCCAGGACTTCTTTGACGCCTATCTGCCGCTGGTTCGGTATGAACAGCAGCCCGGGATTGGGCTCGCGGCGCGGAAGCATGTGCTTGCTAGGCGGGGCGTGATCGCAACGTCGACGATCCGCCGTCCCGGCCGGGGCCTTTCCGCGGAAGCTAGGGAGGACGTCGACCGCCTGGTTGCGCGACAGGCGCGGCGGCTCGACGCACTAGGGTAGCGCCGAGGGCGCCGCCGCTGTCGGGGCGGGGCCGTCACTAGTATCCCACCATCATTGTGTTGATGGGTAGAGGGATCTGAGCTTTATCCGGGCGTCCCCGGTCCTGAAACGCCAGTCCACCGGTTTCGACGACGAGTTCCGGTGCGCCTGCCATGCGTCGACCTCCCGCACCATCGCCTCGCGGTCGGGAATGCGCCTGGCGGGGCACTGCCGGGACAGGACGTTTATCTCGATCTCCGCCATGTTCAGCCAGCTGCCGTGCTTCGGCGTGTGGTGGACCTCGAAGCGGTCGGCGAGCCGCGACGCCTCCGCCGGCTCGAACGTCTCGTACAGGGTCGACAGCCTGTGGGTGTTGAGGTTGTCCATCACCAGGACGATTCTCCGGTCGGGGAAATGGACGTCGGCCATGTCGGCGAGCAACCCTGCGAAGTCCCGCTTCGTGCGCCGGTCGGTGACCTTCACGTGGCGCCATGCCTCCAGCGGCGCGTACACCATGAACAGGTTCGCCGTTCCGTTGCGTTCGTACTCGAAATCGTACGCGGCGGGCTGGCCGGGCCGCGTCGGAAGCGGCATCCGCGTCTCCTTCGTCTGCTGCTTCGAGGTCTCGTCCATGCAGACGAGCACGGTGCCGTCGTCGTACTCCCGGCTGTAGGTCTCGGGACGTCCTCCATGGCGCAGACGAAATCGGCGCTTTCCTTCGGCGGGATGCACCAGCATTCGCTCCGCCACGGCTTGATGTCGTTTTTTTTAACCCCTGCCGGACCGTCTCGTCGGAGATGCTGCCGACGACCTCCAGCTCGACGAGCCTGTCGGCGAGCAGCTGCATCGTCCAGCGCGCGTGCCCCTCCGGCGGATCGGAGCAGGCCAGCATCGCCAGTTTCGCCTGGCCCTCGCCGTCCAACCGGGGCTTCTTCCTGTTGGCCTGCTCCTTCCTCTCCAGCGCCGCCTCAAGGCCCTCCAGCACGAACTTCCTGCGGGCCCGCTCCACCGTCGCCGTCCCGGCCCCGAGGATGTCCGCGATGTCGGCGTCCCCGCGTCCGCCGCCGTCGCGGTTGGCGTCCGCCAGAAGCAGGATGTGCGCCCGCCGGCGTCGCGTCACCGACCCCTTTCCACCGTCGACGATCCCCTGCAGGAGCGACCGCTCCCCGTCGTCCAGCCGTACGTGATATATCTTCCTGCCACCCGTTCCCATGGCCTGCCGCCTCATGATGCCCCCGGAACCGCCGGCGGACATCCGCCCGATCCTGAGGGTCTGTTGGTTGTTGGTGTGGCAGGTATAAGGTATCAAGGGGAACATGGCAAGCGGACAGGCATCAATTCAACACTGGCGGGATACTAGGTTCGCTTTCTCGGAAACGCGGCGTGGTCAGGCCATGGCAAGAAGCCGGTGACGACCGCAACCGGACGGCAGCGTAAATCCGCCTGCTCCGTAAGCGACTAAAGCGCAACGTAGCGCATTCGCCTTGATCCGCGCCGCCGGAGTGCGGGAGGGTTCCCCGGTCGGTTCAACGTGACCGGAGGACTGTCCATGACGGCGTTCGGGCGCTGGGACGGCTCGCAGGCCAGCTTCCGCCAGACGCGGGGCGTGCCGGTGAAGACGTCCCGGAGCTGGCGCCGCAGGCGCGGCCTCATCGGCGGTGCGGTCACGGGCGGGGACGTGGAGCTGTCGCCCGGCGGCGGAGTCACGCTCCGCTCGCGCCGTTGCGGTTCGCCACCACCGGGCTGGTGCCGGAGAGCGCCGTCCTGTCGGAAACCTGAGCGCGGGAGGGCAGCGAACAGCCGAACACCCGGGCGGCCCGACGGGGCCTCCGGGGAACCCGGGCCGGGCGTGTGACCGGTGCCAGGACGGAATTGTCAGGTTCGGGTGTCACAGCCGCTCAATTGCAGGAATCCGTTCTTGACTTCTGGAGCTGTTGGAGACCCTAGCTCGCGAGAGCCGCAGCGGTAAGTGCCTCCGGAGAGAAGGGAAGTCGGCGAAGGCGCAGACCGGTTGCGTCGAAAACGGTGTTTGCGATGGCGGCAAGCATTGGGCCTGATGATGCCTCTCCGGCGCCGAGCGACCTTGCGTCGGGCTGGTGGAGTAGAACCACGTCGTACTTTGGGACGTCAGAGAAGCGTAGCACGGGATAGCTGTCCCAGTCGCGTGAAATAACGCCGCTTCGGTCCCAAACGACCTTCTCGTGCAACGCCCAGTTTGCGGCTTGCATTGCTCCGCCCTCAAGCTGGGCGGCGAGCCCGTCCCGGTCGACGATCCGGCCAGCGTCCGCGAGCAGAAAGACGTCTCGCAAGCTGATCCCGGCCGTATCTCCGACTTCACGGTCGACGACAATCCCGACTCGAGTCATTGCGTTCTTGTACTGACCGTAGGCGATGCCGCGCCCCAAGCCGCTCGGTGCAGGATTGTCTGCCATCCGGGATTCGAGACGGTCAAGTACTGCCAGTGCGCGCGGGTCCGAGAGATGCGCCTTACGAAAGGCAAGGGGATCCAGACTTCGGGAGCGGGCAATTTCGTCGACGAAACTCTCGATGGCGAACACGTTCAGGGCCGCACCCAAGCACCGCAACGCAGACGTGCGAAGCGGCAATTCCGGTACGAGGTTCTTGACGTAGCGTGTCTCCGCAATCTCATATACAGGATCTAGGTTCCTGTGAAGCCCGACCTGACGGTTGAGATTAGGCGTTGCGGGCCGGGGGCTGACGGGTGTCTCACGGAAATGGTTGGCCAGGAGCTTGGCGGGGCCGGCACGGTTCGGCCCAGCGCGCGGCCTGCCACGAAAGGTGCCGCCGATCGCTTCAGCCGAGAAGGCGAGCAGTCGTCCGTCGGCGGCCACGGACGCGGCAAGTTCGACGGAGCCGGCGGGGCCAAACGGCTCCCAGGCCTGTTCGTCCTCGCGGCTCCATTTCAGCATGACCGGCGTTTCCGGCACCGCCATGGCGACTAGCGCAGCCTCGAACGCTGCATCGTCGGCGGCGTTGTGCCCGTAGCAGCCGGACCCGGTCATGAAGGTGAGTTGCACAAGGCTGGAGGCGAGCCCCAAGCTTTCCGCGATGCTCTCGCGCAACACGTAGATGCCTTGGCTATGCGTCGTTATCTCGAGTCGGTGACCATCCCACAACGCCATGGCTGCCGAAGGCACAAGCGCCCCATGCATGGTAAATGGCCGCTCGTATCGAGCCGCGTGGCTAGGATGGGCAAGTGGTGGCGGGATCGGAGAGCCCGCCCTCGGAACGCCGTCTTCCACGGTCAGGCGGATCGCGTTGCCTTGCCGAAGCTTGTCGAAGACGTCGGTTTCGTCGAGACCCTTGCCCAAATCCCAGTCGCAGCCATTCGCCAATCGTTGGGCGGCGCGCGCGGTCAGCCACTCCCGTACTCCAGCCACGGCCAGGAAGCTGCCGTCACGGACCAACCGCATCCCTTCCGATTTGAGTCGTTCCGAGACGTCGTCGTCAACCGCCCGGAGCCGCGCCTTGGAGTGCGGCGGCCGCACGACGCGGGCATGGAGCATTCCTGGGAGATCGAGATCGTGAATGAACCGGAATTCCCTTTCACGAGATCGCTTAGACCGCGCATTGGCAGGGCGGCCGAATCGGCAACGGCCAGCAACGGCGCGTCCTCGGATATTGAAAAGGCGAGGTCGATCTCGCCTGCCAGATCCAGAAGTGGCATGGGCCGATTGACGTCCGGACCAAAGAGCTTGCCGTCTTTAACCGACCATCCTTCCCGCTCGGATCCCGTGCGTTCCGCCGCCAATGCAACGAGGCGTGCCCGGAGCGACGCTGCGGCCAAGCGAAGCGCATGGCCGGATTGCTCGACAGAGTTCGAGGCGGAAGTCATTCCCTCGTCAGGGGCGTCTCCGATACGCACCGCCGGAACCTTGATCAGTTCGGGCGCAAGCGCCAATTCCTGTTGAACGATTCCTGCGAGAGCAGTGGATATCCGCTGTCCGATATCGACCTTGCCCGTCCGAACCAAGAGCCTGCCGTCGGACAGTGCAAGCCAGTCGGACACAAGTGGATAGGTTTCGATGCCCATGTTCCGCCACTGGCGATTTTGACTGCCCTCAGCACGCTGGGGTGCGACCCGCGGCGGCAGAGATGCGGGTTGAGCACCGCTTTCGTCTCGTCTGGATCGGGTCGGCCCTTCCGACCCAGCAGTCCGGTGACCGCCACTACGAGACCGGCGGTGCAGTATCCGCATTGCGCGGCGCTTGCCTGAATGAACGCGGCCTGCACCCGCTTCCCCGTTTCGGTGGCGGACAGCCCTTCAACGGTGACGATATCGCGGCCCTCAAAATTTGCGGCAGGGGAAACGCAGCTCAGCTCTGTCTTTCCGTCGATCAGGACTGCACAGGCACCGCATTGCTCCAAACCGCATCCCAGCTTTGTGCCATTGAGCTTCAGCTCATCCCTGATGACATAGGCGAGCGGCGTCTCGGGGTCAAAGGCGATCAAGTGGTCCTTCGGGGACGCCTCGGACCGCTCGCCCCTGCATGCCGTCAACGCCTTCGCCACCGGCGCCCGCCTGACGCCCGGCCAGGTCAGGGTGGACGGGATCACGGCGATGCGGACCACCGAGGTCGGAGGCGACCGCCTCCCCGCCCTCAGGGGCAGCCGGGAGACGCCTCATGATGACGCGCGCATCCATCTGGCGGACCCGGAGAGCGCGGAAAGGACGCGGCGTTCCGATGACGTGGACAGGGGCCACGGGCGCACCGGGACCCGTGAGGCGACCGTCCGCCATGACGTCGACGGCCCGCGTGACCTGCATCGCTGGCCCGCCCGGCGGATGAACCACCGGTCCTGACCCCGGGGCGGCACCGGCGTGTCCGGACATCCGCAAAACGCCATCCATGTGATAAACGAACTGCTGTGCCGCCATCGGTTGCCTCGTATTTCTGGTCTGGCAGCGTCTAACTGTTTTGGAAATTGGCGGCAACGACCGGGGATAGTGATATGGTCGCAGTTACCATTCATATGCATTTCAACTGCATTCCGTGCCGACGACGACAGCCTGATTGCAGCTCTTAGGAATTTCGGTCCTCAATGAACTGTGGGCATACCGGTCCCGGCAAGGGGACTTCAATGCCCATTCACTTCGATGAGTAGCAGAGTCAACTGGGCCCCATTCCACCCTGAAGTGCGACACCATTGGCGGTGGTGACCGGTTCCGCTGCCGCATGATGTTGCGGATCGGCCGGGAAGCGGCGACAGTCCCTGTGACGGAACAGGGGAGACTGCCATGCCCGAGGGCCAGCGCCACCTGACCCATGGGGAAAGATGCCGGATCCACGCGCTGGTTGGAAGCGGGCTTTCGGAAGGGGCCGTCGCGCGGCAGCTGGGCCGCCACCGTTCGACGGTTTTCCGGGAGATCCAGCGGAACGGTGGCGACGGAGGCTACAGCCCGGGCGAGGGGCGGGGGAGGGCGGAGGCCCGCCGCGGCGGGGCGTCCAGGGTCCCGAGGAAGATGACGGCGGAGCGCTGGGCGCATGTCGAGGGGCTTCTGGCCGAGGGCTGGAGTCCGGAGCGGATATCGGGGCGGCTGCGTCTGGAGTGCGGCTGGGCGGTGGGTCGCCAGTGGACATCCGGGTATCTGAGGGCCGGCAGGAAGGCGGGCGGGGAACTGTTCCCGCTGCTGCGCCGCCGCGGAAGGAAGCCCAACCGGCGTGGCGGGCGGCACTCGGGCCGGGGCCGCATCCCGGGCCGGGTGGACATCTCCGGGCGGCCTGCGGAGGTGGAGAGCAGGGAGCGTGTGGGCGACCGGGAGGCGGACACGATCATAGGGAAGGGCCACAGCGGCGCGGTGGTCCCGCTCGTGGACCGGGCCCCGGAATACACGTATTCACGGAGGGCTGGCTGGCGCACCTCGGCCGAGGTCTCCGCCGCGATGCCGGCGATGCCGCCGGGCTCCGACACCCCCGTCCACACGGTCACGGCGGACAACGGCATGGAGTTCGCGGGCCACGCCGGCGTGGCCAAAGCGCTCGGCGCCGGATTCTTTTTCGCCACCCCCCAGCACTCCCGGGAGCGGGGGCCGACCGGGCACACGAACGGGCTGGTCCGGCAGTACCTGCCGAAGGGGACGGACCTCCGCGCGGTCGGCGACGATGGGGTGAAGGGGGTGCAGGACCGCACGGACGCGCGTCCGCGAAAGGTGCCCGGCTACCGGACCCCCGACGGGGTGTTCCGCCGGGCCCGCCCTCCCTGACGCGGCCCGCCCGCCTCCCGCCGGCGCGTATGGCCGCGCCGGAAGGGGGTGGACAGGATTCCGCCGTCGCGTCCGTCCGGGCTCCGGTCGGGCCAATCCCTCCCCGCCCCCGGACGGACGCGACCCGCCCCGGCGGGGAAAATGGCCGGTGTTGCACTTCGGACTGGAAGTGGGGAGGGTTTCGTGATTTCCGAGTGGAATCATCCAGGGGTACGCACCCCTCCGCGGGACTACACCCGTATTCGTTCCGCCCACAACAAACACGAGCGATAGTCCATCCCGCTGGTTCGGTATGGCGTAGATGTCCTGATTGCCCCTTGGAGCTAAGACAGTTTCTTCGGACCGGATTAGGGTTCTGTTCGCTCACGGTCAAGCAGATGACGCATTGCCGGTGCCGGACCGGTCGACTGCCCCACAGTCAGGTCCGCCTCAAGCAGGACATTCGGGCACCGCTTCTTCCCACCGCGGATCGTGTCAAGGAGGATATCGGCGCATAGACGCCCGGCTTTCCGCACCGAGGACCGCGTGGCGGTGAAGATCGGAATGTCCCCTTCATTCCGGAAATAGGATAGGTCGTCATCATGGATCACGATGGAAACATCCTTTCCAGGCACGATGCCCAGATCATGAAGCGCACGCCGTGCGCCAATCGCCGAGATGATTGACGATACCAGGATTGCAGTCGGCGGGTTGTGGGAATCCAGCATCTGCATGGCCGTTGCAAAGCCGTAGTTTTCAGTCATCTCGCCGCCGAATATCAACTCGGGATCCCGGGCGAGGCCGCGCGCACCGAGCGCGTCCCTGTAACCGTTCAGCCTGCGGGTAGCGAAGTCCATTCCGTGAGGCCCGTTGATCAAGCCGATTCTGCGGTGCCCGAGATCAAGCAGGAATTCCGTCGCGCGCGAGAAGGCACGTCGGTTGTTGACATCGACCCAACTGTATTCGCCCTGAACCTCGCTCGACCGCCCGTGAACGACGAATGGCAGGTCGAGCGCCTGAAGCAGGCGGACGCGGGAGTCATCGACCTTGGGGCCATGAATCAGAACGCCATCGACCGCGCTGCTCGCGGCGAGAACCCGGTAGGCTTCCGCCTCATCCTCGTCCCGCACGACGGAGAAGGAAAGACTGTAACCGGATCTGGAAAACTGTTCGCCCGCGCCCGCGATGAAATCCGAAAAAACCGGATTCATCGATTCGTGCTCCTTTGACACCGGTAGGATGTGGCCGATTGTCATGGCTCGTCCCGTCGCCAGACGCGCCGCACGGGAATTCGGGGCATAGCCGAGCCGTTCCGCGGACTCCATGACTTTCCGCCGTGTTCTCTCGCTGACCTCGGGGTATCCGTTCAACGCACGACTTATGGTTGTTGGCGAAAGCCCGATACGGCGCGAGAATTGCTTTAGATTCATCTTTCAAAGCGATTTCAATTTTTGGGAAGCATACGAATTTTCATCACAGCTGTCAAAGGAAAGAAAAATCAAGGATTGCGTTGACAAAATGAGAGAATTCGAAGATGGTCCGTCACACAAAGCGCTTTGAGAAAACCATCGCGGCTGCCAAAAATTCGATCCTTGGGTTCCGATAGAGGGAGGGCTTTGTGGACAGATCACCACTTTCCGGCTTGGCCCTGACGGCATTGGCCAGGGGTGGCGCATGCGCCGAACGTCTTTGGTCGTCGGCTCGCCTCGGAACTGGAAAACGTCCTGGCGTTGCTGTCGGACTTTGCCGCAAGAACTGGCTGCGGGAGACCGTGGCCGAAATCAAGGAGAAACTCATGTTTAAATCACTCGTGACCACCTCGCTCTGTGTGGGCACATTGGTCGCCACCATCGCAACCGACGCGATCCGGGCTGAGGCCGCGGAGCTCAAGTATGTATCCGGGGCCGTTGGCAACGCGGTCGAGAACTTTCGGACACTTGTCGAGCCTTGGGAACAGGCAACCGGCCATACGGTCAGCCTCGTGCCGATGCCAGCGTCTACCACAGACCAGTTCGGCCAATACCGCCTGTGGCTCGCTGCAGGAAACGCTGACATCGACCTTTACCAGACCGACGTGATCTGGGCTCCGCAGCTTGCGGACCAGTTCATCGATCTGAGCGAGGCAGCGGCTGACCTGGCGCCACTTCATTTCCCCTCGGTCATCGAATCGCAGACTGTGGACGGAAAACTGGTCGCAGTTCCGATCTTTACCGACGCTCCGGCTCTCTACTACCGCAAGGACATTCTCGAAAGGCACAACCTTCCGGTTCCCACGACCTGGGAGCAGTTGACCGAGGTTGCGCAGAAAGCGCAGGATGCCGAGCGCGCAGCAGGAAATTCCGAAATGTGGGGCTTTGTCTGGCAGGGCAACGCCTATGAAGGGCTGACCTGCGACGCGCTTGAATGGATCAAGTCACATGGGGGAGGCCAGATCGTCGAGCCGGACGGCGGCATCTCGATAAACAACGAGAAGGCGATACAGGCGCTTGAACTCGCGGCAACCTGGCCCGGCACCATCTCGCCCCCAGGTGTGCTGGCGTATCAGGAAGAGGAGTCCCGCGGTGTCTGGCAGACCGGCAATGCGGTATTCATGCGCAACTGGCCCTATGCCTATGGCCTTGGCAACAGTGACGACAGTGCGGTCAAGGGAAAGTTCGGTGTAACCACGCTGCCTACGGGCGGGGACCACGATACATCGGCCGCGACGCTTGGTGGATGGAACGTTGCTGTGTCGAAATACTCGAAAAACCAGGAGGCGGCGATTTCCCTCGCGCTCTATCTCGGTTCAGCCGAGTCACAGAAGACCCGGGCGTTGATCGCCTCAAACCTGCCGACCGTGATGTCCCTGTATGATGATGCGGATATCGCAAGAGAGGTTCCCATCATTCCGCAGTGGAAGGATGTTTTCCTGCAGGCAGTGCCGCGTCCGTCCGCACCGACGAAGGTCAAGTACAACGAGGTCTCCTCGAAGTTCTGGTCGGCCGTCCACAATACGCTTTCGGGATCCGGGTCCGCAGCTGAGAACCTGGAACTTCTTGAACTGGAATTGGAAGAGCTACGGGGCTCAGGCTGGTAGTTTGCGCCAGCAGGGCCGTAGGTCAGGCGCTCCGGCGCCTGACCGCGACTGCCAACTCGGGGTGAGGAGGCAAAGTGTTGCGTGATCAAAGCCTGCAGGTGCAGCGCCGTCGTGCCGCGTACCGCTTTCTCGCCCCTATGATCATTGCGCTGTTCTGCGTGGCTGCATGGCCGCTTCTGCGCACAATCTATTTCTCGTTTACCGACACATCGCTCACAAACCTCTACGGAGGCGAGTGGATTGGCTTTGACAATTACCTCAGACGCATCGAACTCAGCTCGGGTCGCGTGGTCTGGCGCGGCACGCTGGCCGATCCAGCTTGGTGGAACGCGGTCTGGAACACGGTTTACTTCTCGGTTGTCTCGGTGCTTTTCGAGACGCTTTTCGGGCTTGGAATCGCACTCGTGCTGAACGCGGAGTTCAAGGGACGGGGCTGGGTCCGTGCCGCAATCCTGATTCCCTGGGCGATTCCCACGATCGTTTCGGCAAAAATGTGGGGCTGGATGCTCAACGACCAGTTCGGGATCATCAATGACATCCTGATTCGGCTGGGCTTGATCGAGCGCGGCATCGCCTGGACCGCCAGCGCCGACACCGCAATGATCGCGATCTTGGTTGTCGATATCTGGAAGACCACTCCATTCATGGCGTTGCTGATCCTCGCCGGATTGCAGATGATACCCCGCGACATCTACGAAGCGGCCAGAGTTGACGGAGTCCACCCCCTGAAGGTCTTCTGGAAAGTCACATTGCCGCTTGTGCGGCCAGCGCTGATGGTCGCCGTTATCTTCCGCATGCTTGATGCGCTCCGCATCTTTGATCTTGTCTATGTGCTGACGCCAAATTCGAAGGCGACAAAGACAATGTCGGTCATTTCGCGCGAAAACCTGATCGAGTTCGATAAATTTGCCTATGGTTCCGCGCAGTCAACGCTTCTCTTTGTCATCATCCTGATTTTCGTCACGCTCTACATCTGGCTTGGTCGGGTTGACCTGGGTGGAGAGGTCAAACGATGACCAGGTCAGGATTTGAGTGGGCGAGGCTGATTGGCTTCTATGCGATTGTTGTCGTCATCGTGGTCATCAGTGTGTTTCCGTTCTACTATGCTATCCTGACGTCCCTGAAATCAGGGACAGCCATTTTCCGCATCACCTATTTCCCGGTCGATTTTTCAATGCAGAATTTTGTAACCGTGATGACCGGTAGGAACTTCGTGCGGTCGGTATTCAACTCTGTTGTCGTTGCCGGAGGCACGGTTCTGCTTGCGCTACTGCTTGCCGTCACCGCGTCCTATGCACTGTCCCGCGTGCGGTTCCGAGGGCGGGGGCTTCTGCTCATGACAATCCTGGCGGTCTCTATGTTCCCCCAGATCGCCGTGCTTGCCGGACTTTTCGAACTCATCCGCTTCATCGGCGTCTACAATACGCCCTGGGCGCTGATCCTGAGCTACACGATCTTCACGCTGCCCTTCACGGTGTGGGTCCTGACAACTTTCATGCGGGATCTGCCGATCGAAATTGAGGAGGCTGCCATCGTTGATGGCGCGACGCCCTGGATCATCATCACGAAGGTCTTCATGCCGCTGTTGTGGCCCGCGCTCGTGACCACAGGGCTGCTTGCCTTCATTGGTGCATGGAATGAATTCCTCTTTGCGCTTACCTTTACGATTGACGAGACGATGCGCACTGTTCCCGTTGCCATCGCGTTGCTGTCCGGCGCTTCCGAACAGGAAATTCCGTGGGGTCCGATCATGGCAGCGTCCGTCATAGTTACCGTACCTCTGGTCGTGCTTGTGCTGGTCTTTCAACGCAAGATCGTGGCTGGCCTGACCGCGGGTGGAGTCAAGGGATGACGACATGGCTGAAATAGAACTGCGCAGTGTAACGAAGTCCTTTGGGTCCTGCGAGGTCATCAGGGGCGTCGACCTCAAGATCGAAAGGGGCGAGTTCATGGTCTTTGTCGGGCCCTCCGGCTGCGGCAAGTCCACTATGTTGCGCCTGGTCTCGGGACTTGAGGCGATTACGTCTGGCGAACTGCTTTTCGACGGCGCGGTCATGAACAACGTGGTTCCTTCCAAGCGCGGCATTGCGATGGTGTTCCAAAGCTACGCACTCTATCCGCATATGAACGTCTTCGAAAACATGGCATTTGGCCTGAAGCTCGCGAATTTAGGCACCAAGGAGTCAAGGGAGCGCGTGGTCGAGGCCGCGAAACTCCTGCAGATCGATCACCTTCTGGACCGGCTTCCGAAGCAACTCTCGGGTGGTCAGCGCCAGCGGGTCGCCATTGGCCGAGCGATTGTGCGCAATCCGCGGGTCTTTCTCTTTGACGAGCCATTGTCCAATCTTGATGCGGCCCTGCGTGTGGCCACACGGCTCGAGATCGCAAAGCTGCATCATGACATGAAAGATGTCACGATGATCTATGTGACCCATGACCAGGTCGAGGCGATGACCCTTGCCGACCGGATCTGTGTGCTGAGGGATGGTGTCATCGAGCAGGTCGGGACCCCGGCTGAACTATACGATCGCCCGAACTCAATCTTCGTTGCCGGTTTCATCGGCAGCCCAAAAATGAACTTCCTGACCGGTCGATTCGCCGAAGCCTATGATTGCGCCACCCTCGGCATCCGATCGGAACACATCACCGTGGATGGCGAGGCACCGGTCTGGAAGGGCAAGATCGTGCATACAGAAGATCTCGGCTCCGATCACTATCACTTTGTCTCCATTGGATTGGATGCACCGATGGTCGTTCGCCGTGAAGGCAGGATGCAACGCGCCTTGGGATCTGAAATCGGAATTTCACCGATCGCCGAGCACGTTCATCGTTTTGACCAACTTGGCAGGCCCATTCGCTGATCAAGCGAGTGTAGAAACAGGCTGGGGATTTGGTCGTTCCGGGAAACCGGCAATTGAGAGGGAATCGATCCATGACCAAGATTGTTCTTGTCGGTGCCGGAAGCCTCCAGTTCGGCACCGGAATGCTGGGCGATGTGTTCGGCTCGCCGGTGCTCAACGGTTCCGAGATCGTGTTGAATGACATCAACGTGGACGCCGCCGAGCGTATGCGTGTGATTGCGCGGAATTACGTGGAGTCGAAGGGGCTTGACCACAGGGTGAGGGTCGAGCCCGACCTGTCCGAGGCGCTGCGGGGGGCGGACTACGTGGTGATCTCCATTGAGGTTGGCGACCGCTTCGATCTCTGGGATCTCGACTGGAAGGTGCCCCGGCAATATGGCATCCAGCAGGTCTACGGGGAAAACGGAGGTGCGGGGGGGCTCTTTCACGCGTTGCGCATAATCCCCCCGATACTCGATATCTGCGGCAGGGTGATGGAGACCGCCCCGGACGCGACGGTCTTCAATTTCTCCAACCCTATGAGCCGGATCTGCACAGCGGTGCATCGGAAGTTCCCCGAACTCAGTTTTGTGGGCATGTGCCACGAGATCGCCAGCCTCGAGCGTCACCTGCCGCCGATGCTCGGTGTGGGCCGGTCGGACATCCGCTATCGTGCGGGCGGATTGAATCACTTCTCCGTCCTGACGGATATCACCTATGTGGCAACCGGTGAGTCGGCCTACGATGATGTCCGCAGGCTTGCTCCAGACTATTTCAGCGGGCTGGTCGGGTATTCGGAAATCCTCAACGCCTCCCGCAATTCGGGCAGTGCAGTCGAAACCGAAGGCTGGATGAAGATCGATACGGGGCATGTTTCCGAGGTTCGCGCCTGGTCCGATCGATGGCTGTTCAAGGAGGTCCTTGAGAAGTTCGGGGCGTTGCCCATCACATCCGACAGCCATTTCGGAGAGTATGTCCAATGGGCGCATGACTGTTCGGACCACCGAGGGATTCTCGACTTCTATACCTACTACCGGAGTTTTCTCGGCGGGGGTGTGGCCAGTATCCGGGAAGAGACCCGTGAGCGCGTGGTTCCAATCATTGAGGGCGTGCTGACCGGTGACAGCTACGAGGAGGCGGCGGTGAACGTCCCCAACAGGGGTTTCATTCGCGACTTGCCTGATTGGCTGGTCGTCGAGGTGCCGGCGATGGTGGGCGAAACCGGTGTCCATGGCATTGCGGTGGAGGTTCCGGCAGGGGTCCGCGGGCTTTTGACCAACCAGATCGGCATACACGACATGACGGCGAACGCGGTGCTCGAAAGAAGCCGGGACCTCGTGGTTCAGGCACTGCTTGTGGATCCCGTCGTCACCGTTTCAAAGGGCATCCCCGAACTGGTGGACCACATGATCGCAGAGCAGTCCCCCTGGCTCGACTATCTGTCCTGAAACGCGGCAGATATCTCTTTGAGAGGTCTCGGACACGCATCGCATTTGGAGTTCCACAAGCAGCCCCGGAACGGGTAGGTCAGGCAGATTTCGGGGTTCACTGGTAATGAACCTCTTCCCTGGAGAGATCGTGGCAACCGGCAAGCCGACCAAGATCAGCCCGACAGGTCCGGACCCATTGCAGGATCAGACGCACCGTTAACCCACGTCGACATGGACCTGGATGTCAATGCCGGCGTCCATCCAGAGCATCTGATCGCAGTTGGTGGTGATTGCCTTTACGAAGGCCAGTTCAATGTTCTCAAGTCGCTTGGTGATGCCGAACCAAACAAGTGATCACAGGTAGGCGTTCCGGATGGATCTGCTGTTTGCGAGGCGTGATTTCGGCTCGTTGTGGCGAATCACCCGGG
Organism: Paracoccaceae bacterium; assembly: GCA_965203605.1. Classification (GTDB taxonomy): domain Bacteria; phylum Pseudomonadota; class Alphaproteobacteria; order Rhodobacterales; family Rhodobacteraceae; genus JAPOUP01. The sequence continues at coordinate 2,978,801 of OZ241902.1, read as the reverse complement.
AAGTTCTTTCATCCATGCCTGTATTGACGAAACGGCATTGTCACCGCATTCCGTCATGGTTCGATCCGGCGAAGTTCATGACGTGTTGTATAGCGTGAAGTTACATGCTACGCAGCATGCACGATCACTGGATTCCGGCACAAGGACCTGAAAGCTTTCTATCAGACCGGATTGTCGAAAGCGATCAGGACCGGCCTTGTTCGCAGGGTCAGCGTCATTCTGGCGATTCTCGACGAGGCCCACAGCCTTGATGATCTGCGACGGCCTTCCCTGCGCCTTCACGCGTTGGATGGAAACCGGCAAGGTGATTGGTCTGTCAGCGTAAACGCACAATGGCGTATCACTTTCACCCACGACGCGGGCAGGTTCGGAAACGTTGATCTCGAGGACTATCACTGATGGGAGATGTATTCATGATGAAAGCTCCACCACACCCCGGTGAAGGGCTCAGGGATGACCTGCAGGCTTTGGGCCTGAACACCGTGGCGGCGGCGACGGCACTCGGAGTCACGCGCCAGCAGTTGCACAGGGTGCTGACTGGACGGAGCGCGATCTCTCCGGAAATGGCGCTGCGGCTGGAAGCCGTGATTGGTTCAACCGCCGACCATTGGCTAAGGCTTCAGGCTGCCTACAATCTCGCCAAGGTCCGACAGCGCACCCCGGAAGTCACCACTGGTCTGCGCCGTTTGCAGCCCGCCTGAACCGCAATTCCGGACCCCCCGCAGTTTTCATGGTCACTTGGGGCGGGAAACGTATGATAGCCGGAGATTGGGGCAGAGACCGATTTGGTGTTTTCCGGGTGGCCGCGTTCGCAGACAGTATGGATTGAGCCCGGTGAATGCACGCCGATCACGCACGATCCAGCGCTGGCCCCGCCGATGGACGCGCTTGATCCGGTCCGGAAATCGCGATGACTGTAGGGTGGGGCGAATATGATTGCAGGTCGCTCCACCTGGCGTTGGCTTTCGTGTGCGGAGAGGCGCGACCTGATGGCCGCGCCTCTCGGTCCGTTAGCTGAACATATCCGCCGTGATACCTGCGTACCACCCCTCGGATTCCTCATAGGTCGCCTGCCGTGTCGCGGCATCCTCGCCAGTCTGCGAGATGAAGCTGTCGGCAACTTCGATCTTGTCTTCACCAGCCGTGTAGTTCGCTCCGACCTTCACACCATCGTTAGTGGCGATCAGGCTCCAGCAGGTGTTTGCGTAGCGGGCAGGGAACACGCGCGAGTCCGTCAGTTCCCCCCGCACCGCATTTGCACACACCTTTGCCTGGCTGTTTGCGGAGAAGGCCGACTTGGGCATTGCCGATGCCACCGACGCATCGCCCAGAACGAAAACGTTCTCATCCGCACGACTGCGCATGCTGGCAGGGTCGATGGGTGCCCAATCACCGTCAGTTACGCCAGCGGCATGTGCGATTGTGCCAGCCTTCTGACCCGGAACGACCGTTCCAGCATCCGCCTTGAAGACGTCAAAGTCCGTCTCCACCTCAAGGGTCGCGGGGTTGACGTTCTGGATACCGCCATGGATGTCCGGGCCGATCCATTCGACCATGCCGGGATAGTGGTTCTCCCAACCCTCCTGGAACAGGCCCTGCTTGGAGAATTTGGGCTTTGGGTCAATCACGATGATCTTTGCCGTCGGATTTCCCTGGCTCAGCAGATGCGCGATCATCGAAATCCGCTCATATGGTCCAGGGGGGCAGCGGTATGGGTTGGGCGGAGCCACCATGATGAACGTACCACCCTCTGGCATGGCATCGACCATCGCCCTGAGTTGCTTGACCTGCGTGCCCGACTTCCAGGCGTGGGGCATGCGGCCCTGAGCATTGACTGAATAACCCGGCACACTGTCATACTTCAGATCGATTCCCGGTGAGAGGACCAGCCGGTCGTATGGGACCGATGCACCTGAGGCGAGCATGACCTGCTTTGCGGCCGTATCGACCGATGACGCCCAGTCGTGTACGACATTGACTCCATGATTGACCGCGAGCCGGTCATAGTCATGTCCGATCGAGGCATAATCCCGAAACCCCCCGAGATAGAGGTTGGAAAAGAAGCAGGTATAGTAGCGCTTCGATGCCTCAATCAACGTCACGTCGATCGCACCGTCGCTGTCTTTGGCAATGTAGCGGGCCGCTGTCGCGCCGCCAGCGCCCCCTCCAACGACCACGACACGCGGCCGGGCCTGGCCAAGGCCAATTGCAGGTGCCGCAAGGGCGGCAGCGCCCAGCGCCGATCCGGCCAATAGCTGTCTTCTGTTGATAGGCATTTGGAGACCTCCTTTAGCTGTAGCTTCTCCCTGTGGTTATCACTGCGTTGGCAGTGATCCGAAATACGCGGCCAATGCCGCCAGTTCCTCGTCGCCGAGTCGGGCCGTCACCGTCTGCATGACGGGATTGTCTCTCAGTTTCAACTTGTACTCATAAAGCACGTGGACAAAACTTCCCTCCGGCCAGCCAGTGATTGAAGGAATGGTGCTGTCGCCTCCGGAAACCCGATGGCAGGTTACGCATTCCCCGGACAGATATTCACCGTAAGCTGCATCACCGTCGATGGCCAATGCGGATGCGCCAAGCAATTCGTTGGCCGAATCGGGATTTGCCAGTTCGGATCCATCCGGTGAAAAATGCAGAAGCCACCGCACAAGGTTGCTGCGTTCTTCGGAATTGGCCAATCCGACATAGTTCATCCTGTTTCCCTTGATGAAAGCCTTTGGCTTCCGGATGAAGCTGTCGAGACTTTCCGCGGTCCAATCGAGTCCGTCTTCCGCTGCCCGCCGAAGCGCTTGGGAATAGTCGAAATCGCCAAGGCTGGCGGCAGCGCGGCCATCGAGGCCATTGAGATGCGGACCGACCTTGTTCCCGGCACCTACGCCGATCTCATGGCAGCTTCTGCACTTCCTGAAACTGGAGAGTGCTTTCTCCTGATCAAACGCATGTGCCATCTGCATCTTGAGTACCAACAGGCAACCAACGATCAGCGCGGTCAGAACAATTCGGTGCACCAATCCAACTGTCCGATCATTCGATTGCACCGGCACCCTCACCCTCGTCAGAATCGGGCGTGACGTCAAGAACCCTGGCTCTCATGACCACCTGTGCCTCTGTTGGCACACAGTCGCTGATGCAGGGCTCTGGGGACAAAACGTTGTGCTGCTCTTCGCCCCGATTGTCGGAAATGAACCCTGTTTCGTTCGGTAGTCGTATCTCGTTGAAGTTCTCATGTGAAAGCACGAAGTCCTCCTCGGTCACAACATCATTCAGATATAACAGATAGACTGTGATGGCATAGACGTCGTCATCTGAAAGCGACTGTGCATCCCCAAACGGCATGGCGCGGCGGACGTAGTCATAGACAGTCGATAGATACGGCCAGTACGAGCCGATTGTCTTTTCCGGTCTTTCGTCCGTAAGCGTTCCATGTCCACCTGCGAGGATCGGCCAGCGGTCGCGGCCTTCGCCAAAGTCACCATGACAGGTTGCGCAGAGTTCCTCGTAGATGCCTTCGCCTTCTTCGACACCACCTTTGCCCACTGGCAAGCCGGTGCCATCCGGTCGAATGTCTATGTCCCAGGCAGCGACTTCGGCAGGCAATGCCGCGCGACCAAGGTGGAAGATGCCATGATCGGGAATGACCGCGTCTCTTGCCAGAGCTCTTGCCCCATGGGCGCTTTCCTGCATTCCCTGTGCCGCACCATCACCTGGGTCAACCGACGCAGCGGCCTGCTCGATTGGCTCCCCTACGGAAGAGAAAGCCTTCAGATAGGCGATCAGGTTGGATCGGTCGTCGGCTTTCTTCAGGCCAGGGAAGGACATCCTGGAACCCTTCATGAAGGAACGTGGCCTTTCGATGAATGCGTCCATTGTCGAGGCGTCCCATATCAGCCCGTCTTCACCCGCGGCGACCATCACCTTTGAATATCGGAAGCCATCGATCGTGCCGGCCGTGCGGCCAAACACGTCGTTCAGATGAGGGCCAACCCGGTTCTTCGCGTTTTCGCCGACTTGGTGACAGGCTTTGCACTTCCTGAAAACCCTTTCGCCGGCCTCGATGTCCTGCGGGAACGATGCGGTCGCACCCACTGTCGCCAGAACTGTCGCCAGTGCGAGCGCCCTAGGAAATCTCGACATTCTCTGCGCTCCCATCTTCCTTGATGTGCCAGGTTTGGATGCCGTTATTGTGATAGATCGAGTTTTCGCCCCTCGCCTCGCGCAGCGTGTTCTTGGTCGGCTGCACGTTGCCGAACTCGTCAATGGCGCGTGACTGAATGAAGAGTTCCGAGCCGTCCCAGACGAAGTCATGGTAGAAGCGATGGACCGACTTGGGATAGCTAGGGCCATCGAGCCTCGCTGCATGCCAGTTGCGGCCGCCGTCGATGGAGACGTCCACCCGCGAAATCCGACCCAGCCCCGACCAGGCCAGTCCGGCGAGGACGGTCTGGCCTCGTCCATGATCGATCGGTGCCTGTGGACTTGGATTGGTGATCACGGATTTGACGTCCATGGTCCAGGTGAACCGCCGCGCCTTGCCGTCCGCCAGGAGGTCGGTGTACTTCGAGGTTTCCTCACGATGGTGCCACGGCTGGTCCCCGACCTCGATCCGACGCAGCCACTTGATCCACATGTTGCCTTCCCAACCGGGGACGATCAGACGTAAGGGATATCCCTGTTCCGGGCGTAAGGCTTCACCGTTCATTCTGAATGCAACCAGGCAATCATCGAGCCCCTTTTCCAGGGGTATGGAACGAGTCATGGCTGAGGCATCCGCCCCTTCCGGCAAAAGCCATCCCGCGGTCGATTTCAGCCCGGCTTCCCTGAGAATGTCACCGAGTTTGACGCCTGTGTACATCACATTGTGCACCATGCCATGCGTGTACTGGCAGCCGTTCAGTTGCGCACCGCGCCATTCCATGCCGGAATTGGCAGCACATTCGAGGAAATACACATGGTTGTAGCGGGGGAAGCGCCTGATGTCTTCCATCGTAAAGACAAGCGGGTAATCGACCAGCCCGTTGATCATCAGCCGGTGCGCCCCGGGGTCGATCTCCGCAATTCCGCCGTGGTGACGCTCGAAGCACAACCCGTTCGGAGTGATGATGCCGTCAAGCTCGTGCAACGGCGTGAAGTTAACGGAGGACACAGGATCTGCGGTCAGCCAAGGTACATCCCGCCGGACGACATGTTCCTCGAATTGGGAAGGTGAGCCATACGGGCGTGTGTCGACGCCATCGCCGAGATAGCGGGTCCAGTCCTGGACTTCCGTGATCGCCGGTTCGCCCGCCGCAACTGCGCCCGCCGGTGCCATTGCGCTTGCCACGACTGCCGGTCCTGCCGTTGCCGCAACCCCAAGAAGTCGCCGGCGTGACATGTGTGGGCCGGAGCCCAATGCTGATTCGTTGCGTGCGTCCATCGTCATCTCCACTGGAGTGGATTAATACATGCAGACATTTGAATAGGTCAAGGCACTTTGTGTTTACAGGTGGTCACATGAGAAAGGTCAACGAAGCGTGAGCCATTCAGGCGTCGATTATCTCGACCGACCGGTTCTCGGTGAAACCGACTGTTTGGAGACCGGAAACATAGCCTTCCATCAGATCGTAGATGGCCGGCCCTTCGGTTCCTTCGTTGACCGAGGCCCATCCACCGACGACATAACTCCGTGACGGGTCAATTGGTTCGCCGGTTCGGTTGAGCCGCATGTTTGAGATGCGGTTACCAATTTCCCTGTTCGGAGCGCAGGCATAGCTCATGCCTCCGACGCGGACCATGTCTCCGCCCTGCTGCAGGAACGGATCCTTGTTGAACAGGTTGTCGCAAACATCCTCGAGGATGTCCTTGAGCTGTTGGCCGGTGAACTCGAGACGATAGACGTTCGGATAGCTCATGGAGGTTTGGGAATAGAGATCGTCAATCGTGATGTCCTGCCCCGGAAGCAGCGTTGTGCCCCAGCGGAAGCCGGGTGACAGGGAGATTTCGGTGTCGCGCTCTGCCATGATTCCCTGACAGATCAGATCATCCCAGGTGCCGTTGAAATTGCCGCGTCTGTAGAGCAGGCTCTTGGTTCTTCCAATCACGCGGCCGAGCTCCTCTTCATGTGGGCCCCTGAACTCCGCGATCTTTGCCGCCATGGCGTTATCCGGCTCAATGACATCGGCGAATACCGGAATGAGATTGGATGAATGACCTGTCACACGTCCACCTGAAACCTCAAGGTCAATCCGACCGAGGAATTTGCCGTGAGAACCGGATGCGAGCAGAAGCGTATTGCCGACCTCAATTGCCCTCGGCACGGCATCGTGCGTGTGCCCGGTCAATATGACATCGATACCCGAGACCACTGTCGCCAGCTTGCGGTCGACATCGAATCCATCATGGGACAGCAGAACCACGATTTCGGCTCCGGCCTCGCGCGCCGCGTTTACATGTTCCTGCAGCACGTCAGGACGTATTCCGAACGACCAGTTGGGGATCATCCAACGTGGGTTGGCAATCGGGGTATACGGCATCGCCTGGCCGATGACCGCGACCTGTACGCCGCCCTTCTCATAGTACGCGGTGCTCTCAAAGACGGGCTCTTCCCAGTCGGTGTCGACAATGTTTGAGGCGAGGAACGGGAAACCTAGATCCGCAACGATTTCACGCACGCGTTCCTCACCAAAAGTGAATTCCCAATGACCGACCATCGCATCGGGTTGGAGTAGCTTCATGCACTCAACCATGTCCTGGCCATTGGTCTTGAGCGAAGTGTACGAGCCCTGCCAGGTATCTCCACCGTCGAGAAACAGCACCTTGTCCTCACCACGCTCGGCCCGGATCGCATTGACCAGTGTGGCGGTTCGATCAAGCCCGCCAAGTCGACCGTAGCTGCGGGCGAGATTCACGTAGTCGACCATCGTGTGGGCATAGGCAAGCGGGGAGCCAGCGCTCAATCCGAAATGTTCCAGGAATTCCTCCCCGACCAGATGCGGCGGGATGCCCTCGAATTCTCCGACTCCGATATTCGTGTCGGGAGGCCGGAAGTAAACCGGAACAAGCTGTGCGTGACAGTCCGTGAAGTGAAGCAGGGTCACCTGGCCTTTGCTGTCGAACGCGAGCAGATCGTCTTGACTGAGTTTCTGCTGCGCCAGAGCTCTGGTCAGATTGCCTCCAAAGCCTGCGGCGGATCCAACAGCCAATCCGGCCACCGCACCAAACTGCAGGAAATCACGCCTTGCTAACATCATTATGCTCCAAATCCGTTAGCATCCAGGATGTGCCGGTCGGCGCCGACCGCCGACCGGGCTGAACTACATCCCGTCGCTACAGAGGCTCGGCAGGTCGCCGAACATCCACTATTGGCGCCCTGCCGGTGTTTCGACGGACAGTCCGGCACCACGTCAGGTCACATAGACTTCCAGCGCCATCAGATCGTCGAAAGACGCCGGCGGAAACTTTGCCCGCGTGTCCCGGATGCATCCGCGGAAACGGTTGTTAAGCGAAACGAGAGCGGCCTGTTTCAACCTGTAGGTTGGGAAACCGTTGACCTGGCCCTGGCTAAGGTGATCCGCACGAATGTAGAGACCGTTGTTGAGCCCATGACAGGAATCGCAGGAGAGGTTCAGCTGACCCGTGCGCCGGTGATAGAGTTCCTCACCTCTTTCCCACCAGCTCTGCATTTCTCCCTCGGAAAGGTCGAGACCGACCGGAATCCCGATTGACTGGTGCTTGATGAACGCCGTCAATGGTTTCTGTCCAGCCTTGTCGAATTTGTAGGGATCCGCTCCCATCCGTTCTGTCCGGCACTCATTGATCTGGAGCTCGACATTGATCGGGCGGTTGGAATCCGCGTCCCATTTCGGGAAGCGTGCGCCGACGCCCTTCATGCTTTCCGCAGCGTCGCCATGGTATGTGGCGCAGGACTTGCCTTCGGACCCTTCCACCGTGTTCCAGATTTCGGCGCCGAGTTCGACAGCAAGCATACCGGGATTCTGAAAGGAATCTGCTTCGACCGCATCTCCGGTGTCCGGTAGAGCCAGCCGGAAAGGACCTCGTCGAACGGATGGCCCTCCGGAGCGGCAGTTTTGGTAATGATCGCGGTCTCGCCGTCGATCACCAACTGGTCATCAACCGGTTCGGCCTTTGCCGCGATCGAAAGGCTGGTGGCCAACAATGCGCCAAGGCCAGTCAGCAGAACAGATTTTCGCACGTTTCCTCCTCCAGATTTCGCCGTGACGGACCTGTCCCCGGCGGATGACACCCGCGATCAGGCTACCGTTATTTCCTTCTCGGTCGAGAAGACCGTTCCCTCGTCATCCACCCAGGTGAACCTGAATGTGCCGCTTTCCTCGACCCTTGCCGAAAACTCCATGTAGGGGTTTGCCGAAATCGCCCCGTGCATATCCGCTTCGAAGACGGGCTGCCCGTTGAACTCGGCGGCGAACCTGTTGATGATCATGCGTGGGATGACGTTGCCGTCCTTGTCCCTGCGCACGCCCGATTCCATCTTGTGCGTGATTAGCGTCTTGATCGTGATCACTTCGCCCGCGGAGGCGGTCTTTGGAACCTTGACCCTTGGTTTGGTAGCCATGATATCTCTCCTGAATTTCAGCCGCCGCAGCCACCGATGGTCACCTTGACCAATCTGCTGTCCATGAACGATGAGCCGTCCGCCGTCTGTGCAATGGCGACAACGTTCTGGGTCTTGGCCAGTCGCATGCGGGTATTGGCCCTTGCGGATCCGCTCAGTTCGGTGAAGTGGAAGGTCACGACGTCTGGGTTTGGGTTTCCATCAGCGAACAGCGTGACGGACTTGACCATATCGTCGCCGGCCATTGCGCTTTCGACTTCGACGGAAACCGGAACGGTGTTTCCATTTTCAGCAATTTCAGGCGTGTTCAACCGGACCCGGCCAACCTGCGGGGTGTTTCCTCCGGTCAACTCCGTCAGCCTTCGGTTTACCTCCTCCGGTGTGGCATGGGCTGGAAACCCAACGGACAGCGCAAGAGCCGATGCTGTCAGCCCGACACCGAAGACCAGCGCGTCACGCCTATTGATGGTCGCTTTCATGTGCTTTCTCCTCGCTTGCAATCTCATTCCTCCTTCAACGTCAGAAGATAGGCGACAACATCTTCGACCTGCTGTGCGGTCAGGATCGTCTTGCCGACAAGATCCTTGCGGACGTTGACTCCGACATTCAGGCTGTAGAATCCGGGCATGACCGTCTCTTCGCCGAAGAACTCCTTGGAATCGGCGACGATCCCTCGGATTTCGGCTTCCTCCCAGCGGTCGGCGACCCCATCAAGCGACGGGCCAACTTCGCCATGGAATTGATGTTCGCCCATCGCCGCGTTCGCATGGCACGCAAGGCAGTTGCCGAGGCGCCTGTCGACGAAGACCTTTGTGCCTTCTTCGGGATTGCCTTCAATGCCGGTGAGTGACGCCTGGACCATACCGTCCTCGAAGATGACAGCGTCTGGCGCCACCGGCTCCGCTTGGGCCTGGACGACGAAAACCGATGTCGTGAGGGCCCCCGCGGCCAGAACTCGCACAAATGCCTGATGCATACATTCCTCCTCCTCTGGATTTCGGATCTGAGTCCTTTACCGCAGATCCTAACCGCGGGCTGTTGGCTGATCAAGCAATAAATTTGGTTATTCGTATGTTTGAATAAACCGATGTCATCGGGACCCACAAGCTGTGGATCAAGTCCGACCAACCAGGTCACCGACCAATTGGTGCGAACGGGACACGACATATTTTTCCCGGGAGCACGAATGCTGTCAGGAGTCTGGGACTGGATGTCCCCGTGTCTCCGTTGCATGATGGTGGACGACTTCATCGGGCAGGGCGGTAAGCTGGCGAATTTGCGGGGTTGGGTCGAGAAGAATGGTACAGCCATTTGTGCGGTAGGATTGACGGGAAAAACCTATTCGGCCAAGTTGATGCCTAAGGAGGAGCAACTCCATGCACTCAGAGAAAGACCCGGTTCAGCATTCGAATTGTGGTGGCGCGAATAGTTCGGACACTCCTTCGATTGCCTTACTCGATCGGCGGCTCGGTATCTCACCCGCTCCCCGGATGTTGACACCATCCGAGATCGACTTGCTGCGGCATTGCGGAGAGGAGGTGGCTGGGGTCACGGAGAGAATCCTCGCGAACAAAGACGACGCATCTGGAAACTGACGGCGCAATTGGAAGGGCGGCTTCCTGAACGTGTTCGTCGTGCACCCACTCGTCCGGAGTCCGGCAAGTGGTAGGGCCAATTGCGTTCGCGAGACCCTCTGGCGATAGACAGGCCTCAACTCAGCTTGCCAGCAATGCGAAAGTCACATCGACGGGACCTTGGCTCGCACTGCACAATGATTGAGCCTTCTCTGTGAAGTGCGATATCTGATGTAACGTGCGGTCGCAGTTCGCCCATGGCAAACCTGGCCATCCGAAAACCTCCTGAAATGCTGGATGTACGGGTTTTCTTCGCCGGGATCAAAGCCCGTCCCGAGAGCGCTGTTCTTGCCCCACGGGAAAGATGGATGCAGGAGATTCGCACGGACAGGGAGGAAATGTGGCTATAGCCGAACTGAGGCGTCGGCACAGAGGCGAAGACCGTCGTCTTCTGCACCCTCCAGCCAGCGGCAGGATGCCCCCCGTCCTCCACACGATCATATCAGTCGGTGTTGACCTGTCCTGCCGCGCTCCGTTCCCGTATCCGCCGGGCGTGGAACTGCTGGAAACCCTCATCGCTCTCGTAACCCCGCTGGTGTACCCAGGCGAACATGTCGAGAAATGTCCCCTTTCGGAACGCACCCGGCATTACGGCAACCGCCGCTTGCCTTACGTCCATAGCCGACCCGATCACCTCTGGCATGAAAATAATGGTCGGCGTGAACAGCACTGCCCACTTGCGAGCTGCGGTCTTTTCGGTCAAAGCCTCGCCATCGGTATCCATGACCTCTTCATCGCCGTAGAGGTTGTATTGCACGATCATGAAGTTGGTCTGCAGAAAGTCACGGACCTCCGGATCCACAAGCACCTTTTCGTGCACTTCCGTGCAATAGATGCAGCCGCGTTGCTCGAAAATCATCGCAAGTCGCTTTCCCTCATCCCTTGCGGTCTCGATATCCTCTGCGATGTCGCGAAATGTGACCGCGAACCAATCCTGTTTGTGCAGGCCGTCATCGCCGATTTCCACAGTGGCGGCGGCAGAGGCCGATAGGGCACCCCAACCAACAAGGAATGCGAACGTGGTCAGCTTTCGTAACATGGTCTTCTCCTATCCAATTGTCTGAAAGACGGGAAAGTTTTCAATCATCCATTGGGCGGTCAGGGACATCGATCCGGTCATGAACAGTACGCCGGTTACGACCAGTAGACTTCCCATGACTTTTTCCACCGTCCCCAGGTGCCGCTTGAATCCCGCCATCCAGCCGAGAAACCGCCCGGCGAACAGTGCGGCCATGAGGAACGGAATCCCGATGCCTAGGGAATAGACCGCGAGCAGCAGTGCACCACGCCCAGCGGTTTCTTCGGCACCAGCGACGAACAGGATTGTCGCCAGGACCGGTCCGACGCAGGGTGTCCACCCGAAAGCGAAGGCCAGTCCAATAACGTACGCGCCGACCGGGCCGGAAGGCCTGCCGACTTGATTGAGCCGCGCCTCACGGAATAGTAGCCCGATACGAAACACGCCGAGAAAGTGGAGCCCCATGACGATGATCACGATCCCTGCGATGAATGCCAGCGTGTCGAAGTGCTGGGCCAGCGCCTGTCCGATGGTGCTTGCGGTTGCGCCGAACGCAACGAAGACCGTGGTGAAGCCCAGAACGAACATTACGGCGGCTATCAGAATCCGGTGCGCCACAACGGGCGCAACATCGTCGCCCGTCAGTTCAGAGACACTTATTCCCGCCAGATAGGCGAGATATGAAGGCACAATTGGCAGGACACAGGGCGAAACGAAAGAAAGCAGCCCCGCCAATAGCGCTGCGCCAATTCCGATGTCCATCATTGTCGGTCCCGCTCGCGACCTGTCGACCACATATGCCTGCGGTGACTGGACAGACGGGGATGCCGTCTGTATAATTAACCGCAAGTATTCAAGAATTATAATATGCGAAAATGTCGGGACTGCAAACGGAAACCGCATCCGTTCAGATCAAGGGACCACGAGTGTGCGAATAGCGTCTTCAGTCAAAGCTGTAATGTCACTCAGGGCGCTGGGCAAGGCTCTATTGGCCAGTGCCGTCCTGTTTGCCGCGGAGCCTGCAGCTGCGGCCGAACTGCTCATGCTGGAACGTGAAGGCTGCCTCTGGTGCGACCGTTGGCACGAAGAGATCGGGCCGATCTATCCCAAGACGTTAGAGGCCGCAATCGCGCCTTTGCGACGTGTGGACCTCGATGCGCCCTGGCCGAGCGATCTGGACAGCGTGCGGCCGGATCGGTTCACGCCGACATTTGTGCTGATCGAGAACGGTGTCGAGATCGATCGCCTTCGGGGTTATCCTGGAGACGACTTCTTTTGGTTTCTGATCGGTGAGATGCTGGAGAAGCTGCCTCGTGGAACCGGGAATTCCGGGTGACCGTGCGCTGGCAGGAGTGAACCGACGGATGCGGTAAAATGAGCTTTCCCAAGCTGAATTCGGATTTGTCTCACGAAGACATGAAGCATATGGTTGAGCAGGCCCGCGAGGCAAGCGATCTGCTCAAGGCGATGTCGCACGAATCGCGGCTGTTGATTCTCTGTCTGCTGGCGGAAGGCGAGCGATCCGTTTCGGAACTCGAGCGCATTATGTCGATGCCACAGGCATCTGTCTCACAGCAACTCGCGCGTCTGCGTTTCGATAGACTGGTCGCGACAAGAAGAGACGGTCGCCAGATCTATTACAGAATTGCAAGTGAAGAGGTTTCCAAGATCGTCGGCCAGCTCTATGATATATTCTGCTCGCCTGAGAGCGGAGGGAAATCCTGAAGCGTACCCGGGAGGCTTCGATGGACGCTGGCACATACCTACTTCCGGTTTCCGGATTGGTTGCGGGACTGCTGCTTGGCTTTGTGGCGCGCCGAAGCTTCTTCTGTTCGCTGTCAGCGCTTGAACGGCATTGGTATGGTGGAGATTCCGATGCGTTGAGGACCTGGGTACTCGCCGCAGTCATCGCCGCGGTCATGACCCAGGTCGCGGCGGTGGCTGGATTCGCCGAAACGGCCAGCAGCATATATCTGGCACCGACCTTGAGCCTACCTGCCGCCATCATAGGTGGCCTCGCATTCGGGGTAGGAATGTCTTTGGTCGGAACCTGCGGCTATGGTGCACTTGTGCGACTTGGAGGCGGCAGCCTCAAGAGTCTTGTGGTTGTACTCGTACTAGCAATCACCGCGATGTCCACATCGCGTGGTCTGCTCGCAGTGAGCCGTACCGAGTTTCTGGACAGGTTCGCGCTTGACCTTTCCTTTGCAGGGAACCAGTCGCTTCCCGCAGTGATTTCCTCGCTTGTCGGCCTGGATCTTTCGGTTGCCGTGACAGTCATCCTGATCGCCATTCCCGCCGTTTGGGTCTTCGCTGATGCGAAATTCCGTTCCAACTGGAGTGCCTTGGTGACTGCCGCCGTCATTGGTCTTGTCATCTGTTCGGGGTGGATTGTCACTACCGTCATTGGCGCGGTTTCGTTTGATCCGGTACAGATCGAGTCGGCCAGCTATGTCGGTCCTGTTTCGGATTCACTCCTTCAGTTCATTGCCCGCACCGGCACGCTGCCGGATTACGGCGTGGGGATAGTGCTGGGAACCGTGGCAGGTGCGGCCCTTGCCGCGCGCATAGCGGACAACGTCCGTTGGGAAGCTTGCGATGATGCGGCGGAACTTGCCAGACACATTGCGGGCGCGGCCTTGATGGGATTTGGGGGGATTCTTGCCCTCGGCTGCACGATTGGACAGGGTATGAGTGCGGCCTCGGTGCTTGCGACTTCGGTTCCATTCACCGTGCTCTCGATCGTGGTCGGTGCAAGGCTCGGACTGGCTTGGCTGATAGAAGGCTCTCCGCTGGCGCCATTCAGGCGGGCAGCATAGGAACGGCTAGCGATCCTCCTGAGTGAATGGGAAAGCCTGCCTGTAAACCTCTGCCCGACTGATGCCGCCATTTGGCAGGTGAAAACCCACGACGCCCGCCTTGTAAGCTGACAACCGGTCAAGCAACGCCAGACGGGTTGCGATCGCTGCCTGTGGATCCTGGTCCGGCCCGCTTTGGCCACTCTGGCTTACGGAACGAAATCGCATGGTTGGTCAACGCATCGCCGAGGACCAGGACATACGTCGCTCGTGTGGACAGCGAACGACATATGTCCTGGTGTATGGCCTGATGTGTCGACAGCTTCCACGCCTGGAATCACCCACTCACCGGCGTCGAACAGTTGCACACTTTCCTCGATGGCTGCATATCTGTCCCGCGCCCCTACCGCAAACGCCTGACGGGCTTCACCAATCGTGTCGATCGTGTCGTCGGCGCGCCAGTAGTTCCATTCCGTTCGCCCCACGTATAGCCTTGCCTCAGGGAAGGTGATTTCGTCAAAGTCATCGATAATGCCCCATAGGTGATCGGGGTGGGCGTGTGAGAAGATCACGTCGGTCACCGCTTCGGGTTCGATGCCAGCACTGGCCAGCGCACCGCCAAGCTGATCGGTCGTTGGCATGAAGTTTGGCCCCGCTCCCGCATCAAACAGCACGAGGCGGTCGCCGTCCTCCATGACAGTCAGGTTGCATTCCGTTTCCGGAACCTCCGGCAATGGAAAGGGGAGCAGCAGAACAAGATGACCGTCGCTGACACTGGTAAGGCGTCGGTGGCCGAGACTGACCGAACCGGTGCCTTTCGCCGAAATTGGCAGGAGTGAAGCGGTTGTGCCAGCAATGACTGTCCTTCTGGATATCCTCAACATAGCATCTCCCTATCCACGCCACCCTCGGCCGAGCGACAAGATATGCTTCGCGGGATACATGATGAAATTGCTATATGTGGAACCTGCCCGACGACGCAACGGAATTCAGAACGTTGCAGGCCAGTTTCCGATGGGATTTGGCTTGTCCTGCTAAAGCTGGGAAGGGTTGCCGTGAATTCACTTGCTGCCGACACTTCGATCAGGATTGAGCAACTGGTTCCCCATTTCCGTCCGGCAGGGGTAGGAAGCCTTCCAGAGCCAAGTCCAAGAGGCCAGCTGGCACGAACGCTCTGAAGACCGTGCCGGTTGCTGCGTCTTGAACTCGGACAAGCAGATCAGGTCGGCAAGAAGATTGGTTAGCGGCGTGAACTCACAAATTTTGGTGACTCCCAATCCTTGAAGAGTTGCCTATGTACCTCGCCTTGGCATGTCTCCGGTAGCCACTTTCAATGACTATCAGTCGCAATTGCGATTCCGCCTTGCGATTCGCATGCCATCCGGCCCAGGTCGCGAGGGAATGACAATGCCTGATTTCGACGATTCTCCAATTTGCTGTCCCGAAGAGGACAGGCTTGGCATTGATCCGTTGGCGCACACGATTTCCAAATGCATTCTGAATCTCCAGAAACCGGTTGGCAGTGTGGTGGCAGTTCACGGGCGGTGGGGTTCCGGAAAGAGCAGCTTGATCAATCTGGTAAGGCATCATCTTTCCGGTACCGCAAAGGAACTAACGGTCCTTGAGTTTCAGTGCTGGCGCTACCGATCAGAAGAAGCCCTAGCGGTCGGATTCTTCCGGGAACTCCATACCGGCCTTAAGTCGGTTCTCCCAAAATCAAGTAAGGCCCGTAAGGCGTTCGTAGAGATATATTCGCGTTTCGCACTCGCTGGTCCGCTCTTGGGGGCCGTCAGCAGCACTGTATCGGGAATCTCGATCTTGGATCGTATCGTGTCCTCCGCACTCCAGTTGATCGAGAACATGATCAAGACGGACGAAAGTGATGAAAGCCTTCAACGGGAGGTCTTCAAGGCGCTGAGAGCGTCGAGCCGACTCTTCCTGATGGTCATTGACGATATTGACCGCCTGTCGCCTGATGAGGCCCTGGTAATCTTCAGGCTCGTCAAGTCGGTTGGACGGCTTCCCAACGTCATCTATCTCCTCGCCTACGACCGCAACATAACTGAGCAGGCAGTAAAGGAACGATACCCTTCCGAAGGCGCTCACTACTTGGAGAAGATCGTTCAGGCGAGTTTCGACCTCCCCGAGCCCAACCGGCACGCATTGACCACAATATTGGAATCTGAGATCGCGGAAGTGCTTGGCGATGTGGACAGCGGCAGTCAGGTTCACTTGGGGAATATGTTTCGTGCAGTCGTCGCCCCCGAGGTCAGGACGCCACGAGACGTTGTGCGCTTGTCAAATGCACTGAAGACCACCTATCCAGCCGTTCGTGACGAAGTCGACCCAACCGACTTTTTGGCGCTCGAAACGTTGCGGCTGTTCCGGCCGAATGTGTATCAGGCATTGCGTTCACGGAAGCCGGTTCTGGTTGGTTTGGGGCGGGACTGGGGACACCGAGAACAGGACAGCGTTGCTAAAAAATGCGAGCAAGCTTTGCTCGGCAAAGAACCGAAAGGTGACTGGCCGCTGCTGAAGGACGGTCTCCAGAGACTGTTTCGCCCGTTGCAATCCATCTGGTCAACCACGCATCCGGGGAACGGTGCGGAATGGTCCCGGGCTCGCCGTGCCTGTTCCGCGATGCATTTCGATACCTACTTCCAGTTCTCGCTTTCGTCCTGCGCGGTTCCCCTAAGGGAGATTCATGAACTTCTCCGGAGAGCGGATCAGGGGGCATTTGTCAGAAAGACATTCCTTGATGCGCTGGGCGTGCAGCTGGCGGAGGGACGCACGAAGGCATCGTTTCTTCTGGAAGAACTGACCTATCACGCCGATGACATGGAAGTCTCGAAAATACGGCCGTTCCTTCAATCCCTGTATTCGATCGCGAATGACCTACGGATTGATAGCGATGAAATCCATGACACCTGGACCAACAACAGCCGTCGGTTGCTCGTTCTGACCAGAGCGCTACTCTTGGGTCGCACGGAATTGGATGCGCGCTCCGAAATCCTATTCAAAGCAATCCAGAGCGCTCCTTTGGACTGGCTGGTGTATATCTCCGATCTCGTCTTGACCGACCAATTGCCGCCCCAAGAGAACAAGGTGCCTACCTGTCCGGAAGAGTGTCTGATGTCGAAGTATGATGCGGGGAGGATTCGCCAGATCGCCCTCCATCGAATTCGGGATGCAGCCAGAGATGGTTCAATCATTGAAGCAAAGGATCTGGCCTTTGTGCTCTTCAGGTGGCACGACATGACTGGAGACGACTCGGACGAGGTCCGAAAGTTCTGCAACGTTGCGCTTGAAAACGACCAGTCGATTGCCAAACTTGCCCGGGCATTCCTGGGACAATCCAAGGTCGGTCAGATCGGTGACCATGTGCATCACATCCAAGACCGTGCCTGTGTCGCCGGGATCGAGTCCTTGATGGATGTTGATCGTTTCCGGGAGCGGCTGTCCGAGGTGCTTTGCGACTCTAGGTTAAGTCCGAATGACAGGAATACGGTGGAGCGGTTCCTGACAGCTTGGGAAGTTGAACCAAACTGATGCAGTCTTCGGTATTGAAGATTGATTCTGACGAAACGAAGCATCGCATCATCCGCCGATCTTGCCGGAACGTGTCCGACGCCGTGTTCCAGATTTTCGTCGAGGATCGAGGATCGGTGCTTCCGTGCATGCGAAAGCGATCAAATGCTATCGACCTGACTTTGGGTCGCTTCGTTCTCGCCCGCATTGTCCGGACTCGAAACTCTTGACGCACTTTTCTGGGAGCATGGCCGCAATTTAAGGGAACTACCTCAATGGACGGTGAAGTGGACCCGCTGCTACCGTACGGCGGTCCCATCCATAGATGACGAGGCGTCTCAGTCCGTCCTGAAAGGGTCGTAACGGTCCCTGAACGGGGACGGTTCCGGCGGTGCCCGCGCCCACCTTCACCCTTCACCGGCCTTGCCTCCTTTGGCCACCTCGAAGATATCGGACGATGGCTTTCCCATGCGTTCCTCAATTGAAACGCGCAGGTTCAGGATTGTCTCTTCCAGATCGTGAGTGTTTCCCAAGATTTCATCATTTACCCATGACTGGGAATAGTCCTCAACGAGTCTTTCAAGACTGTCGGTCTTGGGTAAGAGTGCGGCGACCTGTGAATCCGTAAGCTGGTTTCCGTATTTTCCGAGCAGGAAAGATAGGTCATAAAGATCACGAGCTTCCCAACGACTGTTGAATGCAGCCAGTTTCTGATCATAGAGATAGGGAATCTTGTAGGTACGGATTCCGTCAATACTCTCGTAACTTTCCGTATCGGGGCGGCTACGGAAGCTAACTTCGACTTTCAGCAGGACATCCTTTCCGGTCGCCGCATCTTCATAATGGTATTTACATCGACGTGTGATCGGGGTGTCCTTGCTTATTGTCAGACTTCTGAACGAAACACCGGCAGCATGGAAGCCCTGTCGCACGGGACCGTCAATGTCAGCTGGCTGCAGTGCGTCAAAATCGAGGTCGGTGGAGTGACGGTCCAGACCGCGCAGAAGCAAAAGTGCGGTGCCGCCTTTCAACACGTAAGGGACGGAATGGAGAGCGCGGGCGACATTGCGCATAACGTCCTGATGACGCAGGTGCTCCGGTGTCATGGATCACTCCCACACAACCGTGGGTAGCCAAGCGTCATAGAGTTGCTCGGCGAATCCGTCTATCTGACGGCGGAGCGGTACAAGAAAGTTATGGACGAGCCGGTCGACCTGATCTTCGGTGTCAAGCCAGGCGTTGATGGCCCGCACCGTGGCCTGGCGCCGCAGGCTCAATGGCCGGTTCGGATCCGCGATGCGACCAAGACGCATCTGGTCGTTCATCACGATATCAGCGATCGCACGGAAATGATCGGCCACCCAGACCGGCCCTCGAATATCCCGGCGATGGATGTCCGAAAGCATATGTGCCATATCACGCACGCCCTGGTCACCCAGAGTGGGGGTGGTGTCCGGACATTCCCCCTCACCGGCGCAGGGCAGATGGGTCGCACCTTCCCCGGCATGGGAGAACAACACAAAGTCATGCCAATCGCCTGTCACTTCCCCCTCGATACGCAGGTTCAGGGCGGTCACCATGGAAATGTAGCGAAGCGGGCGCGTGACGGGTATGGGACGCGGCCGCAGGAGACGGTCATGATCAGCCTGACCCCCGGACACGGTTCCTGTCCCATCGCTCCGGGCGGTGCGGACCGCCAACATCGCGGAACACTCCCCCTTTCGGTCATGATGCGCCTGTTCGGTCACGTGCGGTCCAATTGCTGGCGTTCCGGCTGTCACACGCAGCGACGCCTTTCATTTCGATATCGCATGAAAGTCGCGAACCCTCAACAGGCAGTGGCACTTATACCAAACCAAATAAGTGATCACCGATAGGCGCCCCGGATCTCACGGCATCGCCCATTCCCTCGTGGTGATCCGCGTGACCTCCCCCTTCCGGCGGATGAAGGCGTCCCAGACGTGCCCGACCACCTCCCGGACATGTTCCGCGCTTCCGGACACCCGGTTGGGGAGGTGCCGGTGCTTCAGGAGGGGGAACACCGTCCCGCCCGGGTTCAGCTCCGGGCCGTGGGCGGCAGCCTGGGCAGGGAGACGCTGTCCGGTATCCCCAGGTCCCCCGACCGGTGCCGGCCCGCCCCGCCGGGGACCACCAGGGCGCGCTTTCCGGCGGGGACCCGCTCCCCGATGTCGCGGAGGTGCCGGTCCGTCTCCCCGGTGCTGGCCCTGCCGCAGACATGCCCGACCGCGTCGCCGGTGGCGGGGCAGGCGGGGGGGGGGGAACAGGTACACGTGTCCGTACCGGTGGTCCCGCACGATGCGCGGGCGCGTCCCCCTCCGCGCCCGGACCCCCGGCAGCATGCCCTTCCGCCCCACCCGCGCCCCGTCCTGCAGGTATACGGGCATGTCCTCCGGGGCCACCCCGTCGGGCACCGCCTCCCGCGCCAACCGGACGGAATCCCCGCCGAATCCCTCCCGGGCGGCGGGGTCCGCCCTCGGGTGGACGGGCCGCGGGGACATGTGCCGGAAGCCCAGCCTCCGCACCGGCCGGCGCGCGCCCTCCAGCGCGCACCCCACCCGGAGGCTGTCCGCGGTCCGCTTCCGGACGTCGGCGACGGCCCGGCGCGACGGCCCGCCCGCGTCGGGGTCCGGCCCCTCCTCCAGCCACGACCTGACCTCCCCGGCCTGTCCGCCGTCCAGCTTCGGCGGAGCCCCCGGCCGGGCGGCGTCCCGCAGGCCGTCCAGACCGTCGGCGTTGTACCGGACGACCCGGTCGCGGAGCGTCCGGGCGCCGACGCCCGCGCCGGAGGCCACCCCGGTCCTGGACAGACCGTCCTCCATGACCGGGGCGATGGCGCGCAGCCGGTGGCGGCGGTCGCGGAACCTGTGTTTCCGGGCCAGTTCGCGTAGGTGTCCGGGTGTGTGGTCGGTGCGCGACACCATGACTTTCGCAGGCATGCCGTTCCCTCCTTCCGCATGTTTCCCGGACACAGGATACAGGACGGCGCCACCGGCCACACGCGGAATGTTGGGGTGCCGCACAGCATGATGTTCCACTTTTGTTCCTGGGTCTTTATTTATTTGGTTTGGTGTAACTGCTCACCCCTTTTATGGGGCGTCCTGACCGAGACAGTCAACGCCCTTTCCCTGCAGGGCGAGCGTGACGGCGACGGGTGGGTTGTATCCGAGCGCCGCCATTGTCCGGAGGTAGCTGGATATCCGGCAGCAGTCCTGCGCGTAGGCGACGGTCCGGAAGCATCCTGATACCTTCCGCTTCACCCTGGCCATCCTGAAATCCCTTTCGGCGCGGTTGTCCGGGAACGGGGTGTCGGCGCGTCCTGTGAAGCGCAGGACGTTTTTTCTCTGGGCGGCGAGGCGTTCCAGCAGGTTGTGGGCGTCGGACCTCGCGACCGGCCCGCGCTGGCCCTTCCCCTTTTCCGGGACCGCCGGCATCCCGCCGCGGCCCTGCCCGGGATGTCCCTGTAGCATCGCGCGACGGTCCTGCAATGGCGCATGGACAGCCGCCTGTCCGGCCGTCGCGTGACCTGCCGCCGGGCGACGGGCAGCAGCCCGCCCATCCTCTCCGCCCACGGCCAGCCGTTGCTGTCGGTCACGGCCTGGAGCTCCCTGACCGGATGGGCGCGGCGGAGCCGGTGCCTGCGGTTCCTGTAGGTGAGGTACGCCTTCCAGCGGTCGTGGACGATGACGCCTCCATACCGTGGTATGATCCCGATGTCGTCGATGGCCCCGCATCCGCGCTTTCGGTGCAGGCGCCTGCCCGTGACCGGCCCGCCGGAGCACACGTGGATCCAGTGGTTCGTTCCGTCCACCCGCAGCGAGGTCCCGTCCACGTCGGCACCGGCATGGCGGGGAGCTTTCCGATGGCGGCCCCCTCCCATGCCTCCAGGGCCCCGTTCAGGCGCGGGAGGAGGCCGGGCGGCGTGGTCCCGGAGAGCGGCCGCCCGGCCGTCGCCTGGATCATGGCCGCCGTCCGCACGGGCGGGACCATCCGGGCGCACAGGGGATGGACGGCGCAGGCGACGATGCCCGGCCCGTACCGCAGGGGTCCCGGCATGGTGTCGGGGAACGCCCCCGTCGTCCGGGTGTGGCAGCGCGGGCAGTCCCTGACCCCGGCCACGACCCGGCGCCCGGCGGTCCCGGAGACGATGTCGGCCCCGCCGCGCTCCCCGTGCCCGGAGCATCCGGTTCCGGTCAGGTCGTGGCCACACCCGCGGCACCCGGCCACCGGGCTGGTCCCGGTCACGGTGACCGTCCGCAGGTTGCCCGGGTCCGTCTCCCCCGCCTTCGGTCCCCTGCCGCCGGAGCCCTTTCCGGCGCTCCGCGCGGTCCCGTCCCCGTCCCTGCGCGACGGCGGCAGGCCGGAGCTGCGCGGGGTCCTCCGCGTCGTCCTCCCGGCAGCACCGCCACCAGGATGTCCAGCAGCATGAAGGGCGCGTTGACCGTCCCGACCGTCTCCGCGCCCGCCCCGCCGCTCCGCCCGATGGCGGCGGCACCGGGACCGGCAGCCGTCCAGCCGCCTGGGCGGCGACGCCGCGTTCACCGTCGGCATCGACCCGCCCCCGTATGGACGCGGCGCGGCGACCCGCCCCTGGTTCCCGATCCGGAGTGGCCCATCCGCGGCCCCCGTCCCATTCGACGGCCCCCGATAGCCCGGACGGCCTACGCTGTCAACCCCATCGCGCACAGTCGGACGGAAACGGCCGGATCGTCCAATGTATAGGCGTGCCCGTCAGGGAATCCGGAACGGCAGCCACGCGGTCAGCCTTGCATCAGGCCGGATTCAGTGGGAAGGGGGGGGGGAGTAGTTACGGTTTGGTATTAGATCCCGCCTTTCGGCCATTCTGTTGGCATGGGCTTTGCCCTGGATGCGGAAATCGCCGGTTTTGCTTTTCGGAGCGGAAGTGGGAGCCACGACCGCGAGATCAACCGTGATCCAGGAAACGCACCTTTCCGATGTGCGGATGGTTTCGGTTGCGCTCGGCATAGTCGATCCCGTAGCCCACGACAAACTCGTCAGGAATTTCGAATCCCGTCCAGGTCGCCTTGATGTCGATCTCGCGTCGCGAGGGTTTGTCAAGCAGGGCGATGGTCTCCAACCGCTTGGGACCGCGTGTCGTCAGTAACTTCGTTACATGCGCGAGCGTATATCCGGTATCGACGATGTCCTCCACAACCAGCACGTCCCGACCGCCGATTTCACCACGGAGATCCTTGAGAATCCGGACTTCGCGGCTCGACTCGGTCGAATCGCCGTAGGAAGACGCCTCGATGAAATCGACCTCTACCGGCAGGTCCAGTTCGCGAACGAGATCGGCGATGAACACAAAGCTGCCGCGCAGGAGTCCGACGACCACCAGCTTGTCGGTTTCGCTGAATGCCTCGGTGATTTCCGCCGCCAATTCCTCGACCCTGGCCGCTATGGCCTTGGCCGATATCATCTGGTCAATGACGTAAGGCCTGCTCGCCATTCCGCGTCCCCTTGCAATTCACGGGCAACAATACGAAATGCTGGCCGCAAACAAAACTGGCGAAGACGTTTATGCCCACCCATAGTGAAACCAGAGCGTTGCCATACTCGGCGGAGCAGATGTACGATCTGGTTGCCGATGTTTCCGAATATCCGGGATTCCTGCCTTGGTGTGCCGCTGCCCGCATCCTGAAGGTGCGGCATCTCCCGGACCGCGACGTGATGGACGCGGAACTGGTCATCTCATTCAAGGCGTTCCGCGAGAAGTTCAGCAGCAGGGTAACGATGTGGCCTGGCTCACGGAGAGTTCACACTGAATACATTGATGGTCCGTTCAGGCGTATGCGGTCCACTTGGGCGTTTCGGGACTTCGAAGGAGGATGCGAGGTCGAGTTCTTCGTCGATTTTGAGTTTCGGAACGCAATCCTCAGATCGGTCATCGGACTGGTCTTCGAAAGCGCAATGCAGCGAATCGTGCGCGCCTTTGAGCGGAGAGCTGAGGAACTGCACGGATAACCCGATGCAGGTGAGGACACTTGACGTCGGCGTACACCGCTGCCCATTTGTGGTCCATGGATCGCGGCGGGATCGCCGGATCCCGCCGCGGCCACTGTGCACATAAGTCAGGAATTCAGGTCGTAGGAGTGCTCGGCGAACTGGCTGAGATCCAATCCCCTGATCTCCGCTTCGGCATCGACACGGAACGGGACGATCATCGCGGCGACCTTTACGATGATGTAGGTCGCGATCACGGTGAACGCGCCAACAATCACCAGACTGCCGAGCTGCGCCGACCAGGTTGCTCCATTTTCGAAACCCAGTGCGTTGAACAGTGCAATCATTGTCGTGCCGAAGACGCCCCCGACACCGTGAACCGCGAACACATCAAGCGTGTCGTCGATCCTCAGCATGCCACGGATGAAAACGGCGGCTTCCTGACAGAGAATGCCGGCGACGGCTCCGATGATCAGCGCTTCAATGGGTCCGACAAATCCGGAGGCGGGCGTAATCGATGCGAGTCCCGCGATGGTTCCGGTGACAATGCCGACGAGCGAGGCTTTGCCATACTTTATGCGTTCCCAGAGCGCCCAGGTCAACGAGGCTGTCGCAGCGGAGATATGGGTGACTGTCAGCGCCATCGCGGCACCGCCGTCCGCGGCCAGTTGTGAACCGCCATTGAATCCAAACCATCCAACCCAAAGCATCGCAGCACCGATCATGACATAACCCGGGTTATGTGGTGGAACCGTGCGGTTGCGGCGGGCGCCTAGCAGGACCGCGACCACGAGGGCCGCCAGCCCGGCTGTCTCGTGAACGACGATACCTCCCGCAAAATCCTTCACGCCGACCTCGCCGAATATACCGCCATCGGCCAGTATTCCGCCACCCCAGACCCAGTGTACGACAGGGGCGTAGACCAGCAGCATCCAAAGCGTCGAGAACAGCAGCACGAAGCCAAAATTAATGCGCTCGACATATGCACCGACAATCAGCGCTGGTGTGATGACCGCGAATGTCATCTGAAAGGCGAAAAACAGCACTTCAGGTATGGTGCCGGAGAGGCTATCCGCCGTTACGCCAGCAAGAAACGACTTGCCCAATCCCCCCCAGAGTCCACCTCCGGCGTCACCGAAGGCGATCGAATAACCAAACGCCAGCCAGAGAACGCTCATCAGGCACGCGATCGCATAACAGTGCATCAGGACGCTGAGAACGTTGCTCGCCCGGACAAGACCGCCGTAAAACAGCGCGAGCCCAGGCAATGTCATGAACAGCACCAAGGCTGTCGCTACAATTATCCAAGCGGTATCCGCTCCTATCACTTCTGTCTTCCTTCTGCAGTTCCACTTTGTGGTCGGTCAGGTTGAAGGAGCCCGAATTTGCCGAGAATGTCCGCTGGATGCGGATCGTTCGGTTTGGCTTGTTCGCACGGTTGCTATCCTGCGTGTGCCCTTCCGGAATTCTGGGCGTGTTCAATAGCCTCTATCAGCAGGTCCAATGCATGGTCAACAGTCGACTGACGGACTGAATCACGCCCAATTGCCCCAAACTCCACAGTGCGTGTCCGGGTCGGATGGCCCAAACGTGCAATTCCGAAACACACGCGTCCTTCCGGCTTGCGCTCGTTGCCACCTGGTCCTGCGATGCCGGTGACGGATGCGGCGACAGTCGCACCGGACCGCAGGATGGCCCCGTCAACCATTTCGCGGGCCACTTGCTCACTGACCGCTCCATGTGCCGCGATCGAATCCGGGCGCACTCCCAGCATTTCATGTTTCGCCGCGTTGGAATAGACGACGAATCCTCGGTCAAAGATATCGGACGAGCCGGGAACGTCGGTGACCGCCGCGGCAATCAGCCCGCCGGTACAACTCTCTGCCGTCGCGATACGGGCACTGGCAGCCCGGGCCAGTTCCATAAGCTTCTCCGCTCTGTTCACCAACCAGACCCTCCATGGGAGAACCAAGCGAGTGCGGTAACGCAGACAGCTGCAAGGGCCCCGGCAATGAGGTCGTCCAGCATGACCCCCAGTGCGTCGCCTCGTCTGTCCGCACAGCTTACGGGCCACGGTTTCCAGATGTCGAACAACCGGAAGAAAACGAACGCAGCGGCCCAACCTGGCCAGGGGAAAGCCCATTGTTCGGCATTGGACAGCCAGAGGCCGGCCGATAGCGGCAGTAGAGCGACAAACATTCCCGCGACCTCGTCGATAACGAATTCGCTTGGATCCTCTTCATCTCTATCAGCAAGGGCTGAAGAAACAGCGATCCAGCCAGTCACGGCAATCAGCGCCGTTGCGGCCAACATCAAGGGGAATCCGCCGATCCCGTGAATTGCCCAGGCAACGGGTATGGCAGCGGCGGAACCCCACGTGCCGGGCGCCCGAGGCAGCAGCCCCACCCCGAAAAGCGTCGCCAACGCTCTGCTCATCCTGATGACAATGTCACTGTCGCCATTGCGGCGATGCCTTCCCCACGGCCTGTGAATCCCAGCAGTTCGGTTGTTGTCGCCTTGACCGAGACCCTGTCCGGCGGGAGTCCCGCGAAAAGCGCGATCTTTTTGGCCATCTCGGAAGCATATGGTGCGATTTTCGGAAACTCGCAGACGAGGGTAAGATCAACGTTCGTGATTCTGTAGCCGCTCTCAGAAGCAAGATTGGCAGCATGTTCAAGAAATATCCGACTGTCCGCGTCTTTCCATTTGGATTCACTTGGTGGAAAGTGCTGGCCGATATCGCCGTTTGCCATGGCACCGAATATGGCATCCGTAACCGCATGCAGGCCCACGTCCGCATCCGAATGTCCGGTCAGACTGCGGTTATGGGGTACCTTCACGCCACAGAGAAGAACGGACTCACCTTCCGTGAAGGCATGGACGTCGAAGCCGTTGCCAATTCGAATGTCCATCCTGCCCCCCAACATAGACTCGGCTCGCGAGAAGTCCTCCTCGCGGGTGATTTTGAGGTTGCTCTCGTCACCAGGCACCAATGAAACATGAATGCCGGCGGCTCGTGCAACCTCTACGTCGTCGGCGGCATCGCCCTCGTGGCCTCTATGTGCGGCCAGGATTTCGCCAAAGCGGAAGCCCTGTGGAGTCTGGGCCCTAAAGAGGCCCGTGCGATCCAATGTTCCGGAGACGAGTCCATCCGCCCCACGCCAAAGCGCATCGGTCATCTCAAGTGCCGGGGCGGCGCCAGGGGAGGTGTCGAGCGCCTCGAGAACGTCGCAGATGACCCGCTGGGTTACAAGAGGCCGCGCCGCATCATGGATCAGTACCTTCGAAACACTCTGTCGGGACAGCGCTTCCAGACCTGCTCGAACCGATGCAGCCCGCGTCCTGCCGCCCGGAACCGCCTTGGCGTAGGGAAAGACCGCTGCTCTTTCCATGTCGTCCGGATGCAGAACCAAGACGATCATGTCCATGCCTGGAGCCCTGCGAAACGCGTCAACGGTCCACTCCGCCACGGATCGTCCGCGCATCGTCCGCCACTGTTTGGGTATGTCTCCACCTGCCCGAATGCCGCGGCCGGCGGCGACGATAACGGCGGCGTTTATCCCTGTGCCCTTCATATCACCTCTATAGGTTGTGCCGAAAATGGAAACAATGCGCTAACGCGGATGGGGCCCGGTCATCTGAGCGGGTGTTTGTGGATTTCCATACGCGAGCATGATCACCCGATTTGCCATTTCGCATGGGGCGCGGTACGGGCATTGCGGTTGAGAGGAATTGTGCGGATGGTGATCCAACTAGCGGATTTGACGCTCCAGTCGCCGGTGATGCTTGCCCCTATGGCCGGCATCACCGATCTTCCCTTCCGCAGTCTTGTCGCATCCTTCGGTGCCGGTCTGGTCGTTTCCGAAATGGTGGCGAGCCAGGATATGGTGAAATCCAGACCAAGCGCCCGCGAACGGGCCTCTCTGGGATTCGGCACCACGAATACCGCCGTCCAGCTTGCAGGTCGAGAGGTTCGTTGGATGGAGGAAAGCGCACGAATGGTCGAGGCCAACGGTGCGCGCGTCATCGACATCAACATGGGATGCCCGGCCAAACGGGTTGTAGGTGGTTTGTCCGGAAGTGCCCTAATGTGCGATCTCGACCATGCGACGAGATTGATGGAGGCGGTGGTGCGTGCAGTGAATGTTCCGGTTACGCTGAAGACCCGACTTGGCTGGGACGAAAATCACCGGAATGCGCCCGAGCTTGCGGTTCGGGCCGAGCGTGTCGGCGTGAGGATGATCACGATCCATGGACGGACCCGCTGCCAGTTCTTCAAAGGCCGTTCTGACTGGTCCGCGATCGTCGGAGTCCGAAACAAGGTCCAGCTTCCTGTCATCGCAAACGGTGACATTCGATCAGGCAGAGATGCATTGGATGCCATCCGGGAATCCGGCGCCAATGGGGTCATGATCGGTCGAGCGGCCCGCGGGGCCCCTTGGTTGGTCGCGGAGATTGCCGCAGAACTGTTTGGTCATCCCGATCCGGAGATTCCCCGTGGCTCCGCATTCGCGGACATGGTGGCACGACACTTCGACGAAACTCTCCGATTCTATGGAGCTGACATTGGCGGAAGGGTTTTCAGAAAGCACCTTGGATGGTACATGGACCACGCCGCGACGCCAGCGGGTCTGCGCCGGGCAGTTCTCACGGAGCGGAGCCCAGTCAGGGTTCTAAGTCTTCTTCCTGCCGCGTTGGCCGAACGCAGGAAGGCCGCTGCATGAGTGCGTCCGGCGAATCGATCTGGGCATCACTGCCGGTGCCAGTTTTCATCATCGATTCGGTTGACGCTATCACGGACATCAACCCGTCCGCCGAACAGTTCCTGAACGCCTCCGCCCGAACGACGTGCGGTAAACAGGTGTACGAAAGGCTTTCCATAGACGCGCCGCTTGAAGCCGCATTTGCCCGTGTACGCAGCGGCCTGTCGCCCATCTTCATCGGTGCGGTTGACGTTGCTGGCGGCAATGCCGCAACGGTATCCTGCAATATCCGGATCTCTCCGTTTTCCGGAGCTTCAGGCCAACTCCTGCTTATGATTGAGCCGCGTCCGGCGGCCGTCCGCCGCGCAAGACCGAATTCCGTCTCGGCGGCGGCGAGGTCGGCTATCGGAATGGCCGAAATGCTGGCGCACGAGATCAGGAATCCTCTCGCAGGCATCACCGGGGCGGCGCAGCTGCTGTCCATGGAACTGGAGGCAGGCGACCGGGAACTGACGGACCTGATTGTAGCGGAAGCGCACCGAATCGTGTCACTGCTGGAGAAAGTGGATCAGTTCGGCAAGCTAGCGCCGCCTGAGCGGCGCACCGCAAATCTGCATGACCTTCTGGACCGTGCCCGCAGGTCGGCTCAGGTGGGCATAGCCGCTGGGATGAGTATCGTTGAGGACTACGATCCTTCCCTGCCATTGACATTTGTCGATGAAGATCAGTTTCTACAGGTCTTCGCCAATCTTCTGCGCAACGCTGCCGAGGCCTCGTGCGGCAACGGTGGTGTGATTACGCTCCGGACATACTATGATCGGTCGTTACGTCTGCGCAAGGGGGATGGCACGGGTGCCGCATTGCCGCTGCAGGTCGAAATCGTCGACAATGGACCCGGAATCCCTCCTGAAATCGAGCAGGACATATTTGATCCGTTCGTCACTGGCCGCCCGAACGGCGCCGGTCTGGGCCTTGCGCTGGCAAGCAGGATCGTTTCGCAGCATGGTGGGTGGATTTCGGTGACTTCGGTTCCCGGCCGCACCGCTTTCCGTATTTCGTTACCAGTCACACCTGAGGAGACCTAGATGGACGGCACCATCCTTGTCGCCGACGATGATCGAACCATACGCACTGTCCTGACCCAGGCGCTGACCCGAGCGGGATGCCGGGTCCACGCGACGTCCAGCATGGCCACCCTCATGCGTTGGATAGATGAGGGGAAGGGGGATCTGGTGATCACCGACGTGATCATGCCCGATGGAAACGGGCTGGAAGCGCTGACCGAGATTTCGGCACGTCGGCCCGCCCTCCCGGTCATCGTGATCTCCGCGCAAAGCACGATAAGGACGGCGGTGGAAGCGGCTGAAAGGGAGGCGTATGATTACCTTCCGAAGCCATTCGACCTGCCCGACCTGATGGCGCGTTCCGCCCGCGCCCTCAGGACCCAGCGCCGCGTTTCAGGGCCGCGGTCTCCGGATGACGATGCTGGCCACGTTCCGTCCGATGACCTCCCCCTCGTTGGCCGCTCAGCCGCGATGCAGGCGCTATACCGCCGCGTGGCCCGGGTGACGCAGACAGACCTGTCGGTCCTTGTCATTGGAGAATCAGGGGCGGGAAAACAGCTTGTCGCCCGTGCGATCCACGATTTCTCCGATCGCCGGGCAGGCGCCTTCGCCGTCGCCTCACCGGCCGAGTTCTCCGATATGGATGCAATGGTTTCACTGTTCGCTCGGGTGAGGGGCGGCACGGTGCTGCTTGACGAGGTGGGTGATCTGGATGGTGAGGCACAGGCCCGGCTCGTAAGGATCCTGGATGGATTGGAAAGTGGCGGGGCTCGAATCATTGCCACAAGTCAGAAAGACCTCGGGGCTGGATTGGGCGGGCACGGCTTTCGGCAGGACCTGTATTATCGTATCAGCGGGATCAGCATTTCGATCCCTCCGTTGCGGGACCGGCTGGATGACATTCCGCTTCTTGCGGAGTACTTTCTCGCCAATTCAAGGCGCGATGGCCTGCCGCCGCGTCGGCTTTCCGCCGAGGCGATGAATATCCTACGTGCCTATTCCTGGCCCGGAAACGTGCGTCAGCTTGAGAATACCATAAGGCACATTGCCGTTGCGTCCGTCGGAGAGGAGATCTCAGGCCCGGAGGCGGATGCCGTGCTCGACGGACAGCCGGGAATGTTGCCGCCGCATGAAGGCGACCGCGATAGCCTGGGGCCATCGGTCGCGAGGTATCTTCAACGCCACTTCGACCGGCATGACGGAGTTCTGCCGCTGCCCGGTCTCTATCAACGTGTCCTACGCGAAATCGAGCGGCCACTCATCGAAATCGCCCTTGACGCGACTGCTGGTAACCAGGCAAAATGTGCCGATGTTCTTGGGATAAACCGAAATACCCTCCGAAAGAAAATCACGGATCTCGGTATCCGCGTGACACGCAGCCGGAAATTGATGTAAATGGGCAACATTGGCGTGGCGGTGTCGCGGCAGGTGGAGAGTTCACGCCAACCATGGCAATAGCGGCGGATCAGGCGCCGACAGGTACGAGGTGGCATCGCGTGTCCTCAGCCATTCGAGATTTGAGTTGGGAATGGTTGAACGAGCCGCGCACGCGCCGCAGAATCGGGAACAATGCGACGCTCGGACTTGTGACGCTTGGCCCAATGCTTGCGGGCGCGACTTTCCTTCTCGTCGGATCGCCGGAACAGAGTGGTACGTCCGACTGGCTGCGCATCGTACTGCTGGCCGATTTCGTTTACATTCTGTTGCTGGCATCACTCATTATGGTTCGGGTGGCCCGGATGATGATGGCGCATCGGATCCGGTCAGCTGGTTCCCGGCTTCACCTGCGCCTTTCAGGTGTCTTTGCCGGGGTGGCGTTGGCTCCCACAGTGCTCGTTGCCATATTCGCTTCGATCACGCTCAATCTAGGGCTGGAGAGCTGGTTTTCCGAGCGCGTCCGCTCGGTTCTTGGCTCGTCCCTGGCGGCTGCGCAGGCGTATGAGGACGAGCATCGCAGGGAACTTGAGGATAACGCCAGAAGCCTTGCGGATTACCTCAATCTTGCCAGACGGACCAACTTCTTTGTTTCGGACGGCCAGCTGCGGCAGCTGCTGACACCGGATCAGGCCCAGGTGCATGGTGCGCTGCGTGAGGGAACTGGTGCCGCTGCGACAGGGCAACAGTTCCAGTCCTTCGATTTTGGGAGGTTGACGGCATCCGAGCGGGAGCGGGCGGGGCAGGGCGAAGCCGTGATTGTCCAGGGTAACCTGAAGGAGGTGTTCGTAATAGACAGTTCGGGCGAGATTCGCGCCCGAGGGGAACGCTCCTATCTGTTTGACTACGAAAGACCTCCACCGGAGCAGATCGATCGTGCGCTTGAGGAGGATATCGTCATTGTCGAGGACTGGGACGTCAACGAATTTCGCGCCATCGTCAGGCTTGATGGTTACGTTGACCGTTTTCTATATGTTTCCCGCAGTGTCGATGGCGAGATTCTGAATCTCCTGGACGATACAAAGGCGACTTTCGCGCTTTACACCCGGCTGGAATCGGACCGCGGGCGCATCCTGTTCGAGTTTGGCCTGATTTACCTGGGCTTCGCGCTGATCCTCGTTCTTGCCGCCATCTGGTTCGGTATCTGGTTCGCGGAGCGCCTGTCGCGCCCGATCGGGCAGCTTGCCAGTGCCGCACAGCGTGTCGGCGCTGGAGACCTGGACGTTCGTGTCCGCGAAGGATCGGGCACGGACGAGATTTCGACGCTGGGACGCATATTCAACCGGATGGTCAGTCGACTCAAGGTGCAGCACGGCGCCATTCTGGAAACCAATATCCAGATCGACAGGCGTCGGCGGCTGTTCGATTCCGTTCTGGGCTCGGTGACGGCGGGTGTCGTGGGACTGGACCGCGATGGCGGCATCACCTTCATAAACCGTTCGGCGGAGTGGCTGCTTCAACTGCCGCGCGATTCGCCTGAAGGGCAGATAGCGGAGACCGTTCCGGAATTCGGAACGCTCTTCGACCGTCTCAGGAGCGATGTGTCCGGAACCGCGCAGGACCAGGTCAGGTTGACGCGTAACGGCAAGCAGGAGATTCTTCTGGTACGCATGGCGACCCGGAAGTCGGAGGATGGTGCGCTGGAAGGCTACGTGATCGCGTTTGACGACATCACGGATCTGGTCAGCGCCCAGCGAATGGCCGCCTGGGGCGACGTTGCCCGCCGAGTCGCGCATGAGATCAAGAATCCACTGACGCCGATCCAGCTGTCAGCCCAGCGGCTCAAGCGGAAATACACGCCGCTTCTGGGGCCGGAGGAGGCTGGGCCTCTTGTCCAGATGACAGACGTCATCGTGCGCCAGACCAATGACCTTCGCCGAATTGTCGATGAGTTCTCGAAGTTCGCGCGTATGCCCAAGCCGGAGCGCCAGATGTCCGACCTGTCCGACCTCGTCCGAGGTGCGGTTCTGCTACAGCAGGAGGCTGCGCCGGACGGCGTTGCCGTTACCGCGGACCTTTCGGATGGTCAGGTGCTGGCGGAAGTTGATCAGACCATGGTCAGGCAGGCGCTGACAAACCTCTTGAAGAACGCGGTTGAGGCGATTGAAGCCTACCGGGAGAAAAGCGGGGGAAGTGACGTTCCCGGTGAGGTGCGCGTCGCGATGACATGTCTGGGCAACAGGGTTCTGATCGCTGTTTCGGACAATGGGACAGGTCTGCCAGCTGACCGGGCGAAGCTGTTCGAACCATATGTGACCAGTCGGGAGACCGGCAGTGGGCTGGGGCTGCCCATTGTGCGGAAGATCGTCGAGGAACATGGCGGTACGCTCGAACTGGTTGATGCCGAGCCGTTCACGCCCGGAGCACACCGAGGGGCCAGGGCGGAAATCCGATTGCCACTCCCCGAACAGCCACAGCGGCGCAATCCTGAACCAACGACCCGATAGGAGAGTGTAATGGGCGAAATCCTGATTGTGGATGACGAAAGGGACATTCGCGAGCTGATCTCTGACATTCTGAAGGACGAGGGGTATACAACCAGGCTGGCTGCCAATTCCCGGGAATGCATGGCCGCTTTGGAGGAAAGGCGGCCTGCGCTGATCATACTCGACATTTGGCTGCGCGACAGTGAGATGGACGGAATCGAGATTCTGAAAGTCGTGAAGAGGAACAATCCCGGTATCCCGGTCGTCATTATATCGGGCCACGGCAACATCGAGATCGCTGTCGCGGCTATCAAGCAGGGTGCCTATGATTTCATCGAGAAGCCGTTCAACATAGATCAGTTGATGGTTGTGATCGCACGGGCAATGGAAACCTCCCGACTTCGGCGTGAGAATGTCCAGCTCCGGCGCCGTGATGAAGCCGATTCCCAGATGGTCGGGTCAGGTGCCGCATTCAGGACGATGCAGGCAAAACTCGACAAGGTACTGAATTCGAACGCACGGGTGATGCTGACCGGCCCCGCAGGCAGTGGAAAGGAAGTCGCGGCGCGGTACCTCCATACGAGTTCCGGCAGGGCTGCGGCACCATTTGTCACCGTCAACTGTGCGATGATCGGACCTGAACGGATGGAAGAGGTATTGTTTGGTCGCGAAGGCGACGGTTCGAACCTGAAGCCCGGGCTGCTTGAGCAGGCGAGCGGTGGCACGGTCTACTTCGCTGAGGTCGCCGATATGCCGACCGGCACGCAGTCGAAGATCCTTCGTGTACTTGTCGAGCAGGCATTCCGGCGGGTTGGTGGCAACTTAAAGGTGCGGGTGAATATGCGGGTTGTCTCGAGTACCAGCCGCGATCTGGAGACGGAGATGGCCGAAGGGCGGTTCCGTGAGGAACTGTTTCACCGTTTGAACGTTGTGCCGGTCAGCGTCCCTCCGCTCGACCGCCGGATTGAGGATATCCCGTTGCTGGCGACCCACTTCATGGAATTGTTCCATCGCACCCAGGGCCTGGCGATGCGGGCTCTCTCCGAAGAGGCTGTTCTTCAGCTTCAGTCGATGCATTGGCCCGGAAACGTTCGGCAGCTCAGGAACGTCATCGAGCGGGTACTGATTCTCGGTGACAGCAACGGTCCGGTGACCGCCGACGAGTTACTTCAGGCTGAAAACGGGTCTCCGGCCGATGAAAGGCTGCTGATAACCGGGGAATTGACCAGCCGCTCGCTCCGTGAGGCCCGTGCACTGTTCGAAAGGGAATATCTGATAGCCCAGATCGCCCGCTTCGACGGCAACATCAGCCGGACCGCCAGTTTTGTCGGTATGGAGCGTTCAGCCCTGCATCGGAAGCTCAAGACCTTGGGCATCACATCGTCTGAAAGATAGGGCCGGCCCAGCCTCGGAATCGCCGAACGCCGCAGGAATTGACTGTGGTGGTGCAAGGGAACGTGGCACGCACCGATGGTAGGCGATGTTGACCGTGTCAGCAGCTGGTCCGGGACCGCACTTCAAATCGGATCGGGTGCAGGATATTTGAAAGATGGATCCCGGTTTCTGGAGGGAGGCGGAATTTGAAGGTCATCATCTGCGGTGCCGGTCGGGTGGGATGGCAGCTCGCACAGCAGCTTGCGGGCGAGAACATCGACGTAACGGTGGTTGACAGCAATCCCGAACTTCTGCAGCGGGTCCATGACAGGCTTGATGTCCAGGGGGTTTTGGGTTTTGCAAGCCACCCTGATGTGCTGGAGCGGGCCGGCGCGAGAGACGCCGACATGCTGATCGCCGCAACCCATTCCGACGAGATCAACATGGTCACCTGTCAGGTGGCCCACTCGATTTTCTCGGTGACGAAGAAAGTTGCCCGACTTCGCAGCCAGTCCTATCTGAACGCCATCTATTCAGACCTCTATCGGCGGGATCATATGCCGATCGATGTGGTGATCAGCCCGGAACGCGAGGTGGCCGACGCCGCGCTGCGTCGTCTCGCGGTGCCCGCCGCATTCGATACCGCCAGCTTTCTCGGCGGAGATGCGGAGCTGATCGGCATTTCGCTGGATGAGGACTGTCCTGCGGTGAACACACCGTTACGGCTGCTCTCGGATCTGTTCTCGACGTTGCGCGCGATTGTGGTGGGTGTGCGTCGTGAAGGGTCTCTCTTCGTTCCGGATGCTGGCGATCAGCTGTTTCCGAGCGACCAGGTCTATGTCTTTTCCCACAAGGACGATTCCCGCCGGAGCCTGGAGATCTTCGGCAAGGAGGTAACCCCGATGGAGCGGGTGGTGATAATCGGAGCGGGCAGCGTCGGGCTTACGGTCGCGAAGTCACTGGAGCGTCGTGCCGGGCGAATCCGAACGAGGATCATCGAGGGCGACCGCTCCTGTGCGGAGCGTGCTGCGGATTCGCTGGACCGCACGATCGTGCTTCATGGCGATGGCCTGGACATGGAACTCCTGTCAGAGGCTCATGTCGAATCGGCTGATGCGGTTCTTGCTGTGACCGATGACGACAAGGTGAACATTCTTGCGGCGGTCAGAGCCAAGACAGTGGGAGCGCGCATGGCGATCTGCCTTATGAACGACCCGACCCTGACTTCGTTGATGGGCCCCCTGGACATCGACGCATATATCGATCCCAGGACGATCACCGTGAGCTCGATACTGCGCCATATCCGACAGGGTCAGGTCCAGAGCGTTTATTCGATCGGGAACGCCGAAGCCGAAATCATAGAGACGCAGGTGCTTTCGACCACACCGATCGCTGGCAAGGCCTTGCGGGACATCGACTTTCCCGAGGGTGTATTGGTTGGGGCGATCAGGAAAGGGAACGAGGTCATCCGCCCCACCATCAGCACGCGGGTCGAAGTGGGTGACTTACTTGCGATATTTGCCATGGCCAATGATGTACCGGAGGTTGAGAGGTTGCTTCAGGTCACCGTAGATTTTTTCTGATGTCCGAACTGGCGAGGACATGAACAGGAGCCGCCCATCAATATGGCATCGGATATCGCGGCTACTTAGGGTTCCTCCGTTCGTTGCGCTGATGGGCATTTTCGCTCTCTGCATGTATGTCCCGGCCATTGTCGCCGCATCCTCAAGGGACTGGCAGACCGCCCGTTCTTTCCTGCAGCCCGGCACCTTGTTCCTTTCGGTTTTCCTGATGCTTGCTTTCGCTACAGGTGGCCTTCCCAGATGGCGAGGTGCACGAGGCGACCTATTGACGCTGTTGGCCGCATTTTCCGTGCTACCGTTGATGCTGGCGTTGCCGCTATGGGAGAGTCTGGAGAACCATCGCTATCTTGACGTGTATTTCGAGATGGTGTCGAGCGTCACGACGACCGGCGCCACGGTATTTGACGATTCAGGCCAGCTGTCGGGGGCCGATCATCTCTGGCGCGCATTGGTCGGCTGGCTGGGTGGGCTCCTGATGTGGATTGCTGCGGCTGCGCTTCTGGCGCCTCTCCGTTTGGGTGGGTTTGAGATTCTGGGCCAATCCGAACATCCTGCCGGTTCCGAGGAAGGCAGGGCCATCCGCAGGAGAGATGGGCCGACGCTGCTCCGGAGAAGCATGATTCTCCTGTTTCCAGCCTACGCGACTCTGACGCTCGTTCTTTGGGCTGGGTTGGTCATTGTGGGCGAAGCACCGCTTGTGGGGGCCTGTCACGCAATGTCCACCATGGCGACGAGCGGAATCTCGCCTGTTGGAGGGGCCGGGGCCTCAAACGCGGGGTTGCCAGGTGAGATATTGATGTTTGTGTTTTTCGGATTCGCTCTGTCGCGTCGGACCTTTTCCCGGGTTCACGTATGGCGTGACCATATCCGGATGATTGACGATCCGGAACTGCGATTGGGTATCTTCTTTGCCCTTGCCGTGCCGCTTCTCCTTGTTCTGCGTCATATTGTCGGTGCGATTGAGGAAGACACCGTGCTTCTGATCGGAGGCGGCCTGAAGGCAATGTGGGGCGGGGTCTTCATGGTCATGTCGTTCCTGTCGACCACGGGATTTGAAAGCTCTTCCTGGGAAAGCGCGCGCGACTGGTCCGGACTTGAGACACCCGGTCTGATACTGCTTGGTCTGGCCATGGTTGGAGGAGGTGTGGCGACGACGGCGGGGGGGGTGAAACTCCTTCGCGTCTATGTGCTGTACCGCCACGCGAATCGTGAGCTGGAACGGCTGGTACATCCGAGTTCCGTTGGCGGATCTGGTGGACAGGCCCGGTATCTGCGCCGACAGGGTGCCATTATGGCGTGGATTTTCTTCATGCTATTCGCAATTTCCATTGCGGCTGTGATGCTTGCGCTTTCGCTTGCCGGACTGGACTTCGAGACGGCTCTGGTGCTGACGGTCGCAGCGCTTTCGACCACCGGTCCTTTGGCGTCAGTGGCAGGTGAGGTGCCGCTCAGCTACGCCGTTCTTCCCGATGCGGCAAAGCTGATCCTGGCCGGAAGCATGGTTCTGGGTCGATTGGAAACACTGGCGATCATAGCGCTGCTGAATCCTGGGTTCTGGCGTAAGTGAGAGGCCGAGCCCGGTATCTGGTCTGGGGAATGACCGGGGACATTCGGGATGAGGTGGCCTATCCAACGGATACTGAATCGACCTACGAACGAACACTGGGGGGTTGGAATCGCGCTTGAACGACACACATATTGTCGGCATAAGTATGCAGTCGGATTTCGGCAACAGAACACGAGCAGGGAATGTGGAAAGATGGCAAATGATAGGCAAAGTCTTCAGGATACGTTTCTGAATCACATCCGTAAGACCAAGGTCTCTGTGACCGTATTTCTGGTCAACGGGGTTAAGCTGCAGGGCATAATTACCTGGTTCGACAACTTCTGTGTCCTCCTGCGGCGCGACGGGCAGTCCCAGCTTGTCTACAAGCACGCGATTTCCACGATCATGCCATCAGAACCCATCAGTCTTTACGACAGCGAAGAGTAGACATGGCTGATTCCGAGGCTGCAACCACCCGGGCCTGGGTGGTGCATCCGGACATCGCTGGAAACGGAAAGAGGCATGAAGCGGATACTGCGCTGAAGGAAGCGGTTGCGCTTGCGTCGGCGCTTCCAGGGCTGGAGGTCATAGGGTCGGAAACGGTTCATCTCGCATCCGTCCGTCCAGGGCTGCTGTTCGGTTCCGGAAAAGTTGAGGAACTGGGCGAGCGGCTGGACCACGCCGATGCCGACCTGGTTCTCGTTGACGGTCCGGTGACGCCAGTTCAGCAGCGCAATCTGGAAAGGGCCTGGAATGTCAAACTCCTGGATCGGACGGGTTTGATTCTCGAGATCTTTTCGGAGCGGGCACAATCACGGGAAGGCACACTTCAGGTGGAGATGGCGGCGCTCAGTTACCAGCGCACGCGACTGGTCCGGGCTTGGACGCATCTGGAGCGCCAGCGCGGCGGTCTGGGATTTGTCGGCGGGCCGGGTGAGACCCAGGTCGAGGCGGACCGCCGCGCCATAGATGGACAGATCGCCAGACTGCGACGGAGACTCGACAAAGTGGTGAAGACGCGGAGTCTGCACCGAGCGGCTCGGAGAAAGGTTCCGTTTCCGGTTGTCGCACTTGTAGGTTACACCAACGCGGGCAAGTCGACGCTGTTCAACCGGCTCACAGGTGCCATAGTTCAGACCCGTGACATGCCATTCACCACGTTGGATCCGACCATGCGCGCACTCGTCCTGCCTTCGGGGCAGGAGGTGATACTGAGTGACACGGTTGGTTTCATCAGTGATCTGCCGACGCAGCTTGTCGCCGCGTTCCGTGCGACCTTGGAGGAGGTTCGGGAAGCTGACCTGATCCTTCATGTCCTTGACATCAGTCGCCGGGAGTCTGACCGTCTGGCCGATGATGTCAAGGCTGTGCTGGAGGATCTTGGGGTTAGGGAGGCGACGCCGAGGATTGAGGTCTGGAACAAGGTTGATCTCGTTGACCCCGTTGAACGGGATACCTTGATGGCCAGTGCGCGGCATCGAACGGATGTCGTTGCCTTGTCCGCCGTGACGGGAAGCGGGGCGGGGTCGCTACTCGATGCTGTGTCGGCTTCATTTCAGGATGAGACGACTGAATGCGAGATCGTCCTGCCTTTCTCAGACGGGTGGCGCGGTGCCTGGCTTCACGATCAGGGCGTCGTGGAAGACGAGTGCCACTCCGAGGAAGGGTTCCATTTCCGGGTTCGCTGGACGGAGCTGCAGGAAAGGCGGTTCCGTGAACTGCAACGCAGTCCCGATGGGGTGGTTAGATCATTCGAAAACTGAAGTTCGTATCGTCATCTCCGCCGTCGTTTTTCCTCACATCCGGTCCAGGTTTCGGCTCGGCCCCCGCCTCGATCAGGTATGTCCGGAACGAGGGGATTGGTGAGTGGACGGATCCCCTGCCATCGTCATACAGCGCTCCCTGATGGATCAGATGATCAAGAAAACCGTGGATATCCATATCTCTTGGCAGATGCCATGGGATATCCTGCGGTGAATCGCCGGTGCGTCGGATTCGGGCGATGGAAATCAGGACATCCGCCAGGTCTGGTCTGGTGGCCGTTCCTTCGCTCCGGCCGGGAATGTCCCGCATCACCGCCGACACGAGGCTTCTGGCCTGCCGCATCTCTGGGCTATACTGGTTTTCATAATAGATGTGGCGCATTCCTTTCGTTTCATCCATCACCCAGCTCCAGTCGATGCGGTCCAGATCACCATCCACCTTCAGGGCCGCTTCTGCCAGAGCTACGCCGGCATGATGTAGGTGGCGGGGCCAGCCGTCACAAATATCGGCCAGATCGTGCAGTCTGGAGATTTGACGGGAGATTTCGAGACCGAAATGCTGGCCCAGCCGTTCCATGAACGTTTCCGGTTCCCTCGCTTCCAGCCCTCCGATCTCACGGACAGCGATGCCTCGCGTCAGATGCATTTCCCGCGCCCTGTCATGGGTGTCGGACAGGCCTGCCAGCACGAGCGTCAGTGGCAGACCGGTGGTGCCGTCATGGATCGCCTGAAGAAACCGGGCTTCCGGCGTTGTCCGGTCCCCGGCGAACCTTTGGGCCTCATCCACGGCGACGATGATCGGTACCGAGCTTTCCCGCGCAGGATGTTTCCGAGCCACCTTCCGGAGCGTTTCAGGAACCTCCGCATCGGAAAACCCGACCGACAGGCCGCCGGGTCCGGCACTGATGGTGTTGACTCTCTTCAGCCTGTCGGTCACGGCTCTCTTCCAGGACGTTCCGCTCATGGTCCAGGCGTCCAGGACCGCCCCCACGCCCACGGCGGTGTCATCGGTGAGATCCGTCGAGGACAGTGTCACCACCCGAGGAGTTCCGTTCCCGCCCGTCCAACGCCGCTGCATCTCGTGCAATAGCGAGGTCTTGCCGGCCCCCGGTGCCCCCTGCACGATCCGGGTCACCTTCGGTCGGCCGGCCTGCTCCATGGATGTCTTCAGGATATCCTCGAGGATGGTCTCCCGTCCAACAAATTCCGGCGGCGGGGCGCCCTCGCCCTGTTGCAGGAACTCTCTGACCTTGCCGTACCTGATCGCCATCGGGGTTCCTCCAAACATCCGGGTTTCCGGAGCCTACCCTACCCTGTTCATGAAGCATAGTCAGGGATCGGGAGTATCCTGTGAGCCGCCCGTTTCCCTCCGCTTTCGACCCGCGGTCGGTGATCACAGTGCCGCTGACTGAACTGTGCCTTCTTGACCTGAAGTCGGTCACCGACACGGAAGTGAGCTGTGTAACACCGTCATCGACCGCCACATCGGAAGGGAGGATCAGGCTCCGGCCCGCCTGAGACACCGAACAGCCTCGGGGAAGGGCCCCGCTTCCGGCAGACGCCCGAAGCGCGGGACCGTCTGTTATCCGAACGCCAGGAATCGCTATCCGAATGCCGTTGGGCGTCACCACCCGCGAGTACGTCCGCCCGCGGCCGGACGCTGTGGTGTCTCGCCAGGCTCTGTACTTTCGAGACAGACATCCGAAAGCCCCAACTGATCAAGGCCTGCAAAGTCGGCTCGACCTGGTATGCGGCGGCGAAGGTTACGAGCCTGGATGGCTCACCGGTTGAAGACGCGACCAATGTGACCGACGCGGACGGCTCTATCACCTTCGGCGCGTTCTTCCCCACCCGCTATGACGACGGCTGATGGGGCTACAAGGACATGGAGGAAAGCGCGGGACCGATGGAGTCCCGTGCGTCGCTCAACCTGCTCACCCTTTTGTCCGAGCTCAAGGATACCGATAGCTACGCCCATATCTGGTTTCAGCGCTGCCAGGACTGGGCCGCGACCCCGGAATACGAATACGGTGACAGGATCAAGCTCGCGACCCCTGAGATGCTGACAGATGGCAGCACCTGCCAGATCGTTACAGCGACATATTACCGGCTCGGACGGCAAAAGCGCCGCTGTTATCACATCGAGGAAACTGGTGGTCTCGTGCGCCTGTCGAAAGCCTCACTCGCGGGTTCAGAACTCCTCATTTCCGCCAAAAGCGTGGCAAGCCCGGTCCTGGCTGAGTTCCTGGCGGGGAAGGGGCCGAGTGCGAAACGCAATCAACGTGAAGGGACCGCCCGCGTGCCGTGAACTTGAAATCGTCTCTCAAATGAGATACAGAAATCTGAGCGACAGGAGGACCATCCATGCCCGCCCAAACATCCATGCTCCATGTTCGTGTTGACGATCAGCTCAAAGCGCAAGCGTCGGACGCACTTGCCGGTGTCGGTCTGACGCTCTCCGATGCGGTGCGCATCCTCCTGACCCGCGTGGCTGCGGAAGGCGGATTGCCCGCGGGTCTGACCGCCAATTCCGAAGCCTACGACGCCTGGTTCCATGCCAAAGTACAGGAAGCGCTGAACGATCCGCGCCCCACAACGCCGCATTCCAAGGCGATGCAAGAAGCCCAGGCGCTGATTGACGGGAAGCGCCGTGCCCGATCTTGAATGGAAAGCCACGGCCATCGCCGACTTGTTGGCAATCGTTGACTACATCTCCGACGACAATCCGGATGCCGCGCAGGTTCTCAAAGACGAGATCGAGCACAAGACGTCCCTTCTACCAGAGCGTCCTCAAATGTACCGCGTCGGCCGAGTTGAAGGGACCCGCGAGATGGTCGTTCGTCCAAACTACATCGTGGTTTATGCTGAAAGCCCAGAGGTCGTGACCGTTCTGCGCATTCTTCATGCCTCGCAGCAATGGCCATGATCTAACCGATTGGGGATTATATCGAAAGGTAACAATTTACCTTGATCTTTGCGCGGAGCCATTATCCTACGGTAACAGGATGATGGTGGGGAAGTTGCGGATGACTCAGAAGGCACCAGGCAAGTCGTTCCGCAACGGACTTTCCTTCATGGAAGTCGCGGACATGTTCCGTAACGAGGAAACGTCGCGGGAGTGGCTGGAGTCGGTTCGGTGGCCACAAGGCCCTCACTGCCCGCATTGCGGCAGTTTCAACGTCCAGTGCAATATCAGGCATCCTAAAATGACGCATCTCTGCCGGGACTGCGACAACCGCCCGATGTTCACCCTGCGGCATGGCACCGTCATGGAAGGTTCCAGGATCAAGCACCGGGCCTGGGCGGTCGGCATCCACCTGTTCTCCGCCAACATCAAGGGAATCTCGTCCAGTCCATGCAGTTGCGCAGGGAACTGAAAATCGGCAGAAGGCGGCATGGTTCCCGCTGCATCGCCTTCGCACCGCGCTGAAGTCGGGCGAGGGACTGTTTTCGGGGCCGGTCGAGGCGGACGAGAAATTCTGTGGTGGGTCGGGAAAGAACATGTCGAACGCGAGGGGAAAGGAACTCAGGGCAGCCGGGTTTGGCCAGGGACCGGCCGGAAAGACTGTCGTGGCTGGCATCAGGGACCGCGACAGCAACAGGGTTGTGGCCAGGGTTATCGGGAAGACCGATGCAGCGACGCTCCGGGGCTTCGTGAGGGACCATACCGAGGAAAGGGCGCAGGTCCACACGGATGAGGCCACCGCATAAGCAGGGATCGACAGGCCACACGCGACGGTGAGGCATTCAGTCTCCGAGTATGTGAGAGACCAGACTCACATCAACGGGATGGAGTCGTTCTGGTCCATGATGGAACGCGGGCACGATGGCATCCACCACAAGATGAGCCCAAAGCACCTGCAGCGGTATGTGGACGAGTTTGCGGGACGCCACAACGTCCGAAACGCCGACACCATCAGGCAGATTGAGTCCATCGTAACGGGAATGGTCGGCAGGAAACTGACCTATGAGCAGCTGATTGCCGACAACGGCTTCTCGAGCGGTGCGAGGTCGTGACAGTCCTTGATCTGTCAGGCAGGCCGGGCGGCGCAGGGCACGGCTCCGCACGGCCTGTGGATTGTCGAAAACAGACAATTCAATATTTGATGAAGTGACCGGGAAAGCCAGACCCTGCGAGCCTCACCCGATTCCGGATCCGGTGGAACTGGTCCTGAAACATGGCAGCCATCAGCCTGGCAAGGCGGAAATGGAAGAGGAATTTGACATGCCCGGGCTGTCGCTGGATGAAATCCGGGCGGTGTTTTTCCGGCCTTTTGCGATCCGACGCGAAGATTCCGCGTGAGGCGGATTGTTACCTTTCGATATAATTCCCAAAAGTCTACGAAACCCGGTTCACGGAACCCCATGGAATACGGGGTCCGGAAGGGCTGGTGGGAATTGCTGCCGGACTGGCGTCCGTTCAACGGACTGGCGGTCGCGCCGGAACATTCCGCTAGCGTCCTGACCGTCCCGGGCCTGACGGGGTCCTTCCGGAACCGCATCGTCCCAACTCCCGTCAGTGAGGTCATCGGGGATACGGCAAGGGCCCTAGCCTATGATGTCAAGGGGATTCCGGACGGTTTCCGCCCGCCCGACAGGAAAAGTTCACCAAACCCGGTTCACGGAAACCCATGAAGTAAAGGGTCTGGACGGGCTGGTGGGAATTTCTGGCATCCACTGGCCCTTTTCCACGACCGGCTGCTGGAGCGGCCCCTCGCCCGCGACCTTACCCTGCACAGGGGCAAAAGGGACAGCGTGACAGTTCCCGCCGGTTCGCGCCTACGCGTTTTCAGCAACGTCAGCCAACGGCATGGATATGTCGACATGCCCGATGATGGACAGGCCCCGATGGTCTGGAAAAGCTATGGGAACTGGATCTGGTTCTTTCCGGCCAGCAGCGGGTTCTTTACGGACGACGGTGGCTGGATGGACCTGCCCTGGACGGAAGTCGACCGCTATCTGGCCGGGCCTACGCCAGCCGGGAAATGATCCAGTGCAAGGGCGTAGGCCCGGCCAGAAGTGAGGCAGTTGTTCGGATTTCAGGGTCCAGCCGCAACGGACGGTCTCCTATGGCGAGGGATCCATATCTCGAGCTGGAACCTTTTCCGTATCAGTCACGGATATCTCCGGCAGGGACGGAGCGACGCGATGTTCCAGCGCCGGGACCGGATTTCCCTTATCGATGAGGAAG
This sequence comes from Paracoccaceae bacterium, assembly GCA_965203605.1. GTDB lineage: Bacteria > Pseudomonadota > Alphaproteobacteria > Rhodobacterales > Rhodobacteraceae > JAPOUP01. The sequence goes on along the minus strand of OZ241902.1, from coordinate 2,934,185 downwards.
TCGCGGAATGTCGGGATCGGGCATTCGAACCCGCCGTCATCCCGTTCCTGCAGGGCGCCCTGGTGGATGAGATGGCGCAGGAACGCGCGGATATCCATCTGAATTCCGTTTTCGTCCTGTGGTAAATGCCAGGACAGATCCTCGGCTTCATCACCAAGCCGCATGTGTCGGCGGATGAACGCGCGTATGTTGGCCTGATTCGGGCGACCGTCCTGTTCGTTTCCCTGTATGGGACAGTCGCGCATCACCGCCGCCACGAGATCGATGGCGTCTTTCATGGAATTGGACAGTCGCCGTCCGCAGGCTTTCAGGCGCAGGCTTCGTTCGCGTTTCCTTACCTGTCCGGCGTCCAGATCGTCCAGCGCCCCCCGGACATCCAACAATCCGGAAGCAACGGCGCGCATGGCGTTGTGCAGGTGCTGTGGCCAGGCGTCGGAGACCGAGACGGCCCAGTCGGTCCAGCGCCGACGGGCGGTGCCGCCGCCGCGCACGTCATAGGCGCACAGCATCTTCTCCATCACATCCGCTGCCTGTTCCGACGTCAGCTTTTCCAGCCGAAACACATTGTCGGCGGTCAGGCGGGAACCGCTGGCGAATCCCTGCACGACCTGCAGCGAATCGCCCAGACCGGCGAACAGCGGTATAAGAGCCCAAACCGTCGCGGGGCGGCGGCGCTGTCGCGAAAGTAAAACGGGAGGGTTGCCCCTCCGCCGCCGCTGGTGTCAACTCGGTGGTGGTCGGGGCAGTCGAGGCCCGTAGTACTTTGGCGTGCACGTCACCCGTATAAGAGCCTGGCCCGAACCGTGACCGGCGTCTGTCACTGATGGTGCGGGGGTCTCCCCGTGACCTCGTTCAAGAGATTGGGAATGCGCCGTGGTTCCTCCCCGAACCTGATGGAGCGAGATGGCCGGAGGAGGGAATGACATGCCACGCAAGCGGAAGGGAAAGGGAAGAGGCAGGGCCGGAGGGCTGGAGATCGTGACCCGGGACTGCGCCGGGATCGATATCGGCAAGGACACACACTATGTCGCGGTCGATGCGGACCGGTTCGCGGAGCCGGTGCGGTCGTTCGGGGCCTTCACGCCGGACCTTGAGGAGATGGCGGATTGGCTGTCGTCCTGCGGGGTCGGGAAGGTGGCGATGGAGTCGACCTCGGTGTACTGGATCCCGGTCTTCGAGGTCCTGGACCGGGCCGGCTTCGAGGTGATGCTGGTGCCGCCACGGATGACGAAGCAGATCTCGGGGCGCAAGAGCGACGTCCTGGACTGCCAGTGGATCCGGCAGCTCCTGTCGTACGGGCTCCTGCGGGGGGCCTTCCGTCCCGGCGATGACGTCTGCCCGCTGCGTTCGTACGTGCGTCAGGCGAAGCGGCTGACCGAGGACCGCTCGCGCTGTGTCCTGCACATGCAGAAGGCGCTGACGGAGATGAACGTGCGCCTCGACTCGGTGATCAGCGACATCACCGGCGCCACCGGCCTGAGGATCCTGCGGGCGATCGTCGACGGCGAGCGCAGCCCGGCGCGGCTGGCGGCGCTCCGCAACCGGCGGATAAGGGCGGGCGGGGAGAGGATCGCCGACGCGCTTCAGGGCACCTGGCGCGACGAGCACCTGTTCGCGCTGGAGCAGGCGCTGGAGCGCTTCGATTTCCTCACGCAGCAGATCGGGACCTGCGGGGCGCGGATCGCGGAGGCGATCGACGGCCTGACGCCGCAGGGGGGTGACGGAGGGTCGGATGGCGGTCCGGCGGATGCGGCCGGGGACGCCCCGGACCCCGTTCGCGCCGCACCGAAGGCCCGTCGGGGCGCCGCTGGCGGACGGAAAGCGGGGGACAGGGCGATGGCGCAGGCGCTGCGCGGGATGATGGGCGTCGACCTCACCGCCATCCCCACCATCGGGGTGGGCACGGCCCTCACCATCGCGGCGGAGGTCGGCCCGGACATGTCGGCCTTCCCCTCGGCGCAGCACTTCAGCTCCTGGCTGGGGCTGGCGCCGGGAACCCGGATCAGCGGCGGAAAGTCCCTGCCGGGGCGCCCGCCCAAGGTCGTCAACAGGGTCGCGCAGGCCCTGCGCATGGCCGCCATGTCCGCCCGCAGGAGCCAGACGTTCATCGGCGCCCGGCACCGCGCCCGCCTCGCCCGGAAGGACGCGCCGGTGGCGGTCACCGCGACCGCCCGCGAACTTGCCTGCCTCGTGTACACACTCGTCACGAACGGGGAGGAATACGTGGAGCGCGGGATGGATGCCTACGAGCGCCGCCGCGTCAACCGAACCGTCACGAACCTCGGCCGACGGGCCAGACAGCTCGGCTACCAGCTCGTCAGGATCCCCGAAAGCCCGGAATCCGGAAATACCCTGGAATCAGTGGGTTAGGGATGTTTTACTCAAGAGAGAGAGAGAGAGAGAGAGGCAATCGATGCAGACCCATGTGAAGCGACTGTATCATCGGTGCCGATGGCGGCTTCAGGCTCTGGATCTCATCCACCATCAGCACGATGGCGCGGTCCCATTTCCAGCGCGGTCCCCTGAGCCCTTTGTTCCGTAGCGTCGCCCCGATGTTCTCCAGGGTCGCGAGCCCCGGATGAACGATCTTACCGCCGGTCATATCCAGACCGATGCCCGCCACTCCGGCCTTCCCGGCAAGATTGCTGCTGTGCTCCGTGCGCCAGGTCTGGGAGGCGCCGGGACAGACCACCTCGATGATGCTCTCGGCCAACGCCGCCTCGTTCTCCAATGTCGCCGGTTTGACCTTGACGACATAGGGCGCGTTGCGTGCTTCCTTTTTCCATTCATCGATGAGATGGTTGAGAATCGAGGTCTTGCCGGCACCGGGCGCCCCCTGCAGCAGCGCCGTCATTCTGGAGGCTTCCTCGCCATTCCGTACATGCTCCAGAGCGTCCCTGCACAGGATTTCAATCATATCCATCTCTTCGCTACGACCTGTCAGGAACGGGGCCCGGTCGCGGTCCGGCATATGGCTGAATTCCTCCAGACCTTCCAGATCGACCATGGCCTGTCCTTTCATGACAATGATATAGGGAATCTACAGGATCAAGGAGTCTGGAGCCAGCTTCTTTCAATACTGTCTTCCACCAAGGGCTGCAGATCCCGAACCGCATACCATCGCGCGGTCCGGACATCACCTTCCCGACGCCCATGTGCAGCAGGCCGACGGCTACGTCCGTCAGGGTCATCGTCGGCCATCGGGACCGCATGGACCTGATTGATTTCCATCAGCAGGGGAGCGGGGCAGAGGAGGGCGACCCTGACGCCCGGACCTTCTCGGGCCGGAGGGACCTCCGCCGTCGATGACGGACCGGGGTGCCGGAAGGGGGTGGACAGGATTTCGCTTTCGCGTCCGTCCGGGCGCAGGGAGGGCGTAGTCCGACCGGAGCCCGGACGGCCCGGATAACCTCCATACAGAAGGGACCACAGCCGTTCCGGGGCCGGATCCGCGGTACCCGGGAGCCGCAGACCCCGCCTTCCGGCCATTCCCGCCGCGAGGGCGTAGCCCTCGCGGCGGGAATGGCCGGTGTTGCACTTTGGAGTGGAAGTGGGGGTGTATTTCGAGGCGCGGTCCACAAGGGAGACCACCGCCCCGCTGTGGCCTTTCCCGATGATCGTGTCCGCCTCCCAGTCGCCCACACGCTCCTTCCTCTCCACCTCATCCGGCCTCCCGGAGATGTCCACCCGGACCGGGATGTGGCCCCGGCCCGAGTGCCGCCCGCCCCCCGGTTCGGCTTTTTCCCGCGCCGCCTCAGCAGCGGGAACATCCCGCCGCCCGCCTCGTATGTTCAGAGAATCAGAAATGAACGGAGGTGGTGGCTGTGGAAAAATTTGGCGCGTTTTTCTGTGGAAAACATGCCTGTTGCCTTCCGCCGTCCCTCCGGGTCATTCCTGTGTCGGGGCCGCCGCCGTCGGTCACTACCGGCGGCGGCGGTGCGGGGCCCTGCCCCGCAGGACGGGTTGGACCGATACCGCCCTGGATCGCAGCTGCGGATCCGTCCGGAAGCGTGGTCGGCCCGCCCTCCCGTCCGTCTCCCGGGTCCTGGATGGATGCCTGGGTTTTCAGAACCGGATCATCGCGGGGCCAGGAGCGGGAGAGCATGACAGCAATGGTCGCCGGAACCGGCGCAGGCAGGCGTACACCCGACATCCACGTCAACGGGCGTGACCTCACGGCCACGAACGACACGGTCGGCCTGCGCAGGGTCGGCCGCCTCCTCAGGGAGGGCGGCGCCACGCGGGCCGTCATGGAGGCCACGGGGCGCATGCACCGGGCCCTTCCGCAGTCGCTGCACGCCAGGGGGTTCTCCGTCCCTGTCATCAACCCGCGGCAGGCGAGGGACCTCCCGAAGGCCGCCGGGGCCCTTGGGAGGACGGACAGGGTGGACGCCAGGATACTGGCGGCCTTCGGGGCCGCGTTCCCGGACATGCAGCCCACGGAGCCGGCCGCCGCCGCCATCGACCGTCTGCGCGACATGCCGGGGCTGCGGGACAGACCCGTGGCCCGGCGCGCCGGGACGGGGGCCGTCGTGTCGGAGGTCGGCGCCGGCGCGCCCGGCACGGAGGTCGGCAGGGTCCTTGAGGATATCGACGCCGCCATCGCGGCGCTGGAGCGGCGGCTCGGCGGGACGGTCGCCGACAGCCACCGCATCCTCACCTCGGTGCCGGGCATCGGCCCCGTCACGGCGGCGGCTCTGGTCGCGTGGATGGCCGAGTTCGGCGCCATCGGCAACCGGCAGGCCGCATCCCTGCCCGGCGTGGCCCCCCTCGCCCGCGACAGCGGCACCATCAGGGGAGGGCGCCACATCGGCGGCGGACGCCGCAGGCCGAGGGACGTCATCTACATGGCGGCGCTGTCGGCCAGCAGGTGCTCCCCGGACATGAGGGAACTGTACCAACGGCTCCGGGAGAGGGGAAAGCCCCACAGGGTCGCCCCCGTCGCCGTCATGCGCAGGCTGGTCGTGACCGCCAACGCCCTTCTCCGCGACCGGCGCGTGTGGGAGGACCGGACGGCGGCCACCGCCGCCTGACGGCAGGCCGGACCGCGTCCGTCCGGCACCGAAAGCGAATCACCGGCGGGCCGGCCGGGGTCTCCCCGGCGGGCCCTTCGGCGCGCCCGGACGGCGCCGCCTGTGGGGAACGCTGTGGAAAGGTCCGGGACAGCCGGACACGGAACCGCGGAAAAAGCCGGGAAAAAGCCGGGAAAAAGCCGGATCCGGGCTTGATTCCAGACATGGATGCTTCCGGTCGGCCTTCAGGTACCCGGATGTCCACTGGCGGCCCACCGCCCAGCCGCCCTCCAGCCGCAGCCATCCCGCGACCTGCTCCGGGCTCCAGCCCTCGGCCAGGCAGCCCTCCACATGCGCCCGGCGCTCCGCAGTCATCTTCCTCGGGACAGACGACGCCCCGCCGCGGTGCGCCTCCGCTTTCTCCTGCGCCTCGCCCGGGCTGTATCCCGAATCCCCGCCGTTCCGGCGCAGCTCCCGCCAGACCGACGGGCGGTCACGGCCCGGACGGGCCGCGACCGCCCCGTCGGAGATCCCGCTTTCCTTAAGCGCGCCGATCCGGCATCTCTCCCCATGGGTCAGGTGGCGCTGGCCCTCGGGCATGACAGTCTCCTATGCGTCGTTGCCGGGACTGTCGCCGCTTCCTGGCCGATCCGCAACATCATGCGGCAGCAGAACCGGTCACCACCGCCACTGGTGTTGCACTTCGGACTGGAAGGGGCCCGAAAGGAAAAACGGGAAGGCGACCGTCAGCATCTCCTGGAGACCGTGTCTCCTGGCGTTGCCGCGCCGGGGGTCGTCAACCCCATTGAAAAACCGAACGTATCCTGCATCGGTTCTGCCCCGTCTGTTTGTTTTGCGGGGTCTCTGGACCGATTCCAGCTGGATGGAAAGCGAAAAATTCAAAAGCGATTGCCCTGGGGCTTGTCCTGTTGAACTCAGACCCTGCCCCAAAGGACAGACACGATGGTCGTACCAAGCCCGAAACACCCCGTTCACGCAGTTTTCGATGCCAAACTTGTCACCGCCCTGGAGCAGACCAGTGCGGAGACCGATCACCTGGCCCTGCTCAGTTCAGCCCTGGCCCGCATCATGCGCCAAGCGTTCGGTGGCAGTAATGCTGCGGGTGCTTGGGATTGGCGCATGGCCTATAACATGATGCAGGCCGCGGCTGTTCAGATGCTGCTGCGTCGAGACAGTGCTCAGGATGCGATGTCTGCTGGCAGACTCCTCGCCTCGCGGCTACTGACGGAGACGCGCCGCTCCGAGCAGCAGATCCGGCTTCAGCAGTTTTCCACCCCGCTACCATTCGCGGCGTTGGTCGTGCGGGCCGCGGCGATCCGCAAGGGCGAGACGGTGCTGGAGCCGTCGGCCGGAACGGGCGGATTGGCTGTGCTCGCTGCCCATGCAGGGGCCACGTTTTGCTGAACGAGATCGATCCTTTTCGGCAACGCTTCCTAAGGGCCGTCTTCAGAGTAGATGTGACGGGCCATGACGACGAGAACATTCACGACCTGCTACGGGTGCCGGTCCTGCCTGACGTCGCAGTCATGAACCCGCCCTTCGCCTCCTCGGTTGATCGCTTTAAGGACAAGCACATCGCGGCCAAGCATCGGGCGAGACCAATGCCTCTGCCGCACGCACCTCGGCCGAGTCCCGGTTTGAGAGAACGAAGCAGCGATTCTTCAACTACCGCAAGGTAATTCCGCAGACTCCATTGGAGGCCAGCAGGTTCCGTGATAAATGCAGGCATTGCAGCAGGTTCTGGCGTCGAGTGCCTTGATGTAACAGCGAACTTCTCGTCGGTCGATGATGGTCTGATGAGCGCAGTGATGGGGCTGGCCGTCGACGAAGAAGGCCCGCGGACTCTTCGTCGATGGAGAATTGACGGCGTTTGCCCCAATCGATTGGTGAACAGCTTTGCATTGGGCCCATGCATGGAACTTGCATGTAATAGTGGGCAATTCATGAAGATAGTGCGTTTGGCTTCCGGTAACGGCAAGGCAATTGTTGGTGGCGGTTCGAATGGGTTTAACGAGCAGCTTTTGTGGTCCGTCCAGAGCAAGGCCACCCGGATCCAATATGGATTCCGTTGATAACCCCGGAAAATCGGCTAGCTCGCTCGGCTTCAACGGCAAAGCCAATTCATCGCTGCATCTCTGTAACAACTTGTCGGCCGCATTCGAGACTGAGTCCAAGTGTGGCTTCAACGTTTTCACCCCGTTTCCAGCTTGAGAAATCTGCATTGGGATGGGTTCTTCGGCGTCGATGACAGTGATGAGCGCGTTATCATCACGCTGGATGATCAACGTCGGGTAAATCAGAATCCTTGGCCGCTGTGCGAACACAGGAGTTCCGGATGCTTCGTAGTGGATTAACACGCCGTGGTAGGCAGCAATGAACTTTTCTTTGCTCACATAGTTTCGGAGCTGAGATGACCTGATGGGGAATGGCACTGAATCCGCAATTTTAACACGAGCCAGCAGTCGGAAAATGATATGAGCGTTCTTTACGTATCCATCGCGTTCGAAGAGATATATCTGCTGATCGTCAATCTGGGAGCAAGAGAACGTCGAAACCGGTTCCGTGAACACCAGCAACCATTGCCCGCTCGAAAGAACCGCACGAGAAACGCTGTGCCCGTATTGGTCACTGAAGCCGCGAATGTACCGAATGTACCCCGCAAGCTGAGAAATATGCTCGTACCATTCTGACGTGACCGGCGAATCTCCCCTGCTGCCACCTTCGTTAACGTGCCTGACTGCATCAATGATCAGGTTGACTTTTGACCAGTCGTGCTTCTCGCCCTTGCCCGCGATGATAGGTTTGTCCCAGGCTTTTGCCTCCAGAATAAGAATCGGAGCGCGTGTCCTGATTAATGCCGACATAGTCCACGAACTTCGTTGTGCCAGCCTTGATCCTGGCTTCCTGAGCGACATTTCCTCCCATACCCAAGTTCCAGCCGAGGAGCTGCAGCAGACGATCGAAAAAGAAGATACGCGCGTCGCGCTCGTGGAAGACTTCGTCTCTACCGTAGGCGTCAGTATTGGCGTATCCGTGCTTGAACTGATTATCGATATCGTCAAGGAGCTTCTTTATTCCCGCTCGAAACTCGCTCTCGGCTGCAATGGGGTTCACTGAATCATCTCCGGGAGGCGATAGAGCAGGCGTTGTGCCGTCGGCCAACCAGCCTCCATGAAGATATCAAGGCAGTCAATGAGTGCATTGCGCCGGTCTTCATTCTCGAACAGTTCATTGTGGTCAACTAGAAGACGGCCTACAAGCTTGACGAGCAGGTCGGCACCCATCGGCTCGCATTGATAGCCGGTTAGCTTGCCGCCGCACCGAATGGCATGCATTGCTAGGTCAAGTGCTTGGGGAGGATTGACCAGCAGCAAAAGCTCACAAAGCTGCACTAAGTAATGGACGGTATGAGGTGTTGCATAAGTGCCGATCGCTTTCAGTGTGTCAGAAACCTCCTCAAGAAACACCGAAAGTCCATTGCTTCCAGGCGCGGGTTCGGATCTTTTGCCATTGCTAACGTCTTGTGCGGCAAAGTACAATTTGAGGCATGCCGCATCGAGAAGGAGAGCACAGTTGCGGCAAAATTCCTGCTGTTCAGCAGACGGCTTGTCAACTTTCAGATACGATTCCATTCCCGCGTTAGCTGCGGTGACAATATTGGTCGCAATCACCTGTGAGCGATGGCGCAGGCTCTCGTCGTTCGGTTCGACTGGGCCATTCAGACCAGCGATAAAGGCTGGGCGTAGCGTCGCAAGAATTTCGGACAGCTCCGAAACGTGCCCCACTGCATCGTCGATCCAGCCTTCAAGCACCGCATGGGAGGCCCGTAGCTCGTGCTTCACCCAGAGGATTGCGATTAGATCAGACGCACTCTTACGCGTGCGCAATTGGCGCTCCGGCTCATGTTCGAAACGACTGAGCAGAGCCAATACGGACTGCTCGGTTCTTTCCGGAGCTGCATGTAAAGTGCGCCTCAGGACGTCGCTGCACAAGTAGTCAATCACGCCTTGGTTGGATTCATCGGCCAAGCGGTCTGAAAGGCGTTGCCAGAAGCCTGCTCGATCAATTTCCCAAATGCTCAAAAGGTGCAGAGCGGCTTCCAGCCTTACCGCGGGGTGAGAATCCCGCAGCAGGTTGTCGATTGTCGGCTCGAGACAATGGTACAAGTCAGGACGTTGACGTGCAAGTTCGAGCGCTGCCTTTGCGGCATCGACACGCGGCGCTGGCACCCCCCAACCGGCACAATCCTCGAAGTTCGCTTCGGTGTCCTTATGAAGCTTGGGCTCTTCTGAATTCACCGCAACACATAGCAGATTCTTGAAACGCAGGGTTGCCGCATCGTCGTCAATGCCGGGAACCTGATTTTGGTCGACAAGATGACAAATGCAGCTTGCGATCTGGCCCTCCGCTTGAACAATCAGATCTGAGTCTTGCGATTCGTGATCAACGTCCGAGACTAGGGCCTCCATCTCTCTCAGACAATCTTCAAGAGTGACGGCAATCGCCGTGCTGGCATCAGACTTTAGGTGGAGTGCGCATTCAGTCCGATCAATCGCGTCAATCAATTTCCGGTTTGCAGGTAAGTCACGGTCAAGACCATGAATCCACTGGAAGGGTTCCGAAGAGTACCAACCCCCCTTTACCACGAAGGGACGCTCGTCGTCAGTACTCTCGCCGCTGCCGCGCACCCTGGTGACTGCTCGTGCATGGCTCGTTGCTAGGTTCGCTTCGCCAATCGCGCCGAATAGCCGACGCTCGATGCTGATGCGGGCATCGTCTGGCCGCGAGAATCGCGAGAAATCGAATTTTGAGACAGATGCCTCAAGTGCTTCACGCGCGGACGGTGACAAGCGACTATACCCTTTGGCGATGACATCTACCGCATCATTCACCGTGTCCTGCAGGATAAGGAACTCTGGTTGCATTGCAATCGGAAGGCAGAAGTCGAGAAGCTTGTCCTTGCGTTCGCTCGCAGCAAGAAAGAGCCGCGACCAAAAGACTGCAAGGCAGGAAGTGTCGACTAGCTGCTCGGCTATGCGAATCGCGGCCTCTTCATCGGCGGACTTTAGATGTCTGAGCAATATGTTGATCAAGGCTCTCGCGTCATCATCGTGACTGCTCTCGGGATCATGTGCCCAAATGCAACTCCTGTCCCCGCGTAGACGGACGCGACGGCCATCGACTTGAAGCTCGGTGTCGAGCACGTTGGGGCCCGGAGCATGGTTTCTGTCCACATAAGCTTCTACGCCACGCACAGCTGCTTCGACAGCATGTTTGGGATGCAACTCAAGAAACGACCCGAAGTACTCCTTCAGTTTGTATCGCGCCATGCTATAATCCTGACGCATATTGGATGTAAGCGGCAGAATCTGGCTATCGCTTAAGTATGTCTCTTTTTCGATGTTCATCTCGAAACCGAAGGTTTCACGATATATCTGCGCACCAAATTTGGGATCAATTGCCGCGATCTTGTCAATTTTCCTGCATAGTGCAGGGACTTCTTGAGCGGCATGGAACTCCAGCCGATCTGGCGCGAAGATTTTTTTCAACAGCGCAAGAGACTCTTGCTTATCGCTCGCATAGGTGTCGCTTACGAGATCGATTGCGGACCACATGATATTGCCAGGATCTTCAAGCGAAAACGCATGGTCAAGCAAGGCTCTTGCTGCAATGCCGTGATCGCTGCGTTCTTTCTGGTCATTTGCACGGCCAACTAACTGAAATAGGAGAAATCTCAGCGCCCCGTGAACGGGTGCAACACTCTGAGCAACTTCGCGAACAAATCCAGACCAAGGTGCCAGCGGCGTCTCGGGATGGTCTTCAAGCCGAATGCCCAATGCGCCGCTCATAAGACTGAATGCCTTCGCGGCCTCTTCGGCCCCTTCAACAATCCGCTTCGCTAGGACGACCAAGTCATCATGCCGTTTGGGAAGCTCCGCGCAGACCCGGCCCGTCGCGCTTCGGATGATGGGGTCGCCACGTTCATCGGCAAGGATATGTGCTGCCGCGGTCCAGAACGCGGTGCGGCAAGGCTCGCGCATCCAGATTTCCTGCAGAGCAAAGGTCAAGGCGGGTGCCAGCATCAATCCAAGTGCCTCGGTCTTGCTGAATCTTTTGCTGCCATCAATCAACGCTTCTGGGTCGAACAAGACACGGGCGGCTGCGTAGTCGAACAACAGATGATGGCGAAACTGGATCCTTCGACGATTGTCGCTGGAAATCAGCACTCCCGCACCTTCCAGATCATCAAGCACAGCGGCGTCGCTTTCGGCAGCTGTCCGGAATGGTGCGTGTAGGACACGCTTCTCCACCATGGATTCAACGGTCAGCTGGATGCAAATCTGCGCTGGCGCACCTCGGCTTTTGATGCGGTGATTCCAGTAGAATTGAAGGAGTTGAACTTGGGAGGCGATATGGGACAGATCTGTCGTGATAAGACCGTCCTTCACCAATTCACTCAGCAGACGTGTATTGAACGGAACTGAAGCAACATCTTTGAGCCTCCTCGGTGCATTGTTCAATACCCTCGCTAAGTCCGGTGTCCTATTGAGTAGCTGAGCAAACTCAGTTTGCGTCCAGGTCGGCACCCTCACATGGCGGACATTGGAAAACTCCTGTTCCGTCAAGCCTTCGACTGGAGCCTCGCCCTTAAACAATCCTTGAAACTTTTGACCCATGCGAAGATCGAATGTTCGGATCGACGCTATTACTTTCCAGCGTCCGTTGATCGCCATGACCCGCTCGAACAGCGTTCGAAATACCTCTCCGCCGCATCCGCCGCGGGAAGCGTCTAGGCCATCGACGATCAGCCAGGCCGACTCGGTCCCGTCCCATGCTCCTAGAGTTTCGATTAAGCCATTCTCCAGACGGAGTGCCTTCTCGAGGCCCTCCAAGGTCTCGACAGAGTGTTCATCAACTGCAATCTCAAGAACGTCGCTTCCCATGCCCCGGAGCTCGCGAGCGAGAGCATTCAGAACGCCGCTCTTTCCGGCTCCAGGTTCACCTATGATAAGCAGCGAGCCTCCAAGCGCAGCGTTACGGATCGAATCATGGCACTCGCGTACGATGCTGATCGGTTCGCCATCAGCTGCTTCGATCTGCTGAAATCGCTTGAGCGTCTCGGCAGTTTTCTGGCTCTGGTCCTTCAATCGGGAAATGTCTGGCTGGAAATTTGGTGGTGACAGCAACTTTATCCCACACCCAAGAAGTCTCTGTCTCAAGGTAGGCTGGTCAATGCCGCCTCGCTCTGCCATCAAACTTCCGCAGACAGCCTCAAGGCTCGAGAAGATGGCGGGTGCGTCACCTGGGTCCTGAGCAACATCGCGCAGGAGCACAATCGCAGCATCCCGCGATGAACTTGCGGCGTCGAAGGTGATTACACGGATTAGTGCGGCCAATTCCTGCGCGAAATCGGGACTGTAAGCGTCGCTCGTCGCCTGCGACCATGCCGTTCGGACACAAGCTTCGAAGCGATCGAATGCGTGTTTCTGCTCGGCATTGAGTTGCCCTCCGCCGGGCTGAGACTTTAGTTGCAGCGCTTTTGGCAGCACCTGACGCAATGTGCACGGGGCGCTTGGACTGACTGCGAGGACCAGTCGATCAACCTGCGAATTCAGATGCCGATTCCACTTCAAGCTTCCGTCGCCATTACGGCACTCCGACCAATGTTTGACAAACTGTGAAATGGTCTTCCCGAACGGGCTATCGAGTTTCTTTGAAAGGGGGATGTTGGTCTTTGCCTGAATGGCGACGAAGCCGCCGTCCGAAGTTCCCACCAAAATGTCGTCGACGGGGGCTTCCGTTTCGAATCGAAGCCATGCTGGCTTCGCCGACCCCAGATTCAGTTGGAGATCCAACCGCCTTTCGGCCAGTAACCAGCTGCTGAAAATTGCACCGACCTGCTTCTGGAACAGGATGCCCGCGCTCGTTGCGGCACCGCCACCCCCGATAGTTGTGCGCTCTGAGCCCTTTGCCTTGCTTTTGCTTTGTCTAGTCATCCCATCTTCCATTCTGCGCTGAAGTTGGGCGAGGAATCCCGTGCGGTCAAATCGTCAATCAGAAGCGTCGGCCAGAATTCCCGGTCAATACGAACACACAAGACAGCTTCGCTGTACTTTCGAAATGGTTCGCCTGTGTCTGCAGAAGCATGTGGGCATAGTCGGTTTCTGATATGGTCTGGTGATTGCTTTCTTGAAATGGTTTCACTCTCCGTATTGCTCACGCCCAAGCCCTCTCACATGCGGTTCGTCGTGCAGCAGAAAACGCAACTTGAAGAGCCAATCTGGATCCCATCCCAGCGCCTCTGCGACAGCCTCGTCCCAAGTTCGACGTAACTCGCATTCACCGTCACGGAACTGCGGAACGACCATGTTGGCAGTGCACTCCCAGCAATCGGAAAGAACCCGGCAAACGCGCCCGTCGCCCAGATCCGGGATCCTGAGGTTCGCCGCTTCTTTCGCGCTGTAAGTCGGAAACTCGAGTTTCCGCCCCGGACTCCGCATGAGTTGCAACCGGCCGGCAGTTGAGTTCATGAATACCGCAGCGGCTTTCGCCTGATCGGTCGTCATGCCGAATACTGGCATCCAGCCGTTGCCAACGTACCGAGTGTTACTTGCGACAGCAGTCAATCGGGCCGATCTGCTGTCCTGACCTGCAGTTATCAGCAAATAGCCAGCCTTCTGCTGGATTTTGTCGGTTTCCGAGTGCGTAGGTTTATCGATCAGATTCCCGGAACTTGCCGCTTTCTTTGGGATCCAGTGCTCGTCCGGCGCGGCCCGAATGTACTTCTGTCCGTCGGCGCCCTTCGATTTCAGAATGGGAAAGCTCCCCTGTACGGCGGCGGATGATGGCTTGAAGTTCCCGCGCAGCACCTGGCCAGTGGCCGCCGGCACTATTTTCAGATCGCGGAGGCGTGGCAAGCTGGCATCGTTCGCGAACCCCGCAGCCGCTTCGGCGAGATCGGGCGAACGAAACGCCACCGCAGACCAGTCTCCCGCCTCGACGCGCTCCGCCGCCCATTCAGAGACCTCGCCCCAGCCGTTTGGCAACAGTCCGGTCTTGCAACGCGAAAGGCACCGGTGCAGTTCCGCCGCGTCGCGCTCGTCGGATGGGAAGCGGTCGAGGCTGGCGATGCGCGTCGGCGGTCTCGCCCCTTCGTGCCTCTTTGCGATGATCATGCTCTCGTTGATTGATGTGTTCTGGCTGAGATTGATCTGGCCGGGCTGGTGCCAGGTTAGCAACGTGTGGATGTGAAAGCGACCGGCGAGCACAACCCGCTCATGGCGGCCCGAAGTGGCTGTCAGCGCGATTGTCGGGTTGATCATCGCTAGCACGCCGTCCGCGGGATCAATGCACTTGTCAGCGAGCGCAACAAACATCGGTCCTATGGAGTTCTTGTCCCCGAAGCCGTTCATCTGCGGATCCACGGCGATCAGCGCCTCTTCGTAGCTGTCGACGCGCTCCCGCATCCTCTTTTGGACCTGCTCGGGGAACTTCCCGCCCATCTTGGAGCGGTTCGTGAAAGGCGGGTTCATGATCACGATGCGGACGTTCCGTACGGCTGCCGCGGCGTCATCAAGCAGCGGGTCTTCGTGGTCCATCCGTAGCCGCTCGGAGCCTAGGGCTTCATCGTCGAAATCGAAGCCGGCACTGCGAAGAACGCTCCTTTGTCCGAGCAGCTCGGGAGTGCCGACGCGCACCCTGCCTTCGTCCGGCCCGTAGGGCATGCGATGGAGACCGATCTGTCGGTAGGCCACGTCGCTGTTTCCGGCGGTGAGCTGCGCCGCGGCCAGCTGTAGCGACACCGCGTTGAAGTCGAGACCCGCGATGATCTCCTCGACCGCCAGTTTCTGCAGTTTCGCCAGCTGTTTCTCTTTCGCTCCTTGATCTTCCGCCCGCCGTTTCATGTCGGTGAGCATGGCTGCAATTAGAGTGCCGGAGCCACAGGCGAGATCGACGATCCGGTGCTCCTGCCATGTCGCATCCGTCCGCCAGTCGACATGCTGGTCGGCGGCATCAAGCGTCAGGCGGGCCAGTAGCGCGGCCGCGGGTGGGCGCGTGAAATACGCTCCATCCGACGCTTGGTTCCCCATCACCCTGTTGAACAGGGGTCCGGCATGGTCGGTGCCAAGATCCGCGTAGCTTTCGGCGATGCGCTCGGCCTCGCCGGTGAGGTGGCGGAGCGCACGGTTAAGGCCTGTCTGCCTGCCGGACTGTTGCACCGCCTCGATGATGTCGATCGCTGGCTCAATGACCGGTAGGAAGTCGTGGCGGGTGATGCGGTTCCACTGGCTGTAGATGACCGTGGCCGCATCCGGCGCGTTCTTGATCGCGTCCAGTCCAGAGATTCCCGGCAGCCAGCCTCCAGTGGCGATCCGCTGATGCAGCATGGCGGCGTTCATCAGGAGCAGCGAGGCGATGGTGCAGCCGTCCGCCTGCTTCCTTCGTTTGTCGTCGGCCAGTTGGTCCAGCCCGAAGTGGCTGTCCAGCAGCGCATCAAGCTCGTCTTCCTTGAGGCATCGCTTCGCTTCCATGATGCTGTCTTCGAGGATGTTGACGTCGCGCTGGGCACGGTTGCGGGCGAGCCCCGACCGGGAAAGGAGGTTGACCCTGATGCCGACGTCCTCAACTTGGTCGAAGAGGCCCCTGATGCGTTCCTCCGCCCGGGCCTTGCGTTCTGCTGCCTTTCCTTGCTGATCGATCTTGCGGCCGGCATTGCCATTGACCATCTCACGGCCGGCCTTTTTCGACTTGGTGGCATCGACCGGCCCCGGCGATCCATCCGCTGCCGATTTCGACCTGACCGTTCCGGACTCGCGCAGTTCCACGCTGCCGTCCTCTAACCGCTTACCACTCACGATGCGCTCGACTGTCAGCCCCGTGACCGGCTCAGCGGGAGCGTTGCCGTCATCGGCGGGCGTGGGTGGAATGACCTCTTCCAGTGAACGGAACACCTCGCTTGGTCTGGCTTTGCCGGCCAGCACCTTCTCGACGGCGGTTTCCACCTCTCCGGGCCTGCCGACGTGTCCGTAGTGCTGGACCCGGCGACTTTCGCCGCCGATGGTAACCATAGTTGCGACATCCTCTGCTGAAGGTGGCGGCAGGTAGAGCTGCATGAGGTCGGACAGCCTGTCCTCAATGCGGCCGTCATGGGCCCTGAGCGCCAGCAGTATCTCCCCGAGTTCCCGCCAGCCGTCCTCGGGACCGCTGTTCCGAAGCCAAGTCTCGGCATCGACGTTCGGCGGAATGAGGATTGGGCAGATGATGTAACCCATCTCCTTGTTCTCGGCCCGCCGCATCACCCGCCCGACGGCCTGAATCACGTCGACCGGCGACTTGCGGGCCTCAAGGAACCCAACAGCGGAAAGCGACGGAGCGTCCACCCCCTCGCCAAAGATGCCGACATTTATAATGCCGTGCGGGTGTTCGTCCGTTGCGCCCATGAGCCGAGCCTTTGCGTTTTCGCGCTCAGTGACCCTGCTTCCGGCATCGAGATGCTCCAGCTGATAGGATGCCGCCGGTTGTACGGCACGTTCGGCATCCAGCCTTTGCTGCACCCAGCGCCGCACCACATCGGACCCGAGGGCAGCGGTCATCTCCTTGGATCTCGCGATGAGATTCATGAAATTGATAGAGGACCGGATATCCACTCCTTTCTCGCGCAATGCTCCGCCCATCAGCAGGGCCAACACGAGCCCCCTGAGAAAATGGGCGGTTGACATTTTCTTGCCGTGTTTCTCCGCGAGCGCGTTCGCGGTCCGGTAGGCATCCTCGTCGTTCACTCCGATGGCGATGATCCGGTAGTCGGTTAGCCAGCCGTTGGCGACGGCGTCTGCGTAGGACTTGCGGTAGAGTTCGGTCCCGAACACTGACTCGTCGGCCATGTCCCGGACCACCCAGATATCGCTCTTCTTTACCTTGCGGCTTGGTCCATCGGTGCTGTAGATCCGGGGCGTCGCGGTCTGGTAGACGCGATATTTCGCCGGAAGCCTTGCGTCATCATGGCAAACGGTGAAGTCGCGGAGTCTGTCCTCCATTCTCGCAATCCGCCTGAGGCCCGCCGTGCGGTGAGCTTCGTCGGCGATCAACACCTTTATCTGCCGCCAGCAACCGCTCAGCGCGTCGGCGATACGGTGGCTGGACTGATAGGTGCCGAAAATGACACCAATGCGATCGCCCTTGGCAGCGACGGTGTCTATCCATGCGCGGATTTCGTCGGCCTTGGTCGTCACCAGCCCCTTGACCTCGGATGCGGATGTATGTCCAAGGTCAGCCGTCGGGTCAGTGGCCAAATCCTTGTCTTTGGCGACGCCCTCGTCGGAACAGACCGCTAGTGCGTTCAGGCCCTCCTTGCAATGGGCTAGGAATTCGCCCCGGAGCTGCGCAACAAGCGCGATCGAGGGGCAGAGCACCGCCGAGACCTGCCCCGGCTCTGTGAGCTTCTCCAGTATGCGCAGCGCGATGCGGGACTTGCCAGTGCCGCACGGCAGGATGATTCGCCCTCGCGCTCTGCCGTCGTCGTTCGCCTGCGCGTACTGCTGTAGAAGCCTGACGCTCGTTTCAATCGCCTCTCCTTGCATGCTGTCTCTGGATTGGCGATGGCCGCCGTCGTTTATGTGCAGGTCCGGCATATCCGTGTCCTGCTGCTTCCTGAGGTCGGTCTCGATGTTGACCAATGTCACCGGCTTCCGCCCCACAGCCTTCGCTGCGTTTCCACCTAGTATCCCGCCAGTGTTGAATTGATGCCTGTCCGCTTGCCATGTTCCCCTTGATACCTTATACCTGCCACACCAACAACCAACAGACCCTCAGGATCGGGCGGATGTCCGCCGGCGGTTCCGGGGGCATCATGAGGCGGCAGGCCATGGGAACGGGTGGCAGGAAGATATATCACGTACGGCTGGACGACGGGGAGCGGTCGCTCCTGCAGGGGATCGTCGACGGTGGAAAGGGGTCGGTGACGCGACGCCGGCGGGCGCACATCCTGCTTCTGGCGGACGCCAACCGCGACGGCGGCGGACGCGGGGACGCCGACATCGCGGACATCCTCGGGGCCGGGACGGCGACGGTGGAGCGGGCCCGCAGGAAGTTCGTGCTGGAGGGCCTTGAGGCGGCGCTGGAGAGGAAGGAGCAGGCCAACAGGAAGAAGCCCCGGTTGGACGGCGAGGGCCAGGCGAAACTGGCGATGCTGGCCTGCTCCGATCCGCCGGAGGGGCACGCGCGCTGGACGATGCAGCTGCTCGCCGACAGGCTCGTCGAGCTGGAGGTCGTCGGCAGCATCTCCGACGAGACGGTCCGGCAGGGGTTAAAAAAAACGACATCAAGCCGTGGCGGAGCGAATGCTGGTGCATCCCGCCGAAGGAAAGCGCCGATTTCGTCTGCGCCATGGAGGACGTCCCGAGACCTACAGCCGGGAGTACGACGACGGCACCGTGCTCGTCTGCATGGACGAGACCTCGAAGCAGCAGACGAAGGAGACGCGGATGCCGCTTCCGACGCGGCCCGGCCAGCCCGCCGCGTACGATTTCGAGTACGAACGCAACGGAACGGCGAACCTGTTCATGGTGTACGCGCCGCTGGAGGCATGGCGCCACGTGAAGGTCACCGACCGGCGCACGAAGCGGGACTTCGCAGGGTTGCTCGCCGACATGGCCGACGTCCATTTCCCCGACCGGAGAATCGTCCTGGTGATGGACAACCTCAACACCCACAGGCTGTCGACCCTGTACGAGACGTTCGAGCCGGCGGAGGCGTCGCGGCTCGCCGACCGCTTCGAGGTCCACCACACGCCGAAGCACGGCAGCTGGCTGAACATGGCGGAGATCGAGATAAACGTCCTGTCCCGGCAGTGCCTCGACAGGCGCATTCCCGACCGCGAGGCGATGGTGCGGGAGGTCGACGCATGGCAGGCGCACCGGAACTCGTCGTCGAAACCGGTGGACTGGCGTTTCAGGACCGGGGACGCCCGGATAAAGCTCAGATCCCTCTACCCATCAACACAATGATGGTGGGATACTAGGCGGGTGTCCCCGATGACGACCAGCCACCGTTCCGCCCAAAGTTCATCGGACGAGAAGGAAAGGAAACTGTTGAACTCGTCCTTGGTGATGTCCAATCCGCGCCCGTGCTCATCTAGTTTTCTTGACTTGCACTGAATAGCAACGAACCTGCCGTCGCTGGCTCGCTTGGCGACGATATCGATCCCGATCTCCGGCGTGTTTGGTGGGCATTGAGTCTGCCGGTCGGGCCATTCCATCCAGAGCCAAGCGTCGCTGATGTCCCATTCGGCAATCAGCGGGGCGTACTCCGCCGTCATCCGCTCCAACCATTTGCCGTCAGTCTGATGCGGGCTCGTCTCCCTGATCTCGTCCAGGGCGCTGGAAATCCGTTGGGCGACGGTAGGATGTCCGTCTCGGGTCATTGAATCGAACTCCTGATCTCGGGAGAGGCAAGCTTTGCCGCAACCATCTTGTTCACCGCCCTCGGGTTGGCCTTCCCGCCTGTCGCCTTCATCGCCTAGCCAACAAACCAGCCGATCGACTTTGGATTGAGCGTCGCCAGTTCCTCATGGGTCGGCTTCTCCGCGATGACCCGCTCAACCGCCGTCGAGCACACCTGTATCTGTGACCTGCTTCATGCCTCCGGAAGCAGCCGTCTCAACCGGATGCCTTCCTTCGGAATACACGGTTTCGAACAGATCCTTTGCAATCCTGCCTGAAATATCTCCCCTGTGCCGCCACAGGAACAGCCGCCGCCTCTTGTCCGATTGGCACCGCCATACGGCCGGGCAACAGGTCGTCACTGCCTCGTATGTCCAGAGAATCAGGAATGAACAGAGACCGGAGTATGTGGCTCTGGTGTTGCATTTCAAGGTTGAACGCGGGCACAGCAAGAAGGGTACATTTCATTGATAAGTCTGCAATTTATGGGTATTGAAGTCCCCACAGTGCATGTCGGCATGTCGAGGTTGCTCATTTTTTGAGCTCATGGCTTCAAAAGTTGCGACTGAAAAATCGCATCTTTCCCCGACCTAGAGGGGGCTCCAACTTGAATTCTGGCTTCACCTCCACACCGAGTTCCTTAAGTTGGCTTTCGAGATTGGTCTGCGCACTGACTAACCTGAGGTCTATTTTCTTGTTGCGTTCCAAGATATCCGCCTCTTGAAATTTCGTGATCTTCGGGTTCCCGTTCATTTTAGAAGTACTCCCTTGTGTGAACGAAGGATAAGATATTTTCTCGGTGCACATAATCACGCAATAAATCGAAGTACTCTTTGATGGCATTGTATAGCTGAGTATTTTTTTCAAAGTTCTCGATCTTCAAGCCAACTTCTTCACGCAGTGTCCTCGCATCAATTGCGCGACCATGGGAATGCCACTTCTCCGGATCGTTCAGCAACGCAGCAATCTCCCGAGCTCGTTCCACCTTCATGTCTGTTGTAACTTTTTTCCTTCTCGTTTCCGTCAAACTCCAGTTCTTGAACTTATATTGTGTCAACCATCTAATAAGAAGATCAATTGACAACTCCCTTGCCTGATTGAACTGATACAGCTCTCCCAGATCCAATTTGTTCAACAATGCATATTCAGCGGTGGTCAATTGGCCGTTTTTTGCCTTTTCGTTCAATCTCTCAAACTGGTTCAGATAAGACAGCGCCGGGACCAACTTGCCATCTCTCTCGATCTGTGGGTCGATCGGTCCCAAACAAGACAGATGGTCCATCATTATTCGGTCTGCGCTTAGGGCCAGAATCGTGCCAGCAGACATGGCCCGATCAGGCACGACGACAATGACTTCCCCATACACCGACCGCAGCACTGTGACCATCCGCTCTACGACCTCCACCACTCCCCCAGGTGTATCCAAGATGACGGTCACGACATTTTCATGTTCCGGAAGCCCTTCGATGGCTTGGCGCAACCCAAGTTCAAGCCTTGGAACAATCGGACTGATGATGGTGACCACATCACTCTTGAGCAGCCCGCCGATATCAACGAGACCCTGTGTCAATTGACTCTTTACGTGATCGTCCAACGGTCGCAGCACAGTGGAAGTTCCCCTTTTTCTTAACAGACAGTATCATGCTAAGGCTGGCACCGCAAATGCGTTGGCAGTCTTCGGGTGTATCCCGAATCTTTGGCGCGGCGTTTTGCTTGGATCCAGCTTGAGAGTTTGAATCATAAGTCGTTGTTGTACCTATGTTATTGCATTTCAGGCACCTGCGCCCCTTGCCAGCCTTCGGAACAGGAACCGGCAGGCGGCCAGCTGCGCCCAGACCACGGAGCTCTCCAGGCTCCGCCCGGAATCCCTCCCCAGACGGCGGCAGCGCGACATCCAGGCGAAGGCGCCATCCACGACCCGGCGGCGGCACGGCACCGTGAACCCCTGGTTCCCCTGGGTCTTTCCACGATCCCCGGCACCTCGGGGACACCCGTCTCCGCGAGCCTGGCGCGCGGTTTCCCGCCGCTGCGGCCGCTGCCGGCCAACGGCTCCGTCACCTCCGGCGCCTTCCCGGGCATCGCCAGGGTGACCTCCCGGGCGCCGTCCCGGTCCCGCGCGTCGGCCGTGTGGGCCTGGACCACGATCAGGGTCCCCTCCACATCGACGGCGATGTGACGTCTGCTGCCCCTGGTTCTCTTTCCGGCGCTGTACCCCGACGGACCGCCCGTCCTCACCGGCTGGCTGCCGGTCCCGGCGGCGGTCGGCTCCGGGCCGCACCCCGCCCGGTCGCGCGCCAGACCACGCAGCGCGTCCATCATGCGCTCCAGGACGCCCGTGCCGCGCCATGGATGGAAGTGGTCCCGGACCGTGGTGAATGGCGCGGAACACCTGGGAACCGCCCGCAACCGGCAGCCCGTCGCCGGCATGTACCGGATCGCGCCGGGGACCCCGCGGAGATCCGTGGACCGGGGCCGGCCCAGCTGCGGCGGCGGCGGAAGCGGCCCGGCCAGAAGCCATTCCCCGTCGGTCAGATCGCTTTCATATCTTTCCGTTCCGCTCCCATACCTCTTCTGGGTGGTCCCGTTCCAGGCCATGGTATCCTCCCTGTCCGGTTGGAATTCGACATGGAAATACCACATCTGGAGGAGGCCATCCACATTTTAGGTCAACCTCTGAGAGATTTTCGGGGCGAATCTACGCCGTTGCCCATCCGGCGGTTTTCGGGCGGGACTGTCGGTGCCGACGTGATTCAACGACTCGATGACAGGTTCGGCTCCGCCGGCGCGTCAACCTGTGGGTAGGAGATTCGACCATGGTACAGGAAACAGGTTCCGCTGTGCTGCAAGGAGGCTGCGGCGTGTTTGGAACAGCTGGCCAGTGACGGTAAGGTGCTTGGGCGAGAGTGTGCGTGTTGCGGGTCCGTCGAATATTGACTTGAGGGCGGCGGGGTGCGACCGCGCCAGATCGAAACCGCTGTGTCGCGCAGCTTCGCCATGCTGTCGGTGCCTGAGGATAGCCTGGCGTCTGGGTGCGGGATCTGTCCGGGAAGCTGCTGGCCGAGGCCTGTGACGCGGCTCTGGATGGTGCCGCCGACGTCCCATTTTGCGATCAGCGAGGCACAGTCAGCTGTCATTCGCTCCGGCGACTATCCATTGATCTGATACGGGTTCGTTTCCGTGATCTCGTCCAATGCGCTGGAAATCCGTTGGGCGACGGTAGGATGTCCGTCCCCGGTCATTGAGTCGACCCTTTGATCTCGGGAGAGGCAAGCTTTGCCGAAACCATCTCGTTCACCGCCTTCGGGTTGGCCTTCCCGCCTGTCGCCTTCATTACTTGGCCGACGAACCAGCCGATCAACCTTGGATTGAGCGTCGCCTTTTCCACCTGGGCGGGATTCTCCGCAATGACCCTCTCAACCACCGCCTTGATCACTCCCGTATCGGTGACCTGCTTCATACCTCTGGAAGCAGCTATCTCAACCGGATCCCCCCCTTCGGAATACACGATCTCGAACAGATCCTTCGCGATCCTGCCGGAAATGTCTCCCCCGGCGATGAGATCAATTATCCTGCCAAGCTGCCATGCGGACATCGGTGACACCGAGGTGCCGATATTGTCTTTCCTGAGTCGTCCAAAGAGTTCGTTTATGACCCAGTTCGCGGCCACCTTTCCATCGCGCCCCTTAGCCACCTCCTCGAAGTAAGCCGCCGATTCAACGTCTGCTGTCAGGACCGAGGCATCATAATCGTTCAGCCCGAATTCGTCCATGAAGCGGGCCTTCCTCTCGTCCGGCAGTTCCGGAAGACCGGCCTTGATGGACTCCACCCAGGCTGGATCAAGTTCTAGGGGAAGGAGGTCGGGGCAGGGGAAATACCTGTAGTCATGCGCTTCCTCCTTGGAGCGCATGGAGCGGGTCTCGCCCCTGTCAGGATCATAGAGCCGGGTCTCCTGCTCAACTTCGCCACCGCCTTCGATGATCGCGATCTGGCGACGGGCCTCATGATCGATGGCCGCCTGCATGAACCGCATTGAGTTCATGTTCTTGATCTCGCATCGGGTGCCAAGGCATGAATGGTCGCCGGACTCCCGGAACCTCTCGTGATCGCCCGGTCGGCAAACCGACACATTGACATCCGCGCGCAGGTTCCCGTTCTGCATATTGCCGTCACATGTGCCGAGATACCGCATGATCTGCCGCAGTTTGGCCACATAGGCCGCCGCTTCCTCCGGACTGCGGATGTCTGGACGGGAGACAATCTCCATCAGGGCGACGCCAGTTCGGTTGAGATCCACGAATGACATGTGCGGATCCATGTCATGGATCGATTTGCCCGCGTCCTGCTCAAGATGGAGGCGCTCGATACGAACGCGGCGGGCAACACCCGGCTTCATTCCCACAATCACTTCGCCTTCACCGACGATGGGATGGTAGAGCTGGCTGATCTGGTATCCCTGGGGCAGGTCCGGATAGAAATAGTTCTTTCGATCGAAGGCGGAGGTAAGATTGATGCGCGCTCTGAGGCCCAGACCCGTCCGCACGGCCTGCTCGACACAGAACTCGTTGATCACCGGAAGCATGCCGGGCATCGCGGCATCGACAAAGCTCACATTGGAATTGGGCTCGGTGCCGAATTCAGTCGATGAGCCGGAGAAGAGCTTGGCTTTCGAACTGACCTGTGCATGAACCTCAAGGCCGATCACCAGTTCCCAGTCAAGTCTTGCACCTTGAATGACCTTGGGTTTTGGAGGTTCGAATGCGAAATCGAGCATTGCCGGTATCCTGCTGCCAGTCCGGTTCCCTTCTAGGGCGGAGGGTTCCGCGGAGCAAGCGGGTCGGTCTTGGAATGACCGGTTGGTTCAGTCGCCTAGGATTCGACCGACCATCTCCGAGGTGTCCCGGCTTAGGTTTCTGGTTGCGGCAATGCGCCGGAGTGCATCCGTGCTAAGGGCCTGCCGGTCAGCGTCGTAGCGACGCCAGGTTTCAAACGCGGTTGTCATTCGCGCTGTCGTCTGCGGGTTTATCGGATCAAGTCTGATCAACCAGTCCGCAAGCAGGTCATAACCGGAACCGGAGGGGTCGTGGAAGCCGGCGGCGTTCATCGACAGCGCACCCAACACCGACCGGAACCGGTTCGGATTCCTCCAGTCAAAGTCCGGATGGCTGCACAGTTTGCTGGCAATGGCGGCGGCTTCGCTTGGGGAAGCATGGATGACCTGCATCGCGAACCACTTGTCGACCACCAGCCTGTCATGCTTCCATTGAGCGTAAAATGCCGTGATTTCGGGATATCCAGAGCCAATTTCCAGTAGACAGACCAGTGCACCGAGCTGCTCCGTCATGTTGTTGGCGTCCCTGAACAGCCTTTCGGCCGAAGACCCGCCATCGAGGCGCGAAAGAAGGGAAAGTGTGGTCAGGCGCAAGGCTCTCCGACCTGCTGCATTGGAATCCGGAGAGTAGGGGCCGGGAACTTCCATGTCCTGATAGAGCTGGGGAAGGTCGACGGCGAGATGTTCCGCCAGGATATTCAGAAGTCTTGACCGCGCTTCGTGGATTGCGCTCGGATCAGGAACCCGTCCCGATTCATGGATGGACTGGGCCATGTCATCTTCGGCAGGCAAGCGGAGGGCAAGCGAGCGAAAGGTCGGATCCAGGGACTCGTCCCGGGCAACCCGGCGTAGGGCGTCAAGGTAGACCGGGCCAGGTGCCGCGCCGTCCGTCACCATCTGGAACAGGACATCCTTGGCCAGCGCACGGCCTGCCTCCCATTTGTTGAACGGGTCCGTGTCATGGGCCAGAAGAAAGGCGCGCTCTTCCGATGTCGTGGAACGTTCGAGAATGACAGGTGCCGAGAAACCACGAAGCAGCGATGGGACGGGTTTGGCGGGAAGGTCGCGAAACACGAAGCTCTGCTGACTCTCGGACATCTCGAGAATGGTTGTAGATACCAACTCGTCGCCGTTCGGACCCAGCAGGCCGACCGCGACCGGAATGATCTGAGGCTCTTTCCTGTCCTGGCCGGGAGTCCGTGGAGTCGTCTGGTTGAGGGTTAAGGTATAGGTACCGTCACTGAAGGCCTCGCTGACCGTGATGTGAGGGGTTCCGGCTTGGGTGTACCAGCGCATGAACTGTGAGAGATCCCGACCGGTGACGTCCTCGAAGACCCGAAGCCAGTCCTCTATCGTCGCAGCTTCACCGTCGTGCCGGTCAAAGTACAGGTCCAGTGACCTGCGATAATTGTCGGCGCCGACAAGTCGACGCAGCATTCCGATGACCTCCGCGCCCTTATCGTAGACTGTGGCAGTGTAGAAGTTGTTGATCTCGAAGTAACTTGCCGGCCTGACCGGGTGGGAAAGCGGACCATTGTCCTCCCTGAACTGACGGGCACGGAGCTGCAGCACGTCATTGATGCGCTTTACGGCATGGCTGCGCATATCGCCTGAGAACTGCCTGTCCCGAAAGACAGTCAGGCCTTCCTTCAGCGAGAGCTGAAACCAGTCACGGCAGGTTATGCGGTTGCCTGTCCAGTTGTGGAAATACTCGTGCGCGATAATGCCCTCGATCTGCTCATAATCCAGGTCCGTGGCGGTCTCAGGGCTCGCAAGGACATATTTTGAGTTGAAGATGTTCAACCCCTTGTTTTCCATCGCACCCATATTGAAGTCGTCGACAGCCACGATCTGGAAGAGATCGAGATCGTATTCGCGTCCGTAGACCTCCTCGTCCCAACGCATCGAGCGTTTGAGCGCATCCATGGCATATGCGCATCGTTGCTCATCGCCGCTTCGCACCCATATCCTGAGGTCCACATTCCGGCGAGATGCGGTCATGAAGCTGTCATCATGTGAGACCAGTTCGCCTGCCACCAGCGCGAACAGATACGAAGGCTTCGGCCACGGGTCCTGCCATTTCGCGTAACCTGGCCCTTTCTCGACCAGATTGCCGTTTGACAGCAATACCGTCGCATCGCTTTCGATCCGTACAGAGAACCTGGCCATCACATCGGGACGGTCCGGAAAGTAGGTTATCTTTCGGAAACCCTCGGCTTCGCATTGAGTGCAGTACATCCCTCCCGACATGTAGAGGCCCTCGAGGGCCGTGTTTGATTCCGGCGATATCTCAACTTCCGCTTCCCAGGCGAATGCATCGGGTAGGTCCCGCGTTACGGTGAGCCCTTGGTCGGACAGTTCCAGTTCAGCTTCCCTCAAAGGCTCATTGTCGATCGAGGCATGGATAAGCTTGAGCTGTTGGCCGTCGAGCATTATCGGGCCACCGGATCCCTGCGGATTGCGGAAGAAGGTGATCCTTGAGATGACACGGGTCGCCGTTGGATGGAGTTGGAAACAAAGGTCGACTGAATCGACGAGGTAAGCCGGGGGTGTGTATTCGGCCAGCCGAACCGGCTGAGGAAGTGTGGCAGTCATGGCAATCCGGGAAGTCTTCTCTTGGAACTCCGCCTCAGGCTAGTCTTGGCGAGAGTCTGTTTCAACAGGATAGACAGCTGAAGGCCGGGGCCGGGCGGTCGCCGTCATCGACGCGGACCGCAAGGTATGTCGGGACTCAATCCAATCAGTCTTGACGGCTGCCGCAACCGAACAGCGATCTGGGACCTCCAGCTCAGGTGAGGAAAGCTCCATCTTTGCGGAGCTTTCCGGCTTCTCGCTTTACTCGACAGACAGGACCGGATCAGTGTGCACGTGCCGTTTGCCAATCGGATGGCTTGGGCAACGTCTCGAACGTGTGTTCGGGCGGAGGGCTCGGAACGGTCCATTCCAGCGTATCGGCCCATTCATTCCAGTAGTTGTTCTCGGTTACCCGCCGTCCGTAGCGTATCGTGTAGAGGATGATGCCGATGAACAGCAGGAACGAGGCGAACGAAAGGAAAGCGCCCATACTGGAAATCTTGTTCCAGTAAGCAAACGCTTCAGGATAGTCGATATAGCGTCTAGGCATGCCCTGACGCCCCAGGAAGTGCTGTGGGAAGAACGTGATGTTGACACCGATGAAGAACGTCCAGAACTGGAGCTTGCCGGCCCATTCCGGATATTGGCGGCCACTCATCTTTCCGATGTAGTAATACATGCCAGCGAAGATCGCGAAAACCGCGCCGATTGACATCACGTAGTGGAAATGCGCCACAACGTAGTAGGTGTCATGATAGGCTCGGTCGAGAGGTGCCTGCGCCAGCACGATTCCCGTCACGCCGCCTACCGTGAAGAGGAAGATGAAGCCGACGGCGAAGAGCATCGGCGTCCTGAATTCGACCGAACCGCCCCACATTGTCGCGATCCACGAGAAAATCTTGATGCCGGTTGGAACCGCAATGACCATCGTGGCGAGCATGAAATAGGACTGCTGCGTTACGGACATGCCAACGGTATACATGTGGTGTGCCCAGACGACGAAGCCGAGTGCGCCGATGGCGATCATGGCCCAGACCATTGGGAGATAACCGAAGACGGGCTTTCTGCTGAATGTGGCCACAACATGGCTGATGATGCCGAATCCGGGAACAATTACGATATAGACTTCAGGATGGCCGAAGAACCACAGGATATGTTGGTAGAGTACGGGATCGCCTCCTCCGGCAGGATCAAAGAATGTGGTGCCGAAGTTCCGGTCCGTCAGCAACATCGTAATGGCACCGGCGAGCACGGGCAGGCTGAGGAGAATCAGCCATGCCGTGACGAATATGGACCAGGAGAAGAGAGGTACCTTGAACAGCGTCATTCCAGGTGCGCGCATGTTCAGGAACGTGGTGATCATGTTTATGGCGCCGAGGATCGACGAGGCGCCCGACAGGTGAACGGCGAAAATCGCCAGGTCCATGGACCAGCCCTGTTCGGTGGTGGACAGCGGCGCGTAGAGAACCCATCCAACGCCTGATCCACTCTGCCCATTGCCGCCTGGGGCAAGCGCCGATGCGATTCCCAGCGATACGCCAGCGACGAACATCCAGTAAGACAGGTTGTTCATGCGCGGGAAGGCCATGTCCGGTGCGCCAATCTGAAGTGGCATGAAGAAATTGCCGAAGCCGCCGAAGAGGGCAGGGATGACCACGAAGAACATCATCAGCACGCCGTGATAGGTGATCATCACATTCCAGAGATGGCCGTTCGGTGTGCACGCTTGGCTTGCGTCGACGATGAGCCGCGCACCTTCGAGGCACATGTACTGTACACCCGGATCCATCAGCTCCAATCGCATGAAGATTGTGAATGCAACTGAGATGAAGCCCGCAATGGCGGCAGTGAAGATATAGAGGATGCCGATGTCCTTGTGGTTCGTTGACATGAACCAACGGACGAAAAAACTGCGTTCGCCGTGGTGTTCGTGGCCATCAATGGCGGCGTCGACCATGGGGGATGCCTCCCGTAATCCGATTGAGCTGATGCCCTTGGCGTGAGTCGCGCATGGACCTGAAAGTGGACTCTAGAGCGTGACTCGACTTAGGGCAACGCCGGAAGACTGGCCGGAACCTAATGTCGCAGCCCGGCCGGGGTCAATCCAGAGGATGCCGATTCAGCGCATCTTTCGGTCTTGATGCCTCAGTTCTGGCCAGGCGATTGGTTCAGTGCCGCCATCCGAATTGCTTCGGTCGGAAAGGGCGCATGCGGACTGTTGTGGTGGGCAATCGCGGCCAACCGATTGATCAAGGTCCGATGGTCATTGAAAGAGGGGCCGGCAGGTCGTTCAGAAGATATCGTCGAATGTCGCCCGCAATTCCACA
This sequence comes from Paracoccaceae bacterium, assembly GCA_965203605.1. Taxonomy (GTDB): domain Bacteria; phylum Pseudomonadota; class Alphaproteobacteria; order Rhodobacterales; family Rhodobacteraceae; genus JAPOUP01. The sequence continues at coordinate 2,904,985 of OZ241902.1, read as the reverse complement.
TCAACGTCGACCATACTCACTGGCAAGCCAAGATCGACAAGGCTTGTCACGCCGTGCCCGCTGATGCCGCAGGGTACTATGCCATCATAATGTCCCAGGTCGGGTTCCACGTTTATCGACAGTCCGTGAAAGCTGATCCATCTGCGCAGCCGGACCCCAATGGCTGCAATCTTGTCCTCGTGCGGTGAGCCGTCCGGAGAGGGCGAAAGTTCGGGCCGTACCACCCAGACCCCAACCCGTCCTGCGCGGGTTTCTCCCTTGACGTTGAATCTATCGAGCGTGGTGATGACCCAGGATTCGAGACGTTGGACGAATCCACGAACATCCCGCCCGCGTTCCCCGATATTCAGCATCGTGTAGACAACGCGCTGGCCGGGGCCGTGATACGTATACTGACCACCCCGTTTGGTGTGGTGGACAGGGAAACGGCTGGGCTCGACCAGATCCCGGTGCTTGGCTGAGGTGCCCGCGGTGTAGAGTGGAGGATGCTCAACGAGCCAGATCAGTTCATCGGCCTGACCACGGGCGATCTCTTCCGCCCGCGCCTCCATTCTGGTGACGGCATCGGCATATTCGGTAAGCCCGTCGGATATGATCCACTCGACCATGCCAAGCGATTTGGTCAAGTTGTTCGGCAAAGTCCAGTCAACGGTGAACCACGAGACATCCGTCACGCCTCGGACGTCCATCCGCGTCAACGGAATTGGAACCTCAGCTACAGCTTCCGGATGCACCTGACTTCCAGTCGTTTCGAATGTGAACCCCACCATATTGGCGACTGGTCTGAGCTTGGTGGGATCGGTCATTGCCTCCCACATATCCGGTGGGACCATTGGCAAGCGTGTGCAGGCAGTGACATGGCGGTTCGCAATGCGCGAGAATCCTCTTTTCAACGATTGGGTCACTGGCTATACGCGCTACATCGACTGAAGGTGCGGTCGTGGCGGAATAGGTAGACGCGCAGCGTTGAGGTCGCTGTGGGGTAACACCCGTGGAAGTTCGAGTCTTCTCGACCGCACCAGATATTCGCTCCGACAACATCTGCTGCCGGCTTCAGCGGACATGGAACCACGGAGGCGAACGCACGTATCGAAGCGGAGCTTTTCGTGCCCGTGTTGGCATACGGCCCTAAGTGAATGAATCTGGCCTCTGGCTCCTTGCCTTTCCGCGGCAGGAGTTCCATGTTCAGTGCGTCATGACGCAGATGATGCAATCAGTGTTGCTGACGACCGTGACGCTCATTGTCGGCGACCTCGGATCGGGACAGTCCACGCCAGATCATCAGGGCATGGGTGCGCAGCCTGCGGTGGCGACTGCGGAACCTGTCATTGGACATCAGTTCTCGCAGCTCCTCGGGTTTGCGGTCGGTGCATGAACCCATGACTCTTCCACGCATGCGATTCTCCTTCCGCTCGTGGTCAGGCACCGGATACAGGATGACTGCGCCGATCACACGCAGTATCCCGGATGTGACTATGGCATGAGGTGCCTGTGTTGGCAAAATGCCGAACGAGAGCCAATGCGGAGGCGATTGAAAATGGCAATCTGGCACGACAACGACGGCGACGACAGGCCCCACGGCGCTGGTACATGGCCGCCGGAGTGGCGGCAGGGGAAAATCCCGTTCGCCCCACCGGCTGGTCCGGCCGTCGGCGGCATGGCCCGGCGCCGCGCAGGGAGGCATAGATGACCCGGCAGCGACTTCCGATCGGGATCCAGGACTTCCGGACCATCCGGAGCGGGGGCTTCCACTATGTCGACAAGACCCCGCTGGTCCGGCGGCTGGTGGACGAGGGGCGCCACTACTTCCTGTCCCGCCCGCGCCGCTTCGGAAAGAGCCTGCTGCTCGACACGCTGGGATCGCTGTTCGCCTGCGACGAGGCCCTGTTCCGGGGGCTGGACATCCACCCGCACTGGGACTGGTCCGCGCCGCATCCGGTGGTGCGGCTGAGCTTCGGCGGGAAGTACAGCGAGCCGGGGGAGATCGCAGGGGACATCATCGAGCAGCTGGAGGGCATCGAGAGCGAGCACGATCCTGCGCCTGCCCGGACATCCGATACCGGCCCGAGGCGTCTCCGCAACCTTCTCCGTCGTCTTCACGGCGCCACCGGCCGGCCGGTGGCGGTGCTGGTGGACGAGTACGGCAAGCCGATCCTGGACGTGCTGCATGACCCGGACCTGGCGAGGGCCAACCGGGACCACCTGCGGGGCTTCTACGGCATCGTCAAGGACAGCGCCCGGCATGTCCGCTTCACCTTCGTCACCGGGGTGAGCATGTTCTCGAAGGCCAGCCTGTTCCCGGGCCTCAACAACCTTGAGGACATCAGCCTCGACCCGCGCTTCGCCGCGGTCTGCGGCTACCGGGAGGAGGACCTGGACCGGGTGTTCGCGCCGGAACTCGACGGTCTGGACCGGGACAGGATCCGCACCTGGTACGACGGCTACCGCTGGCGCGGCGGGGAGCGGGTCTACAATCCCCACGACGTGCTGCTGCTGCTGCGCAACCGCGAGTTCCGTCCGTACCGGTTCGAGACCGGGTCGCCGGACTTCCTGTTCCGCATGCTGGCGGAGCGGTCGGTGAGCCCGATGGAGCTGGAGGGGCGGCTGGCGGACATGGCCCTGGTCTCGAAGTTCGATGTGGGCGACATCGGCACCGAGGCGCTGCTCTTCCAGACCGGCTACCTCACCATCGCGGAGGAGCTTGCCATCGCGGAGGACGGGGAGGACGCACTCTATCGCCTCGACTATCCCAATCGTGAGGTCCGGGTCAGCCTGAACCGCGGGTTGCTGGCCTGGCTGGGCACGAAGGGCACCGATGCGTGGCAGCGGGGCCGGGAGCTCTGCGCATTGCTGGAGGCGCACGACTTCGCGGGTTTCCGCGCGACGCTGCGGGCCTGGCTGTCGGGGATCCCCTACCAGTGGCGCGCGAAGGGCGACCTCGCGCGGTACGAAGGGCGACCTCGCGCGGTACGAGGCGTGGTACGCGAGCCTCCTGTACATGTGCCTGCGCGCGGTGGGCGCGGACCTGGCGGTGGAGGAGGCCTCCTCGCGCGGCCGTGCGGACATGGTGCTGCGCCTCCGCGGGCAGGTCTTCGTGATCGAGTTCAGGATGGCCGAGAACGAGGATGGCGGCGAGGCCGCGCTCGATGCGGCGATGGCGCAGATGCGCGGGCGGGGCTATGCGGAGAGGTACCGCGTGGCCGACTCACCGGTCCACCTGATCGCGGTGGCCTGTGGGCGCCAGGCGCGCAACCTCCTCGACATCCGCGCCGAGCCCGCATGAGCGGGGCTCGACGCTGTCCGAATACTGGTAACAGTCCACACAGATACGCTTGATTCCATTCGTATATACGGTGGCGCATGCAGGTCGGTCTCTGCCGTTTCGATTCGCGGACGCTTGGCCGGTTCGCCGTTCCCTCTCCGCAGGCCAGTGGGCACGGAGTGAAGGCAAGCGACTCCGATCACACACAGAACAATGGAGCACCCCACAGCATGACGTCCTCTATCTGCACGTCTGTGCTTCCTTCGGATCGGGAATACAGCAGACAGGACGTGCGAATCGCCCTGATGCCAAACACAGGAGACCCCATCTCTACAGGGCGCTACGATCCTGCCCGCTGCAAATGACGCAAACCCTTCAGGTTGTTCTGTCGTTCAGGTCTGTGGAGTGCTGCACGCCACAAAGACCTGTCAGCAAGATTCTTTTGTCGATCTGATCCAGATCAAATACACCACAGGTCTACTATGGTATCATTCCACATTCGTTGCGGTCAATTCACCGAACCGCCACTAGAGGGGTCGGACATGCATGTACTTGACGGAGTCTCCCGGTCAGACACTTACCGGGCATTGGGTCTCAGCACCTTCGCTTTCACGGTATGCTTTGCGGTTTGGACGATCTTTTCGATCATCGGGGTAAAGATCAAGCAGGATCTGGGCCTGAATGACACACAGTTCGGACTGCTGGTCGCAACACCCGTACTGACTGGCTCGGTCAGCCGGATATTCCTCGGGGTCTGGACGGAACAGTATGGTGGGCGGATTATGTTCCCCCTGCAGATGTTGGTTACGGCGGTCTGTGTCTGGCTGCTGACAAGTGTTCAGACATACGAGGTGTTTCTGCTCGCCGCGCTCGGTCTTGGCCTCGCCGGTGGTTCGTTCATCGTAGGTGTCGCCTATACATCGCGTTGGTTCGACAAAGAGCACCAAGGGACCGCGCTCGGCATCTTCGGAGCCGGCAATGTCGGAGCCGCGGTCACGAACTTCGCCGCTCCGTTCCTGGTTGTTGCCCTTGGATGGGAAGGCACGGCACAGGTCTATGCCATCGTTCTGGCGTTGACGGCTGTCCTGTTCTACGTCTTTGCGAAAACGGATCCCGAACATGAGCGCCGCAGGCGGGAGGGATTGAGCCATGTGTCGGCCAGTGCCCAACTGGAGCCACTTCGAAACATCCAGGTCTGGCGTTTCGCCACCTATTACTTTTTCGTTTTCGGTGCGTTCGTCGCGCTGGCCAGTTTCCTGCCTCGCTACTACGTCGGCGCCTACGGGCTGGAACTGACGACTGCCGGCGTTTTCGCTGGCCTTTATTCCCTACCGGGTTCGGTCTTCAGGGCGCTGGGTGGCTGGATGTCCGACCGGTTGGGAGCGCGTTGGGTGATGTATTTCACTTTCATTGTCTCGCTCGCCGTTCTGTTCGTGATGTGCTATCCGCAGACGACCTACGTCGTGCAGGGCATCGCCGAACCAATTCAGTTCGACTTCGGTCTGAGTGTAGGGTTCTTCGTGTCGCTGACAGTGATTCTCGGCTTCGTCATGAGCCTTGGAAAGGCTGCGGTCTACAAGCATATTCCGGTCTATTATCCCCACCATGTAGGTTCGGTTGGAGGTCTTGTCGGAATGATTGGGGGCCTGGGCGGTTTCTTCCTGCCGATCGCATTTGGAATCCTGCTCGATTTTACCGGGGTCTGGACCGCACCATTCATGCTGCTCTTCCTGTTGGTCGCCGTCTCTACAATCTGGATGCATGTCGCGATCCGCCGGATGGAGCGTGTGCGGCATCCAGCGCTGACAGAAGAGAAATTCCTGTCCGACGTGCCCGAGCAACCTTTCCCGAAACCGGGAGCGTAGGCGGTGCCCAGGCGGTCGCCAACCATTCTGGACCGGGCCGCATATGGTCCGGTCCTCACCAAGCAATGAAGGAGACCCATCGTGGGACAGGACCTCCACAACTACACTCCCGATAACGAGAACTTCTGGAATTCCGCTGGAAAGGGTATCGCCACCCGTAATCTGTGGATTTCGATCCCGTCTCTGCTCTGTGGTTTCGCGGTATGGTTGTACTGGGGCATCATCACCGTGCAGATGCTCAATCTGGGCTTTCCCTTCGAGAAATCCGAACTCTTCACGCTGGCGGCGGTGGCGGGCCTCACCGGCGCGACGCTTCGCATTCCCTCGACCTTCTTCATCCGCATCGCGGGTGGACGGAACACGATCTTCTTCACCACCGCACTGCTGATGATCCCGGCAGCCGGGACAGGGATGGCGCTGCAGAACCCGGAGACGCCTCTCTGGCATTTCCAGATACTGGCCCTGCTCTCGGGGATCGGTGGCGGCAACTTCGCCAGTTCCATGTCAAATATCAGTTTCTTCTACCCGAAAAGGATACAGGGTTACGCGCTCGGAATGAACGCGGGTCTGGGCAATTTCGGCGTCACGACAATGCAGATACTCATTCCGCTGGTCATGACGTTCGGCCTTTTCGGGGGAGATTCGATGGTGCTGCAGAACACCTCCGGTACCCTGATCGGAAAGATCCCGGCTGGATCGGAGACTTACATCCAGAACGCTGGCTATGTCTGGCTGCTGTTTCTCGTACCGCTCGCCGTTATCGGATGGTTTGGGATGAACAACATCAGGGACGAGCACGTCAGCCCGGACATCCCCAATCCAGTGATCGCCTTCTGCATCATTACCTTCATGCTTGTGATCGGCTTGATCTGCGCCGCCTTTGGGCTTTGGCTCATGCTGCCGGAAAACGTCGGCGGCTCTGGTTGGAATGTCTCGAAGTGGATCGTTCTTCCAGTCGTCATCGCGTTGACCGTGCTTGCCCTGAGACTCATCCCCGGTCAGGTCGGTCAGAACCTGGCCCGGCAGTATCGTATCTTCGGCAATCGTCATACCTGGGCCATGACTGTGATCTACACGATGACGTTTGGTTCGTTCATCGGCTATTCTGCGGCGCTGGCGCTGACGATCAAGGTTGTCTTTGGCTTCAGCCATATCGAGGTTGACGGTGTGATCACGCATGACACCGCGAATCCAAATGGACCATCGGCGCTGATGTACGCCTGGATGGGCCCATTCATCGGTGCGCTGATCCGGCCGCTGGGCGGAATGATGGCTGACAGGCTCGGCGGTGCCCGCGTCACGCAATGGATATCGGTCGCAATGCTGGCATGTGCGCTGGCGCTCGCGTGGATTCTACAGAGAGCCTACGTTTCACCGACGCCGGAGACCCTGTTCTTGCCGTTCATGCTTCTATTCCTTGTGCTGTTCGCCGCGACGGGAATTGGAAATGGCTCGACCTTCCGAACCATAGCGGCCGCGTTCGACAAGGAGCAGGCCGGTCCGGTGCTGGGCTGGACCTCTGCCGTCGCCGCCTATGGCGCGTTCATCATTCCACAGGTTTTCGGAGAGCAGATGGCGGCGGGTAAGCCGGAATACGCGCTTTACGGTTTCGCCGTCTTCTATGCCGTCTGCATCGTCATCAACTGGTGGTTCTACCTACGTCCTGGCGCATATATCAGGAATCCGTAGGCCAACCCAACAGGCGGCGCTCCGCGCCGGAATGCGCCCTACGCCAATGAGGAGTTTCAGATGAGTCACCTTCTCGATAGACTGAATTTTCTCCAACACAAGGAATTGGACCGGTTTTCGAAGGATCACGGGCAGGTGACCCGAGAGAGCAGGGACTGGGAGGACACCTACCGGGAGCGCTGGCGCCACGACAAGGTCGTACGCTCCACCCATGGGGTGAACTGCACCGGATCCTGCTCCTGGAAGATCTTTGTGAAGTCCGGAATCGTGACCTGGGAAACCCAGTTCACCGACTATCCACGCACCCGCCCCGGTCTTCCGAACCATGAGCCCCGCGGCTGCGCCCGGGGGGCAAGCTACAGTTGGTACCTCTATTCGGCCAACCGTGTGAAGACTCCGCTCGTGCGCGGCAGGCTGCTCAGGGCCTGGCGCAGGCTGCGCGAGTCGATGACGCCAACGGCAGCGTGGAAGGCGCTTCAGGAAGATGCCGGATTGCGGTCCAGTTACATCAAGGTGCGCGGCAAGGGTGGTTTTGTGCGAGCGGAATGGGATGAGGCGACCGAGATCATTGCAGCCTCCAATGCCTATACAGCGAAAACCTACGGTCCTGACCGCGTCATCGGGTTCTCGCCGATTCCCGCAATGTCGATGATCAGCTACGCAGCGGGTTCCAGATACCTCAGTCTGCTGGGCGGCGTCTGCATGAGTTTCTATGATTGGTACTGTGATCTGCCGCCTGCATCACCGATGACCTGGGGTGAACAGACCGACGTTCCGGAGTCAGCCGACTGGTACAACGCGGGTTACCTTCTGATCTGGGGGTCCAATGTGCCACAGACACGGACTCCGGACGCGCATTTCTACACGGAGGCGCGATACCGCGGCGCGAAATCGGCGGTGATCTGCCCCGATTACAGCGAGGCGGCCAAATTCGGCGATATCTGGCTGAATGTGAAGCAGGGAACGGACTCGGCACTTGCCATGGCCTTTGGGCATGTGATCCTGCGCGAGTTCCACCTTGACCGGCAGACCGGGTACTTTGAGGACTACTGCCGGAAATACAGCGATTTTCCGATGCTGGTCCGTCTGGAAAGGAAGGACGGGAAATTTGTGCCGGGCCGGTTCCTCCGGGCGGATGATCTGGATGGAAAGCTCGGGGAGGCGAACAATCCCGAATGGAAGACAGTCGCCTGGGATCGGGCCTCCGGCGGCCCGGTCGCCCCAAATGGTTCGGTCGGCTATCGCTGGGACGGAAGCCGCAGGTGGAATCTCGAATCGAAGTCCGGTGGAAAGGACACGACGCTTGCGATGACGTTCATCCTCGATACGGACCATGACGGGGTCGAAGGAGTCGATTTTCCGTACTTTGGTGCGGGCGCCTCCGAGTTCTTCGCCACCGGAGACGACCGCCCCGACGTTCTGACGCGAAATGTTCCGGTAAAGAGGATCCAGACTGCCGATGGCGAGTTGACGGTTGCCACCGTTTTCGATCTCCTTTGCGCGAACTATGGACTTGACCGGGGACTTGGCGGCGATTGGGTGACCGGGGACTATGGTGCGGACATGCCGGGCACCCCCGCCTGGGCCGAGAGAATCACCGGTGTTCGTGCCGACAGGATAGTCCAGGTTGCGCGGGAATTCGCCGACAACGCCGAGAAAACCAAAGGCAGGTCGATGATCGTTATCGGCGCTGCGATGAACCATTGGTACCACATGGACATGAACTACCGCGGTGTCATCAACATGTTGGTGATGTGCGGTTGCGTGGGGAAGTCTGGCGGTGGCTGGGCGCATTACGTGGGCCAGGAAAAACTGCGCCCGCAGACGGGTTGGCTTCCGCTCGCCTTCGCGCTCGACTGGGGTCGTCCGCCGCGGCAAATGAATTCCACCTCCATGTGGTATGCCCATACCAACCAATGGCGGTATGAGACACTCGCGGCCGATGAGTTGATTTCGCCGACAGCCCCCGAAGGCGACTGGGACGTCTCACTGATTGACTACAATATCCGGGCCGAGCGCATGGGCTGGCTGCCAAGCGCGCCACAGCTGAAGACCAATCCTCTCGAGGTCGCGAAAGCCGCGAAGGCTGAGGGGAAGGAAGTCCCCCGCCATGTGGCCGAGCAGCTCAAATCCGGTGATCTTCAGATGTCCTGCGAGGATCCCGACGATCCTGCGAACTGGCCACGTAACCTGTTTGTATGGCGCTCGAACCTCCTTGGGTCATCAGGCAAGGGCCACGAGTATTTCCTGAAACACCTGCTGGGAGCGGACCACGGGGTTCTTGGTCGCGACCTAAGTGAGGAAGGCCGACAGAAACCAAGGGAAGTGGCTTGGCATGATGAAGCGCCGCAAGGCAAGCTCGACCTTCTGGTAACGATCGATTTCCGGATGAGCACAACGGCAGTCTATTCGGACATCGTGTTGCCCACCGCCTCATGGTACGAGAAGAACGATCTCAACACGTCAGACATGCATCCCTTCATCCATCCGCTTCAGGCAGCAGTGGATCCCGCCTACGAATCGAAGTCGGACTGGGAGATATTCAAGGCCATTGCCCGGAAGTTCCAGGATGTTGCTCCGGAAATTCTGGGTAAGGAAACGGACGTCGTCGCGGTTCCGATTCTACACGATACGCCGGCCGAGATCGCGCAGGATCAGGTGAGGGACTGGAAGAAGGGAGAGTGCGACCTCATTCCAGGCAGGACGGCACCGAATTTCGTACCGGTCGAGCGGGACTATCCGGCGCTCTACGACCGTTTCGTGGCGCTTGGTCCTCTCATGGACAGTATCGGCAATGGCGGTAAGGGAATTGTCTGGGACACGAAGGGCGAGGTTCAGCATCTGAGGGAACTCAATGGTGAATGGCTGGATGGTCCGGCAAAGGGTTGCCCGAAAATCATGACCGACATTGACGCCACCGAAGTGGTCCTGTCGCTGGCTCCGGAAACCAATGGAGCGGTCGCCGTCAAGGCCTGGGGAGCGCTGGGGAAGGCAACGGGCCGCGATCATGTCCATCTGGCCAGTTCCAAGGAAGACGAGAGGATTGGCTTTCACGATATCGCGGCACAGCCGCGCAAGATCATATCTTCACCCACCTGGTCGGGGCTTGAATCCGAGAAGGTCTGCTATAACGCTGGATACACCAACGTCCACGAATTGATTCCCTGGCGAACCTTGACCGGCCGTCAGCAGCTCTATCAGGACCATCTGTGGATGCGCGCGTTCGGGGAAGCATTCGTGTCTTACCGTCCGCCAGTCGATCTGAAGACCATTACCGACGGAATCAGGGACGCGGGCGATAGCCTTGTTCTGAACTTCATCACGCCACACCAGAAATGGGGAATCCACTCCACGTATTCCGACAATCTCCTGATGCTGACCCTGAACCGGGGTGGACCGGTTGTCTGGATCAGCGAGAACGATGCGAAATCGGCCGGTATCGTCGACAACGACTGGGTTGAACTCTACAACTCGAATGGCGCGTTGACCGCCCGGGCTGTTGTGTCCCAGAGGATCAAGGATGGCACGACGTACATGTATCATGCTCAGGAAAAAATCGTGAATACGCCGGGCTCGGAAAAGACCGGAAAGCGAGGTGGGATTCACAATTCGGTCACACGTACAGTGCTGAAGCCGACCCATATGATCGGTGGCTACGCACAACAGTCCTATGGGTTCAACTACTATGGGACGGTCGGTTCAAACCGGGATGAATTCGTTGTCGTCCGGAAAATGAAAAAGGTTGACTGGCTTGATCGGCAAGCGACCGTAAGGGAGGCTGCGGAATGAGAGTTTGTGCACAGATCGGCATGGTGTTGAACCTTGACAAGTGCATTGGATGCCACACCTGCTCCGTCACCTGCAAGAATGTCTGGACAAGCCGGGAAGGTGTTGAATACGCTTGGTTCAACAACGTCGAAACCAAACCCGGTCTTGGGTATCCCAGAGATTGGGAGAACCAGGACCGCTGGAACGGGGGATGGGTGCGGACACGCTCGGGTAAGCTCCAGCCCAGACAGGGATCGAAGTGGCGGATTCTGGCAAACATATTCGCCAATCCGGATCTACCCGAGATCGATGACTACTATGAGCCATATGACTTCGACTACGACCATCTGAAGTCCGCACCTGAGATGGAGGCGTTTCCGACGGCGCGCCCGCGTTCGGTGGTTTCCGGTGAGCGGATCGAAAAGATCACGGGAGGCCCGAACTGGGACGAGATTCTGGGAGGTGAGTTTTCCGAGCGCGGTCAGGACCGCAACTTCGAGGGCGTTCAGAAAGAGATCTATGGTGAATACGAGAACACCTTCATGATGTATCTCCCAAGGCTCTGCGAACACTGCCTGAACCCTTCCTGTGTCGCGAGTTGTCCTTCCGGCGCGATCTACAAGCGGGAAGAGGATGGCATCGTCCTCATCGATCAGGAGAAATGCCGTGGCTGGCGTATGTGTGTCAGCGGATGTCCCTATAAGAAAGTCTACTACAACTGGTCGACCGGGAAGTCGGAGAAATGCACGTTGTGCTACCCTAGGATCGAGTCCGGCAACCCGACCGTCTGCTCCGAGACCTGTGTGGGACGCATCAGGTATCTGGGGGTCATTCTCTACGATGCCGACCGCATTTCGGAGGCGGCGAATGCGGAGCGTGTGACCGATCTGTACCAAGCGCAGCTTGACGTGTTTCTTGACCCGGGTGATCCGGCAGTGATCGCGGCCGCAGGGCAAAGTGGGATTCCCGATGAGTGGATCCGCGCTGCTCAGGAAAGCCCGATCTGGAAGATGGCGATGGAGTGGAAGGTCGCGTTTCCGCTCCATCCTGAATACCGTACGCTTCCGATGGTCTGGTACGTGCCACCGCTTAGCCCGATCCAGAATGCAGCCGAGGCTGGTGCGATTGGCCTCAATGGATCCATGCCGGATGTGCGGAGCCTGCGCATTCCGCTGAAGTACCTTGCGAACATGCTTACGGCGGGAGACGAAGGGCCTGTCGCAACCGCGCTTGAACGGATGCTCGCGATGCGGGCATTCATGCGATCCAAGTCAATCGAGGGAGTCGTGGACGAGAGCATCGCGGAACGCGTGGGACTTTCCGTCCGGATGATCGAGGATATGTACAGGTTGATGGCGCTGGCCGATTTCGAGGATAGATTCGTCATTCCAACAACCCACCGTGAGAACGTTGAGGAAGCCTACGACCTGAGGGGCGGTTGCGGCTTCACTGACGGCAACCGCTGTTCCAGCGGCATATCAGGTGGGTCGTTGTTCGGAGGATCCAAGCGCCCGCTGCGGATGCCTGAGGAGGTGAACTGATGGACAGGACCCTGAAGGCGCTCTCGCTTCTTCTTTGCTATCCCTCGTCGAGGCTGCAGGACGGGATGCCGGAAATCTCGGCGGTTCTGGATTCTGACAGGCGGATGTCCGGCAAGGCGCGGCGTGGTCTGAGGTCCCTGACCGATAGCTTGGCGGTCGGCGATATTTTCGATATGCAGGAGCGTTACGTGACTTTGTTCGACAGGTCGCGGACTCTCAGTCTTTGCCTCTTCGAGCATGTGCATGGCGAAAGCCGCGACCGAGGTGGAGCGATGGTCTCGCTTCTGGAGACCTATCGGGACGCTGGTTTCGATCTGGCTACATCCGAGCTTCCCGACCATTTGCCGGTGCTTCTTGAATTCCTGTCCACGCGCCCTCGGGAGGAAGCTCGGGCGACGCTCGCGGACGCGGCCCATATCCTGCAGGCCTTGTCCGAGCGGCTACTGAGGAGGGAAAGCCCTTATGCGACCGTGTTCACTGCGCTGCTGCAGATCGCAGGATCGCGCGCTGACTCTGGTGCTCTGGCGGAGTTGAGGGCTGTACGGGATGACGAGCACGATGATCTGGAGGCGCTCGACGCCGCTTGGGAAGATACGGAGGTCCGTTTTGACTCCGATCCACAGGCGGGCTGTCCGCAGGTGCGTGGGATGCTGTCCCGCATGGAGGAGCCTGCGGACCGGCAGGCGGTCAGTTAACGGAGGCATGGAGATGCTGCACCATTTTCTGTTCGGAATCTATCCCTATATCGCGATCAGCGTTATGGTTATCGGCTCGATCATCCGGTACGAACGTGACCCCTTCACCTGGAAATCGTCATCTTCGCAACTGTTGCGCAGACGGCAGTTGGTCTTGGGGTCGATTCTGTTCCATGTCGGAGTCCTCGTGGTTCTGTTCGGTCATCTGATAGGGCTCCTGACACCGATCTGGGTGTTTGACGCCATTGGTATCAGCCATGGTGCGAAGCAGGTGCTGGCGGTGGTTGTAGGCGGAATCGCGGGAGTTATGGCGCTCGTTGGCGGGGTGATCCTGTTCCATCGCAGGTGGACCGATCCGCGGATCCGTCGGACGTCAAGTTTCGCGGACATTGCGGTCCTGGCATTGCTGATTGCACAGCTCGTGCTAGGACTCGGCACCATTGTGGTGTCTGTCCAGCACTTGGACGGCCATGAGATGGTTACATTCATGGCATGGGCCCAGGGGATATTCACATTCGATCCGGCTGCGGCAAGCTACATCGAGGACGCGGCTCTGGTGTTCAAGCTGCATCTGTTTCTTGGGCTGACAATTTTCCTGATCTTTCCGTTCACGCGGCTTGTCCATATGCTTTCGGTGCCGCTTCGCTATCTGACCCGTCCCGGGTATCAGGTCGTGCGCAGCCGACGTCGCAGCGTCCGGCCGATGACTGAGGCTTCGCCGTCAGGTGTGGCAGGGTCGGTGAAATGAATGGAAGGGGTGCTCCGCTGTTCCCGGACGTTGTCGTCAACGGCGAGCGTGTTTCGCCGCAGGACATCGCCGCAGAGGTTCAGAACCATCCAGTAGCGGGAAACAAGCCTGGGCTTGCGTGGCGAAAGGCCGCTGGATCGCTTGCGATCAGGGCGCTTCTGCTGCAGGAAGCCAACCGTCGGAACATCCCTGGCGATCCACGAAGGTCCGGCGGAAGCGTGGAGACAGAGGATGAGGCCCTGATTCGAAGCCTACTCGAGGATGCTGTGGCGGTAGAGGCACCTCATGAAAAGGAAATTCGGGCTGAATGGGCGCGTGATCCCTCAAGGTTCCGCTCATCACCGCTTTGGGAAGTGTCGCATATCCTGTTCCGGAGGGATTCCGCACAACCAAAGGACCGACCGTGCATTTCCATTCGCGCGTTGGAAGTGGCAGGAAAAGCGCATGCGGACCCGCAGGGGTTCCCGGGGCTGGCCCGTCAGTATAGTGACTGTGACTCGGCGCGGTCAGGTGGTCGGCTTGGCCAGCTCCGTCCGGGAGACTCCGTTCCCGAGTTCGAGGCCGCGTTGCGGTCTTTGGAAGAGGGTGAGGTTACGGCCACGCCGGTTAGTACCCGGTTCGGCTGGCATGTCATCCGGATGGATGCAGTGGAGTCGGGACGGATTCTACCATTCGCCGCAGTGAGGAACAAGATATCAATTGCGCTTGAGAAAGCTGCCTGGACCCGTGCTGCGAAGGCGTTCGTTGATCAGCTTGTCACCGAAAGTGACATAGAGGGCGTTGATCTCTCACCGATTTCGAGGTGTGGTACCAGGGACGCAACCTCAACCCCTTGAACAGATGGCGGAACCTGGACAGGAAACACGGTCCCGGGACTGGTAATTCCCTGGCCGCCTGATCGTAGGGGGTTTGGGCAGTGAGGATCACCTGTGCCTGATTCGCGTCGGCCAGCGGTCGAGAAGCCACACGCGACCGAACTTGATCCCGCCCCTTCGCCGTAAGCGGCTAAAGTACGGCATCCGTTCCGATCTCACCCATCCCTTTGGGGATTACATACTTAACTTGACAAGAATTTTGCAAATTCAGGCATTCCAAGGCCCTATTGACCTCGGATCGGGGCCGTAATGGTTTTTCCCCTTTTTGCCGGGAATCACGGTCAGAGAAAGAAGGAAAAGGAAGGCAATGACAGAGATAGTCTCGTCCAGGCCGGGATCTGTTATCCCGACACCAAACGCGCCTGGTAAGATTTGCCACCAGCCGCTTGCGTTCATGTCATGCAGACGGCGGGCGGTTACGGCTAGAGTTGGGACAACCAAGGCCGGGCCAAGCATCAGGCCAAGCACCGTAAAAAAACCAATTCCTTGCTGCCCAAAGGCTAGATCACCAAGCGCAATCGAGAAAAAGGCCCATCCCGGAACCGCAATCAGCCAAAACCATCCATATTCGGACCGCGGCGCCCGTCCGCTGAATGTGGCATACTTCGGCCCAAGGCAGGTCGTTATCGATTGCATGAATGTCATTTCCGTTTGCCCTTTACAATCAGCACAAACGTGTTGGGGAACCGACTTGGCGGTCAAGCGCGAAACCGAATTGCAGCCAAATTGCCGCACCAAAAATAATTGTCGTTGACATAGCGAAAGAAAGTCGTTTCGACTAACGAACGGTTAGAATTCCCATCTGTATGAAAGACTCAACCAAGGTAAGGGAAATGTCTAATAACCCACTTAATGGAAGTGTAAACCTTTTGGCTCAGGCCATGCGTGACGTTTTCAGAGAAGGCGTTGAGCGAGCCGTTGAACCTCTGGCAACGGAAATGAAAGCGATGCGCACTGACATGCGAGACATGGAAAGTCGCCTCAATGAACGCATCGACACAACCAATCAGAATATGCAAGGTCAGTTAGCTGAGCAGCAAAAGAAGATTGGAGCTATCGGGTCGAATGTGAGCAAGCTCATCAAGGCACAGCCAGCAGCGAAGTGACCGAGATGCGGCCGATATTCGGTATCGGCCGCCATTCAATCAAGCCACCAGCCCCATTTCGAATCACTCCTATTGTTGATTCCGAAAGTAAGGTCGATTGGATGTTTTGTCAAGTATGTAATCCCCATCCCTTTTTTTGGGGATTACATACGTGAGTCACATCGGCACCCGGAGATTTCCGCGCCGGGTCAGGATTCCCTGGCCACGAACAGCCGCATGAAAGTCCCGCGCACCTGATCCCGCGACCATCCGGGCATGTCGAATTCCTCCTCCGGTTCCGCCTTGCCTGGCTGATAGCCGCTCAGCTTCATGTCCGTTTCCACCGGGTCCGGCAATTTCGCGTTCGGTCTTGGTTCGTTCATTGGTTCCCTCCCTGACTCCCGTTTTGCCTGAGGAACTTGATCCACGATGACACTGGAACCCCGCGCACAGGTTCCCGCAACATTGCGTCAATGTATTCGGTCATGACCCCGTAGCGCGCCAGTCGACCGAGGTTTCCTCCTGAATCGCTGTTCGGCTTGTCCGGGATATGATCGCCCTTGGCCGGATATGGGCCTACGCCCTCTGGAATCGTGATTCCGGCGGCGCTCCTGCTGAGACGTTCATACCGCCAATAGTGGTTGCGTCGTTCAGCGCAATACCGTGCGGGCCGGACGAACGGTCGCATAAGGACTGGCGAACCGGCCAGGACGTTCGACAGAACCCACGGCACGACAGCCAGCAAATCCCAAGGGTTGCGCGCTTCGCGCGTGACGGTAAGGCGGTGGGTCGGCACTCGTTCGCGAGAGAGAGGACACCATCCTTTCAACTCAACACCCATGAGCGGCACGATCCCATTATCCACCGATTGCAGTATCACGTCAGGAAACGTCTGTGACTGACGCACGGATGAATACGTCTGGTAACGGGAGTCCGGATCCCGGACTGGACGCAGTTCGTTGAGCGTGTGGACAGCGGATTCCCCAAAGGTCGCGGCAAGCGGCGCGTTGAGGGTGAAAATGTCCGTCGCAAGAAGTCCGTCTATCGTGGTTGGCGTCGTGAAGTGGTTCGGGACCGCAAACAACGCTCGCCTCACCCGTTGCCAAAGTCCGTGGTGTTCCCACTCGACCGGTTCGACGGGCCGGGGCCTTTCAGGCGTCCGCGAGTCGCTTGACGGCGGCATGATGGAACCCCGGCATGATCCCGGCGCTTCGGCGGGCGCGGTCCGCACGCCGGGAACTCACAAGGGCGGGGCACAGGCCGCCGAACGGCTCCCATACGACGTCGCCGGGACCGGTGCAGACCTGAATGGTCGTGTCAACCGGTTCCAAGGGCTTCTGGCTTCCATGAAGGCTCCTGAACTTCCACCGCATGTCCTGACGGTCTCCGTTGACTCTCTCGGACCCGCCAACGTGCGGTCGCCGCCAGACGTCGGTGATCCCGACTGGACACCTGAACCTGGCTCGTTGCCGCGACCACCCAAACGCCGTGAACGGGCGCACCCCATCGACGCTGAAATACGGACGGCCCTCTGGGTTGCCATGAGCGTTGGCGTGGAAGGCCAGGGCTTCAGAAGCCCCGGCAGGCGGGAAACACCATAGATGATCGGCCGTAAGGTATTTCCTGGTCGCGGCATTCGCGATCCCACAGGCGTCATTGGCCAAGCGAAGATGACACCTTGAACGGCGGCGCGGGCAACGACACCCTCTCGGGCAAGCTCGGCGACGATACGCTGAATGGCGATGCCGGAAACGACATTCTTCGCGGCGGTCATGGCGACGACACGCTGAACGGCGGCGCAGGCGACGACGTTCTGCGCGGTGGCATGGGCAACGACACCCTCACCGGCGGGGACGGTGACGACACCTTCGTCCATTCCGTCAAGAGCAACGACATCATCAAGGACTTCGAGGACGGGGACGCCATCCTTCTCAAGGGCATCGACGGAATCTCCCGGTTCAGCGACATCAGCATAACGACGGGCGAAGGCGGCATGACGGTCGCCTTCGGCGACAAGACCCTGACCATCGAGACCGACGAACCCACGCCTGAGGCCGGCGACTTTGACTCCGCGTGACCCGGCCCGCTGCTGCTCACGCACCGGTGCGCGGCGGCCCTGCGTCGGGAAGGAACGGTCGGGGTTCGTTCACGGCCCATGACGGAGACCACCCTCGAGGCGGCGGTCCGGTGATCTCAGGCGCTGGCAAGCCCGCTGCTCATGGGCGCGTGATCCCACGGCCATCTTCCATATGCATGGCATGCCGTTGTCCCCAGTTTCACGAAACATGGAATTCCGCCGCCGGCTGGGAGGAACCTTGCAACGGCTTCGGTCCGGTGACCAGCCCCCTCGATTTCGGGGCAGGCGGTTTCGTTCCTGACCTGGCATTGTTCCGGGCATGGTGAGTCGCCCAAGACAAGCTGGCGGCAAAGGCCGCCAAGGTGCGCAAGGACGCAGCCGGGAATGCCCGAATGGCCAAGCCGCAAGGGGCTCCGTCTGCGCCGTCATCGACGGGCAACCGCCGCCGCTCACGGTGCGCGCACCATCGCCATGCTCGGCTTCAGCGCCGCGGCGCGAAAGCTCGCACCCCGTGACCGCTTCATCGGATGGACGCCGGAGCGACGCGAACGGAACCTGCCCCTCGTGATCGACAACCCGAGGTTCCTGATCCTGCCATGGATGCCATCACAACACCCCACCTCGATTCAGCATTGATTCAAAACGATTTTCCATTTCGCCTCCTGTGTCAGCGGTGGATTGCCGCACGTGTTCCCCGGTTTGATGGATGATCGCCTTCCCGGACGCCTTCCGGCCCGGCTGGCCGGGCGGCGTCGGGACCGGGTCAATGGAATTCGCTTGAGCGCCTTCAGGCTTGCAAGGAACGCCTGACAGCCTCGGATTGGTCGCGGGATGCAGTGAATCCTGCTTCATGGGGCCCCGCACATGCCCCGGGCATCACGCACGTTCCGCCCGTCCGGCCAGCCGTTCCGTGCGAGCCTGGAACAGGGCGACCGCCGCCCGGGTTCCGACCTCCGGCACCGCGGACTGCCTGGCCGGAAAGAGGATCGAGGTCAACGGCGACCCTTGCGCTGGCAAGCCGACGCCGGAAACAAGGGGCGGCGGCCGGTCGCCCCCCGCGTCTTCCGCCGCTGCCTCGCGCTCAGGCGTTGATGAGCAGGTCGTTGTACTCCTGGATGGTGACGAAGCTGAAGTCGTCCTCGTCGATCTGGTCGGCGGTCACGCCCTGCAGAAGGATCTCGTGTCCTTTCTTGAGCTTCTTCGACGTGATGCGGACGCCGTAGTCGGTCTCCTCGATGACCAGGTCACCGAACCCGATGAACTTCGACCCCAGCTTGTTCTCCTTCTCGGCGAGGAACACGATGGTGTCGGTCCCGTCCTCGAAGTCGGTGATGACGTCGACGCCGTCGCCCTTCCTGAACAGGAACTCGTCGGCTCCCTCGCCGCCGGTGAGGTAGTCGGCGTCCTTGCCGCCCTGCAGCCTGTCGTTGCCGCCGTCGCCGATGAGCCGGTCGTCGTGCCTGCCGCCGACGAGGATGTCGTTGCCCTCGCCGCCCTCGAGCCGGTCGGCGCCGTCGTCCCCGTCGAGCGTGTCGTCGCCGCTGCCGCCATAAAGCCGGTCATGGCCATTTCCGCCGGACATGGTGTCGTTGCCCGCCCCGCCGAACAGGCGGTCGTCGCCGTCGTCGCCTTCGAGGGTGTCGTCGCCGGAACCGCCCCTGAGAACGTCATCGCCTGCATTGCCGTAGAGGAAGTCGTCGCCCTTGCCGCCCTCCAGGATGTCGTTGCCGTCGCCGCCGTTGAGCGTGTCATCGCCGTTCTCGCCGTAGAGGCGGTCATGGCCTTCGCCGCCGTTGAGCGTGTCGTCGCCGTCGCGTCCGTAGAGGTCGTCCTTGCCGTCCCCGCCTTTGAGGGTGTCGTCGCCGCGGGTGCCGAGCAGCAGGTCCTTCTTTGCCGTCCCGTCGATGGTCTCGCCACTGGGCGGCGGTGGATACTCCTTGTTCGGGTCGAAGTCCCAGATGAACTCCACCTTCGACAGGTCCTGCCCGTCCATGTTCAGGAAGACGGCGAGCGTCTTCTCGCTGTCCCCGCTGCCGGTGACCAGCTTCTGCGCGGGCACCGTTCTGCCGTCGTAGGGATTGGTGAACCCGGCCACGGCGACGAACCGCACATCGGCCTGGGCCAGGCCCAATGGCAGGCGCACGTAGTCCTTATCGACCTTGAAATCGAAGATGACATCGGGCGTTTTGCCGCTGGGGTCCATGACGAAGATGTCGCGTCCCTGTCCGCCATAGAGCTGGTCGGCGCCGCCGCCGCCGTCGAGCCGGTCGTTGCCGCCGGCACCGAAAAGGACGTCCTCGCCGGCGCCGCCGTAGAGAACGTCATTGCCCAAGCCGCCGTCGACGACGTCATCTCCAGCGCCACCGTAGACCGTGTCGTTGCCATGGTCGCCGTACAGCGCGTCATTGCCGCCGTTGCCGTAGACCGTGTCGTTGCCGTGGCCGCCGTAGATGATGTCGCCGTCGCTGCCGCCGGCGATCACGTCATCGCCGCCCCAGCCGTAGATGGTGTCGTTCCATTTGGTGCCGTTGATCTGGTCGTTGCCCGAGGAGCCGAAGAAAGTGCTGCCCTGCACGGCGTGAATCTTCGCTGTGATCTTGTCAATGGCGCCCTGGATCGAGTCCGGATCGGTAACGTCGAGCGCACCCGTGTAATTGACCTCCGCGATCACGGTGCTGCCGTCGAGGACGAGGCGGAAACCGCTGTCCCCCCAGGGTCCCCTGGGATGGTAGACCACGTCGATGGACTCCTCTAGGGTATGGCCGGCCAGGCCGGTCATGCGGATGATGTCCTCGTTCGGGTTGAAATCCGCGATATGGACATAGCTGTCACGGTGCAGCTCGAACGTGTCGTCGCCCTCGCCGCCCCACATGACATTGCCGCCGGTGATGTTGCCATGGGCGTCCCGCACCAGCTTCGGGCCGACGGACGGGCGCTCGCTGTAGTCGCGGGTCGTCCAGTCCACGCGGCCCGCGACCAGCGTGTCGTGGCCGTTGCCGCCATACATCAGGTCGTGGTACGCGTTTTCGAAATTGCCGACCAGAATGTCGTCCCAGCCTTCGCCCTTGAGAATGTTGGCGCCCTTGCCGCCGGCGAGAAAGTCGCTGCCCTGTCCGCCCTTGACGGTGTCCTGGGCACCGTGGTTGGCGCCGCCCTGGTACCAGTCGCCCCTGTGGCCGCCGTAGAACCAGTTGTTGCCGGTTCCGCCGATGACTTTCATCAGCCCGTAAAAACCGTCCGCGGGCGTGTAGCTCCGGTCTCCGTCCTGACCCGAATGGTCAACGACCTCACCGGAGACTTTGAATTCCTGCCGTTCGCTCATGATGTTCTGGACTCCTTGATTTGAATAGGGAACCTGTTTCGGAAACGTCCGTTCTGGATCATGGCCGTAATTTTAAGCGATTCGGATCGCGGGTTCAAGCAAAATGTGACTTAATACCAAAGCCCCACTTCCACTCCGAAGTGCAACGCCGGCCATTCCCGCAGCGAGGGCGTAGCCCGAGCGGAGGGAATGGCCGGAAGGCGCGCTGCGGCGGGCCTCCGCCCTCCCCTGCGCCTCGCCCGGGCTGTATCCCGAATCCCCGCCGTTACGGCGCAGCTCCCGCCAGACCGTCGTCCGGTCACGGCCCAGACGGGCCGCGATCGCCCCGTCGGAGAGCCCGCTTTCCTTCAGTGCGCCGATCTGGCATCTTTCGTTCCGGGTCAGGTGGCGGTAGCCCTCGGGCATGGCAATCTCCTTCTCTTCAGCAAAGGGACTGTCGCCGCTTCTTGGCCGATACGCAACATCATGCGGCAGCGGAACCGGTCACCACCGCCACTGGTGTTGCACTTCAGGGTGGAATGGGGCATATAATCCCCTTTTGTTGGGCAGCCGCCGTCGGGATGGTTCGGGCAGGCATCCAGTCTGGCCTCGCGCCAGGCTTCCATGCCAACGTATTCCTCGGCGGAAAGCTTCGTTTCAGGCCGGATCTGCGGCTGCCCGTCCACGGCCTGGTGAAGCGCGGTTCGCGCAGGCCCCTCCTTTCCTCTTCCGCAGGTGCCCGCCATGGCATGGTCGGTCGCAACAGGCCGCAGTGCGCCATGCCCTCGGGATCGGACTGCCGGCCGGACGCTACCGGGAAAGGGCTCCCTGGAAACGGAAACGGCAGACGCCGGGTTCCGGCTTCCCGCGCTGTCCCGGAAATCCGGCAATCCTTGCACGGAGCAAGCCGGGAAGGAACCTGCCGGCCGGATCGGATGAAATCAGGAAACTACACTGGCGGGCTGACCCTGCGCACCATCATCGAGGCGTTCGGCAGGATCCAGCTGGTGGACGTACATCTGCCCACAACCGACGGCCGGCATCTTGTCCTGTCGCGCTACACCCAACCAAGGAAGGAGCACGAGTTTTCACTGCACCAGCTCGGCACGACCCTACCGACACAAGGAGCGCCGCGACGTGGCGGCGGTCGTCGCCTACGTCCGCGAGGGTCTAGTGGGGCCAGAGCAGGATGGCCGGAAGCAGGGTGCGCATCACGCCACCTCCACCCATGTCTTCATGCCGGACGCCTGATGGTCGAGCGTGTGGCAATGCAGGAGCCATTTGCCGGGATTGTCGAACACGCAAAGGATGTCGCGGCTTGCTCTCCGGTCGACCAGAGTCGTGTCCCGGTAATGGCCGAGGGCGCCGTCCTCGCCGACCTCGTGGAAATGGTGGCCGTGCAGGTGGATACCATGCGGAAACGCGGTGTCGTTGCGGAGCGTGATCAGGGCCGTCTCGCCGCGGGCGAAGCGGTGCCACGGCGCCTCGGGCATGCCGGAGCGGTCGTTGAAGGCCCAGAAGTCGCTGCCGCCGTGCCGCCCGCCCATGGCTCCGCCCTGCATGACGAGGGTGAGGCGGACCGCCCGGTTTCGGTCTGGCTCGGGCGTCCGGGCCGACGGCAAGGACCGGATCGGCGTATCGACCGGCGCGGGGTTCGAACCGCTGGCGGGAATTGTTCCGAGAGGGAAGAATCCGTCGCGGGTCCGCAGCGCGAAGGAGATCGGCCCCGACACGTCCAGCATGACGTCGGTCCGCTGGGCGGGGGCGAGCAACAGATCCCCCAGGGGCGCTGGCTTGGCGAGCGGCATGCCGTCATGGGCCACCGCCTTGCCGATCCCGCCGTCAATCTTCAGCGGGAACATCCGCGCTGTGGCCGCATTGATCAGCCGGAGGCGGACGCGATCGCCGCGCCGCACAGTGGCGCTGGAGAACAGCGCCCGCGCGAAGTTGCCCAGCCGCCCGGCGTGGGAGAAGTCGTGCCGGTTTCCGAAGCTCTCATGCAGCCGTCCGGCGTCATCCAGGCGCCAGTCGTCGAGCACGACGGTGATGTCGCGGTCGGCGGCGGGCGGATCCGGCTCCTCGACGATCAGCGGGCCGTAGAGCCCCCTTGCGACCTGTTCCCAGGAGCGGTGGTGGGCGTGATACCAGTAGGTGCCGGCGTAAGGCACATCGAACGCGTAGCGGAAGGTCTCGCCCGACCGAACCGCCGCTTGGGTCAGGTTCGGGACCCCGTCCATTGCGTTTTCGAGATGGATGCCGTGCCAGTGAATGGCGGAAGGTTGGCCCGATCCGTTTTCGAAGGCAACTGACACCCGGTCCCCCCGGCGCACGCGGAGTTCCGGGCCGGGGGTCGAACCGTTGAAGCCGAGCATCGGGGTAACGCCCTCGCCCTCGGGCATGATTCGGGCGTCGACCGGCCCCGCCTTCAGCCGGAAGACTGGCGCGGCCCGAGCCGTCGAGGGGATGAAAACCGCCGCGGCCGAGGCTTTGAGGAACTCTCTTCGGTTCATGGACTGCCTCTAGGCGGCGCGTGCTGCGCCGTGGTCGGATCGACGCCGGAACGGGCGCGCGTCGGCATTGCCGCCAGGACCGGCAGGCCCGTTAGGAGGCGCGGCTTCATGGGTCTTCCCTCATTGGATGCCGTTGGCGCGCTGGAGTTCGCGGACGTAGGCGACGACCGCCGCTACGTCGCGGCGCGTCAGCCCCTCGACCGGCGGCATGTCCCCGAAACGCCAGTGATGGGCCCGGACGCCGCGTGCGACCGCGCGCTGGAACGACTCGTCGCCATGGTGGCCGGGCTCATAGACGACATGCACCAGCGGTGGGGCGATCCCGTCCTGTCCCGCCGCGTTTCGGCCGTGGCAGGCCGCGCAGCTGGCTGCGTAAGTCTCTTGCCCGCGCTGCGCCTGTGCCGAGAGAGTTGTCGGCACGTTCACCGCGACGATCGGCAGCCCGCTGCCGCTGCTGTCGAGATAGACATACCACGCGACGCCGACAGCCGCAGCCAGGACGGCGGGGACCGCGGCTCGTTTCAATGACATGCCCGCCCGGATGCCTTCAGCCGCCAGTAGTTGTAGGGCAGCGGGGTCACGAAGCCCGCCGCCAGCATGATCGGTAAGACCCACCAAGTGAGCACGGCGGCACCGGTCAGCGCCCAGTCGACCCCGCTTATGATTGCGAGTGTCATAATCGCCAAAGTGGGCCAGGGGATACCGGTGAACTGGAAGAAGGCGATGGTGCCGAAATCGTCGATGGCGCAGCCGAGCAGACACCATGCGGTATTCTTCGAGGCCCGGCGCCAATTGTGACGGCAGCGCCAGTCGATGGTGCCTCTCGCGGCGATCGCAACCATGTGGACACCTCTTGCTTTGTCCCAGTTCGGAACGTAGGGTTTCCAGTTACTGGAAGGTCAAGGGTGCTGGCGGTGAATAATTCCGCTGCGTCGGATGCGGTCGGCTTTTCGGTGAAGCCGGTCCGCTACTGAGCGGACATCGAACTGGTATCGGCCCAGTCCCGCTCGGAGACCGGATACAGAACTTACGAGGAGCGCACGGTGCGGAAACTCCATTTCGTGTGCCGGGCGCGGGAGTTCGGCTGCTCCATCGACGAGTGCCGGGAACAGCTGAGAGACCGTTTGAGAATGGGGCTGCAGCCCCATTGCGTCGCCCGGACTTGATCCGGGGCCCATCTTCCGGCCTCTCCGCCGGGCTGCAGCAGTCGAAAACGGGTCGCCTCCTTCCAACCGATGACGAGGATCGAGGCTGGGCCCGGCTCTGGGGCGACGGTATTTTTCTGCCTTCAGCCCTGTTTCAATAGGGGATTAGGGCCTGTTGACAATTGGGTTGCGATTCGGCGCGTCCCCTGTTATCTAGCCGCGATGCACGCCGGAACGGCGGCACAGGCAAACGAGCAGGTGACATGATGAATGCGGACAGGACGGTGCTGACCGACGCCATGTGGGCGCGGACCGGGCCCATGCTGCCCGGCAGGGCGACCGATCCCGGCGCCACCGCGGCGGACAGCCGGCGGTTCGTGGAGGCGGTGCCCGTGCGGTTCCGCACGGGATCGCCGTGGCGGGACCTTCCGGAGCGCTTCGGCAACTGGAACAATGTGTTCAGGCGGTTCCGCCGCTGGGCGCTGTCCGGGGTTTTCGAGCGTGTTTTCAGCGCTTTGTCGGAGGAGTTCGACCTCGAATGGGTGTTCGTCGACGGCACGGTCGTGCAGGCTCACCAGAAGGCGGCGGGCGCAAAAGGGGGACCTGCCGCCAGGGGATCGGCCGCTCCCGGGGCGGCCTGACGAGCAGGATCGTGGCGGTCGTGGACGCGCCCGGATACCTGGTCCGCTTCGTGATCCTTCCCGGCCAGGCCCACGACCTCGCGGGGGTGCCGGCGCTGCCTGGGGATCTCCCGTTCGGGGCCTTCGTCGGGGACAGGGCGTTCGACGCGGACTGGCTGCCCGGGGATGTGGAGAGACGCGGCGCGGTGCCGGTGATCCCGTCGAGGCGGAACCGGACGGAACCCCGGGAGCATGACCGGGAGATGTACGGGTGGCGGCACCAGGTCGAGAATTTCTTCGCCAAAATCAAGGAGTTCCGGGCGGTGGCGACGAGGTACGACAAGACGGACGCGAGCTTCGCGGCGGGGATCCATCCCGTCGCCGGCGTGGTGGCGGCAACATGATTGTCAACAGGCCCTAGTAACTGCTCGCCCCTTCATCCCTGACCGTCCCGCCTTTCCGCCTGACATCATGGAACCATCCGTTCCATGGTCCTTCCGTCAGGGCGAATCACGGCGGAGGCGACGGTCATGGCGGTGGAGGCCGGGTGATGCCGACGGCGGACGCGGCATCGCCGCGCGAGGGGTTCGAGGGTGCCAGGGCCGTCGTCGCCGCGCTGCGGAGGGACGGCAGGGTCTCCGCGGAGGCCGGCGCCGTGTTCCGCGCGCCGTTCACCCTGCCGGACATCCTGATGGCCGTCCTGCCGGGACGGACGACCCGCAGGACCGGCGCCGGCTCCGGCATCCCCCCGTGGCGGACGGAGAGTGACGGGACGGCGCGGCGCGGCGGCGGGAACAGCGGCCGGGGCGTGAAGCCGAACCTGCGGACCGGCGCGGACATGGGCGGGACCACCGTCGGGGAGACGGTCGCCGTCGATGCCTGCGGGAGCTGCGGCGCCGACCTCCCGTGGGTCGCGCCCACCGGACGCGGGCGGCGCGTCCCGTCCGGCATCGTCCTCAAGGTCGGCGGGCGCCGCGTGGAGGCCGGGGCCAGGGAATGCCCGGACTGCCGGGCCCGGACAGAGGGGCGGTTCCCCGGCGACATGCCCGGCCCGCTCCAGTACGGCACGGGCCTCCAGGCCTTCACGACCAGCCTGCCGGGCGCCCACATGCTGTCCCCGCCCCGGGCCGTCGCCATGGTCCAGGCGGTCTCCGGCCCCATGCTCTCCGAGGCCACCTGCCTGGGGTACATCCGCCGCCTGCGCGCCGCGCCCGGGCCGTGGGAGGAGGCCGCCGTCGCGCACCTGCCGGAGCGCCCCGCCCTCCACGCCGACGGGACCGGATTCCGCGTGGACGGCAGGAGGCGGTGGCTCCATGTCCCCACCGACGGGTCCCTGACCCTGAAGCGCCCGCACCGCAGGCGCGGATGCGGGGCGATCGGGGACATCGGCGTCATCCCCCGCCACACCGGCACGCCGGTCCACGACTGCTGGGCGGGCCACCTCACCCACCACCGGTGTACGCACCGGCCCTGTGGCTCCCATATCCTCCGCGAACTGACGTCCGTCGTGGAATCCAACGGCTTCCGCCGGGCGCGCCTGATGGAAAGGCCGCTGCGCGAGGCCTGCCACAGCGTCAACCGAAGCGACGCCAGGGTCCTGCCCGAGGCCGGACGCCGGAGCGTGCGCAGGCGGTACCGGACCATCCTTACACAGGGCGGCGGGGAGCTGCCGGAGATCCCGCCGCGTCCGAAGGGAAGGCGCGGGAGGGTCGCGGGATCCGACGCGCACAACCTCCACGGGCGCCTCGGGAGGCACGGGGGGTCCGTGCCGCGCTTCATGGCCGACCCGGACGTCAGCTTCACCGACAACGCCGGCGGGCGGAAAATCCGCATGGCCAGGGTGAGGATCAAGGTGTCGGGCTGCTTCCGGACACAGCTCCATGCCGAGGCATGGTGCTGGATCTCCAGCTACCTGAGCTCGATGGCCACCCTCGGTTACAACCCACCCGTCGCCATCCAGATCGCCCTGGCCGGAAACGCAGCCGACATGGTCAAGCCGAACGATGCCCGGTCCGCACCCAGGAAGGGGTGAGCAGTTACGAATACTCATTTCTACGATGGCGCTACACTAGCTGCGGGAGGATGGTGAGCTGGGTTGGGAATCAGGCGATCGAGGATGCTCGTTTCGAACTCGCTGAGCACGAGGACGGGTTCGAGGTTCGGCTCGACCCGGTTGAGCATCGTCAGCCAGAACACGTGCCAGCTCAGGATACAGAACAACGCGATCAGCCTGACCAGTCGCTCGGCGGTCCGCAGACATGCCTGCCCTGCCCGACAGGCAGGAATCAGGCTCAGCTAGTATGGAACCGGCGGAAGGCCGAGGGAGAGCGACTAAATAGGTTTCCTATCCTCAGATCGGAGAAAGCCATATCTCATATATCGTTGTGATCGAATTTGTCAAAGTGAAGTCCGAAACTTCCATGTCCCGCCTCATATCCGCGCCCTTCTTCAGCGCTCACCCCGTCTTCAGCCGCGCCGAATACGCCGCTGCTGTTGGCCGCCGCCCTCAAGACAAGGTCATCACGGTGATGCTTACCCAGCATCTTCAAGCAGGCAACATCCGGCGCGTCGCGCGGGGCGTCTTCGCGTCCGTGCCCAAGCATGCCGACGCCGACAAATGGTCTGTCGACCGCTTCCTGGCCGCCTCCCGTCTGCGCCGCGGCGGCGTGATCGCCTATCACTCGGCCCTCGAGCTGCACGGCTGCGCCTACACCGACGGGCATGAGGTCCAGGTGATCGCGCACGGCGAGCCCGGCGTCTTCGAGGCAATCGGCTTGACCTGCCGGTTCGTCAAGCCGCTGCGCGGCTTCGCCCAACGCAATGGGGCATTGACTGACGGCGTCACGTTGGTCGATCGCTTGGGGCTGGAGGTCAATGTGACGACGGTCGAGCGGACGATCGTCGATCTGTTCGACCGCTATGACCTGGCTGGCGGCGCGGAGGAGCTCTTCAACTCGCTGGACCTGGTCGCACGCGTCGACGCCGGGGCGCTGGTCCGGTACACGTGCGCGCTTGGTAACGCCACGGCTGCCGGCGCACTGGGCTCCTGGCTGGAAAGCGAACAAAAACGGTTGGGTGTGCCGGACACTGCGCTCGACGCGGTTCGCACGCTGGCACCCTCCCAGGCGCGATATGCGCTGGGCACCAAATCGGGCGAGGGGAGGGCCGCAAAGGGCTGGAACGTCATCCTCCCCATCGACATCGTCGAACGCCGCTTCGAGGGGCTGTGAATGGCGGCGCCCTCGGTCCAAACGCTGCAGCGCCTCGCCGATGAGACCGGGCACCAGCTCGGTACGCTCGAAAAGGTGCTGCGGCTCCTGGACTTGCTGCAGGAAATCGCCCGCGATCCGGACCTGTCGGAGCGACTCGTGCTCAAGGGCGGAACGACGCTGAACGTCTTCCACCTCGGGCTCGACCGACTCTCGGTCGATATCGACTTGAATTACATAGGCGCGCTCGACCGGGTGGCGATGGAAACCGAGCGCCCAGACGTCGATGCGGCGCTCAATCGTCTCCTCGCTTCCCAAGGTTACAGCGTCCGCCGTCAGCCCGATGAGCACGCCGGCGGCAAGTGGCGGTCGCGCTATTCGTCCGCGCTTGGCGGCAACGCCACGCTGGAACTCGATGTCAACTACATGGCGCGCCAGCCCCTGTTTGGCACGACCCGCATGGAGTCACGTCCCTTGGGCGATATGCGGGCAAGTGATGTTCTCGTCCTCGACCTTCACGAGATCGTCGCCGGCAAGCTCATCGCGCTCGTCGACCGGCATGCCGCGCGCGACCTGTTCGATGCGCGCCGTATTCTCTCGATCGACGTGCTCGACTGGAGCCGGATCAAAACCGCCGTCCTCGCCATCGGCGCCTGCGGTCGGCGCGATTGGCGGACCATGTCGGTAGACGCCATCAAAGGCGACCCGTGCGAGCTTCGTCAGAAACTCGCGATCTGCCTGCCGCGCGACCGCTTCACCGGCAAGGGAGATGTCGACGCGTGGATCGAGGAGACCGTAGCGCTTTGCCGGGAAAAATTCGCCTTTCTGTTCGATCTGACAGCGAACGAGCGGGAGTTTCTCGACGGCGTTCTAGGGCCTGTTGACAATTGGGTTGCGATTCGGCGCGTCCCCTGTTATCTAGCCGCGATGCGCGCCGGAACGGCGGCACGGGCAGACGGGCAGGTGACATGATGGATGCGGACAGGACGGTGCTGACCGACGCCATGTGGGCGCGGACCGGGCCCATGCCGCCCGGCAGGGCGACCGATCCCGGCGCCACCGCGGCGGACGACCGGCGGTTCGTGGAGGCGGTGCCCGTGCGGTTCCGCACGGGATCGCCGTGGCGGGACCTTCCGGAGCGCTTCGGCAACTGGAACAATGTGTTCAGGCGGTTCCGCCGCTGGGCGCTGTCCGGGGTTTCCGGGCGCGTTTTCAATGCCCTGTCGGAGGATTTCGACCTCGAATGGGTGTCCGTCGACGGCACGGTCGTGCAGGCGCACCGGAAGGCGGCGGGCGCGGAAGGGGGACCTGCCGCCAGGGGATCGGCCGCTCCCGGGGCGGCCTGACGGGCAAGGTCGTGGCGGCCGTGGACGCGCCCGGATACCTGGTCCGCTCCGTGATCCTGCCCGGGCAGGCGCACGGCCCCGCGGGGACGGCGAAGCTTCTGGACGGGCTCCCCTTCGGGGCGCTGGTCGGGGACAGGGCGTCCGGCGCGGACCGGCTCCTGGAGGATCTGGCCCTGCGCGGGGCGGAGGCGGTGATTCCGTCGAAGCGGAACCGGACGGAGCCCAGGGAGCACGACCGGGATATGTATGGGTGGCGGCATCAGGTCGAGAATTTCTTCGCCAGAACCAGGGAGTTCCGTGCGATCGCGACGCGCTGCGACAGGACGGACGCGAGCTTTGCGGCCGGGATTCATCCCGTAGCCGGCGTGGTGGCGGCAGCATGATTGTCAACAGACCCTAGATCGCGGCGACGTCCACGCTGATTTGTTGGACGTGGTGCCAGAAATACGTGTGCGCATTGGAGCCATGCCGATGCTCGCGTGGAAATGCCGGCACGTTCGGAAACATCGAGGACTGGACCGCTAGGCAGCGGAGATCGAAGATGTTAGCTCAACATTCAAAGTCTAGGAGGCGGTAATGGTTGCGCCCATAACTGCCGCAATGCTTTACGAACTTGTTGCGTGTCCGCATCGCGTGACGATGGACCTGTTCGCCGACCCGGCACAACGGGACGAGCCAAACCCTTTTGTCGAACTTCTCTGGGAGAAGGGTTCGCCATACGAGCGCGAAGTCATCGCCGGTCTACAAGTCCCGTTCCTCGACCTTTCCCCGTACGCCGGTGATGAAAAGGAGCGGCTTACACTGGAAGCGATGCAAAAAGGGCGAGGCCCTTATCTATGGCGGACGCATTCAGGTCGATGGATTATTGGGCGACCCCGATCTGCGCTCGAACCACCCCGATCCCGCCCTGCGCCGAAACTTTTTCAAACCGGACAGCCGCCCGGTCATTGGCCATGCACCTCTGGAACACCCGGCCGACGCGATACCGCCGAACCGGCCGTCAGCGGGCCAGCGAATCGGCTAGCGGGAACCGCTGCGCACGTTGAGTGGAGCCTTGTCGCAAGCGTGACGCGACTGGAACTGCCCCGCTGCGCCGTCGTTAGCCACTTCCTAGTGTAGCGCCATCGTAGCAATGACGGTTCTGTTTGACTGTTTCCCGGCATCATGCCATCTTTCCCGGCATCAGGCAACACGCAGGCGGAGGGAAGGCGGCGGCAGACCGCCCCCGGGCTGCATCGGAACGGAGCAGAGCATGGCACAGGAAACGGGGACTTCCAGAAAGGGACGCAGGATATACCGGATCCGTCTTTCGGACGGCGAGAGGGCGGAGCTGCGTAAGCTGGTGGACAGCGGGGCGGCGGCGTACAGGCGGCGGCACGCACGGATCCTGCTGCTGGCCGACGAGGCCCGGGACGACGGGGGCCGCATCGATTCCGACATCGCGTCGATCCTGGAGGTCGGCGTGTCGACCGCCGGGCGGGTGCGCCGGCGCTGCGCCGGGGAGGGGCTGGAGGCGGCGCTGGTCCGCCGCGAACAGGAGAACCGGAAGGCGCGCAGCCTCGACGGAGTCGGCGAGGGGAGGCTGGTGGCCCTCGCCTGCCCGCAGCCGCCGGAGGGGCGGAGCCGCTGGACGATGCAGCTGCTGGCGGACCGGCCTGGCGGGCTGGAGATCGTCGACA
Source organism: Paracoccaceae bacterium (assembly GCA_965203605.1). GTDB lineage: Bacteria > Pseudomonadota > Alphaproteobacteria > Rhodobacterales > Rhodobacteraceae > JAPOUP01. The sequence continues at coordinate 2,873,570 of OZ241902.1, read as the reverse complement.
CGATCTCGGAAGGGACCGTGGGGAAGACCCTGAAAAACGGCATGAAGCCATGGCCCAGGCGGTACCGGTGCATCCCGCCCAGGGCCAGCGGCGACCTCCCCGCCGCGATGGAGGACATGCTGGAGCGGCGCCAGCGGGAGTTCACGGATGACGGGGCGCTGGCCGTCATGGACGGGACCTCCCGCCAGCGGAGGAGGGAGACCCGTGCGCCTCGGCCGGTGCGCCCCGGCGACCCCGCCGTCCACGACTCCGGATACGGGCGCAACGGCGCCGCGGACCTGTTCATGCCGTTCGCCCCGCCGCCCGGCTGGCGGGAGGTGAAGGTCACCGACCGCCGGACGCGCGGGGACTGGGCCAGGGCCATCCGCGAACCGGTGGACGTCACCTTCCCCGGCAGGCGAATCGTGCTCGTGATGGACAACCTCAACGTCCACACCGTCGACTCCCTCCACGGGACGTTCCCCCCCGACGGGGCGGCGCGGATCGCCTCCCGGCTGGAGATCCACCATCCCCCGAAGCACGCAGGCTGGCTCAACGTGGCGGAACCGGGATCGGGGCCATGGTCCGTCAGTGCCTGAACCGCCGCATTCCCGACCGGGAGACGATGTGCCGGGAGACGGAGGCATGGGCTCGAAACAGGAACCGGGAAAGGGCCACCGTGGACTGGCGTTTCACGACAGCCGACGCACGCATCAGGCTGAAGTCCCTTTACCCGTCAACGCAATGATGGTGCTACACTAGACGGCAGCGGTGCGGAAACGGCCGGTTGCCATGTAAATTGTTCTGCGGAATCCGGCGTGCAGTTCAATTCGATCCGGGCCAATGCAGAGGTCGCTCCGAAGGGCAAAGTTCCCGGTCCACTCAGAAGAGAGGGGATCCTCGGGATTCCGTGCATGCTCCTTCTGAAGACGACCCGGTCACCCAGTCCTTTGCTGTCTATGCCGCGTCAGGCAAGGACGTGTGCATCTGAAGTCCGAGGATATAGTCCACCGCCTTTTGCGCCTCACTCGAGGCGCGATAGATGGCTCGACTGTCAGTCTTCAAAACCTGTAGCCATCGTTCCAGGTAAGCACCACTCTGCTGGAAGTCGGGGGTCAGCCCGAGAACCGCACAGAGAAAGCAGTTTCCGATCTCCGCAACCATTTCCTCGAAGGCGTAATCCTCATTCGCGCAGAACCGACTGAAGCGATCCAGACGGGACTCCGAGCCCGTCCAATGAGTGAGTTCGTGGGCGAGGGTTGCGTAGTAACCGGCGGAATTGTGGAAAGTGGCAATTGGCGGGATGTGGATCCTGTCCTGTCCAATATCGTAATACGCACGGGGCTCGTCAGCCGTGACGATGTGCGCTCCGGTAGAGGCGAATAACGCGTCCAGCTCAGGGTTTGCCTGAGTGCCAAGGTCGCGAACCGGATCCAATCTATCGTAGTGCGACTTTGGAAGGCCGTCGATCTGGTCGGCATTGAACACCCGATAGTAACGTGCGAAGCGAATCACCCTTTCGTCACCATTCTCGTCTTCATCGATAACCGTGCCACATTTCATCACCAGCTCGGATCTTTCGCCCTTGCGAATCCGGCCGCCAAGAATCTGTGCCTGCCTGAAGGTAAGCCAACGTGCGGCAGTGTAGCCGTGACGCTCGGCGGCAGACCACAGCAGAATGACGTTCACTCCCCGATAGGGTTCCCCGTTGTGCCGGAGGGGAAGGCTCGCTCCGTTCACGCATCCAGTCCAGGGTTTGCGCCAGGGCGGACATCCCGCTTCCATGGCCTTGATGACGCGATCAGTGATGGATTCCCGTTGAGTTCGATCTAAATGTGCCACTATTCCGTTCCCCGTTTCATTTCTTTGGACGGGCCGAACTCGCAAGTGCGGGAGACGATCTCCATTCGGCTGAATCCGCCCGTGCCGGGTAAGCTGATTCCCGACTTATGGGGAAAGTCACTTCATGAATGTCAGATCAGGACATAGGATGGCAGTCGTGTCGAAAGTTTCTCAAGGCGTGTCACTTTCCGATCCATGACGCGCCAGAAGTTCCTCAAGTAGTGTGACCATCTCATTCTTCAGTTCCCTCGGGGTGTCGATTGTCACTGTGGGACCCCAGGTCATCAGGTGCCATGCGAGTTCGCGCAGACCTCCCGAAGTGAACTCGACAGCGAGACGCCCGTCATCCAGTTGGGTGACCTCCTGCCATGGGTGGAACCGGAATGTGCTGGCACTGTCCGCCACTTCGGCATCGAAGATCAATCGTATGCCGGAGGGCTGCTCCTGATAGACGCCAAAGGACTTTGCTCGGAAGGAGTCGAGGTTGAAATCCGGATCAGGCCATGCGACCGAATCCGTGACGTCCGCATCGCTCATGCGGTCCAACCGGAAGAGGACCGGAGCGTCCGCATCGCTCAAGGCCGCAACAAGATAGGAACGGGACCCGATCAATAGTCCGCGTGCGGCGGCGGTGCGTATGGTGGATGTACCGGACGTCGATGCGTAGGTGAAACTTAGCAGCCTCTGGGCCATCAGCGCCAGTTGGCAGGTCGAAAGGACCTTTGGGTCGACTTCGACATGAGGGCCAGGTGATGCAACCGGCAGCTGTGTCAGGGCCAGGGCCTCTATGTCCGGCGCAAGCCGCAACCGTTGCCTTTCCCGAAGCGCGGCCAGATTGCGTCGTCCTAGATCCCTCAGGGATTCGGCCCGTGCGTTTTCCCCTCTTTCGTCAAACATCTGTGCGGCGAGCTTAAGGTCAGCCAGTTCCTCAGCGGTTGGAGCAAGCAGGAAAGCCGAGAAGCCCGCGGTAATGCGATAACGGCGATAACGACCCTCATCGATCTGTTCAATCGGAAACAGTTCGTCCAGTGCCGCTACCATCCTTTGCACCGTTCGCCTGCGCAGCTGGAATTCCTCCATGAGTTCCGTGACAGATCGCCCTTCAGCCGATGCTGCAAGCGAAAGCGCGATTTTCACGAGGCGAACGGCAGGCTGGAACCGCGAGGCGGAACCCTCATCCAGTTCATGATCGTAATTGTGTGAAGTATTGCCCATTGCGCCGTTGTTCCTTTCCATTCCTAAGCGCCGCCAGCAGGTCGGTCCCGCTAACGTCACGGGGATCCTCACGCCACGAGAACCTCGTCGCGCACGAGGTGCAGGCGGAGCAGGCGCGGCCGAACCATGCTTTCATCGAAGTGGCAGTCCACCGCCTCCCTGACGTTCCGTCGGATGTCGTCCATGGTGTCTCCCTGCGTGTGGATGCCGAGACCCACCGAGCTGGCCGAATAGCCACCGTCCAGTTCGTCCTCGGTGACCTCGAAAACGATCTCTGTTCCGGACATCGCACTCTCCTCCTGGACCCGACCGCCGGTGTCGGAGCCCGGAGTAACGCAGGCGGGGGTCATGTGAAAGAGCGGGCGTTGGGCGGGCGGGTGACGCCGGTCATTTAGACGTCCGACGACCCTTCGCCCGGACTTCGCCTCCGCTGCGGAAATGGCCCGTGTTGCACTGCGGAGTGGAAGTTGCGCTTCATCGCCTGCCCGCTCCAGAAGCCGTTCTTTGAACATGTCGGAATCTCACCTGCTCCAAGCGACATGGAAACGCCCCCGGAGCCGCTGCGTTGATTATCACGCTGCTAATGGGTTCGAAGTCCGCCCTGAAATGGACTGTGCTCTTCACGCAGATGATCTTCGCCTGAGCGGGGTCGGCGCCTAAGTGCAGGAACATCGCTCGATCAAGACATTGAATTCTTCGGGAACTGACGACGATGCGAATGTCTGCCGCAGCGCCGAGAAGCGACAGCAGACAGCTTGGTCCCATCTCTGCCATTCCGCCGCGATACATCTCTCCTGAATAGGCGACCTTGCCATCGCTGAGCGCAAGAACCATGAAGTCAGCCTCAATGGGACTCTGATCGGGCAGCCCCGACTTTCCACCCAGCGGGCCCGAAACCGTCGACCCGGTGCCGAAGCGGTGGGCCGCATGGGCCATTTGGGGGTCGCAAATCACACCTAACAGAACATCCTTGGCTCCCATTTCCACCAATGTGGTCAGCAGACCGGTGGTATCGGATGTGCCACCTGCACCGGGGTTGTCCTGAACATCCGCAATCACCGCAGTTCCTTCAGATGCCATCGCCATCTGAACGGCGTGGCGGGGCTCCAGCAGCGGCGTATCAAACTCGCATTCGGCGGCACAGAACTCGGACACCATTCGCTCGGCAAGTTCATTCGCCCGCAGCCCGGACTCGGCGTATGCAAGCACTGATGGTCCGCAATCAGGAACGTCGGCGGCCGTGAATCCCATTGCGATTTCAACCGACTCGTCACTCGTTTCCGGAAGCTCTTCCGACAATCCATACAGCCTTCGGCAAGGATCCTCGCCAGTGAACTGCGCATGCAGGGGCACGAGAAACGGTAACTGACGAAAGGCAGCACGCCGCCGCCTGCCTTCGATTAGCAGAAGAAGTTCATTCATGCAGCGTTCCCCTGTCTCACTCATGTCGAGATGGGGATAGGTGCGGTAGATCGTGATCGGATCCGCCAGTTCGACGATATCGGCCGAAACGTTGGCATGAAGGTCAAGGCTGACCCCGATGGGAAGGTCTGGTCCGACGCGCTCCCGAATCTGCGCCAGAAGAGCGCCTTCTCCATCATTGTGGGTCTCGGTAACCATGGCACCGTGCAGATCCATGTAGAGTCCATCGATCAGACCCGCATCCGTCAGTCCCTGAAGGATCATGCTTCTGATACGCACAAAGGCATCATCCGTCACCGGACCGCTCGGTTCGGCCGAACACCAGAGAATTGGCGCCAACTCAACCCGACCTGTAGCGCGCGCGGCCGCGATGGCCCCCGTGATCGGTAGATTCAAGCCAATCGTTTGGGTAACGACAGCGTCGCCGAGCAATAGACCTGGCCAACTGTCAGCGATCTGAAACTCCTCAAATCCAGCACGTGAAGGCGCGAAGGTGTTGGTTTCATGTTGGAAACCCGCAACCGCGATCCGACGGCGCATCACTCGGCCCGGAAGTTCTCGATTATTTCGCGGATCTTCGAGGCGACAATGTCGGGGCGGTGCCGCATCATCGACACATGGCCGAGCCCCGGTATCTCATGCATGACGCCATTCGGCGCCAGATCGGCGACGACCTTGCACATGGCCGGTGCGGTCTGAACATCTTCGGAAAAGCTGATGACATGCATCGGCACGTGGCAGGCCTTCAGACTTTCCCGGCAGTCGAATTCAAGGCACGCCTGCCACTGGTCGATAAGGTCCCTTGAATCGCGATTCGAGAAGCGTTCCGTATAGGACCGCTTGATCTCGGCCCAAAGTTCGGGCTCGTGAAGTGCCTTTGCCGGATAGGCATAAGGCGCGTAGTGGGGTGCCAGAAAGAAATCCGGCAGGGTGATTCCCAACTTGCGGATGTCGATCTCGGCCTGCATCCAGTCCCGCGTAAAGCCCTCGATATACGCCGAAGTCCCCATCGGTATCGCCAGCCGCACTCTTTCCGGAAAATCAATCGCCACCTGCTGCGTGACCAGGCCGCCGAGCGACAGACCACATACGATTGCCAATCCGCCACAGAATTCATCGATAACGGCGGCACAGTCCCGTGCGTAATCGACCATTGTCCAGGGTGCGGGCGGTGATGTTGTGTCACCGGCTCCCCGAGGGTCATACGAGATGCACCGGAAACGGTCTGCAAGCCGCAGGAACAGCTGGGAATAGCCCTCAGCCGTTTGGTCACCGCCAGGAATGAAGACGATGCAGGGGCCGGAACCTGCCGTCACCACCCGCATCGACACGTCGCCTGCAGCGAACGCGTGGCTTTCGACCTCTGGCCCAAATTCCGGAAACGCACCCACCGGGCCGCCTCAGACCAGGTTGCGAGGAATGCCCTCGCTCCATTTCCGTTCGGCAACCAACCCATCCGCATCCCGCGCCGTAAGGGTCGCCTCTATCCGCCACTCCCCGGCTTGGGCATCCACGGAAACAAGAGTCTCGACCTCAGCTTTCCATCCGTCGTCACGACAGAAAGCTCTGCGGCAGCATATTGTGCCCGTGGCCGAAGTTGGGTCTTCGGGGTGAATTCCGAAGGTTTCACGGCTCTGATGCTGCAACGTCAATCCGGTATGTGGATGCTTTTCGGCTCCGGAATCGCTGATCAGCACGATCGTCTCCTTGCCCGTGACGAAGTCAAGTTTTCGATATCTCTCAAACTGACTTGGGGAAATCCGCTCGATCGCCAGAGGCTCCGCACACTCCGGGGCATCCAAACGGGAGATATCCTTGTCCTCTTCCCGTGTTGGCCGGAGCGGTAACACAAGTTTAGGGTTCAATAGGATCAGCGATGCGCTTGTCTGGGATGGCCAAATGACCGGCCAGTAGGAAGTGGCAAGTGACAGGCGTAACCTCTCTCCCTTGGCTATACGCTGGCCGCAGGAATTCAGCTGTACGGAAACGGGCTGCGCTGTCCCGACTGGCATCGCTTTCGGGGCTGCATGGCTGGTTCGATGAGTCAGGTTCAGGACGCCATAGCTGATCAGGGTCGCGCGACCCAAGCTGTCCACAACGGATAGACTTGCCACCAGATTGGCCTGAGGAGCGTCGCTGATGACCTCTGCATGCAGCATCGGAAAGCCCAGCAGATCGAACCCATCGCCAAAGGGTTCGGTTTCAAAACCGTGCATCAGTCCCAACTCGCCGTTCTGGTCCAATGGGCCGTCAGGAACCAGACCGTATCCGCACCAGGCTCCGGCCGTCCAACCGGTGTTCTGGGGCGAGCGGATGACGGTTTCCACTTGTGAAGGAGTCCGCTCCAGCCTCGTGGAAGCCGGAAACAGGGCCATGGTTTCAATGGCTTTCCCGTGCCATCGTGGCTCTGTGACCCACCTGCCGTCCCGGTTTTCGCGAAAGGCCGCAGGCTCAGCCGGATCCTGTATCCACGCACGCAGCATCGGTTCGTCCATGATGCCTGTCGGAACACCCTTCAGGTGTTGATCCCACCAACGCAGACACTCCTGCAGGAACCCGATCCGTGGTCCCGGTCTTGCAAAGTGTGGATATTTGTGTGCCCATGGGCCAATCAGCCCCTTCTTTGGGCCGGGTAGATGCTCCAGCGTTCGGAAGATCGCATTGGTATATCCATCTGCCCAGCCGCCAACCATGTAGACGGGAACCTCAATCCCCGCATAGTTTTCGCAGACCGACCCATGGGAGTAGAAGTCATCACGGTGTTGATGACGGAACCAGTCAAGCATCCAAAGACCGTTGTTCTCAAGTCGCTCAAGCCACATGTCGCGCCAGCGGTCACCCACGATGGCTGGGTCCGGCGGGGTGTTCGCGATCGAGAATGCCGTTGCTCCCCAACTTAGCTTGTCGGTCAGAACACAGCCGCCCATGAAATGAATGTCGTCCGCATACCGATCGTCAGTTGAGCAAAGCGAGACAATTGCCCCGAGTGCCGCCGGGCGGCGACTCGCAACCTGAAGGCCGTTGAATCCACCCCACGATATCCCGATCATCCCCACCTTGCCCGAGCACCAGGGTTGGCGAGCCAGCCACTCAATCACTGCCAGCGCATCATCCTGTTCCTGCTGGAGATACTCTCCGAGGCACACACCTTCGCTGTCCCCCGTCCCTCTCATATCGACACGGACGGCGGCATAGCCATGGCCGGCAAAGTATGGATGGGTAAGTTGATCGCGCTCCACGGTTCCGTCGCGTTTGCGATAGGGCAGGTATTCGAGGACGGCCGGAACCGGATCCGCCTCGGCGTCCCGCGGTAGCCAGATCCGGGCCGCAAGGTTGGTGCCATCGGGCATGGGAATCCAGGTGTTTTCGATCTCGCGGACCTTCCGGGGAAATTCGGTCTGGATATGAATGTCGTCCATTTCCACAGCCCTTACATTCCGTTGCGGGGAATCACGTGTTCCCAATCCACGCGGTGAAACTCCTTATCGCCATCCCAGCACGTCACCGAGGCGCGGAGATGAAAGTCGGTAACTGAAGCGGTCATCTCTGCAGTCGTCTTGATGCGGACATCCCAGTCATCGCGCCTGAAATGACTCTCCTGATCCATTGTGGCTCGGCATGAAAGTGGATCGTCCGCATGAATCCGATAGATTCTATCGGAAATGTCACCCATTTCGGTGCCGGTTTCGTCAAGGCGAATTCTCCCCACTGGTCCGAACACACCGCCGTCGAGGAAGACTCGTGCGCTATGCTCGCCCGTTGTCAGATCAGTGCGCAACGATCTTTCCATCGACCCTTTCCGGACGAGGCTGACGGGACGGTCAGTTCCCGACGTTGCCGGTTCGGGCAGAACCCGAGGTCGCGGCGCGTCGGGATCCTCGCGCCGTACTGGCAGGGTCAGTCGGGATACGCCTGCCTTCATCGTCAGTTTCACCGGTTTCGGCGCAGGCCAGAGTATTGGCCAATAGGTGGATGCAATCTGGACCAACAGCCTGTGACCTGCATCCAACCTGTAACCGATGCCATGCAGAGGAACCCGTATTGTCATGGTTTCTCCCGGCACCACCGGTTCGGGCGAGGTCGTCGAGTTCCGGTGCATCAGGTTGGCAAAGCCTCTGGTGATGAGGGCCTGAGCTCCGTTCGGGTCCTCATCGATCAGGAGAACGGCGACGAATGCCTGCGGCTGGTCCGCCGTCAGTTCCAGGGTCGCGACGGGTTGGCCCAAGATGTCCGTTGGTGCTTCGATACCTGCACTGGCAAATGAAAGGGCCCCTCCGGCGTCGATCCGGCAATCCCCCGGCATATCGCCCGGGATGGCGAAGGAACACATGTCCCCTCCAGACATGCCGAATGTCTGGGGGGAACGGACTGACATCTCTTCACCAGTCTCGCCCGCTTCGTCCAACCGCCCCTCATTGAGCCACAATGTCCGCTCCGAAACGTTCGATGACGGCCAGCAGGCCTCCTCAACCCATGTGCCGGGCCGTGTCCGGTGCAGGCCCGAAGGAGGAACGAATTCCTGAAGGAAGAACCGCAACGGCGGCTCGTCCATCAGGCCAGTGTCAATGCCCCTCAGATAGTGATCCCAAAAACGAATGACCTCGCCAACAAAGTTCACCTTGGGTCCAGGAATGCCCTCGTGCGGATAGAGATGCGCCCAAGGACCCACGAGCACCTTGACCGGGCCATGCAGATTCCGGGCGATCCGAAACGGTGTGTCCCGGAACAGGTCCGCCCAGCCACCGAAAAAGTAGACAGGAATCTCGACATCGGCGTAGCATTGGGAGATCGAGCCCCGACGCCACATTTCGTCAAGGGTCTGATGCTCCAGCCATTGCGCAGGCCAGTAAGTCATGGCTTCAAGGCGCTGGCGCCACATGCTGCGCCAGCGATTGCCCACGACCGCCGGGTCCGGCGGCATGGCATTGTAGAGCTGCATGACCGAACCCCACCAGAAATTGTCACTGGCGAGCGCGCCGCCGTAGAAATGAATGTCCTCCAACCAGCGATCATCGGTGCCCATCACCGGCGCGATGGCCTTTAGGGCAGGGGGCCGTCTGGCGGCGACCTGAAATGAATTGTACGCGCCCCAGGATTTTCCGAACATGCCGACGCTTCCATCACACCAGCGCTGGTTGGCGATCCACGCTATGACATCAACTCCGTCCTGGGTTTCGATTTCGGCGTATTCGTCCAACATCACGCCCTCGCTATCACCGGAGCCGCGCTGGTCTACACGTATGGCGGCGTAACCTGCAGCGGCGAAGTGGGTATGCATGCCTTCATCGCGCATGCGTGTCCGGTCACGACGGCGGTATGGGATATATTCGAGAATGCAGGGTACCGGATCCTTTCGGGCGCCGTCCGGAAGCCAGAGGCGAGCGGCCAGCCGGACGCCGTCCGGCATGGGGATCCAAACTGTCTCGATGACTTCGGTCATTGGTCAACCCCCTTGGCGAGATTGAGCGGGTAGTGGCAGGATACGCGGCGGTTTCCGATGTTGGCCAGCGCAGGTGGGTTGCTGCCGCAGATCCCGGCAACCCAGGGACATCGTGTGTGAAACTCGCACCCCTTCGGCCGGGCGAGAAGCGAAGGGACCTCGGCCGGCAGTTCAATTCGGTCGCGAGCCCTGTCGGGGTCAGGCTCGGGATTCGCTGACAGGAGCGCGGCGGTGTAGGGATGGCCCGACGCAGCGAAAACTTCCTCTGTCGGGCCGGTTTCGACAAAGCGACCCAGATACATCACCGCCATTCGGTCGGCGACATGACGAACGACATGCAGGTTGTGGGTGATGATAATGAGAGCCAGTCCGAGCCGTTCGCGCAGGTCATTCAGCAGGTTCAGAACCTCTCCCTGCACAGAGACGTCGAGTCCCGCTGTCGGTTCATCCGCAATGACGAGCCTTGGGTTCAGGGCGATCGCTCGGGCAAGGCCTACACGCCGCGCCTGCCCGCCTGACAGCTGGTGTGGATAGCGCCCGGCAAAATCGTCTGTCAGTCCCACCAACGACAGAAGGCGTGCGGTTTCCTGTGCCAGGTCTTTCTTCGGCAATTCATGGATGCGGAAGGGTTCCGTTATGAGATCTCCGACCTTCATCCGTGGAGAAAGTGAGCCAACCGGATCCTGGAACATCATGGCCATCTCGCGCCTGAGGGGCTTCATGGCTGCGGTTGGCAGGCCGTCGACCCGCATTCCGTCAAATTGAACCGATCCGTTCGAGATCGCCTGAAGTCCATTGACGGCGCGCGCGAGCGTTGTCTTTCCCGACCCGCTCTCCCCGACCAGCGCAAAGGTCTCACCTGCCTTTACGTCGAAGCTCACGCCAGCAACGGCGAGGATCTCCTGCCTGCCGAAAACGGAACCCACGCGAAAGGTGACTTCGAGGTCACGCACTTCAACGATACTGCTCATGCTGCGCCTATCCTGACACAGCGGGCGATGTGCCCGTCTTCAAGGGTCCGGTCAGGGGGCGTTTCAGCGCACGCCGGTGTAACTAGCTCACAGCGACCCGCGAAGACGCAACCAGCTGGTCGCTTGCCCAGATCTGGAATCTCTCCTGGAATAGTAGGTAGGCTTCGAATTCGGACTGTCTGTCGCGCCGGGTCGCACTCGAGGAGCCGTGCGCTGTAGGGATGCGCGGGGCTCTTCAACACCTGCCTTACGGTCCCGCGTTCGACAACCTCCCCAGCGTACATCACCACGACATCGTCGCATAGCTCGGCGATCACGCCGAGATGGTGTGAGATAAAGAGAATCGAGCATCCGATCTGCGTCTGCAGATCTTTAAGCAGCGCGATCGTCGCCACCTCAAGCGTTGCGTCGAGCGCCGTGGTCGGTTCATCGGCAATAAGGAGCGAAGGTTCCATCATCAAGGCCATTGCGATCGCAATGCGTTGCTTCATGCCACCGGAGAATTCGTGTGGATACCTTGCAAGCGCGGATTCGGGGTCGGGGATGCGTACGCGTCGAAGCATCTCCGCCGACTTCGCGTCCTTGCCGGTTCTCCCCAGATCTGAACGGTATTGGATGTTCCTCATCTGCCGACCGACAGATAGAACGGGATTGAGCGCACCCATCGGATCCTGAAAAACGGTTGATATGCGCGAACCGCGTAGGTTTCGCATTTCACGAGGTCCCAGAAGGGTGAGATCCTGGGCTCCGAATGAAATCCGTCCGCTGGTGATGCGTCCGTTGTCGGCCAGAAGACCGAGGATGGCATTGATCAGGGTGGATTTACCGCAACCGGACTCACCGACGATACCGACGATCCGGCGTTTGGGAACCTCGAAGCCGACGTCCTTCAGCGCGTGCAGGTCGCCGTCTTCGGTTGTGAAATGAACGTTGAGGCCACTGATCGAAAGTTCCGTCATCCGCGTCTCTTGAGCCTGGGGTCAAAAACGTCGCGCATGGTTTCGCCGAGGAAGGTGAAGCCAAGCGTGGTCAGGATGATCGGCAGACCTCCTGCGATGGCGATCCAGGGGGTGTCCCGGATTGCTGTGTAGCCATCGTTCAGGATGGCGCCCCAGCTTGGAGTCGGCGGACGCACACCAAAGCCGAGAAAGCTCATTCCGGCTTCGATCGCGATCACGACCGGGATGTCCATCGAGGCGAGAATCAGGAGTGGCCCGATGACATTCGGCAGGACGTGGACGCGCAGAATGCGCCCTGTTCCCGCGCCCATGCTCTGCGCGGCGGTTACAAACTCGGACTCCTTGAGGGATAGCGTCTGCGTGCGAATGATGCGCGCATAACCCGGAACATTCACGAGCACCACAACAACCACGACGGCGGTGAGCGATGGTCCCAGGAGTGTGACCAGCGCGAGAGCCAGCATAACGGTTGGGAAACTCTTTATGGAATCGAAGAGCAGAAGCATCAGGTTGTCGAGCCAGCGCGGTCCGTAACCGGCGATCAGTCCCAGGATTACGCCGATCGCAAGAGAGGCGGCGGTCGAAGAAAGAGCCACGGAAAGCGCGATTCGTCCGCCGTGGAGGGCTCGGGAAAAAAGATCGCGCCCCAAATGGTCGGTGCCGAGAAGGTGCTCCCAGGATGGTCCCTGGAATCTTTCGCGGGGTGATATCCTGCTGGGTTCATGGATGCTGAGCCAATCTGCGAAGACGGCGCCGCCAATCATCAGGAGGACGAGTGTGATACCAAGTGCTCCCAATGGTTCGGACGCGATGCGACGGGCTGTCCGGTAAAGTCGGACAACGTGCGCGAAGCGAACGGCGGTCCTTATGCTAGAAGCGACTGCGGACACGTGGATCCAGCGCTCCTATGATGAGGTCAGCGACCAGATTGATCAGGACGAAGAGAACCGTGGTGACGAGTACGGCACCCGTGACAAGTGGGAAGTTGCGGGTCAGGATGGCGTCATAGACCAGTTTACCGACCCCTGGGCGTACGAACACGATTTCGGCAAAGACCGCGGATGACAGCATCTGGCCAATTCCCACGCCCAGGAGCGTGATCGTCGGTAGGATCGCAATTGTCAGCGCATACCGATAGGTGATCATCGCATCTGGCAGGCCGAAGGCCCGGGCGGTGCGGATATGCTGTGCCTCCAGGACTTCCAGCATCGACGCCCGAACCATTCGGGCGATGTAACCAACCCATCCAAGTCCAACGGCAAGCGAGGGCAGAATGAGGTGGACGATCTGGTCTCCGATTTCCCCGGGTTCACCGGCACCGATCGCAGGCAGCCATTGAAGGGTGACGGCAAAGACCAGCAGCGCGTAGATCGCAACGACGAATGACGGCACCGCGATGACCGCGACAGAGAGGACGCCTACGACGCGGTCAGCCCAGGAGCCACGCCTGACCGCTGCCCAGCAGCCAAGCGGTATGCCCAGAGCCACTGACCATGTAATGCCTCCGGCGATGAGGGCAAGAGTGTAGGGCAGTTGCTCCATCACCACCTGCGCAACCGGACGTTCGGACAGTACCTCCCGCCCGAGATCGCCCGTCCAGGCATTGGTGAAGAAATTCCAGAATTGGACCCAAACCGGTCTGTCGAGACCCATCTTGATCCGAAGCGCCTCCCGCATTGCGTCAGTTGCCCGAGGGCCAAGCGCAACGGCAGCCGGATCGCCTGGGATCAGGTATATCATCGAGAACAGCAACAGCATGGCCATCGAGACGATGACCACGGCAAGCACAAGGCGTTTGGCCGTGTAGCTCAGCATGGGGAATGGGCGGCCCTCGAAGGCCGCCCGATCACCGTCAGGCCGGTTTGAATTCCGGGAGGAGAGACTCCCCGTTCGGTTTCAGTCCCGGTTCGATCGTGTCGCGGTGAATGGCCCCCACAACCTCGTGGGTGAGAAAGACGTAACAGCCGCTTTCGTCCATGAGATTCTGCATTTTCGTGTAGATCTCATCGCGTTTTGCGTTGTCGCCCTCCACAAGGCCTTGATCGTGCAGTGCCTTGTACTCGGCGTTGTTGAAGCGTTCCCAGTTCCAGACGCCGATCTGTTCGGGTGTGAACCATACTGTGGCCCAGCTTGGATCAGGCTGCATGGAGTAACGTTGCAACCAGATCTGCAGGTCCATGTAGTAATCGCCGTCCTTTGATCCGAGGGTCCAGAATGTGCCGCTGTCGTTTTGCTTGATTTCGCAGTTGATGCCGACATCGGCGAGGTTGGCTTGAATGACCTGGGCCGCTGTCAGACGCTCGGACTGATTCAGGATGTCCAGAGTGACATTCAGGTTGGTTGCCCCGGCTTCGGCGAGCAAGGCCCGCGCCTTGTCGGGATCATAGTCATAGGTCACGCCGTTCCTTGATCCCGGGAGACCTGGTGCGATAATGCCGTTGCCCACGCCTGCGGCGCCGAAATAGGCTGCATCCACCACCGTCTGACGATCTATGGCATGCTGGACGGCGCGGCGTATACGGATATCCGTAAAGGGTTCGGCGTCTTGGTTCATGCCAATCCAGACATATGCGAGTGAAGGTTTCTCCACGACAACTGAACCGGCCGGTGGGTCCTGCTTGAGCCGCGGCAACGAGGAAACCGATGTCCAGGTGTAGTCGAGGTCCCCTGCCTCGAATCCTCGCTCCGCGGCGGCCGGATCCTCGATCGGAATGATGTGAATTTCGTCAAAACCGCCGGGCTCGTGAACCCAGTCAGGATTGCGGCGCAGGATTGTCTTCTGCTTTGGCTGCCAGTCGGCCAGTACGTATTGGCCGGACTGGGCGACTGGCTTGGTGGTTATCCTGTCGCCAAGCTCCGCCATCGCTTTGCGCGAAAGTATGCAGGAAGCGGCTGTCGGCAGCGTTGTGGTCCACAGAGGGACAAACTTGTTTTTCAGGTGGATCAGCCCTGAAAGCCGGTCCTTGACCTCGACTTCCCTAAGTGCGCTCCAGTCGCCTGCATAGGGGCTCTCCATTGCAGGGTCGGCAATCCTCTCCAATGAGAACTTGACGTCATCGGCGGTCATCTCGCCATAGCCGTCAGTGAAGCCGATATTGTCCCTCAACCTGAACGACAGGGTAAGGTCATCGAGTTGCTGGATGCTTTCGACAGCCAACGGCTTCCAACCCCAGACGTCGCCGGGTTCGACGACAACCATCGGCGCGAAGACCGCGCGTATGATGTCGGCTTCCGGTAGGCTGAGCCGGAAGGCCGGGTCGAGAATCTGAAGATCGGAATAGCTCCGTAGGGTAAGAACCTTGCCATCCTGGCTGAGTGCCATTCGGGGCACTGCCATGCTGGCTGCGCCAAAGGCACCGGCTGTGGCAAGGAACGAGCGACGTGAGACATCAAGTCCTGGCTTTGTTTGAGGCATTCTAGACTCCGTATACTTCCTGTTTCATTGATCGGCGATCGGTTCAATCCTTGAGGATCGCCTTCGGGCCCGAGCAGGATTCTGCTGGGTGGGAGACCACCACGTCCTTTGGAATTGTGACCGGGGATATGCTCCAGATCAGCTGGCATGGTTGGTCGGTAACGTTGCGGGCGTTGTGAATGATGTCGGTTGGAAACGAATAGCTGTCCCCTCTTTTGAGTTCGATCCTCTCGTCGCCAATCTGAAGCTGCAGTTCACCGCTCAGAATGAAGCCATGCTGTTCTCCTTTATGCTGATACATAGGGTGGCCGGGTCTTGCGGAATGGGGCTCGTAGGTCGCCAGACCCATGAAGAAGCTGCCTCCAATCGAGCTGGAAGGAAGTTCGTCCGACAATCCGAGCGTCGAAACGCCTTCACCATAGAGCGTATTCAGACTCCGGCGGTTTTGCTGTCGAATGACATAGGTACGCTCCATCGAGCCCTTTCCGGAGCGTCGTGCGAAAAACCAGTCGGAGGAGATGTCGAGCGCGTCAGCCAACCTATGGATGATCGTCAGGGAAGGGCTGGTCGTTCCACGTTCGACCGCGCTGAGGTGGCTTACGGAAATTCCGGCCGCTGCGGATAGGGTCTTGAGTGTCTGCCCGCGGGCCTTGCGAACCTGGCGGACTTCCGAGCCAAGCGAGATGAGGTTCTCCGAAAAGGTGGAGACGTTCGATCCAGTGTTTCTCCGAGACATCGACATTGTGGCCCCTGGTGCGAAGATCATTGATTCGCACTTCGCAATAGTTGCACAGATCTTCGCTCTGACAAGAATTCTATCAGGAATTTCCGCCTATGCCATTGCATACTCTCGATGTGGGCCCAAATTGCGGACGGTCAAATTCCAGACTCGGGTGAAACGAAGCGCTTGGTTCCGGGCCTCACCGAGCCGGGTTCAACTCTGGCAACGATGCTGAAATGGCGTCCATGCCGTCACTCACTTCCTCTGGACAATGGGCTCGGGATCGGTGTTGTGTCGCAATGGTCGTTTGGGGTCGGGTTTTCCTGGCCCGACGTGGCCATTGCGTCTGCTTCGATATTCGCTTGCCTGAATGTATCATGTCGCTTGGTCGAGTATGCGGCTGGGATGGCCGTCAGCCACCAGGAAGTGGTCGCAGACCGCCAGTGGAAATCCGACGACATCTCCGTCCATCAGTCCTGATTTCATCTTCCGATCATTGTGTTTCCCATTGGAAGCGGAAAGACTTGCGGCGAGGACTTCCAAAGGTGGGAGGCCACAGTTGCCAGTGATCTCGGGAAAAAATACCGAGCCAGATCATTCGGTTCGCGAAATCGAACACCAATGGATTGCTATGCCGGATGGCGTCAGACTGGCGGCGCGGATGTGGTTGCCTGAAGATGCCCGACCTGTTCCCGCGATCCTGGAATACATCCCGTACCGAAAACGCGACATGGTGCGCGCTCGTGATGAGCGCAACCATCGCTATTTCGCTGCCCATGGATACGCCTGCCTGCGGGTGGACATGCGAGGCTCCGGTGACAGTGAGGGCCGGATGCCGGATATGTATTCTTCGGCGGAGTTGGACGATGCGCGTCAGGTTCTTGCATGGATTGCGCAGCAGGATTGGTGCGATGGAAGGATCGGAATGTTTGGCACGTCCTGGGGCGGGACGGCGAGTCTGCAGGCGGCGGTTGACGCGCCTGAGCCGCTCAAGGCGGTTATTGCCAATTGTGCGACCATCGACCGCTACGAAGATGACATTCACTGGATGGGTGGCTGCATACTGACCGATACTTTGGAGTGGGGAGCGACATTGCCGGCAATTCTCGCCGCTCCGCCCGATGTGGCGACGGTCGGTGCGTCGTGGTTCGAATTGTGGAAACACCGACTCGCGAACCTGACGTTTCCACATGAAGCGTGGCTCTGCAACAGGCGGCGCGGTTCCTATTGGAGGCACGGGTCGATTCGGTTCGTGACTGACCGGCTGTCGTGCCCGATCCTTGCGATTGGCGGTTGGTCTGATCGGTATTCCAACTCGGTCATTCCGCTGGTTGAGGCGCGTCCGGACATTTGCTGCGGGATCGTGGGCCCGTGGGGTCATCACTATCCTGATCAGGGTGAGCCGGGACCGTCGGTCGGGTTTCAGGAAATCGCGCTTGGGTGGTGGGATCATTGGCTCAGGAGAGGAGAGTCAAGGATGCCCGACTGGCCAGCCCTACGACTTTGGAGGCGCGAATTTGACCCACCTCTGAATCGACTGATGGAACGCAGCGGTGCCTGGATAGAGGTCACGAAACCGTCAACGCCGAACGAATGGCAGCTGTTTCCCGGCGGTGGTGAACTGCTCGCGGCGCCGATTGAGGTATCTGTTGAAATGGATGTTCCCGATGATCTCAAACATGGGCGATGTTCAGGTGATACCGGCTACTTCGGTCGACCAGGTGGGCTTCCGCTTGAGCAGTCGCCTGACGACCGGCGCTCGCTATGTTTCGACAGCCATCCTCTCGGTGGCGAACTCGATATATTGGGGCGGATCCAACTCGACGCCAACGTAACGCCCGCCGCATTGCCCGCGCAGCTTGTCTGTCGCCTGTGCGATGTCGCTCCGGACGGGCGGTCGAGCCTTATCACGAGAACAGCCATCAACCTCGAACTCGACGACGGACTGGACGGCCCACGTGGTGCGGTTGCCGGTGAGCCAACTCAGGTGAAAATCAGGTTTCCGACAACCGCCTACAGGATTGCCGAGGGACATCGGATACGCTTGGCCATTGGCTCATCTTACTGGCCATTGATCTGGCCCAACGCCCGGCACTCACAGCTGACGGTCTCAAGCCAGGGCACGAGACTGGTCATTCCGTTGCAACCAGGGTCCGTTCGTCCTCTCCGAGCCGCGTTTCCTCCTGCGGGACACCTGTCCGATGTCAGGAATTGGAGGGTGGTCGCGGAGGGTCCACTTGAGCGTACCTCTGCGGATTGTCCTGCGGGCGGCTTCTCGAATTCCTGGCGTCAGCCTCCGGTTACCCATCAGTTCGAGAGTATTGGCATCGACTTCAAGAGTGAGACCAGAGCCGACTTCACCGTGAGTTCCGGAAGTCCTCAACAGATTGCATGCAATGTGGAGCATAGGATCGAGATAGACCGTCCTGACGGCCACGCCTGCATATCCAGTGGTGTGACTCTTTCGTCCGCTGAGGACGGCACAGGAGTGACCGCCAGAATTACGGTGACGTGGAATGGTGAAATCATCACGGAATTGAACTCTGAAACCATGGTCGTGTCCTGAAAGTCTTTATCACCCTGCCAAAGATCGATTGGCTGTTCCATCAGACATCGAGGAGAGGTGGCCGGTTGCCCGGCGTGAATTCCGCGAATCCAAGGACGCTTACGCCTGACGGTCCGTGACTGGCTGACGCACAAACTGCGGCAGTGGGTTGTCGCTGCAACAAGATACGACGTTGAGCGCAGGATGGTTGCAGTGGTACCCTGCGCGTGTCGCGCAAACGGCGATGGTTCTCCTTTACCGGTCAATTGAAGCCGATTTGGCCCTCTATCATCTGGTCGGTGATACTGCTCCGTTCGTCAGATCCGCAACGCAGAATCCATGGAAGAACCGCATTTCCCACTGGATGAGTGTGAACGGCTTCTCGAGAGTGCGGGCTCCTGGCCGATATCTGCGCTCTATCGGGTTGAGTTTGTTCTCTCATAGCGGCCGGATCGTTCCTGTCTGGAGTATGCGGTTCACGTCCGTGCTAACTTTCGCGGCTGAACCGGTGGGTGCGTAAAACTAACACTGCGTTATGCGTGTGAAGTGCCCCTTGCCATGAAGTCGGAACAGTCCAGCATTTCAAGCCCATAGGCAACGTTGCGTACCCTTGATTGAAAGAGTTGGATTGAGCGAGGTACGAAGACTACCAAATCTCTGCAACAAGTGGTCGAGTTAGGCTGGCAACTAAGCTGGACGTGGCGGGCGAATACGCGAGATGCTGGACGGGTCAGTTGGGACAGCAGCCGGGGAACGAGCGTCACTGGGCAGCAGAAAAGGAAAGTCAACAGGTCCGCGTGACTTGTAGATTTCCAGTTGCGTGGCGAACTGCGCCGCTTCACGCCATGTCATCGGTCATGAGTGGCGAGGACGCACTTGTTGCTAAGCACCTGCGCAGATAGGTTCGGACAACCATGACGAATTCATAACGCTCGTTGCGAAGGTGCCACGACGAGCCGAGTTGCTGCGCGAGCCGCGGAACCGACTGAACTGATGCGGAACTATGATCGACACACGGCTTTTCGCCCGCGATTTGGGAGTCTGGAATGGCAAAAGGCAACAACGGGAACTATCTGCAGCACTGCATTGAAATCGAGGCTGCGGTGCGTCTCTTGAAGGCCGGTCCTGACCGTTGCCTCCATGTCGCACTGACGCATGGCATGGAACCATTCGAAGAACTGGAAGAACGCAAGGCCAACGTCAAGACTAACATCCTTTACGAGGCATTGGCCGAATCCGCTGGCGAGCCTCAACGCGACGAGCGAGAAATAGTGAGGGCGTACAGAAAGTGCAGGGCATCGCCACAACACTATCCGAACAGCGCTGAACTGCTGCGAACAGTCGTTGGAACTGGCGGGTTATCCGGTGGCATCACAGAAACGGACCTGACCAAGCACGAGAGGCTCGCGAAAGCTTGGCGCGGGACGGGAATCAGGGTCATCAATTCATCATGGCGTGCGCAGGTCGGTCGAGACGGTGTGCTAGGCTGCCCGAGCAACCTCGAATCGCCTTGGCTGTTTTCCATGGATCCGATGACCTTCTCGGAAAGAGGCAAGAGCGAGCACAATTTGAACAGGTTAGATTTGGACCTGCTGGAATGTGCGCTCGCCGGATATCTCAGCAGCGGGCAGTCTGGCATTGCATGTCTCTTCGTGTATAGCATGAAGCGGGATTTGCAGCCTAAATTCCAGAATTTTGTTGAAGAACTCGCTGGGCGCTCTGGAGCATTTCTAGGTGGCTTCCGATTGCAACACATTGGCGGAAGCGACAATCTGGCGGGTTTGCTATTTTCGCACCCTGAACTGGCGTCAGGGTTCAAGCCTCCGAACGTCAATTCTTGTTCGGATCCGGATGTCGCGACAACCATATTTTTCCACCTGACGTCAACCCATTGAAATAACGCAACAACCGGTCTTTCCGGCCCGAATCCGCCTCCACCGGCGGGTCCCTTGACAGATCCGGCCCCGGCGTCTCCCCCTCGCGCCGGCTTTTCCGGCCCCCGACCGCATCCGGTCGGACCGGACGGCGGCGTCCGCCGCCACGGCTCCCCGGAAGGAGGCCCCCGAATGTGCTCGTGGCCGTCACCCAGGACCGTCCGGAAGTCAGGCGAGATCCGCTTTTGCCAGACCACATTGGCAACAAAGTTTCCCCTATAAAACAGCTCGTCCAGAATCACCTTCATGTAGTGGGCTTCGTCGTCGTCAATGCTCACCCAGATCGAACCATCCTCGGAGAGGAACTCCCGGAGCAGCTCCAGACGCGGCCACATCATCCCCAGCCACTGGGAGTGCTCAAGATTATCGTCGTAGTGCTCGAAGGCCGATCCGGTGTTGTAGGGTGGATCGATGCAGACGCATTTCACACGGCCCGCGAAATGCGGCAGAAGCGCCTTCAGCGCCTCGAGGTTGTCGCCCTGGACAAGCAGGTTGCCCGTCTCCCGGTCACCGCAGCCGAGTTCCGGGACTTCCTCGATCAGGCGGTACGGCACCCTGTCCGCCGCTCCCAGATCGTGGTCACGGGTGAGCCTGCGGAGCGTCGGCATTCAGGCCACATGAGAACCGACGGGATTGTCCCCGCGTCGGTCATGGGCAGGCGCGATCCTGTCAGCTAGTGGTTCATGCAAAACAAAAGAGTTCATATTTCATGCCGGACTTCCAGCCGCCGCCATCTCCTGGAGTTTCCTGTGCCCGCGCTTCCACGACGCCACCAGATCCTCCGGATTCCGGCTCCAGCGGAACGGGCGGGCGTCGCTGGCGTTGTGGTGCCCGATGTAGCCCTCGATCGCCGCGACGCAGTCGTCGAGCGAGTCGAAGACGGCGTCCCTCAGCTGCTGCCCCGTCAGTCTGGAGAGGAAGCCCTCGACGGTGTCCGTCCACGACGCCGGGGCCGGCGTGAAATGGAAGGCCCGGTCGGGACGGGACCTGAGCCATTCGTGGACCTCGGCGGATTTATGGGAGGACACGTTGTCGAGGATGACGTGCACCGGGGTGCCCGGCCCGGTCCCCTCGGCGACATGGTCGAGGAATGCCGTGAACTCCGCCGACCGGTGCCGCTCCACCGTCTGCCTGACCACCTTTCCGGTGGCGACGTCGAGGGCCGCCAGCAGGCAGGTGGTGCCGTTGCGCCTGTAGTCGTGCGTCCTGGTCTCCGCATGCCCCGGCTTCATCGGGAGGGGCCTCTGGGTCCGTCCAAGTGCCTGAATCCGCGTCTTTTCATCGACCGACAGCACGACGGCGTGGTCCGGCGGGTCGACATACAGGCCCACGACGTCGCGGACCTTGATCCCGGACCGCGGGTCGCACGAGACCTTGAACGTCCTCACTTGATGCGGCACGGGCCCGTTGCGCCTCAGGATGTTGTGCACGTTCGAGGCGGTCAGCGCCAGCCTCTTCGCCAGCCCCTGCAGTGTCCAGTGCTGGGCGTGCGGCGGTGGTGGCGACATCGCCAGGGCGACCACGGCCCTCACCGTTCCTTCCGGGGTCGGCTCCAGTCCCGGAGGGCGGGTCGCGTCCCGCAGCAGCCCGTCCACGCCCCGCTCAAGGAAACGGTCCCACCAGCGCTCCACGGTCGACCGGCACTTTCCGGTCCGCCGCATGGCCTCCGCCGCGCTGCGCCCCGACCCGAGGCCGGGGATGATCCGGACACGCCAGACGTGCTTCTGGATGCTCCGCGGATCCTTCGCGATCCGTTCGAGGCGTTCGCGGTCGCCGTCCGAAAGCCTGATTTCCTGTCTTTTCGGTTTCCTGCCCATTGCCCTGCCTGCTTCCTTATGGTTGTTCCAGAGCCGCCTGACGGCGACAGGAAGGCAGTGGCACGCTTCACGGACAAATGCAGGCATCTGTCTTCAGTCAACCACTAGGCGCACCGCGCGCCGCGAAGATCGCTGTTCCGGCCTATCCGCCCTGTCAAGTGATTTTTCACGGTTTGGGGTGTTTTCGTCGCTGTCCTGCAAAATGTTCAAGGATCCTTCCGACCAGATACGGATCGGGATTCCAGCCATACACTTCGCGCAACGCGTTAAGAACCTCCTTGCTGATCTGTGGTGGTTCGTTCAGCACCGGTGCCCCGCGCCCGTCTGGTTGGGTGGCCTTCTCGTCCAAGTCTGGATCCAAGGGTCCGCCCGAAAATTTTCACAAGCCGTTGTTCGAAGCCACCACCTCCGTAATCGAAAGCGTATCTGGGAATCGCCTCGAGATCACCGTCGTCAAGCTCCAACTCATTTGTCGTCGGGTCCAGCTTCTCCTGCAGTCTCAGGAGCAGGGACTGAAAGCCGCCCTCGCCCACCACTGGCAGGTTCAGTTCATCAACCTCTCCATCTGTCAGCTTGACGGACTTTGGCATCTGTCTCCTCCCCACTTTTCCGTACGCGACGTCACAGGAAGCCAACCGCCCTGCACCTGGGTTTACGATCCCTCAAAGATGATAGATATCCGCCAGCCTGAACGCAATCTCCGCTTTCGACAGAGAGCGGACGCCCGCTGTCTGACTGGCCAGATCAACCCAGTTGGCGCGGCGGAGCGCTTCGATGACCCCAACCGCCATTTCCTGCATGAAGTAATGTGTCGTTCGGGAGAGATCCTGAAGATCGCCCGTAACCACACGTCCGGCATGGAATCCGACGCGGCGCATGGCGAAACACGCGTGCCCAGGCGTCGTGTAGGTGATGAGGTGATCGACGGGAGGGGGTTCCCTCATCTTTCGCTCGACAGTCTTCCGTGTCCAGATCTGCCAGGCGCAGGGAACGTCGTGAGGACTGCCGTCAAGAACGAACGCGAAACGACCGACATCCCGGTCTTCATAGAGGTGGAAGCTCCGGTCAAGGCGGCGCTCCACGCTCAGTTTGCGGAATGTGCGCGGCACGATGAACGCGATTTCGTCCGCATGGGCCGCCGCATGGTTGAAGAAACGGACGGCTGTGCATGCGTTCCTTCCGAACGGCGGATTGCCGATCACCACGGTTGCGGAGTGATCCCCGGCGAATATGCCATGGTCCGCGAGAAAGTTCCCGCTCTCGATGCCGCGGGCCTGCGGCACCACATCCATCGCCCGCACCTTTCTCCCCGCTTCCCTCAGTGGATGGAGGAAGGCACCGTTCCCTGCGGACGGCTCCACGAACAGTACATCAGGGTTGTCCCAACGGTCGGAAATCTCCCTGGCATACACCCTGGCGACATCGGCGCGGGTAAAGTACTGGTCCAGGTCCCTCATGTACTCGAATGGCTGGAATTCGGCGCTGGTGGCCGCCACAGCGCGGTCAGTGACGCCTGCGGGGTTCGAAGACCTCATCCAGGGTTCCGGCGCCGATCAGCGCGTCGAGCCAGCGGTCGAGGGTCTCCGCGTCCGCGGACAGCACCATGTCGGCGCGGGCGTGCGGAACGTCCCCGAACCTTCTGCGGGCCAGCCGGAGCAGCGTCTCGGCCTTCCCTGCCGCGAGGCCCTCCGCCTTCCCTGCCGCGAGGCCCTCCAGACGGCCCCTGCTCAGCCCGAGCGCCTCGCCCTTGGCCAGACCCCGCGCCTCTCCCTGTTCCAGGAGCGTCTCCGCTATCGTTCCCATGATCGCCTCCAGTTCGTTGTGCCCGCCGTTCCGCAGGGCCGTTCTCAGCCCGTCCAGATCCACGTCGTAGACCCGGAGGACGTACTCAAGGATCTGCCCCCTCAGGTCGCTGCCCTCCGGCAGGCTCTCCGAGATCTCCGCGAGGAAGTCCAGCGCCTCCCGCCGCAGCGCGATGAACCCGGCGCGAAGCGCGGCGTTCCGCGACAGCGCGTCGATGTTCATGGTGCGCAGGTTCCGCAGTATATAGCCCGAACCGGGCAGGAACACCAGATCCGGATCGTCCGCCGCGATCATGTCGCGCAGGGAGCCGGGCACCGTCCAGTCCGCCCCTCCGTGATAGACCACGACCGGCACGATCGGTGGCAGCGCCCTGAGCCGCGCCGCCGACGTGCTGGCGAACCGCTTCCAGATCCTCACCATGTAGGAGGCCAGCTGGAGCGGAAGGCCGGGATCGGGAGCGCTCTTGTGCTCGACCAGTACGTAGGCGAACGCGCTGCCCCCGGAGGTCAGCCCTACCCTCATCAGCAGGTCGCTCCGGCTGCCCGCCAGCGCCTCGTCCACAAAGGTGCCCTCGACGATCTCGGGCAGTGCACCGTCGAGGAGGCTCGCGACGCTGTCCGGGAGGTGGTCGCGGAGGAAGTCGCGGGCGCGCTCCCGGTCGGAGAGCAGCGCACGGACAAGCGTGTCGTGGGGAGTGGGAAGGCTGGCCATCGTCAGGTGGACTCCGGCGCGGGATCCGTCACCGGTCCCTGCTCCCTGCTCCGCTTGTAGAGTTCCCATGCCTCCTCGATGAGCACACCCTGCTGCACCCCCCGCCGCCGCGCCTCGCCCGCGATCTCCTCGGGGATGCCGGGCATCACCCGCGCATGCACCTGACCGGTGCGCGGGGACTTGGGACGCCCCCGTCGGCGTGGCTCCCGTTCCACGAATCCGATTCCCTCACCCGCCTCATCGATCCTTGCGACCGTCTCGGGGGTGCGGTCCTTGGGACGGCTCCGCAGCCATCCGACATCGATCCGATAGGGTTCCTGTCCGCTCATGTACCACACTCCCCGCTCAGCCTTTCAGTCTCTCGATGACCGCGGAGGCGAACCCGCCCCGCGCGCGTTCGCCCTCGCGGTGGCGACCGTCCCTTCGTCAGGAATGCCATAAAGGTCCCCACCCCTCCCGAAAAGGTCCGCGAACGCGGCCCGCTCCATCAACGGCGGTTGGATAACGTCCACACCCTGCCCGCGCAATGACCGCTCTATGCCCCTGTGCGCCCGCGAACGGACAGCCCGGGTCATGGTGAACACCACCGCATGCCTGATCCGACGCCCGACCACTTCCTCCTCCTCGGCCACCAACCGCACCGCCCGCGCCCCGATCGTGGCGTCCAGCGAGGTCGCGCGCATCGGTGTCAGAACCAAATCGGCCTGCGATATCGCCCGTGACACAAGCCGGGACGCCACTCCCTCCAGGTCCACGACAACCACCGTCCCATCCCGGTCATGATCCTGGATCATACGGATGATGGCGGCCTCCCCGACATCAGCCAGCACCCTTACCCTTGCTGGCATCCGTCCCCGCGCGGCCCACATGCTAAGGGACCGGTTCGGATCGCAGTCGAGGAGGACGACCTCCGCCCCGCCCCGTGCGATCTCCGTTCCGAGCAATACGGCTGCGGTCGATTTTCCGGTGCCGCCCTTGGGCGAGGCCACTGTGATGACAGGCATGGTGAATTCCATTATCCACTAAACAGAAATACCAGATAATATACATAATCGGCTATTGAAAGAAATCGGATAAACAAAAACACCGGATTTAACGGCATATCCGATAACATTTGTGTGATGGCTCACTGACCCACCGCCGAAGGCATTCACCGCACACCGGAGGCCACAGCGATGCGAGGCGCTGATGGGAATGATCGCACGGATATGGATGCAGGAGGGCAGGGCGGAGGGGATGTCTGGAACCTCCTCGCCGTTGATGAAAGCAAACGCCTGCCGAACTTGACGAAGCATCGATCCAACAAGACAGAGGTCCGGAAACGGCCATTGGATCCCATGGCTTTGGCTTCCTTGCTGCTCCCTTTCATCCAGTTGCGGCGCGATGAACCTCTCTTGACAACATTACGGCATTGCCGTATGTGAAGAGCATGCACACAGTGATCTGGACAGCGACTTTTCTGACACAGGCAAAGCGTCACAGGCTTTCCGAAGAGGAAATGGAAAGCATTGTGAACAGGTTGGCCGACGATCCGCTGTCCGGTGACATCATGCCGGGCACCGGCGGGGCGAGGAAGCTCGGTGCCCGCTTTTACTTCGCCACCCCCTACCACTCCTGGGAGCGCGGCCTGAACGGGCACAGCAACGGGCTGGTGCGGCAGTACCTGCCGAAGGGGATGGGCCTCCGGGCGGTCGGCGACGATGGGGTGAAAGCGGTGCAGGACCGCCTGAACGCGCGACCGCGCAGGGTGCTCGGCTACCGGACGCCCGCCGAGGTGTTCCGCCGGGCCCGCCCACCCTGACGCGGCCGGCCCGCCTCCCGACGGCGCGGATGGCCGCGCAGGAAGGGGGTGGACAGGATTTCGACGTCGCGTCCGTCCGGGCTCCGGTCGGGCTGCGCCCTCCCTGCGCCTGGATGGACGCGGCCCGCCCCGGCGGAGGTGTTGCGCTGCCCTGAAAGCTCGGATATTCTCCCTCCAGACGGGACCAGAGCCGTCCCGGGACCGGTTCCTCCGCTCCCCGGGGGCCGAGATCATGTTCTTCCAAGTCGTTGCTGGCATTGTGCTTCCAAGTGAATGTTGGCAAATGGAGTTGCTACGGCTTTCACCACCTTTGGACTTATAGACGCATAGAATGACTTCGTCGAAAAGATCAGGTTGATTGGCTTCTTGTTTCTGTGATTTGTGTTTGGACTGTGGTCGACCAGGCGAACATCAAGTTAAGCGGAACCCGGTTGGGGAGTCTAAGCGGCCGCCTTTCCCTTTTCCTTCGTCATCTCCGGGGTTGGTATCGGGTATTCGCCAGAAAAGCACGCATCGCAATACTGCGGCTTCTGAGGGTCGCGGCCTTGGGCCTCTCCAACAGCTCGATATAGGCCATCCAGTGAGATGAACCTGAGACTGTCAACGCGAAGATGCTCCCGCATCTCATCCTCGTTCATGCTGGCGGCGAGCAGCTTCTCCCGTTGAGGTGTATCGACGCCATAGAAGCATGGCCAGGCGGTAGGGGGAGACGCAATGCGAAAGTGCACTTCCTTCGCCCCGGCATCGATGATCATATCCTTGATCTTTCGGCTGGTGGTTCCCCGAACAACGGAATCATCCACGAGTATCACGCGCTTACCCCTTACAAGTGCCCGGTTTACGTTGAGCTTCAGCCGAACGCCCATGTTGCGGATCTGATCAGTGGGTTCGATGAACGTCCGGCCCATATACTGGTTGCGGATGATTCCCATCGCGTATGGAATGCCCGATGCATTGCTGTAACCGATCGCCGCGGGTGTCCCACTATCGGGAACCGGACAGACAAGGTCGGCATCCACATGGGCCTCCCGTGCGAGTTCCTCGCCAATTCTGTGCCTTGTCGAATAGACCGACTGGTTGCCGAGAACGGAGTCGGGTCTGCTGAAGTAAACGTACTCGAAGAGGCAGAAGCGAGGTTTGCACCGCTCGAATGGCCTGAAACTCGCGATTCCCCCATCGGTTATCACCACAACTTCGCCGGGCTCGACCTCGCGCACGAATTCGGCACCGATGATATCAAATGCGCACGTTTCGGACGATAACGCCCATCCATCGCCGATTTTTCCAAGCATCAGCGGACGGACCCCGTGGGGGTCCCTAAGACCAATGAGTTTTGTTCTTGTCATCGCAACGATGGAGAAGGCTCCCTCCACCTGTCGAAGGGCATCCATGATCCGCTCGGGCATGGTGCGCTTGCCAGATCGCGCCATCAGATGGATGATGCACTCACTGTCGGTGGATGACTGGAATATCGAGCCACGTTCGACGAGTTCACGTCTAAGTGTGTCAGCATTGGTGATGTTGCCATTGTGGGCGATCGCGGCGCCACCCAGAGAGAATTCGCCAAAAAACGGCTGCACGTCACGAATCGCAGTGTTGCCTTTTGTGCCTGCGGTGGAATAGCGGACATGGCCGATAGCCAATGGTCCTGGAAGAGATTCCATCAGGGAAGCTCTGGTGAAGTTGTCCCGTACATAGCCGAATCGGCGTGCGGAGTTGAATTCCGCGTCGTGACTGCAACTGACAATGCCACAGGCTTCCTGTCCGCGATGTTGCAGGGCATGCAGCCCGAGTGCGACGAAGTTCGCCGCATCCTCCACACCCGTGACGCCAAAGATGCCACACTCCTCTCGAAGTCTGTCTTCGTCAAATGTGTTTATGGGAAAGTTTCCAGTAAGCGAACGGCTCGGGGAATTCTCGGGCATTTCAGCGCGGCTCCGAATCAACTTTTTTCACCTTCTAACCGAACTTCCACCATATCGTGTGAAATGGTACAGCTTTCTTGAGAGATCGCTGAGAATACGCAAGGCCATGGTGTCACTGGTGCCGGGACGTTGGGACTCGGAACCGGCAGACGCTTAGGCATGGTGAGGACGTGAACGGTGACCCGGTATCATCCGGCCAGGAACTGGATTCACACAGGCAGTCGTTGATGTCGAACCGACGCATGAACTGGCAAATTGCGGCCTGTCAGGCACCGCAGGCTCCGAGCAGCTGTTCATAGCGCTCGTGGATCCAGCCAGGGGTGCGTTCGGTTACGCTGCTGTTGAGCCGATGCCTGACGTCGTCGAAGATGCTCGCGGTGATGCTGTCGTCGACAGCGGGAAGCGCATCGTCGAACCCGATCAGGTCGTATACAATGAGGAAAACTGCAACCAGCAGGAAGCCGCGCGCGACGCCGAACAGGAAACCCGCCCCTTGGTCGATTCCATTCAGGGCTGAGCGTTGCACGGCCGATGAAAGCAGAGGGGTGAAAACCGACAGGATGGCTAGCGAAATCGCGAACACCGCGGCAAACGCGAAAAGAGTCGAAAGCTCACAGCTATCACGCAGGTAATCGCCGACGACCGGGATTTCCCGGACCAATGGTTCAGCCGTTGGCGCGAGAAAAAACGCGACGATGGCCGACGCTATCCAGCCCAGGATAGCCATCGCCTCCCGAACGAAACCTCGGGAATAGGCGAGCAGCGCCGAAACAAGAACAAGCGCGGCCACTACCCCGTCGATGATCGTAAAGCCACCCATGTCCGCGCTTCACTCCTGATTCCTGCGTTCCATCAACTTACGCTGAATGTCTCACCGACGACCTGAACCAGATCCTTCATCGTCCTAACCACGATCTCCGCGTCGTTTCTGATCTTGCTCCCCGCAGGAATGATCGCGGAGGTGAAACCAAGTTTCCTTGCCTCTTTCAACCTGTTTTCCGTCTGGGCAACTGGTCGCAGAGCCCCCGAAAGGCTGATTTCACCAAATACCACGGTATTCTGGTTCAGCGCCACATCTTCCCGCGCCGACAGCAAGGCAGTCGCCACCGCCAGGTCAGCGGCCGGTTCCGTGACCTTCATGCCACCAGCGACGTTGAGATAGACGTCAAGCCCTGAAAACGGAACGCCGCAGCGTGCTTCCAGAACGGCGAGGATCATTGCCAGTCTGCCGCTGTCCCAGCCAACGACCGCGCGGCGTGGCTGCGAATGCGGAGAGGGTGCGACAAGCGCCTGGAATTCCACGAGGACCGGTCGCGTACCCTCGATACCGGCGAAGACGACCGAACCGGGTACGGGTACCTCCCGTTCGCCCAGAAACATCGACGAAGGGTTCTGAACCTCGGCCAGTCCGCTGCCGGTCATCTCAAAGACGCCTATCTCATGAGCCGGTCCGAATCGATTTTTTACCGCACGTAGTAGACGGAACTGTTGGTTGCCCTCGCCTTCGAAGTAGAGGACCGTATCGACCATGTGTTCGATGACGCGGGGACCAGCGATCTGCCCGTCCTTCGTTACATGACCCACAAGGACAACAGCACAGCCTTTCCTCTTTGCGAAAGCCGTCAGTTCCTGAGCTGCGGTGCGGACCTGGCTGACGGATCCGGGAGCGCCCTTTACGTGATCCACCCACATGGTTTGAATCGAGTCTATGACCGCGAGTTCCGGCCGTTCCGCCTCGAGGGTTGTCAGGATGTCGCGTAGGTTTGTCTCGGCTGCCAACGCGACAGGAGCGTCGGTTAGGCCAAGGCGCTCGGCACGAAGACAGACCTGCGCCGGGGCTTCCTCACCCGAAACATAGAGTGCTCTACGGTTCTTTCGGGCGAAGCTCGAAGCTGCCTGGAGAAGCAGTGTGGACTTTCCGATTCCTGGATTGCCTCCAACAAGGACCGCGCTGGCAGGGACGAGGCCACCTCCAAGTACACGGTCCAACTCGGTCATCCCGAACATGTTTCGGGACGGTGGGCTTTCCGCAGTGGCCAGATCGGTTAGCTGGATCTTTCGTCCGCGGACGCTTCCCAGCACTTTTTCACCAGATCCAGTACCCAGCGGAGTACTCTCAATGATCGTGTTCCATTCGCCGCATGAGTCGCAACGACCTGACCATTTGCTATGCGAGGTGTGGCAGGCGGTGCAGGAGAATGTGGGGGCCTTGGTCATACGGTTGGCATGCCCCTATGCGCCCATAACCATCGAAGACTCTGCTCCCGTCAGGAGGGTTGTCAGCAATTGAGGTGGAAAGTCCGTCAAGTTGATGGCCTGATTTCCAGAGGCCTTCCCGGCAGAGAGAGACGCAGATTCCGTTGAGGCAGACAAATTCACGGATCCCTTTGATACGGACTTACGGATTGGCTTCACGGCTGTACGGCACCGACCGAACGGAAACATTCCTCAGGATAGATGACCCTTTCGATCCCTCGAGGTTGACTGAAGATAGCGGTAGCCTTTGTGGAAGGAAAGATCTGGCATTTGGATAGGTGGGTTGAGCACGCGGCGTTGCATGTGATGTGACTGTCCCTGAATCAGGCGTTCACAAACGAACCTGCAAAGTTCCTGAAACGGTGGGTCACTGGAGTCCCGAATTCCACGAAGCGCACACTCACCGACGTCGGGTGATGGGATCGCTGTTGGCAGTCAGAAGGGTGTTGTTGAGGGTGACCCTACCGGGCCAATCCAGATACGTTCATTCCCGCAGCCTGTATGGCCGGGTTGAACCCGTACCACGGTCAACCACTCGATTCAGTTTCTATCGCTGTTGCGTAGGCAGCGAGGTCCGATGCTCGCATTCGGAGCCCTCGTGCGATGTCCTTCCACCCGTTCAATGCAGTCGCGACCTCATTGATGATGGCATCGGCACGGACCGCGTTAAGCGCGAAATACGGTGCAGCGTTTCGCGCCAGATCCAGATCGGCGTCTGGCCCTTCCTCCGAAATCCAGGTCGTCAATTCCCGCGCTTTCTCGGCCAGTGGGACCGGATTAAGATCATAGGCTGGCGAAAGGCGCCACTTGTTGTCGTGATCATACAGGAAGCCATGGTTGCGGAGGTGATCGTCGAGATTGCCGACCATCACATTGAAGACGACACGTCTCCACAGTTCATGCAGGTCTTCGGTCGGCGCGGACGAGTACATCCTGACGATGTCCGCGATATCCGTGTAGGTCGCTTCATCGCCGTCACTGAGCCCAAGCAGGGTCATGGCGGAAATGAACGGGATTCTGCGGTCCTGATCGCGGTCGAACCGTGTTATCAGGGATACCGGTCGCCCCGCCACATCCAGGAGCTTTGCCTTGGCCACCCTGATTCCTGCGGCGGCGGCCAGCTTCATGGCGAGCACTTCCCCCTGCGGGATGCTGCGGTCGTCGTCGTCCTTCGGAAACTTGGCGATCGCCAGACGACCGTCATTGTCAATGACGGCGGATTTAGGTCGGGCGCCACCGAGCGGCGAACCCTCATTCAGCAGGAGTCGCAGGTCTTCGGCGGTTTCGGTGTCCGACAGTACCGCCTCGGCGGCATGGAGGAGTGCCGGTAGCCGGAACAGGGGGGGAACACGGTAGCGGCCGACGTTGTGGTCAAAGCCCTCTTCGCCTTCCCGGCGGTAGCGGAGTGCGCCGATTCTCGTCTGGTCATTGATGGCGAGAAGGTAGTCTATCTCGGACAGGGTGCGCTGCTCGCCGGCCTTGCGGAACGCGCGCCTGATCAGCTGTTGACCCCAGCGGTCAGGAGCGGTGTCGCGCAGTGCGCCAGGCAATGCCGAGTTGCCGGAGGAGATGTATATCTGGCGGTGCTCCAGCGGTAGGTTTGCCGGATCAAGGGCGAATGTATCGGCGCGGTCGCGCCAGGCGTCGGCGTATTCGAAGACCGAACTCCGACCCCTTCGCTTGGATACGTACCGGCATCGGCCGACGAGACACATCTCTTCGTGGTGGTCGACGAATATTTCGATGGTGTCGGTCATGAGGGTGTCCGGGTACGGCGTGGTTGTATCTTCTTCGGTAGCCGATCCTCGTCGATATCCAGTCCGAGGGAATCATCGCGCCGGTCGGCCGCCTGGGCGAGGCGGTCGGCAAGCCCAAGGATGGACAGTACCGTTGCATAGATGCCGATCGAGACCGACGGGTCGCCGCGTTCCACCTTGTAGAGGGTGCCGCGGCTGATGAAGGCGCGCTCAGCCATCGAGACTGTCGAAATACGACGTTTCTTGCGGGCGACGGTGATGTCCTCTCCCAACTTGGAGAGGGCCTGTTTGGCGGCTCTGGGAAGCGCATATGTTGCCGACGTTTTCATTTTTGTCTATTCCAATGGTCAACAAAATATTTAATTGATCATTATATAAGACAAATAAGCGGTGATCAATTTATTTTCTCCACTTTCGTTCCGAAGTTGAGCACCGGCGACGTCCCGCCTCGTGCGGCGGTCGGTGACCTACAAGTGCCCTCAACGTCCATCGGGAGGGAGGCCACGACGGGTCCGGAGTGCCGTTCTGCCCGTATCTGAAGCCGTCCGCGGCCATCGCTGGATACGGAAGGCCCATTGGCAGCCGGTCACTCGAAGCGATGAAAACCCTGGTCCGGAGTGCTGGGAAGGTGTGGACGGTTGTTGGCGTGGCCAAAGTGGTGGAACTGCCCCCTCCTCCCGCCCCTCCCGTCATTGCGGCTTGACCCTGGCCACCACTGCCGAATTCATGAAGGGTGTTCAGGTCACGGGTTTCCCTTCGTCGCACGGTCGTCTCGGCGAGCGCGAGGTGTCTTCAGGTCTACGGATTGCCTGTTTGCTTCAGTTCCTCAGCAGGCACACCATTTCGGAGATCATCCAAGGTCCGTTCCGCTTCTGCCGCGGATGGTACAGTGTGCTGTGGTTCGGGTCTTCCGCGAGGCGCCGCTCATCAACTTGCAACCCGGGGTCGGGCCGCCCATGGTGCCTTCGTGAGGCAATTCACTGCCTGTCCTGTCAGAATGACCGAACGGCATAGCGTTACGGACTGAGAACGGAGGTATGCGGATGGGATCCGGATATCAGAGATACTCCCGAGCCGCCCATCGACGGAATCTGCGCCATCATTCATCTTCAATTCCGGGTCATTGGTCAGTGTGATAGCCGGAGACTCACCTGAATGCTGACAGATCTAGGGAATCACGCCATGACCAGCCCAAATATACTGTTCTTGCAGGTTGATCAGCTCGCAGCGCAGTTTCTTCGATGCTATGGTGACCGGATCTGCCATGCGCCCAATCTGGAGCGTCTGGCCGCACGAAGCACGGTATTTGAATCCGCATACTGCAACTTTCCGCTCTGCGCACCGTCCCGCGCGTCGATGGCCACAGGAAAGCTCTGTTCTGATATCGGCATCTATGACAACGCTGCGGAACTTCCGGCCTCAATGCCAACCTACGCCGATTACCTGCGTGCGGCGGGATACCAAACCGCCCTGTCGGGAAAGATGCACTTCATAGGTCCAGACCAATATCATGGTTTCGAGAGGCGTTTGACACCAGACCTCTATCCAGCCGACTTTTCCTGGGTTCCGAATTGGGGAGATGAAGGTAAGCGTGACACCAACGATGCGCGTTCAGTGACAGTGTCTGGCACCTGCGAACGATCGGTGCAGATCGACTTTGACGAACTCGTTACTTACCAGGCGATCCAGCACCTCTACGATATCGCACGGTCTGAGGACACACGTCCGTTCTTTCTTCAGGTCTCGTTTACACATCCGCACGAGCCCTATCTCTGCCGCAGGGAATTCTGGAACCTCTACGAAGACGTGGATGTTCCGATGCCCTCAGTGCCCGCCCTGTCCGAATCGGAACACGATGCACACTCGGTTCGCCTGCTGACTGATTTCGGCATGCTGGATGCCCGTTTCTCGGAAGAGGACATTTTGCGTGCGCGTCGCGCATACTATGGATCGATAAGCTACCTGGATCAGTTGATCGGACGCGTGTTGGAGACGCTCGACGCCGTCGGAAAAGCGCAGGACACCGCTGTCGTCTTCACGTCAGATCACGGTGAAATGCTGGGTGAGCGTGGTTTGTGGTTCAAGAAGCACTTTTTCGAGCCTTCACTGCGGGTGCCCTTGATGATCGCGGGGGGATCGTTTGGCCCGGGGAGGGTGAGTACGCCAGTTTCGCTTGTCGACCTGCTTCCCACTTTCATGGGGCTCGCCACAGGTCACGGCTGGACAAGTCCGGTCGAGACACTCGAAGGTGCCGATCTGGCCATTCTGCGCCATGACCTGGATACAGATAGACCAGTTTACGCGGAGTATCTGGCTGAGGCGACCGAGTCTCCGATCTTCATGGTTCGGGAAGGGCGTTACAAGTTTATTATCTCGGACAACGATCCTCCCTTACTTTTCGACGTAAAGAGCGATCCGGCTGAGATGCGAAACCTTTCCGGCCATTCGGCGCATGCGGGGACCGAGGCGAAGCTTCGCGCTTTGGCGATGCGGCGTTGGGACAGTGACGCGCTCTCCGAGCGGGTTCGGCTTAGCCAGCGGCGGCGAAGACTGGTACTTTCGGCCGCGAAACACGGGTGCCGTCCCCGCTGGAACCATGGAGAGAAACCCGGAGCGAAGGTCTCCTGGTATCGCGGTGAATCCAGTTACAATGACTGGGCATTCCGCTACTTGCCCCAATCTGGGAACTGATGGCAAAACAAGCGCTTGGTCCACAACAATATTGGCGACTGGCAGTGTTGGTCGCTGCGCTCCGTTCCATCGAGGCTGACGAAAGGCGACACACGGCGGACAGTTCAACGTGACCGCGGCCAATCGCAATGGTATCGTGGAAGGTGATCCCACCGGTCCACGGCCGAGATCGGAGGTAGGATCGTCGATCACCTGGTCAACCATACGGTGCGGTCAATGTGCACAATCCACGCACCGTCGATTCGACAATCTGAAGGAGGAAACAAACGCTCAGTTCAGGACAGAGGAATTTCTGTCTGGCTTTACGACCGGGCGGGCCTGGAGCACGAGGCTTCGCCCATCGGACCGGATCGGGCGAATTCAATCTCTCCCGTTTATTCCTGTGGCCACAGTGACCAACTTGACTGCATCGGAACGTGCGAACGGTGCACGTGCCGCGATGCCCTTCGCCCCGGCGTTCTCCAGGACCGGAGCTACATTCGGAAGGTGCCACGCAAGTACCGGAATCCAAATGAGTTTACTTCGTTCGGTCATTGCGGACCGCGATGAAATTCCCTAGACTTCCGCACATTCTTTCGTGAAGAGGATGATTATGGCAAAACGGGATTACAGCCTGCTTGGCCCAAATGGGCGGCATGCCATTAGAATTGGACTGGCGGCAGCCGATTGGTATCACACTGATGTTTCTAGATCGGATATGAAGGCGCTGATGAAGCGCCGCGATGGTCCGGGGATCCGGGATTCCATCATATACTACGGCTCGATGATATTGTTTGCCGGAGTGGGAATCGCCTTGTGGCCCTCTTGGTGGTCACTTCCGTTCTGGATTGCCTACAGCGTGTTATATTCATCCGGCGCGGACAGCCGTTGGCATGAGGCTGGCCATGGAACGGCATTCCGAACCAGTTGGATGAACAGCTGTGTCTATCACATCGGTTGCTTCATGTTGCTGCGGAATCCCACGCTGTGGAGGTGGTCGCACGCACGTCACCATACCGACACGATCATCGTCGGACGTGACCCGGAGATCGTCACGATGCGTCCACCTGTGATCGCCAAGGTCTTTCTTCTCTTTGTTGGCCTGCACCAGTTTGAGGGCTTCGTCGCGATGTTTCGGCATGCGACACTGGGGCTTAACGCCGAGGAAAAGGACTACGTACCTGAATCGGATTGGAGCATCGCGACTGCGGTGGCAAGGGTCTGGCTTCTGATCTTCGCAGTCACGCTCCTGATGGCTCTCTGGACGGGATCCATTTTGCCATTCATGGTTGTGGGTATAGGCCCGGCCATACTCGGATCCTGGCATTTCATTCTGACGGGGCTCCTCCAGCACACTGGCATGGCGGACAATGTTATCGATCACCGACTGAATACGCGCACGGTGTACCTTAACCCTATCAGCAGGTTCATCTACTGGAACATGAACTATCATATTGAGCACCATATGTTTCCGATGGTGCCCTATCACGCATTGCCGAAGCTGCACGAGCTGATCAACTCGGATCTGCCGCGACCAAACTCCGGCTTCATCGAAGGGATGGGAGAAGTGATATCCGCACTGAAGAGGCAACTGACCGATCCAGAATTCCGGATCGAGAAGAAACTGCCGAAGACCGCCAGACCCTATCGCATGGACCTGCATGACATTGCGCTCGATATTCCTGCCGTCGGATAATGCAGTGATCGGAGGTAGCTTGGTATGGCATTGAGGAAGACATCCCTACGCGACACCGGAGTCGATATCACAGGACTTGCATTCGGAACCTCCGCTCTGGGGGATATGCCCGACACTTACGGCTATTCCGTAGGCGAAGCTCGCGCCCGGGCGACAATCCACGAGATATTCGATGGCCCAGCAAATGTCATCGACTGTTCGCGCATCTATGGATTCGGACGGGCGGAGGAACGCGTTGGAAGCGTTATCCGGGAAAGAGGGGGTTTGCCTGATGGGTTTGTCGTTTCAACTAAGCTTGACCGTGACTTTGAAACCGGCTGTTTCGATGCCGACCGCGCACGAAGGTCGCTGGACGAGAGCTTGGTGGCGCTCTCGGTCGACAGTGTCCAACTTCTGCATCTCCACGATCCCGAACATGCGCGGGACCTGAAGGAAATCGCCGGATCGAAAGGAGCGATCAATGAACTCTTCAGAATGAAAGAGGAAGGCTTGGCGCAGGCCGTGGGACTCGCCATGGGTCGTATCGACATTATGCTTCCAATTCTGAAAGACTGGCCATTCGATGCCTTGATCAGCCACAACCGCTACACTCTACTTAACCGTAGCGCTGATGCACTGTTTGACTACGCCCGTAGCAACGGCATCGCGATCATAAATGCTGCGCCATTTGCGAGCGGCATGCTGGCCAAAGGCACAGCGAAATCCAATCTGATCGCCTACCAGCAAGCCAATGACGAACAGCTTGAGTCGGTGCGGGCAATCGAATCCGTCTGCGCCGAACATGGCGTGCCGCTGGCCGCAGCCGCTCTTCAGTTTTCGATGCGGGATCCACGAATTGGCTCGACTCTGCTTGGCGTCACTCGGCCGGAACGTGTGAATGAGGCCATCCGACTCGCCGAAATACCCATTCCCGACGCCTTTTGGCAGGCACTGACTTCACTGGGGTATTCGACAGAGGATCCAGAACAGGACCGGCAATACCGACCAGGTTGAACTTGATTCCTGGCATCTGTGATTTCGGTTGGGATGTCTGGAGGTCGGTGGTTGTGACGAGAGAGCCCACACCCGCGGCGGCCCTGTCGCGAAAGTAAGTCCGGACCTACGCACACAGGACCGGGGCGTGAAACCAGAAACGGCCAAGGCAGTCGAAGCCCGCGACATTTTGGTGTGCGGGTTCTCCGAACACGAGCCGGTCAGGATTCCGGCGATGTTCTGAAGTCAATGGCTTAGGTATGTCTTGCCAAGAAGAGGAAGTGATGCAGACTCATAGGTTCTGCGGTCGATATGGTGACAGGCACTTCACGAACTGTCGGCTCAGTGACGGGAAAATCACGCCTGCCGTAGGGTTGACGGCTGGACTGCCACCGGCTTGAATACAGCATCGCGTATCAGGCAAGAGGATAACGGGAGTTGCTCAAATTGAACATGGCAGCAGGGCGTGAGCACCGAATGTGATTGCTGGAGCGCAGCGAGTCAAACTGCGGCTGCGCCGTCAGGGACAGCCGGGTCAGAATGACAGGGTATGAATGGCGATGAGTGAAGATCCCTTGGAAGTTGCACCAGGTGGATATACGTGGCTCAAAATCGACAGCCCGAACGACTATGACAGGCTGGAAGGCATCCTGGATGTTGCGTTCGAACCCGATGCGGTCACGTCGGAGCTGAAGAACAGTATTTCAAGCGAAATCGTCAGCGGTGTCCTTGTGGAACACGATTACATCGACAAGGACTACAGGAGCACCTTCTACAATTTCTATGCGAAGATGGGGCGGCCCTATCGGCAGGATTGCGTCAGGCTGCATTTCTTCGACAAGGAGGTGACCTTTAGCGAATCCCCTCTGGATTTGCGGGGTCCCGATTCTTGGCTCGAAGATCACTACTTCGGATATGTGGTTCTTAGGCCGACGATCACGGCGACTCTGGGTCGTTCGCTGCTTTCCCCGCGAATCCGCATCGGTGCGCGAGGCAATGTCATTCAGGCTTGTCACAAGGTCCACCTACTTGGACATACGCTGTCGGTCCGGGGCTTTCCGTCGATGGCGCAGCATGCGGATATCGCCGTATGCGCACATGTGGCGTGCTGGGCCATTCTCCGGCACTACAGCGAGCAGTACGCACAGCACCGGGAGTTGTTGGTGCATGACATTACGATGCTGGCGAAACCCTTCGACCCGGGAGGACTGACGCCGTCACTCGGCCTGAACCTGTACGAGACGGAGCGGATCTTCCAGGCTGCAGGTTGCTATCCGCTGATGATCGTTAGGGAATGGGACGAGGAGCGGCGGGAATGGGTCGATGACGAGCGGTTCTTCGCGCAGATGCTAAGTTACCTAGAATCGGGTTTCCCGTTGTTCGTTGCCTTGGAAAGCGACGCGATGGAGAGTGAACCGCACGCCATAGTGCTGGCGGGCTACGCATGGCGCGACGGACCGGAGAAATCAAGTGAGCCCAAATCACATGTGTGGTCCCATGTCGAAAGCTTTCTCGGCGTCGACGACAACATGTTGCCCTACAGTTCCGTGAACGTCCGAGAGCAAACGGAGTCGTGCGCCAGTGTCAAGAATTACACCGCGGCGGACTTCACGGCATTCATCGTTCCTTTGCCGGACAAGATCTTCTATCCCGCAAGCGCTGTGGAGTCGTTCTCGCTCGGTGCGCTGTATCGATCATATAAGTCGGTGCTTAGCCTGCCTGATGAGGATTTCCTGCTGCGTCGGTATTTTATCACGACGGTGTCGGGATTGAGGCGCTATGCACGGGACCACAGGTCACAAATGGGAGACGAACTGGTTGATCTGCTCATGCATTTGAAGACCACGCAGTTCGTTTGGGTGATTGAGTATGCGTCGGAAGACCAATGGAAGGATGGGCACATCGCGGTGCGGGCGGTGCTCGATGCCAGCGCAAGCCGGAAAGACGAGCAACCGATCTGGCTGTGCCACAACCATGAACTGGCGCTCGTGTTCGATCGATCTTCGGAGGAACCGAAGGCGCAGATGGTTCGGCTCGGACGGTCCCGTGACACGCCGCTTGGTCGAATGCAAACCAATCTGCGACCGGTGCATTCGTGATCGGAATGCCGAACGCATCGGGTATGCCGCGAACAACGGAGGGAGCCATGAACCGGAGACTGAATGACTATCTCAAAAAGAGAGATGCCGAGCCACTCGACGAGAGCGTTCTAAAGGAATACGCGACGGTGATGAAAGAGCAGACAATCCCGGAGATAGAACGGGAGTTCAGGAAGAACGAAGAGCGGGCTGCGGAACTGCGGTTCTCGCCCGGCCCGGTTTCGAGACGCCAAAGAGGTGTGGCAGTAAGGAAAAGGAGAGGGAAACAAGCGTAGGTCGGGACCGGATCTTCGAGAGTCCGGTTGACGGAACTAGCGATCATCGCTTCGGTGCCTGAAGCGTTCATAGGCTGTCGTGATGATGGCCTCCAAGGCGTCAGCGGCGGCTGGGTCGAGGTTGGGATCCTCACGCAGCAGCTTTGAGACCATGGCGATGGGCTCCCGCGACCGCTTCGGTGCGGAGGCGAAGTCTACGGGATTGAGCCCTGACCAAGCCGAGAGGGCGGTTAGGCTCGCGGCGTCGGGCTGGCGGCCACTCGACATCCTTGACAAGGTTGTCTGGGAGACACCGGTCTGCTCGCTCACAGCCTTCCATGTGGTGCCTCGCGCCTTCACGGTCGCGCTAAGTGCGGCGTAGAAAGACGGAAAGTCGAACCGGGCGCGGCGGGTCATGCCATGCGCTCCGGAGAATGGCCGCAAAGAGCCACGGATATTTCTGTGGTCGTTGGCACTTTTTGCCTCCTGAAATTTGTTGACCATGAATGCTAAATAGCCATTGACATTCGGAAACGCAATTTCTACTTGTTGCTAATTAGCAATCTTATGCCGAAGGAGCAAGTGAAATGGCGATGAGCGACAATGAAATCGAGGTGGGTGGACAGAGCCCGACGGTTGAGGATTTGAAGGCTGGGACGGACCTGAGAGTGGCCGAGATTGAGGTCAACGGCAAAGAGGTCGAGATGCTCGAAGGACCCACGTTGGGGCTGGAGATCAAACAGGAGGCGATCAACAAGGGCGTCGGCATCAAGGAGAGCTTCGTTCTCCAGCAGGAGATGCCGAACGGCACGGGCAAGGTCATTGGTGACAACGACAAGGTGGTCATCCGCGATCATCTCAGCTTCACGGCCATCGAACCCGATGATAACAGCTGATGCGGAACCGTGACGTGAAGGCGGAAGTTGGTGAGGCGATCGAAGAGCTGAAGCGGGCCTTTCCCTGCTCCGAGATTACGGTGAGCGAAGACAGGGAGGGAGGGGCCCACATTGTAGTCGAGTGCGTGGCCATTGGGTCGCGCTACGAGCCCGAGTGGTCTTGGATGGGGGCCCATATTCCCACCCAGTATCCCTATGCTGACCTATATCCGGTGTTTATGGACGCCGCGGTGCGGCGTAGGGACGGCAGGCCTTTCGAGGCACCGATTACGGAAGGGCATACTTTCTGCGAGCGGCCGGCAATCCAGATTTCGCGGCGTAACTACCGCATGCAGAATTCCGGGCAGACCGCGGTGGCCAAGTTCCTCAAGATCATGGATTTTTTGGACAAGATGCCATGAAGACCGAACAGACATGCGATGTCGTGATCAGGGCTGAGGATCATGATCGCCTCATGGCGCATCTCTATCCAGGCGACGGCGAAGAGCACGGTGCCGTCCTGCGGGCAGGGATCGTGTCGTGCAGCGCCGGACTCCGCCTGCTGGTCAATGCTGTGGAGCTGGCGAGCGTGGGCACGGAATACGTTTCGGGAAAATGCGGCTATCGCGCACTGGCCCCGACATTTATCCACAGGCAGATCGTGCGTTGCCGGAACGAGCGCATGGCCTACTTGGCAGTGCACAATCACGGGTCCGACAGGTCCGTGCGCTTCAGCAGGGTCGACATGGACTCGCACGAACGGGGCTATCCCGCCCTGCGCGACATCGGCAAGGGCGTGCCGGTCGGCGCACTGGTTTTTGGGCGGCGCGCGGCGGCTGCGGACATCTGGATGCCGGATGGGACACGCCGGACTCTCGGGTCGTACCGAATCGTCGGACGGACCATCAAAAGGCTCTATGCCAACCCTCGGCGGTCGACCAAGGCGGGTGCTGGCTTTGATCGGCAG
This sequence comes from Paracoccaceae bacterium, assembly GCA_965203605.1. Classification (GTDB taxonomy): domain Bacteria; phylum Pseudomonadota; class Alphaproteobacteria; order Rhodobacterales; family Rhodobacteraceae; genus JAPOUP01. The sequence goes on along the minus strand of OZ241902.1, from coordinate 2,831,524 downwards.
GTGCGCATGTTCGGCAATGCCGGGCAAGCCTTGCTGGGTGCAAGCAAGGTGGCGGTGGTGGGGCTGGGCGGCGTCGGCTCGCTGGTCGCCGAATATCTCGCGCGCCTCGGCGTCGGACATCTGGTGTTGGTCGATCTCGACGTCATTGAGGACACCAACCTGTCCCGGGTCGTTGGCGCGGTGCCGGTGGATGTTGAGACAGCGCAGTTCAAGACCCAGATTGCGGTACGTCACCTGCGGGAAGCAAGACCGGCTATCCGGCTGGAGGCGATACGGGGCGACATTGCCAAGGACTCGGTCGCGAAGAAGCTGCGGGGCTGCGATTTCATCTTCCTGGCGGCGGACTCCATGCGGAGTCGGCTCGTGGTGAACGCGCTGGTGCACCAGTATCTGATTCCTGCCGTACAGATGGGCGCCAGGATCAGGTCCGGGGAGGGCGGCTCGATTGATGAGGCTATGTGCGCGGTACGACATCTGCGGCCGGGAAAAGGGTGCCTCTGGTGCAACGGGCTGATTGATGGAACGCAGTTGGCGGTCGAGGCGAAGACAGATGACGAACGCAAGGCCCAAGAATACGGGGTAACGGAGCCCGATCCCAGCGTGATCACACTCAATGCAGTGGCGGCGGGACAGGCAGTGAACGACTTCCTGTTTGACTTCCTGGACCTTCGGCCGGAGGGCGGCGATGCGGTGTACCAGCACCATCATTTCCTCCGGCATGCCGTGCGGAACGTGATTCCACGCAAGGATTCGGACTGCCGGGAGTGCGAAAGAAGGCTGGGTGTGGGCGACGCGATGGAACTGCCCACGCAAACGGGATGACATGTTCGGCTCGATTGCGGGTTTCGTGGATAGGTCCCGCGAGGCTTGCTTATGGATTCGAGAAATTTGGTTGGCAGACATGCGTCAGTAAGGGACAAATCGAATGAAGAGATCTGAGCGTGATTGATGGAAGGATAGGCGGTAGCCGGAACGACGGTTTCCAGTGATGCGAATCAATGCCGGACGACAGGGTCGCGAGAATCTCTCAGTGTTGCATTTCGGACTGGAGGTTGGGCAACGAAGCCGATCACGTGCTGGACTCTGCACGCGATCAGGAGGAGTCTTGAGTCTTCCTGATGGGTATGGCCTTGGGTCACGATCATGGACCGGATGTACGGTCGTTTCGTACCGTTTGCACTGACTGGAGCCATTCGTGCATTCGGACGAACGGATCGAAACCGAGAAGATCAATTGGGAGGTGCCGATGAAGGAAGTTGCGTTTTGCCTGAACCTGAAGGACCAGCCCGACCGCCTGCGCGAATGCCGCGAATGGCAGGCACGCGTATCTCCCGAAATCACTCGGGAGATCGCCTCTTGTGGCGTCATTTCCCAGAAGATCTACCTGGCCGAAGATCGACTGTTCATAGTGTTGCGGGTCGAGGACGGCTTCGATGACCGAACGGACTTTGCCCGTGTCCTGGAGCGAAGCCAGGAGGTCGCCGACCGTGGCGGCTTGACGGAGGGCTTCGGGCAGGAAGCGCCACTGCCTCGGGAGAACGATGTTTGGGTGCCGGTTGAGCGGATCTACGACTTGCATGCAACTCAGGTGGATAAAGGTAGTGACCCAAAACCTCTTCAGACGGTTGGTCCAATCCTCGATACTCACCAGCACTTCTGGAAGGTCGACCGGGGCGACTATTTCTGGCTTTCGCCGGATTCCGGTATCCTTTATCAAGACTTCCTTCCAGACGATCTGCAACCTCTGCTTCGCCAGGCCGGCGTGACCAGAACAATCCTTGTGCAGGCGGCGGATACGGAGGCCGAAACGGACTTCCTGCTCGACATCGCCGAACGCTGCGAATTCGTGGCAGGCGTTTGTGGCTGGCTGGATATGGACAGTGACGGATTCCCCAGGCGGTTGGATCATTACCGAAGCAACCCACTATTCGTCTCCTTCAGACCAATGCTTCAGGACCTCGAGGAGAATGACTGGATCCTCAAGCCACGGGTTCTCGAGAACCTCGCATATGTGGCAAGTGTTGGAATGCGCTTCGAGATTCTGACGAAGCCGCCGCAGCTTCCGTATGCGGTGGAGGCGGTGCGGCGGACACCGGGGCTCAGAGCCGTGATGAACCATCTATCGAAGCCGTTGATCGCCGACGGCAGTCTGGAACCTTGGGCAAGTCAGATAGCGGAGCTTCGCGGTTTTCCCGACGTATATTGCAAAGTCTCCGGTATGGTCACCGAGGCGGATCATCTGAACTGGACGCCGGAGGATCTCCGGCCCTATATCACACATATCCTTGACGTCTTCGGAACCGACAGGGTCATGTTCGGGTCGGACTGGCCTGTCGCACTGCTGGCCGCATCGAGTTATGGGGATGTGGTCAACGCGTTGCGTTCCGTGATCGGGCCACAGCTTGGCAGGGAGGGTCACCGCAAACTGTTCCGGGACAACGGCGTGCGATTCTATGGCATCTGACCGATGGCCCCGGGTCCGCTAAAGGCGTAGTCGTTGCCTGTGGGTCAGAGCATCCAGTGCTATAGCGCACAATGGTTATTCCGAGATTGCCTCCCATACAAATTGTTCGCCGAAATTCCGGCGACTGAAACAGTCATGTGATCTCACTTGACCCAGGCGCTTGTGTGGATGAGCGAATTCGCCTGCTATTGTGGAGCGTGCGTAAGGCTGGATGGATTGCGGAGGGCCACGCCGCGCGTCCCGCAGATCACGGGTGAGTTCCGGGTCTTTGGTTCCGCAGTACAGAATAGGGCCGACCATTTCGGTCGGCCCTCGGCGCATCTTTCAATCACGTTCGCGCAGGTCACTCGCGATTGCCCAGGAACTGCAGTAGGAACATGAAGAGGTTGATGAAGTCGAGATAGAGGCTGAGTGCGCCCATGATCGCGGACTTACCGAGCCATTCGCTATCCATATTCCGTGCGTGCTCAATGTAGTCGTTCTTGATCCGCTGCGTGTCATAGGCCGTGAGCCCGGCGAATATCAGCACACCCAGGACCGACACCGCGAAGTGAAGTGCGGGGGAGCCAATGAAGATGTTCACGAGTGACGCGACGATCAGGCCGATCACGCCCATGATCAGGAACGAACCCCAGGCACTGATATCCTTCTTCGTCGTGTAGCCCCAAAGCGAAAGTCCGGCGAAGGCGATTGAGGTAACGAGGAACGTCTGTGCGATCGAGATGCCGGTGAAGGCCGCGAATATCCATGAAATCGACAGTCCCATGGCCGCAGCGAATGCATAGAAGAACAGTTGGGCTCCAGCTGCGGAAAGGCGCCTTGCCGCCGCCCCGAACGCGAAGACCATTATCAGCGGCAGGAACATGACGACCCAGCCGAGCAGGTTCGGCGAGAGCGTGAGAGGATCCCTGAATATCGACAACAGTGCATCGCTTGTTCCAACTGCCCACGCGACGCCGGCAGTGAGAAGTAGACCTACGGACATCGTGCCGTAGACTTTGTTCATATGGGCGCGAAGACCCTCGTCAATCTCGGCAGCGCGGACACCAACCGCCGCTCTCGCCGCTTGAAAGTTAGCCATATTTGCCTCCATCTGTGCCCTTGAAGGGAGCGAACTGCAATTGCCCCCTATATCGGGCATTGATGGCTGCTTTTCAAGGCCGGAGTCGGTACGAAATGCACAGGATGGACGCTATTGGTTTGCAGGGCGACCGGCGAGACTGGACTCCCACCCTGTCTTCGCTCCGGCGATGGCATCGGATGATTCGCTGCTACCTGCCGTTACCGGCACCCGGCGCGTGTTCAGATCGCTTCCCTGTGGAGTGGATGCCGGGCGATTGGGGCGATGGCACGGTTTGCCCGAAATCTCTGAACGGAGACCCTTCCTTCCCAACGGCTTGACCATCGAGGCATGCCCCGTTACCGCCGACAGTGGATGACCCGGGACAGTAGCGGATGGCGGTTTTCAGAAATCCGGAGCGGAACGCCCTGATCGAAACAGCCCACGAATTGGCTGATGTGGCACGGGCCGCAATCCTTCCCTATTTCCGCGTACAAAGCCTTCATGCGGAAAACAAGGACTCCCACGGGTTCGATCCGGTGACGGAAGCGGACCTGGCGGCGGAACGGGCAATGCGTGGTGTTCTTGCCAGGCGGCGACCCGATGACGGAATTCTCGGCGAGGAACAGGGAGCGGTGGAAGGAAGCAGCGGGCTGACCTGGGTTATCGATCCGATCGACGGGACTCGGGGTTTCATTTCCGGTACGCCGACATGGGGGGTTCTCATTGCGGTCGGTGGAAGCTGTGGGCCGCAATTTGGCATTATCGACCAGCCTTACATCGGCGAACGATTCGTCGGTGGGTTTGGAGAGTCCTATGTGTTGGGGTCTCAGGGTCGGGTATCGCTGAGATGCCGCGCCACTCGCCACCTGTGCGAGGCGACGGTCTTCACCACTTTTCCCGAGATCGGCACCGATGCTGAGGCGAGCGCGTTTCGCAGGCTGGCATCACGGTGTAACATGACTCGCTACGGCTTGGACTGCTATGCTTACGCGCTTCTCGCGGCCGGTCACATCGATCTGGTCGTCGAGGCTGGGCTTAAGCCATATGATATCCAGGCACCGATAGCTGTTGTGGAGGCGGCGGGTGGTATCGTGACTGATTGGCAGGGCGGAAAGGCGTATATGGGTGGTCAGGCGCTGGCAGCTGCGAATGCCGACGTCCACGCCGCAGCCATGGAAGCGCTGAAGTCCTGATATCGCCAAACTACAGTGCATCGACACGTTCCGGTTCCCACTCTGTTCAGCTTCAATTCTCCGGGACGCCGATCATGGCGTCGCCTTGGACGGGCATACAAGGCTGTTGGGCGCCGATGTCAGAGGTCAAACAGGGGTCATCAAAGTGGTTGGCCTGCGATCCATACTTTTTTGACAGCGCGATCATCGCCCATCATTATCGTCGGAAACAGTGCCTCCCAGATGGTTTCCGCCCGGGCGGCCCGCTGCGCAATCCCGGGAGTGGACGCGAGATCTAGCGCAATGAGGTCCGCCTCGAGTCCAGACGCAAGGTTGCCGATCAGATTGCCAAGCCTGAGGATCCGGGCCGAGCCTGCCGTCGCAAGCCAGTACAACTGCGCTGGATGCAGGGCGCTGCCCTTCAGTTGCCCGATTTCATAGGCCGCTGCCATTGTGCGCAACATCGAAAAGGATGACCCGCCGCCTGTATCGGTGGCGAGACCAACCCGGTGTCTTGTGGATACGAGTTCCGCCATGTCGAAGAGCCCCGAACCGATGAACATGTTGGACGTGGGGCAATGAACCAGACCGGCTTCCACTTCGCGTAGTCGGTCACGTTCACGCGAAGTTAGATGAATTGCATGACCGTAGACGCCGCCGCGACCTAGAAGGCCATGCGCTTCATAAGTGTCGAGGTAGTCACGAGCTTCCGGAAACAGTTCGCGAACCCATTCGACTTCGTCGGGTTGTTCAGAGATATGGGTTTGCATCAGGCAGTCGGGATGATCGGCCCACAGAGCACCGAGTGCCTCGAGTTGTTCCGGCGTCGAGGTAGGGGAGAATCTTGGCGTAATGGCGTAACCCAGCCGTTCAGTTCCATGCCACCTATTCAACAGCGTCTTGCTGTCATCATAGGCCGACTGGGGGGTGTCCAGCAGATCATCGGGAGCGTTGCGGTCCATGCAGGTTTTTCCGCCGATGGCGCGAACACCTCGAGTTCGCGCCGCGGTGAAAAACGCATCCACACTCTCAGGGTGGACTGTACAGTAGGAACAGACGGTTGTGGTCCCATTCGCCAATGTCAGATCAAGGTACCTTTCCGCCATCCGGCTGGCGTAATCCATTTCGCAAAACCGGGCTTCCTCCGGAAAGGTGTAGGTGTTCAGCCAATCAAACAGACGTTTGCCCCAACTCGCGATGATGGCGGTCTGGGGATAGTGAGAATGAGCGTCGACGAATCCCGCGGTGACGAGGGCGTCGCCCACGTCTGTAACAGTGGCATCCGGATGGTCGACGAGCATCCTGTCCGCTGGACCGGTGGCGGCAATGTGGCCATTCTCGACCAGCACGCTTCCACGTCGATCATGGACAGTCGCATCTTCAATGTCCGTGCGAAACGGATTCGCGCGAAATCCGAGAGTCTGTCCGAGAATGAGGGTCTTTCCAGTCATGATCGCTTCTTCGCTGCGAGCAGGGCTCGAGGAAATGGTGAGCCAAAGCACGATTTGCGTTGGCATCTGGATTCTGATGAAAGAGCAACACGATTCATCCCGGAATGCCAGAGGAGACAGGCATGGCCGATGACAGCCTGATCGAGGAAGATCGCTACGAACTGGACAAGACAACGGTTCAGGCGGTCCAGGAGGCGGCCGAGGCGGGAACTGCGGCGCAGGTCGCCAGTCTCCTGGAACATCTGCATCCCGCCGACATCGCTGATCTTCTGGAACAGGTCGACCCCAGGGCCCGGCAGACGATTCTTGAGGCCCTCGGTGCCGAATTCGATGGGGAAATCCTGTCAGAAATCGATGACGCGGTCCGGACGGAGGTGATCGAGGCGCTGGAGCCCGAAGTCCTTTCCGAAGCGGTTCGTGAACTGGAAAGCGATGATCTCGTCGATATTCTGGAGGATCTCGACACGCCGCTGCAGACAACTCTGTTGGATGCCCTTAAGGACTCCCGCCGGGCGGCGGTTGAGCAGGCGTTGGCCTATCCGGAATTCTCGGCTGGTCGGCTGATGCAGAGGGAACTGGTAACCGCCCCTGGGCACTGGACGGTAGGCGACGCCATTGATCATCTGCGGACCCGTCAGGATTTGCCCGAAGATTTCTACCACATGATTCTTGTCGATCCGAAATTCAGGCCAACCGGCCATGTCGCTTTGGGCAAAATTCTGGGACATCCGCGTGGGGAGAGGCTCAGGGACATCGAGGCAGACAGCTTCCACACGATTGAGACGAAAGAAGATGAAGCTGAGGTCGCCTATGCATTCAACCAGTACCATCTGATCTCCGCCCCGGTTGTCGATCGGTACGGGCGGCTTGTGGGGGTCATCACCATTGATGACGCTATGGGGGTTCTTGACAAGGAGGCGGAGGAGGACATCCTGCGTCTTGCCGGGGTGAGCGACGAGTCAAGCCTCGCGGACCGGCTGTTGACCACCATCCGCCGACGGTTTCCCTGGCTTGCCGTAAACCTGATGACCGCGGTTCTCGCATCGGCTGTCATCGCAATATATGAGGATACGATCTCCAGGGTAGTGGCGCTGGCGATACTCATGCCGATAATCGCCTCGATGGGTGGCAACGCGGGCACTCAGTCCCTCACAGTGGCAGTCCGTGCGATCGCTACGAAGGACCTGACGGGTTCGAACCTATGGCGGATTGTCCGGCGTGAGGTGTTGGTGGGCGCGGTGAACGGGCTTCTCTTTGCGGCGGTGATGGGCGGCGTGGGGCTGCTCTGGTTCGGCTCTCCAATGCTTGCTGCAGTGGCCGCGGCGGCGATGGTGATCAACCTTGTTGTCGCGGGTCTGGCGGGCACTGTAATTCCGGTTGTTCTGGAACGGATCCGCGTCGATCCGGCCCTGGCCTCCGGTGCATTCGTTACGACGGTCACGGATGTCGTCGGGTTCTTCGCATTCCTAGGAATCGCAGCCGCGGTGCTGATATGAGCCTAACGAAGGCCGAAGTGCGTCAGGCGGCTTTCACGCGCCGCGGCGACGTACATGGGACCGGACTGGATAGGCTTGCCCAGCAGGTTCTGGAAAGTACGCTGGCGCCCTGGCATGGTCGGGCGCTTGCAGGATATGTACCGATACGGACGGAGATTGATCCACTTCCCGTGATGGCGGAGTGGGATGGCGAAGTCTGTGTCCCGGTGGTTTGCGGTGCGGGCCTGCCATTGGAATTCCATCGCTGGGCATCAGGTTGCGAGATGGTCGAGGGACCATATGGTGCTCCGGTTCCAGTCAAGTCGGAAGTGGTGGAACCCCATGTGTTGATCGTTCCTTTAGTGGCGTTTGACAGGCGAGGTTATCGCCTGGGCTATGGCGGAGGATTCTATGATCGGACTCTTGAGAGGCTTCGCTGCACCCGTCCTATCCAGGCTATAGGTTTCGCATATTCGGTACAGGAAGTGGAGTGTCTTCCTACGGAAACAACGGATCAGCCCTTGGACGCGGTGGTCACGGATGTTGGTGAGATTCACTTCTGAACGTCGGGCCATGGCTTACGCGGCCGATTTGGCTCGGTAATTCAGCGGGCAAGGGCAATTTCCTGGCTACATCATTTGGATTCTTCCGATGAAAGGTCGCTGATTCGGATTGTCCATTTGGCAGTCCTGAATGGGGCGGTCGCCGCGGGCAGCAGCTACGTAGAGGCACTTTGCATCAGAACGGTTCTCTGCAACGGAATACCTGCAGGTATGAAACTTCCATACCTGTTGCGCCCGGAAGTCGGCAAACCGTTCGACGCCGCCGGTCCAATTCCAATCAGACTCCAGGGGCGCTTGGCGAATGCGTTCAAGGTCTGCGGGCTATCCAACGGCGTAACATCCGCTTGGGAATGTAGCCGTTCCGGTGACGCCGATGCGTATGTACGCGAATCGTGCGCACGTGGATATGCGAATCTCTTTCATATGCAGTTCCCAAAGACTTCACGACGAAAGATCTTGAGCGAACGGCTGTCCCTTCCCTCCAAACGGCCGGAGGTGGAAGACAGGCACGACACATGAAGCCTGCGCCTTTCCCCTGTTCTCGCCCACCACAACGACTCTTCCGGCGCAGGCCGCATCAAGCTTGGCAAGTCACGACGGCTCTCAATCGTGATTCGCGACAGATGCAACGTACGCTACATCGTCAGAACCCATGGTTTCTGCATAGGCACGTTCGATCCGCGCCGCTTCACCGTCGGTCAATGCCCGGAACTCATTCGCTCTGGCACGAAGTGAAAGGGTGCCCCTATTCTGCCGCAGGAAACGGAACAACAGATCCATTGTGCGCTCGGGCATTTCGACAATGGATTCGACCTGGCTGCGGAACGCATCGTAGTTACGCAGAAAAGCGGTCTCGGATGGAAGATCCACGTCGATTGTCTTCTGAACGCACGAGTAGAGGAATTCCGCGTGCGGTGTCGCATCAAAGAATCGGTAGAAATCAGCCGTGTCATTCAAGGCCCGGACGTTGAACCTGTCCGTCGGCTCCCACGTGATCAGTGGCAGGAGTCGCGCCGAATGGCATTCAAGGACCGTTCTGTAATCTTCGATGCGCTCAAGGATCGCTGCGGAGACAGGAAAGACCACGCCGGGCGGGTTGAAACCGCATTCCGCAAGAACATGATGGATGAGGTAGCGGTGCAGTCGGCCGTTTCCGTCCTCGAATGGATGAATGTAGACAAAGCCGAATGCGAGGATCGCGGCAGCCACTACTGGGTCCGAGAGTCGCGACACGCTCCGGCCGAACGCGATCATGCCGTCGATCAGAGAAGGCAGGTCTTCATGCCGCGCACTGATATGGTCAGGTAAGGGCATGCCTGTCGCGCGGTCATGCTCACCGACAAAGCCGCCTTCTTCGCGGAAGCCAAGCCTGATGAAGCGCGCATCGCCAACGACGATCCGTTGCAGCCGCAACAGTTCATGTCGGTCAAGCGGCTGGCGGCCAGCTTCCCCGATGACCCGGCCCCAGCGCTGAATGCGGTCCTGAGGCGGCCGTTCGCCTTCGATGGCGTAGCTTGAGCGTGAGTCCTTCAGCAGAAGGAACGCGGCCGTTCGCGCGAGCAGATCACGCGGCACATCGGCGACAGCAGCGCGGGCGCGTTCCGGGAGGTCCATTTCCATGAACTTTTCAAGCCTTGGTGTGCGGAAGACCAGCGGGCAGAAATCTCTTGTTCCCGGTAGGTTGTTCTTCACGCGATACCGTGGAGCGTTCTCTCCCTCTGTGGCGAATTGAAGCTCTGGATCAACAACTGCAACATAACGACCGCCTTTCGCATCGGGCAGGTCCAGCAACTCACCAGTAAGCCATTCGCACAGAAACCAGATGCGTCTTGCGTAGTTGCCTGTCGGCCTCTTTCGAACGATCTCTGCCATTGCGTCAGGGCCTGTGGCTTCGAACAGTCTTTTGAGAACGGCCAGATCAAGCCCTTCGTATTTGAGTGCGAAGGTGAGATGGCCATCGATGTCTGCGTTGGGGGCGTGACGCGGTGTCATGATGCGCCAGGCATCGTCTTCGAAAATACGGTGGTGGCTTCCCGTTGCGGACAGCTTACAGGGCAATGGAACTGTCAGGTCATATGCATCGATCAGTGCGCTGTAACCAGCTAGAGTTGCGGTCTCCGGCAGGCGACGCTCCAGAAAGACGTTCCTTGGCCCCGAAAACTGTCCCTGTTGCCCGGTTGACATGAATTTTGTTCCCGTCTGGTGAATTTTGTTTCTAGCAGGTGATAAGGTGTATCGGAAAGAGAATGACTGAACGGTCGCCGTGCCAAGTGGTCGTTCACGGAGGTGATTCTCTTGACGGGACGCTTGAAGTGCCTTGTTTGAGCCTTGCGCGCCTTGCACAGGAACGCCTCCCGGTCGATTTTCGCTGGCGGAAATCGGCGTCGCCATCTGGCTGCTTGTTGGCGGCCGGGTTCATGCGAGAACTGACGGGAAGGTCGCTTGGCCGGTTGACCGGCTCCCAGCATGGCACTGCTGACCGAGGCCGTCAGGCAATGGCATTCGGTTAGCAGGTCCTTGGGCCATCATCGCGCGTCAGATATCCGGATGAAGATCAAAACGTCGTAGTGACGAGGCGGCCAACTCAATGTGATTGGGAACGTGCTGTCATGACAGGTATATGTCTTCCACCCGCCAGACTACCCGATCCGGTCCCCTGGAGGCCGGATGCCGAAATGGCTGGTGTCACACTTCGGAATGGAAGTGTGGCCAGGGAATCATGGATTGCTGAAGGAGTCGATAAGTTTATGGCTCGACCTGTCCCAAGCCAGATCATATGGCATATCCGCTTCCAGAGAGGGACGCGAAAAGTACCCGTTGTTCATGAGCAATGCTTCGATGGTCTGTTCGCTGACGGCAAAGTGATCTGCCGCATCCTCAAGGGCTGATTCAGAGAAGTCGCCATCAAGGAATTCAACCAGAGATGAGATGGGGCACAGGAACTCTGCGGCAAAGGCGCGCTGAAATTTCTGCCTTGCGGTCGACAGGTCCGCCGTCACCAACCAGGATTTGGGATCAAGTTTTCTCGATCGGGCATAGTCTGCTATGAACCTTGCCAGTTCAAACCGCCCAGAGACCGGATGCTTTTTCCGTGGGATGAATTTCACGTTCTGTCTTTCAGCGGCCTCCGCGACGGAAGCCTTTGTCCTTCCCGAGGGGCACCAGTTCTCAACATCCCGCTTCGACAGGCCAAGCAGATTATAGAGAACATCGTTGGAGAGTGCTCCACCGGGTTCACCAATCTGCTGTCTCAGTTCATGCGCGGCCGACACGGCGCGCTTCCACGGTTTGCGAACGGGCTGATCGAAATCCATAATCGGTATATCGGGCTTCCCAACGATCCCGTTTGAAGCAATCAACTCACTCATTGCCTCTATCCGGTTTCCCTTGCTTCCCGCATATGCTCCGGCGAGTTCGGAGAAGGATGCCGACCCGACCATTTCTTCCAGCGATATCGCTTGCCTGATCAAGGCAGCAGGGCCTTCTTCTGGATCAAAGCCAAGTTCGGCTTCGATCCGTCTTTTTTGGCACTCACCCGGGTTCGTCTGGTCTTCCAAGATAAGCGTCCAGAGTTGGGCAAGTTCGGAATCGTGCAGCCCTGATTCATGAAGGCGTGCGACGACATGGTTGATAAACGAAGATACCTCGTGAACAAATCTCTCCCTCGGAACAGTTCGCGAACGGCTTAACCCATGCAGATACTTTACGGGGGTTTGCCCACGGGCCTGTGATGCTTGAGCCCAAATACGCATTTCATCCAGATCAGGGGCCAGTATGAGGTTCGGCCAGACAAAGCCCATGTTGGCGGCAGCCAGTTCGTGGCTCATTCGCCAGTCATGCGCCAGGCACATTCTAGCATCAGAGGGTAGAATTTCATGATTGAGCCGCCACCAAGACGATGCGAACCACATTGCCAACGGGTACAAAGACACAATCACATACTCCCGGACAGTTCTGGACCATGCGTCTTCATTGCGCGTGAGACAGAGACCGTCGACATGGATTTCGAGTTGTGCCGTGGTTTCGCCGACTTTCAGGTCATCGTCGGGATACGAAACCCATTCAAAGTCAAAACGAAAGTCAGCCATTCCGGGTCCAAAACCTCAATATCTCGGCGGCCATAGGATCCTCCTGTGGCATTGGATAGCCGTGATAGCTTCCCGTCCCATCCCGTTGCGCTTCCAACGGCACGCCGTCTTCGGTCACGGCCCATACAATCTTTGGCCAGTCATCGACAAATTGTTCACTCACCGCGCCTCGTTCGAGGCCCAGACGAATGTAATTGATGGCATCGGTGCGCGTGAATATCCCCACTGTGTCGCACAAGCTCTTGCCCCGGCGAGGTTGCGCCGGTGGTGTCAGGCCAAAGTCACCCGGACTACGCTTATGTTCCGGATTACCCGAGTATCTCACGGCCCGAGAGAGTTTGGCCAGTTGCTGCTCAGTATGCGTTCCGGGACTGGCGAGGCGGCGCTTCGGGTTGTATTTCCTATATCTTCTCATCGTAACAACACTCTGGACTTGGCTCCGTTGATACGATCCTGTAGGCTCCTAATGGGTGAACCGACCAACCATTCGGTGCTTTGCCAAATTCTGGCATTTTTGTGTTTATTGGCAATTCTGACGTTCACTGTTGTTGCCCTTCGGCCATCCGTCTCGCTTCCCTCATCGCTCTGTTGAAGAAATGCATTTTGGCTTTACTCCCGGGCCTCCCCGTCCTGCATGATGATGTTGCGTATCTCGGTTTCCCGCTGGAACATCCGAACAGCCCTTTGAAGAACGCTTGCGAATGAGCGTTGAATACGACATCAGGCGGGTCATTGCGCAGCATTTCGGCCACATGATCGTCCAGGATGTCAAGATTGACCCGCTGGATCCGGATCATGTCGCCTTCCGTGAAATCCGTGCCAGGGCGCTTGTTGAAGGCTCTCATGAATTTCCGACAGTTCCCCCTGCTCGTCTTCGGAATAGGGCCTGGCGCCAAACTCCTCGATCGCCGTGACCGAGTCTTGCCCGCCCGGTGACGTCGATGCGTTGCCGCGCTCCCTTTCTTCGGTCCTGAACTTCCGTAGGCTCAGCATGTCATTGGTGACCGCGATTTCCAGCGGCACCTGCCGGTTGGGAAGCATCCGAACCAGCCAGTCAAGATATTCGTGCATCCTATCCAGACTTATATCATCGAGACGCACCACCTGTGCGATGAGAGTGTAGAGCCGCAGATAGCTCCGGCACAATTGGCGAAACTCGTCCTGCCGCACTTCAATGTCATTTACCCCACTTCCATTCCTAAGTGCAATACCGGCCATTTCCGCGAGCGGGGACCTCCAGAGGTTGACCCTTTGTAGCGCTGGGGATATTGATCTTCTCAGCAGAAGTATGCGCAGCCTGCGCCGTATAAGGAGAACGCTTTGGAATCGATCGCTTCCGACTATCTCCCGATTCTGGTTTTTCTTGCACTCGCCGTAGGTTTGGGTCTTGTCCTGATCGCTGCCGCGGCCGTTCTGGCCGTCCGCAATCCGGATCCCGAGAAGGTCTCTGCTTACGAATGCGGATTCAATGCGTTCGACGACGCGAGAATGAAGTTCGATGTCCGCTTCTACCTCGTTGCCATTCTCTTCATCATATTCGACCTTGAGGTCGCGTTCCTCTTTCCCTGGGCGGTGGCGTTCAAGGACGTTGGACCGGTAGGCTTCTGGTCAATGATGGTATTCCTGGCGGTCCTTACCATCGGATTCGCCTATGAGTGGAAGAAAGGAGCGCTGGAATGGGAGTGATGACAGGGCCGAACACGGCGGCGGGCGACCGCGAGACCGCCGTCCCGTTGGTCAATCGGGAATTGCAGGATAGGGGATTTCTGCTGACTTCGGTCGAGGACGTGATCAACTGGGCGCGAACCGGCAGCCTGCATTGGATGACCTTCGGTCTTGCCTGCTGCGCGGTCGAGATGATGCATACCGCAATGCCGCGCTATGATATGGAACGGTTCGGGACCGCGCCGAGGGCGTCTCCCAGGCAGTCGGACCTCATGATCGTCGCAGGCACACTCACAAACAAGATGGCGCCGGCACTGCGAAAGGTCTACGATCAGATGCCCGAACCACGCTACGTGGTTTCGATGGGGTCCTGTGCGAATGGTGGTGGATACTACCATTACAGCTACTCGGTCGTGCGCGGATGCGACCGGATCGTGCCCGTCGATGTCTATGTCCCGGGATGCCCCCCGACGGCGGAAGCGCTGCTGTACGGGCTGCTGCAGCTCCAGCGCAAGATCCGGCGTACCGGAACCATTGTGCGATAGGCGCATGAACTCTTGACGGCGGGATCAGATGCCTGACGAACTCAACGAACTGGGCGCACATATCGAGCGGGTGCGGCCCGATTGCGTGCTGGGCTGGAGCGTGGAATTCGGTGAGTTGAACATCGAGTTCGCACCAACGTCGGTTGTGGCCTTCGCCGAATTCCTGAAATCCGATATGAACTGCAGGTTTTCCACCCTGATCGACATAACCGCGGTTGATCATCCCGGCCGAGACACCCGATTCGATGTCGTCTACCACTTCCTCAGCATGTACCGGAACCACCGCCTGAGAGCGAAGTGTGCAATCCGGGAGAACGACATGCTCGCCTCAATCACCGATGTGTTCCCCGCCGCAAACTGGTTCGAACGCGAGGTCTACGATATGTTCGGCATAATGTTCACCGGACATCCCGACCTGCGTCGTATCCTGACCGACTATGGGTTCAGGGGACATCCGCTGAGAAAGGACTTTCCCACCACCGGCTATACCGAGGTGCGCTTTGACGACACCCTCAAGCGGGTGGTCTATGAACCGGTGAAGCTCACACAGGAATACCGTCAGTTTGACTTCATGTCGCCTTGGGAAGGCGCTGAGTACATCCTTCCCGATGAAGGCAGGGATGGTGCCGGTGGCTAAGGGTGTGGATAGGAAGGCCAGACTGCATCCCGCCTGTGGGGACGGGGCTTCAGGACAGGGCTCCGGTCGGAACAATGTCCCGATCACGGAGTGGTGCATAAGGTACGCAGGCTGCGGGAGTGCCGGGTGATGGACGGAAATTTCGACGACGCACTGACTGGCGAACAGAGGATCCGGAATTTCAACATCAATTTCGGACCACAGCATCCGGCAGCGCATGGCGTGCTGCGACTGGTCCTGGAACTGGATGGCGAGATCGTTGAACGCTGCGACCCGCATATCGGCCTGCTGCATCGCGGAACCGAGAAACTGATGGAGTCGCGTACCTATCTGCAGAACCTTCCGTATTTCGACAGGCTGGACTACGTGGCGCCGATGAACCAGGAACACGCCTGGTGCCTGGCCATCGAAAGGCTGACAGGCACGGAAATCCCGCGCCGCGCTTCCTTGATCCGGGTGCTCTATTCGGAAATCGGCCGCATCCTGAACCACCTCCTCAATGTCACGACCCAGGCCATGGATGTCGGCGCTCTCACGCCCCCGCTATGGGGTTTCGAAGAACGCGAGAAACTGATGGTGTTCTATGAGCGGGCCTGTGGTGCCCGACTGCACGCGGCATATTTCCGTCCAGGTGGTGTGCATCAGGATCTGCCAGAGGGGCTGCTCGACGATATCGACCGATGGGCCGATGAGTTTCCCAAGGTCATCAGGGATATCGATGGACTGCTGACCGAAAACCGGATTTTCAAGCAGCGCAATGCCGACATCGGTGTGGTCAGCGAGCAGGACGTTCTGGATTGGGGTTTCTCAGGCGTCATGGTTCGTGGGAGCGGCCTGGCCTGGGACCTTCGAAGATCGCAGCCCTATGAATGCTACAATGAGTTTGATTTCGGCATTCCGGTGGGACAGCACGGTGACTGCTACGACCGATACCTTGTTCGGATGCAGGAAATGCGCGAGTCGCTGAAGATCATCAAACAGGCCTGCGAAAAGCTACGGACCGAAAGGGGCGACGTGCTGGCCCGAGGGAAACTGACGCCGCCGCCACGTGGCGAGATGAAGTCTTCGATGGAGGCGCTCATCCACCATTTCAAGCTCTATACCGAGGGCTTTCACATTCCCGAAGGCGAGATCTACGCCGCCGTGGAGGCACCAAAAGGGGAATTCGGCGTCTATCTGGTGGCGGACGGCACAAACCGCCCTTACCGAGCCAAGATACGGGCCCCTGGCTTTCTGCACCTGCAGGCGATGGATCATGTGGCCGGTGGTCACCAGTTGGCCGATGTGGCCGCGATTATCGGAACAATGGATGTGGTGTTCGGGGAGATCGATCGGTGACGTCATTCTTCAGGTTCCGCTTCGTTGGACGCTGCCCGGCTGCCCCCGGTCTTCCGGGCAATGCGGTCGTCGGCAGATCAGGGGCGCAAGGCGCTGGCCTGGCGAAGGATGACTGCTGATGCTGCGGCGCCTACACCACGAACAGCCCGAAAGTTTCGCGTTCACTCCAGCAAATCTTGCTTGGGCGGAGGCGCAGGTCACCAAGTATCCTGAAGGTCGGCAGGCAAGTGCGATAGTTCCACTGCTCTGGCGGGCTCAGGAGCAGGAAGGCTGGCTCTCGCGCGCGGCGATCGAGCATGTCGCGGACATGCTGGACCTGCCGCGGATCCGGGCGCTGGAAGTCGCGACATTCTATTTTATGTTTCAGTTGCGTCCGGTTGGCAGCGCCGCACACATCCAGATCTGTGGAACAACATCCTGCATGATCTGCGGTGCTGAGGATCTGGTTGCGGTCTGTCGGGAGCGGATCGCGGACCGCCCGCACACGCTTTCCGAGGATGGCAGGCTCTCGTGGGAAGAGGTTGAGTGCCTTGGTGCCTGCGCAAACGCGCCAATGGCACAGATCGGCAAGGACTATTTCGAGGATCTGACCGCCGAGCGACTGGGCGAAATCATCGACGCGATCACTGCGGGAGATGTGCCAACACCGGGGCCGCAGAATGGACGGTTCGCGTCGGAACCGGAACAGGGTCTGACGAGCCTGAATGGCAACGGGAACGAAGGCCGGACGGCTTGCAATGCGAGTGTGCAATTGGCGGTTGATGCTGGAGATACCCTGAAGCGGATCGATGGAGGGGAAGCGCCATTGGTCACGCCTTGGCTCAAGGGAAATGGGAGCGACTGAGAACGGCATGGCAGTGCCAGACAAACCAAATGGCGAGGACCGAACGCTGGCGCGGCAGGGGCGGCAGGCCGCATTGGTCATTGCGGCGGCCATGCTGATCTGGGTGGGCGCACAATGGCTGGGCCGGGAACTTGGATGGGAGGCAAGGTATGCCTTTCTCTTCGATCTTGCGGCGCTCGCGGCGTTTCTTTGGGCTATGTTGGTGACGTATCGGATCTGGCGGAAGCGCCGGAGCAGCTAGGAGTAGGCCATGCTGGGTGACAGCGACCGGATATTCACCAATCTTTACGGGATGCAGGATCGCACGCTGGCTGGCGCGAAGCAGCGTGGCCATTGGGATGGCACAGCCGGGCTCATCGTGAAGGGTCGTGACTGGATCGTGGACACGATGAAGGCATCCGGCCTGCGTGGAAGGGGAGGCGCGGGGTTTCCGACAGGACTGAAATGGTCCTTCATGCCAAGGGAGTCGGACGGGCGCCCGGCCTATCTTGTGGTCAATGCGGACGAATCGGAGCCGGGCACCTGCAAGGACCGCGAAATCATGCGCCACGATCCGCACACGCTGGTCGAAGGCTGCCTTCTGTCCTCATTCGCGGTCGGCGCACATATCTGCTACATCTACATACGCGGCGAGTACATTCGCGAGCGAGAGGCCCTGCAGACCGCCATCGACGAAGCCTATGATGCCGGGCTACTCGGACGGGACGCCGCAGGTTCGGGATGGGATTTCGACCTGTTCCTCCATCACGGTGCAGGTGCCTATATCTGCGGTGAGGAAACCGCGCTTCTGGAAAGCCTCGAAGGCAAGAAGGGAATGCCGCGGATGAAACCACCATTCCCCGCCGGGGCAGGGCTTTATGGCTGCCCAACCACTGTGAACAACGTGGAATCAATTGCGGTCGTCCCCACGGTCCTCAGGCGCGGTGCCGAGTGGTTCGCGTCCTTTGGACGACCCAATAACACCGGCACCAAGATCTACGCTGTCAGCGGGCACGTGAACAGTCCCTGCGTCGTTGAGGACGCCATGTCGATTACCTTCGAGGAACTGATCGAAAGGCATTGCGGGGGCGTTCGGGGCGGATGGAGCAATCTCAAGGCGGTGATTCCCGGCGGTGCCTCCGTTCCCTGTGTGCGGGGGGAGGACATGCGTGACGCGGTCATGGATTTCGACGCCCTTCGAGAGGTCGGGTCTTCGCTGGGAACCGCCGCTGTGATCGTAATGGACCGGTCGACCGACGTCATCAAGGCGATCTGGCGGTTGTCGAAGTTCTACAAGCACGAAAGCTGCGGCCAGTGCACACCCTGCAGAGAGGGAACGGGCTGGATGATGCGGGTTATGGATAGATTTGTCAGGGGTGAAGCCGGGATTGAGGAGATAGACATGCTTCTGGATGTCACCAGGCAGGTCGAGGGACATACGATCTGTGCCTTGGGCGACGCCGCGGCCTGGCCTGTACAAGGGCTGATTCGAAACTTCCGCGACGAGATCGAGGATCGCATACGTTCGCGGCGAACGGGTGGCCTGACCGCTGTGGCGGCGGAGTAAGGGGTAAAGCGGGATTTCGGCGCGGGAGGCGGAAATGCACCATGTCCGGACAGACAGGTCCAGCAGGACCGAATCCCGGGACTTGCGCATTCCCGTTCGGAAAGGCATCAGGCCTTGAGGATGTCCGGAAATCGGGAGAACATGGCTTGACCCAGCGAAGTTGCACTCTTGATCGGTGTGTTGCTGGTCATGGAGCCACCTGCAGGGAACTGAGGTGTGGCGAGGGTTGGAGGGCGCGCCGATGATCCTGACGCGGATATTGTGCCTGGCACTTGCTGTCGCAGCAGTTTCTTCGTGCGGGTTGTTTCGGGGCGGTAAGGAAACTGTCGAGGTCCGTGGCGAAAGCTCTGAACCAGGTCTCGTGGAGGTCCGCAGGGTTCGGATCCGCGCCTCGCTCGACAGGGGGAAGGACAGACGGGACTTCACCGTGACGGTCAGTCCATTCGCGGCGGTTTCCGAACAGGCATTGGCGTCGGCGCACTACAAGGCGACGACCTACTGTCTCGAGACCTATGGCGGTTCGGATATCCTATGGACACTTGGCCCCGACCAGCCAACTGAGGAATTGACGGTGGATGACGACTCGGTGACCTTGGCGGGAAGGTGCACCCAGCGCTGATCGTTTCGGATGATCGGGTGGCTGTGGGTGAAACCCAGGTTGGGAAACGCTTCTGGTCTGGTTTGTACAGGATGGACCATGCGCAGGCGACCTGATCCTGTGAAACCCGCCGGGAGGCACGCGGTATTCCGGCCTGTCCGAACGAGGCTGAAGATGCGGTTTGGCGTTGTTCTGAAGAGTGGAGTCGTATCGCTTTCCGTTTCGGTCGGAGTGGTCTGCGCAGCTGACCTACCGCCGTTGCAGGACAACCCGCGGATACAGAAGGAATTCCTGGCCGCAGCCGTTGGTGACGCGATTCGAAAGAACTGCCCGACAGTCTCTTCCCGGATGATGCGGGTACTATACCGCCTTGGCGAGCTGAGAAGGTACGCACGTTCCCTTGGCTACAGTTCAGAGGACTTCGATCGGATGCGCAGCAGCCCGGAGGCGAAGGAGCGGCTGGCTCGTCTGCGCGACGAATATCTGGAAGAGCATGGCGTGAGGGAGGGTGACGTTGACAGCTACTGTCGCCTTGGCCACGAGGAAATTGACAAAAACTCGCTTACGGGCTGGATTCTGCGAGCGAAATAGACGACTAGACCATACAGCATCGGTGCGCCCATGATCTACAGGACCCGCTATGAGTGACTTGCGGACCATCAATATCGACGGCCAGGAAATCGCGGTTGACGGCGCAATGACCCTGATCCAGGCCTGTGAACAGGCCGGAATTGAGGTGCCGCGCTTCTGCTATCACGAGCGGCTTTCCATCGCTGGAAACTGCAGGATGTGTCTTGTCGAGGTTGTCGGCGGTCCGATGAAACCGGCTGCCAGCTGCGCGATGCAGGTGAGGGATCTTCGGCCGGGACCGGACGGCCAGCCTCCACAGGTCAGAACCAGGTCTCCGATGGTCAGGAAGGCACGTGAGGGTGTGATGGAGTTCCTGCTGATCAACCATCCTCTTGACTGCCCGATCTGCGATCAGGGCGGCGAGTGTGATCTGCAGGATCAGGCCATGGCATACGGAGTTGACTTTAGCCGGTTCCGTGAGCCGAAACGCGCCGTTGACGACCTGAATCTCGGGCCGCTGGTTGAAACCCACATGACGCGTTGCATCTCCTGCACTCGTTGCGTGCGCTTCACCACTGAAGTCGCGGGAATCTCCCAGATGGGACAGACAGGTCGCGGCGAGGACGCCGAAATAACATCCTATCTTGGCGCGACACTCAATTCAAACCTTCAGGGAAACATCATCGATCTCTGCCCGGTGGGTGCACTGACCAGTAAGCCCTACGCATTCACGGCCCGGCCATGGGAACTTGCCAAAACCGAAACGATCGACGTTATGGACGCGCTCGGCTCGAATATCCGGGTGGATTGCAGGGGACGCGAGGTGATGCGTTTTCTGCCGCGCAACAATGACGGCGTAAACGAGGAATGGATTTCCGACAAAACGCGCTTTGTCTGGGACGGCCTGCGTCGGCAGCGCCTGGATCAACCGTATGTGCGCGAGAACGGAAGACTCACGTCAACGTCATGGCCAGACGCCCTGGCGAGGGCGGCGGATGCCATGAAGGGTGGCAAGGTTGCCGGGTTGGTTGGTGACCTGGCTCCAGTCGAGGCATCCTTTGCGCTGAAAGGGATGATCGAGCGCGACGGAGGATCTGTCGAGTGCCGCATCGATGGGACGAAGCTGCCTGCGGGAAACCGGTCGGCCTATGTCGGCACGGCTGCCATCGCGGACATCGACACGGCTCGATCGATCCTGCTTGTCGGCACCAACCCAAGAGATGAGGCTCCAGTTCTCAACGCGCGGATTCGCAAGGCGTGGCTTTCGGGTGCGGACATATCGCTGATCGGACAGGCGGTCGATCTGACCTATGGCTACGCCCAGATCGGTCGCGGGCGCGACTCCTTGGCAAGGTTGGCGGAGGAGGCAGGATCCGGTGGGTCGCCGATGCCGGATATGGTCATTGTCGGCCAGGGAGCGCTGACCGGAACCGACGGTGCGGCTGTGTTGGGTCACGTCATGAAAATTGCCGAGGCATCGTCAGCCGGCATGCTGGTCCTGCATACCGCAGCGGCCCGGGTTGGCGCATTGGACGTGGGTTGCGCAACCGAAGGCGGCGTTGCCGCTGCCCTCGATGGGGCGGATGCGGTCTACAGTCTGGGAGCGGACGAGACCGACATTCCCGCCGGGCCGATCGTCATCTATCAGGGCAGTCATGGCGACAGGGGTGCCCATCGGGCCGATATCATCCTGCCTTCCGCCGCCTATACCGAAGAGAACGGATTGTTCGTCAACACCGAAGGTCGTCCGCAGTTGGCATTGCGAGCGAGCCACCCGCCTGGTGACGCGAAGGAAAACTGGGCGATTCTGCGGGCGGTCAGCGCCGTTATCGGCGACGCACTGCCATACGATTCACTGGCGCAGCTGCGCCGGACCCTCATTGAAGAGGTGCCGGTATTGGCGGACGTCGATCGGGTTCCGGAAAACCAGTGGAAGCCGATCCCGCCGGGACCGTTGGGCAATGGGGATTTCGGCAACGTGATAGGGGATTTCTATATGACGAATCCAATTGCCCGCGCTTCGACACTCATGGCTGAGCTGTCGGCCAATTCCCGCGTCAGGGCAGAAGTCTCCGTCGCAGCAGAGTAGGTGGGCATGACCTATTTCCATGCTGACGGCACACCAAAGGCCGGCGATCAAGAGCTGACCAGCCGTTTCCCGAAGGAACGCGTCCTGTCACGGTCCGCACCCAAAATTCTGTTGCCTGAGGCTGGCATTCCGAGTGTGGATGCGGTTTACAGCAAGCTATCGGGTGTTTTGCAGGGTCGGGACGCTGCTATAGCGGATTTAGGAGCGCCGACCGTATGAGGAGCCATGGCTGACTTCCTTTCATCCGGTTTAGGCATTGCGGTGATCATCACTGCGCAGTGCTTGCTCATGATCGGCTTCGTGATGGTTTCGCTGCTGTTTCTCGTTTATGGCGACCGAAAGATCTGGGCCGCAGTCCAGATGCGCCGTGGACCGAACGTTGTAGGGGCATATGGGCTACTGCAGTCGGTGGCCGACGCACTGAAATATGTCGTTAAGGAAGTTGTTGTCCCGGCGGGAGCGGATAGGGCGGTGTTCCTGCTCGCGCCGCTGATTTCCTTCGTCCTCGCGCTGGTTGCCTGGGCTGTAATTCCATTCAATGACACCTGGGTGTTGGCCAACATCAACGTCGCCGTCCTGTATGTCTTCGCGATCTCGTCCCTGGAGGTTTACGGGGTGATTATGGGAGGCTGGGCGTCGAACTCGAAGTACCCTTTCCTGGGGTCACTCAGATCCGCGGCGCAGATGATCAGCTATGAAGTCTCCATAGGATTCATCATAATCGGCGTCATCATTTCCACGGGCTCGCTCAATTTCGGCGACATCGTGCGGGCCCAGGACGGTGCCTACGGATTGTTCAGTTGGTACTGGCTGCCGCATCTGCCGATGGTCGTGCTTTTCTTCGTCAGCGCCCTGGCGGAGACCAACCGTCCGCCGTTTGACCTGCCCGAAGCGGAATCGGAGCTTGTGGCGGGTTATCAGGTCGAATACTCGTCGACTCCCTTCCTGCTGTTTATGGCCGGGGAGTATATCACCATCTTCCTGATGTGCGCCCTGACGAGCCTTCTGTTCTTCGGTGGTTGGCTTTCGCCAATCCCTGGGTTGTCCGATGGCCCACTTTGGATGGTGGCGAAGATGGCCTTTTTCTTCTTCGTGTTCGCAATGGTGAAGGCCATTGTGCCGCGCTATCGCTATGATCAGCTGATGCGGCTGGGATGGAAGGTTTTCCTTCCAACATCTATCGCTTGGGTCGTGATCGTGGCTTTTCTTGCGCAATTCGGCGCGTTTGGCGGTGCCTATGCGCGTTGGGCGCTTGGAGGCTGATCCATGTTGTGGACCTACAATTGCGGGAGACCTGAATTGAGGGCGGTGTCGTCAGAAGGCTTGGAAGAAGGTGCGTGTCATCGGCATTCAGGGGGAGCGACAGGATGAGCCAGATCGACTGGATCCGTGCCGGAAAGTACTTCGTGCTCTGGGACTTCCTTAAGGGATTCACCCTCGGAATGAAGTATTTTATCGCACCGAAGGCAACGGTGAATTACCCGCACGAAAAGGGACCGTTAAGTCCAAGATTCCGAGGTGAACATGCGCTTCGGCGCTATCCGAACGGTGAAGAACGGTGCATAGCCTGCAAGCTTTGCGAAGCGATCTGTCCGGCCCAGGCCATTACAATCGATGCCGAACCGCGTGAGGACGGGAGTCGCCGAACGACGCGCTACGACATAGATATGACGAAGTGCATTTACTGCGGCTTCTGTCAGGAAGCCTGCCCGGTAGACGCCATCGTCGAGGGCCCGAATTTCGAATTTGCCGCGGAAACTCGTGAGGAACTGTTCTACACTAAGGAGAAGCTTCTGGAGAACGGCGAGCGCTGGGAAGCTGAGATTGCCCGTAACCTGGAACTGGACGCTCCGTATCGATGACCGACGCCACGAAGAACCCGTTCGAGGATCTGATGAAACTCGGCGTTGATTGGGCCAAGGCCGTGGCCCCGATGATGGAGCCGGTCAATCCTGCAGCGATCGAGAGGATGTGGCCGACCATGCCCGGCGAAGCCATGGAGGCGTTCTTCGGGAAAACGCTCAACCCGGAAGGGCTCAGCGCCAAGTCCAGGTTACTTTTGACGCTAATGGGGCTGACGATCATTGGCGCCCAGGCGGAGGTCCAGATCCGGATGACAGTGCGCCACGCACTTGCCGCGGGAGCCACGGATCAGGAGATCAACGAGACCATCGCAATGGCGGGAATGTTCGGCGGCGCTCCGGTTCTGGCCAAGGCAATGCAACTGGCGGCCGAGGCGCGCGATGGCGGGACGGAGAAATAGCCGATGGGTTTCGCCAGCTTCGCCTTCTACGTCTTCGCGACGGTGTCAGTTGTTGCCGGCTTTCTGACGGTAACCAGCCGCAACCCCGTGCATTCAGTGCTCTGGCTGATTCTGTCCTTCCTCAGCGTGGCGGGCCTGTTCGTGCTGTTGGGTGCGGAATTCGTCGCAATGCTTCTGATCATTGTCTACGTGGGTGCCGTGGCAGTGCTGTTTCTCTTCGTTGTCATGATGCTCGACGTGGATTTTGCGGAACTCAAGGCGGAATTGGCGAAGTATCTCCCACTCGCGCTTCTCGTTGGTGTCGTACTGCTGATGGAGATTGGGCTGGTCATCGGGACCTGGACCTTTTCTGACCACGCCAACGAGCTTCGTGCCGCCGTGGCGCCGACTGTATCCGAGGTGCACAACACAGCCGCGCTTGGCAGACTGCTCTATGACGACTATTTCCTCCTGTTTCAGTTGGCGGGTCTGGTCCTGTTGGTGGCGATGGTCGGGGCGATCGTGCTGACCTTAAGGCATCGCGTGAATATCAAGCGGCAGGACATTCTCGCTCAGATATACCGGAACCCGGCCACCGCGCTGCAGGTGAAGGACGT
The DNA here is from genome assembly GCA_965203605.1 of Paracoccaceae bacterium. Classification (GTDB taxonomy): domain Bacteria; phylum Pseudomonadota; class Alphaproteobacteria; order Rhodobacterales; family Rhodobacteraceae; genus JAPOUP01. Next base: position 2,806,557 of record OZ241902.1, on the reverse strand, counting down.
CGAGTCGGGGCAGGGGCTTTGACCGCATTGGAAAACAGGACGGGCGGGAGTGGCTCCGGGACGGACCCGGTGACAGGAAATTCCGGTTCGATGAAGCTGGGGTATGACCGGCGCCCGGCGCGGGTAACAGGTTAGAGGAACTGCATGGCCAGATCCGGAACAACATGGCGAATGCCGTTGGGAACCGCAGACGTTTTCCGCTGGTTCCATGCTGAATTCGCCCCGGACACAGGATGTTGTCCGGCCTCCTGCGGCCTTGCGCTTCGGCCTCCTGCGGCCTTGCCGTTCGGAGTGCGTCGATGATTGGCCTGGAACATTATCTCGCTGTGGCAGCGGCACTGTTCGTTATCGGGATCTTCGGAATATTCCTGAATCGGAAGAATGTCATCATCCTGTTGATGTCCATTGAGTTGATCCTGCTCGCGGTGAATATCAACCTCGTCGCCTTCTCCAGTTTTCTCGGTGATCTCGTTGGCCAGATATTCACACTCTTTGTCCTGACCGTTGCCGCTGCCGAGGCTGCCATTGGCCTTGCGATCCTGGTGTGCTTCTTCCGTAACCGGGGTACGATTGATGTTGAAGACATCAATGTGATGAAGGGGTAGGCGTTCATGGAAGTCACCATTGTCCTTGCCCCGCTCGTGGGCGCGATCCTCTGCGGCTTCGGTTGGAGGTTGACTGGAGAGGCGGCGGCACAGTGGACCGCGACAGCGTTGCTGTTCCTGTCCTGCCTGCTCAGTTGGATCGTTTTCCTTGGATTTGAAGGCGAGACCCAGCGAATCGTCATCATGCGGTTCATCGAATCTGGAAGCCTTGCCACTGATTGGGCGATCCGGCTCGATCGGCTGACCGCCATCATGCTGGTTGTGGTGACGACGGTGTCATCGCTCGTCCATCTCTACAGCTTCGGTTACATGGCCGACGACGTGAACTTCGACAAAGGAGAGAGTTACCGACCGCGGTTCTTCGCCTATCTTTCGTTCTTCACCTTCGCCATGCTGGCGTTGGTGACGTCCGACAACCTTCTGCAGATGTTCTTCGGGTGGGAAGGTGTGGGCGTTGCCTCCTACCTCCTGATTGGGTTCTACTTCCGCAAATCAAGCGCCAACGCTGCGGCGATCAAGGCGTTCGTGGTCAACCGGGTGGGTGATTTCGGATTTGCGCTGGGCATCTTCGCGCTGTTTCTTCTGACCGACTCGATATCCATGGATGTCATCTTCGAGAAGGCGCCGGAATTGGCCGAGACCCGGATCACGTTCCTGTGGACTGACTGGAACGCCGCCAATCTCGCCGCCTTCCTCCTGTTTGTCGGCGCAATGGGAAAATCGGCGCAACTGTTCCTGCACACCTGGCTTCCGGATGCAATGGAAGGCCCGACGCCAGTTTCTGCATTGATCCACGCCGCCACCATGGTGACGGCAGGTGTGTTTCTTGTCTGCCGCATGTCCCCGCTGATGGAATTCGCGCCGGAAGCGAAGACGTTCATCGTCTACATTGGCGCCCTCACGGCATTCTTCGCCGCCACGGTGGGTCTGGTTCAGAACGATATCAAGCGTGTCATCGCCTACTCCACCTGCTCACAGCTCGGCTATATGTTCGTGGCGGCAGGCGTCGGTGTCTATTCGGCGGCCATGTTCCATCTGTTCACCCATGCCTTCTTCAAGGCGATGCTGTTTCTCGGAGCGGGGTCGGTGATTCACGCGATGCATCATGAGCAGGACATGAGAAACTATGGCGGTCTGAGAGAGAAGATCCCCTACACGTTCCTGGCGATGATGGTTGGCACTGTGGCGATAACAGGCGTTGGCATTCCGCTCACGCATATCGGTTTCGCTGGTTTCCTGTCAAAGGACGCAATCATCGAAAGCGCATGGGGTGCGCATACAGGTGGTGGTGGATTTGCCTTTTGGCTCCTGGTTGTGGCGGCCGTGTTTACGAGCTTCTATTCATGGAGGCTGATTTTCCTGACTTTCTTCGGTGAGCCGCGTGGAAATGGGCACGCCTATGAACATGCCCATGAGAGTCCTTGGACGATGCTTGTTCCGCTGGGTATGCTCGCGCTGGGCGCGACCTTCGCTGGAATGATCTGGTTTGGGCAGTTCTTTGGCGATCATGAGACCGTCAACAGATTTTATGGTGTGCCCTCCGCACATCACGCTGGCGCCAGTGAGAATGCGGATGCCCATGGACAGAAACAGGAGGACGACAGCGAAGTCGGAAACGGGCATGGAGAGGCGGTCGCCATCGGCTGGACACCGGGACAGGGTGCAGTGTTCGTGCATCCGGACAATCATGTAATGGATGAAGCGCATCATGCGCCATCATGGGTGAAGGTCGCGCCGTTTTTGGCCATGCTGTTTGGGTTCGCCGTGGCGTGGCTGTTCTACATCCGCAGGCCGGATATGCCAGGCAGGTTGGCAGAGAACCAGCGACCACTGTATCTGTTCCTGTTGAACAAGTGGTACTTCGATGAGATTTTCGACGCGGTGTTCGTTCGACCAACGAAGTACATTGCCACCCTTCTATGGCGGCGCGGTGACGGTAGCGTCATTGACGGCACCATAAATGGCCTCGCGATGGGGGTCGTTCCGTTCCTGACCTCGGTCACGGTTCGGGCGCAGTCCGGTTACATTTTCACGTACGCGTTCGCCGTGGTTGCCGGGATCGTTATCCTTGTCACATGGATGACTCTTGCGGGCGGGGCGAACTGATGGAGAACATTCTATCCATCGTAACGTTTCTTCCGTTGGTGGCCGCAGGGATCCTCGCGCTGTTCCTGCGCGGGGACGACGAAGCGGCTCGGCGGAATGCCAAATGGCTGGCACTGACGGCGACCTCGGTGACCTTCATCATCTCGCTGTTCCTCATCGCGGGTTTCGAGCCCGGAAATACGGGGTTCCAGTTCGTTGAGGAGCGCAGGTGGCTGCTTGGCCTGAAATACAGAATGGGAATCGACGGGATTTCAATTCTGTTTGTGATGCTGACGACCTTCCTGATGCCGATAACGATCGTCGCCTGTTGGGGAGTTACGCATCGCGTGAAGGACTACATGATCGCATTCCTGACGCTGGAAACCCTCATGCTCGGCGTATTTACGTCGCTTGATCTGGTTCTGTTCTACCTGTTTTTTGAAGGTGGCCTGATCCCGATGTTCCTGATCATCGGAATCTGGGGCGGGAAGGACCGCATCTACGCCGCTTTCAAGTTCTTCCTCTACACATTTCTCGGTTCGGTGTTGATGCTGGTCGCTATGATCGCAATGTATCAGGACGCGGGTACGACGGACATCCGGGCGCTTCTGTCACATGGTTTCTCCTCCGACGGTCTCCCGTTGTTGGGCGTCAATGTCTCAGGTGGTCTTCAGACGCTTCTCTGGCTAGCCTTTTTCGCAAGTTTCGCTGTAAAGATGCCCATGTGGCCAGTGCACACCTGGCTGCCCGACGCTCATGTCCAGGCACCGACCGCGGGTTCGGTCATACTGGCGGCCATACTGCTGAAAATGGGTGGTTACGGGTTCCTCAGGTTCTCGTTTCCGATGTTTCCGGTCGCATCTGACCTGCTGGCGCCGCTGGTGCTGTGGCTGAGTGCCATCGCCATCGTCTATACGTCGCTTGTCGCGCTGGCGCAGGAGGACATGAAGAAGCTGATCGCTTATTCCTCCGTCGCTCACATGGGCTATGTCACGGCTGGAATTTTCGCGGCAAACCAGCAGGGAATTGACGGGGCCATCTTCCAGATGCTCAGTCACGGATTCATCTCCGGGGCACTGTTTCTCTGTGTGGGCGTCATCTACGACCGAATGCACACAAGGGAAATCGATGCGTATGGTGGCCTCGTCAACCGGATGCCAGCCTATGCGTTGATTTTCATGCTGTTCACATTGGCCAATGTCGGCTTGCCGGGCACATCCGGGTTCATTGGTGAGTTCCTGACGTTGATGGGTATCTTCCAGGCCAACACCTGGGTCGCCGCGGTGGCGACGACAGGTGTCATTCTAAGTGCGGCCTACGCTCTTTGGCTCTACCGCCGCGTGATGATGGGAGAGTTGGTCCGGGAGGCGCTGAAGTCGATCAGGGACCTGAACTGGCGGGAACGGGTGATCTTCGCTCCACTGGTGGCCATGACCCTTCTGCTCGGCATCCATCCAAGCCTAGTGACCGACATCATTGGCCCATCCGTGGAGGCGCTTGTGACCGGTCACCATACCGCCATCGCTGAATGGTCGGGCACCCATCTCAGGGTTGCCGAAAGCGCGGGCCACTAAGATGACCTACCTGGACCTTCCGATCGTTTTGCCCGAGATCATTCTTGCGGTGGCCGGCATGGCGGGACTCATGTTTGGCGCCTACGCTGGTCAGGACAGGACCGCCCCGTTGATGGTCTGGTTGACATCAATCCTGTTCGTCGCGTTGGCCGGCTGGATGGGGTTCAACGGGCAAGGCGTGAACGTGGCATTCGGCGGAATGTTCGTCGACGATGCATTCGCGCGCTTTGCCAAGGTCGTGATCCTGCTATCCGCCGCCATGGTTCTGGTCATGGGCGACCGTTACATGGCGAAGCGGGGGTTGCTGACTTTCGAATATCCGCTGCTTGTTGCATTCGCCGTCTGCGGCATGATGGTCATGGTTTCGGCAGGCGATCTCATCGCGCTCTATATGGGGCTCGAACTTCAGTCCCTTTCGCTCTATGTGGTGGCCAGCTTACGCCGCGACAGCGTGAGATCGACGGAAGCGGGTCTGAAGTACTTTGTGCTGGGTGCACTGGGCTCTGGACTGCTCCTCTACGGTGCCTCACTCACCTATGGCTTTGCCGGAACGACGATGTTCGGAGGCATTGTTGAGGCGTCGTCGGATGGAGTTTCCCCCGGCCTGCTGCTGGGTCTTGTGTTCATTCTGAGCGGACTTGCGTTCAAGGTCTCCGCCGTACCTTTCCACATGTGGACGCCGGATGTCTACGAAGGTTCGCCGACTCCGGTTACCGCATTCCTCTCAACCGCACCAAAGATGGCGGCTATGGGACTTTTTGCCCGAGTCGTCTACGATGCCTTTGGCGGTGTCATTGCGGACTGGAGCCAGATTGTCGCCTTACTTTCGGTGGCCTCGATGTTTCTAGGTGCCATCGCGGCGATTGGCCAACGGGACATCAAGCGCCTGATGGCATATTCGTCCATCTCACATATGGGTTTCGCGCTTATGGGCGTTGCAAGCGGAACGGCCTACGGTATTCAGGCGATGCTGGTCTATATGGCGATCTACGTCACGATGAATGTCGGCACCTTCGCGTTTATCCTGTCGATGGAGCGGGACGGGCAGGCGGTGACCGATATTGGTGCGCTGAACCTCTACTCCAGATACGAGCCGCTCAAGGCGCTTGCGCTTCTGGTCCTGATGCTCAGCCTTATCGGTTTACCTCCGCTGGTTGGTTTTTTTGGCAAGTTCTATGTTTTCAGGGCGGCGATTGAAGCCAATATGGCTTGGCTGGCGATTGCTGGCGGGATTGCAAGCGTTGTCGGGGCCTTCTATTATCTGCGGATCGTGTACTACATGTACTTCGGAGATGACACGGAAGCGCTCGATGGCACAATGGCTCCGACCCAATGGGCGCTTCTGATGGTCTCGGCAGCGATAATGGTTACCGGTGTGATAAACCTGTTCGGCATTGAAGGCCCGGCGGCGGCGGCGGCGGCGGCCCTTGTCAACTGAGCTGGCATGGGATGGCTGGCCATCCGGCTATGGCCGGGTGATCCTGACCGAGACCGACAGCACCAATGCAGAGGCGGCCCGACGGCTGCCTCAATCGGACTTGCCGACCTGGATTCTCGCCCTGCGCCAGACCAGGGCGCGTGGACGGCGGGGTCGTAACTGGGTGTCGCTCAACGGTAACTTCGGCGCTACTTTGCTACATCCTCCGATGGAATCGCTCGGTGCGTCCGCACAGCTTGGTTTCGTCGCTGGTTTGGCGTTGTTGGACGCGCTTGTCGCGGCTACCGGGAATGTCGGCCAATTCGCGCTAAAGTGGCCAAATGATGTGCTCCTGCAGGGAGGTAAACTGGCTGGCGTACTTCTGGAAAGTCTTGGTCAAGGAAGCACGGCGGGTCATCTGGCGATCGGAATTGGTGTTAACCTGGCCGAGGCACCTTTGGTCGATGAGCTTGAGGTGGGAGCGTTGAGACCGGTCTCCCTGGTTGGTGGAACAGGGCATCTCGTGACGCCAACAGAACTTCTGGCGGCTCTTGCTCCGACTTTCGCGGCCTGGGAAACGAAGTACATGGAATATGGTTTCGGGCCAGTGCGCGAGGCTTGGCTAGCGAGGGCCGCACGGCTTGGTGGGACCGTTATGGCACGGATGCCGTCAGAGGAAGTCACCGGTGTGTTTGAAACGATCGACGCTACAGGTTCACTTGTGCTTCGGGCAACGGGAGGGTGCCGCACAATCGCCGCGGCGGACGTTTACTTCTGAGGAAAGGTGAGATGCTACTCTGCATTGATTGTGGCAACACGAACACTGTTTTCGCTGTCTGGGATGGAACGGAATTCCGGGCCATGTTCCGTACCATGACCGCACATCAGCGCACGGCAGACCAATACTATGTCTGGTTCTCGACGCTACTGGGACACATGGATGTACCGTTGGAGGTTGATGAGGTGATCATTTCGTCTACGGTCCCGCGTGTCGTATTCAATCTGCGGGTGCTTTGTGCCAGCTACTTTGATACCCGCCCCTATGTCGTCGGCAAACCGGATTGCCTCCTGCCGTTGGCACCGCGGGTTGACGAGGGCACGATTGTTGGCCCTGACCGTCTGGTAAACGCGGCGGGAGCATTCGACCGGCACGGTGGAGATCTGATCATTGTGGACTTTGGAACCGCAACGACTTTCGATGTGGTCGCCAGTGACGGTGCCTATGTGGGCGGCGTGATTGCGCCTGGGGTAAACCTCAGCCTCGAAGCTCTTCATGCCGCGGCGGCGGCTCTTCCACATGTGGACGTAACCAAGCCGCGGAAGGTGATCGGAACGAACACGGTCGCATGTATGCAGTCAGGGATTTTCTGGGGATATGTGGGGCTGGTCCAGGAGATCACCGCACGAATAAAGAACGAATACAGGGCAGAGATGCGGGTCATTGGGACCGGTGGCCTCGCGCCCCTGTTCGCGCAGGGCGACGCGCTCTTCGACCTGATCGACGAGGACCTGACAATGCACGGACTTACCGTGATTCACCGACACAACAAGCACACCGGATAGAACATGGCAGACCACAGGCTGATCTACCTGCCCCTTGGAGGCGCGGGTGAAGTGGGGATGAACTGTTACGTCTACGGATATGGGCCTGCTGGTAGGGAACGATTGATCGTGGTCGATATCGGCGTAACGTTTCCCGACATGGAGACAGCCCCGGGGGTTGACCTGATCCTTCCGGATGTCGGTTGGCTGGCGGAGCGCCGGGACCGGATCGAGGCGATATTCATCACCCATGCGCATGAGGACCATATCGGAGCCTTGGGGCATCTTTGGGACAGGCTGCGTGTCCCGGTCTACGCCCGTCCCTTTACGGCCTATATCGGTCGGTTGAAGCTGGAGGAATGTGGACTCGCTGCGGATACGATCGAGACAGTCTCGGCCTGGCCGAAGACAGTGCAGACGGGACCGTTCATGGTTGGCATGCTGCCGGTCTCCCATTCGATTCCGGAGAGTTCTGCATTGGTGATTGATACGCCCGTCGGCCGAATACTGCACACCGGAGATTTCAAGCTTGACAAGACGCCTGTGGTAGGAGAGCCCTTTGAGCGTAAATCGTGGAAGGAGGTGGCCGCAACCGGGGTTCGGGCACTGGTGTGCGATTCAACGAACGTATTTTCACCAGACCGAGGTCGCTCAGAGGCGAGCCTTGCTCCGGAGATCGAAGATCTCCTATCGTCCGCTACCGGAATGGTGGCAGCCACGACCTTCGCTTCAAATGTCGCTCGACTGAGAACATTGGCCGAAGCTGGGCAGAGAGTGGGACGGTCCGTCGTACTTCTTGGACAGGCGATGCACCGGATGGTGACGGCTGGAAAGGTGACGGGAATTCTGGAGCGTTTTCCAAGAGTGGTCGACCCTGAGGATGCCGAGGACATTCCCCGCGAGAATCTCCTTCTGCTTGCGACTGGCAGCCAAGGCGAACGCCGCGCCGCTACCGCGCAGCTTAGCCGTGGCAAATTCCGGGGTTTTGAGTTGAAGGAAGGCGACACGTTTCTGTTCTCCTCCAAGACAATTCCAGGCAATGAGCGCGATGTGATTCGCATCATAAATGGATTTAGCCAGCTAGGTGTCGAGGTGATTGACGACTCCACCGACCGCTACCATGTCTCGGGTCATGCAAACAGGCCGGATCTAGAGAAGATGCATGAGCTCACCGACCCGGAGATGGTGGTTCCCATGCATGGTGAGCACCGAATGCTAAGTGCGCATGCCAGACTGGCTAAGGACGGCGGCCGCTCTGCCGTCGTGGCGACCAATGGTGACATTGTCGAGATTTCCGGGAGTTCGCCGAAGGTGGTCGAGCGGATTGAGGTGGGTCGATGCTATCTTGACGGAAAGGTTCTGGTGGATGCTGGAGAGTCCGTCGTGCGGGACCGCATAAGGATGGCGTCGAATGGCCATGTGCACGTGGATGTTCAGATTGAGAACGGTGGCGAAGGAGTCGAGTCGTGGAGTGCAGTCAAGGGGCTGGCCTTGAGTGGTCGATCAGGGACACCGCTTGACGAAGCGCTGGACCAAGCCCTGATGCGTGCACTTCACCGTGAGAAAGGCAAAGTCCTGGCGGATGATCAGGTGGTTGAACGCCTGGTTCAGTCAGTGGTCCGGAAGACAGCGACGGCGGAGATTGGCAAGAGGCCTGAGGTTACGGTGGCGATAGGTCGGTTCGACTGAAGCATCCCTTGGGTCGTGCCATCGACAGGGATTCCGAGGATCTGTCTTCCGCCGGGATTGTTCAGGCGAATCTGGCTGCCACCTATTGGCAGGGCTTGCGGTGACTGCACGCGGATCCAGCGCGAAGGTTCTGTCTGCGCTGCATCCGGGCGCAATTCGATCCAGTTTCGGTGCGTCTTCGGCACTAAATCGACAGACGTTCGTCGAAACTCATGGCGATGAACTGTGGCAGGTGAGTTCCCATTCCCACGACATTTTCCTCAATCGGCGAGTTGCGTGGCTTCCTGCGCCCTGAGTCACGTCCGCGTCGCTTCCGTGACTGGCTTCCGGAGTTCTTCAGCTCTTCGGTTATGTCGGGAATCGACTTCTTGACGTGAGGGTCTGGGTTCCCAACCGCTTCGACGCGGGGTATCTTCTTTCCGGTCAGCCGTTCGACGGCATCCAACGCCTTTTGATCGCGTGGTTCAAAGATGGTGATCGCTTTTCCTTCGCGGCCAGCGCGCCCGGTTCGACCGATGCGGTGGACGTAGTCTTCGGCATTGGTAGGTACATCGAAATTGAAGACATGGCTGACCGACAGGATGTCCAGGCCACGAGCTGCGACGTCGGAAGCAACAAGCAGTCTCAACGAACTGTCGCGAAACGCATCGAGTGTTCGCGTGCGCTGCGACTGGTCAAGGTCACCGTGAATGGGCGCGGCCTCGAATCCGTGTTTCTTAAGTGAGCCCGCCAGAATCTCCACATCGGTCTTTCTGTTGCAGAATATGATCGCGTTTGTGCAGTTCTCGCCTTCTGCGTTGATGACCGAGCGAAGTGCAGCCCGTTTCTCCTTTGCCGCAAGGTCGCGGCGGGAAGCGCGGAACATGACGGCCGCCTGCTCTATGGTTTCCGATGCCGTCGCCCGCCGCGCCACCTCGATCTTTGCGGGGTTTGACAGGAAGGTGTTGGTTATCCGTTCGATTTCAGGTGCCATGGTGGCGCTGAAGAACAGTGTCTGCCGGGTGAATGGTGTCAGCGAGAAGATTCGTTCGATGTCTGGAATGAAGCCCATGTCGAGCATTCGGTCGGCCTCGTCGACGACCATGACCTGCACGCCATTGAGAAGAAGTTTGCCCCTCTCGAAATGGTCAAGAAGACGACCCGGGGTTGCTATCAGCACGCTGACACCCTTGTCGACCAACTCATCCTGTGCCTTGAAACTGACCCCTCCGATCAGGAGTGCCTTGGTGAGATTCGCATATTTTGAATAGGTTTCGAAGTTCTCGGCCACCTGTGCCGCGAGTTCGCGGGTCGGGCAGACTACGAGGCTGCGAGGCATTCTGGCCCGAGCGCGCCCCTTCGCAAGCATTGTGATCATTGGCAGTGTGAAGCTGGCGGTCTTGCCCGTGCCCGTCTGGGCGATTCCCAGCACGTCGCGGCCCTCAAGGGCCGGTGGAATGGCACCGACCTGTATCGGTGTGGGAGTTTCGTATCCCGCTTCCGTTATGGCCTTCTGAACTTCCGGGGAGAGTCCCAATTCGGAGAATGATGTCATGTGTGCTTTCCGGATTGTGGCATGGTTTCAACCACATCTCCTATGCGGCCCGATAGGCCGAATTGCCCGTCGTACGACTGCACGATGTATAGGCAATCGTCTGGCGGTCGTCAAGGACCGGTCATCTGCTTCAAACGGGACAAATGGTCACTTCCGACATCGTAAGGGGTTGGAGAGTGTTTCGGCTCATCGTGAGGTAGACAGGCCGTTGTCCGTAAGTGAAAGAGGAAATTCAGTCAATGGAGCCTCTTGCAGAACTCCCCGATCAGGCGGTTTTTTTTCGGAAACGGGCGCTTTTTTCTGATCGGGGGCCTGGATATGGAGCCGTCCCTCTGGTATGGAGCGGGTGTTACAGCCACAACATACGGGGAGACGGCTCCATGTCCCTGCGATCATCCATATCAGATGCCTGGCAGCGGTTTCAAGGGGAACTTTTCCCGTCCCTCGCCGGGGAGGTCGGCCCGCTGGGCGTGAGGCACGGCAGGTTCATCGCCGTCCTGGACCTGGTGGAGGTGGAAAGGCACGTCCACTACAGCCACCGGGGCGTCGGCAACCCGCCCGCCGACCGCAGGGCGCTGGCGCGGGCCTTCGTCGCGAAGGCGGTGTGGGACATGCCGACCACGGTGGTGCTGGTCGACCGGCTGCTGTACGACCCGACGCTGCGGCGCCTGTGCGGCTGGTCCCGCGTGTCGGAGGTTCCCAGTGAATCGACGTTCTCCCGCGCCTTCGCCTGGTTCGCGGAGACCCGTCTGCCGGAGCGGATGCACGAGGCGCTGGTCCGCTCCGCGTATGCCGGCTCGGTCGTGGGCCACATCTCCAGGGACTCCACGGCGATCGTCGGGCGGGAGAGGCCGGCGCCGAAGCCGAAGCCGCAGGAGCGGCCGAAGCGAAAGCGCGGACGCCCGAAAAAGGGGGAGGAGGTGCCGAGGGAGCCGACCCGGCTGGAGCGGCAGCCGCCGGACGGGATGACCGCCGCGGAGATGGCCGACGGGCTGCCGAAAGCCTGCGACACCGGGACGAAACGCAACGCCAAGGGGTACAAAGAGAGCTGGAGGGGGTACAAACTGCATATCGACGCGGCCGATGGGGACGTCCCCGTCAGCTGCATCCTGACCTCGGCGTCGCTGCACGACAGCCAGGCCGCGATCCCTCTTTCGAGGATGACGGCGCTGCGGGTGGACCACTGTTACGAGCTCATGGACGCGGCCTACGACTCGCTGGAGATCGGGTTCCACGCCTACCTGACGGGGCGCGTGGCGATCACCGACACCAACCCGCGACGCGACGCGGCGCTGAAGGAGCGCCTCAGGAAAGAGGCGCTGGCGCAGCGGAAAGCGGGCCACATACGCCACGACCGCGTCCGTTACCGGCAGCGCTCCAGCGTCGAGCGGGTGAACTCGGCCCTGAAGGACTCCTACGGTGCCCGGCACGTCCGCGTCCGTGGGCACGCCAAGGTGGCCTGCCACCTGTTCTTCGGCGTGCTGGCCCTGACGGTGGAACAGCTGATGCGGCTCACCATCTGACACCGTCCGTTCCGGCAGATCCGTCCGCCACGGACGCCGCCCCGGAGGGGACGGCGCGGCCAGCCATGCGCGGACGGCGCCCGTCGGGCCACCAACTGCGGCATTCCGCCACACCCTGGCCCGTGCAGACGCCCCGGGCACCCGTCGGATCCGGTGCCGCGACCCTGGCGGAACCGAAAGGCTTGCCGCGGCTGCCCGAACCGCAGTAATTGTGCAAGAGGCTCAATGTCATGGATTCGCCCCGATGGTTGGCACGATTCGTCGATTTGTTGGTCGAGCATAGAGCGTTGGCGAGACCGAGGACGTCCGAAGCTCACCGCATGTCGCGGGCTTCTCAGGAGGGCGTGATTTCGGCTGCGGGCCCGGGTTTTCTGATCGCGATATCGGCCCTGTCGGGTCGCTGCTTGCGGCGTGTAGTGGATGGCAGGGTGGTTCCACCAGTGTTTCGGGCCGGTCGGCAGATACTTCGCGGCACGACTCTCTCTTTGAGGTCGTACGACGAAAGAGGGGGCGACCGCGGAAAAAGCGCGGCGAAATATCAGGACCCCGCCCGACTTTCACTCCTCCTAGGTTAAACACCCCCAAGGCCATTGGTTTGGGGATTATATACTTAACCAAATTGAATACAACATGTTGTTGTTCAAAACTATCATTGTTTCCATAATTTGTTGCATGTTCAGTTAAGTATATAATCCCCATTGGTTTCAGACCATCGCCGGAATCCTGATGGGCTCCAGTCCGGGTGACCTGCACGCCAAGGTGTCACGGGCTTCGACTGCCCTAGCCCGGATATCTCACCAGATATTGTTGCATGGGGCTGGAATCCGTGACATATGTAAGGATTACATGACCTTGCACAGGGTCGGAGGGCCGACCCCATGCAGACACAGTGCAACGCCGACCGCATCGGTTTCAACCACCATGGCCGACGTGAGGTGACGGGCGCCTTCGACGGCGGACGGATGTCATCGGACGGCGGCGCTCCCCTTCCCAGGGAGGCCGACCTGCTGACCGGGCTGGCGCCGGACTGCTTCACGGACCACCGTGACCAGAACCGCACCGGGCGCGGCCTCCGGTGCCCCGTCGCCCGAGGGGTGATGGGGATCGCGCCGGGCTACGGGGGCATCAACGGCCACGACATCCTGCGCGGCGACAGCGCGTTGGCGGTGGGCCGGTGCGGCGTCACTGGCGACGGCGGGAGAGCGACCGGGGCACCCCGCTGGCCGGTTCCAGCACGCCCAGCCGCCTGGAGCCGGGCGAGCCGGACAGGGTCGCGGATGACCGGTACGGGCGCACCTCCGCCGACCCGGAGGCGACCGACAGGCTGATGCCGGACATGTTCCCGGAGGCCCACGGGGCGCCGCCATGAAATCCAGTGGCCCTATCCGTGAATGCTTGTTTGGTCTGGTATTGCCTGAGCCTTAGGACATCATCTCCTTGGTGGCGCTTAGCATAACCTCCTGATAATCGCGTTCGACCCTGTCGATGTCCCATTGCAGTCGCGTCAGATATACGACGTCTCCGTCGTGGTCGTGGCAGATGTGCTGTTTGTTGGCTTCCACGAATTGGTCGACTGCAGCTCTTGGACCCCCAACCCAACGTGCGGATTCGAATTGAAGCGGCTCGAAGCGCACCGGAAGTCCGTATTCCAATTCGATACGGCTCGCCAATACATCGAACTGAAGCGAACCAACGACACCGACGATGAATCCCGGGCCAATCATGGGCTTGAAGACCTTCGCCGCTCCTTCCTCGGCAAATTGCATCAGAGCCTTTTCAAGGTGTTTGGCCTTAAGCGGATCCGTGGCACGAATGCCCTGGAGCAATTCAGGTGCAAATGACGGAATGCCTGTCACCCGAATCGCTTCCCCTTCAGTGAGTGTGTCGCCAATGCGCAGCTGACCATGGTTGGGAATTCCGATGATGTCCCCGGCCCACGCCTCTTCGGCGAGTTCGCGGTCCGAGGCCAGGAACAGCACGGGATTGCCGATTGCGATGGGTTTCCTGGTTCGGACATGCGTTAGTTTCATGCCCCGCCGAAAGTGACCGCTTGCCATCCGAACGAAGGCCACGCGGTCGCGGTGTCGCGGATCCATGTTGGCCTGAACCTTGAACACGAAGCCGGACACCGTTCGTTCCTCGGGGGTTACTTGACGTGGTTCTGCGCTTTGCGGCTGGGGAACAGGACCGAATTTCCCAATTCCCTCCATGAGTTCCTTCACGCCGAATGAATTGATCGCGGACCCGAACCAGATCGGAGTCTGTGCTCCATAATGGAACGTCTGCAGGTCGAATGGCGGCAGCAGTTCGCGCGCCATTTCCAGATCTTCCCGCAGTCTTTCCACGACGCGCTGCGGCACATGCTCCGCAAGTTTCTGGTCGTCAAGTCCCTCAATTGCGATCGAGTCCACCACGGTGTTGCGCCCCGTGCGGTCCATGAGCTCCAAACGGTCGTTCAATACATCGTAGCAGCCGATGAAATCCTGACCGGTACCGACCGGCCACGACGCTGGAGCCACGTCGATGGCGAGTGTCTCCTGAATCTCGTCGATGATCTCGAATATATCCCGGCTCTCCCTGTCCATTTTGTTGCAGAATGTCAGGATTGGCAGGTCGCGAAGACGACAGACTTCGAAGAGCTTTCGCGTCTGGCTTTCCACTCCCTTTGCGCCGTCGATGACCATGATGGCACCGTCGACTGCTGTAAGCGTGCGGTAAGTGTCCTCGGAAAAGTCGCTGTGACCCGGCGTGTCGACCAGATTGAAACGGTAGGGACCGTAGTCGAACGACATTGCCGAGGCACTGACACTTATTCCACGGTTTTTTTCTATGGTCATGTAATCCGACCGAGTTCGCCGCGCCTCGCCCTTGGCACGCACCTGCCCAGCCATCCGAATCGCACCGCCGTAGAGCAGAAACTTCTCGGTAAGTGTGGTCTTGCCGGCATCTGGATGGGAAATGATCGCAAAGGTCCGCCTTCGAGCGATCTCGGGCGGCAGTTCGGGAGTGTTTGGAGTGCTTTCGAGCATAGGCGCGGATATATGATCACACGAATGGAAGCGCAATTGGGCTGTCTGCGACCAGCCACCTCGGAGCTTTCGGTTTGCTGGCTCGAGTGCTAGGTCAAGGTCCATAGAGTTCCTGTATTGGAGGCCAAGGGATGGATCTGGGGATCAAGGGAAAGTCAGCATTGGTGTGCGCTTCGTCGCGGGGTTTGGGTTTTGGGTGCGCCAAAGCTCTGGCGGAGGCCGGTGTGGAATTGACGATGAACGCACGCGGCGCGGCCGCTCTTGAAGCCTCTGCGGACACGATTCGCGAACTGTTCGGAGTCCAGATTACAACTGTGTCCGCCGACATCACCTCCGATGACGGGAGAAAAAAGGTGTTGGAAGCGTGCCGTTCTGTCGACATTCTCGTCAACAATGCCGGCGGGCCACCGCCAGGGAATTGGACTGATTGGGATCGGGAGGACTTCATCCAGGCGTTGGACGCCAACATGCTGACGCCTATCGCTTTGATCAAGTCGTTGGTGCCGGAAATGATGGAACGTGGATGGGGGCGGGTTGTCAACATCACCTCCCAGTCGGTTAAGGCACCGATTCCGGTGCTTGGACTATCGAATTCCGCACGGGCCGGGCTGACAGGCTATGTCGCCGGGACGGCCCGGCAGGTGGCGAAGTCTGGCGTAACGATCAACAACCTCTTGCCGGGAATCCATGCAACAGATCGGGCGGATGCGCTTGATGGAGAGATTGCCGCCGCAGAAGGTATCTCTCTTGAGGAGGCGCGCGCCATTCGGTCTGCAACCGTTCCGGTTGGACGCTATGGCACATCGGCGGAGTTCGGGGCAGCCTGCGCCTTCCTGTGCTCGCAACATGCCGGGTTCATTGTTGGCCAGAACATTCTCCTTGACGGTGGTGGGGTGAATTCGACGCTTTGATTGCGCTTTGCCGGGTTGCATTGTGCCGAAAGACCAATCAAATTTATCAGGTTTGCGGTGGAGTGCGGCGTGGCGGGCGACAATTTCCGGCTGGAAGTCCAGAACCTGATCCGGCGCTTTGGAGGGCGGGCTGTCGTTGATGGTGTCACACTGCAGGTGATGCCGGGGCAGGTGACCTGTCTGCTTGGTCCGTCAGGGTGCGGTAAATCGACAACATTGCGATGCGTCGCGGGTGTTGACCGGCAGGATTCGGGCCGGGTTCTGGTGGACGGTGAGGTGGTTTGCGACGACGGGTTCAGCGTGCCGCCGGAAGGTCGGCCGATCGGATTGATCTTTCAGGATTTTGCGCTCTTCCCGCATCTAAGTGTTGTGGACAACGTTGCCTTTGGACTGCGTGGCTACAGGAGGATCAGGCGGTCGAGGGCCGTCGAAGTTCTTGATCGGGTTCAGATGAGGAGCTTCGCTGACCGTTTCCCTCATGAACTGTCCGGGGGTGAACAGCAGCGCGTTGCGCTGGCGCGGGCGATCGCACCACAACCAAGGGTCATGCTGATGGATGAACCGTTTTCGGGGCTCGATAATCGCCTGCGGGACGGCATTCGTGATGAGACCCTTGAAATCCTCAAGGAGGATGGGGCCGCCGTTCTACTCGTCACCCATGAGCCTGAGGAGGCGATGCGCATGGCTGATGAGATCGCCCTGATGCGGGCCGGACGGATCGTACAGCGTGGAGCGCCGTACAACATATATAACGCTCCGATGGATCGGGCAGCGGCGGCATTCTTCAGCGACATAAACGTAATTCCCGGGAAGGTCAATGGGGCGCTGACGGATACGCCGTTCGGCCAGTTCCTCGCGCCAGGTTTGCCCGATGGCACCGAAGTTGATATCATCATTCGACCGCAGCACCTGAAAATCGACTTCGACCGCGGCGGCAAGGGCCCGAACCCGACACCTCAGGATGGTACTGCAGCACGGGGAACCGTGCTGCGGGCCCGCTTCATTGGTTCGGAGAGTCTTGTGGAATTGAGAATGGACTACGACGGGTCGATCTTGACGGCGACGGTTCCATCGGTCTTCCTGCCGAAACCTGGAAAGGCGCTCTGGCTGATGATCAGGCGGGACCGTTGTTTCGTGTTTCCCAAAGGTTGAGCGTTAGCTCCCTGCCTTTCTGTGGGCCTCCTGCCAATCTCCAGGCGCCTTCAGGAATGTTTCCACTTGGTCCAGTGTCCCAGCGTCAAAGGATTTCCGCTTCTTGGCCACGGCAAGTACGTCCCACCAGGTACATAGATAGTGCAGATTGATTCCCTGCTCATTGAGAGTTGTTTCAGTCTGGGGGAAAATGCCATAGTAGAAGAGTACCAACGTATGTGCGCAAACCGCACCGGTTTTGCGGATCGCGTTCACGAAGTCGAGCTTTGAGCCACCGTCGGTCGCAAGATCCTCCACAAGCAACACCCGCTGGCCTTCGCCAATTTCGCCTTCGATTCGGGCATTGCGTCCGTAGCCTTTGGGTTTTTTCCGCACATATGACATGGGAAGGCTCATGCGTTCAGCGACCATCGCCGCGAAGGGGATTCCCGCGGTCTCTCCGCCGGCGATATTGTCGAAAGCCTCAAATCCAGCCTCCCGCATCGCAGTGACAACAAGAAAATCCATCAGGATCGATCGGATTCGAGGAAACGAAATGAGTTTCCTGCAGTCGATATAGGTGGGCCCGGGCAGCCCGGACGCATAGAAATAGGGTTCGCGCGAGTTGAAATGCACTGCGCCAGCCTCAATCAGCATTTCCGCGGAGAGTCGGGAAATCTCTTTTTTCGTAGGGAAGGATGAGGGCATCATCGCGGCAGCTCTGTCCTTGGAATGTGGATCAGTCCGAATCCGGGACTTCATTCGGGTTGTCCCTGGAAACTGACCAGTGCAATGGAAACCCGGGGTTGAACACAGTGATTGGACCGTAGGCAGTCTCGATCTTCTCGGGATAGGAGATTGATGCGCCTTTGGCAAGGGTGACCGTTCCCTGGTTTACGGGCAAGCCGTAAAACGCGGCCCCATGTAGAGAGATGAAGCCTTCGAGTTTGGGGAGTGCTTCCTCCCGCTCGAACACTTCCGCCACGACCGAGATGGCGTTTGTGGCCGTGAAACAGCCGGCGCAGCCGCACGCGTGTTCCTTGAGACCGTCGAGATGCGGAGCGCTGTCGGTTCCTAAAAAGAAATGCGAATCACCGGACGTTGCCGCTGAGATAAGTGCCTGTCGGTGCTCTTCCCGCTTTGCTACGGGCAGGCAATAGTAGTGGGGCCTGATGCCTCCGGCGAGAATGTGGTTTCTGTTGATGGCGAGATGGTGTGCTGTAATGGTGCCGCTCATATCGGATCCCTGCGCCTTGACGTATTCGACACCGTCGCGCGTCGTGATGTGCTCCATGACCACACGAAGGCCTGGTATGGAGCGGAGGACCGGGTCGAGCACGCGCTCGATAAACGTTGCTTCCCGATCAAAGATGTCGACCGTAAGGTCGGTCACCTCGCCATGGACGCAGAGCGGAAGCTGGATTTCAGCCATTCTCTCCAGTACCGGCTGCACAGATTTGAAATCGCGGACTCCGGACGTTGAATTTGTTGTCGCACCGGCGGGGTAGAGCTTCACAGCCTTCACCAATCCGCATTCCGCAGCCGCCGCGACATCTTCCGGGTCAGTTTCCTCTGTCAGATAGAGTGTCATGAGTGGTTCAAAACACGCTCCCTCCGGGAGCGTCGCAAGGATTCTGTCCCGATAGGCTGCGGCATCCGCCCCTGACACCACTGGTGGAAAGAGATTCGGCATGATGATCGCACGTGCGAAATGTCTGGCTGTTTCTGGCAGGACCGCCTTCAGAATCTCGCCGTCACGTAGATGCAGATGCCAATCATCGGGGCAGCGGATGGTCAGCGAATCGTTCATTGCCGCGCACCTTTCGAGATTGCCGGCATCGATCGATTGAGAGGTACAGGGGCTTCGGACTGGGGCGGGCGGTCGGAAGCGGCCGACGAGCTGTGCAGTATACCGTTGAGCCGCTTGGATGCGGTCTCCAAGGAGTGGTTTGCCGGGATAAACCCGGGACAGAATCCGCCTTCTGGGCGGCGCGGAGAGTCGTGCGAAAGAAGAGTGATTTTCCCTCGTCGGGCTGAACCACAGTTTCCACAGATCATTGACTGCCTGTCTGCCCAGGTGGATTGGGTGCCATCTTCATTGGCGTGTATGATGGACTTGATGCCGTGGTTTCCGAGTACGCGGGGATCGGACCCTTGAGTCTTTGGGGGATGTTGTTGACCCATGCCTGTGAAGTCCGGTGCGTCGCTACTGGAAAAAAGGCAGATGCCCGATAGCAGCGAAACGACCCTTTTGGACATCAGGAGAATGCCTGGAGCCCGGTCTGAGCCCGCCCGAGAATCAGTGCGTGCACATCGTGTGCGCCCTCATAGGTATTCACCGTCTCGAGGTTCATCATGTGGCGCATGATCTGGAAACCCTCCTGTATCCCGTTTCCGCCATGCATGTCACGCGACATGCGCGCGATTTCGAGTGCCTTCCCACAGTTGTTTCGCTTGATGATCGAGATCATCTCGGCTGCAGCATTCCCCTCATCCAGAAGTCGGCCGACGCGAAGCGCTGCCTCCAGGCCCAGCGATATCTCCGTCTGCATATCCGCGAGCTTCCTTTGATACAGCTGGTTCTGCGCCAACGGTCGTCCGAACTGCCGCCGTCCGAGCCCATAGCCGCGTGCGGAATGCCAGCAGAACTCCGCAGCACCCATGGCTCCCCAAGAGATGCCGTACCGGGCGCGGTTCAGGCAGCCAAACGGCCCCCGAAGCCCTTCGGCTTCCGGCAGAATCGCGTCTTCGTCGACTTCCACCTGATCCATG
The DNA here is from genome assembly GCA_965203605.1 of Paracoccaceae bacterium. Classification (GTDB taxonomy): domain Bacteria; phylum Pseudomonadota; class Alphaproteobacteria; order Rhodobacterales; family Rhodobacteraceae; genus JAPOUP01. The sequence continues at coordinate 2,786,745 of OZ241902.1, read as the reverse complement.
ACAATTTCGCCGGTGACGCTTGTGCGCAGGCTGAGCTTTCCGTCGATTTTCGGTGTGCTGAGCCCATTCAGTCCCCTATCGAGAAGAAAGCCCTTGATTCTGCCGCCATGAGCCTGCGACTTCGCCCAGACCACGAACACATCAGCGATCGGCGCATTGGAAATCCAGGTCTTTGAGCCTGAAAGCAGATATCCGTCGTCTGTCTTTGTGGCAGTTGTGCCCATCGCTCCCGGATCGCTTCCTGCGTCGGCTTCAGTGAGGCCGAAGCAGCCGATCAACTCTCCCGATGCCAGCTTTGGAAGGTATTTCCTTCGCTGTCTTTCGGATCCGTAGGCATATATCGGATAGATAACCAGGGAGGACTGCACGGACATCATCGAGCGATAGCCCGAATCGACCCGTTCGACTTCGCGTGTCGCGAGTCCGTAAGTGACGTAGCCCGCGCCGAGGCCACCGAGGCTTTCAGGAAGGGTGATGCCCAGCAGTCCCGCCTCTCCCATTTCCCGAAATAGTTCCGGGGCCACAACTTCGTCGCGGAAAGCCTCGATTACACGCGGCTGTAGCCGATCTTGGGAAAAGGCGCAGGCTGCGTCACGCATCATCCGTTCATCTTCCGTCAATTGGCTCTCGAGACGAAACGGATCCATCCAGTCGAAACTGGAAAGTTGTTGAGTGCTGTCAGCGGCTGCATCGGTGATTGCGTTCATTGGAGCCTCCATCATGACAGCGTCCTGTTTCAGAGCCTGACCGGACGCCATCACAGCTTTACTTGCGTTGAAGCCAGGTGGCAAACGCTGGAGCGAGAAGGACGATGAATACGATGCGTAGAAGGTGATGGGCCACGACCAATGCAACATCGGCGCCCGCGACCAGTGCGATCACAGTCATCTCCGCCTGTCCTCCGGGCAGAAACGCGAGAATGACCTCGATCTGGCCCGCCGGTGCGACCCTCAGTGCGAATGCGATGAATGCCAGGCTAATGAGGGCCACGATAAAGCTGAACAGTAGTCCCGCACCGATATCACGCCGCATCTCCGTAGCGGTAATTCCTGAATAGGTCGCTCCGATAGTAATCCCTATGAAGAACTGCGATACCCAGATCACCTCTGCCGGTGGGCGGTGTGTAAGGAAGCCAGACAGGCTTAGTGTGGCGGCAACGATCATCGGACCGATGATTGATGCGCCAAACAGCCCCAGGCTCCTGGCAACCTGCCATCCGACAAGAGCCGCTGCCACTATCATAGCCGTCTGGCTGGTCGGAAGGTCCGCGATCGGCTTTCCGGGTGGAGCCGTCAGATCCAACCCGTAGATCACTGTCAGGAAAAACGGTGCAACTGTTACGATTACGAGCACACGTGTGGCATGGATCAGCGACAACGTGCGAACATTTCCACCTGCCTCAGCGCCTAGAATGAGCATATCCTGTAGCCCACCAGGCATCGCAGCGAAATATGCGGTTGGATGATCAAAACCGTAGACGCGGCGGAGCAGAGGGTATCCGACCCCTCCAATCGCCGCAACAAGGAATGGGATCAGGAGAAGAGATGGCGCGAAACGCGGTAATTCCGCAATCAGATCCGGAGTGACTGAAGCGCCGATCGCCACACCGAGGAACGTGCGCATGAAGGTGCCGACGGTGCCCATTCCCTGCAAACCTATGCCTGCCAGCGCTGCAAGCAGACAACCCAGCATCGGGCCGAGAAGCAACGGTAGCGGCAGGCCAAGAACAAGAAACGAAATGGCCCCTGCGCTGGCAGCAAACACGGCGCTGATGCGGGGTCGGGTGATGATATTCATGGTGCGGCGGTAGAACAGCGTATCACCGGCTATGCAAGTCATCGTGGTCGGTGGGTCTCGCTCGACTTGCGTAAACTGGCGTTAAAGGGCTGTGCTGGGGAAGTACTTCCGGCCGGCTGGCTTGTAGCCAGACGTCTATAGGTCCGTGGACGCAAGTCGATCGCTGGAACCGGGAGTCTGATGCGGTGACAGATTGCCATCGGATGTTCCGGGTTTTTCGGTGACTGGCGACCTGTGGGAACTTCCATGAATTCAGGCCAGGGCTGCGGGGTCTGCAACGGTCCTGTTCCGACGGAAAGGACTGCGGAATCCGAAGATGTGGCCGTCCATCATCATGAAATGGACTGCAGGCTTGCCAGAATATGGACAGTTGGCATTGTCAGACGGACCTGACTGGATCTTTTCCGCGTGACACAATGCGCGGCATGGACAGCGACATTGTTCATCCGTACTTGTGCATTGAGCCAGATCTGGACCAATGACTAAGCTCATGGCTCGCCGGCATCGGAAGTGAAGATCGGCAAATTACGATTCAACATGGGTCTGAGTCGTGGGTTCCACCTCAAGGCCATAGCGGGCAATGCGGTCGGCGACTGGAGCGAGGAATTCGTCCGCCGCTGAGTATGTTCCACAAAGCCTAGGCCCACCGCACGTGTTCAGTGCGTGTTTCCGGATCAATTGAATTCGATCACGGTTTTACCGAACTTCGTCAGTTGGCGAATGGCTCACATAAGCATACCGACGATTCATTGGGCATTGTTCGGGCAGGGGCACCGAAACCCGAATTCACCTCTGCAGCAAGGGTTCGGGCCGCGGCATGGGGCAGGGAAGCGCTGGGCCAGATTCCCGCGTCGGGTCGCCAACTCCTCCGCGACTGCCAGCGAATCGCCGATCACCGCACCGTCATCATGCAATCGCAGTCGGGATTGAACGGATAGCTGGATGAGAGGTCAAATGGCAACGACTGGCCCCATCGCAAAGTGGACAAATTCCTCGTTGACTGGAATTCCGAAGTGCCTGAAGAAAAAACCATCCCCTGAGTGAGCAACCCGAATGGGCACGATCGCAAGGGATGGGTTTGTAGGTTATGCATCGACTGATACCAAACCAAATAAATCATTGCCGATAGGCGCCCCTGATCTCACGGCACCGCCCATTCCCTCGTGGTGATCCGCGTGATCTCGCCCTTCCGGCCGATGAAGGCGTCCCGGACGTGCCCGACCACCTCCCGGACATGTTCCGCGCCTGCGGACACCCGGTTGGCGAAATGCCGATGCTTCAGGAGGGGAACACCGTCCCGCCCGGATTGAGCTCCGGGCCGTGGGCGGCAGCCGGAGCAGGGAGACGCTGTCCGGTATCCCCAGGTCTTTCGACCGGTGCCAGCCCGCGCCGCCGGGGACCACCAGGGCGCGCTTTCCGGCGGGGACCCGCCCCCCGGTCTCCCGGAGGTGCCGGTCCGTCTCCCCGGTGTTGGCCCTGCCGCAGACATGCCCGACCGCGTCGCCGGTGGCGGGGCAGGCGGGGGGGAACAGGTACAGGTGTCCGTACCGGTGGTCCCTCACGACGCGCGGGCGCGTCCCTTTCCGCGCCCACACCCTCGACAGCATGCCCTTCTGTCCCACCCGCGCCCCGTCCTGCAGGTATACGGGCACATCCTCCGGGGCCACCCCGTCGGGCACCGCCTTACGGGCCAACCGGACGGAATCCCCGCCGAATCCCTCCCGGGCGGCGGGGTCCGCCCTCGGGTGGACGGGCCGCGGGGACATGTGCCGGAAGCCCAGCCTCCGCACCGGCCGGCGCGCGCCCTCCAGCGTGCACCCCACCCCGAAGCTGCCCGCGATCCGCGCCCGGACGTCGGCGACGGCCCGGCGGGAGGGCCCGCCCGCGTCGGGGTCCGGCCCCCCATCCAGCCACGACACGACCTCCCCGGCCTGCCCGTTTTCCAGCTTCGGCGGAGCCCCCGGCCGGGCGGCGTCCCGCAGGCCGTCCAGACCGTCGGCGTTGTACCGGACGACCCGGTCGCGGAGCGTCCGGGCGCCGACGCCGGCGCCGGAGGCCACCCCGGCCCTGGACAGACCGTCCTCCATGACCAGGGCGGTCGCGCGCATCCGGCGGCGGCGGCGGTCGCGGAACCTGTGTTTCCGGGCCGGTTCGCGTAGGTGTCCGGGTGTGTGGTCGGTGCGCCGGACCATGGCTTTCGCTGGCATGCCGTTCCCTCCTTCCGCATGTTTCACAGACACAGGATACAGGACGGCGGCACCGGCCACACGCGGAATATTGCCGTGTCACACAGCATGATGTTCAATCCTTGTTCTGGGCACATTATTAATTTGGTTTGGTATGAACAGGTTCTATGTCAGGCTCGTGTCCAGACGCTTCGCGGAGGCCGCGGGCGCCCTGCGGGACAGGCTGGTGGGCATGGGCTTCGATGAGGACGAGGCGGACGCCGGGATCGGGGCGGAGCATCCGGAACTGGGCGGCGGCCTCTTCGGACCACAGCAAAAGCCGCTTCCCAGACTGACGGTGGATGTGGAGGCCGGGGAGGACGTGATACACGGCATGGCGACCGTGGCGCCGGAACGGATCAGGGTTTCCGCGCTTGAATCGGGCAAGGCAAGGATCGAGTTCATCGGCATGCCCCGACCACAGGAGGAACGGCAACTCTTCAGGATTGTCCCGACGGGTCTGCATCGCGCGCTGCGGGAGGGGCTTGATGGATTCAGGCAGGCACATCCCGGTCTGACGTCCGCCGCCCATCTCGGCGAGACCTTTGTGGTGCCCTGTCTCATGACGCAGGTACAGGGCGAACTGCTGTTCGGGGACACGGACGTCTTCATGGAGGAGCACGCCTGGTCCCTTGCCGGTCACCCGGTACGACTGGGACCACGGGAATTCGACATCGTCGAGACGGCCCGCGCTTTCGAGATCGATGTCGATGGCAGGCGCATCCAGCTTTCCTCCATCGACAGTTCTAGGGACATGCTGCTGGACATCGCCGTCGAGGGCTGGACGCAGTCCGGTCTCGTCATTTGGCTTGACGGAAAGCTCCACGATCCCTCCATACCGCAGCCCGAACTTCTGGCATGGCTTGATGACGTCGTCACGCATCTGTCCCGTGACCGCGGCCTCCCGCTGGCCCAGCTCATGCGATGCAGGTTCATCCTCGCGCGCAGGCTGAAGGAGAGGATCAGGGATATCCAGCAGGCGGAGCGCGGCAGGGCGTACCAGATGACCCTGCTCGGTCCCGAAGCGCGTGTCGAGGTCTCGTTCGAGAACGGCCACAGGTTTTTTGACGGGATGTACGAGGGGGTGCCCAGATACCGCGGCAGGACCAGGTTCCTCAAGCACTTCCTTGGGCCGGATGAGGTGCCGGCCTTTGATGGCAGGGATGACGGTGAGGAAGTGAAGTGCGCCATGGTCATCGACGGTCTCCCCGGGCTGAAGCACTGGACAAGGAACGTCAGCCGGCACCGCAACTCGTTCCATCTGCCGACCGCGACCGATCGCTTCTATCCGGATTTCGTGGGCGTCATGGAGGACGGCCGCATTCTTGTGGTTGAGTACAAGGGTCGTGACCGGACATCCGAGAAAGGTCGGGACAGCCGGGAAAAGGACATGATCGGCCGCCTGTGGGCAAAGGCCTCTCACGGCAAGGCCGCTTTCGTAATGGCGACGATGAAGCGCGGCGATCCGGGTGAGGTCAGGTCGGCCATCCTTGATGCACTCAGGGAGGCCGCGCCGTCGGGATGAAGACAGGGTGACCATCGAGAAAGGATCCGGCCAGTTTCCATACCAACCCGTCCCTCCCCGCTTCTCCTGGAGGATCGGAGACCAATTAGAGCCGCTCCGAGAACCGAGCCAGTTCAGCGGCGGTGGCGACGGGACCCAGCTTGGTCAGGACGGTGAGATAGTCCTGAACGGAGATGGGTGGCGCCACAAGCCGCGCTCGTATCCTGCGCACCGCGTCGCAGAAAGAGCCTGGCACCAGGTCAAGGTGATTGGACAGAAAGCTGTCGGGGTGGAGGACTTCGATCCCGTCCATAGGGCATCACCGCTTCTTCCGGGAAGTCTCGCAGGTTGCAGGTAACGATCACATCGCAATGTCCTACTATGGCCGCGGCGAGAACATGACGGTCGTCGGGGTCGGGAAGATTGAGTGCGGGGACCAGCGGGTGGTATCCGGTGAACAGACAGTCCCGCGTGGCCCGGTCCATGAGACGGCGGATGTGCTCCAGCGTTGCTCGGTCACGGTGCGGTTCGTTACGGATCAGGGCGTCGATCCACTCCTGATGGATGTTTTCGGTCCATTTGGTGCGAAAGACATCGTCAGCCGCCATTTGCAGAAAAATATCCCGCATAGGTGCGGGATAGAGAATGTTGGCGTCAGGAAGAGCGGTGAAGCCCGTCACCGGCCGCCATATCCCATGTCATGAGCTTGGGCCTCACGGGCCAGCTGGTCGAGCACTTGCTCGCGTTCGCGGTCGATGGCGTTCTTGTAAGCGATGACGTCTTCCATGCGAATCCGGCGGTGCTTGCCAACCTTCCGATGGGGGATGACCTTCTGGTCGAGGAGTTTGATGAGAAAGGGACGGGAGACGTTCAACACGTCGGCCGCCTGGACCGTTGTGAGGTCGGCGCTTTCCGGTATCAACGTCACGCCCTGGCCTGCGGCCATGGCTTCCGGGACATGCATGAGCAGGTCGACCGCACCGGCCGGGAGTTCGATAGGTCGTTCCTGTTCGCTGTCCCTGACGCGCAGCGTCAAGGGCCGGTCCATCCCGCCGTAGGGAGACAGAGCCTCACGAGTGCTTCGTGCGACCGCAGCATCCCGAGGCGTAGGCGGGAACTGGCGATGAGGCAACGTGTTCATGCATGCCTCCTAGGACGGCGTGATTCCACGGAATGAATATAGTTGAATGAATTAGGGTCTGTTGACAATCATGCTGCCGCCACCACGCCGGCTACGAGATGAATCCCGGCCGCAAAGCTCGCGTCCGTCCTGTCGTAGCGCGTCGCGATCGCACGGAACTCCCTGGTTCTGGCGAAGAAATTCTCGACCTGATGCCGCCACCCATACATCTCCCGGTCGTGCTCCCTGGGCTCCGTCCGGTTCCGCTTCGACGGAATCACCGCCTCCGCCCCGCGCTGGGCCAGATCCTCCAGGAGCCAGTCCGCGTCGAACGCCCTGTCCCCGACCAGCGCCCCGAAGGGGAGCCCGTCCAGAAGCTTCGCCGTCCCCGCGGGGTCGTGGGCCTGGCCGGGAAGGATCACGAAGCGGACCAGGTATCCGAGCGCGTCCACGGCCGCCACGACCTTGCTCGTCAGGCCGCCCCGGGAGCGGCCGATCCCCTGGCGGCAGGTCCCCCTTTTGCGCCCGCCGCCTTCCGGTGCGCCTGCACGACCGTGCCGTCGACGGACACCCATTCGAGGTCGAAATCCTCCGACAGGGCATCGGAAACGCGTTCGAAAACCCCGGACAGCGCCCAACGGCGGAACCGCCTGGAGACGCTGTTCCAGTTGCCGAAGCGCTCCGGAAGGTCGCGCCACGGCGATCCCGTGCGGAACCGCACGGGCACCGCCTCCACGAACCGCCGGCTGTCCGCCGCGGTGGCGCCGGGATCGGTCGCCCTGCCGGGCAGCATGGGCTCGATCCGCGCCCACATGGCGTCGGTCAGCACCGTTCTGTCCGCATTCATCATGTCACCTGCTCTCCTGCCTGTGCCGCCGTTCCGGCGTGCATCGCGGCTGGATAACAGGGGACGCGCCGAATCGCAACCCAATTGTCAACAGGCCCTAGATGAAGCAATCGAAGCAATTGTCGTAGAGGCCGCAGTTTGCCCCGTGGGTCCGAGCGTTGAATTGGGTCGCTCGGGAGGCAACCTTCTGTCAAATTCGGACTCTCCGGCCATCAGGTTGCCGCCGATGCTCCCGGTGCCCCGGTAGCTCCGCACCGCTTGCCGACGGCGAGTTGGCTGTCCGGTTCCGTCGACGGCATCGTGCGGTGCATCGAGCATGCGATGCTGGCGCAGCACCTGATAACGGAGAGCCTTCGGATCCTCAACCAATCGTCTGGCGAGCAGACCAACCGAATGGCGATGACGATCCTCGCCAATGCATTGACGTTCCATGCCGTCATGGCCGGGATACATGGCATCCGAACCGTGGCGGATCTCCGGAGGGAATCCGGCGGGCACCTCCGGCAACCGCTGCGTGACTGCTGGGACCACATTCTGGAGACGATCAATTACTGGACGATCTTCCGGGTGGCATCGAACCTCCCCGCCCCGATCCGGATCGAGACCGCGAAACGTGTGCTCGATGTCCTGGTCGCCGCGGCCGCCCGGCTCGCTGAACTGGGCGTCACAACCAGGCATGACATTGCCGGACGAATGTTCCAGACACTGATCACGGACCGTAAGTTCCTTGCGACATTCCACCCGCTGCCGACAAGCGCTGTCCTGCTGGCGGAGATTGCCATACGGCGGATGAATGTGGACTGGTCGGATCATGACGGGTACCAAAGGCTGCGCATCGCCGACTTTTCCTGTGGGACCGGCACCCTGCTGTCCGCTGCCTACCAGTCGATCCTGGCGCGCTACCGGAGAGCTGGCGGTGACGACAGCGAAGCGCACCAAGCAATGATGGAGAACGCAATGGTCGCGACGGACATCATGCCGGCGGCCACCCATCTCTGCGCTTCGCAGCTTTCGAGTACGCATCCAACGGTCACGTTCGGCCGAACCCGCGTATACGCGATGCCTTACGGATCCGACGGCGCTTCCGGGACATCGCTCGGATCGCTGGATCTGACGGGTCGGGCGGCGGCGTTGACCCTGTTCGCCACGGGGCAGAGACAGGTCGGCGGCCGCGGCGACGTCGAGAACAAGGATATCGAGGTCCCCGCGGGTTCCGTGGATCTCGTCATCATGAATCCGCCGTTCAACCGACCGACCAACCATGGTGCCGCCAATGCGCCAGTCCCGTCATTTGCCGGATTTGCGACCGAGGGCGCGGAACAGAAAGCAATGTCGAAACGTCTGAAGCGGCTCCGGACAACGCTGATGAAAGACAGCCACCTGCCCGCCGGGCAGGGAAATGCCGGTCTCGCCTCGAACTTCGTCGATCTGGCGCATGTGAAGGTCAGGCCAGGTGGGGTCGTCGCGATGTTTCTTCCGCTTTCGTCAATTCAGGGCGCGGCTTGGGAGGCCACACGCGCACCTTTCGCGGCCCACTACGGGAATGTGACTGTGGTGACGGTCGCGACCGGCGGGGGCACCGAACGAGCGTTCTCCGCAGACAATGGCATGGCCGAGGCCCTTGTCGCTGCAACCCGGCGCCGACCGGACATGCCACCCGATCCGGAGGTTCTTTTCGTGAACCTGCGACGACGGCCGGAAACCCCGCTCGAGGCGGCGGAGGTTGCCCGTCTGGCAACGCGGACGTCGACCGACACAGGAACTGGTGCTCTGATGGCGGGTGAACAGTGGGTCGGCAGCTATTGCCGCGCGCCGATGTCCGAAGGCGGATGCGCGGGCATCGCGGAGACGTCGCTGGCCACAACGATGCTGGCGCTGCAGGAAGGAACCCTTCGTCTGGCGCGGTATCCGGAAGGGCACGCGCTCTGCGTGGTGGCGCTGGGACAGTTGGGTGAACGAGGGTTGCTTCGCCGGGACATCTGCAGCCAGCAGAGTCAGGGCAGGGGGCCGTTTGCCCTTATGCCGATGGAGGGAGCGTCGGCCCATCCCATTCTCTGGAGCCATGCTGCGACACGGGAGAGGTGCCTGACCGTCCAGCCGGACCGCCGCGCCGAACCCCGTTCAGGCAGCGAAGCCGCCGCCGCCACGGCTTGGCAGACGGCCACGCGTCAGCACCTTGCGCTGGACTTCCGGCTCAATTCCCAGAGCCTGGCGGCCTGCCTGACGCCGGACCGCTCATTGGGTGGCAGAGGCTGGCCGAACTTCCGTCTCCAGCAGGCCGAATGGGAGAAGCCCGTTGCCCTCTGGGCCAACAGCACGCTGGGTCTGCTGGGATTCTGGTGGAAAGGGACACGGCAGCACCAGGGACGGGCCGTTCTGACCATCAGCGAATTGCCCAGCCTGACGGTTCCCGACCCGCGTTCGCTTCCGCAGGGAGGCATGGCAATGGCGCACGGGATTTTCAGCGACTTCGAAGGTCGGCCGTTCCTGCGGGCGAACGAGGCGTGGCATGACGGGACGCGGGGGTGTATCCCAAGTTGGTTGATTTCCACAACTCGAATGTGCCATTCCTGCGCTGCGGCGGGACCGCGAATGACCGGGGAAACCGCTAGGCGGTCCGCCTTGCTGCGCAACGGGCATGGAGTGTGGGTCATGGCACGAAACAAGGCGGATCCAAAGCTCTCCGGCTTCCCCGACTGGCGGGCGAATCATGCCGCAGCGGCATGATCAACCAACTTGGGATACGCCCCGGGACGCGGCAGGCACTTGACCGCACGGTGCTGGTCGACCTTTGGCAGCTTCCTGAAGGAATGCTGGAACCGCTGGCGGCGTTACGGTGGCAATGGTGCAGTGAACCGTCCGTGCATGGCGGAAAGGGCACGGCGGCGCCGGAGCTATCTGTAGCAACCTGCAATCATAATCGCTCCAGCCTGCAACCATCGTGATTTCCGGGCCGGATCGGGTGCGTCCATCGGCCGGGCCGATCCCGTACAATGCGGGACCGTGGCTCCATCGCCTCGACTCCGAAATCCGGAACGTTGTCCCCGGGCGTCTGTGTGCGACCGTTCACGCTGACCGCGAAGGGCCGGTAGCAGCCCCTGACCCACTCGGGCGGGACAGGCCCGAGACAACGGCTGTCGACAGGGCGGGTTTCCTGCCCGGCAGGGTATGGCAGGAGGCGCGGCTCGACGGAAGCGTCGGAACCCTTGCGGTCAGCCAACCGGACGCTTAGGATGGCTCCACGGAAGCGCCGGAGACCGGATGGAGGCCGGAATGGGCGACAGAAAGGCAATCCTGGAACTCTGGTCCGGCGGCCACATCGACCAGCGGGAGGCCGTCCGCCGAGGCGGATTCCGCGACGGTGCCGAGCTGCTGGTCGTGGCGGGCCGACTGGGCCTCCCGATGCCCATGCCACCGGAGGAGGAGACCGAGCGTCAGGCGGAGGTCTTCGCCAGCCTCCTTGAACGGAACCGGAAACGCGCTGCCGGTTGCTGATCCCGGACGCGGGACCGGTCAATTCCCTATGGGTCGCGGATTCGCCTGACCTCCTTCTGAAAGTTCGCATGGACATCATCATTGTCGACGCGGTTTTCGACGAAATGACCGCCGATCCCTCATATCCAGAGGATCGCCAGGTGAGGGCGTTCATTGACGGCAACCGGCCTCCCTTCCACATCGTCGAAACCGAGACGGGGCGGATTGAACGAGCAAGGCGGGAACGGGGGGAGGCTCCCCGGGCGAATGCGGGCGAGGTCGCAATCGCCGATTTCATGACTTCCAGCGATGGCATGGACGCCTGGATCACGGAGTGGGAACCGGTTGTCATGCTGTCGGAGGACATGCGAGCGATGCGAAGGCTGTTCCTCCCCGAGCCGAACATTCACGCGGTCGGAACGATCGCTTTCCTGCGAGGTATGGAGAGGGCGGGTCCCATCCCGTCGGCCGACATGATACCGCAAAGGATGCGGAACCCTTCAGGCCCGGAACGTCGACCCGAAGACGCACGTGTCCTGACGGAAGGTGTTGACTCCCTCGACCGGCCTGCGCTCGGGGCCAGTATCTGGATCCCGGAACTGTGACCGGGTGACGATGCGGCGGGCATCAATCCACACGGACCGCGTTCCGGAAACGTCGTCGGGGCATATGTCCTGAGGGATGTTCTGGAAGCGCTGACAGCGGAAGACCTCCCGTGAACGTATTGTGCAATGCACATGGAAACGGACAATGCCTGAATACGGTGGATATCGGGGTTTGATCGAATGCAGCGAGGATGACGGGGTGCTGCAAGGCCGTACTGAGTTCATCCGGGATCTGATCACCTGCGAAGCACCGGAACCGTAGGTTTCAGGACGGCGTTCCGCGAGGCCGTGAACGACCACATCGAACCCTGCGGCGCGGAGGGAAGCGTGACGGCACTCGCCGCTGAAGTGCAGCAGCTTCAACGTCCGCCCGGGGTGGGACCGGCGCCGCCGCGTCGTGCTGTTCGCCGGCGCCCGCGGCGCCAGCCTGAACACGGTGGTCAGCGATGCCCGGAACCGGTCGAATCGCATCCATCCGGTCCCACGGTCGAGTGGCCCGTAGGACAAGACCTCTGCGAGGCCACACTTCAGTGCCTCGCGGTTCGGTGGCACACTGCATCGACCGAAGCATGATGGCTGCAATGGACGGACAGGGCGGCGGGACGATGCCGGATTTCGTTTGGGACGCCGAGGCCAGCAGCGGTGCCGACCGGTACATGTTCCTCGCCGCCGCGGCGGCGGCGGCGTGGTCCTGCACTACGTGGCGGTGAAGGACGGACGCGGGGCGATGGCGACACTCACGCTGGAAGGGCGGAGGTTCCTCGCCACCGCACTGCCCTCCGGCCGGACGTCCCGCCTGGGCCTGTACCAGGCGGGACGGCGGGTTTTCTGGCAGGCAGGCGACGGCGGGAAGGGTGCCGGGACGGGCGAATCGGAACCCTTGCCGAGAGGCGAACGGAGGGCCAGGACGGCTCCTCGAAAGCGCCGGTGGCGGAATGGAGGTCGAAGTGCTGGACAGAAGGGAAATCCCGGAACTCTGGTCCAGCGGCCACATCGGACAACGGGAAGCCTGCCGACGGACCGGTTTCCGGGATGGCGCGGCGGTCTTCGACAGCCTTCCGAAACGGAACGGACAATCCTCCGCCAGTTGCTGAAGTCCGGTGCAGGACCGGTCAATTCTCTCTGGTTCGCGGATTCGCCTGAACTCTTACCGGGGGGTCGTATGGAGACCATCATTGTCAAGGTGGCTTTCGACGAAATGACGTTCGGTCCATATGGTGATGGCGACATCGCCAGGGCGCAGCGCGTCCGCCTTCCGTTGACAGCTGCCCTGCTGTGCAGCAAAATGCACAGATGTTGGAGGTTCGATGGACACTGGAGTTCTCGAGCTGGCTCAATGGACCTAAGGATCCGTGCGCATCAGGAGTCTCGCCATGGGCAAAATGGGCGATGAGAAGGGTCTTGGCGGCGGAGTCAATGAACTGCGCGTCCATCACGGGCCGGGTTACCGCGTGTACTTCACGCGGCGTGGCGATAGCGTCGTACTGCTGCTCCGCGGCGGCGGAAAGAAGGGACAGGGCGACGACATCGCCCGTGCGAGGCGACTGGCAGGGGAGATCGTGAATGACCGTTGAGACCGAACCCTGGGATCCCGCGGAGCGTCTCGGGACGCCCGAAGCCCGGCAGGCCTATCTTGAGGCGGCCCTTGATGACGGCGACCCGGCCCTCATCGTCGCGGTCATCGGCGACATCGCACGGGCCTGGGGGATGGGCGAGACCGCCGCACGCGCCAACGTCAGCCGTGAGGTGATGTACAGGTCCTTCCGGCCAGGGGGCAATCCGACCATGAGGACGCTGTCGCGGGTGGTGGGGGCGCTCGGTTACCGGGTCACCCTCGAGAGAATGGAGGAGGGAAATGCCGACGGCGCATAGATCGCCTGGCCGACCAGGGAAAACCTCCTGTGATCGTATTGTGCAATGCACATGGAAGCGGACAATGCCTGAATACCGCGGATATGTGGGTTTGATCGGGTGACTGTTCCCCGTCCTTCAGGGCGGGGGACAGTCACGGAACATCGCCTGTCCGGGCTGAATCCCTGCGGGCCACCTGTCACGTCACCCTTCATGAAAGACAGGTCAGCAATGATGCCATTCTGGACCTCATCATCGTATGATAGACGGTTACAGACCAATTTCGACCTGAAACAGAGGGAACAGGTCATGTCCTCAAGGCCACCACGCTATCACGTGGACAGGGTCCGCGAATATCTGCGCCAGGGTGAGGGCGCCCCGCCACCGGTCTTCGTCGGCCATCAGGATATCCTCGATGACATCCTGCGGACGGCACAGGAAAGCGCCGGAGAGGCGAAATTCACCCGCATCATCCAGGGCGCCCCCGGGGCTGGCAAGAGCTCGCTGCTCGCCGAAATGCAGAAACGATGGCTGGGTAAGGACGGAAAACCCAGGGTCGTGGCCCTGTCCTCGACCGATCTGATGAAAGATCCCCGAACGGGCGTTGGCGCCGTCCTCGATGCCTGGACCATGGCGGAGGCGAAATGGACCGATACCCTGAAGGATCGACTCAAGCGGTTGCGGGGGGTCGGTGCCGGTCCGGGCGGGCTGTCGGTTGAATTCGCCGACAGCGAGGTTCCCGGAACATGCCGCGAACTGGCCGCCAGATACCCTCCAGCGAAAGAGGGATGTCCGGTCATCGTCGCCGTGGACGAATCCCAGCGTATGGATCGGGGGAAGACATCGCCCGAAGCGCTGCTCCTGCAGGAAATCCATGACAGCACATCGGGCCTGCCACTGGTTCCGGTACTCGCCGGCCTGTCCGACACCGCCGCCAGGGCCAGCGAAATGCATCTGACACGCGGCGCCAGACTTCATGAGGCCAGACCCCTGACGGAATTCCAGGCCCGGGACTTCATGCGACGGCTGCCGGTCTTCTTCGGCCTCGACACATCCCGCCACAACGCACATCTCGAGGCACTGGCCGGTCTCTGCGACGGCTGGCCCCGGCACCTGCGTCAGGCCGGTGAGGTGCTGGCCAGGGAAACCGAACGTGCGAAAGGGGATATGCACCACATGGACTGGCCAGCCATGCAGGAACGGACATGGACCCTGCGGCAGGAATATTACCGAAAACAGACCAGCCGGACCATGCGACGTTCACGGTTCCTGCTCGCGGAAATCCTCCACGGCGTCCCCGTCAGATCCGATGAAACCACCGTTACGGATGTGGACATACTCAATCACATGAACCGTATCCACAACCAGCATAGGGACGGTGAGGCCATCGAATGGACATTGCCCCGGAACAGGGATGCGGAATGGTTCCTCGACCACCTCATCCACCAGGGAGCCCTGTACGAGGATGGCGATGGATATATCCATTCGCCAATCCCCTCCTTCAAGGCTTTCCTGATCGGCAGAAACAGCGGGGATGGTCTGGAAAATGACGTGACTGAGAATTCTGGTCGGGACTGACGATTTCCGGTTTGGAGATTGATCTGTAGCCGTTCCATTCGGTCGCTGGCTCGAAACAGGCGGTCTGGATGCCCTAAGCGGCGGCGGGAGTGAAGGGCCGGATGGTCCGCCATCCAGCCAAAGCCGAGTCCGGGGTCGATTTCAGCAGAGCATATAATACCAAACCAAATAAATAAAGACCCAGGAACAAAAATGGAACATCATGCTGTGCGGCACCCCAACATTCCGCGTGTGGCCGGTGGCGCCGCCCTGTATCCTGTGTCTGTGAAACATGCGGAAGGAGAGAACGACATGCCTGCGAAAGTCATGGTGTCGCGCACCGACCACACACCCGGTCAGTTACGCGAACTGGCCCGGAAACACAGGTTCCGCGACCGCCGCCACCGGCTGCGCGCCATCGCCCCGGTCATGGAGGACGGTCTGTCCAGGACCGGGGTGGCCTCCGGCGCGGGCGTCGGTGCCCGGACGCTCCGCGACCGGGTCGTCCGGTACAGCGCCGACGGCCTGGACGGCCTGCGGGACGCCGCCCGGCCGGGGGCGCCGCCGAAGCTGGAAAGCGGGCAGGCCGGGGAGGTCAGGTCGTGGCTGGATGGGGGGCCGGACCCCGACGCGGGCTGTCCGGCGCGCCGGGCCGTCGCCGACGTCCGGAAGCGGATCGCGGGCAGCTTCGGGGTGGCGTACACGCTGGAGGGCGCGCGCCGGCCGGTGCGGAGGCTGGGCTTCCGGCACATGTCCCCGCGGCCGGTCCACCCGAGGGCGGACCCCGCCGCCCGGGAGGGATTCCGCGGGGATTCCGTCCGGTTGGCCCCGGAGGATGTGCTCGTCTAACTGCAGGACGGGGCGAGGGTGGGGCGGAAGGGCATGCTGTCGAGGGTCCGGGCGAGGAAAGGGACGCGCCCGCGCATCGTGCGGGACCACCGGTACGGACACCTGTACCTGTTCCCCCCCGCCTGCCCCGCCACCGGCGACGCGGTCGGGCATGTCTGCGGCAGGGCCAACACCGCGGAGATGGACCGGCACCTCCGCGACATCGGGGAGCGGGTCCCCGCCGGAAAGCGCGCCCTGGTGGTCCCCGGCGGGGCGGGCTGGCACCGGTCGGGGGACCTGGGGATACCGGACAGCGTCTCCCTGCTCCGGCTGCCGCCCTGCAGCCCGGAACTGAACCCGGGCGGGACGGTGTTCTCGGTGCCGAGCACCGGCACCTCCCCAACCGGGTGTCCGGAAGCGCGGAACACGTCCGGGAGGTGGTCGGGCACGTCTGGGACGCCTTCATCCGCCGGAAGGGGGAGGTCACGCGGGTCACCACGAGGGAATGGGCGGTGCCGTGAGATCAGGGGCGCCTATCGGCAGTGATTTATTTGGTTCCCCACTTCCACTCCGAAGTGCAACACCGGCCATTCCCGCAGCGGGGGCGTAGCCCGAGCGTAGGGAATGTCCGGAAGGCGTGGTTTCCGGCCCCCGGGCACCGCGGATCCGGCCCCGGAACGGCTGTGGTCCCTTCTGTATGGAGTTTATCCGGGCTTTCCGGGCGGCGCAACGCCTCCGCCGGGGCGGGTCGCGTCCGTCCGGGCGCAGCCCGACCGGAGCCCGGACGGACGCGACGTCGAAATCCTGTCCACCCCCCTCCGGCGCAGCCATCCGCGCCGTCTGGAGGCGGGCGGGCCGCGTCAGGGAGGGCGGGCCCGGCGGAACACCCCGGCGGGGGTCCGGTAGCCGGGCACCCTGCGCGGACGCGCGTCCGTGCGGTCCCGCACCCCTTTCACCTCATCGTCGCTGACCGCCCGCAGGTCCGTCCCCTTCGGCAGGTACCGCCGCGCCAGCCCGTTCGTGTGCCCGGTCGGGCCCCTCTCCCGGGAGTGCTGGGGGGTCGGGAGGAAGAAGCCGGCCTTCAGCGCCTCCGCCACGCCGGCGTGGCCCGCGAACTCCCTGCCACTGTCCGCCGTGACCGTGTGGACGGGGGTGTCGGACGGCGGCGGCATCGCCGGCATCGCGGCGGAGACCGTGGCCGGGGTGCGCCGGTCAACCCTCTGTGAATACGTGTATTCCGGGGCCCTGTCCACAAGGGAGACCACCGCCCCGCTGTGGCCTTTCCCGATGATCGTGTCCGCCTCCCGGTCGCCCACACGCTCCCTGCTCTCCACCTCATCCGGCCTCCCGGAGATGTCCACCCGGCCCGGGATGTGGCCCCGGCCGGAGTGCCGCCCGCCCCCCGGTTCGGTTTTTCCCGCGGCGGCGCAGCAGCGGGAACAGCCCGCCGCCCGCCTTCCTGTCGGCCCTCACACGCCCGGATGTCCACTGGCGGCCCACCGCCCAGCCGCCCCCGGACGCAGCCGTCCCGCGACCTGCTCCGGGCTCCAGCCATCCGCCAGGCAGCCCTCCACATGCGCCCAGCGCTCCGCAGTCATCTTCCTCGGGACAGACGACGCCCCGCCGCCCTCCCCTGCGCCTCGCCCGGGCTGTAGCCCGAATCCCCGCCGTTCCGGCGCAGCTCCCGCCAGACCGACGGGCGGTCACGGCCCGGACGGGCCGCGGTCGCCCCGTCCGACAGCCCGCTTTCCTTCAGCGCGCCGATCCGGCATCCATCCCCATGGGTCAGGTGGCGCTGGCCCTCGGGCATGACAGTCTCCTATGCGTCGTTGCTGGGACTGTCGCCGCTTCCTGGCCGATACGCAACATCATGCGGCAGCAGAACCGGTCACCACCGCCACTGGGTTTCACTGAAGCGTCTTCACGCACACCGTCGACTCGGTGTCCGCGCCATTCACATTGGCGACCCGAACCGCGGGAATCGGCTTCGCCCAGTCGGATCGGTCCGTACTGTCTCGGAAGGGTTTATCCCAGATTGTTGGAAATCTGTGCTTTCGGTCGGTTTTCACGGGCGAAAATCGACCGAAAGGAGTTCCTATGCCAGGAAATCAAGGCTCAACAAAGACATCCGAGCGATTCATGCCAACAATCTGGGCTACACCCGTCTCGGAATTCGTGGTTGACACAGCGTACAGTTCATTCCATAATCTCGGTTGCTCAGGGAGGGATGGCTGCTGGTTCGTTCGTTCTGCCTATCGCAATGCTGGGTCATGCATATCTCCGCCGACGCCAGTCAACAATTTCCGATCGAAGGCGCCGTAGCGGCGGTTCTGTCCGGAGAGCGAAGTCCGCTCCTACTCGGTTGGCATGGAAATGTCCGAGTTCTGGATTTTGGAAATATCTTGGAAGCAATGGCGTGGAGATGTTTTGCTCAAGCAAGCGCGGTCTTCAACCGGTTATGCTCCGGATCGTATGAGGCGACCGCAAAGGTCACAAACTACGGTTCGAGTGCCTTTACACAGTGACGGACGGAAGGTGTCACGGGGCACTTGCTCCGGCCTTGACGCATAGCCGCTCTTTGCTCCAGTCGGAGTCCGGCATCGACTTGAGATGGCTAGGATGCCATCGGCGATCAGCGTTTGTCGGTCTCGAAGACGGCGTTTAGGCTGTCCGCGAGGAACAGAGCATCCAGCCAGTGGTCGACCGTTGCGATTGGTGCAGCCCGGACCTGTTGATCCCGCGTCTCGGGGATGTCGCCGAACTTCAGGCGGGCGAGCCGCAGGAATGTCTCGGCCTTTGCCTTTGCCTTTATCTTGCCCTTGAGTTCCCCTCTGGCCTCTCCCACGGCGATCCACGCCGCCTTTTGCTCCCTGACCAGTTCATCGGCAACTGTCCCCATCAGATCCTCATGACTTTTCCGGCCCGTGCCTGGGCTCCACCGGAAGTGGAGCGGAGTCCAGTGCCGCCAGGACGCCAGGGGCGGTCAGCGTTTGCCGGTCTCGAAGACGGCGTCGAGGCTGTCCGCGAGGAACAGAGCATCCAGCCAGCGGTCGACCGTTGCGGTTGGTGTGGCCCGGACCTGTTGATCCCGCGTCTCGGGGATGTCGCCGAACTTCAGGCGGGCGAGCCGCAGGAATGTCTCGGCCTTTGCCTTAGCCTCTCCCCTCGCCTGTCCCCTCGCCTCTCCCCTTATCTTGCCCTTGAGTTCCCCTCTGGCCTCTCCCACGGCGATCCACGCCGCCTTTTGCTCCCTGACCAGTTCATCGGCAACCGTCCCCATAAGATTCTCCCATCTTTCCGGACGCGCATCGCGCAGCGCGGCCTCCAGCATGTCACGGTCCAGATCGTAAGTCCTCGAGACGTAGACCGCAAGCTGCAACTCCAGTTCCGTCCCGTCAAGGGGTCCTGAAAGGATCATACGGAGCACATCCCTCGGAACCGGACGATCCCGAGCGTGCTTCAGGGCGGCCAGAACTGACCGGATCTCCGGGTCTTCCGGAAGATCCATCGTCTTCGTCTGGCCAAGGTCGAACAGCACGCAGGAAAGCGACTTCGCAAACTCCGCTGCCGGACTGGGTGCCTCGACCATGTCGAGAACCGAGAGCGGACCCGTCCATGGGCCTCGGCCGTGGTGAACCAACAGGGGGATCACCGGAGGCAGGATACCCGGGCGGGCGTCCGGCTGTCCGGCGTGCCAGTCCCAGATGCGCAGGACGTATCGTGCCATCTGCAGTGGGGCCCAAGGGTCGCGTTCCGCCTTATGCTCGACGAGGAAATATATCCATGCCGGCCCGCCGTCCAAAAGTTCGGCCCGGAACAGTGCGTCGGTCTGGTGGAGACGGAGTCCTTCATCCACGAAGCTCCCGGGGACGCGCTCAATTGGTACGTCTGCGACCAGGACAGCGACCTCCGGGGGGAGCAGGCTCCGCACGAGCCGGGCACCGCGATCCGATCTAGCCACCAGCGCCCGGAACAGACGGTCATTGGGTGCGCCGGGTTTCCTGACCATCGGTTTTCCTCATCTTCCCAACGCCGCCGATACGTCACCCCGAAAATCACCGAAGTCCGAACAACGCCGTCCGGTGTCGTTCACCGCGTCGGTGCGGCTTTCCATCGGTGCAGCTAGGAACATATAGTGAACAAAAATACCGAGCACAAGGACTTGGCGTGGATTTTCCGAGAAAGTTGAGTGAACGGCCTTGAAAGGTGTGATTGGACTGCCGATGATTGCCAACTGGAACGGACATCTCCTGTTCAGTGGACACATTTGGAACGGCATTGAAAGCGATGTCTTCCGTACCTCCGTCAACGAGGTCTGCGACCTGTGGATGCGCGTGAAGTGGTTCGAGGAAATGGAAGTAAGCGATAATGGCAGTTGCCGGAACTTCGGCGAGATGAGTCCGTTCCGGGCCGTGGCGTACGCATGGTTTCATCGATATAGACACTGACCTTTGCTGCTCGCGGATTTGCAGATTTGTCAGATCGAAAGGGAAAGCGGTGAAAGATCCCATGAGACGCGAACATGACAGCATTCCGGAAATCGCGCTGGATTGGCAGCGCAACGGCGCAGGCGCCGTCCTTGCGACCGTCGTTCAGACTTGGGGGTCAGCACCGCGACCTGTTGGCAGCCAACTGGCGGTTAGTGGCAATGCGGAGATAGCGGGTTCGGTATCAGGTGGTTGCGTCGAAGGAGCCGTCGTCGTTGAGGCGGTCGACGCACTTCAGGATGGCAGATCGCGTATCCTTGAATTTGGGGTCAGCGATGACGAAGCCTTCCATGTGGGACTCGCATGCGGTGGGATGATCAGGGTGATGGTCGAACCCGTTGGGGCCCAGATTCCGGAGGCGATGCTGACTGAACTGTGCGACGCCAGGGCGAAACGGCACCCGGTTGCATATGCTGTTGATACGGAATCCTGGACCCGGCGGTTGACAGATGCCGATGACGCTGGACTTGGCGATGCGTTGGTCGAGCGTTTCAGATCCGACAGGTCAGGTTTTGAGGGCGAGACATTTGTCGCCATCCACAATCCCCCACTACGCATGGCGGTTGTTGGTGCCGTCCACATTGCGCAACCATTGATGAAGATGGCCCGGCTCGCGGGATATGACGCCGTGGTGATTGATCCGCGTGAGGCGTTTGGCTCCCAAGCCCGTTTTCCGGGGGAGTGCATTCTTGATGATTGGCCGGACGAAGCGCTGGTTGCACGTGGTCTCGACGCGCGCACCGCGGTCGTGACGTTAACCCACGACCCCAAATTGGACGATCCGGCCATAGTTGCGTCACTGAAATCCGACGTGTTCTATCTTGGCTGCCTGGGATCGGTCCGCACGCACTCGAAACGCACAGCCCGGCTCAGGAAACAGGGGTTCAGCGACTCGGACATCGCTCGAATTCACGCACCGGTGGGGCTTGACATTGGTTCGAAATCACCTGCCGAAATCGCACTGTCGATCATGGCGGAAATCACGCGGGCGCTTCGGCAGGGCAAATGAGATTCGGATCGGTCAAGGTTGGGGATGCCGAAGGTGCGGTTTTGGCGCATTCGCTGGTCATTGCGGGAAAGAGGTTGCGCAAAGGGCGGACACTCGTCGCGTCCGATCTGGCCTGTATGCGGGAAGCGGGACTTCATGACGTGATCGTGGCGCAGCTGGATGCCGGTGATCTTGACGAGAATTCTGCCGCCAAAATGGTTGCGGAAGCGATGGTGCCTGATCCTTTCGCCGCCAATCTTCGGTTGACAGTGGCCAGTACAGGCCGGGTCAATGTCTACGCCACGGTTCCCGGCGTTCTGGAACTGGATGTGGAAAGGATCGAGTCCGCGAACCGGGTTGACCCGCTGATCACCATCGCGACCTTGCCGCGCTTGGCTCGCACCAGGCCTGGTGGAATGGTGTCGACCGTCAAGATCATTTCCTACGGAGTTGCTGACGTGTCCGTCGGGCGGGTGACGCAGCGCCTTAGGGAAGCGATGCGGGTTAAGCCGGTACTGATCGAAAATGCGGTCCTCATCCAAACCGATACGGGGGCTGGACCAGGCAAAGGGGAACGTGCGATCCGGAGCAGGCTGGATGCGCTTGGCATGATGTTGCACGACGTCGTGACGGTGCCGCACCGGGTGGAGCCCTTGGCGGAGTCAATCGCGTCTTCGGGTGCGGAGCTTGTGTTGATCTTGACTGCATCGGCGACCTCGGATCCGTTGGATGTCGCGCCGGAAGCCGTTCGTATGGCAGGTGGAACAGTTACCCGGTTCGGAATGCCGGTCGACCCCGGAAATCTACTGTTCATAGGTCATCAAGGTGGCAGGCCAGTAATTGGATTGCCGGGATGCGCCCGTTCACCAGCGCTGAATGGGGCCGATTGGGTGTTGGAGAGGGTCTCCTGCGGATTGGAGGTGAGTGACGGGGATATTGCGGCGATGGGGGTCGGCGGGCTGTTGAAGGAAAGCCCCACAAGGCCACATCCCAGGGAAACGCGTCGCCAAGGCTGACAGTCGACCACATCAGAGCGCCAGAGACAGTTCAATGGATCGGACCGAGCGGTAAGTGAAAGGTCAGCTCCGGTCGCTCAGATCATTCAGCATGTCCAGAAGCTTCTCCATCCGATCCTCACCGAATTCAGCCTCCAGTTGTGCGAATATGCGGTTGCTCTCCGGGATGTTGCGTTCGATCACTTCACGGCCGGCCTCGGTTATCTCGATCATGACCCTCCTGCGGTCATCGAAATCCGCGTAACGGATACAGAAGCCCTTTCTTCCGAGGAGTTGGATGATTCTCGTCAAGCTTGGCATCAACAGACATGCGGACTCAGCGACCGTGGTGGCGTCGGAAGCTCCATGCTCATCAAGGACGCGTAGCACACGCCACTGCTGTTCCGTCACCCCTGCGTCCACGAGCATTGCCCGGATCGGACCCATAACCCGTTCCCTCGCGCGCAACAGCGCAATGGGCAGCGACCGTGATGTCGCCCGGAGTTCCGAAACCTGCTCTTCGGTTGCGGGAGCCTTGGATCGCTTCATATACCATACTTTGCCGATGCGACCTGCTTTGGCAAGCGGACCTCTGTCCATTCGCCATTGACTATGTTCAAGGGTTGATTAACATGTTAACCAAAGGAGTCGAATCGTGCCACATCTGATCATTGATTACTCGGCTAATCTGGAAGATGTGGCCGACATCGCAGGACTTTGCGCGGTGCTTCGTCACCGGGCGGCCAGTCTCGAAGCGTTTCCTATGGCGGGCGTACGTGTTCGGGCACTTCGGGCCGACCATGTCTCGATCGCCGATGGCGATCCGATACACGGATATGTTGATATCTCAGTGCGTATGCGCGAGGGGCGGTCACAGCAGGTTAAGGAACAGGTGGCGACCGTATTGTTCGAGGCGGCTAAGGAACATCTGGCAGAGACAATGGCCAAGCGGCCCGTTGCGGTTTCTCTGGAAGTGCGGGAAATCAATGCCTGCTTGGCCCCAAAGGTCAGCACCGTTCGGAGCTGGATCGAAAGGACTTCCGGAGATGGCTAGCCAACAGGAGAACCAGCGCAGGCTTGAGGTCTATCTGAAGTCCCTGAAGGCAGAAGGAATATCCAACCTGATCGGCGGCGAATCGACCTCCGCCGCGTCGGGAGCCAGGTTCCAGTCGGTCAGCCCGGTTGATGACAGCGTAATCTGCGAGGTTGCCAGAGGCGGTGCCAACGACATCGATGACGCCGCCAATGCCGCGAAGAAGGCATTTCCGGCATGGCGTGACGTTTCGGGGGGGAAGCGCAAGGAACTCCTGCACCAGGTCGCTGATCGGATCATCGAGCGCGCCGATGAGATCGCACTTTGCGAGAGCTGGGACACCGGACAGGCGATCCGCTTCATGACCAAGGCCGCTCTGCGAGGTGCGGAGAATTTTCGGTTCTTCGCAGATCGTGCGCCTGCGGCCAGGGATGGGCAGACACTCCCGTCGCCTACACTCATGAACATAACCACCCGGGTACCGATTGGGCCGGTCGGGATCATCACTCCCTGGAACACGCCATTCATGCTTTCGACATGGAAGATCGCGCCCGCATTGGCGGCAGGATGCACCGTTGTGCACAAGCCAGCGGAGCTTTCACCCATTACCGCACGAATTCTCGCGGACATCGCCCACGACGCGGGACTTCCACCGGGAGTCTGGAACGTCGTGAATGGATACGGTGAGGACGCGGGACGTGCCTTGACCGAGCATCCTGACATAAAGGCGATCGCGTTCGTCGGCGAATCGAAGACCGGAAGCTCGATCATGCGTCAGGGCGCGGATACGTTGAAGCGCGTCCATTTTGAACTTGGTGGCAAAAATCCCGTAGTGGTCTTTGAGGATGCAGACCTTGAGCGGGCGTTGGATGCGGCGGTCTTCATGATCTATTCGCTCAATGGAGAACGCTGCACCTCGTCGTCCCGCCTTCTGATCCAGTCAGGCATCGCCGAGGAGTTTACCGCTCGGCTAGTGCAGCGGGTGAATGCCATTCGGGTAGGTCATCCACTGGACCCGGCGACGGAGGTCGGGCCGCTCATTGACAAGGAACATCTCGCAAAGGTGACCTCTTACCTTGACGTGGCGCGCCAGGAGGGTGCCGTGATCGCTGTGGGCGGAGAGCGGTTAGGGCACAGGGGTTGCTACATAAGGCCGACGCTTTTCACCTGCGCACAGCCCGATATGAGGATCGCTCAGGAGGAGATATTTGGTCCCGTATTGACCGTGATCCCTTTCGAAACCGAGGAAGAGGCGCTGGAGATCGCCAATGGTGTTGCGTTTGGTCTTGCAGGTTACGTCTGGACGAATGACCTGACGCGGGCGCTCCGTTTCACGGACAGGCTCGAAGCGGGCATGATCTGGGTGAATTCCGAGAACGTCCGGCATCTTCCAACGCCGTTTGGGGGAGTCAAGGCAAGCGGCATAGGTCGGGATGGCGGCGATTGGTCTTTCGAGTTCTACATGGAGCAAAAGCATGTTGGCCTTGCGCTCGGTCCCCATCGCATTCCGCAGCTTGGGAAATCCTGCTGATCGGCGCACAGAAAGAGGATCGAGCCCATTCCTGTTCCAGCCCCTGTTCTATATCCGCCCTTCAACATCGTTCGACTTTCCCATGTCGAATACCGTGTGACTGACCTCGCCAGATCACGTGAATTCTACGTGGATCTGCTGGGTCTTCAGGTGACGCATGAGGAGCCGGGCGCTCTGTACCTGCGCGCGATGGAGGAACGTGGACACCATTGCATCGCTTTGGTCCAGGCAGATCAGGCCGAGGTGGGCGTTCTGGGTTACAAGCTCTTCGACGAGCCCGATCTGGACAGGGCGGCCACTTGGTTTGCGGAGCAGGGGCTGCCAGTGGACTGGGTGGAGAAGCCATTCATGGGGCGGATCCTGAGAACCAGTGATCCTTGGGGCGTCCCGTTGGAATTCTACGTGAAGATGGAGCGGCTGCCTCCAATTCACCAGAAATATGCACTCTATAGAGGAGTGAAGGCTCTGCGGGTCGACCATTTCAACCTGTATTCAGCTGATGTTGACGCGCAGGTGGAATTCCATAACAGGATGGGGTTTAGAACGACCGAATACACGGAGGATTCCGAGACCGGAAAATGCTGGGCAGTCTGGATGCATCGGAAGGGAGGAGTGCACGATGTCGCGTTCACCAATGGAGCGGGTCCACGGCTGCACCATACAGCGTTCTGGACATCGAACGCGCTGAATATCATTGACCTTCTGGACATCATGTCGACCACCGGATGGTTGGAAGCGATAGAGCGTGGTCCGGGACGTCATGGGATTTCCAATGCGTTCTTTCTCTACGTTCGCGATCCCGATCTGAATCGAATCGAGATATACTGCTCTGATTATCAGACTGTTGATCCTGACCATGAACCCATACGATGGGATCTGAAGGATCCCCAACGCCAAACGCTCTGGGGGGCACCTGCACCAAGATCCTGGTTCGAGGAGGGAAGCGTCTTTACCGGAGCGACCATAAGGGAACCTGTGCTGAAGGCGCAGCCAATCATCGCGCCTTGAGGGGTGCTCGATATGCTGGAGAGACTGACCATGGCCGGCAAGGGAGTGGTTTCGTGAGATTCGCCACGGTTCGGGTCGAGGGGGAGCGGCTATATGGCGTGATTGCCGAGACTGGATTTATCGCTCTGTCGCCGGAGTTTTCGCAGTGGCCGAGCCTTCGCGAGGTGATAGCGAGCCAGGGACTGCCTGAACTGGCGTTGGCCTCAGCGGGACGGGCGGTGACCCATTTCAAGTGGGAATACGACATTCCGATACCGGCCCCGGAGAAGATCATCTGCGTTGGCGTAAACTATCCAGATCGGAACGCTGAATACAGAGATGGCACCGAAGCACCGAGGTACATGTCGCTGTTTCCGAGATTTGCGCGGTCGTTTGTTGGCCACGAAATGCCTTTGATTCGTCCCCTGGAGTCTGAACGGCTCGACTACGAAGGCGAAATCGCGATTGTGGTTGGCAAGGCCGGGCGCCGGATTTCGCAGGAAGACGCTTATGGACATATCGCGGCGCTTACGCTTTGCAATGAAGGTACCATTCGTGACTGGGTGAGGCATGCCAAATTCAATGTCACCCAGGGCAAGAACTGGGACAGTTCGGGTTCTATGGGACCTTGGCTCGTTCCGCTCGAAGATCCGTCCCAACTGGATGACGTTCGCATTACGACGCGTGTCAATGGAGAAGTCAGGCAGGATGATCGAACGGGGCGGATGGTTTTTTCGATCCGGCGTCAGATCGAGTACATCTCGACGTTCACGACGCTCGTGCCTGGCGACGTGATCGTCACTGGCACGCCGACCGGTTCAGGAGCCCGGCTCACACCTCCGGTCTTTCTTCGACCGGGCGACGTAATCGAGGTGGAGGCCGATGGCATTGGCGTTCTGAGGAATCGGGTCGCCGACGAATGCTAGATCGGACGGAAGTGGCCGCCGCCGGTGAGGCGCTGTTTGAAGCGGAGCGGTCCGGTCATCAGATCGGTCTTCTTACCCTGAGACATCCGTTGATGTCCATGGATGATGCCTACGCCATTCAAGCGGACCTCTGTGGTCGGAAGCTTGCGGCTGGAGCGGCCGTGATTGGCTGGAAGATTGGGCTGACAAGCAAAGCCATGCGCGATGCGCTTGGCATTGATATACCGGATAGCGGACGTCTTTTCGACGATATGGTGTTCGCGAATGGATCCACTGTGCCTGAAGGAAGGTTCATCGAACCCCGTATTGAGGCGGAAATCGCCTTTGTGACCAAAGACGTCCTGGCTGGGCCAGGCGTGACGCGGGAGGACGTCATCCGAGCGACGGATTACGTCGTGGCGGCATTGGAAATTCTTGACACACGAATTCTCCGGCGTGACCCTGCAACGGGTGAGTTTCGCAGGATCTTCGACACCATTGCCGACAATGCCGCCAATGCCGGAATCGTGCTCGGTGACGTACGACACAGGATCGATGAGGTTGACCTACGTTGGGCGGGAGCGCTTGTGAGGAAGAATGGCGAGGTCGAGGAGACTGGGTTGGGCGCAGGTGTGTTGGACGATCCGGTTCTGGCTGTCGTTTGGCTTGCAAACCGCTTGGGTCAATATGGACAGCGCATCGATGCAGGCCAGGTGGTTCTGTCAGGAAGTTTCATTCGGCCCGTCGAGTCACCACCGGGCAGCCGGATTCTTGCGGATTTTGGCCTTTTTGGCCAGGTGACATGCGATTTTAGCTGAACCGCAAACGCAAATAGGTGCCGCTTACAGTGGTTGGATTCTGCGGTTTGCCTGATATGGGGGTGAAACTCATGGATCGCAGCAATTGGCGATGTCAATGTGTTAGCCGACTTCGTATGGAGTGAGGTAGGCATGGCTCTGATTCCGATAGTTTATCCAAGACCTGATCTCTGTCTGTTTCGCCTGAATGCAAGTTTTCCGACAACAGTCGCTGCCTTTCCGCATTTTGCGACCCGTCGTCCCCGATCAAGCCTTGTCCTCGGAGGCGCTGCCGACGACCAGATTCGCGCCCCTGTTGAGACCCGCTGACATAAGGCGATCCATCACTGGCGCGAGTTCAGGGAGTCAACCTATCTCTGGTGACCGCACGCTGGAAGAAGCACGGATTCAATCGACAGAGCGGTCGATTGACCATGGATGGAAGAACTGGGTAGACCGAACTGCATGCCGCTAGGAATCCGCAGTCTGGAAGAGATGTTCGCCGCACCGTATGACAGTTTTGTCGACGTGCGCTCGCCCGCGGAATTTGCCGAAGACCACATTCCAGGAGCCATTTCCCTGCCGGTGCTGTCGAATTGTGAACGCGCACGGGTCGGTACAGTCTATTCGAAGGAGTCTCCGTTCAAGGCGCGAAAGATCGGGGCCGCCCTTGTCGCCCGAAACGCCGCCCAGCACATTGAGAATGCTCTCCTTGACAGGGATGGAAGCTGGCGCCCGCTGGTCTACTGTTGGAGAGGCGGACAACGCTCTGGAGCTTTCGCATCGATTCTGTCGCAGATCGGATGGCGTGCGGAAACCCTTGAAGGAGGGTACCGCAGCTATCGCCGACTTGTGGTTGGGATGCTGCGCGAGTCGCCGTTGCCTCATCGCCTGATCCTGCTCGACGGAAACACCGGTACGGCGAAAACCGAACTCCTGGGCAGACTTGCGGCGCATGGTGCGCAGATACTGGATCTGGAGAAATTGGCGGCTCACCGCGGCTCTCTGGTCGGCGCAGTCGGTAAGCCGCAGCCGTCACAGAAGTCCTTTGAGAGCACACTTGCAAAGGCAGTCGTTGGACTTGACTCGGGTCGTCCGGTGGTGGCCGAGGCGGAATCCAGCAAAGTGGGCAATCTGCAGGTGCCAGCGTCGCTATGGCAAGCGATGCGGGTGGCGCCAAGAATCAGGCTCACCGCACCGCTTGATGCCCGTGCCAGGTATCTGGCCCGTGCCTATTCCGACCTGACCAATGACCCAATCGTCCTCCACGACACTCTGACTGAATTCGCCAGATACCATGGTCGCGACCAGATAAGGGCATGGCAGGGACTCGCTTCAGCAGGCGAGTTCGAATCGCTCGCCAAAGATCTGATGCAGCGGCACTATGATGTCCGCTACGGTAAATCGGGGGCTGGCCGTGAATCCAGACTGTGCGGAGAATTCGCATTCGACGACCTGACCGACGCAGACATCGACCGCGTCGCAGACAGTGTCATGGCTTTGGTGTCGCGATACAACCAACTGACTTCGATGAATGGGGGCCCGTTGATGATCTCACCGACCCTCGCGGCGATGTAGCCCGCATTCCGCAGGGAATTGAGTCGATCTTCCGCAATGGCCTCCGGAACGGCGGCAAGCAGACCTCCAGCGGTCTGTGGGTCAAAGAGCAGTTCGGCAACCTCCGTCTCGGGAAATTTCATGTCCGCTGCAATTTTCCGGTTTGCGGGATGAAGCGTCGAGCGGATTCCTTGGCTGGCCAGTTCCTTCGCGCCTTCGAATAGAGGTATGGCGGACAGGTCGAGGCGCGCGGCAACCCTGGATTTCCTGCACATGCCCATCAAGTGCCCGGCAAGTCCAAAACCCGTTACGTCGGTCATGGCATTCGCTGCGGACAGGATCTCCGCGGCATCGCCCTGCCGCTGCTGCATCACATCCAACAGATCGGCCACCCAGGTGCCTCGCGCCTCCAGGGCCATTTCGGCGGCCAGAATGGTTCCAGATCCGATGGGCTTTGTCAGAATGAGCACGTCGCCCGGCTTCGCACCGCTTAGCGTGATCGCAGGACGCTCAAGTAACCCGGTGACCGTGAAACCGACGGTGAGCTCGCTCCCTAGCGAACTGTGTCCACCAGCGATTTCGGCCCCAGCGGCGGAGAAGACCTCCGAAGCCGCGACCATGATTTCAGCGAGCCAGGTGCGCTGCTGCGATTCCGACATGCGTGGGAGAATCACGATGGCGAACGCTGCCTGGGGTTTGGCGCCCATCGCCCAGATATCGCCCATGGAATGAACGGCTGCGATGCGTGCGGATATCCATGGATCTTCCGTAAAGGCGCGTAGGTGGTCGGTTGTCACCGCCTGTCTCGATCCTCCGATGCTAAGGATGGCAGCATCGTCACCAGGTCCACTTTCGATGTCATTGCGTAAGGGGTGGGGCAATGAGGACAGCGTTTCCGCGAGCGGTCCAGCACCGACCTTCGCTCCGCAGCCACCGCAAAGCGCGCCTTCAGCGACTGCCCGGCCAAGACCCTTGGCGTATTCGGTGGGAGTTTCCCGCGCAGCCATTGCCGGTAGGTCCTGGAACTTGCCCATGAACCTCCGGTCAATTCGATCCTTCCAATTCCAGACCCATCGACCGGAGAGCCATCCGCCATACTTGTCGGCAATCGCACTTTTCCCGCCTCGCGATATGAGCTTGAGGAAATCGCGTTGCGGGCGGTACCTGCGCTTGGCGGTCCCCGACAGTGCGGCGCGGAGGTTATGGTAGAGCACAGGGGCCTGACGCACCGCAAAAACGCCGGCTTTGGGGCGTGCGGTGGGCAATTGTGCGCAGTCACCGGCGGCAAAGACATTTGGATCGGAGCTTTGAAGTGTGGCATCGATGGCAACAAAGCCCTGTTCGAGGACAAGACCGGTCGCCTTAAGCCAATTTTCCGGTCTTGCCCCGGATGTTCCGACTGTGAACCGTGTCGGGATTTCGGTTCCGTCTGAGAGCGAAATCGAGTCGGGGCCAACAGATTTGACGGTGACTCCCTGGATCAAGCGGATGCCTTGACACTCCAGGTCCAACAACAGGGCTGTGCGTGCGCTGGCTCCCAGTCCGGGCAGGGCAATTGCCCTATCGATGACGGTGATCTCGACTGGCTGCCCACAGGATCTCATGGCGTGAGCTATGGCCAGACTCAGTTCGATTCCGCCTACACCACCTCCAATGATCGCCACTCGTGCCTCTGAGCGTTTCTCGAAAACCGCGGTGCGGAACTGGAGCCATGCGGCCGCGAAGGGTTCGAGAGGCTTGGCTGCGACGGCGAACTCGGCAAAGCCAGGAATGTCGGGCAAGCCTGAGCCAATGCCAGTGTTTATCGAGGCGATGTCGTAATGGACCGGGTGACGGCCACGGACATGGATAAGTCGGTCTGCCAGATCAATGGCCTCGGCGGTGCCAAGCACCAGCCGCGCTCCAGCAAATCGGGCGAGTCGAACAAGGTCAATCATGAGGTCATCCCGGCCATAGTGACCGGCGACAAAGCCTGGCAACATGCCGGTGTAGGGAGCTTCTGGACCGGGATTGATCAAAGTCAGCCGCGCACCGGGAAGAGGATTCATGCCCCAATTTCGCAGGACCAACGCGTGAGTGTGGCCGCCACCGATCAAGACAAGTTCCTGCGTAAGCGGAAATGTTCCCTGCATCATGCTGTTTCGTCTCGCGGTGGATGTCGTTGGGGGCCAGTCTGGCGCGGTCGAATTCGATTCCTACGATCAGTGATCAAGGACCTGAATTCGACGCGTCCAGCTACGGCGGTGCCGGTCGCCGATGTAATGCGGAAACGCATACCGGGCGCAGGTCGCTCAATCAACTGGCAGACCGCTCGGGACTCGATCCGGTCGCCCCATTGGCCGTTCGAGCGCAGTCACTCCGGTCAGGGCGTTCAGGAACGCCACGATGTCGTCGATCTGCGAGGCGGTCAAGGGAGGCAGATCGATTTCTATGGCGGCAACCTGTCGTTCTACCTCGAACCTGTCCTCCCGCACTAGGAAATCTGTGGATTCGAGCCATGGAGCCGATGGCAGAATTGCCATTTCGGGCTGCCAGTTGGCATTGCTTTCGAATGGATACAGATGATGGCGCACAATGTCCCCAAGCGTTGGCATAGCTCCATTGTGTCCGTAAGGGCCTGTCAGCGCGATGTTTCTGAGGAACGGCACGCGGAAACGATAGGCATCATCAAGCCTGTCGCTTTCACCCATCCGTCCGACATCGCGCACTGCTGGATCAAATTGTCTGGTCCGGCCTGGACCAAACTGTGGCAGACCAATTGCGTGGAACGATTGGTCACTGAGAAGCTGGCCGCCATGGCAGCCTGAACAGTGCGCATCGCCGAAGAATAACTCCATTCCACGCATCTGTTGACTATCAAGCGCGTCGGTCTGGCCCTTGAGATATCTATCAAAGGGACTGTCGTGGTTCCGGAATTCGGTGGCAATGAACGCACCGATCGCATTGGCGATCTCTATGATCGTCACATCCGCAGGGTCTTCGATTTCGTCGAATGCGGCGACGAAGAGACGACCGTATTCCTCGATTCGTCGTACGCGTTTGGCAATGATTGGCCAGGCGTGGTCAATACGTTCCTTGATTGCGCCGGCGACTTCGTTTTCGCCCGGCTGGCCTGCCATTTCGGCGTCGGACGCCATCGGAAAGAGCGCCTGCGCCGCGAGAAGCGACTTGAGGCCCTGGGGAAGGAACTCCTCAGCAGGTGAGTTGAATCCGTTTCCGTAGAGATCAGAGATACTGATGCGGCCGTCATGAAACATGAACTGAATGTCGCGGGCTCCGAGGTTCCAAAGCGCTGGGGCGTTGCGTGGAATCCTTCTCTGAACCCGGTTTGCGCCTTCTCCTACAGTTCGGTTCGGACCTATACCCATACCGCCTTCGCCAATGCCAAGAGAGAGGCCATCCGAACTGCCAAGGTCATGGTGATGGCAGGTGCCGCAGGAGATGTTCCTGTTACCGGAGAGAATCTTGTCATAGAAAAGGAGTCGACCAAGTTCAGCCTGCTTTCGGTCGAACTCGATGAAATCGTCATCCGTAAGAGGTTCCGGAAGTTCGATTGCAAAGGCGGGTAGGGCGGAAACCAATGCGAGGAGAAAACCATGAAGTTTGGCTCGAGATGTCTTTTGCGCGGCGCCGTCTTCTGGTTGGGACTTTTGTTTTCGTTCCCGGTTCTGGCTGAGATCGAAGAGGCGCGGGATCTTATGGAAGCGGGTCGGTTTGAGGATGCGCGTGAGGCGTTGTGGCCCGCGGCGAGGTCTGGCAATGCTGACGCGGAGGAACTGATCGGCGTGATGTATGCGCTGGGTCTCGGTGTGGAGAAGGACGAAGTCCGCGCCATGGAATGGTATCTGCGTTCCGCGATGAAGGGGCATCCAGGTGCGCAGTCGGGTGTGGGCTGGTACTATGAGGTCGGGATCGGGCTGCCAGCCCCTGATCTGGTTCGTGCCTATATGTGGTATGTGCTCAGCGCGATTGGCGGTGACCCCGACGCGGCCATCAGCCTCGAGGAAGTTGTGAAGAAGATGTCGGCGGAAGAGATCGAACATGCTCAGGTGCTAATAGATGATTACCGCGTCTGGCTCTACCCATTCCGGTAGCAGAAGCGCTGGAACTTCTCCAGTAACACTGCAATTGGGGAAGCCGCGGTTGGCCGGTTGTGTCCTCTGAAATACGATCAGTCCGGCGTCTGGAGCGCTGTCCCAACAATTCGTGCGTCGCTCTGTGAATGATTGCAGTCAATCTGGGTGGACCTGTAGCTCCGTCTGAAGCCATTGCATACCACAGCGGGATCAAGGGCTGTGGTCTACGCCCATAGGGAAGCCACGGGTACTGCTGCCATCCGACTGCCAAAAGGCACCCGGTCTGTGCTGTC
Organism: Paracoccaceae bacterium; assembly: GCA_965203605.1. GTDB lineage: Bacteria > Pseudomonadota > Alphaproteobacteria > Rhodobacterales > Rhodobacteraceae > JAPOUP01. The sequence goes on along the minus strand of OZ241902.1, from coordinate 2,753,288 downwards.
GTATAGTACCGCTCCATAGGCGAATCGGTCACCACAGACATCTGCCAAGGTCCGCAGCCCTGAGAAGTCACTGGTTCTTACCGTTGCGGATGCCTTGACTTCAATGCCGGCCACCATGCCATCGTCCCGCTCCAGGACTATGTCCACTTCGTGAGTCTCCTGATAGCGGAAATGGTGCGGTTCCAGTTGCAGGTCTGAAACTGACATCAACTTGAGAATCTCGGAAAAAACATAACCTTCCAAAAGCGCCCCGAACTGGGTCCGGTTCGTTCTTATAAGCTCGAAGTTCAGTCCGCGCGCGGTGGCAAGTAGGCCGGAATCAACGAAATGCAGCTTGGGAGTCCTGACAATCCGTTTCAAGGCATTTGAGTGCCATGCGGGTAAGACTGCGATCAGGAATATCTGCTCGAGCAAGGCAACATAGCGCTGCGCTGTCTTGTGGCTGACATTGATTCCTGAGCCCAGTCTGGAGTAGTTGACGAGTTGCCGGAATGCTGTGCCAGCAACCGAACGAATTTTGGCAGTTCGGTCAGTTTCTCGACTTGGGCGATGTCCCTGAGATCACGAGCCAGAACCGATCTCAAGTAGGATCGTGCCCACTGCCGCCGTTGCCGTTCACTTTCGCGGGCGATTGATTCGGGAAATCCGCCGAGCAACGCAAGCTGGATGAGATCATCTCCGACGACCGCATCCTGATGACTCTGTAGAGTGCCAGAGGACAGACGATCGAGAAACGTCGGGGTTCTTCCGGTGATTTCGGTTCGGGCTAAAGGCAGCATCTGAACCGTCTGCATTCGACCGGCCAAGCTATCCGCGACGTTTTGTTGGGTCAGTACGTTTGCGGAACCGGTCAGCAGAAACCGTCCAGGAAGGGGATCTTCATCCACTGCCATCTTTATCGCCAGCATCAGATCTGGCAGGCGTTGGATCTCATCGATGGTCGCTCGGTCAAGACCGCGGACGAATCCAGTTGGATCCGATCGTGCGACATTCAAAACCGTTTGGTTGTCGAGAGTGATATAGGGTCGACCCGCATCCCCCATCTTTCGCACGAGAGTTGTCTTGCCAGACCGCCGTGGCCCCTCGATCAGGACGACCGGCATATGCGAAAGAGCTTCGTCTGCCCGCCGTTCCACAAGTCGTTGGTACATGCCACCGTCCGAATCACTGAAAATTGGAGTTTGACGTTCTGTAGATTGGGAGTCAATGCCTAGACGAATGGGAATACGAAGTCAGAAGATTGGGAACAGAAGGTTTGCTGATTGGGAAGTGTGATCTGGATCAATGGGAGAGCATGGCTAGAAAATAGATAGGGACTGGAAAGTTAGTGACTGAAAGTCAGATGTGAGCGATCGATCAACCAAAGGCAGACACTTGCCATTTCGGGCAATTCCCAACCAGAAGAGGCGAGAGTGTCGGCTTCAATCCCGTCTATGACGGTTTGATTCTCGGATCTGTTCTGTTCCAATGGCTTGCAGGGCATGAAAGAGTCCCTGTCAATACACGGCGGCAGGGTGGGGTGACTTCTGACGGGGATGTCCGCTGCCGTTCCCTGAGCGGTGGGCCGAGAGGGGACCAGCGATGCCGAAGTTCCAGTGGCGGTTCTGATTTCCGGGTGGCCGCATCGCGGTCTCGCTCCGCCTTCACGGTCGGCCTTGACTGTGTCAGCGGCGGGTTGAAAGCGCGGTTTTCCGTGGGATCGACCGTTCGTGTTCGAGGCGCAATGAGAGATTCGGGACAGACTGCTCTTTTCCCGTTTGATACAAGCCAGGCCCGGTTATGGTCACGAGACTGAATTCCCTCGCTCGATAGGGAAACGCAGGGCAATCGCACTTGGGCCTCTATCGTCGCATCGATGCCTGAAATCATCCGAACCTAACCCCAATCGCGAGAGGAGCGCACTTCTGTTCTTAATTTGTTCTCGTCTGTCACAACGAAAGTTCCAAGTGCGATAGCCCTGTAGGGAAACGGGTCTTGCGCAGCCGGTACCTTCGCGGTGCGTTATCGGTCAGTTTCAACAGCGGATGATCGGGAACAGGAGACCGGACGGAATGTCAGGCATGGATGGAGTTCTGGAACGGGCGGTGACGCAGGGCGATGTGCCGTTCGCCGTGGGCATGGTCGCGGATGCCGGCGGAATCCGCTACTGCGGTGCGGTCGGTGAGGCGGCACCGGGCCGGTCAGCAGGCGAAGATACGGTGTTTCGCATCTTCTCAATGACCAAGGCGATTGGCGCGGTCGCCGCAATGATCCTCATCGACCGCGGGAAGATGGCATTTGACACCCCGGTGGCCGACATCCTGCCGGAATTCAGAAAAATCCAGGTGCTCGAGGGATTCGACGGCGATACGCCGATATTGCGCCAGCCCAAGACGCAGGCCACCCTGCGCCATCTGGCGACCCACACCAGCGGACTGGAGTACGAATTCTGGAACGCTGATGTCGCCCGATTTATGGAAGCGACCGGCCATCCTACGATCCTGTCTGGCCTCAAGGCGTCGCTGTTCTATCCGATGATGACCGATCCAGGCACGCGGTGGGGCTACGGCATCGGCATCGATTGGCTCGGTCAGGCCGTCGAGGCGGTGGACGGCCGCCGAATCGACGTCTTCTGTCACGAGGAGATTTTCGAACCGCTGGGCATGGCGAGCACGGCCTTTGAGTTGGACGATGCCATGGCCACCAACCTGTGCGATCTGAAGGTGCGCGGTGAAGACGGCGTCTTCGTGCCGTTCGAACTGGCCCCGCCGTCGAAGCCGGAAATGTACGGAATGGGCCACAATCTCTATTCGACCGCGCCGGACTATCTGCGTTTCCTGCGCATGCTGCTGCGCGGCGGCGAATTGGATGGCAGCCGCGTCCTGTCCGAACAGGCAGTGGCCGACATGACATCGGATCAGATGCAAGGGCTGACCTTCGAAAAAATGGTGACGATCGCACCGCCGGTGACAGCGGATTTCGACCCTTTCCCTAGCACAAGGGTAAGCCACAGCTTCGCTTTCATGCGCAACGACGAGGCGATCCCTGGGCGGCGCAGCGCCGGATCGTCAAGCTGGGCCGGCGTGTGCAACACCCATTACTGGCTCGACCCCGCGAAGGGCATCGCGGCGGTCATCATGACACAGTCACTGCCTTTCGTCGAAGAGCGGTTCATGGCGACCTACGCCGACTACGAGAGGGCTGTCTACGCCAGCCTGTGAGACCGGGCCTCGCGGACTCGCCGTCTTGATCGCTTCTGGCCGCCGCTCATTCGGCTTGCGGAGATATCCGATCAGCAACAGGTGGCCGGACGGCTATCCGCGAGCGGTTTAAGCCCGCTCAGTTGTCGCGACGGGCATTTCCCACTGAAAGTTGCGGTTCTGCGGCTTTGACGAGCTGACTCCGGTAGTCCGGCAGAGGGATTCGGGCGGAAAATCCTGATTTCCGTGCGAATCACCCGCGGAAACGGCCTAGGCCAGGACGCCTGACGGATCGGTTCCGCCCGGGAAACGAACGGAAACGGACGCCATTGTGATTTTGTCTTCCGACCGGACCGGGGTAATCTCCGTAAACACGGAATGCATGAAAGGGATATCCATGCCGATCCACCGGGACCGGATCCTCGAATACCTGCGGCAGGGGGAGGGCGCCCCGCCGCCGGTCTTCGTCGGCCGGGGTGATATCCTCAAGGATATCCTGACCACGGCGAAGGACAGCGCCGGCCAGCCGAAAATGACCCGCATCGTGCAGGGGGCGCCGGGCGCCGGCAAGAGTTCGCTCCTGCACGAGATGCAGAAGCGGTGGACGGGCGAGAAGGGAACGCCCAGGGTCGTGGCGCTGTCGTCGACCGATATCACCGACGACCCCTCCGTGGGCGTCGGCGCGGTCCTGGAGGCATGGGCCATGGAGGAAGCGGCGTGGAAGCGGACCCTGGCCGACCGGCTGGAACGGCTCAGGGGTGTCGGGGTCGGACCCGGCGGCCTGTCGCTGGGATTCTCCGACGCCGAGGTGCCCGGAACGCTACGCATGGTCGCCAAAAGGCATCCAGCACGGGCAGGGTCGGTACCGGTCGTCGTCGCCGTGGACGAGGCGCAGCGCTTCGCCGGGGACGAAACGACACCGGAGGCCCGGTTCCTCCAGACCATTCATGACGGCAGCTCCGGGCTGCCGTTGGTGCTGGTGCTGGCGGGCCTGTCGGACACTGCGGAGAAAGCCCGTGGAATGCATCTTACGCGAGGTTTCAGGATCCATGAAACCGAACCGCTGTCAACGGCGGAGGCCAGGGATTTCATGCGACGGCTGGCGCTGTGGTTCGGCCTCGACACCTCCCGCCACAACGCCCGGCTGGATGACCTGGCCGACATCTGCGACGGCTGGCCACGGCACCTGCGGTATGCCGGTGAGACCCTGGGGCAGACGGCCCTCGATGTGGACGGGAACATGGATCTTATGGACTGGACGAATATCGAAAATGAAGCTTTGCATCTACGCCAGAGATATTACAGGGATCAGAACAGCCCAGAGATGCGACGGGCGGACATCCTGACCGCCCGGGTGATGGCGGGACTCAAGAACGGTATGCGTTTCGGAGAGGTGGAGGAACTGATCGAGGACAGTGTCGTTGACCGCCCCCGCCAGCGGTTGCCGAAAGGAAAGGACGCTGCGTGGTTCCTCGACCATCTCATCCATCAGGGCGCGTTGTACAGACACACCGATGACGGCGTCCATTCCCCGATCCCCTCGTTCCGGAGATACCTGATCGAATGGGGTACGGAGCCGGAACGCCGGGTCACCATGGAAAATGAAAAAATCAGGGATACCGATACGGACGCCGGCCTCTGACGGACAGACCCATGCCCAATGACATTCTCCGCTGCATCCGATGTCCTTTCGACCTTGCGCGGGTCCTCCTGCTGGCCGCTGCCTCGGAACGGGCATGGCCCAGGCCAATCTGAAGCGGCTTTAGACGGTGGCGATGCTGCCTCGGCCTCCTTCAATGGCCGCGATACGCGGCGATACGCGCGTCACGGTTCGGCGCACGGACGGCAGCCAGCTTGTCCTCGACACCGCTACCCATCGGCTTGTCCGCGTGACCTATGACCCGGTGCTGCCCGGATATTCCTATCGCGGGGACGCGTTGCTGACATACACAGGCTCCAGCGCCACACTTGCTGGGGTTTACACGAACTGGAATGACGTTGATCCGACCGATTATCTGGCTGGCGGCTACTGGATGCACCTCAAGGGACGTACCGATCCGCTGACGATCACGGGCACCGAGATTGGAGCCTTCGTGGACGGCCCTGAAATCTCTAGCCCTCCGACCCTCCCTCGTTTGGGGACGGCGACCTACCGGGGACGCGCCGGTGGCGCATACGTCTACGTCTCACCCAGCTTTTCGGAGGTCGGCGAATTTACTGCCGACATGCGGCTGACCGCTAACTTCGCTTCGAACACCTTGTCAGGCTGCATGGGCTGCGGCGACCTTGCCATCTCTGGCGTCGCCGAGGATGCGAGTGGGCGATCCCAGCCGTTTCTCGGCGTTAGCGTTCCGGTGCGATTGCGTCTTGGGGCCGCGCCCATCGCGTCCGATGGCACTTTCGTAAGCCGCAATGTGACATTCGAGCGGGATGATAGAACCGTAACATCCTCGCGCGGTTCGTGGCGCGGCCGTTTCTCGAACAACCCAAGTGGCACCGGTGCCCCCGTCTGGCGGCTGGGACTGGCGCGGCCGAGTGGACGTATGCGAACGGAGGCACAGGTTCCGCTGTCGGTGCCTGGTTCGGAATCCGGAACTGATGCCATTGGACGCGGATCGGGCGCATGTCGCCCGGTCCCGGCTTTGCTGCGGCGGACAGCCAATGGTTCACTGAGGTTGCCGCGGCGCGACCTTACGGAGCATTCGGGCGACCGGAATGGAGTGCCCAGACCTTGTCCAGTCGCGTTCAAAACGCGCTATCCGATTGGTCTCGCCCCGAACATATGCCCCTCGGCGGCACGACCGTCCGGGCAACTTCGAGCCGGGGGTACCTGACGGTCTGTTCCAATTCTAGGCCAGCCGCCTTCCCACATACGGCCAACACTCCGGCGTCATCCTCCGTTCATACCTAATTCCGTGAACATACGAGACCGGGCTGCTGCCCTGTCCAAAGCTGCGCAGCTCCGGTGAACCCCGCGCTGAAGGGTCATCGGGCCACAGCGCGGCCGCTGGCAGGTCGCCGGATCCATAAGTCCGCTTTCCTCGTCGCATATATCCCGCATCTGTTCCCGTGGGTCAGTTGGCGGCAGCCGTCGGGCATGGAGGTCTCCTCCTGTCCCAACACAGGAATGATCGCCGCTTGCTGGTTGGTTGACGCCATCGTGCGCCGGGAAGGGCATCGCCACCGCCCATGCCATTGCACTTCAGGGTAGAACCGGGGTTACGTGTCGCTACACCATACAACGGTGCCTACCGGTTATGGACTGCGGGGAATGAAATCCGGAGTTCGAAAGCTGTTGGACGCGAATGTGCCGGAATTCAGGACTGCAAAGTTCAGGGTCGATCCGGTAGGAGGGTGCTGGAAGGGTGCGGCACCCATAGCACGACCGCATTTTGGCTGGAACGAGGGACAGGGCAATGACATCCAACACAGAAACCAAGAGTTTGGCGGTGCTCATAGACGCTGACAACACAAGCGCGAAATACGCCCAGGCGATTTTCGACGAGATCGTCAAGCTGGGCGAGGCCAACGTGCGCCGCATCTACGGCGACTTCTCAAACGGCCGTCTGTCCGGGTGGGAAACGGCCATCCAGTCGCTGGCGATTCTGCAGCATCAGCAGCGCAGCAATTCGAAGGGCAAGAACGCCTCCGACATCGCGCTGGTCATCGACGCGATGGACCTCATGTACAAGCGCACGCTCGACGGGGTTGTGCTGGTCAGTTCGGACAGTGACTTCACGCGGCTGGCACAGCGTCTGCGCGAAGAAGGTCTCGTGGTGTACGGGTTCGGTGAACGCAAGGCGGTGGAGGCGTTCCGTAGTGCCTGCAACCGGTTCATCTACGTCGAGAACCTTCTTGATAGCGAACCCGAGAAGGGCAGGGGTGACATGGTTTCGGCCAAGGTCACGGCGGCGAAGAAGGAATCCCCGAGCAAGGCTCGGAAGATAATCGCGGATGCGATCGGCGAGCCGGACGCCGACGGGTGGGAGAACCTTGGCAGTGTCGGGCAGCGCATCCAGGGAGTCCAGCCGGATTTCGATCCACGTAGCTACGGCTGCGCGAACCTGAGCACGTTGGTGGAGAGGGCAGGTGGGTTTGATATCCGTAAGGAACTGAACGCGGTCCACGTCCGCCGCAAGGTCGCCGCAAGAAAGGGATCGGATGCTGGCAAGGGTTCGGCGGCGTGACTCCGGTACGATCGTTGTCGACCGGGATATGATCGGCGCTCGGAAAATCATGCTCCGGGCGTTTTACGATAATCTTCCCATTCTGCGGTGCTGCATTTCGCCTGTTCGCTCAGAGATCACCTGATGGATTGTTTGTCCGTTCCATCCTGTCGACAGACCGTGATCTGCTGAAAACTGAACTCATGCTACTGGTGCGGTCGGCTGACTGGAATTTTCCCTCCGCGTTACCAGTTTGAAGCGAAGCACTGGCCATTTTCTCCGCATTCTCCCCGAGTGCCATATCCTTCTGGGGCGGAAGTTGGGCGTCAGGATCGCCGGACTTGCTCGAACACGCGGACGGCACCAAAGCGAATGACGATCTTTTGGCCGTCGCCTTTGCGCCAGATGCAGAGATCCCGGACCGCGTAGTCAAGACTGGCATCCTCGGATTGAAGCCTGCCGACAAACGTAACCTGCTGAATGCGCTGCCCTGAACTGAGGAGAAGATCATAGCTTTCATCCGGCTCGAAAATGTCGTGCAGCCCTTCCACGCGAATTCCGCTGCGTCTTTCGGATGAACGTCGTTCCCGCCATTGGAAGAAGAATGTCAGCAAAATGACTGCTGCTATCAGGAGAATTACCGCAACGGCAAACTTTCCGGAAAAGGCAAGAACGTCGTGCAATGGCATGCCGCGGATCCAATTTGCGACTATGCCAAGCATGATGCCTGATGGAGGCGACCACGTCAATTGAACGTTAGCGTTCGGTTTGGCGATCGTATTTGGGTCTCTGTCGTCACGTTGATGCCTGACACCATCCAAACCTGACCAGAATCGCAACCGGAGCGCCATCTTTGTCCGCAATATAGTGTCGCCTCTCTCACAACGAGAATTCCAAGCGCGATAGCCTTCCGCTAATCCCCTTTCCGACTTGAAGCGCAACACCATTGGCGATGGTGGCCTGTCCACCGTCTCCACTGTTTCGAACACGCTGAAGATGAAGCCGCGGGTCCACGTTCCTGTGGAACAGGTCACTCATGAAGTTGACGAATATCGTTCGCGACCTGCGCCACCTTGCTGGCTGTTCGATTCGCATCGGCCACTGCCGCAGGTCAAGGCCCTGCTCATAGTGGTGTGAGGCAATGCCAAGCCGTCGCGCGGCGAAGCGCTCCCCCTTTCGAAGCGCTTCCCGTTGCAGTGATCACGGCCACGGGTTGTCTTGGTGCAGCCGGTTGCTGGATTCCATGTTGCGCCGGTCCACGTGATCGCGGAATTGACAGCCATGATTCGACTGTCCTGTCAGCTCGAATTCGTGAGTACCCCGATCGCGTCAGCCAAATTCGCGGGTGGAGCATGCCTCCAACCCCCGTAGGGTACACTCCGCTTAGGACAATCGCATTCCGGCACGGCCATGCATTCGTGGTCCCGCATTGCGATCCGCCGGCGGCCATTTGCCAACCATGAGGAGGGCGCGGCCTCTGGCGTTGCCGGCCTTGTTCAAGGTTCGAGTGGGTTCAGAAGGTCCACGTCCAATTCCGCCATATCAGCGACGTTGCGTGCCACGAGAGTCAGGGCGTTAACTCTGGCCGTCGCGGCCAGCAGCACGTCGATGACCGGAACCTGTCAGATCGTATTCATCCTGCCTCATTGCCCGGCAATGGGGGTATCGACTGGCAGGACACGATCACCGACACGCGACATCACGTCGGCGAGCCAGACCTCAAGTGCCTCGGCTCTTCGGGTGTCGCGGCGGTGCGCCAGTTCCACGCCCTTGCGGATCTCGCCCAGCACCGAGGATCTGAGCCACAGATCGTCCTCGGCGACGGCACCTGACCCACCACGCCGCCGCGGCCGGATCGCAGCGTTCACCCCTGCGTACTTCCGAGATTATGTTCGTGTCGGTCAGGAAAGTCATGGGGCGGCGTCACGCCCGACATCGCGTGGACGCTCGAGATCAATCCCTTCGAGAGGGGCTGAGGCCAGCAGCGTCTTGAACCCTCCAGCGCACGGACCGGCGATCCTCTCGCGCAGAATAGTGCGTGTTTCGGTCTCCCGCTCGGGATCGACCAGAGCCGTGCCGACGTCCCGCACGAGCGCGGCGTCTTCCTTCCGAACCTGTATCTCGACACGCACGAAGTCCTGCCGCTGGCGGCGCCACCGGGTGACGGGAGATGGATCGGTGTTGGCTATGGCGTTCCCCAATTCCAGCAATGTTACCGGAAAGCCAGTCGGCGAAAAAAACTGACTTTCTTGCCGAATGGTTCCAGCCTCGGTGCCCGCGGACTGGGCAAGGGCGATGAATCCTGGCCCAACGACAGAGTCGCGTTCTCGACGCCAGCATTCTTTCAGCGGAGTCACGGTGATGCTTCCGTAACTTTCGATCCATGGCTTGCCTATATGGTCTTGATGAGGATTGGGAGTGCGTCTCCACAAGGGACCTTCGGGATGGGATGCGGAGCGAATTCACGCCGCAATGTGTGAAGATACGCGATTCAAGGACGTTCGATGCCATATGATCCAAAGAAGGAACTCAAAGTGGGAACTATTTGAATCTGATGTTTCCGCGCGTTGGGCCAGTTAAGGTGAGCCGGTATCGGTGCTGTTTCGGACTCCTCTCTTCCAGCGCCGCGTAATCCGTGGTGGCTTTCCCCTAGAAGGGGCTGTCGGAATCAGTCATCTGTCTCTCCTTTCAATGGGCACGGGTTGCCTTTGATCGGCCCCCTGCGGCAACATGTTGCCCAGCAGTCATTCCCTTGCATCGGATCGCCCGCGAAGGCAAACGTCGGCGCATCCCATGGCATCTGTTCTGCATAAGCGCTTCGGACTGGAAGCGGGAGATCAAATTACCCGTCTTTGCAGGTAATGCTTATGCGATCGTATGAATCGTGGGGTTGGCGAATCAGTCGGAGTTGTGATGCAGGCGTGCCGTGGCGGAAGGGAATGTCTGCCCGGGAATGGGTGCCCATGGAGGCAGAACACCCATAGCCCATCGCGTCCACGATATTCCCAAAATCGTGGATTTTGGCCTCCCGGCCCAAACGGGTTGGCACGGACTCCACGTTCCGACAGGTGACCCTGCATGCAGGGGTGGTTGCTCCTGAAATTCAGTGCCAGGCGAATCCGAATTCACGGTTCGGTCCGGAACCGGGCAGGCAGAATCACCTCAAGAAACTCCGCCCCATCGGTTGGATCGGACAGACGTGTAAGCATATCGGGTGGGATCACGAAAGCGTCACCCGCTTCCAGTCGATGGGGTTCGCGGCCGTCCCCCTCAAGCGTTAACGCCCCATTCATCACAAACGTGAACAGGATATCAGCATCATGCCGTCTCCACTGTGGGTCGCCGTCACCGCGCTTCACGACACGGACATCCGCAACGCCGCCCGTGTTTTCGGAAATGGTTGTGTCCCGGCTGATGTATCCCGGAAGACGATGCGGTGCCCAGACCGCCCGGTCCGCCTCATGGTGTACGAATTTCTGGCCGCTCCATTCACGGTCCGGCCGAATGTGGGGAGTTGGTAGGGCCATCTCGTGGTCAATCGTGGTAATGTGCTCGGCCGGTACCCCAATCTCGATCACTTCGACGTTGTCCGAAGCGCAGAGCACCCTATGCCGGATTTCCGGAGGCTGTATGAAACAGTTACCAGCATGAAGCCGGATCGGTGGCCCTTGGTCCTCGTAAACGACATCCACCCAACCGCCGATGCAGAAGATGAGCTGGAATCCGACTGTGTGGTAATGCACCATGTCCGGAACCGGACCGCCATCAGGAATTCTTATGTGGCTTGCGATGATCGAACCACCGAGGCGATCGGGAATCAGATCCCGATACTCCATGCCCGCGCGCCCAACGATCCAGGGGGCCTGATCCGTCAGGCGCCGGACGACAAAGGAATGTAGTGTCGGAGGCAGAACCAACGGCGGGTTGAGTTCGTCGACTATGATGCGGGTACCGTTCGGTGCGGAAAGCTCTCGCTTTCCTCCCGCGAAAGTTTCGGGATCCTCCGTTCGAATCAGGACCGTTCCGGGACTTTCGGGCGCTCCAGCCTCAAGCCTAAGCCGCAGGCCATGGCCGGAGAACACGGCGACCCTCGGGTCATCTGCGGGATAGATCGTGTCAAGACGCATACCCAGGGTGTCGGTGAAAAACTTAAGGTCTTCCCGGAGTTCCCTGGTTGGAAGCCTGATTTCCGCGTGGGTTTCTGCCATCTCGACTCCCCTAATGGTCTATGTGCAGATTATTCCCTGTACCGGTAGGTCGCAATTCACCAATTGCCGGATGCTGACGACGGGTGGTTGGCGATGCCCGGATCTGGAGTTGCCGAGAAACGGGAGGCGGGCAGGAAGTGGAAACACCCGTACATCACCAGCTTCGTTCCAATCGACATCTGCATAGTCCCGGTTCTACAGCCTGGACTGAGAGGAACGCCTACCTCTTGCCCTCGACGCACAACCCCGAATTGCCCTGGAAACATGTCACAGGCCATGGCCTTTCGTCGCGGCACTGTAAGGCAAAAACGGTTGCAATCCCCCGGAAGTCCACTAGTTTCCGCACGGTGAAGATGCGGAATGCATCAGCTTTTCGAACCTAAAGCGTCTCCAACAGGATTGCTGACGGTCAACCAAAGGGAAGGAAATACCGACATGAAACGCCGTAATTTTCTGAAATCCGCAGCGCTTGGGGCCACCGGCGCAGCTCTTGCTGCACCGATGGTCAACGCCCAGAACGCGACAACGCTGACGATCGTCTCGACCTGGCCGCGTGATTTCCCCGGTCTCGGTCTTTCGGCGCAACGTCTGGCGCAGCGAATTGTCGATGTTTCGAACGGCGCAATCCAGACCGAGTACTTTGCTGCCGGCGAGCGCGTCGGGGCATTCGACGTTTTCGACGAAGTGGCCAGCGGCAACAGTCAGGCCTACATCGCCGCCGACTATTACTGGATCGGCAAGCACCCCGGCTTCGCTTACTTCACCTCCGTGCCCTTCGGAATGACCACGCCTGAGTGGAATTCGTGGATCAAGTTCAAGGGCGGGCAGGCACTGTGGGACAAGCTGTCCGGTGATTTCGGCCTGAAGGCCCTGGCCTGCGGCGCAACTGGCGCTCAGGCAGGGGGATGGTTCAACAAGGAAATCCTCAGCCCGGATGATCTTCAGGGACTGAAGATGCGTATTCCAGGCCTTGGCGGAACGGTGATGTCAAAGCTCGGCGTATCAACGGTCTCGCTGCCCGGTGGTCAGATCTACGAGAACCTTGTGTCAGGTGCCGTCGAAGCCACCGAATGGGTCGGTCCATTCAATGACTACTTCATGAAGTTCTATGAAGCCGCCAAGTTCTACTACACTGGTGGGATGCATGAACCGGGTGGTGGCCTCGCGTTCGGAATGAACGCCTCCTGGTGGGGTGGCCTGTCGAAGTACGAGCAGGATGTCATCACTGCATGCTGCTACGAAGAGCATGCGGCTCAGCCTGAGGAAGCTGGCGCGTTGAACGGCCAATACCTCGCCCGCTTGGTCAACGACCACGGTGTCGAGGTCAGGCAGTTCAATGATGATGTGTGGGACGCATTCGGCGAAGCGGCTGAGGAAGTGTTCGCGGAAACACGGGACCACTCGGCGCTGGCGGCCGAAATCAACGACGCTTTCCAGGACGCACTGAAGGAAATCGGCGCCTGGCGCGCTGCTGCAGAGGTTGAGTTCTCGAATCAGCGCAACCGCATATTGGGCCTCGTATAGGCCCTGAACCTGCGACCGTAAATCTCTGGAGGTCGATTGGAATGTCGACTTCCAGTCCGCACGGCGGTCCCCCGCACCTTTTTGGTACGGGGGACCGGATGAGCCTGACGTAACCAGGGGATTGCGATGAGCCAAGCACCGGACCTGGCGGGACTGTCCCCGTTCGGACGTCCTGCACCGCTTGTGCGAATGTTCGGATGGTTCATGCTTGCGCTTCTGGCGGGGTTCTTCCTCAACAACATTCTCATCGTGGGGTTTGACTTTCCGTCGCTTGGCGGTCTCCTCGGGGGCGACAGCAGAGCCTGGCTGTTGGTTCTGGTCTACGTGATTTTCGTGACGGCAACGGCCGTGTTCGTCCTGCGCACGCCCGACAGAGCGCTGCGCTATGACGCCCGCAGGATCAGTGATTTCAACGCATACCTGATCCGAGGCTGCTTTCTTGCCGTGCTGTTCACCGGCATCGCTGATGCCATGATCGCTTTCATCCGTGTAGAGGGGCTGTTGACCGTCGTCTTTGGAACGGAACTCGGGCAGGAACTGCTCAGGTCGCGTTTCATTGGTCCCGCCATCCATTTTCCGCTGGCGATTCTTGGCTTCGTTCTGGCGCTGTTCACCCGCTCGCTTGGATTCATCTGGCTTGCGCTTCTGATTGTCATCGCCGAACTCCTGATCGTCTTTTCGCGTTTTGTTTTTTCTTACGAACAGGCATTGATGGGCGATCTGGTGCGTTACTGGTACGCCGCGCTGTTTCTCTTTTCGTCTGCATATACGCTGCTGCATGAGGGACATGTGCGGGTCGACGTTCTATACGCGGGCCTGGGAACGCGGACGAAGGGTCGTGTCAATGCCATCGGCGCAATCCTGCTGGGCATGACGACGTGCTGGGCCATAATCCTGATTGGCATGGGCAGCAAACAGGCCATCCTGAATTCGCCGGTGGCGAACTTCGAGGTCAGCCAGACAGGCACCGCCGGAATGTTCATCAAATACCAGATGGCGGCATTCCTTGGGATATTTGCGATCACCATGCTGATCCAGTTCGTCAGCTATCTGTTCGAGGCGGTTGCGGACGCGAGGCAGGAGCCCGGGCATATCGAACATGAGTCAACCGGGCATTGAGGTGACATGATGGAACTCTTTTTCCTTGCCATCCTGATCATCACAATGGCCGTGGCACTGGGATCGGGTTTTCCCGTTGCCTTCGCACTGCCAGGGGCCGCCATCATCTCGATCGTCCTTGCCGCGGTCTCGGGATACCTGTTCGCTGGCGGCAATGTCGATGCCTTCTTTCATTCAGGTGGCCCATCGCAGTGGCTGACTGCCGGGGTCACGAATCTCCGGGGAGTGTATTGGGAGGTCGAACGGGATACGCTGATCGCGATTCCACTGTTCATCTTCATGGGAATCATGCTGCAGCGATCGAAGATCGCCGAGGACCTGCTGGTGACCATGGCTCGGTTGTTTGGACCGGTCCCCGGTGGTCTTGGCATCTCCGTTGTGTTCGTCGGTGCGCTGCTCGCAGCGACGACAGGCATCGTGGGTGCAACGGTCGTCGCCATGGGTCTGATTTCGCTTCCCGCCATGCTGCGGAACAGGTACTCGCCTTCACTCGCCACGGGCACGATCGCCGCTTCAGGCACTCTGGGACAGATCATTCCGCCATCCATCGTCCTCATCATTCTCGCCGACCAGCTGGCGGGCGCGGCCGATCAGGCCTCTACCGCCCGAAAGGCGTTGCACAAGGAGGCGACAGGCGAACTGAGTATGCCGTCGATATTCGACGTGACGTCAACAAGCGCCGGCGAGATGTTCCTTGGAGCGTTTGTTCCCGGTATTGTCCTTGTTCTGATCTATATGCTGTTCATTCTGGTTCTGGCGCTGATCCGGCCGAAATTCGCCCCGCCAGTACCGTATGACGGCGCCTTGGATGCCCGTTTCTGGGGGAATGTCTTTCTGTCGGTTGTCCCGCCGCTGACGCTGATTTTCCTCGTGCTCGGTTCGATTATCTCGGGCATCGCCACGGTCAACCAGGCCGGTGCCATCGGTGCGGCCGGAGCGTTGATCATGGCGGGCTACAGGCTCGTCCAATCTGGCCGAACCACCTTCTACCCTGCGATGATGGCGCTGGCCGGTCTGGCGGTGATCGCCTTTGCGTTGGGCAATTACAACATGAACGTGAAATCCGTCATGGCGCTCGACAGCGATCCGACCGGCCTGTGGCTGGGTGGAATCGGGACCGGACTGGTTCTCGCTGCCCTGATCTGGTCCGGCATTCGTGTACTGCTCATCGAGGACACACTGCGTGAAGTGATGGTGGAGACCGCCAAGACCACGTCATTGGTGTTCATCATCCTCCTTGGTGCGGCCATGCTGACAGCCGCATTCCGCGCATTTGGTGGTGAGGAACTTGTCAAGGAGTTCCTGACGTCTCTTCCGGGCGGATTCTGGACCCAGTTCGTCATCGTGATGGCTGTGATCTTCATCCTCGGGTTCTTCCTCGACTTCATCGAGATCGCTGTGGTTGTCGTGCCGATCGTAGCGCCAATACTTCTCGCGGATCCACAGGCCAACATCACCGCTGTTTGGCTGGGTGTGATGATCGGCCTGAACATCCAGACATCGTTCCTGACCCCTCCGTTTGGGTTCGCCCTGTTCTACCTGCGCGGGGTCGCGCCTGCCGTGGTGAAGACGGTTCAGATCTACAAAGGGGTCATCGCGTTCATCTGCCTTCAACTCGTGGCGCTCGGAATCGTCGGTTACTATCCACAACTGGTGAATTACCTGCCGAGCCGAGCTTCGCTTCTTGGCGAAACAGCCCCGCCTCCGCGAAACCCGAAGCTGCAGCTCTGTCTTGAGGACTATGTGAGGGTCACGTTGGAAACCGACCGGGATCAGGTCAGTGCAGCGATCTCGAACGCTCGCGATCTGGATCTCTCGGGACTGCCGTCAGGGATGGTCAGGGAACTGGCTGCCGCCTTCGAGAGTGCTGAAGACGCACTCGCGCGACTGGACGAAGTCTTCGTGACGCATGCCGCTGTGGAGGAGGCCACGCCTGAATATCGCCCACAGCTTAACCGTGCGCGGGATCTGGAGAAACGGATACGTAGGCTCGAAAGGGAGGCCGAGGACCTCAGGAGGCGTGCGGGGTATCTTTCGGAAGAGTCCCAGGCGGACCGACGCGCGTCACTCGAGGCGGAGGCGGAGGAACTGCTGTACGAACGGGAGGTGATAGCGGCAGGCATCCCGGATGACTGGAACGACGTCTATGGTCGCTTCAGCGCCTTGGTCACCGCTGAGGACAAGGCTCGCAGCACCTACCGCCGCACAGCGGATGGAGCTCACGAAGCCGCCGCGGAGTTTCTGGCGGTGATCGACGGGAATGAGGCATTCTTTGGACTGGAAGACAGCCTTTCGGCACTCCAGGATGTCATCGCCAAAGGTAGCCGGCAGAAAGCCGAGGATGCGGTGGACGGGATGGCAAGATCATTCGCACCGATACCGGGCTCAAACGACGTTCGCTCCGCTCTGTCAAAGGCCAAGCGGTCGCTTCGCGAAGGGAGGGAGGACCGTGAGAAGGCCATGGAGGAATGGGAGCGGGCGATGGATGGGTACCGTGCGCAGGTCGATTGGCGCCATGCGTCAGAAGGTGAACTGGAGGATGGCGTCAGGGCCTATCTGCTCGCGATTGCCGAGACGATCGGTTCCCGTCAGCAGGAGAGGCTCAGTCGCGGCCAGGCCGTGTTTATCGCCGGATGCAACGCGGTCCACCGTGATATTTCACTGCACTTCTAGGGCCTGTTGACAATCATGTTGCCGCCACCACGCCGGCGACGAGATGGATCCCCGCCGCGAAGCTCGCGTCCGTCTTGTCGTACCTCGTCGCCACCGCCCGGAACTCCTTGATTTTGGCGAAGAAATTCTCGACCTGGTGCCGCCACCCGTACATCTCCCGGTCATGCTCCCGGGGTTCCGTCCGGTTCCGCCTCGACGGGATCACCGGCACCGCGCCGCGTCTCTCCACATCCTCGAGCAGCCAGTCCGCGTCGAACGCCCTGTCCCCGACGAAGGCCCCGAACGGGAGATCCTCAAGCAGCGCCGGCACCCCCGCGAGGTCGTGGGCCTGGCCGGGAAGGATCACGAAGCGGACCAGGTATCCGAGCGCGTCCACGACCGCC
Organism: Paracoccaceae bacterium; assembly: GCA_965203605.1. Taxonomy (GTDB): domain Bacteria; phylum Pseudomonadota; class Alphaproteobacteria; order Rhodobacterales; family Rhodobacteraceae; genus JAPOUP01. Next base: position 2,736,036 of record OZ241902.1, on the reverse strand, counting down.
ACGATCTTGCTCGTCAGGCCGCCCCGGGAGCGGCCGATCCCCTGGCGGCAGGTCCCCCTTTTGCGCCCGCCGCCTTCTGGTGAGCCTGCACGACCGTGCCGTCGACAAACACCCATTCGGGGCCGGACCCCTCCGACAAAGCGCTGAAAACACGCTCGAAAACCCCGGACAGCGCCCAGCGGCGGAACCGCTTGAACACATTGTTCCAGTTGCCGAAGCGCTCCGGAAGGTCGCGCCACGGCGACCCCGTGCGGAATCGCCAGAGCACCGCCTCCACGAACCGCCGGTTGTCCGCCGCGGTGGCGCCGGGATCGGTCGCCCTGCCGGGCAGCATGGGCTCGATCCGCGCCCACATGGCGTCGGTCAGCACCGTCCTGTCCGCATTCATCATGTCACCTGCTCTCTTGCCTGTGCCGCCGTTCCGGCGCGCATTGCGGCGGAAATGGCAGGCAACGCGCCGAATCGCAACCCAATTGTCAACAGGCCCTAGTATCGTGACTTTATTGTTGTGACGGGTGAAGGAACCTGAGCCTGTTGCGGGTGCCCGGTCCCGGGCAGCGGAGCGTTTCCTGTCCGTGGCGGAGCCGGACGCACCGGCTCCGGGCCAGCCGCCACCTGTCGGCGCACCGGCCTGTCAGGCGATGAAGTCGAAGTCGGCCGCTGTCAGCAGCGATGCGTCGAAGTCCCTGACCACGATCGAGAAGGTGTCGGAGGGACCGCTGACCACGGCGTCGTCGCCGTCCTGCTTGATGTCGAGGTCGGAGAGCTTCAGGCCGCCTCTGATGACGATGGTGTCCAGCCCGTCCTCGAAGTCGTGGATGGTGTCGGTCTCCGACTCCCGGTCGAACACGAACCGGTCGGCGCCGCCGCCGCCCCAGAGGTCGTCGTTGCCCTTGCCGCCTTCAAGGGTATCGTCGCCGTCGTCGCCGTCGCCGTCCCTGTTGCCACCATGGAGGCGGTCGTCGCCGGCGCCGCCGTGGAGCGTGTCATTTCCGTCATCGCCGCCGCCCCAGTTGCCGCCGTAGAGGGTGTCGTCGCCGTCCCCGCCGTAGATGGTGTCGCCGCCGTCGTCGCCCTGGCCCCAGTTGCCGTAGAGATCGTTGCGGTAGTACCGGTTGCCGCCGTAAAGCGTGTCGTTGCCGGCGCCGCCGTGGAGCGTGTCGTCGCCGTCGTCGCCGTCGCCCCAGTTGCCGCCGTAGAGGGTGTCGTCGCCGTCGTCGCCGTAAAGCGTGTCGTTACCGTCGTCACCGTGACCAAACAAGTTGCCGCCGTAGAGCGTGTCGTTGCCGTCGCCGCCGTAAAGCGTGTCGTCACCGTCGTCGCCGTGGGCCAGCACGGCGTTGCCGCCACTGAGCTCGTCGTTGCCGTCGCCGCCGTAGATGGTGTCGTCGCCGTCGTCGCCCTGGCTGCCCCAGTTGCCACCGTTGAGGTAGTCGTTGCCGTCGCCGCCGTAAAGCGTGTCGTCACCGTCGTCGCCGTCGTCGTCATCGGAACCCGTGTTGCCACCGACGAGGTGGTCGTTGCCGTCGCCGCCGTAAAGCGTGTCGTTGCCGTCGTCGCCCTTGCCCAGGTTGCCGCCGTAGAGGGCGTCGTTGCCGTCGCCGCCGTAGAGCGTGTCGTTTCCATCGTCGCCGTTGGCTCTACGGTCGCCGCCGCCCCAGTTGCCGCCGTAGAGGGCGTCGTTGCCGTCGCCGCCGTAGAGGATGTCGTCGCCGTCGTCGCCGTGACCGTCGACATTGCCGCCGTAGAGGTGGTCATCGCCGCCCTTGCCGTCGATGCGGTCGTCGCCGGCGCCGCCGTAAAGCGTGTCATTCCCGTCGCCGCCTTCCAGGGTGACGCCGGCGGGCAGCGCGAAGTCCTCCGCGCCGAGGGTGTCCGCCGACACGCCCCGCAGGGTGATGGTGTCGCCCCTGTCGCCATACCGGATGACGGCATCGGCCCCGTCCCGCTCGATGACCAGCGACGCGAACCCGCCGGACACCCCGTCGATGCGGATGGTGTCGCCCCCGCGGAAGTCGGCGATGGTGTCATGGCCGTCCCCCTCCGCGAACGCGAAGGTGTCGTCGCCCCGGCCGCCGTTCAGCCGGTCGTCGCCCACGCCGCCGTAAAGCGTGTCGTCGCCGTTGCCGCCCTTCAGGGTGTCATCGCCGCCGCCGCCGTCCAGAATGTCGTCGCCGCCGACGCCCTTCAGGACATCGCCGCCGGCGCCGCCCGTCAGGGTGTCCGCGCCCCGCTTGCCACGAATCGTGATGCCCCTGTCCGTCATCGTCCATTTCCCCTCTTCTCCACACCAGCCAGCCGCGCCGCCAGGGACCTCGCCATGGGACAGCGGAACATGCCGCCGCAGCCCGTGGCGCCGCATTCCAGGTCTGGACGGAAGCGTTCCATCCGGTCCAACCATCCATCTCGTCCAACCGGTAAAACCGATCGGTTCGTCCGTCAAGCGGAAATGTAGGTGTGGACCCGACTTTTCCGCCATGCCGCGAAGGCCTGATCCGCCCGCCAGTCGGGCAGGTCGGCCAGCCTGTGGTCCATGACGCGGCCATCCAGCGCCGGCATGGCGTTGGCGCCCTCCCCGACCGACGGGCGCCCGGGCGTTCCGTCCGGCCCCCGGACACCCGGCCTCCACCACGCCGCTCCCGGTCTGGATGCCCCGGTGGCGGCATTCGCCGCACCGCCTCCGTCCGGGGCTGTTCCGGAAGCGGCGGACGGAGGCATGGGCGGGCGGAGGGATCGGGACAGGGCCACCGTCCGCCGACGCCTCACGGCAACCGACGCATGGATCAGGCTGAAGCCCCTTTGCCCGTCAATACAGTGATGTCACTACACTAGGTGAGTCCGACACAGTCAGATCCGAAAGGCATGGTGCGTTGGATGATCGCCTCCACGGCAGCGGTGATGGCGTCTTCGGTGCGCTGCAGATCGGCCTCGTCCAGAGCGAGGGATGGATAGAGTTTGCTTGGTGCCTTAAGCACACCGTTCCTCCGAAGCGCCGCATTGAACGCCGAATTCCTGTCGTCGTCCGCGCCCAGAATGTCCCGGTAGTTTCGCACTGGCGCATCGATGAAGACGACGTCAAATAGAGTCGCGTCACCGATGATCCGATGGGGAACCCCAGCGGAATGCAGGTGTCTGGCGAGCATCTCCTGCACCATCTCTCCGTTTCGCCGCAGCCGTTCATACTGTCCGCAGCGGCGCAGGATCTCCAATGTCTTCAGCCCGGCGACCGAGGCTATGGGATTGCCGGAAAGCGTGCCAATCTGCATCAGCCATCCGGCGTCGCTGGCCCTGGATCTGTCGAACAGCTCCATGATGTCCTTCGATGCGCCGATGGCGGCGAGCGGGAAGCCGCCACCGATGACCTTGCCAAGCGTGCAGATGTCAGGAACCACCCCATAATGTTCCTGCGCTCCTCCGTAGGCCAGACGGAAGCCGGTGACGATTTCATCGAAGACGAGCAGGATACCTGATTTCGTACATTCTTCGCGCAGTGCTTCAAGAAAGCCGGAGACCGGCGGAACAATGCGCTGCAGTGGTTCGACAATGACCGCGGCGATCTCATTGCCATATTCCGAAAACAGCGAGATTGCCGATTCGATGTCATTGAATGGCGCCACCAGCATCTCGGCACGTAGAGACTCAGGGATGCCGGCACTGTCGGGCACCGCATCGGGGAAGTTGACCAGTCGCGTGGGCGCGAGCGACATCTGCGCCTCCGCCGACATGCCATGATAGCCTCCCTCGAATTTCAGGATTCTATTCCGCCCCGTGACCGCACGTGCGAGGCGCATGGCATACATATCCGCTTCGCTGCCGGACGAGACGAATCGAACCTGCTCGACACAGGGGACGGCTCGGACGATCTCCTCAGCGAGTTCTATACCGGCAGCGTTGCTGGTGAAGAACGTCTGCCCCTTCGGCAACTGCTCCAGCACCGATTCCAGCACTTCGGGATGGCTGTGTCCGAGCAGCAATGGGCCCGAACCGATCAGGTAATCGACATATTCCTTGCCGCTTTCGTCCCAAACCCGAGACCCATGTCCATCGCGTATGATAATTCCCGGGTCGAAATTTCCGAACCCGCCCGCTGGCAGGACCTCGCGTGCGCGCTGGATCCATTCGTCCTGTGTGTCGATTGTCTGCATGGACGGCTTGTTCCTCTTTGTCTTGAGGTCAGGTTTCGGTGAGTTTCCACATGACCGGGTTTTCTGATCGGGCTGCGCCGGAGGCGGGCAAGGCTTCATTCATGGACGGCGATTGGTGCCCCAAGTAGATCATGATCCGGCTCAACTCCGAGACCGGGACCATCAGGCGGTACGATCTGTCCGTTCATTCTGGCTGGCGCGTCTGGGGCAAGGCGTGGCGTGACGTAGCCGGAAAGGTCGCACGTATTGAGTAGCAGTCGTGGATCCGTAGCGGCGGCGAGGTGGAGAGCTGCGGCTGTAACGATGTCGGACCCCCACGTGCATTCGATGCACATACTGGTGCCGAGATTCAGGCATATGTCGCGGACCGTACGGAGCTTGGACAGACCGCCAAACTTGGAGAGTTTGAGTGCGACGGCATCCAGGACTCCAAGGCGGTGGGCCTCGAGGAGGGTCGGCACGTCATGGACCAGTTCGTCCATCTTCATGGGAAGCCCGGTCGAGGAGCGGACAGCGGCGCATTCGGCAAGTGTCCTGCATGGCTGCTCAAGCATCACATCCAGGTGCCGCGCTGCCCGTGCCACGCGCGTCGCCTCCAGACGCGTGGCGCCGCAGTTCCAGTCCCCGTAGACGAGTGGGCCATGGCCAACCGCCTCCCGAACCTTTGCCAGTCTTTCGACATCCGTTTCCCAGGTTCCGTCCGCACCCAGCTTCACTTGGAACTGCGCAATGCCGGTCGCATGGGTTTCGCGGGCGATTCGGGCCATCTCGTCAGGCGCAATGCAGGTGATGGAATGATAGAGTGGCAGCGTTGCCTGGCGCTGACCACCAAGCAGGGCGTGAAGCGGCAGGCCGGCGGCCTGTGCGGTGAGATCCCAAAGGGCGATATCGATCGGTGATTTGGCGTAGGGATGGCCCTGCAGGTGCGCATCAAGCCGAAACATCAGGGCTTCGGGCCCGATCGGGTCGGCGCCCATGATCAGCGGGGCCATCTCCGCGACTGCTGGGGCGATCCCTGGGGAATAGGCCGGAAGGTAGTGGGGAAGCGGGCAAGCCTCTCCCCAACCCGTGTGACCGGAATCCGTGTCCAGGGCGAGGACAACAGTCCCGACTGTATCCGCAGTCTTCCGGTCGGCCATGTAGTAGGTTTCCCGGCTGGTAAGTGATACCTGCCAGAGGCGGATGCGCTTGATTCTCATGACGTGTTTCCCGACTGTCTCATGGATGCAGATGACTCTGACTGCAGGCACTCAGGCATAGCTGGCCACCGGCGAGCCTAAGGAACTCGGGTTGGGCTCCACACCAAGGCCGGGAGTTTCGGCAAGTTGCAGATGACCCTCCAGATTCCGTGGTCCGCGCCCGTCTGCAACGTCATCGAGGAGCATGTCCTGACAGGACCACACGCCAAGCAGGTGACGGGAGGGAACGGTTGCGGCGAGATGAAGGGCCTCGGAGTCAGCAAGGACTGTGCCGCCGGTTGCCATAACGAACATGTCGATGCCGTGGGCAAGCGCGATATCGCGTATCCTTGCCGCTTTCGTGAGGCCACCCACCCGGTTCAGCTTGATTCCGAATACTTCAGCCAAACCGTTCCGGGCCGCGCGGGTGGCATCCCGGAGCGTGATCAGGCATTCGTCGATGCTGACCCTCGCCGCATGTAGTGGTCGGATGGCGGCAATGTCATCAAGTGTTTCACAGGGCTGCTCAAACATTGCACCCAGATCTTCGGTGGCTTTCATGACCCGCAGGGCCTGCTGCCGGGACCAACCCCGATTCACATCGTATAGGATGCGTTCGCACGGTGGTCGGTTCGCCTCGATGTCGCGAATGCGTGCGATGTCTCCGGCGGGTTCACCGCCAATCTTGACCGAATGGGCGACGTAGCCTCTGGACCGGAACCGTTCCAAGGCTTCCCTGGTGTCTTCGATCGATGTTGTGCCTATGGAGCTTGCGATCGGTATGGGTGCGCGGCTTCCTCCACCCATCAAGTCAGCGATGGGCACACCCGCTGCTTTCGCGGCGATGTCCCAGCAGGCCATGTCAATTGGCGACTTGGCGTATAGGTGACCGGGAAGCGCAATATCCATTGCACGTTCGACATCGAGCGTCTTTCGGAGATCCAGGCCGAGAACAAATGGGGCCATGGTCTCGAGACCAGCGCGGATGCCAGGGCCATGGGCAGGAACGTATGTATGACCCCAAGGCGTGCCTTCGCCCCATCCAACCAGACCGGCGTCAGTCTCAAGACGGACAAACGTGGCGTCCAGTTCCGAGAATTCAAGCCGTCCACCTGATAGCCGGTAAGGGTGCTCAAGTCGCAGGTTCTTCCTGAACACCGAAATATGAGTGATTCTCATCGTGGTCTCCCGCGTCGCCAAACTCCGGTCCTGATCGGTGCCGTCTCCGCTTGCGCGGCGGCGCCATTCATCCATGGACCGCTATGGGCTCACCGAGGTTATCGAAATTCGGGCTTGTTCCGAGCCCCGGAGTATCGGGTGCAAATAGCCTTCCGCCCTCGACATGCGGGCCGGGCATACCCGTTGAGCGCGTGCTGTAGTTGTGCAGATCGGTCGTGTTTACAAGGAACTCCTCCGGGGTGGAGATGGCGAAATGGGCGAGGGTGGCGGTTGCGATTTCACCACCCCATGTGTCTTCCGCGACGACCGGAATGCGATTGTCGACAAGGTAGTTGCGGACACGGAGGGCTTTGGAGAGGCCGCCAAGATTCGATATCTTCAGACAGCAGATCTCCGCTCCGCGGTCCTGCACGACCTGCTGTGCGGCATGGATTCCTGTTATGCATTCATCGAGCTTCATCGGTAAGTCGGTTCGGCGGCGGACCTGCTGGCATTCCGCATAGGTCCTGCAAGGCTGTTCAAGGACATAGTCGAGGTCCCGGGTGGCCCGAGCGACGCGAACCGCTTCGTCGACCTGCCAACCTTGGTTGGCATCGGCAAAGGCGCGTTCGCCTGTCCTGAACAGCGGGGCTGTGGCGCGGATTCGCTCGATATCGCCGACCCAGTCCGCTCCGACCTTGATCTGAAACTGGTGATATCCGGCGGCACGATGCCGCTCCAGTTCCTTGACGGTCTCTTCGCGGCCTTTTTGTGGTGTGACGCGGTATAGTGGTGCGCCATCGACTAGCCTCCCCCCAAGCAGCAGCCAGACCGGAACGTCAAGGCTCTTTCCGAGAATGTCCCAGCAAGCGGCGTCGATCGGAGCTTTGGCATACCCGTGGCCCTGAACCACGGAGTCCATGATCCGTTCTATGCGTGCCGTCTGGCGCGGATCCTCTCCGATAAGCGAAGGCGCAAGCAAACGGCAGGTTGCCTCCACACCTTCGGAATGCGCTACCATATAGTTCTCGCCACAGGGGGTGAATTCTCCGCAGCCCTGCAGCCCCGCGTCGGTATCGATCACGATGACCGAGGCCACCGCCACATCGAGACTGTTACCGCGGCCCCAACTGTAGGTGCCACCGGCATACGGCAGACTGGTTCTGTAGATCGAGATCCTCGTTATCTTCATCGGTTCGTCCCTGAAGCCCTGACCGACATCATCGGACTGGCGTCCGGTGATGGATCGGATTTACTCCGATATCTCCCCAAGCTGGCTACGCGGAAAGTCAAGGGATCACCGCGATACTGCCGATGTGCTTTTTGTCGATGAACGCCTGTTGGGCCTTATGAATTTCCCGAAGCGGGTAGGTGGCCGCCAGAACCGGTCTGACTTCGCCGCGCTCGATGTAACCAATGATATCCGTGAAGATATGCGGTTCGACAACGGTGGAGCCAGTCAGTGTGAGATCATTCAGGTAAAAGGTACGCAGGTCGAGTTCGACGATTGGACCGGCGATCGCGCCTGAACAGGTATAGCGCCCACCGCGGGCAATGCACTCAAGGAGCGCTGCGAAGTTCGGTCCGCCCACGATGTCGGCGACGACGTCGACCGTTTCCCTGCCAGTTGCCTCGGAGAGGCTTTTGGCGAGATTTCCGGGGTTGCGCTCCAGAATACGATGCGGACGCAGCTTTGCGACCTCGTGATGTTTGTCAGTGGCGGCCAGCGCGATCGCAATTGCGCCACGTCGGTGGGCAAGTTGAATCAATGCCGAGCCCACCCCACCCGATGCACCCGTGATGAGCACATGGTCGCCTTCTTTCACCTGGGCGCGGGACAGCATTCCCTCGGCGGTTGTGTAGCTACAGGAGAACGTAGCGAGTTCGGCGTCTGTCAGATCCGATTCGATCACGCCGATGTTGCGGGCACCTATCCGCGTATACTGTGCGTAGCCGCCATCGCACTCGCTCCCGAAGTATCCGGTGCTATCGCGGTCCATCGGATTGGACCAGTCGCGAAGCCAGTTGTCGGTGATGACGCGCTTTCCAAGCAGGCTGGAGTCGACCCCTTGGCCGGTCTCGGCCACCGTGCCGCAGACATCGGCGCCTTGGATGCGTGGAAACGTTATGCCACCTCCACCCCAGGTCCCATCGTCACCCACTCCATCGTAGGCGCCGCCGGTCGTGGCCTCGGTCACATTCCTGGAATACCATCCGGATCGGGTGTTGATATCGGTGTTGTTCAGACCACAGGCACCAACCCTGATCAGAACTTCCCCCGGACCGGGCCGAGGTGTTGGCCAGTGCTCATGGAATTCAAGCCTGTCGATCCCGCCATGGCCCGTGAGGATGGCGGCGTTCATGGTTTCGGGAATCATGGTCTGATCTCCTTTGTGTCGCCGCCATTTCATGGCGATGCCGGCGTGACTTTCCGTTTCGGAAGGATCTGGGTGATCCCGAGGCAGGCATGAGACACCGCTGGGACCGGAGGGCTCATGCCGCGATGGTCCGTTCGGCATCCGCGCGTGGACGCAGATTCTGCGGGTCGTAAGCCGGTTCGGCAAGGACGCATGCAGCGCGGGGTTGACCCTGAATGATGACTTCCAGCATTGTTCCGGGAGACGCGGCGTTAGGTCTGACATAGGCAAAGGCGAGGATCCTGCCTACTGTGGGGCTGAATGCTACGGAACTGGTCGCACCGACAACGTCACCGTTCAGCAGGACCGCCTCGCCGCCATGGCCGTCAGCAATGCCGTCTGGGTCGATTCCGAGATAGACGCAGGTCCACGGAAGCTCTGCGGCAAGGCTCGCTGCGGTCTGCGCTTTGCCGAGGAATTCCTTGTCGAGCCTGACAAACCGCATCATGTCCGCTTCAGGTAGGGTGACTTCGTTTGTGAGCTCTCCCGCCCCCTTGTACATCTTTTCAAGGCGCATGGCATTCATGGCAAAGGAGCCGTAGTCGCGAAGGCCAAGAGCCGCTCCTGATTCCCGTAGTGCGTCGTGGATCCGTGCCATATTGCCCTTTGGAGTATGGATTTCCCAGCCAAGCTCGCCGGAATACGACATGCGGATGGCAAGTGCGGGATGGTCGGCGACATTGATCGAGCGCGCGGAAAGCCACGGAAAGCTCTCGTTGTCGAGGGGAGCATCCGTGCACTGGCCCAGTATCCCGCGGGAAAGCGGACCCTGAAGGGACAGAGCCTCCCACTGTTGCGACAGGCAGCGAATCTCAACCTTCGCCTTGCCTGCATGCGAAGTCAGGTGGTCAATGATCCGTCGTTCGAAAAAGGCCGCGCAGGTGATGTAGTATCGGTTCTTGGCAAGTCGGACGATTGATGCCTCGACTTCAATGCGTCCCCGCCGATTGAGGAAATGGGCCAGAAACACCCGCCCGTCAGTTGCTGGAACGCGGTTAGGCAAAACTCCGTCCAGAAATGCCTGGGCGTCAGGTCCACTGACCTCGATCTTCGCGAAGGAGGATATGTCCATAATGCCTGCCGCGTTACGGACAGCGTGAACTTCCGTGGCGATGACGCTGTCGAGAGCGCTGCGCCTGAAGCTGTAGATGTCCCTGGCCTCCAGGTTCTGAGGCGCGAACCAACGGGGTCGCTCCCATCCGAAGACCTCCTCATGAACCGCCCCCCTCGCGACCAGGGCCCGGTAGAGCGATGATGTCTTGACCGGTCGTCCGGCCAGACGATTGAGATGCGGGAACGGGATTTCATGGCGAAGGCAATAGTCCTCCCCGGCCTTGGTGAGCTGCCACGATCTGTCCGCATAGGCGCCGAAACGGCGCGGGTCGAATTCGCGCATATTGAGGTCAGCCGAACCGTGGACCATCCAGCGGGCCAGTTCGCGCGCAAGTCCGGGTCCCCAGCCGATTCCGATCTGCATACCGCATGCGCACCAATAGTTCCGTACCTCCGGGGCAGGGCCTACGAGAGGGTTGCCGTCAGGGGGATGGCTGATCGCACCGTGAACCTCGCGGGATATTCCCGGTCCAGCGAGCACAGGCATGCGATCGAGGGCATTTTCCAGCCAGGGCATGATGCGGTCGTAATCGGGGGCGAACAGTTCGTGCTCGGCTTCCCAGGGACAGCCGTCCTCCCAAACCGGGTTGGGATTGGTCTTTTCATAGATACCGACCAGGCCCTTTCCCTGTTCCATCCGTATGTATCCCGAAACCAGCCTGTCATCGCGGATGACCGGAAGTTCGCTGGGAAGGTGCCGGAATTCCGGTACAGGCTCGGTGACGAAATAGTGATGGGTCATGGAGGTCATCGGCAGCACGAGGCCAGTCCATTCACCGATCTGGCGTGCGTAGGTCCCACCGGCGTTGATGACGTGCTCGCAGGTGATGGCGCCTGACTCCGTGTCGACCCTCCATTCGCCGTTCCCGGTCCCGACGATCCCGGTCGCTCGGCAGCGGCGCCTGATCACCGCACCTGCGGCCCGGGCTCCCGCCGCAAGTGCCTGGGTGACCCCGGAAGGGTCGACATGGCCGTCATCGGGCGTATGTAGCGCACCGATCACTCCTTCCAGATTATAGAACGGATGCAGTTCCCCGATCCTTTCGGGTCCGATGATCTCGGCTCGGAATTTCAGGGCACGACCCACTGAGAGCGTGTTCCGGAGCCAGTCCATTTCATCTTCGGTATAGGCGATTCGAATGCTGCCGCAGCCGTGCCAGGTGACCGAATGGCCAGTCTCCGCTTCCAGCGCACCCGAGTAGAGGCCGATGTTGTAGTCGACGCACTTGCCGAGCGGGAAACTTGACGTTGACTGGGTGATCTGCCCGGCAGCATGCCATGTGGAGCCGCTGGTCAGTTCTGCCTTTTCGAGCAGCACCACATCGTTCCAGCCTTCCTTGGCCAGATGATAGGCGACGCCGCAGCCCATTATGCCTCCGCCGATGATGACCACACGGGCATGTTTGGGGAGGTCCGACATGGTCTGTGTCCTTCAGGCGGAAATCTGGTGGACACCGTTACTGAACATCTGTACCGTAATCAATCATGAATGAAACAAATGTGTCAAGAACCGTGCTTGAGCGTATCAGTGGCGATTGGGACGTGCTGACACCCGAGGTCCGGAAAGCTGCGCGATTCGTTCTGGAGAACCCTCAGGCCGTGGGAGTTTCGACAGTCCGCGAAATCGCGGAATTCGCGCAGGTGAAGCCGAGCACCTTTGTCCGCATGGCACAGGCGATCGGATTCGAGGGCTACGAGGAGTTCCGTGAACCATTTCGGGTGGCGATCAGGGACGGTTCCGTGTCGTTTGATGACCGGGCGCGCTGGCTTCAGGCTCAGGACGTCAAGGGTGAGGTGGGGACGCTCTATGCGGATATGGTCGGGAGTGCCTTGCGCAACATCGAGGAAACGTTCGCGGGCATCCCTGTCGAGAGGTTCAGGGAGGCGGCCGGGAGGATCCGGTCGGCACGGCAGGTCTTCACTCTCGGGGTGGGAGTGAACTCGGCCAATGCGCGGAATTTCTCCTATCTTGCCTCCACCGGTATGGAGGGGTTCCACGCGATACCTCGTATGGGCTCCACCGCAGTGGACGATCTTGCAGGCGCGGACGGGCGGGACGTACTGATCGCCATCACCTGCCGCCCCTACCGGACCGAGGTGACCGACGCGGTCGCCGCCGCGCGCAAGCAGGGTGTGCGAATGGTTGGAATCAGCGACTCTCCAGCCTCACCTGTGATTCGAGGATCGGAACATCGGTTCGTCGTTGCTGTCGATACGCCGCAGTTCTTTCCCTCATCAGTCTCGACGATCGCTGTTCTGGAGACGCTATTGAGCTTTGTGGTCGCCGCCGCGCGACCGGATGTCGTTCGGCGGGTTGAGAGATTTCATGCTCGTCGACATGCCTTGGGAATCTATGCGGAGGAGTCGAGTTGAAGGACGAGGTTGTCCGTTCACTGGAGGCACGGTTCTACACGGATCCGGATATCTACGCGGATGAGACGCAGGGGCTGTTCGCGAGGACCTGGCAGTTCGCCGGTCATTCCGCTCGCCTAAAGGACCCTGGCGACTTCTTTGCCTTTGAGATCGCGGGGGAGAGCCTGTTCTGTGTGAAGGACCGGGACTGTGTCATTCGAACATTCTACAATGTCTGCCAGCACCGGGCACACCAACTCGTCGAGGGGGAGGGGAGAACCCGCGTAATCGTCTGCCCCTACCATGCCTGGACCTATGAGTTGACCGGCGAGCTTCGCTCCGGTCCAAATCTCGGCTCGGTCTCCGGTTTCGACCGCTCGGAAATCCGTTTGACGGAGGTGCGGACAGAGCTGTTCCTCGGCTTTGTGTTCGTGAACCTCGACCCATTGGCTGAACCTATGGAGACCTGGTACCCCGGCACAAAGGCGGAGCTGGAAGCATTTGTGCCCAACCATCCGGAACTCGAGCCCATCGAATGGGTGGAGATACCGGAACGATGCAACTGGAAGGTCTCTGTCGAGAACTATTCTGAATGCTATCATTGTTCACTGAATCACCCGACCTTCTCGACGGGCGTTGTAAGGCCGGAGACCTACGACATCCAGCCTCAGGGCCATTGCCTTCGCCACAGGACCGAATGCCAGAATCTGGACCGGATGACCTATCGGATTGACGCTTCCGTGCCGCACGCCGACGAGTATTCGAGTTGGTTTCTTTGGCCGATGTTCTCGTTCCAGGTGTATCCGGGCAATGTGCTGAACACCTATCACTGGCGCCCGGAAGGTGTGGACAGGGTGACGGTGTGGCGTGGCTGGTATGCGGCGGACGGCGACGATCTGGCGTCGGTGAAGGGTTTGGCGAAGCAGGATCGCAGGACGACGGTCCAGGAGGACATTAATTTGGTCGAGTCGGTACAGCGCGGACTTTCCTCGCGTGGCTATTTCCCCGGTCCTTTGGTCCTGGACCCCTGCGGTGGGGTGAATTCGGAGCATTCCATCCGTACGCTCCAAACCTGGATGCGGGAGGCCGTGAATGTCTGAGTTCGGGGACCGGTTCGTCCTTCACTCACCGGCTGATGTGGGTTGGTGGCTGGCATGGTCAGAATTCCATGCGCCATTGCGTTGGGTGAGATCCGATGCAGGTTGGGTTGGTACGGCCCCGGAGCAGGTAAGGCCGCTGGATCGCATTTGGGGTCACGTGCAACTCGCAGGAACAGGTCAATCGTCGGGAAAGGGAGCGCTGGTCTAATGCCGATGCCGCAGGAATGGCGCCCCGAGCACAAGCTCTTTCCGTATCAGGTGGGTTTCACCTGCCCTCCGTGCGATTTCGATGCGGCACCAACAGACTTCCTCCGAATGGCTCCGCCAACGGTTGGCGTGCATGGCTGGATGTTGCACGTGCCCGACTATCGGCGCCAGTTGGACCAACGGCGGCGGAATTTCGAGATGTTGGAGGATTTTGCACAGTGCATGGCGAACAATGGTGTGGATGTGGCTGCCCAGGTGGGCTCCAATTGGGTTCATTTCAGCGGGTTGGGGGTCAAGGGCATTCGCGAACATTGCGAACGGCTGTCGGACCGCTACGGCCTGGCCTTTCACATGGCTGGATATGCGATGGTCGAAGCGCTTCAGCATCTGGGTGCCGAGAAGGTGGCTCTGAATGCAGCCTATCACTGGCCCGAATGGAGGAAGGGAACCGCTGGCTTTCTTCAGGAGGCCGGGTTCGATGTGCTCTACGCCGGGAATTTCAGGGATCAGGGTTGGTTCACCTCCCAGGAGGAGATCAACGAACAGCGTTGGATATTCGAGGGCGGCTTGGCACTGCGGTCATTTCTGTATGTCGCCGAACGGGCCCCGGAAGCCGATGCGTACCTGATCAACGGCATGTGCAATTTCCGCAGTGGTCCTGGTGGACTGCCGCAGCGACCGCTTCATCTGGCGGTGGAACTGGAGGACGCATTGGGCAAGCCGGTATTGGGGCACGACATCGCGCTTTACTGGCGGGTGTTCAGGACATTGGGACTCGCCCCCGAGGGATGGCACGGACAGCTGCTTGATGGCCTTCATGCATAGGATTATCGCTCTGTGGGCGGTTCCCCGATCAACGTCGACCGCTTTCGAGTGGATGATGCGTCAACGTGGTGATCTGGACTGCCTGCATGAACCCTTTGGGGATGCCTGGTATCAGGGCGATGAACCGCTCTGGCATCGCTGGAAGCCCGGGGACAAAACCACGCCGGGCCTGACCCTGGAAAGCGTTTGGGATGATCTGCGCCATCGTGCGGCCGACGGACCCGTCTTCATCAAGGACTTTCCACACTATATCAGCCATATGTGGACGCCTGATTTTCTCTCGCGTTTCAGACATGCTTTCCTGATCCGGGATCCGGCCAAGACAATCCCTTCGATGCACGACAAGTGGCCAGACTTCCACGAGGGGGAGGTCGGTTTTCCGGAACAGCGGGCATTGTTCGACCTGCTTCATGCATTGCAGGGTGTTCCGCCGCCGGTGATCGACAGCGACGATCTGCTGGAGTCTCCAGCGGAAATGACGGCTGCATTCTGCGATGCGGTTGGCATTCATTTCATCGAAGAGGCATTGCCGTGGACTCCGGGAGCTGATCCTTCGGCACATAGCTGGTGGGACGGTGGCTCGTTCCACCACAATCTCGCAGGTTCTTCAGGCCAGTCCCGGCAGGAGCGGCACTACATTGAGATCGCGGAGGCATCTGAGCGCGTCCGGCAGGTGTATCGTCGGATGAAGCCGCATTACGATCACCTTCATTCGTTCAGGATATGTCCGGGAGGCAATCCATGAGCGACCAATGGCTGAACTGGATCGATGACGAATGGACTGAGGGTGGTGCGGGTCGATTGGTTGTCGAGGATCCGGCGACTGGGGAACCGGTTTATGAGCATGCCTGTGCGGACGCCGGTGACGTTGAAAGGGCAGTGAATTCGGCACGAGCCTGTGTCCAGTGCGGTTCCTTGAGCCGTATGCGCCCGATTGAAAGAGGGCGCCTTGTCCAGGAAATGGGCCGCTGGATTGCAGGGCGTACCGAACTGATCGCAAAGACCCTGACGAGTGAACAGGGCAAGCCGCTTTGGGAGGCGCGGAACGAGGTTGACGGCGCGTGCCGCTATTTCGAATACTACGGTAATCAGGCGGCGCTTGTCGAGGGCCGTTCAATTCCCCTTGGTGCAGGGTATCTGGATTACACAATTCTGGAACCCTACGGAATCTCCGCCCAGATCATTCCCTGGAACTTCCCTCTGGAGGTTGCGGCGCGATCGATCGCCGCTGGATTGGCAACGGGAAACGCCTGTGTCGTCAAGACCTCCGAACTGACGCCATGCGCCTCGAACTTCTTCGCGCAGGCCGCTGAGGCGGTTGGACTGCCCAAGGGAGCTCTGCAGGTCCTGACGGGACTTGGGCCGGACGCGGGAACCGCCTTGGTGTCGCATCCGGACGTGAACCAGATCGTGTTCACTGGTTCAGTTGCCACCGGACAGAGCATCGCCGCCGCCGCGGCAAGGACAGTGGTGCCCTGCGTGCTTGAGTTGGGCGGGAAATCTGCGGCGATCGTGTATGATGATGCCGACCTGGATGCGTTCGAGACCGATGTTCGGCGTGGCATCTTCGTGAATGCCGGTCAGATCTGTTCGGCTTTGAGCCGCGTCGTTGCGCACGGAAGCATATATGATGAGTTGATCGAGCGAATGGTGGGCGTCGCGGAGTCTCTTTCCCTTGGCCCTGGACTTGAGCTTTCGGAGGCCGGGCCCAACATGGGTCCGATGATTTCGGCGAAGCAGCGCGATCGGGCTGTCGGCATGGTGGCCGAAGCCGAGCGGGACGGTGTCCTGGTGGTCTCCGGCGGTCGGCGGCCAAACCGTCCGGGACATTTTATGGAACCGACGGTTCTGGGTCGTGTGGAACCCGAGATGCGGGTTGCTCAGGAGGAGATTTTTGGCCCTGTCGTGAGCGTATTGAGGTTCACGGACGAGTGGGAAGCCATCCGGACCGCCAACGGAACGGATTACGGGCTTGTGGCCGGGGTGTTCACGCATGATCTTGACAGAGCAACCCGCACGGCCCGGGAGCTTAAGGCTGGACAGGTTTTTGTCAACGAGTGGTTCGCGGGAGGCGTGGAGACACCCTTCGGTGGCTTCGGGAAGTCAGGCTATGGCCGGGAGAAGGGTCAGGAGGCATTGATGAACTACGTGCAGACCAAGAACGTGGCGATCAGGATCAGGGAGGAATGATGGACAACATGTTTGAAGTCGGGCTTGAACGGCGCAAATCGACGCTTGGCGAGGAATATGTGGAGAAGAACCTCGCCGCTGCCGATGACTTCACGCGGCCGTTCCAGGAGGCGATGACTGCATGGTGCTGGGGATTTGGCTGGGGAGATGATGCTGTCGATGCCAGGACCCGAAGCATGATGAATCTTGCGATGATTGGTGCGCTTGGGAAGATGCGGGAGTGGGAAACGCATTGCGATGGTGCGCTGAACAATGGTGTCACCAAGGATGAGATACGTGCGGTTATCCATGTGGTGGGAATTTACTGTGGCGTGCCCCAGGCACTGGAGTGCTTTCGTGTCGCACGCAGTGTATTGGAGCGGCGCGGGCTTCTTTGAAGGGGGAGGCGACGTACGGCGCTAGAAGCTGGCTTTGACACCTGGCAGGCCAAGGGAAGCGACAAGGTCGCGAAGTTCCTGGCGTGCCGCGACCATTGAGAGGCTGAAGCGCCCGTTTCCAATGTCATGCAGATCGAGCAGTGTCAGTCCACGGGGAAACAGCTCCCGGAAGGTCACTCTTTCGGAGAATCCCGGTGCCAAGCGGAAACCAATTCGTCTTGACAGATCTACCAACGCTTCGTTTACCTTTCGCCGATTGATCATCTGTTGCGCGCCTAGCCGATTGCGCACCACAATCCAATCCGCTGGACGGTGACCGGCACTGGCGCGCAGTTTCCGGGCGTCCCAGACCATTTCGGCGTAGACCGATGGTCCCAGGATTCGGTTGGATTCCCCTTCAGTTCTGGCAAGAACGTCGAAGTCGACGAAGCTGTCATTCATCGGCGTTATGAGGGTGTCGGCCAACGCATGGGCACCGTAGCTGAGCCGCGTGTGTGATCCGGGACAGTCGATCAGGACGAAATCCGAATCCCCTTCGAGACATTCCACGGCCTTCGCCAGCTTTAGGTCGTCTGGATATTCCCCGGCATCGAGATCGTGTTCATTGAGTTGCGGGAGATCGCGGAATTGCGGAGTTGGAAGGTCGATTCCATGCTTCCTGATATAGGTCCGTCGGTTTTCAAGATATCGGGTCAGCGTTCTCTGCCTTACGTCGAGGTCTATCACGCCAACCCGGTGGCCGGTTCGTGCCAGAGCGATAGCCAGATGCATCGCCACAGTCGACTTTCCCGCGCCGCCTTTTTCGTTTCCAACAACAATGAATCGCGCCACGGCCCACTTCAGCCTTTCTTCATCTGGTTCAGCATGCCGCTATATGTCTTGACGGAAACATAGGGAAGCGACCGATTCCCTCGGGATGCGCCCATTCCCCCGCAAGCCAAAACAGCCGGAATCCAAGAACGAGGCATGCTGACCGGTACCTCCCGTCATGGGCTTGATGGTGGGTTGCATTTTCCAGGTAGCTGAAGACTCACGTGCCATCAGGAGCAATTTTCTACACGGCCACAAATTGGGGCCTTGAGTTCGCTCCTGAGCCCCCCCCGACCGCAACCTGCTTGGCAACCATATCTGTCGGGGGGTCGGCGACCCGGCTCGTGGATTGAACGGCCGATTCCTTGACCAGCATACGCGGGTCACTGGCACGGGTTTGCAGTGGAAGCTGTCATCCCCGACCGCTTCCATGGGAATCCCAGCGTGTCATGCCGATATCGGCAGAACCGACTCGAAGCGGACAATGGCTCAAGAAAGAATCAGGCGGTGAACTTCAATCGTGTGGTTCCGAAAGATTGAACCGATACGTATCAGAAGCCCAAGCCCTCGTATTTTCTCTTGAACCTGGAGACGCGACCACCAGTGTCCATCAATTGGGCGCCACCGCCCGTCCAGGCAGGGTGAACTGAAGGGTCGATTTCAAGGGTAAGCGTGTCACCCTCGTTACCGTAGGTCGACCGCATCTGCACAATGTCACCGTTCGTCAGTTTGACGTCGATGAGATGATAGTCGGGATGGATGTCTTTCTTCACCGGCGTCTCTCCTTTACGCATCCAAGCCCTGTCTTGGCTTGTAGGAAGTGTCCTCGGCGATCCGCGCGGATTTGCCGCGACGTGAGCGCAGGTAGTAAAGCTTGGCACGACGAACCCGTCCCCGGCGGACGACGGTGATCGATTCAATGTTGGTCGAGTGCAGCGGAAACACCCGTTCCACACCTTCGCCAAACGAGATCTTCCGTACCGTGAATGATCCTGAAATCCCGCTGCCATTCTTGCGGGAGATGCAGACGCCTTCATAGTTCTGCACCCGTGTGCGGCTCCCTTCCGTGACCCTGTAACCGACGCGAACTGTATCGCCGGCCTTGAAGTCCGGAACATTCCTGGCGAGCTGAGCAGCCTGCTCGGCTTCCAACTGTTCAATCAGGTCCATGGACCTGTCTCCTGTTCTGCGTCCGGTAAGACCGGAGAGGTTGATGCCGCCTCAGAGCTCTGGGTCTTCTTCCGGGTCCCTACCGTTCTTCACACAGTAAGCCCGCCAGAGTTCAGGCCGTCGTTGCTTGGTCAGCCTTTCGGCCATTGTCTTCCGCCAGCTCTCGACCCGTCCATGGTGGCCGGAGAGAAGCACCTCCGGTATCCTATGGCCGGCCCAGACAGCTGGACGTGTATACTGAGGATGCTCAAGCAACCCGTGTGCGAAACTCTCGTTCTCGACGGACGCCTGATTCCCGAGCACGTGGGGTATAAGACGTACCGTGGTGTCAATCAAGGCCTGTGCCGCGATCTCCCCGCCCGTAAGGATGAAATCACCCAGCGACACCTCTTCAATCCCGTAATGATCGATCACCCGTTGATCGAGTCCCTCAAATCTGCCGCAGATCAACGTAATTCCACGAGCTTTGCTGAACCGTATTGCGTCCTGTTGGGTGAAGGAGGCGCCTCGGGGCGAAAGAGCGACTGTTGGCCAATCCTCAGGAGTGTCTGAAACACCGCGCTGTGCATATTCGACCGCCGCCCCCACGACGTCGGCCCGAAGCACCATACCGGCACCGCCGCCGGCAGGTGTCTCGTCCACATTGCGATGTCGTCCCACCCCGAACTCGCGAAGGTCGATGGTCTCAAGCCTCCAAAGGCCCAGTTCCAGTGCCCTTCCAGTGAGTGAGGCGGCGAGTACGCCGGGAAAGACATGGGGGAGCAGAGTGATGATCCTCGCGGTCCAGCTGTCCGGGGGTACAGGTCGGTCTGCCACCAGTTCACGCGGCTGTGTGGTTGCGCGAATGGAACGTCGCCCATGGGATCTGCAGGAATCCGCTGGCGCTCCCGAGGTTTGATCTGTGGAGTCCAGCGGGGTGCCATGAGTCGAAAGATCACGCCGAGGCATTCTTCGCCCTATCCAATTCCCTCTTTCTGAACCCAAGGACGAGCCTCACTTGGTGGCTGCCGAGGGTGATCAGGTCGTCGCTCCCAACATACGCGCTGGAAACATTCACACTATTCCCCGTTTGCCGGATTCGGGAACAGTCCAGTAGGGGGGTCCACGATGATTCGCCCGGACGCCAGGTCAACTGTCGGAACCGACGCTGTCGTGAAGGGAAGCAGGACGGTATCGGTTGAATTCGCCAATCTGACTTCAAGGAGGTCCCCTGCACCATAATCGACAACCGCCCTTACGGTCCCGAGAAGTGTCCCGCATAAGTCCTTGACGTCTAGACCGATCAGGTCCGCTTGGTAGAACTCGTCATCCGCCAGGTCCGATAGCATGTTGCGATCTGCGTAGAGCAGTGACCCACGTAGTCGCTCCGCCTCGCCCCTGGAATGCACTCCTGCAAGCCGCGCCGCAAATCCCCCCTTTATCGGCCGGGTGATCGTGACGGCAGTCCTTTGCGCGGTACTGTCGCACCACAGAGGGCCGTAGTCGGCAATGGCCACTGGTTCCACGCAGAAACTCTTTAGCCGCACTTCACCTTGGACGCCGTGCGCACCGGTGATGGCACCGACGCATACACGCCTTTCAGCCATTTCCGAGACTCTCGGTCCTACAACCACATTACGCTGCTGTCTCGCTCTCACCGCCGTCACTGCCGGGTACGTTCGCTCCCGCGGCTTCCGCCACTCGGGCGGCACGTTCCTCGGCCCGCTCCAACGCTTTCCTGTGCATCTGTCCTTTCCTGGGGTTGTTACGGGTTTTCCTCTCGAAGACTCCGGCAGCCTCCAACATCCGGCTTACCCTGTCCGTCGGTTGCGCACCTTCGTTGAGCCAGTACTGAACTCTATCCAAATTCATTCTGACTCGGTCCTCGCGGTCCTTTGGCAGCAGCGGGCTGTAAGTCCCCAATTTTTCGATGAATCTGCCGTCACGGGGCATCCGTGAATCGGCGGCCACAATCGAATAGTGCGGGCGCTTCTTGCTGCCGCGACGTGCGAGTCGGATTTTCATTGCCATGGTTCGGGTCTCCTTTGGAAGCGTTCCGGACGCCAGGCCAGCGTCTAGGACTGGAATTCATTGTGGTGGCGAATGACTTCTTCGATGATGAACGCGAAAAATCTCTTCGCGAACTCTGGGTCGAGATCCGCTTGGCAGGCCAGGTCCTGCAGCCGTGCGGTCTGCTGTGCCTCCCTCACCGGATCGCTTGGAGGAAGATTGTGGTCAGCCTTCAGCTGTCCGACCGCCTGAGTGCGCTTGAACCGCTCCGCCAGTGTATGGACCAGAATGGCATCCAGCCTGTCGATACTGGCTCGATGGTCGGAAAGCAGTTCCGCAGCGCGTGTCGCGGCATCGGTCATGGCAGTCTCTCTGCGACAGTCTTGATTGAGGTTGCCTCCGAAGGTCCGGTCGGAACCTGGTAAGGCGCTTCCAATGTCATCCTGACGCCAAACATCAGGTTGAGTTCTTTCCGCTTGGATCCGGGAGACCGCGACGGCCCTGCTCTCCAAGGCCCGATAGGTTCGTCATCAGCCTATCCCTGGCAAACGGCGGTACCCCTGGGGTGGGAGGCAACTTGCCGGCACCGCCGCCAAACAGTTCCTGCGCGACCTGCTGCATTCCGCCCCTTCCCTGTTTTCCCAGACGCTTCATTCTCGTGCTCATTTCACGATGCATCTTCAAAAGTATGTTCAGGTCGCTGACTTCCAGCCCGGAACCGGCGGCGATACGTTTCTTGCGACTCGCCTGCAGTATCTGCGGATTTGCGCGTTCCATTTTTGTCATTGACTGAATGAGCGCTATCTGGCGTCGCAGCATTGCGTCGTCGATGCCCGCCCGGGAGGTCATGGCTTTCATTTTCCCCATTCCAGGCAGCATGTCCATGATGCCTTCCATCCCGCCCATTGTCAGGGTCTGCTCGAGTTGCATTCGGAGGTCGTTCATGTTGAACCGCCCCTTCTGAAAGCGCCGGAACATGCGCTCGGCCTTCTCTTTTTCGAAGGTGGCCTGGGCCTTCTCGACCAGCGACACAATGTCGCCCATGCCAAGTATCCGCCCCGCGATTCGCTCGGGGTGGAACTCTTCCAGTGCGTCCAGTTTCTCACCGACGCCCACCATCTTTATGGGCTTGCCCGTCACTGCGCGCATCGAGAGCGCGGCCCCTCCGCGACCATCGCCGTCCATTCTGGTCAATACAATTCCAGTTATGCCGATGTCGCGGTCAAAGTTTCCGGCGACGTTCACGGCGTCCTGACCGGTCAAGCCATCCACAACCAATAGGGTTTCGCGGGGATTGGCGATGTCGCGGATCTCGGCAGCCTGTCGAATCAATTCCTGATCGATGTGCAGTCGACCGGCCGTATCGAGCATGTAGACATCATAGCCGCCGAGCGTCGCATGTTTTCTGGCCCTGTGCGCAATCTCCTGTGCGTCTTGACCGGGTAGGATGGGCAGGGTGTCCACTCCTGCCTGGCGACCAAGAATCTCCAACTGCTCCATTGCGGCGGGGCGATTGGTATCAAGGGATGCGACCAGAACGCGCTTGCCGTTCAAATCCTTCAGGCGTTTGGCGAGTTTGGCGGTGGTGGTTGTCTTTCCGGAACCCTGAAGACCAACCATGAGAATCGGGGCAGGAGGATTGTCGATCTTCAGTTGGCCAGTGTCGCCATCCTCGCCCTCGAGTACACTGATCAACTCGTCGTGGACGATCTTGATGACCTGCTGGCCCGGGGTTACCGACCTTGTGACCGCCTGTCCTGTGGCCTTCTTCTGTACCGTCCGTATGAAGTTGCGGGTCACCGGCAGCGCGACGTCGGCCTCCAGAAGCGCGATGCGGACTTCCTGAAGCGCAGCCTTGACGTCGTTTTCGGAGAGCGCACCCTGTCTGGTCAGCTGTTCGAATACGGTGGAGAGGCGCTCGGAGAGGTTCTCAAACATTCCTGGCCTGCCTTCCTAGTCCTTTCCATTGGCGCACATGGGTGTGCCTGACAACCTGGGCAGGTGCCGCAGTCGGCACCTTCAGAGACATATGCGGTCGCCCCCATGGGCGCAACGCGCTGATGGGGGGCGATCCCGAGACCAGCCCGGGACCGGAAGACCAGTGCTTCCGGGATACTGACGACTTTATGATTGCAATTGACAGGTGTCAAGCCTTGTGAAAGGCGGAAAGGCGGAATGCGAGGCTTCTGGAAACAACAGATCCGTACCTCGGACTGGACGTTGGGTATTCTCTTTGTATAGCAACCCCTGTAGATCCCGGAGCACCCGCAATCATCCAGGTTTACCAACGGCGAAGGGTCGCCCCGAACCTCGCCCGGCCGCGCACCTGGGAAAGAGGTCGCCTCACCGAAGACCTGGCAATTCTCGATTTCGACTTGAAGCTGCATGCACAACCCCATCATCGAGGGAAGACGTCATCTCCAGTTCAGGGACGACAGCAGGATCCTTGATGGTGGCGACGTATGTCAGCGGTTCTCCCACAGCGATGGTCTGGCCTTTCGGCGCGGTGACCGCGACCGGACCGAATGCTAGGGACGGACCGCAGGTTCGGCAGCGTGGGAACTGGCATGGCTGACAATGGTTTTCCCGGCCCTTTCCGTTTTGGGAAGGTTTCTGGCAGCAAGACCCGAGGGCATCTTGCAATGCTGGCATTTTCGGCACTTGTCGCCGGGTCATTCAGCCTTGGCGGAATGATCGCCAACGAAATTTCGCCAACTGCATTGAACGCGGCTCGCTTCCTGTTCGCTTCGATAATTCTGGGAGCGTTGGTCTATGTCGCGGGCGGCATTCCGAAGTTGGCGCTGAGGGCTCCCTGGCGCTATTTTCTTCTTGGCGGTCTGTTCAGCGTTTACTTCGTGCTGATGTTTGAAGGCCTTAAATCAGCAACTCCCGTGTCGACGGCGGCGGTGTTCACGCTGGTGCCATTGATGGCCGCTGGCTTTGGCTGGCTGCTCCTGAGGCAGGTCACCACGCGACGGATGGCGCTGGCGTTGGTGGTTGGGGGACTCGGAGCGTTGTGGGTGATTTTCCGCGCTGACCTGCAGGCCGTCCTGAGCTTTGATGTTGGGCGGGGGGAGGCGGTCTACTTCGTCGGCTGCGTGTCGCACGCTCTCCTCGCCCCCATGCTGAAGGTGGTGAATCGAGGGGAGGAGTCGCTCGTCTTCCTGTTCCTGTTCACCTGCGCTGGTTTGGTGCTGCTTACGGTCTGGGGCTGGGGAAGTCTACTGGCCACGGACTGGACCGCACTGTCCTGGCAGGTCTGGACAACAATTCTGTATCTCGCTGTCTTCGCCACGGCGGGGAGTTTCTTCATGCTGCAATACGCCACACGCGTACTTCCAGCGGCCAAGGTCATGGCATATACCTACCTGACGCCGACTTGGGTGACATGCTGGGAGCTTGCTTTGGGCCACGGCGCTCCGTCGTCACTGGTGCTGGTTGGCATTGCACTGACAGTTGTTGCGCTCGCTCTGCTGCTGAAAGATGAAACCGCCTGAACGGTAGGCGCTTCCATGGCGATGAGGGTTCTGGATCAGATGTCCGCCCTTTTGGAGTTTCGGCCGTAGGTGCCCTTCAGCAAGGCATTTGGCCGCGTCCAATATCGCTGGATGGATCCCGACTGGAGTTCAGTTAAGGTCGTGATGGTCTAGTCCGTGTCCTGGAACTCGGTCTCGAGGAAGGCTTCGAACGCATCCAGATTTACTGGTTCGAACAGACCGAATCCCTGCATCCAGATGAAGGCGTCATGCAGAGCGTCCGGCTCCAGACGGCACCACTTGATTCGGCCGCGCCTTTCCTGTGTGACAAGACCGGCGCGGGTCAGAATCGACAGATGCTTGCTGACTGCGGCAAGAGACATCCTGAAGGGTTCGGCAACATCGGTGACCGCCATGTCGTCCTCAAGAAGCATACGCAGGATCCGACGGCGGGTCGGATGGGCCAGCGCCGCGAAAACGGCGTTTAGCGGATTGGTGTTCGTCAACGGTCAGACCCAACTAAAGTGCAGCCAACGCTATCGTTGGCTGGCAGGTATCGAGAAAAGAGTCAACCGTTCGGTTGAATGAGGCAATTCAGCGCTGGCTGGATGAAATCTGGCAATCGGAAATAAATTCAATGAAAACAATATATTGTGGATAAGTTGGCATCATTGACACTTTGCCTGACCTTTTCTATGTATCGCTCCCAGGATTGAGGTGGCATTGATGGCTGAGCCGGCGGACAGAGCGCGGCTGGAGCGTCTGGGAAAGCGGATCGATACCCTCCGGTCCGCACGCCAAGCGAAGCGCCCCGCAATCGAGGACCATCATTCGCAGGCGCATCTGGCTTGGAGAATGGTGATCGAGCTGGTGGCGGGAATCGTCATTGGTTTTGGCATGGGGTATGGGCTCGACAGCCTCTTTGGCACGATGCCTGTGTTTCTGGTCGTGATGACATTGCTGGGCTTTGTCGCTGGTGTGCGGACGATGCTTCGCTCAGCGGAGGAGGTCCGGAGGGAAATGGCGGGACAAGTCCCGCCCAGGGACGGGGAAGACGATCATGGCGAGTGAGGCGCAGGCCGAAGGGTCCGGACTGGTCTTCCATCCGATGGACCAGTTCATCGTGAAGCCGCTGTTCGGCGAAGGGCCTATTCATTGGTATACGCCTACAAATGTCACCTTATGGATGTTCCTTGCGATTGTCGTCATTTCGGTCCTGCTGGTGGTGGGAACACGAGGCCGGGCCGTCGTGCCAAGCAGGTCCCAGTCAGTTGCCGAACTCGCTTACGGTTTTGTCTACAGGATGGTCGAGGATGTGGCGGGCAAGGATGGGATCAGGTTCTTCCCCTATATCATGACGCTTTTCATGTTCATCGTCTGCTCCAATTTCCTGGGGCTTCTGCCGATGTCCTTCACCACAACATCGCACATCGCGGTGACGGGGATAATGGCTGCGGCGGTTTTTCTGGGCGTGACCATCCTGGGCTTCGTGCTTCATGGAGTTTCGTTTCTGAAGCTCTTCTGGATCAGCGCCGCGCCGCTTGCGCTTCGACCCATTCTGGCGGTGATCGAGATCATCAGCTATTTCGTACGCCCGGTCAGCCATAGCATCCGTCTCGCCGGCAACATGATGGCTGGCCACGCGGTGATAAAGGTATTCGCCGCGTTTGCCGCCATCACGGTGATCTCACCCCTGTCGATACTTGCGATTACGGCAATCTATGCGTTGGAGACGCTGGTGTCGTTTATCCAGGCATATGTTTTTGCCATCCTGACCTGCGTGTACCTTCGGGACGCGCTGCATCCGCACCACTGAGTTCCGGCGGTTTTCCGACCGAGACTCCATAGCATTCCATATCAAGGAGAAGGACCATGGAAGAAGCAATCGTTACCGGTCTCGCCTATGCGGGCGCTGGCCTTGCCTGCACCGGCATGGGGGGCGCGGCTGTTGGCGTGGGCCATGTTGTCGGCAACTATCTGTCCGGTGCACTGCGCAATCCTTCGGCCGCCGCGGGACAGACAGCGACGATGTTCATCGGCATCGCATTTGCGGAAGCTCTTGGAATCTTCTCGTTCCTCGTGGCTCTGCTGCTGATGTTCGCCGTTTAGGCCACCTGCCAGTTCCTTGCCCGGCCGGTTGCGCTGATTCCGGCGCTTCCGGCCTGAACACGGAATCCGGAGGACGACATGGCAACAGAAAGCGTCAGCAGTGGTGCGGCCGAAGCCGCAGGCATGCCACAGTTGGAATTCTGCACTTTCCCCAATCAGATTTTCTGGTTGGTGGTTACATTGGTGATCGCCTACCTGATCCTCAGCCGGATTGCATTGCCCCGGATCGCATCGGTTCTCGCTGAGCGTCGTGGGTTGATCACAGGCGATCTAGCGGCGGCTGAAGATCTGAAACGCAAGGCCGAAGACGCTGAGGCGGCCTACAATCGCGCACTGGCTGATGCGCGGGCGGAGGCGGCGCGTATCGCGGCCGACGCCAAGGCCGAGATACAGGCTGACCTTGATGCCGCGATGAAGGCTGCAGACGACGAGATCGCCGAGAGGGTCGCAGCGTCCGAGGCGGCGATTGCGGGGATTCGTGCGAACGCATTCGAAAGTGTGGAAGCGGTCGCGCGGTCGGTAGCTGCGGACATTGTTGAGGCAAT
The DNA here is from genome assembly GCA_965203605.1 of Paracoccaceae bacterium. Taxonomy (GTDB): domain Bacteria; phylum Pseudomonadota; class Alphaproteobacteria; order Rhodobacterales; family Rhodobacteraceae; genus JAPOUP01. The sequence goes on along the minus strand of OZ241902.1, from coordinate 2,708,875 downwards.
GGGTGCAAAGCCTGAAGAGCAGTCGATCAACGGCGCGGTCTCTGCGCAGATGGGAGGGTGACGGCGATGAGAGCTCTGGCGATCCTGCTGGTTTCCGCGACGCCCGGCTTTGCGGCGTCCGGACCGTTCTTTTCGCTTGCCAACACGAATTTCATAGTTCTGCTCGCGTTCCTCCTTTTTGTTGGTGTTCTCGTCTATCTCAAGGTGCCGCGGCTTCTTGCAGGCCTCCTTGACAAACGCGCGGAGGGCATACGGGCTGAACTGGAGGAGGCGAAGGCGCTACGGGAGGAGGCGCAGACCGTTCTTGCCGGTTTTGAGAGAAAACAGCTCGAGGTTCAGGAGCATTCCGAGCGAATTGTCGAGCAGGCGAAGGAAGAGGCACGGACTGCTGCGGCAAAGGCCAAAGAGGATCTCAAGGTCTCCATGGCCCGTCGCATCGCTGCTGCTGAGGAACAGATTTCCAGCGTGCGGGCCAGGGTCGAGAAGGAGGTTCGTGACGAGGCGATACGGGTCGCGGTCGCTGCTGCAAGAGAGGTTATCGCTGGCCATCTGACGCCCGAGAGTCGTGGCAGACTGATTGATGAGGCCATCGTTACCGTCGAGAGAAGGCTGCATTGACCGCTGGATCAACTCCCGAGCGGTACACAAGATGAACTGATCACGACGGAGTTTTCCGAGGCATTTATGGGTGGTTGAATCCGGCCTTCGTCTGATTTCGTGATCCATGCACCGGAGACTGGCCTCTGCCGCGCTTGGTGATCGCCCTTACCGTTGGGTGACGAAAACCGTCTTGTATGTAATTGGCAGTCAGCCCGAGCGGCGCTGGAGCTGCAGCGCCCAACGCGTACCAGCGGAGACACTCCCCGAACCGCCGTGCGACTGCCGGGCGACACGATATGAAGCGGGACTGCATTTGAAGTCACAATCATTGGTGATGCCTCGGAGGGAATCTGACAGCACTGGGCAGGAAATACCCGCAGCGGTCCAAACCGCGACAGGACGAACCTTTCCGGCCAAAGTGGCGGAGAGCTTCCATCGCCACGATCCCCACTTGCATGTTCTCTCAAGTGACGATCAACTCCGATGTTCGCGACATTGTCGTCCAGCGTGGCGGAAACCGCTACCTGTGAGCCTTTGTCGGATGGAAGGGTGTAGCCCAGATTGTTGGCAATCCATACTATCGGTCGATGTTATTGACCAAGGATCTGCCGAAAGGCGTTCCTGTGTCGAGCGATCAAGGCTCAAAATGACGCCCGATCGACTCATGCCGACAATTCGGGATGCACCCCTTGCCAGCCAACACGGCAAGCCATAGTCTGCGGGCAAAAGTGAATGATCGACGAGGACACATAATGACAGTCTGCGTCGCGATTTAGGCCCATGACTGCATAGTGTTCGCGGCGGACAGCGCCGTTTCAGTGATGACCGCGATGCCGGATGGAACTCCAGTGGTGGGCAACGTCTGGCGGCATGGCCATAAGGTCTTCAATCTGCATAGGGACTTGCCGATCATGGCGATGACCGCCGGAATGGGAAATTTCGGTTCCGCATCGGTCAGCTATCTCGCGAAGGTTCTTCGTCTTCAACTAACCCAGAATCTGGCAACGGGGGACAACTACACGATTGAGGGCGATGTAGCGAACATTGCAAACCAGTATTTCCACGCGGAATATGCCAAGATAAATCCACCTCCCGCCCAACCATCGTCATTCGAGTTCTGGATAGGAGGATACGGTTCGAATGCTAGGCATGGTGAGATTTGGAAGAGAATTATATACTTGAAAAAACAACGGAGACCACCTATTTTCTCTTTACATACCGAATCAGGAGTCTCGAAGTGTCCAGAAAGCCAGCCCCCGGAAAATACTGGCGCAAGGGTATCACCCTTTTCGAGATCGTGGAGATGTTTCCGGACAACGAAACCGCGGAAAAATGGTTTGAGATGGTGAGATGGGGTGAGGCTGGCAAGCCCAGCGAGTGCCCGAAGTGCGGACGCTACGACCGCCTGAAGGTGCGCGAAAGCCGAAAGCCAGGCCCCTATTACTGCGGCCATTGCCGCGAGCATTTCAGCGTCCGTTTCGGCACGGTCATGCAGTCTTCAGGAATCCCCCTGCGCAAGTGGGCCATTGGAACATACCTTTGGGCAACGAGCCTGAAAGGTGTCTCAAGCATGAAGCTGCACCGTGACCTTGGCATAACGCAGAAATCCGCATGGTTCATGGCGCGGCGCCTGCGTGAGGCATGGTCTGAGCCGCAAAGAGAAATGAAGGGTCCGGAGGAGGTCGACGAAAGCTGTTTCGGCGGCAGGCACAGGAACATGAGCGACACCAAGCACCCGAAATGAAGGCCGCGGGCCGGGGCGCTGTCGGCAAGACCGCCGTGGTCGGGGCAAGGGACCGGGAAACGAACACGGTTGCCGCCCGCGTGGTCCAGTCAACGGATGCGCCGACGCTACAGGGATTCATCCGTGACAGCGTGAAGCCGGGTTCGCAGCTCCACACCGACGAGGCGGCCTCTTACCGGGGCATGGACGACTGGAGCCATGAGGCCGTCAACCATTCGGTGAGCCAGTACGTCAGCGACATGGCCCATACCAACGGAATCGAATCCTTCTGGGCACTCCTGAAGTGGGGCTACCATGGAACGTTCCACCAGATTTCGGCAAAACACCTTCACCGCTACGTCAACGGATTCGCGACCCGCCGCAACCTTCGTCCGAAGGACACTGAAGCGATGATGATGGAGACGGCCGCACGGATGGCGGGCAAGCGACTGACCCATGCCACGCTGAAATCCAACCAACAGGAGAAAGGAAGCCCATATGCCTGGAGATGCGGTTCTGCCGCCAATTTCGGTCCGACCTGAAAGGGTGGCGATGGGCCTGATGAACATGGTTGATCCAGACCAGCCGCCATTACGGATACGGAAGAGGGACTTTCTGGACAGCCTCAGAAGCACGGGGAAACTTGAATACAGGCACTATCTGGAATCCCCGCTGCGCTATGCGGGCGGCAAAAGCCTTGCCGTCGGCATGGTGGTTGACCTTTTGCCGGACGACGTTGACCGGATCGCCTCTCCGTTCATGGGTGGTGGCTCGGTGGAGATTGCCCTTGCCCGCGAGCTTGGCCTGCGGGTTCAGGCGTATGACATATTCGACATTCTATGTATCTACTGGCAGGCGCAGCTGCGCACACCCCGCGCACTGGCAAACCGCCTTCTCAGGTTCCAGCCCGACCGCACGACATTCAGGCGCGTCAAGGAAAGGCTGAAATCCCACTGGAACCGGGAGGTGAAATTGCGGAAAGCCGACCTTGCCGCACACTACTATTTCAACTCGAACACGTCATACGGGCCGCACTTCCTCGGCTGGCCGTCCGACATATACCTGTGCGAAGACCGCTACCTGAAGATGGTCGGGAAGGTGAAGGCGTTCCGTGCCCCCGGCCTTGACGTGCAGTGCGCCAGTTTTGAGGAGTCGATCCCCAGGCACAGCCGGGATTTCATCTATGCCGATCCACCTTACTACCTGGAGGAAGGGAAGACGTTCTGCGGCATGTATCCGCACCGGAACTTCCCGATCCATCACAAGGGCTTCCGGCATGACAGGCTGCGGGATCTGCTCCTGGGCCACAAGGGCGGCTTCATTCTTTCCTACAACGACTGCCCGATCATTCGTGACTGGTATTCGGACTGCAACATCGAAACACCCGAATGGCAGTATACCTTTGGACAGGGCGACACCCGCATAGGCGGGAACCGCAGGGAGCTTAACGGCGGGTCGCACGTCAAGAAGTCGCATGAACTCCTGATCTGGCGGCATTCCGAATGAACGCCAGGCGGGCCAGCACGCCAGAACAGGCGCGGGAGTATCGGCAGGACGGGCATGACGATGCCTTGAGCTTTGCGCTCTCAATTGGGCTGAGCAAGGACTATAGACGTGACCAGAAAGCCAAGAAGGACGTGATCGATCCGGCTGGGGACGCACACTCGGTCAAGGCCGGAAGAAAGAAGTGGCAGATATTCCTCTATCGCAGGAACCGCTTTCTGGAAGACGACGGCTTTCAGGCGCTCAATGGCGTCGGTCAGCTGCTCGTCCACTGCATCGACGCGTTTCCGCCACGATACGACGACTACAGGGACGACAGGGAGGCGGCAAAGATCAGGCTTCAAACGCCCATGAGGGAACTCAAGGATGGATTCCAGCGCAAGGCGCTGCTCAGGGCGTTCCTGCGCCAGTCGATCTTCAACGGCGGTGAGGTCAACTACCTGACAATCCTGCGCGATGGAGCTTTCCACGTCTACTGGAGCGACGATGTTGTCAAAGGGTTGGCGGAATCCTTTGAGGTCGTGAACTCCATCAAACCAAGGGAAGGGGAATTTGATTCGCAGAAGGTTCTCTTCCGACACAAAGGCAATAATGTCAGGGAACTGGAAATGCGGAACGACAGCCGTACGCATTATGGCGAGGTCCGGTTCAACATGAATCGTAACCCATGCCTGGCGTTGCTGGACGATGCGGGGTTACGAACCAAGGATTGGTCTTCTGAGGTTCGGCTGTTCGGGCGGGCAGCGGAAACATTCGGAAAATGGAAGTAGTGTTATTCAAGTATATAATTCCCAACACCATCCCATCCCGCCACCCCTGCCCGGGATACCGTGGAAGGGCGAGGGGGAAGGGCGAGGTGGCCCGCCAGACCGAAACGGTTCCCATCGCGCCGCCGCGTCTGGATCAGGCCCATATCCGCAAGGGAAAGCGGATAGTGCCGCGCAGGACCATCAGGATCCGCGGGAATGCCAGAGAAGGTTTCGCGGGCGCTGCTGGTGAGTGGGGATCGGCGGGCATGGGTGTCCTCAAAACGCTGCTGAAAGTTTCCGGACGCCCATTGGTATGGAGACCGACAAATGGACAGATACCGGCATCCTGACGGTGCGTATCAGGCCGCTCCATGGGATGTCCTTGAACCGCTCGTCAAAGGGACGTACATGGCACGCGATGGCGACATGCCGGGATAGGCAGGGGTCTCGACCACCGATCGGGACCTGTCCGGCCAGAAGGGCCGCCTGATACGGGAAGGCGCGGTACGCGTGTTCGGGGACGTCATCTCCGGGAAGACCTCCGAACGCCCGGGCCTTGCCGCGCTGCCGGACCATGTGCGCGCAGGCGATACGCCCGCCGTCATCCGGCTGGGGCGGCCGCTCGGGGAGCTTCCGGGAACCGTTGACGCGCTCAGGGCAAGGGGGACCGACCTGACCGGCCTGGCCGAGCGGGTCGATACGACCTCGGCCGCCGGGGGGCTGGTGTTCCGCGTCTTCGGGGCCATCGCGCACTTCGGGCGCCGTCTGATGTCCGAACGCACGTAAGGCGGGCCCGCGACAGCGGGCGGGCACGGGCGGAACCCCGGCCGGCCACCCCTGGAACCGGAAACGGTCTCCGCCCTCCGGGACCCTGCCGAAGCCGGGAAATCGGTGTCGCAGGCCGCGGGACATCCCGGCATAGGCAGATCAACCGCCTGCAGGTGTGGGGATGCCGGCACGGCCAGCCGGCGACAGACGTTCGGGGGAATTCCCCCTTGGGGCAGTCCTGCGAACAGACCTTCCGATGGGGCCAGTCAGGGACCGTTTTCCAAAAAACCACCCTCAACGCCCATCGAATATCCCACCTGTAACAGATAGGGAGATACTGGAAACCTCGAAACCTCGGTCAGATTGGACATTATCCCAATGTCCTGTTATCCTGGTTTCACCCACGCAGTGGGAAAGGGCACTCCATGACATCAATATTCCCAGGATATGATGAGGACAAAGTCAGGGAATACCTTGATCAGGACGAAGGCGACCCACCACCCATCTTCGTCGGTCACCAGACCATACTCAGAGACGTACTCGACATCGCCATCCGTAAAGCCGGACGTCCAAAAGTCACCCGCATCCTCCAGGGAGCGCCAGGTGCCGGCAAGAGCTCGCTGCTCGCGGAGATGCAGAAAAAATGGATGGGTGAGAACGGAAAACCACGGGTCGTGATCCTGCTGTCCACCGATCTCATGGACAATCCCGCTATCGGAGTCAAAGCCGTCCTCAATGCCGCAACCATGGAACAGACGAAATGGATCGATATCCTGAAAGACCGGATCAGAAGGTTGCGCGGAGTGGGGGCCGGACCGGGTGGAGTCTCCATGCAGTTCTCAGGTGGAACCGTTCCGAAAACACTCTACGAAATAACGGACAGATATCCCTCGATGAAAAAGTCCGGCCCCATCATCGTCGCCGTGGACGAGACACAACGGTTCGAACCAGATCGAAACACACCTCAAGCGCGCTTCCTGCAATCCGTGCACGACAGCTCATCCGGACTGTCGCTGACATTGGTGCTCGCCGGCCTGTCGGACACGGTGGATGTCGCCCGGGCCATACATCTCACACGAGGACGCAATGTCCATGAAGTCAAACCCCTGAAGGAATTCCAGGCCCGCCATTTCATGTGCGAACTGGCACTGCATTTCGGCCTCGACACATCCCGCCACAGGCAGCATCTCAAGACCCTGGCCAATCTCTGCGACGGCTGGCCCCGACATCTGCGCCAGGCCGGTGTCGCCCTGGCGGAAGAAACCCGGCGCGTGAACGGGGACATGGACAGAATGGACTGGACCGCCCTGCGTTCACGCACATGGACCCTACGGCAGGCTTTCTACAATGACCAGTTCAACACCCCCCTGCGGCAGGCCCACAGGCTTGTGGCGGCGGTGATGGATGACATACCCGAAGCGAAGGACATGAAGGCCAACAGGCCCGACCGGGCCAGGGTGCTGGATATCATCGACCAATATCGCGATCATGACAGCAGTCGCTCACATAGCTGGAGACTGCCTGAAGGCATCACAACGGAAAGGCTTCTGGACATCCTCATACATCAGGGCGCCCTGTATCAGGATGGCAATGGATTGATCCACTCCCCCATCCCCTCCTTCCGGTCCTATCTCATTGACGCCGGCGAGGAGCGGGGAGGGCCTGGCCCAACGCCCGATATCCAGCCCGATGGCGGCGAACCCGACGACATGTCCAGCCCCTGAAGCCAGCCGCCCTTGCGGAAACAGGAGATACCCGCGGTCTCCCCGGCGCTCCCGGTTCATGGAGCCGATGAAACTGAGTCAGGAAAGCCTACGGTTCCGGACTGTCCGGCATACCCGCCGCCCTGTTGGGCGCCGGGACAGAGAGGCACTCCTCCGGCGCCCGGTCGCGGATAGGGGACTCCACAACGATACCGAAAGCCGTCCGACCCTCCATATCCACCAGCGTGATATCCGCCCTCTCCCGGACCGGACACTCCACCGTGTCCATCGACCGCATCCCGGCGGCGAGATGCGAAGGCGTACGTCCACGACTGTCACACGCATTCACATCCGCCCCCACCGCCGCCAGCATCGACACACGGGCCGACGAACACAGGTGGGCGGCGAGATGCACCAACGTCGAACCGGCATTTTCGGCGACGGTCACATCGGCACCACGCTCCACCAGAAGGGGCAATGCCCGATGACCGACCGTTGTCACCGCACCGCGCAGGCCTGACGCCCCATCCAGACGGGACCAGAGCCGTCCCGGGCCCGGATCCTCCGCTCCCCCGGGGCCGCGGACCCCGCCTTTCAGCCATTCCCGCAGCGGGGGCGGAGCCCTCGCTGCGCAGATGGCCGGTGTTGCACTTCGGACTGGAAGTGGGGTCCTGATGACCGTCTCCCGGTATCCGGTGACGCTGGCCCTGATGTCGGGATGGGAGGCGTTGACCGGCGCGCCGTTCAGGTAGCGCAGGTCGTGCCGGGTGCCGTCGGCGTCTGCGAACCGGGCCGTGCGGGTGTCGGGGCTGGCGTCCAGGCTGGCGGACAGCTGGCCGTGGTCGCCGGGTCTCCCCCCGGGGATGAAGCGGAGGCCGTGGCGCCGCAGGCGGGCGATGTGAGGCCCGTTCGACGCGGGGCCGTCCTGCAGGACGATGGCCTTCAGGCGCGGATGCCCGCGCCGGAGGTCGTCGACGGACCGCGCCGCGGCGTTGCGCTGGCGGTCGTTCCTCCTGTCCCCGTCGGTCCTGGCGACCGGCTCCGGGGCCGGCGGCGGCACCTCCCGGCGTTCCGGGTGGCGGACCACGGCGGCGGGCATGCCGTTGGAATGGCCCTTCGACCCGTCACTGCGGCTGGCGAGGCGGCAGTGGTGGCGGTGGACGGATTTCGAACTGAAATGACCGGTGCCGTCGACCGGGATCAGGCAGTGGCCGTCGAGGACGGGCTGGTCCTCCAGCACCCTGCCGCGCCGCAGCCTCGCGGAAAGGGTCCCGAGGCCGGGCGCAGCTGCCTGGGGTCGACCGTGCCGGGGGCGTCCGCGCATGGGGGGGGGTCGCAGGGCGCCGCCGTGACCCCGAACAGCGCACGGAGGTTGCCGCGGACGATGGCGTCACCGCGGCTGTCCCTGCCGGACTGCGGGAGCGACGGATACCTGGCGGGAACATCGCGAACGCCGACATGGGATGGTCCCCGAGGCTGAACCGGCGCCCGTCCACCGGATCGTCGACCCCGCCGAAGCATTCCGCAGGCGCCCTGACCGTCCCAGGCCTGCCGGGGTCCTTCCGAAACCGCATCGTCCCAACTCCTGTCATCGGGGTCAACACCGGTTGCGGCAAGGGCCGGAGGCTATGATGTCCAGAGGATTCCGGGCGGTTTCCAGCCGTCTGGAAGGAAAAGTCCACCCAACCCGGTTCACGGAACCCCATGGAATACAGGGTCCGGAAGGGCTGGTGGGAATTGCTGTTCCGAAAACCAATCAATAGCGGAATGACGCTTTGGACAGACCTGCCAATATGTTATAGGATGGACCGGTCGCAACCGTTATGGAACCGGAAACAGGATGAGGACCGGCAATGCCACCACGCTATCATGTCGACCGGGTCCGCGAATACCTGCGCCAGGGCGAGGGAGCCCCGCCTCCGGTCTTTGTCGGCCATCAGGATATCCTCGATTATATCCTGCGGACTGCGCGGAACAGCGCCGGGAATGCGAAATTCACCCAGATCATCCAAGGGGCCCCCGGCGCCGGCAAATCCTCGCTGCTGGCCGAAATGGCAAAAAGATGGCTGGGTAAGGACGGAACCCCCCGGGTCGTGGCCCTGTCCTCCACCGACCTGATGGAGACTCCCAAAACAGGCCTTGGCGCCATCCTCGACGCCCTGACCATGGACGAGGCGAAATGGACCGACACCCTGAAGGACCGGCTGCGTCGTCTGTGCGGATTTGGAGTCGGACCCGGGGGTCTGTCCATGCAGTTTTCCGACAGGGACATACCGCGGACATTCGCTGAGCTGGTTAACAGATATCCCCCCAAGGCGGATACAGGGCCGTTAATCGTCGCCGTGGACGAAGCCCAGCGGATGGATCGTGGAAAGACATCCCCCGAAGCGCTGTTCCTGCAGAAAATCCATGACGGGACCTCCGGACTGCCGCTGGTTCTGGTCCTCGCTGGCCTGTCGGAAACAGCGACCAGGGCCAGCGAGATGCATCTGACACGTGGCTCGCGACTTCACGAGACCTGCCCGCTCACGGCCTTCCAGGCCCAGGATTTCATGCGGTGGCTGGCCATCCATTTCGGCCTCGACACAAATGGCCACGCCACCCATCTCGAGGCTCTGGCCGACCTCTGCGACGGCTGGCCCCGGCACCTGCGTCATGCTGGCGAGGTACTGGCGAAGGAGACCGAACGGGTGGACGGGGATATGGGCCGAATGGACTGGCCAACCCTGCGGGAGCGCACCTGGACCCTGCGGCAGGAGTATTACGGAAAACAGACCAGCCGGACCATGCAGTTCGCTTATGATCTACTCGCTGAGATTCTCCGCGATATACCGGTCAGAGCCGATGAAACCACCGTGACCAATGTGGATGTCATCGACCACATGAACCGCATCCACCGACAGCATGAGGGCGGCGGGACCATCGCATGGACATTGCCCTGCGGCAGGGATGCCTACTGGTTTCTCAACCACCTTATCCACCAAGGCGTTCTGTATGAAGATGGCAACGGATATATCCACTCCCCCATTCCCTCATTCAAGGCTTTCCTGACCGGAAAAAACGACGGACTTGATCTGAAACATGACAGACCGGACGGGAACAGTGACATTTCCGAACCGTGACCGCTCCCGGCCCTGCAAGTTCCGGGACGCTGCACTCCCTCTCCATTGCCTTCCAGAGTCCGCCACTGGATAATGACAGCCATGGAATATGACCGGGCATTGACGGCAATACAGAAAGCGGCAGCGGAATCGCTGGCGCTCTGGCCCGAGGCCAGGACGGCGGTGCTGTTCGGCTCCCGTGCCTGTGGTGACCACCATCCGTACAGCGACTGGGATATCGCTTTCATCACCGAAGGCGCGGACGACCGACTGCCATCGGTACCGGAAACCCTTCCCATCGGCGATATCGAAGTCGGATAGTATATGCCCCATTCCAGACGATACTTTCGAGAACACATGCCTCGTCCAGCTCGACAATATGCTTGAGGAAGGTCCTGAAACGGTCGGTTTCGGTATTTCTGGTTTCTCCGCCTTCGACGAACTTCCGCAGCGTCGACTCGTCTCCGTAGGCAGCGTTGAAAGCGATCCAAAGGAATACGAACCGTTCGACGTCTTCCGTCCCGTCCCTTTCGCTTCGCCTGAGCCAAGTATAGGCGCGACGCATGCGGTCCTCATTGTGCTGCCGCTGCGGGACAGGTTCGTCGGATCGTAGGTTCAACGGCGTCACACCTGAGTTGGTGCGACATCTCCTCGTCGCCCTTCCACTCCGTCCCGGCGCTCCAGTATCTTCACGCCGGGTGCTGACTGGCATTCACGCAGCGGGCGTCCATGGTCTCCAGGAAGCGGGAATGGTTGCGGCCTATCGTTCGCCCGGTACGAACAAGATCAATCTGCGCACCCCGGGCCCGTTCTGCTGTCGATGCATCGATGCTTTCGTGTGGGATGTCGGGTGCTGCCGCAACAGACGGACAGCACCGGTCGAAGCCGCGTGGTCGGCGGTGCGCGTGGAGGGAGGATCAGATCAGCAATTCAATGGATCTCCTCAAGTGCTGGATCGGATTTGGTTCGCTGATTCATCCCTTCCTGACTGCCCAGGGATTCACCACTCCCCATTTCCCCCTGAAGTGCGACAACATCCGCAGCCCCGACCAGATTGTCAAGCTAAGCCTAATGCTGACCAGGGTAATCGCACTTAAGCCTCCGTCGTCGCGTTGATGCCTGGAACCATCCAGAACTGACCACATTCGCAGCAGGAGCGTCACTTTTGTTGACAGTCTGTTCTCGTTTGTCATGACGAAAACTCCAGACGCCATAGCCCTGATTGGAAGCGGTTCTCGTATCGCACGCGGGAGCCGCCGGGGCTATTCCAGATGCATTGGCAGGACTGGCTTCCGGATCGGGAACCCATGAAGGCATCTGATATCGACGACGTCCTGGGCGTTGATGCCCAGTCCGTTTCGCTGGGTGATTTGCTGGCGCGCGCGAAAGGCCCAGGGCGAGCGAACTGGCGGGATCTTCCGAAATCTCCGGGCATCTATGCTGTCTGTCTTGGTGGCTGGAACACCATTTCTTTCGCCTCCGATGCGGGCCAGGCGCGACATGCCAAGCCGGCTGATACGAAACTGCTGCGCGAAATGCGCCGTCGAATCCTGGCAGCTGGCCCAACGGACATCCTCTACATCGGCAAGGCAGGTGGCAGGAACGGCGACCTGCGCCAGCGGGTAAGTCAGTTGGCGCGCTTCGGCGTGGGCAAGGCCGACAATCACAGTGGAGGCGAGTGGCTCTGGCAGGTGCAGGGGATCAAAGACGCGGAATTGCGCATGTGGTCCTGCCCCGGAAACAGGCCTGAACCGCTTAAGGGCGAACTGCTGGAAAGGTTCAGGAGCGACCACGGAGATTTGCCCCTCGCGAACCGGAACTGACGTTACGTGTGGTCGACGCTTCGGCAGTGTGGATACCGACGCGCTCCGCGGCCTTGCCGAGTGGCACGGTGCGTGATCAAACCTAGGAGTCTCCGAACGTCAGCGCGTTGTAAGTGACGTTCCGCCAGTGCAGACCGAGCACATTGCTGCGGCGGCATCCGGAGAGCGCCCGCCGCCGTGATCGAGCCAGGCTCCGCTCTTCAGCGCGGAACACTATGTCGCACAGGATCTTGAAGGTGCGGTTGGCGCTTCCTGGTCAGTTGGCGATGCAGGCGGACCAGTCCATGACATGCCCGGCCGACTTGCCGCGATCCATACGAGACCAGTTTTCGGCCATCCGGGATTTCCGTGATTCTTCGGGTCATGTCAGGCGGTTTGTGAAGAGACTGACGTCATAGGTTGCCCTGTCAGCTGCATGGAGAACTGCGGGAGTCGCTGTCTCAGCCTGACAGGCGGTGATCCACCATGCGACGCCGACCTCTACGGGAACGGTTCATCATCGAATCTGGCTCGACAGTTGCTTTTCAACTGTCCGGCTTCGATCACCGCTGAAGCGCGGCAGGATTCGCGATTGGCTGTCCTGCAACGATCAGGAAGAGCTTTCCGCGCGCGCCGCCTCGTACGCAAGCAAAGTACGCTTGACCGGCAGACCCCAATGATAGCCGCCAAGTTCTCCGGATTTGCGGAGCGCCCGATGGCATGGAATGAGCCAGCTGATCGGGTTGCGACCGATGGCAGTGCCCACCGCCCGCGCCGCCCGCGGATGGCCGACCGATCCGGCGATTTCGGAATACGTTGTCACACATCCGCTCGGGATTCTAAGCAACGCCTCCCAAACCTTGATCTGAAACGGAGCCCCAAAGATATGAATGGAAACTGCCTTACGCCAGCAGCCATCGTCGCCAAATGCGCCCTGCACCCAGGAACTGAGCTGATCAGGGTTTTCGATGAATGCCGCTTTAGGCCAGCGACTGCGCAGGTCGTGCTGTGCAGAGGTCTTTCCCGCTTCGGAAGCAAAACCGATTCCGCATATCCCTCGGTCCGTTCCCATCACCAACGATGGCCCGAATGGGCTGTCAAACCAACCCCACGAAATCTCCAGCCCTTCACAGTACCGGGCATATTCGCCGGGTGTCATGGCCTCCCAGGTCATGAAAAGGTCGTGAAGCCGTCCGCTCCCGGAAAGCCCAAGCTCCGCCGCTGTATCAAGAGTGGTGAATCTATCCCTAAGCATTTCCTTGGCGTTCCCGAGCATCAGATATTGCTGATAGCGTTTCGGCGAAACGCCGACCCATCGGCTGAAGGTGCGCTGGAAATGCGCCGGGCTCATGTGCATCTCACATGCCAGTTCATCCAGTGTGAGGGATTCGCCGACATGGGCGTCGATCAGGTCAATCGCTCGGCGAATGACGGCGTAATGGTAGCCATCTTCAGGATTTGGTTCAGTCATGGCGTGGTCCTCGTTCATGATGCCGACCTACCCGAACTCCAGAGTTCTTACGACCCGTTTCCTGCTCATTCCACGACAGTCTCTTCAATAGTGTTCGATGACCGGTCTTGTAGGATGTGGGAACGTTGTGCATACCGCCGTGGATGGCAACGCAGCTCGACTATCATACGATCCGGACGGTCTTCGAACGATTCCATGCCGCTGAACCTGAGCCCAGGGGCGAACTCAGGCATACGAACGCATATACGCTTCTGGTTGCTGTCACCTTGAGCGCACAGGCGACAGATGTCGGTGTCAACAAGGCGACGGAAACCCTGTTCAAGGTCGCGGACACTCCGCAGAAGATGCTGGATCTGGGCGAGGAGCGACTGGTGGAGCACATTCGGACCATCGGCCTGTTCAGAAACAAGGCTCGGAACGTGATGAAGCTCTCGCGCATATTGGTGGATGAATATGGTGGCGATGTGCCATCATCGCGCGCCGCACTGCAGTCACTTCCCGGTGTCGGACGAAAGACCGCGAACGTGGTGCTTAACATGTGGTGGAAGCATCCGTCGCAAGCCGTCGACACACACATCTTTCGGGTAGGAAACCGAACCGGCCTCTGCCCCGGAAAGGACGTTGTCGCGGTCGAGCGGGCTATCGAGGACAATGTTCCTGCCGAATATCAACGTCACGCGCATCACTGGTTGATCCTGCATGGCCGATACATCTGCAAGGCACGCCGACCGGCCTGCGATAGATGCCTGATCGAGGAGTTCTGCCGATTCGAGGGCAAGAATATATGACCAAACGGTTCCAGGTCGTTGGAATCGGCAATGCGCTGGTAGATGTTCTTGTCCATTGTGACGATTCCTTCATGGAGGAGAATGGTGTCCGGAAAGGGGTCATGCAGCTGATCGATCTGGAGAGAGGGATCGATCTCTACTCGCGGATTGGTCCAGCTCGGGAGGTTTCCGGTGGTTCAGTGGCGAACGCAATAGCGGGCATGGCGCAGCTTGGTGGTCGGACGGCATTTGTCGGCAAGGTCAAGGATGATCAGTTGGGCGAGATTTTCGCGCATGATCTGCGCGCGCAGGGAGCGGCCTTTGAGACCGCTCCGGCACCAAGTGACCACCTTGGGGAAACCGGTCGCTGTATTGTTCTGGTGACCCCGGATGGCGAGCGGTCAATGAACACATATCTCGGCGTCACCGAGTTTCTTGCACCCTCCGACATCGATGCACGAATGATGGCCGATTCCGAATGGATATTTCTCGAGGGATATCGATTCGACGGGCTGGAGAGCCAGGAAGCGTTTGCCAAGGCGATATCCGCCTGCAGGGTTGCCGGAGGCAAGGTGGCCATCACATTGTCCGATCCGTTCTGCATCGAGCGCCATCGGGCCGCGTTTGGGGCGATGCTGAAGAATGACGTTGACCTGGTTCTGGCGAACCGTGCGGAAATTCTGTCGATGTATGGCGTGGGGGATATCGGTTCCGCGATAGCCGCAGCCGCAGCGGAAGTCGAGATAGTTGTCTGCACCGACGGAGCGAATGGCGTACACGTCCAGACCGGTGACCGTCGTTGGCACGTCGCGGCGGAACCGGCCGAGGTCCTGGATGCAACGGGGGCTGGCGACCTCTTTGCCGGCGCGTTTCTTTGGGGGTTGGTTGAGGGTTTTGGCCTGGAGACCTGTGCGCGGATGGGAAATATCGCCGCCTCCGAAGTCATCGGACAGATCGGTGCCAGACCCGAAGCTGACCTGAGAGGTCTGTTCGTCAGGGCCGGCGTGATCTGAGGTGCCACGGATTGCCAGATCCTGCGTTGACGGAGATCAGTAGCCCGCCTTTCGGTCGACGATGTACAGCATGGGTTCTCCAGTTTCGCAGCGGCGAATGTTCTCGGCGATCAGCTGACTTGCGGAATCGGGCCGGGTTTCGCTCGCCTGGTGTGGAGTGACGGTCACCTTCGGGTGCGCCCAGAACGGATGCTCTTTCGGTAGGGGTTCTTCGCGGAACACGTCAAGTGTGGCGTGGGCGATCCGGCCCGAATCAAGCGCCACCAACAGTGCGTCGTCATCGATGAGATGACCTCGGCCCGGATTCAGGACGATCGCTCCTTTCGGCAGCAGCGCCATGGTTTCGGAATTCAGCAGGTTTCGGGTCTCGGATGTCAGGGGGAGCAGGAGGATGAGAATTTCAGCGTGTGCAAGAATGGATTCCAGGCCGTCCTGCCCATATCCGCAGACCACACCGTCAAGTTGCTTCGGCCTGCGGCTCCACCCCGTGACACCGAAGTTCAGGGAGGCCAGTGCGCGGGCGCAGGCGCTTCCGAGTTCCCCGATGCCCAGCACGGCTAGATTTCGGTCACGGGCCAGTGGCGGCGGATCGAAACGCCAGGAATGGTCAGGATTCACGATATGCGCATCCATCCCCAGGTGGTGGCGCAATACATGGCCGACCACCCACTCGACCATACCTTCGGTCAGCGAATGATCGACCATGCGCGTCAGAGGCTGTGTCAGGGTCCTGTTGGTTACAATGTCCTCAACGCCCGCCCAGAGACTCATCACTGCCTTGGCCCGGCTGCAGGTCCGAAAGTCCTTGAAGTCCTTATTTGGGGCGTAAATCACGTAGTCGGCGATCCGGGGATCGAGGTCCAGTGACAGTCTTGCTTCCATACCCTCGCGCACCAGCGCCTTTCGCAGCGGTCTCTCGAATTGCTTCCAACGATGATTGCCTGCGGCAAACAGCACGTTGATCATGCCGAACTCCTAAATTCGATTTCGGGGTCGGTGGATGTGCGCCGATTGCACCAGCCCAAATCCAATCATCAGCACCAGCAGGGCGGAACCACCATAGGATATGAGGGGCAGAGGCACGCCGACCACGGGCATCAGTCCCGTCACCATTGAAATGTTGACCGCGAAGAAGAGAAAGAACGTGGTGGTGACACCGAGTATGAGCAAGGAGGAAAAACGGTCCCTGTTTCGGAGAGCAGCGGCGATGCAGAAGACAATGATCAGGGAGTAGAGTGCGAGAAGTGAGGACGCGCCGATGAAACCCAGTTCTTCAGCAAGTGTCGTGAAGATGAAGTCCGTGTGCTTTTCGGGAAGGAAGTCGAGGCGACTCTGGGTTCCCTGCATGAGGCCACGGCCAGTCCAGCCGCCAGACCCCAGTGCAATCTTGGACTGGATGATGTGGTAGCCTGCTCCCAGTGGATCGGACTCGGGATTCAGGAACGCGTCGATACGTAGGTACTGATAGTCTTTCAACGGTTGCCATTCGGTGCCACGCAAGAGCAGGACCAGCGCTGTCAGCCCTCCGCCGCCCAATCCAAGAGCCCCGAAATAGCCCCAGTGAACTCCTGCGAGAAACATCATCATCGTGCCGCCAAGAACGAGCAGGATTGACGTGCCGAGATCCGGCTGACGCAGGACAAGCATCGTTGGGATCAGGATCAGCACCGCCGGCACGGCCACCCAAAGCGGTCGCGAGGTCTTCTCGATATCGAGGCGATCATAATAGGCCGCAAGAAGCATGACCATGGTCAACTTGGTGACTTCAGATGGCTGCAGTCGCATGAAACCGAAATCGATCCAGCGCTGCGCACCCATGCCGACGGTGCCAAGGAACTCGACGAGCACCAGCAGAAGGATCGATACCGCGTATGCGATCCCTGCGATGTTCCGCCAGAACTGGATTGGAACCATGGCGATGACCAACATCACCGCAATCCCGACTCCGAAGCGCTGCATCTGGGGTGTGGCCCAAGGTGTCAATGAACCATCGGCGACAGAATAGAGCATCAGGAATCCCAACCCGGCCACCGCGGTCAGCAGAAGAGTCAGGGCGGGGTTGACATAGAGTATCTTGCCGAGGCCGGAAGGGGTCTTGCCGTCGTTGAATTCAAGTAGGCTCATGCCCGTGAACGCCTTTGGGTTAGTATGGCGGGATCGCGCAGCTTAAGCCGCTTTTGCTGGGTTTCGATGGTTCCGCGCTGATTTTTTGGATATGCCGGGAGTGGTGGCGTACCTCCGTATAGTGCCTGAAGCACAATATCGCGGGCGATCGGAGCGGCCGTCCGGGATCCGCCGCCTCCATGCTCGACAACGACTGAGCAGGCGATCTTCGGCGCGTCGTATGGTGCGTAACAGACGAAAAGCGCGTGGTCACGACGCTCCCAGGGAAGATCTTCGTTGGCGATGACGCCTTTCTCCCGTTCAGCCCTTGTGATGCTACGGATTTGGCTGGTGCCGGTCTTGCCCGCCATCCGCATTTCGTCGGCAATGATGCGACTTCTGTAGGCGGTGCCTCTTCGAAAGTTTACGGCATCAACCATGCCTTTACGCACCAGTTGCAGATGATCCGACGCGAGTCCAAGCTGGTCTGGATCGGGCACCGGTTCTTCGATGCCATCAATTGATTTTATCATGCGTGGCTCGACGGACTTGCCGGATGCAATTCGGGCGGCCATCACGGCGAGCTGCAGCGGAGAGCTGAGGACGAAGCCCTGCCCAATGCTTGAATTCAGGGTATCCCCCACCACCCAATCCGCATTGCGGTTTCTGAGCTTCCAGTTCCGGTCAGGCATCAGCCCCTGCTGAACCCCAGAAAGTGGCAGATCAAAACGCTGCCCGAAACCCAGCTTCCGTCCCATTGAGGCGATTTTCTCGATTCCGACGCGAGCGGCGATGTCATAATAATACACGTCGCAGCTTTCCACGAGTGATGAGTGAAGGTCGACGTGCCCATGGCCATGCTTGAGCCAGCAATGGAATCTTCTGTCGCTGACTTCCGTATAGCCGTTACACCAGACCTCTGTGTCAGGTTCGATGACTCCGTCATGTAACGCGGCCAGTGCGGTGATCATCTTGAAAGTTGATCCCGGTGGATATGTGCCCTGCACGGCCTTATTCGCAAGTGGCCGGTATTTGTTGGTTCTCAATGCATCCCAGTCGGCGACAGAGATTCCCCGCACGAATTTATTTGGGTCGAATGATGGCGTAGACCCCATTGCGAGGACGTCACCGCTGCCAACTTCCATCACCACGGCACTGGCACTTTCCCCGTCCAGGCGCATCTGGAGGTAATTCTGCAGTCTGCTATCCAAGGTCAACTGCAGTTCCGAGCCGGGTTGGCTGGACTTCCTGTCCAACTGTCGCATAACCCGGCCCAATGCGTTGACCTCTTCCCGCCGATGGCCTGCGCGCCCGCGCAACACATGTTCCATCTTTGCCTCTACCCCGAACTTTCCGACCTGGAATCTGGGTATCCGCAGCAGTGGATCACGGTCATCGGAGAGATAGCCTTTGGTCATGTCATAGTCGCTGACCGGGCCGACATATCCGAGTACAGGGGCGAAATCCGCGTCCAAAGGATAGGATCTGCTCAGCGTAACGTCTGGTCTCACCCCGGGAAGTGCGGGGCTGTTGGCCGCCAGTTCGGCAAATTCACTCCAGGTCAGGCGGTCTGCCACAGTGATCGGGACAGTGGGATTTGACTTTGATATCTCGCCATTGGCCCTTTCAATATCTTCAGGCGACAGATCGACGATCTGTGCAAGTCCTGAAAGCACCGCCTCCAAATCGTCGACATCATCCCGAATCATGACGATGCTGTAATTCTGCTCATTTCTTGCCAATGGAACCCCATTCCTGTCAAAGACAAGTCCACGAGCTGGTTGCAACAAGCGGATGTTGATGCGGTTCCCGTCGGCCAGAAGACGGAACTCCTCCACCTGTTCGACCTGTAGTTGTCTGATCCTAAGCCCCAAGAGTCCCACAAAGCCGAGCTGGGCGGCACCAAGAATCAGTCCGCGACGATTGATTGTCCGAGAACTTTCCCCGGCCTTGCCGGTCATCGCGCCAGTTCCGTCGCATTTCGACCGACACTGGTCACGGAACCGGTACCGAAAACACGCCGAGCGGCCACCGCGAACAGCGGATAGGCCAGAATTGTCGAGATTGCCTGGATCATTGCCTTGTCAAACTGCACCTGACTCAGGAAAACGACATATAGGATGGCCGCGTTTGCGATGGTCAGCGTGAGCACGACGCCCGAAACCATGGCCCATTCCGTGGCGAAGACCTGCCCGCGGACTCCCGCACGTCTGTTTCTAAAGAACTCAGCGGCCACGACCATCAACGCTGCCCAAAGACCGATGGGGCGCATGAGAAGAATGTCGGCAAAGAAAAAGACCGCCGCGATGAGAGGTGTCGGGATCAGTCTGGGGCGGAGCACGAGCCAAATGAAGGTGAACACGACCATAAGGTCTGGGCCGGGAAACTGCCTTGGCCAGATCTCGTGGGGAACGACGCTGAAAATCAGCAGCGCGCACATCAGGCCTGAATA
The DNA here is from genome assembly GCA_965203605.1 of Paracoccaceae bacterium. GTDB lineage: Bacteria > Pseudomonadota > Alphaproteobacteria > Rhodobacterales > Rhodobacteraceae > JAPOUP01. The sequence goes on along the minus strand of OZ241902.1, from coordinate 2,689,120 downwards.
TGCGAGCCAGGACTGGAGAAGGATTCGAAATGGTATGCGTTCAGTCATGGGTCACTGTGGGAATTGGAGCAGGGGTGGCCGCCGCCGCTTTACCGGTTCGCCAGGTTCGGTCAGGCGTTCTCTGGGAAGTGCACGCAGCACGCGCACGAAGTCCAGCTGATTGAATTCCGCGGTCAGGAGCGCACGCAGGTTTCTGTCAGGTCCATCTATGACCTGGCCTACAGGAATGTCGTTAGGGAAAACCCCGCCGTCACCCGAAGTAACTATGCGGTCGCCCGGACGGACGAGTTCTGCGTTCTCGATGAATTGCAGCAGAGGCAGGTTGGAGTCATCGCCCGTCAGAATGGCCCGTTGGCCTGATGGCTGGACCATCACCGGGATGCGGCTGTTGCTGTCAGTCAACAGGATGACGCGTGAGACGCGGTTTCCCGCGCCGCTGATCCGCCCGACGAGCGCCAATCCGTCGGTTGCGGCCCATCCGTCGACGATACCATCGTGCATTCCAATGTTGAGGAGGACGGACCGCCTGAAAGGAGAGCCGCTATCGGCGACGACCGTCCCGGTGATGAAGGTCAGGTCCGGTTCCGGCTTTACGTTGTTGTACGTGCGCAGCCTGGCGTTTTCCTGCTCGAGTTGGATTGCCGCTTCCTTCCACGCCCTCATTTTCCGCAACTCCCGCCTAAGCTCAAGGTTCTGCGTATGGATCCGGCCATAGGATCGCATGTTCTCCAGCATTTCAGCGGCGTGGGTCATGGGTACCAGGATCCAGTCGATGGCGGGAATGACCTGGTCCAGGACAAGCGCGCGCTGGCGTTCCGCCCGCGGATTGTCGATGCGCCAGAACAGAAAGACGGCCGTGAGCACCACCAACAGCGAGCCGATAAAAATGCGGCGGATGGCGCGAAAATAGAACCTGTTGCCTTTTTCCCTGACCACTCATGCCTCCAGACCGGCTCTGGATAGGTTCCCATCCCGGCTGCCTGGCCAAAGGATTTGGGCTCCGCCGCCTTCGGCCTTAGCTGTCGTAGTCTATCACATGCCTGAACTGGGATTCATACTCCAGAGCCAATCCGGTACCAAGCGCCACGCTGTTGAGACAGTCGTTGGCGAGCGTGAATGCGAGACCGGTCTGCTCCCTGAGGGCGACATCAAGGTCGGTGAGCAGGGCACCCCCTCCCGTGAGCATGACGCCCCGTTCCACGATATCCGCTGCCAGGTCCGGTGGTGTGGCTTCGAGTGCGGTCATCACGGCGTTGCAGATCTGCTGAACTGCCTCAGCGAGTGCTTCGGCCACATGTACCTGATTGACCTCGATCTCCTTCGGCACACCGTGAAGCATGTCACGGCCTCTGATGCGCTGGGTAACCCCACGCCCATCTTCTGGAATCCTTGCGGTGCCGATCGCGGTCTTCAGGCGCTCTGCCGTCACTTCCCCAATCAGTAGGTTCTGCTGGCGGCGCAGGTAGTTTATGATGGATTGGTCCATCTGGTCGCCTCCAAAGCGCACCGACTGGGCATAGACGATGTCTCCCATGCTCAGGACAGCGACCTCGCTTGTTCCGCCGCCAATATCGACAACCATGTTGCCTGTCGGCTCGATGATGGGCATCTCGGCTCCGAGGGCGGCCGCGATGGGTTCGGAGATCAAGCCGGCGCGCCGTGCTCCGGCACTGAGCACCGATTGCCTGATCGCACGCTTTTCCACCGGGGTCGCGCCACAGGGTACACAGACGATGATCTTTGGCTTCGTCAGTAAGGACCGTCTATGTACCTTTCGGATGAAGGAATTGATCATCTCTTCCGCGACGTCGAAGTCAGCTATGACGCCGTCACGCATTGGCCTGATCGCCTCGATGTTTTCCGGCGTGCGTCCCTGCATGAGCTTGGCTTCCGTGCCGACAGCCAGCACCTGCCTTCGCCCCTGCCTGACATGATAGGCAACCACCGAGGGTTCATTCAGGATAATCCCTCGGCCCTTCATATAGATAAGGGTGTTTGCGGTTCCGAGATCGATCGCCATTTCGGATGATAACAGGCGGGGTAAGATCGACATATGGTGATGGCCTTCCTTCGGCGCTTTGGGATTCGCGATTTCGATCCCGTGCAGGTCCAGACTATAAAATCCTTGGGTTCCGAGTGGAAGGGCTGTGAAGCCGCGGGCGGAGAGAATGAGGCAGTGGTTTGAGGAGGGGTCTTCGATTGCGCCGATGGAAGAAGCCGCGGTGCGGTATTGCGATGGTCCGGAGCCTGATCAAGGGATGTGGTAAGGGTCTGCGTCAATTTCGGATGGGTCGGCATGGGCTCGATTGGAACTCCGTCGGGTATCAGGACCATCGTGAGATGCGGAATTTCAGAGGCGCTTCCGGATCATCATCGCGCCCCAAAGTATGACCTGTCCGGGTGAGGGATCCGGGTTGTCTGGCCTCGGAGTCGGTGGCTGGTCTGGCCTTGGAAGCGGCCCCGCTGTTCCGGCCATAGAGGGATCTTCTTCGGGATGGCTGTGCCGCGATTCGATTCCTCCCGTGTTCGGTGGGGTATCGGAACATATGCCTGCCTCGTCGGTTGGCGGGGCATCGCTCGCCTGAATCAAGCTATGAATCAGGGTTTTCCGTTGCTGTTGGCCCGGGCTTTGCGGGCTCCTTCGATCCAGACCGACAGCGGAGCGGGATCATCGCGATAGGTCATGACAGGCGATACCCACCGACGTTGCCACGACCATCGACAGGAACCGCTCGGCGACATTGTATGGTTCTCCCACCCTATCTTCCCGCTTGTGGCTATTCGAACAGCCGTTGTCGATTTCAGTGTGCGTGATTTTGGGTCTACACAAAAATCAACTCCCCCGTTCCCGAGGGAGTTGCGCGTCCACAACCCTTCGTATTTATGAATAGGTCACTTTCTGAAGGCTGCCATGACCGTCAATACAACCCTCAGCCTGACCGACAAAGTGGGAGAAGACATCTTCGCGTCGCACAGCGCAGCTGTGGCGGTTGCGCTGGAACAGATGATCCGTGACGAAGAGGAACGCGAGCTTGCTCTTGGGGGAATGGCCGAGGATATCCGGATGCGCCTTAAGGCACCGCGTGTTGACCACGCCTCGCTCAAAGGTGCCTTTGCGGTCGTAAGGGCTCGACTGCAAGCCACGCACGAGGTGTAAACTATCGGATGCGATTTCGTCCGGCGGTTGCGAAGGATCTCGACGCCATTGCGCACTGGCTGTCCGATCATTACGACCCGCAATCCGCAGCGCGTCGTATGGACGAAATCCAGGCAACCATCGTCAGCCTAGAAAGACTGCCCCACAAGAGTAGCCGTCACGATGGGACCGTTCCCGGGCTGCGCACCATTCCCGCCGGACGCAGGGCGCTGATTGCCTTCACCGCGGACGATGACACCCGCAAGGTCGATATCCATGCGATTACCTATGCCGGGTCCGACTGGATCAGCCGCAGCGAGGTGCGCAGGTATTGCGACAGGCATATTTTTCTACCCTCAATTTGCAAGACATTGATTTAATGCAATGAAAAATATGACCCAGCCGTCACGTCTTCCACCTCGGTGCACGATGTTCTTTCCACTTAAACCGAACTTCCAGCGGGATTCGGGCGCAACTCATTAAAATACGCTTTCAGATCAACGAACTATGAGAGATTTGAGGATTTTCAGGCCAAATTTCCTGTCCATGTATTTTGCCGGTACGTTTTTTCCGGTCCCCTGTTGACATCATAGATTTCCCCCCGTATATGGATGTTCATGTATGTGGAAGTCGTCCCCAACCGCAATTCGCCGCCGGCGGTGTTGCTGCGCGAGTCCTACTGGGACAAGGAGCAGCGCAAGGCGCGCAAGCGGACCCTGGCCAACCTGTCGAAGCTGCCACCCGGCCTGGTCGACGAAATCCGGGCCTGCCTCAAGGGGCAGTCGGCCCGCGAACTGTCGGACGCGTTCACCATCGAACAGGCCTTGCCGCACGGCCATGTCGCCACCATCCCCGGCACCCTGAAACGGCTCGGTCTCGATACCTTGATCCATCCCCGTCCGTCGCGCCAGCGCGACCTCGTGGTGGGGATGATCGCCGCCCGCATCCTGGACCCGAGAAGCAAGCTGGCGACCGCCCAGGGCCTGGCTTCGGCAAGCCCGACCGACACCCTGGCGCACGAACTTGATATTGCCGATACCGACGCCCACGAACTGTATGCCGCGATGGACTGGCTGCTGTCCCGGCAGCCGGACATCGAGCGCCGGCTAGCCGCCCGTCACCTCGAGGAAAACGCGCTGGTCCTGTGGGACCTGACGTCGGTGTGGATGGAAGGCCGCCGCTGCGCTTTGGCCCGGTACGGCCATTCCCGGGACGGCAGGAGCGGCAAGCTCCAGGTGGAATTCGGGCTGTTGTGCGATCGCGACGGGCGGCCGGTTGCGGTCGAGGTGTTCGACGGCAACACCAGCGATCCGGCCACCGTCGCCACCGCAGTCAAGCGGGTGCGGGACCGGTTCGGCCTCGACCGGGTGGTGGTGGTCGGCGACCGCGGCATGCTGACCGAGGCCCGGATCCGGGAGGACATCGAACCGGCCGGTCTGGACTGGATCAGCGCCCTGCGGTCAACGGCGATCCGCCAGCTGGTCGCCGCCGAGGCCTTCCAGCCGTCCCTGTTCGACGAGCGGGACCTCGCGGAAATCACCTGCGAGGAGTTGTATCCGGGCGAACGGCTGATGGTCTGCCGCAACCCGGCGCTGGCCACGGAACGGGCCCGGACCCGCGAGGCGCTGTTGCAGGCCACCGAGGCCGGCCTGCGCGCAGTGGACGCGGCCACCCGGCGCGAAAAGTACCGCCTCAAGGGGAAGCTGGCGATCACCCGGCGCCTCGACCAGGTACTGGGCAAGCGCAGGATGCGGAAACACTTCATCGTCACGGTGCGGAGCACGCGATTTACCTGGAAGCGCGATACCGCAGGTATCGCCGCCGAAGCGGCGCTCGACGGGTTTTACATCGTGCGCACCAGCCTGCCAGAAACCACGATCAGCGCCGATGAAACGGTGCGGTCGTACAAGAGTCTGGCACGGGTGGAGCGAGCCTTTCGCAGCCTGAAAACCGTGGATCTGAAAGTCCGACCCGTTCACCATCGCCTCGCCGACCGGGTGCGGGCCCATATCCTGTTATGCACCCTCGCCCATTACGTCGAATGGCATCTGCGTGACGCCTGGAAGTCGATCCTGTTCCACGATGAAGGGCCACCCCGGTCAAAGTCGGCCGTCGCGCCGGCAACACCATCCCGCCCGGCGCAGACCAAGGCGGCGACCCGGATGACCATCAACCGATTGCCGGTCCACCATTTCCAGGGCCTCATGCAACATCTGGCGACCCTGACCCGGATGCAGGTGGCGCCGAAATCGGAAACCTCGGCCCAGTTCGAGATGCTGTCACAACCCACCCCGGTACAGAAGGAGGCCTTCCGCCTGCTCGGTCTGCGGATTTCCTGACAACCTGTCCAGTAAAATCACGTCGGAATTTTTGCATGTCATTCCGATTCAAGGCATTATGTGCTCAGCGCTCTGGAAGTTCGGCTTAAAGTTGCGGTTTTCCGGATTTCTTGACCGAATCCGGTTGTTCGACAGGGTGATCCAGACGAATCACATGTGGAAACGGCCCAGTACGGTAATTCCGCCGAATCGGACCCTCGCTGGAAATGAAGGGAAACGGATGTCATCGTGATCTTGTTTTCCGACCGAACCGATGTAGTCTACGTAAACGCGGAATGCATGAAGGGAATATTCAGAAAAAGGAATGTTTCATGCCGATCGACTATAAGGGATTGCGGGAATTCCTCACCAGCGGGGAAAAATCCCCACCACCTGTCTTTGTCGGTCGACAGGATATCTTCAAGTCCGTAAGGCAGGCCACGCGAAAGAACGCACAAAGAGGCACACAACCCGGCATGACGCGGATCATCCAAGGTGCTCCTGGAGCCGGAAAGAGCAGTCTTTTGGAGGAACTGCATAGACATGTGGATAACGCCCATGTGGTCATACTGACAACGGGTGAAATCCAGACGCCGGCTGACATTCTGGTTCCGATAGCTCGGAAACTTTCGGAACGCCATGTCGGGGACTTCCTCGTCCGACACAGTCTCACCGAATCCTACAGTGTTGGAATGGGCCCCGAATCGACTGGGTTCCGGTTCGGGCGCCGCAGGGAGCGGCATCAGGTGCCGGAACCCACATGGCAGTCCCTGACCGCCTGGGCCCAGACACATGGATGCCTCCCCGATCGTCCAATCATCCTGGCCATTGACGAGACACAGCGCTTCCGGCTGGAGCCGGACGCGCCTGTGGCGAAAGTCCTGCAGTCGGTCCACGACGGGCGCACGGTCCTGCCAGTCGTTCTGGTCCTGGCCGGTCTGTCAGATACAGTGGCCAAGGTCAGGAAGATCGATCTGACCCGTGGGTCCATCATTCATGAGATCAAACCGCTTACCTCTGGGGAAACCATGGAACTGATGTCAGCATTCTGCGATCATTTCAGAATTGATTCATCCCGGCACCTGCCACAGCTGAAAACCTTGGCCATTCCCTGCGAAGGCTGGCCACGGCACCTGCATTTCACCCTGGAGGTCCTGACACGGGAAACCCTGCGAACCTATGGGGACATGGACCGGTTTGATTGGATAGGTATGGAAAGACAGGCATTGGACAGCCGTCGAGTCTACTATGAGGATCAGACCAGTGATGAGATGGAGGATTCCTGCGCCCTTGTTGCGGCGGTGATGGCTGGAATTCCCGCATCGAATGAGGATAACCATACAATACGGAGAAAGGATATCCTTGTTAACATAACCAAATTCCGACGGAACACAGGACTGCCGGAGGATATTCTGTGGTCGTTACCCGAAAACAGGACTCCCAGCTGGTTTTTCGAACATCTCCTTCATCAGGGGGCCATTTACAGAAATACGAATGGCAGTGTCCATTCCCCTATTCCTTCGTTCCGGGCCTACCTGATCGAACAGGGTGCGGAACCACGCCTGACCGCAGACAGGCAGGATGTCCATGATGCCCATACGGACCCCAGTCCCTGAAGGACAGGCCCACGGCTCCATGACATGCTCCGCCGCATCCGATGTCCTTACGTCCTCGCGCCGGTCCTGCTGCTGGTGCTCGCCTTGGGAACGGGCACGGCCCGGGAGGACCTCAACCGCCTGGAGACAGTGGCGATCCGGAGGTCCGGCCACGTTTTCAACCAAGGGTATGTCTGGGTGGTGTTCCACGCGCGCCCGGTCCTGCTGTGGATCCTGCGGCCGGAGGGGAACGGCGGGGATGACGTACTCCTGACCTTGCGGCTGGAGAGGACGGGCGATGGGCTGAAGGTCACCGCGCTGGATTTCCTGTACAGGAGGTTCGCGGATATGGTGTTGCCCGCTGGCCAGGGCGAACGCCTGGTCCGGCGGCTGCTATCGGATTACAGGTCGGTGTCGCTGGACAGGCATCCGCTGGCCCTGTTCCACGAACGCCTGCTGGGTCAGCAGGTCTTCGTAGAAGACCGCCGTCTGCACCTCGTTGACCTCCAGCCCCAAGAGATTCCGCGAACGAAAGGTTGGGGCACATGTTACGGACGGCGACTGGCAGACGCCGCTGCAGATGGCTGGGCCGGAACTGTCATGCATTCTATGCATATGGGTTTGGTATATATGCAAACCAGATGATATCGCTCGTGAAGGCATCAAACAGCAGGGTCCGGGATCTGGGCCCCCAACCGAAATCCATGGCACGTCCAGCCAGATAGATACGACTCTTCGCGTCGGTCAGGGTTCCGACCGTCCATGTGCCGGTGTCATGCTCCCGTTCCACCCTCAAGTGCAACATCAGGGGAGCCGGTGGCCTGTTCCATGGTCGCACGATGGCGCCAATCGACCAACGAAAGGAACGAAACCGTCGAAATCGGCGTATGGGGCGACCTGTTGACTGCCGCTTTGGACATTACAAGGTTTCGAAACATGCCGCGAGAAAACAGGTTGACGCCTATGGAGCGCAGCGCCCGATCTCAGCCCGACTCCTTCACGGTAGCCGTTCACCCATTCCCGATCGATCCCGGATAGTCTGGCGACCAGATGCCATGAGACACGCCGCCGTTTGCCTTCGCGGGTGATTCGGTGCAAGGGAATGACGATGTTTCAACATGTTGTGGCGGGGGGCCATTTGACGGCAACCCCCGCCCTGTGAAAGGAGAATGAAATGACTGATTCGAAAACCCCCTTCGAGGGCGACGTTACCACGGTCTACGCGGCGTTGGAAGTGAGCGGCACCAGCTGGATACTGGCGGTGGGCGATCCGTCCGACACGTCGAAAGCCGGCGTGCACAGACTGGCGCCGCATGACGTTGACGGCCTGCTGGGCAGGCTCGGGCGGGCGCGGGAGCGCGCTGTCGGGGCCGCCGGCGATGTCCGGGTGAAGCTGGTGTACGAGGCTGGCTACGAGGGCTTCTGGCTGGCCCGCCGGCTGGAGGGGGAGGACCTCGAGGTTGTGGTCTGCGACCCCGCGAGCCTGGAGGTGGTGCGCAGGAAGAAAAAGGTGAAGACGGACCGGATCGACGCCCGCCGGATGGTCCGGGCGCTCAGGGCGTGGGACGGCGGCGACCGGGACGCGATGTCGCGGGTGCGGGTCCCGACGGTCGCGGAGGAGGACAGGAAGCGGCTTCTGCGCCGGCGGGAGCGTCTGGTGCAGGAGCGCCGCCGGCTCGCGAACGCGGTGGGTGGGCTTCTGAGGCTGCACGGCATATGCGGTGCGCGTCCGGAGAGGCCGGGGTTCCGGGAGCGGCTCGTCGGGATGGAGACCGGCTACGGGACGCCGCTGCCGCCGGAGCTGCTCGCGGAGATTGGGGGCATGCTGGATCGGCTGGAGCTGGTGGCCGCGGAGCTGAAGGTGGTCGAGGCGAGGAAGGCGGAGATTCTGGAGGCGTCGGGCCGGGCCCTCGACAGCCTTCACGCGGATGCCGACCGGCCTCCCGCCGCCCCGGCTCCCCGGAAGGAGGCGCCCGATCCGGAAAGAGCCGCCCGGAAGGAGGGGTCGCGCGGAGCGGATCCGGCCGGTGCGCCCGCTGGCAGGCCGCGGGCGGCCCCGGCGAACACCCACCACGCGGCGGCGCTGGTCCGGCTTCGCGGGATCGGCCCGAACGACGCGCTGATGCTGGGCGGCGAGCTCTTCTACCGGGAGTTCCGCAACCGCCGGCAGCTGGCCAGCCTCGCGGGGCTGGCGCCGGTGCCCTTCGCGAGCGGGGGCGTCGACCACGACCAGGGGATCAGCAAGTCCGGCAGCGCCATGCTGCGCAGGCACCTCGTGCAGATGGCCTGGCGCTGGCTGCAACACCAGCCGGAGAGTGCGCTGTCCGCGTGGTTCCGGAGCTACGTGAGCGCCCGCGACGGGCGGTCGCGCAGGCGGGGGATCGTGGCGCTGGCGCGTAAGCTGCTGGTCGCGCTGTGGCGGTTCGCCACCACCGGGCTGGTGCCGGAGGGCGCCGTCCTGTCCGGGGCACGGGGGTGGGAGGGCAACGGAACACCCGGGCGGCCCGACGGGGCCTCCGGGGAACCCGGGCAGGGCGTGTGACCGCAGGAGGGCCTGGTTCGCCGCAGGACGCGGCACCGTCCATTCCAGATGGGTCCCGCCCCCCGGAACGTCGCACCGGCCCGAATCGGGCATGATGGTCACGGGGCCGGCACCGGCCAACCGAACCGGATAAGAGGCTGGACGCGTCGTTGAGCGCGTCATGGAACAGCGACGTTCTGTCTGGACTTCCCCGTTGGCGCGGAAGCCGCCCCCAGACGGAGGAACCGACGATGTGAGGCCATGAAAGGGATTCATGAAAAAGGGCTTGACCTGGCGGGTCTCATAAGAGCCCAAACCGTCGCGGGGCGGCGGCGCTGTCGCGAAAGTAAAACGGGAGGGTTGCCCCTCCGCCGCCGCTGGTGTCAACTCGGTGGTGGTCGGGGCAGTCGAGGCCCGTAGTACTTTGGCGTGCACGTCACCCGTATAAGAGCCTGGCCCGAACCGTGACCGGCGTCTGTCACTGATGGTGCGGGGGTCTCCCCGTGACCTCGTTCAAGAGATTGGGAATGCGCCGTGGTTCCTCCCCGAACCTGATGGAGCGAGATGGCCGGAGGAGGGAATGACATGCCACGCAAGCGGAAGGGAAAGGGAAGAGGCAGGGCCGGAGGGCTGGAGATCGTGACCCGGGACTGCGCCGGGATCGATATCGGCAAGGACACACACTATGTCGCGGTCGATGCGGACCGGTTCGCGGAGCCGGTGCGGTCGTTCGGGGCCTTCACGCCGGACCTTGAGGAGATGGCGGATTGGCTGTCGTCCTGCGGGGTCGGGAAGGTGGCGATGGAGTCGACCTCGGTGTACTGGATCCCGGTCTTCGAGGTCCTGGACCGGGCCGGCTTCGAGGTGATGCTGGTGCCGCCACGGATGACGAAGCAGATCTCGGGGCGCAAGAGCGACGTCCTGGACTGCCAGTGGATCCGGCAGCTCCTGTCGTACGGGCTCCTGCGGGGGGCCTTCCGTCCCGGCGATGACGTCTGCCCGCTGCGTTCGTACGTGCGTCAGGCGAAGCGGCTGACCGAGGACCGCTCGCGCTGTGTCCTGCACATGCAGAAGGCGCTGACGGAGATGAACGTGCGCCTCGACTCGGTGATCAGCGACATCACCGGCGCCACCGGCCTGAGGATCCTGCGGGCGATCGTCGACGGCGAGCGCAGCCCGGCGCGGCTGGCGGCGCTCCGCAACCGGCGGATAAGGGCGGGCGGGGAGAGGATCGCCGACGCGCTTCAGGGCACCTGGCGCGACGAGCACCTGTTCGCGCTGGAGCAGGCGCTGGAGCGCTTCGATTTCCTCACGCAGCAGATCGGGACCTGCGGGGCGCGGATCGCGGAGGCGATCGACGGCCTGACGCCGCAGGGGGGTGACGGAGGGTCGGATGGCGGTCCGGCGGATGCGGCCGGGGACGCCCCGGACCCCGTTCGCGCCGCACCGAAGGCCCGTCGGGGCGCCGCTGGCGGACGGAAAGCGGGGGACAGGGCGATGGCGCAGGCGCTGCGCGGGATGATGGGCGTCGACCTCACCGCCATCCCCACCATCGGGGTGGGCACGGCCCTCACCATCGCGGCGGAGGTCGGCCCGGACATGTCGGCCTTCCCCTCGGCGCAGCACTTCAGCTCCTGGCTGGGGCTGGCGCCGGGAACCCGGATCAGCGGCGGAAAGTCCCTGCCGGGGCGCCCGCCCAAGGTCGTCAACAGGGTCGCGCAGGCCCTGCGCATGGCCGCCATGTCCGCCCGCAGGAGCCAGACGTTCATCGGCGCCCGGCACCGCGCCCGCCTCGCCCGGAAGGACGCGCCGGTGGCGGTCACCGCGACCGCCCGCGAACTTGCCTGCCTCGTGTACACACTCGTCACGAACGGGGAGGAATACGTGGAGCGCGGGATGGATGCCTACGAGCGCCGCCGCGTCAACCGAACCGTCACGAACCTCGGCCGACGGGCCAGACAGCTCGGCTACCAGCTCGTCAGGATCCCCGAAAGCCCGGAATCCGGAAATACCCTGGAATCAGTGGGTTAGGGATGTTTTACTCAAGAGAGTCCTCCAGGTTCCGCCACTGTTCCCGGAGAGTCCTGCCAGTATCGGAAAAGCTCTCGCCGGTCGGGGCAATCTCCTCGAACCAGTCGACCCGGAAATGCCGGAATGACTGCCGCAACTCGCACCAGGCGGCAAGGACCGTCGCATCCGGGTAGTAGATCAGGCATAGCGGCCGCAGGCGTCGGCGGGTCACGCGCCCGTTGCGGTCGCGGTACCGGACGTCGACCCCGGTCTCCGTGTCGACGGCATTGCGAACGGTCTGGAGGACGTCAATCCGGGCATCCGGCGCACCCGTCTGGGAAACTAGACGTCTCGGGTCTGAGGTATCCCCGGCAACCTGCCTGACCACGACGAGTTTGGATTCCGCCCTGGCCGCGGCGGCGATCAAGGCCCCGTCTCCGGTTCGGCCGAGCATTCTAAGGCCGGCGAGGACGGCCTCCAGAAGCGGCGGCGAGATACGCGGCCTGCCGCTTAGGCGAGGTGAGGTACCGCGCAGCGTCAAACGGGCGGGACCCCTCACGTCAGGTCGTTTGGTCGGTCATCCTAAAGCTCCTTCACCAGCCGACGGTCGTATCCCTGTCGCTCCACGCCACCGCCGCATTTCGTCTCAGAATCCGGCGCGGTGCAGACGCTACAGCGCAGTTTTCAGAATGGTCCTCTTGGACTGGGCCGAGCCCGGTAAGTGAACTGTACCGTGCCTAAACCACCCTGTCAGTTTGCCGGACTGACTTTCTGTCCGAATCCGGTGCGGTCTTCTCCCTTCGGACCAATAGGCGGTTAAGCGCAGCGACATAGGCCTTCGCACTGGCGACGACCGTGTCGGTGTCCGCAGCCTCACCCGTTGCGATTCGACCATCCTCCTCAATACGGACGCTGACTGTCGCCTGAGCGTCGGAGCCTTGGGTCACTGCGTGTACCTGGTAGAGCTGCAAGTCGATCTCGTGCGGAAATACCTTCCTCACCGCCCTGAACGCCGCATCCACCGGGCCGTCGCCTGTCGCCGTTACCCGATGATCCACGCCATCGACACTCATGGTGAGATCTGCCGACTGCGGAGCTTCAGTTCCGCAGATCACGCGCAGAAACTTGATCTGAAGCCTGTCGCTCTTGTCCGAGGCCGCGGAATCACGCATCAGCGCGATCAGATCATCGTCGAACACTTCCTTCTTTCGGTCGGCGAGCGCCTTGAACCGCACGAAGACATCATTGAGTTGGTTGCCCGCCAGGCTATAGCCTAGATCCTCCAATTTGGAACGCAACGCCGCGCGACCTGAGTGTTTGCCCATAACAATGTTTGTCGCGGAAAGACCAATATCCTCCGGTCGCATGATCTCAAAGGTCTCCGCGTTCTTCAGCACGCCGTCCTGATGGATACCCGACTCATGGGCGAACGCGTTCTTGCCAACAATCGCCTTGTTGAACTGGACGCTGAAACCGGACACAGCCGCCACCCGACGGGAAACGTTCATGATCTTCGTTGTATCGATTCCAGTATGATAGGGAATGATGTCTCCACGTACCTTCATGGCCATCACAACCTCTTCCAGCGCGGTGTTGCCGGCGCGTTCCCCTAAGCCATTGATCGTACACTCGATCTGTCGGGCCCCACCAGCGACCGCCGCAAGGGCATTGGCCGTCGCCATACCAAGATCATTGTGGCAATGCGTCGCAAAGACCGTTTCCTCGGCACCTGGAACCGATTCGATCAGCCTTCGGATCAGATCAGCTGACTCGGTCGGTGCTGTATAGCCTACAGTGTCAGGAATGTTGATTGTCGTGGCACCTGCTTCGATAGCGATCCGAACCACCCGACAGAGGTAGTCCCACTCGGTCCTGGTCGCATCCATGGGAGACCATTGCACATCCTCGCATAACCTGCGCGCGTGGTTCACCGTGTCGTGAATCCGGTCGGCCATCGCATCCTTGGTCAGTCTGGGAATGTCCCGGTGCAGCGGTGACGTTCCGATAAATGTGTGGATCCTCGGATGCCTGGCATGCCTGACCGCTTCCCAACAGCGGTCAATGTCAGCGAAATTGGCGCGCGCCAGTCCGCAGACCGTCGCGTTCCCGGTTCGCTTCGCAATTTCACTGACGGCTGAGAAATCGCCTTCCGAGGCGATGGGAAAACCCGCTTCGATGATGTCCACGCCCATCTCGTCGAGCAGTTCGGCGATCTCAAGTTTTTCGGTATGGCTCATGGTCGCGCCGGGACTCTGCTCGCCGTCGCGTAGGGTCGTGTCGAAGATCAACACACGGTTTCGGTTGTCTTTGGTCATCTTGATGTCTCTTCAGCTGTTCCTTGGCGTTAACTGGCGCGGTCTGTGCTGCCTCTGAGCGGTTGCGCCAAACGGCACGCACTCAGAGGCGGCTAAGGAGCAGTAGAGCAACGGGGAGGTTCGCGCGGAGCACGAACTGGCCGAGAATATGTCCCCTGATCATCATTCCGGCCACAATATGGATCTAGACAGGGAATGGAACCCAAAAAGTACAAAGAAGGTCGATTCAGCCAGCGTTCAGAACGGCTGGTCCTCAATTTGCCTGGCCGACCCCGGAGGTGGCCTCCGCTTCCGGCTTCAGCAGAGGCTTCCGTATCATTGGATTGCCCGCCTTGCCGACCTACTGGTCGCGGTCGACTGTGTCTTCCTCGTTCGCGTAGATGATTTTCCCCTCTCCTTCGGGCTTCCCTCTGACGAAGGTGCCTTCGTAAACACTGCCATTGGGGTAGGTCACGCGACCCGGACCATGAAACTTTCCGTCTTCCCATGAACCTGCGTACCCAAATCCATCAGGCTTTGCCAGGGCTCCCTGCCCATGGGGAACATTGTTCAGGAATTCCCCCTCATAGACGGAACCATCTGCATAGGTGGCTGTTCCCCGCCCGGACCGCTTGCCATGTGCCCAGCCACCTGAATAGGCGCCGCCATCATTCTGGTTAAGCGTTCCGTCTCCTTCGAAAAGCCCTCCAGACCATCCACCCGCGTAGGTTGAGCCGTCGGAATAGGTGATGCTGCCGCGCCCCTCTGGCTTGCCAGCATCGAATTCTCCCTCGTAAACCGCGCCGTCCGGATAGGTGTGGGTGCCTCTGCCTTGCCGTATGTTGTCCCGGAACATACCTTCGTAAACCGACCCATCCACATATGTGGCCGTTCCCGTGCCATTGCGGGAACCGTCCTTCCACTCACCTGTGTAGGAATTCCCTTCAATGTCAGTCAGGGTTCCCATGCCCGAAATCTGCCCATTGGCCCATCCACCTTCGTAGACTGTGCCGTTTGGATAGGAGATCCGACCGTGACCGTGAGGCGTGCCTTCCAGGAAGGAACCCTGGTATACCGCGCCGTCAGAGAACGTGAGTTTTCCCTGGCCATTTGGCCGATGGTTCCGGAACACACCCTCGTACTCCGAACCGTCGGGATAGGTTAACTTACCCTGGCCCTCGAAGTCTCCGCCGCTCCATTCTCCCACATAGGCCAGTCCTTTGGTATCCGTGAATGATCCGATACCCTGGCGGCGATCATTCTGGAACTCGCCGTCGTAGATATCTCCATTCGCGTAGGTCTCCTTGCCGTTTCCATGGCGCTCGCCGTTGACGAACTCGCCTTCGTAGGTGTCGCCGTTCGGTTGGGTCAGTGTACCCTTACCGTTGATCTGCCCCTGTGCCCATTCCCCAACGTATTCGAGCCCGTCAGGCAGGGCCAGCTTGCCCAATCCGCTCCGCTGGCCATCCATCAGTTCGCCTTCGTAGACCGCGCCATCCGCATATGTGATCCGTCCGGCCCCGTTTCGGGTGCCATCCACCCATTCGCCCTCGTAAACGTAACCGTCGGGGCGAACCATGCGGCCCTGTCCGTGATGCTGGGCGTTACGAAACCCGCCCTCGTAAACAACTCCGTCGGCATATTCCGCCCGACCGGTCCCTTCGATCGTTCCTTCCACCCACTCGCCGTTGTAGATGGAACCGTCGGCGAAGGTGATCGTTCCCCTGCCGTCTGGTTTGCCCTCCACCCATTCTCCCTTGTAGACGGAACCGTTTGGAAACCGGGCCATTCCGCGTCCCTGGATTTCACCGTCGACCCAGTCGCCGGTGTATTCGTATCCATTTGGAAGGCGATATGTTCCTGTGCCATGCCGCTTTCCGTCCCTGAACTCGCCTTCATACTGGCCGCCATCTTCATACTGCCTGAGTAATGTACCACCATCAGATTGGGCCCAAGAACCGCCTGCGATGGCAATGACACCAAATACCGACAGCGCCTTCAGTGAATTTCCCACGATTTTCCCCTTGTGTCCGAGGCCACCAGAGCCGTCTCCTCCAACCGTCACTAAATCGTAGGTGAGCACGGCGGAACTGACAACTTGTTTTGAGCACAACCTACTGTTTCCGATTCCGTGGTGTGGTAAGACACTGGCATCATGAGGGGGATGCAATGCGAGACCGTTTCCGACTTACGCTTGCCCAGCTGAATCCCACCGTTGGGGCACTGAGGGCCAACGCGGACAAAGCCCATGCCGCGTGGATGGAGGGACGGGAGGCAGGGGCTGACCTGGTCGCTCTGACCGAGATGTTCATTACCGGGTACACCGCTCAGGATCTGGTGATGAGACCTGCATTCAATGTCGCCGCAATGAACGAGGTCGAGGCGCTTGCCCAGCGCTGCAGCGAAGGTCCCGCGCTTGCGGTAGGTGCCCCGTACCTTGATGGGCAGGACCGGCTGTTCAACGCCTACTGCATTTGCCAAGCCGGGCAAGTGGTTCGGCGGGTTCTAAAGCACCATTTGCCCAACACCGAGGTCTTTGACGAGATGCGTGTGTTTGAATCCGCACCACCGGGTGGCCCCTACTCGGTATCGGGCGTTCGTGTGGGTTCGCCCATCTGCGAGGATGCCTGGCGCACGGATGTCTGCGAAACACTCGCGGAGACGGGAACGGAGTTCCTGCTGGTCCCGAATGGCTCTCCCTATTCCCGCGACAAGTTCGATACGCGCCTCAATCGTATGGTCGCCCGTGTGGTCGAGACAGGTCTTCCACTGATTTACCTGAATATGGTGGGGGGTCAGGATGACCAGATGTTCGATGGCGGCACCTTTGCGCTCAATCCGGGAGGTGAACTGGCGCTGCAGATGCCGTTATTCGACGAAGGGATTGTCCACATCGATCTGGATCGTGGCGATGAAGGTTGGCGGATCCAGCAGGGTGAACTCGCCCGGCTTCCCGATGTGTGGGAGCGGGATTACAGGGTCATGGTCGAATGCGTGCGTGACTATCTGGGCAAGTCGGGATTCAGGAAGGCACTCCTGGGACTGTCTGGAGGGGTTGACAGCGCATTGGTTGCTGTGATCGCAACCGACGCACTGGGTCCCGAGAATGTCCGCTGCGTCATGCTTCCGTCCGAGTATACTTCCAGACAATCGATGGAGGACGCGTCAGAGATAGCGGGTGCGCTAGGCTGTCGTCTGGATTCGGTCTCGATATCCGGCCCTCGTATGGCGGTCTCAGAGGCGCTGTCCGATCTTTTCGAGGGTACCCAGCCGGATCTGACGGAGGAAAACATCCAGTCGCGACTGCGTGGACTTCTGTTGATGGCGCTCTCAAACAAGTTTGGGGAAATTCTTCTGACCACAGGCAACAAGTCAGAAGTGGCTGTGGGATATGCGACGATCTATGGCGACATGGCTGGTGGCTTCAATCCGATCAAGGATCTCTACAAGACACGCGTGTTTGAGACCTGCCGATGGCGCAACGCAAATCACAGGCACTGGATGAAGGGGCCTGCAGGGGAAGTGATTCCGCGCAGGGTGATTGAAAAGCCTCCTTCGGCGGAACTCCGGGACAACCAGAAGGACGAGGATAGTCTTCCACCTTATGAAATCCTCGACGTGATCCTTGCTGAACTCATCGACAACGAAGCATCTGTCCCTGAAGTGGTGGACATGGGTTATGACCGGGATACGGTCAAGGCCGTCGAGAACCTGATCTTCAACAGCGAATATAAGAGATTCCAGGCGGCACCCGGTGCCCGATTGACCAAGCGCAGCCTATGGCTTGACCGTCGCTATCCCATTGTCAACCGTTGGCGCGACGGCGGCTGATGTTCCGCTCGGGATACTCCAGTTGAACAGCGATACCGTGACAACGCAACGCATCTGGATTCCAGCTTCTTTCCACTCTCGACTGTCCGATCATAGTAGGGCGCGATCCGGCGCCTGGGACCACATCGCCAATCAAGAGTGGTGGAGGTGCCGACACTGTCCGGCTTCTGGCTACCCCAACAAGGTCGAAAGGTCTTCCGTGAGGGCCTGTCGAGTGTGAGTGACCTTGAAGCGTCCTTTCCAGCTGACTGTCATCTGCAGGACATCAGGCGGTTTCCACCTCCGGCATGATCCAACGTTGCCGTATCACAGCGTGGAGACATTGCAGTCGCTTACCAATTGATCGACATACTGGCGGTCGCAGAGTCGGGTCGCTTCCGTGGTCACGGCTGCACTTGCGGCGGCGACACCGCGAATCAGGCAATCCTTCAGCGTTTCGCCCCGAGCGGCTGACAGGGTGAAGGCTCCGACAAAGCTGTCGCCAGCGCCGACCTTGCTTACGACTTCGACCGCTGGTCCGACACAGTGCCAGCTTCCATCTGTATTTGACAGCACCGATCCGTCAGCCCCTCGGGCAACGACCACATTGGTTGCAACTCCATGCTCGACCAGCTTTCGCGCGAAGGCGGCCGTATCGGAGATCTGGGGCAGGGGATGACCCGCGAGTTCTTCGGCTTCAGCCCCATCCATTCGAAGAACATAGATGGCTTCATGTGGCGCCTGTACCAGATTCATTAGAGCTGGTCCTGACGTGTCCACAAAAAGTCGCGCACCTCGTCCGCAGATGTGCTCGGCGAGGATAGTTGGGAATTCCCTTGCAACGCCCGGCGGTTGGCTGCCTGACAGCACGACCAGAGTTCCGCGTCCCGTGGCTTGATCGATCGACACAAGCCCTCGGGACACGTCCACGTCCTCCCAACTTGGACCTGGCATCACGAATCGGTACTGCTCCTGGGTTTCAGTGTCGGTTACCGTAAAACTCTGTCGTGTTTCGCCGGGACCCTGGAAGGCCACGGTGGGCACTCCTTCAAGCGCAAGCAACTGGAGGAGTTGCGCACCGGTGGCGCCGCCAATGGCAACGAGGGCGGTGGCCTGTCCTCCAAGCTGCCGGATTGCCCTTGCGACATTGATCCCACCGCCACCTGGATCGACCTTTGGGTCCGAGCATCGAAGTTTCCGTTCAGTGGCGACGTGCGGCGCGGTGGTGGCGTAGTCGATAGTGGGATTCAATGTGATTGTGAGGATGTCGTGTCTCATGTGTTTGGCACCGCGTCATTTCCCAGCAGCCGCGTCAAGATGACAAGAAGACTTCCTGCAAGTGTGAAGAACAGGCCGAGACCAATGATGTAACCAATGACCACCGTCATTCCGGAACCCGCAGGATCAAGGAAGAAATAGGGGAATTCGCCGTCCACGAGCCCGCGCAGGAGGGCATAGACAGCGTAGACCACCGGCCATAGCGTCCAGACCAAGGGACCGAAGTGGTTCAGGCCATCCTTCGGGCAATAGGCAGCCCAGATTGCGAAACAGCCAATTGGCACGGCGGTATGTAGCCCAAGATCTGACAGCAACCTGATACCCTGCGGATCATTGGTCGGGGCGAGTAGCACATGGTAGACGAGGCCGGTGGCACAGATCCACACGGTCAATGCGGCGGGCAAGGTAGCGCCGGACCACCTTCCGCGAAGCGCTGCGGCCCCAAGGACAGCAGTGACCGCCGCATTGGTCAGGAATGTGAAGTACCGCGCCATTGACCACAGCGCGGCAGCGACGCCCGATTCCTTTGCCCTCACCGTGAGTTCAATTCCGATGCAGGAGAGAGCGGCAAGGGAGACAAGGCCAGCCGCCGTTCGGGCCGACGCGGACAGGCGGTCATTGGACATTGGCGCAGTCTTTCATCTTTGGCATCGGTGTCAAGGCGAGAACGATGTTCCCTGGATCATCCACATCTGGAAGTGAGATGCGCACTGAGCCGCTCCCAGGTGACGGTCTCCCGTGCTCTGTCCATTCTTCGCCCGGCGTGGTGGACGGACTGCGTAGATTCGCAAGCTGGGAGGTCAGTAAGCACCGGCAGAGGTGGCCGGAACAGGGCACGTCCGACATCTGCGTCCGTGCGGGTGCCGGAAACCGATGGACAAATGATGCAATTGAGTCCGACCTGCAGCAGCGCCTCGTCACGAAAGTCGGCTCCATATTCTCTTGGTGCGTACCGGGACATGCTTCAGGATTCCAGGATCTGCGTTGCAGCGAAAACGTCTGGCCGGGAACTGCAGGATTCGATCGCTGATCCCCCCAACTTCGTAGTGATACGATCTCCATTCCGGGAGATGACTTACGCAAAGCTTCGAACGCTGGTAGCGACTCGTCAGTCCTGACCGATGATGTCGCGGGATCCGGTCGAATGCCCTTGCTGGGCAAAATCCAGGTGAGGTCATTTCCACCATTCGTCAATGGTGGAAATGTCATCGTCTGACCAACCGAAATGGTGTGCCAACTCGTGAACAAGCACATGAGTGATCAGGCGTCCAAGAGGTTCATTGCCGCGTTCCGCCCATTCATCGAGAATCGGGCGACGGAACAGCCAGACAGTGTCGGGACTCGTGGGCTGTTCCTGGCTGGATTTCTCGGTCAGCGGGATGCCGTCGTACAGACCCGTCAGTTCGAAGGGGTCCAACTGCAGTTCGTCCAGAATGTCGTCCGGAGCATGATCCTCGACTCGCAGCGCGACCTCTCCAGCCGCGGACCGGAAGGGTTCCGGGATCGAAGCGAGTGCCTCGAACGCCATTTCCTCAAATGCCTCGAGGCTGGGAGCGACCCAGTTTGCGGACGGATTATTCATCAGACCGGAATAGCTGGGCTTCTATCCAAGGGAAAGCGCATGGAGCACAGGGCTGGACCGGATGCCTGAAGATTCGGCCGATCATAGAGCTGCCAGCCTGTGCGCCCGAAACCTCGGGACTTCCATTCGATATGGGATATCTTGTAGACACGGACGTACTCCATCAAGAGAGTCCGGGCAACTGTGTTCGTTCGCGGTCCAATGGCAATCTGTTCCCGTCCGCTGAATGGATTCGACCCTTGTTCGCCAACCGGATTCCGGCGAAAATCGAACTTTCAACCGGGAATCTGGAATGTCCGAGAACAAGACACAAGCCACCAATGCGGATGTGATGGCGTTTCTCAATGCCGTTGAACCTGAACGGCGTCGACTTGACGGATTGCGGCTCAACGGGATTTTCCGGGACGTTACGGGGTTCGAGCCGGTTATGTGGGGGACCAGCATAGTAGGCTACGGATCCTACCATTACGTCTATAGGTCAGGTCGGGAGGGTGATTTCCTTGCCACCGGCTTCAGCCCGCGCAAGTCCAGCCTTTCGATTTACGTAATGCCTGGCTATTCGGATTTTGCGGACATCCTGAATCGTCTGGGGAAACACCGCACAGGACGGTCATGCCTCTATGTCAACAGGCTTTCCGATGTGGACGAGAATGCCCTGCGTGATATGATCGCGGCGGGACTGCAGGATCTTGAAGCCCGATGGCCCGTTGTACCCAGTTGAGGCGAGCGCCCAGTTCTTCCGGCCTGTTCGTTGATGGCATTCGCGGAATCGTGTGCAAAGCGCTCTCGCCGCTTATGTACCCTTCAGGCTGGATGGACATCGAATGACCGACGTGAAATGGATCGGGCGAGAAGACAGGACCAATGGCATGATCACCACCCGCTTTGCTCCGTCACCCACTGGTTATCTGCATGTCGGAAACCTGCGGACGGTGCTTTTCAATTTCCTGACCGCACGCAAGTATGGCGGTACCTTTATCCTTCGGCTTGACGACACGGACCCTGAGCGGTCAAGGCCAGAGTTCGCTGATGCCGTTCAGCGGGATCTCGAATGGTTGGGTCTGCACTGGGACCGGCTAGAGCGTCAGTCGGAACGACTGGAGCGCTACGCGAACGCAGCGGATGGGTTGCGAAGCCATGGGCGACTATACGAAGCGTTCGAAACGCCTACCGAGCTTGATCTCAAGCGTCGGAAACTGTTGGGCATGGGCAGGCCACCTGTCTACGACCGCGCAGCACTTGGCCTATCCGACAGTGAACGGGAGATGTTACGTGCGGAACGTGGACAGGGAGTCTGGCGTTTCCTGTTGGAGCAGGAGCGGGTCGAGTGGACGGACGGCATCCTCGGGCAGGTCTCGATAGACGCTTCCAGCGTTTCGGATCCCGTGTTGATCCGGAAAGACGAGCAGGTGCTCTACACGTTGGCGTCGGTTGTGGACGACATCGAGATGGGGGTTACGCATGTGGTGCGCGGCTCCGATCATGTGACCAATACCGCTACGCAGATCCAGCTCATCCAAGCGCTTGATGGGCAGGTGCCAAGCTTCGCGCATCATTCACTTCTGACCGGTCCGGAGGGCGAGCAACTCTCAAAGCGTTATGGTACCCTGGCTCTACGCGACCTGCGCGACCAGGGCATTGAACCGATGGCCCTGCTCTCGCAGATGGCTCGGCTTGGGTCATCTGATCCGGTTGAACTCCGGCAGTCGACCGAGGAACTGGTGCAGGGATTCGACATTGGAAGATTTGGCACGGCACCCACAAAGTTTGACGTGGAGGATATTCGTCCGCTAACCGCCCGGTATCTGGGTGAACTCCCGTTCGATGCGGTGGCGCTGGATGTCGAGTCTCTCGGAGTGCCCGAGTCCATAGCCCGGCATTTCTGGGAGGCTGTCCAGAGGAACATAGGCACGCGTCAGGGAATGAAGGAGTGGTGGCTGCTCCTTCGGGACGGGGCCGAACCGATGGTGGATACTGCCGATCGGGATTTCGTCATGGAAGCGATTTCACTGTTGCCGGATTTCCCCTACGATAGCGGTACCTGGAGTGGCTGGACTGCAACGGTCAGGGAGAGGACTGGCCGAAGGGGCAGAAATCTATTCATGCCGCTTCGAAAGGCGATCACAGGACGTGAACGAGGTCCCGAAATGGCGGGGTTGATGGCTCTTCTGCAAAAGCCACCAAGGCTCGCCCTGCGACAACCTGAATAGATGAGGCGTCAATGGTGTTGGCATTTGCAAACTGGCCTCTAGGGCAATCGGGGTCATTGGGTCATTGAGCTGTTGAGAGAATGAGCCGAAATCGAACTTTGGGGCCCCATTCCAGTCCGAAGTGCAACACCATGGGCGGCGGTGCCACACCGTCGGTGTCGTGGCAGAAATATTTTTTCCACAACGCACTTGTAATCCACTGATTTTATATCATAAAAATATGAACCGACCAATATATCCGGTATACTCGCGCACGACATTTTCCACCGAAAGCTGCGGTTCTCCGGATTTCAGGAACCCAATCCAGCTTCTTTGCGGGGGTATCCGGGTTGGAAACCTTGATTTCCGGGCGAATCATCCGCGAAAGCGGCCCCAGACATGGTGCCTGCCGAACCAGATCCACCCCGCAAAACCCTCCTGAAGCCAGCGGGGACATGGTCCCATGACTCGTGCCTTACCGTCCGGATATCTCCTTCTCCGCCCGCATCACAGGGGCGGTGACGGTGGCAGGTTGACATGGGCTGTCTCTTCACATTTGCGCCGACCCTTCTGCTGGCGATTGCTTTGGGAACAGGCGTCGTTCGGGCAGGGTTCCTGAATTCCCGATATGGTTTGGACAGCGTCGGACTTTCAGGCTAAACCTGTATCGGAAACCATTCGCATCGCCCGGGGAGAACACGCATCATGACGCGGTTCAGGCAAGACGCCCTGGAGGACTTCATCCACAAGGCCGACGGCAGCAGGCCTCCCGTTTTTGTCGGACGGGAAGATATCCTGAGGTTGGTCGAGAGCCATGCCGAAAGCGGTTGGGAGGGACAGGGCGCCCTCCGACACGGCATGCCAAAGGCGACGGTTGTCATCCAGGGTGCCCCCGGAGGCGGCAAGAGCGCATTCCTTGACGAACTGAAGGCGCGGTCCGTCATGGAGCGCGCCGGAGTGCCGAACCAGTCGCGTGTCGTCACTTTTTCCAGCCATCACCTCGTTTCCGATCTCTCTGGGGTCCTGCGCACAATCGGTCTCGCCGCGGGCTGGCCGTCCAAAGGATGGCGCAATGTCTCGGCCCATTTCGATCTGGGTGTCGATCTTGAGATTTTCAGGGCCGGGGGCGGACTTTCCTGGCTGAAATCGGATCCCGTCCAATGCGACAGCATCGAAAGACTTGCCGGAAGTTTCCCGGCGACCAAATGGCAGGGTCCTGTCATCGTCGCCATCGACGAGGCCCAACGTCTGCCCAGGGACAGATACGCCCCGCACGCCCTGTTCCTACAGGCCATCCATGACGGCCGTTCCACCCTGCCGCTGTCACTTGTCCTTGCCGGGCTGGGCGATACGGCCGTTGTGATTGACCGGATGGGCCTGACACGGCTGCATGTCAAGGAGATCGGTGCCCTGTCCACGGAACCTGACGGGGAATCGGGCTATGCCGAGGTCATGGATCTCATGATACGGTTCTGCCGCCATTTCGGCGTCGATGCCACCGGTCATGAGGCCAGGCTCGCTGCCTTGGCCGCACCCTGCGAGGGCTGGCCCCGGCATCTCCACTACGCTTTGCAGTCCCTAGGCCGGTCCCTGCTGGAGGTGGATGGTGATCTGGGATCCGTCCATTGGGCGCCGATCGTGCAGGAGGCGGCCGAGAGTCGCTTACAGTATTACCGGTTGCAGCAGAGCCTGGAAATGACCTCCAGCGATTGTCTGGTCGCGACCATCATGTCCCGTGTCCCTGGATCACTGGAGTCCGGTCGAACGATGTCCATCTCCACTCTGGTCGGCCTGATAGACCGGACAGTGAAGGACACCGCCGGCTGGCGTTTGCCAAAGGACTTGGATGCGGACGGGTTCGTGGGCCATTTCATCCATCGCGGAGCCCTGCATATAGGAAGGGACAAAACCCTTTACTGTCCCATCCCTTCCTTCCGCAGCTATCTGGTCCAGGCCGGTGGGCTGGATCCGGATATTCACCGGGATCAAGAAGACGCACCGAAGGACGTTGATGATGACAGTACGGACTTCGACTTCTGAATGAAATGTCCTGCTGTCCCTGCGGCTGGAACGCATGGACAGGGATCGGGGTCCGGATGCAGGATATCCCGGACGTTCGCTGGATCTGGTCCGACCGTTCGCCTTCGGCGAACACATTGTCCGGCTGCTGCTGGGCTGGCCCTTCGACCATGACATCGTCCTGTATGACGGAAACATCCTCAATGACCCGACATAAGGTGGGCAAAATATGGTTCGCAGGTGGATGGCAATTCGGCCAAGGTGGATAAAGTAGTCTTGTAACTGCAATCGGGAAGAGCGGCGACCATCTTCATCAGCTTGGCTTGGTTCGCCATCCTCAATTGCATGCGCAGTCGCTTCAGATTGTCGTGAACCTCCTGTCTCGCTTCCGCCAGTTTGGCCCGATGCGTGAAGTGCTGGCAATCACGATCACAGCAAGTTTTCCAGCTCTATAGATCTATTCCGCAGCCTCAAGATATGCCGTCAGCGGAGGGCAGGTGCAGACGACATTCCTGTCGCCATAGGTGTTGTCCACCCTGTTCACAGGCGGCCAGTACTTATCCACCCGGAATGCGCCCGCAGGATAGCAGCCTTGCTCCCTGCCATATGACCGTTTCCATTCGCCAATCAGGTCCTCGACCGTATGTGGTGCACGCTTTAGCGGGTTGTCGTCGGCGTCCACTTCGCCACTTTCGACGGCACTGATCTCCTCACGTATGTCGAGCATCGCATCGCAGAACCTGTCCAGCTCAGCCTTGGTTTCGGATTCCGTGGGCTCAACCATCAGTGTGCCTGCCACTGGCCAACTCATGGTGGGGGCGTGGAAGCCGTTGTCGATCAGGCGCTTGGCGATGTCATCCACACTGATTCCAGCAGTCTCGGCAAAGGGGCGCATGTCCAGGATACACTCGTGCGCCACGCGCCCGTTCTTTCCCGTAAACAGGATGTCGTACGAGCTCTCTAGCCGCTTGGCGACGTAATTTGCATTGAGGATCGCAACTTTGGTTGCCTGTGTCAGGCCCTCACCGCCCATGAGGAGGACATAGGCCCAGCTGATCGGAAGAATGGATGCCGAGCCGTACGGCGTCGCGCTGACCGGTCCTTGGTCACCTCCGGTTTCCGGGTGACCCGGAAGATAGGGCGCGAGATGGGCCTTGACGCCGATCGGCCCCATTCCAGGGCCTCCACCGCCATGCGGGATGCAAAAGGTCTTGTGGAGATTCAGGTGGCTGACATCGGCTCCCAGTTCCCCCGGTTTGGCCAGTCCCACGAGGGCGTTCAGATTCGCGCCGTCAAGATAGACCTGGCCGCCAAATCCATGTGTGATCGAACATACGTCTCGGATCGTCTCCTCGAAAACGCCATGGGTGGAGGGATAGGTTACCATACAGGCCGCAAGGTTACCGCCGGCGGATTCGGCTTTTGCGCCGAAGTCCTGGATGTCAATGTCACCATTTTCCGCGGACTCTACGACAACAACGTCCATCCCGGCCATCTGGGCACTCGCGGGGTTGGTGCCATGGGCGCTCTTCGGAATGAGGCAGATGCGTCGATTCGCTTCACCATTTGCGCGGTGATAGGCCGCGATAGCCAGCAGGCCCGCGTATTCACCCTGTGCGCCGGAATTTGGCTGCATCGACATGGCGTCGTAACCCGTAATGCTGCAAAGTCTGTCCGAAAGATCATCCAGCATTTCCCTGTAGCCCGCGACCTGATCGGCGGGCGCGAACGGATGGATGTTGCAGAATTCCGGCCAGGAGATCGCGGCCATCTCCACTGCCGCGTTGAGTTTCATCGTGCATGACCCCAGTGGAATCATTGCTCGGTCCAACGCCAGGTCGCGGTCAGCCAAGCGGCGCATATAACGCATCATTTCCGTTTCGGCGCGGTTCATCTGGAACACAGGGTGTTCGAGATAGGTGGTCCGTCGGTGCAGTTGATCGGGAACACGGTATTCCTCCGTGATGCCCGAGTCCTGATCGTGGATTCCAAATGACCGCCAGAGTCTATCAATGGTTTCCGGTCGCGTGGACTCGTCGAGTGTGATGCCGACCCGATGATCGCCAATCCGGCGAAGATTGATCCGCTCGCGTGCGGCGGCGTCAATGATCATTCCCTGAAGAGCGCCGACGTTTACGGTTATCGTGTCGAAGAACGCCTCAGGTTCGACCTTGAAACCCTTGCGTTCCAGTCCGCTTGCCGCACGCACCGTCTTGTAGTGGATCTGTTGCGCGATGGCCTTCAATCCCTGGGGCCCATGAAACACGGCATAGAAACCGGCCATCACGGCAAGTAGTGCCTGTGCCGTGCAGACATTCGACGTCGCCTTTTCGCGCCGGATGTGCTGTTCCCGAGCCTGTAACGCGAGACGATAGGCCCTGTTTCCCCGAGCATCGATGCTGACGCCGACAAGCCTTCCCGGCATCGCCCGTTTGTGTGCCGTGCGGCATGCCATGTAAGCGGCGTGGGGGCCTCCGTAACCCATTGGAACCCCGAACCGCTGCGTGGAGCCCACAGCTATGTCCGCTCCCATCGCGCCGGGCTCCTTCAGGAGCGTCAGCATCAATGGATCAGCGATCAATATCCCTAGTGCCCTAACCTCGTGAAGTGCGGCGATCTGATCGGTAAAGTCCCGCAGGTCGCCATAGGTGCCTGGATATTGGAAGACCGCTCCGAACAGTCCTTGGCGCGGCATTTCGTCGGGATTGCCAACCTCGATCTCGATCCCAAGTGGTGCCGCGCGGGTCTGCATCACGGCGATGTTCTGCGGGTGGCAGTTCTCGTCAACGAAGAATACTGTTGCCCCTGACCTCGAAACACGTTTCGCCATAGCCATCGCTTCGGCCGCAGCGGTGGCTTCGTCGAGAAGCGAGGCATTGGCGATCTCAAGCCCGGTTAGATCGCAGATCATGGTCTGGAAGTTGAGTAGCGCCTCGAGTCGGCCCTGGCTGATCTCCGGTTGGTAGGGAGTATAGGCCGTGTACCAGGCCGGATTCTCCAGGATGTTCCGCAGGATCGCTGGCGGTGTGACGGTCCCGTGATAGCCTTGGCCGATCATTGTTGAGAACACCCGGTTCTTCCTGGCGATCTGGCGCAACTGATAGATGAGCTGCCGTTCCGACATGGGTTTGCCGAACCCGAGCGGTTCCTTCTGGCGGATCGACTGCGGTACGGTCTGATCGATCAACTCGTCGAGTGTTTCCGCATTCACTGTCGCCAGCATCTCCTCCATTTCAGAAGGGGACGGTCCGATGTGTCGGCGGTTGGCGAAATCGTAGGGATCGTAATTCGTAGGGGTAAACGGCATGTCTCGCTCTGACGGGAAATCAGCTATCCCACCAACTCCTCGTATTCGGATTCATTCATGAGGTCATCCAATGTGGAGAGGTCAGTTACGGTCATCCTGAAGAACCAGGCGTCGCCCATTGGATCCTCATTCACTTTCCCGGGATTCTCCACGATTGCGTCGTTCACCTCCACGATCTCGCCATCGACCGGTGCCAGAATGTCAGAGGCGGCCTTGACCGACTCGATCACGGCCACGTCGTCTCCCTTCGCCACCTTGGCACCCGGTTCAGGCAACTCCACAAAGACGACGTCGCCAAGCTGTTCACTGGCATGTTCGGTGATCCCAACCGTGACAAGGTCGCCTTCGACGCGAAGCCATTCGTGATCTTCGGTGAATTTCATCTTGCTCTCCTGTATCTCTCAGCGTCTGAAACCGGGCTGCCTGAACGGCAAATCCGTGACTGTTGCTGGCATGCGCTTTCCTCGGACCTCTCCAAATATGGTCATGCCGGTCTGGCTGTGTTCCGTTGAGACATATGCCATGGACATTGGCTGCTCAATGCTGGGCCCAAATCCGCCTGAGGTCACGGTTCCGATCGGATCCCCACCGTCCGGTTCGGCGTAGATTTCCGTTCCAGCCCGCATTGGAGCCCGCCCCTCCGGCAGCATTCCCACGCGGCGGCGTGTGGCGCCGTTATCGAATTCATGAAGGATTCGGTCGGCGCCCGGAAATCCTCCCTCACGGTTTCCGCCTGTGCGGCGTACTTTCTGAACAGCCCATTCCAGCGCGGCCTCCACCGGACTTGTCGTCGCGTCAATGTCATTGCCATAGAGGCAGAGACCGGCTTCGAGTCTCAACGAATCGCGGGCACCGAGGCCAATGGGCTCAACGCCGTGGTTGTCCAGCAGTTCAAGTGCGAGGGACTCGGCATGTTCCTCGGGTACCGAAATCTCGAAGCCGTCCTCTCCGGTATAGCCGGAGCGCGATATCCAGAGCTCGCCAAAACGCGAGCTGAACATTGCGGCATCCATGAACCGCATGTCGGAGATCTCCGGCCTGATGCCCATCAGGGCAGACTCCGCCGTTGGGCCCTGAAGTGCAAGCAGTGCCCGATCGTTGACTTCCTCGATGTCACAGATGTCGGACAGATTCTCCCGCATATGTGCGATATCGCCTTCCCTGCATCCGGCGTTGACCACCACATAGAGGTGATCGCCACGATTGGCTACCATCAGATCATCGATGATGCCTCCGTCTTCATTGGTGAACAGCGCGTAGCGTTGACGGCCCTCGGCAAGTTCCAGTAAGTTGACGGGAACCAGCGATTCAAATGTCCTGGTCGCATCCGCCAGAATTCCGGATTTCGGGCGAAGCAACACCTGTCCCATGTGACTTACATCAAACAGCCCCGCTGACGCTCGGCAGTGAAGGTGTTCCTTCATCACCCCTGACCTGTACTGCACAGGCATCTCGTAACCTGCGAATGGTACGGTCTTCGCGCCAAGTCTGACGTGAAGGTCATACAGACCCGTTCGCTTCAGTTGAGCCATGTAGCCTCCTCTTACAATCCAACGGGTCCCGGCCTGCTTGTGTCCCGATTGCCGTAGCGGTCTGTCTGACATACCGAGGCCTGACAAACTGATCGTGCTGTGTCCATATATTTGCGCATTCCGTAGGTGATCTGGCGGAGTCGTGATTCGCAGGGCGATTCGTCATTGGAAACGGTCCGTTTGCAAGCCCACAGATTGGTTCGACCAGTCGGGCGGAACGCGTGGCCAGGGTCTGACTCTGCGGCCTGCAATGATGTTGAAGTCGTTCCAACGCCGACCTCGTTCCAGACGGTCGATTCCGTTGGGTACTTCAGGGCGGTTGTCGTGTCCCCCATATTTTTTCCACCTGTCCCCCATATTTTTTCCATCCGACGTTAACCCATTGAAATAACGCAAGAACCGGTTTTCCGGCCCGAATCCGCCTGTCACCGGCGGGCCCCTTGACAGATCCGGCTCCGGCGTCTCCCTCTCGCGCCGGTTTTTCCGGCCCCCGACCGCATCGGGTCGGACCGGACGGCGGCCCCCGCCGCCACGCAACGGATTGAAGGAGACCGGCCATGATCGACACGACACAGCACAGCCAGGCGGCATATCCGCCGCCGCCGCCGTGGTTCTCCCTGCCCGGCGCCATCGGACCGATGGCCTCCGTCGGGGTGACCGTCCTCGACGTGCCCATGGATGTCAGCGAGGCCACCGTGGAGAAACGGCTGCTGGCTTTCCTGGAGCGGCTGCGCGCCGCCACGCGGGCCAGACGCGTCGCGCGGCTGCGGACCGACGGGCGGATGGCGGTGGAGACGTTCAGCAACTGGGCCGGCCTGGGCCACCAGTCCGCGTTCGCCTATCAGGTGCGGGCGGCCATCGGGAACAGGAGGTACCGCTCCGCCCCGCCAGGGGATGACGAAGGACCGGACCGCCCGCCGGAGACCGGGGGGCCCGCCCGCCTTCTGCAGGGCGGTGACCTTTTCGCGCGGCTGGTGGCCTTCCTGGAGCGGCTGCGCGCATGTGGTCGGGACCGCCGTCTGGAGCGGCTGCGGACCGATGGACGGGCGGCGGTGGGGATGTTCCGCGACTGGGCCGGCCTCGACCTGCGGACCATCTCCCGGATGATGGAGGACGGCGGGGCGGTCGGGCTGGAGGACATCGACAGCGACCTTGTCTGGATGCTGGAGGACGGCGACGTTTTCGCCCGTATGGAGGACCACGTCGGCAGCCGTGCGCTGCTGACGCCGAGGGACCGCGCACGCGTCACCCACCGGGCGAAAGCCTATGCGGAGCGGTGCAACGCCATCGTCAACGACGCGCTGGCCCATCTCGGCAAGAGCAAGGAGAATACCGAACGCGTGAGGAAGCGGCTGCTGCGGCTGGCGGGGCCGGTCCCCGCCGCGGTCATCCGCGATGCCGGGCAGGCCGACGCCATCGCCGCGGAACTGCACGAAACCATGCCGTGGATGGGGCCGGCGACGGAGAACGCCTGGCACGCGCTGCGGCGGTCGGCGCGGGATGGCACGCCCATGCGCCTGGCGCCTCTGCTGCTCGATGGCCCGCCGGGCATCGGCAAGACCACCTGGGCGCACCGGCTGGCGGATATCCTGGGCGTCCCCTCCCTGGAGCTCGACGCCTCCAAGGGACTGGCGTCCTTCTCGCTGACCGGCACGGAGCGCGGCTGGGGGACGGCGCAGCCGGGACGGCCGCTGGAGACGATGCTTGACGGGCGCACGGCCAACCCGCTGGTGATCATCGACGAGGTGGACAGGGTGGGTGGGCTCCGCGGGTCGTCCGGCATCAGCGCGGCGTTCACGCCGGCGCTTCCGGGGCTGCTGGAGCCGGAATCCGCCCGCGCCTGGGACTGTCCGTACCACCGGCTGAGGTTCGACATGAGCCACATCTCCTGGGTGCTGACCTCCAACCACCTGCCCTGTATTCCGGAGCCGGTGCTGAGCCGGGTGCGGGTGCTGCGCCTTCCGCATCCGACTGTGGAGCAGCTGTGCGGCTTCGCCCGCCGGCTGGCGGGCGGCGGCGGCCTTTCGGACCCGGCGGCGGAGGCCCTTGTCGAGGCGGTTGAGAGGGCCGGGGAGCGCTGGCGGCTGAGCCTGCGCGACGTCAACCGCATGCTGGCCCGGGCGGTGGAGATGGACAGCCTGCCGACGGTGCACTGAAGCACCCTGCGATGCCGCCCGCGGCCGGGCCGCGGGCGGACAGGCGACAGCGGACCCGATCACTTCGCCTGGTCCGCCTGGCCACCTGCACGGTCCTGGTCCCGGGTGGTTGTGGCACGGGCGGCGAATTGCTTCATGGCATTGACTGTCCAGTCCTTGCGACCATGCCTGCCATCGTCCACAGGTATTCGTTCCGCCTGTTCATCGGCGGAGGTCATTCCATACCCTGGTCCGTACGTGTGTTTTCAGCCGATCCTGTCCCTGGCGGGGTCAGTTTCGCCCTGCTCCAGAAAGTGTCGTCCAGTTCGGGGATATCCCCGAAATCGATATCCGCATCCGGCCGCGATGCCATCTCATCAATTGTGAGAGGCCTGCTGTATCTCCTCACCATAACGTCTGTGCTCCATTTCGCCCATCCCAGGCAGGGGTTCGCCTCGCTGAGAACGCAACTTGATCGCCGAACAGCCAATGGTCCATTTTCCCATCCTTCACCAGATGCAGGTCGACAACTTTGGCCTCTTCCCCGGTTCAGACGAACACACTCCCGGACCGCACATTGATTTCCAGTCCGGCCTTACCCCCATCGTCGGTGCGAACGGCCTCGGAAAAGATCGGACGCTGCGGCGGATGGCCGACCGGGACGCGGTGCCGCTGGTGCGGGACGGAACCGACCTGAACTTCGCCACCTTCTGGCCGTTCTGGTTTTTTTCGTGTGGCGGCAATCGATCCCCTCGCGCTTGAACCATGCATGCAACAAGTACGTTCAGGCGATGATCGAGCTTCTTGCCGGTACGAATTTCGGCGATAGCTTTGTGATTGATCGAACGGGTCGGACGAGTGAAATGGGCAAGAATATCCTGATCGTTAGGCCAGCGACCATTGGCGACCATCGCTTTGATAAGCGCGGTCTCCCATCGTTCGAGCTTGTTGCCCCGCCTGCGTACCGTCATCCACCTACCCCACCGGGGCGCCATTTGCGTGCCCAGCCATCGTCATTCCTTAGTCACAACCGTATCGTAAAGTCCGTATCTTGTGAGACCCGAATGACTGTCTATTCCGCTGTATGACAACGAGGCATTCTCGTAGCGCCGAAATGCGAAAACGGCCTGGTTCATATGCTCGGTGTTGAAGACCTTCAGCCTTACAAGCAGGTGGAAGTCGACCACGGTCAGGCCTGTTACGCTCAGGAACAAGTCAGGTTCCAACTTGGTAATCACATCCTGCAGCGTATTCTCGCGGAAATCCGTCAAATACATGAATGCCGGTATACGGGTTGCGAACTTGATGAGTTTTTCCTGAACGAGCTTGCGCTTCGACTTGAACTCCTTTTCCTCGGATGAAAGCTCTTTCCTTTCCGTGTCCGTAATGTCGCCCGATTTCGCCTTGCCTTTCAGGTCCTTGATCTTCTCGCTTTTGTTGACGATGGTCTCGATGATGTTGTCGCCGAGAGATCGCCACCCTTCGATCCGTTCGACCGCTTTCATGGCCTCTTCATTGTCCATGATGCGGCGCAGGGTGTCATTGTCGACATTCACCAAGAGGGCGCTTTCCCATTTGCGGGCGAGCAGCGTCGCAGAAGTGCCTGCCATCGCAATGTCCAGAATGCCGCCCGCGTCAATCTGGGTCATGTTCGCGCCATCGTAGGCGAGTACGGGCAGGAACGACACGAGGTCGCGAACCGCGTTTTCCGGATTGGGCTCGTTGGGAGAAAGCCCAATGCCGTAGTCCGAAAGCTGACGAAGCGCACGGGTCGGCGCGAAGTCGAAGACGAAGCAGACCGGCTTGAGAACCTCTTCTTCGTTGGGGTCGTCGCCGTTGGGATTATTGATCGCCCAGGGTGATTGCACCCGAAAGGCCGCCTGAAAGTAGGTCTCGGGCGATCTCAGGTTGCGCAGCATCAGGATTGAGGTCCATTGCTTGACGGTTACGCCGGTCGTGAGCTTGCCGCACGAAAGGGTGATCGATTTTGTGTCGAAGCCGCTGCCGATGGCCGTTCGAACGGGTGGCAGCGCTTCAAGTCCAATGCCCGCCGAAGTGCCAGCCGACACGACCACCTTGTATTCGCGCCAGAAGGTATTTTGTCGCTCGGCCAACAGTTTCTTCATCGCGTAACACGCGGCAACATTCGGCAGAAACCAGAAGGAATGCTGGAGATATGGCAATAGCCGAACGTCTGAATACGGAAATGGCGGGCGCGTTCCAGTCCTGAGATTGTCCACCGCATGGGCGGCGTGCTGGCCTCTGATGATGTTCAGCCAGGTTTGCACTTCGTCCTTGTGACTGAACTCGGCGTCATCGCCTTTGCCAGTGGCGGAAAAGAACGCGTTCAGATCGAACTCGTCGAATTCGCCCGCGCTGGCGATGGACAACAGCTCATCGGGCATCTGGTAGGTCAGCAACCGCATCTGTGGCAGCGAACCGTATGGGTTCCATTGACCGGGGTTCTGCGCGGCAAATTCCGCCCTGGCTCGCTGCTCGTCGGTGTAGGTCCAGTTGAAAATCTGTTCTTCGATGAACTCTCCCGTCGCCAGCGCCCTGAATGGCGTGCCTGACAAATAAAGGTATGCCCGCGTCGTGATCGGCAGGAACTCGGTCTCATTGCTGGACAGGACCTGGAGGTCGTCGTTTACCTCGTCCAAGCGTGGATTGTATTCATGCCTGGTTTCTTTTTTGGCGACCGCCTCGTCTTCGCCTTCAAAGAGTTCCCTGGCTGTTTCGCGCCATGCGCCGAAATGGTATTCGTCGAACACCACCAGGTCCCAATTGACCAGATGGAGCCATTCGTTACGGGCCTTGATATTGCCGCTTCGGTCCTTGCCCAGCATGTCCTGAAAGGACCCGAAATAGACAACGGGCTTGTTTCCGTCGATCTGGGTGGGATCAGCGTCCGACCTGCGGGACAGGTATTGCCATCCGTCAAAATCGACATGGCTTTCAAGATCGGTTTGCCACGCGTCCTCGACGGCTGGCTTGAAAGTCAACACCAGAATGCGCTTCGCCTCCATCTTCCGTGCCAACTGATAGGTGGTGAAGGTCTTGCCGAAACGCATCTTGGCGTTCCATAGAAAGTGCGGGACAGCATGCATGTCTTCCGTCCAGCGGGACATATAATAGGCGTGGGTTTGCTCTACCGCCTCACGCTGTTCACGGCGCATGGCAAAGGTCTGATGATGTGAGCCAGTGCGTTTTTGGCCAGTACGCAATTCGGTGAGGACGGTTTGCACATCGGCAAGCGAGCAGCGCATCCATTCCAGTGTTGGGTTTTCGAACCCCTTGGCTTTCAGGGCATCGCGGACTTCGTGGTCGGTGATGACCGAACCGTCATTCCGCTCTGCGGGTTCATCAAGTTCGATGGTGAAATTCTCGATGAAGGCTGTCCGAAGCTGCTCATTCACGCGAGCGCGAACATCCCGTGTGGTTTGCCCGATTTTGAGAAGGCCCATGTGGGCGGCATCGTCAATGGAATAGGCGTAGATGCGTGGACGGGCCTTGGGCTTTGGTTCCAGGATGTCATCTATGGTCTGGTTCATTAGTCGCAAGCTACGTTGTCAAACAAATCTGTATCATGAGGGGCAACTTGAGCTTCGATAAACGCCACTTCTTCACTTGAAAGACCATAACGGCGATAGAGTTTCTGATCCGTCCAAACCTCGGAAGTAGAGAGGTCAGGAACGAAAGTGTAGACGCCCTTTGCCGCATCCTGCGTTGATTTCCGAAGAGAAACCAGAAATCGAACGAAACGGGTAGTCAAGTACCGAGCATAGTTTTCAGCCTCGGCTTCCGTGTCAAAATGACCTGCTACCAAATAGGTTTCGGTACAGGCCGTTCCGGGCTCGGCAATGATAGGCTTACTCAAAAATTTGGTTTCGACTGCCGCACTTGTTCCCTGAACTCGTGTCATCAGCACTTTCCACTTATCTATCCATTCTGGATTGGCGGCAATAACTGATCGTTCTGTCCAAGTGACGCATTGCTTCTGAAAAAGCTTTATTGGATCAGCAAACCTATCAGGCTTCGATGTGCCTTTGAAATTTGTTGGCAGACCGAATGGCTTTCTGCTTGAAACTCGTTTTTCCAGAGTTGCCTCGTTCTTTGCCTTCACCTTAATGAGTATCGGAATAGCTTCGTTTCTGCGAACTATCACATCATAATCGTCCAAATGCCGAGCTACTGCTGGCCCAGTTGGCTCTCCATCCCAAATCGTCTGCATTGAACAAGGACCGTTATGATCCCTGTCCCACAAAAAATAAGAAATTCCACCACGGATTTTGACGCCAGGAAAGCCTTCATAGAGCTTTGGGTAGTCAACAATTGCGCGGAGGCTCTTGTCAGATAGCATTCCATTTCGGTAGCCATCCAAACCCTTACCGCCAGCCATCCAACGTGAGGGCGTAACCATAACGCAAAAGTGCGGTTCCAGTTCAAGCGCCTTTTGAACGAACAATTGATAAATAGGCGCTGCGCTTGTGCCATGCCCGCCGTCGTCCAATTGATAGGGGGGGTTTCCGATAACTACGTCGAAGTGCATATCGCCTCCAAACAGCGCGGATATGCGCTCCTGAATATTCTCTGTGTGAATGAACGCATAGGCGTAGCTTTCCCTGTCATCGCCTCGGTCCAGTGTCGATCGGCTGGCCCCGCAATAGATGCACTTGCCCTTGTTGTCCCAGCTATGTTCCACCCGCTCGAACCAGATATTGCCCGCCTCAGAGTCGAAACCCTTCGTGATCGAATGCGGGCCGTTCGCGTGCTTTGAACAGTAGAGCGACCGCCGCGCCAGCATGGCGGTCAACTCGGTGATACCGATGCCGAAGACCTGTCGCGTCAGGATGTGATCCACCCGCGCTTGCAGGTCGGGCATCTGTGGCTTCAGGCCGTCAATCAGGCGCTTTGTGATCTCCCGCAGAAACACCCCCGACTTGGTGCAGGGATCAAGAAACGTCGCATCCGGGTTTGCCCAGAGGCTCGCTCCGTCATTGTCTGCGGCCCAAGCCTCTTCCAGCGTGTCGAGCATCCGGTTGGCGAACTCGGGCGGAGTGAACACCTCATCGTTCGACAGATTGGCAATGCAGGACAGAACATCCGGGTTCCGCCCGCGCAGTGCGAAGGCGGCCTTGCTCATGCGGCAACCTCTGGCGCAAGGCCGCTTTGGTCTGCCAGGTCCTTGATCGTCATCGGAGCATAAGTCCTGGAAGGCGTGAATATCTCATGGCTGCCAAGACCCGCAAACAGTGATCTTTCGGCGTTGAATGCGGACGCACCCGTCAGCACGTCCAGCCGGAAATCGCGGCGCTGAAACTTCCCTTTGCCGATGTAGCCCCATTCGGCGAACGTGATGGGCCCCCCCTTATCTGTCTTCATCGTCAACGCATCGCCATGCACTAGGTTCGCGCCCAGCACGTGGTGCGCACCGCGACGAAGGTCATCCCCGGGCGAGAGCTTTAGGTAGTCCGAGAAGACTTCAAGCATGTTCGCGCGGCACTCCTCGATGTTGTCGGCCAGAAGCTCGATCCCGTAGGAACACATCAGGCCGAGGAGCGCGTAATGCCGCTTGTTGAAGTCGGACTTCCCGAACTTCAATTCTACCGCCGCCAACTTGCGTTGAAGCACTGGCACGAGGAAGTTGCCGCTGCCGCAGGCGGGTTCAAAAAAACGGGCGTCGATCCGTTCTGTCTCACCCTCAACAAGGTCCAGCATCGCCTCCACTATCCAGGTGGGCGTGAATACTTCGCCATGATCGGCAACGCGCTTTTTTGACTTAATCAGATTCATGAATGGTGACCTGCCATCAAGGCCAGCAGCTTGTGACGGTCAGTAGTGGTCGCGCAGCGCATCTCCCTCTTGTTCTTTGCAGGTAGATAAATGCTGCCGTGTACAAGCGGTTCTCTAGACACGTTTTGATACCTCCACGACTTCCCCCTTGGCGTTTGCTGCACCATCCCCTAGCAGGGACAGCCGCCCATATTTTTCTACCGACATGATGACCACGACGCCGCGGCCATGCTTTTCGATCAGCACAGGTGCTACGCGCACGGTGTCTATCATCAGGCCGAAACCATTCTTTGCTTCGCGTGCCGACATGGTATTCATGGCCGAATCCCATGACATTCTCAAGAGGCTGTCGGGGACGGGACTGATTTGGCCTAGGCCTCCTCTCCGGGGTCATTTCCCAGGGTGATTCGCCGGAAACCGACGCGTTCCGGTCTGGATCATGCCGCCGGACGGACGGATCCCGTCGGAAAGCTGTGGAAAAACAGCGGTTTTCTGTGGAAAAACCTGGGCGGTTCCCGGTGCGGGGCCGGTCAAGTGGCCCATATTTTTTATTTCGTAAAATCAACGGGTTGGAAAAATGGCCAGTGGAAAAAATATGGGGGACAGGTGGAAAAAATATGGGGGACACGACAGCGGTGATGAACCAAGTGGCAATGCCTTCAGTCTGGACCGCATCAGGAAGGGTAGAGTCCCGGATTCGGGCTTCGGTCGTGTAGGCCGCTATCTCGAGATTTATGATGGAATCCAAAGAGGCAGGAGAGCGGAGCACCTGTAATCTTGCCGTCACCGGTGAAGGATAGAAGCCCATGAATCGGACGCATTGGGGTTGGAACCTCTGCGTCACGTTCTCTTACCGAAAGAGTGAACACAGTCGTCCGTAGGTTTCGGGTGGCGGAACAGCACTTCCATCAATGCGCTGGTCTGCCCTGCCTCGCGCCGGGTCGACGGCATTTCCTATGTTGATGTCGCGAGCTGGAATACCGGGTCCTCCTGATAGGGCCGGGCGAACCCACAGGCGTTTCGAAATGAAGTCGAGGATCCATCCGTTGCGGTTCCGGCGCGCAGCAACGCCGATGATGCCGGTTTCGTCAGCGCCCGCGAGTGCATTCCGGATCGAATACCTTGGTGCCGCCGGACTCTGATCAAGTGTCGCTTGACACAGCCATTGCAACAGAGTCTGGCCGGAGAAAGGTGTCTGGCAACCTCGCCCGCAGTCACGGCGATGCGTTCGTTTCGAATTCACTGAAAGGCTTATCCCTTTGACTACGGCACCGCAACATGTTGTGCCGGCGGTCCGCCCGGATTCCGGCGGGATCCCGGCCGCCGACGCTGTGCGGCGGCCCGTCGGGGGCCTGGATGCGCTGTTTCGGTGGGATTCCGGGTCGGCGGAGGGGGTTCGGACGGAGTCCGGGCGCGGGTCGGCGGACTTCAGGCGGTTCCGTCGGTGAGGTCGCGGTAGGTGGCGGGCGGCATCCCGAGCCCGAGGCCCAGGAGACGGTCGAACGAGGTCCGCCGGTGGCGCCGCCGGTTCCACCGGAAGACGAATTCGTCGAGGTACCGCTGGACGTGCTTCCTGCGCAGCCCGTGGTACACGCCCATGGCCCAGCGCTTCAGGTTGGAGAACACCCGGTGGATCCACCGCAGGACCCCGTGGGCCGGGCGGTCGCCGACCAACCTCCGCTCCCGGGGGTTGTCCGGCAGCCCGGTGTATCCGCTCCAGCCGTCGGTGACGACCCACGCGCCCGGCGCGACCGCCCCGGCGATGAAGCCGCGGAGCGTCGCCCCGCCATAGTCCCCGACCGTCTCCAGCCGGATGCGGCGTGGTCTGCCGTCCTCCGACAGCTCCACCGCCCCCGCGATGGGGATCCTGCCCGCCGCGCTGCGGCCCCGGCCGGCAACGCCCTTTTCCGCGCCGCCGTCCCGGCAGGGCACCGACGCCTCGTCCACCTCCGCGATCCCCTGCAGCGGGCTGCGCTCCGGATCCACCATCGCCCGGCGCAGCTTCTGTAGAAGCAGCCAGGCGCTTTTGTAGCTCCCGATGCCCAGCTGGGCCTGGAGCTGCAGCGCGGAGATGCCGTTGGAGTGCGTGGCCATGAGGTGGGCCGCCAGGAACCAGGTCCTGAGCGGCAGGTGGGAGCGGTGCATGACGGTGCCCGCCGTCACCGAGGTCTGCCGCCCGCAGTCCGCGCACTCCCTCCGGCGGCGGTCGCCTTTCAGCTCCCAGCCTTTCGTGCCGCCGCAGGCCGGGCACGTGAACCCCTTGCCCCAGCGCAGCTCCGCGAGGTGCCGCGCGCAGGCATCGTCGTCCGGGAAGAGCCTCTCGAACTCCTGCCGGGACATGGGGCGGTCGTCTTTCCATCGGCTTGCCATGGCAGGAACATAAGGCGAACGGAATCGCATGTCAAGCCCCTCTGGCACAAAATGTTGACCCACCTTGGTCAAAGGGATAAGCCTTTTCACTGAATTGACATGAATCCTTCGAATCCCTAAAACAGGGAAATGCTAACTGTGTTTTGGGCGGGGTTTCCCGCCAAGCTGGATAGATACGAACAGGAAAGGTTCCCCAAATGTCTGACACCAACCTAAGTTTCGACGAATACGACGAAATCCACTCGCCTCGACACGAGCAGACTGATCTTGATCGCGTGATCGAAGGAGCGATCAGCCGCCGCGGGGTTCTTGGCGGTGCCATTACGTTCGGGATCGGCAGCTTTCTGCTGGGAACGACGTCTCTGACTACCCGAGCGGAAGCTGCTACAGACCACTTTGGTTTCGAGCAGATTCCTGCCGGAACCTCGGACACCATCGTGGTTCCCGACGGCTATAGATGGGAAACACTCATCAGATGGGGGGACCCCCTCTGGTCTGATGCACCTGAATTTGACCATGGCACACGTGGAACGGCGGCCAGTCAGGGTCGTGCGTTCGGCGACAACAACGATGGCATGGCTGTATTCCATTCCGATGGTCGCACAGTCTTCGCAGTCAACAACGAGTACACCAACCGCAGTATCATCTGGGGAAACCGCGCTGAGGGCACTCCGGCGAACGACGACGATATCCAGAAAGGATTGCTGGCTCACGGTGTATCTGTGTTTGAAATCACGCAGGACGGCAATGGCTGGTCGGTCGTAAAGGACAGCCCCTTGAATCGGCGAATCACACCAGAGACCGAAATGGAGATCACCGGTCCGGCCGCTGGTTCAGATCTACTCATGACATCTGCCGACCCGATGGGCGTGCTTTCCAAGGGAACCTGGAACAACTGTGGCAATGGACAGACCCCGTGGGGCACATATCTGGCCTGTGAGGAGAACTTCAACGGCTATTTCTCCTCGTCAGATCCCGATTACGAGCGGTCACCTTCGATGCAGCGTTATGGCATCAACCTGACAGATTGGGGCTACGGTTGGGCGAATGTTGACGAACGGTTTGACATCTCCCGGCATCCAAATGAATCGAACCGGGCGGGATACATCGTGGAGATCGACCCGTTTGATCCTTCCTCGACCCCGAAGAAGCGCACCGCACTTGGCAGGTTCAAGCACGAGAACGCGGATTTGGTGGTGGCCGCTGATGGTCGCGTGGTGGTCTATATGGGCGATGATGAGCGCGGCGAATTCCTGTACCGCTTCGTATCGGAGCATCGTTACGAAGAAGGAGGCGACAACTCCGCTCTTCTCGAGTCCGGGACGCTCTATGTCGCGAGGTTTTCGGAGGATCAAACCGGAACGTGGATGGCGATGACCCCGGAAACGACTGGCATGACCGCTGATGAGATTGCAGTCAACACGAGAATGGCAGGATCGCTACTTGGTGCGACGACCATGGATCGTCCTGAATGGGTGGCGTCAAATCCCATTCAGGCAGAATCCTACGTCGCCCTCACCAATAACAAGAATCGCGGCCTGAAGCCGAACGCAGGCGGTGATCCTACCCCGGCTGAAGGACCAAATCCCCGTGAGGCAAACGTCTACGGTCAGATTCTTCGATGGAGGCCTGACGGTGAGGATCATGCCGCTGACACATTCACCTGGGATCTGTTCGCCCTCGCGGGCAATCCGACCGTTCATTCGGACGAGAATGCGGGTTCCGCCAACATAAACGCCGGAAACATGTTCAATTCACCGGATGGCATGATGTTCGACCAGCGTGGGCTTCTCTGGATCCAGACCGATGGAAATTACTCCAACGAAGGTGACTTTGAGGGCCACGGAAACAACCAGATGCTTGTAGGTGACACTGCGACCGGTGAGATTCGGCGCTTCCTGGTCGGGCCGAACGAAGCGGAAATCACTGGAATGGCCTGGTCTCCTGATCGCAGGACGATGTTCGTTGGCGTTCAACATCCGGGCGAGCGCGGGAATTCGCACTTCCCGGGTGGTGGAGAATCCGTGCCGCGTTCGGTTATCTTGTCCATCACACGTGAGGATGGCGGCTCAATGGGTTGACGTCGCTCATATATCCTGCCTGTAGGGTTCTTTAGGGAAACCCTGCGGGCAGGAGCCTTGCCTACGACTTGCGTGGTACAATCAAGGAGTGGTTCAGCCGATTGAGGCAGAGCCCAACTGATACCATCGTGACCGTGGCACATCGTCTGGATTCGATTGGTCAAACTATCTTGAGTTGGAACCTAAGGGAGAGTGGGAGCAGGATTCCACGACCATCCCGCCAATTTGCAGGGGTTTTCCGACCAAGCG
The DNA here is from genome assembly GCA_965203605.1 of Paracoccaceae bacterium. Taxonomy (GTDB): domain Bacteria; phylum Pseudomonadota; class Alphaproteobacteria; order Rhodobacterales; family Rhodobacteraceae; genus JAPOUP01. The sequence goes on along the minus strand of OZ241902.1, from coordinate 2,646,901 downwards.
GCCAACGGTTAGCATAGCATCGTTATGGGAGTGCCTTGGGCCGGACTGACTCCGGAGGCGTGACGGCTCGTTCCTGAACCGGTGTCGGCGTGGTGGCGGCCGACAGCATGCTGTTCCCGCTGCCAGGCCGCACCCGGGAATTCTGTCGTTCAGGCCTTCGCCTTCGCACTATCTGAGATTCTAGCGAGTTCCACCGTTGAACTTCCATGTCGTGAATCAAACCCGGATTCTGGACTTTCACGGAACCAGCACCAACCGCACGCGCAGCCTCTGTCCTGGGAGCGAAATCCGGTCCTAGCCGTTTGGTTCAGGAGAGCCTGTGTCATGATATTCGGAAGTAGCTTGGAAGCAATGAGTTAAAGGTGTTTTTGCTCAAGAACCCAAGGGGAGGAGTGGAACGGGGTTGGCGCAAAGCAGTTACGATGAGTCAAAGCTATCGGAAAACTGAATTGCCACGTCTTGAATGAAACCCTTTCCCGTGTAAGCCTTGAGAAATGAACGATCAATTTGTCATTGACGTACCGGTTAAGGGTCGGACCGGTTCGCGGAACTGGACCCTGAAGTCCGCCCCGGACCTTACCGCCCGTTTGGCCAAGCTGGACTGGAACCTGATGGGCCGACGCGTATCCATCGACGCGCTCTCAGGCATCGTCTCATGGATGAGCCCGTCGGTTTCCCATGAGGGCATGAGCCGCAGCATAGAAGATGTGGTCGTCCTGGCCGGACGGATTCTTGGGGCGGACCCGCAAAGGCTCGGCGGCACCCGTTGGAAGCGGCCCGAGGATCCATCGGGAACGGGACATGAACCTGATGCGTCATTTTACATTGGCGAGACGGCTACCGCGTTTCGGAGGGACTGGGAGGAAGATCCTGAACTGGGGCAGGCGTTCGCCGAGGCGAGTCCGCCGGATCTCGTCGTGGAGGTCGACGACACGTATGCAGATCCGGAGAAGCCGACCAAATATGCACGGCTCGGCATTCTGGAAATGTGGTGTGGCATCATTGATGGGAAGGGACGTCTTTCGTCCGTGGACATCGTTAACCTGCAGGCGTCGCACGGGCCGATTCCAGTTTCGGTTTCGCGCGTCCTTCCGGGGTTGACGGCATTGTTGCTGCCAGAAGCCTGCAAACTGGCCTTCCTAGACCGGCGGGGCGAGCTCGAAGACATGCTGCGAGCGGAGATTTGTCCGTCCGCCGGGTTTGTACCCGAAGACGATGGCTCGGGATTTTGATTGCTTGTGGGACTGTTGCCGCAATAGGGAAACTTGGATTGGCTTCTGGCGCAGGTTGACCCGGCTATCTCTTGCACGTGGCCGCAACAGGAGGTAACAATTGGTTACAATCCGGTTAAGTCATGGTGTAGGGATGGCAATAGAATGGGATTGAACTGCGGGTTGAAGGGTATTCGGCAGCAATCTTGTTCAGTAGCACAAGACAAGCACAATATGTCATGCTTCACTGAAGGGATGAGTGTTTTGCAAGGGCTTCGCGGCTTCACGATTTCTCTAGTCATTGTTTCGAGCTTGCCCGTGTTGGCGTTGGCTCAAGGCAGGTCATCACACGATTCCGAGATTGAAGCTCTAAATCGTCAGATAGCAGATATTGAAGCCAAAATTGCCTTCTACGATGAAGACTTGGTCAGGGTACTCGCTGAGACACGTAGGGAAGCGCTTGTCTTACTGCGTAAGGTCGTAGAAAGTCGCCAGCGAACCGAGGCGTCGGCTGCCCAAGCGCTGCAAGAACGCCTTGAAAATTCAGAGGCAAGACTTGCTGACGAAGTCAACTTAAGGCGTGAACTGGAGACGGTTATAACGGATCTCCGGGGTCAACTCGGAGATATGCAATCTAGGCTCGAGGCAGCGACGAATATACAGGCACTGTTGGAACGCGCTGTTGGCGCGAATGAGCAATTCTCCGAGGGAGAGGCTGAACGGATTACGCGGGAGATATTTGGAGTAGCTCTCGAACTCCTCCGGAGACTCGAGGACACCGAGGACAGGCTCTCCGAGGAGACAAAGGCGCGGCAGTCGGAAGCCACTAGAGCCAATGCGTTGCTTGGGTTGCTTGAAGATACGGAGCAACGGCTAACCGAAGAGGAATCCGCGAGGCTCGCTCAGGCGGCTGTAGCGGACTCACTCCGGGAACAGCTAAAGAACACGGAGGGAAGGCTCTCCGAGCAGGAGACCGCGAAACTGGCCGAGGTCGCAAAGGTACGGACGCTTCGCGAACAACTCGAGAGTGTGGAGTCAAGGCTTACCGAGGAGGAGCGGGCGAAACTGGCGGAAATGGCCACCGTTCGGGCGCTCCGTGAACAACTGGAGAACACAGAGACCAGATTGTCGGAACAGGATGCGGCGGCATCGGCTCTGCGGGAGCGGCTCGAGGACACGGAGATAAGACTCTCCGAGGAGGAGCGGGCGAAACTGGCGGAAATGGCCATTTCGCGGATCCTGCGTGAGGAACTGGACAGCGCACAGACCATGCTATCGGAACAGGAAGCCCAACAGCTTGCTCAGATGACCGCTGCAGAGGCTCTGAGGAAACAGCTTGAGGACACCGAGGACAGGCTCTCCGGGGAGGAGGCCGCGAGGCTGGCCGGGGAGGCCGCGGCGCTGGCGCTCCGTGAGCGGCTGCAGGACGCCGAGGCGAGGCTGTCGGAGCAGGAGGCCGAACGTTTGGTCCAGGAGGCGGCGGCGGAGGCTCTGAGGAAACAGCTTGAGGACACCGAGGACAGGCTCTCCGGGGAGGAGGCCGCGAGGCTGGCCGGGGAGGCCGCGGCGCTGGCGCTCCGTGAGCGGCTGGAGGGCGCCGAGGAGAGGCTGTCGGAAGGGGAAGCCGAACGTTTGGTCCAGGAGGCGGCGGCGGAGGCTCTGAGAAAACAGCTTGAGGACACCGAGGACAGGCTCTCCGAGGAGGAGGCCGCGCGGCTGGCCGAGGTCGCCGCCGCGCAGGCGCTCCGGGAGCGGCTGGCGGGGTCGGAGGCCGAGCTGTCGGCGCTGGCGCTGGCGCTCGAGGAGCGCCGGAAGGAGGCCGAGCGCGCGCTGACCCTGCTGGCGGCGGCACGGGCCGCCGGGGCCGATCTGGAGGCGCGGCTGGGGCGGTCGCTCGACGAGGGGGAGCGGCAGGCGGCCCTGCTCGCCGCCGCCGAGAGCCGCCTCGCCGGGGAGAGGGCGCTGTCGGTGGAGAGCCAGCGCAGGGCGGAGGCCCTCCGGCTGCAGGTCGGGAGGCTGTCGGACGAGATCGGGCGGCTGCAGGCGATGCTCGACGTCTCCGAGGGGAGGGACGCGGAGTCGCGGGTGCGGATCGAGTCCCTCGGCCAGCGGCTGAACGCCGCCCTGGCCAGGGTGGCCACGGAGCAGAGGCTCCGGGCGGAGATGGAGGAGGCCGAGCGCCGGCGGCTCGAGGAGGAGGCGCGGCAGCTGCAGGCCTACCGGTCCGAGTTCTTCGGCGAGCTGCGCAAGGTGCTGGAGGACCGGGAGGGCGTCAGGATCGAGGGGGACCGGTTCGTGTTCTCCTCCGAGGTCCTCTTCGAGACGGCCGAGGCGGAGCTCTCGCCCGAGGGCAGGGCGCAGGTCGGGCGGGTGGCGGGGATCCTGCGCGACGTGGCGGAGGGCATCCCGCCCGGGATCGACTGGGTGGTCCGGATCGACGGGCACACCGACGACGTCCCCTTCCGGCGGCGGGGCCTGGCCTACCGCGACAACTGGGAGCTCAGCCAGGCGCGGGCGCTGTCGGTGGTGCGGTTCATGACCGGGGAGCTGGGCTTCCCGCCCGGCAGGCTGGCCGCGGCCGGCTTCGGCCAGTACCATCCGGCCAACCCGGGGACGACGCCGGAGGCCCGGGCACAGAACCGCCGCATCGAACTCAAGCTCACCGAGAAGTGACGTATCGGTCCCAGACCACGTTTGGCCTGCCCACAATCTAGGGCCTGTTGACAGTTGTGTTGCGATTCGTTCGGTTTGATGCCATGTTCTGCCCCAATGACCGCCGGAACGGCGGCACAGGCGACATGAACATTGGCGAGCAGAACGATGAATGCAGACAGAACAGTACTGACCGACGCCATGTGGGCGCGGATCGAGACCATGCTGCCGGGCAAGGCGTCCGACCCCGGAGGCACCGCGGCGGACAACCGTCTCTTCGTGGAGGCGGTGCCCGTGCGGTTCCGCACGGGATCGCCCTGGCGCGATCTTCCGGAGCGCTTCGGCAACTGGAACAGCGTGTCCAGGCGGTTCCGCCGCTGGGCGCTTTCAGGCGTTTTCGAACGTGCTTTCAACGCCTTGTCGGAGGAGTTCGACCTCGAATGGGTGTTCGTCGACGGCACGGTCGTCCAGGCGCACCAGAAGGCGGCGGGCGCAAAAGGGGGACCTGCCGCCAGGGGATCGGCCGCTCCCGGGGCGGCCTGACGAGCAGGATCCTGGCGGCCGTGGACGCGCTCGGGTATCTGATCCGCTTCGTGATCCTTCCCGGGCAGGCGCACGACCTCGCGGGGGTGCCGGCGCTTCCTGAGGATCTTCCGTTCGGGGCCCTGGTCGGGGACAGGGCGTTCGACGCGGACTGGCTGCCCGGGGAGGTGGAGAGACGCGGCGCCGTGCCGGTGGTCCCGTCGAAGCGGAACCGGGCGGAGCCCCGGGAGCACGACCGGGAGATGTACAAGTGGCGGCATCAGGTCGAGAACTTTTTCGCGAGAATCAAGGAGTTCCGTGCGATCGCGACGCGGTACGACAAGACCGACGCGAGCTTCGCGGCGGGGATTTATCTCGTTGCCGGCGTGGTGGCCGCAACATGACTGTCAACAGGCCCTAATACCAAACCAAATAAATAATCTCCGACAGGCGCCCCGGATCTCACGGCACCGCCCATTCCCTCGCGGTGATCCGCGTGACCTCCCCCTTCCGGCGGATGAAGGCGTCCCAGACGTGCTCGACCACCTCCCGGACGTGTTCCGCGCTTTCGAACACCCGGTTGGCGAAGTGCCGGTGCTCGGCACCGAGAACACCGTCTCCACCGGATTGAGCTCCGGGCTGTAGGGCGGCAGCCTGGGCAGGGAGACGCTGTCCGGTATCTCCAGGTCCTTCGACCGGTGCCGGCCCGCCCCGTCCAGGACCACCAGGGCGTGCTTCCCGGCGGGGACCCGCTCCCCGATCTCCCGGAGGTGCCGGTCCGTCTCCGCGGTGCTGGCCCTGCCGCAGACATGCCCGACCGCGTCGCCCGTCGCGGGGCAGGCGGCGGAGAACAGGTACACGTATCCGTACCGGTGGTCCCGCACGATGCGCGGGCGCGTCCCTTTCCGCGCCCACACCCTCGACAGCATGCCCTTCCGCCCGACGCGCGCCCCGTCCTGGAAATACACCAGTACATCCTCCGGGGCCACCCCGCCGGGCACCGCCTTACGGGCCAACCTGCTGAAATCCCTGCGGAATCCCTCCCGGGCGGCGGGGTCCGCCCTCGGGTGGACGGGCCGCGGGGACATGTGCCGGAAGCCCAGCCTCCGCACCAGCCGGCGCGCGCCCTCCAGCGTGCACCCCACCCCGAAGCTGTCCGCGATCCGCTTCCGGACGTCGGCGACGGTCCAGCGCGACGGCCCACCCGCGTCGGGGTCCGGCCCCCCATCCAGCCACGACCTGACCTCCCCGGCCTGCCCGCTTCCCGGCTTCGGCGGAGCCCCCGGCCGGGCGGCGTCCCGCAGGCCGTCCAGGCCGTCGGCGTTGTACCGGACGACCCGGTCGCGGAGCGTCCGGGCGTCGACGCCCGCGCCGGAGGCCACCCCGGTCCTGGACAGACCGTCCTCCATGACCAGGGCGATCGCGCGCATCCGGCGGCGGCGGTCGCGGAACCTGTGTTTCCGGGCCGGTTCGCGTAACTGACCGGGTGTGTGGTCGGTGCGCCGGACCATGACTTTCGCTGGCATGCCGTTCTCCTTCTGCATGTTTCACAGACACAGGATACAGGACGGCGGCACCGATCACACGCGGAATGTTGCTGTGTCACACAGCATGATGTTCAATCTTTGTTCTGGGCACATTATTAATTTGGTTTGGTATAAGTGCCTTTGCTTTGCTCACGTGAATGAAAGACGATCCTGCCTCAATTCGACGGTTTTCTATCTCCAATAATTCTTGCACTCACCTTGCTCAAGCCGCAACCTAGGTTGCGCCATCGGATCCCGCCGAATGAGTTAACTTCGTTGATCCTGCAGTGCAGCTTTTTATTCATTGATGTAGCTTAGCCTATTGATGAATAAGGATCTTTGTCCAATAGGGGGATTGGCATGTGAATTTGCCCCTCCCCAATTCTACCTTAAAGAGAGTGAAACTCCGGATCTTGCAGCAGCACCATTTCATAACGGAGGTAAGCCGTAGCACCGATCCCGATCCACAAATGGTTGGCATCGAAGCGGGCCTCACACTCCACTCGTATCGCCGACAACATTCCTTATGTAGTCAGCACGTATCCGCAAAGCTCCATTGGAAAGATTGCCGCTGACTTCGTTTGCGTCTTGAGGGCATACTCTGAGATGAACGTCCCGAGAGCCTTCCAGCCCGATCATCCCTTGACATAGCGCCAGTCGGGAAGACAACCATCATCGAAGCAACGAAAAAGGATCGGTCCAGGACGAAAATCGGTGCATTCACGACGAACCAGCCAATTCTGAATTTCACCGGGCTATGCATATTGTGCACCAAAAAGCATCTATGTATGTGCGTTATACCACCATACGTCCTCGTTCAGACTTGCGGTTCTCAGAGCTTTGTCGGAATTTCGCTATGGGGCCGCTACATTGGAGAAGTGGAAATGAGCAAGATCCGCCTGCCGCTGGCCACTGCCCTCTTGGTCGCTACAGTTTGTGGGCCAGTACGGGCCGACTTGGCGACTGAAGCCGATTGTCAGGCTTCGCACACTGATTTCTGTCTTGTGACGACAACAGGATTTCCGCTTCGTCTGTTGGTCAAGCCACAATCGAACATCTATTTCGAACGGGATGAAAGTTCGGCTCAGGTGCGCAGCAATGTCCCGCCCTTCGAAGTTCTTTACGCATACGAAATGGACGACGTCTCCTACGATGAGAATTTCAGTGCGACAGGATGGTTCAGGGTCGGGGCATCCCTTGATGCGGCGGAAGGTTGGATGAGGGCCGATGATGTGGTGCCTTGGAAACAGGCATTGGCGTTAGCCTTCACCAATCCCGGTCCCTCGGAACGCAAGCCAGTAGTGATGTTCAGCACCGCTGATAGCCTCGACTATGCAATTGAGGACTTTGAGACGGCTCAGCAGGATCCGGAAGAATTTGTTGATCGCGTGATGTCGGGCGACGATGTCCCGGAAGGCGTTATCTCCCGCGAAGGCGCTGGTTGGGTCGACATTGACCAGACCTTCTATTTGATGCCGATCCTATCACATATGGATCTATCCAGTCTGGGTGTCGGGTATGATCTACGCGGTGTGCAGCTAGCTGCCCTCACTGATCAGGCGCGCTCGGCTCAGAGTGACGCTTGTGACATCCGTGACCGAGGGGCTGCCGACTGTTTTCGGAATCAGCAAGGTGGCGGCGTGTCGCAGCTTGCGATGGAAGTGGTTTATGTCATCGACATGACAGCCTCCATGGGGCCATATATTGACGCTGTTCGCAGTGCCGTGCGCGAGAGCACGCAAGCGCTGGCGCACAAAATGGGATCCGGTCAGATCCGCTTTGGCCTTGTGGGTTATCGAGACGAAATAGCCTCATCTCCGGGTATCGAATTCGTTTCCAACAACTTTACGCCGGAACTGTTGACACCGGTCGAATTCTCCGAGTTGCTCAAGTCCGGCAGTTCCGGTTCAGAAGGTACGCCGGCGATTGCTGAAGCAACCGTGGGTTCCGGTGACTCGGCTGAAGAAGTGTTCGCCGGGTTGGAGACGGCGATAAATTCGGCATGGTCAGAAGACATGGCACGCTTGATTATTCTGATCGGCGATGCGCCCAGCCATCCACTGGAACATGAAAAGAACACCACTGGGCTTGACGAACTGTCGATTCGTGAGATGGCGGATCAGGCTGATATCTACATCGCCTCCATCTATATCGGCCCGGAATCTGGCGACGACTTTGCCATAGCGAAACCGCAGTTTGAAACGTTGGCGGCGGGCAGCGATGATAGTGGACGTGCTTTCTCAGCTGCCTCAGGTGGAAACGCAGATGCGCTTGAACATTCGATGCGCACGGTAATTGAAAAGGTGACCACTGCGATCTCGGATGGAAGCTTCACCTCAATTATGTCGGACGCCATTCCGGACGACGATTTGACGACGAGCGCAGTACTGAGGGCTGTCCGTGCTGCCTTTGTCGACTACCTTGGAGATGATTCGCAACCTCCGTCCAATATCGTCGCGTGGGCACTCGACCGGGACTTAACGGATTATTCGAAAAAATCGTTTGATCTCAAAATTATGCTCACTCGCAAGGACATGGAAGAACTGCAGGACTTGGTGCGCGGGCTCATTTCCGAACTCAATGCCGGATCGACAACTTCGGTCGATTTCTTCGGCGGGATTCAGGGGGCGAGCGGTACATCCTCCTATGATTTCGCCATCGGACTCGCCGACCAGTTCTCCAACTCTCCCAATCTACCCCTTTGGATAAACGCGTTGCCGTACAAATCGCAGTTCTTGACTTTGTCGAAAGAGGATTTCGTCCAGGCGTCGCCTGATGATCGGTCACGTTACGAGGCGGATCTAAATGCGCTGGTCGACCTTTACGACGAGGCTCTTAACCGCCCGGATGGTTGGGTGGCGTTGAACGAGCAGGCAAGGGTCGACGAAAAGATCTACATGCTTGATCTGGAAAATCTTCCTTGAAACCCTATGAAACCAGTTCTTGCAGTCACTCAGCTCAAGAAGAGCCTGCAATCAAATACACACCAGTTTGACCTCTACGCGTCGGAGCTCTCGTTGCAGCGCGGCCGGTTTTACGGCCTGGTTGGTAAGTCCGGCAGTGGCAAGAGTACCATGCTTGACATACTTGCCATGGTTTCGATGCCTACATCCATTGAGACATTCACAGTCACTGGAAATCGGGGCACTGTCGATGTTGCGGAACTGCTTGCACGTGGCGATGACTTGGGAATTTCCCGTGTTCGGCTGGAGTTCTTTGGATATGTGCTTCAATCAGGTGGGTTGTTCGAGTTTCTGACCGTGCGGCAGAATCTCGATCTGCCAGGGCGGTTGGCGGGCATGGTTGCTTCACCGAGTGAAACTGAAGCTTTGGCGGATGTCCTTGATATGGTTGATCATATGGACAAGTTTCCCTCCGAACTCTCGGGAGGGCAACGTCAGCGAGTGTCAGTCCTCCGTGCGCTCAGCCTCGCGCCGACGGTTATACTGGCTGATGAGCCGACTGCGTCGGTGGATGAGATGATGGCCGACATCATTGTCGAAGAACTAAAGGCGCTCGCCAAGTCACGTGGCTCGACTGTTCTAATGGTCTCTCATGACCTTGAACTGATCGAATGCCACTCTGACGAGGTGCTGATGCTGAAGCCTGAAGCAGTGGCTGAAGGGCACACGATATCGCGTCTGCAGTCAAGGAGCCTGCCATGACTGTACTCTCGAGGGCCACCTCGCTTGGTGCGAAAACTGGGAAAGCGATGCTGCCGGGCAGGGGATTGTTCGTGACTTGTCAATTGGCTCTACGAGATCTCATGCACGAGCCCCTGATTACCATGTGCTTAGTCTTTTCTGTAGTAGCTGTACTGGCACCGATCCTGCTGTTGACTTCCGTGAAGGTGGGCTTCATCGACAGCCTGCGCCAGCAATTCATCGAAGATCCGAGCTTTCGCGAAATTCGCCCAGGTTCGGCGGACCTGCGGCCACAAGAACTTTTTGATCGGATCACAGGATGGGATGGTATCGAATACGTGGTGCCTACCGTGATGATGAATCCTCGTGAAGTTGCGATGCGGGCGAGTGGCAGATCTGGGATCTATAGGGACAGTCCGCGGCTGTTGCCGTCCACAGCGGGCGATCCCTTCTTGAAGCGGATAACTGGTAAGCCACCTGCTGGAGATGGGGTAGTGTTAACCAAGGCTTTGCTGGATAAGGCTGGTCTAGAGATAGGCGACCCGCTGACGCTCGGTGTCACCCGTATTGTCAATGACGAGCGCTCCTCGGTGCGCTTCGATGTAAAGGTCTCAGGCTGGGTGCCAACTGATGCGGCGGATGTCCCGACGATACTTGCGGCACCGATTGTTGAGCAGCAGGTCGAAGCCTACCGGGCCGGCATTGCTGTTCCCGAGCGTGGCTGGGCCGGCGTCAATGCTGAGCCGAGACCATCATTTCAGCGAATGCTTGTGATCGCGCCGAACCAACTTGGCGCAACGCTGGAAACCGAATTGAGGGTGCGTGTTGGTGCTGTCAGGTCTGAAACCGTCAAACCTGTTCAGGTCGCGGCGTTGATCGGGGCGGGTTCGCTCACCATTCCAGATGCGAAGACGCTGTTGTTGCTGGATCCGGGTTCGTCTTACTATACGGACCGCGACGTGGATGAAGCCAATTTGGTTCTTTCCAATTCAGCGGCCCATGCTGTCGGCCTCTCGTTGCCTAGGGAGGCTCAGCTATTGGACCATACTCTGTCATTATCGACAATTCCTGAGGGTGCCACGTCTGGCGACAGCAGCACTATGCTTCCCGATTTTGTCAGCCACGGCAACGGATACGTGCTAAACGACCGCATAATTCTGCCTGAGGGTGTGCGTTCGGCATGGGAAGCCGCAGGAGAACCTGTCAGGATTGAGGTACGAGTGACCTATCCTGAAGGTGCCAGCACCAAATTGATTGACTTTCCCTTGCGACACGTCGGATTTCACGACGGAAAAACCGCGATAGTGTTAGGACCACTAATGGGTCTGCTGAATCGCGGCAACCAGATCCTTTTGGATTTCGACCCTAGGAACCGTCAGTTCATTGAGCGCAATGCAGGTTTTCGCGGCTTCCGAATTGTGGCTGAGAACATTGACGTCATACCCTCGCTAGAGGAGAGATTTGTGGCTGAAGGTATTTCAGTCAAGGCAAAATCGTCCCAGATCCTCAAGTTGCAGCGACTTGAAGAGAGCCTCAACCTTCTGGTTGTCGTTGTCGCTACGGTCGCTCTGGCAGGCGGGCTATCTATTCTCACGGCAAGCTTCTTTGCCAACGTTCAGCGCAAACGGGTCGCATACGCTACGCTGCGCTTAATTGGAATGCCCAAGCGCCGGATCGCAGCGATTCCGGTTGTTCAGGCCGTCTTTGTCGCCAGTGCGGGCTTCCTCCTATCGGTGATGACCTATTTCTTGATCGCCGCCCTTCTCAACGGGGCGGTTTCGGAGGAGCTTGATTTTGACGGACAACTTTCCAGGCTATATGTCACGCACTTTTGCCTTGCCACGGTGATTGTCTTGGGCGGTTCCTGCCTTGCCTCCTTGGCCGCTTCACACGCGTCGACGAGAATCGACCCGGCGACGGCCCTCAGGAACGGATGATGGCTTGGGCCTTTTCGGGCCTGGTGCGTCTCGTTGCCGCCTTGCTTGTGCTGACATTGCCCGCTGCGGTGTCTGCTGAACCATGCCGGGATATGAAAATGACGGAAGAAGCTTTTTCAGCCTGGTTCAATCCACGTCCCACTCCAGATGACTTCATATTGCCGATGCCGTTGGGTCTATCGCTCGTCTTTGTACCCGTGCCGCTGGGGACAACGGGGCTTTATGGTGACGAGAGAACAACTTACACAATGGGTGCCTCGCAACCAACCATCTACGAAACTCCACTGGAGGTACGTGTTGGTTCTTCAATCGCTGACCGGCGTGGACAGAGCCGCCTACTGATGGGAAAATATGAGGTGACCAAGGCACAGTACGCTGCTGTTATGGCCCGCGGTAACCTACAGGAGGGCCTACAGATCCTCCGTCAACGGACAAAGGAAACACGCGTGCATCTGGAACTTGACCGGTATTTAGACCGTAGCTCAACCTGTTACGACAAGATGACTGCCAGCCTGCACCGTCTACTCGCCGAGCCGCTGACATTTCTAAGCTATCGTGACTACGTGGAGTTCCTTGACGTCTACAATCTCTTCTGTGTTAACCGAAACGATTGCCGTAAGATTCTTCAGTCGTTAGGCCCGAACCGCGACGTGCCGGGTTTTGTGCGTCTTCCCAGAGAACATGAATGGGAGTTTGTAGCCCGCGGCGGACGTGACCTTGTATCTGGCCAGCTCGCAAAACCAGATATCCAGCGCGATCTACCGAAGTTTCCGGCTGGCAAGTCGATCGCGGCCTATGCTCATGCGGGAAACGATCCGCCAGTGGTGTTGCCCATCGGCTCACGTGAACCACTATTTGGATTTCATGACATTTATGGCAACGCGCAGGAACTGATGGGCAATGCATTTACGGCCGAGAATGGCTTCGGCGCCGTAGGAGGCTATGTCGCCCGAGGTGGTCACTTCGGGTTGGATCACATCGCATTGCGTGCATCTAGGAGGGTTGAGCTAACAGCGTTCCGCACCGACGACACGACCGGGATGCTCGATATCCAGTATTTCCCACGCACTGGGATCCGTTTGGCAGTTGGTCTGCCAATTGCCGGAGCCGCACGGCGACTTGGTGACGATTCACTAACTGAAGACTTTGCAAGAAACTACGTCGCGCCAGATCAGGCAGGCGACACAGCTGGCGATACACAGTCCGATGCCCGCTCGATTGGTAATCTAGGCCAACATTCGTTGAAAATTGTCGAGGAACTGGATCGAGACGACTCCAACGACTGGTTCCTGATGAAGCTAAGGGATTACGGAAGCATTCAGGTCAAGATTGACGGTGGGCAAGGTCTAATTTTCGAAATCGTGAATTCCCGTCAAGAAGTTCTCGGCACAAGCTCTGGAGCGGCGGCGCTAATTCAGACAGGAAACCTCCTTCCTGGAGACTATTGGCTGCGTGTCCGTTCTGGATCGGGGCAGCTGTCATCGGAGATTCGATACAGTGCTCTAGCTACCCGGTCACTGGCACCCGACACCGGAATCGCACGACCGGATCCGTTGTCGCTTTCTTCGGCATTTTCCTTCAGCGATGGGAATGTCATGCAAAGAGAGGGTTTTGTCGGACGCGGCGACAGCATTGATACGTATCCTGTTTTCAACAGCAGTCGACATGCAGGAATGGAGATTGAGCTTCAGGCTGACACTAGCCTAACGGTAACTCTGCTCGACCGCCGACTACAACTCATTCAACGTGAAACCGTAGAGCCAGGAATGGGGTCAGGTAAGGTTATGCTCGCCATGCCGCGCTGGATGAGGGGATTTCTGCAGATCGAGGCCAAACCTCCCTCGCAGTCTGTCTATAAGGTGCGCGTGCGCGCGAAGGCACCCTTCGACTCCGTGTTTCTGATGGAATATCCGCAGTCGCTGTCCGCGATCTCTCGTACTGCATATCCTGACCGAACCTATGAAGGGACGATAGCGGGTCGCAAGAAGATATACCTGCCCATCCGTTTGACAGAATCCCGCACTGTCCGGCTGGAACTCAGCGGACTCGAGGCTGATGTTTCGATGGCAGTGACGGGACGGGCGCGGCGTGTGATTAGCTCGAACCACAAGCGGTCCGGAACCCAGCCAGAATTCTTCTCAAAGACACTTGAGGCGGGAACATATATCGTCTCCTTGGGGCTGGAGGATCCGTCAGAGACTTCCGCGTTCAAGATTGTATACCAAGCCGAGGTGCCGGAAAGCACTGTGCCCAGCAAAGATGCTTTGCGGGCGCAGGCGCGTCGAAGCGCAATAGATCTGGGTATTCTCGACCATGTTGAAGAAAGACGCGTGGAATTCTTGAGGAACGAGTTCAATTACTTCAGATTCACGATCCGAGGATCCGGCGAACAGAGGGTGGTGCTTCATGCGGATGTGATTTCCATGGGTGAAGAAGTAGAATTCGTATTGGAGAATTTCTCAGGTTCCAAGCTCTCGAAATCCAAAATCATCGGCGCTCAGGACGAAAGAATCTCAGTGACACTCACGTCAGGCATATACTATGTATTGTTGAATCGGCGCGGGGGCAGGGCGTCGGGAGGTGTTGCCCCACTTGTTGACTTTACAGCTTCCGCGAACGGAAGGATGCAGGAGCCGGATCTTTCCGAGTACGGAAGGTTTGTAGAGCGTCGCGGCTCTTTTTCCATCTACCAAAGGTCTGGTCAATGTACTGCGGTGACGGTCGCACAATCCGCCGTCCCATTATCAGGATGGCGCCCCTGGAAACCTCGATTGGTCGTCAGTGTCTCCCCACTCGGATCCAGTGCTCATTTCAGCTTGGATCGCTCCGATGAACCTGATGGTTCCGATCTCTACCTTCCTTGGTCTATGAGTGGAATTGTTACAGGACTAGGCGCTATCCAACTCAATTGGGAGAATGGCGGGCTATGGCCTTCAACGTATTGCAGCCCCGGCAGCTCTGAATTCTGCATTTCTCACGATTCGCTTACGAAGTTTGTCATGGGAAACTCGTTGGTCATTGAAGGGACAACACCACGCGGAAGGTCGGCTCGTGTGGTCTATTCGCTCGTTGGCTATATTTCTGCGATGCAGGCAATTAACCGCTTATGTTACGCGGATGCGGATTGGCTCTGGAACGGATAGCGCTGAACTGTTTCGGCGGTTTTCTCCTCGACGCACAAGAGGAACGATTCATGTTAGTTTTGGTTGATTGCAGGCGTATTATCCATTCTAGGTCGTTGCCCTGTTCGGGCTGTGGCTGGCACCCGTAACATCTGATCAAATCAGTCTGGAAATGACGTCGAAAACGAAACGCTTACGAGTGTTGAGTCGTTACCCGATTCCATTCCGAAGTGCAGCCCCGGCCATTTCGCGAAATTCCTCATCTTGGGCAAGGACTCGGCTGAGACGCGCTACCCAGAGCATTCGGATGCGCAAAACGAAACGCTCCATATTCGCTGGAGTCCAGTTACTGCAGGCATTGCAGCACGGTCTCCTGCAAGGCTGCCGTTGGTGGGCAGGATTCACACCGATTGGGTGCCTCGAATCAAGGCAAAGGCGCCCCGGCCCATTTTGGATGGCCAGCCATTATCACCTTTGAAGCTGCAGGGCATGACGTGGCTTGCCCAGTATGTCGCTGTCCTTCAAAGCAACAACGGTGGCCGTCTGAAGGAGTGAGCAAGGCGACCTTTGCGTCTCCATTGCGGATCTAACTGTGGCACTTTGGGTTCCCGTAGTCTACGTAAGACATTAGGCTCCTTGGGCAACACGAATGGGCCAAGCTCAGCTTCTAGCTTCGATCTCGGCAGCATTGTTTACAAGGCGATTCCAATTGCAGGTAGGGACGCATGACAAGGATTGTGGGATTACTCGTTTTCTGGATAGGTTTTTCGTCATGTGTGCCGGAGGCTGGGCGATTGCCGTCCGAGGTTACGCCGCCGTGCGACTGCTCAACGCAATCGGAATTGGAAGACTTTAGCGGTTGGGTTGAGCAAACCGCATCCCCACCGTCTTCCCCCTATCCGTGGGCTGTTAATGCGGATCTGAAGTCGATGATCAAAGGAGAGCGTGCACTGGCTGTGGAACAAGTTGAATGCTCGCCGGAAGGTAACTTCATAATCGCCTCAGTCGGTAAGGTCCTCCAGCCTCCAATGGAAGCCTCGACTGAGCGAGTGACCAATGAGGCGACAATCGTTCGCGAGGAACTGTTCGCTTCCAACATTTACTTCGGTGTCTCCGGCGCAACCGATGATCGGGAGGTTGTCGAGGCAAGCATTGATCCCTCTCACTACTGGTGCATTCCGAAAAGGGAAATCTGTTACGAAAAGGTGGAATTCGGAGCTTTTGGCCTAGAACTCCGAAAGGATCGTTCTGCTTCCGTTTCACCTCATAGAATCTACAATTTGCGTCTTGGCATTGTCACTGCGCTCCAAAGAGCGGCAGTCGACAATTGCGCATCTGAGTGGATCGGCAATTGAATAGCCGTGCTTTGCTGCCATTCGAGGTTTGGCAGCGCCAATGTGTCGCCTTCAGTCCAACTTAACCCGTTTGCCCTCAGCTTTGACATCGAGTCACCGGAACCCAGTAAGTGATTCCAGCGCAATTCCGCAACTATGCCAAAGGCACCTATGGCGATACGGCTAGATGGACCTGCTGCGGCAATTGCGGATGCGAGTAGAGCGGTGACCGTTCGCCAATTGGGTGCCTTAAATGATCCAAATTTGTTTGGACATTCGGGCTTACCGCCTTGAAAACCACCCCTCCCGGCGGTATGCGCGGGCCGTCGTCCGGGGGATCATTGATGTCGATCGATCTGAAAAAGGCTGCCGACGTTGCGAAACTGGCCCGCATCAGCGTAGAGGATCACGCGCTTCCCGAACTGGCACGCGAATTCAATGATATCCTGGGTTTCATCGAGAAACTCAACGAGGTGGATGTGGATGGCGTCGAGCCTATGGTGTCGGTCACTCCGATGCGGCTCAAGCGTCGGCTTGATGCGATTACGGATGGCGATATGCAGAGCCGGATACTGTCGAATGCGCCAGACGCCCGTGAAGGCTTCTTCGTGGTGCCGAAGGTCGTCGAATGACAGAGAGACTGTCGGCACTGACCATTTCGGAAGCGCGTTCAAGGTTGCGGGATGGTGAAATCACGTCTGTTGAGTTGACCGAGGCCTGCCTGTCCGAGATCGACGCAGCCGATGCGCTGAACGCCTTCGTCCATCGCACTCCGGAAATCGCATTTGAACGGGCGAAGGCAGCCGATATCAGGATTGCCAGCGGTGACGCGCCCTCAATGTGTGGCATTCCGGTCGGAATCAAGGATCTGTTCTGCACTAAAGATGTGCCAACCCAAGCGGCCAGCCGCATTCTTGAAGGATTCCGTCCGGAATATGAATCCACGGTGACTCAGAACCTGATTGACGCAGGTTCTGTCATGCTTGGCAAACTGAACATGGACGAATTCGCCATGGGCTCCAGCAACGAGAGTTCGGCGTACGGCAATGTCGTCAGCCCCTGGAGGCGGCATAATGACGACACGCCTCTGGTGCCCGGCGGTTCGTCGGGCGGCTCAGCGGCCGCAGTCGCGGCGAACCTGTGCATTGGTGCCACCGGGACGGATACCGGTGGTTCAATAAGGCAGCCAGCCGCGTTCACCGGAATTACCGGGCTCAAACCCACCTATGGCCGCTGTTCGCGCTGGGGCATTGTCGCCTTCGCCTCATCGCTTGATCAGGCAGGGCCCATGACGAAGGATGTACGAGACGCCGCGATCATGCTTGGTAGCATGGCGGGGCACGATCCAAAGGACTCGACGTCAGCCGACCTGGCCGTGCCCGATTTTGAGGCAGCGCTGACCGGAGATATCCGGGGAAGGAAAATCGGAATTCCGAGGGAGTATCGTGTTGAGGGTATGCCGAAGGATATCGAGAGACTGTGGGCGAGCGGCCAGGAAATGTTGCTCGATGCCGGTGCCAGCATCGTAGACATTTCGCTTCCACACACCGCATACGCGTTGCCGGCTTATTACGTGATCGCTCCTGCGGAAGCTTCCTCGAATCTGGCGCGTTACGACGGTGTCCGATATGGCCGAAGAGCGAGACTGGGGCACGGCGAAGGCGTGACCGAAATGTACGAGAGGACCCGCGCCGAGGGCTTTGGCCTGGAGGTGCAGCGGCGGGTGATGATCGGAACCTATGTGCTGAGCGCGGGATTCTACGATGCCTACTATAATCGGGCACGAAAGGTAAGGGCACTGATCAAGCGCGATTTCGAATTGGCGTTCGCAGACGGAATCGATGTCATACTGACGCCGACGACACCATCGGCGGCGTTCGGATTGGGTCAGTTGATCGACTCGGATCCGGTAAGGATGTATCTCAATGACATCTTTACCGTTACCGTCAATCTGGCGGGACTGCCAGGAGTTTCGATACCTGTAGGGCTGGATGCACAGGGCCTGCCATTGGGGTTGCAGTTGATTGGCCGACCTTGGGAAGAGGGTGGTCTACTGAATCACGCTTACGCGCTTGAAAGAGCGGCAGGCTTTGCGTCCAGGCCGGACCGTTGGTGGCAATGACCGCTTTGATGAAGCGAGCGGTGACGCAGGTCATGCTTCGGTCCGTCCAGACTCTGTGTGTTGTCGCACTGGTGGCATGTGAGCCGGTGCCTGATGAATCTGGACTCGACGGGCCTGAGGGGCAGATTCCCGTGGTGGATGCCGATACTGCCATTACGAACCTCGACCACGGCCATGACGCTTCGATGACGAACGACGCTGGGGTTGAGGGTGCGTCACCGGAAGATGGCGATGAACCCGGCGATACCAGGCAAGCGGAAATCGCCGGAGAGGAAGTCAATTCGTCGGGAGATCTGGCCAGTGCGCCTGAATCGGAGACCGGGGAGGCCACCCCGAACCCGATCTCGAATGAGCAGGATTTTGATGCGGTCTCGGACCGGCAGACCATCGAAAGCGATGCCTCTCGGCTCAAGGCACAGCGCGAGGCATATCTGGAGATCAGATATAGCGAATTGCCAAAGCGTGGCGACGAACCTCTCCCCAGCATCGTGGAATTCGCACTTTCAACCGCTAACGTGGTGGGCGAACAGGTCTGGCCTCGCAGTATAATTTTCTCAGAAAGACGCTACCAGAGGAACTGCGCCAGCTTTGCCATTGAGGACTTCGCGCAGGAAGCTTTTCTGGCGAATGGTGGCCCTCGAAGAAACTGGAACGGCCTTGATCCTGACGGCGACGGATTTGCCTGCGGCTGGGATCCTACGCCTTTCCGCGACATTTTGGCCGAAGGCGGGTGATAGAGTTCCCATCTCCAAACTTTGGTCAACGCCGAGATGGTGCCCGGCCGGACGTGGTTGTCCTGCACGGTACCGCAATGGCGAGCGCCGAGGCGGCTCTGGAGCGGCTTTGCACACCGGACTTTCAGGTTTCGGCTCACTACCTGATTGCATGCGTCGGAGAGACATACTGTCTGGTCGATGAAGAGTATCGGGCATGGCATGCGGGGTCCGGAAGCTGGGGTGGAATGCCGGATGTAAACTCACGCTCCATAGGAATTGAACTGGATAACGATGGCGGACGGCCGTTTCCGGAGCCGCAGATGGCTGCGCTCGAAGCGTTGCTCCGGGAGATCATGAATCGTTGGTCCATTCCTCCTGAACGGATCATCGCGCATTCTGACATGGCTCCCACGCGGAAGAGGGATCCAGGCCCGAAATTTGACTGGAGAAGGCTCGCGCTATCGCGTCTGTCGGTCTGGCCAGAAGAGGAATCGCACGCAGCTTCCGTTCTGCCGGAAGAACAGGCTGGAGTTTTGTCTCACGAAGTGGAATTCCGCACCGCGGCGTTGGAATTCGGGTATCCTGACGTTGATTCCGAAATCCTGCTAGCGGCGTTTCGACTGCGGTTTCGTCCCCACATGGAAGGCCGGATTTCCGAGAGTGACCTGGTGGCAATGCGAGGTTTGGCGCGCCGCTTCCCGGTTGACGGTATTTCGGCGAGAATTTAATCTCCCTACCGCACGGATGGCTGGACGGTCGCTGATGGCGCTTTGAGCCGTCATTGGAGGAAAGTCCGGACTCCACAAAGCAACGGCGCCGGGTAACACCCGGCCGGGGTAACCCGAGGGAAAGCGTCACAGAGAACAGACCGCCCAGAGAACTGGGTAAGGGTGAAACGGTGGGGTAAGAGCCCACCGCGGGACGGGCAACCGGACCGGCATGGCAAGCCCCGCCGGGAGCAATGCCGAATAGGAACCTCGTGCGGTGAATCCGCCGAGAAGCTTTGGCTCCGGAGGTTCGGGTAGGCAGCAATAGGTGTCTGGAGACAGATGCCATAGATGAATGGCCGTCCAACGGTGGTGACCACCACCGGGGACAGAATCCGGCTTATAGGCCGTCCGTGCGCCGAACCGGAATTCATCGACCGATTTTAAGGACGTTGGGCATCAGGACGAATTCAGTTGACTTTCCCGTTCGGTCGGCTAAACCGCGGACCTTAGGTTATGTCGGGCCGGTGCTATGCCGCCCTGCCAAGGAGCAAGAGAGATGGCAAAGCCCACAACGATCAAGATACGCCTGAACTCCACAGCCGATACGGGCCATTTCTATGTGACCCGAAAGAACACCCGAAAAATGACCGAAAAGATGTCAATGCGGAAATACGATCCCGTGGCCCGCAAACATGTCGAATATCGGGAAGGAAAGATCAAGTAGGAGATCTTTCCTGTAGCTTTGCATCCAGTGCGCCCAGGTCTGCTGAGTGCGGCTCTATTTCATCTGAACGCTGGGTGCTTTGTGTCCTGGCGTCTGCAGCTCAATAGCCAGACCGTCACCGCAGTGGCTCGATCTTCGGATCTGGCGGGTATCTGGACGACAGTAGCTGTTCCGACATGCTGCGAAAGCCATTGGCCCACTGCCCTTTCTGCGACCGCAAGTGCTTCTGATGTTCAAGTTGGCAAAATGCGCCTTTGTTAGGTTCAGTGGCGAAGCTCCTTTCTATCTCGTCAGCTTGCTTGATCGTTGAGCACATTTTGTGAGTTCACATTGGGGTGATTGGCTCAAACAGAGGGTTGTACATGATTGAGAGGTCAGGAGCGTCGTGGTTTATGCTACCATTAATGCCGAGAGCAATGATCCGGAAAGTAGTTTCTGGTGCGCAAGGGCGGTTGCGCTGTGGAATTTTCGCGGCACCTGCGATGTTAGCAGGCTGGTCGGCTGACTGCCGACATGGTTCGCGCTCGGTCACGCAGCGTAGTCTGGACTGCTTGGCCGGCCCGACCATCCCTGTGGCGTGTTGCGCTGACCTGAAGACAAGGATATGCTCCCTTACAACATGATCGAAGCCGTCCCGTGCTTGGACCGCCGGTTACCGGAGGCCAGAAATTCCGCCTTCTGGTCATTTCCTCCGCCCGGGCTGTGCGCCGGTTGCGGAAATGGCCGGTGTTGCACGTCGGAGTGGAAGTGGGGCCCGGCCTGCAATTTCTGGAATGACGCTCCAACGAAGGAAGGGTCGAGACGATGTCGCCACGCGTCCTAATCGCTGTCACCCTCGTTCTAGCGGCATCCCCCGCCGAGGCCAGTGAAGACAACATTGCGTTTCAGGATGGCCAATTGCGGGCCAGTCAACCCGAGGCAGATGATGAGCCCGGCTGCCTGAACTGGAACACTCGAGATTTCTTCGAGGTCGCCGATGCGGACAGTGTTGAACGTTGTGTTGCGGCAGGAGCAGACGTCGAGGCCCGCGACGAGGATGGTTTCACGCCCCTTCATTCGGCGGCGTCGGGTGGCACTGCCGAGACTGTCATCACCTTGCTGACCTATGGAGCCCGCATTGAGGCCCGCGACGAGAGTGGTTTCACGCCCCTTCATCGGGCGGCGTCGCTTGGCAATGCCGGGACGGTCATCGCGCTGCTGGAGGCGGGTGCCGAGATCGAGGCCCGCGGCAAGTATGGTTTCACGCCCCTTCATTGGGCGGCGTCGGGTGGCACTGCCGGGACGGTCATCGCGCTGCTGGAGGCGGGTGCCGAGATCGAGGCCCGCGACGAGGATGGTTTCACGCCCCTTCATCGGGCGGCGTCGGGTGGCACTGCCGAGACTGTCATCGCCTTGCTGACCTATGGAGCCCGCATTGAGGCCCGCGACGAGCGTGGTTTCACGCCCCTTCATCGGGCGGCGTCGCATGACACTGCCGGGACGGTCATCGCGCTGCTGGAGGCGGGTGCCGAGATCGAGGCCCGCGGCAAGTATGGTTTCACGCCCCTTCATTGGGCGGCGTCGGGTGGCACTGCCGGGACGGTCATCGCGCTGCTGGAGGCGGGTGCCGAGATCGAGGCCCGCGGCAAGTATGGTTTCACGCCCCTTCATTGGGCGGCGTCGGGTGGCACTGCCGGGACGGTCATCGCGCTGCTGGAGGCGGGTGCCGAGATCGAGGCCCGCGACGAGGATGGTTTCACGCCCCTTCATCGGGCGGCGTCGGGTGGCACTGCCGAGACTGTCATCGCCTTGCTGACCTATGGAGCCCGCATTGAGGCCCGCGACGAGCGTGGTTTCACGCCCCTTCATCGGGCGGCGTCGCATGACACTGCCGGGACGGTCATCGCGCTGCTGGAGGCGGGTGCCGAGATCGAGGCCCGCGGCAAGTATGGTTTCACGCCCCTTCATTGGGCGGCGTCGCTTGGCACTGCCGGGACGGTCATCGCGCTGCTGGAGGCGGGTGCCGAGATCGAGGCCCGCGGCAAGTATGGTTTCACGCCCCTTCATTCGGCGGCGTCGGGTGGCACTGCCGAGACTGTCATCACCTTGCTGACCTATGGAGCCCGCATTGAGGCCCGCGACGAGCGTGGTTTCACGCCCCTTCATCGGGCGGCGTCGCTTGGCAATGCCGGGACGGTCATCGCACTTCTTGATGCCGGAGCGAACCCGAAGGCACGCGCTGGAGACGGAAGGATCCCGCTCGATTTGGCAAAGGCGAACGACAGGCTGCAGAACACGGATGCCTTCTGGAGACTCAACGAAGCCCGGTTCGAGTAGGCACATCAACGAGGAAAATGCACTCGCTGTTTCGGGCTCTCGGATGGAATGCTCTTTAGCTTTCCCTGTAGTGGCTGGCGGTCAGCGCATTCGGAAGTTCCGCGAACCTGTCGCGCGTGCCATAGATCCTGTCCCAAGGTCCGCCTGCCGAGCAAAGTGCACCGATATTTGTATTTTTCGCGCAGCCGCGACTTGCGCGGGCAGGGATTGCCGGGACCGCCAGTCGACAAAATCGATTAAACCGAACTTCCAGACCCGCCAGGCGGTCTTTCTCTTGAAAGCGTAGCGTTTTCAATCCGCTATGCAGCGGACAGGCGTTGCGGAGACCAAATCATATGGCCATGTATCCAGAAGCCGTGGTGCGCGGGTCACGGGCAGCCGATGTGGCCGCCCGCTGACACCGCTCGGGCCGTCGAAAGACCCTGTAGCGCAAATTCCTCAGTGGGTTGACATTTGGCCGCAATGCCTCATACAAATTCGATGCTGCTGTCCGCGATGGGTGGCTTCGGCCTACCAACATCTGGACACCGGCTGAAGTATGATTAGGAGAACATAATGAAGATTCAGCATCGCAAATCCCTTTATCGTACAAGCCGGCTAGCGGTCATTTCATCGTTGGCGCTTGGCATCGCAGGCTCGGCAGCTCTTGCCGATTTCTCATGGAGCCAGTTTTCTGGACGATCCATCACGGTGATGATGCCCGAACATCCCGTTACCGATGGCGTGCGTGCCGTTCTCGATCAATTCGAGGCCGACACTGGAATCAACGTGAGCCTCCAGACCATGGCGGAGGATCTCTATTTTGACCGGATGGAGGTTGCGCTTCGGGGGGCGGGAGGAAACTCCCAGATGGATGAGCCTCTTGCACAATTATCGCGGTTCGGGCGGCCGCGGCCAGCCTTTCGGTTCCGCCAGGGTCGTGACACCGGATCCGGCGGGTGCCCGGGGCGTCTGCACGAGCCAAAGTGTGGCGGAATGCCGCAGCTTGTGGCCCATCGGGCGCCGTCCGCGCATGGCTGGCCGTGCCGTCCCCTCCGGGGCGGCGTCCGCGGCGGACGGATCTGCCAGAACCAGTGGTGTCAGATGGTGAGCCGCATCAGCTGCTCCACCGTCAGGGCCAGCACGCCGAAGAACAGGTGGCAGGCCACCTTGGCGTGCCCACGGACACGGACATGCCGGGCGCCGTAGGAGTCCTTCAGGGCGGAGTTCACGCGCTCCACGCTGGAGCGCTGCCGGTAGCGGACGCGGTCATGGCGGATGTGGCCCGCTTTCCGCTGCGCCAGAGCCTCTTTCCTGAGGCGCTCCTTCAGCGCCGCGTCGCGGCGGGGGTTGGTGTCGGTGATCGCCACACGCCCCATGAGGCAGGCGTGGAACCCGATCTCCAGCGAGTCGTAGGCCGCGTCCATGAGCTCGTAACAGTGGTCCACCCGCAGCGCCGTCATCTTCGACAGCGGTATGGCGGCCTGGCTGTCGTGCAGCGACGCCGAGGTCAGGATGCAGCTGATGGGGACGTCACCGTCGGCGGCGTCGATATGGAGCTTGTACCCCCGCCAGCTCTCCCTGTATCCCTTCGCGTTGCGTTTCGTCCCGGTGTCGCAGGCTTTCGGCAGCCCGTCGGCCATCCCCTCCGCCGTCATCCCGTCCCGCAGCTGCCGCTCCAGCCGGGTCGGCTCCCTCGGGACCTCCTCCCCCTTTTTCGGGCGTCCGCGCTTTCGCTTCGGCCGCTCCTGCGGCTTCGGCTTCGGCGCCGGCCTCTCCCGCCCGACGATCGCCGTCGAGTCCCGCGATATGTGGCCGACGACCGAGCCGGCATACGCGGCGCGGACCAGCGCCTCGTGCATCCGCTCCGGCAGCCGGGTCTCCGCGAACCAGGCGAAGGCCCTGGAGAAGGTCGATTCACTGGGCACCTCCGACACGCGGGACCAGCCGCACAGCCTGCGCAGCGTCGGGTCGTATCGCAGCCTGTCGATCAGCACCGTCGTGGTCGGCATGTCCCACACCGCCTTGGCGACGAAGGCCCGAGCCAGCGCCCTGCGGTCGGCGGGAGGGTTGCCGACGCCCCGGTGGCTGTAGTGGACGTGCCTCTCCACCTCCACCAGGTCCAGGACGGCGATGAACCTGCCGTGCCTCACGCCCAGCGGGCCGACCTCCCCGGCGAGGGACGGGAAAAGTTCCCCTTGAAACCGCTGCCAGGCATCTGATATGGATGATCGTAGGGACATGGAGCCGTCTCCCTGCATGTTGTGGCTTTCGCACCTGCTTCATACCAGAGGGACGGCTCCATATCCAGGCCCCCGATCAGAAAAAAGCGCCCGTTTCCGAAAAAACCGCTTGATCGGGGAATTCTGCAAGAGGCTCGGATGTCTACTTCCTGCCCATGGATTCTACCGCCTACACGCAGCACACCAACGGGCTTGTCCACTCGCTTCAGGGGTTCATCGAAGACCCCAACCTCACAGCGTCCGACTACGACCTAGCCGACATGCCGGCGGGCTTCCTCGATTCGACTAGGTACGACGTCAACGGCAGTTGGGAGTATCACGGCATCCCGGCGTCCTTTGAAACCTACATCCTCTTCGCCAACATGGACCATGTGGACCGGTACCTTGACGGCAAGATGCCAACGACGATGGGTGAACTCATCTCCGCTGCGCGCGAAGTGAAGGAGGAAAGCGGGGGTGCAGTTGCCGGAGCAGTCCTGCGGGGAATCCGGTCTGACACGCTCATCGACACCATCACCGGCTTCGTGAACAACTCGGTTGGCGAGGCCGACCGCTCTGCCCCCTATAATGTGTGGTTCGATGGCGACTGGTCAGCGCCGCGCATGGACGACCCCGATATCGTTCGCGGCCTTTCGAACTATGCGGAACTGATGAAATCCGGACCGGTCAACATTCAGGCGATGGATTGGCCCGACGCGTCGCAGTTCTTCATGGCTGGTGGTGCAGCGTTCTTCATCGATGCCAGTCTGTTTGCGCCAGGTTTCGAGAACATGGATGAAAGTCCGATCGCCGGCAAGGTAGGCTACTCGGTCATTCCGATCGACAATGACGAAGGCCAGCCCTACACGGCCCACTGGCAGTGGGGTTTCGGCATTCCACGGAACGCGACCAATGCAGAAGTCGGGTGGCTATTCATTCAGTATATGTCGAATGCCGACAACGCGACCGCCATCGGCAAGCTGCACGGCGGTGCGCCGCGGCTGTCCACTTGGAGCGACGCAGAATATGCGTCCAGCTTCCCGCAGGGATACATCGATGCCGTTGCCGCGGCGATGCCGAATTCCCAGACTTCCGTGGTCCAACGAGCCGGCTGGAGCGAGTTTGCGCTCCGAATCGTGGACGTGATCCAAGAGATATATGGCGGCGCAGATCCATCCGAGGCCGCCGCGGCCGCCCAGTCCGATTTCCGGAAGTTGGTCGCCAACTGATCCTCCAAGGGCAGCGCGGCAGCTTCTCAACACGGCGTCCAGATGGGAGAGCGAGATGAACCCTGCGCTCAGGCCCATCGGCGATGCTTCGCCGTTCTGGTTTATCCTGCCATGCCTTGCCGTTCTGGCGCTGACCTCGCTCTACCCGGTCGGATTCGGGCTAGCTGTCTCGCTGACAAACTGGAACTGGGGTAATCAGTTCCAGTTCGTCGGAATGTCGAACTACAAGGCGTTGCTCGGGGACGCCGAGTTCTGGATCGTGATGCGAAACACGGTTGTATTTGCCGCATCCGCAACCGTGCTCGAGGTCATTCTTGGCCTATACCTTGCCGTTCAGGTCGACAAGCTCGCGATCCGGGCTGATTTGATCCGGGCGCTGATCATGTTGCCGCTGATGGTTTCGGGCATAGTGGTTGCCCTCATGTCAAAGGTGATGTTCGATCCGTTTCTCGGAATCGTCAACCATCTTCTCGGCGCTCTTGGCCTTGGCCCCTCGGCCTTCTATGGAGCCGCGGCGACGGCGATGCCGTCTATCATCGCCGTCGACGTCTGGTGGCAGACAGCCTTCGTCTTCATCATCGTCCTTGCGGGCCTCGGGGGACTGCCTGTCGGCCCAATCGAGGCTGCACGCGTCGAGGGTGCAAGCGAGTTCACCATTTTCTGGCGCATCAAGCTTCCGATGCTGCGCGGACTCCTGATCACGGTCGTCATCATCCGCGCGATCGACACGCTGAAGGTGTTCGATATCGTATTCGGCACCACTGGCGGCGGGCCAGGTCTGTCGACTGAGGTCGTGCAGACGTTCGTTTACAGGACAGCCTACAGCTATCAGCAGATCGGCAAGGCCATGGCGACGATGATCCTGTTCTCACTTCTGATCCTCGTCGTCTCGCTGGCGTTGCAATCATTGCAACGGCGTGGGGAGGCCAGCTCGTGATTTCCCGCGCCGGTGAGCGCCTTTCGATTGTCTGGGCCCATGTCTTCACGGCCGCCATGGTGCTGTTCAGCCTCTTCCCGGTCTATTGGGTTCTAGCTACCGCGCTCAAAACTAGACGCGACGGCCTGGCCAGCCCTCCGCTCTGGATCTTCGATCCGACCTTGGCGAACTTTTTGAAGCTCTGGACACACGACACGTTCAGGTACACCTTCCTCAACACCGTCATAGTCGGAGTGGCAGGTGTAGCGCTCTCGCTTACCATCGCGATCCCCGCGGCCTATGCCATCGTCCGGATGAGGGTGCGCGGTCGGAACCTCGTCGGTATCTGGCTGATCCTCGCCTACATGCTTCCAGAATTCCTGTTCGTCCTGCCCATGTTCTCGCTCTACCAGTGGACCGGGCTCTACGACACGCATATCGGGCTTGCGCTGATGTACCAGGTTCACGTACTGCCGCTGTCGATCTGGCTGCTCGGTTCATTCTTCCGCGAGATCAATCCCGCAATAGACGAGGCGGCGCGGATCGAAGGTGCCTCCAACTTCCAGATCCTGATCAGGATCTACATACCCTGCACTCTGCCAGGCGTGATCGCAACCGCGATCCTTAATGCCATCTGGATCTGGAATGAGCTTGCCATCGCCCTGGGCCTGACGTTTTCGAAGGCGCAGACCGTCACGCTGGGCGTCACCGGTTTCCGGGGGTATGCGGCGCTTGACTGGGGCGCGATGGCGGCCGCCTCGACCGTCGCGGTAGTGCCGATGTTGATTTTCGCGATCCTCGCACAGAAACACATTGTCAAGGGCCTGACTCTTGGCGCGGTCAAGGGTTGAATGATGCCGTTCAGAGAAAACGATATCTCGCAGTTCCCGACCGTCTTCGGGCGAAAACTGCTGTCAGAGGTGTCGAATTTCGTGTGCCCGAAAATGCTGATCGTCACAATGGAGGACCTGTGGCCCGTCTTCCGCGACGACCTGCCGCCTGACGCGGAATTCCATTTCGTAGGATCCATGGAACGAACGAGCCTTGAAGCCGACACCTCCAAGTTGAGGGATTTCGCGTCCGTGGTTGGTCTCGGAGGCGGTCAAGCCATCGACGCCGCAAAGTACTTCGCTTGGCGTCTGAACCTTCCGCTGTTCCAGTTCCCGACGTCGCTTTCAGTCGATGCCGTGTTCGGCCACCGTGCGGCCGTGCGCGAAAACAGCATCGTCAGGTATGTAGGCTGGGCAGTCCCCGAGACGATCTATATTGACCTCGACATCATCGAAACCGCCCCTCGGGCCCTGAACGTCGCAGGCGTCGGCGATGTCCTTTGCTTCATCACTGGTGTCATGGACTGGCGTTATGCCGAGTCGAAGGGCCGGTGCGAGGCCCGCTGGCCCTATGACGACAGCCTCGCCCGAATCTCCCTATCAAAGGCCGAAGCCGTTCTTTCCGAACTTGAGGAGATCAAGGCGCTCAGTCCGCGCGGCATCGCTCTGATAGTCGATGCTCTGAATTGGGGTGGCGCGTCCTACCATGGCGCAGGCTGGAACCCGCGTCATATAGAAGGCGTCGAGCACTACGTCTTCTACGCGCTCGAGGCAGGGACCGGGAAGAAGTTCCTCCACGGCCAGACCGTCTGCCTAGGTCTCGTTCTTGGCGCAATGATGCACGGTGCGCGCATCGACGAGCTTCTGGATGCGGTTTCCAGCCTTGGTATAGATATTCGCCCATCTGCGATGAACTTGACATGGGCAGACGTGTTCGGGGCGATGCGGAACCTGAAGGGGTTCGTGACACGCGAGGGACTTGCCTATGGAATAGCCAACGATTTTGTGGTCACATACGACTTTCTGAACGAAGCCCGGAACAGAATTGAGGGAGCGTTCTCGACATGGAGCTTCAACAAGTAGCGGAGTTACCCGATGTATCCTGCCCCGAGGGTCGCCTTGTCTCCTTCGGCCTGAGTCTGCCCCCATACCTGCCGCTGTCTGGAATTTCGACTTTGGCTCGGTTGCCGGAGCAACGCTGTATATCTCCGGCCAGTGCCTGCTGCTGGAAAACGGGGAAATGGCCCGCGGCAAGGCTGGACGCGACGTCAGTACCGAGGAGGTCAGGCACCACGCCATGCGAACCGGACTGGTTCTCATCAGTGCGATGAAGGAGATGTTCGGATCTCTGGATCACGTCGCACAGATCAGAACGGTCTTCGGCAAGGTGAACTGCACACCGGACTTCGCTGAGCAACTGGCCGTTATCAACGGCTGCTCAGATCTCTTCTGCCAAGTCTTCGGCGCGTGCGGCCGTCATGCCCAGGCGGCCGTCGGCATGGGCTCGCTTCCGGGCAACATCACCGTCGAGACCGACGCCATCGTTTCGGTTTCGCCCGGCTGGATGCCGTGGAGATGAGCGAGATACGATTCAAAGGGGCGTCCAAACGCTATTCCGGAGATATCGAGGTCATCCAAAACCTCAACCTGCATGTGCTCGAGGGCGAGTTCATGGTCTTGGTCGGACCCTCGGGATGTGCCAAGTCGACGACGCTCAGAATGATTGCGGGGCTTGAGACCATCTCGTCGGGAGATCTGATGATCGGGGGTGTGCGTGCGAACGAGCTGTCGCCCGCCGAACGTAACATTTCCATGGTCTTCCAGTCCTACGCCCTGTTTCCTAACATGTCCGTCCGAGGGAACCTGTCGTTCGGCCTAAAGCTGCGAAGGACGGAGCGCTCTGTTGCCGAGAGCGAAGTGGATCGGGTGGCCGACATGCTGGGCCTGGCCGAGCTTCTGGACCGGAAACCGCATCAGTTGTCGGGAGGACAAGCCCAGAGGGTCGCGCTTGGCCGCGCGATGATCCGCAGACCGGCAGCCTTTCTCCTTGATGAACCCCTGTCAAATCTCGACGCAGAGCTCAGGGTCCAGATGCGGGGAGAGATCTCGCAGATGCAAAGTGATCTCGGCACCACGACCGTTTACGTCACCCACGATCAGGTCGAGGCGATGACAATGGGCGACCGGACCGCGGTCATGAACGGTGGCCGTGTCATGCAGGTCGGCGCACCCATTGAACTCTATGATCGGCCCGCAAACGCATTCGTCGCCGGTTTCATCGGTAGTCCGCGCATGAACCTGCTTGCGGCGGAAACCCTGCTTGCGGATGCGATATCATCCGACCGTCGCCTCGTGCACCCAACGGGCACGCTTGCCGGCATTCGTCCCGAGCATGTGCTGATCGGGTCCGGCAAAGAGGTTGGAATCGGAACTGCGCGTGTCGTACGCATGGAAGACCTTGGGCACGAAATCCTTGTGCATCTGACAACACGAAAGGGTGCGGCACTGACTGCCCGGACGAACGGTGAACTCCGCACCAATATCGCGCCCGGGCAGGACGTGGAACTGGGGATTCGTCCTGACCGGCTTCATGTTTTCCACCCTGAGAACGGCGAGAGGCTGCAATGACCGGCGATCCATTCGCGCGCTGGAACCTGACACCGATCATCAATGCGTCGGGAACCATGACGAGCATTGGTGCTGCACGCGTGGCTCCCGAGACAAGAGCCATGGTAGACCGGATCCTGGACTCTTGTGTCGACATGGACGAACTGCAGGCCCGGGCCGGCGCTGTCATAGCGCGGATGACCGGCGCGGAATCAGGATGCGTTACGGCATGCTCTGCCGCCGCCATGACGCAGACCGCTGCCGCCTGCATGACTGGCGGCGATCTCGCAAGGATCGAAGCGTTGCCGCAGGTCACGGGCGAACGGCGCGTCCTGCTCCCGATGGGTCATATGGTCAACTATGGTGCGCCTGTCGACCAGGCGATCCGGCTTGCAGGGGCTGAGGTCGTCCCCGTCGGCACGGCCGCCGCGTGCGAGATCTGGCACCTCCGTGCCGCGCTGAAGCAAGGCGCGGCTGCGGCCATTTACGTCGTCTCGCACCATACCGTGCGGGAAAACGAGCTTCCCATGGACATCTTCATCGCCTTATGCCGCGAACACGGCGTTCCGGTGATCGTGGATATGGCGTCCGAATACGACCTGAATGGGCCGATCACGCTGGGAGCCTCAGTAGTGATCCATTCGGGACACAAGTTTCTTGCCGGCGTCACGAGCGGCATTGTCGCAGGAGCCTCGGATTTGGTCAGCGCGACCTACCTCCAG
Source organism: Paracoccaceae bacterium (assembly GCA_965203605.1). Classification (GTDB taxonomy): domain Bacteria; phylum Pseudomonadota; class Alphaproteobacteria; order Rhodobacterales; family Rhodobacteraceae; genus JAPOUP01. Next base: position 2,615,860 of record OZ241902.1, on the reverse strand, counting down.
CACCGAGGCATCGGCAGGACGATGAAGGCGGGCAAGGAGAGTGTTGTGGGAGCCATGGCGGCGTTGGAACTCTGGGAGACCCGCGATCACGCTGGTATTCGAGCGGCCGAGGAGGCCCGCGTCCATGGCTGGCTGAAAGATCTTGCGGACGTTCCCGGACTGACGCCTGCTCCCCACGACGACTGGACTGGCAATCCAATCACGCGTGTTTGCATCACCGTTGCTCCCCGGACGGCGGGCTTTAATGCCTGGGAACTTGTCGGACGGCTCAAGCTGCGCAATCCTCGGATCATCTTGCGCGACGACCTTATGGAGCGACAGGAACTCTATCTTGATCCATGCAATGTCACGGATGCCGAGGCGGCAAAGGTGGCTGCGGCGATCCGCAACGAGGCGGATCGCCTACGCGCCGAGGGTAGTGGCCTCCGCCTCGGCTGGAGCGAGGCAAAGAGCGAGAGAGAGGCGGCTATTCTGGCTTGGAGGGGTGACGGCGATGCTTCTTGAAGGTCGCCGCATTCTCGTCACAGGCGCGGCGCGTGGGATCGGCCTCGCTGTGGTTCATGCCTGTCTTGCCGAAGGTGCCGAGGTTTTCGCAACCGATGCCGACAAGAGAGCGCTGTCCGAGGCGGCGGAAGGAACCGTGAATCTGGGCGGCCGTCTGAGGCATCACCCACTTGATGTCAGTCGGGGCCGCAGCGTCGCCCGGGCGTTCGACCATATCTCGGATTGGCCGGCGCTGGACGGCCTCGTCAACAATGCCGCGGTGCTCGATATCAGCAATGCTGGGACCGTTGCGGATGAACGCTTTGCCTCGGTCATCGACATCAATCTGACTGGCGCACTGCGCGTCACGAAGGCTGCTCTGCCGATGCTCCGCAAGTCATCCGCCCCGGCCATCGTCAACACTCTCTCAACGCAGTCATTCTTCGGCGTTCCTTGCTCGGTCGCCTATGCCACAGCCAAGGGCGGTCTCTTCATGCTGACGCGATCCATGGCCGTGGATTTTGGTGCCGAGTCCATTTGTGTGAATGCCGTCGCGCCTGGTTTCATCGACACACGCATGGCCCTGGCCGAAGATGGGGTGCATGAGCATGAATCCGACGACTTTCGCTTGCATTACATCGCCGGGGGACGTATTCCCCTTCGCCGTCCGGGAACTCCCGAGGACTGTGCCGGCGCTTTCGTGTTCCTGCTCTCCGGACTGGCCCGCTATATCACCGGCCAGGCGCTTTGCGTGGACGGCGGGCTGAGTGCGACGTACTGATGCAGGTCGCGTTGGAACCTCTCCCCGCCGCCGTCCTCCGGGATGGCATCCGGTCGCAGACATGGCCTGTTCGAAAAGTACAGTGTTTCGAGCCTGGCCGACACAGGGGAGTCCGAAACGTTGTCAATTTCCGGCGATGCCTCCCGCCTCTGGTCAGCGGGAGTTTCCCGTCTGCACACAGCTTTCTCGCGCTCGTCCGAACTGTGTGTGGCGCAGCCGCCGCGGCCTCCGGGCTCTTGACGCACGTACATTTCGCGAAGTCTCCAGGACGGTCGATTCCTTCGGTTGACTGAAGCCATGCGCGATGAAATTATGCACCTTCCTGCACATAGGAAGGCAACACATCGTCCGTGCGGGACGGGTCGTCTGCAACGCATATGCTCGCAAGAGGACTGACAGATGCTCCATGATCACTCTCGCGGACGGGATCTCGCATCCGGCTTTCCCACGGTCTTCGGCCGCGGGCTGCTGGATGAGTTCCGCAACTTCGTAAACCCGCCGTTTCTCGTCGTGACGATGGAAGATCTTTGGCCCGTCTTCGGCCATCACTTCGAGGGTGCCGACTGCCGCCCTTACTTCTGCAGTTCAATTGAGCAGGCGCATCTGGACCGTGAAGTGGCTGGCCTTGGCGAGGTGCGGGCGATTCTGGGCTTAGGGGGCGGACAAGCACTTGACGTAGCCAAGTACTTTGCCTGGCGCATCAACCTTCCGCTGTTCCAGGCGCCGACCGCGCTGTCAGTGAATGCTGTATACGGTCAGCGCGCAGCCGTTCGGGTTGATGGCAGGGTGGTCTATCGCGGCTGGGCAGTTCCGGAGTCGATCTACATTGATTACGGTGTCATCTCCGCCTGCCCACCAGCGCTCAACTGGTCTGGGATAGGTGACATTCTGTGTTTTCATACAGGTATTCTCGATTGGCGGTACGCCGAACGCGAAGGGAAGGTCGAGGAGAAGTGGCGTTATGATGAAGACCTTGCGCGGCAATCGATAGCCAGAGTTCGAAGGATTGTAGAGAACGTCGACAACATCCGCGCAATGAACGACAGGGGCATCGAAGCGCTGGTCTACGGACTCAAATGGGGGACTAGTTACCACGGCGCGGGATGGTGCCCGCGCCACATAGAGGGCACTGACCACTTTCTTTTCTACACGTTGGAAAAGATGACCGGGAAGAAGTTCCTACACGGCCAGCCAGTCGGGCTTGGCGTCATCGTGGGTTCGATGCTCCACGGCGAACGGACCGAGGAAATGCTGGACACGATTTCCGGCATCGGCCTTGATGTCCGGCCAGAGGCCATGGGTCTGACTTGGGATCAATTCGAAGCCGGTCTGAGAGCCATGCGCACCTATGTAAACCAAGTCGGTCTCTGGCATTCGATTGCCCATGATGCACGAATTTCCGACGGTTTCGTTTCGGACCTGCGGGGCAAGCTAATGAAGGCCTACGAACACCGAGCCTGACAGCCGTTTCAGGACGATTCTCGTGGCCAGTGGATGCCTCTCATGATCAGCAATTCCCGCTAGTATCCCGTCGGTGTTGAAGCGATGCAGGGCAATCGCGTTTGAAAGATCGCCTGGCAGTCTTTCCCTTGGTTTCTGGGTAACGGTGTGATTTTCTGTTTCAAAACAACAGACCGAGACAGAAAGATGCAGGACTTCGGACGGGTTTCAACGGGGTGTTGGCGGTTTTTCGAAAGCGCGGGATTCCGGGGATATTCCGCGCTCTTGACCGTCATTTTTCCGGTTTCCGTTTGCTGATGGCGTCGTCTGGGTCTCTCTGGTGATTTCGGGTCTGCTACGCCGCCAGACTCTGACCGCGCCGCTTGGGCTGGCCTCATCGGGATTGACGACTTCACGGCACTCAACCTGGGTCGGTTCCATTCTGGTCGACCGCGCTCCAAGCGCTCCACTTAGCCTGCGTATCCGAACGCCCGCGGCAGCCAGAGAATGATTCCCGGAAACACGATCATGGCGACAAGGGCAGCGATCAGGACCACCACGAAAAGCCAGACCTCGCGGATGATCTCGCCGACAGGGATACGGGTCACCGCGTTGATGACAAAGAGGAGAATGCCGTAGGGCGGCGTAATGAGTCCGATCATGCAGTTCACCACGGCGACCACGCCGAAATGAACAAGGTCAATCCCGAGTTCGCGGCAGGCAGGCAGGAAAAGTGGAATGATGACGAGGATGATCGTTGTCGCATCAAGGATGCAACCGAGGAGAAGCAACAGGATGTTGACGGAGATGAGGAAAAACAGTGGATGGACGTCCAGGCCCACGAGGCGGGCGGCAAGAATGCCGGGAATGTTCTCAGATGCGACCACGTAATTCAGGATCAGGGCACCACCGATGACGAGTCCGACGGCTGCCGAGGATCTGGCGCTTTCCACAAGGATTGACATCAATGTATGCATCCGCAGCGCACGGTAGAAGAACGCGGCCAGGAACAGCGCGTAGAAGGCGGCGACCGCGGCCGCCTCGGTCGGGGTCGTCACACCGCCATAAATGCCATAGAGAAGGATCGCAGGCATCAGAAGTGCCGGACAGGCGACAATGGTCCTGCGTGGCAGTTCCGAAACCGGCACCGCTCTTTCAAGAGCAAACCCGCGCCTGTGAGAGATCAGACTGTTCATCGACATCAGTGTGATGCCCATCATGATGCCTGGGACGATGCCACCGAGGAACAGATAGCCGATTGATGAGTTGGAGACGAGCGCATAGAGGACCATCGGTATTGATGGTGGAATGATCGGGCCGATGGTCGCAGAGGCGGCGGTGATGGCGGCCGCGTAGCCGCGCGTGTAGTTTCCCGAGCGGGTCATCATTCCGATGATTATCTTGCCAATTCCGGCAGCGTCCGCGACAGCTGATCCCGACATGCCCGAGAAGATCAGCGAGGCGACGACATTGACATGCCCCAGTCCACCACGGAACCGCCCGACGAGGGCCACGCAGAAACCGAGCAATCGGTCACTGATCGTTCCGGCGTTCATGATATTGGCTGCCACTATAAACAACGGAACAGCCAGTAGGATAAAGCTCGAATAAAGACCGTCCATCAGAACCTTGGCGGCAAGGCCAATGTCCTGCCCGGAGGCAAAGAGATAGACCAGGCTTCCAACCAGGATCGCATAGGCGATTGGCATCCCAATCCCTGCAATCAGGATGATCACGCCTAGGCAGAGGAAAAAGGCGACGCTCATTCGTCCCGAAGCGCAGGACTTTGGTGTCCGGACAGCCCCTCACCTCGGATCGCCCGAAAGACCGCCCATGCATACCGGAGCGATACCGAGATCAGGAAAAGCATGTAGATGGCATAGACATCACGCACGCGAACCCAGTCTCCGACGAGTTGCTTGAGCGTGGCGGTCTGTTTCAGGCGAAGGATGTGGAACTTGCTCCACGTCGGCTCGATCGAGATGGCAAGTCCTGCAACGATAACGATTCCACCCAGAATCACGAACCAGCGCCGCACCCCAGGGCGCACGTGATGGTAGATCACGTCAAATGTAACGTGGTCGGTGTCCCGCACGACGAAGGCACAGCCCGCGAAGATGATCCATACCCAGAGCAGCAGGCAGAATTCAAGCGTCCAACCATAGCGCGACGGATCCAGAAACGGGATCGCCTCTCCAATCCACTCGAGCCTCGCGGTATATCGGATGGTGATCTGAAGAACGAAAGTCAGGAACATCAACGCCATGAGAGTGCCGACCAGCCACTCAGCGCCACGGCGAAGACTCGACAGAACAAAGTTCAGAATACGGGTCTGCATACCGGTTCGCGGGCGGCCCGGAAGCCGCCCGCCTCAACATCATTCGCCGAGAGCGTTGATCTTTTCCAGCACGCCATCGGGCCAGGACGCAGCGAAATCGGATCCGACATACTGTGCCTGCACATGCGACCGGAATGCCGCAAGGTCCGGCTCATATAGCGTCAGCCCGTTCTCTTCGAGGAACGCGCCGAGTTCCGCCTCCTTCATCAACTGGGCCTGTCGTCCGCTTTCGGCAGCATCTGCCGCAGCTTTCATGACGGTGGCCTGCTGGTCCGCCGAAAGATCATCCCAAACAGCTTTGGAAAAAGCGACGTAGTTCAGGTCCACAAGGTGAGAAGTCAGTGCGATCTGACAGGTCACTTCGTAGAACTTGGCATCAACCACCGTCGGTAGAGGATTGTCCTGCCCGTCGACCGAACCGGTCTGCAATGCTGTGTATACTTCGGTAAACGCCATCGGTGTGGGGTTCGCACCGAGGGCCTTGCCAAGGAACTGCCAGGCATCCGTACCGGGCATCCGTAGATTGATGCCGGCCAGATCGGCAGGTGTCTGCACATCGACTTCATCCCGGCATTGGCGGAGATTCACGTGACGCTTGCCGAGATACATCACGGCAAGGAGCTTTATGCCCAACTCACTCTCAACCCTCTGCTTGAACGTGTCCATGAGTGGGTCGTTGAAAACCGCGACCTGATGGGCGGCGCTTTGATGCACATAGCCGGTCGCAAAAATCGAAAACTCGGGGAAGAACTGCGCGAGTTCCTGGGCTGAGGCGATGGACATTTCCAGATCGCCTGAGGAAATGGCCTCGAGCTCTGAATTCTGTGAGATCAGCGATGCGTTGTAATGCGGTTCATAGTCAGCGAATGCGGCAACGGCGGGTGCAAAGACTTCCTGCAGCGCTATTGAACGCTGGTCGGTCTCGGACGCGGGCGTTGACATCCGCAGCTTGATCCTCTCCTGTGCCAGCGTCGGACCGGCCATCACCGCGATGGCCAGGAACGCCAGGACACTGCCCTTAAGTGAAATCTTCATGATTGCTTCTCCTCGGTTGGTCTTGTTCTGTGCCGGGCGAGCGTCGAATGGCTCTCCCAATGGAGAGTATAGGCTAGATCGCATGATGGTTCCATTCTGACTTGGCCCCATCGTCTACAGTCATTCCCAAGGATTGGGGTGCGGCTTTGGCCATAGCTTCGGGGAACTGATTCGAGCGGCATCCCGGCCGGGCGGGAAGGGTCCGTATTCGCGGTCTCATCACTCGGCACCTCATGATGTCAGAAGACCCGAGATGGAGTCTCGAATGTCGGGTTCGAGCAGTGTGAGGGGTGGCCGCGGCCGCTCCCAACCAAGTTCCCCGCTTCGCACGGCGAGAAGAGCCTTCAAAGCTGGAATCACCGGAGCCGACACGATGCGTTCCACCTCCTCAACCACAAGGCGATCCTCCACCCCAGTTTCTATGACACGTTTCAACCGGTCAGGATGGAGGTTCGCAAAACCAGAGATAGCCCCGCCACCGCCAAGGGCGACGGCACGGTGCAGGTGCCTTTCGTCCCCGACAAGGACTGGCAACTCCTGTCCAATCAGGAGAGAGTGGGTGCTGTCCCAATCCCCCGAGCTGTCCTTGACCGCGATCAGACGATCAGGTGAGTGGCTGACAAGGTGGGTGATCAAGCCGGGAGACAGCGCTACCCCGGAGAATTGCGGGATGTTGTAGAGGATGAATTTCGTGGCGGGCGGCGTCCGCGCAAGCAGGTTCTCGTACCAATCGCAGAGGCCCGCATCGCCGACGTCCTTGAAATAGAACAGTGGTAGAACAAGACATCGCGTCACGCCGCGTTCCGACCCCTCCGCAACCTGGCCAGCGGCATCAGCAACGGAGGTGGCGCAGATGCCAAGCACGATCTTCTCTGCCGGACAATCCGTTGCGAGGAGGGCTTCAAGTCCGATCCTTCGTTCGACCCGAGAGACGGACGGCCCTTCCCCGGTGGTCCCGAACAGGGTTACGCTGTCCGCTCCAGCCTTCAGGATACCGCTTGCATGTTCGCCGAGAAGCGTGACATTGATTTCGTCCGATGCCGTGAAAGGTGTCAGGAGTGCTGCGGACAACCCAAACTGCTCAATTGTCCGACTCAATGCGCAAGACTCCCGATGGACGTGAGGGAGAGTAGGTCAGACCACAAAATTCCACAAGGCCGCCCAGCTGGAATTGACTCCCTGACCTGCCTTTTGATGCTGGCATGGCGTGACTCATTCATAACGCGGTCGATATGTATGGCATGCCTCCTGAGCTCAACTGCAGGATGGTTGATCTTCGGCCTGGTGAACGGCCAAGGTCAAGGTCGCAACGCCGCATGGTTGACCGGGCACGTTCGGGTTCAATTGAGAGTTCTGGCGGTCCTGCAGGTCGTTGTATCGCCAGTCCTGAACTGCCTTGCAGCGTGTCCGGGCGTCTTTCCTGCTCCGTTTTCAACCTTCATGCCGCTGAAATCGCCTATGTCTGGGGCGGTGTGCGCCTCGGCCTTCCGCTGCGCTTCATCGTCGGCAACGCCGTTCCTGGTGCGCTCCGAGATTGGCCGAGCGCCCGAAATGCGCGACCGCGCCGATGATGTGGAAGCTAAACCTGCCTACGGCCGGTGTCTTGCTTGCTTCAGCAACGCCCCGCTGCGTTCGGATAGGTCCAGCGAACAGTCAACCGTGGCGATCAGGAGATGAGTTTCCGCTGAGTCCCTTGGCATCGTCCGCTTGATCGTCTCGGAACCGGGCTTGCCGGTCGGGCAGTTGCGATATCGCCTTGATGACGGATGAACGCGTTATCGGGAGATCACGCAAACGAACTCCAAGCCCGGCCATAACCGCGTTTCCAATTGCGGCCGCCGTCGGCCCCTGAGCGATTTCACCGCATCCAAGCGGAGGCTCCTCCGGCCGTTCGATGAATTCGACCTTCACCTCCGGTACCTCCGAAAAGCGCAGGATCGGATAGTCCGTCCAACTGGCGGTCAGAACTCTCGCTCCCTGGAATTCCGCGGCCTCCTTTGTCGTCCAGCTCACAGCCTGCACAATCCCACCTTCAATCTGGTTGCGGGCGCCGTCTGGGCTGACGATCTCCCCAATGTCGGCCACACAGTGGACTTCCTTCACCCGGACTTCGTCAGTACAGCTCACGCAAGCCATTACGGCGCAATAGCCTGAGGTGTTCTTGTAGCGGGCGAAACCCAGCCCCCAGCCACATCCATCAGGCAACTTCCGTGTTCGTTCCGTTACGGTCATCTGCGCGAGTCGCTCGATCACTTCACATGGCCTTGGGTCTTTCAGATGGCGAAGTCGAAACTCGATCGGATCCACTCCGAATTCCGCAGCGACGTCATCGATGAGGGTCTCGATGGCAAGGACATTCGTGAAGGCTCCCAGCGAACGAAGCGAAGATGTGCGAAAGGGAAGGCCATGCACGATCCGTTTTCGCACCCGCATGTTCGGAATGCTGTAGCCTGGGACCGCATTTCGGTCCGCCCCGCCGCCGCGCGCCAGCGGAACATCCCTCGACGGAGCGGGCGGAACTGGATCCGACAGATAGCTGGCAGAGCGGAGATTAGGTGTGCCATTGACGCCAGGACGGCCCGCGTGCGGTGCGGAGTTCACCACAACATCGACCGAAGTGATGCGTCCGTAAGACGAAACGGTGGCGGTTATCGTCGTCGCCATGCCAGGTCCGAGGGGTGCCGCCTGAAACTCATCCGAACGCGACCAGACAACCTTTACATGACGGCCAGGGACCGCCCGTGCCATCAGCACCGCGTCGAATGCGGCGTCGTCGGCCCCATTGTGACCATAGCACCCAGCGCCTGGCTGATGGATCACTATGATATTCTCTTCTTCCATTCGCAGCGCCATTGCCATGGCTCTTCGGAGCGGAAACACCCCTTGACTATGCGTCCAGACGGTTACGACGCCGCTGTCCCAGACGGCGACCGCAGCCGAAGGGGCGATTGATGCGTGGCATAGATACGGACGAGAAACAGTCGCCTCAAAGCGGCGGTTCGTTCCGCTCTCAGCCACACCAGTTTCGAAAACGGTCTCCAGAGCTTCTTCCGACCCCAGGATCACGTCCATCGCATCATCTGTCAGCCCTGCCACTTCCGACCATTTAGCGATCCTTCGCACGGCCCTTGCCGCACGTGCCGCCTCGTAGGGACTTTTCGCCAGAATTCCGACGAATGAGCCATCTAGAACCACGTCTACAATGTCAGGGCGTGCTTTCAGGGCGTCAACATCCAGAGAGACAAGTCGTGCCGATAGAGTCGGAGGATGCACTGGACTTCCGAATAGCATGTCCGGTGTCGCCATGTCGTGGATGAACGGAGCGCCCACGATGCGTTCGCGAAGGTCAATCCTTCCAATGTCCCTGGATTCACGATACCGCATTGGGGGTGGTCTAGGCGACGCCAGTTCCTCGACCGGGACGTCGAAGTTCAGTTCAGGTGCCAGCTTGGCAACAGTGAGGCCGGTCGGAACCCCGCCCAGCGTGAGCATGCTATCAGCAACATCAAGCTTGTTGCCCCCGGTACCGAGCTTGGTAGCCGCAGCATTAAGCAGAAGGTGGCGCAGTGCGGAAGCTGCCCAGCGGAGTGCCATACCACCCTCGGAAACCGAAAGGCTGCCGGCGGTGAAACCTTCGTCAACAGTGCGGTCGGTGCGAGCGGTCTCAATCGCGATGTCGTTGGGGCGAGTCCCCAATTCATCGGCTACCATCTTTAGCAGCGCTGTCCGGTTGCCTTGACCAAGTTCGACTCGACCGCTCATCGCCGTCAGCGTTCCGTTCGCGTCCATTCGGAACCAGTCGCTGACAAGCGGTCCTTTCCGTAGTGCATCCGGTGGATTTGAACTCAACGTGGTCTTCCTTCGTTGCGGCGAAACGCTGCCTCGAGAGCATCAAGAATACGCCCGTGGGATCCACATCGGCACAGATGATCGTCCAGTTCCTCAGCAATGCGATCTCGGGTGGCTGTAGGTTCATGCTCCATCAACGCCTTCGCCCCCATCAGGATGCCTGACAGACAGTAACCGCATTGGCCGGCCTGCAGTTCAAGCATTGCGGTAACCAGGGAATGCGGTGGGGTGGTGTCAAGAGCTTCGGCGGTTTCCACAGCCGCGCCCGCGACCTCTCCAATGGAAAGGTCACACGACATGACAGCACGTCCGTTCACTATAACCGTACAGGCTCCGCAGGTTGCCTCACCGCAGCCAAATCGTGCGGCTCGAAGCCCGAGCGTGTCGCGCAGCACATAGAGCAGCGGTGTGGTGGGATCCACCCTAACGGATTCCTGCCCTCCATTGACTGTCAGATCTATTGTGGTTTCGGCAGATCCCGACATGGAACTTCAGACCATGATTCGTGCCGGCTCTTCCAGCAGGGCACAGAGGTAGCATAGGAATCGCGCTGCTTCAGCACCGTTGATCACGCGATGGTCGTAAGTCAGGTCGAGTGGTAGAACGGAGGCCGGTTCAAATGCATGGCCATTCCAGACTGGTCGGGTGACGACCTTTGATATCCCGAGGATCGCAAGTTCCGGTGGATTGATGATTGGTGTGAAAGACTCTCCTCCGATGCCCCCAAGCGACGACACCGTCATCGAGCAGCCGCCCAGGTCTTCGGGCCTTGTTTTCCGATCCCTGGCACGTCCAGCGACATCCGAGAGTTCCGCCGCAAGGGCGAAGACGCCTTTTTGGTCCGCATCCCGCATGACCGGGACCACGAGGCCATGCGGAGTGTCGACGGCAACCCCAATGTTCACGTAGCCCTTCTTGATGAGAATGGTGCCCTGCCGGTTCAGGGATGCATTGAACTTCGGGAATTCGCGCAGCGCTCGCGCCAACACCTTGATCTGGAATGCCAGGGCGGTGATCCGGATTCCCTTGGCTTCTGCCTCAGGCTCGATGCTACGTCGGAACGTCTCAAGAATCGATACCTCGGCACTGTCGTGATGGGTCACTGACGGAATGAACTGGGTGGAAGAGGTCAGGTTCTCACCCGCCAGTCGGGCGAAGCGACTCAGCGGTTCTTCGACGACAGGGCCGAATGCCGAGTGATCAACGTCCCATGCTGATCCTTTCGATGACTGATGAACGCTTTCAATATCCTCGCGTAGAATGGTGCCACGCCCCAGTTCCTGGGCAAGTTTTTCCAGAGCAATGCCCTTTCTTGCGGCGAGAGCCCGGACCGAGGGGCTGGCTATCACATCCGACATGCTGTTGCCTGCCAGTTCGCCGCGATTGGCTTGATCGGCACATATTCCTGCGTTTCCTCCCGGGTACGATCTGGCTTGGCGACCGAGCCCCTCGGTCCGGAATACGGCGCGATCGGGAAAGTTGTCAGGCCGAGCCTGGTTCCTGTAATCGTGGAGCCCAACCGCTCGCAGCGACCCTTTGCGGAATTGGCGAATCTGATGCCTTTGGCTTCAGAACTCCATATGCACACGAATTGGATCTCGGTTCCGGATTTCCGCAATCGAACTGACGTAGACATGACGGTGTCCCTTCAGAGAAGCTGTCGAAGCGGAGTTTCGACCCGCTCCGCAAAACCCGAAACCAAGGTCATGGCCGAACTGTCGTCCAAAGTTCCCCGCCGGTAATCCAAACGGATGGAGACCAGCCCGCTGCCTGAGGCGAGCGTCAGGGTTGGCGCAGTGACAGCGAACTGATGAAAGGCGGTCCACCGGGTGCCGGTGAGATCGCGCAGGACGAGATCAGGAACCCGAGGTGCCTGTTGGGGAGCCGTTTCCCGCCACGGGATGTCAGGGTCGATGAGCGTTTTGGAGCCCTCACCAATGCGTTCGAGTCTGATCGAGATGCGGTTCCCGATCCCAGCCACCCTTGCTGCGCCGACGGCCAGAATGGCGGCAAACCTACCTGCTGTCATCTCGGGGTCGCCGGATTGGAGCCCGGAGATGGTCTTCACGAAGTCGGCGTCAGACACCATAGCTGCCAGATAGGCGTTTGTGACGTCGGTCCGCCTAGCCTTTGAAAACTCCAATACATCATTCGCATGTATGGGCTGGTTCACCCCATTGCCCAGCAAGTCCCGAAGTTCTATTCCGCGCTCGAGGGCAATTCTTCTGGCCTTGGGTGACGCGAGTGTTCGGCCGTCATTTCCCGCGACCTCCTCGGCGGCTGTCCTTGATATCGTCGAAGACACAGGTGGTTGCTTGAAAGCAGTATAGGACGCATCTTCGGGCCCGGCCACTCCGTCACTTCCTGCGTCCTGCACGATGTCGCCAGGATCGCCGCCCTCCCGTGTTTCGGAAATCAATGCGATCGTCTGACCTACCGGCACCTCATCGCCAGCCTTCGCCCGTACATCCGACAGGTATCCGGACCCTTGAGCCTCGACCTCCATCGTGGCTTTGTCCGTTTCGACTTCGAAGAGCACATCACCCTCGTTGACCGAGTCGCCCGGTGACTTATGCCATGCGACAACCAGTCCACTGTCCTGCGCCATTCCGAGCGCCGGCATTATGACTTCAAGCGGCACGGATCATCTCTCCGCCGAGCAGCCTGCGTGCGTTGAGAACCACGCTTTCAGGAGTGGGCACGGTTAGATCCTCAAGCGCAGGGGAGAAGGGTACCGGAACGTCCATTGCCCCCATGCGCAGTACCGGTCCGTCGAGATGATAGAACGCCTGCTCGTTGATGCGGCTGGCGATTTCCGAGGTGACGCCGAAACTCTGATGGCCTTCGTCCACAACGATGACCCTGCTGGTTTTCCTCGCCGATTCCAGAATTGTCGACTCATCCAGTGGCACGATTGTGCGCGGGTCGATGACCTCTGTGGACACGCCATCCTCGACATCAAGGAGGTCAGCGGCCTTCTGGCAGACCTGAACCATTGACGACGTGCCGACCAGAGTGATGTCCGTTCCCTCACGGAGAACTTTCGCTTTCCCAAGGGGAATCAGGAATTCTTCCTCGGGTACAGGTGCCTTATCCTGATACATCAGTTTGTCTTCAAAAATCACAACCGGATTGTCATCCCGGATCGCGGACTTCAGGAGGCCCTTCGCTTCGTAGGCGGAGGAGGGTAGGGTGACCTTGAGTCCCGGGATGTGAGCGACCAAGGCGTGCAGCGATTGGGAGTGCTGGGCGGCAGAGCGGCGTGTGGCACCGAGGTTGGTTCTCAGGACCAGCGGTACGTTCAGCTTACCCCCAGACATATAGTGGGTCTTCGCCGCCTGATTGCAGAGCTGGTCCATGACCAGATACAGAAAGTCGCCGAACATCAGGTCAACCACCGGCCGCATTCCGGTCATGGCCGCACCGACCGCAATTCCCATGAAACCGGGCTCGGCGATGGGGGTGTCGATGACGCGCTTGGTTCCAAATTCCTCAACGAGACCCGAGAGAATCTTGAAGGGTGTTCCGGCCTCCGCGACGTCTTCCCCAATGACAAACACCGAACTGTCGCGACGCATTTCCTCGCAAAGGGCTTCGTTGACGGCTTGGGAAAGCGTTATCTCGCGCATCTTCCGGCTCCTTGCGCCGAGGCATGCATCACGTCAGTGAAGACATGCATATCCACTTCCGAGTCCGCGGGATAAGGAGCGGACAATGCGTATTCCACTGCTGCCTTGGCATCGTCGCGAATCGTTTCCCTTATGGCGTGGAGCTCGTCCTCGGTCGAAATTCCATCCTCTATCAACTTCCTGCCAAAGTTCCTTATCGGATCGCGGTCTTCCTTCCAGTGTCGTTCTTCCTCTCTGGACCGATAGTAGTCGCGGTTGATGTCGCCTACATGGTGACCGTGGTAGCGATAGGTTTTCAGTTCGACGAAGAACGGTCCTTCGCCGGCCCGGCATCGCGCCACAAGCTGTTGCGCCAGGGAATTGACCCCGAGCACGTCCTGCCCATCGACGCGGTGTGCCTCGATGCCAAATGCCTGGGCACGGGCAACAATGTCGCCCGCCGCGATTTCCGATGTCTTTGTATATTCCGAATAGCCGTTGTTTTCGCATGCATAGATCACTGGAAGCTTCCAGAGCGCAGCCATGTTCATGACTTCATACATCAGGCCCTGAGCTGTCGCTCCGTCACCGAAGAAGCAGACCGTCACGTCGTCTTTGCCCTGCATCCTGGCGGACAGCGCCGAACCGGTCGCGATTCCCATTGAACCGCCGACAATTGCGTTGGCGCCCAGGTTGCCATTCGACTGGTCGGCAATATGCATCGAACCGCCTTTGCCACGGCAATAGCCCTCTGCCTTGCCAAGTAGTTCACAGAACATCTTTCTGAATGATGCCCCCTTGGCCACGCAATGGCCGTGGCCTCGATGGGTCGAGGTGATTCTATCTGTCGTGCGGAGTGCCTCACACAATCCGACGGCGACCGCTTCCTCACCGGAATATATATGCGTCAGCCCGGGCATCCTTGCCGAGAGATATAACTGATTTGCATTGTCCTCGAAGGTACGAATGCGCACCATCTGCCGGTACATCCGCAGATAGTCCTCAACGTTGGATTTCAGCATGGCCTCGCTCATGGCGCCCCCGCTTCCGCCTCGTTATACCCGATGGACCATGTGATGTCAGTAACGGTTGGCTATCGGCAGCTCCTCTGCCGGGAACAGGCTGATCACCTCGCAGCCGTTGTCAGTAACCACGACTTCCTCCTCAATCCTCGCCGCCGAAAATCCATCGCTGGCAGGGCAGTAGGTCTCAAGCGCGAACACCATGCCAGTCTGTATCTCCATCGGATTGTCGAGGCTGACCGCCCGACTTATGATCGGCCGCTCGTGCAATGCCAGTCCCAGGCCATGACCGAACTGCAGGCCGAAGGCTGATAGCTCGTCCGGAAATCCGTATTCCGCCGCCGCCGGCCACAGGCCGGCGACAAGGTCGGTTGTCACGCCCGGCTTGATTGCGTCGATCGCCGCGTCTAGCCACTCGCGGCATTTGACATAGGCGTCATGCTGCGAAGGCGTCGCCCGGCCAATGTTGAAAGTGCGGTAGTAACACGTCCGATACCCCTGATAGGACTGAAGGATGTCAAAGAATGCCTGGTCTCCGGGTCGGAACAGGCGGTCTGTGAAGTTGTGCGGATGCGGATTGCAGCGTTCGCCGGATATTGCGTTGATCGCCTCGACATCGTCCGAACCCATCTCATAGAGCAGCTTGTTGGCGAGGGCGACGATGTCGTTCTCGCGAACGCCGGGCTTAAGCTCTTCGTAGATCTTGTGGTAGACGCCGTCGACCATGCTGGCTGCCTGGGTCAAGAGCTGGATCTCGTCCCAGTTCTTGATTTCCCGTGCCGACAACATGATTTGCTGGCCATCAACGACCCTGAGGCCGGCTTCCTGCAGAGCATGGAACATTGCGGTTTCGGCGTAGTCAACGCCGACCGGCATATCAATCAGACCGGCATCGCGAATCAGGCCGGCAATCTCTTCGGCATAATGCTTCATCAGGCCGAATGAAGGCGGAATTGTGCCCCTCATTCCGACGACTCCAGCACGGCAGTGATCGGGCTCCAGCCAGTCGGAATACTTCCGGTGATGTACGGCTGCCGAACCGAAGTCCCAGACATACGGGGAGTCGTCGCCAGTCAGCAGACAGAACCGGCACATCTTGTCCCGCTCCCACTCGCCGATCTTGGTCGCGGAGACATAGCGGATGTTGTTGACATCAAACAGCAGCAGCGTTCCGCAGTCTGACGCATTAAGAGCTTCACGCGTACGGTTCAGCCGGTAACGGCGCAGACGGTCGTGGTCCACGCGCCGCTCGAAGTCGACGGATGTATGGCCCCAGGCAGGCAACCTGCCTTCCCAGTTCCAGTGCGGATCAAGATCGGCGGGTTTCAGGACGTTGGGGGTCAGGGCCTGGTTCATTCTAGCCTCCAAATGTTCGTTTCATTGCGGTGGGTTGGCGATGGGAGTCCCCACTTTGGCTTATGCCGCCTCTGATTGCGGGACGATTGCTGTCCGGGTCGGGCCTCATCTGGAATCTCGGTTCTTGAGCCTCGCCGCAAGCCAGTCGGCTGATTGCGGGCGGTAGCGGTAGGGGCGGTTGTTCACGACATGCGTTCCGTCTTCCACCATGTTCAGAGTGGTTGGTCCGGAGACCGAGGCTGCTAGCCTCTCTACGTGGTCGGGAGGAATCACCCGATCAAGTTTGCCTCCGACAACGTAAATTGGGCACTCGATGCGGTGGGCAACTTCCTGCAGACGCATTCGCTTGGCTAACTCAATCGCCTCGTGATCGTCCTTGGCGTGGCATCTTGCGATGAAAGCGGCTCGGGTCAAGTCCGGTACGCGAGCGAAGGCTTCGAGGAAGTCAAATGGCCCAGAGAGCGAAATGCAGGCACGGATGCGGGGTTCGAAGGCGGCCGCGCGAGGTGCGTAGTAGCCTCCGAGACTGACTCCCCAGAGTCCGACCCGCGACGGGTCAACATCCTGCCTGGTCTCAAGCCAGTCAATCACCGCTCCGACGGGTCTTTCGTATTCCGGTAGAATTGGCAGCGATTGCTCCGCTTCTCCCTGTCCCGGCCCGTCGAAGGTGAGCGTCGCCAGGCCACGGGACAGGAATACGTCCTCGTTTGTCCGCATTTCCTCCTTCGCGGAATCGAGACCCATGCACATCACCACAACTGGCGGGCATGTGCGTTCCTTGGGTTTTCTCAGAACGCCCGCGAGAGTCTCCGAACCGTACCTGATGGAGACCTTTTCGCCGGGTGGATCGAGATCAGGCAGTGCGCGCTCATATGCCTTCACCGCGCGACTGTGGGCGGCCGCCATCTTTTCCTCATCATGCACGAACAGGAACTTGGCGAAATGGTAGCAGACGGCCGCGGTTGCGAAATGTTCACCGGCACTTAGGCGGTACCCTTCCCGATGAGAGACTTCACCAAGCGCTGAATGGACATTGCCTCTGGCCACCCAGGCTGGACACCAGTCATCCCATTCCCTGATCGACGAAGTGACGTCCTGAAAGTCTGACAGCGGCACGCCGTTCGTTACCATTCTGTGCGACCAGTGCGCGGTGGCGGTCGCAATCTGTGCATCGAGGCCTGGGCCGTCCTTCGTCATGCCTGGGAGTCCGATACGATTGAGGTTGGATGATTTTCCATCGAACCTGCGGCTCTTAAATTCGCGAGGTGGGGGTATTTTTCCGTCAGGAGAGCGCCATGATAGAAGGTCTTCCCAAATGACGGGGTGGCGCGGATTCGGTCGAGCCAGGCGCCTGTTGCGGGCAATTCGTCCCAAAGGTGATCAAGGTTTATGTCCTCCATCCGCACGACGACCGGCATGAGCGCCAGATCGATCAGGCTAATCCGCGATCCCAGGAGCCACGGGCCACCATTCTCGTCCAGCCAGAGCCCTACACGTTCGAGTCCGCGCCTGAGGCGACCCATCGCCTCATCCATGTCAGCCGTCGGAAAGCCGGTTCGGCCCATGCGCATCAGGAATTCCCGCCGCAGCGGTTTGCTATCGCAAAGATCCTGGAATTCGTCTTCGGTCATGGCTTGGAAATGTGGAAGAAACGCCAGATTATAGGAGGGTATCCGAATTGCCGGTGTCGGGACCTCATCGACGAATCGCATCATTGCGCGCATCTGCGCAGTACGCCTGGGATCTGTCGGACGCATCGGTTGTGTGTCCGGGAAGATGTCTTCCAGATACTCGAGTATGACTGAGCTGTCGATGATCGGCGTCCCATTATGGACCAGGGTCGGCACGACTCCGTTGGGGTTGATCGCTAGGTAGTCCGGCTGGAGTTGATCGCCCGAAAAGAGGTCGAGTCTATGCTCCCTAAATTCCTGTCCCTTGGCATGAAGCGCATATCGCACTCGCTGGCTGCATGTGGACTGCGGAGCGTTGTAGAGAACGAATTCATCCATCGTTTCAGTCCCAGTTAAGAACACGCGGAAGTCTGCGGTGTTTCGCGAGCGTGCCAACAATTCCGAGTGGAAAGAACATCAGCGAAAGCATCATGATGAGACCGGTCGCAAGAATGTTGATCTCCGAAGCGCCAAGCGTTGCCACGAAGAACTCGTTGAAGCTCACGATCAGGATGGCGCCAATGACCGGTCCGGCGATCGTTCCCTTTCCACCGAGGATGCACATCAGAACCATGTTCACCGAAATCAGGATTACGAGGTAGATGTTTGGACGGATATAGGCGAGGTATTCTCCCCAAACCGCACCGGCCATTCCGACGAAGAACGCTGAGATCGCGAAAGCCAGAACCTTGTAGAACCGGGTGTTGATGCCGGCACTCTCACTCTTGATTTCGTCCTTGGAGATCGCCCGCAGACCGAGTCCGAACTTCGAGTGCCTGATGCGGAAGGATGCCCAGACCGCGAAGGCTGCCATTATGATGAACGCGTAGTAGTAGGGGAGCTTCGCCCATTGTACCGGAAGGTCATTTGCCTTCAGCGACACGCCGGCCGCTCCGCCCACAAACTCCCAGTTCTCAAAGAAAATGCGGAATATCATCACAAGTGCCAGAGACGAGATGATGAAGGAAGGTCCTCTGACACGCAGCGTGATCAGGCCAATGAGATAACCCAGTGCTCCAGCTACAAGGCCAGCGAATGGCGCCAGGATGATGGTGGAGATGCCATATCGCGCGAACACCATTCCGGCGAAATAGCCACCAACGGCGAAGAACACGTTGTGGCCGAGCGATATATAGCCCGCGAATCCCCCGAGAATGTTCCACCCCGAAGCCATTACGACATAGCAGGCCGTGTAGAGCACGAGATGCAGGACGTAGTTGTAATTGCCTGCGAACTGAAGGGCGGGAAGCGCGAAAAGCACTGCGAGGACAGCTGGAGGGAACCAAATTGCGCGGGTTGTGTCGGCTGCCGAGGCAAGCGACTCGTTGTAGGTGCGCCGTTGTTGGAGAATATCCGATGTCTCTCGGGTGGGCATCATGCAAGCTCCGGTCTTTCACCAAAAATGCCCTGGGGTCGCACCAGAAGGACGACGAAGAGTGACACGAAAAACGTCAGGGTCGACCAGGTGGCGCCAAAGAGGAATCCGACATAGGCGGCAACCGTCGAGAGGATGAAGGCGGCGAGGACCGTTCCCAGGATTGATCCCATGCCCCCCAGCACGACGAGAGACATCAGAATGGCGATCCATTCCCAGTGTTTCGCCGGGAAGAAGGAGAACACGAAGGAAACCAGCGATCCTGCGGCACCGGCCATTCCGATTCCGATCGCGAAGCTGACGAGACCGACGAAGCTCACATTGACGCCGAGGAGTTCCGCCGCCTCCCGGTTCTGTGTGGTTGCGCGGACCGCGTAGCCGAAGCTGGAGTACTTCAGAAACAGCGCCAGGCCGCCGATCAGGGAGAGGGAAGCCAAACCGGCATAGAGCTGCCCTTTTGGAATGAACACGGAGCCGATAAAGAACGCGTCGGTGGCGTAGTCAGGAGAGGTAACCCGTTGGGTGTTGGTGAAGGCTGCGCCCAGCCCGCCTTCAACAACCATCGCAAGGGCGAACGTGAGGAGTACCGTCATCTCGGAGTATTTCGCGGAACGCGCTTCGCGCTCAAACACGAGCCGGTAGAGTAGAACGCCGGTCGCTGCGAGTATCGTGGCGGCGACCGGTAGCATGGCAAGCGGATCGGCGCCAAGAAGCCTGAACGCCCAGTAGGCGACGTAGGCACCGGCCATGATCAGGGAGGGATGGGCGAGATTGACGATCCTCATAACGCCAAACACGAGGCTCAGACCCGCGCCCATCAACGCATAGACACCGCCAAGGGCGAGACCCAGCACCAGGATCTGAATCAGTTCCGCCATCATGCCGCGCGCTTTCCGCCAAGGTAGAGTTCCTGAATTCGAGGGTCTGCGAGGATTTCGTCGCCTGGGCCTTCAAAGAGTGTCCGTCCGAGGTCCAGAACGATTCCCCAATCGGAGTTCCTGAGTCCGAAGTGTGCGTTCTGCTCGACGAGGAGGATGGTAATTCCATCGGCAGCCATGACTTTCATGATTTCGTAGACGTCCCGAACGATCTTTGGTGCAAGGCCAAGCGACGGCTCGTCAAGCATGACAATGGCTGGCTTGAGGATCATCGTGCGGGCCATCGCCAGTGTCTGTTGCTGGCCGCCCGACAGCGTGCCGGCGGGTTGGTCGCGTCGCTCCCGCAAGATCGGAAACCGCTCCTCGGTCCCAATGATGCGCCGTTCAAGATCGCTCTTGTCGCTAAGGGAAAAGCCGCCCATCCGAAGGTTCTCACGAACGGTCATTTTCGGGAACAGCGCCCGCTCCTGTGGCACGAAGCAGATGCCCTTTCTGAGCACTTGATCGGGCCGCATGCCGCTCAGGCTCTCGCCTCTGAACCTTACGTCGCCCTGCCTGATCCCAATCATTCCAACGATTGCCTTGAGGAGCGTGGACTTGCCCGCTCCGTTAGGTCCGATGATGCAGTGAACCTTGCCCGGATGCACCGAAAGCGACGCTCCGTTAAGGATCGATGGGCCGTCGCCGTATCCGGCGACCAGATCGGTGACCTCAAGCAGACCACTCATGCCGCGTCCTCCAGAGCGCCGCCGAGATATGCGTCCAGGACGTCTGGATTCCTGCGCACGTCCTTCGGCGTTCCCTCGGCGATCACCGCCCCCTGGGCCATGACGACCACGCGATGAGAGAGGCGCATGATGAGTTCCATGTTGTGTTCAACGATCAGGACGGACAGGCCCTGTTCGTTGAGTTTGCGTATGTGGCCTATGATTTCCTCCAGCAGCGTCGGGTTCACACCGCCAGCTGGCTCGTCAAGCAGGATGATTTTGGGATCGCTCATCAGCAGGGCCGCCAGATCCATGAGCTTTTTCTGGCCGAAGCTGAGGTTTGCGCCGTCTTCATGCGCGATCCTTGTGATCCCGAGGAATTCGAGGAGTCCCATTGCCTTGTCTATTTCTTCCACGCTCATCGCCGGTCGAAACAGGTCGCGCCATCCGCTGATTCGTGATTGGCAGATCACGTTCTCAAGTACGGTCATGTCACCTAGATTGCGTGATATCTGGAACGTTCGGGACAGGCCGCGGGCCGTGATCTGGTGTGGTCGCAGCATGTCGATGCGCTCGCCGTCAAGCCAGACCTGTCCAGCGGTAGGGGTCATCGTGCGGCTGATGCAATTGAATGCGGTGGTCTTTCCAGCCCCGTTTGGTCCGATCAGCGCGGTTATGCGTCCCCGTTCGGCAGTGAACGAACATCCGTTGACTGCGCGGATTCCGCCGAAATGCTTGCTGAGTTCCTTGACCTCAAGCATGGCTCGTTTCCTGTGGACGGGAATGGTTGTGGTCGGGCGCAGGTCGCGCCCGACCAAGAGCGAATTCAGAAGCCGTTCTTGGGATGTACGAGATCGGATACTTCCGGGAATTCGTCCGTCGGATAGACGAACCGCAGTTCGCCACCGTTCCACTGCGCAACGAGGAAAGGCTTGTCCACTGGAAGGCCAACATCGTCCCAGGAGAAGCGACCGAGGATCGTCCGGACCGGATCGTCCTTCGAGCGGGAAGCAAGCCAGGCGCCCATGGCGTCGTTGTTCGTTGAGCCGGCGCCGGTGATCGCCTGTTCCATGCCCTGGCAGACCGCGAAGGGGATCGCCGCATCCTCGTCAGGCGCAAAGCCGAATTCCGCTGTAAACGCCTCGACGAAGTCGGCGTTGGAGAATTCCTCACCAGCCAACGTCCCGGCAAAGGGTGCATCCGGGTGCCATGATGTGTGCATGAGGATCGCGTCGGACGCTTCCTGGGTGCCTTCATGGAATTCGACCTGGGTTCCCTGGCTGTAATAGACCATCTTTGGCTCCGCCCTCACGGTCTTGAGCGCACGGGTGATCTGGACCGCTTCTTCGGCTGATGCGGTTAGTGCGATGATCAACTCGGCACCGGAGCGCTTTATCGAGTTTGCGAGGTTGAGCCAGTCGTTGAAGCCCTCTTCCGGCCATTTCTCCGAGTAGACGACTTCGATGCCAGCTTCGGCCAGGTAGCCTGGTGCCAGATCCGCGACTTCCGAGCCGTCTGCGGGGTCCATTACCTTATGGCCGAGGAAACCAGCCTCAATGGCATTGGCGAAGAAGTCGTCGGCGGCTACGATGGCTGCGGTGGCCGGGCGGTCACCTTCAGCGACGAGATCCCGGATGAGGCCCTGAAGCGACGAACCGACATATTCGGCTGCGTTCGGCTGGAAGTAGAACAGGTTCTTGTGGCCCTGCGTGTATATCCTCAATGCGCCGCCTGCAGGAATCGGATGTACATAGCCGTTCTTGGCGAGGATGTTTGCGACCGGAAACGTCAGGCGCGAGGAAAACGTCCCGAAGACGGCGTCCACCTGATCGACGTTGATGAAGCGCTCGTATTGGTTGATCGCCGTAGCGGGATCGGAGCGGTTGTCTGACATGATCAGGTCAACCTGCTGGCTGAGTATGCCACCACGTTCGTTGATCATCTTGACGCAGAGTCCGTAGCCTTGCTCATGCTTTGCGCCTGCGATCGAGAACGCTCCCGTCAGCGGCAGGGATGCGCCAATCCTGATTTCCGCAACGCCAGCGGAGGCGGCTAGCGTCGCTGCCGCGGTCGCCGCCAGAAGTGTTCCAGTGTGTTTCATATCTGAGTCCTCCCTGGGGATCTGGGCTTGCCGGTCCGGCAAGACCGGGTTGAGACCGATGCTTGATCGCATCGGGTATTGTTGTTGGCTAGCTGCCTCACTCGGCGGCCATTGGGATTTCGAGCCCTGTTGGATATGGGCTGTCTTCGCTTTCCAGCGAAACTCCAGACGCTCGGGCAACGGTTTCAAGGAGCGCGGCGAAATCCATCTGCAGATAGGCGTTTGGGTCGTCCTGCAATGTGGCCGCACCGAAATGCGCCTGGAGTGCCTCACGGGTCGCCGCCGTCACTGGCATCGGTACGTTCAGTTCACGCCCGGATGCGAGGCCAAGGTCGAGATCCTTGCGCAGGAGCTCGGGCGTGAAGGTCGTTGTCCAGTCGAGGTTGACAAGTGCGTTGGTCTTATAGCGGGTGAAAGTCGAGCCCATGACTGAGTTGTTCATGAAGTCGAGGAACGCATGGCGTGGGATCCCGGCTTTCTGGGCGAGAATGGTTATCTCCGCGAGGTTCTGGGTGACCACCCCGAGAAACACATTGTGGGCGATCTTGCAGAAACGCGCGAGCTCGCCTTCTCCGACGTAGGAGACTCCGCTTGCCGCGACCGTGGCGATCACTTCCCGAACGCGATCAAACGCGGGTCTCGGACCGGAGACCACGGCGCTCAGTTTTCCGGCTCTTACGCATTTTCCGTTGCCACTGACCGGTGAGCAGACGAACTCAGCGCCTCGGTCGGCGAGTCGTAGGCGCAGGTCCGCCGATTGGTCGACGCCGATGGAAGAAAAGTCGAGGAACAGTCCTGGCGTCCCGGGTCCGCTCAGGACGCCGCCGTCACCGAAACATACAGTTTCCACATCCTTTCCGGTCGATACAATTGTCGCCAGAATATCGGTTTCGGAGAGGTCAGCAGGGCTGCTGACGAGCGTGGCACCCTTTTCCGCCAGGGGTTCGGCCTTCGACCGTGTGCGATTCCAGACCCTGACGCTGTAGCCTGCGTTGACAAGGCGTTCCGCCATGGGAAATCCCATGCGCCCCATTCCAACCCAGCCAATCGATGGTTTCGACATGTTCCTACTCCAGCTCTATGCGCCTTTCGCGCGGTTCCAGACCATTTGGGTGCGTGAATCGGCGTCTTTCATGGAGCCGAAGACCGGGAAACGGCCCTCGGTCTCATCGGCGACCGCATTCATCGGAATTCCGGTTTCGCCGCGTGCCCGAACCTTGACCTGTACCGACTGAGACGGTGAAATGGCCCGGCGTACCGGAGGTTGGCCCTGTCGGGCGATGGTGAAGGAGGAGTCGGTTCCGCCGGGTGGTTGTGGCAGATCAGGCGGAGAGCTAGTCCCCCGGCCGAAATCGACAGCGTCCGCGAGGGGTTCCTCATTCGAAGGGAGAGGCGGATGCCATCTGATGTTCGGCTTGCTGGGACCTGCCTTGTCCACGGTGGTCGTGATGTCCGCCTTTGGCTTCAATTCCTGCGGTCCTCCCGGATAGGCGAAGTCGAGTCCAAATGATGCATCGGTTTGCGCAAACGATTGCACGATCGATAGTGACTGATTCGGACCGAGTCAATGATGAATATGCAAACGATTGCAAACTTGCCCACTGGATGTATGATTTGGCTTCAGGGAGCGGTGAAATGAAGAAAAACGTGACACTCAAGGACATTGCGCGCGAGACCGGTGTTCACGTTTCAACCGTCTCACGGGCGTTGACTCCGGAGCGTCGGGTTTCCATGTCATCGGAAGTGGTTCAGCGAGTCCGGGAGGTGGCCGATGCCATGGGCTATCGTCCGAATCGGCTGGCATCCGGATTGCGAACGCGCCGCACCATGTCGGTCGGAATCATGATTCCCGACATTACGAACACTCTATTTCCTCCAATCGTCCGTGGAGTTGAGAGCGTACTGGAGCCGCGTGGCTATGCTTCCATACTGGTAAACACCGACAACGACCCGGAACGTGAGTCCCGTCTCTTCGGTGTTCTTCTGGAGCGCGGAGTTGATGGAATCATCGATGCAGCTGCGCGTTGCGCCGACCCGCTGCTTCATGAGGTGGCTGCGGAAGTGCCCGTCGTGACTGCGAACAGGCAGGTGGAGGAACCGTCGTTGCCTTCTGTTGTGAATGATGATGCAGGTGGCGTGCGCATGATGGCTCGGTTGCTTCGGGAGGCTGGCCATCGGAACATCGGCCATATCGCGGGCCCGCCGGAACTCTCAACCGGAATTACCCGGCGTAAGGCGTTTGAGACAGCAATGCGGGATCTTCAACTTGAGGTAGCTGATGGGGCGATCGTTGCCGCACGGCGCTATGATGAGAGCGAAGGCCAGAGATGCGCGGAAATTCTGCTCGATGGTTGCTCTGCGGTCACCGCTTTCCTCTGCGCCAATGACAGGCTGGCGATCGGTGCGATCGGTGCTCTCAGGCAGCGCGGACTTGAATGTCCTGAAGATATATCGGTTACGGGCTTCAACGACATTCCATTTCTCGGCCTCATTCCGCCGGGTCTGACAACGGTGCGGATCCTGCAGTTCGAAATTGGCCGCATGGCGGCGGAACATCTGCTCTCGGTGATGGGCGATTCCGAATGCCAGATCCCCAAGACGACTGTTCTTCCAGTCTCGTTGATCAAGCGCGGCAGCGTGGCGGCTCCCGGATCACGGAATGCCGGTTGACTGACCGGGCGGTTTCCAGATGACGTGGCCGGAAACGATTGGCTGCGTGGGACGGCGCGGAACGAGGCCATGAGAGCGGTGAAAATGACATGGCATTCATCAGGCTCCGAACCGCGCCGCGTTGTCAGCTCCGGCGCCGCAGATGATTGGGAATGCTCTAGGCGCAGTCCGCGGCGGGAACTCAAGGACCATTGGTAGTTTCGCCGATTCCATGGTTGACTGTCCTAAGCATCAAACAGTTGGGTCGGTTTGCTGTGCACGGGTGGCTTTTGACTGGGAGTGGCGCCACGAGGGATGTTGTCGGCATTCGCTTCCGTAGGTGCAGGACCGGGCGTTCCCCGGCGCGGAAGCGGAGTGGGTTCTGCGGTTCACCTCTGGGAACCTTCCGTTCCGGCATGTTAGTGTTCCTGAAACGCAGCCGCGTGACCTTATCGCCTTGGCAAGGTCTCCTGAGTCAGGATGGGCAGAATGAACGAAGCGTTGAAGTCCGAACAGGTCGAATTCTATCACGAGCGCGGCTACCTCGTTCTGGAAGACCGCATTCCGGACAGGATAATCTGCGATCTTCGTGATGAGATCGCGATGTTCGAGGAAGAGGCGCGGGGGATGGCCGCATCAAATGATCGGTTGGATTTGGAAGATAGCCACTCGCCGGACAGCCCGCGCATTCGGCGAATTAAGCTGCCGCACCGGATTTCCGGTGTTGTGCGTGACCTGATGTACTCGGACCATGTGCTGGCACCCGTACGTGATCTGATCGGGCCCAACCTGCGGCTCCATACAACGAAGCTCAACATGAAGTCTGCCGGATATGGTGCAGCTGTGGAGTGGCACCAGGACTTCGCTTTCTACCCGCATACCAACGACGACGTTCTGGCTGTTGGCGTGATCATCGATGACATGGATCTGGAAAACGGACCATTGATGGTGTTTCCCGGTACGCACAGGGGTCCAATCTTTGATCACCATACGGACGGCGTGTTCGCGGCGGCGATGGATCTTTCGGCTGTTGGCCTTGATGCTGATTGCGCGGTTCCTCTGACGGGACCGGCCGGTTCCATTTCGGTCCACCATGCGCGGATCGTCCATGGGTCTGCGTTGAACACGTCCCGACGTGCCCGTCGGCTTCTGTTCTACGAATGCATGGCGGCCGATGCCTTTCCTGTGATGGGTTCGATGACTACGTTCGGAACTTTGGAGGAATACAATAGCCGGATGCTTTGCGGCGCACCAACTCTTGAACCTAGACTGGTTCCGGTTCCGGTTCGGATTCCCTTGCCGTTACCGGAGGCGAGGGGGTCGATCTACGAGATTCAGAAAGGTTTCGGGAACAAAGGGTTTCAGACCCACAGCAGCGATGCCACCTGAGAGTTTGAACCTAACTTCCACCTCTCCGCGCTGCCCGATTCCTATAACGCGCAGTCGCACTTAAGCCAAGGTTTCCGGCGTTCCTGCCATCGGCACCGTCGGGCGGGAGACGCCCATGTTTCGGTTGCCAGGGTGCATTGGGTCAGTTCAGATACTCCAACGGATCTACGCTGTCCATGCCCTCCCGGACCTCGAAGTGCAGATGACCAGCCTTACTTCCGATCTGGGCAATGGTCTGGCCGCGGGACACTGCTTCACCCTTCTGGACCTTGAGGTTGTCGACGTTGGCGTAGACCGTCAGCAGGTCTTCAGAATGGCGGATCACCAGAATTGTTCCCAAGTCCGTGTCGGCCTCAATGACCGCCACGGTACCATCGCCCGCCGCTCCGACCGGGCTGCCGACGCCGGCTGCGATGTCTATGCCATCGTTCTTTTCCTTTTCGTAGGCACGAACGATATCGCCATTGACAGGCATCGTCAGACGCGCCTTGCGGGAGACTGCGCTACGTTCGCCCGCCAGAGGCTGTTCCGGTTTGTCCGGCACTACCAAAGCTGGTTCGGGCTTCTCCTCCGGCAACGGCATGGACGCACTGGGCGGCACTGGTGTCAGACTTCCCTCTCCGGGTGCGGAAGTGGTCTGTTCCGGACTGGCGGAGTCTTCCGAGGCAGTGCTGTTGGGAATGATGAGGTACTGGCCTTCCCTTACCGATAGCTCTGGACCTAGGCCATTCCAGTCGGCAAGTGACCGCACGGACACCTTGTACAATCGAGCGATCGAGTACGCGGTTTCGCCTCTTACCACCTGATGGCGAATCGGAGTGGTCTGGACTGGCTTGTCCGTTCCGGTGCCTGGGACTCCGGTTGCCCCTGACTCCGCTTCAACTCTGTCCAGCGCGTCGCTGGCAAGCGAACTGATATCCACCTCTTCCGCAAGGGGGGGCGCACCCGGTCCGCCGGTGGCCGATTCGGGCAACGCGAGGACCTCCCGCTCCCGCAAACGCGTGTCCGGCTTGAGACCATTGTAGTCCGCAAGTTCTTTGGGGTCGATTCCCAACCGATTGGCTACGTCAGTCACGGTCTCGGCGTGCCGGGCGAAAGCAACATTCTCATCGACCTGCCAGTGACCTGTGGCTGCCTGCCGGGCGGCATCGGATGTGGTCAATCCGGTTGCGGAATCGCGAAGGTCGATATCAATGCCTCCGGTGCACGCTCCAGTCGCAAGAAGACCGACATATAGGACTATGCCACTCAAGGCATCTCTGAACGGATTTTCCATCGCTGGTCCTCGCTCGCGGCCTTTCCCAAGGCCCGTTTCAATTCTGACCCAATCCCTCAACGAGAGGCACGAAACGGACCTGACGGAATTCCTCATAGTCGAATCCTGTCTCATGGCGCGTCACCTTGATCAGATGCTGCACCGTATCCGACTGCCCCACCGGAACAACCATGATACCTCCAATGCGAAGCTGTGCCAAGAGAGGACCGGGTGGATCTTCCGCCGCGGCTGTAACAATGATCCGCTCAAACGGGGCCTGTTCTGGAAGCCCAAAGCTACCGTCGCCCGAAAGCGCGGTGATATTGTGCAGACCCAGCCGCTCGAACACCGCTCGTGCGCCCCGAATCAGCGGTCGATGGCGGTCGATGGTGTAAACCCTGCGGGCGAGCTGGCTCAGAATGGCCGCCTGATACCCGGAGCCGGTTCCTATCTCAAGCACCTTGTCGCGTGGTCGCACGTCGAGCGCTTGAGTCATCAAGCCCACGATGGAAGGCTGACTGATTGTCTGACCACAGGCGATTGGAAGCGGCATGTCCTCATACGTTCGATCAACGAATATGCCTTGGATGAAGTCCTTCCGGTCAATCGCCTCCATCGCTTCGAGGGTCCGCCTGTCGGTCACACCCGCGGAACGCAGCGAAAAAACTAGCTGCATCTTACGCTCGGCGTCACTGGTGGTCATCGGATCGGTCCAGACTGTCCCTCAGCGTTGGAAGGACATCATGGGCTGTCAGGTCACAGCGCATTGGTGTGACTGAAATGTAGTTTGAAAGATTGGCATGTACGTCGGTTCCCGGCACGGTCGAGATGTGCTGCGGTCCCCCTTTGATCCAGAGAAACCTGCGCCCGGAAGGGGATCTATGAGGCTCGACTCCGAAAGACGTGCCTCTGCGATAGCCTTGGGTGGTCACCCGCACCCCTTTCACGCTGTCTGCGGTTACAGGCGGGAAATTGACATTGTAGAAGATGCCATAATCTCCGTTTCCCCAATCGCTGTCCTCAATCAGCCGACGCACAAGTCCGGCGCCATGTGCCGCCGCGCTTTCGAACGGATTCTCAAGCTCGGAGTTCTTGGGGCCGTAGAACTGACTGAGAGCGACCGCCCTTAGCCCCTGCAGGCTCGCTTCGATGGCCGCACCAATAGTGCCAGAGTAAAGCACGTTTTCCGCAGCGTTATTGCCACGGTTGACACCGGAGAGCATGAGGTCTGGACGCAATCCGTCAAGTACGTCGTAAATCCCCGTTAGCACGCAGTCGGCGGGAGACCCCTCTGCGGCAAAGCGCCTCGGCCCCAGTTCCGCAACCATGAAAGGGCGGGTGAAACTGATGCAATGACCAACCCCGGACTGTTCGAACGCCGGCGCAACAGTCCAGACCTCACCCGCCGGTCCAGCAACCTCCTCGGCGATGGCCTGCAATACCTTCAGCCCAGGGGCATTGATTCCGTCGTCATTGGTGATGAGAATCCGCATGACTCGACCACCTCCTTGCCTAAAGTCGTTCAATAGTTGGCGCCGATGGGAATTGAAACCGCGGTCAACCGGAAGCGTCAGAAGCGGCAGGCGTGTCCAAACCGCGCATCTCGGCCAGCAGCCCACAATCGGGCCGTCAGATCAGGGCCGGTTGTCCACGCCGTGAGTTTCTGGTCAGAATGATGGATCATGGCGCACCCAGTGCCTCCCGTTCTTCGTGCGTCCGGCGAGTCACCCTGCGTTTGCTGGCCAGCGACGCCGCGATGACGCCAGTGGTAACGACGGCGATCAGAATTGTGG
This sequence comes from Paracoccaceae bacterium, assembly GCA_965203605.1. Lineage (GTDB taxonomy): Bacteria > Pseudomonadota > Alphaproteobacteria > Rhodobacterales > Rhodobacteraceae > JAPOUP01. The sequence goes on along the minus strand of OZ241902.1, from coordinate 2,586,131 downwards.
ACAGCGCGTTGATTTCCGGTGAGACACCTAACCTTACGGCAGAGAATATCTTGATCGGAAGCGTCGTGGCGGAAGGGCCTGAGGTGAAGGAGGCGATCACGAGGTCGTCAAGGGATAGCGTGAATGCCAGTAGCCAGCCGGATATGACGGCGGGAGCGATGATCGGAAGGGTGACGAGACGGAATGCCTCAAAAGGGGAACAGCCCAGATCAAGAGCGGCCTCCTCAAGGGAACGGTCGAAAGTGACGAGGCGCGACGACACAACGACCGAGACGTAGCACATCGAAAATGTGGTGTGAGCCAGAACGATTGTGAAAATTCCCCGGTCAAGTCCGATCCCAATGAACAGCAGCAGTAGCGAGAGGCCAGTGACGACTTCCGGCATGACAAGCGGTGCGTAGATCACCCCTGAGAACAGTGTCCGGCCCGGGAACCGACCGACCCTGACCAACACATGGGCGGCCATGGTTCCGAGCACCGTTGCCAAAGTGGACGAAAGGAACGCAACCTGAAGGGTGACCCAAGCCGCATCAAGGAAGGCCTCGTTGCGCAGAAGTTCACGATACCATCTGGTCGAGAAGCCAGCCCAGACCGTCACAAGTTTCGACGCATTGAAGCTGTAGACCACAAGTATGACCATGGGAAGGTACAGGAACGCGAGTCCCAGCGTCAGTGACGTGGCGTTGAACCAGCTGAAGCGCCTCACAGTTCCGCCTCCCGCTGCCGCTGTTCGTTCCGCTGGAAGAGAATGATCGGAACAATCAGGATGAGCAGCAGGACGATAGCGACGGCGCTGGCAACAGGCCAATCGCGGTTGGAGAAGAATTCCTCCCAAAGTACCTTGCCGATCATGAGGGTGCCGGACCCACCGAGCAGCGATGGAATCACGAATTCGCCGATTGTCGGAATGAATACGAGGAAGCAGCCTGCGATGATTCCGGGGCGGGAAAGCGGGAATGTGACAAGCCAGAATGCCTTCAGTCGGGAACAGCCAAGATCCTCAGCCGCCTCGATAAGCGATTCATCCATGCGGCCGAGCGATGCGTATATCGGCAGCACCATGAAAGGGAGGTAAGTGTAGACGATGCCGATGTATACAGCGGTATTGGTGTTCAGAACCGTCAAGGGATCACTGATAAGTCCCAACCCCAGGAGGAGTTGGTTGAGGTAGCCCTCCTGGCTGAGGATACCCATCCAGGAATAGACGCGGATGAGAAAGCTCGTCCAGAATGGCAGAATTACAAGCATCAGTAGGGTTGGACGCCAGCGATCGGTGGCGCGGGCCATGGCATAGGCAATCGGGTAGCCGGCAACAAGGGCGAGCAGTGTCGAAAAAACCGCGATCCGAAGACTGGAAAGATATGCCTTCCAATAGAGGGCATCGGTCGTAAGGAAGACGAAATTCTCCAGGTCGAGCCCGGAAAAGAAGGTGCGGAACCCAGCCCAGCCAGCGGCAAGGTCGAACTGGGGCAAATATGGCGGTCGCGCAAGGGCGGTGTCCGAGAGCGATATTTTAAGAACGATGGCGAAAGGTACGAGAAAGAGTGCAATTAGCCACAGGTAGGGAATTGCAACGACAAGAAACCGGCGCATCAATCGTCGTTCCAGTGAATTTGCCGGTCGGAGTCCCGCTTCATGGATCAGCGCTCAAGTACGATGCCGGCAGTATCGGACCAATGAAGCCAGACATCTTCTTCCCAAGTGAAGTCTCGCCGGGTGAGCCTGTCGGTATTTGCGGTCTGTGCCTTGATGACATGACCTCCCGGGATCTCCACATGATAGGTCGACACATTGCCCAGATAGGCGATGTCGAGCACCTTGCCAGGCATCACATTTGACGAGGCTTCCGGTCGGATTGACGAGATCGATACCTTCTCGGGCCTTATCGCAACGAATGCGGTGGTGCCGTTCGGGAGCCTCAGCGCGGATTTGCATCGTATCAGCGGCTGGCCCTCCGCCCAATCAATGCTGACCATGCCGTTCTCCGAAACGGCTCGGCCCTCAAGGATGTTCACATCACCGATGAAGTCGGCGACATATGTGGAGTTGGGTGCTTCGTAGATCTCGGTAGGAGTGGCGACCTGGGCAATCCGACCATGATCCATGATGGCCACTCGGGTAGCCACCGTCATCGCTTCCTCCTGATCATGCGTGACAATCACGAAGGTTGTTCCCGTTCGCTCCTGTATGTCCATCAGTTCGAACTGGGTCTCACGCCGTAACTTCTTGTCGAGTGCGCCGAGAGGCTCGTCGAGCAACAGGAGTTTTGGTGCCTTTGCCAGTGCTCGGGCAAGCGCTACACGTTGCCTTTGCCCGCCCGAGATCTGGTGGGGCTTGCGATTGGCAAACCTCTGAAGCTGCACGAGCGCGATCATTTCTTCGGTACGTGCCTTGATCCGGTCAGCCGCAAGTCTGTCGCGACGGAGCCCGAAGGCGATGTTGTCAAACACGGAAAGATGCGGAAACAGAGCATATGACTGAGCCTCTTGCACAATTACTGCGGTTCGGGCAGCCGCGGCAAGCCTTTCGGTTCCGCCAGGGTCGCGGCACCGGATCCGACGGGTGCCCGGGGCGTCTGCACGGGCCAGGGTGTGGCGGAATGCCGCAGTTGGTGGCCCGACGGGCGCCGTCCGCGCATGGCTGGCCGCGCCGTCCCCTCCGGGGCGGCGTCCGTGGCGGACGGATCTGCCGGAACGGACGGTGTCAGATGGTGAGCCGCATCAGCTGTTCCACCGTCAGGGCCAGCACGCCGAAGAACAGGTGGCAGGCCACCTTGGCGTGCCCACGGACGCGGACGTGCCGGGCACCGTAGGAGTCCTTCAGGGCCGAGTTCACCCGCTCGACGCTGGAGCGCTGCCGGTAACGGACGCGGTCGTGGCGTATGTGGCCCGCTTTCCGCTGCGCCAGCGCCTCTTTCCTGAGGCGCTCCTTCAGCGCCGCGTCGCGTCGCGGGTTGGTGTCGGTGATCGCCACGCGCCCCGTCAGGTAGGCGTGGAACCCGATCTCCAGCGAGTCGTAGGCCGCGTCCATGAGCTCGTAACAGTGGTCCACCCGCAGCGCCGTCATCCTCGAAAGAGGGATCGCGGCCTGGCTGTCGTGCAGCGACGCCGAGGTCAGGATGCAGCTGACGGGGACGTCCCCATCGGCCGCGTCGATATGCAGTTTGTACCCCCTCCAGCTCTCTTTGTACCCCTTGGCGTTGCGTTTCGTCCCGGTGTCGCAGGCTTTCGGCAACTCGGCGGCCATCTCCGCGGCGGTCATCCCGTCCCGCAGCTGCCGCTCCAGCCGGGTCGGCTCCCTCGGCACCTCCTCCCCCTTTTTCGGGCGTCCGCGCTTTCGCTTCGGCCGCTCCTGCGGCTTCGGCTTCGGCGCCGGCCTCTCCCGCCCGACGATCGCCGTGGAGTCCCTGGAGATGTGGCCCACGACCGAGCCGGCATACGCGGAGCGGACCAGCGCCTCGTGCATCCGCTCCGGCAGACGGGTCTCCGCGAACCAGGCGAAGGCGCGGGAGAACGTCGATTCACTGGGAACCTCCGACACGCGGGACCAGCCGCACAGGCGCCGCAGCGTCGGGTCGTACAGCAGCCGGTCGACCAGCACCACCGTGGTCGGCATGTCCCACACCGCCTTCGCGACGAAGGCCCGCGCCAGCGCCCTGCGGTCGGCGGGCGGGTTGCCGACGCCCCGGTGGCTGTAGTGGACGTGCCTTTCCACCTCCACCAGGTCCAGGACGGCGATGAACCTGCCGTGCCTCACGCCCAGCGGGCCGACCTCCCCGGCGAGGGACGGGAAAAGTTCCCCTTGAAACCGCTGCCAGGCATCTGATATGGATGATCGCAGGGACATGGAGCCGTCTCCCCGTATGTTGTGGCTGTAACACCCGCTCCATACCAGAGGGACGGCTCCATATCCAGGCCCCCGATCAGAAAAAAGCGCCCGTTTCCGAAAAAAAACCGCCTGATCGGGGAGTTCTGCAAGAGGCTCGACTGAAACATCATATTGGTCGAGCGCTTGTTTGGCGGTGTTCCTGCCAGGTCACGGCCATCAAGAAGGATGGAGCCTTCCGTGGGATTCTCGAAACCGGCAAGTATGCGCATGAGAGTCGTCTTTCCGCAGCCCGAAGGACCGAGCAACGCAAAGAACTCACCCTCAAAGATAGTCAGATCAATTCCATCAATGGCCGTGAAACTGCCAAAGCGTTTGGTGACGCCGTCGAACCGGATGAGCGGTTCCGCATCCGGGTTGTTCCAGAGCTCGGGTGCGGACGGTGCGTTCATCTGAACTGGTCCACGCTGCCTGAGTCGGTCCGAACCCCTACATTACCGGGAATCCACGAACGACCGCCCCGCCGCATGGAAAGGGCGGTCGCTTTCATTTTCCGCTCAAGTTCCCGATTTGATACGTGTCCACATGCGCGTGACGGTTCGTTGTACGCCCGGAGGATACGGGGTGGTTGTATACAGGGTGGCAAGCATTTCCTCCGTCGGATAGATTGCCGGATCGCCGATGACATCTTCGGAAAGGAATTCCTGGCTCGCAAGGTTGCCATTGGCATAATAGACGTAGTTCGACGCCGCGGCCATGTTTTCGGCGTTCAGCATGAAGTTCAGGAACTGGTGTGCGCCGTCGGGGTTTGGTGCGTCGACCGGGATCGCCATCTGGTCAAACCACATCAGCGAGCCTTCCTTGACGGCGTTGTAGGCAATTTCAACGCCGTTATTGGCTTCCAGCGCACGGTCGCGAGCTTGCAGCACGTCTCCGGACCATCCGATCGCCACACAGATATCGCCGTTGGCGAGTGCGTTGATATAGTCCGATGAGTGGAATTTCTGGACGTATGGCCGCACGGCCTGAAGCACGGGTTCCGCCTTTGCGATGACGTCAGGATCGTGGCTGTCGGGGTCTTCCCCGACGTATTTCAGCGCTGCGGGGATCAGTTCCGTCGGTGCGTCAAGGAAATGCACGCCGCATTCGGCGAGCGCTTCCATGTTGGCGGGGTCAAAGACCAGGGCGAGACTGTCGATGGGCGCATCGTCTCCAAGGATTCCCTTGACCTTGCCGACGTTAACCCCCAGTCCAGTCGTGCCCCACATATAGTTGATCGAATGGGCGTTGCCCGGGTCATAGGCGGCCACACGCTCGGCGACGACATCCCAGACGTTCCTATGGTTGGGCAGCTTTGACAGATCGAGCGGCTGGAAGGCCCCGACAGAGATCTGGCGCATCAGGAAGGTGCCCGAAGGCACAACGACATCGTAGCCGGAACCACCGGCAAGCAGTTTGGTTTCCAGCATCTCGTTCGAGTCATAGACGTCGTAGATCAGTTCGAGCCCGGTCTCTTCCTCGAACTTGGTCAGGAGTTCTTCATCGATATAGTCCGACCAGTTATAGACCCGGACCTCATCGGCTTGGGCCGCCGATACGGCCAATGACGTGGCAAGAAGTGTTGCGAGGGTACGATGCATGGTGGACTCCCTTGATCGTGTTGAGTTTATCCCGATTGATTTGATCCGGCCATCTGACCACAGTAATTGCGGGTCAGTATGGCTTTAGGCTGGATTGTTGTCCAGCCATGGCCCACTCCATTGCGAAGCGCAACGTGTTTGGTAAGGGAGGGTGCATTCCGGAATCCTTGGTTTAGCACTCCTTCGCCGTCGGTTTGTCTAGGGTGCATCCCAAGTTGGTTGATCCGCACAATTCGAATGTTCCATCCCTGCGCCGCGGCGGGAGCGGGAATAATCCGGGTAGCCATCGAGCGGCCCGCTATCCGTGGCAATGGGCATGGATTGTGGGTTATGGCACCGGGAAATGCGAATCAGGCCGCCGCGGCGTGATCGACCAACTTGGGACACCCGGTCTGTCCATGCGTCGCGACCGGCCGGGAGATCACACGTCGGCTGCGGTCGCGGATGCCGCCCTGTGGCTGGGGTCCCGTGTCGGTGACCGCCACCCGGACCAGCTTCCTCCGGTGGAGCGGGGAACGGTCCGGGATGGCCTGGCCGCGGGTTCCGGGATGCACCCAAAGGGCTGCCGGGGGTCTGGCGCCCGTCAGGCGGAACCGCTATGGTGGGGAACGGACGGAAAGGGAGACCCCGATGGGAGAGGCCGCCTTCGACATGATCGCCGAGGTCCAGAGACTGCGGGACGTCGGCCTGAAGCAGGAGCAGGCGGAGGCGATCACGCGCTCGATCCATGCCGGCGTCACCGGCGGCGTCGCCACGAAGGCCGACCTGGAGAGGCTCGAGACCGGGCTCAGGTCCGACATCGAGAAGCTCGAAAGCAGCCTCCGGACGGACATGGAAAGGCTCGATGGCGGGCTCAGGTCCGACATGGAGAAACTCGAAAGCAGCCTCCGGACGGACATGGAAAGGCTCAAGACCGGGCTCAGGGTGGATATGGCCGAGCTCCGGACGGATCTGGAGAAACTCGAGGGCGGGCTCAGGGTGGATATGGCCGAGCTCCGGACGGACATGGAGAAGCTCGAGGGCGGGCTCCGGACGGACATGGACAGACTCGAGGGCGGGCTCAGGTCCGAGATTTCCGAGGTCCGCAACGACCTACGGTGGATCAGGCTGATTGGCGGCGCGGTCCTCGCCGTTCTCGTCCTGCCCTGGCTGGCCGAGGTCGCCGGGATCGCGCTCGGCAACTGAAGGCCACGTCTCCCCGACCCGGCCCTCTCCATGAGCGGTGCCGTGCCGTCCGGCAATGTGACTGCGATGTCGCCGCCGGGAGCGCGACCGGACAGTCAACCGTCCCGGGGGCGTAGTGTCGCAGACCGATCCTCATGCGGCCGGGGATACACCGCCGGAGACATTGAGTTGACAGTGTCCTGTTGAAAGGCCCGGGGGATTCCAGGGGCGGTTCCCGTCCATGCGTCCCGACCTGCCAGGTGACCGCACTTCGGCTGCGGCCGCGGATGCCGCTCCGTGGCCGAGGTCCCGTGTCGGGACCGGCCATTTGGGCCAGCTCCCTTCAGCGCAACGGGGGAGGATGGCTTGCCCAGCATCCGGCAAAGGAACCTCGAACCCTGCGGATAAGGGTGGTCACGAATCGGCCCGTCACGTCTTCCTGCTGTCATCGACGATGTTCATGGTCGCGATGCCGCTGTTGCCAAGTTCAACGGATGCGAACGGCCCGCCTTGACACATGTGGCCCGGATCCTGCGGGTCAAGCCTCCCCGCCTCTGCGAACACGCGTTGTGCAAACTGTTCAGCATTGTCCCTGGGGCGGTAGCCGAGGAAACCTGCGTTGGTGTTGTCGACGGGGGCCCGATCATTGTTGGACACTCCATAGACGATGCTGAAGCCGGTAACCGGGCTGTCAATCGCACGGGTAACGAGGTGGATGAGATCGCCATAGCTCAGCCATGAGCCAATTGCCCGAGGATTGCTCACCTGGGCACAGCTGAGGATGCGCAGGCAGATGGCCTCCACGCCGCGCCTGTCCCAATAGAGGCTTGCCAGATCCTCCGCGAAGCACTTGGAAAGTCCGTAATATGTATCTGGACGATGCGGTACTTCCGTGCCGATGAAATCGGTCTTCGGATACATTCCTACGACGTGGATCGAACTGGCATAGACGACTCGACGAATCCCGCTGCGGTACGCCGCCTCCCAGATGTTGTAGGCACCAATGATATTCGGTCCGAGAATCTCCTCAAACGGGGCTTCGTCGCCGATCGCACCGAAATGCACAACCATGTCCGCGCCATTCAGAAGGGCATCAACCTCGTCAAACGACGCAAGATCCGCACGCAGATAGCGCTCTCCATCATAGAGACGACCGATATCCTCGACAATGTCTGAAGATACGAGTTCGTCGCAGAGTTCTGTGAGTGGTTCACGCAGATAGGAGCCCAGCCTGCCCGCTGCGCCCGTCAGAACAAGTCGTTTCATAGGAAAGTCTCCTGTCTCCCGAGTCGTCCAGACCGAATGGTGAGTCGCGGGAACCATTCCGCCCTGGACCCTTCAGGGTTCGCTATATCACCGCCCTTTCAACCATGGGGCGATTGTTGACGATTCGGTCATAGTGGAAAGGGGACAGATCAAGTGTTCGGTATTCGCCGTAAGTCAACCACTCCGCTGTCCCGCGTCCCATCGCAGGCGACTGCTGAAGTCCATGCCCGGAGAAACCGTTGAGAAACAGGAAGTTCCCGATTTCAGGATGCGGACCAACGACCGCGTTCTGATCCAGAATGTTGAAGGCGTAATGCCCAGCCCACTCGTTAACGACGCGGATCGATTCAAATTGGGGGATCCGTTCAGCGATGATGGGCCAGACCCGATTCTCCCAAAGCCCCGGCTCCAGCGCGAAATCATCCGGATCGACGGAAGGGTCCGGTTCGTTCCTGCTGCCAGCCAGATAGGAAGCCGGACCGTCCTGGCGGACATGGACTCCCGAGGGGTCGATGGTCAGGGGAAGTTCGCGGTCAAGAGGTTTCTCGGCTGTGAATACCCAAGTGTATCGCTTGCGTGGCTCGACCGGAAGATCGATGCCCACCATCGCCGCAGTAAGCGCTGCACGGGGACCCGACGCGTTCACGATCGACCCGCATTGGATGAAGTCGCCGGTTGAAAGCCTGACTCCCATGACCCTGTTGCCTGTCTTCTCCATGTCCATCGCCACGACTTCATTCTCAACGAATTCCGCGCCTCTCGCTCGAGCGGACCTGCGCCACCAGTTGAATACGGTGCCGCCGTCCCAATATCCTTCGTTCTCCGTATTGATGCTTCCCAGCAGGATTCCTTCCAGGTTGTAGAACGGGTAGCGGTGCCGAATCTGTTCAGGTGTCAGGAGTTGGGTCTTTGTCCCGGCGGCAACCTGCAGGGCCTGGTTTGCCCTGAGAACTTCAGCGAATGCGTCCGTGTCCGCCAGATAAAGATAGCCGTAGTTCTGGATGTCGATATCCGGCACCCGATCATCCTCTCCCATATGTCGACGGAAGTCCCCTATGAAATCCGCGGCGAACTGGGATATCCGGATGTTCAGTTCGTTCGAGAACTGCTGGCGAATGCAGGAATTCGTGCGTGCCGTCGAGCTCTTTCCGTAGCCGGCGTCGCGCTCCACCACCAGGATCGATCCAGTGAAGTCGGGATTATCCGTCAGAAACCAGGCCGTCGATGCGCCCATCATGGCCCCCCCGACAATGACCACATCATAGAACGCCTCTGATGGAACGGTGGCATAGCCCTGCTTTGCCATCAGCCTGATCCACCCTTTCCCGCCCGTTCCTGTATCTCCCTGACGGTGGCCGCATCCATTCCGTAGGTCGTCCTGGCGGTTTCGGCCGAGATGTACCCGAGTGTGAGGTCCCGGGCGACAAGTGAGGGGTCGCGATCACGCGGCGAACCGTATCCACCTCCTCCCGGAAACGCCATCATCACCCTCTTTCCATGCGGTACGAACTGCTTGCCCTTACCCTGCATTCCGACGCCATCGTTCCGCACAATCTCCGTAGGTGCGCCCGCCAGGCCCCCTCGGCGTCCTCTGGCGGGATGGTTCACGCGGTCAAGCATTGCCTGAAAGTCAAATTCATACCCGTCGCGCGCACCGATTTCCATTGTCTGCCCTAGACCACCACGCGTGCGCCCTGCGCCGCCGCTGTCAGGCCGGAGTTCCTTTTTCCAGATCATGATCGGCCCAACCTGTTCGGTCACTTCGACCGGCATCGTCATGACTCCGGATGGAAATGCCGTGGCATTCAGCCCGTCAAACTCCGGGCGAGCTCCGGATCCGCCGGAATTGAAGGTCAATACTTCCGCAGGGCCCGTATTCTCGGGCGGTTCGGCATCCCGACTCGGCCGGAGCGAGATCTGGAAATTGCACAGACACCCGGCTCCCTCCGCTGGGACAGTGTTGGGAAACAGTCGATCAAACGCGTCGAAAACCGTGTCGGGCAACATATGGCCGATGATATGTCTGAGGGCGACTGGCGAGGGGTGCCGGGCATTCACGATCGATCCCTCAGGTGCCGCGATTACGAATGGAGTGAGAGACGCGGCGTTGTTTGGAATATCGGGTGCGACTGCGCATTTGAGTGCATAACAGGAATAGGCCTTGGTATAGACAAACGGCACGTTGATACCCTTGCCGTCCACCTGGCTTGTGCCAGTCCAGTCGCACAGGATCCGGTCACGTTCCACCGTCAACCTGACATGGAGATCGATTGGCTGGTCGCAGCCGTCGACCCGCATGTGGCCATGGGCGGTTCCCGGTGCAAGTTTGTTGATCCGATCCCGCGTCGCTTCGAGGGAACTGCACAGGATGAATGCGAACAGGCTGTCAAGGTTTTCGAGCCCGAACTCCCGCATCATGCCGATCAGCCGTCGATGGCCGACCTCATTGCAGGTTGCTAGCGCATATATGTCGCCAATGACCTGGTCGGGCTCCCGCACATTGCCGCGGATGATCCGGATAAGTGTTCTGTCGACGTCACCCCGGTCGGCAAATTTCATGATCGGGATATGAATTCCCTCTTCGTACACTGAATTCGCGTCGGCTCCGAAGCCCCGGCCACCGATATCCGTCACATGCGCGGTACAGGCGAAAAATCCGACCGCCGCGCCTTCGTGGAACGACGGTGTGACAACGGTGATATCATGGAGATGTCCTGTGCCCTGCCACGGATCATTGGTGATATAGACGTCGCCTTCCGCGATGTTCTGATGGCCGATGCGTTCGATGAAATGCCCGACCGCGTCCGCCATGGCATTGACATGGCCCGGTGTTCCCGTCACCGCCTGTGCCAACATCTGCCCCTTTGAGTTGTATACACCAGCGGATAGGTCCCCCGCCTCACGTACCGATGTCGAAAAGGCTGTTCGTACCAATGCCTGCGCCTGTTCCTCAACAACCGAGATCAGCCGGTTCCACATCACCTGATGCGCCACATTGAACCCTTCAGTCACGTGTCATCTCCCAGATGCCGTTCATTTCGCCTGGATGGAAGGGTCATCTCCATGTCGAGACATCCGTCTGACAGTAACGTAAGCTGTCGACCTTGTGGAAGAATGACGGTGGTGTCCGTTTCGGTGATCGCAGCCGGTCCAACGATTTTCGTTCCGGGGGTGATTTCGGCGCGGCTGATCGCTCTGGCATCCATCGGTCTGCCTGTCACCGGGTCGAGAATTCGACGAAACTTCCCCGCCCCGCCCGCCGGTCTACGGTCGATTGTTGCCGTTGTCTGGTTTCTGACGGTGTGAGTGTAGGAATTGACCGACCAGACAGTGATTTCAGCTTCCATCCCCTCAACGGTTCTTCCGAAGAGTCTGGCGTATTCCGCTTCAAATCGATCGAGGATTTTGGATCCATGTGGATTGCGTGCCAGTGCGGCCGTCAGGCTGACGGGAATTTCCCATCCCTGGCCTGAGTAGCGCATGTAGACCTTGTATTCGGACAGAAGCTCGGCAGTGGTTCCGCAGGATCGGACGAATGCGGCGGTCTCCTCCTCCATTTCGGCGACAAGTGAATGGGCGACGTTATCGTCGAAGTCGCTCATCCTCATAAAGACCGTGCGATTGGTTTCGAAACTGAACGGTGCGCGCAGGAAACCGCTTGCCGAACCGACACCCGCATCAACCGGAATGAGGCAACGGGAGATGCCCAGCTTTTCACAGAGCCGTGCGGCGTGCAATGGGGCTGCGCCTCCGAAGGCGATCATCGTGTATCCGCTCAGATCCTCGCCATTTTCCACGGCATGTATTCTCGCTGCATTGGCCATGTTTTCATCGACGACTTCGGTCAGTGCGCATGCGGCCTTGGTTGGGTCGAGCCCAAGTCCCTGACCAATTCGTCCATCCAGTGCCCGCTCGGCCTTTCCGGCATTGAGCCGAATGTCGCCTCCGGCAAAAGACAGTGGATCAATCCGGTTCAGCAGCAGGTCGGCGTCGGTCACCGTAGCTCCGGATCCCCCGCGGTCGTAACATGCTGGACCGGGCTCGGACCCAGCGCTTTCCGGGCCAACCTGAATCCGCTTGACTGTGTCCACGTACGCGAGGCTGCCACCGCCCGCTCCGATTTCGACCATGTCGATCACCGGAATCGAGATGGGCATGCCTGATCCCTTCTTGAATCGGTAGGAACGGGCAACCTCGAAAGTCCTCGCCGTTCTCGGCGTTCCGTTCTTGATCAGGCAGATCTTGGCAGTCGTTCCACCCATATCGAATGACAGAACCTTTTCCATGCCGTGCCGGATGGCGATGTCCGAAGCAAAGATGGCACCGCCCGCCGGACCTGATTCGACCAGACGCACCGGAAATCTGGCGGCACTCTCGAGTGACATGATTCCGCCACCTGAATGCATCAGCAGGATCGGGCAGTCCGCACCTTCCTCAGCCAGACGCGTTCCGAGCCTGTCAAGATAGGATTTCATCAACGGGTGAATGTAGGCGTTGGCGATGGTCGTATTGAACCGCTCGTACTCCCTCATCTGCGGCGATACCTGCGACGAGAGCGAGACCATGACATGAGGTAGGTGCTCTGCCAATGCGTCAGCGATCTGCCGCTCATGGGAGTCGTTCACGTAGGAATGGAGAAGCCCGATTGCGACGCTCTGGTATTCCGCCAGTTCCAGTTCCGTGCACAGGGAGGCAACCTCGGAGGGATCAAGCGGGCTGAGGATCTTCCCTGTGGCATCGATGCGCTCGTTGACGACGTACCGACAGTTTCTTGGCAGGAGCGGTTCCGGTAACCTGAGATTGAGGTCATACTGCTCAAAACGACTTTCGGTGCGCATTTCGATCACGTCCCGAAAGCCCTTGGTTGTGATAAGGGCCGTTTTCGCTCCCTTGCGTTCTATGAGTGCGTTTGTCGCGAGAGTTGTTCCATGGATGATCTGACGAATGCGGTTCAGGCGGAGATTCGCTTCGCGGCAGACGCGTCGCAGTCCTTCGACAATTGCGTCTTCCGGCGCCGAATGGGTCGTCAGGAGCTTGGCTGTGAAGGTCGCCCCTTCAGACTCCAACACAATGTCGGTAAAGGTTCCGCCAACGTCCACTCCAATGCGGCAGGAAGATCGCAGGCATCTTGAGTCAGGCATAACTTAATGTTTTTGTTGGATAAAGATGGAGTTCTTTTCGTGCTTGCCGAAGACATCTTACATGTGCGCTGGCAAGCGACAAGCGAATTCCGGCAACTCTGGCAGTTCGATGTGAAACGCTGGACAGAAACCGCCGCGATGTGGCTTCTGGAATCTCCAGGGTCCGGAGCGATAGGGAAGGGAGGTCGCGTGACTGGAGTGTCGTTATGGTCCGTCGGGCGCATCCGCAGGCGTTCTCATTGGTCAATGCGCTGCTGGAGGTGGAAAGGGATTTGTTCTTCGTTCCTCCCATAGAGCAGTCAAGCAACGTTGAGGATAGATTCGGCAGGCCTTGCTTGCGCGGCAGGACCAGCCGGAAACGAGGGTATCGTTCGACGGTCTGACGATGCCCATTCGGATGCCGGGAACCTGTGTGCCAACATGAGCGGCCGTGAAGCCGGAAACCCAGGTTTCCTGTCCCAATTCCATTCCGAAGGACCGCCTATGGACGAGGGGCGGAAACTGGCATTCACATGGCCAGGGGCAGGTAGAGTATCTTCTGGCATTTCCGGCCCGCCAGAATGCGCGGGTGTCTTCCGTCGCATTCGAAGTGACCGAAGCCAGTGGTCGCCAGGGACCGCAATTCCATTGTCGCCTTACTGACCGCGTTCAATCGCCAAGGTTGTGGAGAAGGTCCGGGACTGCCTCCCTGATCGGACCAGTCCATGGCCTCAATAGTTTTCCGCACCTAACAGCCTCCCCCATTTTATTGACTGTCCTGGACATCAAGCTGTCGTTGGGTATGAGCGCTGTCTGATTGCGAATGTGCACACCTTAGAGTTTGACTCATAAGTCATTGTTTTAATTATATCATTCAGTTTCAGGTACTTGCGTCCCTCGCCAGCCGCCGGAACAGGAACCGGCAGGCGGCCAGCTGCGCCCACGCCACGGAGCCCGCCAGGCTCCGCCCGCAGTCCTTCGCCAGGCGGCGGCAGCGCGACATCCAGGCGAAGGCGCCATCCACGACCCAGCGGCGGTACAGCACCGTGAAGCCCTGGTTCCCCTGGGTCTTTCCACGATCCCCGGCACCTCGGGGACACCCGGCTCCGCGAGCCTGCCGCGCGGTCCCGCGCCGCTGCAGCCGCTGTCGGCCCACAGTTCCGTCACCTTCGGCGCCTTCCCGAGCATCGCCAGGATGACGTCCGGAGCGCCGTCCCGGTCCTGGACGTCGGCCGTGTGGGCCTGGACCACGATCGGGGTCCCCTCCACGTCCACGGCGATGTGCCGCTTCCGGCCCCTGGTTCTCTTTCCGGCGTGGTGTCCCGACGGCCCCGCCGTCTCCGTCGTCCTCACCGACTGGCTGCCGGTCCCGGCGGCGGTCGGCTCCGGGCCACGCCCCGCCCGGTCGCGGGCCAGTCCGCGCAGCGCATCCATCATGCGCTCCATGACGCCGCTGCCGCGCCAGGCGTGGAAGCAACCCTGGACCGTGGCAAACGGGGCGGAACACCTGGGAACCGCCCGCCACTGGCAGCCCGTCGCCAGCATGTACTGGATCGCGTGGAGGACCTCGCGGAGATCCGTGGACCTGGGGCGGCCCAGCCCCGGCGGCGGCGGGAGAAGCGGCTTGATCAGGGCCCACTCCCCGTCCGTCAGGTCACTTTCATATCGCTCGGAAATGCGCCTATACTTCTCCCGGGTGGTCTCGCTCCAGGCCATGGTAGCCTCCCTGTCTGGTTGCATTCTGACACGGAGATACCACATCTGGCGGAGACCATCCACATTTTCGGTCAACCTCTTAGGGGGATCCTGTTTCGGATTGCGTCGGTGGGCTGCGAAATGGGGACAGAATGCGACATGCTTGAGAAGGCGATAGTGCATACTTCACTGATGGAGAGGAACTCAGCACAGAGAACTGGCCGACTGGCTCATTCCGAAAGCAGCGTCAGGAATTCCTGATACTCTACTTCGGCGATTGCGGTCATTTCGCTGTCGGATGGGTAGCTGGCGTTGATGGCAGCATTTCTGAATGCTGAGAGTGCCTGGCGGCGTTCCTTTCGGATTGCTTCGTTCAGTGCGTGAAGATTCCCGAATGAACGGGCGTGCCTAGGCTTCTCGGGCTGTTCTCCACAGATGTCGCTTTGAAAGAGATAAATTATGTCGGCCCCAGCTCCTGAGCCGAGCGATGAGGTTATGAGTTTTGTTCGCTTTGTGATTTCCGTCATGACCTGATGGCAGATCACTTCCGCCTCAACGGAAAACGCTCCGGCATCTTCCATGCGGCGAAAGTCACTCCAGAGTTCCATAGCTTCCTGCGCGGTCCTGCCGATAGCCCGAAGTCCACCACGCCATGTCGACCGTCGTGGAACCAAACCAAGATGACACATCACAGGAATCCCTTCTCGTGCCAGTAGTTCAACCACGTGGGGGCCGCGGGCGGTGTAGACGCTGTCGGCTCCGTCCTTCATCGCCTTGAATGCGGCCGTCAGGACATTCGATTCAGTTGGAAAGTCCGGCAGGCCAAGGGCGGCGGTGAAGAACAGTTGCGGGGCTCCTTCCCTTACCGCCAAGGTGTTCTGAGCATTCCCCATGATCAGGTCGATTCCGGCGTCCACCGCAGCAGACGCTTCCTCGACATTGTTCGCCGTGGTTTGGACCAGCTTTCTCACCCCCTTCAGGGCGCGAAGGTCCGCCGCCGTGAAGTTTCTCTCTTGTGGCCGTGCGTCCCAGTCATAGATGCGCTTCATTCGGTGCCCCCGTATCCAATGGCGCCATTACGGAACCAAAGCTGACCTGTGTTCAATAGCCTGCGGAAATTTCGAGTGGTCCTCCAAGGCCAATCCTGCATAGATGGTGCTTTCATTACGAAATCGAGCGCAGTTATACCTGATGGCTGATGGCCCGAAGTCTTGACTTGCCTTGTGGCAGCCATCGACCGACATTGGAAGACCGTCGTTGATAAACGGCTATCCCGAGCCGGTCCCCTGTCCTGCGCAACAACAGTGGAATGACTCCTGCACCAACAGCGATGAAGGAATGGCCGGCTGGCTTCACGTCTGAATGCTTGGTGAGTCCGGAAGAAGCGCTGTTCACGGAAAGCCGAATCAGATCACGTTGAAGGATGTCGATACACTTGAGGAACGCGGTGCATCGCCGCGTTGACTGTGGCGATGCCGGGCATATGATTCCGTTTGTTTCGAGACCATCAGCGTGGAACTTGCCATGAAGGTCATTGCCAACCATCCGCCTACGGAAGAGGTGCAGGCACTTGACGCCGCACATCACCTGCATCCTTTCACCGATGGCAAGGACCTTGCCCGAATCGGTGCCAGGGTGATCTCACGCGCCAAAGGCGTGATCCTGACGGACAGCGAGGGCAACGACCTATTGGATGCGATGGCGGGCCTGTGGTGTGTCAATATCGGCTATGGGCGTCACGAACTCGCTGAGGCCGCGAAGGTCCAGATGTGCCAGCTTCCCTACTACAACACATTCTTTCGCACGACGCACGTTCCAGCAGCCTCGCTGGCCGCGAGGCTGGCGGATCTGACGCCGGACGATCTAGACCATGTCTTCTTTGCGTCGTCAGGGTCAGAGGCGAATGACACAAATATTCGGTTGGTGCGACACTACTGGGCCGCACGGGGCAAGCCGGACAAGAAGGTGATCATCGGCAGAGAAAATTCCTATCATGGTTCCTCTGTGGGTTCGGCGAGCTTGGGTGGTATGGCGCAGATGCATGCCCAGGGAGGGCTTCCGATTCCGGAGATCACACATATCGGTGAGCCCAACTGGTATGAGCACGGGGAAGACCTCGAGCCCGACGAATTTGGGGTCAGGTGCGCCTATGAGTTGGAACGGAAGATTGCCGAACTGGGTGAGAATCGGGTAGCGGCCTTCATCGCTGAACCTGTTCAGGGAGCGGGTGGTGTCATCATCCCGCCGAAGACCTATTGGCCGGAGATTCAACGCATATGCGACCGTCATGAAGTCCTGCTGATCGCAGACGAAGTGATCTGCGGTTTTGGCAGGACCGGCGAGTGGTTCGGTTGTCAAGCCATGGGAATCCGCCCGCAGATCATGACTATCGCGAAGGGTGTGACCAGCGGTTACCTGCCGCTTGGCGGGTCCATTGTGTCGGCGGAAGTCGCCGACGTACTGAAGGAGGCCGGCGAGTTCTTCCATGGATATACCTATAGCGGTCACCCGGTGGCATGTGCGGTTGCGCTGGAAAACCTTAGAATCATGGAGGAAGAGGGACTCATCGGATATGTGCGTGACGTGGCTGCACCCTATCTTGCCGAGAAGTGGGCGGGGCTGTCCGAACATCCAATGGTCGGTGAGGCCCGGAGTTTGGGGCTGCTGGCAAGCCTTGCGTTAACGCCTGACAAGGCCACGCGAGCGGCGTTCGATGCACCGAAGGGAACGGTTGGGCTTCGGTGCCGGGATGCTTCCTTTGATGGCGGATTGGTAATGCGTCATGTGGGCGACCGGATGGTCATCTCACCGCCGTTGATTATCACACCGGACGAGATCGACACCTTGGTGGAACGGGCTTGGGTTGCGATCGACAAGGCCTGTAACTGGGCTAAGGCGGAGGGTTTGGTCAAGTGACGACAGGATTTGAGCGTGGTGCTGCCACCTATGTGGTCCAGAGGGCTTCCGCATGGAGGGCGATGCCCAACATGGGTTCCCGTTCAGCTTCGCTTGCTTGTGGACCGCATTTGGCAGCTGGATGACCTGAACTGGGAAGCAAGGGTATGCTTGGTCTATTGACGGTCTGAAGAAGCGGTGCGTTGTTCGCTGTCCAGAACCGTTCGTGGTATTCCGTGACCGCCAATTGCGTTGGCGCGTTAAGCCTGATGTAGGAACCTGCAGGCGACGGGGTAGTCGTCCCAAAGTCTTGTCTTTGGGTGGTTCATGTTCAGCGGCCACCGAACGATTTTCTTCGCCCGGTCGCCCGTTCTGGCCAATACCAGCATTAGGTCCATTGATGGGGTTCCGGCGGCATTCACCTACGGTGGCCAAGCTACGGTGGTTTGGCCCATCCTATCCAGGCCGGAATCTCATTGCCGCGCTTCGGCTGGATGATGTCGAACTTCATCACTCGGCACTTGTTGACGGTGGATTGAAAGGTTGTGATTCCGGCTGTTCGCCGCGCTTCGGCCTGTATCGTTCCCTTTCCCATCGTACAGCTCGTTTCGCTTATGCCGTGTCGTGAGGCTACTGCTGTCCGTGCTGGTTGGTTGCCTAGATCAGCTCCCTCTACAGGTTCACGGGATTCGGGCAACTGTTTGACAGGCGGTTATGTCCGCGTGCAACCGCCGGTCCCTCCATTATGCAAGGAATTGTTGGCGGCCAGATCGGCCAGATGCGCTGCCTTGAACATTCTGTCCTCGCTGCGCCGCCGCCCCAACGCTCCAACGCGGGCTTGCGATTTGGCTGAATGGTTTGCATGTTGCTGATGACGTGTTGGTAGGGAACATGATGGCTGAAGCCAATATAGTGGATCGTATCAGACTTGGTGAGGACTCGTGTCTCGAGTTCAAGGACGTTCAGGTTGTTGGTCAGCGGGTACGTAACCCACGCCGTGACAGCTTCGCTGACGAATTGGCAGCCATGGCGAACTCGCGTGGAGGAACGGTCATCCTCGGGGTAAACGACAAAAGCCGTGAGATTAATGGGATCAAGCTGGAGGATCTGGACGTTATTGAAGGCTGGGTTCGGGAGATTTGCAATGATTCAGTGAAGCCGGCCTTGGACGCCGACATATTGAAGCTTGAGGTGAAGAATTCCGTCGGCGACCTGGTGCCGATCATCAGGGTGGATTTGGCACGTAGTCTCTTTGTCCACAGGAGTCCTGGGGGGTATTTCCGAAGAATTGGAAGTTCGAGACGTGAAATGACTCCGGAAGTCCTCAGCAGGACGTTCCAGGAACGCAGTTTCAGTCGCATCATTCGATTTGACGAGACCGTTCTTCCTCGAACAGAGCGCTCGGATCTGGATTTTTCCTTCACTCGACGATTCGCTTCCAAGCATTCCAGTGACCCGTTGGATGACACCTTGCGCAAGCGCAAGATAATATCGAGTGACGAAGACGGTGTCGAAAGACTCACAATTGCTGGCGTGTTGCTCTGCACGTCTGAGCCACAGCGCTGGATGCCGCACGCATACATACAGGCTGTTGGCTACGCCGGAACACGAACCGATGGAGAATATCAGATCGATGCTCGGGACATCTTTGGACCGCTCGATGTTCAGGTGACAGAGGCATTGCACTTCGTGCGTCGGAACATGTTGGTGCGGGCGACAAAGGAGATGTCGAGGAGAGATCGGCCGCAGTTCAGCGAGCGGGCAATCTTCGAAGCACTTGTGAATGCGGTCGCCCATCGCGACTACTCGGTCGCGGGTTCACGAATACGTCTTCACCAATTCGGGGACCGGCTCGAACTTTACGTCCCCGGGGGACTTGCCAATGACCTCACCCCCGATAGTCTCCATCTTCGGCAGGCTAGCAGGAACGAACTCATTGCTTCGCTCCTGGCGAACTGTCCCGCACCCACTGGCCTCGGCCGCACTCACATCATGGACCGCCGTGGCGACGGTGTGCCGATTATCCGTTACGAGTGTGAGGAATTGTCGGGCCGTTTCCCGGAGTATAGCCTCCTTGACGAGAACGAACTGCGCCTGATCATTTGGGCGGCAGGCTAGATGTCAGTGATGGTGTCTTGCTGCCGCAGCAAGGCTGCCTCTCCACGCACAGAGGGCATCCATAGCTCGTAACTGATTTCCAGTCAGCCAGCGACGCTTGAGTGCCCAGGTTCAATGGTCTGGAACTAAAACGCACGCTCGGCCCCACTTTCGTTTCACACCGCATCAACAGATCGAAAGGAACAGAGTTCCAAGCATTGGGCCTGCGAGGGCGCTTCTTCTGTTCAGGCTTACCGACAGGACACTGCCGTGTAGACCATTGCATGAGCTTCACCGCGAAATTCATGAATCCTTTCCGGGCGATTCATGCAACGTCGAGGTGCGGTTTGGTCGGCACCAAGGTTGAAACATTTGCGGACTTTCCCATAAGACATTACGAAAGCGATGTAGGGACTGCCGATCTGGCTGTCCTGCAGCAGGGGAAAGCGCCAATGCGCATGGTGTGCCTCGCAAACTCCAGAAAGCTGATGGGCCGATGCATCGCCGGTAAGCGTTGGGAGGCGGGAAAGGCAGTGGGAGGCTGGATCCGACCGGTGAGCCAACGTGAGAACCAAGAGGTATCGGAGTATGAACGCCAGTACGAGGATGGCGCTGACCCAAAGCTTCTCGACATTATGGAAGTTCCGATGCTCAGGCCGGAGCCCGTCGGCTATCAAACGGAGAACTGGTTACTCGATCCAAACCAATATTGGCGGAAGGTCGGAGGCTATCCGTCTTTGGATATTGCCGCATTGATTGATCCTGTGGAGCCGCTCTGGATAGACGGCTCTAGCACCTACCATGGAAGGAACGACAGGATTCCGGTTGACGCCTGCGGAGAGGTATACGGTTCCCTTCGGCTGGTTTCGGTCGGTGAACTGGTCCTGAAAGTCTTTGCGCCCGGTGAGGCCTTCGGAAACTCCAAGAGACGTGTTCAGGGCAGGTTCCGCCATGCGGGCCGGATCTACGCGCTCTGGGTCACTGATCCCGTGTACGAGCGGCGCTTCCTGGCAAAACTCGACGGAACCTACCGATTCGGGAATTGCCATCTCACCATCAGCCTCGGAGAGCCGTTTCAGGGCAGTGTGTTCAAGCTCATCGCCGCCGTGATTGGGCTGGACGGGCGGTAGGGCCATGGGCGGGAACGCAAAGACAATTCTGACGGTTGGCCATTCCAACCATGATCTGGAGTTCTTCATCGAACTCCTTCGGGAGCACCGCGTAGCTGCCCTTGCGGATGTGCGGTCAACACCATACAGCCGCTTCAATCCCCAGTTCAACCGCGACCGGCTTGCCGAAAGGCTCAGGGCTTCTGGAATCAAATATGTATATCTTGGATCGGAACTGGGCGGACGGGCGGATGACAGGTCATCGTATGACGAAAATGGCCACATCAGTTACGATCACCTCGCGAATACGGCGCACTTTCGCGATGGCATCGACAGGTTGCTGCGGGGCGCCGGGAAATACCGCGTTGCGCTGATGTGCGCGGAAAGGGAACCGCTGGACTGTCATCGAACGCTCCTCGTTGGACATGAACTCGACAGGCGCGGCGTCGATGTCGCCCACATTCTGCCCGACGGGCCTCTCGAGGCGCACGCAAGGGCAATGGATCGTCTGCTCGAGAAATGGGGGCTTGATGACAACGACCTGTTTAACCCGGATGAACCGCGCGGGAAACGTATCAGGAAGGCGATTGAGCAACAGGCTGGCGAAGTTGGCCACTCAATCGACAGTGGAAGTGAATTTGCGGAGATGGAATCTTGATGAAGGTTTCCACGATAGGATTTACCAGAAAGTCGGCACAGCAGTTCTTCGAGCTTCTGCGTGAATCGGGTGTTCGGCGCATTGTTGATGTGAGACTCAACAATGTGTCACAGCTCGCCGGGTTCGCCAAGAGAGACGATCTCGCCTGGTTCGCCCACGAGCTTTGCGGCGTCGAATATGTCCATGCGCCAGATCTGGCACCCACAAAGGAACTGTTGAGCGGATATCGGCAGGGCCGAATTGGCTGGGAAACCTATGAAACTCAATTCATCGCTCTGATGAAGGAGCGTCGGATTGAGTCCGCGCTTTCAAGGGAGCAGATAACCGACGGTTGCCTGCTCTGCAGCGAAGACCAGCCGCACCACTGCCATCGGCGGCTCGTCGCCGAATACCTGAACCAACAATGGGGTGGGTTGGAAATCCGCCATCTTGGGATGAAGGACGGTGGGCGCTGAACTCCGCGAAAACCGCTCCGCAGGAACATCCGCTTCCTGCTTGAGACCAGTTCACCGGCAGGAACCAAATTCGAATCCGATCTGAGTGCGGCATTCATTGCAGCGTCTTTCCGGGCGGGAGCATTGCCGCGAGCTGGAGTCTCTGGATTTTGCCGGACGGTCCTTTCGGAAGTTCGTCAAGAAAATGGATCCTATCGGGCATCTTGAAGTTTCCGAGCCTCTCCCGGCAGATGTCCATCAACTCTGACGGCGCCACACGTGATCCAGAGCGAATTCGGACCGCGGCCTCGATCGTCTCGCCGTATCGATCGCATTTCCGGGCGAAGGCTGCTGCTTCGATGACATCGGGATGCCTGTAGAGGGCTTCGTCAACCTCGCGGGGGGCGACGTTCTCTCCTCCCTTGATGATCAGTTCCTTTAAGCGACCTGTGACAAATATATATCCGTCCGCGTCCATCCTTGCGACATCACCGGTTCGGAGCCATCCTTCGCGAAAGGCCGCTGCCGTCGCTTCCGGATTTTTCAGGTATTCCAGCATTATGTTCGGACCACGCACGACGATTTCACCTTCATCGCCAGAGGGCACGGCGTGCCCGTCCGCGTCCTGAATTTCAACGTCACAGCCATATGGGATGCCCGGCGACCCGATCTTGCGCAGGCCTGGCGGCAGCGGATTCGAGAGTATCTGCGCCGCCGTTTCCGTCAGTCCCATTGTTTCGACAATTGGAATCGAAAAGCGCGCCTCAAACGCAGACTGTGTTTCTTCCGCCAATGCCGAAGAGGCGGACCGGCCGAACCGCAATCGACCTCGACAACCTTCGTCCGGCTGGGCGTCGCCATGCAGCAGGTGAGATATGATCGTGGGCACCGCCGAAAACCAGGTCACTCTGCTGTCCGAAGCCTGTTGCCAGAAGCGCGACGCCGAAAACCTCGATGTCATCGCCAATGATCCACCTGACACCAGGCTTCCCATTACCGACACGCATAAACCGTTGATATGATGGATCGGCAGCATACAGAATCCACGATCACTCGCCGATAGATTGTGCGCGACCGCCGTGGTCCACCCTCCAGCCAGAAGACTCCCATGGGTATGGACAACCCCCTTCGGACGACCCGTCGTACCCGAGGTGTACATCAACAATGCGCGGTCATCGGAAGACACGTCATGGAGTGGGGCTGATGCACCACAACCGGTTTCGGGATCTATCGGCCTGACGCTGCCGGTGTTCGCCTCATCGAACATCGTGCGGCAGTTGGGGTGAACAAAGGCGAATCGAGCGCCGGAGTGGGCGAGTGCGTAAGAAATTCCGTCACGTCCTGCCGAAAGGTTGATCATTGTCGCACGAAAGCCGCCGCATAGTGCACCATAGAGTGCGGTCACGCCGTGCCTTCCGTTCGGAGACATGATTGCGACACTCTCGCCCTTCGCGGTTCCCTGGGTGGTCAACGCGGCGGCAAAACCGAGCGCACCGTCATACAACTCAACCCAGCCTAGCTCAGCACCGGATTCCGGAAAGACCATCGCCGTCCCTCCGCTCCTGGCACGGATTTCAAGCCAGTCACGAACTGAGCCTTTGGGTGGCGCATCGGCGGACAAGTTCATTGTCTTCCGGCCACTTGCCAGTAATCCCCGAATATCTCGTCCAGCGCAGGCTCGCGGGATGGAATTTCCCGAACGACCTTCGTTGTCTGCAGGAAATGCCTCCAGTTCACGTTGCCGTCAACTGCGTTGCCGCCCCAGGTGCCACAACCCATTGAGAGCGAGAATGGCATCCCGTTCGTGAATGCGCCTCCTGTTGCGAATGCATGCGCCTGATTGACGATTACCCGACAGGTCGGAAGCGATCGGGCGAGTTCCAGTGCGCGGTCGTCTCTCGCCGAATGGAGACCGACGGAGTGACCGGCGCCTTGGTGGAGTTGGACTGCCCGCGTCTTGGCGACTGCGTCTTCAAAGTCCGTCGCGCGATATAGGGCAAGCACTCGACAGAGCTTCTCGCCGCTGAGCGGATGCTGGGGACCGATCCCGACAGTTGGAACCACGATGTATTCGGTGTCTTCCGGCACACGTCCTTCAAGTCCGAGGGCGGCAATGGTCCTGCCTGCATCCTGGGCAATCACCCGACGGTCAAGACGGCCGTCCGACCAGAGCGCTGTGACAACCCCTGCCTCATCGTCGACTACCGCTCCCCCCGCTTTCCCCAACTCGAACAGAAAGTCATCATAGATTTCGTCCACCACCACCAACGCATTTTCGGAGGAACACGAGGTCGCGTTGTCAAAGGTCTTTGACGCGCGAATCCTCTCCGCCGCTCCGGCAAGATCGGCTGTTTCGTCGACAATCACCGCAACGTTGCCGACCCCGACCGCAACCGCTGGAGTCCCTGCGGTCTGCGCACGATGAACATTGTTCTGGCTCCCGGTGCAGATGATCTTGTCACAGAGTTCCATCAACCGCTGTGTCTTCTGCTTCGAGCCCGGAGCCGGCACCATTTGAACGAGGTCGGTGTCTTCGTCGATCCTGCCTAGTTCCGCGTGGACAAAACCCAGCAGACGTTCGCATGTCGCGACACCACCTGGTGAGGGGGCGACAACTACGGCATTGCCACACTTCAGTGCGTTGATAATGTTATTTGCGGGGGTGGCGGCGGGATTGGTCGACGGAACAATGGCCGCGATCACACCCAGCGGCCGAGCGATTTCGGTTATGCCGCAGGTAGGGTCATCGCGAATTACTCCATAGGTTCTCACCCCTTGGATGTCCCGCATCAGGCCGAGTGTCTTTCGGTGGTTCTTGATGACCTTGTCAGGAACATTCCCAAGTTTCGTTGTCTCGACGGCGAGTTCCGCGAGTTCCCGATTGCGCCCGGGCTCCATGATCGCCCATGCCGCCGCCTTCGCCGCAAGGTCATAACGTCTTTGGCTTCCGCGGGCTTCGTATCGCTTCTGGGCATCCTGCGCCCGTGCGATCACGAAATCCAGTTCGGTGAGTGAAACAGGTACACCCATTTTCCGGACCCCACAGTTGAATGTTGGGTGCGCCCCACAGTCTGAAGGCGCACCCGAAACCGGTTGGACTAAAGTCCAGCCAGAAGCTCTTTCAGCGTCACTTCCCGCGCCTGCCACATCGCGATGACTTCATCCCGAGTCATGATGTGCATCGGTGATCCGCCATCTTTCATCTTGCCCTGGACGCGGGCGTTTTCGAACATGGTTGGAACGATTTCGGCCAGTTTGTCGACAATCGCCTGAGGCGTGCCTTTGGGCACCATGACGCCCCGGAAGTTCACGGAAGCATTGTCTACGTCAAATCCCTGTTCCATCAATGTTGGAACATCGGGAAGGAAGTCATTCCGCTCCAGGTCGAAGACTCCCAGGATCTTGACATTGCCGGCCTCCCGGGCGCGGAATGCATCCGAGAGATTGTTCACGCCACCAAGGACCTCACCCGCGATCACGGCCTTCATTGCGCCCGCGCCGCCCTTGTCGTTGGGAATATAGGCCAGCTTCACACCCGCTGCCTTTTCCAGTTGGAGTGCGGCGATGTGATGGCCGACAAACAGGCCGGCGCCCGAAAACGTCAACCTACCGGGATTGGCCTTTGCATAGTCAACCACATCCTGCATCGAGTTGAACTCACTGTCAGCGGCCACGACAAACACTGCTGGATCGGCGCCCCAGTTCGCGACCGGTTCGAAGCTGTCGGCGCTGTATTCGACGCCGCCCTGTATCGACTGGGCAATGAAATGGGGGATGTTGTAGGCGCCCAGGGTATAACCATCCGCATCTGCCTGCGTCGCGAACCAGTTCCATCCGACCCGACCTCCTGCTCCAGGTTTGTTGATGATGGCGATTGGCATGCCCAATGCGTCTTCGTTTCCCGCCGTCATGGTTACGATCCGCGCCTGGAAGTCAGTGGCGCCGCCCGCTCCATAGCTGACCATCAACATGATGGGACGCTCAGGATAGCTGCCGTGACCGTCAGCAGCAGCCGTTCCGGTCAGTGACATCAAGGCGACGGAAGCCGCTGCAATGAGTTTCTTCATTTCTTGATCCTCCCTTGAGATCCTTTGTTTCGCCTAAGTGGCTCAGAAGAAGATCTCCCGCGGTGTGAATACGTTCAGCAGTTTCGCGAAGAGACCGTACATCACCGCCAGAAATCCCGCGGTGAGTATGATGCGCCTGATCCAACTGCGGGCTTCGATGTGCGACGTTGGATCGTAGAGCGTCAACAGGATGAAAAACGTGATCGTCGTGGCGGTGTAGAAGCCGAGCGTCTCGGCCGCCCAGAAGACGTAGATCAGAGCGACCGTCAGACCGGGAACAATGTTGGTCATTGCCCTCCGATCCAGACCGTTGCCAACCTTGGTTCGGCCCAAGATCGCTTTGCCGAACGTCCAGCACGCAAGGACCGTGAAGACCGAAGAGATTATTCGCGGAAACAGATAGGCTTCCGCCGGGGTTTGGGTGTAGCTGGTCCAGGTCACCCAGACGCCGACCGCCGCCACCAGTCCGCTGGCCACGATATGCTGCACACGCGGCAGATCGGTCACGGCAACATCTCCTCTTTCCGAACCGCGTCGTCCTTGGTGGTGAAGCGACGTTGCCGAAGCTCCATCCAGACGGAATATGTGATCGACAGAACCACAATGGAGATCAGGATGAGGTTGAGTGGTCCAGTGAAGAAATATGTGCCCACGCTCGATGTGGCATTCGCGATCATGTTACCCTGGATGAAGTTTGCCTCGGCGATCGGCCCGAGGATCAGGCCAAGCACCAGCGGTGCTGCGGAAAAGCCGAATCTTTCCAGGAAATACATCCCGGTTCCAAGTGCCGCCATGACATAGATATCTCCGATCGAGTTCTGCACTGAATAGCTGCCGAAAACCGCCAACCCAAGTATAACCGCCGCCATCACGGCGTTTGGAACCTGGGCGACCTTTGCGGCCAGTCCGGCAACATAGAGGCCGAAGACGCACATCAGGATCTGGCCAACCAGCATCGAATTGATGAATGTCCACGCGACGTCCGGGTAGTTCTCGAAGAGGTCGCTTCCGGGAAATATCCCGTGAATGAGCAGGCCACCCAGAAGAACCGCCGCTGTTGGGGATCCCGGGATCGACAATGTCAGCAGGGGCACCAGCGAAGGTCCCACCATCGCGTTGTTGGCGCTCTCGGCCGCGATCACGCCTTCGCTGTGACCAGTGCCGAACCTGTCTCGTTCCGGGCTCATCTTCTTTGACTGATCGTAGGCCACGAGGCCGGCGATCTGCCCGCCAACACCGGGAATCAGCCCGATGATCGCCCCTGTGAACGTGCCTATTGATAGGGCTCGGAACCTCCGGAAGACCTCTCTGGCCGCTTTGGCGACTGGGTGCTGTTCGACGGAAATCACTTCCGCATCCAGTCGCCTGCGCCCCCTGGCGAACATGGTTATGACCTGCGGAATCGCAAACAGACCGATCAATGCCGGAATCACATTGATTCCACCTGAGACACTGGGATGGAAGACGAAGCGCTGCGCTCCCATGATGTCGTCGAAGCCGATGGTTGCCAGCCAAAGCCCGATGCAGCCGGACAGGAGCCCTTTCACAACTGAGTTGGAGTCAAGCGATCCGATTACCGTGACGCCGAGTATCGCGAGCCAGAACAGGTGCGATGGCCCGAAAGCGAGTGCCCATTGAGCAAGGATCGGCGTCAGAAAGATCAAGAGCAGGACACCGAAGACACCACCAAACGCAGATGCGATGAAGGACAGCTGAAGCGCCCTTGCGCCTTGGCCCTGCCGGGCCATTTCATGCCCGTCGAGCGTCGTCGCAATGTTTGCTGGCGCACCGGGAATCCGGAGCAATATCGCGCTTACTGCACCGCCGGCTACGGTTGACGTGTAAGCCGCTCCCAGAAGTATGAGCCCCTGCGCCGGCTCGAGATGAAACGTGAATGGGATGAGCAGGGCGACAGCCATTGTCGGCGAGAGCCCCGGTGTGGCACCGAGTATCAGTCCGCCGATCGTGCCAATTACAAGCAGGGCGAAATTGAACGGCGTGAATACATCGCCGAAATAATCCAGAAACTCCAAGCGGGAGTCCTCCCCCACGCCAAACGCGGTTGACTGGTAACGCTACGTGATGAAAATAGTTTTGCAAATGTTTTCATTTCCGGTGTGTAAGGAGCCATCAAGTGGTTGACGTGCAAAGGAAAAAGGCGGACATTTTTGCGGTTGCGAAAGCAGCTGGGGTTTCGCCTTCGACAGTGTCCCGAAGCTTCAATCACCCCGATTTGGTCAAACCCACCACACGCAAGAAGATTGACTCCGCCGTGCGCATGCTTGGCTATGTCAGAAACCGGGCCGCCCAGACAATACATGGCATCAGAAGCGGAACCATCGGCGTGATCGTTCCCACGATCGACCACGCGATTTTCGCGGAACTGATTCAGAGCTTTTCGGACACAGTGGAGAGTCTCGGATTCACAATCCTGCTGGCGTCTCACGGCTATAGCCTTGATCGGGAATATGCACTGACACGAAAGATGCTGGAACATCGCGTCGACGGTGTGGCCCTGATCGGCATGGAGCATTCCGACGACACCTACATTCTGTTGGCACAGCAGAACATGCCGACATTGCTGCTTTGGAACCACTCGGAACACGCTCCACATCCATGCGTGGGATCGGACAACTATCAAGCGGGCTGCCTGATCGGAGACCATGTCGTTCAGCTCGGGCACCGATCGATTGCGGCAGTCTTTCCGCCGCTGAATGGAAACGACCGTGCATCGCAGCGATTTGCCGGCGTCATTGACACCCTCGGTCGCAGTGGTCTGCGGATTGCAGACGGATGGCGACTGGAGACCCCCTACAGCGTCTCTGCGGCAAAGGAAGCGGTGGAAGGTCTTCTACAGGCAGTTAGCCGTCCTACGGCGATAATCTGCGGCAATGACGTTCTTGCCTGGGGCGCGATGCATGCTCTCAACAAGGTAGGTCTCGTCGTGCCGCGGGACATCACGGTCACGGGAATCGGCGACTTCAGCGGATCGAAGGACTTTGAGCCAAGCCTTACAACCGTTCAGATTCCGGCCCGCAGGATCGGTTCGAGAGGCGCTGAACTCATTGTAGAGACGATCACGTCCAAGGGCTGCGCTTCCGGAAAGGAGTTGATCCCTCCCAGATTGGTCGTTCGGTCCACAAGCGGAAGACGATGTTGAGGTTTGGCAATGGTGGTTCCATTGCCGAATCGGGCGGAGGCATCGCTACCGGATCGGTTGGGCAAATTCACCTACAACGAGGGGTGCACATACCTTCCTGCAGCAATCATGTCGCAGGCGGGTCTGCGTAGCGAGATTTCGCGGCGGTTGCAGGGTAAGCGTCCACGGCGTCCGAGTTACTGAGCCGGCATCGGCTGCTTACGCTTGATGCCGGTCGGAAATTCATCGCCAGTGCCGGTTGCCGACCAGCATTCTCATAGAGCCTTACCATCTGGACGGGGACGCTTCCCATAGGCGTTAACCTGTTCTTGGGACGAGGGTTGAATGAAGTGGAGTCCCCCATCCCACTGGCTCCAGTGGCCAGCGAAAGGAAAGAAACCGGCGGGATCTGCGGATGAGCCGACCTGTTGACTGCCGTTCTGGACATTGAAAGGTGTCGAAATTTGCGGCGAAAAAACAGGTTAACGCCTATGGGGACGCTTCCCCCTACCGGAAATTTGGGACTGACTGCAACTGCGGGTTGGACGGGGCATTGCGGAGGTTGTTTGATATCCGTTTGGGTTCCGAAGTGATCTGTCATTCCTGTGATTGGTGAATCACCTCAGTGTCGCCACGGTTCGAAACCTGGGCTTTGGAGAGTGACGTTTCCTGCATGGAACAGAAGGGCGGGCGACGGATTCCGTGCGCATGAGTCAGGGATGCCCATAATTCCTGCTGCTTCTGGATCAACCGCGCGGGCCAAGGGACGCTGTCTGCGGCAACTTCGTACGCCAATCGAAATTCACTCAACCTGAGCGAATTGCCTTTCGGCGATGCACGCCAACCGTCATGAATCGGAACAGCTTCAAGGATCAGTCCACTGCGCCGTCCCTGCCGACCATGTTTCGCTCCATACGCATCCTTGATATCCGGATGCAGTCGCGAAGCACTGCGAAGGAAAGATCGGGTCAGAGCGTCCGGTTGATTGAGCCGGCGGGCGCATCACTCCAAAATTGGTACCCTTCGGGCCGCTTCGATCACCGATCCTATTTCTGCGGACCCACCATCATGACCATCTGACGGCCTTCCATCTTGGGCATGTTCTCGACTTTGCCAATTTCGTGGACGTCGGCGGCAACCCGCTTGAGAAGATCCAGGCCCAGCTCCTGATGTGCCATCTCGCGGCCCCGAAAACGCAATGTCACCTTTACCTTGTCGCCGTTGTTCAGAAAACGGAAGACGTTCCGCATCTTGATGCCATAGTCATGGGAATCGGTGTTCGGGCGGAACTTGACCTCCTTGACCTCGAATGTCTTCTGTTTTTTCCGCGCCTCGGACTCGCGTTTCTGCATGTCATACTTGTACTTTCCGAAGTCCATGACCTTGCAGACAGGTGGGCTGGCGTTAGGCGATATCTCCACAAGATCAAGTCCAACCTGTTCGGCCATGGAAAGTCCGCAACTTGGCGGAACGAGGCCCACATTCTCTCCATCGGGACCAATCAGACGAATCTCGGACGCCATTATTCGTTCATTGACACGTGGTCCGGTATCACGAACAGGTGGCGCATGGTGCGGTCTTCGAGCTATGACAGTATTCCCTTCATTGTTTCATTTGGTGGAGCGAACGCTACGGGCGCGTCGCGGCTAATTCAACCCCAATCTCGGAGTCAGAGCCGCTGCAGAAATGTGGATGGATATTGTGACCCGAATATCACATCTCAACTCAACCGACACGGATCCCGTCTCCATCCACACTGAAGTGGCGGCTCGACCGTGCAGGGCTGGTCCTTCGGCCACGGGAATTCAACCGACGAAAGCCTTTTCGACCACATACTCGGCGGGGGCGGCATTCGCACCTTCACGTAGCCCAAATCCTTCGAGAATCTCTTTCATTTCCGTATTCAGACCCATTGAACCACAGACCATAGCACGGTCATTGGCTGGAGCAATCCCGTCTATGCCCAGATCCGTGAAGAGAGCGCCACTGCGAAGAAGCGTTGTGATACGGCCCATCCTTGGGCTGTCCTCCCGTGTTGTTGTCGGATAATAGGTCAGTTTTTCGGCAAACCCAATGCCCATCAGTTCCTGAAGCATTTCGTTGTTGCGAATGTCCTCGATGAGATCGGCACCGTATTTCAGTTCAGCGTTCTGACGACACGTATGGGTCAATATGATCCGTTCGTAGTCCTCATATGTCTGTGGCTCGCGGAGCAGCGAGGCGAATGGAGCGATGCCAGTTCCTGAGGCGAAGAACCAGAGCCGCTTACCGGGGAGGAGCGCATCGTGAACCAGTGTGCCCACAGGCTTGGGTCGAAGTATCAGCTGGTCTCCAGACCGGAT
This sequence comes from Paracoccaceae bacterium, assembly GCA_965203605.1. Taxonomy (GTDB): domain Bacteria; phylum Pseudomonadota; class Alphaproteobacteria; order Rhodobacterales; family Rhodobacteraceae; genus JAPOUP01. The sequence goes on along the minus strand of OZ241902.1, from coordinate 2,554,680 downwards.
ATGCTGTAGCCTGGACGTCAGAGGACCATCCTGCACTTTGATTGAATAGAATTCCAATTCGTCATCCCACGTCGGTGATGCGATGGAGTAGGCCCGGAGAAGCGGTTTCCGCTTGCCGGTTGTAGGGTCGGGATCGCCCATCAGCCCGATCATCACGAACTCACCTGCACGGAACCGCAGCGATCGTGGGCGCGTGGTGCGGAAACGGAAAAGGCTGTCCGTGTAGTGCTGAACTTCAGTCACAACCTGAGCGTCGGGTAGGGCAGGGACGGCTTTCGAAGGCTGTCTGGCGATGTTCATCTGAATCGTCATGTCCTCACAGGCGCGATGCACCCCCCATATCATCCAAGTCCATGTTCCGTAAGCTCAGGCGCAGGCCTTGAACCGCGACTGATAGTCGTTGGCGTGCCAGTTTGCCCGGCGTAGCCACTGCTCTTCCGGTTGGCGGGCTGCAAGATCGTCGGAGACCTCGATCTCGTCGAAACCGACGCGCCGAGCCATGGCATATTGGTCGGCGATGATATGCCCGAACGCACGAAGCCGCCCTTTGAAGCCCATTGACCGCAGTCGGCGGGCGATCGTGAACCCGCGACCATCGGAGAAGTTCGGGAAATGCACGCGAATCATCGCCGCTGTCCCGGTTTCCGAGTGCAGATCGGCCAGATCAACATCCGGTTGCACCTCCAGGATATCGCCACACCAGTCTTCCGCGTCGAATCCTGAATCCCTTACGATCACGCTCATGACCGTCCCCATGAGCAGGGTGATTCCCCGGCCTCGATCATCTCGAACAATTCCTCTCAGGCCAATCCAACACGTTCGGAAGCTCCGTCAACATAATGAATGCCGCATTCGGTCTTTTTTCGGTCTCGCCAGCGTCCAGCCCGACCGTCCTCTCCAGAGCCCACGACATCGGTGCAGGGCAGACAGCCTATAGACGAATACCCTCGTGTGGCAAGTGGATGGCGCGGCAGTGCATTGCTGTCTATGTAATCCTTCACGTTCCGTGGTTCCCAATGAGCCAATGGATTGACCTTGATGCGTCCGTCGTTCCCGCTTTCGAAATGCTGCAACTCCCGACGTCTGTCGCTCTGGTAGCGCTTGCGGCCGGTGATCCATGCGTCGAATGGTTGAAGAGCCGCCTGCAGGGGTTCTGTCTTTCGAAGCCTGCAGCAGGCATCCGGGTCAAACAGATGAAGGATTCCATCAGGATCCCGCAGGAACACCTGTTCGCGGTCAGGCCGCAGCGTCCTGACATCAGAAAGCCGCAGTCGCCGACAGATGTCGCGTTGATATGTAAGGGTCTCGGGAAAGTGCATTCCGGTATCGAGAAACAGGACGGGAGTGGTATGATCCAGGATCGATACCATGTGCAGAAGCACCACGGACTCAACACCGAAGGAACTGACAAGCGCCGCGTGGCCTATCAATGGATCAGTAAGCGCGTGCTCAAGCACGGAGACCGCGCCGTGGTGGCGGAAGCGGCGATTGAGTTCCACAACACGCTCGGCAGCAGGAGCAGGCGGTGATTCAAGCGGCACGGGCCCGCTCCTTGCCATAAAGCGCTGTCTTGAATGGCGCGAGGCCAACCCGTCGATAGGTCTGCAGGAAGGTCTCGTCGTGGCTTTCCCTTAGATCAAGATACGCAAAGACGAGCCGTTCGACCGCAGGCACAATCTGGTCGCTGGAGAAGCCCGGACCGGCGCGTTCGCCGATTACCGCGTCTTCCGAACCGTCGCCACCGAGCGTGATCTGGTAGTTTTCCACGCCAGCACGATCCAGGCCAAGGATTCCGATATGGCCGACATGATGATGGCCACAGGCGTTGATGCAGCCCGATATCTTGATCTTGAGTGGGCCAATGTCGTGTTCGATTTTCAGTTCGTCAAAGCGGGTGGCGATCCACTGGGCGATGGGAATCGAGCGTGCGGTCGCCAATGAGCAGTAGTCCATGCCCGGGCAGGCGATGATGTCCGAGATCAGTCCTACATTCGCGGTCGATAACCCTGCGTCCTTGAGTTCGCTGTGTATCTCCGGCAGGGATGATTTGTGAACGTGAGGTAGGATAATGTTCTGCTCGTGGCTGACGCGGAGTTCACCGTAGCCGAATTCATCGGCGATATCCGCCAGTACACGCATCTGCGAGGCGGTTGCATCTCCAGGGGTTGCGCCGTGCGCCTTGAGCGAGACCGTCACGATCGAGTGGTCCGGATCCCGATGCCTCGCCAGATTGGTGTCTGTCCATGCACGGAATATCGGATCGCCGAAGACGGCGGCTTCGAAATGCGCTACAGGGGCATCAGCTAGCGCAGGGGTTGCGAACTGGGCCTTTATCCCGGCAAGCAGATCCTGATCGATGCCAGAGAATTGGGGGCGCAGTTCGATGAAGCGATTCTCCACGAGTTCGCGAACCCGTTCAAGCCCTTCCTCGTGAATGGCGATCTTGATCCGCGCCTTGTACTTGTTGTCACGACGTCCCAGCAGGTTATAGGTGCTGACTATGGCCTCGATGTAGGGCAACAGATCGGCCGTGGGCAGGAATTCGCGGATGATGCGGCCAATCATGGGTGTCCGGCCCAGACCACCGCCGACGATGACCCTGAAACCGATTTCTCCCCCGCGATTGACGATACGAAGACCGATGTCATGAGCCTTCGTGACCGCCCGGTCCGATGGAGCTCCGGTCACCGCGATCTTGAACTTACGCGGCAGGAACTGGAATTCGGGGTGATCGGTGGACCATTGCCGCAATAGTTCGGCATAAGGTCTCGGATCCGCGACTTCGTCAGCCGCCGCTCCCGCGAAGTGATCCGCTGTAACGTTGCGAATCGTGTTTCCTGAGGTCTGCACCGCGTGCATGCCAACATCCGCCAGCGCATCCAGCATATCTGGTACGTCGCGCAGCTGCGGCCAATTGAACTGGATGTTCTGCCGTGTGGTGAAGTGGCCATAGCTTCTGTCCCAGCGCTCCGCGATCATCGCCAGCTGCCGCATCTGCGGCGCATTCAGCGTTCCATAGGGTATCGCGACACGGAGCATGTAGGCGTGAAGCTGCAGATACAGGCCATTCATGAGGCGCAGCGGCTTGAACTCATCCTCAGTCAGGGAGCCGTCGACTCGGCGTTCGACCTGAGCGCGGAACTGGGCGACGCGTTCGCGTACGAATGCCTCATCAAACTCGGTGTACTGATACATCAGATAAGCTCGACCTGCTTGCCGTGTCTGTAGTTGGAAGGGCCCTTGGTTCTGAGCGATTCCCGAAAGTGCACAGGAGTCGGTCCATCAGCTGTGTACTTTGCATCGGCGAGATATGGTCCGACAACCTCATTCGAGCGCCGTTCCGCATCAAGCAGGCGGATCTGGGCATGGGCCTCATCTTCGATCAGTTCGGCCTCGCAGTGGTGTCGGGTCCAGAGATCATCGGTGGTCAGGTAGACAACGTCTCCTTCGATCAGGGCATTCGCCGTGATGACCTTGGGCGTGAAGATTCTTGGCATGACCCCTATCTCCCGTTTCCGCTCCAACCAGTCGTATGTATGCTTGCCTTGATGGAATATAGGAAAATTTCCCTCCATTTTGCTATCGATCAATGTGAAAAAGAACATATATTTGAAAAATGGATCAATATGGAACATATGTTACAGGAAAGAAGGAAAGCGTAGATGACAGTCCCTCTGGACGCGATGAATCGGAAAATCCTTGCGGCGCTCCAGCGCGACGCGGGGAGGTCGCTTGATGGAATCGCGCGCGAAGTCGGGTCTTCGAAGACGCCGGTATGGAATCGCATCCGCAGGCTGCGCGAGGCGGGGGTGATCCGGCAGCAGACGGTGATTCTCGATGCCGATGCATTGGGTTTCGAGGCGTGTTTCTTTGTGCTGGTCCGAACAGCGGAACATGAAGCAGGATGGCAGGAGCGGTTCCTTGAGGCTGTCAAGGCTCGGCCGGAAGTGATGGAAGCGCATCGTCTGGCCGGAGATATAGACTATATCCTAAAGGTCCGTGTGGCTAACGCTCGCGCATATGACGCATTTTACCAGGCCCTGATATCGGAGGTGAGGATCTACAACGTGACGGCACTTCTGTCGATGGAGGAGATCAAGTCGACTACGATGCTGCCATTGTGAGTCCTTTGGCCCGGCCACCGCCCGCGCAGGCCGATGTCTTCCGCAATGACCTGGTTCGTTTCAACTGAAGCGACTGAACCTGTGAGACTGAACGCTGCTCGGGTATCAGCAATGCGCGACCATCAAACGTTCCAGTCCGTGGAAATGGTAGAGGCTGGCGTAGCTTGCTGAAGAGGCGATCCGCAGATGTGGCAGGCGGGTGAAGAGCGCTTTGAGCGCGACCCGCAGTTCCAGCCGGGCGAGCGGAGCGCCAACGCAGAAGTGGATTCCCGCACCCAAAGCCAGTTGTCTGTTGGGCCTGCGCCCGGGGTCGAATTGCTCCGGTTGGGCAAACTCAGCTGGGTCGCGGTTTGCGGCTGCCAACAGGCATGCCACCTCGTCGCCGCGCCGGAACCTGTGGCCAATCACTTCGACGTCCTCATAGGCAAATCGGGTGAACATATGTAATGGAGGATCATATCGCATGATTTCCTCGGTTGTGGCCTCGACCGACGCATCGGACAGCCATTCGGGATCCGGTCCTCGGCTGGCGAGCGCCATCACCCCGTTGCCCAATGTATGTACGGTTGCTTCGTGGCCTGCGTTCAGCAGCAGAATGCAGTTCGAGATGAGTTCATCGGAGGAAAGTCTGTCTCCAGCCTCTTCACTCGCGATCAGATGGGTGATCAGGTCGTCGGCGGGGTTGGCACGGCGTTTGGCAACGTAGTCCCGCAGGAAACTGCTGAACTCAACAGCCGCCAGGGCTGCCGCATCCTCGATGTCACGGTCGCGGCGCGCCTGGTACATGGCGACCATGGCGTTTGACCAAACCAGTAGCTGTGGTGCCATCTCTTCAGGTACGCCGAGCAGGCGGGCGATGACGGTGACCGGAATCGGAGAGCAGTATGCTGGGAGAAGGTCGAACTCGGAGTCCGGAAAGCTGTCGATCAGCCGATCGCATAGGTCGGTGATCTCAGGTTCCATTTCGTTGATTCGGCGGGATGTGAACGCCCTTAGAACAAGCCCGCGCAGACGTGTGTGCCTGGGCGGCTCGGCTTGGATCAGGGAATGCGATTCGATCGCATAGAAGGGAATCGTGTGGGAAGGCGTCGGGCTTGCCAGTTCCGAGGGTTCCTCCCTTCCGAAGCTACGGTGTCGCAGGAATGTGTTGGTTGCCTCATAGGTTGTGGTTGCCGGTAGCCCGTAGTCTTCCCAGTAAATAAGTGGTCCGAGCTGCCGAGCGCGATCGTAGAATGGATATGGATTCTGGACGAAATCCGGGTCGATGGGCGACTGTTGTATACACGGCAGGTTTCCGGGGCGGCTGCGGATCCTCATCGCGACTGACGCACCCTAACGCAGTGCCGTCATTGTGCTGACGGGTAAAGGGACGTCCTCATGGCGCTCGCGTCTTCGGTCGTGAATCGCCACTCCACAGCGGTCGTCTTCCTGTTGCCATGCTTCGGTGTGTAGTGGATTTCCAGCCGGGTGGTGAGCCGAGCCGCTTCCTGCGGCGGAATGGCTCAGATGGTTTGGAAGTCTGGATTGTTCATCGTGGGCACGACGTGCGTTCCGGGGGAGATGGAGTTCACAGGTTCCCCGTTGACCCGATCCCCGTACGTCCGACGGTTCGTGATCATGACCGTCTGCCAGCCGGGCAGCGGAGCGAACGGCAGAAAGAGCGTCGCCATGCCGTTCCGGTTGTATTCGAAGTCTCGAACAGCGGCATCGCTGGGGCGCGGCGGCTACCGAACCCGGCTCTCCTCCGACTGCTGCCGGGAGGCTCCGTCCACGACGGCCAGCAGCCCGTTCCCGCTGAAATCCCGTTTCCAATGCCCCGGCACATCCTCCATCGCGGTGACGAATTCGTCGTTCGCCTTCGACGGAACGCATCGGTATTCCCGCATACATGGCTTGATGCCCCTTCCTGAAGTCCTACGTAAGGCCCGGCCCGAAACTAAACCGACGACCTTCGGCTCGTCAGGCCGGGCTGCCAGCAGTTTCACCGTCCTCCGGCTCCGTAATTCCGGCGGCTGCTGGTAGCTGCACGCCGCCTCGTGAGCGTTCAGCAAATCATGCTGCTCTGCGGTCGCGCCATCGGAAAGATGCATCCGGTGACTGTTGTGTCCCTTTTGAGGATCACCCGTTTCCGATGTCAAGGCCTGCTCCGTCCCGCGGTGCAGGCCGGTCGGTATGGTCCGCCGTTTCTCTGCAGTCTACCCAACTCTGACAAGCATCGCATGGTCACGGCGGACAGTCAAATAAAGTCGTCATTTCCTTGATGGGGCCGCAAATGGCGAAGTGCCATTGAAGGCAGCCGGAGGAGCGCGATCCTGATATAGGGGCTTATACGCCTAACTAGCCAAGGCCCGTTCACGACGCCGCGCCAGCTGCCGCAGATTTCTTCACGTTGAATTTCCGCCGCGACGGATCAGGCGGCTTCACCGCCGAAAAGATGGCGCGGGCAATCTGCTCCGGACTCGCGTCGACCTTCGGAATCGGCTTGGGCGGTCTGCCGCGTCCGCGCTTTGGTTCCTGGTCCGCCTGATCGCTCACTTCGCGCCTTTCCGCCTGCTGCATGTTCTCCGTTCCCTGACGCCCGAACCCTGCTGCCGTCCGCGCCTGAGGTCAACTGTTGCCTTCTGTCGACGGACCTGCGTAAGCTCGACCCGCAAACACTCAAGAGTCCGGCCAATGGGCCGGGCCGCCCGCTGAATAAGCCTGACCCGGCAAAGGGGTAGCTCCCCGACGCCATGGCCAATAGGCGGGGACTTCCTCACTCTTGAGTTGTTTGCAACGGCCCGGCGCCCGCCGGGACCGTCACATCAACAGGGAGACGAACATGACGATACGATTGACCATTTTGCTTGCGTCCATGCTGGCGGTCGCGGGATGCGGCGGCGGCGGAGGGGGAGGTCAGGCCCCGAACACACCGAACCCGCCGACCCAGCCAAACCCACCGAACACGCCTCCGCAAGGCCAGTCCCAGACGCATCGGGGCGCACCCCTTGCCAAAGCCAACGGCAGTCTTACCGGACCATACGCCAAGCCCGGTCTTGATCTGCCGCCAGACGGGCGCGATGGGCTGAAAGTCACGAGGCCCGCACACGGACATTCACCAGATGTACGTATCGTATATGCCACTCCCGCGCTCCTCGACCGACTGGAACCGACACGGGGGTATGACACCGCCGCCCAGGAACGGATCGCCTTGGCAACGCAAATTCTGGAAAACCTTGTAGGCAAGGCCTATTTCCAGTGGACGCGCCACCTCACCTATGATCCCGGCCCCCTGACGCTGGTATTTGGCAATCAGAGAGGCGCCTGTTCCGGCCACAACACACTGGCATGTTACCTCATTGACTATAACGTCATCGCCATTGGCGATTATTGGCTGAATAAGAATTACGAGAAGCTATATTCCGGCGAAGCGCGTGCCGCGATTGAGGGCATGTTCTCGATCCTCACCCACGAAGCGGGCCACCAGTTCGGCTATGAGCACCCCAGCGGCATAAAACTGGGATGCGGCACAGAAGACGGCCCAAGGTGCCACGCACCTCGGGGGTCGGGCAGCGTGATCAGCTACGACTTCCAACGAGGGCTGAGCGTACGTTATCACGTCACCAGGGAGGACATCCGGCATGTCCCCCGCGCGGCCTGGAAGGGTGGCGACACGGATTCCTATTCGGTGTCGAAATCCTCGGGGGAATCGTCAATCGACCGATGGGGGGTCAGCATCGACCACCACTTCGTCGTGGACGGTCAGACGAGCCCCGGAGAACTCTTTGGCGGAAACCTGTCCATTGGCGACAGGATCACCGGAACCGGATGGATTGCGGGCACGCCGTCAACCGACGTTTCGCTGACGGGTTCCGCGACATGGAGCGGCGAGGACAACTTCCTTGGCGTCAACCTGGACGACGATCAGCCAGGCGCTCTGCTGCGGGCCGATGCGAACCTCCGCTACACGTTCGGCAACGCCCCGAACCTGACCCTGCAGGTCAACAACTTCGAGGCCCACTATTCCGCCGAAAGGGCGGACAACGTGTGCGTCAATGGCATGTGTGGGCCGGGCAGGATCAATGCCGACGCTACATGGCACGCGCACGGCGGCGACTTCACCTACAGCATGGACTGCACGTCAGGCGGCTGCTCAGACGCCCAGGCGGAAGCCAAATGGTATGCCGACGGTGCAGGCGACCCGGCGGGCTGGGTCGGCGGTGTCGTCAATGACCAAGGCAACGGCTATGTCGGATCGTTCGCCGCTGAACGAGACTGAGGCGAAAACGCGAACGCCCCCGGTTCGGACCTCCTGGGGCGTTCCAGCAAGCCGCTCTTCGTCGGTCCAACCTGACTCCTCAATCGCCTCGTTGCCATACTGAAGCTGGGTTAAGTAGGCAAAATCATGGCTAAATGACGCTGCCAAGGCGCCTGAAGCAAATAGAACCATCGCCCATATCAGATTGGGAGTGACAGTACCGGTGTGCCCTATGAAAGTCAGCACCGCCATACTCGCCGCTCCATTCAAATAGAAGAAGGGCTTGATGCCTTCAGAAGCATATTTCATTCCTTCGGCCCAATGAAACCTCTGGTCGTCTGACAACATGCTGCCCCCCCCCTGAAACTCTGGATGAAAGGCCGTTGTCGGCGTTCATGCTGCCGCTTCCGCCCTGGCAACCAGATCGTCATACTTGATCCGCTTGCCCACCATCCCACGGGCGAGAAACGCCATCCGGTCGACCGTGTCCATGTCACGGATGTTGTGCCGTCCCTCGAACTCCGCGAGGTAGCGGGGCAGGTGAGCGTCCGAGATGTGGTGGAACGTGCCGTGATAGCCGCGCTTGAAGAGGCTCCACAGGGCCTCGATGCCGTTCGTGTGCACATCATCCCTGACATACTCGTGCGCACTGTGGTTGACGCTCTCATGCGCCCGGTTGATGCCCACGTAAGCCCGCGCATCATCGGTGTGGACCGTCGCCGTTTCCTCGGTGCGGTCCTCGACGAACTCCTGCAGCGTCCTGGCGTCCGTGCTGTCCACAACCGCCACGCTCACCTTCCTGGACCCGCGGTCCTTCACGCCGGCGACAATCGCCTTGCCCGCCGTGCCGCGACCGATACCGGCTTCCTTCCGTTCCTTCCGCCTCCTGTTCGACATGTTCCTCACCTTGCCACCGATTGCCGTCCCATCGGCCTCGCATGGGCCGGGGAAAGGCCTGTCAATGCCGTCCATGAAGCCTTCGCGTATGCGCTGCATGAGGAACCACGCGGTCGCCTGACGCAAGCCAATGTCACGGTATATCCTCATGCTGGCAGTGCCCTTGATGCCCGTGGACATCAGGTGGATGCCGATGGCCCACATCCGCAAGCCGATCCTGCTCGACTGCATCACGGTGCCATGTTTCACGGAGAAATGGCCCCGGCAGTCCCTGCAGCGAAACGGCATTGGCTTCCGGTTCCTTTCCTCGCGGGTGCTGGTCGAACCGCAATGCGGGCAGAACCTGCCTTCAGGCCAGCGCTGCCGCTCGAACCACCTTTCGGCCGCCGCGTCGTTCGGGAACATCTTCAGCATCTGGATGATCGTCATGCCTTTGCGGTGCGATCTTCCTGGTGCCTTGCGAGCCATGCGATTTCTCCTCCTGACTATGGCTAGTTACATATCAGAAAATGCTGGCCGTATCAAGAGGTCTTGGCTAGTTAGGCGTATAAGCCCCCTGATATAGCGCAGCTTTTGACTCATACTTGGATGTGTCAAGATATTTTTCACAAACTCGCGAATCCAGCCTTGATTGATGAACGATAATTCCCCGCCTGTCCTGATGTCTTCAACGGTGTGCGCCCGTTGCGGGCATCGCGGATGCGCTGCTCGGGCCGGATGTTGCGGCGGAGGTGGACTGACCCGACAACTGGTGGTTCGCCGACGCCGGTGCCATCCGCACCGCGGACTTCAACCTGAGCGCCCATCGGCACCGGCAGCCGAGCCGAGCGAGGGTCGATCACCGCGACCCACTCGATATCCTGAAGGTACTGCGGGGCATTGAGACACAGGTCCTGAGCGAGGTCGATCAGTTGGCTAAGGCTGTGCAGAAATCTTGACTTCAATCTGAGCCGTGTCTACGATGGAATGCAATAGTGGAACGGAATTATGGACCATGGCGCGGGACACTTACAAATATCATTTCAAACGGGGTCACAAGATCGTTCACACGGGCATCACTAACGACCTTGATCGTCGGGAGACCGAGCACAAAGGCGAATTTGGCGAAGACGGCCATATATTAAAGGTTGGGCACGCCACAACCAGGGATGCCGCTCTGGGCTGGGAACGCGAACAGGCGGACCGGGGTCGACCGACCCGGCGTCGGCGATGAAAGATATGCGAAGGCGTGCCGCTTGCGATTTACCTTCAAGGTCTGTCGCTGATGATCGGCCTCGTCGCCGTCGTAATCCCGGTGGCGGTCGCACTGGCCGGAGTCTATGTTTCGCGGTGAATTTCCAGCCGACTGGATAGCCTTGCGGCAGATCTCGACGAAGCTCTCGATCGGATCACGGACTTGGAAAGCGCCAACGCAAGCGCGGGCGAACGAAGTTGACGCCGCGTTCAAGTCGTCAGGACCGCGTTGTCCGTTTAGATCCCTGGCACCCGCTTGGTATCGGCGCTGAACTCTTCCCCAATGGATTCGCTCTTGGCTTGCGACGAATGACCGAATGAGTTCAACCTAAGAGTGCGAGTCTCGTCAGCCGCAGCATGCAGACTGGCGAGTCCGCGTAGGTATTGTGCGCTTCTCTCACGGCTGTGAATCTGAACAGTTCGGTAGGCATGGATGGGGCGAAGGCAAATGAAGGAGAAGGGCTATGGTCCAACTGAATAGTTTCCATGTTGTTCGCTACCGCGGCATCGACGGTCTTTCATTGTTCCGGTTGTCAAAAGCCAATCTGATAACGGGTGCAAACGGAGTGGGAAAGACCGCGTTGATTGAGGCGATGTGGCTATTCACGGGTCGATACAAACCAAGTCTTCTTTGGGACATCAACCTGCAGCGTACCAATAGTGTCTCGGCAAATCCTCTAGCCCGATTGACCGACGGTGATTTGGAACTCCGCGGTATCGAAAACGGAGTCCACCATGAAATCAAGTTCAGTTTTGAGAGTATTGACGGTGGACCGCCAACCAAACGAATTGCCGGCACAATAAATGAAGATCTGAAAAGGTTGGCTCCAACCGTGGGGTTCATTAAAAGCTGGCTGGATGGGAAACTGGTGACGGGAGGATCGGAGGGCATATACGTGACGCCTTCCGGGTCGGTGCTGCACGCATCTCCCGACGTCCCGGACGGACGGTTTGGCTGCGTGATTGAAACCGCAAGGTTTCAGCACGCGATTCCGAGTGACTACCATGCCCGATACTCCGATCTTGTCAGGGAAGGCCGCAAGAAAGAGCTCATAAAGGCGATTGGCTTGGTCGCTCCCAATGTCGAGGACGTGGAGATCCTGACGGACGAGGGCAGGGAACCGTATCTGTCCATAGCGATTTCGGGGGAGCGCCCGCGACCGCTTTACGATCTTGGGGGTGGGGCTGTCAGACTTGCCCGGCTGCTGATCGGGTTTTTTGTCTCCCAAAGCGCAATCCTGCTCTCGGATGAACTGGAAAACGGGCTCCATCATTCAGCACAACGTGAAGTCTGGGACAGGACACGTCAATGGACTGAGCAGTGGAACGTGCAGCTGTTTGCGACGACGCATAGTGCCGAGTTCATCAACGCGGCCATTGACGCATTTTCCGACTGCCCTGAAGATCTTTCGATCCACAAGCTCTATCGAAACGAGAATACCGGAAAACCGGAAGCCGCGACGTTTACCGGTGACGCTCTGGAGGGTGCGCGCGGTCTTGACCTGGAGATTCGTTAATGGCCCCGGACTTGGAAACAGGCGATCATGGACCAAGATTGCAGCTGGTCTCCGACAGGCTTGTGCTGGTTGAGGGAAAGGACGAGGTCAACCTGTTCAATGCATTGATCCAACGTCGTCTCCCCGAACTTGCATCGGAAGTCCAGGTCGTCGCTGCAGGGGGAAAGGACCAGTTTCCTGCGAACCTGAAGGCAATACAAATCCAAGCAAAGGCTCATTCGACGCTCCGTTCAATTTGCGTCGTAAGGGATGCCGACGACGGTCCTAGCGGAGCCTTTCAGAGCGTCTGTGATCACCTTCGAAATTCAGGACTTCAGCCACCTGAACGCCACGGAAGTTACTAGGAAGGTGTGCCAGCGGTCGGTGTGTTCATTATTCCTGACGGACTCCAACACGGTGCGATTGAGACTTTGTGCCGCCGGTCCACAGAAGGTTCCGACGCTGCCCGCTGTGTCGATCAGTACCTGGACTGCCTTGCCGAACGCGGAGCCTTGAAGTCGAATAGCTGTGACAAGAGCTTTGCGCACGCCTATCTGGCGGCAATGCGCAATCCGGTAGCCCGGGTCGGAGAGGGCGCACGAATGGGCGCATGGGATCTGGGATCCGAAGCCTTCGATAAACTGGTGAACTTCCTCGCCGCCCCTCTACAGGTATCGTGATTTCCTTCGCAGTCCAACCAAATTCATGTATTGACATGCATTGGTAACCTTACGCGTTCCACCCTGAAGTGCCGCACCAGAGGCGGCTGTGACCGGTTTCCGGACGCAAGGTTGCAGCGGCCTGATCGTCTCTCGCTCAAGCCTGTGATGGCTCCGAACCCATTGCGGCAACCGCCATTCCGCCCCGGCGGCGAAATGCAGGGCACGAACCCGCTTCCGACTCCGTGCGGGATCCTATCTGTTCACACTTCGGTCTCCAGGCCAATTCGCTCGCCCCATTCCACTCACGATTCGCGGGTTCGGCTTTCAAAGCGCGGCAACATGGCGGAGAAATCCCGTCCCGCCCCGTCTTCCTGTTCAACGAAGCTGCCATAGAGTTCTGTTGCAGCCAAACCCATCGGAGTGTCAGCCCTAACCGCCTCAGCCGCTTGTTGGCTAAGGCGCAGATCCTTGAGCATCAGGTCTGCGGAGAATCCAGGCAGGTAATCGTTGTCGGATGGCGAATTGGGCCCAATGCCGGGGGCAGGGCAATACGCGTTCATTGACCAGCTGTACCCGGAGGATGTGCTGACCACATCAAACATCGCCTGCCTTTCCAGACCCAGCCTGTCGGCCAGGGCGAATGCCTCACAGGTGGCGATCATTGTGACCCCCAGGATCATGTTGTTGCAGATCTTCGCCGCCTGCCCGTTGCCGGGGCCTCCACAATGCACGGCTTTCTGGCCCATGATGTCAAAGAGTGGCTTCGCTGTCCTGAACGCCAGCTCACTGCCTCCGGCCATGAATGTCAGGGTACCGGCTGCGGCTCCGCCGGTGCCTCCGGACACGGGCGCGTCAACCGCCAGAAGACCCGCCGCCTCCGCTTCGGCAGCCACAGAACGTGCGCTGTCGACGTCCACGGTGGAACAGTCGACGAAGCATGCACCCGGTCGCGCGGCGGAGACGATCTCCGCCGCAACGGCACGCAGGATCCGGCCATCGGGAAGCATGGTGATGATGACTTCCGCCCCCTCGACTGCCTGTGAAACACTCTCGGTCGCCAAAACGCCATCAGGCATTGGCGCAGCGATATCGAAGCCCCGGACCTCCAACCCAGCCGCCGCAAGATTCCTTGCCATGGGGCTGCCCATGTTGCCGAGACCAATGAATGCGATGCTCAAGGTGATTCCTCCAGAGTCAGGTCAGCGTGGCCGAGCGGCGCAAGCATGGCGAACACGTCGCCTTGCGCTACGGTTTCCGGACTGTGCTTCCATTTTGGACTGCGGTCCTTGTCAATGATCTGCGCACGGATTCCTTCGATGAAGTCACCGTGCTCCGACGCGCGCGACGTAAATCGGTATTCCTCCCTCAGCGCACCGCGGATTGTCGGGTTCGTTCGAACGCGGCGCAGGAGTTCCAGCGCACAAGCCATGGAGAGAGGGGAGTTACGGGTCATCGCTTTCGCGGCACTGGTGGCAAGGGAAGAGGCGGATGCTGACAGACGATCGAATGTCCCAGAAAGAGATGTGTTGGAGAACAGGTCGTCAACTTCAGCCTGTTCGGCCATCAGCGGTGCCTCGGGAACTGGACGCGCGGTGGACTCGATAACGGACAGGTCACCGGATTCCTCGAGTGCGGCGATCAGGGTTGGCCAGCATTCCTCCGAAACACAATGATCGGCGAATCCGATGTATATCGCGTCGCCCGGTCCCATTCGTCTGGAGGTAAGAGCGAGGTATTCGCCCATTCTGCCTGGAGCCGTGGCGAGAATTGATGACCCGCCCACATCGGGAATCAGTCCAATTCCGCATTCCGGCATCGCAATCCGGCTGGAGTCTCCAACAATTCGGTGACTTGCGTGGCAGCCCAGTCCAACTCCTCCGCCCATGACAAATCCCTGCATGAAGCTGACAATGGGCTTGGTGAACTCGGCGAGGCGTGCGTTCAACCTGTATTCGTCACGCCAGAACCTGCGGCCGTATTCGAAGTCCCTTTTCCTGCCCGCGCTGTATAGATCCGCGATGTCACCGCCTGCGCAGAAGGCCTTTTCGCCCTCGGCGTCAACTATCACCATTTCGACGCTTCCGTCGGTTTCCCAAGCGTCCAACGCCGCACCAATGATGGGAATCATCCCATAGGTCAGGGCATTTAGCGCCTTGGGTCGGCGGAGGGTTATTCTGCCTGCCCGACCAATGATCCGGACATCGATCCCGCTCATGACGACTCCGCTAGCAGGGAGCGGCTTATGATGACCCGCATGATTTCGTTGGTGCCTTCCAGGATCTGGTGGACGCGCAGATCCCGAACAATCTTCTCGATACCGTAATCCTCCAGATAGCCGTAGCCCCCATGCAGCTGCAGGCAGCCGTTGGCGACGTCGAATGCCACCTCAGTCACCATGAGCTTCGCCATTGCACAGAACTTGGTCGCGTCAGATGCTTCTGTGTCGAGTTTCCAGGCGGCCTGTCTCAGGAATACCCGGGCTGCCTGCAATCTGGTCTCGAATTCGGCAAGCCGAAACTGCAACGCTTGGAATTCACTGATGTACCCACCGAATGCCTTGCGTTCGGACATATAGGCAATTGTTGCATTGAGTGCTGCCTGTGCAGCCCCCAATGCCCCTGCGGAGATGTTCAGACGCCCGCCGTCGAGTCCAGCCATTGCATATGTGAATCCCCTGCCTTCCTCTCCAATCAGGTTCTCGGCGGGAATCCGGCAGGCGTCGAACTGTACCTGGGTTGTCGGTTGTGCCCGCCATCCCATCTTCGATTCCAATGCACCAAACGTAAGTCCCGGCGTTCCGTCCTCTACGATCACAGCCGAAATGCCTCCTGGGCCTTCGCGCCCAGTGCGGCACATGACCAGATAGGCATCCGAATAGCCGCCCCCTGAGATGAACGACTTCACTCCGTTCAGGACATAGCCGTCATTTGTACGTTCGGCGCGGCTCAGGAGGGCGGCGGCGTCTGAGCCGCTACCGGGTTCGGTAAGGCAATAGGAAAACACTTTGCTCATTGTGCAGAGTTCGGGAAGCCATTTGGCACGGCAATCGTCATCGCCGAACCTGTCGATCATCCCACCGACCATATTGTGTATCGAAAGGAACGACCCAACTGACGGGCAGGACATCGCCAGTGCTTCAAACACCAGCGTCGAGTCCAGCCGGGTCAGTCCGCTCCCGCCGAACGCTTCATCGACATAGAGTCCACCGAATCCAAGTTCCGCAAACCTTGGCCAGAGTTCCTTGGGTATTGTCCCTTCGGACTCCCATTTTCGGGCAAAGGGCGCAATGTGCTCCTCTCCGAAGGCCCGCGCCATATCGAAAATGGCTTCCTGTTCCCCACTCAGCGCAAAGTCCATCCGGTACGCTCCATCCCTGTGGCGTGGACTGCGGAAAATGTCTAGTTCACTGGTGGCTGGTGGGCAAGTCCGGATGCTTACAGGTCGGCGCTGAACTCCTCGATCAGTGAGCGGATGACGGCTGCCATCGCACGGTCCTCGTCTGCCGTCCTCTCAAGCTCTGCAGCATACACCGCACGCTGGCGTTCCGAGCTGTTTCCTTTGGTCAGGATGTCCCGAGCAGCTTCGACTTCGGCTGAGCAGCCCAGGAAGTCGGCGTCTTCCGCGATGAGTTCGATCATTTCCTCCAGCAGATCCGGGAACGGCACGACATGGCCACGCCCGAAGTCAATAAGGCCCTCCCGCATGCCATATCTTTGGGCCCGCCATCGATTCTCTCCCACGAGAAAGGCCTCGTACTGCCGCCACCTCTGGTTCATGGTGCGCAGGCGCCAGAGCATTCTGAGGAGGCACTGGATCATGGCAGCAATGGACAGTGCGTGTTCCAGCCGCGGAGAATTATCGCAGATTCTGGTTTCGAGCGTCGAAAAACGGTCGGAGGGGCGGAGATCCCACCAGATTTTGGTTGCGTCCTCGATCGCTCCGGTTGCGACAATTGTGTCAACCGAACGACGGAATTCGGAGTAGTTGTCAATATGAGGAGGCAGGCCCGTGCGCGGCAGGTTATCAAAAATGGTCAAGCGGTAGCTGGCAAGCCCGGTGTCCTGCCCCTGCCAGTAAGGAGATGAGGCACTAAGGGCCACCAAGTGGGGCAGGAAATAGGTGAACTGGCTCATCAGGTCGATACGCAGATCGTCGTTCTCGATTCCGATATGCACATGCATTCCAGAAATCAGAAGTCGCCTTGCCACCCCAGCGAGATCGTGTTGAAGAGCGTTATAGCGTTCGCCTACGGTGTGATGCTGGTCCTCCCAGCGGGCGGTGGGATGACAGCTTACTGACAGGGGGGTCAGGTCGTATCGTTCGGCAATTCGCGCAACGGTACTGCGAAGCCGCTTGAGATCTTCGCGCGCTTCCGAAATGCCTGCGCAGATTCCAGTGCCAACTTCGACCTGACAGCGCAGGAATTCCGGTGAAACCTGCTTGCCGAGCTCCGCGGAACAGTCGTTCATCAATTCCGGTGGGACTTCGACAAGATCAAGCGTGTCTCTGTGGACAAGGAGGTATTCCTCCTCAATCCCCATTGTGAAACTAGGGGTCGTAAGCAAGGTTCCACTCCCTGAATTTGTTCACGGTCATTCGATTTGCTGAAAGATGCGGGATTGGCAAGCGAAAGCACGGCGTACGCTGTCCAGCACCTGGAGGGATGTCCCGGCGGAAATCGGTTGCAGACAGCATCCGGGACCTATTCCATTGTTCGGGTCAATTCAGAAGGCCACCTCGTGGTCTGTAAAGGTAAGTTGGAAGCCTAAAGCGATCACCTCCCGGGACACGAGTTCTATCCTGTGATGCGCTGAGGGTAGGTCGATCGTGGGCATTAGCCGGTGACCTGAGTCAAATGGTCATGGACGTTCGACGGATGCCCGAGAAACTCAAACGCTGATGGCATCGGGCGCGTTCCGGCATGTGACACACTCCAGTGGTGCAATGATCCAGAGATCGCCGCTTGATCGAGCGGACTCGGATTCTCCGACACCTGACAGCCCGAACCGCCGACATAGCGATGCGGGAGGAAGTGGAGGTGCAGAAGGCCTGAGGCTCAATCCATCGCCCGGAAATGAAACTCTCCACCTTCCTTGAGGCCGCTCGGCCAACGCGATGTCACGGTCTTGGTTCGTGTGTAGAACCTGATCGAGTCGGGACCGTGCTGGTTAAGGTCACCGAACACGGATTTCTTCCAGCCGCCAAACGTATGGTAGGCGAGCGGCACCGGAATTGGCACGTTGACGCCAACCATGCCAACATTGACACGGTTGGCGAAATCGCGGGCGGTGTCTCCGTCCCTCGTGAATATCGCCGTTCCGTTTCCGTAGTCATTGTCCATGGCGAAGCTGAGCGCTTCTTCATAGCTCTTGGCTCGGACGGTCGAGAGTACAGGCCCGAATATCTCCTGACGGTAAATATCCATGTCAGTGGTGACGTGATCGAAGAGATGCGCACCAACGAAAAAGCCGTTTTCATAACCCTGCAGGGAAAAGCCACGACCGTCAACGACCAGTTTTGCGCCCTGTGCCACGCCGGAATCGACAAGGCGGAGAATGCGCTCCTTGGCCTCCGCTGTCACGACCGGTCCGAAGTCCATGTCTTCGCCAGCCGTATAGGGGCCGACCTTGAGGTTCTCGACGCGCGGGGTAAGCCTCTCGATAAGGCGGTCGGCTGTACCGTCACCGACTGGCACCGCCACTGATACTGCCATGCAGCGCTCGCCAGCAGCGCCATATCCGGCACCTACCAAAGCGTCGGCGGCTTGATCCATATCGGCATCGGGCATCACAATCATATGGTTCTTGGCCCCACCGAAGCATTGGACGCGCTTACCGTTGCTGCATCCAGTTGCATAAACGTATTCGGCGATGGGAGTCGAGCCCACGAAACCAATTGACTGAACAATGGGGTTGTGAAGCAGTGCGTCCACCGCTTCCCTGTCGCCGTTGACAACCTGAAGAACGCCCTTGGGCAGACCTGCCTCAACCAGTAGCTCGGCCAACATCAGCGGAACCGTGGGGTCGCGCTCGGATGGTTTGAGGACGAAAGCGTTTCCGCAGACGAGAGCCGGAGCGAACATCCACATCGGGATCATGGCGGGAAAGTTGAAGGGTGTGATGCCACCGCAGACACCCAATGGCTGGCGCATTGAGTACATATCTATTCCGGGGCCGGCGCTGTCGGTGAAATCCCCTTTCATCAGATGCGGTGCCCCGATGCAAAACTCAACCACCTCTAGACCGCGCTGCACGTCGCCGCGTGCGTCCGGCAAGGTCTTGCCATGCTCGCGGCTCAAGGCCTCCGCGAGACGATCCATGTCGCGGTTGAGCAGGCGCACGAATTCCATCATTACGCGCGCTCGGCGCTGCGGGTTGGTGCTAGCCCAGACAGGTTGGGCTCTTTCGGCCCCGGCAATGGCAGCTTCAACCTCGTCCTTGGAGGCAAACGGCACTCTTGCCTGCACTTCTCCTGTAGCAGGGTTGTAGATGTTGCCAAAACGGCTGGAACCGCCTTTGATGTGCTCTCCGTCTATATAGTGGTACAGTTCTTCCATAGTGGTCTCCGCAATTCTCCGATCATCCGTCAATCGTTGTCCGTCTCTGCCTGAATCCGATGGCCGTCGCAGAACCGGGTTACCGACTGCATGGAGTTTGGACTCAAGTTTGGTGTGTCGGGTATCCAAAGTCCGGTTGGAAAGAATCTAATGGGCAACAGGGGTCATTTGCAAGTGCTAGTCGCGGTGCGAAGTCGGACTTCCGTCCTGATTTCGGTGATACGGCTTTCCTGACGTGTACATCACGGAGTTTTCGCTGACATTCGGTTGGTCGATTGGCCAGACCCTTGCAGATAGTGAGAGGAACAAATGGGTGCGCCGCCAGTATCCAATATTGGGTTGAACTTAGTTATGAAGCCTTGTGATATCAGCAGTCAGTGAAGCCCGAAGATCAAGGTTCGCGGCGTCCCGGGCGCGGAGATATCTCTTTGTGGACAGCCCTCACTTCCTCAATGTGTGGGCAGGATTGGAACGAGTGGCCCACTGTCGGAAATCTTCCCTGACCGTCAACTCCCGAACCAGTGTCGCCACACCCGCCGAGTAAGCACTATGGCCTCCCCACTTCCATTCCGAAGTGCAACGCTGGCCATTTCCGCAGCGAGGGCAGAGCCCGAGCGTTGAAAATGGCTGGAAGGCGGCGTTTACGGCCCTCGAGCACCGAAGATCCGGCTCCGGAACGGCGCAAACCGACCGGAGCCCGGACGGACTCGCCGGTGGCGGTAATCGCGACCACTCGCGAGTTCGCCTGTCTAGTCCACACGATGTTCACGCGAAGCAACGAATACGTGGAGCGGGGGATGCATGCCTACGAGCGTCGCCGCGTCGACCGCAGCATCACCAAACTCGGCCGGCGGGCGCAGCAATGGCATTCGGTTGAGCAATTCTGTCACCCAAAGGCATCCCCCATGCACACAATTCCGGCCATGTTGCGCCAACCGCCTCGTCACCATTATATCCTGATTCCATTTGAGGATATGACGCGAAACGATGGCGCTGGAACCCGCCAATCGAAGGGAAGGTGAAGAGCGCAATATCGCGCATGATGTCGTCGAAAAGTCACACCTGTTCGAGAAGGATCTCTGAGTTTCGTGCGACGAGTCCGATGCGTTGGCGACGCCGCAAGGAGCCGAACTGCAACGGTGCAATTCCGGACGCGAGTAAGGCAAGTGAGGAATGCGAATGAAACCCAGGAGAGTCAAGGATTCACTGCGAGCAAGAGGGATCCCGCGCCGTCGACACACTCACCGATGCGCTCGTGCAGTCGCCTGAATACTGCGGCGGGCAAATCTTCTGGTTCGGTCGCTGCGACAGCTAGCCCGTGCCCAATGCTTCGGCCACCGCATCACCTCATCCTCTCAGTCATTCGCAGGTGATCGATCAAGGCGGAAGTGAATGCCGCAATTTGGCCAGGGGTCCCCTTGTTGACGACGCGCCGCAATGCACCCCCTACAGCTCTGTCATCGTCTTTGTGGCTCTCCAAGTAGCGGAGTGCGAGCGGCAGATCCAAAGATGGCCCAGTTTCTGCGGTAGCATTCATTGTTTCCTCCGGAGGCGCTTCCATCGGACCATCCGAATTGGTTGACCAACGCTCCGACGCAGATGGCCCCTCGTTGGCATCGACCCTGGACGGCATTGGATGCAGAGACCGTTGCATCGGCGGTCTCTCAAATTCATCTTCGATGAGCATCAGATCAGCCCTTCGCTTGATCAACAAAGTCTGACCGGAGTTAAGCGTCAACCACTGCCACTGGAAGATGCCATTCGGCGACATTATCGGTTCGCTCGTCACTTTAGCGGGACCTAGCCCCCGGACGTAGAAACCCTCGTCTCTCGTGCGCACCAGAGTATCGGCGCGTCTTGACGGTGCCGACCAGCGCAGCAGATCGGGATAACGATGGCCATCCAGACGCTTGCCAAAGGCAATCCTTACCAACCGATTGGCTTCAGAACGGAACAGCTCCGCATCAAGCACCGGCGCTTGCGGCTCGGCCTCTGCCACCGCACCGGCGATAGCTCCAGCCATCGACGCAATCGTATCAGTATCAGTCCCTAGTTCATTTGCTGCGATACGCATGGCCTTTTCCGGTTCAGCTTCGCACCACAACAAGCCGACTGACGCGACTGCGGTCAGCATTCCGCTACCTCTCCGCGCTGGATCGCGAAGTCTCAGTCCGTTGATCAAAGCGGCATAGCGTTCAGCTCCATTCGAATTCGGAGCCCCCGCTCCAGCAATTGACACCGCTTCCTTGCATTCCTCGATTGCACGCCTCCAAGCGTCATCAAAACTCCCCGACTCCCGTTCAAAAGTCCCGCGCCAATAGTTTCCTACCTCGGTATCGCTCCTCATGATCTCGGGGAGTTCCGCAGCTGTCTTGACGGCCCCCATCAAATCACTGACCGATGGTTGACGACCGGTGGCCATGGTGTGTGCGAGCGTCAGCGCATGAACAACCGACCCGAGCAGTCCGATGGGATGGGAATGGGTACAGATCGTGTTGCGCACAACGTCGGGCAGGTAGCTTCTGACGTCGTCCCAATCCGGGCTCGCCCAGACATGGGGTTGGATTCGCATCGCCGCGCCGTTTCCACCGGAAACACTCCATCCCTTGAACGTGTTGGCGAACCAAGGGACCGTCCGTCTGGACAGGTTCTTTGCAGCAGCGCTCGTAGATTTGCCTCCCCCGAGCCCGTAGCTTAGCCAGACTGGGAGTTCGACCTTTGCGAACGCTTCGACATCGAAACCACCAGATCCTATCGCCCGACCCGTAGCGAAACGCAACTGGGAATCATCGGAGTAGCAGCCCACCGGCAATGTTGCGATGATTCCCCCACGGCCACCGATCCTCCTGTTCCATGCGATGGGACGGCAAAGCGGCTCACCTTTCGTCCTTTGCTTCAGTCCTTTTGAATCGGTCAGTTCACTGATCCAGCCCAACGCGTCCCCGTAAGCCGCCCACAGAGCGGAACAGCGGGTCATCGCGGCACGCGCTGCAAACTGGGTTGAAGCCGCATTGGCAGGCTGTGGAACATCCCCGGTGCTCGTTGGCGAAGCACCACGAAGCGATTCCGAAACAGTCATTCGAATGCCTCCGGTTCATGACAAACGGCAATCTTATCCAACTGAAGACCACTCAAGATGCCATGTATGTCGTCAAGGCCATCTTCTGTTTGAGCGTCAATCCGTTGCAGATACTCGCACGACAGCTCACCTGGATACAGAACTTCCGCCTGCCGACCAGTGGGCCATGAGGGAAGCTTGCCAGCGCGGTCATGAACGTTGTTGTGACGACCAGCAACCGTTTCTGCGAACATCCGCTCGAATCCCAGGAATCCTTCCGTGCGCGTGCAAGTTGGATAAATGTTGTTTGTCGTTGTAAACACCACCCCCGGATGCGCCAGTATCTCGGGACTGAACGACAGCAAAACCCAAGGATTGCCCTCAGCCGCATGCCAACGTTGGGATACATCGAACATCCAGTCGTTGATGCGCTCCACGGAGAGATTCACGTAGTCTAGCCAAGCGGGATCCTTGCGGCATAATGCGTTCGGTTGGTAGACGTGTTCAAGATATTTGTCTTTGGGCAGCCGCTCTCGACTCTTGACGAGGCGAGCAGCCAAAACCCCGACCGCGCCTCTCATCGTTGTGAAGTGCACCACATTCCGTACGCCCCGCTCCTCGGCCGCGGCAAGGACTTCCGGACATTCCGGTAACAGCTCGACCTCGTCCGATCTCCTCGGACGAGCTTGAATGAAGTCTTCCCTCGTCATGGAGATCACATCCGAACCAATTTGTAGGTTGCGGGATCGAACATCTCAATCAACGTCGACTCCTCTCCGGGTTTGTAGCCGACCGTGACCGAGCGTCTGGCGCGCCCGATTCCCATAGCCACAAAGCGACGAAGAGAGTCGAGCGTGCCGTCTCCGTCTTCGTCACCATGAGGGGTCACCTCTTGGTTTAGGCCGGGCAAAAGTACATGATCGAACTCGAGACCTTTTGCGGAGTGAATTGTTGACAACGCGACCAACTCCGGCCCCGTTGGCCATTTGCGCTGTCGTGTCAGTTCGCAGTACTTGATGCCGCGTTGGTCAAGAGTCTCTCTTGTGTGATCGAACCATCCGTCTCCTTTGGCGTGGAGGATAGCGATCGTTTCGTCGCATTTGATGGCTTTCTGAACCTTGTTCAGCATGTAGTTGAGCTGAGCAGCTAATTTCCTGCCACTACACGAGGAAGTGGACCAGAACGCCCGCACGCGTTTGCGTCAGGCACCAAACCATCCTCCTCTCGCGGGAGGTCCCGGACCAGTGACGCCGCGAACCGGGCGACCTGCCCTGTATTGCGATGGTTGCGAGTCAGGCCGAACACCATTTGCGGGCGCATGTCGATGCCCGCTTCTCTCCACTGGAAGCCCTGAGGGTAGATTCGCTGTACGGCATCCATGATAAAGGTCGTCGAATGGTCCTCGTTCAAGTGCGCGAGGATGGCTCGTACTTGGTTTGCCGAGAGGTCTTGAGCTTCATCGACCACGACCACATCGTAGCCATGGCCATGCGTAATTGCGGCTTCGATAGCAACATCGTTCCAGTCAAACTCGCCACGTTCTGCCTTCTGTACCTCGAATGGTTCGATGACGTCCGCCAAGAGCCTTCGCCGGATCCGCCTCGGAACCGCAGGACTCCTGCCACGACCGGAACGCGTCGCGCCCAGGTAATCTTCTCGCTGAGCGGGCGGGAATCGGCTGATCGCGTATTCAACCTCGTCGGTGAAATATTCCACGTTCCGACCTGTGGCCTCCACTCGCGAAAGCAGCGCCTGTATCCGATACCGCCATTTCCCGCCACTGACCAGAGGTCGCTGTCCGACAAGACTCAGCGCCCAATGCCCGAAGGTTTCGACAGTCAGAAGGAGTCATTGGAGCCTGTGACCTGCTCTTTCGCAAGATTCAGGACATAACCACGCAGCGTCCTGTTAAACGTCAACACGAGCCCGCGAACCGGCTCTTCCAAGCCCAAACGGTCTCGGCGGGCCAGTCGTGACCCACACAGTTGGCGTAGGCGCAAAAGCGCTGCTGTCGTCTTGCCGCTTCCCGCAGCACCGCGGATGAGTCGAAATCCGGATCCAGCATCCGACAGAATGTTTAGCTGTTCTGGCGAAGGATTAACGTCGATTAGTGCACGCATCGGATTCCTGTGGATTCCTGTCGTCCAAATCCGTACTGCAATCGTAATCTGGATCTTCTTAGGTGGCAAGGAACGTGCCACTGGAGGGAGTGGTTCTCGTATGATTCCCTGATGTTCCGTTCGCAATTCACGCTGCGAGCGCGATCCTCGCAACCTGCTCGCTCGACCAAGCGACGGCCGCCTTCTCCAAACCCTCCCGCGCCGCCGCGACGGCATCGCTTCCATCGCGGATGCTGGCAACCGGGGCATCGTGCTGTACACCTGTAATCGGAGTCCTCCATTCTTCCCCCGTCCAAGGCAATTGCATTCGAACAACAGAAGGCCCCGCGCTTCGGGTGTGTGCCGGAAGCCGGGGCCTTCTCTCTGGCTGTCGGGTGTGTCAGGCAATGGCATTCGGATAGTCCTGCCGTTCCGAAGCGGTTTTCCGCGCCGGGCGCAAGCCTCTGACATCGCGTGGTTTTCGGCGCTCCGGAATTTTTTTCCCAAAACCCATTAACTTGCGGCAGGTGATTCGTATGCTGCTGTCACGCAGTTACGGGAGCGTGCCTTGGACCAGCGGATCATCGACCTCATGTCGACCACCTTCCCGGGCCGCCGGCTGACCCGGCGGCGGACCGCCGACATCCAGGAGACCGTGGCGCTGCTGCCGAACGACAGCCGCAACGAGCTGGGAGGACCATCCGCGGGCATCCCGGCTGGATGGTGGCGAAGGGCGCCTGCGGGGTCGGGGCCTGCCTCGGCATGCCGGGACGCTGGAGGGCCACGGCATCCTGGAGCTGCCGGCGAGGCGGGAGGGAAGCGTCCGCGACATGAGGGCCGCCGACAGGCCGGCCTGGACCTCCGCCCCGGACCGGCGGCCGGAGACCGCGGCGCCGCTGTCCGGGCTACGCCCGCTGGGCCTGGATCCGGTCACCGATACGGAGGGCAGGCAGCTGTGGAACGCGTTCGTCGACCGCCACCACCATCTCGGCTACAGACGCCCCTTCGGGGCGCATGTCCGCTATTCCGTCACCGACCGGGAGGGCCGCAGGCTGGGGTACCTGCTGTCCGGGGCGGTGGCGAAAGGACTGCCATGCAGGGACCGGTGGGTCGGCTGGAGCGACCGCGTGCGGGACCGCAACCGCCACCTGATGGTGGTGAACCCGCGCTATCTGGTGTCTGCCTGGGTGCGTTCGAAGTTCCTGGCGTCCCCGACCCTGGCCTTGGCGGCGCGGCGGCTGGCGGACGGTTGGGAGCGCCTCCACGGGTACCGGTCCGTCCTCTGCGGGACCTTCGTGGACGGGACCCGGTTCAGGGCCTCCTGCTACCGGGGGGCCGGCTGGGAGCGCATCGGGGAGACCTCGCACAAGGGCAGGTCGCGCAAGGGCGTCCACATGCCGCCGCTGCGTGGGGAGCGCGACGGGGCCGCCCCGAAGCCCCCGACGCGGGCGGAGAGGGGTCGCCCGGTGGCCTCGGACCGTCGGTTCGGCGTAAGCGACTAAAGCGCAACGTAGCGCATTCGCCTTGATCCGCGCCGCCGGAGTGCGGGAGGGTTCCCCGGTCGATTCAACGTGACCGGAGGACTGTCCATGACGGTGGATGTGGATGCAATGGCAGACGGCGGCCAGGCCCGGAGGGTCCGGAGCGAGCTTTCACTCCGATTCCATTGAGGATAGTCTGCGTGTGGCTCGGGCAGTCCAATTCGTCGGAACCGCACCATGACTTGACAGGGCTAAAGCTTGGGGAATAGCTGGATTCTGTTATCAAGTTCGCTCCGGGAGCATGGAAAATGCTGGTACATCAAATTCTCAAGTCGAAAGCCAACGACGGCGTTATCTTCATTGAGCCAAATTCGGACGTAATCGCAGCGGTGGAACTGCTCTCTCTAAGACAAATCGGTGCGGTGATCGTGTCTAACGACGGAACCGTGCCTGTAGGGATTCTCTCTGAACGGGATATCGTGCGTGAACTGGGGCGGCGTGGAACTGCTTGCCTAAAGGATACGGTCGAAGACCTGATGACCAAGGATCTGGTCGGATGCGCACGTGACGATACAGCCGATGAGGTGCTTACGATAATGACCAAGAGGCGTTTCCGCCATATGCCGGTGATGGAAGGTAGCGAAATGGTGGGCCTCATTTCCATCGGCGATGTGGTGAAGGCACGCCTGTCCGAACTGTCGATGGAGAAAGAGGCGCTGCAGGGAATGATCATGGGGCACTGACCGTTGCCTCGATCCAGAATGTCACTACGGGTTGCGCGGATTTGTCCATTGTGGGATCGGTGCCCGCGAGGAGTGGTGGTGGATACATGGCAGCTTGCCCATGAAACCGCTGCCTTCAGCCGCATTCCCACGAAGCAGAAGGAAGAGTACATTGCGAACCGGACTGTACGCCGGAACATTCGATCCGCTTACGCTGGGGCATCTCGACATCATTGGGAGGGCCTGCCAGCTGTTTGACCGGTTGGTCATCGGAGTGTCGATCAACCGAGACAAAGTGCCCCTGTTCGATCTCGAAGAGCGCGTCGCTATGGTCAGGAATGAGTGCGGCGATCTCGCTGGCGATACTGAGATCGTCGTGCATCCTTTCGAGAACCTGCTGGTCGATTGCGCTCGGGACACGGGCGCGAATGTAATTGTGCGGGGTCTGAGGGCGGTGGCGGACTTCGAATACGAATACCAGATGGTTGGCATGAACCGCATGATGGACGATTCCATCGAGACGGTCTTTCTGATGGCCGATCTCAAATATCAGTCGATCGCATCGAGACTGGTGAAGGAAATCGCCCGCCTTGGCGGCGACGTTTCCAAATTCGTGACGCCGACGGTGCAAAGTGCGCTTGCCCGGAAACTTGGCTGACCGATCAGCAGCGTCCGCACGTTTCCCGTTCACAGGAATTCTGATCCGGATGAGGCAGGACCTGGATCGTTCGGATGTTAGATCAGCCGACCCAACGCAACGGCGGTGTCGCTCATCCTGTTGGAAAACCCCCATTCATTGTCGTACCAGGCGAGGATCCGGCAGAGTTTGCCCTCCATAACCTTCGTCTGATCCGTATGGAACACAGACGAATGCGGATCATGGTTGAAATCCACCGACACCAACCGTTCGTCCGTGTAACCCAGAATGCCCTGAAGTGGCCCGTTCGCCGCCGAGCGGATAGCGTCATTGATCTCCCCGGCTGTGGTCGGACGCGCCGCCTCGAACGTCAGGTCGACAACAGAGACATTCGGGGTCGGAACGCGGATCGCAACTCCATCGAGCCTGCCGTCAAGCTCCGGCAGGACCAGTGACACTGCCTTGGCCGCGCCGGTCGAAGTCGGAATCATCGACATTGCGGCGGCCCGCGCCCGATAGAGATCCCGGTGCATTGTGTCCAGCGCAGGCTGGTCACCGGTGTAGCTGTGAATCGTCGTCATAAATCCCTTCTCGATGCCGATGGAGTCGTTGAGCACCTTGGCAACCGGGGCGAGGCAGTTGGTGGTGCATGACGCATTTGACACAACGAGGTCGTCGGCGGTCAGAACATTGTCATTCACACCGTAGACGATGGTCTTGTCGGCATTCTTGCCTGGTGCGGAAATCAGCACCCTGGATGAACCGTTCTCGAGATGCGGCTGGCATGCCTCCTTGGACGCAAAGATCCCCGTACACTCCATGACTACATCGACATCTTTCCAGGGCAGGTCAGCCGGATTGCGCAAAGCGGTCGCCCGGATCGGGCCACGACCCACATCTATTGTGTCTTCGGTAGCGATTACCTTGGCCGGAAACCGTCCGTGAACGCTGTCGAAACGGAGAAGATGTGCGTTCGTCTCAGCGGGTGCCAGATCGTTGATTGCCACCACCTCGATATCCCGGCGATCTGCTTCGATGATCGCGCGCAGCACGTTTCTTCCGATTCTCCCAAACCCGTTGATTGCGACCTTGACGGCCATTTTCCTTTCTCCTCGCCTGTTTCGCTCGTCGTAGCGCGTTCAGTGGCACCGCCCTAGCCCAGCAGATCCCGTACCTTCTGCGCTGCGGCTTCAGCTGTTATGCCAAATTTCTCGAATAGGATGTCGTAAGGCGCCGATGCTCCGAAACCGGACATGCCAATGAAGCCTGACCGGGCCTCACGCCCGCGCTCGCCCATCAGCCATCGGTCCCAACCATGTCGAACCCCGGCTTCGATGGCAACGCGCACTGGACCACTTGGAAGGACACGCCTTCGGTAGCTCGCCTCCTGCTCTTCGAACAGTTCCCAGGATGGCATCGACACCACCCGAACGCCGATTCCTTCTGTTTGCAGCAGTTCCCGCGTGGCCAGCGCAATGGAGACTTCCGAGCCAGTGGCGATCAGGATCGCCTGTCGCCTGCCTGTGGATTCCGCCAGTATATAGGCACCCTGTGCGGTTAGGTTCCTGGTTCTGTGTTCGGTTCGAACTGTTGGAAGTCCCTGACGTGTCAGCGACAGCACCGTTGGCCGGCCAGTCTGGCTGAGCGCGGTTTCCCAGGCTTCCGCGGTTTCGATGCCATCGGCCGGACGGATCACGACCATGTTCGGTGTGGCGCGTAGCATCGAGAGATGTTCGACGGGTTGGTGGGTGGGGCCGTCCTCGCCCAGGCCAATCGAATCATGCGTCATCACATAGACAGGGGCGATTCCCATCAACGCCGAGAGTCGCATTGCCGCACGGGCGTAGTCAGTGAACACCATGAACGTCCCCCCGTAGGGCTTTACGCCACCGTGCAGAGCCATTCCGTTCATGACCGCGGCCATGCCGTGTTCACGGACACCATAGTGAATGTATCGGCCCCTTCGCGTTTCGGGAGTGTGAAGGCCAAGATCGGATGTCAAGGTGTTGTTGGATCCTGTCAGATCCGCCGAACCTCCGACGGTTTCCGCCATGATCGGATTGATGACCGCCAGAGCCCGTTCGCTGGCGGACCGTGTCGCTATCCTGGGCGCTGTCTCGGATAGACTGGCCTTCAGGCGACGGATTGCGGGGGCGAGGCCTTTTGGCACGTCGCCTGCCTGTTCCATGCGGAACTGGGTCTGGCGCTTCCGGGAAAGTGCAGCGAACCTCTGCTCCCAGGCTTGGCGCTCGGTGGTTCCCCGGCGTCCGATCCCTTCCCACTGCGCCTTTATTCCAGGAGGAATGGCGAACGCTTCGTGACTCCAGCCATAGTTCCTTTTGGCTTCGGCGTTCTGCGCGGCGTCGGTAAGTGCGCCGTGCCCCTTTGCGGTGTCCTGAGCGGCGTGACCTAGCGCGATATGTGTCCGGCAGGCAATCATCGACGGCCTGATGCTGGTCCTGGTAGCTGAAATGGCACCGTCAATGGCAACAGGATCGTGTCCGTCGATTTCCCGAACGTCCCAGCCCGAGGCTTGGAAACGGGAAATCTGGTCGGTGATGTCAGCCAATCCCACTTGGCCATCTATGGTGATGTTGTTGTTGTCCCAGAACACGGTCAGGCGTCCAAGCCTTTGTCGTCCGGCTAGGGCGATGGCTTCCTGGCTCACGCCTTCCATCAGGCAGCCGTCACCCGCTATCACATAAGTCCGGTGGTTCACCACGTCTTGGCCATATCTGGCGCGAAGCACCTCTTCGGCAAGTGCGAAGCCGACGGCGTTCGCGAGTCCTTGACCAAGCGGACCCGTCGTCGTCTCTATTCCGCCGGAATGTCCAAATTCCGGATGGCCGGCGGTGACGGAATCCCATTGGCGAAAATTCTTGATTTGCTCCAGCGTCATGTCTGGATAGCCGGTCAGATGCAGCAGCGAATAAAGCAGCATCGAGCCGTGGCCGGCACTGAGAATGAACCTGTCCCGATCCGGCCAGTGTGGAGTTGAGGCATCGAATTTCAGGTGCCTCTCGAATAGCACTGTGGCGACATCGGCCATACCTAAGGGCATGCCGGTATGCCCTGACCTGGCAATGGCGACCGCATCGATGGAAAGCGCCCGTATTGCGGCAGCCTTCATCCAGTGATCCGGATATCTGTCTTTTAGGTCGGATAGCTCCACGGAAGAGGCCTCTTGGGTTGAATGGGCGTTTTGTGCGCGTGATAGCAGCATGGAGGGGAAGTGCAAGCATGCCGAGGCTAAACGCCCATGATCTTCCCGGTGCGAATGAAAGGAAAGCCACAAGATCAAGGAGATCCTCAATGGGTTCTCCAGACAGACGTGCTGCACCGGGGATCGGCGTGGGTGGGTTCGCGGCTGGCGAACGGTCGTAGCCTGTTGAACAGTGGAGGTGACTCAAGACTCTCCCTGCCTTTGGCCAAAATGCGGCGAGTTAGGCTATTGTATGGTTGTGGTTTAGCATCGTATGATCTGCACTCCGGTCAGCGAAGATTGGCGAGGACTTAGTTGAGGAGCGGTCTATGGACGGAATGGAGGAGTTGGAACGCCGAATCGAAAAGGCGGTCGATCGGATTGGCTCGGCGCTGGACGGGCTGTACTCGGCTGCCGATGTCTCGGCGATGCGTGAAGAGCTTACGACGGCAAGGAACACGAATGCCGAACTGGAAGCCCGCGTCCAGTCGCAGAATGAGAAGATTGGTGAACTCGAATCACGGATTCAGGAACTCACGGTAGCCGGGAAGGGTGCGAATGACGAACTGGAGAAGCTGAAGGCTTCAATAGACCCTTTGCGCACGGAAGCGGACAGAGCGGATGAAGCACAGGAACTCAACCGGTCGATGAAATCCGAATTGGATCAACTGCACTCTGTTCGCGAGGCTGACAGGGCCGAGCTGGACGGGATTCTGGGAGAGCTGAAGAAACTTTTGGAGGCAAAGGCCAGTGCCTGATCTATCAGTTACCGTTTGCGGACGGGAATTTCCGATATCCTGTGGCGAAGGCGAGGAAGAGCAGCTGCTTGCGGCAGCTGCGTTGCTTGATTCCGAATCAAGAGCGCTGCTGAAGAAGGACGAACGCCTCACTGAACAAAAAATGCTGTTGATGGCGGGTCTGATACTCGCTGACCGGACGACAGGCCTTCAGCGGGACCTCCGTATCGAGCGGCAAAGGGTGAGGGAGTTGGAAAGGGAGGTTGGCGGTCCGAAGGAGGCACGTCCGGCAGTCACTCAGGCGGCTCTGGATAGTCTGTCCGAAATTGCTGCTCGTGCTGAAGTCTTGGCGACGATGGTTGAGGAAAAGGCTTCTCCTTAAGTCCTTTCGCTTGAGGTAGGTGGAGCCATCTGACTGTGCCTGACGTCAGGGTCCAGAAGTGCTTCCCGACGAATTGGGGAGTTTCCCGCAATCTGGCCGACCCTGAATGCCACAGCCATGTCTTCGCTGGCAATATCTGCTCAGGCAAGTTCCAATGCGCTATCCTGGGGGTCCGGCCAACTGGATGATGGGCCTCGCGGCCAACGCCAACAATCTGGTCAGCGGGGATTTTGTGGTCAGGGCTGACGGGTAAGTGGCCTGACAGAAGCCCCTTGATATCTGGCTGTCAGGCGTTCGCCTCACGGATTTTTTCTGCTGCATCCTTGTCGTACGCCACGCCATTGGTGTCAAAGAGCGTGTCCAACTCGCCTGATAGCGCCATCTCCGTAATGATGTCGCAGCCTCCTACGAACTCTCCCTTTACGTAGAGCTGGGGGATCGTCGGCCAGTCCGAATATTCCTTTATTCCCTGCCGAATGGCATCATCTGCCAGTACATTGATATCTTGGTAATCGACGCTCATGTAATTGAGCACACCCACGACTCTGCTTGAAAAACCGCATTGTGGCATCGATTTGGTGCCTTTCATGAACAGCACCACATCGTTGCCTGCAACTGTTTCACCGATTTGGGTCTGAACCTGCGACATCATTCTACTCCGGGGCTCTCGTTGTCAGGGCCAAGGCGTGAAGCGCTCCCGCAGGTCCATCCATCTTTCCCTTCAGGGCGGCGTAGACCATGCGCTGCTGCTCGACACGGTTCATTCCGCGAAAGCTCTCATCGACGACCATAGCGGACATATGCACGCCATCGTCACCCTGCACCATGATTTCAGCGTCAGGAAATCGCTTCCGAAGTAAATCTTCGATTTCCTTTGCAAACATCGGCATGGTGACGAATTCTCCCGCTTGTGCGTGCTCTTGGCTTGCAGTGACAGATAGACTGCCTTGGAGCGCTTCGCAAGACCGGTGATTCATTTGACTCGCCGCAGAGACCGCTCAAGAGCTTCAGTCAAAGGCCGCAGCGAAGCTTGATCGGAACAGATTGGATAGTTCTTCGAGCGGAGCGGAGCTTGTTCCAAACCTGACGGTTGAGCCGCAGAACCGCCCGACACTGGTGATCGGTACTTCGGCGCGTCCGGCGGCGATCATCAGTGCTTCGGCTTGGTCAAAATTGCAGGCCACCAGGTATCGACCCTGGTCTTCGCCGAATAGTTGTTCCATGTCGCCACTTTCCAGCACGACGCCAACACCGGCCATCTCCGCCAGTTCGAAAGCCGCCATTGCCAGCCCTCCGTCCGAAAGATCCGTGCAGGCCCGGATCAATTCGCTGTTTTCACGAATGAAGCCGCCATTGCGTCTCTCCTCGACAAGGTTCACGGGGGGTGTGTCGCCATCCTCCCGATTGAATGCCTCCGCTAGCAAGGCAGATTGACCGAGATGACCCTCCGTGTTCCCGACAACTAACGCGACATGTCCCTTCCGGACTTCGCCGGAGATCAATCGACCGCTGTCGGAGATCAGTCCGACGGCGCCAATGGTTGGCGTAGGAAGGATCGGTTCGCCGTCCGTCTCATTGTATAGCGAGACGTTTCCTGAAACGATCGGCATGTCGAGAGCTGAGCAGGCTTCTCCTATTCCCTTGATTGCCCCAACCAACTGCCCCATGATTTCCGACTTCTCAGGATTGCCGAAATTCAGATTGTCGGTTGCAGCTATCGGTTTGGCACCGACGGCTGATAGGTTGCGGTACGCCTCGGCGACGGCCTGCTTTCCACCCTCTTCGGGACAGGCGCGCACATAGCGGGGCGTCACGTCGGACGTAAACGCAAGCATTTTGTCGGTGCCATGCACTCTTACGACACCGGCGCCGAGTCCTGGACCGCGGACCGTGTCAGCCATCACCATGCTGTCATATTGCTCGTAGATCCAATGACGGGATGCGTGGTTTGGGGATGTGATCAGTGTTTTGAGCCCATCAATTGGGTCGATTCGCGGAATTATGGCAAGTGGTTCGGGTGCGGCATTGGCAACCCATGGCCGATCGTATTCCGGTGCGCCGCTGGCCAGTCGCGACAGCGGAATGTCCGCCACCACTTCCGCTCGGTGGAGCACGAGGAAGCGGTCTTCTGCGATTGTCTCCCCTACGATGGCGAAATCGAGTTCCCATTTGCTGAATACCTGCCTTGCGTCCTCCTCCTTTTCTGGCCGAAGCACCATCAACATGCGCTCCTGGGATTCCGAGAGCATCAATTCGTAAGCCGTCATGTTCTCTTCGCGTTGGGGAACGTCGTCCAGCTTCAGCTTGATGCCAAGGCCACCCTTGTCTCCCATTTCGACTGCGGAGCAGGTCAGCCCCGCTGCCCCCATGTCCTGAATCGCGATTACCGCACCCGTCCGCATCAGTTCGAGGCAGGCTTCCAGCAGCCGCTTTTCCGTGAATGGGTCGCCAACCTGAACCGTCGGCCGCTTTTCCCCGATCGTGTCGTCAAATTCCGCGGAGGCCATCGTTGCTCCGCCAACCCCGTCGCGTCCAGTCCGCGCGCCAAGGTAAACGACAGGCATCCCGACGCCGCTCGCCGCCGAATAGAAAACCTTGTCGGTATCTGCGATCCCAGCTGCGAACGCGTTGACGAGGCAATTGCCGTTGTAGGATCGATGGAATCGAACCTCACCACCGACGGTAGGGACGCCAAAGGAATTTCCGTAACCACCGATTCCTCCGACGACACCATTCACGAGCTGTCGGGTTCTCGCATGATCAGGAACGCCGAACGACAGCGAATTCATTGCCGCGATCGGTCTCGCGCCCATAGTGAAGACGTCGCGGAGTATGCCGCCGACGCCGGTGGCCGCCCCTTGGTAGGGTTCGATATAGGACGGATGGTTGTGGCTCTCCATCTTGAACACCACAGCCTGGCCGTCGCCGATGTCCACGACACCGGCGTTCTCGCCTGGTCCACAGATCACCTGCCGCCCTTCTGTGGGCAGGGTTCCAAGCCACTTTCTTGAAGATTTGTAGGAGCAGTGCTCATTCCACATCGCCGAAAAGATGCCAAGTTCGGTAAGGGTGGGTGGGCGATCGAGGATTTCAACAATCCTTTCGAATTCATCGGGCTTCAGCCCGTGCAATGCAATCAGTTCATCGGTGATTTCCGGGTCGTTCATTATGGGCTCTTGAAGTTGCGTGCCGTAACTGGGCTGGGATGAGGGCAGGGGGAAGTCAGAGCCACACACTTTGCGTCAGATGTGCTGGTCCCAGCTCCGGCACCCTTTCATTTTCATTGGTCTGAACAGCGATTTTTCGCCAGAAATGGCGAATATGCAAGTATTCGGCGAAGTCTGGACAAAGAGGGGATCCTGACCGGATGATGTGGTTACCGCAGAAGGGCGGGGCAAAACCCCAAATCGCTTCGTCGAAGGTTGCACTGTCGAGGATAATGGTCGGCTTGCCTTTGGTTGCGTTCGGCGCGGCAGAATGCAGCTACGTGCATGCCGAGCTTCACATGACCCCACCTCTACGTGTCAATCATTATGAGTTCTTCAGTGCGACCAAACTATAAGCATAGCATGTCGGATATCGCATCAGGCAATCGTTCAATCGGCGACAGGGCGTCCAGCTTCTTGGTGATCTTGTAGGTAACCGCCTGACCCCATAAGCGTTAACCTGTTCTTCGGACAGGGACTGAATGGCTTCGAATCCTCCATCCCACTGGCCCGAATGGCCAGCGAAAGGAGGGAAACCGGTGAGACCTGCGGATGAATCGACCTTTTGACTGCTTTTTTGGACATTGAAACGTGTCGCAACATGCGGCGACAAAATAGGTTAACGCTTATGCCGCCTGACCCTCCGCCATACGGACAAGTCTTCCGGCGTCACCTTCCGCGACGGCACCCTTGCGCCAAATGCCGTAACGGATTTCATCTGGGCAAACACCTATGCACAAAAGGAAGTCATATTGCCGGTCGAGGCGTATGTGATTGAACTGAAAGGTCCCATTCGCGCCTAGCGAGGCGGTCTTGATCTCAAAGGATCGGGTGCCGACCCGCATGTCCGTCCTGGATGTTCGGTTGCCGTTGCCGGTCGGAATGTCGTGCTTGCGCAAGTAGCGGCGAACGAATTACTCTCCGATTTCTCCACGGTTCGTGTTCCCTAACAGACGGTATCCAATCAGTGGCGATCCTTGCCAAATGTCTTTCGGGGCGTGTTCCTTGATGCACTCTACGAAGAGATCAACGGGGCCAACGTGGCTCATGTTGGAAGTTCCCAAATTCGCTTGCCGTTTGTTCGTTTCCAAAAGACCAAAAAATACGAATGGTTCTTCCGGGCATGAATCTGCTTCACTGTTCGGCTCACGCCCGGTCTGTTGTTCCGCATGACCACGAAGAGATCTTCCGCGACATACCCGACTTCGGCGTACATTTGCATGATTTCTACGTGCGTGAAGCGCTGCCGGTTGGCACAAACCTCATCCTGACATTTGACAATGAGGACGCCTCGCTCCCGCAAGACGCGCCACGCTTCTTGACCAGCATCGCGGTAGAGATCCAGAACCGCCTCGTGGTACTTGCTCGCAGTCCGATTCCCGGTTCCGTTGTTGCGGTAATGGGTTTCGAATGGCTTATGTCCGTTATGGGCTGTCCCACCTGGCGAGTGCACATAGGGTGGGTCCAGTACAACGCAGTCGATTTCTCCATCCCCATATGGGAGGTCGCGGCAGTCAATGCCATCCTGCAGATCGGTCGCACGAAGCAGATACTGGCGATCCGGAATTTGCCGCCAGAAGACGCCCTTACCGTAGGTCACGTCCGCCACAATGCTCCCTAGCGTCACATATAGGCTCAGGACCAACGGAAATACGTGATCGTTTCCTTCCGCGAAAGCGCTTTGAACAAGGTTGTTGGTAGGAACACCATTACGGACTTTCCGACGCGGTGAGGGAGGCGCATAAGCGGACGATTCATCATGTGCCGTTTGGAGAGTCATGCTTTCCGAACCCCACGGGAAAGATCGTTTTCGACGAAGTTCTTCCAGAAGCCATGCGGTGAGGGCTTGCGTAGCGCATTTCGGGAGCCAAATCGTGAGACGAGGTCATCAGGCCGGTGACGCTGAACGAACCCGGCATTGCTGGGCCACCATCGTCCGAGGAATTCGACAACGCCAGTGTCCTTGCCACCCATTCTTTTGCCCATGGTGGTCTCCTCCTTCTCGAGGCCGGACATTAGGATAACGTTGGAGGATGTCAACCCCATGTCAACCCCATGTCGCCGCCATGCCCCGTCATTTCTCAACATATGGGGTCAATAGCCATTTGACTGGAAGGCTGACGTGATGAAGCGAACATCTATGTGGCTCCAAAGCGATTGGTAAATGGAGTGGCGAAACGCCGCTGTTCCTGATTTGTCGACTTCAGACGGAACTCGGCCGCACTCCAGATGTGGCAGGATCCGCAAATTACCCGGTAAATCGCTGTACCCCGCACTCCTGCCGCCGCCGCCGATATGATATGATCTCTTCCATCACGAAATCGCGAAACGCCGCGATCCGCTTAGAGTTCCGCAACTCCTCCGGGTAAGCGAGAAACACAGGGACTTCGTTCGATTCGACGTCGTCCAAAACCCGAACAATTCTCGGAAAATCTTCGATCACGTAGTCTGGCAGCACCCCGATCCCCAGATTGTTGGCAACGCCTTGTAGCACTCCATAATAGTTATTAACCGTAAGGAGAGACTTCGGCCGATAGGTCAGTAGCGTTTTGACAAGGCTTGCTCCTTCACTAACCTGGAAACTCGTGGTGTTTTGGCAGATTAGCCTGTGCCTTGACAGATCGGCTAGCGAATTGGGCGTGCCTCGCTCCTCAAGATAGGCCGGGGTGGCGTAGAGACGCATGTGCACCCCCATCAGGCGACGTCGGATCAAGTCGGCCTGGCTTGGTTCCTTCATGCGAATCGCAACATCGGCCTCGCGCATTGGTAGGTCTAGGACGCGCTCTTCCAGCATCAGATCTATTCTCAGATCGGGATAGACTGCGTAGAGCGTTGCCAATCGCGGGGCGAGCCAGAGTGTCCCGAAGCCGGTCGTCGTTGTGACCCGCAGTTCGCCGAAAACCTCTTCCTTGCTGTCGCGGATTCGGGCGGTTGCGGCCTCAACTCGGCTGGTCATGGCCTTTGCCGCATCGAAGAGTAGTTCACCCTGCTCAGTGAGGATCAGACCCCTTGCGTGTCGATGGAAGAGGGTGGCGTTCAGAGACTCCTCAAGGGAGCTGATCTGTCTGGACACCGCCGATTGGCTTAGATGCAGGACTTCGCCTGCGTGGGTCAGGCTCCCTGCGTCTGCCACCGCATGGAATATTCTTAGTTTGTCCCAGTCCATTTGCCCCTTCGCCTATCGGTAAGTTGTTGGCCGGATTAAGTGATTCCGGTCATTTTCAGCAAAGACAGAGGTGAACCCTCCTGTTCATACGAACCTCCAGCACACGCTGGCATCGGCTCGCTCACTTCCGGGTCGCCGACACCTCGCTTTCCCGACAGTCCGGCTCTTCGATGTCAGCGGAACTCGTGGAAATGATCGACGCTTGGTCAATCTGGATTCTCCGCTTGGGATTTCGAGTCGTTCGTCGTTCGAGTTGTCCGCTGTCAAAGGTAACCATGAACGAATCTTCGATACGCCAAGAGACAGGGGCGGTCGTTTCCTTCTCTGCATTGTGTCATGCTCCATGCGCTATATTCATTGGTTCGGATCATGGCGGTAATGTGTCTGTAAAGGGAACTGCCCTACTGGAATCAAGCCGAGACTTAGAGCCAATGCAG
This sequence comes from Paracoccaceae bacterium, assembly GCA_965203605.1. Lineage (GTDB taxonomy): Bacteria > Pseudomonadota > Alphaproteobacteria > Rhodobacterales > Rhodobacteraceae > JAPOUP01. Next base: position 2,516,348 of record OZ241902.1, on the reverse strand, counting down.
GTCGATCGACTGAGACTACTGAATTTCAAGGGGTTCGCTACCCTGGATCAGGGTCTGAACCGCCAGTTCACCCTGATCACCGGTAACAATGGCGTGGGCAAGTCCAACCTGCTTGATGCACTATCTATCGCCTTTGGCGCATTCCTTCTGGGCATTCCAACAGTTGAACAGCGACATATCAGCCAAAGAGAGGTGCGCGAATTTGAACAGGATTTTGACGTTACTGCGGAATTCAACAGGTCCTATCGGGTGGTGGTGGAGGCCGAGGGCAGGGTCGAGCATCCCTTGTCGGGCGATATCAAGGATATCCGCTGGAAGCGGGAATTGCGTAGCAAGAAGGGGCGTAGTACGACGAGAGATGCACGTGAACTGTCGTCACTCGCTGAAGAGGCATCCAGGGCAATCAAGGATGGACATAGTCCCACGTTGCCTCTCTTCTCCTGGGTAAAACACCCCTATTCTCCTGGGTAAAACACCCCTATGCCACTGATTCCACGCCATTTCCAAAATTCGGGAATCGGGCTTTACTCTCAACGACAGGGCCGCCGCCGCGCGGGGGTGTGGGCTCTTATTATGGAACCGGTCGCCTGTGGATTGAGCCCAGAAAAGTCAGGAGACGGCAGCGCCCGTCGCGGTTCGATGCCTATCGCAACAGCCACCAACCTCGCGTGTCTCCGACTGACTTGTTGGATTGGCTGCGCCGCGAAAGGTTAGGGAGCTTGAGACCGGACGGGCATCTTCGCTACTGGCTGCTTGGAGTAAGGCTGTCGCCTCCTGTTCCGATGAATGCGTGGACATAGCATACTCTCCTTCTCGTGAGCGTTTTGAAGTCAAGTTTAGCTCTCGCGGGCAAACTGTTGCCTATGAGAATTTGAGCCATGGTCAGCGCAATGTCCTGGCCATGGTCGGCGATATCGCCTTCAAAGCGATAATTCTCAATCCACACCTGGCAGATAGAGCGGTGCGAGCGGTCAAAAGGACTGTCCTGATCGATGAAATTGATCTGCACTTGCACCCAATCTGGCAGCGCGTCATTGTGCCCGCCCTCCTGGATGCTTTCCGAAGTTGCAATTTGTTGCCACGACCCACTCACCAATTGTCATCCAGTCGCTGCGCAAGGGCGTGCTGCTTGACCTCAGCGAAATGGAATTGGATGACGCTGTCTACAACCTGCCTCTTCATGAAATCATCGAAGACGTGCAGCAAGTCGAAGCGAGCAACCGCTCGGCACGGAAGTGGAAAGCGGACGGCCATGAGCGGATTGAGACACGGATTCAAGTGTGATGGGTTGATAGGGCCCGCCCTTCCCCTCAAACTCCCCATCCAGCCACACCGCGTCCTTGCCGGGCGGGGTTTTACATTGTCGGGATATGAAAAAGAGGATATGATTATATCCTCGAAAGGATATGCTCTTATGCCGCTCTATATCAAAGACCCCGAGGTCGACAAACTCACTGAGGAACTTATCGGCCTCACCAAATCCAGCAAGGTCGAGGCTGTCAGGCTAGCGCTCAGGCACGAGATCGACAACCGCAAGGCCAAACTGCATGTGCGCGATCGTCTTGCAAAGACGCTCGCCATGGCCCGCGAGGCTGGCCCAATGGTTCACCTTGATCACAAGAAGGTCACGGACGAACTGTGGGGGGAGGACTGATGCTGTTTATTGATGCGTCGGTCATCGTGGCAATCATTGGCCAGGAAGATGATGCGGACGACCTCATGAATCGACTGACACTGCACGATGGCCCGTTCCACGTGTCGGCAGTTGCCCGCATGGAAGCCGTCCTGTCGCTGACACGGCAGTTTGCCGAGGTTGAAGGGTCAAACAAGCCCGCTACACCGGCTATGCTCGAAAGGGCGCGGCGGTTGGTCGACCAGTTCATAGCCGATATGGGCGCCAAGGAAACGATGATCAGCGGTGACGTGGGCAGCAAGGCCCTCGATGCTGCTCAGCGATACGGCAGGATCGTCAATCATCCAGCTCGCCTCAACATGGGCGACTGCTTCGCCTATGCCTGCGCTCAAGCCTACCGGTTGCGGATCGCATACAAGGGCGACGATTTCACCGAAACCGATCTGGCTTGGTAGGCCCATTACGCAGGAAGGGGGTAGAAACGGCAGGATCTGGACTTTGGCAGGGATGTCCTGACGGGCGCACCCGTTCCGTGAATTTGTTCCGGTAGCAATGTGACCGCAGTGACCATGCAGCGGATATGGACGGATGACGGACTCCACGCGCACTGGGTGTTGATTGATGCGGAGCCTGGCCTGCTGAGGAGAACCTCTGGGCATCGCCGTCTGACTTTATGCGTCCATCTCAGGTATTTCCACGGCCCCGGCGCTGCGGCCCTGGCCTACCACGCCCTTCTCCCCGCCACCCTCTGGCCCGCCGCCGTCGCTGCAGGGCATTGACGCCCCGTCCATCTCCGCGACCCCCTGCAGCGGGCCCCGGTCCGGGTCCACCATCGCTCGGCGCAGCTTCCGGGGAAGCAGCCAGGCGCTTCTGTAGCTGCCGATGCCCAGCTGCATCTGGGCGCCGCGGCCGACGCCGCCTTCGGCGCGGACACGGCGGGCGGGAAGGTCTGGTCCGGGAGGTGGCGGCACGTCCTGCGCCACGACCCAAAGGGCGCCGGCAAGACGGTCAACGCGATGCAACACCTGCTGCGGAAGGGGAAGGGGCCCGACGACGCGCGGAGGGAACTGGCCTTCCTCCGCAACAACCGCCGCCGCATGCGCTACGCGGACGCCGCGGTGGCGGGCTACGCCATCGGTTCCGGATCCGTGGAATCCGCGAACAGGGTTCCCGTGACGTCCAGGATGAAACGCTCGGGGCAGCGCTGGGGCCGCGACGGCGGCCAGGGCGTCCTGACCTTCCGGGCGCTTCGACCGGGCACGGGCCGCGCTGGTCCCCCGCCTGAGCCGCAGCGACGGCTCAGGCCCCCGCAATGCGCCAACGGAACATCATGCGATCAAAAGGTGAGCCATACGAGAATCAGTCCGCATGAACTTGTAAGCCTTGATCGCGATCTCGACGAGGCTGGATTCCTCGGCTCCATTCGGTGCGCAGGGTTGGCCGCAGCTCGGGCAGTCGCATGCATCCGGCAGCGGGTTGCGTTCCTCGCCGTGCGCAGCTTGTCCAGCTGGGCTTCCAGCATCTCGATCCGGCACCGTGTTCCCTTGAGGGCCCTGCGCAGCAATGGCATTCGGATAGACTTGCGGCTTGGTGGGCGATTTTCTCGCGCTCCACAAACCATTGGAATAGCGTGACTTTCTTCGGTTGGTGAATTTTCTTCCGCCATGTGATTACCAAACTGCCCGCGATTCGCATGCTTGGCGTCACGAAATGCGGGAGGAGCCGTCCATGTACCAGCGGATCATCGACCTGAAGTCGACAACCTTCTCGGGCCGCCATGTGCCGCCCGCAAGCGTGGCGTCAGGTTCGGTCGAAAGCCGAAACTCACAACACATCGGCAATCGGAAGTGGCCAGAATACTCAACAAAGGCCAATCAATCCGCTCGATAGCACGCCACTTCAATGTCGGCGTCGCCACAGTCGATCGCATCAAGAACGCTCAATCCACTCCAACCTGAAATCTCGCCGTTTTTGACCCCCTTCGTGCGTGCTGGGCATTGTTCTTCGACGCCAGTGCACGCAGGTCTGGGGGCGTGTGGTCGGTGCGCGAAACCATGATTTTTGCAGGCATGCCGTTCTCCTTATGAATTTTGACAAACACAGAGTACAGGATGGCTGAGCCGATCACACGCAAGCTCCCGGGGTGAGCCACAACATATACCTGATTTGTTCGTGAGTCTTTATTCAGTTGGATTGGTATTACATCCCAGATTATAGTGTATTGTGCATCGTGCTTTCGAGGGCAAGCATGTCAACCCGACCACACAGCGGCTTGCTTGGTTTTGTGCAATCTGGGCGAGGTGCCCCGGGTGATCTGGACTTCGCGTCTTACGGGGACAACCGTGACGACTCGCAGGAACTGGAAACAGAGGACAAGAAGGTGGAACGTTGGTACGACTGTCGTAGGACAGATGTGCCGGACAGCGAGCGGCTCCCAGAGAAAGGCCTGAGTGGCTGCAGCCTGATGACCGGCCTGCGCCAGGAGACGCTCCGGTGAAGGGCAACCTCAAATGGATGGAGTTGGTGTACGAGGCGGAATTCTCTGTTCCGCTGTTCGACCTGCCGGGGCGCAACACTGAGCTTCTGAAGTCATTGCACCAATCGATCCATCCCCGATTTCCGCTTCGAACGAGAGACCTGCACGTATTCGGCGGGACCGCACTTTCGGACGTGTGCGTACGCGTAGTGATGTTTGGGGGGAATGGGACGATCGAGGTGACGGCGGAGAGGCTGTCGATGAGTTTTAACGGCCTGAGGGGCGAACAGGATATTGCCATCTGCAACGAATGCCTCGCGCTGGTGGAGCAGGCACTGAAAAGAGCACTCCCGGAGGCCGAGATTACGATGTTCTTGGTTCGAACAACGTTGTCGCTCAGACTCGGAAATGGTTCCGTGATCGCCCGCGATTTCCTGCGGCAGGTGGTGAAACCGGGCATCGACATGGAGTTGAATGGCTTAGGCAACGCAGCACTCTATCCCTGCATCAATCTTGAGGTTCGGAACGAAGATGAAGGCTGGCAGGCAGTGCTGCACGCATACAGTAATTCAGTGGAGAAGTCGTCAATCATCGCTTCGTGCTGGATCACATGCACGGAATCGCCGGAACTGCATTTGCACGAGGAATGCGCTGGTCGCCCGCAGCGATTGCTTGAAGAACTTCTGAAAGGGCTGGACATTGAGTTGATGCCCGCTCCCGCCAACATGGTGACGTCATGAACTTTGGCTCTGTTCAAAAGGAGAGGGCTATGGGGGGAATGTCTCCCGGATTACTTGGTGGCCTTGGATCGACGTCTGGGCATGTTTCGCAGAGGGACAGTTCACTAGAAATGCAGCTGCGGGGCAAACAATTGGACGAAGAATCGATTGGCACCAGGAGCGCCCGATTTGCCCCAGTCGGAGACGCCGGGAAAACACCGCGGCAGGGAATCTCAGTGTTGCATCATCGTCACGTCCCTTCTCGACGGGTAGATGCTGACACCACTGGTGTAGGAACCGACGCAAGGATTTCGCCATACCAAGCCCGCCTGACCGGGCCGGTTCAGTTTTTCAAGAATCTCCTCGACACATGGAAGCTCGATTCGGAGGCCGCAACCGTTCTGCTAGGAATGGACCCTGACGACGAATCGTTCACAGGGGACTTGCTGACCGGACGGGCCGCTCTCAGGGGACGTGACGTCAAGGATCGAATTGCATACCTGTACCGTATTCGCAATATATTGTCTGCGCTGTTTCGAGATGAAAACGTCGAGAATCGGTGGCTTCGGGAGCCGCATACTATGCTGGACGAGCAATCGCCCTTGGACCTGATGCTGGACGGGTCGATGGAAAACCTCCTTCTTGTTAAGGAGTATGTCGAAGCGGCGGCAGGACGTTGAGGTGCTGGAAAAAATCACTAGTCGACCCTGTGAAGAGGTTCTGGTTCGCTTCGCAAGTTATCAAACGGACGACAACTTTCTGCGCGATCAGGAGATGAGTTCGGAACAGATTACTGAGATGAAGGAGTTCCTGAATTCGCACGAAATGTCTGATTCTCTTGAAGAACTTGTTGACGCACCATTCGAGCAGAAGCGCCGGGTATCCCAAGTCACGTTTTTCGGACGGATCTTTCCCTGTTGGGTACTTCTCCTTTGAGCTGGAGACGGCAGAGGCAGAAGTTCGCTACTGGTTCTGCGAAAGGTTCGCCGGTAAGCCGCGCGGCGGTCGGACTGCCTGGTATTCACGGTTTACCTGTGATTTTCGCGGCCATACGAAGGACTTGCGTCCCATGCAGGACACATGGCGGGACTTGATTCACGGTAACGACTATACGTTCTGCAACCGCTTGGGGGCTGAGGCCGTTTCCCAAGACTTGGACGGACTGCTCGCCCCATCGGTTCGCAAACCAGGTGGAACCAATGTGCCGGTATTCTCTAGGCGAGCGCTGAGCAACCCTCGCTAGCACTCGCTGGTCGATATCCGACGCGGTGCATCCCAAAATTGGCCCATTACGCACTAAGGGGGAGAAAAACGGCAGGATTTTGTCTTTGGCAGAGACATCCTGACAGGCGCAACCGTTCCATGAATGTGTTCCGGTAGCAACGTGATCGGAGTGGACCATGCAGCGGATATGGACGGATGGCGGACTCCGTGCGTACTGGGTTTTGAGTGATGCGGAGCCTGGCCTGCTGGGGGGAAACTGTGGGCAGGGTGTGATTACTCTATGGTGAACAGCGGTTTTTCCAGTGCACGGCAATCAAACGACATTTTCCTGCCCGGATCCGGCGATCGGCCCTGATCCGGGCGAATCCGCGAAAATTCGCGGCGCCGGGCGCGATTTTTCCACGATCGGCCTGTCCGCCGACCTTCCTGGCCCTCGATTCCGGGTGTGGTGGAGTGCTCCCTTACAAAACCCAAAAGCCCCTGTATGGCGGCGGAAAGGGGCGCTCCGATGACAGGTGTACAGCCCGAAGCCCCGGTTGCCGACACCTGCGAAGGAAGCGAATCCGTCACGGCGGCACGGGAGAACCTGACGAAGGCGGCCATCGCCCTGGTGGAGCGGGCCGCCGGGGCCGGCCTTGCGGCGAACGTCGCGAACCTGCACCGGGATGACCCGCTGGCGGCCGAGGCCGCGCCGGGCGATGACGGTGTTCGGGCCGGTCGGCTTCTGGCGGTTGCGGTACCGCCCCTCGGGGACCGGCGCGTCCTTGGTCCCGGCCGAGGCCGTCCCCGACCTGACGCTGGCGGCGGCGGGCCTCCCGATGCACCTGATGAGCGGCCTGACGGTGCGCGGGAGCGAGGACGTGTGGCGGCGGCCGGTCGGCCAAGGGCCCTCGGCGGCCCTGGAGCGGCTTTCTGGAGAGGTCGGAAACCGCATGGAGGAACTGCCGGAGGGGGCGGTGTCGCTCCCTGTCTCCCTCGACGGGGTCATGATGCGCATGAACGCCGGGACGGCGGACAGAAAGCCAACGGACGCTGGCTGGCGCGAGGCGTCGTGCGGCGTGGTCGGGCTGGTTGACGCCGAGGGGACCATGCAGGAGAGCTGGTGCTCCGGGCGTCTTCCCGAGGCCGGCAAGGTGAGCCTGAAGGCGCAGCTCAGGGCCGAGGCGCTGCACTGGCTGGCGCTAACGCCGGACCTTAGGCCTGCGGCGGTCGCCGACAGCGCGAAGGACAGCTGGACGTTCCTGGAATCGCTGTGCCCCGACGTGACACTTGTCGACTTCTGGCATAGCGCCCAGCACCTGAGCTCCGCGGCCGACACCGCCTTCGGAGCGGACAAGGCGGCGGGGAGGCTTGGTCCGGGAAGTGGCGGCACGTCCTGCGCCACGACCCAAGGGGCGCCGGCAAGGTGATCGACGCGCTGCGCCATCTGCTGCGGAAGGGCAAGGGCACCGAAGACGTGCCGAGGGAACTGACGTTCTTCCGCAACGACCGCCGCCGCATGCACTGCGCTGCCGCCGCCGCAGCGGGCTGCGCCATCGGTTCGGGATCCGTGGAATCCGCGAACAGGGTTCCCGTGACGTCCCGGATGAAGCGCTCGGGGCCGCGACGGCGGCTAGGGCGTCCTGACCTTCCGGTCGCTGCGCAGGTCCGGGCGCTTCGACCGGGCATGGGCCGCGCTGGTTCCGAGCCTGAGCCGCAGCGGCGACTGCGGGCCCCCGCAATGCGCCAACGGGAACGGGCCGGTCGCGAAGATGGCGCTCGCCGCGTGATTCGCGAACGGAACATCAAGAGATCAAAAGATGAGCCAAACGAGAATCACTCCCCATCGGAAGACTTCAGTTGAATACGCCTTCCGTCAAGGGATATGATCGGCAGCTATCCCGAAATTCGTGAGCCTGCGTGCCATGAACCTGGCCGTCTACCATCCAGAGAAACCCTTCAAAGAAGTCGGGCAATTCTGTAAGTCATATTCCAGGCTCGCTTGGAAAGGCGTATGACATGCGGCAGAACGTTTCGCTTGCAGACCGCTTCGATCTGGAAAAATCCCCAGTGCTGCTCAACGGCACACAGGCGCTTGTACGTCTGATGCTGACTCAGAAAGCACGGGATAGGGCAGCGGGTCTGAACACCGCAGGATACGTATCAGGCTATCGCGGTTCCCCCCTCGGGGCGGTGGACATGACGATGGAGCGTGCACGGGGGATACTGGAAGCGAGCGATATCCTGTTCCAGCCCGGCATAAACGAGGATCTCGCTGCAACAGCACTCTGGGGAACGCAGCAGGCGGAACTTCGAGGTGAGGGCAGGTTCGATGGCGTTTTCGGACTTTGGTATGGAAAGGGGCCCGGTGTTGACCGCACAGGCGACGTGATGCGGCATGCGAACTTCGCTGGCACGTCCAAATGCGGCGGTGTTCTCATGGCGATGGGCGATGACCACACCGGGGAGAGCTCGACAACCCTGCACCAGTCCGATTGGGCGATGGTTGACGCCTACATGCCGGTGCTCTCGCCAGCCGGCGTGCAGGAAATTCTCGACTACGGACTCTACGGATTCGCGTTGGGCCGGTTCGCCGGGCTTTGGTGTGGGCTGAAGCTGATGAAGGACACGGTTGAATCCACAGCCGTGGTCGATGGCAGACCCGACCGGATGTCATTCTCTTCGCCGGAATTCGATATGCCGGACGGCGGGCTAAACATCCGTCTGATCGACGACCGCATTCCGCAGGAAGCGCGTATGATTGATCACAAGAGGTTTGCGGCGGAGGCATTCGCAAGGGCGAATCGAATTGATCGAAGGTTAATGGGGAGACCTGGGGCGAAGATTGGATTCGTTGCAGCCGGAAAGAACTGGCTCGATCTCTTGCATGCCTTTTCGTTACTGGGCATCGGGGCGAACGAGGCCGAACGCTTGGGACTTACTGCCTACAAGGTTGTGCAGACCTGGCCGCTGGACACCGAGAGCTTTAAAGATTGGGCGGACGGACTCGATCTGATTGTTGTTGTGGAGGAAAAGCGCAAGCTGATCGAGGTTCAGATAAAGGAAGCGATCTTCGATGACCGGCGTGGGCGCCGGGTCTATGGCTGGCATAAGGGAGATGTCTGGCGTGACGGACACAGGGTCCAGCTGTTTCCGACACGCTATTGCCTTGATCCGGTGTTTATCGCCGAGAGGATCGGTGAAATCCTGATCGACGAAGGACGGGGCACGGATGCAATTCGAGCGGGAATGGAGACCATATCCCTGACACGGAAGGTCAACAACACCCCGGAGATTGCGGACCGGCTGCCCTATTTCTGCTCAGGCTGCCCACATAACACTTCCACAAAAATACCGGAGGGCACACGGGCCTACGCGGGAATTGGTTGCCACTACATGGTGCAGTGGATGGACCGCGAGACAGTTGGCTATACCCATATGGGTGGTGAAGGTGCCAACTGGATAGGCGAAGCGCCATTTTCCAACCGTAGCCATGTCTTCCAGAATATGGGTGACGGTACCTACAATCATTCCGGTGTCCAGGCGATTCGCTTCGCCTTGGCGGCAGGGGCCAACGTTACCTACAAAATCCTCTTCAACGACGCCGTAGCCATGACCGGTGGGCAGGGGAATGACGGAGGATTGACAGTTGACAGAATCGCCCGGGAACTCGTTGCCATGGGCGTCCCGAACGTGGCGTTGGTCTATGACCGGAAGGAGGACGTTGATCTGTCGCTCTTTCCGCGGGAAGTCACCCGTCACGAACGTACGGAACTCCAGCGAGTCCAGGAACGGTTGAGCGGTTATGGGGGCGTATCCGCAATCATCTATCTGCAGACTTGTGCGGCAGAAAAGCGTCGGCGACGCCGGCGAGGTCAAATGGAGGATCCGGACAGACGTGTTTTCATCAACACTGACATCTGCGAAGGCTGTGGAGATTGCGGTGTGCAGTCCAACTGTGTCTCGATCGTTCCGGTCGAGACACAGTTTGGTCGCAAGAGAGCGATCGACCAGTCCGCCTGCAATAAGGATTTTTCATGCCTCAGCGGCTTCTGCCCGAGTTTTGTGACACTGGAGGGTGCCAGGATCCGCAGGGTGCCAACAGCTTCTTTGGACGTGGGGAAACTGCCGTTGCCGGAACTGCCGGCGATAGAGGGAACGCATAACATCGTCATAACCGGAGTAGGCGGAACCGGTGTTGTCACAATCGGCGCGATTTTGGCAATGGCCGCCCACATCGACGGAAAAGGTGCCGTCATGATGGAAATGGCCGGCCTTGCGCAGAAGGGTGGTGCCGTTCATGTTCATTGCCGTATTGCCAAGGAACCTGCTGACATTAGCGTGGTTCGTGTCGCCACGGGCGAATGCGACGCACTGATCGGAGGCGATCTGGTGGTCAGTGCAGGCGCTTCAACGCTTGGGTTGATGAGGGCAGACCGAGGTGGAGCCGTCGTTAACTGCCACGAAACCATCACGGGGGAATTCACGCGCAATACGGAATTCACATTGCCGTTGGAGCGGTTGAAACTCGCCCTGAGTTCGAGACTTCGTCATCGCCTTACATTTCTTGACGCGTCCGAACTTTCCGGGAAACTTCTTGGCGATGCGATCTATTCCAATATGATTGTTTTTGGTGCGGTCTGGCAAGCCGGGCTTATCCCGCTGAACTACAAAGCGATATTGTCCGCGATTGAGCTGAACGGAACTGCCGTTGAGCGAAACCGGCTAGCGTTCGACTATGGACGCTGGGCCATGCTCAATCCTGACAAAGCGAACGGGCTGACTGAATCCAAGGTAACGAAGCTGCCTAAGACCATCGATGAACTCATCGAGATTCGGGCGGAGCATCTTGGCCGCTATCAGGGGGCCCGCCTGGCGAAGCGCTATCGTCGGCTGGTTGATCGGTTCGATGAACCCCGGATGAAGGAGGCTGTCGCCAAAGGATACCACAAACTATTGGCCTACAAGGATGAATATGAGGTCGCCAGGCTTCTCTTGACGACGGAGGAGAAAGTGCGCGGCGAGTTCGACGGTGAACCGAAACTGACTTACCATCTTGCTCCTCCTATCCTTTCAAAGGCAGGCCCGGATGGGAGACCGGCCAAACGGGAATTCGGTCCCTGGCTGACGCGCCTCCTTCGCATGCTAGCCAGGATGAAATGGCTGCGTGGTACGCCGCTGGATCCGTTTGGCCATTCCGCCGAACGCAGGATGGAACGGGCTCTCATCCGGCAATTTGAGGCTGATATGAAATCCCTGCCGGAACTCAAGGGTGATCGAATGGAGGCAGCTGTCGCGCTTGCGGAACTGCCCCTCAGCATAAGGGGATTTGGGCCGGTCAAGGCGGCTAATTCGGTCAAGGCGGAGAAGCGTCGGGAAGAACTGCTCGCTGTGTTGGGTGGCCAACACAAATTGTGTCAGGCTGCGGAGTGACGGCTGTATCGCTGCCGCGGATAGTGGTTTGCCATAGTTCCGTCACAATGGGCGGCTGAAACCGAGATCAGCCTACATGCCGATCTCCATCCCGCATTGGTGGAGACGCCGGATGCATTCCCAAACCACCCTGTGCGGGAAATCAGTTGAGCCCGTTCCTCGTGGTTGCTTGCTGGACCTGCCGTAAGTCCGCATTGTGGAAAACGCGACCGGCCGTCTTCGGTCAGTCAAGCGTGCCGAGGCCATAAGGCGGACATCGGAGAGGGGCGTGGATTCTGGAGCGTCATGGTTGAACGGTTCTGCCTTGACCTTGATGCCGGTGGTGGCAGCTTGACAGACATGCTGTCCACCGGTCCCTTGATCGTAAATTCGAGCCATCGCTGTGGGATTCTGGATGGCTTGATGATGGGACATCCTCTCAGAATCTGACGGGCGACTCCGCCTTCCCGCTAACCATGTGTTTCGTAAGGCCGAGGAACCGCTCCCTGCTGCCAACTTCCCTTGATGGAACCAAGGAGGCGACCACGCTCCATCCGAAGACTTGGAAGAAGGCATTGTAATATTTCGCTTGAGGAGGCGCGATTACTGTCTTCCCCGACGGAACATTGGCGACACCGCGAAGGCCGTTCGCCCGCCGGATGGATCCAGCCTGACTCACCTTCACGACGAAGATGACCATGAAATCCGGCGTCATTGTGCCCGTTTCCTTCGATAGGCAGAATTCGCGACTGCTCCAGATTGCCTGCCACCTGCACCATTCGCTCCGGGTGGGTTTGTTGATCAAGGAGTTGGGGGCGCGGGTGGATGCGCCGCTGCGCGTCGTCATCGCGGAGCGAATTGATCCGGACGAACCAGCGGCCCATAGGGGGCAATTCAAGATCCCTGATGGCATTTCTTCGCCATCGGACCTATTCGCTGTCACCGAGACCTTTCGAAGCCACAGAGTTCGGATTCGAATACGAGGAGCGTTGGAAGACATGAGGTCCGTATGGCTGTCGGAATATTTGATTCTGGACTGGGAGGACTGACCGTTCTCGAAGAGGCCATGCGAGTGCTGCCCGACGTTCCTTTCGTCTACTTCGCCGATCACGCGCACAATCCGTACGGCGTACGAGACGCCGATGATATCTATGGTCTCACCACCGCTGCAGTGGCACGGTTGTTCGGGACGGGTTGCAATCTGGTGGTACTGGCCTGCAACACCGCTAGCGCAGCGGCGCTTAGGCGGATGCAGGAGAACTGGGTGCCGCCAGATAGGCGCGTCCTGGGAGTTTTCGTTCCCATGATTGAGGCGCTGACCGAGAGACATTGGGGAGACAACTCTCCGCCGCGCGAGGTGGAGGTAAGGCACGTAGCTCTATTCGCGACTCCCGCCACCGTACGCAGCCGTGCCTTCCAGCGCGAACTGGCCTTTCGTGCGATCGGTGTGGATGTTGAAGCCCAGGCCTGCGGAGGGGTCGTTGACGCCATTGAGGAAGGGGATCTTGAACTTGCCGGAGCACTTGTCCGCAGTCACGTCGAAGCGCTCAAGCGCAAAATGCCGGAACCTCAGGCCGCCGTTCTGGGATGCACGCATTACCCGCTGCTGGAAAGCGTGTTCAGGGAGGCACTTGGATCGGGCGTTGCAGTCTATTCCCAGCCAAAGCTCGTCGCAGCCAGCCTCTCCGATTACCTTGTGCGCCATCCGGACATGCTTGGGCCAGGGACGGAAGCAGCGTATCTGACGACCGGCGATCCTGCGAGGGTTTCTGACCAGGCTACGCGGTTCCTGCGGCGTAGGATTACATTTCTTTCTGCCTGATTGCGCCTTAAGGCGGATCGGCTTAAATGGCCGTTCGGAGACAGCGGGAACAGTTCACCATGCCACATAACATCGCCATACTTGGTGCTTCCGGCTATACAGGTGCGGAATTGGTTCGATTGATCGCGACCCATCCCTCATTGAACATCGTGGTTCTCAGCGCAGACCGCCGTGCTGGCATGGCGATGGACGAAGTGTTTCCACATCTGCGTCACCTCGACTTGCCGGTTTTGAGAAAGATCGAGGACATCGATTTTGGCGACATTGACCTCTGTTTCTGCGCATTGCCACATGCAACCAGCCAAGCGGTCATCCACGACCTGCCGGGTACGGTAAAGATCGTTGATCTCTCCGCTGATTTCAGGTTGCGCGACCCAGAAGCCTACCAAGCATGGTACGGCAAGCGGCATGAGGCGGTGAAGCATCAACGCGAAGCGGTCTATGGATTGACCGAATTCAACCGCGACCGGATCAAGTCCGCTCGACTGGTTGCTGGCACTGGCTGCAATGCCGCGGCTGGGCAGTTTGCGTTGAGACCGCTGATGGAAGCCGGACTGATCGACCTTGATCGGATCATCCTGGATCTCAAGGCTGGTGCTTCTGGTGCCGGTCGGTCATTGAAGGAACACCTGCTGTTCTCGGAACTGTTTGAGAACGCGAAAGGTTATTCGCTTGGAGGGGTGCACAGGCATCTCGGTGAATTCGATCAGGAACTGTCCGAAGTGGCTGGCCGATCTGTTCGAATCATGTTTACGCCTCATTTGATTCCCGCGACCCGTGGAATTCTCCTGTCGGCCTACCTTCACGGTCAACCCGAAGCCATTCATCACTGCCTCACGGAAGCGTATTCCGGCGAGGTTTTCGTTGACGTTCTTCCCTTTGGTCAGGCACCGGCGATGAAGGATGTGCGCGGCTCGAATTTTGTGCATATCGGCGTGGTGGGTGATCGTATCGAAGGCCGTGCCACTGTGATCGTGACGCTGGACAACCTAACCAAGGGGTCATCTGGCCAAGCGATCCAGAATGCGAACCTGATGCTGGGTGAGGATGAGACCGCTGGGCTGATGCTCGCTCCGGTATACCCGTGAGCGTGATCAGGAAGCCAGTGCGCGACCCTTTGCCGTCCCAGGATGTGAGACCTCTGCATGTGGAGTGTTCCTAATGATGGGTCTTAGGAAGAGACGGCGTATCCAGGTGATTCTGATCACCGCTGTCGCTCTTTCCCTCGCGACCGGGCTGATTGGCTACGCCATGCGGGACGGCATTAATTTCTTTCATTCACCAAGCCAAGTGATGGATCGTCCACCGCCACCGAATGAGATTTTTCGTCTCGGCGGGCTGGTTGAGGAGGGCTCGCTAATGCGAGGGCAAAATGGAGCGGTGACATTTTCCGTGACCGACGGTGGGGCATCCGTTGACGTTACCTTTAAAGGCGTACTTCCAGATCTGTTCGACGAAGGTCAGGGCATGATCGGTACCGGCAGGCTGGTCGACGGAACGTTCCAGGCTAGCGAAATCCTTGCCAAACATGATGAGACCTACATGCCCCGGGAGGTCGTCGACGCACTGAAGGAACAGGGCGTCTTCCAAGGATCAGACGAATAGACCTTCCGCATGGATTGAGTGCCAAGCAATGCAGGGAAAGGCGGTCGTTTCTCAACGGAATTGGGCTTGTGGCAGAGTTGAGGTCAACCCAATTGAGATCGGGTGAGCACATCCCTTTGAACGGTTTCTATTGGGTCAACCTGACAGAAGCTTGGGCGACTCTCCCTGGGACCCTTTCTCAAGTGCGTCCCCAACCCCTTATGAGGACGCCCTAGTCAGGCGAGGGAAGCCCGTGCCCACCCTATTGGGTCAGGATGGGCCAAGCCCCGGATTTTGAAAGTGTTGTGGAATTGCATGATCCGTTTCAGGGAGCATCTTGCCTCTGCTTGCGCACCGGTCCCCCGACTGCAGGCTGCAGCTGATGTCTACCGACCGGGAAGCTTCCCCGGGGCAGCACTCGGTGCGTGATTTCACAGTCCGAGTGCCTAACGGTATCGCTGCCTGTGTCCTTGAGGATTGGAAGGTGACCGAGCAGGTCTCACGATACTAAAGACGTGAAACTTCGGCTTTCGCTTGATTGCATCGCGGGTACATCTTAGTCTGCGATCACACGCAGACGGAGGGCGTGGCGATGGCGAGTATTACGGTCAGGAATCTCGATGACGCCGTCAAGATAGGGTTGCGCAAGCGCGCAGCCGGCAATGGCCGTTCCATGGAAGAGGAAGTCCGGCTGATCCTTCGCGAAGCGGTCGGGCGGGGGATTGTGCCTGCAAAAGGTCTGGGTGCGGCGATCCACGAATTGTTCAAGCCATTCGGTGGTATGGAACTGGAGTTACCTTCGCGCGATCCGATGCGCTTTGATTGAGACCGCCGTGTTCCATCTTGACACTAACGTTGTGTCCGAATTGATGCGCGACACGCCGAACCCGGATGTTCTCTACTGGATTGATGGCCTGCCACGCAACAACTGTTTGTCACAGCGGTCACGGAAGCTGATATTCGCACCGGCATCGCCATACTGCCAAGTGGCGCGCGCTGTCGAGGTCTGGTAGATGCTGCCGAACAAACGCTTGGCAGTCTGTTCGCTGGCAGGGTTCTCCCGTTCGACAGCGAAGCGGCGCGGGCCTATGCCGAGATTGCTGCCAATTGCCGCGCTGCCGGTCGTCCTGTATCGCAGGCGGATTGTCAGACCGCGGCCATCGTGCGCTCACAGGGCATGACTGTGGCGACCCGCAACGTTAAGGACTTCATGGACACTGGCGTCGAATTGATCAATCCTTGGAAGGCTGCATGAGCGTTTCGCTTTAGCGGATGACTTGCTTGCGATTGACGCTGGGACGAATTGGCTGCGGACATGATGATTGATTGTATCGCTTGCTCACGTTGCGATAAGCCGCGATGGCCGGTGTTGCACCTCGGAATGGAAGTGGGGTTTGTGATAACCGCCAAGAGTTTTTCGAGGTCGGCCGGAAATTGACGGTCGCGGTAATCAAGACACTTCCCTGACACCTCGGGGTGGCGCGGTCGTCGCGTCGTGTGGTAATGACGGTCGGCATGGCGGCGTGGTCCGTTTCTTGGCATTCGATGTAATGGTAGCCGCATCGACGCCAACACTGTTTTGAGCCGACGTAGGCAATATCGAATCGCTGTACGGTCGCAAACTGGTTCAGGGTAAAACAATGATCACCATGGTAGGGCAATTGGAGAAAGCGCTTTACGCATGATCGGAGTTCCGGCTGACAAACTGAACCAACAGGCTCAAGCCGTGCTGGAGCACGCCGTGATAGCGCACCGGAACAAAATCAAGGTTTACGAGAGTCTGCGGAATCTGAACGAGGTGATCGGAACCGAGTATGGCGATCGGGTTCTGTATGAGTTGATACAAAACGCGCACGATGCACATCGGGCCGAAGATCGCGGGCGGATTGCCGTACGCCTCACTATTCGCTCGGCGACAGACGGCACCCTTTGCGTCGCTAACGGCGGCACCGGCTTCCGCTGGAAAGACGTCGAAGCAATTATGAATCTCGCGATGACTTCGAAAGAGATTGGCGACAGTATTGGCAACAAGGGTCTGGGGTTTCGAAGTGTCGAAGCGCTAACCGACGATGTTCGAATATTCTCGCGCATTGGGAGAGGGGAGTCGGTTCGTCGGTTCGATGGCTACTGCTTTCGATTTGCAACATTGGACGAGATTGAAGCCTTGCTTGGCTCGCACCATGGAGATATGGTTCTTGCCCGCGAGGTTGCCCAATCGATCCCACGCTACCTTGTACCCCTACCGCTGTCAGAACAGTCGGATGAGGTGGTCTCGTACGCACGCTTAGGCTACGCGAGCGTCGTCGTCGTGCCTCTGCGCAAGGCGGGGGCGATCGAGTTGGCGAAACGCCAAGTCCAGCAAATAGCGGACCTTGAGGTGCCTCTCCTCCTGTTCTTGGACCGCATTGCGGACTTTCGCATCGACGTGGAGAAACCGAACGGCCCTGTTCTCCGGCGGCGTTTACGGCGGCGCTCAATCACCCTCGGTGAGGTGCCCAGAATGGAGGGCTGTCGCTTGGACGAAGTCAGGGTTGGCGAGGACAGGCGTTTTCTCGTGGTGCGGTATGAAGTCGATAAGGCACGCGTGCTCGATGCAGTCAAACGAAGCGAGTCCAGAGTGCCGCAGATCAAACGCTGGCTGGAGTGGAAGGGCCAGCCGACCGTTTCAGTCGCCGTCGGACTGTCCCCCGGAGCGGTGGCCGCGGGACGCTTCTACAACTTTATGCCCATGGGCGATTCAGCAATCTCACCGCTGTTCGGGTATCTGGACGCGCCCTTCTTCACAGACATCGACCGACGTGATGCGGACTTCGACTTGCCATTGAACGCGACACTGATGAAGGCTGCGGCGGAAGCGTGTGCCCATGCGGCACTTCATATTGCTGGGCAGGCGATCCCGCAGATTCCCCAGCGCACGGTCTTTGATCTCGTCGCGTGGACCGGCAGACATGCTAAGACTCTAGACGCAGCACTTGACGGAATGGGTAGTTCACTTGCAGGTGCGCCCGTCATCCCGATGATTGGAGTCGACGAAGTCCGCTGGGGCAGCCTGTCTGAGGTCAAAGTCTGGCCCGAAGAGTCATTCTCAGTGATGAAGGCGGCGGAAATCGCCAAGCGGGCGGATGCCCGACTGGTGGCACCGGCAATCGACGGAGATCGGCTCGACCGCCTCAAGGTAATGGCGGACCGCAAGTACGTTGATGTGGTTCCTCGTGGCGAGCTCCTTGCTGAATGGTCTGAACGGTTCGCAGGCTCCCTCGCCGAACGGAAGGCCGCGGCACGCACTTGGTCACGCTTTTACGAAGATCTAAATCGCATCTTCGTCGCCACTGATGAGAATCTCAACGCGTTGGCGGGCAAGTCAATCATCCTTGATCGATCGAAAAAGCTACGGCCTGCAGGTGGATACGATGCTGAAAATGGAGCCAAGGTCTTCGTGCGCAGCGAATTAACAAGGAAGCGGCGTGACAAGGATGGTGTTCCGCTACCACCAGCGACGCTGATCCGGCGCTACCGCTTCGTCGAGGAGAGTATCGCGTTCAAGCGAGACACGTTGACTGCATTCATCGACTCAGACCTCGTGCGCGAGTACGACCCGATGGAAGCGCTTTCCAGCCTCGGGACCGCCTTGGGCCAACGTGCAAATGATAATCGTCGGCGGGAAGCCTTGATGTGGGCATTCAAGGTGTGGAGTTCGACCGGTTCCAAGGTCCAAAAGGCGCTTCAGAGCGCTCAACTGCATGTACCGACATCAGGCGGCTGGCAGCCAGCGACGCAGACGGCATTTTCTTCTTCGTGGACGTCGGTCGGCCAGACATTGGAGAACTTCTTGGTTCAGGCGGCGAATGTGTCGCCCGACTGTCGGCGGGCGCGGGACTCCCTCCTTTTGGGTTTCGCGGACTGGCCGGTGGTCCGTGGCGACGGCAAGCGTCAATGGCTCGACTTCCTCAAGTTGATCGGCGTTGTGGATGGCCTGCGACCTGTTGCCGGGTCTCTTTGGGAAAGCGGCCCAGGATGGAAATGGAACCATCTGATACGCAACGGTTCTGAAAAGGAGGCCCTGGATGAAGACTGGTGTCAGGAAGCGCTGCGCTCGTCTTGCGGCTATCCCAATACCAATTACCGTAGAAAAGAAATGGATGAAGCCTGGAGATTACCCGGGCAATTGGAGCACGCGGAACTTCCGGACTCCGCGAAGGAACTCTTCCACGAGCTTGTCTTCAGACATCTTGAGGCGTACAATACTGGGTACTTTACGTTCAATATCGGGCGATTCGAGCGTGCTGTTCGCAATTGGGACGAGCAAGAACTACCTACGCCGCTCGCTACGTTCCTGCGATCCAAGGCTTGGATAGCCGTGACATCCCAGAAGGAGGAGCCTGAATTCCGTAGGGCGAGGGAGAGCTGGGCGGCCCGGACGAGACGGGACCGGCCACCACGGTTTCTGGGATGTCTATCCGATACGGTTTCGAGGCTCTTTGAGGACTCCGAAGAACTCGGAGATCTGGTTTTCGGTGATGCTTTGGGGCTTCGGGATTGGCATGGCAAGGACGCGGTGCCTGATCGTCTACAGGCTCTGGCGGTCGTCGCCCCTTCCCTGGAGATACATGATCGCACAGATTTCCGAAGAGAATATCGGCGCGCTTGGAGTGAACTTTCGGGCACGGACGCTCTACTGCATAATGATCTGGACTTGGCCATCATCCGTCACAGCAGGCTGGAGACGCTCTCCGGGAGTCGAAAGACCCCACCGACTGTGATCGTCGCGCATAAAGCGCAGGAGTCGGTGGCGAAGATCCTGTCTTCAACAGGGCACGCGGTGCTCGAAATCGGAGACGCGTCTACCGAGAAAGTTGCCGAACGTTTGGCCGCGACTGGCGCGTTCATGCCCCACCAGATCGACGGAGGCGGTGTTCGGCTCTTGGTCGACGGCGAGCCATTCGTGCCTAGATCGAGCGATCCGCCGTTGTTTTCTTTGCAACTAGGATGGTTGCCCGAGGTAGTCGTGCTGGGTCGTCAGATCTTGGCTGAGAGACTTGAGCTCGGTGTTCAACTCGCCACGGTCGAGCGACGTATTCGAGCAATCAGAGTGAGGCGTTGCTGGTCGATCACATTGGTTGTCGACGAAGAGGAAGTTTCTCCGCAAGGTACGATGAATTGGTTCGTCTTCGAAGATTCCGAGTTGCCGACGCTAATACTTTCCGACGCTCTACCTCTCACATGGCGGACACTGAGCGCAGAGCTCTCAGGAGCGATTCAGCGTTTGATAGATTCCCGATTGCGGTTTGTCGAGCCACTTCTCTTGCGGCTCGCAATGGATCAGGACCCTCACACGCTTGATCGGCCGAGTGACGAGAGGCTTGCCGCAGCACTGAAGTGCGATGAAGAAATTCTACATGAACACCGAGCTGCATTGCGAACCGACGTCGAACACATTCTGAATTTGTTGATTCCAGTCGTTGCGTACTTCGGGGGCGTGGCGCTTGCCCGTCAGCTTAAATTCGATGCTGAGCGCACTCGGGGCGGATTCGACGTTTCACCGTGGCTTCGATCCAATTTTTCGCTCTCGGAGCCTAAGCCAATGGACTTGATCGCGGCCTGTAATCGGGCGCCAAACCGGGCAGAACTGCGCAGAGTGTTGGACCTAGACTACGAGCGCTTCAATAGTGTGCTCTCGGTGCTGGGCGAATCTGCGCTTTCTAATGAGGTCGAACTCCGGAGCATGTACGACGCATACCTTGAGCAAATGAGGCTGGGAATCCTAGAACGCCTTCGGCGACACCACGCAAGCGACTTCCGGGAAGGACGCGACCTCGCGGTATACGTAAGTCGCAAGTCGCTGGCGTTCCTCGAGTTCGACCCGGAATGGGTCACGACAAGGGAAACATTGAACTACGAAACAGTCGAGGCCCATGTGATGCGACTGCTCGACGAAGTATTGGGGCAAAACGATGAAGTCAGTCTGCCGTCTTCGCGCGGCCTTCTCGAAAGAAACCGAAAGGTGGCTCGCGACTTTGCCTCCCGTGCGGTCTCTATCGTCTGTGCTTGGTGTCGGCGCAACCAGGTTCCTGTCGAGGAGCCGTGGAAAGGCGAGAATCCTCAAGTCGTGACACGCCATCTCGAGAATGCGGGTCTGCTTGATTTCGATCCTATAGAGAACCTATCGATTTTCGCACTTTGCCATCGCGCTTGCTGCTGGCCGAACGGTATGCCGCAGACCTTGGAGCCTGTAGCTCTTGGCCTCGACCAAGCCACAGTTGAAGAGGAAGCGAAACGTCGCGAACGAGAACGCCAAAGTCGGATCATTGAAGAGCGAAGTATTGACTTCGTTGGAGTTAAGCTTGATCCAGTTGACCCCTCTTTCGGCGATTTATTCCGGCAGTTGGCGGAGCAGAGCATTGCTGACGATGAAAGTTGGTTCGAGCGATGCAAGCGACCTAGGTTGGCCGAATTCGCGGAAACGAACGGCGGCGGTGGTTCGTTGGGAATCGGTGCGAACTGCGGGAAGGGACGAAGAGGGAAAGAGCCTGTCCAAGAACGGCGGCAAGCTATGGGGATTGCGAGCGAGTGGCGTGCGTACCAGTTTCTTCGCCGCCACCACGGTGAAGTAGTCACCGAGACCTGCTGGATTTCGAGGAACCGAGCGCACTTCTTTGGTAGTGACGAAGGGGATGATGCGGCTGGCTACGATTTCTGTGTCAAGACACCGCAGGCGGAATGGCTCTACGAAGTCAAATCCTCGATGGAGGACACTGGCGAATTTGAGCTGACCCCGAATGAAATCCGCGTCGCCGCCAGTGTGCGTGCGCACGGTCGTCGGCAATACCGGATTCTCTACGTTCCGTTCGTCTTCTCACCAGACCGCTGGAGGGTATTGATACTTCCTAATCCCATGGGAGACGGAACACGAAACCGTTTCAAGCAAGTCGGTCGGGGGTCGGTTCGCTTTCGGTTCGAGACGTCGATTGTCAACAAGACACTCTGAGAGACCGTTTGAGGATAAAGTTGCGTTGCTAGGTGGTCTGTGATTCTCGCTGTACATGTTGTCAGCGGAGACACGAGGCCGGATAGTTACGATCAAGTGGAGGCCGAAGCGTTATCCCTTCGATCTGACGGATGAGGAAGGGGCCGACATAAAACTGCCAACCTATAGTATTAAATCAGCTTGCCTGAGTCCGGAACAGCAGCAACGCCGGAAGGTGGAAAAATCAATGGTCATGGGGGGCATAGTTGCGCAAGTACTTCCTGATTTCTCCGGAAATAACACGCCCCACTATCGCTCGTGCCTGTGGATCTGATTCCAGATCTCTGCCTAAGTCGCCAATCGTTCTCCACTTCACTCTTCTCCCGTTTCTTGTCATGCCGCGACCGTCTACAAGATCACATAGCTTCAACTGAGCCTCACGGGTCATTCCCAAGGCAAAGCTTGAGTAACAATACTCCTCACCTGTAAGCCCATTGGGACTACAATGATCCGTGTGTTCAGCCTCAGGAATTCGATCGGGAGTGCCGTTAAGATAAATTGGGTTTAGGTCTTCGACTTCTAACCATTGATAGAAAGTCAATTTTCCATCCGATACGTTGAGCCAAGGGCTCGGCTGCCCATGATACGACAGGTATAAGTCATCCTTTGCCCTCGTCATGGCAACATATAGTCTGCATCCATCCCGGTACACTTCTTCGGCAGGGGTGTCATGCCGGGGGAGAACATCCTTGCAACAGTTCACGATGATCACTAAATCGAATTCGTAGCCCTTTGTTTGTTCCAGATCGGAAAGAACAAGAGGCTCCGAAAGGAATCCGGCGGAACCGTCGAGTGCATGCAATTCCAACTTTAGAGCGTATCGTTCCACCTCACACATTGAATATCCTGCGAATGCTATGCAGCAATGGGCATTGCTGTTCTGGTCGAGGTGGGAAGCGACGATGCCCCTTGCGTATCCAATCTCTTCTTCCAGAGAAGATGCCCCTAAGACGAGAGGTTGGTTTGATGACCGATTCGCATAACTCGGATCCAGAATTTCTAAATCCCTCTCAGCACAGTCTAGCATCTCATCATGAAGGTTTTGACAAAGAATTTCGTAAGCTGCTTCTAGAATTTGGCGAGTATTTCGGTAATTGCGTCGAATGCGACGCCGCCTTCGATTTGCGATCTTGATACCGGCTTCTGTCATTACCCGATGTTTGGGTAAAACATGTTGAGCAATGTCACCACAAAGAAACAGATCATTCGATCCATCCGGAGCCAAGCGCCTGAGGATTGAAAGTTCGGTCGTTCCAAAATCTTGTGCTTCGTCAACAATGATTTTGCTGAAGCGGTGTGACAATTTCTTCTCATACCGCATAACGGCGGTTGTCAGGCCAAGGTAATCGATAACGCCTACCGCCTCCATCTTATCCTCCCATCCAGCGAGTCCCTCTAGAACGTTCTTTCGCCATTGTTCCTGCAAAGGATACGCACGACCTATGCGGGGGAACTTCTTGGCATTCGTATATGATGCTCTCCTTGATTTGGGTAGTGCCGATCGGATCCAATCAAATTCTTCGCGAAGATATGCCTCTGCACTGATTCCTTGCGCGCAAAGGCTTTGATGAATTGGGCGAAGGATTTTGGCGGTTCTCAAGTTGGTCCAGCATCGATAGTATTCCCGGAACACTTCATCTATGTGCTCGTTAAGCTTCCAAGATACAGCGTCGTAGTGTACTATTCTGTCAGGCTCAAACTCCGCCAGAAGCTCTTGGCAGAGTTCAAAGAAAGATGTGACCTTGATGCGTGATCGAATTCCCTCATTGACGGCCGCACCGTCAACCAGATTGGAAATCAATCCTGCAAGGGTCTTGTTCAAGGTAACCAGAAGTACGCTTTCATCGTCGTCGGCACTTGCGAGTCGGATAGCGCGTTGAACCGCGATGCAGGTTTTTCCGGAACCGGATATACCTGACAATTGTGCGGATCCATCAAAATCCTCGTCTACAATCCTTCGCTGTTCAGGATGCATGAAGAGCAACCATTCAAGATGATCTCCTTCACGAGAAAGCCGATTGAGCCAATTTCTGTAATCTTCCGAACCAACAACCAGTCTTCTAATGACATCGCCATCCTCAATCTCGAGAACTTCTGACTCATCATAAGCGTCAATGGGGACAGTCCGCCTGGCAAATTCCGCTAATCGCTGTATCGCGTTCTCGCGATCATCAGCTGCGAGAAAACACAAAACGTCTTGAACCAGGATCTGTCTGTCATGATTATCGATTTCGGCACATATTTCGATAATTTGATCAGTAGATACGAAACCGCTAAGCTTGCTAAGTTGCAGCACCACTAACGATGGTACATCAATGAGGAGCTCTCCGAGAAGCTTTTTGTTGAGTTTATCTAAGAGCGGGTTCGTTGAAGGAATTGGTTTTGAGTTTACAAAAATGCCCTGATTTGGATTGGATTTTCGAATGGTGAGAAGTGTCGCCGTCTCTTTGTCGTGAACAATTTCTATTCCTTTGTTTCCATTAAGCCAATCTTCGCATGCATCATGATTGCCGGTAAATAGCAAGAAAATGAATTTTCTGGTTTGTTGGGTAATTATCCGAAATCCTCCTCCAATATCGATCTTCACGCATGATTTGATACGGGTTTCTCCATGATTTGTGACGGGAAGTTTCTTAAGACATTCGGTACCTGTTGCGCTTAAAATTTCAATAATGCCCGCTATTTTCTCAAATTTCTTTTGGTTTTGGCCTCCTAGTTTGTACAGCCGCTGGAATGATTCATCGAAGTCTTTGTGCCGGCAGATGCCAATTGCTGCGGAGTTGTTTTTTGTGAGCGTGGTCGCCATTATTGCCTCTCCTTCGATTTAGGTATTGTCGTAGGATTTTGCCTTATGTGCCATTGATTCGCAGTGGTTCGATTGTCGCTGTTTAGGTGTTCGTTTTCAATTGAGAAGCCAGACCAGTTAGTGCATTCTTTACCACGCTTGGCACCGAGGGACGACGGCGGGCGCAAAACGGCATTGGCCGGCAGATCTCCATGGCAGCAACGCCGACCCGAGCGGTCAACGCACCATTCATCAGACCTTCGCCGAATCGCCTGGACAGCTTGCTGAGTATCGATCCGCCAAGAACCGGCTTCAGCATATCCTCGCCCACTGCCACAGAACCAGTGGCTACGAGATGGGCCAGCACGGCACGGGTCAGCCGCCACGAGCCCAGGAAACCGGAGGACCGCCCGCCATAGATCTCGGCCACCCGGCGGATCATGCGGAGGTTGGCAATGAGAACAGCCGCCACGTCGGCAAGCGCCATTGGCACCAAAGCCGTCACAATTGCGACCTGCCGCGCGGCGGCCTCAACCTCGTTGCTGGCCAACTGGTCGAGTGGGCCAAGAAGCTCATTCTCCAGCACGTCCATCAGCAAGGCTGCATCAAGGATGTCGTCAAGTGATTCAATGAGGCGACTTAGGCCCCAGCGGGTCTCCTTCCGTCCATCGTAGAGTCGGAACATTCGGTTCACCAGAGCGCGGGCCTGACAAAGGTCGCTCGTGGCTCGCACTGTGTTCACATCGCGCCTCAGACTGTCGATCCGAGACAGTCGGCCGAAGGTCGCCATCTCGCGCACGGCAAGGACCGTCAGCACAACCAGAAGGGCTGCGATCAACAGGATCACAGCCCATCCGAGCATTGCCGACCGTGCACTTAGGGAAATGACGAAGTCCCAGGTCGCGACCGAGATAACGGCGAGGATCAGAGCCGCCGACAATCCCCAGAACCAGCGGGCCAGACCTGAAGGTCGTCGATTGGCCAAACGTGCCGCCCTTTGCATTGCCGCGCCGTCCGGCGGATCCGCTTTCTCCGTAACCGGTGGCGCGTCGGCTACATCGGGCAAAGACTGTTCCTCGCTAAGGTAAATGACAACTGGATCCTTTGGTGCGCTCATTCCTTGGTTATCTCCCGTATGATGGTGCGAGTTGACCGCCCATCGCTATTGGTGATACCGCTTTCGAACTGTGCTTTCGGAATTCAGCGCTATCGCAACCGGTTCGGCAACGATGGTCTATGTCAGCAGCACATCGCTGCGGGTCTAACCGTGCGCTCATTGGACGATGTGAAGGGCGTTCAAATTCCTCCACCATCACCCCATTCCGATTGATCCAATGACTGGCGGCTCCCGGATTCATGGCGCGGCCAAGATCGCATGTCATTGATGGCGGATGACCGATTGAAACCGAATGGACCCGAACTGCTAAGAAAGCAGGAACGCGGTCGCAGTCCGCGGGGCGTATCTGGACCTTCACTCACAACAGGTCTCCGATCAGGAACTCCAACGCTTGGTCCAGCCGAATGTGTGGTAGGCCGTGACCCGGCTTCAGCTTCGTCTTCGCGGGAGCGAACCGCATTGCTTCGAACCTTTCTTCCCTCGCTGGATCCAGGAGTGGCCCGAGGCTGTCAGGTAGTGGGTCGAAATAGTAGTTGACGGGCTCGCCGGTTTCCAGCGTGCCGCGCACCATATCCAGCTTGGTACCCTCATGCGTTTGCGACACTTCGGTAGTGGCCCGGACTGCCGCAATTGCCAGCGCTTCGGTTCTGGCGTCGGCGAAATGGGCCCGCTCGCGAGCGTTGCGGGCCAACTCCTTGATAACTGTGGTCAGGCGGGCGTGCCGCGTCTGGTGGACGTGATCGGCCCTCGTCGCTGCGAAGAGAATCCGTTCCACGCGCTTGCGGCGGAGAATTCTGTCTAGAAACGCGTTCCTGCCGGGCCGGAACGCGCTCAGGATCTCGGTCATCGTGCGGCGCAGCTCCTCGACCGCTTCGGGTGACTTCTGGATTGCGCCGAGTGCATCCACAAGAACGATCTGGCGATCAATTCTGGCAAAGTGGTTTCGGAAGAAGGGTTTCACCACCTCAGCCTTGTAGGCCTCGAAACGGCGCTCGAATTCGCGGCGTAGCGACCCGCGACGACCGGGTCCGTCGCGCATAGGGGCGAAGGTGATCACCGGCGATCCGGCAAGATCTCCCGGTAACAGAAATCGACCGGGGGTGCAGTCACTGAACCCTGCCTTGCGTGCGGAATGCAGATAGCGGGTGAACGCCTCTGAAAGCAACTTCGCGTGTTCCTCGTCTAGTTTCGCGCCCGCATCCGTTTTTTCCAGAACTGCGCGGTAGCACTCGCCGGTTGGTCTGCGATCAATCCGGCTCAGCGCCTCCTCCGACCAGTCTTCAAAGGACTTGTCCAGAAGGGTCAGGTCCAGAAGCCATTCGCCTGGGTAATCGAAAATGTCGAGGTGAAGGGTTCTGGGGCGTTGAAGGCCAGCTAACAGACCAGTAGGCTGTAGGCGAAACGAGAGTCGCAATTCAGAGATCGTGCGGGTGCTATCGGGCCAGCGGGGTTTGGGCGCGGTCAGTGCCTGGAGATGGGTTTCGTAGTCAAATCGTGGCACGGTGTCATCCGGCTGCGGCTGTAGGAATGTATCCGTGACGCGTCCCTCCCTTTCAGCCTGGAGGGCAAGCATGTACCCGCGGTCCCGCAGATTGGCGACCAACGAGGTGATGAAGACTGTCTTGCCCGACCTTGCGAGACCGGTGACGCCCAAGCGGATCACCTGTTCAAACAAAACGCCAAAGATGCGCTCGCGCTGTTCCTCAAAACCTCTGACCAGCGTGTCAGCGAGTGCGGATATGACCAAAGTGCGTTCCCATCTAGCCTGCGGAGCCAGGATAGGCACGGTGTTGTGAGGATGCCAGTGGGAAGAGGACTTACAGTTCAGACGCACAGGAATAGGTGAAGCCGAACGACGAGCTTCCTGGAGATAAAGTCTCCTATCCGGTCGCAATTTCCGGATCGGCGAAATGAACCGATGGCCTATGGTGGATCGGCGCACCCTGTTGGTCGGGTCGCGGAATTTTCTTCTGGCGGAATCAGCAAGGCCCCTTATCATCGCCGCCATGATCGTCGAACTTGGACATTTTGCGTTAATCCTTGCTTTTGCCGTCGCCGTTGTTCAGGCGACAATCCCTCTGGTGGGTGCCCATATGGGCTGGCGCAGTTGGATGGTCGTGGCCCAACCCACGGCGACGGCGCAGTTCTTTCTGATCCTTGGCGCGTTTGTCGCGCTGACCTATGCGTTTGTGGGATCTGATTTCTCGCTTCGGCTGGTGACGTTGAATTCGCATACCGACAAGCCGATGCTCTACAAGTTCAGTGGCGTATGGGGAAACCACGAGGGCTCGATGCTTCTTTGGGTCCTGATTCTGGCGCTATTTGGTGCCTGTGCAGCATGGTTCGGCAATGGCCTTCCACAGGGATTGCGGGCTCGCGCACTGGCCGTACAGTCGGCTATTGGAGTCGCGTTTCTCGCTTTCATCCTGTTCACGTCCAACCCATTTCTGCGACTGGAGTTTCCTCCGCTTAATGGGCAGGACCTGAACCCGTTATTGCAGGATCCCGGCCTCGCCCTGCATCCTCCCTTTCTCTATCTCGGCTATGTGGGCCTTTCGATGACCTTCTCGTTCGCCGTCGCGGCGCTCCTGGAAGGAAAGGTGAGCGCTGCGTGGGGCCGCTGGGTTCGGCCCTGGGCGCTTGCGGCGTGGATTTTCCTCACCATTGGTATCGCGCTCGGCTCATGGTGGGCCTATCACGAACTTGGATGGGGCGGTTTCTGGTTCTGGGATCCTGTCGAGAACGCCAGTTTCATGCCTTGGTTGGTCGCGACAGCACTCCTGCACTCTGCGATTGTCGTCGAAAAACGGGAGGCACTCAAGAGTTGGACCATCCTCCTCGCAATCCTTGCCTTCGGGTTTTCGTTGATAGGGACCTTCATCGTGCGCTCGGGGATTTTGACGTCAGTTCACGCGTTTGCCAGCGATCCATCCCGCGGCGTTTTCATCCTGTTGATCCTTGGAGTGTTTATGGGCGGCGCCTTGGCACTCTATGCAGCGCGATCAGGTGCCATGGAGGCCAATGGTGTCTTTTCAGTCGCGAGCCGCGAGAGTGCTCTCGTGCTAAACAACGTCCTTCTGTCAGTCGCCTGCTTCGTTGTGTTCATCGGAACGGTTTGGCCGCTCGTTGCTGAGTTGGCGTTTGATCGTAAGCTGTCGGTTGGCGCACCTTACTTCAATGCCGCATTCACTCCATTTATGGTTGGGCTGGCGATAGCACTTCCCATTGGTGCCATATTGCCTTGGAAACGTGCCCGGTTAGGCCGGTCGATAAAGGGTCTCCGGGGTATCGCGGCTCTGGCGTTTGCAGTTGGTGCGCTAGCCTGGGCCATCCAGACTGGCCGCACGGCGCTTGGCCCTGTTGGAATTGCGTTGGGAGTCTGGCTGGTTTGCGGTGCCGTTGCGGAGTTGATGCTCCGGGCAGGACGCGGCAATGTCAGACGAAGGATAAGGCGGCTGGCGATGCTACCTAGGGCTGACTGGGGAAAGGCAGCGGCGCATGCCGGCCTTGGCGTGACGTTTTTCGGAATCGCAGGCCTGATGGCTTGGGAACTGGAGGATATCCGCGCCGTTCAGGTGGGTGAAAGCTATAGGGTTGGAGCCTACGGAATCACGCTAAGCGATGTAAGGCGGGTTCAGGGACCGAACTACAGCGCGGTGCAGGCGGAGGTGGCGGTTTCCCGGAACGGGCGGACACTGGCCTGGCTGTACCCTGAAAAGCGAAATTACCCTGTGGCTGGAATGCCGACGACGGAAGCGGCGATTGACAGCGGATCCTTTCGGGACGTGTACGTGGTTGTCGGCGATGCGCAGGTCGGAGGAGGATGGGCTATTCGAACTTATGTCAAGCCGTTCGCCAATTGGATCTGGGCTGGTACCGCGATTATGGCGCTAGGAGGATGCCTGAGCCTGACAGACCGACGCCACCGGGTGGCGGCCGGGTCGCGCAGGTTGCCTTCCAACGCCGTGTCGTCCCCATGAGGGCCCTGATTCTCCTACTTTGTCTGGTGATGGCACCCGCATGGGCTGTGCAGCCTGACGAGATCCTTGAGGATCCGGCGCTGGAGTCTCGGGCCAGAGATCTCGGCAAGGAACTTCGCTGTCTGGTCTGCCGGAACGAATCGATCGACGACTCCAACGCAGAGCTTGCCCGGGACCTTCGACTTCTCGTTCGCGAGAGACTGGTTGCGGGGGACAGCGATCGGGATGTCATTGACTACGTGGTCGACCGTTACGGCGAATTCGTGCTGCTTCGGCCAACGGGTACCGGCTCGAACATTGCGCTTTGGTCCGCTGGACCGGCAATGTTGATTGTGGCTCTCAGCGTTTCCTTTCTTTATTTGCTGCGCCGCGGCAGGGCACGGTCGCGCAATTCGAGACTCTCGGATATTGAGGAGGCGCGTCTCAGGGAAATTCTTGAGGAGTGATCTGCGCCCCTTTCGTCTGTGGCGCACGGAACTATGTTCGGCTCATGGCGGAAGTGAATCGGAATTGACATGACCTATCAGACAATTCGGCTCGAAATCGAGGACGATCTCGCGACCCTGACGCTGAATCGCCCAGAGGTGATGAATGCCTTGAACGTACAGATGCGAGCCGAGCTCCTGCATGCGGTGCGGCAAGTGGGGCAGGAGGCCCGTGCGCTGGTGTTGACCGGAGAGGGGCGGGCCTTCTGCTCTGGTCAGGATCTGGGGGACCGAGCCAACGTTGCGAACATCGATCTGGAGCGAACATTGAGGGACGAATACGAGCCGCTCCTGCGGGCAGTCTACGATTGCCCGATTCCTACAATCTCCGCCGTCAACGGCACTGCAGCCGGGGCCGGGGCCAATATCGCATTGGCTGCGGATGTAGTGATCGCCACGGAATCGGCAGTCTTCCTACAGGCTTTCGCGCGCATCGGACTGATTCCCGATGCAGGCGGCACATACTGGATGCCGAGAAGCATGGGTTTCGCCAAGGCCATGGGTGCGGCGCTGTTCGCCGAACCGATCAGCGCCCAACAGGCGGCCGACTGGGGCATGATCTGGGAGGCGGTTCCTGACGAGAGCTTCGCCACCCATTGGAGAGCCCGCGCCGAGAGGCTCGCGTCTGGCCCCACTCTCGCATATGCGAGCGCCAAACGGGCCCTCCGGGAGACTTTCCGCAATACCCTGGATGAACAGCTTGTGCTTGAAGCTAAACTGCAGGGTGAGTGCGGAAAATCCCGCGATTTCCAGGAAGGCGTATTGGCCTTCCTCGAAAAGCGGAAACCAGGGTTTGAAGGGCGTTGACGTTTGGCGCTCAATGACGCGGTGTGACGGGCGGTCCCACCTAGCCCGCACGGGATCGTCTGCCTTTCCGGAACTCCTCGAATCGATGGTTGTTCAGCGATCTTCCACGTTGACGTAGTCGCGAAAGGTCTCACCTTGATATAACTGGCGCGGGCGTCCGATCTTGTGTGCGGGATCCTCCAGTTGCTCCTTCCATTGCGAAATCCAGCCGACGGTGCGACTGAGCGCAAAGACCGGCGTGAACATTGAGGTTGGAAAGCCCATCGCCTCCAGAATAATCCCCGAGTAGAAGTCGACGTTTGGAAACAGACGTTTGTCTGCGAAATATGGATCGGACAGCGCCTGCCTCTCGAGTTCCTTCGCGACCTGCAGCTTTGGATTGTCATCGATACCGAGCAGTTCGAGCACTTCGTCGGCAGACTGCTTCATCACCTTGGCTCTAGGATCGAAGTTCTTGTAGACCCTATGTCCGAAGCCCATCAGCCTGAACGGATCGTCCCTGTCTTTGGCGCGGTCGATGAATTCCGGGATCCGGTCGATCGAACCGATTTCCGCCAGCATCTCAAGACAGGCCTGGTTCGCCCCGCCGTGAGCCGGACCCCAGAGGCTTGCGATTCCAGCGGCGATGCAGGCAAAGGGGTTGGCGCCGGATGAAGAGGCGAGGCGAACCGTAGAGGTGGAAGCATTCTGTTCGTGGTCAGCGTGAAGTGTGAACACTCGATCCATGGCGCGGGTCAAAATGGGGTCGACAACGTAGTCTTCTGCGGGCACGGCAAAGCACATATGCAGGAAGTTCGACGCATAGGCCAGATTGTTGCGCGGGTAAACGAAGGGCTGACCGATATGGTACTTGTAGGCCCATGCGGCGATTGTGGGCATCTTGGCGATCATCCGAATTGATGCGACTTCGCGCTGCCAAGGATCCCTGATGTCGGTGGAGTCGTGATAGAAGGCGCTCATTGCACCTACGATTCCCACCATGATAGCCATCGGATGTGCGTCGCGCCGGAAACCCCTATAGAAGTACTGCATCTGTTCGTGCAGCATCGTATGGTTCGTTACACGGTTCTCAAAATCCTCGAGCTCCGGTCCCGTTGGTAGTTTTCCGTAAAGAAGCAGATAGCAGACTTCGAGATAATGCGATCTCTCGGCCAACTGGTCGATCGGATATCCACGGTGCAGCAGGATGCCCTGCTCTCCGTCGATGAAGGTAATCGTCGAATCGCAGCTTGCTGTCGAGGTATAGCCAGGATCATAGGTGAATATCCCCAGTTCGGAATAGAGGCTGCGGATGTCGATCACATCCGGCCCAGCGGCTGGTGAGTGCATCGGAAGTTCCAGTTCCTTGCTGCCAATCCTGAGCGTCGCGGTCTTTCTGTCGGTCATCCGGTTTCCTTTCCTGGCAGGCTCCTGCACTTTCAGTGGAGGGATCCAATGCAATCGTTCAATCAATGCCCCGTTGCGTCGCCCAGCCTCCAAAGAGTCTCGTCACGGCCGATCACAAGCATCATGTCAAATACGCTTGGGGACACTCCTCCTCCGGACAGGGCAACTCGAAGCGGTTGCATCACCTTGCCAGGCTTGATGCCACGCACTTCGGCCAATTCGGCCACGATCCGGTTGAGCACGTCTCGGTCCCATCTAGCATTTTGCAGATGCAGCGTCAATTCCTCCAGTATACCTTTGGATACCGTATCGGGCGATTCGGCCGCCAATGGCCTCTCGGATAGAATGAAATGGGCTTTCCTGAGCAGATCGGGTAGGGATCGTGCCCGCTCCTTGAGACAATACAACGCGCGGAGCAGGTCATTTCGCTGGCGCTCGTCAAGTTCCGGCTCGTTGGTCCCTGCCAGATACGCATCGATTTCCGCCATCAGTCCTGCATCATCCGCCGCTGCGATGTGACGGCTGGAGAGGTGCTCCAGCTTCGCGATATCAAATCTGGCCGGTGACTTTCCAATTCCGTCCAGGTCAAACCATTCCATGGCTTGGGCATCGGTGAAGAACTCGTTGTCACCGTGGCTCCATCCCAGCCGAGCGAAATAGTTGCGCATCGCCGCTGACGGGAATCCCATCGCCTGGTATTCCTCGACACCGAGTGCGCCATGGCGTTTCGATAGCTTCTTGCCGTCGGGTCCGTGAATGAGCGGAATATGTGCCCACACGGGAATATCCCAGCCCATCGCGTCATATATCACCATCTGCCGGGCAGCGTTGGTCAGATGGTCACTTCCCCGGATAACGTGGGTCACTCCCATGTCATGGTCATCGACGACGACTGCCAGCATGTAGGTGGGCGTCCCGTCCGAACGCAGGCAGATCATATCGTCGAGTTCCGGGTTGGGTACCTTTATCTCACCCTGAACCCTGTCGCGGATCATTGTCACCCCTTCTTTCGGGGCCTTGACCCGGATCGCGAATGGGGCGTCCGGATAGGTTGCG
Organism: Paracoccaceae bacterium; assembly: GCA_965203605.1. Lineage (GTDB taxonomy): Bacteria > Pseudomonadota > Alphaproteobacteria > Rhodobacterales > Rhodobacteraceae > JAPOUP01. The sequence continues at coordinate 2,482,859 of OZ241902.1, read as the reverse complement.
GGATCGGCATCTCGCCAAGGCGACTGAAATAGCGTGGAGCGTCCCTGAAGCCTTGCCTGTGCCCGGAACGTCTCGATTTCCTCCTGCGTCGAAAAACACCTGAAGGCCTTACCGTTCTCCAGCATCTGCCTGGCGACCTGGACGTGGCGGTCCGCCCGGGCAAACTGGCTGACAGCAGCTCCATCCCAGTCAAGCCCCAGCCATGTCATTGCGCGGGTGATCGCCTGGCTTGCCCCCGAAGTTGAGCGCACACGGTCCGTGTCCTCGATGCGCAACAGAAATCTGCCGCCGCGTGCCCTCGCGTAGAGCCAATTGAAATAAGCCGTTCGAGCCGTGCCGATGTGCATGCTTCCGGTTGGTGACGGCGCGATTCGTGTGACCACTTTGGCGTCAGCCATTTTGGTAGATCCTTAGGATTTGGCGGAGACTGGACCAGCGAAAGTCTACAGTATCGGATAGTGGGGAACAAGAAGCACAGATACCGGTTTGCCTGTCAGTTGCCGCACCGGCGAGCCTGCGGTCCTGGCATGTTGGTCGAAGTCTGGGAAGCCGGCACAGGTGGGCACGCTTTCCGACGGTTCATGGTCGCCCGCTCGCCCGAAACGTGCGGTCCATCCAGTAGTTCCCATATGAACACGGAATGACTGCTCCGTACCGCACAGTTGGATCGCTGAACTGACACCGTCTCGCGATCAGTCGCTCAAAACGGCCATACTCTCGGCGTCCCATCCGATCCAGATCGGGCCGTCACCCACGGTCTGGCCTGTCGAAGTGTCGACATAGGCCAAGAGAATTGCTCCGGCCGCCTGTTCGACGAGCAGGTTCACCACCATTCTGCTGCCCAGAAAAGTCCTGCCAACCACCCGGCCCTGAACTGCGTTGACCTTGTCAGGCTTCCCGCTGTGCAACTCCAATCGTTCCAGTCGGACCGATGCGGTTGCTCGGCCGTCGGGATGCGGGTCCCCAGGCCGTCTGTGACCGCGCAGGTGTATTCCGTGCCACTCGATCACCACCAACTCGTCCTGCTGGCCGCAAACTTCGCCTGAGATCAGATTTGTTTCGCCAATGAACTCCGCGACGAAACGGTTGGCGGGGTGAAAGTAGAGTTCTTCGGGTGTGCCGTCCTGCTCGACGCGCCCGGCGTTCAGGACCACAATCCGGTCGGACATGGTTAGGGCCTCTTCCTGATCGTGGGTGACGAAGAAGAAGGTTTTGCAGGTCCGCCTCTGGATTGACTTCAGCTCCTGCTGGACCTGTCCCCGAAGCTTCGCGTCCAAGGCGCCTAGTGGTTCGTCGAGTAGGAGCAGCGCAGGATCAGGGGCAAGTGCGCGTGCCAGGGCGACACGTTGGCGCTGACCGCCTGAAAGTTCGCTGGGATAGCGGTCGCCATAGTCGGTGAGTTCCAGAAACGCCATAAGCTCGTCCAGTCTGGCCTTGATGGCGCTTCGCCTTATGCTCCTCAATTCCAGCCCGAAGGCCATGTTTTGACGGACTGTCATATGGGGAAACAGCGCATAATCCTGGAAAACCATGTTCACATTGCGCCGATTTGGTGGAAGCGCTGTCACATCCTTGCCTTCCAGCAGAATGCGGCCGGTGTCCGGGCGCTCAAACCCACCGAGAAGACGCAGTGTCGTCGATTTACCGCACCCTGAAGGGCCCAGGAAGGTTACGAACTCGCCCTCTGCGATATCCAGTTCAAGCCGCTGCAGCGCGACCGCATTGCCGAAAGTCTTCGAGATTCCCTGGATGCTGACCACGGGAGGGCGCGAACTCATCCTCAGGGCCCCCTGCTCGTTCGGCGCACATAGCGCTCTGCCCAGATGCCGAGGATGGCGGTCAGGACCAGCGCGACGGTGGCGATCGCGTTGATTTCCGGCGACATGCCGGAGCGAAGTTTGGCGAAGATCAGGACTGGTAGCGTCGGCTCATAGCTGCCAAGGAAGAACGAACGGACAAAGTCGTCAAAGCTGAGCAGTAGGCAAAATATGCTGGCACCCATGATGGCAGGGGTCAGGTAGGGCAAAGTGACCCTGAGGAAGGCGACCAGCGGGTCGGCGCCAAGGTCGCGCGCCGCCTCGATCTGGCTCTTCGGCAGGGTCGAGAGACGCGCCATGACCACCAGCACCACAAAAGGCACATTGTGAACGGCATGGGCCCAGATGATCGCGAACATCCCCGGTTCGATGCCAAGCAGGCGGGCATAGATTCGAAACGCGATCGCCGAGATGATGCCGGGCACAAGCGCCGGCAGGATAGTCAGACCGAATATCACGGCACGTCCCCAGAACTTCCGGCCTTCCAGAAGCACCGCGATCCAAAGCCCGACGACGATCGAAATCATGGACGAGGAGACGGCGATCGCGATTGAATAGCCGAAGACCGAGATTACCTCGGCGTCTTCGAATACACCGAGATACCAGTCGAGAGTCCAGGATTTGATCGGAAAACCAATGAATTTCGAATCCTTGAACCCCATCAGGACCATGAGGATCAATGGCACAAAGACATAGAGAACGAATGCCCAATAGGCGCAGGAAAGGAAGATGCGCGTGTTGCGGGTCATCTGGTATCCCCTTTCCTGAGAAAGTACATTAACCGCTGGAAGACTCCCGAGATCGCCAGTGCGGCAATGAACATGATCGTGGCAAAGGCCGCGCCAGTCGGCCATTCATCGCCTGCGACATGAAAGAAGCCAGCGATGGTTTCGGCAAAGACCGTGGTCGAGGGGCCACCAAGAAGCACCGGTGTCGCATAAAACCCTGTCGAGATCAGGAACACCAGGGTGCACCCTGAGGAGATGCCCTCGATGGTCAGGGGCAATGTCACGCGCCGGAACCGGGTCCAGGCGCTGGCCCCGAGATCGGCCGCCGCCTCCCAGTAGCTTCGTGGAAGCTTCTCGAGCGCCGAGTAGAGCGGAAGCAGCATGTAAAGTGCTGTCAGATAGACGATGCCCACGCCCATCGAGAAGCTCGTGTACATGAACGGGATCGGTCGGTCGATGAGACCCAGCCACTTCAGAACAAGGTTTACCGCTCCTGTATTGCCCAGTAGGATCATGATCGCATACGTCCGCACGATCTCGCCCACCCAGAATGGAACGAGAAGGATGAGCAGCAGCAGGAGCCGGTTTTTTCGGCTGACATGCCGCGCAAGGAAATATGCGACGGGGTACGTGATGATGAGCGTCGAAAAGGTGAAAGTGGCGGCGAAGGCCAACGTCCGGAAGAACGGCATCCAGAACAGTCGGTCACCAAAGAATCGCCCATAATGTTCCAACGTGAAATGGGTCTGGGCATTCTGGGCAACCGGATAGGCATCGGTTAGGCTGACCCGGAACATCTGCAGCATAGGCCCGAGATGCTGCGTCAGGACCCAGACGACCGGCAGCCCGGCGAGTATGAAGAACTGACGTCGTGGAGATGCGCATACTAGCGCCATCAGGGCCCTGTAGGGCCCCCAATGGATCATTCGACCCCAGAACGGGGCATGGCCCACCACTCGCGTTCCGTGCGGTTCAGGCACGGATGCGACTTCTGAATTCATGACGTTCCCCTTGCCGGCCAAGCCGGACCGCCCCCAGGGTGACAATGGCATTCTGTTAGGCGACTCCGCTGCGGAAGCGCATTTTTCCAGTCATTAGGCGTTAGTCACCTTGTTGGTGCGATATCCTGATTCTGGGCTCCATCCAACGATTGAACGCGCAATGATGGTGCCTGAATCCGCAAAGCGAATGCCATTGCCGGGTGATGGGGGCGTGCGGTGTGTCAGGGCGTCAGGCCGCCTTGACGGCCTCGACAGCAGGATCGACCAGACCGTATTTCATCTCATTTGCCTCCGCACGGAAGAACTGCAGGTTCGCCAGCTGCTCCTCCGGGAAAGAGGTGGAGCGCCTTTCGGCCTCCGTCAGGTATTGCGAGGCGTCCTTGTAGGTCGAGATGAAGCCAGACGCCTTGGTCATCGATGCACCGATTTCCGGGGACGCCAGAAGTGCGTCAAGAAGCGTGTAGGCGTTGTCGGGGTTCGGAGCGTTGTTGGCGACGTTGAGCGTATAGACGAAACCGTAAGAGCCTTCCTGCGGGATGGACATGCCCAGCGGGAAGCCGTCATTGATCAATGCGGCGGCCGGACCGTTCCACGAGTGAGCCAGAACGATGTCCTGATTGATGAACATCTGCTGCACTTCGGCGCCGCTGTCATAGTACTTGCGCACGAGCGGCTTCTTCTCGATCAGGAAGTTCTTCGCTTCCTCCACTATCCGTGCGGCCTCGTCCGGATCGTCAAGGTAAGCGACCATATTGCCGTCATAGCCCATCATCAACATGACGATCGACATCATGTCCTGAATGATATAGGCAGTCTGGGCCTTGTATTTCTCGCTGAACAGTGTGTCCCAGGTCTGTGTCTCCTCTCCGGAAACGAACTCGGTATTGTAAGACATCACCTCCATACCTGAGAGGATCGGCGCACCCCATTTGTTGCCGTTGATCGTGGCCCAGTCGCTTTCCGAGAAAGTCGGATTGATATTGCCCCAGTTGGACAGCCGGTCGGTGTCCATGGGTGCAAGCAACTCGCTGTCGATGAACTGAAGGAACCGGTGACCGGCGACTGTCACGATATCCACCGTCGGATTCGGCGCTTCGGCGGCGAGAAGGTTGAACTGCTTGCCTTGGTCGTCGACAAGACGCACGTTCACCTTGATGCCGGTTTCGGACTCAAAGTTTTCCCTGAAGGCATCGGGGACGAACTGGTTGTAAGTCCAGACGTTCACCTCTCCGCTGCCTTGCGCATAGGAGCCGCGCAGGTAGGCCGGGCTTGCCAACGTGGCCGCTCCGACGGCGGTGGTGCTGAGGAAACGACGGCGGTTCAGGATCAGTTTGGTCATTTCATTTTCCCTACTTTGTCTGATGGTTAGTGATAAGTGGATGCCGTGGCGACATCCTTGTGGTTCAGGAGACCGGTCTTCGCGGCCTCCTTCAGGTCGTCGAGCGCGTGCCCCGACAGATCGATCGCATCGAGAAGTGCGTTCTCGGCCATGAAGTCCCGTCCATACATGGCTGAGAAAATGCGGATGCCCGCCTCGTGCAGGTGTGCCGGTCGACACACCATCCGGCCAAGCGTGGCGGTCAGTACCAGTCCGTAAGGGACATCCTCGGTGACATAGCGGCTATGGGACGTCGCGGGTCCGGTACCACCATTTCCCTCGGCATGCATCATCTGGTTCATTTCTGAGATCGAAGCTACCGGCAGATGGAATGACAGGTGGAAGTGCTCAAAGATCGTCCGCACCTTGACCCCCAGTGCCTCGGCGATGGCCAGTCGCTCGGCATCCAGCGCCTCAAGCAGACGGCCGACATTTGGGGTGACGTTCTGGCCCTGGCTCCAGTCTTCGCCGCGTTCCATCCGGGTCATGTTACCCAATGCGATTCCCATGTGGTTTTGCGGGTTCAGATTCGAAAGCGAAATCGCCAGCAATCCCTCTCGCGGCCGGAACCGGTCTCCGAACAGCCGCTGGCACAGTGCAAGGGCTTCACCCGACCGGTCTTCAGGCACAGTGCACAGGTCGACCAGCTTACGAACCGTGTTTACCCGCACCTTCGTCGGGGATTGCCGCCGCCCGGTTACCACGGTCGTACCCCAGGCGGTTACCGGAGCGCGAATGCCACGCACCGCCAGTTGCTGCCTCAGATGGATGGCACCCAGTGAGGCGTGGGATGAGATGATCAGGTGCTGGTCCTCACGGATATGAGGCGCAAGCGCGTCCATGACCGGTTTATGGCCATAGGCGGGCAGAGCGATGATGAGGCAGTCGTTTTCCTCGGCCAGTTGCCGGGCGGAGGCCGCGATACGCGGTGTCAGATCGGCGTCGATCGCTCCGTCAACGATCATCGGAGTGCCCCTTTCAAGAGCCGCCGTTCCCTTGCTCGAAGGTGACCAGAGCATTGGGCTGTGTCCGTTTCCTGAAACCAGCGCCGCCGTTCCGAAGGCGATCGAACCTGCGCCCGCAATGCCAATTCGGATCTCGTCCTCCATTAGATGTCATGCCTCCCGAAAGCCATTAAGCGACACTTCGTTGATATCGTCAAGTCATGCCATTCCATCTTCCGCTCTCTACGGGCCGTCGAGTAGGTATGTGCATCAACCGGTTGGCCCAGCCGGGCAGCGCCTGTATCGGGATCAGGTCGAGGGTCTCGGCGTGGTTGAGGTTCGTTTCGCGCGGCGCCTGCATCCGGTAAGGGTTGGATTGGGAGGTGCGGGAGCGAAATCGAGGATCGCGGGGTCGTGATCTAACCGTGTCGTCGTCCGATTGTCCTGGAACGGCCGATTGGCGATCTCGGTTTTGCTGGTGTCGTGAACGTCGCCCTGTGTGAACAGCGGTGCGATGGAAGTAGCGATTGACATTCGAAACACCAATCGGATCGCTCTTGCGTTCAGCATGACCTCCGCCCTTTATCGTACATCATAGCGTTGCGTTAAACAGGTGCAGACGACCGTTGAGCGATTCAACTTCATGCGCCAACGACAGTTCATAGGCCGACACATGGATGGTGGACTTCGTCGTGCGCAGGGCACCAGGTTGTGCCGCGCTCGCCTCTTCCCGCTGCATCGGAACAATGCGCAGATGCCATCGCTGCACGTTGCGGACGATATGCCGGCTACAAGGTTCCACGCTTGCCACTGAGCATCAGCCTGAATTCGTTTGCAGACCTGACCAGATGGGTAGGGAGCGCGTTCAACTCCGTCAACCGCGCGACGGCTGTATCCTACAGATTCGGCGATGTCGGTGGTTTCGGCATGACTTATCTCGGTCGCGATCCTGCCACTGAACGGGGTGGATTGGTATGAGCCCCGATTTCTGCGGGAGCCGCTGCGACTTGGCCAGGGCAATCGCACTTGGGCCTCTATCGTCGCGTCGATGCCTGAAATCATCCGAACCTGACCCCAATCGCGAGAGGAGCGCACTTCTGTTCTTAATTTGTTCTCGTCTGTCACAACGAAAGTTCCAAGTGCGATAGCCCTGGCGATTTGGCGCCACAGTGTTGACGGGCTGCGAATCGTGCGGTAGGCTGAAGGGAAATCAATCCGGGGCCCCATCAATCCGGGGCCCCATCAATCCGGGGCCCCATCAATCCGGGGCCCCATCAATCCGGGGCCCCATCAATCCGGGGCCCCATCAATCCGGGGCCCCATCAATCCGGGGCCCCATCAATCCGGGGCCCCATCAATCCGGGGCCCCATCAATCCGGGGCCCCATCAATCCGGGGCCCCATCAATCCGGGGCCCCATGAAGAGTGGAAAGGGGCCCGTGATGGTTGTACAGGCAGAACCGAGACGGATGAGACGACTGGCGTTGGCCGGCCAAGCGGTCGCGCTCGCCTTTGTGCTGGCGGCATGCGGCGGCGGGAGCGGATCCGCGCCGCCGCCCCCGGAGCCGCCGGCTCCCATGAACGTGGACATGTCCTCCGTGTCCGAGGGCGCCAGGAAGGAAGCTGGAACGCTGGAGATAGCCGCTGGTGCCATGAAGACGCTCGGCGACGTCACCTACAGCTGCGCGGCGGGTGGCGAAGACTGCACGGTCACTATTAAGGCCGACGGCACGGCCACATATACCGGCGGGAAGGTGACGGCGGCGGACTCCGACGGCTACACGGCTAAGGCGAAAGCCAAAGCCGACGCGGCCGCCAAGGCCAAGGCCGATGCCGACGCGGCCGCCAAGGCCAAGGCCGACGCCGAGAAGAAGAAGGCTGCGGATGCGAGGAAGCTCTTCACCGGCATTTCCGGATATTCCGCCGCCGGTGGCGACGGCAATCGGAGCGTGTACTGGACGACTGAGAAGCCCCTGACCCTGAGGGTGCAGAAGGGAGAGGCGGACGTGGACATGGAGGAAGACAGCGACGCGGCATCCGTGAAGCGACATGGCTGGACGCGGAAGAGGTACACGCACGAGCCCGATGATGGCGGAACCTACACGGCGATTGTCTACGGGAACATCGCAGACCCCACGCCCCAGCCGGGGAGGAAATTCTCGCATGCACGGGAGTGGGGCAGCTACTTCGATAAAGCTACCGGGTTGCTCAATGAGCAGAATACGGAGCAGCAGTCCGGCGTGATCGCGAGGTCGGCGAGCTTCGGCTTCGCCGCAGGCACCAACACTGCCGGTGTGAAGGTCTACCCCCTGCAGGAAGGCGAAACCACCGTCAAGATCCGCGGCGTCTTCGACGCGGTGCCCGGCGAGTTCATATGCACGCCCTCCGGCGAAAACGTGTGCGCGGCCAGGCTCACCAGCGACCAGTATTCGGCGGACAAGCTGGGCGTCATGCTCGGCGGGGCGGAGGCGAAGGGAGCGTCGTTCAACCAAAACAAAGCGGTGTGGCAGTTCAAGCCCGACGATCCGGACGCCCCGACGACGGCCGGCGCTCCTCTGCTGGACGAGGGCTACAGCACCTACGGCTGGTGGCTCCACAAATCCGAGGACGGCGGGACTTGGACCGCGAGCGCGTTCTATGCCCTCAGGGATCCCGGCGGCGGTGCCGTCCGCGAAATCTCCAACCTGACGAGGGACGCGCTCCAAGGGAAGGCGACGTACACGGGCGGCGCTGGCGGCCACTACGCCATCAGCAGCTCCGTTGCCGCGGACAGCCATTCCGGCTGGTTCGAGGCCGACGCGTCGCTTGATGTCGACTTCAGCGCCAACACGGTCACGGGCACGGTCAACGGATTCAGGACGGGCGTCCTTGACAGCTCCACGGCGGACACTGCGCGGGCCTGGTCCGTCGAACTGCTGAAGAAGCCGTTCGTCGCCGACGGGGGCTTCGACCAACCCATCGCGGGCGGCGGCACCAAATGGACCATGGACGGAACCGCCGCGAACGCCTCCGGCAGCTGGGAGGGGTCGTTCTACGAATCCGGCGACGTGACGGACGGCCTGCCGGACGTTGCTGTCGGAACTTTCTACACCGAATACCACAACCTCGGCAGGTTGGTCGGTGGGTTCGGCGTGAACAAGCCGCAGCCGCCGGAGTAACGCACGGTCCCGGGGCTTCGGGAGAGAACGGCGGTGGACCTTCGCGGGACCGCCGGTGCGCGGGCGTCCGGCCACCGGACGCCCGCGGAGGTGCTCCTCGGGGTTCGCCCCTCCCCGGAGGAAGCGTTGCGCTGCCTGAAGAACACGGACAGGCCCCCGTCTGACAGGATCTGAGCCGTTCCAGACCCGTCTCGCCTCTAGCGACAACCGCCAGCCAGAGCGTGGTCACGGACGCATTCCTGCCGCCTGCCTCGCCCTTTCAGGCGGTGCCAGATCGCTCGCCGTCCATTCGCTGCCGTCAAGTTCCGGCTGCGCGTAGTCAAGCATTCCCTGCCAATGGTATTCGACCTTCTCGGCATAAAGTGTTGCGGCCAGCGCACGGGTCAGCCATTCAGCACCCTCGGAAACGCCTGGAATATCACCGCTCACCTTGCCTAGGCTCGCGGAAGCACCGTAGTTGAAACAGTAGACGTTACTCAGCCAGGGTGCCCTGCCCGGAACCTTTTCCCGAAAGCTGAAGTCAGGATTCAGATAGGGAAACTGTCCGAGTTCGGCGGATCGCTCGTCTTTCGGAGGGGCATAGACATCCTCCCAAAGCTGGATCTCTCCCGCGGATTTGCCAAACTCGACCCGCGATAGCGGATCGACCGTGAAACCGGTGCCGAGGATGATGAAGTCCGTAATGTAGGATGAGCCATCGGCGAAACCCACACGTGCCGCGCCACCTTCTTCCTGGGTTGATGTAACCGCCTTGTCGAAATGGAATGTCGCGTTGTCGTGTCGACTGACCCGCAGCGTCGAGCCATGTGGCGCGGGCGTTTGGGTGGCGAAGGAATACTGCATGAAGCGCCAGCGCCATGCGTCGGACAGTCCTGCGAAGCCAGCCGTGAAGCCAAAGCTGCCGATCCCCATCATTTTGTTGATCGTTGGCATCTCCTTCCGTCGGATGAGGTGGCGGACTTCGGCGGCTCCATGCTCCAAGGCTTCGGCGGCATTGTCGACGGCAGAGGCACCAACACCTACCACAGCCACCCGCTTGCTCTTCAGTGCCGGGAAGTCGATGTCGTCCGCGCTGTGTGCCCAGAACCTTTGGGGCAGCTTCTCGACGAAGTCAGGAATGTTCCTTTCGCCCGTGCCGTCCCGACCTGTCGCGAAGACCAGCTTTCGCGTCAGGATGGAGTCGCTTTCTGCCCCTGACAGATGCAGGCGCAGCAGATCGCCTTCGGGCTCTACCAGATCGACCGAGACATCATTCTCGACGGGCACCTTCAGGGCCTTGCGGTACCAGCGGAGATAATCCATCCACATCGGGCGCGGAATCCTGCCAAGCGCACCCCAGGCCTCGGACCCGAATTGCGCACGGAACCAGGCTTGGAAGGTCAGGGTGCCCTGCCGATAGCACGGCCCGGTCAATTCCTTTGGCGAGCGCAAGGTCTCCATCCGCGCATAGGTCAGCCATGGACCTTCGAGACCTTTCGGGCTTCGATCAAGCACGCGGGTGTTCAGCACTCCGCCCATCCTGAGCGCGAACCATGAAAGCATCCCGCACATGCCCGCGCCGACGATCGTCACGTCGGTCACGCCCTCTTGGCGAGGCACCCAGTCCTTTCCGGGATAGCAGAGAAACCGAAGGTCCTCTTCCAAACGCGCCTCGAGGGCGGGAAGTCCTCGGGCGTCAATCGGGGAAGGCTCGGTGTCTGACATGTCTTGTCCTGTTGACTTAATTCTGGAAGCCCGTTCTGGCGGCCGACCCGCCCCATGCCGGGTGCAGCTCGTCGATGTGGTAATCGTGGCGATGCGCGCGCTCCGGGCCACTCACTGGATTGTCGCGCAGATGCGGGTGATTCGATGGCAGGTCCCGGTGGCTGTGTGTACGTTGCAGCGGATCGTCGGCGGGCCAGACCCTGGCTGCCGCGAAAGTCGTAGCCGCTGCAAGCCCGCATAGAAGGATCAATGCCGGTTCCAGCCCAATGACAACGCCCAGCCACCCCGCTAGCGGATAGGCCAGCAGCCAACCTGCATGGCTGAGGGAGAACTGCGCCGCAAACACCGCCGGGCGATCCTGATGGTTCGACGAGCGCGTGATCACCAGACCACCTGGGGTCAGGACCAGCGAAGAAGCCAACCCGAAACCAGCCCAGAGCGCCAGAAATCCGAAATATGTAAGGGAAAACAGGATTGCAGGTCCAAGCGCGGCAAAGCAGAGCGCACCCGACACCATCGTCACACGTTCGCCGAAGCGCCTGATCATGGTTGGAACAAGGACCGCGCCCGCGGCAGCGCCCATCCCGTAGAACGCCATCAGGATCGGATAGTGTCTTTCTGCATCCCCAAGGCGTAGCCCAGCGAAAACCACGGTGTTTACCAGCAGCCAGGCCATCGCCAGCGACAGTGCGAGGTTCAGAAGGAGGAGTCCACGTAGCCTGGGCGTGTGGCGGTATATTCTCAAACCATCCATTGTGCGTTGCAGGAACGGTCTCGTGCCGTCGCTGGCTGCTTTGGCAGGGAATCGGGTTGCAAGGAGCGCAAGGATTGAACCAGCGAAAGTTAGCGCGGCGGCAAGAAACAGGTGCTCAGGCGCAACCACGCCCAGCAAGGCAGCAGCGAGCCCTGGGCTGAGAATCGCCTCAAGCGTGTAAGCGATCCGTGACCACGCCAGCGCACGGGTATAGGTCTCATCCTCAGGTAACACATCCGTAATGACCGACTGGTAGAGCGGCGTAAACGCTGCCGCAAGGGCGAAAAAAAGGAAGGCCAGCATAGCGAGTTGCATCGCGGTCACGGCGAAGGCCATCGGTACCAGAAGCACCATGCGTCCCAGGTCCAGGCAGATCATCACCGGCTTGCGCGGTTTGCCGCGAAGCGATGCCTCGGCAATTGGGGCAAGAACCACATACGCCACCATCTTCAGCATCAGCAGGAGTCCTAGAATCTCGCCGGCCGAAGAGCCGCCAATCCGGTAAGCCGCAAGAGTCAACGCAACCGTCAACATCCCGACCGCCATCAGGGACGCGATCTGTGCGGCGAACAGCGTCCGGAAGGCAGGGTTCGAGAGCGGGCTTGTCATTTTGCCGGAATGCCCCAGTGGTTGTCTCTGGCTGTGAACCGGGCGTTGCAGGTGTGCTTCTTGTAGCTCTCCCGGCAATCTGGAGCAATCGCCGTTCAATTGTCCACCGCCTAAGGGACGTCGTCCGCCTGTTCGTAACGCGTCGATGAGAAGAACCTGAATCAAGCGTCGCTGGCGAAGTGCTCCAGGAAGGAGAATGGGATGATCTGAATTCCCGCAGCGCGGTCCACAGGATTCAACTCCTGCCTGGCTAAAGCGGGATGGCCGGAACCGAGTGCGGTATTTCGTCCGGCAAGGACTCGCTTTTCCGCCTGAAGAGGGTGTCGCACAATAGCCCTCTGATTCGAGGGTTCCAGACATCGGCTTGGGCAGGCCACGGTGCCATGACGTTCTTCCATACAATCGGACCATCGCCCGAGAATTCCATGCCTCGTCAGCGGGATCCGATTCCCATGTATGGCTGGAAGTTGCGTTCGGATGCCGGATGGTGCGGAGGCATGGAAGACCGTCTGCAGCGAAGATCGAGGATCAACGCCTCCGCCGCACCTTTGGAATACGGGATCTGGCCGAGCGGTAATGTGCGTCAGGGTGATCCGGGTGGCCTTGGGTTCTCTCCCAGAAGGACGTTGCGCCACGGCGAAGCCACACAGGGACGATCAGAAGGAAACCGAGCACGAAACCGCCGATATGGGCCCAATAGGCGACACCGCCACCGGTCGGGTCCGAAGCTCCGCTGAGAATGAGTTGAAGCAAAAACCAGATTCCAAGCCAGATCCATGCCGGGACCGAGAAAATTCGCAGGAAGATAATGACGAACAGAACCACGTCGACACGCGCGCGTGGATAAAGCAGCAGATAGCCTCCCATTACTCCCGCAACGGCACCGCTGGCCCCGACTGTGGGCACGACGGAAGAAGGGTCGGAAACCACATGCACAATTGCCGCGCCAATTCCGCAGATAAGATAGAACAGCAGATACCGAACGCGCCCGAGGTCGGACTCCAGATTGTCCCCGAATATCCATAGGAAGAGCATGTTGCCGGCAAGGTGCAGAATGCTGCCATGGAGAAACATCGATGTAAGAAGCGTATGTGGCGTGTAGCCGTATGAGATCAGTTCCGGAACAAGTGCCCATTGGAGGTAGAAGCGTGCCAACTCCTGATCGGAAAGCTGGAAATGGTAACTGACGAAGACCAGGACATTGATGGCGATCAGGCTGATTGTAAGGAAGGGTGTCGCTTCCGAGGGATTGTGGTCACGGATTGGAAGGAACATGGCGACACTCGATTCTGTGGTTCAGGATTGTGCAGGCCCGCAGGCCGAGATCAATGTGAGGAAACTTCGGCAAGCAGTGCGACGTTTCCGCCCGAAGCTGTGGAGTCGACACAGACATGGCGTTCCAGAAGCACATCGGCTCTGGTGATGGTACCGGTTACGAACCGCAGAATCGGACCAGGCCGGGAAGCCAAGGCCTTTGCATAGCCTCGGGCGGTGTCTCTGTCGCCCCACCAGACCACTCCGGAAATCCCCGATACGCCCGCAAGCGTGTCATCCTCAACCGCTTCGGGAACCGCCACCGCGACTCCGCCCAGCCGTGTCACCTGGTCAATTTGCTTCGCTACAGCTTCTCGGCCGGGCCCCAGACACAGCAACGGAACCCGTGGAAGGAACGAGAGCCGGTTCGATTCACCCGTTGGCCCAGGCATGTCAAGAACGCTGCGGGCCTCCTTCGACTGCGGCGTGGCATCGATACGAACCTGCAGTCTGTTGGCGTCGATCGGGTTCCCTGGCTGTCCTTGGGTGCGTTCGTCCCCGCGATCGTTGAACCGCGAGAGATAGAATGGCCCGCCGGCTTTGGGGCCAGTTCCGGAAAGCCCTTCACCACCAAATGGCTGGCTCCCGACAACTGCGCCGATCTGGTTTCGATTCACGTAGATGTTGCCCACGGGCAGTCGCTCGATGATCTCCTGCACGCGCGAGTCGATACGGGTGTGCAGCCCGAAGGTGAGTCCGTATCCGGAATTGGCGATATCTTCGAGTACGGTGTCGATCCGATCGGCATCAAATGTCGTTAGATGCAGTACTGGACCGAAGACTTCGCGCTCAACTTCGCGAATGCCGTTCACCTTGATTACCGTGGGCCCTACAAAACTCCCCGGTCGCGGCGGCTTCAGTTGCTTCAATATGGTTCCGCTGGCCTTGGCGACCTTCAGATAGTCCTCTAACTCCGCCTTTGCCTCAGCATTGATGACCGGTCCCACATCAGTGGCGAATTCCCAAGGATCACCGACCACAAGAGTATCCATTGCGCCGAACAGCATCTCCATGACGTCATCCGCGATAACGTCCTGAACGTAAAGGCAGCGGAGGGCTGAACAGCGCTGGCCCGCCGATTGGAACGCGCTTTGAATCACGTCGCGGACCGCCTGTTCGGGAAGGGCGGTTGAGTCAACGATCATCGCGTTGATGCCTCCGGTTTCGGCAATGAATGGGATGCCGGGATCAAGACACTCGGCCATCCTGCAATTTATCATCCGAGCCGTATTGGATGAGCCAGTGAAGGCCACACCGGTTACGCGCCTGTCGCTGGTCAACACCCCTCCCACGCTAGGGCCGTCTCCTGGCAGGAACTGAAGCGCGTGTCGTGGCACCCCGGCTCGATGCAGGAGCGACACGGCAGCGTGGGCGATGAGCGGCGTCTGCTCGGCCGGTTTTGCGAGTACGCCATTGCCGGAGGCCAGCGCCCCGGCAACCTGACCGGTAAAGATCGCAAGCGGAAAGTTCCATGGGCTGATGCAGGTAAACAGACCTTGCGCGGCCGGGCAGTCCTGAGCGTTGGACGCATAGAAGCGCAGGAAGTCCACCGCTTCCCGTACTTCGCCGACAGCATCGCTCAATGTTTTTCCAGCCTCGCGCGCGAGCAATGCGAACAGTCGAGGGGCATCGGCTTCGTAGAAATCGGCGGCTTGGTTCAGAATTCCCGCCCGGCCCGCGGCGGGAACGTTCCATGGCCTTCCGGACTCAATGGCGCGTTGAACATCCATAAGGGTCGCCTCGCGGACCTCTCCTACCAGATCATTCGGTTTGGCCGGGTTGCGGACTTCCCGAACCGTGCCGGGTTCCGGCTCAAACTGCAGAATCGGAATGGCGGTGAAGAGGGAGTCGGCGTATTCTGATCGTCCGGACTCGATTTCGTCCAACTGCGGGCGATGCTCGATGTCCCATCCTTTGGAGTTTCGGCGTTCAGGCCTGAACAGATCTGGTCCGGATGGCAGGTTGGATGGTTTGCCGATCGACTCAAATGGGTCAGCGGCCACGGTTTCCGGCGGAATATCCTCATTGGTGATCTGGTTGACAAATGAGCTGTTGGTGCCGTTTTCCAGTAGCCTTCTCACGAGATAGGCGAGCAGGTCGCGGTTTTCGCCAACCGGCGCATAGATACGGCAGTGTCTTCCTTTCACTTCCCGTACGAATTGGTGGAGGCGTTCACCCATGCCGTGCAGCCTCTGGAATTCGAAGGCACCGTGCGGGCCGGCCAAATGCAGGATGGCGGCGACAGTATGGGCATTGTGGGTCGCAAACTGCGCAAAGAGTCGGTCCGACTTGAGGAGAAGTCTCCTGGCATTGGCGATATAGCTGATGTCGGTTCCGGACTTGCTGGTGAAGACCGGGAAGCCGTCGACGCCCTTGACATGGGCCAACTTGATCTCAGTGTCCCAATAGGCGCCCTTGACGAGGCGCACCATAAGGCGTCTATCCAGCGCTTCGGCAAGACCATAGAGCCAGTCGAGAACAGGGCCCGCACGCTGGCCGTAGACCTGCACCGCGAACCCAAATCCGTCCCAGCCCGCAAGGCTCATGTCGCGCAGGGTGGCCTCGGCCACATCGAGCGACAGCGCCAGGCGGTCGGCTTCCTCTGCGTCTATGTTCAGCCCCATATTTGCGGACTTTGCCAATCTCGCCAGCCTCAGCAGGCGCGGAGGTAGGTCGCGAAGGATTCGGTCACGCTGGGATTCCTCAAAGCGGGGGTGGAGCGCCGAAAGCTTGACCGAAATCCCGGGATTGCATCGAATGTCGGCATTGCGGCAAGCGCTGGCGATGGCCTCGATCGCATTGATGTATGATTCGAAGTATCGTTGGGCGTCGGCATCCGTGCGGGCGGCTTCACCCAACATGTCATACGAGTGGAAGTATCCACGGGCTTCCATGATCCTGGCACGGCTCATGGCCTTTTCAATATTCTGACCCAGAACGAACTGGTTGCCCATTTCATGCATGGCGCGGATGACTATCTTGCGTACCATTGGTTCGCCAAGCTGCTTTATCAGCCCGTGCAGCGCTCCAGCGATGCCTGGGTGACAGTCGTCGAGCATCCGGCCCGTCAGCATCAGAGCCCATGTCGACGCGTTCACCAGGGAAGATGAACTGTGACCGAGATGCTTGCCCCAATCGGAAGGTACGATCTTGTCCTCAATGAGCGCATCGATGGTCTTTGCGTCGGGTATCCGAAGCATCGCCTCGGCGAGACACATCAGCGCCACACCTTCGACGGTGGACAGCCCATATTCCGCAAGGAATGCTTCCATCAGCGTCGGACGCGACTCACCGCGGGTATGGCGCACGAATTCGACCGCTCGGGCGTGGATTGTGTCGCGCTCCTGCGGCGACAGGCCAGAGAGTTCTACGAGTTCCGCGATCATCGCTGACTCGTCGGCGTACTTCATCCGGTCGATACGCCTTCGCAGATATCCGAGGTCAGATTCGGGCATTGTGCGCTTCCTTCAATCTGCATGTTATCGCACTTTCCGGTTCTGGAGAGTCAATTCCTTGAGCGAAACGGCAGAGTTGCGCCTGTTGACCCATCGCTGACTCGGTGGGCATGGTTCAAACGTAACAGGAGCTGGGGAAGACTTGATGGGGTGTCGAACAGTGGAAGCATCCGGACGCCAATGTAGGGTGGTCCCGTCAGGGCAATCGCTTTTAAAGTCGCCACTTTCCATCCAGCTGGAATCGGTCCAGAGACCCCGCAAAACAAACGGACGGGGCGGAACCGATGCAGGACATATGCAGTTTTTTCAATGGGGTTGACGACCCCCGGCGCAGCAACGCCACGAAACACGATCTCCAGGAGATGCTGACGATCGCCTTCCTGTGTTTCCTTTCAGGCGGGCAGAACTGCGCCGACATGGAGCGTTTCGGGCGCATGAAGGAGGGGTTCCTGCGGCGTTTCATGGCGCTGGAGCACGGAATCCCGAGCCACGACGCCTTCCCCCACCTCTTCAACGCTCTGGATCCGGAGGGGCTGCACGGCGTCCTCACCCGGATGCTGGCCGACTGGGGGGCTCGGCCCGGCGACGTGATCGCCATCGACGGCAAGGCGCTGCGCCGGTCGTTCCGGGACGCCGCCGACCGGTCGCCGCTCCATCTGGTGCACGCCTTCGCGGCGGAGAGCGGGCTGCTGCTCGGCCAGGTCAGGGTGGACGGAAAGTCGAACGAGATCACGGCGCTTCCGGCGCTGCTGGAACTGCTGGAGCTTCGGGGCCGGACGGTGACCGCCGACGCCATGCACACGCAGCGGGCGACCGCGGAGACGGTCACGGGGAAGGGCGGCAACTATGTCCTTGCCCTGAAGGGCAACCAGGAGACGCTTCACGACGACGTGCGCATCCAGCTGGAGGACCCGGAGAACGCGGAAAGGATGCTGTTTTTCAGGGATGTGGACAAGGATCACGGAAGGATCGAGATCCGGGAGGCGACCGTCTGCCACGATGTGGACGGCCTGCAGGACCTGCATCACTGGCCCGGCCTGCGGGCCGTCGGAAAGGTCGCCGCGACGCGGGAGATCAGGGGGGAACGGAGCACGGAGACCCGTTATTTCCTCCTCAGCGAAAGGCTCGGTCCGGAGAGGTTCCTGAAAACGGTGCGCTCGCACTGGGCGGTGGAGAATTCGCTGCACTGGGTCCTGGACGTGACCATGGACGAGGACCGGCAGCGGAACCGGACGGACAGCGGGCCGGAGAACCTGGCGCTGATGCGGCGGCTCGCGCTGAACGTCGCCAGGGTCGCCCCGGGAAAGGACGCGATGCGCGGGAAACTGAAGAAGGCGGGCTGGAGCGACGAGGCCCTGATCGAGCTGGTCCGCGCCGCTGTCGGACTTGAGCCGCCGATGACGAAATCCTAAAGCGATTGCCCTGGTGGTCCCGTCCTGCCACCTTGCTTGAGCGAGGGCAAATGGAACACCATCGGTGATTTCGCTGTTTCCGTTGCCGTCGCCGGGGTCTAGTTAGGAGCGTGACCCTTCACGAGCCCGCGTGGTGGAATTGGTAGACACAGGGGACTTAAAATCCCTGGGCAGGAATGCTGTGCCGGTTCGAGTCCGGCCGCGGGCACCACATGCGCAAGCCGACGGACTGATGGAATCCGAGCCTGGCCGTGCTGTCGCGATAGGCACATTTTTTGGGACCTATATACCTGACAAACAAGAGCTGTGCGAGCAGGGATTGACTTCACGGGTCACTGGAGTGGCAGTCGATGCGTTCCTTCAGGGCGGCGTTGTAGAGTTGGCGCTGGTCCTTCGGCGGCCGCTCCAGCCGCCGCCAGATCTGTTGCCTCTGGGGCAGGAGCCTGCAGGTCAGGGCCTTGAATACTGTGGAGCCGTTCCCGACACTGCCTCGCCGCTTCGTTCGGTCATTCCGGAAAAGTGCAGGTTTTAACTTGAACTGTCCAGTTGCAGTATCTGTTTGTGTATCAGGTATATTTATCCCTTCCCATTATGGCGGAAATCTGCCATAATGCCATGTCCGACGCCGCTGCGGAGACCTAGCCTATGGCAGAGACCGAAATCGCCGAACGGCGGGACACGGACCCCTGCAGGCATGGCCGGGTGCCTTCCCCTGTTCCCGGGGAGGCTTTCCGGCGCCTGGTCCGGACCCTGGGCACGGCTACAAGCGCCGAACGGACATTCGTGCTGGCCGCCATCCATGATCTTCTGGCGAAGCTGGATGGAGACAGCTGCACAGCCGTCACGGATACGGATCCTGGCGTGACGGACCTAAGTCCGTTCAGTGCGAATTACCTGTGCGGCATGGTGGAATGCACCGCCTGGCGCAACGGCGTCCGTCCGCCCGGCTGGACGCGGCGCGTGCCACCGCTTGCGGAGCCCTGGTTCGCCACGGAGATGCCAGGCCTGCATCTGCTCGCCAGCTCTCCTGTCCCGTTCCGGCAGCGCAACATCTTCATCGATTCGATGGTGGGAAGCCGGGTATGACATCCGTACTTTCCAGGACCCGGACGAAAGCGCTGCTGCGGGATCTCAATGACGAATTGGCGCGTCTGGGCGTCATGGGTGAGATCAGCCTCGTGGGTGGCGCCGTCATGTGCCTGGTTATGGAGGCCCGCATGTCCACACGCGACGTGTACGCATTCCTGCATCCGGCGGCCATCATCCGCATGCTGGCCCGTCGGGTGGCGGACAGATCCGATGACGGCATTCCTCCGGACTGGCTCAATGACGGCGTGAAAGGTTTCCTCAGCCCAAATGGGGTTTTCGATGGGAATTATATGCGTGAGCCTCTTGCACAATTATTGCGGTTCGGGCGGGCGCTGCAAGCCTTTGGGTTCCGTCAGGGGCGCGGCACCGGATCCGGCGGGTGCCCGGGGCGTCTGCACGAGCCAAAGTGTGGCGGAATGCCGCAGATGGTGGCCCTTCGGGCGCCTTCCGCGCATGGCTGGCCGCGCCGTCCCCTCCGGCGGCTTACAACAGTCCCCTCCTATATATCTGATTCGGTTCGGCTATATGGCGGGGCATGCAGGTCGGTCTCCGCCATTTTGATTGGCGGACGCTGGAGTGGCTCGCCGGGGCGCTCCGTGCCGGCGGGCGCAGCCGGCATGCCCTGTGCCGGGAGCCGGTCGGGCGCACCGGCTGGCGCAACGCCCGCGGCGGGCCGTGCATCCCGGCGGCGGCGAAGGCGCTGCCCGCCCTGGCGGAGCGCGTGGGGGAGGCGCTTCCGGAGGTCCGCGCCGCGCCGGATCCGTACGCCGCCCCGGCTGTCCCGGCCGGCGCCGTCCCCGACACGGCGGTGGCCTGTGCCCTCGGGGAACCCGGTCCCGTCCGGCCCGGCGCGGTGGGCGGCGCCGACGACCGCCGGCTGTGGGAGGCGATGGTGGAGCGCCACCATCCGCGGGGCTGGGCGCGTCCTCCCGGCGGCCAGCTGCGCTACTGGGTCCGCCCGGAGCGCCACGGCGTCCTGGGCGGGATCGGCTTCGGGTCGGCGACCTGGAGGCCCGCGGCGCGGGACGCCTGGATCGGGTGGTCCGCCGACGCCCGCGCCGCCAACATCGCCCGCGTGGTCCGCTGCCACCGCTTCCCCGTGCTTCCCGGCGTCCGTGTGTACGGACTGGCCCCGGAGGTCCCGCCCATGGCGGCGGCGCGTGTCGCGGACGGTTGGGAGGCCCGCTACTCCGTGCGCCCGGTGGCGATCTACACGCACGTCGGACCGGAGCACAGCGGCCACTCCCTGCACCGCGCGGGCTGGACCTGCGCCGGGCACGGCAGCGGGCGCAGGTCGGCGGCCGGGACGGCGCCGGAGGACGGCTGGCGGGAGGCGCTCACCAGGAGGGGGCGCCGCCCGGTCGGGGCGCTGGCCGGGGCGTACGACGGCATGAAGATGGACTGGGCGGAGCGGGAGTACGGGCGGTCGGGCCACACCGACGGGCGGGTGCGGCGACGCATCGCTGGCATGGGCCGGGCGTGGCTGGAGAACATGGGCGAGGACCTGCCGGTGGTCCTGCCGACGAAGGCCGCGAAAAAGGCCGCCTACCGGCTGCTGTCGAACCGGAGGGTGACCATGGAGCACATCCTGCAGCCGCACCACGAGGCGACCGCCGACCGCTGCCGGGACGAATCCCTGATCCTCGCCATACAGGACACCACGACCCTGAACCAGCCCGCCCTGGAGGCCACGACCGGCCTGGCGAAGCTCGTCCGCGCCAGCCGCTCGGTCCGGCAGCGGGTGCGGGCGGAGGGGGGAGAGGATGTCTGCCTGTGGGAGCATGCCGCGTCCCTGCCGGCCCTCGCGGCGGTGGACCTGACGGTCCCGGCCTCCGGCGGGCCGGGGGCCAGCAGGGAGCGCACCGCCCGCCTGGAGATCCGCGCGGCGGAGGTCGCGGTCCTGCCGCCGAAGCGCGGCTGCGGAACGGAGCCGCTCACGATGTTCGCCGTCTCCGCCACCGGGACGGACGTGGATGACGGGGAGGAGCCGCTGCACTGGCTGCTGCTCACCACCGAACGGCCGGCGGAGGGACAGCCGGACTCCATGCACGCCCTCACCGTCCTGGACTGGTACCGCAGAAGGTGGACCGTGCAGACCTGGTTCCGGACGCTGAAGTCCGGCACCCGGAGCAGGGACCGGCGGCTGGACACCGCCGACGGCCCGCCCAGGTGCCTCGCCTTCGACGCCGTCACCGCCTGCCCCGTCGCCGACATCACCATGCTCGCCCGCGAGCGGCCCGACACCCCCGCCACCGAGGCCTGTCCGGAGGAGGATATCAGGCTCCCGCTCACCCTGCTGTCCGCCCAGGGCCACCGGGAGGTCACCACGATGGCCGACGGGACGCCGCCCGACATCAGGACGTTCGTCATCGACCTCGGGCGCCTCGTCGGGGCGCATCCGAGGAGGCGGCAGCCGCTGCCAGGGGTGAAAAAGGTCTGGCAGGGGCTGGAGCGGCTGAACTGGGCCATACAGGTGCGCAACGCCCTCGGCAGGGGGCCGCCGACCGACGCGCTCGGCGAGCGCAGGCGGGAATGGGATCGCCCATACAAGTGCGGGCTGTTGTAAGCTCCCGGAGCGCCCGCTTCACCGCGTCCAGGTCCGGGACGCCCGACGCCAGGTCCGCCGCCAGCTGCGGGCCGAACTCCGCCGGGACCGCCGCCCGGCTACAGCCCGCCAGCGGCAGCGCGTCCTCCGTGATGTCGCGGCTTCGCACCTCGCCGCCCCCGGTCCGGTTCCGGATGAAGCCCCCGTCGCGTTCGCGGAAAACCGGCGGATGCACCGCCGCCCCGCCTTCCGTCAGGCTTCCGGATAAGCCATCGCGTCCGGATGCCTGTGATCAACCTTTCTCCGTGCCATGACCCGCGCTCCATGCCCGTTGCCCCGGATGGCGCCCGCCTGCCGGTTGCCCCGGTCATCCGCGGTCCCGCCGCAGCGCAGGGATCGCACATCCGGATTGTTGAAATCAACCAGATTGAGATACACCCCATGACAGTCCCGCACGCTTGACCTTGTATCCGATTGCGGTAATGTCGGCAAAATGGAATACAAACGACAAACATTGAACAGCACTGCTTGAGATTCTGCCGACACTCATCCATGCTTCCCTGCCAATGCAATGCTGACCACGGGTTCCTCCACATGACCAAAGGCCGGCATCTGGGAGACACAAAAATGAACCATGAAGAAGATATCGCATCCAGAACCAAAAAACTGATACAAGATTATGTGGATAACCATTGGTATAGCACCCAATCCGCCTGCTACTTTAGCTCTATCGGGGTACACTTGAGCCGTACCGCGCCTGAAACCCGCGTCGCTCTAACCAATGGCCTTGGTGAGTTCTTGCGTCAAAACCCCGTTGTCCGTGTTGTTCAATATCCGGGGGTCTCTCAGAAAATTGGTGCCATACCCCTCTCTGCCCCTTTACCCGAAGATATTAAAACTCTTTTTTTGCAAGGACGTTCGACAGCCTCTTACTCAAATCGAAATATTTATGTGCAAGATTTTTGGAACGCCTTCATCCGCCCTATTGAAGGGTCCGTTCGCAATATCGTAGTTGATGATGCCAATCGTTTCACCATCCATGACAGCCCCATGTCACCCGAAAACGGTGCTGTCTACCAAATCGAACCGCAGGACCTAGCTACAAGCTTTCCAAGCCATTCGATTTCCGATAAGGTAAGTGCCATACACTCAGCCATCGATACTTGGCTCCAGAAACATTCCCTAGATCGAGGCATCTTTCTGTGTACCAAATTACAAAGACGAGACTTTCCTTCTGACAGTAAGCTGGCAAGGCTTTTGAAAGCAGTTGAAGGGTTTTCGCCGGATGATTTGGCACGTATAAAAATTCCCTTGGATATCTTGGTAGATCTTGCCTCCAAGAAATGAAAATTGACCATTATATTGTTTTTGTTGGCGCCGGTGCACCGTTGTCAGATGAATTGACGTTGCTTCAAAAGCGCATTTCACGGTCTAGGGTAATCGCTCCTGCTGTCAAGAAGAAAGATGTTGGCATTACCGAGATGTCTGTCAACCTGGCATCTTCAAAGCTTTATGATCAACTCAAGCAAGAGATGCACCCTTCTCAACACGCCCGACTTTATGTCTGGTCGTACGGTCCGACTAGCGCCAATCAAATTGATCTTGTTTGGTCTGCCTTTGGCCACGCATCGTGGATTGAAAAAATTCCGACTTTTTATTCGCATCAAATGGCAAATACAAGGCAATTTATTGAATGTAGAATTAGGACAATACGATCACTTTTACACGAAATTTCCGACGCCACCTATGCCCAGAGAAAGACCTCTCCTCTCGCTTTGCCGTTGCGAAACTTCAGTTCTGGAGTTACCAAGGATCTGAAGGGTTATTGGTATAATGACTTGGACCAAGGGCAAATTGTTAAAAAACTTCGAGCCTTCAAGAATCGGCACCAGCAGACTCGTGATAAGACCAAGGGCGGCTACAAGGACGACAAGAATCTAGTTTTTCGCCCAGCCAATGACTCGGAATGCCATGGCAAAGCCCACCCCACTGGGTCGCAAGCGAAAGCTCTCTTTTGTGGCAGGTTTCGGTTCGGTGTTTCGCTATTTCCGGGATTCCATTTCGATGTTTCTCCGGAAAAGGGCTCTACCATCCAATGCGATTTGCGCACAGCTTCGGGTGGAAGAAGATCAATGCACAGCGAAAGGAGGAGGCATATCAATATTTTCCCGAATGATTTCCTTCTGCCGAAAAGTAAAAGCGGGTTATGAAAATCATACCCCGCTCAAAATTCGCTCTGAGCTTTTTGCCACGGATCTAACTACCTTGTAGCTGATCGCCGAGTGCAGCAGTCCAGCCTTTCCATGATGGCTGGTGCGACACTTATGCGGTCCCCTCTAACACGCGCTGCTCAGGAGTCACGGTTAAGAGCTTTCCGCCGGATAAGGCAGCTAGGGATATATCGGACAAGGTACCGAGCTGTCAATAGCAGTCGAGTGTGGCGGCAGGGCTAATTGGTTCCAGAGCCTTCCGATGCGCAGGAACCGCCGCGACGCGGCAACGGGGCGTCCGGATCGATGTGTCTCGCCGCCGGATTCCGTGCATCCGGGGTTTCCGGTCGTTGGCCGATGTCATTCCGTGCCCTCCGGCCACTGCGACCGGCGCCCTGGGAAGGCGCGTTTCCGTGTTGATGCATGACCGTGCCTGCCTGCGCCGGGTTCAGTGGTGATGGCGTGGCCCCGTCCCGGCGGGTTGGGGTCAGGCGGTCGCCACGGCGGCGGACGGGCGCGGGCGGGTGTGGGTGTATCTCAAGTTGGTTGATTTCTACAGTTCGAAGGTGCCATCCCTGTGCTGCGGCGGGACCGCGGATGACAGGAGACCGGTCCGCCCTCCGGGGCAACGGGCATGGAGTGTGGGCTATGGCGGGGAAAGGCGGAACACAGGCTGGCCGGCTTCTTCGACTGGCAGGCGGCTCATGCCGCTGCGGCACAATCAACCAACTTGGGATACACCCGGTGGGTGTTCCCGGCCACGGACAGACCACGGCCCTTGACGGGGCCGGTCGCGAAGCGTGGCGGCAGGGTCGTGTTCCCGGGGCCGTGGCCGGTCATGGACGATGCGCCGGGCGCCCGGCGACAGGACGCGCGGGCCGGGGCTGCGCGGCGCGCCGGGCAGGACCGGGAACCGGGAGCCGTCTGGGACCGGATGCAGGCGGCCGGACCGGAGGCTGCGGTCCCTGCCGATCCAGCGGTCCCGCGCCCCGCACCTCAGCGCCGGGGCCGGGAAGACCGCGGGCGCCAGCCAGCGGCCGCGGTGACGGGCGACGCAGCGCACGGTTCCGCCGACAGGCCGCAGTGCGCCGAGGTGGTGGTGCGCCTGCATCAGCGCATGGAAGCGCGCCTCATCCGCCTCCGCGACGCTATCGATGGATACCTCCGGAATGCCCACGCCCACACCCCCGAAACCGGTCCGCCGGCCTGGTTCGCTGCAGGCATAAGGGCGTGCGGCGGGGTTGTCCGGGAAAAAGGTCAGCTTCATGCCAGACTTCGATAAAGTGGCGTGAACCAATTAGCCCTGGCCTCAAGGGTCCGTCTTCGATGAACACGATCAGCGAGCGAAAACAGGCATGACCGCGCCCGCCATTGGCGTTCCCGCGGCGCTGGCAGGACCAGCCATCCTGGGACTTCCTCCCCTATCGAAGGCAACGACACGTCCGTAGTCGTCATGCAGTTCTTCCAGTGCGTGCTATTCGTTTGCACGGGGGATATCGAGCCGCTCGGATGGTGCGAGCTGTGGCGGCTCTACGAAACGTCCCTTATTGATGCCGCGCACTGTCGCTTCCTCGTTGCTCCACCTCTCCGGCGCAGGAGCGGCTACCGCAGGGACATGATGGATGCCATTCAACCACATGCTACCTTCATCAGCGACTTCTGGGGAGACTCCAAGACGCACCCGGCCTTTCGGAGGATTCCCCGGACAGGTCCAGCATCGACCAGTACTGATCGATGGGGATCGGTCTCGCGCTATCGGGCAGCAGCATCCGTCGCAAAGGATAAGGGGATCGTCGCGAGGCTTGAAGGGTCATCTGCGGAGCGTCGAAAGTCTTCGTTGGGTCAAGGACAACCAAGCGTCGGAACATCGTGCGGCGGAGTCAAGCAGATTTAGTAGTTCCCGATCTTTCCACTATTGAGTAGAGTCATCCACAAAAGGGATTGAGCAGGATGGCACAGCGATCTGAGATTGAATGGACCGATGCGACGTGGAATCCCGTGACAGGATGCACGAAGGTTGGTCCCGGCTGCGACCGCTGCTACGCTGGGTGGTTCGCGGAACGCTGGCGTGGAATTGAGGGACATCCTTACGAACAGGGCTTCGACATGCGCCTCTGGCCGGGGTGTAGCCCGATTTGTTGACATCATCGTTTTTTCAAGCACTTTCCGGAGACCGCGCGTCGGATGTGCCGGACGAACCGACCAGCGGCGCACATCCAGAGGCAAAGGGCAGGGAGTGCGGGCCATGGGGCGGGACAGGGAAGGAACGGTGCACCGGTTATGGCGGAAATCTGCCATAATGCCATGTCCGACGCCGCTGCGGAGACCTAGCCTATGGCAGAGACCGAAATCGCCGAACGGCGGGACACGGACCCCTGCAGGCATGGCCGGGTGCCTTCCCCTGTTCCCGGGGAGGCTTTCCGGCGCCTGGTCCGGACCCTGGGCACGGCTACAAGCGCCGAACGGACATTCGTGCTGGCCGCCATCCATGATCTTCTGGCGAAGCTGGATGGAGACAGCTGCACAGCCGTCACGGATACGGATCCTGGCGTGACGGACCTAAGTCCGTTCAGTGCGAATTACCTGTGCGGCATGGTGGAATGCACCGCCTGGCGCAACGGCGTCCGTCCGCCCGGCTGGACGCGGCGCGTGCCACCGCTTGCGGAGCCCTGGTTCGCCACGGAGATGCCAGGCCTGCATCTGCTCGCCAGCTCTCCTGTCCCGTTCCGGCAGCGCAACATCTTCATCGATTCGATGGTGGGAAGCCGGGTATGACATCCGTACTTTCCAGGACCCGGACGAAAGCGCTGCTGCGGGATCTCAATGACGAATTGGCGCGTCTGGGCGTCATGGGTGAGATCAGCCTCGTGGGTGGCGCCGTCATGTGCCTGGTTATGGAGGCCCGCATGTCCACACGCGACGTGTACGCATTCCTGCATCCGGCGGCCATCATCCGCATGCTGGCCCGTCGGGTGGCGGACAGATCCGATGACGGCATTCCTCCGGACTGGCTCAATGACGGCGTGAAAGGTTTCCTCAGCCCAAATGGGGTTTTCGATGACTGGATTGAGATGTCCAACCTGCGGGTCATGACAGCCTGTCCCGAATACCTGCTCGCGATGAAATGCATGGCGATGCGTCTGGGGGCGGATTCCCAAGACATCGCCGATATCCGGTTTCTCATGAAGCATCTGGGCCTCGGGACATCCAACGAGGCCCTGGACGTGGTGGCGAAATACTATCCTGTGGACAGGATTCCCAGAAGACGTTCTACGCTCTGGATGACATGTTCAACGGAAATCCTAGCCAGCCAGGAAACGGGTTTTCAGTCAGGGAGCAGGCTTCTAGCGTGAATGACGGAAACGGCAGCCTGGATGGTCCCCGGTAGAACGGCATTGGGGCAACGGCACCAAGCGCTTTCCCGAAGCGAGTCACCCCGATGGCCGGCCACCAAGGGCAATGCCCCATGCATGGTCTCCCTAGATCAGGGGCCTTCGGTGGAAAGCAGGCGGCTGAAGTCCCCGCCGCGCAGGCGTTGCTGGAGCGCCTGCCGCTCAGGCAATGAAGTCGAAATCGTTCAGGGTTAGCAGGGAGGCGTCAAAGTCGCGCAGCTTAATCTCCGGGGCGCCGGATGAATCGCTGACCACGGCATTCCGGCCGTCCTGCCTGATATCGAGGTTGGAGAATTCCAGGCCGCCCGTGATGAGGAGAATGTCCGTACCATCCTCGAAACCATCGATCGTGTTGGTCGATTTCCGGGCGAATACCAACCTGTCGGCTCCGGCGCCGCCGTCGAAGCAATTGTTGCCCCGGCCGTCGTAAAGCGTGTCATCGCCGTCGTCGCCGTAGAGCGTGTCGTAGGTCTTGCTGCCGTATATGGTGTCGTCACCCTTACCTCCATACAGTTTATCGGAACCATCCGTGTCGGTGATGGTCTTTCCGGGCGCGGGACGGATCCGCCCGTAACCGCCTTCGTCGTAATGGTCGGGAACGGACTGCCCGGACTCCTTTTCGGTATAGGGACCGAAGAAGTACGGTATGTTGAAATGGCCCGTCAAGTGTCAAAATGCGAGGGCGCGATGTTTCGAATAACGTTCTTCAAGACCTGAAAGCAGGTCATGCCGAGGCGATATCCGCGTCCGGACCGGTAATTTCCGAGCGAGAATGGAAGACATCTCGTCTGGATGCGTGGCCGCCTGGGCCAACTTTGCCGCACCAATACAGGCCGAGATGTTGCCGTTCTCAGGCACCAGGATTTCAGAGTTCAGCAATGTTGCGATGATTCCGACCCAAAACGACGATTGTGAACCGCCGCCGACTGCCTGGATTTCATCTATCGGGACACCTGAAGCCAACTGGGCGTCGAAAATCGCGCGGAACTGCATCCCCACGCCTTCCATCACCGCATAGGCGATCTCGGCACGGCCGTGTCCCGCCGTCATGCCCGTGAAGACCGCGGTGGTGTCCGGGCGATTGTCCGGCGTTCGTACGCCTGTGATGGATGGACGGCTGATCGGGAGATTTGCGGTCCCATCGTGAATACAGGCCTCGGCCATCGATGCAAGCCTGGCCGCATCGGTTCCGGTCAGCCCGGCAAGCCAATCCAGAGCTTGGGTCGCAGCCATAACGACACCCATTGAGAGGAATGTTTCAGGTGCGGCATGTGGAGTCGTGAGAATGGCTTTGTCTGGCGCGGGATGGAACGAAGCGTCGACCGCGCTGAGAACGCCAGAGGTTCCGATACTCAGTGCCGCGTGGCTCGGCCTTGACGCGCCAACGCCAAGAGCGCCGGAGTAATTGTCACCAGCGCCTGCGGCGACCACCACCGTCTGCGGCGTTCCCC
Source organism: Paracoccaceae bacterium (assembly GCA_965203605.1). Classification (GTDB taxonomy): domain Bacteria; phylum Pseudomonadota; class Alphaproteobacteria; order Rhodobacterales; family Rhodobacteraceae; genus JAPOUP01. The sequence goes on along the minus strand of OZ241902.1, from coordinate 2,453,899 downwards.
AACGTCGGCAGAGTGGCCGTAGCAACTGCCCCGCGGGGTCGAAGGACTTCAGGAGTTCGGGGAGCCGCGCACGGTCCCAACCTACGGCGGCCAGTAGCGCATCGTCCCAGGTTCCGCTGGCGCAGTCAAGCATCATTGTTCCCGCCGCGTCCGAAACCTCGGTTGCGCGGTCTCCTGTCAGTCTGAGGCGCACAAAGTCCTTGGGCAGCATGAGTACATCGGCTTGGTCCAACACCTCTGGATGATGCTTGGCAAGCCATAGCAGCTTCGGTGCAGTCAGCCCTGGATCAGGATGGCCGACGGTGCGCCAGCCGATGTCGGGAACCCGGTCGAGCAGGTCCTCACATTCAGGGAGCGCCCGCTGGTCGTTCCAGAGAATGCAGGGTGTTATGGGCCGGTTGTCCCCGTCAAGCAGAACCTGACCCAGCATCTGCCCTGACAGGGACATTCCGCCCAGTCGCGCCATCAGGCCGGGTTGGGCGGCGGCGAGCTCGTCAAAGCACTCGACAGTCAGTTTCCACCATTGATCCGGGTCTTGCTGGCTCCAGCCTGGTTGGGGAATGTCCATAGGCGAGCGACGTGCGGCGGTCGAGAGAGGAATTCCCTCTTCGTCCACGAGCGCGACCTTGATGCCCGATGTTCCGAGGTCAACGCCCGCAAAGATCACGCCGTGCCCTCAATCAGAGCCCGTGCCACGTGTTCATCGGTGACCAGATGGTCAACGCAGCCTCGCCTGAGAATGGCTAGGATGATGGGGATCTTATGAGGGCCTCCTGCTCCCAAAATCACATTCGGGAGTGCATTCAGGTCTTCCAATCGAATACCTAGCACGCGACTGTTGATCTCATGGTCAATCGGCGCACCTTCCGCGTCAAGAAAGTAGCCGATGATGTCGCCTACCGCGCCAGCCGTGACCAGTTCCTTGGCGGTGATGTCTTCGGGCAAACCATCGGCGACGATCAGCGAGTTCCCCATGTCTCCCGCAGCCAAGGCCAGCCCGTCGGCATTCAGTATATTGTCAATCGAACTTCGGAACTCCTGCTGCTCGCGCAGGATATTGCGACTTTTCACGCTGGCGGCATAAACCGGAGCGGTGAAATAGCTGTGGGATGCGTTGCATAGGTCCGCGAGCCGCGTCGTGATCTCGTAGCTATTTACGTCTGAACCCTTCGTCAACCCACCCATCACGCTGGTGATCTCCAGATCTGGTCGGTTCAACGGCTCCATGAAGCGAGTCGCCATATTCAGTGTGTTGCCCCAAGACATGCCGAAAAGATGCACGGTCTCCTGAGACAGCAAATGTGTTAGCATCTGGGCTAGCGCCGCACCGAGGATGGTCTGATGATTGAAATTCTTGCCGACCGTTGGTGCAACTGTCGCAGATGAAAGACCGAAGCGTCCGACTAGCTGTTGTTCCAATGCGACGCATGCGCCGAGGGGAGAGTTGATCGACACCCGCACGATGCCGCGATCACGCGCCTCGGACAGCGCCTTGTTAACCCGCAACCGGGTTAGTCCGAAAGCCTCCGCCGCCTGTGCCTGGGTCAGCCCCTGGATCTCGCAGGCGAATGCAATGCGGACCAGCATCTGCTCCTCGGTGTCGAAGACTTCTGTCTTTGAACGACGGGACATCACAGGCCCTTACTTGACGGCCCCCATCGTCAGCCCGCGAACCAGTTGTTTCGAGGCCAATAGAGCGAAGATCAAAACGGGTATCACGATCAGAGTCGAGGTTGCCATGATCTTTCCGTAGGGTAGGTTGTAGCCCTCCATGAAGCTCACAGCCATGGCTGGCGCCGTCTTGGCATCATTGCGTGTCAGAATCAGGCCGAACATCAGTTCATTCCAGGAAAATATGAATGAGAATATTGCCGAAACCGCAACACCCGGCATGGCCAGCGGCAGGCAGATCGAGCGCATGATGCGGAACTGCGAAGCCCCTTCGAGTCTGGCTGCCTCGTCGAGGTCGTAAGGAATGCCCCGGAATTGATCGGTCACGATCCAGATCACGATGGGTAAGTTGAAGGTAAGGTAGATCAGGATCAGCGTAATGTGCCTGTCGAGAATGCCGAGATTCCGTGCAATCAGGAAGAATGGAAGCGCCAGCACAATGGGTGAAACCATGCGATTGGTGATGAACCAAAACCACAGGTCCTTTTTGCCACGAAACTCGAACCGTGCAAGCGCAAAGGCTGCAGGTATGCCAAGGACCAACGCCAAAGCCGTTGTGCAGATGCCAATGATCAGTGAGTTCATCAACGTACGTAGAACACCATCCTCGAAGAGTGCCTCGCGGTAGTTCCCGAGTGTGGGCTCAAAAATCCAGACCGGTGGAGATTCCAACGCGACGATCTGGGTCTTGAGCGAGGTGGTGACCATCCAATAGAATGGGAACACGCAGATCAGCAGGATCACGGACAACAGGAGGATCTGGCCCCAGAGCGGTTTCCGCGACCGTGCGGCCATCCTAAACTTCCTTGTAGAAGACGCGAATGTAGATCTGCGCCAATACGATGGTGATGATCAGTAGGATGATTGCCTGAGCCGAGGCCAGCCCTTGGTCAAAGCCCCGGAAACCAACCCGTTGGATCATCAATGATATGAACTCGGTGGAACTTCCCGGACCGCCGCGTGTGAGTGTGAAGACCATATCAAAGAGTTTCAGTGTATCGGCGGTACGCAGGATCAGAACAGCGACGAGGCCTGGAATCAGGAAAGGTAACTGCACGTAACGAAGGATAGCCCATTTGGACTTCGTCTCAAGTCGTGCGGCCTCCTCGGTCTCGGCTGGAACCATGGTTAGGCCCGCCAGCAGCACCAGCGCGACAAATGGCGTCCACTGCCAGACGTCCCAGAAAATGATCATGGCGAAGGCGTTGGTCGGATCCCCGATCCAGTTGATGTCAGCGCCGCCCAGAAGCTGGTTCACCACGCCGAACTTCTGGTTGAACATTACCTGTCCAAGTAGGCCGACGACCGCGTAGGTTGTCGCCATGGGAAGCACCAAGCCGAGTTGTGCGAGCGTCTTCATATAGTTGAGACCCGGCTGGTGCAGGATCAACGCAATTCCCAGGCCAAGGGCAATTTGCAGTGGCAGGGCGCTGCCCAGCAAAAAGAAGGTCCGCCCCATCGCCTGCCAGAATACCTCATCGGTCAGAACGGTCCAGTAATTCTCGAGACCAATGAATTTGACCTTCTTCAATTTCGTCAGATTGAAAAAATGCAGCGACGTCCAGAACGCATATAACAGCGGTGCGATGCCCACGACCGCGAGTCCAATCACGGCTGGGCCGATGAAGGCGAAGATGGTTCGTCGCGGGAGTCTTCCACGCATGCCTTTTGGCCTCCGTCAAGTGCCGAGGGCGCGAGTTTGACGCCCTCGGTCATTCTCTCCGACAGGCGTCTATTGTGCGAGTGGCTTATCTCCCGAATAGTAACCGGCCTCTTCAAGCACAGCTTCCATACGGGTGCCGATTTCCTCGGCGCCCTCTTCGGTGGTTACCTCGCCTAACATGATCTTCGTACCCCACTCCTGCACAATCTCGGTGATCTCGGGCCATTCGGCAAAGCGAGGACGGAATTCAGGCACACCGTCCTGCCAGCTTTCCACGAGTGCGGGTACGAATTTGAAGTCGTCCAGGCCTTCCTGCTGATAGACGGACTGACGGGCCGGCACGCCACCGCGTTCAAGGTATTCGCGCGCATTCGCCTTCGAGGTGGCCCACTGGATAAAGAGATAGGCCGCTGCCTGTTCCGCTTCATCGGCCTGGGATGCCACTGCCAGCGAGAAACCGCCGAGCGCAGGTTTGCGGCCTGCGGGTCCCATCGGTTCGGGTGCTATCTCCACGCATTCCGCCACCGAAGACGTCTCAGGTGAGACGACGGTCGAGTAAAAGGCCGACCATTCCGTGATCATCGCCACATCGCCCTGGGCGAAGGCATTGACCGTTTCGGCATGGTCATATGCCACGATGCCGTCGGGCATGTACTGCATCAGATCCTGACGGAACTTAAGTCCAGCCTGGCTTTCGGCGCTCAGGAGGTTCGAACGGAAGCTTTCGTCCAGGAACGACCCGCCAAACGGCCAGAGCACCCGGGCAAAGCTGTCGGCGGACTGGGTTTCGTTGCGCTTGGACTGTAGCGCAAAGGCGTATTTGCCGTCCTTTGTGAGTGCAGGGCCATAGGTGTCCTTCAGTTCTTCCCACGTGGATGGTGGTCCGTCAAAGCCTGCCTCTTCCAACATGCAGCGGTTGTAGAACAGCAGGCCCGAGTAATTGTCGAAAGGCAGGCCATATATCGTATCGTTCCAGCCGCCGAAGGCGTTCAGGACAAGCGGGAAGAAGTCGTCGATGTCAAGGTCTGGGTCGACGGCGTCGGGAAACTTCGCCTGTACATCGGCAATGGGTACGATCCATTCATTCTCCGCGAAGTTGCCTATCCATACCAGATCGATCAACGCGATATCCAGATCACCTCCGGCCACAAAGTCCCGTACCTGCTCACCGAGCGCGTTCTCATAGGGATGCTTGATGATATTGACGTTTATGCCGGTCTCTTCCTCAAAGGCGGGCAGCATCGCTTCAATCGCCTCGTAACCTGGGCGTAGCAGGAAAACCACGTCGACGGTGGTGCCGGCGTAAGGGGTGGCGGCGGCCTTCAGGCTCCAGCCATGGCTGTCGGCCAGGGCGGTCGTGGCAAAGGTCGCGGCGATGGCCGTAGAGGCCATCATGGTTCTGATTTTCATCTCTTCCTCCATGATTCACGGGTATTGACAGTCCATTGCCTCTGGCAGCATAACAATGTATTGGTTCACTTACAAATGTAAATTTACCGGGAGATTTCCGGGAGGACACGAGGGAACCCTGCGTTGGCAACGATCAGATTGGTGGGTATCAATAAGTTCTACGGCGGTCTGCAGGCGCTTACGGACGTCTCGCTGGACATTGAGCACGGGGCGTTTGTTGTCTTTGTCGGACCCTCGGGCTGCGGTAAGTCGACCCTCCTGCGCTCAATCGCTGGGCTGGAGTCCGTCGACGAAGGCAAAATCGAAATCGACGGTCGGGACGTGACGGATCTTGATCCATCGGACCGGGACCTTTCGATGGTCTTTCAGTCCTATGCGCTCTACCCGCATATGACGGTGCGGGCGAATATGGAATTCGGCATGAAGGTCGGCGGAGTCGCCTCGGATGAGCGCGCCCGACGGGTGGCGCAGGCAGCCCAGACTCTTCAGCTGACGGAGCTGCTGGACCGGAAGCCGGGCCAGCTTTCTGGCGGACAGCGGCAACGCGTCGCGATCGGTCGATCGATCGTGAAGAACCCGAAGGTCTTCCTGTTCGACGAGCCACTCTCGAACCTTGATGCCAAACTGCGGGTTCAGATGCGCATTGAGCTGGAGACACTGCACCGGGAACTTGGGGCGACGATGATCTACGTTACCCATGACCAGGTTGAGGCCATGACCATGGCAGATCAAATCGTTGTGCTGAATGACGGCAAGGTGGAGCAGATGGGCCCTCCCATGGCTCTCTATCATCGACCTGAAACTGAATTCGTGGCCGGGTTTATCGGGTCACCGGCCATGAATATCCTGCCAGTGGGCAGCGCCCTCGGCCAGGCGACAGGTGCTGCCAACGGTGCGAGTAGGGTGGGCATCCGTCCCGAGCACATTCTGCTTGGTGACGAAGGGCTACCCGTGACCCTGCGAAGCAAAGAGTTGCTGGGAGGTGAGAGTTACCTCTATACGCAGGATGCCGAGGGTGCGCAGATCGTCATCAAGACCGACGGCGATGACAGTCATAATCCGGGGGAAACTCTCCATCTCGTGTTGCCAGAAGAGCGTATCCATAGATTCGACTCGGCTGGTCTTGCACTGGGATAGGTTCGATTCAGTGGAGTTGTGGCAGCAGCAACTTGCCGACCTTGTCGCCCCTGCGGTGGAACGTTCCGTGACAACCCAGGAGGTCGTGATCGGTGCGGGCACACTGGGTCTGACAGGCGCGGTTGCGGCACGGGTCACCCCCCTGCGTCGGGTGCTTGTGATGGCAGACTCCGCAGGCTTCGCAGCCGCAGGCCAACTTGCGCTGGATGCGCTCTCCGAGGCGGGCTTCGGGACCAGAAGCATGGTGATTCCCGGTGTGCCGCTGCCGGAGGCGTCTGTGGCCGAAGCTGAACCGTTTCGTGCGGCGCTTGCGGCTGACCCGGGTCTTTTCCCGATCGCCGTAGGCTCAGGTGTCATCAATGACATGGTCAAGTGGGCTGCCTTTCAGAACGACCGACGCTATCTGGCCGTTGCGACGGCGGCGTCCATGGACGGATACGCCAGTGCCGGTGCGCCGCTGGCGCAGGATGGCTTCAAGGTCACGATTCCCGCTCGTGCGCCAGTCGCGATGGTGGCCGATCTGGACGTAATCGCGACCGCCCCCGCGGAAATGAACGGTTGGGGATATGGCGACCTTGCTGGCAAGGTGTCTGCGGGCGGGGACTGGCTGCTCGCCGATGCCATGGGTGTCGGACCTCTCGACGACGTCGCCTGGCACTTGGTGCAGGATCATCTGAGGGGTTGGCTCGCGGGACCGGAGGGCATCGCGGCCGGACGCACGGAATCAGTCGCGCGACTCTTCATCGGTCTGACCGCTGTAGGGCTTGCGATGGAACTCCATGGCTCATCCCGTCCCGCGTCCGGTGCCGACCATCAGATCGCTCACCTGTGGGAGATGGAAGGGCTTGCTTTCGACGGACGGAAGGTCAGCCATGGCGCAGCGGTGGGCGTTGGGTGCGTTGCGTCTCTGGCATTGTTCGATTGGCTTCTGGGACAGGATCTGACCAAGCTTGATACGGACGTCGTTGTCTCCCGGTCGCCCGATCTGGATGCCCGACTGAATTCCCTACACTCGGTGATCCGGGACGCTCGGGTTGCCGTCAAGGCGGAGGAGGAGTTGCGTGCCAAGAGCATCGACTGCAGGACGCACCGTGATCGGCTTGAACGCTTGCGTGCCGCTTGGCCGGTGCTGAAATCACGGCTTACCACCCAACTTCTGTGCGCGGAGGACATGGCGGCCATGTTGGCGCAAGCGGGTTGTCCCGCCTATGCATACCAGATTGGCGTAACACCGGATCACCTGCTGCGAACGCTGCGCGCCGCCGCCTATATCCGCCGTCGCTACACAATATTCGATCTTCTGCACGACGCTGGACTTACAGAGGCCGCTTTCTCGGCCGTCCTGCCAAAGCTCAGCCTCCCAGCAACGGAAGCCGCCGAATGACATTTCACCAACGAGCCCAGCGAGCGCTGGAGGAAATCGGTACGGTCCTGCGAACCGCGCTGCCCGACCAGATCGAAGCGATGACCTCGCCGATCCAAAACGCCTGTCGAATTGCACTCTATGGCGTCGGTAGGGAGGGGCTGATGATAAAGTCGCTTGCCATGCGGCTCCATCACCTCGGGCTTGACGTATCTGTGGTTGGCGATATGACGACGCCGCCCATTGGTGCGGGTGACCTGCTGATCGTGAGCGCGGGCCCGGGGCGGTTTTCGACCGTTCAGGCGCTCATCGAAACATCCCGAGCCGCCGGGGCGGCAACTCTCTGCGTCACAGCGGAACCTGATGGTCAGGCACCACAAGCCGCGGACCACGTAATCCATCTGCCTGCCCAAACCATGGCCAGCGACGGCGTTCCGTCCTCGATTTTGCCGATGGGATCCCTGTTTGAGGCGACACAGTTCATATTTTTCGAGTTGTTGGTTTTGGACCTGCGCGATCGTATGGGACTGACGGCAGAGACGATGCGGACCAACCACACCAACCTGGAATAGCATATGGACTGGCAAGACCGTTTTTCGATCACAGGCAAAGGTGCCCTTGTAACCGGGGCCTCCTCGGGGATAGGGGCGGAGATCGCAAGAGTGTTCGTGCAGGCGGGTGCCCGCGTGATCGCGACAGGTCGTTCATCCGCTCGGCTGGAGGTTTTGAATGCGGAAACTGGCTGCGAAACCATTCCCGCTGATCTCGCGACCACCGAAGGCTGCGAGGCGCTTGTGGAAGAGACGCTCGCCCGAATGCCTGATATCGGCATTCTGGTAAATTCCGCGGGTGTCGCCTTGGTTGGGCCAGTGCTGGATTACAGTGCCGATGACTGGGACAGGACCATGGCCGTCAATCTGCGCGCACCTTTCCTGCTCGCCAAAGGTTTGGCCCCACCCATGATTGCCGCGAAGTCGGGAAAAATCGTCAACATCTCCTCTCAGACAGGTGTCATTGCGCTCGCCGACCATGCGGCCTATGCATCGTCGAAGGGCGGGCTGAATGCGCTTACGAAGTCGCTGATGGTTGAGTTTGCGCCGCACAACATCCAGGTCAACGCCATTTGCCCCACTGTGGTGATGACCGAGATGGGGCGTAAGGTCTGGGGTCCTCCCGAGAGGTCAGGCTCCATGATCGCGGCCACGCCTTTGGGCCGCTTTGGCGAACCGGTGGAGATCGCGGATATGGCACTCTATCTTTCTTCCCCCGCATCCGACCTAGTGAACGGGGCGGTCATGATGATCGAAGGCGGGTATTCCAGCGTATGAGGGGCTTTGGTGTGCATAGCTCGATGTGGACAATGTCCTGGGACGCCAAAGGGGCCGCTCGATCTCTTGCGGCCGCCAAAGGTAGCGATTTGGATTTCATCGAGATCGCGCTCCTCGACCCGGCATCGACCGACGCGTGCCTCGGACGGCGGCTTCTGGTCGAGGCCGAGCTTCCGGCCGTCTGTTCGCTCGGCCTGCCGCAGATGTTCTGGGCCTCGCACAATCCGCAAGGTGCCGTGGATTTCCTGAAGCTCGCCATCGAGAAATGCTCAGGTCTCGGAGCGACCGCACTGACGGGTGTGACCTATGGTGGGATTGGCGAGCGCTCCGGCCAACCGCCGACCCGGGAAGAGTTGGACAATGTCGCCCGTGCCTTGGGTCAGGCCGCCAGGATCGCCCGGAAGCACGGACTGGACTTTGGCATTGAACCCGTCAACCGCTACGAAACCCATCTCATCAACACAGCGGCCCAAGGTGTGGAGATGATCGAGAGGGTGGGGGCCGCGAATATGTTCCTCCACCTCGACACCTATCACATGAACATTGAGGAAAAGGGTGTGGGCAATGGAATCCTCGCCGCCCGCGAGCATCTTCGTTACGTTCACCTGTCGGAAAGTGATCGGGGTACACCGGGAATGGGCACCTGCGATTGGGACGAGATCTTCGCGACACTCGCCGCCATTGGCTTTGACGGAGGACTTGCCTTGGAGAGTTTTGTCAACATGCCACCCGAGATAGCCTATGGCCTGTCGATCTGGCGCCCTGTCGCGGAGAGCGCCGACGAGGTGATGGGGAAGGGTCTGCCGTTCCTTCGCGGTAAGGCCGCTCAATATGGCCTGATCTCCAGTAGTGCCCGCTGACGGCAGGAGCCGTGTATTCCCGCGAAGACATACTGCGTGACAGGGTGAAACGGACGTAAAGTCTGAGTCCGGGAAACTGGCCGGGAAAAGGTTCTGGCCAACGCCAGTTTCCCTTTAAGCCTGGGCAAATTCGGGCTGCGCCAGACCATGTCGCTTGCGTACACGTGGATAGTCTACGGAAGCCATTCCGTGAGGATCAAGTCTTGGAATTTCGAAAGCGTAGGGTGGCTCCACGAAAACCGTTTCAGGTTCGCAACGATGCCGGTGTCGTTGTCGCCGACGGCAACCGACGGATACGGCAACTCAAGGTTGCCGCGAGGGGACAGGAGGAGAGCGTTATCGCCGCAAAACCGAGGAATTGGCATCCAGACGACGGATGAAGGCTTTCTTCGCCGCATGTACGTGCCGGATGGTATCCAACCTTCCGAAGAACATCTTTTGGTGGAACTTCGGATGATGCGGAACCCCATCTGGCCATCAAGCCGGACGGGGTCTTCCCGGCTAGCCGGACAAGGTCCGGACTGCCTGGAATAAGAACCAGGACGCCCGCATCAGGCGGCGGAACGCCCCTCCCTGTCCTGCAATGATCCGGCCACGCCCGGAAACGCGGTCAAGACAGTCTGGATCGGAACCGTGCACCCAGGATGAAACAATGCGGGATTCAACATCTGTCTTTGGTCCCTCCTCTGTGCGCGCCGCCTTCCAGCGATCCTGGACGACAGTGCGGTCGACGGAAACCTGTTTCAGGCCAGACCCATCGGTCAACGCATTGAAAACACGTCCGGACACAACCGAAAGCGTCCATCGACGGAACCGCTTGGACATACTGTTCCACTTTACGAAGCGCTTCGGCAGGTCACGCCACAGCGATCCCGTGCGGAACCGCACAGTCACTGCCTCGACAAAGAGGCGGTTGTCCGCCGCGGTCAATCCCGGATCGGTCTTCCCGCCGGGAAGCATGTCTCCGGTCCGCCTGAGCATCAAAGCTCCAGATCAATGGCAATCCGGTCGATCACACTTTGATGAAGCGCCGCCCGGTCGGCACCGTCCGGATCGGTGCAAACTGGATCGTCGTTTTCCTCCTTCAGGATTGCGGCACCGGCGGGCTTGCAGAGTGGCAGCATGGAAAAGTGATAGGCTGGTGCCAGCCGCTCAACCGAAGCGTTTGGCACGAGATCAACAAAGCCGCTGGCCTCGAAATCCGTGGCGACCAAGCGGTCCTGACCCTCACCAAGGCCGAGCAATGTCACGTTCTCGACCAACGCTTCGGTATCCGTCCTTTCCAAGCCCCAGACAAACGCCGGGTCGACGGCGGCAACATGGGTGATCCGCGGGTCTTTATAGGATGCATCCCATGACTCCGACGCCCGGTTCCTCAGGTCGACCCCAGCACGTGCCAAATCCTGGCAATGGGACGATGACACGGCGTAGACATCACAATGGTTCACATACCCTTCGATTCGCCCGGTGACGCCTCCCATGGAAAGCGCCGTCCAGCCTCCGAATGAAAATCCAGCTGCCATGATCCGGGTCGGATCGATCCTGGCGGTGAACTCTCTTTCGGCCAAAACCGTGTCGAGCATCAGCGACAGATCGGCGACTCGTGTCCAGTGATCCAACCCGGCCTCCATATCGAAATCGCCCCAAGTCGAGTTCGGATGGTTTACGGCGACGACAATTGCACCGCGTTCCGCCAATCCCGAGGCGAGCCATGCCAGGGAACGCATAGTTCCGCCCAAACCATGGCTTAGCAGCACCAAAGGCGCAGGGCCATCAGCCATCGGTGCGCCTTCGATCACCTCTACACCAACGAAGACCGCGTTCTCCGCCATCACTGTTGCGTGACTGGCGGCCTGTGTCGGATACCATAGGCCCCCGGTGACAGACCGACCGTGATGTGGGGCCTCGACCGAAACGGGCCGAAAGCCGGAGGTGTCCGCGGCCGATGTAGTTGGAAGGACAAGGAAAGCGACAGTGATCATGGGGTTCAGTTTCATATCTCACGCTCCAGTGCAGTTGCGATGCGTGATACATTCACAGAACGCGGTTTGGGCGCGTCCTCGAACCGGTTCAAGGATGTGCAGAACCGGTTTAAGGACATGGATAAACCCCCCCACTTCCAGTCCGAAGTGCAACACCGGCCATTTTCCCCGCCTGGGCGGGGAAAATGGCTGGAAGGCGGGATTTCCGGCCCCCTGGCGCCTCGCCGGGGCTTTAGCCCGAATCCCCGCCGTTCCGGCGCAGCTCCCGCCAGACCGACGAACGGTCACGGCCCAGACGGGCCGCGATCGCCCCGTTCGACAGCCCGCTTTCCTTCAGCGCGCCGATCTGGCATCCATCCCCATGGGTCAGGTGGCGGTAGCCCTCGGGCACGGCGGTCTCCCTCTTCTCAACAAGGGGACTGTCGCCGCTTCCTGGCCGATCCGCAACATCATGCGGCAGCAGGACCGGTCACCACCGCCACTGGTGTTGCACTTCGGACTGGAATGGGGCCCCCATGTCGACCACAGGAACTCCCTCAATGCCCAGCCTTCCCATTCCGCTCTTTGCTGCGTTGGTTCTAGTCTTCCTGGTATTACGCATGGTGATTACAGGACAGACACGCACACCGCTGGTTTGGGTTCTGGGGCTGTGTGCGATGCAGGCGACCGTGATCGTGCTGGCACAGCATTATGGCGTTCCCGGTCTAAGGATCATGCAGCCAATCACGGCAACGCTCATACCGCCTGCCGCTTGGCTGGCTCTTCAGGCCGCACGCGACCGATACCCTTCGCGCCGCGACTTGACTCACATATCAGGGCCATTGGTTGCGGTTTCCGCTATGCTCGTCATGCCCGCCGCTTTGGATGTTGTGATCCCGCTCCTGTTCGTGGGCTACGGTGCCGCCATCCTGTGGAATGTCTGGATGCAACAGGATGCCTTTCTGAACACGACTCTGGAATCAGGAGGAACGGCGGGGCGATTGTGGCGGATCATTGGGATCGCCCTGGTTGCGTCGGCCTTCAGCGATGTTCTTATCGTCGCAACTCAGATCGCTGGCGCCGGGCATCTGAAGCTCTGGATCATCAGTCTTTTCTCGGTCGGAAATCTGCTTCTGATTGGCGGCCTGAGCCTGTCGCACAGTCTGGCTACCTCGGTTCCTGCGCCCACGACGCCAGAATCCGATCCAGCTCAAGAGGCGAGTGATGCCGGGATTATGGCCCGTCTTGATGCGTTGATGAACGAGGATAGGCTCCATCTCGACCCGGACCTGACCCTGAGCCGGTTGGCGCGGAGGTTGGGTCTGCCAGCCAAACAACTCTCTGCGGCGATCAACCGGAGCACGGGCGAGAACGTGTCGCGATATGTGAACGAAGCACGAGTGGCCGAGGCACAGCGCGCCCTGAAAGCCGGACAGTCCGTGACGCAGTCGATGTTGTCCTCAGGTTTCCAGACAAAGTCGAACTTTAACCGGGAGTTCCTTCGGGTAACCGGCCAGACGCCGAGTGCGTGGTCCAAGGTGCGGGGCTGATCCCCATTTTACGTCGAGAAGCCTGTCCCACGGCCGCAGCTTGATCTGGCATTCGGGCTTTCTGGACACGAAACGCACGCAGGATGGCATGCATGGCGAGACTGGAAACGGATGGAAAACCGTCGCGCCTGAATTTTCCCGACAGATCGGCACCTCTACCGAATGGCAAAGTCTTGACAGCGCACGGAGGCAATGGCTTGGGACTCCTCCGATGTCGAACCCAGTAGCATGGAAACGGAGAGGAAACCTCGTGCATCCGCTCGTCAACTACACTTGGCAGCAAAGGTGTCCGTTCCCTGACTGGCGGGTAGACTCCATAAGCGTTAACCTGTTCTTTCGCCGCAAATTTCGACACCTTTCAATGTCCAGAACGGCAGTCAACAGGTCGGTTCATCCGCAGATCCCGCCGGTTTCTTTCCTTTCGCTGGCCACTGGAGCCAGTGGGATGGGGGACTCCACTTCATTCAACCCTCGTCCCAAGAACAGGTTAACGCCTATGGGGCCAAGACCGATCTGGCGGCTCTGCGCAGCGAGATGATAGATTTGCGCCGGGAGATGAATGCGTGGTTTGTCCGGATCGAAACCGACCTTCTATGGATCAAGAGGATCGGTGGCGTGATCGTCGCGCTTCTTGCCGTACCGATCCTGCGCGACCTTTTGTCGGTGCTGAACTGGGTCAGCCTTACTACCAACATCCCAAAATAACCGATGCAATGGGAAACCGGGCGTTGTGAAACGCGTCGCACACCTCTCCTGCATAGTCTTGGCGCCGATGGCGAGCACATGGAGTGTATTTCGGCCAAAATGGTGAATACGGTTCGAATTTTCCGGTCCAGTTCCAGTCTGAAGTGCAACACCAAGAGTGTACGCTGCCTGAGTTCCCCGGCGCATCATGCCGCCTTCCTGCTGAGCGCCAGTGCCCGGAAGCGGGGACCTTCACCGTGGTACATTTTGGTGATCTTCTTCTGCGTTGACATAGGCCTGTTTCGGTGGACAGTTTCGTCTTTTCGTGATTTGTACGGAAAGAACTCTTGTCTCCTGATATTTTTTCGTCCTGCCAATGTTTTGCAAAGGTACATTTGACTTGGAATCCCCTTGCAATCGCCTATCCCCGGACAATGCTACGGCTGCCTTTGGGAGACAACCGAAACCTAGCGGATCTGGTTGCCACACGTCGGATCGGTGTGTTCCGAATGGGGGGTGATTGCGTCGGTTGGTTCGATTTCCAGTAGACTTTCGGCAATTTGAGCCGCCTGTTGAATGACCGGGAAGCCAACTTACGCTGGTTTTGCCTGCCGCGTTGCCGCCAGTCGGGAAAATGCCCGTGCCTCGTCGGGAGCGGTTCCAAGTTGTCTGGCTGGGGTGAGGAGTGTACGATCAAGTCCCGGCCATTTGGCCGATGCGAGATCAGGCAGGAATTCACCGGTCTCCCGGGCGATTCCGCACAAGTCCTTTAGGGCTTGCCGCGCGTCGTCTCGCGGCATATCCGCAGCAAGCATGAACGAAAGAGCCTCCGCGTAAATCAAGCCTGAATTTCCGTTGATGCCACGCTGCATTGCAAGCGGATGGGGAATGAGTCCAGACACAAGTTCCCCAGCGGCGGACAGACTTCTTCCGAGACCGATGCAGAGCTGGGGCAGCATGAGCCACTCAACCATCCATGCCGCACCATCGCGCTGCTGTCGGTGCAGCCCGGCTGCCTGGAATCCGGCATTGAGCGCTGCAATGTGTCTGGCCAGCGCCACCAGGAGTGACGGAAGGACCGGGTTCGATTTCTGTGGCATAGTCGATGAACCGCCAACCTGCGCCAACGTAATCTCATCGATGCCCGACTGTGTCAGGTGGATCAGGTCCTCGCCCATTTTGCCTGAGGTCATTGCGGTGCCCGTGACCCACGAGGCAAGTGTCCCGAGGCGATCACGTTCGCTGTGCCAGGATCCGCAAGGGTCACGTAACTTGAGGGCACTGGCAAGCCGGGCCCGCACTGCCGGACCTCTGTCGCCCATAGCGGAGAGAGTTCCGGCCGCGCCCGACAGTGAGACGCAGAGCAACTCATCACGCATTCGATCAAGCCGCTCCAGATGCCTTAGAAATGGCCGTCCCCAGCCAGCTAAAACCGCTCCAAGAGTTGTGACCGTCGCGGCTTGCCCGTAGGTCCGGGCCGCCATGG
Organism: Paracoccaceae bacterium; assembly: GCA_965203605.1. GTDB lineage: Bacteria > Pseudomonadota > Alphaproteobacteria > Rhodobacterales > Rhodobacteraceae > JAPOUP01. Next base: position 2,438,786 of record OZ241902.1, on the reverse strand, counting down.
GCAGTTCTGCATGGTCCGCCGCGAGCCGCCCCAGTTCCCGCAACAGGGAGTCGATCAATCTCTCGTAAATTGCGAGTACCTGTCGCAATCTCAGGACCAGACCGGTTTCCATTATGTCCTGACTGGTGGCTCCCCAATGCATGTAACAGGCATGCTGGGGAGTCCCCATCTCCTTGCGAAACGCTTTCAGGAGCGCGGGCACCGGCACCGCGCTTTGCCCTGTCCCTTCAGCCAGATCCGCTGGATCGATCATGACTTCCCGGCAGGCGCGATGAATTGCCCGGGCCGACACTTGTGGGATCAGACCTTCTGCCGCCTGCGCTAGCGCAAGCTCTCCCTCGACCAGAAGCATGGCACGTATCTCAGCGCCATCCGTGAAGAATGAAGCCACCTCGGAATTCGTAAACAGGTCGCGATAGATTCCGTTATCAAATGGTGAAGCCGTCATTCACGCTGCCCTAAGGCCCAGTACCTCGCGCGCTTCGGTCGGCGTCGCCACTGGGCGGTCATATTTGGCGCACAGTTCCGCAGTTCGCCGGACAAGCGCCGCATTCGAGGGCGCCAGTGTTCTTCGGTCGAGCCTGACGTTGTCCTCAAGTCCGGTGCGGGTGTGACCACCGCGCTGGATACACCATTCGTTCACCAGAATCTGTCCCGCGCCGATACCCGCCGCACACCAGGTGGCGTCCGGAGCAAGTCGATCCAGCGTTTCGATGTAGAACTCGAATATTGGCCTGTCGACCGGCATTGCGTTCCTGACGCCCATGACGAATTGAACGTAGAGCGGCCTCTTGAGCTTTCCCTCGTTAGCCATGCGCGCCGCCTGCACGATGTGACTGAGATCAAACGCCTCGATTTCCGGCTTTATTTCAAATTCCAGCATTCTGTGCGCTAGCCAATCCACCAGATCCGGCGGATTCTCGTAGACCCGGCTGGAAAGTTGTTCGACCCGACAGTGAGCGACGCCATCTCGGGACCCAGCGGAAGCATCCCGCCCCGCTCCTGTCCTGCCCCGGAGCGTCCACCGGTTGAGAACTGGATGATCATTCCAGGACAGTTCTTCTCGATTCCTTCCTTCAGAAGCGCAAATCGGTCGGGATCGGAACTTGGGCTACCGTCGTCGTTCCGAACATGCGCGTGGCAGATCGCGGCACCCGCCTCAAAGGCTTCCTGGGTGGATTCGATTTGCTCCGTTATGGTGATTGGAACTGCTGGATTGTCTGACTTCTGTGGAACAGACCCAGTGATCGCAACACAGATAATGCAAGGGTTGGACATGGAACCTCCTGATCTGGGGTCAGTGGACAATCATGATGTCGCCGCCATGTTCACCACGGGATGAAATCCCGCCGCGAAGCTCGTGGCCGAGCTGTCGCAGCGTGCCGCGACCGCCGGAAACTTCCCGGTTCCCGCGAAGAACCCCCCGGTTCGGTGCCGCCATCCGAATCTGTCCCGGTCGTACTCCCGTCGTTAGCGCTCCGGCAGATCGCGCCAAGGCGATTCCGTCCGGCCGACACAGCATGGCCTTGACAGAGCGAGGATCGTCCGCCAAGGTGACGCCGGGAGCGGTCGCCCTGCCGGACAGAATGTTCCCGGTCCGCGCCCATATGGCATCGGTCAGCACCGTGCTGTCCACGTTTATGTTTCCGCTCGCTCATGTTGCCTGTGCCGCCTTTCCGGCGTGCCTTGCGGCGGAAACAGCACTGGGCTGCATCGCGCTGCAACTCCAATTTCAACAGGCCCTAGGGTAAGTTGGGGCGATGGGCTTGCGGGATCAAACGTCATGATGAGTCCTCTCCACCATCTGACACTCCCGTTCGCCATTCCAAGTCACATGTCCAGAAACACTGTCTCATTGGTACCTTGCAGAAAGATGTCGAACCGATATAGTCCCGCGCCGGTCCTCTTCGCGATGAGCGTGTCGATCCGGTGCTTCTGTTCGATGGCGTTCAGGACGGGATCTTGGCTGTTGTCCTCATCATCGAAGTAGATTCGCGTCTGCAGGCCGACATTGATTCCGCGGGCGGTGATCCAAAGTGCGACGTGTGGTGCCTGTTTCCGTCCGTCGCGCAGCTTGGTTCGGCCGGGCTTGATCGTTCGCAGGTTGAATTCGCCACTCTGGCCATCGGCAGCAAAACGGCAGAAGCCGTTGACGTTCGGATCGGCTCCTGGCTGGCCAGGGTACAGCCCGTTCGCGTCCGCCTGCCAGCTCTCGACCATCGCGTCGCGAAAGGCCCATCCCGTTCCATCATGCATGCTTCCTGTAATCGTGATGGTCTCTCCTGCCGCCCCCTCTTCAACCGCACGAAGCCCGAGGTCTTCCGGGTAGACTCCATTTATTCCTGTGAATGTTGGAATGCAGCCGATGTGAACATAGGGGCCTGCAGTCTGGCTGGGCGTTTCCACAAGCCGACGAAGTTGCTGTACCATCTACAATCCCTCCGGCCGGTTTTCAAACATGGTTTGTCTGTGGCCCCTGAGTACAATGTCATATTGATAGGCCAGGTAGTCCATGGAACGCGAACCCTGCAAGTCCAGCGGCGCGATGAGCCGGTCGAGCTGACCACGGTCCTTGATGGTGTTGGCGATGGGACAATGGGCGATCAGCGGGTCGCCCTCAAAGTACATCTGGGAGATGAGCCTTTGCCCAAAGCCGGTGCCGAAGATGGAGAAATGGATGTGCATTGGACGCCAGTCGTTGACCCGGTTCGGCCAGGGATAGGCACCGGGCCGGATAGTGAGGAACTCGTAAGCGCCATCCTCATCGGTCATGGTTCGTCCACAACCGCCGAAGTTCGGGTCAAGTGGCGCGAAGTAGGTGTCCTTGACATGCCGGTACCTTCCTCCAGCGTTGGCTTGCCAGATTTCGATGAGGGTCTTCGGAACTGGTCGGCCGTTCTCATCCAGTACCCTGCCGTGTACACGGATGCGCTCGCCAACGGCCGGGGCCTCTCCCTGACTGTAGTTCAGGATCAGGTTGCTATCCAGCGGACCCAAAATGTCCTCGCCAAACAGAGGGCCGGTTTCCTCTGTGATGGTGGAGTCCAGCGATAGAAGCGGAAAACGCGGAGATCTGGTAACGGCCGTTTTGTAATCGGCATCGAATGCCCGGGGGTGAATCGCCCGGTTGCGCGCGACCAGCGGGCCGAGATCAGTCAGTTCCTTGCGCATGCGCTTCCTCCATTTCCGCGTAGGTCTGTTTGGCGATCCGGATCGCGGTATTGGCGCGTGGCACGCCCGCGTAGACGGCAACATGCATCAGAGCCTCCATTACATCGGACTTCGATGCGCCTGTTCTGTATGTGGCGCGGATATGCATTGGAATTTCCTCAGTGTTTCCGGCTGCGGCGAGCAAGGCAAGTGTCAGCATCGAACGCTCGCGTGGTGAGATTCGATCGCTTGACCAAAGCGTTCCCCAAGCGGATTCTGTGATGAGATCCTGAAACGGCTCGTCGAATTCCGACTTCGTGGCTTCAGCCCGCTCCACATGGGCGTCACCCAGAATGCGACGGCGGGTTGCCATGCCCAGTTCATAGCGGGACGTCACCGTGTGGAACTCCTGCAGGTGGTGGTTGACCGTGCGCACAGACAATCGGCACGGATGCACTGCGCGGAACTATGCATGGCCAGTCTCCTTGATGAACTCCGATAGGACGCGGGCGTATTCCTCAGGCTTCTCCACGCAGGGTAGATGGCCCGCTCCGCGGATGAGGTGGAACCTGCTTCCCTTGATGAGGGCCGCAGTCTCACGCACGAGATCCGCAGGAGTTGAACCATCGACATCACCTGCGATGGCGAGGGTGGGGAGCGTCAGTCCACTGGTCGCAGAATGGAGGTCGGTGTCCCGGATCGCTGCGGAACAGCCAACATAGCCATCGGTTGGCTGGCGCACCAGCATATTTCGCCAGGTTGATAGGTCCGGTGTTGAACGGAACTCCTTCGAAAACCAGCGCTCCATCACGCCATCACCGAGTTCCTCGATTCCGCCACGTTGCGCGGTGTCAATGCGGTCCTGCCAGATGTCGGCTGTTCCGATCCTCGCAGCGGTGTTCGAGATCACCATTGCTCGGACAAGATCCGGCCGCCTTGCGGCCAGGCCCTGAGCTGTCATGCCACCTATCGATAGACCGACGAACAGGCAGTCCTTCACACCAAGATGATCAAGCAGGAGTTCGGCATCGGATATCAGCGAGTGCATTGAATAAGGAGGGGCAGGGCATGAACTAAGCCCATGGCCCCGCTTGTCGTACCGGATGATCCGGAGGTTCTCCGGCAGGAGAGGTACGACCGCATCCCACAATCTATAGTCGGTCCCGAGGGAATTTGAGAATACAACCGGCGCACTCCCGGGGTCACCATCCTCGCGGTAATTGATCTGAACTGTTCCAAGGTCGGCGGTTCGCATAAACTCCCTCCGTCAATAGGGTAGCCCGACGTAATTCTCGGCTAACATTGTCTGCGCTGCGTCGGAGCCTTCAATGAATTCTATCTCGGCTTCCTGCATCCGCCTGTCGAACTCAGGTTGGTCAGGCAAGAGATGCATTGTGTTGGTGAACCACCAGGCAAACCTCATCGCTTTCATAACACGTGCAAGTGCCTTGGACGAGTATTCCGAGAGGTCATGGCTGTCCCGGTCGAAATAATGGCGCAGCAGCGCGTGATAGAGATAGTGGACATCCGATGCGGCAAGATTCAGGCCCTTCGCACCAGTTGGTGGCACAATATGGGCGGCGTCCCCAGCCAGGAAAAGCCGTCCCCAACTCATCGGGTCGCAGAAAAAGCTCCGCATGGGAGCGACGGATTTCTCGATGCTCGGCCCGGTTTCGAGTGTATCGGCCGCTCTCTCGGGAATACGTCGCTTCAACTCGTCCCAGAAGGCTTCATCAGACCAGTCCTCAACCCTGTCCTTCGAAGGGCATTGCAGATAATAGCGGGAAAGGCCCTTGTTCCGCATGGAACAGAGCGCGAAACCACGCGGATGGGCGGAGTAGATAAGTTCCTTGCTGACCGGTGGCGTCTCACTGAGCACGCCAAGCCAGCCAAATGGGTAGGTTCGCTCGTATTCGCGGCGCTTTCCTTCTGGTACCGCCTTGCGGCAGACTCCGTGAAACCCGTCGCAGCCGGCGACGAAATCGCAATCGATCCGACGCACTCCACCGTCATGAATGAACGTGACGAACGGAGAATCGGTGTCGACCTGCTGCGGATTGACGGCCTGCACTCCGTAGAAGGTCGGTGCATCCCACTCATCGCGTGCGTTGTAGAGGTCGGCGGTCATTTCGGTCTGGCCCCAGATCATGACCGTTTTGCCAGTGCGCCGTTTGAAATCTATACGGAACTCCCGATCCCCGGAAGCGATGGAAACGCCTTCGTGGGGGATGCCGTCGCGGTCCATTCTGGCACAGACTCCGGCCATTCGCAGAAGCCTTACGGTGCCCAGTTCAAGTACACCTGCCCGAATGCGGCCGAGTACGTGGTCTCGTGTGCGTCGTTCCAGCAGAATCGTGTCGATTCCCTTCAGATGCAACAGCTGCGAGAGCAGCAAACCTGCTGGGCCGCCGCCAATGATGCAGACCTGGGTACGCATGCGGGTTCCTCCTGACCGCAAGAGTCGCAGAAATGGTTTGCAGCGTCAACAATTCCCGGGCTGCCGAACAGGTAAACTGGGGCGCCGATTATGTCCCATTGGCATCTCCGGTAGCACGCCTGGACCCTGCGGCCTACAGCGGAGCAAAGGACGCAACCACGATCGCAGACTGGTCTTGAACTCCACTCTACGTCCAGCAAATCCGGAACCGATCAGGAACAGAATCGCGAGACTGTAGGGGATTCAGGATTCGAAGTCCGTTAGTTCCTGCGGAGCGAAGGTGAAGTGGAAGCGGAGCCGGAGAAGGGCAGCAGCCGAGCGCGTCATTCCCCGTCGCCGTAAGTCTTGAGCGCATTGATGAACAGTTGAGTTCCGACGTTGCCGCCAGTTGCCACGACGACCACTGCTTCGCCCTCTATATCCTCTCGGTGATAAAGGGCGGCGGCCAGCGCGGCCGCACCACCTGGCTCAACAACGATCTTCAGGCGGCAGAATGCAGCGGCCATGGCTCGGAGGCATTCGTCATCACTGACGGCAAGACCGGGACCACAGAGTCTCCTTAGGATTGGAAACGTGACCTCGCCGGGTGATTCAGTGAGAATCGCGTCGCAGATCGATCCAGTCACATTCTCATTGCGTTCAATTCTCCCGGATGCCAATGATCTGGCGACGTCGTCAAATCCCTGCGGCTCCACAGGGCGTGGCCGCAGACCTGGGGCCACTGCTTCCAATGCCAGTGCGATGCCGCCAATCAGCCCGCCACCGCCGCAGCAAACCAACACGTCGGCACAACTAACGCCGAATTCTTCAGCCTGTTCGGCGATCTCCAATCCAACCGTTCCCTGTCCAGCGATCACGAGCGGTTCGTCAAACGGGCGGATGAGCGTTAGACGACGTTCCTCGGCGAGTGCGGTGCCTATTGCGTGGCGGCTTTCCCCTCCCGCTCGGTCATACAGCAGCACTTCGGCTCCGAAGGCGCGGGTGTTTTCGATCTTCAGCTTCGGGGCGTCGTCGGGCATGACGATCACAGCCGGAATTCCGTGACTCATTGCCGCGAGAGCGACTCCCTGTGCGTGATTGCCGCTCGAGAACGCGATCACACCTTTTGAACGCATTTCGGGAGACAGAGCCGAGACCGCCGACCAACCGCCGCGGAACTTGAAACTCCCCGTACGCTGAAGGCACTCGGCCTTAACCAGAACGCGACGTCCGGCGATACGATCCAGAAGTGGTGAATGCAGCATCGGTGTGCGGCGCGCCTGTCCTCGCAGCCGTCCTTCAGCGGCTTCAATCAACCCGAAGTTCATGTGATTTTCGCTAGCCAGGCGTGGATGGCGTCGAGTGATTCCGGTTCGTCCAGGAAAGGGACATGGCCCCGGTCAGGAACCTCTGCATGGATCATGTCGGGACGACGGCGGCCCATTTCGGTGGCTGTCGCACGTGACAGGAGATTGGAGTTCACGCCCCGAATCAGCGCAAGCGGCAGGTCCTCCAAGGCGTCGAACATTGGCCAGAAATCAGGAGTGGGTACTGGGCTCCCGTCAGGCGGATCATCGAATATCCGGGCGAGGTCAGGATCATAGTTGATGATGATGCCGGTACCGGTCACGGTATAGCGCCTCATGGCTTCATCCCTCCAGCGGTCTACCGGGACGTTCTCGAAGCCGCTCATCCGCCTAGCGCTGCTCATCGCCAATTCGTGGAAGGATACACTTGGCGGTTTTTTCCCAATATAAGTACGGATTTCCTCAAGTCCGTCCTTCTCGATCACTGGTCCGATGTCATTCAGGCATACGCCAAGCAGCCGGTGTTTCGAGAAGACGGCCAGTGTCATGGCAATCAGTCCTCCTCGGGAAGTGCCCAGGACCGCCGCGGCTTTCACATCCAGGTGATCCAGCAGCGCCAACACATCCTGGGCCTCGACAGGAACTGTATATGTGGACGGATCGGCCCATTCAGATTTCCCTCTACCTCGGTTGTCCAACCGAATCAGGCGAACATCCGAAAGATGTGGTGCAAGGTAGTCAAAGTCGAGGGAGTTTCGGGTGAGGCCTGCCAGGCATAGAAGTGGAAGGCCCTCGCCTTCATCCCGGAACGCCAGTGTCAAACCGTCGTGTGTCTTGAATTTCCGTATCATGCCCCACCTGCCATGTCTGGGATTTCCGAAAGGTCCGGCAGCACCCGTTCCGGCTTCCATGGTAGCCGTTCCATTGGTTCGCCAGCGCGGTTGACCCAAACCGACCGGAATCCAAACCCGGCCGCGTGGGCGGCGTCCCATCCATTCGACGACACGAACAGAACCTCCTCCCGTCGCGTGCCGAAGTGCTGGCCAACCAATTCGTAGACGCTTCGGTGCGGCTTGAAGGTCCCGATCTCCTCGGCACTCAGGACTCCGTCGAGCAGGTCATTGAGTCCCGCGCTTTCAACTGCGCCGTTCAGCATCCGGGGTTCGCCGTTTGACAGGATGGCTGTGGTCAGTCCCGCATTCCGGATTTTGGCCAGGGTCGTTGGAACTTCCGGATATGCTGAAAGTCTGAAATATAGAGCCAACAACCGCTCCCGAAGTTCCGGATCGTCTAGGTCCGACGCCTCAAGCGCCCAGTCAAGCGCGTCCTTGGTGACCGTCCAGAAATCGGCATGGGCATCGGCCACTGTGCGCAACCATGTATACTGCAATTGCTTTGCCCGCCAGTCAGCAGCGACCTTTCGCCAAACAACTGAGAGGGTTCCGCCTCCCGGTTCCGCAGCAGCTTCGCGTGCGGCGGCCGCGACGTCGAAAAGCGTACCATAGGCATCGAAGACACAGGCCTTTATGGGCATCCGGGAACTTCCTTAACTTTGGTCACCAACTTGACAGGAGCGTAAACTGAGGGAAATTGGAAGACCTGACGCAGTGATTCGGCTGTGTTGATTCATTGAAACCACACGCGCCAATGCAAGAGGTGGAAAGATGTCGGACACGCATGGGATGGTCTGGTGGACCGAACTGATGACCCGCGACGTTGACGCGGCGATCAGCTACTACAGCGACGTCTGCGGATGGAGCTTCGAGACGATGGAGATGATGGATGGCGAAGGCACCTATTATCTTGCCAAGATAGGAGATCGGCCGATCGCTGGCATGATGGATATGTCTGCAATGACCCACCTTGATGGAGTGCCGGCACACTGGTTCAGCTATTTCGCGGTTGATGATCTCGATGCGGCGGTGGCTGCCACCAGGTCTGCTGGAGGAGTCGTGCTTCGCGAGCCATTCGAAGTGCCGGATACCGGCCGAATTGCGATTCTGCAGGATCCGACCGGCGCTGCGATGGGCATGATGAAGCCAGCGACGCCGGGCTGAGGCGTCAGGGCGAAATGACGGAGCTTCAGAGGCGGTTCTCAGACTTTGGGTGGCCGTGCGGGACACTACCGTGGTCTACGCCCCAACGTGCATTGGAAGATTCCCAGGCTCGCTGTTGCCGCAACAGGCTTAAATTTGCAGACCTACTTCCATTCCGAAGTTCAACACCGGCCATTCTTCCCGCAGTGAGGGAAGTGATCCGCCTTCTCCGCGCAGCACGACCTTCGAGCAGGCGGCGGAGGCGGTGGTCGAGGCCGTGGGGCGGGCCAGACGGCGCTGGCGGCTGAACCTGCGGGACATCAACAGGATGCTGTCAGGCACCCAGGACATGGGCGGCATGCCGACGGTGCACTTAAGGGATGCCGCCGCGCACCGAGCGGGCGTGACTTTCTGCGACCGATCAGGAGGACGGGTTCCCGAACTCTCCAGTCATGCCCAAACGGAAGCCGGTCTGGGCCGGACAAAGCGTCTACCTTCGGTTACTGTTAAGGGCCAGGAGAGCGGTCAGTGCTGCGTCCTTCTCAATCTCTGCATCCCAGCCATACGCCGCTGCAACGGCGTCGTCGAGTGCGGCGTGGGCATTTGCGAGCCACCGAGGACGGGTGTTGTAGAGGTTGGTCAGTGTGCGCGACTTCAGTTGCTCAGCCGCCGCTTCGTCGCGGGCGACCGGGCGTTGCGGGTAGCCTGGTACCGGTTCGTCGGCCCATTCCACCCATTCGGGCGGGTTGAGCCAGCGGTCGCGCAGCTCCACTAGCCTGCAGGCGGCTCCGGCGATGGCGACGGAGCGCGGGTCGTCCGCGTAGTCGGCGGCGGGAATGTCCGGCGAGAGGCCATCCGGGAATGGGAAAGTCGCGAAGGTTGTGGTCGGGGTGTAGCGTGGGCGGTCTTCCAAGCTGGTGCCGAGACGGAGCGACCAGGCTTCGTGAAAGCGGCTGTGCAGGATGCCGAAGCTCGTGTCATCTTGGCGGGCAATTGCGATTACAGCACTGTCAGGACAAATTCTGGCATCAAGCCAGACAAACAATCGGTGCTTGGCGACCCGTGGAGTTGCGATGTAGCGCGACAGGCCGTCGAGTGCCCGCCACATGTTCGGTCGCGGACGATGGTGCAGAAACCACTGATCACGTCTTCCAGACGCACTTTGTTGTTCCCACTTTGGTCTAACTCTTTCTCGCATCAAACGGAAAGGCTCTTGGTATAGGGCCGCATCCTTATCTGTGGTCGCCATCCCGAAATCGACGATCCATTTGCCTGCCGGGCGGCGGGTGATGTCCATGCCGTTGAACCAAGGCTTGAGAACATCGGAATTGTTGCGGCCGTTTGGGTTGGCCGGAAGGCGGAGCCACTCCCGCGCGAGATCGCCCGGTATGTCGAAGGGACCGCCCTTGGTGTCGCCCATGAATGCGATTCCCAAGTTCGTTTGGATAGGCGTGGCTGCGGTCAGGTCGATTCCGATCCTACCGCGTCTGGCCGTCAGGTCCGAATGGACTTCGTCCACAGGCTGCCCGTTCAGACAGGTTGTCGGCCTGTATGCGTCGTCCGCACCCGAAAAGCAGACCAGCGACACGCGCACCGCCGCGCCGTCGATCACCCATGGCTCATCGGACCAAGCGTCGAATATCGGGCGATCATCGGTCGCTGCCTGCAAGGCCCGACGGTTCGCGCCGCCGCGTATCGAATTCGTCGCGACGAGTCCGACGCGCATCGCCTTGCCTGCCGCCACCTGCTCGCCCGCCTTCACGAACCAGTAGCAGACGAGATCGGCCTCGCGAGGCACGCGGTCCCGCCATGCTTCGAACATCCGCGACACGTAATCCTCGCCCAGTTCGGTGATCAGTAGCTTGCCGCCAAGAAACGGCGGGTTGCCGATCACGACATCGGTGTCCGGCCAGTCAGGTTCGTCGCCGTCAGGCGTGAGGATCGCGTCGCGGCATTCGATGTTTTCGAGCGGATCGAGAATCGGATCGGTCGAAGCCCCAAAGCCGTTGCGCCGCATCCACTGGATTTCGCCGATCCATACAGAAACACGGGCCAGCTCGGCCGCGTAGTCGTTGATCTCGATGCCCTTCACGTTCGTCGGGCCGACCGCAGGAAACCCTCGCGGCAGACCCAGCGCCTCCGCTTCGAGCTGGACCCGGTGTTCGATGTCCTTGAGCGCGTGTAGCGCAAGATAGAGAAAGTTCCCCGATCCGCACGCGGGATCGAGGACGGTGAATTTCCGCAGCCGTTCGAGAAAGGTGCGCAGCGCTTCTTCCGCTTGGCGCTGCCGCCGTTTCCGTGCCGACGACGGCCCTGCCGCGGCCGCAAGCTCCATCTTGGCGGCGACCCCAGCCTTCGCTGTTTCCCACTCCGCGAGTAACGGATCGACAACAACCGGTTCAATGATCCGCATGATCTTGTCGCGGTCGGTGTAGTGCGCACCCAGCTGCGAGCGCTTGTCCGGGTCGAGGCCGCGTTCGAACAGTGTGCCGAGGATCGAGGGGTCGATCTCCGACCAGTCAAGCGCCGCCGCACCTAACGCCGTCTCTACGCCTTCCCGGTCGAGGGGCAGTGCCGTATCGTCATCGAAAAGTCCGCCGTTGAACCATGACACCTGTTTGAAGCCGACATCGCCGCCCGTGGCCATTGCGCCGAACAACAGCTTGGCGTAGTCCGCGAATTTTCTCGGCCTGATTCGCGCGAGTTCAAGCATTTCGGTGAACATTTTGCCGGGCAGCAGGCCGACATCCTCGGCGAACATGCAGAACACCAGCCGGTTCACGAAATGCGCCACCGTCTGCGGATCATGCCCCTGCTCACGCAGGTCCTGTGACAGCTTGGCGAAGGTCGCCGCCGCGCGCTCCGTCACTGTCTGTCTCGTCTCGCCCGGACGCAGACGCTCCGGATCCGACATCGCCCACTTGAGCCTGTCGCGGACCGCGCCGTCAGCGAGATCGTCGAGAGTAAATTCATGCGTCTCGCTCACGCTGTTCGTCCAGTTGGTGCGGATGCGGAACCGCACCATGTCGGAGACGACCAGCAGTGGTGGATTCTCCAACGCTAGCGCGTACTGGCGCAATTGGTTGAAAGCCGAATCGAGGTTGGCGTGCTTTCCCTTGTATTCCCAAGCGAAGCAGCCGCGTTTCCATACATCAGCCCAACCATCGCCGCCGGTTTCCTTGCGTGCGCCGCGCTCGAAGCAGTAGCGCTCGCCTGTCGGGTCAGCCTCAGCTGGTGTCGGCTCTCCAAGCAGATGGCATAGGTCGATGAAGTGTTCCTGCGCCGCAGAGCGTTCCTTCAACTCGGACGCACGCCACTTTGTGATGAACTCTCCTGGCGTCATTCGCTATCCCACCAGATCCCGATGCCGCATCGGCCTTAGGTTGGCTGCTCCGATTCGGCAAGCGCTATATCTGCTGCCGCTTTCGTGGGTGATTGGCAAAAACGGGGGTTGCTGGCCCGGATCAATCCGTCGAAACACCGGATTTGGTTCGCTTAGACAAGGACATCCAAACCAACACTGGCAATGGTTTGGTTGCTCAAAGCGGTAGGTATGATGACCACATCATATTCTTGTCGGCCCTGTTCCATTGAGAAGTGCAAAACCAAGAGCGTCTGTGGCCTGTTTCTCCGGCGAACGTTTCGGATATCTCCGCGGTGCCTTTTTTCTGACTGGACAACCCCCGTCTGGGCGTGTTTGGTTGAACCGAAGCTCTTGGGTGCCACTCACCCGGATCACGGCCGACGGCGGTGCCTTCTTCCCGGTCCACAGCCGCAGGGGGTTGGGCCGCCCCTTGGGGCTATTCAACTTGCCGCTGATCGGCTTTCCGATGAGCTTGTCGTAAATGAGGAATGCAATAGTCATCATCGATCCATCTCCCGCCATCCAGTTGCGCAGGTGGACAGGCTTCGTGTGCGCCGTGAACCGTGCCCGGAAAGATGACGCGACGCTCGTGTGGGATGTCAACACGGCCTCGAACGTCCACGTCGAACGTCCGCGCAGTTTCGGGCGTGACGCTCGATTTGGCGACATTGCCCGGCATGGAGCGGGTGGGCAGCAGATGTCAGAGGCTTTGCGTGAGGTCCAGACATGACCTCGGTCACACCTCCCGTCATCGTGCGGTCGGTCAGGCAGACCAGCGGGTCGGGGATCACCCTGACCGTCCCGGATGATCCCGTTTCGTTCCATCAGGGGCGCTTTACGGTTCTTCTGGGGCAGAACGGGAGCGGCAAGACAACCCTGCTGGAGGCGGTGCTGGGCATCCGCACGGATTATGCCGTGCGGCGGTCCGTTCTCGGCAGCGACCGCCTTGACCTGCCAGGCCACATCAAGCGGCGGATCGGTGTCAGCACGCAGGCGCACAGCTTCTGCGAAGGGGTCAGGGTGCGTGACGTGGTTCGCCTGCACAGCGGCGCCTATGGCGTGCCGACGAATGTCGACCTTCTTGACATGTTCGACCTGACAAAGGTGCTGGGCAGCGCCTATGCAAGAACGTCCGGCGGTCAGAAAAAGCGCCTGTCCCTGTATTTCGCCTTGGCGCACGATCCCGAAGTCGCCTTTCTGGACGAACCGGAAGCCGGTCTGGATGCGCAGGGAATGGACGCCGTGCTGGACCGTTTGGATGAGCGGTCGAGAATGGGTTGGGCAACGGTCGCCGCCACCCATGACGCCATGACCGTGGACCGCGCCGGGGACGTGGTGTTCCTGAAGTCCGGCGAAATCGCCTATGCAGGGCGAAAATCGGCCTTTGTGGATCGCTTTCTTGGCGAAAGTGTTCTTGAGGTCCATATCGGCGGTCTGTCCGAGGCGGAGGTTGGGAACATTTCCGGACTGGGCAACGCGCGGTGCCTCAATGGTACCGGCAGGCTGTTGCTGTTCGGGGACGAAGCGGGCTTCGCCAGGCTTCTCGGGACGCTGGACCCCGGGATCGGTCAACGCTCTATCCTGCGCGGGATCAGGCCCGAGGACATGATGGCGTGGATCAATGCGAGGAAGGCGACCGAATGTACGCCCTGATCCTGTTTGAGCTCAAATCCTACCTTTCGAACCGGATGGCCATGTTCTGGACATTGGCCTACCCGGTCGCGATGCTGGTCTTCCTTGCGATGGTCTTTGACCCAGGTGTCCCGGTGGCGTCCTTCACCGAAAGCTACAGCTTCCGGACAACCGTCGGTCTGGTGTCGCTGACCATTGCGTCGACCGCCCTGTTCGGCATGGGGCAGGCGATGGGTGAAATGCGAGCGCATCGTGCACTGATCCCGTATCTCTTTCTCCCGCAGTCGGTGTTCAGTGTTGTCGGTGCCATCCTGATCTCGAGGATTGTGGTCATTTCCGGGTTCAGCGTTGTGTTTGTCCTCGGCTCCTTTGCGGTGCTGGGCATAGAGGTGCGAGCGACACCACTGGTCATCCTGCAGGTCTGTGTGACCATCCTCGTGACATCCCTTTTCTGCTTCGCCCTTGTGCTGCCGTTGGTCGCATTGTCAAAAAACGCAACCACGGCCATCTCGCTGGCCAACGTCCTGAACGTCTTCGCCCTGCTGTCGTCGGGTGTGTTAATCCCGCTGGACGTCATGCCGGAATGGAGTGCCGGGTTCATCACCACATCGCCGTTCCTCCACCTGAACGTCGGCCTGCAGACCGCGTTTGTTCCGGCGCAGGGCGCGGGCTTCTGGCTGATAAATGCGGGACTTGCCGGTCTTGGTCTGGCGATCGCCTATGTGTCGAGCCGTCGCCGCATCATGGTTCCGAAGTGACCCGTGTTTGTCAGAACAGGCGACTGATGAGGCGGCTTTGGTTAGGTTGGCAAACCGAGGGCCGTGTCGGCGGTTCCCGAAGATGCGGGAGGAGCAACAGGTGACCCCGCTCCATTTACCTCGCGCATTGTCCACGGTCATGTTCGACGCTCGTCGCAGTCGCAGCGCAGATCCGCCAATGATGCGGGAACTGTCAAATTGATGGTGTGTCGGGGCTGCCAGCTGTTGGCAGCGCAGCGGCCGAAGATCCGGACACCATGATCGCGGCAGGCATCGATTTGGGGGGGACAAGGAGTGAATTGCAGGTCTTTGACGAATCCTGGAACGGAATTCATCGGATTCGGGCGAATACCCCGACGGAATATGATGCGCTGCTGCAACTGGTTGCGGACCAGATCCGTTACGCGTTGGAAGTGGCAGGCGCTCCAATTCCCATTGGGATCGGCGTCGCAGGACTTGTGAATGCAGACGGAACGTTCACGGCCGCAAATCTAGTCGCCGCAGGCCGACCATTTCCTGGTGACATCGAGAGGTCTGCGGGCCACCGGGTCACCTTTGCGAATGACGGCCGGGCGTTTGCGCTTTCTGAAGCTGTGTTTGGGGCTGGGCGGAACCACAATGTGGTTTTGGCGCTTGTTCTTGGGACGGGCGTTGGCGGCGGCGTTGCTGTTGGTGGCTCATTGAGGCGCGGTCCGGTAGGTACGGGGGGCGAATTCGGCCATATTGCCGCCTCCGCGTCGGTTGTGGCCCGCCACGGTCTTCCGGTCCATCGCTGTGGATGCGGTAGGACGGGTTGTATTGAATCCTATGTCTCGGGGCCAGGGTTGACGCGGTTGGCCCGGCGTCTAACTGGCCGTGAGTGGTCGCCTGAAGACCTCGTGGCGCGGAGAGCGAGCGACAACGACGCAATTGGGGTTTGGGACGTTTGGCTCGAACTGATTGGAGAATTGCTGCTATGCTTGGTGCACACAGTGGATCCAGATGCGATTGTATTGGGGGGCGGTTTGAGTCAGGCTGCCGGAATCACGGATGAGATTTCACAGCCGCTCTCAAGGGCACAGATCGCGGGGTTTGGCTCACCGCCGATTTTATTGGCGGAAGGTGGGAATGCCAGTGGAACTCGGGGAGCCGCGTTTTCGGCGTGGCAGGAGATGCAAGGTGATCTGCGCCATAGGTTTCGATGAGGATCGAGAATGTTCAGCAGGGTTTTCGCCCCTTCGCAATCTTTGGAAGGCTGCCGCGAGACATTGTCCGTTCAGCTCAAACCAGCGGATTCTATTGACGGCGCTGGCGCGACGGGTGCGCGGGCTACTCCAAGGTGTCAACAGTTACACATCACGTTCATTTCAGACAGGAGCAATCGATGCATGAAGGCTGGCTCCTCCCGCAAGCGGTATTTGACCGCGGCGAGCTAAGGAAGGGGGTTGCGCTAAAGGTGGACGATGGACGCGTCACCTTGGTTGCTGAATGTGCTGCATCTACCTTCGGAAGGCGACTCAAGGGGATAGTCGCGCCTGGATACGTTGACCTTCAGGTCAACGGCGGCGGTGGTGCGCTGGTCAATGCACAGCCGACTGCCGAGGCTATGGAGCGGATCGCTGCAACACATCGGCGGTTCGGAACTGGCGGTATCCTGCCCACAGTCATTACGGATGCGCCGGAAGTGCTGGAAGCCGCGGTGCAGGCGGTGCTGGATTCGATCGGCTGCCCCGGTGTCCTCGGTCTACATATTGAAGGACCGCACATCTCAGTTGCCCGTCGCGGCGCTCATGACGAGAGGTTTGTTCGATTCATGGACGACGTGACATTTGACCAGGTTCGCCGCCTACGAGATGCCAACGTTCCCGTCCTGATTACAGTTGCGCCGGAAGCGACAACACCCAATCAGATCAGTCAGCTTGCCGAGACTGGGTCGGTGGTATCGATCGGCCACTCTGACGCGTCAGCTGAGGACACTCACAAAGCGTTCGACGCAGGTGCCATTTGCGTCACGCATCTCTTCAACGCCATGTCCCAGATGCAGGGTCGTAAACCTGGAGTGGTTGGCGCCGCGATCAATCGCGACGTCTACGCGGGACTTATCGTTGACGGAATCCATGTGTCTGACGAGATGATTGGTCTGGCGCTCCGCGCCCGCCCCGTGCCTGATCGCATGTTTCTGGTTTCCGATGCGATGCCGACTGTCGGTGGACCTGACAGTTTTTTGCTCTACGGCCGTAAAGTGAAGCTGGAACGTGGACGCTTGGTGAGGTCGGATGGAACCCTTGCCGGTGCGCATCTGACACTATCCGAAGCCGTGGTGCGCCTGGTCCGCGACGTTGGAGTGGATCGCCAAACTGCACTTCGCATGGGGATAACCATTCCTGCGACCATTCTGGGATTGGAGGAACTGTCGCGGGTCGAAGGCCGATCACTATCGAATCTGATGCTTCTCGATTTCGACATGGCATTCTGCGGATGGTTGGATCAGGGCTAGGTAGGCACTTCTTTGCAGAAGGTCCGATCATGTGAAATTCAATCGCTCGCAAATGGGTAGTAGCGGTCCACTCAAGACAGGTGTCAGAATTCGACGAATTCCGGCCCGGCTATCCGAGGCCGCGCATGAACGTCTGGATCATGATGCCGAGTTCGCTGACCCATGGCGCAATCGGTTCGAACCAAACGGGGATGTTCCTGTTCCGGGGTGACTTGCGTCAGGCTTGCTGCCGTGGCCATTCTGAATGCGGTTGCAGGGACCCTGTTTCTGCCATAACTGGCCAAAATGGACGGTCGCCAGACATATGTGGGCCACGCCGCCGCGCTTCTGGCACTTGGCCTGCCGCTTGTCGGCAGTCATCTGGCCCAGATCGCCATTGGCGTTACTGACAACATTATGCTCGGGAGATACAGTGTAGAGGCGTTGGCCGCGGGCACGCTGGGCTGGTCCTTCGCGTTCGTATTGTTCATCATGGGTTCCGGTTTCGCTTTCGCCGTGCTTCCAATGGTGGCATCGGCGGCGGCTGAGCGAAATCCCACCCAGGTGCGGCGGGCAACAAGAATGGGGATGTGGATATCCGCACTATACGGCATTGCGGTCGTGCCGCTGCTGATCTGGTCCGATCCTATCCTAATAGCACTTGGCCAGGAACCGCAGATCGCCGAACTGGCGTCGGATTATCTCGCGATTCTCTCCATTGGCATGGCACCCTCGCTCATCGTGATGGTCCTGAAGAGCTTTCTTGCCGCACTCGAGCGGACCCAGGTCGTGCTGTGGATAACGGTTTGTGCCGCCATCCTGAATGGTCTGCTTAACTACGCCTTGATATTCGGCAATTTCGGAGCACCTGAACTTGGGCTGCAAGGTGCCGCGATTGCCTCAGTGATCGTACAGTTCGCAAGCCTTCTCTTCGTGGTGGTCTACTGCACGCTGGCGACCCCGGAATCCGGGCTGTTCGTCCGTCTATGGCGTCCTGATCCCGAGGGGTTCCGGCGGGTCTTCCAGCTAGGCTGGCCGATCGGTCTCACGAACCTGGCTGAGAGCGGACTGTTTTCGGCAACCGCCTTGATGATGGGCTGGGTCGGTACGCTGTCACTCGCGGCGCATGGAATCGCTACGCAGCTCGCGGCCATGACCTTCGTGGTACATCTCGGACTCAGCCAGGCGGCAACCGTGCGGGTTGGACAGGCGGTCGGGCGAAGGGATGGAACGTCTCTGAGGGATGGCGCAAAAGTGACGATGGCGGTGTCAGCGATCTTCGCCCTTCTGACAATGGTGATCTATCTGGTCTTGCCTGAGCAGTTGCTGGGAGTGTTTCTCGACGCGGACGATCCCGACCGGTCCGCGATCATGGCCATCGGGGTGTCGCTCCTGGTCGTGGCGGCACTGTTCCAACTCGTCGATGGCGGGCAGGTTGTCGCGCTTGGCTTGCTCAGAGGTTTGCAGGACACCAAGGTTCCGATGGTACACGCGGTGATTTCCTATTGGCTGGTTGGCGTTCCTTCCTGCTACATCATTGGCTTTTGGATTGGTTTGGATGGCGTCGGTGTCTGGCTCGGACTCGTGATCGGTCTTCTCTGTGCATCGGTACTTATGTCGCATCGGTTCTGGACGCATGGCGTGTCGCGTGTTCCCGTCTGACGCGGTTCGCTGGTCCGGCCATGGTCTCGGGCGGAGCTACCGCAGACCTGCGCAGAATTCCTGGATGCGACTGCAGGCTTCGTGAAGATCACTGTCTGATGTCGCGTAGCTGACACGGAAATTGGGAGAGAGGCCAAAGGCCGCGCCGAAGACGACCGCAACGCCTTTCTCCTCCAGAAGTGCGTTAGCGAACCCCTCGTCGCTTTCGATGAATGTGCCTGATTCGCATGTTTTACCGATGCAGTCCGCAATCATGGGATAGACATAGAACGCACCCTCGGGCTTGGGACAGAAGACGCCCTTCGCATCGTTTAGCATTCCGACCACTAGATCCCGACGCCTCAGGAAAGTCTCGCAATTTCGGGCGATGAACTCCTGTGGACCCCGCAGCGCTTCTAAGGCTGCCCATTGGCTGATCGTGCAAGGGTTCGAGGTGGACTGCGACTGGATTTTCCTCATTGCGGCAATCAACTTCTGCGGACCGCCCGCGTATCCTATGCGCCAGCCAGTCATGGCGTAGGCTTTCGATACGCCGTTCACTGTCAATGTCCGCTCGTACAGTCTGGGTTCGACCTGTGCTGGCGTGCTGAAATCAAAGTGATCGAACGTGATATGTTCATACATGTCGTCAGTCATGACCCAGACCTGCGGATGTCGCATCAGGACTTCCGTAAGCGCCTTGAGTTCCTGGCGGGAATAGCCTGCTCCTGTAGGGTTCGCGGGCGAATTGAATATCAGCCATTTTGTCCGTTTGGTGATCGCATTCTCAAGCTGATCTGGCGTTAACCTATAGCCGGTCTCAACATGCGTTTCCGCGATGAAAGGTGTGCCTCCCGCCAGCAGCACCATGTCTGGATAACTGACCCAATAGGGCGCAGGAATGATGACCTCGTCGCCGGAGTTCAGGGTGGCCATCAGAGCGTTGTACAATATCTGTTTGCCACCCGTGCCTACTGCGACCTGGGCGGGGACGTATTCAAGTCCGTTCTCCCGTCTGAACTTTTCGCAGATGGCTTCCTTTAACTCCGGCATTCCGTCGGGAGCGGTGTATTTTGTCTTTCCGGCTTTTATCGCCGCAACGGCAGCGTCCTTGATGTTCTTCGGCGTGTCCAGGTCCGGCTCACCTGCGCTGAGGTCGAGCACATCGTGCCCAGCGGCCTTCATTTCCGCTGCTTTGGTCGAAATGGAAATGGTGGCTGAAGGCTGCACGCGATCAAGTGTCGCGGAAAGAAATGGCATAGCCGTCTCCGTCTGGATTCCTCGTCCATCGTCTTCTAGGTTGTGAACCAACCCGTTTCAATCTGCCCGGTCCTGTTAAACTGGCGCAAAGTTGAGGAATGTGATGACCCATGTTGATCCAGAACACGGTTGGTATTCGGAGGCTACGGCGACGTTTGGAGACCGCGTGCTCGCAGGGCGGGAAGCGTTGGGCCTCACCCAGTCCGAGCTTGCGAAGAAGCTCGGGGTCAAGCTGCGCACCCTCCAGGGTTGGGAAGAAGACCGAACAGAGCCGCGGGCAAATAAGCTTCAGATGCTCGCCGGCGTCCTCAATGTATCGCTCATGTGGCTCATTAGCGGCGAAGGCGAGGGGGTCGCCGCGCCTGGGGACAGTGGAATTGAAGGCGACATCTCCGGGCTACTGACGGAGATCAGGCAGATTCGAGGGACTATTGTGCAATCCGCCGATAGTCTGGGCATTCTCGAGAAGCGATTGCGAAATGCACTGAAGCCTCTGTCTTGACGGAAGAGACGTTGGTAACCCGCAGGAAGCGGCTGCATATGCGTTCGACACGGCGCGGAACCAAGGAGATGGATCTGATTCTTGGATGCTATGCCGCAGGCAGGTTGGCTTCAATGGATCAGTCCGCCCTCGATTTGTATGAAACTCTCCTGTGTGAAAGTGATCAAGAACTCTACGCATGGATCACTCGACAGACGCGTTCGCCTGATCGGTATTCCGGTTTGATCGAAGAGATCGCCGCATATGTCGGTGCGTGCTAGGCGTCGGTGGTTCCGCCAGCCAGATGCCAGTATTGCCTCAATGGACAGACCTGAGTCTGGCGCGGGCATCTCCGGCCAAGATTGGTCAGCCACCCATGGGAATTTTCCGGTTCGCCTTTGGCTCGGGAACTGTTTTCACATTGGATTGTCTGGAGGTCGGGTAGCCGCTGATTGAGGCATCGGCGTGGTGCTTTGGTTCAGGTTTCGGTTTCCATCTGGCTCAGCGAACTGCCGAGTCTCGGTGTAGGTCGTGACCAATGCTTCGGTCAGTGGTATGGAGTCGCCCCACCGTAGAATCGCCTTCTGTCGCGATCTGGTTCCGGTCACGTTGGGTATGAGAGCGAATACATGGCTGCAGACGATGTAGCAGCCACTGTGGGTGTCGCTTGTGGATGCCGCACATGACTTGTGCTGAATTCCAACATAGATCTGACCATTGAGTCGCGGTTGGGCTGAATCCGAAACAATGCCTCTCCCTCGGATCCGGCACACATACGGTGTGCGGATCCATGGTCTGGCGTCAGCCGTTACCAGGTCTCCCCTCCGACGTCTGTCCCGAGGCTTCGCCGATGACCATGGACTGTAACTCACGAACGAGCTTACGCCGCATCGCCCTTTCGAAGTCCCTAAATCCGAGCGCTTCCTCGACAAAGGCGCCGGGCCCCCTTATCAATTCGCGGCGGTAGTAGCCTGCGAGGTCGTCCCTTCTGCCTCCGATGGTTAATCCGTTCACCGTTACGCCGGAGAATCGAAAGTGCCTATAGGCAAGTCGCGGTTCGAAACCCTCGTTGTTGATCCCGTCGCCTGAGACGTCCAGCGTCTTGTGATGGCATGCAGGTGCGTTCTCAAATTCCATCGCAGCAAAACCCAAGGCATAGCCGATCGCTGTTGGATACTCGCTATGGCTTCGCCTGGATGTCCGGATTTCGGCTGCGGCGGTCCACACGTCTTCGGGTCTGGCCAGGATACGCCATGGGAGAACAGTGACTTGTTGATTGCGTCCGCTCCACTCAAAAACACTCAATGCCACGGTTTTTCCAGGAGTGGAAAGGACCGCGTCAATCACGTCTTTCGAAGACAACGCATCGGCGAGGCCTTGGCGCTGCAACCGGTCCTCGATCCTGTCGACCGATGAAGAAACATCAAGTGCCAGAAGCAGTGCCAGTCTACATTCAGCAGTGGCTGGCGAGGCGATCAGCCAAAACGCCAGTGCCAATCTTACCAATGTCCGGTACTTTCCATACTTGCCCACGGTTCGGCAGGTGGCAGCGCCTCGCCTGCTTGCAGGAGTTCGATGGACACATTGTCAGGCGAACGTACAAATGCCATGTGCCCATCTCGTGGCGGTCGGTTTATGGCCACGCCGTTGTTCTGGAGATGCTCACACATCTCATAGATGTTGTCAACCGAATATGCGAGGTGGCCAAAATGGCGGCTGTCCGAGGGAAGTCCATCGTCACCATCCCAGTTATGGGTGAGTTCGACGTGGGCGTTCTCCTGTCCCGGCGGAGTCATGAACACAAGTGTAAACCGCCCCGATTCATTCTCAATACGGCGCGTCTTCTTCAACCCGAGAAGCTCATAGAAAGCCATGGATTTCTCCAGATCCGATACCCGAACCATAGTGTGCAGATAGGTTATTCCCATTTTTTAACTCCCGATGTCTGGAACGGAGTCTATCGCTTTCGGAATCAGCCGCAACCGCTCTAACCGCTCTTGGCCGAGAAACCAGGGCCATTCTCCTGGAAGGCGCGGCTCGGGATTGGCGATTCGGATAGGCTAGGGTGGACACCGGGGCGGGTGGCAAAAGTGGTCGGTTGCCCGGGCCCTTTCAACTGGCCGCACAGGCATGCGAAGGTGGAGGTACGCCGCTGCCATTTCGTGAGCAGACCTGGACGTATACGGTGCTAAGGGTGCCGCGGCCGGGGCATCTAGGTCGGAACGGCGTAGTGGCGGCCGGCTGTCGGCAGTATCGGGCTGCGCCTAAAGCGCTCAGGCACACGCTGGTTGGAGCGAGTGCAACGCCATGCTGGCCGACTTCCTCGAATGGCGGGCAAATCAGGCCGTCGCGGCATGGCAAGAAAATTGGGTTACACCCCATTTTGCGCGGGTGTAACCCAATTTGGTTGGCGTTTGTGGTCCCTCTGGCCCACGTCGCTCTCCTCGCTCCATCCCCGTTGCGAAAAAGCGCACTGGCGGCTGGCTCACCGGTCACTCGCTGCCATCCCTGCGCCGCGGCGGGACCGCGGATAACCGAGGCAACCGGCGAGCGGCCGCCGTTCGAGGCAATGGAGCATGGAGCGTGGGTTATGGCACGGAGAAATGTGGGTCACAGGCATCCGGACGCGGTGGCGTATCTGGAGGGTCTCTCTTAGGTAATTCTATGCTATGTTCATCAAGGAATTTTCGCATGGTCTTATTGGTAGTCTTATAGTGCTCGCAGAGCGCTTTAGGCGTTCCCAATCTTTCGAAATCTCTTCTTACATCAGATGCCTTCGCTTCGAAACGGCCGGCCATTACTCATCCCCGCTCCTCTTCTTGGCCGCAAGGTACACCTGGCTACGGTTTCGCTTCCCAACCGCAACAACGGTCACGACGACCCGCGCATCGTCAACACGATACACCAAACGATAACCCGCTGCCCGGAGCTTTATTCTATAGTGTTCATCCAACCCTCGGAGGGCATCGCCGCAAACACGCGGCTCTATTAGACGTTCAGCTATTTTCTTCTTAAATTGCTCTCGCAGCGTTCCGCCGAGCTTGCGCCATTCCTTCAATGCAGAAGGAAGGAATTCCAGTTCATAGCTCATCTAAAGTGACGCTAACAGGTTTCTCATCAGCCCGTGCCTTAGCTACCTCGACAAGTTCCATTTCATCCAGCCGATCAAGCATGGCTTCATAGGCATCCGCTGGCACCATATAGGCCATCACACGGTTATGATTCAGTACAGCTACAGCACCACCACCAGCCTCATCCATGATGGCTGTTGGGCTCTTCCTAAGATCCGACACACTCACTGCCACTCCTGCTTCCACCTTTTGCATTTCACGCTCCTTTGATACTTTATATCATACGTTTCGTGATGCCTTTTTCAATACCTTTTCAAGGCCTCCGCGTCACCTTCTAACAGAACCAGAGATGGCAATTGATCGAGTCCCTTCGGCGACGTGGCCGGGGAAGCATCCATGTTGGAAATCAAGCCCGGATCCGGCTTTTTTTCCGTTTTTTCCGGGTTCCGGATCCGGCTGTCCCGGACCTTTCCACAGCGTTCCCCACAGGCGGCGCCGTCCGGGCACGCCGGAAGCGCCCGCCGGGGAGACCCCCGGCCGGCCCGAAGGTGATTCGTTTCCGTGCCGGACCGCGGCGGTCCGTCCGTGCGTCAGGCGGCGGTGGCCGCCGTCCGGTCCTCCCGGACGCGCCGGTCGCGGAGAAGGGCGTTGGCGGTCACGACCAGCCTGCGCATGACTGCCACGAGGGCGACCCTGTGTGGCCTGCCCCTCTCCCGGAGCCGTTGGTACAGCTCCCCCATGTCCGGGGAGCACCTGCTGGCCGACATCGCCGCCATGTAGACGACGTCCCCCGGCCGCCTCCTTCCGCCGCCGATGTGGCGCCCGCCCCTGATGGTCCCGCTGTCGCGGGGGAGGGGGGCCACGCCCAGCAGGGAGGCGGCCTGCCGGTTGCCGATGGCGCCCAGCTCCGCCATCCACGCGATCAGGGCCGCGGCGGTGACGGGGCCGATGCCCGGCACCGAGGTCAGGATGCGGTGGCTTTCGGCGAACTCCGGCGATCCGGCGACCGTCACGCCGATCCGCCGCTCCAGAGCCGCGATGGCGGCGTCGATGTCCCCGGGGACCCTGCCGACCTCCGCGCCGGGCGTCCCCCCGTCGATCTCCGACAGGACGGTCCCCGTCCCGGCCCGCTGGTCCACAAGTTTCTCCCGCAGCCCCGGCATGTCGCGGAGCAGGTCGATGGCGGCGCTGGCCGGCTCCGTGGCCTGCATGTCCGGGAACGCGGCCCCGAAGGCCGCCAGTATCCTGGCGTCCACCCTGTCCGTCCTCCCCAGCGCCCCGGCGGCCTTCGGGAGGTCCCGGGCCTGGCGGGGGTTCACCACGAGGGTGGCGAAACCCCTGGCGTGCAGCGACTGCAGCAGCGCCCGGTGCATGCGCCCCGTCGCCTCCATGACGGCCCGCGTGGCGCCAGCCTCCCTGAGGAGGCGGGCGACCCTGCGCAGGCCGTCGCTGTCGTTGGTGGCCGTGAAGTCCCGCCCGTTGACGTGGATGTCGGGTGTACGCTTGCTTACGTCGATTCCGGCGATTACTGTGGTCATGCTCTCCCGCTCCTATCCTCGCGATGATCCGGTTCTGAAAACCCAGGCATCCATCCAGGACCCGGGAGACGGACGGGAGGACGGGCCGACCACGCTTCCCCACGGATCCGCTGTCGCGATCCAAGGCGGTATCGGTCCAACCCGTCCTGCGGGGCCAGCCCCGCACCGACGCCGCCGGGTGGGATCCGGCGGCGTCGGCCCCGACACAGGAACGGACCGGAGGGACGGCGGAAGGCAACCGGCATGTTTTCCACAGGAAAGCGCGCCAGATTTTTCCACAGCCACCTCCTCCTTTCATTTCTGATTCTCTGAACATACGAGGCGGTGAACTCCGCCGGGCGGTGCCGCTCCACCGTCTGCCCGACCACCTGTCCGGTGGCGACGTCCAGGGCCGCCAGCAGGCAGGTGGTGCCGTTCCGCCTGCAGCCGCGCGTCCTGGTCTCCGCATGCCCCGGTTTCATCGGGAGGGGCCTCTGGGTCCGCCCAGGTGCCTGGATCCGCGTCTTTTCAAATCCCCACTTCCATTCCGAAGTGCAACACCGGCCATTCCCGCAGCGGGGGCGTAGCCCGGGCGGAGGGAATGGCCGGAAGGCGGGGTTTCCGGCCCCCCGGAGGCCTTGGATCCAGCCCCGGGACGGCTGTGGTCCCTTCTGTATGGAGGTTATCCGGGCTTTCCGGGCGGCGCAACGCCTCCGCCGGGGCGGGTCGCGTCCGTCCGGGCTCCGGTCGGGCTGCGCCCTCCCTGCGCCCGGACGGACGCGACCTCGAAATCCATTCCACCCCTCCCGGCGCAGCCATACGCGCGGGTGGGGGCTTCAGGGGGGCGGCCTCCGCTTTCCCCTGCGCCTCGCCGGGGCTGTACCCCCCGTCGCCCGCGTTCCGGCGGAGCTCGCGCCAGACCGTCGTCCGGTCACGGCCCAGCCGGGCGGCGATGGCTCCGTCCGAAAGCCCGCTTTCCTTCAGCGCACCGATCTGGCATCTTTCGTACCGGGTCAGGTGGCGGTAGCCCTTCGGCATGGCAGTCTCCCCTGTTTAGTCACAGGGACTGTCGCCGCTTCCTGGCCTATACGCAACATCATGCACCCGGAAAACCGGTCACCACCGCCACTTGTGTTGCACTTCAGGGTGGAATGGAGGCCTTATATCCGAAGCGTGAATGATCAGGAGGGGAATCCGTCGATGCCGCTGACCAAAATGCAAAAGGTGGAAATCGCCGCCCTTCGAAGCGGAAAGAACCAGACAAGGCGTGTGGTCTCACCCGGAATGGAACAGCATCTCCACAAAGCGTATGAGGTTCTCGACCACGGTTTCATACGCGTCATCGACTATATGGGTGATGACGCGGCCATCTGCCAGGCCGCGCGCGTAAGCTATGGTAAAGGCACGAAATCCGTGTCGAACGACGAAGGGTTGATCCGCTACCTGATGCGCCATTCGCATTCGACCCCGTTCGAGATGTGCGAGATCAAGCTGCACGTCAAACTGCCGGTTTTTGTCGCGCGCCAATGGATCCGCCACCGAACTGCCAACGTGAACGAGTATTCCGCCCGCTACTCAATTCTTGATCGGGAATTCTACATACCCGCTCCCGAAGCCCTGGCGGCACAGTCGACCGAGAACAATCAAGGTCGTGGACAGTTGCTATCCGGCACAGAGGCTGAGCGGATCCTGGAAATTCTTCGGGCCGACAGCGCTCGCTGCTACGGTCATTATGAAGAAATGCTTGGCACCGGCGAAGACGGAAGGTTGGGACTTGCACGGGAACTCGCCCGAATGAATTTAACAGCCAATGTCTACACCCAGTGGTATTGGAAGGTCGACTTACACAATCTACTGCACTTTCTTCGCCTGCGTGGGGATCCCCATGCCCAATATGAAATCAGGGTCTATGCAGAGGCCATCGGAAAGCTCGTCGCGGATTGGGTGCCATTGGCATACGCCGCCTTCCGGGATTACCGGATTGGTGGGGTCCATCTCTCGGCGAAGGCCGTGGAATGCGTTAGGCGGATGCTGAGGGGTGAGGCCGTGTCGCAGGAGGACTCAGGAATGTCCAGGCGGGAGTGGCGTGAAATGTGCGAGGCATTGCAGATCTAGTGCACTGCCTCCAAGTCACGGGGAGCGCGGAGCATCATCGCCGGAGAACCGCAGGAGCTAGGATGAAGTGCCGCTCCAGAACAGCCCGATAGCCGATGGAGAACAGTTGATACGCGTTCAGTAAAGCTGTCGACGGCGTCCCGCAGATTGGCGGAACGCCGCGAATTCACCAGCATCGTGCAGAGGTTGCGCGGTGGATGACCCGCGAATCGGTGTCCGACACGAAAGCACTCAGGATTGTCGGAAGACTATCCAAGAATGCCCGGCCAGTTGGCTTCCCCTTTCTCGATGTTGTTGACGATGTCGCGACTCCAGCGGCGCCGGACACGAAGTGAGAAATTGAGGTACAGCCGATCCTCATGGACAGTCCAGGCCTCCGGAACTGTCGGTGCCAGATATCCACGCGAGGCTGCGTAAGCGCAGTATCCGCCAAAACGCGGGGCATATCTCTCGGGGTCGCCTTCAAATGCGGCAAGATTTTCGGCTGATGCGAACTGCCACGTCGCGCCCTTGAAAGTGGTTGTGTGATTTTCGGAGCCCGGAACTGGTTTACTCTCCCTGAAATATGCTACGGGGTCGTAACCATGGATGGCGAGGCCTTCGGCCTGAAATGTCTCAGGTTCGGAAGCGAATGCAGGGAGACCGAAAACAGTGGCCGTGGGGGCGATGGCCAGAAGGCCAATGGCGGTGCGGCGGGTAAGGGACAAAGCGATTCTCCTTTCTTGGCCGGATCCTGCCCGCAAGATGTGGCAAGGGAACTCCGAATCCATCCCCCTACACATATATGTGACCGATTTGACAGCAACTGCACCGCTATGGCCCAGACGGCAGGGAACGCAAGGGCGGATGCCGTACGGCGGCCCCTGCCCGATACTCCATCCGGTACGGACTGCCGACTATCGAATCGGACAGGCCACGTCAGCCATGGAATTGGGGTTGAAGGTCTGAAAGGGAGGGGTGCCCATCGCATGTCACATAGGCGGTAAAAATACCTCCCGAGAATGCGATGGGCGAAGCAGAAGGCTGTCAGATGGGCTTGATATCGCTGGCAGAGGATCTCCCGTCGCGACCCTCCTGCAGTTCATAGCTGACCTTTTGGTTGTCGGCGAGGCCCGTAAGGCCAGACCGCTCTACGGCGGAAATGTGGACAAACACATCTTTTCCACCCTCATCAGGTGCTATGAACCCATAGCCTTTGGTGGTGTTGAACCATTTGACGGTGCCAGTTGGCATTCGTATCTCCTTGATCGATTCCGCCCGCGGGTCTGCGGCGGCTTGGTGCAGCCAGGTCCTGAACACTCGATTGGCTGCTCCCGCAAGGAGCGGTCTTCGAGGCGATGGTCTGCCGTCACAGGGCGGAATATGGAGGACTTGACGGAAAATGCAAGTGAATCTTTCAAGACGAAGAGGCAAGCGGAGATAGGGCTGGCAAATGACGCTGTACGGTCTGAAGAACTGTGATACCTGCCGCAGGGCGCTGAAGCTGCTGGCGGACCGAGGAATGTCGGTGGAGTTTGTGGACGTTCGTGCTCAGAGCGTATCGAAGGCCGATCTTTCCCGTTTTCATGCGGCTTTTGGAGATGCGCTCATGAACCGCCGTTCGGCGACCTGGCGCAGGCTCAGCGAAAAGGAACGGTCGAATGGCCCGCTGACTCTGCTGTCGGCACATCCCGCACTGATGAAACGCCCGGTGATCGAGTTTGAGGACTGCCTCTATCTGGGGTGGGGAGAGGATGTGCGGAACGCCATCCTCGGCTAGATCGATGCTGGGTTCAGGCCGGTGGCACAGAGAGGTGCAGGCGTGAACGTCGTTGCGAAGTGTTCTGTCGTCGCGAAAGAGGTCCTAATGGATGTCCTGCCCATTCCCGGAAGTCGGGAGTCGGTCGCTTGGGACAGTCTGACCTATGGTTCAGCCGTGACCGTCGGTCTCCTCGCTGGCGGTAGGCGCGGTGCCCCAGCGCCGATGTCATCAGGGGACTCCGCATCTATGCTTGGTGTCACCTGTCGTTCAGTTCCTGAATATAGGTTCCGAGAATCCAGTGGCGAACTGTCCGGCTCGACATTGCCCACGCCGCCTCGATCCAGAAAACCCGACAAAAGTGCGTCAAAAGAGATCGGCCCAGCGCCACGCATCGCCAGATAGAGCAGAAGGAACACCCAGAAAGCGCGTTGATCAAGGATTGGCGCACCTGAACTTATGTCAAACCATGATCCGACCGTCCCGGCGTCGGCATCGTGTCCCCAGATATCAGTGAGGCTCTGAACGACAACAAAGCCAATCATTCCAAACGCTGCCAGCCGGGTGAGCAACCCGGCGACAATGAGCGCAGGAAGCACGAACTCAGCCCATGTTCCAGCCAGCGTGACAAACTTCTGGAACGATGTCGCTTGGGTGATGTCATAGCCGACGGCTGCGGCGCCTTTCGGAAATATCTGCGCGAACGCGTTGAAGGTGGGGCTCAACAGACCCTTGATGCCGTCACCAAGCTTGGTAAGGCCGGAATTCCAGTAGTAGACCAGCAGAACCGCCGCGAAGATAAATCGCGCCAATGTGGGCAGCAGGAACCTGGCAAACCTGTCTGTCCAGGCAAGAGCAGCGGCGTAAGGGGAAACTAATCCGTTCATCTAGCCATCCTCGTCAAGCCCTGTTAGCGCACCGCCTCGAAGAAGTGTGCCAAGTGTGCTGGACAGATCAAACTCCGGCACTTTGTCCATCGCGGCATTCAGTGCCGTGCCGAAGTTCGCGCCCATCAACAGAGCCGCCACAAACGTACCGCCACCCGATGCCAAAGTCGATAGCTGCGGATCGAATTCCGGGCGGGTTACCAGTACGTTCTCGCCGCGGACCGGTGGTTTCGGCGCCCCATGTTCCATGTTGAAGCGCCAAATGCCGTGGATCGGCCAGACGGACCGCACCAACCGAACCGATGGTGCAAGCCTCACGACCGATGCCATCAGACGATCTGTGGGGATCTGCAGCTCGGTTGGCGCCAACGGCACCGAATCAGCGGCGTGATAGGATTCTCGAAGCGCCAGTTCCAATCGCGCGGTATCGGGAAGGTAGCCGATCTGTCGGGCAGGCTCGAACTCCGCAAGGAATTCAGGCATTTGCATTCCGTAGAGCATCAGAAGCGGGGAATCAGGCGGGTACTTCCGCACGTAAGTTCTGGAGATCTCCATGAAGCTGGACTCCCCAACCAGTTTGCGGACTACTGGAAACGCGACTTCGAGTGCCGCCGTCAGACTGACCACGACATTGTTGCGGTAGACGTCAAACCGCTTGATCGCCCCGCCGCCGCCTGGATTGGTCAATCCAGCTGGGACCGAAAGCGTGGGGTTCAGAAGCGCATCAACGAATTCCGTCTGCCCAGCCATCATGCGGGAGCGGCTTCAAGAACCGTCGCAGCCCGTTGGGCCTCCGAAGCGAGTTCTGCCCAATCCGGAACATTGTTGTCCCATTCAATCAGTGTTGGTTTCTGTCCACCGCGCATGATCGTCCGCTCATACAGCGTCCAGACGGGATCGATCACCTCACGGCCGTGATCGTCTATCAACAGTGGAGCACCGGTTTCGTCGGAGTCCACATCGTGGCCACCCAGATGGATCTCACCGACAAGATGAAGGGGGAAACTGTCGATGTAGCTGTTTGCGTCCGTCTGCTGGTTGGTTGCACTCACGAAGACGTTATTGACATCGAGCAGCAACCCACATCCCGTTCGGCGGGTGATTTCGGTCAGGAACTCAATTTCCGTCAGCGTCGTTTCCGAGAACGCAAGATAGGTTGACGGGTTCTCGAGCAGCATCCTTCGTCCGGTTGCGCTCTGCACTTCATCTATGTGCTCGCATACCCGTGCAAGGGTCCTGGAATTGTAGGGCAGGGGAAGGAGATCGTTCAGGAAATGGGTGTCATGCGTTGACCACGCAAGATGTTCCGAGAAACTCGCCGGTTTCAGCCATTCAACCAAATGCCGCATTCTTGCAAGATGCTCGGCATCAAGAGGCGCCTCGCCTCCGATTGACAGGCCCACACCATGGATAGAGATCGGAAAGCGTTCCGCCAGTTCCCTCAGCTGCGCCAATGGTCGGCCGCCGTCGCCCATGTAGTTCTCGGCATGGATTTCCAACCATAGAACCGGGCCGGGATTGTTCAGGACATCCTGAAAGTGCTGAGGCTTATAGCCGACACCTGGAGCGTTGGGCAGGCAGCCAAAGCGACTCGAAACCTGGTCAAGCATTCCTGACGCCCTTTGTTCTGGCGCATCCAGACCTCTGGATAAGGCGATGTCCCGGTTCTTTCGACCGCAATCGCGAACGGTGGCCTCCGGCATGCGAACACCGGAGGCCACGCGGAAATCAGGACGGGAGGTCGCGGTCCAGCGCTTCCAGCGATCCCTGGCGGGGCGTGCCGTCCGCCATCGCAGGCAGTTCGATTTCCATGCAGGTGCCAGCGTCGACCAAAGTCCAGGCGTTGCCCTGATAGTCGACGGTCGACGTCCCGGCGCAGGTCGTGCCTGGGCCAGCGGCGCAGTCGTTCTTGCCCGCGAGGGAAACTCCGTAGCACTTGTCCTTGGTCTGGGCGGCCGCGACGGTGGCTTGGCCTGCAATGGCAGCGGCAACGGCGCTGGCGACGGCGAGTGTCTTTACTGTGGTCGACATTGGGATTCTCCTGTGAGTAGCTGATCCGATTCATCGCATCCTGCGACGACGAATCACCTATAGCCCGCGCAGCGCCATCATCCAATAACAGGTGCGTGCGAATTTTGTGATTGGACTGGCTGCCGGCGGTTCCGCCGTGAGTTGGAGGAAGGGATTCGCAAGCCCTTTTGACCGTGCACCTGGCACGGAATTCGTCAGCGTGACTTCGTGATCTGCCATGAGCCCCAATCAATGTCGGTGGAAACGCACCACGGCAGGCTGCAGACCCCGACCCCGCCAAAGTGCGGAACCGCCTCAGCTACCGGGTCGCGCCGGGAATTGAGAGATATGCCGGGTCCAGGGCCATCACCGTCCCGGATTGCGACGGAATTCCATTGTCGCCACTCCCTCAGCCTCATCCGCCAGGCGCAGTCGGTGCCATCTCGGCCTATGGCATGGTCACCCTGGACCCACCCGTAAATCTGGTGGAATCGATTCGGAACTGAGCGCGTCCGCAATTTCACCGAGCGCCATGACCTGCGTCCGTTTCTCTCCAAGTCGTCGCACCGAGACCGTCCCATCGGCGGTTTCCTTCATTCCGCAAGCCAGAATCACGGGAACCTTCGCGAGTGAATGCTCGCGGACCTTGTAACCTATTTTCTCGTTTCTCACGTCCGGTTCAGCCCTGAGCCCCCGGGCTCTCAGAGTGGTGGCCACCTCGCGAACATAGTCGTCGGCATCCGAGACGATTGAGGCGACAACGACCTGACGGGGAGCGAGCCAAAAGGGTAGTCTGCCGGCATGGCTTTCGATCAGGATACCGATGAAGCGTTCGAATGAGCCCAGACAGGCTCGATGCAGCATGACGGGTCGATGTCGGTCACCGTCCGGGCCGATATAGGAGGCTCCGAGCCGTTCGGGCAGCACGAAATCCACCTGATGCGTTCCGCATTGCCAGTCCCGGCCGATGGCGTCCGTAAGGACGAACTCGAGTTTGGGGCCGTAGAATGCGCCCTCACCCGGATTGAGTTCGGGTTCGAGACCTGCTTTGCGGGTGGCTTCAAGCAGGGCCCGTTCCGCACGGTCCCAAACTTCGTCAGCGCCCGCCCTGACTTCAGGTCGGTCAGAGAACTTCACCTGGAACCGAGGGAAGCCGAGTTCGGTGTACACTTCCGTCAGCCAATCGATGTAGGTCGAGGTTTCGCTCTCGATCTGGTCCTCGGTACAGAAAATATGGGCGTCATCCTGGGTGAATCCGCGAACCCGCATCATTCCATGAAGCGCACCAGAGGGTTCGTAACGGTTGCAGGAACCGAACTCTGCCATGCGCAAAGGGAGATCCCGATAGGATTTGAGGCCCTGGTTGTATATCTGAACATGGCAGGGACAGTTCATTGGCTTGAGTGCGCTGATTGCCTTTTCTCGGGCATGTTCCTCGTCGACCTCAACGATGAACATGTGCTCCTGGAATTTTTCCCAATGTCCGGATTCCTCCCAGAGCTTGCGATCGACCACCTGAGGCGTGTTGACCTCAAGATAGCCGCCCTGAGTCTGCTTGCGGCGCATGTAGTCCTGAAGGGTCGTGAATATCTTCCAACCGTTTGGATGCCAGAACACCTGTCCGGGAGCTTCCTCCTGCATGTGAAAGAGGTCCATCTCGCGACCGATCCTGCGATGGTCACGCTTCGCCGCTTCCTCCAGCATCAGCAGGTGAGCCCTGAGATCCCCTCGGTTCCTGAAAGCGACTCCGTAAATGCGTTGCAGCATGGGGCGCGAACTGTCGCCACGCCAATATGCCCCGGCGACACTGGTCAGCTTGAAGGCGTCGGCAGGCACCTGACCGGTGTGCTGCAAATGGGGCCCGCGACAGAGATCCTGCCAGTGACCGTGCCAATACATGCGGATAGGCTCTCCTTCCGGAATCGCCTCCAGCAGCTCGACCTTGTACGGTTCATGATTTGCGGCATAGTGCTTGGCTGCCCGCACGCGCTCCCATACCTCCGTCGTAATTGGATCGCGGCGATTGATGATTTCCTTCATTCTGCTTTCGATAACGCCGAGATCGTCTGGGGTGAACGGCTCGTTCCTGTCAAAATCGTAGTACCAACCATTTTCGATTACGGGCCCGATCGTGACCTTCGCATCCGGCCAGATCTCCTGCACCGCACGCGCCATGATATGTGCGCAGTCGTGGCGGATCAGCTCCAGTGCCTGGGTGTCATCTCCCAAAGTGTGGATCGATATCCGACCGTCCCGTTCGATGGGCCATTGCAGGTCGAAATGTAGGTTGTCGAGACTCGCGGAAATGGCCTTTCTGGCAAGGGAAGGTGCGATCGAGGCCGCCACCTCCATTGGGGTGATACCCGATTCGTAACTGCGGATACTGTCATCGGGGAAGATAAGGGAAATCTGGGCCATGCTGGCTCTCCTCGTCGGTCTGGCGCCCACGGAACGCCCGGTTGCGGGTATGGTTTCCGCTGCGCTATTGGTCTCGACAGCTGACGTTGTCAACTGGTTTCGTGACAGGGGTTTTCGCCGTAACCCTGAATATGCGAACTCTCGAGACCCGAACTGTGAGACATGAAGTGCCTGAACAAAGAACTCTGGAAACGCCGCTGGGGCGCCGTATTGCCTATCGTCTAACCAAAGGCGATGGGCCCTGCGTTGTCTTTCTCGGTGGGTTCCGTTCCGACATGGATGGAACCAAGGCCGTTCATTTGGAGGCTTGGGCCCGGCGATGCGGTCGTGCCTATCTGAGGTTCGACTATTCAGGTCATGGAAGGAGTTCGGGAGATTTCGAGGACGGCTGCATTGGCGATTGGACCGATGATGCCGCCACTGCGCTGTCAGAACTGATCGGTGGTTCGGTTGTGCTTGTCGGTTCGTCCATGGGAGGCTGGATCGCGCTGAATCTCGTGACGAAACTGAAGGGGAAGTTGAGGATCAGAGGTTTTGTTGGGATTGCTGCCGCACCGGATTTCACGGAGGATTCTCTGTGGGAAGGTTTTTCGGAGGCACAGCGGCGCAGGCTCATCGAAAAGGGGCAGGTGGCGCTTCCGAGCGATTATTCGGATGAGCCGTATGTCATCACCCGCAGACTGATTGAGGACGGCCGCGAGAATCTGGTGCTCCGAAGACCGCTTTCGCTTCCGTTCCCTGTGCGTCTGCTGCATGGTACAGCGGATGGGGATGTGGAGGTCTCGGTCGCGATGCGGCTTCTGACCCATGCTGAAGGCAACGATATCCGTCTGACGCTGGTGAAGGATGCCGACCATCGGTTTTCCAGCCAGAAGTGCCTTAAGCTGATCGAGGTGAGCGTTGAAGAGGTGCTTGGAATCCGGGATCGGTAGCTCTGGAGTGCTGGCGGTACCGCGGCCGGAAGGGGCAAGCCTGCGGTCACCCAAGGTGCAGGAGGCCTGCCGATGGAAGAGGACGGGTCAGGTATTGGGTTCGGAATCCAGATTCCTCATCTGTATGGACTGCTTGGAGAAATCGCATGGAACAGCGCATCAGTCTGATCACCCTTGCCGTGGCTGATATGGAGCGGGCGGCAGCCTTCTACCAGGCCTTGGGCTGGAAGAGGGTGGAGAGTCCCGACGGAGTCATCGCGTTTGACCTGATTGGACAGACGCTGGGGCTCTATTCCCGGGACGCACTTGCAAGGGATATGGGAATCGACGCCTCTGGCACTGCCGGGTTTTCCGGCATTACGTTGGGTTACAATGTCGCGACGAAAGAAGAGGTCGCGCCAATATATCAGGCCGCTCTTGTGGCGGGTGGTCGCGGCATCAAGGAGCCGCACGACATCTTCTGGGGTGGTCATATCGCCTACTTTGCCGATCCTGACGGCCACGTGTGGGAGATTGCCCATAACCCTTACTCACCGCTCGGTCCGGATGGGGAATTTCAGTGGAATGGGGCAGCGTGAGGCACCCTCGAAGCTACGTTTCGCTTGAGGAATTCGGAAGGCAACGCCTGTCCCGCCATTTCGAGATGCGTAATTTCCTGACGAGCGAAATCGCGAACTTTCACGCGATCCAGAACATTCCGGAAACGCCAGACATCGCGCTCGCGGCGGGCAGACACATTGCCGAGCACCTGCTGGATCCCCTGGTTGAGACATTTGGGCCGATCGACATCCGGTCCGGGTATCGCAGTCCGGAGATGAACCGGTTCGGGGCGACGCAGGTAAAGCCGCAGAAGTGCGCCCGGAATGAAGCGAACCATGCCAACCATATCTGGGACAGGTGCGATTCCGAAGGGCGGACCGGAGCCTGCGTTACGGTTGGAATACCGTGGTTCGCTCCGCAGTATCGGCGCGGTCGGGACTGGCGCGATCTTGCTTGGTGGCTCTACGATCACCTTGATTTTCAGGAGGTCTGGTTTTTTCCGAAGAACGCGGTCTTCAACCTGTCGTGGCGGCAGGCACATCGTGAACGCCGTATTCTGAGCTATATCCGTCCGAAGGGCGCACTCGCCAAGCCCGGCATGACGCCGGATCCGGAGCGGGCAGGCCGCTATTCCGATTTTCCGCCGTATCGCGGTATCCGTTATCCTGACATTCCAGGAGACCGACAATGAGACTGCCAAGAACTCCATCGTTTCGCCTTGACGGCCGCCGTGCGCTCATAACCGGCGGCTCACGCGGAATCGGACTCGGCTGTGCGGTAGGGCTGGCGGAAGCTGGTGCCGAATCAGTCATCGCGGCGCGCGGAAGGAGCGAATTGCAGGATGCGGAGACCTCAATGCGCGAAGCCGGCCTCGATGCGAAAGCCGTTGTTCTTGATGTGACGGACCTCGAAGCCGTGCGCACCCTTTTCGCCGATCATGGGCCATTCGAGATTGTTGTGAATTCAGCGGGTCTCGCCCGTCATTCGCCAGCGCTGCAAACGACGGTGGACGACTTCGATGCCGTCGCCACCGTCAATTTCCGTGCCGCTTACTTTCTTGCGCGGGAAGCGGCGGCCCAGATGGGCCAAGGGGGGTCGATTATCCAGATATCCAGTCAGATGGGCCATATAGGAGGAATCGAGCGCGCTGTGTATTGTGGCACCAAACATGGTGTCGAGGGTTTTACCAAAGCGATGGCGATCGAATGGGGTGAGCGCGGAATACGTGTCAATACAGTCTGTCCGACATTTATCCGCACACCCCTGAGCGAAGCGACCCTGAACGATCCGGTTAAGCGCGACTGGATCATTTCAATGATCAAGCTTGGCCGCATCGCTGAGATTGAGGACGTCATGGGGGCCGTGGTCTTTCTGGCATCGGATGCTTCGGCAATGGTGACGGGAACCTCGATTCTGGTCGATGGTGGCTGGACAGCCCATTGAGTTGGGACCCATGAGGCAACGCTTCCGGACGTTGTCCGATTCGTAAGGCGCTACCGGGGCATGGCGGGCGAGCATCGATCATGCGTTTTCAACGGAGTTCGGTGACGAAAGTCACTGACACAGGTGCATTGACATCCCCACTCCCATTCCGAAGCGCAACACCGGCTATTTCCACAGCGGGAGCGCGGACTGCACGCACCCCGGACGGTCGCTCCCCGCCCCGGCGGAGGCGTTGCACCACCCGGACAGCGCGGGTAACTTCTATCCCGACGGCATTCCGACCGTCCCGGGGCTCGATCCGCAGTGCCCGGCAATGGCATTCGGTAAAGCGATTTTACCGTTCAAGCGCATCAATACCCATACCCACAACTCCTATCATGTTGCGCTATCCACCTCATCACCACCATGTCCCGATCCCCATTTGAGGATTTGACGAGAAACAATGGCACTGGATCCTGCCAACCGAATGACATTGCAGTGCCCGGGGGACCGGAAACCCCGCGTTCCGGCCATTTCCCCCGCTCCGGGCTGCGCCCGTATTGCTGAAATGGCTGACATTGCACTTCTGAATGGAAGTGCGTCTCTGAATGCGAGCCGCCGGCCGGTTCATGTGGCGGCTGCCCGGCAGGCGTCCCACAACAATGGACCAGAGAACGCTTGCGTATAGAAAGCTGGGCTACACCCAGTTGGAACAGACGGCCAAGGCCGGGCTCGCCGCCGAATTCCCCGTCGCGAGCCTTTCGAAGCGGCGAGTTCGGCCGATGCCTCCTTTGCCGGTCATGATTAACTCGTCCGCAACCAGACCAGGACGTCCGAGGAAGGGGCGAAGGCGGCATGGTTTGCCCGTCGCAGGGCCTTTCGCGGATGCAATTGAGTGACTGATGGCGCGCACGGCCCGGGATGGCCAGGGCGGGATTCTCGGTTGTTCAGGGGCGGCGGTTCCGCACCGAGGACCGGGATCCGGATCGCACTAACCCCGCTCATGCGGGCTCGGCGCGGATGTCGAGGAGGTTGCGCACCTCGCGCCCGCAGGCCACCGCGATCAGGTGGACCGGTGAGTCGGCCACGCGGTGCCTCTCCGCATAGCCCCGCCCGCGCATCTGCGCCATCGCCGCCTCGAGCGCGGCCTCGCCGCCATCCTCGTTCTCGGCCATCCTGAACTCGATCACGAAGACCTGCCCGCCGAGACGCAGCACCATGTCCGCACGGCCGCGCGAGGAGGCCTCCTCCACCGCCAGGTCCGCGCCCACCGCGCGCAGGCACATGTACAGGAGGCTCGCGTACCACGCCTCGTACCGCGCGAGGTCGCCCTTCGCGTGCCACTGGTAGGGGATCCCCGACAGCCAGGCCCGCAGCGTCGCGCGGAAACCCGCGAAGTCGTGCGCCTCCAGCAGCGCACAGAGCTCCCGGCCGCGCTCCAGGGGCTCGGCGCCCTTCTTGCCCAGCCAGGCCAGCAGCCCGTCGTTCAGGCTGAGCCGGACCTCGAGGTTGGGATAGTCCAGACGGTAGAGGGTCCTGTGGCCCTGCCTCTCCTCGCCTGCGATGGTGAGGTAGCCGGTCTGGAAGAGCAGCGCCTCGATGCCGATGTCGCCCACATCGAACTTCGAGACCAGGGCCATGTCCGCCAGCCGCCCCTCCAGCTCCATCGGGCTCACCGACCGCTCCGCCAGCATGCGGAACAGGAAGTCCGGCGACCCGGTCTCGAACCAGTACGGACGGAACTCGCGGTTGCGCAGCAGCAGCAGCACGTCGTGGGGATTGTAGACCCGCTCCCCGCCGCGCCAGCGGTAGCCGTCGTACTCAGGTGCGGATCCTGTCCCGGTCCAGCCCGTCGAGTTCCGGCGCGAACACCCGGTCCAGATGCCATGAGACACGCCGCCGTTTGCCTTCGCGGGTGATTCGGTGCAAGGGAATGACGATGTTTCAACATGTTGTGGCGGGGGGCCATTTGACGGCAACCCCCGCCCTGTGAAAGGAGAATGAAATGACTGATTCGAAAACCCCCTTCGAGGGCGACGTTACCACGGTCTACGCGGCGTTGGAAGTGAGCGGCACCAGCTGGATACTGGCGGTGGGCGATCCGTCCGACACGTCGAAAGCCGGCGTGCACAGACTGGCGCCGCATGACGTTGACGGCCTGCTGGGCAGGCTCGGGCGGGCGCGGGAGCGCGCTGTCGGGGCCGCCGGCGATGTCCGGGTGAAGCTGGTGTACGAGGCTGGCTACGAGGGCTTCTGGCTGGCCCGCCGGCTGGAGGGGGAGGACCTCGAGGTTGTGGTCTGCGACCCCGCGAGCCTGGAGGTGGTGCGCAGGAAGAAAAAGGTGAAGACGGACCGGATCGACGCCCGCCGGATGGTCCGGGCGCTCAGGGCGTGGGACGGCGGCGACCGGGACGCGATGTCGCGGGTGCGGGTCCCGACGGTCGCGGAGGAGGACAGGAAGCGGCTTCTGCGCCGGCGGGAGCGTCTGGTGCAGGAGCGCCGCCGGCTCGCGAACGCGGTGGGTGGGCTTCTGAGGCTGCACGGCATATGCGGTGCGCGTCCGGAGAGGCCGGGGTTCCGGGAGCGGCTCGTCGGGATGGAGACCGGCTACGGGACGCCGCTGCCGCCGGAGCTGCTCGCGGAGATTGGGGGCATGCTGGATCGGCTGGAGCTGGTGGCCGCGGAGCTGAAGGTGGTCGAGGCGAGGAAGGCGGAGATTCTGGAGGCGTCGGGCCGGGCCCTCGACAGCCTTCACGCGGATGCCGACCGGCCTCCCGCCGCCCCGGCTCCCCGGAAGGAGGCGCCCGATCCGGAAAGAGCCGCCCGGAAGGAGGGGTCGCGCGGAGCGGATCCGGCCGGTGCGCCCGCTGGCAGGCCGCGGGCGGCCCCGGCGAACACCCACCACGCGGCGGCGCTGGTCCGGCTTCGCGGGATCGGCCCGAACGACGCGCTGATGCTGGGCGGCGAGCTCTTCTACCGGGAGTTCCGCAACCGCCGGCAGCTGGCCAGCCTCGCGGGGCTGGCGCCGGTGCCCTTCGCGAGCGGGGGCGTCGACCACGACCAGGGGATCAGCAAGTCCGGCAGCGCCATGCTGCGCAGGCACCTCGTGCAGATGGCCTGGCGCTGGCTGCAACACCAGCCGGAGAGTGCGCTGTCCGCGTGGTTCCGGAGCTACGTGAGCGCCCGCGACGGGCGGTCGCGCAGGCGGGGGATCGTGGCGCTGGCGCGTAAGCTGCTGGTCGCGCTGTGGCGGTTCGCCACCACCGGGCTGGTGCCGGAGGGCGCCGTCCTGTCCGGGGCACGGGCGTAGGAGGGCAACGGAACACCCGGGCGGCCCGACGGGGCCTCCGGGGAACCCGGGCAGGGCGTGTGACCGCAGGAGGGCCTGGTTCGCCGCAGGACGCGGCACCGTCCATTCCAGATGGGTCCCGCCCCCCGGAACGTCGCACCGGCCCGAATCGGGCATGATGGTCACGGGGCCGGCACCGGCCAACCGAACCGGATAAGAGCCCAAACCGTCGCGGGGCGGCGGCGCTGTCGCGAAAGTAAAACGGGAGGGTTGCCCCTCCGCCGCCGCTGGTGTCAACTCGGTGGTGGTCGGGGCAGTCGAGGCCCGTAGTACTTTGGCGTGCACGTCACCCGTATAAGAGCCTGGCCCGAACCGTGACCGGCGTCTGTCACTGATGGTGCGGGGGTCTCCCCGTGACCTCGTTCAAGAGATTGGGAATGCGCCGTGGTTCCTCCCCGAACCTGATGGAGCGAGATGGCCGGAGGAGGGAATGACATGCCACGCAAGCGGAAGGGAAAGGGAAGAGGCAGGGCCGGAGGGCTCTTATGAGACCCGCCAGGTCAAGCCCTTTTTCATGAATCCCTTTCATGGCCTCACATCGTCGGTTCCTCCGTCTGGGGGCGGCTTCCGCGCCAACGGGGAAGTCCAGACAGAACGTCGCTGTTCCATGACGCGCTCAACGACGCGTCCAGCCTCTTATCCGGTTCGGTTGGCCGGTGCCGGCCCCGTGACCATCATGCCCGATTCGGGCCGGTGCGACGTTCCGGGGGGCGGGACCCATCTGGAATGGACGGTGCCGCGTCCTGCGGCGAACCAGGCCCTCCTGCGGTCACACGCCCTGCCCGGGTTCCCCGGAGGCCCCGTCGGGCCGCCCGGGTGTTCCGTTGCCCTCCTACGCCCGTGCCCCGGACAGGACGGCGCCCTCCGGCACCAGCCCGGTGGTGGCGAACCGCCACAGCGCGACCAGCAGCTTACGCGCCAGCGCCACGATCCCCCGCCTGCGCGACCGCCCGTCGCGGGCGCTCACGTAGCTCCGGAACCACGCGGACAGCGCACTCTCCGGCTGGTGTTGCAGCCAGCGCCAGGCCATCTGCACGAGGTGCCTGCGCAGCATGGCGCTGCCGGACTTGCTGATCCCCTGGTCGTGGTCGACGCCCCCGCTCGCGAAGGGCACCGGCGCCAGCCCCGCGAGGCTGGCCAGCTGCCGGCGGTTGCGGAACTCCCGGTAGAAGAGCTCGCCGCCCAGCATCAGCGCGTCGTTCGGGCCGATCCCGCGAAGCCGGACCAGCGCCGCCGCGTGGTGGGTGTTCGCCGGGGCCGCCCGCGGCCTGCCAGCGGGCGCACCGGCCGGATCCGCTCCGCGCGACCCCTCCTTCCGGGCGGCTCTTTCCGGATCGGGCGCCTCCTTCCGGGGAGCCGGGGCGGCGGGAGGCCGGTCGGCATCCGCGTGAAGGCTGTCGAGGGCCCGGCCCGACGCCTCCAGAATCTCCGCCTTCCTCGCCTCGACCACCTTCAGCTCCGCGGCCACCAGCTCCAGCCGATCCAGCATGCCCCCAATCTCCGCGAGCAGCTCCGGCGGCAGCGGCGTCCCGTAGCCGGTCTCCATCCCGACGAGCCGCTCCCGGAACCCCGGCCTCTCCGGACGCGCACCGCATATGCCGTGCAGCCTCAGAAGCCCACCCACCGCGTTCGCGAGCCGGCGGCGCTCCTGCACCAGACGCTCCCGCCGGCGCAGAAGCCGCTTCCTGTCCTCCTCCGCGACCGTCGGGACCCGCACCCGCGACATCGCGTCCCGGTCGCCGCCGTCCCACGCCCTGAGCGCCCGGACCATCCGGCGGGCGTCGATCCGGTCCGTCTTCACCTTTTTCTTCCTGCGCACCACCTCCAGGCTCGCGGGGTCGCAGACCACAACCTCGAGGTCCTCCCCCTCCAGCCGGCGGGCCAGCCAGAAGCCCTCGTAGCCAGCCTCGTACACCAGCTTCACCCGGACATCGCCGGCGGCCCCGACAGCGCGCTCCCGCGCCCGCCCGAGCCTGCCCAGCAGGCCGTCAACGTCATGCGGCGCCAGTCTGTGCACGCCGGCTTTCGACGTGTCGGACGGATCGCCCACCGCCAGTATCCAGCTGGTGCCGCTCACTTCCAACGCCGACTGGACCGTGGTAACGTCGCCCTCGAAGGGGGTTTTCGAATCAGTCATTTCATTCTCCTTTCACAGGGCGGGGGTTGCCGTCAAATGGCCCCCCGCCACAACATGTTGAAACATCGTCATTCCCTTGCACCGAATCACCCGCGAAGGCAAACGGCGGCGTGTCTCATGGCATCTGGAGATCGTGACCCGGGACTGCGCCGGGATCGATATCGGCAAGGACACACACTATGTCGCGGTCGATGCGGACCGGTTCGCGGAGCCGGTGCGGTCGTTCGGGGCCTTCACGCCGGACCTTGAGGAGATGGCGGATTGGCTGTCGTCCTGCGGGGTCGGGAAGGTGGCGATGGAGTCGACCTCGGTGTACTGGATCCCGGTCTTCGAGGTCCTGGACCGGGCCGGCTTCGAGGTGATGCTGGTGCCGCCACGGATGACGAAGCAGATCTCGGGGCGCAAGAGCGACGTCCTGGACTGCCAGTGGATCCGGCAGCTCCTGTCGTACGGGCTCCTGCGGGGGGCCTTCCGTCCCGGCGATGACGTCTGCCCGCTGCGTTCGTACGTGCGTCAGGCGAAGCGGCTGACCGAGGACCGCTCGCGCTGTGTCCTGCACATGCAGAAGGCGCTGACGGAGATGAACGTGCGCCTCGACTCGGTGATCAGCGACATCACCGGCGCCACCGGCCTGAGGATCCTGCGGGCGATCGTCGACGGCGAGCGCAGCCCGGCGCGGCTGGCGGCGCTCCGCAACCGGCGGATAAGGGCGGGCGGGGAGAGGATCGCCGACGCGCTTCAGGGCACCTGGCGCGACGAGCACCTGTTCGCGCTGGAGCAGGCGCTGGAGCGCTTCGATTTCCTCACGCAGCAGATCGGGACCTGCGGGGCGCGGATCGCGGAGGCGATCGACGGCCTGACGCCGCAGGGGGGTGACGGAGGGTCGGATGGCGGTCCGGCGGATGCGGCCGGGGACGCCCCGGACCCCGTTCGCGCCGCACCGAAGGCCCGTCGGGGCGCCGCTGGCGGACGGAAAGCGGGGGACAGGGCGATGGCGCAGGCGCTGCGCGGGATGATGGGCGTCGACCTCACCGCCATCCCCACCATCGGGGTGGGCACGGCCCTCACCATCGCGGCGGAGGTCGGCCCGGACATGTCGGCCTTCCCCTCGGCGCAGCACTTCAGCTCCTGGCTGGGGCTGGCGCCGGGAACCCGGATCAGCGGCGGAAAGTCCCTGCCGGGGCGCCCGCCCAAGGTCGTCAACAGGGTCGCGCAGGCCCTGCGCATGGCCGCCATGTCCGCCCGCAGGAGCCAGACGTTCATCGGCGCCCGGCACCGCGCCCGCCTCGCCCGGAAGGACGCGCCGGTGGCGGTCACCGCGACCGCCCGCGAACTTGCCTGCCTCGTGTACACACTCGTCACGAACGGGGAGGAATACGTGGAGCGCGGGATGGATGCCTACGAGCGCCGCCGCGTCAACCGAACCGTCACGAACCTCGGCCGACGGGCCAGACAGCTCGGCTACCAGCTCGTCAGGATCCCCGAAAGCCCGGAATCCGGAAATACCCTGGAATCAGTGGGTTAGGGATGTTTTACTCAAGAGAGAGGCTGGACGCGTCGTTGAGCGCGTCATGGAACAGCGACGTTCTGTCTGGACTTCCCCGTTGGCGCGGAAGCCGCCCCCAGACGGAGGAACCGACGATGTGAGGCCATGAAAGGGATTCATGAAAAAGGGCTTGACCTGGCGGGTCTCATAAGAGCCCAAACCGTCGCGGGGCGGCGGCGCTGTCGCGAAAGTAAAACGGGAGGGTTGCCCCTCCGCCGCCGCTGGTGTCAACTCGGTGGTGGTCGGGGCAGTCGAGGCCCGTAGTACTTTGGCGTGCACGTCACCCGTATAAGAGCCTGGCCCGAACCGTGACCGGCGTCTGTCACTGATGGTGCGGGGGTCT
The DNA here is from genome assembly GCA_965203605.1 of Paracoccaceae bacterium. Classification (GTDB taxonomy): domain Bacteria; phylum Pseudomonadota; class Alphaproteobacteria; order Rhodobacterales; family Rhodobacteraceae; genus JAPOUP01. The sequence goes on along the minus strand of OZ241902.1, from coordinate 2,394,261 downwards.
CCCCGTGACCTCGTTCAAGAGATTGGGAATGCGCCGTGGTTCCTCCCCGAACCTGATGGAGCGAGATGGCCGGAGGAGGGAATGACATGCCACGCAAGCGGAAGGGAAAGGGAAGAGGCAGGGCCGGAGGGCTCTTATGAGACCCGCCAGGTCAAGCCCTTTTTCATGAATCCCTTTCATGGCCTCACATCGTCGGTTCCTCCGTCTGGGGGCGGCTTCCGCGCCAACGGGGAAGTCCAGACAGAACGTCGCTGTTCCATGACGCGCTCAACGACGCGTCCAGCCTCTTATCCGGTTCGGTTGGCCGGTGCCGGCCCCGTGACCATCATGCCCGATTCGGGCCGGTGCGACGTTCCGGGGGGCGGGACCCATCTGGAATGGACGGTGCCGCGTCCTGCGGCGAACCAGGCCCTCCTGCGGTCACACGCCCTGCCCGGGTTCCCCGGAGGCCCCGTCGGGCCGCCCGGGTGTTCCGTTGCCCTCCCACCCCCGTGCCCCGGACAGGACGGCGCCCTCCGGCACCAGCCCGGTGGTGGCGAACCGCCACAGCGCGACCAGCAGCTTACGCGCCAGCGCCACGATCCCCCGCCTGCGCGACCGCCCGTCGCGGGCGCTCACGTAGCTCCGGAACCACGCGGACAGCGCACTCTCCGGCTGGTGTTGCAGCCAGCGCCAGGCCATCTGCACGAGGTGCCTGCGCAGCATGGCGCTGCCGGACTTGCTGATCCCCTGGTCGTGGTCGACGCCCCCGCTCGCGAAGGGCACCGGCGCCAGCCCCGCGAGGCTGGCCAGCTGCCGGCGGTTGCGGAACTCCCGGTAGAAGAGCTCGCCGCCCAGCATCAGCGCGTCGTTCGGGCCGATCCCGCGAAGCCGGACCAGCGCCGCCGCGTGGTGGGTGTTCGCCGGGGCCGCCCGCGGCCTGCCAGCGGGCGCACCGGCCGGATCCGCTCCGCGCGACCCCTCCTTCCGGGCGGCTCTTTCCGGATCGGGCGCCTCCTTCCGGGGAGCCGGGGCGGCGGGAGGCCGGTCGGCATCCGCGTGAAGGCTGTCGAGGGCCCGGCCCGACGCCTCCAGAATCTCCGCCTTCCTCGCCTCGACCACCTTCAGCTCCGCGGCCACCAGCTCCAGCCGATCCAGCATGCCCCCAATCTCCGCGAGCAGCTCCGGCGGCAGCGGCGTCCCGTAGCCGGTCTCCATCCCGACGAGCCGCTCCCGGAACCCCGGCCTCTCCGGACGCGCACCGCATATGCCGTGCAGCCTCAGAAGCCCACCCACCGCGTTCGCGAGCCGGCGGCGCTCCTGCACCAGACGCTCCCGCCGGCGCAGAAGCCGCTTCCTGTCCTCCTCCGCGACCGTCGGGACCCGCACCCGCGACATCGCGTCCCGGTCGCCGCCGTCCCACGCCCTGAGCGCCCGGACCATCCGGCGGGCGTCGATCCGGTCCGTCTTCACCTTTTTCTTCCTGCGCACCACCTCCAGGCTCGCGGGGTCGCAGACCACAACCCCGGGGTCCTCCCCCTCCAGCCGGCGGGCCAGCCAGAAGCCCTCGTAGCCAGCCTCGTACACCAGCTTCACCCGGACATCGCCGGCGGCCCCGACAGCGCGCTCCCGCGCCCGCCCGAGCCTGCCCAGCAGGCCGTCAACGTCATGCGGCGCCAGTCTGTGCACGCCGGCTTTCGACGTGTCGGACGGATCGCCCACCGCCAGTATCCAGCTGGTGCCGCTCACTTCCAACGCCGCGTAGACCGTGGTAACGTCGCCCTCGAAGGGGGTTTTCGAATCAGTCATTTCATTCTCCTTTCACAGGGCGGGGGTTGCCGTCAAATGGCCCCCCGCCACAACATGTTGAAACATCGTCATTCCCTTGCACCGAATCACCCGCGAAGGCAAACGGCGGCGTGTCTCATGGCATCTGGAGATCGTGACCCGGGACTGCGCCGGGATCGATATCGGCAAGGACACACACTATGTCGCGGTCGATGCGGACCGGTTCGCGGAGCCGGTGCGGTCGTTCGGGGCCTTCACGCCGGACCTTGAGGAGATGGCGGATTGGCTGTCGTCCTGCGGGGTCGGGAAGGTGGCGATGGAGTCGACCTCGGTGTACTGGATCCCGGTCTTCGAGGTCCTGGACCGGGCCGGCTTCGAGGTGATGCTGGTGCCGCCACGGATGACGAAGCAGATCTCGGGGCGCAAGAGCGACGTCCTGGACTGCCAGTGGATCCGGCAGCTCCTGTCGTACGGGCTCCTGCGGGGGGCCTTCCGTCCCGGCGATGACGTCTGCCCGCTGCGTTCGTACGTGCGTCAGGCGAAGCGGCTGACCGAGGACCGCTCGCGCTGTGTCCTGCACATGCAGAAGGCGCTGACGGAGATGAACGTGCGCCTCGACTCGGTGATCAGCGACATCACCGGCGCCACCGGCCTGAGGATCCTGCGGGCGATCGTCGACGGCGAGCGCAGCCCGGCGCGGCTGGCGGCGCTCCGCAACCGGCGGATAAGGGCGGGCGGGGAGAGGATCGCCGACGCGCTTCAGGGCACCTGGCGCGACGAGCACCTGTTCGCGCTGGAGCAGGCGCTGGAGCGCTTCGATTTCCTCACGCAGCAGATCGGGACCTGCGGGGCGCGGATCGCGGAGGCGATCGACGGCCTGACGCCGCAGGGGGGTGACGGAGGGTCGGATGGCGGTCCGGCGGATGCGGCCGGGGACGCCCCGGACCCCGTTCGCGCCGCACCGAAGGCCCGTCGGGGCGCCGCTGGCGGACGGAAAGCGGGGGACAGGGCGATGGCGCAGGCGCTGCGCGGGATGATGGGCGTCGACCTCACCGCCATCCCCACCATCGGGGTGGGCACGGCCCTCACCATCGCGGCGGAGGTCGGCCCGGACATGTCGGCCTTCCCCTCGGCGCAGCACTTCAGCTCCTGGCTGGGGCTGGCGCCGGGAACCCGGATCAGCGGCGGAAAGTCCCTGCCGGGGCGCCCGCCCAAGGTCGTCAACAGGGTCGCGCAGGCCCTGCGCATGGCCGCCATGTCCGCCCGCAGGAGCCAGACGTTCATCGGCGCCCGGCACCGCGCCCGCCTCGCCCGGAAGGACGCGCCGGTGGCGGTCACCGCGACCGCCCGCGAACTTGCCTGCCTCGTGTACACACTCGTCACGAACGGGGAGGAATACGTGGAGCGCGGGATGGATGCCTACGAGCGCCGCCGCGTCAACCGAACCGTCACGAACCTCGGCCGACGGGCCAGACAGCTCGGCTACCAGCTCGTCAGGATCCCCGAAAGCCCGGAATCCGGAAATACCCTGGAATCAGTGGGTTAGGGATGTTTTACTCAAGAGAGGTCCTCCTCCCGGTAGCCGCAGACCGCGGCGAAGCGCGGGTCGAGGCTGATGTCCTCCAGATTGTTGAGGCCCGGGAACAGGCTGGCCTTCGAGAACATGCTCACCCCGGTGACGAAGGTGAAGCGGACATGCCGGGCGCTGTCCTTGACGATGCCGTAGAAGCCCCGCAGGTGGTCCCGGTTGGCCCTCGCCAGGTCCGGGTCATGCAGCACGTCCAGGATCGGCTTGTCGTACTCGTCCACCAGCACCGCCACCGGCCGGCCGGTGGCGCCGTGAAGACGACGGAGAAGGTTGCGGAGACGCCTCGGGCCGGTATCGGATGTCCGGGCAGGCGCAGGATCGTGCTCGCTCTCGATGCCCTCCAGCTGCTCGATGATGTCCCCTGCGATCTCCCCCGGCTCGCTGTACTTCCCGCCGAAGCTCAGCCGCACCACCGGGTGCGGCGCGGACCAGTCCCAGTGCGGGTGGATGTCCAGCCCCCGGAACAGGGCCTCGTCGCAGGCGAACAGCGATCCCGGCGTGTCGAGCAGCAGGCTCTTGCCGAAGCGGCGCGGGCGGGACAGGAAGTAGTGGCGCCCCTCGTCCACCAGCCGCCGGACCAGCGGGGTCTTGTCGACATAGTGGAAGCCCCCGCTCCGGATGGTCCGGAAGTCCTGGATCCCGATCGGAAGTCGCTGCCGGGTCATCTATGCCTCCCTGCGCGGCGCCGGGCCATGCCGCCGACGGCCGGCGGGGCGAACGGGAGTCCCGCCTGCGGCCACTCCGGCGTCCATGCGCCAGCGCACCGCATCCACGATCCTGTTGCGTTTGACCTAAACGACATCACCTGCGATGCCCTTTTCTCCACAGTCGCTGAGGCGCTCTCCGGTGGCCGCTTCGAGAGGCTCCTTCAGCGCTCTGGCGTTGCACAGAAGTACGACCGTCGCGCTCGCGCGAGGTGGAAACCCTTCGTCTATCTTCCTTGACCTTCTTGACCAATACGGACGCCGATTGCAAACAAAGAATGTGCGTCAGACAAAGAGAGTTCTCCTGCCCTATCGGGTCACCCCATGTCATGGGTTTGAGGATCGAAAAGATCGTGCGCGGCGCAGTAAGTCTATCCGAAAGCCGTTGCCGGACGGACGCGACCCGCCCTGGCGAGGGCGGGCGCGGCGCGGACAGGCTGCCTCGGCAAGGGACAATAGCCGTTCCGGGGACGGCGTTGCCGTTCGGAATGGGAGTGGGGCATCAAGAGAATCCGCCGGAGCGGATGGAACCGTGACCTTCAGATCAAGGAATCAACTTGTGCCGACGGTTGCCTCGCAGGAACTGGTTTGTGCCCAAGGGGCGATGCCGCTTTGCCGGGATTCGGCCAGATCCAGGCTTCCTTCGCCTGGGCTAGGCGGCCGGAGGGACAGGAAAGCGACCTCTATCCGTCCACATTGGGGTGACTGGAACTGTGGGGGGTGCCTGGTGGATTTGGGAGCTGTCGCGTCGACGCGACGCTCACTGAGCTGCGCCCGCCGTCGGTTTCATGAGTGTCTGGTCTGGAGAGGTCTTCGGACCTGAGGGCGGTCTCCGCGCCCGACCGGAATTGCTCTCAATGAAGTCTAGCACGAGCGGGCGGATGTTTTCGCGCCAGGACCGGCCTGCAAATATCCCGTAATGACCCGCACCGGGTTCAAGGTGACTGGCCTTCATTTCCGAAGGGAGGCCTGTCAGCAGATCAAGCGCCGCGAGACATTGACCGGGAGCACTGATGTCATCCTCCTCGCCTTCAACCACCTTTACAGCGACGTCCGTTATCTTCCCGATGTCGACATGGCTATCGCCGACGAAGAATCTGTTGCGGGCGATTTCGCGCGACTTGAAAATTCGTTTGACGGTTGAAAGGTAGAATTCCGCCGTCATGTCCATCACGGCGAGATACTCGTCGTAGAACCGATTATGCCGATCATGGTCACCAGCCTCACCCTTGGCGACGCGGATTATCTGTTCGGTGAAGGCCTTGGAATGGCTTTCCGGGTTCATCGAAATGAAGCCCGCCAATTGCAGCATACCCGGATAGACCAAACGACCCGCTCCAGCGTATTTGAATCCAACCCTTTGGATGGCAAGGCCCTCAAGTTGACCCATCGTCAGGCGGCGTCCGAAGTCGGTGACTTCCGTTGGCGCGGCGTCTGGATCGACCGGTCCGCCAATCAGTGTCAATGTACGTGGCTGTGCTTTCGGATCCTGTTCGGCAAGAAGCGCCGTGGCTGCCAACGCCAAAGGAGCCGGTTGGCAGATGGCGATGACATGGATGTCCGGGCCTAGGTCCCGCATGAAGTCAGCGAGATAACGGGTATGGTCCTCAATATCGAACTTCCCCATCGAAACCGGAATGTCGCGGGCGTTGTGCCAATCCGTCACATAGACTTCACAGTTCGTGATCAGGCTCTTCACAGTCGATCGCAGCAGCGTTGAGTGGTGACCCGACATTGGCGCGACCAGAAGCACCCGGCGAGGCTGGGGTGGGCGCCCCTGGACACGAAAGTGGATGAGGTCTCCGAACGGTCTTTCGACCACGGTCACGATATCAACCAAGCGGTCGCGCCCATCCTCGCAGGTGAATGTCCGAATGCCCCAGTCAGGCTTGGCGACAATGCGGGCGAATGCGCGCTCCGTCACCTCACCCCAAGCCGAGAGCAACGGAAAGAACGGAAGGGGCAACAGACCGGTCACTGGGTATGATCCGATCGCAAGCGCTGTGGCGCCAAGCCATTGGTTGGTGTTGCGGACCGTCTCCATTAGGTCGTAGTTTGCCATGTAGTGCATACGCACTGCTCCTTGTTGTTCGACGCATGTCAAAAAGCCGCGTTTACCGAATTGGCTACACGTTTTATGCTGCAAGTGCAAAATAGACGGATTCCTGGCGATGACAACAGATGATGGTGCCGTAGGGCGGAATATTGGCAAACTGCAGGCAAACCTTGCCAGAATCGAGGAGCTTTCGCAGCGTATGGTGTCCGCGCTCGCAAACAGGCGGCAGGTAAGCCCCGACCTCCAGGGGCCGGGTATGGACCTCTTTCTGAAAGCCGCCGGTGCCTGGTGGGCCCAGATGATGAGCGACCCCACAAGAATTCTTGAAAGCCAGGTTGGCTACTGGAGCAGGACGCTGGAGCACTATGTGCAGGCTCAGAACGCACTTATGACCGGCAGGTCGGCCGAGGACGGCGAAGGTACACCGAAGGACCGACGCTTTTCCAGCGACATGTGGACGACCCATCCCTATTTTTCCTTTGTGCGTCGGCAGTATCTCCTGAACGCCGACGCGATCAGGGCGTCGCTGGAGGGCTTGGATGGACTCGATGATACTGAACGGCGCCGTGTGGAGTACTTCGCAGGTCAGATCATCGACATGTTGGCGCCGACGAACTTTCTGGCGACCAATCCTGAAGCCCTGTCGAGAGCGGTGGAGACTGACGGGCAGTCGTTGGTCGACGGTCTCGAGAATCTTGTACGGGACATCGAGTCCAGCAAGGATGGTCTGATGGTCACACTGGCGGACAGGGATGCATTCACCGTTGGCGGCAACATCGCAACGACCGAAGGTGCGGTGGTTTTCCGGAACCGGATGTTTGAACTGATCCAGTACAGACCGGTGACCGAGACCGCCCACGAGGTGCCGCTGGTCGTATTCCCACCGTGGATCAACAAGTTCTATATCATGGACCTCCGGCCCGCCAATTCACTGATTCGCTGGATCGTCGAGCAGGGTTTCACGCTGTTCGTGGTCAGCTGGAAAAACCCGGACGCGTCCTATGCCGATGTCGGCATCGATACCTATATGCAGGAGGGCTATCTGACGGCCATCGAGCAGGTGCGGAGGATAGCCGGCGAAAGTCAGGTCAACGCGGTCGGCTATTGCATTGGCGGGACGGCTCTTGCGCTGACGCTGTCTTACCTGAAAGCGAAAAAGGACAGTTCGGTCAGGTCGGCAACGTTTTTCACCACCCTTACCGACTTCTCGGACCAGGGTGAGTTCACGCCGTTCCTGACGGATGATTTCGTTGGGGCCATCGAGGCCGAATGTGAGCGGAATGGTATGCTTGAGAGCTTTCTCATGGCGAGGACCTTCTCGTTCCTCAGGGCCAACGACCTGGTCTATGGTCCAGCGGTCCGCAGTTACATGTTGGGAGAACCGCCTCCGGCATTTGACCTGCTGTACTGGAATGGCGACGGCACCAATCTTCCGGGAAGAATGGCCGTCGAATACCTTCGCTGGCTTTGCCAGGAGAACCGGTTCTCCGATGGCGGACTGGAAATACTCGGCGAAAGGCTTTCCGTGAAAGACGTTCAGGTGCCCCTATGCGCCATTGCCTGCGAAACCGACCACATCGCAGCCTGGACGTCCAGCTTCACAGGGTTTTCGAGAATGGGATCTGAGTCGAAGCGTTTCATTCTGTCCGAATCCGGGCACATCGCCGGCATCATCAATCCACCTGGAAAGAGAAAATACGGACATTTCACCAATGATGACATGGATCTGAAGCCCGAAGCGTGGCGTGAGGGGGCGGAGGCCCATGAAGGTAGCTGGTGGCCGCGGTGGGGCGAATGGCTTGCGATGCACTCCGGCGAGCGAATTCCTGCCCGCCAGCTCGGTGGCTCGGAGAACCCCATGATGGCACCGGCTCCGGGAACCTATGTTTTTGCCGGGAGTCAGTGAGGACAGCCAGCGTCCGGCAGTATTTTTCTGCGATGCGGCAAAATATCACTTGAAATGCTGCAATGCAGCATCTATGTCTGCGTCGATACAGAAGCGCACAGAGTAGCGAATGGAGATTCAGAGATGGCTGTCAATGCACAGGACTACACGAAATTGATGAAGGACATGCTGGGGGTGTTTCCGGTTGACATGTCAGCAATGCAGGATGTCTTCAGGACCCAGGCTGCATTGGGCGAGAAATTGTCCAAGGTGGCGGTTGAAGCGGCTGAGAACTCGGCCGAGGTATCCGCCAAGTGGACCAAACAGACTCTTGCCAAGGTGGCTGACGTCACGAAGGTCAAGGACGACCCCGCCGACTACACCAAGGCGATGACTGACTTTGCGTCGGCCCAGGCGGAAATCGCCGCCGAGTCGATGTCGGCTTTCGCCGAGATTGCCAAGAAGGTTCAGATGGAAACGGTCGAACTCATGCTGGCTGCGGGCAAGGACGTGTCGGAAGACGCCACCGCCGCCGTCAAGAAGGCCACGGCGGAAATGACAGCCGCGGCCAAGAAGGCGACCGCAGTGGCCAAGTAGGCCAGCGAAGGAGTTTCCCTCGCGTCGGATCTCCTCCTGCCGACGCAGCAAACTGGGGCGAGTTCAGTTCTCGCCCCTTTTTTTCCGTCGCGCAAGGCCTTAGGGTTCGGGTGTGCCGCTGGATCGGAGGATGCCCATGGCCGCTGGATCGGAGCCCTTGCTGATCAAACGTTATGCCAGTCGAAGGCTGTACAATACGGAAACCAGCGACTACGTAACGCTCGAAGACATCGCGCGGTTCATTCGGGAAGGTCGGGATGTACAGATCCTGGACCTGAAGTCCGGTGACGACCTAACCAAACAGTACCTTCTTCAGATCATTGCCGACCACGAAAGCCAGGGTGACAACGTACTGCCGGTGGATGTGTTGACCGATCTTGTGAGAAGCTACTCGACCGGAGTTCATTCAGTTGTTCCGCAGTTCCTGTCGGCCGGTTTTGAGATGCTGCGCGAAGGTCAGTTCAGGATGATGGAGAATTTCGCCAATCCGATGGCTGCGATGCCGGGATTCGAGGCGGTGAAGCTGCAGCAGGAGGCGTTTTTCAAGGCAATGACCGGAGGGTGGGCCGGTAATGAATCGGCTCGGAAGGATGAATCGGAATCTCCATCGGCGAATTCCGGTGAGCTTGATGAAATCAAACGACAGCTTGCTGACCTGCAGGCCAAATTGGCGGACTTGGGTCGGTAGTGGATTAACAGCCGAGCAGTTGCCGATGGTTGGTGAACGCATCGAACAAAGCCCAGCGGGACCGGATATCTCCGATCTTGATGCGATCGATCGCGACCCGATTCCTGGACGCCATCACCGCTGGCCCAGAATCCGTCTGCGAGGGGTGGATCTTCGCGACTCTTGGCAGCGGTTGGCCGAACCACCGTCATGATCTTCGCCACATCGGATCGGACCGCCGTTTGGGTCGTCGCAAGGTTCCAGGAAATTCGTCGGCGATAGGTTCGCGTTTTTTCTGGTCAGGTGCCGTTATTGCCCTGAATGCACGATTTCGATGGTCTGAATGAGCCTGTTGTCCGCACGATCAAAGATAAGAACCTGGTCTCTGTCTGTCACGATGGCGAACCACTTTTCGGCTTGAGTGAATGCAACCGCCCTGACACCCGTGGGTAGATTGATCTGATCAGGTGGCACAAGACCGGGGTCATCGGGAAAGCGAGTGACAAGAAAGACGATCAGGATTATGAATCCAGCAATCATCACGGAGGTCAGCACGGTGACCAGCATTCGCAGGAATCTCAGCGATCTGGTGCCATGATCGGAGATCTCGCCCATGTCCTCTTCCCGCTTGGTGGTGACGGTCGCAGCTGACCCTCCATCGCGTCTTGATAGCGCATTGGCGCGCGATGTTCCAGAAAGCGCCGCTCTCAGCCGTTCACGGCTGGCCCGTCTGATCCTCGGTGGAGCAGTGGTGCGCGATGGCGTTCCAGTGATCGATCCAGATGCAAGAGTCGCCGCAGGCGAGACTTTCGAGATTGCGGTGCCAGACGCGATGGACAGCCACATTGGGGCTGAGAGCATTCCGTTGGACGTGGTGTTCGAGGATGACGAACTGATCGTCGTTGACAAGCCCGCGGGAACAGTTGTCCATCCTGCCCCGGGGACGCCGTCGGGTACGCTCGTCAATGCGCTTCTGGCTCATTGCGGAAGCGGTCTGTCCGGCGTGGGCGGGGCACGGCGCCCGGGAATTGTTCACAGGATCGACAAAGGCACGTCTGGGCTGCTTGTGGTCGCAAAGTCCGACCGTGCGCATCTTGGGTTGGCACGTCAGTTCGAGAGGCATGAGGTTGAACGTATCTATACGGCTGTCTGCTACGGCGTTCCCAGCGTATCCGATCCCCGATTGAGGGGCATCCGGGGCGTTGGTTTCGAGGAAGGTGGGACGATTCGGGTCAGGACCCAGCTTGGCAGGCATCGGACGGACCGACAGCGCCAAGCGGTCAGGTTCGAAGGTGGACGCGACGCCGTGACACGGATCCGTGTGGTCGAGGAATTCGGCGCTCCGCCCGAAGTCGCTCGGCTTGACTGTTGGCTCGAAACCGGACGAACCCACCAGATCCGGACGCATCTTGCCTATGTGGGCCACGGGTTGATCGGCGATCCTCTGTATGGGAGGAAGCGTGTGCTTTCCACCAGTTCATTGGACAGGTCCGTTGTGGAACTGGCAGCGGGCTTTCCGAGGCAGGCGCTTCACGCGCGAAGCCTTGGATTCGCTCATCCGGTGAGCCGTGAGTTCCTTCGGTTTGACGCGCCTGCTCCGCATGATCTGGCAGCGCTTCTTGAAGCCCTGAGGAACACTTGTTGACACATCGGCGTGAGAGTCGCTGGCAGATGTCGGCGCATCGGCAGATAACGGTGTCTGTGACGAACCGAAAAGATGTGTTGCATCCTTGAATTGTCGGTACAGTGGTCCTAGATTGATGTTAACACGATAAACATAGGGCATGAGGAAAGCTCATGGGTAATTACGCGAATCTGCCGGCTCCGAGTCCTGAGCAGGGGCTGAACCGCTATTTGCAGGAGATCAGAAGGTTTCCGATGCTGGAGCCGGAAGAGGAATATATGCTGGCGAAGGCATGGGTGGAGCGACAGGATACGAGTGCGGCGCATCGTTTGGTGACCTCACACCTGAGATTGGCGGCAAAGATCGCAATGGGTTACCGAGGCTATGGATTGCCACAGGCGGAGGTGATTTCCGAAGCCAATGTCGGTCTGATGCAGGCCGTCAGGCGTTTTGACCCTGAAAGAGGATTCCGGCTAGCCACATATGCCATGTGGTGGATCCGTGCGTCGATCCAGGAGTACATCCTGCGGTCCTGGTCACTGGTTAAACTCGGCACGACATCGGCGCAGAAAAAGCTGTTCTTCAACCTTCGCAAGGCGAAGGCTCGAATCGGTGCTTTGGAGGACGGGGATCTGCATCCTGACAAGGTCAGGAAGATCGCGTCGGATCTCGGTGTTTCCGAAGACGAAGTCATCTCGATGAACCGTCGGATTTCCGGGAGTGACGCGTCGCTCAACTCCCTTGTTGGTGGAGCCGATGGGGATAGCTCAACGGAATGGCAGGACTGGCTGGAGGACGAGGACGCGGATCAAGCGGCGGCGTATGAGGATAAGGATGAACTGGACGTCAGGCGTGAACTTCTTGCCGAGGCGCTGGCTGTGCTGAATGAACGTGAGCAGGACATCCTCACGCAAAGGCGTTTGCAGGAGCAGCCGATGACGCTTGAGGAGCTATCCGGTCAATATGGCGTTAGCCGCGAACGCGTTCGGCAGATTGAGGTCCGGGCGTTTGAGAAACTGCAGCGGCGCGTGACGGAACTCGCTCGCGAGAAGGGAATACTCACATAGAGCGACGGTCCATTCGAGAGGCCGGAATGCTGGTCTGGCGCTGGATTGAGCCAAGGTGTCGGTATTTTGCCGACCAGGGTTCGGATACATCCCAACCGGGCACACCACGAAAGGGATGGCTGCAGCCAGTGCCGTAGCTCGTGGACGCTTCGGCTGGAGTGGGTATCGGAAGCGAATCTGCGCTGTTCGGGAAGGTGAGGAATGGTTGGAGGTGAGTACCGGATTCGAACCGGTGTACACGGATTTGCAGTCCGCTGCGTAGCCTCTCCGCCAACTCACCTGCGACGCGACGGAAGTTTAGGTCATGATCGGCACAATGGCAAGCACGGTTTCGCCGCCGGTCGGGAACTAAAGTGGGCCCGGTGATCCTGGTTGGGAGTGATCCCGTTGACGTGTAGACATTGCCGCCGATACCTGCGCGTCTATGGGCACTTGCTGCTGGATGGGGCAGGGTACGCGCAGTGGAGATCGTACGTCGACATGAGGGTTTGCCCGGACGCAGGCATTTGGCATATACAATATCCATAAGTCCGATGGCATTCGGTATGGGATCGCACTTGACCATCAGTCCGTCGGCAGTTGCCGCTGCCTCCGTTACGTGGCAGAAAGACTTCGAGACTGGCGGTTCCACGAGGCCTGATCCTGATGACTGAAATTCCCACCCAACGCATGACCATGGTCGACACGCAGGTTCGGCCTGCCGACGTCACCAAATTTCCGATCATAAGCGCGATGCTATCGGTGCCGAGAGAGGAGTTTGTGCCAGATGGCTCGAGAGGGACAGCCTACTGTGACGGTCCGATCGCTCTCGGCGGCCAGCGGGTGATTCTGGATCCCCGGACGCTGGCGAAATTGCTTGATGCGCTTGACATACAGCCAGATGAGCTCGTTCTGGATCTGGGCTGTGGATTGGGCTACTCATCGGCCGTCATCGCTCGCTTGGCAGAAGTGGTTATTGCCGTCGAGGAAGATGTCGAACTGGCCGCTGAGGCGGAATCCAGACTTGTGGTTGAAGGTGTTGACAATGTCGCGGTCTTCGTCGCTCCTCTTTCTCAAGGTGAACCACGGCACGGCCCATATGACGTGGTGGTGCTTCAGGGTGGAATCGAGAAGCTCCCAAGTGCTATCTTGGGCCAGATCAAGGATGGTGGGCGCATTGGGGCGATTTTCGTTCAGGGAGACTTCGGCGTCTGCCGGATCGGTCGAAGGAAGGGCGATTCGATAGACTGGCGGGACGCATTCAATGCAATGGCTCCTGTGCTGCAGGGATTTGCTCCGGAGAGGGGATTTCAGCTATGATCGATTGGGGGACTGGGATGAACGTTGTTTCGGGGCGGAGCGGGGCTGGAATGGGCCGTTCGTTGGGTTGCATACTGAAGTTCCCGATACTGTCTGTCGGTATCGCGATGGGAACCGCCTTCACCCACGATGCTGGGGCCGAGACCTTGGCCGATGCACTTGTAGGTGCGTATGAGAATTCAAACCTGATTGAGCAGCAGCGCGCACTTCTTCGTGCAGCCGACGAAGATGTCGCGCAGGCATACGCGACTCTCCAGCCCGTGCTGAACTTCGTTACCCAAGCTAATGCGATCGGTCCGGAGCGAAACAGGGAGGGAGAGCATTGGTCCGGTTCGGTGGCGCTCGCCATGGAATTGACGGTCTTCGACAATGGCGTCACACGTCATGCCGCGGAGGCAGCCAAGGAAACGGTTCTTGGTTTGCGTGCGGCGCTGATGCGGGTGGAGCAGGAAGTTCTTCTGGATGCCGTTGAGGCGTATATGGAGGTAATTAGGGCTACGCAGTTCGTTTCGTTGCGTGACAACAATGTGGAATTGATCACCGAGGAGCTGCGCGCCGCCAGGGACAGATTCAATGTAGGCGAGGCAACACGGACGGATGTGTCGATCGCGGAGGCACGTCTGTCGGCCGCCCGTGGCAATCTCGCGGCGGCGGAAGGTGACCTCGTGGTGGCGCGGGAGACTTACAGGTCTGTGGTCGGCCGACTGCCTGCGGAGCTGGATTGGCCGGAAACGACGCCGGCGCTGGCGACTTCTGAAGAAGATGCGAAGGGAATTGCTGTCAGAACCCATCCGCGGATCAAGGAAGCGCAGCGCAGTGTCAATGCTGCTGAAGCAAATGCCCAACGCCTCCGTGCTGCGCAGGGCCTTATTGTCACGACAGGTCTGAATCTCTCCATAGATGACGATTCCGATCACAGTTACGGCGCGAGCCTGCGCGCAACCCTTCCGATTTTCCGTGGTGGTTCGGCTTCCGCCCTGCGGCAGTTGGGGGACCGTCGGGATGCCGCGCGTGCCGCTCTCCTGCAATCTGTCGTAAATGTGGAACTTGGAGTGGGAAGAGCGTGGTCACTGCTACAGGTGTCGGCCGCGCGAACGGAGGCAAGCAGGCTACAGGTAACCGCCAGCCAACTCGCTTACGATGGTGCCCGGGAAGAAGCCCGGTTTGGTTCACGCACCACCCTTGACGTCCTCGATGCCGAACAGGAACTTCTTGACGCGAGGTCAAACCTCATTGGCGCGGAGGTTCAGCAGTTTGTCTCTCGGTACTACCTTCTTTCTGCGATGGGCGTTCTGAATGCAGAGAATCTAGGGCTTGGCATTGTTACATATGATCCTGCGGTTCATTACAATCTGGCGAATTCGAAGTCCCGTCCGGGCAGATCCTTGAGCAAGCGCGGGAGCGATCTTGATCGTGTTCTTGAAGCTCTCCAAAAGCAGTAGTTGATCGGTCCGCGGGCGCTGGCCTCGAATGAAATACGTTCCGCTAAGCGGGATTTAGCACCCCAATCCCTCTGTCGGGATATGCCGCACGGCACTTCTGAAGTGGAACCAGGAAAGGGCTTTGGAAATTGGCCGGTTGCCATGATTGGCTTCCTCGCCTTCAGTAGTGGATCAATTGCGTGGGAGCATTATGTCAGGAACCGGAGCCGAGCCGTTTCTGTTGACCCCTGAGATGCGGGTCGACCCGGATGCAATTGACCCTGCGTCCATCGGTAACGCTGATACACGCGATGGCATTGGACCTGAGCTTGCATCCGTCGATCCTGCTGGCGAAAGACCGCCACATGGGGTGCAGGCCCCGGTTGATAGGGAACTGCTGCGAAGCATGGTATCCGATCTCGTGCGCGAAGAGCTTCGGGGCGAGACAGGTGAACGGATCACCGACAGAATTCGGCAATTTGTTGCCCGGGAAGTTCAGCATGCACTCACTGGGCGACAGAAGTGAGCAATGCCAATCGACGAATGGGAGACTCACGAACAAAAGCGGAACATTTTTGGGTTGCGGCTGGAGTCAGCTTCCTGTATCCTGAAGCTGGATGTGCAGATCGCAGGAGGAACCCATGCCGACTGGGATCGGGGCATTGGCGCAGAAGTGTTAGAGCCGGGCGGAAGCCCGGAGGAAATGGTCTGGAAACGGGATTCCCGCCTCCCGGATCTGGGAGGGCTGAAGTCCCGCTGGGAGGGAACGTATCCGTGTTTCCCGGCCACCTGCCAAGACCCGACAGCGACAGTGCCCGGTCATGGCTGCACCACAAGTTCCTGACGGCCGTTCTGGCCGAAAGGACCATCCATCAGGCTCGCGTCGTGCGGCATCACTGACTGGAACGGCAGTGGCCGCTGGCGCTCGGCGGGCAGGTCACATGGGTGACTGGCGCAGCCCTGCCTTTTGAGGACCTGCTCCCTGACTGGACCGTTCGGTCCTGAGGACTGTCCGAAGCCCCGTGGAAACGAAGGCGGCTGATCGAATCGTATTTCGGGGTGTGGAAGCGCCTGGATCGAACAGGTTGGCGCTTCTGGCGCGGTGCACCGCCGTTACGGGGAAATCGTTTGATCAGACAATGGTCGGACACAAGGAGTCCGACGAAAATCCAACGTATAGGAGGTTGACGATGTTCGCTTTTGTCCTTTCACTGATTTTCCTGTCCAGCGCGGTTCTATGGTATTTTCTGCGTCCGCTGGACGGACTGTGGGAAATTCCGCCAGTCCTGCGCGGCATGGTCGGTCATCTCTGCCTGCTACTGGCTGTGCTGTTACAGCTGCCGGTTCATTTTGTCATGCCGGGCGGGCGGGAGATCATGGTCCTTGACCGGGTCTACCTTGGAACGGACCTTCAGGATGGACGGCTCATTGCTACGGGCGGCGAGCGTGGCCTGCAGGCCCGTACCCTGCCGCCGGGATTCCAGTTCGAACCTTTCGTCGGTCTCATCTACATAACCCAGAAGGTGCCCTATACGGTGGTGCCGGAAGGCCATTACGGCCTCGTGTCGGCCCGTGATGGCCAGGCGCTCCCGGAGGGGTCGGTCATCGCGCCGCCAGTGCCGGCGAAACTCTTCATGGACGCCGTCGGGTTCATGGAGGGCCGAGAGATCGACGGGGTGACCTACCGAGGTACCAAAGGACCACAGACTACGGTGCTGCGTCCGGGTGCCTATCCGATCAACACGCACCTGTTCAAGGTGGAGGTCGACGAGACCACCAGGGCGACGGTCGTTCCCAACGGCGCCGTCGCGGTGATCAAGTCAGCGGTGAACGAGGGACGCCGTCCGGCGGACATGCCCACGCGGCCGGGCGAGGTCGTGGACTGTTCCAGGACTGAACGTCAGACGGTGGGCAGCGTCAGTGTCGAGTTGGTGCCGGTGGGTTGTCGCGGCACTTGGGAGGAACCCCTGCCGCCGGGCACCTATTTCCTCAACCGCATGGCTTACGAAGTCACGCTACTGGAGACCCGCACCAATGTCTGGACCTATGCTGGTGGCTACCGGTCGTCGCGCATTGATCTGGAAATGGCGGCGGACGGGTCGGTGACCCAGGAACGGACGCCGATAACGGTGCCCGCCCGCGAGGATGCGGCCGGCAATGCCGTGGCGGTGAAAGTCGAGGGCTGGACGGTGCATGTGGACGTGAGGATTCAGGCTCAGGTGCCGCCGGACCGGGCACCGGCAACGGTGGCGGCGGTAGGCAATCTGGAGGCGGTGCGCGACCGGTTCATCACCCCGAACCTACGGTCGGTGCTGCGCAACATCGGCGGTGGCACAATTGAGGTTCCCAACCGTGTCGCCCATGACGAGGCCCTGCGCCAGCTTGAGACGCTGGAGACCGAACTCCAGCTGCTCCGGACGTCCATCGCGCCGGATGCCCCGGTGCCAGAGGCGGTGGCGACGGAACTGCGGCGATTGGAGGCGGATATCGCCGACGGGCGGCGGAACCTTCCCGATCCGGACATGACGGTACGACGGGGGACGCTGGTGCTGGATTTCATCGAGAACCGCGAACTGCTGGAACGCCTGGTGACCCGGGCGATGGAATCGGCAGGCGAGGACGCCGGGATTTCCATTGTCGGGGTGAAAATCGGCAATGTTGATATTCCCGCCGAACTTCTGGTGGCGCGAAAGCGCGAGCAGCTGGCGGTTCAGTTCCGCGCTGCCACCATTCAGGAGCGGCTGGCTCAGGTGGAGCGCATCGAAACCGAGCGCGAGAAGGCGACAGCGGACCAGCAGGCGGTGCTGGTGACTGAGCAGATCGCCCGAGAACGCGCTGCCATCGCCGTTGAGCGGCGGGCGGACGAGGGTCGGGCGGAGCAGGCCTACCTGGAAGCGCTGGCGGCAGGTGAACAGGCGCGGGTGGATGTCATTGGCCAGAGCGAGGTTGTCCGGCTGCGCATGCTGGAGGCCATCCTGGAGGCGATTCAGGAACATCCGGAACTGGTCAGTGGCCTGAACCTACCGCGTACGGTCGTGATTGGCGGTGATGGCGGACTGGAGGGCGCCAGTGCCATTCTTGGCGCCACCCGGATGTTCGGTGGGCCGATGGAAAGCGGCGCTGACCGACGGTGACATCCAGATACGGTGCAAACCTCTTGGTTGGGATTCGATACAACGACACATGCCCCACGAGCAGGTCCGGATACTGTGTGATCATGTGGTCACGGATACGGGCGCGGTACCGATCTGGGTGCGGAATCCCAACCCGGCGGCACCGTCCCGAGATTCGTTCCGTTCGCCCCATTTATGGCGAGCGCATCGGCTACAGGTGAGACTTCCAGTACGGCCTCGAGGACGACCGCGCGTTTGGCACCTGCGGAGTTGTCGGGGTGCGTGACGTGGACGAACAGTGCTTTACCATTCATGGCGAGGCCGATACGGAACGGGACGAACATCCGCTCCGCACCTTCCGTGACTTCTGAAGCGGAGACATTTTTCGCAGGCGTGTGTGAATGATGCCGAGTCTGTTCACCGATGCGGTGCGGAGGATGTCGCGGCGGAAGTCCAGCGTGATCGCGAGCGGCGACGTTATCCTCTGCGACTGGGGTATATCGTCCGCTGACCGAAACGCCGGCGACCGCGCCATGGCGACATTCAATGAGCGGATCGGAAATGCTCCCAGTGCGCCATCGGCAAACGCAGGCCGCCTTGGTCATCGAATAGTCATTTGGAGTGGGAGGCAGGAAAATTTCGAAACCCCACTTCCAGTCCGAGTGGTGCAATGGAAAGTTCCAAGAACTGCGGAATTGAATTGCCGAGTGCGGATGGTCACTGAGGAAGACAGTGCGACTGAAGTGTTATGAATTGGAATGTAATCTTGCTTTTTGGTAAGATATATGATTTAATCTCGATAATTTAGATCGATAAGCGTGGACGTCAGGTGAAGCCTGTTCGTGTCGACGCAGTCGCTCCCTGCAATCCGCTTCTCTCCAAGGTCTGTACGGCCCCTTCACCCTTGCAGCCATGCCTCCGATGGGATTGATCGGACATTCAGCCCGTTCATGCTCCGCGATGCGTCTCTCCCGTTAGGTTCAAGAGAGTGTCGATATCCATGTGTCTTTCCAGATGCACCGCCAATTCCTCCAGAGTTGTATCCGTCATTGAGTCATGGCAAATTCCACTTCCTTCACCTCCCAATTCAGAAAGGAAAGAACTTCTGAAGCCGTCCGATGAAAATATTCCGTGGAGATAGCAGCCGCGCACCCGTCCGTCCGGACTGGCCGCCCCTTCGGTGCGTTCACCGATACGCAACCATGCCCGCTCCCGATCAGGGCCTTCCGTCTGGCCAAGGTGAATCTCGTATCCCGATACCCTATCGCCTGTCACCGGATAGACCGCTTCCGTTCTCGTGGTCCGTTTTTCCGGGCACATTTCGGTCACCACATTCAAGAGACCGAGGCCGGGAAAACGTCCAGCCATGCCTTCGATGCCTTGGGCGTCGATGATCTCCATTCCTAGCATCTGATAGCCTCCGCAGATACCAAGAACGTGGCCACCACGCCTTACGTGAGCCAGAAGATCGATGTCCCAGCCTTGGTTTCGGAAGTCGCAGAGATCCCCGATCGTCGATTTCGAGCCCGGAATCAGCACGAGATTCGCATCGCCAGGAAGTGCGCGTCCTGGTTCCACGATTTCGACGGTTACCCCTGGTTCCGCCACAAGCGGGTCAAGGTCGTCGAAATTCGCGATCCGGCTCAAGCGGGGCACCGCGATCCTGAGTGGTCCACCAGAGGCGGAATCAATGTCCATTACGTCCTCGGCCGGCAGTTTCCAGGCTTCGTTGAACCATGGAAGAACGCCGAGGCCTGTCCAGCCTGTACGCCGCTCGATCTCCGGCACCGCGTTTTGAAATAGCGAAACATCTCCACGAAACTTATTGATCAGAAACGCTGAAATCCGGCCTCTGTCTGTCGGCTCAAGAACCTCATGGGTTCCAACCAGCTGGGCTATCACCCCTCCCCGGTGGATGTCCGCGACAAGTAGGGCGGGCACGTCAGCGGCTTCGGCAAAGCCCATGTTTGCAATGTCTCCCTCACGTAAATTCGTTTCCGCTGGACTGCCTGCGCCTTCGATCAGGACAAGATCGGCAGATCTGGCGAGTCTGGCAAAACTCTCCATCACCCTGGGGAGTAGTTTCGGCTTTAGATTAGCGTAACAGCCCGCCTTCACCGTTGTCATCCGGCGGCCCTGAACCACGACCTGGGCACCGGTTTCAGATTCAGGTTTCAGGAGAACCGGATTCATGTCAACAGTCGGTGGTTGCCTCGCAGCTCGAGCCTGCAGCGCCTGAGCCCGACCAATTTCACCTCCATCAATGGTGACCGCCGAATTGTTGGACATATTCTGTGGCTTGAACGGTGCCACCGAAAGCCCCCGGTTCGCAAGCGCTCGGGCGAGGCCTGCAACAACCAGAGACTTGCCGACATTCGAACCCGTTCCCTGTATCATGATGGCTCTGGCCATGATCAGCCTCTTTCTGCGCTATCCACCATTCGGTTTCCGATAGGGAAAAATGCCGGGCATGAAAGGACGAACAGGCTTGATGGCGAATATATCCGGCGGTTGGGCCCTGCAAGCGGAATCAAGTTCACACAATGCGCCGAGTTGGTTCTCATTGGGCTGGCTTGCGAGATGCATCCGTTTGCCAATTGGCTATTGATAAGGGAACGTGGCTTCCCATTTGCTCCATGCCGCCAGGAAATTGCCTTCGGTCGGAGTCGGGGAGCATAGAGCCGTTATCGCTGATGCCCGCTCGTCGCGCCCGTTGCCGCATTTCTGGATAATCTGGACGGTCGCCGCCCGTCCGAGACTGATAGATCCGGCGCCGTCAGTCATTGCAGGAGTTGCCTTGGCGTGATGGAATGTTGGCTTGTCCATTAGCGGTCGCTCGGGCGATGCCCTTCTGCGGAGTCGCAGTATTCCATGCCGTTCGGTGCAACTGGCAGTCAGCGGTACACCACCGGACGCGGTGTCGGTAGATCAATGCAGAAATGGCTGTTCGCGGCAGCGGAAAGGTAGTTCAGTGAATACGCCTGCGCATCTAATCTTCGGCATGGCGGCTTTCGGACGTCCAGGTCAACCGAAAGTCACAACTGCGTCAGCTGCCGGCGCCTTTGCGCCAGACGCATCCCTTTATGCGATGGTTGGTGTTTCCGTTTTCGTCCTCGGCATTCCAGCCGACACGGTCTTTCGGGAACTGTACTACTCTGACGCATGGCAGCGCGTCTTTGCCGTCGACAACAGCTTCGTCCTCTGGGGAATGTTGCTGATGGTCGCGTTATGGCGACGATGGCCGACGCTGTTTGCTTTCACAGGATCCGGCCTCCTTCATCTGGCTTTCGATTTTCCCCTACATGGCGATGACGCGAGGATGCACTTCTGGCCAATATCGAATTGGGTGTTCGAAAGCCCGTTGAGCTATTGGGACAGCAGCAATTGGGCCCATGTCGTCGGGCCCATTGAACTGGGTGCCTCAATGGTTCTCTGCGGGTTCCTGCTTGTCCGTTTCAACTCGTGGGTCACGCGTCCTGCGGTCATCCTACTGGCATTGGCGCAACTGTCCACAAGCGGAATTTGGCATTTTGTCTTCTAGGGCCTGTTGACAATTGGGTTGCGATTCGGCGCGTCCCCTGTTATCCAGCCGCGATGCACGCCGGAACGGCGGCACAGGCAAGAGAGCAGGGGACATGATGAATGCGGACAGGACGGTGCTGACCGACGCCATGTGGGCGCGGATCGAGCCCATGCTGCCCGGCAGGGCGACCGATCCCGGCGCCACCGCGGCGGACAACCGGCAGTTCGTGGAGGCGGTGCTCTGGCGGTTCCGCACGGGATCGCCGTGGCGGGACCTTCCGGAGCGCTTCGGCAACTGGAACAATGTGTTCAAGCGGTTCCGCCGCTGGGCGCTGTCCGGGGTTTTCGAGCGCGTTTTCAATGCCTTGTCGGAGGATTTCGACCTCGAATGGGTGTTCGTCGACGGCACGATCATGCAGGCGCACCGGAAGGCGGCGGGCGCAAAAGGGGGACCTGCCGCCAGGGGATCGGCCGCTCCCGGGGCGGCCTGACGAGCAAGGTCGTGGCGGTCGTGGACGCGCTCGGATACCTGGTCCGCTTCGTGATCCTTCCCGGCCAGGCCCACGACCTCGCGGGGACGGCGAAGCTTCTGGACGGGCTCCCCTTCGGGGCGCTGGTCGGGGACAGGGCGTTCGACGCGGACTGGCTGCTCGAGGATGTGGAGAGACGCGGCGCGGTGCCGGTGATCCCGTCGAGGCGGAACCGGACGGAACCCCGGGAGCATGACCGGGAGATGTACGGGTGGCGGCACCAGGTCGAGAATTTCTTCGCCAAAATCAAGGAGTTCCGGGCGGTGGCGACGAGGTACGACAAGACGGACGCGAGCTTCGCGGCGGGGATCCATCTCGTCGCCGGCGTGGTGGCGGCAACATGATTGTCAACAGGCCCTAGATCAACCAACGGCTGTCTGATTACCGGACAGCGTGTCGACCGCAGTTCCACTTTCCTAAGCGGCTTCAGGCTGCTGTGCCGCAGCCTTGCGGCGTTCGCTCTCCTCTCGGCTAAGGGCCACCGACGTGCGAATTCCCTTTTCCACGAAATTCATCAAGCCCTTCACTACTGGCTCGTTTGGATCGAGTCCTGCGCAGGAGAGAACCTCGCGCCCGTCACGCGACCTTGCCCAGCGCGCAATCTGCTCCGGACCGTTTCCGTATTTCTTGTCGTCTGCGATCGCGTCATCCAGTGCCGCGAGAACCACCGCCGCGAAAAGCTTGCGCGAACGCTGGCCCTGTTCGAAATTGAATGCCGTACCGTCAACGGAGTCACTCATCTCACGTCCCATATTTCCTTTTTTCTTGCAGCGAACAATATGGCAGCATCGAACGATTCCGGGCTTCCGATTTGGAATGGCTGATATGCAGAAATTGCATACTTTCCCGAGTTGTTCAAATATCCCTGACGCCTTGTTCGTCGATTCCGACATGTATATATAGCATTCCGACATCCGATCAAGTCAACGAAACGGATCGATACTATGCCGAAAATCAATGGAAACGAGATTCGCCCCGGAAATGTCCTTGAACATAATGGCGGACTATGGACCGCCGTAAAGGTTGAACATGTCAAGCCGGGGAAAGGTGGCGCCTTTGCGCAGGTCGAGTTGCGCAACCTTCGAAATGGATCGAAACTCAACGAGAGGTTCCGCAGTGCCGACAGGGTCGAACGCGTCCGCCTCGAACAGAAAGACCAGCAGTTCCTCTACGAGGCCGGCGAAACACTTGTGTTCATGGACAGCGATTCCTTCGAACAGATTGAACTTCCTGGGGGGATTCTCGGCGACCGTCGTCCATTTCTTCAGGACGGAATGACGGTCCAGATCGAATATTACGGGCAGGAGGCACTGAATGCCAAACTGCCGCAGAAAGTGACCTGCACGATTGTGGAAACCGAACCGGCGGTAAAGGGACAGACCGCTGCCAACTCCTTCAAGCCGGCGGTTCTGGACAACGGCGTCCGCGTCATGGTTCCGCCGTTTGTTGGGACCGACGAAAAAATCGTGGTCAACACAGAAACAATGGAATACGCCGAAAGGGCCTGATTTTGGCAGCCGCTATTGATCGAGGCGCACCACAGCATCACCTGCCGTCATGTCGCCGCGAGCCCGGTCGAACCGCAGGTACGCGAGTCCCCGGCCACCGGATTGGGTGAAGAGCGTTCCTGCTGGTTTCCCGTCAGCACGGATCTCGGTTCCTTGAGGGGCGCCTCCCTCGACCCTGACAGAGGCAAGACCCTTGCGAAGGTTCGCTTTGTGCTTCATCCGAGCGGTCACTTCCTGACCGACATAGCAGCCCTTGGCGAAATCGACTCCGTTCAGCCGCTCGAAGTTCGCTTCGAGAATGAATGAACCGTTGGGGATCAATTCAATGCCCGATTCGGGCACACATGCGGCGACACGCCTGGCGTCCCAGTCGAACCTGGTCAATTCGATGTCCAGAGCGCCGTAGTGGCGCCAGCCGAGGCTGCGGTCCCGAGGGTCCCGGAAACTTCCGGCAGGTCCATCCCCGAGCCCTCGATAGACAGGAGCGTCGGATGTGGCGACCGTGACGTCCGCACGCAATCTGTACATGCCAAGGCGATGCGACAGTCCCTGAGCCAGGCTTTCCTTGACATCCAGCAGGACCGCATCGTCGGCCGGAACCAGAAAGAAGTCCGCAAGATATTTCCCCTGTGGTGTCAGAAGCGCGGCGTACACCAGGCCGTCAGCGAGCTTCCGAACGTCGTTTGTGACCAAGCCCTGAAGAAACCGCTCCCTGTCCGCCCCTTCAACGCGAAGCAATTGCCTGTCCAGGCATCTCTCACCCTTCATTCCCCGGTTCCTTTCTGACCAACTCATGCAATATAGGGAAAGTTGGTGCCAAGGAAAACTTCCGCAACCGTCTTTGAAATATCGGACGCGGGCACATGATGTTGACCGCGGTTGTCACTCGAATGGGGAGGAATTCCGCTGTTGTTCGACGGGCAGAGCGTTGGTCCATATGCCAGTGTGCATGGGTTTCAGATGGCTTTGCTCGGCAGATGCCAGCGCCAGATGTACCGAACACAGGCACGATCCAGTGGGAGAGTGGTGTGCGCGCACCCCTGTCAATCATAGTCCCGACGCTCAATTCAGGAGATGAATTGCCATCGACTCTCGATTCGCTTGGCGTGGGCCTTGAGGCTGGACTGGTGCGCGAACTGGTGGTGAGTGATGGTGGCTCGGAAGATTCCACCCGGTTCATCGCTGACTCTGCAGGGGCTATATTGGTAACAGGTCCAGCTAGCCGGGGAGGACAGCTTAAGCGTGGAGCCGCCGCCGCCGGCGGCGAGTGGCTGCTGTTCCTCCATGCGGATACCTGGCTGGACGACTGCTGGCCAGATACCATCACGGCCCATATGCGCCGCTTCCCGGACTCAGCGGGGTATTTCCACCTTGCCTTTCGCTCAAGTGGTTTGGCGCCAAGGCTTGTCGCTGGTTGGGCCAATATCCGATCACGGGGGTTCGGTCTTCCATACGGTGATCAAGGCCTGCTGGTTTCCCGTGAATTGTACAGGGAGATAGGCGGATTCACCGATATTCCGCTGATGGAGGATATCGCGTTGGCCCGTGCTCTGCGAGGGCGCCTCCGGGCGTTGCCAACCACAGCCCGGACAAGCGCTGAGCGCTATCTTCAACGGGGATGGTTTCGGCGGGGGAGCCGCAACCTAGGCATACTGATCCAGTATCTGCTTGGAGCGGATCCTGAACGGCTCAGTCGCACCTATCTTAGGTAGGCCGGATTCGAATTTCGGGCGCTGACACCTGCCCGGTTCATCTGCGCTTCCGAAACTGAAGCCAGTATAGGTGCGCATAAATCCCCTCGCGACTGATGAGTTCGTCATGTGTGCCCTCGTCCACGACCTGTCCTTCGTCCATGACGACGATCCTGTCGGCTGAACGAATCGTCGCCAGTCGGTGGGCGATTACGAGTGTTGTCCGTCCCGCGCTCAGCCGTTCCAGTGCTTCCTGAACCAGTGCTTCGGACTGCGCGTCCAGGGCGGACGTCGCCTCGTCAAGCAGCAGGAATGGCGTGTTTCGATGGAGTGCCCGCGCAATGGCCACTCTTTGCCTCTGTCCGCCCGAAAGTTCGGATCCACGCGTACCGGCTCGCGTGGCGATCCCATCCTTCATTCTATCAGTGAATTCGGTAACATGAGCGGCGTCCAATGTCTCCTTCAACTGTGGGCTATCGCGGTCAAGTACGATGTTATCGCGAATTGATTCGTCAAACAGATGGGCATCCTGGGTCACCACAGAGAACAGCCCGCGCAAGAATCGGAGATCCAACTGTCTGATGTCCGTGCCACCTATGGTAACATAGCCCGCCTGGGGGTCTGCCAATCTGGTCAGTGTCCGGAAGACCGTACTCTTGCCCGCGCCCGATACCCCAACCAGCGCGGTCGTCTTGCCAGCTTCGGCGCGGAAGGTCGTGCCGCGCAGGACCGGCTGGTCGCCATATGCGAATTCAACGTCCTTCAGCGCCAGATCCGCGGCTTCCGGCGGAGTCGCAGGCCTTGCCGGAGATGCGGGTGACTTGATCGCCGGACGCTCATCGAATGTCTGGTGGAGTCGTTTCAGCGATGTATGTGCGGTCACCCATTGCCCCGAAACGTTTCCTACCCGTCTGAGTGGCTCGAATACCAGACCCATTGCGGTGAAGAACGACATGAACTCGCCGATCGTCTTCTCTCCGCCAATGATCTGGAGTCCACCGTAGATCAGCACGCCGAAAAAGCCGATTCCAGCCACGATGTCGGTGATTGCTGGGATTCCTGCCCGTCCAAGTTCGGACTGCACCTCCTCCTTGACGTACAGATCGAGATCGTTGGAGTAACGCCTCGAACGGTGACCCTCGATGTTGTTCAGCTTGATCGTATCAACTCCGTGAAGGGTTTCGTTGAGTCGCTCCGCCAGTGTTTCCGCTGCGTTCCGCGCTCGCCCGGTTCGCCTCTCCACCTTCCGGTGCAGTCGCCTCACGGGCCAAAGCAGGGCTGGCACAGCCGCGACGGCGATGACCGTCCACATCCAGTCGATGGAAATCGCCACTGCGAAGAGAGCGATCAAGGCCACCACGTCCCGGCCGACCGTCGAAAGGAGCATCGGTAGCTTGCCGGACAGGATCTCCGTGTCACCCCGCACCAGTTCACTCAGTTTTCCGGGCGACCGCTTCTGGAAGAACGCGCTGTCGAGACTCAACATATGTCGCAGGATGTTTGCCCTCAGTGATGCGGTGATTCGCTGGGTTACCGTGGTCATCAACACCCGGCTGCCGAAGCCAGCCACGGCTCGGACCAGAAAAATGCAGAACACCGCGGTGGCCACCCAGCCGACGGCGCCGCGGTTTCCCGCGACAAAGACCTGATCAAACATGGGTCTTACGATCCAGCTCAGGAATCCAATCATTGCGCCTTCGACCGCAAGAAGAATGACAGCGGCGAAAAAGCGGCGGGTGTGCTGTCGCAGGTAATTCTTCCAGAGCCACGACCAGGAGGCCAGCGACTCCCTCGGGTTTCTTCGAACCGGCTGAAAAACCAGCGGGGAAGTCAGATATCGGAACCAGCGACGCAATGATCCACTCACCGCCCGAAAGTCAATTCGTGCAACCGGGCCAGATTAGCCATTCATTCCGGGCATTTGGAAGAGTGATCGATGACTTGCAGGGATCAGAAGCGCCCGACGCAGACAGCGGACCGAAGACCGACACGTCGACAGGGGCACGACGTTGTTCAGAGACGGATGTAAGGGGTACGCACTGTCGGAGTTGCGCACATCCCGCTTTGCGGATGGAAGCGGCTGGGCCGGGATTCCACATATGGCGTTGAGCGGGGCTTGCGATTGAGGCAAGGGACTCGGTGCGTGCGGCATGTCGTTTCCGCTGAAGGAATTTTCCTGACTTACATAGTTTCGAAGGAAGTGGCAAGAGAGCCGGAACGGGTCTGGGCAATCTGGGGCCCAGTCTTCACGCCAGTGTCCAGGGAGACAGTTGCATGACACTCACGCAGGGTCGCCACTATCTTGCAATTCCGGGACCGTCGGTCGTGCCCGATAGGGTATTGCAGGCAATGCACCGGCCTGCGCCCAATATCTACGAGGGCAAGCTTGTCGAAATGACGGAAAGTCTGATTGTCGACCTGAAGTCAGTTGCCCGCACCGAGAGTGACCTGGCCATCTACATCGCCAACGGACATGGTGCATGGGAGGCAGCGATAGCCAATACCCATTCGCGTGGAGACCGTGCACTGGTGCTTGCATCCGGTCTGTTTGGGTTGGGTTGGGCGGAGATGGCTCGGCGGCTGGGCGTCGATTGCCGGATTGTCGACTTCGGGAGATCGTCGGACATTGACGTGACACGGGTCGAAGCGGAACTGGCCGCGGACCGAGCCTGTGGATTCAAGTCGGTGATCATGGTGCATACTGACACATCCACGGGCGTCAGGAACGATGTTGCGGCGGTTCGAGCCGCTCTAGACCGAGTTGGGCATCCGGCAATCCTGATGGTGGATTGTATCGCTTCGCTTGCCTGTGACAGGTTCGAAATGGATGCATGGGGAGCCGATGTCATGGTCGCTGGTAGCCAGAAAGGACTGATGACGCCGCCCGGCGTGGCGTTCGTCTATTTTGGCCCAAAGGCGGACGAAGCCCGCGATCGGGCTGACCGCACCAGCGCCTATTGGGATTGGAGACCTCGGGCCAATCCAATGGAATTCTACCAGCACTTTGGCGGAACTGCGCCAACCCATCACCTGTTCGGCCTGCGGGCCGCTCTTGATATGATCCTGGAGGAAGGGATCGAGAACGTCTGGGCGCGACACGAGAGGTTGGCGCGAGCCATTTGGGCAGCGTTTGACTCCTGGTCGGTGGAGGGCCCCATGAAACTGAACATCAACCACCCCGAGAAGAGATCCTGTGCGGTGACGAGCGTTCGCATAGGTGCTCCCCACGGCGCTCACCTGCGTAAGTGGCTGTCCGAGAACGCGGGAGTGACGCTTGGCATTGGACTGGGCATGGCCGAGCCCGATGATCCGAAGGGGCTGGGATTCTTCCGATTGGGTCATATGGGCCATGTGAATGCGCACATGGTTCTCGGTCTTCTTGGTGCTGTTGAGGCTGGTCTGGTGGCTCTCGGGATTCCACATGGCAAGGGCGCACTTGCGGCCGCAGCCAGAATTTGCGCCGAAGTCGAATCCGATTGACCTGCGCATGGGTCCGGTTGCCACAATCGATCTTGAGGCATTGATTGTCGCGCCGGAGTTACGGAGCCTTGTTGATCAGGGGATGATGAAGGTGGTCAGTGGCCATGCCCGGCCGATGCAGGTGAAATGAATTCGCGGACTTGGCGGATGCGACCGATAGGGGGCCGGTCGCTCGTGATGACCGTGTAAGCCGGGTCGGACCCGAGGGGAATTCGGAGTCACGAAAGGTCTGAGAGACGCAGCAGCGCTTCCTTGATGGCCGCTGTTTCGTCCTCTCTGGTCGCTAATTTCTGACGGGTGTCTTCGACAACCTGTTCCGGTGCTGATGCGACGAAGTTTGCGTTAGACAGTCGCGCCTCCAATCCGGCAAGTTCCCTTTCGAGCTTGGTTAGGGATTTCTCCAGTCGGTCCCTTTCCGCGTTCACATCGATGATTCCGGACAGCGGAATGCAGAATCTGCCGCCTTCGACCGTGATCGTGATCGATCCCTTGGGAATTTCGCTGGCTTCCTGCAGGGTGTCCAGGCGCGCAAGCCTTTTGATGAGGCTCTCGTTATTGGCCCATGCTGTCCGTCCAGCCTGATCCAGGTCAAGCTGGATCATGGGAACATGGAGGCCTGCCGGGACATGCATCTGTGCACGGGCGGAACGAATGGCTTCGATCAATGCGATCACCCAGTTCATCTCACGGTCCGAATCCCTATCGACAAGTTCGGACGCGTTGTAACAGGGCCAGTCGGCGTGGATGAGCGCCTTTGAGCGAACGGCCGTCGTCTGCCACAGTTCTTCCGTTATGAAGGGCATTATCGGATGCATCAGAATCAGGCACTGATCCATGACCCAGCCCATGACGGCGCGGGTCAATTGCGACGTCCGTGGATCTTCGCTGTTTAGAAGCGGTTTGGAGAACTCGACGTACCAGTCGCAGACCTTGCCCCAGACGAAGCCATGGATTGCGTTGGCTGCGTCGTTGAATCGATAGGCGGCCAGGGCTTGATCGATCACCTCCCGGACCTTTGCGGTCTCACCGACGATCCATCTATCGGCCGTGTGTAACTGTGCAAGGAATGTGCTGAGGGATTCGGCCTCATGGCTGGATAGGGTGTCAGGCCCCTCGGCGGTATCGTCGCAATTCCGTTCCTTCCGTCGAATACCCAGGTAGCTGGCGATGTTTGGATTGGAGACCATATTCGCGCGGAACTCTATGGTGGCCGAGTCGTACGCACCGTTCATTTCGGCGAAGCGAAGGGCATTCCAGAGTTTGGTGCCGAAATTCCTATAACCGGCGACCCGCTCGGTCGAAAGCCTCAGATCACGCCCCATGGCGGCCATGGCGGCCAAAGTGAACCTTACCGCATCGGCGCCGTAGTCGTCGATCAATTCCAGCGGATCCAGGACATTGCCAAGTGACTTCGACATCTTCTTGCCCTTGGCATCGCGCACAAGCGCGTGGACATAGACCGTGTCGAAAGGTCTGCGGCCAACGACGGCAAACTGCATCATCATCATTCTGGCCACCCAGAAGAAGATAATGTCGAAACCGGTCACAAGAACGTTGGTGGGAAAGTACTTTCGCAACGCGTCTGTATCGTTGGGCCAACCCAGCGTCCCAATGGGCCACAATCCCGACGAAAACCAGGTGTCCAGTACGTCTGGATCGCGCCAAACTGGATAGACGGGCGCGGAAGATGCCTGGTCGGCAAGGCATGTTTCAAACATGCTGATGGCCTCATCACGGTCAGACACCTCAACAACCGGCGCACGCGAGAGGGGTGCTGGAAGAGATTCGACCACATCGCGGAATTGCGTGGCGACTGATTCGAAATCCGCTGCACTGCGGTGGCTCTCACCCTGCTCCAGCAAAGCCTTGCGTGAGAGTATCCGGGAAAGGTCGGTTTCCCTGAGGGAGCCGTCTCCATCAAGGTCGAGGGAGCCTTCGCATGGGAGGTCGAAGCCGTACCAAACCGGAATCCGATGGCCCCACCATAGCTGCCTCGATATGCACCAGGGTTCGATATTCTCCAGCCAATGGAAATAGACCTTTCTGTCCGCTTCCGGTAGGATGAGGGTCTCACCGACGCGGACGGCCTCGATGGCCGGTCCGACAATCCTATCGGCATCGACGAACCATTGGTCGGTGAGCATCGGTTCGATGACTGTCTTGGACCGGTCGCCGATTGGAAGCATGATTGGCTTCGTCTCGACCATTGGAACGGTGTTGCCATCCTTGTCCAATGACACCACCGCCAGACCTTCGTCGGTGATCTGCTGGATCACTCTGTCGCGGGCTTCGTATCGGTCCAGGCCACGTAGGTCGTCGGGAACCAGATTGAGTGCGTCAGTTTCGGATTCGGATAGCGACCGCTCGCCACGGGCGACCGAGAGAGCCACGGCAGCCGCCTCAGCATACGGAATTCCGTCTTCGCGCATCTGCGCCTTTGTGTCCATCAGACGGTAGCATGGAATGCCGGCACGCTTCGCAACGGCATAGTCGTTGAAGTCGTGGGCGCCGGTGATCTTGACGGCGCCTGAGCCAAAACCGGGATCAGGATATTCATCGACAATAATCGGAATGTGACGACGGTAGCCCTTCGGACCGACAGGGATTTCGCAAAGCCTGCCGATGATCGGGGCGTAGCGTTCGTCGGACGGATGGACCGCGACGGCCCCGTCGCCGAGCATGGTCTCGGGCCGAGTGGTCGCGATCGAGATATAGTTCCGTCGCTCTTCCAGAACGACGTTTCCATCGTCATCCTTCTCGACGTAGAGATATGTCTCGCCGCCTGCGAGCGGGTACCTGAAGTGCCACATCTGGCCGGGCGTTTCGACGTTTTCGACCTCTAGATCCGAGATGGCCGTTTCGAAGTGCGGATCCCAGTTCACCAGTCGTTTGCCGCGGTAGATGAGACCCTTCTGATACATGTCGACAAATACCCGGATGACCGCATCATGAAAATTCGGAGCGCCCGAACCAGTGTCTGGGTCGCCTGGCGCACCGCCCATGGTAAAGGCTTCCCGACTCCAGTCGCAGGACGCTCCGAGGCGCTTGAGCTGACCGATGATGTTGCCTCGGGACCTGATCTTTTGCTGCCAGACCCTTTCAATGAACTTCTCGCGACCGAGTTGGCGGCGGTTGGCCTCGCCCTCATTGGCCAATTCGCGTTCGACCACCATCTGGGTCGCAATGCCTGCATGATCTGTTCCCGGCTGCCACAGCGTGTCAAAGCCACGCATTCTGTGCCAACGGACAAGGATATCCTGTAACGTGTTATTGAACGCGTGACCCATATGCAGGCTACCGGTCACGTTTGGTGGCGGGATCATGATGCAGAAAGTTTCCTTTCTGGAGGCGTTCGCGCCCGCCATGAATGCGCCTGCCCTTTCCCAGGTCTCGTAAATTCTTGGCTCTGCCTCAGCGGCGTTGAAGGTTTTTTCCTTCGGCATGGGTCTCTGTTCCGTGGCTCCGGTCTGCGCGGTGTCTAGCGGAGGGGAGGTGGGAGTGGAAGCTGGAATTGGCTGCGTGCCGGTTCGCTTCAGGGAGTATCCATTGTCTTCCGGATTCGCTGCCGGCAGCGTTTCGTGCCCGAAGGTCTGGGTGCTGGGCCATGGCTTCGTGACCGACCCGTTCGTTGGGCATCAACATGTCCCAATCGCACTGCCGGTCCCGGAAGCGATCGATCAGTCACGACGCTGGCGTCAAATTGGTCGCAGTCACTCAGTCGCCTGCCTCCTCCGGTTTCCGACCCAACTCCGAATTGCCGGTGCGGCACAGGGATCGTACGCTGGACCGAGTCCTGCTGGTTGCGCGGGATTTCATCGCCCTTTCCGGAATTCCTGGAAACGGCGCCCAAATTCGATGGCCTCCTTTGACTGGCGCCCTCCAATTGCGTTACTTGATGGACCCACACAGGGTAAGGAACCGTTGGAATATGCTTCCGCCTGAAAATGCCATACGGCACCGTCGGCCAAACCTGGCTTTGGTCCGGAGAGTGTTGACTGGCATTTCAGCAGGCACGACGCTCCTGAAACATGGGGATCCGGGATGACGCAGGATCAGGCCGAGATGATTGCGGCCAGAGCGCTGGGATGGCTCGCAGGCAACGGAGAATTGGTGTCGGCATTTCTTGGCGCGACTGGGTCGAATCCCGAAGATCTGAGGGCGCAGGCCGATGATCCTGCTTTCCTGATCTCGATCCTGGATTTCCTTGCAACGGACGACGCGTGGATCATCGCTTTCTGTGATGCCGAAGGTTTGCCCTATGAGGTGCCGATGCAGGCCCGGAGCGCTTTACCGGGCGGCTTGGAGGTTCATTGGACTTGACCGCATCCATTCACCGCTCCCTCCCTTTCAGGTCGTATTCCTACGCACAAACCAGACCGATCACGGGCGACCGCCCGGCCGCCACAAACCCTGAACAGCAGGCCAGTCCGTGGTCCGTCGCGGACCGGTGCCACCATAGTGGAATGGAGGACCGAAGGAAACGGTGACGGGGACCGAGCATTGTTTCGCAGATGCCGTCGCCCCGGACCGGCATTCGTCGTTCCCAGCCAGTTCCGGGTCTTCGGTCGGATAAACGATTCAAAGATCGATTTCCAGCGTCCCGTTGGGCTGCGCTGCACGCGACTGGCACAGGATCATGCTGGTTTCACGCTGCTTCCGTGACAGCACGAAATCACGGTGTTCGACCTCACCACTCAGGACCGTGCACCTGCAGACGCCGCAGAGTCCGTCTGAGCATTTGACGTCAACATGTATGCCGGCCGAAAGCACCGCGTCAGTTCCCGCTTCGTCAGGAGTCACAGGGACCGTCCTGCCGGACCGGATCAGTCTGAGTTGGAATGGATGGTTCTCGTATTCGGGCTGTTCGGGGACGGAGAAGTACTCAAGGTGCCGCGAGTCTTCCGGAAAGCCGTTCGCGGAAGCGGTGTCAATGACCGCCTGCATATAGGCATCCGGTCCACAGGTATACACGTGGGCTCCCTCACGATAACGCATAATCTCCGCGAGGACCGCTCGCGTGCCATCATCGGAAAAGTGATATGTCACATGATCGTTCCATGGCGCGGCAGCAACGATATCCAGAAACCCGGCGTTGGAGCGCTTTGAACAGGAGTAATGCAGTTCGAATGCTGCGCCGATCAAATGAAGCCTGTGTGCCATGGCGACCATCGGTGTAATTCCGATTCCCCCTCCCATGAGATAGGTGAAAGACGCATGTTCCACGAGTGGAAAGTGGTTGATTGGGTGGCTGATGAATATTCGCCGTCCCTCCTCGAAAATGCGGTGCAGGAGCTTTGAGCCGCCCTTTCCGTCGTCTTCCCGAAGAACTGCGATCTGGTACTTTGATCGATCAGCCGGATCCCCCGAAAGGGAATACTGACGGAAGAACTCGGGTGCCACGACCACGTCGACATGTGCTCCGGCGTCGGCGCGGGGCAGTAGAGATCCGTCAGGCATCCTGAATTCGTACAGCGTGATGTCAGGTGTCAGTCGCACGGCCTTCGAGACGCTGACCTGAAGCACAGGACTCTCACCTCCCTCGGCAACATAGATGTGTTCAGCTGGCTTGCCTTCGGCACGCCGTTTCCTGTGCTCGTCAGCACTGATCATGGCCCTGTAGGCGGCAATTCCCGCCTCTCTGTCCATAGGAAAAGGCCAGGCATGCGGCGGCGGTGCGAGAGGTGCTGGATAGACGGCCAGTGTCTGGTCCTCGTACTTCAGTTCCAGCCCCTTGGAGAGTGCCCGGGCATTTGGGTCATGCGGTGATCTGCGATATGGTCCGTCGTCAACCATCTCGAGATCCCACCACCACTTCTTGACCGGGTTGATTTCGCCATTGCCGACCAGATCATCCAGCTTCGCCAATGCGCGGGCCGCGAAGGGCGCTTTCATTGCCACCCAGCGGAACGGTTTTTCAGCGAACAGACCTTCCAGGTTCCAGGGACAGGTCTTCATGCATCGTCCACACATCGCGCCGTTCTTTTGAGCTACGCGATAGGTCGTGCATTTCTGGCTGTCGGATTTCCATATCTCGTAACCGTTGAACATCAGTTTCGGACCTGCGGTGATCGCCCCTGACGGACATTCGCGCGCGCATTTGTTGCAGGCTTCACAGAACCGTTGCAGGCCAAAATCGATGGGCCGATCATGCGTGATGGGCATAGTGGTCGTGACGACGCCGGACTTGAGGCGTGGCCCGAGGAAAGGGTTGAGGATAACCTCTCCGATACGGCTTACCTCCCCCAGGCCCGAAAGAAGCAGAAGTGGCGGATGGAGAACTTCGTCGTCCATGACCGTGTGTGTTCTGGCCGAATAGCCAAGGTTCCGTATATGCTGGGCCAGGACGCCGCCGATCAACGAGAATCGAAGATAGGCTCGCATGGATTGGGCGCAGGCGATCCAATCATCGCCGGACGCGCCTTCCATGGTTTCATGACCCTGGTCCACGATCATGCTGACCGCATGCCCATGGTAAGGTGTGATTGGATTTCCAGCCGCGTCATGGCTATAGTAGGTCCAGTCGGGACAGGCCGAGAGCCCAACGGCATCCATGCCAAGGAAATAGAGCGCAGCCTTGATGTTGTTGGCGTTTGTTTCCGGGTCGAGCGTAGAGGGATGCACCTCTCTCCTGTCGCCGTCCTGCAGCAGGATGAATGCGCCGAGGCTTGGGCGGAAAGCGAACGCGGCAGCGGATTTGCGCACATAGTTGCCGTTCCGTGCTCCTTCCTGAACGGCCTTGCCAAGATCGCCGAACAGTGACCTCGCGAACATGTTGGCGCGCTTTGGCACACGGGCGACATTATCGCGGTCGATGTAGGTGGTGGGCTCGTTGACCCTTTTGAGTGTTTCGAAGGGATGAGGGCCGTCGCGGAAATCGCGGGAGCGGTAGGGATCGCGGTTGCGGGCGGATTTGGCGTGGCGGCCGAGACCGGTCCTCCAAGTAAGTCCCGGCTTCTGATTCGGCGCCAAGGGTTCATCCGGCGCCAGTTCGAGCGTTGTCGTGACGGCTGCCAGTCCGTAGTTGCGGCCAAGGAAGGGATTTACCGCCACGTCACCGTCAATCCAGTTCAGGCCGGCAGCCACGCTGAGCTGGTGGAGATGTAAGTCGGATGCCGCTTCCGAGTGCGCCCGCGCCTCCCATCCCAACAATCGGATGTAGTTCGCCAGCGTCACCGCCGTCTCCATTGCCCGA
This sequence comes from Paracoccaceae bacterium, assembly GCA_965203605.1. Classification (GTDB taxonomy): domain Bacteria; phylum Pseudomonadota; class Alphaproteobacteria; order Rhodobacterales; family Rhodobacteraceae; genus JAPOUP01. Next base: position 2,358,550 of record OZ241902.1, on the reverse strand, counting down.
AGGCAGGCTCGATGTGACTGGGCGTCATGGATCCAGTCGCCACCCGGTTCGTCCACCCTTGGAGTCCGCGGCATGTCATACAGAAACACAAGTGCATGCCTATGATGGCGGCAGTCCATCGGCGGTCTTCTCAGTGATTCCCTAAGGCCGGCCATGATCACGTCAATTCCGGCAGCCAGCGTCTTCGGTTGCATCGTCCGAATCTTTTCGGCGAGACGTTCAACGTCGGGATTGGTTACGGGTGTGTCGAGAAGCGCGGCAGCCGGGAGTTCGCAAATCCCGACCTGGCTTGCGTCACAGTAATACCCAAAAGCCTTGAGGTGTTCGGCCCGTTGTCCGGGATCTGATGGAATCTCGGCCTGCTCGCGCTTGACGAGTCCCTCCCGAGTTGCGTCCAGCATGGCTTGATATTCCTGCATCGCGTTGACGATACTCAGTGGATTGTCCGGCCGACGGAAACTCAGGCCATTCATCGGCCCAAGACGTTCGAGCTTGGGGGAGGACCCCACCCGCGCAAGCCGCTCCAGTGGATACGAGCCCAGGTGAGGCGGCCGATTCCTGTACGAACGAAACTTGGCCATCTGATCTAGATCCTGCTTAGTGTGATATCGTCACCTGCGTGTGTGATCCGCAGAAGACGGATCAGGTCTTCACGACCACGTTCACCGAGTTGAGCTTCCATTACGGCATTGTTGTCTTCGGCCATCGGTATGCCCTTGGCCAGCTGGTCGGTTCCGAGTTCCGTCAGCACGACGGTCCGCGTGCGTCCATCTCCCTGACCCGCGACTCTGTCGATCAGGCCACGGTCCTGCATCTGCCTCAGCGCACGGCTAGCGGCTGTTCGGTCGATTCCAATAAAGTGCGCGATGTCGGAGGGCTGCGCCAAGCCCTCATTGCCAATTGCGAGAAGAACGCACCAGGTGGTTCTCGTCAGGCCAAGCGATTTCAGATGTTCTTCCAGGCGCCGCTCCTGAATGCGGGCCGCTAGTGATAATTGGTAGCCCAGCGAAGCGTGTAGATGATAGGGTGCTGTCCCTGACATGGTTGTCACTGTCAATTATTCTGGCATCGCTGTCAACGCGCGATGCGGCCCGGGAGGACAAGATGGCGGAGCCGATACTCGGGATCCTGTTTGACAAGGATGGGACACTGTTCGAATTCGAGGCTACATGGAACGTCTGGGCAGAAGCGATGCTCGGTGAACTCGCCGAGAGCTACAACGCTGAGGTGCGGTCGCTTGGCGCTCTGATAGGGTTCGACCCACAGGAAAAGAGGTTTGCACCTGACAGTGAGGTGATCGCAGGGACGCCGGAAGATATTGTCCGCCGTTTGATGCCGGGCTTGCCTGGCGTGGAGTCCGCGGACTTACTTGCGGCGATCAATGCGAGCGCAGCGTGCGTTCCAATCGCCGAGGCAGTCCCACTTGGGCCACTTCTTGCCGAACTTCGTGCCATGGGGCTTCGTCTGGGCGTCGCAACGAACGATTCCGAGGTGGTGGCCAGAACGCACCTCTCTGCCGCGCAGGTCGGAGAGGAGTTCGAATTCATCGCGGGTTATGACAGCGGATTCGGTGCCAAGCCGCTGCCCGGCATGTGTTTGGCCTTTGCTGCGGCGATTGGGCTTTCGCCAGCCAACCTCCTGATGGTCGGCGACAGTGCAACGGATCTTCTGGCGGGGCGTGCCGCCGGCATGCGAACAGTCGCGGTGCTGAACGGGCGCGCTACCAGGTCGGATCTGGCGACGCTTGCCACGGCGGTGCTTCCGAACATCGGCCATCTGCCACACTGGATTGTCGGTCACGCAGATTGATTCGCTGTGAGTTGCCTGATTCGGCTCGGGCTATGGAGATATTGCTGGAGAATGCGACCAAATCCGTCGCATTCTTCGCACTTGGACGTCGTTGGCTCCTGTCAATTGGGACCGACAGCAGGCGGAGGCGGACCATGACCGAAGCGAAACCGCGGAGGAAACGATCTGGTGGACGGGCCGGCAATCCACGCAGGAACAGCCCAGAGGCGATTTCGCAGACGTCGTGGAGGATTCCCCGGAACCCTGATCGGCCGACTGAACCACTGGACGAAGAGGGCATACAGGCGGTTCATAACTGCGCCATGCGGATTCTGGAGGAAATCGGAGTGGAATTCCTCAACGAGGAGAGTCTGGGAATTTTCCGGAAGGCCGGCTGTGCCGTCAGCGGGCAGAACGTGCGGATGGGCCGGGAGTTCGTCATGGAAATGCTGGACCGTGCGCCAAGTGAGTTCATGCTCGTCCCGCGCAACCCTGGAAGGGCTTTGAAGATCGGGGGCGACAGCATTGTGTTCGGCAATGTGAGTTCGCCACCGAACCATTGGTCGCTCGATGGCGGAAAGACACCTGGCACCCGCGAGCAATGTGCCGACCTGCTCAGGCTGACCCAGTATTTCAACTGCATTCACTTTGCCGGTGGCTACCCGGTCGAGCCCGTGGATGTCCATGCTGCGGTCCGCCACCTCGACGTCGTGTTCGACAAGCTGACGCTCACTGACAAGGTGATGCATGCCTATAGCCTGGGTAGGGAGCGAGTCGAGGATGTCATGGAAATGGTCAGGATCGCCTGTGGCCTTGCGGAGGATGAGTTCCAGGCCAAGCCGCGGATGTATACCAACATCAATTCCACTTCACCCCTGAAACATGATCATCCAATGATTGACGGATGCCTGCGGTGCGTTCGACGCGGGCAGGCGGTTGTGGTCTCGCCCTTCACGCTGGCAGGTGCCATGTCGCCGGTTACGATGGCGGGTGCGGTGGCGCAGTCGATCGCCGAGGCGCTGTGTGCGATCGCTTTGTTTCAGTATGTCGCGCCGGGATGCGCCTGCGTCTTCGGCACGTTCACTTCCAACGTGGACATGAAGTCGGGAGCCCCTGCGTTCGGCACACCGGAATATATGCGCGCGACCCAGATGACAGGTCAGATGGCACGCCTGTATGGGCTGCCGATGCGAGCGAGCGGCGTCTGCACGGCAAACATACCTGATGGTCAATCCATGTGGGAGACATCGAATTCCCTCTGGTCGGCGGTGCAGTCAGGCACGAACATGGTTTACCACGCCGCCGGATGGCTGGAGGGCGGGCTGATCGCCAGCCCAGAGAAGTTTGTCATGGACTGCGAGCTCCTGCAGATGATCCAGAGGTATTTCGAGCCTGAGATCTGGAATACTGGCCGGGACAACCTCGCGCTTGAGGCGATAAGGGAGGTTGGAAGCTCCGGACATTTCTTCGGGGTCCAGCATACCCAGGAGCGGTATGAGACGGCCTTCTACCAGCCGTTCGTTTCGGACTGGAGGAATTACGAGGCTTGGTCACTCGCGGGAGAGGTCTGGACCGCGGAAAGGGCGCACCGACTGGCCAAAGACATACTGCGTGGTTTTGAGCCGCCGCCCATGGATCCAGGGATCCACGAAGAACTCGTCGACTTCGTCGCCAGGCGCAAGCGCGAAGGTGGCGCTCCGACGGACTTCTGAGCCGTTTGCGCCGACGGTCCATTCCGCTGTGACCCTTACGTTGAAGACCATTCGCTGCCGTAACCGTCAGGTGACCTCGGACATGTCGATTTCACCGATTGCAGGCATCCGTCGCGGTAGCCATGGACGATGTCAACCGGATGGCGCAGCTGGACGGGCATCAGTAACGAGGTGCATTTGCAGATGGATGCCGACGAGGTGATCGCACGCTACAGGTTGGAGCCGCATCCAGAGAGGCCATTATTGCAGAAATGTTATGCCCGTAGTGCTGCGATGTGACTGGCCCAGCCTAGAAGACACGTCTCTGGCCCAGGACGTTCAGTCGCTCTTGAGTCATTCCTTCGCAATCGCCGAAACAGTCGAGAGCCGCAGGTCAAGATGCCGCTAGGGTCGCGACAGGTTCCGGTCGCAGGGGCGGTCTCTGGCAGCACTCCGCGATATGAGGCAATCATACCGCTGTGGCCGCTCTGTTTGGCCATTTGTATTGTGATGACGCGGATCCGAGAATGCATGACGTAACCTCTTCATACTTCCACCAAACCAGCTTCAATTGCCTTGATCACCCTATGTATCTTTCCGGCACTGGTCGTCGCATCAAGATATTCTCTATAGGCACGGCGAGCGTTGCTCGTCATTTCGTCATATGTAACGACTCGTGCGCCTACCGCGTCGAGGATTTTCTTGGATTGCTCACGACCGGACGGCTCCCCCCAATCCGCCAAGTCCTTTCCGACAATGCAGATGATCTCATAGTCCTCGTTTGATCGTCCGTTATGGACCAATATTTGCTTCAGCTTACGTTGGTACTTCTGAACCTGATTGAGAAGTTTGAATGTGTCCGTTGTGACTCCTGCGCGCTTCAGCTCGATTATGACGTGCTTGCCACCGGATTTCCGGTATTGGATGTCGATGCGCCCGACCTCCTCCAGGTACTCTCCATCAAACTCGTCGTTGTCCAATACAGCATTTCGCACTTCTCTTTCCATCACTGGCTCTGATGTGGCGCGATCCCAGGATGGATCAAGTAGCCACAGGTGCTCGAAGAGGAACTGCTGCAGGACTCTCTCCAGGCTGTTGTGGTCAACGAGATCCTGAAAGCTCTCGATGACCTCGAGTCGACCTTTCGAAATCTCATAGTAGAGCTGTGCTTCGAGGTCGTCATGGTAGGCATATGCCTTCAGATAGCCTGCGACATCTCCGTCCTGCAGCTGGTCGAGGTTGCTGAGACTATCGCGGAGCTTGAGCCTTTCGAACGCCAGTACGCCGTACTTGAACAGCGGCTTCTTGTCCGAGAAGTCAAGCTTCAGGCTGTTGATTTTCCCGAACAGTTGTCGGGCTTTCGACTTCTGGTCGCTTCCCAGGGTTTCGAACCAGTCCTTGACCTCCGGTACCCTGAGAGCTGCCTGTACTCCCTTCCTTGTCCTCAGATCAGTCCATTGGTTCTGTATATGCTTTAACTCTTGGCGGATGCCTCTCCAGAGTTTCTCGACACGAGGATCGTCTTCGATGAGGGACTGGCGGCTGGTGGTTGCGATATCCTCCATGTTGTCGTCGTCAAGCCAGTCCGCATGAATCTCACCAACGACGTAGCGGGCGTAGAGTCCGTCTTCACCGAACTTTTCCAGAGTTCGTTCCTGAGCCACCTTGCCGCGCACCATGATCTGGATGTCATTTAGATTGTCGCCATCCTCGCTCACAAGATCTCCGGCGGACGCGACAGTGCCTATCCATCCGGAAAAGTTGCCTTCGGTCTTTCGTGCGAAGCACCCCTTATTTGCTTTCGCCAGCGACGCGACCTCCTTGCCGCGCTCGCCAAAGGTCCAGAGGTACTCTACCTTGCGGTAGAATTCCCGATCCTCGGCTGTTACCGCTTCGCCATTGATCTTGACGTCGAAGCGCATCCCGTCCATGTCGTTCCCAATTGAAGAAAAACGCCTTGCTAAGCGCCGCCGAAGAGTAGGCGGGGTCAGGGTGGTGCGTTTCCGCAGGTCGCGAATCTCGAGTCGGGTCCCTTCCTTGATATCAATCCGTTCCGATGGCACCTCGTCGGGAAAGTACTCCCCTGACTGACGATCTATGCTCTCCTGAATTCCCGGTAGGCTTAGTAGCAGTCCGGATCGTTGGCCGTCTTTGCAACTGTGCACTTCAATCGTATTGGCGATGGAAAAGAGGGATAGCTTGCCGATGCCCTTTCTTCCGAGAACTGCGCGGCCTCGAAGTGTTGTCGCCAGCCCCTCCCTGCGGCGCTGATAACCGACCTTTAGGAATTTCGAGTTGATGTCAGAGGTGGTCATTCCGTGGCCGTCATCGGTGATGACAATGCGGTTGCCTGCGATTTCGATCTCAACCAATTCCGCATCGGCATCCCAGGCGTTCGCCACCGCCTCCGAGAGAACGGCGGGAATCGAACTGTAGAGCTTGATTCCCAGATGGTTGAGCACGTTCAGGTCGACGGTCATCCTGAACGGAGTGCCAGAGTTGGTCCCGTCCGGACTGTTCGGCGCCACAGCTCGTGACAATTCAGTCATTGACGGTCTCCGCAACGTGCTGAACCATGCTGTTGCCTATTTCAGTCCCCAGCCTGACGGGCACGGCGTTTCCGATGAGACGCCCGACCGTTTTCCTGATGATGGGAGCGCCCTTGGGAACGAACCGGTAGTTCTCCGGAAAGCTCTGCAGAATCGCTCCCTCGCGCAATGAAATCGCGCGGTCCTGTTCAGGGTGTCCAAATCGCCCGTTCCCGAAGCCATAGAACTGTGTCGTAACAGTGGGGGACGGTTCGGTCCAAACCATCCGGCCGTAGACACTTGGGTACGACTTACCTGCCTTCTTCCGATGGCAGGTGGCCTGAAGACGCCGTTCCCAGTCACGCCATGTCCCGCCAGGGCGAGACGCACGGATGCGTTCAAGGTTCAGCGGCGACAGCTTACACGCTTGATGGAGAGGGTCGCATTTGTGGATCTCGCCTGCCGTGATGGCCGGAAGAGCGCCGATGGCCTGCCCAACCGTAATTCGACGGCTACCAGGGGTCGTCGGACGCATGAGCCGGATTGGACCAAGAACGGACGCCAGGAGTACCAGCCGCTTGCGCTGCTGCGGAACGCCGTAGTCGGCGCAGTTGACCACCTCGTGAAAGACATGGAAACCGTCTTCCTCGAGAGCGGCTACGAATTCTGCGAACAGCGGTTCGCGGCCTAGGCGGGGAACGTTCTCCATTGTCACGAGATGCGGACGTGCTTCCATGACGAGGCGCTGGAACTCTGAAAGCAGGTTCCAGCGTTCATCGGTTTGACTGGATCGTCCCTGGCTGTATGTCGAGAACGGTTGGCATGGTGCGCATCCCGCCAGCAATCTGAGTTGAGCGTTGCCGAAAGCGGCTCGCAATTCGCGGGCCGTGACATCCTTGACAGACTTTCTCAGGAAGTTTGCGCGGTTGTTCTCGCTGTACGGATACTCGCAGGCCGGATCGATGTCGATACCCAGATCCATGCCAATACCTGCATCCTCCAGACCCCTCGTGAGCCCACCTACTCCGCAAAAGACATCAACTCCGCGAATCCGGGGCTCAGACAGGCATCTCTCCAAAGTCGTTGTCTCCATTTCCCGAACACCTTGAGAGTCATGTTGGTGGATATCCATCAAGCTACCCTTCGCATACCGTTTTCACGACGCATCTGCCAGCCAACTGTACCGTCCACCGATTTGGACGCGCCAGTCTCTGACCCCGCCGATGATGACGCTACCACGGAGGTTTCCTGACCATTGGGTCTGGCTGCTTCAGCGTATGGCGTTGGGTAGCCGCCGGGACATTCACCATGCCCTCTGCTTTCCAGCGGCACATATCCAGAGAGCGGTGCAGATCCGCGTGAGTGATGAACCTCCCAGATATTCCTGAAACAGCCGACGCACTTCCTCGACGAGGCGTTGCATCGCCAAGGATGATCGACAGGCGAGTGATCGAACCGGAGTCGGGCCTTGGCCTTCTTCCGGGGAAGTCTGAACGCGGTCGGCATATGTTCGCATCGCGTCCTGTCCATGCGGATTCTCCGTTTGCGAGCCTGATTCGGTCCATTCTTGATTGGTTGATGACACTACCGGACGCTGGTTAGTGCACCGTTCGGGCGGGAAAATTCCGATGGATCGCGAAGAACGGTATGCGAAAAAAGCAGCTGATGGACAGAGAGGAACCAAAGCCACTTACCCTGGAGGTCTGGATCGTGCTAACTCGCGACGAAATCGGATCTCGCACTCGAAAGGTATCCAATGGACTACGATCAAAACAACATATTCGCCAAGATCCTTCGCGGAGAGATTCCGTCAATTGAGCTATATGAAGACGATGAGACCTTTGCGTTCATGGATATAATGCCCAGGGCTGACGGGCACCATCTTGTAATTCCAAAGACGTCAGCAAGGAACATTCTCGATGCTTCGCCAGATCAACTGGCAGCCTGTATGGGTACTGTACAGAAGCTGTCCCGAGCAGCGATGAAGGCGTTCAGTGCAGATGGAATCACGCTGCAGCAGTTCAGTGAGACCGCCGGTGGGCAGGAAGTGTTTCATCTGCATTTCCACATTCTACCGAGGCATGAGGGCATCAATCTGCGTCCGCCCGGAGTCATGGTGGAAACTCCTGTGCTGAAGGAACAGGCAGAGCGAATAATCGCGGCGCTGGATCCCGGTACCTGAAGGATGTTTCGGCGACGTTGACATTGAAGTCCGGCGCGTCCATCCCGGCATTTTGGCGGTGTGGTGCCCGGAAGTTGAGAATCCGCCTTCGGGCCATTTTCTCCACTTCGCTGGTACCCTCGCTGCGAAACGGCCGTCTTTGCACCTCCGGGTGAAAGTTGGGCTCCAACGTCAAGCACGAATGCCATACTCTTCTGTCATACGGCAGAGCAGAACTCTGGATGAAGCTCTAAACCGGGAGCGAGACGCGCTGCCCGCCGATATGAGGACGAGATTATAGAGAATAGGTCAGCTGATTTCCACGGGCGGGCTTGAGCGAGTGGGTGCGCCGCATACCAGGCACCTGACTGGCACCTGGTGCGAAATCCGGCGGAACGGGCGGGAGGGCATCGCGTGCGCTCCATGCTGTTGCGGCGGGCAGATCGGTGGTGGTACGGACATCATGAAGAAAGCGGGGCGCACGCGGCGCAGGGAGGTCGATGTGGCGCTCCGTGGCGCAGGGGAGGTACTGGAATGAGCACGCTGGACGAACTACACGACTGGTGGAGTTTGGACGGTGACCATAGGGAAGGCTACGATCGTCTGGCACCGGAATTCGAGTTGGCGCAAACGCCATTGGAGGCGCGCACGCGGTGGAAAGCATCCCATGGCGACAGTGGCAACACCATCGAATTTCCGTAATCTGGTCATTATGAAAGAGCTTCAAACTCACATCCAAAAATCACTGACGCCGTGCAGGAGGTGCTGCGCCAACCTGAGGACGTCTGGACAGTTCCCCAGTTTTGTGGACGGTCTGGCCCATCGTCCACCCCGACAGCGGCTGGAATCTGTCGGCGGTCACTTGGGAAGCCGGATGTGTAGATCCACCAGATTCGCTCCATCATCACGCGGTGGAGTTGAAACATTCTGGCCATGCCGTCCGAAGGGCAGTGGGAAGAACGCATCGCCATCGGGCACCTGCCAGACATGGAGCCACTGGAATCGAGGGGTTAGTTGTGCAACCTGAAGAACTGGCAAGAGAAGCGGATGACATCCTGAGAATTGTCAATGACCTGGGCCGTGCGGCCGCTGTGGTGGCCGGTCCAAAGACGGACGAGATTGAGATGATCTGGTTCGGTCAGGCGCTCGCGGAGGACTCGGCTGATGCAGCGGCCCGCTTCGGCAGAATGGCGGTCCGTCGACGTTTTGGTGTCAGCACCCGCAGCAATGACCTCAATGAACTCGCGGATGCGCTGGAAGCCCACGACGTGGAGCGGGAATGGGAAGGTCTGACGGAGATGATGCGGGGAATCAACGGCGATACACGCCGGGATCATCCGACCATGTGCAGCGGTGCTCGGGTTCGTGCCGGGGACGTTACCCGTGCAGGACGCCGACTTTCCATACTGGTTCCAGTGTTGCTTGTTGAATTCGACCATGCCGCCCTGACGCCTGCCCTGACCGAGGTGGCCAGGTCGGCGTTTGCCGAACTGCGCCGAACCGGTCTGCGGACGGTGGACCGTTTCCCGGCGGACGCGGGACAGGAGCCCGTCGGTTTCGGCGAGGTCGCCACAGCTGCCCGAGAGGTGCTGCCCTCCATTCGTCTTGCATATGACGCCGTCTCCTCCAGACGGCCTGCGTTGCGGTCGCGTACGCAGCGGTCGCCTTGGGCTCCATGACCGGATTCAGCCGATCCAAGGCAACATATTCCCACGTTCAAGGGTCGCCGCCTGCGTTCCCCGCTTCCAGTCCTATCGCTCACGCACCGAGGCGACACCGAGTTGGGGAAGACTTGGTCCCGGCGATAGCGGGTAGCGCCCGGATCCCGGGTTCCAGAAGCATCTCCGGGATTATGGACTGCCGATATGATCTCCACGCACGTTTGCGGGTTCCGACGGCTCCGCGCCGCTCCGCCGCCTGTCAATGACGGTTGCAGCGGATTTAGGGAGTCCGTCGCACCTCGCGCTGGACCGCCTGCTGACCGTCCTGATGTCCGCTTTGTGCACCTGCCGCCGCGTCCATAAGGGAAGTCATCCACATCATTATGCGGAGTTCTGCATGAACTGCCGACTGGCGTGTTTCCCATCTTCGTCTTTCATGCAGGTTGGTGTTGGTGCTTCCGTCCAGCCGTCCTCCCTTCCCTGACTGTAACCCGGAACCTGCGCCTCGCCGTTGTCCGGCTGACCTCCGGGTCAACGGTGTTACGGTCGTGGCGCATGGGCGGAATCGACGATGACGGCGAAAGGTGGACTGAACGGGAATCAGTCCATAGGTGGTGGGATGCTCACAGTTTTCCACAGATTATTGTGCTGATGACGACAGAATCGGTGGTTTTCCCTTGAGGAAGTTCAATCCACGGTGCTAATCGATGCCCCTGCGGGCCGAAGAGGCGGAAATCTTCGGCACTGGCCTCGGCAACCCAACGAGAACCCATGTGAGAAGGGCGCATGGGAACCTCGTGCGCATCCAACCTATGCGGCATCACGAATGCCGATTCGATCCGGCGCGCCGACCAGAGGAGTGTATGCGGGGATGAGCCTGTTCACGGAAATCAAGAACATAGTCGGCCATGGAATATATCTGAGGGGCGAGAAACTCTTTCGTCAGGGAAAGGTCTGGCGGTGCGAGGTCGATTCGGGCGGGAACATCTATGCCGAGGTCTCGGGGCGCTACGGAGAGACCCATTTCCTGGACATCTCACTGGAATTCGGACGTTATGGCCAGCTTGTCCATCTGGATGGTAACTGCGGCTGTCCGGTCGAATATAACTGCGAACATGCGGTGGCGGCTGTACTCGCATCTCTGGAAGGCTTGCAAAGTGTTGGTCTGATCAGCGATTTGGCGACCCAGCCTGGCGTAGCGGAGTGGCTGGACCGGTCACCGAAGCGGACCGCGACGCCAGATGGGTCCCATTCGCAAGCTGTCGCCGAGCCCAGGACCGGCTCAGATCAACTGGTCTATATCATACGCAATGGAACTTCCGGAAGTGGCGAAGTCGTTCCATTCAAGGCTTATGTGAAAAGGAATGGAGGACTTGGCGTCAACATGCGCGAATACGGATATACCTACAACCGGCATGGGACGAAGCCTGCATTCCTTACAATGGAAGATGTTGGCATTCTTGCCAGGCTGCAGCACTACCAATGGAAGGTCGGGTATGGGTATTCCAGCAGGTTCCCGCCGGGAGACGAACTCTTCGCGTTCCTGCGCGAGATCGTGGAGACCGGACGTGCTCGGGGCCGCGACCTGAAAGGGCCTGTCCTGTATTGGTCTTCGCGAAGAAAGGCGTCAGTAACATGGTTCCAGAACGACGATGGCTCGCAGAGCGTCAGGTTCACCGATCGGGATGACCCGGGAATCACGTTCCTGCGGTTCCCGCTGCCAATCTATTTTGATCCAGCATCGGGCTCGATCGGGCCCGCGGAGACGGATCTGGAACAGGGGACGCTTGCCTGGCTCTGTTCCGCTCCGACAATGCTGCCCGAATCAACGCCATCCGTCGCCCGGCAACTAAGGAAGCTGGATGGTTCGGTTCCTTTGCCAAAGGTCTGGAAGACCGAGGAGATTCGCGACCTCGATCCGGTTCCGACGCTCACACTATCCGGGAAGACGCTGAAAGACAGCCACTACTACGACCGGGTGGGACGGAAGCAAAAGCTGGACGCTCATTCGCCGACAGTATATCCTTGCGCAAGGCTCACACTTTCCTATGGAAGCTTCAAGGACACGATCAGGCCGTATGAAGGCTCCAATTCATTTCGTTCAGTTGGAAATGACGTCATTTCAGTTGTTCACCGTGATCGGATGGCGGAAAGGAGTTTATTGGGCAAACTGCAGGCCAGAGCGAAGGACTATGGAGGGCAGGAGTCGAGATTCTACGCGACCAGAGTGGAGAATCCAAATAAACTGAACGACGCGGATATCATCTTTCCGGTCACCTCCGGTCAGAAGTATGGCAATTACGAGGACGGACTCAGGTTCGTCGCTGAAGTCGTGCCGGAACTGCGCCGGAACGGATGGAACGTGAACATTGACCCAACCTGGCCGTTTCACCTGCACGATGGCCCCGTTACCTTCTCGACTTCGCTTGAGTCGTCTGAGGAGGGCGGCACGGATTGGTTCAAGTTCTCACTCAAGCTTGAGGCTGATGGTCACGAAGTGGAGTTTGTGCCGCTCATTCTCGCGGTCATCGACAGCTTGCAGCTCAACGAGTTTGGCGCATTGCGGGATGGCGATGACCTGCAGCGCCTACTTTCCGGTTCCAGCTACTACATGGCACTCCCCAACGGTTCCCATGTCGTGGTTGAAGGTGAACGTATCGCGCCCTTTGTGGAGGCGTTTCTCGAAGCTCAGGGATTGTTTGGATTTCATGTTGCGGAAGCAACCAGGGCGGCCGAACTGGCAACGGCGCTTGAAGGCAGCGGAGTTGTCTGGAAGGGTGGTAGAGAGATCATCGAGCTTGGCGAACGGCTTCGGACACTGTCAAGCGCACCCGAGACCGAGCCGCCGGCCTCGGTGACAGCGGAGCTACGGCCATATCAGAAATCCGGATTTGGCTGGCTCCGGGCTCTGTCGGAAAGCGGTTTCGGTGGTGCGCTCTCCGACGATATGGGACTGGGCAAGACCCTCCAGGCGTTGGCTCTGCTCGCCCATCTTCATCTGGAGCGGAATTCCGATAGGCCAAGTCTCCTGATCGTGCCGACCAGCCTGATCGGCAACTGGCAACGTGAGGCAGCGCGGTTCACACCGGATCTTGAACTCCTCATACTACATGGCCCTGGCCGGCGGTCGCTCTTCACGAAGATCCCCGAATGCCATTTGGTGATCTCGACCTATCCTCTCATTGTCCGCGATCATGGATATCTCCTTGAGCATGAGTTTGAACTCGCGGTTCTTGACGAGGCGCAGAATGTGAAGAATCCCACCGCCGCAACGTCAAAGCGCGTCCGGGAGATTCGGGCAAGGCACCGCCTTGCCCTGACCGGCACTCCGATGGAGAACAATCTGGAGGAGCTATGGTCCCTCTACGACTGGCTCATCCCCGGTCTCTCGGGAACCGCAGGACTTTCAAGACCGTCTACAGGACTCCAATCGAGCAGAAGGGTGACCGCGCAAAGCAGCGTCTGCTGTCCACACGGATAAAGCCGTTCCTGATGCGGCGGTCAAAGGACCAGGTTGCTGAAGACCTGCCCCAAAAGACCGTCATTGACGAGATAATTCCGCTCGATAGTGACCAGCGAGCGCTATATGAGAGCATTCGGGTTGTCATGGATGAGCGAGTTCGACGAGCTGTTCAGATCAAGGGTATCGCTGGTTCCCGTATCACGATCATCGACGCACTGCTGAAGCTGCGTCAGGTCTGCTGTGACCCCGGGCTGGTAAAGCTTGACGCCGCTCGGAAGGTGAGTGGTAGCGCAAAGCGCACCCGGCTTCTGCAACTCCTTGCCGAACTGGTGGCGGAAGGCCGCAAGGTGTTGGTGTTTTCCCAGTTTGTCGAAATGCTTCGCATACTCGAGTCGGACATCGAGTCCCGGGGATGGAAATACGCCATGCTGCACGGGCAGACACGGAACCGTGAGAAGGAGATTTCGGGCTTTCAGAACGAGGATATCCAGATTTTCCTGATAAGCCTGAAAGTAGGTGGTGTCGGTCTCAACCTCACCGCTGCCGACACAGTCATTCTCTATGACCCATGGTGGAATCCGGCGACGGAGCTTCAGGCGATGGACCGGGCGCACCGAATCGGTCAGGACAAGCCGGTGTTTGTCCATCGGATGATTGCCGAAGGGTCGGTGGAGACCGCCATCCAGCAGATGCAGAAGCGCAAGCAGGCACTGGCGGACGCTCTGTTCGAGGGAACCGGCGACGGACCGCTTTCGCTCACGGAAGACGACATCAGGACGCTGTTCGCGCCGTCTTGTGAGTAAGCGCGTTCCGTAAGGCCCGCGCACCTCAAACCCGCCACTTTCATTGACCGATCCGGGCGGACTCCGCTGAGGGAACATTGTGGAGAGGAAGACGGAATGCCAGATCCTTGCGAGGTCAGCTGTATATGGATCCCGACCTCCCTCGGAAGCGCAACACCGGCCATTCCCGAAGCGGTGGCGGATCCCGAATGGAAGGAATGGCTGGAGGGCGGGTTTACGGCACCATCGGAACCGAATATCCGGCCCTGGAACGGCTGGAGGCCCGTCCGGGGGAGATTATGGGGACTAAAATTTGCCTTGAACCCCTAGCCGGAATCCATTACATTAAAGTCACCAAACAAGATGTGACAGCATGAGCAAGACGGGTCCGGGGAAAAGCCATCGCGGGGGAATCGGCTTTACTCAGTTGGTCCGCATGTTTCCAAATGATGGCGCTGCCCGCAAGTGGTTTGAGGAACGTCTGTGGGCCGAAGGTCCGCACTGCCCGCATTGTGGCAGCTTCAACGTTCAGTGCAACATCAAGCACAAGACCATGACCCATCGCTGCCGAGACTGCGAAGGACGCCCCATGTTCTCGCTCAAGACGGGCAACATCATGGAAGGCTCCAAGCTCGGCTATCAGACGTGGGCAATCGCCATCTACTTTGTGACGACCAACCTCAAGGGCGTTTCTTCGATGCGCTTGCATCGGGATCTGGAAATCACGCAAAGGTCGGCGTGGTATCTCGCCCATAGACTGCGCAAGTGCATGGACGATGGCGTTGAACTGTTCAGGGGACCGATTGAGGTTGATGAGGTTAACCTTGGCGGCAAGCGCAGGAACATGCCAAAGTCGAAACGCAGGCAACTCTCGGGCCGAGGTCCGGTTGGCAAAACCGCCGTGGTTGGCGCAAAGGACAGGGAGACCGGACAGGTTGCGGCGATGGTCGTGCAGTCAGCCGACAAAGGGACGCTTCATGGCTTCGTCGAAGGCCACACCGTGCCAAACGCCAAGGTCTACACAGACGACGCCAAGGCGTATGTAGGCATGGACAGAGACCACGATAGCGTCAACCACTCCGTAGGCGAATACGCCAAGAGAATGGCGCGCACGAACGGAATCGAGTCCCATTGGTCCATGATTGAGAGAGGCTACCACGGGACTTTCCACCATTTCAGCGCGAAGCATACCTTTCGCTACATCGCCGAATTTGCCGTCCGTCATGATTTTCGCGAGGCCGATACCATCACGCAGACGGAATTGGTTGCTGAATGGAGCAAAGGCAGGCGGCTCCGCTACCGGGAACTCGTAGCATGATGGCGGCGAACCCGACCATCCACCAAGGCAAAGAGCAAGATTTGATTTCGGCCGTGGATCGCCATTTACCCGAAAACAGCGTCCATCAGGGTGACTCACTCGACCTCATTCGGCGTGTCGGAAGCGAAACCGTCCACTTGATCCTAAGCGATATCCCTTATGGATTTGGCGCTGATGATTGGGACGTTCTCCACCAGAACAGAAACAGGGCTTACTTAGGGACAAGTCCGGCTCAAAGGAACGCTGGCGCTGTCTTCAAGAAACGGGGCAAACCCATAAACGGTTGGTCGGAAGCTGATCGCGCGATCCCGATCGAGTATCAGGAATGGTGCTCCAGATGGGCGGGAGAATGGTATCGCGTTTTGAAGCCTGGCGCGAACGTTATGATCTTCGCAGGCCGTCGCCTCGCCCATAGATGCGTTTGCGCGATGGAAGATGCAGGCTTCAGCCTGAAGGACAATCTCGCGTGGATACGCACCAGAGCACCGCATAGGGCGCAAAGATTGAGCGCTGTCTATGATCGCCGTGGCGATCTGGCTTCAGCCGAAGAGTGGAAAGGCTGGAGAGTTGGAAATCTGAGACCGACCTTTGAACCAATTCTTTGGTTCACCAAACCCTACAAGATCGGAACCACCATAGCAGACAACGCTCTCAAGCATGGCGTGGGCGCATACAACGAGAAGGCCTTCCTCCGCTACGTTGATGAGCCAGAGAACATCATCAAAATGGGGATGGACGGCAAGGAAAGTGGCTTACACCCAACACAGAAAGCCGTCCGACTGATGCAGGCGCTCATTGAATTGACCACACGGGAAGGGCAGCTTGTCCTGGATCCGTTCGCCGGTAGCGGCTCCACGCTCGTCGCCGCCAAGAACCTTGGCAGGCGATACATGGGCTTTGAGGTCGCACATCAATACGTGGAGACTTGCAAAAGCCGTCTTGGTGACGACCTACTGTCACGCTAGGAAATACCCATGAGAAGGTTGTCGGAAACGGCCTTGACTGTCTCAATGCGACTGTCGATCTTGTGCATTTCAATCAGCCTTTTGAGTGCTTCTTGATGTGTCAGACGCATTATCGCTTCTCGTTCTTGCGCATAGTGACTAAGAGCTTGACCTAAAAGTCGTGTCCATGTGCCATACCTTGTGCAAAGGTCCCCCAATTGTCGATTTCATGATCTAGATGTGGTATTTTAGGTCAAGCTCTAAGGGCTATGTCTTTGGCTATCGCGATGCTTTCGACGGTCGCGGCTTTCTCGGTTCGCCAAAGATCGGCAACGTTCTCTCCAAAGCCGAGCATGGAGCGGTTTACCGCTTGCCAATACGCGTTTGCATCCTTCGACGGGTGCATTGCCTGAACGGTCCTGAAGATCTCATGCAGCAACTCGACCACCGCATCTTGCCCCGCTGTTTCGACCAGTCGCGCCAAAACTGCCAAATGCGAATATGAGAAGACACAAACGTTCTGCGCTGCCGCTTGTTGGTAAATCTGACTGTTTCGTGATGGCAGCTGATAGAGAGGACATACGACCATTGCGAATGGCTTGCCGTGTTTCCATCCATGCATTGCCTGAACCTTGAAATCCTTCTGGTTCTTGGCAGTGCGGCTAAGACGAAACACTTTCGCATCCGCAACGAAACTGTAGTCCCCCGCTACAGCTTCCACGTCCGCAGAGTCCGCTCGCTCAGTCAACACAACGCTGCGCAAGCCCATGAAGTTGAATGCCTCGGAAATCAGCGTGTCCGTGTATTTCGAGTACAGCTTCTCTTCGCTCGTGTCATGTCCGTAGGATTCCGGTATCGCAGAACACAGCCGAAGGTGACCAAGCAGTGCAGGCAGTCCGTTGTCCGTTATCTCTTTCGAGAGTTCTACCTCTACCCGTGTTGTGCCCGCCCCGAAATGACCGCCCAACTGGACAATTACATCAATCCAGTTCAGCCTGCGCTTGATGGTCTGCTCCGAGATGATTTCGGCCATGTCGGTTGTCCTGTCAGCACAACGCAGGCTTCTTGAATCAACCCGATTCACAATGCCGGGAGGAAACCATGATAGGCAAAAAGCGCAACATCAAAGCCAAGGACACTGAACCACGCATGAAACAGTTGCAGGAACGCCGCACAGTGCGCCTGCGACCGCACACATACCAGCCGGCAATGTCCGAGAAGCTGGAAACCTTCAGGATCGACGCCACGCCGGAGGAACTGGCCGACGCCGTTCTCAGGCCCGTCCGTGTGATCGAAGACCCGGAAGCTTAGTCGCGGCTCCTGTCTCTGTCATCAAGCCGGGCAAGCATGTTGCGCTTCGGACTGGAAGTGGGGTGGGCCAACTCCCGGTGCGATGGGGAAACGGTGGTGCTGGATATCAGGTTCCACACTGCGATCGCAGAATTGTCAGACAGCCGGTTCCTGATGAAGTCCAACGATATGCTGCAGCCGCACTTGACATTCGATTGGAACTTCGTGCGCAGTTCTGGCATGCCCGTTGAGCGAAAGGACAGGAGGATGACCCGGAAGCACTTGGCCATCGTGGAGGCAATCGCCTCAGGCGATGCGAGGCGCACCCGTCCTGTGATGGACAGTCAGATGGGTGGTTCAGAGCGCCGGGCGTTCTTGGGTCAGCCATGACCTTGAGTATCGAGTGCGTTGCTCCGACCCGGTCCGTTCTTGGCGAGGGCGCAGTTTGGGACGTAGGCGATCAGCGCCTCTGGTGGGTCGATATCCTCAACGGGTTGATTCACTGCTTCGACCCCGAATCCGGAACCAATGACTGCTTCGACTTCGGTGAACCCGTTGGCTGCATCGCCCGGCGCGAGCGGGGTGGTCTGGTTGTCGCCGCCAAATCCGGGTTCTGGTTCTTCGACCCCGGAACAGGTGCCCGCGAGGCCATCGCCGATCCCGAAACACACCTCCCTGACAACCGTTTCAACGATGGCGGCACCGATACGCAGGGTCGCTTCTGGGCCGGTACGATGAAGGAGGGCGGCGGCGCCGAGGCGCTCGGCACTTTCTACCGCCTCGACCCTGACCTCAACGTCACAGCCTGGCGCAGCGGCATCTGGACCACGAACGGGCTGACTTTCTCACCCGACGGCCGGACCATGTTTTTCTCTGACAGTAACCCGAGAGTCCGCACCATCTGGGCCTGCGACTACGACATCAGTACAGGCACCCCTGGCACTCCCCGCACCTTCTTCGACACAACCACCGTCAAGGGGCGCCCCGATGGCGGCACCGTCGATGCCGAGGGCTGCTACTGGCAGGCTGGCATAGAGGGCTGGGCGCTTTACCGCATCTCGCCAGCCGGGGTGCTTGTCCAAACCGTCGAGGTCCCGGTCGAAAAACCCACCAAACCGATGTTCGGCGGCAGGAATCTCGACGTCCTCTTCTTCACATCGCTTAGCATTGGTCTTGCGGACCCGGACATCCAGCCAGAAGCAGGCAGCCTCCACGCCATCACCGGTCTCGGCATCAAGGGTATCCCCCAGACAAGGTTCAGGGGATGAAGACAACCGGCCTTCTGTCCTTCACAGCCACGAATGATTGGCTGGATGATCTCACTGCGCTGTGCCCGGACCACCAGTTCGCCTTAGATGCCCACACAATGCCTTTCGAACCCTTGAGGGCGGTGCAGGTTAGGAACGCGCTCGCTCCCCATGGTCCGGCATTCGTCGAGGAACCCATCCGTCCCCAAGATGTCGGGGCTCTGGGTCCGCTCAAGGCACCGCTCCGCGCTCCCCTCGTCACCGGCGAATGCCTCCATGGGAAGTATCCAGAGATCGACCGGTACGTGCATAGGCACCGTAAATTGCCCATGCGTCCGGACGGTTCAACGGCGTACGCCTGATGCCCCTGACCCGCGACCTCCTGAAATCGCTGTTGCGTCTCGGGGACACGCGGGCGGGAATTCCTGAAGCCCACACATTCCTACGCCCCGATGGTCCGGGACCACATCCGGCTGTGCTCTACTGTCATGCCCATGGCGGTAACTACACAATCGGCCGCAGGGAACTGACCGAAGGGCGCCCTTGCCTGCACTCCCCCTATTCCGGTGACCTTCTAGAGGCGGGCTTCGCGGTGCTCTGCATCGACATGCCGTGTTTCGGGGATCGACAAGGCGAAGGGACCGAAGATGCACTGTCCAAGGCCGGGCTTTGGCATGGTCGGCCCCTATTCGGCCAGATGATCGGCGAGCAACTCGCAGCGTTTGACTGGCTGTCAAGTCACCCCGAGACCGACAGACTTCGCGTCGCCACCCTTGGTATATCCATGGGCGCGGCGCTTGCGATGTGGGTGGCAGCCGTTGAACGCCGTGTTTCGGCCTGCGTTCAGCTTTGCATGTTGGCCGATATGGATCCACTGATCCGCCGGGCGGATGGTCATGACCGCCATGGCCATTATCTTACCGTTCCCGGTCTTCTTGGTCATGGTGATATGGGCGATGTCGCTGCTCTGATCGCGCCGCGCCCGCAATTCGTGGCTCATGGTGCGTTGGACGATCTGACCCCACCCGACGCCCGCGATGCTGCATTGCGCAGGGTCAACGCGGCCTATAGGCCATTCGGTTCGCTGGAGACCTTTCTATCTCCCGACCACGGACACTTTGAACCACCTGAATTGCGCGAGGCAGTCATGGATTTCCTGTTGCGCAACCTTGTCTCCCAACCGAACGAAATGAGGATCGAATGCTGAAGAAACTCCTGATTACCGGCGCCAACGGAAACCTTGGTTCCGTTTGCCGCGACCGCCTGACACACGTTGCGGAGACCATTCGGGTGAGTGCCCGCAGAGGACTCGGCGAATCCCGCGAGAACGAAGAACTCGTCTATTGCGACCTCGGCGACAGGGAAGCGGTCGAGGCGCTGGTCGAAGGTTGCGACGGCATCGTCCATATGGGTGGCCAGTCGGTCGAGGCCCCGTGGGAGACGATCAGGAACGCCAACCTGGATGGCATGTTCAACCTCTATGAGGGGGCGCGGAAGTCCTCTATCACACCTCGGATCATCTTCGCCTCCTCAAACCACGCCATTGGCTTTCACAAACAGACTGAACGGCTCGACGCGCATTCCCTGACCCGACCTGATGGCCTTTATGGGGTCTCCAAGGTCTTCGGCGAGGCGCTGGCGTCGATGTACTTCGACAAGTTCGGGATCGAGACCGCAAGCGTACGCATAGGCTCCTGCTTCCCGGAACCGAAGAACCATCGCATGCTGTCGACCTGGATGAGCTATGACGACTTCACACTAGTGTCCCAACGTTAATCAAATAGATTCAATTGGTTATCGGCACCGGGAGGATTGTTTCTGTTCGGCGTCCTGGTAAGTATTTGATTTAGAGGCGTTCTCTCGAACATGGTGAGGCTCAAGATCTGTAACATTGTGTGGAGGCTGATGTCCAACCGGCTTCTCGAGCGGATGATTGCGACCAGCAGGTAGACAGGGACGGCGATCCAGATCTGGCTCTTCACGGCGTTCTCTGAGGTGCCGAAAAAGGACTTGATCCTGAGATGCTGCTTGATCCACTTGAAGAAAAGCTCCACCTGCCAGCGCGCCCGGTACAGGTCGGCGATGGTGTGTGGCGGAAGAATGAAGTTGTTGGTCAGAAACACAAGGGTCCGTTCCCGTTCCCGGTCGACATACTTGATGCGCCGCAGCTTGTCGGGGTATTCCTTCGCCGTCCCAACACCGTCGGTCCGGACAATCTGGTCGCAGATGACGCCGGAGGACCGGTCGACCCTGTTCGAGTACAGGCGGCGGAGCCTTGTGTTGGTCTTGGACCGCAGGACGAAATGGGCGCCGTTGAGGTGAAGTCGGTGCAGGCGGCTGAAGTCGAGATATGCCCGGTCCATGACATGGAAAGCCCCGGGCTCCGGAGCGATGATGTCCAGAATGTTGACGTCATGGACCTTGCCGTCGGTGATATGGATGAATGCGGGGATGTTGCCCCTGAGGTCAAGCAGCGTATGCAGCCTGACGGCACCTTTGGTCCTGCGGAAACGGGCCCGGGGGAAAAGGGACAGGCACAGGTCGATGGTCGACGAATCCAGCGCGTAGACGGTGCTCTCAAGGTCGAGACCGTGACTGTCGTCGGAAAGGTGCCGGGCCTTGTGGATCAGGTGCTGGGCGAAGTCGGCATGGATCCTCCAATCCCGGGTGGAATTGGCGTTGGCAAGGGTGTTCCTCGCCACACCGCCCCGGATACCCATGTGATAGAGCTTGGATGACTGGGCCCGCAGGCAGACCTCGACATCCCTCAGGGAAGACCGATAGGTCAGCTGCGCAAACGCCATGCAGCGGTATTGATCACTGCAGCTGAAGGACTTGATCCTGTGATTTCCGCCGTAACGCTCGACGCAGCGGCGAAACCTATGCCATGGAAGATGATCCATGACCTGGCCGAAAACGAGCTTGCCAGAATACACTTCCGGGCCTCCCTTTTGCTGGATTCATGGCCCAGCCCTGCGGGACACCCGGTTGGAGTTCAAGTCGGTGACACCTCAAATCATCAAAAAACAAACTAATATCAATATATTACACATACATTATGCTTCAACGTTGGGACACTAGTGACGACTTCATTCATTTGATCGAACGCATTTTCGCCGTTCCCCGGCTGGGCAACCCGATCATCTACGGTGCCTCGGCCAACACGGCCAGCTGGTGGGACAACCGTGAGGTGGCCTATATCGGCTGGAACCCCAAGGACGACGCCGAAATCTTCCGCGCCAGACTGGACGCCGAAATGACCCCGCCCGCCGCTGATGATGCCACTGCCGTCTACCAGGGCGGCGCATTCTGTGATGATGGTATCCATTGACAATGCGAAAGCGGCACCCGTCACTTTCTCGACATTGACAACCAATTCCTGTCGTCAGTTTCGGGCATCTTTCCCGATCATCTGACGCTATCGCTGCGATACCGGACCACCGCTTCGGGACAAGGTTCATGAAGGTGTCATTCAGTTCGATCATTGTGGTTGCCTCCCGCGGATTGTGCCTTGGACGCAGATGGTGAATCTGGCCGCGTCTGCCCAGTCCGGGCATGGTTGGTTGCGCGTACGCAGGACAGAATGGCGTGAGTCGGCGAAAGCCGGATTCCAACGGAACAGCCCGGGGAATCGAAAGAACGACTACCAAACCGGCAAATTCCCAAAGGAACATTGGGCTTGAGGACGGTGTTTCACACGCCGTTTCGACGCGTTGATTCTACCATCACATCTGGTCACCCCATCTCGTCTCGAATCCTCCGGTCGGTGCCGGCCGAGATATTGGTTGACACATCATTCGCAGTCAGGGGAACTCCGGTCAGGTTGAATGGACTGGAGAGTCCCCAAACGGAGGTCGGCAGGATCGGGATGAGCTCGGACCGACGTGCTTTGTCCCCACCCATCAGGGTTTTGCTGTTTCTCAATTTGGGTTGCACCGTCAGCGTTGGTCCCTGGGCCCTTCATACACAGGCATGATTTGAATCCGCATCCATTTGTCCGGTGCGACGGCTATCCCAGAAAAGGTCGTTGGCGGATGCCTGGTTCTGGACCCGATTGCCCTTGCGGACGGGCCGCACAGCGGACCAGGTCGATGCTGTTGGTGGAATGGGACGGGTAACCCGGCAGGGCACCGGTCTAGCGTCCGTTCGCCTTCCGCCAGGCTGCGAATTTCTCGAGGTTCTCTTCCTTCGTTGCCGGATAGAGCCCAATGATGGTTTCACCAGCGCGAACCCGTTCGATGACAAAGTCCTCGAAGACAGTCATTTCGGTCGCTTCCTCAGCGATCTCATGGGTAAGGTGGCGAGGAATGATGATGACGCTGTCGTCGTCGCCTACGACAATGTCGCCCGGGAAGACCGGAGCATCGCCGCAACCAATGGGACAATTGATCTCGATCGCTTCGTTGTTGGTCAGGTTCGTAGGGCTGGCAGGGTGGTTGTGGTAACAGGGCATGTTCAGTTCGCCTATACGCATCGCGTCCCTGAAACCTCCGTCTGTCACCGCGCCTGCGCCGCCGCGAACCATCAACCGGGTCAGCAGGATGTCACCCGCGCTGGCCTGTGTTGCCTCCTTGCGGCTGTCCATGACGAGAACATGGCCTGGCGGGCAGTCCTCGATGGCCCTGCGCTGAGGATGGTCGGGTCTGCGGAACTCCGACAGCTGGTTGCGGTCCTCGCGCGCGGGTATGTAGCGCAGTGTGAAGGCCGGGCCGACCATATTGGTACCCTTGGCTTTGACGGGCCGCACGTTCTGGATCACCTGACGGCGCAGTCCGCGTTTGAACAGGGCAGTTGCGATAGTGGCCACCGAGACCTGACGGAGCTTTTCGAGGGTGTCTTCGGAGATGGAAGTGGTCATCAGGATCAATCAACTCAAGTTGTTTTCGGACACGAAGTCCTTGAGCCGGGCAAGCTGGCTGTCGGGCAGAGGCCAGGCCGCAGTTGGTCTGGTGCCTCCGACATCTTCTCCCATCAATGCAAACGCGGCTTTCAGGTCAGGGGCATTGGCTTCACCGTCGTTCTGAGCACGGATGTCCTCGAAGACCTGTATACCGGCGATCAGGTAACGGGCGGACGGAACGTTCCTGGCCTCCAGTGTGTGCAGGACCGCGACGGAGGGTTTGGGCCAGACGTTGATCCGGCCGGAAGCGAAACCGTGCGCACCCACGGCATAGAAGGCAATTACCCAGACCTCGGCAAGCCCGCCGACCCATTTGATGGGATTGCGGCACGCTGTCGTGGCGGCCTTGAGTTTCATCGGATTGGGGGTAGCCCATATGACTCCGACCATGCCGGGTAGCTTGCGGATGTCGGCGGTCGAGGCAGTCCCGATGGTGTCGTTGCGCGGGTGAAGAACCATCGGTAGCGTCTGCCCGGCCTCATGCACGGCGCGAATGTCATCGACACTGCCTTCAGGCGCGACAAAGGGGTCTGACGGTTGGTGGAGCATCAGCGCATTGGCACCGGCGGCGGCACTGGCCGCCGCTAGCCGACAGGCATTGCCGATTGACCGTCCGACGCCCGCAACCAACGGAATGCAGCTCGCGACATGGTCGGCCGAGGCTTTGATCGCCGCGACGGCTTCGTCGGTGGTGAGGCTGTGGAACCCGCCCGTGTCGCCATTTGCGGTCAGGATATGGATGCCGGCGTTGATCGCCCGTTCAAAGATGGGTTTCTGACGCTCGGGTGCGATGTTGCCGCCTGCGTCCAAGGGTGTGACGAGGATGCCGGAGATGCCGGTCAGGGATCGTCCGAGATCGCGGGTCATTGAACTGCGTCCTGGGCTCCGTTCGGAACCTCTTCAGGATCAGGGCTCCAGATCAGGTCCGGGTTGGCGTTTCCCCATCTCATCAGTTGATCTCCGGCTCTCCGACCGGGGCACCGAATTCGGTCTTCAGAAAGTCGAAATCGCACCCTTTGTCCGCCTGTTCGATATGCTGGGCGAACATCCAGCCATAGCCGCGTTCGAACCGCGGTTCCGGCGCGACCCATGCGGCGCGGCGGGCGGCGAGAACTTCGTCTGAGACGTCCATATTGAGTGATCGGTTGGGGATGTCCACCTCGATGACATCGCCGGTTTTCAAGTGCGCCAGCGGGCCACCGATGAAGGCTTCGGGTGCGACATGCAGGATGCATGCCCCGTAAGAGGTGCCTGACATACGCGCATCCGATAGCCGCACCATGTCGCGGTGCCCGTTCTTCAGGAGCAACCTGGGCATCGGGATCATGCCCCATTCGGGCATGCCGGGTCCGCCCTTGGGCCCCGCGTTGCGCAGGACCAACACGTGATCCGGGGTCATTGGATAGTCTTCGTCGTTGATGATTTCCTTAAGCTCGGCATAGCTGTCGGCGACGATGGCGGGTCCGCGGTGCGTCAGGAACTTTGGGTCCATGGCCGCAGGCTTGATGACGGCACCGTCGGGCGCGAGGTTGCCGCGCAGCACAGCCAGCGAGCCCTCGTGATAGACCGGGTTCGACAGGGGGCGGATGACGTCCTTATTGTGGTTCGCCGCGCCCTTGATCGCCTCACCCAGAGTCCTGCCAGAAACCGTCATGACCGACAGGTCCAGTTTGCCACCCAGTTCCTTCATCAGCGCCGGCAGGCCCCCGGCATAGAAGAAGTCCTCCATCAGGTAGTCCTTGCCCGATGGCCGGATGTTGGCGATGACCGGTGTCGTGCGCCCGATGGCGTCGAGTTCATCCAGACCCAGGGGAACCCCAGCACGCCGCGCCATGGCAATCAGGTGTATGATCGCGTTGGTTGAACAGCCTGTGGCCATGGCGACCGTCACCGCGTTGCGGGTCGAGGCTGGAGTCATGATCTTATCGGGGGTGAGGTCCTCCCACACCATCTCCACGATCCGCCGTCCGCAGGCTGCCGCCATACGTTTGTGGCCTGCATCGGGTGCCGGTATTGACGAGGCGCCGGGCAGTGTCAGCCCCCAGCCGTCGGCGATCGACATCATGGTGGAGGCCGTGCCCATGGTCATGCAGGTGCCATAGGAGCGTGCGATGCCGCCTTGCACGCCAAGCCACTCCTCCTTCCCGATGGTTCCGGCACGGCGTTCGTCCCAGTACTTCCAGACGTCAGTGCCTGATCCCAGCTTCTCACCCGCATAGTTTCCGCGAAGCATTGCGCCCGCGGGCAGAAAGATGAACGGCAGACCCATGGACACAGCCCCCATCACGAGCGCTGGGGTGGACTTATCGCAACCACCCATCAGCACGACGCCGTCGACGGGATGGGAACGGAGGGATTCCTCCACCTCGATCGCGCCCAGGTTGCGATACAGCATCGAAGTAGGTTTCAGGAGCTGTTCGGCGAAATCATGGACGGGCAGTTCCGCGGGAGTCCCGCCAGACTGCAGGATACCGCGCTTCACCCATTCGGAACGGTCGCGCAGGTGGTGGTGACAGGGCGACAGGTCCGACCACGTGTTGATGATGGCGATCACCGGCTTGCCTTCCCAATCCTCACGGCTCCAGCCCATCTGCATGGCGCGGGAGCGATGCCCCATGGATCGCAGATCGTCCGGTGCAAACCAACGCGCGGAACGCAGGTCTTCGGGCTTCCTGGTCATGATGTCTCGATTCTGGCAGTGGTGGCAGCGAGATCCACTCCGCCTAAATTTCTGATCTTCATGTGACTGTCCTCAATTCTACACACGCTTGCCCGTCCATCGCCTTAAGATGTGGTGGCATAACTAATGAATTAGATGACAGGATAGATCAATTGCCCGAATTTGGATTCTGATCTGGCCCGGATTGGAGGCAAATGGAGCGGCGCGATGGCATGCAGCAGAAGGGACCGGCAACCCAGACGCGTCGTCCGGGGGATAATGGGCGGGATCCTTGAACAGATGGGAATCCCTGTCAGTGGGACGGGATGTCTGACGCCCCGTTTCACGACGGACCCTGTGACACAATCCAGGTCCGCGTCACAGGTCAGACTTCGGGACCGTCATCATGCCCGCCAGAAGGCCGTGGCGCCCGGAGCGGACGGGGGCCGCGTCCCGAAAGCATGTCAGCGATATCCATGACGAACCATTCGGAAACCGCCTTGGCCTCCGGTTCGCTGGGGATAGCCTCACCGATCCTCCGCTCCAGCGCCGCGGTATCCTTCGTTCCGAATGACCGTGCAACGAACAGTAGGCCGCGGGGTCGGGTACGAAGCCGCGCCATGGCACCGTTCCAGCACCTGTCTGGTCTGTCCGCCGCCGCTTCCTGGAGCGGAAGGAGCCAATTCGCGACATGACGGCAGTCGACGGCGGGTCGGTGCCGGTCAGCCGAGCGTTTGGCGAACACGCCCCAGAGGCGGTCGGTGCTGTCATCACGCAGCAGGATGTCGATTTCGGCGCGGGGAAGCTGGCGCCATGCGCCATGCGTAAGCCGGCGCTTTTCCGGAGGGTCGGTCGGACGGTTGGGATATTCGATGCCGTACAGATGTTTCAGACCTGCGAATGTCAGGGTCTCCAGTCCCCGACCCTCGGCATCCGCCATGCGTTCACGCCGCAGGTTCGCGATTTCCTCCGGTGTGATCGGAAAGCCGGACCCGCTAACCATATCGTGCACCTTTTCCAGTACGTCGAGATGGAAACGTGCATGGTTGTCGTCAATATACCAGCGCTGGATGTTTCCGTCATCCACGGCGTTACGGCGGTCCACCAGATCTAGATGCTGGCCCGAAAGCCGCGCTTCCAGGATATGACGCAGCGCGACCATCGCCAAATCTGCATCAGTGCCCTCCTGCCCTTCCTTGCGGGCCTGCGCCGCCAGCACCCGGTGACGACGTTCGGGCAGATCCCCGAGCCTGTAGCCTCCGGGCCGTTCCGCCAGCCAGGCCAGCACCAGGCGGTCGACCGGTCGCAGCTGGATTTCCATCCGGGCGGCGAAATCCCCTTCCGGCATCTGCCGGAACGCTTCCTCTCCAGCAAGGAACGCATCTGTCCAGGCGGTAACATCCGTAGAGAGGGAGAAATCCGCCAGCGCCGGATTTTCCGCGAACCGTTCCCAATGTGCGGGCAGACCACCAAAAGCCGTCCATAGTGTCAGCAGACGGTCCGGACGGGTGTCCCAGCCCTGATCCTTCGCAACTTCCGCAAGGTCGGTGAATGTCCAGGGACGGAGATGGATCTGCTCCTTGATCCGTTCAAAGAGCGGAGCCTTCGGATCCAGAAACATATCCATCAGTTTCTGCTGTTCGGACCCCATCACAATCAACCGGGGCAACTGTCCGGAGTTATAGTTCTCCGACCGCACCCGATCGATGACATGCTGGAACAGGCTCGGCAGCCAGTTGCCATCTTCGGCAATACGCTGGAACTCGTCCAGCACCACCGTGCAGCCCCGGCTCAGGAGATGACGGACCAGATCAGGAAATGCGCTCACGGGATTGGCGGGCGCGATATATCCGTCCAGAATTTCAGGACAGGTTTCATGGACCGACCGCTCCATGATTTCATGGAATCGGGACGGGTTGCCACCGGCCAGTCCGACATGGCAGATGATGGTTGGACGGTCATCGTCCATCCGTTCGGTCGCGAAAAAATTCCTGATCAGTTCGGTCTTGCCGATCTGTCTCTGTCCGCGCAGTACAAGGGCCTTGAATCCGCCGGCACCGTCCATGAATCCCTGCAGGTCACGGATTTCCCTGCGTCGCCCGTAGAATCTCCAGCCCATGGTCCGACCCTACCGTGATGTTGGGCAGATGTATATCGGTCAAGTCAGGATTGGTCCACGTAAAACCAAAGGGAATCAAGGTCAGTTCAAGGGGAATCCTGACGCCTGTGGAAACCCTGTCCCGCCATGTCTCTGATATTGCCGGGTGCGGAGAGGCTCTATGAGATTTCCCTGCCATAAATCAGGCCATACCAGCGAGCGCATCGTCTCCATCTGCGTCAATGCGCCGTCCCGTGAACCCGAGAGCCCGGACCAAACGGGGTCTCTGTCGAAGTCGGTGATCTCCGATCCCTCACATCGGTCTGGAGCGGGTCAATATCCGCGGTCACAGCATCTGGCACCAGCCTACGCGACAGCGCCACTCGTGCACCTGTTCTTTTTCAGGTCAACCCGAAGGATAATGGCATGCCCGCAGGTGGCACGGTTTCGCGCGCCGACGTCACACCCTTCCAGCTAAGTGAACTGGCACCGAGGCACAGGTCTTCGAGACAGCCGCCACCGGCTGCGCACCATCGCCTTGGTGCCATGACTGGACGCCGAACCGGCCTCCGACGAGGTAGAGCCGTCCAGCTGGACGGTCGCCAACATCCGGGAGTGGATCATGGACAGCCTCGGTCTCCGAAGTTGGTGGATGTGACTTGATGTCCGCGAACGGGTCCACCGAATGAGCAGGTGAGTCAACGCAGGTTGCAGCCTCCAGCACTGGTGCCTCGTTCATTTCCGGATCATGGTCGAGCAAGGCGGGACCGGCGACAGTCGACGAACTTTAGGCGGCGAGTTTCGTCGCCGTGCCGGCCGAGGTCACAATCGGCCGGGGTCGACTTGGGACCTAACCGCCTCCTGATCGCTCAACGCATCGGCCCTCGCCCATAGTTCATGCCGTTGGCCTTCGGTCAGATTTACCAGGGGTGGCATCACGTTGTCCCAGATGGCATTGCGACGGGCTCTTCCGATGAGGGACTTGGTTGTGGGAATCTGTGCGTAGGTCGTGGTGAGACTGCGCCAGGCGGTGATGCGACTCTGGGCGGCTTCGATATCAGCGGCCTGATCAGGGTCCTGCCAGCAGTCCCAAACTTTGCGTAGCGCACCGGCAACCAGGTTCGAAGCGGCTGTGATGCAGCCGGCGCCGCCCGATTTGAGGAGCGGCAGCATGAGCGGGTCGGCGCCGGCCAGAACGTTGAGGTCAGGAAATCGGCAACTCATGGACACCATGTTGTCCAGATCGCCGGAACTGTCCTTGATGCCACAGATATTTCCAGGGAACGCCGTCATCAGTCTGTCGATCAGGTCATGGCTGATCGGAACCATGCTCATCTGCGGAATGTGGTAGAGGACGACCCGTAGCCGGTCGTCACCCACACCCTCGATCACACGGGAGTAATATCTGTACAATCCCTCGTCATCGGGAGACTTGTAGTAGAACGGCGGTAGAACCAAAACCCCCTTTGTGCCTGCCTCAACGGCATGACGGGTTAGGTCAATGGTGTCTGCCACAGCTGGCGTCGCGGTACCGGGGATTAGGGTTTCCGCCGCAATTCCGGCGTCGATCAGTCTTTCGACAAGGACCATGCGCTGGCCGGTCCCGAAGCTGTTGGCTTCGCCCGTCGTTCCGAGTGGAGCCAGACCATGGCAGCCCTCCTGCAGCAAGGCTTGGGAATGTGCGACAAAGGCTCCGGTATCGGGATTCCCGTCCGTGTCGACTGGAGTCGCGACGGCGCAGTGGACGCCTTGAATTGCCTTGGTCATGTGTTGGTCTCCTGCAATTGTGACGCGGGCCGGATGTGCCGGGTCGTGCGGCGAAAATAGCTGTACGCGAAGTTGTGTGCTCCTTCAGCCCGCCGACTCAGCGATGGACAGGACACTCTGTTGTTCTGCCGGTCGATTGGACTCCATCATTCCGCCCCGAATTGCAACGCCTGATGCAGCAGTGTGCAAGTGGTTTGCCGCATGGTGCCACCAATCGTTCACAAAATGGCGACAATCACGCCATTGAGGACCATAGTTCTGTCATGCGGAATCGCCACCATTTCCTAAGAGTTTGAATCTTAAGTCATTTTTTAATTTTATTATTATTTCAGAGTAACTGCTCACCCCTTCCTGGGTGCGGACCGGGCATTGTGCAGTCTCGCCATGGCGTCGGCGTCCCCGGCCAGGGCGGTCTGGATGGCGACGGGTGGGTTGTATCCGAGGGCGGCCATCGGGCTGGGGTAGCTGGAGATCCGGCACCATGCCCCGGCATGGAGCTGTGTCCGGAAGCGGCCCGACACCTTGATCCTCACCCTGGCCATGCGGATTTTCCGCCCGCCGGCGTTGTCGGTGAAGCTGACGTCCGGGTCGGCCATGAAGCGCGGCACGGACCCCCCGTGCCTCCCGAGGCGCCCGCGGAGGCTGTGCGCGTCGGATCCCGCGACCCTCCCGCGCCTTCCCTTCGGACGCGGCGGGATCTCCGGCAGCTCCCCGCCGCCCTGTGCAGGGATGGTCCGGCAACGCCTGCGCACGGCCAGGCGTCCGGCCTCGGGCGGGACCCTGGCGTCGCTTCGGCAGGCCCCGCGCAGCGGCCTTTCCATCAGGCGCGCCCGGCGGAAGCCGCTGGATTCCACGACGGACATCAGCTCGCGGAGGATATGGGAGCCGCAGGGCCGGTGCGTACACCGGTGGTGGGTGAGGTGGCCCGCCCGGCGGTCGTGGACCGGCGCGCCGGTGTGGCGGGGGATGACGCCGATGTCCCCGATCGCCCCGCATCCGCGCCTGCGGTGCAGGCGCTTCAGGGTCAGGGACCCGTCGGTGGGGACATGGAGCCACCGCCTCCCGCCGTCGACCCGGAATCCGGTCCCGTCGGCGTGGAGAGCGGGGCGTCCCGGCAGGTGCGCGACGGCGACCATCTCCCCGACGGTGGTCCCGCCCATGTCCGCGCCGGTCCTGCGGGTCGTCCGTCCCGGCAGGACGGCCATCAGGATGTCCGGCAGGGTAAACGGTGCGCGGAACACGGCATCGACCTCCGCGGAGACCCTGCCGTCCCTCCGCAGCGCGGCGACGGGGGCCCTGGCACCCTCCAACCCCTCGCGCGGCGATGCCGCGTTCACCGTCGGCATCACCCAGCCTCCACCGCCATGACCGTCGCCTCCGCCATGATGCGCCCTGACGGAAGGACCATGGAAAGGCCGGTTCCATGATGTCAGGCGGAAAGGCGGGACGGTCAGGGATGAAGGGGGGGGCGAGCAGTTACAATTTGGTTTGGTATGAGGCCCAATTGGAGCGGGCGATGAGATTCGAACTCACGACCCTTACCTTGGCAAGGTAATGCTCTACCCCTGAGCTACGCCCGCATCCTTGGGTAAAGTGTCAGATAATCGACCATTGGATTGGCTGCAAGGAAAAAATCCGCCGATCCATGATGCTGAATGCTTCCCGAGCCAAACGCTCCCGAAGGGTCTCGGTTAAATCGAATCCCGAATCAAACAGGACAGTTTCCGTCACTCGATCTCAAGCAGCAGGTCCTTGGCATCTATCTGCGTTCCGGGACTGACGTGGACCATCGTGATGATGCCGTCACGTTCGGCGTGGAGCCCTGTCTCCATCTTCATCGCCTCAATGGTCAGAAGAAGTTCGCCCTTGGACACCTCGGTTCCGGCGGTTGCCGCGACCGCGGCGACGACGCCGGGCATGGGGGCTCCGACATGCGATGGATTGTTGGCGTCGGCTTTGGGATGCGCGACTTTCACCGACGTAACCTTGCGGTCGGCGACCCGCGCGACGCGGGGTTGGCCATTGAGTTCAAAGAAGACCCGCACGTTGCCGTCCTCATGGGTCTCACCGACCGCCTGCAGACGGATCTCCAGTGTCTTTCCGGGGTCGATCTCGGCTGTGATCTCCTCTCCGGGTTCCATGCCATAGAGGAAAGTGCGCGTTGGCAGTGTTCGAACCGGACCGTAGACCGCATGGCGGTCCATGTACTCGGTAAAGACCTTCGGATACATCAGATACCCGATCAGGTCTTCATCATCGATCTCAACTCCGAGCCTTGCGGCAATTTCCGACCTCCGGGCTTCCAGGTCCTCGGGCTTGAGCAGGGCACCCGGACGCCCGGTCAATGGTTCTCTCCCCTTGAGTGCTTTCCGAACGATGTCCGGAGGAAAGCCACCCAAGGGCTTGCCGATCTGACCCTGCAGCATCTCAATCACGCTGTCAGGAAAACTGACCTCGGTATCTGGATTCTCCACGTCCGCTCGGGTCAGGCCCTGGCTGACCATCATCAGCGCCATGTCGCCCACAACCTTTGACGTGGGCGTGACCTTGATGATGTCACCAAACATGAGGTTTACGTCGGCGTAGGTCTGCGCAACCTCATGCCAGCGCTCCTCGAGTCCCATTGAGCGCGCCTGTGCCTTGAGGTTTGTGAACTGGCCGCCCGGCATCTCATGGAGATAGACTTCAGAGGCGGGTGCCTGAAGTCCCGATTCGAACGCCGCGAGATGTCCACGTACGGTTTCCCAGTAGTTCGAAATCCGCCGAACGGCCTCTATGTCGAGTCCGGTGTCGCGGTTCGATCGGCCCAGCGCCTCGATCACGGTGCCCAGGGTGGCTTGGCTTGTGTTGCCGGAAAAGCTATCCATGGCACAGTCGACGATATCGACTCCAGCCTCGCTTGCGGCGAGAATGGAGGCGCAGGCTATGCCGGCAGTATCATGGGTATGCAGGTGTATCGGAAGCCCGACCTCTTGCTTGAGTGTCCTGACAAGCATATTCGTAGCGGCAGGTTTGAGAAGTCCCGCCATGTCTTTCAGTCCAAGAATGTGGGAACCCGCGTCCCTTAGCTCCCTTGCCATTTCGACATAGTATTTGAGGTCGTATTTGGACCGTTCAGGATCGAGGACGTCCCCGGTGTAGCAGATCGAGCCTTCGAGAAGCTTCCCTGACTCCAGTACCGCATCCATGGCCACCCGCATGTTCTCCACCCAGTTCAGGGGATCGAACACGCGGAACAGGTCTATCCCTGTCCTCGCGGATTGCGCGACGAACGCCTGGACCACATTGTCCGGATAGTTGGTGTAACCGACGCAGTTCGAGCCACGAAGCAGCATCTGTGTGATCAGATTCGGCATTGCCGCGCGCAGGTCACGGAGTCGCTGCCACGGACATTCCTGAAGAAAACGGTACGCGACGTCAAATGTGGCGCCTCCCCAGCATTCGACGGAAAATAACTGCGGTAGATCAAGGGCGTAATTCGGCGCAATCCGTATCATGTCCAGCGAACGCATGCGTGTGGCAAGCAAGGACTGATGCCCGTCCCGCATGGTCGTGTCTGTGACCAGAAGCTCCTTTCTGCCCGCAAGCCATTCCACTACGGCTTCAGGGCCGGAGTCATCCAGGACCTGCTTGGCGCCCGGATCGGGCTGGTCGTGTGTTGGCCGTGGCGGATTCGGAAGCTTCAGGCTACCGGGTGGACGGGGTCGTCCCTGGACGTCGGAATGACCGTTCACCGTAACATCCGCGATGTAGTTGAGTAACCTCGTCGCTCGATCTCTCCGTGAGGAAAAGTCGAACAGCTCCGGCGTCTCGTCAATGAATCTGGTGTGGTATTCATTTGACAGGAATGTCGGATGCCTCAACAGGTTCTCGACGAAGTCGATGTTCGTGCTGACACCACGGATCCTGAACTCCCGTAGAGCGCGGTCCATCCGGGCGATGGCGGCTTTCGGATTGGGGGCCCAAGCGGTGACCTTTTCAAGAAGCGAATCGTAGTAACGAGTAATCACCGCCCCGGAATAGGCCGTACCGCCATCAAGACGGATACCCATGCCGGTCGCGCCACGGTATGCGGTGATGCGCCCGTAGTCAGGGATGAAGTTGTTGTGCGGATCCTCGGTGGTGATTCGGCACTGGATCGCGTGTCCGTCCAGCTTGACTCCATCCTGTCCGGATATACCCGTTGCGGCCACAAGATCCTTACCTTCGGTGATCAGGATCTGCGCCTGCACGATGTCGATTCCCGTAACTTCCTCAGTGACTGTATGTTCCACCTGGATTCTGGGGTTGACTTCGATGAAATGGAATTCCCCGGTCTCCATATCCATCAGGAACTCAACAGTCCCCGCGCATTCGTAGCTCACTTCAGCGGCGATGCTCTTTCCGAGAAGACAGAGCCGTTCGCGCTGCGACTCGGTCAGATAGGGGGCTGGCGCACGCTCCACCACCTTTTGGCTGCGACGCTGTATCGAGCAGTCACGTTCCCAAAGATGATAGGTGTTTCCGTATCGATCACCGAGAATCTGCACTTCGACATGGCGGGCCTGTTGGATCATCCTCTCCAGATAGCCTTCAGAGTTGCCGAATGCGGATTCCGCTTCACGCCGCCCTTCCAGCACTTTGTCCGCCAATTCATCCGGCCCGTAGATCGGGCGCATGCCCCGGCCACCACCGCCCCAAGACGCTTTCAGCATCATTGGATAGCCGATCTCATCAGCCTGGTGGGCAATCTCGGCCATGTCCTCGCCAAGGACACCTGTTGCGGGGATGACCGGTACGCCAGCCCGTATGGCGACCTCCCTGGCTGACGCCTTGTCGCCCAGTGCCCGCATGGTCTCCGGCCTCGGTCCGATGAATCCGATGCCGTTTTCCACGCACGCCTCGGCGAACGCGGGATTCTCCGACATCAGACCATACCCTGGATGGACCGCGTCCGCACCGCAGACCCTGGCCACTCGGATGATCTCATCAATCGACAGATAGGCCGCAACCGGCCCCATGCCGTCTCCTATCATGTAGGCTTCATCAGCCTTGAACCGATGAAGGCTGAGCCTGTCCTCGGCGGCATAGACCGCGACCGTGCGCTTTCCCAACTCATTGGCGGCGCGCATGACGCGAATTGCGATCTCGCCACGGTTCGCGATAAGTATCTTTCGGAATTCGGGCATTGGAGGATTCCCAAACATGGTGGGTGAGCCTGAAACCTAGGGATTTCCCATAATGGCGTAAAGCGTATTGCTCGTGATTGACAGAGATGCGAGGATTTGCCGGTAAGTCTGGATGGAAGGCTGATCAGGAACGGATGCGGGTCGCCAGGCTACCGAAGCCGTCCAATCCAAGTTGCCCAAGATTGGACATTAGATCCTCACGCAGTATGTGAACCACATGTGCCGCTCCCCGTGCACCGAACGCCGCCAGACCATAGTGAAATGCCCGCCCCAGCATCACGAAATCCGCGCCCAGCGCCAATGCCCGGAGGATGTCCAGTCCGCCCGTGACTCCTCCGTCGAAGACAAGTGGATAATCCCGTCCAACCGCTGCCCGAATGTTCGGTAGCACTTCGATCGGTGCGGGAGCGGCGTCGAATTGCCGCCCCGCATGATTTGAAACCCAGACAGCATCCACTCCCGTGGCCTTCAGCCGAACGGCGTCCTCGGCGACAAGAACCCCCTTGACCATCAGCGGTCCGTCCCAATGGTCGCGGAGCCATTTAAGGTATTCCCAGTCCGGCGAGGTGCGGATCAGGTAGCCGATATGTTTGGTCGATGACAGCGCACCTTGGTCACCAGTATATTTCTCAATGGTCCTGAGGCGGGGAATGCCAGTCCGCAGCGTGGCCAGAGCCCACGCGGGGTGGAGAGCGATCTGGCCGAGTAGGCGTGGAGTGAGCCGCGGCGGCGTGCTCATGCCGCCACGCTGCTGGCGTTCCCTTCTGCTGGCCACGGGAACGTCTGCGGTCAGAACAAGCGCACGGAAGCCCGCATCCCGGAACCGCTTCAGTATGTCCCTGCGGATTTCGGGGTCGCGGGGCGGGTAGAGCTGGCACCAGGCATCCGGCCCGACATGGGGCCCCACGGTCTCTGGCGTCAGCGCAGCCACTGTGGACAGCGTGTATGGGATGCTCTCGTCGCGCCCCAGACGTGCCAGAATGCGTTCGGCATCCGGCCACATGAGCCCCGACATTCCTACGGGAGCGATTCCAAAAGGTAGCGGATACTCGCGTCCAAGCAGGGAGCGGGAAAGGCTCACCTCCTTCTCTCCCGACAGGATCGCGGGGTCGAACAGGACTTCATCAAGTCTCTCGCGGTTCCGACGCATTGTGGCTTCCGTTCCGGTGCCACTGTCAAGATAGTCCCAGACAAACCGTGGAACGCGCCGCCGCGCACGTTTCGCAAGGTCTGATATCGCCGGATAGGAGCGGTCGAGGTCCATTCGGCCTGTCCTAATCGTGGGAACGGAAAACGCAATGCTCTTTGCGCGGAACATGGTCTCCGTGAGGAGCGAAGGGAATGGGTCCGGTTCTTCGACAGTCGCCTGAATGAATGCCGATTGACAGTTTGTTGACTTGGACAGCTTCCCGATCTCTCCCGCTTGATCCTCCGCCAGACTGAGTCGCCCATACCAGCGCCTGAAGCTCTGGGTGAGGTGTGGGAACATTATGCGAACAATGCCTTGCTTTCATCAGCCCTCTCGTTAGAATGGCCTGATGACCAAATCGGATGGAACTGAAGCCGCTGCCGGAGTGCTGGCCACTTCGCTCTCGGCTCGGGCAATGGCGCTGCGGCCCACCCCGTATCTGGATGACCTGAATCCAGCCCAGCGCGAAGCGGTCGAGGCGCTGGAGGGACCCGTGCTGATGCTGGCGGGTGCCGGCACCGGGAAGACAAAGGCCCTGACCTCACGCGTTGCGCATATCCTGAACACCGGAGCGGCACGACCAAACGGAATTCTCGCGGTCACCTTCACCAACAAGGCCGCCCGTGAGATGAAGATCCGGGTTCAGCAACTGCTCGGCAGGACCGTTGAGGGCATGGCCTGGCTGGGAACGTTTCACTCGATCTGTGCGAAACTCCTGCGTAGGCATGCCGAAATCGTTGGGCTGAAGCCAAATTACAGCATTCTTGACGCCGATGACCAAACGAGACTCCTGAAGCAGATCATTGTTGCGGAAGACATCGACGAAAAGAAGTTTCCTGCGCGTCTGCTGTCGCATCTCATCGATGGATGGAAGAACCGTGCGCTGACTCCGGACAGAATTCCCGTGGCGGAGAGCAGTGCGTTCAACCATCGGGGGGTGGAACTCTACGGCCTTTACCAGAAGCGCCTGATTACACTGAATGCCGTGGATTTTGGCGATCTGCTGCTGCACATGCTGACGATCCTGCAGGAAAGCGGCGATTTGCTGAAGGACTATCAGCAGCGGTTCCGCTACATCCTCGTGGACGAGTACCAGGACACCAACATTGCGCAGTATCTCTGGTTGAGGCTTCTTTCCGGCGATCACAAGAACATCTGCTGCGTCGGTGATGACGACCAGTCGATCTATGGCTGGCGGGGTGCGGAAGTGGACAACATCCTGCGGTTCGAAAGGGATTTTCCGGGTGCCAAGGTCGTGCGGCTCGAGCAGAATTACCGATCGACGCCACATATTCTGGCGGTGGCGTCCGGGCTGGTCGCCGCCAACAGCGGCCGACTGGGAAAGACCCTGTTCACCGACCTAGGTGATGGCGAGAAGGTTCGTCTTGTGAGTCATTGGGAAGGGGCGGATGAGGCCCGCTGGATCGGTGGGGAAATCGAAGCGATGCAGGGCGGCACGCGGGGGCAGCGGGCATTTGACCTGGACGAAATCGCAATATTGGTGCGCGCAACGCGGCAGATGCGGGCGTTTGAGGACCGATTCCTCACCATTGGGCTTCCATATCGGGTCATTGGCGGTCCCCGGTTCTACGAACGGCAGGAGATCCGCGACGCACTGGCCTACTTCCGTGTGGCCTGTTCACCCACCGACGATCTGGCGTTCGAGCGCATCGTCAACACGCCCAAGCGAGGCGTAGGCGACAAAGCACAACAGATAATCCAGCTTTCGGCAAGAGCCAGCGGTCTATCGCTGCTGGAGGGGGCACGGAATGCGGCCGCTTCCGGCCAGTTGACAGGAAAGGCAGGTGCGACGGTTGCGGCCCTGGTCAGACAGTTCGAGCGCTGGCACCAGATGTCGCTTAGCCCGTCCTGCAACCACGTCGGTCTCGCGGAGGAGATTCTTGACGGGTCCGGCTATACCGAAATGTGGAACCTTGTGAAGACCCCCGATGCACCCGGACGGCTTGAGAACCTCAAGGAACTTGTCAAGGGATTGGAACCGTTCGAGAACCTCCAGGGCTTTCTGGAGCATATCGCCCTTGTGATGGACAACGATTCCGAGACTGCTGAACCCAAAGTGTCGGTCATGACACTGCACTCCGCCAAGGGATTGGAGTTTCCGGTGATTTTCCTTCCTGGTTGGGAGGATGGATTGTTTCCGCACCAGCGCTCGTTGGATGAAAATGGCATACGGGGTCTCGAGGAAGAGCGGCGGCTTGCCTATGTCGGAATTACGCGGGCCGAGGAGCTGTGCACAGTCAGTTTCGCCCAGAATCGGCTGGTCTACGGTCAATGGCAGGCATGTATCCCTTCCCGGTTCATCAATGAGCTCCCGCCGGATCATGTCGAGATTCTGGCGGCTCCAGGTCGTGGTAATGATGGATATGGCTGGTCAGACCCGGCCGGGACCGGAATCATCGAGGAACGGGCGGCCAGAGCAGATGTCTACAACTCTCCAGGCTGGAAACGGCTTCAGGCCCACAAGGGGAGCCGTCCCATGGCAAGTGGGCGAGAGACCGGTCGTATCGCTGTCGACCTTGAGGCGATTTCAGTGTTCTCCTGCGGTGACAGGGTGTTTCACGACAAGTTCGGCTACGGCTATGTGATGGACATAATGGGGGAGAAACTCGATATCGAATTCGAGAAAGCGGGCAGCAAGAAGGTTGTCGCTCGATTTGTCGTACCTGCCGAACGCGCCGGTGACCTCACCGCCTGATTTGTGGCGACCACTGTTTGGCATTCACCTCAATGCGAATGACAATCGGTGATCGATGGGCTCTGGAATCGGCTTTCCAGTAATCCGGAAAAAGCAGTCGAATCTCCGGAAACCACGCCTGCGAGAGGGAAGGGAGATGGGGGCGCAGCTCCCGCTGCAGTCAGCGTAGGCTTTGGAGCCAGCGTTCCTGCCCCGACGCATTCCTGCAGTGATGTGGAAAAATGGGCGGCGGCACCTGGGAGGAGGAATGGTGCCGCCGCCATTGGCCCAACCATCGAATGCCCCAGGGAGGAGAGGGCGAAGGGATGGGCCGGAAACTGTCAGTCAGCATCAACAGAGGTGCGTGCGATTCGGGCGATGTCGCAGCGTGCGATACCGATGTCGGCGAGTTCATGATCGGTTAGCATCGCCAGTTCCCTGTAGGTGCGTTTGAACTCACGGCGCTTCCTGGCCCGTATGCGTACCTGTTCCAACCACATGTGCATTGACTGGAGGAAGCTGGTTTCAAATCCGCGTATATCGTCGATAAAGGCCATTTCCGTCGTCCGTTGTTCCGCTCTCTGCCGTCGTATGGACATTGGGTCTTCGAGACCACTTGCGGAACAAACATAGTGAATTGCTGCATGTGCACAATCATCAGCTTGGAATTGCCGCTATGCACAAAGTGCATATGTCAGTGCGTCCCCTCCAATCTCCGTTCTGTCAGTCGTGGAATGCTCGAATGATTCTCACTTCGATCGGAATCGACATGCATGTTCGGTGGTGATGCCGCAGAACGATGGCGTTCCAGTCAATGTCTGTCCCGTAGGAACTCTTTGGATCCAGGGCGAGGTGATTTCGCTCCGTCACCGGGATGAAATGCCCTTTCGCCGCTGTGGATCGGAAGGCGGTTCGGCAATGGGCTGAATGAAGGGTGGGCGAAGCGCGGGAAGTGAATCGGGTCTCGGCGATGTTGATGGCGCATGGTTCCGCAATCAGGCAGGGGCCGATGGGGTCCAGCGATTTCGACCGGGATGTCGCCCTGGCTCAAGGGAATGGCGGAGTCGGTCTGTCGATGTATGGATGACCGGATCGGAGCCACAAGGTTCACGTTCGGAAATGGTTTGTTTGGGATTCCATGGGACGATCCGCTGACTGGCGCTCGGAGTCCGGGTGATTCGAATCAAAACCGCGAAATCCTGGATCAGGCACCGGATTTCGCAATGATTTTTGGGTGGTGAGCCCGTCAAGTCGTGAATGTCGGCATGGATCTCCGTTTCTTCACAAAAAAATTTTATTTTCTGAATTCCGGCAGGAATTACCATATATAGCGGTCAGATTTGAGAAGCCGATCAGGTCATGTGCCTGTAGTCGCCCGATGCCATGGATTGAATGCCGGGCTTAAGGTACTGCTGAAGTTTTTCCCATGAAAGACCGTTGACAACCATTTAATCCCATGCAATCTTTCAAACGTGATGTTGGCGGAAAGGACAGCGAGCAGCAGATTCACCTCCCTCCGCGATGCAGGTTTCATGCAGGCGACGCCAGACACAAACAGGCTCCGCCTTCATCACACGGAGAAAGCCGGAGCGCATGCATGTATCCCCTCAAGCAGCATGTTCGGCTGGACGGCCCGGTAGATGGGCAGGGCGGTGGGCTGGAAGTAGGCAGCATCCGGCCCACCGCTTCCGTTAGCGGCAGAGCAGTCCGGACCCGGCATAGTGGGCAGGGCAAAAAGGGGTCGACGGGACATTGGCTCAGTGGTTCGCAGGTCAGTTCATCCAGAAGGTTGATGGAAAGGGCCGGGTCTCGGTTCCAGCTGAGTTTCGGCGTGTGCTGGAAAAGGGCGATCCAGAGTGGTCTTCTGACCGGAATCCCCAGTTCGCCATCGTCTTCGGTGATGATCACCCTGACACTCCGGCCTCCCTTCGCCGGGGCTGTATGGAATGCCACACGATCAGCCTCTATCACGAGATTGTCGCGTGGATCCGCGTCCAGGATGAATCGCCTGAAACGGAAGCCAGGGTAGAACTCTATTCGACCCATTCCCAACTGGCCGCCATTGATGACACAGGACGCATCGTCCTCTCTCCGAGGCTTCGGAAGCGGTTCGGTCTCTCAACCGCTGCGCTGTTCGTCGCAACCGGTGCCACTTTCCAGATCTGGTCACCCGGGGCCTATGAAGCCAACAAGGAGAGCAAGCGAAGGGCCTGGACGGAAAACCTCCCAAAGGACTTCAATCCGCGTGTTCCGGTCAGCAAACTCAACGGAAACTAGATCAATGGCCGTACCCGCCTTCGATCTAGGTTGCGACCCTCACATTCCTGTCCTGCTGCAGCCGCTCATGGAGCAGGTGTCCCCTGTATCGGGCGTGTGGCTCGACGGTACATTCGGCGCGGGTGGATATTCCCGTGCCCTGCTGGCAGCTGGGGCTGAACGCGTCATTGCGGTCGACCGTGATCCCGAAGTGTTCGCGTACGCCGGAGAGTTGGTGAGGACGTACGGCCATCGCCTGCGTCTTGTCGAGGGAAAATTTGCCGACCTCGATCGCATTACCGACGTGCCACTGGACGGCATCACGCTTGATCTGGGAGTCTCTTCAATGCAACTCGACAATGCCGAGCGAGGCTTTTCGTTTGCTGCTGACGGCCCCTTGGACATGCGGATGGGTCGACAGTCGGGAACAGCCGCCGATTTGGTCAACCGGCTTGACGAAGGGGAACTGGCCGATATCCTTCACGCCTACGGTGAGGAGCGCGCCGCCCGGCGGATCGCCCGGGCGATCGTCCATCGCAGAACCAGGGAACCGATCACGCGCACCCTGGAACTGGTGTCCGCAATCCAGGGCTGCCTTGCCCGGTCCAGATCCGACAGGTCCCATCCAGCCACCCGTACGTTCCAGGCGCTGCGGGTCGCGGTAAACAATGAGTTCGAACAGCTTGTGGATGGTCTTGAAGCGGCAGAGCGGGCGCTGAAGCCGGGTGGCATTCTCGCGGTCGTGACCTTTCACTCGATCGAAGACCGGCTGGTCAAGCGTTTCTTCCGTCAGCGCAGTGGCCGGGAGCGGCAAGGCAGCCGCCATGCGCCTCCGAAGTTGGGTATGGCTGCCCGATTCCGCCAAAGGACCCAAAGTCCCATACAGCCAGACGAACGGGAACTCGAACACAACCGACGTTCGCGCTCCGCTAAACTTCGGCTCGGTATCCGCACCTCCGCCGAGGCTGGTCATTGTGACCGAGTCGCACTCGGACTGCCGACGATTAAAGGGCGGGTGATGGAACAATGAGACCTTTCCTATGTGTATTCTCGGTTCTTGGCGTAATCGGTCTTGCCTTTTGGGCCTATCAGGAAAACTACAGAACCCGGGCTGCGCTAGGCCGACTGGAGGAATTGCAGCGGGAAGTTGGTCGCCTGATGGAACTGCGGGCTGTGTTGCGGGCGGAATGGGCCTATCTCAACCGACCTGACCGGTTGAGGGAACTCGCGGATCTCAATTTCGACAGACTGGGACTGTTTCCGTTGCTTCCCGAACAGTTCGGGCACATCGATCAGATCGCCTTCCCGCCGCCACGGCTTCAGGAGACCGCTGCAATGACCGGTCCGACGGTGAGTTCCGAATCCAGCCAGGGTGTTGTGCGATGACGCGTCGGACCCTACGCCCTCTGGCTAGGATCCTTCTTGCGCGGCAGGAAGGCGAGACGCCGGACGTGATCGAGCGCGAGAACGCCCAGCGACGTCTGGAGGAAATGCGCGACAGGGCGCGCTTTTGTGCCGAGGGGCGTCTGGTGGTGCTGGCCCTTTTGTTCCTCTGTGCGTTCCTGGCGGTTGGAGGGCGGATGAGTTTGATGGCGGCCACCGAGCCGGAAGAGCCGCGCTCCGCCATCTCGACGAGTGGAATAGTTGCGCAACGTGCGGACATTGTGGATAGACGCGGACGGATTCTTGCAACAAATCTCCGCACGTATTCCCTGTACGCGCAGCCTCCGCAGATGGTTGACCCGGTTCGCGCCGCCCAGGAGCTTGTCAGGATATTCCCTGATCTTGATGCTGAACGACTGGTTCGAGACTTTACCGGTCCACGCAAGTTTCTTTGGATAAAGAAAAAGATCTCCCCGGAGCAGCGTCAGGTGGTGCATGACATCGGCGAGCCAGGTCTGTTGTTTGGCCCGCGGGAAATGCGACTCTATCCGAATGGTCCTCTTGCCGCCCATGTGCTTGGTGGATATGGGTTCGGGCGTGAAGGGGTCCACGCCGCTGAAGTCATTGGCACCGCGGGCGTGGAGAAGGCTTTTGACGATTTCCTTCGCGATCCTGCCGAACAGGGGCGGCCACTGGAGATTTCCATAGACCTGACAGTGCAGGCTGCCGTCGAGCGGGTACTGCAGGGCGGAATGCAGATGATGAATGCGAAGGGTGCCACCGCGATTCTGCTTGATGTGGTTACCGGAGAGATAATCGCTTTGGCAAGCTTGCCTGATTTCGATCCAAACAACCGGCCCGTTCCACTGCTGAAAGGCGATCAGTCCGACAGTCCATTATTCAATCGTGCGGTACAAGGGGTTTATGAGCTCGGGTCCACATTCAAGATATTCACTGTGGCGCAAGCGATGGAACTGGGACTCGTCGGGGCCGAAACCGAGGTCAACGCGCAGGCGCCGTTGATGTGGGGTAGGTATAGGATCAAGGAATGGAACAACAGGAACTATGGCCCGAAACTGCCAGTCCGGGACGTGATCCGAAAGTCCTCGAATGTAGGCACCGCCAACATAGCCCTGATGATCGGGGAGGAACGTCAGCGCGAGTTCTTCGCGGAACTCGGATTTCTCGAGCCCTCTCCCGTTGAACTGTTCGAAGCGCCCGGAGCCAAGCCTCTGGTCCCGGCGAAATGGTCACAGATCGTAAGCATCACCACATCCTACGGCCATGGCATGTCGGCCAGCCCACTTCATCTCGCCGCCGCGTACGCGAGCGTCCTCAACGGTGGCACATTGGTGACACCCACGATCCTGAAACAACGTCAGACGGTTGGCATGGGTGACCGCATCATCCATCCAGAGGTGTCGGCCCAGATCAGGGAAATGCTGGGAGACGTGGTTGAGCGCGGCACCGCGACCCTGGCCAGGGTGCCGGGATATCACGTCGGAGGCAAGACGGGCACCGCAGACAAACCGCGGCCGGGTGGCGGCTACTACAATGACAGGGTCATCGCGACCTTTGCGAGTGTGTTCCCAACCGACGATCCCAAATACGTTCTGGTCGTGTCGCTGGACGAACCGGTCGAGACGTCCGGATCGAAGCCGCGCCGTACCGCCGGTTGGACG
The DNA here is from genome assembly GCA_965203605.1 of Paracoccaceae bacterium. Lineage (GTDB taxonomy): Bacteria > Pseudomonadota > Alphaproteobacteria > Rhodobacterales > Rhodobacteraceae > JAPOUP01. The sequence goes on along the minus strand of OZ241902.1, from coordinate 2,313,880 downwards.
GCCGCTCCCGTGGCAGCGGAGATCATTTGCCGGACGGCCCCAATCCTTGGCCTCCGCCCGGAGATTGAACTGAGTCTGAACGATGGCTAGGTATCCCTGATGCCGCCGCCGCAACTCTCAGGCCAACGAATGGGCGATCAGGTGAAATCACTTGCGGAACTGGGACTGGCCGCACGGGGTGGTCGCGAAGCGCGGGTGACCGGAATTGCGGTCGACAGCCGCTCCGTTGGTCAGGGCAATCTGTTCGCCGCACTCCCCGGAGGCAGAATGCATGGAGCGAGTTTCATCCGGTCCGCGCTGCGTGCCGGCGCGGCAGCCATCCTGACCGACCCCGGAGGTGCGCGTCTTGCGGAGCCGGACCTTGCTTCAGCGGACGCGGCGCTGGTTGTCGCCCAGGATCCCAGGCAGACACTTTCCCTGGCCGCGGCTCTTTGGTTCGGTCGGCAGCCTGAGGTTGTGGTGGCGGTGACCGGGACCAATGGAAAGACCTCGGTGGCTACGTTCACCCGCCAAATCTGGTCATTGCTCGGAATGGCTTCGGTAAATGTCGGCACGACTGGAGTCGAAGGTACCTGGAGTGCGCCCCTCAGGCACACCACGCCCGAGCCCGTTACGCTTCACCGGCTGCTATCGGAATTGGCGAGCAGGGGCATCCAGCACGCTGCGATGGAAGCCTCGAGCCATGGGCTGGACCAGCGTAGGCTCGATGGAGTCCGACTGGCGGCGGCTGCCTTCACCAATCTTGGTCATGACCATCTCGACTATCATGCGGGAGTCGATGAGTATTTCGATGCGAAGGCTGGCCTGTTCAGGCGAGTGCTTGCGGAGGACGGTGCTGCGGTGATCAATCTGGATGATCCATACGGTGGCGCAATGGCGAACATCGTTGCGGACCGTGGCCAGAACCTCATTACAGTAGGTCGTGGGTCGGGTGCCAACCTACGCATCCGCTCCCAGCGCTACAGTGCAAGGGGGCAGATCCTGAGGTTTGACTGGAATGGCCGCGCCAGACAGGTCCGGTTGGGCCTGATCGGCGGATTTCAGGCGGAGAACGTGCTGGCCGCAGCCGGATTGGCGATCGCCAGTGGCAGCGACTCCGACGACGTATTCGAATCGATGACATTCCTTCATGGCGTTCGTGGGCGCTTTGAACTGGCTGCCACACGCGACAATGGCGGAGCGGTGTTCGTGGACTATTCCCATACGCCAGAGGCGCTCAGGATCGCGTTGAAGGCGCTGCGGCCACATGTATTGGGTCGCCTCATTGTGGTTTTCGGAGCCGGCGGAGACCGCGACCCCTACAAGCGCCCGATGATGGGAGAAGCGGCCAGGTTGTACGCCGATCTGGCGTTTGTCACCGATGACAATCCCCGCGGCGAGGATCCCGCCCTCATCCGGGCCGCTATCCTCTCGGGCTGTCCAGAGGCCACCGAGGTTCCGGACCGGGCCGAGGCGATCCTTCGTGGGGTGGATGCCCTTCAGCCGGGAGATGCGCTGTTGGTTGCGGGCAAGGGGCATGAGACAGGGCAGATCGTAGGTGATGACGTTTTTCCCTTCAACGATGCCGAGCAGGCAAGTGTTGCGGTTGCGGCATTGGACGGAAGGCTCGCATGATGCCGCTCTGGACCGCGAGTGAGGCCGCCGCCGCCACCGGAGGGTCCCTGAAATCCCATTGGGTGGCCAAGGGCGTGTCCATCGACACGCGCACTCTGGAACCGGGCGACCTGTTCGTGGCTCTGACGGATGCTCGCGATGGCCATGATTTCGTTGCCGCAGCCTTCGAACGGGGTGCGTCCGCTGCGCTGGTCAGCCGCATCCCTGACGGTGTCGAGGCGAATTCTCCCCTCCTGGTTGTCGAAGACGTACTTCCCGCGCTGGAACGGTTGGCCTCCGAGGCCCGATCGCGCAGTCGAGCGAAAGCGATTGGCGTCACCGGGTCGGCGGGCAAGACCTCGACCAAGGAAATGCTTCGTTCGGCGCTGTCGCGTCAAGGGCGTGTTCATGCGGCGGAAAGGAGCTTCAACAACCATTGGGGAGTGCCTTTGACGCTGGCACGTCTGCCGAGGGAAGCCGACTACGCCGTCATTGAGGTCGGCATGAACCGTCCGGGGGAGATCGCACCTCTGGCGCGCCTAGCGGATCTCGACCTTGCGCTCGTTACGACGGTCGCGCCCGCGCATCTGGAGGCATTTGGCAGCGTTGAGGGAATTGCCCGGGAGAAGGCCTCCATATTCGAGGGCCTCAGGGCGGGCGGGGCGGCACTGTTCAATGGCGAGTTGGGGGTCACACAGATACTGCTCTCCGCCGCCGAGCGGATTGGCGTGACAGGCCGCGATTTTGGCCTTGGCCCAGAGCGGTTCTGTCAACTTGTCGAGGTGCAGGTTACGGCAACCGCCACTGTTGCGCGTGCCCGGATTGGGGAAACACCACTTATGTTCATGTTATCCGTTCCCGGGCGTCATTTCGCGCTCAATGCCGTGGCAACGCTTGGCGTTGCCGAACTGCTTGGTCTCGATCTTGCCCTGGCTGCACGGGACCTCAGTTCCTGGCAGCCGTCGGAGGGGCGCGGCACACGCGAACGTCTGCTGCTTGATCCGATCAGCGACGAGACCTCGTTCGAACTGATTGACGATGCGTTCAATGCGAACCCTGCATCGATGGAGGCCGCGCTCGATGCATTGGCGGTGACGCAGCCCATTGATGGAGTCGGGCGCATCAGGCGGGGGCGCCGCATTGCGGTTCTCGGGGACATGCTTGAGCTTGGACAGGATCAGGACAGGCTTCACGCGGAATTGGCTGACTTCCCGTCCATGCAGTCGTTGGACGTTGTTCACTGCGTGGGTCCGCGCATGCGGACCCTCTACGACTGCCTTCCTCGCCAGATGCGTGGAAGCTGGGCTGAAACGGCGGCTGAACTGGCGAAGTCAGCAAATCGTCTGGTTGACGCCGGTGATGTCCTGCTGGTCAAGGGCTCGAAAGGCAGCGGCGTTTCCCTCGTCGTTGACGCCGTTCGGGAACTGGGCTGTCCGATGCCAAACAATGAAAGGCAGGCCTGATGCTGTATTGGCTGGCGGAGCTTTCCGATGGGGGAGATTTCTTCAATCTCTTCCGCTACATAACGTTCCGATCAGGTGGAGCGTTCTTCACGGCTCTGGTGTTCTGTTTCGCCTTTGGTGGTCCGATGATCAGGCTCCTTGGGCGATATCAGGCGAATGGGCAGCCAATACGGGCAGATGGGCCGGAACATCACCTTGTGGCCAAGAAGGGCACGCCAACGATGGGGGGTCTGATGATTCTTGCCGCCCTCATTCTATCGACCCTTCTGTGGATGCGGCTCGACAATCCGTTTCTTTGGGTCACTCTGTTCACGACGGTGGGTTTCGGCCTTGTGGGCTTCGCTGACGATTTCATGAAGATCAGGAGTGATTCCTCCAGGGGGCTGTCCGGTCGGCAGCGGTTTGTGATTGGGTGCGCGATCGCCGGAATCGCCGGCTATTGGGCTGGCCTGCACCATCCCGATGTGTTGCGAAACATGCTGGCCCTTCCTGTCCTTAAGGATACATTGGTGAATCTCGGCCTGCTGTTCGTTCCCTTCGCGGCTTTGGTCATTGTCGGATCGGCCAATGCGGTGAACCTGACCGATGGGCTTGACGGGCTCGCGATCATGCCGGTGATGATCGCCGCAGGCACGCTTGGTGTCATCGCATATGCCGTTGGCCGAATTGATTTCACCGAATATCTGGACGTTCACTATGTCCCCGGGACCGGTGAAATTCTCGTCTTCACAGCCGGATTGATCGGTGGAGGGCTTGGGTTTCTCTGGTTCAATGCGCCACCTGCGGCGGTGTTCATGGGTGATACCGGCGCACTTGCCCTGGGTGGGGCACTTGGGGCGATCGCGGTGGTGACCAAACACGAACTGGTTCTTGCGGTTGTCGGAGGTGTATTCGTGGCCGAAACCCTGTCGGTGATACTCCAGGTGGCGTATTTCAAGCGGACGGGAAAGCGCATATTGCGTATGGCACCCCTCCATCATCACTTCGAGAAGCTGGGTTGGGCTGAGCCGCAGATCGTGATCCGTTTCTGGATCATCGCCTTGATTCTGGCACTGATCGGACTCGCTACGCTGAAGGTCAGATGAGAGCGAACGCTGTGCCTGGGCAGGGAACAGTCGGCGGGTGTTTGGGAGCCTGCAGGTCAGCGGTGTCCCGTGACTGAACCGTCCCTATTGCCTATGGTTGGCGCCGGGTCCTTCGAACTCGCCTGGATTGACCTGTGATTCCGGTTCTCGGGTATAGAGGCCAGAGGGTCACGGTGCTCGGTCTGGGCCGGTCCGGCCTCGCCACTGCGAGAGCTCTGCGGGCCGGGGAGGCGCAGCCACTTGCATGGGACGACAGTCCGGAAGCCAGATCCCGTGCCGAAGCGGAGGGTTTCACTTTACGTGACCCGACAGGACAGCGAGCACTGGACGGTGTGTCGGCGTTGATCGTGTCTCCGGGGATTCCGCATCTTTATCCGGAGGCCAATCCTGCGGTTGCGGCGGCTCTCGCCGCTGGCGTTCCGGTTGACAATGACATCGGACTTTTTTTCCGAAGCGTCGCCGAATCCTCCTGGGAGCGGTATGACAGCATTCCACAGGTGATCGCTGTGACTGGATCGAATGGCAAATCGACAACGTCGGCACTCATCCGCCACGTCCTTGTTCAGGCGGGCAGGCGATGCCAGCTTGCTGGAAACATCGGTAGGGGTGTCCTTGATCTCGATCCATTGAGTGATGGCGAGGTTGTTGTGCTTGAGCTCTCCAGCTACCAGACTGACATAGCCAGGGCATTGACGCCTGACATTGCGGTGTTCACGAATCTTGCGCCCGATCATCTTGCGAGGCACGGAGGTGTTGGCGGCTATTTCGCAGCCAAGCGACGGCTGTTTGTGGAGGGAGCGCCGGACCGCGCGGTGATTGGCGTGGATCAACCCGAAGGACGGTTTCTGGCCAACCAGCTCTCTGTTTGCCCGACGGATGATCGGGTCATTCGGATTTCCAGCGGAAGACGGCTGTTGGGCCCGGGCTGGACTGTCTCCGCCCGAAAGGGGTTTCTGGCGGAGCGCCGGAAAGGCAGGCAGGTCGCATTGATCGACCTGCGTGGAGTCAGGGGGCTTCCCGGCCAGCACAACCATCAGAACGCCTGTGCCGCCTACGCTGCGGTTCGGGCGATTGGGCTTGGGCCGACGCAGACTGAACAGGCGTTCCATGCTTTCGAGGGACTTCCCCATCGGAGCCAGATCGTCGCCGAGTCCGGTGGCGTGACCTATGTCAACGACAGCAAGGCAACGAATGTGGAGAGTGCCGCCCAGGCGCTCATGGCATTCAAGAACGTTCGCTGGATTGCGGGAGGGCTTGGAAAGGAGAACGGGATCATCGGGCTCAAGGCCCATCTGGGAACTGTGGTAAAGGCTTACTTCATTGGTCATTCGGCTCGCGAATTCGCATTGCAGGTTGGCGGGGTTCCGCATGAGATCTGTGGAACAATGGAGCGAGCGGTTGCCAGAGCCGTTGAGGATGCACAGGCGGGTGACACGGTACTCCTTGCTCCGGCGGCCGCCAGTTTCGACCAGTTTCCGGACTTTGAGGCGCGGGGTGACGCGTTCGTGGCTGCAGTGGGAATGTGCCTCGGAACCTGATGTCTGGGTGGCTCTTTGCATCGGGGATCCATAGGCCTGTACTGACAGGCGGGTGTTTTGGTGATGTCTGAAGCAGCTTCCGTCATGGATGGAACAGACGACGTATGCAATCCGGTGCGTGAAGGAGCGCTTGCAACCGGTCAAGAGGTTCTGGAGCTTGCGGTCCGCGACGCGCATACTTCCCATGTCGTGGCTCAGGGTTCATTCCTGGAATTTGGCACTCTGGCGTTTCGTGTAGATGTTGCGGATACCGACAGGTCAAGCTGCTGCAGAGCTGCATTTGGTTATGTCTTTCCGACAGCGGCTCGCAGGGCTTCCGCGAATGGTCATGACGACTGGCAGCGACGTGCCAGTATCCTTGCCGCCCGTCGTTCCGGAAGTAGGAACGTTGGAGTGCAAGAGCGAAGATTTCTGTTGCCGTTAGACTGAGGATTTGGTTACTCTGCAGGACGAGACCCGGAAAACGGGCGATTTAGCGAGGCTGCATTGGGCATGTTTCATGACTGATATGGTTTATGGTTCCTCTCCCATCCGGGATGGAGAGCCGATTGTACCAAACTGGTGGCGCACGACTGACAAGATTTCGATTTCATGCGTCTTTCTACTGTTCGGCATCGGTATTCTCCTGGGTTTCGCGGCTTCTCCGCCTCTGGCTCACGAAAACGAGCTTGAGCCATTCCATTATGTTCAACGCCAGACGGTGTTCGGAGTTCTGGCGCTCTGCATAATGATCCTGATGTCGATGGCCTCACCGAAAGCTGTCCGTCGCCTGGGTGTGTTGGGCTTTGTTGCCACCTTCGTCGCTCTCGCCTTGCTGCCCGTTCTCGGAACGGATTTCGGCAAGGGCTCGATACGATGGTATTCTCTCGGATTCGCTTCGTTCCAGCCATCCGAGTTTCTGAAGCCATGCCTGATTGTCCTGTCCGCATGGTTGATGGCCGCTGCGCAGGAGGTTGACGGACCACCGGGACGGATGCTTTCGTTCATGATCACCTCGTTGGTCGTGGCGATACTCGCCCTCCAGCCAGACTTCGGTCAGGCGTGTCTTGTTCTGTTTGGTTGGGGCGTCATGTATTTCGTAGCCGGTGCACCATTCACCCTACTGCTCGTTCTGGCCAGCAGTGTGGTCGCCATCGGAGTTGTCGCCTATAACCACTCAGAGCACTTTGCGCGTCGAATCAACGGATTCCTCACAACGGAGGTCGATCCGAACACGCAGCTTGGCTACGCAGTGGACGCGATACGTGAAGGTGGCTTCCTCGGTGTGGGTGTGGGCGCGGGCAGTGTGAAATGGTCCCTGCCGGACGCTCATACTGACTTCATCATCGCCGTTGCCGCTGAGGAATATGGGCTGGTCCTCGTGATTCTCATCATTGTTCTCTATGTTATCGTCGTCTCCCGCTCCCTTATGCGTCTGGTTCGAGAGCGCGATCCTTATGTCCGCCTTGCTGGCACAGGGCTGGCCTGTGCTTTCGGCATTCAGGCGTTCATAAACATGGGGGTGGCCGCACGGCTGCTCCCGGCCAAGGGGATGACGCTGCCGTTTGTAAGTTACGGAGGATCGTCGTTGATCGCTAGCGGCATTGCATTGGGAATGTTGTTTGTGCTTACGCGCTTACGGCCACAGCGTGAAATTGGGGACATACTGTCCCGAAGGGGCGCTGGATGATGCCCTGCTTTGGCCGACGAATGGCAGAGCACTGCGCCCTTGATGTGTACACGTCGGAGAAGTGGATATGAGCCGACCGTTTCTTGTCATCGCTGCGGGCGGGACGGGCGGGCATATGTTTCCGGCACAGGCGCTTGCTGAATCCATGCTTCGCTTGGGCTGGCGAGTGAAACTCGCCACTGACGCCCGAGGAGAGCGGTACATTGGTGGATTTCCCCATTCGACCGAGGTTGAAAGGGTCGCCTCCGCCACATTCTCCAGCAATGGGCTGGCGAAAGCGAAGGCGTTGCTTCGGATCGCTTTGGGAACTTTGGCCACTATCAGGAGTTTCCGCCGTGACAGGCCTGACGCGGTCATCGGGTTCGGGGGGTATCCTGCGGTTCCTGTCTTGGGCGCTGCTGATTGGTTGCGGATTCCACGGATGATCCACGAGCAGAATGGTGTGCTCGGTCGTGCAAACAGGTTTTTCGCGAATCGCGTGGTCTGTGTTGCATGCGGAATCCGGCCGACAGAACTGCCATCGGGAATACGGGGAATTCACACGGGCAATCCAGTGCGCCGTGCCGTCGCCGCCCGCGCCGGATCCCCCTATACCGCGCCGGGCGACCATCCAATGGAAATCCTTGTGATCGGTGGGAGTCAGGGAGCGCGGGCATTCAGCGAATTCGTCCCTCCAGCCATCGCTTCCATCTCTCCTTCGATTTTGCGGTATGTCCGGGTGAGTCATCAGGCGCGCGACGAGGATCTTCCGAAGGTACGGGATTTCTATGCCGAACACGGCATCCGGGCTGATGTTCAACCGTTCTTTCAGGACGTTCCGAAGCGCATGGCTGAGACCCAGTTGGTGATTTCACGTGCGGGTGCGTCAACTCTGGCGGATATCACGGCAATCGGGCGGCCATCAATCCTGATTCCCTATCCATATGCTGCCGCTGACCATCAGACCGCGAATGCCCGCGGTCTCGTCGAGGCGGGCGGCGCTTTGCTGCTCGAGGAATCCCGGTTGGGCGGGGGCAGGTTATCGGAGCGGATTGAGATGATCCTTGGAAGCCCGGCCAATGCGACGGAAATGGCGGAAGCGGCTCTCGCCGTCGGGAGACCGGATGCCGTGGACCGTCTTGCGGAGCTGGTGGTGGAACTGGGAGAACGAAAATTGGCGGAAGTCAGATATGAACGTTAGGAATCACGCGGGCCTCACGCCATGAATGCCGCGACCAAGCTGCCTATGGAGGTGGGGGCGGTCCACTTCGTGGGCATCGGTGGGATCGGTATGTCTGGAATTGCCGAAGTACTCCTGAATCTGGGTTACTGTGTCCAAGGTTCGGACATGAGGGCCACAAGAATTACTGACCGGCTTATGGCCATGGGTGCGGAGATATTCATCGGCCAGTGCCCCGAAAACCTGGGGGACGCGGAAGTCGTTGTGGTTTCGTCCGCGATCAAGGCCGGGAATCCGGAACTCGATGGCGCTCGGTCGCGAGGACTGCCGATCGTCCGTCGGGCGGAGATGCTCGCCGAGCTGATGCGGCTGAAGTCCAACGTCGCCGTTGCCGGGACCCACGGAAAGACAACCACAACCACGTTGGTGGCGACGCTTCTTGACGCCGGTGGCTTCGATCCGACCGTGATCAATGGCGGCATTATCCATGCCTATGGCAGCAACGCCCGGATGGGTCTTGGCGAGTGGATGGTTGTGGAGGCAGACGAGAGCGATGGCACCTTCAACCGCCTTCCTGCCACGATTGCTGTGGTGACGAACATCGATCCGGAGCATATGGAACACTGGGGCACTGAGGAGGCACTGCATCAGGGATTTCTTGATTTTGTTGCGAACATTCCGTTCTACGGTCTCGCTGTCTGCTGTTCCGACGATTCCAATGTGTTGAAGCTGGTGGAAAGGGTCCATGACCGGCGTGTCATGACCTTTGGCTTCAATGCTGGAGCTGATGTTCGGGCCGTGAACCTGACTTACGGCAATGGCATGTCGCGATTCGATGTAGTTCTGGCACTTGAGGGGACATTGATTGAAGGCTGCAATCTTCCCATGCCCGGTGAGCACAACGTATCCAATGCGCTTTCGGCCATTGCGGTCGCAAGGCACTTGGGCATGTCGGGAAACGAAATCCGTAAGGCCTTGGCAGGGTTCAGGGGCGTAAATCGCCGCTTCACCAAAGTAGGCGAGGTGAATGGGGTTACCATCGTCGACGATTATGGTCACCACCCGACAGAGATCGCGGCCGTTCTCAAGGCAGCGCGTCAGACCACGGAAGGACGCGTGATCGCTGTCCATCAACCGCACCGCTTCACCAGGCTCAGCAGTCTGTTCGACAAGTTCTGCGCCTGTTTCGATGATGCCGATATTGTAGGCATCGCCGATGTTTTCGCAGCTGGTGAGGCACCCGTCGAAGGTGCTGACCGAGATTCCCTTGTCGCGGGTCTGGCGAGGCATGGACATCCGGATGCACGGCCGTTGGACGGCGAGGAGGGCCTCGTGCGCATGGTTCGTGAGGCGACGCGACCCGGAGACCTGGTTATGTGCTTGGGTGCGGGAACGATCAGTGCGTGGGCCAACGCTTTGCCAGGTAATCTGGCCGACTGAAGATCGGTGCTGAGTGGGTCAGGAATTTGACCGATACTGAGTCGCTGCGGTTGATTTGTTATACCAAACCAAATAAATCATTGCCGATAGGCGTCCCTGATCTCACGGCACCGCCCATTCCCTCGTGGTGACCCGCGTGACCTCCCCCTTCCGGCCGATGAAGGCGTTCCAGACGTGCTCGACCACCTCCCGGACGTCTTCCCGCTTCCGGACACCCGGTTGGCGAAATGGCGGTGCTCGGCACCGAGAACACCGTCCCGCCCGGATTGAGCTCCGGGCCGTGGGCGGCAGCCGGAGCAGGGAGACGCTGTCCGGTATCCCCAGATCCCCCGACCGGTGCCGGCCCGCCCCGCCGGGGACCACCAGGGCGCGCTTTCCGGCGGGGACCCGCTCCCCGATCTCCCGGAGGTGCCGGTCCGTCTCCCCGGTGTTGGCCCTGCCGCAGACATGCCCGACCGCGTCGCCCGTCGCGGGGCAGGCGGGGGGGGAACAGGTACAGGTGTCCGTACCGGTGATCCCGCACGACGCGCGGGCGCGTCCCCCTCCTGGCCCGGACCCTTGACAGCATGCCCTTCCGCCCCACCCGCGCCCCGTCCTGCAGGTAGACGGGCACATCCTCCGGGGCCACGCCGTCGGGCACCGCCTCCCGCGCCAACCGGACGGAACCCCTTCGGAATCCCTCCTGGGCGGCGGGGTCCGCCCTCGGGTGGACGGGCCGCGGGGACATGTGCCGGAAGCCCGGCCTCCGCACCGGCCGGCGCGCGCCCTCCAGCTTCGGCGGTGCCCCGGCCGGGCGGCGTCCCGCAGGCCACCTCGGTCCTGGACAGACCGTCCTCCATGACCAGGGCGATCGCGCGCATCCGGCGGCGGCGGTCGCGGAACCTGTGTTTCCGGGCCAGTTCGCGTAACTGACCGGGTGTGTGGTCGGTGCGCGACACCATGACTTTCGCAGGCATGCCGTTCTCTCCTTCCGCCTGTTTCACAGACGCAGGATACAGGACGGCGCCACCGACCACACGCGGAATGTTGGGATGCCGCACAGCATGATGTTCCGCTTTTGTTCCTGGGTCTTTATTTATTTGGTTTGGTATTATAGAGGTTGATTCGCCAAGGACCGTTCACGGATTCGGGTGCGACCCGATGTTCTGGGTTGCCAATGACTGCGCTCAGCGGTAATTGTGCGGGTCGAGCGGGTATGATGTAGTGGTAGCCTGCCAGCTTCCCAAGCTGGACGTGCGGGTTCGATTCCCGCTACCCGCTCCAGCAAACTTGGAGCATTGAGATGATTGGTTCGCAGGTCTTGTTCCATGCGCACGGAGCATCCCAGTCGCGATCAGTGTGACCCGATGAGGCTGGATGTCTGACAGGATGGAGAATTCCTGCTTCCGTAACGGATCTGGTCCGCCGTTCCGCCCCATTTGGCCGCCGTTTTGGCTGGAGGTGCCGCGGTGACGGCTCCCGCTGCCCGCCAATGGCATTCGGTTAGCGGGTTTGGCACCATTGTTTCACGTCCAATCCTCAAATGGAGACCAGGATATTGTAGTGACGGGGTGGTCAACGCAACATGACCGTAGTTGTGCGCATAGATTTTGATGCGCCAAGGCGGCAGAATTGCTTGACGAAATGCCTTCCGCTGCCCTTGGGCGATGTCAGTGAAATGAGAGCATCGGCGGCTCGGCCCGCGCATTCGGGAACTGCGGACACAACTCTCCGATGGCCAACCTCTCCGGCGGGTGACTTCGCTGTGACTGGATGGGAGCTTTGGCCAAGACCGTCTGGCTTATCCGTCCATCCTTGATCCTGTCCTTGCCAAGAAGGTGTCCTCCGAAGCGATTCGCCCCGATGGCGAGTCACTAACGAGCACTGCCCTATGACGTCAAACCGAAAGAAGTGATGGAAGTGATGAGCGGAACCGGAACGGACGGGACGCCATACTTTAGCCGCTTACTTCTTCGGAAAGAACTCGGTCGAAGCAAGGAAAAAACGGTTCTTGGACGGTGCGGACGATTGGGAGTATCCGTAAACAGCGGTCGGGACTCATCGGATGCCCCCGCGTCGCGAGGCGCCGGCGCAGGTGCCGGAGACAGCGGAAGGCCATGTAGCGGACCGCGATGTGGGTCTTCACCCGTTTCGGCTTCCAGTGGGACACCGGGCGGATCCCGAGGTCGTGCCTGTTCGCCCGGAAACAGGCCTCGGTCTCCGCCAGCCTGCGGTACTGGATCACCGGATCCCGGGGGTCCGCGCCGTCGCAGCCCCATGCCATGATACCGCGCAGGCCGTCCCAGCGCACCGCATCGGCGACCTTCGCCTCGTTCACCCGGACATTCCCTCCGGGGAAGCCGGGGAACTTCGCGGCCCCCGCCCGCACCGCCCGGCGGCGGTTCCGCTCTTCGCCAGACGCCCGCGCGGCTCCCTGATCCGCCGCTCCCGGTCCCTTGCGTCCCTGCGGGCCCGCTTCGGGGAATGGGTCGCGATGGGCCACCCGCCGTCGGTCCCGATCTCGCGGATGCCGGCGATGGACTTCCGGAACTCCCTCCGCTCCCACGGGAGGTAGCGGTCGAGGTCCAGGATCCTGCGCTTCCCGGCAGCCTTCCGCATCTTCAGCCGTGCTCCGGGGATGCGGGGTGCGCCGCGCCTGCGCAGGGCCTCCTCGTTCTCCCTGCCGATCATCCCCGCGTCGGCCACGAGGGTGAGGCTGATCCCCGGATACCGGGTTTCCAGTCCCTCGATGGCCCTGACCAGGGTTCCGCCCTCATGGGTGTTCCCCGGGAACAGCCCGTAGCCGACCGGCAGCCCCTCCGGCGTGACCGGAAGGGCGAACAGGACCTGTATCCGGTGCGGCCTGCCGTCCTTGACGCGCAGGTCGTCCCCGTCCCCGCTCTCGAGGTAAAGCGTCGTCGTGTGGTGGAACACGGCCGTCAGCGGATCCGGAAGCAGCGTCTCGGCCGCCTTCATCGAGCTTTCCCGGATCCCGTCGGTCTTCGTCCCGTCAGGATTGTCCATGGCTCTGTGGACGGAGTCGAGGTTCAGCGGCAGGGCCGCGTGCGCGTCGAGCCCGCCCACCGTCGCCCGCTTCGACAGCGGCTGCGCGATGCGCGCAAGGACCAGTTCCCTGATGATCCGGTTCGCACTCCTGCGGCGCACCCCGCACAGGCTGTCCCAGCCGAGGCCGCTGTAGACGGCGCCGACGTCTGGCGGATGCCGGCCTCGACGCGCCCCTCGTGCCGGCACTCGGCGACCTCGCCCGCTGGCCGGGGATTCTCCGCCGCCCCGCGGGCGAGGTCGCCGAGGTCCCTGATCGAAAACAGCGGCGCCGTCCCGGACCGTGCGGCCCGCAGTTCCTCCATGATCAGCCGGCCGACGCCCTCGAGGGCTTTGGTCTCCGCCGCCCCGCGGGCGGTTCCCACATGGCGGGGCACCCGCTGGCGGACCTTGCCGCCAGTCCACTGCGACCGGACGATCTGGATCTTGGTCCGAACGTCGTCGATTCGCTTGCGTCTTATGAACATGGCCCCCCAGGCCATGTTCACGGGCTGCTGTCGACCAAAGCGTTAACCGAGGGCACTACACACGCCGCCACAGACTTAACCCGTTGATTTATGTGCATTCCGGGAATCCAGTCCGGTCACAAATGCCTGAAGTCAAGAAATGCATCACGGGAACGTGCGGGCTCCCGTTGCCAGGCTGGCTTCATGTCCACCGGGTCTTGCGCCACGGCCAATGGAGTCACTCCTCGCGGAACGCGTGCCGGATGTAGTCGGTGAAGGGATCGAGCAGGAATGCGAGCGGCGTGCGGGCGTGGGTGCGGATGAACGCCTCGACCGGCATCCCCGGAACGATGCCGCGCACCGTGGCCGCCGCCTCGGACTCGCTGTCCAGCGCGATCTCGGCGGTGTAGTAACGGGCGCCGGTGGTCTCGTCGACCAGTGCGTCGGCTGACACGGTGCGCACCTTGCCGGTGAACTCCGGCGCGGTGCGCATGCTGAAGGCGGGAAACAGCACCGTCACCTCCTGCCCGGCCCGGACCTCATCGACCTGCCCGGCATCTATACGGACCCGGGGCACCAGCGGCACCCCGTCGGGCACGATGGTCGCGACCTCCGCGCCGGCCGGGATGACCCCGCCCACAGTGAACACCCGCAGCCCGTGCACCACGCCCGCCATCGGCGCCCGCAGCACCCGCCGCGCGAGACGGGTCTCCACCACCCGGAGGCGCCCGGCGAGCTCGGCCTCGCGTGGCTGCAGCGCGCGCATCTCGTCCTGCGCCGTCCCGCGCCGCTCCGCCAATAGCTTCAGCCGTTCGATCTCGTAGGACGCTAGTGCGCTCCGGCCCCTCGCGGCCTCCGTCTCCAGCCTGCCGAGTTCGCCCCTGAGCCGGGCCTCCTCCCGCAGGATCCGTGAGACCTCCGGCCGGCGGATGAGATCTTTCGCCAGCAGTCCCTCCTTGGCGCGGGCCTCCGATTCGATCAGTGCCAGCTGGTCCCGGACGGCCCCCGCCTGCCGCTTCAGTCCCTCGATCCAAGCCGCTGTCTGTGTCCCGCGTTCCCCGATCTGCGCGACCGTCTGGGTCAGCGACTCGCGCCCGGTCTCGAACAGCGCCCGCTCATCCGCCAGCATCGCCGCAAGCGCCGGATCCCCGTTCGCCGCGGCCGCGTCCCGGAACACGACCGCCACGCTATCCCGGACCTCGGCCGCGAGACGGTCGATGCGCGCCCGCGCCTCCCGCCACTGCCGGGCCAGCAGCGCCCTCTCGGCGGCAAGCTCGGTGGTGTCGAGCTCGAGGATCGCCGCCCCCGCCTCCACACGCGCGCCGTCGCGCACCGGCAGCGCCGCCACGATCCCGCCGTCGGGATGCTGGACAGCCTGGCGCCGCGACTCCAGCTCGACGCTGCCGGGCGCGATCACCGCGCCATGGATCTCCGCCGCCGAGGCCCAGACCAGGGCGCCGGCGAACCCGACGCCGAGTGCCAGCAGCCCGAGCCGGACCGGACCGCCCGTCGGCCAGCCTTCCGCGCCTGTGCGCCCCGTGTCAGCCATCGCCGGACCCCGCCTCCCCATCGCCCGCGTCCGCGACCACCCGCGGCGGTCCCTTCTGTCTTACTTTCACCCGTGAAGGCTGCCGGGGCCCGGTCAGCCGCGCCATCACCTCCTGCACCGGACCGAACATCGTCAGCCGCCCGCCCTCCAGCACCGCGACCCGTGCGCACTCGGCCAGCATCGCCCGACGGTGCGCCATCACCACCACCGCCCGGCCCGCCGCCTTCGCCCCGGCGATCGCCCCGTTCAGCGCCCCCACGCCGGCGTCGTCCAGGCTCGCGTCCGGCTCGTCCAAGACAAGCAGCGCCGGGTCGCCGTAGAGTGCCCGTGCCAGGCCGATGCGCTGCCGCTGCCCGCCGGAGACCCCGCCGCCGCCCGCGAGCATTGTGTCGTAGGCGTCCGAAAGCGAGAGGATCATGTCATGCGCACCGGCCGCCGTCGCCGCGCTCACCACCGCCCCCTCGTCCGCCCCAGGGTCGAAGCGGGCGATGTTCTCCGCCACGCTGCCCGCCAGAAGCGCCACTTCCTGCGGCAGGTAGCCGAGGTGCTCCCGCCACAGCGCCTCCCCATAGGCCGGGAGCTCCGCCCCGCCGAGGCGGATCTCGCCCTGCGCCGCCGGCCACAGCCCGGCCAGCGCCTTCGCCAGGGTGGACTTGCCCGCCCCGCTCGGACCCACCACAGCCACCGCCTCCCCCGGCACCACGTCGAACGTGACGCCCCGCAGCAGCACCTCCCGACGGTCCGGCGACAGCACCGTCAGGTCGCGCACCCGGAGGTGCGCCGCGGGACGCGGCAGCGCCATCGGGTGGGCCTGCGGGGGCACCTCCGCCAGCAGCCGCGACAGCGACAGCCAGCCCGACCGCGCCCGCTGGATCGCCGCCGACTGCGCCACCGTCTGCTCCAGCGGCTGCAGCGCCCGGCCCAGCAGGATCGAGGCCGCGATCATCGCGCCCGGCGTCAGCTCGCCACCCAGCACCAGCCACGCGCCGAGCGCCAGCATTCCCGACTGCAGCAGCAGCCGGAACGCCCTGCTCGCGGACGTATAGCTGCCGCCCGCGTCCGAGGCCCGCATCGACTCCTCCAGCGCCGCGTCGCGCAGCGCCTTCCAGCGCGTCCGCAGCGGTCCGATCATGCCAAGGCCCGTCACCGTCTCCGCCTCGCGGCGCACGTCCTCGGCGCGGAGGGCGGCCTCCGCCGACAAACGCGCAGCACTGTCCTGCGGCCGTCGCGTCGCCCACCGGTTGGCCAGCGCCAGCGCCACCAGCACGGTCCCTCCCGCGACCGCCAGCCAGCCCAGCAGCGGGTGGAAGATGAAGATCACCGCCACGAAGAACGGTGTCCACGGCAGGTCCAGCAGCGCCCCCGGCGCCGGCGAGGCCAGGAACCCGCGCACCGCCCCCAGGTCCTGCAGCGCCTGACCCGGGTTGCCACGCCGCGACGGGTCGCGGGTCACGCACTGGGCGGCGTCGAAGGTCCGTTCGTCCAGCGTGTCCTGGAACCCCGCGCCCACCCGCGACAGGATGCGTCCGCGTAAGCCGTCCAGCAGGCCCTTCAGCCCGTAGAGATAGACCACGATGGCGAACAGCACGGCCAGCGTCGCCTCCGACCGGCTGGTCAGCACCCGGTCGTAGATCTGCAGCATGAACAGCGGCCCGGCCAGCATCAGCAGGTTCACCACCGCGCTCAGGGTGCCGACGGTGACCAGCGCACCGCGATGCGTGGCGATTACCGTGCGGGGTTGCAGGTCCATGCTTGAAGGGCGTCAGCAGGCAAGGCCAGCCAGATGCGGAACGCAGGGCGCGGCCCGGACCGCGGTACGTCGGGGGTCGGCATACCTGCTGCTGTCGAAGCAGCCTGATATGTGCGCGATCGGGCGAATGTCGCGCACCCATGAGGCGATGTTGCCGCGCCGGAACAGGTTCCACGGCCAGACCTTGCCCGCGGCCTTCGTCATGACGTCGTACCTCATCCCGAACGCCCTCTTATCACTGCGCCAGCACGGCAGGCAACCGGCCGCCGCTCGTACACTCATACGCGGGACGGACGCCGATGGCAAGCCAGACCGGGGCGAGATTCTCGTGCCGGAAGGGCATAAATTTGTCGTGAACCAGAATTGAGGACGATCTGCAACTTAAGGAGAGAATGGAACGGCGCCAAAGGCGACGACATCAGGTCGGTGGCATCGGAGTCCGGTGTTTACAGACTGACCGGCGGCCCAGATGATGACGCGCTGACGGGCGGATCCGGCAATTGTGAGCCTATATGCGGACCAGGGCACGCGCCCAGTAGGCGAACGGCATTGAGATGGACACCAACAGTGCGCTTTCGGACGAGGACATGATCGACGGCGGCGACGGCAATGACAGGTTCCTGGACGATGGCGAAGAATCGATCATCGGCGGAATGGGCAATGACGTGCGGTACGACGGCACAGGCGACAATACCTTAGTGTTTAGGGCCGGGGACTCGAATGATGGGGACCATATTGCCGAGTTCGAGGACGGCAAGTCCCGCATCCAGTTCGCTGACGTCGTCCGCGGGTCCTTCGGGCTCTGGATCAAGGACGGGGGTCACCGGGCCGAGAGCTACGGCACCGAATGCGACAATACTCTCGTGGCGGGCGTGAAGTCACCGACCCTCGACGCAAGCGTTTTCATCTCGGAAAAAGCCATGGCTAGGAACCGTATAGTTTACTGCATGGCCGCTGCTGCAGTAGTCATTTGTTCCGCTGCCAACAATGGAGGAACCGGGAAAGGGGCGGCCGAAGAACCGGGAATGAGCGGGTCTCGATCTGGGTGAAGCCAGGCGCAGTTGGCAGTTCGGGATATTCCCAATTCGTGGAATTGGGCGCACGATTGGCAACCAGAATTGTCAGACTTAGTTGTCGTCCCCACAGTCGCTTCCGAACTGAATCCAGTCAGACCGCCCCCTCAACAGGACAGCCAGCACAGAGGGTCGATAACGTCAATGACCGAGGAGGTGCGCATTGAAACAATGGGATCTGCTACAGAACCGACGACAACGCCTTCGGAATCCAAACCTCGAATCTGGAATTATGACATTCCAGGAACGGTTCCTGCTCCTATTGGAGACGGTCCTCGAAGCGGGCACCGTAAAGCCCGAGGAAATCCACTCCCGGATGCAATTGAACAGAACGCAGGCAACCACTACCTGAAGGGAAGGGCGGGAAACTCACCAAGGCAGGGCAGCGCCGCGGGGAGGCCCGTATGTCGGGGGCACGTCCCTGAACGTCAGCGGGAATGCGGCGGTCATACCCGCCGGCGCACTTCGGAATGGAAGTGGGGCTGGACTGTCCGCCGGACTTCCGGTGCCGGCTCCCACAATGCAGGGTCGCCGTCACCCAGAGGACGTTTCGGTCAGGTGCACCGGTCAGGGACCGCCGGAATACTCGGCGTCGGTAACGTGTTCCAGCCAGGTCACATTGGATCCGTCAAGCGCCTCCTGGACCGCGATGTGGGTCATGCCGGTATCCCGTGCGGCGCCATGCCAATGGCGTTCTTCGGGCTCGAACCAGACAACGTCGCCCGGACGAATTTCCTGAATTGGACCACCTGCCTTCTGGACCAGGCCCTTTCCGGCGGTCACGACAAGTACCTGCCCAAGTGGATGCGTGTGCCAGGCGGTTCGGGCACCCGGCTCGAATGTCACCGTCAGCGCACGGACACGGGAGGGCTCGGGTGCCATGATCACCGGGTCGATTCGAACCCGACCCGAAAACGAGTCCTCCGGTCCGACCTGGGATGGACGCGATCCGGCCCGCAGGATTTTCATGGATTCACTCCTTTCGACTGGGACGTCGGCGGCGCCTTCCACGTTCGCCGCTACCTCCAGTGTTGAAGCTGACGACCGGAAGGTCAACCACCTTGCGGAGTTCCGCAAACGGAGCGTGCGCATGCGGAAGCGCGTTGGCAGCGACGAAATGCTCCTGAAACCTGGGCTCCACGGCTGTCTCGACCTTGTGTATCCGGCGCACCGTTTCCTCTATTTCGGATCGGGCGGCGCGGTTGCAGAGCGCGATGCGGGCGCCGGTGCCCGCTGAGTTGCCCGCGGAAGTCACCCGATCAAGGGGACAGTCTGGAATCATCCCAAGCACCATCGCGTGCTTCGGCGAAATATGCGCACCAAAGGCTCCGGCGAGGATGACACGATCGACGGAATCAGTTCCCAGTTCATCCATCAAGAGACGGGCACCTGCATAGAGCGCCGATTTCGCGAGCTGGATTGCCCGAATGTCCGCCTGCGTGACGGCAATTCGAGGACCACCTGCCGACGTTCCGTCATGCAGCAGGTAGGAGTGCGTGCGCCCGTCTGGCATGGAGCGTGCGGTACCGGTCTGCTCAGATGATCCGATTAGGCCCGATGCATCGACAATGCCGGACATTCGCATTTCCGCGACCGCCTCGATGATGCCGGATCCGCAGATGCCCGTTATCCCGGTCGCGGCCACAGCATCTTCAAATCCCTCCTCGTTTGACCACAGATCGCAGCCAATGACCTTGAAACTTGGCTCCTTCGAAGCCGGATCGATCTCGACGCGTTCGATTGCGCCAGCAGCCGCTCGCTGGCCACTGCTGATCTGCGCTCCTTCAAATGCGGGACCGGTGGGCGATGAACAGGCCAGCACACCATGTCTGTTTCCAAGCAGAATCTCGGCGTTGGTGCCGACATCGACGATGAGAACGAGATCATCCGACTTTCCCGGCTCTTCTGAAAGTGCGACGGCCGCGGCGTCGGCGCCAACATGGCCCGCCACACAGGGCAGGACAAAGACACGGGCTGATGAATTCACGGAAAAGAGGTTGAGGTCCCTGGCATCCATGGAAAGCGAGTCGGATGTGGACAGGGCGAACGGAGCCTGACCTAGCTCGACGGGATCAATGCCCAGCAGGAGATGATGCATCACAGGATTGCATACGAAAACCAGCTCGACGATCTGGATGGGATCAATACCTCCCGTTGCCGCCGTTTCCACTGCAAGTCGATCGATGGCTTCGCGTACCGCTGAGGTCATTTCAACGTCACCACCGGGGTTCATCATGGCATAGCTGACCCGGCTCATGAGGTCTTCGCCGAAACGGATCTGTGGATTCATGGTTCCCGAACTCGCAACGACCTCGCCGCTTCGGAGGTCGCAGAGGTGCGCGGCAACAGTCGTGGAACCCAGATCGACAGCGAGGCCGAACAGGCGTCCTTCCCAGAAGCCAGGCCAGATGTCGAGTATCCCTTCATGCATGTCGGCATGTCCGCGATGAAGCGCCACTGTAACCGCCCATTTGCCCTTGCGCAGCACGGGTTGGAGTTTCCGAAGCACTGTCAGGTCAGCCCTGACAATGCTTCTTTCTATGCCCCATTGTTTCGCCAACGCGTCCTTGAGCCGTTCAAGATCACCTGACGGCTCATGCATATTGGGTTCTTCCACTTCGACGTAGTATGGCCTTGTTGCCGGATCCATTGTGATGCTGCGGATGGCAGCGGCCTTTCGAATGACCTGCTTGTGCACCTGGCTATCCGGAGGAACGTCGATGACGACGTCCGACTGGACCGTTGCCTGACAGCCTAGGCGCCGTCCCTCGCTCAGGCTCCTGATGCGCCCATAGCGGTCTTCCACCGAGTTCCTGTCGCAAACCGCATTCCGGGAGACGGTCACTCCGTGTTTCGGGAATTCCCCGTAGCCGGGCGTGATCTGGCAGCGACCACAGATCCCGCGACCGCCACAGACGCTGTCAAGGTCGACACCCAGCCGCCGTGCGGCGGTGAGCACCGACATCCCAGCTGGAAAGCGGCCACGTTTTCCGGAAGGAGTGAAGATTACGAGAGGATCCATGGTGCCCCTGGAACTGGGTGGTTGCGGCGGAGACTAGCCGTATCGATCCGGAGAAATCCGCCAATCACGTCGAGTTACTCTCCAGTTACGGCATTATGACCGCAGGTACCTGACCAGCCTGCCTAAGGACGAATATGTTGATCCACTGTCACAGTCCAAGCGGATCACACTTGGTACCGTTTGGATTGCCTTTGAAGCGATCTTCGCAGTCAAATCAATGCATGAAGAGGTCCAGTTCTTTGCCGGATGCGGTCAGTCATGCCGAATGCGCCGTGATACCGGCTACCGGGTAAGGGTCAACGTGCCGTCCGATATCTCAATTCGGTCAAATCTCTCAAGATAGTCCATGCCGAGGAGAGAATCGTCCATTTCACCTTCGTTGACCGATACCGCGACATTGTGGTCGACGATTGGGCCAAGAGCGAGGGTGGAGAGCATGGCTCGTGCCATGCGCGTCTGTCCGTTTGCGGTGTGGGCAACATGAATGAAATTCAGGTCATCGGGATTGATGCCAGTTCTTTGCGAGTCGTGGCGTGAGAGAACAATGTTCGTTGCACCGGTATCGACGACGAACCGAACTGGCACACCATTTGCTTCCAGCGTCAGATAATAGTGGCTGTCAGCGGCACGGCGTATCTCAATCCGGCCTCCATCGGTGACCGTGGCTTGACGAAATGCGAAGTCGTGGCGGATATCCTGCCACAGCATGGCACCCGCAATGGCACCGACGAAAATGACGCTCCAGATCGCGCCATGCCTGAAGATCCGGCTGAGGTTGGTTCGGTTCCTGAGAATGACATGTGTTACGAGAATACCGGCCAGAATGACAAGGTAGACCATCATTCCGGTGTCTTCGCCGCTCATCATATTCTCCTGACATTTGAATCAGTTGGTTTCCCTAGCTGTGACTGTAAGGGTACAGTCCATCGCGAGTCTGTCTTTTGGCCGGTTCAATGCGGCACGGCGCATTTCAATCAGCGGTTGTCGGGTCCCGTTCTGCGTTTTCGGCTTTCTCAAGTCTCTCGTGCGCTGCAATCCAGAGCGCTTCCGCACGATCGAGTCCACTAAGGACCTCGGCATATTTTCTTTGCCACGAAGCGAGGTCCTTAACCGAGTTTGGCTGGTACAGGGCCGGATTGGCAAGTCTGGTGTCGAGTTTCTCACGCATTTCCGTGAGCTTCGCGATCCGGGTCTCGCATTTTTGCAGTTCCGTGCGCAACTCCTGTAGCGGGCTCCGGAACATCTCCGCCGATCTGTTGGACTTCACGGGAAGCCTCTTGCTGACAACAGCTTGCTGTTCCCTACGGTAGCTCTCCAGATCGCCCTCATATTTCTTCACTGTACCATCTTTTGCCAGCCACAGCCTGTCCGCTACCAACCCAAGAAGGTGGAGGTCATGACTTATGATAATGACTGCGCCGGAATAGGACGTCAGCGCATCCAGGAGTGCTTCGCGGCTTTCAATGTCAAGGTGGTTGGTGGGTTCGTCAAGGATGAGCAGGTGAGGTGAGTGGGATGTGGCCAATAACAGTGATAGACGGGACTTCTGGCCACCGGATAGCTTGGAAACCGGTGCATTGGCCTGGTCGACCGTCAAGCCAAAACCCGCAAGCCTTGACCGCAGTGTGGAAGGCCTGTCGTTGGGGTGTCTACGCATCAGATGCTCGAGTGGGGTTGCATCGAGGTCAAGCTCGTCGACTTGGTGTTGGGCGAAATAGCCAACACGAAGCTTCTTTGTGCGGACGATGCGCCCGTCGATGGTCTCAAGTCTGCCGGACAGGAGTTTGGACAGAGTTGACTTTCCTTCGCCGTTCCTCCCCAGCAATGCGATTCGATCATGCTGATCGATGCGGAGGTCTAGATTCCGGAGGACGGGGACACCCCCGTAGCCAGTGCTGACACCCTCCATCGTGACAATCGGAGGCGGGAGGCTCTCTGGGTCCTGGAATCTGAAAGCCTTCAGGGCGGCTTCCTCCGGCGAGGAGACGAATTCCATCCGTTCTATCATCCTGAGACGGGACTGCGCCTGTCGGGCCTTGTCTGCCTTGTATCGGAATCTGTCGACATATGACTGAAGATGGGCGCGGCGGGACTCCTGTTTTCTGGCAACGGCGGCGGCATGTGCGGAGCGCTCCGCACGTTGGCGGACGAATTGGTCATAGCTGCCTCTGTAGAAGGCAAGTGTCTTCCGTTCCACATGGAGGATCGAGTCAACCGCGTTGTTCAGCAGGCTGCGGTCATGGCTGATGATCACAACCGTGTGCGGATAGCTGGCGAGATAATTGTCCAGCCATAGCGTACCTTCCAAATCAAGGTAGTTTGTCGGCTCGTCAAGCAGGAGCAGATCCGGTCGGGAAAACAGCGCCGACGCGAGAGCGATCCGCATGCGCCATCCTCCGGAATAGGCCGAACATGGAGAACCGTGTTCGTCGTGGGAAAAACCCAGCCCTCGAAGAATCGCGCTTGCCCTTGCCTCTGCCGACCAGGCGTCGATGTCGGCCAGCCGTGTCTGGATATCAGCAATCCGCTCATGATCATCCGTTTGCTCTGAGAGCAGTCTGGCTCGCTCGGTGTCCGCAGCGAGTACGGTTTCGAGTATCGATCTGTCGCCGCCGGGAGCTTCCTGTTCCACGCCTCCGACACGGGCACCGCCTCGTAGGCTGATGCTGCCGGATTCCAACGTCAGTTCGCCCCGGATCAGACGGAAGAGCGTCGACTTTCCAGCACCGTTTCTCCCAACCAAGCCGACCTTATGGTTATCAGGAATGTAAGCGCTTGCACCCGCGAAGAGAGGAGTACCGCCAATGGCGAAGTGGATATTGTCTATTCTCAGCATCGGGGCGGTTTGACGCATTGGGGCCATACGGTCAATCGCGGCTTTTCAACGTTGGGAGTGCGTGTTAGTGCGCCTGCACAGTTCGAAGGGACGGAAGAGCCCGACCACAAAATCAGGGAAGACAGCGCATGGCGGTGCAGCGAACATTCTCGATAATCAAGCCGGATGCTACAAGACGCAATCTGACGGGCGCGATCAATGCAAAGATCGAGGCGTCTGGCCTAAAGGTTGTCGCGCAGAAAAGACTTCGTTTGACGGAGGCCCAGGCGGGGATATTCTATGAAGTCCACAGGGGGCGTCCATTCTATGACGAGTTATGCGCTTTCATGGCCTCCGGACCCATCGTCGCTCAGGTGTTGGAAGGCGAGGATGCCATTGCGAAATACCGTGAGGTGATGGGGGCGACCGATCCGGCCGAAGCCGCAGAAGGAACAATTCGCGCGGAATTCGCCCAGTCGAAGGGCGAGAACTCGGTGCATGGCTCCGATGCCACGGAGACCGCTGAGGTTGAGATCGCATACTTCTTTTCCGGACTTGAGATTGTCGGCTGAGATTTGGGATTGTCGAGTTCAGCCGGTCTGGAATTCAACCGCTGAAAGGATTCCGGTCACACAGGCGGGCGCCCGTTCCGTCCAGTCAAGGGCGAGGGTATGGCGACCCTTGGTATTGCGGGTTTCGATGCCCTCTACTTCAACCCGAATCATGACGCCCGCCCAATCCAAAACGACGGCGGCGTGCGGGCAATGGGCAGTCGAGTTCCGCTTTCGATGGGATGACCACCCTTGGCGTACCGAATCACCTGCCGATACGGATTGGCTGGTTCGCGCTCCGTAAAGAGGGCCGGTTGGAAGGCGCACACCGCATCATCGATCGGCCGTCGGTTCATATGGAGGCCAAATGGAGCGTCCAGACAGAGCTTGGCACCCGTTCCCTCAGCCGTGGAGCCAACTTCTGATAGCGGCCGTCAATCGACTTACGTAGCTGGGTACGATACTGAGAATTGCGAATACCGGTCTCCGGTGGCCGGTCGGCACAACAACCCGCAACCTTCCCACCGCGGTTCAGCCATGGTCCAAACCTAACCGAAACGGATAACTTCCCAATTGCCGCTGTTGGCGTTGGAAGGAGCCGATCGGTTGAGACAGCGGATGCCCCGCGTTCCGAAGCCGAAACTCTGTAATGAATGGCGTTGTTCTTGTCCTTGTCCCAATTAGTATGGCAATCTGTCCTTTGATCGATCCGGTGTGGCTCGTTTGCTGAGCGAATGGCATGGAACTCGCGGAGTGACTCATGACAAAGGGGCTGGAAGAACCAAATGAGCGGCACGGCGAAAACAGAGGTCGGCGTCGACTGGCGTCGGGCGCTCTGCGAGACCATGGAATGGCGCTCTGATTTCCACGTTGTGGACAAATTCTGAGTCATGAGGCCCGGCTCGCAGAACCTGATCACTGACGTACCCGCTTTACGTGTTGGCAACGCGCAGGACGAGGAACTGAAGTCAGGCGTGACGGTTGTGACTGCCGATGAGCCGTTCGTGGCATCCTATGCCGTAATGGGGGGAGCGCCGGGCACCCGGGAGACCGATCTATTGGAACCCGATCGGCTGGTGCAGTCAGTTGACGCTTTGGTTCTCTCTGGTGGGTCAGCCTTTGGCCTTGACGCGGCCTCGGGCGTGATGACTGGTCTGCGTAAGGCGGGACGGGGGTTTCGTGTGGGCAGCACCCGCGTGCCTTTGGTGCCCGCTGCGATCCTGTTTGACCTTCTCAATGGAGGGAACAAGAACTGGGAACGCAATCCCTATCCAGCTCTCGGATTGGCGGCATTGGAGAATGCGGGCGACTGCTTCGAGATTGGAAGCGTTGGGGCGGGAACGGGCGCATTGACCGCGACGCTCAAGGGAGGGCTTGGCTCGGCGTCCCTGGTTCTTGCGAACGGTTCTGTAGTTGGTGCGCTCGTGGCTGCCAATCCTATGGGATCAGTGACCACACCTGGCGGGCGGCATTTCTGGGCGGCGCCATTCGAGCATGGCGCGGAGTTCGGAGGCCTTGGCCCCGACCCACGCGGAGGACTTGGTGTGACGTTCCCAGATCCATTGCATGCTGGCCTCAATGAGCGAGCCAACACCACCATCGCCGTGGTTGCAACGAATGCAAGACTTACAAAGGTAGAGGCGAAGCGCATGGCGGTCGTGGCCCATGATGGAATTGGGAGGGCAGTCGTTCCCGCGCACATGCCAGGAGATGGTGATCTGGTATTCTCAGTGGCAACGGGCACTTCCCAGAGGGACGTGGAAGACCTTCCGCTCCTGTTCCACGCGGCCGCACTGTGCCTTTCACGGGCGATCGCACGCGGCGTCTATCATGCGACACCGGTGCCCTCGGATATCCTTGATTGCTGGAGGAACTCAGGCTCCTGAGCGTTGACTTGACATTGGGCCCGGAAGCGTCGGGCCTGACCTAAGCGGGACAGGGCATCGGATCTTGGCTTCGTCGCAGGTTCTTTCGATCAATCCTGACGCTGCAGTAAGCCATGGGTACTCCCTGGTGCTGCCTACCCAACGAGGTCCAGGATTTTGCGACGTTCAGCCGCGAAGGTCGATCACTCCGATTTCGTCCAACGAGGCTTCGAACCGAGACTTGGCGCTCGGGGCACTGGTAGACTTCAGGGCGTCGAACTGAATGCGCAGCACCTTCCGTTCTTCTCCCTCACAGTCGTTCCAGTGACGGTCC
This sequence comes from Paracoccaceae bacterium, assembly GCA_965203605.1. Classification (GTDB taxonomy): domain Bacteria; phylum Pseudomonadota; class Alphaproteobacteria; order Rhodobacterales; family Rhodobacteraceae; genus JAPOUP01. Next base: position 2,287,486 of record OZ241902.1, on the reverse strand, counting down.
TGTAGCCCCATGGCGATGGCAAGATACCCGATGAAGTGAGGCTTCGTTCCTGACTCGATCAGTCTTCGGTAAGCTTCAACTGGCCCAAGTGTGCGCAGCTCCTGCGCTGAGACGATGCCAGCTCGGGAAAATGCCGCCTCGGAAGCGGGACCGAGATTTCGTATGGTGGAGACAGGGTCTGCCATTTACGCGGTATATTGGCATCCGGTCATCGGAATTTGAACCAGTTACCCATGGATACCGGTTTTGGTCATACATCGAATTCCGCTACAGCGAGCACCGAAACGGCAGCGTGCGGCAGGTGGGAAAGTCGATACGAGCGAAAGGAGTACCAGTTCCGAGGTTCCCCGACCGATTGAATGTGGCTCTGCTCGCGCTCGTTTGATTGGCGATGGATTCTGTTGCCGAGGCGTTCCAGTCGTCACGGCCTGACATCGGTTCCTTGGAGTTCAGAGACTCGTGATCCGGCCTGACGTGGCTGGAATGAAGACAGGTCCGCAATGGCGGCGAACAGTTCTTCGGGTCTCCAGTTCCCTCTGAGGCCGATGCAGACGAGACCTTCGATGCCATGGGAAGACGACCGGATAGTCTCCGAACGGCTGCCAACGATCTGAACCAGATACCGATTTCCATTTCCATCCCTTACATGGCCCTTCGCTCGAATCACACCGAAACTTCCTCGAGCAATGAGATCGGCGAGGGCGGAAGGGTCACGGACAGCTTCCGGCCTCAGGACTAAACTCTCGAACAGTTGGTCGGAATGCGGCGAGGGGGTTGGTTCATCGAGTCTCCCGGTCGCGCCAAGAACCACGGCCAGGGGGATGCAACCTCGTGTGACCGGGATCACCCGAGCACTTGGTGCGATCCCCCAAAGCCAGCGAGTTAGCTCGTTGAGGGAATCGGTGGCTACGAGATCGGCCTTGTTCAGGAGGACAAGATCGGCATCCGCGATCTGGCGGATGATGGTGTCTCCGACATAGGTGTCCGTTGCCTTGGAGCGAAGCGTTTCGGAATCGGCCAATACGACTACAGCCTCCCTCGAGAGGCCCGGAATCAGGGTCACTGTGGCGGCAATGGAACCCGGGATTGCGACACCCGATGCCTCGATCAGAAAATGGTCAGGAGGTGAGGGGAGACGTGCCAGATCTGAAAGAGTCGCACTTAGGCTGTCTCCAAAGGCACAGCAGATGCAGCCGCCCGTGATCGAGATGACTTCGTCTCCCGATGCTTCGACCAGGTCCGCATCTATGGGGAGAGCGCCGAACTCGTTCACAAGAACCGCAAGTCGCAACCCATCGGCATTGCGGAGCAGATGGTTGATAAGGGTGGTTTTGCCAGCTCCGAGATAGCCGCCTATTGTTGTGACCGGAATCGAGCCTTGGCTGACGGTGAAATCCCGACTCACAGTTCGATCCCAGGCCGGACAGACTGATTCATGTCTGAGATGGTCATTGGTCTTTCGCGGCGAAGACGCGCCCGCCCTGAACGGTTCCCCAGACAGGAACATCCTTGAGAGCCACGGTGTCAACCTCCGTGGGGTCCTCGGTGAGGACAGCGAAGTCAGCGCGCTTCCCTACTTCGATTGATCCGATTTCGTCGTCAAGATGTAGCGTGTACGCCGCGCCGAGCGTGATCGCATGCAGAGCCTCCGCAACGGTGATTCGCTCATGTTCACCCTGCACATATCCGCTGGACGTAAGGCGGTTGACGGCGCACCATGCGGTGAATAGCGGTCCCAGAGGTGTTACTGGCGCATCGGAGTGGATCGCCATTGGAACGCCGTTGTCGAGTGCGGTTCGGCAGGCGTTCATGCGCGCGGCCCGTTCTGGACCCACCGTCAGTCGGCGATGTTCGTCGCCCCAATAGAAATGATGATTGGCAAAGAGGTTCACACAGACCCCCAGTGCTTTCATCCTGCGAAACTGGGAGGCGTCCGCAAGCTGGCAATGCTGCAGTGTGAAACGATGGTCACGTCGGGGTCGCTCGAAAAGTGCCGGGTCCAGCATGTCGAGCGCAAGCTGCGTCGCTTCGTCGCCGTTGGTGTGGGTGTGGACCAGGATGCCTGCTTCCAGCGATCGACGGTAGATCTCCGCCATCTGCTCCGGTGCAATGTACCAGAGCCCGTTCTGCGACCCATTGAAATAGCCCGGCCAGCGCAGTCTTGCGGAAAAGCCCTGGATCGAACCGTCGGCGATTATCTTGACGTGGCCGAGACGAAGCATGTCCGTGGCCAGCTCCCGGAGCGCCATTGTCCGGTTGATGAGATCCTCAGGCGAATGGCCCATCGAGAGCTTGAAGGGAACGACCCGCACGGAGAATTCGGGATCAGCCGTGACGCGTAGCATCATCCGGACGGCCGGATCCTCAAGCTGGGCCGCAAGGTCAGTTACGGTTGTCGTGCCCGAGCGGACGCAAAGTCTGGCGAAGTCGCGCAAGCCATTTTCATCCGAATCCGTTATTGAACGGCTGAAGCCTGCGTGAACTCCAACGGGCATGTACACTTCCGGCCCCTTCAGGACTCCAATCGGAAGTCCATCCCTTCCTAGTTCGATGCCAGGATGGTCGATCCCTTGTCGAAGCAGGCCGGCAAGCTCCAGAGTTCTTGAATTCACATACAGGATGTGGCCCGAAGCATGTAGAACACCGATGGGTCGGACCGCAGACACCAGATCAAGATCGTGGCGGGAGAATGTGCTTTCGTTCATATAGATGGGGTCGAACTGGAATGCCGAAAGCGGGGTCTCTGGCGACGCGATCCGTGCTTCAGCCTGCTTCAGCCGACCCAGGACGGCCTCCACTGTCTTGAGGCCTTTCCAGGTGTGCCCGTATGGATCCGTTCGGTCGAAGAACCCGCAATAGACGTAGCGCCAGAGCATACCTTCCATTGCGTGGGCGTGGCCTTCGACGAAGCCCGGCATAAGGATCATGTCGGCGAAACTGTTGTCGACCGTCGATCCGTTCCAGTTCCCGACTTCGGAAAACGTACCGACTCCGAGGATCTTTCCATCACGCACAGCGACATGCGTTGCCTCAGGTCTTCCGGGGTTCATCGTGATGATCTTCCGTGCCCGATAGACTGTCGTTGCCGGCATTATGCGAATCCTTGCCCTGACTCCGCTGAAGTGAGTCCACCGAAACCTGCTGGAGTCAATGATGGGAAAGGTCGTCGTTCACTTCCTCCCGTTGGGTCGTTGAGAGAGTTCGATGATCGTCTGAAACTACGGACCACTGGTTGATGCGAATGACGTCCTGGCAATGGGGAACGCAATCCGGCGGAGTCTGATCCGATGAGAATTCCGGGCCATAACCGCCAGAAGATCGGGCAAGAGTCCAATCTGGTAACTTCCAGCACGCCATCTCGATGGGAGTCGATGGTCTTTCGGTCCTCAAATGAGAATCCCATTTCCATATTGACCCCCACTTCCATTCCGAAGTGCAGTCATCGGGCCGGACCTGCATTGCCTGCGAACAGGGCCGTCAGGGGAAACGTCCCCTTTGCCGGACGGCCTGTAGCATCGGCTTGCCGGCACAGATCGATCAGAGGAATTCTGTACCGGCCATTTCTGCAGCGGGGGCGTAGCCCGAGCGGCGATGAACTGCCTCGTCCGCCGGTCGAGAAAGTCGGGCAGCCAGCGATCCAGGACACTCACGTTCCGCGAGTATTGTGTGTCATCCAACCCCGTGAGGCCCTGCGGAGTCGGACTCCTTCGGTCTCCGTCGAAAGAACCTGTAACTTGCGTGCCAACCCATCGGTTCCGTATTCCGGTCGCGTGAACGGTCGACGATGGCGCTGCCGTCAGTATCCGGAAATGGCATGCCCTTACCGACATGCGTATGCCGAAGGATACCGGTGTGCCAGATCCGCTGCCCGGAGGCACCGAATCGTCTCTCCATCGAATTGTCTCGCCAGGGACAATGGGTAGGTGGTCGCGCGTCTCTCCGGAACCGCAGCAAAATGGCCGCGGCGTCCCGGGAGATTTGGCCGACGGCAAGCCGACGGGGCGTGCGCCGGCAATGGGGACATCCACAGCTATGGCTCTTCGGTCCGCGTGCCCTTCATGCGTTCACCCCACGCGCTTACATGGGTGCCATCGGTGTCAATCTTGGCCAGATCGCAGAAGATCTCGATCCGATGCCCGTCGGGATCAAGAATGTACACCGCTTCGTTCTCGCCCCAGCTGCCATCTCCCCGTGACTGGACGAACGAATGTAGAACAGGCCCACGCACGATTTCGGCACCCTCCTCGTAAATCCTCTCCAGCATCTTCAGCCAATCCTCGCGGCTGTCGCATTCGAGCGCGGCGTGATGGAAATTGGGAGGACCTTCGAGATCATGTTCCGGTAGGGGTTTCCGGCGGTAGGTCTTGGCTGGATTGTGGACCAGCACGATCTCATGATGAATGTTCGCGAGCCGCATGAAAGTCAGTTCAACCGGGATATCCGGAACTTCGTGCGCCGCATGCCGTTCAGTGATCCTGAAGCCCAGCACCCTACGGTACCAGTCGATGGAACGGTCGGTATCACTGACCTCGATCGCGAAATGCTGCATTCGTGCGGGCTTGGGGCGAACCATGTATGCCGATCCCTCAATGAGTTGTGACGTCGAGACGCCTGACTTCCCGGAAGCGTAGTCTGGGAGCGATTTCCGCAGGGGCGACGAGCTGGATGTCCGGGAAACGCGCGAACAGTCTTTGGAACGTGACCATCGCCTCAAGCCGGGCCAGGGAGTTGCCCGCGCAGATATGAACACCCAGGCCGAAGCTGAGGTGCCGGTTGGGACGCCGCGAGATATCAAAGCGATCCGGCTCCGGAAACTGGCATGGATCCCGATTTGCGGAAGCGATGATCAGATGCACAGTGGTTCCACGCGGAAGGTGAACCCCTCCGATCTCGGCGTCGCGGGTTGATCTCCGGTTGTTGATCTGTATCGGTGCCTGGTAGCGCAGGACCTCCTCCACCATCGGCTCGATCAGGTCGGGGCGGCTGTTCAGACAACGGATCTGATCGGGATTGCGGAGCATTTCATGAATGCCGTGTGACAGCATGTTTGTGGAGGTTTCATGACCTGCGTTCAGCATGAAGATGCATTGGTGCAGCAGTTCGGTCTCCGTCAGTCTGCTGCCTTCCGCCTCTGCGTCGGCAAGTCTGGTCAGCACCTCCGTCGGCGCTGCTTCATGGGGATGGGCACGGCGCCATTTGATCAGGTCACGTAGGTAGTCCTTGAATTCGATGACCGCCCGGTTGCCTGTATCGAGTTGGTCCCTGTCTATGGTCGGCTCGAGCGCGGTCAGGATGGCGACAGCCCAGCCGCGGATCAGCAGCCGGTCGCAGACCGGTACCCCAAGCATGTCGCAGACGACCTCGATCGGTAGCTTGAACGAAAGGTCCTCGACGACCTCCATCCGTCCCAAATCCTGGAATCGGTCGAGATATTGGTCAACCAACATGGTGATTCGTGGTTCGAAGGCGGCGAGCGCCCTCCGGGTGAATGCCGCTTGGAACAGTCTACGGATGCGGGTGTGGTCTGGGGGGTCAATGAAAACGACCGAAGTCGTGTGGTGTTCATAGAGCGGAGACGAAGTTCCGAACTTCGGGCCAAAATCGGCCTTCTTGTCAGAGGACCAGACTGTGTGATCCCTGTAGGCAAAGACACAGTCGTCGTATCGGGTCAGTATGAAGGTGCCGTCCGGATTCCGATGTATGGGAGAGTGGGACCGGAGCGCGGCGAAGTACCGGTACGGATCGGCGATATAGTCCTGGGGTACACGAAGGAGATCGAATTCGGAAATGTCGATGTCCTGTTCCATGCCCATCTGGCCTCCCTGAACCGAATCCTAGCGGGTCGCGGCTAGCTGGTCAAAAGGTCTGATAGAACAGCCTTGAGCTGTGCGATCTGCGCGGCCGTGTATCTCCGCAGTATTCGCTCTTCATGTGCGCTGGCCATCGACGTCAGCCGGTCCGCAAGTGCCCGACCGGCCGGGGTCAGACGGACTTCGACCCTTCGGCGGTCGTCCGCGCTTTCCTGTCGCAGGACCAGTCCTGCCGAGTCCAGCCTGTCGATTCGGCGGGTCATGGTGGATTGCTTGGCGAGGCAGCTTTCCGCGAGTTCCCCGATACCGGTCGGCGAATCGGGATGGAGAGTCGCGAGAATTCGCCATGTGGAGACAGCCACGCCTTCAGCCGCGAGTTCCTCATGGAATCCCGCGCTGGCCTTGCCGCTGGCCCGCGCGAGCAGATAGAGGAGGTAGTCGTCAATGAATCGTGCCATGCGACGAGTCTAGCCGAGAGAATATGAATTTGCATCAAATGAATTTTCATGTAATGAGTCGGCGAGGGAGGGTGCGCCATGCTCGTGGACAGGGTGGAGAGCGGATGGCTCGATGCATTCGTGCAGGTGTTCCAGCTCTGTGCGATGCGCCGGGATGAGAACATCGTTGTTCTGACCGAGACCCAGTCGCGGCCGGTCAACGTTCAGCTGGCCGAACTGGCGCTTGGTCAGCTGGGACTGTCACACTACCGACTCACTGTTCCAACTCCTGCGCATCCTGAGGGGCCTGTCGTCCGTTCTTCCGGCGCGAGCCAGGCGCTGAACGGACAGTCAGCGGCCGTTATGGCGCTGGCGGCAGCGGATGTGGTCGTGGATTTGACACTTGAGGGGCTCATGCACGCACCACAAACCCCCAATATCCTGAAGTCAGGTGCACGAATCATGACGGTTTCGAACGAGCATCCGGAAGCGCTCGCCCGTCTGGTTCCGACTTCGGGGTCGAAGGAACTCGGCAAGGAGGCGGTTGCCAGATGCCGGGCGGCACGCACCATGAACGTGCTTTCGCGCGCAGGAACCGATCTGGACGTGCAGATGGTCGGGGCCGCGACCGTAGGGGTCTGGGGCTGGACCGACAGACCCGGAACGCTCGCCCACTGGCCGGGCGGTGTTGTGGTCAGCTTTCCGGCGACTGGAGGTGTCAATGGAAGGCTGGTCTATCAGCCGGGAGACATCAACCTGACCTTCAAGAGGTACTTCGAATCGGTGGTGGAATTGGTGATAAGGGAAGACTTTGTGGTTGATGTCAAAGGCAAAGGCACGGATGCGGCGTTGATGCGGGAGTACTTTGCCGGATTCGGAGAAAGAGAGGCCTATGCCACAAGCCATGTGGGTTGGGGCCTGAATCAGGCCGCACGTTACGAGGCCCTGACGATGTATGACCGGCGTGACACAAATTGTACGGAACTGCGCACACTTGCCGGCAATTTTCTCTACTCCACCGGCGCCAACGAATTTGCGGGCAGGTTCACGCGCGGCCACTTTGATCTGCCGATGATGGGTTGTGATATCACGCTTGATGATACCTGTGTTGTTGATGGCGGTCGGTTGGCATGATCGCGGCGGGAATCGAATTTGAGACGACCGGTTCTGGCCTTCCGGTTCTATGCCTACACGGAATCGGAGGTGGACTGGAAAGTTTCCGGCCGCAGCTTGACGAGGCGGCGGGCACGGGGTCCACACAGGAAGTGGATGGTCGTGTAGGCGCATTGGTGGGCCTCCATGGCTCAAGCGTGACTGCCTGGAACATGCCGGGATACGGAGCAAGCGACGAAGGGACTTGGCCACCGACCTTTGAGTCTCTGTCGGCGGCGCTTGGGAGATTCATCGAGGCGCAGGGCTTGGGCCCGGTTTGTCTGATCGGGCATTCAATTGGTGGAATGGTTGCTCTGGAACATGCGCTCAGGCGGCCTGAACATGTGACCTCACTCGTGCTCATCGCGACAGCATCCGGTTTTGGCGGACGGGACGATTCGTTCAGGAAGGCGTTCCTGAAGGCCCGGCTTGCGCCCTTGGATGCCGGCAAGGGAATGGAGGAACTGGCGCGGGAATCGGCGAAGCGTCTTGTCGGGCCATCGGCCTCGAGGGAAGTGGTCGAGAGCGTGGAGAGGCCGATGGCTTTGGTTTCCGAACGAACCTGGCGCGGTATTCTGGAGTGCCTTGTTACCTTCAACCGACGGAACGATCTGGAGCGGGTGACGCAGCCCTGCTGTCTGATCGCGGGAGGATTCGATGGAAACGCGCCCGCAGGGACGATGGCGCGCATGGCAGACAGGCTGCCACGAGCGGAGTACCATTTGATTGAGCGAGCTGGCCACATGGTCAATCAGGAGGCGCCATTGGAGGTGAACCGGATAATCGGCGAATTCCTCAATGGGAGCGAACAATGACGCATACGCCGATCTTTGACCCCGATTCCTGGCGGCTGACAGGTCGACAGGCCGAATTGGCCAAAAGGGCGGGAACGCTTGCGGTTGAGCGGTTCGCACCTCGGGCCGCCGGATACGATAGGGATGCGGCCTTCCCGACCGAGAACTACCGGGATCTCGCGGATGCGGGGTTTCTCGGCATCTGTATTCCCGAAACCGAAGGCGGTCTTGGAGCCGACCTCAAGACGTATATGCTGACCGCTGCCGAGATCGGCCGCCATTGCGGGGCGACGGCACTCACTTTCAACATGCATGTCTCGAGCTGTCTATGGACAGGCGACCTGCTAGACCAGCTGGAGATGGATCCCGCCATGCGGGCGATGCATCACGAAATGAGGCGCATCCATTACCGTCGCATTCTCGAAAAGGGCATCGTCTACGCGCAGCCGTTTTCGGAGGGTGGTGCGGCGGCGGCGGGATTCAAGGCGTTCGGCACGACTGCGTTGAAAGTCGATGGCGGATGGAGAATCAACGGGAAGAAGATATTTGCCTCCCTTGCCGGGCACGCTGACTATTACGGTGCTCTGTGTACGGCTCTGGACGTGCCTGACGGCCCCCAGTTGCGGCGCAACACGATGTATCTCGCCGTGCCGGCGAACGCCGAGGGCGTGCGGGTCGAGGGGCCATGGGATCCATTGGGCATGCGAGGAACGGTCTCGCGGACCCTGATCTTCGAGAATGTGTTCGTGCCCGATTCGGAACAGTTGATGCCACGGGGTGTCTACGCTGCCGCGGCCAGCCGCTGGCCCCATATGTTCATGACACTTACGCCGACATATATGGGAATCGCGCAGGCGTGCTACGATTTCACCATCGCCTATCTTCGCGGTGAGGTGCCGGGCACGCCCCCGGTGAAGCGCCGGATGTATCCCACCAAGCAGATCGCGGTCGCGAATATGAGGGTGATGCTTGAGCAGACCAAGGCGGTTTGGTTCCAGGCGATTTCAGAAGCACGGCCCGATCCGGGAAAGGATTCTCTCATGCGCGCCTGGGTGGCGCAGCACGTGGTGATGGAGAATGCAAACGAAATTGCGCAACTGGCCATCCGCACCTGTGGTGGACAGTCCATGCTGAAGTCGCTTCCTCTGGAGCGATTCTACCGTGATAGCCGCTGCGGGTCCTTGATGTTGCCGTGGACTGCCGAGCTCTGTCTGGACAAACTTGGGAAGGGTGCCCTCTACGAGACTGGCGAGAAGGATGACGATTGACCGCTGGATTCTCGACGCCGCCGGTCGAACTCCAGACAGGTCCGCACTCGAGTTCGGTGCTGAGACCCTTAGCTATTCCAGGCTTGCGGCCGAGGTGCGGGACCGGGCAATGTCCTTGGCCGCCGCTGGAGTTGGACGCGGCGACCGTGTTGCCTGGTTCGGACTGAACAACCCGGAGGTCTTCGTACTCCTGTTTGCCTGCGCCCGCATTGGCGCTGTTCTGGTACCCATCAACTGGCGTCTTGCCGGATCCGAGATTGCGCAGGTCATCGCGAACTGCGAGCCAACATTGCTGATCCATGATCGAAATATGCGCGACAGGGCACGTGAGTTGCCGAATGTACGGATAGCGGCTTGCGGCGAATCCTATCCAACTGGTCCCCACCGAATGATAATGCCGGGAGATGACCATGATCCCGTTCTTCTCGTGTTTACATCGGGATCCACCGGCCGTCCCAAGGGAGTCGTGCTGACCCAGAGGGCATTGGCCTGCAACGCGGCCATGAGTGTCGAGGCGCATGGACTGATGGCCGCTGACAGGGTGCTGAACGTTCTACCTCTATTTCATGTCGGCGGGCTCAACATTCTGCCGACACCCGCGTTTTCGGTTGGCGCCAGCGTGGTGCTCCACGAACGGTTTGAACCGGACGCGACCTGCCTCGCGCTGCAGGATGTAACCCACGCCATTACCGTTCCTACCGTGCTTCAGGCGGTGATCGAGAGCTCCGGATGGAAAACGGCGGATCTTTGCGGATTGCGGGCTGTTTCGATCGGCTCGACCGACGTGCCGGTATCTTTGGTCGAGACCGTCCAGGCGCGGGGCATCCCTGTGCTGCAGATATACGGAGCGACCGAGACTGGTCCGCTTGCGATCTACCAGCGCGTTGACGAGGCGATGGCGACGACTGGAAGCATCGGCCGTGTGGGGTCGCTCTGCGAAGTCAGGCTGGTTCGGGACGACAGGGATGTCGCGGAGCGCGAGACCGGAGAGGTTTGGGTCAAGGGCGAGAATGTCCTGCGGGAATACTGGCGGGATCCTGAACTGACCGCAGAGATGATCCGGGACGGGTGGTTCCGGACCGGGGATGTAGCGCATCGTGACGAAAAGGGACTGTACTGGTTTGCCGACCGGATCAAGCATGTGGTGATCTCTGGTGGAGAAAACATCTATCCTGCCGAGATCGAGCGCATTCTCCGTGAGATGCCTGGAGTTGCTGATGTTGCCGTCGTGGGGCGGCCCGACCCAAAATGGGGTGAGGTTCCCGTGGCCGTTGTCGTGGCTCCTTCGGGTATGGACGCGAAGGCCGTCCTCACGCCTCTGCACGGTCGCCTTGCGCGTTACAAGCACCCCAAGGACGTCATCTTTGTCGACAGACTGCCACGCAATGCGATGGGCAAGGTGGTTGCCGCTGATGTCCGGACGATGCTCGGTTTGGCCGGTCCTGATCGGCGGTAGCCGGATTGCGGCGATGGTTCAGGTGCGCCTCGGGGCGTAATACCCGGGAAGCAGACGCAATACAGTCGGACAGGTCTTGCGGAAAGATCGTTGAAGATGGAAAATCAGGGTGACATCCGCCCAGAAATTGGTGAGTTGTTACAGATCAAACGATGTAGGAGGGAATCATGAAACACTTCCTTGCGGTCTGCACGGCCGCTTCGACCCTGGCTATTTCGACGGTATCGTCCCATGCGGCTGACGTGACGCTGACGATTTCGTCCTGGGCACCGCCAACCCATGGCATGAATGCGATCTATTGGCCGGAATTGATCAACAGGATCGAGGAGGCGACCGATGGTCGTGTCACGGCGGAGATAAAGTATGGACTTGCTGCTCCACCAGCGCAGTATGACCTCATTCTTGACGGTGCGGCGGACATTGCCTGGATATTCCACGGATATTCGCCTGGACGGTTCGTTGCCACGAAGATGATCGAGCTCCCTGGCTACGATGGAAACGCCGAAGCTGCGTCGGTTGCCTATTGGCGAGCGCATGAACAGCATTTCGCGGCTGCGGATGAACACAAGGGCGTCAAGCTGATCGGTCTCATGACGCATGGGCCCGGCGTGCTGCATTCGGACACCAAGGTGGGAAGTCTCGACCAAATCTCCGGGATGAAGCTTCGGATCGGCGGCGGAGTGTCCGGCGATGTGGGCACGGCGCTTGGCGCCACCGGAATTCGCGTGCCCGCTCCCAAAGTCTACGAGACGCTCGCATCGAACGCAGCGGACGGCGTGATGATGCCGATGGAGGGCAAGGCGAGCTTCAAGCTGTTCGAAGTGGCAAAGCACACCTACCGTGTGCCGGGTGGTTTCTACCGTGGATCATTCGCGTTGATCATGAATGGCGACACCTTCAGTAGCCTGAGCGAAGCCGACCAGGCGGCGCTGGATGGAGTGTTCGGCGAGGCGGCTTCCCGGCTCGCTGGCCAGATGTGGGATGCCATTGACAAGGTGGGACATCAGGCTCTGGAGGACAACGCTGACAATTCGTTGACCGAAGCAAGCGCGGATGATGCCGCGAAATGGGCTGAACTGACCGGCCCTATCATCGCAGGCGTGCTGGACGAGGTGTCGGCTCTTGGCATCGATGCAGCCGCCGCTCAGGCATTCATAGCTGAGCAGATGGCCGCGAACTAAGTCTCTGGCCGCTCTATTGGATGGCCGGACCATATTGAGGGGTTCGGCCGTCCATCGGTGGACAGGGAGTGGTGTAGATGTACGGATCCTACGATGAATCTGAAAGCGGGGAATTGAGTTCGCCGCGCCAGACCGGTATCTGGGGCTGCATCGTGATGCTTCCGACCTGGTTGGCTGCGTCGACGCTATTCCTGCTCATGGCCATGACATTTGCGGATGTGATATTGAGATCGGTGATCAACGACCCGATTGAGAGCGCCACCGAGCTCACACGGTTCTTCATGGCGATCATCGTCTTCTCGGCGCTTCCCATGGTGTCGTGGAAGAGCGGACATATCATCGTCGATCTCATGGATCCGTTCTTTGGTCGGCGGGCCTCGCGGGTGCGCGACATCACGATCGATCTTTTCTGTGGTGTCGTTCTCTTCTGGCCTGCCAAACGCGTCTGGGATCTTGCGGAACGCGCAAGGGATTTCGGAGATGTCACCGAATATCTTGGATTTCCCCAGTTCGTCATCGGCTGGTTCATTGCAGCCTTCACGTTTCTTACCGCCGTCATTTTCGTCGCCCGAGGGCTGACTCGAATGTTCGCCCCATCGAAGTTGTCTGGCTGATGCTGGTTTCTGTTCTTGGCTTTGTTGCCGTTCTTGTCCTGGTGTTTCTGCGTATGCCGATCGCCATCGCGATGGGTGTGGTGGGGCTCGTTGGCTACGCTGAGATGAGAGGTTTCCGTGCGTCGATTTCCATGGTCGGACGTTTGGTCATCGACACGGCGCAGAACTACGGCCTGTCGGTCGTGCCCCTGTTCATCCTGATGGGACTCTTCGTTTCCAAGGGTGGGTTGAGCCGGGAACTCTATCACGCCAGTTTTGCGTTTCTGGGCCACCTTCGCGGTGGTTTGGCCATGGCGACGATCTGTGCCTGTGCGGGGTTCTCGGCAATCTGTGGAAGTTCCCTTGCCACCGCAGCCACAATGTCGAAAGTGGCGATGCCGCAGATGCGGAAATACGGCTATAACGACAGGCTTTCGACCGCTTCGATCGCGGCGGGTGGAACGCTTGGAATCCTGATTCCGCCATCGGTCATCCTTGTGATCTATGGACTTCTGACAGAGACTTCCATCGGAAAGCTGTTCATCGCCGGGATTGTTCCCGGTCTTCTGGGTGTGGTGTTCTACCTTCTTGCCGTACAATGGACGGTCGCCCGCGATCCCGCGGCGGGTCCTGCGGGCGAGCGGACGACTTGGGGAGCGCGCATGGTGGCGCTCCGCGACGTCTGGGCGGTGCTTCTGCTCTTCTTCCTCGTTATCGGAGGCTTGTATGGTGTGTTTGACTTCCGGCCCCTTAACCTGACATTCTCGCCCACCGAGGCGGCGGGCATGGGGGCGGCGGGAGCATTTCTGATCGCGTTGTTTCGAGGATCGCTCGGATTGAGAGGCACCGTACAGGTGCTTGTGGAGACGGCCCAGACCGCGGCATCCCTTTTCGCCGTACTGATCGGTGCATGGGTGTTCTCGAACTTTGTCAATCTGGCAGGGCTCCCTGAAGTGCTTCAGGAACTGGTTATCGGTGCGGGCCTCGCGCCAATGGCGGTTATGGCAATAATCCTGCTGATCTATGTTGCTCTGGGCTGCGTATTCGAGAGCCTTTCGATGCTTCTGTTGACTGTGCCGATCTTCTTCCCGTTGGTGGTCGGACTCGGTTTTGACCCGGTGTGGTTCGGAATCGTTGTCGTTGTCGTTACCGAAATCAGTCTGATCACTCCTCCGGTTGGATTGAACGTTTTCGTGCTCAAGGGTGTGGTGGGCGACGTCTCGACGGCGACGATCTTCAGGGGAGTGACACCATTCTGGGCGGTCGACATCCTACGCCTTGTGCTGCTGGTCCTCGTTCCTTCACTGGTGCTGTTTCTGCCCAATTCAATGTGATCAATGTGCCGTATCGATGAAGGGAGCGATTGGGATCCCCTTGCCAGAGAGGGTTGGGCGAATGATTTCTGGGATACCAAATCCCAAGACTCTGTGGTATACGATTCGTGGGGGTGACGTGCGCCCCATTATCTTGGGAGGAACTCATGAAGAAACTACTTGCCATGGCTGCGGCCGCGACTCTCATCGGAGGCGAAGTTGCAGCTGAGGAATATCCGTCGAAAACGATCGAGGTGGTAACCCATGCCGGAGCAGGCGGCGGCACCGACATAACCTCACGAATGATGATGCTGCGGGCACGGCGCGTACTTGGCCAGGACATGGTTGTCGTCAACAAGCGCGGTGGTGGTGGTTCGGTGGCCATGGACTATTATCTCGACGTGCCGGCGGACGGCTATTCGATTCTGACCTTCACCATCGGCCATGCGGCTGAACTGGCGAAAGGCAAGACAAAGATGACGCTGGACGACATTCGGCCAATCGCGCGTGGCACCGATGATCCGCAGATTCTCATGGTCCGCTGCGGTGAATACGACAGCGCTGAAGCTTTTGTCGCGGCGCAGAAGGACAATCCCCTAAGCTATGGCACTACCCATCTCGGGAACATCGACGACGTTTCAGCCTTCATGTTTACATTGAAAGGTGGCCTCGCGACCCCAAAGATCGTGCCATTTGAGGGTGGTGGCGAACTGGCGACCCAGCTGATCGCCGGTGCTGTCGATGTGGCGGTTCTGAATCTCGCGGAAGCCGCCTCCCAGATTGACGCGGGCGACATATGCCCGATCGTCGTCCTGGCGGACGATCGGATGGCCGCTCTCTCGGAGGTCTCCACGGCGAAGGAGATGGGCATCCCGGTCAGCTTCTCGACTGTGCGCGGGTTCGTTGTGCATAGGGACACGCCGGATGACGTGGCCGCGAAGATCGAGGAAGCGCTGCTCGCGGCGATGAACCATGGTGTCTACCAGGGCTTTCTGGTTTCCGTCGGCCTTGATTCAACCTCCGTCGCTGGTTCCGAAGTATGGGGTGACCAACTCTCGACCATGGTGACCGATATGGAAGCCGCTCTAAAAGAGCTGGGCTTCATCGAGAACTGACGGGTCCCGGACCGCTAATGGCCGCGCGTGCCCCGATATGGCGGCACGCGCGTTCTGGAGCGAGATAGACCTATGCGCGGCGGTGAATCTTCCGGTCGATTGTTCGTGGCCAACAGGGTTGTGCCCTTGGTTATCCTCGGTTTCTGCGCCGTAGCCTACTATCTGACCACCACTTTTGACCGTGTCCCGCCAATTCTCAAGCGAGGCATCCAGCCCGCGGACTTCCCGCAACTGGTCATAGGGTTGATCGCGGTGCTGGCGCTATACCTGATGGTACGGGACCGCACTCCCGCGCCGTCGGCTCTTCCGCCGGCCGTCCATCTCTCACTTGGTCTTCTTCTTGGCTTTCCAGTACTCGCCACTCTCGATCTGTTCCTCGCATTGGCCGTCTTTGGCCTGCTTCTTTCCGGCCTGTGGGGAGAACGTCGCTGGTGGGCACTGACGTTGGTTGGTATTGCTGTTCCACTAGCCGTGTTCTTTCTGTTCGACATTGTATTCGAGATCCGCTTTCCTCGCGGTCTGCTGACCAATCTTTGGTACGGGTGACGAAGTGGATGCCCTGACATCGGGCTTTCTCGCCCTGGCGGACTTAAATCTCCTTGTCCTGATATTCGCTGCGACCCTAGGCGGTGTCCTCGTGGGCGCGTTGCCGGGATTGAACGCCACCACCGGGGTAGCGCTGCTTTTGCCATTCACAATCACGATGGATCCGGTTCCGGCCATCGCGATCCTGATCACCATCTATTGTTCAGCGACTTTTGCCGGCGCAATTACCGCAATTCTGATCAACACTCCCGGGACATCAGCTTCGGCGACGACCTGTCTGGACGGTTATCCGATGGCCCAACGGGGCGAGGCGGGTCGGGCACTGGGTATGGCGACGGTTTCCTCGACAATCGGTGGGATCATCAGCGTAGTGTGCCTCATGGCGGCGGCACCTCTGATGGCGCGTGCGGCATACAACTTCGCGCCACCGGAGTATTTTGCGCTCACTGTTTTCGGGCTTTCGATGCTGACCACAATTGGTGATGGTTCACGAGTGAAGAACATTGTCTCCGGTGCCTTCGGGGTGCTCCTGGCCACGGTTGGGATCGACCTTCTGACCACTGTGGAGCGCTTTACATTTGGTTTCAACGAACTCTCGGAGGGTATTGGATTCGTTCCTGTCATGATTGGCGTCTTTGGTATCTCCGAGCTTCTGGTGCAGGCGTCGAACCTGGACGTGAAGCATGAACGGATCGCAATGAAGGCGATCAGGCTTCCCTCACTGGCCGACTACAGGAAAACCGGCGGCACGATCCTTAGATCATCGGGAATCGGCACTTTCATCGGGATCCTTCCAGCAGAGGGGGCGACGGTTGCTTCGATGATCAGCTATAACGAGGCGAAGCGTTGGTCCAGGACGCCCGAGGAATTCGGCAAGGGCGCAATCGAGGGAATCGCCGGATCCGAAGCGGCGAACAATTCGGCGACAGGCGGTGCGATGGTTCCCACGCTTGCACTCGGTATTCCAGGCAGTCCGACGGCGGCCGTGATCCTCGCTGGTTTGATGGTGCATGGGCTACGCCCGGGACCAACGATGTTTACGGAGCAGGCGGAGTTTGCCTTTACCATCTTCTGGGCGATGCTTTTGGTAAACGTCCTGTTCTTCTTTGTCGGCCTCTTCGGGGCCAGGCTCTTCGCCCGGGTCACGTTGGTTCCAGTTACGGTTCTCTGGCCTTCTGTGTTCATCTTTTCGATAGTTGGCGCTTATTCGCTCGACCAGTCCATGCTTGATGTCTGGATCGCGGTCGGTGCTGGAGTTATTGGATATTTCATGCGCCGATACGGTTTCTCGGTGGTGCCGCTGGCAATTGGCCTCATTCTGGGTGGAATGCTGGAGAAGCGGCTTGGCCAAAGCATGGTCATGCTGGACGAGCAGTGGTGGCTCATGCTGACCCGGCCTCTCAGCCTGCTTTTCTTCGTGCTGACAGCGCTTGCGCTTTTCGGGAAGCCATTATGGAACCTGATCCTCAGGCGACGCCCGCTTTTGAGGACGACTGGAGATTGACGACGTGACAAAGATCAGTTCCGTTCGAACCAGGGTCTGGCACTGGAAGGGTCCGACCGTACCACCTGCTGGAAATTTCTGTACGAATGCGTCGGATGCACTCTGGATGAAGGGTGATGCGATGGCTTCTTTCCGGTTCCATCAATGGTTGACGTGCGAAGTCGAGGTCGAGGACGGTACGATCGGAATCGGCAATGCCGCACTTGCCCCGACTGTGGTCAAGAAGGCTATCGACGACTGGTACGCACCACTTGTGATTGGAGAGGATCCATTCGACTACGCGTATATCTGGGAGAAGATGTATCGGCGAACCCACGCTTGGGGCCGTAAGGGAATTGGCATGACGGCGATCAGCGCGATCGACATTGCCGTCTGGGATCTGATGGGCAAGCTCGCTGGCAAGCCTGTATTCAAGCTGCTTGGTGGGCGTACGAAAGAGAAAATCCCGGTATACTATTCAAAGCTTTACGCCGGACCGGTCGACGAGATGCAGAAGGAAGCCGAACAGGCTGTGGCCCAGGGTTACCAGGCTTTCAAGTCCCGTTTCGGTTATGGGCCAAAGGACGGCATGGTGGGGATGCGCGAAAACCTCAGGCGTGTCGCCGCAGTGCGTGAGGTTATCGGTCATGACCGCGACCTCATGCTGGAATGCTATATGGGTTGGAATGTCGACTACACCAAGCGCATGCTTCCCATGCTCGCCAGGTATGAGCCGCGTTGGCTGGAAGAGCCACTGATCGCCGACGATACGTGCGGCTATGCCGAACTCAATTCCATGAACATCGTGCCGATCTCGGGAGGTGAGCATGAGTTTTCGGTCATTGGCTGTGCGAATCTGCTCAGAAAGGGGGCGGTGAGCGTTCTGCAGTATGACACCAACCGGGTTGGGGGAATTACGGCGGCACAGAAGATCAACGCCATCGCTGAAGCGTTTCAGGTTCCGGTGATTCCTCACGCTGGACAGATGCACAATTACCATCTGACCATGGCCAACACGAATTGCCCGATCAGCGAGTATTTCCCGGTCTTCGACGTGGAGGTGGGCAATGAGTTGTTCTACTATGTCTTCGATGGTGATGCTGAAGCCGAGAACGGGTTTCTGCAACTTGACGACGACGTTCCTGGACTTGGAATCTCCATCTCCGACAGACATCTCGAGAACTTCGAGGTCGAGGAATAATGGCGGTCTATTCCGGCATATGGCCGGTTGCGCCAACTCCGTTCAATGACGACGGCTGCGTTGACTATGATGGAATGAAACGAGTGCTCGACTGCATGATCGACCAGGAGGTGGACGGCCTCTGCGTACTCGCGAATTTCTCCGAACAGTTTCTTCTTTCGGATGTTGAGCGCGAGGCACTGACCCGGCTGTCTGTTGAGTATGTTGCCGGACGTGTGCCGGTCATCGTCACGATCAGCCATTTCGCGACGCAGGTCGTAGTGGAGCGAGCGCGGTTCGCCCGAAACCTGGGCGCGGACATAGTCATGATGATGCCACCCTACCATGGCGCGCTTCTCAAGGGGACGGTTGAGCAGACATTTGAGCAGTTCCGCTCCGTTGGTGAAGTTGGCATGCCTATCATGATTCAGGACGCTCCGCTTTCGGGTGTCGACCTGCCGGTATCGCTGCTTGTCCGGATGGCGCAGGAGATCGAAATGGTGAGGCTCTTCAAGATCGAATGTCCCCAGGCAGCCTCCAAGATCCGTGCACTGGTGACACAGGGCGGGGCAGCCATAGAGGGTCCATTCGATGGGGAGGAGGCGATCACGCTTCTGGCGGACATGGAAGCGGGAGCGACCGGCTCGATGACAAGCGCGATGATCCCTGACCAGATCAAGCCGGTGTTGACAGGATTTTCTGCCGGGGACCGTGACGGTGCGTTGGCGGCCTATGCGCGTGTATTGCCCGCCATCAACCACGAAAATCGCCAGTGTGGCTTCCGTGCGGCAAAGGCAGCCATGATGGAGGGCGGCGTGATCCGGTCCGACAACTGCCGCCACCCGATAACTCCACTTGATCCTGAGACACGTGCAGGCCTTATGCGCCTTATAAGGCCACTGGATCCGCTTGTACTGAGATGGGCACGCTGAGGCCATGCTGGACTCTGTGAATACGGAAGCCGCCCGAATGCACACCGTGCTGGGCAAGGGATTGGCTGGCGGTCTGGACACAGTCAGGCTCCGCGGTTCAGCAACACCGACGTGGCGCTGGCTGGGAGCAGTCAATTGGGGGCGAAGCAGTCGATGAGACCGAGGATTGGCGTCATTCCGGGCGATCCGAGCGGTATAGGGCCAGAACTCGTTGCCCGACTGTTGAGCGAGGACTGCAATTCACAGGCAGACATTCTTCTCATTGGGGATCGACATGTGTTTGAACAGGGGCAGAGTCAGGCAGGACTTTCCCATGAACTGACGGAAGTCGACGCCGACAAGGTGGATTTCGCAGCGGCGCCGGGACTGTCGATTCACTCACTTGAGACGATTGCTCCGGAAGATGTTGCGATCGGCCAGTCGACGAGAGCCTCCGGTCACGCGACGCTCCGCACGCTCGACCGAGCGCTGGAGTTCGCCCGAGCCGGGAGAATTGATGCGATCGTATTCGGTCCATTCAACAAAGCCGCGACGCATCTGGCAGGGATCGGCCATTCCGATGAACTGCACTACATGGCGGAATTTCTTGGAGTGACAGGGTACATTTCGGAACTCAACACCTTGGATGGAATGTGGACCAGTAGGGTCACCAGTCACATCGCACTTAAGGATGTCGCCGGGAGTGTCGACGGTGTGCGCATCAAGGAGGCGACCGGCCTGATTGACCGTACACTGCGTCGAGCGGGATATGCCCGTCCGCGTATCGCGGTTGCCGCTCTCAATCCGCATGCTGGGGATGGTGGGAATTTCGGCCGCGAGGAGATCGAGATCATTGGGCCCGCAGTACGCGAGATGGCCGAGAGGCAGATGGCGGTGGATGGCCCGTGGCCTTCAGATACCGTTTTCCTGAAGTTCATGCGTGGTGAAGTGGATGCTGTGGTGACGATGTATCACGACCAGGGCCAGATTGCCTTGAAGCTTCTGGGATTCAATCGGGGTGTGACGGTGCAGGGCGGACTGCCGATTCCGGTCACGACCCCTGCGCACGGCACGGCCTTTGATATTGCCGGCAGCGGTTGCGCTGATGTAGGGGCGATGCGGGCGGCTTTCGGGTTGGCCTGCCAAATGGTCGAGAATTGGGAGCAGGAAGTCCTTCAGTGAACTGTGGTCTGCGGAATTGTGGCCCAATCAGTGTTTGCCAGAGGTGCGTTCGCGTTGAGTTGGTTATTGAGGTGGAGCGTTCGTCCTTGAGTTGGAGGAGGTCTCCAGGCGGCTGATCCAGAATTCGTGTGTCTCGCTTTTCTTGAGCGGCGCGATAGATCTACATCAACATATGGTATTCCAGGCCAACCATTAATGGAACTGTATGTACCAGCTGGCAATCAAGTTTCGTCGCTTCCTTCAGAGCGGACAGGGTCAGAGTCTTCGCCAGACTTGATTGGGCAAGCGCCAAACTCTACCCTGATTCCCAATCATAGGATGATCTGAACCCTTTGGGATGTTCACATTGGGTTCCATTTCGGTCTTGCGGGAAGGCAGAACGGGCTTCAGACTTCCCGTGATCGCAGCCGACAATGGCTCATTTGTCCTAGCCCGCGTTCAATCCCTGCATTCCTTGCCTCGGTGTGTTGTTCGGGTTGGACAGACGGTGGGCGTTCCTGATAGTTCATTGGAACGGTCGGCACCCTTGCCAATCGTCTGCGGGCCAGTTGGCGGTATTTGTTCACTAAGGGGAGATGGAGGTGATGGTGAAACGCGGCGTATCTATCGGAACCCAGATGGGCGGTAGCCCGCACGACGCACTGTTCCGGTCCGCGCTCGCGGATCCGTCCCGCGCTGACACGTTCGTCAGGGAGAGCCTTCCTAAGGAGGTGGCGGCAGAACTCGCCGAAACGCCCGTGCAGGTCGTCGATGGCACGTTCATCGAGCCCGCGCTAAGGGAGATCCGTAGCGACATGCTGTTCAAGGCGCGCCTGAGGCTAGGCGGTGACGCGTACCTATTCGTGCTGATCGAACATAAATCGGTTCCGGACCCAGACATCCACCTGCAGCTGCTCGGCTATATGCTGGAGATCTGGCGGCGCCATGTAGGTAGTGCGAAAGGTCGGGCGCTTCGGCTGCCGCCGATCGTGCCGGTGGTGGTTTACAACGGCTCTCGGGAATGGCGCATCCCCCTATCTCTTCGGGACTGCATTGCTGGGACGGGTGAATCGGCGGAGATGTCACGGTCGTTCACCTACCGGTTGCGTGACCTGGTGCGGGAGGACAGTGGTGCGCTTTCCCGGGACGGCGTGTTGAACGCGTTACTTTCGCTGCTGAGGAGCGTTTACCGGAATGCGCCGCCCGGCCCACTGCTCCGGTCGGTTCTGCCGGCGCTTGGCGGTGACAGGGGGTTGGTCATGCAGGCGTTTGCGTATATACTGAGGACGACGAACTTGACGCCCGAGGCCGTCGTGAGGGCCGTCCGGGATTCGGTCGGCCAGGAGATGGAGGAAGAAGTGCGGACAGCAGCTGATATCCTGATTGAGCGGGGCGTGGCGAAAGGCCTGGAAAGGGGCCGTACCGAGGGTCTTTCGGAGGGCCGTGCCGCGGGTCTTTCGGAGGGCCGTGCCGCGGGTCTTGCGGAGGGCCGTACCACAACGCTTCTGCGACTTCTAAGCCGACGCTTCGGCGAGGTCCCGCCCGCCGTGCGGACACGCGTGCTCGCAGCGTCGGGGAGGGAGCTCGACGCCTGGACCGACGCGGTGCTTGAGGCCGACAGCCTGGACAGTGTGCTCGCCGCCACGCCCGGCTGAGCCGAGCTGGAACGGGTCGTCCCGCGATGGCTACGACAACGGCATGAAGCCTGTGACCTGAACACTCATCACGTCCGAAATGGCAGGTTGATGAGCGGTCCTTAGGAAGCGCATGAGTGTCCCGCCCTTAACGGCTTTCCTTCGGACGGTTTGGTATCGTGTTTTCTGAGGTTCGATGTGGGAGTCGGCTGCCGTGACAGGTCAGCGGGGGAACCCTTTGGCGGGTTTCCGCCTTCGTGTCAACCTCGTCGGGAACATTGCCGCTCATACCCAGAAAATCTGTTCCAGTGTTGGACCATAGGCTGACCTGATCGAGGCATTTCAGTTAAGGGCAGGGATTGGGTCGGTCGAATTGGTCTTGGGGCGCAGTTCCGTCGGCCACGGCCACATCTCGCCGCCGCGAATGCTCACCGTCGAAACATGCCTCGGTCTGCTGCGGTGCCGCATACAACAGGAAACAAAGAGGCGTTGGCATCCGAACTACATATTTGTGGAACGGCTGGCAGGTCTCCATCATCGTCCGCGGTTCCGCAGGGAATAATGATCCTAGAGCGGCCGACAACCATTTGGCCACAAAAGGCCCGCATCAGATACTTAAGGCAAGAAGCGTACACGCCCCAGATAGGCGCTAGCAGGTGAGTCTGTTGACTGAAGGTTCCATACCAGAAGTGGAACCACTGAACTCCGATCAATCTTCCACCCCAGATGCATGAAAAGACCAAGGTCCCCGTCCGTGCGAGAAGAAGAGGAACCCCATCATTCAATAACCCGAACAGTTGTGCCGCGAGTATAAGGATGCCAACACCCAGAAGGATGGCGGCCAAAGTTCAGCGAAGACGACCAGTCCGAAGATCAGTCTCGCCGCCCGAGGGTCGTCGGTCTTTCGATGCCTTATACGTTCGTGGACTTCGGGCCATTCGTCAAGGACGGCCAGCCGCAGCACAATACTGTCAACTCACGAGGCCGCGAGGTCTGCCCATGCTTTCGTAACCACGGTACCTGAAGGCCGTTCTGCAACCAGCTCCAGGCTTGCCATCCTTTCCCCATCACGATCTTCGATTCCGCTGACCGCTCCACGATAGGTTAGAACATCGCCAGGCCACGTCACGTCGAGAAACCGGACCTTGAAGCGGCGGAGTGACTCGATTCCGAGCCAGGCAACCACGTAATTGCAGAGCAGTCCCGCGTGATACATGCCGACACCAAACCATGTCGGAAATCCATCAGCTTGCGCCGCAAGACTGTCATGGTGTCCCGCTCCATAACTCCCGGTCGTGATCTGGTAGCGCACGCAATCCGTCAGCGTGTGCGGAGGCATCGTGATCGACCCGGGCGTGTCTCCAGGCTTCACTCCGGAAACATCGCAGCGCTCAATCGACATGAATTCGTCGCGCGCTTCTCCGTAACCCATGAATGCAGTGCTGGTGGCTTTGGATTCGCTTGGCGTATCCTCTGGAACATCCTCCGGAACGACCGACGTCGAAAGGAGTGTGACTCTCGGTTCATCCGTTCTCGCGTCACGAAAGACACACTTCATCCGGTAGAAAGTCAGCTTGCCGCCACGCCGTCCCCACTTTTCCCAGATGTCGTCCACCAAGGTTCGCGCTACCAGCATATCACCCGCACGCGGCTTGGTTCCATGGAAGATGAACTCCTGCTCGCCGTCAAGCGACATTGCGTCAGCCATATCGAGAGCTTCGAGAGCGGTTCCCCGGGGCTCTTCCAGCATATAGCCCCAGATATAGCCTGCAATGATTGGCAGGGTCGGAAACATGTAAGGATTCCGGCCTTCGTGGAATTCGGGTTGGAAGGCATGGAGTGCGGCTGAAAACTCGCGTTGCTTGCCCAACTCTACCGGAAACTCAAAGTCCGGACCGGATAGGCCGATCAATCTATCGTAAGCCATGGCTGGCCTCTGTCAGTTACTGAGTTCGATGAGGACGTCGGCGGCGGTCAAACGACCATCGTCGCTCACGATCAGGGGATTGACGTCAAGCGAGACCAGCCGGTCCCGGTTCATCGCCGTGTAGCGCATCACGGCCTTGGCTGCCATGAAAATCCGGCCCCGGGTTTCGTCGGTTAGGTTGCGCACGGCAGGCGAGGCCCCGACGAATGCCTCGATGTCTGTATCCGAAGAAGGCAGCAGGATGGTGTCGGCCAGCCCGAGATCCTCTACGGCGGTCCCGCCATGGCCAAGTACCAAGGCATGACCAAATCGAGGTACGTATTTCACGCCCAGGATCAGCTCGCTCCGTGTATCACGCACCATCCGTTCCAGGAGAACGCGCTCGACTATATGACCGTCCGCAGCCAACCGCTTGGACATCGTGCTCATCGCGGCCCGAACCTGCTCCGCTGTTCCAAGCGACAGGGCGACGCCGCCCGCCTTCATCTTGTGCGCAAAGACAGGTTCAAGCACCTTGAGAACTACAGGGAAGCCGATCCTTGCCGCCGCTTTGGCGGCAGAATCGGCATCCGATGCGATACGGGCTTCCGGTACCTGCAGACCCAGTTCGGCAATGGTGGCCTTTCCTTCCGCCTCATTGAGAAACCTGCCCGAATTGGGAAGGCCAGGATCACGCGGAAGACCCAGATCTTTGCCCGCAGCGATTTCCGTCCATTCGCACCAACGGATAGTGGCATCCACAGCAGTCATGGCTTCGCTCAGTCCAAGCAGCGGGGCTATGCCCCGCTCGACCAGATGCTCTCGTTGTGCATAGGGCAGGTGTTCTGGCAGGGTCGCGGTCACAATCCCGCAGATGCCGGTTTCGTCGCACGCCTTGATGAAGGCATCGCGGGTTGGGTTGAGCACACTCTCACGTGGGTCGACCGAGCAGTCTTCCAGAGATCGATAGCCGTTCAGAATCATCGCGATGTCGTAGCCGTCGGCGATCATGGTCTGAAAGCAGTGTCGCAATGCTGGCTCATTCTCCATCGAGAAGATATCCTCGCCGGCAAAAAAGGCGTTATAGTCAAAAGGGTTCGAGACCGCCGCGAATTCAGGGATCTGCCTGCGAAGACTCTCGGTAACCGGCGGCGAAGTCATGGGAAATTCGATCACGGTGCCGTCGGCTGCGTCCGCGGCAAGCGCCTTCTCTCCACCCGAATTCGTTAGCAGTGCCATCCTGCGCCCGGTCGGTCTTCGCGGGATAGTCAGCATCTTCAGGGTTTCGTCCAGCGCTGGCAGCGAATTGACCCGAATTACACCCGCACGCGCAAAGAGCGCATTGATCATGTCGTCTGGTGCCACAAGCGCACCGGAATGGGTCCTTGCAACTTCCGCACCCTTTGCGCTCGCTCCGGTCTTCAGAGCCACAACGGGAATGCCGTTCTCCAGCGCCTTCGCTGCCGCATGGCTGAATGCGATGGGATCACCAATATCTTCCATGAAAAGGCCGATCGCCGTGACACGCGGATCCTCGGCCAGCACCGCTACATAGTCGGCGACTTCGAGCACGGCCTGATTCCCGATACCAACCATTACCGCTGCTCTCAGCGATCTCTGGTTGATCGAGTAGTTGAACAGGACGCCTCCGCTGGCGGAGACGATGGCGACGCCCTTTTCCATCTGCCGGGGTTCGTGATCACGCACTGGCCACAGCGCCGTGCGGTCGAAGTAGTTGAGAAAACCCGTCGAATTCGGGCCGATGACAGCAAGGTTGCGTGCGGCCCGGGAAAGTTCGGCCTGTGCCGCAGCTCCGGCCTGGCCCAATTCGGCATAGCCTGCGGCGAAACAGACCGCGCCGCCTGCCTCTCGGGCGTCGAGATCCCGCAGCAGCCCGTTGACCGCAGCCCTTGGCACATTCAGGAAGGCAGCATCAGGGGCCTCCGGCAGATCGTTGACCGACGGATAGACGGCGCAGCCAGCAACTTCGGTTCGTGTGGGGTGGACAGCCCAAATGTCACCGTCAAATCCGGTCGCTCGAAGCATCTCGATCGCGGGTATATTCGTGAGTCCGCCCACGAAGGCAACATGTCGAGGACTCAGAGTGCGTCGCAGATTCTGCCTCAGCAGAGAACGATCCGAGGACGGGTATTGCATCAGTAAACCGGGACCAGAAAGAGAGGCGGTAAGGTCCGGCTAGGCAAGCCGGACCATGCTTACTTGATCAGGCGAACCACCAGCGGTCGATGGCCTGCCAACCGTCTACCGACCAGTTGGACGCAATGTCGGGACCATGCGCCAATCTGTCGGACCGTGCCCAGACATAGTTGGCATACATTGGGACGATGACGCCACCGTCGTCGCGCACCAGCCGTTGCATTTCGCCGTACATCTCGCCCCGCTTGGCCGGATCGAGCTCAACACGCGCCTCCTTCAGCAAGCGGTCGAACCGTTCGTTCTTCCAGTGCGTGTCGTTCCAGGATGCATCGGAGGCGTAGACCTGACTGAACATCCAGTCCTCAGTCGGGCGACCGCCCCAATAGCACGCGCAGAACGGGACCTTGGTCCATACATTGGACCAATAGCCGTCCTGAGGCTCCCGGATTACGTTGATGTCAATCCCGGCGGCGGTGGCCTGTTCCTGCATCAGGACCGAGGCGTCAACCGCTCCGCCAAATGCGGCATCGGACGAGTGAAGGTCGACGGCCAACCGATCATACCCAGCCTGTTGCAGGTGCCACTTGGCCCGTTCAGGATCATAGACACGTTGTTCCAGATTGGTGGCGTAGAACTGGTTCGGCGGTGCGATGGGATGGTCGTTCGCAACCCGGCCATGTCCAAAGAGGATCTTCTGCACCAGTTCGTCGCGATCAACCGCAAGTTTGAGCGCAAGGCGAACATTGACGTCATCGAAAGGCGGGGTGTCGGTCCACATCGGGAAAGTGAAATGCTGGGTGCCCGTTGTTTCCTCAATGACGATGTTACCTTGCCGCCTGAGCAGGTTCAGCGACTTGAGATCGACCGAGTCGACGAGGTCAACTTCCCCGGTGACTAGGGCATTCATCGCTGCGGCGATGTCGGGGATTTCCAGAAGCTCGACAGAGTCGAAGAAGGCCCGGTCGTCACGCCAGTAATTGCTCTGGCGCTTCAGATCCATGCGGACCCCGTATTCAAGATGTTCTATCGTGTAGCCACCGGTACCGACCGGATTCTGCCAGTCCACCTTGCCGTCTTCCTGTGCGATGCCGATCGGGAGATGATAGTCGGACATCAGATAGGCGAAATCGGCATTGCCTTCATTCAGCGTGAACACCACTGTGGTAGGTCCATCGGCTCGGATGTCGGCGATTCCGGCAACGATTCCGCTGGCGGCCGACCCGCTCGCCTCGTCCCGGTGGTGGTTGATCGAGGCAATTACGTCAGCGGAGTCGAGCGCTTTCCCATTCTGGAACTCCACACCTCTGCGTAGTTCGAAGACCCACTCTTCCGCGCCGGCCAGGGCCTCGAAATGCTCGGCCAGTTCACCCTCAAGCTCTCCGGTCGGGCCTATCTCCGTCAGGCTGTTGTAGACCGCACCCCAGCAACCGGTGTTATTGAGCGCACCGGTGCCCCAGGTTGCCGGATCAAGAGACGCGCCGCTGTTTGCGTCGTTCAGTGCGAACCGCAAGTGCCCGCCGCGTTTGGGTGCTTGGGCAAGCGCCCGTGTCCCAAGGCCGCTTGCGGCCAGCGCTGTGGCGGCAGCCCCCAACCTGCCGAACTCCCGGCGGCTGATGCCAGTCCCGGTCGTGAGTGGTTTCTTGATCATCGCTTCCTCCTTCGTTGGATCGGACCTGTCCGATCCTGCTTGCCAAATTACGCTCCAGACCCCGAACTCTCCGGTCAATGACGATCCCCGCAATGAGGCGGTCCTGACCACCGGCACAAAGCGCGAATCCTGACCGTAGCACCGTCACTTGTAACTGCGCAGGCATTATGGGCCATTCCCTACGACTTTCGGCAGTCACCGACTGGTGAAGTGCCGGAATCATCCGTGCCTGCCGGTCACGTTACTGAACCTCCTTCCGATCAAGGACTGCCGTTCCGTAATCCGCTAGCTGATCACTATCCCCGTGCCCGGCCATCAGGCGACGAAGCGTGCCCTGATATTCCCGATTGCGTTCATCCACACTGAGGGCAGCTTGGCAATCGTCCAACGCCAGATGATGGAACTCCGGCTTTGGAAGCCCCGCCTTCGCGCAGGCAGCAAGGCGGGAAGAAAGCCCTTGGCGCAGCCGCAGATGATGTGGCTGGACATCGTCAAGATGCCGGACATCGACGTCGAACAATGTTAGATCACCGGCCTTCTCGCATGCGTCGAGAATGCGAAGCCCGGTCTCAGTATGTGCGATGAGCGCATTCCATCCATCATCCTCACCCTGAGGCAGTCCACCCAGCCAGTCGTCCCCAACTGCCATGTCAGCACAAAGTCCGATCGCGTCTGGACAGATCTTGCAGCGAAACTGGGTCGTCCAGGGGTTTTCGTCCCAAAGCTCGTTGTAGGTGCCCTCGAGTACGCGGCCATCCGGCATCACCGCCCAGGTAGGGCCCGGGCAACCTCTGCCCCGCCATCGAAATTCCTCGGGTGGGTCGGCAGCCATGTCGATGTTGCGCCGTTCAAAGAATGCGCGTGATGCGAACAGGCTAGGTACTGTGCCACAGAACATTGCCTGCGTGAAGCGAATCAACTCCCGTGCGCGGGAATCGAAGCGTTGAAGATTGCGTAGACCGCTAATGTCGCAGGGTTTGAGCGATACGGCAAATGGCTCGCCGATTTCCAGTGCCGACCGAACCGCTGCCAGCGGCGCACTGCTTGCATAACGTGATCCCCCGGCAAGCATCAGCGAGTCTTCATCGCGGCAGACCGCGGCGACTGTACCCAAAGCACTACCCGGATCGGGCTTCGTCTGAAGGACGAAACTGACCTCACCTGTCCGAAGCAGAAAGCGGTTCACCGCCGTCATCACCCCGCCCGAGGATGCGTGAAACCTCAGATAGGGATCGGTGGCATGGCCTCGCGCAACCCTCCTGTGTTCGCCCCAAACAGAATCCATGCCGGCTCGTGACGTTCCAATGAATGGCCCCTGCACCCTGATTCCCGGGCAAGTCGCGAGAACCCTCTGCTGCTCATTATCCGTCAGAGGTCGAGCAGGATGGGGACGCAGGTGTTCGTGACCCGTGGCGGGGATCATCCGGATTCCGGCTTCAGGTGCCTCGGCCGCACAAAGGCCGCAGCCAATGCAGAACCCATTGGAAACAATGTCCTCAAGCGATTCGAACACTCTCATCGCATCCCACCGACCAAGACCTGTTGATGAGGCTAGAACCGCGAAGAGAGTTTTGCAATTTCAATTGTTGAAACACCTCGATCGAAAACCGATCAGATGCTCCGATGCTGGCCCAATTCATCGCTTTCCGTGAAATCATGCACAAGGGAAGCTTCCGCACCTCGGCTAGGGCCTGTTGACAATTGGGTTACGATTCGGCGCGTTCCCTGCCATTTCCGCCGCAATGTGCGCCGGAACGGCGGCACAGGCAGGAGAGCGGGTGACAGGATGGATGCGGACAGGACGGTGCCGGCCGACGCCATGTGGGCGCGGACCGGGCCCATGCCGCCCGGCAGGGCGACCGATCCCGGCGCCACCGCGGCGGACAGCCGTCTTTTCGTGGAGGCGGTGATCCCGGCGGGGCGGAACCGGACGGAACCCCGGGAGCACGACCGGGAGATGTGCGGGTGGCGGCGCCAGGTCGGGAACCTCTCCGCCAGAACCAGGGAGTTCCGGGCGGTGGCGACGCGCTACGACAGGACGGACGCGGGCTTTGCGGCGGGGATCCATCCCGTGGCCGGCGTAGTGGCGGCAACATGATTGTCAACGGACTCTAAAGGATTGCACATTTCGCGGCCGACACTGACCCTCAGGCCCATCAGGAAGTTCGGAGGACAGCTTCAGTTCCTCAATCTGGAACGACGGGGTGTCCGGCCCACGCTGGACGGGAAACGGTTCCTGCCCTTCGCGCGTTCCGCCATCCACGCGTTGCGCGATAGTCAGGCCGAGCCGCAACCAGGACCTGAGGTGAGGAATGGCGATGTCGGAGGTGTCAGTGCGGAGCTGGATTTCTGAAGGACGTAACATGTCCCGTAAGCAATTTTCGGGATCTGGGATGGCGGGTATCTGAAGCACGGTCTGGAAACACTGGATACTGTTCCATTTCAAAGGTCTGGCTTCAGGCCACGTAATGTAATATGGTTCGCAGGTGGGAGACACTTTGGCCAAAGTGGATTTAGTGGTCCCTGTCATGACAGCTGCGAGCCCGGGCCCTGACCGACCCGTCGTTGGGTTGACTGACCGAAATGGTTGCGCGTCCCTGTCTGGCCGATGGTCGGCCGAGGGGGAGTTCAGGAAAGTCCCGGTTCCAGCGTCAGGTCTAAGCGTCCCGATGGCTGCGACCTGCGGATGAAGTGGCCTGCGAATCTGCCTGCGAGACCCTGGTACCCGCCGTCGAGGACTGCTGCTCGTCCGCTGGTCCGGACTAGTTCCCAGCGGACAGGTCCAGTCGTCCACCTCGCGACGCGAGCACATTCGACAGCCAGTCCGCATCCATCTCCGGTACGGAACTGAGGAGGAGATCGGTATAGGGATGATGTGGTGGCGAAAACACCTGCGATTTGCTGCCTTGTTCGACCACCTGTCCTGACTTCATAACCACAACGCCGTCCGCGATCGCACGGACCGTGGCAAGATCGTGGGTGATGAACATGTAGGCAAGTTCGAGTTCAGACTGGAGCCGATCCAGCAGACGCAGGATTCCCTCGGCAACAATCTGATCAAGGGCGCTGGTCACCTCATCGCAAATGATGAACTTCGGCTCCGCCGCGAGCGCGCGCGCGATGCCTATCCGCTGCTTCTGACCGCCTGACAACTCGCCGGGAATTCGGTCGATGAACTCATCAGGCTCCAACCCGATCATTGAGAGGATTTGCCGGACGCGCTCGTCGAGTGCGCGGCCCCTAAGTCCGAGATAGAATCTGGCGGGATAGCCGATGATCTCGCGAATCCGGCTCTTGGGATTGAGCGCCGTATCTGCCATCTGATAGATCATCTGAATCTGGCGAAGCTGGTCCTTCGAGCGATCACGAAAACGTTTCGGCAGCGGTTGGCCGTCAAGGAGCGCTTCGCCCCTCATGGGCGCAAGCAGACCTGTGACGACCCGCGCCACCGTGGACTTGCCAGATCCGGATTCACCTACCACGGCAACCGTATGTCTGGCATGGATGTCGAAGCTCACGCTGTGCAGGATCTTCTGGGCACTGTAAGAAGCATCGACATTCCTGATTTCGATCACTGGTTGGGTGCCCGGAGAGGGGATGGCCTGTTCCTCCCGGCGGAAGGTACGAACCGCCCACAGCGATTTCGTGTAATCCTTCCGCGGGTCGGCCAGCATTTTTCTGGTTTCCGCTTCCTCGACTTCGTCACCGCGAAGCAGAACCTTGATTCTGTTGGCCATCTGGGCGACCACCGCGAGATCGTGGGTGATGTAGATCGCCGCCGTACCATGGAGTTCGACAATTTCGCGGATTGAGGCCAACACCTCGATCTGGGTTGTCACGTCGAGTGCGGTCGTCGGTTCATCGAAGATGATGAGGTCGGGGCGGCTGGCCATCGCCATTGCGGTCATTGCGCGCTGCAACTGCCCGCCGGAGACCTGATGCGGATAGCGGAATCCGATGGTTTCCGGCTCTGGCAGATGCATCTGGCGATAGTGTTCGAGCGCCCGCTTCTCTGCCTCCGTTCGGCTCAGGAGTCCGTGTCGAACCGGGGTTTCGCAATACTGGTCGACAAGCCTGTGCGCCGGGTTGAAACTCGCAGCGGCCGATTGCGCGACATAGGCAATGCGGGAGCCCCTAAGGCGGCGGAGCAGCCCTTGATCGGCTGTGATCAACTCTTCGCCATCGAACTGGATCGACCCGTCGGCAAAGCGGCATCCGTCGCGCACGAACCCCATCGCGGCCAGCCCCAGCGTCGATTTCCCCGCACCGGACTCACCGATGAGCCCAAGAACCTCACCGCGCATCAGGTCGAGGTCGATTCCACGAACGATTTTGCTCCAGCCTCCTTCTGTCCTTCCTTCGATCGAAAGACCGCGCATCGTCAGCATGGTTTCGGTCATGGGCTCATTCCTTCAGACCGCTTGCAATGTAGAGCTTCCAGTCGACGACGAAGTTCACCGCGACCGTCAGCAGCGCGATCGCGCTGGCTGGAATCAGCGGTGTGATGTCACCGTAGGTCATCAGCGTTGCATTCTCCCGCACCATGGACCCCCAATCCGCGGTCGGGGGCTGGATTCCGAGGCCAAGGAACGAGAGAGCCGAAATCGAGAGGAACACGAAAACGAAGCGCAGACCGAACTCCGCGATGAGCGGTGCCGACGCGTTGGGCAGAATTTCCCTCAATATGAGACGCGGGATGCGGTCGCCACGCAGTTGTGCCGCCTCGATATAATCCATCACGACAATATCCGCGGCAACGGCGCGTGAAAGCCGGAACACGCGGGTCATGTCGACCACCGCAATCACAAAGATCAGGCTTGGAATCGATGTGCCGAAGATCGTGAGCAGGAGCATCGCGAAAATCAGTCCCGGGATCGCCATCAGCATGTCGTTGAAACGCGAGAGCACCTGGTCGAGCCAGCCGCCGACCACCGCTGCTGTCATTCCCAGAATGCAGCCGACAAGAAACGCCAGCGCTGTTGTCATCAGGGCAATTCCCACGGTATTGCGGGCGCCATAGATCATTCTCGAAAGCATGTCCCTGCCGAGGTTGTCCGTGCCGAGCGGATGGGACCTGCTCCAGAACTGGTATTGCGCACCGACGATCTCACGTTCTCCAAATGGAGCTATCACTGGCGCCAATACCGCAACGGCGACGTAGAGCGCGATTACGGTAAGCCCGAATTTAGCTGTCCATGGCGCAGATCTGATTGTCACCCATAGCTCTGCCACAATTACCTCGGATGCATGATACGCGGATTCGAGAGCATCGACAGGACATCTGCCGTCAGGTTCAGAAGGACGTAGGCCGCGGCAAATATTAGGCTGATGGCCTGCACGACCGGAATGTCCCGCTTGGATACTGAATCGACCATCAACTGGCCGAGACCGGGATAGGCAAAGACCACCTCGACCACAACGACGCCGGTGATGAGATAGGCCAGGTTGAGCGCAACGACGTTGATGATTGGTGACAGGGCGTTGGGAAGGGCGTGGACAAGGATGATCACACGTGGGGAGAGGCCTTTGAGCCGCGCCATCTCGATATAGGCGCTCGCCAGCAGGTTGATGATCGCGGCTCGCGTCATCCGCATCATGTGGGCCGTGACGACTAGTGTGAGCGTCAATGCCGGCAGAAACGTACGATAGAGCGCTTCGCCCAGGCTGGTATCGGGAGGGATATTGGCAAGCGACGGAAAGAGGCCGGTTTTGGCCAGAAGGAAGACCAGAAGGTAGCCGACGAAAAAGTCAGGAAAGGAGATGAAACTCAACGTCACGATGTTGGTCCCGCGGTCGAAGGAAGTGTTTCGGTAGAGCGCGGCGAGAATTCCGAGCGCCAGCGCCAGCGGCACCGCGATCGCCGCGGAGTAGCATGCGAGGAACACCGTGTTGCCCAGACGGGAGGAAATGAGTCCGAGGATTGGCCGGTTGTTGGCAAGGCTTTCGCCAAAGTCACCTTGAAGAATACCTGTCAGCCAATTGAGGTAACGTTCCCAGGGAGGCAGGTTCAACCCGAGCTTCCCGCGAAGCGCCGCGACGGTTTCCGGTGTGGCGGCCTGGCCGAGGATCGCCTGCGCGACATCCCCCGGCATCAGTTCAAGCGAGAAGAAGACGATCAGGGAAATGACAATCAGCGTCAAGGCCCCGATCGCAAGGCGTAAGGCGACGATGCGTGCGAGCTGCTGCAAGCTGGTTTACCAACCTCTCTCGAAGGTGCGTGCCTTACCGCACGGTAATGATGCACAGTCTATGCGCAGTTCGAATTGCCACGCAATGGAATTGCGGATCACGGTCCACGATATGCGGTTGTCCGGTCATCGGCCCAAGGTCAGTCCCTGTTCGACCGTTGCGGAAAGGGAGAGTCCGGAATGCGCTGCTAAAACTGCCGATGCCGAATCCGCAGATCTTTCAGGCCTCTCCGTTACGCTCCCCGCAGAGGGTTCCACATGAACAGGAATCCGTTGCCCTGTCGCCGCCTGTCCGGCGCTTTCCGAGTGTCAGAGCATGTGCGGCACATGCAACCGCATTCGGTGCCGATCCGGCAGGACCATGTTCACTTCCAGATGGTTGCCCTCCTGCACTTCCGCCAGGAAGCCGAGCTGCCAATTTATCGAATGGAGGCTGGACCCGCCCGTGCGATCGGCGAAATCGCATTCGATGTCTGCAAAGAACGGGTCGACCGCCTGGGACATCGTGGGCAGGTAGCAGGCTTCGCTGTCGTTTGCCCATGGCAATCGACCCAAGCCGCTGACGCCCTTATGCTGTGGAACCGCAGCGGTGCCGGCGCATCCGTACCCTGACGCCATGGAGGGAATTCGGGCGCAAGGTTTGTGAACTGCGATGCGTCAGCGGTCATGGTGTTTCGCCGTTCGTTGGTTTCACCAGGAGCGTCAGGTGCCCGACGATTATGTCCGGTATCCCGCCTTCCAGATCATGACCCATGCCTGGCACCAGGACGAGATTGGCCCCTGGTATGCGGGCCGCGATGTCCTTCCCGTGTGCGCTGGGCAGCAAGGCATCGTCCGCGCCGTGAATTACGAGCGTGGGTGATGCGATGCGCTCAATGTCGGCAAAGCCATGTCGACACGCGATGACGGCCGCATATTGCCGGACGACGCCCGCAGGGCAATGGCACCTGTCGTAGGCACGCTTGATCAAGGCCTTTCGCTCATCTTCATCGAACGGATAGCCCGGACTGCCCCAGATCCGGTCACAATTCAGCGTATGTGCGACGTAGGCTTCCCGTCCCGGGCCGTCGGGCTCCGACAGCAGCAGCGCCTCAATCTCCGGCGAAGGCGGTGGTAGATCAGGAGAGCCACTCGATGACGCCACGATTGTGGCGGACCGCACCCGCTCGGGAAATTCGTATGCCAGGGCCTGAAGGATCATTCCCCCCATTGAAACTCCCAGCACATGCGCCGTTTCGATTCCAAAGGCGTCGAGTACGCCGACGGCATCGCGGGCCATGTCGCTGACCGTGTAGGGAGGGTCCACGGGCAGTCCCTCGCCTGGATCCGCCTTAAGCGCCGCAATGTCAGGAATTCCGGCCGCCTCGAATTTCTTGGACAGTCCGCTGTCGCGGTTGTCGAATACGATTACCTGAAAGCCTCTCCGGATCAATCCATCGACCATACGGCGCGGCCAGTGGATCAGCTGTGACCCAAGCCCCCGGATCAGGAGAATTGGCTGTCCGGACGAGGGGCCGTGGCGCTCGGCCTCGATTTCTATCCCGTTCGCGGCTATCGTGGTCATCGCCAATCCTTTACCGAGTGCCACAAAGTTACGCGGGAAAGGGATGTGACAAAAGAGGGATCATGCCGACTTGCGGGCATTGATCCCGCTGCCCACAAGAGGCAAGGTTGCGGCGGACCAGATTCCGGGATCCTGCGATGCTCACCGACTCCTTGATCGCCCTGGACGCACAGGCTCCTTCCAGGCCGGCGCCCCGCACGCAATCGCGAGCGCGACATGTCCTCGACAACTACTATATCGGCCCGGCCTGGGACGAAGCTGTTCTGGAGATATGGGGATATACCGACCGCTTCACCTACCGGCCCCGAGACACTGTCGGTCTTCACGTCAGCACGACTGCGGATCATTGGGATCTCGAGATCGGACGCGACGGAGCGGACTATGAAGTGGTTCTGACAGAGGTTGGTCTCGTGGGCAAGCACTGTGATACGCCTCGGGACTGCTCTGCTGTTGGCTGTGGCTGGCCTGTCGCCTATGAATTCACGGTGCCCGAAGGCTGGCGACCCGGAGCCTACCTGATCACGATGCGAGCGGAACGGCACAACGAAAAGGTGGAGGAGCACCACCTCATCATTGTGCGCCCCGAACGAGGTGTCCGAACCGGGCCCGTCATGCTTTTCTGTGCAACTGGCACCTGGGTCGCATACAATTGCTGGGGCGGGTCGAATGCCTACGAGGGTATCACAGGCCCTGATGGCAACCGGTTCTCACCTGTGCTGTCCACAGAGCGTCCCTGGACGCGGGGGTTCTGCAAGCTGCCCGAAGGTGCGCCACGGTCGTTGCCGGAAGTCTCTCCACAACCTGGCGGGATGGTCCGCTATCCGTATATGGAATGGGCCTATTCCTACGGATATTCGAAGAAGTACGCTTCGGCGGGTTGGGCGAGCTATGAGCGTCACTTCGCACGCTGGGCCGAGGCCGCGGGGTTCCACTTTGATATTGCGACTCTTCACGACCTTGATGCGGAACCGGAGCTCCTTGACGGGTACCGCTGCGCCGTGTTTGTTGGCCATGACGAGTACTGGAGCCGCCCGATGCGCGAGTCTGTCGATCATTGGATCGAGGCGGGGGGGTGCGCCGCTCGCTTTGCGGGTAACTTCATCTGGCAGGTACGGATCGAAGACGCGGGTCGCCGCCAGGTCTGCCATAAGTATTTCGCAACCAGTGATGATCCGGTGATGGGAACCTCCGACCAACATCTATTGACCGGCGCTTGGGAAATCCCCGAGATTGGATTTCCCGGTGCGCGGACATTTGGTGTCAACGGACTTGAAGGCGTCTATGCGGGCCTCGGGAACTGTGTTGGCAGAGGATCGGGTGGATTCACCATATACCGACCTGAGCACTGGGCCTTCGAGAATGCGCATGTTGGGTATGGTGACGTACTTGGCGCGGCGTCGCGGATATTCGGTTACGAGGTCGATGGGCTCGACCATGTGGTGCGGGGTGGGCTACCGTTTCCGACAGGCAAGGGCGGTGCCTCCGAAGACATCGTGATACTCGGGGTCGGTCTGGGCACGAATCTGGAAGCAGACCACCGTGTCTGGGGCGAGACACTGTATATTGGCGACAGCGGAACGGCTTGGAAGGCGCAGTCGCTCTACGGTGAGGTGACGCCTCGGACCCTCGACCGATCGGTGCGTGGCAGTGGAATGATTGTGAGTTGGCCGAGGGGCAAGGGAGAGGTCTTCACGGCCGCCACCTGCGAATGGGTGATGGGTCTGAAGCGAAGAGACCTGCAGGTGGACCGCATCACGCGCAATGTTCTGTCCCGGTTTGCCGAATGAGTCCTCGCAGCAAAGGCAGGTGCGGGTTCGGTTCGGGAGTGGCTCGAATCCTCCGGATTTCCCCGGTCAAGAAGGTAGGGAACCAGTCCAGCGCCCCGGACGGGGCCTGAACTCATTCCGGGCCCACCTCCCCGGTATGGCCTGAATGCCCTCGACGGTTCTTCGCGGGAGCTTCGATGGGTCGGAATTGGGTCGTCGGCGGATGCGCTTTCACGCACGCCCTGCCTCGCTCAGGATGATGGCGGGAATCCGCTACGGAATTCAGGTATTCCACCATGATCCGTGCATTCATTGTGATGGTAAGTCGGCCTCGCTCGTAATTGAGCCTTTCGGAATTTCAACGCATCGCCTGCGGAAGGCATCCAGACCCTCCGCCGCGCGACTTACGGGAACGGCTGTCCGGGAATCGACTCCCAAAAAATGCAGGAGTTCCGTTCGATATCAACAGGTTGGACATGGAACACCCGCTGGAAGTTCCGGTAACCAGCAAGAGATGCCAAGAGCGGCGGACTACACCCCAGGGACCATGAGCGTGCAGGAACCTCTGTTGGACAGCCAGTGGTGCGGGTGGTCACCGCTGACGTCAGGGACCATTGGGGGGGATAAGCGTGGAGACTTGTTCGCTGGTGACATCCTGCCGGGCCGCCTCCTGATCGAAGCCAGGGTGGTGAGTGCAAGGAGCCTCCCTTGGACGCCGCGAACTGGTTTACGACGCGCAATCGGGTTCCTCAAGCGAACCGCGCCGATCGTGGACTCTCATCAATCTGCCTTGCGAGATGATGGTTCAACCGCAGTGCCAACTCACCGCGAATGTCACGGTGATCAGGACAGTCCCAAAGGTTCTCGGTCTCGTTCGGGTCCAGCTTGAGGTCGTAGAGTTCTCCCCAACTCTCATCGGCGTAGATCGTGAACCGCCAGAATTTCGTTCGAAGGGTTCGGACGCGGGCCGGGGTCTCGAATCCGATTCGGGCGGCATTATCGTTGAATTCGATTAACAACTCATCGCGGTGAGTACAGCAGGTTCGAACTGTTGGAAGGAAACTTGCGCCCTGGATTCCCCGAAAGGGTGCGAGTCCCGCACGGTCAAGGACGGCGGCACCAATGTCGATCGTCGAAGCCATGGTTCCGGCGACGCGGCAGGTCCGGTCCGCCGGATCGGACCAGATCATTGGTACTTGCGTGATCGATCGAAATGGCATCGCGCCCTTCAGCAGGAGACCGAAGTCGCCCAAGTAGTCCCCGTGATCGGAGTTGAAGCAAACGACTGTTTGCTCATGGAGACCACTTTGTCTCAGCGCATTCATGACACGACCGATCTGATCATCAATCATGGTGATCATTCCGGCAGTCAGCGCCATAACCTCCCGGATATCCCTATCGTTCGCTCGCATTGCCGTCTGCTTGGAGAACTGCCCACCTCCATCGCGGTGGTTTCGTTCCATCCACTGCAGCGGAGGCGGTGGATTGCGGTGCGCTTCATATGGCAACTGAAGCTCAAATTGGTTGGGAGAGTACATGTCCCAATAACGCCCCGGCGGATTGAACGGGTGATGTGGGTCGGGAAACGAAACGAAGGCAAAGAATGGTGCGTCCCTACGGGCTTCATCAGATAGATAGTCGATTGCCCTGTCCGCGACCCAGGTTGTTGGATAGAGTTCCTCCGGCACCGGGGTTCGATAGGCCTGCGGGCAGGAATAGCTATGTGGCAGTTCGTTTGAATCGTCCCAAAGGGTCTGCCAGTCATTGCGCTGCGACCTGAGCCACTGCTCGTAGTGACCGCCGCACCGGTCGCCGTGGCGGGTTACAATTTCAACATGGTCAAACCCATAGTAGGGTTCTTCGAATTCGTAGCGTTGTCCGCCTACGTATCTCTCGGGTCCTTCCCGTCCATGATCGCCGGGGCTGTCTTTCCAGGCTTCTTCGATCAGGCGGGGCCGACTGGAGTCCGCTTCAGGGAGATGGCGAGGAAGCTGACCAGTGAACGGCTGGAGATGGCTCTTTCCAATTCCGGCTGTGTCATAGCCAGCGGCCCTGAGGACATCGACAAAGGTATTTGCTGTGGTTGGCAGGTAGCACCCGTTGTAGCGAAGCCCATGCAAGGTGGGCATTCGCCCTGTCATGAAGGAAGCTCGATTCGGCATGCAGACAGGCGAGGCGACATGAAAATCCGTGAAGCGGGTGCCTTGATCGGCGATGGCGTCGATGTTCGGAGTGCGGACGACTGGGTGACCGTAGCAGCCGAGCCAATCCGCCCTCTGCTGGTCGGTCATGAAGAACAGAAAGTTCGGCCTCTCTGTCATACGATGGCTCCTGAATTGCACGCCTTACCTGATCCGCCACTCGCGATAGGACCTGGTTGTTCGCTTATACGTTTCCTGCAAGAGAACCTATGCCTCTCGCGGCATTCATTGTCGACTGACGACGCTGGTCTGTGGTGATTGTGGGTCGAATGCTTCGCTGCCTGAGAATGGATTTGGGCGGTTTCGAGTTTACCTCCGTGTAGCCTGCGATTTGGCCGGGCGAACTTACCAAGGGGATCAGGCTTATCGTGATCCGCGCTCAAGGCAAGGACAATGCCGACCGTTCGACCCTTATTGTCGGGGTGTCCCCGAATTGATTTCGGTAGATTGGACGAAAGGGACAGGCTGTAATCCGCCGCCAGTGCCAGATGATCAAACGGCATTGGCAAGAAGTCAGTGCATCTCGAATTTGACGGCTTGACCAACATTGACCTCGGTGGGACGACGCAGGGTGTATGTGTGCCCTTTCCACATGACATGATGCGGCCACACTGTCTGATACTCCAGTGCAGGAGAGGACCGCCCGATCTCTGATTCGGAGCTTTGCAAGTGTCGGAAAGACCTGTCATGATCCTGCGCAACGGCGCAAACAGCCATCGCATTGGAATGGCCTGGCCTTTTGAATCGTGCGACTGCTGGGTTCCGACTGCCAGCGTGTACCTTTTGAATTCACTGAGGCGGTGCAGGGTTGAACGTTCCTGGTCACCGGCGAAGATACTCGACGAACTGGTGAAGCCTCGAATCGGCTGGTAACGCCATGCTATATTCCAGGATATGCTGCGGCGTGGTTGGGCATTGGAGCGGCTGGTTCATTCGGGTCATTTGGTGAAATAGGAGGTACAACAGTGTCGTTATCGGTTGCGGAATTCGCTGTGGAATCGCTTGCCATGAACGGAATCGACAGCATTTTCTGTCTTCCCGGCCTGCAACTCGATCCCTTTCTTGATGCGGTCTACGGGCGACAGGACAGAGTTCGGGCTATCCACACGCGCCATGAGCAGGGCGCCGCATACATGGCCACGGGTGCGGCTCTGGCAACCGGTAGACCGCAGGCCTATGCGGTAGTGGCGGGTTCGGGATTCCTGAACTCCTCTGCCGGGCTTTCAACCGCGCTATCGGTGAATGCCAGGATCATGGCGTTGGTGGGCGATATTCCCTTGGCAGCGCAGGGCAGGGGATTTGGCGTCCTGCATGAAATCCCGGATCTCCAGGGAATCATGGAAAGGTTGACGAAGACCACTATCCCGGTGAGTCATGGACAGTCTGCGGCCGTAGATATTGGCTCGGCATGGCAGGCACTTCTGTCGGGTGCACCTGGTCCGGTTGGGCAGCCCATTCCAATGGACCTCTGGAGTGCGGATACTGGAATTGATGAGATTGCGGCAGTTGAGTCCGCCCAGCAACCACAGGTTGATTCCGACGCGATATTGGAAGCGGC
Source organism: Paracoccaceae bacterium (assembly GCA_965203605.1). Classification (GTDB taxonomy): domain Bacteria; phylum Pseudomonadota; class Alphaproteobacteria; order Rhodobacterales; family Rhodobacteraceae; genus JAPOUP01. The sequence goes on along the minus strand of OZ241902.1, from coordinate 2,246,464 downwards.
CAGACTCATCTCGGCGGCAAAATCCCCCCTCATTGTGGTCGGAGGCGGCGCGCTCGATGTCTCTTCGGGCGTCACGCGCCTTTCGGAAGTTACGGGGGCGCCAGTCGTGGCATTTCGTAATGGACATGGCGTGTTAACTGTCGAGAATGAGATGTGCATAACCATGCCTGTTGCACACGCTCTTTGGCCAAAGGTGGACTTGGTGATCGGGCTGGGCACACGCCTTCAGACCCAGCTCAATGATTGGGGTATGGATGAAAATCTAAAGATCCTGCACGTCACTCTTGATTCCGACGAATTGGGTCGCATCGCCAGTCCAACAGTTGGAATTTGCGCAGACCTCGGGAAAGTTGTGCCCCTGCTGTTGTCGGCGCTTGAATACAGGGAATCGCCGAATCGTGACTGGTATAGGACCGTTCTTTCCGAGAAGGCCCACATTGGACGTAAAGTCGAAAGCAGGCTTGCTGCGCAGCTTGGCTGGCTTGCGGCAATTCGCGCGGAGCTTCCGCGGGATGGAATTCTTGTCGATGAGATCACGCAGATGGGCTATGTTGGGCGGTTCGGATATCCCGTCTATCAACCACGCACGCTGATCACGCCAGGATACCAGGCGACGCTGGGTTACGGTTACGCAACCGCTCTTGGTGCCGCCTACGCCCGCAATGACGTACCGGTGGTGAATTTCTGCGGCGATGGTGGAGCTCTCTTTACGCTGAATGAAATTGCGACGGCTGTCCTACACGGAATTCCTCTGACTACGATCATCTTTGTGGACGGCCACTACGGAAACGTCCGCGGATTGCAGCGTGACCGTTACCAAGGTCGATATATCGCCACGGAGCTTTCAAATCCGGATTTTGTCAGATTTGCCGAGGCTTTCGGTGCCCAGGGTCTGCGGGCGCAGACACCGGATGAACTGCGAATGCGTCTCAGGGAAGGCATGCGGCACGCTGGTCCTACGGTCATTGAGGTACGTGTAGGGGAATTCAACAGTCCGTGGGAGTTCATTCTGTTGCCCAGGAACCGAGGCCTGTGAGGTTGGTACCCCAGGGAGTCGATCAATTCGAGAATTGACATGAGATGTTGTTCCTGGAGTTGATACCAGCCCGAGTGCCCATGGATGGCAGCCCCCATATGTTGGGTCATGCCATTTTCGATCCGAATATAAGCCAACAGAGCGCGGTGGGCGGCAGTGTTGGCGAAGCGCCTGTGAAAGGGCGGCGAAAGGCATCTGCCGCGTTGCCGCAGGCAGCCGGGGACTGGCCTGTCCATTGCAGGGCATGTCCCGGTGCCTTCGACCTGCCCGAGAGACGCGAGAATGACACAGCGAGCCGCAGAAAGCGGCGCTGTCCCAGGAAAGCCCTCGCGTGCTGGGTCTATTCGGCGGGGTGGCCTGGAGCTTCATTGCCCCTGCCCGTGAATCCCTGGAACAGTCCCTCAAGGCGCGCCATGCGCTCGCGCAACTCGCCAATGTCGCGATGCAGACCACCAATGTCGCGATGTAGGCCGCCGATGTCGCGGCGCAACTCACGCATCCCTGGAACTATGGTCGCGGCGAGGGCGATTCCTGTCCCGATCACGGTTCCGCCCAGAGTGAGAATTGTTACCCAGTCCATGCCCTGAATGTGTCCTCTCGCCGGGCTTTCGTCAAGCCCTCTGATTGTCCGCCCTCTTTGCTGGGCAACCCTTACTGTTTTCCTGCCGCGTTACCGCAAGCGATGGGGCATCAGGGTTTGTCCATTGCCGGGCATGTCCCGGCGCCTTCGGCATGCCCGAGAGACGCGAGAATGACACAGCGAGCCGCAGAAAGCGGCGCTGTCCCAGGAAAGCCCTCGCGTGCTGGGTCTATTCGGCGGGGTGGCCTGGAGCTTCATTGCCCCTGCCCGTGAATCCCTGGAACAGTCCCTCAAGGCGCGCCATGCGCTCGCGCAACTCGCCAATGTCCCGATGCAGGCCGCCGATGTCGCGGCGCAACTCACGCATCCCTGGAACTATGGTCGCGGCGAGGGCGATTCCTGTCCCGATCACGGTTCCGCCCAGAGTGAGAATTGTTACCCAGTCCATGCCCTGAATGTGTCCTCTCGCCGGGCTTTCGTCAAGCCCTCTGATTGTCCGCCCTCTTTGCTGGGCAACCCTTACTGTTTTCCTGCCGCGTTACCGCAAGCGATGGGGCATCAGGGTTTGTCCATTGCCGGGCATGTCCCGGCGCCTTCGGCATGCCCGAGAGACGCGAGAATGACACAGCGAGCCGCAGAAAGCGGCGCTGTCCCAGGAAAGCCCTCGCGTGCTGGGTCTATTCGGCGGGGTGGCCTGGAGCTTCATTGCCCCTGCCCGTGAATCCCTGGAACAGTCCCTCAAGGCGCGCCATGCGCTCGCGCAACTCGCCAATGTCGCGATGCAGGCCGCCGATGGCGCGGCGCAGCTCACGCATCCCAGGAACTATGGTCGCGGCGAGGGCGATTCCAGTCCCGATCACGGTTCCGCCCAGAGTGAGGGTTGTTACCCAGTCCATGCCCTGAATGTGTCCTCTCGCCGGGCTTTCGTCAAGCCCTCTGATTATCCGCCCTTTCGACTGGGCAACCCTTTCCGTTCTCTGTCATTGTCTGCCCCTCTGTCGATTCGCTCGCGAGTCGTTTCATATGCTTTCCCATATCGACAGAGAATGACTGGTCTCGGGGTTCCGCCGGTGAATCCATGGTGGCCCGGTTGCATTCGGGCTTCCAGAAATTTTGCGTAGGTTCTTGTTTTTATTGGCTCCGGCGGTAGGGATCGAACCTACGACCAATTGATTAACAGTCAACTGCTCTACCGCTGAGCTACGCCGGAACACTGGACACAACTACAGCAATGTTTGGTCAGCTGTCCAGAGAATTTTTCGCTCTGCATCAGAAGTGTCAGTATTCGGGAGCTGCTTAGCCTTTGTGTCCAGCGAAGGGAATGTTCCCCGCGAAAATCCGCACCAGTCTGTCATTCGCGAAATCCGCTGAAGATAGGTGGAGATTTGGATTCCGAATCAACAGGCCTTCCTGCACTTGTCGACTTTCATTGGTGATCGAACAACTGAACAAGGGAAAGTGAGTACACAGGTGTCTCATTGCGGATACAGAGCGTGATTTGCGTGGGTATTCAAGCACAGTTGGGGACGATTCGGAGTGGAAGTGGCGGGAGTCTTTGTGGCATCTGCTTCGCTCGCGAAAAAATTCCGTGCATGGAGTGCGAAATCAGGATTTCGACCTTCTTGAGTGCGGGAAATAGAGGGAACTGAAGACATATATGTCCGAAAATGGCACAAACAGATGAATCTCACTTCAATCTGGAATTGCGGCTCCGCTGACAATAGACGTGACCTTAACGACCTGGAAGAGAAGCGCAGTGATTCAATGCCAAACCAGACGATAGACGCCATACTTGACCGCTGGCGTCAGGAGATGGCCGAAAGCCTGTTCTCAAGGGCTCATGAGGCCGGAAAGTCTTTCGAGCGTCTATGCCTCGCCTTTTTCAGGCACGATCCGGAGCAGCGCCTGCAGTTCAGCAAGGTTTGGCATCATGATGACTGGGCAGCGTCGTGCGGCGATCCGAAAAGTGACACCGGCATCGATCTTGTCGCCGAATGCGTCGATGGCGGATTCGCGGCCATCCAGTGCAAGTTCAGGGCACCGGGAAGCCGTATCCCAAAAAAGGAGATCGATTCCTTCCTCAGCGATTCGTCGACGGCGGACTTCACGCGCCGGATCTTCGTTGACACGACAGGGGCGGACTGGTCGGCGAACGTCGAGGCGACGCTGCGCAAGCAGGCGGTTCCGGTAACCCGAATCGGCATCCACAGCCTCAGGGCCAGCCCGATCGACTGGTCGCGGTTCGTCACCAGCGAAGGAGAGGAGGTTCGGATCGGCGGCCCTCCGGCTCTCCGGCCGCACCAGATCGAGGCGGTCGACCGGATAGCGGCGGGCCTCGCGGGCGAGGGCAGTCGCGGCAAGGTTGTCATGGCCTGCGGCACGGGCAAGACGCTGACCGCACTGCGGGTCGCCGAGCGGCTGTCGGGCGAGGGCGGGCGCGTCCTCTAACTGGTTCCGTCGCTGGCGCTGATGTCGCAGACCATCCATGCTTGGGCCAGGGATACGGAAGTCAGGATGCGGGTCTTTGCCGTTTGCTCCGATTCACAGGTCGGGAAGCTGAAGGGGGGTGGGGATGACAGCATTGACATGGATGCGCTGGACCTTGCCTGGCCGGCGACGACCGATGCGGCGAAACTGGCAGAGCGTGCGTCTTCCATGGCGGCGGAGGTAATGACCGTGGTCTTTGCCACGTATCAATCATCGCATGTCATCGAAACCGCCCAGCGGGAGCATGGCCTGCCCGCATTCAACCTTGCGGTCTGCGACGAGGCACACCGAACAGCCGGAGCCATACTGAAGGACGAGGATCCCTCGAACTTCACGCGGATACATGACGACAATCGCATTCGGGCAGCACGGCGGCTGTATATGACCGCGACACCGAAGGTCTATGCGGAGAGTGCGCGTACCCGCGCTGGCGATCTGGCTGCGGCGCTCTATTCCATGGATGACGAAGATCTCTACGGGCCGATTCTCTACGAGCTCGGATTCGAAGCGGCGATCGAGCAAAACCTGCTCGCCGATTATCGGGTCATCGTTCTGACGATTTCCGAAAGTGTGGCCGCGAAAGTCCTTGCCCGTTACGCTTCCAGTCTCGAGGAGGGTCTGCAACTCGATGACACGGCCCTGATGATCGGCTGTTGGCGGGCCTTGGCCAAGGCGGATCAGGAAGCGTTTGCCGAAGCGGAGCGCCTGCCCATGCGCCGGGCCATCGCATTCTGCAAGACCATCAACGCATCCAAGCAGGTGGCGAGACTTTTCGGCGATCTGGCCGGGAAGTACCGGGATCTGGATCTGGAAACGAACGGGAGCAGTCCGCTGCCGGAGCATGATGCTTCGGCCCGGCACATCGACGGTACCTTCAATGCCTCAAGACGTGCCAACGAACTGGCTTGGCTCGATGCGTCCGAAGAGGATGAATGCCGGATCCTGACCAATGCCCGTTGCCTGACCGAGGGTGTCGACCTGCCATCGCTGGACGGTATCCTGTTCATGCACCCTCGGAAGAGCCAGATCGAGGTTGTCCAGGCTGTCGGGCGGGTCATGCGAAAGACAGAGGGCAAGGAGATGGGCTACGTCATCCTGCCGGTTGTGGTGGCGCCGGGCGCGAAGGCCACAGATGCGCTTGACGACAACGAACGCTGGCGAAAGGTCTGGCAGCTGCTGAATGCCATCCGTAGCCATGACGAGGGCTTCGATGCTGAACTGAACCGTATCGAGATGGGCCAAAGCCCGAAGCATCTGTCGATTGTTTCCCTGTCAGACTGGCAACCGCCAGTGCAGGTCTCTGAAGGACCTGAAATCGGAAGGGGTGCTTCACCCGATCCCGACAATGGTGGCGATGAATCGGTCACAATCGGCCAGATACAAGGCAGTCTGTTCGAAGACCTTCCCGCTGCGATCATGGCGAAGATCGTCGAGAAGTGCGGCTCGCGGAAATACTGGGACGAATGGGCCGGGGATGTCGCGAATATCGCGCGAAGGCACATCGAGCGCATCACGGCATTGGTGACGGCTGGGGGCAGTGCCGCGGACGATCCGGATGCCAGGGTGCGCGCGGAGATATTCGATGAATTCGTCAGGGAACTCCGGGACGATCTCAATCCCGGGGTCTCAAGGGAGGACGCGGTCGAGATGCTGGCGCAGCATCTTGTCACCGGACCGGTCTTCGACGCGCTGTTCGGCGGGGAGGCCTTCACAGGGCGCAATCCGGTCAGCCGGGCCATGCAGACGGTGCTGGACGTCATCAGGCCCACCGGCATTGACGCGGAGGTGCAGGAACTTGACGCGTTCTACGAGTCCGTCCGGCGGCGTGTGCAAGGTGCTGGCACGGATGAAGCGAAGCAGAGGATCGTCGCCGAACTCTATGACAAATTCTTCCGCAACGCCTTCGAGGAAACCAGCAGAAAGCTCGGGATCGTCTACACGCCGGTCGAGGTCGTCGACTTCATCCTGCGCTCGGTGGCCAGCGTCCTCGAGGACGGGTTCGGAACCGGCCTCGGTGGGGAGGGCGTGCACATCCTCGATCCATTCACTGGCACCGGAACCTTCCTCGCCCGGCTGCTGCAGTCGGGGCTGGTCGACAGGGCGGATCTCGAGCGGAAGTATGGGGAGGAACTGCATGCCAACGAGATCGTGCTGCTGGCATACTACATCGCCTCGGTGAACGTCGAGGCGGCGTTCCATGGGATTGCGGGAGGCGACTACCGGCCGTTCGAACGCATCTGCCTGACGGACACCTTCCAGATGGGCGAGAGCGACGACTTGATGGCGTCGCTGCTGGCGGACAACTCCACCCGTCGGGAGGAACAGGGCAAGCGGGACATCACGGTCATAGTCGGCAACCCTCCCTGGCAGGCGGGAAAGAAGGATCCCGGCTACCCGAAGCTGTACGGCCGGGTCGAGACAACCTATGCAAGGCGCTCGGTGGCGACGAACAAGAACAGCCTCTACGACAGCTACAAGCTAGCCATCCGCTGGGCCTCCGACCGGATCGGCGGGAAGGGGGTGATCGGGTTCGTCACCAACGGCTCCTGGATCGACGGCAACGTGGATTCGGGTATCCGGGCCTGTCTAGCGGAGGAGTTCACCTCGGTGCATGTCCTGAACCTTCGGGGGAACGCACGAACGTCTGGCGAACTGCGCAGGGCGGAGGGTGGAAACGTCTTTGGGGAGGGCTCCCGCGCGCCGGTGGCGATCGTGATCCTGGCCAGGAACCCGGAGCGCAGGGGCGGGGGCTGCCGGATCCTCTACCGGGACATCGGCGACTGTCTGACAAGGGACGAGAAGCTCGGGATCGTGCGTGAGGCGGGATCGATCGCCGGGTTTGACGATTGGGAGGAGATTTCGCCCGACAGGCATCACGGCTGGATCAACAGGCGCGAGGCCGGGTTCGATACGCTGGTTCCCCTGGGGTCGAAGGAGGCGAAGGCCGGAAGGGCGGACGACGCGATATTCAGGCTGTTCAGCAACGGCTACAAAACCGGTCGCGACGCCTACCTCTACAGCTTCTCGCGTGAATCCTGTCTTCAGAACGCGCGCCTGATGATCAAGGACTATCGGGCGGCACTGGCGGAACTGGGAGAGAATCCGACCGACAAGGAAGCGGCGGCGGCGGCTAAGAGGCATTCGAAGAATACGCACTGGGACCAGACACTCAAGGACAGCCTCAGGCGTGGAAGGAAAGCCGAATTCTCGACGGCTAACACACGGACTGTTCAGTACCGGCCATTCGTCAAGCAGCACTGCTATTCCGACTACATATTCGCCCAGCGGAAGTATCAACTGGACAGAATCTTCCCAATTCCACAAGCGAACAGGGCGATCTGCGTCCCGGGAATCGGGGCAACGAAGCCTTTTTCGGCCCTCCTCACCGAACGGATGCCGGACCTTCACTTCCTTGAGTTCGGCCAGTGCTTCCCCCGGTGGCGCTTCGGCGGGCGCGGGAGGTGTCTTCGACGAAGCCGGGTTGTTTGCGGAAGCCGGCGACGGACCGTCCAAAGGTGTCGAACGCATCGACAACATAACGGATGCCACTCTCAGGAGATTCCAGGCACAATACGCTGACACGGGGATCACGAAGGACAGCATATTCGACTACGTCTATGGCGTCCTGCACGCACCGGACTTCCGGGAAGCCTTCCCGAATGCGCTTTCCAGGGAACTCGCGCGGATCCCGATGGCGGAGGATTTCCACGCCTTCGCGGCGGCGGGCCGGATGCTGGGCGACCTGCATGTCGGTTACGGGACATGCCCGGAGTTCCCGCTTGGTCTCGAGCATTCCGGAGAGGAATCACCGACCCCGGAACTCCTCCGGCTGGGCAGGAAGCCGATGCGTTTCGCGGGCAAGCGCGGCGAACCCGACAGGTCTGTTCTGATCGTCAACGACCATGTCCGCCTCACGGGCATTCCGGACGGGGCCCATGACTACGTCGTCAATGGTCGTACGCCGCTTGAGTGGTTCATCGACCGCTACAGGGTGACGGTCGACAGGAAGAGCGGTATCCTCAACGACGCCAATGCCTGGTTCCGCGATCCCGTGGATCTCGTCGCCGCCATTCGCCGGATCGTACATCTTAGCGTGGAAACAACGCGCATAGTCCGCGATTTGCCGCCAAGTCTTCTGAAATCGCAGGAATGATTCACCACTATACTGTGTCAGAAAGACGATTTACTTTCGCCTTGAGTTTCGCATTTTGGCGTGGTGAGGAAGCCGTAACCTTTGCTGGTTTTCAGGTAGCCCACCAATTTCATTTGAGTCGTCCGTGAATTTTGAGACCCCACTTCCATTCCGAAGTGCAATACCGACCATTTCCGTAGCGGGGGTGCCAGTGCGTCCGCCGCGGCATCGATTGTCTTCGGGCGCTGCAACGAGAACTGCAACCAGCGACCTCTCGGCGACAGGTGAAAGATGTCCAAAGAGATTTGCCCCTCAATGTGCCGCCCATAGGCAGTTCGAAACCACCGAACATCTGTTATCCAATCTCACAGGTCCTGACCTTCCGGCCTTCCGCGACCGACTTGATGCAAGCATCTGCCAAAAGAAGCGCGAGTCGCCCATCTTCAAAACCAACCGGAACTGGTGCACCGCCCTCAATGGACTCGACGAAATGGCTGATCTCCGCGTTAAACGCTTCGCCATAGCGCTCGATGAAGAAGTGCTGAAGCGGAGCAGCGACGTTGGTGGACCCGGCGAAATGCTTGGTCATCAGGTTTTCGCGACGATTTTCGGAAATCACCATACCCCTTGAACCAAATAGTTCAACGCGCTGGTCGTAGCCGTAGACGGCTTCGCGTGAATTGGTGATCACAGCCTGTTTGCCGCTGTCAGTGACGAGCGTGACAATAACAGTGTCGAAATCATTGAATCGTGTCATGAGTTCGGGATTCACAAGTCGCGACCCTGTGGCAGACACCTCGGCAATTTCCTCCCCCAGCATGAATCGGGCCAGATCGAGATCGTGGATGGTCATATCGCGGAAAATGCCGCCTGAGGATTCGACATAGCTATCAGGTGCCATGCTTGGGTCGCGGGACGTGATGATCACCTGATGGAGTTCACCGATTTCACCGCTTGCGGATGCGTTCCTGGCAGCCGAATGACCCGGGTCGAAACGGCGCACGAAGCCGAGCATGATAGGCAAGTCTGTTCCGGCGATCCGTTCTTTCAGCGCATTGACACGCGCAAGTGATAGATCGATCGGCTTTTCGCAGAGCACCGGTTTAAGCGCCTTCACTGAAGATTCGAGAAACTCAACATGCGTGGACGTAGGCGTAGCGATCAGAACTCCATCAACCATGTCCGAAGTGATTGCATCGTCGGCCGAAGCGAAATTCTCGACGTTGTGCCTTTCGGCAACGTCCTGTGCGGATGGCGCATGGACATCAAAGACGCCAGCGAGTTCTGCCCGCGGATGGGCCGCGATGTTGTCGGCATGCATACGACCGATGCGGCCACAGCCGAGCACGGAAATTCTTGGCAACACTTCCTCCCAAATTACCATTGCAATGCTCGTTTCAAAATGTTTGGGTTGTCAACAATCAAATCAACAGGTGCTCGGTGAAGCATCTTGGGAGGAACAGGGAATGGCGGCGAAGACCGTGACCTTGACAATGGCCCAGGCGGTTGTTCGCTTTCTGTGCAGCCAGTTCACTGAGATTGATGAAGAGCGGGTTCCTCTGTTTGCGGGCGTTTTCGGGATCTTTGGACACGGAAACGTAACCTGCCTCGCCGAAGCGCTGGAACGAGTGCAGGATCGACTGCCCACGTGGAGGGGCCAGAATGAGCAGTCTATGGCTCTGGCAGCAATTGCCTATGCCAAATCAAGAAAGCGTCGCCAAATCATGGCCGCGACATCTTCCGTCGGCCCGGGCGCCACGAATATGGTGACTGCTGCAGGTGTTGCCCATGCCAATCGTCTCCCTCTGCTACTGCTAAGTGGTGACACATTCACCAATCGCTTGCCCGACCCGGTGCTGCAGCAGGTCGAGCACTTCGGTTCACCCGGCACGACAGTGAATGACAGCTTCCGCGCCGTGTCGCGCTTTTGGGACAGAATAACGCATCCAGCCCAGATCATTCAGTCGCTGCCACAAGCAGTCGCAACGATGTTGGATCCAGCGGATTGTGGCCCGGCATTTATCGGCCTTCCGCAGGACATTCAGGAAGTTGCCTACGGCTACCCTGAAGAGTTTTTTGTCGATACAACTTGGTGCATCCCTCGACCTCGCCCTTCGCGAGATCAAGTGGCCGCAGCGGTCGAAGTCCTGAAATCCGCCAGGAGCCCGCTGATCATCTCGGGCGGGGGCGTGCGCTATTCCGGTGCGGAAAAGGCCGTCGCGGCCTTCGCTGCGAAGCGAGGCATCCCGATGGCCGAAACAATCGCAGGCAAGGGCGCAGTGGTACACGACGACCCAGTCTATGTGGGCCCGATGGGAATCGAGGGCACTGAAGCGGCGCGTGAACTCTCGGAAACCGCCGATGTGGTCATCGCAATCGGCACTCGGATGCAGGACTTTACGACCGGCTCCTGGACGACCTTCCCCTTGGACGCGCGGTTCATCAACATAAATGCCGCACGCTTCGACGCAATGAAGCATCGCGCCCATCCAGTGGTAGGTGACGCGCTTGAATCCATAAATGACATTGATGCGAGACTTGGGGACTACAAAGCCCCTGCGAAAAGACTGGAAACCGCACAAAGGCTCTACGCAGACTGGAACAGGCTCCTTGACAAAGGCCAGGCACCAACCAATCAAGAGGTCCCTAGCTACGCTCAAATAGTTGGCGTTGTGAACAGGATGGCAAATCCTGACGACGTGATGGTCACTGCTGCGGGTGGTCTGCCAGGGGAGACAATCAAGAACTGGCGCTGCAAGTCGCCCCATACCTTTGACTGCGAGTTCGGCTATTCCTGCATGGGCTACGAAATTGCCGGCGGCTGGGGCCACGCAATGGCAATGGGCGGCAATGGAACGCCGATCGTCATGGTAGGCGATGGTTCATATATGATGATGAACTCTGACATCCACTCATCGGTCCTGACGGGGCACAAGATGATCGTCGTGGTCTGTGATAACGGCGGATTTGGCGTCATCAACCGACTGCAGACCGGCATGGGCGGTGCGAGCTTCAACAATCTGCTAACGGACTGCCGCGTGGTGGACAAGGCCAATCCCCGGCACGTCGACTTCGTCAAACATGCCGAGGCAATGGGCGCTCATGCCCGCCACTGCGAGAGTCTGTCGGATTTGGAAACCGCAATGGAATGGGCGCAGAAAACCGACGCCACAACCGTACTCAGCATCGCAACCGACGCCTACACTTGGACCCCAGGCGGGGCCGATTGGTATGTAGGAGTACCGGAAGTTTCCCCCCGTGAGACCGTTCGAGAGGCACGCGCCGGTCAAGAGGAATTTCGCGCGAAGCAACGGCTTGGAGTCTGAATCGTATGCTTGAGGCCAAACTCGGCATCGCGCCCATCGCATGGTGGAACGACGACCTTCCTGAACTGTCGGATGACGTTAGCCTCGATGAATGCCTGCGTCAGGCTTCTGAAGCGGGTCTGACAGGAATGGAAACTGGCCGTCGGTTTCCAATGAACATGATCGAATTGGGAACCATCCTCGACAGGTTTGCGATGTCGGTCTGTGGCGGTTGGTTCTCGGGACTCTTGCTCGATGGAGACGTCGAAGTAGAAAAGGACCGAATTGCCGAACAGCATGCATTCTTCAAGGCTGCACGCGCACCTTGCATTGTCTACGGCGAGACGGCTCGTTCGGTTCAGGGAGAGCGAAGGACGCCGCTTGCGCGAAAACCAACGCTGAGCGAAGCCGAAATGGCCAGCTACGGGCGCAAGGTTTCGGACTTTGCGGATTGGTGTGCGAAGGGAGGCATGCCATTGGCCTATCACCCCCACATGGCAGCCGCAGTCGAAACCGAACCGGAACTGGACATGTTCATGAAGCACTCTTCGGTACCACTTCTCTTGGATACAGGGCATATGGCGTTTGCCGGCGGCAACAACATTCGTATCGTTGAAAACCATCACGCACGCATTTCCCACATGCATGCCAAGGACATCCGTGCCGATGTGGTGATCGGGCTGGACAGAGCGAAGGAGAGTTTTCTCGACGCCGTCGTCAAGGGCGCATTCACGGTGCCCGGTGACGGTTCCCTGGATTTCAAGGTCATTGTCAAGGCACTTGCCGAAAAGGAGTATGAAGGTTGGTTTGTGATCGAGGCCGAGCAAGATCCGGTCGCCAATCCACCCTTGGAAATGGCCAAGAGGGGCCGTGCGGAGCTCTTTCGGGTATTGGATGCCGCAGGTTACGCAGTGGTGACATGAACCGGATCGATGACAAGACCGCCGTAATCACCGGCGGCACCCAAGGACTTGGCGCGGCAATCGCCCGGCTTTTCTCCAGGGCGGGAGCGGTGGGGATTTGCATCGTCGGACGCAATAGAGACAGAGGTCAGAAACTTGCCGACGCCATCATGGGCGAAACCGGTGTGCCGGTTGAGATGATTGCTGCTGATCTAGGAAAGATAGAGGATGTTCGAACCATCATTCCAGCTGCAGATGCAGAGTTCGGACGCGTGGACATCCTGGTGAACGCAGCTGGAGTAACCGATCGAGGAAGCCTCCTGAGCACTACCCCTGAACTCTTTGACGCCATTTTCTCTGTCAACATCAGAGCGCCGTTTTTTCTGATGCAGGATGCGGTCAGGATTATGGAACGCGAGGGCGTTGGAGGGCGTATCGTCAACATTGGGTCGACCTCATCACGTGCTGGACAACCCTTCATCGCACCCTATTGCTCATCCAAAGCCGCACTGTCGACTTTGACCCGAAGCGCTGGCTATGCGCTTATGCGAAACCGGATCCACGTAAACCAGCTGGACATTGGTTGGATGGCGTCGGACCAGGAACGCGCACTGCAGTTGGAAGAGTCAGGCGATCCAGATTGGGAGGCCAAGGCGAACGCGGGTCTCCCGTTTGGAAGACTTCTCGATCCTGAAGAGGTCGCGCGAGCGGTATTGTTCCTTGCATCGGACGAAAGCGGTATGATAACCGGATCGGTCATCCACTTCGATCAATCAGTCTGGGGCGGCTACGATGGGCAAGCTCCAGGTCCATCCGAAAAACTGACCGGCTAGGAACATGAGCGTACGCGTCGCCGTAATCGGAGCAGGTGTCATGGGAAGCGATCACGCCCGGATAGTGGCCGAGGAACTGCCCGGCGCACACCTGCAGGTTGTCTGTGACAAAAGCGAGGACCGGGCCCGCAGTCTCGCCGACGCGCTGGGGGCGTCGGACATTGCGACCGACGCCATGGAAGCAGTCGAACGCGACGACATTGACGCGGTGCTGATTGCGAGTCCGGATGAAACCCATGCGCCCTTGGCAATCGCTACGATCCAAGCTTCCAAGCCGACGCTCTGTGAAAAGCCACTCGCGCTTACGTCCAGGGAATGCCTTGAGGTGATTGCGGCCGAAGTCCAGGTTGGGCGCCCTTTGATCCAGGCGGGATTCATGCGTCGATTTGATCAGCCCTATGTTGCGATGAAGGCTGCGTTGGACGAAGGTGGCATGGGTAAGGCGGTAATGATGCACAATTTCCACCGCAATGTAGAAGCCCCGGATTGGTTCACGGGCCAAATGGCCATCTCTAATTCGGCAACCCATGAAATCGACATAGGTCGTTACATACTTGGCGTGGAGTACATATCCATCACTGCGTTTAAAGCAAAAGGGGCGACCGCGATAGCGCCCGTCATGATGGTTCTGGAAACCACGAAGGACCAGCTTGTCAGCATCGAAGTGAACAACAATGCTGCCTATGGTTATGATATCCGAGGCGAGCTGGTAGGTGAAAGAGGATCAGTCAGCCTTGGAACACCAGTGCACGCCAGTTACGACATAGGGCTGCATTCAATCACACGATACGCCGGGGATTGGCGGCCACGTTTTGCAGAAGCGTATCGGCGTCAGATCAAGGCATGGGTAAACAGCGTAGTTGCAGAAAGGCCAAACCCGTCTGCAGCCAATGCCTGGGACGGATACTGCGCGACCGCCGTTGCCGAAGCTGGAGTTTCATCCTTGCAGGCTGGAGCCCGCGTTGGCATCAAGTTGGAAGAAATGCCGGCACTTTACACGAAAGCCAGACAGGCAGCATGAAGTGTCAGAGGAGGGCATAATGAGCCTTTTGCAGCTCCGGAGCATCACCAAGAACTTTGGTGCGATTCACGCTTTGCAGGGCGTAGACATTGATGTCGCGCCTGGTGAAGCCGTCGGGCTGATGGGCGACAACGGCGCCGGCAAGTCCACCCTCATGAAAATTGTCGCCGGGAATTTCCTTCCAACGTCGGGGGAGATCAAGATTGAAGGAAATTCGGTTGAGTTTCACAAGCCCATCGATGCCCGAGAAGCAGGAATCGAAATCGTATACCAGGATCTCGCGCTTTGCGATAACCTGACGGCGGGGGCCAATGTGTTCCTCGGTCGCGAACTGAAGAAGAAGGCAGGCCCATTTTCGATGCTTGACCACACTGCCATGTACGAGCGCGCAGCGGAGCTCTTTACGGAACTCAAATCAGAAACACGTCCGCGCGACTTGGTGAGGCAGATGTCAGGAGGTCAGCGGCAGGCCGTGGCAATCGCACGGACACGTCTGTCGGATCCGAAACTGGTGCTTATGGACGAACCAACAGCGGCGATTTCGGTTCGCCAGGTAAAGGAGGTTCTGGCTCTCATCCATCGACTCAAGGATACAGGCCACGCCGTGATCCTGGTCTCTCACAGGATGCCCGACGTCTTCGAAGTGTGCGACCGCGTGGCCGTCCTGCGACGTGGGATAAAGGTGGCCGACAAGCGCATCAGCGAAACCACCCCGGAAGAAGTGACCGGGCTTATCATCGGGGCGATTGAAGCGGCATGACCAACACGACACAAATCGAAGAAGATCACGCGGCGATAGATGAGAGCATCACGTCACGGCAGGAGGTATCAGGATTTGCGGCAGTCCTACGCACACAGCCCTTTTGGGTCTTCCTTGCGCTGGTGACCCTAGGGCTTGTCATGAGCTTTGTATCCGATGCATTTATGACCGAACGCAACATGTTCAACATCACGCGCAACATGGCGTTTTTCGGAATCATGGCACTCGGCATGTCAGCGGTGATTTGCACCGCAGGCATCGACCTCAGCGTTGGATCGCTGGTTGGCCTGTCCGGGATCGTAACCGGACTGATCATGCAGTCTGGCTATGGCATCGAGCTTGGGTTCTTGGGCTGCATGTTGGTCGCAACCGCCGTAGGCGCGGCGAACGGCATTCTTATCGCCTATCTCCGAATGCCGCCGTTCGTGGTCACACTTGGTATGCTATCAATCGTCGTTTCCCTGGCACGTGTCGTTTCCAATAACCAAATGATCTACCAGTTCGGTCCCGATCAGGATCTCTTTGAATGGATCGGGGGTGAGAGCGTTGTGGGCGTGCCAAATGTAGTCTGGGTACTTATCATTCTGACTGCAGTATTTTGGTGGGTTTGGCGCTACTCCACCTGGGGCCGCTGGGTCATCGCCATCGGTGGAAACGCACATGCGGCCAAACTCGCCGGTATCCCGGTAGAACGTATCGTCGTGTCAGTTTACGTTGTTTGTTCGCTATGTGCAGGGCTCTCGGCATTCCTGTTCGTGGGCTACACAGGTTCGGTAACCAATGGGATGGGTTTTACTTGGGAGCTTACCGTGATCGCGGCGACTGTGATTGGTGGAGCCAATTTAATGGGAGGAATCGTCTTTGCACTGGGTGCGCCCATCGGTGCCGCCCTTATCGAACTCATTCGAAACTCTCTGCTGCTCGCCGGCATCCCGGCGCTTTGGCAGCAGTTCTTTGTGGGTTTGTTCCTCATTCTTGCAGTACTATTGGAACAGATCCGCAATCGAGGGGGAAAATGACCCCAAATCCAACTCTTCAATTCTCGTGGAGGTTTACAATGAAGAGACTCATAACTGTAGCCGCCTTGGCTGCTCTGGCGCCAGCGATGGCTTCAGCCGAATACACTTTCGCTCTGGTGCCCAAAGCAATGAACAACCCTTTCTTCGATCTGGCGCGCGACGGCTGCTATCAGGCCCAGGAAGAGCTGGTGGACGTAACCTGCGAATATATCGGTCCCGGTGAGCACACGGAGCTTGAGCAGATTCAAATCGTGCAGGACCTTATCACCAAGGGCATCGACGGTATCGCGGTAGCACCGTCCAACGCCCCCGCGATGGGCAAAGTGTTGGAGGCTGCTGTCGCTGCAGGCATTCCTGTGATGACATGGGACTCGGATCTGTTGCCTGAAGACGCGGGCTTGCGGACAACATATGTCGGTACCAACAACTACGACATCGGCGTGAACTTGGCAAAGCTGGTTCAGGCCCGCCATCCAGATGGCGGGACTATCTGCCTGCAGACAGGCGGCGCTGCGGCGGCTAACCACAACGAGCGCCTGAAAGGTGCGCGTGACACGCTGGCCGGAATGGATACCGGCACTCCTCCGGGCAAGGCTCTCTCAGGTGAAGGCGGCTGGACAGAAATTGCGGGCTGCCCGCTGATTACGAACGACGACGGCAACGTTGCTGTTCAGGGCATGACCGACATTCTGGCGGCGAACGCTGACTTGACCGCATTCCTCTCCACTGGTGCTTTCACCCAGTGGTTTGACAACGCATACCGTCAGGCTGCCGAACCTTACAAGGCCAAGATGGCTGCGGGTGAACTGACCATCGTCGTGGCGGACACCTTGCCGATGCAACTTGAGCAAACCAAAGACGGCCTAGGCAACGGCCTCGTTGGACAGCGTCCTTACGAGATGGGCTACAAGGCCATGTACGTCCTCAAGGATATCGTAGAAGGCAAGTCGGTCGACGATCCGATCTACACTGGCCTTGATGTCTGCAACAACGATAACGTCGATACCTGCGTGCAGTAAGATCGGGCTGAAAGAGATACTCGACGGCGCTGCTTTGGCAGCGCCGTCATCTTTGACAGATGGCTCTCCAAAGTCGGGCAGAGAGACCGCAATCAACCCCTTGTGATCCACTCAGTTCCTAGTGGTCGAAGCTCGCCATTCAGCCCAGATGACAACCCGATATAATTTTCCCGTTCCATGCTGAGGCGCAACACCAGTGCAGGGATGTTGGGAATCAAGTCTGGAACCGGCATTTTGGGGATCATATACGGTCTAGCACCGGTGTTGGTCAGTTCGGCCACTGCCTCCAGCGGATTTCCACAGGCCACATGATCGCCCTAGCCAGATCTTCCGGGGTCATGCCTTCCGGAATTCCGATCGGTTCCGCAAGTTCCGCCTTCTTCGGCTGATAGGACGAATCCACGCATGTCACCATGCGCGTACCGCCATGCCTCCGACCGCGTTGTCCTTCATCCGGACCCTGTGGCCTTCGGTTTCGAAAGTCAACTGCTGGCGTCCGGCCGAACCTTCATTCGAACCCGATTCATCGGGTCGCCCACTGAATGCAAATTCCTTTGATCGGCAGCGAATGGCTTTCCGGGTCCGCTGAACAGGCGGGGCCTCGCCAATTTCGTTGGCAACGCCGCATGGTGCGGCCACAGCTTCACCAGCAGGAGAGACTTCAGCCGCAGCATGGGCTGCACGTCCGGCACCGTAGCGAGACCGCATCCCAAAAACGGGGGCGACCCGTCCGGCTGGGTCGGCGGCGGCCCGGGCGACCATGCAATATCCCTGCGTGCCGGCCTGTCCGCTTCCATATTTACAGAATTTAGCCCGGATGTCAAAGGAGAAGTGGGCTAGACCCAGAGCTATCGCACTTGGATTTCCTTGGGTTCCGCGTTCCCTTCGAGGACTGCTGCGGAACCGCACACGCTTCGCCGATAGCCCTCACGAACCTCTACGCCGGATAATCAATGGATGCTTGGCAAGACGTTTGAAATGCTGAGTTAACCTGTTGTAGTAGATATCCGCTGCTTCGCTGCCCCAGTGTTTAGGCCACGCAGCCAGATGCATTCCAGATCAGTTTTGGCGTTCGGCGACAGCCGATAGCCTGCCACTACGACGAGCCATTTCCTTGAAGATGTCGAGTATCTGGTCCGACGCTTCCGTGACCTATCCATTCTTTTTCACGGAATTTTCCTAAGCAATCAGATTGGTGCGAAGCATATCGACCTCGGTTGCGCGGCGGTCCTTTTCATGCAATGCCTGTCGGATCACGTCACTATCGGATGCATACTGTCCTGTGGCAATCTGGGCCCGTAACCACTTTTCCTGTTGTTCAGTGACCGTGACGCTTTTCTTGATCATTGGTGTCCCCCGGAAATTCGGAAGCTATCCTACTCGACCCGATCATATTTCCTTGATGATCGCAATGCGCGTCGAAAATGAAGCCTGCAGTAGGATCAAACTGTCGAGCAGGTATGCTGGATGCAGGGAAGCGATTTGGACACCGTCCACATCCAGAAGGGAGATCATCCGCGCCTGTGGTCAGCATCTGGTTCTTTCCTGTTATGACTTGCCAGGCGCATTGCCAACCAGATCACCATGCTTCTGTTGATCCAAGACTTATGGGTTGCAGTCTGGAATCGGAACTCGGAATCCCAGCAGGATCCTCCCGGATAGAGGGTCGCCCCTTTCGCACGGGAAAGTTCCGTCTAGACACGAATGTCCACTCACATTAGCGTCTGGGCAAAAGATGTCGCTGGAAAGGAATTGCCGTGAAATCCAACTACAGGGTTGTGGTTATCGGCGGAGGTGTCGTGGGCGCATCGATCCTCTATCACCTTGCCAGGTTTGGGTGGAAGGATGTTTGCCTGATCGAACGTTCGGTATTGACGGCGGGTTCTTCATGGCATGCCGCCGGTGGATTTCACGCCTTGAACGCCGATCCGAACATCGCTTCTCTGCAGGCCTACACCATCGACCTGCTGTCCGAGATAGAGAAGGAATCCGGCCAGTCGGTTGGAATGCACATGACCGGGGGCATGACGCTCGCAGGCACGCCGGATCGCTGGGAGTGGTTGCAATCGGCCTACCGGGTGTTTCAGTCGATCGGCATCGAGGATGTACACCTGATCACGCCGGAGGAGGCCGGGAAACACTGCCCCGTGATTTCCACGGACGGAATTCTGGGTGGAATGTGGGCCGAGCGGGAAGGTTACATCGACACAACGGGTACGGTTCATGCCTATGCGGGTGCGGCGAAGAAGCTCGGGGCCGAAATCGTTGAGCACAACCGGGTGCTGGAATTGCACCAGCAGCCTGATGGTTGGCGTGTGGTCACCGAGAAGGGTACGGTAACCTGTGAACATATCGTCAACGCTGCAGGGCTCTGGGCAAAGCAGGTGGGACGGATGGTCGGCATCGAACTGCCGGTTTCTCCGCTCAACCATCACTACCTTGTCACGGAATCGATACCGGAGGTCAAAGCGTTGGACAGGGAACTGCCCCTGGTCGTGGATCTGGAAGGGTTCACATATATGCGTCAGGACCAGAACGGCATGTTGTTGGGTATCTACGAGATCAACCACCAACACTGGATGATGGACGGCGCACCATGGCATTACGGTCTGGAATTGCAGCAGGAGGATCCGGACCGTATCGAACATGAACTGACGCTTGGCTTTCAACGCTATCCGGTTCTTCAGCGAACTGGCATAAAGACATGGGTCAATGGTGCGTTCACCTTTTCTCCCGACGGTAACCCGCTGGTTGGACCGGTTCGCGGCAAACCTGGCTATTGGTGCGCCTGCGCTGTGATGGCAGGGTTCCTGCAGGGGGGAGGCGTTGGCAAATCGTTGGCGGAATGGATGATCTACGGCGAGCCGGAGGCCGACGTTTTCGGTATGGACGTAGCCCGTTACGGCGATTACGCGGGCAACAGACAGTTCATCAGGGAAACCACCGGACAATTCTATTCCCGTCGTTTCGTGATGACGTATCCCAACGAGCAACTTCCGGCGGGCCGACCATTGCGGATGGCCCCGGCCCATTCCGAAATGACAGCGGCAGGTGCCCGCTGGGGAGCCAGCTACGGTCTGGAACTGCCTCTCTATTTCGCGCCAGAGGGATTCGAGGAGATCCCGACACTTAAGCGGTCAAATGCATTTCCGATCGTGGCTGATGAATGCAGGGCCGTGCGTGAAGCCGTCGGGTTACTGGATATCTCCGGGTTTTCCCGGTTCGAGGTCAGTGGTCCGGCTGCGGAGGATTGGCTGGACCGAGTCATGGCTTCGCGGCTTCCAGGGTCCGGGCGGGCGCGGCTTGCCCCCATGTTAAGCCAAAGCGGCAAGCTCAAGGGAGACCTGACTGTATTCAACTGGGGCGATGGCACATGGTGGGTCATGGGCAGCTACTACCTGCGGGAATGGCATATGCGCTGGTTCGCGGATTGCATGCGGGACGGAGTTGGGCTTCGCGATATTTCGGATGAAGTGGTGGGATTTTCGGTCTCGGGCCCAAATTCCCTGCAGGTGCTTGAAAAGCTGTCGGATGGCCCGCTTGCGGACCTCCCCTTCATGGGCTGTGGCAGGTTTGATATTGGTCTGGTGCGTACCAGGGTCGGACGGATTTCTGTGGCTGGCGAAATGGGCTTCGAAATACACTGCGGAGCGGCGGAGCACATCGCGTTGCGGAAGGTGTTGCTGGAAGCGGGGGCCAACCTTGGCATGCGTGAGATCGGCTTCAACGCGATACTCTCCTTGCGGCTCGAAAAGAGCTTCGGCATCTGGTCAACGGAATTCACGCAAGGATATACGCCCGGCATGACGGGGTTGGATCGCTGGATCGCATGGGACAAGGGTGAATTTGTTGGTCGGGAAGCTGCTTTGCGTGAGCGGAGTGGTGACGGCCCATCGCAGCTCCTGGTCACGCTTGAAGTCGAATCGGACGACGCCGATGCCAGCGGATTTGAGCCCGTCTGGAAAAATGGTCGACGGATCGGATTCGTCACTTCAGGCGGCTTTGGTCATACGGTCGGCAAATCCCTGGCTATGGCGCTTCTGGACCGGTCGGTTGCCAAGACAGGCACCGAAGTCACGACCCATATAGTCGGGGTCGAGAGGTCCGCATGCGTGATCGACCCGTCGCCATACGATCCGGGCGGGCTTGCAATGCGCACCTCCGGTCGCACGGTCTGAACGGCGGAATCCGCGCCTGTTTCCTGTTGCCGCAACGAGCGGCACTCCTAAATGGAGGTGAGGGCACAAATGGACGTTGATCCATTCACATCTTCAAGCCGATAGGGTGCGGAAAGGGATTGGCAGCCCGTAGGGGAATCGAACCCCTCTTTCCAGGTTGAAAACCTGGCGTCCTAACCGATAGACGAACGGGCCATCGCAAAGTGTGCGAACCTGTTTACGCATGGTTCTAGGGATTGCAAGTCCAATGTGCCCCGACCGATGTGAAATTTCAACCGGCGGGAGCGGCGTCTTCCAGCCGCAGCTGGGCAATCTGGCGCCCCTGCCAGGAATTGATCTCGAGACGCCCCGCCAAATGGAACGGAGCACCTCCGTGGCCCTCCAGAGCAGGACCGATCTCGCTGTCGTAGGCGCCAAATCCGATCGCTTCTACAGAGGCTCCAAGCGCGTCGGTGGCCCTGAGCTTGAGATGCCTGTCCCCGACCCGCCGCGCAAAGGAGATTTGGACAGAAGGAAACGCGAAACGGGGCGCGGGCGCTCCTGCCCCGAATGGACCCGCGTCCTCGATCTGTTCGATCAGTTCCACAGAGGCGCCACCTGGCATCAGCATCCCGTCCAGAACCAAAGCCCTTGGGCCAAATCCTGCGGCGCCCTGCCTTTCCAACAGCTCCCCGAGCCGACCCATCGCTTCGTCGAGTTGACTCCGCGCAACAGTCAGGCCTGCTGCCATCCGGTGACCGCCACCCTTCAGAAGCAATCCCTCGGATACCGCTCTCTGCACTGCCACGCCGAGGTCAATTCCGTTGACTGAACGACCGGAACCCTTACCTGAATCCCCGTCAAATCCGATGACGATCGCGGGTCGGTTTGCCCTTTCCTGAAGGTGCGATGCCACGATCCCCGCAACCCCTGGGTGCCACCCGTCGCCCGCGGCCCAGACAAGTGGACCGTCGAGCCCCCGCTGGGTTGCCTGTTCAAGTGCCGCCGAAAACACGCGATCCTGAATTTCGCGACGTGTGGAGTTAAGCAGGTCCAGCCGCCCGGCAAGCGCGGCGGCTTCATGCGGGTCATCGGTCGACAGTACCCGTGCGCCAAGATCGGCCTTTCCGATGCGGCCACCAGCGTTGATGCGAGGACCGATCAGGAAGCCCAGATGATAGGGATTAGGTGCGGAATCCATTCCTGCTATATCCGCGAGTGCCACCAGGCCGGGGCGCCGACGGGCTGCCATGACCCTCAGTCCCTGTCTCACAAATGCCCGATTGACACCTACAAGCGGCACCACATCCGCGACCGTGGCAAGTGCGACAAGATCAAGGAATTCAATGAGATCAGGCTCCGAAGCGCCTTGCCTGCGTAGTCGTCGGTTGACTTCGACCAGAAGCAGGAACGTCACACCTGCCGCGCAGAGATATGTCAGTTCTCCAGATTCGTCCTGCCGGTTCGGATTCACCACTGCAAGTGCAGGTGGAAGGGTTTCAAGTCCTAGATGGTGGTCGATGACCAGAACATCTGTATCTGCCGCCGCCGAGATCGGTTCATGGGATAACGTGCCGCAATCGACGCAAATGATGACGTCGTGGTCCTGAGCAAGAGTCTGAATGGCAGGCACATTCAGGCCATATCCCTCATCTATGCGGTCAGGGACATAGAGAGTGGCCCCACTGCCGAGTTTGCGAAGCCATGAAATCAAGAGAGCCGCAGACGCGCCGCCATCCACGTCGTAGTCAGCAAAGATCGCAATACGTTCACGCCTGTCGACCGCCGCAATCAACCTGTCGGCCGCGATATCCATGTCGCGTAGTGTCAATGGGTCAGGCAGTAGGTCGCGTAACCTGGGCAGGAGGAAGTGCTCGGCTTCCTGTGTCGTCACTCCCCGTCGTGCAAGAATTGCGCAGACACCCGGGGGTAACCCGGTCGCCTGTTCCATGGCTGCACTGCTCCGTTCCAGTTCGATTGAAGGGCCGGTCCAGCACCGACCGGTCAGAGAGGAATCGACTCCCAGATACGCAGTCATGGGACAAGCCAGATTGGCGGTTTGCACAGAGCACTCCAGGATTGGGGCTTCATACATCCTGAGCAGAGACCCGTTTGGGGAAGCTTCGGGGTCTTCCCGAGTGCGTTTCCGCTTCCAGTTGTAGCTTCGTATGGGATGGCACACTGAGTTCCGGCATGGGAATTCAGGTTCCTTTGGGTTCTCTGGACGGTGGGATGGCAGTCGGTATCATCAGTGCAGGGGCCCTCGTTGCGAATTCGAGGAAGGACGCTGTAATCGCAATCTGCAGAGGCGTATCTATCCGTGCCCCCCGATTGAGGTGCACCGCAGGGTGGATGACGCAGCTGTCGGGTCGCAGAGTCAGGTGTCGATTGTTTGCATTTCTCGAAATGTTTCCTGTTTGCCGCAGGGACGGCGTGGAATGCAATTGATCGGATTGGGCCTGCGTTCACGCGCAGTCGCCAGCCAATCGTGCCCGGTCTTTGACCACCTAACCCGCTCAGCAGGATTCTGGACGACGGGTCCAAGGATCTATCCAGTGGGATTTCTGTAGAGCATCCGACGGACCGAACCGGTCTTCGAACGCATAAGCAGTGTCTCTGTTTCCAGAAATCCAGGTTGACGCTTCATGCCGCTGACAACTGAACCATCGGTCACTCCGGTCGCCGAGAAAATCACGTCTTGGGTAACCATGTCGTCGCGGGAATATACTCGGTCCAGATCGGTGATTCCCGCATTTACGGCCCGTCTGCGCTCATCTGAAGTGCGGAACAGCAGCCTTCCCCACATCTGTCCGCCCATGCATTTTAGTGCGGACGCGGCCAGCACGCCCTCCGGGGCTCCTCCCGCACCCATGTACATGTCGATTCCAGTCAGGTGAGACTCCGCGCAATGGATGATCCCCGCGACGTCTCCGTCGGTGATCAACCGAATCGCGGCTCCGGTGTGTCGTAGTTCGGCGATCATGCCTTCATGTCGTGGACGTTCCAGAACGCAGACCGTGATGTCCTCGGGAGCGCAGCCGCGCACAACTGCAAGCGTGTTCACTCTCTCGGCGGGGGACATTTCAAGACTGATCACATCTTTCGGAAATCCGGGCCCGACCGCTAACTTGTCCATATAGACATCAGGTGCATGAAGGAGCGTTCCACGAGGTGCCATGGCGATGACCGTTAGGGCATTGGGCATGTCCTTGGCAGTCAAAGTCGTGCCTTCGAGTGGATCCAACGCGATATCGACTTCTGGACCTTTGCCGGTGCCAACCTCCTCACCGATATAGAGCATCGGTGCGTCGTCGCGTTCGCCTTCACCGATCACGACAACGCCCCGGATGTCCAGCAGGTTAAGCTGCCTGCGCATCGCGGTAACAGCGGCTTGGTCGGCGGCCATTTCATCTCCACGACCAACTAGACGTGCCGATGCCATGGCTGCCGCCTCGGTGACACGGGCAAGGCCGAGCGAAAGCATGCGATCATGGAATATGACGTCTGGCACCTGACTTTGCATGATTGCCATTCCCTTGAGGCTGCGACCACTTTGAAACCCTAATAGCGGCGGGTTCTGTCCATGCAAAGGGCATGACATGACAGTTGCGGAGATTTGGTTGTCGAATTTACCGCAGCCACGCGGCTGGGACAGCAAGGTAAGCGAACAGGGAAGAGTGTCGATGCGGTTCTGGCGTCTCTCGTTGCACGTGTCGCCGGCTTGCCGATGAAGTTCACGCTGCCGCGGTCTGGAGCCACGATCATTATCCACGACACGGCTGTGCGGAGTCCGTCCATCGGATGCTGGCATCAACCCGAAGCCAGCCGCAATTCACAAACTGATGGATCGCGAATGGGAGGCTGGTTGAGCCGGATCAGGTTTCGAAACGGTTGCCGCGAATCCCAAACCATAGGTGCGCAGGATCTGTTTCGCGCAGCCAATCGATGGTCGACCGCTGCATTCAGTTCTTTTTTGACGTCAATCGTGTTGCTCCGGGATGCGCCCGACAAAGCGTCGAACCTGGCGTCGCATAATTTGTGTCCATGTGGCGCATCGCAGTTTTGTGAAATAGCGAGCTTGTGCGCCCTACAGTCAATCGGTTCACATCCGAAGACAGGCCGCGCGTGTCCCAAAGAACGAGACGCCTGCAGGGTTGTCGGTCGACCCGCTCCACGCGTCCGTCGGCCATGGAGTCCTTTGCTCAGTTGGTGGTTGGGAATGAACCCCGTCGTGCTCGATGTATCATTTCGATAGACTTTCGTGCCGTAGGCGATAGGCAGTTCATTGTTCTGAAGCAGGGTCCGTCACCCCACAACGAAGTACAAACAGGTTCTTCAAAGCGGCGGTCATTCAGACCTCTTCGATCCGAATGGCCATCGGGGTGCCTTCGACAACTCCAGTGGATGCCATTCCTGCCAGAGCTGTGTCCAATGCCTCCTGAGTGGTCCTGTGGGTAACAAAGAGCACGGGTGCGGTAGCTGCATCGTGGCGATACTGCCGCATACGGTCGATCGAAACGGAGGCATCGCCAAGCACAGCCGCAACCCTCGCCAACGCCCCGGGTCGGTCCTGCAGCTGCATTCTCAGATAATAGGGCGCTGCTACGGCGGATTTCGCGGTCGGAACCCTTCTCAGTGAGTGCGCCGACTGTCCGAAGGTGGGTATGCGAATTCCGCGTGCAAGATCGACAATGTCAGACATAACCGAGCTCGCTGTTGGCCCCGAACCTGCGCCAGCACCTCGCAACACTATCTGGCCAACGCTGTCGCCCTCCAGAACCACCATGTTGGTGCCGCCCTCAAGTTGGCCGAGAGGGCTGCCAGCAGGAACGAGGCATGGCGACATGCGTTGTTCCAGCCCTCTCTCAGTAATCTGCGCCACGCCCAGTAATTTGATGCGAAACCCCATGTCGGCGCTCTGGTGAATGTCCTCAATCGTTATCCGAGAGATTCCCTCCAGTTCCACGCCGTCAAAATCAACTTGGGTGCCAAATGCGATCGCTGAGAGAAGCGCCAGCTTGTGTCCAGCGTCGATGCCGCCGACATCCAAATTCGGGTCCGCTTCAAGATATCCCAGGCCATCAGCCTCAGAAAATGCCTCTTCGTAAGTAAGACCTGCGTCCTGCATCCGGGTGAGGATGTAGTTGCAGGTTCCGTTCATGACGCCCATAACGCGTGCGATCCGATTACCGGCCAGTGCCTCTGTCAGAGTCTTCACGACAGGGATTCCACCTGCCACTGCCGCCTCGAACCGCAGGGCAGCTCCTTCGGCCTCAGCTGATTCGGCAAGGAATTGACCTCCGTGCGCGAGCATTGCTTTGTTGGCAGTGACAACGTCATGGCCGCTGGAGATAGCTGCCTCAGCGGCCATCCTTGCCGGGCCGTCAGCCCCCCCAATCAACTCGACGAAAACATCGATGTCGTTCCGTCTTGCTAGAGTGACTGGGTTGGTCTCCCATTCGTATTCGTCCAGTCGAATGCCCCGTTCCTTGGTGCGGTCTCGGGCGCAGACAGCGGCAATTTCTATGGGCCGTCCAGTGCGTAAGGCCAGAAGGTCTGCCTGACGCTGGATGATCTTCACCACACCCGTGCCGACGGTGCCAAGTCCGGCTATGCCCAGACGAAGCGGAGTGGTCATTTGGCTCTCCTTTTGGCGGGACAATGGCTGCGGTTCAGTTAGCGGCTTTGAATTCTGGCCTCAACCACACATATTGCATGAGGTCGGCTGTCCGCTCTCTTGGATTTGGGCTCAGCCGTCGTTGTGCATCAGTTGCCTAAGTGCATCTCCACGTTCAAGGAGGCGCCGCACTCGTGCTGCCAGATCGTTGCCATTCCATTCCTTCTGTTGACCGCTGCCTGTTGTTGCTGGTTCGCGCCCTCTATTTCCGTATGCCTGCAGCTGGGACGAAGGAACCAGTTCAGGATAGTCGGCGTTCCTGGCCTCGTCCGTAATTGCCGCGTCAAGCTGTGGAAAGGCTTCGCAAGCACAAAGCCAGATCGGAAGGAGTCCGCACAAGATTGCCTGTCGCATAAGCCACGCCGTCGATTTGCTCCGTGTGTTTAGGCTTCAAGCCAATCGGTGGCAACCGGTTGTCTGATACTCGGGAAGACTCCCGATGTGACGGGGTACGCAAGATCAGCAGACCAAAATCCATATGGATTTTGATCCGATGGAATTGGCGTTTTGAAATCGGCCAAAAATTTGGGGATTATATCGAATGGTGCCGGAATTCGAGATAAGCGGCGACTGCGCTATTGAAGTCGGCCGTGCTCATGGACGGATTCACTACGTGGTCGAGCGGGATTCGATGATGCGGCTTCCCGGAAGCTGCGCAGCATAGTTCTTCCAGCAACGGTTCGATGCGCCACCTCACTGTTCATCCAGATCGCCATAATGGCGCTCTGCGCGACGGCATCGACTGATCTTGTCTCGAATGACCGGATCGCTGTTTCGGCGGGTCTCATTTTGCCATAGTCGGAACGCGCTTTCAGTGCTCACTGTCAACGCTTGCGGTCCGGCCGGTGCTTCCAGTTGATCGACACGGGCCGGAGTGCCGCGCGGGCCAGCGCCGCCATGCGCTCCGGCCGCTTGGTCAGGATTTGATAATTGTGGCGCGGTCTCTTGCGCATGACCTCCCAGACGTCGAGGATGAAGTCGTCGCTGACCTGCTCATGAAACAGGTCGCTCATGGAATTGACGCAAATTTTTCGGGGCTTTCGCCAGCTTCGAGGAAAAACAAGCGCAGTACGATCCTCGCGCACGACACCATTCCAGACCGTGCGCCGTCCTGTCTTGCGAGTAAGGTCGGCCTACTTCTCAATGCCCATAGCCTCCAGGCGTTTCGCCATCTCCATGGCATGACAATGTGTGCAACCAGCCGTGACGACTGAACATCCGGCCACCAGATTCCAAGTAGCGTCGGTCCACTCGATTTGAGTTTCAGCCATGGCGCTCTCCCGTGCGATCTATCACCGTCATCTCACTCCGCTAGCCGCATTGGATTGATGAACTTGATGCCGACGAAGTCCTTTTCGTTGTCTGTAACGACTACGCAATCATTGGCGCCAGCGACGGCAGCCACGATCATGTCGAGACTGCTGCGTGGACGGCCCGCGGCCTTTCCGTCCGCCATGAGTCTCGCCCAGATCAGACCGGCCTTGACGTCAAAGGCCAGAACACGCCCAGCAAACAAGGCCTGCGGCCCCTCCGTTCCGGTGAACCAGGCGTCGAGCGCATCTCGCTTTTTGCCGCGTGGCCTTTCGAGGATGCCGCGTCGGATTTCCGCGACAGTCAGGGAGGAGATGAATAGATCCTCATCTAGTTGCTCGGCCCACCAGGCAAGCAGCGCTTCAGAAGGCTGCGGCTTGACGACATTGCTGATGATGTTGGTGTCGAGAAGATAGCGCGTCACAATCTGACCTTGCGCCCCTCTTCCCGCACACGAGAAAGGTCGAGGTCGGCGCCAATCAATGGCGAACGCCGTAGCGCAGAAAGAATGCCACCCGGCTTCGGCGCTTCACTGGCCACGACCGTCTTCACCGCCGAGCGAACCTCCTCTGCTTCCGGCCCCTCCTCAGCCAAACGCCGGGCAAGCGCGCGAATGAGGTCGCGGTCGGATTCCAGCGCCATGACCTCAAAACGAGTGAAGCCACGCTGCGCCAACCGTACACGGTAGTTTCTCGTTGCTCTTGTTTGTGCAGCATTGCCCATCACGGCTCTCCATGATATAACCAGATATATAGCCCGTTTGCCTCACAAAGCAAGACGAAGGACAGATGGAAGGCTAGAAGATGCGAACGTGTCTCGCCAACAAGCCCTTGAACCGGCCAAGGGCGGTCATTTCGGTCTTCCATTGCGCACGAGGCTGCGCAGCATTGTCCGCGAGCAGGCCAGAATGCGCCAAAATGCCGCCAGATGTCCAATCATATTTTCCGTTGCTTACGGCAATAAGCACATGAAACCTGCTTTCCATTAGCCGGAAGCCGAACTCCTCAACAATGTGCATAATGCGGAGCGAGCGCGAAGAGCTGCTCAAGGCCATGCTCGTCGAGACGCCAGATCTGCGGTTCACGCGGCGCGATGAACCCGATACTCGCCTCGCCCGTCTGGTTGAGTGTCTCGTACGGCAAGCGGCTCGCGAGTTCTACGAGAAGGAAATCAAGAAGCAGGGCTCGCGCGGCTCCTGATAGCCTTGGGAGACGCACATTGAAGGTCGCCATTTACCCCCGCCATTCCTCCGACAATCAGCGCGACGCTTCCATCGCCGACCAGTTCCGCATGTGCCACCTCCATGCTGAGAAGCAAGGCAGGACCATCGTCGAGGGATATTCTGACCATGCGATCTCAGGCGCATCGCTGTTGCGCCCTGGCGTGCACGCGCCGATCTCTGATGCAACCCACTGCCGTTTCGACCTCGTTCTTGCAGAGGCGATGAACCGTCTTTCGCGCGATCAAGAAGACATCGCCGGTCTGTTCAAACGGATTTCATATCCGGATGTGAAGATCTCTACCCTGTCCGAGGGCGAAGTCTCGCACCTGCATGTCGGTCTGAAGGGAACGATGAACACGCTCTTCCTGAAGGATCTGGCCGACAAGACTCGCAGAGGCCAACCCGTCCGCGTCGAAGTCGGCAACTCGGGCGGCGGCAATGCCTACGGCTATGACGTCGTCAAGAAACTCGACGGCAATGGCGAGCCGATGAGAGGCGACCGAACCATCAACGACGCTCAATCCGAGGTCGTTCGACGCATCTTCCGCGACTATGCCGCGGGCAAGTCGGCCAAGACGACCGCCTTCGCGCTCAACAAGGAAGGCATCCCAGCCTCCTCGGGTGGCGATTGGGGTTTCATCCGATCAAAGGCAACCAGAAGTGCGGGAACGGTATCCTCAACAACGAGATGCATGTCGACAAAATCGTCTGGAACCGTCAGCGCTTCGTGAAGGATCCGGACATAGGCATAGGCCAAGCACGACCGAACCCCGAGGAAGAATGGGTGATCCAGAATGTGCCGGAACTGCGTATTCTGGACGACGAGTTCTGGGAAGTCGTAAAACTGCGCCAGGCTAGCAACCGGCTCGCACGAGATGAGAACTGCCAAGCCGACGTGACGGCGGTCCAACGTCGCCGGCGTCCGAAGTATCTCCTCTCGGGTCTCACCAAATGCGCATGCTGCGGCGGGGGCTGTTCGGCGGTCTCCGCGACGCTGACCGGCTGCTCCACGGCACGGAACAGAGGCACCTGCGACAATCGCGTCAACATCCGCCGCGATGAGCTGGAGTCCCGCGCCCTGAACGCCATGCCCACGCGCCTTGTCGATCCGGCGCTCTTCGCCAAGTTCCGCGAGGTGTTC
Source organism: Paracoccaceae bacterium (assembly GCA_965203605.1). GTDB lineage: Bacteria > Pseudomonadota > Alphaproteobacteria > Rhodobacterales > Rhodobacteraceae > JAPOUP01. The sequence continues at coordinate 2,215,862 of OZ241902.1, read as the reverse complement.
ACGCAAGGGATAAACCGCCTTCGGACGGAATGCCACTCCGGTATCACCGCGGTCCGAGCGGAGACCGAAAAGATCGATCACGACGAAAAGAATCTGGTGGATCTCTATCTCGAAGACGCTCTGTCGGTCGAAACGGTGAAAGAGCGCGGCGAAAATCTAAAGGCGTGAAAAGCAGAACTCACCGCTTTCCTGGCGATAGCCGACGAACCTCCACCCTTTCCGCATCCTTCATGGCACAGCTCTATCGTTCGCGCGTCCAGAACCTTTACGACGCGCTGCAGGAGTTGAATTGAACGATTGCTCAGTTAATGGTTGCGTATGGCTCGAAGGAGTGGATCTCACGCAAACATAGCCGGTCCTCCCATCAGGGCTGCGGCGGAGGACCTATTCGCCCGGTACGGCTATTCTGCTGTGTCCATGCGCCAGGTTGCGGCGGCCGTGGATGTGCAGGTTGGAACGCCTTACCCGTATACTCCCGACAAGCAGACGCTCCTGTTCGACCTAATGCGTAGCCATTTGGAAGAATTGTTGGACGCTTGACGCTACCTGCCAAAAACACAGGAGCCCCTTGCTCAGCTCGAGGACTTCTGCAGGCTTCATATCGCCCCTCATCTGGAGCGTATGGATGGAAAGTTCATATCATACGTGGAACTGCGAAACCTTGAACCGCAGAACTATGGCGTGATCGCTGATTTCAGACGACACTATGAAGACGAGCTTGAGACGATCCTGATATCCGGTGCGGTTGCAGGTTGCTTTCCCATTCTGGACACACGCGTTGCCGCAATGGCGCTGATTGCGATGCTGACTGGCGTAAACATTTGGTTCCGCTCAGGCGGTAGGCTGAGCTGCGAAAGGGTGATCCATGTGAGCCTCTTGCACAATTATCGTGGTTCGGTCGGCCGCGGCAAGCCTTTCGGTTCCGCCAGGGTCGTGACACCGGATCCGGTGGGTGCCCGGGGCGTTTCCGCCGGCTGAGGTGTGGCGGAATGCCGCAGTCTGTGGTCCGTCGGGCGCCGTCCACGCATGGCTGTCCGCGCCGTCCCCTCCGGGGCGGCGTCCGTGGCGGGCGGAGCTGCCTGAACCGGCGGTGTCAGATGGTGAGCCGCATCAGCTGCTGCACCGTCAGGGCCAGCACGCCGAAGAACAGGTGGCAGGCCACCCTGGCGTGCCCACGGACACGGACGTGCCGGGCGCCGTACGGGTCCCTGCAGCGGAGTTCACGCGCCCGCCGCTGGAGCGCTGCCGATGGCGGACGCGGTCGTGGCGGATGTGGCCCGCTTTCCGCTGCGCCAGAGCCTCTTTCCCGAGGCGCTCCTCCAGCGCCGCGTCGCGGCGGGGGTTGGTGTCGGTGATCGCCACGCGCCCCGTCAGGCAGGCGTGGAACCCGATCCCCGGGGAGTCACAGGCCGCGTCCATGAGCTGGTGACAGTGGTCCACCCGCAGCGCCGTCATCCTCGAAAGAGGGATGGCGGCCTGGCTGTCGTGCAGCGACGCCGAGGTCAGGATGCAGCTGATGGGGACGTCACCGTCGGCGGCGTCGATATGGAGTTTGTACCCTCTCCAGCTCTCTTTGTACCCCTTCGCGTTGCGCTTCGTGCCGGTGTCGCAGGCCTTCGGCAGCCCGTCGGCCATCTCCGCGGCGGTCATCCCGTCCGGCGGCCGCCGCTCCAGCCGGGTCCGCTCCCTCGGCCTATCCTCCCCCTTCTTCGGGCGTCCGCGCTTTCGCTTCGGTTTCTCCTCCGGCTTCGGCTTCGGCGCCGGCCTCTCCCGCCCGACGATCGCCGGCGGGTCCCGCGATATGTGCCCGACGACCGAGCCGGAACAGTCGGCGCGGCCCGGCGCCTCGTGCATCCGCTCGGGCAGCCGGGTCTCCGCGAACCAGGGGAGGGCCCGGGAGAACGTCGATTCGCTGGGAACCTCCGACACGCGGGACCAGCCGACCGGACGCCGCAGCGTCGGGTCGTGAAGCAGCCGGTCGACCGGCACCACCGTGGTCGGCATGTCCCGGACCGCCTTCGCGACGAAGGCCCGCGCCAGCGCCCTGCGGTCGGCGGGCGGGTTGCCGACGCCCCGGTGGCTGTAGTGGACGTGCCTTTCCACCTCCACCATGTCCAGGACGGCGACGGATTTGGTGTGCCTCACGCCCAGCGGGCCGACCTCCCCGGCGAGGGAGGGCAGAAGTTCCCCTTGAAACCGCTGCCAGGCATCTGATATGGACGAACGTAGGGACATGGAGCCGTCTCCCTGCATGTTGTGGCTTTCACACCTGCTTCATACCAGAGGGATGGCTCCATATCCATACCAGCCATCAGAAAAAACGCCCGTTTCCGAAAAAAATCGCTTGATCGGGGAGTTCTGCAAGAAGCTCATGTGTATTTGAATATGATGCGAAGGCTTGTGGGAGCGCGGACGGTTCAATTCCGCTGAACGATGAATTCGACCAAACAACCGATTGCCAGACGGGCCTTGCCGTCTGGGTTTAGTATGGCCCGAAGCCCTATCACAGTCAAGAAAATCACTACACAGGAACACGGGAACTGGAAAATCTGGATCGGATAGCATTGGTCCTGCTTTGGTCGATTGCCAGATGCCGACGTTCGTTGCACAAAATGGATGGGAGACGGCAGAACGGCGATGGCTGGTCGCCAAATTCGAGGATGGCCGGTCGCACAACGCCATCCGGCTGGATCTCGCCTGACGTGGTGTATTGATATTGGGCGGCTAGAGGCTCATGCTGCAGGAAACACAGTTGCGTCACGAAACCTTGGCGCCGACGCAGGGCTGTCAATGCCGTTAGCGACGAACGAGGAAACAATGAACAATATCGCTGCCAAAGAACCGACTTTCCGTAAATCAGTGGACCTCATGTTCAACAGGGCGGTGGCACTGATGGATATGCCCCCGGGACTGGAAGAGAAAATTCGCGTCTGTAACGCAACCTATACCGTTCGGTTTGGGGTGCGGCTACGAGGTCAAATCCAAACGTTTGTCGGTTACCGCTCGGTCCATTCCGATCACATGGAGCCGGTAAAGGGAGGTATCCGTTACGCAATGGGCGTAAACCAGGATGAGGTTGAGGCGCTGGCGGCATTGATGACCTACAAATGCGCTCTGGTTGAGGCACCCTTCGGAGGTTCGAAAGGCGGGCTCCGAATCGATCCACGACAATACGAGGAATACGAGTTGGAGATGATTACGCGCCGTTTCGCGTATGAATTGGCGAAACGCGACCTGATCAATCCTTCACAGAACGTTCCGGCACCTGACATGGGGACCGGGGAACGCGAAATGGCGTGGATTGCGGACCAGTATGGCAGAATGAACACAACCGACATCAACGCGCGGGCCTGCGTAACCGGCAAACCACCGCACGCTGGCGGGATCGCCGGCCGGGTCGAGGCCACCGGTCGTGGAGTGCAGTTCGCTCTGCGCGAGTTTTTCCGGCATCCTCAGGATGTTGCAAGGGCTGGGCTGAGTGGCACGTTGGATGGCAAACGTGTTATCGTCCAGGGACTGGGTAATGTGGGCTATCATGCAGCGAAGTTCCTCAGGGATGAGGATGGATCAAAGGTCGTCGGGATCATTGAGCGTGACGGTGCGCTGGTCGACGACAATGGGCTTGATGTCGATGCGGTACGCAGCTGGATCGAAAGTCACGGTGGGGTCCGGGGATATGCTGAAGGAACCTATGTCGAAGACGGCGCAAAGATCGTTGAGCACGAGTGTGACATTCTAATTCCGGCAGCACTGGAAGGAGTGATTCATGTTGGTAATGCAAGCGAGGTCAAGGCTCCACTGATCATCGAGGCCGCGAACGGTCCGGTGACTGCAAATGCGGACGAAATCCTCCGCAAGAAGGGAACGGTAATCATTCCGGATATGTATGCGAACGCAGGTGGTGTCACCGTCAGCTACTTTGAATGGGTCAAGAACCTATCGCATATCCGATTCGGTCGGATGGGCCGCCGTCAGGAAGAGGCCCGGCATCAGTTGATCGTGGATGAATTGCAGAGGCTCGATGAGCATCTGGGAGACGCTTGGTCGATGACGCCTGATTTCAAGGAGAAATACCTTCGCGGGGCTGATGAACTGGAACTCGTGCGTTCTGGTCTGGACGATACCATGCGCATCGCCTACCAGGCCTGCTCGGAGGTCTGGAACGAACGTGACGACGTGACCGACCTGCGCACTGCAAGTTACCTGGTGGCGGTCGAACGTGTCGCCAAAAGCTACCAGGCCAAGGGCCTATAGTGGAAAGGCATATGAGCGCGGGCATGAAATTCTCGTGCCGATGCGGTAAGGTGCGGGGGGACCTGCTCGGTGCATCGGCGAGAAATGGCAGCCACGTTATCTGTCATTGCGGTGACTGTCAGGCTTTCACAAGATTCCTGGCGGTGGCCGACATTCTTGATCCTAACGGTGGTACCGAGCTTTACCAGACCCTTCCAGGGCGGGTAGTCTTCGCTCAGGGTAGCGCTCTTCTTCGAGTGCTTCGGATGTCGGAGAACGGTCTGTTGCGGTGGTACGCGAGTTGCTGCGGTACTCCTCTCGGAAACATGCCGCCCACGCCGAAGTTCCGATTCGTGGGATTTCCGCTCGCGGCCTTGCGTGCAGTTCAGGATGAATTGGGTCCACTCGTCGGAAGCTTCTCCGGTAAGGAAGCCCCTGAAGTTGCTCATCCACCGGAAGACTTTGGACTTTCCCGCGTGAGGCGTCTCGCGGCTCTAAGGCACATGGCGAGTATGATCGGTTTCGCTCCAGGTGGTTCGCCATATTTCGTTGACGGCAAACCCATAGTGGCACCGCATGTACTGACCGCGGAGGAACGCCGTATGGCGTACAATACATAAGTCAGCGTTCGCCAAAAGAAAGTGCCAGCCAGTGACGCCGCGTAATTTAGAGGGGCTATATACTTAACTTAACACGTCACAAATTATGCTATTATAGACGACGTAAATCATCAATATGTTGTATATTGTTGACTTACGTATATAACCCCCATACGAAACAACATTTTGATGCCAGTGAGCAAGAAAATTTACTTGTCCCGACCTCGAAATTCGACTCTCACAATGAGCCCGAACCCACTTTCGCGACGCTGCGTGCGATCTGTGGCAGTTCGTCGGCCATGTGCAGGCCGGTTCCTGGAAAAACCATACGTGTCCGGTCTAGCTCCTAGAGCAGCCGGATGATGGCGGCGTCGCCAGCGTTGCCGGTGCCGCAGCGGTTATGCACCCGCAGGATGCCGCTCTCGGTCCTCGGTACTATGTCGGCCTTAGACTGGAAAAGCTCCGCGAGAGGACACGCGGGGGCAGCGCTTCACGCCCCGTGCGCCTCGCCGACGGCAGGCACCATCCGGGTTTAGGCCAAGCAGCGGGTGATCATATGGATGACGTCGGGGAGCAGCCTCTTGTTGGAGGGCAGCGCATCAGGTATCTTGCTCTCGCCGAGTTCGGCGACCGTGAAGTGCGTGGACGCCCCTCGGTGCACCAATACTTGAGCGTTTTGCGCTCGGACTTGAACTTGCCGACGGATCTGGCGGCTGTGTCCGAGGGCTCCCCCCCAGAGCGGGTCGCTGACGCGGTTGCGCAGCATGCCGAGCCTGTTTCGCAGACGGTTGATCCAGCGGTTCAACTCGCGCCGGACCGGATTGACGGCGCACGTCGGCCTCCAGCCTGGGCAGTCCCCGCTCCGGCAGCGCGTCCAGGTCGGAACCCTCGGCATGTACCCGAAGCAGTTCTCCTCCGTCCACCGGGAGAACAGCGTCGACTGCCGACAGCCGTTACACCTATCCGGCGTCGGGCGCCGCATCCTCGTCGCGACGACGGAGGGACGTGGCCACCGCTTCTGGCGCAACAAGGCCGACAGACTGAAGAAGGACATTTGGCTCTGCCAGCTCATTAAGGGCTGGAAGCCGACGCTTACCTGTTGCTCTTGTCCTTTTCGCACCGCCACGACCGGACGTCGGTCTGCCGTCATCGGACTGCGGCCAGGGCAACGTCGCCTCGACCGAAAATGGGACCGGACGAATGCATCCTGGACATATGTGTACGGAGGTGCTCTTTGCGTCTCCGCCAGTTTTGCCAGAGGGGATGATCAGGGGGGGCGTGAAAATGGATCGCCACTTCACGATCGAACGCTTACGATAATGATGTCAAGCGAAAAGGATGAGAAACCTATTGATTTGCTGAATATATCGTTGACCTTTGGTACGCGTCAGTCATTCCCGATCTTTCCTTGATTGGAGCGGCGGACCACCACCAACTCGCTGCTGCGTCGTTTATACGTTGCCCGACTTCTTCCTGTAGACGCCCTGCGCAATACGATCGATGACCATAGCGCAGAACAGGATCGCAAGACCGCCCAGAAGCCCCTGCCCCTTTGCCGCATATTGCAGAGATTCAAGGATTAGCGCACCCAATCCTTCCGCTCCGATGAGCGAGGCGATGACGACCATCGACAACGCCATCAGGATCGTCTGGTTGATGCCGGTCATGATCGATGGCAAGGCGAGCGGAAGTTCGACGTTGAATAGAAGCTGCCTTCTGGAGCACCCGAAGGCGACCGCTGCTTCCTTGGTGCTTTCTGGCACACCGCGCATGCCAAGGGCCGTCAGTCGGATCACGGGAGGCATTGCGAAGATCAACGTGGCTAGAACGCCTGGTGGCTTGCCTGTGCCAAAGAATGCAATGATCGGGATCAGATAGACGAATGCTGGCATGGTTTGCATGAAATCCAGCACCGGTTCGGCGAAGGCGTAGGCTCGTCTGGACTTTCCGAACCAGATGCCAAGCGGTATGCCGATCGCCACGCAAAGAAACGCCCCCGCCCCGATCAAGGCAACAGTGATCATCGAAAGTTCCCAAAGACCCATGAACGCGAGATAGGCCAGTGCCGCAGCCGTGAAGATCGCCACTCGGGGACCAGCCAGCCGGTAGGCCGTCACGACGGCGACAAACATCACAACGGGCCATGGAGTCTGGATCAAGAGCACTTCGAGCCCGTCCAGCACCCACCTGATCGCTCGAGTGATCCCGTCGAAAGCCCCGCCGAAATTGACGGCAAGCCAGTCGAACCCTGCATCCCCCCAGCGCGCAAAAGCAGCAAAATACTCCCGGCCGACAGGAAACCCCTCTATGCTCCAGCCGTCGCCGAGCACGCCACCGCTGAAGCGTGCGATCATCGAATCGGGATCAGCCACCGTAAAACGGATCAGTGTCAACGGCCAGATTGCCACCAATCCGATCAGCCCGAAGCCCGCACTACGCCAGTTCAGGCCCACCTGTTCCGGTGCGCCTGAACGCCATCGCAGGTACTGCGCTTCGTAGACGTAGTTCGCGCAGAGACCTTCAAGGATCTTGACGACCGCAAGGAAAGCGAGGCCAAAGAGCGTGATTGAAAGGGCCGCGTCGTTCGCGGCGCTGGCCGCTTCAAGCGCGGTTTCTGCGGCGGCACGAAGGTTTTCCGCTATGCGTTGGCTGGCGTCAGCATCGGCGGATTCGCCAGCGGCACGAAGTTCGGCTGCCCGCGCTTCCCGGCGTTCGATGTTTTCCCGGATACGGTCGTAGCGCTCCAGTTCCTTGGCACCCAATTCGCCCCAAAGCCCACGCCCAACCTGAACAAGGGCGAACAGCTCAAGGATCAAGAAGACCCAAAAGAAGCCCCACGCTCCCCGTGCTGCCCCCCAGATCGGCCCTAGGATCGCCGCCGTCCAGTTCCAGGAGACGACAAGGCCGGTCCTGCCTTCGATCCTCTCGAACTCCGCCTTGTAGTAGCTGACGCTTTCAACGGCGAACGCATGAACGCCATGGCCGTCACTCGGTGCACTACCGACGCGGCTGGCAACGGATTCGGTAGTGATCGTGTTCATGCCTTGCCTCCTTGAATGCTCCTCAGCAGTATTGCGCGATCGACGATTCCGACGTCGTCGCCTTCGTCGCCCGTGATGACGATCATGTCGTCCGTGGTGATTGCAATGTCGATCAGGTGATCCAGGTCGGCACTATGGTGCGTCCTCGGGGACTCGTCGAGCCTGATCTGGCGAGATGGAACGTACTCGTCGATCGGGACCATGATCGAGTGTGCGAACACCAGCTTCAGCTTAGAGATTCCTTCAACGAAATCGCGCACATATTCATCAGCGGGCCGCGTCACAATTTCTTCAGGCGTGCCAATCTGGACGATGCGGCCATCCTTCATGATTGCGATCCGGTTCCCGATGCGGATCGCTTCGTCGAGATCGTGCGTAATGAATACAGTCGTCTTGCCCAGTTCGGCGGACAGGGCCATGAACAGGTCCTGCAACTGACGCCTGATGAGCGGATCGAGTGCCGAGAACGGTTCATCCATCAACAGGATGTCCGGGTCTGAGGCCAAAGCTCGGGCTAGCCCGACGCGCTGCTGCATTCCGCCTGAAAGCTCGCGAGGAAACCTGTCCTCGTATCCGGTCAGATCCACCCGTTCTAGGCAGCGCTGCGAGATCTCCCAACGGCGCGACTTGGGCTCGCCTCGGACCTGAAGCGGAAAGGCGACGTTGTCGCGCACAGTCCGGTGCGGCAGGAGCGCCATGTGCTGAAACACCATGCCGATGTTCTTTGCACGGACTTCGCGCAGCCTTGCCTCGTTCAGAGAAATGATGTCCTCACCAAGAACAGTAATACTGCCGGCGGTCGGTTCGATCAGACGGTTCAGGTGGCGGACCATCGTGGACTTGCCGGATCCCGAAAGCCCCATGACGCAGAATATCTCGCCCCGCTTGACCGAGAACGAAACGTCGGCAATTCCAATCACGCAACCGAATTCTCTCAGAACGTCCGGCTTGCCCAGATTGCGCACCCGCATCGCTTCCATCGCGGCATTCGTGTTTGAGCCGAACACTTTCCAAACGTTGTTCAGCTCGATCACGGCATCCGACATACTGCCTCCGAGGATCGAATGACAATCGAATCGGCCAGCGGATCAGGCTGGCCAGGCGTCGAGACGAACCGAAGTCAGTTGAACCAGGAATCGACGAGATCTGAGTGTTCGACGACCCATTCGCGGGCAAGCTCCTGCGGATCCTTGCCTTCGACCGAAAGAGCGAACACGATGCCGTTCACATGCTCCGTGTCCAACTTGACTTTGGAAAGCATTGTCGCGGCTGCGGGATGCTGCTGCTCCAGCGCCTTCGAATAGAAGACGTGCAACTTGGTGGAGTCCCACGCTGTGCCAGCCATTGAGTTTTCGAGCCAGTTCGGATCATCTGTCGGCTGCTTCACGTCCCATTCGTCGGGGTCGAAGGGCGGCTCTTCCAGCTTGACCAACTCATAGAGCGAGAACATGTGATGCGGCGTGTAGCAGTAGAAGACGATGTTCTCGCTCTGTGCGATGGCATTGTCGACCTGTGCCAAGGCCAGCGTCTCATCCATCTCCATGAGGTTCATGGTTTCGGCATAGCCGTAGGTTTTGGCGCGGATCTTCTCAACGTTGGTCGAGGCCCAGCCCGCGGCACCGATCCAGACCTCGCCCATGCCGTCTCCGTCGGTATCGAACTGCGATGCGAGCGCCGGGTTGGTCAGATCGCTAAGGGCGGAAATTCCTGTCCTTTCCTGCGTGCCCTTGGTTACACAGATGTGCTGCTCCGCCAGAACGGCATTCGGATTGAAAGTCACGGTACCTTTTTCCGTCACGAACGTGTCGTGCAGGTTTTTCTGGTTCGGGAGCCAGACTTCCGGATGCACGTGCATGGCACCGGAATCCATCGCTTCGAAGATCACCGGGTTCGATCCGTTCTGCAGTTCGACGGACAGGCCCAGGTTTTCTTCCAGCGCGACTTTCAAGATGTGCGCCATGCCGCGCACTGATGCCCAATTCGGCACGCCGATGACAACGTCGTCGGCAACCGCGGCACCTGTGCCGCCGAAAAGCGCGACTGCCGCAATGAATGTCTTGAGTTTCATTTCAGTCTCCTTTGCTGGTTCATCGTGTCTAGTCTTGGTTCGCTGTCTACCACGCCCGAAAGATCGGACGTCACAAATCGTCCCGTTTCAGAGCCTGGCAAAGGCAGTGGACACCGCCACCACCGAGAGTGAACATTGACATGTCCGGAGCGTAGACCTCAAAGCCCATGGCCCGCATGCGCTTGTTCAGATCCTTGGCGCCGGCCATTGACAGCACCTTGTCGTTTCCGAGCGAGACGAGATTGACGCCCAAATTCCTGGCCTCGGCATACGCTACGTCGACCAGCTCAATGCCCCAGCCGCGGATGGTCTCGACCAACCAGGGCTCCATCGCATCGACGCATGCGACGGCGAGTTTGTCGGCAAGCGGAACGATCAGACCATCCATATGGACGAATTCCCGACTGATCGGGGCGACCAATGCCTCCCATCCTTCGTCTTCGACGAACCGCGCGACCTGCTCGGCGCCCTCTTTCTCGGAACGTTCTCCACAGTAGCCGATCAGGACACGTCCAGGCTCGATGATGTTGAAGTCGCCACCCTCGAAATGGCCAGCGGTTGCGTATTGCCAGATCGGGATGTCGTTCGCCTGATAGAATTGGATCGCGGATACGTAGTCAGCGCGCCGGACCTTGAGCTGCATATGGCAGATCAGCGCGCCCCAGGGCGTCATGGCCGAACTGTCGCGGGCAAAGAAGTTGCGGTGCAGCACCGGGTCACTCGCCAGATAGTGGCAAGTGACGTCGTTCTCTTCGTAGATCGAGACCATTTCGGCATGCTGGGCCATAGCGACCTGCAGGTCAAACCGGACACCCGTGCGATCAGCATTCGCCAAGGTGCGGGCGATGAGCGGGCCGGCCTCAACCCATCTGTAGTGATCAGGTCGGCCCAGAAGCACGTGTCGCAACGGGCCGTGGTCGTTCGTGATTCCCCAAATTGAGGGAAGCTTTGTTGCTTGCGTCATTGGAAACATCCGCGATTTCCATCTTGAGGCGCAATTCCCATGCCCGAAAACAAGGACCAAGTCGAATTCCCTTCGAATTCGATGGAACTGTCCTTTGCCGGAGCGCAGGTTAGACGCGCTCGTGGTCTCATCCATCCGGACGTCTGTGGCCAAAATCCCCCCTGATCGGGAACGGGAGTTCCGCGTTTCTGCTTTTCGGCAGAGCCCGGTGTGCCGGAAAGTGCGGGCGTGCTCGCGTCGAAACTCAGCCCCGTGTCGTTCGGCAACAGGGCAAGCCCATTGGTTGTCTTGCCGACGCCGCTTCTGATTGTGGGCAACTTCGCGCTTGCAATTGCCGTGGCCTGTACCCAGAAGCGGTCTCTTTCGCTTCGAGTGCCGAGTTCGGGCGCAGGCGCAGTTTCCCACCCAGAGTTGGCAGAGCCTGCACACACCGTGATTACCGGCGAGTCTACATGCAAGAGGTGGCTCTGGCTCCTGTCGAAACTGTCCATGGATAACCAGGATGCCTGCAGCGATCCCGTCCAGACGGTGCCGGGCTGGTCGTCTGGTCCGCAGTTGCCCCCGCCAGCCACGCCGTCGTAAATGCTGCTGTTCCGAACACGTGCGGGCACTGCGGAAACACCTGACTCATCCCTTCCCGCCATGGAATCCGTGTCTCCATCCGTAAATTCGCCGTAGCCGGCGGTGTTTTCGTCTATGCTCGTGCTCGCGAACTGGTTGCGCCAGGTCGGCAGGCCGGTCCAGGCAATGTCGGTGTCGCTGGCCTCTCCGTCGACCCTGACGATACCGGTGAGCAAAGCATGAACGTCATTCTCCGCCAAGTCCACCGTCACTCTGGACTGATCGTCAAGGCTGAAGCAGTTGTGCCCCGAGATCTTTTCATAAGAAGCGGAATCCTGATGGAAGCCTGGGAACTCAACATCATGAACCCGGCGGCTCAGCATCCTGCCATCCCGCAAATTCCGGCCGAAGGCATCTGCAATGCGGATGTAGCGGACAAGTTCGTGATCCCCGTCAGCGTAGGCGTATACAGCGTCGCTGATGAGGAAGGTGTTGTCAATGACATTTTGGAATTGCACACAGGGATAATGAGTTCTGGAGCCTTCCGGTACGCAGGATCCGCCAGAACGCGGCACGAGGGCATCCGGAGCCATGTGTCCCCACGCCGGAATCCCCGCTTTCGGGACCCGCGTTGGGGTTTCCGGTCGTCGGCCGCCGTCATTCCGTGCCCTCCGGTCACGGTAACCGACGCACCGTGACGGTGCGTTTCCGTGCCGAATTCGTGACCATGCCTGCCTTGGTTGCGTGTCGATGGCGCGGCCCCGTCTCCGTGCGGCGGGGTCAGGCGGTCGCTGTGGCGGCGGACGGGCGCGTTTGAGTGTTCCCGGTCATCCTCAAGAAGCCGGGCACGCGCCAGACGTCCCGATTCAGCCTGCGCATCGTCCCGGCCATGGCTCTGCCGCGGCCCTTGATCAGGCCGATCACGAAGCGCGGCGGCAGAGTCGTGTTCCGAGGGCCGTGGCCGATGTGGATGCGGCTCCGGTCCCCGTCGAGGCTCGGGCCGGAGACGTGGTGGTTGGCTTCCACCCGCCAGTGGCCGCGGTTCAGTTCAGGGAGGCGTTTCGGGGAGGTGGTGCCAGGATCCAGGCCCGTGACCCGTAGGCTGCCTCGGTCCTCCACCCGCCGGCCCAGGCCCCGGTGACCTCGCGGTGCACGGGGAGGATCTGCCCGACGCCGGGGAACCTCAGGTAGCCGTTGAACTCGGACGACGCTCAGAGCAAGCGGCGTTCGATGCGCCCGTGCTCCTGGACGTGGTTGGGCGCATGCCCGCGGATCATCCCGTGGCGGAGGAGCTGGATGTCCTGGCGCATTGCCTTCCGGGTGGCCTTCACGGAGAACATGTGGTGCCCGCCGCGCTCGGCTATCCTTCAGGCGAGCCTGCGCAGCGCCAGCATGGCGTCGGTGGTCAGGACGCACCCGGCTATGTCGGGCAGCGCACCGCCCGGCGAGGCGGCGACGCCGGTCCCGTTCGTCCGCTTCCCCTCGCTGCCGCCGCCCGGGTTCTCCCATCTTCGACGAGCTTTGTTTAATATTCGGAACGTTTGAGCAACATCTGGTGTTTTTCAAGTGCTCTGGAGTCCCACAATTCAATTAAATCAATTTGTTGCTGGATACAATGACCATTTGTAGTGCCATTTCCCGGGCTCCGCCTCTTCCGCCCTGTTGTGGCCGGTGATGGCCCGCCTACTATGTTCATCCGCTGCATAAGAACGGGCACCCCGCCCGATGGAACACCACGCATCGCTTGGCCGGGAACCGTCGCGTCGAGGAACTGATGTCGGGCCCGCATGGGCTGGGCTTCGAGCCGCTGGCCCCGAGGCCGAGGCGCGAGGGGTCGCCGCGCGGCTGCTGGCGGGGCGGCCCTGTCCGTGGCGGGTCGGCCAGTCATGGACGGGGCACCGGGCGACCGGTGACAGGACGCGCGAGCCGAGGTTGCGCGGCACGCCTGCATCAGCGCACGGAAACGCGCCTCATCCGCTTCCGCGACGATGTCGACCGATACCTCCGAAAGATCCATGCCCGTAACCGGTCCGCCGACATGATTCGCTAGCAGCATACAGGTATGTGCCGGGTGTAACTGGATACTGGGCTAACTTCATGCCAGGCTTGGAAAAAGTGGCGTGAACCAACTGGTCTTGCAAAATTGCAAGCCTGAAGTTCCGTCTAACCTCACGACAGCGGAGGAGATGAGACGGCTGTTCCGGGTTGAGGAAAGGCGCAGTTCGTTTGGAAACGCCCCGGCGCTGCCAGCCATCTGGCCGAAGGCCATGGCGCCGGTTGTGCGCCAGACGGATGGGAAGGGCGCCCGCGAACTCCTGAACATGGGTTGGGGATTCCCCGCACCGAAACGTTCCAGATTCGATGGGCGTCCGGTCAGGCCAGCTGCCTGGAACAATGCCCGGGACGACAGGGTGGCAAGGGTCCCGCTCTCGCGGTCGAGCTTCGGGGAAAGGCGCTGCCCGGTGCCGGCCACCTCGTTCCGCGGGATGGGGGGCAGGGACGGAGGTTGGTGGGCGGCCACCGTTCGCGTTCGCCGGACCCTGGCGGGCGACGCCGGACGCGGTGGGGCACGGGGTCGGGAACCTGCTGACGTATTCGGTGATCACGACCGCTCCGAATGAACTGGTCGCGGCTGTCCACCCACGCCGTATGCCGGTCATTCCCGATTCGGCCGACCATGACACATGGTTGGAAGGCGGTCCCGGGGACGCGCGCGCATTGCTCCGACCCTATCCCGCCGGGCGGATGCGCATTGTGCGCGCAGGGATCCATGCCCGGGAGGATCTTCAGGACAGGCCACCACTGTCAGGTTGACTGAACGCGGTTCACCAACGGGTCCGAAGACCATTGCCCTATGCGCTCGTCACTATGGGAAAGCCCCGCGGTCCATGCGCAAAGCGGTCGGGCAGACTCATATCGAACGATACCCGCCAGAATTGGCCGCTGTGCATAGGTGGAAGCCCTTCACCTTCGGAAAAGTTGAAATTACTCCTGCCCAAGCCAATGTCCGGAATGCTCGCATAGGGCTCGCATAGGGGGCCATTGAAGCGCCCTTCGATCGTTGCCTCAGATATCTCAGGCTACGTTCTCTCGTCGGAACCCATTCGGCGTTCGAGCCACCTCACGCCTGCGCTGATCAGGAGTACGAGGGCAAGATATTCCAGAATGAGGAGCGAATAGATCTCGAGGGGGCGATACTCCGTAACAACGAGTTCATTGGCGCGTCGGGTCAGCTCCTGCATTCCAATGACACTGGCGAACGCGCTCATTTTGACAATGTAGATGAACTGGTTGGCTAACGGCGGAAGAATGCGCCGAACCGCCTGCGGCAGCACCACATACCGCATCGTCTGGGCATAGTTCAGGCCGATTGTCTGAGCCGCCTCGGTTTGACCCTTGGCTATCGATTGAATGCCAGCCCTGTAGATTTCAGCGGTGAACGCACTGTCGGAAATCGCGAGTGTAATGATCGCTCCCCAAAAGGGATCGATGGGAATGTTGAGGCCCATGGAACGGAAGATGATCGGTAGGCCATAGAATACCCAGAACAGCATGGGTAGTAGGGGAATTGAGCGGATGAACTCCACATATATGCGATTGACGATTCTGAAGTGCCAGCGATCTGAAAGACCAGGAAGGGCGACAATCAGCCCAATCGTGATCGAGAGTGCGGCGGCGATCAGGGAAATCAGGATCGTCGACCCCATCCCGCCCAGGAGGAACTTTATGTTTGTCCAGCCGCTCGCCGTTCGAGGATCGATGACATACCAACCCCAAGCCGTGGAGGACGCGCATCCAGATAGCAGCAATAAAGGTGCACAGACGGCAGGTAGGCGCACCGTCCATGATCCGAGGGCACGGTTCGTCCGAGTTCGGGGCAACGAAGCAAGGTGGTGTTGGCGTCTGTCAAGCTCAGGCGATGAACATGATCGGAATTCGTGTGCGGACCCACAGAGGGTTCCCTTCCGAGAGGTGCCATGGCGTGATTCCCTATCCCACATATCGGCTCCAATCCTTGAAAAACACTAGTGTCCCAACGTTGAAGCATAATGTATGTGTAATATATTGATATTAGAGCCTCTTGCAGAACTCCCCGATCAGGCGGTTTTTTTTCGGAAACGGGCGCTTTTTTCTGATCGGGGGCCTGGATATGGAGCCGTCCCTCTGGTATGGAGCGGGTGTTACAGCCACAACATACGGGGAGACGGCTCCATGTCCCTGCGATCATCCATATCAGATGCCTGGCAGCGGTTTCAAGGGGAACTTTTCCCGTCCCTCGCCGGGGAGGTCGGCCCGCTGGGCGTGAGGCACGGCAGGTTCATCGCCGTCCTGGACCTGGTGGAGGTGGAAAGGCACGTCCACTACAGCCACCGGGGCGTCGGCAACCCGCCCGCCGACCGCAGGGCGCTGGCGCGGGCCTTCGTCGCGAAGGCGGTGTGGGACATGCCGACCACGGTGGTGCTGGTCGACCGGCTGCTGTACGACCCGACGCTGCGGCGCCTGTGCGGCTGGTCCCGCGTGTCGGAGGTTCCCAGTGAATCGACGTTCTCCCGCGCCTTCGCCTGGTTCGCGGAGACCCGTCTGCCGGAGCGGATGCACGAGGCGCTGGTCCGCTCCGCGTATGCCGGCTCGGTCGTGGGCCACATCTCCAGGGACTCCACGGCGATCGTCGGGCGGGAGAGGCCGGCGCCGAAGCCGAAGCCGCAGGAGCGGCCGAAGCGAAAGCGCGGACGCCCGAAAAAGGGGGAGGAGGTGCCGAGGGAGCCGACCCGGCTGGAGCGGCAGCCGCCGGACGGGATGACCGCCGCGGAGATGGCCGCCGAGTTGCCGAAAGCCTGCGACACCGGGACGAAACGCAACGCCAAGGGGTACAAAGAGAGCTGGAGGGGGTACAAACTGCATATCGACGCGGCCGATGGGGACGTCCCCGTCAGCTGCATCCTGACCTCGGCGTCGCTGCACGACAGCCAGGCCGCGATCCCTCTTTCGAGGATGACGGCGCTGCGGGTGGACCACTGTTACGAGCTCATGGACGCGGCCTACGACTCGCTGGAGATCGGGTTCCACGCCTACCTGACGGGGCGCGTGGCGATCACCGACACCAACCCGCGACGCGACGCGGCGCTGAAGGAGCGCCTCAGGAAAGAGGCGCTGGCGCAGCGGAAAGCGGGCCACATACGCCACGACCGCGTCCGTTACCGGCAGCGCTCCAGCGTCGAGCGGGTGAACTCGGCCCTGAAGGACTCCTACGGTGCCCGGCACGTCCGCGTCCGTGGGCACGCCAAGGTGGCCTGCCACCTGTTCTTCGGCGTGCTGGCCCTGACGGTGGAACAGCTGATGCGGCTCACCATCTGACACCGTCCGTTCCGGCAGATCCGTCCGCCACGGACGCCGCCCCGGAGGGGACGGCGCGGCCAGCCATGCGCGGACGGCGCCCGTCGGGCCACCAACTGCGGCATTCCGCCACACCCTGGCCCGTGCAGACGCCCCGGGCACCCGTCGGATCCGGTGCCGCGACCCTGGCGGAACCGAAAGGCTTGCCGCGGCTGCCCGAACCGCAGTAATTGTGCAAGAGGCTCATTAGTTTGTTTTTTGATGATTTGAGGTGTCACCGACTTGAACTCCAACCGGGTGTCCCGCAGGGCTGGGCCATGAATCCAGCAAAAGGGAGGCCCGGAAGTGTATTCTGGCAAGCTCGTTTTCGGCCAGGTCATGGATCATCTTCCATGGCATAGGTTTCGCCGCTGCGTCGAGCGTTACGGCGGAAATCACAAGATCAAGTCCTTCAGCTGCAGTGATCAATACCGCTGCATGGCGTTTGCGCAGCTGACCTATCGGTCTTCCCTGAGGGATGTCGAGGTCTGCCTGCGGGCCCAGTCATCCAAGCTCTATCACATGGGTATCCGGGGCGGTGTGGCGAGGAACACCCTTGCCAACGCCAATTCCACCCGGGATTGGAGGATCCATGCCGACTTCGCCCAGCACCTGATCCACAAGGCCCGGCACCTTTCCGACGACAGTCACGGTCCCGACCTTGAGAGCACCGTCTACGCGCTGGATTCGTCGACCATCGACCTGTGCCTGTCCCTTTTCCCCTGGGCCCGTTTCCGCAGGACCAAAGGTGCCGTCAGGCTGCATACGCTGCTTGACCTCAGGGGCAACATCCCCGCATTCATCCATATCACCGACGGCAAGGTCCATGACGTCAACATTCTGGACATCATCGCTCCGGAGCCCGGGGCTTTCCATGTCATGGACCGGGCATATCTCGACTTCAGCCGCCTGCACCGACTTCACCTCAACGGCGCCCATTTCGTCCTGCGGTCCAAGACCAACACAAGGCTCCGCCGCCTGTACTCGAACAGGGTCGACCGGTCCTCCGGCGTCATCTGCGACCAGATTGTCCGGACCGACGGTGTTGGGACGGCGAAGGAATACCCCGACAAGCTGCGGCGCATCAAGTATGTCGACCGGGAACGGGAACGGACCCTTGTGTTTCTGACCAACAACTTCATTCTTCCGCCACACACCATCGCCGACCTGTACCGGGCGCGCTGGCAGGTGGAGCTTTTCTTCAAGTGGATCAAGCAGCATCTCAGGATCAAGTCCTTTTTCGGCACCTCAGAGAACGCCGTGAAGAGCCAGATCTGGATCGCCGTCTCTGTCTACCTGCTGGTCGCAATCATCCGCTCGAGAAGCCGGTTGGACATCAGCCTCCACACAATGTTACAGATCTTGAGCCTCACCATGTTCGAGAGAACGCCTCTAAATCAAATACTTACCAGGACGCCGAACAGAAACAATCCTCCCGGTGCCGATAACCAATTGAATCTATTTGATTAACGTTGGGACACTAGTGCTTGAAAAACCGTCCGCGGCCGATCGCCAATCGCCGAGCGAAGGGCTGCGCATTCACTGGTCGTCGGCGGCCCGTTGCAATCTGAGGTTGGTTGCGTTCCGCTACGTATCTGCCTGGACGAATCTGCCTCAATCCCAGCGATCGACTCCGGTTTGCGCCCAATTCGCCCGAGGCAGCGAGAACTCCATCGGGAATTCGGTCAGCGAGAGTCCGCTGCCCGGGCAAGTACTTCATGTGAGGTCGGCATAAATCGAGAAATGGCATGATCAGGTCTGGCATCTTTGGGTGCAACCGCTGCATTGAGCCCAACATCGTAACTCCTTTCTTAAGGGAATTATATACGATAGTGCCCAAACTTGCCTTGCCAAGCCCAGCAAGATCCGGCTTGGGTCTACATCAAAACTCAATCCTCGCGGCGCGGGGCTCCGCCCCTTAGCGCGGCCTGCGCAAGCCTTTCCGGCGATACGCCCACACTCACATCCCGTTCCATGTCGCTCTTGCTAGGCTTGTACGAACGGTCAAGCGCATCTTGGTAGAAGGCTTCGCGCCCGTCATCGGGCTCCTTGGACTGTTTCATATGGTTCCCTTTCCTTGGTTGGTTCAGGCAGCCAATTTCGCGACGAGGTAGTCCATGCCGCGATTTCCCTTGACCGAATTGCAGTGCCCGCAAAGCAGTTGCAGGTTCCCGATGTGGTCGGTTCCGCCCCTGGACCGGGGAATGATGTGGTCAACGGTCAGATTGTTCTGCCTGAAGTGGACATTACATCCGTTGCAGTGCCCGCCCTGTTCTCCGTAAAGCGTCCTCTTGTTCCTGATGTCATTGTATTCAATCAATTCACCGATATCGGTGCGATGCGGCAAATCGCTGCGGTGAACAACGGTTCTGTCGGCGAACATGCCCAGCTCGTTTTTCAACCGACGCAACACCAACTCGGCGGCTTTGGGCGATATGTCAATGCCAACCCACCGCCTTGCCTCATCCTGTGCCGCAACACAGGCCGTCGCGCAACCGCAAAAAGGATCAAGCACCATGTCGTCGGGGTTGCTGCTGGCTGCGATGATCCTGCGCAGCAACGCAAGAGGCTTTTGGGTCGGATAGCCAACCCGTTCTTTCGATTGGTGATTGAGTGCTGGTATTGGCCACCAGTCTTCCGGCACCTTACCTTTTGGATTGACGCGATATTCCTTGTCGCCAACGATTTTTCGGCCGCTGCTGATGTAGCCTCCAGTGCTTTCGTAAGGGATCCGAATTTCGTCGTCGTTGAAAACAAGCTCATCCCCTACCCGATAGAACAGGATGGAGTCATGTTTGCGCGGCCACCCTTTTCGGGGTCGACCGCCTAACTTGTAGCACCACGCGATTTCATTCTCGAAATTCATTCGACCCCAAATTGCGTCCATCACCAGCTTGAGGTAGTGACTCATGGTTTGGTCGCAGTGCAGGTAGATCGATCCCGTCGGCTTCAGGAGCCGGTGCATTTCCAGCAACCGAGCCGCCATGTAGATCAGATAGGACTTGTCGCTGTCCGTCATCGCGGCCTGAATGACACGCCACAGTTTCGGGTGCTTTGCCTCGATCAGGTCCAGCCACGCGATATCAACGTCATTCAGCGACCATGTATCCCTGAACTCGGCACCTGCCGCCTCACTGCCTATCGGCGCGGCGTAATTGGCTTTGGAATTGAACGGCGGGTCGAGATAGATAAGGTCAACGGATTTCGAGTTCATTCCCCGCATTATGGGAAGGTTGTCGCCGGTCCATATGGTCTGGTTGCCGAAATTCGGGGGGGGGGGGGGTAAGGCCGATCATGCCGATTATGCCCGGGAACCGCTTGGCAGTCCGTTGTCGGCGATGAGATCCCTGTAGCGCAGCCGCCGGCCTTCCATGCCGGAGACGATTTCCGCCATCTGGCTTACGGTGTCGGAGTTGCGGACGTTGTGACGGCCAGAGAATTCGTCGACATAGCGTTGCAGGTGCTTCTTGCTGAACTTGTGGAACGTCCCCTTGTGGCTGCGCTCCAGCATCGACCAGAAGGATTCTATCCCGTTCGTATGGGCCTGCTCCCTGACATACTCGCCTGCGCTGTGGTTCACGCTGTCGTGCGAACGGTTCATTCCGACATAGGACGACCCCTCGTCGGTATAGACCTGCGCCTGTGGCTCGCTGTGGCCCTCAACGAATCCCTGAAGTGTCCTGGCTTTCGTGTCGGCAACCACCTTGGCTGCAACCCTGTTAGTCTCGCGGTCCTTAACGCCCGCAACAATCGCCTTGCCGACACCGCCGCGACCGGCCTTCAGCTTCTTTTTCCGGTGCTTGTTCTTCTCAAGTCCGCCTATGTAGGTTTCGTCCGCCTCGACCGGACCGGCGAACGGAAGCGTGACACCATCGTCCTCAAGCGCCTTGCGCAAACGCATTGCCAGATGCCAGGCCGACTTCTGCGTTATCTCAAGGTCACGGTGCAGCTTCATGCTCGACACGCCCTTGAGGCTGGTTGACATGAGATAGATGGCGATGGCCCAGATCTGGAAACCGAGGTTCGACGCTTCCATGCAGGTCTTTGTGCGGACGGAGAACCGCTTGCGGCATTCCCGCTCCCGGCAGCGGTAAGGCATTGTCCTGTGCGCAGCCCCCGACTGGACGCGGACGGTTCCGCAGTGCGGGCAGTGCGGACCTTCCGGCCAGCGCTGCTTCGTGAACCACTCCTCGGCAGCCTTGTCGTCGGGGAACATCCTGAAAAGCTTGACTAGGCTGATGCCCTCGCGGTGGTGCTTGCCCGGTGCCTTGTGTGCCATGCGAATCACTCCGTTGCTGTGGGCACTATTGTAACCTTGGACCAGACGGGTTTCAAGAAATTTTGGGCACTATCGTATATAATTCCCTTTCTTAAGGCAGGCCGGACTATCGACAGTTTGAACGGCGTCGGAAACACCTGTCTTCCGGATCGCATCCGGGCAACTTCGATCATCAACTTCCTGAAGTGACGACATTCCCAAACGCCGCTTCAGTCAGTGTCGGAGAATCTGGTTCAGAAAGGCTTGGCATCTATGAGATTTTGGCGCTTCGAAGAACTCAGCGGGAGGTGCGGTCTCAACGATCTCGCCGGCATCCATGAACACCATCTGATCGGCTACCTGCCTCGCAAATCCCATCTCATGCGTCACGACCACCATTGTCATTCCCTCTTCGGCCAGTTCCACCATTGCATCGAGAACCTCCGCAATCATTTCCGGATCAAGAGCTGAGGTCGGCTCGTCGAACAGCATCACCTTGGGTTCCATGCATAGGGATCTTGCGATCGCGACCCGTTGTTGTTGGCCCCCGGATAGCTGGGACGGACGTTTCTCCGCCTGTTCCGGAATCTTCACGCGCTCAAGATATATGCGCGCCCGTTCTTCCGCTTCCCGTCGGGACAGCCCGCGCGCCTTGGTTGGGCCGAGCATGAGATTCTGCAGTACCGTCAGGTGTGGGAACAGATTGAACTGCTGGAAGACCATTCCAACCTCGGAACGGATCGCCACTATGGAGCGGGGATCATCGGTCAGTTCGGTTCCATCAACTCGGATGGTCCCTTCCTGATGCCTATCCAGTCCGCAGATGCATCGAACCACGGTTGACTTACCGGAACCGGACGGCCCACAGATCACAACGCGTTCACCGGAATTCACCGATAGGTCGACGTCCTTAAGTACCTGGAAGTCGCCGAACCACTTGTTAACGCCAATCATTTCGATCGCAGCGGTTGCGTCCATATCGTGCCCTGTTGCCAAAATTCCGCCAACGGAATAATTCCCTTGAGGTTAGCGGCGAAATGATCACAAATTCAAGCATCAAGATGCCGGGCCAGCAGGTGCGGCCAAATGGGAGAGAATCATGACCTACTGGAAGAGCGCCGCCGCTGCGGTTGCCGTAAGTATGTTTCTGGCGACTGCGGGGCATGCACAATCCGCGCTAAACCAGATTCTGGACTCCGGAATTCTGAAGTTCGGGACCACCGGCGATTGGAATCCGATGTCTGTACGTGATCCGGCCACGAACAGCTACAAGGGATTTGACATTGACGTGGCGATGGAACTGGCCACGGATCTGGGCGTCGAGGTCGAGTTCGTTCCAACTGACTGGAAGACGCTGGTGAACGGTGTCGTGGCGGGAAAATACCACATGACCGGCTCAGCCTCGATCAGTCCGCCCCGGATGAAGGTCGCTGGATTTTCGGAAAGTTACATTGCAGTTGAGATCATACCGTTCACGACGCCTGACAAGGCTGACGGATTCGATGGCTACGACTCGATCGACAATCCCGACGTTAACGTCGCCACGACTCTTGGAACCACTTTCGAGGCACTTGTGCGTGAGTGGTTCCCGAATGCGGAAATCAAGGTCGTTGAGGCTCCCGCACGCGGATTTCAGGAGGTGCTCGCGGGGCGTGCGGACGTATTCATCACATCCAACATCGAAGGTGCGACCCTAAAGACCAAACATGGTGTTGTGCAGGTTCAAAACACCGAGCCCCGTGAACCGACGCCCATCGCAATGCTGTTGCCCCAGGACGACCAAGTCTGGATAAATTATGTCAACAACTGGGTGAAGGTGAAGCAGGCCAAGGGCTTCTTTGACGCGACAAAGGCGAAGTGGGGGCTCTGAATCCAGCCATATCCGCGGCGGGGATGGGTTGAGTCGCAATCCCCGCCATACACAGGGTCGATAACCCCAATGTCCAGCCAGATCGGCTGAAGGTCCTTGATGAAGCTTGCGGAATGCACCTGGTATGAGGTCGCGGAATATCTCAATCGGTCTCGGGGGATCATGGTCCCTTGTGGATCCACGGAGCAGCACGGACCAATCGGGCTGATCGGAACGGATACCGCCTGCGCGGAGGCAATTGCGAATTCGGCTGCACTGCAGATCAGTGCACTTGTCGCGCCACCGCTTGCCTACTCACCGGCCCCGTTCAACACGGGATTCCCAGGAACCATTTCCATAGATGCTGACCTGTTTGAAGCCGTGGCTCGGGAAGTCCTGTCCGGTCTGTATGCGCAGGGATTCACCCGGATTTATGTCCTGAACGGACATGGAGCGAATGTTGAACCGCTCAGGAGGGCTCTGAGAACCTTGCCACCCGGTATCGGTCGATTGCGGAGCTGGTGGGATTTCGAGTCCGTCAATACGCTTCGAAGCGGGCTGTTCGGGCGCTGGGAAGGAATGCATGCTACGCCCTCCGAGGTCGCGATCACCCAAGCCCTGATTCGCCAGGTCAGCCATCCGGACGCCGATGCTGAACCACTGGCGCTCTCGCCCGACTACATTGCCACTCGCTCCGGAGACAGGCATGGGCCACCCGAGGAACATCGGGCGGAGTTTCCGGATGGCCGCGTTGGTTCACATTCAGCCCTCGCGACTCCGGAATTCGGACGCAGGCTGCTGACGGCGGCGGCCCTAGCAGTGGCACGAGATTACAACGCGTTCATGGCATCGGACTGAGGATTCTGCCGTAAATCCCTTCGCCGCCCGTAGCGGAAGTGAATCGAAGAGGAGGCTGTAGTGCCATACGGCCTGAAATTCGACGCACTCGAGCTATGCGTCGCGAGGGGGTGCTCCGCCTTCGAATATATTTCCGTCCTGATAGTCACATGGAACTTCCTGCATTTCCAGATGCAGCCTATCTCCACAATAGGGATGCGAACGTGCGAGTTCCTCGTTCACTTCGATTCCGAGGCCCGGGGATTCCGGGGCCGCCACAAATCCATCCTCCACCCTGATCGTGCCGTGGATTAACTGGTCGTGGAATTCGGTCTCGATGGTCTCCGCAATCAGTAGGTTTGGTATCGAGACGCTTAAGTGGATGTTTGCCGCCCACTCGATGGGTCCTGCATAGAGGTGCGGTGCCATCTGCGCGTTAAAGGCCTCCGCCAGGGCGGCGATCTTTCGGGCCTCCCAGAGTCCTCCGGACCGTCCGAGCGCTGGCTGTAGGATCGCAGCGCCGCCGGTTCTAAGCAAAGATGCGAACTCGGCCTTCGTGGTCAGCCGCTCGCCTGTTGCGATCGGAATGTTCACCGCACGCGCGACTTCGGCGAAATCCAGGAGGTTGTCCGGTGGCACGGGTTCCTCAAACCATAGCGGCTGAAACGGTTCCAGGGCCTTGCCGAGGCGGATGGCCCCAGCGTTGTTGAACTGTCCGTGCGTGCCAAACAGCAAATCGGCCTTGTCGCCGACTGCCGCCCGAATCGCCTTGCAGAAGGCGACCGAGGTCGAAATGTCCGACATCGCCGGCTGGTGCCCACCACGAACTGTATAGGGCCCGGCCGGGTCGAATTTTACGGCCGTGTAGCCTTGTTCCACCAACGCGGCCGCGCTTTCCGCAGCCATTGTCGGCGAGATCCAGAACTCCGGCAATTCATGATGAGGAAGTGGATAGAGATAGGAATACGCACGGATCCTGTCGTTCACCCTGCCGCCAACAAGAGCCCAGACCGGTCGGCCACGGTCCTTGCCAAGAATGTCCCAGCAGGCGATTTCAAGCCCTGAAAACGCGCCCATGACGGTCAGATCCGGGCGTTGGGTGAAGCCACTCGAATAGGCACGGCGGAACATCAGTTCCAGATCTTCCGGATTCATCCCCGCCATATGCCGCTCAAATACATCCCGAATTACGGCCTTCATGGCGATTGGCCCGACTGACGATGCATAGCACTCACCCCATCCCGTTATGCCTGTGTCGGTCGTGACCTTCACAAAGGTCCAATAGCGGCCTCCCCAGCCAGGCGCGGGAGGTGCCGTGACGATGATGTCGAGATCCATTAGCTTCATGATTGTCCACACACGTCGGAAAGGGGCTGGTTCATGGTAGAGGAGACAATCACCATTCGTCGGCTAGGTCCAGCGGATCTGGCGGTGCTGAATTCGGTAGCGGATGGTGTTTTCGACAACGCAGTCGATGTGGACCAGGCAGCAAGGTTTCTCGCTGACGGGTGTCATGAAATGGTGGTTGCGGTTGTGGACAACCAGGTTGTTGCCATGGCCTCCGGCGTGGTCCTGTTGCATCCGGACAAGCAGCCGCAGATGTTCATCAACGAAGTCGGGACGGGCGATGATTGGCTGAGGCGTGGAATCGGTCGAAAGCTCGTGGATGCTTTATTGACGATCGCGGCTGAACGAGCCTGCGAATACGTCTGGCTTGCGACGGAAGCCGAGAACATCCCCGCACGGTCGCTATACCGACGGATGGGTGGACGCGAGACCGAAGGAATAGTCATGTATGAATGGGGTCGGACCCCATTCTGAATCGAACGCATACGCTGGTCGACCCGAGATGGCCGAACTGGTTCAGGCGCTGTCGCCAACGGGATCCTTTCCCTGGATTGATGCCGAAGGCAGCGAGATGCAGGTCTGCACGGCGCTACCTCAGACGCGGATACAAAAGATTGACCTGCTGCTAGGCCTCTGAAGTGCCGGCCGGTTTCTGTGTGGTTTCAGTGTCGAGCCTAGAATACGATGACATTGCGGCGCGCCGCGCCAGCTCGGGTATCGGCAATGGCTTCGTTGATTTCATCGAGGCGCCAACGTCCCGAGACGAGTTCGTTCAGCTTGAGTCGTCCCTGCTGGTACAGTTCAACCATCCAGGGAATGTCCCGGCCAATGACGACATCGCCCATTTTGGAGCCGACCATACCCTGCGCGAGCGCGGAGAAGGCGACCGGCTTGTAGGTTGACGCTTCGTCGCTATGCGTCATCCCAACCATGATCATTCTGCCATTTGGCCCGAGATAGCGTGCGGCGGTGTCATAGGCTTTGACGCTGCCTACAGTCACGAACGCAAAATCAGCTCCACCACCGAGGAATCGTTTGGTGATGGACCAAGGTTTCCCTTCACTGGCAAGCACACCATCCGTGGCGCCGAACTCCAATGCGGTCTCGAGTTTTTCCTGGGTCATGTCCACAGCCACAATGCGGGAAGCTCCTGCAATGCGGGCACCCTGTATCGCGTTGAGGCCCACCCCACCTGCGCCGATCACTACGCAGGTCTGGCCGGGGCGCAGTCCGGCGGTGTTGACCACCGCACCGATACCGGTGATCACTCCGCAACTGAGCAGTGCCGCCGCGTCCATCGGCATGTCATCAGGTATTCCTGCGATCTGGCTCTGGTCGACGACGACCGCTTCGGCAAAAGCGCCGGCGCACATTCCCTGTTCTATGCGCTCCCCATCCTTGCTCAGTGGGTGCGAAACGATATCGAATGGACCGGCACAGGTGGTCGGATGGGCAGAGAGGCAGGACGGGCAGGTTCCGCAGGAGCGAATCAATGTCACGATCACTGGGTCGCCGACCGAGAAGTCCCTTATGTCCGTTCCAATCTCGGTGATGGTTCCGGCCGCTTCATGTCCGTATACCGCAGGGAGATGCCCACCCCAACCGCCGTCGGCATAGGTGATGTCGGAATGGCAGATGGCGCAAGCAGCGATCTGAACCCGAACTTCACTTGGTCCAGGCGCGGCAAGCGTTACCTCTTCGATGGTCAAAGGCTCACCGAAGCGTCGGCAGACTGCGGCTTTAACTGTTCTCATTGGTCTTCCCTTTCGGGGTCGGACAGTAGCATTCACCTGTTACGAATGGCACCGCAAGAACGAATTCGACCAAATCCGCCGCTTGTGGGCAATGCCTGCTGTAGTTCACGACGGTCTTCTTCTCCCATTGGTTCTGTGAAGCCAGGCGAAGCAGGTCGGGCAATCCCCACACGTCGGCATAGCCACTCCATTCTTCAGCGTATCCTGAAGGAGTCTTCTGCCGTTGCATTGATTGATGAGCGTGTCGTTGAGAATTGGATGAACCTCCCGGAACAGCCGTCGTGCGGACGCCAGGTGTCGACCCGATAACGATCATTCGGGAACGCGGTTTATGTTTCTCTGCTGTGGTAGGTGACCCAGGTCAGTTTCGGCTGGTTTTCGCCGATCAACGACCCCTTGAAGAGGCGGGCGGGCCGCCCGGCTCCGCGTTGGCGACCCGTCCCGTACGTCGAAGCTTCTACAGTCGGTCCAAGGTGGGCATCGGAGTAAGGAGGGCCGGATCCGCCGCCGAAAACGGCCCGCCGGCAAGGGCAAGCCCGCGTGCCAGGGTCTTCTTCCTATGTCCCGAAGCACTTTTCCTGGAGGTCGGAAAGGTCCATGCGCCGATGCAGGCCGGATGGCCCAAGATGACGCTGCCGGATGGGATTGTCGGTTTCCCGTAATATATATGGGTGTCGGGATGCCGGAGTTGCGGCGTCACCGCACGGAGGGTCTATAGGGGCAAGCCAAAGATCGGTGGACGCCGCGCCAGTCAACCATCGGCCGAAGCGGAGGCATTGGAGACCCGCGGCGTATAACATCCGGCCGATTCGGTCCAGTGTTCAGCGCGTCGATGCGCCAGTTGACGCACCGGCATCGGTGGGACCGGTGTCCTGCCATAGTGCAGGTTCCAGAATGTCCACTGACGCGGTGAGAACACGCCAGCCGGTGCATCATCCAGTGCCCGTTCGATACGGGCGTCCCCTACCGCACGCCGGACGTCCTGAATGTCGGAAAGCGTGCCATGGCAGAGCACATAAGCCAGGAAGTGTGTCTCGTCGGCCATGGCTTCGGTGGGGGGGGCTGAACCAGACCACACGCCGGGCCACAGCCTCAAGATCACATCTATCCGACTGGATCATGGCTGTAGTTCTCCCTGCGGTCACACGATGCAATCCGCTGTTCCAGCCGATCAAGATCAACTGCGGCGACATTTTTCTCGAGATCACGTTTGATCTGATCCGGCAAGGTCTGGACATTCCCCTCCTCGAAATACGACTGGGCCTGTAGGGATGAAAGACAGACGAACCGCCTACCGTAGGCCGAATGCGCATCCACCAACATGTCCTCCAGCCGCATCGAAGCCTGATGCAGCAGTGCGTGCAGGTCAAGATAGTCCTTTTCTCGGCGCGGCTTTGGATTGCCGTCAGTTTGGTGATGACCAGATCCCGCAGGGTGGCGACAGGCAGGTTGATATCCTCCGTAAGGACCGCATTCTCGAGTTCAGGAAAATCTCTCGGCTGGAAGAAAGAGAACCGGACGGGTTGTCCCCGGCGATGGACACGACAGCTCAGGGAGCGGTTCTCGATCAGGTAGGGTTCCGCATCCCGCAGGTAGGGCACCGAAGAGAGAGCAGATCCTGCGGCACGAAATCCTCATGGGTGAAAAAATCAAAATCAACCGAATGGCGGTGACCAAGCCATAGGGCAATGGCGGTTCCTTTGTAGAGCGTGAACCGGTCAGGGGTTCCGGCTAGTTCCGGCCAGAGAGCCATCTGGGCTTCGGGGAGGATATCGAGACACGGCTTCATCCTGAACGTATGTATGGGATCATAGGAAACCAAAGCCTGAAATTACGGACATGGGAAGGGTATCTACTGTCCATATCGTTCCCGTTTCCACCCGGGAGTATTGCACCGGCGATGATGGCCTCCTCCTATTCTGAAACCTGTGAAGGCCCTGGAGAACTTGGGCGAGTCGGCTGCATCAGACCGCAAGTCGCTTGGGAGGCGGTCAGCGAATATGGTGAGGTAGCCCTACGGCAAGTTCGGGATCCCGGAAAACCGGCTGAACGGATGCCCCGAATTAGAGCAACCCGAATATGCTGGATGTCGTCGATGTGCTGCTGGAATATCGACCCGTCGTCCTCTTCCTTCATCTAGCTTTACGAATTCCATCTGATTGAGATTGAGTCCGCAGCGGGTCTTCGAAATCGTCTGGACGAAAGTCACCTTGTCGGCTTGCACGGCCCGTTCTTCTCTTCAATCCGCTTGTTCGCGGATTTGCGAATTGCTACTCCCTATTCACAAAATGAGCAACAGTTAAGCGGGGCTTGGTATCAGCTGACGCGGTAGATGTAAGGTTGTACTATGGGCTGTAAGACCGCCGACTACATGATCAACATACAGCGCCGGAAAGCAGGGGCACCGCCCTTCATTGGCCTTATCCCGCTGGACGAATTAGCGCGGGAGCGAGCCATTGAGCGTACGCGTCGGTTTCTGGATGGTCAGCCAGACAGGCTAAAGGGGTTGTTCCACCGGTTTCCAAGTCTTGCGGCTTGGCTCGTCACCTATTCGCTGAGTAAAGGATATGGAGACGCCGACCAAGGGGTGTATCGGCACATCTCAGGTATTTTGGGCATTCAGCTGGACAGCCAGCAAGATCGGAAATTGCTGTTCAAGTCATTCTGCAGCGTGTGCAACCGGTTCGGTTTGCCTACCCAAGGGTTCAACCGTGACGTCGATGTCTACCTTCTCCATGCAGGAGTGAGCGAAGCGCAGCTTCCACACTTGATTACAGCATTACTGAGACAGGAGAAGGCCTTTGGGCCACCTCCAGTCGAGACGACCGTGCTGCTAAATCGCTGGGAAGACGAGGCACTGTACTTTCTTCCGCCAGCGGTCCACGTGCTTCGTCGTGCGATTCTCTGGGACGAGACTTCTTGGCATGCTGCCCTGTTCGCACGCATCCGTGATGATCCAAATGCCTTTGTCCCTGCGATCGATTTTGAAAGACTTT
Source organism: Paracoccaceae bacterium (assembly GCA_965203605.1). Lineage (GTDB taxonomy): Bacteria > Pseudomonadota > Alphaproteobacteria > Rhodobacterales > Rhodobacteraceae > JAPOUP01. Next base: position 2,185,982 of record OZ241902.1, on the reverse strand, counting down.
TCAAGGATGTCCTTGATCAGACACTGAACGAAGGATGGTCATCAGGGAAATCGGGAGAACGTGAGGCACCTGCACCCCGACCTCGTCTTTTTTGGCAGTCAGGTGGGCTTGTACTGAGACTGCCTCGAAGCGAGGGACGTATTCGCCTCTGGCTTGATGGGGCGCAGCGACCGCTTCGGTTACGCGGGGGTGAGGACTGGACGTTGCCGCAACCTTGGCCGCGCGAGATGCAGTGGGAAATCGCTGGACAGATCGGTCAGCTAGATCTACTCGCGCTTGAGGAATGTGCTGCATTTGACAGGATCACTGGCCATTACCTTCGTGAAATCCCACGAGGCTTGGTCGATGTCGAACTGGACTCTACGGACCTAGCGATCTTGGCACGCAAGCCGTTCTCTGTTGCAGGTGAGCCAGCCCATGAACTCGAAGCCGAAAGTTACGTCGGTTTAGCGGCGCTCAGGCGGCACCAAGTGGTGCTAGACCTTGACGGTGCTCAAACAAACCTCAGGGCGCGTCCAAGAAGACGCCTCTCGCTGACTGGCGTCGAAATCGCGAACGGCCCACGGGGCGCACTTCACGGAAGTTCGGCACGCCTTCTAATCGAAACTGGATTGGATCGGTCCGAGAGTCGTGCGGTGCGCGTCACACTCGGTCCGAAGTCCCAAGATATCGATGTGGCCATCTCCCAAGACGGTTTTGGCGACATTGGGATGGAAGACATTCTCGCGCATTTTGCAGAAGCTGGTGCGGCAGACCCTGTGCGTCTTCGAACGGAACTGATGGCACCGCGTGCAGATGATACCGCTGACCATGGCCATGGTTCCGGGATTGAGCTCTCTACTTGGGTTTGGCCTGGCTTCTGCGGCTCAGACGGACTCGTTTTCCGAAGCGACCGGCCGGTCCGTAATCTTGTAGACGACGAATGCCTATATGTCGGTCGCGACAACCAAGGGCACCTCTGCCTTGACCCTAGTGGTGGATACAGCGTCGCACGTGCCGTATTCGATATCAAAGGTGTTCATGTTCCGTTCGACCTACCTTGGCCCGATGTCACGGTAACGAGACGCCGTGCAGAGGGCAGCTTTGCCCCGCTTCCACTCAACACACGACTCTCCGTCGGCGAAGATGATCGCTTCGATACTATCAGTATTCGTTGCCCAGACCAGCAGGCTCAGCTAGTGATTCGCGGAAGACGCGAAGAACGACCGTTCTACGGCGGCCTTACCCGCAGTCTCTCCGTCCGCGACCTGCTGGTTCCCGCATCCGATGAACGTGTCGTGCTTCGTCGCGGGAACGGTGCTGAAGTTCTGTTGTTCGAACTAGTCGCAGCACTTGCCCCCACGGCAGTCAACCTCCTTCCAGCTAGCGACACTGTCAGGTTGCAGTTGAATTTTGGCGAGCCAGTCGACGCTGTTGCTGTCGAGGTTGAGAATGAATCCGGAGAGATCGTTCTTGGTGAGGCTGCGTTACGGCATCGGCCAGTTGCGACGCGGCGGCCAGAGTGGTTCCACGCCGAGGTTTGCGACTACGATTCGCACAGGCTGGAACTGACCCTTGATGCCGATTGGTTTGATGACGGCCCCCGATTGGCACGACTCCTGATCCGCCCTGAAGGGCGTGACGGTTGGCGACCGCTGCGCAATGCCCGAGGACATAGTTTCGCAATCGCTCTTGCCAACCCAGCGGCAGACGACTTTGTGCAGGACGCGTGGCTTCAGCGGCGGTTCGAAGCACTCAGTCGCTGGCTTTCGGATTGCTATGCAGCAGAGTGTTGGCCAATGCTTGAGAGATCGATAGTGCCACGCTGGCGCGAAATTGGTCAGCGGCTGCGGGAATTGCCATACGGCGACGGAGCAGTGATGCGCGCGGCTTGCCTGCCGCCTCCGGACCATACTGCACCCAACTGGTTGCCGGTCCTGCACCCGCTGCAGTTCATTCCAAATCTATACGCTGCTGCTCCGCAGGCATTTGCCTCGCTTGCGACCGCCGTTGATCCCGGCGTCGCTGAAATGGCGACACTCGCCACACTGAACACGGTGCGCCTACGAAAACTGTCTCGACTTCACCCGACGGTCTACCTTGCCTTCAAGAACGTGAAGATAGCCCATGAAACGGATGAGCGATTGGCTGGTTTCGATCCGGCACGTTACTTTCGAAACCTGCCACAGCCACAGGTCGACAGCGATCGATCGGCGGGATGGTTCTGGCGCGGGGCGCGGTTACTCGGGCCTGACCATTGGCGCGCAGCACACCTACGCCTTGCCGAGCGGCTTGATGCTGCCTGTCTTTTTGTCGCGGGCTCCGCCGAAGAAGGATCGAACAGCCGGCGGCAGCTGTTCTTAAATCGGTCGATGCACGCTGCCTGGAGTTCGACATCCGAAGAGCTTCGCCCCCCAGCTCCACTTCTTGGCACGGAGTCGGAGGAACCGTCTCAGGTCGATCTCTGGGGCTCTGCATTGCTTTCCGGCTTCGCAAGGGCAAGCCGCCTGAATGAGGTATCCGATTACGTGGATACCGTTTCCGGACGGGCCGACATGTCGCGAGAACAGGTCCTTAACAGCATTGCCTTCATGCTACGCCTCGCTCCAGAGCTTTTTGCCTTTCATCTATTGCTCTGGCAAATCGCCAAGGAACGCCCATGACCGAACTCGACCCAGTCAGATTCAGGGACGATCTCGGCGCAACCTTGGCGCGCTATATCACGACGGCCGCCGCAGTCTCTTCTGCAAGGGTGCCGCGGCTGTCTCGTGCCGTCGCTGACGCGTGTGCACGCTCGGCATTGGTGCGCGGCCCGTTCGTCGAGAGTTTGCCAGACTTCGAGAAAGGCGGCAGTATCGAGAAAATGGTAACCGATGGTGTACTGCATGGTGCCTGGTCAGCGTTGACTGAAAGGGAAGAGGGGAGGTCCCTTTGGCGCCGACGGCTTCACCTGCACCAGTCCGCAGCCATTGAGGGCGACGAAAACTATCTCGTCGCCACTGGCACCGGCTCTGGCAAAACGGAGTCCTTTCTCTTCCCTCTGATCGACGACCTTCTGCGCCAAGGCGCGTTGGACCAGCCTGGTGTTCGGGCAATCCTTGTCTATCCACTCAATGCTCTTGCAAATGACCAGATGCATCGCATTGCTCGGCTGCTGTTCAGGGATCTTGATGATCCAGGCATCAAGCTCGGGCGCTTCACTGGGCAGGTCCGTTCCGATGCAAAGAGAGCGGACGAGGAAGCGCGACTGACCTCCGCACCGACTTTCCGAACTGATTTCCCCGATGCACGCCATGCTCCGCCAAACTGGCTTCTTGCCAGAGGCGAGATGTTGGAGAACCCACCACATATCCTCGTCACCAACTACGCGATGCTCGAGCACATCCTGCTCTTGCCGCGCAACCGGCCATTGCTGGCGAAGGCTGATCTCCGGTGGCTCGTCCTCGATGAAATCCATACCTATTCCGGAGCCCAAGCCATCGAAGTGGCTTTCCTCCTTCGGAAGTTGAAAGCCTGGCTCGGCATACCCCAAGGAAAGATCCGCTGTGTGGGGACGTCCGCAAGCCTTGACCCGTCGAGGCGCGACGACCTCGCACGCTTCGCCGAGAACCTATTTGGTGAACCCTTCTCCAGCGGCGACAGTGCAGTAATTGCAGCCGAAAGACGGCTGCATCAAGCGTTGACAGTCCGATCAGAAGCGTTGGCTCTTTCCGCATCCGACTGGCGTAAAGCCGGACAGGTACTCTCGGATTTGCGACAACAGGGATGCCTCGAGGCTGACAATGTCGACTATCTGAACCAGGATTGGAACGAGGCGATGCGCGAGGTCGGCCTCGAAGCGCTGGTTCTGGATCCACAGCATCCGTTCGGCGAAGGGCTGATTGAGCGACTTGCCGGCATTGCGGAGGTTCGAGCAGTTGCCAGTGCGCTCAAGGAGCGAGCACTGCCCTTCGCCGATCTGGCGAAACGCGTGTTCCCAACGGATTCTGAAGAAACGGCGCTGACTGCACTGAAGGGGTTGATCTCTCTTGGTGTTCTGGCCCGCCCCTCCGTGCCCGGTGCGTTTCCACTTCTGCCAGCACGTTTTCATCTTGCCACCTCGGGAGTGGAGGGCGTAGTGCTGAGGCTGTCTGCGAGCGATACCGAGAATTGGTCGGACTTCCGGCTTTCTCGCAACGGCATGCGCGTAGATGGTGCCCCGGCCTATCCCCTTCTCGTCTGTCGCAACTGCGGCGAGCCCTATGTTGAGGGCTGGGACGACGGAGCAATGCTTCATCCTCGCCCCGAGATCAGTCCCAGATCAACTCGCCGCGTTCTCAGATTGATCAGCGCAGGAGACGCTGCGACAGAGATTGACCACGACGACCTCGACAATAATTCGGAGGTTGAAGGTTTTTTCGAGTTCATTGCCGATACTGGGGAATTGGCTGATGGCCCCGACCAATGCGTTCTTTCGCTTGCCGAGGCACCCATGTACGACGACGATGAAGAGCGGCGCAGATATGTCCGAAAGTGCCTCTCCTGTGGAGCCAGAGGTGGACGTTTTGCCGAGCCGGTTACTCCAATCCATCCCGGCGACGATGCGCTCGCGTCGGTAACGGCACAGACGTTGCTCGAAGCGCTATCGCCGCGTCAGAGGCGGTCATCCGAAGCGCCTATGCAGGGAAGAAATCTCCTCGTCTTCTCCGACAACCGACAGGACGCGGCATTTTTCGCCCCGTTCTTTGAACGTACCGCTCGTGATCAGGCTCTCCGTGCAGCTATGGTCCAGGCCCTGCGCGGAGAGACCTGTGAAGCCTTGGACCTCATGGGTTTACGCGATGGCGTGTGGTCTTCGCTTAGACGAACGGGCTTCAAGCTTTATGACCGTCGCAATCCGGAACCTCTGAGCAGCACCGCTGCGAAGGACCGCCTCATGGCCCTGATTACGGCCGAATGCTGTGGAGGCCCACTTCGGCTATCGCTTGAATCCCTGGGCCTGATCACCGTGCGCTACGAGGGCAGCGCAATGATCACACGGCGGCTGGCAGAAAGGGTCACGCAGGAATGTCGAGGCATGGTGCCCGCACTGGTCCGTTTCCTCTTCGATCTAATCCGGCAATCGAGAGCGATCAATTCGCTGGAGACTATAGACCTCACGGATGACTCCATCTGGGGGGAAGGGCAAGCAAGCGCTGACATTTCGTGGTCGCTGACACGGACCCACCAAAGTCGCCGATTGCGAACACTACTATCCGAAACGGGACGCCTCAATAGACCGCTTTGGGTCCTCGTCGACCGGCTCGGCTTCCCGGAAGAGCGAGCGAGAGACCTTCTATCGGCTTTCTGGGATGAGGCGAAGCGCCCTCGACATGGACTCCTGTTGCCGGGCGGGCATGGTCATGTCCTGAACCTGGCCGCCATGAGGTTTGCAGCGACAGCAGAAGGAGAATTGCGCCGTTGCGAGAGGTGCGGCGCGTCCAGCCAGATCAATCTTGGTGGCAGCTGCATTGCTTGGCGCTGCAAAGGTCGGACAGTTCCTGTATCGGTCGAAGAACGAGCGGAGATGCGCAGGCGCAATCATTACTTGGTTCGTTATGAAGGATTACCATTGAGCGGGATCGCCCGGGAGCACACAGCCGCCATTTCCTCCACGGAGCGCTCCGAGTTCGAAGAGCGATTCCGGCAGGGGGAAATCAATCTGCTCAGTTGCACCACGACAATGGAAATGGGTGTCGATCTGGGAGAATTGGAAGCGGTTTTCTGCCGGAACGTCCCTCCGGGTATTGCGAACTATCAGCAGCGTGCAGGTCGCGCTGGTCGCCGCGCTCAGGCGGCTCCCGTTGCGTTGATGATGGCTAGGTCCGGCAGGTATGATCAGGCACAGTTCAATGATCTGAGTGGCTACCTTGAGGCGTTGCCACCGACCCCATATTTGACGTTGGACAACCCCAGCTTCTTCCGGCGACATCAGGTCTCTTGCCTGCTTGCAGGTTGGATTGATCATCGTCTTAAAGGCCACGAGCGAACTGGTGCGCCGCGTCTGCGCGATGTTCTGGGAGAGGAATTGGGTGAGACGTCTGAGGCCGCCTTGCTGGAGGACCTGTCCGCATGGCTCGCTTCGGACGCTGGAATTGCCGCACGTGCGGTTGCTGAGGACATGGCGGCCACTCTCTCGACAAGACTTGATCATGTCGGTCTAACTGCTGGAGAACTGACCGAGCACACTCGTGCAGAAATCGAACGTTGGACCAAAGCTACTTGTGGCCGCTGGCGAGACCTGAACGGCGCCTACGAGACTGCCCGAGCCGCACTCGACAACCCCGAGACAAAGGAGCTGGCGCGCGCACGAGCTGCCGGTCGAATGAAGGGCCGGTTGGACGATATGCGTCGATTTCTTGATCGCTTCCTGGTTGAGACCCTGTCGCGTGCGGCTGTGATTCCAACCTACAGCTTCCCGGTTCACTCAATACATCTGGAGATCATCACCGAGCGTGACGCCCGCACTTCCTCGGATGACCGGGCGTTACAGCTTCATCGAGATGCCGCATTGGCGATCGCTGAGTATGCCCCAGGTGCCGAAGTCGTGGCTGGCGGCCGAATTTGGACATCAGCCGGTATCACACGTAGAGCAACAGTCGGCACAGGCGAAGTTTGGATGGAGCGTGGTTTCCACCGCATCTGTCCGATGTGCCAGCACGCAGAAACACATCACGACCGCGATGATTTCGGAGAGAACTGCCCTCAATGTGAAGCCCATGCCAGTGGCCCGCGTCGTGCGTTCGTTGAACCAGTTGGCTTCTTGACATCATATGCCGATCGTCAGGGCAGAGACCCAGGTGCAACACGTTTGCGTGTTCGGCCCGTCGACGAAGCGCGCCTTCTCACGCGAGCCCGGCCCGAGGACTTCCGGCCCTCCGATCTCGCAAGGGTCACGCATTTCTTCGCAGCTGCCATCGCACCGGAGGGAAGTCAGCCCGGACGCATGCTTGTCCTGAACCGCGGGCCGCTGGGTGCGGGCTATCTTTGGTGTCCGTTCTGTGAGCATGCCAAACCGGCACCACAGGAGTCACTTAGAGGGATCCCGATCCCGACTCAGCATCAGGACCCGCGTACCGGCGACCGTTGTCGCGTCGAATCCCTCAAATGGCCGGTAGACTTGGCGCACGTGTTCGAGACGGACCTTCGCGGTATCCGGCTTGACTTACCGGTCCCCGAGTTCTCTGATCACAAAAGCAAGTCAGAACGGCAGGCAGTACGGGATGGTTTCCTGAGAACGCTGGCAGAGGCATTGCGGCTTGCAGCGGCTGATATCCTTGAAACGGATCCTAGAGATTTGCGTTCAACCGTGGAGCTGCTAGGTGCGGTGCCTCTAGTAATCCTATCAGATTCTGTGCCCGGCGGCGCTGGCTACTGCCGTCGATTGCTCTCGGAGTCGCGTTTCTCGGCTCGTGTGCTGCTCGGACAGGCTATCGCGAACCTCGATTGCTCGCGTGGATTGGATTGCGAGACAAGCTGCTCGCGCTGTCTGAATGACTATTCCAACCAGGCCCATTGGGACCGGTTTGATCGACTTCCTGTGCTCCGCTGGTTGCGGAGGCTACTTGCAGAATCGTCGCCACGACCGTCACACGTCCCCAAAGCGGCCATCCCAACAGCGCAGACTTCGGCGGCGACACTGCGGGTGCGTCTCAGTGGGGCCACGCTTGTCGCCGTGTCATCACCGGGTCTATGGGGTGCAGAAGATAAGCAAGAAGCCCTCACAAGCGCTCGGGCACTGAGAAACTGGCTTGATGAAGCACCGAACCGTCATGCCCTCTTCCTGCTTCCTCCGAGAGCGGTTGAAGTTGGCACACCAACAGGACTCGACCGCGAGATTTCCTATACATTGGTGCCCTACGAGCGATCCGGTCAACTGCGCTTCGGCACAATTGCTGATAGCTCAGCCTTGGCGAATGCGCCTCGCCTATCCATTCTGAAAGGATGTGGGTCAGGGGTTGTCGTAGATGAGTTCTACGCGGAGCGAGAAGCGGCTGGTGCGCTTGCCGGTCCATTGATCGGAGTAAGCCACCTCTTTTCGTGTTCTGCAGGCGACAGCTGGCTCGCCCCTGTTCAGGATAGCATCCGGACGCTGCCGGGTCCTCTGGTGGGCCTAACCGAACGCTTACGCGTTCTTCGCTTCCGACCGGGAACTCCGCGTGTACTTGCACCTCTGTATAAGGATGTCGCTGGGCGCCGCGTTGCACTCGAAATCGAGGATCCTTGGTGTGGTGTTCGACCGCACAACCGCCGACGACTCGCGAGCTTCGTTGCAGCGACCAGCGCGTCGGGCGTCGACATCGAAATACTCAAGATTGTGTGGAATCCCGCTCATGGTGAGCCGGATACGCCGCAAGCCCAATCAAGCGCTATCCGATCTGAACTGCGATCTGCCGGGATCACGGCTACGCCCGAGCTCCACCATCGCTTCGGACGTGATCGGCATTTTCATGATCGTGTGGTGACCATCGAGACCGTCGATGACGGCGAAAGAATCAACATAAGATGGGATGTGACCGCCGGAATCGACAATCTCATGTCTCGTTCGAAAGAGTGCAGTGTCTTCATGGAACAGTTTTAGTCGTGCCTGACCTACTATGAATCACGAGGGAATAAGGCCCGCTTGCAAAGTGCTACCACGACTATTGGGATTGCAAATACTGCCGAGAGGGCGGCGTCCAAACGTGTTGCAACGGCGAGGAATTTGGTTCTAGAGGCTCGTTATCACCGAGGCCGGCATTTGATCTAGACAGAACTTCATATGGGTGTCAGAAGAGGATCCTCTGTGTATCAAGGAACCAGAGGCCAGTTCCAGCGGATACAGCTTTTCACTTACATGGCAACATCCCTAGCGGGGTCGATCTTGAGAAGTAGGAGGGCCCAGACCTGCGGTTCCGTCGGCTGCGCCAGCGGCCGAAGGGCATGATGCAGGCTGCGCGGCACCGTGACCTGGTTCAGCGTCAGCGCTGCCATGTCGGCTAGCAGCCGTGCTGAAGCTGTGGACCGCCGGAGCATACTGGGCAACGACGTATGTATGCGTCGTGAGTTCCCGAACATTTCTCTGCCCTGCTTGACCTGTTTGCCGCAGCAGAGCAGGTCCATAGCGTAAAGTCCTTGAGAACTTTACGCTGATCCTGCAGTAAATGTGAAGAGATCAAGCTGAAATCATTGCCCAATCTCGTCGTTAGCTGCGCCTCTTGCAAAACTCCTGGATCAAGCGCCTTTCCTCGGAAACGGATGCTTCTCTTAACGGAGTTAAGATTGTCGCCCGTGTTGGGGGTAGAACTGGCGCTTTAACCATAATCAGTCTCCGTTGTCAGCGTCGTGCATGGGCAGAAACTCCATTGGCTGAACATGGTCTGCAGGGATCAGCCTGTCAACGACGTCGGAAGTCGTGGGTTCATTAGGTGCATGCGATCGGACTGATCGGGCTATTCCTCAAGCCTGCCGTGCAGACGGTGCTAATCGCTGAGATGAAAGATCAAATGGCTGGGGTTGTCGCGCACAAATTCTGAATATAGCTGGGATTGATGAAATATTCCCTCAGTTCCGGGCAGGGTGGAGCCAGAGCGTCTTGTGCATGTGAAGGGCGGTGGGCGAAGTCCTGGATCCCTGACTCCTGCGTCCAAACCATTTCCTCTGTCTGGGTTGTGCTCCGGCTCCGAAAGTTGCCTGCGTTGCATTTCGGAATGGAAGTGGGGAGACCATACGCCAGCTTAGTCAAGATCACTTGACAATCGCCGAATAAATCGCTCGACTCTCGCAAGAGAAGCCGATTGACGGTTGGAGGAAATGGCGAAGGGCGGATAGCCCGCATCATGTTTGGCAACCGGCTTGGCTACCAGGAATTTATGGGCTGATTTAGGTACAGCGCCCACAAGTTCAAAGGAAGGTAGCCATGTCAACTCTAACTGAAGAAATCTATGCCTATGAAGGCATGCAACGCAACCTTGAAATCAATCACCTTGGAAAGTGGGTGGTCGTTCACAGCAAGCAGCTGGCCGGGGTCTATGATTCCTTCGAGTCGGCTGCGGAGGCTGCGGTCGGGCGGTTCGGCTCAGGCCCCTATCTCATTCGGACAGTAGGTGCCGCCCCGATTACACTCCCAGCATCTGTACTTTATCATCCCGTGGTCGGGCATGCTCCAGGTTGAATGTGGGTTCCCCAATCAGCCCGGATATTTGATCCAGTTTGGCCCAACCCTGAAAGTTCTGATCGGTTTTGACCCCAATTACCGTTCAGAAAACGACGGCAAGCCTAACTTGCCCGCCAACGAGTACGCTGCCTTGATAGACACGGAGGCATCGGAAAGCTGCATTGATTCCACTGTCGCCGCTACGTCGGGACTGCCTGTTGTCAATGAAGCAGCTGTTTCGGGGGCGCACGGGCAAGTCAAAGTAAATGTGCATTTGGCACAAATCTATATCCCCGAGCCTCTTGCACAATTATCGCGGTTCGGGCGGCCGCGGCCAGCCTTTCGGTTCCGCCAGGGTCGTGACACCGGATCCGGCGGGTGCCCGGGGCGTCTGCACGAGCCAAAGTGTGGCGGAATGCCGCAGCTTGTGGCCCATCGGGCGCCGTCCGCGCATGGCTGGCCGTGCCGTCCCCTCCGGGGCGGCGTCCGCGGCGGACGGATCTGCCAGAACCAGTGGTGTCAGATGGTGAGCCGCATCAGCTGCTCCACCGTCAGGGCCAGCACGCCGAAGAACAGGTGGCAGGCCACCTTGGCGTGCCCACGGACACGGACATGCCGGGCGCCGTAGGAGTCCTTCAGGGCGGAGTTCACGCGCTCCACGCTGGAGCGCTGCCGGTAGCGGACGCGGTCATGGCGGATGTGGCCCGCTTTCCGCTGCGCCAGAGCCTCTTTCCTGAGGCGCTCCTTCAGCGCCGCGTCGCGGCGGGGGTTGGTGTCGGTGATCGCCACACGCCCCATGAGGCAGGCGTGGAACCCGATCTCCAGCGAGTCGTAGGCCGCGTCCATGAGCTCGTAACAGTGGTCCACCCGCAGCGCCGTCATCTTCGACAGCGGTATGGCGGCCTGGCTGTCGTGCAGCGACGCCGAGGTCAGGATGCAGCTGATGGGGACGTCACCGTCGGCGGCGTCGATATGGAGCTTGTACCCCCGCCAGCTCTCCCTGTATCCCTTCGCGTTGCGTTTCGTCCCGGTGTCGCAGGCTTTCGGCAGCCCGTCGGCCATCCCCTCCGCCGTCATCCCGTCCCGCAGCTGCCGCTCCAGCCGGGTCGGCTCCCTCGGGACCTCCTCCCCCTTTTTCGGGCGTCCGCGCTTTCGCTTCGGCCGCTCCTGCGGCTTCGGCTTCGGCGCCGGCCTCTCCCGCCCGACGATCGCCGTCGAGTCCCGCGATATGTGGCCGACGACCGAGCCGGCATACGCGGCGCGGACCAGCGCCTCGTGCATCCGCTCCGGCAGCCGGGTCTCCGCGAACCAGGCGAAGGCCCTGGAGAAGGTCGATTCACTGGGCACCTCCGACACGCGGGACCAGCCGCACAGCCTGCGCAGCGTCGGGTCGTATCGCAGCCTGTCGATCAGCACCGTCGTGGTCGGCATGTCCCACACCGCCTTGGCGACGAAGGCCCGAGCCAGCGCCCTGCGGTCGGCGGGAGGGTTGCCGACGCCCCGGTGGCTGTAGTGGACGTGCCTCTCCACCTCCACCAGGTCCAGGACGGCGATGAACCTGCCGTGCCTCACGCCCAGCGGGCCGACCTCCCCGGCGAGGGACGGGAAAAGTTCCCCTTGAAACCGCTGCCAGGCATCTGATATGGATGATCGTAGGGACATGGAGCCGTCTCCCTGCATGTTGTGGCTTTCGCACCTGCTTCATACCAGAGGGACGGCTCCATATCCAGGCCCCCGATCAGAAAAAAGCGCCCGTTTCCGAAAAAACCGCTTGATCGGGGAATTCTGCAAGAGGCTCCCCCGATTTGCAATTATCCCTATTCGGGGCGTTTTGTGGGGTTCACCTTCATGCAGGAGGGCAACCACATAGTGCGCTTCTGGGACGAACTTTTCTGCATCATATGACAATGGCCTATCAAGGGGACTCCGGCTCTGTCTCGCTTTCATGCCATCCAGAAGAGAGGGAACCGCAATGAGTTGATCCAAGTCTTATGACGCCGAATGTAAAGAGTTAATGTCTCTACTGGTTGAAGACTTTGGAGTGAGGAAACATTACGCTCAACCCTTCTGGACGCCTGCAAAAGGAGTATCGGCAAGATGGCCGCTTCCGGGAGAAGGAAGACTGAATAGTTATGGACGGGTAATCCTGGGCTAGAAGGCAAGATACTTGCGATACTTGTGTTGGAACTTGAGAAGAGGTAAGTTTGTGGGTTCGATATTCGAAAGAGCGACTTCGACGATTCTTGCAAACGGTGCAGACCTTTCGGAGGATCTTGACAAGTTTTTTTGCTGAATTTATATTTCCGAGGAACATAAGAAGAAATTTCCAAGATTGTTCGATGAGGTCTTTGAAGCATGACGGAGTTTCAGAGCCCTAAAGGGAATGCTCCTCGATCGCCCTCTGAAGTTCATGCCCAGGTTCGACGCGACGCCTGAACAGGTTGCCCGTGCGGTCCCCTCCGGTGCCACGCCGCCCCGAACCCGTCGGTCCGTATCCCGAAAGCCTGCAACCGCGAGGAAAGGCTGACCTGAACGTCCTGCGCTTGGCTCGTATAGTATAGTTCCTCAGATCTTGATCTGAAGACGTTTGCCGAGGCCGAGCGAGAGTCGGTCACGCGAGCCGATCTGGTGGTGGCGATACGTCAGATGATGACACAACAGGCGTTGATGCGCCGAGTCGGCGCAGATTTCTGTGACATGAGTCGCCTTCTGGAAGATTTCGTCTACTGCCCAAACGGATCCGGATCATAGCGTACACTGGTCAGGTAGAGACCGTCAGGTGGTGCCAGGGGGCCGCAGGCTGCACGGTCTCGGGCCAGAAGTGCTTGGGACACTCGTTCTGGTGGCCAGGCTCCAGCGCCGACACGTTCCAGTGTACCGACAAAGCTGCGAACCTGGCTGTGCAGAAACGAACGGGCGCGGACCGAAATGAGAATCTCGCCATTGGTTCCCGCAACAGCGATTTCGTCGATCGTCTTCACTGGCGACGATGCCTGACACTCAGAGGCGCGAAATGTCGTGAAGTCGTGCCTTCCGACGAGAGGTTGCGCCGCTGCGTTCATCGCCGCGGCGTCCAATTTCCTGGAGACTCTCCAGGCGAATCCTCTGTCGAGGGCAAGCGGTGCCCTTCTGCAGATGATCCGGTAACGGTATCGCCTTTCCCTCGCGGAAAACCTGGCGTGAAAGTCACCCGGTACAGGCACAGCGTCGATGATCGCGACGGGTAGGGGCTTCAGGTGATAGTTCAATGCCGCCGCAAGTCGAAACGGTGTCCAGTCCTTCAACATGTCGCAATGTGCGACCTGCCCGAGGGCATGCACACCGGCATCGGTCCGCCCGGCTGCTGAAATACCCGGAATGCCCGGCTCGATCTTCCCCAGTGCCTCCTCAACCGCACCCTGAACGGTCGGCGGGCCATCCTGCTTCTGCCAGCCGGAGAAGTGTCCGCCATCATATTCGATCTTCAGGGCGTAGCGAGGCATGCGGACAGGCATAGCGACCCTAAGGGAGCATGGCAATTGGCCCCCTGAATGGAGTTGGAACGAACCACTGTCCTTGGTTATGCGCGAAGCCGAGCCCCTAGATACCGCCCTTCATTGACCGATCACAGGTTGTGGCGGACAATTCGCGCATGTGGTCTGACTGTGCGTCTGAAGGGGTTCGGACCTGTCAGTAAGCCAATGTGTTGGAATTTGTTGGCGAATTGTCGTGAAAGGCGCGATATGGGAAACTGGCAACGTTGGGTGGTGAGGGTCGTGTGCATTCGCTGCCGAAGAAAGAGCCGTCAGGATAGGGGAAGTCAAAATGCAGTTTGAAGGCATCTACACACCGTTGGTCACGCCTTGGAACAGTGACTACTCGCTGAACGGGAATTCCTTGGCTGAAACCGTGGAGTTTCTGATTGGTGCAGGGGTGCATGGGATCATCGTCGCCGGAACCACCGGTGAATACTACGCGCAGTCAACCGACGAGCGCATCGATTTGATGAGCCGCGTACGGGAGTTGATTGCCGGGCGGTTGCCGATGATAGTCGGGACCGGAGCAATGCGGACCGAAGACAGCGTGATGTTCGCAAGAGCTGCGAAGGCAGCCGGAGCGGACGCGTTGCTGGTCGCCACGCCGCCGTACACATATCCCACCGGTCGCGAGATCGCCCTGCATGCACTGACCATAGACCGGGCCGCAAACCTTCCCATCATGCTCTACAACTATCCCGGACGTATGAGTGTCAATATGGATGAGGCGTGCCTTGACCGCTTGGGCCGTAGCCCGAATTTCTGCGCAATAAAGGAAAGCTCTGGCGACCCGAACCGGCTTCATATGCTGGCGCGGGACTATCCACATATAGCGTTGAGCTGTGGAATGGACGACCAGGCGCTGGAGTTTTTCGCCTGGGGTGCCCGAAGCTGGGTCTGCGCTGGTTCCAACTTTGCGCCGGAAGCCCATATCGCGCTCTATCGGGCCTGTGCGTTGGAGGGGGATTTCACAAAGGGTCGTGCGATCATGTCCGCCATGCTTCCGCTGATGCGGGTCCTGGAGCAGGGAGGGGCTTTCGTGCAGTGCATAAAGCACGGACTTACAATGCGTGGAATTGACGCCGGGCCACCGCGCAAGCCCATGCAGCCGCTCACAAAGGATGCGAGGCGCGAACTTGAAGAGGTCATTCAGACCATGGATCGGGCGGTTGCTGCGGTCACAGCGGTGCAGGTGATGAATTCGAATGTTACCGATATTCGACGTTCGCGAACCGGCACTTGAGGGACCGCCAGATGATGGAACTTCTCACCCGGGCAGAATATGCCGCGATCGCGGATAGCCTCAGCTTTCCGGCCGCACCCTTTTCCGATGGACGCTTTCGAAAGGGCAGTGGGCCCATGATGCCAACGCTGAACCCGGCCACGGGGGAGCCGTTGACCAGTATTGCGACGGCGAGTGCGGACGACGTGGACATTGCGGTATCCAAGGCGCGCGAAGCATTTGATCAAGGGCACTGGGCCAACATGCATCCGTCCGGTCGCAAGGATGTTCTCATTCGCCTTTGCAAGCTTATGACGCGCAATCGTCGTGAACTTGCGGTGATGGAATGTCTCGAGTCGGGCAAGCCAATCCAGGACTGTGAACTGATCGATGTTCCAGAGGCGGTTTCCGCCATCAAATGGCATGCGGAAGCCGCAGACAAGATCTATGGTCAGACCAGCCCTTCCGGCGACGGTGCGCTTTCGGTGATCGAGCGGGAACCGATCGGAGTTGTGGCGGCCGTACTTCCGTGGAATTTCCCGCTTCTGATGCTCGCGTGGAAGATTGGACCGGCTTTGGCGGGTGGCAATGCGGTGATCGTGAAGCCAGCCGAACAGACCAGCATGACGGCCCTTCGGGTCGCGGAACTGGCCCATACGGCCGGACTGCCGCGTGGAGTTCTTCAGGTGCTGCCGGGCGACGGGCCAACCGTCGGTGAGGCGCTTGGAAGGCACGTGGGTGTCGATATGGTCAGCTTCACGGGTTCCACCGACACAGGTAGACGATTTCTTCGATATGCGGCGGATTCCAACCTGAAGAAAGTGGTTCTGGAGTGTGGCGGCAAGAACCCGGCAGTGGTTATGGAGGATGCCGAAAATCTTGACCAGGTTGCAGAGCACATCGTCAACGCCGCGTTCTGGAATATGGGCGAGAACTGTTCCGCCACGTCCAGGCTGATCGTTCATCGGAAGGTCCGCGAACCATTGATGGAGCGGGTCGTTGCGAGGTTGCGCGACTGGAAGACCGGCGACCCACTTGATCCCGCAAACCGTCTTGGTGCTCTGATAGACAGGGAGCATTGTGAGAAGGTTGAAGCTTATCTCGGAGGCGAATCGCTTGTTGGAGGGACCGCCGACTGGCCATTCCTGGAGCCAACGATCTACGCCGTCGACAGGAATGATCCACGCGCACGGGATGAGATTTTCGGTCCTGTCCTGAGTCTGATCGAGGTGTCTTCGACCGACGAGGCGGTTTCGGTCGCCAACGATACGGACTATGGTCTGACCGCCAGCGTATTTTCCGCGAATGCCCGCGAGGCGATTCGTGCTGCGCGCGGTATACGGGCCGGAACCGTGACAGTGAACTGTTACGGTGAAGGAGACATCACAACGCCATTTGGAGGATACAGGATGTCAGGGTTTGGCGGCCGTGACAATGGTCTCGCTGCTCATGACCAATACACCGAGCAGAAGACGATCTGGATAGATCTTCAGGATCCGCGGGACGGAGACAACGTCGGGTGATGGCGGAGGTGGTTGGCAGTTCCCGTCGAGGTCGCGGGGCGAGAAAGGCCGCCCGGATGTCACTGGACATCTCGATGCTGCCGGCGCTCAGGCGGAAGCTTCCACTCTGTGAGCCGATGGATGAGGAGGAAATCGAGCGCATTGACGCTGCGTCGATGGCCATACTGGAGGAGGTTGGTGTCGTCTTTCGTGACCCGGTAGCGCTTGAGGACTGGCGTCAGGCTGGTGCGGACGTGCGGGGCGAGACTGTGCTGCTTGACAGAGGTCTGGTTCGCGAGTTGATCGCTGAGGTTCCGTCCACGTTTACCTACCACGCGCGCAATGCGGTCAACAATCTGCCATTCGACAGGGACCATTCCATTTTCGTTCCA
Source organism: Paracoccaceae bacterium (assembly GCA_965203605.1). Lineage (GTDB taxonomy): Bacteria > Pseudomonadota > Alphaproteobacteria > Rhodobacterales > Rhodobacteraceae > JAPOUP01. The sequence continues at coordinate 2,169,219 of OZ241902.1, read as the reverse complement.
ATGACCGGTGCGCCCTATCTCCGGGATCTTGATGACGTGCGTCGTGCGCCGACACTCGCGGATCTGGCCGACTTTCACAGGCTCAGCCATATGTTGCCCGCGCTGCATTCCACCGCTCACCACATCGTGGAACCGATGGACCATCCGATCAGCCACAGGCATCTGCGCATTACCTATTCTTCGATGAAGCATTCCGACAAGACCTTCATGGGAATGACAACAAGTCCCAGGAACGCAGAGGATGTGCTGGAAATGTGTGCGCTCCTGTTCGGGGATTCCTATATGGAGAGTCACCCGGTCGTCACCGGAAACTGCAACGGAAACTCGCCCCTTGTCTGGGATGAGACGATGTTGGGGGCGATGCGTGCATTCGCGCGACGAAACCAGCCCGTGCTTTGCTCTCCCTTTGTGCTTGGTGGCGCCAATACCCCTGCAAGCGTCGCCCCGACGGTAGCGCAACTCAATGCGGAGGCGCTCTCCGCGATGGCATATATGCAGGTCATTCGAAAGGGAGCGCCTGCCATCTACGGCCACTATCTTTCGACGGTTTCGATGAAATCCGGAGCGCCGATGGCAGGTACGCCGGAAATAAGCCTTATGAACTACATGATCGGCCAGATGGCACGGCATTATGGCGTGCCTTGGCGGTCTTCGAACACGCTGGGCGGTTCTAAGACCTTCGATGCCCAAGCCGGTTACGAAAGCGCAGCCACATTGATGGCAGTGCTTCATGCGGGCTGCAACTACATCTGGCACTCAGCCGGTTGGAACGAGGCTGGCATGCATTGTTCGATGGCCAAGTTCGTTGTCGATGCGGAGCAATGTGCCATGGGTTACAGAATGGCCGAGGGCATCAGATGGGATGACTTTGACGAGGGTTTGGAGGCGGTCCGCGATGTCGGACCTGGCGGGCATTATCTTGGTCATCCGCACACCCTGGAGAATTTCCAGCGCGCATTTTTCATGCCGGAACTCTTCGACAACAATTCGATCGAACAGTGGCAGGCTGAAGGATCTGTCGAGATCACTGAACGTGCTCTACGGCATGTGCGCTACCTGCTTAAGGAATACGAGGAGCCGAAGCTTGATCCTGGGGTCGACGAATCCCTGCGGGACTATATTGCCCGCCGCGAGCGCGAAATTCCCGCTGCCGAAGCGCTGAATCAGGAACACTGAAGCAACGGAAAGTGTGCGAGCAGGATGGATCGCTGGAACCTCGACCAAATACGGGCGCACGGGTTCATGGTCTTGAATCGATGCGTCGGATTTGCGGTAGTGGCTGATACCTTGTCAGGACTGCGTTGTGGCCTGAGTGTGGGAGGTGGCGGATGAAGGTTCGACAACTGCCGATCGACCCGGGGCCAGCGGGATGGAACCGGCTCCTGCCCAAGCCTGGCCCTGTGGCTGCGCTGGAAGGTCGGCATACCGCGGATTGGTTGATCATTGGCGCCGGGTTTGCCGGACTGTCTGCAGCCCGGCGGTTGACCCAGTTGGACCCGGGCTCACGGATTGTGGTGATGGAAGCCGCGAGGGTCGGCGATGGGCCGGCCGGCCGGAATTCCGGCTTCATGGTCGATCTTCCTCACGATCTCTCGTCAGACGACTACGGTGGAACTCTGGAAGGCGATACCGAGCAGACCAGCGACAATCGCCGCGCAATAGAATTCGCAGCCCGGATCGCGGAGGAATTCGACCTCGGCCCGGAAGCGTTCAGCAAGTCCGGAAAGATCAATGCCGCGGCTACGGAGCGGGGGCATGGACACAATCTCAGTTATGCCGGTCACCTGGGTGCGATGGGCGAAGCGTGTGAATTGCTGGACGCCGGGCGGATGCGCGAAATCACGGGCATAGATTACTACCGCAGCGGGTTGTTCACCCCGGGTGCTGCGGTCCTCCAGCCAGCGCTTTACGTTCGAGGTCTGTCGGAGGCGCTCCAGTCCAGGGGGGTGGTGATTCATGAGGAAAGCCCGGTAACCGAACTCAGGCGATCGGGTGACTGGGTCGCGGAATCGTTGCGAGGCCAGGTGATTTCGCCGAATGTGTTCCTGGCCGTGAACGGGCATCTCAACAGCTTCGGATTCCATCGCGGCCGACTGGCGCATGTGTTCACCTACGCATCCATGACGCGGGCATTGACACCGGACGAGATCACACGTCTGGGCGGGCGTCCGAATTGGGGTGTGACTCCGGCGGACCCGCTGGGCACGAGCGTCCGGCGCATCTCCGGAACGGGCGGGGACCGGATCGTGGTGCGTAACCGATTCACTTTCGACCCGTCCATGGAGGTCGGTCGAAGCCGCCTGAGATTTGCCGCGCGTAGCCATGACCGTGCCTTCGCCGCACGATTTCCGATGCTGAAGGGTGTTGGAATGGAGTTTCGCTGGGGGGGACGGCTGTGCCTGAGCCTCAACGGAGTTCAGGTGATCGGCAAACTGGAAGACGGCCTGTATTCGGCCTGTTGCCAGAATGGTCTCGGCACGGCGAAGGGCACGCTGGCGGGATTGCTGGCGGCCGAACTCGCTTGCGGCATAAGGTCTGAAGCTCTTGATCGTGCCGTTTCCGCGCCCGTTCCCAAGCGCTTGCCCCCTAAGCCGTTGGCACAGGCCGGTGCCTGGGCCCGGATTCGCTTCTCAGAGGCGCGGGCGGGCGGTGAGCTCTGACGGTCCGGTTTATCGATCGCATTGGGTGTAGCCCAGATTGTTGGCAATCCATACTTTCGGTCGATTTTATCGGGCGGAGTTCTACTGAAAGGCGTTCCTATGTCGAGAAATCAAGGCTCAATATAACACCCAGGCGACTCATGCCAATAATCCGGGCTACACCCGATCGCACTCCCCTGCTTGCGGCGAGCCATCGCTCGGGGTAGTGCGAATGCCGAGGTCCGACGATTTTGCAAGAAGAGATTGGTCCGGGAGCTGGAAATGCTCAAAATCGGAGTGTCGGGCAGGTGAATTGGACTTCGTGCTTCAGAAGCGACAGGAAACAACGATGCGGGTGATGCGCCATCCAAGGTTTCACGTCATTCGCGGATGGATCAGCCCAATCCGGAATGTGAAGAGCGTGAAACTTGATGGTGTTATCGCTCTGGCCGAAGCCCAATTCCGCTAAGGAATTGATGCGCGTGTATGTGGAAAGCAATGATGCGCGGTGGCCACGAACATGAGGAGTGGACCAAGACTCGAGCTATTCTGTCATTGATGCGGAAGGTGCTGAATTGCAGCTGCTGCCAAACGCTGAGTTCAGGAGCAGCCGGGCGATGCTCGTGAAGCTTCATCCATGGCTGATCGGTGAAGTCGCCGGTGAGAGGATCGGGATCGCCCTTGCAGACAAGGGTTCTCTCCTGTCATGAGTCGGGGCGATAATGTTATGTTCGAGCGGAAGGTGGTTTGACTTGGCGAAACGGCTAGAGATCCCGGACGCAAGGAGGGTGGAATTGACAGAGGTCGAGTCGCTGCAGGGATATGGACCAAAGCCCGTTGCGATGCTTATATCCGGTTGTCGTGTCCGAATTGTTGGCAAGGGCATCGAAATCTGGACCCGTGGATTCGCGTGGACAATGCTGCCCCGCTCCGATGACACCTTGCGGGTCACGTCATGACCCTGGCGGAAACCTTCCTTAGCCCGCGAAAGCGGCCGGTGGCAGAGTCGGATGACTTCAGCCGAGACGAGGTGCGGCTGGCCAATCGCAATCACGGAACCCTTCTGGAGACGCTTAGGCTCGACATAACGCCAACGGGTGCGCATTACCTTCTCAACCATTTCGATGTGCCGGTTCTGGATGCGGAAGCCCATCGGCTCCGGCTGCACGGTGCATTCGTCAACCCGTGCGAACTGAGTATTGCTGATATCCGGGCGATGCCGGCTGTCACCTTGCCGGTCACGATGGAATGCGCGGGCAACGGTCGTGCAGGGGTCTCGCCACGTTGCCGCTCGATGCCCTGGATGTATGAGGCGGTTGGAACAAGTGAATGGACGGGGACTCCGCTTAAGCCAATTGTCGACGAGTTCGGACTGGATTCCGATGTCCTTGATATTTCCTTTACCGGTGCGGATGTGGGATTTGACAAAGGCAATCGTCATGCGTTCGGCCGAAGCCTGACACCCGACCAATTGTGTGAACTGGACGTCCTTCTCGTCTATGCGATGAATGGGCAGCCCCTGTTGCCCCAACACGGCGCTCCATTACGGCTGATTGTTCCGGGCTGGTACGGAATGGCCTCGGTCAAGTGGTTGACGGATATCGAGGCCCTGACCGCACCCTATCAGGGATTCCAGCAGATCCAGACCTATCGCCTGAGGTACAGCGAAGACGAACCCGGCGAGCCGGTCAGCGGCATGCGGGTTAAGTCGCTGATGTCACCTCCCGGAGTTCCGGATTGGCTGACGAGGTCGCGATTTGTCGAGCCCGGGCAGGTGCAAGTGACCGGTCGTGCGTGGTCTGGATCCGGAGTTCCTGTGGTAAGGGTTGAGTTGGGAGTGGATGGCGAATGGATCGAGGCTGAAGTCACTCCCGGACCTGGTCGATATGCGTGGTCGGCTTGGAGCGCTTTCTGGGACGCCAGACCCGGTTCCCATGTGCTGCGCTGTCGTGCGACCGATGCCAATGGAGATGTCCAGCCGTTGGAAGCGCCCTGGGATGTTGCGGGATTCGCCAACAATGCGATGCAGGAAGTGAACGTTTTCGTAGGGGAGCGTTCCGGATGCTAGCCCATAGTTCCAGTTGTAGCAGGAGTGGCACCGCAGGTCGGCCAAGGTCATTGCGAATCTGGTTTTTGGGGGTAGCTGGCCCAGCAGTCACGGAATTGATGCTAAGCCGCTGGTGCTCCTGGTCGCCGGACGTCCGGCCTATGTCGGTTCTCCCGGTCATTGAACTCCGGCATGGGCATCCCACTTTCCATGCCTTTCGCGATTCATCGCGCACATCGAGGATTGCAGGTTGCGCCTCGCGTCGGGTGACCCGGCTGAGAGTGATCCATCCCACTCGAACTGGGGGTCTCTCACGCATCTCTGGATTTTACTGCCACGTCTTCACGGATTGGATGTTCCGGACCAGGAGGCGGTCCCTGTTTCCTGCAGCCGGAACAGCCGAATTCTAACACTGCCACATGCTGTCGCTGTTTGATAGCGGTCCTCCGCCACCATGTCCGGCTCCGTTCAATCTGACCAGCTATGTGCTCGCGGCCGGACAGTCGATGCCCGAGAAGCCTGCGCTTGCTATTGTTGCAACCAGGGGAACCGAGTTCTGGTCCTATGCGGAACTGAGGCAGGCTGTTCTCGGAACCGCATCGGGACTTCGAGAAATTGGTCTCGCCCCAGGTAGCCATGTGCTTCTGCGACTCCCGAACTGCGTCGAGTTTCCCGTCGCGTTTCTTGGATCAATCGCTGCCGGACTGATTCCAGTCCCAGCGTCCGCGCTGTTGACGGTACCTGAAATCAGCCGCATCGCGAGCGCCGTCGGGCCCGCATTGATCATTGCAGGGAAGGGCGTCGCAATGCCCGAAGCGGCGAACTGTCCAGTTATCGCGGCTTCAGAGCTTGCTGGAATGTACGAACTGCCTGCCGGTGAAGCTATCATGGGGGATCCTGAACGTCTGGCTTACATTATCCCAACCTCTGGAACTTCCGGTCGACCGCGTCTGGTCATGCACTCGCACCGTTCGATCTGGGCAAGACGAATGATGCAAAGGGATTGGTACGACCTGTCGGAATCTGACCGGCTCCTTCATGCCGGCGCTTTCAATTGGACCTATACGCTTGGCACGGGCCTACTCGACCCCTGGACCATCGGTGCGACTGCGCTGGTGCCTGCGCCGTCTGCTACGCCTCCGCAGCTGCCCGAACTGCTCAAAAGACATGGTGCAACGATATTTGCTGCAGCACCGGGAGTTTATCGCCAGATCCTGAAAAACAGAATTCCGAAACTACCGAATCTCAGGCACGGGCTTTCGGCGGGCGAAAAGCTGCCGGATGTGACACGAGATGCTTGGGAGAAAGCAACCGGAACCCTCGTGCACGAGGCGCTCGGCATGTCGGAATGCTCGACATTCATATCTTCGAGACCGGCCTGCGCCGCACCTGCCGGAACGGTTGGCTTTCCGCAGCGGGGGAGATGCATCGCGGTGCTGGACGAAGGTGTGCCCGTTAAAGTCGACACCACGGGAACGCTGGCCATTTCCCTTCGCGACCCTGGCATGATGCTCGGTTATCTTGGCGATTCTCCCGCGATCGATGCACGGATTTCGGGTTGCTGGTTCCTGACCGATGATATTGTCTCCATGCGGGCCGACGGTGCCATCACCTATCATGGACGTATGGACGACATGATCAATGCTGGCGGTTTCCGCATATCGCCGATCGAGATTGAAGCTGTTCTGGATGCGCATCCCCGGATCGTCGAATGCGCGGCCGCTGAGGTGCGTGTCAGACCAGACACCACACTCGTCGCCTGTTTCTACGTCGCGGAGACCGAAATCGACTGCGCCGAACTCTCGGACTTCGCTTCATGCAGCCTTGCTGGTTACAAGATACCACGGCTGTACCTGCGGGTGGATTCGCTTCCAAGAGGTGGCAACGGCAAACTGCTGCGCAGGAACCTCCGGGAGAAATTCGAGGCACAATACGGATCAACCTGAGCTGGCTCCACTTCCATTCCGAAGTTCAACTCCGGCCATTCCCGCAGGGAGGGACTGGCCCAAGCGTCTGGAATGGCCGGAACCGTCTTCCCGACCGGTGAAGTTCCGTCCAAAGCGGTTGCCCGGTACTTGGGCGCAAATTTCCCTTGCCTTGCGTCATGGCGTGGTTTAATATGGACCGCAATCTTCACGGGGCCTCTTCACGGGGCCTCTTCACGGGGCCTCTTCACGGGGCCTCTTCACGGGGCCTCTTCACGGGGCCTCTTCACGGGGCCTCTTCACGGGGCCTCTTCACGGGGCCTCTTCACGGGGCCTCTTCACGGGGCCTCTTCACGGGGCCTCTTCACGGGGCCTCTTCACGGGATGAAGACGGGGAGGCTCCAGACCATGACACTTTCGAAATTCTTTGGACCGCATTTTGCGGCAATTGCCCTCGCAGGACTCATGGGCTGCGGCGGTGGAGGCGGTACGACAGCGCCGGCCGGAGGCGGCGGCTCTCCAGCCGGCACCCCGCCCGCCGGACCGGTCCTGTTCTCGGGCGCGGGCGACAGCATGGCGGTCCGCATCAGCGACGCCGGGACGCTCGGGGAGGCCACCACCTTCAGGACGCGGACCGTCGGCATCGACCGGACCTCGGGCGAAGGGAACGCGCTGGCCGACGGCGGGGACATCGCCGTCCGGATATTCCGGTCGTCGCCGGACGCAATGCCGACTTTCGCTGTGACGCTCGACGGCGGCACGACCACGTTCGGGCCGGAGCACGCATATGACAACAACGGTAACTACCGCCTCCACACCGGCGAGGAACGCAGGGAGAGGTGGCTGTGGACATGGGACGGGTCTTCCCTGGAGCACGCGGGCGGCTACGAGGGCGACTTCACGGACGGAAACGTGTTCGTTCCCGGTGACAGGCCAAAAAGCCGGAAACACCACATCCCCATCGGCCTCTACTACAGCGGCGACCCGACCGACGTTCGGCGCGCCGCGGTGATCGGTCTCGAGACGGCGCCGGGCGACATGCCGACCCGAGGGCGGGCACGGTATTCCGGCAGCGTCCGGCTCGACACATATCCGGTCGACGGCGGCTATCCGGTCGACGACGGCGAAAGGACCAACCTAAGCAGCGACATCACGCTCACGGCGGACTTCTCCGGAAACACCATCGGGGGAACCATGGACGGGTGGGAGAACCGCACTGACCCGGACGACGACCTTTCCGATGTTTCTTACGTGTTGACGCCCGCGGCGCTCACCGGCAACGCCTTCACGACGACGTTGGCCCGGGGTCCGTCCTGCCCGGACTGCCCCGAGGTGATCAGCTCGACCGTCACCGGAAAGCTCTATGGCCCGGCCGCGCAGGAGATGGGCGGCACGATCCAGTTCAGATCCCGTGGCGAAGAGGACAGGATCGGCATCGGCGTCTTCTACACCGACCGCGAGTGACGGCTATCCCCGCGTCAGCGGCTCATTTAGTGGGCGCGACTACGGCGGAACGGCGAACCACCTGGAGGTCTCGACTAAATCTGGTCGCGCCGACTTCGGTGACTTTACGATCTACAGAAGACTTGGACAGCTGGGAGATCTGAGTTGGCAAAGTCAGGGGCCAATACTCTGAAAAGGGGAGTTCTCTCATGAACAATGCCCGAAACACGTCTGGATGCTGGGAGATTCAAGGCGCGGTTCTCTCAGTTCCTGACCTAGGCGGGGACGTTATCAACGCGTCCAAAGAGAGCTCGTTCTTCGGGTTCGGTGTGCCAGCCAAGTGGCGGGAACCGTCTCCGGAACCCATTTTGGACGCAAGGGATCGCGAGCAACATTGTTGGCTAGTTCGGAGCCGACAGGGACGAATGACCCAAAGGGGGCCGGGGGCTTCCGACTATCCCCCCCGCTTGGGCTCTGCTCTCGCTGCGGGAATGGCCGGTGCTGCAATTCGGAATGGAAGTGGGGAAAGAAGGTGCAAAATCTCATGAACCAACTGATGGGGACAGCGGTGCTCTTCGCTGGGGTGGTTGGTGCCGGAATGGTTAGCGCTAGCTGTTTGAGTATGGACAGAATAAATACTAGAGAGATACAGCGATGCATAGAATCCGGTGTCGACGTCGACTCGCCCAGCTTTGCATATAGGACCATGCTGTTTCGTCTGGCGGAAATAGATGAAGCCCACGCTGGCTACGTCGATAACAGCAGCGGAGAGCGGATTCCGGATGACCCTTTCAAGTTCTTGGTCGAGGACGCTGGTGCAAATGTGAATCTTTCGGACGAGCTTGGAGACACTTTGCTTCACAAGGTCAGGAATCCGAGCCTTGTACAGTTACTAATTGATGCCGGCGCAGAAGTCGACGCAAAGAATGCTGGTGGCTATCCAGCCCTCGCTGATGGAAGAAAGCCATTAGTTTCAATTCAGGCGCTCATCAAGGCTCCGGCAAATGTCAATGCAACCATCGGAGACGGTCGACAAACCTTGCTTCACAACTACTTGACCAATAAAGACGCAAGTTATGTCTCTGCCCTAATTGATGGCGGTGCAGAAGTAAGAATTCTCAGCGAGGAGGCCGGGCCAATTTGCTGGCTATTCGGCGTCGCTGGTCGTGAAGAATACCGTGGGGGGCATACTGAAATCCTACAATCTTTGATCAATGCCCGTGGAGAGATGGATGTATACTGCTCGAGTGATACGACGTCTCATGGATCTAACGGTGAGTCACCGCTGATGCGAGCCATCCATGTTGGTCAGAAAGATGCCGTAGCGATCCTCTTGGCTGTCGGCTCAGATCCGAATTTGCACGGCGGAGGAGCCATGCGAGTGGCTTGTGATTACTACCATCACTTCGGTGGGGATCGAATTACGGGGGGTGCCATCATCGGCATGCTTAGGGCTGCTGGTGCTCAAGCTCTTTGTGGTCTCTGAACCTCTTGCAATAATCCGTGTTCAAGTGGCTTCCTCCTGAAAACGAGCATATTCTGTTGGTCGATCTGGATATGTAGCCGTCCCGCCGGTATATGGAAGTGAGGATTGCTTTCGGCAGGGACCGGCCCATAGCACATCCTGTTGGCAGGCAATGTGCCTTGGCCATTTGTTTGCCAGTTGCGTTGTGTAACATTCCACGGACGACATTGACGACACAATTAATCGTTAAGGACTGCGCAGCGGTCGGGTTGCGCACGTTTCCTGGAAAATTCCAGCAGCGCGTCGGAGGCTGGTCCTCAAGAATCCCGCTCCGAGCAGGCGGAATCGAGCGGCAGGCGCTATCCGGACTGGAATACCGCACGCCGGATCAGGTTCAGGCCCATCAAGGCGAAGACCACCAGCAGAAACCGCCGGAAACCGTCTTCAGAAAGACGGTGCCGAAACCGTTCACCGATTGTGAAACCCGCAAACGTGGGGACAAGCAGCATTACTGACAGCCAGAACAGCCCTGGCGTAAGGAAGCCTTGCCGGAGATATCCGAAGGCAAGGGGGAGGCTTCCAAGGAAAATCAGAAGACCACAGGCACGTACGAACTCGAGCTTTCCAACCTGCCGTGCCGCAAGGTAGATGGCCATTGGTGGTGCCCAGACCGACGTAAGGCCACCCAATATACCTGCGACCAGACCTGTGATCGTCTGGGCTGCAGCGTCGTAAGACGCTGGTATTGATGGTGCCCATCGGCTGGCATTGACGGCTGCGAAGATCAGAAGTGCCACTCCAAGCGTAGCCAGAAGCGTGCGGTCACTGGCGTTCCTGGCCATGGTGACCGTAATTGCCACTCCAGCCATCAGTGTGATGGCGAAGGGAAGGTAGGTCCGGCAGGCGCGTAGCACTTCGCCGGAACGCCAGACCTGCCAAGCGTTTGATGCGATCATGGGAATCAGTAGTAACGCAATTGCCGTTCGGGGGTCGAAGGCGAGCGTCAGGAGGCTGACCGCTGTTGTTGGAAGCCCCATACCGGCGGCGCCCTTGATCGCCCCAGCGGTCAGAAAGGCAAGGGATGCCAGAATGAAGAGTGTAGGGTCCATTACGTTCGCCACCTGATCGGAAAACCGCTCACCACCGCCACTGGTATTGCACTTCTGAGTGGAAGTGGGGGAGGAATTCCGTTGGCCTTGTGGTCGGCATTGGAAACAGGCACAAAGTCCAAACTTGATCTTTGCGTAAATCGCGAACCCTGGTTTGTGTCGGCAACGGGACCACCAAGACGCGGCCAACTCCCGGGTCCCATCGTTGGGCCCTCAGCAAGACACCACAGGATAGAGGGATCCGTCAAAATGCCTTGAATGTCAGGGTGGTCAGTGACCGCTCGACGCCGTCGATATCCAACAGATGGTCATTGATATACTTGCCCACATCCTCCTGTCCCGGAACGTAGAGCTTGATCAGGAGGTCGAAGGCACCACTAGTCGAATAGAGCTCAGAGTGGATTTCCCGTAACAGGATCTCTTCGGCAACCCTGTAGGTGGTCCCGGGACGGCAGCGGAGTTGGACAAACACAAGCGTGGTCATGGCGAATCTCCTTTGAAGTTGACATTGCCGATTCTCAGCGGCTTGGGCAAACCCGAATTCCCCATCGACGCGGAATCTTGGAATGGATACATGCACCACCTATAAGGCTTGGGCCAAGAACGGAGAGCGTAATGCGTGCAGCCACTATCGAGCGCCAGACCGCCGAGACCGATATCACCGTCACAATCGACCTCGATGGTTCCGGACGGCGCGACTGCAATACCGGCGTCGGGTTCCTTGATCACATGCTGGAACAACTGGCACGACATTCCTTGATTGACATGACTATCCGCGCCAAGGGAGATCTTCATATCGATGATCACCATACAGTCGAGGATACGGGAATCGCATTGGGGCAGGCGTTGGTTTCCGCACTTGGCGACAAGATCGGTATTCGGCGTTATGGATCCTGCCTGCTCCCGATGGATGATGCCTTGGTAAGGGCGGCCCTTGATTGTTCAGGAAGACCATATCTGGTCTGGAATGTCGCGATGCCGACAGCCAGGATCGGTACGTTTAACACCGAACTCGTTCGCGAGTTCTTCCAGGCTCTGTCGACGCATGGCGGGATTACGCTTCATGTTGAGGCGCTCAGTGGATTCAACAGCCATCACATTGCCGAGGCAGTGTTCAAGGCCGTGGCGCGATCCCTGCGTGAAGCGGTCGAAACCGATCCACGCAGCGGAAATGCGATTCCTTCCACCAAGGGTACTCTTTGACCTGAGCATTGCCGTCTCTGCCAACCATTTCGTATTCACGAGGGGTCAATATGCGGAACTCTATAGAGCGGGCGACCGAAGCGAGCCTCTGTTCAGCGACTGTGGCACGACCCCGGCTTGGTCAGCTTGGCAACAGATACTCCATGTTCTTCGGGAGATGTCATCGCTTCGTCCGTAAGTTGGGTGCGGGGTACGTATTCCTGGCTCTTCCATGTGCAGGCGCGGTTCCGCCGTATCCATTGGTACCTTGGATGCCTCGATTCCCGCGGGTGGTTGCTTTCGGAGCGTTCAGGCCGGATGCAGTCCCATAGCCCGCCCATGATCCGAGTGGAAGGGACAAAGTTATCTTGACGGGTTGCAGGCATATGAGGAATCGCCTATCGAGCGGCGGGTTTACTCCACGTACTTGCCGGATGAAATGAGACAACCCAGACGTGACCTTTCGGCGCGATGCGGGAAGTCCTTTCCATTGTTCGGTGTTTCAGCTTGAGCGGCGGCGGCGGCAGAGAACGGATTCATCCAGTTGAGATTCAGGAAGCGGGGGCTTGGATGCTGTTGATTGATCCCCTATCCATCTACGCTGCATCAAATCGGAAGCCTTTCCAATGACTACAGCGATCATCGACTATCGCATAGGCAATCTGCACTCCGCGGTAAAGGCGTTCCAGCGCATGGCACGCGAAGAGGACGCAGGCAAGGTGGTCGTGATTTCGGATCCGGATTCGGTTATGCGGGCCGATCGAATTGTCCTGCCGGGCGACGGCGCTTTTCCAGCCTGCTGTAAGTCCCTTATGGCAATTGATGGGCTTCGGGAATCTCTTGAGGAGAGGGTAACTGTGCGGGGTTACCCGTTCCTTGGCATCTGTGTTGGGATGCAGATGTTGGCAACCCGGGGCCATGAGTTTGAGACTGTGGCAGGACTCGACTGGATTGCTGGGGACGTTGAGCGGATCAAGTCGGCGACACCCAGAATGAAAGTGCCCCACATGGGATGGAATGACATGGTGATCAGTGGGTCGCATCCAGTCCTGGACGGCGTGAATACCGGGGATCATGCGTACTTTGTGCATTCTTACCAATTTCGGGTTTCCGATCCGGACCATCGACTAGCATTTTGCGATTATGGTGACGAGATCACGGCAATCGTCGGCCGTGACAACATTTTCGGTACCCAGTTTCATCCGGAGAAGAGCCAGTCTGCGGGTCTCCGGCTAATCGGAAATTTCCTGACGTGGTCGCCCTGACGGCGACCCAAGCGACATCTGTATGCACCCGTTACTGCGTGGCCAGACAGCGGGATTTGTCCAATCACTGCAGTTGAAGACGTCGATATTGCCAGCCGAATCCGATCGGACAATAACGCAGTCGGAAGTTTGGACCGATCAGGCATGTGCGGGATGCTCCATCAATTGACTGGATCCCGGAACCTTTGCCACCGCACCATGCGGCGGAAACCTGAGCCAAGAGATACGGGATTGCGCTTTCTGGTGAGAGTGCGTGCCTGACTTGCCTCGGGAACGTTCCGGCTTTCCCGAACAGGTTAGCCAGTAGGTTCACGCCGGTTCGATGAAATTCGATTTCGGGTCGAGATTGGTCTCAGTCGGGCGTAAAGGAAAGTCATGGAGCGCGTGGTGCAACTCGAACTGTCTGGCTCGCTGCCGTTCTGGCGGCGGCCGGTTGCCTTGCTGTTCCTTATGGCAGCCGCAATGCCGATCACCTTCGCCACCTGGTCCGCGCTGCTGAACAATTTCGTCATTGAGGCGGCAGGATTCACGGGCGTTGAGATCGGCTGGTTGCACACGGTACGCGAGATCCCCGGATTCCTCGCGGTGGGTGTCATAGCGCTGATCATATTCATTCGCGAACAGGCACTTGGCATCATCTCCCTGCTGACGCTTGGCGCGGCAAGTGCGGTTACCGCGTGGTTCCCGAACTTTGGGGGCCTATTGGCTGTTACGATGATCTCCTCGATTGGCTTTCACTATTATGAAACCGTGAACCAATCGCTTCAGCTTCAATGGATCGATCGTGAGAAGGCTCCCCAAACACTGGGATGGATCGTCGGCGTCAGCTCCGGCGCATCGCTTCTCGCTTATGGGCTATTGGTCGTGACATGGAAGACATTCGGGCTCAGCTACAATTTCGTTTACATGGTTTCAGGTGGGATCACCGTGGCGATTGCGGTCTTCTGCTTCTTCGCCTATCCGCGCTTCGAGGCCCCGAACCCCCAGCTTCGCAAGATGGTCCTGCGCCGACGCTACTGGCTCTATTACGCGCTCCAGTTCATGTCCGGGGCCCGGCGGCAGATATTTCTGGTCTTCGCCGCATTCATGATGGTCGAACGATTTGGATTTGAGGTGCATGAGCTGACGGCGCTGTTTCTCATCAACTATCTGGCCAACATGATCTTTGCGCCGCTGATGGGACGTTTTGTTGCTGCCTGGGGGGAACGTGCGGCCCTGGGTCTCGAATATGTCGGGTTGATTGGCGTGTTCCTGGCGTACGGCGGAATCTATTGGTTTGGATGGGGTGTTGTGCTGGCTTCGGTGCTCTACGTTCTCGATCACATGTTCTTCGCCATGGCTTTCGCCCTGAAGACCTATTTCCAGAAGATAGCCGACCCACATGACATTGCGCCCACCGCGGCTGTAGCGTTCACCATCAACCATATCGCAGCCGTTTTCCTCCCGGCCGTGCTTGGTTATCTATGGATTGTTTCTCCCGGTGGCGTCTTCGTTCTGGCGGCGGCGATGGCCGGAACCTCCCTGGCGCTGGCTTTGATGATACCTCGCCACCCCGTCCCCGGCCACGAAACGGTGTTTCAACGCCCGGCGTTTTCGACTACGGTTCAATGACAATGCACTGTTGAGGCGTCTGCATCCACCCACTGAAGAAACAGGAAATGAGCGAATGTTCATGTTCAAGCGAAAAATGAGTGAGATGGTCTGCGCAGCTGATGCCTTGGCCGGCAGGTCGGAACCGATTCCAACAGCGAAGATGCATTTCGTGAGCGGTCTGCCGTTGAACTCAGCTGTACCGGAAGGCTTTGAAAGCGCGATGTTTGGTATGGGATGTTTCTGGGGTGTTGAACGCATGTTCTGGAACCTGCCCGGTGTCTGGCTGACCATGGTCGGCTATGCTGGTGGGTTCACACCGAACCCAACCTACAACGAGGTGTGTACGGGCCAGACAGGCCATACTGAGGTCGTGCGTGTCATCTTCGATCCCGAAGAAGTGAGCTACATGGAACTTCTGCGCGTGTTCTGGGAAGGACACGACCCCACGCAGGGAATGCGTCAGGGCCACGACAGGGGGACACAATACAGGTCGGGAATTTACTGGTGCTCGGAGACTCAGAAGATAGAGGCGGAGAAGACAAAGGCAGAATATGAGCGTCGTTTGACTGCCGCCGGGTATGGTCCCGTCACGACAGAAATTGTCGAGGCACCGAAATTCTACTTTGCGGAGGACTACCACCAGCAATACCTGGCGAAGAACGCCGGAGGATACTGTGGGGTTGGTGGAACCGGCGTGGCCTGTCCGATCGGTGTCGGGGAGGAAGGCCAGATCAGTTCCGCGAGTGCCTGAACGATACTGGGACGACATAGGCGGATGGCGGGGCAGACCACGTATTTGGCGTGGACTGTCGTTGACAGCCGAAGGGCTGCCGAAGCCCTGGCGGAAGCGATGGAACGTCTGGCTCCTGGGCCACAGGGCGTGGGCATTCTCGAAATCGAGGATGGTTCTGGACTGTGGGAGGTTGCCGGTTACTTTTCAGGTCGGCCGGATAAGGCTGGGATCGCTTTGCTTGAAGTGAGCTTCGGCTCCCGTCCATTCCTGGTTTCCGAATTGCCTGAAACAGACTGGGTGACCAAGGTGCAGCGGGAGCTTCCGCCGGTCGAGGCAGGACGGTTCTTCATTCATGGGAGCCACGATGCCGACAGGGTTCCAGAGGGCAGGGCCGCGCTATTGGTGGAGGCAGCGACGGCGTTTGGCACCGGACATCACGGCACGACACTTGGTTGCCTGCTTGCGTTGGAAAGGCTCGAAAATACTGGAGTCTGCCCCAACGGCGTGATGGATCTCGGTTGCGGAACCGCTGTTCTGGCAATGGCTGCGGCGCTCGCTTGGCCTGTCGACCCGATTGCCAGCGACAATGATGAGGTGGCGGTCGAGGTGGCAAGGACAAACATTCGGGTGAACGGGCTTCAGGAGCGGATCCACTGCGTCCAGGCGACCGGCCTTGACCATCCCGAAATCATCGACCGGGCACCTTATGATCTCGTCTTCGCAAACATACTCAAGGATCCGCTCATTCACCTTGCCCCTTCGATTGCCAGGGTGTCCGTTCACGGAGGTCATGTGGTTCTTTCGGGTCTACTGGATGCTCAGGTACAGGAAGTGCGGGGGGTCTATGAAGCGTTGGGGTTTGGAGAGGTATACCGGGATTCGATTGCTGGTTGGACAACACTGACTGTATGCTTGGAGCGGGTTGGCCAGAGCAGTTTAGGTTGATCTCCCGCGATCGCGAGATTCCGAGCGCTCCTTACCGAGTCGCAAGATCACGCGCCGGAGGAACAGGTCAACACCGCCCAGGATATTGCACTTCAGGGTGGAACGGGGCCAGAAATCAGCGCATGTGCGCCGAAAGCTTCCGAATTCCCGGCTGGCGATCACAGAATCTTGTAAGATGTCGTAATGTGAGTAATCCTTGGTTCATGAAATGGGAGACATCAAATCACGACGCGAGGCGTGGCGAATTACCTGATTCGCCGAGGATTGCAGATGCCGGAGCGTGGTTTCACGCCGTTGGCCATCATCAAGCTAACGTATCTTTGTCACGGCTGGATGCTCGGGCTGTATGGTAGGGCCTTCTTCTACCAACCGGTGGAGGCGTGGCAACATGGGCCAGTCATTCCGGACGTCTACCATCGTGTCAAAATCTATGGAAATCGCCGGATCCAAAGTCCTTTTTGGCGACCCGACATCGGGTTTCGACAAGCTCGAGGCCAATCTGGCCGGTCAGGTTCTGGAAGCGTATGGTGAATTTTCCGGCGTGCAACTGTCCGCGCTGACGCATCAACCTAGTTCCCCCTGGTATCGGACCTGGCATGAAGGAGGCGGAAACGCCGTGATTTCAAATGACATGCTTCGGGAGCATTTTCTAGAAATGGCGGACGATGAAGAATGATGGGCAGGGCTTCAAGACGGTCCGAAAGCCGCAGGAAGTGCCTGCGAGCAAGGAAGCGGAGGCCGAAAGACGGGAGCTTGAGAAAGAACGAAGCGCGCATGGCCGGGATCAAATTACGCGCAGTTTGGTGGGTTACGGTATATAGGCGCTGCTTTTCGCGATCATCATAGTCGCGTTCACGTCCATTTGCACCTTGGGATGGCATATTCTGGCCCCGGAGTCCTATCGCTGGCTTGATGAAACGCGTCTTGGCAATGTGAAGGACTTCATGTTGAGCGGGGCTGTCGTTGGTCTCGGCACAGCCTACATCCGGCGGTATCTCGATGCGCAGTGAGACATGCCGCCGCGAACCCGTTTGCGGGATCGGTTTCGTCGCCCATTGCAACGCACAGACGACCCGTGAGCAGAAGGCACCAAATCGTCACTCACCCATGAGCCTCATCGAATGGGGCCTTCTATCGATCGGCAATGGCAGCTGATAGAGGTCTGCAAAGAGTGCCCCATTGCAGCCGAAATGCGCGGTTTTGAACCACTTTGCGACAGGTCTTTCTTCAGTTCATCCGCGACCCTTTCAACCTTGCACGTCATCCAACACTCATTGGTAACGGTTGAACAGGTCCACCGCCTTTCAGTTGCCTGAACATCGATGGCCCCCAACGATGTTGGATGCAACGTGTGTGCAAGCTGCTCGGGTAGGTTGCCCTACTGGCTATCGAGGCCAGGGAATCAAGAGGGCCACGCGCTTGGACGCGGCCCGGTTCATATTCCTGAGTGTCCTGGCAGGTCAGCGTCGAATCGACTCGACATCCTCGCGCGTGAGCCCGATGTCACGTAGGTCATGGTCGGAAAGACGCGAAAGCTCGTTGCGGGTGACTCGGGCGCGGTTCCAGGCGACCACGTCATCGATCAGTTGCGAAGCCAGACTGCGGAGGTGCGTGCCAACACGGTGGCCGTAACCCGTCGGGCGGATTGATTCCAGCAAAGCCATCTCATGTATCCTTGTGTTGAAGGGATGTGGTTGCGGCGCGGTCTTGCGTCGTGTGCGTTAGCTAGGACCGATTTCCGGTTCGGACAAGCGATTGAATTGCATGACCAACATGCGTTTTATGCATGACGGATGTCCGGGAACTTTCGGTCGACGACAGGTTGACCGCGATGAATCCTGTTTCTCGCCGGTCGCGCGAACCAGACCACTGTCAAAAAAGGACACACAATGCCGCCATTGCTGCGGATGGGCTTGGCCAATGTTCGCGTTTCGTGCTATCTCTTCGTGGAACTGTCCACAAAAGGCATGGACTTATCCACAATGGACTGGGGAAATCAGATGCGCATCTTGGGAATTGACCCTGGGTTGGTTCGGATTGGTTGGGGAGCCGTGGAGATCGATGGGAGCAGGATTTCCCATGTCGAGAACGGAAGTTTCGCTTCCCAAGGCGACGATCTGGCGTCGCGACTGCTGAGTCTGTTCGAGCAACTCACGGATGTAGTTGGCAGGCTGCGACCGGATTCCGCAGCCGTTGAGCAGACCTTTGTCAACAAGGACGGCGCAGTTACGCTCAAATTGGGACAGGCGCGGGCTGTCGCGCTTCTGGTGCCCGCCAAGGCTGGCATTGTGGTCGGCGAATATGCGCCAAACACGGTCAAGAAGACCGTCGTCGGGGTTGGCCATGCACAGAAACGCCAGGTAGAGCATATGGTCAGGATGCAGCTGCCGAAAGTGAGGGTTGATGGACCGGACGCTGCGGATGCGCTGGCTATTGCGCTTTGCCATGCCCACCATATGCGTGCGTCGTCGAACCGCGCCGCTGCTTTGGCAAGGACCGCGGCATGATCGGACGGCTTGCGGGGAGGCTGGACTACCGCGGTAGTGACCACGTCTTGGTCGATGTCGGTGGTGTGGGCTACGTCGTCTACGTATCGGAGCGTACGCTTTCCGCACTTCCCCGACCGGGAGAAGCCGTTGTGCTCTACACTGATCTGTTGGTGCGGGAGGATCTGCTGCAGCTCTACGGATTCGTCTCACCGATCGAGAAGGAATGGCACAGGTTGCTGATAACGGTCCAGGGAGTGGGGGCCAAGGCGTCCATGGCGATTTTGGGAATGCTGGGTGCTGACGGGGTCAGCCGGGCGATTGCGATCGGTGACTGGGCCGCGGTCAAGGCCGCGCCAGGGATTGGGCCGAAAATTGCCCAAAGGGTGGTCAACGAGTTGAAGGACAAGGCCCCGACATTGATGGCCTTGGGCGGCACACTGGTGGCCGGCGACCAACCTCCCGGGAAAATTCCGGCAGATGAAGGCCGGCCCCCGGCGTCCACATCAAGCCATCGGAGCGACAGCGCGGTGGCCCAGGCGGAAGCACTGAGCGCTCTGTCGAACCTTGGATATGGTCCGAGTGAGGCCGCGAAAGCGGTGGCCGAGGCTGTTGACGCGAACCGCGGCGCCGAAACGGCGGAACTCATTCGGTCGGCGTTGCGTCTTCTCGCTCCGAAAGGGTGAGCGTTGGTTTCCGACCCCACACTTAGACCGGACCGGAGGCCCGAGGATCTTGACCGTGCGTTGAGACCTCCAACTCTGGACGAGTTCATCGGGCAGGTGGAGGCAAGATCCAACCTGCGGGTCTTCATCGAGAGCGCGAAACGGCGCGGCGAGGCCATGGATCACTCGTTGTTTCATGGGCCTCCAGGGCTTGGCAAGACGACCTTGGCTCAGATCATCGCCCGCGAACTGGGAGTGAACTTTCGAATGACAAGCGGTCCAGTGCTGGCGAAACCGGGTGATCTGGCTGCCATTCTCACAAATCTTGAACCGCGCGATGTGCTGTTCATAGATGAGATCCATCGGCTTGCTCCCGTCGTCGAAGAGGTGCTCTATCCCGCTCTGGAGGACTTCGAGTTGGATCTCGTGATTGGCTCGGGGCCTGCGGCCCGCACCGTGCGGATTGAGTTGCAGCAATTCACGCTGGTTGGTGCCACAACCCGGCTGGGACTGCTTACCACGCCGCTTCGGGATCGCTTCGGGATCCCAATCAGGTTACAGTTCTACTCAGTTGAGGAACTCGCTGAGATCGTGGCGCGTGGCGCAAGGCTGCTCGACGTGGTCGCGGAGGACGAAGGAATTCGGGAGGTGGCGAGGCGTGCGCGTGGAACGCCACGGATAGCCGGTAGACTATTGCGTCGCGTCATGGACTTCGCCTTGGTTGAGGGGGACGGGCGGCTGGATCGGACAATCGCGGATCTGGCGCTCACTCGGCTTGGGGTAGATAACCTCGGGCTTGACGGCGCGGACAACCGCTATCTTCGGGTAATCGCCGAAAACTATGACGGAGGACCCGTCGGCGTCGAAACCATGGGTGCGGCCCTCAGTGAGAGCCGAGACTCCATTGAGGAGGTCATAGAGCCCTATCTCATTCAACAGGGACTCATTCAGAGAACGCCACGCGGCAGAATGCTTGCTGCCAAAGCCTGGACCCATTTGGGACTCGAGCCGCCAGGAGCCTCGGTTCAGGGGGAATTGTTCGCGAAGTGATGTGCGGCATGATCCTTGGTTCCGGTGTTCCATCGAGTTGACCGGAGATCGCTTCGCCGCGCCAGGAGAATGGCAGAGACCCTTTGCAGGGATGGGAACCGGAACATGACCCACCGTTTTGAGACCCGTGTCTATTTCGAGGACATCGACCTCGCGGGCATTGTCTACTACGCCAATTACCTAAGGTTCATTGAGCGTGCGCGCACTGAATTCCTGCGGACGCTCGGAGTGGAACAAACGCGGCTACGCGCCGACCGGAACATAGTGTTCGCCGTCCGAAAGCTGGAAGCTGAGTATCTCGAACCTGCTTGCTTCGACGATGTGATTGAGGTGGAAACGTCGCTCCGCACAGTTTCGGGCGCTCGCATCGTTCTCGGGCAGAATGTGCACCGCCGCGGGACGGTGCTGTTCCGGTCTGCGGTGACACTTGCAGCGCTAACCGATAGCGGTCGGCCAACGCGAATCCCCGCTGACCTGCGGCGTGCGTTGCAGACGGAAGCCCAGGCCTCCGGATCGTCTCGTTGATTTTTGGCTTTGCGTGGTCCCTATGGCATTGTGTAGAAAGCCCGAACCGCGAAGATTGGGGTGGACAGGAAAGAGCAGGGGGAAATGGAAGCGGATTTCTCGATACTGGCGCTGTTCTGGCGTGCTTCGTTTGTGGTGCAGTGCGTAATGGCCATTCTGCTGCTTGCATCGTTCCAGGCATGGGCGATCATCATCCAGAAGCTCTTCGTCTATGCCAGGGCCCGGCGAAAGGCCTCTAGATTCGAGGAAATGTTCTGGTCGGGCGAACCTCTGGACGAGCTCTATCGGCGGCTTGGTCCGGAGCCGGCGGGATCGTCGGAAAAGATCTTCGCGGCCGGAATGCTTGAATGGCACCGATCACATAGACCGAACGGAGAGGCGATTCGTGGCGCGCAGGCCCGAATCGACCGTTCGATGGATGTCGCCATTGCCAAGGAGGCTGAACGCCTGAACAGGGGTCTGAGCTTTCTCGCCACAGTAGGCGCCACCGCGCCGTTTGTTGGGTTGTTCGGAACTGTCTGGGGGATAATGCGCGCCTTTTGGGAGATCGCTCAACAGCAGTCGACGAATCTCGCCGTCGTCGCGCCGGGAATTGCGGAGGCTCTGCTCGCAACAGGTCTCGGACTTCTGGCGGCGATTCCGGCGGTCATATTCTACAACAAGCTTTCTGCGGACAGCGATCGGATAGTTGCAGGTTACGAGTCCTTTGCGGATGAGTTCGCGACTCTTCTCAGCAGACAGTTGGATCGCTGACAGATGGGCGCGAACGTCGTCACAGAGTCGGCGGAGAGCAAGCGACGGGGTCGAAGCGGTCGCCGACGCGGTCGGTACTCCTCAATGTCGGAAATTAACGTGACGCCATTTGTCGACGTTATGCTGGTGCTGTTGATCATATTCATGGTGTCGGCGCCGCTCTTGACCGTCGGTGTGCCCGTTCAACTCCCTGAGACGGCTGCCGAAGCGTTGCCGGTTGACAACGAGGAACCGCTGACGGTGACGCTGACGGCTGAAGGTTTAATTCTGATTCAGGAGAGCGAGACGCCACCCGGCGAATTGATCGGCAGGCTAACGGCTGTCCTCTCGGAGCGCTCCAGCGATCGGGTGTTCCTGCGTGCCGATGGCTCACTTTCCTATGATTACGTGATGCGCGTGATGGGGGCACTTAACGCAGGTGGATTCCGAAACATCGGCCTGGTGACGGATACCGGCGGTATTTCGCTGGAAAAGGACGATGAATGACAGATGACGAACGTCTGGCGCAAATCTGGACTGGCTGGCAAGTATGGTTCGTTTGGCTGGGTTGTTGATCTTTCAGGCTGCTGGCGGTCGCGGTGGACCACTGTTCAGCTTTGGGGATCAGCGGCTTG
This sequence comes from Paracoccaceae bacterium, assembly GCA_965203605.1. GTDB lineage: Bacteria > Pseudomonadota > Alphaproteobacteria > Rhodobacterales > Rhodobacteraceae > JAPOUP01. The sequence continues at coordinate 2,146,780 of OZ241902.1, read as the reverse complement.
AACCGGGGAACGCTCATCTCGGGAATCGGACACTTCGTTCTCGTCCTGGGCCTTGTCATCGGCGATTGGCTTGACAGCTGGATGGATTTCAACACCCCGCCACCGGAGGTTGCCAACGTTATGATCGTGTCGGAGGCGGAGTATGCGGGACTTGTCCCGCCCCAGCTTCAGGCACCGGCGCTTCCTGACATTCCAGGCGCCTTCTCGGTGCAATCCGATGACCCTCCGGCTCCTGCACCTCGACCTTCGGATGCACTGGCAGTGGTCGAGATGCCTACACCTGTAGTGCCGGACCAACTGGAGTCGTCTCAAGACGAGTTTGAGGCGCCAGAAATTCCCGACGGGACACCACCCGATTCCGATGAGGACATGACGGCCGACCTCGCGGTGCCAGATCCGGTTCCCCTTGTCTCCCAGGATCCTCTTCCGTCTGACGAGGTGCCCGCGCCACATGAAGCACCGCGGATCGCGCCGACACCGGTGATTGAGTCTCAGCCGAGTCCGGAATTTTCCGAAACACCTGTTCGGCGCGTGTCACCTGAGTCCGAGAGTTTGGATGTGGCACTGGATCTGCCAGCGGCCGCACCGGACGAAGCGACAACGGAAATCGTAACCGAGGCCGAAACGCCGGCACTGGTCACTTCCTCAATTCCACGTGTGCGCCCTGAACGACGTGTGGACACGGAAACCACTCAGGTGGTGGATCCCGATCCGGAACCTCCGTCTCCTTCAGTGGCGCAATCGGAACAGGAGCAGGCTCCGGAACAGACTTCGCTTGATCGCTCTACAGCCATCGATCAAGCCATTCAGGCCGCTCTTGCCGAGGAGGGTCAAGACACGGAGCCATCTGCGATTTCCACCCCCGCTCTGTCGCCTGGCGAGGTCGATGCGCTACGGGCTGCGGTTCAGCGGTGCTGGAACGTCGGCGCGATAAGTACGGAGGCGCTTAAGGTCGTGGTGACAGTTGGGATATCCATGACGCGCGACGGAAAACCGGAAAGTCTGCGCTTACTCGGTTTTTCCGGCGGATCCGAAGCGGCGGCGAACATTGCATTTGACACCGCCAGACGTGCCATACTGCGATGTGGAACTGAAGGCTATGATCTGCCCGTCGACCGGTATGAACATTGGCGTGAGACCGAGATCACGTTCAATCCCGAGAAAATGCGACTCAAATGACACGGAAGATCATACAGGCATTCGCTCTTGCCCTGCCTCTGCTCTTGCCCGGCCCTTTGGTGACGGCGACACAGGGTTCATGGGTGATCGGAACCGCCGATGGCTTGATCAAACCCCTACGGCTTGCGGTGCCTCGGTTCATCGCTCAGGATCTGGCTGAGGTGGAATTGGCCTCCCAATTCACGCGGGCCGTGATCGACGATCTGGCGAACACGGGGTTGTTCAGGAAGATTCCGGTTGAGAAGCACATCCCGACTGTGACGAGCTCTTCCAACTCCGATGAGAATTCCAACTGGCAGACGATCAAGGCCCAGTTACTGATAACCGGTTTGGTAGAAGTTGCTGGCAACGGAGAGGTTATCGTGAAGTTTTGGGTCTTCGATGTCCATGCTGAACGCTTGTTGGGCCATGTGATGCGGTCCTCCGCCCCGCGGGAGAACTGGCGCAGGTTGGCCCAAAGGGTGGCGGATCAGGTCTTTATCAGAATTGTCGGCGAAGGAGGGATTTTCGACAGTCAGGTGACCTCGGCTGTCGAATCCAAACGCAGGAGTTTGCGCCCGAAAACGGTATCCCCGTCTCCTTCAGTGGCGCAATCGAAACAGGAACAGGTTCCGGAACAGACTTCAGATTATCTCTCGATTACTGTCGATCAAGCCCTTGAAGGTGCACTTGCCGAAGGGGGTCAAGACACGGAGCCATCTCCGATTTCCACCCCCGCTCTGTCGCCTGGCGAGGTCGATGCGCTACGGGCTGCGGTTCAGCGGTGCTGGAACGTCGGCGCGATAGATGCGGAGGCGCTTAAGGTCGTGGTGACAGTCGGGATATCCATGACGCGCGACGGAAAACCGGAAAGTCTGCGCTTACTCGGTTTTTCCGGCGGATCCGAAGCGGCGGCGAACATTGCATTTGACACTGCCAGACGTGCTATACTGCGGTGCGGAACTGAAGGCTATGAACTGCCCGTTGATCGGTATGAACAGTGGCGCGAGATCGAAATCACCTTCAATCCCGAGAAAATGAGGCTAAAATGACACGAAAAATCATGCAGGCATTCGCTGTTTCTCTGCCTCTCCTCTTGGCATGCCTTTCCTCGACGGTGCTGGCGCAGGGTCCACTCAGGATCGAAATCACGGACGGCGTGATCGAGCCGTTTCCCTTTGCTGCGCCTCGTTTCATAGCCCAGAACCCCAGGTCGGTGGAATTGGCCGCGGAGATAACGGACGTCATCGTCGCCGATCTAACGAACACCGGACTCTTCAGGGAAATTCCGGTCGAGGCCCACATCTCAAGGGTCACAGGCTTCGACAGTCCGGTCCAGTATCCTGACTGGAAGGCCATCAATGCACGGGCGTTGATAACCGGTTCGGTTGGACTGGCCAACAATGGAAGAGTGACTGTGATGTTTCGCGTCTTCGACGTTTTTGCCGAAAGTCCGCTCGGCCATGGGCTGCAGCTGTCAGCCTCGCAGTCGAACTGGCGCAGATTGGCACATAAAGTGGCGGATCAGGTCTACAGTAGAATTACCGGCGAAGGTGGGTATTTTGATAGTCGAATAGTGTTTGTCAGCGAGGCTGGCCCCAAGAACGCCCGGCGCAAGAGAATTGCCTTGATGGACTACGATGGAGCCAACTTACGGTTCCTGACGGATGATTCCACCATCGTTTTGGCCCCGCGTTTCTCGCCAGACGGCGACAGGATCCTCTATACATCCTATGAGACCGGACGTCCGGAGATTTTCTTGATTGGCGGGGCAGATGCGAGTAAACGCGCACTCGGCGGGGCACCCGGAACGATGACCTTCGCTCCGCGGTTCTCGCCTGATGGTTCAAGCGTGGTTTTCTCGTTAAGTCAGGGCGGCAACACTGATATTTTCAGCATGTCAACGGAAACTGGGCAGACGACCCGTCTGACTTCCAATCCAGGAATCGAGACCGCGCCGAGTTACTCGCCGGATGGCGAGCGGATCGTGTTTGAGTCGGATCGCTCCCGCACGCAGCAACTGTACGTCATGCCGGCTGAAGGAGGGGAGGCTAGACGGATCAGCTACGGTCAAGGGCGCTATGGAACGCCGGTCTGGTCGCCCCGTGGAGACCTTATCGCTTTCACCAAGGAGTACAGGGGGCGATTCCATATCGGAGTGATGCGCATTGATGGTTCCGAAGAGAGGTTGCTGACGGCGAGTTTCCTCGATGAGGGGCCAACCTGGTCGCCCAACGGTCGGGTGATCATGTTTACCAGGGAGAGTCGGGGCGCCACCGGTGCGCCGGCACTCTACTCCGTGGATATCTCCGGCAGAAACCTCCGCCGGGTGCCGGTCTCGGGGGCGGCTTCGGATCCCTCTTGGTCGCCGCTCCGGAATTGAGTTACAATTGGCCCCTGATATGCTATCCAAACGTAAGTGAGAAGCAGGATGATCCCACCAATGACACACCTATTCAAAGCATTCCTCATCGTCTCTGGTCTGGCGCTCGTATCGTGTGCGAACGCGGACAGGCCCGGAGAGGTCCCGGGCCCTGACGATCCAGATTTATCCGGCGACGCTTACGGCCTCGGTGAGTCGGAGGTAATCGGCGACCCGGTGGCACTTGGCGAAGAGCAGGCGGAGTTCATGAACTCGGTCGGCGACAGGGTCCATTTTGAGGTCGATCAAAGCACCCTGAATTCCGATGCCCGCGAGATACTGATCTCTCAGGCTGACTGGCTCTTCGGGAATGCAGGCTATACGGTCGTCATCGAAGGACACGCTGACGAGAGGGGAACACAGGAATACAACCTCGCCCTCGGAGCCCGCCGTGCCAGCGCTGTGCAACAGTTCCTTATTGGGCAGGGCATCGCACCTCAACGAATTGACATTGTCACCTATGGCAAGGAGCGCCCCCTGGAAGTCTGCTCGGAGGAGTCCTGTTATTCGAAGAATCGCCGCGCAGTGACGGTCCTCCTGCCGGAAATGAGCTGATTGACCATGCGACTCGCTTCGCTTCTGCTCGCATTCGCACTTGGGTCGGCTAGTCCGGCTACCGCCCAGGACGGAACGTTGGCAGACATTCGGCAGGAGCTTTCGTCTCTCTACGTCGAAATACTGAAACTCCAGCGGGAACTTTCCGCAGGTGGAAGTGCGGAGCCTGTGATTGGCGGCGATGTATTGCAGCGCGTCGACGCGATTGAAGGCGAGCTGCGACGATTGACGGCGAGTACCGAACAGCTCGAGTTCCGGATTTCTCGGGTCGTCAGGGATGGCACCAACCGAATCGGTGATCTGGAGTTTCGTCTGTGCGAACTGGAAGTCGATTGTGACATTGCATCTCTGGGGAGGACACCTTCACTGGGAGGGGAAGCAGTTCAAATTCCCTCCGCTGAGGTGCAAGAGGACGAACAGCCGCAGATGGCGGTTGGAGAGCAGGCCGATCTCGATCGCGCGAAATTGGCTCTCGAACAGGGTGAGTACCGCAAAGCCGCAGACCTGTTCGAGGAGTTCAACGAGACCTATACCGGAAGCCCGTTGGTGGGAGAGGTGCACTTCCTGCGTGGAAGGGCCCTATCGCTGCTCGGGGAAACATCCTTGGCCGCTCGAGCCTATCTTGAGAGCTACTCAGGGACCCCCGATGGTCGTCGAGCCGCAGATGCGCTGTTGCGGCTCGGCGAGGCTCTCGCTGAACTCGGCCAGACTGAAGAAGCCTGCGTGACACTGGCTCAGGTCAGTGTTCGTTTTCCAGACAGTCCGCGTGTGACGGCAGCCAATGCGGCACTCCATCGACTCGGCTGTTCGTGACTGTTGAGGCACGGGTTTTCCGTCAGTTCGATGATCTGGCATCGCTGATTGGCGCAAGACCTGCAGTTGCGGTCTCCGGTGGTGGAGACAGCATCGCTCTCATGCATCTACTTGCGCGTTGGTCAAGGCATCGTGCTGTATCACCGCACGCGGTGACGGTTGACCATTCCCTTCGCAACGGCAGTGCTGGGGAAGTGTCGTTCGTTGCGGCCGCCGCGGCCGATATTGGCCTGCCACATCAGGTTCTGAACTGGGCTGGTTGGGACGGGACGGGAAACCTGCAGAACTCCGCCCGTCTTGCTCGGAGGTCGCTGGTTGAGTCGTGGGCAGTCGATCACGACATCTCCTCCGTTCTCTGTGGACATACGGCTGATGATCAGACGGAGACCGTGTTGATGCGACTTGCGCGCGGTTCAGGCGTGGATGGCTTGGTCGGTATCGAAATGAGCGTGGTCCACAGCCTCCGCTGGCTGCGCCCATTGCTCGATGTGCGGCGTCATGAGCTGCGCGACTACCTGCGTACGAATGATCTCGCCTGGATCGAGGATCCCTCGAATGATGATAACCGCTTCGATCGTGTGCGGGCGAGAAAGCTCCTCGGATCTCTCGAGGAACTTGGTCTGACGGTGAAGCGACTTCAGGAAACCGCACGGCATATGAAGGCGGCGAGGACCGTGCTTGAGGATGTGATGGTCCGCCTTGCTGAACGGGCGGTTGTTCAGGAAGCGGGCGATCTATTGGTTGACCGTGCCGCATTCCTGGCGGCTGCGGCGGAGACCCGTTGCCGCCTTCTTGCCCGAGCGCTGATGTGGATCTCTGGAAGCACATATCGCCCTCGCTTTGAGCCACTCTCCCGTCTGGCCGAAGCCCATAGCGGAACTCTGCAGGGGTGCCTGGTTATCGACGGCAGTCCGATGCTCCGAATTGCTCGGGAGTATCAGGCCGTCCGTTGCACGTCATGCAGGACCGGTGAAGTCTGGGACGGGCGCTGGTGTCTGGAAGGACCTCCGGGAAGCCAGGATGGCAGTCTCGAAGTGCGTGCGCTTGGACCCGACGGCCTGTCCCAGGTTCCCGAATGGCGCACCACCGGTCGACCACGGGCCGCGTTGGTCGCAACGCCTGCTGTCTGGTGCGGCAATGAACTTGTCGCGGCGCCGCTGGCAGGTCATGGGAACGGTTGGCGCGCCCTTCCGTGTTCAGGTCGCGCGGACTTTCTGGGTTCGCTGATGCCGCATTGAAGATTCCGGTCCATTCCCTATTTTAGGCAGGAGATTCGCCGCAGGCCGTGTATTTCTGTGTGAGACAAAGGAGACTGTCTTGGCCAACTTGCGTAACATCGCCTTCTGGGCCGTGCTGTTTCTTCTGGCATTGGCGCTGTTCAATCTGTTCAATGGCGGGCAGTCCGCAATATCGTCGCGCTCCGTCGGGTTTTCGGACTTTATCAACCGCGTTGAGACCGGAGAAGTGTCGGACGTTACGCTTGACGGTGAGCGGATCGTGTTTACGGCCACCGATGGCAACGACTATGTGACGATCGTTCCCAGCGGTACCGATGTCACTGAGAGATTGATAGAGCATGATGTCACCATCACCGCTGAACCTCAGGAGCAGTCGGGCTTGATGTCGCTGGTCATGAGCTTCCTTCCGTTCCTGATCCTGATCGGAGTCTGGATTTACTTCATGAACCGCATGCAGGGAGGAGGCCGGGGCGGAGCGATGGGCTTCGGAAAGTCCCGAGCGAAGCTGCTGACGGAGAAACAGGGGCGCATCACATTTGACGACGTCGCGGGCATCGATGAGGCGAAGGAGGAGTTGGAGGAGATTGTGGAGTTCCTCCGCAATCCGCAGAAGTTCTCACGCCTTGGCGGCAAGATCCCGAAGGGGGCCCTGCTGGTCGGTCCGCCGGGAACCGGAAAGACGCTGCTGGCCCGGGCGATCGCAGGAGAAGCGGGCGTGCCGTTCTTCACGATTTCCGGCTCGGATTTCGTTGAGATGTTTGTCGGGGTCGGTGCCTCCCGTGTACGGGATATGTTCGAGCAGGCGAAGAAGAACGCTCCCTGCATCATGTTCATCGACGAAATTGATGCGGTTGGCCGTTCTCGCGGGGTCGGTTACGGTGGTGGCAATGACGAACGCGAGCAGACACTGAACCAGCTGCTCGTCGAAATGGACGGATTTGAGGCCAACGAAGGGATCATCATCGTCGCCGCCACGAACCGCCCGGATGTGCTTGATCCCGCTCTGCTGCGTCCTGGCCGGTTCGACCGGCAGGTACAGGTCCCGAACCCGGACATCAAGGGACGGGAGAAAATTCTTGGGGTGCATGCCCGAAAGGTACCTCTTGGTCCGGACGTCGATCTGAGGATCATTGCACGGGGGACGCCGGGCTTTTCAGGTGCTGATCTGGCGAATCTGGTCAACGAGGCGGCGTTGATGGCGGCACGCGTGGGTCGGCGATTTGTGACGATGGAGGATTTCGAGAACGCAAAGGACAAGGTCATGATGGGATCAGAACGTCGATCCATGGTCATGACCGAAGACGAGAAGAAGCTGACAGCCTATCATGAGGCGGGCCATGCCATAGTCGGACTCAGCGTTCCGCAGCATGATCCGATTCACAAGGCGACAATCATCCCCCGGGGACGTGCGCTGGGCCTGGTGCTTAGCCTTCCCGAGCGGGACCAGCTTTCGGTTACGTTCACGAAATACAAATCCAAGATCGCAATGGCGATGGGCGGACGCGTGGCCGAGGAACTGATCTTCGGGGAGGAGAATGCCACGTCAGGTGCGGCGTCGGACATCCAGCAGGTGACCAAGATAGCCAGGGCCATGGTCACGCAGTTCGGATTCTCCGATGATCTGGGTTATGTCGATTATGCGAATGAGCAGCAGAGTTTCCTGGGTACCTACAATACGCCGGCCAATGTCGCGCCAGATACGCAGGAACGCATCGACGCCGAGGTCAAGCGCATTGTCGATGAGGGCTATAGCGTCGCCAAGGACATCCTTTCCGAGAAGATCGAAGATCTGCACAGACTGGCGGAAGGCCTGCTGGAATTCGAAACCTTGACTGGCGACGAGATTACAAAGGTGATCGCGGGCGACCCCCTGAACCGGGATGACGATGATGCCCCTTCGGCGTCGGGAGGAAGGGCCAGTATGGCCGCGATTCCAAAGACCAGATCCAAAAGAAAACCACCGGGAAGTGATATGGCGACCGAACAGTCAGCCTAGAGAACCTCTTCCTTCAAAGAGCCGACCGTGATGTAAGATTCCACAATTCCACAGTCAACCGTCACCATTGGTTTCACGTTGCCGCTGGGAAAGCGCCGGACCGCTCCATGATACCTTCAGGTAATCGATCAATGCCCAGTCATGGCTGAGCCGATGGGAAGCAGCGCGGAATGGGATCGCCCAAGGTGCGTTTCCGCCGGCACTGGTTGACGTGCGCTCTTGCGGTCGCCCGTCATTTGTTCTGGCTCGGCTTCCGAACCCTTGAGCGACCGGCGAGGGGCCAGCCGCCACCGTTGGTTGACCACATCGTACAGGGAACAGGGTTTGATCTGATCAATGGCCTTGTCGCATGGGCTCGATTTTCGATTGCGGGACTGTTCTGGCGGTTCTCAAAGCCGCAGGGTCAAGGGATTCATCATTGAAGGGCAACTCTGGCAGGCGTAGACCGGCGTCAATCCGATGGCCCGAACGCGGCACCATTGCTCAAACACCCATGGCAAAGTTGGTACGTTACCAGCTTCGCTCGGCGGATTGACGGTTACCAGCGCGCCCCGAACACTTCCGAAGCGAAATCCTCATGCCCGGCTTGACGGCGACGTTTTCAAGGTTTAGCCAGTGCGACGATGCGCGGGCGTTGTGTAGTGGTAAGACCTTAGCCTTCCAAGCTAATGACGCGGGTTCGATTCCCGCCGCCCGCTCCAGGACAACCGGAATCAGACCGAATCGCTCTCCATCTGACACCAAGTCTTGGGCTGTAATCCGATGGCGGCACAAAGGGTAACGTGCCGACGAGCTTGATCGCGCATTCATGCCCGTGTTCCTGGCGTTTCACTTGCCCGGAGACCTGCAAGTGGCTATCCGGAACAAAATCTGAATGAGCGGGACATGACACAGGTCGGCGGCGGACAGGAAATTCGTGCGAAGTCCACGAACATCGGCGCGCTAAGTGGACTTGGAAGATTTGTGTTGCCTTATCAGGCGATGGTTGTGGCCGCTGCGGTCACGCTGGTTGTGACAGCCTGCCTGTCTCTTGCTCTTCCATTGGCCGTGCGGCGGGTGGTCGACGGGTTTGAGACTTCCGCATCTGAACTTCTGGACCAGTACTTTGTGTCCTTCCTCGGCATCGCCGGGCTTCTCGCGATAGGAACAGGGCTTCGATATTATCTGGTGACCCGTTTGGGCGAACGGATCGTGGCCGATATCCGTATGGCGGTTTTCGACCGAATGGTCTCAATGTCGCCTGCTTTTTTCGAGAGGATCATGACCGGTGAGGTCCTGAGCCGAATCACAACGGACACGACCCTGATCCTGAGTGTGATCGGCTCGTCGGTCTCGGTCGCGCTCCGCAACATCCTGATTTCTCTAGGTGGGCTTGCTCTTCTATGCCTGACCTCTCCCAAACTCACAGGGATGGTACTGCTGATCGTGCCATTTGTGGTCGTGCCGATCATTGTTCTCGGTCGCCGTCTTCGAAACCTGAGTCGCGAAAATCAGGACTGGATCGCCGCATCTTCGGGAAGGGCATCGGAAGCCTTGCTAAGCGTCCGCACTGTTCAGGCGTTCACGAACGAAGGGACAGTCAGGAACGCCTTTTCGGAGGTTACCGAATGCTCATTCAATTCCGCCAACCAGCGCATTCTGACCCGTGCGGTGATGACCGTGATAATCATGGCGCTAATAATTGCGGGTGTTGTCGTTGTTCTCTGGATCGGGGCTAGGGATGTACGGGCGGGGCTCATGACGGTTGGGGAACTCGTACAGTTCGTGATTTATGCGGTGTTGGTCTCTGGAGCGGTGGGGGCATTGAGCGAGATCTGGGGAGAACTGCAGCGGGCAGCTGGCGCGGCTGAGCGGCTTGTGGAACTGCTGCACGTCGATGACGGCGTCGCCGACCCGCCATCGCCAAGTCCGCTACCAAAAAGACCTAGGCGGGAGATCGTCTTCGACAAAGTGACGTTCCGCTATCCCGCCCGTTCCGCTATCGCAGCCCTGAATGAGGTATCCCTACGAATAGCGCCAGGTGAGACTGTGGCATTGGTCGGACCGTCCGGTGCCGGAAAATCGACGGTCTTCCATCTTCTCCTTCGATTCTATGATCCATCTGGCGGCGTGATTGAGATTGACGGCGTTGATCTGCGGGATATGGCACGAACTGAATTCCGTGGCGAAATTGCCCTGGTGCCGCAGGATCCCGTCATATTCGCTGACTCAGCGAGTGAGAATATCCGATTCGGGCGGCCTGGTGCTTCGGATGTCGAAGTTGAGGCCGCAGCCAGAGCAGCGGCAGCACATGAGTTCATAAGCAAACTTCCCAATGGATATGATGCAAACCTGGGTGAAAGGGGAGTCACGCTCTCAGGTGGACAGAAACAGCGAATTGCGATCGCGCGTGCGATACTACGGGATGCACCGATCCTATTGCTCGATGAAGCGACCAGCGCTCTCGATGCAGAGAGCGAAAGCCTGGTTCGCGGGGCGTTTGATGCATTGTCGCAAGAGCGAACCACCCTCATTGTGGCTCATCGGTTGGCGACTGTGAAGAAGGCAGACCGCATCCTAGTGTTCGATGGGGGCAGGATCGTTGCAGAGGGAACGCATGACAGCCTGGTCCAGCAGGGCGGACTCTACGCCAGGCTTGCTCGGTTGCAGTTCACTGAGGGAATGGCGGCATAGTGGCAGGTCGAATGAATGCACCATTCGTTCGCCCATCTTAACCGTCTCCCGGTAAAGCCGCTCTGGCACAGATAATATGATGTGTGCTTCCAAGGATTCTCCCATAGCCCAGAATCCCGCTACCTGCTACGATTGGATATCTGCCATCTTGACAGGACGCACTTGGTGACGCTGGGGTGCAGAATCTGGAAACGAAAGGATCATCTGTCATGACCTATGCAACTTTCGCCGACCGCGATGCCGTTGAGCAGGAGTGCCCTTGGAAGGACCGCGATGTTCCCGTCACGACTTTCGAGCTTCTCAGCAAGACCGCAGATAGCCATGGCGCTCGCCCAGCGACGACATTCCAGATGTTCGCCAGTCCAACTGGTCGCGCTGACACCTTGGCGTGGACGGAACTTCGCGACCGCGCAACGCAGACCGCCAACTTGTTCCGATCTCTGGGAATCGGCGAGAAAGACGTGATCGCCTATGTGCTTCCAAACTGTACCGAGACTATCCTGACGTTTCTCGGCGGGCAGGTGGCGGGTGTCGTGAGTCCGATCAATCCTCTGCTTGCTCCGGATCAGATGGCAGCACTGCTTCGGGAGACCGGGGCCAAAGTCGTTGTGACACTTCGTTCCTTTCCGAAGACAGATGTGGCGCAGAAAGTGGCGGAGGCTGTTGCGGCGGCACCCAATGTCGAGACGGTCGTGGAAGTCGACCTCCTGCGCTATATCACGGGCATCAGGAAGCTGGTCGTACCGCTGCTAAGGCCGAGACTCTCGGTTGGCCACAAGGCGAGGGTCCTGAGCTTCGAGGCGGAAGTCGAGGCGCAACCGGCGGCGCTTGAGTTCGCGGACAGCAAGTCCGATCGCGTCGCGGCGTTGTTCCACACTGGCGGTACGACCGGAATGCCCAAGATCGTTCAGCACAGGTATTCTGGTATGATCTACAATTCCTGGGTGGCGGCCAGACTTCTGTTCACCGAAAGGGATGTGCAGCTTTGCCCGCTGCCCATGTTCCATGTATTTGCGGCAATCGTGTCTTTGGGCGCATCCCTGAGTTCCGGTGCGCATATCGTATTTCCGACACCGCAGGGGTATCGCGGCGATGGGGTATTCCGGAATTTCTGGAAGTTGGTCGAGCGCTATCGGGCGACGTTCATGATTACCGTTCCAACAGCGGCTGCGGTCCTGATGCAGCGCGATGTCGATGCCGACATTTCTTCCCTGAAGCTGGCGTTCTGCGGTTCCGCTCCATTGCCGCTGGAACTCTATCGCCGGTTCGAAGAGGCGGCGGGAGTAACGATCTGCGAGGGGTATGGTCTGACCGAGGCGACGTGCCTTGTATCCTGCAATCCTCCTGATGGCGACAAGAAAGTTGGCAGCGTCGGCTTTCCGTTTCCCTATACCGACGTAAAGATCCTCCGTGATTCCGACGACGGGCCGGTTGAATGCGCGGTCGACGACGTCGGTGAGATCTGTGTTTCCAGTCCGGGTGTGATACCCGGTGGAACCTACACCGACACCGAGAAGAACAGGGATTTGTACGCTTTGGACAGGTACCTGCGTACCGGCGATCTGGGACGCATGGATTCGGATGGCTATGTCTGGATCACCGGTCGGGCCAAGGACCTGATCATCCGCGGTGGACACAACGTGGATCCAGCTGTCATCGAGGAGGCGTTGGCAGGTCACGAATCAGTGGCTTTCGCAGGCGCGATCGGTCAACCGGACTCGCATGCCGGAGAACTGCCCTGCGTATATGTTGAACTGGTAGAAGGGGCAGAGGTCTCCAAGTGGGAGTTGATCGAGCATGTTCGAGAGAATGTCAGCGAACGCGCGGCAATCCCGAAGCATCTGGAAATTCTGGATGAGCTTCCGAAGACAGCGGTGGGCAAGGTGTTCAAACCGGATCTGCGGCGTCTCGCCATCACGAGGGTATACAACGATGCGTTGCGGGAAGCAGGACTGTCGGCCGAGGTGACCGAAGTGGTCGAAGACAGAAAGCTGGGCCTTGTGGCGAAGCTGTCCCGAACCGGCGAGGTGGACGACGAGACGGTCGCTAAGTGTTTGGGCGAGTTCACCCGGCCTTGGGAGTGGGCATAGGCACCGCTTGCCGTGAAGACCGATAGATCCATTGGTGTGATCGGTCCTCGCCAAGGGAGTTACCGCGCGGGAATGCGGCTCCAGAACGACTCGATCAATTCGCCATGATCCTGAGAGGTTCACGCGCGCCTGTCCGGGTTACATCTGGGTCATAGGGCTTGCGCGCGAACACTTCCCGCACCCGGTCAACGAAGTGTTCAATCGGAAGCGTATCATAGTTGGGATCAAAGCTTGACTGATCCCAGAGCTCACAGAATTCGACACAGTCGTCGAAGTAAGGATGCCCACGGTAGGCCTCACGTTTCGTGGGATCGGCACCTACATGTCGAGCGTAATAGACCAATTGAAAATCTCCGTGTTTCTCGACAGTCCATGAACACTGTTCCCTCACGAACGGCCTAAGGACCGCGGCGGCGTATTCGTCGTGATTGTACGGGGCGTAGATATCTCCGATATCGTGCAGAAGCGCCGAGACGATCCAGTCTGTGTCCGCACCATCCCGCTCCGCTCGCGTGGCCGATTGGAGCGAATGTCCAAGTCGCGTGATCTGGTATCCTGAAAGGCTTTCGTCAAGCTCAACCAGAGCCCTTAACAGTCGATCAGCTGTGCCGGCGGCGTATTCGGTTTCGTGAACGGTGAGGAAATCGTAGTCCTCTTTGTCGCCGTCCTTCATCTGGGTGAATTTCACCTTCTCCATTACTGGATTCCTTTCAACAAGGGACTCCGGCTCCGCAGAGACGGATTGCGGTGTTCGTACGCACATATATGCCCTGTGTCGCCATGCCCTATGGGATTTCAGCCCGTTATGGAGTAGATATCCGATGCACCGCCGCCTTTCGAGCCACGCATCATCACCTTGGCCTGCGCACGGCGCACTTCCTCATAGAGATCCAGCGAACTCGGACTGAAGTTCACTTCCGGCACCGGAACATGAACAAAGTTTCCAAGTCTGTCCGTGCCCCTTGCAGGCATTGCGTAATCGGTTTCGCCCACTTCCTGCGCAACGTCAGGTCGGCAATATCGCACGACCAGCGCGATCCGCCTGTCATCCGAGGTGTTCGGGCCTGAGCCATGAATTGTCAGGCCATGATGCAGTGACATCTGTCCCGGATGAATCTCGATCGCCACTTTGTCTTTCTCGGCGACGTCAACCCGGATTTCCTGACCGCGGGAAAGGAGGTTGTCACTGTCAAACGTATCCTCATGCGGCAGGATCGGATTCCTGTGGCTTCCCCGCACAAAATCCATACAGCCAGATGCCGGGGTTGAGGGTGAGAACGGAATCCAGGCCGTAACCAGTCCCTGTGTGGCACCAAGGCCCCAATAGGTGAGATCCTGATGCATCGAAACGATGTGTTTCGTACGAGGTTCCTTGATGAAGAATTCGGCGGCATAGATCAGGATGTCCGGCCCAAGAATGTCTTCGATTACATCCAGAACGCGTTGGTCCCGTGCGATCCTTGCTGCGAGCGGCATCACCAAATGGGAGTTGACCCGCTTGTAGGTGTTCAGCGGCAGCGGCAGCCCATTGTCCAGCCATTCCGACTCGATCGCTTCCAGTTCGGTTCTTGCGGCGCGGCCCTCTTCAGGAGTCAGAACCGGGATCGGGAACAGAAACCCTTCATCCCAGTATTGCATGATATGCTGTCGACTCAGACGGCCGTTCGTTAGTGGAATGCTTGGCAACACCGGTGAAGCCCTCCTCCGGTTCCTCTGATTCGAGATTCGGCCCATAGTTCACCTGATGGCTTTGCTGAATCCGACGTGAGAGTTCGTATTCAGAATGTTGAAAGGGAACGATGGTGGGTCGATCCGGCGGAGCCTTTCCTGTGGATGCAGGGACATCAGATTCCGGGATTTCAATGGATCGGAGGTGATCGCCTGATGAAGTCAGGGCGGACGGAGCACACGTCGAAGCCGGGATGCTGCGAGAGCGGTTTGGGCGGCTGTAACAGTCTGAGGATCCACGCCGCGGTCGGGACGCCGGGCAGGTGAGGCTGAACGCGACCCTGATGGGCCAGCGGCAGCTCTTGGCGTCGGCAAAGGTAAACGGACATGACGCAAGTGGAATTTGACGGACCGCCTCGGAGGACCATCCAATGCCCTGCTAAACGGTCCCTAAACGCATCAGCGACATGTTCCGAAACATGCGGAATTCATGCAGGCTGTCTTCTCCGTAGTGTTTGAGCGAGTCCCGGGTGTCAGATACTCTTGAGTCCTGCGACTCCTGCAACTTCGCCGTCAGGACACCCGGAAATTCAGCCCTTCGAGTTGGTGATGTCGGTCAGGCCGGTGTCCTTACTCGACTCGATTTCCGGTCGGCATTAATTTCCGCTGCAGAATCATACAGGTCGTCGATCCGGTCGCGTAGAGCCTGCTGTTCCCGGCACCTCGAATCTCGCCGTCGGCGATCCCGGTTGACCTGCCGGCATGGCGAACCCGGCCGGAGGAAATGACCTCCGTCCCAAGCGGGATTGGTCTGATGATGTTCACACGGTATTCCAGTGTGGTGTACATTGCTCCCTTTGGCACCTTTGTCATCACAGCACAGGCCATCGCGCTATCCAGCAAAGTTCCGTACCAGCCGCCGTGAACCGTTCCCATTGGATTCAGGCTGTCGAATATCGGAGTGCCGCGGAACGTTACATAGCCATCCTCAACTGTATCAAGGCGATAGTTCATGGGCTCGCCGATGGGCGGGCCTGCGATCTGTCCATCAAGAACGGCAAGCATGAATTCGAGCCCTGACATCGATAGAATTGTGTCGGCATCGGGCATCTGGCTAGGGGATATGGCGTTGAAAGGTGACACTGCGCCTAGCTCCATTGTTCGTTCGGAAAGGTCAATTACATTTGTCGGCTTGGGACTTGCTACACTCTCCCGAATTCACCCTTGCATTGGGATGAACCAACATCGGCAGGAACTCGGGTCGACAGTTTCCGGATATTGGAGCGGGTGGAGAAATGGCTATCGGACTGGTACGGGACCTTGAATGTTGCGAGACCGGGTTGGCTCAGTTGGTACCCAATCCCAGGGGCCGATCAATTTGGACCAGTGCCCTCCAGGCAATTTGCGGTTTTCGTTGTTTCCTCATGCGCTCCGTTCGGCATCATCCCCAGAGCAAGGATTACCCGTTGAGTCAGCTTCGGTCGGTTCAATGTATAGAAGTGCAGATGGTTCACTCCGCCTTCGATGAGGTCGCTGCAAAGCTCGGTGCAGACCGAGATCGCCAGAAGTTCCTGGCGTCCCCCACCGTCACGCAGCGCTGCCTCAAACGCGTTTGCCAGCCAGTTTGGAATATGTGCTCCGCATCTTCGAGCGAACTCTCGCGTCTTCGCCCAATTCTGGATGGGAAGTATGCCTGGAATGATCTGCGCCTCGATACCAGCCCGCTGGCAGGCATCGCGGAATCTGAAATATGTCTCGGCCTCGAAGAAGAACTGGGTGATGGCGGATTCGGCGCCAGAGTCCAGCTTTCGCTTCAACCAGTTCACATCCGCTGCGGAATGGGCCGCATCCGGATGCGGATCAGGATAGGCGCTGACGCGGACCCGTAGGTCGGGGATGTCAGCAAGTGCCGAAACGAGTTCGCAGCTGTCCCTGAAGCCGGAAGCATGGGGACGAAACCTGGCCTGGCTCTTTGGAGGGTCACCGCGCAACGCCAGAATCTCACGGACTCCAGCCTCTGATAGGCGTCTTGCGATTGCCAGAGTCTGTTCGCGCGATGAATTTACGCAGGTCAGGTGGGCCGCGACATTCAACCCATGGCTGGCCCGGAGTTCCCTTGCCGTTTCAAGGGTAAGTGCGCGGTTGGTCCCTCCCGCGCCGTAGGTTACGGACACAAAATCCGGGCCAAACGGAGAGAGTTCACCAACCGTCCTCCACAAACGTTCGCTGGCTGCGTGGTTGGTGGGCGGAAAGAACTCGAAGGAAAGGCGTTGCATGGGCACGGGACCTTCATAGGGATTATCTTCTTGTGGCAAACGAAAATTCCTGAAACAAACTCATATTGTTCACGAAGGTTATGAGAGCCGCTCATATGCACCTCGAATTTCGTCATCTGCGGACGATCAAGGCGATCCACGACTCAGGTGGCCTGGCCCGGGCGGCCGACATGCTGAACATTACCCAGTCCGCGCTGAGCCATCAGGTGAAAGGGCTGGAGGAACAGGCGGGGGTGGAGCTGTTCGTCAGGAGGACAAAGCCATTGCGGCTGAGTTCGGCCGGTACGAGGCTACTGGAACTGGCGGAACGGGTGCTTCCGGAGGTCGAGGCGTTATCCGAAGACTTCCGCAGGCTGAGGACAGGCAGAAAGGGCCGGCTGCATATCGCAATTGAGTGCCACGCCTGTTTTGAATGGCTCCTTCCAGTCCTGGAGTTGTTCCGGAAGGCCTGGCCCGAAGTTGATGTCGACATCCGGCCCGGACTTGCCTTCGATGCGCTTCCGGCATTGCGGCGCGAAGAGGTCGACCTGGTTGTTTCCTCTGATCCTGAAGAACTGCAGGGAGTGGATTTCACCGCGCTGTTTGATTACGAGCCCGTATTCGTTTCCTCATCGCAGCATCCCCTGGCGGCAAAGGAGTTTGTCGACGCCGAGGACTTTCGTGGCGAACTGCTCATCACCTATCCGGTCGAGAGGGCACGCCTTGACGTCTTCAGCCAGCTTCTTACGCCGGCGAAGGTTGAGCCCCGTGCAGTGAGGCAAGTGGAACTGACGGCTGTCATTCTGATGCTTGTGGCCTCGAACCGTGGTGTGGCGGTGTTGCCCGACTGGGTCGTGCGGGAAATTCGCTATCGGTCGGACTATGTGACACGGAGGTTGACCGCGAATGGACTGACCCGACGTCTCTATGCCGCTACACGCGACGTGGACACGACCAAGCCGTTCATGGCGCATCTATTGAGGTTGGCACGAACCGAAGCGCTGAGGCTGCGGCGACCCTGAGCATCACGCTTTGACGAACCCATAAGCATCGAACAACACCGATAGAGCAAACTCGATCACTGCCAATCCATGCGAAACTCAAAGAGTTCGGCAGACATCCCAATCTGAAGGCCGGGTCAATGAAACAGTGAATTCCCTTATTTCCTGCAGTTATTGCGATCCAGCAGCTTCCTGTGGTGCTCCGTGAATGCACCGCTTGATGGAGTTTTGTATATCTTACCTTTTGGGTGAGGGATTAGGTTAACGTTCCTGAAATCATCCATCAGATTTTGATCACTTGTATAGAGAAGGCGTGCCTTGCTGACTTTGGCGAGAGCCAGTACATGCTGATCATTTGAATGGCATACCGCAGATTTTTTTAGGTTTTCTGTTTCCTTTTCGACTTCGTTGTCGGAAACGTTTCGGATCCTTCCAACCGACAATGCGGCACCATACCAAATTTTAAAGTTACTATTTCTGATCAATTCACGCTTTAACTTCCCGCCGATTACAAGCAGGAGCTTGCTCTTGTCCACACGCCTTCGGAACTCACGAGCCGCACTCGGTTGAGTGTTCTCCTCCCCAAACATCGATCCCAAGACACTTGTGTCAATGATTGCACACATTCTATATACCCAATAATCTATTCATTTCATTCATGAAAAATTCTCCATAGCTGTAAGGCGCGTCAAGGATGTTTCCTTCCGCATCTATGCGAAGGTTATGAATTCTGGCGTCTTCCTCATGACGTTCGAAAAAAAGGATCGATAAATCCTCCGGCTTGAGGTCAGTTCGGCCGTCCCTTATGTCCCTTATGTCCATGCGAATTCTATCAATTAGGAAATTGCTGTGAGTCTCCACCACGAGTTGCGTTCCCGATGCGGCAATCTCGCACAGAATCGAACCTAATCCAGCTTGAGCGCTAGGATGTAAGTGAATTTCCGGTTGCTGCAAATGGAGCATTGGCGGTCGGTCATGACGGGCGAGTTGGAATAGAACTGGCAGGACTTGGTTCACTCCGTAACCTACATCAATGAGATTGCGCCAAATGCCCTCACGACTATCAATATGATTCCTGACTTGGATTTGAAATGGATCAGATCCTGGTTGTTCTCCCAGTTGACGAATTCTCAGTTCGTCAAACACGCCCGTGAGCTTTCCATGGCGCTCAATTGCTTCCTTTAGTCCCCTCCACCCCTTTTTGTCGAATTGCGCTAGGGTAGCTAAATGGGCGGGCAGACCCGATCCATCAGATCTCACGGCAGCCACTGTAGGGTCGTAGGTTCGACGCGGACTCGTTCGTATAGGCGCGATGGCTTCGGGAGGATCGAAAATACTAAACCCTTGAGCCTCTTGCAGAACTCCCCGATCAAGCGATTTTTTTCGGAAACGGGCGCTTTTTTCTGATCGGGGGCCTGGATATGGAGCCGTCCCTCTGGTATGAGCCGGGTGTCAAAACCACCACATACGGGGAGACGGCTCCATGTCCCTGCGATCATCCATATCAGATGCCTGGCGGCGCTTTCAAGGGGAACTTTTCCCGGCCCTCGCCGGGGAGGTCGGCCCGCTGGGCGTGAGGCACGGCAGGTTCATCGCCGTCCTGGACCTGGTGGAGGTGGAGAGGCACGTCCACTACAGCCACCGGGGCGTCGGCAACCCTCCCGCGGACCGCCCTGGCGACGAAGGCCCGCGCCAGCGCCCTGCGGTCCGCGGGAGGGTTGCCGACGCCCCGGTGGCTGTAGATGGTGGGTCAGTTTTGGGTGCCCATTGACACCCTGACGGCAGTAATGTTGCCGGGCTACGCCCAATTGGCGTCGGTTAGCACCGTCTTGTCCGCAGTCATTTTCCCGCCCGCCCATTTTGCCAGTGCCGCCTTTCCAGCGTGTTCGGCGTGAGTTGCGGTGGAACTGGCCTCGGCCGCGCCAATCTCCAAGCCCATTATCAACAGACCCAAATACGAATTTGCTGGTAGGGGTGGCCGTGGTACACGAATAAGGTCTGTGGCCAGTCCGACACTGATCTGGTCAGACTCAACTTTCCTGTCTCAAGATGTTGCTTCGTGAAAGTGGCTGCGCAACCCGGCTCTCGCTCGTGGATCGCATTAAATATCTGTCGATGCGGCAGGTTGGATTGTATTGTTCGATCATTTTCTCGTCGAGCGTGAGTTGTCTCCGCCATACGGCGTTCCGTAGGTAGCCACAGGTGACAGAGGTGACGGGGTGACAGGGGAAGTAATTCAGCATGGTTTTGCACCTGTATTTTATCCTCCCCGGCCTCCTGTTCAAAGTACAAAACTTGAAAAGTTGGATGGCGATTCATGGAGTCAATTCGGTGTGAGGTGGTGATGAGGCTTCGATGTCGATCCGGGCAAAGTCGGCTCCCTTGAATGGCAGTGTTTCGCCATTAGTTTTGCCCAATGCATAAGCGCATCAATCGCCAAAATTCAGTGATGCCGGATGATTTCCCTTACCGAAGCGACGCCACGCGAGTCTCGCGGTGGTCGCATGTTCGGCAGTAACTGCAATGAGCTGGACAGAGGCCCTTTCAAGCAACTCATCGAGTGCCTGTCAGCCTGCCTAGCCAGCTCTTGCTTCAACCACAATTGCCGCTTCAAGTAATGCGACAGCTAACATTCGGCGTGACCACGTTTTTGCAATGGCAGTTTCATAGCGTGACGCGTCATCTTCGGCGATCAGTATGTCGAGAATGGCCGAGGTATCGATAATCACTTAGGCGGCCCCAGTCTGTCATAGAGTAGGTCACCATGTTCAATGGCTGTCGGCCCTGCATTCAGAAGGTTTGCACAGCGTTGACCGATCGCATGGAGCTCACGGGCGAGGCTATCAGCTCTCTGAAGTTGTCGACTCCGTTCCAGTCGCTCGCGCAATGCGACTGTAACTGCACCTGTAAGGGTATCGCCAGTCAACTCGGCAACCTCCCTAGCGAGGCGGCATGTTTCCTTATTCCTGAGGTTCAGGGCCATCGCAACCTCTGCTGGTAGATACGTGTGCTGGACTATGACCTCAAAGCTTCTCGATGCAAACAGAACATCAGAGCAGATGACGAAGCCTCTTGCAGAACTTTTCGGTCGAGCGATTCCGCCACTTCCACTCCGAATTTCAACATCGACCATTTCCGCGGCGAGGGCGCAGTCCGGTAGGGCATGGCGCATCTACTGAGGCTGGCAAGAACCGAAGCGCGGAGGCTGCAGCGACCCTGATTCTTACGCGTGAATACATCCCATCAGGTCGTGAACCTGATTGAATCCTCAACCGCTTTCAGGAAGGATCCCGCTGACGAACTGGCGGAAAGCAGTAGAAAACTGTTCCTTCCATCACGCAGTACCGCCGCTCCCATATGCTCCATGACAGTGCGCGCAACTGCGCCGACAGGAAACACCCCTTCATGCAGATCTATGGGACAAAGGCGGCTCAGCGCCTCTCGCGCCCTGGATCCGGCGAGCGACAGAATGACCCATCCATCGGTCTGGTTGGTAGTGTAGCAGAATCCCTCTAACATACCCTGGACCCAAGGTTCCGCCAGCGGTGCGTCGTCCTCGAACATCAGCATCATCTGGTCAGGACCCATCCAGATCAGTCGGTGGGTCTCATTTGATGCGGATCGGCCTGGATCCGGCAAGTCCAATCCGAACGCAGTATCAATTATCCGCCGAGCCTCTGCCTCCCGACCTCGCGGCAATGCGATCGAAACAAGTGCGAATTCAGGGCGCTCCCGTAGGCGAAGCCCGTCAATGGTTTGGTCATGCCCGCCAAGTACAGTGGCTCTGGCCAGTTCAGCCACGCTGACGCTCTCCATTTGGATCGAAGTGATGGGGTGAGACGACCTCGATCTTTGTGTCCCTTCCACGCACGGGATCATATGCGCGGACGACTTCGCCAATTCGGTCGTGGCCCCGCCTCAGAAAGCCAAGTCCGATCGAGTGTCCCAGACTCGTGGAGTAGGCGACGGAAGTCATATATCCCTGATCGGAGGCAAGGTTCGGATTGCCATCTTCCAGCTCGACAAGATGTGCTCCTGCGTTCAACTGAGCGGATCGGTCAACGGGGCGGAACCCTGTCAGGCGAAGACAGTCTTCCGAATTCAGTTCCGGCCGTTCGCTGAGTTTGGATCCGATGGCATCCTTCTTTCTGGAAACCATTTTGCCCAGACCAAGATTGACGGCAGTCGTCTGGCCGTTCATCTCATTCCCTGCCGCATGGCCCTTCTCTATTCGCATAACTCCCAGTGCCTCGGTTCCATAGGGCACCGCACCGTATTCCTTCCCCACTTCCAACATTGCCCGGATCATCGCATCACCAAACCGCGTTGGGACGGCGATTTCATAAGCAAGTTCACCCGAAAACGAAATCCGGAACAGCCGCGCTGGCGTACCTTCGAAGACCGTGCATTCGGCACAGGCCATAAAGGGAAAAGCTTCATTTGAAAGGTCAAGGTTATCCACGACCTTCCGCAGCAAGGCGCGGGAGCTGGGGCCAGCGACGGCAAATGTCGCCCAGGCGTCAGTTGTCGAGATCAGATGCACGTCAAGGTCTGGCCAGAGGCATTGGCGGGCGAATTCCATGTTGCGGAACACGAGTCCGGCATTGGCCGTGGTCGTGGTCATCACGAAGTGCGTCTCGCTGAATCGTGCGGAGACGCCGTCGTCGTAGCAGATTCCATCTTCACGTAGCATCAGTCCGTAGCGGCATCTTCCGACAGGAAGGCTGGCGAAGGAATTGGCGTAGATCCTATCCAGGAATTCCGCTGCATCACGGCCCTGGATATCGACCCTTCCAAGCGTGGAAACATCGCAGATTCCCACAGCCCCGCGGGTCTGCGTCACCTCCCTGTCGACGCTGTCACGCCAGCCGTGCTCACCCGTGCGTTTGAACCATCGAGCGCGTAGCCACATGCCGACTTCGACGAATTCGGCACCCTGTCCGGTAGCCCATCCGTGGCTGGGTGTAAGGCGGACGGGGCGGAACTCCTTGCCACGAGACCTGCCTGCCAGGGCACCGACCGAAACCGGCGTGTAGGGGGGACGAAACGTTGTGAGTCCAACCGTATCCATATCCGTTTCCGACGCTTCGGCGAGAACCGCGGCACCCAAAGTGTTCGAGGTTCTTCCCTGATCCGTGGCCATGCCGAGCGTTGTATAGCGCTTCAGATGCTCGACGTGGCCAAATCCCTCCTGATGGCTCTGTCGTATGTCCTTGCATGTTACATCGTTCTGTAGATCCACCCAGGAGAGTTTGGATCCCTTGACTTGCCAGAACGCGCTGATTCCATGGAATTCGCCCTCGGATGATGGCGCCGGTGCGCTGACGGGAGAAAATCCTAGATCCGAAACCGCGGTCCCACCTGCATCGTGACCCTGCAGCAAGGCGCCTGCGAGCGTCATTTCACCTTGGGCTGCGCCGACGACAGACATGCCAGGAGGAAGTGAACCGCCTGGTACAAAGGCGGCGATATCGTCCCTCCATTTGGGTCTTCCATGCTGATGGCAAGCCAGATGCAGGTTTGGAGACCAACCACCAGACACTGCGAGGCAGTCGACGTCGACCTGTCCGCCTTCGTTCAGGATCACTGACCTCAGTCCCCTTCGGCCACGCGTATCGACGACCGCTCCGCCGCTTCGCGTATCGACCACCGCCGCGACTTCCACGTCCCGTGCCCTGAGATCCTCAGCGGTGCGCTGCCCACCCTCGTTGTTGGCAAACACGGCGACTCTTCGGCCCGGTGCGACACCGAACCGGTTCACGTAGCACCGGACCGCTCCGGCGAGCATCACCCCGGGTCGGTCATTCATAGGGAAAGCTATGGAGCGTTCCGTCGCCCCGGCGCATAGCACGGTACGCCGTGAGTGGATTCGCCAGACCACCATGCGGGGGGCGTCGCCGACATTCGGCAGGTGATCGGTGCGGCGTTCCAGAGCGCCGTAAATTCCATGGTCGAAGGTACCGAACACCGTTGTGCGGAGCATTCGACTTACGTTGTCCATGGACCCGAGTTCGTTCCAGGCTTCGTTGGCCCACTCGTGTCCAGCCATCCCTTCGACGATGTCGTTTTCTGCATTGAGCCGCCCGCCCGGGAGGAAATCTTCGTCCGCGATGATTGTCCGTGCACCGGCGCGGCCAGCGGCCAGCGCGGCAGACAGTCCGGCAGGGCCAGCGCCTATCACCAGCAGGTCGCAGTGCAGATAACCACGGTCGTAAGTGTCCGGATCAGGTTCGGGTGAGAGCCTTCCCAAGCCAGCGGCGGCGCGGATGACGGGCTCATAGAGCTTTTCCCAGAATGACTTTGGCCACATGAAGGTCTTGTAGTAGAAGCCCGCACCAAGAAACGGCGCCAGCAGCCCGTTCATCGCCCAGAGGTCGAATTCGAGAGGGCCGAGGTGATTCTGGCTGGTGGCCTCCAGACCATCATGCAGTTCGACGGTAGTTGCGCGCGTATTGGGGTTCCAGGCGCCCCTTCGGCGGATCCGCATCAGTGCGTTCGGTTCCTCTGGTCCAGATGAGAAAACACCTCTTGGACGATGGAACTTGAATGACCTTCCCACGATCCGCCGGCCATTCGCGAGAAGCGCAGAGGCCAGGGTATCACCCTGAAATCCGTTCATCCTTCTTCCATTGAATGAAAATCCAAGGCTGCGCGACCGGTCGACAAGACCTCCGGAAACTCGGAACGGGCCTCTCATTTCGACCTACCACGCGCATGGGCGACCTCTGAGGCAAGTGAGACGTCGGAAATCTCGTGGGTCACGGTGTTTCGCGTCACCACCAACCATGACCGGTCGCCGTGCTCATGGTACCAGAGTTCACGATGTTGTCCTGCAGGATTGTCGCGCAGGTGGAGATAGTCGTGAAACTCCTCGATGTCAGCCGTCCTTCCATCTGGCCTGTCGATGAGGCTGGCGTCTCCAAGATAGACGAACTCGGCCGCGTTACGAGGCCCCAGGAGTGGATGGTTGATGATCATCGTGGGTTTGCCTCAATGCAGGTTGGGCTGGGCACCCTGACCTTTTTCGTCAATTGGCGCACCGCGCCGGAACCGGTCAATTCGATAGTCCTTCGCCACCTTATGAGGGCGGTTGGTGGCCAATAGATGCGCGTAACAGTAACCGGAGGCTGGGGTCGCCTTGAAACCGCCGTAACACCAGCCAGCGTTCAGGTAGAGGTCGTTGATATGTGTTCGGTCGATGAACGGAGAGCCGTCCATCGACATGTCGACCACACCGCCCCAAATCCGTAGAAGCCGCGCGCACCCGATCATCGGCATGATCGCCATCCCACCTTCGCAGACATCCTCGATGGTCGGTAGGTTTCCGCGCTGGGCGTAGCTGTTGTAGCCGTCAATGTCACCTCCGAACACAAGCCCGCCCTTGTCCGACTGGCTGACGTAGAAATGCCCCGCACCGAAGGTGATCACACCGGGGAGCACCGGTTTCAGTCCTTCGGTTACAAAGGCTTGGAGGACGTGGCTTTCGATGGGAAGGCGCATTTCCGCCAAGGCCGCCACCCGTCCTGATGAGCCAGCGGCGCACATCGCAACCTTATCGGCCCGGATTGCGCCACGGTTGGTCTGCACCCCGGTGCAGTTCCCGTTCTCTATATCGATACCTGTCACTTCGCAATTCTGTATGATGTCGACACCCCACTGGCTGGCTCCTCGTGCGTAACCCCAGGCGACAGCGTCGTGGCGCGCCGTTCCACCGCGCCGCTGCATGAGCGCTCCCTGGACCGGAAAGCGCGCGTTGTCGTAGTTGAACCATGGATAGAGCCGTCGAAGCTCTCTGAGATTCAGGAGTTCCGCATCCGCTCCGGACATCAGCATAGCGTTCGCGCGTCGCGCGAAGGAATCTCTCTGGGCGTCGCTGTGAAACAGGTTCAGCACCGAACGCTGGCTGACCATGGCATTGTAGTTCAATTCCTGCTCAAGCCCTTCCCAGAGTTTCATCGAGAATTCGTAGAACGGTTGGTTTTCCGGAAGGAGGTAATTGGAGCGGATGATGGTGGTGTTGCGTCCAACGTTTCCTGATCCGAGCCAGCCCTTTTCCAGTACGGCGACGTCGGTGACACCGAATTCCCGGGCGAGGTAGTAGGCTGTTGCGAGCCCATGCCCGCCGCCACCGATTATGACGACCTCATAGCGAGACTTCGGCGAGGCATCACGCCAGACGGGCCTCCAGCCCCTGTTTCCGGTGAGACCTTCCCGAAGAATCCTGAATGCGGAATAGCCCAAGCTGATTTCTCGCTGCGTTGACCCTCACCTGTTGCCGGGTGAATCGGGCGCTAGGCTTTCCTGCAATAGACGGATAATGTTTCAGAATGGCCAGATTTGCATCAAAACAGTCGACTCGTATCGGAGTGCTGCCGATTCCGGGATTCGCCCTGATGTCCTACGCGTGCGTGGTGGAGCCACTTCGCGCAGCAAATCTGCTGAGTGGGGAGGAGTTGTATCGGCTTATCCATTTCTCCGCCGGGGGCATGGTGGGGAGTTCCGGATCTGCCTTGATTGACGCGACGATGCCGGTGGGTGAGACGCCTGAACTCGACTATCTTTTCGTTGTCGCGGGCGGTGATCCGGCATCATTTGAGGATTCCGGCGTGTTTTCCTGGCTCGGGCGGATGGGGCGACTCGGAACAGTTCTGGGAGGGGTTTCGGGCGGGCCGGTGATCCTGGCGAAGGCGGGATTGATGAGTGGCCGACGGATGACCGTGCATTGGGAACACGTTCCGGCACTGGAGGAGGTGTCACCTGGACTTCTGCTCGAGCGGTCGCTCTATGTGATCGACCGAGATCGGGTGACCTGCGCGGGAGGGACTGCCCCGCTTGATCTGATGCATGCGTTGATTGCGGCGGATCAGGGCTCGACCTTTGCCCGTCGGGTCAGCGACTGGTTTCTGCACACGGATATCCGCCCGTCCGCCGGCTCTCAGCGTGGTGGCCTCGCGGAGCGCGTGGGTACTGCCTCGGCACCGGTTCTGTCCGCGGTGGAAGCGATGGAGAACAATGTGGCTGACCCGCTGACTCTGGATGATCTCGCTTCGGTCGCCAACGTGTCGGCACGTCAGTTGAACCGCCTGTTCAGGGCACGTCTTGGTATGTCCACGATGGCCTACTACCGGGAAGTCAGGCTGTCTGTCGCTGAACGGCTTGTGTTGCGGTCGCCCATATCACTGACGGAGGTCGCGCTGGCGACCGGATTTGCGAATTCCTCCCATTTTTCAACGCGGTTCAGTGCCAGATTTGGCATCGCTCCATCCCGGGCCCGCAGATGATCAGGAGTAAGGCCGCCCCATTCCACCCTGAAGTGCAACACCATTGGCGGTGTTGACCGGTTTTCCTGACGCATGATGTTGCGTATCGGGCAGGAAACGGCGACAGTCCCTGCGTTGAGACAAAGGAGACCGCCATGCCCGAGGGCTACCGCCACCTGACCCACGAGGAGAGATGCCAGATCGGCGCATTGAAGGAAAGCGGGCTTTCCGACGGCGAGGTCGCCGCCCGGCCGGGCCGTGACCGGACGACGGTCTGGCGCGAGCGCCACCAGAACGGCGGCGATGCGGGATACAGCCCTGGCGATGCGCAGGGGAAAGCGGAGGTCCGCCGCAGCTCGGCCTCGTCGGTTCCCCGGAAGATGACCCCCAAGCGTCCGTGAATGGCAGGCTGTTACGGTGAGGCATGGTGCCCACGGCATGACGCCAACAGGAAAGGCGAGCACTGTTGTAGGCAGGCGGCTCGCCGAACATCGCGCGGTGCACAGTGGTTAGTGCATGCTGGCTTCACAGTTCGATCCTGGCGGTTTCGACAGTCGGTTGTCTTCTTCGCATCGCGGTTTATGCTCTGTTGGATTGAGGTTCAGGCGTCTGCCGGATGTTCCCGCCATGACCTCTCGGTCCGATCCATGACTTGTCCATGGTCGCAGGAAGTGCGAGGTCGGCAGAGCGGGGGCCGGGATGAAATTGCGTTCATTGGAGGGAACCCATGCACATTCTGGTGCTGCAGCACGTCCGGGTCGAACATCCGGGGATCTTTCGGTCATTCCTGGCAGAGGATGGACATAGCTGGGACGCTGTCGAACTCGATGAAGGTGAGACGATTCCGGCATTGGGCGGCTATGATGGACTGTGGGTGATGGGCGGACCCATGGATGTCTGGCAGGAGGACAAGCATCCCTGGCTCAGGGAAGAGAAACAGATCATTCACGAAGCGGTTGAAGTCAGAGGAATGCCATTTCTGGGCCTCTGCCTTGGACATCAGCTTCTGGCGGAGTCTCTCGGCGGTGAAGTCCACCTTTCCAGGAATCCCGAAATCGGGGTTATGGAAGTGCAACTGACCGAGGAGGGGGCTAACAGTGTTTGGATGGACGGATTGCCGCAGTCGCTCAGTTGTCTACAATGGCACAGTTCGGAAGTGACACGGCTGCCTGCCGGTTCGGAAGTACTTGCATCGTCGCCCGCCTGCGCTGTGCAGGCGATGAAGTGGGGTCCGCGCGCCTACTCCGCACAGTTCCATGTTGAGGTCGAGCCTGACACGGTGTCGAATTGGGCCAGAATCCCGGAATACGCCACGGCATTGAATGCTGCGCTCGGTTCAGACGGTGCCACGAACATGCAGGCTGACGCGGATAGATGCATGCAGGACTTCAATAAAACAGCGGAACGACTCTACATGAACTGGCTGCAGTGCGCGGCCAGAACCTGATCGGATTTCATCGCCGTTAGAATGCGCTCGGGATCTTACAACAGGACACACTTATATCGGATGGGGGCGGGTCCCTGACCCTTGTCGAGCGCGTCGCGCATCTGGATGGCCCGGTCCAACCGCTCCACCACCGCCGCCGTCGACGCCGCCGACAGGTCCGGCCCGCCGCCGGTGTTGCGTAAGCGGTTAAAGTACGGCGTCCGTTCCGGTCCCACCCAATCCTCTTTTCTGTTTGACATTATAGGGCATCGCCCGTTTGTGACTGGCCATCGGGGCGGATCACTTCGGAGGCCGGCATGGTCGCCCGGCTGGAGCGCAACCTGTACGGCCCGCGCTCGGAGAAGCGCGAGAAGGGTGGGGCCGGAACGGACGCCGTACTTTAACCGCTTACATATCATCATAATAGAGCCTCTTAACCCCTCATGAGGATGGTTCACTCGTGAAACTTATCGATGACACCGGCTCGGACCTCCTCCTAACCCCTAATGGGATGGTTCACCCGGAAGACTCGGTGGAAAAAGCAAGAACGATACCCTCCTAACCCCTCATGGGGATGGTTCACACGGGCTTTAGAGGCCGCAATGGTAGGAGCCTTGACCTCCTAACCCCTCATGGGGATGGTTCACCTGAAAGCCGGATACCGGGACGCCACCGTGGCCACCTCCTAACCCCTCATGGGGATGGTTCACCCGTCGTTCACGCCCGAAGGGCCGTCGGCGTTCCACTCCTAACCCCTCATGGGGATGGTTCACTTGAAGCGTCTGTCCATGGGTCCCGACAACGTGCTCTCCTAACCCCTCATGGGGATGGTTCACAGTCTCCGAGGCGCGACCAAGAGCATCCTTGTGCATCTCCTAACCCCTCATGGGGATGGTTCACGCATCAGCCCGATGCTCATACTGATTGCGGTTGGCGTCTCCTAACCCCTCATGGGGATGGTTCACCTGGAATGAGAACTCTTCCGGGAACTCGCCCGTTGCCCTCCTAACCCCTCATGGGGATGGTTCACTCGAGTACGTCGCCGTCGAAGGTCCCTGGGATGTCATCTCCTAACCCCTCATGGGGATGGTTCACGAGAGTGGCATCATCCCTTCCGCCGTCGACGGCCGGCTCCTAACCCCTCATGGGGATGGTTCACGCCGAGTCCACCTACCAGATCCGCATCTACGAGGCCTCCTAACCCCTCATGGGGATGGTTCACGCCTCGACGCCGTTCTCGAACCCGTATGATTCCCGCTCCTAACCCCTCATGGGGATGGTTCACAAGATCGTCGCGTTCGGCGACTACCGATCCGACATTCTCCTAACCCCTCATGGGGATGGTTCACCGGGTCCGTCCGGTCGCCGGTATCCGCCCAGGCCCTCTCCTAACCCCTCATGGGGATGGTTCACATGCGCACCAGGTCGACGGTGCTGGGAAGCTGCCTGGCTCCTAACCCCTCATGGGGATGGTTCACGGCTTAAGATCCTCCGGCAGGAGTTGGTCATGCCGCTCCTAACCCCTCATGGGGATGGTTCACGAGGCTTTGCGAGCGGTTCCGACAAGGACGGCCGGACTCCTAACCCCTCATGGGGATGGTTCACGTGCATGATCTCCTGGCCAAGCCTGTCCAGTTCGAACTCCTAACCCCTCATGGGGATGGTTCACAAGTCAACACGGGACGTATGGTCATACATGTCCTTCTCCTAACCCCTCATGGGGATGGTTCACCTCGAGGTCACGAACTACGACGACTCCACGGCGGACTCCTAACCCCTCATGGGGATGGTTCACTGGGATCCACCGGCGTTCGCCCGGCCATCGGAATCGTCTCCTAACCCCTCATGGGGATGGTTCACCCATTGTCGATCACCTTTCCTCAAGTACTTGGCAACTCCTAACCCCTCATGGGGATGGTTCACGCAGTGGAATTCCCGCTGGAACCAGATCGGTGACAGCTCCTAACCCCTCATGGGGATGGTTCACGCCATCGCCGGGTGCTCGCCGGACGGGCTGGTGGGCGCTCCTAACCCCTCATGGGGATGGTTCACAAGCGTAACGGACCAGCAGGATATCCGTTATGACGTCTCCTAACCCCTCATGGGGATGGTTCACCCAGGTCTTCTAGGCGTCGTTCGTCCGGTGGCTCGTCTCCTAACCCCTCATGGGGATGGTTCACTCGAGCGAATCCGCCGCCGGAACGCTGGTCGCGATGGCCTCCTAACCCCTCATGGGGATGGTTCACATTCCAAGCGGACTCGCAACCTGCTCTCCAAAGACCTCCTAACCCCTCATGGGGATGGTTCACACGAGTTCCCCGTCTCCGAGGAGGGCGTGGCCCCGCTCCTAACCCCTCATGGGGATGGTTCACCCAGCGCGAGCCGTGCGAGACGATCTCGCCGACGTGCTCCTAACCCCTCATGGGGATGGTTCACCCGGCTCACCCTCCCAGATGTGGGGGTACAGCACCGCTCCTAACCCCTCATGGGGATGGTTCACACGCATCCTTGTAGAACGGGAACGAGCCGCGGATATCCTCCTAACCCCTCATGGGGATGGTTCACCATATCCGGAACCTCAAGCAGCACCATCCGGTCACCTCCTAACCCCTCATGGGGATGGTTCACGGTCTCGTCCTTGCGTTTTCAGACGGTCAGTTCGGTCTCCTAACCCCTCATGGGGATGGTTCACCATGGAACGCGGGAAGACACCGCAGCGGGGGCTGTGCTCCTAACCCCTCATGGGGATGGTTCACCGCCTCGATAAGCTCCTGGTTTTTGCTGTCGATCCTCTCCTAACCCCTCATGGGGATGGTTCACGCGGTAAGGATCCTTCGAACAAGCCTATGGGCAAGCCTCCTAACCCCTCATGGGGATGGTTCACATGACGATGGTTCCATCGCTTTCGGCGATGCCTTTCTCCTAACCCCTCATGGGGATGGTTCACGAGCGTTCCCGTTCTGAAGCGGTTCGCGAGGTCCGACTCCTAACCCCTCATGGGGATGGTTCACTCCCGGCATCTCCGATTCGGAGCCGTTGGTCGCCGTGCTCCTAACCCCTCATGGGGATGGTTCACTCTGTCGGTTCTCCTGACGAACTCGAGCAGTTTGGACTCCTAACCCCTCATGGGGATGGTTCACGAGATTTTTATGCGTCGATGGGTATCGGAGTCACGGCTCCTAACCCCTCATGGGGATGGTTCACACCATCGGCGTAGAGCGGGAAGCTGTTACGGGCATCCTCCTAACCCCTCATGGGGATGGTTCACCGTTCAGTAATCAAACACTTATCCCTTTAACCATAGCCAAAAGCCATCTGGAAAGACGTGAAACAGGATATTTGACCTACGCACCCCCAGACTTTTCACACGAACACCTATCATAGGCTCATAGGACAACACTTTTTCTTTCCATACGCAACCCGTCATCATCGCCCATCCGAATTAAGTTCATGTTGAGCCTGTTTTCACAGACGATCATCAATATACAATCGGCTTCAGTCAGAATCACCTTAAGATTCGTTTCCAGTTCCCGAAAATCCGGTTTAGCTATCAATCCACAGAAAACCGAATTCTGTTCATGTACAAGATAACGGCTCAGCAGTTTCCGAAACCTTTCAGTGCGCCCCGTCGCGACATCGTAGGAAACAAGGACAAACATCAGACTTTCCTCTGCCAGGGTCTGTATTCCTCTACCCCAAGCAGGTGACGCTCGATCGCCAATGCCTCCCGCAGAACCAACTCACGGAGACTATGCGCACCACCAAGCGGAGCATCGACTTTCTCGGCCCAGAGCTGCAGGGTCTTCCTTCTGCCTGTTTCGGTTAGTCGGCATACATTCTCGTTCATTCCGAACCATGACGACCAATTGGTTCCCCGGAGAACCAGCTCAATAATCAGGGCGTCGCAGACCGGCGGCTTGAACACTTCAGCGAGATCAAGTGCTAACGAACACCGAGCCTCACGAGGCGAGTGTAGGAACGACAGGCAATCATCCAAATGCGTCTTGGCGATTTCATTACGGCACAGGGCGTACATCAAGCCATTGAACCAGGAAAGCAGGCAGTTGATCTCGTTGTTGGGAGGCCTGCGTATCCGTGGACCGAAGTCCAACCGCCTGTCGATATGTTTCCATGCATCAAGATACCACGCACGCGTCAAACCTTCATGACCCATCAGGGCCTCGACAGTGTCCGCGGACGCAAGTGCCTGCATCGCCGATTCCATCGCCTTGATCGACGTCTCCACGCCTTCAATACCACGGTACATACGGTATCTCAGGTTGGCGAGCATGTTCCTGCCCGCGGCTCTTACAAAACGTCGCGCCATGTCGACGCGACCCGCATCATCGGCTCCCGCGAGAGCCTGAAGCTGACGGATGCGTCCACTGCGCGGACGATGGCTCGGCTCGAAGGATCCCGTGACATTGCCATACCAGTCAAGCACCGTGATCCGAACGCCGTTCTTTCCCAGAAGACCGATCACGGCGGTGGTCAGTCCCGCTTCACCGGCCAGAACCACCTGACCAAGTCCCCTGATCGGAATCCGTCGTCTGGCGTCTTCGGTGCGTACAAGCAATGTTCCGCCATCAGCGGACAGACGGGCATCCTTCGATACAAACAGCGTTTCCATCACACCCTCCCGCAAAGCCGCCCATAGGAACAGGCCTGACAGATCGGTGCATCGATTCCCTCTGGACACGGGGCGTCCACCATAGCCACCAGATCCCTTGCCGTGGCAAGCATTTCAGCCATAATATCCCCATCGATGTCCACTTCTCGCGTACGGCGTTGTGATATCACCTCAATCATCGGTCGCCAGACCTGCCCTGTACATGCGCTGAGCATCAACGCGTAATAGATGGCCTGACGCGAGACCGCGTCAGCAGCTCCGCCCTTGCCCTTGGCTTCGATGACAATTCGTTCCTCCCAGTCGATCCGGTCCGGCGCAAGACCCATGAGGCCCTCGGCCGAACGGTCGCGAACCTTGCTGGCCGTATGGGCCAGCGTCCCCAGAGCCATCCGTTCGTCAAGATGTGCGTAATCAATCCGATTCAGATGAAGCCATGCGCGACGACGGCAGATCGCATGATGCTGGAACGCCAGACCATGAAGATCGTGCGCCTCACACAATCGGGCGAATGTTTCAATCTGATGTCGCTGGACAGACATCCACTCAGACCACAACTGATCCCTGATACGCGCCGCTGGCTTCGTCGTCATCTTCCTGCGGAACGACACCGGTCATGCTTACCAGCCTGATCACAGTCTCACACACCTTATCACCCTCCTTACCGAAAGGATGTCTGCGCGAACGCTTCAGTTCCTGGACGAACGCATAGCCTGCTGAATGCCGTGGAACAGCGGGAAGTGACATTCCATCAAGCGGCGCCAGCGGCTGCAGGGTCGGACGGAACGGCCGCGTATCGCCTGTCTTCAGAATCGATTCCAACGGTCGCTTGAGTTCAAGGTAGAAGCCTTCACTATCCTCGAAAGCCGGTGCCCGGGACAGGTCCGGATAACGCCCGACCAGACTTTCGGGCACCCAGTCGGTACGATCACCGTGATGCACGCGCAGCCGCGGTTCGATGTTACGGAATCGGCTGGCTTCGCGAATGAACGCGCAGAGCCATATCTTCGGTCTGTCAAGACCGGAGTGCTTGAAAATGGAGAACATGGCCTCGAAACATCGAACCTTGTCTGGACGGAAATTCCTAAGCGTATCGCGTTCGCCTCTATGGTTCGACCAAACCCGGTAAAGCGCAGTCCAGAAAAGACATGCACACCAGACGGCACGGTTTGACATCATACCATAAGTCTGAAGTCCTTCCTCGGACTGGTCCATCCTACCTTTGAATTCACAAGCCACATTTCGCAAAATCGCGCCGATGAACGTTCCCACGTCAATCTCGATCCGTTCTTTTCCAACGGCTCCGGAAACGTCGGGCTTGCGGAAAGCAGTAAGCATGTTTCCGGGTACGGAACCGGTTACGACGACGCGTCCCGGAAGATCGCCGCGGGAGACACGCCCGACTCGCTGGATGAACGAGCATAAGTCGTGGCCTGGGTCCATGATCAGCAAGCTGGCGGAGAATGTGACGCCGATCTCGATGCTGGATGTGGCGAGAATCACACGGGCCTGCTTTGGGTCGGCGGTTCTGCCACCCACGCCGTAGGCGTCATGGAATGCCTGATGGGCGTCATCGATCGAGTTGATCGTCAGGATGTCGTCTTTCGCGACGCCATGCGTCCGGAAAACCTCCGAAAGATCGTTCCGGGCACCCTTCAGTTCTGCAACACTGTCAAAGATGACCACCACAGCCTGTCCGGAACGCAGCGTCCTGACAATTGCATCGGTCTCACCCGCGACAGCATCGAGGAGGTCCGTATAATGCCCCAAGGAAACCTCGACATCGCCATGTACGATACGGGCTCCCGATGGATCCTCGTCAGGACGCCAAGATTCCACATGTTCCTCGAAAACGCAGATTTCCGACTCGGGGATATCGAACGCCGTGAGAGTGTCGGAAATCCGGATCGGAGTGGCGCTCAGGAAAGTGATATGCGGTCTGTGCCCTGTCGTCGACAGGCCAGCCGCTACGCGACAGAGTGCGCATGCCAGCCCGAATCCCCGTGCCTCGATCATGTGAAACTCATCGAAGACGATATGGTCGCGTGACAGCAGGTCGCGCAGGGATATGGATGGCTGGCCACTTTCGTGGCGGGGCGGGTTGAGCAAAAGATGACCTAACGATTCCGGTGTCGCGATTATGAACGATCCCTCCACGTGAAATCCGTCCAGACCACGAAGCTGGCGGACACGTTCCGTCCGGACTTCAGCCGTTGTCAGGCCGGACTCCTTGGCATCCGCCATCGCGTCCGATGTCCAGACCGCGAGGCGTCGTCCGATCTCCGCTTCGTCCCACCCGTTGCGCCGCATAACTGCGTACACCGCCTGTTCAAGGTTCTGGGCCAGACGCCGCGTGGGAACGACGAGGAGGACGTTCTTGCCGATGAATGGCGCGAGTTCGAAGGCGAAGGTCTTCCCGGCACCGGTCGGAGCCGATGCGATCCGTATCGGTGCGCTTTCGCTCAGCAGCCGAATCTGGAAGTCTGTCAGTGTCACGTCGGCTCCGGCCACCGTCGCGGAGAAAGGAATCCCGTTTCCCGCCCGAACGCCATGGCGCCTGACAAGCAGGTCGATGGTCCGCCCTTTCATTTTCAGTATCCGTTCGATAATGCGGCGGCCTTCCACTCCATGATGATGCTTCCGGCGGTCGCGGGCGGCACCGGCGCCGAAATCTGCATATCCCAGAGCGCAGGAACCTCCACACGCAGGCGTTGATCCCGGTTCACATCGACTCCACAGACATATCCAGTGTGCAGGTTCAGCCGAACATTCCTTGCTTCGGCCCGCCTCATCCGTACAAGACCACCACGATGCCGACCGACGCGGAAGACGATATGACTCACATCATGTCCTTCCACACGGGCCGCCAACTTGAATGGATCAGGACCGAACACCGCGCCACGGTAAATGGTTTCAGGCGGGATCTCCTGAATGAAGAACCAGCTCTTGAGATTACCCGTTCCCGTCGCGTCCTGAATCGCTTTAGGGTAGCCTCCCTCCTGATCAAGGTTCAGACGTCGCCCCTGCGGGCGCATGAGTTTTGGGTTTTCCGCCTCAAAGATCGAGGCGAACCATGTCATGGCGGCGAAATCGCGACGGTAGTCCTTCACTGGAAGCGCAACGGATCGCGAAAGTCCGCCGAACGCGCCGGAAAGTCCGTAAGTTACCGGACGATCAGCCATATACGTCGACAGGCTGGCGACCCCCGAAGGAATCGCCAGCGACTGGTAGTGATGCGCGGTCAGCGTCTCCAGCCGTACAGGCGTGACCACCATGTCCACTGTTTCCATGAGGTTACCCCGTGATGCCGGCGAACCAAGCGTCGAAGTAGGCTGCAATCTGCCGCTGGCCTTCGACATATCGTTTGCGCAGGTCGCGGTCGTCTGATTCGAGCCTCCCAACTAGCTCACGTTGCATGTTCTCGGCTTCCGTCGGTGTGACTGAGACCGGAAAACGGGCCGAGAACAAGCTCGCCAGAGTTTCGGTCGTGGCGGCAGGGTCGTTTTGCTGAGCCATTTCCTCAACAATCACATACGGGCTGGAAATCTCCCGCTCGAGCGGTGCACCGTAGATTCCGGCGAGATAGGTGCGTACGTTGATGCCATGAATCGAAGTCTGTCCGCCATATGCGCCCGCCAACCCGACACAGAGCATGAAGTGCTCGATGGCCTCCAGTGGTGCTGTGCGCCCATTGAACGTGACCGTCTGGACAAGAAGTGTACCCGGCTCCAGAAAATGGCGCTCGAAGAGGTTGCTGGAGTTTTTCTTGGTCTCGGCGTCGAACAACGTTCCATCCTCGGCCGCACGGTTATGGAATGTCTTTCCGACGCAATCAGCATATGGCGCGAATGATACCGCGTCCGAGTACAGGGCACTCGCCTTGATGGGCAGAACCTTTCCGGACGCATCGGTGCTGTCACCGAAAACAACGGTATTGAGATCGAACACGGAACCGGCTGTCTGTCCCTTGAGAAGTTCGGTACGGTTCTGGGGACAGGTTCCCCCCGCGCCGAAGAACCGCAGGATCTGCAATCCCCGCCGCCGCTCGCCGTACTTGAACTTGTTGGCCACGGCGCGGACACGCCGGACTCCCCGAACGTCGATGTCAGTAATCTCCGCCTGTTCGTTGCGAAAAATGGCAGGAGCGATGATCTCTCGAACCATTGGTATGGTGACCGAACCGAGATTGCTGAGCGCGGGCATCACATAGTCCTTTTTCGCTCCCTGTGCGGTTGCGGTCAACGCATCGATATTTCCGAGAAACGGTTGGATATGGGTTATGTCAGTCATAATTGGATCCTATAGTTGGAGAAATCAGGACGGAAAGACGATTTCACCGCCCTTGCGGACCTGATGGGCGCGCTCAAAGGCGACACGATAGATGCTGACGGCGCTACGGCGCGCCTTGCTGTCCGGAGGGCGGCTCCGGAACACCTCGGGCCATATCTCATCCGCGAAAATTTCGGCTGCACGGGTCAGGGCATCCTTATGGGTGGGGTCGCCCTCCTGCCGTGCGGTGAACTGTTTGTTGGTCTCGCGTTCTGCGGCGTTCTCGATCTCGGCCACCACGGCGCAGATCATGGTCTCGCGGTCTGTGGTCTGGGCCACGCTGACGGCATCAAGCGCCTCCAGCGCGAGGCGCATGCCGCGCGTACGGTCAGCCTGACTGCTTTCGCGGTGAGGGGCCGACTGAAACCCGGTCATCGCGCATGCGAAACGAACGATCGGGGAATCTCTCCTGTCTGTCATGATCAGTCCTTGTGCTTGTTGTAGAAGGTTGAACTTGAGTGAGGCAGTGGAACCGTTTCCACTTCGGTCGATCCAATCCACCGCCTCGCAGAGTGCCGCAAGGCGTGTGTCGGGATGCATCATGGCAGTTGCCGCCGCCACGCCCAACCCGTTGATGCCGCAGATCCGGGTCCATATCCGGAGCTGGTCGCGAGCGGCCTCCATATCCTCGATACGGAAACCCCGACTGCCAAGCCCGCGTTCGATTTCGTGAGGAAGGGCATCGAAATAGACCCGGTCGCATACATCATGCGGCGCTCCCTGGAAAACATGGATGGGACGGCCGGTCCGCAGGCTCGCATCGAAAATACGCAGCACCATATCCAAAGCATCCGCCAACCCGGTCTCATGGGATTCGTACCGTCCGATGAGAACGCGCCGTTCGAAACTGTCAAAAGCCGTAAATGCCACCTTGCGTTTTTTGGGGTCCAGAACACGCAGGTCGTAGGTCGAAATTTCAGTGATATCAGTGTTGTTTCCAATCGCGAGAGACGCGAACAGGCCAGTTACGGCTGGACTGGACAGCAGGAAAGACACATGCTTGCCGTCGCGCTGGTGGGGATTGGCACGGAACCGCAGTGCATGTTCCGTACGCGCGAGAGGCGACAGATACGTTCCAGCCTGCATCGAACGATGGAATTCCGGCCGTCCCTCGCGTCCCGAGAACGCAGAGACTTTCAGAGCGTAAAGTCCCTCAGTCTTGCCTTTGTATCTCGTCGCTTCATCAACAGGCATGTTGGTGAAATGACATCTCCGTGGCATATTCTCATCACTTGGTACAAAACATCCGTCGATCGCCTGTTCAAGCATGTTCCGGACCGGTTCGACGAACCGCGCCGGGATGTCTTCCGGAAGACGTGCATTGAGACCGGTCGATTCACCTACACCATTCAGCCAACGCTCCAGCAGGCCATCGGCTCCAGACACGGCATCCGCAATCTCCATGTTGTCGGAGCATGCGCCTCCCGCCATAAGGGCGAGAAGCGACCTTCGGGTGAATTTGTCGTCGAGACGTCCGATGGAATCGGGAACCTCGATTTCATGTGCGCCAAGTATCGTCAGGAGTTCCATCTCACGCTCACTGGATTCGGGTGTGGTCTTCGCGAGCGCAGTGTCTTCCGGCGCTTTGCAGCTCAGGCCGACAGCGAGCATTCGGGCTGTTTCGAACGCAGATCCATGAGGACCGTCATCTTGGGCGGGGGAAAGCACTGTCTTCGCGCCCGTGATCTTTTC
This sequence comes from Paracoccaceae bacterium, assembly GCA_965203605.1. GTDB lineage: Bacteria > Pseudomonadota > Alphaproteobacteria > Rhodobacterales > Rhodobacteraceae > JAPOUP01. The sequence goes on along the minus strand of OZ241902.1, from coordinate 2,107,577 downwards.
AGGGTCGGGCCATCGAATGGCAATTCCCAGTTCCCCAACCGTATCGTCAATGATTGACCGAAATTCCGAATCCTGTTTCGCGTAATGGCTGGTCACTGCCAGAAGCCGCTGATTTCCATGCACCGCATCACGTAGTCCTTCGACTGTCGCGCGGGCGTCGTGCAGATCCACAGCCCACCGATGGTTGACCGATACACGGGGTATTGTGTGAAAACGTCGAGCCACTTCATTTAGTGCGTGTTCACGGATCGCGTCGAAATGTTCCCGAGGCAGAACTGCGATCAATCGCCCGTCGTGGTGGGTCTCGATAAGCGGTGGAACGCCCGCCAACTCACTGCATCCGTTGGCGAATCCGATGTGGAGCGCTTCCAGTACGAACGGAATATGGGGTTGATGGATGTTCACGGTCCGCCAACGCCCGTGCAGCGCCGATGATTCGCGGAACCCCTGGAAAGCATCAAGTTCCTTCAACGCGGCGTCAGGCCCTTCCGCCAGAAACCGGCCCTCCACCCGGTCGGCGCAGCGGACATAGGCTGCGTCGCCACAATCAGGCGGGGACAGCATGATGCCGTCGGACAATAGCCGGCCGGCGCGCGAGACCTCCACCTGATCGATCATGGCGAGCATCCATTCCGGTGAGACGTCGGCACCATATTCCTTGAGAAACGCGTCGACCCGGTATCTCCCCATGAGCAGCCCAACCGTTTCCGGCTCAAGCAGTTCGCGCCCTTTACCAACCATCTTGTCAGCATCGTGCAGGAATCCGACCGCGACCACGCGGGAAAGGCGGGCACGGAGCGCGGCTTCGTTGGAACCCAGACCCGCCGCACGCAGGTCCTGCTCGGCGAAAACCAGAGCACCACGCGCGATGGATGTGGCATGCTCAAGCAGCGAGATGTTCCGTATGGCCTCGTGGCGAACGCCACGTGCATCCGTTCCACCTTTTCCTGAAACACGCGCCAGATATGGCAACCGATGGTCCAGCCGCTTCCCTGTTCTGATATTCCGCATGGTCCCGTCGTCCAGAGGCTCGGTCCCACGGGCGAGCTCGTCCTCGGAAAACACGCCGTCCCGAACTACGGATTTCAGGAAACTTCGGTAGATTTCGCGTGATAGCATCAAGTCCCCCCTCTGGATCAGATGGCCATGACGGGACAGCCGAATCCCTGACGGGTCTTCGCCCCGAGACCGGCATGGAAGGCCCAGGCGAGGTCCTCTGGATCGCCCCTGAGCGTGACAGGCATATCGAAGGCCGGAACCAGTATACGTCGGTCTCCGGTTTTGCGGAGCGCGACAGGAACAGCATCACCATTCGTCGCCAACGTCAGGGGATCGATTCCGATCTCAAGATCAAGGGTCCGTCCGGCGCGCCGGTCAAGGCCAGCCTTGAGGGCTGCGGGAAAGTCGGTGTCGGTCGGGGAACGGACGAAACTGCTCCTGTCGCGCTTCACTTTCGGAAACGTAAGGACGAACCGTCCGGGAAAGGTCACACACAGTTCCCGCGCACTTGGGACGGGAAGGTGGACATCCTGCCGCTTGTTCGCCCCTTCCAGGTTCAGGACATCACCATTGGACGAGGTCTTGCGGATGCGCGCGGGGTCGAGCGTACCGAAGGCCGACGAGATCCTGTCGCATGTCGATGAGAGCAGAAGCCCCGACAATGTCCGTAGACCGCCCCTGCGTGTCCAGCCAAAACATGCGAATGTCCATGGATGTGCTGTATGTCCAACCAGCATATCGCCTGTCACCAGGCCAGTATGGACAAGACCCTCGACCAGAGCCGCGTGGAGACTGTCAAGAAACCGGAACCTCACCCTGCGCGATGGCGTTATGAAAATCCTGTTCATTATTGATCCTCTATTGGTCCGCTCAACACTAAATTATTATTGGAAAGAATTAAAGTCATATATTATGACAGTAAAATTTCATTAACATAGGTCTTCCAATGCTGGATACCGAGCGAATCTATGAGGCCCTGCTTTACTGGCGCGGCAACCTGAACGCGTCCGAATTCGCCCGTGCGATCGGACGGACACGACAGCATGTGCAGACACATATCATCGCGCACTTTCCCAAAGACAGGATGACAGACATCGAAACAACGCATGGCCACAGGGTTGGAGACCGACGCAAGCATGGACGCACACTCTTGGTCCGCCCGAAGTCCGCCCCTAACGATCTCTGGTCATTCTTCGGACTTCTCACCGCGGAGCGCACATGGAGACGCGGGAACAGGTTGGACCTGCCAAGCTTAGCTGATCTCAACATAGTTGACATCGCACCGCCCGATCCCGGGGACACCGCGGTTTGGATGTGTCGCGCCGCCGCGCAGAAACGTGTGCTCGTCGGCCATTACCTGTTCAAGAGGCATGGTGTCCGTGCGGTGCGTTTCTCTCCACATGCGATGATCCGGACACCGCGGCGGATACACTTCCGCGGGCACCTTCTGGTCGAGGAACCATTCGAAATGCAGGATTGGGGGTATGTGGACCTGGTGCCTGGGCGGCTCGATGGCGACGGCTACTGGATGCTGGCGGAGTCCGAGTACAGGGGTGCCGAAGGGGACTTCGACTGGCACGAAAGGACGGAAATCGCATTTGAGGTCAATCCTGCGCTTCCTCGGGAGGCTTTTCTGGCACTTCAGCAAGAGCACGGAATAAGGGCTGACGAGAAAGGACGCTGCCGTATCGAACTCAAGACGCGCAAGGCGCTCATCCATTACTACGAGCATCACGTCTATGATCGTACCATTGGTCCGGAACGGATGAAGGTATGGGTCCGGTGCTCTTCAATGGACAACTAGCGGGCTAGTCCCACCATCATTGCGTCGATGGACAAAAGGATCCGGGCCCCATCCGGGCGTACCCGGTCCCGAACCGCCGGACGACCGGCATCGCCGATGGGTTCCCGTGCCGCTGCCATGCGCCGACCTCCCGCACCGTCGCCTCCCGGTACGGGATCCGTCCGGCGGGGCACTGACGGTCCGAACGGCGGTTCGAATTCCCTAGAACGGTTGGCGGTTAGGCCGACGCGGCTCTGGTCAGGCTCAGTCTGGCTGTCTCGAGATGTTCGGTCATCAGGGCCGCAGCGCGCTCCGGCTCGCGCTTGCGGATCGCATCGAGTATCTGCCGATGCTGCAGATTGTACTGTTCAATCATTTCCTCGTTGAGCGTGAGTTGTCGCATCAATGTCCATTCATCCTGACTGCGCACCGAGTTGATCTGGCCAATGATCCAGCTAAGGAGGCTGTTGCCGGTCGTCTCCGCCAGTGTCCGGTGAAACTCGGTGTCCGCCTCGGAGAATGCGACAGGATCGTGAAGCGCCGCCTCCATTCTTGCGCAGAGTGTGTCGAGCGAGTCGAACCGGGCCCGGCGACCGTGCAGAACGCAGAGTCTGCAGATGTGAGGCTCCAGGGCAAATCGGGCATCCATCAGTTCCAGCGGTCCAGCCTGCTCGATCGCCTTGCTTGTCGAGGGACTCTCGGTCTGGAAGGCAACATATGTGCCGCTGCCCGGCCGGATATCGACAAATCCTTCTTCGGCCAACCGGGCCAACGCCTCGCGAACCGTATTTCTCGCGACGCCATGAGTCTCCGCCATGCGGCGTTCCGCAGGCAATCGCAGGTGACGCGGTAGACCGCCATTGAGAATCTCACGCCGCAGTTCCGCTGCGATTTCCGCTGCGCCCATACCGGACAATGTATCCATCCCCATCGTCAATTTCGAGCCAAATCTATACCAAAACAGCGGTGGATGCAACGCAGTTCAAGGAATTGGCATAAAATAGGTTGCATTTTGGACTAGATACGTTACTGTGTAGCTGTTATTCAAGGGGAAAGCCTTCCGGTGTGACTGGAATGACAGGCAGCATGGACGGATCATCGAGAGCGGAGTGGTCGGCATTGCCGGTGATTCCCGGACCGTGGCGTGATCGGCTCCGCAGCCATTATGCTTCGGTTCGGCATGGTCTCAGAATGACGGAGCAACCGTGGGGCAGGCGCATCTGGCGTGGGCCCGTCAGGTCGCTTTCCGGCGGACCGCCGGTTCACCGGGACAGGAACCGTGAATGAGGATGCAACATGGAGTCAGACAAAGTGGCCACCGATCTTGAGAGATTTGTAGATGCCCCCGGGCGCGACGAGAAAATCCGGGAAGTCCGTGACATGATTGACAGGCTGGGGGTCGAGTATCTCTATCTCCAGTTCGTTTCCGTCACCGGCAAGGTCATGGGAAAGGGCATTCCTGCCGACCATTGGGAGAGCGTGGCCAGGAAGGGGTTCCAGTTGGTTTACGGTGCAACTGTGAACCTGTTCACCAACCGCGCGGGTGACTACCTGGGCTATGGACCGGAAGCTGCGGAACTTGTGGGCATTCCTGAACCTGAAACCTTCATGCAGCTGCCGTGGGCGCCGACAATCGGTCGCTTCTACTGCACCCTGTTCCGCAATCGGGAGGAGCGTGAGGATCCGGGAGCATACCTGACGGCGGACTGCCGGGGCAATCTCCGCCGACTGCATGAGGAGTTCAGGGCGCGCCGTGGTCTGGAGCTTCGCATGGGCACCGAGCCGGAGATGATGTGGCTGAAATTCGATGAGAATGGCAAGCCACGTGATGGTTACTCAAAGCCATATTGCTACCATATCGACCAGTTTGAAAGCCTTCGGCCGGTATCGATGCAAGTGATCCGGTATGCCCGGGCCATGGGGCTTGACATGATCCAGGGCGATCACGAGGACGCCCCCGGTCAACTGGAACTGAACTGGACTTTCGACAATGTGCTGCGAAACGCTGATCGTCTGACGACCTATCGTCAGATCTGTGCCCAGGTCGCGAGAGAGAAAGGCATATTCGCCTGCTTCATGTCAAAGCCTTTCATGGGTGTGTCGGCGAGCGGCTGCCACCATAACATGTCGCTCTGGACTGCGGGGGAGGATGCGTTCAGACGAACCGGAAACGATCCCGAAAGTCTGCCAGGCATGAAAGAGAACTACATGTACGTCGCTGGCGGTGACAATACCTTCATGCCCGATACGGACGACCCGCAGATGCCCGGCACCATCGGACTTAAGGCTATCGGTGGCGTGGTGACCCATCTGCAGGCACTGACGGCGATCGGCTGTTCGACGGTGAACTCCTACCGAAGGCTTTGGGACACCGGTTTCTGGGCACCTGTGTTCTCGGACTGGGGCTTCCAGAACCGCACGACAGGCCTGCGGGTCTCGGCACCGGGACGGTTTGAATACCGTTCGGTCGATTCCATGGTCAACCCCTACCTCATGGGAGCCACCCTTCTTGCCGCCATGGACGACGGTCTTGAGAATGACCTCGATCCGGGCGAGCCGGAGGAGCGCAACATCTACGAGGCTATGGCAGAAGGAAAGGAGGTCAGGCGGCTGCCCATGAGCCTGGGCGAGGCACTCGACCATCTGGCGGGCGACGAAGTCGTGAAGGCCGGACTTCCGGGCGAAATGTACCGGCTATACGATGAGTATAAGCGCGACGAGTTTGCCCGATTCATGTCAACCGTCACTGAGTGGGACAACGACATGTATATGGAGTGTCTGCCCTGACGGCGGTCACTTTCCCCGAAACCCCCTGACCGGGAGGAGGCGCACCTGAATGTGCGGAATTGCTGGAATCATACATAGAAGCCGAACTGGCGGGGTGGGCGGAGAGATGACCGCCATGCTGCAGGCTCTCAAGCACCGCGGGCCGGATTCAACCGGTTACGCGGTCTATTCCCAGGGCGAGGGTCCCGCCGAATGCATTATGCGGATAAAAGTGGCCGAGGCGGATGACCTCGCCATCGGATATGGTGCAAAAAAGTTGATCGCCGATCGGATCGCCCGGGTCGACGCCATTCTCGAAGAGCATGGTGTGTCGGTGAAGTCCAAGGAGGCGCCGCGGGAATATGCACTGCGCTACGTTCTGTCCCATGACGGCGATATCCCTGCCCTGGCGGCGCATATCGAGGAGGACGGCGATACCGAGATCCTGAGCATGGGCAGCGGTCTGGAACTGGTCAAGGATCTTGGCGATGCCACCGATGTGGCGAACGCCTATGGGCTCGGTGGTTTCCAGGGAACCCATGGCATCGGACATACGCGGATGGCCACTGAATCCGACGTCGACATCAAGTCAGCGCATCCGTACTGGGCATTTCCGTACAACGACATCTCGGTCGTTCACAACGGACAGATCACCAATTACTGGACCATGCGACGGGAAATGGAACGGCGCGGCCATCGGTTCATGTCTGACTGTGACAGCGAACTGCTGGCGGTCTACACCGCCCATCACTTGGCCAAAGGTCTGGAACTTGAGGAAAGCCTGAGGCTGTCAATTGACGAGATAGATGGGGTATTCACCTATCTGGTCTGCACGAAGGACCAACTTGGTATGGCCAAGGACACAATGGCCGCAAAACCTCTGGTTCTGTACGAATCGGATGACCTGATCGCCATGGCCTCGGAGGAGGTTGCGATTCGCGCGATCCTTCCGGAGGAGATCGACACAACCGACCCTTATGATGAGGAGGTTCGGGTATGGCAGACCTGACCGACGCCCAGCTGGGGGCGATGACCCAGGAAGAACGGGTGACCGCTCTCGGGATGCGCACCGAGCAGCTGACGGGAAAGTCCCTGTATGTGGAGTTCGACCCCGATGCCGAGGACAGGTTCACTTATCCATGGGCCCCTGATGTGGACTATAACAAGCGCACGGAAGTCGACTGTGACGGCAGGACGACGACGGAGGTGAATTCATCGATCCGCAGTCTTATGGAAGAAGGCTATGGCACCATCGTACTTCAGAACCCGCGCGGAATGCACTCACTCGGCGTTGGTATCCTCAGCCGCCTTAACCTGATCATCGAAGGTTCCACCGGATACTTCACCGCGGGTCTGATCGATGGGCCAAATGTCCGTATCAAGGGGCGTGTCGGTTGGTCATGCGCCGAAAACATGATGGCCGGTACCGTCGTCATAGACAAGAATGCCGGATCGACCTTCGGCGCCGCGATTCGTGGCGGTGACCTTGTCTGCCAAGGTTCCGTTGGCTCGCGGACAGGCATCGACATGAAAGGCGGTACCATCCTGGTCGGTGGCGACACCGGGGCACTCTCGGGGTTCATGATGCAGCGCGGCCGGATGGTTGTCTGCGGCAACGCCGGCAAGAACCTCGGCGACTCCATGTACGATGGAACCATCTTTGTCGGCGGTGAGATCCGGTCGTTGGGCGTCGATGCGGTTCCAGTGGAGCTGACGGAACTTGACCAGGCCTGGCTGAAGCGAAAACTGACCCTGTACGGACTGATGCCAGAGCAGGGAGTCGGCCACTTCACCAAGATCGTCTCTGGCAAACAGCTCTGGAACTACGACAATCTGGAGCCCAACGAAAAGAAACTCATACTCTAGGCGAGGGCCTGCCGCGCGTCGGCGCGGCGGGAATTCCCAGGAGGCCCCCGGAAAAAGGACCCAAAGGTATGGCTGACGGAAGCCCCAACCTGAAGAAGCCGCTCGACCGCGATGTCAATCGCATCGGCGAGAGTTTCGTCTTTCCGCCACGCGTCATCGACGACATCCACATCAAGTCCGAGCTTGGACGTTACCGTATGCGCGGCTTCTCGCTGTTCAAGAAAATCCCCCATTGGGATGACCTGACATTCCTGCCGGGCACACTTACGCGCTTCGTCATCGAGGGCTACCGTGAGAAATGCGAGACGAAGACCGTGATCGGACCCCGGGCCAAGAACCCGCTTGAGCTGGACATTCCGGTCTATGTGACCGGGATGAGTTTCGGGGCATTGAGCTACGAGGCCAAGACAGCGCTGGCGCGGGGCGCGACCATGGCGGGCACGGCGACCTGCTCGGGTGAGGGCGGCATGATCCCTGATGAACGGCGCTACTCTTCCAAATGGTTCTACCAATGCATCCAGTCGCGGTACGGCTTCAATCCGAACCACCTGGTGCTGGCGGATGGATGCGAGTTCTTCATAGGACAGGGCTGCAAGGTCGGACTGGGTGGTCACCTGATGGGCCAGAAAGTCACCGATCAGGTGGCGGAGATGCGGTCACTTCCAGCTGGAATCGACCAACGTTCGCCTGCCCGGCATCCTGATTGGCTTGGCCCGGATGACCTCGCGCTCAAAATCCAGGAGATCCGCGAGGCCACCGACTGGCAGATCCCCATCCAGCTGAAACTTGGAGCCGCCCGTGTCTACGATGATGTGCGTATGGCGGTGAAATGCGATCCTGACTCGATCTACATAGACGGTATGGAAGGTGGCACTGGCGCGGGACCCCATCTGGCCACTGAGGATACGGGGGTTCCGGGAATTGCGGCGATCCGGCAGGCAAGGAAAGCCATTGACGACCTTGGAAAGCGCGGCGAGATCAGCCTGGTCTATGCGGGGGGCATTCGAAACGGAGCCGATGTTGCCAAGGCGGTCGCGCTTGGAGCCGACGCCATCGCTCTTGGCCATTCCGTCATGATGGCCCTGAACTGCAACAAGGACATTCCCGAGGCGAATTTTCCTGAGGAAATCGGTGCCCAACCCGGCTATTGCTATCATTGCCACACAGGCCGCTGTCCAGTTGGGATCGCCACACAGGATCCCCTTCTTCGCGCACGGCTGGATCCCGACGAGGCTGCGGAGCGGGTCTATAATTTCCTGCACACGCTGACGATCGAGGCGCAGCTCTTCGCCCGCGCCTGCGGAAAGACACATCTGCATTCGCTGGAACCTGAGGATCTTGCGGCGCTTACGATGGAGGCTTCGGCCATGGCCGGGGTTCCGCTTGCCGGGACGAATCATACGGTCGGCGTCGAGGACTATCATCACTATTAGGGGCAGGAGTCGGAACGATGGCAGGAACAAGGTACCGGGGGTCGGAGATCAGGAGCGTCGACCAGTTCATGGACGATGCCGTCGGCCTTGAGTCGGAACGCGAAAGGGAGATCGGCCAGCACATTGGCTACCGATACGATGTCAATCTGGTTCCCGATTATGACCGGATGACCGTGTTCCTGAAAAAGTACATCGAAGTGATGGGCTGGGACGATCTGAACTGGCTGGAAGATGTGCATATGGGCTACGAGGAGGGGAAACCCGCCGTGTTCGACCGGAACAACAACGGATGGGTGCGCATTCCGGATAGCATCGCGTTGCCGGACAATCAGCAGGACCGCGACATGATCGCCCGCGAGCTTCTGGTAAAGTTCCAGATGTCCGATCGGCATCCACTTGTCGCCCTTCGCAAAGCCTATATGAAATTCTGAACCGATGTCTTCCCCAGTCAAGATCGCATGCCTGCAGACCCGTCCGATGCCGACATTCGATGCGGCAATCGACGAGGCGATGCGACTTGCGGAATCGGTGACGGATTCGGACATTGTCTTTCTCCCCGAATACTGCGGCGGACTTGCCTCGGATGGGCCGGCACTGGCTCCGCCAGCGGCGCCTGATTCCGGGCATCCGATGGTTGCCGCGTTTCAGGAAGTCGCCGCCCGTCTAGGGGTATGGGTAATGTTGGGCTCCGTAGCGGTGGAAGGTCCCGGAGGCAGGATCATCAACCGCGGCTACATGCTGGACGATCAGGGTGAGGTGCGGGGCCGCTACGACAAGATTCACCTGTTCGACGTCCAGCTATCGGAGTCGGAGGTCTACCGAGAGAGCGCAAGGGTTACGCCCGGTAACCGAGCGGTCATCCACGATACTCCGTTTGGCAGAGTTGGGCATACGATCTGTTACGACCTGCGTTTTCCGCAACTGTTCCGAACGTTGGCGCAGGCTGGGGCCGACATCATAGCCTGTCCGGCAGCGTTCACACGTCGCACCGGAGAAAGGCACTGGCATGTCCTGAATCGCGCTCGGGCCATAGAGAACACGTGCTACATCATATCGCCATGCGCTGTTGGTCCGATCAAGGGGGGCGGCGAAAGTTACGGTCATTCCCTGGTTGTTGATCCTTGGGGCGAAGTCGTCGCCGACGGAGGCAGCGCTTCCGGCGTGGTCCGCGCCCAGATCGATATCGACAAGGTTGCCTCTGCGCGTGCGCGCATTCCGAGTCTGGCCCATGACCGTGCCATCAGGCAGGTCGACCACCAGAAGAGAGTTGCGTGAGGTCCTTCGCTATGGCGGGAGGCGTTGCCGAGAGGGAATCATTCATGAAATGGCAATGCCGCGTGCGCCAACTCGCCATGCGTCAGCGTCATGGTCGACCCGACGAAGCGGTGAGGCCGTCGGTTTCGCTGCCGGGCCTCGGAGGAACCTTAGGTCCGATCGTCACGGTACTCAACAGGGTGCCGGAGCACTCGATGACCCCCGAACTCGATCATATCACGGCACGCACCCAGGACCCAGCCGAGCGGCTCGAACAGGCGGTGCGGTTCCTCAGCGCCGGATACTATCAAAGACATCGGGAGTTTTCGGATGTCCTGACAGCCACGTTTCAACCTGGAAGCGCCACCGCCGCGGGAATTCTGGCCGCGGAAGGTTGCGTGGTACTGCACTTCAATGCCTACTGCCAGCGATACGACATTTCCTGCCGTGCCTACCGGTTGGACAGGTGCGATCCGTTGCATCGTTCGACGCTGGCTCACAACCGGCTGTTCAATCCGTCGCAGAATCCCGGAGTTGAGATTCTGGGATTCGAACCCGATTGGGCGGCATCCGGTTCCGAACCGAAGGCCGCATGACGGCCATGGTCAGAGGTGGCGGCAGGGCCCGGGGAGCATTGACCGGAGAGGTGTTCCGACCAATGGCAAAGCCCGGGCGGGAGCGGGCTCGCTGGTTGATGGTGACCGCAGATTCCGCACATCGAGGGTCCGGCAATGGACCCACTACGGAAAGTAAGGAGGCGACATGACCAAGCGCGTATGTATCATCGGTGCCGGGCCGTCCGGGTTGGCTCAACTCAGGGCATTCCAGTCCGCCGAGGCAAAGGGCGCCGAGATCCCGGATATCGTCTGTTATGAAAAGCAGTCCGACTGGGGGGGACTTTGGAACTATTCCTGGCGCACGGGCACCGACGAACATGGCAACGCCTGTCATGCCTCGATGTACCGCTACCTGTGGTCCAATGGACCCAAGGAAGGGCTGGAGTTCGCCGACTACACGTTCGAAGAGCATTTCGGCAAGCCGATCGCTTCCTATCCGCCGCGGTCCGTGCTGTTTGACTACATCAAGGGACGTGTTGAGAAGGCGGGAGTTCGGAAGTGGATTGGATTCGACACCATTGTCCGTGATGTACGTTCAATGCCCGAGGGCGGTTTTGAGGTCACCGCACGGAATGAGGTGCAGGACTCGGAGACCCGTGAGCGATTTGACCATGTTGTCGTGGCCTCGGGTCACTTCAGCGTTCCCAACGTTCCTGAATACCCGGGATTTGACACGTTCAACGGTCGAATCCTTCACGCCCACGACTTCCGGGATGCACGTGAGTTCATCGATATGGACATACTCATTCTCGGCACATCCTATTCGGCCGAGGATATCGGCAGCCAGTGCTGGAAATATGGTTGCCGATCGGTGACGGTCGCTCACCGCACAGCTCCAATGGGCTACAGGTGGCCTGATAACTGGAAGGAAGTGCCCAGGCTTGAACGGGTTGAGGGAAGGACCGCCTCTTTCGCGGACGGTTCCAGTACGGACGTGGATGCGATCATCCTCTGTACGGGGTACAGGCATCACTTCCCGTTCCTGCCGGATGAACTGCGCCTGAAGACAGCAAACGTCCTGGCCAGCAACGATCTCTACAAGGGCGTGGTCTGGAACCGTAATCCGGACATCTTTTACTTGGGAATGCAGGACCAATGGTACACGTTCAACATGTTTGATGCGCAGGCGTGGTATGTGCGGGACATCATCCTGGGTCGGATCGAAGTTCCGGACCTCGCAGCCCGCGAAGCGGATGTCAGGACGAGACAGGATGCGGAGGCGGCTCTTGAGGACGATTACGCCTGCATCGATTACCAGGGAGCCTATACCCAGGAGCTGATTGACGAGACGGACTATCCGTCATTCGATATCCGAGCGTCCAACCGGGCGTTCCACGAATGGAAGAAACACAAGAAGCAGGACATCATGACATTCCGCGACAATGGATACATAAGTCCGATGACCGGTGCGAAGGCGCCTCCGCACCATACTCCTTGGAAGGATGCGCTGGACGACAGTCTGGAGAGTTACCTGCAGATATGAGCGGGGATCAGGTTCGGCAGAGTGATTGGCTGAATCCTGCATTTTCCGGACTGGTGCTAGGGAAGGGCTCCGAATTGATGGCCCCGCTCCCGGAACCCGGCAGAAAGAACTTTGGGAAGGAACCCGGCGCAATGAAGACTCATGCAAGAGCGGTCGTGATCGGCGGAGGGGTTGTTGGCACTTCGGTGTTGTTCCATCTCGCCAGAAGCGGTTGGACTGACATCGCCCTGCTTGAGCGTTCGGAACTGACCAGTGGATCAACCTGGCACGCCGCAGGAGGCATGCACACGATCAATGGCGATCCCAACGTTGCAAAGCTCCAGCGGTACACCATCGAACTGTACAAGGAAATAGAAGACCTTAGCGGCCAGTCGGCGGGCGTTCACCTGACCGGAAGTGTTCTGCTTGCGGCCACCGAAGCCCGGATGGACTGGCTTAAGGGATTGGTGGGCAAAGGACGGTACCTTGGCATTGATACCGAGGTCATCACGCCGACAGAAGCCCATGAGCGAATGCCACTGATGGATCCCAGCCAGTTCGTTGGGGCGGTCTGGTCGGTTGCTGATGGACATCTCGACCCCTCTGGCGTCACCCATGCCTATGCCAAGGCAGCGCGTGTACTTGGTGCCAGTGTGGAGACGCACTGCATGGTCGAGGCAATCGAACGTCGGCCCGAAGGCTGGCTTCTGCGGACATCGAAGGGCGACGTATCCTGTGAACATGTGATCAACGCAGCTGGCCTCTGGGCGCGCGAAGTCGGGCGCATGGTTGGAATTGAGCTGCCAGTTCTGGCTATGGAGCACATGTATCTGCTCACCGACGACATGCCGGAAGTCCGGGAATTCAACGAGAGGACGGGCCGCGAGATAGTTCATGCCGTCGATTTCGATGGCGAACTGTACCTGCGGCAGGAGCGCGGTGGGATGCTGATGGGCACCTATGAGCGCGCCTGCGTACCCTGGTCGGAAAAGGTGACCCCGTGGGAATTCGGGCACGAGCTTCTGCAGCCCGATATCGACCGGATCGCACCATCACTCGAGGTCGGATTCCAACATTTCCCGGCTTTCGAACGCGCAGGCATCCGGCAGGTCATCAACGGGCCGTTCACCTTTGCACCGGATGGAAATCCGCTCGTCGGGCCTGTCAGGGGATTGCCCGGATATTGGTGCGCCTGCGGCGTCATGGCGGGTTTCAGTCAGGGAGGGGGTGTGGGCCTCGCTCTGTCCAACTGGATGGTGGATGGTGATCCAGGAGAGGATATATTTGCGATGGATGTTGCGAGATTTGGTGAATTCGCGACCCTGCAATATACCAACGCGAAGGTCAGGGAGAACTACGCACGCCGCTTCTCGATCCGCTATCCCAATGAGGAGCTGACCGATGCACGGCCGCTGAGGACCACGCCGGTCCATGACCGGCTGAAAGAGCGAGGCGCGGTGTTCGGTGCCGCCTATGGTCTGGAAGTTCCGCTCTGGTTCGCTCCTGAGGGAGTAAAGGATGAATTCTCCTGGAGGCGGTCGACTGACTTTGAGCACGTCGCTGCCGAGGTGCGGGCCGTGCGGGAAGACGTCGGAATCATCGAGATATCAGGATTTGCCAAGTACATGGTTTCGGGATCGGACGCGGAGGCTTGGCTGGACCGAATGCTGGCCTGTCGGATTCCAGCTGTGGGTCGAATGACGCTTGCGCCGATGCTGAAGCCAGATGGTCGTCTGATCGGGGATTTCTCGCTGGCCCGGTTGGGGCCGGAGGAATTCCTGATCGCCGGATCCGGTATTGCCGAGGATTACCATTGCCGTTGGTTCGAGGCCCATCTTCCCGAGCGGGGTGTATCGTTTACGGTCAAGCGAGGCGAGATGACCGGGCTTTCCATTGCCGGGCCTCGGTCACGCGACCTGCTGCAGGCCGTGTCCAACACCGACGTTTCCGCGCAGGCATTCGGGTTCATGGATATCCGTCGCATGGATGTGGCGATGGCGTCTGCACTTGTGGGACGCGTGAGCTTCACCGGAGATCTTGGTTACGAGATATGGGTGTCGGCGGAATATCAGCGCTATGTCTATGACGTCCTGAAGGAATTCGGGACGTCATTCGGGATCAGGGATTTTGGTTTGAGGGCCCTGAACGCCATGCGGCTTGAGAAGGGATTTGGCGGTTGGGCCCGCGAATACCGGCCGATCCATACGGCGGAAGAGGCTGGGCTCGGGCGCTTTGTGGCTCTTGGCAAGGAAGCGGACTTCATAGGCAAGGCTGAAGCTGCGGCACATCGGCAAGACGGGGGAACATGTCGACTACGTGCCTTCACTGTTGATGCGGTGGATGCCGATGCAATCGGGGATGAGCCGATCTGGTACGGAGACAATGTGGTGGGATGGGTCACCTCTGGAGGATATGCGCATCATTCCGGAGAATCGATGGCGCTTGGCTACGTACCGAGAAAACTGGCCGATATTGAAGGTGGTTGGAGGATCGAGGTGCTCGGGGAACTGCTGGATGCCCGTCTGCAGCTTCGTCCATTGTTCGACCCGGATGGTACCAGAATGCGTTCCTGAGCGCGACAGCGGCAGCGCACCGTAGATCTTCGGCGGCTTGCTGTAGGGTACGGTTCCCGAACCCCTTCCACTATCGCGGGTACATTGCGGGAGGCGGGGTCGTCGAGACCCGGATCTGGGATATGTGTGGGCTTCGCCCTGGAATGACGGCTATCTCATCGGATTTTCCTTCGGAATCCCATACTCCGTCAGGGTTGGAGCAGTGCGCTGCGAAAGTGCCCGGCCGATGGCTATCTGCGAGCTGTTCCCTCCAATCGGGAGCCATATCGTTTGCGGGCTGCGCTCGTTCTCAAAAGCCAGCCCTCTACGATATCGCGCTCAGGGAATCGCTTCCTGCCGCGGTTCGTAAGGAGGTAATATCCGGACTGCGTCCTCGCGAACCGGTCCTCGACCGGCCTTACCAACTCGCCGCTCTCAAGTAGATGGTCAACGAGGTGGCCCCACCCGAGCGCCACGCCCAGACCGTCCACCGCAGCCTGGATTGCCAGCGGATATGTGTTGAAGAACGCTGTGCGCTCAAGGGCTCTGTCGTAAACGCCTTGGGAGGCAAGCCAGATCTTCCAGTCCATCCATTCCGTATGGCTGCTCGCGACCTCAATCAGGTTGACGCTCGGCAAGGAATCCAGTTCCGAGCAGGCAGGATTTAGCCGCAGGTATCGTGGTGCGCAGACAGGAAAGATCGTCTCGCCGAACAACAGCGTTGACTCGAATCCCGACCAATCGCCTTCACCACGAAGGATGGTCAGGTCCACTCCGTCTCCGAGACATTCCTCATCGCTGTCGGACGACACCAGCATGATCCGTACTCGCGCATTCGCCCGATTGAACTTCTTGAGCCTCGGCATCAACCATAGCGAAGCGACGGAATTCGTCGCTGCCAGCGTCACCGTATTGGTTTGATGACGCACAAACATCGCTTCGGACGCATCCCTTAGGATATTCATGGACCTTTCGACTGACGACAGAAGCGCGGCACCCTGCGTGGTGAGGTTGATCGACCTGTGCCCACGAACAAACAGTGGTACGTTGTAATGCTGCTCCAGCAGCCGCACCTTGCGGCTGATCGCCGTCTCTGAAATGTTGAGGTCGTCAGAGGCGCGGGCAAAGCTGCCGCGTTTCGCCGCCGATTCGAAAGCGAGCAGGTGATCGAGCGGAGGGAGGACCTTGCGTTTCTTCAACATGCCTCGGAGTTTCGCATCTTTTGGACATTTAGGGATGGGTGATTCTCTCAAACTTGATCAAACCACGAAAGCCATCGACTTGCCTCTAATTTCTTTGGTCCAAGCCAATCAAATCTCTGTGCTGTTTTGGCAGGTCTTGTTTGGCAGAATGCCGCTGTTGGCTACCAGGGAATTCCCTGGAAGCATGACCTTGCAAACATCAGGATAACATCAGGGGGTATATGCCATGAAACCGAAACCTGTCCTGTCAGCCGCCGCATTTGCGCTGGCGGCCGGTAGCGCCGTTCACGCGGCCGATTCCAGTGATCCAATTGTAATTCCCATTCACAATTGGTCGTCTCAGATCGTGATGAGCCATGTGGTCGGTCAGATATATGAATCGATGGGACTCAACGTAGAGTTCGTCACGACAGATAGTCAGGCGGTGTATGAGTCGGTTCGCCTTGGCGATGTTGCGCTGGAGTTGGAGGTCTGGGAAGGAGCGTTTGGCGCATCTTTCAGGGCAGCCCTGGAAAAGGGGGGGCTTCACGATGCGGGTGACCATGACGCTGTCACCCGGGAGGATTGGTGGTATCCGATGTGGACGAAGGACGCCTGTCCCGGACTGCCCGACTGGACTGCGTTGAATGACTGTGCCCATCTCTTCGCCACGGCCGAGACGGGGGACAAGGGACGCTATCTTGACGGTCCGGTCGATTGGCTCAAACACGGCACTGAACGCGCCGAGGCACTCGGGCTCAATTTCGTCGTGATCAACGCTGGATCGGCCGCTGCACTCTGGGCTGAGATCGGTGCTGCCGAGGCCGACAGAAAGCCGTTGTTGGTCTCCAACTGGACACCGAACTTCGCCGAAGCCGTCTGGCCCGGAGAATTTGTGGAGTTCCCGGAATGGGAGGACGGATGTGACACTGATCCGTCGAAAGGGCCAAATCCCGACGCTCTGTATGACTGCGGAAATCCGGCCGATGGGTACCTGAAGAAAGCCGCTTGGGATGGCATGCCCGAGAAGTGGCCGTCCGCGTATAAGGTGCTGCAGGCGATCAGCTTCACGAACGCCCAGATTGCCGAAATGGCCAAGTTGGTCGACATTGACGAGATGGAGCCCGAAGAGGCGGCGGAGGTTTGGCTCGAGAACAACGGGGATCTCTGGAAGCCTTGGATCGAGGCTGCGACGTAACCGACCGGGAGCAATCCCACAACATGGGGTCACCCCGGTCTTCCGGATCAGGGGTGACCCCGCAAGGCGCGGTTCCTCAATGTGAACTGGCCAGGGAGTCCGGAGAATTGTAGCGCTGCCGAGAAGTTCTTTCGCAGTGGGTGGCTCATTGCCAATGTTTGACGGGGAACCGATCAATGACGGACCGTGAGACGGTCATTTCCTGCCAGAACGCCTGGAAGCTCTTCGGACCTGACCCAAAGCGCTATTTCGCCGGAATGACCGGGGACGAGAGCTTCGAGGATATCCATCAGGCGGGATACATTGCCGGTGTGAGAGACGTGACGGTGACCGTTGGCCGCGGAGAGATGTTGGTCATCATGGGGCTGTCAGGTTCCGGAAAGTCGACGCTTGTGCGTTGTTTCTCACGACTTCATGAACTTACCGCAGGGACGGTCACCGTAGAGGGTCAGGACCTCGGATCGATGGGAGAGCGGGAGTTGATCGAGCTGCGGCGGTCAACCATGGGAATGGTGTTCCAGAATTTTGGGCTGCTTCCTCATCGTACTGTGCTGGACAATGTTGCGTTTCCGCTCGAAATGCGTGGTCAGGATCGCCAGGAACGCAGGAGTAGGGCCCTTGAGGTCATCGAACTGGTAGGATTGTCCGGCAGGGAAGACTACTTTCCGCGTGAGCTGTCCGGTGGTCAGCAGCAGCGGGTTGGAATTGCCCGAAGTCTTGCCATCGAACCGGATGTCTGGTTTCTCGACGAGCCGTTCAGCGCTCTGGATCCGCTCATCCGACGCGAAATGCAGGCCGAGTTCCTCCGCCTCCAGGAACTGCTTGGCAAGACCATCGTTTTCATTACCCATGACTTCGACGAAGCGTTGCGCCTGGCCGACCGCATTGCAATCATGAAGGACGGTGCCATCGAGCAGTGCGACACGCCGGATCAGGTGGTTCTCAATCCGATGACACCCTATGTGGAGAAGTTCACCGAAGACATCGAAAAGAGCCGGGTCGTTCACGCAGGTGTTCTGGCAAGGTCGACGGGAGACGTTGCGCCTGAAGGTGAACCTGTGGCAGCGGATGCGACTATCCTTCAACTGGCGAGGCAGTTGGTGAACGATTCCCGTGATGAACTCCCGGTGGTCGATCCTGACGGCCGGTCAGTGGGTGTGTTGAACAGGAAGCAGGCGCTCGACATCCTTCTTGGGGAAGGTTGAATTGGTGGCTTTGTCGATCATTGGCGTCACCGAAGACCGAAAGGGCGTGACCGCGGGCCGTGCCGCTGGACTGCTGCTGCTGGTGGCTTTTTCGCTTACCTGTGCCAAGCCCATTCTTCCTGATTTCCTGATACGACCGCCGGACTCCTGGATTCCGCCACTTGCGGACTGGCTCGACCATTTCTTCAACGTCATTGTCATCGAGAAGCTGGGAATCGCGGTTCTCACCCGGTGGGTGGCCGAAGGCCCCCTCGAGTTTCTGCTCAACACCACCGCGAACCTGTTGGAAGGCAAACGCCGCTGGCCTTTCCTTGGTCCAATTCCCTGGACGGCGGTCGCAGCAACGGCCACCGTCCTTGGCTATTTCCTCGGCGGATGGCGAATGGCGGCGCTGGCAGGGGGAACTTTTGTCTGGACCGCGTTGATCGGCCAGTGGGAAATCGCCATGCAGACAATGTCAGTGCTTGCTGTCGCCGCACCACTGGCGTTTGTCATTGGTCTGTTTTTTGGTATCGCCGCGTGGAAATGGGCCTGGTTCGATAGAGCCATCAGGCCTGTCCTTGCGATTCTCCAGACGCTTCCGTTTTTCACCTACCTGTTGCCGGCGGTGATTTTCTTCAAGGTTGGTCCTACGGCAGGTGCCGTGGCCACCATCGTCTATGCCATTCCGCCAATGATTCTCATGACGACGGTGGGTCTGAAAAAGGTTCCGGTTGACGTCGTTGAGGCCGGAAAGATGGCTGGCTGTAGCCGTTGGCAGATGTTGCTGCGCGTCTATGTTCCGTCGGCAAGAAGCGAAATTCTGGTCGGCGTCAATCAGGTGATCATGCTTAGTCTGGCCATGGTTGTCCTGACGGCATTCATTGGCATGCCCGGACTGGGTGCGAAGCTGCTCGCGATGATGGGCTCTTTCAAACTTGGGCGTTCGTTTGAGATTGGAGTCACCATTGTTCTGCTCGCCATAAGAGCCTCTTGCAGAACTCCCCGATCAGGCGGTTTTTTTTCGGAAACGGGCGCTTTTTTCTGATCGGGGGCCTGGATATGGAGCCGTCCCTCTGGTATGGAGCGGGTGTTACAGCCACAACATACGGGGAGACGGCTCCATGTCCCTGCGATCATCCATATCAGATGCCTGGCAGCGGTTTCAAGGGGAACTTTTCCCGTCCCTCGCCGGGGAGGTCGGCCCGCTGGGCGTGAGGCACGGCAGGTTCATCGCCGTCCTGGACCTGGTGGAGGTGGAAAGGCACGTCCACTACAGCCACCGGGGCGTCGGCAACCCGCCCGCCGACCGCAGGGCGCTGGCGCGGGCCTTCGTCGCGAAGGCGGTGTGGGACATGCCGACCACGGTGGTGCTGGTCGACCGGCTGCTGTACGACCCGACGCTGCGGCGCCTGTGCGGCTGGTCCCGCGTGTCGGAGGTTCCCAGTGAATCGACGTTCTCCCGCGCCTTCGCCTGGTTCGCGGAGACCCGTCTGCCGGAGCGGATGCACGAGGCGCTGGTCCGCTCCGCGTATGCCGGCTCGGTCGTGGGCCACATCTCCAGGGACTCCACGGCGATCGTCGGGCGGGAGAGGCCGGCGCCGAAGCCGAAGCCGCAGGAGCGGCCGAAGCGAAAGCGCGGACGCCCGAAAAAGGGGGAGGAGGTGCCGAGGGAGCCGACCCGGCTGGAGCGGCAGCTGCGGGACGGGATGACCGCCGCGGAGATGGCCGCCGAGTTGCCGAAAGCCTGCGACACCGGGACGAAACGCAACGCCAAGGGGTACAAAGAGAGCTGGAGGGGGTACAAACTGCATATCGACGCGGCCGATGGGGACGTCCCCGTCAGCTGCATCCTGACCTCGGCGTCGCTGCACGACAGCCAGGCCGCGATCCCTCTTTCGAGGATGACGGCGCTGCGGGTGGACCACTGTTACGAGCTCATGGACGCGGCCTACGACTCGCTGGAGATCGGGTTCCACGCCTACCTGACGGGGCGCGTGGCGATCACCGACACCAACCCGCGACGCGACGCGGCGCTGAAGGAGCGCCTCAGGAAAGAGGCGCTGGCGCAGCGGAAAGCGGGCCACATACGCCACGACCGCGTCCGTTACCGGCAGCGCTCCAGCGTCGAGCGGGTGAACTCGGCCCTGAAGGACTCCTACGGTGCCCGGCACGTCCGCGTCCGTGGGCACGCCAAGGTGGCCTGCCACCTGTTCTTCGGCGTGCTGGCCCTGACGGTGGAACAGCTGATGCGGCTCACCATCTGACACCGTCCGTTCCGGCAGATCCGTCCGCCACGGACGCCGCCCCGGAGGGGACGGCGCGGCCAGCCATGCGCGGACGGCGCCCGTCGGGCCACCAACTGCGGCATTCCGCCACACCCTGGCCCGTGCAGACGCCCCGGGCACCCGTCGGATCCGGTGCCGCGACCCTGGCGGAACCGAAAGGCTTGCCGCGGCTGCCCGAACCGCAGTAATTGTGCAAGAGGCTCATAATGCTTGATCGCATGTCGAAGGCGTGGGTGGCGAAGCTGCCGGAACATTACGAGAAGGGCACACCGTGGTGGCGGAGGCAGATCGTGGCGATCACGACGCTTGGTGCGTTTCTGGTCTTTCTCGTGATCGCCGAGTTCGTCCAGGTCGCTGACCACATCAAGCGGAGCCAGGACTTCTCAATGGGGAAGGAGATCGACACGTTGATCAAGGGCTTTCTGGAAGTGGACGCGATTCAGGGAGTCACGGAGTGGCTCCGCTGGTTCCTGAATGTCTGGATTCTCATTCCGTTTCGAAACGCGCTACTCTGGATCCCCACACCTGCGTTCATTCTGGCAGTGGTTGCCTTTGCCTGCTGTCTTGGCGGCAGAAGGCCTGCGATATATGCCGCGGTCTTTTTCTCCATCGTGGCCCTGTCTGGCTGGTGGGACCGTTCAGTCATCACATTGTATGCGGTGATTTCGGCGGTGATACTGTCGACTTTCATCGGACTGCCGCTCGGCGTCCTTGCTTCGAGAAGCGACCGATGGTCGAGGCGTATTCTGCTGGCCTGTGACACGGCGCAGACCTTCCCGAGTTTCATCTACCTCATTCCTGCGATCATGCTGTTCGGCGTCAATGACGTGGCGGTGGTGTTCTCGATCATCATTTTCACCACGGTTCCGCTGACACGTTACACGATCGAAGGGCTGCGAACCGTTCCGCCTGAGATAACCGAAGCGGCCGACATGTCCGGAGCCACGCGCTGGCAGAAACTTCGCACAGTACAGCTTCCGTTAGCGCTGCCAACCATGGCCGTGGGCTTCAATCAAGCGATCATGTTTGCATTCTTCATGGTCATCATCGCAGCGTTCATCGGAACCCAGGATCTGGGGCAGGAACTTCAGAGAACCCTCGCCGGAACGGACCTCGGCAAGAATTTTGTCCTCGGTATGAACGTCGCTCTCATGGCACTGACATTCGATCTCGCGATACTGAACTGGGCCAACAAGCGGAAGCAGGCGTTGGGGCTGGCATGACCGCTTTGCGATGCATACCGAATCCCGACCGGTGCCGGACTCAGGTGATCTGGAACGACTGGGGCGACCACAGGTGCTGCGATAACGGCGGGGTTGTTCAATGAATGTCGTGACCTCAATTGTACACCCAGTCTTCGAGGTTCCATGGGAGCGTCGAGGTGTTCTGGCACCGGGCCTGCCAATCCTACCTCCAGGTGTGGAGCGCTATCCTGTTCCTGGCGGTGGCAGTCGTGCGGTTCCTGTCTTTCAAGGTGATGAGATCATCGTCCTGGACAAGGAAGGTCTCCAGATGGGACAGCTGACACTGTTCACACCTGACGGCCGATCGGATGCGGCCATGCTCGGGGCGGCTGGAAGCGGCCGTCCGGCCGAAACAATCGAGACGCTGGCGAATGGCTCCAGATCGGGCAGGAGGGTTCTGGAGGCGCTTGCAGGATCCGGATTCAATCTGGAGCAGGGAGATGCCATCTCCGTATTCGCCGACGGGTCGCGTCCCGGCGATCAGGAGTCGTATTCAGTGGAATGCGATGGGCTTCTCATATGTGCGGCACCAGGAGGACCGATGCGCCCCGACCTCCAGAACACCCCAACCGAGGTGATTCTCTATGTCCGGCGTGCCAGCCCTGACGCTGGAAAGGGGCGGACCGTTGCGCCTGACCCTCTGGCCGACCCGCTGCAGGACTTCAACATTCAGCCGGGAGAGGCGACGTCCTACATGGTCAGGAAGGGCGAGTACATCCAGATCCTGGATGTCAAGGGCCGCGAATGCAGCGACTTCCAGGCGTTCAGTCTGCGGGCGCTCGACAAGGGTCTTGAACGCGAAATCGACCCAACCACAACCCGGAGCCTCATGGGCATGCTCTATCCCACTCCCGGCCTGTTCTCAAAATACTGGTCTGTTGACCACGAACCGTTGGTGGAAATCGTTCAGGACACATGTGGCCGCCACGACACATTCGGGCTGGCCTGCACGGCGCGCTACTATGAGGACATGGGCTATCCGGGTCATGTCAACTGCTCGGACAACATCAATGCGGATCTGGCGAGGCACGGAGTTCGACCTCGAGGCGGATGGCCAGCCATCAACTTCTTTTTCAACACCATGCTGGATGAAACCAATGTGATCGGTCTCGACGAGCCGTGGTCGAGACCCGGTGACTATGTCCTGCTGCGCGCGCTTTCCGATCTCGTCTGCATCAGCAGCGCCTGCCCATGCGATATCGATCCGGCAAACGGCTGGAATCCGACGGACATACAGGTCCGAACCTATAGCCCGGAGGAGGAATTCGTGCGTTCATCTGGCTACCGCAGGTCCGCCGGTTCGGATCTCGAGGAAACGAAGGAGACCGGGTTCCATAGCTGTTTTGCTCGGCACACACGTGATTTCACCGAATATAACGGCTATTGGCTGCCGAATAGCTTCCCGAGCATTGGCACCATCGGCGAATACTGGGCGGCACGTGAGCGGGTGGTAGTGATGGATCTCAGCCCCCTGCGGAAATACGAGGTCACTGGACCGGATGCGGAGGCTTTGCTCCAGCTCTGTGTGACCCGCGATATTAGCAAGCTGTCGGTGGGGCAGGTCATCTATACAGCGATGTGTTATGAACATGGCGGAATGATCGATGACGGCACCGTGTATCGGCTTGGGGAGATGAATTTCCGCTGGATTGGTGGCAACGACACGTCTGGTCTATGGTTGCGGGAACAGGCCATCGCCCGCGGTCTCAACGCGTGGGTTCGGTCCTCAACGGATCAACTCCACAACATCGCCGTCCAGGGTCGGTATTCCAGGGACATTCTAGGCCAGGTTTTCTGGACCCCGCCGGCAAGACCCACCGTCGAGGAATTGCCCTGGTTCCGGATGACCGTAGCCAAGGTCGGTGACGTCAATGGTGCTGCAACGGTGATCTCCCGCACTGGATATTCTGGGGAACTGGGCTACGAGGTCTTCTGTCATCCCAGGGACGCGGTTCAGATTCTTGACAGGATCTGGGAGGCTGGCGAACCCTTTGGGATGGTTCCGTTGGGCCTTGCGGCTCTCGACATGCTGAGAATTGAGTCCGGGTTGATTTTTGCAGGTTCCGAGTTCGACGACCGGACCGATCCTTTCGAGGCGGGAATCGGCTTTACCGTTCCACGCGAGTCGGCCAAGAATGACTTCATTGGCCGTGAGGCCCTGTTGGAACGACGGGCACATCCCCAACGCAGGTTAGTGGGCCTTGACATCGAGGGCGGGGTGGTTCCTTCGACCGGCGATTGCCTCAGAATTGGTAGAGCCCAGATCGGGGAGATTACAAGTGCAATGAAATCTCCGGTGCTCGGCAGGGTGGTCGCGCTGGCTCGCGTGGCTGTCAATTACGCCAAGCCGGGAACGGAGATCGAGGTCGGACAACTGGATGGGCAGCAGAAGAGGCTGAAGGCCGTTGTCTCATCCTTCCCCCATTTCGATCCGAAGAAAGAGCGGGTGAAGGGAATATACGGATAGTCTGGAGTCAGGGTCGCATCGGGCTTGCGTTTCTATGTGAGCGTCATGCACAGTCATTGCGGTTCCGGCGGCCGCGGCATGGTATTCCCAGCCCACTCAATCCCCTTTGTGAACGGAAGAAATCATGAGCACAACAGGACATCCGGACAGCATGTATCCGTTGTAGCCAAGCCAATACCGAAATACCGTGGATTCGTCACGCATTCAGGTGTTGCTTGACACGGGCCTCCGTTCGGCATGAGGCCAGACTTTTATACCGCAATGGACCAGGTATTTCGTGGCTGGTGCAAAGGCGATTCAGATTACAGGTGCCCGTTGATGTTCAGTTTTCCTCACCACTTGCGATTTCTTTGGAAAGGTGACTTCAAACTGTGCAATTGTGGAAATCGCGTCTTCAGAGCGCTATGCCAGAAAACGTAGGGGCAGCGCTATTGGGCTGGTATTTCCACTGTCTGGCTGCAGGTCGGGTTCCCCGGCAAGTTCAACTTTTCGAAACATCTCCGAAAGCACGCGAAGGGCCGCTGCCATGTCAGTACGAGCGACACGCGCTCCAAGGCAGTGATGTGCGCCGCCGCCGAATCCGAAATGGACTTTCCTCGGCTGCGACACGTCAAACCGCCATCCCGGATTGGCCAATGGATCGGTCGCGGTCGAATGGACCAGCATATGAAGTGTCGTACCGGAGGCAATCCTGACGCCACCGAACTCGAAATCCTCCAGCGCCTCGCGTGTGCTCCATGTCGTGGTGGGCCAGGCGCGGACCACCTCGTCGACCGCCTGTGGGATGAGCGTTGGATTGCTTCTCAGCAGCCGCCATTGGTCAGGATGGGCGGCGAACAATGCCAGTGCGAACCCGAGCTGCGCACGGGTTGTGTCAACCCCGCCGAAGATGGAGATCACCACGAGATCCTCGAGTACCTCGTTTTCGGTGCCGTTGGCGGCCACCATCATCCTGACGACAACACTTCCCGTATCTATACCACTATGCACACGCGCCAGCAGGGATCGGGCGAGCTCCATCAACCGGTCGCAGGCATCGTTGAACTCGGGCTGGTGCCGAAGGCAGTCGACAGCCATTGCGTTTCCCAACGCCGCCGCGTCTTTTGCTATCCAATCGGCCTCACTGTCTGGCAATCCCAAAAGCGTCGTGACCGCCCGGCCGGCAAAGGGTTCCGTGAACTCATGAATGAATTCGCATGAGCGGTTTCCGAGTTTTTCCCCAAGAGACCGTGCGATGCGTTCGAATTCCGGAACCAGACCTTCGATGTAGCCTTCGGAGAGTGCCGCCATCGCTATGCGTCGCTGAGCTTTGTGCGTGTCACCTTCCTGACTGATGACGCTGCGTTTCCAGAATTCGGCAAAGCTCCCCTTCAATCCCATCCTGCTGGGCCAGGCGTAGCTGCCTTGCCTGAGGCGGCGGTCTCGAAGCAACTGGCCCGCCTCACGATGGCGGAGGACAGCGAGGCCAAATGGTGTGCGGGCGCACCAGTGCCTGTCGCGCGCCGAAACAACCTCGGCTCCCTTGGTTGAAAAACCCGGTGCCGTCAGGTCAAGATAGGGAAGTCCGTCGTTCATGGACGCTTCCGACCTGTGATGCGGACCGCGAAACCTCGTGCGGGATCAACAATCCAGAGTATGCACCCTTTCCCATTCCGTTAGGTGGTGTGCGTAGGAATTCCAGTCATCAAACCTGAGCTTCAGATAGGCATCGGCGAATTCCGATCCCATGATGTCGCAAAGAACTCTGTCTTTCTTCAGGGCCCGCAACGCGTCAAGAAGGTTGAGCGGGAGCTTTCGGACGCCACGCGCCTTGTGCGGTTCCGAATATATGTCGATGTCAAGGCGTTTGCCCGGATCGGTCGACTTTTCCATTCCATCGGTGCCGGCTGCAAGAATTGCTGCCATGAGCAGATAGGGGTTGGCGGCACCGTCCGCCAATCGAAGCTCAATGCGCCCGGCATCGGGAATCCTCACCATGTGAGTACGGTTGTTGCCACCGTAGCTGACAGTATTCGGTGACCAGGTGGCGCCTGAAACCGTACGGGGTGCGTTGAGTCGTTTGTAGCTGTTGACAGTGGGGTTGGATATCGCGGCAAGGCCCTGCGCATGGCTCAGTAGTCCGCCGAGAAAATGGTAGCACGTTTGGCTCAGGCCCATTTCGTCTTCGTCGTCGGCGAACAGGTTTCTGCCATGCTCAACCAATGAGATATGCACATGGCAGCCGTTTCCTGTGATTGTGGAAAACGGCTTCGGCATGAAGGTTGCCCGCAGCCCATGGAGCTGCGCGATTTCCTTCACCATGAACTTGAAGAAGGCGAGCCTGTCGGCGGTGGTAAGGCATTCGGAATATGCCCAATTGATCTCGAACTGCCCGTTGGCGTCCTCATGGTCGTTCTGGTAGGGCTCCCAGCCAAGCCCGTCCATCGTGCTGCAGATCTCCGAGATCACGTCATAGCGACGCATGAGCGCCGATTGGTCGTAGCATGGCTTCTCCTGGATATCGCGGGGGTCCGAGATGCCGGATGCGTCGGAGTCAATGAGGTGAAACTCCGGTTCGACGCCAGTCATCAACTGAAGGGTACCTGCGGACTCCCTTAGCCGCTTGAGTACATTGCGTGGCGCCTGGGCGACCGGCGCTCCATCCATCCATGGGTCGCCTGCGACCCAGGCGACTTCTGGCTTCCAAGGCAGCTGGATAACCGAGTTGGGATCGGGAATCACGAACATGTCAGGATGTGCAGGGGTCATGTCGAGCCAGCTGGCGAAACCAGCGAAGCCGGCGCCGGAGTCCTGCATTGCGCCGACTGCGGAAGCAGGCACCAGCTTGGCTCGCTGCACACCGAATAGGTCGGTGAAGTTGAATAGAAAGAACCTGACCTGGTTCCGTTCCGCAAAGGTCTGCAGGGACGTTGTCATGTGCTTCTCCGCTGCTGCACCTCCGAACCAGGAGTCTGTTGTCGCTGGTTCGCTGTGCGTAAGGGGGTAGGGCCGCGATACCGCTGCGGCCCTACCGGTTCAACGTTTGGCCGATGCGATCAAACCTCGGAATCCCCGCCTGATTCCAGACGCCTGTAGGCGTCGGTTTCATGCCGGGAGCCAAGTACCAGCGCTGCGATGCAGCAGCCTGCGGCCACCAGGGTCCAGATAACCTCCCAGGATGTGCCCGCGCCCATGTAGATCGGACCGGTGAATTCTTCCCAGTTACTGAAAGCGGATCCCATGATTTTCTCCTTCCGTCATCTTCTAGCTGTGATTTGGATTGGCTGAGGTTCCAATTCCTTCGGGATACGCCGCAACGGGTACCTTGGTCATGTCAAGGCCAACGCGTTCCGCTTCAACACTGACGCGCAGCATACCCAGTGACTTGAGAATCAGCGATACGACATATCCCGGCACGAATCCCAAAAGGAAGAACACGACCGCGCCGACGATCTGCCCAATTAGACTGATCGTGGGAGCTTCGGCTCCCTGCAGGGCTGGATAGCCGGAGCTCCAGATGCCGAGCATGATCAGACCGAACAGGCCGATCGTGCCGTGGACAGTCACTGCGCCGACCGCGTCATCGATTCCCCAGTTCTCAAGGACTTTGGCACAGGGCCGCAGCAGGCAGCCACCTGCGAAGCCCATCGCGAAGGCGAGAGGCGGCCAGTAAATGTCGAGGCCAGAAGCGGTTGCGATGATGCCGGCCAGTCCGCCGGACATCATCCAGAACGGATCACGGGTTATGGCCCAGGCACCGATGATTCCTCCCGAGAAGC
The DNA here is from genome assembly GCA_965203605.1 of Paracoccaceae bacterium. GTDB lineage: Bacteria > Pseudomonadota > Alphaproteobacteria > Rhodobacterales > Rhodobacteraceae > JAPOUP01. Next base: position 2,079,525 of record OZ241902.1, on the reverse strand, counting down.
CCATCAGTATGTTGAAGCTGAGCGAAGAAAGCGTGGTCGGGGTTCCATAAATGGTGGCGAATTTGTCGCTGTACCAGCTCCAGGCTTCGCCAGGCACGATAAGGCAGGCCATGAGGAATCCCCAGAACCCCACGATGATAAGCATGAGGCCAGTCACCGTGAAGGGAAGATTGTGGGCCCCGATGTGGTTGGCTGTCCCATCGGCGTTGAACTTGCCGACCCGAGGGCCGAGATTGACCAGGATACCTAGCGCAAAGAAACCGGCAACCGCATGGACCAGACCCGCGGCGCCGAAATCATGCAGGCCCCACTTCGTCACCAGCCAGCCATCGGCATGCCAGCCCCAGGCTGCCGCCACGACCCAGGCGAAGCTGCCCAGCACGATCGCGAGAATGACAAAACCCACGACCTGTATCCGTTCGATGACGGCCCCGGACATGATTGAGGCCGTCGTCGCTGCGAACAGCGTAAAGGCTCCCCAGAATACGCCTGACGCATTGTCGGCGATGTTTGGCCCCATCCACTCAACCCAGGGTAGGGCGATTGAATTCGCGTATGCCCAACCGGAGATTCCGTTCGGTCCTTCTGAGAAGGTGATCCCGGTAGGAAAGGCCCAGTACACCCACCAGCCGAACAGATAGAACGTTGGCACCATGAAAGCCAGGGCCAGAATGTTCTTGACACCCGAGGCCAGCACGTTCTTCAGCCGCGATGCACCCATCTCATAGGCCAGGAAGCCTGCATGGATGATGATCATTAGTGGGATGGTGAGGTAATAGTATGCTTCGGCGAAGATCGTGTTGGTTACGCCTGCCGCCGCATCGAGTTCCGCGACCTTTGCCGCGAGTTCGGCGAGTTGCTCTTCCATCTTGGCGGTTCCTCCAATTGTTACGTGGTCCAGTTCGTAACTGGCCTTTCTACGTCAGTGACAATCTATTATATCGGACCAATTCGAATCCAAAATTGAATCTGATATACCAAAGTTGGTCCAATGGGCGATTATTGTCCAGAAATGCCGGTTTCTCAGGGAATCCGCTCCTGACCGGCGGGGCTTCCGGGCGGTTTTCCCACCGCAGCATGACTACCACCGAATACGGAAGCACGGTCAGCGCTTCAGAAAGGGCGCATTTTTTCTGCGAGTGACCGACCAATTTCCAGGCCCAACTTCGGAACGGAAATGGGGGAGAAAAATTAGGCGTGAGACCGGATGGGATTGTCGTTGCATCCCGGGGCCTATAGTTCCAGTGTTTTCGCGTCGAAGGGTGACTGTGCCTGATTTATCGGGGAGATCAAGTGACACATGAGGAACAGTCACTTGCGGATGACAAGATGCGGGCGGAGATCACAAAGCTTCTCGCCGAGACCCGCCAGATCGGGGTGAACACCTTTCTCGCTCCAGCGCTGGCGGCGGCGGTCATGGGCGCGACGGTAGCACTCGTGAAGCTGTTCTTCTGATGACCGGAGGGCGAACGGCATAAAGCTCGTTGAAGCCAAGCCTCAGCGCCAGCGGGGCGGCGCAGCTGTTCATGGTCTCGGGCAGACGAACCATGTCCGGCAATGGTGGAGCAGCGAAATGGACGTTTCGGGACAGGTCATCGTTCCAACGTGCGCCATTGTCGCGTGTTCCTTTGGTCTAATACCAAACCAAATAAGTAATCACCGATAGGCGTCCCGGATCTCACGGCACCGCCCATTCCCTCGTGGTGATCCGCGTGACCTCCCCTTCCGGCGGATGAAGGCGTCCTACACCCGCTCCACGGTCTCCCTGACATGTTCCGCGCTTCCGGACACCCGGTTGGGGAGGTGCCGGTGCTTCAGGAGGGGGAACACCGTCCCGCCCGGATTGAGCTCCGGGCCGTGGGCGGCAGCCGGAGCAGGGAGACGCTGTCCGGTATCCCCAGGTCCTTCGACCGGCGCCGGCCCGCCCCGCCGGGGACCACCAGGGCGCGCTTTCCGGCGGGGACCCGCCTCCCGATGTCGCGGAGGTGCCGGTCCGTCTCCGCGGTGCTGGCCCTGCCGCAGACATGCCCGACCGCGTCGCCGGTCGCGGGGCAGGCGGGGGGGGGGGGGACAGGTACGGGTGTCCGTACCGGTGGTCCCGCACGATGCGCGGGCGCGTCCCTTTCCGCGCCCGGACCCCCGGCAGCATGCCCTTCCGCCCCACCCTCGCCCCGTCCTGCAGGTAGACGGGCACATCCTCCGGGGCCACGCCGTCGGGCACCGCCTCCCGCGCCAACCGGACGGAATCCCCGCCGAATCCCTCCCGGGCGGCGGGGTCCGCCCTCGGGTGGACCGGCCGCGGGGACATGTGCCGGAAGCCCGGCCTCCGCACCGGCCGGCGCGCGCCCTCCAGCGCGCACCCCACCCGGAGGCTGCCCGCGGTCCGCTTCCGGACGTCGGCGACGGCCCGGCGCGACGGCCCGCCCGCGTCGGTGTCCGGCCCGTCCTCCAGCCACGACGCGACCTCCTCCGCCTGTCCGCTTTCCAGCTTCGGCGGAGCCCCCGGCCGGGCGGCGTCCCGCAGGCCGTCCAGGCCGTCGGCGCTGTACCGGATGATCCAGTCGCGGAGCGTCCGGGCACCGACGCCCGCGCCGGAGGCCACCGCGGCCCTGGACAGCCCGTCCTCCATGACCGGGGCGATGGCGCGCAGCCGGTGGCGGCAGCCGCGGAACCTGCGCTTCGAGGCCAGTTCGCGTAGATGTCCGGGTGTGTGGTCGGTGCGCGGGACCATGACTTTCGCTGGCATGCCGTTCTCCTTCTGCCTGTTTCCCGGACACGGAATACAGGACGGCGGCACCGGCCACACGCGGAATGTTGGGGGGTCACACAGCATGATGTTCCACTTTTGTTCTTGAGTCTTTACTTATTTGGTTTGGTATAAGTATCGGCAGCGGCTGAAGGAGATGCTCCCGTCACGGACCCATCGAGTCCGCCGTGCTTTGGTCTGAATCCCGCCTCGCCATCAACCCTCTGCCTAAACGCGATGTCGCACACAGGCGTCGACCAGGAAGATTGCCTGAACAAAAGGGCATCGGCGGATAGGTCTGGCCAAAGCGGCGAAACTGACCAAGCACGATTTCACGCTGAGCGCACGCAGACGTTCCGCTCTCTTGCCAGGATCGTTACCTTTGCCATCGTACGGTCCCATTGAAGGAATCGTGCCGTGACGTTTCTGAATTTGATCCGGCAGGAGGGTTTGGCTAGCCTGAAACGCAGGCCTGAGCCACACAGTGACTCCTGCAGGCCGCCAGTGGTGAATCGACAGGGCCAACATCGCGCACAGAAGGGTGCGGCTTCGAGCCGAAATCACGCACCTTGCAAAAGACCGCTGAAATGCATCGGCAGCGTATCCCAGTCATTCGCGGTCCGCAGCGCCCTTTGCAACGGAACCACGCCCTTCCAGTCTCAGGAACCGTGCCCCCTGAACTCAGTCAGTTCGGCGAAATCCCGCATTCCTCATCTGTTTGAATCGGGATTCGATCGCATCCGTCAAAGCTGGACATTCTTCAAGATACTTGATCAACAGGTGGCGTGCAGCAAGAACCGCCGGGTCGGCGGGAGCGTTGCCGGCCTCCTTGATTTCCAGTTCGACGCACTGCCGCTGGTCGGCCGGTGCTTTCCCAAGCGCAAGGCGTATCTCAACCGCGCTGAGCAAATCCTCCCTGGCGATGCGCACACTGATGCTGTCAGTCCGCTTCGGGTCCGCATGGGAAATTCCTAGCCCGTACTGGCAGGGATACGACGAAGCCGGGAACTCCGGAATTGCCCCCATATGAGAATCGGTCCCGTCGGATGGGCGCGGGTGACCCATGCTACCCGGGACAATCCCTACACGAACATGAAATCCGAATCGGTCAGCTCGCTCGCCTCGACACCCTCCAGCGTGATCGACCCGTCCACATGGGAATAGATGCTTCCGTATTTCTTGAACTGGATAACGGCATCGCCCTCCGCGTTGTCTGAAACCTCCACAAAGAACCGGAACGTGTCATCCCCGTAGGTTTTCGCAAGATCCAGCTGGATTACATCTGCCCCAACCTCAAAGTCGGTGATGGTGTCATCGCCAAACGCCAGCCCGTGATCGTAGACGAAGACATCACTCCCGGCACCACCCGTCATGGTGTCATCGCCGCTACCGCCGTCGAGCGTGTCGTCGCCGTTGCCGCCCTTCAGCCGGTCGTCGCCGATGCCGCCATCAAGACGGTCATTGCCCTGGCCACCGTAAAGCAGGTCATCGCCATGGGCGCCGTAAAGCGTGTCGTCTCCCTTACCGCCGAAAAGCGTATCATCGCCATGACCTCCATCGAGCCAGTCATCGCCCTTGCCGCCCCGTCCCAGGTCGTCGCCAATGCCACCTTCGAGCCGGTCGTCGCCGTCGCCGCCCTTCAGCCGGTCGTCGCCGCCATGCCCCAGGACATGGTCATGACCATCCCCGCCGGACAACGTGTCACCACCTTCGGTCCCTATCAGGACATCGTGGCCGTCGCCGCCGGAGACATTCACATCCTCGCCCGCGCCCTGCAGGACATCATTGCCGTCAGTGCCGGTCGTCTTTTCGGACGGGTCACCCGCGAAATGGAACATATCCGCCGTCAGGGTGTGACCACCCTCCTCGGTGATGAACGCCGCCACCCCCCTCCAGAGTGATGGCACCGCCGTTGGGAACCTTGATGGTGATGGTGCCCGCGTCCTGGTTAACCGCAAAAGTCAGATTCGCGTAAGTCAGACCCGGAATGGTGAACCGAATCATATCCCCGGTACCGAACCCGGTGATTCGATCAAGACCGTGGTCGCGCCCAAAAGTGAAAATGTCCTCGCCATCGGTACCGGTGTGGGCGTTGTCCCACCAAGGTCCGCCGGCGATGAACTCCATGGAAACTGTGGCTGTCGACCAGTCCGGTAGATTCGCATCAACATAAATCATGTGAGATCTCCCTTCGTGCGTTGAAACCATCCATACCCATCCGGCAATCCGGCATGGACATCTATCCCTTCCCTTAGTGGCTCGGAAACTCCTTGTCAACTTGATGGCAGATACGGGTGTATCTCAATCTGGTTGATTTCCAAGATTCGAAGGGCCGTCCGTGCGCCGCGATGCGACTGCGAATGACCCAGCAATTCCCACCAGCCCTTCCGGACCCTGTATTCCTTGGGCTTCCGTGAACCGGGTTTCGAAGACTTTTCCTTCCCGGCGGACGGAAACCGCCCGGAATCCCCTTGACATCATGGGCTGGGGCCCTTGCCGCATCCCCGATGGCCTCACTGACGGGAGTTGGGACGATGCGGTTACGGAAGGACCCCGGCAGGCCCGGGCCGGTCGGGGCGCCGGCGGAATGTTTCGGCGCGACCGCCGGTCCGGTGGACGGGCGCCGGTCCGGCCTCGCGGACCACCTCATGTCGGCGTCCGCGATGTTCCCGCTGAAGCATCCGTCGCTCCCGCCGTCCGGCAGGGACAGCCGCAGGGACGCCATCGTCCGCGGGAACCTCCGGACGCTGTCCGGGACCGCGGCGGCGCCCTGCGACCCCCCCCATGCGCGGACGCCCCGGCACGGCCGGCCCCAGGCAGCCGCCACCGGCGTCGGGACCCTGTCCGCGAGGCTGCGGCGCGGCAGGGTGCCGGGGACCAGCCGGTTTTCGACGGCCACTGCCTGATCCCGGTCAACGGCACCGGCCATTCGGCCCGGAATCCGTCCACCGCCACCACTGCCGCCTCGCCAGCCGCAGTGACGGGTCGAAGGGCCATTCCCACGGCATGCCCGCCGCCGTGGTCCGCCATCCCGACCGCCGGGAGGTGCCGCCGCCGGCCCCGGAGCCGACCGCCAGGACCGACGGGGACAGGAGGAACGACCGCCAGCGCAACGCCGCGGCGCGGTCCGTCGACGACCTCCGGCGCGGGCATCGGCGCCTGAAGGCCATCGTCCCGCAGGACGGCCCCGCGTCCAGCGGACCCCACATCGCCCGCCTGCGGCGGCACGGCCTCCGCTCCGTCCCCGGGGGGAGACCCGGCGACCACGCGCTGCCGTTCGCCAGCCCCGCCGCCAGCCCCGACACCCGCGCGGCCCGGTTCACCGGTGCCGACGGCACCCTGCACGAACTGCGCCACCGGACGGCGCGCCGGCCAGCGCCTCCCATCCCGACATCGGGGCCAGCGTCACCGGATACCGGGAGACGGTCACCAGGAGGAAATGCATCGCGAGGCGCCACCGCGGCCCGGACGGCCCGACCCACCGGGGCGGGGGGAAACGGAAGGGGTTCCCCTGGGTCACCGACCTTCCCGTGGACGGCGGCAGCCCCATGCCGGTCACGCGCGCCGCCCGGTCCCGATGGCGGACAGGGAACGGGACCCCGGCACGCTGGGGAACCAGGGCCATCGCTCCGGGACCGGCTTCGGGCACGGAAAGCGGCGCCTGAACACCGTGCCCGCCATGACGGTGATGCCCGCCTTCCCCACGGCCCGGACCGGGGCCGCCTCCCGCAGGGCGTTCGCCGCCGCGCCGGGGCGAGGGGGCGGACGGGGTGCCTCCGGGAGGGAACCCGGCAATGCCTGCACGACCTGCCGGTCCCCGACTGGCGGACCCTCCACCCCGCCCTGACCCACGGGCACGCGGCGGCGGCCCTGGCCGTCGCCGGACCGTCCGGACGGTCGCCGCCGCGGGGCGGGGCGCCCGGGCGCGCCTGAACGCCCGACCGAACCGCCCCAGGGCAGACCCGCGACACATCCCTTCTTTCCGCCGGAACGCCGCCGGACGCTCCCGCACGCCCGGATTCCGCCCGGATCCACCGCCGACGCCCGCGCCACGCCGGAAACCGGACCGGAATCTCACCGGTGGGAATTTCTGGCCTGAACGCAACATCGCGCACAAGCGCCGACCAGGGGGATTGCCTGAACAATAGGGCACGGAGTATAGGTCTGGCCAAAGCGGCGGAACTGACCAAGCACGACTTCATGCTGTAGGGCACGCAGACGTTCCGCTCTCTTGCCAGGATCGTTCCCTTTGCCATCGCACGATCCCATTGAGGGAATCGTGCCGTGACGTTTCGGAGTCCGATCCGGCAGGAGGGGTTGGCTAGCCTGAAACGCCGGCCTGAACCATGCAACGACTCCTGCAGGCCGTCAGTGGTGAATCGACTGGGCCAACATCGCGCACAGAAAGACGCGGCTTCGAGCCGAAATCACGCGCTTTCCAAAACCGCTGAAACGCATCGGCAGGGAACGCCAATCATCCACGGTCTGCAGGGCACCGTCAGGGCAGCGTCTGTTGCAATGGAACCACGCCCTCCCAGCCGCACGAACCATGGTCCTGAGTTCAGCCAATTCAGCGAAATTCCGCTTTCTTCATCTGTGTGAATCGGGATTCAATCGCATCCTTCAACGATGGACATTCGTCGAGATGCTTGGTCAACCGCCTGCGGGCAGCGAGGACCGCCGGGTCGGCAGGGGCGGCGCGAGCGGCCTTGACTTCCAGTTCGATGCAATGAAGCTGGTCGGTCGGAGCCTTCCCAAGCGCAAGGCGGATCTCAACGGCGCTGAGCAGATCTTCGAATCCGCGCTGGATGCACCATTCGGCCAGCGGGTGGGAACCGCAGCCGCAGCGGGCTTCGATCTCCATCTGGCGCCGCTTCAGGAAACCTATGCGCCTCTCGAGAGCCGCTGCCAGTGCGCCCAGCAGTTCTGAACCGAGCAGCTTGAGCCCGTCATGCCATTCCTTCCTCAAGGCACTTTCCATGAACTCACGTGCTCTCGGAGTGCCCGGCATGAACGACAGGGCAATTGCTGGGCCAAGTATGACCGCACCGGCTGGACCGATTGCAACCAATCCCATCCAGGTCCCCGCGGCCAAGCCTGCGGTTGCAAGCCCACCTCGCGCAATTCCGTCAATGACAAGCCATGCCGGCAGATCTTCAACAGGTATCCTTCCCTTCCAGACCTCGTATCCGCCGCGCGCCCAACCGCCCGCAAGACCAAAACCGATCACGTCAAGGTCCGTGATCTCCCCGGCGTGCGAAAGGGTCGCGTCAACCAGGTCGCTGACGCTTTGCATGTCAAGACCCGGGAGGCTGCTCACCAGATATGACCAGCGAGCATCCAGTTCCTTCGCCGCCTCGGCCAGTTCAGGGTTGGCGATGATCGGGATGTCGGGAAATCTCTCGAAATGTTCCCTGAGCAGGGAGACGCTCTCGCCGCACTTCACCTGCACCGGTGTTCCATCCACGAGCAGGTCGTATCCCGGCGTGTTGCCCGTCGCCGGGAGGTCCACATGGTGGCCAAGTGATACAAGGTGGTCAAGCACGATCTGTTCTGCTGTATAGCCACGCAACGCGTAGTCCGCGCCGTGCTCGGCAAACTGTCGGGCGTGGACGGCGAATTCCAACGGATCACCCAGATCCGCGGATCTTGAGAAGTCGGCGGCGTTCAGCACACGTTGGTCGATCGCTGCGGCGTGCCAGTAGATTTCACCCGCCGTGACTGCGCCGACCGCGAGGGTCCCGATGCCGTCAGCGGCAATGTCCGGGTGCGCTTTCGGGTTTGGTCGGGTAAGCGGAACATCGAAGGGTGCTGGTGGACTCCCGGCGGTTGAAGGCAGTCCGTCCGGCAGCCATTCCCTGATTCCGCTCCACCGTTCGAGGTCGTCCTTGCTCGCATGCGGGAAAGTTCCGGGTGGGTCGCTGACACATCGCCGCATGTCCGTCAGGAATCCGGCCATCGCAGGACTCCGCCCATCCATACCCTGGAAGCTCAACAACACGCAATAACGCGCCGCGATCTGACCGCGGACCACTGAAACCATACGCCCGCCGCCGACGTAACCCATTGCGACGATGCCTGCCAGAAGCGTGACGGGGTTGACCAGAACGGAAAGAAAGGAGACTAGGACAGGGCCGCTGACCAGCGGGATCCATGCGCTCAGCTGTGCCGCGAGAATGTAGGGGGCAAAGCCCGCGTTTGCGACGATTCCGGCAAATGCCGCCCAGCCCAGCCCACCGGCAATCGCGGTCTGGGCCGCCTTGCGGGTCTGTTCGACCGCGGCCCGTGCGTCCGTATCCGCCTGCTCCGCGAACCTGCTCATGATGTCATCGTTCGCAAGGAATTCCAGCATCTCGTCCCGCACGATTTCCGGAAAGGGAACCAGGTCTGTCTTTCCGGCAAAGGCCTGAACCCTCCGGGAGGTGCCAGAAACCGCGCGCTTCAGCCTGCTGCCCAAGGATGCATCTTTGCGACCTGTTTGGGACTCACGCCTGCGCCGTTCGTGCAAGGCAGGCGAAAGCCGCTCCGAAGTGCGCAGTGCCAGGGCTGCGGAATTTTCCCGGGCGGTCCGGCTCGAGAGAGGCGGGCCGTCCCGGACATTCAGGGCGTCGTTCATTCGCCGCCACAGTCGGTGCCGCAGCGCGTGGTCACTTTGGCCGGACCCGCAAAGCACGTCGGCTGCCTCGTTGACGGAGTCTGCCATCCGCTTCAGTTCAATGTTGAGCTTTCGCGCCGGAAGACGAACGGCTTCCGCCGAGATGGAAACCATGTTGGCCTTTTCAAGCGAGGCAATCAGGTTGCAGAGGGAACGGCGGTCAAGGCTTCCGATTCCCGCAAGGATGGCGACTGGAGAGATATGTAGGGCTTCGGTCTCGATGTTGGCGGACATGCCGTTCGGATACATCCGTCCGCGGGCCATCGCAACAATGTCGAACGATCCCATCGCCCGGAACTGCGATGGTGTCAATCGGGACGTCGAATGGTTGGTGGCCCTTTCATCGCACATCTTCCTGCACGGCATTCGCCTGTTTCGCTGCAGGAGGGCCGATCCAGCGCAGGCGAGTCTACGGGAAATTTCGCTGATCTTTTACAACATATTGATAATGAAAGAAAATAAATCCTTAAGGGGATTTCTGACCTCTTGGGTCAGAAGGTCAGGCTCGGACCTTGCTTTCAGGACACCGGCGACAGGTGCGGGGGCTTCGCAGTGGAGGTCGGAAGTCAGCCCCAGTTCGGATCCAAGGCCAATGCTGGTATGCCAAATATGACTCAATGGATGATCGCAGTCAGAGTGCTGGATTTCTGAAGGTAGATACAGGGGATTTGGGAGGTCCGCAGGCCCAACGAGCCATGTCGACGGGTCAAAGAGACTGTTGCGGTCACGAATGAACGTGGCACTTGGAGCCGTCTGAGGTTACAGCCTATAGCCCGGCAACGGAGATGGGAGCCAGAGCAATGCAAGGAAGCGCAAACCTCAATCTCATGATCAGGGCAGCCCGCAGGGCTGGGCGTTCATTGGCAAAGGACTTTCGTGAAGTCGAAAACCTGCAGGTGTCCGTCAAGGGTGCTGGTGACTTTGTGACCCGTGCGGATATCACGGCGGAGAAGATCATTGAGGAAGAACTTCGCGGAGGACGACCGAACTATGGGTGGCTAGGGGAGGAAGGTGGAGCAGCTAAAGGCGCGGATCCAACACGTCGTTGGATCGTTGACCCGTTGGACGGAACGACCAACTTCCTTCACGGTCTGCCTCATTGGTCGGTTTCGATCGCGCTCGAGCGTAAGGGATCCATAGTTGCGGGCGTCGTCTACGACCCGACAAGGGATGAGATGTTCATCGCCGAGCAGGGGCAGGGCGCATGGATGAACCAGAGCCGTCTCAGAGTGTCGGGTCGGCGTCAGATGGAGCAGGCGCTGTTCGCTACGGGACTTCCATTTGCCGCCTTTCCCGAACTGCGGGAAAAAATGCGCGATGTCGGGAGGGTTTCCCCTGGCTGTTCAGGCGTGCGCTCGACGGGATCCTCTGCGCTCGACCTAGCGTATGTGGCTGCGGGACGATTCGATGGAGCCTGGGAGCGCAGGTTGAAGCCGTGGGACATGGCCGCAGGGATTCTGCTCGTAAAGGAGGCGGGTGGATTCGTTGAGGCCCTGTCACCGGACGGGAAGCCACTCCAGTCCGGGCAATTCATCGCGGCAAATGATCGGATTTTCGAGAGGTTCTCAAAACTTCTCCGGGAAGAATGATTCGGTCCGCGCCCGCAGTGGCTATCGCCACAGAACATTCCGCTCATGATGGGTGATGATGTTGGCAAGGCCAACGAATTCACTGGCGATGAATCGCACCAGACGGCGCACAACTGGCTTTGCCCGAATCTCTGCATTGACCAGCATTCCCAGATTGCGGTCTGGATCCCCGATCCTGACCGGCAGGGCTTCCAGACGGTTTTCCCGCCGCAGCATGAATACCACCGAATACGGAAGCACGGTCAGCGCGTCGGAGCCTGACAGGATGTTTGTTACGGCACTGAGTGACCCGCCGGTGAAGCTGATCTTGAAGTCCCGCATGCCGATGCTGAACAGCACGGCCCGCAGGTCGTGATAGAGTGGGCTGTCGGCCGGAGGGGCAATCCAGGGATAGGGGGCTATGTCCTTGAGGCGGAGCGGTGACTTGCGCGCCAGTGGGTGGCCAATCCGGCAGGCAATGACATTGCGGCCCTGGAGTATCTGGGTGAACCTCAAGCCTTCCGGCACCTCAGCGTCCCGAATCGGAAGGATCGCAAGATCCAATGTATCGCTACCGAGCTGGTGAATCAGTTCGGCGATGTACCCATAACTCTGGTCAATGCGGACATCCGGATTCTGGGACTGAAACTCGGCGATCATTGCTGATACCACACCATCCATGAAGATCGGTGTCCCGGCAATCCTCACGGCGCCACCGCGACCACTGTGATAGTTGACGACAGTTCTGCCCGCGGTCTCATTTGCGGTACGGATGGTTCGGCCCGCATCGGCAAGCGCAAGGCAAATTTCCGTGGGGCGCAATGGTCTGCGTTGTGGTTCGAACAGTTGGGCTCCGACCCGCTTCTCAAGCATTGCGACCGAGCGCGATACGCTCGGCTGTGACTTGCCCAAGGCGACCGCGCCCTCCGTCAGGCCGCCTTGATCCACGATGGCGGCGAGGATCTCGAGATGTCGAGGATCGAATTTCATAACGGCAGGCTATATAAAGCCTGCGCAATTCGATCAAGACGTCAAATCAAAATGCTATCCTCGGTCCCGAAAAAGCTGCCATCAAGGAATCGAATATGCCCCTCGACATTCCCGCCGCCACTACCCAGAAGGTGCGCTTTGGCGCGGGTCTGCGTCATTCGATTTCCGAGGAGTTGGGGGAGATCGGCCGTCGCCGGGCTTTGGTCCTGTCGACGCCGGAACAATCCGGTATCGCACTCGACCTAGCAGGGGACCTTGGTGGCAGGGTGGCCGGCGTTTTCTCACGCGCCGCGATGCACACCCCGGTTGAGACCACCGAAGAGGCTCTGGCGCACGCCCGTTCGGTGCAGGCGGACAGCTTCGTCGCTGTTGGCGGCGGTTCGACGACAGGGTTGGGTAAGGCGTTGGCACTTCGGTCGGGCCTTCCGCAGATTGTCATTCCGACCACGTATGCAGGCAGTGAGGCGACACCGATCCTTGGCCAGACGGAAGCTGGCGTCAAGTCGACGCTGACCGACTCCAGAGTCCTGCCCGATGTAGTGATCTACGACCCCGAACTCGCCGTAAGCCTGCCGAGGGAGCTGAGTGCAACCAGTGGCCTGAACGCAATGGCACATGCTGCGGAGGCTCTCTATTCGAGGGACCGGAACGGGGAAACCGACAGACTTGCGGTTGGAGGTTTGCGAGCCTTCGCGGAATCGCTTCCAGAAGTGCTGGAGAATCCCGGCAACCTCTCCGCACGGGAGGAAACCCTTCGGGGTGCCTGGGCCTGCGGTGCCGTGCTGGGCCGCGTCGGCATGGCGCTTCACCACAAGCTTTGCCATACCTTGGGAGGATCCTTCGATCTTCCCCACGCGCAGGTCCATGCTGTGGTCCTGCCCCATGCGATCGCCTACAACGCTGTCTCGGTACCTGAACTTCTTGCGCCTGTGGAGGACGTACTCGGGGGTGATGGTCCGGGAAGGGCGATTTGGGAATTTGCAGGAGGCATCGGTGCGCCACGATCCCTCAGGGAACTTGGCATGGCTGAGTGCGACCTAGACCGTGCCAGCGAACTTGCGACCCGAAATCCCTATTGGAACCCACGTGATGTGTCCCGGGAGGGGCTGCGAGCGCTTCTTCAGGACGCCTGGAGCGGAACCGCGCCGAGCAGCTGAACGACAGTTTTCTTCAAGGAGGATCAATCAATGCTCACACGTCGTAGACTACTGAAGTCGTCTGCCGCAACCGCGATGACGGTTGCCACTGGTGGTCTGGCTGCGCCGGCCCTCGCGCAAGGTGCAAGGATCAGACTCGGTTATGTCAGCCCGCAGTCAGGGCCACTCGCCGCCTTTGCCGAGGCCGATCGGTTCATCATCGACACGTTCCTTGCCGCCGCCGGAGACGACTTTGAGGTGATCGTCAAGGATAGCCAGTCCAATCCCAACCGGGCCGCCGAAGTGGCAAAGGAACTGATCGTCGATGACGCGGTCAATCTGATGCTGGTGGCTTCAACGCCAGAGACAACAAACCCGGTCGCCACAACCTGCGAGGTCGAGGAAGTGCCATGCGTGTCGACAGTGGCGCCTTGGCAACCGTACTTCATCGGTCAGCAAGGCAATCCTGGCGATCCCGGATCATGGACCCCATTCGATTATTCCTACCACTTCTTCTGGGGACTTGAGGATGTGATCGCGGTCTTCACGAATATGTGGGGACAGCTCAACACGAACAGGTCCGTAGGAGCGTTGTTTCCCAACGACGGAGATGGGAATGCCTGGGGTGATCCTGTGGTGGGCTTCCCTCCGGCGCTTGAGAAACTCGGCTACAGCCTGACCGACACCGGCCGCTACCAGAACCTCACCGATGACTTCACCGCCCAGATCAACGCTTTCAAGGCGGCCGAGGCCGATATCGTGACGGGCGTTGTGATTCCGCCGGATTTCACCACCTTCTGGACGCAGGCCAAACAGCAGGGATACACGCCGAAGGCCGCTTCGGTCGGCAAGGCGATCCTGTTCCCGCAGGCGGTGGAGGCATTGGGGGCAACTGGCCATAACCTTTCTTCGGAAGTCTGGTGGTCGCCCTCACATCCCTTTGCCTCGTCATTGGACGGTGCGTCGGCCGGCGACATCGCAGCAGGGTATGAGCAGTCGACCGGACGTCAATGGACCCAACCGATTGGTTTCGTTCATGCGCTGTTCGAGGTGGCGCATGACGTGATGGGTCGGGTGTCGGACACGAGCGATGGTGACGAGGTCGCGGAGGCTGTCGCGGCGACGGGTCTTGATACGATCGTTGGGCAGGTTTCCTGGAGCGGAGAGGGCCTACCACCTTTCGCCGCCAGAAACGTTGCGAAGACTCCGTTGGTCGGCGGACAGTGGCGTTTGAAGGATGGCGGAGGCTATGATCTGGTCATCGTTGACAACAAGACCGCCCCGAACATTCCCACCGGTGGTGCCATGGAGGCAATCTCCTGACCTGACAGGAAGATCGCGCGGGCCAGCGGATGTCGGCCCGCGCAATTGGGATGGACATGGTGCTTCTCCGGCTAAGAAACCTCAACAAGTCCTTTGGAGCCCTTCCTGTCGCTGATGGCCTGACGTTTGATGTGCCTGAAGGTCAGGCGCTGGGGATCATTGGTCCCAATGGTGCCGGGAAGTCGACGCTCTTCAATCTCATCACCGGTAATCTCATGCCAGATTCCGGAAGTATCGAGTTTGATGGCGAGGACATCACCGGGACTCCACCGATGCAGCGGACGCTTGCTGGAATCGGCAGGTCTTTCCAGATCCCTCAACCATTCGAGACTCTCACAGTGTTCGAGAACCTGGTCGTCGCTGGGACATTCGGCCGTAATCTGGGCGAAGCGGAAGTCACCGACTGCTGTGCCGGAATACTGGAAGAGACCGGAATGATGGAACGGGCCAATATGCCTGCCGGGACCCTGCCCCTTCTGGAGCGAAAGCGTCTGGAACTTGCGCGCGCGTTGGCCACTGCCCCGAAACTTCTGCTGCTTGACGAGATTGCTGGCGGATTGACCGAAGGTGAATGCCAGTCCCTGATCGCAACCATTCGACGGATACATGGCCGGGGAGTCACGGTTGTCTGGATCGAACATGTGCTGCATGCGTTGACATCAGTGGTCGAAAGGCTGGTCGTGCTTGATTTCGGCCGTATCATTGGCATTGGCGATCCAGGAGAGATCATGGCCAGCAGTGAAGTGCGGGAAATCTATCTGGGACTCGAGGTCTGATGGCTCTATTGGCCACTTCGGGACTGACGGCGTTCTACGGTGATTTCCAGGCACTGTTCGGCGTCGACATAAGCCTGGCGCAGGGTGAGACGGTTGCCATAATTGGCGCGAACGGAGCGGGAAAGACGACACTTCTTCGTTCGATCTCCGGCGTTATCCGAAACAATCCTGACTCAGTTACATTTGACGGTGCGCATATCGGGCATCTTGACGCCGACGTTATCATGGCACTTGGCGTTGTCATGGTCCCGGAAGGCCGCAGGCTCTTTCCTTCACTGAGCGTCGAGGAAAACCTGCAGATTGGCTCCTATGGCCGGGATATTGATGGATATTGGGGGCTGGAGACGGTCTATGATCTCTTCCCTGTCCTGAGGGAACGGCGGATGAACCCGGGAACGGCATTGTCCGGCGGACAGCAGCAGATGGTGGCGATCGGTCGGGCGTTGATGTCGAATCCGCGGGTACTGCTCTGCGATGAGATCAGTCTCGGCCTGGCACCCGTGGTCATTCGTGACATCTACGCCGCGTTGCCGCGGATCAAGGAATCCGGCGCCTCGGTGATCGTTGTGGAACAGGACATCAACCAGGCGCTCAAGGTCTCGGATAGGGTCTACTGTATGCTGGAGGGCCGTGTCACGCTCACAGGAAAGCCATCGGAAATCTCGCGTGAACGAATCCATGCAGCATATTTCGGCGAGAAGGTCGCATGATCTGGCTGGATACGGTGGTGCAGGGAGTGCTCCTTGGCGGACTCTATGCACTGTTCGCTGCCGGATTGAGCCTGGTATTCGGCATAATGCGGCTGGTTAACCTCGCGCATGGCGATCTCATTGTATTCGGCGCCTACATTATCCTGATCCTCGTATCGCTTCTTGGCCTGAACGCCTTTCTCGCCGCAGCCGTTGCCGCTCCGGTGATGTTTGCGCTTGGATGGTTACTGCAGCGGTTCGTTCTCAACCGTACGCTTGGTGAGGACATCCTGCCACCGCTACTTGTCACCTTTGGGTTGTCCATCGCGCTTCAGAACGCGCTGTTGGAAGGGTTTTCGGCTGATAGTCGGCGCATCGGAGCAGGAGCGCTCGAGACGGCATCGATCGCACTGGGACCAATCAACGTCGGCGTGATGCCGCTACTCTGTTTCGTGTCAGCAGTCGCCGTCATTCTGGTACTCAACCAGCTGTTCTACCGCACCGGATTGGGCCGCGCCTTTCGCGCCACTTCCGACGACCCGGTGACGGCCAGCCTGATGGGTGTGAGGCCAGCACATATTTTCGCGGTAGCGACCGGAATCGCGATGGTCGTGGTGACGGTCGCCGCACTGTATCTCGGCATGCGGGCGAATTTCGATCCGACCATTGGTCCGGCGCGACTCATCTATGCGTTTGAGGCGGTGATCATCGGGGGGCTTGGATCGCTCTGGGGAACATTGCTCGGCGGAATCATCATTGGCGTTGCGCAGACGGTTGGAGCCGCGATCAATCCTGAATGGCAGATACTTTCTGGCCATATCGCATTCCTGGTCGTGCTGCTGGTCCGCCCACGCGGCCTTCTGCCACGGGCCGTGGATTGATGCGCTACGCCGCGGAGATCCATACACGCGTTTCGCGAATTGCCGGAGTTCTGGCGATCGCCCTCGTCGTGGTTGCGATTGTCCTGCCTGTTTTCGCGGGGCGCAGTCTGATCCAGGACCTCTTCTTTGTCCTTACGCTTGCCGTGCTTGCCCAATGGTGGAACCTGCTTGCAGGCTACGGTGGCCTGGTTTCGGTCGGCCAGCAGGCTTTTGTGGGAATCGGCGCCTATGCGATGTTTGGCGCGGTGATTCTGTGGGGTCTCGATCCGGTACCGGCAATCCTGCTTGGCGGTCTTGCCGCTCTGGTTCTCGCAGTTCCGACCGCATTCTTCGCATTCCGCCTCCAGGGTGCCTATTTCGCGATCGGAACCTGGGTCATCGCTGAGATTGTGCGCCTTTCGGTTGCGCAATGGAAGCAGGTAGGCGGGGGTACCGGCACATCCCTTCCCCGGGATGCGATCCGGGATATGTGGTTCGTCGATGCCATCAAGGCGTTTCTTGACGTGAAGACATCCGCCGCGCGCGACATTCTCGCCTACTGGCTTGCGCTTTTGCTTGCCGTCCTGACAATTGGTGGAATTTGCTGGCTATTGCGGACCCGTCGCGGCCTCGCATTGGCCGCTGTCCGGGACAATGAGGCGGCGGCGCGGTCGGTGGGAGTCGATCCGGGCGCAATGAAGTGGACGGTCTTCCTTATGGCAGCGCTCGGCACCGGACTTGCTGGCGGACTCATCTACCTGCAGAAGGCCAGAATATCTCCTGACGCCGCTTTCAGCGTGCTCGACTGGACTGCCTACGTGATCTTCATTGTGGTGATCGGCGGAATCGGAACCATTGAAGGACCACTCCTTGGAGTGATTGTCTTTCTTGTCCTGCAGAATCTTCTGTCGGATCACGGAAGCTGGTACCTACTCCTGCTCGGCCTGATCGGTATAGCCGTGATGCTGTTCGCTCCGCGTGGGCTCTGGGGATTGTTCACAGACAGGACCGGCATTGAACTCATACCAGTCCGGCGACGGCTGGTGCGGACGGAAACGCAATCATCGGAGACTGACGATGGCTGAAATCACGACTGACATCCTGATCATAGGCACCGGGCCCGCTGGGTCGGCTACGGCGGCGCTTCTGTCAAGTTACGGCATCGAGAACATGGTGGTTAACCGTTATCGCTGGCTGGCGAACACGCCGCGTGCGCACATCACCAACCAGCGGACGATGGAGGTGCTCCGCGACCTCGGCCGCGAGGTCGAGGACGAGGCATATATGCATGCCACCGAACAGGACCTGATGGGAGAGAACGTGTTCTGTGAGAGCCTGGCCGGCGAGGAGATCGGACGGATGAAGTCCTGGGGGAAACATCCGCTCAGTCGGGCGGAGCACAGGCTGAGTTCCCCTTGCCATATGAACGATCTTCCGCAGACCTACATGGAACCGCTACTGTTCAAGACTGCCTGCTCGCGCGGCACTCAGGGAAGGATGTCGACCGAGTACCTGAGTCACCGGCAGGACACTGACGGCGTTACGACAACGCTGCGTGACCGGTTATCGGGGCGTGAGTTCCAGGTTCGGTCGAGGTATCTGGTTGGCGCGGATGGTGGCAACTCCCTGGTTGCGGAGCAGGCGGGTCTTCCATTCGAAGGCAGGATGGGTGTCGGCGGTTCGATGAACATCCTGTTCCGCGCCGACCTGTCGAGATACGTTGCCCACCGTCCATCGGTCCTCTACTGGATAATGCAGCCGGGGGCGAATGTCGGTGGCATTGGCATGGGCCTTGTTCGGATGGTGCGTCCATGGAACGAGTGGTTGATTGTTTGGGGCTATGACATCAATGAACCGGCACCGAAGGTGGACGCGGAGTTTGCCACGAGCGTCGCCCGCCAACTTGTCGGCGATCCCGAACTTGAGATAGAACTCCTTTCCGCGAACACCTGGACCGTCAATAACATGTACGCGACCCATATGCAGAACGGGCGTGTTTTCATAATGGGTGATGCCGCGCACAGACATCCGCCGTCAAATGGTCTGGGTTCCAACACGTCGATTCAGGACGCGTTCAATCTGGCATGGAAACTCGCCGCGGTGGCCAAGGGTCAGGCGGGCCCCGGGCTATTGGACAGTTATTCCGCGGAACGTGCGCCGGTGGCGAAACAGATCGTGACGAGAGCGAACCAGTCAATTGCTGAATTCGGGCCGATTTTCGAGGCGTTGGGCATGACCGGTGGAACTGACATTGAACAGATCAAGGCAAGTATGCGGGCGCGAACCGACACCACTCCGGAGGCCGAAGAGCAACGGGCAGCGATTCGGAAGGCCCTCGAGTCCAAGAAGTATGAGTTCGACGCCCACGGGGTCGAGATGAACCAGCGCTATCGGTCCGATGCTGTGGTGACTGACGGGCAGATGGAGCCCGCGTTCGAGCTTGATGCCGAACTGCATTACCAACCGACCACATGGCCGGGCGCGCGTTTGCCTCACGTGTGGGTATTCGATCACGACACGGGTGCGCAGGTCTCTACCCTCGATCTCTGTGGGCAGGGTCGGTTTGCCATCTTCACCGGAATTGGTGGTGAGGCATGGACAGTTGCAGCCGGACGGATGGCAGCGGAATTCGGAATCCCGATTCGCTGCCACATCATCGGTCCTCGCCAGACCTATGTCGACCACGTTGGCGATTGGGCCCGGGCATCGGAAATCTCCGACAGCGGTTGCATCCTCGTTCGTCCGGATCAACATGTGGCATGGCGGATTGAGGAGATGGCAGACGATCCGAAGCACGAACTCAAGCGTGTCCTGATCGCCGTGCTCGCGAGATAGGGAAAGGGTACATGACACAGAGTCCTGGTTATTTCACTGAGGAGAACTCAGCGGAGGTGGTCGTTGACCGGATGCGGGATGCGAGGAACCCGCGTCTCCGTGAAGTGATGGAGGTGGTGATCCGCAAGCTGCATGAGGCGGTCAAGGAAATCGAGCCGACTCGGGAAGAATGGTTCGAGGCGATCAGGTTTCTTACGGACGTCGGTCACAAATGCGATGATTGGCGGCAGGAGTTCGTTCTGATGAGCGACATCTGGGGTGTGTCCATGTTGGTCGACGCAATCAACTCCCGCCGACCCACCGGTGCATCCGAGAACACGGTGCTTGGTCCGTTTCACATAGACGGGACACCGGAATACGAGATGGGTGCGAACATCTGCCTTGACGGCAAGGGCGAGCCAATGGTGGTCCATGGCCGGATTCTCGATGTGGATGGCAATCCGGTTCAGGGGGCCCGAATCGATGTCTGGCAAGCCAATGACGAAGGATTTTACGATGTCCAACAGAAGGGCTATCAGCCTGATTTCAACCTCAGGGGCGTGTTCCGAACCGGAGCGGATGGTAGGTATTGGTTCAGGGGCGTGAAACCAAAATACTATCCAATTCCTGATGACGGTCCGATAGGGGCACTGCTGGCCGAACTTGGTCGGCATCCATATCGGCCGGCGCATCTGCACTACATTATCAGCGCTGAAGGTCATGATGAGCTTACGACGCACATATTCGACCCTGACGATCCCTATATCCACAGTGATGCTGTCTTTGGCGTGAAGGAGAGCCTCCTTGCAACGTTCAACAGGATCGACGATCCGGTGCGCATAGACGAAATGGGTTTTGATGCTCCCTTCTTCTGGGATGTGGAGTTCGATTTCGTGATCGCGCCTGGGACGGAGCGTTGAGAGGGGGCGAAGTGGGAAATCGATTTCCTCGGTTATAGGCTCTGCTCAAATGCCGGAGACAGCTGATATGGCGCACACGACATTGGAGGGAATCCTCATACCGGCGTCGATAGACGAACTGCCCAAGCATCCGAATATCGGATTTGAAAAATTCGTGGAGGCCGTGGGGAACGGTCGTTTGCGTCCCGGCACGACGCTCACCCAGGCTCAGTTGTGCGATTTTCTCGACGTCTCATTGTCGCCGTTGAGGGAGTCGCTGGTACTGCTTGAGGAATACGGGCTGATAGAGGTCAAGCAACGGTCTGGCATAACCATCATAAATCCGGAGCTGTCGTTTGTGCGGGAGAACTACCAGTTCAGAATTCTGATTGAGATCGAGGCCCTGCGGGCCTTTGTCGCGAATGTTCCGGACGGCTGGCTTGCCGCAGTCCGAGACCGCCACAAGACCGTCATGGCTTCGATGGACAAGGGCAAACGGAACATGGAAGCCATCGAGGCCTTTGTTGCTCTCGATCAGTTCGTTCATTTCAGTTTTGTCAGTGCTCTCGGTAACAAGTCGATACTGGCGACGCATAACCGTCTGCAGCAGAACATCCGCATGGTGCGCGCCATTCAGGGAACGACGGCGTATGAGAACAATCTGCTTGAAGCGGGCAGGGAACATCTGGAACTGTTCGAGCGGATCGAGGCAAATGACCTCGAGGGCGCTTCCCGGTGCCTGCGCAGGCATTTTGAATCTTCGATCTACCGAGCGGTCGTCTTCCCGTAAGGCCCAGACGTAGGAAACATCCTGGCGGTCGCAACGCCGCGGCAGGGACTCCAAGAACGAAACCGCCCACTAGTGTCCCAACGTTAATCAAATAGATTCAATTGGTTATCGGCACCGGGAGGATTGTTTCTGTTCGGCGTCCTGGTAAGTATTTGATTTAGAGGCGTTCTCTCGAACATGGTGAGGCTCAAGATCTGTAACATTGTGTGGAGGCTGATGTCCAACCGGCTTCTCGAGCGGATGATTGCGACCAGCAGGTAGACAGGGACGGCGATCCAGATCTGGCTCTTCACGGCGTTCTCTGAGGTGCCGAAAAAGGACTTGATCCTGAGATGCTGCTTGATCCACTTGAAGAAAAGCTCCACCTGCCAGCGCGCCCGGTACAGGTCGGCGATGGTGTGTGGCGGAAGAATGAAGTTGTTGGTCAGAAACACAAGGGTCCGTTCCCGTTCCCGGTCGACATACTTGATGCGCCGCAGCTTGTCGGGGTATTCCTTCGCCGTCCCAACACCGTCGGTCCGGACAATCTGGTCGCAGATGACGCCGGAGGACCGGTCGACCCTGTTCGAGTACAGGCGGCGGAGCCTTGTGTTGGTCTTGGACCGCAGGACGAAATGGGCGCCGTTGAGGTGAAGTCGGTGCAGGCGGCTGAAGTCGAGATATGCCCGGTCCATGACATGGAAAGCCCCGGGCTCCGGAGCGATGATGTCCAGAATGTTGACGTCATGGACCTTGCCGTCGGTGATATGGATGAATGCGGGGATGTTGCCCCTGAGGTCAAGCAGCGTATGCAGCCTGACGGCACCTTTGGTCCTGCGGAAACGGGCCCAGGGGAAAAGGGACAGGCACAGGTCGATGGTCGACGAATCCAGCGCGTAGACGGTGCTCTCAAGGTCGGGACCGTGACTGTCGTCGGAAAGGTGCCGGGCCTTGTGGATCAGGTGCTGGGCGAAGTCGGCATGGATCCTCCAATCCCGGGTGGAATTGGCGTTGGCAAGGGTGTTCCTCGCCACACCGCCCCGGATACCCATGTGATAGAGCTTGGATGACTGGGCCCGCAGGCAGACCTCGACATCCCTCAGGGAAGACCGATAGGTCAGCTGCGCAAACGCCATGCAGCGGTATTGATCACTGCAGCTGAAGGACTTGATCTTGTGATTTCCGCCGTAACGCTCGACGCAGCGGCGAAACCTATGCCATGGAAGATGATCCATGACCTGGCCGAAAACGAGCTTGCCAGAATACACTTCCGGGCCTCCCTTTTGCTGGATTCATGGCCCAGCCCTGCGGGACACCCGGTTGGAGTTCAAGTCGGTGACACCTCAAATCATCAAAAAACAAACTAATATCAATATATTACACATACATTATGCTTCAACGTTGGGACACTAGTGGAAACCGCCATCAAAACTCCTGTACAGGCAGTTGATCAGGTTTGCGCAAAGATGGCATCGTATTGTCTGTGTTCCAGACAGCTTCGCTTCCCTCGTTCGCTTTAGCCCTTCTCTGCCCCGGACAGCGTTCCCGCACGGACGAATTTCTGGGAGACAAGAAACAGCAGCAACACGGGCGCGATGACCAGAAGCGCCGCGACAATGGCCTCCGGCTTGTTGATGGGGATGTCGCTGGCAACGTCGTTGCCTAGCGCACCTGAACTGCTGATCAGGACTGCCAGCCCGATTGGCAGACTGTAGAGTTCATCCTTGGTAAGAAGCACGAAGGCCAGGAAGTAGTTGCTCCAGTTCGCAAGGAAACTGAAGAAGGCCACCAGTGCGACCAGCGGCGTGGAAAGGGGAAGAGCCACACGGCTGAAGACCTGGAATCTGGTAGCCCCGTCAATGCGGGCGGAATCGATCAATCCACCGGGTAGGGATGTGGCGTAATAGATGTAGGCGAGATAGACACCGAACGGAAAGAACGCCGTGGCGATGATCATTCCCAGATAGCTGTTGTTCAGGCCGAAAGCCTGCATCTGCAGAAATATGGGCAGTGCCACAACGGTGTTCGGGGTGATCATCGCTATGAGCGTCAGCACCAGGATTGCCTTGCGGAACGCGAAATCGTAGGTCGCAAGCACGAATCCGGCTGGGAGGACTGCAACAAGCGACAGGCTGACGCCGCCAATTGTATAGATGGCCGAATTCAGGGCCCAACGACCTATCTGAAAATCGTTGTAGGTTGTCAGATTGTGCCAGGTCCCCTTGAACATTTCGATACTACCAACGCTGAAGGGACCGCTGGAAAAGAGCGTTGGCTCGTCCCGGAACGCGGCAAGAAGCATCCAGACAATGGGTGTTGCATAAAATACAAAGGCGATGGCCATACACAGCCAGACGGCGGCCCAACCGAAGCGGACATTCCAGGACAGCTGTCTGTGTCCGACTTTCATGGCTCAATCCATCCTGTAGAAGCGCGTTCCGAAGACGACGCAGAGCGAGATGAAGATCGCCACGGCGAGCAGCATGGTGCTCATCGCCGCCGAGGCGCCAAAGTCGCCGAGATTGAATGCGTATTGGAAGGCAAGCTGGTTCACAGACCAGTCCGGCCTTGAATATTGACGGCCGGCCAGCGCCATGAGTTGCGGTTCCACGAACATCTGAATGCCGTTCGCGAATGACAGGATTGTCATCAGGGCAAGCGAGCGCCAGACCATTGGCAGCTTGATGCGGGTGGCGATCTGGAACTGATTTGCACCGTCCACCCGCGAAGCCTCGATCACTTCCGTGGAAATGCCTTTCAGCGCCCCGCCGATCACCACGATCCAGCCGCCGGAGTAGGCAAGAAGAGCCATCAGCGAAAACACCATTGGATAGCCCATGGAGGAAACGACCTGCTGGCGGTTTCCCCAGCCGAGGGCCTCGAAAATGCTGCCATAGGGGCTGACAGCCGGGTCCAGGAGAAATAGCCAGAGAATGACGATGGCCGAAGAGGTGATCGCACCGGGCAGAAAGAACGATGTTCGCAGGATCGTACCGGAACGGTTCGGCAGGGCGTCCAGCATCAAGGACAGTGCACCGACTCCCACAAGCATCATCGTCAGCCAGATCGCGACGTATTGGAACACGTTTGTGATGCTCTCGACCAGACGATAGTCCTGCAGGACAAATTGGTAGTTGGTAAAGCCCCAGAACACCCAGTCGATCGTGTCCATGAAACTCAGACAAAGTGCATAGAGGACGGGAGCCACGCCAAAGAACAAGAGCAGCGCCAAATAGGGCGACAGCATCGCAATGATGAACCAGCGATCCTTCCGGCGCTTCGACGCAGGGCTCGAAACCGGCTTGGAATTTTCTGTCAGAGGCGGCGTCATTGCGCTCCCCTGGGCTGGGAACGCGGTGCGCCACCGCGTCCCCGGTTGACTTACCTGGCGATCCTGTAACCAGCTACTTTCGCCGAGTTCTCGATCTCGGCTGCATAGTCAGGCAGCTTGTCGACAATGCCTGCATCCGATGCGCCGTCGATCTTTGAGAACGCCGCCATGATATCGAAGCGGTAACCTCCGTAGGAGGGATGCCCATACTGTGCCGATGTTTCCATCTTGTCATAGACGTCATTTTCCGCATACCACGGATCGCTTGCAACACGGTCGCGCCAGACCGATGAACTCTCTGCATGGGCTGGCATGGTCGTCGCGCGCCCCTGAAGTCCCGTGTCGGTGGTCATCCAGAGGATCAATTCAAGGACTTCGTCCGGATGCTCTGTATTGCGATGGCCGCCGAATACACCTCCGCCCCAGCTCCAGGTCTGGGGCTGCGTCTGGCCTTCCCACTTCAGCGATTCGGATGCCGCGAGGATGCCGGAGTCCAACTCGTAGAGCGGACGCATGACGTGCTCGCCGAACCAGGTCGGACCGTTGAACATCAGAAGTTTGCCGTCCTTGACGTCCGTGACGAAGGAGGGCTCGAATGGACCGTGCGGGCTGAGCGAGCCGTTTTCCCGCATGCGGTCAACCATCGCGGCGGCCGCGATGCATCCTTCCGATGAGAAATCGACGTGGATGGTGTCGTCAGAACCCTCCACGAGGAAGCCCGGCTCACAGCCACCCGCAATCAACATGTTCAGTATCGGTGTTGGCTGTGTGCCCGAGCCGACGATCAATCCATTCGCGGCGGCGACCTTGCCGATCTCCTCGAACTCCTCCCAGGTCGTCGGAACGCTCAGGCCAAGCTCGTCAAATTTCGGCCTGTCGTACCAGACGATGAAATGGGCCAGATCGTTGCGCAGGCAAAGCAGGCGGCCGTCGCCGCTCTGGCAAGGTGACAGTGAATTGGGTAGGAAGCTGTTGACAACGGACTGGTCGAGCTTGTCGCTGAGATCCATCAGGTAGTTGGACCGGCGCGTCGAGAGCTGCGCGACCTGCTGGAGTTCGGCGATGAAGATCGCATCCGGCACATCGTCGCCGGATCGCATCGCCAATTGCAGTTTCGCGGTCTGATCCGGCGGCGCCACCGTCACGATTTCCAGATCGATGTCGTCATGTGCGGCGTCGAAGGCCTTGAATGGTTCGATGCGCGCTGTGTCGGACCAGACGGTGAGCTTCACCGGCTCCGCGCCCGCAACGCCTGTTGCGAGAAATGCGGATGTTGCGGTGATCATGAGTGATTGCAGTTTCATGGATGATCTCCTCCTTCAAGATTTCTGTTAACGCACTGAAAAACCGTCTTCATCGAAGACATGGATATCGCGCTGCGCAACGGAGACATTGACCCTGTCACCGCGCGCCTGTGTGGCGTCGGCGCCGATCTGCACGACAAGAGGTGCGGCATCGCCGTGGATGACGTGCGCGTAGCTCACATGCCCAAGATGCTCCAGGGACACGATTTCGCCCTGAATCCGGACGGTGCCTTCCGCCTCCGTGCTGGCGTCTGCAAGCCGCAGGGCTTCCGGTCGGACGCCAAGCGTCAGGGTCATCGGTCTGCCGAATTCACGATCGCCCAGATCGACGGTCCGGGATTGCTCGATATCGACGCGAGCCGCACCGGATTCATCGACACGCGCCGGGAGAAAGTTCATCTGCGGCGATCCGATGAATCCGGCGACAAACAGATTGCTGGGATTGCGGTAGAGCTCGAGGGGCGTTCCGATCTGCTGAATCCTGCCCCTGTCGAAGGCTATGATCCGGTCGGCCAGCGTCATGGCCTCAACCTGATCGTGCGTGACGTAAACCATGGTTGCGCCTATTTCGCGGTGTAGCTTCTCTATCTCAAACCGCATTTCGACCCGCAGAGCTGCGTCCAGGTTCGACAGCGGTTCATCAAACAGGAAAACCTCGGGGTTCCTGACAATTGCGCGACCGATCGCGACGCGCTGGCGCTGACCACCGGAAAGCTGGCTGGGCCTGCGATCCAGCAGATCGGTGAGCTTCAGGATACGGGCGGCTTCGTGAACCCTTGTCCTCACCTGCGCATTGCGGACTTTGTTGAGGCGAAGATTGAAGGCGATGTTCTCGAACACCGATTTGTGCGGGTAAAGCGCGTAGGACTGGAAGACCATGGCAATGCCGCGTTCCGACGGAGCGGCGTAGGTGACATCGCTGCCACCGATCGCCACCGTGCCCGAGGTCACTTCCTCAAGACCCGCAAGAATGCGCAGCATGGTGGATTTTCCGGATCCGGACGGGCCGACAAAGACGATGAACTCGCCTTCCTTGATCTCCAGGTCGACGCCGGCAATGACCTCAACCGTGCCGAAGGACTTGCGGATATCGGATAGCTGCACGCTCGACATAACGGTTTCCTAATCCCGGCGTGTGTCGACCACGGTCCGAGCAATGGCCGTGGCGTCCAGTCTTTCGCGGTCGAAGATATGACCGATTCCGGGCTTGGACGAGATGTTCAACCGACCGTCCACAATGGAGATGGCACCCTGGTCGGTCAGCGTGTGTATATGCGCCTCGTCATAGATGATCTGTTCGTAGAAATCGTTGTTCTCGATGGCGCCGCAGAGTTGCGCGTTCTCGAGGCCCATGCCGTGGACCTGCGCGCGCATTCCGAAGCTGTCGGAAAGCTGGGCGATCTTCATCGAGCCGGTGAAACCGCCTTTGAAATGGAAACTGATCCGCGTCATGTCGAGGGCGCCGGCCTCGATCCAGCTTGCCGCATTCCAGTGGACGCCGTCCGAGGTTTCCGCGGCGAGGATCGGAATGTCCAGCTTGTCGGCTAGCTTTGCGTAGGAGCCGAGATGAAACTCCCGCATCGGTTCCTCGTACCAAAGGTATCCCTCGTCCTGCAATGCCTTTCCGACCACGAGTGCGTCGGCATAGTCCCATCCTGCCGAGCCGTCGAACATCAGCGGCGTCTCGGGTCCGACCCAGCGGCGCAGTGCGCGGATCAGTTCGATATCCTCCTTGACCAGACCCCAGGCGTGCAGCTTGAAGGCTCCGAATCCCACATCGCGGCATGTCTTTATGTTGCGTTCATATGTGGCGAGGTCGTTCCAGGTCGCGGTCGACGCGTAGGCGGGTATCGATGTTCTGTATCCGCCGAGAAGGACATGGAGCGGCAGGCCAGCAACCCTGGACTTCATATCCCAGCACAGCATATCGATGAGACCGAGCTGCCGCTGATGGAATTCCTCCATTCGGTCGACTTCCCAGACCCTGGACCAAAGAGCCTCCGTCATCAGCGGGTTTTCGCCGATGAAGTGCGCGAAACGTCGGCGAACCACATCGTTCACGGCATCACCCATTTCAACAGTGATGAAGCCGGATTCCCCGGATTCGGTCTCCATCAGGATCGATGCCAGGCGCGGGCCTTCGCCTTCGGGCAATCCGCCATGGGCGGTTGGCAGGCCAAAGCGCCAAGTGATCTGCGGCATACGGGGCACCTCATGCACCCAGCAGGTAAACCTATCAATCTTCATAGTGAACTTATTTTAAGTGTTAAAAAATATATTACAACACTAATAAAATATTTTTAATAACGCATCGTGTGTGGGTATGGTTTCGTTAAGGCAAACCGCGTTGTTCCCAGTGCTTTGAAATCAAACGATATTTCGTAGACCGGATCCGAAGATCGATCCTGATCTGGACGGATTCGCGAAAATTCACCGGTCTGCCCACGATTTTTCCATGATCGCCGCCCCGCCAACTTTCCTACCCCGCATTCCGGATGTGCTGGGGTGCTCCCGGACATATATTTCAAGCGCCTCAGGACTGAGCGGAAGGGAGCACTCCGACGGCTTGCCCACAGCCAGTAGTCTTGGTTGCCATTGCCGCGTTGGAAGCGGATCCGTCGCATCTTCGCGGAAGAACCTGACGAAGGCGGCCTTCTCCCTGGTGGGTAATGTCGCCGAGGCCGGTCTGGTGGCGAACGTCGAGGCCCGGTGCCGGGACGGCCCGCTAAGGGCCGAGACCCTCTTCGGCGACTTGGTGTTTGGCGTGGCCCTGCTCGATGTCGGTGGAGGAGATGCTGGAGGGCCCGAATTTTGGACGTCTGTCGAAACGGGGGCAGGGCGGGCCTCAGATCACAACCGAAACGGCAATAGCGGTTTGCACCGTGATCTGGAGCCGATACTTTAGCTGACATGCTTCAGCGGTCTCCGACATTGGATTCTTCGGCTGTCCAATTGCGAGTATTGGCTGCCTTGCGAGCCCGTAAGACAGGCCCATGAGACAGTCTCAATCCAATGAGCCAGTCCAGGGGACTCTGTTTGATCGACCCGCCCACTCGCGGGACCGCCATACCGTCACGAATGCCGGCGCGTCGCCCGACCCAAGTCGGCTCAGTGACCGTGAAGTCCTTGAGGGTATTCCCGGTGCGAACCTCGCCAGAGCCGAAGCGTTGTGTGAGCAGGTGATCTCACGTGGACTTGGCGATGCTGCAGTTCCGGCACTCGGGGAACTCTGGGACCGATTCCGGGGATTTGGGATTGATAGACCATGCAGCGAGCAACTCGCGGTATTGAGTGCCCTGTCTCGGATAGGAACGAAACAGTCGGGAATTCTTGTTAAGCGAATAGCCGAGGATCCGGGCCTGCCCACCGCACTGCTGCCTCAGGCTCTGAAAGCGGCGCTTGCCTGTAGGGTTCGGTTCACGCCGCAACGAATTGCCGTATGGGTCGAAAGCGAGCAGCCGGCTGTTCGCGCGTTGGCATTCTCACTTGCGCAATGGGTTTCTCCGCCTTGGCGGATACTGGAGATGGGCAGGTCCGACCCCGACCAGACGGTGCGAAACGCTGCACTGATCACTATGGGCAAGCTCGGACTCAATGCGGCGCGGGCAGGTCTTCTGACCCTGCTCGACAGAATTCCCAATGCTGACATCGTTCGCGCACTGGCAACAATAGCCGATGATGAAGTCATAACGCTGCTTGGCAGGTGCGCGGAAGAGCATGAAGCCCTGCGGTCAGTAATTCTGGAAGAGCTGAAAGAAATGGATAACTGCAAGGCTCAGAAGATCGCAGATCGAATGGAAAGGCAAAGGGACTGAAGGTCGCGCAAACGAAACGACTGATGCTTGAGGCCACGGCGGGAAATTGCTGGATTTCGTCAAACTGTCTCGCTCGTCGCTAAGTGCGAAACGGTCCTGGGACCCGAGTCCCTACGGGACGATTGGCGGACGTGACGTCTGGATCATTTGCGGATATTTGATTGAACGGGCATGACATGCCCGTTGAGCGCCATAGGACCAGTCCCATGATTCTATATCCCGCAATCGACCTAAAGGACGGGAAATGCGTACGTCTTCTTAGGGGGGCTATGGATCAGGCCACAGTGTTTGCCGACGATCCTTCGGCGCAGGCCCTGAAGTTCCAGGACGCAGGCTGCGAATGGCTGCATTTGGTTGATCTGAATGGTGCTATCGCCGGGCACCCAGTGAACGGCGCGGCGATTGCTTCAATTCTGGCAATCGTTGACTGTCCAGTTCAGGTCGGAGGCGGGATCCGTGACATGGCGACTGTGGAGCACTGGCTGGAGCGGGGTGTCGCCCGGGTCATATTGGGAACGGCAGCTATAGAGAATCCTGGGCTTGTAAGAGAAGCGGCCACCTCGTTTCCGGGACAGGTCGCAGTTGGCATTGATGCGAGGGACGGGCGCGTCGCAACCAGAGGGTGGGTCGAGGATACCGTGACTTCAGCCATTGATCTTGCGCTTCGGGTTGAGGAGGCCGGCGTCGCGACGGTCATCTATACCGACATCGATCGCGACGGTGCCATGCAGGGTCCAAACATCGAAGCAACAGCAGAGATGGCGAACACTGTGGGAGTTCCTGTCATCGCATCTGGCGGAATCAGTTCGCTGGCTGATTTGTCAGCGCTTGCATCGTGTGGCGCTCCGATAAACGGAGCCATCGTAGGTCGTGCGCTCTATGATGGAGCAATCAAACTGGCCGATGCGCTGGCTGTTGCGGGCAATTGGCCGCTCGAACTGGATCCGCGGAAAAGCTCTTGAGCTGCTGATGCCAGAACCCTGGAGCTGATGCCAGAACCCTGGAACGGAGCGTGTTTCAATCGGTCAGTTCACCACATCGTTGGGAGTGAACGTATTGGTCCCTGTAGTGGACCGCGAACTTTCATCTTTCGCAAATTCTCTGAAGACTCACCCAGTCGGCGTCTGAAAGCACTGGTGATTCGCCGCCCTGATGAAGCTGCACTGTCCCCTGTATGACTTCGTCATATCCATTGGCTGCGATCGCATAGGGAATCGGGGACAGCCCGGCCTCGCGAAATCGTTCCAGAAGCGCCCCCAAGCCTACAGGTTCAGGTTGCTGCGAGAGCAATACCGCTGCCTGGGCATTGAGCATGTCTTCGGTTACATCACCTGTGGTCAGTAACCGAAGCGCTGCCAGAGGACCCGCCTGCTCCAGCATACCGGCGATCGGATCGTGCCCGTCCGCGCGAACAGCTTCAGCGACCACATAGCCCGCGACCACGTCAGGAGAATTCTGGTTCTCGATGAGTGCCGGGTCTACCAAAATCAAGCCTCCAGGCAGGTGGTTGGATTGTGCAATGCCGTTTGGCAACACGACCAGCCGTCCCTTTCGACCACCCAATAGCCTTGTGTAGAGTCGATTGAGCGCCTCAGTTCCAGATGGTGCGTCGCACGGGTGCCCGGAGGTTCGCTGAATTTGGGAAAGAAGGCGCTCACCGATCTCGGTCCGTTTCGCTACCGGAACCACCGCGGCCGATCGGGTTGTCAGCAATTCGGGGAGCCATAGAATGCAAACAATGAACAATGCGCATAGAGTTACTGAAATGAGAGAAAGCGGTGGTCTGCGATTTCGGGGTCTGCGCCTTTCCACAACTCTTTGAACCCGTTCGATGGAGTCGATCATCGAATCGTCACCGATTTCCAGTTGCTCGGTGGAGTCGGTGCCCGGTGCGAAAACCGCTGGTCTGGCATCGCCATTCAACCGCACCACCGCGGGAAGTGACCAGTGGGTCAGCGGCCTATCAGCGTAGTCGTACATAACCAGCGTCGTGGCTCCAACGGAAACGATTACATTCTTCCGCTGGTGCTCAGGCGACGCCCGCCACACACCGGGGCACTCCAACCGCTGGTATCCCTTGAGGGCAGTCATTCGTACATCTGGAAAACACCGCTATGCTTGCCTGCATGGATGCACAATATCCCGGCACCTCGACCCTGCCAAGAGAGTTGGTTGCGCAACGGCTATATCGCGCCTGTCAGACTTCGCGGTGACAGTTGGCGCAGTCCGTGAGCTTTCGCTGCATGCAACATGTAGTCACACCTATGGCGCAGCAATGGTTCGGCTGGTCGACGCGTGCTAGGTTTCCGAAACCCACGCAGCTCAGACTTATCCCACAACGGCGAATGATCTCGCGAGAACAGGCAGTCAGGTCGCACTCAGGGACCCCTCTGAATTGACGGCTGGATATCGTCCTTCGATGTGTCTTGGGATGCCAGATTCCGGAGTGACCATGCAACTGACTGGCAGGTGCCGCTTAACGCTTCAACGCTTCGACCGCCTCGATTCTGGCATCCAGTTCCGCGTCTTCGGGGTCGTATACCACGCCATCCTCAAAATATCCCGGCAGGTACTCTCTATACTTTGAGTCTGGATCGTCGAATGCATCCAGAAAGTCCGCATAGCCCCATGCGCCGCCTATATCCTCCAGCGGGCACTTACCGGTTCCACTCACCAGATATGGATAGGTTCTGTCTGGGTGAGCCGCCTGGGGTGGGCCGATTCGGATCCTATGTGTCCAACTGTCTCCGTAATCATAGATATACGTAACGTCTCGTTTGCCGCTTAGGGCAGCCAAGACGTCGCTGATTGTCTCTGGGACTTCGCCAAAGAACTCGTCCGGAGACCAGCTAAACCGTTTGCCGTAGCGCCGTAATTCGAATCCCCACAAATGGTCGTTTTCCCAACCCATGGCAGCCTGAATGTAGAGATGCAGGTCGTCGAGTCGAATGTCTGAGGGTACGTCGAGTTTTCGGACGACCTTGGGTTCCACGTACAGGAGCGTGATCGAGAGTCGAAAGATTGTCTGTTCCCTTTTCGATCGCGCCAACGTCCACTCCTTTCCAAATCGGTGGGTTATTGTCATTGTACAAGGCTGATACGGGACTTTTCAATCCATATGACGGCAACGGCAAACACGACCACGCAATCTCACGCTTCCGATGGGCTATCGCAGTCTTGCCAATACCGGCAACCTGGCTGGAATTCGGACTCCAATTGAGGCTGCAAGCCTGACCGTCATGGGAACCTTGAACATACCCACAGCTTCGACGGTGAGGCTGTATGGCGGTATAACGTGACTGTCAATGCGATGCCTCCGAGGCATCCCATCCTGAACTCGAGACATAGAAGAACGGCAGTGTCCGCCTACAGTCCTTTCGCGATCTCGCGAAGTTCAAATTTCTGGATCTTGCCGGTGGACGTCTTCGGCAGATCCTGAAATACGACCATCTTGGGGGTTTTGAAGCCTGCAAGCCGACGACGGGCAAAGGCGATGAGCTCAGCCTCCTCCACTTCGCTGCCTTCCTTGAGTTCGACAAAGGCGCAGGGAACCTCGCCCCATTTCGTGTCAGGTTTCGCCACCACAGCACATAGCAGCACAGCAGGGTGGTGCATAAGTGCACCCTCAACCTCAACGGAACTCACGTTTTCGCCGCCCGAGATGATGATATCCTTTGCTCGGTCCGCAATCTGGATATAGCCGTCGGGATACTGGACGGCGATGTCTCCGGAGTGGAAATAACCTTTTGCGAAGTCCTGTTCAGTTGCTGTCGGATTCTTCAAATATCCCTTCATCACCGAATTGCCGCGTATCATGATCTCGCCCTGGGTTTTGCCGTCCATCGCGGTTTGGGTCATGGTCTTTGGATCCAGAACCGTGATGTCCTCCATCATCGGCATCATCACGCCCGTCCTGGCCTTTATCGCAGACCGTTTGTCGTTGGAGAGTCGATCCCATGCCTGGTTGTCCCACAGGCATTCAGTGACATGGCCGTAGGTTTCGGTAAGGCCGTAGACTTGGGTTACGTTGAAACCGAGTGGCTCGATAGCCTGCAGCGTTGCCGCCGGAGGTGGCGCACCAGCTGTGAAGACCTCGACGACATGGTCGAATTCACGACGATCTTCCTTGCGTGCGTTGATGATCATGTTGAGCACGATTGGCGCTCCCCCGAAATGGGTGACGCCCTCGTCGGCGATCGCATCGTAGATGTTCCTTGCGGTAACGTCCCGGCAGCAGATAACGGCTCCACCAAGCACGGGGGCCATCCAGGTATGGTTCCAGCCGTTGCAGTGAAAGAGTGGCACGACGGCAAGAAGACGCGGGTGCAATGTCATTCTCCAGGAAATGACTGTTCCCATCGTCATGAGGTAGGCGCCGCGGTGATGGTAGACCACGCCCTTTGGCCGTCCTGTGGTTCCGGACGTGTAGTTGAGCGCGAGACTCTCCCATTCGTCCTGTGGCATCAGCCATTCAAAGCCAGCATCACCGTCCTTGATGAACTCTTCGTATTCCGTGTATCTTCCGCTTGGCGCAAGATCAGCCTGGATGTCTGCGACTTCGATGATCCTTGGCCTGCCATTGCTCATCCTGTCAACCGCCGATTCGGCGAGATCAAGGAAGGCGCTGTCCACTAGAACCACCTTGGCGCCGCCGTGCTGGAATAAGTAGGACACCGTATCGACATCCAGACGGATATTGACTGTATTCAGAACCGCTCCGCAGGCAGGTACGCCGAAATGTGCCTCCAATTGGGCGGGAATGTTGGGAAGAAGGGTGGCGACCACATCGCCTGAGGCGATTCCCGCGGCGCTGAGCGCAGAGGCAAGCCTTGAACAGCGTGCGTGGTATTCGCGATAGGTTGTGCGACGGTTGCCATAGGCTACCGCCTCGCGGTCGGGAAAGACCCGAGCCGCCCGATTGAGATGGCTAAGGGGGGTTAAGGGAACGAAGTTCGCGCGTCGCCGATCCAGTCCCGTTTCGTCATTCAGCCAACCCATTCAGGATCCTCCCGCTAACCTGCCGTCGCCGATCCGAATATCGACCGTGCTTGCCAAGATTGCAAAGGCGGAATACGGGCATGGCCATGACAATCCCATCCGCGTCGAGTCCATTGGTTGCCGCGACCTGCATAATTTCCGCAATGGCACTGATTGGATTGATTGACAATCTGGTGATCCTGATCGCTGAACGTGCTGGACTTTGGCAACTTCATCTGCTTCGTTCATTGATGGCTCTGCCGATGATCCTGGTCATTTCCCGTGCTGGCGGTTGGCTGGCTTCGCCCAAGCGCCTCTGGGCCGTGGCCCTGCGCAGTCTCCTTGTCTCGATCTCAATGGTCTTCTATTTCGGTTCCCTTGCCTTTCTTCCCGTCGCACAGGCCGCCGCTGGCCTGTTCACTGCGCCGATCTTTGTGCTGCTCCTCAGTGTTGTTGCTTTGAGGCGCAGGGTTGGTCTGGTGAATGCGATTGCTGTAGGGACGGGTTTTCTTGGCATCCTGGTGGTGCTGCGTCCTGACTTCGGGGAATTTTCGTTCGCGACTGTCATGCCCGTAGCCGCAGGTGTCTTCTACGCGTTGGGGGCCGTTGCTACCCGCAACCTCTGCGCCGGTGAAGGAACTCTGGCGCTGTTAATTGCGTTCTTTACCACGATGCTGTTTTGGGGCACGGCCGGATGTGTCGGCCTCTCGTTACTGCATCTGGATATCCCCGATGGACCCGAAGGATTTCTTCTGCGCGGATGGGTTCCGATGACCTGGGAACTTCTGGCGCTTGTCGCTATCCAGGCAGTTGGCTCTGTGATCGGTGTCGGGCTGATCATTCGCGGGTATCTCCTGGCCGAGGCGTCGTTTGTCGCCGTCTTCGAATACACGCTCCTGGTGTTTGCGGCGTTCTGGGGCTATGTGCTCTGGAGTGATCGGCTGGATATGTTAGGTACCGTTGGGATTGCACTGATTGTTCTGTCGGGAGGGGTCCTGGCACAGGTAGGGCGTAGACAGGGTGAAGTTCATTAGCAGTGAGTGATCCATATTCCTGTCCTTCCAATTGTGCTTGTGCCGCCCGCCGCCGGGAAGCAGCGAGTGGGCTTCGGGTACATTCTGGAGGTATTCAGGATTCGGCGGGGACTGCCCGATGCGTGGCGAACGGCAGGCCCTTGCCAAGGCCGGACGCCTTCCCGCCCCAAAGTGCCATTTCGACATCCTGGCCCCGCCGCTTCGGGATCACCTTACGGTCCCGAAGGCGGCGGTGAGGTCTGGACGCTCCAGCGTGCCGCTCGCGGCCTTATGCGCACGTCCGACAAATGTCCCGGTCAGGCGCCCATCGTCGCCGCCGGTCTCCCGGAAGGTGTTCCCGCGAACCGCGATCATGTAGCGTAGGTCGCCGTCTCCCCAGCGCGGCGTCTGGCCATTGGCTTCGACGGTCGCCAGACCGGTGAATGCCGCCGAGCCGTGCAGGGTTGCACGGTCGACCGCAATCACCGCCTCCCCCACGACGCGCTTCGCCGTCGGCGTGAAACCCACCAGAACCCCGGTCCAGGCGGCGCTTCCCGACAGTGTCCGGTCCGCGCAGCCAGGTCCGCCGCTGGAGCGGTTCCGTAAGCCCAAGGCTCCGCATAGCCGTTGCGGAGCGCAACGCCGAAGGCTCCAAACCCGTTGCCGGCGAACAGGTGTTCGGAGGTGCCCGACCACGGCCCGAGGTCATCGGGGTCGGCACTGTCCAGCAGCGGGCCATAGAGCGCCCGCAGGGCCTCGCGGTCAATCGGGTAAAGCAGGGATCCCGGCTGCCGGCTTCCTTGGGCGGAAGCGTAAATGATGCTGGTTGCCTCCATGATCGTGTCGAAGTCCGCGGACACATGACCGCCTATGCCCAGCGAGTGGATGAGTTCGTGCGCCATGAGAATGACGGCATTCCGCTGGTCGGCGTATGCCGAAAAATCGCCGCACGACAGGAGGATGTATTTCCCCCATGAGATGGCGGCCCCACCGTCGCCGTTGTATTCGCTCTCGGGAGAGAATTCGACGTGAATGGTGCGTGGCAGCTCCAGCCCGCGAATGGTGCCGCTGTATCGACCATCTGAAGCCACCGTGTGCCTTAGAGCTTGACCTAAAATACCACATCTAAATCATGAAATCGACAATTGGGGGACTTTTGCACAAGGTATGGCACATGGACACGACTTTTAGGTCAAGCTCTTAGACTGAAGCCGGGCCGCGGCGTTCCGACGCTTAGCTTTGCACTTTCCGGGAGTGCGGCGTTGACCAACTGGACTGCCGCAAGGACGCGCCTTCGCTCCTCAGCGGTCGACGGCCCGATGAGGCGGACCTCATAGGAGGGCAGCCGCCGCGACAGGCCGGTGTATTGGTCCTCGACGGAAGACAGATAGCGCCGCAGGTCAGTTGCACCCGCACCGTCGTTGATCTTTCCGTACTGAACCCCGGCATTCGGGAAGCCGGGAAGTGTGATCCTCGGCAGACGTTTGGGGCCCGACCCCTGATCTATGCCCAAGCGCAGCAGGTCTCCTGTGCAGTAGATTGGCGAGTGCTTCGCATCGGATGCCGGAATGGATTGCATACCGGTTGTTGCTGGCATCTGGCGGCGCGGGGGACGTCCGGTTCGGTTGTTGCGCCACGGGGATGGGTTTGCCTCCGCCGCCTCCGCAGGCGGCGAGCGTCAGCATGACGGCGGCAATGCGCATGGCAGTCCTCCGGTTTCAGTGTGCCCCGCCCGTATCAAGACCCTTACCGCCGAACTCATTCACGATAATTCTGGGAGTCGCACATCAAAAAGGGCAACCGCACAGTGCCTGCCGCGCATCGCACCATCGCCTGTGGATTTCGTCATGACCTCAACTTCCCCGTAACCTACACCTACCCGGGTTGAATTTCGATCACACGACGACGGCAGCGACCCATTTCGATTCGATGCGTACGAATGAGTGAAGGCCGTATGCAAGCGCCGTCCATCACGCGGGCGTTGGACCCGTGAGGCGTCGCTCGTAGAATCCCGTTCCCTGGGCGGCGACCGCCCTGAGAAGTTCGGGCGCATGGAATCTGATGCCACATTTGGCTTCCAGTCGCTCGCATAACCCAACGGCCTTCGCTGGCCCGATCATGTCGAGCCAGGAAAACGGCCCTCCCGACCACGGCGCGAAGCCCCATCCAAGAACCGCGCCAACGTCACCTTCCCGGATGTCGGTCAGCACGCCTTCCTCCATGGCCCGAACCGCCTCAAGCACCTGCACCAGGAGCAATCGGTGCTGAACTTCACTCAACTCCGGCTGGATATCTCTCAAGGGATAACGCCGGCCGAGGCCATCCCAAAGATGTTCTCGCTTGCCCGCGTCGTCATACACATAAAATCCCGCCTGGACCTTGCGGCCCAGCCGACCCTCGTTCTCCATCCAGAAAATCACTTTGTCGGAAAGTTCGTGAGGATAGGCGGCTCCCATCGCAGACTTCGTCGCTCGCGCAATTCTTGCGCCAAGATCGATCGAGGTTTCATCGACAAGCTGCAATGGCCCGAGTGGAAACCCCAGGAACCTCGCGGCGTTTTCGATCAGGATCGGCGCAACGCCCTCGGCGACCATGCGGATGCCTTCGTTGACATAGGGAATGATGCAGCGATTGGCGAAAAAGAACCGGGCATCATTGACCACGATCGGCGTCTTTCGAATCTGCCTAACGTAGTCGAGCGCCTTGGCCACCGCCCGGTCACCGGTTTCGCGGCCCTTGATGATCTCCACAAGCCTCATTTTCTCGACCGGAGAGAAAAAGTGAATTCCGATGAACCTATCGGGGGCCGCGGTTGCCTTGGCCAAATCGCTGATCGGAAGGGTGGATGTGTTGGAGGCGAAGATACAGTCGCTCCCGACAATGGTTTCGACCCTTCTGGTTATCTCAGCCTTTATGTCCGGATCTTCGAATACCGCTTCCACGATAAGGTCGGCACCCTCAAGGGATTCGAGCGCCGAAGTGGCGGTAATGCGGCTCAGCACTTCTCCCTTCATTTCCGAAGTTGCCTTGCCGCGCTTGATGCCCTTGTCCATGTAGGCTTCGGTCAAGGCCTTTCCCTTGTTGGCCGTCTCCTGGGTCTGGTCGACCAGGACCACGTCAATTCCGGCGAGGGCAGAGACGAGCGCAATGCCCGAGCCCATCATTCCTGCACCAAGCACGCCTAGCCTTTTCACCCTCTGGTCCGGCTCCGCAGGCCGGTTCGCTCCTCTTTCCAGCGACTGCTTGTTGATGAACAGCGATCGGATCATGGCACTGCTCGATGGGTTCATCAGAACAGCCACGAAATGCCTCGCCTCGATCTTCAGTGCCGTGTCGAAAGGCACCTGGGCTCCCTCATAAACTGCGGCAAGCAACGCCTTCGCCGCGGGATAGACGCCATGTGTTTTTCCGTGCACCATCGCCGCAGCTCCGACAAATGTCATATAGCCGCTTGGATGGTAGGGAGAGCCACCGGGCATCCTGTAGCCCTTCCTATCCCAAGGTTTCACAAGGTCTCCGCCCTCGGCATTCAGTATCCATGTCCGTGCCGCAGCAACCGGATCGTCCACAACCTCGTCGATCAGTCCCATGCCCTTTGCAGCCTTTGGGTTGCTCAGCTTTGCTTCGAGCAGGACCGGCGCCGCCGCCATCACGCCAAGCTTCCGAATCAGCCGCGTCGTGCCACCGGCACCCGGAAAGAGGCCAACAAGGATTTCCGGTAGACCGATCCTCGCGCCTGGATTGTCGGCACAGAAAATGCGGTGACAGGCAAGCGCGATCTCGTAACCGATTCCCAATGCCGTTCCCGGAAGGGCCGCAGCGATTGGCTTGCCTCCTTTCAGGGTCCTGGGGTCCATTCCCGCACGTTCGATCTTCCTCAGGACTTCATGCATCTGCATGATTCGTGCGAAGAGGCCCTGGGCTGGTCTGTCTCCGGACTCTTCCCGCATTCTCGCCAGAACGTTAAGATCCATTCCTGCCGCGAAGGTGTCCTTTCCACTGGTGATGATGACACCCCTAACGGCGTCGTCGGCCAACGCTGCGTCAACATGATCACTGAGCTGCTGTACACCGTCTTGCGACAGGACATTCATCGACCTGTCAGGGATGTCCCAGGTGATTGTGGCGACGCCGGTCTCGTCGACAGAATAGGAGAAATCAGTCATTGTCCGGTCCCTTCAGCCCATGGTCTGACGTCTGCAGAATTCGCGGCGCAGGTTCCTGCCGGTTCCTTGCGTGTCACACGCGTTCGATTACCGTCGCGGCACCCATTCCCGAGCCGATGCAGAGCGTCGCGAGACCTACTTCCCTGTCTGTACGCTCAAGCTCGTCGAGGAGCGTTCCAAGAATCACGGCGCCGGTGGCGCCAAGTGGGTGACCCATTGCGATTGCTCCGCCGTTCACGTTCACCACCTCTGGCTCAACGTCGAACGCCTGCATGAATCTCAGAACAACGGAGGCGAAAGCCTCGTTGACCTCGAAAAGGTCGATGTCTGAGATTTCGAGGCCATTTTCCGCAAGGATCTTTTGGGTAACCGGCACCGGGCCTGTCAGCATGATCGTCGGGTCGGTGCCGATTTTGGCCGTTCCCTTGATCCGTGCACGTGGCCTCAATCCGGCCCTTTCGCCAAATGCTCTGGTGCCCAGAAGAACGGCTGCGGCGCCATCGGCGATTCCACTTGAGTTCCCCGCATGATGGATGTGGTCAATGCGTTCCAGATGAGGGTACTTCATCAGGGCGATTCTGTCGAAACCGGGCATGGTCTCGCCGATTGCCCTGAAGCTTGGTTTAAGGGCGCCAAGTGCCTGCATGTCGGTTTCGGGGCGCATATACTCGTCGTGGTCAAGGATTGGGAGGTCATTGAGATCCTTGATTTCGACGATGGATTTCTCGAATCTTCCCTCTTCCCAGGCGGTTTTTGCCCGTTTCTGGCTGCGCACGGCCAATTCATCTGCGTCGTCGCGACTGAACCCATATTCGGTCGCGATTATGTCGGAACTGATCCCCTGTGGCACGAAGTACGTCTTCATCGCAATCGTCGGATCAGCGGCGATCGCCGCCCCGTCGCTGCCCATCGGAACCCGCCCCATCATCTCGACGCCGCCGGCGATGTAGGCTTCGCCCGCGCCACCGCGAACCTGGTTTGCCGCCATGTTGACAGCTTCCAGGCCAGAAGCGCAGAAGCGGTTGATCGATACACCCGGCACCGATTCGTCAAGATCCGAGGCAAGCACAGCTGTCCGTGCCAGGCACCCGCCTTGCTCGCCGATTTGGGTGACATTACCCCAGATTACGTCCTCAATCGTATGGCCATCAAGATCATTGCGTAACTTTAGTGCGTTAAGCATATCCGCCGATAGTTTTGCGGCCGTCACTTCGTGCAGGGATCCATCGCTGC
The DNA here is from genome assembly GCA_965203605.1 of Paracoccaceae bacterium. GTDB lineage: Bacteria > Pseudomonadota > Alphaproteobacteria > Rhodobacterales > Rhodobacteraceae > JAPOUP01. Next base: position 2,038,461 of record OZ241902.1, on the reverse strand, counting down.
GGCCCTTTCCGCGCGGCGACCGCACGGCATCAAATATGTAGGCGTTAACCATAGGGTTGGTCCTTCCTCAGGTCCGGTCCGACGGCTTGCCGGGCATTAGGTCATAGGGATGTTTCCATCCAGGTAATTCGCTGATCCTGGTCAGCCACGCATCAAGGTTGGGCCATTCGGATCGGTCAAAGCCGAATGGCTCGGGGTAAAAGAGGTACCCGCAGCAGGAAATGTCGGCGTTAGTCAGCCCGTCTCCTACGATCCAGTCACGGCCCTCCAAATGCCTGTCCAGAACCTGGTAGGCTGATTTCAGACGGCCCTGCATGAAGGCAACCACGTCAGCTGGCCTCTTGTTCTCGGGAAGGAAGTTCATCAGGAAACGTGTCATGCCCGCCTGACTGGAGAGCTTGTGATTGTCCCATAGCACCCACCTGAGCACCTCGTACCGTTCGCTCCCCTGTCCACCGAACCTGCCAGTGCTATCGGAAATGTACTGCTGGATCACACCGGACTGGCTGAGCCTGACGTCGCCGTCGACCAGCACCGGAACCTCTCCCATTTCGTTGACTTGAGTTCGGTAATCCTCGGTTCTCGTCGCACCTTTGAAGAAATCGACGAACTCCGGCTTCCAGGCCAAGCCAGATAGTTCCAACGCCAGCGCCGCCTTGTAGGCGTTGCCGGACTCGCCAAAGCAGAACAGCTTGATTGTCATTTATGCGACCTCCTGAATTGCGGCTGCAGATTGTGGTGGGACTTGGCATTTTGGTGCATCCGTGTAGATTCCCGTGGCGAAATGCAAGGTGTTTGGAGCGATTCGCTCCTTCTTCGACTGGATTTGAACGAAAACGGCTGTCGCGTCACCCATATTTTTTGAGGATTACATACCTAACTTGACAACATATCATATAAGAAAATTGATGCCTATATATTGATTGATTTGACACAACATGTGGTGTTTGCCAATTTCAGTATGTAATCCCCTATTTTTTTAACCTGAAGCCAAGTCATTGAAATCGAGCAATAACCGGCATTTCCGGTCCGGATCCGCCGGAATCGGCCTCGGCGGGCCGCCCACTTGACACATCCGCCCCGGCAGTTCCCCCTCGCGCTGCACTTTCCGGCCGCCGACCCCACCCAGTCGGGCCGGCGGCCGGAAAGTGCAACGGAGGTCACAGGATCGCTGACCTGGTCATCTCGAACTGCAGCAGCGACGGCTTCCTGGAGGAGAACACCTCGAGGTCCGACATCAGGCAGTCGGAAAGGCTGATGCCACGTGTCGTGATCGGATCGGGGATGCGGTCGAAGCACGCGCGGGTCGCGGGAGGCATACCGGGCATCGATAGATGCCTGCGGAAGGAATCCCTGGACATTTTCCTGCCCGGCCCTTGCCTGTTTTGCCGCAGGATGGTCGATCCGGTGCGGAAAGTTCACGAAAAAACCTCGCGAACATTCCGCAAGATATTGATAATGAAAGAAAAGAAACTCTAGCGGGAATTGTTGGACTATGCTTCAGGAAATGGAACATGGCAGGCGGAACACGGATGGTCACTTTGCGGGTTCTCCGAGGGCTGCACCGGAGACTGGAGGCGGCGCGGGCGGGAACGACCCTGACGGAGACGCTCCTCCGGTCCCTTCGGGCGGGATTTGAAATCTGGAGGAACGGTTCCCGTCCGTCGGGGACGGCCGACGGCCCGCCGTTCGGGAAAGGTCCGTGCGTCAGGGTCGCCTTCCTCTGCCCGGACCTCCTCCTGCTGGAGGTCAAACGGGTCCACGCGGACATGCGGGCCCGCTGGCCGACGATGAAGCTCACGGATGTGACCGTCGGTCTCCTGCATATGGGTGTCGGGGCAGATCGATGACATTTCGGCTGCCTGCCCAACACCGCATCCGTCACCTATCTGCTGGCGTGGATCCGGCCAGATACCGGTCGACCTCCGTATAGGGCAGGTCCATCCAGCCGCCATCGGACGGAAAGAACCGTATCCAGTCCCCATAGCTTTTGCAGACCATCGGCGACTGTCCATTCCCGGGCGCATCGACATATCCATGTCGTTCGCTGACGTTGTCAAAAACGCGCAGGCGCGAACCCGCGGGCACCGCCAAGCTGTCCGCGGTCCCTCCGCGCTAAGTCAGGTCGCGCAGGATGAGGTCACGAACGAAGGGTCGTTCCAGTTGCCGGTCGTGGAGCAGGGCCAGTGTCGCGTCATCCACACTTTTGCCATTGGCATTTTTTCAACCCTTTGATTTCATGTAATAAAAATATGATCCAGCCGTCATATCTGCCATCGTGGTACACTATATTTCTGCCATCGAAAGTAGCGGTCTTCCACACCTTTCCGACCGAATCCGCCTGTCCGGCGAGGGAATCCGGGCGGAAAACCCGGCTTTCCGGGCGAATTACCTGCGGAATCGGTCCTGGACAGGACGCCTGACGAATCGGTTTCCTTCAGGAAACGAAGGTGAGACAGACGTCACTGTGACCTTGTTTCCTGGCTGGACTGGAGTAGTCTCGGTGGACAGGCGAAGCGTGTGAAGGGAAATCCATGCCCATCCACCGGGATCGGATCATTGAATACCTGCGGCAGGGCGAGGGCGCCCCGCCGCCAGTCTTCGTCGGTCACGACACCATCCTTACGGATGTCCTGACCACCGCGAAGGACAGCGCTGGCAAGCCGAAAATGACCCGTATCGTCCAGGGCGCCCCCGGTGCTGGCAAGAGCTCGCTGCTGCACGAGATGCAGAAACTCTGGTTGGGTACGGACGAAAAGCCACGGGTCGCTGTCCTGTCCTCCACCGACCTCATTCATGACCCGAGGATAGGTGTCGGCGCCGTGCTCGACGCCTGGACCATGGACAGGATGAAATGGAAACGGACCCTGGCCAGTCGAATCAAACGGGTCAGTGGATTCGGAGCCGGACCTGGTGGACTTTCGGTGGATTTCGCCGATGAACAGGTCCCCGGAACACTTCGTGAGGTGGCCAGCGCATATCCGGCGACGGAACACTCTGTCCCGCTCATCGTCGCCGTGGACGAAGCACAGCGGTTCGGAAGGGACCAGACATCACCGGAAGCCCTTTTCCTCCAGGCCATCCATGACAGCATCTCCGGCCTGCCTCTGTTACTGGTGCTCGCTGGCCTGTCAGACACTGTTGAGAAAGCCGACAATATGCATCTGACACGCGGGCGGGAAATCCATGAAGTCAAACCTCTGACGGAATTCCAGGCCCGGGATTTCATGCGCAGGCTGGCAATATATTTCGGCCTCGACACATCCCGCCACACCCGGCAGCTGGAGGCCCTGGCCGACATCTGCGATGGGTGGCCCCGGCACCTGCGGTTCGCCGGCGTCTCCTTGGCGGAGGAGGCGATGCGTATGGATGGCGACATGGTCTCCATGGACTGGTCCCATATCACGGACCGCACCTGGACCCAACGCCAGAAGTATTACAACGACCAGAACAGCTCGAAGATGAAACAGGCGGATATCCTGACCGCCCGGGTGATGGCGGGGTTGCGGAACGGCATGCGGACAAGGCATGTGGAGGAACTCATCGAGGACAGTCTCGCCGACCATCCCGGCCAGCGGATTCCGGACGGGAAGTCCTCCGCATGGTTCCTCAACCATCTCATCCATCAGGGCGCGTTGTACAGGGATCCGGATGACGGCATCCATTCCCCTATTCCTTCGTTCCGTAAATACCTGCTCGAATGGGGAACGGAACCGGAGCGGACGGCTGCCAACGAAGCGACGGATCCGAATTTCAGTCCATGAAAGACAGACCCATGCTCTATGTCATGCTCCGATGGATTCGATGTCTCCGTACCCTCGCACCAGTCCTGCTGCTGACCATTGCCTTGGCAATAGGCGCGGCCCGGGCCGACCTGAACCGGCTGGAGACCGTGGCCATCCGGCTCTCCGGCCAGGTCCTCGACCACGGATACGTCCGGGCGGTGTTCTTCGCGCCCCTTGGCCTGTTGTGGATCCTGCAACCCTAGGGAGAGCATGTCTTCCAAAGGTTCCATGAGGTACTTCTGGTCGTGAAGGTGGAAAGGTCCACCTACGGCCTGCGGGTCACGGGTCTGGGTGACAGGCATCCCAAAGGTCTGACGCTGCCTGCCAGACAGGGCGAGCGTCTGGTCCGGCTGCTGCTGGTGGAACACAGGTCAGTCTCGGCTGACAGACATCCGCTGGCCCTGTTCCACTACCGGCTGCTGGAACGACCTTTCGTCCGTGACCTCATCCTGCGCGACAACATGTTTCCGAAAAACGCGTCGTCAGGCCGTCAGTACGGAAACCGCGCCAGACGCGATCAGGGGACCGTGCAGCGCAGGATACGGTTCCAGTGCCCATTACACGCCCCACTTCCATTCCGAAATGCATCACCAGTGGTGGTGACCGGTTTTCCGGGTGCATGATATTGCGTATCGGTTAGGAAGCGGCGACAGTCCCTTTGACGAAGAGAAGAGGACTGTCATGCCCGAGGGCCATCGCCACCTGACCCATGGGGATGGATGCCGGATCGGTGCTCTGAAGGAAAGCGGGCTCTCCGGCGGGGCGACCGTGGCCCGGCTGGGCCGTGACCGGACGGCGGTCCGGCGCGAGGTCCGCCGGAACGTCGGCGGTTCGGGATACAGTCCCGGCGAGGCGCAGAGGAAAGCGGAGGCCCGCCTTCCGGCCATTCCCTCCGCTCGGTCAAATCCCCGCTGCGGAAATGGCCGGTGATGCACTTCGGAATGGAAGTGGGGATGAAAAAAATAAACTGTGACCCGAAGTGGAAAGCAGGATGGCCGGATCATATCGTCATTGCATGGAATCAAGGGGTTGAAAATTTCAGGTGGAAAAATATGGGTGACGCGACAACGGGACTTTGGTAGGGCACGGGGCCGACCGGTGTGGCGATACCGACCGGCAATCCGCCAATTGGCTTCCCTTTCCGCAGCGCCTTTACCGAAGTGGATGGCTGAGAAGTCTGACACGGTCATTGGGTGCCTCGGGCGCGAAAGGAGATGGCGCATGACACGATACTCTTCAGACGCCGCCAAGTCCGTTTCATTACACCGTTTGCTCATCATGATTCCGTGCCTGCGAAACTCCTTGAGATCAGTTCCTTCATGATCTCGTTCGTACCGCCATAAATTCTCTGCACCCGCGCATCGGCCCACATTTCTGCGACGGCGTATTCCTGCATATATCCGTAGCCGCCATGTAGCTGAACGCATTCGTCCAGCACTTCGCCCTGCGTATCGGTAAGCCAGTACTTTGCCATGGCCGCCCTTTCGACAGTCAAGCGACCCCGAAGGTGGTCTGCGATACATTGGTCCAGGAAACTTCGTGCCACGGTGGTCTTCGTGAGGCACTCAGCCAACCTGAAGCGCGTGTTCTGGAATTGCATGATGGGTCCACCAAATGCTTCCCGCTCACGGGCGTAGGCGATCGTGCGTTCAACGGCGCCCTCCATGGCCCCGACGGCCCCGCACGCGATGATCAACCGTTCCTGAGGCAATTGTTGCATCATCTGGTAGAAACCCTGTCCCTCCTGTCCACCCAGAATGCGCTCCGGAGGAATTTCGACGTTGTCGAAGAACAGTTCCGACGTATCCGCTGCATGGCAGCCGACTTTCTCGAGGTTGCGGCCCCGCTGAAATCCTTCGGCACCGTCTGCTTCAACAACGATCAGGGAGATGCCACGCGCCTTACCGTCAGGGTCGGTTTTCGCGGCGACTATGATCAGATTGGCGTGCTGCCCGTTGGTGATGAAAGTTTTCTGCCCGTTCAGCCTATAGGCGTTTCCATCGCGGACCGCTCTTGTCCTGATACTCTGGACGTCGGAACCACCGGACGGCTCCGTCATCGCCAAGGCGCCGACCAGTTCACCCGTCGCCATTTTGGGAAGCCAGCGTTTCCTCTGCTCTTCGGTTCCGTAGGCGAGGATGTAATGCGCAACGATTCCGGAATGGATTCCATTTCCCCAGGAGGCGAGGTTCGCGCGGGCGGCCTCCATAAGAATCACGGCTTCGTGGCCAAAATCTCCGCCCGCGCCACCGAATTCCTCGGGGATGCTTGGGCAGAGCAGTCCAAGCTCTCCCGCCTGTTGCCATGTGGACCGATCCATCTCCCCCTGCCTGCGCCAGCGGTCGAAATGCTGGACCCATTCGGCTTCGATGAAGCGGCGAGTGAGTTCGGCCAGCATCTGGTGGTCATCTGTCATCCAGCTGTGGGAGGCCAACTCGTTCATTTTCTGTCCTGTACGTTCGGAACAATTGGCCATCCTGGATCGGGCGGCCGCAGGGAGTTGCCCGTTGGTTACTCAATCGGATCGCTGAACGAAAGAGCCATTGGCCCCGATCCGATTCGCATATGGAGGTGGAACGGCGGAGCGGGCTCTGTGGCGAAGGTTTGGTCCTGAGGGGGTGCTATCGCAATCCCATACACCCATCGCTCCCGGACAGTTCACCGAATTGGCGCAACTCGAATCGAGATCGATCAATTCCGTAACCCGCGGCGTCCGTCGGGTTTCCGCGCTGCCAAAGGGTGGCGGACTGCGGCGGACTGTTTCAGAAATCCGCTTCATCCATCTCCATTACGGGATCTGCGCCTGATCGGATGCGGGCAAGGTGAGTTGCGGTCGATGGAAGTTGACGTGTCATATAGAACCGACCGGTCATCAACTTGGCGCGATGGAACTTCTCATCAGCCGTCCCGTTCCGCAAGGCAGTCCTTGAGACCCTGGCCATCCGAGCCCACATCAGCCCCAGGCAGACATGGCCGAACAGATGCAGGAAATCATAGGAGCCACATAGTGCGCAGTTTGGATTCCTGCTGCCCTCTCTCAGAAAATACATACCCGCTTCCCTTAGGTCCTTCGATGCCTCTTCCAATGGAGCGAGGAAGTCGCTGTAGAACTCGCGGTCGGATTCGCTTTCCTTGATGAACTTCCTGAGCATCTCCGAGAACGCCATGATCGCCTTCCCGCCGTTGCCCGGAAGCTTGCGTCCGACGAGATCAAGCGCTTGGACACCGTTCGTTCCTTCGTAGACCATCGTGATTCTGGCATCCCTTACGAACTGTTCCAATCCCCATTCACGGGTAAAGCCTGCGCCGCCAAGCGTCTGCTGCGCCAGAACCGTGGTTTCAAATCCCTTGTCTGTCAGGAATCCCTTGATCACTGGCGTCAGCAGCGAGATCAACTCTTCGGCATCCGCATCGTTCATGCGCCGCGCCCTGTCGATCATCTGCGCTCCCCAGAATACGAAGGCCCGCGCACCTTCGATGAAGCTCTTCTGTACCAGTAGGTTTCGACGTACGTCCGGATGGACGATGATCGGGTCAGCCGGACCATCGGGGTTGAAGTCGCCGCCGACACTGCGGCCCTGCAATCGATCACGGGCGAAACCGACGGCGTTCTGATAGGCCACCGCGCCGAGTGCGTAACCCTGCAGCCCCACCCCGAGCCGCGCCTCGTTCATCATCGTGAACATGGCCCGCATACCCCTGTGCTCCTCGCCAACCAGATATCCAACGGCTTGGTCGTAATTCATCACGCATGTGGCGTTGCCATGGATTCCCATCTTTGATTCGAGGCCGGAGCACGACACAGCATTCCGTTCTCCGGGCGAACCATCTTCGTTGACGAGGAATTTCGGCACGATGAACAGGGAAATGCCCTTTACGCCCGCTGGCCCATCCGGGATTCTGGCGAGGACCAGGTGGATTATGTTCTCCGTCAGATTGTGCTCGCCAGCCGATATCCAGATTTTCTGGCCAGTGAGGTGATATATGCCATTGCCCTGGGGTTCCGCCCTGGTGCGGATCAGTCCCAGATCGGTGCCGCAGTGGGGCTCCGTCAGGTTCATTGTGCCTGACCATCGACCTGCGATCATGTTTGGCAGGTAGGTCGCCCGTTGCAGGTCGGAGCCATGTGCGTGGATCGCCGAAGCCGCCCCATGTGTCAGACCCTGATACATGTTCAACGCCATGTTTGCCGAGATGAACATTTCGCCCACAGCGATTCCCATCAGTCCCGGCAAGCCCTGACCGCCATATTCCGGGCTCATGTCGAGTCCCATCCATCCGCCTTCACGCATCATCCCATAGGCTTCTGGAAAGCCTTCAGGCGTGCGCACCGTGCCGTTCTCCAGGATGCAACCCCGCTCGTCGCCGACCTTGTTCAGGGGTTGGAGTATCTGCTCAGCGAGTTTCGCAGCCTCCTCCAGAATCGCACCTGTGAATTCCCGGTCCAGTTCCTGATACCCGGGAATTGCCGATGCACTGACGTTCAGAACGTCGTGCAGCAGATACTGCATGTCCCTGATCGGTGCGGAATATCCTGCCACGAATGGCTCCAAAGTGTAACGTGGTCCACGTATCCGGTGGCGCCCATGACATCCGGCTCGATAGGCATCGTCGCCTCATTGGCGGCTTAGGTCAACAGCCTTCGCGACGCAGTCGCCGATGAATCGTTTCCTTTCCCACGCCACGACTCTCGTTAGGTCTCTGGAAAGCGCACCTTCGCCGGTGCGTTTCGGAAGATCGTCTCAGTTTGACGTCAGGCTTGTGCGCTGCAAAAGTTTGGGGCATCAGGATCGAAACAGGTCGGGAACTGGTACGTGTTTGTTTCGGGGCCATGTCGAATTGGTCATCCTTGACTGGGTTGGAATCTGGCCTCACAGCCGTAGATGTGCGGCACGTGACGAATATCTGGCCAGTCACCTGAATTATGGCTTGCCCGGATGATTGGCGTCCGGCACATCTTTGGGTCAGTGCTCGCCAGCAGGTCTCAAGCGGTCGAAATCTGCCGTAAATGTAGTGAATGAGTGCGGAGGGAGGATCTGTGTGAGAAGTGAATCTGCGGTAGATGGCAGTCTTTTTTCCTTTGACTTTCTTTCACACGGAATCTGCCAGACCCCTGAATGGTCTGGTTTGGATGGTTTGGAACTGGCCCGTGTGGAGTCTGACATCATCAAGGCGTTCTCCAGTCTTCCCATTCACGGGCGGCCAAACGAGGCGCAGACCGAAAGTGACCTGATCTGGCCGGTACTTGAGACGCTGGATTGGACGGATGCGCTGCGCCAGCAGAACCTTTCTTCCAAAGGGCGTGAAGATGTTCCCGACGGCCTGCTCTTCCCAAGTGCGGAAGCGAAATCCAAAGCGAACGATCTCGAGGAGGAATGGCGTCGTTATCGCTTTGGCATTGCAGTTGTTGAGTCGAAAAGATGGGGAAGGCCACTCGACCGTCGTTCAGAAAGACGCGGCGAGGAGGTTGCGCCTTCAACGCAGATGATGCGCTACATGCGCCGGGTCGATGACGTGACGAACGGAGGCTTGCGGTGGGGCATACTGACCAACGGATCACGATGGCGTTTATACTTCTCAGGGGCGCGATCGGTTTCGGAACAGTTCCTTGAGATCGACCTGGCATCGACAGTGGGTGCTGAAGGACCCGCTGGTCGTTCGGTTTCACTAGTAGAGGAGGAGCGTCGCCATTGGCTGCGGGTCTTCATCCTGATGTTTCGCCGCGAGGCATTCCAGTCATCGGGTGCGGACGGGCGCAGTTTTCATGGCCGTGCGCTTGACGAAGGCAGGTTCTACGAGGAGCGCGTTGCGGAGGATCTTTCGACCGAGGTTTTCGGCAACGTCTTTCCGGAACTCGCACGCGCCATTGCGGTTTCGGTTCCCGATGCTGACCTGCCGGAGGTTCGGGAAGGCGCATTGATTCTGCTCTATCGGCTCCTGTTCATCCTCTATGCAGAGGATCGCGACCTGCTTCCGGCGAGTGATTCGCGATACGGTGAATACGGGCTGCGTAATCGGGTGCGCCTTGATCTTGGCACTCGACTGGACAGGGGGGATGTGTTCTCGACCTCCGCCGCACGCTACTGGAGCGCATTGTCCGATCTGTTTCTGGCGATCAACGAAGGCGACGCCTCGATTGGCCTTCCACCATACAATGGGGGTCTGTTCGACGAAGACCGCACGCCCATCCTCACCAGGGTTCGCATTCCGGACAACGTCATGGCTGGTGTTATAGGTGCACTTTCATTTGAGACCACCGGTGGGGACCGTAAATACATAAACTATCGTAATCTTTCGGTTCAGCAGCTCGGCTCGATCTACGAGCGACTTCTCGAATACGATGTTGTTCGGGAGGATGACCGGGTTGAGGTTCGTCCGAACCTCTTCGCAAGGAAGGGTTCCGGAAGCTACTACACTCCAGGCGAGTTGGTACACCTCATCCTGACCGAGACACTCGAGCCTTTGGCAGCGAAGGTCAGGAAAGCGTTCCAGGACAGGATTTCAGAACTCTGGAGTGAGGATCTGGCCGACTACGATAGGATGGACATTCTCAGGGATATTGATCCGGCCTCGGCGCTTATCGAATTCAGGATCTGCGACCCGGCAATGGGGTCCGGACACTTTCTGGTCAGTGTCGTGGACTACATGACCGACCAGGTGATCGGTGCAATGGCCGATGCCGAACAGGAAGTGCCGAAGGAGTGGGGGGACTACGTCTCGCCACTTATCGAACGGATCGACACGATACGCCGCCGAATCCGAACCAATGCGCGTACCCAGGAGTGGATGATCGACGAGGACCAGCTCGACGACCGGCATGTCGTCCGGCGCATGGTCCTGAAACGTTGCGTTTACGGCGTCGACAAGAATCCCATGGCCGTGGAACTCGCGAAAGTGTCGCTTTGGCTGCACACCTTCACGGTGGGCGCACCGCTTTCGTTTCTCGACCACCATCTGCGTTGTGGGGACAGCCTGTTCGGTCTGTGGGTCAAGACGGGCATTGATAGGGCCGCCGAGTACGGCAAGCCGCTCCTGCTGCACGAGCCGATGCAACGAGCGCTGCAGGCCGCGTCAAAGATGCAGGTCGTGGAAGGCCTTACCGATGCGGAGATCGCCGAAGCGCATCTGTCCGCCGACATTTTCTCGGAGGTCAGGGAAATGACTGCGCCTCTCGATGGGATCCTGAAGCTGATCCATGCGCTCGACTGGCTTGGCATCAAGGGAAAGCGGCAGAGGACGGCCGTGCATGCGTTCTTCGATGGGAAGTTCGGCGATCCGTTCGACATCGCGGTGGGAAAGCGGGACCTGATCCGTCCCGAGCCAAAATCCCGGGGCGAACGGATGAGAGGGACGGTGTCGGATGTCGAGGTGTTCGACACTTTTTCCGAAGTCTACGAACAGGCCTCCCGGCTGATCGGGGAGGAGCGGTTCATGAACTGGCAGGTGACCTTTCCCGGTGTGTGGTTCGCCTGGGAAGAGGACGGGCTTGCCGGTGGATTCGATGCCATCGTTGGCAACCCACCTTGGGACAGGATGAAGCTGCAGCAGGTTGAATGGTTCGCCGCCCGGCGTCGCGCGATCGCCATGACGCTGACGGCCGCTGATCGTCAGAAGATGATCAAGGAATTGAAGGATTCTGGCGATCCCCTGGCGTCAGACTACAGAACCGCTTCGGAACGCGTTTCGACGGCGGGACGAATCGCCCGCAGTTCGGGAGAATACCCGCTTCTCTCCAAAGGTGACCTGAACCTCTATTCACTGTTTGTCGAGCGTTCGATGACGATTGTCCGGCGTGAAGGTTTGGCAGGACTTCTGGTGCCATCGGGCATCGCGTCTGACAAGACTGCCTCGGAGTTCTTTAGGGGAGTGGCAACGGGGGGACGTCTGAAGGCTCTCTATGACTTCGAGAACCGAAGGAACCGATATAGCAGGGAACCGTTCTTCAGCGATGTTGACAGCCGTTTCAAGTTCTCGGTGTTCGTTGCAGGGCCCTCAATGATCGCGGAATCCGCGAATTGCGCGTTCTTCCTTCAGGATGTTTCGGAACTGGAGGACGACAGCATCCGGTTTTCGCTTTCGGCGGATGACTTTGCCCGGGTCAATCCAAACACTGGGACCGCACCGGTTTTCCGCTCCCGGCGCAATGCTGAGCTGACCATGGCAATCTATGGCAGGTCACCGATTCTGGTGGATCGGTCGTCGGGAGAGGAGAGCAGGGTCTGGCCGCTCAGATACCGGCGCATGTTCGATATGACAAACGATTCGGGCCTCTTCCGGAGACGTGGCGACCTTGAGGAGAAGGAAGGCGCTTGGCCGCTGGCTGGCAACATTCTCGGCAGCCCATCCGGCAACTGGGTCCCACTCTACGAAGGGAAGATGGTTCAGGCCTACGACCACCGTGCGGCCAGCGTCACAATCAGCAACACGCGTCAGCATCGTCCAGGCCAGCCGACACCTGCCGGATTGGCGCAGCACCGGAATCCGGACTGGTTGCCGGATCCTCAATACTGGGTGAAAGCCGCGGATTGCGGCTGGGCCAACACGGAAGGCTGGGTGCTTGCCTTCAAGGAAATCACCGCACCGACCAATGTTCGAACCATGATCGCGTCGCTGGTTCCTCTCGTGGGCTTCGGCAACAAGCTTCCGCTTCTGATACCGGAGGGTGCGCTCCGAAATGAGTGGCTGCTTCTCGCCAACCTGAATTCCATTCCCTTCGACTTTGTCTGCAGACAGAAGGTTCACGGCCAGACCCTGAACCTCTTCATCGTCGAACAGCTTCCGGTGATTGTTCCCGCACGCTTCGAAGCTCAGCGTTTTGGGACAAAATCAGCAGCTGAAATCGTACGGCAGGCCGTACTCGAACTCACTTATACGGCGCATGACATGGCACCCTTTGCGCACGATATGGGTCATGTCGATGGGGCGGGTAAAGTCCTGCCACCCTTCGTCTGGAACGAAGAACGCCGTCTTGTTCTCCGTGCGAAACTCGATGCGGTGTTCTTTCACCTATACGGTATCACGGACCGCGACGATATCCGCCATATCTATTCCTCGTTTCCGATCATGGAACGTAGGGAGAAGGCTGCATTCGGAGGTGAGTATCGATCCCGCCAATTTTGCCTCGCATATGTCAACGCGCTCTCGGCGGGACGTCCGGACGCCGAAGTCAGCATATGATCCTACAGCGGAGAATCGTTGGAATCGACGTTCTCCAGCGGTACTGGATTCTGGAATCCCGACATCAATTCATGAATCCGGGTGCCAGGAAGTGGAACCCATAAGCGACGATTAGGGCCGGAACTGCGGAATAGGCCGTGGCAACGATCGCGGCGCGGGGGTTCAGCGCGATCGCTGGGAACAGCGCGTCACCATCGTTCGAGATCGCATTGCCAATCAGCGCAGCAAAGGGGATGGCGCCATTGATGTACAATGTCGCCACCAAGACCTGCGGCCCACATCCCGGTACGAAACCTACGACAATGGCAAGGAGCGGGAGCAAAGGCGCAATCGTCAGGAACCAGGCTTCCAGATTCAAGCCCGCGAACACTGCGAGATAGTCATAGGCAAGGTAGGCGCCGAGAACCCAGATGGAAATGAAACTGGTCTCTTCCGCCATGCGCGTGATGGGCGAGTCCCGGAGGTTGGTCATCGCCTGCAAGGGCGACGTCGACCAAATGAACAGTCCGAGAAACGTACCGGGGAGCGCCAGCCACAGAATGGGTAGTCCAAGAACCACTTCGATTTCCACCTGTCCAAGCTGCGCTACGCCAACGGCAAACCCGGGCGCGGCGACCAGCGCATAGGCGATGTCCTGAGGCCGGGTTCGGCCGATGTGCGGTGCGGTCTCTCGCGAACTGGTGGAAGGGTTTCGGAACTCGACCGAGTTGAACCGGTCAACCAGCCAACCGGAGACGATGCCAACGGCAAAGCTCAGGGGCAGAACGATGGCAGCTGCATCGGGGCGGGTGGCGATCAACAGGAATGCGGCGTCGCCCATGGTCGCCGTCAGCGTTGCCACAACCGCGCCAAAGCCTACATTTCCGCTGGAATAGGCCGCCACCACAACGACGGCGCCACCGCAGCCCGGCGTTGCGCCCATCAACGCGGCAAGCGGAACCTGCCAGCTTCGGGAATTTTTCAGGACCTGTCCGATATCGAACCGGAATACCCGCTCCGCACCATAGAACACCAGAAGAGTTGCGGCCACAAAGACACTGACCTGAACGTAGGCGTCCACCATCAAGTCCCGGGTCATCTGACCCAGTTCTCCAGGTGCACATGCGAGAGCGACCAGGGTGAGCGCCACGAAAATGCGGCGTGACCTGAAAGGACCCAGTCTGTCCTGCGGCAATACTGGCTGTGGAGCGGAAATGCTCGTCGGCACGGACATTGTGCTACCTGCGATTGCGAATCATTCTCAACTCGTAGATAGCACTTGTCGGCGGCTGCGCAAGAGTGATTATGAACGGGCAACTGGCGGGGACTGATGGGCTGGAGAGCGTGATGGCTGGTGATCGTCATGATTCGACGAGGTTGATGGTCGACGCGCTGCCCCATTCCAGGGCTCTGGGCCTGAAGTTGGTCAGCATGGGCAAAGGAAGGGCCGAAATCACCTTGCCCTACGATGAACGCCTGATCGGTGATCCGGAAACGGGAGTCATCCACGGCGGAGCGGTCTCCACGCTGATGGACACCTGTGGCGGAGCTGCCGTGATGGCGTATGGGCCAACGAAACTCATCGCGACCATTGATCTAAGAATTGACTATATGCGTGCCGCGACGCCAGGCCAAACGGTCACCGCCCGCGCCGAATGCTATCACGTCACCCGCTCAGTGGCTTTCGTTCGCGCAACCGCGGTCGATGGCAACGGTTCCAGCCCTGTGGCCACAGCCGCAGGGGCTTTCACGGTGGAGTGGGAACGATGACTGGAGGTCGTTCGGGATCCGCTCAGGCCGCAAAGCAGCGCCGCGATGACGCCCTGAATGCGCTCGTACAAGGGATTCCTTACATTCGGTTTCTGGGAATTTCGTTCGAGCGACATGGAGATGAGCTGACAGCGATCCTTGCCTTCGACAGAAAGCTGATCGGGAATCCGCTCCTACCCGCCCTGCACGGGGGTGTCACCGCAGCGTTTCTTGAAGTTGCCGCGATTATCGAACTGAGCTGGTCCTGTTACAGGGAAGACTTTGACTCAGCCGAGCCCGGTCGGGAAACGGCAGATGCTGGAGCAAGGCCCAAGATGCCGAAAACAATAGATTTTACGGTCGATTACCTTCGACCGGGCCTTCCGCGGGACGCATATGCCCGGGCACGCGTGAACCGGTCCGGCCGCCGATATGCCTCTGTTCATGTCGAAGCCTGGCAGGACAGCCGCTCTCGGCTCTTTGCCCAGGCCACGGGACATTTCCTCATGCCCCAGCGCACCGACGCCCGGCAATGACGGCAGTGCGGGTACAGAACACCCGACTTGACCATCGTAGGGTGCTCGGGATCGCTGTGCCCATAATGGTTTCGAACGCCACCGTGCCAATCCTTGGCGCAGTGGACACCGGTGTCGTCGGCCAGCTGGGACTGGCCGCTCCGATCGGCGCGGTTGGTATCGGAGCGGTCATCCTGACGGCCATCTACTGGGTTTTCGGTTTCCTGCGCATGGGAACCGCAGGTCTCGCAAGCCAGGCCAGGGGAGCCGAATTGCCGGACGAGGTTTCGGCGCTGCTGAGCCGATCATTGTTGATCGGTTTAGGGGGCGGGCTGCTGCTTGTTGTGTTTCAGGGCCCGGTCTTCCACGCGGCGTTCCTGCTTTCGCCCGCCTCACCGGAAGTTGAAACGCTTGCCCGAAACTACATGGCGATTCGTGTCTGGTCAGCGCCAGGTGCGATCGCGACCTACGGCATTACGGGCTGGCTTATCGCGATGGAAAAGACCCGTTCAGTTCTTGTCCTGCAGCTGTGGATGAATGGTCTCAATGTCGTACTGGATCTTTGGTTCGTACTCGGCCTCGGGTGGGGTGTCGAAGGTGTCGCGATTGCGACCTTCCTCGCGGAATGGAGCGGTTTTGCCTTGGGACTGTGGCTGTGTCGGCAAGCCTTTGCCATATCGGCATGGCGCGACAGTGCGACAGTGTTCGACGGAGCCGCGTTGCGCTTGATGGCGTCAATCAATCGCGACCTGCTGATCCGGTCCCTGCTGCTCGAAGCGGTCATTCTCTCCTTCCTGTTCATCGCAGCCGACTTTGGGGACGTAACCTTGGCTGCCAATCAGATCCTCGTTCAGTTCCTGCACATAACGGCTTTTGCACTGGATGGTTTCGCATTCGCGGCGGAGACGTTGGTTGGCCAGGCGCTTGGCGCCCGGAACCGGGAGCGCCTGCGGCGGAGCGCTGCCCTGACCAGCCTATGGGGCGCGGTTTGCGTGGTCGCGCTATCCGTGGGCTTCCTTATATTGGGGGAACGGATCATCGATACAATGACAACAGCACCTGATGTCAGGATCGAGTCACGTCTATACCTGGGCTATATGGTTGTCGCGCCATTGGTGGGATTGGCGGCCTGGATGTTCGACGGGATTTTCATCGGTGCCACCAGAGCGAGGGACATGCGAAACACAATGGCTCTATCATTCGCCGTCTATGTCGCGCTTGTGGTCGTCCTCGTGCCGTTGCTTGGAAACCACGGGCTCTGGATTTCACTGTTGGTTACCTTTGTGGTGCGGGGAATTGCGCTTGGACTTCGGTATCCCGGGCTTGAAGCGTCCGCTGACCTCGAACAGCGCATTGAACCGGGTTCAGCACCCTGCCGGAGTCACACAGGATCATCGCGGCGCTAGCCTTCCGCAACCCGCCGTGGCATTGATCACGGCGATTCTCCGCTGGTGATCGGTACAATGCTCAAGATCCGAATCATTCCCTGTCTGGACGTGGCTGAGGGGCGAGTTGTGAAAGGCGTCAACTTTGTTGACCTGGTGGATGCAGGCGATCCGGTGGAGTCAGCCCGGGCTTACGATGCGGCGGGCGCGGATGAACTGTGCTATCTTGACATCAAGGCTACCCACGAGAATCGTGGAACGTTTTTCGATCTCGTGACCCGAACGGCTGAACAGTGTTTCATGCCGCTGACGGTCGGAGGGGGAGTGCGCACTCACGAGGACGTCCGCAGTCTCCTGTTCGCGGGTGCGGACAAGGTCAGCATAAATTCCGCTGCTGTGGCTGATCCCGAGGTGATTGCCGAGGCAGCGGGTCGGTTTGGCAGCCAGTGCGTTGTCGTGGCAATCGATGCCAAGTTGGTTGGAGAGGGACGATGGGAGATATTCACGCACGGTGGCCGCCGCCCGACCGGAATTGACGCGGTCGGGTTCGCCCGTCTGGTCGAGGAAAAAGGGGCCGGTGAAATCCTGCTGACCTCCATGGACCGTGACGGCACCCGTGCGGGATTCGACATTCCGCTGACACGGGCGGTAAGTGATGCGGTGGACATTCCGGTCATCGCCTCCGGAGGGGTGGGTCATCTCGATCATCTGGTCGAAGGCGTGGCCAAGGGGGGTGCCAGTGCGGTGCTCGCGGCCTCGATCTTTCATTTTGGAGAGCGCACGATCGCTGAGGCAAAGAGCCACATGTCCGCGGCAGGCATACCGGTGAGGCTCACATGACAGTACTGGAACGGCTGGCGGCAACCATTGAGGCCCGCAGAGCGGCTGACCCTGAGGACTCCTGGACGGCCAGACTGCTCGCGGGTCCGAAAGAGAGAACCATCGAGAAATTCGGTGAGGAAGCCGTTGAAGCCATTGTCGCCGCTGGAGCTGGCAAAAGGGATCGACTTGTCGCTGAATCGGCGGATGTGCTTTACCATCTACTTGTCATGCTTGCGGCTCACGACGTCGGCCTTTCCGATGTATTGAGTGAGCTTGAACGGCGGGAAGGCCTGTCTGGCATCGCAGAGAAGGTAAGCCGTCGATAACCTGGAAATCGCAGTTCACAGCATTCCCGGCGAAGGGTGTATCCCAAGTTGGTTGATCATGCCGCTGCGGCCCGGTCCGCTCGATTCGAGGAAGTCGGCCAGCCTGTGATCCGCCTCGTATGTTCAGAGAATCAGGAATGAAAGGAGGTGGTGGCTGTGGAAAAATCTGGTGCGCTTTCCTGTGGAAAACATGCCGGTTGCCTTCCGCCGTCCCTCCGGTTCATTCCTGTGTCGGGGCCGACGCCGCCGGGTCCCACCCGGCGGCGTCGGTGCGGGGCACTGCCCCGCAGGACGGGTTGGACCGATACGGCCCTGGATCGCGACAGCGGATCCGTGGGAGAGCGTGGTCGGCCCGCCCTCCCGTCCGTCTCCCGGGTCCTGGATGGATGCCTGGGTTTCGGGAACCGGATCATCGCGAGGCCAGGAGCGGGAGAGCATGACAACCATAGTCGCCGGAATCGACGTAAGCAAGCGTACACTCAACATCCACGTCAACGGGCGGGACCTCACGGCCACCAACGACAGCGACGGCTTCCGCAGGGTCGCCCGCCTGCTCAGGGAGGCCGGTGCCGTGAAGGCCGTCATGGAGGCCACGGGGCGCATGCACCGGGCGCTGCCGCAGTCGCTGCGCGCCAGGGGTTTCGCCACCCTCGTCGTGAACCCGAGGCAGACGAGGGACTTCGCGAAGGCCGCCGGCGCCCTTGGGAGGACGGACAGGGTGGACGCCAGGATACTGGCGGCGTTCGGGGCCGCGTTCCCGGACATGCAGGCCACGGAGCCGGCCAGCGCCGCCATCGACCGGCTCCGCGACATGCTGGTGCTGCGGGAGAAGCTCGTGGACCAGCGCGCCGAGCTGAGGACCGTCGTGTCGGAGATCGGCGCGGGGACGCCCGGCGCGGAGGTTGGCAGGGTCCCCGTGGATATCGACGCCGCCATCGGGGCCCTGGAGCGGCGGATCGGCGGGACGGTCTCCGGATCGCCGGAGTTCGCCGACAGCCACCGCATCCTCACCTCGGTGCCCGGCATCGGCCCCGTCACGGCGGCGGCTCCGGGCGCATGGATGGCGGAGCTGGGCACCATCGGCAACCGGCAGGCCGCCTCCCTGCCCGGCGTGGCCCCCTTCGCCCGGGACAGCGGCACCCTGAAAGGCGGGAGGCACATCGGCGGCGGAAGGAGGCGGCCGAGGGACGTCGCCTGCATGGCGGCGCTGTCGGCCAGCAGGTGCTCCCCGGACATGAGGGAGCTGTACCAACGGCTCCGGGAGAGGGGAAAGCCACACAGGGTCGCCCTCGTCGCCGTCATGCGCAGGCTGGTCGTGACCGCCAACGCCCTTCTCCGCGACCGCCGGGTGTGGGAGGAGCGGACGGCGGACACCGCCTGACACCCGGACGGACCGTCGCGGTCCGGCACGGAAACGAATCACCTTCGGGCCGGCCGGGGTCTCCCCGGCGGGCGCTTCCGGCGTGCCCGGACGGCGCCGCCTGTGGGGAACGCTGTGGAAAGGTCCGGGACAGCCGGATCCGGAACCCGGAAAAAACGGAAAAAAAGCCGGATCCGGGCTTGATTTCCAACATGGATGCTTCCCCGTGCCATGACCCACGCTCCATGCCTGTTGCCCCGGATTGCGGACCGTTCCCCGGTCTCCCCGGTCATCCGCGGGCCCGCCGCAGCGCAGGGATGGCACATTCGAATTGCGGAAATCAACCAACTTGGGATACACTCCCCGGCGAACGTCCCTTTAGTCTCCGACGCGTTGCTGCGAGAAATAGAACTGCCAAGGCCGAGAATTGCGGTATCCCAACTCTACGGCTCCGCATACCGGATGATGGTCAGTTCGACCCATAATCTCCGCACGACCGTTGAGAGAGCGGGTGAGTCTTCTCCAGTTCTGATGAGGAACTCTTTAGGGTGCCGCGGAGGAAGTGCATGGCTCGTCGTTTCGGCGGGTCGATAGTGGACGAGTGCCGGGTCACTATCGGTTTGATCTCGTGCATTCGGGTGAAAGCTCGGAATGTCCGCCCGCCCGCCTCGGTTCCCCGCCACATGCATTCAGCGAGTAAGCTGAAGTCAGTGCTAAGCGTCTCCAAGATGCATGAACTTCCGAAACGCCGTCACCGCGCTGTTCCATTCGACGTCGGCGGCCCGGGCCATTCCAACGTCCAAGGCCGGCACTCTATCCTGCAATGACGTCAATCCGACCATTCCGCCGTTCAGCGACCACTGGCGAAAGACCATGTCAGAGAGAATCGTTAGCCACATGCTGCCTGCAACCGCTAACTGGACCGCATCCACCAACGACTTGCGGAATACAACACCCGTTTCAACTTGAGTGTAACGCCATGAGCGGCGTGCGTCGCAGGGCTTCTTGACGATCATGTTAGTCATCGAGTCTGAGAGTGGCTTGGGCAGGTTCTACGGTGTCAGTATGGATCGGGTGGACCGATGCGCCTCTTGGACAATCGCGTTTGGAGCTTTCGCTATGACAGATGAGAACAGACATAGAACATAAATGCTGCATCATGTTGCCCTGCGGTAGGTGGTACCGCCATCGCGCTCAGGAAGTGGTCGTTGTCTATAGAGCGCAAAGACATCATCAACTCGGGACACATTGCGGGCTACCGATTCCGTCCGACCAAAATCACGGTAAGTCTTGAGGTATCCGGTGTGACTGTCGACGTCGCGGGTCTGTTGGCTAGTGGCCCCTGCGCGGAGACGAAGCGGCTCTATGTGTCGCAGTAACAGGCAGATTTGCTGCTCACGACAGCCAACGGTGTTGCTGTTCAGGTTGGAACGGGGATTGGTATGATGCCCGTCAGGAAGTCACCTTACCTTTCACCCATGGCATCCTGCAGGGTTCTCATGATCGGTGCGAAGAAATAGCTGATGATCCTGCGCCTGTCGGTGGTGACGTCAATTTCGACAGTCATGCCGGGACGGAGTGGCAGGTGTTGCCCGCCCGCTCTGATCCATGCATGGTCCGGCATTATACGCACAATGTATCCCCACTGGCCATCAGAAGTCTCGGTCGAGTCGGCAGCGATGTCAGAGATCCTCCCCTTCACAAATCCGAACCTCTCCGAGGGGTAGGCATCAAGCCGGATGTTCGCCTGCTGCCCGACCTTCATGAATCCGATGTTCCGATTGGAAAATGTGCCCTCGATTTCCAACCTTGCAGCGGATGGCACGATCCGCATCAGCTCGGCTCCCGCTTCGGCGATGGCTCCGACCGTGAAGACCGACAGTTGGTCCAGGACGCCGGATGCGGGTGCCGTGAGTGTCGCGGCATCGACACGGCGTCTCGCGGCTCTTTCCTTTTCCGCGAGCGTCGCCAACCGTGCTTCGATCTGTATCTTGCGGTCCTGTAGCGTCTTCCGGAGACCGACGATTATCAGTCGGCGTTCGTCATCCAATGCGGTACGTTCGGCGATCTTCTGCCGCAGTTCCCTCACGCGTACCTCACGTTCGTGCTCAAGCTCGTCAAATGCCTGCCGGACATCAAGGAAATCCGCTCTGCTGGTTGCCTCCTTCTCAAGAAGCTGTTCAGAAGTATGAAGCCGTTCCGTCTGGGTCGCAAGCGCTGCTTCGATCCGGGCAATGTTGGCATTGACGACATCCTCGGATCTTAGACCTATCTCCTTGCGTGTGTCGATTAGCGCCATTGATGCCAGAAAGTCGCTAATTTCTGTGGCTAGAAGGGTGCGCTGTCCATCCGCAAATGGATGATTAGCCAGTCTGGGGGGAAGATCAAGGAGTGCGAGGGTGTCTGCCGTGAAGTCTGATGCGCCAGGGTTCGACCAAACCGCTTCTGCCATCGCATCGATGCGAACTTTTTCGATATGCAGTCGATCCTGTTCGGCGGTGATGGTGCCTAATTCCACGATGGCGTCAGTCGGATCGAGTTCTAAAAGAACATCACCTTTCTGGACTGTGTTGCCATTTTTGGCGTGGATTGTCGTGATCCGGCCTGAAAACTCGGGCTGCACAACCTGAACGCGGTTGATTGGCACCACGCGCCCGTGCCCGTGCGCAACGACTTCACCTCTGAAGACAAACGACATCACAAGAATCGTCAGGAATACAGAGATTGTGAATATGATCGTTGCATGAAGCGTCGGAGACGTGATCCGTAGTGGTTGGTACTGAACTGTCATTCCAGCTGTCCGAAGTCGACGACCTGATCCGGACCCTCGAAGATTTCGGGGCTGTGGGTGATGACAATGAGTGTTGTCTGGCGCTTCAGCTTCTGCAATTCGTTCGCCATGCGCCGCTGGGCGGTGCCATCGAGCGCAATGGTCGGTTCGTCAAGGACAAGAACAAGCGGGTTCCGTACCAGCGCACGGGCGATCGAGACGCGCTGGCGCTGCCCTCCGGACAGCGCAGACCCACGCTCGCCTATATGCGTGTCAAGACCGAGTGGCAGTTCGGCGGCCAATGTCTCCGCCGCCGAAATCCGCAAAGCATGTCTGAGCATCCCCTCTGTCGCGCCTGTAGTGCCCAGCGTTAGGTTTTCGCGCAGCGTTCCTGAGAAAAGGTACGGTTCCTGAGGTACATATGCAATGTGTGTGCGTACGTCATGCGGTTCGTAGCGAGCGATGTTCCTTTCGTCGAGCAGAACCACACCCTTGTCAGGCGTGTCGATTCCTGAGGCCAACCGTCCGAACGTTGACTTCCCTATGCCGGATGGTCCCACGACCAGCGTCAGCGTATTGGGCTCGGCGGTGAAGTCGAAGCCCTTCAGCACCAGTGACGAAGGGATATAGGCGAAGTCCACATTGCGAAATTCCAGACGACCCAAAACGTTCTCCGGCAGTCTGGGGAGCGCACCGAACGGCTCGGTCGGCGTGTTCAGGACATCGCCGAGGCGTTGGCGGGAGACACGGATGTTCTGCCAACCTTCCCATAGGCGAGAAAAACTCTCGATTGGACCTGTGACCTTTTCCGCAAGCAGGTGGAAGGCGATTAACTCACCCAAAGTCATTTGCCCAGAAAAGACAAACTTCGCGCCGAAATAGATAATGCCGATCGTAATTGCCTTCTCGACGGCAAGGAGAAGCTTGCTGTTCCAGATGCCGAGAAGTCCCACGCGGTAGCTGGCGTTCAGGCTCCCATGAAGCGTCTTGTCAAGTCTCTCGAGCATCGTGCGCTCCGCACTCAGGGCCTTGACCGACGCGACCCCCGAGAGATTCTCGACCATCTGGGACTGATGTGCAGCCCCTGCATCGAACTGCACCCGAAGACGGCGGCGTAGGAATGGCCCGAACCCCACATATATGAGGAACTGGAGGGGGAGCGCGGACAGGACGACCATCGTCAAAGGCGCGGAAATTGTAAGAAGGACTGCGATGTAGATGAACACGAAGACCAGATCGAGAAACGCGCCTGTTGCTGTTCCGGTCAGAAAGTTCCGAATTGAGTCGGTCTCGCTGATTCGAGCGATGGTTTCGCCGACAGACTGCTTTCGGAAATGGCGGAAAGCCAGTTTGAGCAGGTGTTCGAATATTCTGGTGCCAAGTTCGCGTGTCATACGGTTCGCTGCCAGCATACCGAGCAACTCCGACAGGACTTCGAAGCCAAGCTGGAATAGGGAGACCGCTGCAAATATGACGATTATTGCCAACAATGACGCCTCTCGCTGAAAAGGCAGGATTCGATCAATCATGACTTGGAATCACTAGTGTCCCAACGTTGAAGCATAATGTATGTGTAATATATTGATATTAGTTTGTTTTTTGATGATTTGAGGTGTCACCGACTTGAACTCCAACCGGGTGTCCCGCAGGGCTGGGCCATGAATCCAGCAAAAGGGAGGCCCGGAAGTGTATTCTGGCAAGCTCGTTTTCGGCCAGGTCATGGATCATCTTCCATGGCATAGGTTTCGCCGCTGCGTCGAGCGTTACGGCGGAAATCACAGGATCAAGTCCTTCAGCTGCAGTGATCGATACCGCTGCATGGCGTTTGCGCAGCTGACCTATCGGTCTTCCCTGAGGGATGTCGAGGTCTGCCTGCGGGCCCAGTCATCCAAGCTCTATCACATGGGTATCCGGGGCGGTGTGGCGAGGAACACCCTTGCCAACGCCAATTCCACCCGGGATTGGAGGATCCATGCCGACTTCGCCCAGCACCTGATCCACAAGGCCCGGCACCTTTCCGACGACAGTCACGGTCCCGACCTTGAGAGCACCGTCTACGCGCTGGATTCGTCGACCATCGACCTGTGCCTGTCCCTTTTCCCCCGGGCCCGTTTCCGCAGGACCAAAGGTGCCGTCAGGCTGCATACGCTGCCTGACCTCAGGGGCAACATCCCCGCATTCATCCATATCACCGACGGCAAGGTCCATGACGTCAACATTCTGGACATCATCGCTCCGGAGCCCGGGGCTTTCCATGTCATGGACCGGGCATATCTCGACTTCAGCCGCCTGCACCGACTTCACCTCAACGGCGCCCATTTCGTCCTGCGGTCCAAGACCAACACAAGGCTCCGCCGCCTGTACCCGAACAGGGTCGACCGGTCCTCCGGCGTCATCTGCGACCAGATTGTCCGGACCGACGGTGTTGGGACGGCGAAGGAATACCCCGACAAGCTGCGGCGCATCAAGTATGTCGACCGGGAACGGGAACGGACCCTTGTGTTTCTGACCAACAACTTCATTCTTCCGCCACACACCATCGCCGACCTGTACCGGGCGCGCTGGCAGGTGGAGCTTTTCTTCAAGTGGATCAAGCAGCATCTCAGGATCAAGTCCTTTTTCGGCACCTCAGAGAACGCCGTGAAGAGCCAGATCTGGATCGCCGTCCCTGTCTACCTGCTGGTCGCAATCATCCGCTCGAGAAGCCGGTTGGACATCAGCCTCCACACAATGTTACAGATCTTGAGCCTCACCATGTTCGAGAGAACGCCTCTAAATCAAATACTTACCAGGACGCCGAACAGAAACAATCCTCCCGGTGCCGATAACCAATTGAATCTATTTGATTAACGTTGGGACACTAGTGACTTGGAATATGAACGGTTCCACCAGACCGATCAGCCTCAGACAGATCGCAAGAAACACCAGTTCGATGTAAAATGGAGTGAATTTCCAGAGCGTGGTGCCAAACCAGGAAAGCGGGACTTCACCGGCATTTTCCTTCGGCCGTCCGGTCATGGGCAGTCGCCGGCATCCCTTGGATGAAGTATCACGCATGCACCGGGGAGAACGTCGGCATCCGGAGAGACGGCGATCACGGTGAAATCTTCCGGTTCGGGAAAGTCCTTGGCCAGCCGCCCGGCAACGCTCGCTTCGGTCACCGCTTCCAGGGTGGCGGCCAGCATCAGGGAGTGACCGGGGGGATGGCCATCGAGGGCGCTCTGCAGTTCGGCCCGTGCCTGCCTCACCGGCGAGTCGGAGAGTGAGGTGAAGTCGGCCCTGAGCCGCTCCCTGTGACCGTCCAGTTCGCCGCCCGGCCCTGTTCTCCGGAATTCCGCGTATGCCTTCCGTATTTCGGATTCAGCATCCGCGAGTCGCTCGGGCGCGACCTCGCCTGCCATGAACAGAATTCGGTGCCTGCGCGTGTAGTTGCTTATCCCGGCCCCGAAACCGTAGCTCGCGCGTAGCGTCGTCCGGACCGTTTCGAACAATACGCTTTGGTGGTCGCCGCCGAGGGCGTGGCTGAGGATGAAATCCTCGATCTCTCCGCCCTGGTCGGTGGGTGGGAGAGGTGCGATGAAGGCCAGGTTGGTGACACTGGCCTCAGGCAGGTGAAGCAGTATCCGCCGGGGCGTGAGGTCGGGAGAGGCGTCCCGGACGTGGTCATGGCGCGATTCAGGCAGACCCTCGAAAAGCGTGTCAAGGGCGGTTCCGGCCGCATCGGCCGGGATTTCGCCCGCGACCACGATGATGTCTGGGCTTCTGGTGAAGGTCCTGGCATGCCAGGACGCGACCATCGGACGCGTCAGGGCCGTGAAGGTGTCCGGGGCGTCAAGGGACAGTGCGTTGCGGAGCGGCTGTCCGCCGAACAACGCCCAGCGGACGGCGTCGAAACCACTATGCGCGGGCTGTGCCTGCGCCTCCGCCATGTCCTTTGCCATTCCATCCCGGATTCGCCTGAACCAGGCTTCGTCGAGCGTCGGCGAGCGCAGATGGGCATTCGCGATCCCGACAGTCTCGGAGACGCTCTCCTTCCTGAAGGTCAGTTCGCCGATGACATGGTCATTGGCGGCAACGTAGATGTCGCCGCTCGAGTCCAGGTCGGCGAAACGTTCGCCCGCGACGCCGGCCGGATACCCATCCGCACCACCGGTGAGGATGAGTTGCGCGCCGACATGGGGCGCGGCCTTGTTCAGACCCTCGCGGTAGGCCCAGTCGGTGGGCCACGCGACCTGCACGGTCACATATTCCTGCCCGGGCATATCCAGCAGTGTGTACTCGATCCCGCCCGGGCTGGTGTGAATGCTGAAGGACGGGCTGTCGTCGTCGCATGCGGAAAGGGCCAGCGCTGCGACGGGGACAAGGGCATGGCGGATCATTGGAAGCTGTCCTGAGGGCCAATGAAGGCGGTTACGGTACGGCCCCCGCTGGCGATCCGGCGCAGGAGCTCGTTGGTGGCGTCGTGTGAGACCCCGCGTTCGAGCCGCCTCAGCCTCGGTCTGGACAGTGGCAGGCGAAGGCCGGAAAGCCGGCGGAGGGCGTAGTCCGCCAACCAGTCGGCGGTTTCGTCATCGTCGCTCCAGTCGGGCCAGAATTCGTCGAACCTTCCGCGCACGCGGTCATAGGTGCTTGCCGGAATGCCTGTCAGGGAGCTGCTGGCAAGTGCGGAATCGAACGCGGCACGCAGCTCGGCAAGCGACACGCCCTGATCAGGCGCTGCGGTGAAGCCCATCTCGATGTTACCCTCATCGATCGGCCGGATCCAGATGTCGAAGCTGCGGGCGATGGCGGCGTCGAACCTCAATGGTCCGGCGAGACCGCCCGGCAGATTCGCCTTCAGGATGTGACTGAGCACAGCTGTCCGCGCCTCGAGGAGATCGAACTGGACCGGATCACCGACGCTTGCCACCCGCCTCACGATCATGCGCGGTGCGGCCGGGACATCAGGGTAGCTCAGTGTCTCCGAGACCGGCGGCGCGGGACTGAAAGGCGGCGGGTCGACCCTGATCGGCTCGCTCCAGGTCCTGGGCCAGCCGACCCTGTTCAATGCCCGGCGCAGCTGGCGCCCGGTCACGTCGCCCACGACGACCAGCGTCGAGTTCTCAGGTCTATGTGTGCTGGTGTGAAGCGTGCGGGCCTTTCCGTAATCGAGCGCCATTATCCCCTCCGGGGTTCCGATGACCGAAGCTGCGATGGAGTTGCCCTCGTACAGGATGGCGTCGATCGCCTCGTTGGCCCGCGCATCCGGATTGTCCACGATGCGGTGTTCGTATTCCCGAAGGATGACCTCCCGCTCGCTTTCGGCGAACCTGCGGGGCAGCGTGATTGGATGGAACAGGCGCAGGAGCGACTCCAGCGTTTCCGACAGCCCGTCCCTCTCGCCCGAAAGCCGGTATCCCACTGCGTGGTCATTGGTCCACGCATTCGAATGGCGGCTCTCCGTGCCCGCACCGGGGCCCATCGCGTTCAGCCAGGCAAGATGTTCGGTGTAGTGCAGCGCGGGATGCGGGGACGGGCCGGTCGCGGCGGCGGAGAAAATCAGCTCAATCCGGATCCTTTCCCCGGCCGTCCTGATCATCACCACACGCTGCGGCCCGATCTGCGTGAGCCACACGCCGGTCCCGGGCAGGCCCAGACCCGCCGCGACGAGGCAGAGTGCGGCGGCAACCGCCGCAGCCACGCCGAGCCGCAACAGACTGCCGGATACTGGTTTCAGCATGACGGCATCGTCCTGTTTCAGGGTTCGAGCCTGGCATTGGAAGACCACAACTCGTCCATCGTCTGCGATGAACAGGGCTTCACGGAAACATGGAATGGATCCGTGAATGGCGAGCCCCTGGACGTGCGTTTCGGAACCATGGATTTGGTTCCGGCGGCACTCTGGTGGAACAGATTGGGCATCCAGGGACTATATCACGCCAAAAAGGGAGAAGAGATCCCGCATGAAGAGCATTATCCCGAGTGCCTTGAGCAGATGACCGTAGAAATCCGCCTTCCTCCAGTCACCGCCCCTGAATGCGGACATTATCGCGAAGGCGATCAACATCATGTAGGGCAGTATTGCATACGTCATTGTGAAATTCATGGTTTGATCCTCGCTTGGCGGGGCCGCCGCAATTGATGCGGCGGCCCCTGGAACGTTCAGTCGCCGGTGGCGATGTCGTAGGCGTATGAGACGGACGTTCCGATTACTCCCAGGCCACATCCGGTGATTGCGCCTCCCACCGCACCGACGGCCGGCACGGCCGATCCTGTGACCGCGCCCACAGCTCCTCCAACAACACATGCCTTCGCGGCATCCGAGGCGTACTTGCGGGCGCTACCTCCGCCACCTCCGCCGCCACCTCCGCCGAAGCTGGTGCTGCTGAAGAGGTTAGTCATGGAGACATTGTAGTGTTCGGGCATTGTAAGTTCTCCCTTCTATTGTGGCTCAGACGTGATATCAAAGCCACCGTCGCTGTATGCCGGATCTTGATACCCGGCGGCTCACTCCGGCGGGGAAATTACCGAAGTCCCCCGCCTTCATGCGATCTCCAGTGTTGCAAAGATCGCATTCTGGTTTGGCGATCAGTAGCGCCAGAAATAGCTTACCGACATATTCGGACTGTCCATGGCATGAACCTGATGGAACCAGCCTGCAGGCTGCAGAAGCAACTCGCCGGGCTTGAGCGTTATCGATAGACAGGTGGCAAGGCGCGCTTTGGGATAGATTCCGAAATCCGGCGCCTCGGGTCTGAACCAGCAGGGCTGGTAGTTGTTGTAGCTCTTCATCGGGTAGAGAAGATCGGCTTGGTCCGCTGAATAAAGGTCCAGTCGCTTACTCCCGATCACCTGAAGCAGAAACCCGGTCATTGGGTCGCGATGTAGGCTGGAGGTCGGGATATGCGTCGGCACGGAACCCAACCAGAGCTGCGGTGGGATGAAGTCCTCGCGGTCGAAGAACAAGGGGCCGAAGTCAGGCCACATTTCCTCGGGAAGATGGGCACCCTCCGTGTAGGGTTTAACGAATCCCTCAATCATGTCGTCGTATGGATTGGTTTCGAACTCCTTGAGTTCGCGCACGAATTCCGCCATCGTCTGGCGATGCGTTGCCGAACGCACGCGCACCACAGCGTCGCCGTAGCGCTCCGCGAGTTTGTCAACCGTCCAAGATTGGCGGGATGGCGTGGGTTCGAGCCCGGTGATGACGATAGGAGAGCTATCCTCCATATGTTCGAGAATTTGTCTCTGGGTCGGACGGTGCAGAAATTCCACCTTGTTCAAGGATCGATAGTTTTTGGCCGCATGCAATCGTCCTGCCTTGCGGAAACGTTCCATGGTCCTGTTGCTGGGGCGGAGACAGCACTTCGCGAGATGGTTTGCATACGCCAGATTGCCGGAAAAGGTTATCGTACCAATGACCACTGGATCCCGCCAGTCGAGGAATTCGAACTCCCTGAAAATTCGATGAATGGTGGCAATGGGAATTGAAATCTGCCACTTTTTTGTGCCATCGACGAAGTTCCCGATTTTGCCCGTAATCCACGTTTGCGCGTCTGAGCCTATGGTGGAGCCGCATAGTTCCGGTGATGTTTGGCCATATGGAATTGGAATCCGCGGCAATGATCCGAGGACGAAACCCGACAGGCGTCCTAAGTCTGGCGACGCTGGTATTTTGGCCCTCTATCGGTCAACGTGGTCGAGCAGGGTTCAAACGACCGCAGCAGTTCCCGCTAGCCGGTTCGCAGGCCCTCGGACGGCCGGTTCGGCGGCATCTCGTTGGCCGGGCGTTCCGGATGCGCATGGCTGATGGCCGGGCGGCTGTCCGGTTCGGAAAACGGGGTGTCGGCGAAGGCGGGATCGGGGTGGTTCGGGCGTGGTCGGGGCGGCCACCGACCGGCCCGGATCAGGCCGAGGTGGTCCTCCCTGCCCAGTTCCCCGGCGATTGCCCGGCAGGGTGTCCGCCGGTCGTGGAACGTGAATGTCCTGCCCGGTTCCCCCAGCCTGCTGCACAGGCAGGGGTTGCGTCCCTGGCGCCGCCGCGCCATGCCGGACAGCGGGCGGAGGTTCCGCGCCGTCACCGGGTCACTGCCACCCCGGACCTGCCGGCCGGACCGGGCAGCGACGGTGTTCTGGACGCGAAGACCGCGAGGCCCGACATCAGGCAGTCGGAAAGGCTGATGCCACGCGTGCCGGTCGGGTCGGCGATGCGGTGGAGGCATGCGCGGACCGCCCGCAGCATGCCGGGCATCGACAGATGCTTTCGGAAGGAGTTCTTGGACATCTTCCTGCCCGGCTTTTGCCTGTCTGTCCGCAGGATGGCCGATCCGGTGCGGAAAGTCCACGAAAAAAAATTTGCGACGACCGCGCAACAGACTGATAATGAAAGAAAGGAATTTCTGGCGGGAATTGCTGGGGCGGTTTTTAGCCGCCGGAACGGAAAAGTTCACCAAACCCGGCTCACGGAACACCATGAAATAAAGGGGAATTATATACGATAGTGCCCAAAATTTCTTGAAACCCGTCTGGTCCAAGGTTACAATAGTGCCCACAGCAACGGAGTGATTCGCATGGCACACAAGGCACCGGGCAAGCACCACCGCGAGGGCATCAGCCTAGTCAAGCTTTTCAGGATGTTCCCCGACGACAAGGCTGCCGAGGAGTGGTTCACGAAGCAGCGCTGGCCGGAAGGTCCGCACTGCCCGCACTGCGGAACCGTCCGCGTCCAGTCGGGGGCTGCGCACAGGACAATGCCTTACCGCTGCCGGGAGCGGGAATGCCGCAAGCGGTTCTCCGTCCGCACAAAGACCTGCATGGAAGCGTCGAACCTCGGTTTCCAGATCTGGGCCATCGCCATCTATCTCATGTCAACCAGCCTCAAGGGCGTGTCGAGCATGAAGCTGCACCGTGACCTTGAGATAACGCAGAAGTCGGCCTGGCATCTGGCAATGCGTTTGCGCAAGGCGCTTGAGGACGATGGTGTCACGCTTCCGTTCGCCGGTCCGGTCGAGGCGGACGAAACCTACATAGGCGGACTTGAGAAGAACAAGCACCGGAAAAAGAAGCTGAAGGCCGGTCGCGGCGGTGTCGGCAAGGCGATTGTTGCGGGCGTTAAGGACCGCGAGACTAACAGGGTTGCAGCCAAGGTGGTTGCCGACACGAAAGCCAGGACACTTCAGGGATTCGTTGAGGGCCACAGCGAGCCACAGGCGCAGGTCTATACCGACGAGGGGTCGTCCTATGTCGGAATGAACCGTTCGCACGACAGCGTGAACCACAGCGCAGGCGAGTATGTCAGGGAGCAGGCCCATACGAACGGGATAGAATCCTTCTGGTCGATGCTGGAGCGCAGCCACAAGGGGACGTTCCACAAGTTCAGCAAGAAGCACCTGCAACGCTATGTCGACGAATTCTCTGGCCGTCACAACGTCCGCAACTCCGACACCGTAAGCCAGATGGCGGAAATCGTCTCCGGCATGGAAGGCCGGCGGCTGCGCTACAGGGATCTCATCGCCGACAACGGACTGCCAAGCGGTTCCCGGGCATAATCGGCATGATCGGCCTTACCCCCCCCCCCCCCCCCCCCGAATTTCGGCAACCAGACCATATGGACCGGCGACAACCTTCCCATAATGCGGGGAATGAACTCGAAATCCGTTGACCTTATCTATCTCGACCCGCCGTTCAATTCCAAAGCCAATTACGCCGCGCCGATAGGCAGTGAGGCGGCAGGTGCCGAGTTCAGGGATACATGGTCGCTGAATGACGTTGATATCGCGTGGCTGGACCTGATCGAGGCAAAGCACCCGAAACTGTGGCGTGTCATTCAGGCCGCGATGACGGACAGCGACAAGTCCTATCTGATCTACATGGCGGCTCGGTTGCTGGAAATGCACCGGCTCCTGAAGCCGACGGGATCGATCTACCTGCACTGCGACCAAACCATGAGTCACTACCTCAAGCTGGTGATGGACGCAATTTGGGGTCGAATGAATTTCGAGAATGAAATCGCGTGGTGCTACAAGTTAGGCGGTCGACCCCGAAAAGGGTGGCCGCGCAAACATGACTCCATCCTGTTCTATCGGGTAGGGGATGAGCTTGTTTTCAACGACGACGAAATTCGGATCCCTTACGAAAGCACTGGAGGCTACATCAGCAGCGGCCGAAAAATCGTTGGCGACAAGGAATATCGCGTCAATCCAAAAGGTAAGGTGCCGGAAGACTGGTGGCCAATACCAGCACTCAATCACCAATCGAAAGAACGGGTTGGCTATCCGACCCAAAAGCCTCTTGCGTTGCTGCGCAGGATCATCGCAGCCAGCAGCAACCCCGACGACATGGTGCTTGATCCTTTTTGCGGTTGCGCGACGGCCTGTGTTGCGGCACAGGATGAGGCAAGGCGGTGGGTTGGCATTGACATATCGCCCAAAGCCGCCGAGTTGGTGTTGCGTCGGTTGAAAAACGAGCTGGGCATGTTCGCCGACAGAACCGTTGTTCACCGCAGCGATTTGCCGCATCGCACCGATATCGGTGAATTGATTGAATACAATGACATCAGGAACAAGAGGACGCTTTACGGAGAACAGGGCGGGCACTGCAACGGATGTAATGTCCACTTCAGGCAGAACAATCTGACCGTTGACCACATCATTCCCCGGTCCAGGGGCGGAACCGACCACATCGGGAACCTGCAACTGCTTTGCGGGCACTGCAATTCGGTCAAGGGAAATCGCGGCATGGACTACCTCGTCGCGAAATTGGCTGCCTGAACCAACCAAGGAAAGGGAACCATATGAAACAGTCCAAGGAGCCCGATGACGGGCGCGAAGCCTTCTACCAAGATGCGCTTGACCGTTCGTACAAGCCTAGCAAGAGCGACATGGAACGGGATGTGAGTGTGGGCGTATCGCCGGAAAGGCTTGCGCAGGCCGCGCTAAGGGGCGGAGCCCCGCGCCGCGAGGATTGAGTTTTGATGTAGACCCAAGCCGGATCTTGCTGGGCTTGGCAAGGCAAGTTTGGGCACTATCGTATATAATTCCCAAATAAAGGGTCCGGAAGTGCTGGTGGGAATTGCTGATAGGAACGCATTTTTGTTCGCAATATGTTCTCGTCTGTAACAACGAAAGTTCCAAGTGTGATAGCCCTGACCACAATTGGTCAACCCCTTGACAATCGATTCGGCCGACGGACGTTGCCGATGTCGGACCGCAATCGTCGGCCTCGCCGTCCGGACAATCAGGACCGACACCGGTTCCGGCAACAACCAGCCCGGCACTTTGTCGCTCCGCATTTCGATGCCGACCTATGGGCTGGCTTTAGTGAAGCCACCCGGTTCCCTTCTCCACATCATAGTTTGGATGAAATCACTCCGGTATTGAATCCGGCCTTACGTAGTTCCCCAAACAATCGCTGATGTTCCATTTTCGGGCAAAGATCCTGTATGACATCAAGTCCCGACGCCTCCGCCATTTCCGCGGCCGCCTGGTTCCTCACACCGATCTGCATCCAGACCGTGCGAAGTCCGGGCAATCTCTCCAGTGCGGTTTCGACAATCGG
The DNA here is from genome assembly GCA_965203605.1 of Paracoccaceae bacterium. Taxonomy (GTDB): domain Bacteria; phylum Pseudomonadota; class Alphaproteobacteria; order Rhodobacterales; family Rhodobacteraceae; genus JAPOUP01. The sequence continues at coordinate 2,005,058 of OZ241902.1, read as the reverse complement.
TGGGACGAATTCGGAGCGACGGAAGATGTCGATCATGTCGATCTGCAGGTCCGCCGGAAGGCCCTCTATGCTGGAATGGATGCGCTCGCCGAACAGCCTGTCTCCAGCATGGGCTGGATTGACCGGTACCACGCGGTAACCTCTCATGGACAGATAACGGCCGACGAAGTGGCTGGGCCGAATCGGATTCGGGGAGACTCCAATCAAGGCAATGCATCTGGTCCGAAGCAGGATGTCCCTAAGGTAGCTGTCCAAATATGTCATGAGCCATTCTATCACGATGGGAATTGGTTTGAACCTGTCTTCATCGAGGAGTGGGCCGAAATGATCCGGTTCGAAACGTAGGTTGCGGGGAGCTTTCCAACGACCCAAAGGCGGACTGGGTTCAGGTGTCATCGCGCTGTCGTCGGTTCGTCAGCTTCGCTCGTTTTCAGCGGCATACAGTGCGACCGCAGCGGCATTTGAGACATTGAGCGAACCGGAATCGGGAGATAGGCCGATCCTCAACAGCCTGTCACAGGACTCCCGGGTCCTGCTCCGCAGGCCCGCTCCCTCCGCGCCGAGTACAAGCCCGATGGGCTGGCCACAGGTCTGGGCCAGTCCTTCGGCGAGTCCGGTCATGGCATCACCATCAAGGCCGAGTAGCGTATAGCCCATGTCCTGCAGCGATCCCATGGCCTCAGCCAGATTCCTGATCCGCAGATAGGGAAGCCGCTCGAGCGCACCTGACGCCGCCTTGGCCAAAGCGCCGGTTTCAGGAGGTGAATGACGTTGGGTGGCGACGACGGCGCGGGCATTGAATGCCGCTGCGGACCGCAGGATCGCGCCGACGTTGTGAGGATCCGTGATGCGGTCGAGCATCACCACAACCGACCGTTCCTCGGTCCTGCAGATTTCGTCGAGCGACCCCCAGGACAGCGGTTTCACTTCCAGGGCAGCGCCTTGATGTACCGAACCGGGGTCAAGCGGCGCGGGAAACCTGCGCGGGTCAGCGATTTCGGGCACCATTGTGGCTATGGATATCGCTTCGGATAGCCGGTCGGCGGCGTTCCTGGTCACGATCAGCCGCCGTCTAGGGCGACGGGGGTTCAGTAGCGCCTCGCGTACAGCGTGCAATCCAAACAGCCAGAAGGTGTCAGCCGGATTCGTCTTCCTGGCGAGCTCCTTCTCGATAACCCATCGTGGTTTCTTCATGTTCCCGGTTCCTGGTCGTCGGGTTCGATGCATGACCTGCCCCGCCGCACCCTGCAAGGTAAATTTCGGTTGACTGGGCGGCGCCAGGGGTCTAAGCAGCGCTTCGCGTCGGGCGACGTGCTGCAAGGTGCGGCAGCGGACTGTAACTCCGCCGGGGAGACCCATGCCTGGTTCGATTCCAGGGTCGCCCACCATCCATTCGCCCTGACTTCAGGGCAAGCCAGTTGGCTGTCATCTCCAGCCCCAGCGACATCGCTCCCCGTCTCGATGGATGATGCCCACTCGAGGATGTCGCATGACCCGGTCCACCTGGATCGACCCGTTTGGCGAGCGAACCCGCGCTGTGGAGCGGCAGTCCGGAAGCGACAGGGCCTGTCACCCACGCGATTCTTAGGACCATATCCTGATGGGACAGGTGACGGAATCAGGGCCTGTTTTCGAATGGCTTGCCGAATACCTCCCGGAACTGGTCTTCATCCCAGATGCCGATAAGCACGCCAGGGGGCTCCCCACCGCTCATCTGCTCGATCATGTCGGGGTGCATCGTGATCCGGGTGTGATGGCGGCGGGTCCATTCGAAAATCGCATCACGCATGCGCGCACGGACTTCCTCGTGACCCGGCGAATTGCCCAGATCGACCAGTTCGTCCGGATCTGACTCCAGATCGAACAGCATCGGACGATAACCCTCACAGTGGACGAATTTCCAGCTCCTGTCGCATATCATGATCAGACGGGCATCTTCCTGCGCATTGCCGAGTATCCTGCGGGCCTCGCGGGTGGAATAGTCGTATTCGCTGATCGCCCAGTCTCGCCACTCCACGCTGTGGCCGTGCAGCAATGGGGTCAGGTCGCGTCCTTCCAGAATGTGCGGCAGGGGATCACCGCCAAAGTAATTCAGGAACGTCGGAGCCAGATCTATACATTCGACGAGATCGACGTTGACAGTTCCGCGGGTCAAGTCAGCTTCCTTGCGGGGGTCGTAGATGATCAGCGGTACGCGAACCGATTGGTCGTGGAATAGATCCTTCTCGCCCAACCAATGATCTCCGAGATAGTCACCGTGATCGGACGTAAACACGATCATGGTCGTTTGCATCAGGCCGCGCTGTTCCATCCACATCAGCAGCCGTCCCAAATGGTCATCGATCTGTTTGATGAGACCCATATAGGCGGGAATGATCGCGCGTCGGACATCCTCCCTGCTGATCGTCCTCGAAATCCGGCTGTCCTGATAGGCTCGGAACACCGGATGGTCAGTCAGTCGCTCAGAGTCGCTGCGCACCGCTGGTGGAACGTCCTCCGGTCCGTACATGCCTGCGTAAGGCTCCGGCACGACATAGGGCCAGTGGGGCTTGATGTAGCTCAGATGGCATAGCCAGGGAGTGTCACCGGCTTCCTGCATGAAGTCCATGGCCCTGTTCGTCATGTAGGGTGTTTCGGAATGTTCCTCGGGGATGCGTGCCGCCCTGTGTGAATTCTGGAGCAGCCACCCATTCAGCAGCCGCCCGGCCTCGTCCTCACCGGAGTTGGCCCATTCCTCCCAGGGATTCGGACTGTCAAAGCCCTGTCTCCGCAGGTAGTCATCGTAGGGTGGATTCGGGCTGTAGGGTCCAAAGGGATGCAGGCCGTCGTCACGCTCAAAGGGTTCAAAGCCGCATTCGGCGAGGGTGATTCCGATATGACTGCCAGGGTCGATACCGAGCCACTCCATGCCTTCCCGATCAGGCGTCATGTGGGTCTTTCCGACAATGGCGGCGCGAACGCCGATCCGGCGTAGGTGGTCACCGAGGGTGGGTTCGCCAACGCGGAGCGGGAAACCGTTCCAGGTTGAACCATGACTTCGGCAGTATCGGCCCGTGTAGCTCGACATGCGCGAAGGGCCGCAGAACGGCGACTGCACATAGGCCCGGTCAAAGCGCATGCCCTTACCGGCAAGCGCATCGATGTTCGGCGTCTTGAGCGTTTTGTGGCCTGTGCAGGAGAGATAGTCCCACCTAAGTTGATCGCACATTATCCAGAGGACGTTCATCTCAGGTCTCCCTTGCCCTTGGGGTCAGTCAAAATCGAGTTGTTTCCGACGGTTGGGAATGAAATCAATATCCTACGCCATTCCGACCTGCGTTTGCTGCGGTCCGATATCGTCTGGCCGCATCGCGAGATGGGACTCGAGCTGACGGCGGATGTCGGAAGCCTCCGATGAGTCGAACATGTTCACCAGTTCGTCTGGGTCGCGCTCCAGATCATAAAGCTCGCCCGCTCCCGAAATCAGGTCGATGGTCAGTTTCCCGGTGCGTGTCCTCACCGTACGCAGGTTCAGTCCCACACCTGTTCTGGTGGGCAGCAGTTCCCACTCGTTCAGGGCGTACTCCCGTGTCTCGTCCGGATCTTCGATGAGTGGCCGCAGGCTGGCGCCGTGCTGTTTCAGTTTCGCTTCCACGTTACCGTAATCGAAGAACGTGGGGGCCAGATCGATCGTCGAAACAGGTTGATGGTTTACAATGCCCGCCGGAATGCCGGGACCCCGTATCAGCATAGGCACCCGGAGCAGCCCTTCGTAATGCATGGGCCCCTTAAGGATCAGCCCGTGGTCACCAAGCCAATCCCCGTGGTCGCTGATGAATATGACGATCGTATTCCGGCTCAGCCCCGCTTCCTCGAGGGCGATCAGGATCCGCCCGACACTGTGATCGATCAGAGCGATCTGACCATAGGTATTGGCGATTATTTCGCGAAGTTGGTCATCGGTCTGGTGGGGAATCCGGCTGTAATGTCTGCGGATCTCCACGCTTTTGGCTGAACCCTGCGGCTCGCTTGTCAGTGCCGCCTCATGCCACCATGGCTTTCCATCGAAACCCAGTGATCGGTTGTGCGGCAGATCGACTTCGGCGGGATCATGAAGGCGGGACCAGGGCTCCGGTGCGTCGAACGGATGGTGTGGATCCGGAAAGCTGACCCAGATACAGAACGGGTCTCCGTTTCGCCCGTGCCTGAGCCATTCGATGGTGCGGTCGGCGGTCCAGGTTGAGTTATGCCAGGCGACCGGCAGCCTGGAATGCCAGGTCTGGGCCGCTTTCTTTGTGTCGCCCGCATTTTCCCGGTAGAGCGCATTCTTTTCGTCGCCGTAACCGTCGGCAAAGAACCAGCGCTCGTAATGCTGTCCGCGGGGCGGGCGTTCCGGCAGAAACCAGTTGTGGCCTACCAGCATGAGTTCGACATGGTCGAAGCCCATATATGGACCGTTCCATGTGTCAGGATAGGTGGCCGATGACTCCAGGCACTCCGGCGTCCCGGTGGGTTGGAAAGTGTGGTAGGTGGCGAAGTGCGCCTTTCCAAAGAACGCCGTCTCGTATCCCATGGTTGCCATCGCCCCGGCAAATCCCTTCGACCCGATTTCCGGCTGCAGGTCGATGCCGTTGTCGTGCACACCATGCGTTCGGCAGAGTTGGCCTGTCAGGATCGAGGCCCGTGCAGGTTGGCAGACCACGCAGGGCGTTATGCAGTTCGAGAATCTCGTGCTCTGGCGGGCGAGGTGGTCCAGATGAGGCGTCTTCACGTTACGGCCCTCGATTCCAAGACAGTCCGCGCGAAGTTGGTCGGCGGAGATGAGAAGGATGTTCGGGCGAGTCATTCCTTGACCTCTATCGTTGGACGAAGGGAATACACGATCACTGTGAGCGAGAGGGCGACAAACAGGAATGCGATGGGGCTGGTGAAGAGGAAGAAGGCGTCTCCACCCGTGGCTGCGAATGCCTGTCTCGCGGTTTCCTCCAACTTGCCACCCAGAAGGAACGCAATGACGAAGGGGAGTGGAGACATGCCAAGCCGACGCATGAAATACCCGAGTACACCGAAGGCGACCGCGAACCACATCGCTTCCATCCGGGTTTCCTGAACGTAGATGGCGGTCAGGGTCAGCAGGAGCACTATAGGCAGCAGAATGTGCTTGGGAATGCGGATCATGATGCCCATCGTCCGCATGAATGCGCCGCCGACCGTCCAGTTGAGCAGGTTGGCCAGCATCATTGCCGTAAATAGGCCAAAGGCGATGACGAGTTCCGGATTCACGGTGTCGGTGGTGAAAGTGAACACCGAAGGGCCGGGGTTGAACCCGCCGATGCTCTCCGCCGCGAGAATCAGGAACACTGCGGCGGCGTTGCCCGGAATTCCGAGGGACAGCACCGGAATCAGGTTGGCGCCGGAAACCGAGGAATTCGCGGCTTCGGTTGCCGCGACCCCTTCCGGGGCACCGGTTCCAAACGCCGGGTCGCTTCCGTCCTTCGTGCGTTCGTAGCGATTTCGGTTGAGAGTGTAGCCGAGCGTCGCAGCCAGCGTGGAGCCGATACCGGGCAACGCACCGATCGCTGTCCCGATCAGTGCGGAGCGCCCGATGTAGGGTGCCAGCCGACGGATGTCCCGCCGACTGAGCCGTTGGTCGCCACGATCCCCCGTCGGTGCCCGCGGTTTGCCGGACTTCTGTTCGTGCCGTAGATCCTCGATGCCCTTGAACACCTCTCCCAGGATGAGAACTCCCAGGACAGCCGTGGTTATGGGGAACCCCTCGGCGAGGGTCTGTGTCCCCATGCTGAGGCGCGGATAGAAATCCTCACCTGTACCGACATAGGCTGCGAAGAGCCCCAGCCCCATCGAGATCAATCCCTTGCCTACCGAATTGCCGATCACGGAAGAGATGAACGCGAGCGAAAGGATCAGAAGGGCGGTCTTTTCCGGCAGGTCAAGGTAGGCCTCAACCAGTATTGCGAGGAATGGTGCGCAGAGAATCAGGACGATGTCGGAAAACGTGTCTCCGGATGCGGAGGAGAAATGTGCGATCCTGAGCGCCTTTCCTGCCTGCCCGTTACAGGCCATGGGATAGCCATCAAGCGTTGTCATGTAAGCGTCTGGTGTGCCGGGCGTATTGAACAGAATTGCGGGAACCGCGCCTCCGACGGTTGCGCCCTTCATCACGCCGATCAGGAAGCCCAAGACCGGAAGCAGCGCATCGGGAGAGAAGCCAAAGGCCGAGATCAGGATCGGAAGGGAAATGGCCATGGCGACCGGTCCTGCAAGCCCTGGCGTCGCGCCGACCGCGATACCAAGCAGAAAGCCGGAAAGGATCATCACCAGGGTGATGGAGACCGGAATGCCAAGGAGGGTGACTGTTTCCGGTCCCTGAAACACGGCAAGGATGCCAAGCCGGATGTAGTCGAATATCCCCATCAGACATCGCCGTTGGGGGGCAATATCAGATCCTCGAAGGGTAGGTCGTATACCGCGATCATCGCCAGCGCCGCCAATGGGCCGATCAATGCCGAACGAAGCGAGAGCCGTCCTTCAACAATGGATATAAGACCCGCCACGAGCAGGGAACCGCCAAGGAAGAAGCCAATGTGTTTCCAGGGAACCGTGTCGCGCAGCGTCCGGTATCCATCTTCCGCTGCCAGGCTGGCTGCGATTGGTCCGGCCCACCGCATCACTGTGAGGCTTGCGACCAGCATCGACAGCAGCGCCAGCAGGAACTTCAGGTTGCCAAATGTGATCCATTGGTCCGTCGACGATGCGCGGTGGCGCATGACCACGAGTGCCCCTCCTGCGAGGACAAAGGCGCCAGCGACCGTAGGGGCGAGCGCATCGCCGATCGAGACCTGCCGACGTACTGTTTCAATCAGGCCTGTGGACGTGTCCGATGGAATCCAAAGCAAAATCACCGCGAGTGATGCTGCGATGCACCCGGCCCCGAGGACAACATTGGCCTTTGACTGGGGTCGCATGGTTTCGCCGAAGTTCGGTTTGGCCCCGGTGACGCTCCGTCATTCCGGGGCCTGGACGAGGGCCTATTCAGACGCGGCCGCCAACAGCGCCCCAGCGGCTTCGAAGCCGCCGTTGACCAGCGCATCGAGTTCGTCACCCACAATGACGCTTGGACCGCCAAAGGCGTTTCTGATCACGCCTCCTGCCTTGGTTGTTTCATCCTGAACCACCTCGGCAATCGCGGAAGCCAATGCGTCGCGGGCTTCCTCAGGCATCCCCTGTGGACCAATGAACAGAAAATAGCCGTCGGCATTGAATTGGACACCGAGATCGGACAGCATGGGAGCGTCTGGGGTCTGCTGCAGTGGTACCGAAAGCGCAGATGCGAGATTCACCAAGTCCCCAGCCGCCACGCCTTTGGACTGGATGCCGGCCATGAAACCAAGGTCCATATCGCCCGCATTGACTCCATTCATCACCGCACGTCCGCCCGCCACCTGGACGATATTGAGATCGATACCGTTCGCATTGCCCAACAGATAGGCGAGATCCGCAAGCCTCGGGCTCATGACGCCGAACCTGATCTCCTCACCTCCTTGGGCCGCCGCAATCACATCGTGGAAGCTGTTCCATCCCTTCGATGACTGTGAGACGATTCCCATCTGGAAACCGGCGGTTGTGACGATCGGAGTGAAATCCGCGGGGGTAACGCCCGCGTCAGCGGCACGCATGTTGTAGCCAAGTGTTTCCGTAACCACCATTCCGATGACAGTACCGTCGTTTGGCTCGTCCTTGATAGCGACAGCCAGGTTCAGTCCGCCCTTGCCGGTGATCTGCTCAGGCACAATCGACCAGCCGTGGCGCGCCTCCAGTTCTTCCGCGATGAGCCGCGCCTGGGTATCGGCTCCTCCGCCGGCGGCAAACGCAATGATCAGCTTGATCGGTCCTGACGGGGTCCAATCCGCCGCGATCGCACCTGCTGACCCCAGCAGCAACCCAAGTGTCGCAATGGCAGCCGAAACGAGATTTCTCATTATGGGTCTCCCTGACTCTGGTTTTCATTCGAAGATAAATCCGCAATTGGTTGACAGGTCAACAACAAAGTTGACGGATCAACGATTTTCTGCGACCTGTGGCCAACTACGAGCGAGGGTGCACCCGGAATATGACGGCGAAGATGGAGGGAATTGATGGGGTGATCCAGGGTCGGATCACGTATCGGCTCTCGCGGCTGAATGCCAGACTCAATGCGCAAGCTTCCAGAATCCTTGGCAAACGTTACGGAATCTCCCTGACTCAATGGCGGGTTATGGTGATGGTACGGGCACTTGGTCAACCAACCTTGACTGAAATCGCACGGGATAGCCAACTGGACAAGGGCCAGCTTAGCCGCTGCATTCGTGGTATGGTGGAAGATGGACTGGTCATGGCCAGCGAAAAAACCGAATCAGATCATCGAATGACCCGGTTACGGCTGACCCGCAAGGGTGAACGGCTCCATATGCGGGCTTGGCCTGCAATGCGTTCACGCCAGGAGGCTCTATTGGGATCGATGAACGAATCGGAACGGCGGATCGTGTTTGACGTGTTGGACAGACTCGATAGGATCGCGGGCATCGGGGGCGAATTGTGAGCCAATCCAACCTCCTGGTCATCATGTCCGATGAGCATCAAGCCCGTGCCATGGGCTGCGCCGGACATCCGTTCGTCCAGACTCCGAATATGGACGCTCTTGCTGCGCGGGGTTTGCGGTTTGCGGACGCAGTTACACCATCTCCGATATGCGTTCCGGCGCGAGCTTCGTTCGCAACGGGCAGATATGTCCACCAAACGCGGCTCTGGGACAATGCGATGCCATATGATGGTTCGATTCCGGGCTGGGGCCATGCGTTGCAGTCGGCGGGAGTTCCCGTCGAGTCCATTGGAAAGCTGCATTACCGTGATGTCGCGGATTCCGCTGGATTCGACGCCGAGCATCTGCCGATGATGGTGGTTGATGGTGTTGGAATGGTCTGGGCGTCGATCCGCGGCGAGGACGAGCGTGTGGCGGGCAAGGGGCGCATGTTGGGCGATTACATAGGGCCGGGCACAAGCAAGTATACTCAGTATGACGATGCTGTGGTCAGGCGTGTCGACCGGTGGTTTCAGGATCGGGCCGCAAGCGGAGACGGAAGGTCTTGGTGCCTGTTCGTTGGGTTGGTCGCGCCACATTTCCCGCTTGTGGTGCCCGAGGAATTCTATGACTTGTATCCGTTGGACGAACTTCCCGAACCGAAACTTCATCCAGGCATGGGTTATGTCCGTCATCCCTGGGTTGAAAGGCAGAACGCGATAATGGACAGCGAGGGGCGGTTCTCGGATTCCCAGGAACGTCTTCGCGCGATGGCGGCATATTATGGTCTTTGCTCATGGCTCGACCATTCTTTGGGCCGGATACTCGAGTCGCTTGCGGCGGCGGGATTTGAAGAGACAACGACGGTCGTCTATACCTCGGACCATGGCGACAATGTTGGAGCGCGGGGGCTTTGGGGGAAGTCCAATCTCTATCAGGAAAGCCTGGCGGTTCCACTGGTCATTGCTGGGCCAGACATCCCGACCGGTACCTGCGATACGCCTGTGAGCCTAATTGATCTCTCGGCGACCATTCCGGCGCATTTTGGCGTGGAGTTCGCGTGTTCAGGACGTTCACTGCGTGACATCGCAACCGGTCCTGACGAGCCGGAACGGCCTGTGTTTAGCGAATACCATGCCGCAGGCGCGGTGTCGGGTGCGTTCATGATTCGAAAGGGGCGTTGGAAATACAACCATTACATTGGATTTCCGCCCGAACTGTTCGACTTGGCTACCGACCCGGAGGAACTGGAGGATCTGGGACGGAGCCAGGCTCACGAGGGCATCCGCGAGATGATGCACTGCGAACTGATAGGCGTCTGCGACCCGGAAGCGGTCAATGCAATGGCGTTTGCCGATCAGGCTGCCATGGTCGAGCGCTATGGTGGGCGGGAGGAGGCGCTCAAGCTCGGGGCACCGGGAGCCACGCCGCCACCGGAAACCAGTACATGAAGCTGACAACCCTTGGAACCGGTTCTCCGGAGCCAACTGTCCGGCGTGCATCATCTGGCTATCTCGTCGAAGTGGGTGAGGAGAAACTGCTGTTTGACTGCGGTGGGGGCGTGTTCGATCGGTTGCTGCAGGTCGGTCTTAGACCCACAGATATCGACTACCTCTTTTTCAGCCACCTGCATTCAGATCACATGATGGATTACGCGAGGCTGGTTCATGCCGCTTGGGACGAGGGAAGGACTTCGCTGAAGGTCTTCGGTCCGCAGCCGGTTTCCTCGATGACTCAAAAGCTATTTGGGACGGACGGTGTCTTCGCCGATGACCTGCGCGCGCGTACCGAAATGGTGCCGAGCCAGCAGGTCTGGCTGTCGCGTGGTGGAACCCTTCCGCGTCCTTGGCCCACACCCGAGGTCACCGAAGTCGCTGCAGGATGGTCAATGGACGGTGGTGCGTGGCAGATATCAACCTGTGAGGTTCCCCATGCCCAGCCCGCGCTGGACTGTATGGCGTTTCGGTTGGACTCGGCTGGAAAAATCTTTGTTTATTCCGGAGACGCTGGTCTTTGCGACGGTCTGGAACGTCTGTGTCGGGATGCGGATGTTCTCCTGCACTGGTGCTATCGGCTGGACGGTGAGCGGGCCCATCCAGCGATGGAGGCACTGACCCCTACGCCTACAGAGATTGCGCTGATGGCGAGGCGGGCAGGGGTGCGACGCCTGCTGCTGACCCATCTGAGGGTGCATATGGATGACGAAGCGAGGCTTGGAGATACACTTGAGGCATTGAGGAGGACATTTGGTGAAGCGTCGGGAATCGCAGAGGATCTGGAAGTGCACTTCGTTTGAGGATTCGATTCCGGGATCAGTGGCAGCCGACAGGGCATCTCCAGACTGACCCACCACTCCGGCGGCGAATCGAGGGCAGTTGCCGCAAATCATTCAACCCGCGGAGACATTGGTCAGGATCAGAACACTGCATCTTCCTGAGTGCAGGCCGGTGCGTGGTAACGCACCCGAATTCGGGTTTCGGGAGTCAAGGTGATGCGTGGCGGCGAAACGGAGCGTCGCGATCCGAACTCAGGCCCATCGGCAGTTCGAAACGATGGATGCAGGTACCGAAATGAGGTGATGGCCTTTCCGCAGGGATACCTTGGTGGCTGTGTTCCTCCGATGGTCGAAAGCGGGAGGAGCACGCAAGTTTCCGCTGCCTGTTTGCCGAGTCCAGTGGATCACCTTGGCGCGGACCAGAAACCAGTTCTCCGGCCTCACCTGTGGCCGAAACCGCGGACCTCGCGCCGTTCGGTGCCATCGGTTCAGTCGGAAACCGGAGCGGGGCAAGAAAATACCTTGCTGACCAATTGATTTCGAAGCATACTGCAAGTCACGCCGTCGGCGAGGCCTCTGTTGCTTCGAAGGACCGAGTCGTATCAGAGGAAAGGCATGCTGGAAGTCGTTTTGACTCGTCTCGCTCCGGTTTCCCAAGCCAAATCCTGTCCGCTTGGTGGTGAATGGAATCGTTCCAGAATGCCGCTGAATGACGAATTCGGTTCTGACAGGCACGAAGCCGGGTCGATGTCGTTGCTGTTCGGGGAGTCTGCGAGCGCCCGTCCGGAAATCTGTCAAGCAAGGTATGTTCCTCGGATTAGTTCTGAGGATCCGGAACCGCGCTGTCTGATCTGATGCCGAGGGATGTTGAGGGCAACGCATCCGTCACTGCGGGAGGTGCGATCTTCAGAAAGCTGAAAGCGCTTGGTGTGGATTATGTCTTCGCCAATTCAGGAACTGACTTTCCGCCGATCATCGAGGGATTGATCGAGGCTCGGGACGGTCTGTCCGCATTGCCCGAAGCGGTCACCGTTCCGCACGAGCATGTCGCTGTCGGGATGGCACACGGATACTATCAGATAACAGGCCGGACCCAGGCCGTGATGCTGCATACGAACGTCGGTCTCTCGAATGGCGCGACCGGGATCATCAACGCGGCCTGCGACCAGATTCCGATGATGGTCATGTCCGGTCGCACTCCGGTGCTTGAGAGCGGTCGTTTCGGAGCCCGTACCGTTCCCATCGGATGGGGGCAGGAGATGTTCGACCAGACTGCTCTGGTTCGGGAGGCCTGCAAGTGGGACTATGAGTTACGCTTTGCGGAGCAGCTTTCCGACGTTCTTGATCGTAGCTGGACGATTGCCAACTCCACGCCAACCGGTCCCATATATGTCAGCCTGCCTCGCGAGGTGCTTTGCGAACCCTGCCCACAGACAGCCCTCGACACGCCTTCAAGTCTGTCGCCGGCGATTACGGCACCTGATCGGGATGAACTGGGTCGTGCGGCGGATCTGCTGTCGGCCGCCAGAAGTCCCTTGATCATTGCCCAGCGCGGTGCCGGATCCAGGGAGGCGTTTCAGGCATTTACAGCCTTTGTCGAAAACTATGCCATTGCCGTATCACATTACTGGGCAAACCGCATCTGCATTCCAATGTCATCGCCTTGTCATGTCGCTTGGAATCCTGATGAACTCCTGATGGAAGCCGATGTCATCCTGGTGATAGATTCGCTTGCTCCCTGGTGGCCGGATCACGCGATGCCAAAACTTGATGCCAGCGTGATACAGCTGGGATCCGATCCACTGTTCGCCCGTTCATCTCCGATGCGTACTTTTCGGTCGGATGTGACCCTTTCAGGAGAGACCGGCCCCGCACTCATGGAATTGATGGCGGCATGTGAGCGTCGAAACTGGGACCATGACCTGATCAAGGCCCGCCGAGCGAGGATTGGAAATCTGTCGCAGGCTGAGCGCAGGCGGGTCAGGGATACAGCAAAGGCGGGCTGCAAGGCCCCAATGTCCAAGGAGTGGGTCAGCCATTGCCTGGGGAGGGAAATCGCTGGACGAAAGGCCAGCGTGTTTCACGAATTGGGTTGTCCGCTGCCACCATTGGAACTCGACGATCATCTGAGTTATTTTCAGGAGCCTCATTCGGGAGGATTGGGCTGGGGTCTTCCGGCTGCGATGGGTGCGCAACTTGCGGATCCAGACAGGCTTGTTTTCTCCACAATGGGTGACGGGAGCTACATGTTCGCCAACCCAACAGCCTGTCATCAGGTATGCGAAGCGCTTGGACTTCCGGTCATCACGCTGGTGCTCAACAATGAGGAATGGGGAGCGGTACGCCACTCGGTTATGGGATTGTACAGGGATGGGCGGGCTTCGATCGCAAATGACGTACCGTTGACTTCACTGAGGCCAAGCCCGGACTTCGCCAAGACCGCCGAGGCAAGCCGCGCCTACACCGAATCCGTGACCGATGGGAGGGATCTTCCAGGGGCACTGAAGCGAGCGATCAGGGTGGCAACGATTGAACGTAGGCAGGTCCTGCTCAACATTGCCATCGAGCGCACAAACCCACACTGAGAATCACACTTGCAAAAAAAGAGGGAGGAACCCATGACTTTCGCAAGATCAATCGTCAGCTGCCTGGCCGCACTTGCCTTCGGGACCGCCGTGCAGGCCGAGGAACTCAAGCTCGCACATTTCTCTTCAACCAAATACCACCTTCACGTCGAGATGTTCGTTCCGCTGGCCGAGAAGCTGGTGGAGGCCACCGGAGGTGCTACGACGATTCGCATCTATCCGGGAGGTGAGCTTGGTGCAGGCCCGGTCAAGCAATATGATCGAGTGATCGACGGCGTCGCGGATATCGTCTACGCTCTGCCGGGATACACTGCGTCGCAGTTCAAGAAGACGCTGTTGGTTGAGGTTCCGGGAATCGTTCAACCTGGCGTGAACAAGACCGCGGCGGTCTGGGCCAACGTCGGCATGCTGGATAAGGAGTTTCGGCGCGTAAAGCTACTCGGGCTCTGGACTTCCGCTGACGCCACGCTGATCATGCACGACAGGAAGATCGAATCGCTTTCCGACCTCGCCGGCCTTAAGATTCGGGTACCATCCAAGAATACCGGTCGCCTGGTCGAAGCATGGGGTGCGGTGGCGGTTTCCATGCCCATCACCGAGGTCTATCAGTCGATGGAGACCGGGGTCGTGGACGGCACGCTCGTCGACCCTTCCGTGCTGACCAGCTTCAAGCTTGGCGAGGTAACCAAGTTCGTCACCATGGGCATGAACGCAACAAATTCCATGTTCATGCTCGTGATGAACCGGGACAGTTGGGATGCGTTGGATGAGGCGACGCAGGCCAGCCTGACGGAGTTGACGGGAGCCGAATTGTCCGAGGGTGGCCGTGTGACCATGACCAGTGCTGCGGACCGGTCCCTGGCGGCCTGGGTTGCCGACGGTGGTGAGGTCCACGTACTCTCTGCGGAAGCGGCTGCCGAATTCAACGCGGCGAGCGATGGGCTGGCTGCCGAGATCATTGCGGAACTTGATGCCGAAGGGATCGACGCGACGGGTTGGGCGGCTGCTCTAGGCCGCTAATGGCTGAGACACAGGGCAAACCGGCGGACGCTTGGGCACTTCCCGAGCGTCTGCTGAGATTCGGTGCGCTCGTTGGTGGATTCGTCCTCCTGGGACTGGTTCTGCTGGTCAGTGCTTCGGTTTTCGCGCGCTACGTTCTCAATCAGCCCCTTCTCGGTGACAAGGAACTGGTCGAGATGGGAATGGCGCTCGTCGTCATGATGGCGATGCCGCTCACCACTTTCATGAACGGACATATACGTGTCGATATCCTTGATGAGAGGATCGGAGATCTCGGGAGGTATGTCGGCGATCTATTCGCACGTGTTGTTTCATGCATCGTTCTTGTGCTCCTGGTTCAGAAGACCTGGGACAAGACGCTGGATGCCCATAGGTATGGCGACGTGACCAACATGATCGAGATCCCCGTCTGGATTGCGTATGGCGCGATTACGTTCGGTATGGGGCTCTATGCGATTGTCCTTGCCACGCAGCTGATTGAGCAGTTTCGCCGGAGAATTCGTGGTTATGAGTGAGACGGTAATTGGCATTTGGGGAATCGTGGCGCTGTTTCTTTGCCTTGTCGCCCGATTGCCTGTAGGCATGGCGCTCCTCGTTGTTGGGTTTGGCGGCATTTGGCTTCTTGACGGCCAAAGGGCCGCAATTGCGACGATGTCCTCCGAAACCTACTCTTCGATCACGGCCTATCCGCTGTCAATCATTCCGCTTTTCGTGCTCATGGGTAACATGGCAGGAGCCGCGGGCTATTCCCAGCGACTCTACGAGGCAGCCTATGCATGGGTCGGCAGGCTGCGCGGTGGATTGGCTTCATCGACTGTTCTCGGGTGTGCTGCCTTTGCAGCCGTTTCGGGCTCTTCGGTCGCTACGGCCGTGACCATCGGCAAGGTCGCTCTTCCGGAAATGAAGCGGTTTGGCTATGCCGATGGTCTGGCGACCGGGTCTGTTGCCGCTGGCGGGACGCTTGGGATTCTCATTCCACCGTCAACCGGATTTGTTCTCTACGCAATCCTTACCGAAGAGAGTATCGGCAAGTTGTTCATCGCCGGGATTTTGCCCGGGATCCTGTTGGCGCTTCTCTTTGTGGCGGTCATATTTGCCCTGACCACGGCGCGACCGAGCGATGGACCGGTTGGTCCCCTCACTACCGGACGGGAAAAGGCATTGGCGTCGCTCAGATCGTTACCATTGATCGGCGTCATTCTAGCCTCGATCGGCGGTATATATCTCGGTGTGTTCACTCCGGTCGAGGCAGCAGGGGTTGGTGCGACTCTGGTCTCGCTTCTTGCGCTTGGGACCGGGGCCGTCCGTTTTGGCAGAGTGCCGGAGATCCTGCTGGAAACGGTAACCACCACGGCCATGCTCTATCTGATCATAATCGGGGCGCACGTTTTCGGTCCCTTCCTCGCGCTCACACATCTTCCCGAGACCTTGGCGCTGCAACTTGACCGCCTGGGCCTTGGACCCTATGGGAATCTGGCTCTAATCCTCTTGGGTTACATCATCCTTGGAATGTTCTTCGATGGCCTTGCGATGCTGGTCGTCACCATGCCGGTCGTCTATCCGATCATCGTCGGTCTCGGATTCGACCCGATCTGGTTTGGGGTTATCTGCGTTGTGGTGATAGAGATGGGTCTCATCACACCGCCCGTCGGAATAAACGTGTTCGTGGTCAAGGGTGTTGCCGAGGGAGTGCCGATGGGAACGATTTTCAGGGGAGTGCTTCCGTTCTGGCTGGCGATGGCGATCTGCCTTGTCCTGCTCGTGCAGTTCCCTCAGATCGCGCTGTTCCTTCCAGATCAAATGAGGTGAGTCAGCTTGATGGCCACGCGGCCGCCGGTTCTCACCCTGTTCGCTGATTTCAACTGGAATCGCCGAACGACATCGACTGCTGAGCGATTGTGACTTCCAGAAACGGTGAAGCGTGTTTGCGGCTCGGGCTACGATCCGGCAGCTGGACGGTTTCCTCCACCCGGGCTGCGCCCTCGTTGCAGATACAGCCAGTGTTTCACTTCGGACTGGAAGTGGGGAACACCGTACAAAAGAAGGTCGTAAGAAATTCCGCCGGGATGCCAGTATGAAACCGTAAGGGCAAATTCATGTTGCACGCGGAGGATGTTGTGTTGAACCGTTCTTCAGGGCTGGTTGTTTGAAGTTCCGCTGTCCTTTCTCATTTCATCCGCGTAACTTTCCGGAGTTCCCCAATCGACCGTGCGGCCATCGAAGAGGTGGTGATCGCGCCTGCCGACCGAACTCGGGAGTTTCCGGCGCAGCCAATTCAGAATGCAGTGCCCGCGCTCGGCGTCGTTGTCGATTCTGTCGAGCACCAACGTCCCGACGAGTATCTTCCTCCTTGCATTCTCCTGTCGCCGTGTCTGTTCGGTCCGGGCTCTGATTGCTGCATGCGGGCCTTGATGGCATTCTTCCTCCTAGCCAGTTCCTCAAGATGCTCGCTGTCCGACCGCCTTCCCGCCATTCGCATACTCCCACCGGGTTGGCTGTCCGATCTCTTTCCGAAGTCCGGTGCCGAATCCCTCACTTTGGCGCAACTTGGACCGCCCACTGCCGTCCGGATCTGCACGTACGCAAAGGAGTGGAGCCTTCCGTCTTGGTTTGGGATGGCGGTCTGCCTTGTCCTGCTCAGGCAGGTTCCGTCAGGCCGCGCTGTTCCCTCCAGATCAAACGGAGTTGGTCGCTTCTACGGCAGTGCGCCTGTTGTTGTCGGCGTGTCACGTCAAGTTGGCGTTCAGCGCAATCCCATCCGGCTAAGTGACGGACAACCAGATCAAACGGATCGAAATCGTGGCTAGCAGAACAAGAATGATCCGGTCAAATGTCGTGCCTGATATGAATCTGGATGCCCATTCACCGACCGAAAGCGCAATGAACAACGGAATGGCGGCTGCAATTGCCAGAAAGGTCCGCTCCACAGTCAGAATTCCAAAGAACGCCAGAGACGGGATCTGGACAATCGACATTGCGACAAAGAAGACGGAAATCGTGGCAATGAACTCCTCTCTGGGTAGGCGCATGGCGTTAAGAAACGTGATGGAGATAGGTGCCGAGATTCCGCCGGCGCCCTGCATCAGGCCACCAGCGAATCCAGCGTAGGGCATTATCCTGAGGCCTGTGGATCGATCAAGGATCCAATCCGGCTGTATCAATCTCAAGATGATGTAAGCCAGTACAATCAAAGCGAGGGATGCCAATAGGACATCGGTTGGCAGAGATGCCAACAGGACCGATCCGGCTATTGCACCCGCAGCCCCTGCAATGGCGAATCCATATATGAGATGGGCCATCTTGCGGTGCATTCTGTAGGCGAACGAATGCCAGATGTTTGAAATCAGATTGAGCACGGCGAAGACCGCGACCGCAAACTGAATGTCAATGATGGCAGCCAGGATCGGCACTCCTACAACAGGAGCCCCTGCACCGGTTGCACCCTTGAGGAATCCCCCGAGAAGAATTGCCACCGTCGAAATCAGTAACTGGTTGGGATCCATTCTAGTCTCGCAGCAACGAAATTTGCACGGCGGGCTGGTTAGCTGTTTCTCCGACGACCTTGTCCAATCTGTTCACAGCTTTGTATGGGTAGACAGTGAGTTGGACGAATGCAACTGCGATGGTCAAGGTGAGAGAGATAGGGCAACCTCGCCGTGGTCTGTGTCAGGAATGCAATCACATAGTCGCGTCGGTCGGGGATCGTGGACAGGCGTCCGGTGCGCGGTCAGGAAAGCCTGAATGTCATGCCTCACTTCCTTTCCGAAGTGCAAGACCGACCATATCCGCAGCAGGGGATTGGCCCGAGTGGAGGGAATGGCCTGAAAGCGGGTTTCCGGTCCTCCGGGTACCGCGGATCCGGCCCCGGAACGGCTGGAGTTCCTACGTCGGGAGCCCATCCGCTCTGCCCGGGCAACGCAATGCCTCTGCCCGGCCGGGGTGCTTCAGTTCACTGCTCAGGAATCCTCGGACAGCCGTCTGTCTACGAAAGACTGTCGAGCGGTTCCAGTATACTTCATGAGAAGCTCATCCCGCACTTCGCTTCCGTCGGCGAGAAACGGAAGGATCCCGCGTCTGACGGAGCGCCCGCGCATGGCCTCGATGTCGGCCTCGGACTTTGTAACTCTTTGGGCCATCCGTCGCCCCCATTGACCGAGATTTCCATAGAGGCGATCAATCTCCGCTTGATGGCAATCCGACTTCGCTAGATCGACGAACTCGTTCGGATCATCCTTCAGATCAAACAGCATCGGGCGGAAACCACCCTCGGCATGCATCAATTTGAACCGCCCGTCAAAAACCATGAACAGGCGTGCATCCCGAGGCTGTAGCCCCAGTTGGACACATTGTGGTGTGGGGGAGTAGTCAAATTCACTAATCGCGAAACGCCGCCATTCCAGGGTTTCGCCGCGAATCCATGGAAGCAGGGAGCGCCCCTCGATGATGTGATCGGGAACCTCTCCGCCTGCCGCTTCCACGAACGTCGCCGCAATGTCTATGCTCTCCACCAACGCGTCACACACAATACCGCGTGTACCATCCGCCTCCTGCCGGGGATCGTAAACGATTAACGGAATCTTGACCGAAGGGTCATGGAAAAGATCCTTTTCGCCAAGCCAATGGTCGCCGAGATAATCACCGTGATCCGAGGTCAGCACAATCATCGTGTCATCGAGTCGACCCGAGGCCTCCAGAAAGCCCAGCAAACGACCAAGTTGGTCGTCACACTGCTTGATCAGACCCATATAGGCGGGAATGACCTTCCGGCGCACCTCATCCTTCTGGAAGGCACGGGCGATCGCGTTGTCCATGTAGGCTCCGAATACCGGATGTGGATTTTCGCGCTCGACATCGGCTCTGATCGCCTGTGGCACATGGTTGGCGCCGAACATTGCATGGTAGGGGGCTGGCACGATGTAGGGCCAATGTGGCTTGATGTAGGAAATGTGCGCACACCATGCGCCCTTCGCTTCCTCTACAAATCGGATGGCTTCGCCTGTCAGCCACGGTGTCTCGCTGTCCTCCTCCCGAATGTTTGCAGCCCTGTCGGCATTGCCAAGAATCCAGCCGGTTGCGATCTGACCATCTTCGTCGATCCCCGCATTGGCGTAATGCGCCCAGGGGTTCTCGCCGTCGTACCCCTTCGAATTGAGGTATTCATTGTAAGGTGATCTAAGTTCATCATAAAATCCATCCGGTCCCTCGCCCCAGAGGCCGTCGTCTCGGATGAAAACGTCAAACCCGCATTCTGCCTGCCGCGCTCCGATCAGGCTATCTGGCGATAGGCCAAGTCTCGCCATACCCTCGGCGTCGGCTCGTATGTGAGTCTTCCCGATCAGCCAGCAGTCCATTCCCGTGGCGCGGAGGTGATCGCCCAAAGTCAGTTCTCCGACGCGCAGCGGAAATCCGTTCCATTGGGCACCGTGGCTTGAGACGTAGCGCCCGGTGTAGAAGCACATCCGACTGGCCCCGCAGATTGGGGATTGAGCATAGGCATTTGAGAAGCGGACCCCCATGGCTGCGACGCGGTCGAAGTTTGGGGTATGCAGATGCGGATGCCCGGCACAGCTGAGATAGTCGAACCGCAGTTGATCATACATGATGAACATTATGTTCATGCGTCACTCCTTGTGCCTCGTTCCGCATCCGCCCAATTCAGGCAAGTGATAGGCGGGAAACGCGTTCCAGAATTCCCATAGGCCCATGCAGCTAAATGGAGAACTACCATGTAGGGCAACGCCTGGCCCGCATGTGGTTTGGGTGGCTTCGTCCATCGCCTGATAGCGGACACTTCCCTGGTTTGGCGCTGAAATTTCGTTCCTCCTCACTCTAGACCCGCAGCAACCGACACTTCAAGGAATGCCGGCAGTCGACCACAATCGCTGCGGACCGGGCTGTCAGGTCTTCAGCCTATGCGGAACCTTCCATGGAAGCGGAATAACAGTTCTTCCGGTGGCGGACTGCGGATCCGCTTGACACGTCTGTATGGGTTCGGAATCGTCGGTGGCCGATCATGTTCCACTGCGGACGGCGGCGAATTCAACCGACGGAGGTCCGGGCTTCCCCGCGGGCACGAGTCGCATGGATGAAAACCAGTGCGACCGCCAGCACAAGGGCAGTGACGTTCACACTCGGGGCTGAGTGGATCACTGCGACGGCCAGCACAAGCCGTGCCATGACCTCCCAGATTTCCATTCGTGTCCGGTCAAACGCTGCGAGAGCGCTGGCCACAAGGTAGAGCGCCATCGCAAGCCGTGCGATCAGCCAGAGAAGCTGATCCAAGTGAATCCGTCCGTCAAATCCAGGTAGATAGACCTTCTCGACACCACTTGCGGATGGGTCCAGGACGGCGGCTTCGATCAGCAGTAGCGAGGGATACATCGCGAACACGAATGGAATGACAAACATGACGATGCCCGACCGCACTGCGGACAGACCCGTTGCCAATGGATCTTCCCTGGTGAGGGACGCTGCCGCAAAGGCGGCGAGGGCGACGGGCGGCGTGATCGCGGAAGCCACGGCGAAATAGAAGATGAACATATGCGCCGTGAATATCGATAGGCCCAATCCCGCCAGCACCGGTCCCATCAGGAGTGCCACGTTGACATAGGCCGGCACGGCCGGCATTCCCATGCCGAGCAGGATTGCCAGCACCATGGTCGCCGCCAGCGCAAGAAACTGGAAGAACAGCGATCCGCCTGCGCCTAGGCCAAGTGATTTCAGCCACTCAAGCACATCGAGTGAAATGAACACCGGCAGTCCGGTGAATTTCAGACAGAAGTCGATGATCGAGACCGCCAGAAACATGAGGTAAAGGGTCGAGATCAGAATTCCGGCCTCGGAAAACGCATCGATCAGCCTGCGTGGTCGTGCGCGCATGTTCGGGTCAACGAACAGCAGGATTACCAGCAGAAACACTGCCCACCACCCTGCGCTTCCGGCATCTCCAGCAGAGTTCTGTATCAACTCGAGTATCCACGGGAGTTCCGTCGCCCGGCAGCCATTGTCGCTGATGATGCGCTCGGCTCCCAATAGCCATCCGATCCACCCGCAGCCAACAGCCTCCTTTGATGTCAGGAGTAGCGCCAGGATCAGAAGGATGGGTCCAAATATCATGATCAGGTTCAGAATGTCCTGACGGTCGAGATGCATCTCATCGGTCAATTCACCGATCGCCCGTATCTTCTGGCGGCGCGCTTGGAAGACAGCGCTCAGGAACAGGCAGAAGAAGTAGAGCATTGCCGGAATCGCCGCGGCGATGATGATTTTCGAATAGGCAACCCCAGTTAGCGCGGCAAGCACAAACGCCGCCACCCCCATCACCGGAGGCATGATCGAACCGCCGGAGGAAGCTGCGGCCTCCATGCCGCCGGCGAATACCTTGGAGAAGCCGCGCTTGACCATCATCGGGATCGTCAGGACCCCGGTCGATAGAACGTTAACGATGGGCCCACCGGAAATCGTGCCGAACATGGCCGAAGACACGATGGCGGCATGGGCTGGTCCACCCGCCAGCTTACGGGTCCAGCGAAACGCAAGCTTGATCAATGACTGGCCGCCTGCCGAGGCGCCGAACAGCGAACCGAGAATCAGATAGGGGAAGATGGTGTTGAGGACGATATCCATGAAACGCCCGAGGAGTCCCGAAGCATTGTTGACCAGAATGTCGTGCACCCTTGGCCGTCCGTCCGAAAGAAGTCTTGGCTCACCTGCGAGCTTGGTCATCAGATACTTGTTGATGTCGTCTGGACCGTGGAAGTACCAGACCAAAACCGTTGCGATGGTGTAACCCGCCACGAGTAGCGCCACGATAACCAATGGCAGTCCCCAGACCTTGATGTTGTAGGTCAGGAACACCAGAATCGTGATTCCCATAATCAGGACAAGCCAGCCACCGGTGGTGCCGACGCACTGCGGATCATCGACAGTTGTCGGTTCGGGTAGACCGTACAGCTCCGCGAATTCCTTCTCCTTCTGAAGGCTGTCCGCGATCAACCGTTCCCGCTCACCTGTGATCTGATCGATCAGACAGATTGATTCGTTCTCAATGAGATAGGTAAGCGATATTCCAAGTGCCGCCACGATCAGCGCAACATCCATAAACAGCCCCAATGCCCTTCGGGATGGTGCGCGGTCCTTCCAGTCCCGCCACATCGAATGCCGCAATGCGACCACCAGCATCATCAGCGCGAACACCGATGGAAAGAACCATTCCCTCGGGAACTTCCGCAGCGCAATCCAATCAAGTCCTGTCAGGCTGCGGATTCCGCTATCGAAGCCTGGAATCCCCGGAATCGAGTTCATCAGCCCCACGAGAACGAGGGAACATGCAAGCCAGTAGAGAAGGCCGCCCCGGTAAGGAACCGCAGTTTCTGTGGTTCCCTCAGTTCGAGGTGAGGCCTGCGTTTCTGTCATTGGAATCGGTCAGTGTCGGAACCGGGCTCCACCGCTGAGGGAGGATCCCGGCTCCCGGACCTCTGCCTACGCTTACGGCCTTGCGCAGTCGGGTACGGTGTAGCCCGCCTCTTCCCAGGCTCGAACCGCACCGGAGTGGTACTTGAGAGGCATGGCGCCACACATGCCGGTCGTGCCTAGATCGGCAATCTCCCCAAGCGCGACGGTCCGCATGAAGGGCGTCTTGGATCTGTAGAGTTCCAGATTGTCCAGAAACGCCTTGGTCAGGCTGTAGGCCAGTTCCTCGTCCATATCCTTCCGGACGATTTCACCGCCCACCGTTGTAATACCGCGGAAGCGATCGTCTTCGGAGATGATGGTCGCACCTTCCGGCACGATGGCCTCTGCGATGGGAAGGTCCAATGTACCGGACCCCGGTGCCTTCATGTACTTCTGCGCCGCTTCACTTTCGTAGACGTCTTTCGGATATGACCAAAGCGTCATGTTGCCTGAGGCAACCGACTGGGTGATCCTACCATCCGGGAAAGTGACTGGCAACACCATGGCGTCCGACGATCCGTCAGTGATTGTCTTTACCGCCTGATCCCAATTGACCTGTATGCCGGTGTATCCATCACCTTCGTCCAGGCCAGTCGCGAGTTTGACAACTCCCCTGGCGTTGGTGAGTGCGGCACCCCTGGGTGGCCCATTATAGATCGTCTTGCCGGCAATATCGTCATATCCACCGAAATTTTTGCTGTCGTAGGCGTAGAGCCCGAACACACCCAGACGATAGGTGTAAAGCACGGCGAGCCTGCTCGCGTAATCCGCTCCGGTCTCCTCGCCGAGTTTCGCGTAGGGTCCGACGCCCCTCGACATCAGGAACGGGAGCAGGAATGGCGCTGCCGTGATGTCCGTTTTGCCTTCTGCAGTGTTCTGAAGGCTGTTGGTCAGTGTCTGGCCGGTGGCGACCTGTATATTTGCAATACCCGCTGCTGACGCGACTTCGCCCAGGGCCAGTACGGTATTGCCCGGTACGCCGGTGGCGCTCGCTGTCTCCGCTGACAGGTTCACTTGTGCATTTGCCTGCGCCGCGACGACGCAGGCGACAGCAAATCCAATGGTTTTCCATAGTCTGGACATTTGGCTTCCTCCCTTTGTCCTGGATTGTAGAGTAGTGCTTGCCGGGTTACCGTTCCCTATCAAACAGGCTAGCCAGAAGCACGGTAAAGGTGGGTTTGTTCCGGGAATTGATCTTCGGGCCATCTGGCGTTCATTCATCGTTACCTTGCCTGAGTGCCACCGGCTTCGTCGTCGAGGTGCACACTGGACATTGTGTGTCCCCCCTAACGCTTCTACCGACGACGAATAGGTCTTCACTGGACATCATGTCATTCTTGCTCGTCCATTCATCAATGGTTGACCGGACTATTTCAGACTACGCCGTTATGGCACGAAGAACTTAGCTTGTTAAGCATTATTCACTGTCAGACTTTCTGCTTGGCTCTGGATCAAGGTCGAACCACCGCGAAACGTCCGCTGGCCGGTGTTCAGACGTGAAGCGGATATGCAGGGGAGCGGCCCCGTCGGCTGAGAAAGTTTGATGCCGGATCTTGGGGTGTTGGTGGAGAGCGGGATCAAGGTCAGCATGGTCCCGGTTCGATCCGTAGCGTCAAGATCTCGAATGGCGCCATGTCCAGCGATACCGAATTTCCCATGACTTCGATCGAATCGGCTGGGGTCTCAAGGAGGTCGCAGCGGTGCGCCTCGCTGATGCGGGTGCGAAAACGCAGGGTGACGGGCCCGCCAAGGCCGTCAGGCCCGAACAGTCTCAGGATGGCGCTTCCACGCTTCCCCGGCTTCAGCGTTTCGCAGATAACCCGACTTCCCGAGCATCGAACAAAGGGCTGACCATCGAAATCGGTGCCGCCCTGTCCTCCGGTGGGGAAGGCGATGCGAAGCGGGGTGTTGAGATCATAGGCGGCGGCGTCCACTTCCGCACGGCCGTCCCCGGAAACCGGAAGGAAACTGTAGGCGAACTCATGCAGGCCCTGGTCGGCTCCAGGGTCAGGCGAGGTTGCTGACTTTATCAAGGTCAGGCGCATGACGTTGCCGTGGATGTCGTAGCCATATTTGCAGTCATTCAGAAGTGCCGCTCCGAGTGATCCATCCGACAGCAGTGCCCACTTCTGGGCCGGGACCTCAAAGCGGGCGCGTTCAAACGGTGTGACCCGGCTCGTTGAGCGTTCTATCGCACCCCTTTGGATGTCGAAGAGTGCCTTAGGGCTGTTGACCGCGACCGGAAAGGCGACTTTCAGGAGCGTGTGTGTCTGGTGCCAGTCAATCTTCGTGACAAAATCAATTCGGGTGGAATCGGCAATGAGTCGGATATACTGGATGATCCTGCTCCTGCGCCACTGGCGTTCGACACGAATCGTGGCTCGGATCGGCCCTCGCTCGACGATGCGAATGGTCGCTGGTTCCTCGATGGACTCCATGACCTCTTCGTAGTCGGGATCGATGTCCCATGCATCCCAGCAGGCCGGCCGGTCCTCGAAAGCCTGAAGCTGGTTTGCAGGCGATCCGTGTACGAGTGTTTCGGTGCCGACAGATTTCATTGATGCGGAGATGAGATGGCCGAAGCGGTCGAATCCGGCACGTAGGAACCTATTCTCTATCACGGCACCGCCATCTTCGGCGAAGAGACGGACGGAGAGGCCGACCGGTGCTGCCTTGGCGGCCGCCGAGAGCGGGGTGGCGGAATAGGCGGGAAGAGATGGCAGATAGACCAGAACACCGCCTGCTGATGGCTGACTGAGCGGTCCTGCGGCATGGGGTGCTGGAATCTCGGCTATTCGCGCCGTGGCGACCGGCATTGTATTCAGGATCAGAGGCTCGGGCGCATTGACGGCAAGGGCGTGCGCCGCCGCCTTTGCCGCGGTGTCCGTGAGTTCAGAGATGCGGGCATGGTCGACCCGTGAGTCCCTATAGGCCTGTGGAACGCAGACACCTGAGATCGTGTCGTGGAACTGGTTTCGACAAAGCAGTTCCCATGCTTCATCGAGATCCGGCGAGAGCCCTGCCAACACCGACAGCGCCTCGGCTTCGTGCAGTGCCCGTTCGTTTCGACGGTTCGCCCGCTTGATCCAGGCCTGGCTGGTCAGTGTCCCTCGGTGGCCTTCCAGGTAGTGCTCGCCACGGTGAACGGGGAGGGGGCGTTCCTCCGCTTCGATCGCTTCGAAAGCTGAGCGCACGCTGGACATGGTCATTCGCGGCATTCCAGGCATTTCGGCAAACGCCCGCGCACGCGACAGGAGTTCCTTCGTCGGCCCGCCGCCGCCATCCCCGTATCCGAAACAGATCGGAAGATGGCGCGTGCCATGATCGGCTCGGGAAGCTGTGCCCATGACCTCGCGGGCGGAGAGGTCGCTCTTGTAGTTCGTCGGGAACGGTAGGTATTCAACGTCACGCGGCGTGGTCAGCACATGTGCAAGAACACGTGTTCCATCAATACCTTCCCATAGGTGGGTCGGACTCACCCGGGTAACCTGGTTCCAGTTCAGTTTGTTCGTGCAGAACCAGGACAGACCCGCCAGCTTCATGAGTTGTGGAACCTGCCCTGGGAACCCAAATGTATCGGGTAGCCAGAGTACGGGAGTCTCGACATCACCGAAGGTATCGCGGAAATAGCCGCGGCCGAGCTGAAGCTGGCGAACCAGCGATTCCGGACCCGGAATGTTGAGATTCGGCTCCACCCACATGCCGCCCAGAACCTCCCATCGCCCCTCCGAGACGCGGTCCTGAATTCGCCTGAACTGGTTCGGAGCATCCTTGGCACAGAATGCGTATATTTGTGCCTGGGATTGGCAGAACCTGTAGTTGGGGTCCGCTTCCATCAACCTGAGAACGTTCGAGAATGTCCGCATTGCCTTTCTGCGCGACTGATCGACTGTCCAGAGGTAGGCGATGTCGAGATGGGCGTGGCCGATCGCATGAAGGGTAACCTCGAGTGGCTCGCCGGCCATCTTGATGCCCTCTCGCAGGACCGATAGCGCATCCGGGGCGCTCTCATAGAGCGCGGTTCCTGGCAGTTCCCAGGTGTCGAGCGTCAGGAATGCCCGGTTGAGTGCGTCGAACAGGCCGTCACGGACAGGAGCGTTGCGGGAAAGTTCGATTGCCGTATCAAGCGTTGACCCGGCTAGCCGGAAAAACTCGAGCAGGAATGGATCCCGCTCGACCAATGCCGGACGGCCCATGAACAACTTGGATCGATCTGACGAATCGGGAGGCCACCGCGTATGTCCGGTCCAGCCTGCGTCTCTGGCCATTCGCGCAATCGGAACCCAACGAGATTGTCTGGTGGTAACGGTCAGCCGAACCGATCGGCTTGCCGTCCACATAGACCAGTGCTTCTGGATGATTGAATATGTCCCCGAACGTTCCGAGCGGCAGATGAAGAGCGAGGCGATCAACGTTCCAACCGCAGGGAACCTGGAACGATCCCGTTAGAAGAAAGTCCAGATCGGCTCGACCCCAATAGCTCTCCGGGTCGACAGCAGGCCAGCAGCCCGGGTCAGCATCCTGAGGGATGCCGTCGGCGGGGCCGGATAGCTCCAGAAGCCTCAGGGGCTCAAGGGGTGTCGTCCGACGGCAGATGTGCGGCGATATAAGGTTCAGTTTCGCCTGAAGTCCCGCAGCGGCGAACCGGGGGTCGGTTTTCACTGCGCCACCAGCGAGAATCCATTGATGGATCCTCGGATTGCCGTTGGAGCGTCAGTGCAGTTCGCTTCATCTCCGATCAAGTCCCGGTCTGCATTGCTGCTCCATGACCGGGTGGGATCCGGCCAGGGAATCGAGTCAATCAGCAGTCGGGTGTAGGGATGCTCGGGGTCTCCGATGACCTGCTGAGGTGGCCCAGCCTCGACCACACGGCCCTTGTATAGCACCATTACATAGTCCGAGACATGATATGCCGTGGCAAGGTCGTGTGTGATGTACAGGATGGAGATTCCGAATTTCTCCTTCAGGTCGTAAATATTCGACAGGATGGTTGCGCGCAGGCTTGCGTCCACCATGGAAACCGGTTCATCCGCGACCAGGAGCTTCGGTGAGAGCATCAGGGCCCGGGCAACGATCAGTCGTTGACGCTGGCCTCCTGAAAGCTGATGGGAAAGCGTGGAAGGACGAGATCAGGATCCAGGCCAACGATGGAACAGACTTCCTCCATCCGGCGCTGGATATGCGCGTCATCCCGGGCGAGACCAAAGCGTCTGAACGGATAGGCCAGGGCATGTTTCACGCGATAGAATGGGTTGAAGCATGCATAGGGATCCTGGAGCACCGCTTGTACGTCCTTCCTGAATTCCAGCGCCTCGGCGATGCCAATCCGTTGGAGGTCCCGTCCCTCGAACAGTGCGGTTCCGGTTGTCGGCTGCGTGAATCCCAGAATTATCGAGCCCAACGTCGACTTTCCCGACCCTGATTGGCCGACGATCGATATGATCTGAGGCATGTCGCCCTGTAGCGTGAAGCTCAGTGGATGAAGTGTGGTGAGATTGCCGTAGACCTTGCTTACGCCGTTGAACGTCAGCAACGGCTCACGGCTGCTCCGCTTGGGCGCGACTGCATGGGCGGAAGCGCTGAGGAAACCTGCGCCACCAACCAGCGGAACCGAGGAGATCAGGTCGCGGGTATGGGGGTGTTGAGGATTTTCGAGCATCTGCCGAACATCCCCGAATTCCACCAATTCCCCGTCCTTCAGGACAGCCAGTTCGTCGACCGACTGCGCCATCAGCCCCATGTCATGCCCAATGAGGATCAGACCCGATCCAGCGATTGCCTGCACGTCATCGAGAGTCCGCATCACCTGCCGTTGTGTAGCGACGTCAAGCGCCGAGGTGGATTCGTCTGCAATGATCAATTCCGGGCGCAGGATCATTCCGAGCGCGATGCAGACCCGCTGCTTCATTCCACCCGAAAGTTCATGGGGATACAGCCGTCCGGTTCGCCGATTCAGACCGACTCCTTCCAATGCTTCGTCTGAGAGACGTTTGAGTTCAGCGGTCCCAACGCGTCCTTCATGGGCGACGACCGCATCCCAAAGCTGGCGTTCGACGCGCATGACGGGATTTAGGGAATTCATGGCTCCCTGTGGGATATAGGCAACCCGAGACAGTCGGGTGAGGCGCATCTCCTCTTCGGACAGCTTAAGGACATCGACCCCATTCAGGTCAATGGTGCCTCCTGAGATGCGCCCTGGCTCAGCCAGCATGCGCATGATCGCCAGTGCTGTGGTTGTCTTGCCGGATTCCGCTTTCGCCGATGAATCCGACACGCCGTCCCATTCCGATGCATATGGAAACGCTCTTGACCGCCTGTACGATTCCCTGGGGAGTCGGGAAATCGACCGAGAGATTCCTGAGGGTAAGGACTGGACGGTCTGTCATTGACCCTGTCCGCCCACCATGTCCGCTTTCTCTGGATCTCCAGCCCTTTCAGGCCAGCGTGTTTCTGGCATCCCGCACGTCTCCAGACCTTCCCGGCATCTGCGGAGCCGGATTGCCGCGGCATGCCTGGATTGACGGTCCCGGTCGCCAGATGTCATGGTCTGAGCTTTCTGAGTCGTGGATTGGAGACCTCATCCAGACCGAGATTGACCAGCAGCCGTCCGATGAACATCACGGCGAGCAGGATCGTAGGAATTCCCCACCACCACCAGAGGTTCTGGATCAGAGCACCTGCACTGATCGCGTCATAGATCGTATGCCCAAGATTGGGAATTCGCTGTGGGCCGAGGCCAAGGACCTCAAGTCCGACGGCGGTTACGATCGAGGTTGTGACGTTCGCAATGAAACTACCGAACAGGTAGGGAACAAGGTTTGGCAGCATCTCCCTGAACATGATGTGGCTGGTCGAGGCACCCGAGAGCCTTGCCATCATCACATAGCCTGACTGTTTCATCGACAGCACCTGGGCGCGGATCAGCCGCGTTGGTGACTGCCAGGCAAACCCGGCGATCAGAAGCGCCATCATCGTTAGGGAAACGTCTCCGAAGGCTGATTGGAAAACCACAAGAATCAACAGGGGTGGGATGGTGATCATGACGTCGGAAAGGACCCGGATCACGTCGTCGGTGCGTCCGCCCATGAAGCCTGCGGTGAAGCCAAGGACAATGCCTGCACTCATGCCGATCAGGCTGGCGAGCAGCCCGACAAGCAGCGAATTCGGTGCGTCGATCACGATCAATGCCAGCATATCGCGACCTGAACCGTCCGTTCCAATAGGATGCCCTGGGATGCCCGGTTGACCGCGAAGGTTCTCGAATCCAATCGGAGGAAGCTTGAGAGGGGCGGACCCGGTAAAGACCAGATCGAGATTCCAGAAGAGCCGCCCGAGAAGTCCAAGGGCGATGATCGCGAGCAAAAGCCCGGTGCCCCAGATCAGCTTTGGATTCGTCCAGGGATTGTCGAAGCGACGCATCCGACGCCTTTGGGCCTGGTTGGCGGCCGCAGTCATCTGTCGGACCCGTGACGAATGCGGGGGTCGACGAGCGGGTAGGCGAGATCGACAAGAAACACTGCGAGTGCCGTCATCAGGATAATGACGAAGCTCACCCCCTGAATGACGGGGAAGTCCTGATCAAGCATCGCATCGTAGAGGAGTTTGCCCATGCCGTTGTAGGCGAAAATCCGTTCGACGAGCACCTGTTCGGCGACAAGCAGGCCAATCTTGAGTGCGAAGGCCGTTATCTGAGGCAGAATCGCATTGCGTATCATGTACATGTAGAGAATGGTGCGCGGCCGCAGGCCTTTGGCCTCGGCGAGTTTGACATAGTCTTCCCCCTGTACCGTGATCATCATACCGCGCATGCCAAGTGCCCAGAAACCGAAGGTAACGATGACGATCGAGAGTGCTGGCAGGAATCCGTGGTGCAGGACGGATGTGGCGAATGACCAATCCCAGCCAGGCTCGACGGTCAGTCCGTAGGCGCCGGCAAGTGGAAACCACCGCAGTTTCGCCGCGAATATCCACATTAACGAGCTTCTTGCAGAACTTCCCGATCAAGCGATTTTTTTCGGAAACGGGCGTTTTTTCTGATGGCTGGTATGGATATGGAGCCATCCCTCTGGTATGGAGCGGGTGTTACAGGCACAACATACGGGGAGGCGGCTCCATGTCCCTGCGATCATCCATACCGGATGCTTGGTGGCGCTTCCAGGGGGAACTTCTGCCTTCCCTCACCGGGGAGGTCGGCCCGCTGGGCGTGAGGCACACCAAATCCGTCGCCGTCCTGGACCTTGTCGAGGGCGGGAGGCACGTCCACCACGGCCACCGGGGCGTCGGCAACCCTCCCGCCGACCGCAGGGCGCTGGCGCGGGCCTTCGTCGCCAAGGCGGTCTGGGACATGCCGACCACGACGGTGTTGGTCGACAGGCTGCGCCACCACCCGACGCTGCGGCGCCTGTGCGGCTGGTCCCGCGTGTCGGAGGTGCCCGGCGAACCGGCCTTCTCCCGCGCCCTCCCCTGGTTCGCGGAGATCCGTCTGCCGGAGCGGATGCACGGGGCGCCGGGCCGCTCCGACTGTTCCGGCCCGGTCGTCGGCCACATCTCCAGGGACCCGCCGGCGACCGTCGGGCGGGA
The DNA here is from genome assembly GCA_965203605.1 of Paracoccaceae bacterium. Classification (GTDB taxonomy): domain Bacteria; phylum Pseudomonadota; class Alphaproteobacteria; order Rhodobacterales; family Rhodobacteraceae; genus JAPOUP01. The sequence continues at coordinate 1,973,587 of OZ241902.1, read as the reverse complement.
GAGGCCGGCGCCGAAGCCGAAGCCGGAGGAGAGGCCGAAGCGAAAGCGCGGACGCCCGAAAAAGGGGGAGGAAAGGCCGAGGGAGCCGACCCGGCTGGAGCGGCGGCCGCGGGGCGGGATGACCGCCACGGAGATGGCCGACGGGCTGCCGAAAGCCTGCGGCATCGGCACGAAGCGCAACGCCAAGGGATACAGGGAGAGCTGGAGGGGGTACAGGCTCCATATCGACGCCGCCGATGGGGCGTCCCCATCAGCTGCATCCTCACCTCCGCGTCGCCGCGCGACAGCCAGGCCGCCATCCCTCTTTCGAGGATGACGGCGCTGCGGGTGGACCACTGCCACGAGCTCATGGACGCGGCCTGTGATTCCCTGGAGATCGGGTTCCACGCCTACCTGACGGGGCGCGTGGCGATCACCGACACCAACCCGCGCCGCGACGCGGCCCTGAAGGAGCGCCTCGCCAGGGAGGCGCTGGTGCAGGGGAAAGCGGGCCACATCCGCCACGACCGCGTCCGCCACCGGCAGCGCTCCAGCGGCGGGCGCGTGAACTCCGCCCCAGGGACCCGTACGGCGCCCGGCATGTCCGTGTCCGTGGGCACGCCAGGGTGGCCTGCCACCTGTTCCTCCGCGTGCTGGCCCTGACGGGCGGGCAGCTGATGCGGCCCACCATCTGACACCACCGGTTCCGGCAGGTCCGTCCGCCGCGGACGCCGCCCGATGGGCCACAGACTGCGGCATTCCGCCACACTTTGGCTCGTGCAGACGCCCCGGCCACCCACCGGATCCGGTGTCACGACCCTGGCGGAACCGAAAGGCTTGCCGCGGCCGACCGAACCGCGATAATTGTGCAAGAGGCTCGCAAAAAAACAGCTTGGAAACGGGCACAAAACAGGCCGTCACGCCTCTACCGAACGCTTACTAAAACGCGCCTCCTGCGACTTTGCAGGCCAAAAAATGAGGACTTCCGACGTTCAGAGCAATGCAGTGCTACGGATAAAATTGGGAAACGAAGGCGCAGTACCTCTTGTCAACTTGAATGTCAGCAATACTGCCGCTATATACCGTCAGTATCACTGTAGGAACATAAGTCATGCACATCACGAACTTCGCTGAAGCTGGGCAGTTCGAACCGCGCAAGATCGCTGCAGCCTTGCGCACTTCGGCAGAGGAAATCGTATTGACCGTCGGTTTGGGCAAGGACGCGTTACAGAGGCGAGCCCGCATCAGTTCGGACAAGACACAGCGCCGCCTACGCGAACTGGTAGAGGTACTGAACAAAGTCGAACCGCGTTTTGGGTCGGAACTGATGGCCTATGCGTGGTACAGGTCAGAGCCACTGCCCGGCTTTGATGGCCGGACTGCCATGCAACTCGTTCAGGAAGGCAAAGCACAGCAGGTTCTGGAGTACATCGACGCAGTTGACGCAGGCGTCTTCGCCTGATGCCTCTGAAGGATAGCCGCTACACAGGACCGCTCTATCGGGCGCTAAACCCGGTCTATGCGCGAGAGCCTCTCTCGGGACGTGGCGCGGAACTCTATGGAGGACGCTTTAACGCCAAGGGCCTCCCTGCCCTCTATACGGCGCTTGATCCCACGACGGCTCTCCGAGAGGCCAACCAGGTCGGTAGCCTGCAACCGACGATCCTCGTGTCCTACAACGCCGATCTCGGCCCAATTTTCGATACCTGCAATCAGGGCGGTCTAGAGCAATACGGAATGACGGAGGCCATGCTTGCCGACCCAGCGTGGCGCATGAAGATGCTCGACAGCCTAACGGTGCCGACGCAGGATTTCGCCGGCAGCCTCATCGCTGATGGGTTCGCAGGACTTCTGATCAGGAGCTTTGCGAAGGGCGCGTCAGCATCGGACTTCAACATCGTGTTGTGGAACTGGAGCAGCGAAGGTTGCGTCCTTAGTGTCGTGGACGACGAAGAACGTCTTTCACTGATGTGATCCGCTAGGCCAGAGCTTCAAATGATGGATCGGTTTTGTAGTGCTCGCCGGGAAGATAATGCTGGCGGATCAAACATTCTGAGGCCACTTTGCATATGTTCAACGAAAGGTTTTTGTAAGCGACCTTTGAGAAGTTCAGGTGCACGGTGGTCTGAGCGAGTCTTATCACCGCTGTATAGCGGGGTTCATTGATGACCAAGACGCTTCGGCTTTGGTCTCTGGGGCGTGTCGGCACGGTGCCTTGGAACAAAACGTCGCCCTATCTACTTTGGACCCAAGAGCGAGCCGCTCGCAATACAGTGGCAAATTGATCGCGGAGCTCTTTTGTTGGCTGCGCGATTTCGACAGGCGATCGTTCTTCGGCCACTTGTCCACCGCGGTGGACATCCTCTGGTCCGGCAAAAATTGAGTGGCTAAGCAGTAGCCCTCAAATGTGTCGTGGCACGGACGCAGTGTAGCGTTTGGAAAAAAGATGTCGCTGCCGTATGTTTGGCTTCCGGCAAAACGTCCACCGCGGTGGACATTAGATAGTTTTCTCGTTGGTTCCAGACAGTCGTTTGACCAAAGCTAACGGATCAAACCGATCTCTGCGTTGCCCCAGAGTGATACTGTGAAAATACGCTCCAAAATCCCTGATGCGTTGTCCAAGCTGTAGCATGATGAAGATCGCGCATGACGCTTTCTGAGCTCCTATTGCATTCTTGGCCTTCTCGAAAGTTTCTGGGTGAATGCCCATCATTGGAGCCAGTGTTCGAGCATGGTTTTCAATGTCCAACCAGTTTCTAAGTTTCTCTGTAGAGAACGATGTGGCTTGATCACAGACTGAAGTCAGCAGCTCTGGTTTCAGGGCTTCAGTGGCTGCCTTGTCTTCTGAGCCTCTTGCAGAACTCCCCGATCAGGCGGTTTTTTCGGAAACGGGCGCTTTTTCTGATGGCTGGTATGGATATGGAGCCATCCCTCTGGTATGAAGCAGGTGTGAAAGCCACAACATGCAGGGAGACGGCTCCATGTCCCTGTGATCATCCATATCAGATGCCTGGCGGCGCTTCCAGGGGGAACTTCCGCCGTCCCTCGCCGGGGAGGTCGGCCCGCTGGGCGTGAGGCACGGCAAATCCGTCGCCGTCCTGGACATGGTGGAGGGCGGGAGGCACGTCCACTACAGCCACCGGGGCGTCGGCAACCCTCCCGCGGACCGCAGGGCGCTGGCGCGGGCCTTCGTCGCGAAGGCGGTGTGGGACATGCCGGCCACGGTGGTGCTGACCGGCCGGCTGCTGTACGACCCGACGCTGCGGCGTCCGGTCGGCTGGTCCCGCGTGTCGGAGGTTCCCGGCGAACCGGCCTTCTCCCGGGCCCTCCCCTGGTTCGCGGAGACCCGGCTGCCGGAGCGGATGCACGAGGCGCCGGGCCGCGCCGACTGTTCCGGCTCGGTCGTCGGGCACATATCGCGGGACCCGCCGGCGACCGTCGGGCGGGAGAGGCCGGCGCCGAAGCCGAAGCCGGAGGGGAAACCGAAGCGAAAGCGCGGACGCCCGAAAAAGGGGGAGGAGGTGCCGAGGGAGCCGACCCGGCTGGAGCGGCGGCCGCCGGACGGGATGACCGCCACGGAGATGGCCGACGGGCTGCCGAAGGCCTGCGACACCGGGACGAAGCGCAACGCCAGGGGGTACAAAGAGAGCTGGAGGGGGTACAGGCTCCATATCGACGCTGCCGACGGTGACGTCCCCATCAGCTGCATCCTCACCTCCGCTTCGCTGCACGACAGCCAGGCCGCCATCCCGCTGCCGGGGATGACGGCGCTGCGGGTGGACCACTGTCACCAACTGATGGACGCGGCCCTGAAGGAGCGCCTCGGGAAAGAGGCTCTGGCGCAGCGGAAAGCGGGCCACATCCGCCATGATCGCGTCCGCCATCGGCAGCGCTCCAGCGGCGGGCGCGTGAACTCCGCCCCAGGGACCCGTACGGCGCCCGGCACGTCCGTGTCCGTGGGCACGACAGGGTGGCCTGCCACCTGTTCTTTGGCGTGCTGGCCCTGACGGTGGAACAGCTGATGCGGCTCACCATCTGACACCACCGGTTCCGGCAGGTCCGTCCGCCGCGGACGCCGCCCCGGAGGGGACGGCGCGGCCAGCCATGCGCGGACGGCGCCCGATGGGCCACAGACTGCGGCATTCCGCCACACCTCGGGCCGTGCGGACGCCCCGGGCACCCACCGGATCCGGTGTCACGACCCTGGCGGAACCGAAAGGCTTGCCGCGGCCGACCGAACCGCGATAATTGTGCAAGAGGCTCTAACAGAAGACCACTGAGAATCGGAGGCACTGAGGTGAACACCATCGCGGCCGGGATCGCGACACGCACCAGTCTCGGTGTGTGGCTCCAGACCATCAAGGCGCCCAGCAGGTTTCCGATGAAGAACGTGATGAGCAGCGAGAGCGTCATCAATCCGATGGTCCAGGGGAGCGCACGAGCGATCAGGGATGAGACCTCTGTTGGAAATGTCGCCGTGGAAAGCCCAAAGTCGAACAGGGCGATGTTCCTGAGGTATTTGACGTACTGAACGATGAGTGGGTCGTTGAGGCCAAAGTTCTCCCTGAGCTGCTCCAGGATTGCGTCCGCGTTTTCCACGGCTCCAGCACCTGCGGCCATACGTCCGAGCATAATGTCGGCGGGGTCAACCGGAGATAGGCGAGGGATGATCCAAATTAGGGCCTGTTGACAATCTGGCCAGCCGACGGCATTCTCCCCACAACGCGCGCCGGAAAGGCGGCACAGGCAACATGGGCGGGCAGAACGATGAATGCGGACAGGACGGTGCTGACCGACGCCATGTGGGCGCGGACCGGGAACATCCCTGCCGGCAGGAAGACCGACCCGGGAGTGACCGCGGCGGACAACCGCCTCTTCGGCGGGGCGGTGCCCGTGCGGTTCCGCGCGGGATCGCCGTGGCGCGACCTTCCGGAGCGCTTCGGAAAGTGGAACAGCGTCTCCAGGCGGTTCCGCCGCCGGGCGCTTTCCGGGGTTTCCGGGCGTGTTTCCGATGTGTTGTCGGACGGGTCCGGCCTTGAGCACGTGTCCGTCGACGGCACGGTCGTCCAGACGCACCGGAAGGCGGCGGGCGCGGAAGGGGGGCCGAAAGACAGGGAACCGGGCGTTCCCGGGGTGGCCTGACCAGCAGGGCCGTGGCGGTCGTGGACGCGCATGGATGCCTGGTCCGGTTCACGATCCTTCCCGGCCAGGCGCACGACCTCAGGGGCGTGCCGGAGCTTCTGGATGGCCTCCGGTTCGGGACCCTGGCCGGCGACAGGGCGTCCGGCGCGGACTGGCTGCTGGAGGATCTGGAGGGGCGAGGCGCCGGGGCGGTGATCCCGGCGGGGCGGAACCGGACGGAACCACGGGAGCACGACCGGGAGAGATATGGATGGCGGCACCGGGTGGAGAATTTCCTCACCGGAACCAGGGAGTTCCGGGCGATCGCGACACGCTGTGACAGGACCGCCACGAGCTTCGCGGCGGGGATTCACCTCATCGCGGGCGTGGCGGCGGCATCATGATTGTCAACAGGCCCTAGCGTGGCAGCGATCCAGATCGTAAGCAGCAGCGTCACCATCCGGTTGACCAGATATCCGCTGGGAATCCTCAAACCAGCCACCCGATGCAGGTGACGAACCGGCCAAACGCGGCATTCGGCGGGGGCTCGCCAGTCGCGCGAATCATGCCGCCTGACCGGCGATGGTGCGCGAGACATGGCTGTTCCAGCCACGCAGGACGAGGCGCTCGTCGGGGTGGAGATTGCCCGCCTCCACGTGGTCGTTCCCAGCGTACATCTGGCAGAGTACGGTCTTGCGCGTTTGGCGTGATCTGTTCGGCATTGAGCCATGTAGAGTGAAGTAATGAAAGAACACGACATCGCCGGGCTTGGCTTCGATGGCCCGCGCACGATCGGTGGGGTATCGCGCCAGGGTCTCGTTTGGGCGGCGCCCGTCGGCGCCTGCTATCCGTCCCAGGCGGTGCGAGCCCTGATAGACACGCAGGCATCCCATTTCCTCCGTGGCCTCGGACACATGAATGAGTCCAGCGATCATCGAGTCCCTCACGGTCGGAAAGTACGGCCAGTCCTGGTGCATCGGGAATGGCGAGCCCCGCTCAGGTGGTTTCTGAAAGAGTTTTGTGTGATGTAGGATGATGTCCGGGCCGAGGATGGCTTCCGCAACATCAAGGAAGTTCGGGGCCAGCAGGGCGTCCATCCACCGTCGGGAATATTTCTGCACGTTGTGCGTGTGCAGTATCCGGTCGCCAGGCCGTGCGAGTTCCGCAGCCTGCCCCCCACCCATCCCACGTGGCATCGATGCACTCATCCGAGGCTGTTATCTGCTGGATGATGCGGTCGAAATCCTCCTCAAGTTCCGCGACCTCGGAAGTGGAGAACACATCCTCGACATGGATAAATCCGTTTTCCGCGAAACGATCGCCAATATCGGACATTCGCTTGAAGCCCTCTACACCGGTTTCTGGTGGGTAAGCCGACGGGGAAGTCCCCGCCGGCTGTGCCTCAATTGGCCTTGGTAAGATTGTGGATGATCTGGTGCGTGTGGTTCCACCAGAAAAACGGGTGGTTGTAGTAGTTGTCAGAAGACGGCCATCCTTCCCAGTACGTGGTGTTGAGAGGCAGCAGTTTCGCCGACTGCACCAAAGGAATGAACCACTAGTGTCCCAACGTTGAAGCATAATGTATGTGTAATATATTGATATTAGTTTGTTTTTTGATGATTTGAGGTGTCACCGACTTGAACTCCAACCGGGTGTCCCGCAGGGCTGGGCCATGAATCCAGCAAAAGGGAGGCCCGGAAGTGTATTCTGGCAAGCTCGTTTTCGGCCAGGTCATGGATCATCTTCCATGGCATAGGTTTCGCCGCTGCGTCGAGCGTTACGGCGGAAATCACAAGATCAAGTCCTTCAGCTGCAGTGATCAATACCGCTGCATGGCGTTTGCGCAGCTGACCTATCGGTCTTCCCTGAGGGATGTCGAGGTCTGCCTGCGGGCCCAGTCATCCAAGCTCTATCACATGGGTATCCGGGGCGGTGTGGCGAGGAACACCCTTGCCAACGCCAATTCCACCCGGGATTGGAGGATCCATGCCGACTTCGCCCAGCACCTGATCCACAAGGCCCGGCACCTTTCCGACGACAGTCACGGTCTCGACCTTGAGAGCACCGTCTACGCGCTGGATTCGTCGACCATCGACCTGTGCCTGTCCCTTTTCCCCTGGGCCCGTTTCCGCAGGACCAAAGGTGCCGTCAGGCTGCATACGCTGCTTGACCTCAGGGGCAACATCCCCGCATTCATCCATATCACCGACGGCAAGGTCCATGACGTCAACATTCTGGACATCATCGCTCCGGAGCCCGGGGCTTTCCATGTCATGGACCGGGCATATCTCGACTTCAGCCGCCTGCACCGACTTCACCTCAACGGCGCCCATTTCGTCCTGCGGTCCAAGACCAACACAAGGCTCCGCCGCCTGTACTCGAACAGGGTCGACCGGTCCTCCGGCGTCATCTGCGACCAGATTGTCCGGACCGACGGTGTTGGGACGGCGAAGGAATACCCCGACAAGCTGCGGCGCATCAAGTATGTCGACCGGGAACGGGAACGGACCCTTGTGTTTCTGACCAACAACTTCATTCTTCCGCCACACACCATCGCCGACCTGTACCGGGCGCGCTGGCAGGTGGAGCTTTTCTTCAGGTGGATCAAGCAGCATCTCAGGATCAAGTCCTTTTTCGGCACCTCAGAGAACGCCGTGAAGAGCCAGATCTGGATCGCCGTCCCTGTCTACCTGCTGGTCGCAATCATCCGCTCGAGAAGCCGGTTGGACATCAGCCTCCACACAATGTTACAGATCTTGAGCCTCACCATGTTCGAGAGAACGCCTCTAAATCAAATACTTACCAGGACGCCGAACAGAAACAATCCTCCCGGTGCCGATAACCAATTGAATCTATTTGATTAACGTTGGGACACTAGTGGGAATGAACGGCATTTCTTCTGCCAGATGCTGATAGGCCTCGGCCACCATATCCGGAACTGCCGGATCGTTCAGGGCCATGGACCCCATTCGATCGATGATTTCCGAATATCTCGCCGCTGCTTCGGAGTTCCATCTTGCGGTATTGTTGAAGCCTGGCGAGCGTTCACCGACCGACACCACATCCTTGATCGTATAGCGGCTCATGGATGTCCAGGGCTCGTTCACGGAACCGCAGGAAAGCCAGCTGTAGGACATTTCATAGGCACCGAAAGGCAGTACCTCGCCCCAGAACACACCGTTCTCGACGGGAACCGAACTGGCGCTGACACCGGCGCGGTTCAGCTGCTCGACACTGACGTCAATCGTCCTGGTGTATTCAGTCGATGCTGAGTTGACGTGAATCCTGACCGCGAGGTCCTCGCCGTCCCTTTCGTAGATTCCGTCATTGCCCATGGTATAGCCCTGACCTTCGATGAGTGCCTGGCCTGCAGCGACGTCGGCGGTCGGCGAGAGTCCGTAGCCCGCTGCCTTGACGGCATCGATATAGGGTGCCATGGATCCGTATTGTACGAACATTGTGTCGCTTGGCACGGTAGCGCCCTCGACCGCGACATTTACGATCTGGTTGCGGTCGATGATATGGTTGACGGCCCGCCGCATTGCCGGATCGTCCCATGGCGCGATGGTCGTATTGATCTCAAGCTGACGCGCACAGGGGTCTGCCGAAGCGTAGGGGTAGTCATCGTACCACGCAATGACATTCGGATTCTGTGCCTTTATCGCTTCATATGCACCGACGCTGACATTTTGCGCCGCGTCCATCTGGTCAGTTGCCATGAGCTGGGCACGGCCCTCGGCTCCGCCCGATTCCAGCCAGATCAGACGCATTGGCTCAGGTAGGTCCCTGAAGCCTGTCTTCGCGCCCCACCATTGGTCATTGCGGTCCCAGATCATCCGGTTGGTGGCGCCCGACGTGTAGGTGTAGGGGCCGGTACCGATGGGTGGGTAGAACGCAAAGGTCACGGGATTGCTTCCTTCCCAGACGTGCTGCGGCATGATCAGGAATGATCCGAAGATGCGGACCCCAAAGTTCTCGACAGCAAAGCGGGGATTGGGGGCGTTAAGCCTGAATTTGACAGTCAGGTCGTCGACCCTCTCGACGGCGGCGACCTGGGCGCGGACAGTTGCCGCCTCCCGACTCGAAATCTCCTCGTTGGAGATGGCCATATTGACGGTGAAGACGACGTCGTCCGCATTGAAGGCCTCGCCGTCGGACCATTCGACGCCTTCGCGGAGCTTCAGGATCCATTCGTCACCGGTGTCGTTCGAGGTGATCCCGGTTCCCAACCAGGGGTCGAGCTCACCGGTTCCGTAGTTCAGGATGAACAGTGGTTCCCACATTGCCTGGTGCGCACCGTGCATGCGTTTGGTTCCCGGTGTCATCCAGTTGAAATTCTCCGGATCCTTGATCGTGCGGTCCAGGTCGAAAATCACCGTGTCTTCGCGGGCGACATCCTGCGCAAGGGCTCCCATAGCCATCAGTGCGAGCGCAGATACAAGTGTTGCGGTTTGTTCCAGTACCGTATTCCTCTCCCAGTGTTCAGCGGGGCGGATGCCCCTTGCGTCTGGGTCTGCACGGCCCGGTTCTGCGTCCTATCGGACGTAGTCCATGACCAGGACGCGGGTGCGTTGCGGAATGTCCGTTCGTAGGATCGATATCTCGGATGAGAAGGCGAAATCTATGTCCTCTTCCTTGAAATGGGCCAGAAAGCTCTCGATCCACATGGTGTTGCGCGGTCTGTAGGCAAGGGTACGGAAGTGCATCGGGATGACCAGCCTTGGCCTTGTGCGGTGGATCATCTCCATCAGGTCCGGCAACTGAATGGTGAGATAGCCACCAGCGAGTGCGAAGAGAATGTCGGTTTCCTCAAAGAAGGCCTGTTGCCTGTCGCTGAGTGGGTTGCCGACATCGCCCATATGCGCGAATTTGATTCCTTCGAGTACAAATCTGTACATTCCGTTATGGCCGGGAACCTCGTGATCCGGATGGAGATCCCATTCCGCCGCCTCGATAGCCGTGACCCGAACGCCCTGGGCTTCGGCCTGGCCACCTTCGCGGGCGACTTCCAGTGTGTTCAGGACCTCGGGAGAGCCGGCGATCAGGTCGGCCCGACAATGCGCGTCATCGTCATCTGACGAAATCAATACGAGGTCCGCCGTGTCTTCAATAGGTGCGTATCCGACATCTTCGGGCGTATAGGGATCGGTGATGACGCTCGGGCCGGTAGCGGGAAAGAGGCCGAATGCGGCATGTCCATACCATTTGATCCTCATGACGGGCAATCCCTCTCAATTGCTTCCGACGACGTGTGGGCTTGTCGTCTTCAGGATATCGTTGTTGTCCGGACGGGGGCAGGTCCGCCAGTCACCGGCGTCGCCGCGGCAAAGAATGGCTTCGACTCCCTTTGCCCATGCTTCGTCCGTCACACGAACGTCCGGTGGACAGTAGCGGAGCGTAAGGCCGCAGCGCCGTCGATTGGATCCGTTCGGCAGGCTACCATGAACCAGCATGTCGGCATGGAGCGAGATCTGGCCCGCCTTAAGTGTGTTGGTGAACGGTTCGCCCAGTTCATCGGCACCGTCGGTCTCAATGTGAAACACCGCCGCACCGGAGGTTGGCCGGAGCTTGAGGGGACCTGCGGTGTGGGTTCTGGGAATGAAGCGCATTGCGGAATTGTCTTCGTCCGCGTCATCGATCGCAAGCCATACGGTAACGGTTCGTGCGGGTGTCAGGCACCAGAACGCAGCATCCTGATGCCATGGAACGACCTTCGGGTCGTATGGTGCCTTCGACAGGATCGCGGTGGCCCAGCAAAGGATGTTCGCTCCGATGATATCCTGAACATGGTCCAGGATGCGTGCGTCGGTGGCAATGTCCCACAGCCCGGACAGTCTGGCCTGGTAGCAGTTGATGCCGTAGCCGCCATCCGCGCCCATGTCAGCCATCAGACGGTCCGCATAGGCGCGTATGTTTCCAATCTCCAGCTCCGAAAATATGCCGAACGGCTGTACGAAGCCCTTGCGATTGTAACTGTCGATCTGTGTTCGTGTAAGCCGGAGAGGTGCGTCGTTCCTCACCGGCCTGAAGCTGAGATCCTGGGACTCGTCGAGCATTCTGCCCTCCCGTCTGCCGCCAGTTTACGGAAGAGAACGTGCCTGCGCATGACCGCCACTTGACATTTTTTTGTTTTAATTTGATATTATATGGCAATAGTTGGGGATTTCTTGTTGGAGATTGCCCTTTTGGAGATCACACGGTTCAGCGCTGGTGACTATCTCCGTGCGGAGGAGTCGTTTCACTTTGCCCGTAAATCGCTTGACAGACGGTTTCCGGACCGGGCGCATGATCACGATTTCTTCGAGGTTTTCCTGATTGAGCGAGGAACGGCGCTGCACTGGATCAACGGAGAGACGCAATGTCTGGGGCATGGGCATCTGGCGTTCATTCGACCGCGGGACGCGCATGCGTTCAGGGCTGATCGGGAAACCGGATGCCAGATCATCAATGTCATGTTTCAGGTGGAGACGGCTGAGCACCTTGTCACCCGCTATCCGGAGGAATTCAGGGGCAGGTTCCATGACTGGGGCGGTTCCGTTCCAGAAGCGTACGAACTATCGGGTTCGCGGTTTGAGCGCGCGGTCAATGTGGCGCAGGAAATGGCGACATCGGTCAGATCACTTGCGCGGGTCGAGGAGTTTCTTCTGACGCTCACAAATCGGGTTCTGGAACGCAGTGGGCATCCCAACAGCACGGCGCCGAGATGGTTTTCGGCGGCGTGCCAAACGATCCGCGACCCGGATGTATTCCGAGGTGGGGTGGCGGCGTTCGTTCGCTCCGCAGGCCGAAGCCATGAGCATGTTTGCCGCGTTACGCGGGCGGAACTCGGCATCACGCCTTCAGAATTCGTGAACAGAGTCCGAATTGAGCATGCTGCCTTGCTCCTCGGTCATGGGGATCTGCCGATTCCCGATGTGGCACGTGCCTGCGGCATTGAGAACCTGAGCCATTTCTACAGGCTGTTCAGGACGCAGTACGGAGTGACGCCGCGTCAGCACCGGTTGCGGAGCCAAAGGGCACCCTTCTGATGGCATCGGTCAATGTTGGTCGATTGGTGACGTAGCGGAGGGTCGCTGGCGGATTTGCCCCGGTGATTCCCGCTGCGGGCACCGGCATGAGATCAGATGCAGATGGGCTTGGCTGGTGAGCCCGAATTTGCCGAGACCCAACATAGGTGCGCCCCATTCCACTCTGAAGTGCAACACCAGTAGCGGTGGTGATCGGATTTCCACCCGCATAATGTTGCGAACTGGCTGCGAAGCAGCGACGGTCCCTGTTACGAAACAAGGGAGACTGCCATGCCGGAGGGTTACCGCCAACTGGCCCGTGACGAACGATGCCAAATACACGCGCTGAAGGCAAGCGGACTTTCCGACGGGATAACAACCGTCCCGGGACCGAATCCTCCGTTCCTTGGGTGCCGGAAACCCCGCCTCCCGGCCATTCCCTCCGCCCTGGCTCCGCCCCCCGCTGCGGAAATGGCCGATGACGCACATCGGAACGGAAGTGGGATCGTAAATCGCGATGAATGTAGGCCGAAGCGATCATGATTGTGGGTCGCCAAAAATAGCGACCCACCAAAGAAAGATCTCCACGGGATCGGCCCTACTTTCGATCGCCAATCCTGTGTTCAGGACGGAAGCGGGGCTTACTGCCATGGAGCGAATGACGCATTATTTGTAGTCGCCCATCGAACGTCAAGCGCATTGTCTCTCTCGGGTGTATCCCAGTTGGATGATCCGCACAATCCGGACGTGCCATTCCTGCGCTGCGGCGGGACCGCGGATGACCGGGGTAACCGGCGGGCGGCCTGCCTCCGGGGCAACTGGCATGGAGCGTGGGTCATGGCAGGGAAGAGGTTGGATCACAGGCATCCGGACTCGGTGGCGTATCCGGGGGTCCTGCGGAGGGCGGCGCGGCGGTGCATCCACCGGTTGTCCGCGAACGCGACGGGGGTTTCACCCAGTACTGGACCGGGGGCGGCGAGGTGCGCGGCCGCGACGTCACGGAGGCCATGGAGTCCGGGCGGGAGGAGGTGGTCGAGGGCAACCCACTGAAAACACCCATATATCTTTCGGCCGACGGGACCGGGATCCCGATGCGCGGGGAGGAGGTGGGGGGCGTCGCCGGAAAGGGGCCGGAGCGGGACCGGCGGTTCGCGGAGGTCCGGGCGGACACCGGGACGGGCGGGGAGGGCGGTCCGGGAACTGGACGCCTGCCGCCGCCACTTCCGGAACAGCATCGGGCGGATGCAGTACGGCGAATGCCGCCACCGGGGCATCCAGGTTGAGAGCGGCGTGATGGAGGCCGGATGCCGCATGTCCGGGCTCCGGATGAAACGCTCCGGCATCCGCTGGTCGGAGAGGGGCCAATGCCATGCTGGCGCTGAAGGGCTGCGTCATGAACCAAAGGTTGGCCGACCTGCTCGACTGGAGGGCGAATTAGGCCCCGCGGCGTGATCAACCAACTTGGGATACACCCCCAACTGTCGACTTGCTAGACACACAAAATGTATGTATCTATACGTCAAAGGATTGGGAACTACCCGGTCGACAGAGGGGTTCCGGGCCAACCGGAGCTCCTTTGTTTTTTCTGAAAATACAAGGATTTAAGGGAAGCATTTCAGCGCCTTCAGTTTGGGTTCAATGATTTCGAATGCCCGGTTTTGCTGTTTGGGGCGCAGCTTGCTAAGGGCGATGGGCCGCGCGGTCAGATCGGCGAGTTGCAGCCCGCTTGAGTTCACTGCCTTTGGCAGAAAAACCGGCTGAAAGTCGAAGCGGCTGAAGTCGTGCCTGCGATAACCCCACTTTCGATCATTGGCAGCGATCCGCCGAAATTCGAGTTCCAATTCACTGTCTTCCCTCTTGCCGCGGCTTTCAAAGACAACATGTACGGTTTTTCCTTGCTGCCCCTCTCGGTTTAGCATCATGTGCAAACGCTCCATGCAGAAGAGCATTGCGATTTCGTAAGGGTTCCAGGGTTTGGCGTAACACTCTCTCAATTCCGCTTTGTCGATGACGGCGGCGAAGATGGAAAGGGACGCATTTTCGATGAGACTGTTCAGACGATCATAGAATCTTGTCCGCAATTCACGGTCGGTCAGCAGAATGGAAAATGGGCCTTTGCTCTTTCTAATTTCGTGCTCGTGCAAAATGATGCTGTCATGACCCCAGATATCGAATTTGAATTGTTGAATCGCCGGCACGATGGTTCCGATAAAGTCGTGCTTGCGCATGACGCAGAAGGTCAAAGCGAATACCGGGTAATCCGGATCGATTGAAACCAATCCGTGATCGCCGCTTTCATCGGCATAGACGATATAATCGGCAAATTCGGGCAGAACGTGACTCAGCCTTTCGGAGGATACGGATCCTTTCCGTAGGTATTTCGCCCACGGATCTTCCCGTCACGTCGTTTCAGAAAGGCTTCGCCACCGGTCTCTTTTGCTTTCCCACTTCCCGTCCTCGCGCTTCTGGGTCCAATAGTCTTTGTGACCAGCCATGGGTGGCCTGCTTTGCGTCTGTAGAGGGTTTCAGATGGAAGGCTTATTCCTTTGACCAAGGCGGGTCAATATTTTGTGCAGCAATGGGTGTATCCCAAGTTGGTTGATCACGCCACGGGGGCCTAATTCGCCCCCCAGTCGAGCAGGTCGGCCAACCTTTGGTTCATGACGCAGCCCTTCAGCGCCAGCATGGCATTGGCCCCCTCTCCGACCAGCGGGTGCCGGAGCGTTTCATCCGGAGCCCGGACATGCGGCATCCGGGCTCCATCTCGCCGCTCCCGACTGGATGCCCCGGTGGCGGCATTCGCCGTACCGCATCCGTCCGTAAGCGGCTAAAGTAAGGCGTCCGGTCCGGTCCCACCCATCCCTTTTCCGTCTGATACCAAACCAAATAAGTAATCACCGATAGGCCCCCGGATTTCACGGTGCCGCCCACTCCCTTGTGGTGGTCCGCGTGACCTCCCCCTTCCGGCGGATGAACGCATCCCAAACCCGCTCCACGGTCTCCCTGACATGCTCCGCGCCTGCGAACACCCGGTTGGAGAGATGGCGGTGCTGTGAAATCCGGGGGCCTATCGGTGATTACTTATTTGGTTTGGTATGACAGTATAGGCCATCGCTCGGAGAGGCGCGGGAAGGGGTCCGGCAGACCCACCGGCCAGGACGGCGGGGACGGTTAGGAAGACCGCCGCCGCGGCGGCAGGCCCGGTCGTCGGAAGGACCGCGGCGACGCGGTCGGCGATGCCAGGCTGCGCTTCAGCGGAAAGGCCTCGGTTCCCGAAATCACCGTGATGCCGCCCGAGGTCGAGGGGCTGTCGGAGGACGGCTACGAGGTGGTTTCGAAGCGCGTCCACTGCCGGCTCGCCGCCGTGGAGTTCCGGCATATGGTCATCGGTCCGCCACAGCCCCCGCATTCTGGCGGCGGCAGCGCCCTACCGGGCTGCCCGGAAAGCAGCCTCGGCACCGCCGCCGAGGGAGGCATCCCGGAACGCCCGCTCCACCGTGCCGGGATCCGGGACGCCCGACGCCAGCAGCGCGGCCTCCGTGACGTCGCGGCCGCGCACATCGCCGCCCCCGGTCCAGTACTGGGTGAAACCCCCGCCGCGTTCGCGGACAACCAGTGGATGCACCGCCGCGCCGCCCTCCGCAGGACCCCCGGATACGCCACCGAGTCCGGATGCCTGTGATCCAACCTCTTCCGTGCCACGTTCCATACCCGTTGCCCCGGATGGCGGGCCGCCCGCCGGTTACCCCGGTCATCCACGGCTCCGCCACAGCGCAGGGATGGCACGTCCGAATTGTGCGGATCAACCAACTTGGGATACTCCCGTCTCTCTCGCCACAGGAAATCCACAAGCTGTCCCGCGAAACCGGAAACAGTTACGTCGTGTACATCCTCGTAGCCCGATACACCTTGCTGCGAAACACTCGGATCCTGCGCAGATCAAGACGGCCCAAAAGGTCCGTCAATCAGGGATCACGAAATCGCCGCTGCATAGCCGGATCCTCTCCCTGCGATTGCAAAGCCGTTGCGTCGGTCTACGGCAGGGAGGTCGGATGACAGGCCCCATTCCACCCTGAAGTGCAACACCAGTGGCGGTGGTGACCGGTTTTCCGGCCGCATGATCCTGCGTATCGGCCAGAAAGCGGCGACAGTCCCTGTGAGCAAACAGGGGAGACTGCCATGCCCGAGGGCCATCGCCACCTGACCCATGGGGAGAGATGCCGGATCGGCGCGCTGAAGGAAAGCGGGCTCTCGGACGGAGCCATCGCCGCATCTGGGAGTTTCGCATAATTGGTCCAGACCCGACAAAGGTGCCGGAGCGGCCATAGGATTTCATGACTTTGGCCTCCTGATGCCGATCCCTTTCATCCATTTGCAGGGTTGGCGGGTGCGCTGTTCCTGAGCCTCACGCTGAACGTCTGGATGGACGCGTCGGTGAACGCGCTGGGGCTCCGGGCGATACCTGCGCAGTTTACTCTTGCCGGGTCGCCTTGGCTTTCCGAGGACAGGGCCGGAAGCCCTTGCAGCCTGAAGGGACATGGCGGGCGCTTTTGCGCCCACGGAACGAGCCGGAATCATACCCGATGATTGGGAGCAACCAGACCGCTGAAACAGTCGCCACTCCAGAAAGATGCATGAAATTCCATGGCCGTTTCGGAACCTATGTTGGGTGAGACCCTGAATTCGGCGCTTGAGCCCGGGTCGGCAATTGCCGGATTTCACCCGCACAGTTTCGCATGAACTCCAGCCCAGTGTAGGTTCGCCACAGTTTGCTCGCCTTGGGGCGGAGGACGGAAGGCGGGATGGCCCGCGGTCGCCATGCAGGTGGACAGAAGATGGAACCTTTTCATCGTAAGCCGCCTTTTGCGATCACTCATCCTTTCACGGCACCGGCGGTGAGCCCGCTGACGATCTGCTTCTGGAAGACCATGACCAGCAGGAAAAGGGGCGCGGTGATTGAGACCGCCGCCGCGACCGCCTGCACCTGATCCGTGGAGGTGGTCTCCCGGTTGAAGAAGCTCGTTATGGCTGGAACCATCGTCTGGTTCTGTGCATCGAGCAGCAGCGATGTGACCAGAAAGTCGTTGTAACCCAGCAGGAAACTGAAAAGACCGGTCGTTATGACGCCTGGCCACATAACCGGGATGATCACCAATCTGAAGGCTTGAAAATAGGTGCATCCATCAACTCGGGCAGCCTCGTCCAGATCAGAGGGAATCGAGGCGAAGAACGACCTCAGCATCCAGATGGTGAACGGCTGGTTGATCGCCATCAGCACGAAGATGACCGGCAATGGCTTTCCATAGAATGTCGGCGCAGCGTCGCCCAGGAACGGACGCAGAATGTCGGAAGAGTTCACGAAGACCGGCAGGTAGCCGGCGACAAGGACCGAATGGGGTAGGGCACGGAACACAAGCGCAGCGATCAGAATCCAGAACGCGATTCTCATCCTGCTTCGCGCCAGCCCAAATCCGGCCAACGTTCCGACGCTCAGCGAGATGGCAACGACGCCAGAAGTCACGATCATGGAGTTGATGAAGTTTCGGTAGAACTCGCTGTCGATCCAGACGGAAATGTAGTGGTCTGCGGTGAGACCCAGAATCGGGTGCCCGAGAGGGCCTAGCCAAGGATCTGCAAGACCGATTGTGGCGGGCAGTATCAGGATGGCCGTGATCACAAGCATTACGGTATAGGCCAGAACCGCGATCATCCAGCCGATTGCGGACCCGCTCTTCGGTGCCAAGGCAGCTGACCAGGCTGGCACGGATCGTTTCGCCACCTTTACCGCGAGGTAGAGGGCGAACCCGATCACCGCGACTCCGAACGTGGACAGGCCAAGTCCGGTCTCGCGGGTGGTGTTGCCGAAGATCACAACAAATGGATTGGAGGAAAACGCGTCAATCGGATCCTTGAGGCTCATGACCGTAATCCAGAAGATCGGGAACGCCGCGATAAGGCACCAGAAGCCGAGAAAACCGAACCCCAACAGATTCAGTGAGAGTGGCGGCCGAAGGGCACGGGACCCGGTCATTGTCATGCTGTCTTTCCGAAGTGATCCCGCCATGTCTGCCGGAGCGGGAATACCAGCAGGATGACGATCCCTATCATTGTCAGCATCGAAGACGCAGATGCCCGGCTTATCGAACGGTTGCCTGCGTCATCGGGCGTCAGGAGATCATAGGTGATCCACTGCAGGCTGATGACATGGTTTTCCGAGCCGAAATCTACGATCTCCTCGAATACCCGGTAGCTGTCCATCAGATGAATGATCGTAAGGAACACGATGAGCGGCATCAGATGCGGGATGACGATGAATCGCAGTCGCTGCCACCGTGTGGCGCCGTCAATGATCGCGCTCTCCACGCTGTCCATGTTCAGTGTCTGAAGACCTGCATAGAACACGACGAAGGCGAACGGAGCCACGTGCCAGACGCGATAGAAAAGCATGAGAATCTCAATTGTCCATGCCTGGGCGAATAGGGCGATGTCACGCGCAAGCCACCACTCAATCAATACCGTCAGCATTCCATCTCCGATGAAGACCCATTTGATCGAGAGGGCTCCGATCACCGGTGTGACAATGAACGGAAGTAATGAGACGAAAATCACGTGGCCGCGTATACGTGCGGTCGCCAAGTTGACGGCGAGTGCGATGCCAACGCCGGTCATAAGCATGATCGGCAGTGTGATGAAGGTGAAGGTCAGCGTGAAGCGGAGGGCTTTCCAGAAGTCGATGGACAGGAACTCGCGGAAGTTGCCCTTGGAAAGGGCGGCGATGGCCCTATCGGTTTCGAGGACATTGCGGTAGCTTTGCAGACCGACGAATTCAGTCGTGGTGATGACCTTTCCATTCCCGTCGATGAGTGGACGCGTCTTGGTCGAGACTTCGCATATCTGGCCAGTAAAGCCGGGCGTGCAGGTCTCGACCTCCACTGTTTCCAGCACTGGTGCAGTTACGTAGAAGCTCTGGACAAGGACAGAAACCAGCGGTGCGGCGATAAAGAGCAACATCAAGAGGACCGACGGACCTACAAACCATGCAAACGTCCTGGCTCTCATCTCGTCACCTCACGTCATGGTGATCCGGGATCCTCTGGCATCTGCGCCATAAGGTCCACACCGCAGTCAGCCGCAAACCTGATCAGGTCTATCAATACCCAGTTCTCCGACAGGCGGCTGCCGTTGGCCGTATAGAAATCCATCACGTTCTTTGAGATCGGGCCGCCAGTTGGGGCGATTCCGCGGAATGGTTCGCCAGTGAAATGCCCGATGAAGGAAGGCCACCCCGCAAATCCTGCGACCCTACCCTCGGCGATGAACGCTTCTTTGGGCCAGGATCCCCGACGCCCCGGAAATGACCGTACCGACGGTCCTTGTGCGAAGGCGTAGAATTCATCTAGCCCGAAAGCCGATCCAACGCCCCATGGCCCATGCCAGGCCATGTCTGAATGCCAGTATTTTTCCAGCCCCTGCGATTCCACATCACTGCCTTCCAGTCGGTTGCAGCCAATGACAATCATGTCATGCACCAGGCTTCGGGTCATTTCCGTAAGGCGGGGATCCTGAGGCGTGCGGACGATTCCGATCTCTGTCGATGGACCCGCGGGCATATGTGCTTTTCCATCAAAGCGCGGAAACAGTTCAATTCCAGCTTGGGCAGCAAGGCCGGGTATGTCCAGCAGGCAGCGGATTTCACAGATGCGGTCACCCCGAAATTTGTAGAACTCGCCAAACCGGAGCTTTCGCAGACCTTCGCCGGCCGGGATGCCGAACCAGGGGAAGTGCATTTCGCCTTCGATGTTTCCGGTGGCGCCGATCCATATGTGTCCCTGATGCTCGCCGCCAAAGTAGAGGTAGGGCCGCTTCCTTGCGTTCGGCATGGCCTTTCGCGCTGGCTCGAGCAAAGTTTCCGTTAACGCTTCGAAACCTACAAGATCCCTGATCGGCGCAGGTCCGAAGAACCTGAGCTCTTTGGTGAATAGCGACGGCTTCACATCCATCCCGGATGCGAGCGACCAGGCGCGCTTCTTGGCGTTCGCAAGGGACATAGTGAGGAATCCTCAAGGGCTGGGAGCCAAGTCTGCCCTGGGCGGGAAACTTCCCGCCCAGGGCCAGTTAAGTCCTGGTTACTCGAGAATTCCCGCTTCCTTCGCTGCGACGACATAGTCCGATTCCATGTCGGCCAAAGTCGTTGCGGCATCCTTTTCCCCATTAAGATAGGCGGAAATGTTGTTGGCGATGGCTGTCTGCATCAGGCCCATATGGCTTGACGCAGGATATGGGCGGGCACCATTCTCGGCGGTCGCCGTTGCACCCGAGGCGAATTCACCGGCTGTGTAGCCATCTATTATCCAGATCGCCGCATCTGGATTGGCGCTTGCCATCTCGGAGTCGATGCCTTCCATGGCCACGCGGAATGCGGCTTCGGCCACGTCATCAGGAATGTTCTCGGCGATCACGATTCCGTCCCACCAGAGAGTTGATGCGGGAATAGCCCCTTCGACCGGGGCAGGGGCGGAGGCGAACCGGATCTTTCCCGCGAATTCGCTTTCGGCGGGATCGTTCACCGCGCCTGCCCGGCTGGCCCAGAAGTTTGCGATGGCGATCTTGCCTTTCTGGAACTGTTGTTGGGTGTAGGTCGAGTCCGCGACAAGATATTCCGGGTCCATATAGCCGTTGAGCGCCTTCATCATCTCGAGTGCCGCCAGCCCATTGTCGTTGTTCACGTTGGGTTGGAAGCCGTCCGTAAAGAAGTCACCACCGTAGCCAAGGTACATATTGACGAATTCAAGCCAGGTGGTCTTCCAACTTCCGCCGAGAGGATGGTCAACGACTCCGGCGTCCTGAATTTTGGCCGCCGCCAACACGTCCTCGTACGTCTGGGGAACAGCGATTCCAAGGTCTTTCAGGATGTCCTCGCGATACATCAGGTGCTGTGCATTGACCATCATCGCGATGGCCATGATCTGACCATCGATTCTGATGAGCTGCGCTGGTGACAACTGGGATCCAAATCTCTCGACGAGACCGTCAAGCAGACGAATCAGCCCTGCGTCCATCAGTGGGACGAGCGAAGAATTTGCCACACCGCCAATCGCATAGAGTGACGGATCCGCTGCAAAGCCGACAGCCTGCTTCTCCTGAAACTTCTGATTCAGCTCAGCCGAGAGGTTTCCGCACTCCGCCATCGCGCCAGTAGCTGCCTTCCAGGCTTGGAACGCGGCCGCCGATATGCTGACCGGTGTCGTGTTATCAAAGGCGCAGTTCGCGTAGGCACTCGTTCCAAGTGCCACCATCGCGCCAGCGGCCAGAAGTCGTTTCATCTTCATCCTTTCCTCCCTGTGGGCGATTTGCAGCCAACAGCCCCAAATCTGAACGAATACAAACTTCGATGGGTGAAATCCCTAGCGATCAACAGAAATAAATGATAATAAAAAAGGCAGATGATAGATATAAAGGACATTGAACTCCGTCTTGTGGACGGAACCATCCTGCTCGTCTTCCTCGGATTGATGCGCCACCGGAAGGCGACCATGGTGGCTACGGAAATGGGGCTTACGCAGCCTGCGGTTAGCCATGCCCTCAAAAGACTTCGTACACTATACGGCGACCCTCTCTTTCTTCGGAAGGCCCACGGGCTGGAGCCGACGGCTCTTGCCCGTGAACTGGAGCCGAAGATACGCCGTGCCGTAAGAACAATCTCGGAATCCCTTGTCGAGCCTCGCGAGTTTGATCCTACGGAAAGCGAGATTTCGCTCCGGATCGCTGGATTCGACTATGAGTTGGCCGCCCTGGTGCCTCAACTCATTGCCCGAACTGCTGGAATAGGTCCCCGGATCAGCATCAATTCGCTGACGCTTTCCAGCGACGAAGCTTTGGAAGCCCTTGTTCAGGGACGTGTCGACCTGGCTGTCGGGTTCTTCGAGACCCTTCCCGGCCGAGGCCCGGTCGGACCGTATATTTCCGAGGATCTCTATGTTGAGGAGTATGTTGTCGCTGGCAGGCAGGGACATCCGTTCTTTGAAGGCAGGCGAAATTCCCAGGCCTATGCGGACCAGCCGCATCTACTGGTGGCGCCCGCTGGAGTGACGAAAGGTCTGGTCGACTATGCGTTGGAGGCGCTTGGGCTTCATCGGAATGTGCAGGCAGCCGTTCCATTGTTCTTTCCGGCGCTGTCGGTTCTGGAGCAATCGGACCTGATCGCGACGCTGCCCAGAAAGATCGCCACGATTTACGCCACCAGATTCGGGCTACAGTTTGCATCGCTTCCATTTCCAGGGCCCACATTTGCGGTTCGTGCGGTAAGGCATCAGCGGGATGCCGAGAGTCCGGTTCACCGGTGGTTGACGGAATTGTTCAGATCAATCCATAAGGACGCGACCTAGGCTTGGCATAAGTGAAGTTCACCTTGCAGAAACCTGGCGGACGGCACGGTTCGACCTCGCGGTCGGCAAAGCGCCGATGGGCGGGTATCCACCCATCTCCTTTAGTGCAACGACCACGTCAGCCGTGCCTTCCGCCCACGCAACATGAAACTGACCGCAACACAAGTTCCGCACCTTCCACTTTGCACTTCCGAGTGTTGGCCAGTTCAGATAATCCAGCTGTGTGTCAAAAGTGTGAAGGACACGATCTGTGGAGGACATTGAGCGTCGATTTGGCGAAGCCATGTACGCAATCTATCGCGAAGCCAAGGAAATCGGTTACACGCCGAGAATCTTTCATCGCATGCTATGCGAAAAGGGTGCCATAGAGACGGCGCGACAGCTTATCAATGCTCCTCAACCGTCAGACGGCTACACGCGACTTTGGGAGCTGGGTCGCTTGGACTTGAGTGTTGAGGCGGTTGTTCACGAAAACGAGGAATGGCACGAACTGTTCGCGGAGGACGAACTGCGGCGGTGTAAGAAGCGGTTGGCGGACTACCGGTATTTCGAGACCAATCAGGCATGATTTCCAGTAAACGGCCTAAACCAATATCGGTTTGGCAACAGGAGTTCGTCCAGGAATGCCGATTGCGGGATTGCTTAGCCACAGTCGCGAATTGCGACGGGGAGTAACGAATGGAAAGAGAAGTCGCCGTAGCCTTCTGCGATGAGTGTAGGATTGTTTACGACAACTGGTTGGTGTGCAGGATCGTTTCGATTATCTTCCCCTAGAAGGGAACCTGACGGATGCCGCGGCGCTCGAGATGCCGATTGGAGAGTATATCCATCGTGTATTCCGAATGTGCTTTGAAGTTTGGATGACGCAAGTCGTTAGACTGGACGATCCTGCCGAACAGCAAGGCCATAAGAACCTGTCGATCCGGCGTATCCGAGACGCGAAGGGTGGACTATAGCGACTGAGACTGGTGCGCTACAGAGTTTTCTCTCACGGTAATCTCGACGTCAGGTTGGCAAATCTAGCGCTGGGTGGATTCTGCCCGGGAGAGGATGAGGTTTACTTTGGTGCCTTGGCAGAGCTGGCGACGTCGGTGTGGGGTCGGTGGTGTCGAGCGGGAGCGGATCCGCTCATGCAAAGCCAGACCTTCGATTTCGATCTGAACGCTCTGGCGGATGATATTCTGTCCGCCAGATATCAAGCACAACAACTTTGGGACTGCCTCTGAGGAGGACTGCGCAGGCATGCCTTGCGTTATCCCTAGCAATGAGTGGGGAGATGCTACCGTAGTCAGTCTGGCTCATCATCATGACTTGGGAGCCTCTTGCACAATTACTGCGGTTCGGGCAGCCGCGGCAAGCCTTTCGGTTCCGCCAGGGTCGCGGCACCGGATCCGACGGGTGCCCGGGGCGTCTGCACGGGCCAGGGTGTGGCGGAATGCCGCAGTTGGTGGCCCGACGGGCGCCGTCCGCGCATGGCTGGCCGCGCCGTCCCCTCCGGGGCGGCGTCCGTGGCGGACGGATCTGCCGGAACGGACGGTGTCAGATGGTGAGCCGCATCAGCTGTTCCACCGTCAGGGCCAGCACGCCGAAGAACAGGTGGCAGGCCACCTTGGCGTGCCCACGGACGCGGACGTGCCGGGCACCGTAGGAGTCCTTCAGGGCCGAGTTCACCCGCTCGACGCTGGAGCGCTGCCGGTAACGGACGCGGTCGTGGCGTATGTGGCCCGCTTTCCGCTGCGCCAGCGCCTCTTTCCTGAGGCGCTCCTTCAGCGCCGCGTCGCGTCGCGGGTTGGTGTCGGTGATCGCCACGCGCCCCGTCAGGTAGGCGTGGAACCCGATCTCCAGCGAGTCGTAGGCCGCGTCCATGAGCTCGTAACAGTGGTCCACCCGCAGCGCCGTCATCCTCGAAAGAGGGATCGCGGCCTGGCTGTCGTGCAGCGACGCCGAGGTCAGGATGCAGCTGACGGGGACGTCCCCATCGGCCGCGTCGATATGCAGTTTGTACCCCCTCCAGCTCTCTTTGTACCCCTTGGCGTTGCGTTTCGTCCCGGTGTCGCAGGCTTTCGGCAACTCGGCGGCCATCTCCGCGGCGGTCATCCCGTCCGGCGGCTGCCGCTCCAGCCGGGTCGGCTCCCTCGGCACCTCCTCCCCCTTTTTCGGGCGTCCGCGCTTTCGCTTCGGCCGCTCCTGCGGCTTCGGCTTCGGCGCCGGCCTCTCCCGCCCGACGATCGCCGTGGAGTCCCTGGAGATGTGGCCCACGACCGAGCCGGCATACGCGGAGCGGACCAGCGCCTCGTGCATCCGCTCCGGCAGACGGGTCTCCGCGAACCAGGCGAAGGCGCGGGAGAACGTCGATTCACTGGGAACCTCCGACACGCGGGACCAGCCGCACAGGCGCCGCAGCGTCGGGTCGTACAGCAGCCGGTCGACCAGCACCACCGTGGTCGGCATGTCCCACACCGCCTTCGCGACGAAGGCCCGCGCCAGCGCCCTGCGGTCGGCGGGCGGGTTGCCGACGCCCCGGTGGCTGTAGTGGACGTGCCTTTCCACCTCCACCAGGTCCAGGACGGCGATGAACCTGCCGTGCCTCACGCCCAGCGGGCCGACCTCCCCGGCGAGGGACGGGAAAAGTTCCCCTTGAAACCGCTGCCAGGCATCTGATATGGATGATCGCAGGGACATGGAGCCGTCTCCCCGTATGTTGTGGCTGTAACACCCGCTCCATACCAGAGGGACGGCTCCATATCCAGGCCCCCGATCAGAAAAAAGCGCCCGTTTCCGAAAAAAAACCGCCTGATCGGGGAGTTCTGCAAGAGGCTCTTGGATAAGCATTTGTGTATGGATTGCTAAAGGAGGTCGCATTGATAAGGTTTATCTTGCGTCAATTCTTCGGAAAGCCAGAAGACGGATACGGCAAATGGATATTCTACATGGATCCAGAGTCAAACGACGACAAATGCAGGGCCATTTCAAGAGTCGTTCAGGGCGTCGAAGACATGGAAATTAACAGTCCTAAGGTTTGCGCGTCTGAAAGTAAGTTTGAAGAGTTTGCAATTGAGTGCATGAAGTTCAAGTATGGAGAGTTAACTCTGCCAGCACCCAAGCCGTAGTCGTCTTCGAAGGCATCGGACATTGGGCCAGTCGGCGTGATTGCAGGTGAGAGTTAGCGGCTGGGTTCATCTGGTTCGAAATGCCGGACCTTGGCGAGGAGGTCCGGGCTCGGACGGCCATCGACGGTCGCGGCCCAGCCGACGACGTCCGGGCGTCGGCCGAACAGCGCAAAGACCTTCCCGTCCCGTTTGGGGCCAGATTGGAGGCCGCCGTCAACGCGCCATCCGTGGGCTGCGCCCGGTTTCAGCGCCGCTGAAGGCACGGCGACGCCGTCGGCATATTCCCGATGCAGCCGGGCGGCCTGCTGGCATGCCGGCCAGGTGTCCGGTCCACCGACCAGTGTTTCCCGAGGCAGGTTCGGTTGATGCGACGGGATTTTGCCGATATCGACCGCCCAAAGGGCGCGGCGGACGGTGTAAAGGTCCTGCGGGTCGCGGATCTCCTCGTGTCGAAGAAATTCTGCCCAGGCGCCGTCCGGGGTGTCGCAGAAGTAGTGGGTCAGTTCACCCGGCGCGTTCCACCGGCCGGCGGATTGCGACGAATCCTCCCGCAGGAAGGGAAAGCGGGGGTCGGCGTGGCGATATGCGATCACGTCGCCGGCGACGACGCCAGAGCTCTGGCAAGTTCGCGGACCCTTCGGGGGCCGTCGTCTCCCGGCGACCACTCATGGCCGAGCGCCTGCGTGGGTGATTTGCCGTCGAGCCGTTCGCGGGGTCGGTCGAACCAGCGCCGGACCCCGATATCGTTGTACGCGCCACCAAGGTCCCCGACGACGAAGGCGAGATAATGGAGCCGGGCGGCGATCACGTCCGGGGTGGAGCGGTTGCCGGAAATATAGCGCCGCGCACTGGACTGGGAGATGCCGAGGAGGCGGGTCACCAGTTCCATGCCTAGGACGCCCTGAAGGGTGCGCCATTCGTGCGCGGGGGCCGGGGATTGGTCTAGGGCCTCGTTGATCTTCTCCAGAAGCGTGGAAAGTCGGGCGGCATCGGAGCAAGGCATCCTGCGTAGTTCCGCAAGGAAGCTGCGGCCGATACCGGCTTTGGCCATGCCCGTTTCGAGCCTCTGAATGACGGACTTGTCCAGGCAGGTGACGGGACGCAAGAGCAAGCCCATCGCGTCGGCGCGCGACAGCGCCTCGATGGTCGCGGAGGCAAGTCTCGGATCATCGAACGGACTACGAACGGACTGTATATGGAGATTCGTCATGATCCAAATATATGCCAACGCTGCGACCGGGTCAATGCAGACTGGGGTGTAGCCAGCAGTTCCCGCTAGCCGATCCGCTGGCCCGCTGACGACCGGTTCGGCGGCATCGCGTCGGCCGGATGTTCCGGATGCGCATGGCCAATGGCCGGGCGGCTGTCCGGTTCGGAAAACGGGGTGTCGGCGAAGGCGGGATCGGGGTGGTTCGGGCGTGGTCGGGGCGGCTACGGACCGGCCCGGATCAGGCCGACGTAGTCCTCCCTGCCGAGTTGCCCGGCGATTGCCCGGTAGAGTGTCCGCCAGTCGGGGAACGCGAATGTCCTGACCAGCTCCCTCAGCCTGTTCCACAGGTAGAGGTTGCGTCCCTGGCGCCGCCGCGCCCTGCCGAACAGCGGGCAGCAGTGCTGCTGCACCCGGGCGGTCAGGAACGCGGGCATGGCGAGCGTCGCGAAGACGTCCGCCAGATGGTTGTGGCCGTGCCCGAAACTGTGCCCGGACCTGTACAGATCCCTTGCCTCGGTGTCTGGAACGTCTCGTTCTCGATGGCCCACCTGCGGCGGCCGAACCGCATGACGGACATCACCGTGTCCCGTCCGAGCGGGAGGTCGGTGACCCACGAGAACCTTTTTCCCTCGCCTTTCCTGTCGGTCTCCCCGTATACGGGCATGTTGACCTTCAGGTGGAGGTTCGCGTCGCTGGGCGGCAGCCCGTGGTCCCATTCGAACCGCTGGACGGTGCCGGCCTTCCTGTCGCGCCTCTCCCATGTCTGTCTGGTGTCGCTGGCCTCGAACCAGCTGAACAGCAGCCCGTGGTCGCCGGGCTTCGCGCCAGGTATGAAGCGAAAGTCCTTTTCCTTCAACAGCTTGATGTGCGGTCCGTTGGACGCCAGCGCGTCCCCGGCGATGACCGCCTTCATATGCGGGTGCTCCCGGCGCAGGTCCCCGATGAGCCGTTTCGCCGCGTTCCGCTCGCAGTCGTTCTTCGTCGAGCCGTCCTCCTTTCGGATCGGTTCCGGTGCCAGCGGCAGCACCTCCCCGATGTCGGGATGGACGATCGCAGCCCCCAGGGCCTGATGATGGTATGTCCTCGTGCCGTCGCGGTGCTCCTTCACGCAGCAGCTGCGGCAGCTGACTTTGTGGGAGGAATGGTGGCCGGTGCCGTCGACGGAGATCAGGGGATGCCCGCCGAACAGGGTCCACCCCTCCAGCACCTTTCCGCGCTGCAGCGCCGCGTGGATGCCCCTGAAGCAGCGGCGGAGGGCGCGGGGGTCGACCTCCTCCAGCCGCTGGCGCATCCATGTGTCCGACGGCGCCCGCCCCACGCCGAACAGCGAGCGGAGGTTCCGCGCCATCACCGGATCACCGCCGCCACGGACCTGCCGGCCGGACTGCAGCAGCGACGGCATCCTGGGGAGAACACCGCGAGGCCCGACATCAGGCAGTCGGAAAGGCCGATGCCGCGCGTGCTGATGGGATCGGGGATGCGGTCGAAACATGCGCGGACCGCACGAAGCATACCAGGCATCGACAGGTGCTTTCGGAAGGGGTTCCCTGACATTTTCCTGCTCGGCTTTTGCCTGTTTTGCAGCAGAATGGCCGATCCGGTGCGGAAAGTCCACGAAAAAAAAATTCGCGACGCCCGCGCAACAGACTGATAATGAAAGAAAAGAATTCCTGGCGGGAATTGCTGGGGTGTAGCCAGCAGTTCCCGCTAGCGGATTTGCTGGTTGGCTTGCAGCCGTTTCTGACGTGCGGCATTGGCTTCGGGTTGCGGTTGCACACGTCTGATGGCCGGACGGCTGCCCAGTGTCAGGAAATGGGGTATCGGCGAAGGGCGGGATCGGGGTGGTTCGGGCGTGGTCGGGGCGGCCACCGACCGGCGCGGACCAGGCCGGGGTGGTCCTCCCTGCCGAGCTGCCCGGCGATGGCCCGGCAGGGTGTCCTCCAGTCCGGGGACGCGAATGTCCTGACCGGTTCCCGTAGCCTGTTCGAGAGGTATAGGTTGCGTCCCTGGCGCCGCCGCACCTAGGCGGTCAGGAACGCGGGCATGGTGGGTGTCGGGAGGACGTCCGCCAGATGGCTGTGGCCATGGCCGGAACTGTGCCCGGACCGGCTCGGATCCCTCGCCTCGGTGTCCGGAACGTCCCGTTCCCGATTGCCCACCTGCGGTGCCGGGCGATTGTCCATGTCAGGCAGTCAACCCGAACCCAGGTCATGGCCAACCCCGAAAGCCAGCGCAGGCAGTACGGTCCGGTCGGGATGGCGCGGGGCTACGGGTTCACATCCATCGTGAACGACTAAGGGCCTGTTGACAATCTGGCCAGCCGACGGCATTCACCCCGCAACGCACGCCGGAAAGGCGGCACAGGCAAAATGCCTGCCGGCAGGAAGACCGACCCGGGCGTGACCGCAGTGGACAGCCGCCTCTTCGTCGGGGCGGTGCCCGCGCGGTTCCGCACCGGATCGCCGTGGCGCGACATTCCGGAGCGCTTCGGAAAGTGGAACAGCGTTTTCAGGCGGTTCCGTCGCCGGGTGCGGAAGGGGGACCGAAAGACAGGGAACCGGGCGTTCCCGCGGTGGCCTGACCGGCAGGGCCGTGGCGGTCGTGGACGCGCTGGGCCATCCCGTGCGGTTCACGGTCCTTCCCGGCCAGGCGCACGACCTCAGGGGTTTGCCGGCGCTCCCTGAAGGCCTCCGGTTCGGGATCCTGGCCGGCGACAGGGCGTCCGGCGCGGACTGGCTGCTGGAGGATCCGGGACGGAGCCGCGGGAGCACGACCGGGAGAAATACGGGTGGCGGCACCGGGTGGAGAGTTTCCTCGCCGGAACCAGTGAGTTCCGGGCGATCGCGATGCGCTGTGACAGGACCGCCACGAGCTTCGCGGCGGGGATTCACCTCGTGGCGGGCGTGGCGGCGGCATCATGATTGTCCACAGGTGCTAAGAGGTTGACCTAGAATGTGGATGGTCTCCCAAGATGTGGTATTCCCGTATCGAACATCAACCAGACAGGGAGCTACCATGGCCTGGAACGGGACCACCCAGGAGAGGTATAAGCGCGGAACGGAAAGATATGAAAGCGACCTGACCGACGGGGAATGGCTTTTGGTCGAGCCGCCTGTCCCGCCGCCGTCGCCGCCGGTTCACCGATCTCCGGGAAGTCCTCGACGCGATCCATTACATGCTGTCGACGGGCTGCCGGTTGCGGGCGGTTCCCAAGTGTTTTCCGCCGTTCACCAAGGTCCAGAACCACTTCCATCCCTGGCGCGACAGCGGCGTCATCGAGCGGATGATGGATGCGCCGCCCGGTCTGGCGCGCAGGCAGGCGGGACGTGCCGCGGAGCCGACGGTGGCCGGGAGCGGCAGCCAGTCGGTGAGGACGACGGAGATGGCGGGGTCGTCGGGATACGACGCCGGCAGGAGGATCAAGGGCCGCAGGCGCCACGTCACGGTGGACGGCGGGGGAATCCCGATCATTTTCCAGATCCACACGGCCGACGTGCGGGACCGGGACGGTGCGCCGGACGCCGTCCTGGCGATGCCGGGGAAGGCGCCGGAGGTGACGAAGCTGTGGGCGGACAGCGGCCACAGGGGCGGGAGGCTTCGCCCGAAGCCCGCGGAGATGGGTGTCCCGGACGCACCGGGGATCGTGGAAAGGCCCAAGGAAACCAGGCTTCACGGTGCTGCACCGACGCTGGGTCGTGGAGCGCGCCTTCACGTGGATGTCGCGTTGCCGCCGCCTGGCGAAGGACTCCGGGCGGAGCCTGGAGAGCTCCGTAGCTCGGGCGCAGCTGGCCGTATGCCGGTTCCTGATCCGCAGGCTGGCGCGTGGGGCAGGTGCCTGAAACAAAATAACATAATCAAGTCAATGATTTATGATTCAAACTTTTAGGCGCAACGTAGCGCATTCGCCTTGATCTGCGCTGCCGGAGTGCGGGAGGATTCCCCGGGCCATTCAATGTGACCGGAGGACTGTCCATGACGGCGGATGTGAATGCAACGGCTGACGGCGGCCAGGCCCGGAGGGTCCGGAGCGAGGTTGAGTGGGAGGAAAACACAAGTTTCGCATTCGCAAGGATAACGCACCTTCCACTATGCACTTGGGAATGGAGACTGGAAACTCATTTCTTGGACCGTCGAGCAACGCTCTTGCCCGGTCATCGCGGATGCATCGGGCTACAAGTCAACCGTTGCCGAAGGGCGACAGCCTTACGCACATGCTCGGATCGATCAGGGGATTTCCGCGAAGCTTCACTGTTCAAATGCTCAAGCAAGGATTTTGGCGGTCGATAAAATTTCTCAATGTGAGCCTCTTGCACAATTATCGCGGTTCTGGCGGCCCTGGCAGGCATTCGGCGGCCGATCAGGTCGCGGCACCGGATCCGGTGGGTGCCCGGGGCGTCTGCACGGCCCGAGGTGTGGCGGAATGCCGCAGTTGGTGGCCCGACGGGCGCCGTCCGCGCATGGCTGGCCGCGCCGTCCCCTCCGGGGCGGCGTCCGTGGCGGACGGAGATGCCGGAACCGGCGGTGTCAGATGGTGAGCCGCATCAGCTGCTCCACCGTCAGGGCCAGCACGCCGAAGAACAGGTGGCAGGCCACCCTGGCGTGCCCACGGACGCGGACGTGCCGGGCGCCGTACGAGTCCTTCAGGGCGGAGTTCACGCGCTCCACGCTGGAGCGTTGCCGGTAGCGGACGCGGTCGTGGCGTATGTGGCCCGCCTTCCGCTGCGCCAGCGCCTCTTTCCTGAGGCGCTCCCTCAGCGCCGCGTCGCGGCGGGGGTTGGTGTCGGTGATCGCCACGCGCCCCGTCAGGTAGGCGTGGAACCCGATCTCCAGGGAGTCGCAGGCCGCGTCCATGAGCTGGTGACAGTGGTCCACCCGCAGCGCCGTCATCCCCGGCAGCGGGATCGCGGCCTGGCTGTCGTGCAGCGACGCGGAGGTCAGGATGCAGCTGATGGGGACGTCACCGTCGGCGGCGTCGATATGCGGTCTGTACCCCCGCCAGCTTTCTTTGTACCCCTTGGCGTTGCGTTTCGTCCCGGTGTCGCAGGCCTTCGGCAGCTCGCCGGCCATCTCCGCGGCGGTCATCCCGTCCGGCGGCTGCCGCTCCAGCCGGGTCGGCTCCTTCGGCACCTCCTCCCCCTTTTTCGGGCGTCCGCGCTTTCGCTTCGGTTTTTCCTGCGGCTTCGGCCTCGGCGCCGGCCTCTCCCGCCCGACGATCGCCGGCGGGTCCCGCGATATGTGGCCCACGACCGAGCCGGAATACGCGGCGCGGACCAGCGCCTCGTGCATCCGCTCCGGCAGACGGGTCTCCGCGAACCAGGCGAAGGCGCGGGAGAAGGCCGGTTCGCTGGGCACCTCCGACACGCGGGACCAGCCGACCGGACGCCGCAGCGTCGGGTGGTGGCGCAGCCTGTCGATCAGCACCGTCGTGGTCGGCATGTCCCGGACCGCCCTCCCGACGAAGGCCCGCGCCAGCGCCCTGCGGTCCGCGGGCGGGTTGCCGACGCCCCGGTGGCTGTAGTGCACGTGCCTTTCCACCTCCACCATGTCCAGGACGGCGATGAATCTGCTGTGCCTCACGCCCAGCGGGCCGACCTCCCCGGCGAGGGAGGGCAGAAGTTCCCCCTGGAACCGCTGCCAGGCATCTGATATGGATGATCGCAGGGACATGGAGCCGTCTCCCCGTATGTTGTGGATGCAACACCCGCCCCATACCAGAGGGACGGCTCCATATCCAGGCCCCCGATCAGAAAAAAGCGCCCGTTTCCGAAAAAAATCGCTTGATCGGGGAGTTCTGCAAGAAGCTCAATGTGGCACAATAAGGGAGACTACGCCAAATTGGAGTGTACAATGTCGAATTGGCTCCGCATTCCTGATATCGCCGCTCTATGGAACAGGCGTCAAAGCCTATCAGACGCTAAAGGTGCCGGCCAGGAGGGGTCCACAGGCGTTTCAAGAATTTGTCCGTGAAAGACATCGACGATTCCCACGTCGCTCAAGCGCGGGCCAGCGTTACAGACAAGCGAAGCTCCAAAAAGCGCCTTAAACACGAGATATGGTGGCTGCCATTCGACGAGGCTGTCAAGTGACTGTCGCAGCGCAGCAAAACCGCTGGCTGTTTCTGCAAGGGGCGCTTCACTCACCAATCCGGCCACGGGAAGTGCTAGGTGCGTGAGGACGCGCCCCTCTGCGACAACGCACATTCCGCCGTTCGATTCACGGATCGTGTTGGCGGCAAGCGCCATATCAACTGGGTCGCGACCGAAGACCGTCAGGTTATGGCTGTCGTGAGAAACGGTCGTCGCAAAAGCGCCACGCCACGCGCCCCAATTCTCCAGGAGCGCCACTCGAACCGGTGTGTTTCGACCATAGCGATTGGCAATGGCCATTCGGATCATGTCGTCGGGGAGCACAAGTGCGCCGGCCTCGACACGCACCTCTCGTGTGCCCCACTCGGGAAAGCGTGGTTTGGATAGCGTGGCGATCTGTGCGCTTGGGCCCTTGGCTGGAACGTCGAAGTCCTTTGGGCACAGTTCTGCAACTGAAACGGACGTCTTGAGGGACTTGGGCGGCGCTGTCGGGCGACAGGATGCCACCAATTCACCATCCTTGGAGACCAAGACACCATCGGCGACGACCAGACTCGCACACACGTCCTCAAGGCTATCAATGAGTACGATATCCGCTCTTTTTCCAGGAGCAATGAGGCCCAAATCGCTGCGCCCAATGCGCGTTGCCGCATTGAGTGTCGCAGCGCGATATGCCCAGTCCAGTGGCAATCCATGGAGGATCATTCTGCGGATCATATAATCGAGTGCACCATGGACGTACAAGTCATCCGGAAAGACGTCGTCCGAGCAAAAGGTAACCGTCTGCGGCAGATGTCCAAGTTCTACCAAGGCTTCGGCAAACTCCGGCAAGAGATGGCCGTGAGAGCCTCGCAACTCGACGGTCATACCCGCTTCCAGACGTGCAATCAGATCGTCTGCCGACGTGAGTTCATGATCGGTCTCAACGCCTGCGGCTGCATAGGCAGCTAGTGCGCTATCCTTCAAACCACGTCCATGTCCGCAGACCCGCTTACCACTCGCCAGCCCGGCGTTCACAATGCCGGTCACTCGCGGTTCTCCGTTCAGGAGAGGCTGCATCGTCATCAACTCGGCGGCGCCATGGATCTCGTCCCTAGATAGGAGCCCGGACAGGATGTCCGGGCCAAAGTCAGCCCCACTTGACTCGAATCCTGGCGCTGACGGGACACAGGTAGGCGCGAGTGTAAGAAACCGTAGCGGCTGTTCGCGGCCCGCCTCGACCGCATAGTCAACCCCATCGAGCCCGCAGGCATTTGCAAACTCATGGGGGTCCCAGACGACCGTGGTGACCCCGCGAGGCACCACGGCTGCTGCGTATTCCGCCGGAGTTACCAAAGAGCTTTCCACATGCATATGCGTATCAATCAGGCCTGGAACAACGAAACGTTGCGCTGCGTCAATCTGGGTGGCTGCCTCTCGCTTTGGTTCCGGAGGGTGGACACTGGCAATGAGCCCGCGGACAACACCGATGTCCACACGACGTTCCCGACCCGTGACCATGTCCAAGAGGCGTGCATGTTCGATCAAGAGGTCAAAAGGGGCGAGGCCTCGGGCTGCCTTCACGGCGCGTGCGCGCAGATCTGGTGCGTTGAGATCGCTATCGTCGGGCATGCACCACCTTGTCTTGCAGTACACCAAGACAAATTTGTGCGAGGTCTGCATTCGCCACGGTCGCCAGTCTCCTCTTCGACACACATGTCGTCTCCATAGAGGTTGCACCGTAGCTGTTGCCAGGCTCAACCGATACGGAAATGCTACAGGGCGTGAAACCAACGGTGACAGGGTCCGCCAACGCCAACGCCGCAACGGGATCGAAAACTGTCATTGCCGGGCGGCCGCGCTCCAGTGCGATGTCGAGATATCCCCCCAAAAGGTCGGACGTCAACTTGTCCGTGACCGGCATATCCTCCGGCCCGAAAGTCACGCCACGGCAAAACTCGAGATCGACAATATCAATGCGAAGCTCTGAGTTCAGGACGATAGCCAGTGCCTCCGGGTCGGCGAAAGCGTTGAACTCGGCATTGGCCGTGTGGTTCCCGCGCCCGGCGCTTCCGCCCATCCAGACCAGCCGGTCGACGTTTCGTTCAACGTCCGGATGTTGCTCCAGCAAGAGCGCAATGTTTGTGAGGGGGCCAAGTGCGAGTATCTCGTGATCGACGTCGGCACCGCGCCCGAGCCAGTCCAGGAGCGCCGCTAGCGCACCTTCACGTGGATCGCCGGATCGGGAGACAGGCAATCTCGCACCCCGACTCCGCATCCCGCTGGCGCCCAATATGCGCTTGGCTGTTTCCGGCTGTCGCTTGATTGGGCGTGCAGCGCCTTGCCAAACGGGCCAGCGAAATCCATAGGCCGCCCTGGCCCCCATCGCGTTCGCGGCAACCTGCGGCAAGGGCGCGTTCCCCGCGACAAGTGAAACCCCCGCGACTCTGCACCCGAACTGACGCAATAGAAGAAGCGCCCAGAGATCGTCGAACCCGAAGTCGGTATCGACCCAGATCTCGCTCACGCCGCAAGGTGCCTTGCTGTCGCTTGCGGGAGGTCAAATGCAATCTGCTCGCCAATCGGGATCTCAGGTGTCTCAATCGAGGCGTCCGCCTTGATCTGTCCCAGCGGGCTATCCAGCACATACTCCCGGTGGCCGCCCGCAAAACTGCTCGTGAGCACACGTCCCAAATGCGGTCCCCTACCCACTTCAACACCGCTCGGACGCCATGCCAGCAGCGGCATGCCCGTCTCAAAACCTAGCGGCAACCGGCCCTGGTCGGAGACAATATCCATCCCTTCTACGCGGAAGATGTTTTCAAACCCCATAAAGTCTGCCGCAAAGGCCGATCTTGGTTCAGCGTAGAGTTCTGCAGGTGTGCCAAGTTGCTCGGTCTTGCCGTCCTTCATCAAAACAATCCGGTCGGCGAGGGCGAGTGCTTCGGATTGGTCATGGGTCACAAAGATCATCGTGATGCCGGTATCCTTTTGAACCCGTTGCAGTTCGTTGCGCATATCGAGCCTGAGACGCGCGTCCAGATTTGAGAGAGGCTCATCAAGGAGCAGAACTTTGGGCTGCATAACCAGTGATCGGGCAAGCGCAAGCCGTTGTTGTTGACCGCCGGACATCTCTTCCGGCTTGCGGGTCTCGAATCCCGTGAGGCCGACGGTGGCCATGCCTGCTTCGGTTCTGGCGCGGATCTGGGCAACCGGTAATCTCTGCAATCGCAGCCCGAATGCCACGTTCTCGAACGCACTGAGATGGGGGAACAAGGCGTAGGATTGGAAGACCAGACCGATGCCGCGCTTATTGGCTGGCATGCGGGTTACGTCGACACCGTCGATCACGATCCTGCCGCTTGCTGGGGTCAAGAGCCCCGCGATCGCACGCATCGTCGTTGTCTTGCCGCACCCGGATGGGCCTAGGAGTGCGATCAACTCGCCCTCGACGATATCGAGGTTGAGGTTGGGAACCGCGACGGTCTGGCCGTAGGAGAGCGTGAGGTTGGAGAGCGAGACAAAAGCGTCAGACATAGCGGGAGAACCCCAGAAGACGTTCTGCCATGAACACGATTGCGATGGACATAAACGCAAGAAGGGCCGAAAGAGCAGCAACCGAAGGATCGAATGTGATCTCCATGTACGAGATCATGTCGATCGGCAATGTGCGCACACCCGGACCGGAGAGGAAGAGCGAGGCGGGAACCTCGTTGAAGCTGGTCACAAAGCCTAGGATGAAGGCGGCAAGAATGCCACCCCGGATATTTGGCAAGACGACGTTGAAAAAGGCTTGGAACCTCGTGCACCCGAGGATCACGGCGGCCTCCTCCACATCGGTGCGAAGATTGTTCAGGCTCGACGACACCACGCGCACAGCGTAGGGTAGGACGAGCGCTGTATGGGTGACGAAGAGTGCCATCGTGATGGTCACATCAAGCGGCACCACGAAGTAACGCAACAGCGCAAGCCCAACGATAATGCCCGGAACAATGATTGGCGCCGCGACGATAGAGCGGATCGTCTCGGACCCAGGCAAGTCGTAGCGGTTGAGTGCGTAAGCCGCGGGTATGCCGATAAGCAAAGCTGCGGTTGTGCCGAAGACCGCTAGGAACATGGATAGCGCGAAACTGGCCCGGAAGCTCTCAACCGTGAAGACCTTCGCGTACCACTTGAACGAGAGACCCTTTGGCGGGAAGGCCAGTGCTTCGCCGGCGGACATGCCCGCTAGAATTACAATCAGAAACGGGCCGATCAGGAAGATGAGTGTGACGCAGATAATGAGCCAGTTCGTCAATCGCGACATCAGGTTAGTTCCTCACCGAGGCGATGCGCTTTAGCACAAGATTGGCCGAAAAACACATCACGATAAGGATCATGGCAATGACGCTAGCGGACACAAAATCATTGGAAACGTTGACCTTTTGGTAAAGAAGCGTCTCCAGCATTAGGACTTTCGAACCACCCAGAATTGCAGGCGTGATGTAGGCTGTCAGGGCACCGGTAAAGACAAGCGTGCCTCCGATCACCAAGCCTTCCTTCGTGAGTGGGAGGATCACCCGAAAGAACACCTGCAACCAGTTCGCCCCAAGAACGCGCGCGGCGGGGACCACGTCTTTCGGAATGTTTTCCATGGCTGACACCAGAGAGATGATCATCAGTGGCAGGAAAAGCTGCAACAATCCGATGAAAACCGCCGTTTCCGTAAAGAGTAGTCGGATCGGCGTATCCGAGAGGCCAAGCCCCACGATCACGTCGTTCACGATCCCAGTTCGTCCGAGGATAACGATCCAAGCATATGTCCGGGCGACCGGCGAGATCATGAGGGGAAGCACCACGAGTCCGAAAATCCGGCCTCGCGAGGTTGCGGGAAGGTTCGCGATGCAGAAGGCGGCAGCATAGCCAATCACGGCTGATGCTCCTGCGACCAGGATGCCCAGCTTAAGCGTACGGAAGAACACGGTCTGGTTCAGTGGTTGAGCGAAGAAATCAATATAGCCCTGAAAGCTCCAGGCCCCGGCATCCGCCTGGAAGGCCACGGAGAGCAGGATGCCCACGGGCACCAGAAACACGAGAAAGGTGAAGACCGCCGCCGGCAATGCAAGGGCCAGTCCTTCCGAACGGTCCAGAAACATGGGCGCGGAACTCCTGAGGGATGGCGGCCCCGACGGGGCCGCTCCCAAGTTGCCTTAGCGGATCACTTCCGAGTTCCACTGGTCCACCCACGCATCACGGTTCGCGATGATCGCGGCGGGATCGAGGATATTGAGCGAGTTGATAAGCTCTGCGCCGTAGGTCAGGTTTTCGGCGACCGCGGCGCTCACCACAACTTCCATATTGGCGGGGCTATCGATCAAAGCTTCGGCAATTCGGGTCTGGACCTCAGTGGAGAGCCAGTAATCCATGAGCTGATAGGCGAGTTCCTCATTGCCGTTGTTCGCGGTCATGATCATGACGTTCATGCCACCCGCCTGACCCTCTGCGGGGTCGGCCCAGGCGAAAGGAAGGGGCGAGCTTTTGAAACGACTCCAGGCAAATCGTCCGACCGGTGCCGCGATCACCTCTTCTTGGTTCATGAGTTGGGCAAGCTCCGAGGAGCGGGAGTAAAACGTGACGATATCATCCGCATGCTCGCCAATCGCTGAAATCGTGCTTGCGAAGTCGCTGGCGTCCCCACCCGCGACCTTGTCGAGCATCATCAGTGTCAGCGGGCCTTGGGTGCCTGTGATATTCGGCAGCGAGACATTGCCAGCGAGTTCATCGCCGAGGAGGTCGGACCAGCTTTCAATGCTGACGAGGTCTTCGCGATACACGATGGAGCTTGCGTAGAAGGTGTATCCCACGGCCATGTTGTCCCCGAGCGGATCCTGCGCGGCCGGATAAAGCTTGTTGAAGCTGGAAAGCCTGGAGGTATCCAACGGTTGCAGGAGCCCTTTCTGAGCGAGGCTCAGCGCATCGTGCGACGAGATCACCGCCATATCGATGACGGGATCAGCGGCATTCGCTTCGATCTTGGCCATGCGCTCTATGGAGTTCCCCGTCTCGATGACCAACTCACATCCGCAGATCTCCTCGAACGGGTCATATAGCGCCTCCTTGAATGCGTCCTGGGCAAATGAGTAGACTGAGATGGTCAGCGTATCTTGGGCTGCCGCCCCTGTCGCGGCGAGCGCTGCGCTCAACGCAAGCGCTGAAAGGTATTTGGTCATAGGGATGTTCTCCTTTTGGTAGGGTTGTTTTGGAATGGCTTTCGACTGACGAACGACGAGCCGCATTGGCACGGTTGCGCCCTCACGGTTTGGCGTTTTTCCGCGGATTCCGGCGCAGATGATTCCGATTGCTCGGCTCGCGATACATTCGACATTTCGGGCATCGGTCGTCAAAGCCGGATCCACAACCGGGGCGAATGTCATATCATCGAAGCCTGTCAGACCCGTTTGGCCTGGGACCGAATTCTGCGCACAAATTAGTTCTGAACGCATCTGGAGGGCGCGGAGTTCGGAGGTGGTCAGGATCGCTGCAGTGCCAACTCGGACTTCCGCAATTGCTTGTCCGATTCCCGTTTCACACCGGAAAATGCCGGTTTCGACCTTCTCCGAAAGCGCTTCGATCATACCTGCGGTCCGACCCCTCTGCACTTCTGACACTTGATTCCCACCAAGAATCACCACTTTTCAATGTCCGATGTCTTCGATGTACCGCGCAACAGGGGCGCCACTCCCAGTTTGATCTGCGGCAGCCGAATTCCGGGGATATGATGCTGTGTTGACAGCTGCGGCTGAAACAGGCATGGGATCAGGCGAGATGCCTTCTTGCGGGACAATCAGAATTTCATCCGCGCTTCGGCCCAACAGCCTCCGGAGGGACGGGTGCCGTCCATCTTCACTCCACCGGGAATCCGCGATGAGACCGTCAAGCTTTTGCTTATTCGCCTCAAGCGATAACACTTGGGCGATGCGGGGAAGCAGGGGATTGGTGAGATCGGACATCATGAGGTCCAAAGTACCTTATTGCCCAGTATTGAGTGCCCAAGCCGCCGTGCCTGGTCAGTAGCCAAGTTCATCTGCCCTTGCCTGGACCGTTGCAATCAGTTCCAGAGAGACCCGCCCTTTGCCCGTCTGCGCGTTAGGAACCGTTGCGGCCGAAACCCCAATTTCACTGGCGATTTCTTTAATGCTGACCATCTGACCACTCCAGATTTAAAGATTAACCAAATGAGTCGCACGAAAGTCAACTGAATAGTTAGACGATCAATCTCTGCATCCGAGACTCAACCCAGGATTTGGCTTGCATCGAAATCGTAGGAACGGAGGGAGGGGGTGAACTGGCTTGTTGTATTTGATCGA
Source organism: Paracoccaceae bacterium (assembly GCA_965203605.1). GTDB lineage: Bacteria > Pseudomonadota > Alphaproteobacteria > Rhodobacterales > Rhodobacteraceae > JAPOUP01. The sequence goes on along the minus strand of OZ241902.1, from coordinate 1,933,364 downwards.
GATGTGGGTTCGAAGCAGCCAGCCATAGTGGGGTTGCAATACATCCGCTCCTGGCCCACATGGAGAATCTGCCAGATACGCTCGGTCCACAGCTTTTGTTCGAGGGATTGGACAGTTTCGGCAGTGCGGCCGACCGATACGGACGGTCGCGAGCGAAGGCGGTCTGGCTCCGGGCGAATGTTCGCAATGCGGACTACGCCGCCATTCGGGCTGGAAGCCTAAATAACCGCTTTCAATCAAATGCTTCTCTCTAAAATGGAACGGTATACTTTCGCGCTTGTTTGTGGCGACGTAGCGCCTTCGAGGTGCGGTCGGACCTAGTCCTCGAGATCAACTGGAAGTGTCGGGATCACAATCCTTCAGCGATGGTCGCGACGGCACCTACTGGATTTTGCCGGACGAATGGGTCCGGTCCCTGTCGTGGTCGAAAAACACGTCCGGCGAACGGTGCGGCTGCGAGACCATGACGCATTCGGCGCCCTTGATGATGAAAGTGCCGTTCTTCAGCCATTAGAGGCATTTCGCCCATGAAGACATCCTGCTTCTTGATGTCCTTCAAATCGCGGGCGCCAGCGCCTTCATCAAGATCGAAGACGATCAGCCGCAGCCTGACGATCAGCGCCGCCGCTTAGGTGATGTCGGGGTTCTGGCATCCGCTGACGCCGAACGGCATCTCCAGCACATAGCTCAGGAAATCGCGCTGAGCCGTCTCATCATAGTCTGTGATCGGGAACACCGACTGAATGCCGCACAGACTTTCGTTGTCAATGTGGGATTCGCCGCTGCCGGAATCGAGAAACTGATCATATGACTGTTTCTGGACCTTGATCAGGTTTGGCAGGTCGATCACTTCAGGGATGCGGCCGTATGCCGCCCCCGATCGCGCTGTAGCGCGAGAGCCGACGCCCCCGCCGACCGATGGTATTCGGAAGGTGGGTTTCAGTGCTGTTGTTTCGCGTCAAATCCTCAAATGGGGATCCAGATGATATAGTGTTGATGAGGTGGATAGCGCAACATGATCGGAGGCGTGTGCATGAGTCCCCGCTTTCATTTCGAAGTGCAACACCAGCTATTTCCGCAGGGGGGGGGTGCAGGCCGGGCGGAAGAAATGGCCGGGAGGCAGGAACTGCTGACCCTGCCACGTTGTTGTCGAAACTCGGTTCCTTGAGGACGAGGTGGACCAAAAAAGCCGACCGTTGCCGATGGGCGCCAGCCTTACGAACATGCTTGGATGAATCAGGAGATTTCCGCGAAACTTCGCCAGTAAAATGCTCAAGCAAAAATTTTACCGATTGATAAAATTTCTTGGTGTGGTACACTACCGGGAATCGCGCCATTTTGGAGTGCACAATGTCGAATTCGCCCCACACTCCCGGTATTGCCGCAGGTAGGCTAGAGCGCGAGCGGATCGCGTCAAATTTCGCTGACCTGCACCCACCTCTTGATCCGCATGAGGCTGCGGTCGCTGCCGACAGATGCTACTTCTGCTACGACGCGCCCTGCGTCTCCGCATGTCCAACCCGCATTGATATACCCTTGTTTATCCGACAGATTGCCACAGGTACTTCGGAGGCGGCGGCACTGACGATCTTTGACCAGAACATTCTTGGGGGCATGTGCGCACGGGCTTGCCCCACCGAGACCCTATGTGAAGCGGCGTGCGTCAGAGAGGCGGCGGAAGGAAGACCAGTCGAGATCAGTCGGCTTCAGCGCTTTGCCACCGACATTGCGATGGCGGCAGACGAACATCCCTACGTTCGTCAGGCCGCCACCGGCCGCCGGATTGCGGTTGTAGGTGCAGGGCCTGCGGGCCTTTCCTGTGCCCATCGGCTGGCGACATACGGCCACGATGTTGTGATTTACGATGCGCGGGAAAAACCTGGTGGTCTCAATGAATTCGGTATCGCGAGCTACAAGACCGTTGATGGCTTTGCCCAGGCCGAAATCGCCTGGCTCTTGGGTATCGGAGGGATTGAGCTGCGTCAGGGTCAGTCCCTCGGGCGCGATCTCAAGTTCGACGACCTGAGGCAGGGCTACGATGCGGTTTTCTTGGGAATTGGCCTCGCAGGGGTCAATTCGCTTGGTGTGGATTTCGATAGGACAGAACATGTCGTTGATGCGGTCGGGTTCATTTCCGACCTGCGTCAGGCCACCGATCTGAGTTCGGTTGGGGTTGGCCGCAATGTTGTCGTGATAGGCGGCGGCATGACCGCCATCGACGCTGCTGTCCAGTCGAAACTGCTTGGAGCCGAAAAGGTCACCATCGTCTATCGCCGTGGCGCGGACCGAATGGCTGCCAGTGAATACGAACAGGAACTTGCCACCTCAAAGGGCGTTCGAATAGTCACGAACGCTCGGCCGACGGCAGTTTTCGGAGACGACACCGTCAGTGAGATTGAATTCGAATATACGCAAGACGGCGCAGATGGGCTTTGCGGAACCGGCGAAACATTCAGACTTGCTGCGGACCAGGTTTTCCAGGCCATCGGTCAGCGACTCGACGGCGCACCAGAGGTGTTGGAACTCGAAGACGGAAAGATCAAGGTTGGTGCAGACCTGTCAACGACATTGCGCGGAGTCTGGGCGGGAGGTGACTGCGCAACGGGAGGTGACGACCTTACCGTGACAGCTGTCGCGCAGGGACGTGATGCAGCCGAGGCCATCCAACGGGCCCTATCATGAGACTCGATGCCAAACTCGCATCGTTCAAACCGGTGGTTCGGGAAGAACTCCGTGATCGTCCATGGTGGGCTTTTGCTCACCCTTACCCTTTTGCTATCGGTCCTGGTGTGGACGGCATGGCTGTCCATATCACCGATGCCACCGTGACATGAAACGTGGCGGTGGTTCCATATGGCAGCTCTGGTGATCTGACCGGCAGGTGGCTCAGGTCACAGACGGGAATCGAAGCCAATATCACGTCCTGAACAGGAGTTGAAGCAATGCCCAATCTAGGAAGCGAATTCGTCGGCATCAGGTCTCCGAACCCGTTTTGGCTGGCGTCAGCCCCGCCGACGGACAAGGAATACAACGTCCGTCGCGCCTTCGAGGCTGGGTGGGGCGGAGTGGTTTGGAAGACACTGGGCGAGGCCGGTCCTCCAATCGTGAACGTCAATGGGCCCCGCTATGGTGCCGTATGGGGTCTGGATCGGCAGGTATTGGGCCTAAACAATATCGAGTTGATCACTGACCGGCCTCTGGAAGTGAACTTAAGGGAAATCAAGACGATAAAGCGTGACTATCCCGATCGGGCGGTGGTTGTTTCGCTGATGGTCCCATGCATTGAAGCTGCCTGGAGAGCCATTCTACCCCTGATCGAGGACACCGGAGCGGATGGGGTGGAGCTGAATTTCGGCTGCCCGCATGGAATGAGCGAGCGAGGCATGGGATCCTCTGTTGGTCAGGTGCCGGAATATATCGAGATGGTCACCAGATGGTGCAAGGCGAACACCCGCATGCCGGTGATCGTCAAATTGACGCCGAACATAACCGATATCCGCTATCCCGCGCGTGCGGCCCATGCTGGCGGGGCGGATGCCGTTTCACTGATCAATACGGTGTCCTCGATCACCTCCGTGGATCTTGACAGCTTCAGCCCCGAACCATCCATTGACGGTAAGGGGAGTCACGGCGGGTATTGTGGACCCGCAGTGAAGCCAATTGCGCTGAATATGGTTGCCACGATCGCTCGGGATCCCGAAACTTCGGGACTTCCAGTATCCGGAATTGGAGGGGTGACGACTTGGCGGGATGCAGCTGAGTTCCTGAGCTTGGGTGCAGGGAATGTTCAGGTCTGCACCGCGGCGATGACTTTCGGATTTAGAATTGTGCAGGAGTTGATCAGCGGTTTGTCTGACTGGATGGATGCAAAGGGACATGCTTCGGTGGCTGACATTGTGGGTCGAGCCGTGCCAAACGTCACCGATTGGCAGTATCTTAACCTGAACTACGTCACGAAGGCACGCATCGACCAGGATTCCTGCATCCGTTGTGGAAGATGTTATGCCGCCTGCGAGGACACCAGCCATCAGGCTATCTCCATGTCAGGTGACCGCGTGTTCGAGGTCATCGATGCCGAATGCGTGGCCTGCAACCTTTGCGTCAATGTCTGCCCGGTCGAAGGCTGCATAACCATGGAGCGGCTACCGGTCGGCGCGATTGACGAACGCACCGGGAAGAAGGTGGTTGCGGACCATGGCGACTGGACGACGCATCCAAACAACCCTATGGCGAGGCATGCGGCCGAATGAGGTCACCCAATGGGTCAGGGAGTCACGCCGCTGGCATTTCCATCAAGCTGTCAGCGCCTTGCGGTAGAGATGTTCGAGAAACCGTTCGGCATCCTCGAAATGCGAGTCCCCATCTGTTCCAAGAACAGCACGGACCTGAACATCAAAGTCAGCGTAATGCTGGGTCGTGGCCCAGATCGAGAAGATGAGGTGATGCGGATCAACAGCGGAGATTCGGTCTTCCGCCGCCCAACCGCGGATCAACGCCGCCTTTTCATTGACCAAGTCTCTCAGGGGGCCCTCAACGATGTCGAGGATCCTCGGTGCGCCTTGGATGATCTCGTTGGCGAAAAGTCTGCTCTCTCGTGGTAGCGCACGTGCCATCTGGAGCTTTCTCCTTACATATCCGACAATTTCTTCAACTGGGTCGCCTGCGGGATCAAGTGCTCGAAGAGGGGCCAGCCAGGTCTCGAGAAGTTCGCCGAGAAGCGTCACGTGAATCGCTTCCTTCGACTCGAAGTAATACAGCAGATTTGGCTTTGACAGATCCGCCCGTTCCGCAATCTGGTCGAGTGTCGAGCCCCGGAACCCATGCCGTGAAAACACGTCCAGCGCTGCCTCGAGAATGGCTGAAACGTTCTTTTGCTGGATTCTCGTTCGTGGTCTGGCGGTGGAGCCAGGGTCTTCTTGGCGCATTCTCTAACCCGCGTCGGTCAATTCCCTTAAAAGTCCTTGACTGCACAAAAACAAGTGTTAGCGTATTCCTGACCATTTGATCAAACTCTTCACAGCAGCGGTAGGTGGTGCTCACGTGAGAGTCGCCGTAAGTGGGAGATTGATTGATGACAGCGATGAGCGGACCGGTTGAGCCGGGGCATGACCACGGGAGCCGACACCAACTGGGCCGGTCTCCAAGGCGTCAGACTGACGGATTCTGGCTATTGGCTATTGGCTATTGTCCATTGACTCCGGAACGGTAGGGTTCGTTGCGGAAGGTTTCGCAGTCGGGAAGAGGGTATGAGAATGGCATCGCCAGGAGAGAACCTACGGATAGATGGAGATCGACTTTGGGCATCCATCATGGAGATGGCGAGGATCGGCCCAGGCGTTGCCGGTGGCAACAACCGCCAGACACTGACCGATGAGGATGGCGCAGGGCGCAGGTTGTTTCGGGAATGGTGCGAAGGCGCGGGTTGTTCCATGGGGGTTGACCAGATGGGCACCATGTTCGCGCGTCGAGAGGGAACCGATCCTGACGCACTGCCGGTCTATGTCGGATCACATCTCGATACCCAACCGACCGGTGGAAAATACGATGGCGTTCTGGGGGTGCTTGGGGGTCTGGAGACAATACGCACACTTAACGATCTGGAAATAAGAACGCGCCGTCCGATCGTTGTTGTCAATTGGACCAATGAAGAAGGTACAAGATTTGCTCCAGCAATGCTGGCGAGTGGCGTGTTCGCCGGTGTTCATGAACAGGATTGGGCCTATTCCCGCACGGATGCTGAAGGGCTGAAGTTTGGCGAAGAACTGAACCGTATTGGCTGGCGCGGGGATGAAGAGGTCGGCAGCCGTAAGATGCACGCGTTCTTCGAACTGCATATCGAGCAGGGACCGATCCTGGAAGCGGAAGGTAAGGACATCGGTGTGGTCACCCACGGTCAGGGCCTGAGTTGGACCCAGATCACCATTACCGGCAAGGATGCCCATACCGGATCCACACCCATGCCAATGCGCAGGAATGCGGGATTGGCGATGGCGAGAGTGCTGGAATTGGTTGACGAGATAGCCTGGAGTCACAAGCCGGACGCCGTTGGAGCGGCTGGACATATCGAGGTGCATCCGAATTCGCGGAACGTCATCCCCGGAAAGGCGGTCTTCACCGTCGACTTCAGGTCGCCAAGGCAACATGTGATCGAGGACATGGAACTGCGTATGCGCGAAGGGGCGCAACAGATCGTTGACCGCATGGAGCTCTCGATCAAGTTCGAAAGCGTCGGCGGTTTCGCGCCAGTGGAATTTGACCAAAACTGCGTCATGGCGGTCCGCAATGCTGCCGAGCGCCTCGGTTATTCCCATCGCGACATCATATCGGGCGCAGGTCACGACGCCTGCTGGATCAACCGAGTGGCACCGACGGCAATGGTCATGTGTCCCTGTGTCGACGGTCTATCGCACAATGAGGCCGAAGAAATATCACCGGCATGGGCTCGAGCAGGCGCGGATGTGCTGTTCCACGCCGTTGTGGAATCCGCGGAGATCGTGGAATGAAGCGGTGTTTCGCGCGACTTGGCCTCGATGGCGAAACCGCCATAGGGAAATCAGGGCGCTGCCTCGGGTCCACAACATCTTTCGAACATGGGAGGAATCCATGAACATTGCCATCAAGGGTGGAACCATCATCACCGCCGACCTGACGTACAGGGGCGATGTGCTGGTCGAGGATGGAAAGATCGCAGCCATAGGTGATGGACTCAAGGCAGATAGCTCTCTCGATGCCACTGGCTGCTATGTCATGCCAGGCGGCATCGATCCACATACGCATCTGGAGATGCCATTCATGGGCACCTACTCGACCGACGATTTCGAATCGGGTACCCGTGCAGCGCTGAGCGGTGGAACCACTATGGTGGTGGACTTCGCGCTGCCAAGCCCCGGTCAGGGTCTGCATGACGCGCTTGGTATGTGGCACAACAAGTCCACCCGCGCAAACTGCGACTACTCCTACCACATGGCGGTCACTTGGTGGGGCGAGCAGGTGTTCGACGAAATGGCGTCTGTCATCGAAAGGGAAGGAATCACGACTTTCAAGCACTTCATGGCCTACAAGGGAGCGCTGATGGTAAACGATGATGAGATGTACGCATCGTTTCAGCGTTTGGCGGAACTTGGTGGCATCGCGCTGGTTCACGCAGAGAACGGCGATGTGGTGGCTGAACTCAGCGCTCGGTTACTCGCCGAGGGAAATACCGGGCCCGAAGCACATGCCTATTCAAGACCGTCCCAGGTCGAGGGTGAAGCGACAAACCGGGCAATCATGATCGCGGACATGGCTGGTGTCCCACTCTACGTCGTACATACGTCCTGCGAAGAGGCGCATGAGGCCATTCGGCGGGCAAGAATGCAGGGGAAGCGCGTATGGGGTGAACCGCTGATCCAGCACCTAACGCTCGACGAGAGCGAATATTTCAACAAGGATTGGGATCACGCCGCACGTCGTGTGATGTCTCCACCGTTCCGCGACAGGAAGCATCAGGACTCGCTATGGGCCGGTCTCCAGTCGGGGTCCCTATCCGTTGTCGCCACCGACCATTGTGCATTCACAACGGAGCAGAAACGTAATGGAGTGGGGGATTTCACGAAGATACCCAACGGCACTGGTGGCCTCGAAGACAGGATGCCCATGCTCTGGACGCACGGTGTGAGCACCGGGCGGCTGACTCCGAACGAGTTCGTCGCCGTGACCTCCACAAACATCGCGAAGATCATGAACTGCTATCCGAGGAAGGGAGCGGTTCTGGTTGGTGCGGATGCGGATATCGTGGTTTGGGATCCCGAGAAGGAAAAGACGATCCTCGCGACCAACCAACAGTCGGCCATCGATTACAACGTATTCGAAGGCAAGCATGTGAAGGGCCTACCTCGCTTCACTTTGACCCGGGGCCATGTCGCGGTACACGACGGTGAAGTTCGCACCAGGGAGGGCCATGGGGAATTTGTCAGGCGAGAGGCTTCCAATCCCGTTAGCAGGGCGCTCTCAACCTGGAAGGAACTGGTCGCACCGCGCCCAGTGGAACGTTCAGGTATTCCCGCGACTGGCGTCTGACGGCAAGGCTTAGGCAAGGACAGGCAAGTGACGCAGGAAACCGTGATCGCGGCAAGAAATCTTGATCTGACCTTTCAGACTGCAAACGGTCCCGTTCATGCGCTGAAGGGTGTGGATCTGGAGATCGGGAAGGGAGAGTTCGTTTCCTTCATCGGGCCATCCGGTTGCGGCAAGACCACCTTTCTTCGTGTGACCGCAGGCCTGGAACATCCGACGGGTGGAGAAATCGTCGTGAACGGGATGACGCCCGATGAGGCGCGGCGAAGCCGAGCCTACGGCTATGTATTCCAGGCAGCGGGACTCTATCCCTGGCGAACGATCACGGGCAACGTGCGACTTCCGCTGGAAATCATGGGATATTCCAAAGAGCGGATGGCGGAACGGGTATCCCATGTGCTGGAGATGGTTGAGTTGTCAGGATTCGAGAAGATGTTTCCCTGGCAGTTGTCAGGCGGCATGCAGCAAAGAGCCTCCATCGCCCGGGCACTGGCGTTTGACGCAGATATCCTGCTCATGGACGAGCCATTCGGTGCGCTCGACGAGATCGTTCGCGATCATCTGAACGAGCAGTTGCTGAGCCTGTGGCTAAAGACCGGCAAGACCATCGGATTCGTGACGCACTCGATTCCGGAAGCGGTTTACCTATCCAACCGCATCGTGGTGATGAGCCCCCGCCCGGGAAGGATTTCGGATGTGATCGTGAGCACGCTTCCCTCCGAGCGGCCGCTTGATATTCGAGACACGCCTGAGTTCGCCGCGCTGGCAAATCGGGTGCGCGAGGGCTTAAGGGCAGGGCATGCTTATGACGGATGAAGCAGCAGCAGGGGCGGGTGTCCAGGTTGTTCGCCCAATGCTACCGAAGAAACACCACATGTTGGCAAGTAGCTTATGACCGACGCATGGAGTCCAAGACCGCCTGAAAGAGTGCGTGGTATTGCGCACGCGTTTCCGGGGATTCGCACCGTGTATCGTGCTGGATCGGGATGAGGGATTCATGAACCGCTTGATCCCAATTCTGACAGTGCTTGGTGTGCTTGGTATGCTATGGTACGCCGGTTCCATCTGGATGAATTCCAAATGGACGCTGGCACAAGCTGCTAGGGCTGGCCTGGAGCCTACTTTCTCCGAGATCGTGGCGGACACCATGAAGCAGGAGAGGCCAAGGTTCCCCCCTCCCCATCAGGTGCTGGCCGAACTGAAGAAGACAGTAATCGACACCAAGGTGACGTCCAAACGCAGTCTCGTATTTCACAGTTGGGTTACGCTCTCATCGACGCTGACGGGTTTCGCGCTTGGTACGCTGGTGGGCATTCTGATGGCGGTGGGAATAGTATACTCGCGCACATTGAACATGACGCTGATGCCTTGGGCAATCATTAGCCAGACCATTCCGATTGTCGCCATCGCTCCGATGATCATCGTCGTTCTCGCGTCGATCGGAGTGGAAGGGCGGGCGGTGCCGAAAGCGATAATCTCTGCCTATCTCTGCTACTTCCCAGTGGTCGTTGGGATGTCCAAGGGGCTGCGCAGCCCGGACGGAATGCAGCTTGATCTCCTCAGGACATATGGTTCAAGCGGATGGCAGACGTTCTGGAAGCTTCGGCTTCCGTCATCGATGCCATACCTGTTTACGTCACTTAAGATCGGGGTCGCCGCAGCACTTGTGGGAACGATCGTCGGCGAACTGCCCACAGGTGCAATTCAAGGGCTGGGTGCGCGGATCCTGATCGGAGATCAATTCGGCAACCCGATCATGATTTGGTCGGCTTTGTTTACGGCGGCATGTCTGGCGGGCGTGCTGGTGACCTTCGTGGCGAGCGTCCAAACGCTTACCTTGAAGCGAATGGGATTTGCAAGATGACCTTCTTCGGGGTGGCACCCACGGCTGGAATCACCGTGCGGCCTGATGGTGCCGTGCGGACGGTGCTGCAGTGACTCCGATTGCCATAGGGATGCTGTTCTGGCTGGCGGCATGGTGGTTGAACACGCGCATCGCGGGGTCTGCCTGGCACACCAGCCGTGCCGCGCGGCTGGCCGTTCCGGCGATTTTTGGAATAACGGTTCTTGTGGTCTGGGAATGTCTCGTTCTCGGCCTGCGGGTTTCCCCGGTGATTCTGCCTGCACCCACCGTCATTGCGGCGAAGTTTGCGGTTTCCACCCAGGTTCTCTGGGGCGATTTCGTCCAGACTGCGCTCAAGGGAGCGGTGAGCGGATATATGATTGGCTGTGGTGCGGCTTTTCTGGTGTCCCTGGCTGTTGACCGGAGCCCGTTCCTGCAGCGCGGTCTTCTTCCAATCGGAAACTTTGTCGCCGCTTTGCCGATCATCGGCATCGCGCCGATCCTGGTGAACTGGTTTGGCTTTGACTGGCAGTCAAAGGCGGCCGTCGTTGTGGCGATGGTGTTTTTCCCGATGTTGGTCAATACTGTTCAGGGACTGGCGGACACGACCTCGATGCAGCGTGACCTGATGCGTACCTACTCGGCGAATTACTGGCAGACTCTGCTGATGCTGCGGCTGCCGGCGGCGATGCCGTTCATATTCAATGGACTGAAGATCTCCACGACGCTGGCGTTGATTGGCGCGATTGTGGCGGAATATTTCGGTTCTCCCACCAGAGGGATGGGATTCCGCATATCGACTGAGGTGGGTGTTCTCGGGCTTGACATGGTCTGGGCGGAGATCGCTGTGGCCGCCGTCGCCGGTTCGGCGTTCTACGGCGTTGTGGCGTTGATGGAGAGGAGGGCGACCTTCTGGCATCCCTCGCAGCGGGGGTGATTTGTTTTGGCAACAGAGATGGGGAGAGACCTATGACGAAACTTACCGGAACGTTTGCGGCGCTGGCGCTGGCGGCGGGCTCCGCCTCGGCGGCGGACGAGCTGACCCTGCAGCTGAAGTGGGTCACCCAGGCGCAGTTCGCCGGGTACTACGTGGCGCTGGAGAAGGGGTTCTACGATGAGGAGGGCCTGGACGTGACGATCAGGCCGGGCGGCCCGGACATCGCGCCGACGCAGGTGATCGCCGGCGGCGGCGCGGACGTGGTGGTCGAGTGGATGCCGGCGGCGCTCGCCGCGCGGGAGAAGGGCCTGCCCCTTGTGAACGTGGCCCAGCCCTTCAAGTCGTCCGGCATGATGCTGACCTGCCGCCGGGACACGGGCATCGAGTCCACGGACGACTTCCGCGGCCGGACGCTCGGCGTCTGGTTCTTCGGCAACGAGTTCCCGTTCCTGAGCTGGATGTCGCAGCTGGGGATTCCGACCGACGGGTCGGAGCGGGGGGTCGAGGTCCTCAAGCAGGGGTTCAACGTCGACCCGCTGCTGAACGGGCAGGCCGACTGCGTGTCGACGATGACGTACAACGAGTACTGGCAGGTCATCGACGCGGGGCTCGCGCCGGAGGAGCTTGTTGTCTTCAAGTACGAGGACCAGGGAGTGGCGACGCTGGAGGACGGGCTGTACGTGCTTGAGGGCCGGCTCTCGGACGAGGGCTTCAGGGACCGGCTCGTCCGTTTCGTGCGCGCCTCGATGAGGGGCTGGAAGCACGCCGAGGGGAATCCCGGCGAGGCGGCGGAGATCGTGCTCGGCTACGACGAGACCGGCGCCCAGACCGAGATGCACCAGAGGCGGATGATGGGCGAGGTCGCCAAGCTCACCGCCGGCTCCAACGGCGCCCTTGATCCGGCCGACTTCGAGCGGACGGTGGACACGCTGCTGGCGGGCGGCTCCGATCCGGTCATCACGGGCCGGCCCGAGGGCGGCTGGACCCACGTGGTCACCGACGCCGCGCTGGACTGACGCCGCCGGGCGGAGAGCCGGGAGGTCCCGCTTGCCGCGGGGCCTCCCCGGCCATGGGCGCATCCCAATGGCATTCGGATAGCGATTCCCCGCGTTCGGATAACAGAAGATCCCGGCTTCGGGTGTGAGCCGGAAGCCATGGCCTTACCGCTTTGGCCAATACCCTGCATCGGCTGAACGGCCGCAGCGAGCGGGACCACAGTGCCAGATACGTTCGTAGGGGGGCCAAAGACCCTGCCCCATGCCATCCAGCGCCTGTCTCGCGTGCTGGCCCTGCTGCGTATGGAGATGAAGGCCATGACGGGAAATATTCCGGACGGGGACTGCAGGGCGATTCGAGATATGGCGGTTTTCGAACTTGCAGACTGCATCGATATCCTGCGGGAGGCCATCAACCGGGACGGTCCCGACATTTGTCCGCCGAACCATCTGATACCAAACCAAATAAGTAATCACCGATAGGCGTCCCGGATCTCACGGCACCGCCCATTCCCTCGTGGTGATCCGCGTGACCTCCCCCTTCCGGCGGATGAAGGCGTCCCAGACGTGCTCGACCACCTCCCTGACATGCTCCGCGCTTCCGGACACCCGGTTGGCGAAATGGCGGTGCTTCAGCACGGAGAAAACCGTCTCCACCGGATTGAGCTCCGGGCTGTAGGGCGGCAGCCGGAGCAGGGAGACGTTGTCCGGTATCCCCAGGTCCCTCGACCGGTGCCAGCCCGCCCCGCCGGGGACCACCAGGGCGTGCTTTCCGGCGGGGACCCGCTCCCCGATCTCCCGGAGGTGCCGGTCCGTCTCCCCGGTGCTGGCCCTGCCGCAGACATGCCCGACCGCGTCGCCGGTGGCGGGGCAGGCGGGGGGGAACAGGTACAGGTGTCCGTACCGGTGGTCCCGCACGACGCGCGGGCGCGTCCCTTTCCGCGCCCACACCCTCGACAGCATGCCCTTCTGTCCCACCCGCGCCCCGTCCTGCAGGTACACGGGCACATCCTCCGGGGCCACCCCGTCGGGCACCGCCTCCCGCGCCAACCGGACGGAATCCCTGCGGAATCCCTCCCGGGCGGCGGGGTCCGCCCTCGGGTGGACCGGCCGCGGGGACATGTGCCGGAAGCCCAGCCTCCGCACCGGCCGGCGCGCGCCCTCCAGCGTGTACGCCACCCCGAAGCTGCCCGCGATCCGCGCCCGGACGTCGGCGACGGCCCGGCGGGAGGGCCCGCCCGCGTCGGGGTCCGGCCCCTCCTCCAGCCACGACGCGACCTCCCCGGCCTGTCCGCCGTCCAGCTTCGGCGGCGCCCCCGGCCGGGCGGCGTCCCGCAGGCCGCCGGGGCCGTCGGCGTTGTACCGGACGACCCAGTCGCGGAGCGTCCGGGCACCGACGCCCGCGCCGGAGGCCACCCCGGTCCTGGACAGACCGTCCTCCATGACCAGGGCGATGGCGCGCAGCCGGTGGCGGCAGTCGCGGAACCTGTGTTTCCGGGCCAGTTTGCGTAGGTGTCCGGGTGTGTGGTCGGTGCGCGACACCATGACTTTCGCAGGCATGCCGTTCTCTCCTTCCGCATGTTTCCAGGGCACAGGATACAGGACGGCGCCACCGACCACACGCGGAATGTTGGGGTGCCGCACAGCATGATGTTCCACTTTTGTTCTTGAGTCTTTATTTATTTGGTTTGGTATGATGTGGCTGGCGCCTCTGGTCCAGACGCGGCAGGGGACGTTGACGGATCTGGAGCGGACCGTCGCCATGCTGCGGTCGCCGATGACGGGTCTGGACACCGGCGTGGAAAGCAGCGACGGTTCCATGCGCCCCTGAATGGAGATGTTCGCTCCGGTGTTCGACCTTGGGATGCTGGGTCCTTCAGGGTCGGGAGCGGTTATGGTTCAGGAAGATCATTGTTTTCTTCCAGCCTGTCATGTTTCAGACCATTTCCATCGTTTTTTCTGGTCAGAAAAGCCTTGAAGGAAGGAATCGGTGAGTGGATATAGCCATCGCCATCCTCGTACAGGGCTCCCTGGTGGATGAGGTGGTCGAGGAACCATTCCGCGTCCCTGTTGCGGGGCAATGTCCATTCGATGGCTCCGCCACTTTCATGCTGGCTGTGGATGCGGTTCATTTGGTCGATGATATCCGCATCCGTAATGGTGGTTTCATCGGAACTGACCGGGATATTGTGGAGGATTTCGGCGAGCAGGAACCGTGAACGTCGCATGGTCCGACTGGTCTGTTTTCGGTAATATTCCTGCCGCAGGGTCCATGTCCGGTTCCGCATGGCCGGCCAGTCCATGTGGTCCATGACGCCATCCGTGCGTTCGGTTCTCCTGGCCAGCACCTCTCCGGCATGACGCAGGTGTCGGGGCCAGCCATCGCAGAGATCGGCCAGGGCTTCAAGATGCGCATTGTGGCGGAATGTGTCGAGGCCGAAATGGATGGCCAGCCTACGAATGAAGTCCCGGGCCTGGAATTCCGTCAGGGGTCTGGCCTCATGAAGTCTGGCGCCGCGTGTCAGATGCATGTCGTTGGCCCTGGCGGCGGTGTCGGACAGTCCGGCGAGTACCAGAACCAGCGGCAGGCCTGACGTGCCGTCATGGATCTCCTGCAGCAGCAGGGCTTCGGGGGATGTCTTCCCCCGATCCATACGCTGGGCCTCGTCCACGGCGACGATGACCGGACATCCCTCTTTCGCTGGAGGGTATCTGGCGGCCAGTTCGCGGAATGTTCCGGGAACCTCGCTGTCGGCGAACTCAACCGACAGACCGCCGGGCCCGACCCCGAACCCACGCAGGCGTCCGAGCCTTTCCTTCAGGGTATCGGTCCATTTCGCCTCCGCCATGGTCCAGGCGTCGAGGACGGCACCGACGCCCATGTGGGGGTTTTTCATCAGATAGGTCGAGGACAGGGCCACGACCCTGGGTTTTCCGTCCTTACCCAGCCATCGTTTCTGCATTTCGGCGAGCAGCGAACTCTTGCCGGCGCCAGGAGCGCCCTGGATGATGCGGGTGATTTTCGCCCGTCCTGCCTTACGTGTGGTAATATCAAGGATATCTTCCAGGATTTTGGTATGTCCGACGAAGATTGGTGGTGGATCCCCTTCGTCCTGATCGAGATATTCGCGGACCCTGTCGGCATGATAGCGTGGTGGTCGTGAGGCCATGACTGGTTTTTCCTGTTTCAGGACGGGGCCGGCTTGGGATGGTCTATACTATGATGGTGGGGATATCCAGAACAGCAGCCCCAGGGCGACCGGGTTTGAAAGATCGTCTGGCGGTCTTTCCCCTGGCTTCCGGGTTGCTGTGTGGTTCTCTGTTTCAGGACAACGGACCGGGGCGGAAAGACGCAGGACTTCGGACGGGTTTCCGGCGGGGTTCGGGTTCCCCGCGCCAGCGACGCGACCCGTTGCAATCTCCATGAAATGCCGACGGCCGCGCTTCCCCGCGTGCCTTGCGGCGGCCGGACATGCGCCGACATGGAGCTTTCCCGGTGCCCGGAGGAGACGTTCCCTCCCCGTTCCATGAAGCCCGGGCACGGCATCCCGAGCCACGACGCCTTCCCGTGCCTGTCCAGGGTTCCCGGCCCGGAATGCCTGTGGAGGGCGCCCGTCCGCCTCGCCGCGGACCGGGCAGGACGTGACCGCGGTCGACGGCGGGCGCTCCGGCGGTCCTCCGGGGACGCCCCTGAACGCCCGCCGCTGCATGTGGCCACGCCTTCGCCACCGGCACCCGCCTGACGCTAGGTCAGGGTGGACGGCGGACCGGACGTGACCACGGCGATGCCGAAGCTTCCGGGCCTCCCGGCATCGGGGGCCGTGCCGCACCCGACATTTCCGAAGCGGGGTCGCAGCCCTTGCGGGGGCAATGGCCGGAAGGCAGGGTTTCCGGTTCCTCAGGCCTGGGCACTGAAGTTCCTGTCCCGGGACGGTCGGAGCCTGCAGTCCCTTCGTGGGGAAAGTATCCGCGTTTTCCGGGCGGCGCGATACCGCTGCCAGGGCGGGGAGCGATCACGGTTCCATTCATTTGCGGAAGCCGTTTCGGGATGTTCTGAAGGCTGACCTCCGGTGTATATCATGACCATATACACCCATGATCGATTTCTCACTGATATCGGGCTTTTACTGGGATGATGGCAACAGACGCAAGAGCGTCAGGAAGCACAGTGTCAGCCAGGCCGAGGCCGATAAGGAAAAATCCGCGGATCCAAGGCCCACCATTGTCGTACGAGAGATGATCCGGGAGTATGGCAGCGGTCCGCTCATGATGATAAATCGAACGAAGCGCCAGTCCCGCTTCGGATACGAGTCATCGATATCGCTTCCAAGGTGGGTGTTCTCGGGCTTGACATGGTCTGGGCGGAGATCGCTGTGGCCGCCGTCGCCGGTTCGGCGTTCTACGGCGTTGTGGCGTTGATGGAGAGGAGGGCGACCTTCTGGCATCCCTCGCAGCGGGGGTGATTTGTTTTGGCAACAGAGATGGGGAGAGACCTATGACGAAACTTACCGGAACGTTTGCGGCGCTGGCGCTGGCGGCGGGCTCCGCCTCGGCGGCGGACGAGCTGACCCTGCAGCTGAAGTGGGTCACCCAGGCGCAGTTCGCCGGGTACTACGTGGCGCTGGAGAAGGGGTTCTACGATGAGGAGGGCCTCTTATGAGACCCGCCAGGTCAAGCCCTTTTTCATGAATCCCTTTCATGGCCTCACATCGTCGGTTCCTCCGTCTGGGGGCGGCTTCCGCGCCAACGGGGAAGTCCAGACAGAACGTCGCTGTTCCATGACGCGCTCAACGACGCGTCCAGCCTCTTATCCGGTTCGGTTGGCCGGTGCCGGCCCCGTGACCATCATGCCCGATTCGGGCCGGTGCGACGTTCCGGGGGGCGGGACCCATCTGGAATGGACGGTGCCGCGTCCTGCGGCGAACCAGGCCCTCCTGCGGTCACACGCCCTGCCCGGGTTCCCCGGAGGCCCCGTCGGGCCGCCCGGGTGTTCCGTTGCCCTCCCACCCCCGTGCCCCGGACAGGACGGCGCCCTCCGGCACCAGCCCGGTGGTGGCGAACCGCCACAGCGCGACCAGCAGCTTACGCGCCAGCGCCACGATCCCCCGCCTGCGCGACCGCCCGTCGCGGGCGCTCACGTAGCTCCGGAACCACGCGGACAGCGCACTCTCCGGCTGGTGTTGCAGCCAGCGCCAGGCCATCTGCACGAGGTGCCTGCGCAGCATGGCGCTGCCGGACTTGCTGATCCCCTGGTCGTGGTCGACGCCCCCGCTCGCGAAGGGCACCGGCGCCAGCCCCGCGAGGCTGGCCAGCTGCCGGCGGTTGCGGAACTCCCGGTAGAAGAGCTCGCCGCCCAGCATCAGCGCGTCGTTCGGGCCGATCCCGCGAAGCCGGACCAGCGCCGCCGCGTGGTGGGTGTTCGCCGGGGCCGCCCGCGGCCTGCCAGCGGGCGCACCGGCCGGATCCGCTCCGCGCGACCCCTCCTTCCGGGCGGCTCTTTCCGGATCGGGCGCCTCCTTCCGGGGAGCCGGGGCGGCGGGAGGCCGGTCGGCATCCGCGTGAAGGCTGTCGAGGGCCCGGCCCGACGCCTCCAGAATCTCCGCCTTCCTCGCCTCGACCACCTTCAGCTCCGCGGCCACCAGCTCCAGCCGATCCAGCATGCCCCCAATCTCCGCGAGCAGCTCCGGCGGCAGCGGCGTCCCGTAGCCGGTCTCCATCCCGACGAGCCGCTCCCGGAACCCCGGCCTCTCCGGACGCGCACCGCATATGCCGTGCAGCCTCAGAAGCCCACCCACCGCGTTCGCGAGCCGGCGGCGCTCCTGCACCAGACGCTCCCGCCGGCGCAGAAGCCGCTTCCTGTCCTCCTCCGCGACCGTCGGGACCCGCACCCGCGACATCGCGTCCCGGTCGCCGCCGTCCCACGCCCTGAGCGCCCGGACCATCCGGCGGGCGTCGATCCGGTCCGTCTTCACCTTTTTCTTCCTGCGCACCACCTCCAGGCTCGCGGGGTCGCAGACCACAACCCCGGGGTCCTCCCCCTCCAGCCGGCGGGCCAGCCAGAAGCCCTCGTAGCCAGCCTCGTACACCAGCTTCACCCGGACATCGCCGGCGGCCCCGACAGCGCGCTCCCGCGCCCGCCCGAGCCTGCCCAGCAGGCCGTCAACGTCATGCGGCGCCAGTCTGTGCACGCCGGCTTTCGACGTGTCGGACGGATCGCCCACCGCCAGTATCCAGCTGGTGCCGCTCACTTCCAACGCCGCGTAGACCGTGGTAACGTCGCCCTCGAAGGGGGTTTTCGAATCAGTCATTTCATTCTCCTTTCACAGGGCGGGGGTTGCCGTCAAATGGCCCCCCGCCACAACATGTTGAAACATCGTCATTCCCTTGCACCGAATCACCCGCGAAGGCAAACGGCGGCGTGTCTCATGGCATCTGGACGTGACGATCAGGCCGGGCGGCCCGGACATCGCGCCGACGCAGGTGATCGCCGGCGGCGGCGCGGACGTGGTGGTCGAGTGGATGCCGGCGGCGCTCGCCGCGCGGGAGAAGGGCCTGCCCCTTGTGAACGTGGCCCAGCCCTTCAAGTCGTCCGGCATGATGCTGACCTGCCGCCGGGACACGGGCATCGAGTCCACGGACGACTTCCGCGGCCGGACGCTCGGCGTCTGGTTCTTCGGCAACGAGTTCCCGTTCCTGAGCTGGATGTCGCAGCTGGGGATTCCGACCGACGGGTCGGAGCGGGGGGTCGAGGTCCTCAAGCAGGGGTTCAACGTCGACCCGCTGCTGAACGGGCAGGCCGACTGCGTGTCGACGATGACGTACAACGAGTACTGGCAGGTCATCGACGCGGGGCTCGCGCCGGAGGAGCTTGTTGTCTTCAAGTACGAGGACCAGGGAGTGGCGACGCTGGAGGACGGGCTGTACGTGCTTGAGGGCCGGCTCTCGGACGAGGGCTTCAGGGACCGGCTCGTCCGTTTCGTGCGCGCCTCGATGAGGGGCTGGAAGCACGCCGAGGGGAATCCCGGCGAGGCGGCGGAGATCGTGCTCGGCTACGACGAGACCGGCGCCCAGACCGAGATGCACCAGAGGCGGATGATGGGCGAGGTCGCCAAGCTCACCGCCGGCTCCAACGGCGCCCTTGATCCGGCCGACTTCGAGCGGACGGTGGACACGCTGCTGGCGGGCGGCTCCGATCCGGTCATCACGGGCCGGCCCGAGGGCGGCTGGACCCACGTGGTCACCGACGCCGCGCTGGACTGACGCCGCCGGGCGGAGAGCCGGGAGGTCCCGCTTGCCGCGGGGCCTCCCCGGCCATGGGCGCATCCGGGTCCGGGGCGGGCGCGGTTCCCTGACCCGGACGGACGCTGGGAACCCCCGGCGGATAACCCCCCAATCGGAAGAAGCTCTCAGTGCCATATCGTGTGAAAGATTCGGAAATAAACGATGATTGCCCGCGAGGGTGAGGTCACTTTCCGAATTTACTCTGCCAAAATATATGCGGGAGCTGATTCCGGGCACCGCACGGGGAAACCCGGAAAGTACTTCTTCGCGATACCGGCTCGCTGTTGCATGGCGACAGTCTGCTGCCCGGCCTCACCAAACCGACCCCGGGCTGAAGTGGGAGCCCGACTCCACGGGGTCAGGCCGGACGTACAAGTTCCCATTGGGATGACGGCTGCACTCGTTGCCACCGAATCGAAATGCCGCTGAAGACCAACGGTCTGACCGCGAAACCCACCAACCGACTCCCTGAATTGCAGGGTAAGGAACCGCGCCGTGGCGCTTGGGCGTCTCGCCGATGTGACCGTGCAGAGTGATGGCTGGCTGAAAGCAGCTGGAGAGAATCGCCCATAGAAACAGCTTTCCTAGCCAGGGCAATCGCTTTAGGATTTCGTCATCGGCGGCTCAAGTCCGACAGCGGCGCGGACCAGCTCGATCAGGGCCTCGTCGCTCCAGCCCGCCTTCTTCAGTTTCCCGCGCATCGCGTCCTTTCCCGGGGCGACCCTGGCGACGTTCAGCGCGAGCCGCCGCATCAGCGCCAGGTTCTCCGGCCCGCTGTCCGTCCGGTTCCGCTGCCGGTCCCCGTCCATGGTCACGTCCAGGACCCAGTGCAGCGAATTCTCCACCGCCCAGTGCGAGCGCACCGTTTTCAGGAACCTCTCCGGACCGAGCCTTTCGCTGAGGAGGAAATAACGGGTCTCCGTGCTCCGTTCCCCCCTGATCTCCCGCGTCGCGGTGACCTTTCCGACGGCCCGCAGGCCGGGCCAGTGATGCAGGTCCTGCAGGCCGTCCACATCGTGGCAGACGGTCGCCTCCCGGATCTCGATCCTTCCGTGATCCTTGTCCACATCCCTGAAAAACAGCATCCTTTCCGCGTTCTCCGGGTCCTCCAGCTGGATGCGCACGTCGTCGTGAAGCGTCTCCTGGTTGCCCTTCAGGGCAAGGACATAGTTGCCGCCCTTCCCCGTGACCGTCTCCGCGGTCGCCCGCTGCGTGTGCATGGCGTCGGCGGTCACCGTCCGGCCCCGAAGCTCCAGCAGTTCCAGCAGCGCCGGAAGCGCCGTGATCTCGTTCGACTTTCCGTCCACCCTGACCTGGCCGAGCAGCAGCCCGCTCTCCGCCGCGAAGGCGTGCACCAGATGGAGCGGCGACCGGTCGGCGGCTCCCGGAACGACCGGCGCAGCGCCTTGCCGTCGATGGCGATCACGTCGCCGGGCCGAGCCCCCCAGTCGGCCAGCATCCGGGTGAGGACGCCGTGCAGCCCCTCCGGATCCAGAGCGTTGAAGAGGTCGGAGAAGGCGTCGTGGCTCGGGATTCCGTGCTCCAGCGCCATGAAACGCCGCAGGAACCCCTCCTTCATGCGCCCGAAACGCTCCATGTCGGCGCAGTTCTGCCCGCCTGAAAGGAAACACGGGAAGGCGATCGTCAGCATCTCCTGGAGATCGTGTTTCGTGGCGTTGCTGCGCCGGGGGTCGTCAACCCCATTGAAAAAACTGCATATGTCCTGCATCGGTTCCGCCCCGTCCGTTTGTTTTGCGGGGTCTCTGGACCGATTCCAGCTGGATGGAAAGTGGCGACTTTAAAAGCGATTGCCCTGCTTTCCTAGCACAATTGGCTTGAATGTGGTGTTCGTACGATATATATTTTCAATATAGAGCCTCTTGCACAATTATCGCGGTTCGGGCGGCCGCGGCCAGCCTTTCGGTTCCGCCAGGGTCGTGACACCGGATCCGGCGGGTGCCCGGGGCGTCTGCACGAGCCAAAGTGTGGCGGAATGCCGCAGCTTGTGGCCCATCGGGCGCCGTCCGCGCATGGCTGGCCGTGCCGTCCCCTCCGGGGCGGCGTCCGCGGCGGACGGATCTGCCAGAACCAGTGGTGTCAGATGGTGAGCCGCATCAGCTGCTCCACCGTCAGGGCCAGCACGCCGAAGAACAGGTGGCAGGCCACCTTGGCGTGCCCACGGACACGGACATGCCGGGCGCCGTAGGAGTCCTTCAGGGCGGAGTTCACGCGCTCCACGCTGGAGCGCTGCCGGTAGCGGACGCGGTCATGGCGGATGTGGCCCGCTTTCCGCTGCGCCAGAGCCTCTTTCCTGAGGCGCTCCTTCAGCGCCGCGTCGCGGCGGGGGTTGGTGTCGGTGATCGCCACACGCCCCATGAGGCAGGCGTGGAACCCGATCTCCAGCGAGTCGTAGGCCGCGTCCATGAGCTCGTAACAGTGGTCCACCCGCAGCGCCGTCATCTTCGACAGCGGTATGGCGGCCTGGCTGTCGTGCAGCGACGCCGAGGTCAGGATGCAGCTGATGGGGACGTCACCGTCGGCGGCGTCGATATGGAGCTTGTACCCCCGCCAGCTCTCCCTGTATCCCTTCGCGTTGCGTTTCGTCCCGGTGTCGCAGGCTTTCGGCAGCCCGTCGGCCATCCCCTCCGCCGTCATCCCGTCCCGCAGCTGCCGCTCCAGCCGGGTCGGCTCCCTCGGGACCTCCTCCCCCTTTTTCGGGCGTCCGCGCTTTCGCTTCGGCCGCTCCTGCGGCTTCGGCTTCGGCGCCGGCCTCTCCCGCCCGACGATCGCCGTCGAGTCCCGCGATATGTGGCCGACGACCGAGCCGGCATACGCGGCGCGGACCAGCGCCTCGTGCATCCGCTCCGGCAGCCGGGTCTCCGCGAACCAGGCGAAGGCCCTGGAGAAGGTCGATTCACTGGGCACCTCCGACACGCGGGACCAGCCGCACAGCCTGCGCAGCGTCGGGTCGTATCGCAGCCTGTCGATCAGCACCGTCGTGGTCGGCATGTCCCACACCGCCTTGGCGACGAAGGCCCGAGCCAGCGCCCTGCGGTCGGCGGGAGGGTTGCCGACGCCCCGGTGGCTGTAGTGGACGTGCCTCTCCACCTCCACCAGGTCCAGGACGGCGATGAACCTGCCGTGCCTCACGCCCAGCGGGCCGACCTCCCCGGCGAGGGACGGGAAAAGTTCCCCTTGAAACCGCTGCCAGGCATCTGATATGGATGATCGTAGGGACATGGAGCCGTCTCCCTGCATGTTGTGGCTTTCGCACCTGCTTCATACCAGAGGGACGGCTCCATATCCAGGCCCCCGATCAGAAAAAAGCGCCCGTTTCCGAAAAAACCGCTTGATCGGGGAATTCTGCAAGAGGCTCTATATATTATATGGAAGCGATAATGCCAGATACAAAGTTTGCAAAAGTGTTCATGACGGGCCGGTCTCAAGCGGTTCGGCTGCCGAAAGAATTCCGGTTCAATACCGATGAAGTCCGGATCAGGGCGGAAGGGTCACGGGTGATCCTTGAACCTATCGAGAATGACTGGGGTTGGCTCAATGACCTTCATGGGTTGGGACCGCTTGATGGCGATGCTGTGCAGTCCACTGAGAAAGAGCTGCCGCCACAGGAGCGCCCGGAACTGGAATTGTTGAATTGAAATACCTTCTCGACACCAATGCTGTAATTGCAGTCATCGCTGGCAATGAGGGCCTGATCGCCCGTTTGGCCGAGCATGTTCCAACTGATTTTGCTGTTTCGTCAATCGTCATGTTCGAATTGTATTTCGGAGCATACAATAGCCGAAAGGTTGCCGATAATCTGGCCCGCTTGAATGCGCTCAGGTTTGAGGTTCTGGACCTTTCCATTGCTGATGCAAGAGCCGCTGGGTTGATCCGTGCTGACCTGAAGGCGAAGGGTATGTCCATCGGGGCGTTTGATCTGTTGATCGCTGGCCAGGCGGTGGCGCGTTCGATGATGTTGATCACGCACAACGTCAAAGAGTTTCGCCGCGTCGAAAAACTGAAATATCAGGACTGGCAGTCATGATCCCCGACATGAATGCTCCGGGGAATTCGGGTAGAGCGTGTGACCGCCCCTTACCCTTGTTCGCCGCAGGTCGTGGCGCCGTCCATACAGATGGATCCCGGCTTCAGGAGTGTCGCACCGGTCAGAATTGGGCAGTGTGGTCACTGGGTCAATGTCCGCAAACCAACCAAAATGATTCTGAACGGGCAGGTCAACTGCGTCAATGACCTGCAGAGAGTACTGGCGGATCATTGGCACGGGGCACGTGCCCGGAAAACAGGTCACCACTGCCGATAGCGTCGAGCTTTGGGACGGAACGTGGGATGGAACTCCCCCAAAGGCAGCTGACTCCCCCAATTGCCCTCGGATGGCCTGGTCACATTCAGAAAATCGATCACTGCCGGAATTTACCTACCGGAGTCAGGTCCATCAGCTGTAAACTGACCATATCTGGATCAACGGTTTGCGATCAACTCGTCGACAACCTGCGGTTCAGCCAGCGTCGATGTGTCCCCAAGGCTTCCATAGTCATTCTCGGCGATCTTGCGCAGAATGCGGCGCATGATCTTGCCAGAGCGGGTTTTTGGAAGGCCTGGAGCCCATTGAATGACGTCTGGTGAGGCGATAGGGCCAATTTCCGTGCGGACCCAGTTTCGGAGTTCCACCTTGAAGTCGTCTGTATATTCCTCGCCGGCCATGAGGGTCACATAGCAGTAGATTCCCTGCCCCTTGATGTCGTGTGGAAAGCCAACTACGGCGGCTTCCGAGACTTTCGGATGGGCCACCAATGCGCTCTCCACCTCCGCTGTACCCATCCGGTGGCCGGAGACATTTATCACGTCATCGACCCGACCGGTGATCCAGTAATAGCCGTCAGAATCCCGGCGACAGCCGTCACCTGAGAAGTAGTAACCTTTGTAGTCGGAAAAATACGTCTTCACGAAGCGGTCATGGTCGCCAAATACGGTGCGCATCTGACCTGGCCAGCTGTCCTTCAGGCAAAGCACGCCTTCAACTTCCGTCGCTTCGATTTCCTGGCCCGATTGTGGATCCAGAACCACTGGCTGGATTCCAAAGAAGGGAAGGGTGGCGGACCCTGGCTTTGTTGGAATCGCTCCCGGGAGCGGTGTAAGGAGGTGACCACCTGTTTCAGTCTGCCACCAAGTGTCCACGATCGGACAGGTTCCCTTGCCGACATTCCTGTCATACCAGTTCCAGGCTTCTGGATTGATCGGTTCTCCCACCGTTCCCAACACTTTCAGCGAAGAGAGATCGTAGGGCTCGACGAATTCGGTTCCTTTGCCCATCAAGGCCCGAATCGCGGTCGGAGCCGTGTAGAACTGGTTGACCCTGTGCTTTTCGCAGACCGCCCAGAAACGGCCGGCATCCGGAAATGTGGGGACGCCCTCGAACATCAGCGTCGTGGCGCCATTGGCAAGCGGTCCATATACAATGTAGCTGTGGCCAGTGACCCAACCGACGTCGGCCGTGCACCAGAATATGTCACCGTCGTGGTAGTCAAACACGTACTTGTGGGTCATGGAGGCATAAAGAAGATAGCCGCCTGAAGTATGAACCACACCCTTTGGCGCTCCAGTTGAACCTGAAGTATAGAGGATGAACAACGGATCCTCCGCATTCATCACTTCGGGCTCGCATCTGTTACTGACGGTGGCTTCGAGTTCGTGCAACCAATGGTCACGACCGTCCTGCATGTCGATGGCGCCGCCGGTGCGTCTCACGACAAGAAGCTGGCAATTGTGTGAGACGCCTGCCAGCGCCATGTCGGCATTGGCCTTCAATGGGGTGTTTCGACCGCCCCGTGGTGCTTCGTCGGCCGTAATGATTGCCTTTGCGGCTGAGCCGTTCACACGAGCCGCCAACGCGTCTGCGGAGAACCCGCCAAAGACCACCGAGTGAATGGCGCCAATTCGTGCGCAGGCGAGCATAGCGTAGGCTGCTTCCGGAATCATCGGCAGGTAGAGAACGACACGGTCGCCCTTCGAAACTCCCAACTTCTTGAGAGCGTTAGCCATTCTGCAAACGCAGGCATGCAATTCGCGATAGGTTATCCGAAGTGCTTCGGCATTTGGATCATCTGGCTCCCAGATGATCGCGGTTTGGTCCCCTCGGGTGTCCAGATGGCGGTCAATGCAGTTCGCGGCGACATTCAGTTCACCATCCTCGAACCATCTTATCGAGACGTTGGGATGTTCGAAGGTGGTGTTCTTGACACGGGAATATGGTCTGGCCCAATCGAGTCGCCTGCCCTGTTCGCCCCAGAATGCCTCGGGATCCGCGATCGAGGCCTGATACATTTCCCGGTATCCATTGGCATCCAGGTGAGCATTGTTGACGAAGGCGTCAGTGGGGGTGTGGATTTCTGTGGCTGGTTCGTTCATGGCAACCTTACCTTCCATGCAGGTGTGTTCCAGTCCGGACGTGTCAGGGTAGGCGTGAATCAGATCGCCAGATATTCCGCTCGAAGCGCCTCGTTATCAAGAACTTCCTGGGCTGTGCTATCGAAGACAACCCGGCCGGTATCGAGGATCACGGCGCGGTCCGCCAGCATCAGGGCACGGATTGCGTTCTGCTCGACGATCACGGTGGTGATCCCCTGCTCCTTGATGATGTTCAGGGTCCTTTCGATCTCGTCCACAATCACCGGCGCGAGACCCTCATAGGGCTCGTCCAATAGAAGTACCTTGATGTCCCGGGCAAGGGCGCGTCCTATCGCCAGCATCTGCTGTTCTCCACCCGAGAGTGTCACGCCTTCCTGCTTCCGGCGTTCACCGAGGCGGGGAAAGAGTTCGAAGATCCGGTTGGCTGACCAACCGGTGGGCTCGGTGATGCGGGCAAGCTGGATATTCTCCTCAACTGTCAGACCCGAGATGATGCGACGGTCTTCCGGCACCAGCTGAATTCCATTTACCGCCGCCTGATGGCTGTTCATCGAGTGCAGATGCCGGTGGTCCAGCCAGATTTCACCTTGAGTGACCTGCGGATTCTCCAGACGGGCAATGGCACGCAGCGTTGAGGTCTTGCCTGCGCCGTTACGGCCGAGGAGAGCCAGGATCTCTCCCTCATGGACGTTGAAGCTGACGCCCTGAACAATGTAACTCTCCCCATAATAGGCATGGATATCCCACACGGACAGAAAGGCCGGGGCTGTTTCCGCCACGTTCGCATGTCTCGAGAAATCCGGTTTCTCATAGGTCCTGGATTTCGTATCCTCAATGAGCGTCATCAGTGCGCCTCCCCAAGGTAGGCTTCGCGGACCTTTGGATGGCCCTTGATGTTGTCAGGCGTGTCTTCCACGAGTGGCGCACCCTGCGCCAGTACGGTAATTCTCTGGGCGAGACTGAACACAACGTGCATGTCGTGCTCGATTATCGCCACCGTGATGTCGCGTTTGGCATGGATTTCCTTCAGCAGGTCGATCGTCCTATTGGTCTCGGCCCGCGCCATTCCCGCTGTGGGTTCGTCGAGAAGGAGAAGACGCGGCTGCTGTACCAGGCACATGGCGATCTCGAGACGTCGTTTGTCGCCACGTGACAGGCTTCCGGCGTGATCATGCATGCGACTCTGCATGTTGACGTCGCCGAGAATATCCTCGGCCATTTCGTTGATTTCGGCTTCGGATTCGACCTTTTCGATGGCATGCATCCGGAATGCGCCATCGCGTTTGGCGAAACAGGGTATCATCACGTTTTCCTTGACCGTGAGATCGACGAAGATCTCGGGAGTCTGGAATACCCGACTGATGCCCATCTGGTTGATCTCGTGTGGCTTCCGGCCAAGTACCGACTGTCCGTCAAACATGACGCTCCCGGTGTCTGGGACAAGCTTGCCGACCAGGCAGTTCAGGAGCGTTGACTTGCCGGCTCCGTTCGGTCCGATTATCGCATGAACACTGTTCTCGGCGACGGTGAGACTTACCTCCGCCAGGGCTTGCAGCCCACCAAAGCGCTTATTGACGCCCTTGACTTCAAGAATTCCCATCCTGCGGTCCCTCCCTATTCCGCCCCGTTGCGCGAGGGCTGCTGTCGCTGCTCATCTTCCGTAGCGCGTTCTGTGGCGCGGTTTGCCGCCTTGGTGAAGCGGTCGAAGAGACGGCCGACCCGCTGCCCGGCTTCCACCAGGCCCCCTGGCAGGAATATCACGACAAGCATGAAGAGGATGCCGAGGCTGAGGTGCCAGCCTTTGCCGACGAAGAAGTGCAGCACCCAAACAATGGCGTCCTCGATGCCGTCAGGCAGGATTGACAGCCATTGATGCAGGAGATTCTCGTTGATCTTGGAGAGGATGTTCTTGAAATACTCTATGAAGCCTGATCCCAGAATCGGACCGACGAGCGTTCCAACGCCGCCGAGAATTGCCATGATGACGATCTCGCCGGATGCTGTCCAGTGCATCCTTTCAGCACCGGCCAGCGGATCCATCGAACTGAGGAGGCCACCGGCAAGACCGGCGTACATGCCTGAGATCACAAATGCCGAAAGAGTATACGGTTTGGTGTTGAGGCCCGTATAGCTCAGTCGTTGCTGGTTCGACTTGACCGCTCTCAGCATCAATCCGAATGGTGAACGGAAAATCCTGATTGATAGGTAGAAGGCAGCCAGCATGATGGCTCCGCACAGGTAATAGCCCGCATTGATCGTGAACAACCAGTTCCCCACTGGCAGTTGGAAGCTCTCACGCATTGCGACACCGAACAGGTGCGGAAGTTGGGGAGCGCCTGCGCTCACAAGGTATTGCGGGTCGGATGCATAGACCTGCAGCCCCGTCTCGCCGTTGGTCAGGTTATAGGCTGACTGGGGATTCCCCAGCACCGAATAGGCGAGGTTGAAGCACATCTGCGCAAGCGCCAGGGTTAGGATCGAGAAATAGATTCCAGTCCTTCGGAGGGCGACATACCCGATCAGCAGACTGAACAGCCCTGAAACAAGGACTGCCAGAATGATCGCCGGAACGACGTTGTAGCTTAGGAGCTTGAACATCCAGACGGCCGAATAGCTTCCAATGCCAAGGAATGCGGCGTGACCGAATGAAAGGTATCCCGTCAGGCCGAAGAGGATGTTGAATCCGATCACAAGGATCCCGAAGATCACGAATCGCTGCATAAGGTCGGGATAGCCTGCGTTGAACATCTGCGCCATCGCGGTTCCTTCAGGGAAGGGGTTCAGTATGAAGGGCGCGACAATGACAAGGACCGCGACGACAGCGAAGAGGACCGTGTCTTTCCTGTTGAGGCCGATCATTGGGCTATTCCTCCATCACGCCTCTGCGGCCCATCAGGCCCCGCGGCCGCGTGAGCAGAATGGCGATCGCCACGAGATAGATGATGATCTGGTCGATACCGGGGACGATGGCCTTGACTTCGTTCATCGATGCGAATGCCTCGAGGATGCCCAGCAGGAATCCGGCCAGCACGGCACCGGGAAGCGAGCCCATGCCGCCAACGACCACCACAACGAAGCTCAGAACCAGAAAATCCATTCCCATGTGGTAGTTTGGTGAGTTGATTGGTGTGTACATCACTCCAGCGACGCCGGCGACGCAGGCGGCGACAGCGAACATGATGGTGAAACGACGGTCGATGTTGATGCCCAGAAGCCCCACCGTTTCCCGGTCGGCCATACCGGCGCGAACCACCATTCCGAAAGTCGTGAACTGGAGAAAGGCGAATACAGCCGATATGACAGCCAGCGCGAAGAAGAAATAGACCAGACGCCAGATGGGGTAGATGATGGCGTTTTCCGGGAAGCCGATCAGCATGCCGAAGTCGAATGACCCCGTCAACGCATCAGGGGCGGGGGTGGGAATCGGGTTTGCGCCGTAATAGGCTTTGACGATTTCCTGCAGCACGATCGCGAGACCGAATGTCACGAGTATCTGGTCGGCATGTGGTCGCTTGTAGAAATGCTTTATCAGTCCGCGTTCCATCGCGAAGCCAACCGCGATCATGATCGGGATGGAGAAGAGGATCGCCAGGGGAACCGACCAGTCGATGATCGAGTTCCCGGGGCCTTCCCCAAACCAACTGACCACATATGGAGTCTCGACCTTAAGCGGGTTTCCGAGAAAGTCCTTCCTGGTCTCGTCAATAACGGAATAGCTGAGTGTCAGGATACGCTGCAGTGTCACCGCACAGAAGGCACCGATCATGAACAGGGCACCGTGAGCGAAGTTGACCACACCCAGGGTGCCGAAGATCAGCGTGAGTCCAAGTGCGATAAGCGCGTAGGCAGAGCCCTTGTCGAGCCCGTTCAGCACCTGAAGAATAATTGCGTCCATGGTCCTCACCGTCTGGCTTGTCGGCGCCCGGCCATCAAAGGGGGACCAGGCTCAGAACCGAATGTCGCGGGGCGGAGGAGTCCGCCCCGCGATGTGTGATCACGTATCGATCAGGCGCCCGGGTTGCAGGTGCCCAGATCACCACCATCGAACATTGGGTGGTCAGGTGGATAGATCACCTGCGCCACAGGAGTGACCTCAACGACCTCGAGAACGTCGAATTCAGAGGTTGGGTTCTCCTTTCCGCGCACGACCAACACATCCTTGAAGCACTGGTGGTCTTCAGCCCGGTATAGCGTCGGACCATTGCCGAGACCATCGAATTCGAAGCCTTCGAGAGCTTCGACCACGCCGCATGGGTTGAACGTGCCGGCTCGGTTCACGGCGTCGGCATAGAGAAGAGCCTGGCAATAGCATGTGTGTGCGGCCTGGCTCGGTGGGAAGCCGTACTTCGTGCCAAATGACTGAACGAAGGTCTTGGTGCCGTCGTCCGGCAGTGACCAATGCCAGTTCGTGGAGCCCAGAATACCCTTGACGTTCTCGCCCGCGCCTCGCGCCATCAGACGTGAGTAGAGTGGTACCACGATTTCGAAGTTCTTCCCGTTCACCTGCTTGTCACGCAGACCGAACTGAACCGCATTGGTCAATGAGTTGACCATGTTGCCGCCGTAGTGGTTCAGGACGAGCACATCCGCTCCCGAATTCAGGACCGGAGCGATGTAGGAAGAGAAGTCGGTTGCGGCGAGCGGCGTGCGCACGGCACTGATGGTTTCCCAGCCAACTGCTTCGGTCGATGCCTTGATCGACTCTTCCTGGGTCCAGCCCCAGTTGTAGTCGGCGGTCAGGTGATACGCTTTCCGGTCGGTGCCATAGGCGTTGGCGAGCACCGGGGCCAGAGCCGCACCTGACATATAGGCGTTGAAGAAATGCCGGAAGCCATTCGCTTTCCTATCTTTGCCGGTCGTGTCGTTGGAGTGGGTGAGGCCGGCCATGAAGATGACGCCCGCTTCCTGGCAAAGACCCTGAACGGCGACGGCGACGCCCGAGGACGAACCACCGGTAATCATGATGGCGCCGTCCTTTTCGATCATCGACTTGGCCGAGGCGCGGGCGGCATCCGACTTGGTCTGGGTGTCGCCGGTCACAAACTCGATCTTGCGGCCGAGGATACCGGTGCCATCAAGCGTCTTCGAAGAGAACGTGTTGATCATACCACCGTCGCCACCGCCGTTGAGATGTTCGACGGCCAGTTCATAGGCACGGAGTTCATCGGCGCCTTCATCGGCATAGGGGCCGGTCTGCGGCACGTTGAAGCCCAACGTGACCGAGCTGTCTCCCGGAGCGTTGAGATAGCCGGATTCACTGGCCCATGATGCGCCTGTGAAGATCGTTGGTGCGGCGAGTGCCGCGCCTACCCCGGCGCTGGTCTTCAGCATGCCGCGGCGGGTGAGGTTGGTTTTGGACATGGGTATCCTCCCTTGTGGTCCAGATGGTTGGGAGCAGCCGTTGCAGCCACTGCCGTCGGTTTTCAGCACATTCACAGGATTGAGCGTAGATTGAAAACGCTGCAACAACTCATTCAAACAGCGAGAAAATTTTGTTAATAGATTGACAAAACGCAAGTTCCATCTGTAAAGTGAATTTCATTGTGTGGGAGAACCTCTTGAAAATCAATGAGCTTGACCAATGCCATCCCAGGGCCTGACAGGGACCCGGATACGCGAGCGGCGGGAAATGCTGGGCAAGGGCCAGTCGGAACTGGCCAAAGAGGTCGGCATCTCCGGTGCGTATCTCAGCCTCATCGAGCATAATCGACGTCGAATCGGCGGAAAGTTACTGGGTGACATCGCAAGGCAATTGGGTGTTTCCGTCGACTCGCTGGCTGATGGCGCCGATTCGGAATTGATTGCCGCATTGCGTGACGCGGCCGCCAGTGTTCCTGAGGTGAGCGCCGAGATCGACCGGGTTGAGGAGTTCGCCGGACGCTTTGAGGGCTGGGCGGCGACCGTTGCGGCGCTGTCACGCAGGGTTGGCCTCTTGGAACGCATGGTCGAAAGCCTGACCGACCGTCTGGCCCACGACCCTGGTCTTGCCGTTTCTCTACACGAGGTTCTGAGCACAGCGACCGGCATCAAATCCGCGGCGGCAATTCTCGTCGAGAACGAGAACATCCAGGACGAATGGCGCGACCGATTCCATCGCAACATCCATGAGGACAGCCAACGGCTTGCGGATGCAAGCCAGTCCCTTGTTTCCTATCTCGACCTGCCAGGGAGCGAGGAAAGGACTCCCGGTTTGCCTCAGGAAGAGGTCGAACTCTGGCTCGCGGCCCGGGACTATCACATATCCGAACTGGAGCATGAGCCGTTGGCGACGGTGGACTCCCTGATCATGGAACCGTCGGCCTTTCAGTCCCTATCCGGTCGTGCGCTGGCACGCCGCTATCTTGAACGCTACCGCCATGACGCTGAACGGATGCCTCTGCGGGATTTCCAGACCCGAGCCCTTGATATGGAATTCGATCCGGTGGCGCTGTCAGCAGCTTTTGAAGTTGATCTTGCGGCAGTCCTTCGCAGGATAGTGGCGCTACCTTCTGCCGAACTGGGCCTGCGCGTAGGGTTCGTCCAGTGCGACAGTTCGGGCACCTTGACATTCCGCAGGCCAGTCGATGGGTTTCCGCTGCCACGCTTCGGGGCGGCCTGTCCCCTCTGGCCGCTCTTCCAGGCTCTTGGTCGGCCTTTGATGCCCATACGTGCGCTCGTGGAAATGTGCGGCAGGGAGTCGGTCCGCTTTCTGGTCTATGCGATCGCGCAGCCGCTTGGTGCGGTGGGTTTCGAGGCGTCCCAGGTGTTCGAGGGAACGATGCTCATGCTGCCAGCCAACAGTGTTGCCTTGCCGGATCAACCCGTTATTTCGGTGGGTACGAACTGCCGCATCTGTCCAAGCGAGTCCTGCGAAGTGCGGCGAGAGATATCGATCTTCTCGGCGCTGGGCCAATCGGGGCAGTCATTGAGCGGGCATCCATGACCGGGCTGCGCCTCCGGCCTGGCTACGTCTTCACTGGGGAAATGGACGGTGGTGCTCTTTGAACTGGAATTGGGACAGGCGCGCAATTCCACTGGGTCAGGCAATCTCACGACCCGCACCGGGAGAATCCTGAACTTCAGGGGCTTTCCGGATCACCCATTCCTGCAGGAATGGGATTGCAGGATCCTCAAACCAACGGCGCGAGCGGACCGTTCGACACTCTTCGGTTGCCGTCCATCGGACATAGTGGCTGCTGAAGGGAAAGGTCGTCAACGCCATCCTTCCGCAGGGACGGTGCTTCGCTGTCTGCCGAGGCAGCATTTCTTGTACTTCAACCCGCTTCCGCAGGAGCAGGGATCGTTTCTTCCCGGTTTCCTGCCGTGGGATTTGATGTAAGGCGGAGGACTGTGAACTCTCGGCTGTTCAACGAGCTTCTGTTCCCTCTCCCTCGTCACCTCATCGCCGCGCATCGCAACCCTGAGCGTATCACTCCAAAGACAGTAGTGAACCTGCCGAGAAATTTCCTCACGGCCCTCCGGGTACAGACCTCTTTCCAGATCCCTTTCAAAGTCCGCAAAAGACATGCTGAAATCAGTGATTTTTCCCGCAGCGAAAATATGTTTCACCAAAGGCTTCAACTCTGCAAATCCAAGATAGCCAATGCATATGGCCCAAGTCGACCAGATAGTCTCAGTTGCGTCCGCGAAATGTGACGACGCGAAGTCTTTTGCGAATTCCTTGATGGCATCGCAATGCTCCGGTTCTCTCAATCCGATTATGGTCAGTGCCCCAAACATTCCACTGCGGATGAACTCTTCCGCAGTTTCATCCCTGATGATCTCGAGGAGAACGCTCAGGTCACCATCGAACACGCTGGCCATGAGCCGGGGGCAATCCTCGGTAATGGCGTCACCCAAGAGATCATCCACAAAGTGGGGCCGGCAACGGAGCAGTCGCGACATTGGTCGGTATGCCCGCGTTTCCCGCCACTCCGCACACAGGCAGCATAGCCAATACGTCGCCTCGAATTCCGAGACTCTTCCGACATCGTTCGCATCGGCCGCGGCTTCGATATACTCGATGAACGCGGGAGATGCGCCCTGCCCATACGCGAAGGCAGCCTTGCAGGCTTCCGTCAGTGAGCGATCATCGTCCTCAAAAGCTTCGATTATTTCCTGCGTTGTATCCATGTTTACCTTGTCTTCCTTCAGTTCCGGTCGACTGGCCGACCTTCCATTTCCGTTCCTTTCAGGTCCATGTGGTTGACCCATTCGCACGATGGAGCACATCGGGAAATCCGCTTCCATTCGCAACCTATTGATCCGGCATTCAAAACTCCATATCGACTTTCGAGCGCTCTGGATCAGGTCGCGTCGAAATCATACCATCGGGGAACTGGAGCGGAACTCGTTTTTCCGGACCGAGCCCGGTTGCGCCGCGCACTCAAGGACATTGCGCCACGTCCGCAGCGAGTGTGCACCTCGCTCCGGACCGTCGTCCGTTCCCAACCCAGCTGCCGGACTATGGCCAGGTCGGAAAGCCCGTCCCTTTCGTCGCGGATGACCGGCATACATCACAGTGAGATCATTTGGCGACCGTCCTCCGGCTTGGCGGTCTCCCATATCCCATCACTGGGGCAGCTCCATGTTCCAAACGGTCGCAGGCAGGCCGAATTCGCCTGTTGGCTGGCTGTCGCTGCCGAAGCAGCCAGATTGGGTTACACCCGCATCCGTGCCTCTCTCTTTGACATCCCCTGAACCTTCAGCGACAGTTGCATCGGCCACTGCCTCGGAAGGGTTGACGGATGCCCAAACAGGTCCTGCTGATCGAGGATGAACAGAATATCGTTCAGGCAATCGGCTTCGTTCTTTCGCGTGCCGGCTGGACGGTCCATACGCATGCCGACGGTGCCACCGCGAAGGCCGAGGTCATCAGGCGTGCCCCCGATGTCGTCATATTGGACGCAATGCTGCCAAATCGGTCCGGCTTCGATATTCTGCAGGATCTCCGCGCCGACCCCGCGACGGCTTCGCTCCCAATTCTATTCCTGACCGCCCGGGGGCAGAAACGGGATCGCGAAATGGCCGAACGCGCGGGTGCAAGCCGCTTCATGACCAAGCCGTTCTCAAATGATGAAGTGGTGGAGTGTCTCCGCGAACTGATCGGGGACCAAAATGAGTCGTGATGACGGAGCCGGGCTCAGGGAGCATAGGTCCTACCGGCATCGAAGGACAATCGACGCAGCCCGTCTCCTACCGTTGATTGGGTTGTTTCTGTTTGTCATTCCAGTATTGGCGGCTGGAGGGCGCGACACTGTTTCGACTGTCGGTGGCGTTGTCTATGTGTTCTTCATCTGGGGCATCCTGATTGTGGTGTCGGCTTTCCTGGCACTTCGACTCGGCAACGACAATGCCGGAGACGAAGGGCCTCCGAGCGAATGATCGGTTTCGACCTCCTTGTATTCGTATGCCTGGCCTATGTCGCGCTACTGTTCGGAGTCGCATTTGCGGCCGAGCGACGGGCGGCACGCGGCGAAGTCGGATGGCTTCGGTCTCCACTTGTCTATACGTTGTCGCTCTCGATCTATTGTACGGCCTGGACATTCTACGGAGCGGTCGGCTATGCCGTTCGCTCCGGTCTGGAATTCGTGGCGATCTACCTTGGTCCCACGTTGGTGATGATCGGATGGTGGTGGGTGGTCCGGAAGCTTGTGCGGATCGGGCGGTCGCAGCACATAACCTCGATCGCTGACCTGATTTCCTCACGTTACGGAAAGTCGACTCTGCTGGCCGTACTCGTGACACTTCTCGCGGTGATTGGAACGACTCCGTACATAGCGCTTCAGCTACAGTCGGTGACGCAGTCATTTTCCGTCTTTTCGGGAGGTGCCGCCGCTGATTGGCGTACTGGTGAATTCAACACCGCTGCGTTGTTTGTCGCCTTGGGGCTGGCCGTGTTTACGGTGCTGTTCGGCACCCGCAGGCTTGATGCAAACGAGCGCCACCACGGGGTTGTGACGGCCATCGCCGTGGAAGCGGTGGTAAAGCTCGTGGCGCTTCTTGCGGTTGGCGCTTTTGTGGTCTGGGGACTGTCTGGCGGCCCGGCGGATGTGATGGCGAGGGTTGAAGCCTCTGATATCGGTGTCTGGAACCTCAATGGCGGGCGCTGGACCACACTTATCTTTCTGTCGGCAGCGGCATTCATCTGCCTGCCGCGGATGTTTCAGGTCATGGTTGTCGAAAATCCCACGGAGCGGCATGTCGCGGTCGCGGGCTGGGCGTTTCCTCTGTACCTGCTCTTGATGAGCCTGTTCGTCATTCCCATTGCGGTTACGGGACTTGGAATTCTGCCGGATGGCAATCCCGATCTATACGTTTTGACCGTGCCTCTGGCACTTGGGTATGACAACCTGGCGATGCTGGCTTTCCTTGGCGGATTCAGTTCTGCAACGTCGATGGTGATTGTTGCCGCAATCGCACTTTCGACCATGGTCTCAAATCATGCTGTGATGCCAGTCTGGCTCAGTCTGCGTAAGGGGCGAGCGACAATATCGGGTGACGTTCGCCATGTGGTGCTGCTGTCTCGCCGAATCGCCATCGGTGGCGTGCTGCTTCTGGGTTTTCTCTACCTGCATTTCTCTGGCGGCGGCGAGGCACTGGCGGCGATTGGACTTATCAGCTTTGCCGGCGTGGCGCAGATAGTTCCCCCGTTGATTGGTGGAATTTTCTGGCGTGGGGCGACAAGGAAAGGTGCCGCGCTGGGTCTATCGATCGGCTTTGCTGTCTGGGTCTATACGATGTTCCTGCCCAGTTTTGGGGACAGTTTCGCGATGTCGGCCAGCGTTCTGCAGGACGGCCCATTCGGGATTTCCTGGCTGAAGCCACATGCGCTCTTCGGGATCAATGGTCTTGACCCACTGGTTCACGCCGTATTCTGGTCCATTGCGCTGAACACCATCGCATTCCTTCTTGGATCCATACTGAGCGTACCCGGTGCGCTGGAGCATCTGCAGGGAGGGATGTTCGTCAATGTGTTCCAACATTCCCGCAGTCTGGCCGGTAGAGCGGCAGGCGTGGCCGAGGCGGAAGATCTCCTTGCGATGACGCAGCGGATTCTCGGTGCGACCGAAGCGCAGGAACTGTTTTCGCGGGTCGCGCGTCTTCAGGGAAAGGCTCGAGGGCTGCCCGACACGACGCCGGAATTTGTTGAAACCCTGGAGCGCGAACTCTCAGGATCGGTAGGTGCCGCGACCGCCCATGCAATGGTCAGCCAGATCGTCGGCGGCTCGGTGGTGTCGTTCGAGGATCTTTTGGCGGTGGCTGACGAAACCGCCCAGATCATGGAATATTCCGCACGGGTCAAGGCTCAGTCGGAGGAGCTTGAGCGCACAGCTGGACAGCTGCGCGAGGCCAATAGGTTGCTGACGACGCTCTCCATACAGAAGGATGCCTTTCTCAGCCAGGTCAGCCACGAATTGCGGACCCCGATGGCGTCGATCCGTTCTTCTTCGGAGATCCTGATGACGGAGGCCACCTCGGAGGCTGAGCGGAAACGGTTTGCCGGAATAATCCAGGAGGAATCGGTCAGGCTTACACGCCTGCTTGACGATCTGGTGGACCTCAGCGTTCTCGAGAATGGTCAGGTGTCACTGAATATCCAATGTGCTGACCTGCACGATGTCCTTCAGCGTGCGGTCGCAGCGACGTCCCAAACTGATGGCGGCCGGCGATATGAGATCATACGCGACGATGGGGCCGAACATGTACAATTGATCACGGACGGTGACCGCTTGGCACAGGTCTTCATCAATCTCATTTCAAACTTCAGGAAATACTGCGATGCGGAGCAGCCACGGCTCGATATTGGCGTCCGCCGGAACGATGACGGCGTGACGGTGGATTTCGTCGACAATGGCTCGGGCATAGAAAGTGGCAGCCATTCGATCATCTTTGAGAAATTTTCCCGTCTGGTTGACAGGGGACAGGGTGCAGGTCTGGGCCTTGCGATCTGCCGCCAGATCATGACAAGGCTTGGCGGCTCCATTGCCTATCTGCAGGAGCGGGGCGGTGCGGCCTTTCGGGTAACCCTTCCTTATTTGCTGGAACAGCCTGAAAGCCGTCGCTAGGCGATTCCCCGGGCCGACTTTGTGATCGCCAAGCTCGGCGGTGTTGCAGGGTACCTGTCCTGGCAGGCCGCGAATGGGACGCCCGCGTATCGCCTTGAATACGTCGATGCTGGATTCGCGGTTGAGCGGACGCGTCCTCGGTGGCGTGTGCCTCCTTGGGTGCGTCACGTCACGTCACGTCACGTCAAGTGTCAGGCTTGTTCGGTCTCGATTCCGGGAACGCTTAGCCGTCGATCTTCAGGGCTGATATGAACGCCTCCTGCGGAATCTCGACCCTACCGAACTGGCGCATCTTCTTTTTCCCGGCCTTCTGTTTTTCAAGGAGTTTCCGCTTTCTCGTCACGTCCCCTCCGTAGCACTTGGCGGTCACATCCTTTCGGAGAGCCGATAGGGTTTCACGAGCGATGACCTTGCCGCCGATTGCTGCCTGGATCGGGATCCTGAACATGTGACGGGGGATGAGTTCCTTGAGCTTCTCGACCATTGCGCGGCCGCGGGCTTCAGCCCTGTTCCGGTGTACCATTATGGAGAGTGCGTCAACAGGCTCTTCATTGACCAGGACCTGCATTTTGACGAGGCTGTCCTGCCTGTAGCCGATCATCTGGTAATCAAAGCTCGCATAGCCACGGGTCACTGACTTCAACCGGTCATAGAAGTCAAAGACAACTTCGTTCAACGGCAGGTCATAGACCACCATGGCGCGTGACCCCGCGTAGCTCAGGTCGAGCTGGATTCCCCTACGTTCCTGGCAGAGCTTAAGGATGTCGCCCAGATATTCGTCCGGTACAAGGATTGTGGCCTTGATGCGCGGTTCCTCGATATGGCTGACCTGAGTCGGGTCAGGCATGTCGGCTGGGTTGTGAAGTTCGCGCAAAGAGCCATCTTTCATATGCACTTGATAGATCACCGATGGTGCCGTTGTGACGAGGTCGATTCCATATTCCCTTTCAAGGCGGTCACGAACCACTTCGAGATGGAGAAGGCCAAGGAAGCCACATCGAAAGCCAAATCCCAGGGAGGCCGAGGATTCCATTTCGTACGAGAATGACGCGTCGTTCAGGGCAAGTTTCTCGATCGCGCCGCGCAGGTCGGGAAATTCAGCCGAATCCACCGGAAAGAGGCCGCAGAACACGACGGGCACGGACGGCGCGAATCCTGCCAAAGGTTCAGCGGCCTGGCGTTTCTCATGCGTGATGGTGTCGCCGACTTTGGTGTCGCGGACCTGTTTGATTGATGCGGTCAGGATTCCTATTTCGCCAGGTCCGAGTACGGAAACGTCGGTCATCATGGGCTTCAGGACAGCTAGCCTGTCGATCCCGTATGTCGCGCCGGTCTGCATCATCCTGATGCGGTCGTTCTTCTGGACCCTGCCATCCATAACCCGGATCATGACGACAACACCCAGGTATGGATCATACCAACTGTCCACCAGCATTGCCTTGAGAGGCTTCCCATGATTGCCCACGGGTGCTGGAAGTTGGTGGACGATGGCTTCAAGCAGTTCCGGAACACCCTTGCCGGTCTTGGCGCTGATCTCGATCGCGTCAGTCGCGTCAATCCCGATCACGTCCTCTATCTGACTTCGCACGCGGTCCGGTTCGGCCGCGGGAAGATCGATCTTGTTGAGGACGGGGACGATTTCGTGGTTGGCGTCGATTGCCTGGTAGACG
The DNA here is from genome assembly GCA_965203605.1 of Paracoccaceae bacterium. GTDB lineage: Bacteria > Pseudomonadota > Alphaproteobacteria > Rhodobacterales > Rhodobacteraceae > JAPOUP01. The sequence goes on along the minus strand of OZ241902.1, from coordinate 1,894,110 downwards.
TTCGCCAACGTCTGCGCCTCCACCCCCTGCGTCGCGTCAACGACCAGGAGCGAGCCCTCCACGGCACGCATTGATCTGGAGACTTCGTACGCGAAGTCGACATGGCCGGGGGTGTCGATGAGGTTCAGGACGTAGGCGTCGCCGTTCTTGGAGACATAGTCGATGCGGACCGTGTTGGCCTTTATCGTGATTCCGCGCTCGCGCTCGATGTCCATGCTATCGAGTAGCTGTTCCTGCATATCTCTGGCTTCCACCGTTCCGGTCATCTGGATAAGCCGGTCCGCGAGTGTGGACTTACCGTGGTCGATGTGGGCCACGATGGAGAAATTGCGTATTCGATCAAGCTCGGTCATTTTGCGGATATGATGCGGAGTTCCGTGCGGGGTCAAGCGGAACCATGACGGGCTTGTGCGGGATGCCTTGATCGGCACGTAGCGTGTTATTGGCCGAGGTTGATGTGAAGTGCGATTTCAGTTGTCCGGCCGGCCGGGCGGTCCTCCCGTTCGGTAGGGAGGCGGTATCCGGCGAACTTCGGACCGATGCGCACAGGCGAAGCCGTTTTGGGCGTCTGCGGATATATGGTGCCGGAGGTTTCGAAAAGACGCGGAGTTCGCGTTCGTCAATTGGAGATTCGCATGTGCGACGCCGTGTTCAGAGTACGGGTGACCGGTTTGGTACAAGGCGTTTGGTTTCGAGCTTGGACACAGAGTGAAGCCGTGCGGCTGGAGCTGAGCGGGTGGGTCCGGAACGAAGCTGATGGGTCGGTCTGTGCCTTGGTTGCGGGGCCGGAGGAGAAGGTCGGGGAGATGCTCAGGTTGCTTTGGTCAGGCCCGGCTTCAGCGCGTGTTGATTCAGTCGTAACGGAGCAGGCCGAGGCACCGAGCCGCTGCGGTTTCCAAATCCTGCGGTGATGGGACCACTACCCACCGTGCGGACCGTGCCTTTTCATCGGGCGTGCAGGTGGTTGCAAGGCGGCGACGCTTGAGCACGCGACTCAGGGTTGAACGCATCTGTTCCTGCAGTTTCGGCACTGTCAACGATGGATCGGTCTTGCTCCCGCGCAGTTCCGGCAAATTGGTGTGTACGGCAAGAGATCGAGACGCCCCGATAGGATTTCTTCGCCGCATTTCGTGCAGAATCCGTATTCGCCGTCATCGATCCGTTTCAAGGCATCTTTGATCATGCGAATCTCGGCCTGCCCTGAGATTCCCATTTTCTCTAGCACCTCGTCCTCCTCGCGCTCCACCGCGAGTTCCTCCCAGTCTTTGGACTGGTGGGAGTCGAGCTCGTCCGCAATTCCGAGCAGGCGGTTCTCCAGTTCCGCAAGGCGATCAGTCAAGGCAATTCTGCGTTTGTCCATGTTCGTCATGTTCAACTCCGTCTTCCTCCTGCCCGTTACTCTTGACTACCGGCTTTATTGGGCATTGACGGCTGACCTGCGGCGTTCCTCCTTGAAATGGCTGCGACAGGATGTATTCATTTGCTCGCGGTGACCAGGCTCAAGGACCAGTTTCATGTCGCCAGATGTAACAGCCTTCTTCGATTGTGCAACGAATACCGTATCCTATGTCCTGCGCGACCCGCAGGGTCGGGGATGTGCTGTGATCGACAGTGTACTTGATTTCGACTATGCGAGCGGACGTACGGATACCCGTTCAGCCGACCAGGTGATCGCTTTCCTGCGCCGGGAAAAACTGGATCTTCAGTGGATACTCGAAACCCATGTTCATGCTGATCATCTGTCCGCCGCACCATACATCCAGCAGGAGGTTGGAGGAAGGATCGGTATCGGCGGGAACATCACTGTCGTGCAGGACACCTTCGGGAAAGTGTTCAATGAAGGCACGGAGTTCCAGCGCGATGGCAGCCAGTTCGACAGGCTGTTCTCTGAAGGCGACAGTTTCCACATCGGCCAGCTTCGTGGCGACGTCCTGCATACGCCGGGTCATACACCAGCCTGCATGACCTATGTGGTTGGCGATGCGGCTTTTGTCGGGGATACTCTGTTCATGCCCGATTTCGGCACCGCCCGATGTGACTTTCCCGGCGGGTCGGCCGAGGATCTGTTCAGTTCGATCCAGAGGATACTCTCGCTGCCTGACCGAACCCGTATCTTTGTGGGACATGACTACAAGGCACCGGGGCGTGACGACTTTGCCTGGGAGACCACAGTCGGCGATCAGAAGGCCAGAAACGTGCATGTGCGTGAAGGTGTCGGTTCACAGGAGTTTGTCGAGATGCGTGAGCACCGTGACAGGACGCTTGCGATGCCGCGGCTGATCGTCCCCTCGCTGCAGGTCAACATGAGGGCAGGAAGGATGCCCCCGCCTGACGAGGAGGGAAACACCTTTCTGAAGGTTCCCGTCAACAGGCTTTGATCCTCGTATGAGGATTACTCTGAGTTAATCTCGATCTCACTTCCATTCCGAATTGCAACGCCGGCCATTTCCGCAGCTCTGGCTCCGTCCTCTCCCGCGCCTCGCCGCGGCTGTACCTTCCCCCCTGTCGCCGCCGTTCCGGCCACGGTCCAGCCAGCCAGGCAGCGGTCGCCCCATCAGAAAGCCCACTTTCCTTCAGTGCGCTGATCTGGCCTCTCTCCTCATGGGTCTGGTGGCGATAGCCCTTCGGCATGGCAGTCTCCCTCGTCTGAACACTGGGACTTTCGCCGCCTCTTGGCCGATTCGCAACAGCATACGGCCGGAATACCGGTCGCCACCGCCTCTGGTGTTGCACTTCAGGGTGGAATGGGGCCTAGGTGGCACCGTCTGCATCCACAGAGGTTTGAAGTGCCATTCCGCCCCTGCTTGCCAGAGAAGGATCAGTGTATCCGAATCTGGAACTGGGGAGTTCGCCGGACCTGTTGGACTGCCTGCAGGTCCAGGCAGATCCTCAAGTCATTTTGCGGATGGCTGGCAACACAATGCAGTTGGCTGTTGCAAGGCTTCGTTTCCAGCGAGTGCCTTGGGCGAATCAGCTAACCAACTTGGTACCCCCACCTATAGGCGCTATCCAACTCGAGTGCAGGCACATTCCCGGGATCTGCAGGTTCAGTTTCCCGCTCCGCCGAGTTGCGCATTTTGATGTGGGCGGGTGGACATTGTGACATGGTGACTGTAAACGGTGAACTTATGGAAATTCGTCGAATCACACCGGAATATGCGGTCACGCCGCAGTTGGAACCGAATGACATGGCGGCGGTCGCCGCCGAGGGATTCGTTGCTGTCATCAACAACCGTCCTGATGAGGAAGTCCCCGCTGAGCTTCAGTCCGGCCCGATGCGGGAGGCGGCAGAAGCGGCTGGCCTCGAATATATCGAGAATCCGGTGATCAATAACGCAACGACTCCGGAGATGGTTGAGCGCCAGCGCGAGGCGGCCGAATCTCCCCAAGGACCGGTTCTGGCCTGGTGTCGAACGGGAACCCGGTCTGCGACAGTCTGGGCACTTGGACAGGCCGGGCGCAGTCCGACGGCCGAAATCATGAAGAGTCTGGCCCGGGCGGGCTACGTCATTCCTGCACTGGCACGCGAGATCAACAGACTGGCCGCCAGATAGACTCACAAAGGATGGCTTTCCTATTGGGTGCGCACCCATTTGGGTCACGATGAGCGTTTCCGGCTTCAACAGGGTCGGACTTCACGACCTTTGGGAGTGGTCGGCTTCCGGCAAAGCAGTCGAATCGCAATTGCACCTCTTCGCCAGTGGATCCCCAGATCCTTGACTGGGTTGGAATCCTTTCGTTCACAATCGCAGTCCCGTATCTGGAATCATTCTGAACCCCTCTTGCCGACCACATTTCTCAGGAATGGATCCTGACCTAGTATCCCGCCAGTGTTGAATTGATGCCTGTCCGCTTGCCATGTTCCCCTTGATACCTTATACCTGCCACACCAACAACCAACAGACCCTCAGGATCGGGCGGATGTCCGCCGGCGGTTCCGGGGGCATCATGAGGCGGCAGGCCATGGGAACGGGTGGCAGGAAGATATATCACGTACGGCTGGACGACGGGGAGCGGTCGCTCCTGCAGGGGATCGTCGACGGTGGAAAGGGGTCGGTGACGCGACGCCGGCGGGCGCACATCCTGCTTCTGGCGGACGCCAACCGCGACGGCGGCGGACGCGGGGACGCCGACATCGCGGACATCCTCGGGGCCGGGACGGCGACGGTGGAGCGGGCCCGCAGGAAGTTCGTGCCGGGGGCCTTGAGGCGGCGCTGGAGAGGAAGGAGCAGGCCAACAGGAAGAAGCCCCGGTTGGACGGCGAGGGCCAGGCGAAACTGGCGATGCTGGCCTGCTCCGATCCGCCGGAGGGGCACGCGCGCTGGACGATGCAGCTGCTCGCCGACAGGCTCGTCGAGCTGGAGGTCGTCGGCAGCATCTCCGACGAGACGGTCCGGCAGGGGTTAAAAAAAACGACATCAAGCCGTGGCGGAGCGAATGCTGGTGCATCCCGCCGAAGGAAAGCGCCGATTTCGTCTGCGCCATGGAGGACGTCCCGAGACCTACAGCCGGGAGTACGACGACGGCACCGTGCTCGTCTGCATGGACGAGACCTCGAAGCAGCAGACGAAGGAGACGCGGATGCCGCTTCCGACGCGGCCCGGCCAGCCCGCCGCGTACGATTTCGAGTACGAACGCAACGGAACGGCGAACCTGTTCATGGTGTACGCGCCGCTGGAGGCATGGCGCCACGTGAAGGTCACCGACCGGCGCACGAAGCGGGACTTCGCAGGGTTGCTCGCCGACATGGCCGACGTCCATTTCCCCGACCGGAGAATCGTCCTGGTGATGGACAACCTCAACACCCACAGGCTGTCGACCCTGTACGAGACGTTCGAGCCGGCGGAGGCGTCGCGGCTCGCCGACCGCTTCGAGGTCCACCACACGCCGAAGCACGGCAGCTGGCTGAACATGGCGGAGATCGAGATAAACGTCCTGTCCCGGCAGTGCCTCGACAGGCGCATTCCCGACCGCGAGGCGATGGTGCGGGAGGTCGACGCATGGCAGGCGCACCGGAACTCGTCGTCGAAACCGGTGGACTGGCGTTTCAGGACCGGGGACGCCCGGATAAAGCTCAGATCCCTCTACCCATCAACACAATGATGGTGGGATACTAGCTTCTTGGCCCGAAGGTTCATGCTCGCCATGGTCAATGTGAGCACGACGCAGGCCTGGGCCTGACTTACAGCTCCTGGACTCCAGCCCATTTGAATCAGGCATGCCCCTACATCAGTCGACCCAAGACCTTTCAACCACACCGTGCATTTCGTCTCCAATGATCCGGCGAGCCGGTTTATCCACCGGATTTCCATAGGTAATCCAGAGATTAATCCACAGAAATTATTGTTTTTCCGCAAATTTTTTCTTGCAAGGCGTAAGCCGAAATGCGCATTCTCCAAATGCGCGGAGGGTTCTGGAAACCGGAGCGCGTCGCAAAGGTCTCCGAAGCTGAAACGGAGCGAAGGCAGTCCTTGGATTGTTGACGTGCGTTGGGGTTTTGGAGGTCAGCCGGTCATGAAGCGTCTTCGGAGGCGGAATGGCTAGGCGGATCGGACCGGAGTGTGACGCAAAGGGCTGTAATGCCTGTTGTGTTAGCCACAAAGTGGCGTGGAATTCTGGATTGGCGGTCCTGTTTGGGTTCGCAAGAACCGTAGGAGGCCAGAAGGGGTGACATCACGCTGATCCATAGCCGTGATCGGTCGCGAGACCAGGAGGGGTATGGATCAAGGGTTCCGAGGTGGCGGCGATGGATCTTTGGATCCGAAGCGTGAACGGGGAAGCCGAAAGGCAGTTCCGGTTCTGGAAGGCGTCAGGGTGTGCCGCGAGGCATCTGCGAAGACCGCGTCTGAGCACCTGGCGCCTTCACTGATTCATCAGTCCGACGTATTGGCACAGGTGGATCGGGACCCGCATTGCAGATAAGCGGGTCCCGCCGTCAAGGTATGCAATACCGCGTCTATGCACCTATCCCGCATCGATACACTTTGTTGAGTTGATTAGCAACATCTTGTTGCCAACATTCGAACTTCCGCCAATCCTCGGTTCCGCCAATAGGCTCTTTGTCAAGTTCAGGTGGCAAACCCTGACGGGATGCGCGATGGCGGCCCATACGCGAAGTGTGGCGGCTAAGATTTTGCAATCACGAAATTTCCTTTAGGCGGTCAGTCACTTGAAGCAGCCGGACAGTAAATCAGAATCCGGCATGCGGATTTCATGGGCTGACGTATGGAGGTGGCAGCAGAATCAATCCATGAGCGGTGCCTTGACCAAGCCCAAAGTTCCCCGTTTTGGTGATTGAAAGGTCAATTTCCCTGACTCATTTGCGAATCGATTCGGTCAGGTAAGGATCGTCAGCCGGCGGCTGCTCGCGAAGACAATGGATGTGCGGGGTCGAACCGGCGCTCTCCGTGGCTAGACGAACTGCTCGCGGATAAGTCTTTCTTTCAGCCCATGGCCCGGGTCGAAGAGCAGGCGGTGCTCTACGTTCGGGTCCGACCGCACCTCAACCGCCTTGACGCTCCGCACCGAACGGGTGTCCGCGTCGGCCATAACAGGCCGCTTGCCTGCCTCAAGTACATCAAAGCGCACCACCGCTGACTTTGGAAGAAGCGCCCCGCGCCATCTGCGAGGCCTGAAGGCCGCGACGGCTGTCAATGCCAGAACATCCGAGCCGATGGGGAGTATCGGGCCGTGTGCGGAATAGTTGTATGCTGTTGAGCCGGCTGGCGTGCTGACGAGCGCACCATCACAGACAAGCTCATCCATCCTGACCTTGCCATCGATCGATATCCTAAGCTTCGCGGCCTGAGGCCCCGCCCGCAAGAGTGACACCTCGTTGATCGCCAATCCCTGTTCGACCGAGCCGTCCGAGGTTTCCGCCGACATGACCAGGGGATTGATCATGGCTTCCTCCGCTGATTCCAGGCGATCGATCAATCCGTCTACGGCATGTTCATTCATCAGAAATCCGATGGTTCCACAATTCATTCCGTAGACCGGCAGGTCCAGGTGCATGGTTCCATGAAGAGTCTGGAGCATGAAGCCGTCACCGCCGAGCGCTACGATCACGTCAGCTCTATCCTGTGGAGAAGAGCCATAGACCGCGGTCAGTTCCATGAGTGCATTCTGGGCGATCTCGGTTGGGCTTGCGGCAAATGCGATTTTGCGGGAGTTGGCCATATTCTCTCCTTTCCCGAGTGAATGCCTGCGTTTGATGGAAACACAAGTGGACTGGACAAGAGAATCCTGTTCGTCTTTTTCAGTTGGCTTCAAGCCGAAAGACGATGCGACTTGAGTTCACACATATATAGGGCCACCATGTCTTGCCAGGATTTGGCGGTACCGTTTGTTGGAGATGTGACCTAGACGCGACCGTGCGGTGGCCTTCCGGGACACCGATAGCCATGGGATTATGGCAATGACCTTGGCCTACCGCAGTTTTCTGCGCAGTTCGATCGCCGGTCCCGTCGAAACCGGGCGACGGACCCGGATGATTCCGGCGTCAATCGCTACCAACGAGTCGCATTGAAGATCCCGCAGCTGTAGCAAATAGGGTAACTGCCGACTTGTTTGACCGAATGCGAGGAAAGACCCCGATGAACGCGCCAATGAGTGATGTCCCGTTTTTTACCGACAGCCTTTCCGACAGAGATCCTGAGATCTTTGATGTCATCGGGAAGGAGCTGCATAGGCAGCGGAATGAAATTGAGCTCATCGCCAGCGAGAACATTGTCAGTAAGGCTGTAATGCAGGCGCAGGGCTCGGTCTTGACGAACAAGTACGCCGAGGGTTACCCCGGGCGGCGCTATTACGGTGGGTGTGACTTCGTCGACATTGCGGAGACGCTGGCAATTGACAGGGCAAAGAAGCTCTTTGACTGTGAATTCGCGAATGTTCAGCCGAATTCCGGTAGCCAAGCCAACCAAGGCGTGTTTCAGGCCCTGCTTCAGCCCGGAGACACCATTCTGGGAATGAGTCTCGACGCAGGCGGTCACCTCACACACGGCGCACGTCCAAATCAATCAGGCAAGTGGTTCAATGCGGTGCAGTATGGCGTTCGTAAGCAGGATATGTTACTCGACTATGATCAGGTTGAGGAACTGGCAAGTCGGCATAAGCCAAAGCTCGTCATTGTCGGCGGTTCTGCGATTCCGCGGCGGATGGACTTCGCAAGGATGCGGGAAATCGCGGAGTCGGTGGGAGCCTGGCTGCATGTCGATATGGCGCACATTGCGGGCTTGGTCGCGGCGAAAGAGCACCCCAATCCGTTTCCACATGCACATGTGGCAACCACGACCACACACAAGACGCTACGTGGACCAAGGGGCGGAATGATCCTGACGGACAACGAGGGCATCGCAAGGAAGGTCAATTCCGCGGTGTTCCCCGGCATTCAGGGTGGCCCACTCATGCATGTGATCGCAGCCAAGGCAGTTGCGTTTGGGGAGGCGCTGCAACCGGAATTCAAGACCTACATCCGAAGGGTGATAGCCAACGCTCAGGCAATGGCCGACCAACTTATGAAAGGCGGTCTCGATATAGTGACCGGCGGAACGGATACCCACGTTATGTTGGTTGACCTTCGTCCCAAGGGCGTAAAGGGAAATATGTCCGAAACGAGCCTTGGCCGGGCAAACATAACCTGCAACAAGAATGGAATTCCCTTTGATACCGAGAAACCGACAATCACAAGCGGTATCAGGCTTGGAAGTCCCGCTTGCACCACGCGTGGATTCGATATGCGGGAGTTCCGGCAGGTCGCTGGCTGGATTGTCGAGGTTGTTGATGGACTCGCGGCAAATGGCCATGACGGTAACTCCAAGGTAGAGGAATCTGTGAGGAAACGGGTAAGCGAACTCTGCGACCGCTTCCCGATCTATCCGGATGTGTGACTTGTTTCAGGTGTCGGTACAGCGGGGAACAACGTCGGCTGGCTTCGGAGCGTTAGGGTTCTTTCAACTGGATACTGTTAACTCGATGTCCCTTTTGTTTCATGGGCGGCCCAATCCACAGGAACCGGCCGGGCTGGGCCGACCTGATCGAGAATTCAGGTCCGTGACCGCGCAGGTCACCGGATCCATGCCGCTGGAACAACAGTCCACGCTGGAATCACGGAGTCTCCGAGACGGATATCCGCTCCTTCCGCTGCCTCGGACATGATCTGGCCACGCACGGCTACGCCGGCATCGAATCAGCAGTGTTACATTGAAAGCCCGCATGGCGCTGGTCAGTGCCATGCGGGTGATGTTCTGGAACTCGTCCATGGTGACGGTGCATCCCTGCCTGAACAGGGTCTCGAGCGTCTGGCTGAAGTGGAAGACATGGTCGACGACATCGTCGCGCAGGGTTTCGGGATCGGGAAGTCCGGTCAGGCCGATACGTCCGGTTTCCGATTGAGTCTTTTCAGTGCGTTCACTTTCTCCGTGTTCAGATACTTTTCCTTTTCGGTCCCATCCACTTCAGGGATCCTAAGATAGATGTGTCTGGCGTCGGGTTTCCGCGCGATGGTTTCCCGGATCAGTTCGGTCTTTCCGACCCGTCGGCTGCCGATGACGGCGATGGTGGTGAAGCTGTCCCCACCCATCCATGTCCTGAACCCGTCCATTTCCTTCTTCCGGCCGTAGAATCCCCAATTCGATCCGTCCATGGCTGGTGGTCCTTTCGTGGGGAGGGTCTCGATAGCGGTATGGTTCATGAAATGGAAAGATTCCAGTCAGGGTTCAGGTCCATCATCCGTTTCACCGGTCCTGCTTTCACTGTCAGGGGTGAATGCGCGTCCCTCCCAGCCTTTGCCTTTCTCCATCAGGAATGTGCGGAATGAGGGAATGGGGGAATGGATGTATCCACTGCCACTCTCATACAGAACTCCCTGATGGATGAGATGGCTGAGGAACCAATGGGCGTCCCTGCCGCGTGGCAATGTCCAGGCGATGCTCCCACCGCCCTCACGCTGGCGGTGGATGTGGTTCATGTGGTCGATGATATCCACATCCGTTACATCGGTTTCATCGGAACTGACCGGAATGTCGCGGAGGATCTCCGCGAGCAGACGGTGTGAACGCCGCATGGTCCGGCTGGTCTGCTTCCCGTAATAGCGCTGCCGCATGGTCCGGACATGCCGCTCCATGGCCCGCCAGTCCATATGGTCCATGACACCATCGGTACGTTCGGTCTCTTTCGCCAGGGCCACGCCGGCATGGCGCAGGTGCCGGGGCCAGCCGTCGCAGGGTTCGGCCAGGGCGTCCAGATACGTTTCGTGGCGGGAGATGTCGAGACCGAAATAAAGGGCCAGTCCGCGTATGAACCGCTGGGTCTGGACCAGTTCAAGGGGAGCGACCTCGTGAACCGTCCGTTCGCGGGTGAGGTTCATGGCCTCGGCCCTTGCGTCGGTGTCGGACAGGCCGGCGAGCACCAGATTTATGGGAAGGCCGGTGCGGCCGTTATGGATCTCGCGCAGGAAACAGGCGGGGATGGAGGCGGGATCCCCCTGCAGGGCCTGGGCCTCGTCCACGGCGAGGATGACGGTGTGAAGCCATGGGTGGTTTCTTTCCTCTTCCATGGCTTCACTGACAAGACCGGTGCTGTCATAGATATTGAATTCCGCCGACAGTCCGTAACCGGCGACGGAACCGCCGATGGCCCTGATTTTACGGAACCGTTCCCTAAGGATGGTTGACCAGGTTGGTCTTTCAACGGTTCCGGCGGCCATGATGGCCTTGATGACACCGGATGTGTTCTGGATGACGGCCTCCGAGGAGACCTCCACCACACGGGGCGTGTCCGCCTCCCCGGTCCAGCGCCGCTGCATCTCATGCAGAAGCGAGGATTTTCCGGCGCCGGGCGCCCCCTGGACGATGCGGGTGAATTTCGCCTTTCCGGCGCTGTCCTGCGCTATCCGCAGGATATCATCGAAAATATCCCGATGGCCGACGAAGATCGGGGGAGGCGCCCCCTCGCCCTGGCGCAGGTATTCGCGTATCCTGCCCCTGTGATCGTCCGAAAGCATCGATGTTCCCCCATATGTGGACCTGATTCTACACCATTTCCCGGTAAGGGACAAAGGCTCCGTAAAGAGAGGACATGACAGGAAAGCACGGCAGGCCCCTGATGGTTGACGGGATGGCATCGCGGCCGGATACGGGGAAAATATGGGGTGAGCCTCTTGCACAATTATCGCGGTTCGGGCGGCCGCGGCAAGCCTTTCGGTTCCGCCAGGGTCCCGTCACCGGTTCCGGCGGGTGCCCGGGGCGTTCCCATAGGCCGAAGTGTGGCGGAATGTCGCAGTTGGTGGCTTCAGGGACACCGCCCGCGCATGACTGGCCGCGCCGTCCCCTCCGGGGCGGCGTCCGGGGCGTCCGGCGCTGCCTGGGCCGGTGGTGTCAGATGGTGAGCCGCATCATCTGCCCGCCGGTCAGCGCCAGCACGCGGAGGAACAGGTGGCAGGCCACCCTGGCGTGCCCACGGACACGGACATGCCGTGCGCCGTACGAGTCCTTCAGGGCGGAGTTCACCCGCCCGCCGCTGGAGCGCTGCCGGTAACGCACCCGGTCGTGGCGGATGTGGCCCGCTTTCCGCTGCGCCAGCGCCTCTTTCCCGAGGCGTTCCTTCAGCGCCGCGTCGCGGCGCGGGTTGGTGTCGGTGATCGCCACGCGCCCCGTCAGGTAGGCGTGGAACCCGATCCCCGGGGAATCACAGGCCGCGTCCATCAGTTGGTGACAGTGGTCCACCCGCAGCGCCGTCATCCCCGGCAGCGGGATGGCGGCCTGGCTGTCGCGCGGCGAAGCGGAGGTCAGGATGCAGCTGATGGGGACGTCACCGTCGGCGGCGTCGATATGCGGTCTGTACCCCCTCCAGCTCTCCCTGTACCCCTTCGCGTTGCGTTCCGTCCCGGTGTCGCAGGCCTTCGGCAGCCCGTCGGCCATCTCCGTGGCGGTCATCCCGCCCCGCGGCCGCCGCTCCAGCCGGGTCGGCTCCTTCGGCCTTTCCTCCCCCTTTTTCGGGCGTCCGCGCCTGCGCTTCGGTTTCCCCTTCGGCTTCGGCTTCGGCGCCGGCCTCTCCCGTCCCATGATCGCCGTCGAGTCCCGCGATATGTGGCCCACGACCGAGCCGGAACAGCCGGAGCGGACCAGCGCCCCGTGCATCCGCTCGGGCAGCCGGGTCTCCGCGAACCAGGCGAAGGCCCTGGAGAAGGCCGGTTCGCCGGGAACCTCCGACACGCGGGACCAGCCGACCGGACGCCGCAGCGTCGGGTGGTGAGGCAGCCGGTCGACCGGCACCACCGTGGTCGGCATGTCCCGGACCGCCCTCCCGACGAAGGCCCGCGCCAGCGCCCTGCGGTCGGCGGGAGGGTTGCCGACGCCCCGGTGGCCGTGGTGCACGTGCCTCCCGCCCTCCACCATGTCCAGGACGGCGACGGATCTGGTGTGCCTCACGCCCGGCGGGCCGACCTCCCCGGCGAGGGACGGCAGAAGTTCCCCTTGAAAGCGCCGCCAGGCATCCGGTATGGATGATCGCAGGGACATGGAGCCGTCTCCCCGTATGTTGTGGCTGTAACACCCGACTCATACCAGAGGGGCGGCTCCATATCCAGGCCCCCGGTCAGAAAAAGCGTCCGTTTCCTAAAAAAACCGCCTGATCGGGGAGTTCTGCAAGAGGCTCGGGTACAAAAGGAAAAAACATGGGTGACACGACACCGGCGGCGGTCCGATGCCGATGCGACGTTGCGCAGGTCTGTTGAGGATCCTGTCGTTCGTGCGTTTCTGTTGCAGTCGCTTGACTTGAATGAGAAGCGCTGGCGGCTCAACCTCGACGTTCTGGAAGCCGAGATGGCCAGAATCACGGGATGGCCGGAACTCAGCAGGAAAGCTGATCACCCCACACTGCTTCTTTCTGGTGGATGCAGTGATTATGTCAGCCACGAAGGTCGCACCAGAGCAAGGTTGCTCTTTCCGGTTTCGCGCTTTTCCGTGATTCCCGGTGCCGGATATTGGCTTCACGCTGAAAGACCGCGTGAACTCGAAACCGCGGTCCGTATGTTCCTGAGCGGTTGACCCGTTCAGAAGCCGGAACTGCCGCCCCTGCATTTCATGATGGTTCAGTATGCACCCGAAAAGGGGCAGCCAAAGATCAGGGATTACGATCACTTCCGCAAGTCCCTACCAAATGACGTTTGGGAAGGGAGAGAAAGCCGTCCGCCTGAACGATCCCCAGTGCCACAGCTTCTACTTGATCACCTGCAGAAAGTGCGGAACGCCAAAAATCTGACCTACGAAAGGAGCCTAATCGGTTGTTGGTGCCGGAAACAGGTCTCAATGGTTCTCTGCCCAAGTCCTCAGTTCGGTGACGCGATGCAATAGCTGTGAAAGAGCCGGGAAAATGTTTTAGTATCGAAACGTAGCTCATGGAACCCTCCGTGAGAGGTATTCCTCGAGACGGTCTAGGTTCTTGGGTTTCGTGTCTAGATAATCCGCCAACTGTTCTGTGTCGATCTTGTTCTGATAGAACCGCCGGAAAGCGAGTTTGATGTATTCCTTACCAAGATAGACGATTTTGTTGTTATAGTGGTCGCCGCCGGTGCCCGGAATCGCTTCCGCGGCCCATTTGCGGGCCGCCGCGTCATATTTCTCTCTGGCGATCAGATCATGATCAAGAAATTTCCTAAAAATGAACTCACGGCTGACACTGAAACGCCGTGCTAGTTCCGCTGCCGTCGTTTCGGTTGGTTCGCGTCCGTCAAAAGCCCGTTCAAACTCATCGTTCGGAACAAGAAACCGTGCCGCCATGCGGTTGCAGATGATCTCGATGCTGCGACCGTCAGGCGGCAGTTCGTCTAGATGGTCATCCACTCGGGCATCAACGCCGCTGGTATGGAACAGCAGATGCGAGAGTTCATGGAACAGCGTGAAAATCTGCCTTGTCTTCGACGTCGTGTTATTGACGTAGATGATCGGGAATTCATCGTGATAGAGGCAAAATCCCGAATATCCCGCATCACGGAACTGGTCCTTGAAGACGTATACGCCGACGTCAATCAGCGCCTGGCGCCATTTCTCCAGCGCTTTGTCCGTATCGCCCCAGCTGCATTGCAAGTCCATTTGAATACCCAGATACTCCCGCACCTCGACAGCAATACGGTTAACATCGTCGGTTGGTTCGAAGGATAGATCACGTGTAATCAGCCGACTTGCCGGGTTGCGGCCAAAGTTGAGTTCCTCCAGCCCCATCTGGAAAGTCCGCGCTTTACGCAGGAGCAGATGAATGCGCGGGGGGATGAGTTCGAATCGTTCACGGCCCAGCGTTCTGAAGGATTCTCCGATGGGCGGCAGTGCCGGCGGTTCCGGAAAGAAGAAGACAGCCACAGGCACACGGAACTTCTCGGCCAACTTCTCCAGCTGTGGGTAGGTTGGCCCGCCATTCCCGCTTTCCCAATCCCTAATCCTGCGGAAGTCCTCTGCAGCGGCCTCCGAGCTATATCCGGCTCTCTTTCGCGCCCAGGTCAGAAGCTCTGGCGTTATCGGCATGGTTTCGGCCATCATCTCTCCCTGAAATTGGTGAGAGATCGAGCGGCTTGCCGCTCCATTGCCAAAATCCGGTTCCTTCGGTTCACACCACTACCGGAAATTGTTTGCATGACCGGGGCGCACTTCTTGATTGTCTCGTATGAGATTATTGATTCAATCATCTGGCTAACTTGTTCTCCGGCCGTTTGCGAGCAGTTCCCCGCTAGTTCAGATGTATTCCAGCTTGACTTCCACTTTGAGGTGCAGCACTGGCCATGCGTTCCCGCCCGAACGCTGCTGGTTATGGCTCCGAGACAGCCGGAGTTCCTTCGGAAGGGATCGTATCCGTGTTCTATGGGCAGCGCAACGCCCAGCCAGCGCGGGGAAAGTACGGGCCTCTTCCGGCTACTATGGGTTGGGCTACCGCTGCGGAAATGGCCTTTGCCGCACTTTGGAATGGAAGTGGGGTTGAGGATGACGGGGGGCGCAGCTACCGACAGCCGTTGGACACAAACTCAACTTTGCTTGGGTCAGGTGTATATCCCTCGAAACTTGTGGGCCAATTGCCGGAGTCACTGACGACGCTCAGTAGAATGTTCTGGCCGGAAGCGATGGCTTCAGCCAGTTCAGAACCGAGAGTCTTGGAAAGACCCGTAAGAATTGAGTCAAAGGCGAAACCCTGGGCCGCAACTGGCTCTCCGTCTCCTATCGTATACTCGACTCCCACCGGTTGGGGGCGACTGGTTACGGTTCCTTGGAGGGCAATGGAAATCTCGTGGCCACCATTTCCGTCACAGATCGCGGTGATGCCCCATGGATAGGGATCGGTGCTGGCTTCACGGTCGTCATCAAGCAGAAGCCATTCGGATTTCCCGGCGCCTGAATGTTCACTCCCGTGTTCGCTGAATTCAAAGATGTCGCTGTACGCAACACCTGGAGCGAACGCCGCTAGCCAGATCGCAATGTGCAGTTTCTTCATATCATCTCGTGCCTATCGAAACATCAGCGTCTAGGGCAGACAGAGTGGGGCGTCAGGTGTAGGGCTGGGACTGCAAGAGGTCCAAATGGTTGCAGCGTTGGCAACCAACAAAACGATGGGTCATGATCGCCTCTGAAGTTAGTGGGATCGCGCGCCGACACGCTGCGAATGAACGGAAGCCATGGATATAGCGCAGGTCCGCCGGAATGTCGGGATACTTCCTATGTTCCACTTCATCTGGATCTGCGCCGAGTCAACCATGGTAAGGGCCTGGCTGGGCTTCTCGTAATCTCGGAAACTGCTGCGACTGTGTGAGCGGATATTGAAGGTGGGGATTCCATAACCCAGGCTTAGTAATTTCCTGTGATGCGATAGGCAAGCGAAGACTATTGCCAGTGGGCGGGTTTCATGTCGCACACGGTACCGTCCTTGAAGAGGGCTTCTGTCACGGCCTATCCCTTTGGATAGCCAAGATTGCCCACCGCCTGACGAATTTCGTCCAGGATTGCCGGGTCGTCAATTGTCGCTGGAAGCTTGAACTCCTCTCCGTCCGCGATCTTGGCCATGGTCGCGCGAAGGATCTTTCCTGAACGGGTCTTGGGAAGACGGTCGATGGTCGCCACAAGCTTGAATGCAGCTACAGGACCAATGCGCTCACGGACGAGTTTCACGCACTCGGCCCTGATTTCCTCCGGGGATCGGCTCACGCCCCTGGTAAGGCAAACGAACCCCATAGGCAGCTGGCCCTTCAGGGTGTCTGCAACTCCGATCACGGCGCATTCGGCAACGTCTGGATGGGATGCCAGGACCTCTTCGATTCCGCCGGTCGACAATCGATGTCCCGCAACGTTGATGACGTCGTCTGTGCGTGCCATGATCCAGACATAACCGTCTTCATCTTTCATGCCGGCGTCTCCGGTGTCGTAGTATCCGGGGAATCGCGCAAGATAGGAATGTCGAAATCGATCTTCCGCGTTCCAGAGAGTGGGAAGCGTTCCTGGCGGAAGAGGTAGCTTGATCGCGAGCGATCCAAGTTCTCCAGTCGGCACCAGATGACCGTCATCATCGAGAATTTCAATCCGGTAACCCGGCATTGGCAAGGTCGGTGAGCCAACCTTGACAGGCAGCTGCTCGATTCCCAGCGGGTTGCCAGCGATAGTGTAGCCGGTTTCGGTCTGCCACCAATGGTCGATGACTGGAATGCCGAGCAGATCCCTTGCCCACTCAATGGTGTCCGGATCCGCTCGCTCGCCAGCCAGAAAGAGCGTCTTGAGGCAGGATAGGTCGTAATTCCTTAGGAATTCACCCTTGGGATCCTCTCGCTTTATCGCTCGGAATGCAGTTGGTGCGGTGAAGAAGCAGCGGACATTGTGTTCCGAAATCACACGCCAGAACGTTCCGGCGTCGGGTGTTCCGACGGGCTTTCCCTCGAAGACGATTGTGGTGTTGCCGTGTATCAGGGGTGCGTAGCAGATGTAGCTATGGCCAACAACCCAGCCCACATCCGATGCCGCCCAAAAGACATCGCCGGGATCAACATCGTAGATGTTCCTCATCGTCCAGTTCAGGGCAACAAGGTGGCCTCCTGTAGGACGGACGACGCCCTTTGGCTGGCCAGTCGTCCCTGAGGTGTACAGGATGTAAGCTGGATGGTTTCCTTCAACAAGGACGCAGTCCGCTGCGTCGGCGCTGCTCTGTGCCTCGGTCCAATCGACGTCACGGCCATCCACAAGGTCTGCAGGTGCCTGCTCTCGCTGAAGAATTATCGTGAATTCGGGTTTGTGCGAAGCCATCTCGATGGCACCGTCGAGCAGTGGCTTGTATTCCACCACCCGCCCGGGCTCGATGCCGCAGGATGCCGACAGAATTGCTTTCGGTTGGGCGTCATCAATACGGACAGCAAGCTCGTTTGAAGCGAAGCCGCCGAACACGACGGAGTGAACGGCACCGATGCGGGTGACCGCAAGCATCGCGACAAGAGCTTCCGGAACCATGGGCATGTAAATGATGACCCGGTCACCCTTTTCGACACCTCTTGTTCTCAGTGCACCCGCCAGCTTGGCGACCTGCATCTGAAGGTCGCGATACGTTATGGATCGCTTCGATCCGGTGACCGGACTGTCATGGATGATCGCCGTTTGATCGCCACGGGTCGCTACATGACGGTCGACGGCATTCCAGCAGGTGTTCGTCCTGCCGTCGGAAAACCATTCGAACAGAGGGGCGTTCTCGTCGAAGAGAGCCTTCGAGGGCCTGCTGTCCCAATCAATGGCTTCCGCAGCATTCATCCAGAATGCTTCCGGGTCATTCTGCCAGAATCTGTATACGTCAGCATATGTCATCTTGCGCCTCCCGTGCCGCCTCCTATTGTCATGCTCGGACGTGTTCCGGCAAGTCCGGCGCGAAATCCTGTGGCAGATTATCGCAAAGGAAACATCGGAGTGGGGCCCTGGGGGTATGGACTGATAGCCCCGAGCGGTGGAATTGGCGGGGGCAGGAGGTTCAGGCGGACCCCAGAAAGCGAATCAGTTCGGTGCAATTGTCTCGCGATCCGGATCACCTGACACTTCGAACTGGAATGACTGAACGGTGCGATGGGTCAGATCACGTCATTGTGCTGGGGCATCGGCCAGTGGTTCGCTATCCTGTCGCGGACGCAGCCACCAGTTTCGGATGGATTCTCGGATTCATGTCGGTTCCACCCTGATCAAATCAATCTCCGTGCGGCTTGACCTCCGCCGACTGCGCGGGCAGTGTGATGCGCCACAGGAATGCTTGGAAGGGTCATTGAGTACCTCCCCGTTTTCAACCCATGAGTGGATGATCGCCTGGCGCTACCTTCGCTCACGCAGGGCCGAAGGTGGTGTCTCCGTCATGACGTGGATTTCGCTGATTGGCGTTGCGCTGGCAGTCTTCGCCCTGATCGCGACACTTGCCGTAAGGTCAGGATTCAGGGCCGAATTCGTTGACACCATTCTAGGCGCAAATGCCCACGTTACGGTCTATACAACCATTTACGAGTCTGAGACTGGCCAAATGACCCGTGCGCTCACCGACTATCACTCGACCGCCGCACGGATCGCCGAGGTGGACGGAGTTATCCGCGCGGCTCCACTTATCAAGGGGCAGGTTATGGCCAGCCTGCAAGGAAGAAACGCTGGTGTGGAAGTCTTCGGAATCACGCTCGAAGACCTCAGGTCCATACCGCGTGTTGCGGATTCCGATGAGCGAACCGGTGATATCGAGGCGTTTGGGAACGGTGTCGCGATTGGTTCAGGTGTCGCTCGTGAACTACGCGCGGCCGTCGGCGACAGGATCAGGCTCATCTCACCGGATGGGGTCAAGACCGCCTTCGGGATTTCGCCGCGTGTCAATGCCTATGAAGTTGTGTACATCTTTACGGCTGGCAGGTACGACATCGACCGTACCCGGCTTTACATGCCTTTTGAGGAAGCCCAGAGCTATTTCAACAAGGAAGGCAGTGCCGATGAGATCGAGGTTATCGTCGCGGAACCGGAAGAGGTTGATTCCTATCTGCCCGACATTCTCCGCGCAGGTGGTGACAGGGTCCTGGTCTGGACCTGGAGAGACCGTTCCGGAGCGTTCCTCAGGGCACTTGATGTCGAAGACAACGTGATGTTCGTCATACTTTCGATTCTCGTGCTGATCGCGACAATGAACATCGTCTCTGGGCTCATCATGTTGGTGAAGAACAAGGGCCGCGATATCGGCATTCTTCGGACTGTCGGGCTTACCGAGGGATCGATACTGCGCATATTCTTCGTTTGTGGTGCGTCCATCGGCGTGGCTGGTACGATCACCGGGACAGTTCTCGGCTGCCTTTTCGCCGTATATATCGATCCCATTTTCAGCTTTGTTAACTATGTCATGGGCGGCGGTGTTTGGGATCCCTCGATCCGTGGCATCTATCATCTTCCTGCCAGACTTGTGCCCAGCGATGTCATTTCCGCGGTTTGCCTTTCCCTCGGCCTCAGCTTCATCGTAACGATATTTCCGGCCCGGCGGGCGGCGCGGATGAATCCTGTTGAGGCGCTTCGTTATGAGTGAACCCGCGTTGGATCTTCAGGGAATTGAGAAATTCTACGGCCGCGGCACTGCTGGAGAGGTTCCGGTCCTACGGGGAGCCGACCTTCGGGTTGAACGCGGCGAGGTCGTGGCGTTGGTTGCGCCTTCAGGTGCGGGCAAGTCGACCTTGCTGCACATCGCTGGACTTCTTGATGCACCCGACACCGGAAAGGTCCTGATCGGCGGAACCGATATGACGGGGCGTAGCGACCGTCGACGCACCGAGGCGAGGAGGCGTGAAGTTGGTTTCGTCTACCAGTTCCATCACCTCTTGCCCGAGTTCACGGCCCTCGAGAATGTTGTCCTACCCCAGCTTGCCAATGGCGTGGGCCGGACTGCGGCCGAAGCCCGTTCAATGGAACTTCTGGCGAGAGTTGGTGTTGCTGACCGCTCGGGCCATCGCCCCGCTGCCCTGAGCGGTGGTGAACAGCAGAGAGTTGCCCTCTGCCGTGCGCTCGCCAATTCTCCACAGCTCCTTCTGGCCGATGAACCGACTGGAAATCTGGATCCCGGCACTTCCGATCTGGTATTTGGGACGCTGATGGAACTTGTGCGTAACACGAGCATGGCGGTGCTTGTCGCCACACACAATCTTGATCTGGCGGCTCGTATGGATCGAAATGCCCGGCTGGCGAGCGGAAAAGTCGTGCAGGACGATGGCTGATGCACTTGCGGGGGCCTGCGCCAACGGAAGGCCGAACGGTGGAGTCCGGTTTTCGGGAATGCGGATTCGATGCGGACTGGCTACGGTGCTTTCGGCCACGGATACCTGACCCGTGTGGATGGATCGCCGATCGGGCGAGTTGATCATGACAATGAGGACCGTCAGTTCGATTGCCATCGCCGATGGTGCAGGCCAGCCGCGTTGGTCAGACGTCAAGCTCCTCCACGAACCGCGCATTCTCCTGAATATACTGGAACCGTAGCTCCGGCTTCTTGCCCATGAGGCGTTCGATGAGATCCCCTGTTTCGCCGGGGGCGTCCTCGTCGATGGTTACCTGAATGAGCTTGCGGGTTTCAGGATTCATGGTGGTCACCTTGAGGTCCTTGGCGTCCATTTCGCCGAGTCCCTTGAAGCGGCTGACATCGATTCTTCCCCTTCCTCCAAGGCCGTTTTCCAGCAAGGCATCACGTTCGGCTTCGTCCAGGCAATAGGCCCGTTTCGCTCCCTGTGTCAGTCGGTACAGTGGTGGGCAGGCGAGGTAGAGATGACCGGCTTCGATTAGCGGGCGCATCTGAACGAAAAAGAACGTCATGAGCAGAGATGCGATGTGGGCACCGTCAACATCCGCGTCGGTCATGATGATGACCTTGGCGTAACGGAGGTCGTCGACACGGAATCTGGTTCCCATTGCAACGCCAAGAGCTTGGCAGAGGTCGTTGATTTCGGCATTCTGCCCAAGCTTTGAACTTGCGGCTCCCAGCACATTCAGGATCTTTCCCCGCAGCGGAAGAAGCGCCTGCGTGTTTCGGTCGCGGGCCATTTTGGCCGAGCCCCCGGCGCTGTCGCCCTCCACTATGAAGAGTTCGGTTCCTTCACGGGTGTTGGCGGTACAGTCGACGAGCTTGCCGGGAAGGCGAAGTTTCCTTGTCGCCGATTTCCGGGCCGTCTCTCTTTCCTGCCGACGGCGGAGTCGCTCTTCAGCTCGCAATACCAGGAAATCCAGTATCGCGCCTGCCGACCTGGTGTCGGTGGCAAGCCAGTTGTCAAAGTGATCCCGGACAGCCGTTTCGACCAGACGCTGCGCTTCCGTGGTGGACAGTTTGTCTTTGGTCTGACCGGAGAATTCCGGTTCAGGGATGAAACAGGAAACGAGAGCGCAACCCCCTGAGGTCAGGTCTTCACGGGATATCTGCGCCGCCTTTCGGTTGTTTGCCAATTCCCCGTATGCACGGACGCCCTTGAGAATGGCGTTCCAGAATCCGCTCTCGTGGGTGCCGCCCTCAGGGGTTGGAACAGTGTTGCAGTAGGACTGGATGAAGCCGTCCCGACTGGGCGACCAGTTGATTGCCCATTCGACGGAGCCAGGACTCCTGAATCGTTCCATAAAGTCCACGCGGCCGGCAAAAGGGCGTTCAGCATAGGTGGAGGCACCCTTGATCTGCTCACCAAGATAGTCAGCCAATCCGCCGGGAAAGTGGAATGTCGCTTCGCTGGGAACGTCGTCATCCTTGATCTGCGTACGCCAGCGGATTTCGATGCCGGAATGCAGGTAGGCTTTGGACCGGGCCATACTGAAGAGTTGACGGGGCCTGAATTGGGCTGGTCCAAAGATCTCCGCATCGGCGTGGAAAGTGACGGTGGTTCCACGACGGTTCGATGTTGTGCCCTCGGAGCGAACCGGACCCAATGGAGCGCCACGGGAGAATTCCTGGGCGAACAGTTCCCGGTTACGGGCCACTTCCACCCGCATGCTGTCAGAAAGAGCGTTGACGACAGAAATTCCTACACCGTGCAACCCGCCTGAGATCTGGTAAGCCTTTCCCGAGAACTTTCCACCTGCGTGCAGCGTGCAGAGAATGACCTCCAGGGCGCTCCTGTCGGGGAACTTCGGGTGTGGGTCCACAGGAATGCCGCGTCCATTGTCACGCACGGTAACCGACCGATCAGCATGGAGTTCCACTTCGATTCGGGTCGCATGTCCGGCTACAGCTTCATCCATTGAATTGTCGAGCACTTCGGCTACGAGGTGGTGAAGGGCGCGCTCGTCGGTTCCACCGATGTACATTCCGGGTCGTTTGCGAACCGGTTCCAGTCCTTCGAGCACCTCGATCGACGACGCATCGTATGACTCGTGGGATGACGGGCGGGAAAGAAGATCATCGGGCATTGGACTGCTCTGCCGGATTATGTTTTGATCATTATGGACGTTCCTGATGGGAAATGGAAGGGAATAACCCCACTTCCAGTCGGAAGTGCAACACCGGCCATTTTCCCCGCCCGGGCGGGGAAATGGCCGGAAGGCGGGATTTCCGGCCCCCTGGCGCCGGTGATTCCGGGCCCGGGACGGCTGGAGTCCCTTCGCGGGAGAGCCTATCGGCGCTTTCCGGACGGCGCAGGACCGCCGCCGGGGCGGGTCGCGTCCGACCGGAGCCCGGACGGCCGCGACGGCGGAATCCTGTCCACCCCCTTCCGGCGCGGCCATCCGCGCCGTCTGGAGGCGGGCGGGCCGGCGGTGTCAGGGAGGGCGGGTCTGGCGGAACACCCCGTCGGGCGTCCGGTAGCCGGGCACCCTGCGCGGTCGCGCGCCCGTGCGGTCCTGCACCCGTCCCACCTCATCGTCGCTGACCGCCCGCAGGTCCGTCCCCTTCGGCAGGTACCGCCGCGCCAGCCCGTCGTGTGCCCGGTCTGGCCCCGCTCCCGGGAGTGCTGGGGGGTTGGGAGGAAGAACCCGGCCTTCAGCGCCTCCGCCACGCCGGCGTGGTCCGCGAACTCCCTGCCGTTGTCCGCCGTGATCGTGTGGACGGGGGTGTCGGACGGCCGCGGCATCGCCGGCATCGCGGCGGAGACCGCAGCCGAGGTGCGCCGGCCAGCCCTCCGTGAATACGTGTATTCCGGGGCGCGGTCCACAAGGGAGACCACCGCCCCGCTGTGGCCTTTCCCGATGATCGTGTCCGCCTCCCGGTCGCCCACACGCTCCCTGCTCTCCACCTCCGCAGGTCTCCCGGAGATGTCCACCCGGCCCGGGATGTGGCCCCGGCCCGAGTGCCGCCCGCCCCTCCAGTTCGGTTTTCCGCCGCGGCGGCGCAGCAGCGGGAACAGCCCGCCGCCCGCCTTCCTGTCGGCCTCGGATACCCGGATGTCCACTGGCGGCCCACCGCCCAGCCGCCCTCCAGCCAGAGCCGTCCCGCGATCCGCTCCGGGCTCCAGCCCTCCTCCAGCAACCCATCGACGCCCGCCCGGCGCTCCGCCGTCATCCTCCGGGGGACACTGGACGCCCCGCTGCGGCGCACCTCCGCTTTCCCCCGCCCCTCGCCGGGGCTGTAGCCCGAATCCCCGCCGTTCCGGCGCAGCTCCCGCCAGACCGACGGGCGGTCACGGCCCGGACGGGCCGCGACCGCCCCGTTCGACAGCCCGCTTTCCTTCAGCGCGCCGATCCGGCATCTCTCCCCATGGGTCAGGTGGCGCTGGCCCTCGGGCATGGCGGTCTCCCTCTTCCCGACAAGGGGACTGTCGCCGCTTCCTGGCCGATCCGCAACATCATGCGGCAGCGGAACCGGTCACCACCGCCACTGGTGTTGCACTTCGGACTGGAATGGGGCTAATATACAAGGGTGTCATCCCGCCGTCCACATTATGTTGCGTCCAAGCACGTTGGAAGCCAGCTTTCCGACCATATCTGCGGTGGGATTTTTGGCAATGGGGTTGGCGCCGGGTCACGCCCCCTGTTGGTGTCTCGTCGGTGATGGGCGAGTTCGGACCTTTTGCCTGATTCTGTCAGGGGACCGACAGGAAGGGCGATGGTTTTGCCGAAATTGGCCACTGGTCTCAGTTTGTCAGAAGCTCTCGACGTCCGCATTGGAGCAACGAACGCGGGTGGCGTGGATGTGTCGAAGCTGGAACCTATCGCCAGTGCCGCTTTAAATCTGCGCAACCTGTGTCCAGTCATGACACTTTCTGCCTTCCTCAATTCTGATCGGATGCCGCCAAACCTCGGTTGGAGACATCAGTCACTCATCCCAACAATGGACAGGTACTGAGGGGGAACGGGTTCGCTTCTGGGTGTGAAAGTGACGAACATCTATTTATTTCACATGAAAGTTTGTATATACCTACTGAAGCGTCGTCGACGGACAGTAGACCACAATGGCGGTTGAGGTGAGCGCATCAAGAAGCTTGAGAGTGAGTTCGAATATGAATGTCAAGGAAGCAGTACAGGCGGCGAAGGTGTATGTCGCTGACCTCTATGAGGATGAGCCTGCTAAACATATCGGTGTTGAGGAGGTCAAGTTTGATGAGTACAAAAAAGTTTGGGAGGTGACCATTGGCTTCTTTCGACCTTGGGATGAGCACTTGGGACTTGCTGCGGCTTTGAACGTTGCGGCGGATGGAGAATCGGCTAGATGGAAGAAACGTTCTTTCAAGGTAATTGAAATTGATGATCTTTCGGGCGAAGTCAATTCCATGACTCATCGTACTTTGGCATCCTTGAATTGATTTGATGTCTCCGTCAAGTGCATTTGTCGATGCTAACCTGCTTGTACTTCTGCTCGTAGGCAGTGTTAATCGTTCTTTAGTCGAAAAACATAGGAGAACCCGGCGATTTCGGACGGAAGATTATGACCGTCTCGTTGACATAATAAGTTCACTAAACGGAGTTTTCGTCACTCCCAATACGCTTGCCGAAGTGTCAAATTTATTGAACAGTTCGCAGGACATCCGATTTATGGAACAGCTAAAATTGCTTATTGATCAGGCCAAAGAGGTTTATGTAAATAGTCGGGTGGCGGTAAGGAATCGAAAATTCGCCAGGCTTGGCTTGACGGACGCCGCGCTGTTGGAAGCCATTACCGAAGAACGACCGCTCATCACCGTCGATTTCGACCTATACGGCGCTGCGTTGGGCAAGGGTCAAAAATGCGCCTACAATTTTACGCACATGCAGTGGCGGTAGATGTCGGACGATACTTGGGCCCACATGTCGATCACCTGACTGCGATGAACTGTTCCGGATGAGTAGCGCCGAGCAATCAACTTCCCGGCCTGATACCTTGGCGCAGAATTCGAGACCATGATGCGTTATCCATTTCAATCCACAAATTGGAGGAGGGTGCCATCACGGCGAATGCGTAGGTTGGTTCCCGTCAGTCATCGTTGACCTACTTTAGCCGTCCGGTTATGTGCACTTGCGATGACAGCGCCGAGGGAAAGAGGCGTGATGTTCTCAACTGACATTTCTACTCAATCCATGATCTGGTGTGTTAAGATGCAGCGCTCGACAATGATGTCGTCAACCTTCGACTCTCAATAGCCGAACTTCATGTAATACCAAGCCAAATAAATAAAGACCCAGGAACAAAAGTGGAACATCATGCTGCGTGACACGGCAATATTCTGCGTGTGACCGGTGGCGCCGTCCTGTATCCTGTGTCTGTGAAACAGGCGGAAGGAGAGAACGGCATGCCTGCGAAAGTCATGGTCCCGCGCACCGACCACACACCCGGACATTTACGCGAACTGGCCCGGAAACACAGGTTCCGCGGCTGCCGCCGCCGGCTGCGCGCCATCGCCCCGGTCATGGAGGACGGGCTGTCCAGGGCCGCGGTGGCCTCCGGCGCGGGCGTCGGTGCCCGGACGCTCCGCGACCGGGTCGTCCGGTACAACGCCGGTGGCCTGGACGGCCTTCGGGACGCCGCCCGGCCGGGGGCTCCGCCGAAGCTGGAAAGCGGGCCGGCCAGGGAGGTCGCGTCGTGGCTGGAGGACGGGCCGGACCCCGACGCCCGGGAGGGATTCGGCGGGGATTCCGTCCGGTTGGCGCGTGAGGCGGTGCCCGACGGGGTGGCCCCGGAGGACGTGCCCGTGTACCTGCAGGACGGGGCGCGGGTGGGGCGGAAGGGCATGCTGCCGGGGGTCCGGGCGAGGAGGGGGACGCGCCCGCGCATCGTGCGGGACCACCGGTACGGACACCTGTACCTGTCCCCCCCCCCCGCCTGCCCCGCGACGGGCGACGCGGTCGGGCATGTCTGCGGCAGGGCCAGCACCGCGGAGACGGACCGGCACCTCCGGGAGACCGGGGGGCGGGTCCCCGCCGGAAAGCGCGCCCTGGTGGTCCCCGGCGGGGCGGGCCGGCACCGGTCGAAGGACCTGGGGATACCGGACAGCGTCTCCCTGCCCAGGCTGCCGCCCACGGCCCGGAGCTCAACCCGGGCGGGACGGTGTTCCCCCTCCTGAAGCACCGGCACCTCCCCAACCAGGTGTCCGGAAGCGCGGAACACGTCCGGGAGGTGGTCGAGCACGTCCGGGACGCCTTCATCCGCCGGAAGGGGGAGGTCACGCGGATCACCACGAGGGAATGGGCGGTGCCGTGAGATCAGGGACGCCTATCGGCAATGATTTATTTGGTTTGGTATAAGTCATCCAGCGGATTGCGGGTCGTTGATCCGAAGACAAGTGCCCTAATGGCTTGAACCCCGTTCCGGCGAATGTCGAGATCAATCATCTTTGGGTGGCCCTGCAGGTAGGTCGTGATCAGGCGGCATGCGCTTGGCTCGAGTTCGAAGCATGGCACCTATATTGGGAGAGGAGGCCGCGCCAGTCCGCGTGCGGGTGCGAAGCACTGGAGTGTTTCTCGACCGGCCACCCAAATTTTCGCGGACCACCACATAAATTCCTGAGGCAATGATCACGGTGGCGCCCAGTCCCGTCATGAAGTCAGGCACCTCGGCAAAGAACAGCAAGCCCAAACCAGCACCCCAGATGATCTGGGAATACTGAATTGGCGCGATGACAGCTGCATCGCTGAGCCTGTAAGCGGCAATTATGAGAAGCCCGCCACCGTATCCAAGAAACGCCACAAGGGCGAAGAACCCTATGTGCTCGATCGGAATGGGGCGATAGACGAACGGCAGGACCGCGCCCATAAGTACGACATTGGTCATCATCGGGTAAAGCATGAGCACGGCCGCACGCTCCTCGCGCCCGACTTTCCGAGTTATGACTGAAACCAGGGCGCTTCCGGCGGCTGCGGTTAGGGCTGCAACATGTCCGACTGTAAATGGCTCAACGCCTGGGCGCAGGACAATCAGCACGCCCGCCAAGCCGAGTAGGACGGCTGCCCAACGATGGGCGCCGACGTTCTCACCCAGCACCGGTATGGACATGATCGTGATCAGAAACGGAGCAGTGAATATGAACGCGTAGACCTGCGCGATCGGAAGGGTCGAAAACGCAAAGATCGCGGAAGCGGCGGTCAATACCGCTGCAGCGGTCCGCACTGCTACCCATCCTGAATTGCGCGGCCTTAGCGTACCGACTTCCCTGTCGCGCAGAAGCATGAACGTTGCGAACGGGAAGCTGAGCAGGACACTGAAAAACAGAATCTGGAACGGAGCGTAACTGACGCCGAGGAACTTTATCACGGCATCATGTGTCGAAAACGCGGCAAAGCCCAGAAATGCGACAGCAATTCCGCGGAGTTTGGCTTGCTGGGCGTCTCTCATAAGCCGACGCTTGGCTTGAAGCCTGCCACACCGTTCAATTCGGATGTGGAGGCTCGCGGCCCGCGTTCAGGCCGCATGAAGTTGGGCATGTCGAGACCGCAGGCCGGGACCGCCTTTAACACCCGTTCACGATGGGTGGCTTCGTGGCTCTTGTGAGAGCTCAAGTCGTAAGCCATCGCAAGCTCAATAGGCAATTGGATTGACCTTTCCTTTACTGAATTGCTCGGTGCCGAACCGAGCGCCTGTTGGTAGGGCGCGTTGGGGTGACCGTCTTCCATCCCAACTTCCAATCAGGCCAAGGCAGCATTTCCAGCAGATCATTCAGCATTGTCTCAAGTCCGGCAAAGGGTCCCTAACGGTCCTCAGGTCACGATGACATCGAATTGCTCAGGCCAGCGCGTCAATTGCCAGGCTTGGTAACCGATGCCGTCGTCCGGAAGAATATGAAGCGATGATTGGCTTGTCGAGATACCCTTCAGGCTTTGGCCCGCCTGCCACCTGTCGCGGCAGGGGTTCTGTGGCAATGAGTACCGACCTTGATCAATCTGGCTATGAGACAAGGTCGGCAACAAAGTCAATCGCGTAGTCGGAGGTGTGCAGCGCAGGGCCGATGACGATTTCCGGCACGTTCGGCCTCCAGGCATTGGTCTGCATCGCAGTAACAAGAGAGACAATCACCCATCTGTCACAGGCAATTCAGCAGCTTGGCTACGAGGGTTTCCATAATTGCAGTAGGAGCCTTTGGCATCATCCCATAACATTGGGCTGCTAGGTTCACCACTCGATCAAACGTCTGTCTCTGAAGAATCCGCCGGTAGGGCCGTTTTCGTCCAGTGTCGCCAGCCAGATCGCCGTTTCCGCACCGTGCTCCACCGACCGACTTGCGCCCGCACCACCCATGCGTGTGCGAACCCATCCCGGACACATTGCGTTCACCTTTACTGCATTTGCCAATGCCCGTGCCGCAGAAACCGTCAACGCATTGAGTGCGGCTTTGGCGACGCCGTAAGCGCCTGGTCCGGTGACGCCATCCGAAAATGCGCCCCATCCTGAAGAGACGTTGACGATGCGACCATAGCGCTGCGAGACCATATGCGGGGTCAGGTGATGCATTAAGAGGAACGGGCCTCGAACCATGACGTTCATCGACTCCGTGAAGTCGTCCGGATCGTCCAGAACGCCTCCTGAACCCAGAACGCCCGCGTTGTTAACGAGTATGTCAACCGGTCCCATGTCCTTGACAGCACGGGAAATGCTGTCCTGACTTGCCACGTCCAGCTGGATCGGGATCGAGCCAATCCGGGTCGCTGCGCGTCTGCCCGCATCCGGGTCTCGGGAACCGAGCAGAACCTCATATCCTTTGGCTGACAACTCCTCGGCGATGGCGAACCCAATGCCGCGGTTGGCTCCGGTCACAAGCGCACGTTTCACGGCTTCGTCTCAGTTTGCGTATTGAAGGGACATTCGGATGATCTTGCCGCTATCATTCCACCAATATGTATAGTGAACGACCCAACTTAACCAGTTCACTTCCGTCTTCGCATATCCTGTCGTCTGCTCCAGGATTTTGCGATGCCTGAAGGTTTCGCCATTGGAAATGACCTCACGCAACGTCCAGGCACGAATTGCGTCCTTGCCCGAAAAGGTACGGGAAACGTCGATCATTTCAGCGTCGGCGGTGAAGCAGGACATATAGGCTTCGATATCCTTGGCATTGGTGCTGGCCTGATAACAGAGAATCGGTTCGGGAAGACTCTCCGCAAATGCTGGCTGAGCAAATATGGCGAGAGCCAGCAGGCTCTTTCTGAACATGAGGTTTACTCTCCCAATCATTTGTCGGTTCTGCCTTTCAGCACTTTCAGCTTCGGTCCTCAATCGGTTAGATCAAGCAGGACCGGGAACCAATCCTCCCGCAGGCGATCGCCGTCCTGCATTCCATGGTTCGGAAACGGAGGCGATGTCCGGCCCGGCCGCGAGACATATCGAGCATCGTCACCCACCAATCTCAGGGAAAAGGCCCGTCGTCTCATCGGAGTTTCGTTTCCGTGCGCACCATGCAATGTCATGAAATTGAAGGCCACGGCATCACCGGGTTCCATGTTCCATTCCCGTATGTCCATGCCGTCGGAATCGGGGTCTGGGACCGGTTGATAGGTGTCTTTGTCCGGATAGAAGCTCGTCTCGGCCAACCATCTCGTCGGAAGGACCGGTTGATGCCAGAGATGCGATCCGGCCACGCACCTCAGTGATGCGGAGTCGACCGGATCCAGCGGCGTCCAGAAACTGAGCGTCTGCTGGCCTTCGACAAAATAATAGGGTCCATCTTGGTGCCATGGCGTTGGCTTGGAGGTCCCGGGTTCCTTCACCAGCACATGGTCATGGAACATCTGGACGCGATCCGATCGCATTAGTTCGGCCGCGACCTCAGCAGCGGCCGAGGCATTGACGACCTCCTCAAATTCGGAAATCCGCTTCCAGTTGCAGTAGTCATCGAAGAACCGTCCCTGTTCGCCTTCCTTGAGATTCTCCGCGGCGTAAGGGCCGGGGGACTCCATGTTGTGTGCTACGCCTCTTCGAAGCGCGTCAATGAAGGATGCGAATAATCCCCGGATCAACACCACGCCATCTGATTGGTACGAGGCGACATCCATTTCTGTGACCAATGGGTGTGTCATTCCAGATCTCCTATCATCCACTCGCTTGCCTGCAATAGTCATCGAATTTGAATGTCCCGATGCTCAGGATTGCCTTCGCTGAGGCCGGAAGGTCTTGAGCGGTATCGACGTTTTCCGGCTCAGACTGAATTTCCGGAATGGCGGGTTCACGGAATCATCGTGCGTATCGCCACACGATGTACCGCTAGGCTCGCTGAAGACCATCGTCCCAACTCAACGTCATTTGACTTGCATATGTAGGTCGGCAGGTGGCTCCATAAATGCGGTGGATCGATCTTTGGGTAGACCAAAGAGTCGTCACCTGCAATGGTCCTTGGTCATTGAGAGCGCTCGAAGCGCCGTGACTGTCGAAGCGCTGGCACCGGGTTCAACGTGATCCCATGCTCCGTATGGCGCCGATTTCCAGCTTGAGGTACGTGACTTTGGTAGTGGAACGGGTGTTTCGTTCGGGAGGTTTTATGACTGGCTGCAAGGTATCGCTGTCCCCCGCCGCTCCAGCGACGGCCGAGGGCTGTCCTTTCGCTGGATGCGGCAGTGCTCAACCACGTTCATGCCACCATGCCGATGCAGGTTAGGTGGCCATGCCAACGCCTTGGGGGGCGCTGATGCCTTCGGTACAGGAACGCGGGCCTGATTTCCTGCGCCTCGCCAATGCGCACTCCGCGCTCTACCCGCGTGGCAGTCGCGAGAAGCGGGTGTTGGACGCTATTCCGCTGGACTTGCCGAAGTGAGAAAACGACAATCCGTATCGCTGCCAGCCAGCTGGCGAGGACAGACAGCCCGAGTAAAGGAAGAAGACGTGATGGAAGAAACCGAACTGCTGGACCGCATCACCGTGCGGGCCGATATCTTCGGTGGCAAGCCGATCATCCGCGACATGCGCATTGCTGTGGAGCATGTCTTGGGGAAACTGGCGGCGGGAAACAGTCAAGAAACCATACTCAGCGAATATCCCTTTCTCGAGCCCGAGGATATACGTGCCTGTCTGGTTTTCGCTCATCGTTCGCTGGCCGGCGAGCGCGTCTACGACCGCATTTCTCTGCGGGAGGCTTCGTGAAACTCGTTCTCGATGTCCGCGAGGTTTCGAACCGGAATCACTGCCTTGCCCGCTGCACGTTCCCATTAAGTGATTCGTGCCAAGGGTTTCTGTCGCCCGGCCTGATCGAGCCGAAACACCGGCCTGAACAAACCAGCCACCTCCTGCGCACCTCCGGCAGCAAACCGACAGAGCCCATACCGCGCTCAGAAAGGCGTGGCCTACAGCCGAAATCGCGCTCCTTTGAGTAACTGCCGACACCAATTCCGGAAGGCGCCGAAGGACATCCGCTCACCAAGCCCAAGGCACGGATCGGCGTTTTCGAAATCACCTTGACGAATGCGCGGTTCGGGTATCCGCAAACGACACCGAAACCGAGCGCCATTGCTGGTCGTTGGTGTTCTGGGCAAAGGGACCTGAAGGAAATCGGATCCTCAGAAGCGTTGCAACATGCGACGCGGTGGCGACAGGTATAAGGTCCGCAGAGGGGCTTGCGCTAGGCGGAACTTCCAGCATGCTTTTTTCGCGTAACGCTTTGTGATGAAACGATGGTTTGATCGGATTGGTGAAGGAGTCCCGCACTTCCGTTGTCATGACGGGTGCGGAGACGGATTCCGGGCACCTCCCGGAAAGAGCCCGTGGAAGCTTTTTTCCGCGATGGCCGCCTGGCATCATGGCGGCTTCATGTTCCAGGATGGAAAGTCCGGTTCCCATAACGGATGTCCGCCATGGCCCTCAGCATCGAATCGATCCCTAACCAGGCCGGAAAGCCCGCCATCCCGCTCCGCCAGGCCTGGCGCGGGGGAAAGCGCGTCCGCAGGAGGACCATCGCCAACCTGCCGGAGCTGCCGCCGACGGTCACCGGGGGCTTCCGGGCCGGGGGCGGTCACCGGCAACGGGATGCCGGGCATGCCCGGCTGGCTGCTGGTGCGCCAGCCCTGGATCGGGCGGAGCCTGGCCAACCGGCGCCTGAAAGGCGGCGGCGCCCTGATCCTGCATGGCGTGGGCGGCCCCCACCACGAGGGGCGGTGCCGCCCGCCCGCGGCCTTCGGCCACAGCCGTGACGGAAAGAAAGGCAAAATGCGGATCACCCACCGGCTCCCGGTCGCCGCCGGCGGCTGCCCGGTGGCGGTGGAAGTGTTCGCGGGCAACATGTCCGACCCGTCCACGGTCGCGCCGCAGGTCGGGAGGGTCCGCAGGCGCCTCCGCATCGACCGGGTGGCGCCCGTGGGTGACGGGGGCATGCCCACCACGGCCAGGATCCGGGAGGATCCGGAGCCGGCGGGGCTCGGCTGGATCCCCTCCCTGAAGAGGCGGGACATAGGGAAACCGCTGGAGCGGGGCGCGGACGCCCCGGCCCCGCTGGAGCCGGAGGCGCCGGGCCCCGACGCGGTGGCGGAGGTCACCGGCCCGGACTTTCCCGGCGGGCGGCTGATGGTCTGCCCCAGCCCCCGGTTGCGGGAGGGGAGGGTGCGCGGGCGCGGGGAGCTCCCCGGGGCCACCGGGGGGACGCTGGAGAGGGTCGCCGCGTCGGTGCGCCCGGGACGGCTGAAGGACCGGCGGACGGTCGACCGCCGGGTGGGCCGGGACGCCAACCGGAGGAAGGTCGCGGAACACTCCGGCATCACCGTCACGGACGGCGGCATCCCCTGGCGCCGCCGGGAGGACAGGATCGCCGCCGGGGCGCGGCCCGGCGGCGTCCACCCCATCCGCACCAGCCTGGACGCGGAGGCGACCGGAACGGAGGCCGCCGTGGAGGCGTACAGGAGTCTGGCGACGGGCGGGCGGGCGTTCCGGAACGGGAGGGGCGACCTCCGGATCCGTCCGGTACACGTATACCCGGCGGACCATGTCCGCGGCCATGTGTTCCCGTGCATGCTGGCCCTGTATGCCGGGTGGCACATGCGCCGCCGTCCGCGCCGGTCCTTTCCGGGGACGACGGCCGGGAGGGTGCGCGGGCGCAGCGGAACCCGCCGGTGGAGGCGGCCGGGGTCCCGGAGGGGGCCAGGGCGAAGGCCGGCAGGAGGCGCACCGCCGACGGGTTGCCGGTCCACAGCCTGCGCGCGCCGCCCGCCGACCTCCCGCCCGTGGTCCTGAACCAGCTGCGCCTGCCAGGGCAGGGCGACAGCCTCCTGCCCGCCGTCACCACACCGACCGCGCCGCGGAAGCGGGCGTTCCAGCTCCTCGGGGTCCGACCGGACCAGCAGGTTCCCATAAGGATGACAGACGCAACGGAGCCGGTCCAGCCGAAAAACCGTTGAAAACCGACGGTCTGGACGTGAAAACCATTTGCCGAAGCCCCTGAAGTTCCGGCTAGACAGACCTGATAGACCGCCCGGTAGTACATGTCCCGGTCTCGTGGAGCCATACACGGACATACGCGGCGCGGGCCTGCGTGTACCTTCCGACCAAAGCCAAATGGAAGAATGCAGTTCGCGGTGGATTGGATTAAACATCTAGATATGTAGCACGTTTCCTGCTAGCTGTAATCAGCATTTCGAACATCACTTCAGGACAGAAATGGGATCAGGGCGTGTCGATTTCCGCAAATGCGGTTTTGGAAATGGCCGGAGCCGCGGTGAGCATTGGCTCCGCAAGTTTGGGGCGATTCACTGCCAACCGTTGCAGGGTCGTTGAGGTTGACTTCGATGATGAAAGCGCACGCTTGGCGGCTCCATTGATTGCCGACGCAACAAAGGGTACGACATTGGCTGCAATCGCCAAGATCATGTCGCAGCGAATCGTTTGGATCACGGCGTTGCCGCTAAGGAATCGTGGTCGGATGCTTGCGGTCCGCGAGCGTGACGCGGTCAGCTGCTCACGACTGGTAACCTTCCCAACGCATGAGGCGTGGATTGGGCGGACCGATAACATTTCGTCTGCAATTGCCGGGCCGGCCCGGTACTGTCGGCTCAATTGCGTAAGCGCGAAGAAGGCGACCCTCAGACTTGCCGAGTTGTTGGCGCTGGAGACCGTCCGCGATCGAATTGGGATTGATGCGATCATGCCCGGTTGTGTTCCGACAAAGACGCTCCTTGATCGTGCGGATGTCGGGATATTCGACAGAAAGGGCTCTGGTGGCAGACGACGGCGAGCACGCCGGAATGGCCCGGATGAAATCGCGCACGGCACCGCGTTTCCCGCGGAAGCGGATAGGGGGTTGTCACCGGTTCTAGGTTGGCGGTCGATGGCATCACAATACAGAGGGACTCCGAACGGGACTCTCTCCTTTCCCCATCATCCCAGAGCTGAAACAGCAAACCGGAGCTGAAAGAATGGAGCCGACCACCTCTTCCAGAATCAACTTTTCTTCAGAAGAGATGCAGACACTTTACCGCGACATGCTGCGCATTCGCCGCGTTGAGGAGCAGCTTGGCAACGACAGCCGCTCGGGTCGGCTTCCAGGGCCCGTGCACCTCTACATTGGTCAGGAAGCCGTCGGCGTCGGGGTCTGCTCGCAGCTTGATGACAGCGACTGGATAGCGTCCACGCATCGCGGCCACGGACATTTTCTGGCCAAGGGAGGAGACACGAACCTCCTGATGGCCGAGGTCTATGGGCGCGAAACCGGAATCTGCAAAGGTCATGGTGGCTCGATGCATGTGGCGGATTTCTCGAAGGGTATCATTGGCGCGAACGGAATTGTCGGAGCAGGAATTTCGATCACAACCGGTGCGGCGTGGGCCGCGAAGCTGGACGGCAAGGGTGCCGTGGCGGTTGCGTTCTTCGGCGATGGTGCTGCCAACCAAGGTGTTCTATGCGAAGCATTGAACGTTGCTGTTCTTTGGCAACTTCCCGTTGTTTTTGTATGTGAGAACAACGGCTTTTCAGAGTTCTCTCCATCATCGACCGTGACTGCCGGTCGAATTGTCGATCGGGCGAAGCCATACGGTGCCGCTCACGAAGAGGTCGACGGGAACGACATCATAGCAGTATATCAGTGCGCCTCCCGCGCCATCGCACGGGCTCGCAACGGCGAAGGACCAACACTGGTCGAGGCGCGGACCTATCGACTGCGCGGCCATGTGGAGGCCGAGGTCACGTTCCTGGGTGGTTCCTACCGAAGCGAGGAGGAGATCGCCGAGTGGGCCAGACGTGATCCAATCCCGGCGCTTGCCGCCCGCATGCTTGAAGCCGGGCAGGCAACGCAGGAAGATCTTGACCGGATCGACGCGGACATCCGGGCCGAAGTGGCTGGCGCTGTCGAGTTTGCCGAATCCTCGCCATTGCCCTGCGTCGAGCAATCGACGAAATTCATGTTCGCCTGAGAGAGTCTCGGATATGGCCAAGAAGCGGATGATCCATGCCATCAACGAGGCGCTCGACACAGAGATGGCCAGAGACCCGAAGGTAATCCTCTTTGGCGAGGATGTTGAGATTAGCCTGTTTGGTGACACGCGGGGATTGCTGGAGAAGTACGGGCCCGAACGTGTCCGCAACATGCCAATCTCGGAAACCGTGATGAGTGGGATGGCGGTAGGGGCAGCGGCGGCAGGCTACAGAGTCGTGTGCCATATGATGTTTGGCAATTTCATGTATACCGGCTTCGATTCCATCGCCAATCAGGCGGCGAAACTGCGATATATGACTGCTGGCCAGATCAGCCTGCCGATCGTCTATATGGGCGTCTATGGCGGCGGTCGCTCGGCAGCCGCGCAGCATTCGGACAGCATGCACCCGATGTTCATGAACCTTGGTGGCCTCAAGGTGGTGACTCCGGCCACGCCGGCGGATGCCATGGGGTTGCTTCGTGCCTCGGTCCGCGATCCCAATCCGGTCGTCTTTTTGCAGGCTGCCGGCCGCGGCGGCGAGATGGGTGAAGTGCCGGATGGAGAACACATTCTTGAACTTGGTAAGGCGGCCATTGTTCGCGAAGGAGACGCACTGACGCTTGTTGCAATTGGTGCGATGGTGCGCCCGGCGGTCCGCGCCGCCCAGCGGCTTGCCAAGGACGGCATTTCTGTCGAGGTCATCGACCCACGCACGATGGTGCCCCTCGACGCGGATGCGATTCTGTCATCGGTGCGGAAGACGGGCAGATTGATCATCGTAGACGAAAGCCGGGATACCTGTTCGGCCGCTTCGCATATTGCTGCAATCACCGCGGATAGATGCTTTGACGCGTTGAAGGCCCCAATCAAGCGCGTGACCGTGCCGGACGTTGCGCTGCCATATTCGCCTCCGATCGAGAAGGCGCTGATTCCAGATGAGGCAAGCATTGCATCATCCGTGCGGGCGCTCCTTGAAAGGCCGTCGGTAGGGGAGGATTGAGCATGAGGGTTTCGCTGAAGATGCCCCGCATTTCCATGAACATGGAGGAAGGCACGCTTGTCGCATGGCGTGTCGAGCCGGGGGCGGCCTTCAAGGAAGGGGATATACTCTACGACGTTGAAACCGAGAAAGTGACCAGTGAGTACGAAGCGCCTTGCGGAGGCGTCATGTTGGAGCATCTCGTCGAGGAAGGCGATGACGTTCCGGTCGGCGATCCGGTCTGCAGGATCGAGCGCAGGGACACATAGTTCATGGGGAACTATCTGCGAAAGTGACCATCAGGCCGCTTCCGCGTTGATCTTTAGGGTCCTGGAGTTGGTTGATGCCAACGTTTGCTGCCGGACAGATATGTCAACGGCGGTTTCATCACTTCCTGTGGCAAGATCGAGGCTGTGGCCCTGGGGCATTCAGGAGGTCGCCGGAGATCCGAACATGGATCAAAAGCCACTGCCGTTTACCCGCTGGCGTCGATACAGCGAAAAGTGCCGCCGATGTCCGGTTCTGGCATATGGTAATACCGGACTGCCGTCGGTATTGAAGTACAGTTCCAGAAGGAACAAGACGACTTGAGATTCAACACCGCCATGCCAGGTGTCGAAATCTCAGCCATCATTGTTCGCACTTCGGCTCATAGGTGAAGGTTGCGAAGTCAGCAGGGCTACCGCGCCCGGAAATGTCAAATGTCGCCATTCCCACGAACGCGCCGGTGAACGAAGCGTGTTCGCCCCGCCCCGCCTCGTCGGAAATCACACTCGCGTCGAGTTCCGGGCCCAAAGGGACCCACGGGCCGGTCTGTCTCCAGTGAAACCGCTGTGCGCCTCGATCGACCTCAACGGCAAGGTTGACCGGTCCGTCATCGATTTTGACAGGATCGCAGGGAAAGGTAAGGCGGCCTTCTGGCCAATCACCGGGACAGGACAGAACTGTCAGGCAGCGGCCAAATCCCTCGTTGCAGCTCACCGCAGCGAAATGGAATTTGTGCCTGTTGTAATATGTCACGATTCCTGCGGCCTGCTGGTATCCAGTCGGCTCGAATGCACTCAGAAGTGTCTCTGCTCGGTACGACAGATGTTCCTGACGGCGAGCGACCAGTGCCTGGTCAAACCAGCTGCCGATGCTCTCACGTCCGAACAGTCTCAGGACATTCCCTGTCAATTGAAAAATCCGATCGGGAACCGGTGTCCGAAGCCATTGAAATTCCGGTGGGAGCCCATCTCCACTGAATCGCCGTTGGACCGGCCGAGCCGGCCGAGTCTCGACCGACGTCAGGGAGGGAAAGTCCATTGGTGGCGCCGGACTGCCGTCTTCGGTGTAGAGCCAATCGTCCTCGCCCCAACGGCACTTCACGATTCCCGTTTCGCGGCCACACGGCGAGCGACGGCCTGGAAGCGGTCTCGAACATAGGAATGTGTGGTAGGTCTCCCCTTCCGGGGTCTCCACGATCTGTCCATGACCGACTCTCTGGAGCGGATGTTGGGGGTGGTCCTTGGCCGTAATGGGATGTCTGTCCGGATGAAGTTCATACGGGCCATGTATCGAGCGGGAGCGTGCCATCGTGACAGCATGGCGGTATCCCGTGCCACCTTCCGCGACAGTCAGGTAGTACCACCCATTCCGTTTGAACAGATGAGGCGCTTCGGCCAGACCTAACGGGCTACCGGAAAAGATCTTTCTGACTTCGCCCACCAGACCATGCTCATACCAAACCAAATAAATCATTGCCGATAGGCGCCCCTGATCTCACGGCACCGCCCATTCCCTCGTGGTGATCCGCGTGATCTCGCCCTTCCGGCCGATGAAGGCGTCCCAGACGCGCTCGACCACCTCCCGGACATGCTCCGCGCTTTCGAACACCCGGTTGGCGAAATGCCGGTGCTTCAGGACGGAGAACACCGTCTCCACCGGGTTCAGTTCCGGGCTGTAGGGCGGCAGCCGGAGCAGGGAGACGCTGTCCGGTATCCCCAGGTCTTTCGACCGGTGCCAGCCCGCGCCGCCGGGGACCACCAGGGCGTGCTTTCCGGCGGGGACCCGCTCCCCGATCTCCCGGAGGTGCCGGTTCATCTCCCCGGTGTTGGCCCTGTCGCAGACATGCCCGACCGCGTCGCCGGTGGCGGGACAGGCGGCGGAGAACAGGTACACGTATCCGTACCGGTGGTCCCGCACGACGCGCGGGCGCGTCCCTTTCCGCGCCCAGACCCTCGACAGCATGCCCTTCTGTCCCACCCGCGCCTCGTCCTGGAAGTAGACGAGCACATCCTCCGGGGCCACCCCGTCGGGCACCGCCTTACGGGCCAACCGGCTGAAATCCCTGCGGAATCCCTCCCGGGCGGCGGGGTCCGCCCTCGGGTGGACGGGCCGCGGGGACATGTGCCGGAAGCCCAGCCTCCGCACCAGCTGGCGCGCGCCCTCCAGCGTGTACGCCACCCCGAAGCTGCCCGCGATCCGCCTC
The DNA here is from genome assembly GCA_965203605.1 of Paracoccaceae bacterium. Taxonomy (GTDB): domain Bacteria; phylum Pseudomonadota; class Alphaproteobacteria; order Rhodobacterales; family Rhodobacteraceae; genus JAPOUP01. The sequence goes on along the minus strand of OZ241902.1, from coordinate 1,854,956 downwards.
CGGACGTCGGCGACGGTCCAGCGGGAGGGCCCGCCCGCGTCGGGGTCCGGCCCCCCATCCAGCCACGACACGACCTCCTCCGCCTGTCCGCCGTCCAGCTTCGGCGGCGCCCCCGGCCGGGCGGCGTCCCGCAGGCCGCCGGGGCCGTCGGCGTTGTAACGGACAACCCAGTCGCGGAGCGTCCGGACGCCCACGCCGGCGGCGGAGGCCACCTCGGTCCGCGATAGCCTGCCCCCGGTGACCAGCGCGATCGCGCGCATCCGGCGGCGGCAGTCGCGGAACTTGTGTTTCCGGGCCAGTTCGCGTAGTTGTTCGGGTGTGTGGTCGGTGCGCGACACCATGACTTTCGCAGGCATGCCGTTCTCTCCTTATGCATGTTTCCAAGGCACAGGATACAGGACGGCGCCACCGGTCACACGCAGAATATTGCCGTGTCACACAGCATGATGTTCAATCTTTGTTCTGGGCACATTATTAATTTGGTTTGGTATCAGATGTCCATTCCTGCAAAAGGATGCCATCGAAGGCCGGATGTTTTGGCGACCCACCGACAGATTGGGACAGGTGCTTCCATTGAAGGTTCAGGAACCACCTGCGACCGTCATCGTCGTGGAAAAGAGATGGGTCGAATCCCCATGAATTCACGTAGATTGGATCGGTCCAGGGACCTCCGATCCTTGGGGCCGTAACCAGGTAGTTGTGGGCATCCTTGAAGTTTCCATCAAACCGTCTGACGTCCGTATAGACCAGCCAGAAGCGACCATCGGCATAAGATAGGCAAGGAGCCCAGACGCCGCCGGAGTCGGGATTTCCTCGCATGTCGAGCTGGCTGGCCCGGTCGAGCGGACGGCAGGCAAGCTCCCAGTTGGCAAGATCGCGGGAATGGTGGATCTGCACACCCGGAAACCACTCGAACGTTGAGGTGGCGATATAATACTCGTCGCCCGCTCGGCAAATTGATGGGTCTGGATTGAAGCCCCGCAGGATGGGATTGCGAATCATGGCGCGTCCTCCCCGTTTCCGAAACCGAATGCATGGTTCGAGCCCGAACCCGTCTTAGGCCAGTAGCGCCTCCGCCTCTTCTGGACCAAGCGGTGCGGGACGTTCGCATTCGGTGATGATGTCGATGAACTTTCCGGTCTCGCCCGAAGAGAGGATCGACGTCATCACGTCCACCGCGTGCAGGGCGAAGGCATGCGAGCAGCGATGTGGCCTCCCGTCCAGCATGGCGACCGCCATGTCAGCCAGCCCGGCGCCGCGGTAGTTGGCATTCACTCCCTGCCTCGCGCGGCTGAATGGATGATCCCATGATCGAGCCACGTTCGTAAAGGCGGAGCGCTCGGACATGCGGACTTCGCCGCCGAAGAAGTTGGGATCCGGAACATAGAGCGTCCCGCTGCTGCCATACAGTTCCATATTTGAATGTCCATGTTTCCAGACGTCCCAACTGGCGCAGTAGATGATTTGGGCGCCTGAACGGAATTCCATGATCGCATGGACCGTTGTCGGCGTTTCCACCCTGATCTTCTCGCCATACCTCGGTTTCGAGGTTATCGTGCGGTACTCGAACGCGGTGGACGACATCGCGGCCACACGCGTCACCGGGCCAAGCAGCTGAACCAGGTTGGAGATATAGTAGGGCCCAAGATCAAGGATCGGACCGCCGCCCCGCTTGAAGAAAAAACCTGGATTCGGATGCCACATTTCCATGCCTGCACTCTGGACGAAGCAGGTGCCGGATTTGATCTCACCGACGGCCTCGCTGTCCACCAGTACCCTGGCAAGTTGATGGGCTCCTCCGAGGAACGTGTCTGGCGCGGAACCGATGCGTAGTTCCCTTTCGTCGGCAATCCGGCCAAGTTCCCGTCCCTCCTCCAGGGAAAGCACGAAGGGCTTCTCGGAATAAAGATGCTTGCCTGCCTCAAGTACCTGTTTTGATATCTCGAAATGGGCGTTTGGCACTGTGAGGTTGACCACGAGATCAATCCTGTCATCCGCCAGAAGGTCTTCGACGGAGAGCGCCTGCAGTTTGAATTCCTCGGCTCGCGCCGCCGCCGCTTCTGGAACAAGGTCGGCGCAAGCGCATAGCTCGATGCCGCGAAACATCGGAGCATGGCCCATGTAGGCGGCTGAGATGTTGCCACACCCTATGACGCCGACCTTGAGTTCTCCTTTCATGCCATCCGCCTCAATACGACCTCAATGCGGCGATGGAACGCCCGGCAAAGCGTCTGGCATCAGACGGTTTGTCGTGCTCGACAACATATAGGTTGCAGCCGGCGGTACGAAGCGCAGTCATCAAGCTGCGCCAGTCCATTGTCCCGTGGCCAACATCGGCCCATCCGTCCTCCTCCTCGTTTCCGCCAGAGGGGGCGAGATCCTTGACATGGGCAGCGGTGATCCGACCTCCATAATCCGATATCCAATCCATCGGATCCGCCCCGCCCCGAACAATCCAGGCGATATCGGCTTCCCATCCAATATCGGGTGCGCTTTCGAGGATTTCCTGCATCGGTATCGTGCCATCGGCACCGGCTCGGAATTCGAAGTCATGGTTATGCCAGCCAAATTCCAGGCCAGAATCACGCACTCTCGCCCAGATTGCCTGAAGTCGGCTGGCGAACGCCTGCCATCCCGTTCGGTCTGAAGGCCGACTGGCAGGGTCGAGCATAGGACAGTAGATCCGGGACATGCCCAACGTCGAGGCGACGGCGAGCACTTTCGATAGATCATCTTCGAGCATTTCAAGAGGGAAATGGCCCGATGGCATGTTCACGCCGTGCGTATCCAGAAGGTTACGGAAGCCCTTTGGATCACTATAGACGCCCGGAAAACCCTCTGTCTGGGTGTAACCGAATTCTGCAATGTCCCGGATCACGCCCTCCCAAGGCGTATCGTTACGTGCGGAATAAAGCTGAAATGAAACATCCATGTCTTCTTCCTGCCCTTCGGTTGCTATAGGGGTGCCAATTCGAGTTCCTGCTGTCGCTTCAGAGACGGTGCTCCGATGCATTGTCAAAAATGGAAGCGCGGGCAGGGTCGAATCCGATTGGCAACCTGTCTCCTGGCCGCACCAATGCCTGTCCATCCATGCGGAACCAGATAGGCAATTCGCCGACCGTGGCCCGCACCAGGGTGTCCGAGCCGAGAGGCTCGATCAGTTCCGCCTGCGCATCCAGCCTAACAGGGGCAGACGCTTGGAGTTCTCCGGTGAGAATGTGCTCGGGCCTGATTCCAAACCAGACGTCACCTGCCGCCACTCGATTGCTGGAAAAGATGTACCCGGAAAGCGGGAATCCTACCGCGCTGGAAACGAATTCAGGGCCATCGTTCATGTCAATTTGACCCATGATGAAATTCATGGTCGGCGAGCCGATGAACTCGGCGACGTATTTGTTGGCGGGCTTGCCGTAAATCTCGTGCGGTGTGCCAAGCTGAAGGATATTCCCATCGCGCATGATGGCGATGCGGTCAGCTAGGGTCATCGCCTCGACCTGGTCGTGAGTCACGTAGATCATCGTATTGTCGAGGCGTTGGTGCAGCTGCTTTATTTCCACTCTGAGGTCAGCGCGCAGTTTGGCGTCGAGGTTGCTAAGCGGCTCGTCGAATAGAAACACGTCCACGTCGCGTACAAGCGCCCGCCCGATCGCCACCCTCTGTCGCTGCCCACCCGAAAGCGCCGCCGGTTTCCGTTTCAGAAGTGGCTCGATCTGAAGAATCCGGGCGGCCCGGGCGACGCGTTGCACAATGTCCGATCGAGGTACTCCCGCATTCCTCAACCCGAAGGACAGGTTTCCTTCGACGGTAATCTGTGGGTAGAGGGCGTAGCTCTGGAACACCATTCCGATTCCGCGATGCGATGGCTCTTCCCAGGTCACATTGCGCCCGTTAATGAAAATCTGCCCGTCCGTGACGTCCAGAAGTCCGGCAACGCAGTTCAGGAGTGTGGACTTGCCGCAGCCTGAGGAACCGAGAAGGACAAGGAACTCGCCCTGCCCAACTTCGAGATCGAGATCCTTCAGAACCTCTACGGTTCCAAAACTGAGTTTGAGCCCTCGGATTGAAATGCTTGAGTCCATGTGGGTGTCAGCCTTTCACAGCGCCGGCGGCAATGCCGCGCACGAACAGTTTGCCGGAAACGAAATAGATGGACAGTGGAACAAGCCCCGTAAGCAGAGTGGCCGCCATGTTGACATTGTATTCCTTCACACCCTGAACCGAATTGACGATGTTGTTGAGCTGCACCGTCATCGGGTAGGTTTCTGGTTTGGTGTAAACGACGCCAAATAAAAAATCATTCCAGATTCCAGTGACCTGAAGGATGATCGCCACGACAAAGATCGGCAGCGACATTGGCAGCATGATCTGGAAGTAGATACCCCAGAAACGGGCTCCGTCGACACGGGCGGCCTTGAACAGTTCGTCAGGTAGGGAAACGAAGTAGTTCCGGAACAGAAGCGTAAGGATTGGCATGCCGAAAATTGTATGCACGATGACCAATCCCCAGAGTGATCCATAGAGACCGATCTCCCGCAACATGATCACGATCGGATACAGCATGACCTGATATGGAATGAACGCTCCGAAGATCAGGATAGTGAAGAAGGTCTCGGCACCTCTGAACCGCCAGTTCGCCAAGGCGTAGCCGTTGACGCTTGCGATCAGGATAGAGACGAAGACGGAAGGGATGGTGATTCTCACCGAATTCCAGAAACCGCGGCTAAGGCCATCGCAGTTCAGGCCAGTACAGGCTGTCGCCCATGCTTTCACCCAAGGCTCGAACGTAATTTCGACTGGTGGAGCGAAGATATTTCCGAGGCGGATTTCGGGCATTCCCTTCAGGGAGGTCACCACCATTACATAGAGTGGGAGCAGATAGTAGAGTGCGACCACGATCAGCGTGCCGTAGATGAAGATGTTGCGCCGAGAGAGAGCGCGACGCGGCTTCGGTCCACGCGGACCGCCCATCAGGGCGGAATGCCCGGCAGGTGCATCAGCCACGCTTCCGACTCCCGAACTCGAGATAGGCCCAAGGCACGATTACGATCGCAACGGCCAGAAGCATCATGGTGGAAGCCGCAAATCCCTGGCCGAGATTCTGTCCCTGGAACATGTAATCGTAGACATATTTCGCGGGCACTTCCGAAGAAATCCCGGGGCCTCCGCTCGTCTGCGCGACCACAAGGTCATAAAGGCGCACTATACCACTGGCGATGATCACAAGCGTCGTGATGAAGACCGGCCGCATCATCGGAATCACGATGAACAGATAGGTCTTCCATGCTGGAATTCCGTCGACCCGCGAGGCTTTCCAGATGTCCTGATCAATTCCACGCAGCCCGGCGAGCATCAGAACCATAACCAATCCAGTGCCTTGCCAGAGGCCGGCGATCAGGATGCCATAGATCACGATATCGGCGTTGTAGAGCGGACTGAATGTGAACCCGACCCATCCCGCCCCTCGTATGACGCTCTGTATGCCCAGATCAGGATTCAGCAGCCACTGCCAGACCAATCCCGTCACGATGAAGCTCAGGGCGAACGGATATAGAATGATGGTGCGGAATGTGTTCTCGAACCTGATTTTCTGGTCAAGGAGGGCAGCGAGCATGAATCCGATGACCAGCGAAAGAATCAGGGAACAGATTCCGTAGATCAACAGATTCTCGATTGAGACGATCCATCGGTTGGTGTTCCAGAGGCGCTCGTATTGGTCGAGCCCCACAAATTTCGCCCGTGGAAGGAGTCTCGAGTTGGTGAAGGAGTAAACGACGGTCCACGTCGTGCCACCTGTGAATACGCAAAGAGCCGTAAGGATCATAGGGATGGCGGCGACCTTCGCCGCGAGGTTACGGAAAAGCCCGATCGGACGTCCAGTGGACATGGCCATTCCTTCAGCGGAATCGCCAACCCGCCATTCAGCGGGTTGGCGATTTGGGTGCGTTTGGATCAGTCTTTGCTCGCGATGATCTCCACAAACCGCCCATGTGCGGCTTCAGGTGTGATCGACGGATCGTTGAAGAACTCGACGAACAGATCGTTGATCTGGTTGTTGGTGTCATCGGAGTTCAGCATGGTTACGGCAGGCATGATGTTTCCGGCGGCAAGGATTTCCAGACCCTTCTTCATGCAGTCATTCGCAGCGCTTAGGTCAATGTCACCACGGATCGGGAGCGAACCCTTCTTGAGGTTGAAGTTGACCTGGGTCTCAGGCCTGAGAAGCGTTGCCGCCAGCACATCCTGCGCGGCGGTGACTTCCGCGTCGTCAACCACAGGGAAGTAGAAGGCGTCGCCACCGGTAGAGATGTACTCGTGTTCTCCGAGCCCCGGGAGGCAGGTGTAGTCCACGCCAGCCATTTCACCTGCGACCTGGAACTCGCCCTGAGCCCAGTCGCCCATGATCTGGGCACCGGCCCGATCGGTGATCACCAGGTTCGTCGCTTGGTTCCAGTCCTGGACGTTGGAGCCCTCGGTCATGGCGCGGGCGTCGGCAGCAGCCTGGAATACACGTTCCATGTCCGCCCCAGCGGCGGCCTCCGTGTTTCCGTCACCATAGACCTTGATCAGAAGGTCAGGCCCGGCGAGCGCTACCATGAGGACGTTGAAGAGGCCGGAACTCTGCCACGGCTGGCCACCCAGAGCAAGCGGTATGACTCCATTTTCGCGAAGTGCCGCCGCTGCCGCGGCGAACTCGTCCCAGTTCGACGGAACTGCGAGGCCTGCGTCCTCGAAAACCTTGTTCGAAATCCAGATCCACTGCCAGGAGTGGATATTGACCGGAGCGCAGTAGATCCGGCCATCGACCGTGCAGGCCTCAAGCAGGGACGGAGGGTTGACAATGTCACGCCAGCCCTCGGCTTCAGCCACTTCGGTCATGTCACGCAGCAGGCCGGCCTCTATGAGTTCCTCGGCCTGACGGCCATGGTTGAACTGGAACGCACCCATTGGGTCGCCACCAATGATCCGGCTTACAATGATCGGTCTGGCCGTTCCACCGGAGCCTGCGATGGCTCCATCCACCCAGTTGTGACCTGTGGCGTTGAACGCCTTTGCGAATTCGGCAACCGCAGCGGCCTCGCCACCGCTCGTCCACCAATGCATGACCTCGAGGTCGGTCGCGTTGGCCGCAGCCGCACCAAAGGTCGCCGTTGTGCCGACCAGAATGTTCCGGATAGCTTGCATGTTCATTCCCCCTTGTCGATCCCACCCAATGGGTCCATTTCAACTCCAATTCCCCGACCATGACCATCGCAGGCCATCAGCCGTGAGCCCGTTCCAGGCCGATAACCGCCCAATGGTATTGGCGGTGATCTTGCCTGAAAACGATTACATCACTAGATTGGCAATTGCCGCTGTGTCAAGCCCTCTTGTTCGGATAAGGCCGCATTGTAAGGGAGTTGAGTGAAAATGGTTCAGAAAGTCGCCAATATTCAGGATGTTGCAAGAAGAGCCGGAGTCTCTACGGCAACCGTGAGCCGTGCCCTGCGGTATCCTGAATTGGTGAGTGAAGCTGCGCGGGACGCGGTTCAGGAAGCGATCCGAATCACCGGATACCGGGCAAACCAGGCCGCGCGCAGCCTGCGCAGCAGGCGCGCGAGCGCCGTGCTGGTTCTCGTACCAAACCTCGGGAATCCGTTCTTTTCCCAGATACTGGCAGGGATCAACGTCGGCCTCGGTGGCAGCGGCCATTCGGTATTGGTCGCGGATACCAATAACCACCGGGTCGGGGGAGGCGAACTTGCAGGGTACTTTCTGGGGTCGGTTGTTGATGGAATGATCTCGCTGGATGGTGACCTTGCCGAATCCGACCTCACAGCGATTGTCGATGCAGGCGCCAAAGACAGAGTCGTGTTCGCCTGCGAGTGGGTCCGTGAGATAGGCTTCCCTTCAGTGCGGAGTGACAACGCGCAAGGGGCCCGGATGGCGGTTCGCCACCTGTCGGATCTGGGTCATCGCTCGGTCGCTCATATCACAGGCCCAGCCGGCAATGTCCTTACTCAAGCGAGGTTGGAAGGATTCCAGGACGAATGCGGGTCGATCGGTCTTCCTGTCCGGGATGACTGGATGCTGCCCGGTGACTTCTCGCTTCAGAGTGGCCGGAGGGCGGCAATGGAAATCCAGCGAATGCAGGACCGACCGACGGCCGTATTCTGTGCATCCGACATGATCGCCTTTGGCCTGATTTCGGGATTGGTTGAAGGGGGGTTGAGAGTGCCCGCGGACATATCGGTTGTTGGGTTCGACGACATCGAGATGTCCCAATGTTATGTTCCGTCGCTAACGACGATCCGGCAGGACCGCTGGCAACTGGGTGCGCGGGCGGCTGCGCAGATGCTTGAACGGCTGGAACATACCGGCGCTTTGGTGTCGGAGGCCAGGACGGAAATCCTGGGGGTCGAACTCAGCATCCGAAACAGTACCGCACCGGTTTAGGTCAGGAGGTCCGCTACCAGGTGCATTGGCAATGTCTCGCAGATTCCAGCCTATCCGAATGGGTGTGCGACTCCGTGAGCGGTTCGAGGCGGGAGTTCCTTGATCTTAAGACCTGCTCCACGGAGGGACGGGCAGCCGCTTGCAGTACTGGCCTCTGGCCCTGAACGGATCTGATTGTGTCTTGTGGGCAACAGATGTTGGGCGAAGATATCCACTTACTGCGGGACTGGTAACGCCCCGAATAGGATCTGACCTTGGTTCCCAGGGAGGATTCGCGGCGAGTTCGTATCCTCTTAGTGGTAAAGCTAAGGATCAGGAGCGGCTGGGGGAAGCTGACAACGGCGGGTGTTTCGCTCGCCGAGAAAATGCTATGGCTGTGATGACCATGCAGCCGGGATGAAAAGTTGCACGACCCTTTTCAGCTATGCCGGTCTGAATGATACATGGTTGGGAGCTGGTGCCAGTTGGCGCATGGCTCCAAAGAGTCCTGTTGTCGACCTGTATCCCGTGTTGGTGACCGACTGACTGTTCCGGTGTGGGCCCATCATTGGGATTTTGGGGAGACGGGGTCCGGCTGGGCAGGGTAGGTACCACCACATGGCGTCGGCGGGAGTTGCGAAAACCTGACGTGTTCTGCCTGCCTGGGCAATTGCGTAATCTGGTCCGTCCATTGACGATCGGTTCCGCCTCCTTACCCGAGGCCAAAGGAAGACTTCACCTTCTCCGATTGGGTGTTAGGATTGTCGGTAACAGCTGCATGAACCGTCACCATGAGGAGGCTGACAATGTTGGAGGGTAAATCGCCGCAAAACGCCGGGAAAGGTGATTCGCCAGGTGGCTTTCCCACAATTACACCGGATGAAATTCGGGAGGCGTTCGAGACGGGAACCTATCCGTACCCGGACAGGCTGTCACGGCGCGATTACGAGGGACAGAAGGCGCAGCTTCAGGCGGAGCTGCTTAAGGTCCAACACTGGGCCCAGGAAACCGGCCAGAAATTTGTGATCCTGTTCGAGGGACGTGATGCTGCGGGAAAGGGTGGCACGATCAAGAGGTTCATGGAGCATCTGAACCCTCGCTGGGCCAGAGTTGTGGCGTTGAACAAACCGACGGAAATGGAGCGTGGACAGTGGTTCTTCCAGCGCTACATCGAGCATCTTCCGACAAGTGGAGAGATGGTGTTCTATGACCGCTCCTGGTACAATCGCGCAGGGGTCGAGCGAGTTATGGGATTCTGCTCCGCCAACGAATATCTGGAGTTCATGCGCCAGGCCCCTGAACTTGAACGGATGCTCGTCCGGTCCGGCATCCAACTCTACAAGTACTGGTTTTCGGTCACTCAGGATGAGCAGCTTGAGAGGTTCAGGAGCCGTGAAGCGGACCCGCTCAAGCGATGGAAGCTGAGTCCCGTCGACAGGGTTTCGATCGGAAAATGGGACGACTATACCGAAGCCAAGGAAGCGATGTTCTTCTACACCGGAACGGCCGATGCGCCCTGGATCATCATCAAATCGAACGACAAGAAACGTGCCCGGTTGGCCTGCATGCGGCATTTCCTCGACAGCCTGAACTACCCGGGAAAGGACGTCGGGATGGTCGGTAGGCCGGACCCGTTGATCGTTGGTCAGGCTGAGCATGTGGTTCATAGGTCCGACCACATACTTGCCTCATCCCTTCATCCGGACATGCGGCACCAAAGCACCTGAAACTTCGACCGGAACGTAAGAGGTTTCAAAGTCTGCTTCTGTCGTGTCAAGTGCGATGCCGTGTTACCTCGCTGGAATTTCGAAGCGATTCGGAAGGCCACAGCACCGTGAGGGACCAATGCGGTGTATGTTGTCCGCCCGACCGCTTCCAGCTGGAACAGACATACGCCTTACGGTCAGGCGACCGCAGGCGTTCACTGAAGGCACGGGATTCCACTGGAGGTGCGGCTCCCAGCACTATCGGGACTGGTGCTGGCTCAAAGATGTTCGGTCTGCGGCATCCCCAGTACGTGGAATCCGCCGTCAACCCGAACGATCTCACCGGTGGTGCAGGCACCGTATTCCGATGCAAGGTAGGCCGCCGTTCCGCCTACAGCCTCGAGTGTCGCATTCGAACGCAGTGGTGCGTTTGATTCTGTGTGCTTGAACGTTTTGCGTGCGCCTCCGATAGCCGCACCTGCAAGCGTTTTCATTGGCCCGGGCGATACGGCGTTTACCCGTATGCCTTCTGGACCAAGATCATTCGCCAGGTAGCGAACTGTCGATTCCAATGCCGCCTTCGCCACACCCATGACATTATAGTACGGTGTGACACGATTGCTTCCCTGATAGGTCAATGTCAGAATGGTCCCGCCATTGGTCATCAATGGCCGGGCGCGGCGCGTGACGTCGATAAGGGAATAGCAACTGATCGCCATCGAGTTGGAGAAGTTCTCCAGGGAGGTGTCGATGAATCTTCCCGTCAACTCGGATCGATTCGAGAACGCGATCGCATGGACCAGGAAATCCAGCCGCTGCCACCTGTCAGCCAATATCCTGAACGCGAGGTCCATTCTGGCCGAGTCCATGACGTCGCAGTCAACCATGATATCGCTTCCGAGCGAAGCAACCAGTGGTTCGACACGTTTGCCGAATGCCTCACCCTGATAGGTGAATGCAAGCTCCGCGCCTTCGGCCGCCATTGCTCTCGCCACGCCCCAAGCAATGGAGCGGTCGTTGGCCACCCCCATTATGAGGCCTCGTTTTCCTTGCAGTAGTTCAGCCATCGCGCATCACCCGCGAAAATTCGAAAGAAGCATGGAACCATTGGTGCCGCCGAAACCAAAGGAATTGGTCATTACCGTATCAAGGTTCGCGTTCTCGACTGTTTGGGTCGCGACCTCGCCGGGTCTCAAACTGGGATCGAGTGTCTGAACGTTGATGGACGGGGCAATGAAGTCGTGCTCAAGCATCAGCAGACAGAAGATCGTCTCGATCACGCCGGCAGCACCTTGGGCGTGACCCGTCATTGATTTTGTTGAGCTGACTGGTGGGGATGTGCCCTCTCCGAACACGCGTCGCACAGCTTCGATCTCGCCCACGTCGCCGACAGGCGTCGAGGTGCCATGGGCGTTGATGTAGCTCACCTGGCGACCTTCCGGAAGCGAGCCTGTGGCGAGCCGCATGGCCCTTTCGCTGCCGTCTCCGCTTGGTGCCACCATGTCTTGGCCGTCTGACGTTGCGCCAAATCCTGTGATCTCGGCGTAGATCCTTGCGCCGCGCGCCTTCGCTCGTTCGAACTCCTCAAGCACAACCATTCCACCGCCACCCGAGATGACAAATCCGTCCCGGTCAGCATCGAACGGGCGCGAGGCCAGTGCAGGGGTGTCGTTGAATCTCGAAGACATCGCGCCCATTGCATCGAAAAGGCAGGAAAGCGTCCAATCAAGTTCCTCGCCACCTCCTGCGAACATAATCTCCTGCTGACCTAGCATGATTTGCTGGGCTGCAATTCCAATGCAGTGGAGTGAGGTGGAGCAAGCCGAGGTGATGGAGAGGTTCATACCCTTGATTCGATAGGCGGTCGCTAGATTCGCGGAGACCGTGCTGCTCATACATTTGGGCACGGCGAATGGGCCAATCCGCCTAGTGGCTCCTGTCTCCAGCACGGAGCGGTGTGCCGCGAACATGGCGCTTGTTGAGGGGCCACCGGATCCGGCAATCAGGCCCGTCTTCGGATTCTGGACCTCCGCCTCCGTGAGATTCGCGTCAGCGATCGCTTGGCCCATAGCGATATGGGCATATGCCGACCCCGGTCCCATGAATCTCAGGACGCGTTTGTCGACATGTTCGGTGACGTTGAGGTCGATCGAGCCCTTGACCTGGCAGCGGAATCCGCGCTCGACGTAGTCGTCTGCAGCGACAATTCCCGATTGACCTGATCTGAGCGAGGCGACCGCTTCGGCCGCGGAGCAGCCGATCGAGGAAACGATACCCAGGCCGGTGACCACTACACGCCGCATCGGCAGTTCTCCCAAGCTGGTTCTAGGCACCTGCGGCCGCGAGGCCGACCTTCATGCCCTTGACTTCGCATACGGGTTCATCATCCGCCATCACTAGCCCATCCGCCACCCCCATCTTGAGACGGCGGTCGATCACCCGCGTGAAATCAACTCGGTAGGTGACCAGTTTGCGTTCTGGGCGCACCATTCCCGATAGCTTGACTTCTCCTGCACCGAGCGCGAATCCCTGCCCATTCCAGCCGCGCCAGCCTAGGTTGAAGCCTGTGAGCTGCCACAGTCCGTCCAGCATCAGGCACCCCGGCATCACTTCATTGCCTGGAAAGTGGCACGGGAAGAACCATAGGTCTTCGGTGATGTCGAGTTCGGCCACGATGTGGCCCTTTCCATGCTGGCCTTCATCGGCCGAGCAGTCCGTGATGCGGTCCATCATCAGCATCGGCGGCTCGGGGAGCTGTGCGTTACCAGGGCCGAACAGTTCGCCTCGGGCACACTTCAGGAGTTCTTCCCGGTCGAACGTCCTAGGGTAGTTAGCCATGTCGCACGGAGCTCCCAATGGTTCACCAGATTTCAGTCGGGGTCCGTCTAGCAGTTGGGTTGGATGACTGACAAGGGTATGGCCCGTTGGATGGTTCCTGCAGCTCTTCCATTTTCGATTGAATGTGTCCTGTAGCTCGCGTTATGGTGCTGCAGGTATTGGACATGGCGGCCATGGACTGCAACACGGAAGCGACCCGGCGCGGCGGCGATTGGCTGCGGAGCGCAGGCTTGAGGCCGACACGGCAGCGTGTGGCGCTGGCCGGACTGCTGGTTGGCGATGGTAAGGATCGGCACGTCACGGCGGAGGGTCTCTACGCCTCTGCCTACCGGAGTGGCGTAAGGGTTTCGCTTGCGACCATTTACAACACCCTGAAGGCATTCTGTGATGCGGGACTTATGCGAGAGATCACCGTGGACGGTTCGAAGAGTTATTTCGATACCAACACATCGAGCCATCCGCACTATTATTGGGAGGACTCCGGCGCGGTCACTGACGCACCAGCCGGGCAGATGGAAATCTCCCGGCTTCCAGCAGCACCCAAGGGGACCGAAATCGTCAATGTCGGAGTGGTGATTCGCCTGCGACGGAAAGCTGCGCCGGGGGCGTAGCGGCGCAGCCCTATCAAATCGACGACGGCGCGGGCCGATGTGGTCAGGCATTGACCGACATGGCTTCATTGATGCCATGAGAGGTTCAACGGAGGGCCAACTCTCCGGCAAGTGAGTTCGGTGCACTGCGTTTGATGTGAACTCCCAGCAGGTCACCTGGGGCAATACCCCTGGCAGAAACATGAACTGCGTGCAGATGTTCGGATTTACCGACCATCTGGTCCTGCTTACGCCCCACCCGTTCGAAGAGAACCTTCACCTCGCGCCCAACCATGTTGTTCTGGATATCGCGTTGTTGTTGGAAAAGAAGAGTCTGCAGACGCTTGAGGCGGTCCTGTGCGATTTCCGGGTCAACCTGCGGTCGTTCAGCTGCTGGAGTGCCTGGCCTTGCCGAATATCTGAACGAGTAGCTTTGGCCGTAACGTACCTCCGAGACCAGGGCCATGGTCTGGTCAAAGTCCGCTTCGGTCTCCTCCGGGAAACCGACAATGAAATCTCCGGAAATCAGGATATCCGGCCTCGCGGCCCGGATTCGCCTGATCAGCTGAATATAGGATTCCGCGGTATGGCCGCGGTTCATTCGCTTCAGGACGCGGTCGCTTCCGGACTGAACCGGGAGATGCAGATACGGCATGAGTTTCGGGCACGTTCCGTGTGCCTCGATCAGGTCGTCTGTCATGTCTTTCGGGTGGGACGTCGTATACCTGATACGGTCGAGCCCGTCGATTCCCGCAAGTTCAGTGATGAGCTGGGCGAGCGAACGGGATCCGTTCGGTCCGGTGCCGTGATATGCGTTCACGTTCTGGCCCAGCAAAGTGATATCTCGGACACCGCCTGCGACCAGTCCGCGGGCTTCGGCAACCACGGAGTCCACCGGGCGGGAAGCCTCCGCGCCCCGGGTATAGGGAACGACGCAGAATGAACAGAAGCGGTCACATCCCTCCTGGACGGTCAGGAACGCCGTTGGTCCACGGGGAGTCCTGGGACGCCTTGCGAGGCCATCGAACTTCAGTTCAGCTGGAAAATCGGTGTCAAGCGGATGATCGCCCCGACGGGCGCGGGCCTCCAATTCGGGAAGGCGGTGATAGCTCTGTGGTCCAATCACCAGATCCACCATCGGCTGTCGGCGCATGATCTCGGCACCTTCCGCCTGCGCAACACATCCTGCGACTCCAATCCTGAGGTCTGGATTTTTGGTCTTCAGAGGTTTCAGCCTGCCGAGTTCCGAATAGACCTTTTCAGCGGCCTTTTCGCGGATGTGGCAGGTGTTGAGGAGAATCAGGTCTGCGTCTTCGGGGGTCGATGTTGTCGTATAGCCGTTGTCACCCATGACTTCCGCCATGCGCTCGCTGTCATAGACATTCATTTGGCAGCCGTATGTCTTGACATAAAGTCTCTTTGACTCCGGCATTCCGGATTCCTCGAATTGGAAGGGAAGTGCTTGATACATCACTGCCGGACCTGACGCAACAGACGGCTGCAGCGGCAAACTCGGTGCGGGCAAAAGGGTCGCCGTTCCACGTTGAGGCGGCCCGCCCAAGCCAGTCCAGAAGGACATCCATATATGTCAAGGCCCTCCAATTGGGAAAATTGGACGACATATGGCCGGACCAGTTATCCGATTCGCGCGAAAGTGCTGCTGACAAGGTGCGCGGTCGCAAGCCAGCCGGTGTGCCCGAGCGGAGAACCACGCTTCCAGGGGAATCTCGACACGTGACAATGGCAACGCTGTCCTTGGGGGCGATGGCGGCCGAATGAATGGGTGTGCGGCTAAGGTGGGACACAGCCGATTTGTGGACAGTTCGGCACAGGACGACAGCGTTCTTCGTTTCGAACCGTATAAATGCGTGGACATCAGTGGATCCTGACATATGGCCGCATTTGCCCTTGCCCAGCCGTGTTGTCCTTGGCAACTTTGCCGCAACCGCACAGGAGAAGGGAAACCGGATTGGAAATCAGCGCGCTGCCGCATGCCGAATCCCTGGACAGAACCCAGGAGACCTCGCTGGAGTTCTCAGACAATCGCCTGTTGATAGATCTCTGCGGCGAGTACGACCACAACCTGGCTTTGGTCGAACAGAAACTCGGGGTGCAGATTCTTCGACGCGGAAACAGACTCGCGATTGTAGGAGATTCCGAAACAAACGAACTGACGGCCAATGTGCTCCGCGAACTCTACGAAAGGCTTGAGGCCGGACGCGCCGTAGGATTGGGGGAGATTGATGGCGCGATCCGGCTGGCACAGTCGGAGACGGGAAACGGTTCGGTCTCTGATAGCCAGATGGAAATGTTCACCGAAGAACGGGTTGAGATAAAGACCCGCAAGAAATCCGTCGTTCCGCGCACAACAGCCCAGAGAACCTATGTCAGGAACCTGTTCGAACATGAACTGGCGTTTTCCATCGGACCGGCCGGAACCGGCAAGACATACCTTGCCGTTGCCGCAGGCGTTTCCATGTTCGTTGGCGGACAGGTTGATCGGATTGTTCTCTCACGACCGGCTGTGGAGGCTGGCGAACGACTTGGTTTTCTTCCGGGTGATATGAAGGAAAAGGTCGACCCTTACATGCAACCGCTCTACGATGCGTTGCATGACTGTCTGCCCGGCAGACAGATCGCCAGGTTTATCGACGACAGGAAGATCGAGATCGCGCCACTGGCCTTCATGCGCGGTCGGACGCTTCTGAACAGCTTCGTCGTGCTCGATGAAGCTCAGAACGCAACTGAAATGCAGATGAAGATGTTCCTTACCCGTCTCGGCGAGGGAAGCCGGATGGTGATCACCGGTGACCTGAGCCAGGTGGACCTTCCCCGCGGCCAGATGTCCGGGCTTGCGGATGCGGAGCGTCGCCTGTTCGGAATCAAGGGAATCTCCTTCGACCGGTTCACCTCCAGAGACGTGGTGCGCCATCCATTGGTCGCACAGATTGTCAATGCATATGATCGCGAAGATGCGGAGACCTGAACTCCGTCGGCAGGAGTGCCGCTGAATTGGTTCGCGTGGACGTCGTCATTGACGATGACCGCTGGGTAGCGGCAGGGCTTGACGCCATCGCGCGTAGTGCCGCGAAGGCCACTCTGGAACATCTGGAATTCGCGTCGGGGAACTTCGAATTCTGCCTGCTCGGCTGCGACGATGCACGAATCATGGCACTGAACGAGAAATTCCGGGGCCAAAGCCGACCTACCAATGTGCTGAGCTGGCCGTCGGGTCGCCGTGCACCGGTGATTCGGGACGGAGATCCACCGTTGCCTTCCGAAGGCGAGCTAGGGGACATTGCGATCGCTTACGAGACCTGTCTGCGGGAAGCTGGACAGCAGGGCAAGGCATTCCCGGATCATGTCACGCATCTTCTGGTTCATGCCGTGCTTCACCTGTTGGGCTATGATCACATAGACGACAGGAACGCGGAACGGATGGAGAATCTGGAAACCGAAATACTTGCATCCTTGGGGATCAAGGGTCCATATTAGCTGTGGGCCACAATCGGCTCAGATCAGATGGAAAGGGACAATGAGCGACTCGGAAGGCGGGTCTTCTGGCGCAGCACAAAGTGCGCAGGATCAGGCAGGCGACGGGCAACAGGGCATAGTGGGCCGGTTATTCGGTGCTCTTAATTTCAGAAATGGCAAGACTTCCGGAATTGGTGAAGGGTCCAGGCGGATAAACGGTACGCCCACTGCGGCGGATCTGCCGGACCTCGTGAATCTGCGGCGGCTGCGCGTTGATGATGTCGCGATTCCAAAGGCTGACATAATCTCGGTGCCGATCGACATCGGAAAGAACCAGCTGGTACAGATATTCCGTGAGAGCGGGTTAACACGCCTTCCGGTCTACGAGGGTACGCTCGATAGCCCAAAAGGACTGGTGCACCTTAAGGACTTTGCCCTGAACCACGGTTTCAATGGCAAAGGTGGGAAGTTCATGCTGCGTAACATGCTGAGACCGCTGCTATTTGCGCCGCCGTCCATGCCAATCGGGGTATTGCTGCGAAAGATGCAGAGCCAGCGAATGCATCTGGCGTTGGTGATCGACGAATATGGTGGAGTGGATGGGCTCGTCAGCATAGAAGACCTTATCGAACAGGTACTTGGCGAGATAGAGGACGAGCACGACATTGACGGAGGCGAGTTCTGGACGCTCGAGAAGCCTGGTTGCTACCTGGTGCAGGCGAAGGCGCCCCTTGCGGAATTCGAGAAGGTGATCGGGCAGGGTCTGAGGCTTTCAGATCAGAAGGAGAGTGAGGAGATCGATACACTCGGTGGTCTCGTATTCATGCTTTCCCGGGGCGTACCGGCTCGTAGCGAGGTGATTCGACATCCGCAAGGGACGGAATTCGAGATCGTTGACGCAGATCCGCGCCGGATCAAACGGCTGCGGGTCAGGGTTGCGCCTCCAGTCGATGGCTGACAGCAGGACGCCTTCAAGGCGGCAATTGCGGGTGAAAATGATTGGAGCGGCGTTGACAGGCGTTCTGGCTGCAATGGGTCAGGCCCCTGTATCGCTGCCTTGGTTGACTCTGCTGGGTCTGGCGTTGGCGTTCGTTCTGTTTTGCCGGACAGATCGGCCGTTTGCGGCGGCGTTGGTGGGATGGGCTTTCGGAGCGGGTTATTTCGCAGTGACCCTGTTCTGGATTGTGGAGCCGTTTCTGGTGGATCCATCCCGTCATGGATGGATGGCACCGTTCGCTCTTGTGATCACCGCCGGCGGATTCGCCTCGTTCTGGGGAGCGGCATGGTGTTTTTCGAATTGGCTCTCGTCCAAAGGCTGGGTAAGTGCACTCGCATGGCCGGTCGGCATTGCGGTTGCGGAACTCGCTCGCTCCTACATATTTACCGGTTTTCCCTGGGCATTGATCGGGCATGTCTGGATCGGCTGGGCACCGATGCATCTGGCCGCTTGGATTGGCCCGCATGGGCTGACGTTCCTGACGTTATGTGCCGCATCACTGCCCGTGATGCTGATGCAATGGCGAAAGCTGGCGATGCTTCCTGGATTGATTCCGTTTGCGGCACTCTATGCGGCTGCGGTATGGCTGTCGAACCAGCCGCTTCCTGAACCTGGGGAGGGTGCGCCAGTAATTCGGATGGTGCAGCCCAACGCGCCACAGCACCTCAAATGGCACCGCGACCACGCTCCGATATTCTTCAACAGAATGCTGGAACAATCCGCGGCCCGATCCGACAGGCCTCCTGATCTGATAGTCTGGCCGGAACTGGCTGTGCCCATGATGCTGGATCGGGCAGGACCGGCGATTGAACGAATCACCGATGCCGCAGCCGGTGTTCCTGTTGTTCTGGGTATCCAAAGACGCGATGACTGGCGCGTCCATAACAGTCTTGTTCTGCTGGATGGGTCGGGCACAGTCGTTGACATCTATGACAAACATCATCTTGTTCCATTTGGCGAATACGTTCCGCTCGGGAGTTTCCTGGCGCGCTTCGGTTTCACTGTTTTTTCGGCCCGGCACGGTTTTGGCTACAGCCCAGGGCCGGGTGCCCGGCTTGTCGATATGGGATCTCTAGGCAAGGTGCTGCCGTTGATCTGCTACGAAGCCATTTTCCCTCAGGATGTCGCGGCTGTGCCGGCGCGGCCCGATTGGATGCTGCAGATCACCAATGATGCCTGGTTTGGCCAGATCTCCGGTCCTTACCAGCATCTGGCGCAGGCGCGGCTGCGTGCGGTGGAGCAGGGCCTGCCCATGGTCCGGGTGGCCAACACCGGAGTTTCCGCTGTGATCAGCGCACGGGGAGAGATCGAAGCGCTTCTTCCGCTTGGCGAGGCTGGCCACGTCGACGCGGATCTTCCGCCGTCACTACCTCCCACTCTCTACTCCGTAACTGGAGATTGGCTGTTTTCGTTTCTCCTTATTCTGCTTTCTTGTGGGCTGTGCGTCCGCCGGATCAGGACTTGGACCGGATCTACGGAAAGCCTGATGTCCTGAAGCTGGCGGTGATCTGGAGGTCATTGGATATCCAGGTGACAGGAAACCTGATGGATCAGCCAGTCCTATAGCGGTAGCTAGATGGATTGGCTCGTTAGCCTGATCTTCCAACCGAACAGGTTGCGCAGCTTCCGTAGCCGCCGCCCATACTGCCCCTACCGGCCGCTCGCCTCGTATATCCGCTCGTTGGAGACCACCACACCGACGTTTCTGCGGAGGAAATCCGCGCTTCCGGTCCGACCCGTCAACGAAGGCATACCGCGATCGATCCTGCCACCGTGGCGGCGAGTGGGGGTGAAAGCGCATTTCCGATCTGCCTGCATTGCTGGGTCCTCCCGCCGAAGAACCTCCACACATCGGGAAAACCCTGAACGCGCGCGACCATCCGTGCGGTCAGCATCGGCATCCCCTCAAAATCCGGCGCCGCCGCTTCATCCGCGATTCCCGGACCGTCCACCCCCAGCCCAGCCCACTCGCGACGGGCCCGGGTAGGTCCAGGGTCAGGGCCACCATGCTTCTTCGAGCCACCGACTATGGTGGGCGCCACTCCATCCATTCGCGCCCATCGGATCACCGACCGATTTCACGACCGTTACGGGAATCATTGGCGTGTAAACGCTCATTTGACGCGGGTTTGTCTTTCCTCTGCCTTGGGAGATGTCAGGGACGGTTCTTTCCACGCGCCTCAGCTGGCTGAGCGACCGCAGGCCGGTTGCGGATACTCTTCGGTCTCTGAAATACTCTGCGGGAACAGCCGCCGGGCTGGAAGTCCTCGGCGGAACCCAGCGCGATCAAGGATGGGCTGGCCAGATATTCCGGGATGCGCCCCTGTCCTTGATCAGCGGCAGGCGGGTTTGCGGTTACCTCAGCTGCCGGCCACGCCGGGAAAATCGAGAACGGCCCTCTGTTTGGGGATTATATACTTCGCTGAAATCGGCCACGGACCCGGCGTTGACTGGACGGTGGACCATCCAGCTCTCCACTCCCACCGCCGCTTACGGCATCCAGACCGCCTGTTTGGAGCCAGCGACCGAATGGAATGGCTACAGACCAATCTCCAGACTGGAAATCGTCAGCACTGATCAACATTTTCAGTCAGATATATAATCCCCCTGGCAAACACCCTCACACCCGTTGACAGACCAATTGAATTGTCTTATTGGTTGGACCGTGTGAATGGTTGGACCGTGTGAATGGTTGGACCGTGTGAAACACTTCCGTTCCTCCCTGAAGCGCAGAACGGCCCGGCGGCGGCATCCCCGCCGAGGCCGCAGATGACGGATGCGACGGACTGACCAAAGGGAAGGGAACCAATCATGAGAGCAATACTGTGGATCGGCACCGGAGGCGATGACGTCAAGACCGGCACCGACGGTGACGACACGCTGAACGGCAAACGCGGTAACGACACGCTGAAGGGCGGCGACGGCCACGACAGGCTTTACGGCGGCGCCGGCGACGATGAACTCGAAGGCGGCGACGGCATCGACCACCTCTGGGGCGGCGACGGTAACGACCGGCTCGACGGCGGCGATGGCGTCGATACGCTGTGGGGCGAAGACGGCGACGACACGCTGAATGGCGGCAGAGGCTCTGATGAGCTCTGGGGTGGACGTGGTAGCGACACCTTCAAGTTCGCGCTCGGGGACTCAAGAGCGGGTGATTCGATCAATGACTTCGTACAAGGCGAGGATAGGATTGAATTCGATTTCACGGGTTCGTTCTCCGACCTGACAATCGTGGACTACAGAGGCGGGGTCATGATCCGTTACGGCAACGGGGGCGACTGGATTTCCCTGGCTGGCCAGGAGGCCTCGGACTTCGACGCGGGCGACTTCGTCTTCAAGACCCCACCCGCCGGAACCGAAACGCAGGGGGAGACGACCGGCTACAACAGGCTGGCGGCCACATCCGGCGACGACACTCCGAGCGGCACCGACGGCAACGACCGGTTCGACGGCGGTGACGGCGACGACACCGTCGACGGCGGCGCGGGCAATGACAAGCTGCGCGGCGACGCGGGGAACGACACGCTCACCGGCGGCGCGGGCAATGACCACCTGCGCGGCGGCACCGGCGACGACACGCTCACCGGCGGGGCCGGCGACGACAAGCTGAAGGGCGGCAAGGGCGACGACAAGCTGAGCGGCGGCGCGGGCGACGACGTCTTCGTCTACCACGGCGGCAACGACATCATCACCGACTTCGCGGACGGGGACACGATCCGCCTGAGGGGGATCGACGGCGTCGACGATTTCAGCGACCTTACCATCACGCCGGGGGAGGGCACCTTCACGATCAGCTTCAGCCAGGGGAACTCCCTGACCATCACGTCGGACGAGACTTCGCTTACCGCCGGGGACTTCGAGATCCTCGACCTCGTCGAGGCCTGACATCGCCGCCGCTCCGGAGGCGACCACACTTTCCCTGTCGCCCCTGGCGGGGAAACAGAGGGGGATTATATATCTGACTGAAAATGTTGATCAGTGCTGACGATTTCCAGTCTGGAGATTGGTCTGTAGCCATTCCATTCGGTCGCTGGCTCCAAACAGGCGGTCTGGATGCCGTAAGCGGCGGTGGGAGTGGAGAGCTGGATGGTCCACCGTCCAGTCAACGCCGGGTCCGTGGCCGATTTCAGCGAAGTATATAATCCCCTTTGCCAGGGCTATCGCACTTGGATTTCCTCGGGTTCCGCATTCCCGTCGAGGACTGCTGCGGAACCGGGAACCTTCAGCAGGAAACCGTCGTCCCATCCGGCCCTCTTCGGCTTGCCCCGCACCGATGTCACCTTCCCGCAACCGGCCGTCCGCGCCAGGTCCGACGCCAGCCTGCGCATCGTCGCCAGGCTGTCCGGCCCGTTGTCCTTCCGGTCGCGGAGGCCGTCCTCCCCCATGGTCACGTCCAGGACCCGGTGCGGCGAATTCCCCGCCGCCCGGTGCGGGGGCGCCGTCGACAGGAACCGCTCCGGCCCGAGCCTTCCGACGGGGAGGGAACAGCGGGTCTCCGTGTTTCGCCCGCCCCTGGTCCCGCGCGTCGCGGTGAGCTTTCCGACGGTCGGCGGGCCGGGCCGGTTATGCAGGTCCCGCAGGCCGTCGACGTCATGGCGGACGGTCGCCTCACGGATCCCGGTGCGCCCTTGGCCCCTGTCCACGTCGTCGGAAAGCCGCGTCCTTTCCGCGTTCTCCGGGTCCCCGGATGGATGCGCGCGCCGTCGTGGAGCGTCCCCTGGCTGCCCTCGGGGCCAGGAGGTGGTCGCCTCCGGCCTCCGTGATCCGCCTCGCCGTGTTCCGCCGCCCATGCATCGCGTCGGCGGTCACGGTGCAGCCCCCGATGCCGGGAAGCCCGGAAGCTTCGGCATCGCCGTGGTCCCGTCCGGCCTGCCGTCCACCCTGACCTGACCGGGCGTCAGGCGGGCGTCGGCGGCGAAGGCGTTGACGGCATGCAGCGGCGGGCGGTCCGGGGCGTCCCCGGAGGACCCCTGAGCGCCCTGCCGTCGACCGCGGTCACCTCCGGCCGCCGCAGATCATGCATGGAAGGGCGACCGTCAGCATTTCATGGAGATTGTGGTGGGTCGGGTTGCTGGTCCGGGGGTCCTGCACCCCGTTGAGGATTCGTGCGAAGTTCCGCATTGTCCCGCCTCATGACTGCCCATATTGTTGTTTTCAAACAAAAAATCATGAACTCACACTGAAGCCAGGAGGAATTTGTCAAGTGCGATAGCCCTGCTCATGCCAACATTCTGGGATGTACCCGTGCCGCACTTCGGGGTGGAACGGAGGGTGATCCCTTCGTACGGTTCTGCGTTCCCCTGGGTCCCCGAGAGGGCCGCGAAGTGGCATGGGTGTGGCGAAGAAGCTCAGCAGTTGATCGCATAGCGCCGGAGAAAGTCTGCATCGGGCTCTACGCCGATACCTGGCTGGCATGGTACGTTGACATAGCCATCCTCTGAGTTGACCTGATCCAGGATATTCAGTGGCTCAATCAGCAATTGGTCCCGAAACAGATTGTGGGTGGTGTCGACCTCCAGCATCGGCTCACAGGGA
This sequence comes from Paracoccaceae bacterium, assembly GCA_965203605.1. GTDB lineage: Bacteria > Pseudomonadota > Alphaproteobacteria > Rhodobacterales > Rhodobacteraceae > JAPOUP01. Next base: position 1,831,401 of record OZ241902.1, on the reverse strand, counting down.
TTGAGTGCCCCGGGTAGGGCAGGCATGGCGGCAAGCAACTGCAGATTCGTGGCAATGGCGACGGCCGAACCCCAGACATGATTGACGACAGGGGTAAAATGCGCATGCGCGAGCGCGAGAACACGCAGATATTCGCTGATGCCTCCCAAGGCGCAGACCTCGGGTTGGGCAATGTCGAGGCCGCGATTCTCGAGGATCTGCCGCCAGCCCCATCGATTGAACTCGGCCTCGCCACCCGAGATATTGACCTTGAGCCCGGCCCGCAGTTCCCGGTAGCCGTCGAGGTCTTCGGGAGCGACCGGTTCCTCAAACCAGTAAGCACCCAATTCTTCCAGTGCGCGCCCTACATAGAAGGCGTCCGACGTGGTGTAGCAACGGTTTGCGTCCACCATGAAGTGCCCCTTACCGGCGACGCTTGCGGCGACTGCCTCGCACAGCCTCACATCTGCTTTCGGTCCCAGTCCAACCTTCATCTTGGTGGCGCGAAACCCCATGTCAAGGATACCGGCGGCTTCGTCACCAAACCGGGCGATGTGGTCTTCCAGACTCCCGCGCTTGAGCATCATGCCGTAGCCATAGGCGGGGATGCGGGTTCGGTGTGCACCGCCGATCAACTTGTGAAGTGGCAGGCCGGCGACCTTGCCTGCAATGTCCCAGAGCGCGATATCGACCCCTGAAAGCGCCTGCAGCGGCATGCCCTTCTGTCCATGATCGCGTAGGAGATTGTACACCCTGTGCCAGAGCACGTCCCTGTCCATCGGGTCGTCGCCGAGTATGATGGGCTGGATGACCTTCTCGACGATTCCCTTGTTCGCGACCGCGACGTTGCCAGGGCCGAAACACTCGCCCCAGCCGGTGACCCCCTCGTCGGTCTCGACCTCGACCAGATGGGCGGTTCGGTGCGCGTAGAACTGTTGGGAGAAGCCGAGTTCCTCCGGCAGGTCATACTGCAGGACGTGGCTGACTACGCGGGTGATTTTCATGCAACCACCTCGCCGAGGCCAGTCGAGCGGAGTGCGTCTGGCGTCTGACCTATGCCAGGATGGCCTTGACGTGACAGTCGGGCGGACCAACCGCAGACATGGCTATCCAGAAATACCCGGTTCTCAGTCTCCGTAACGGCGGCCGTGGCGGATCCCTTCGAGCGCAGGTCCACGATTGCCTTCGGTCGCGGGCATTCCGAAAGCCTGCCTGCCGGTCCTGTTCTGTCTGGGAATTCCATGAACTGCCTCAATCGAAGAGATTCGCGATATTGGTCTTGATCCGGTCGCCGATGTAGAGAGCAAGCGCCTGGATTGTGGAGGTCGGGTTGACTGCGCCTGCGGTCACGAAGATGGATCCGTCGACGATGAAGAGATTCTTCACGTCGTGGGATCGACCCCAGCGGTCCACAACCGACGTTTCGGGATCATTGCCCATCCGACAGGTGCCCATCTGGTGCCAGCCAGCGCGCCACCAGACCCTGTCACTGTCATTTGGCAGAATCCGCTTGGCCCCCGCCGCCACCAGAACTTCCCGTGCGCGGTCCTCGCCATGCCTGAGCATCGCACGGGTATTGTCGCTCAACCGGTAGTGTATCTTTGGTGCAGGAATTCCGTCGCTGTCCGTCAGTTCCGGATCCAGGGTGACACGATTGTGCGCCTCGGGGAGATCCTCCGTGACCACTGTCAGCCCTGCAAGATTGGGATAGACATTGTCCATGATTTCACGGTGCTCGGTGCCCCAGGGAATCGGACTGTCAATGCCGAAGCCTCCGAGTGCATAGGTCATTGGCGTTGTGGAGCGGCCGGAATGCAGGCCATAGCCACGCACAAAACCGCGTGCGGGTTCGGTTTCGTAGAACTCCTGGCTGAGTATCGAGCACGCCATCGGGCCTTCGTGCCCTTTCATCGGCTCATCGAAGACACCCGCAACACCGGTCAGCGGGTGGAACATCAGGTTCCTGCCGACCAGTCCCGAACGGTTTGCAAGACCGTCAGGAAAAAGCCCTGACGTCGAATGCAGGAGTATGCGCGGCGTTCCGATGCCGTTACAGGCCATGATCACCATTTCGGCCCGCTGTTCATGTAGTTGTCCATCGATGCCGTGGTAGAGCACGCCCCGGGCAAGGCCGCTGTTCTCGTCGAGGAGGATTTTTCTTACCCGCGAGTTGGTCCGTAATTCAACGCCAGCGCGTTCAAGCAAAGGCCAGTAAGTGAAATTCGTGCCGCCTTTGGCCCCGGCCGCACAGCCCAGATCACAGGTTCCGGCGTTGACGCATCGCTGCCGCCCGTCGTGGTCGCGACTGAGTATCGCGGCGTCCGAGGGCCACCAATGCCAGCCGAGCCTATTGAACCCCTTTGCGAGTGTCTGGCCGAGTTTGCCGATGGGAATGGGCGGCAAGGGCGGAGTGTAATCGGGATAGGCGGGATTGCCACCGAGGCCCGACACGCCCGTATTGGCATCGTTCAGTTCATAGAATGGGGCCAGGACATGATAGTCGACCGGCCAGTCCTCGCCCACGCCGTCCAGCGATTTCGTCCGAAAGTCCGAGAGCTTCATTCGTGGCCAGTGGCCGAGGAAGTTGATCGTGGATCCTCCGACACCGTTCCAGTTCACCGGCGTGATGCAGCTGTCTTCCGAGTTTACCGGGTAATCCTGTGGTAAGCCCCGAACATTTGGATCGCAGGAAAACTCTGCGTAGCGGGACAGTTCATAGTCCTCGCGCCGCGAGGGGAAGTCACGCTCGCGCAGGTGATCACCCTGCTCCAGACACAGGATGCGCATGCGCGTCTCAAGAAGCGACCAGGCGATCGCTGCACCGGACGCGCCAGCCCCTACGATCAGAACGTCAACGGGGTCGTACGCCATTTTAGCCGTCTCCGACCGCACCCGAATCGCGGTAGATTGGTCCGCGGGCACGGACGGGCTCGGTCAGACTATCAAGTAACTCCGCACTCTCGCGGGCAACCTCGTATCCCTTCGGATGTACCGGATGCGCACCGACCCCGACTTTGGCCCGCAATTCCGGAAGGCTGTAATATCCTTTGTAGGTTTCGGTCAGAACCTCGATGAACTCCTCCGGCATTTCCCGCTCAAGTCGGCGAATGTTGGCGGGATTGATCCCGCTGTCCAGTCCTTCGGCCCGGGTCAATAGACCTCTTAGAGCGATGTCGAAATCGGACCTTTCTGTGGCCACCTGGACAAGGTAACCGGCGACTCCGGCCTCGCCAGCACCGGGAATGCTCTTTTCGCGGTTGCCCGGGATCAGGTGATCGACGATCTCATCCAAAAGCAGGCGTTCCCTTCGCGATACGGGATTTTCGGTCATATGGAAATCCTACTGCGTTACGCTGCTGTCACTTCTCGACAAAGCGTCAATCGCGACAGCAAGGATCAGGATCGCGCCGGAAACCATGAGCTTGTCGGCGGCGCTGGCACCGGTCAGGTCGAGTCCGTTGCCCAGTGATCCGATCACCAGCGCCCCGAGTATCGCGTTCCAGACTGAGCCGCGGCCGCCAAAAAGTGAGGTCCCGCCAATGACGGCTGCACCGATGGCTTCCAGAAGGAGCGAGCCACCTGCAAAGGCGGTGTAGGACACCGATCCAAATCGCGAGGCACCGAAGATGCCGCCGATGGCTGCCATAAGCCCAACAATACCGAATGCCGCCACCCGGACGCGGTTGACATTGAAGCCGGCACGGCGTGCGCTTTCCGCGTTGCCGCCAACGGCAAAAAGCGAACGCCCGAATGGTGTTGAGGTGGTGACCCAACCAAGGAGCGCAGTGATTCCGACGAGCAGAACCAAAAGGAGCGGCAAAGAGCGATAGGCGTTTAGGGTCGCGATCACGGCGATCACGATGGTACCAAAGGCCAGCAACTGCGCCCAGAGTGCAAGCGTTGGCTCGATTTCCAGCCCAAGGGCGCGGCGTCTGGTCTGCTTGCGCAGACTCGCAAGGGCAAAGAGAAGTATGCAGAGAATCCCGAGTGCCAGTCCCCAGATATCCGGGATCAGCACACGCGTGATCCCGCGAACGAACGGGTCGCCTACATTCAGGTTCCCGGTTGGTAGGATTTTTTGCATCAACCCCTGATAGCCAAGCAGCCCTGCCAGCGTGACAACGAAAGAGGGAATGCCGACATAGGCGACAAGCAGGCCTTGTGCCGCCCCCATCACGATTCCGATGGCCATCACGATCAGGCAGGCGAGCCATCCAGGCATGCCCACCAGCACCATCACGCCCAGCAGCGCCGCACACACTCCAGCAGTCGCAGCCGCAGACAGGTCGATTTCGCCCAGAAGGAGTACGGTTGTGATACCCACGGCCAGCGTGGCGATCAGCGCCGACTGCATGAACAGATTATAGATGTTGCGCGGGCTCAGAAAGATCGCACGAAAGCTCTCGGCGTCTCCTGACAGAAGATCCCAGAGCGGTAGCGCAAGTCCGAACCAGGCCCAGATTGCCGCCAGCGCCAGCATTACTGGCCCGAAGGACCCGATACGGGTCCGGCGCATGGCCCTGAATCGGTCGAGGAGGGAAAGCCTGCCGTCAGGCCGCATCATTGGCCTCTTCGGCCAGACCGCGTGTCATGGCTACCACGATTTCGTCGGGACTTGTCTGGAAACACTGGTAGGTTGCAACGTTGCCACCGTGACGAAGAACGCAAATTCGGTCAGCGACCTCAAAGATATCACGCATATTATGCGAAATATAGACGACCGCGTGATCCGTTTCCCGCAGACGTTTGACCACTTCCAGCACCTGCCGGGTCTGGGCCACACCAAGGGCGGCGGTGGGTTCATCGAGCATGACAACGGTGCTGTCCGCTCCGACGGCACGCGCGATCGCGATGGCCTGTCGCTGGCCGCCGGACAGGCCGCCAACCTTCGTGCGCACCGATTGCAGTGTCCGGACTTCCAGCTTGTCGAACGCATCCCGCGCCTTGACCTCCATCTCGAGATCATCCAAAGGACGGAGAATTCGGGGAAGGAGCGACCAGCCCGCCTTTACGGGTTCCGCGCCCAGCGAAAGGTTAGCGGCCACATCGAGATTCTCGCACAGTGCGAGGTCCTGGTAGACGATCTGAATTCCCAGATCAGCGGCGTCGTTCGGGCTGGAAATGCTGACGCTGTTGCCGTCAAGGAAAAACTGTCCATCGTCAGCCGCATAGGCACCGGCAAGTACTTTCATGAGCGTTGACTTGCCGGCGCCATTGTCGCCAACCAGTGCCATAACTTCGCCGCGTGCGACCTCGAAGTCCACACCGCGCAAAGCGTGAACACCTCCGAATCGCTTATGGATGCCGCGAACGCTCAGATGCACCGGTGGGGCAGTCTGCCCCACCTGACTTTGCTTTGGTCCCATTGATGGTCCTGTTACTGGCAGAAATCAGTGGCTGCGGCTTCGCCCTGGCAAACCATGTCCTTGGTGATCGAAGGATCGTTTTCGATCACATAGGCGACACCCTCGGCACCTACCGCCGAATAGGAACCCACGGGGACATAGGCCACTTCGGCTCCAACACCGTTCACGACGGTCTGCGGTGCGAGATCAGAGAAGTCTTCACCGTTGACAAGGCGTACCGTAACCCTTGCAGCGGCATCGGCCATGTCGGCGAGCGGTCGCCAGCCACATTGCGTCTGCTTGCCGAGCAGCATCAGTTGCTGTGCCTGTACGGTGCAGTCGAGACCCGAGACCGGGACGGTGCCGGCCATGCCCTGTTCTTCCATCGCAGCGATGGCGGCACCTGCATTGCCGTCATTGGAGGATACGACGCCCTGTACATTGTTGTTGAGTTGCGTCAGCGCCTGGTCCATGGAGCGGCGCGCGATCGCCGGATCCCAGCCAGGGGTCCAGTTTTCGTAACCCAGTATCCGTTCACCGCTATCGAAGAGTGCCTGAAGCGCTCGAAGCTGTCCGTTATGAATGACGGCGGCATTTGGATCAGTGGGCGAGCCCTTGAGAAGCACCAGCGTATCACCATCACTTGTGTTGTCTATCACATGCATCGCCTGGTCGTAGCCCATTCCCTCTAGATCGGCCTGAACCCAGAACGTCGTTTTCGCTGAGTTGATCATTCGGTCGTAGGCGATTGTCGGCACGCCTTCTTCAGCTGCCGTATCGGCGATGATGGCTGAGCTCTCGCCGTCGATGGGGATCACCACCAGCACTCTTGCACCCTGGGTCAGGGCCTGCTCTGCCTGACGTTGCTGCGTGGAGGTATCGTTGTTCGCATTGAACACCTCAACCGCGATATTGGGCGCAATCTCCGCCATGGTGGCGAGGAATGCGGTCGCATCCTGCTGTTCCCAGCGCGGATTCACATTCTCTGGCAGCAACAACGCAACCATATCCGCTGCCGTCGCGGTCCCTGCCGCAGCAAGCGCGGATGCCGTGATCATTCCGGTCAGGTGGCCTTTCGTCAGTTTTGCAAACATCTTATTCTCCTTTTGGATATTCCGGCGATTGCAGCGCCGGATTGTCTGGTGGAACGCTCCCTTTCTCAGGGAGATCAGGCGGTTCGAGTTGGGTTCCAGACTTGATTCGAGCCGCCGCCACTAGCCTGACCACCATTCAGGCATGTGATTCTCCTTGGGCCTTCAAAGCTGGCTCACAGTCGTCGATGTCCTTTCCTGCTGCCCGTGCCGGATAGGGCTTCGGCGAGGCGCACACGTGTGTCTTCCAGATGCCTTGTCATCGCCTCTGAAGCTGCTCCTTCGGAGCGCGCTTCGATTGCATTCAGCACCTTGCGGTGCAACGGCACCGAGCGCTTGTTGTCGCGTGGGTCCGCGTTGGTCAGGCGGATTGAACTGAGCAGCGAGGAAAATATGACCCCTTCCATCGCCATCAGCACTTCATTGTTCGCGGCCCGGAGCACGGCCTTGTGGAACAACGCATCCGAGACCACGAAGTCCTGCACGGACGACGCTGCTTCCATCTTCGCCTGGGCCTGACAGATCGCGTCAATCTGCTTCCCTGTCGCAGACCTCGCTGCCCAAGCAGCCGCGTTTGGCTCGATCACCTGCCTTACGTCCATTAGTTGACGCAGAAAATCCGATCTTGGTGCCACTGCCTGATGCCAGGCAAGCACGTCGTCGTCGAGAAGGTTCCAGCTTGCCCGCCAGCGCACGCGTGTTCCGTGGCCTCGCCGCACTTCCAGCAAGCCTTTGCCTACCAGTAGCTTTATAGCTTCCCGAATGACCGATTTGCTGACACCAAACCGCTCGCATAGCCTGTTCTCGTCGTCGATCAGTTCACCTTCGCGCAAGTTCCCCGCCACGATTCGCCGCCCGAGTTCACGGCAGATTTGGGTTGCGAGGCTTGGAACAAACCCAGCCGCATTCTTTAGGTCATAGTAAAGCAATTCACTCATGAGCGACAGTCAAACATCAGATGTTTAGAGAGTCCAGATGTTTTTGTTGGCCCCACTTCCATTCCGAAGTGCAACACCGGCCATTTCCGAAGGGGGGACACAGCCCGGACAGAGGAAATGGCAAGAACTTGTATTTGAGTCCGATCTCCGCGATTGCTGTTCCTAGAGGTTCAGCTTTTGGCCGAGGAAAGCCGCTGGGCCTGTCAGCGCAGGAAGGTGCGAGGATAGGCGATGCAGGAGAGCCGCAAGCATGCCGGTAGATAACGCTTCAAGCAGTACAGTGCAGCCTCTTGGCGATGCACGCTTCCATCGCTGTGCGCTTAAGGTAAACCCGCATCACTATGCGCAGACCCGTCGGGGACATGATGCCCAAGATGACGGGTTCACTCATGCGCAGAAGATTGTAGACGAGGCCGTGCGTCGGGGTATCGAGGTGCTCGCCATCACGGATCACAACAATTTGGACGGTGTGGCGGACTTCCAACTGGCGTCGCTCAATTGCCCCGTTCACATCTTCCTAGGTCTTGAGTTGCGCTCATCCGAGCGTATACACTTATTGTGCCTGTACTCACCGGATACAGGCGATGACCGACTTGGTCGCTACCTTGGAGAACGTGGCATTCGCGATACGAATCCATCTGCGCAGACCGCAACCAAGTCGTTTGCGGAGATTCTCCAGATGGTTGAAAGCCAGGGCGGAATTACCATTGCAGCGCATGTGACGAACAATGGTGGACCATTCAAGGTCCTATCGGGTCAATCAGGAATCCGTGCATGGCGGGACAGGAATCTTCTGGCGGTCCAGACACCCGGTGTCATTGGGGATATTCCGCAGGACATTCGGCAAGTCGTAGAGAACAGAAACGTAGACCATAGTCGTGTCCACGCGCTGGAGGACGGCATTTCAATTGCTGCCTTGAATGCCAGCGACATCGTGAGACCGGAGCATATCGACGGTCCGTCCGCGACATGCCGAATCAAGAGGCAGGAAGTTACCATCGATGGATTGCGCCAAGCGTTCCGGGACCCTGGATCGTGCGTGCGTCTTAACGCCAACGAGGGAAAATCTGAACCCGACGAGCACATGGAGATGGTGTCTGTTGGATGGGACGGCGGCTTTCTTGACGGCGTCGTCGTGCATCTCAATCCGAATTTGAACGTCTTGGTGGGTGGGCGCGGCACCGGCAGGTCGACAGTTTCGGAAAGCACTCGTAGCGCATTGGACCCTGAGCCAGTTGGTTGCGAGGCGCGAAAGGCGCATGATGGCATAGTGCGCCAGGTGCCGCGCAATGGCACAAAGATATCGCTGGCGGTGCGTGTACACAGCCCTAGAACGTGCGAGTATCGAATTGAGCGAACGATTCCCAACCCGCCACTAGTTCGTGATGCCAACGGCACGATACCGCACAACGCGCCAAAGGACGTTTTCCCGAGGGTCGAAGCCTGCGGTCAGCACGAGATCTACAAATATGCGAGAAGCCGAGAGAAGCCTACCCGGCTGCTTGATCGTTTCGTTGCTCGCGATAGGTCTCTTGAGCGTCGTCGGGCTGTTGGCCGCCGGGAAGCGGAGAGCGGGCGGGTGCGTGTTGCCCCGGAGCACACGGAATCGGTCGACTCTCCATCCGTACGCGAACTTGTGGAAGAGATATCTGAAAGCGGACGCGAGGCATTCGAGATACGACTGCGGAAGTATGGTTTCTGAACGATGAACAGGACGGAACTGCTCGAACTCATCGCCAATCATGAAGGCTCTCGCGTCGAATTCAAGCGCGACGACTGCCGTTCGGAGGATCTTGCGAAGGAGATGTCGGCGCTCCTGAACCTTGAGGGCGGCGTAGTTCTGCTAGGGATCGAGGATGATGGTCAGATATCCGGGCTGACCAGAAGCCGTGAGGCTGCGGAAGAGTGGGTGATGAACATCGCCCGCGAAAATGTCCAGCCCGCCATCACTCCCATCTGGAGCTGTCTAGAGATGGGGGGTGGGAAGCAGGTGGGGGTGATCGAACTTGCAGCCGACAGTCCCGAAAAACCTCACAAGGCAAGACGGGGCAAGGCTTGGGTTACCTTCACCCGTGTCGGCAGCACGTCCAGGGAGTCGACGCGCGAGGAGGAAGGTCGGCTCTACCAGGCGGCCCGGCTGGTCCGGTACGAGATCAAGGCGGTGCCGGATACCGGACTCGACAGTCTCGACATGGGTCTCATCAAGAACTACTACCGAGATGTTCTTAAGCGGTCTGTGCCGGCTCGATCAGATCTGGAAGGCTGGCGGCAGCTCTTGCTCAATTCGGATCTGCTCGTCGCAGCGCGGGATGAACCTTGTGCAACGGTATCCGGGCTTCTTCTGTTCGGGGAAAACCCGAACCGCCGTTTGCCGCAGGCCGGCGTCACAGCGGTGGCCTTTCCGGGACCTGAGAAGGAATACAACACGGTTGACGAAGAGCGGATTCGGGGTCCACTGACCTCACGGGTTTCGCAGCGCGGTGCGGTGGTGGAGAAGGGCGTGGTCGACCGCACGGTCGATTTTGTGAAGCGCAACATGGGAAGCGTAGCGTGGATAGATGGTGGTCGCCGACGCCGCAAGGGAGCCTTCGCTCTTGACGCGGTGCGAGAGGCGGTCGTGAATGCAGTCGTACATCGAGATTACGCGGTCGAAGGGACAGATATTGAGGTCTCGCTCTATGATGACCGATTGGAAGTTATCTCCCCGGGCCGGCTTCCGAACGGGGTGACGGTGGCAAAGATGAAGGAGGGCGTGGTTCGGGTCGCCCGTAACGGGTTGCTCAAGGAGATCCTTCGTGACTACGGCTACATTGAACATTTCGGAATGGGCGTTCGCAATCGGATTATCGAATCAACCCGTCGCCATAGCGGGACAGAGCCTGATCTGCAGGAGGAGGAGAACCGTTTCCTCGTGCGCATCTGGAAAGCGCATCGGCAACACAACCGGTAGCCAGTTCATTGACGCCCTACAGCGCGACAACACGGATGATCCCGCATTTGAAGGATTCCGATGTCTGGCGAAAGACAGGGTCGATTGTCGTTCCTTCATCGAAATGATGATCCATGACTTGAACAGCCATTCGGAATCGGGCGCTTTACTGTCCTTTGCCGGAAGCCCTGTTTCCAGCACCCCGCAGGTGGGTCCCGCCGAATGATGGCGCATACCGACCCACTGTGCTGGGAGGCGCTCGACAGTGCTGTTCTGGACACGGGGGACACCGTGGTTCTGCGGCGACGCGGTGTGATGTATGACATTCGGTTCAACGGGGTGGAGCTGATGTCGAACGCAGACCCCACATCGGAACTGGAGCTTGGTCGGGCGGTGGTGCGAAGTCATATGTCAGGTGCCGTTACCGATGAACCACCGTGCGTTCTGATCGGTGGGCTTGGCATGGGCTTCACCCTTCGGTCTGCGCTGGACGTATTGCCGACTGCTTGCGAGGTCCATGTCTGCGAAGCGGTGCCCAAGGTCGTTCAGTGGAACCAGGGGGAAATCGGACATCTCGCGGGGTGGCCGCTCAGGGATCCACGGGTGCGCATCGTGGGCGAATCCGTCCAGTCCTACATGGCGCGGATTGACAGACGTTTCGACGTGGTGCTAATGGACACGGACAATGGTCCAGATTGGATTGTGCGCGGCGAAAACGCCGTTATCTACGGTTTGGAAGGCCTTACCCATTTGATGCAACGGCTCAAGCCGCAGGGAGTTGCCGGTTTTTGGTCCACGACGCGGTCAAGGAGCTTCGAAGGGCGGCTATCCGCGCTTGGCCTGATCTGGCAGGCCGAGCGGGTCGACCTAGGTGCTCCGGGCATGGAACCCTTTCACATTGTCTACTGCGTGTCATTTGGCGATTCGGTACCCGGTCGACCCTCGTCGCCAGAGGCGTGCCCCGATGCCAGGTGAAAGCCTCCCACCAAGGTGAATCAATGCCTGTTTGCTGCCCCAACCACATTTTCCTGAGCGCATGTTGGCTACGTGTTGGAGAGAGGGCCGTGGTCCACACCGAGGCGATTGTCCTTATATACGGGAAAGCGAACCTCTTGCGGAAGAACGGGTGCATCCCAAGTTGGTTGATTTCCACAATTCGAATGTGCCATCCCTGCGCTGCGGCGGGACCGGGACTGATCCGGATAACCACCGAACGGCCCGGCATCCAAGGCAATTGGCATGGATTGTGGGTCATGGCACCGGCAAATGCGGATCAGGCCGCCGCGACGTGATCAACCAACTTGGGATACACCCCGGAAGAACCGCCATCACTGGTGCATCCGGGATCCCGTCCTCAGGGAAGGCATGCCTCCTTCGTCCTTGATGCGGTGGGGCGGTAACCAGCAGTGATCTGCAGGTTCAAGACAACGTCTCCCTACTCCAGGCACCGCCCCAGAGATCCGGTCGAAACGCTGTTTCCGGTCCTTGGGCAACGCCGATTTGCAGTCCCGGACCATGTCAGACAGACTTCGAACGGAGGTGGAGCGGATTCATGCCCGGGACGGAAGAGATATTGAGGACTATAGCGAAGGAGTGGGCGGTCCCGTGAAATTCGGGGCTTCGGTCTGTGATTACTTTCTTGGCTTGGTATGGGTGCTGATCTGTGGTGAATGCGGAAGGATCGTTGGTTGGCGGCCGATGGCATTCGTTCTGGAGCCTTTGGTTGGGCGTCTCATTGCTCGACCTCTGGAGCTGTGGCTGAGGGCCGGGCTGGAGGCCTCGCGGACGGTCGCCCCGGATGACGCGACGGCGGCGACGGGCTGGCCGGGACGGGCCTTGAGGTCGCGAGCGGCGCGTTGACGGCGCGTCCGGGTTCGGCACGGCGGTCAGGCTGGACCTGAGGCTGCGGTTCTGAGCGGGGGTGCGGACGATGGTAGAGGGTGGAACGCCATTCGCGATTGACGGCAGAACCGTGCGGGTTGCGCCCGTCGAGAGCGTGTCATGTTTGGGCGCATGCCGCGACGCGGCGGACGGCGCGTCCGGTGCCGCACCAGCACCGGATCCGGTGTCTCCGGCGACATGGACGGACGAAGCCCCACGAAAAGATCCGTACGGCGGGAAAGGGTAAGATACAGGCAAGAGCGATGCGAGCCGCCGGAATCCTGCCCTTTTGCTTCGCCGTCAACAACGAGTTGGTTCCATTTGAGCGAAAGATTCAATGCCGATTGACAAAGACACGGCGAAGGCTTAACGCGGCGCGACCCGCCCCCACAACGGCTTCCTGGCGTGGAGGGCTATCGAATGTAATGGAGCGCCCGTGTCCCGAGAAAATCATCTCTTCACCTCCGAATCGGTTTCGGAAGGCCACCCTGACAAGGTCTGCGACAGAATTTCCGACGCCGTACTTGACGCTTTTCTGGAGACCGACCCCGAGTCCCGCGTGGCGTGCGAGACCTTTGCCACCACGAATCGGGTGGTAATTGGTGGAGAGGTGCGCGGTCCAGAGCGGGTCAAGCAGCGCGTCGAGGAAATCGCAAGAGCCTGCGTGAGGGACATCGGTTATGAGCAGGATGGATTCCATTGGGCCAAACTGCATGTCGACAATTATCTGCATGCCCAATCGACGGACATCGCGCGGGGAGTGGATGCGGACGCCGATGGGGATGAGGGTGCCGGAGATCAGGGGATTATGTTCGGTTATGCAGTCCGGGAGACTCCGGAACTCATGCCTGCCCCCATCCAGTATGCACATGCGATACTCCGACGGCTTGCGGAAGCGCGAAAGAGTGGCGACGGCGATGCATGCAAGTTGGGTCCGGACGCGAAGTCGCAGCTCACCGTAAGGTACAGGGATGGAAGACCAACTGGCGTCGCATCGATCGTGCTGTCGAACCAACACTTGGACAAGGACCTGACCAGCGAAGATGTCCGTGGCATTGTGGAGCCGTATGTCCGCAGTGAACTTCCGGACGGATGGATTGGCAGCCAGACCGAGTGGCATGTGAATCCAACCGGGCAGTTTGTCATTGGCGGACCGGATGGCGACGCCGGGCTCACCGGTCGAAAGATCATCGTAGACACCTACGGAGGAGCCTCTCCGCACGGTGGCGGTGCATTCTCGGGCAAGGATCCGACAAAGGTTGATCGTTCCGCCGCCTATGCCGCAAGGTACCTTGCGAAGAACATAGTTGCCAGCGACCTTGCCGACCGCTGTTGCCTTCAACTCTCCTACGCCATCGGCGTCGCGCGGCCGCTCTCCATCCATGTCGAGACATATGGAACGGGAGCGGTTCCAGAGGATCGGATCGAGCAGGCCATATCCGGAATCCTGGACTTGACGCCGCGGGGAATCCGGAAGCACCTGAATCTCAATCGACCGATCTACCAGCGTACATCCGCGTACGGTCATTTCGGACGCAGCCCGGAACCTGACGGTGGGTTTTCTTGGGAAAGGACCGATCTTGTGGACAGTCTGCGCTCTGCAGTCTGACCTGCTCGGCAACCGTTGGCCGCAATGGAATCCTCCTGAATGCAAGCTCGACCTTTTGCAATCCGCAGGTTGAGGCTCTGGTGAGTGGCCGGATCCTTGGGTACCATGTTGGGCCGCGAATGCGACTGTCCGAGGCTCGGCGAGATGACGACGTGACGCACTGGTCAGGTTGGCGACGTCATTCCACACCTGACAATGCACTGTCCCATTTTCGTGCGACGGTGCCGAAATCGACGTTTCGTTGTGGCGCGGGTATGTTCAGATGAAGGCTGGGATTGTGATCGCCATGGCCGTCAATGGCCGCGACGGTGGGGTGTCCGGTCATCTGTTCCGAACACGACTGTCGCTTCAGGTAGGATTGTCTGGATTCGTCCCAATGGACTCTGTTGCGTTCCTTCGAGTATCGATTGCATCAGGAGCATAAGGAATTTTGGCGATGTCATTGGATCTGGTCTGGCATCGCCTGTGTCGCGTTGGGTTGGTCAATCCGCTCAGTCAATTCAACGTCGGGAAATTGCGGTTGGGATGGAGAATCGATGCCGTCGGAGGCCGGACGATGAATGACAGCAAGCGTCATCCAGGGGCACCATGGCGAAATCTCTATGGACGTCGGTATGGAAAGTCACTGAAGCCAAGACAGAAGGCCGCGCTCTGTGAGAGTCTGCCGAAGCTTCAGGTTCGGTGTGTGAGCTGGAAGGACAATCCAGGACGGAACCAAATTGATCCAGCCCGGCTGTTCGGTGAGCGCCCAATCTGGCTGGAAATCGGCTTTGGGGCCGGCGAACATCTCGTGTACCAAGCCAAATGCCGCCCCGACGTTGGGTTCATCGGCTGCGAAACCTTCGTGAATGGTATCGCGATGCTTCTTGGCAAAATCCAATCCACCGGGGTGAGCAACGTGCTCATCCATCCAGGCGATGTACGTGATCTTCTGGATGTGCTCCCGGATGGATCGGTTTCCAAAACCTTCCTGCTCTATCCCGACCCCTGGCCGAAGAAGCGCCATCATCAGAGGCGGGTAGTGACACCGGAATTCCTGACGCCGCTTTCCCGAACGATGTCTACCGGAGCGGAACTGCGGCTTGCGACCGACATTGCCGACTACGTCCGTCAGACCCTGGAGGAGGTGCCGAGAGCAGGCTTCATGTGGCAGGCTGACAGACCGTTGGACTGGCGGCGACCCTGGAAAGATTGGGTATCCACGCGCTACGAACAGAAGGCGCTCCGCGAAGGAAGGACACCCCATTATCTCACCTTTTTCAAGGAGCGAATTGACCACCGTTGAGTGTCTTCATGCGATTTCGAATTGGACCGCGACAGGAGATTCCGTCCACGGTAGCCAATTCTGCCGTCAATGGTGTTTCTGCCGCAAATGCCAACAGGCCAATTGACATCCCGTTGATCGTAGGGAACGCTGGATCGCTTAGGTTCATACGAAATGCCTGGGCTCCCAAGAGATCGGTTTTCCCGAGGAGATTCTGGATGCCATGAACATCGCACTGGTTGGGATCGGCAAGATCGCAGTTGATCAACATGTGCCGTCAATCTCCAGGTCGCCCGACTGGGAACTGGCGGCGACCGTGTCACGACGCGGAGCGTTGCAGGGCGTCGAGAGTTTTTCGGATATCGGGACGATGCTGTCCGCACATCCTGACATTCCGGTGGTCTCGCTCTGCCTGCCACCAGTCCCACGATTTGCCTACGCCAGGGCTGCACTCGAAGCAGGTCGCCATGTGATGCTTGAAAAGCCACCAGGCGCGACTTTGGCCGAGTGTTACGAACTCGAGGGGCTGGCACGTAAGCACGAAACCACCCTGTTCGGGACATGGCATTCACGGGAGGCGGCGGCTGTCTGTGCCTCGCGGGCATGGATCGATGGCAGGACAGTGCGGCGCGTGCAGATCACCTGGCGAGAGGATGTGCGCAAATGGCACCCCAACCAGGAATGGGTCTTCCAGCCCGGTGGGATGGGCGTGTTCGACCCTGGAATCAACGCACTGTCGATCCTGACGGAAATCCTGCCCGAGCCCGTTCATCTGGAGGCTGCCAGACTGTATTTTCCGGAGAATCTCCAGACGCCAATCGCAGCTGATCTGGAGTTTTCAGGTAATGTGACGGCTGAATTCGATTGGCGGGAGAAAGGGAAGGAAATCTGGGAGATTGAAGTTGAGACCGATGACGGAAATCTCTTGCTGACGGATGGCGGTGCCAGGATGTTCGTGAACGATGTCGAACCGCCACGATCAGGTGAGCCTCCACTTGATGAGTATCCGCGCCTCTATGCACGTATGGCGGAACTGATCGCGACTCGCGCAATCGATATGGACCTCCGGCCGATGATTCACGTCGCCGATGCGTTCATGATCGGTCGCCGGGAGACCGTGGACCGGTTTGACTGGTGAATCGATTCCGGATTTGGCGGCATGGGGGCCAATGATCGGCAGGCCATGCTGAAACGGCAAATCGCGTCCGACCCGTTGGCAGAACTCGGCTGCGCATGGGTTCGGCCCCTTAGGGGGTGCCGACCCGCTGCTCCGGGATGTCTATGGAAACAGGAAACTGGATAGAGCTGTATCGGTCGCCGGGAGACCGTGGACCGGTTTGACTGGTGAATCGATTCCGGATTTGGCGGCATGGGGGCCAATGATCGGCAGGCCATGCTGAAACGGCAAATCGCGTCCGACCCGTTGGCAGAACTCGGCTGCGCATGGGTTCGGCCCCTTAGGGGGTGCCGACCCGCTGCTCCGGGATGTCTATGGAAACAGGAAACTGGATAGAGCTGTTGCTGTCGAATGGATTCTGTCACGGATGCGAAGGCTACTTGTGATTGACAAAGAGCCCGTGACTCTGCACCCGGAAGACGTCCAAACAATTTCAGGGAGTTGCTGGAGAAGAAGGCATGTCCTCAAAAAGTGGACCCATTCAGATGACTTCTCGTCGTGTCGGGGCATTGAGTGGGGTGGCAGAGGTTCCGGGAGACAAGTCAATAAGCCACCGCGCATTGATTCTCGGTGCCCTGGCGGTTGGCGAGACCCGGGTTACCGGACTTCTCGAGGGTGATGATGTGCTCGCGACCGTGGCGGCGTTACGGTCCTTTGGGGCCGAATTGACACGCCATGGAGAAGGCGAGTGGTCAATCTTTGGAGTCGGAGTCGGAGGGTTTGCCGAACCCAAGGACGTTGTTGACTGCGGCAACTCCGGAACAGGTGTGCGACTCCTGATGGGGGCAATGGCCACCACGCCTGTGACCGCGACCTTCACGGGCGATGCCTCGCTCCGTGGCCGTCCGATGGGCCGTATCACCGTGCCGATGGAATTGTTCGGAGCACGCGCAATTGGCCGTTCTGGTGGACGGCTCCCAATGACAATTGTTGGTGCGGTCGATCCAGTGCCTGTCAATTACGAGCTTCCGGTCGCCTCGGCTCAGGTGAAATCAGCGGTATTGCTGGCCGGACTCAATGCGATGGGTCAAACAGTGGTGGTCGAGAAAGTAGCGACGCGCGACCACACAGAGCGAATGCTGCGTGGCTTCGGCGCTGAAGTTTCCGTCGAGCGGACCACCACGGGTCGGACCATCACGCTTACCGGATATCCCGAGCTTCAGCCTCAGAACCTCACCGTACCTCGCGACCCGTCGTCGGCGGCCTTTCCAGTCTGCGCTGCTGCGATTTCGGAGGGCTCGGAAATTGTCGTGCCTGCGATCGGGCTGAACCCCACTCGAACCGGGCTATATGAAACGTTGGCTGAAATGGGTGCCGAACTGACTGTTGAAGACAGGCGAGTCGAAGGTGGCGAGCCTGTTGGAGACTTGCGTGTCCGGTTTTCTCCCGGATTGAAGGGCGTTGAGGTGCCACCTGAACGGGCGGCTTCAATGATCGACGAATACCCCATTCTGGCAGTCGTGGCAGCATTCGCAGAAGGCTGGACAGTGATGCGTGGCGTTGGCGAACTGCGGGTCAAGGAATGCGACCGGCTTGATGCGATGGCAAAGGGACTTGAGGCCAACGGAGCCGTTGTCGACGAAGATAGTGACACATTGGCCGTGCTTGGATGCGGCCCGGGTGGTCTGCCTGGTGGCGCCTGTGTCGAAACGCGTCTTGACCATAGAATCGCCATGTCGTTCCTGGTCGCCGGGATGGCAGCCAGGGATCCGGTGTCGGTGGACGATGCCGGTCCTATCGATACTTCGTTTCCTGCCTTTGGTCCGCTGATGTCCAAGCTAGGCGCATCACTCGAACGGTCAGACAAGTGATTGACAGTCGTCAAGGAGTGGCGGACGGGTGCGGGACTGTTGAATTGGCGTTGTGGTCCAACAGGGTCGTGAGGACAATCCCGCTGCTGCGGTGGCGATTGGGTTTCTGCGCAATTGTCGGAAGTTAGGGATTGTGTTACGGGCAATGGGACTTCCGAGTAAACGTAGGGAAATCATGGCTAAGCGCCAGGAGATCGGTTTGCTTCAGGGAAGCTACACTTGTGGAAACGTGCATTTTCAGTTTAGCGGACCACTACGTCCCTTCAACGCTTGCCCCTATACGCGGCACCGCAAGAGGTCTGGTCGTCTCGCGGCAACTACGTCCACTCCATGTGAGGCGGCAACCGTTCACCGCGGGGTCCTGAGGTGCCGCTCGGCTGGACTTCTCCAACGAGGGAATTGCGCCAATTGCCGGGTAGATATGTTCTGGGATGCCGGGGGAGAAGGTCTTCGGATCCATACCGCCACTCCAGCTGCTGAAGCCAGTCAAGGCTTGGCCGACGGCGTCCGCTATGGACTTGATGAAGGATCGCCGACGGTATCGGCAGGGGACCCACAACCGTCGGTCGACGCATGACAGGCAATTCCGCTTTCGTCCTCTACAGATACCCGGTCTCCTCTCGGGATGTTCGGGCGCTGTCCATGACAACCTCCAGTCCTTGTCCTACCTTTGCCCTAGGTCTGTCCCATACGTGCATGTCGCCGGATATAATTGGCGAGGAACTGAATTCGGTTGAGCTGGAGCCGTTCCGCCCAAATGACCGACTGTCGCGGGATCCGAAATGAATGTCATAATTGCGGTTGATGGGCCGGCCGCATCTGGCAAGGGCACGGTTTCAAGGGCCATCGCAGCGCACTTTGGCTTCCTGCATCTGGACACAGGTCTTCTCTATCGGGCCGTGGCGCGGCGGGCTATCTTTGGCGACGATCCAGTCGCCGTCGCCCGAACTTTGAAGGCAGGCGATCTGGAGCGAAACGATCTCCGTTCCATCGAAGTGACGAGAGAAGCGTCACGCGTTGCTGCCAACGACGGCGTTCGCGCGGCGCTTGTCGACTATCAGAGGAACTTTGCGCATTCCGATGGTGGAGCGGTTCTTGATGGGCGTGACATTGGAACGGTGATCTGCCCTGACGCGGACTGCAAGATTTTCGTTTTCGCGTCTGATGAGGTCCGTGCTGAACGCCGTTACATGGAATTGGTCAGGAATGATCCACTGATTGAAAGGGATAGGGTTCTCCACGACCTGCGGGAGCGTGATGCCAGGGACAGCAGGCGGGCTACTGCACCTTTGCGGCTCGCTTCGGACGCGGTGTTGCTCGATACCAGCCAGTTGACAATTGATGAGGCCTCGGCTCGCGCTGTCGCCATCGTGGAAATGGCGATTTCCTGATTTCGACCTTTCCAATCTGGGATATTCGAGGGGCGCGATACAGCATTTCGGGCGTCGGGAATCATCCGCTACCCAGGCTGCGTAAGGCGAGAGGCGAGGGACATCCGCCCTGGCCGGGCATTGACACAACGCTGGGATTGAACCGGTTGTTCTGAAATCCTTTCAGGATTCGCGGGGCTTTCAGTCTTTTTTGACGCTCAAGCCGAGGAGGAGGTGTGTCCGGATCAAGGTCGGAATTGCCACCGGGTGATGGAAACCGGTTGCGGATGGAGCCGACTTGAACGAGTCTTCCACGGTTGGCAGCTGATTGGCGAGGGACTGGAATGAAGTATCGGGTGTTGGGGCGGACTGGTCCAAGGGTGCATCCCATTGGCATCGGTGCCATGAGCTTCTGCGACTTTTACGGGCCGACGACGGAGGCGAACAGCCATGCAGTTCTTGAAGCTGCCCTTGAATCCGGAGTGAACCATATCGATACCGCCAATGTCTACGGGATGGGCAAATCCGAAAGGGCGATCGGGAGCTTTTTCAAGGCACGGCCGGATGCTCGCCGACAGTTCAGTGTTGCGACCAAGGCCGCGATCGGCCGAGGAGCGCATGGTTCCCGCGTCATTGACAACACGTCGGAACACCTTGAGGCGGAACTGGACAGGAGCCTTGCCAGGTTAGGTCTCGAAGCGGTCGATCTCTTCTATGTGCATCGCCGCGATCCGGAAGTTCCGGTTGAGGATGTGACAGAATCGCTTGCCAGACTTGTCAGGAAGGGAAAGACCCTCGGAATAGGATTTTCCGAGATTGCGCCAACAAGCCTGCGGCGGGCCCATGCCATCCATCCCGTATCCGCCGTGCAGTCTGAATATTCCCTGCAGACACGTCTGCCTGAACTGGGGCTCGTCCAGACCTGTGCGGAACTCGGCGTGGCTCTTGTCGCGTTTTCTCCAGTTGGCCGGTCCTTGCTGACCGACGCGCCACTGTCCCGTGAGAAGATAGGGGAAATAGAGTTCCTGAACACCAATCCAAGATTCACCGAACCAAACTATTCCGCAAATATCGCGGCGGTCTCCGCCTTGAGGTCCCTGGCGGCCGAGATGGGCACTTCGACCGCGGGCCTTGCGATAGCTTGGGTGCTGGCGCAGGGAGAGCATTTGATCGCAATACCTGGGACGCGGTCGGTTCAACACTTCGCGGAATTCCTTGATGCGTCGCGGCTCGAACTCGGTCCGGATGAACTTGCGGCAATTGAGGATGTGCTGCCGGTTGGATGGTGTCACGGGGACCGCTATTCCCACAGCCAGTGGATCGGGCCAGAGAGATACTGTTGAATCATATGACCAGAACCGCGTCTGGCATGGTATTGCATTATCTGCGAATCGCGGCTATGACCCTTCTGTCAACAGGATGAAAACCGCTGCAGGGCATTGAGTACGGGCAGGGTCGGGAGAACCGGCCCTCTTTGTTTTGCAGTTTCCTGAGTTGGTGGAATCCATGAAAGACCGGCGGAGGCAACCGCATGGCCAGAAATGTCAAAGAGGAACCGAAACACTTGGCAAATGCAATGATGGAGGAATTCGAAGCGCTCCTGAAAGAAAGCTTCGAAGTCGGCACACCTCGAGAAGGCAGTGTCGTCAAAGGAACGGTCATCGCGATCGAAGCGGGGCAGGCCATCATCGACGTGGGCTACAAGATGGAAGGCCGTGTCGAACTCAAGGAATTCACTGGCCCAGGGGAATCGGCCGAGATCAGCGTCGGTGACGAGGTCGAGGTCTTTCTGGAACGGGTCGAGAATGTCCGCGGTGAAGCTTCAATATCACGTGAAAAGGCGCGTCGTGAAGAAGCTTGGAACCGGATCGAAAGCGCCTATGGTGGAGACAACCGTGTCGAAGGTGCGATTTTCGGGCGCGTAAAAGGTGGATTCACCGTCGATCTGGGCGGGGCGGTGGCATTTCTGCCAGGATCCCAGGTTGACGTGCGGCCCGTTCGCGATGCCGGCCCGCTTATGGGTCTGAAGCAGCCCTTCCAGATTCTGAAAATGGACCGCCGCCGTGGCAACATTGTCGTCAGCCGCCGCGCCATACTGGAAGAATCGCGCGCCGAGCAGCGCGCCGAGGTCATCAATAGCCTTACCGATGGCCAGGCCGTGGATGGGGTGGTCAAGAACATCACCGAGTATGGCGCGTTCGTCGACCTCGGTGGTGTTGACGGCCTGCTCCATGTGACGGACATGGCTTGGCGCCGCGTAAATCATCCCAGTGAGATCCTGTCTATCGGCGAGACCATCAAGGTACAGGTCATCAAGATCAACAGGGAAACCCAGCGGATCAGCCTCGGCATGAAGCAGCTCCTTGAAGATCCCTGGGACACGGTTGCCGAAAAGTACCCTCTGGAGTCCGTTCACATTGGATTGGTCACGAACATCACCGACTACGGTGCCTTTGTCGAACTGGAGCCGGGGGTCGAAGGGCTTGTGCACGTTTCGGAAATGTCCTGGACGAAGAAGAACGTGCATCCCGGAAAGATCGTTTCCACAAGCCAGGAAGTCCAGGTCATGGTCCTGGAGATCGATCAGGTGAAGCGCCGGGTTTCACTCGGCCTCAAGCAGACGATGCGCAATCCTTGGGAAGTCTTCTCGGAAACCCATCCACAGGGTTCCAGGATCGAAGGTGTTGTGAAGAACATCACGGAGTTTGGGCTGTTCATAGGTCTGGACAACGACATCGACGGTATGGTCCATCTATCGGATCTGTCGTGGGACCTACGTGGCGAGGAAGCACTCCAGAACTACCGGAAGGGCGACGTCATGCAGGCAGTCGTCACGGAGGTGGACATAGAGAAGGAGCGTATCTCCCTTTCGGTCAAGGCAATCGGTGATCCCTTCGTCGCGGCGACCGAGGGCATCAGGCGTGGATCGGTCATAACGGTTATGGTGACCGGTATCGAGGATGGTGGAATTCAGGTGAAGTTCGGGGATGCGAAGTCATTCATCCGGCGTGCCGACCTTTCCCGCGACCGGTCCGAACAGAGACCTGAACGCTTTCAGGTCGGTGATAAGGTGGACGCGCGGGTCACTGGAATTGATGCCAAGGCGAGGCGATTGGGCCTGTCAATCAAGGCTCGTGAAATTGCCGAAGAGAGAGAGGCTGTGGACCAATACGGGTCTTCTGATTCCGGAGCGTCGTTGGGAGATATCCTTGGCGCCGCACTCGGAAAGAGCGACGACGGATCCTGATCGCAAACTGAAAATGGCTGGCTCCTCCAGAGGGAGCCAGTTCCTCGAATCCGAACCGATGACTCCATCCACATATTGATCTATTCCGCCGTGGAAACCAGAATGCTGCGGTATCCGTTTGACAACGGGTCTGGATTCCAGCAGGGACGGACCAATGCTGGCGCATATTGCTGGAAATTCCGGTTTTTCAACGAGACATTCGGCCACGATTTCTGTATTCGGTAATGTAGAAAATGTTATGTACTTAGCAAACGACAGTGAGGTCCGATTATGATTCGTTCAGAATTGATCCAGAAGATTGCTGACGAAAACCCTTATCTATCGCTCAGGGAAGCCGAGTTAAGCGTAAACACGATTTTTGAGGAAATCACACAGAGGATGGAGGCCGGCGGTAGGGTGGAGTTGCGGGGATTCGGAGCCTTTTCCGTCAAGAAAAGGGGACCACGTGATGGCCGCAACCCGCGTACCGGCGAGCATGTGTCGGTGAGCGAAAAGAACGTACCGTTCTTCAAGGCCGGTAAGCTCCTGAGGAACCGACTGAACAGCAACTGACCGGAGCGGGGCGTGGCCTATATCCGCTACACGATCCTGACATGCATATCGGTATGTCTGATTACCGTAGCGTTGGCAAATCGGGATCCTGTGACCCTGAGCCTGTTACCTGCGGAACTTGCTGATCTGGTGGGTCTGCCCGTTGGTTTGAACTCGGTTGAAGTGCCACTGTTCATTGTGATTTTCGCCGGAATCATTGCAGGAGTCCTGTTGGGATTCGTTTGGGAATGGCTGCGTGAGCACAAGCATCGCGTCGAGGCTGCCAGCCAGAGACGCGAGAACGAACGCTTGAATCGTGAATTCGCGAGAATGCGGAAGAAGCCGAATGAAGACGACGATGTCGTTGCGCTGTTGGAGAGTTCGGGTTCATCCCGATAGATGGCGGTGATGAAGGGTATCAGGGTAAAGGTCTGTGGTCTGGGGTCGGCGGAAGGCGTCAATGCAGCGGCTGAAGTTGGTGCCGCGTATGTCGGGTTTGTCTTTTTCGGGAAGTCACCGAGAAACATCGAAGTCTCCCGTGCCGCTGCTCTCGCCGCCACTGTCCCTCCTGGGATTTGTAGGGTTGCCGTAACGGTCGATGCGGCGGATTCTGTTCTCAGCGGGATCTGTGAAGCGGTACCCGTTGACATGTTGCAGCTTCATGGAGATGAAAGTCCGCATCGCATCGCCGATGTGCGCGATGCGTTCGGCTTGCCGGTAATGAAGGCCGTAGGTGTTGCTGAAGAGAGTGACCTGGACGCTCTGGCTGAATATGAGCGGGTGGCCGACCAGATCCTGGTGGATGCGAAGCCGTCAGAAGGAATGGAACTGCCGGGGGGCAACGGATTCGGCTTTGATTGGCGTTTGATCGAAGGGCGTCGCTGGACCGTTCCATGGATGTTGGCTGGCGGTCTGACGGCGGAAAACGTTGTGGAAGCCATTCAACTCACCGGTGCCCGCCAGGTGGACGTCTCGAGTGGGGTCGAGGGTGCTCCCGGGATCAAGGATGCCGGGTTGATCACGGAATTCGTCTTGAAGGCGGTCGCTGGTCGCTGATGCCTTCGGGGTCAACGGGGGACGAGGGCGAGGACAGGTCACCGAGACCGGAAACAGCCTGCTCGCCCTTCAGCCCAGAGGCCGGTTCGTTGCTTGGCTTCATTCAGGTGCCACGCAATGTGCCCTTTACCCCCGCAAGCACAGGCACTAAACGCGGCATGATCCCTGATGAGGTGTGCACTATGGCAGATGACCTGATCAACAGCTTCACTTCAGGCCCGGACGAGAGCGGTAGATTTGGCCGTTTTGGCGGCAGATTTGTCAGTGAGACGCTGATGCCGCTAATTCTTGATCTTGAAGAGCGGTACCTGCATGCAAGGTCCGACCGCAGCTTCTGGGATGAAATGGACTATCTCTGGAAGCATTATGTTGGTCGACCTTCGCCGCTATATCACGCGGAACGGCTCACCGAGCGTTTGGGCGGCGCGAAGATCTACATGAAGCGGGACGAACTCAATCATACAGGGGCACACAAGATCAACAACGTGCTGGGTCAAATCATCTTGGCCCGCCGTATGGGAAAGACCCGAATAATCGCTGAGACAGGTGCCGGACAGCATGGTGTGGCCACCGCCACCGTCTGTGCAAAGTTTGGACTGAGGTGCGTCGTCTATATGGGTGCCCACGATGTCGAGCGCCAGGCGCCCAACGTTTTCAGGATGCGCCTGTTGGGTGCCGATGTGATCCCCGTGACTTCGGGGCGGGGTACCCTGAAGGATGCGATGAACGATGCGTTACGGGACTGGGTGACAAATGTGCGCGACACGTTCTACTGCATAGGCACCGTCGCCGGTCCACACCCCTATCCCGCCATGGTTCGCGACTTCCAGTCGATCATTGGTAAGGAGACAAAGGAGCAGATGCTGGAAACGGAAGGCCGCTTTCCAGACACCGTGGTCGCGGCGGTCGGCGGCGGTTCAAATGCCATGGGGTTGTTCTTTCCGTTTCTTGATGATCGTGAAGTTCGCATCATCGGAGTCGAGGCGGGCGGTAAGGGTGTGGACAGCAATATGGAGCATTGCGCATCCTTGACCGGCGGAAGGCCGGGAGTACTGCACGGCAACCGCACCTATCTTCTGCAGGATGACGATGGACAGATACTCGAGGGTTTTTCGATTTCGGCTGGTTTGGACTATCCCGGAATCGGCCCGGAGCACTCCTGGCTGCATGAGACCGGCCGAGCGGAATACGTAGCTGTTACAGACTCCGAAGCGCTTGATGCTTTCCAGCTGTGCTGTGAAACGGAAGGAATCATTCCGGCGCTCGAGCCTTGCCATGCGCTTGCCCATGTAGCCAAGATCGCGCCCACGCTTCCGGCCAATCACCTCATCTGCATGAATATGTGCGGACGGGGAGACAAGGACATCTTTACGGTTGCGAAAGCGCTAGGCATGGAGATGCTGGAGTCCTGACCTGTCGTCCCGACAAGGAGTTCGGTTGCCGGTGTTGGGGGACACAGGCACGATCAGTGTTGGTCCAAGGCGTATTGGCGCAGGACGTCAAGCGGTACAATTTCCAGTGCGCGAAGATGTGTGGAGGCAAGATGTACACGCGGAGCGCATCCCTCGTCGTGGGCTTGGAGAAACCGACCCGCGCACAGGCACCACTGATCACCGGGTCTGAGACCATGGAAACCGTATTCAGGCGACGGTGTCGATAGGTCGTTTCCGACGTATTTCGAGAAAGCGAGAAATTCCGCTGTCATGACCGCACATACCGTATGACTGCCCCGGTCTTCATCGCACGTATCGCATGCCGCATTTCGGAAGAAACCTGTCAGCGGATCATGTGAACAGGGTTTCAGTGGGTCGCCAAGTACATTTGTTGAAGGTGCTATCCGAATTGCCATGCAATGTTCTTACCTTCGAACGTTACGGATGTCGAGTCATATGACTGGATTCAGTTGTGGCAGATTTGCCCATGACTCTCTATGTTGATGTCGGCCTTGGTTTGGTTTGGGACGTTCTGTTTCATAAGTGCCGACAGAGGACGGGAACTCTGCCGATGACTCGGAAACGGAACTGTAGGGACAGGGACAATTCCCTCTGCTCGGATGTGTGGACATCGATAAGGTCTTCCGGATGGTGAAATGGTTTTCTGTCAAACCTTACCGGAACTTCTCGAGTAGTTTGCGAATTGGGTTCCGCTTGTCGGGTGTTGGTGTGTCCGATGCCACAGCTGCAGTTGGACCCGCTTTCCCTCTGGGTGTGGGGGGCCTTGATGGATTTGGTGCTGAAGTCCGCAGCGCAACAGCATTCATGAACTTTCCGGACTGGCCAGCGGCGAGGTTGGATGCCCCGTCAGAGATACCCTTCAGTATGGAGTCGAGCCAGTCTGCGTCCGCCTTTGCGAAATCATGCAGGACGTAGGCCGCAACACGGTCCTTGTGCCCCGGATGCCCGACGCCAAGACGAACGCGGCGATATTCGCCGCCGATATGCGAGTGCAGTGATCTGAGCCCATTGTGACCAGCGTGGCCACCTCCTTCCTTGTACCGGCATTTCCCTGGAGCGAGATCTATCTCATCGTGAAACACAATGATCTGAGCGGGATCGAGCTTGAAGAACCGGGCGGCGGCGGCTACCGATTGGCCGGACCGGTTCATGAAGGTTTCAGGTTTCAGAAGCAATATCCTTTCGGAATCCAGTCTCCCTTCGCTGGTCCGGCCTTGGAATCTGGACTTCCAGGTCCCGAAACCGTGGTCAGTGGCAATTCTATCAATGGCCATGTATCCAATATTGTGTCGATGGCGGGCGTACTTCGCGCCTGGATTGCCAAGACCAACAAATAAGAGCATCTGAAACACTCCAGATTCAGTTGTGAACCTGTCCGGATCTTGTAAGTCATCCGTTTGGCTCAGGGAGTGATCGCTCGCTGTCGTCGTGCGATTGGAAACGGCGGAACCGATCGATGGTTCCGCCTTTATGCTTTTACTCGTCGCTATCCGATTCAGAGGGCTTCGTTTCCGTGAATGTAGGAACCTCGTCCGCTGCGACTCCTTCTGCTTCAGTCTCTTCCTCTTCCGAACGCAGACCGGACGGTGCTGAAATATTGGCGATCACGAAATCGCGGTCAACCGTTGGCCGGGTGCCATTCGGAAGTGCGACCTGACTGATGGTGATCACGTCGTTGATGTCAAGTTCGGAGACATCGACCGTGATACTCTCCGGAATTTCTCCAGCCACAACCCATAGTTCGACTTCGGGGCGTACTACGGTCAGGACGCCGCCACGCTTCAGGCCGGGCGAGACGTTCTCACCGGCGAACCTAACTGGAATGAACAGCTTAACCTGGGTCATCCGCCGGAGGCGCATCAGATCGAAATGTACTGGCAAGCCCTTGACGACGTCACGTTGGACGTTGCGGCAGATCACACGCACATCGCCATGGCCTTCGACCTTCAGGTTGAAGAGAGTCGATAGAAATCGGCCCTGCTTCAGTCGTTTTGTCAGTTCGTTGAAGGGGATATTGATCGGCAACGGCTCGACGCCACCGCCGTAAACAATCCCCGGCACCTGATTGTCACGGCGCGCTTGACGGGCGGCCCCCTTGCCTGTCCCCGTCCTTGCCGTGGCTACAAGATCCGGAATCTCGGAAGCCATCTGTGGTTCTCCTTATCTGAAGGGCATCCTCCAAGGGTGTATGCCCTGATGAAGCGTCGCCTATAGGGCAGTAAGGCAAGGAATGAAAGCGAAATTGCGCCTCGTTATGGAATTGGCGGGCACACCTGTTCAATGTATGCCCCAACGAGCCGTAAGGGGTAGGGGACCGCCGAATGGAAATACTGGATGCGATTCGTCACTCCCGTGCTCCAGCCTTTGCTCTGACTGCGGTTGGTATACTCTGGGGATGCTTCGCGGCCTTGGTGCCGGACATAAAGGCTTACGCCCAGGCTTCGGATGCGGAACTGGGTAGCGCACTACTGATGTCTGCTATTGGAGGCATTGCGGCCATGTGGGTGGCACCGAGAATTGTCCAGATGCTCGGGTGGCTGGCGCTCCCTTTGGCGGGAATCGCGGTTTCCTTCGCAACCATCTATCCGATTTTCGCACGCGACGCCCTCACATTGGGTTTGGCAATGCTGGCTATGGGTGCGAGTGTTGCGCTTCTCGACATCACGGCAAATGTGGAGATCAGTTCCCGTGAGGCCAGAACGGGGCTTCATTTGATGAACCTGAACCATGCAATGTTCTCTTTTGCCTTTGCGGCGGCGGCGTATTCCGGGGGCCTCGCGCGAAAGGCGGACTGGAATCTGACCCAAACGCTTCCAGTCACCGCACTGGTCTGTTTGGCTCTGGTGCCATTGATGCGGCAGTCCTCGGCAAAATACCCGGTGGCTACACGGGTCGGCGCGCCACGCCGGGTGCCTTGGTTGGTCATCGCACTGACCGGTCTGATATTGTGCGCGAGCTTCATTGGAGAGAACGCGACAGAGGCTTGGTCTGCGTTGCACATCGAACGCACGCTCGGTGCCCCATCAGGAGAGGGAAGTCTGGGGCCGGCAGTTCTGGGTTTGGTCATGGGGATCGGCAGGTTAGCTGGCCAGTCGCTGTCCAGATGGTTGGGTCATGAAGTCCTGATAGTCTGGTCAACGGTATTGGCGGTAGCGGGAGTATTGGTGGTTGCGGCGGCATCGAGCCCTGCAGTTGCGGTTCTGGGCGTCGCACTCGGGGCTCTCGGGCTGGCCACAATCGTTCCTTCAGCCAACACGATGCTTGGGGCACGTGTGACTGAAGAACAGCGGGCCCACGCTCTGTCACGCGCCTGGATGTTAGGAATTCTCGGCTTCTTTTTCGGCCCGGCGATGATCGGCGGGGTCGCTGAGATTTCCAGCTTGAGAGTCTCATTTGTTATGGTGGCAGTGGTCCTTACGATGATCCTACCTGCAATCTGGCTTCTGGCGCGTCTACAGGTCTTGAATCGTCCGGTGCGGAGCAACCAATGCCAAACCAAATAAGTAATCACCGATGGTCGTGCGTGGCATCAATGGATCCTGTCCAAGTGAAACACACCATTCATCGCATTCAGCCAGACGCAAGCCACAATACCGTAGTTGACTGTCTCCCGAGCAGTTTAAAGACAGCGAAGCCAACCTGCTCGAATCGGCCTACTGCTTGAACCACTGGTCGTGAACTGGCGGTCGGGCAGCGCAGCCTGGCTTTGACCAACCCACGTCTACCAACAATCAGGTGATTGGTGAATCTGGCTCGGGTTGCTGGCTCCGGTATCCTTCCAGTTCTCGCGGTATGTATAGGATATCTCGGTCAAGCTCCTGGACTTTCCGTCGGCCACACAAAGCCATGGAAACATCCAGTTCCTTGTGGATTACATGCAGAGCCGTGGTCACCCCCTCCTGACCCATCGCTCCCAGCCCGTAAATGTAGGCACGACCGATGTAGGTGCCCTTGGCACCCAACGCCAGAGCCTTCAGGACATCCTGTCCCGAACGAATTCCGCCATCAATATGGACTTCGACCTCATCTCCGACTGCATCGACGATCGATGGGAGCACTCGAATCGTACTTGGGGCACCGTCAAGTTGGCGACCACCATGATTCGACACAATGATCGCGTCGGCCCCGATGTCACGGGCCATTTTCGCGTCCTCGGCATCGAGGATTCCCTTCAGGATGACCTTGCCCCCCCATTGTTCCATCAGCTTTTCGACCTTGCTCCAATTCAACGAGGGGTCAAACTGCTCATTGGTCCATGAACTCAGCGATGAGGCGTCAGACACTTCCCTGACGTGACCCACGATATTCCCGAATTGCCGCCGCCTTGTGCCGAGCATCTCCAGCCCCCAGCGCCACTTTGTGGCAAGGTTGAGGATCGTGGGAATGGTTAGTTTTGGAGGGGCCGATAGACCATTCTTCAAATCTTTGTGCCGCTGGCCGAGAATCTGCAGATCCAGTGTGACCACGAGTGCCGAACAGCCTGCGACCTTTGCGCGCTCGATCAGCCGACTGGTGTAGTCAGTATCCTTCATCGTGTAGAGCTGAAACCAGAATGGCTTGGTCGTGTACGCAGCCAAGTCCTCAATGGAACAGATTGACATGGTGGAGAGTGTGAAAGGTACGCCGAACGACTCGGCTGCCCTTGCGGCCTTGATTTCTCCGTCGGCGCTTTGCATTCCGGTCAGCCCGACCGGTGCCAACGCCACAGGCATTGAAACATCCTGTCCGACCATTTGACTCACCGTAGACCGGCCGGTCATGTCTACCGCAACGCGCTGCCTAAGATGGATTTTTCTGAAATCATCCGAATTGTCCCTGAATGTCTGTTCTGTCCACGATCCGGATTCCGTATAGTCGAAGAACATTTTGGGTACTCGGCGACGATATATTCGTTTGAGGTCCTCGATTTCAGTTATCACGGCCATGAAGAGCATCCGTTTGCGAGCGGTCTTTCAGGACTGCATTAGCAATCCAGGTTAACCGACACAACATGGACCCCCACTGTGCGGTCCGCAGCGGTCGATCAATTCGCCGACGTCACTTGGGATTTTGCTGCTCGCCCCGGGGCTCAAGGTAAAACGGGCATCCGGCGACTGCGACATCACCGGGTAATGAAGTGTCCCGCCCGGCCGTCTAGAGAAACGTGATTTCGGCTCCAGGAATGTCCACGCCATGAATTCGGGTTTTCCAACGGTCGCCGGACGCAATCGGGGCGGCGTCCGTAAGGGTGCCAGTGGTAACGATCTGTCCAGCCGTGAGCGGCGGTGCGTCGGGATCCCCAGCCAGCGTGTCCAGAAGAAACCTCAATGCCTGAAGCGGGCCACCCAGGACGTCAGATCCGGACCCGATAAGGCGTTTGTTTCCTGGGCCCTCGAGTTCGATTCCCATGCCGGATAGAGTGTCAACCATATCCGGAACAAATTGTCGCCGTTCTCCGACATAGAGCGCACCATGTAGGCCAAAGGCGGCAGCTGTATCCGCACCTGTGAATCGCCAGTCGGGAAAGGGAGAAAACACGATCTCGAAGCCATGCGAGATCCAGTCGATGCACTCGGCAATTTGCTTGAACGGCATCCCGGCATCAATGGCGGACTTGAGGCCGAGGATGATCTCAGGTTCAAGCCGGGGTTGTGGAAGATCAGGCAAGGGCACTGGTCTGTCCGACAACTCATGGAGTGTGGTGTTCCAGATTGGACCCCACATTGGTCCCGTGACGCCATAGATTGGCCAGATGGTCTGGTTTGTGAAGCCGATTTTGCAGCCTACGCGCCGTTCGCCGCGCTCCATGCGTTGGGCCGATATGTGGTGCGCAATTCGGTATGCGACGGCTGTATCCAGTTCAGGGAATGATCCGGAGATTGGAGAAATCTGGATTCCGGTGTCATAGGCCTCAAGCAAAGATGATGCCAGATCTTCGATGTTGTGTTGTGCGATCATCGGCTACGCGGAATGCGCACCATCGGCGAGGCTCCTGACAAATTCCAGTACCTCCGGGGGTGATTGGCCTGCCGCAACTTTGGAGACGATGGCGGAACCGACAACGACACCATCGGCGACTCCCGCGATCGTTCTTGCGGCATCTGGGGTCTTTATTCCAAATCCGACGACAACAGGAAGGTCAGTCCTTGCCTTGATTCGGGAGACCTCGGGTCCGACTTCTCCTGAGATGGCCTTTGCTGCACCTGTAATCCCGGTGATCGACACGTAATAGACAAATCCTGAGGTGTTCCTGAGTACCGTAAATAGACGCCTGTCATCGGTTGTCGGTGTGGCTAACCGGATGAAATTGAGGCCTGCGGCCTGGGCGGGAATGCAGAGTTCGTCGTCCTCTTCGGGGGGCAGGTCAACTACGATCAGGCCGTCTACTCCGGCCTGCGCCGCGTCAGTGAGGAACGAGTCCACGCCACGGCTGTAGATCGGGTTGTAGTATCCCATCATCACAATTGGCGTCGTGTCATCATTTCTGCGGAATTCCGTAGCCAGGTCGAGCGTCTTTTGAAGGGTTTGACCTCCTTCGAGTGCCCGCTGGCCTGCAAGTTGGATCGTCGGGCCATCGGCCATCGGATCGGTGAACGGGATTCCGAGCTCGATGATGTCAACACCGGCGTCTGGCAGTCCCTTCACTATTTGCAGTGAAGTGTCGTAGTCAGGATCACCGGCCATCACGTAGGCGACAAAGGCCTTCCTGTTCGATGTGCGCAGCGCCGCAAATTTGGCATCGATTCTGGTCATGGACGCCCCTTTCTCTTCGGTTGCTCTGATCTGCAACGGAACAATGGCAAGATCAATCGGGCATTTGCGTGACATATCGGATGGTGGCGTAAGCAACGATGGCGAGGCCGGTCTTGATTCCCGTCGATCTGAAGACGTGGCGCGGAGGGAATCAGGCTGGACACATTTTGTGCTGCGCGATGTTTGTCTGGCTTGCCAACGGTGCACGTCTCACAATGGCGACGGAATCGAATATGCACTTGATGTGTTTAAAGTCGGCTGTACGTCTCTACGTGCAGCTTTCGTGCCATTACGCAACAGGGGTTCGGTGGTGGTGGAAAGGTGGGAACGAATCCGTTCCATATCGCGGTCGGCGTCTTTTGGGGTGCGTCCATCACGCAGCATACATCGACAATAGCCAGACTGCTGATAATGCGAGCCAGGCACAGACAGATGCAGCAATTTGATCGGCTGTCGGAACTCAATTGTCAGCCGGAGATTCGCAGTTGACCATCCAAGGTACGCCATATCGGTCACGGCACATCCCAAATCCACTCGACCAGAAAGTTGGTGCAAAGTCCATTATGGTCTCACCGTGCTTTGCAAGACGAAGGAACACACGTCGAGCCCTTTCCAGATCCTCAAATGACGTCTGTACCGAGAAGCCGCGTGGCAGTTCGTACGCCATCCCCATTGCATCGGATGCCATCAGGATTCTGTCGCCCACCCGTAGACGGGCATGAAGAATCTTGTCTTCGTTTTCCTCGCCCATCTTGCCTGCCATCTCGCTGTCTTTGGTCTTCTGAATGAACTCGATATGCCCGCCGAACACCTCAGCGTAGAAGTTCATGGCCTCTTCGCAGTTTCCTGGGAATGTCAGATAAGGGTTGATATCCATGATGGTTGTCCTCCTCTCCATCAGATTAGAGTGATTTGTCCGGCTTGCGAAGGATCAATCGTCGCGATAGTGGCCACAGGCTACTTCACAGAGATAAGGCTCATGGGATTTCGGACCGGAATCGTGGGACTTCCCAACGTCGGGAAGTCGACATTGTTCAACGCCCTGACGCGGACTGCGGTGGCTCAGGCAGCGAATTTTCCATTCTGCACAATAGAGTCGAATCTTGGCGAGGTCGCGGTTCCTGACCCCCGCCTTGACAGGATTGCCATCATCGCTGGATCAAGGCGGGCAATTCCCGCGCGCATGACCTTTGTCGACATCGCGGGGCTCGTGAAAGGGGCCAGCCGTGGCGAGGGACTTGGAAACAGGTTTCTGGCCAACATAAGGGAAGTGGAAGCGATTGCGCATGTGCTGCGTTGTTTCGAAAATGACAACATCACGCATGTGGAAGGTCGGATTGATCCGATCTCCGATGCCGAAACGATCGAAACGGAACTGATGTTAGCCGATATCTCCTCTGCCGAAAGGCAGTTGCAGAACATCGCCCGAAAGGTTCGCGGTGGTGACGGGGATGCGGTGAGGCAGGAGCGGCTGCTGGAGGTCGCTCTCGCGGTGCTGGAGGAAGGAAAGCCGGCGCGGACCGTCAAGGTGGCCGAAGAGGACGCAGACTCATGGAAGGCGTTGCATATGCTCACGGCCAAACCAGTCCTCTACATCTGCAATGTTGGCGAGGAAGATGCCGGGACAGGCAATGCTCACTCGATGGCGGTCGGGGAAATGGCCCGTGCTGAGGGGGCAGCGGCGGTGACAGTTTCCGCAGCCCTGGAAGAGGAAATCGCGCAGCTTGACAACGAGGAAGCCGAAGCGTTCCTCAATGAGCTGGGACTGAGGGAGGCGGGTCTCGATCGGTTGATCCAAGCTGGATACCAGCTTCTGGGACTGCATACATTCTTCACGGCTGGCCCCAAGGAAGCGCGGGCCTGGACAATTCGAAAGGGTACCCTGGCACCTAAGGCCGCTGGCGTAATCCATGGGGATTTCGAGCGTGGATTCATCCGGGCAGAGACGATTTCCTATGCGGACTATGTGGAGTTGGGGGGTGAACAGCAGTGTAAGGACGCCGGAAGGATGCGCGTCGAAGGGAAGGGATATGAGGTTATGGATGGCGACGTCCTGCATGTTCTGTTCAACGCGTGAGCCGCCTGCGGCGACCCATTCCCGATGGAAATGCCACAACGGCTACCACCTGCACTTCAATATTGGCGCTTCCTCGCGCTTGATCGATCGCGCTGACAAACCGGCATCCGATGTGGGAGACGTCTCTCACTGGCATTTGATCTGATAACTTGGTTCAACCTGAGGTAAATGCTCACATGGCGCAAACGGTAGATTCAGTGGAGATTCGTCAGTGGTGGCAGACGGCGATCATTGACATGGAGCCCGGACGGATCGAGTTCCGAGGGCACCCCGTCGCCGAACTTATTGGTAACATTGGATTTTCACAAATGATCTGGCTGATGATCAGAGGTGAAATCCCGTGCGATTCGCAGGCCAGACTTCTTGAAGCGGCATTGGTGGCCGCTGTCGATCATGGTCCTCAGGCCCCTTCGATCGCTGCGGCAAGGATGGCCGCGACCTGTGGGCTGGGCCTGAACAATGTGGTTGCCACAGGAATCAACATGCTTGGCGACGTTCATGGTGGTGCGGGCGAACATTGCGCTGAGCTGCTTCTGGAAACATTGCAGGTGATGGAGAATGGGATCAGGCTGTCCTCGGCGGTTTCCCAAGTCTTGGCTACCTGGCAGGACCGTCGAAGCAGGATCATCCCCGGTTTCGGCCATAGGTTTCACAAACCAACAGACCCGCGCGCACCGAGGCTGATGGAACTGGTACGCGCTGAAGCAGCGGCAGGGACGGTCAGTGGCCGCTTTGTGGAGATAGGAGAAACCATACAGTCCGAAGTCGGCAGATATCGTGGTGAACCAATTGCAATGAACATCGACGGTGCGACGGCCATTATCTTCTGTGAACTTGGCTTCCCGCCGCCGCTTGCCCGCGGGTTGTTTTGCCTTTCCAGGTCTGTCGGAATCCTTGCTCATGGATGGGAACAGATGCAGAGGGGTGAGCGAAACAAGGGGCCACTGCCACCAAGTTTCCTGCCTGAGTATCGGCCCGAATAGTCGACGTTCGGGCCAGGCATGGTCACATGAGGTGGAAGCACAGATGGTTTGCCACTTCTCCAGCCGCCTTACATAATATCGAGACTTCGGAAGTTCGTGCAGGGACCTGTCGGCATTTCGTGTGTCTTGTCTACGGGTGCTTCTGCAATGATCAGATAACGAAGTGCCTCTTCGATCACTCACTCGGCCACTGTCAATTGCGCCCAGATAGGCATGGCTGAATGGTTTCCCCGTTGCCGTCTTCCGACTGTTGGGCGACGTGCAGAAGTGATGCACTTCCGTGGGAATCGGCATGCAAGACTGATCCATCCCGTTGAAGCAGCGGAGACTGAAGACGGCGCTTCTACCGGTATCGTTCCCCTTCCCGTCGTCGGGCCCTGTCGCCCAGCCGACCACGGCGCCCTTGTCTTGGCCTCGTCCGGATGCCTGGGCGGCTCGTTCGTTTGCCGGACGCCGGGGCCTTCCATTGTCCGAACACCAGGAACCGCAATCCGAATGCCGTTGGGTGGCCAGGGCGGCGGCCCGGGGGAATGGCCAGTTGTCCATTCGTGGCCACATCACAGCCCTGGCATTTGGCGCCCGTGTCGGGATCCAGGACGCGGCGGAAAGCAGGGAGGAATGAATGCCAAGTTTGAACGACGAGATAGGGAAATATGCCAACCCGGCCGAATTGCTGAGAAACAGCAAGGCCGGGATGTATGTCTATCCAGTCGTTGCGCCGGACTTTCAGAACTGGCGGATGGAACAGGCCGCATGGCGTGAAAAGGCAGTCCTGTTCGACCAGTCGCATCACATGGACGAAGTGATCGTTGAGGGCCCGCAGGCCAAAGAGTTTCGCGCCAGTCACGGCATCTACAGCTTTGCCAATTTCGACCTCAATCGGGTCAAGCGCTATGTGCCCGTCACTCCAAACGGCCAGGTGAATGGCGGCCACATCATTTTCCGCGAGCGCGAGGACAGGTTCATTCTCGTGGGACGTGCGCCTATCTCGAACTGGCTGATGTTTGCCGCTGCTTGGGGGAAATGGAACGTGAGGTTGCGGTGCGACCCTCGCTCCCCAAGCCGTCATGACGGTGAACGTGTCTTGCGCGAGCACTAACGCTATCAGATTCAGGGTTCCGACGCGCCGCAGGTCATCGAGAGGCTGAATGGCAGGCCCGTCCCGGAAAGCAAGTTCTTCCATGTCGACTAGATCAATGTCGGGTCCAGGCGCGTTCGGGCGCTGCGCCATGGCATGTCCGGTGCGTCTGGTCTGGAAATATGGGGCCCCTATGAAGACAAGCACTACATCCATTCGACGATCCTTGAAGCCGCTCGGAAGGCAGGCGTCGGTCTGGGTTCAGTGTGGCAGCCGCGCCTATGCCACCAACACCCTTGAATCCGGCTGGATTCCATCGCCCCTTCCAGGCATCTACACTGGCGACGGAATGCTCGCCGACTATCGTGACTGGCTTGGTGCCGAGAGCTACGAGGCTACTGGTGCCATTGGCGGTTCCTTCGTTTCCGACAATATTGAAGACTACTACGTCAACCCGTTCGAACTCGGATACGATTTCTACATCGGTTGGAAGAAGAGCGACTTCATAGGCAAGGACGCACTTGCGTCAATGAAGGGCGCACCCACCAATCGCAGGAAGACCACATTCGAGTGGAACTGCGAGGACGTCCTTAACGTGATCGCTTCGGCCTTCGAGGACGGGACGCCGTTCAAATGGATTGATTTTCCGATGCTGAACTATGCGTCTTCCAGCGCTGACATGCTTCTGCAGGGTGACAAAATGGTCGGGATGAGCATGTTTGCAAGCTACAGCTGGAACGAACGCTGCGTGCTGTCGTTGGGGGTGGTCGATCGGGATGTCGAGATAGGGGATGTGTTGACACTTAAGTGGGGCGAACCGGAACCGACGCAGAAGACCTCGACCGAACCGCATCGCCAGGTCGATATCCGGGTGCGGGTGTCGCCGACGCCCTATGCCAATGAGGCGCGTGAAAACTACGTGAAAAGCTGGCGGACCAGAAGCGCCTGAAGCCATTGACAACAGTATCCATGCCGGGAATGCCTCACGCACGGCATCCGTAAATGGCGAAACCATGGCGTCCGTTCGGGATCCGCCCGTCCCTTTTTGGTTTGACCTTATACTGGATTGCCTATGGTTGCCGGCCATCGCGGCGGGTTGCTTTGGAGGCCGCCGTGGTGGCGCGGCTCGAACATGCCCCGCTGGTTTGGGACCGGCGCTGCCACAGTCGCGTCAGGTATACTTTGTCCACCACGCCTCCCGTAACGTATTGACCCACTTCGACTCGGAAGTGCGACACCGGGCGACCGCGCCGCGGGTGCCGTGCTCAAGGAAGCGGGTGCGAGTGAAGGGAGTGCACCGCAGCAGCCTACGTAGGTCGGCGGAAACGGCTTCTTTGGTGGGTATGACCTTTCAGTGCACGGAAGTATAGCGATGGTCTGGATAGGTTCAAGGAGCCGGCTTGGGCAAGTGAGGAACTGAATCACAGAAGGCGCGAAGGTCTCGCAGATATCGATCTCCACACTGAAATCGCGCCCGCCCGTGGCTGTTCAGCTAAAGACTGTCCGGAATTTCGGCGGGCGGGCGCGACGGGATTTCCCTAGCCCTGTTGATCGCGAACCCCAAGACCCCTCCGTATTTCGGCAACTCTGTCGACAATCTCGTCATGCGGCGTCACCAGATCCGGCCGCAGGACACGCTCACCCGGATGCTGGACCAGCAGGTCGTCGTAGTTGGACGCCGTCTGCTTCTGGTTGATCTCCAGCCCCAGCGCCGTCGCTGGCGGAAATTCAGGGCAAAGGTCAAAAATGGAGGCAGGCAGGCGGCGCTGCAGGTGGCCGGTCCAGACAATCCACAATTCGTCCGGACGGTGAATGAACTTTGCAAAATCCCCGCTGATAGCGTCATAAAGCACGATCCAGGGGACCGGTCCTCTTCCGTAATCAATGCCCAACCACGGCCAGACCCGTCCCCGTGTATCCGTTCCCACTCCACCCGTTCTCCAGATGCCGGTCTCATGAGTCCACTGCGGACCTTGCGACGCATCTACCCAACATTCGTGGAAACGTCCGTCGGTGGTCATAACCGCAACAAAATAACCCGGTGAATTGGGTGCCCACCGTCCGATGATAACGGAACCGACCAGCAGTTCCGGAATATCCGGGCCCACGAC
Source organism: Paracoccaceae bacterium (assembly GCA_965203605.1). Taxonomy (GTDB): domain Bacteria; phylum Pseudomonadota; class Alphaproteobacteria; order Rhodobacterales; family Rhodobacteraceae; genus JAPOUP01. Next base: position 1,792,738 of record OZ241902.1, on the reverse strand, counting down.
GTTGCCTCGGGGAACGCCCTGGATATTGTATCTAGCGCTGATTTCATTCGGCAGGGCATTTACCTCGGCGACGGTACGCTGGACCATATATCCAGCGCTATCCGGTGCGGTGGCGGGTACCGGGGCCATGCATGCCATGGCGAGAAGCGGGGCGCAGAGGGCGGCGGCAGTGCGGAGTGGTCTCATTGGATATTCCTCACGATCAATTCATGCAGAAAGGACAGTATCCTCCACTCCCGAGGAATGCGAGACAATTATCGGACATCCTGGCAACGTTTGCCTCGACAGGGACCGTCCGCTGTCCGCGCGCTCGTCCTTTGGACCCTGTGGCCTTTCCCACGGCATTCACAGGAGTGGAGTACATTCGTGGTCAATGCAGTTGAACAAATCCACAGAACCGACCTCATCGTGACTGCCGCATGATAATGACGACGGGATCCTGCAGCCACTTTCCCACTCCCTCCTCCCGGGAGCTGAGCTTGGATCAACCCTATGGTGCCCTCCAGATAGGGTAGTCGCATCTGGCCTCCTTGGTCGCGTCGATGCCTGAAATCATCCAGACCTGACCGCAGCCGCGACAGGAGTGCCATTTCCGTTCGCAATCCGTTGTCGCCTGTCAGAACGAGAATTCCCGGTGCGATGGCCTTGGCCCCAGATATTCATCCACCTTGCTGTCGTGTCCCCCATATTTTTTCCACCTGACCCCCATATTTTTCCACTGGTGATTTTTCCAACCCGTTGATTTTACGAAACAAAAAATATGGGCCACTTGACCGGCCCTGCACCGGGAATCGCCCCGACCTTTCCACAGAAAACCGCTGTTTTTCCACAGATTTCCGACTGGATCCGTCTGTCCGGCGGGAGAATCCGGGCGGAACGGGCCGGTTTCCGGCGAATCACCGTGGGGAATGACCCCGGAGAGGAGGCCCGGCGAATCAGTCCCGTCCCCGACAGCCTCTTGACGGCGGAGCGGGTCCTGTCCAGACTGGCGCCATGGTTTTTGCCCTTCCGTGTTTTTGCCCTTCCGTTTCCTTCGCTCCCATATCCCACGCTATTGATGACGGCGGGTTGACATGGGTCGTCTGCGCATCCTCGCGACGGTTCTGGCTCTGGCTCTGATCCTGGCGACGGACGCTGCCCGGGCGGATATCAACCGGCTGGAGATACTGGCGGTGAAACAGTCCGGCCAGGTACTCGACCATGGCCATTTCCGGGCGGTGTTCTTCGCCCCGCTGGGCATGTTCTGGATCCTGCGGCTGGAAGATACGCAGGACACCCACAGATTCTCCTTGGTGCTTCTGGCGCTGCAGGTGGAGAGGCTCGCCGACAGCCTGCGGGTCAGGGCGATCGGGCTGGGTAATGGATATCCCCATGGCCTGGCACTGCCCGCCAGGCTGGGCGAAAGCCTGGCCCAGCGGCTGCTGGCGGATTATGGAACGGTATCCGACGGCAGGCATCCACTCGCCCTTTTCCACGAGCGGCTGCTGGGCCAGCCCCTCGCCCGCGACCTCACCCTGCACAGGGGGCGCATGGACAGCGTGACAGTACCCGCCGGATCGCGCCTGCGGGTTTTCGGCAACGTCGGCGAACGGCATGGCCATGCCGACATGCTTGGTGACGTCCGCCGGCCGATGGTCTGGAAGAGCTACGGCAACTGGATACGGTTCTTTCCGGCCGACGGCGGCTGGACGGACCTGCCCTGGATGGAGGTCGACCGCCATCTGGCCAGATCCACACCGGACGGGGGATGACGGAAGCGGGGACCGTCAGGTTCCTTTCTCCCCGACACCCATATGCAGCAGACCGACGGTCACGTCGGTCAGCGTCATCGTCGGCCAGCGGCGGCGCAGGAGCGCGTGGACCCGGATGATCTCCCGCAGCAGGGGTTCGGGACAGAGGAAGGCGGTCCTGACGCGCGGTCCCTCTTCGGATAGCGGTCCATTCGCTGGTGGGCTGGAGCCGTAACCGTCATTCCAGACCCCGAGACCCGCCCACAGCGACCGCAGCAGCACTTCCGTCAAGGTGGTCCCCGCCCGTTTCCGCGCCGCCTGCAGCCTTCGGTGCAGTTCCTGAGGCACCCGCAGGGTGACCATCTCTGTATCCTCCGCCATGTTCCGTCCCCCGCAGTGCGGCTTCTATGCCATTGACATAAAGGAAATGACCTGATACCGTCAAGCCTTCACTGAAAGGACCCATGACATGAACACCACGACACTGACATCCCTCGCCGCCGCGCTCGCCATGGGTGCGCTGGGCGGACGGCGCCCGCGGCGGCTTTCCCCGACGGCCATCAATGCGCCGGCTGGAACGGTCCGGAGGACCCATCGCCGTTCTGGCAGGCCGCCACGGTGGAATCCATACGCGGCTGCCTTGCCGCGAACCCCGGCTGGCTGGTGGCGCCGGTCACCGGGGAGTCCATCCCTCCCCTGCGTCTGGCGGCGCGCGACAGCGATCCTTCGGTGGTCGCGGAACTCCTGCGGGCGGGCGCTCCCGTCGACGGACTTGATCCAGACGGATATTCACCCCTGGCCTATGCGGCGGATGGTAGCGATGATCCCGAAACCGTCCATATCCTTCTGGAAGCTGGCGCTGATATCAATCTTCCGCAAGGCAGCAAATACCGGCAGGCCATCCATATAGCCGCTGGCAGCAACAACAATCCTGAAGTTGTCCAGGCCCTTCTGGAAGCTGGCGCAAACGTCAATGAAAAGGCGGCTCAGGGCTGGCAGCCCATTCACGTCGCCCTGCGTTACAACAGCGACAATGTCGATGTTCTCCGAGCCCTTCTGGAAGCGGGAGCCGATGTTGACGGAAGGACTGAAGGAAAAGGCTGGCAGCCGATACACTTTGCCGCCCGCGAAAGCACCGACCCCGATGTTGTCCGGCTTCTGCTGGATGCCGGAGCCGATCCGGACAGCCTCAAGGACAGGCCTCCCTACACAGCCCTTGATCTTGCGAAACGCAACAACCGGCCTCCTGAAATCATAGATATTCTTGAACAGGTCTCCGGTGGATAGCAGGCATCGTATGGATGGACGGAACCTGACGGTTCCGTCCATCAACCAACCCCATTCCCGTCGCTGGTTTCCCAATCTTCGCTGATGCGGTTATCCATATTATCCCACTGACTGTTTGAGGTGGTGTATCCACGGGGATTCTCGTAATTGTCGCGCCGCCCATCCCTGTCCCCGTCATTGAACCGATCATCCCCGCTGGAACATCCCCCACAGGCGTCACCGCTCACCGGCCGGCATACACGACCACCCTGACCACAGGGCGGTGGTGTACAGGTATAGACCGAATTGCGGACCCAGGGCCCGATCTCATGGGTGATGGTGCCTTCGGTGGGGTCGTTGGGCGGCGCGTCATCGGAGGGATCGATGCTCCAGTCAAGCGGCTGCCTGTAGGTCCGGGTTCCCGCTCCGGCTCCCTCGGAGGCCGCCGGCGGGGCCACGACCAGGGCGGCGGAGGTGGGCCGCTGGTCAGGCGTCCGTTCAAGCGTCCGTCCCTTGTCCTCGGCATCCGTGTCACCGGGATCGATGAACAGTTTCCGCTCGCCAAAGCAGCGGTCCTTCCATTCCCACTCCTGCTCACTCTGCTCCCAGGTATGGACGGTGGCCTCGCCCGACGCCTCGTAGCAGCTCCGGGACGGGCAGGCGGCCGGCGTACGCTGGTGGTTCTTCGTGTCGGTCTGTGAATGGGTCTTGCCGCAGATGCTGTAGCAGCGGTCATCGACGCCCAGCACCTCGACGATACCCTTGGTGCCGATGCGGGCGCCGTCGCGGCCACTATAGGTGAACTCGCGCCTGAACCCCAGCAGCCGCCCCCAAGGATGGGAGCCAGGGCAGGCCTCGTCGCTCACCTCCACCCAGTTCGGTATCGTTCCGGTGTCGGTGGGAATGCCGTCGCAGAGCACCCGCCGCTCGACGTGATGGTGGTGCGGTTCGGAGGGGTCCAGTGGGGTGAATGTACTATCGTGACAGGCATATTTTTGCTATTGGGAATTTTCAAACCTTTGATTATATACAATAAAAATACGATCCGGCCATCATATCTGACATTTGAGTCCAGCAATAGAAATGCCGGAATTTCATTTGTAAGGGTCCGTCCGTAGAACCTGTCATACGAGCATACTGGACCTGCTACTGTTAATGCCCGAACGGTTCTGGACGACTATAAGTGGTAGTCAGCAGCGGGATTCTTTACGATATCACGCAGTGACACACGTCTTCATTGGTTGTTCAGTGGCGGTCTATACGCATGAATCAAGAGTTGCTCCAAATCAAGACGTGAGCTGGGGCTATGCACAACTCTTGCGTGAATGTGGGTTGCACCCATCCGTTGCGCTTCGTTCCAACGTGCGTGGTTGGGCGGCATCCGATTCCTGAAAGACTTGGTCTGACCGATGTATTTGGCCTGCCAGGTCCTCATTGAGTTCAGGCCCGCAAAGATGTACACACCGGGAACATCGTTCCATGTGCTTAAGTCGGCATCGTAAACGAAAAAGGAGTGCCCACCACCCCATTCAACCTTTGGTTGATTGCTCATGGTCCTTACTGACCTGACCTGTCCGAATTCCCACCAGGAGATGGTGGTAACCCGGCCTCCGTTTCCCTGTGCATCGCGATAGACGCATACCACATGGTTGCAAGCACAGCCATAAGGACAAGTGAAATCGAGTGTATCCAAAAATGGACCACAGCCACTCCGGTCATCGACCCATAGCTGTTATGGGAGATCGTCTCCAGCCCTATCTGCGCTATACCTGCCCAAACGGCCAATAGCAGAACCCAGGCTGTACGCTTCATCAAAAAGGACGCGGGCCGAAGGCTTCCTGAACTCCTGACTTCCGCTGAAACTATGGCTGCGACAGCCGTGAAAATCGCGATCATGATGTAGAATTGCGTGTCGGCCATCTGGAAGCCCATGCTGCCCCCGTCCATCAGACAGCCAGACTGGCACGACGCCGGTCCTTGATGCCTCGCCTGAACTCGTCCATGAACGCCCGACTGATTCTGCGGCGCGTACCCTTGGTGACCCACCATCTGTCCGCATTCCTCAACACGTACTCACGCTCATCGCTGCCATGGTCGTGTCGGGACAGGTGAACGAGCCTGCCGCCGTCAACGATCTTGTAGTGGGTGTCCGGTATGGGCCTTTCATCTTCCAAATACCAAATGGCCAGATGGTCCGGAAAATCACGGGCCAGATCCAGTATTTTGAGCGGTTCGTCAGCATCATTGAACAGGCATTCAACCTTAATGCCACGATCTTGAATACGGTGACGTAATGCCTCAATGACATCAGGATTGTTGTATACGGACCTTGGTGAGTCGTTTCCATCATCATGGATGACGATGCTCTTTCGGGTGGCCTTGATGAGATCAAGGAACATTCCGGTGGCCTTCCGGTCGTCATTTCCACCCCTTATGGTGTTCACCGTATCATCAACCAGCAGGTCGCCCTGCGCATTCACGATAAGCCAAATGCTATACAGGAATCCAGCCACGAAAATGATGATGACCCCTAAAGCCATTCCGTCAACTCCATTCAGGAATTCCATTGTTTTGTCTCCTCCCTTACTTGTGGTAGCGGGCCATCCATGCTTGGCTGACTACACGCGTTTCTCTCTGGCTAACGGTAAAGCATCGGCATTCGTCATGGGCCACATCTCGCGCTGGATATGTTGCAAGTAAGCAACTTCTGAAAGAATGTTATCATTCATTGATATGGGATGCAAAACCAAAATTAGCCATGGGTGTAGCCCAGAATGTTGACCATACCGCTGCGGGCTGATTCGCCCGCCAGTCCAGCAGGTCGGCCAGCCTGTGGCTCATGACGCAGCTTTTCAGGGATGGCATTGCGTTCGCCCCTTTCTCCGACCAGCGGGTTCCGGAGCGCTTCAGCCGGAGCCCGGACCGCCGGCAGCCGGCCTCCACCACGCCGCTGCCGATCTGGATGCCCCTTTCGCGGTGGCTGTCGTACCGCATCCGTCCGATGCTGTTCCGGAAGTGGCGGCGGCAGGCCTCCACCTCCCCGGTCCGGTCCCTGTGCGGCTCCAGCCCGCGGACCACCCTCCCCGCCCGTCCCGCCCCGGTGTCCGCCCGGACCTCCGCGAACCGCCGGTCCCGCTCCGGCCCCTCCGGGTGGATCGCCCTGCCGGCGTCGGAGGCGTACCCAGGCGCGCGCGGGAAGTCCCCGTGTCACCCTCGAGGGAATGGAAGAGGGGAAGGCGTACCCAGGCGCGTGCAGGAAGTCCGGGAGGTGGGTAACCCTGCGGCCCCCGAAGAGCTCCCCGCATGTGCCGGGTGTCCATTCGGCCCCGTCGGAGATGACGCCCGGCTCCCCGGCCCTGCCAGGGCCGCGGCGCCTGGCCTCGCGGCCGGGGCGGGCGGCGAACGCGGAGGGCTCCCGGCCTCCGGACGGCGCAGCCGCGCTGCCGGTCAGGCAGCCGACCGGTTCGCCGCCCCTGTCCTTCAGCGCCGCGCCGGTCTCCCGGTCACGCCCCTCCGCGGTGTACACGACGGCCAGCCTCCCCCCGCGGGTCCCCGCACTCCCGTCCTCCTGCCTGCCGCGGACACCCTCCGTCCCCTCCCCGCGCATCGGGATCCCGGTCCCGTCGATCGTCAGATACATGCGTGGTTCCAACGGGCTGTCACCGATGACCTCCCCGCGCCCGGACCCCATGGCCTCCCGGCCGGGCGCCAGCGCCCGGCGCCGCAGCGGGCCTGGGGATGCCTTCACCCCGGCAGGGTCCGCGATGTGCGCGGCCGCCGCCCCGAAGCCCATGGGCGGCACCCTCCGGGCCATGACGTCCGCCATCCCCGGCGTGGGGGCCCTTCCCTCCAGGCCCGGCGCCCGGCCCGGCGGCAGGTGCCCCCTGCCGCACCGGCGGCAGCGGAAGCGCCTCCGCTCCACCTCCACCCTGCCCAGCCGGGTGGGGAACGACCTGGCCTTCCTTTCCTGACACCGGACCATCGGCCTGCCGCACTCCCCGCATTCCGGCCCCGGCAGCGTCCCGTCCAGCCGCCCCGGAAGAAGCTCCGTCGCCGCCGCGCCGCCGACGGGGGAGGCGTCCCGAGGCGCCCGCTCCACGGCGTCGAGGTCCGGGACGCCCGACGCAGGCTCCGCCGCCAGCTCCGCAGGCCAGGCGCCGGGTTCCGCCCGGACGGCGGAGGGCACCTCTCCGGGCGACCCCTCCCCGGCGACGTCCAGGCTCCGCAACCCGCCGCATTCCGGCCAGTACCAGGTGAATCCGCCGTCACGTCCGCGGACCACCGGCGGATGGACGGCCGCCCCGCCTTCCGTCAGACCCCCGGATATGCCACCGCGTCAGGATGCCGATGCACCCGTTTCCCTCCGCCCTCCGTCATGATCCGAACTCCCCGCACCTTGCCTCTGACCGCGCGCCGCCGGCCGGCCCATCCGGTCCCTGTCCGGCGCACGGTCTCCGGAAAGTGACGGAAAAAAACGATGGTGTCAACAGATTGGGCTACACCCATTAGCCATCCACCATGAGGTGCTCGGTCCCATTCTTTCACCAGCCATGTTCAATCCAACAGTTCGACTTTCTCGTGAAAAAATTGGCCTTGGAATTCCATCAAAGGCTTATCCCTTTAACCAAGGCGGTTCAATATTCTGTGCATTGGGGGTTGAAACGGTTTTTCGTTCCGCCTGTGTTCCGTCCATGGCAAGCCGATGGAAGGACGACCGCATCATGTCCCGGCAGGGGTCCGGGAGGCTCCTGCCGGGACATGATGCGGTCGGAGGCGGCCGGGGAGAGGCGGATGGCGTGCCTCTTATTATTGCTTTCCACGGCCATATACCCCCATATCCATGATTCGGCAGTCATCATATACGATGGCAACAGGGGATGCAGTCAGGATGTTGCGGAATCCTGCAGGTCCGTCTAGAACCCCGATTCGGACATCCAACGACGGTGAAGGATGTCCGAAAAGGTCATCAGGGATTCCATGCATGGGGGACGGTGTCTCCACAGGTCCATATCGACAGAGCGGCGGGAGTACGGAATGGCGGAGGTGATGTCGGAGAGGGAACCCGGCCGATCTGTTCGAGATCGGACAGATAACGCCATTTATCTCCGAAACGGTGCTCAAGCGCCTGCCGTCAATGCCCAAACAACATGCCCTGATTTTGGTAGCACCGTGAAAATACCGACGGCCTTTCGGGTTCGGGATACAGACCCGACACCCAATAGCGACGACACCCAAGTTCGTGACCTGTGGTACGTCCCCGACAATCCACGTTTGGTTTGAACACAGTGTAGAGAGGATATTCCGTGAAAGCAGGTCCAGTTACTGTCCGCCAGCTTCTTGAAAACAGACAAAGGTTCTGCGTCCCGATTTATCAGCGGCACTACGTTTGGGGGCGCGGCAAGCAATGGGAACCATTTTGGAACGATGTTCGCACGAAGGCCATAGAACGGCTGAATGGGCGCGAGCGCAGGTTTTCCCATTTCATGGGTGCGGTCGTTCTGGAAGCACGCGGTGTGGTATCCTCAAGGCAGGTCACGTCGTTTCAAGTGGTGGATGGACAGCAGCGGCTGACCACATTCCAGATCTATCTCGCCGCTGCCCGAGACTATGCTCAACAAACGGGTTTTGAAGACACGGTTGGGCTCATTGAGAGCTACCTCTTCAATGAAAAAGAGCACTTGATGGAAGAACCCGATGTCGAACGGTTCAAGGTCTGGCCGACCAAATATGACCGCGAACTCTTTCAGGATATCGTGACTGCCGGTCGCCCGGCATTGCGGAAGAAGTACCACGAGCACTTCTATAAAGGCCGTGACAAAATTTATGAATACAGAACAATCCCCAGATTGCTCGGGGCATATGGCTATTTCTTTGACCGGATTAAGCATGCAGTCGAAAGTGACGATCTCGAAGATGACTTCGCCGAGACCATCGAAGTCGAAGAGGATGAAAATCGGGATGGAGAACGTTCGACTCCTGACTTGGATGCAGGCCGCAGGGCGCGGGAACGACGCCTTGATGCTCTCTGGGAAGCTCTGATTGAGGAATTCAAGGTCGTCGAGATCACGCTTGAAGAAGGTGACGACGCCCAAGTTATCTTCGAGACGCTAAACGAGCGGGGTGAACCTCTTCTGGCATCTGATCTCGTCCGCAACAACATCTTTCATCGCGCGGATGCGCGACGCGAGAACGCCGAGACTTTATTCGAGAAATACTGGAAGGAATTTGAAGACCCGTTCTGGGAAGAGATGGAAAAGCAAGGGCGTTACAAGAAGGCACGCATCGAATTTTTCCTGGCAAATTTCATCGCGGGCAAGGTCGCTGGTGAGGTCACGCTCTCCAAGCTTTTCAGTGAATATAAGGCGTTCATCAAAATACAGGCCACCAAGGCAACAGGCGGATATCCATCGGTAGAAGCTGAGTTGCGTGACCTCGCCGCCTTTGGTGTACTATATCGGCGTTTGCTGGAGCGCGAGGCTGATGATCCCCTTGGGAATTTTGCTCGGAATTTACTCCCCTGGGATGTCACGACAGTCTATCCCTTGGTTTTGCGTCTCTGGGCAGAAGATGGCCTCGAAACCGAAGACAGAAAAGCATGTCTGGATATGCTCCTCGCATTCATTGTGAGACGTGCGATCTGCGGTCTGACGACGAAGAACTACAACAAGTTTTTCCTGTCCGTTCTTCGCCACCTTGAGGCAAAAGGGTTTTCGCAGGAAAAGCTTGGCAGTGTCCTGACCGCTCAAACCTCGGAAAGCGCGCGCTTCCCGAACGATACAGAGTTTGAGCAAGCCTGGGTCTCGGCTCCGATGTACGGAAAGCGCCTGACACCGCTCCGTGTCCGCGCGGTCCTCGAAGCCGTTGAACGAAAGAAGCGCCAGAAGTTTCACGAAACAGACCAGTTGGCTGAGGATCTATCGGTCGAGCATATTCTCCCCTCACAATGGCAAGAGCACTGGCCGTTACCTAGCGGCGAGGAACCGACCCGTGAAGAGAGGTTACAAGCGATCTATGCTACAGAGGAGAATGATACCCGCATTGGCGAGATTGTCCGTCGAAGGCGTCTGCTGAACACCTTCGGCAATCTGACCGTCCTGACCAAACCCCTGAATGCCAGCGTCAGCAATGGTCCGTTCACTGCCAAGCGAGATGCGCTCAACGATCATTCCTTGCTGGTTCTAAACCGCGAGATCATTAAGAGCGAAGACTGGAACGAAGACAGGATCGAAGCCCGTGGACAGAACTTGTTCGAGGACGCGCACAAGCTCTGGCCGTATCCAGGTCAGCACAACTGACTTCAGACTGGAAGCGGGGCGGTTGGGCCTGCTGATCCACGGCATGACCGGCACGAAACCGCGCGTGGAATACAACACCATTGAGGAAGACGGATGAGCATCGAAAGGACCCTCTTCGCCGCTGCGGACAAGATGCGCGGCTCCATGGATGCCGGAGAGTACAAGCATATCGCCCTGGGTCTGCTGTTCCTGCGCCATGTCTCGATGTCCTTCGAGCGCCTGCACGATCAGCTGTCCCGGGACGGACACTCCGATCCCGAGGATCCGGATGAATATCTGGCCCAAAATGTCTTCTGGGTGCCGGAGAAAGCGCGCTGGTCCCATCTGGCGCGGAACTCCAGGAGCCCCGGGACCGGCGTCATGATTGACGACGCAATGCGGGCGATCGAGGCTGACAACGAAACCCTGAAAGGTGCGCTGCCCAAGGTCTTTGGCAGGGAAAGCATCGACCGCACCATGCTCACCGGCCTGATCGACCTGTTCACCAACAACATCAGGCTTGAGGGCACAAAAGCCGATTTCGACCTCATCGGCCGCATCTACGAATACTGCATCGGTGAGTTCGCCAGTTCCGAGGGGAAGCGTGGCGGTGAGTTCTACACCCCCAAATCCATCGTCGACATACTGATCGAGATGATCGGGCCCACAAGGGGCCGCGTCTACGACCCGTGCTGCGGCACCGGTGGCTTTTTCGTCCAGTCCGGGAAATTCATCGATGCCCACTCCGGCCAGCGCAACGACATCGCCATCTACGGGCAGGAGCGCAACCACACCACATTCGGCCTCGCGCGCATGAACCTCGCCATCCGGGGCATCTTTGGCGACATCCGCTGGAACTCCGAGGGCACGTTGGTCAGGGACGCCTTCGCGGACGAGCGGTTCGACTATGTCCTCGCCAATCCACCCTTCAACATCTCCGACTGGTCCGGCGAGCTGCTGCGCGAGGATGCGCGCTGGAAATACGGCGCGCCGCCGGTGGGCAACGCCAACTTCGCCTGGATCCAGCACATCCGTTATCACCTCTCGGCCTCGGGCGTTGGTGGGGTGGTCATGGCCAATGGCTCCATGTCATCGATGTCCGGGGGCGAGGGCGACATCCGCCGCGCTCTGGTCGAGGGTGACGCGGTGGACGCGATGGTGGCACTGCCGGGGCAGCTGTTCTACGGCACCCAGATCCCAGCCTGCCTGTGGATTCTGGCGCGGGACAAATCCAACGGCATCGCCAGGGATGCCAGACTACGCGACCGGCGGGGCGAGGTGCTGTTCATCGACGCCCGCAGTATGGGGGCGCTGGTGCCGGGCAGCCGCAGGCAGAAAGATCTGTCCGGGGACGAGATCGCCCGCATCGCCACCGCCTATCACGCCTGGCGCGGGGAGCCGGACGCGGGTGACTATGAGGACGTGCCGGGTTTCTGCAAATCCGCGGACAGGGACGAGATCGCCAGGCACGATTTCGTCCTGACACCCGGCCGCTATGTGGGCGCAGGGGCCGCTGAGGGGGATGAAGAGCCCTTTAATGAGAAGTTCACCCGTCTGATGGGAGAGTTGCGTGGCCAGTTCGCCGAGGGGCGGAGGCTGGAGAAAGAGATTGAGAACCGGTTAGGTGCGTTGGTATGAGAATCTCTGACATTTCGTCCATTGAAACGAGGAGGATTTCTTCGCACAACCTTGATGATTCTACTTATGTTTCAACAGATAGCATGCTCTCTGACACCCGGGGAGTGGTCTTTGGGAAGTCGAAAGTACCCACCGGGAAAAGCACCCAATATTTCAAAGGTGATGTGCTATTTTCCAACATTCGCACGTATTTTAGGAAGATTTGGTTTGCAGATCGTGACGGTGCTTGTTCGAATGATGTGTTGGTATTTCGCGCGGACCCAAGAATTCTTTGTGGCCGGTTCTTATATTATACCTCACTAGTGTCCCAACGTTAATCAAATAGATTCAATTGGTTATCGGCACCGGGAGGATTGTTTCTGTTCGGCGTCCTGGTAAGTATTTGATTTAGAGGCGTTCTCTCGAACATGGTGAGGCTCAAGATCTGTAACATTGTGTGGAGGCTGATGTCCAACCGGCTTCTCGAGCGGATGATTGCGACCAGCAGGTAGACAGGGACGGCGATCCAGATCTGGCTCTTCACGGCGTTCTCTGAGGTGCCGAAAAAGGACTTGATCCTGAGATGCTGCTTGATCCACTTGAAGAAAAGCTCCACCTGCCAGCGCGCCCGGTACAGGTCGGCGATGGTGTGTGGCGGAAGAATGAAGTTGTTGGTCAGAAACACAAGGGTCCGTTCCCGTTCCCGGTCGACATACTTGATGCGCCGCAGCTTGTCGGGGTATTCCTTCGCCGTCCCAACACCGTCGGTCCGGACAATCTGGTCGCAGATGACGCCGGAGGACCGGTCGACCCTGTTCGGGTACAGGCGGCGGAGCCTTGTGTTGGTCTTGGACCGCAGGACGAAATGGGCGCCGTTGAGGTGAAGTCGGTGCAGGCGGCTGAAGTCGAGATATGCCCGGTCCATGACATGGAAAGCCCCGGGCTCCGGAGCGATGATGTCCAGAATGTTGACGTCATGGACCTTGCCGTCGGTGATATGGATGGATGCGGGGATGTTGCCCCTGAGGTCAAGCAGCGTATGCAGCCTGACGGCACCTTTGGTCCTGCGGAAACGGGCCCGGGGGAAAAGGGACAGGCACAGGTCGATGGTCGACGAATCCAGCGCGTAGACGGTGCTCTCAAGGTCGGGACCGTGACTGTCGTCGGAAAGGTGCCGGGCCTTGTGGATCAGGTGCTGGGCGAAGTCGGCATGGATCCTCCAATCCCGGGTGGAATTGGCGTTGGCAAGGGTGTTCCTCGCCACACCGCCCCGGATACCCATGTGATAGAGCTTGGATGACTGGGCCCGCAGGCAGACCTCGACATCCCTCAGGGAAGACCGATAGGTCAGCTGCGCAAACGCCATGCAGCGGTATTGATCACTGCAGCTGAAGGACTTGATCCTGTGATTTCCGCCGTAACGCTCGACGCAGCGGCGAAACCTATGCCATGGAAGATGATCCATGACCTGGCCGAAAACGAGCTTGCCAGAATACACTTCCGGGCCTCCCTTTTGCTGGATTCATGGCCCAGCCCTGCGGGACACCCGGTTGGAGTTCAAGTCGGTGACACCTCAAATCATCAAAAAACAAACTAATATCAATATATTACACATACATTATGCTTCAACGTTGGGACACTAGTGATTATACCTTTCTCCGAGAGGATTTCACCGAGTATTCAGTGCGCACGTCAAAAGGGGCTAAAATGCCGCGTGGCGACAAAGCTGCGCTGCAGCGTTTCGAAATTGACTTGCCCTCTTTACCGGAACAGCGCGAGATAGCCGCAACCCTCGGCGCACTAGACGACAGGATCGAGCTGAACCGCAGGACGGCGGCGACCTTGGAGGAGATGGCGCGGGCGCTCTATCGGTCGTGGTTCGTCGATTTCGACCCCGTCCACGCCAGGCGCGAAGGCCGCGCGCCCGCCCATATGGACGCCGAAACCGCCGCGCTCTTCCCCGACAGCTTCGGGGGGGATGGTCTGCCAGTGGGGTGGGGGTGGCAAAGCTTCGAAGACCTCTATGCAGTCCTGGAAACCGGCCGTCGTCCAAAGGGCGGCGTATCAGAAATCACCGATGGAGTGCCCAGCATTGGCGCTGAAAGCATCAAACGCGCCGGTGTCTTCGATTTCGGAAAGACCAAATTTGTACCGCGAGAATTCTTCGTAGCCATGAAGAAAGGCAAAATCTCTGACGGAGATGTCCTGATATACAAGGATGGAGGCAAGCCCGGCGAGCTTCGCCCAGCTGTCTCGTATGTTTCGAAGGGATTTCCTTTTACCGAGGCTTGCATCAACGAGCATGTCTTTCGGGTTCGTATCAAAGAGGAAATTGGCCAGTATTTTGCGTATCTGGCTCTATCCAGCGACAACTGCCTGTGGCAAATGAAGGAATTCGCAACAGGTGTCGCTCAACCTGGACTCAACCAATCCGCAATGAAAGCCCTCACCACTGTCTTGCCAAGGGATCCGGAGATTCTGAACGTCTTCAACAGGCTGGTTCAGCCGCTTCTTGATGGATGCAACGAGAAAGCGGCGGAGTCTCAAACCCTCGCCACCCTCCGTGATACGCTCCTGCCCCGCCTCATGTCAGGCGAATTGCGCGTCGGCGAGGCCAAGGAGCAGGTGGAGGCAATCGCGTGATGTGCCGGCCCCTCCATATGCGGGCATGGTCCCCGAACTATGCTCCGCGGGTGATGTGATGGCCTTCACCACGGAAGCCGATCTTGAGCACTTCCTGATGGAGCAACTGCGGGGGCTGGGATACCGGTTGATGGATGGGGCGCAACTCTCCCCCGATGTGAAACCCGCCCTGCGCACCAGTTACCGCGACACCATCCTTGAACCGGTGCTGATGGACGTCTTGCGCACCATCAACCCCGACCTGCCCAAACGGACCCTGGTGGACGCCTCAAGGAAGGTGGTGGACGCGGTGTTCGCCACAGACCTGGTGCAGGAGAACCGCCGCATCCACCGGCTGATGGTCGATGGCGTCAAGGCCAGCTATGTGGAGGACGGTGAGGAGCGTGGCGCGGTCGTGCGTCTGGTCGACTGGGAGGACCGGAACAACGACTGGCGCGCGGTCAGTCAGGTGGATGTTGCCGGCAGGTCTTCCCGCATTCCCGATGTGGTTGTCTTCCTCAATGGCCTGCCGCTGGTCGTCATGGAACTGAAGGGCGCCGAGGGCAGGGACATCGAGGCCGCCCACAACCAGATCGAGACCTACAGGGCCGACATCCCCGACCTGTTCCGCACGAACCTGCTCAATGTCATCAGCGACGGGTTCACGGCGCGCTATGGCGCGCTCTCGGCCAATCTCGACCGGTTCATGACCTGGCGGACACTGGACGGTGAAACGATTGTGCCGGCAGGCGCCGACCTGGCGCTGGAGACGCTGGCGCATGGTCTGCTGAACCGGCGGACCCTGCTCGACCTGCTGCGCTGGTGCGTGGTGTTCGAGGACGAGGGTACGGGGCCGGTCAAGAAGGTGGCCGGGTATCACCAGTTCTTTGCCGTAAGCAAAGCAATGGACGCCATCGCCAGTGCGCATGACAGGGATGGCAGGGGAGGTGTGATCTGGCACACGCAGGGTTCGGGCAAGTCGCTGCTGATGACCTTTCTGGCCGGACGGGTCATGCATGATCCACGGCTGGGAAACCCGACCCTGCTGGTGCTGACCGACCGCAACGATCTGGACAACCAGCTGTTCGCCACCTTTGCGCGCTGCAGGGACATCCTGGGCGAGGAACCGGTGCAGGCGGGCAGTGCCGGTGATCTGAAGGCGCTACTGGACCGCGATGTCGGCGGGGTCGTCTTCTCGACCATCCAGAAGTTCCGGCCGGACGCGGGCGCTGTGTTTCCCGAGATCACGGATCGCCCGAATGTCATCGTCATGGTCGATGAGGCGCATCGCACCCAATACGGGTTCGACGCGAGGATGACGGGGGAAGGTAAGGTGAAACACGGCCTCGCCCATCAGCTTCGGCAGGCGCTCCCGAACGCTGTCTATGTCGCCTTCACAGGCACGCCGGTCGAACTGGTTGGAGCCAACACCCGTGGGGTGTTCGGCGACTACATCGACATTTACGATATCACTCAGGCCGTCGAGGACGGGGCAACCGTGCCGATCCATTACGAGGCACGGGTCGCGAAGATAGAGCTCAACGAAGACATTATGGGTGAGATCGACGAAGAGTTCGATGAGGCGACCGAAGCACTTGGATTGGACGAAGCCAACGCCACGGCCAGGAAATGGTCGCAGGTCGAGGCGCTTGTCGGTGCCGAAAACCGCCTCGATGCCCTCGCTCTCGATATCCTGCGGCACTTCGATGCCCGCCTCGAAGCGATGGATGGCAAGGCCATGATCGTCTGCATGAGCCGCAGAATCTGCGTGGAGGTCTACAACCGCATCGTCGCGGCCCGACCGGACTGGCATGGGGAAACGGATGACACGGGAGAGGTGAAGGTCGTGATGACCGGCAATGCGTCGGACCCGCCCGAAATGCAGCCACATATCCGGTCGAAGGCGAGGCAGGAGGCCATCCGGAACCGCTACAGGGATTCCACCGACCCGCTCAGGCTCGTGGTCGTAAGGG
Source organism: Paracoccaceae bacterium (assembly GCA_965203605.1). Taxonomy (GTDB): domain Bacteria; phylum Pseudomonadota; class Alphaproteobacteria; order Rhodobacterales; family Rhodobacteraceae; genus JAPOUP01. The sequence continues at coordinate 1,776,256 of OZ241902.1, read as the reverse complement.
ATATGTGGCTGACCGGATTCGATGCGCCCTGCATGCATACACTTTATGTGGACAAGCCCATGAAGGGGCATGGGCTGATGCAGGCCATTGCCCGTGTGAACCGTGTGTTCGGGGGAAAACCGGCTGGCCTTGTCGTCGATTACATCGGGATAGCCGCGGACCTCAGGAAGGCGCTGGCACATTACTCACAGTCCGATCGGGTCAGGACGGCTGTGGACAGGACCAGGGCCGTCAACGCCTTTCTGGACGCCCTGGATGTCGCCCGCCAGCAGCTGTTCGGCTTCGACTACGCCAAGGCGCTGGTCGGCACTCCGAAGGACAGGTTGAGGATCCTGCCCCCGGCCATCGAGCACATCCTCGGGAAAGGCGTTGCGGATGACGGCGCGTCCGTGAAACGGTTCCAGGATACGGTGGCGCGTTTGGTAAGGGCCTTCAAACTCGCATCCGGCAGCCCACAGGCCACCGAACACGCGGTTGAGGTGGCGTTCTTCACGGCCGTCAGGACCGGCCTGGAAAAACTGGATGCCGACCGCAAAGGGAAGAGGAACGGCGTCTCCGACTTCGCCATCCAGCAGCTCGTCAACAACGCCGTCGCATCGACCGAGGTGGTCGACATCCTGGAGGCCTGCGGCTTCGACCGACCGGATATCGGCGTCCTGTCGGAAGGGTTCATGGTCGAGATTCGGAACATGGAGCACAGGAATCTCGCGGTCGAGGCTCTCAGGAAGCTACTGAACGATGAGATCACCGCCAGAACCCGAAGCAATGTGGTCAGGAAAGAGGAGTTTTCGGCCCGCCTTGAGAAAGCGGTCGCCCGGTACCACAACCGAAGTGTCGATGCGCTGCAGGTCATTCAGGAACTCATCGGGATCGCAAGGGACCTTCAGGCCGAGCCGGAGGATGGCCTGACCCCGGAAGAGCGGGCCTTCTACGATGCGCTCGCACGGAATGACAGCGCGGTCCAGATCATGTCCAACAGCGAGCTTCAGGTCATCGCCACGGAACTTGTGGGGACCGTTCGCGGCAGAACCGGTCCCGACTGGTGGCGGCGCGAGAACGTCCGGGCCGGAATGAGGGTTGCCGTCAAAAGGATACTGCAGAGGCATGGCTATCCACCCGACCTTGAGACCGAGGCGGTGAAGACCGTGCTCAGGCAGGCCGAGGCGCTGGCCACGGAATTCAGCGGGTGGCGGGGTGCGGGAGATGCGGATCCGGCATGAACTGAACGCCTGTCGGATATTGCCGACTGTCCTTTTCGGAAGGGTTGGGAATAACCGGCCCTGAAATTCGAGCAAGCGGTCCGACAATCGAATCCGGAACGCCGTAATGGGCCCTGACATCGTGGACGGACCATGCCACCCTACGGCGGTCTGACAGTCCGTCGGAGAGGTTCATCATGAACGCCCCATTCCAGTCCGAAGTGCAACACCAGTGGCGGTGGTGACCGGTTTTCCTGCCGCATGATGTTGCGGATCGGCCAGGAAGCGGCGACAGTCCCAGCAACGACGCATAGGAGACTGTCATGCCCGAGGGCCAGCGCCACCTGACCCATGGGGATGGATGCCAGATCGGCGCGCTGAAGGAAAGCGGGCTGTCGGACGGGGCGATCGCGGCCCGTCTGGGCCGTGACCGTTCGTCGGTCTGGCGGGAGCTGCGCCGGAACGGCGGGGATTCGGGCTACAGCCCGGGCGAGGCGCAGGGGAGGGCGGAGGCGCGCCGCAGCGCCGCCTCGTCGGTCCCGAGGAGGATGACGGCGGAGCGCTGGGCGCATGTGGAGGGCCGCCTGACCGAGGGCTGGAGCCCGGAGCAGGTCGCGGGACGGCTGCGGCTGGAGGGCGGCTGGGCGGTGGGCCGGCAGTGGATATACGAGTATCCGAGGCCGACCGGAAGGCGGGCGGCGGGCTGTTCCCGCTGCTGCGCCGCCGCGGGAAAAAACCGAACTGGAGGGGTGGGCGGCACTCCGGCCGGGGCCACATCCCGGGCCGGGTGGACATCTCCGAGAGGCCTGCGGAGGTGGAGAGGAAGGAGCGTGTGGGCGACTGGGAGGCTGACACGATCATCGGCAGAGGCCACAGCGGGGCGGTGGTCTCCCTTGTGGACAGGGCCCCGGAATACACGTATTCACGGAGGGTTGACCGGCGGACCTCGGCTGCGGTCTCCGCCGCGATGCCGGCGATGCCGCCGCCGTCCGACACCCCCGTCCACACGGTCACGGCGGACAACGGAAAGGAGTTCGCGGGCCACGCCGGCGTGGCGGAGGCGCTGAAGGCCGGCTTCTTCCTCCCGACCCCCCAGCACTCCCGGGAGAGGGGGCCGACCGGGCACACCAACGGGCTGGCGCGGCGGTACCTGCCGAAGGGGACGGACCTGCGGGCGGTCACCGACGCGCAGGTGAGGGCGGTGCAGGACCGCACGGACGCGCGTCCGCGCAGGGTGCTCGGCTACCGGACGCCCGCCGAGGTGTTCCGCCGGGCCCGCCCTCCCTGACGCGGCCCGCCCGCCTCCAGACGGCGCGGATGGCTGCGACCCGCCCCGGCGGCGGCCTTGCGCTGCCCGGAAAGCGCCGCCAGGCTCTCCCGCGAAGGGACTCCAGCCGTCCCGGGCCCGGAATCACCGGCGCCAGGGGGCCGGGAATCCCGCCTTCCGGCCATTTTCCCCGCCCGGGCGGGGAAAATGGCCGGTGTTGCACTTCGGACTGGAAGTGGGGAACGAACAGGCGGAACGCCGCCCGCGGCCAGGCCACGGGCGGCGTTCCGTCAGTGCACCGTCGGCAGGCTGTCCATCTCCACCGCCCGGGCCAGCATGCGGTTGACGTCGCGCAGGCTCAGCCGCCAGCGCTCCCCGGCCCTCTCAACCGCCTCGACCAGGGCCTCCGCCGCCGGGTCCGAAAGGCCGCCGCCCGCCAGCCGGCGGGCGAAGCCGCACAGCTGCTCCAAAGTCGGATGCGGAAGGCGCAGCACCCGCACCCGGCTCAGCACCGGCTCCGGGATCCAGGGCAGGTGGTTGGAGGTCAGCACCCACGAGATGTGGCCCATGTCGAACTTCAGCCAGTGGTACGGACAGTCCCAGGCGCGGGCGGATTCCGGCTCCAGCAGCCCCGGAAGCGCCGGCGTGAACGCCGCGCTGATGTCGGACGCCCCGCGGAGCCCACCCACCTCGTCCACCTCGTCGATGATCACCAGCGGGTTGGCCGTGCGCCCGTCGAGCATCGTCTCCAGCGGCCGTCCCGGCTGTGCCGTCCCCCAGCCGCGCTCCGTGCCGGTCAGCGAGAGGGACGCCAGCCCCTTGGAGGCGTCGAGCTCCAGGGAGGGGACGCCCAGGATATCCGCCAGCCGGTGCGCCCAGGTGGTCTTGCCGATGCCCGGCGGCCCGTCCAGCAGCAGCGGCGCCAGGCGCATGGGCGTGCCATCCCTCGCCGACCGCCGCAGCGCGTGCCAGGCGTTCTCCGTCGCCGGCCCCATCCACGGCATGGTTTCGTGAAGTTCCGCGGCGATGGCGTCGGCCTGCCCGGCATCGCGGATGACCGCGGCGGGGACCGGCCCCGCCAGCCGCAGCAGCCGCTTCCTCACGCGTTCGGTCTCATCCTTGCTCTTGCCGAGATGGGCCAGCGCGTCGTTGACGATGGCGTTGCACCGCTCGGCATAGGCTTTCGCCCGGTGGGTGACGCGTGCGCGGTCCCTCGGCGTCAGCAGCGGACGGCTGCCGACGTGGTCCTCCATCCGGGTGAGGACGTCGCCGTCCTCCAGCATCCAGACAGGGTCGCTGTCGATGTCCTCCAGCCCGACCGCCCCGCCGTCCTCCATCATCCGGGAGATGGTCCGCAGGTCGAGGCCGGCCCAGTCGCGGAACATCTCCACCGCCGCCCGTCCGTCGGTCCGCAGCCGTTCCAGACGGCGGTCCCGGCCACCTGCGCGCAGCCGCTCCAGGAAGGCCACCAGCCGTCGCTCCACCCCCTCCGCGTCGACCGTTCCGTCCGGCCCCGCGCCCCCGCTGGCGTTGCGGCGGTCCGCATAGGCCCGCGCCCGGCGGGTGATGTGGGTAAGGTCCGCCTGCGTGAGCGGCGGGCCAGCGGCGATGGACTCCTCCAGCCGGGCGAAGAGGTCACCGCCCTGCAGAAGGCGGGCGGGGTCCCCGGTCTCCGGCGGGCGGTCCCGTCCTTCGTCCTCCCCTGGCGGGGCTGAGCGGTACCTCCTGTTCCCGATGGCCGCCCGCACCTGATACACGAACGCGGACCGGTGGCCCAGGCCGGCCCAGTCGCTGAACGTCTCCACCGCCATCCGCCCGTCGGTCCGCAGCCGTTCGACGCGCCTGGCCCGCGTGGCGGCGCGCAGCCGCTCCAGGAAGGCCAGCAGCCGTTTCTCCACGGCGGCCTCGCTGACATCCGTGGGCACGTCGAGGACGGTCACCCCGACGGAGGCCATCGGTCCGATGGCGCCGGGCAGGGAGAACCACGGCGGCGGCGGCGGGTATGCCGCCTGGGTGTGCTGTGTCGTGTCGGTCATGGCCGGTCTCCTTCAATCCGTTGCGTGGCGGCGGGCGCCGCCGTCCGGTCCGGTCCGACGCGGGCGGGGGCCGGAAAAGCCGGCGCGAGGGGGAGACGCCGGGGCCGGATCTGTCAAGGGACCGCCGGTGGAGGCGGATTCAGGCCGGAAAGACCGGTTGTTGCGTTATTTCAATGGGTTAACGTCGGGTGGAAAAAATATGGGGGACACGACACTTGCGCCCACACACGATGACACAATGCAGCGACCTTATGCGAGCGCACCATCCTGCTTCCAAGGCAGTTGGGTCATTGTGGCGGATTGCGTTCGCACCATTGGCGCGACACAGTAACGTTTAACCGCAATAACGCAGATGACCGGAAACTGTTCACCTTGAGCCAGGATAGTCGCGCTAACGGGTTATGGGAGGTTTGGTTCTGGTTAGCATGAGCGGCGAGTCTGGAAGCGCGACCCGGGATCGAAATTCGTTTCAACTGGATGCCGCCAACTGCAGGCATGGAGACAGTGGCTTCGACGAAATCAAGCGGTTCATCTCGTTCTTGCGGGGTTCTGTGTAGCTTCTTGCTTCGGATGGGTGATCAGGGTATGCGACCAAGTCGCCCCAGCTGTGGTTTCAGGTTGGAGCAAGTCGAAAAATCTAGGGCGCAACGAAGCGAAATGCGTCGAGAATGGAGGAAGATATGAACAGACTTACATCCGCACTTGCGGCAAGTGCGCTGGTCGCCTCATGGTGTAGCGCGGCGGCATTCGCCGAAACCGAACTCCGCATGATGTGGTACAATGATGGCCACGAAGGTGAAGTGATGCGTGGGTTGCTTGATCGCTTTGAGGCCGAGAACCCTGATATCAAGGTTACGCTTGACGTCGTGCCCTATAAGGCAATCCTGGAAAGCCTTCCGGTACAGCTGGCGGCAGGTCAAGGCCCCGATATCGCACGGGTCACCGATCTCGGTGGTCTGTCGGAGCACTATCTGGACCTCACCCCCTACATTTCCGATCCGGCGTATTGGGAAGCCAGTTTCGGCCCGTTCCTCAAGTGGCTGCGCCCGACAGGTAACGATAGCTCGATTTCGGGATTCATGACCCAGCTAACCGTTACCGGACCCTATGTGAACAAGACGCTGTTCGAGCAGGCGGGTGTGGAGTTGCCCGGTGACGGTGCGACATGGAGTGATTGGGCAGCGGCCGTGAACGAGGTTGCGTCGGCCTTGGATATCGCAATTCCAATGGCGTGGGACCGTTCGGGTCATCGTGTCTCGGGTCCGGCGATCGCCATGGGCGCGAAAATGTTCGATGATGAAGGCAATCCCGCACTGGTTGACGATGGCCTAAAGGCAATGGCCACGTTGCTCTACGACTGGCATCAGGACGGCACGATGAGCAAGGAGCTTTGGGGCTCTGTGTCTGGATCGACCTATCTTGGCGCGAATGAGGACTTCGCCAATGCGCAGGTCGTAATGTACATGTCCGGCTCATGGCAGATCCCGCAGTTCGCCTCCACGATTGGCGATGCATTTGACTGGTGGGCCGTTCCCGCACCCTGCGGACCGAGCGCATGCACAGGTATGCCAGGTGGTGCGGCGCTGGTCGCCATGGCTGACACGGAGCATCCGGAACAGGTCGGCATGTTGATGGATTATCTGTCGAGCGAGGCATCGCTCGCCGAATTCTACGGCGAAACGCTGTTCATCCCCGGTCATCTCGGACTCGCTGGGGGTGGAGTTGATTTCGCGACCGACGATCCGCGGGCGCGCCATGCGCTGGAAACATTCGCGGGTGCCGTCCCCTCGATTTCGCCAATCGCATTTGACCTTCAGGGTTATCCAAACAACCGGATCATGTTCAATGCGCTGATCTCACGGCTAGGCGAGGCGATCGTGGGTGAGTTGGATCTGGAACAGGCGTTCGAACGCATGACGCAGGACGTCGAGCAGCAGATCGCGGAAAAGATGCGCTGAAACCGATGGCGCGGCCGCTCCGGCCTTTGACCGGGTTGGAGCGGCCTCTCGTTCCGGCAGGGCCTTATCTATGGATGTGGACGGCGCTCACGCACCCAACAGGGAGCGATTGGCAGCGGTAGCCTTTTCGCCAGCATTCCTTCTCTTTCGGCTACTGGAGGTTCCATTCCGGCTCGTGCAGAGGCTGGGGGGTATCAAGGTCATGCCCTATGCCTTTCTCGCGCCGAATCTCGCTTTCTTCGGCCTGTTTGTCCTGATTCCGCTGTTCATCAATTTTGCGTTCTCCTTCACTGGAGGCACGGACATTTTCCTGTCGGAGCGTGTCTACACCGGCACGGAGCAATACGCGTTCCTATTCGATTGCAGGAACTATCTTGATCCGACGACCTGCCGCGAGGATAGGTTCTGGAAGGCAATCGTAAACACCGGTATCTTTGTTGCCCTGCAAGTGGGATCGATGGTCGTCCTTTCATTGATTACGGCGCTGATCCTGAATCGAAGCATTCGGGCGCGAGGTTTTTTCCGGGCGGTGTTCTTCTTTCCTGTGCTCCTTTCCCCGGTGGTCGTCGCGCTGATCTGGAAGTGGATTCTTCTCCGAGACGGAATTCTGAATGCATTTCTCGTTTCCCTCGGATTCGAGAGAGTCCTGTTCTTCGTCAGCCCTGACTGGGCAATGTTCTGGGCCGTGTTTGTCTCCGTGTGGTCCCAAATGGGTTTCTACACGCTGATTCTATTGGCGGGCCTCCAGGCAATTCCGCCAGACCTCTACGAAGCGGCCGAAATGGATGGAACCTCGAGGGAACGGGTCTTTTGGCGCATCACGTTGCCCTTGCTTTGGCCGAACATGCTCGTGGTCATCGTGCTTGCGCTGATCAAGGGGGTGCAGACTTTCGATGAGGTCTTCGTGCTGACCGGCGGTGGGCCTGGAACAGCGACGCTTTTCATCGTTCAGTACATCTATACAACCGGTTTTGCAAACCAGATCCAGAACTTCGGCCTTGCTTCGGCCGCGTCGGTGGTTCTCGGCACGGTTCTTTTTGTGCTTACAGTTGCGCAGATTGCGGTAACGCGTAGGAAAGACGATGCCTGATGCCTCCTCAGGAATCCGGATGGCAGGGGACTTCCTAACCGCGCGGCGTGGTCACAAACGGTTCCATTGGACCGATATATTCACATTTGTATACTTGGGAATTGGGATCGTTCTGATGTTCGCTCCAGTGATCTGGCTTGTACTTTCGTCTTTCAAGACGGCGGCCGGTCTGCTCGAGTTCCCGCCCACCTTCCTGCCATTGGGTCAGGTATCCGTTCAGGTCGAAGGATTCGAGGACCCCTTGCCTCTGTTCATGGCAACTCTTGAGGACGGCAGCGTTGAAGAGATGGCACAGATCCGCAGGATCGGAATCGTCAGCCAGATGGTCGATCCCTCGTCACCAGATCTTAAACTGAAGGTTCCGATAGACCGGATCGAACCAGTCCGCGAATTCCGTCTCGCTTGGGAAAACTACACCGATCCGCTCGAGCGCTTCCAGTTCACGCGATATCTTTGGAATTCCGTGGTTGTCACGATTGCGGCGACATTGGTCACGCTTCTGATCAACTCGATGGCGGCTTACGGTCTATCGATCTACGAGTTTCGCGGGCGAAACGCGATCATGCTCTTCGTGATTGGAACGTTGATGATTCCCATAACAGTCATACTGGTCCCGGTATATCTAGTGGTGACATCATTGGGTATGGTCAATTCCCTTTGGGCTGTCATCCTTCCCGGTGCAGCTACGCCGACCGGGGTATTCCTGCTTCGCCAATACATGTTGACGATCCCACGGGAGTTGATCGAAGCGGCAAGAATGGACAATGCGAGTGAGTGGCGGATCTACTGGCGCGTGGTCATGCCTTTGGCGGTTCCCGCATTGGCGGTTCTTGCGATTTTCTCGATCATGTGGCGCTGGAACGAGTTCCTTTGGCCGCTGATCGTTCTGAACCGATCGGAAGTGTACACTCTCCAGGTTGGACTGAACGCCTTTCAGGGCGAGTTGAACGTCCAATGGCACTATATTCTTGCGATGACCGTCGTGACGCTGCTTCCTGTCGTCTTGGTGTTTGCGTTTCTCCAGAAATTCATCACAACCGGGATTGCCAGCTCAGGTATGAAATGACAGCTTCCGGACCCCTCATTCTTCTTGATCCGTTTCCGCGTACGGAAGCCATGGTCTACACAATGGATGTCGCATCGGGGCTCGCGCGGATGGGGCGTGTCGTCACCCATTTTGGCTCCAGGGCCCCCGATGGCCTGGTCGAGCGATGTCTTCGGGATGTTACGGTGATAGTGGGCCAGACCGCGATGCCGAAAGACCGTTTGGACCGGGCACCGAACCTCCGCGCCATCATGAATGTGAAGGGCAATTGGGAGCCGAACATCGATTACGCGGCGGCGCAGGCGCGTGGCGTCCATGTTCTGTCAGCCGCGCCCGCAATGGCCCCAGCCGTTGCGGAATTCTGTCTGGGGCAGGCCATTGCGTTGGGTCGGGGCTTGAACCGGGCGGACGGTCTGTTCAGGTCGGGCAGGGAGGCTTACGGCATTGCGGGCAATTCGACTGCATACAGCCTCTTTGATTCTGACGTGTCAATATTGGGGTACGGCAATCTGGGTCGTGCGCTTGTACCGTTGATTCGCCCATTTGGCTGCAGGATTTCGGTCCACGATCCATGGATTTCGGACGGGTTTCTTCGTTCGGAAGGAGTTGCGCCGGTTAGCCTGGAGGTCGCGCTTTCAACCCCGCGGTTCCTGTTTCTGCTGGCCGGCGTAACCACCGAGAACAGGGGAGGTCTTGACCTTGAGCGATTGGGCCTGATACCCGCGGACGCGACCGTGATTCTTGCCAGCCGGGCAGAAATTGTGGATTTTGACGCCTTCCTTGAGCTTGCGGCTGACGGCCGGTTCCGCGCCGCAGTTGACGTCTATCCGGAAGAGCCGGTGAACGTCGGCGATCCAGTCAGGAACACTCCGAACGTGCTGTTCTCGTCCCATCTAGCCGGAGGTATGGAACTGTCATATGCGTTGATTCGAGATATGTTGGTGGATGACATCGGTCAGATACTGCGTGGCTTGCCGCCCCTTCGTATGCAGAGGGCGGACCCCAACCTGGCTCCCAGAATGCGCAGCAGATAGGGCGGACTTTTCCAGATGACGGCAATCAGGCTCAATCAGGTACGCAAGGCGTTCGATGGAACGGAAGTCATTCACGGTGTCGATCTCTCCATAGAAAGTGGCGAATTCGTGGTGTTCGTCGGCCCTTCAGGCTGTGGCAAGTCAACTCTGCTGCGCATCATCGCGGGTCTTGAGGAAATCACCTCGGGAACCGTTGAGATCGACGGTCAGGTCGTCAACGACGTTTCCGCCTCTGACCGTGGACTTGCGATGGTGTTTCAGTCCTACGCGCTCTACCCGCATATGAGTGTCTATCAGAATATGGCTTTCGGTCTTGAGAACGCGAGGCTCCCTAGACCTGAGATCGACCGACGGGTTCGGGAGGCGGCGGGGCTACTGCAGATCGTTGAGCTACTTGGCCGGAAGCCGAAGGCGCTTTCGGGTGGCCAGCGGCAGCGCGTGGCGATCGGGCGTGCGATTGTGCGGAACCCAAAGGCGTTCCTGTTCGACGAACCGCTTTCCAACCTTGATGCCGAACTACGCGTTGCCATGCGCAAGGAACTTGCGGCGCTGCATGCCAACATCGGCGGAACGATGATCTATGTGACACATGACCAGACGGAAGCCATGACCCTTGCCGACAGGATCGTGGTTCTTCAGTCGGGGAGTGTGGAGCAGATGGGCAGGCCGCTTGATCTCTATAACGGTCCCACCAATGTGTTCGTGGCGGGATTCATCGGATCACCACGGATGAATCTGTTGGCGGCCCAGGTTGAAACCTCGCGGTGTGGGGGCACTTGCCTCGCAATTGGTGACAATCGCGTGGAGTTGCCTGCGGTCTCCGGATTGCGGCCCGGTGATCGGATAACCTGCGGGATCAGGCCCGAGCATATCGAGATGGTCAGCGGCAGTGATTCGGACCTTGCCGTGACGGTCGGGCTTTCCGAGCAGTTGGGTGGCGAGACCTATCTGTACTGTTCCGGCGATGGGTTGGAAAACCTGACTGTCCATCAACTTGGTCAGTTAATGGTTGAAAGAGGCGACACGCTTCACCTCAGAATTGATCGATCAAGGCTTCACCTGTTTGACTCCAATGGACTTGTGATCGCCAACGGAGTCACGGAATAGGGAACAAAGGCGCGCCAGCCAGGATCATATCCGAGACGACCAATGCCGCTTGACGACCGCGCCACGGCAGGCGTTTGTATTGACGTCTGGTTTTCGGACCTCGTTCGTTCAGGTCTGGTTTCCGGTTGAAGGGTCGATGTCGGCTTCAGGCTGGCTTCCGTTTTCCTGGGTCGTTATCGGCAGGCGAACGATGGTACCTTCGTACAATGATTCATAGATTGAGGTCGCGAGTTCAATGGAGCGGCGACCATCAGCTAGCGTGACTTCCGCTCCGCCTCTACCATCGATCGCGTTCGCGACTGCGGCGAGGAAACCCGTGTATCCAGCATGTTCGGGCTGAACCGCGGAGATGATCTCCTCGACTTGAGACTGGTCAACACGCGGGCGTGCGCGGAAGCACCAATTGTCCTCGGCCGGTGCATAGGGAGCTGATCCGCTTTCGGCCGTGAAGCCTTCGAAGCAAAAGCGCAATCGCGTAGTGTCGTCGCTGGCTCCGAGCGTGACTGAACTTGTCGCAAGTGCTCCGTTCGCCATTCTGAACGCGAGTGCCGCACAATCCTCGGTTTCGATGTCATTGACCCGTGTATCGGCCATTGCGACGACTTCGGCGACCGGTCCCAGGACAAAGGACAGTAGGTCATGCACGTGGATTGCGTGGACGAGGAGCGCACCACCGGATTCACCCTCGAATGTGCCCCGCCAGGGAACGCCATAGTATTCCATGCCGCGATTCCAGTGGGTTTCGATGCTTGCAACATAGGCCTTTCCAGCCAATCCGGCATTCTGAAGAGCCCGCAGCTGCTCGATTCCGCGTCCGTAACGATACTGGAATACGGGAAAGACCCTTCTCCCGTGTTCCTGTACGGCTGTTTCCAGTCGGTCCATTTGATCCAGGGAAAGTACGATCGGCTTTTCGCAGATGACATGTTTGCCTGCTTCCAATGACCTGACCGTGGTCGGGAAATGCAGTTGAGGTGGCAGGCAGACGTCAATTATGTCAATGCTGGAGTCTTCCAGAATGTCGCCGATGCTGGAGGTGATACGAATGTCGGGGTCGCCACCAGCCGCCACCTGCGCCTTGTCCAGGTCGAGATCGCAGAACGCCTTTACCCGGAATCGGTCGGAAAGCACTCGATAGGCCGCGAGATGTTTGACGCCGACCCCGGCGCCAATGATCGCCACCCGTTTCAAGCGGCCGCCTTCTCAGCGATTTCCTGTGCGCTTAGCGCGATTTCGCATACCTTGAAGACATGGTTCTGACTCATCGCAGTGTCAGTCCGATTTCGGATGTCATCGATCAAGCGGTTGAAGTATGGAAGGTCGGCATCGGACGCATCAACTCGTTCGCACCGTTCGGCATTGACGAGAATCAGATGGTTGGTGCCCTTGGTGCCTACGTCCACATATTTGCGTAGTTCGATATAGCCTTCGGTGCCGAGGATGGTGAGCCTACCATCGCCCCATGTGGGCAGCGCGTCGGGTGTATACCAGTCAACTCGGATGTAACCATGGCCACCCTCGCCATGAAGTGCGATCTCACCGAAATCCTGAAGTCCCGGATGCTCTGGATTGGCGTAATTCGCAGCCGTTGCCAGCACCACCTCAGCGTCTGTGGAGCCTGTGAAGAACAGGAACTGGTCGATTTGGTGGCTGGCGATATCGACCAGAATTCCCCCGTAGGCCTCGCGGTCGAAGAACCAGTCTGGCCGAGAGTCGCGATTCAGCCGATGAGGCCCTATGCCGAGCGTCTGTATCACCCGGCCAATCGCACCCTTTTCGATCAATTCAGTGGCGCGGGTCACCGCCGGAACCTCAAACCGTTCCGAGAAGTCGATGGACCAGATGCGCCCGGATCGGTCAATGGTTCGCTTGATTCGCTCAAGCTGCTCAACGGTCGTGCAGCCGGGTTTGTCACTCATCACATCCTTGCCGGCCTCCATCGCCTGGATTGCCCAACAGGCCCGGTCGCGAGGAACTCCCGAAAGCAGGATCAGGTCGACAGTCGGATCGTCCAGTATGGCCTGCGCGTCCCGAACGCGCGGAATGCCGGGAAAGCGACTGAGGAATCCACTTTCGGTATTCGGGTGTCCTTCCGTCCACCATCCGGCGAACTCCGCTCCCGACGAGATCAGGTTGGCCGCCATTCCGAAGATATGGCGATGGTCAATTCCGATCGCAGCAAAACGCACCGGCCGGGTCATGTCACGATTTCCTCTTCCCGTCCGCTGCGCGCGGAACGGGTCGCTGCGTCAATGAGGTGATGAGCGGGTAGGGCATCCTCACCAGGCACGGCAGGTGCGCGGCCTGCAGCCAATGCATCAGCAAAGTCCTCGATTATGCCTTGATGCCACTCATGCGTGAATGCCATCGGGTCGGCTCCACCGCCGGTGCCGCCTTGTTCACCGAATTCCTCTTCCCGGCCGTTCCGCCAGTTGACGGACAGCTTGCCAGAGGCCAGACTTAGACTGGCGTGATCGAAGTGGAGATTGATGGATTCCACGCCGCCGGGGAAGCTCGCGGTGCTTGCCACCATGGATCCAACAGCGCCGTTCGCGAATCTCAGACCCGCGACAACAAAGTCCTCTGCTTCCATTCGGTGAAACCGTGTGGTTGATGCCATCGCGTGGACGGAGGCGACCGGTCCGGCAAGGCTCAACGCCAGATCGATCGTATGAATTGCCTGGGAAATCAGCACCCCGCCGCCGTCTCGGGCATAGGTGCCCCGGCCCGGTTCGTCGTAGTAGCTCTGGCCGCGCCACCATGGGATGGTCATTTCCACCAGTCCGAGCGCACCGAGGTCGCCCGAAGCGATGATCTCTGCGGCTTTGAGCGATGCTGTGCGCATTCGGTGCTGGAATACGACACCAAGGGTGATTTCTGCGCTTCTGCATGTTTCCACCAATTGCCGTGCTTCGGTTGCGGTTCGGCCGATCGGCTTTTCCAGCAGGATGTGCTTTCCTGCGGTGGCCAATGGGCGAACCAGTTCCGCACGCACGTCTGGCGGTGTCAGGATGATCGCAAAATCCACTTCGGGATCTGAGGTAACCTCCTCAAGATCAGTCAGTACCTCGACGGAGTGTCCGACCTCTCGGGCAGCCTTCATTGCCAGAGCTTTGGCGCGAGTTGAACTGCGGGAGAGGATGGCCTTGAGGCGAACCTTTCCCCCCGCAGCGACACAGGCCGCAACATGGGTTCTGGCTACCATCCCGGCTCCGACCAGAACGGCGGTCTTTCGGGTACTGTCCCTCGTATCTGGCAAGGTCATTCCTCTGACTCAAACTTTGCGGATACCATCGGTGATATTGTAGCATCGGCTGCAGCTTCTCGCATGCTGAATGTGGGAAGTGAAGCGAGGGATTCCCCCGAGGCCACTAGGGAATCATCCGACCGCGTCAGGACGCCGGACGCACCGTCCTGTCCCGCAATGATCCGGCCACATCCGTAAACGCGGACAGTTCCGTATCCGGCTTCCAGCACGAGGGCGACGCGAAGGGTTTCCTTCCGAACCTCGGCGAGAGTCCGCCCCGTTTCGGACTCGAACTGCATCTTGGAAAGATCCGACTCATCAAGTTTGGGCATTGGCGATCAGGGATCCGGTCAAAAGACAATGCGCGGACTGGTCCGATCAGGCTGCCAGTCAAGGCGCGGCACTTTTTGTAATTCCCATGATTTGCGCTTGAAAATGGGGGGGGGGTAGGTTCCGCCGCCGGGTGACCATGACGGGAGATTCACCCATCGTTCCAGCCATCTTTTCGAAGGCAACTGCACATGACCACAGATATCTCACTTACCGGCGGCAAGAGCCGCGATACCCTGCTGGGTGACGACGGCAGCGACACCCTCGACGGAATGGGCGGCCATGACACCCTGCGCGGGGGCGATGGCGGCGATATCCTGTATGGTGGCGACGGGAACGACATCCTGGAAGGGGTGACGGAGTCGACACCCTTTACGGCGCACGCGGCCAAGACACTCTGCGCGGCGGTCGCGGCAATGACGTCCTGTATGGCTAGGACGGCCGCGACACATTTGCTTTCTTGGTTGGCGACGGGGTCGACAACATCACCGATTTCCGCGCGGGCGACGGCGACTTGATCGAACTGACCGGGGTGAGCGGCGGATTCGCGGCGCTCGTGATTGAGCAGGTCGGGACGACACGTTGGTCGGCTACGGGGAGCGGGGGAAACGATCCGGCTATCGGGGGTGAAGGCGGATTCCCTGGGTGCCGAACACTTCCGGTTTCTTTCCACGGAACAGGCCCAGCGGGGCGTTCCCGGCACTCCTTCGAGCGGCGGCGTCGCGGCGCAAGACGGCGGTAACGGGGATGATACCCTGAAAGGCAGCGTTGATGGGGATACCCTCAGGGGGCAAGGGAGACGACACCCTGAACGTGGGTCGGGGCGACGACACTTTGGCCGGGGGGCTTGGGAAAGATGAACTGACGGGCGGTTCGGGTGCCGATACCTTCGTGTTCAAGGCGGGGGACGGGAACGATAGGATCACCGATTTCGGGGATGGCGACAGGATTCGGCTGGATGGGATGACCGGTGGCTTCGCGGGGCTGGACATCCGGCAGGACGGGGCGGACCCGGTGATTCACTACGGCAATGGCGACACCATCCGGCTTTCCGGGGTGGCCAGGAGTGATCTCGGCGAAGACCAGTTTCTCCTGCCGGCCGGAGTGCATGGCAGTGAGGGAAAGGTGTGCGGGGCCGGGATCCTGGACCCTGGTTCGGGAGGTGCGGCTCAGGTCCGGCAACTGACGGTTCCCGCTGGCAACCCGGGGAATGAAACCGTGTCCGGCGGTTCTGGGGACGACGTTCTGGCGGGCGGCGACGGCGACGACACGCTGTATGGCGACGGGGGCGGTGATACGCTCAACGGCGGGTTTGGCGATGACACGCTGTCAGGAGGGTCAGGCGGCGATATCTTTGTGTTCACCGATAACGACGGGCAGGATACTATCGCGGATTTCGGGGCCGGGGACATTGTTCGTTTCGAGGGGGTTCCGGGTGGCTTCAAGGCCCTGGATATCCGGTCCGATGGCGATGATGCGGTGATCCATTACGGCTATTGGGGCACTATCCGGCTGACGGGAGTGGCGGCGGACTCCCTGACGCGGGACCAGTTCGTGTTTGAGGGTAGCGGCGTAACCAAGCGGAGCGGCCGCTGGTACGTGGGCGGCACGGACCGTGCCGACCTCCTCGAGGGTGATAAAAGAGGTCGGCAGATGCTTGAAGGTGGCGATGGCAACGACATCCTGCGTGCTGGCGTCGGAGACGATGAACTGTATGGCGACCGCGGTCACGACTGGATGGACGGCAATGACGGGAATGACCGGCTGTATGGAGAGGGCGACGACGATGTCATCGATGGCGGTCGCGGCGACGATGTCCTGGTAGGGGGCGATGGTCAGGACCGCCTGTATGCGTTCGGCGGCGATGACATTCTGGATGGCGGCAGCGGGTGGGACCGACTGGAGGGTCACGACGGCGACGACAGAATTGATGGCGGCCATGGAGATGACGTTCTGTTAGGTGGCGCCGGCACCGACACGCTGATAGGCGGATTGGGTCAGGATTCCTTCGTTTTTCTGGGAGACGGACACGATACCATCACCGATTTCGCCATCGGCGACAAGATCGTGTTCGAGAAAAGAGCCAGCTGCTTCCCGGTGGAGCCAGGAACCTTCGAGTCGCTGGTTATCCGGCAGGATGGCGACAATACCGTCGTGAGCTACGGCGCTCACGGGGACACCATCACCCTGTTGAACTTTTCGGCGGACTCCCTATGCGCCAACCAGTTCGAGTTTCTCGATGGCCCATACGCATCGCTGATCTGCTGATGTCGAACTGGAACGGCCCGTCCCCTGGCACGACCGCAGCGGCGACCCAGGTCACCGTTGTGGTCCTGGCCCGACGACTTCCTTGTCTGGGTTTGACAGCATAGACAACAGCTGGTGATGGCTGGCCATCGGAGCGAATCGTTTCGGAGGCCGCCATGATGATGGCGCGGGCAGGATCGGGGACGGACGAGCCAGTCGGTTTCTCCGGATACCGCTGGCGGAGTCGTAGGTCTGACCGGTGTTGAACTTCCGAGCCCACACCCCTGTGCGCCTTCGGTCCCGTCGCGAGAGTGAAATCCGGACCTGCGCACACGGGACCGAAGGCGTGAACCCAGGCACGGGCAAGGCACCCGAGGCCCGCGACATCTAGGCGTGCGGGTCACCCGGGCAGGAGTTGGTCGGGGTTCCACCAATGTTCTGGAATCAGTGGATTGGGGATGCCTTACCCGGAAGTGGAAGCGGAATCCCGGAATTGAAGCGGATGACATCGTTGAAATTGTTCGTGGGGACAGAAACTGCGGCTTCGGGGCTTCCGAAAAGTCAGGAAATCAGGTGTTCGGCAACTCCGTGGAAACAGCGGGGACAATTGTCAGGCCTGCGGGATTCGATTTGCCTTGCTTCCCTTGATCGGGATCGGAAATGAAGTATCCCGGTGCAGTCCGATTTTCTCGATCACACCCACCATTGCCGTGCGGAGCGCTTCCTCTACATGCTCCCTCACGAACTCAAACCTGGTCGATGGAACCGGTACGGATATTGAGTGCAGGTCTCCCTTCCTGTCAGTGAAGGCAAACCCGATAGCTGAGATTCCGAAAGTGTGTTCATCAAGGTCGTATGCGAGTCCACTCTCCCTCGTGTCATCAAGATTGGACATGAAGGTGCTGATTTCGCTTGCGAAGTTCAGTCGCTTCCATTCCGCTTCGACAAGTTGCCGTGCGTGCGCTGGAGGCAATTGGGCTAGGCATGCCTTGCCATTGGCGGTTGCGGTCAGTGGAAATTCCTTGCCGATGGACGAAACAGTGCGCAGGCGATGGGTGCCCTGCATCTGGTCGAGGAATATCATCGATGATCCGCGAAGCACCGAGAGGTCACAGGTCTCTCCAGTCGTTCGGGACAGTTCCGAGAGAAGCGGTCGGCAGACCTCCACCACATTGAGCCGTGCCGCTTCGGCCAAGGCCGTGATTTCCGGTCCAAGGCGAAGATCGGACCCACCCGCACCAGAGATTACGAATCGTTCCCTTTGAAGTGCGCCGATGATTCGATGTACAGTTGAACGCGGCAGCTCTACAGCCTTGGCAACCTGGCCCAAGCTCATGCCCGAACTGTCCTTCTGCAGCACACGCAGAATCTGTACGGCGCGCTTGATGACCTGAATTCCGTTTCGGCCTCGATCTTGGACACTTCCGCTGCCGGGCTCGTCAAGTGCGTCGTAAGCGACTGTTTTATTGTCCATTTCTCTCATCCGCCCCAAAGCTCATTCAGGTCGATCACCGTTCACCTTACGATATGGTCAAGCCAGTTCGCCAGCAATTCCTTTCTTTCATTATCAGCCCGTTGCGCGGGCGTCGCGAATTTCTTTTCGTGGACTTTCCGCGCCGGATCGGCCATCCCGCCGCCAGACAGGCAAAGGCCGGGCAGGAAAATGTCCAGGGATTCCCTGCGAAAGCATCTGTCGATGCCCGGCATGCTGCGGGCGGTCCGCGCATGCCTCCACCGCATCGCCGACCCGACCGGCACGCGTGGCATCGGCCTTTCCGACTGCCTGATGCCGGGCCCGCGGTGTTCGCGTCCAGGACACCGTCGCCGCCGCAGTCCGGCCGGCAGGTCCGGGCGGCGGTGATCCGGTGATGGCGCGGAACCTCCGCCCGCTGTCCGGCGTGGGGCGGGCGCCGTCGGACACCTGGATGCGCCAGCGGCTGGACGAAGTCGACCCCCGGGACCTCCGCCGCCGCCTCACGGGCATCCACGCGGCGCTGCGGCGCGGAAAGGTGCCGGGGGGTGGACGGTGTCCGGCGGCCATCCGCCGGTCTCCGTCGACGGCGCCGGGTACCATTCCTCCCGCAGTGCCAGCTGCCGCAGCCGCTGCGGCAGGGAGCGCCGCGGCGGGACGGGGACATGCCATCATCAGGCTCTCGGGGCGGCGGTCGTCCATCCCGACATCGGGGAGGTGCCGCCGCCGGCGCCGGAGCCGACCCGCAGGGAGGACGGCTCGACGGAAAACGACTGCGGGCGGAACGCGGCGGGACGGCCCGTCGGGGACCCGCCCCGGGAGCGCCCGCACATGAAGGCGACCGTCGCCGGGGACGGGCTGTCGTCCAACGGGCCGAACGGCAGGCCATCGAGGAAAGGGATCCTCCCTTCATGCCCGGGGGGAGGCCCGGCGGCCACGGACCGCTGCCGGCTGGTCCGGGGCCGGCGAACCCGGACAGACATGGGAGAGGCGCGACAGGAAGGCCGGCGCCGTCCAGAGGTCCGGGTGAGACCACGGCCTGCCGCCCGACGACGCGAACCTCCACCTCAAGGTGAACATGCCCGGATGCGGGGAGACAGACAGGAAAGGCGGGGGAAAGAGGTTCCCGTGGGTCACCGACCTCCCGCCCGGACGGGACACGGTGATGTCCGTCATGCGGTGCGGCCGCCGCAGGTGGGCCACCGGGAACGGGACGTCCCGGACACCGGGACCGGGGCGAGGGATCCGTCCAGGTCCGGGAACGGTTCCGGCCATGGCCACAGCCATCTGGCGGACGTCCTCGCGACGCCCGCCATGCCCGCGTTCCTGACCGCCCGGGTGCGGCGGCACCGCTGCCCGCTGTCCGGCAGGGCGCGGCGGCGCCAGGGACGCAACCCCTGCCTGTGCGGCAGGCTGCGGGAACCGGGCAGGACATCCGCGTTCCCGGACCGGCGGACACCCTGCCGGGCCATCGCCGGGCAGCCCGGCAGGGAGGACCACCCCGGCCTGGTCCGGGCCGGTCGGTGGCCGCCCCGACCACGCCCGAACCACCCCGATCCCGCCTTCGCCGATACCCGCCCCATTTTTTTACACCGGACAGCCGCCCGGCCATCAGACGTGCGCAACCGCAACCTGAAGCCCATGCCGTGCGTCAGAAACGGCTGTAAGCTAGCCAGAAAATCCGCTAGCGGGAACTGCTGCCAGTTCGCAATAAATGATTGACCGTATCGTGGAAGACTTATACCATAATATGAGACAATTGGAACCGATTCGTTCGAAACGCAGCACCGCCGCTGCAGTGCAGGACAAAGGGAGAGGGCTGCATGATGGTCGAGATTCGCGGCATTGAGTTTCAGGCAAACACAGACAACGATATGGGGCTGGAATTCTACAACCTCAGTCATCGCTACGGGTTTCAATGCCCGAATTGGCCATATTTTCAGGATGTGCAGATCGAGCGGAAGCACTACATGGCCAAATCAGGTGTGCTCAGTCAGACCATCACCACGACCATGCACGTGACGACCCACATCGACGCTCCAGCCCATGTGGTACAGGGCACACCGTTCATCGACGAGGTGCCGTTGCCGCACTTCTTCGGCTCGGGCCTTGTGGTTCCGATCCCCAAGAAAAAGTGGGAGTCGATAACTGGTGATGATCTGGAGACGGCTTGTGGTCATGCGATTCGCAAAGGCGATGTGTTGATCATCAACACCGGCTGGCACAGGCAATATGAGGACGGCGACTACTTTCCATACTGTCCGGGACTTGTGCCATCGGCCGCTGACTGGATGATCGAGAAGGGGATAAAGGTCATTGGCCACGATACCCAAGCCAATGATCATCCACTGGCCACGGCGATCGGACCACAGCGCAATGGACCGATTCTGCCGCATCTGGAAGAGGAATACCGGGACTGGTCCGGTGGTCGGGACTGGAAAGATGACTTCCCGCAATGGGAACCGGTGCATAACATGTTATTCTCCAATGGAATCCTTGGGATCGAAAATGTCGGTGGCGAGTTGGACGCTGTGACAGGAAAACGCTGCACATTCACCTTCTTTCCGTGGAACTGGGATCGTGGTGACGGCTGCATTATCCGTCTGGTCGCGATGATCGACAAAGCCCAGTCATTTCGTATCGAAGCCGGGGAGTCATTCTAGGCATGCGATGCCACCGTGGTCCTGCTCTACCGGTCCTTCCGTGCCATTGAGGAATGCCATGTTGATCAAGCGATTCAAGGATGCCACGAGCTACGTTGCCCCCAACCATTGGGGCGTGCACGGTTTGCGTCTGCAGGGGTTCGAGGACGGCGGCCCAACAAACCAATGGGTCGGGCTCAGCCAGTTCCTACCGGGTGGGAGCGCTGGACCCGACTCAACTCCCTTCGAGAAAGTCTACGTCGTCCTTGAAGGCGAGATAACCCTTGAGTGGGACGACAGGACAGAGGTCCTGGGTGTCATGGACAGCTGCACGGTGCCGCCGAACCAGATGCGTCGGATCGCAAACAGATCGAACCATGTCTGCAAGATGCTGGTTGTGATTCCATATCCCCCAGAAGGATGAGCATTATGTCGGATCTGTCACACCCTCTCTCGATGTTCGACGTATCCGGGAAAGTGGCACTTGTGACTGGCGCTTCCGGTGCTCTCGGCATGGTCGCCGCCCGTGTGCTGGCCGCCGCAGGATGCAGGCTCGTCCTTGCCGCAGGCTCCACCGAAGCATTGCGAAAGGTGTCAGAGGAATGTCGGAGTCTGGGCGCAGATGTCATCGAAGCCAATTTGCGTCCCACATCTGAACAGATATGCGCCGATTTGGTCCGACAGGCGGTCACGACCTACGGTGCGCTGGATATTCTGGTTGTTGCCTCGGGCCTCAACAGGGTCGCGAAAATCAATGATATGGCTCCCGAGACCTTTGCCAGTGTCATGGACGCAAACGTCACTCAGAGTTGGCTATTGGCGCGCGCTGCAACGGCGCAGATGAAGGCTCAGGACAGGGGTGGCAAAATCGTTCTGGTGAGCTCGGCACGGGGTCTTTTCGGACACCCGGCGGGATATACAGCCTATTGTGCGTCAAAGGCAGCGGTAGATGGGATTACCAGGGCTTTGGGATGCGAACTCGGCGGTGAAGGAATTACCGTCAATGCCATCGCGCCGACCGTATTCCGTTCACCGCTCACGGCCTGGATGTTTGAGGATACCGACGAGGCCAGGAGGGTGCGCGAGGGATTTCTCGCACGTGTGCCGAAAGGCCGTCTAGGCGAACCCGAGGACCTTGCCGGACCACTGCTATTCCTTGCCTCAAGTGCGAGTGACTTCTACACTGGGCATATACTTTATGCTGACGGCGGCTACACAGCGGGCTGAATCATGGGTGTGACGCGTATTGCGGTGATCGGCGCGGGGCTCATGGGGCACGGAATCGCCCTTACATTCGCCCGTTCCGGGCATCCGGTGGCCGTATCGGACCCGTCGCCTGAAGCCCGCGGCTCTCTACTGGATCGCGTGTTCGAAAGCCTTGATCTGGTGGGGGCTCCAATCAAATCCGATGAGGTGCTGGGTCAGATCACTGTGCACGAGACCCTTGCCAATGCGGTAAGCGGTGCGCAGTTCGTGATTGAGGCGGCTCCCGAAAGACTGGAGATCAAGCGGGGGATCTTTGCCGAAGTCGAACCACTTGTCTCTCCGGACTGCATTTTTGCCTCGAACACCTCTGTGATTCCTATCAAGGCCATATTCGGCGAGACTTCCCATCGTGAACGTGCGTTGGGAACTCACTGGTGGAATCCGCCTCACCTGATCCCTCTAGTTGAGGTGATACGAACGAAGTGGACTTCCGATACGGTGTTGGACGCAACGACAGCGCTGCTTGAAGCTGTCGGCAAGTCAACGGTCCGAGTCGAACGGGATGTGCCCGGTTTCATCGGCAACCGTCTGCAGCATGCGCTATGGCGTGAAGCCATCAGCCTCGTCGAGCGAGGCGTTTGCGACGCCGAAGCGGTTGATACTGTGGTAAAGTCCTGCTTCGGCAGGCGGCTTTCCGTTCTCGGTCCATTGGAGAATGCTGATCTCGTCGGCACAGACCTTACTCTGGACATTCACAACACGGTTCTGGCTGACCTTGAGAATCGCAGGGGACCGTCGCCCTACCTTGAGCAGCTTGTTGCGGACGGCAGGTTGGGAATGAAGGCAGGCCAGGGATTTCGCACGTGGACGTTGGAAGAGGTGGACAGGGTCCGAACCAAGATGAACGCGCACCTGTTGAGACTTGAGCAGATATTGAACGACTGAACCAGCCTGGCGGAAGGCCGGGGAGAGGAGGATCCATGAGAACTTCAATCAATCACCCTACCAGGCGTGGAGTACTGGTCGGCACGGCATCAGCGCTGTTCGCTCCAGCGACCCTGCATGCAACACGGGCTTATGCGGCGAATCCGGTTCTGCGGGTTGGGCATGTCAGCCCGCGGACCGGCCCATTGGCTGGCTTCGCAGAGGCGGATGAGTTTGTCCTGTCCTCGATTCAGAAAGTGTTCTCAGCTGGGCTGACGAACAATGGCAAGACCTGGAGTGTTGAGATCATTTCGAAAGACAGCCAGTCAAATCCAAATAGGGCAGCTGAGGTCGCTGCCGACCTGATCCTTGGAGATGAGGTCGACATCCTCGTCGCCGCCTCAACTCCGGATACCACCAATCCGGTGGCGGATCAGGCCGAAATCAACGAGGTGCCGTGCATCACGACCGACTGTCCTTGGCAACCCTACTTCTTCGGTCGGAATGGCGTGCCAGGCGAGGGCTTTCAGTACACCTACCATTTCTTCTGGGGACTTGAAGACGTCATTGCCGCCTTCTTGGATATGTGGGACGGTTCGGGAGTGAACAGGACAGTTGGCGGACTCTTCCCCAACGATGCTGATGGAAATGCTTGGGGAGATCCCGAACTTGGTCTGCCCAAACCCCTCGCGGCCGCTGGTTATGCCTTGACCGATCCAGGGCGCTACCAGCCGCTTACAGACGATTTCTCAAATTATGTCAATGCATTCAAGGAAGCCGACTGCGAAATTGTGACGGGAAACATGATACCGCCGGATTTCGCGACTTTCTGGGCGCAGGCCGCGCAGCAGGGGTTCAGCCCAAAAGTTGTCACCATCGGAAAGGCGCTTCTGTTTCCGTCTGTCATTGAATCGCTTGGCGGTCGCGGCGACGGGCTTTCGTCCGAAGTCTGGTGGTCACCTGCCCATCCGTTTTCGTCATCACTGACCGGGATGGATGCGGCTGCTTTGGCCGATGGTTACAGCGCGGCGACGGGACGCCCGTGGACGCAGCCCATCGGATTCAAGCACGCGTTGTTTGAGGTGGTGGCCGATGTCGTGCAGCGAACCGAAGACCTTGATGATCCCAGTGCCGTCATGGCAGCTATCGCGGCTACAAGTCTCGATACCATCGTTGGAAAGGTGGACTGGGCGGATGGTCCTATCGACAATGTTACGAAGACGCCGCTGGTGGCAGGGCAGTGGCAAAGGGACGGTGACGCTTTCGACCTGAAAATTGTCGCCAACTCCCATGCTCCAAACATCCCGCTGACAGGCGAGTTGAGACTACTCTGAGTGAGGTGGGCGGCACACTTGTACCGCCCTCAATTCCGTCCAGACCGCATATGAGCGAAATCCTCGAACTGGAAGGCTTGCGTAAATCATTCGGGTCAGTTGTTGTCGCCGATGCACTGTCAATTGACCTGTCTGACGGAGAGGCGCTTGGCGTGATTGGTCCGAATGGGGCTGGAAAGACGTCGATATTCAACTTGATCACCGGAACGCTTACACCTGATTCGGGCCGGATGGTGTTTGCCGGTGAGGATATCACCAGAATGAACGCCGCCACCCGCAGCCGCATGGGCATCGCCCGGAGTTTTCAGGTGCCACAGCCCTTTGCAGACATGACGGTATTCGAGAATGCGATGGTTGCGGCGACGCAGGCCGCCGGTCTTGCGGTGCGTGAAGCTAGCCGTCACTGCCTCAGGATTCTGGCCCAGACCGAACTTCTGGAAAAGGCCAATCGACCTGCCGGCAGTCTACCACTTCTGGATCGAAAGCGGCTGGAATTGACACGGGCCCTCTGCGCCAGGCCCAGACTGTTGCTGCTTGATGAGATCGCCGGTGGGTTAACGGAGGTGGAATGCAGGGCGCTGGTGGCGACTGTCCGCGACATCCATGCCTCAGGTGTATCGATCATCTGGATCGAACATGTGGTGCACGCGCTGCTGGCAGTGGTCGAACGGCTCGCTGTGATAGACTTCGGGCGTAAGATCGCGGATGGCGACCCGCATGCCGTCATGGAGAGCCGCGAAGTAAAGGAGATTTACCTGGGGATCGAAGCCGATGCCTGAGCCGATCCTTAGGACTGTTGCTCTAGACGCGCATTATGGCGATTTCCAGGCCTTGTTTGAACTCGATCTCACGGTTGCCGAAGGCGAAGCGCTTGCGATCATCGGAGCGAACGGGGCCGGAAAGTCAACTTTATTGCGCTCCGTAGCTGGACTGGTCCGCAATGCGCCTGAGCAGATCCCACTAGTGTCCCAACGTTGAAGCATAATGTATGTGTAATATATTGATATTAGTTTGTTTTTTGATGATTTGAGGTGTCACCGACTTGAACTCCAACCGGGTGTCCCGCAGGGCTGGGCCATGAATCCAGCAAAAGGGAGGCCCGGAAGTGTATTCTGGCAAGCTCGTTTTCGGCCAGGTCATGGATCATCTTCCATGGCATAGGTTTCGCCGCTGCGTCGAGCGTTACGGCGGAAATCACAGGATCAAGTCCTTCAGCTGCAGTGATCAATACCGCTGCATGGCGTTTGCGCAGCTGACCTATCGGTCTTCCCTGAGGGATGTCGAGGTCTGCCTGCGGGCCCAGTCATCCAAGCTCTATCACATGGGTATCCGGGGCGGTGTGGCGAGGAACACCCTTGCCAACGCCAATTCCACCCGGGATTGGAGGATCCATGCCGACTTCGCCCAGCACCTGATCCACAAGGCCCGGCACCTTTCCGACGACAGTCACGGTCCCGACCTTGAGAGCACCGTCTACGCGCTGGATTCGTCGACCATCGACCTGTGCCTGTCCCTTTTCCCCCGGGCCCGTTTCCGCAGGACCAAAGGTGCCGTCAGGCTGCATACGCTGCTTGACCTCAGGGGCAACATCCCCGCATTCATCCATATCACCGACGGCAAGGTCCATGACGTCAACATTCTGGACATCATCGCTCCGGAGCCCGGGGCTTTCCATGTCATGGACCGGGCATATCTCGACTTCAGCCGCCTGCACCGACTTCACCTCAACGGCGCCCATTTCGTCCTGCGGTCCAAGACCAACACAAGGCTCCGCCGCCTGTACCCGAACAGGGTCGACCGGTCCTCCGGCGTCATCTGCGACCAGATTGTCCGGACCGACGGTGTTGGGACGGCGAAGGAATACCCCGACAAGCTGCGGCGCATCAAGTATGTCGACCGGGAACGGGAACGGACCCTTGTGTTTCTGACCAACAACTTCATTCTTCCGCCACACACCATCGCCGACCTGTACCGGGCGCGCTGGCAGGTGGAGCTTTTCTTCAGGTGGATCAAGCAGCATCTCAGGATCAAGTCCTTTTTCGGCACCTCAGAGAACGCCGTGAAGAGCCAGATCTGGATCGCCGTCTCTGTCTACCTGCTGGTCGCAATCATCCGCTCGAGAAGCCGGTTGGACATCAGCCTCCACACAATGTTACAGATCTTGAGCCTCACCATGTTCGAGAGAACGCCTCTAAATCAAATACTTACCAGGACGCCGAACAGAAACAATCCTCCCGGTGCCGATAACCAATTGAATCTATTTGATTAACGTTGGGACACTAGTGAGCAGATCCAGTTCCGCGGCGAGCTGATAGGGGGGAAGCGCGCCGACGAAGTGGCAGGCCTCGGAATTGCTTTGGTACCGGAAGGGCGACAGCTCTTTCCTTCGCTGACAGTTGAGGAAAACATCCTGATCGGTGGGCGGGCTGGACGGAAGGGACCGTGGTCTCTTCGTACGGTTTATGAACTCTTCCCGGTACTTGAGGAACGCAGGACCCAAGCCTCGACCTCACTCTCAGGCGGACAGCAGCAGATGGCCGCGATCGGGCGCGCGTTGATGTCAAACCCCGATCTCATACTCTTTGACGAGATCAGCCTTGGTCTCGCCCCGATCGTCATCAAGGACATCTACAGCGCCCTACCCGGAATAGTGGGCGATGGCATGAGTGCCGTCATTGTGGAACAGGACATAACGAAAGCGCTGTCCGCGGCCTCCCGAGTCTACTGCCTTCAGGAAGGAAGAGTATCCCTTGAAGGTCCGTCCGACGAGGTGACACGCGAGGAAATCAGCCGGGCCTATTTTGGAATTGAATGACATGGAATGGGTCAACGCGATTGTTCAGGGAACGCTGCTGGGAGGGTTGTATGCCCTGTTCGCGGCTGGATTGAGCCTGATCTTCGGAGTAATGCGACTGGTGAATATAGCTCACGGCGACCTGATTGTCCTTGCGGCATATCTTGGTCTGTCCACAGCATTGATTCTGGGACTGCATCCTCTGCTGGCGCTGGCGGTGGTCATTCCAGTCATGGCTGGGATTGGATACCTGCTTCAACGTGGCGTGTTGAACCGAACTTTGGGCGGGGACATTCTCCCCCCACTTCTGGTTACATTCGGTTTGTCTGTAATTCTGCAGAACGCACTACTGGAGATCTATACAGCCGATCCGCAAAAGCTGAATGCGGGATCCCTTGAAACGGCCAGTATTTCGTTTGGAGAAGTCAGAATGGGCATACTGCCGCTTCTGACGTTCGCGGTGGCGTTGGGGGTCATTGGAGGGCTGCAATGGCTGTTCTATCGTACGCCGATTGGGCGGGCCTTTCGTGCGACTTCCGACAATCAGGACATCGCGCAGCTCATGGGGCTGAACAGGGCACATGTGTTTGGTCTGGCGATGGCATTGGCTCTGGCGGTGACGGCGGTCGCCGGTGTTTTTCTGGGTATCCGCACCAGCTTTGACCCATCGATTGGTGGCGAGCGGTTGATCTTCGGCTTTGAGGCCGTCATCATCGGAGGATTGGGTAGTCTCTGGGGCACGCTAGCGGGCGGCATCATCCTGGGTGTTGCCCAGACCGTGGGCGCAGTGATCAATCCGGGTTGGAATCTCTTGGCCGGTCATATCGTGTTCCTCTTAATTCTGGCGTTTCGTCCTAGCGGTCTGTTTCCGAGGATGTCGGAATGAGCGCGGAGTCAGTGAATGTGACCCGATCATCGCGCGCGTCGCATCTGGCCGCGATCTTGGGAACGGTATTGCTGGTGTTGCTGATTGCCGCACCTTGGTGGGCAGGCCGGGCCGATCTACGGCTAATGGGAGAACTTTTCCTCTACATCGCACTGGCCAGTCTTTGGAACTTCATGGCGGGATATGCCGGTCTCGTCTCAGTCGGTCAGCAGGCCTTTGTCGGCTTTGGCGGCTACATGCTCTTCGCATTGACGGTGTTGGTTGGTCTCCATCCGCTATTCGCAATAGTTGTCGCGTCCGTTCTTGCCGCTGCTGTGTCCTTACCCGTTGCAACGCTCCTTTTTCGACTCCGTGGGGCCTATTTCGCGATTGGCACCTGGGTCATGGCGGAGGTGTTCCGGCTGGTGTTTGCGCAGGTCAGTGCACTCGGCGGCGGCTCCGGGTCGTCGCTCCCGGTGTTCGTTGTTCGGTCAATTGCTTCTTCGCGTAGCGCTCGAGAAGCGCTGAGCTACTGGCTTGCCCTCGGGGCCGCGGTCCTGGTCGTGGCAACTGTTTTCCTGTTTCTAAGATCGCGCCGAGGGTTGGCGTTGACCGCGATTCGCGACAACGAACTGGCCGCGCGATCGCTCGGCATCGACATTTGGCGAACGAAGTTCGTAGTCTATGTCGCGACAGCGGCGATGACCGCAGCCGTGGGAGCGCTCATTTTTCTCCAGAAACTTCGGATTTCTCCCGATGCCGCCTTCAGCGTCAACGATTGGACCGCCTTTGTGATCTTCATAGTGGTGATTGGCGGAATTGGCACGCTTGAGGGACCAATCATCGGCACGCTACTCTTTTTTGCGTTGCGGGAGACTCTGGCTGACCTCGGAACGGTTTACCTATTGGTTCTCGGTCTGGTGGCCATCGTTGTGATGTTGAAGGCGCCGACCGGCATTTGGGGGTTCATACGCAATCGCTTCGACCTAAATCTATTTTCGCTCGGCTACCGAGTCGAACTCCCGGAAAACTCCAAAGAGAAATAGCCATGATCCGTCAGAAAACCATCATCACGTGCGCCATCACTGGGGCGATTCACACGCCTACCATGTCCGATTCTCTGCCCTACACCTATGACGACATCGCTATCCAAGCAGTTGATGCCGCCGAGGCCGGCGCCTCCATTCTGCACCTGCATGCACGCGACCCCGAAAATGGAGCACCTTCGGTCAATCCTGACGATTTCAGGTCATTTCTTCCTCGAATCAAGCAGGCGACGGGCGCGGTGCTGAACATCTCGACGGGTGGGTCCCTGACGCTCCCGATCAAGGATCGGATCAAGCCCGCCGCGACCTTTAGCGCTGAGATGTGCTCGATGAACATGGGCTCGATGAATTTCTCATTCCACCCTCTTGCCAAACGATTCGACTCTTGGAAATTCGATTGGGAGGAGGACTATGTCGCTAATTCTGAAGGAAATATCTTCCGAAACACCTTTCGGGACATTCGCGAGGCGGCCGAGACGCTGGCTCCACACGGCATCAAGTTTGAGCATGAATGCTACGATGTCGGGCATCTCTACAACCTGAAGTTCTGCATGGACTCCGGATTGTTCATGGCTCCTGTCTTTATCCAGTTCGTCCTGGGCATCCTTGGCGGCATCGGCGCGGACGTCGATAATCTGGTCTTCATGAAACGTACGGCTGACAGGTTATTTGGCGACGGCTATCGCTGGTCGGTCCTCGCGGCCGGTGCCGCGCAGATTCCGATGGCGACAACGGCAAGCCAGATGAACGGGGATGTGCGAGTAGGGCTTGAGGACAGTCTTTTCATTTCGCGCGGCAAGCTTGCGGAGTCAAACGCGCAGCAGGTTGCCAAGATTCGGCATATTGTTGAGGAGTTGGGGTCTGAGGTTGCCACGCCAGATGATGTGCGCGAGATTCTGGATCTCAAGGGCGGTGACCGGGTGAACTTCTGAACTGAAAATCTGCCACTATCGCGAATGCCGTGATATTGGTTGAAACAGATTGGAATCCGATGGCTCCGCGCTGGCGGTATTGTGGGCGATTTCTTTCTTGAAAAATACGCAATGTCGTCGATTTCGATGGGAAAGCATGCGGCGGACTCTTGGAGAAGCTGAGGACGCACGCCAAGAACGATCTGAAACCGCGCATCCAAGCGATTGGAGCTAGCTGGGCTTCCTGGCGACATCGAATTTGAATGCCTTTGTTAGGGTCGCCTAAGTTCCAGATAAAAGACTCTCTGGCAATTCCGGGGAGAGGAATTCTTCATTCAGATCACTTGCCACGACAGGACTTTTCTTCTCCGGGAGTCACTGAGTTAGTCGCTCGCGAGCCAGCTCCGCAAGGAATGCAGAGCGATTATCGGTGGTAGCGTCGATGCGGGCAATGAGGGATCTGGGCAAGGTAATCGCAATGCGGTCGGCGACGTCAGAGACAACCACAGGGAGCCAAGCCGCCTGTCCGCGGTCCGCATTTACATCGTCGGACAAGGATGGCAGCGGAGCATCCTCTCCACGCTCAGAACAATCCGTTACGGCAGAATTCAGGAGCTCCAGTGCCGAAGACAGCGCATCTTCATGACTTGCTGCGCCACCGCCTCCAAACTCAGGACTATGGTATCCCCAAACATCGCCTTCACGATGGATCGCTACAGGATAAAGGCGAGTTTCCCCAAGGACAGTCTTTGGCATGTTGGGTCTCACTTCAGCAGTTCTATCCTGACCTGCTTTGCAATTGCACGAGCCGTCGGCAGCGGTATGTCGTGATATCGCCCTACCAGCGTAAACCGGCCATCCTTGTGGATCCATTTTTCATGGCTCGCGCCGCCTTTGCTGATGGATCCCGTTTGTTCGGGTGCCTAGACGATGCTACGTCTCTCGATCATTCGTAAATTTACGCTGACGGTCATGTTATGGCAAGTGCCACATGATCAGGTTGACATAGGGAAAGCGGAGGAAAGTCCCGTCGGCAGCACCTATAGGTCATTCAGATCTGTACCGCCCCGGTGAGTGGCGTGCAGGGCCAATTCGGTGCCGGTCGGGCGAAAGTGCGGAAGCGTCTGCTTTCGCTTGGGAGAGCAAGGCTAACGCACCGTCAGTCAGGCACCCTTTGCTTTGGCGGTCTTCCATACCGTCCAACAACTCAGTGAACGAAATGCTCTGTGGTCAATCCAGGGCATTTGAAGTAGGGGAGGCGTCGAACGACCTTGCGTCGGCAAATGCCGTAGACCCGAGAAACTGAGTCAACCAAGAGCCAATCTTCGACCATCGCTGGCTTGAGAGGATGTCATGAACCGCTACGATCGTTTGATGAACAGAATTGCGGCTGGAGAGAGGATTTTGATCGACGGCGCTACAGGAACCGAGATCGAGCGTCGGGGTGTGCCACAGCTGGACAATGCGTGGAATGGCGGTGGAGCGCTCAGCCATCCAACGGTCCTGCGGACAGTTCACGAAGACTATATTCGCGAGGGCTCGGAGATCGTTATCTCCAATACCTTTGCGACTCACCGCCATGCGCTCAGGGATGCTGGCAGTGAGCATCAGTTTGAGGTTCTCAATCGTCGCGGGGTCGAACTGGCGATCGAGGCACGTGAGCGCATGCTCGCGCCAGATGTGCTGGTAGCTGCTGGTATCTCGTATTGGTCATGGACAGGAAACTGGCTGGCGCCCGAGTCCATTCGGTCCGGTGCCGAGAAACAGGTCCGAATACTGGCAGAGGCGGGTGCTGATCTCCTCATTCTGGAGATGATGGTGGATATCGATAGCATGTCCGTAATGCTCGAAGCGGCCCAAACCAGCGGTATTCCCGTTTGGGTAGGTCTGTCATGTGCCCCTGATGGGGCCGGTGCGATGGCATTGATGCGCGGAGGATCACTGGCTGAAGCCCTGGATTTCCTGAGCGACAGGAACGTTCCCTTGGTCAGCATCATGCACACACAGGTCGAATACGTCGACGCTTGTCTCGAAGTGGTCAGGAGTAAATGGATTGGTCCAGTTGGCGTCTATGCCCACTCGGCCGAGTGGGATGGTCATGTCTGCCTGTTCGACAGCACCATTTCGCCGCAAGAGTATGCGAGCCATGCAAGGTCATGGGTCACGGGAGGCGTTCAGGTTGTCGGAGGCTGCTGCGGGTTGGGTGTCGCTCACATCGAGGCCCTGAGAGATGTGGTCCGATGATCTCCAATCCGGTTAGAGTCGGCGATGACCCGCACACTCCATTGTTGAGCGTCGGTCGAGTCAATCCTAAACCGCAAATTGCATGATGGGGCCAAGCGGATCTATATCTGAAAGCGGGTATCATGGGAACCCAAGGCATCCTGATCAGATGCCAATTGGTCTTCTCGGCTGGTTCATCGGTTCCTGCAATCCAGAGCTTAAGCGAGAGATATGGAGATGGGAAAGTACAGGATCGCTGCAATCCCGGCCGATGGCATCGGACCCGAGGTCGTAGATGCAGGCATTGAGGTACTTGAGGCCCTCAGCCGTCGAGATGAAGGGCTCAGCTTTGAGATAGGTCGGTTCGATTGGGGATCGGAGTATTGCCGAAGACACGGCTCCATGATGCCTGCCGATGGATTGGAGCGGCTAAAGCACCATGATGCGATACTCTTCGGTGCGGTCGGCGCTCCGGACATACCTGATCACATAACATTATGGGGATTGCGCCTGCCGATTTGCCAGGGTTTTGACCAATATGCAAACGTACGTCCTACGCGGATGCTGCCGGGCATCACGGCTCCGCTGCGCGACAAAGGGCCGGAAGATCTGGACTGGGTGATCGTCCGCGAGAATTCCGAAGGGGAATATGCTGGGCATGGCGGACGTGCCCATCAAGGATTGCCAGAGGAAGTGGCGACCGAAGTCGCGGTCTTTACGCGGGTAGGGGTCACGAGAATCATGCGATATGCGTTTTCACTCGCACAGTCACGTCCTCGCAAGCATCTGACAGTGGTCACGAAGTCGAACGCGCAGCGATTTGGGATGGTTATGTGGGATGAGGTTGCGGCGGAGATTGCGGAGGAGTTCCCCGATGTTTCCTGGGACAGGATGCTCGTTGATGCGATGACTGTCCGGATGACATTGAGGCCGGAGAGTCTGGACACCATTGTCGCCACAAATCTGCACGCGGATATCCTGTCCGATCTCGCCGGTGCCCTTGCAGGCAGTCTAGGTGTTGCGCCAACTGCCAACATTGATCCGGAACGGCGGTTTCCGTCTATGTTCGAGCCGATCCACGGATCAGCATTCGACATTGCTGGAAAGGGCATCGCCAATCCAGTGGCGACATTCCTGACCACTTGCCAGATGCTGGAGCACCTTGGTGAGACGGTCGCGTCCAGACGTCTAATGGCGGCGATCGAATCTGTCTGTCGGGCAGGGATCCTGACGCCGGATATAGGTGGCGGCTCCACAACCCGGGAGGTCACCGATGCGGTGATCGAGGAAATTCGCATCTCCAATGTCTGAGCGCAAGTCAACAATCGTCAATGTCTGGCCAATGGGTGTATCCGTTTCGGAAATTGGGCGGTGGCTCATTTCGCCTTCACCTCACTCCAGAGTTCAGCGGAATTGGCGAAGGCTCTTCGACAAGCTTTGGCATTGCCCGGGCCAACCATTCGTGAGAGTGATGGAATCCTGACGACAACCTGAAAGTTCCTTCATGTCGGATCCAAAGACAGCACTCGTCATTTCGGCCCACGCGGCAGATTTTGTCTGGCGATGTGGTGGTGCGATCGCCCTGCATGCCACGAAGGGTTATGAGGTGACGATCGCCTGTCTGTCATTTGGTGAACGTGGTGAAAGCGCAAGGCTTTGGAGGGAAGGCCGGACGTTGGAGGACGTAAAGGCGATCCGGCGGGGCGAGGCTGAAGCGGCGGCGGACGTACTCGGTGTGAAGTCGCTGGATTGCTTCGACCTTGGTGACTATCCCCTGAAACTGGAGAGCGAAGACAGATTCCGGCTCGTTGACCTGATCCGTAGGGTCCAGCCTGCGTTCATGCTGAGTCACAGCCAATACGATCCTTACAATACGGACCACATGTACGCGACACAGGTTGCCCTCGAATGTCGGATGGTGGCTCAGGCATGGGGGCACAACCCAGGCGAGAAGGTGCTCGGTTCGCCACAGCTCTACCTCTTTGAACCGCATCAGACAGAGCAGATGGGTTGGAAGCCCGATCTCTTTCTTGACATCACCCCGGTTTGGGAACTGAAGCGTTCAGCGATGGAATGTATGCATGGGCAGATCCATTTGTGGGACCATTACACCCGTGTTGCCCAACAGCGCGCCAATCACTTCAAGCGCAATTCCGGAGGACAGGCTGGCGGAAGGGGCTGTGAATTCGCCGAGGGTTTCCAGTCGGTGTTTCCGCGCACCGTCGACGAGCTTTGATGCAAACGAGGGCCGCAGGTCCATGTTCCAACCAAGAACCCCGAGCTTCGATCTCGCACATTTGGGCCATGTCGAACTCCTGACTGACAAATTCGAGGATAGCCTTGATTTCTTCACGGGAGTCTATGGGCTTAGGCTTTCTGGCCAGACTGCGGACAGCGCCTATCTGCGGGCCTGGGACGATTACGAGTTCCATTCACTGAAGCTGACTCGGTCCGATACAACAGGTGTTGGACACATCGCTTACCGAACCACGTCACCAGAGTCGCTCAAGCTGAGGGTTGAGGCCGTAAAGGCGTCTGGTTACAAGACCCACGGTTGGGTGGAGGGAGACGTGGGTCATGGTCGCGCCTTCCGGTTCGAGGATCCGTTCGGGCATATCTTCGAACTCTATTTCGAAACCAGACGGCATTCGCCGGAAGGCAGTGATGTGCCAGTCTTGAAGAATATGGCTTCCGCATTCACTGGAGCGGCTCCGCGCAGGATTGACCATGTCAACCTTCTCAGCGAGGACGTCTCGGAATTCAGTCGGTTCATGATGTCGTGCCTTGGGTCGCGGGTGACGGAGTATATCCGGCTTGATAGCGGGAGATTGGGAGGCAGCTGGTTTACGGTGAACAACAAGACCTACGATCTCGCCTGCACTGAGGAACATGGTGGTGGGATGGGTCGTCTGCATCACGTGACCTATGCCGCTGACCAACGAGAGGATATTCTGCGTGCGGCCGACATATTCCTGCAGAATGGGGTCCATATCGAGACAGGACCGCACAAACATGCCATTCAGGGCACTTTCTTTCTCTACGTTTGGGAGCCAGCGGGTAACAGGGTGGAACTTGCGAATTCCGGTGCCAGACTAATTCTCGCGCCGGATTGGGATCCGGTCTGCTGGACCGAGGAAGACAGGAAAAAGGGTCAG
The DNA here is from genome assembly GCA_965203605.1 of Paracoccaceae bacterium. Classification (GTDB taxonomy): domain Bacteria; phylum Pseudomonadota; class Alphaproteobacteria; order Rhodobacterales; family Rhodobacteraceae; genus JAPOUP01. The sequence goes on along the minus strand of OZ241902.1, from coordinate 1,741,125 downwards.
GCATGGGGGTTGAAGACCATTGAGAGCTTTCACACCCATGGAACACCACCCGTGGAGGCAAGCTGAATATGTCTATTGTCCTGACAAACGTCGAACGCGCCGATCCCTCGGTAATGCAGGGTCTGGGGCATGCAGGTGTTGCAACCGTTCATGAGGCTCAGGGGCGAAAGGGGTGCCTATCGTCGTATATGCGACCGATCTTTCCTGGAGCGCGGATCTCTGGCTCGGCCCTGACCGTCAGCGTTCCACCGGGTGACAACTGGATGCTTCATGTAGCGATCGAACAGCTACGCGATGGAGACATTCTGGTGGTCGCGCCCACTTCTCCTTGCGACAACGGATACTTCGGTGACTTGCTGGCGGTCTCTGCCAGGGCTCGGGGCTGTCAAGGTTTGGTGATCGATGCCGGAGTTCGGGACGTGCGGGACCTGACCGCAATGAACTTTCCCGTTTGGTCCAAGGCGATCAGTGCGCAAGGCACAGTCAAGGAGACATTGGGCTCGGTCAATGTTCCTGTTGTGTGCGCAGGGCAGCCGGTTGATGCCGGGGATGCCATAGTGGCTGACGACGATGGGGTTTGTGTCGTGAGGCATGGCGAAGCGAGATCAGTTCTGGCTGCCGCTGAAAGACGCCTCGCCGCCGAGGATCTCACGCGGAAGAGGCTTGCTGCTGGAGAACTCGGTGTAGACCTCTACGGAATGCGTTCACGCTTGGCGGACAAGCGTCTGAAATATGTCTGACTACGCTGTCGAGGGTATTCCCTGTATCTGGATGCGTGGAGGAACCTCCAAGGGCATCTACTTTCCTGCATCCAGTCTTCCGGAAGAGCGGGAAGAGATTGACGATCTGCTATTGCGGGTCATGGGCAGCCCTGATTCCCGGCAGATAGATGGAATCGGAGGCGCTGACCCGCTGACTTCCAAGGCCGCGCTGCTCTCCCGATCGACTCACGAGGCTGCTGATGTCGACTACTTCTTTCTCCAGGTGTCCGTCGATCAGGCCGTGGTTTCGGATGCTCAGGGTTGCGGCAACATACTCGCCGGCGTTGGTCCGGCGGCGATAGAGCTCGGGCTGGTGGCGGCGACTGACGACGAAACGGTCGTTCGCATCCACATGCTGAACACCGGAGAGGTGGCGACTGCACGGGTTTCGACGCCGGGAGGTCGGGTGAACTATCGGGGGGAAGCGAAGATCGACGGAGTCCCTGGACACCATGCAGCCATTCCCCTCATGTTTGACAGCCTGGCTGGCTCCATGAGCGGAGCGCTGTTGCCGACAGGCCGATCGGTTGATGAGATCAATCAGACCGTGTGTACGTTGATCGACAATGGCATGCCGGTCGTCGTGCTTGATGCGGCGGATTTTGGACTTTCCGGGCAGGAGAGCCGCGAGTACCTGGATACCGACCTGGATCTTAGGGCTTTGGTGGAGGCCATTCGTCTTGAGGCAGGACCGATGATGAATCTCGGAGATGTTGCTGACAAGACAGTTCCCAAGATGACGTTGGTTTCTCCACCAAAGGGTGATGGAGTCATTGCCACCCGTAGTTTCATTCCGCATCGCTGCCACGCATCCATTGGGGTATTCGCAGCTGTCAGCGTCGCGACAGCCTGTACCTTGCCTGAAGGTCCAGCGGCGAGGATGGCCAATCTGCCCAATGACGGTAGGTTTCGGGTTGAGCATCCGGCAGGATCGACCGAAGTCGTTCTGGAATTGAACGGTCAGAGTTCGGTTGTTTCCGCCGGGGCAGTTCGCACTGCGCGCAAGCTCTTTGCGGGTCGGGTATTCCCCCAGCCGCGGATCATGGATTGACAAGAGGCTGTCGCCGATGTGATTGGCGCGGAAGAATTTTCCTGACCTATATGGCCCAGATCGCGGTTTCCGCGTCCTCTGCGCTCGAATCAGGCGAATGGTATTGAGCGAAGCTGGATTCACTGTGATCTGAACAGGGATCCTTCGATTGAGACTCAATGGCGTTATTTCGACGGCTGGTCGAATGTGGGGTTCCGTTAGGTTGAATTCGGAGGAAACCCATTCGCTCCGCCGGAAGACTCCCGTGAATGACTCGAAGGAATCCACGCGGAATTCCTCTACTTGATCCTGAGACGATTACGAACCGTGGGGCCATTTTAGGCTGTGAAACTGAAGGGCACATAAGCCTAGGGAGTGAATTCGGTCTGTTGTCACAAGTTGATCTGAATTGAGCATCGACCTACGGCGTCAACTCCACTTCCTGCGGTATTGGGACGATCACCGTTCATTCAGCAATTCGGTCCGCGTTGCTTCCGCTGGAGTTCTGACTGGTTTTGTCGGGAACTGCTTCTCTACGATGTTGACCGCCGGGTTGCGGCTGCTTCCCCAGTCCCGTTGAATCACCTCATCCAAATCGATGAGCTGCCGACATCGGCGGCCAATGGAGTCTGGCAATTCTGGTGGTGCGCCACTGTTGCCCCACCGCCGCTACGGAAATGGCCGATATTCCATCTCGAAGTGGAAGAGGGAGCATGATCTCTTTGAAGTTGAAGCAAATTATCGTCAGATCATGACTTTGCACTCGAACCGACAGTTGTTCCGGCCTAAGACGGCCTCGTGCCTGGTGTCCGCGTCCAAGACACCGGCGGCAACTGATCTGGTTATTTTGGGGACTCCACGATGCTAAATTGTTTCTTTCCAAATCCACGCACATTCTTCACCTCCGCGGCGATCTGGGCACTGGCCACGATTCTGTTCTGGTATCTGGTGGCAGCTGAATGGGGTGGCCTGACTGGCTTTGCCGCATTGTTCGGCATTGAGGAAAGCACGGCTTGGGCCTACACCTACGTCTTCCTCAGCTACGCGGCATTTGCCGCTTTCTGGATGTGGTACCAACCACACAAATGGTCGCTATGGTCGGTTGCTGGCTCCGCACTGATCGTCTTCACGGTTTGGTTCCAGGTGCAACTTGACGTCATGATCAACGAATGGTTCGGCGAATTCTACGATACGATCCAGAATGCACTGGCCGAACCAGGCACGGTAACGGCTGGCGACTACTACGGGCAACTCGCCACCTTCCTCATTATCGCAATGGTATTCATCACTACTGCTGTATTGAGTGCCTTTTTCACAAGCCACTTCGTATTCCGGTGGCGCACGGCAATGAACGATCGCTATGTCGAGATGTGGCATAGGGTGCGTCACATCGAGGGTGCTTCGCAGCGCGTTCAGGAAGACACGATGCGCTTCGCGGCCATAATGGAGGCGCTCGGCACGCGCTTGATTGACGCTGTGATGACGCTCATTGCCTTCCTGCCAATCCTCTGGGGTCTCTCCAGCCACATAAAGGAAATTCCGGTCTTCGGCGAAGTTGCCTTCGCGTTGGTCTGGATCGCCATCATCTGGTCTGTCTTCGGAACCGGTATTCTTGCGCTTGCCGGCTATCGCCTGCCCGGACTGGAGTTTCGCAACCAGCGGGTGGAGGCAGCGTTCAGAAAGGAGCTGGTTGTCGGCGAAGACCGCGAAGACCGGGCGCAGCCGCCAACACTGGGTGAGCTGTTTGGCAATGTGCGACGCAATTATTTCCGCCTCTACCTCAACTATCTTTACTTCAACGTCGTAAGATACGGATACCTGCAGAGTGGCGTTATCCTGCCCTATATCGCGCTTGGTCCCACCATCATATCGGCTGGTTTCACGCTCGGCGTTATGCAGCAGATCATCCGAGCGTTTGGCCGGGTGGAAAACTCGTTTCAGTTCCTGGTGAATTCCTGGACAACGATTGTGGAGCTGATGTCAATCTACAAGCGCCTCGCAGCATTCGAGCGGGCGATCGCCGGGGACGAGCTTGCGGCAATCGAATTCGAGACCGGCGAAAAGCTCGCTGTTGGGTAGTGCTAGTGCATCGTCTTGAGATCGAGAGCGTTTCGATCATGCCCTGTCGGGTGCCGACCACTGAGGTGCCGTTCAGGCCATGCCTCCAATCAGCAACGAACATTTATGGCTTGGGCCGGACTCTCTGAGGATAGGTTCCGCAAGCGCCTGAATTGGAGGGTTCCATGTCGACTGGACCATCGTGTCCGGCCCCGATGTTCACGCAACCGCAGCTTGATCCGGCTTGGAATCCGGGCGAAGGGGGGATTCCCGACAGCAGATACGTCTCTTCCCGCCAGGACTTTGCGCTCGCCTCGGGAAATCCCCGGCAAGTTATCTCGGGTTGGCAGTGGGGTGAGGTGCTTCAGATGGAGAGTGGCCGGCTTGAGTTAGTGTCTGCCAGAAAACCCCCGTTTTCGCGCTGGTGGCTTGGATTCCTGACCGGGCCGGGCGCCTGTCGACGGCGGGACGGGGCCGGTTCCGGGATTCCGGCGAAGGCCGGGGATCCCTTCGTTCGCCCTTTGTTCAACTTCCGGGTGCCTCCGGGATGGCTCAGGCAAGGGATGCCGTTCCCACTCCACGCGGGTCGAAAAAAGACCGCTGTTTTCCGGGGGAAGCGCCGTCAGGTGGTGCGGCGCGGCCGCTCCTTCCTCCGCAGCGGCAGGACGATGCGGTGGCCGTCCGTGGCGACCACGGCGAGGGCGACGGTGCGCCCGAAGCCCTCGGCGCCGAACACCAGGGCCCGGTCGGATCCGCGGTGCCTGAGGCTGTCGGTCGCCGACTCCACGGCGGGATGGATCCGGTTCCCGGGGCTGTGGAACCCCCGGTCGAAGCCCAACGCCCGGAGGTTGGGGAAAGCCCTTCGCGCCGCCCCGGCCATCGGCACCGCGTGGTCTACGTCGCCGGCCTCCCACATCACCTCGTGGTGGAGGATGAGGCCTTGCCGGTCCTCCAGGACGCGGACCGGGACGCCAGGCTCCACCGCACATCCGACCGTGCACTTAGATATCCAGCGCGTGTGCGATCCGGAGATGGAAAGCACCTTCCCGTGCTGCGGGACCGTCCCGCCTCTAGGCAGGCGTCGGTTCGTCCGGGCGGTCCGCCGCCCGGCCTGCGACAGGAACCCTCTGATCTCCGTGACCGTAAGGGGCGTGGCGCCGCCCGCGGCTGGCGCCAGCAGCGACGCCCCTGTGCGATAGATGGACGCACGGCAACGCGCGAGGTACTCCTCCACACGCTCCGGGACTGCGCGGCTGGTCACCCGGACCTTCTGGAAGAGCTTCCCAGCTTCTTCGTCAGGTTTCTGCACTGCCTCCACCCGGGGACGCCGTGATCAATCGCCGCCCGGCCGGTCCCACGGAGCAGCCAGCGCATGGCGTCCCAAAGCAGGCTGACGTCGGTGCGATGGTGGACGTCGGTCCCGGCCAGCAGGGAGGCACAGCGCCCGCGCAAGGGCTCGCCAGGCCTTTCCGCCGCGACCGCATGGCCGCTCCCGCCGACCGGCTGGCTGACCCTCACGAGCAGCTCCGGGTTCAGGTGGCCCACGTTGTCCACCAGCTTCCGGTGGTGATGGCGGCGCTCGTCCCACACGACCGCGTGGTCCGGGAACCGCCGCAGCGTCCTGTGCTGGTTCACCAGTTCGTGCAGCCGGTCGAAGTGGCGGCCCAGTCCCTGCTTCACAACGCCCATCACCAGGATCCGCCACATCTCCATGACCGGACGCCCGACCTTCCTGTCCACGCCGGGCAGCATGTGCTCCCCGGCAGCGCGAACAGCCGCTCGCGGAAACCCTCCCCGGAATAGAGATGCTAGATCCCTGGCAGCGGCGCCGGGATGTCATCCCTGGATTTCATGTCCAGCCTGATGTCCCCGGTGCGGACCTCCCCGAACCGCATCTGCGGACCGCGTACCTTTCCCATGGCTGCCTCCCGAAGAATCGCTGTTTTCCGCCTGTTTCGCGCCGAAGGGGCCGGAAACCGGCCCCTTCGGTGGAATCCCCATCCGGAGAATACCCAGCGTAATCAAATGGAATCAATGACTTGAAGGGTTTTCTGGTAAGCACTAACTCTAGATGTGCGGCGTAGGCCTACCGCGTGACAGACAAACGCGATTCCTCGCGCAATACAGACGCCCGTCAGGAATCTGCGCTATGCACCAAGCCCAAAGTCATCCAGGAAACGGTCGATCTGATGCATACGCTCATGCAGAATAGTCACGATCCCGATGTCCCCATTCGAGAGGTGGCGCCAGTAGACGAAGTGACGCTCGTGCCGAAAGAAGAAACCTTCCACGCCAAATTCAGCAGGGATCGGTCTTGACAGGACACATGGGTCGCAATCCTGTCGAAAGCGGCGAACAGATCGGTGATGTATTTCTCGGCTTGGCTCTCGCCCCACCTGTCACGGGTGTAGCGGTAAATGTCATCGAGGCGGTGGGATGCCGACTCCTGGATGCGAATGGCGGGCACGGGTCAGGATTGGTTCCGCACGATCACATCTGTCACCGTCATGGATTGATAGCTCTCATCCGACGCGTCAAAGGCGTGGGTGAGCTCCGCTCTCAGGCGGTTTAATGCCTCCGCCTCCGCCCGTTTCCTGTCACGACGGATCAGGTCCCGAATGTATTCGCTAACGTTCTCATAGATCCCATCGTCACCGGTATTCGCCGCGACGAAGTCGCTAAGTGCGCCGCTGACGCGGACGGTCAGGGTTGTGGTGCGGGGCATGGCTCCTCCTGCGTCTCGCCATGTGTTCAATTTAACCAAAATCGAACGCGCAGCAAATCGGGCAGGCATATCCTTCTTCGAATCATTTGGAACAGGCGACCTGATTCCGATCTTGAAGATTCCGGCTCTGTAGGTTGACGCTATACTGTCCGGCGCTGACGGACGAAATCGCCGATGCGCGGAAAGACCCGGCTCCTCATGGCGAGTTTGCCGACGCTGCGGCTGAACATAGGCGCTATCGCGGTAAGGGATTGCTCATGCGGTCCGCATGTGTCGATGGTTGAAGCGCCGATGGCGAGCGCGAAGCCGCCGAAAAGGCGCGGAAGGCGGCAGGCGGAGCCGGGCAAAGAACGATTCCGCCGTCGCAGCGGCCCCTGCCGTTGCGTTGAGATGCCGGACGGTCGCCGGGCGATCGCCGGAATCGACAGCCTGCTTTCCTTCAGCACGTGAATCTGGCGTCTTTCTCCGTGGGTCGGGTGGCGATGGCCCTTCGCCATGGCGGTCTCCCCTGATTCCTGACCGCCGCCTCCAGGCCGATTGGCGCCATCATGCGCCGGACAGACAGGTTACCATCGCCCATGGCATTGCACTTCAGGGTCGAACAGGGATGACAAGTGCTCAATTGGCGATGCTCGCCATAAGCCTCCTTGGCTGGAAGAGAAATTCAGGTTGGATTTCGGGCCAGGGTAGTGGGAAGTTCAAGACGACAGGTTCTCAAAGTGATTCCTGTGCACGCCCCAATGTTCCGCCAGACAGAAAACGGGCGGCATCCCCAACTTCGCTGGGACCCGGACCGTCTTGCCGCCTTCACAAAGCATGCCAGTCCAGACGTGCACCCAATTGCGTCCAACGGGAAGGCATGTCTCCCGCGAATTCGCACCGGGCACCAGCACAGGCGCCACCAGAAGTTTGGGCCCGAGCATAAACGCCCCCTGCGGAACCCGCAGCGCTGTGTCTGAGGGAAACGCGAAGGGCAGGGGGCGCATCGGTGGCACGCCCGTCGCCGTGTATTCAGCCATCACCTCGGCTAGATAGGGGCGTAACCGTTCGCGTAGCTCCAGCAGCCCCGTCAGGATCCTCTCCACCTTAGGCCCGTAACTCCAGATCTCGTTGTCGCCGCCCGTATCGGTGAAGAGCTGGAAGAGTTCTCGTCCATAGTCGACTTCACCGTCGACCGATGCGAACGGAACGCCATTCGGGATTCGCAAGCCGTGCAGGCGGCAGACCGGAGAGAACACGCCGAATTCGAACCAGCGGACAAGAAGTTCGGGGAATTCGGGATCGTCGGCGTGGCCCTCATAGAATCCACCGATATCGGTCGTCCACCATCCGATTCCCGACATGGCCGCGTGCAGTCCCGCGGCGACCTGGGCGCGGTAGTCTTCCCATGTTGACCAGACGTCGCCGGACCACAGGATGACCGGATAGCGCTGCCCTCCGGCCCATGTCGAGCGACACAGGAGCACCGCATCGTCGGCACCTGCCGCTTTCAGGCCCTCGGCGTAGCGTTTCGCATGGAGCAGCGGATAGGCCGATAGCATCTCGGCGCCATTGCCGAGATGGGTCCGCACATTGTCGGCATCTGCTGGCCGCATCTCGGGTTCGCAGGCATCCAGCCAGAAGCTGCTGATGCCCCGATCAAGGTAACTCCGTCTGACCTTTTCCCAGTGGAAGTCGCAGGCATCGGGGTTGAAGGCGTCGTAATAGGTCAGGAAGTGCACTCCGTATGGCTCTTTGTCGGGAAACTGGATAACGACGGGCACACCGCGCTCGGTGCGGAGGAGGTACCCCTTTTCTCGCATCTCGGCGAAGTACTTCGCGTTCGCACCGACCGTCGGCCAGACTGAGACGATGGTCTTTACGCCCATTTCGTCCAGTTCGCGCACGAGGCGCTCGGGGTCGGGCCATTCGGTCGGGTCGAACTCCCACTCGCCTTGCCGGGTCCAGGCAAAGAAGTCGATCACAATGCATGATAGCGGAATCCCCCGCTGGCGGTGGCCGCGTACGACATTCACGATTTCCTGTTGCGAGCGATACCGCAGCTTTGATTGCCAGAAGCCGGTCACCCAGTCGGGACAGGCGGGCGGAAGCCCGGTCGCAGCGACGTAGTTCCGCAGTATGCGTTCCGGCGTCTCGCCGGCGTTGATCCAGTAGTCGAGGCCCGGCGTCGCGTCGGCTCGCCAACGCGTTACATTTGACGCAAAGTCGGCCCGACCAACCGCCGGATTGTTCCACAAGAACCCATAACCTCGTGACGAGATCACGAAAGGGACAACCACATGCGAGTTCTGCTGAACAAGGTTGGTCGAGACACCTTTTAGGTCCTCACGCCCGTGCTGCGGCTGGCCGAGGCCCATAAGGTGCTCGTCGTCATAAGCCGTGAACGTAGCCTCAAGCTGGAAGCTTCCCGATGCGATCGGCTTGAATCGCCGCGGCGGAGGTCCGGCAAAATGACTGCGTATTTCAGACAGGAGTTCTTCGCCGGTCACCGTGTCATAGTACCCGATCACCGGTTCCAGATGAACGTCCGCACCTAACCTGCGCACCAGCCTGACCCGCGCCTCGATTCGGTCGTTGCGGATACGGGCGTGCTTCCCATCGATCCTGATCGACGGCCTTGTCGGCGCAGCCTCCAAAAGTGCGCAAACATGCGGTTCTACGACCGTCCCTCCGGGGCGCGCCCGTATTCTCAAGGCGTCTGGACCCCAGGCTTCGATCCGCACGCACTCTCCGTTAAGGCGAATAACCAGTGCGTCACCGTCCTTTGTGTATGTGTCAGTCAAGCATGGCCTCCATCCGGCTGGTATCGGGGCGCCTGTCGAAACTGACCGGTGGACCGCCGGGACGCTTAGGTGCAGGAGCCGCGATCCTCTTCCCCGCACCCGGTGGCCAGTTTCGGGGTGCTGGGCGGCTGCCATGGGAGATGCGGGTCATCCGGGCGGCCTGATTGTCCGACAGCAGGCACGGAAGACTAGCGTAGCCTCGTGTCAGTGACTCCCTGCATATCAGGGCGTTGCCGCTCATCGCATGCATCGGAACCCCCGTACACAATCGACCCGCCGCCGGTGACAGGGCTTGCCGCGTTGCACAGTAGGAACATGATCGCGTCGGTGATTTCTTGGTACCGCACCAGACGGCCGAAGATGCGTGCGTCGCCCACCATTGCCCTGATGGCCGTGGCATCCGGCACTTCGGTCGGAGCGCGATAGGTGACGGCGGTATCGACCCAGCTCGGGTCGACGGAATTGACCCGGATGCTGCCCGCTGCTCCGGTGACCGCCACCGTGCGCATCTCATCGGACCCGTGCGCCAGAAAAACGGTGCGCGATCATGGTCAGGATAATGACGAGGCCGAATATGAAGTCTGTCCAATAGCCGGCATAACCCGCGCCGACCGCGCCGGATGGGATCAGCGTGACGGTCATCGCTCCGAAGAACGCGCCAAAAATCGAGCCCACGCCGCCCCAGGTCGGTGTGCCGCCGACGAAAAGTGCTGCAAGCGCGATCAGCAGGTATGCCTTCCCGCTGGTTGGGAACCAGACCATGTTGGCCATCTGCACGAGCAATGCGCCTGCGACTGCCGCGGCAACTCCGGACACGACAAAGACGCTGACTCGAATGCGCTCGATGTTGATGCCCATTTCACGGGCGCTCTCGGTATTGTCTCCGACAAGCTGCACATGGGTGCCGAACCGATGATACTTGAATAGCACATAGCAGAAGACCACCCAGACCAGCGACCAAATAAAGTGGTTCGGCACCCTCAGCGTCGTGTCAAACAGGTGCCATTTGCCGACGAAAAGCACATATCCGAAGCTGTTCATCGCCTCTGGCGCAGAGATGGTCCGACCTTGAGCGAGCAGGTTGACGATGCCGAGGATGAAGAAGTTGAGACCGAGCGTCGCAACCAGTGACGAAATGCGCCCGTAGACGACGATCAATCCGATCCCAAGGCCGATGACCGCTCCGAAGCCCATGGTCAGAAGACACGCGGGTATCACGGGCGCCCCGAGGACGACGGAGTACATGAACACTCCGCCCGCGGCCCCGACGACAGACGGAAATGCCAGATCAAGCTCGCCCGAAACGATGACAAAGACCAGGGAAGTGGTCAGGAAGATCGTTGCCGGAACCGAAAACAGGAAAGCATTGTAGAACAATGGGTTCAGAAAGAGAGCCGGATTGCTCGCCGCAAAAAATGTCCAGACAAGGACTAGAGCGAGGAATGCGTTTAGCGCACGACCGTTCTTGCGATAAAGGAGCATCCATCGGGATTGCACAGCGCCTTGGTCCACTGAACTGGTGCCAGTCGTCGCGTCATTCATAGTGTTTATCCTCACGCTGGCTCCAGAAGCGAACTGGTGTTCGCGCTGCCCGTTTCGGCGAGCTGGTGCATCAACTTGATCAGATGATCGGCGCCGGTGAAAGAGGACTTGGCGCCTTCGAAAGCTGCCTTCCCGCGGTCGATGACGAAGAACCGGTCGGCAATGTCCCAGACGTGATGGATGTTGTGCCCGATGAAGACTACGGTCCGGCCTGATGACTTGACCGCCTCCACGAAGCGGAAAACCTTCTGGGTCTCGGTCAGTGATAGTGCTGTCGTCGGTTCATCCAGCACGATCACGTCCGCCTGGTTGTAGAGGGCACGGGCAATCGCCACCCCTTGCCGTTCACCCCCTGAGAGTGTTCCAACCGTGCTTTCCGGGTTGAAAACCTTCGAGGTAAATCCGATTTCGCGCATCAGCCTGTTGGCCTCGTCGGTCTGCCTTTGTACTCGCAGAAGACCGAGGGAATTCGTGATTTCGCGGCCCATGAAGATGTTTGTCACTATGGAATGCTGCGGTGCCAGCGCACGATCCTGGAAGACTGTTTCTATGCCTGCGTCGCGCGCAGCCGCCGGTGTCCAGGGCTTACGAAGCTCGCCTGCCACGATGATCTCGCCTTCGTCAGGGTCGTGTACCCCGGCAAGGGTCTTGATCAGCGTTGACTTGCCCGCACCATTGTCTCCCAGAAGTCCCAGAACCTCGCCGCGGCGGACAGTCATCGTGATGCCTGACAAGGCTTCGACCGATCCAAATCGCTTGACGATGTAGCGCAATTCGACGACCGGCCCTGATACCTCGGACATAGGTGCGCTCCGGTTTGGAAGACTTGGTTCCGGGCCGGCGTCAGAGATCGTCCGGCCCGGGTAAACTCTTTGGCTAGCGAACTCCCTGCTCGGCGAGGGCGACCACGTCCTTGTAGTTGTCAGTCGTGACAAAGCCGGCGCCGGTGTCCACATTAAGCGGTCCAAGCCTGTAGACCAGCTGCTGGCAGAGCGACAGAACCGGAAGGTATCCCTGCTGGTAGGGCTGCTGATCCGCCGTTACCGTCACGTAACCGCCGTCGAATGCGGTCATGACGCCTTGACCAAGATCAAAACCGACCGCCATGATATCGCCGGGACCTTTGCCAACGGCATCCATGAACACCGGCGCCGCGGCCAGCCAAGGACCACCGGGATAACCGATAAGCTTGGTGTCAGGATTGGCGATCAGGGTCGAGGTAAGGACCGGGATCTGCAGCATCTGGTCGGCGGAAGCGCCTTCGGCTTCTTGCAGCTTGATGACCTTCATGCCGAACTCTTCCAGCACTTCCACAAGGCCGAGTTCACGCTGAGCGCGGTTTTCGCTTTCCCATCGGCTCATGACGATTGCCGTATCGCCAGGCTGCAACCTGTTGTCCGCTAAACGCAGGGTTTCGGCGCCGAGCTTCCGTCCCTGCTGGTAAAGTGTGGCACCAACGTACCCCGAACCGAAGGCCGCGCGCACTTTCGGTACGTCCACGTTCATGTACATAATCGGGATTCCTGCGGCAGCGGCTTCAGCCGCCAGTGGCATGATCGCGTCATCTCCCGGGTGCCCCATCATTGCAATGCCGTCGGGCGCTTGGCTGACCGCCTCGCGCAGCTGAGTGACCATCTTGTCGAAATCCCATTCGGAATAGATGATCTGGACATTTGCGCCGGTGTCTTCCGCCGCCTGCATCGCGCCGCGATCAATGATCGAGTTGAATGCTCCGCCGGCCGGGCCACCCGAAAATAGCCGGATTGTCTGTCCCGAACACCAGTCACCTGCCCAAGCTGTCCCGATACTCATCGCAAGGCCAGATATGGCCAAGAATGCTGAACTACGCAATTTTCGCATATTCCCCTCCCTGAGGCCCTTTGCGTCAGAAACTCCAAAAACGTTTTTGAGCTTCACGTGGAAGTGTTGCGAACCTGTGCCGTCCGGTCAAGGTCTTTTGCGGAAATGATGCCGGAATTTGCCAAATTCCTTTGACATTCTTGACAGATATCCAAAAACGTTTTTTAGTGAGACGGCATTGCGGAGATGACCGTGACGACTGAACGCCGTGAAGAGCACACAGAATGGCGGCGTGGGGCCTGTATATGCAGCTTCATGAATTCCGACGACGACGGCGAGGGCGACCCGAGGGGGTTCTTGAGCCGGATGGACTGTCTCGCGGGTCTCAGGACCGACGCGGTCTGGATCAGGCCGTTCTTTCCCTTTCCAATGCATGATTCGGGTTATGATGTTTCCGACGACCGACAGGTGGGCCCGCGATTTGGCACGCTGCAGGACCCCGAAGGCATCCGGTTCCGGCCGCATGATCGAGGCCGGAATGGTGTGTCCAAGCCCTTTCCATGGGATGATCTGGATCAACTCGGGTTTTCGAAGAGTGCGTGCACATGGCGGCCCTGCGAACCGTCCCATGCGGCGCTTTCGGTCGCCCGGCAGGACTGGTTGAGCGGGTCGATCCATGAATGCTGCCACGCGCTGATTGCGTTGCGCCGGGCGAATGCGGTCCTGCGATACGGATCGTTCGAACCGGCAGAGCACGAGAGGGACTGGCTTGTCTTTTTCCTCGTTCACGAGGAACAAATGCTCATGTGCGCAGTCAACTTCTCGGATTCCCTTGGGAGCGTACCGTGGCACGACCAAGTGACCGCGCTCTCGCACGAATATCATGAGGCGGCGTTGCCTGCGATGGCTACGTGATCGCCGAGGAAAGCTGATGGGCGGGTTCGCTAGGAGATTGGGGATCAGGGACGTGGCTGAGCAGACCGGTCTTTCGGTCTCGACCGTCAGCCGGGCGCTCAATGGATATTCTGATGTCAAACTCGAGACCCGCCGCAAGGTGGAAGCCGTTGCGGAGCGACTGGGTTACCGTGCGAGTTTTGCGGCATCGAGCCTTAGGTCGAAGCAGACCAACACTGTGACCTTCATGGTCTCGAAACCCTGGACCAAGTTTGTCGACCCGTTTTTCGTGAGTCTTCTCGACGGCGTTGAACTTTCGCTGCAGGCCCGGGGCTATGCGCTTCAGGTCATCATTGCGCGGGAGTATGAGACCGAGTTCGGGATCATTCGCAATTCTGTCGAACGAGGCCGCTGCGACGGGCTTCTTTTCGGGCGAACCCGGCCCGAGGACGAGCGGATAGAATGGCTGCAGGAGCGCGGTTTTCCATTTGTCACCGTCGGACGAACGGACAGGTCTGATCACGACTGGGTCGACGTGGATCACTACAAAATCGGGTATCGGGCGACTGAACGACTGATCCAGCTTGGCCATGCCCGCGTCGCGCATCTGACGACGCCGCTCAGGTACACCTATTCGAACCATGCGCTGCGCGGCTACCGTGATGCGCTGGATATGCACGGCATAAGTCACGATCCTGCGCTCGAGATCGAATGTTACCTATCGCGAAAGACTGGCGCGGATGCCGTGACCGAGATGATAACCCGGGGTGCAGGTCCGACTGCGATCTTCTGCGGCAACGACGTGATTGCCCTTTCGGCAATGGAGGCCATGCGTCGGTTCGGGATCCGGCCCGGCCATGATATGGCGTTGATCGGTTGCGATGACATTCCGGTGGCAGCCCATGTCGGAACGGGCCTTACGACATTCCGTCAGGATCTCGACGCGCTTGGGATGCGGTTGGGGCGAATGATTGTCGCGAAGCTCAGTGGCGACGCCGGACCCCACCAGCAGCTGATCGAAGCGGAACTGATCCTGCGTGGCACTGACCTGCCCCGGTCCGGAGTACGCGCAGAATGAAGATCGCGGTCAAGGACCTTATCGGCCGCAGGGGAAACGGTCAGCTTACCGAACTCAACATGGCCAAGGATGAACATGCCGCTGCTGCCGAGACCGCCAGGGTCGAGATCATCGTATCGGATCGGAAGTATACCTGCGACGATTTCCGCACCGCCGCACTGAACGCGCAATTGACGTTCGGCCTTGTCTACGGCGAGTGCGCCAATGCCGACGAGGCCAAGCGTGCGGCCTTCGAGGGGATGGATGCTGGGGCCGACAGCATCCTTTGTCCGATGCGCTGCGACGCAGCCGAAGCCATGGCGGAAGAGGCGATTCCTGTTGTCGGCTACATCGGCTTCATGCCGAAAAGGGCCCACTGGACCGGCCGTGCGGCACGTGGCAAAACGGTAGGTGATGCCCTCGCCATCCTGAACGACGCCCGACATCGCCGGGACACTGGGGGCTTTTGCGGTCGAGATGGAAATTGTGCCGCCCGCGGTTGCGGCGGCGATTTCCCAGCGGACTTCGCTCGTCGTGATTTCCGTGGGCTCGGGCGCGGGTTGCGAGGTCTGGTACCTGATTTAGGCCGAGATTCTTGGCGAAACCGAATGGCATGTGCCTCGTCATGCCCGGATATACAGGAATTTCCGGGCCGAATACGCACGACGGCATCAGGACCGCGTGGCTGCGAATTCCGAGTTCAGGCGCGATGTGGCTTTGGGGTCGTTTCCTGGCGAGAGCTAACTGGTCTAGATCTCCGAAGAAGATCTGAACAAGTTAGAAACTGCACTGGAAAACTGGGGCTAGCCGAACCTTGGGCTTGATGCGATTGATAACGTTTCCAATGGAGCGGGACTACTCCCTGACCGGTCCGGAGCGGCAGTATGCGTTCGAAAGAGGTCTTGCGGGCGCAGATTGGTACCAGACGCCGGTAGACCGAAGGGTACTGAAGTCCCTGATGAAACGCGCAGATTGGCCGGCTACGCGCGATATTGCGATCTGGGTTGCCGTTCTGGTTGGTAGCGGCGCCGGTGGCATCCTCCATTGGGGAAGCTGGTGGGCGCTGCCGTTCTTTTTCGTCTATGGCGTCTTCTATGCCTCCGCCGCCGATAGTCGCTGGCACGAATGCGGCCATGGTACAGCCTTCAAGTCCAGGTGGAAGAACGATGCCGTCTATGAATTGGCAAGCTTTCTGATGATGCGAAACTCGGTGGTCTGGCGCTGGTCCCACGCCCGCCATCACACTGACACGATCATCGTTGGCAGGGATCCGGAAATTGCGGGAATGCGGCCGCCGCAGCTGATCGTGCTCTGCCTCAACTTGCTCGGGATCGTAGCCGTGCCGCAAAGCCTGGCTGCGCTGGTCCGGAATGCAGCGGGGATCATTCCGCCGGACGAAGCGGACCTCGTCCCCGAAACCGAACGCGTCAAGGCCATTCGTGTCGGCCGCATCCACATCGCGGTCTATGTTCTTGTGGTATTGATTTCTCTCTGGTCGTGGTCGCTCCTGCCGCTCATGATCATCGGGCTGCCTCGGGCATACGGGATTTGGCTTTTGCTCGTATTGGGGCTTCCCCAGCACCTCGGACTGGCGGAAGACGTACTCGATCACCGCATCAATTCACGCACCGTGCTCATGAATCCGCTTCTGCGCTTCATCTACTGGAACATGAACTACCATATCGAACATCACATGTATCCGATGGTGCCCTACCATGCCCTGCCCAAGCTGCATGAGGCGGTGAAACACGACCTGCCCGCGCCCAACCCTTCGCTCTGGAACGCATGGTCCGAGATCATTCCCTGTGTTCTTCGGCAGCTTCGAGACCCGGGCCACTTCATCCGGCCTCAACTGCCGCAAGGGGCGGGTGCAAGGGATGCAGTTCGGTCCAACCAGACCGCCTGAAGCCGGAGACCGCGACGCCCTGGATAGATGCCTGCGCACTTGTTGACATCGAAGAGGAAGACTTGGTTCGGCTGGACCATGGAGGGCGAACCTACGCGGTCTGCCGGATATCGGACGAAGAGGTCTATTGCACCGATGGCCCTTGTAAGCCCCCCCCATTCCACCCTGAAGTGCAACACCAGTGGCGGTGGTGACCGGTTTTCCGGTCGCATGATGTTGCACTTCAGGGTGGAATGGGGGGGGCTAGAAGCCATAAATTTAGTTGGTGGCCATGGCAAAGGCGCGATCCAGCCCTTCGGCCACATGTTCCACATCGTCTGTTGACAGGCACATAGGTGGCACCATGCGCAGGCAGGATTGATATGCACCGGATTTCGAAAGAATGATTCCGCTTTCTCGCGTGGCTTCAAAGACAGCGGCTGTGGTTTGCGGCTCGGGTTCTTTGGTCTTGCGGTCCTTGACCATCTCGATGGCCAGCATCAGCCCGCGTCCACGCACATCGCCGATGACCGGGTATTTGTCCTTCAGTGCATGGAGATGTTTCAGCAGCGCGGCACCAACTTCGCGCGCGTTTTCACGCACTTTGTCCTCCTTGATTATCTGCAGAACAGCCCGCCCTGCAGCGCAGGAGGTTGGATTGGCGCCATAGGTGTGGAACATGAATTTCTCGGCCATTGGTGCCGCAATTTCCTTGCGCGCAACAACTGCGCCCAGCGGAAAGCCGTTGCCGATCCCCTTGGCCATCACCACGACGTCGGGAATGACGCCATCAGCCTCGAACCCCCACATATGATCGCCAGTGCGGCCGAATCCGGCCTGAACCTCGTCCGCGATCAGTAACCCGCCCTTGGCCCGGACGCGTTCCGCAGCGCCGGTCATATAACCCTTGGGCATTTCCACGATCCCGCCATAGCCCTGAACGCTTTCGATGAAGATGCCAGCGACCTGTCCGGTCGTTGCCGAGTGGATCGTACGGTCGATCTCGTCCAGATAGGGCTCGGCTCCAGCATTCTCACCGAAGATGCCGCGATACTGATGCGGGTCAGAGACGAAAGCAACGTTGCCCGGCATTCCCGGATGGCGCCAGCCGCTGATGCCCGTTATCGACTGAGCCGCCGCCGTTGGGCCGTGATAGGCCGACCGTAGCGCCAGCAGGTCAAGGTGGCCGGTATAGCTGCGGGCCATGGTCATGGCGAGATCGACCGCCTCGGAACCCGAATTGGTGAAATGCACAACCCATTCGATATCACCATTTGGGTTGGGCATCGTTGCTGCCAGTTCCTCGGCGAAATGCGCAGGCACCGGGTGGTAGAACATGGTGGTGCAGTGGGTCAACTCTTGCGCCTGCTCCATCGCGGCGGCGACCACTTTTGGGTGGCTGTGACCAACTGAAATGCAGACGTTCATACCCAAAAGGTCAGTATATTTGCGTCCCTCGACATCCCAGAGGTATTGCATCGAGCCCTTCTTGAAGACCATCGGCTCTTTGAACGGAACGAATTTGCGCTGGCTTGCGGCGTAAAAACTGTCGCGCCGCCGGGCGGTGTCGGTCAGGGTCCAGTCGGTTTGCATGTTCATGGCTGTTCTCCTTCGATTTCCCGGCTGCGACGGGTGACGAACTCATCAAGGGCTTCTCGGGTTCCGGCATCTATGGCCGGGGCTTGGTATTCTTCGATCAGCTGCTTTACACGGTCGCTGGCGCGTTTGTGCTGCCAATGGGCTCCTTCCGCAGCCCACTGCTCGTAGGTGCCGTTGTCGGACATGTCGCCCATCCAGAAGGCAGTTTCGAAATTGTCCTGTGTGTGCTGCGCGCCAAGGAAATGGCCGCCGGGTTCAACCTCGGCAAACGCCTCCATCGCCTGCGCGCTTTCCGAGAAATCGACACCCTGCACAAAGCGTTGCATCGCGGCGCAGCGGTCGGCGTCCATGATGATCTTTTCATAGCCGGTGGTCAGCAACCCTTCGAGGCAACCCGTGGCGTGGATGATGAAATTCACCCCCGCCAGCGCGGCCCCCATAAGTTGCGCCTGGCTCTCATACCCGGCCTGTGCGTCCGGCACTTTGGATGCCGTAAGCCCGCCGACCGAGTGGAATGGCAGGCCCAGGCGATCCGCCAGTGTTTTGGCGCACATCTGGAACTGGGTTCCTTCAGGCGTGCCGAAGGTTGGTGCACCGGTCTTGAGGCTGATGGGTGAGAAAAACGTGCCGAACGCGGCGGGCGCACCGGGGCGAATGATCTGGATCAGCGCGACCGAAGCCATCACCTCTGCCAGAACTTGCGCCAGCGTAGCCGCGACTGAGACTGGGGACATCGCCCCGCCCAGCACGAACGGGGATACCACGGTGCATTGTCCGGCCTGAGCATATTCCTTTAGTGCCCAGAGCATGGTTTCGTCCATCACCAAAGGCGCATTCGTATTGACCACGGAATAGAGCACGCAGTTTTCGTCAACGAATTCGGCCCCCATTGCGATCTTGCACATCTTGATCGTGTCGCGGGCGCGCTCCGGCGCGGTCACTGCCCCCATGAAGGGTTTGTCGTTCATGGTCAGATGGGTATGGGCCATATGCAGATGGCGCAGCGGTACTGGTACATCGACCGGCTCCACCACCACACCGCCGGAATGGTTCACCGCGCCCAACTGATGGTGCAGCCTGGTGATGTTCTGAAAATCCAACAGCGTGGCATAGCGCCGCCCGTTCTCGATGTCATGTACGAAGGGCGGGCCGAAACTGGGGGCATAGACCTGCGCGTCCCCTCCAATCTGGATCGATCGTGCGGGGTTGCGCGCGTATTGCGTGAACATGCTCGGTGCGGTCTTGATCTTTTCCCGGCACCAGCCGGGATCAAATCGCACACGCTCACCATCGACCCGCGCACCATGCGCCCTGAACAAGTCAAGCGTGGCGGGATCGCCTCGAAAGTCCATGCCGATTTCGTCCAGAATTCGGTCAGCATTTCGCTCGATGACAGCAATGGCCTCGTCATCAATCAAACTGACCAATCCGATCCGGCGCGTCACGTAGGGGGCAGACACAGCCCCTTTGGAGGCCCGTGCCTGCAAGCGCGATTTGCGGCCTGAACGACGTGACATAACGCACCCCTCGACAATCTGTCCCAAATCGTGGCGTGGATAGACCGCGCCGATGTCGTGACTATGCAACAAAAATGCACAGGGAACAGGGGGAGACAGGCTTGATCGGAAATCCTAATTATTGGGATAAGCACCGGCGTGGTACGTGATCTGATCCGCAATTTCCGGAAAACGGCGGGCGAAGTGTTCACGCAGGATATCGGCGCATTGATGGGCGATGCGGGCCGGGATATCGCCAAGGTCCTCCTTGCGCGACACCACCTGGATACCGCGTTTGAACCCCGAAAATGGCAATGGCACAATGCGCAGCGGCATACCTTCGGCGACCCCATCAATCAAAAGCGAGGGCGTCAAGATCGCAAAGCACTTGCCCGTCACCACTCCGGCGACGACCATCGACGACCGGTCTGCTTCAATCGCGCGGGGCAGGTGCAATCGACAGCGCTGCAGGTGCTGGTCTGTGCGTCGCCCCACCGGGGTCAGCGCCCCGAAACGAACCAGAGACAGGCGTTTGGAAATGGCGTGAATGTCATCTTCGGGGCCATGATAGTTTTCGGGCAGAACCAGAAAAAACGGTTCTTCAAGAACAGGATAGGTGTCATAGTCGTCACTCAACATGAACAGTTCCGAAGTGACGGCCACATCGATCTTATGTGCGTTCAGAGCGTTTTGATGATCGCTGGCCAGACCCGCCGAGAGGATCAGTTCCGGCACACGCAGATCATGCTCGACGAATTCAAAAAGGCCCGGAGTCAGTGTCGTTGCCGTCGATGCCAGCAGCCCCACACGCAGAATAGGTAGTGCGGTTGCATTCATGTGGCGCAGATCGGATTTCAGATCGTCAATCTCATTGAGAATGCGGTACCCGTGCCGTTGCACAGCCTCTCCCGCATGGGTCAGGCCCAACGGGCGGCGCGAACGGTCCAGTAGGGTTACACCAAAGGCGGTTTCCAGGTTTTTCAGATGCTGAGAAGCCGCCGACTGAGTGATCCCAAGGGCATTTGCCGCCGCCGTTACATGGCGCATATCCGCTACGGCCATGAAGACTTCAATTGCCCGGAACAAATTGATTTCCGCTTCGTCGCGCACCATTCGCCCCTCGATTCCCCGTAAACCTCTGTAATTTCATGAAACACGCTGAAACGAACAGGCGCAAGCTCTGCTTATCATTAGTTGTAGTTATGATGTCTGGCGAGACTTGATCCCACCGTCTTTGCAGAGAACATGCTCAGACGACGGCAAGGAGTTCCGGAATGGCGGGAACCATCATCATCGGCGGTGGCGCAATCGGGCTGAGCCTGGCCTATCACTTGGCATCGGCCGGTGCGACGGATGTGCAACTGCTGGAACGTAACCAACTGACGTCCGGGACCAGCTGGCATGCCGCCGGGATTGTCGGCCCCTTGCGCGCGACGCCAAACATGACCCATTTGGCCATGTATGCCTGTACTCTGTTCCCGAAGTTGGAAGAAGAATGTGGTCTATCCACCGGCTATCGCCAAACCGGCGGCTATTGGCTGGCCCGTGATCCCAATCGCATGGACGAACTGCACCGGATCGCATCGCTGGGTCGTCATCTTGGGCTGACCCCTTCGATCGTGGGGCCGGATGCGATCGATGTCCCCGGCCTCAGCCCCGACGGGCTGGTGGGCGCTTTGCGGGTCGAGGAAGACGCCAATGTGAACCCGGTGGATCTGTGCATGGCCTATGCCAAGGCTGCGCGGGCCAAGGGGGTGCAGATCCGCGAAGGCGTGCAGGTCGACCGGCTGCTGGTTGAATCCGGGCGGATCAAGGGTGTTGCGCTGGCCGACGGATCCGAGTTGCTGGCCGACCGTGTCGCATTATGTGCGGGCGCGTGGTCGAAGAAGCTGACCGATGCGGCGGGGGTGGCCCTGCCGCTGCAAGCTGTGGAACATATGTATGTCGTCACCGAGCCGATGGTCGGGCTGCCCAGCCCATACCCGGTTCTGCGCGATCTGGACCGTGGGTTCTATGTCAAGGGCGATGCAGGGAAGCTGGTCATTGGCGGTTTTGAACCGAATGCGAAATGCTGGGACGCCTTCGGCCCGGAAGGCGACCGACCGTTTCTTGAAATGCCCGAGGATTGGGATCAGTTCATGCCTTTCATGGAAGGCGCGCTGGAGTTGATCCCTGCGCTGGCGGAAACCGGCATTCAGCACTTCATGAACGGGCCGGAAAGCTTTACCCACGACACCCGCCCCCTGATCGGCCAGACGCCCGAGGTGGACGGGCTGTATGTTGCGGCCGGTATGAACTCGGTCGGCGTCATGTCTTCGGCGGGCGTCGGGCGGGTTCTGGCCGACTGGATGACCGAAGGCGAAGCACCAATGGACCTGTGGGAGGTTGACGTGACGCGGGCCGATCCTTTGGCGGCTGCGGCCAGCCATATTGAAACCCGCATGGAAGAGGCCGTGAGTGATGCCTTTGCCCTGCACTGGCCTTTCAAGCAACCCAAAGCCGGGCGTGGCCTGCGCAAATCCGCCCTGCACGACAAATGGGCCGCCGCAGGGGCCAAATTCGGCCTGACCGCAGGCTGGGAACGCGGGTTGTGGTACGCGCGGAACGACAGCGAACGGGCTCTGCCTTATTCCACCGGTGAACAGGCGTGGCAGGAGATCGCCCATCGCGAGGCTGCGATCATGGCGCAGGGCACGGCGCTGCTCGACCTGTCCCCGTTCGGAAAGTTTGATATTTCCGGGCCGGACGCGCTGGAATTCATGCAGTATCTCGCCACTGCGGATATGGACGTTACGCCGGGGCGCGCAGTCTACACGCCGCTGCTGAACGCGCGGGGTGGAGTTGAGGCGGACGTGACATTGCTCCGATTCGGGCCGGATCACTTCCGCATGGTGTCAGGTGCTGCGACCCGGCAGAAGGATCTGGCGTGGCTCAGGCGGCATGGTGCGGGTCGCGATGTGACGATCCGGGATGTGACCGTAAACGAAGTGGTGATTGGCGTCATGGGTGCCGGGTCTCGCGATACGCTGGCGGCGCTGTCTGACGAGGATTGGCAAAGCTTTCCGTTTTCGACCGCACGAGATGCCACAGTGGCAGGCGTGCCATGCCGCGCGCAGCGTTTGAGCTTTGTGGGCGAGCTGGGATGGGAGCTTTACATTGCCGCACAGCAGGGTGGGCCGGTGTTCGATGCGCTCACTGCACAAGGTGCACGCCCGATGGGTCATTTCGCGCTGGATGGCTGCCGGATCGAGAAAGGGTTCAAACACTGGGGTCATGACCTTGGGCCGGATATTTCTCCGCTGGAAGCCGGGCTGGCATTTGCTGTGGACTGGGAGACCGAGTTTCTGGGTAAAGAGGCATTGGTCCAGCAGAAGACAGACGGTCTTCGCCGCCGCGCGGTGATCTTCGAACTGCCCGACAAGCCGCTGATCCTGCATGACGAACTGATCCTTGAAGACGGTCGGGTGGTCGGAGCGACAACCTCGGGTGCGCGGGGTGCGCGGACCCGCAAGACCTATGCTCTGGCGTTGGTTGAAATCGCGGCCGGAGAGACGCTGTCCGAGACCTGCGCCCGCAGCTTCATCATCGATGTGGCAGGCACGCATTATCCGGCGGTCCCGCTGATGCGCTCGCCATTTGACCCAAAGAACGAACGGATGAAATCATGACAGTCACGCAAGCTCAGGTCCTGATCATTGGCGGCGGTGCCATGGGGGTGTCGCTGATGTATCATCTGGCCAAGGCGGGTTGGTCGGATGTGGTGCTGACGGAAAAGAACGACCTGACCCATGGATCGACCTGGCACGCGGCGGGCTTGTGCACGCATTTCGCCCATAACCCAACCATTCAGGAGCTTCGCGCCACGTCTGTGCGCCTGTATCGCGCTATCCTGCCGGAAGAGACCGGCGGCACCTGCGGCTTTCACCGCTCGGGCGCGATGCGGATCACCTCGAACCCGGACCGGATGGACGAGTTTGCCCATGTCGCCGGGCTCAGCCGGTTCACTGGTTATGACCTGCAGATGTTGACCCCCGAAGACGTGGAACGTCTGCACCCGCTGGCCCGGACCGAAGGGCTGCTTGGCGGAATTTACGAACCCGATGACGGGCATGTTGACCCGTCACTGGCCACCAACGCCATGGCGCAGGTGGCGCGAAAAAACGGAGCGACGATTCTGCGCTACAATCCGGTGACCTCGATCCGCCGCGAAGGCGACCTTTGGGTGGTCGAGACCGAAAGGACCACGATCCACGCCCGTCATCTGGTCAATGCCGCGGATACCTGGGGGTGGGAGATCGGCCATATGATGGGGCTGAACATCCCCTCGGTTCCCGTGCTACACCAGTATCTTGTGACCGACACGGTGCGCGCGGTGGCCGACCGGATCGCGCAAGGCCTGCCCGAACTGCCGATGATCCGCGACCCCGAGGAAAGCTGGTATGTGCGTCAGGAGCGCGACGGTCTGATCCTCGGCCCCTATGAAAAGAACGCCGAGGCATGGTCGATAGACGGGTGCCCGCCAGACTTCGGCGCTGACCTGATGCCCCCTGATCTGGACCGGGTCGAAGACATCATCATGATGGCAATGGCGCGCATTCCGGCGTTGGAAACGGGCGGTGTTAAATCGGTGGTGAATGGGCCGATCACCTTCACGCCTGACGCCAACCCGTTGATCGGCCCAGCCCATGGGCTGCCCAATGCTTGGCAGCTGACAGGCTCGTCGATGGGCGTGATGGAGGGCGGTGGTGCAGGCTGGTTCCTATCCCACTGGATGACCCATGGAGCGCCGCCGATGGATGCGCTGGCCGTGGACAGCCGCCGTTTCGGCAACTGGGCCGACCGCGACTATCGCGTCAAGAAAGCCATCGAATGTTTCGGTCTGCAATTCGGCGTGCATTACCCGCATGAAGAACGCCCCGCAGCCCGCGGCAAACGCCTGTCACCGATCCACGACAGCATGATCGCGCGCGGCGCTGTGATGGGCGCGGCCTATGGCTGGGAGCGGCCCAACTGGTTCTCGGACCAGACCGGGGACGAAGCGATGCCAAGCTTCCGCCGCTCGAACTGGTTCGACCGCGTGGCGCAAGAATGTGACACTGTAGCCAATCATGTGGGGCTGGCCGATATGTCGATCTTTTCGAAATTCGACGTGACCGGCCCGGATGCCCGCGCCTTTGTGGACAGCATCGGCGCAAACCGCGCCCCCAAAACCTGGCGCATCGGCTTGACCCATGCTCTGACAGCGGCGGGTGGGACGCAATCGGAATTCACCGTCAGCGTACTGGCCGACGACTACATCTACCTCACCTCGGCCGCCGCGGCGGAAGAGATGGATGACGACCTGCTGCGCGCCCGCGCCGAGGGTTTTGACGTCACCATAACCCGCGTGACCGAAGACTTCGGCGTGCTGGGCCTGATGGGCCCGAAATCGCGGGATGTGCTGTCAGAGCT
The DNA here is from genome assembly GCA_965203605.1 of Paracoccaceae bacterium. GTDB lineage: Bacteria > Pseudomonadota > Alphaproteobacteria > Rhodobacterales > Rhodobacteraceae > JAPOUP01. Next base: position 1,716,044 of record OZ241902.1, on the reverse strand, counting down.
GACAGATGCCGATCTGGGGGCGGGCTTCCCGTGGCTGTCCGTGCGAGGCATTGAGGTGTCCGGTCTCCCCGTCCGCGCGCTTCGCATGTCTTATGTGGGCGAACTCGGCTGGGAACTTCATGTGAAAACCGCCGACATGCCTGCCCTGATTGACACGGTGGAAGAGGCAGGAAGGCCGCACGGGCTGGGCTTTTTCGGAGCCTACGCAATGAACGCGATGCGGTTGGAAAAAGGTTATCGCGCGTGGGGGGCGGATTTCACCACCGAGCGCACCCCGGCTGAAACCGGTGCCGGGTTCATGATCAAGATGGGTCATGACTTCATCGGCAAGGACGCGCTGGCCAGCCGCATGCAGGCCGAGGATCGCTGGGATATGGTGCTGCTGGACTTGGACACCACCGAAGTGGATCCCTACTACGCCCATGGCGTCTATCAGGGGGATCGAGTGGTTGGTATCGTCACCTCGGCCGGTTTCGGGCATCGCACCGGCAAGACCCTCGCGTTGGCTTATCTGCGCGACCGATCCGCGCGTGACGGGCTGAGCGTCGAGATTCTGGGGCAACGGCGTCGTGCCGTGGTCCTTGACCTACCGCCCTACGACCCAGAAAATTCCCGCATGAAAAGCTGAGGTCCGCTGGTGAATGAACACCCAATCTTCGTGCTCTGGTCGCATCCCCGCTCAATGTCCACTGTGACCGAGCGGATTATGCGCGAGCGCGGGGATCTGGACTGTGCCCACGAGCCCTTCATGTATGACTATTACGTGCATCGCAAAATTCGCGTGATGCCGCATTTCGCTGTGCAGGAAGGACACCCCACGCGGTACGAGGATATTCGTGACATGCTGCTGTCGCGCGCCTCGACCCGGTCGGTCTTTTTCAAGGATATGGGTAACTGCTCACCCCTTTTATGAGGCGTCCTGATCAAGACAGTCAACAGTCTTTCCCTGCAGGGCGAGGGTGACGGCGACGGGCGGGCTGTATCCGAGCGCCGCCATTGTCCGGAGGTAGCTCGATATCCGGCAGCGGTCCTCCGCGAAGGCGACGGTCCGGAAACAGCCCGGGACCTTCTGCCGGACTTTCGCCATTCTGGAATCCCTTTCGGCCCTGTTGTCCGGGAACGGGGTGTCGGCGCGCCCTGTGAAGCGCAGAACGTTCCCTCCCGTGGCGGCGGGGCGTTCGGGAAGGCTGTGGGCGTCGGACCTCCCCACCGGCCCGCGCTGGCCCTTCCCCTTTTCCGGGACCGCCGGCATCTCCCCGCGGCCCTACCCGGGATGTCGCTGCAGCATCGCGCGACGGTCCTGCAATGGCGCATGGACAGCCGCCTGTCCGTAAGCGGTTAAAGTACGGCGTCCGGTCGGGTCCCACCCATCCCTTTCCTGTCTGACAGTATAGGGCATCGCCCGTCAGTGAGTGGTCATCCGGGCGGATCACTTCGGGGGCCACCATGGCGGCACATGCGGGATCGGGGATGGACGGGCGGACGGCTTCGCCGGACGCCGGCAGGGTCGGCGGGCCCGGGCGGGAGCTTTCCCGCTGGCTGGGGACCGGCGCCCTGCCGCCGGAGGCGGAGGAACCGCTCCGGTCGCCGGGCGGACTGTCCGGGCCGCAGACGGCCACGGCCGCGGCCCGGGAAGGGCTCCGACGCCCCCTCCGGGCAGGACGGCCAGAGCGGCAGGACAGCGACGGCAACCGCCGCGTGGACGCCCGGCCCAACTCTTCGATGTCGAGCGGCTGCCGGTCATCGAAGACTGGCCCGAGGACATGCCGATCATCGAGGCCGAGATTCAGCTGTTCGAGCGCTGGTTCTCCGATGTGTTCGATGATCTGTTCGGCTCGGCCGATCTGCCCGATGACTTGAAATCGTTATCGCAATATGATAATGAAAAGCCCTGAACGATGATCGAGTCTTGCCATGTCCACATTGAAAGTCGGGATCGCCGATCCCCAGGAAATGAAGGCCCGCACCCTTCGGATCGCGCGTGGCGAGGAAAAGCCGAGGCCCGGCGAGCCGACGGTCTGGTTCATCTCCACGACATCCTTTGCCAAATTCATGTCAGCGAGCAACTGCGAGATGCTGCGCATCATCCACGAACAGCAGCCAGCCTCATTGGAAGAGCTGGCGCAGATGACCGGCCGCGCCAGGTCCAACCTGTCCAGAACCCTCAAGGCCATGGTCGGATACGGTCTTGTCCGCATGGAAAAAGGCCGGGGTCTGAGACTGGTCCCAAAGCTCGTTCATGACCGTGTGGAACTGGTCTTGCCGCTGGTCGAGCCTCGCAGGAAAGGAATCCGCAAATGAACATCCGCAATCCCAATGTCGCCCTGCGGGCCGCTCTCTACCTGCGCGTCTCCACCAGCCGGCAGGCCGAACATGACGTGTCGATCCCCGACCAGCGCAAGCAGGGCGAAGCATGGTGCGAGGCGAGGGGCTACCGGGTTGTCGAAACCTTCGTGGAAGCCGGGGCGTCCGCCACCAACGACCGCCGCCCCGAGTTCCAGCGCATGATCGAGGCAGGCACGTCCAGGCCCGCGCCCTTCGATGTTGTAGTGGTCCACAGCTTCTCGCGCTTCTTCCGCGACCATTTCGAGTTGGAATTCTACGTCAGGAAACTGGTGAAGAACGGTATTCGCCTCGTCTCCATCACACAGGAAATGGGTGACGATCCCATGCACGTCATGATAACGCTTGCTCGATCCCGAGCGGCTGGAGAAGCTGCTTTGCAGCATCCTCGGCCGCCGCGAAGATCAGGCCGAGCGCCGACGCCAGCACATCGCCGAATTGCTGCGGCGGGCCGCCGAAGCGGAACTACGCCTCAAGCGTCTCTATGACGCGATCGAGGCGGGGGTCGCCGATCTGGACGACCCGGCGCTGACCGAACGCATCGCAGGCCTCAAGGTCATCCGCGATCAGGCGCGGGCCGATGCCGACCGGGCGCAGGCGCTGCTCGACAGCCCCGGTCACAGCGCCGTCAGTCCCGCAATGATCCGGCAATTCTCGCAGATCGCGCGCGACCGTATCCGGGACCGCGGCGGCGGCTATCGGCGGGATCACCTGCGCGCCTTGGCGCAGCGTGTCGAGGTCGCAGACGACGCAATCCGCATCATGGGATCGAAAACGGAACTGCTGAGGACACTCGCGGGCGGCCAGATGCGGCAATCGGCGGCGATTGGCGTGCCCAGAGACGGACTGAAGTGGCGGAGACGAAGGGATTCGAACCCTCGAGACGGTTCCCCGCCTACTCCCTTAGCAGGGGAGCGCCTTCGACCACTCGGCCACGTCTCCACCGACATCCCTAATTGCGGAATTCCTGATAGACAACCCTCGATCGACCATTCAGTCGCGTTTTCCCTCAAATCGCCTTTGCCAGCTTTCGCGCTCTGCATCGGAAATCTTGCGGAAAAGGTTATCTGGAACAGTGAAGGAATGGCCCGGGGGCAGGGAGGAAAGCGCCGCATCCATTCCATTGGGCCAAGCGTCGTTATCCGTTTGCAGCGCTTTCAGAAGCGTAGCGGACGCATCGGGAATGAACGGTGCTGAAAGCACTGCGTATAGCCGGACAAGATTGAGCGAGATGCGGATGACTGCAGCGGCCTGTGCCGGTTGCTCCCTGTACAGGGCCCAGGGAGCTGCCTCCTGCAGGAATTCATTCCCCGCAGACCAGATGGCGCGCAGTTCGTTGGCGGACTTGCGGATTTCGATCGCCTCCATATGGGCCTGATAGGAGGCCAGACGCATTCCCAATTCAGTCGTGAGTGCCCTTTCCAGATCACCGGTCTCGCCGCCGTCCGGAACCGCTTCCCCGAATTTCGAGCGGCAGAATTTGGTGACACGGCTGACAAAATTCCCAAGAACATCCGCAAGATCCTTGTTGACCGAAGCCTGGAAGTTCTCCCATGTGAATTCGCTGTCCGAGTTTTCGGGAGCGTGAGACAGCAGCCACCAGCGCCAGTAGTCCGCCGGAAGAATCTCCAGCGCCTGGTCCATGAAGATTCCGCGTCCGAGCGACGTGCTGAACTGGCCTCCATCGTAGTTAAGGTAGTTGAAGGACTTGATGTAATCGACAAGTTTCCAGGGATCTCCCGAGCCGATGATTGTCGCTGGAAAGCTCAGTGTATGGAACGGAACATTGTCCTTGCCCATGAACTGGACGTAGCGGACGTTCTCCGCGCCTTCGTCGGTCCGCCACCAGCGCCTCCAGGCGGACTCGCCCAGCCCTTCCTCATCCGCCCATTCCTTGGTTGCGGCGATGTATTCGATTGGCGCATCGAACCAGACGTAAAAGACCTTGTTCTCCATCCCGGGCCATGGCTGTTCACCACGACGGACGGGAACACCCCAGTCAAGATCGCGTGTGATGCCCCGGTCCTGTAGACCGTCGCCGTCGTGCAACCACTTTCTGGCGATCGACGTGGTCAGGATCGGCCAGTCCGCCTTTGAGCCAATCCAGTCATCGAGTTGTTCCTTGAGTGTTGACTGGCACAGGTAGAGATGAGCGGTTTCCCGAATCTCAAGATCAGTCGAGCCAGAAATCGTGGAACGTGGTTCGATCAGGTCCGTAGGATTGAGTTGCTTGGTACAGTTCTCGCATTGATCGCCACGGGCGCGGTCGTAACCGCAGTTGGGGCAGGTGCCCTCAACATACCGATCAGGAAGGAACCGTCTGTCAGCTTTGGAATAGAGCTGGCTCTCCACGATTTCCTTGATAAGTCCGTTGTCCGCCAGCCGTCCGGCGAAATACTGCGTCAGACGATGGTTCTGCGGCGATGACGAACGGCCGAACTTGGCAAAGCTAAGGCGGAATCCATCGGAGAGTCGCTTCTGCACCGACCACATCTCGGCGCAGTATTCGGCTACGGGTTTGCCTGCATTGGCTGCGGCCAGTTCCGCTGGTGTGCCATGTTCGTCGGTTGCGCAGATGAACATCACCTCGTGCCCGCGGGCACGCATATAGCGGGCGTAGAGGTCGGCGGGAAGCTGGCTGCCCACGAGATTGCCCAGATGCTTGATCCCGTTGATGTAGGGAATTGCTGAAGTTATGAGGATGCGTTCCATGCGTTCCCTACCTGCCATGCGACGACCGCCCGCAAGTTGAAATGCAGCAGGCGTTGAATCAGCGGGTTTGCCCCTTGGGACTCCTTTGGAGTCAATCCGTTCCGTTAAGCCCGAGTCGAACTCCGGCGCGGGCGGAAGTTATTCGGAAACCGACGGCAATCGCAAGCGCGGATATCGCCAGTTCACGATCCGTGTCAAGCTTCCCTGCAGGCAGCCAAAACGGTCCCATCACTGGAAAACCAACCTCCACGCCGCTTGGTGGCAGACCAAAGTCCAACCCATTTTGCATCGGCGTCGCCCCTGAGTCGCCCACTGACAACTCGAACGACAATGGTGGTTGGAACTTCTTTGCGGAGTTGAATTGCAGGGGCATTCGCTCTAGATTCATGATGGAACGGATTGAGTTGGGGAAAGGGCCATGCACGGCCTTTCCCGTCGTATCATGGAACATGCCGAGGCCCTGTCGAAGGCGACGCTGTGTTCGACCTCCCTGCTGAACCTTTGCGACCGGGTGTCGGTCAAAGGGGCGCTGTCGTGGCTCGCCCGCTCGGGCCGCCTTATGCGAATCTGCCTGGGTGCCTACATTCTTCGGATAGAGACCCGTTTCGGTCGATGTGCGCCCGAGGTCGGTAAGGTGACCGCCGCGCCGTCCCCGATGTGGAGCGAAACGATTTTGCCATGCCGGCGGTGCCGCCGCCAACTGCCTTGGCCTGACGATGCAGAATCCAGTTCGCCTTGTCTTTCCTACCTCGGTCCCTGACCGAAGGCTGCATGGCGATTTTGGAACGCAGTTGCCGTGTCAAGCGGAAAACGCTACGTCCAACCCGCTGAAATAACCTCGACTCCCATCAACTCGAATGGACGGCGGTCCCTTGTCGCGACGGGGCACCGGTCGTGGCTGATCGCGATAGCGGCAATCATCCCATCCATATCTTTCACCGCTGGCTTGCCAAACCTTTGTCGAACGGTCGCAATGTTCGCGCCAAACATCAACGCCGCCCGTGAATCGAAAGGCAAAACACGGCCTGAAAAATCGACTTCAAAAAGCTCAGTGACCCCCAGGGCAATCGCGTTTGGGCCTCTACTGTGGCATTGATGTCTGGGATCATTCAAACCTGACCACAATTGCAGCAGGAGCGCCACTTCTGTTCACAATCTGTTCTCGTCTGTCACAACGAAAATTCCAAACGCGATTGTCCTGCAGCGACCCCATCGCGCAGTTGCTGTCGTCTTCTGCCTTCCGGTATCATCCGCAATCCATATTCCATTTCGGCTTGGGTGACCGCCGTCACAAACAGATCATCTGGAATTTGCTGGTCCAGCCAATTGATCACGTCGGGATCCGGTTGGGGCCTAAACGGTTCAGAAAGAACCATTGTGTCGAGAATGATCATTCGAATGTCATTGGATCACTGGATGTCTGGTCGCGTTCAAACCGAAAGTCCTGATCCATAAGGCCGCTGTACTTGGCTCTCAGCTTTGACCCAATCCTTCACCATCCCGAACCCCAACATGTCGCAAGATCAGGAGCCGCATCTCCGCTTCCGCGCTCCGTCCATTGGAAGCCGCTATGCGTTTCAGTGCGGCATATTGGGGATTGGGGATATTCCGAACAGTCATTTGGCTCATCTGCTCAATTCCTTCTTGCCTGCTATCATTGTGTGTATTGTGGTATCGAAGTGCAAGCATATCGAAGAGAGTGATGGCAGTCCGGGCGCCATCTAGGCGAGCCAATGCCGGGAAAAGGAAGCTGCCCCGTCGCGGGAGAAGAAAACCGGACCTGCGCATACGGGAACGCGAGTGTGAGCCAGGGGATGGCCAGGGTAGTCAAGGTCCGCGAAACTTTGGCATGCGCATCGCCCGGAAAAGACTTCGGCAATGGCGTGGAATCAACGGCTTAGGGATGCTTTGCTCTACAGAGAGGAAGTGGCGGTTCATTCGCTTCTCAATTCCGGAATATCCCGGACGACTTTCATCGTTTCCGGGCGGACTGTGATCACCCGCAGGAGCGGGTCCAGCGGATAGCGCAGGTCGCCTGCAGTCTCGACCGCGTACCAGTTGGTGTCGCTGACGGTCCCTCTGGCCTTGTCGGTCGTGATGCGCTGTTCCATCACCCAGGTGAGGGCGGCCTTGCCGTTGACGACAAAATCCCGTGCCACGTCGGGAACGTCGCGGACCGTGATGTGGGTGTCTTCGGCCTTGGTCGAGCGGTCACTTTGACGGCCTGAACCCGGATGCCTCATCTTCGTGACCCGGTAGGTCGCCTCGGGAGCATCCATGGGCGGCTTTCCGCCTGTGTCCACAGTGGCCGGATACGGGTCGACATCCTCTTGGCCGACATGCAGGTCTCCGAGACACCTCCCCGCATCGCGGAACGCGCGGTGGTCCGTGACCGCACTGACATATGCAATGCACGGCAGCTCCCTGGCAAGTCTGGCCCGGCGGAAGCTGCAGCGATGGTCCTCCGAATGCGGAAGCCCGCAGACAGAATTGCTCGGCAATCGCCTCCTTTTGCAGCAACCGACCTGGCGGCGAAAGACGCTAGCTCATTGTCCTAAATTCATCAGGTTCATACGAATGTCCTGCGGCTCATCCAAGTCAGAATTCGGGGGAGGCGTGGGGACAGCCGCTCACCTTCGGTCTCCTTTCACATCCCGGAGACGAGCCATTAGCCTGCCGATCAGATAGGACGTCCGTGGGGAATAGATGTAGGGGGTCCGCCTCTCACGGGTCGGCCGCGCTGTCATTCGGGTGAGGCCGAATACGATCAGCCCAATATGGCCAAGTGCCACCACGGCAAACAGCGCGTTTGGCCCAAACTCCCCGACAAGTTCCGCCACCAGATACGGGCTGGCGATGGCACCAAGCGCGTAGAAGAACAGCAGGGCCGAAGAGAGTTCGACCCTCTGGTTCCAGGTGGCAAAGTCATGCGCATGTGCTGCAGAGAGCGAATAGACCGGAAACGTGGTGAAGCCGAACAGGCCAGCGGCCAACATCACGCCTATCGTGCCGGTGCCGCTCATTACGACAGTCAGGGCACATGATCCTATTGCGGCACAGGAAAGCCCGATAAGCGCCCATCGACGGTCGAACTTGTCCGCAAGCCAGCCGAGTGGGTATTGTGCGATGGCTCCGCCAAGAACGAATGCAGCGAGGAAATATGCAATTTGAGTGATGGCCAGCCCGACGTCCTGTCCATAGATGGGACCGACCATACGGAATGTCGAGCTGGAAAGAGCTGCCACCAGTACACCCACGACGGCGAGGGGAGAACACTCCCATGCAAGGCGTGGCCTGAGTCGCGGCGCGGTGGGCGTTTGGGGTTGGGTAGCGCGGGTCAGGGTCAGGGGAAGAAGCGATGCACAGCAAAAAAGTGCCAGAATGTTGTATGAAACGTAGTGTACCGGCTCCAATACTGCGATCATGAGTTGGGCACCAAGCGAACCCACCGTGTCAACGAACCGGTAGGTTCCCGTTGCACGGCCACGGGTATCGTTGGTGATCTTGGCATTGAGCCACGCTTCGATGACAGTGTAACAGCCTGCGACACAGAATCCAGAAGCAACCCTCAGCAGCGCCCAGAAATACGGGTTGTGCCCGATCGTGTGTGCCAGCAGACCCATAGCACCCATTGCGGTGAATACGGCAAAGGTCCGGGAATGACCTATTCCACCCATCAGCCTCGGCGCGAGCCAGCATCCTATGAAGAACCCAAGGAAATGCGCTGAACCCAGAAGACCGACCTGTGCCTTCGTGAAGTTCAGCCGTAGGCCGGAAAGCGCGTCAAGCGGTCCGACGCCACCCGACGATAGCTGCAGAAGGATGACCGACATGAAGAGCGCTGCGAATGAGATCAGAAGGCGCATCGAACTGCTCAGGCGATAGACCGGGACAGATCAGCGTCGTTCCTGCGGGAATCTAGTCCGTTTTCGACAGCGGACTATCGTATTTGTCCATTCTTGCTAAACTGAAGTCACAGACATCGGTCCCGCAATCCTGTCCTGGGACCGCGATGGCCGGGCGATGTTCCATCCTCTATCGAAACCGTTGGATTGGAAGGGGCACAATTGCCAACTCGGTTGTGAACTGACGTAGGTGAACATGCAGCGAAATTCAGTCTGAAACGGTTCCTTCATTTAGCGAACCTAATCCTTGTATTGTGTTCACAGCACGTCTTTCGAACTTGACGAACTGACCCGGTCCTTTTGTCGCGACAGGCATATTTTGCCATCTACAATTTTTACCTCATTGATTTCATGTGATAAAAAAATATTCTTCGCCCGTCATATCTGCCACCACGGTACACCATGGTCTTGCCAGCGAAAGTTGCGGTTTCCTGGCTTCGGTAGGCCGAATCCAGCGGTTCGGCTGGGAGATACAGGCGGAAAATCTGGATTTCAGGGCAAACCACCCAAGAAAGCGGATCCGGACAAGGCACACGCCGAATCGGTTCCATTCGGGGAGCGAAGGGAAACGGATGTCATTGTGAGCCTCTTGCACAATTATCGCGGTTCGGGCGGCCTTGGCAAGCATTCGGCGGCCGATGCGGTCCCGGTGCCGCAGCTGGCGGGTGCCCGGGGCGTCTGCACGGGCCGGAGTGTGGCGGAATGCCGCAGATGGTGGCCCGTCGGGCGCCGTCCGCGCATGGCTGTCCGCGCCGTCCCCTCCGGGGCGGCGTCCGAGGCGTCCGGCGCTGCCTTGGCGGACGGTGTCAGATCGTGAGCCGCATCAGCTGTTCCACGGTCAGCGCCAGCACGCGGAGGAACAGGTGGCAGGCCACCTTGGCGTGCCCCCGGACGCGGACATGCCGGGCACCGTAGGAGTCCTTCAGCGCCGAGTTCACCCGCTCGACGCTGGAGCGCTGCCGGTAGCGCACCCGGTCGTGGCGGATGTGGCCCGCTTTCCGCTGCGCCAGCGCCTCTTTCCCGAGGCGTTCCCTCAGCGCCGCGTCGCGGCGCGGGTTGGTGTCGGTGATCGCCACGCGCCCCGTCAGGTAGGCGTGGAACCCGATCTCCAGGGAGTCGTATGCCGCGTCCATCAGTTGGTGACAGTGGTCCACCCGCAGCGCCGTCATTTTCGACAGCGGGATGGCGGCCTGGCTGTCGTGCAGCGAAGCGGAGGTCAGGATGCAGCTGACGGGGACGTCCCCATCGGCGGCGTCGATATGGAGCCTGTACCCCCTCCAGCTCTCCCTGTACCCCTTCGAGTTGCGCTTCGTGCCGGTGTCGCAGGCCTTCGGCAGCCCGTCGGCCATCCCCTCCGCCGTCATCCCGTCCCGCAGCTGCCGCTCCAGCCGGGTCGGCTCCTTCGGCCTCTCCTCCCCCTTCTTCGGGCGTCCGCGCTTTCGCTTCGGTTTTTCCTCCGGCTTCGGCTTCGGCGACGGCCTCTCCCGCCCGACGACCGCCGTGGAGTCCCGCGATATGTGCCCGACGACCGAGCCGGCGTACGCGGCGCGGACCGGCGCCTCGTGCATCCGCTCGGGCAGCCGGGTCTCCGCAAACCACGCGAAGGCGCGGGAGAACGTCGATTCACTGGGCACCTCCGACACGCGGGACCAGCCGACGGGCCTGCGCAGCGTCGGGTCGTATCGCAGCCTGTCGATCAGCACCACCGTGGTCGGCATGTCCCAGACCGCCCTGGCGACGAAGGCCCGCGCCAGCGCCCTGCGGTCGGCTGGCGGGTTGCCGACGCCCCGGTGGCTGTAGCGGACGTGCCTCTCCACCTCCACCATGTCCAGGACGGCGATGAATTTCGTGTGCCTCACGCCCAGGGGACCGACCTCCCCGGCGAGGGAAGGGAAAAGTTCCCCTTGAAACCGCCGCCAGGCATCTGATATGGATGATCGCAGGGACATGGAGCCGTCTCCCCGTATGTGGTGGCGAATACACCCGTTCCATACCAGAGGGGCGGCTCCATATCCAGGCCAGCCATCAGAAAAAAGCGCCCGTTCCCAAAAAAAATCGCTTGACCGGGGAGTTCTGCAAGAGGCTCATTGTGATTTTGTCTTCCGACCGGACCGGGGTAATCTCCGTAAACACGGAATGCATGAAAGGGCTATCCATGCCGATCCACCGGGACCGGATCCTCGAATACCTGCGGCAGGGGGAGGGCGCCCCGCCGCCGGTCTTCGTCGGCCGGGGTGATATCCTCAAGGATATCCTGACCACGGCGAAGGACAGCGCCGGCCAGCCGAAAATGACCCGCATCGTGCAGGGGGCGCCGGGCGCCGGCAAGAGTTCGCTCCTGCACGAGATGCAGAAGCGGTGGACGGGCGAGAAGGGAACGCCCAGGGTCGTGGCGCTGTCGTCGACCGATATCACCGACGACCCCTCCGTGGGCGTCGGCGCGGTCCTGGAGGCATGGGCCATGGAGGAAGCGGCGTGGAAGCGGACCCTGGCCGACCGGCTGGAACGGCTCAGGGGTGTCGGGGTCGGACCCGGCGGCCTGTCGCTGGGATTCTCCGACGCCGAGGTGCCCGGAACGCTTCGCATGGTCGCCAAAAGGCATCCAGCACGGGCAGGGTCGGTACCGGTCGTCGTCGCCGTGGACGAGGCGCAGCGCTTCGCCGGGGACGAAACGACACCGGAGGCCCGGTTCCTCCAGACCATTCATGACGGCAGCTCCGGGCTGCCGTTGGTGCTGGTGCTGGCGGGCCTGTCGGACACTGCGGAGAAAGCCCGTGGAATGCATCTTACGCGAGGTTTCAGGATCCATGAAACCGAACCGCTGTCAACGGCGGAGGCCAGGGATTTCATGCGGCGCCTGGCTCTGCATTTCGGCCTCGACACCTCCCGCCACAACGCCCGGCTGAACGACCTGGCCGACCTCTGCGACGGCTGGCCGCGGCACCTGCGCCATGCCGGTGAAACCCTGGGGAAGACGGCCATGGACGTGGACGGGGACATGGACCTCATGGACTGGACGGGTATCCGGAAGCAGACCCTTGGCCTACGCCAGGACTATTGCCGGGATCAATGCACCTCCGTCATGGAGGACGCGGAGAACCTTGTGGCGGCGGTGATGGACGGACTTCCCGGATCACGGGACGGGAAGTCCGGACGGCTCCGGCGAAAGGACATCCTCGACCTCATCGACATGCATCGGGACCACGACGGTTCGAAACCGAATGGATGGCGGCTCCCCGAGGGCATGACGTCCAGGCGGTTCCTGGACATGCTGATCCATCAGGGGGCCTTGTACAGGAACAGGAGTGGATACATCCATTCCCCGATCCCCTCTTTCCGTACCTACCTGATCGAGGTGGGGACCGAACCCCATGGGGAACCGGATGTTCGGAACGACGCCACGGATGATGACGGCACGTGTCCCAGCGCATGAAGGACGGATCCATGCCCCATGACATGCTTCGCCGCGCCCAATCCCAGCCACCCTCGCGCCGGTCCTGCCGCTGGCGCCCGCACTGGGAAGGGGCGTGGCCCGGGCGGACCTCAACCGGCTGGTGACGTTGGCCATCCGGCAGTAGCGAGAGGGACGCCAGACCCTTCGACGCGTCCAGTTCGACGGAGGGAATGCGTGGGATGTCCGCCAACTCGTGCGCCCACGAAGTCTTGCCGACCTCCGGCGGGCCGACGCGCACCGGCGTCCCGGTCTTTGCAGAGCGCCGCAGCGAATGACAGACGCTTTCGGTGGCCGGTCCCATCCGCAGCATGGTGCCGTGCATCTCCGCCACGACGGCGGAGGCCGGCCCCGCCAGCGCCGGTTCCTGTTCCGTCATGGATTTGGCCGTGTAGCTGTCCTTGCCCCGGTTCCCGGCGCGTCGTTCACAATGGCGTTGCGGCGTTTGGCATCGGCATTCGCCGGGTACGGGAACGTCTCCGTCGGCGACGGCTGCGCCCTCGCTGCGCAGATGGCCGGTGTTGCACTTCGGACTGGAAGTGGGGCTGTTTTCCGCGGAGTCGGGCCGGAAAGATCGGATTTCCCGTAATTTCAATGAGTTGGCGTCAGGTGGAAGAAATTCGCCTGTCGCGCGACACTTATTCGCTATCTTGAGGGTCAATGAAGATTTGCTAGAATGTCGACTTCAACTGCCCACTTTGGGTTGTAGGTCGGCATGCGGGGAAAGGCATATGGCGAATCACGTCATTCCCTTGTCATGACTGGTACTGTGGGTATCCATATTTTCGTCAGACTCGCGCCTGAAATTGGGAGGAAGCGCAGATGCCACTGGAGATGAATCGCGAGGTGTTCATTACCTGCGCCGTAACCGGTGCCGGCAGCACACAGGACCGCAGCCCCCATGTGCCGCGTTCTCCGAAGGAGATAGCGGAGTCTGCCATCGACGCGGCGAAGGCCGGCGCGGCTGTGGTTCACTGTCATGTACGTGAGCCTGACACCGGTCTGCCATCGCGACGGCTGGAACTCTACCGCGAAGTTACCGATCGCATCAGGGCCGCAGATATCGATGTGGTGCTGAACCTTACAGCCGGAATGGGTGGCGACCTCGTTCTGGGACCCACGGAGTCCCCGCTTCCGCTAAACGAATCATGCACTGACATGGCAGGCGCAACGGAACGGGTCGAACACGTCCGTCGATGCCGACCCGAAATCTGTACCCTGGATTGCGGCACGATGAACTTTGCCGAAGCGGATTACGTGATGTGCAACACACCGGGCATGCTGCGGGACATGTGCACCATGATGACCGGACTGGGCGTAATGCCCGAAATCGAGGCATTCGATACTGGTCATCTCTGGTACGCCAAGCAGCTTGCGGCAGATGGAATCCTCGACACACCCGCGTTGGTCCAGCTCTGCATGGGCGTGCCATGGGGTGCGCCGGACGATCTCAACACTTTCATGGCGATGGTGAACAACGTACCGGAAAACTGGACATTTTCGGCATTTTCGCTTGGCCGGAACCAAATGGCCTTTGTGGCAGCGGCGGTGTTGGCTGGGGGAAACGTCCGCGTCGGGCTTGAGGACAATTTGATGCTTGACCGGGGTGTGCTGGCCAGGAACGCACAGCTGGTCGAACGTGCGGAGACGATCGTTTCCAATATGGGGGCCCGAGTGATTGGAGCGGAAGATGTGCGCACCCGACTGGGTCTGGTCAAACGTTCGCCACAGGCGGAGTGATCGATAGATCGGGCCGTCTTGACCCCTCCGGTTCCGTCGGTTTTTTGGCGATCACATCCTATTGATATCACATTGGCGGTACCGGAAGGCAGGAGACGAGCATGAGCCAGGTTGCGGCGATAGTTGGCGGCGGAGTGATTGGCAGCGGATGGGCCGCTCGATTTGCGCTGATGGGTTGGCAGGTCCGAATATTCGATCCGGATCCTGAAGCCGAGCGTAAGGTCAACGAGGTCTTCGCGAACGCAAGGCGTTCATTTCCGGGGCTCGCCGATGCGGCAATGCCAGAAGAAGGGTCACTCGTCTTTGTCGAATCGTTGGAGGATGCGGTCAGTGGTGTCGGCTGGGTGCAGGAAAGTGTGCCGGAACGGCTCGACCTGAAACAGGAAGTCTATAGGCGGATTCAGGCTCGGGAGGCTGGACGTGTGATCATCGCCTCGTCGACATCGGGGTTCAAACCGTCTGAACTCGCGAATGGCGCCCGTCATCCAGAGGCCATCCTGGTCGCTCATCCGTTCAATCCGGTGTATCTTCTCCCCTTGGTTGAACTGGTGCCGACAGAAGCGGTACCAGCGGAGCGTGTTGACGCTGCGAGGAAAGTCCTCTCCGGAATTGGGATGCACCCGTTGCTGTTGCGCACGGAGATCGAGGCTCATATCGCCGACCGGCTCCTTGAGGCTGTTTGGCGCGAGGCTCTGTGGTTGGTCCGGGATGAAATTGCGACGACAGAAGAGATCGACGATGCGATTCGCTATGGTTTCGGGCTCCGCTGGGCTCAGATGGGCCTGTTCGAGACCTACAGGATGGCGGGTGGTGAGGCCGGGATGCGCCACTTCATCGAGCAATTCGGTCCGACGCTCAAATGGCCGTGGTCGAAACTCATGGACGTACCTGACCTTACTCCGGAACTGGTCGACATGATCGGAAAGCAGTCCGATATCCAGTCGGGTGAACGGTCAATCCGTGAACTGGAGCGGATCCGGGACAACAATCTCGTGGCGATGATGCGGGCCCTGAAGGCCCAGGACTGGGGTGCAGGAAGGTTGCTGCGCCAAACCGACGAGGCATTGAATGACCGCAATGGAGCGGTTCTGGATTTTTCCGACATTACCGATATCGGTGCGCCGGTCGAGACCGTAAACCAAGCGGTGCCGCTCGACTGGACGGACTACAATGGCCATATGAACGAGGCAAAGTACCTTCAGGTGTTTGGCGATGCCACGGACCGATTCATGCGCATCGTGGGATGCGATGCCGATTATGTCGCCTCTGGGGGGAGCTATTTCACCGCCGAGACCCACATCCGTCATTTGGGAGAAATCCACGCCGGAGTACGGATTCGCGTCAGCACAATCTGCTTGGAGGGCCGTGGCAAGAAGATGCACCTGTTCCATCAGCTTTGGGATGGTGAGCGGCTGTGTGCGACTGGTGAGCATATCCTGATCCATGTTTCGCTGGCAACACGTCGTCCCTCGGAGCCTTCAGCCAGGATATCACGTCGTCTTGGCACGCTTGAAGCTGCCCATGCGACGCTGCCAAGACCGGAGGGAGTTGGACGCCATATCGGTGCGCCAAGATAGGAATCCGTCAGGGCGTGGATGGGCTGGGATCCACCCAAACGCGCGTTTTGAAGCCATGTTCGTCAGTGATTGTGGTGGCCACAGAGTCCGCAGACAGCGCACTGCCCCTTATCTGGAAGTTGCCGGGTAGTGCTCCAGTCAGAGTAAGTATGTGTTAGCACGTCAGGTTTCAATTGCCGAACCCGTTCCACCCTGAAGTCCAACACCATTGGCGGTGGTGATCGGTTTTTCTGGCACATGATGTTGCAATTCGGAGTCCCCGCCCCGCACGGTGGCGACTCTGTCGCAAGAGTGATATCCGGATCTGTGCACAAGGGACCGGGGATGTGAACCCGGTGACGGTGAGGGCTCGGGGCTCCCGCCACCTTGGCGTGCTGGTCACTCGGAAAGGAGCCGATCAGGATTCCGGAAATGGCGTGGAAACAATGGCCTAGGGATGTTGTACCTAGAAGATCCAAGTGAACCAGCCCGGTGGCTGAACTTGATGTCCGGATCAAGTTGGTAGGTCGGTTCCAATCCCAAACTGACCTTTCTCCTCAATTTGAGGATGAAGCTCGACCAGGCAATCAATGAACGTCTTTAGGAGTTTGTTTCGTCGATTCTCTTTCTTGAGCGTCAGTTCATAAAGAGAACTGTAACTGATCTGGTTTGGCAAAATGGGGCGAATGTCACCGGTCTGCGCCCAGTGCCGAGCATAGTGTTCTGGGAGGTAGGCCGTATATTGGCCCGTTAGAATGAGCGTTATCAGACCTTCGACCGTTGACGATGAACCGCCGACCAGGAACTTTCTTTCGAAAGTCGGAAGCTGAGCAGCTGAGACATAACCTCTGGCAGCATGTTCTGAAGCGAATACTTCTTCCAGTAACAGGCCGTCAGGGGCATTCTCGAAGAGTGGACTACCCTTGCCGCAATAGAGATTCATATGGGACGTGAACATGGGCTCGTATTCCAACCCTTGCCGTTTCGCAGGGAAAAAGCCGATGCCGATATCGCACGAACCATCAAGCACCATCTGCTCGACAACATTGGGCGCCACCACAAAAAGATTGACCTCGGAGCTGGCGACTTGTCGCTTGAATTTTCCGATCGTCTCGCTCAGCCGGAAACCTTCGTTGAATACAGAATTGTCAATGACGGCGATGTGAAGCCGACCGCCAGGTCTACCAGCTGACGAAGCAATGGATGATCGAAACTCGTCAAGCGACCTGAACAGCGTTTGGCAGGCGTCGTAGACTTCCTTGCCCTCGTCTGTAAGCCAGAAGCCACCCCGTCCGCGGTGGCACAGTCTGATACCGAGCCGCTCTTCGAGCTGCTTCATCTGCATACTGATGTTGGCCTGGCTGACGTTAAGCGCTGGTTGAGCGGCAGCGAATCCTCCACATTGCGCAACGGCCATGAAGACGCGCAACAGGCGCAGATCTATATCGGAGACAGCTCCTAGCATATCAGATACTTAAGTCATTACTTAAGTGAAATTAAGTTGATTCACCTGTTTCAGCAAGCGGTGTTCTGCGATTCTCAACCAGAAAGCCCCTTCGCTATCAGTAATCAACAAAATCAGCGAGGGATTGGGAGAGAAATGAGTACAGTTCTGCCGATGCTGCTAAACGCAATGACACTTATCAGCATTTTGATGTTGGTCGGCTTGGGGCTTGCGATCATCTACGGCCTCATGGGCGTGATCAACATGTCCCATGGCGATTTCATCACCATTGGTGCGTTCAGTTTGGCGCTAATCCAGAGCTTTGGTGGGAGTTTCTGGCTCGCTCTTCTGATTACGCCGTTTGTTGGAGCTGCAATTGGATTTCTGATTGAGCGATCCATCATTCAGTTTCTCTACAGTCGTCCGTTGGCCACGATTATGGCCACTTGGGGCCTGTCGCTGATCATCCAGCAATCCCTGCAACTCATATTTGGCGCTGCCCCCCAGCGGGTTTTCTCTCCGATCACGACATCGGTGGAAATTCTCGGCGTTACCTATCCCGCCTATCGTTTGGCCATGATTGCCATGGCGGTCACAATCATGGTCGCGGCCTATCTATTCGTCAAGAAGACGCGATTCGGACTTGATCTGCGAACGGTAATCCAAAATCCGGAAATGGCCGACGCTTTGGGAATCGACACCAAACGAGTCTTTGCGACCGCGTTCTCAATCGGGGCCGGGCTTGCAGCGGTTGCCGGGGTGTTGCTCGCGCCTCTGACCGTCGTCATCGCGCAGATGGGGGTCAATTATCTGGCGCGCTCCTTCTTCGTCGTGATCGTTGGCGGCGCAGGCAGTGTTCCAGGTGTCGTCGCGGGCAGTGCCTTCGTCGGCGGGACCGAGACGCTGTTGAATTACGCCATTCCGGCGACACTCGCGCAGGCGCTTGTACTGGTTCTGGCTGTAGTCATCGTGCGGTTCAGGCCGCGCGGGTTGGTGTCGGAATGACGTCATGAAGCTTCTCAACCAACCCACTCCCACCTCCGGTCGAACCAGAACCCTCGCTAGCATATCGTTGCTGGCGCTGCTCGCGATCTATGTCGCTCCATTATATGTGGGTGTCTATTCGGCGTCCCTCTTCCGTGATGCGATGCTCTTCGGTCTGATGGCGCTCGGCTTGGATTATCTCTGGGGCAAAACCGGTACGCTCAGCTTCGGCCATGCGACATTCTTCGGTGCCGGTGCATATGGAGCCGCAATAATCTCAACGAAACTCGGCCTCGACCCGACCTTTGGCGCGTGGCTTGGCCTATTCGGTGGCATCCTCGCTGCCTGCCTAATCGCGTTAATTGTCGGATATTTTCTGATCTTTGGTGGCGTGCGCGGGTCCTACTTCACCATCGTCACCCTGGCGCTCGGGGTCATTGCCGAACACATCGTGTTGACTTTCTCCGAGTACACCGGTGGAGATGCAGGTCTCCTCGGCATTCCGCCGCTAAGTTTCCCAACACTGAACGGTTTCGCACCGCTCTCCCAGCTTGGGCAATACTGGTTCGTCATTACCGCGGTCTGTGCGGTGACGATTGGCCTATGGTGGATTTGTAGCGGCCGATATGGAACCTTTCTCAAGTCAATCGAAGACAATGAACCGCGCGCTCAGGCTCTTGGGCACAACACGCCGCTCCATCTGCTGGTCGTCTTCATTGGATCTGCGGCAATCGCAGCGCTTGGCGGCGCACTCTACGCCTCCTCGGTGGGTGTTGTTGCCACCGATAGCATCGACCTGATCCTCTCCACCCAGGCCATCATATTTGTGGCCATTGGCGGTCGTGGCACTTTGTTCGGCCCAGTATTGGCAACCGTTCTGGTGATTTGGCTCGAACAGGAAATCTCAAGCGTCAATGTGCAGTTCTGGCCACTGTTTATGGGTCTTCTTTTCATTCTCGCCGTCTTTGTCTTCCCCGATGGTGTTCTGAAGCGCATCGAATCCCTTTGGATTTCGCTCCGTCCTGCTTCGAAAGCAGGAGATTCATCATGAGCGATGTCCTCCTGCATGGCACAGGCATCAACAAGCGATTTGGTGGCATTGTCGCAGTCGACAATGTTTCGATTTCCATCAATCCGCTTGAAGTCAAATGCATCATCGGTGCAAATGGCGCCGGCAAGAGTACGCTGTTCAACATCCTCTGCGGATCGCTGACAGCCGACAGTGGTTCGGTTACATTTGAAAACAGGTCGCTCAATGACCTGAAGCTGCACGAGTTCTCCAGAGCCGGTATTGCCCGGAAATTTCAGGTCCCAAGCGTCTTTAAATCACTAACCGTTCAGCAAAATTTGGAAACTTCCGTCCTTGGAGCGGTCAGCAGGAAGCAATTGGCCGAACGCGTGGACGCGATGCTGGAACGGATCGATCTGACGGCTTCGCGGGTCCAGTTCGCTGGCAACCTCGCGCATGGTCAAAAGCAATGGCTTGAGATCGGCATGGCGCTGATGTCGAGACCGCAGCTCCTGCTGCTCGATGAGCCAACTGCTGGCATGACACTCGATGAGACCCAGAAAACGGCAGACCTCGTCCACCAATTGGCAAATGATACCGCAGTTATTGCGATCGAGCACGATATGGGCTTTGTCCGCGCACTTGGCTGCCACACTTACGTCATGCACCAGGGCGCGATCATCGTCGAAGGCGATTTCAGCGAAATCGAGCGAAACGAACTCGTCAGAGATGTCTATCTGGGGAGGGCGTGAGAGTGCTGGAAGTTCGCAACCTCAAAGTCGGATACGGCGTTCTTCCCGTCCTTCATAATGTTGCCTTTGCTCTGAAAAGGGGCGAGACGCTCGTCCTTCTTGGACGAAACGGTGTTGGAAAGAGCACGCTCCTCAAATCGCTGATTGGGATCAACAAGCCGACGTCCGGCGAAATCATCCTGCTCGACCAAGACGTGGTCGGCCTGCCACCCAACAGGTTGGCCCGATCAGGTGTTGCCTATGTACCCCAAGGACGCGGCATTTTTCCAAGACTGACGGTGCAGGAAAATCTGCTCGTCGGCCTTAGGGGTCGCCGAGACAGTCGCCGGACTATCCCTGAAGACATTCTCGACATGTTCCCGATTCTACGGGAACGACTGGGCCAGCTCGGAGGTACCCTGTCGGGTGGTCAGCAACAGATTCTCGCGCTCGCAAGGGCTCTATGTGGCGATCCTGAACTGCTGCTGCTGGACGAACCGTCCGAGGGAATCCAGCCATCGATCGTGCAGCAGATTGGAGAGCTGCTCGAAACGGTCAACCGTGATCTCAGCCTGACCGTTCTCCTCGTTGAACAGAATCTTGAACTGGCCCGTCGGGCGGCTTCACGCTGCCTGGTGATGGAAAAGGGCCGCATTTCCGGAAACCTGACGAAAGAGGATCTGAGCGACGAGAACAAAGTCTTTGACGTATTGGCTTTGTGACAACCCAACCAACCAGGAGGAAAGTTATCATGACGATGAAAGACCAAACAATCTCGCAAGGGCCATCAAGACGTGTGGTGATCAAATCTGTCGGTGCAGCCGCCGCCGTTGGCGCAGGCGTTCTAGCTATGCCGTCAATCTTACGCGCTGCGGAAGGTGACAGGATCAAGATCGGATTTCATTCCGCGCTGACCGGACTTGAGACGCTCCTCGGTGAAACGCAGGTCAATTGCTTCAAAATGGCAATTGATGAGATCAATGCGGTCGGCGGTGCCGGTGGCCGTGAAATCGAATACTTGGTTGAAGACAACCAGACCACAACCCGTGGCGCGATCGACAAGACGCGCAAGTTCATCTTCGAAGACAAGGTGGATGTCATTATCGGCATGATCACTTCACTTGAGCGCTCTGCTGCGCTGAGCGTCTCCGCGCCGGAGAAAAAGCTGGTCATCTATCCGACCTACTATGAAGGTGGCGAATGCGAACGCTATCTTGCCTGTACCGGCCAGATTCCGAACCAGTCAGTCGATCCGTTCGTTCCATGGATCACAGAAAATGTCGGCAAGTCGGTCTACATTTTGGGATCGGATTATGGTTGGCCACAAGAAACAGCCAAGGCGATTTCGGTGGCCTTCGAAGCAAACGGTGGCAGCACTGTTGGAACAGAGTTCTTCCCATTTGGCGTGCAGGATCTCGGTCCGGCAATGGACCGGATCAAGGCTGCAAGGCCAGACGTAGTATGGGAATTGTTTGCTGGGGCCGACGCGCTGACCTTCCTGAAGCAATACAACAGCTTCAAGCCTGGCGGGAAGCTCCTCACAAACGGTTTGGATGAGCTCTTCACCACTGCGGTTGATGGCTCAGACGTAGAAGGAGTGATCGTAAACCAGTCCTACTTTTCGTCCCTGCAGTCGCCGATGAACGAGAAGTTCCTGAAAGCCTACAAGGACAGGTTCGGTCAGGACAGATGGGTTAACTCCATTGCCGAATCGACCTACATCGCCGCGCATCTCTATGCAAAGGCGGTCGACAGGGCAGGCAGCACAGATACCGAGAAGGTCATCGATGCCATGGCAGGCATCTCCTTCGAGGCGCCGCAGGGCCCTGTCGCATTTGACGGGAGCAATAACCATCTGGCGGTGAACAGCATCATCGGTCGATGCCGCAACGATGGTCTCTATGATATCATTGAGAACTTTGGGGCGATCACACCGAGCGTTCCTGGCTGCAGACTGAGCTGACCTGGCGTCCTTGGGTCGAATCCCCGACCCAGACTGGCTCGGGGATTACCCGGATAGACCATTTCGGCGTCACCGGTTTTGCCGGTGACAGGAAATGTATGTCTAACTTGACCGAGAGAATTGCTGGTCCGCATGGAGCGTCAGCGGTATCTGACCGGGATGCCGGGCAATCCGTGCTTTCTCGGTGCAAGGAGTTTTACGAACGCGCTCATCGCCTAAATCCTAGCCTGCACGCATACTCCGAGTTGCTTGAATCTTCGGCCTTGGTTGTTGCTGGCTCCAAAGACCAACAGGCACTGAACGGCTGCGAAGTCGGTCCATTGTTCGGATTGGCGGGAGCAATCAAGGACAATATCGATACCGTCCCGGCCACCGCGCGAGCGGGATTGTGTTTTCTCGACCAAAACCGACCGAGTGTCGATTCAGCCGTCGTCAAACTACTAAGGCAAAGCGGTGCGGTTATACTTGGTGTCACTGAAACGGACGGCGGCGCGTTTGGCGTAACGACCCCGCAAGTCAACAACCCGATCTATCGCGATAGATATGCCGGTGGCTCTTCTGGCGGTTCAGGTGCTGCCGTAGCCGCGAATCTTTGCGATTTTGCCATAGGCACCGACACGGGAGGCAGTGTCCGTATACCTGCGGCGTGCTGCGGAGTCTACGGATTTAAGCCGACGGTCAACACCGTTTCCCTGGTTGGCATCCGGCCACTTACCCGTTCGTATGACCATATTGGTCCGCTTGCTCGCTCAGTTGATTTGATTGAGCGCGTGATGCGGGTGCTGAGCGAATTGCCTGAAACAACATCTGAAGATGCAGGGCGAACAATTGGCATTCCCAAGGCAAGTCTCTCCGATTGCGATCCTGCTGTACTATTCGCATTGGAAGACTTTGAACGAACTCTGAGGTCGTCCGGGTTCGAGGTTAGGGAAATCAAGTTTCCCTCCATCGACGAACTCCTGGACATTCATATCCATCTTTCCCTGCGTGAGGCGGCAGACCTCTATCGCGACCTGCCGCGGGAACAGAAGTGCGAACTTCCAGATGTGGTGTCCGAAAGCCTTAAAGTCGGGAACTCGGTGGACGCGTCCAGACTCTCGGAACTGGAAAGACGCAAGGTCGTTTTGATAGCTGAAGTCGACGCGGCAGTGCAAAGCGTCGATTACGTCGTCCTCTCGACCTTGCCTATCTTGCCGCCGAAGCGATCAACTGACCGGGTATGGCTGGGCGGTCAGGATGTCGATCTGTTGAGTGTCATGATCCGCTACACCGCCATCTTTAACCAGACAGGTCACCCCGTTCTGTCCTTTCCGTGGATCCGGGCCGAAGCGGATATTCATCCAAGCCTGCAGTTGGTCGGCCCGAGAAACTCGGATCTTCGGCTGCTTAATTTTGCCCGAGTTGGGTTGCGACTCCCTCGGATTGAGGAGAGAAGTTGACCGATCTGGATAGGACCGCTGGGTCACCCTGAAGTGCGTTACCATGGGCATCGGCGACCAGTCTTCCGGGCGCATGATGTTGCGGACCGGCCAGGAAGCGCCGCAGTATTTCAGGCCGGATCCACCTGCCGAAACATCGGATCCGATCCACCGGGGGCGGGACGTCAAGACTTTCGGCGGACGGAATATGGTGTGCCGATGTGGACAAAATGATGGCCGAATCATTTTCTGGGTGCCTTAATGTGAAAGGGTTACAAGAGGAACGGTGGACAGATTGTGCCTGTCGCGAGACCAGCTAGTTTAGTTCCCGTCGAACATCTCTGGCTTCAACTGCCGCCAATTGAGTCGGTTACCCGTTCCGCTTACAGATAGATGCAGGATCGGGCATTCTGGTTGGGCCACGCCCCAGTATACGTACCCGATTCAGATCCTTTCCGCCCAGAGACCGGGCATTGACAGTTTGGAGGCTTATGGCTAACTCATGGTAAAGGTGATTACGACTGTGGCGTCTGGATCACCGGTCTGCGAAATTCTCGAGGTTGGCTGCAGGTGTAGAGTGGACTCAATTCGACGAATCGAATGGCCAACGCTGGCAGTGATTCTAGGATGCAATGCGGTCTGGATGCTGGGCACGACTTGGTTGGCTGCACAGTGGCTGCCACTTGGAATTGCCGTAACTGGTGTTGCCGTGGCGCTTGGCTCATCACTTCAGCACGAAGCGATCCATGGCCATCCATCTCGGAATGCGAAGTTGAATGCACTGCTGGTGTTTCCGTCCCACAATCTCCTCATTCCCTATCACCGTTTCCGGGACACGCATCTTGACCACCATATGAACGGAAACCTGACAGACCCTTATGACGATCCGGAATCAAACTACCTTGATCCGGAGGTTTGGCAGCGGCTGTCCGGTACCGTGCGGGCTGTGCTCCTGTTCAACAATACCTTGTTGGGGAGAGTTTTGATCGGGGCTGCCGTCTCGCAAGCGGTGTTTGTGTATGGAGATGTCCGGGCTGCGATGGCAGGTGACCGACGGGTGATCTACGGCTGGTTGTGGCATCTACCTGCAGTCGCGCCCGTGCTTCTATGGGTAGGAACCGTGGGTCAGATGTCGGCTTGGGCCTACCTGCTTTCAGCCTACATCGGCTTGTCTTTGATCAAGATCCGCACCTTTCTGGAGCATCAGGCACATGAACGCGCAACTGGGCGGACGGTGATAATCGAAGATAGGGGACCTCTCGCCTTTCTGTTTCTGAACAATAACCTGCACGCCATCCATCACGCCCATCCACGGGTTCCGTGGTATCAACTCCCGAAATTGTACAGGGATAATCGCACGCGCTTCGTAACTCGAAACGGCGGCTACGTCTACCGCTCGTACGCCCAGATATTCCAGCGGCATCTCATGCGGGCAAAGGATCCGGTCCCCCATCCCTTCTGGAACTGAGAGTCCAGCCATGCAATAGACCGCCCATGGAAGCATGGGCATATTTTACGGTCGCAGCGGCGCTGGTGCAGACCATCAGATTCATGCTGCAGAAGCAGTTGAAGCTCACGGGACTGTCGACCGGCGGCGCGACGTTCGCAAGATTCGTCTTTTCCGCGCCGCTCGTGGCGCTCCTGGTCTGGCTCTATTCAGGTTTGTCTAACCAGGAAATTCCGTCGATGCCCAGTCGCTTCTGGATTTTTGCGATGGCGGGAGGGGCAGCACAGATACTGGCCACTATGTGCGTTGTCGCGATCTTCTCGCATCGAAATTTCGCAGTCGGAATCACCTTCAAGAAGACGGAAGTGGTGATGACTGCAATTGTGGGCTTCCTGATCCTGGGAGAAGGCGTGGGAGTGGTTGGTGGGACCGCTATCGTGCTTGGGCTTGCGGGAGTGCTTCTGTTATCCGACCCACCGGCCAGTACAGGGCGATTCGTCTCGCGGGTCCTTAATCGGGCGGCAGGGCTTGGGTTGGCATCGGGAGTTTTTTTTGCCATTTCGGCCGTCGGATACCGCGGGGCATCCCTAGCGCTCGGAAGCGGGGACACGATCCTGCGCGCCGGGACGACACTTGCTATGGTTACCGTATGCCAGACCCTGGTTCTCGCGGCCTGGTTGATCTGGCGCGAACGAGGACAGGCAACCCTTGTCTTTAGAGCCTGGCGGTTGGCTGGACCGGTTGGTCTGACTTCGATGATAGGTAGTTTTTGCTGGTTCTCAGCGTTTACGCTGCAGAACGCCGCCTATGTCGGTGCACTGGGCCAGATTGAACTCATATTCTCAATCGCAGCGTCGATGCTCTTCTTCCGCGAAAGAATATCGCCGCGGGAATACGGCGGAATCGCGCTGCTAACCGTAGGCATCCTTGTGCTCATCCTATTTCTGTAATGCCGACCAGCGCGCACTGCGGGCCTCGCTAATCGCACTTCCTCGCGGCGGCGGAAGTACTTCCGCCGCCAAGGCGCAGAAACCGGCTCTGTTCGTCGTCGCTTCGGAAGAATGGCACCGACTCGGGCGATCCGAGATTTGGCAGGGAACTGCTGATCTCAGCCAGCACAACCTCAGTGATGAATGGCATCTCGAATTGTCGCAGCTCCCCAAGAGGAATCCATTGGAGATGGCGAAGTTCGTCCGAAGCACCCGAAAAATCATCGGGGTCACCTTTCACTTCGCTGGCGTTTCCAAGGAAGAAGCGGGCGTCAAACCGACGGGGGCGACCGGGCGGCGTGATGGCCCGGAATACGAAACTCAATCGGTCGGGATCGGGCAGCAAACCCAAATCGGCGAATGCCCTCCATTCCTCAGGCACTTCACCGGGCCAATCTCCGTTGGCGCCAACCATCAATCCGGTCTCTTCCCATAGTTCGCGAATTGCGGCTGCGAACAGGCTCGGAGCTAGCCTGGAAGTACAGTCCAGATCAAGTCGCATCGCGCATGGCTCAGGCAGTTCATTGGCAAAAGGGACCGACTCGTCACCGGAATCGACCGCACCGCCCGGGAACACGAATTTATTGGGCATAAAGGCTGCGCTTTCCCCACGTTGGCCCATGAGCACCCTTGGATCGGTCTCAGGGTCGCGGACCAGAATTACCGTTGCTGCGTCGCGGATGGCCCGCTGCTCCAAGGTCCTGTCCTCGCTTGCTCGTTTGGCTCTGGCGCCTCTCCGAAGCCGTGCATGCGCTTGGCCCACTGGATAGCCACGATGACGCCCTTGAGTCTTGGGAGCAGGTAAAGCGAAACCCCAACGCATCCAACTGAAAATACCGCTGCCAGGAGCAGTGGGTCCGGCCTATGGGTGACATAGGTCCACAGAATGAGCGGTGCCATGAGATGACCGACGATAATGATCGTCAGATATGCCGGTCCATCGTCCGCACGATGGTGGCGAAGTGCCTCACCGCAGACCGGACACGAATCCCGAACCTTCAGGTAGTTTCGCAGCATCGGACCGGAACCGCAGTTTGGACAGCGACGACACCAACCTCTTTTCATGGCGGCCAGTGCCGGTCGGTCCGGGAGTGCATCGGTCGAGGAGGGCATCCAGACTCTCACTTGCTGGGCATTGCGCCAACATAGACATATCGTCGGCGGGAGCGAGTACGGAATCGATCTTTGCGGCGGTCTGTCGCAAGTTGGGATGTCGGTTGGCGAAAGCCATTCCACTTGGGAAATTTGGGTCACATCAGGCGCAGACTTTACAATTGGGTCAACGGAGTCGGCGCGATGCAGGTGCCACCCTTGGGATCGTAACGCATCAATCGGACCATTGCAGGGCAAGTGTCGAAAATCATTCGACGGAATTCTCTGTTCCATTCGTTTGATGTGCACGAGGCGCGGTCGCATGGCCGCCTGAAAACCACCTCCAAGACCAGGAAGGAGAACGAAATGATGCGCATTGTTATTGGCGTGGCAGCGACATTGGCCACCTTATCGCTACTCGCAGGTCCAGGGGCTGCACATGGCACAGGCAAGGGAAGATCTGACGACCGAGATGGGTTTCCAACAAACATATTCGAGTTCTTGGATGGAAACAGCGATGAAGTGCTGACGATGGAAGAAGTCAGGTCCACCTGGGTTGAGCGCTTCAGCGATGCTGACACAGATGGCGACGGTCTGCTTTCGGTTGATGAATTGAGCAATGCAATCGAAGCCTGGCGAACTCAACATCGGGGTCGTCAGATCAGAAGCCGGATCGAGCGTCATGACACCAATGGCGACGGCATGCTCAGCTTGCAAGAGGCAACGGCGGTCATCCATCCTGACCGAATGGAACGTCTCTTCGAGCGTCTCGATGCCGATGGCGATGGATCGATCACAAAGGCCGAAATGGACGACAGGGGTCGCAGCCGCTGGCATAGGCATTGGAGAGGGCGGGAGCACTGATCCATTACGCATTGGGGATGGGGGATGGCCCCCATCCCGGCCGCTTCGGATCACCTGTAAATTGCCGGGCATTGCGGTTCGGGATAGATCATTGGGATCATGGAAATGGCATTCGACGCACTAGATGATGCTCCGGACGAGGCTCTTCTGGTCGCGTTTTCCAACGGCGACAGTGAAGCTGCCCGTTTGCTTACCCAGCGGCTGACCCCGGTTGTGCTTGGGTATGCCATGAGGATGCTTGGTGGTGATCGGGCCGAAGCTGAGGATGTCACTCAGGAGGCGATGCTAAAGCTCTGGAAACAATCCAGTTCCTGGCATCAGGGCAAGGCAAGGATCACAACCTGGCTATACCGTGTTGTCTCGAATCTGTGTATCGACCGGCATCGCCGAGGTCGAATGCTTGGGATCGACGAAATTCCTGAACAGGTGGACGGAACACCGAGTGTGGAATTGCGACTTATGCAATCCACAAGGGAGCGGGCGCTGTCAATCGCTCTTTCGACGCTGCCGGAACGCCAGCGTCAGGCGGTTGTTCTGCGCCATATCGAGGGACTGTCCAACCCGGAAATCGCCGGGATAATGAATATCGGCGTAGAGGCGGTCGAAAGTCTGACCGCCCGCGGAAAACGCGGATTGGCAGCCCAGCTTGCTGACCGCAGGGAGGAACTGGGTTATGAAGATGACTGAACACCGACCATTGGACGATCAGGAACTTGAACATCTGTTTGCCGCGGTACGGCAATCAAGGCCACGACCATCGAACGACTTGGTGGAGCGGATCATCGAGAATTCCAGGCCGTATGTCGGCGCGGTCGACGCCGATTCTACAACTTCTGTGCCGGGGTTCCTGAAGGTGGTTCTCGACACCGTTGGGGGCATTCCTGCAGCAGTGGGCTTTGTGACCGCGACAGTCGCAGGGCTAGCTATCGGTTTCTTTGCTTCAGTACCTCTCGACGGTCTGTCCGGCGGGTATCTGACCAACATTGCGGGGTTTTCGCTTGAGGACTTCATGCCCTCATTCATTGAATTGATTGGCGAGGTGTAAGCCAATGGCCGAACAGAACTCCACATCGAAACGTAAAGGAAACCGGCGCTGGGTAAGGGTCGTCCTGTTTGTGTCACTTGCCGTCAACCTGTTGGTTGTCGGGCTGGTTGTCGGCGCACTGCTTTCCGGACCCCATGGGCGAGACCGACCTGAGCTACGTGGACTTGGATATGGGCCATTCGTGCGTGCGTTGTCAAAGGAGGAAAGGTCCGCCTTGCACGAAGCACTTGCGCGAAACGCGGACAGCTTCCGGCACAACCGAGCCGAACTCAGGGCTCAGTTCGAGGCGCTGCTGATGGCCTTGCGCACTGAACCCTTCGATGCAGCCGAGGTGGAGCGGCTGTTCGCTGAACAGAGGGACCGAATCCTGGAGCGCAGGCGGCTTGGTCAGGCCTCTCTGCTTGAGCGTATCATGGCAATGAGCCCACAGGATCGGGCCGCTTATGCGGATGCACTGGACAGGAAATTCAGGCGTCGCGATCGGGAATGAGTTGATTCGATACAAGCCTGCAGAGAGAACATGGCGGCGACCTTCCTGGGTGTTCTCCACATTCCCTTGTCTGTGCGTTCATGTCTTTCCCAGCTCCGAATCAATCACCGTTTTCGGGTGGGTTCTGTCATCTGGGAATCCAGATGTCCTCGCGTGAGCGAATGGCCATAGCCGTTCGGATTCCTTGACTGCCAGTTCCAATGATCACGGCAAATGCTCGCCATATCAAATTCGCTGTCCAACCGAACAGCCGCTTTGCATATGAAGGAACCGCCCAATAGGCCGCGACATCTCTTGGCCAACGATCCACGATCCGATACAGAGTATCACGTTTGGTCACCTCACGAAAGGCCCGTATGACCTAAAGTACACTCGTTCCATGACCTGAGCCCAGGTTTACGGCGACATTGAGTCCACTTTCGCCGCTGCCTTCGATTGGATGGGGCAGTGCCGCAACGTGCCCTTCGGCGACGTCCATTACATGTGGGTAGTCTCGGATACCGGCTCCATCAGACGTCGGCCAGTTTTCGCCAAACACCTTGACCTCGTCGTAGTTGCCGACGGCCGTTTGGGCGATGTAGGGAAGGAGGTCATTTGGAATGCCTATTGGATCCTTGCCAATGCGGCCACTTGGGTGCGCAACTACTGGATTGAAGTAGCGCAACGATATGATTCTCACCCAAGGGTGTGCAGTGGTGGTATCCTGCAGCATCTGCTTGATCGTCAGCATCGATCGGCCGCGAGGATGCTCTGGCTGCAGACAGAGCCTCAAAGTCTCTTGCAAAATACCGTGGTTAGCGTAAATGCTTCATTTAGGGCGTGCTGGCTACGTTTCCGACAACCGTTCTGGCCGCCGCTGCGCCCGGCCCGCCGGAACGCCCAATAGGGATGCAAACATGACGACATTCGTGCTGATTCATGGTGCCTGGCATTACGGCGCGTTGTGGGAGGACGTTGCGAAACCGCTACGCGCCGCCGACCACACCGTCCACACGCCGACCTTGGCCGGAAACGGACCCGGTGAAGACATCGACCGGACCGTTGGGCACAGCGATGCCGTCAAGTCTGCCGTCGACTATGTCATGGAAAACGACCTGAAGGATTTCGTGCTCCTCGGCCATTCCTACGGCGGCACGATCATTTCCCGGATGGCGGAGGAACTGCCGGACCGTATCCGTCGGCTGATCTACTGGAACGCCTTCGTGCTGAACGACGGCGAATCGATCGAATCAGTCAGCCCGCCGCACTACAAGGAGCTGATGGATACGATAGCGGCCTCAGGAGCCCACGGGCCGGGCGCCGTCAAACTGCCGTTCCCGGTGTGGCGTGAGGCGTTCATGAACGATGCGGGCCTTGCACTCGCCCAGAAGACCTACGAGCTGACGACACCGCATCCGCTACGGACGCTGACCGACCGTGTGGCGCTGAAGTCCTTCGACAAACTGCAGATTCCGCGCTCCTGTATCAACTGTACGGAAGACATCGCCATGCCGCCGGGAGAATTCGCCTGGCATCCCCGTTTCACGGCACGGCTGGGACTGTGCCGGCTGGTGCAGATGCCCGGCGGTCACGAAGTCTGCTTCACCAATCCAGAACTGCTCGCCGCCAAGATCGTCGAAGCCGGACGGGATTGAGTCGGTCGGCCGCCTGTGGTGTTGAGTTGCTGAAGTTGTCGACGATCAGGACAGGCAGTCCGGCTGCCATCAAGGCGGAGTGCCAACGTGAGTTCCGATATCTCCCTTTACGCCGGTCACAAGCACAGCTCTGGGGTGTTCGGACATCGTTGTTTCGTTCATCCGTTCCACTCTTTCCCCGTCCTGAAAGTCAATGTTCGACCCTGCAGATATGTGGCTCGCCCTGCGGCATCAACATGGCAGAATGGTTTCGAGGCCGGGTGGCGCCTGCCTTGGGCCTTGCTCGCTGAACTCTTCAACTTGCCCTAGGGCCTGTTGACAATTGGGTTGCGATTCGGCGCGTCCCCTGTTATCTAGCCGCGATGCACGCCGGAACGGCGGCACAGGCAAGAGAGCAGGTGACATGATGAATGCGGACAGGACGGTGCTGACCGACGCCATGTGGGCGCGGATCGAGCCCATGCTGCCCGGCAGGGCGACCGATCCCGGCGCCACCGCGGCGGACAACCGGCGGTTCGTGGAGGCGGTGCTCTGGCGATTCCGCACGGGATCGCCGTGGCGCGACCTTCCGGAGCGCTTCGGCAACTGGAACAATGTGTTCAAGCGGTTCCGCCGCTGGGCGCTGTCCGGGGTTTTCGAGCGTGTTTTCAGCGCTTTGTCGGAGGAGTTCGACCTCGAATGGGTGTTCGTCGACGGCACGGTCGTGCAGGCGCACCAGAAGGCGGCGGGCGCAAAAGGGGGACCTGCAGGCAGGGGATCGGCCGCTCCCGGGGCGGCCTGACGAGCAAGATCGTGGCGGTCGTGGACGCGCTCGGATACCTGGTCCGCTTCGTGATCCTTCCCGGCCAGGCCCACGACCTCGCGGGGGTGCCGGCGCTGCTTGAGGATCTCCCGTTCGGGGCCTTCGTCGGGGACAGGGCGTTCGACGCGGACTGGCTGCCCGGGGATGTGGAGAGACGCGGCGCGGTGCCGGTGATCCCGTCGAGGCGGAACCGGACGGAACCCCGGGAGCATGACCGGGAGATGTACGGGTGGCGGCACCAGGTCGAGAATTTCTTCGCCAAAATCAAGGAGTTCCGGGCGGTGGCGACGAGGTACGACAAGACGGACGCGAGCTTCGCGGCGGGGATCCATCTCGTCGCCGGCGTGGTGGCGGCAACATGATTGTCAACAGGCCCTAATCCTCCTCAATCCTGCGAATCGCATGCAAGCTCAATCTTAGACGATTGTGGTATGACGACCATTCCAGCTTTACTCGTCCTACTATCGGCCCGACAGCATGGAACATCGTCTTGGGTGACCGTTCATGAGGGCAAGTCGCCTATGGATCCGCAATCGGGGAATGCATGATCTTCAGTCCGAATTCCAGCGAGATTCGGAATTTCATGATGGGGAATTCCGGGGATGTCGCTGTCCAGACGGGTTTGCTTGATCTCCGCGGTGCAAAACTGACTGTATCCGAAATTTCCGATTGCCCATTCACTCGGAGACATACAGTTCGCAATGGCTGACGATTTGGACAACACATCATTCGCCATGGGAAATCCCCTGATCTGGCGAATACCTCTATTGGCATCACGCCGGGGCTGCCGGAGCGGAACACGTAAAGCCGCATTGTTTGGGTGGCCGCAGCTCAATCCCGACCGTTGCGTTTCTGACAGACCTTCATGTCGGCGCGTCGCTTGAGGACAACACGTTCCGGGCACGGGCTTCCTACGCAGCCGGTGGCCTGTCGCGATCATGTCCGGGCAGGACGGTCACATGGACCGGACTCATGCTCGGTGTTCTGGTTGGCGCCGAAGGACGGACCAGCTTCCTGCGGGGGGACGCCTCGCTGACCTGCGACCTCGCGCGGTCGTCGCTGGACGCCTCGTTCACCGGCATAGGGAACACCACCACAGACCGGGACCACACCGTGACAAGCGTCCGGTTCGTGGATGTTCCGGTTTCCCCAAGGGGGACGTTCCGGACCGGATACACCGGCAACCGCATCCATAGCGGGTTCTACGGTCCCGGACAGATGGAGACCGCAGGCGTCTTCGAGCGGCAGGGGATCATCGGTTCCTTCGGAGCCAAGCGGTGAATGATTCCAGCCAGATCGGGAACCCGAAGGTCGCGACCGCATTGGCTGAAGCATCCGGTTTCACGGGCGGTCATATCCGCAATTGGCGCCAATCCGCCGCAAATCGTTGATTTCAATTCCGAAAATGCCCCTCTCCCGTTGATCTCAACTCCTTCGGCATGGGCAATCACATGAGCGCCGCGAGAGAGCGCCTTAGGAGCGCCGAATTGCGGGCGGCTAGGGTGAATGCAGGGGAAACAGGGCCGTCATCGCTCAAACCCACCGACCAACGCCGCACATTGAATTGGTGCCGGATCATAGGCCACACCAGCACCAACGGCGACCCTATCACAGGAATGGTAGGGAGGAAAATACACCCACAAGGCAACGCCTCATACGATGGCCGCCGCCAGTATTATCGCCGCCTTCACCAACGGATTATCCATCCCCGAAGACCGCGTCCAGACTCCCGGCACCCAGACCCCGGTCGAACCAGCCGTCGAGCTGGGCGGGGTCCGCCCCGGCGATGCGGTTTCTGGACTCCCGGGGCAGGGGCCCGAACCGGCTCTCAAGCAAGCGGACAAGGGACCTGGCCTCACCCTCGGCTCGGCCCTCGGCTCGGCCCTCGGCCCTCAGTGTCTCGGCGATCGTCCCCATGAACTCCTCCATCTGGCTGGCCCCGGCGGCGCTTAGGGCGTCACCAAGGGTCTCGAGGTCCACGTCCGGATAGGTCCGAAGGATATACTCGATCACCTGCCTCTGCAAGGCCGGGTTTCCCTCCAGCGCCGCGACGGTCCGGCGCAGTGACGCGAGCGCCCGCCGCGTCAGCGTCACGAACCCGGCCCGCACCACCTCGTCGCTGGACAGCTCGTCGGGGTCCATCCCCGCCAGCCACCGGAGGATGAAACGCTCCCCCGGCAGGAAGACCAGGGCCGGATCGTCGCCAGCGACCATCTCCGCAAGCCCCTCCGGCACCGTCCAGCGGGACGTCCCGGAATACAGCACCAGCGGGATGATCGGCGGCAGGTTCCGGAGCCTCTCCGCCCGGCCCTGGGCGTGGCGCTGCCAGATGCGGACCATGTACCCCGCCAGCTGCAGCACCGTGCCCGGGTCGGGCCGGGCTTTGCTCTCCAGGAGGGCGTACACGAAAGCCGGTTTCCCGGCGACCGTCTCGACCTCCATCAGCAGGTCCGACTGGGTGCCCCGCAGCGCCTCGTCCACGAAGCTACCGTCGAGTATCCTCGGCGGCGTGTCCGCGAGCAGGCCCGCTATGTCGTTGGGCAGGTGGTCCCGCAGGACCGCGAGGGCCCTCTTGGGGTCGGACAGCAGCCCCCGGACCAGGGCATCGTGCGGGGCGGGAGTCACGCCCGTGCGGCGGCGTCCCGCCGGGGCGTGCGCCGGAGAGTCCGGGCCAGGGTCGTTCCTTCCACTCATGGACGCCCCGATAGCAGTGGATCCTGCAGGCGTCCAGAGGAACGGAGCTGTCCCGGGACACGTCCCACTGGCTGGAATGCCTCGGAAACCCCATTTCCGAATCGGTTCCCGTCGAACCCGCCATCCGTGGTGCTGGCAACCGCCCACGGGCTGGACATGGGAGGGCCGATTTCCAGGTGCCGGACTGTTTGGATGTCTGGAAACATATAGGGCCGGGAGGGGCCACAATCCTGGTGCCCTTCAACGGTTGTATCCGAAGTTGGTTGATTTCCACAATTCAGATGTGCCATCCGTGCGCTGCGGCGGGACCGAGAATGATCGAGGAAATCGGTGATCGGCCCGCCATCCGGAGCAAAGGGTACGGCGTGGGGGTTATGGTAAAGAAGAAGCCGGATAAGGCCGCTGCGGCGTGATCAACCAACTTGGGATACACCCCTTTCAACTACACTGCTCACTCGATCTGCTCACTCGATGCCCTCTTGGTGTAGATGGGCGGACCAATCCAAAGGAATCGGCCGGGCCGAATCGATTCGGACTCCTCGGCCAGGACGACGCACATCACCGCATTCGTGCAGCCGGAACGTCAGCCCACGCTGGAATCAGGGAGTATCCGGGACGGATCTGTGCGCCTTTCGCTACCTTAGGCCCAATCTGGCCATGGGCCGCTACGCCAGCGCCGAGTCCACGGTTTCCCATTGAAAATCCCGGCGCGGTTCTCCAACTGCGCGACGGTCCGCGCCCGGCACGTTCGGGCGGCGGCTTCGTCGCGAGAGTAATATCCGCCCTTGGCTGCTTGGCCTAGGAGAACTGGAGTTGAGGGTTCGGTAAATGTCGTAGAATCAATAAGTTAGGGTTTCACCTACTTTATAGAGTGGGAGTGGCATGGCCAATCAATTCCGGTCTTTCGGCGTCGGCATGCGATAAGTGCGATGACCATATCCTGAACCGCTACGGCCGCTCGCGAGTTCATCTCAAGCAATCATTGTGGAGAGCCAAACGTTTTTTGCGGCCGTGTAGTTCTCAAGCCCTTCGGTACCGCCTTCGCGCCCATAGCCGCTGGCCTTTACGCCGCCGAAAGGGGTTTCAGGCATTGATGCTTCAAGAGTGTTGATCGAGAGGTTGCCGACTTCGACTTCGTCGACTAGACGATCAATGTAATCCGCTCTGTTTGTGAAAGCGTATCCAGCCAGCCCAAAGGGCACGGAATTCGCCTGTGCGATGGCATGGTCGAGTGACGAAACAGGGTTCAGTACAGCCACCGGGCCAAAGGGCTCCTCCTGCATGATCCGGGCGGTTCGATGCACGTTGAGCAGGACCGTCGGTTGAAAGAAAAATCCCTGGCGGCCCTGCCGGGCACCTCCGGTCGTCACGGTCGCGCCCTTGTCGCGTGCGTCTTCCACCAGCGCTGTCAAGGCGGGGATGCGACGGTCGTTGGCGGTGGGACCCATCTCCACGCCTGCGTCCATCCCGTTGCCGACCACCGTCGCCTCGACGCGGTCGACGAAGGCTTCGGTAAATTCGTCAAAGATGCTTTCGTGGATGAAAAAGCGTGTCGGTGAGGTGCAGACCTGCCCGGTGTTGCGCAATTTTCGGATCGCACCCGAGACGGCTGCGGCCTCAACAGCGGTGTCCTCGCAAACGATCACCGGGGCATGGCCACCGAGTTCCATCAGAACGCGTTTGTCGTTCTGCGCGGCGAGGCCAGCCAGAGATCGTCCAACCACGGTGGAGCCGGTAAAGGCTACCAGTTGAATCGGATCCTGAGGGATCAGATAGCTGGAGATTTCCGAGGGCAGGCCAAAGACGAGGTTCAGGACGCCCGGAGGTAGGCCTGCATCCTGAAAGGCACGGGCGATGTGGATGGCGCCAGCCGGAGTTTCTTCGGCCGGCTTGATGATGATTGAGCAGCCAGAGGCAAGTGCGCCCGCAATCTTGCGTGCGGGCTGGCTCATCGGGAAATTCCATGGCGAAAAGGCGACGACCACGCCGACCGGCTGGCGGCGCACCAATAGACAGTGTCCCTTTGGCGCAGGGATTACCCGACCATAGGTTCGCATCGCTTCGCCCGCATCCCATTCGAAGAACTCCGCACCGCGGATCACTTCAAGTCGGGCTTGAGGTAGGGGTTTGCCATGTTCGAGGGTAATCGCCCGGGCGATCTCCTCCTGGCGTTGCCGCATGAGTGCCGCCGCGCACTGGATGAGATTGGCTCGGTCGCGTGGTGCCGTACGGCTCCACACACGGAACCCTTTTACGGCCGCTTCGAGTGCGTCATCAAGATCGGATTGCGCTGCGCATGGCAGGCGCCCAAGCTCTTCCTCGGTGGCTGGATCGACCACAACCAGATCGTCAGCGGTGCTGCGCCATTGTCCGTCAATGAAGAGTTTCAGGTCCGGATACATCAATAGGTCTCCTGCGTTCACCGATCCAGATCAGACGAGGCAGCCGAGGGCTGCAAGTGAATAGAGGGAATGTTGATATCAATTCGATGGATATCAGCCTGTGCGCTCGGCTGCTGCTTTGTGAAGTGCCGCCTTGAATGCGCGGGCTGCCGGAGAGAGGCTGTCACCGGTCCGAAGCGATATGCCGATCGGCCCGCGGCCGAATGGCACCGACCAGTCAAGCCGGGCCAGATTTCCGTTGCCGATGTCCTGCTTCGACACCTCCTCCGGTATCAGGCAAATCAGGTGACGCGACTGAAGGAGCGCACGGTTGGCCAGATAGGAGACCGATTCGATCGCATGCGGCGGTGCGTATTGCTGTTGGCTGATAAAGAACTGATCAACCTGCCGACGGAGTGTCGTTTCCAGTGGCGGTAGGAGCCAGCCATAAGGACGGATCTGGTCGAAGGACACGTTCGGTTTCCCGGCCAAGGGGTGCTCCGGGCCGACGACCGCGACAACCCGATCCTCGATGAGTTTCTCCCGTGTGACCTTCTCGCGGTAGCGAAGGGTGGACAGACGCCCGACGACCATGTCGATCTTGCCGGAGAGGAGCGACGGGATCAGGACTTCGTTCGTACCTTCGCTGATCTTTATGGCCACCTTGGGCCGGTGGGTCAGAAGATGATCGATCGCGGCCGGCAGCAGGCTGGTGGAAGCGGCAAGCAATGTGCCGATGACTACGCGGCCGGAATTCCCTTCACTCAGGTCGTCCAGTTCCTGCGCGGCGTTGGAAACCTGCGCGAAGATGAGCTTGCAGTGACGGATGAGGGTTTCGCCAAAAACGGTTGGAATCACGCCACGGTTGGTTCGGTTGAACAGGGTCACCTCGAAATCCAGTTCAAGATCCTGGATCATCTTGGTGGCGGCTGGCTGGGAAATGCCCAGTTCCCGTGCGGCGTTCTGGATGTTTCGGTTGGCACCCACAGCCACGAGCAGGCGAAGCTGGCGCAGTTTCAGGCGGGTCAGCGCTCGGTCAAGGATGCGGGAATGCCGGGAGGTCATGGCACGATCCGGTGCGACATCCGATCGAGCTTGGCGACCACGCTCATCGCCGCGAGCGCGGAACTGCGCGGATTGTCCGGCAGGGACCTGCCACTGATACGAAACTGAAATGCGCCAAAATCTCCGTGAGCCTGGATCTCATGGATATTCTCGAAAATATCCGCATCGGCAACCAATCTGACTTCGGTCCTGTCAAACCCCATGCCTGCCAGCGCAACAGCGGCAGCGACATTCGCGTTTGCTGGATACCTCAGGGCGGCATCACGTGCGGAGCCATGGAAATGCGTCACCGCGCCGTTCTGCAATGTGTCAAGGTTCGTCATGGCTTCGGCGGGCGAGCCTTTCCAGCTCTTTGGGGGTTTTCGTCCCACATAGGTTACACGCTCCAATCTGCCCACCCTTGCGGCCTGCAGGCAATCGAGTGCACCGATCGCGCCGCTTGCCAGATACAGCCGGGCGTTTCCCTGCTCGGCGGCCGCTTCAAGCGCGTGCGACAGGGCGGTGTCGGCCAAGGCGCCGACCGACACTGAAACCAGGTCCAGCCCACGCTCCAGTATCGCGGATCCATGGTCGCGCAGGGCGCCATGACCTGCGCAGTCAATGACCAGATCCAGCGCGTCCGGAAGCATGGTGACGGATCCGACATAGCGCTCGGGTGCCTCCGAGACGCGTTCCGGCCGCACCAGAAACGCCATGATCGTGTGTGGGGTCGCAGCAAGTGCTGCCTGTACATAGCTCGCGATCGCGCCGGTTCCGATGATTGCGATTCTCATGGGCGTGTTCCTTCGCCGAAATCAGATATCCTGAACTGTATATCGTTTGATATGCCTTTTTTTGATGGCCAGTTCCACCGATTCAGATTGGAAGTGACCAACTCATGCGTTCTCTGGGGGGGAACGACGATGTTGCGGTGGTGGCTTGATGGATTACACCAGATATGAGGCCAAGGATCATGCGCGCGAATATATGCGTGGCATCTGGGCGGCGGCCTTGAACCCATTCAAGGCCGATCTCACACTGGACGAGGAGGGGTTTCGTGCGAACATCCGCCACTGGATCGACGATCTGGGGATCAGCGGACTGTTTGTCGCGGGCAAGCAGGGTGAATTCTGGTCAATGACGCTCGAAGAGCGCAAGCGCAACATGACCCTTGCGGCCGCTGAATGCGCTGGCAAGGCGAGGACGATCATGTCGATCTCTGACCAGAGCATGGAGACCGCACTGGAACTCGGCCGCCATGCAGAGGCGTGTGGTGCCGACTACGTGGTTGTGCATGCTCCGATGCTCAGCTTCTGCGATGACCGGAGCGAACTGCTCTACCGGTACTACAGGAAATTCTGCGACGAACTGGACATCGGCATTGCCATGTGGAGCCATCCGGACAGTGGTTACCTCATGCAGCCGGAGGAATGCGCACGGATTGCCGATCTGCCGAATATCGTCGCGATCAAGTATTCCGTTCCGCGCGAGATGTATATGCGGCTGACCCGAATGGTGGGCGACAGGATACAGGTCTCTACATCGATGGAAGACGACTGGCTGGACAACATCGAGGCACTGGGCTGGCGGCTGTATCTCTGTTCCTCACCTCCCTACCTGCTGCAGACGGCAAGCGACAGGAGGATGCATGACTATACCGAACTGGCCTTTGCGGGAAAGTTCGCGGAAGCGCGTAGGGTGCGAGACAGCCTTGATCCGGTTCGCGAAGCAATCAAGCGAAGCAAACCTCCCGGAAAGCCCACAGCCTTCGGTAAGTGCTGGCAGGAGTTTCTGGGTCAGGCCGGCGGATATGTCCGTCCGCCAATGCTGGACTTGACCGAAGAGGAGAAGTCCGTCGTGCGGACCGCGTTCGAGACCTGCGGTCTCAAGCTCTGAGAGCGGCACCATTCCAGGAATGGCAGTTCCGGTTGACTGTCAGCCTTCTCCGCGCGATTTCCATTGGCGCGGTCAGCCGGGTTACGGCATGCGTTTCGGGACCGACCATCCGATTTCCGATTCAACGGTATGGACCCAAACCTGTAGGGAACGCCGATCCGGGTGGATCAATTCGGGTGCCTCCAGGCCTGTCCGCCGGATCGGGAAACCCGGCCGGCTCCCGAAAGAGTCCCGGCAGTTGACCCAGCGGTTCGCCTACGGGGCAGCGAAGGTCAGGCCGCGCTGAATTCCACGCCTGGACCAATGACGGTACATGGAGCGAAGCGATGTCCGGAGGGCTGCCGGTCTCGGATGCGGGTCCTTCACCCCTGGCTGAACACAAGAGTTGCCGCCGATCATCGGGGTCGGAACCTCACGACACAGCGGGCCCGTCAGAATCCTTGAGGAGGGCGTCCGGCAGCCGGTGCTCCACTACGATCTCGCACTACATCAGGGCTTTGCTCGATATGTCTTTTTCCGATAACTAAATGCGAAGAAATCCTTTGCGGTTATGATGGCTGTCGGGGACAGTCTCCCCAAACAGGAGATCGCTATGGCCAGGCTCAGTGCCTTCAACTTCAGGAATTGGATTGATGATCATCGCCACCTGTTGAAACCGCCAGTCGGCAACAAGATGGTGTTTGAGGATAGTGACCTGATGGTGACGGTCGTAGGTGGCCCGAACGAACGTACCGACTATCATGATGATCCGGTCGAGGAGTTCTTCTACCAGCTTGAGGGCGACATGGTGCTCAAGCTGTATGATGGAGACGAGTTCTATGATGTTCCGATCCGACGGGGCGAGGTGTTTCTCCTGCCGCCGCATGTCCGCCATTCGCCGCAGCGTCCCCAGAAAGGCTCGGTCGGCCTCGTGATCGAACCCAAGCGGCAACCGGGTCAGCTTGACGCGATCGAATGGTATTGCTTTGAATGCGGCACACGGGTGTACCGTGCAGAATTGCAGCTTCAGTCGATCGTGAAGGATCTGCCACCGATTTACGAGAGATTCTATGCCTCGGAAGAATCCCGCACCTGCCCGAATTGCGGTAGTATGCATCCGGGTAAAGAACCGCCTGACGGCTGGGTGAAACTCTAGCCTCCGCATCGGACTTGGGGAACTCGACAGACATGGGGCCGGCGCCACAGCTGGCAGTTCGCGGTTCCTGCAACCAGACAATTGGGAGAACGATATGAAACTCATGAAAACCAATGTTGTAGCCTTACTTCTTCTATCCGCATCCGGCTCGGCTGCGCTGGCAGAAGATGTGAAGATCGGCATGATCAC
Source organism: Paracoccaceae bacterium (assembly GCA_965203605.1). GTDB lineage: Bacteria > Pseudomonadota > Alphaproteobacteria > Rhodobacterales > Rhodobacteraceae > JAPOUP01. The sequence continues at coordinate 1,675,086 of OZ241902.1, read as the reverse complement.
CACGCTCTCGGGTCCGGCGGGATATCTGGGCCAGGATGTGCGCGACGGCTTCATGCTGGCGGTCAAGGAAGAAAGTGGCATGCTCGGAGGCACCACGGTCGAGGTGCTGGTCGAGGACGATGGCCTGAAGCCAGAAAACGGCAGGGCGATCGCGGAGCGTTTTCTTGAGCGCGACGAGATCGAGATCATGACCGGCGTGATCTTCTCAAACATCTCACCAGTGGTCGCGCCTCTGACTCTGCGCGCCGGGCGGTTCTACATCACGCCGAACTCGGCTCCTTCGCAATTCGCGGGCCGGAACTGCCACGAGAACTACTTTGCCGTCGCCTGGCAGAACGACTCGCTGCATGAAAGTGCGGGCCTGAACGCGACATCGCAGGGTTTCGGAAATGCCTTCGTTCTGGCTCCGAACTACCAGGCTGGAAAGGACGCGATCGCGGGTTTCAAGCGCTATTTCGAGGGCGAGATCGTCGGCGAGCTCTACACCCAGCTTGGCCAGACCGACTACGCTGCTGAGATCGCGAAAATCCGTGCGGCCGAGCCTGAGATGGTCTTCCAGTTCCTTCCTGGTGGAATGGGAATCAATTTCGCCAAGCAATACCAACAAGCGGGGATGAATGAAGACGTGCCAATGGTTCTGGCGGCACCGTCCTCCGACATCAACATTCTGCGCGCCGTGGGCGAGTCCATGGTTGGCGTTTCCAGTTCCTCGCACTGGAACCACGATCTCGACAACGAGGCCAACCGAACCTTCATTGCCGGATTTGAGGCGGAGTATGGCCGGTCACCGACGGTCTACGCCAGCCAGGGCTATGACACTGCCAAGCTGATCGCCAGCGCACTCAGCGCAACGGGTGGCAAGGTCACGGCGGATATGGACGGATTCAGGGATGCGCTCAAATCGGCCGATTTCGACTCCGTCCGTGGCGCGTTCGCGTTCAACACAAACAATCACCCGATCCAGAACTGGTATGCCCGGGTTGTTGTCGATCGTGACGGGGAATTCGTGAACGAGACCACAGGCGTCATCGCAATGGACCACGCTGACGCCTACGCTTCGGAGTGCTCCCTCAAGTAGGGTAACCGTGGAGCGAAGGACAAGTCCGGTGCGCCCGTTTGGCGCCCCGGCGAAGTCTAGGTGCTCGATCCAGCGACCTGGAAGGCATACAGGAAGTGTTGTCGCAGCTTTTCCTCGAGCAACTGCTCAACGGCGTCCAACTGGGCATGTTTCTCTTTCTGGTTTCGGCAGGACTGACACTGGTCTTCGGCTTCATGAACGTCATAAATCTGGCGCATGGCTCGCTCTTCATGATCGGCGCCTACGCGATGGCGCTGATCGGGGCCTTGACCGGCTCGTTCCTGCTGGCCCTGATCCTGAGCCTTCCGGTCGTTGCACTTGCGGCTTGGGTGATCGAGGTCGTCATCATCCGCAGGTTGTATGTGAGAGATCATCTGGATCAGGTGCTCGCGACCTTTGCGCTGATCCTGTTCATCAATGAAGGGACGACAATGCTCTTTGGCCGGGTGCCGCTGTTCATGGACGTGCCACCGTTGCTGTCAGGGACGGTGGCGTTGCCAGGTGGCGTGACCTATCCGGTCTATCGCGTTGCGATCATTGTCGCGGGCTTGGCGGTAGCCGTTGCGCTATGGCTGATCATCATGCGCACCCGTGTCGGGATGCGGATCCGTGCCGGCACGACAAACAGGGAGACCGTCGAGCAACTGGGCGTCAATATCGACCGTCTCAACACGCTAATCTTCGTCGTTGGTGCAATGTTCGCGGGGCTCGCCGGCGCACTTGCCGGGCCGCTCACATCGGTCGAGGTTGGCATGGGCGAGAATCTCCTGATCCTCTGCTTCGTCTGCATTGTGATCGGCGGCATCGGATCGATACGGGGAGCGATGCTGGGCGCGATCACAGTTGGCGTGGTTGACACGATGGGTCGTGCCTTCGTGCCTGACATTCTCGGACGGTTTCTGGATCCCGCTGCGGCGAGCGGGATTTCGGCAGGCCTGTCTTCCATGTCGATCTATCTGCTGATGGTGTTGGTCCTCGTCCTGAGGCCGACGGGGCTGTTTCCTGCGGCGCGGGGCGGTTGAGGTGAGATACACACATCACCTTCCATTCCTGTTGGTTTGCCTTGTGACGCTCCTGCTTCTGCCGTTCGTGCTGCAAGCGGTGGGATCGTCCTATCTGATCTCCACCGCGACCCGTCTGGTCATATTCTCCATTGCGGCTGTCAGCCTCGACCTGCTGATCGGCTACACGGGGCTTGTGTCTTTCGGCCATGCGGCGTTTCTGGGGGTCGGGGCCTACACGGTTGGCATACTGTCTTTCCATGCCTACGAAGGCACCACGCTGTTTGGCTTGCCCGGCACCCTATCCGGTCTCGTGGCAATCCCACTGGCGCTGGTGCTGTCTGCGCTGTCTGCGCTCATCATCGGTGCTCTGTCACTTCGGACGCGAGGCGTGTATTTCATCATGATCACGCTCAGCTTTGGGCAGATGCTGTTCTTTCTCTTCGTCTCGCTCGAACGATATGGCGGTGATGATGGCATGATGATGTTCCTGGGACGCAATTCGCTGCCATTGCTCGATCTGAACGACCGGATGATCTTCTACTATTTCTGTCTTGCGTGGTTCGTTCTGTTCTTCTGGTTCTGCAGTTGGATGGTGCGTTCGAAGTTCGGGCGCACCTTGGTCGCCATCAAGCAGAACCAGGACCGCCTGTCCTCGATCGGAATCAACGCCTACTGGGCCAAGCTGCAGATCTTCGTGATTGCGGGTATAGGTGCCGGGCTGGCCGGAGTGCTATCGGCGAACCACACTGAGTTCGTCAGCCCCGCGTTGACGCACTGGACCCGTTCGGGTGACCTGATGATTGTGGTGATCCTCGGTGGAATGGGTACGTTGGTCGGGCCGGTGCTGGGTACGTTCCTGTTCCTTCTATTGGAGGAGTTTCTGCCACTTATCCTGCAGGGGATGGGGCTTGAACTCCTGGCTGAACACTGGCGGTTCGTCTTTGGGCCGATCCTGATTCTGGTGGTTCTATATGCAAAGACGGGCCTCTATGGCCTGATCGTTCCGCAACGGGACTGAGAGATGCTTGATATCCGCAACCTTTGCAGGTCATTCGGAGCGATCAAGCCCACGGACAATGTCTCGCTGACGGTCGAACGCGGCACGATCCATGCGCTGATCGGTCCCAACGGGGCCGGCAAAACCACGTTGATTGCCCTGCTCTCCGGATATCTACGGCCCTCCAGCGGCACCATCACATTCGACGGGCAGGATCTCCTGGCGATCCCCTCGCATTTGAGGCCCCACGCTGGGCTGGTGCGTAGTTTTCAGATCACCTCGGTCTTCCCCGAATTGACGGTGCGTGACAACGTCTGTCTCGTGTTGCAGTCCTTTGCCGGGCAAGCCCGGAATCTCTTTCGTCTGGCGGCCACAGATCGCGCTGAACGGGAGCGGGCCGAGGCCATATTGACCCGTGTGGGGCTGATGGATCTGGCCGACATGCCGACCGGCAGACTTGCCCACGGACAGAAGCGGCAGGTCGAGATCGCAATGGCGCTCGCGGCCAAGCCCAAACTGTTGCTCCTGGATGAACCGACGGCGGGTATGGGCGTCGAGGAAAGCCGCCGCATCATGGAGTTGCTGGAGGACCTGCGCGACTCCGTCACCATGCTTCTGGTGGAACATGACATGGATGTGGTCTTTGGTCTCGCCGACAAGGTCTCAGTCCTCGTATACGGCAGGGTCATCGCCTCGGATGTGCCCGAGAGCATTCGGGTCAATCCCGAAGTGCAGGAGGCCTATCTCGGTGACCACAAGCTCCGCGAGGAGGTGAACTGATGTTGCAGGTCGAAGGGGTCGAGGCAGGCTACGGCAGCTCCAAGGTTCTCTTTGGGATCGATCTGGAGCTAGATGAGGGCCAACTTGTAGCGGTGATGGGCCGCAACGGCATGGGAAAGACCACGACAGTTCGGGCGGTCAGCGGGCTGACTCCAGCCAGTGCGGGTACGATCCGGCTTGCCGGTCGTGAAATCACTGCGCTGAAGCCCTACCAGATCGGTCAGGCGGGCATCGCGCTGGTGCCGGAAGGCCGGCAGGTCTTTCCGAAACTGACCGTGCGGGAAAACCTGATCTGCACCGCAGGCGACAGATCAGGCTCTGGGTACTGGACACTTGACCTGGTGTTTGACCACTTTCCGCGCTTGAGAGAGAGGGCCGAGCAGTTGGGGAATTCGCTCTCGGGCGGCGAACAGCAGATGCTGGCGATCGGTCGTGCACTGATGACAAATCCGAAAGTGCTGATTTTGGACGAAGCCACGGAGGGCCTCGCCCCGCTGGTCCGCCAAAGCATCTGGAACACTCTCGGCACACTGAAGGCGCAGGGGCAGACAATTCTTGTGATCGACAAGAACCTCGATGAGGTGGCGAGGGTTGCCGACCACGCGACAGTTCTGGTTAAGGGAAAGGTCGCTTGGGCAGGGGACATGGATGCGATGCGCGCGGTGCCGGATTTCGCCGAGACCTATCTGGGCGTGTGACCATGCCAGACGATTGGAGGAGTCTCGGCCAGGAAGAGCTGGAACGCCAGTACGATGCCCGAGCCGCAGTCCCGAACTTTGACGCGGAGATCGCACGCTATCGGGCACTGAGCGCGGAATGCTATGCCGACTGTGAGGTAGTTCGCGATCTGGCCTTCGGACCTTCGGACGATGAGCGCATCGACTACTTTCCTGCTGGTGCTGGCAGGCCGGTCCTGATCTACTTTCACGGGGGCTATTGGCGGCTGCTTGGCCGGAGAGACAGCGCGTTCATGGCAAGGGCGCTCGTCAATCGCGGGATCAGTACGGCAATTGTCGATTACAGCCTTGCACCCAAGGTAAGCCTCGATGAAATCGTCACTCAGTGCCGTCGTGCGGTTGCCTGGGTACATGGAAACATCACCTTGCATGGTGGCGATCCGGCGAAGTTGTTCGTTGGCGGTTCATCTGCAGGGGCGCATCTGGCCGCGATGGCTCTGGCCACGGATTGGAGGGCGTTCCACGGTGTGGCGGATAACCTGCTTAAGGGCGGGGTTCTGGCAAGCGGACTATATGACCTCGAGCCTGTGCGTCACTGTAAGCCGAATGAATGGCTCAGGCTTGATGCGGTTGCAGCATGTCGGAACTCGCCGCAGGGCATGGCCTTTCCCCAAGAGTCCAAACTGCTGATCACTTGGGGTGGCAAGGAAACTGATGAGTTCAAGCGTCAAAGTCAGGACTTTTCGAGGAAACTGCGCAAGGCGGGGTTGACCGTGACTTGCCTGGAAGTCGAGGACCGCAACCATTTCGACGTCATCACGGATCTCGCCGATCCAGCAAGGCAACTGCACCAGGCAACGATAGCCTTGATCGAGTGTTCCGGGTTGATTTGAACCGATCGCATTTTGCACAGACTGGGGTCACCTCGATCCGGAGGACTGTTCAGGATTGCCATGAGAACTTCAGGGCATGGAATTGCTGTGCTGAAGCGACGGCGGCTCCTCGGCATGGCGGTCTCCCTTGTTTCAGTATAGGGACTTTGCCGTCTGTTGACCGATTCGCAACATCATGTGGCGGGAAACCGGTTACCACCGCTTCTGGTGTTGCACTTCCCGGTGGAACGGGGGTTCCCCCTGCAAATGTTGCTGCGAACCATCGCAACGAATTGCCATTCCACGATCAACTTTGTGATGCTGCTGATGTGTCAAGCGCACGGGTCACCAGACCTCAAGACTACTCTGGTTGCCGACCAGAACCCACACGGGTCTTTGAGATAGAACTTTCTGACATTACGTCCCAAAATACGCAGAATGTAGAATATCAGGGTTGTCTCTGAGTTTTTTGGAGTCACCAGAATAAAGCATACATCCGCGGTTCATGATGATCGCCCGGTTTGATAGTTCCAACGCAAGGTTAGTGAACTGCTCAATTAGCAGAATTCCGACACCTTTTTTGGAAAGTTGACGCACCGCCTCCAACAGGCGCTTGATGATAACCGGCGCAAGACCGAGCGACATTTCATCGATCAACAGGAATCTGGGCCGGCTGACTAACGCTTGGGCAAGTGCCACCATCTTCTGCTGTCCGCCAGATAGCAAACCTGCCTTTTGCGCGAGCAACCTGTCTAACTCGGGGAACAGGTCGAAGGCATCTTGAATCGCCCTATCCAGATCCGGAGCCGAGAGCATTGATCCGGCAGCGCACAGGTTATCGGAGACAGATAAGTCCGGCAGTACGTGATGGCCTTCAGGAACCGCCGCGAGACCGGCTGCGCGTATCTGATCGGGTTTGAGAGCGGAGACCTGATTGCCAGCGACTGTGACAGAGCCAGCTTCCTTCGCCATAAGTCCGGCCGTCGCCAGCACGAGTTCGCTCTTACCGGCTCCGTTTGGTCCGAGCAGCGCAACAATTTCACCCTGCATGACGCTAAGTGACAAGTTTTCGACAACGATCTTTCCGGCGCTTTCAACCGTTAGGTTCTCAATTGACAGCTGCGCTGCATAGTCGCTCATCATCTACCGTCCCAAATAGGCTGCCCTCACCTTCTCATCACTCAAAACCGTGTTAGTTTCTCCGAATGCGATGAGTCTGCCAAAATCCAGAACGGCCATATGCGAACAGACTGCACGGATAAGGTCGACGTCATGATCGATCAGGACCACCATTGCGTCGAATTCGCTCTTGATATTGCCGATTAGCTCCTGCAGCCCTCTCATCTGATTCTGTGGAAGCCCTCCACCGGGTTCGTCTAGCAGCACTATCTTCGGCGAAGATGCCAGACAACGCGCGATCTCAGTCAAACGCTGTTGTGCTGAGTTGAGCAGGCGTCCGGGATCATGGCGGCGTTCGGAAAGTCCCGTGAACTCCATAACGCGCGCCAACACCTTCTGATTGTCCCGTTCGGGCAGTCCCTGAAAATCCAATGCAACGCGGATATGGTCTTCGACGTTCAGATCCGGGGCGATCTGCGCCTTCTGAAAAGAGCGTGCCAATCCCCACCGCGCTCTCTCGTGTGGTTTCATCGCCAGGAGATCATGGTCGTAGGCCGTCACGCTGCCGGCTCCTGGCTCAACAAAACCCGACAAGACATTGATCAGGGTTGTCTTGCCGGCGCCATTGGGGCCGATAATGCCGACGACATCATCCCTCAAATCAAGCGTCAGCTCGTCAATGGCGCACACGCCGCCAAAACTGACTGTCAGCATGTCAATTGCGATCATTGCGGTTGGCCCAGCGTGCAAGCAATGAGGAGATTACATCGCCGAGCTGCCCAGCGATGCCGCGTTCCGCCGTCACAACCGCATGCAGCAGAGCGACACCGAAAATGATCAACGCCAGATCAGCGTCAAGGCCGAAATTGTTGAACAGGGCGGGAACCGCACGATAGAGAACTCCGGCAATGACCGCCCCGACCCAGCTATAGACTCCGCCGACCACGGACAAGGCGAAAAGCAGGATTGACTCGCTGGCTGAGAATGATCGACTGTCGAGTATCTTTAGCTCTCCAGCCAGCAATCCACCGGCTATGCCAGCGAGAAACCCCGCCAAAACGAATGCCCAGACCTTGTGGGTGGTTACGTTGACACCAGCGGCCATCGCGCTGGCCTCTGATTGTCGGATCATGGCCCAGACGCGGCCCGGTCGCATCTTTTGGTGCATCTGGACGATCACAAAGCAAATGGAGGCCACTCCAATGCAGTAACGCAGGTAGGCACTGTCTGTAACCGCGATTTTGGGTCGGCGCATCTCGCCTAGTGACTGAAGCGCTACACCCCAAAAGCCTTCGCCGCCGTTGGGAAACTGAAACGCAGTGAAGACTACCTGAAAGGCGCCTGCCGCCATCAGTGTGACCAGCGCGAGATAGAGGCCACGCATGCGCATGGCCGGGATTGCCAGCAACATACCGATCAACCCGGCACCAATGCCACTGAACAGTAAGGATAGTTCAAAGGGAAATGCAGTCGCGTAGTTGAGACGCAACATGATCCAGCCACCGACACCGACCAGAGATACCTGCGCCAGATTGACAAAACCGAGTTGCGCATAGACCAGTGAAGCTCCGGCTGCGGCGATTGCGAAAATTGTGACCGATGTTGAGACCTTGATCCAGATAGCGCCGATGACCAATGGCAACGCAATCATTGCGACGATTGCAGTTGCCACAACCGCCAATCCTTTTACATCGAACAGCCTGCGTATCGCTCCAGTCAATGATTATCCTCTCGTTGCAAAGGTAAGCCTTTGTTTGCGTTGCATCCAAAGGATCGCCAGTGCGGCGATGATGAACGGCGTCATTGACCGCAGTGGCGCCAACGGCTTGGATAGGGTCAGCATCGCCTCGACAACGCCAATAGTGATTCCTCCAAGGAACGTCAGCCAAAGCGATTGCAATCGACCGCACACGGCAGCCGCGATTGCTGGCATGACCATGAAGGTAATCACTGTCGGATCAAGCCGGACGAGGTCACCGAACATTAGGCCTGTAAATCCGGCAATGGTGCCTGAGACCGACCACGCCATCGTTTCGACGCGGGTGATGGGAATGCCAATCAGTGCGGCATGATCACGTCCATCGGCAATCGCGCGCATATGCAGGCCGGTACGCGTGCGGTTCAGAAAAAGGACTGTCGCAGCAACGATCGCAATGCACGACCCGAATGCAATCAGCCGGGTGACGGTGATCCTCACATCAAACAACGCTACACTGATGGAGTCAGTTGGCAATACGAGCTTGCGTGCCGCATCTTGCCAGAGAAAGCTTACAAGACCGAGAACAATCAGGGCGTAGCCAAGCGTAGCCACAGCCTTGACAGCGGGATCTCGCCACGCCAGTCCCGGCGCAATGGCTCGGCCGTAGCCAGCGGACAGGACCATGCCCGTGACGATCGCCGAAAGCCAAGCAATCGGCGGCCACAAACCCCATTCGAGCAACTGCCACGTCAACATGGCGGCGGCGGCGGCAATCGCGCCGTAGGCGAAATTCAAGACACCTGTCGTGCGGTGAAGCACGACCAGTCCGATACCGCCCAACGCGTAGAGCGACCCGACCGCAAGCCCAGACACCAGAAAGAGACCGTAGATTGTCATGAAACGCTAACCCGGACCTTGCCTGGGAAAGCGCAGGCTGTGCCTTGTTGCGGCGTGGCCGACATTGGTGACATCACTCGATCAGTCCAAGTGACCTTTCCTGTTCGCGGATCTCGTCGAGATAGGAGGAGTCGATATCGTAACAGTCCCGAACGATCTCGAATTTGCCCCCTTTGAACACCACCATGCGACCGGCATGGTTGGGCATATGACGCTCGAAGTCACCCACGTAATATGGGCCGCAAAGTAGATCGGACTTCTTGCCAGATATCGCCCTTATTGTCTCAGTGACGCTTGCGCGGTCGATCTTGGTTGGATCCATATCCAATAGAGCTTCTGTGAAGAATTTCGCCGATATGTAGCCAGATTGCGAGAAAGTGTCCCGACGGTCCCCATCCAGACCGTACCTACCCATAACAGCGACCCAGTTCTGATTATCTTGGCCTGTGGAGTCGAACGGTGCCAGTTCGATATTTACATACAGATGGCCATCCCAATAATCACCGAGCGCAGCAGGTACGGTCGGATCATAGAGAGGCGTGGGCGAAACCCAAGTGAACTGATCGCGCCCACCCTGTTCTTCGGCTACCTTGAGGATGCCGAGTGCCGGACCAGCCGGGAGCATTAGCAGGATCGTATCGACTCCCTCCGCCAGCGCCTGCAGGTAGACGGAATTGAGATCGACGGAGGCAGGATCCATCAGCAGCGCCGTGGATTTCCTGCCATACGACTGCATATACTTGTCCATCCATTCGCAGGCCCATCCGCCGTTGTTGGGGATATTGAACCCGATGCAGGCAGCATGTTCCGTTCCCAGTTCTTCGATGGCGTATTTCAATGCACCGATGCCCGAAGGCAGCGGACCTTGGTTGGCGGAAACAATGTTCGAGTTCTCATAACAATCGGAGATGGCACAGGCTGAAGCCATCACCATGATGTTCTCTTCCTTATACATCCTGGCATTGACTGCCATCGAGACAACCGATCCGTTTCCAACGAGCGCAACAACACCATCATCCTTGATCAACTTGGTCGCAACCTGTGCCGCAAGTTCCGGGCTCCACTGATCGTTCTCGACAATATATTCAATGGGCCTTCCATTGATGCCGCCATTATCGTTGACGCACTTGAAATAGGCCGCCGCACCGTCGGTACCCCCGGAGAAGTCTCCTGGAGGCGCATTGCCGTTTATGCCGCCTACCAGGATTGGTTCGCCAGCGGCCTTCTGGGCGTTCTTCATCCCGCAAGCGGGTTCCGCAGCATATGCATTCCCCACAATGGAGAGCATCGCAAACACAGCACCTACCAGCAGCTTCGAGGTCAGTTTCTTCATGGTTTACTCCCTGAACTTCCAACCATCGGACACAAGTCGCCGACCGCGGCGGCCCGTGATGAGTAGGGTTGATTGCCGTGCTCAGTTTTCTGTTAGCCCGCCGAGCAGACCGGTTCCGGGTAGGCAATTGCTGTATTCGCCGATCTGATTCTCGGCTGGCAGAACAGATACCTCGTGCCAAAGGCGTAGCTGTAGAGACGGACCGTATTTCGGTGCGATTTCCAGAAAAGTATTGAAAATCGCTAGATGGGTCGGATGGTGTTCCGCCCAGGCTTCCAGTTCCCCAATGGTCCGGAAATAGGCGAGACCGAACGTCCGCTCCGCCGCCGAGCCGTTCTCGTCGAATTCGCGCATATATCGGCACGAATAACAGCCGACTTCGTGACCGGAATCGCGGAGGAAATCCATTCCCTCCTTCAGCACCGGTTCTATCCGCTCGAGATACTCACGACGCTGCTCTCCCTTGGTACAACTCCAGTCTTGGCCCGACCTGATGATGCAGAGGTTTTCGTGGGCACGAACACGCACGAGGTTTTTCAACTTCTCCGCAACCTGCACCTCACCATTGGCTTTGAGAGGATCAACAGCTGAGCAGGGGATACGATCCCGCATGCCGCCCCAATACATGTGCCTTTGCACAGGCCCTTCGATTCCCGCTCTGACCTGGCTCACGCCGTGATCGTGTTCCGGACCGGAAAACAGGGTCTCGGATCGCTCCAACGGAATATTGAACGCTTCTCGGAATATCCCGAAATTGGCGGCGTCAGCGTGTTCTTTCCAAAACGCTACAAATGCGTCGCTTTCCAGCCAATCAGCGCATTGCGATCCGTCAAGCCAGTAGAGGATCCCCACTGTTTGACGCAGTCCGCCACGATCCTTGCTGGTTGCGAAATCGGCGATTTCAGCTTGACCGGCCAAGTTTCGCAGCCCGTTGACGAAATGCGAGACATCCTCGTCCGCACGATGTTGACAGCCGATCACGCACATCGAAAACTGTACGGCTTCCTGCGGAAACAATGAACTCCAGGCCGGTACCGGCGGATTCCAACCCGGTGGCATCCGCAAGGGATACCGTCGGATTGCGTCGTGGGAGTCATTCTGCTGCATCGGAAATCTCCTCTACGATCTCACGATCGTTCGGTGCTTCGGCAATCAACGTGCCCGACGCATCATTGAGTTCGACAACTGGACGCTGTCGTGTACGGTTAAGCAGCAGGCGTGTCACGTCGCGGCGCGCATAGTGACCGGCGGGATCAGCAGCAGCCTTGGCAAAGGCGATCATCCCCAGATCGATTTCCGCGACGACGAGGCCTTCCTTGTCTTCCGCCAAGTCAGTACCGATCGATTGGCCATCGGGCGCGAAAATTCGGGTGAAGCCGCCGCCCACGGGACACAATGCCTCCTTCTGCGGATCGCCTTCGCAAAGGATATCCTGTTGCGCCTTGCTGACGAAGGCGCAAGCCGCAATCACATAGCAGCCGCCCTCGACGGCGTAGATCATGCTGGCGGCGTTGTTGACCACATCGCCAAGCGCGTAGGCCCCGCCACGATAAAGCGCGAGATTCGGCCAGGCGGCGCAATGGATTTGCTCGTTTTGGGAATACATCGCGTATTTGGAAAGTGGTTGGAGATGCTCCCAGCAGGAAAGCTGCCCCACGCGACCGATGGACGTTTCGATGACGGCCAGATCGCTGCCATCGCCCTCGCCGAATACGGTGCGTTCGACATGTGTAGGCTTTAATTTTCGGCGTCGGCTAATCGCCTTCCCGCTTTCGTCATAGTGCCACTGAGCGATATACAGGCTGCCGCCGTCGCGCTCTGAAAGGCCCATGGAAACCTGAATGCTGTTGCGCTTCGCTGCTTCGGCTATCGTCCGGTCTTCGTCGCTACGCGCTTCCACGCTGTTTTCAAAATACCGGCCAACAAACTGCATCTGCCATGCCACCGGGCCAAGCCACACATGATTGGGATAGCCCGGTAACCAAGTCTCGGGAAAAACGACCAACCTGCATCCTTGGCTAGCCGCTTCTTCAATGAAACCAACCGCTCGTTCAACTCCCGAAGCAAGGTCTAGATACGATGGCGCCGCTTGAACAGCGGCCACTTTGAAAGAATCCTTCATTGCCTTTCGTCCCCGCTGGTTCGTGCTTTCTCGGCTACAGCCTTTGTGCTGCTGCAAAGAGCGAATTCCAGATATCTGGAATGACTACCGGAATAACATCTGGGTCGCTTCTGATTCTCGGCACAAAACCTTTCAAATACGGGCGATGTGGTTGATTTCCTAACTGTTACTGGTTATCCTGAGTTCCAGGAACATGGCGGAAATGGAACAGGAGTGGCGTGCGCACACATCGGTAGCATTGCTTTGAAATAGGAGTGCTCGGCGTTTAATGCAGGAATTTTCCCGACATATACGGTACGATACCCATGAGGTAGGCGAGCCCGAACGATTCAGCTATTGGCGTGAGGCCGTTTGTGACACCTATGTGCTGCTCGGATGTGAATATGATGGAGAAGGGCCTTTTGATGGTTCCATAGATGTCCGCCGACACTCGCACATCTCTTTCTCAAACATAGGGGGGACGCGTCATCAGGCTTTCCGCCGCCGGTATGATATTTCCCGATCCAACGAAAACGATTTTCTGTTAAGCCTGCAAATGAAACAGACTGCTTCCGTGGACCAACGCGGAAACAACGCCCAATTGCAACCATGTGATTTCGTGATCTATGACAGCACCGAGCCCTACACGCTTGGCTTGACCGACGGGTTCGAGATGATGGTTCTCCAGTTTCCAAAGGAAAAACTACTGGCCAGGCTTCCTGATGCTGAAATGCTGACAGGTGTTAGGGTCAATGGCCAAGACGCATTGGGTGAATTTGTTTCGGGCAATCTCACTCGTCTTGCAAATTTGATCGAAGAACAGGAAGAATACTCTGGCGCCCTGTTGCAGGAGTCTATTCTTGACCTCATAGCAAGTGCCTTGGCTGGTATCAGGGGTTCACGCTACGAATTATCGATGCCTGAACAACACATATTGCTAAGAGCGAAATCATACATACGCTCGAATTTGGATAGCGCGGATCTTTGCCGAGAGAGTGTTGCCGCGTGCGCCGGTTTATCAGTAAGGCGACTTAGCGAGATATTTGCGTCAGCAAATCTGACAATTTCGGGATATATTCGAAACCAACGATTGCAACGAGTCGGCGATGATTTGAGAGATCCTAGATTTGCAAATCAAACAATTTCAGAAATTGCCCTACGCAATGGCTTCGGGAATTTTCAGTATTTCTCCAGCCTATTTCGGCGGTCTTACGGCTGCACGCCGTCTCAGTATCGGCTTAGTAATTCAAACTAGGCCTATGGGCTGTTCCCAAGTCTCCAATGGTGTGCATTGGCGGACTGTTCCTGTTCGTTCCCGATCCCATCCGCATCGACCTCGACCGAATCGTCGCCGACAGCCGCATGCCGGGCAGCGCGATGATCCCGGCGGACCATGCCTTCCAGTCCCTGCTGGCGCTGAAGCTCTGGGGGGCCGGAAGGCCGCCGCATATCATGGCCGACATCCCCGGTCCCGGCATCGCCTGTTCGCCGGGCTGAACGTCATGCCGAAACGCCCAGGCCTGACGGAGTGTTCCGGGCGCGTCGATCCGAAGCTGTGCTCCTGCCTCATGGACCGCTGGCACCGGGCGCTGCACGGGCTCGGCACCGATCCCGGCGGCGACGGCTTCATCGACCTGGACTTCCATACGATACCCTGGCACGGAAAGGATGCGGAGGCGCCGGTCGAAAGGCATTGCGTCTCCAGACGGAGCCGCAGGCAGAAGGGCGTCCCCGCCTTCCTCGCCCGCGACGCCGGTTCCCGGCTCACCACCTACGCCAATCCCGGACGGATCAACGCGGAAGGGATCGACTTCCTGACCCTTCGCCGACGCTCCGGGTCGCGGCCCGCCGCCGTCGCCGCCCGTCCGGACAGCGAATGGAAACAGGTGCGCCTGAACAATGTCGGGCGCATCCACCGCACGCCGCAGGTTCCCGACCAGCGCGTCAGGATCACAGGATACCGGGAAGGGATCCGCCAGCTCGCCGCGCGCGGCCTCGGTCATGAGCGGCCGACCCTCCCGCTGACCAACCAGATGAAGACATCCGCGAGCCAGCCCGTCGACCGCCACGCCCGGCGCATGGTGATCGAGAACGCCATCGACTTCCTTCACATGGATGCGCTGTCCGCCGCGGTGCCGATGAAGGTCGACCTCGACCTCCAGCTGACGCTCATGGCCAGCGGACTCCACCGGCTGCTGGCCGTCCGCCTCGGCAACGGCAGGCGGAACGCGAAGTCCCGGACGCTGTTCCGCAACTTCGTCAGGGCGCCCGCCGACATCACGGTCACCGGGGACTGCGTCGATGTCCGGCTCGGGCGCCGGGCGAACAACCCGTTCCTCCTCAACGCATCCCATGACGGGACCGACATCGCCGTTCGGTGGCCCGGCAAGCGCTGGCTTCGGATCAGCTTCCTGTGATCCGGAACGGAAGATTCATGGGAATTGTGGGCGTTGGGAATAGAGGCTAGAGGCTAAAGGCTAGAGGCTAAAGGGCGCATGGAATTCTCTGCCGGATCAGGGGGCTGCGAAAGCTCTGTCTTGGGCAGTGGTAGCTGATGTAACGACAGTCAGATTTTTTCCACTATGCCTTCGCAACTCATTGATAACAAAAATTCCAGAAGAGTTTCAACTGGTGTTTTTCCAAATCGGTGAACCATATTCTCCAGAGAGAATTTCCATTTGCGAAATCCACGCGCCCGAATTGGTTTTCCGGCAGATGGTGTCTCCTTGGCCATGACTATGTTTCGCGAACAGGACATGGTATTGTCTGGCGACCTGACGCATGGAGGAGAACGATGCCGATACGGTATGAAAGGGTCAGGGAGTTCCTGCGATTGGACGAGGGCGACCCGCCGCCGGTGTTCGTCGGCCGCGGCGCCATCCTCGGCGATATTCTGGACATAGCGATCCGAAAGGCGGGCCGGCCGAAAGTGACGCGCATCGTGCAGGGGGCGCCAGGGGCGGGAAAGACCTCACTCCTACACGAGATGCAGCGGCTATGGACAGGAGAGAACGGAACCCCCAGGGTCGTGACGCTCTCCTCGACGGATATCACCGATGACACCGCTGTGGGCGTGGGAGCGGTCCTCGACGCCTGGACCATGGACAAGGTATCCTGGAGAAAGGCCCTGATGGACAGACTGAAGGGAATTAACGCCATCGGCGCTGGACCCGGCGGTTTCTCGGTCGGGTTTTCCGATGCGGAGATTCCAAAGACACTTAGAATGCTGGCGAGAAAGCATCCGGCGCGCGAGGGCTCGGTACCGATCATCGTCGCCGTCGATGAGGCGCAGCGGCTTGCCGGGGACCGGACGACGCCGGAAGCCCGCTTTCTCCAGGCGATTCACGACGGCACCACGGGGCTGCCCCTGTCGTTGGTGCTGGCCGGATTGTCCGACACCCAGAACAGGGCCAGGGAAATGGACCTGACGCGGAGCGTCGTGGTCCATGAGGTCGGAAGGCTGGAGGCCTGGGAAGCGAGAACGTTCATGGAAAAAGCCTGCAGGCATTTCGGTTTGGATATCTCCCGTCACATTCCACAACTGCATGATCTGGTCCACCTTTGCGACGGTTGGCCGAGACACCTGCACCACGCGGGCGTCGCACTGGCGGAGGAGGCGCTGCGGGTGAATGGGGACCTGGAACGGATCGTTTGGACGGACGTCGAGTCGGAGACACGGCGGAAACGCCGGGAGTACTATGAAAGCCAGTACAGCTTGGAGATGCGGGAATCGAACGCATTGGTCGCCAAAGTGATGGAGACCGTTCCGGAATCCAGGAACGGATCGGAGACCACTACAGGAACGATCGCCAGAACCACTCTCCTTGGAACCATCGTTGGACATTGCCGCACTGGCGATTCACCTCAGGACATCCCTTGGTCGCTGCCCGACGGCATGACTCCCAGACGTTTCCTCGCCCATCTTATCCACAGGGGTGCGTTGTATGACGACGGTAGGGATTCCGTCCACTCGCCGATTCCCTCGTTTCGGTCGTACTTGATCGAAGCGGGGACCGAACCCATGCCTGGATCGTCTTTGAAGGAAAAGGACGGTGACGACAGCACTGCCAGACGAACCCGGCAGCAGCCTCTACGACGCCGATGAGATTTTTCCTTCCGTCAAGGACTGGCGGTGGATTGCCTTCGACATTGGCAACGAATTTTCACGCCCGCCGCTCTGTCCACGCCCTTCGCCATGCGATCTTTCTCCAACCAACTCGAAACCAACCCTGACGGAGCTTCGCAGACCAGTCCATTGCGAAACCGGTATCCAGTTCGCCGTGAAGCCAGTCCCGCGGGAGTAAGCTGCGGTCAGGAAGGAATCGCTGGTTGACCTCGCGATCAGTGGGCGGTGTCCTTATCGATAGGCGGATTCACGACCCGACGGAAAGCATCAGATGACGGGGATGCCGACTATCTGAACTCTATTCGATTGCCATCTCCGCCGAACAGATGCGCATCGGAAAGATCGAAGCTGAGACCCGTTTCCTGGTCTTCCGAAATGTCCGCACCACCCGCTATACGGACATTGATGGGGTCCATCCCCGGAACATCCACGTATGCGAAACTATCACTTCCAAGATGCTCGGCAACGCCGACCGTGCCCGACAGGACCGCTTCACCTTGGGATGCAAGACGAATGTGTTCCGGTCGGATGCCAAAGTGCCGGGCGTCGCAGTCAAGACCGGGCAGGGCAACGACAGTGCCGTTCGTGAGGCGGATGCCGCCGTCGGTCGGCTCACAGGGAAGGATGTTCATCTTCGGTGAGCCGATGAATGTGGCGACGAACAGATTCGAAGGGTTTCGGTAAAGCTGTAGCGGAGCACCCTGCTGCTGGATGACACCGGCATCGAAGACCACGATGCGGTCGGCTAGGGTCATCGCTTCCACCTGATCGTGGGTGACGTAGATCATGGTCTTGCCAAGCCGTCGATGAAGACGGGCGATCTCGATCCGCATCTGCACCCTCAGCGCTGCATCGAGGTTTGACAACGGCTCGTCGAACAGAAAAGCTGCCGGCTCGCGGACGATGGCCCGGCCGATCGCCACGCGTTGGCGCTGGCCACCGGACAGTTCCTTTGGCCTGCGGTCAAGAAGAGGCCCCAACTGGAGGATGTCCGCAGCGCGGCCGACCGCTTCGTCGCGATCCGATTGGGATGCGCCTGCAACCTTGAGGCCAAAACCCATGTTGTCACGCACTGTCATATGTGGGTAGAGTGCATAGGATTGGAAGACCATCGCGAGGCCGCGCTCCGCCGCACCAAGCGCCGTGACGTTCTTGCCTTCGATTTCGACCTTTCCACCGGTAACCTCCTCAAGTCCCGATACCAACCGAAGCATGGTGGACTTGCCGCATCCGGATGGGCCGACAAAGACAACAAATTCGCCTTCGTTGATTTCAAGATCAACACCCTTGATGACATGGGTGTCACCAAAGAACTTATGGATTTCGGTCAATCCGATCGCGCCCATCAGTCCAGTTCCCCCACTCTTCCCAATCCCCAGGCAAGCCAGATCGCTGCCGTCCAGGAAAAACTGCTTCCACCGCAGCCCTCGCCATTGACGGGGCTGAAATACTCCGAGAATCCTGCGTTGCGAATGAGGGTCGCCGTGTCGGATCGCAACCGGTTGGCCCATGAATCCTCACCGAATTCATGCAGTCCGCGGGCGATCATGAAATTCACATGTGCCCATACCGGACCGCGCCAATAGCGGCGGTGATCGAAATATGGGCTATGCGGATCATAGCTCGGCACGAGATAGCCAACCGAACGGTCAAAGACGGTGAGTTGATCGATCAGATTTGCCTTGCGGTCAGCGATGCCCGCGTAGAGCGCGAGAAAACCAGCCGAGGTGCCAGCCTCAGCATGCTTGCCGGTTCTCAGATCAAGCGCACAGTAATTGCCCGCCTGGGCGTTCCAGAGTCTATCGAATCCCGCCTCCAGCGAAGCGATGCGTTTGGTGGCCTCTATCGCCGGCTCGTTCAGCAGCCGGGCCAGCGCCACAAGGTCGCGCTCCGCCCGCAGCAGTATAGCGGTTGTGCCCGGGTCGGCGACGAAGAAGGGGCTTTCGGCCGATATTCTATGCTGGTTCCATTTCCGCTCTGCTCCGAACCGCACCAGAGCCAGATAACGGTCATAGTCCTCCTTGCGGGGACGCATGTCGGCGCCCACGAGGTCGGTGTCCCGACGGGTGTACCCTCCGATGTTGTCGACATTGATGGCGGTTCCCGGTACGTCCCAGTCAGGCAGGTTGTCGCGCCCGGACTCCCATGGGTGGGTTACCGCGATGACACCAAGACCATTTGGATCGCGCGCCGCATGAAACCACCGGTGCCAGGCATCCAGCTTTCCTATATATGGCCGCGCCCGCTCCGGATCCTCTCTTGCCAGTTCCAAAATCGCTGTCGCCGCCACAGGTGGCTGGGTGATGCCCGATGATGGCAATGGTCCGCTTTCGGCCTGCCAGACTGACGGGCCAGGGAAGTAGCTCGGATCATCCGCGCGGAAGACGATATGAGGGACCATTCCATCTGGCCACTGGGCTTCGAAAAGGGTGTCGAGTTCACGCCACGCACGGTCGTGGTCGAAGGTGGCCAGACCGAGCGACACGAAAACGGAATCCCAGTTCCATTGATATGGATAGAGGCCACTTGTCGGTATTGTGTGACCGCCACGATCGTTGCGCCGCAGGATGTCACAGGCCATCTTGTCCGGCGTTTGGATGGTCAGATCGTCCATGGGTCAGCCTTTCACGCTTCCAGCAGTGAGTCCCTGGACCAGGAATCTTTCGAACCAAAGGAAGATCACGAGGACCGGAATCGTCACGATTACAGCCCCGGCCATAAGGTGCTGGCGGGGCACCTCGGATGAGTTGAGTGAAACCACGGCGCGGGAGAGGGTGAATATCTCAGGACTGTCTATGAACATGAATGCGAAGAGAAATTCATTCCACGCGATCATGAACACATATAGGGCGACCGACGCGATCGCAGGTAGCGACAGCGGTAGCGTGATGCGCCAAATCACCATCAAGCGCGAGCACCCATCCATCAGACCAGCTTCTTCCAGCTCGTTTGGAAGCCCGCGGAAGTACCCCTGCAGCATGTAGAGCGAGACCGGAATGGTTGTCGCGGGATAGACGATCAACAGGCCGAGCAGGCTATCGCGAAGACCAAGTTGGGAAAAAACCGCATAGAGGGGGATCACCAACACGATCGCGGGAACCATGTAAATCAGCAGGATCGAGCGGGAAAACGTTACACGTCCGGGAAAGCGCAGCCTGCTGATCGCATAGGCTCCGGGAATTGACGCCGCCAGGGTGAGGATCACGGTGGACACCGAGACGATGGTTGACATGAGGATAAAGCGGCCAAAATCAAACGTGACAAACAACTCGATGTAGCTTGAGAACAGCTGCGCCAAACCCTGGGTCAGGTCAATTGAGTAGTCCAGAGGGTTCACAAGCAACTCAGCCTGTTTCTTGAAGCTGGTCATCAGCATGGCATAGAACGGAAGAAGCACGATGCCGCCAAAGAAGACAAAGCCCAGCCCCTTGAGTGCACGCGCAATGACTTCTTCCATGCGGTAGCGATTGAGGCTGCGCCAGTCCTTCCCATGGAATGCGATGGCGACGGCTCCGATCGTTAACGCACCTAATGTCAGGCTTGCCAGAATGCTGGTCACGGGCATGACACCCAGAGGCAAGCCAAGGGGTGCCATCTGCGTCAGGAGGCATAGGGCAACAGTGTAGACAAGCACGGAAACGACTGATGCGGTTCGATTGCTCCAGCCAAGATCGCGCCCGAACAACAGGAGAACCGCCCCGGGCACGCCGGCAATAAGGGCAGATACAACGGTCAGTTCTGTGTCAACCCCAAAAACAAGTGTCGCCGATATGCCGACGATAGTGGCGGCGACAAATCCCCAGATGGCGCCGAGAATGGTGGCGAGTGCGAGGCCGCGGACCATCACATACCCTCCTCCTTGGGAGCGAATCGGAAGTAAATGACAACGAATATCGCGAGCATGAAGAAGATCAGCACGGCGACCGCCGCGCCGGCTCCGAGATTCGAAAGCGCAAAGGCCTGCTCATAGACGTTGACAGTGAGTGTCCGGGTGCCGCTAGCGCCACCAGTCAGCAGGAAGATGTCGTCGAACTTGTTGAATGTCCAGATGAAACGAAGAAGGAACAGCGTGGAGATGATACCGACAAGTTGCGGAAGGGAAATGTGCCAGAAGCGCTGGAAAGGTGTAGCTCCATCCATTTCCGCGGCTTCATCGAGATCAGAGCTTAGGGACTGCATTCGGGCCAGTATGAACAGGAAGGCGAGCGGAAAGTAGCGCCACGCCTCAAAGGCGATCACTGTCCAGAGCGCGATGCCGCGCTTGCCAAGAAAATTAATCGGGCTGTCTGTCACGCCTGTCTGCTGCAGGATGGCGTTCATGGTTCCCGAAAAGGGATCAAGCAGGAAAATCCAGGTGAATGCCACCGCAATGACCGGCGAGACATAAGGGAAGAGAAACAGCCCACGCAGAAGTGCGCGCCCAGGAAAGGCGGTCATTAGGAGTTGTGCTGCGAACAGGCCAAGCAGCAGGGCGCCACCGGTGCCGAAAACGGTGTAGACAATGCTGACCCAGAGCACCTCCCAGAATTCCGAAGCATCGAAAATCCTGCGGAAGTTCTCTAAGGTGAATTCGAGGCTTGTCAGTGCGTTAGGTGCATATCCGGTCGCCAGGGGCTTGGTGTCGTTAGGTGGACCGGCGCCCGACGTGAAATAAGCGGCGGTCGGGGAGAGCACTCCCTTGATGCGCCGCTGCTTGCCTGGTTCCAAGGTGCCAAAGTCGCATCGAATGATATTGCCTTGGGCGACGCAGGGAGGTTCGATTTCAGTAACGCGGAGTCCCTTTGGCACCTCATCGGTCAAAGTGACGTCGAACACCGCGTCATTCGGCGAACTCGAGCGCACGCGATATTCGATCTGGAAGGTGTCGCCCTCTGTCGTGACCTCTCCCCGGACCCTTTCACGTACCAGCGGCTTTGCGGCCCGAAGGTCCGCCAGTTCGACTGGCTTGACGCTGATCCAGAAGTTCGCCAGCACCGGCACGAGTACGACGAACAGCACGGCGGCGACGGTTGGAAAGAGCATTGAGTAGGCAAGGCGCATCTCCCTGCGAGCGATGGGTCCGATGCGCTTTGCGGCGTGAATCAGTTTCGTGTCGGCGCTGTCAGTCATCTGACGATTCCCTTGGGCGGTCCGGAGGAGGCCCGCACTGCCAGCTTTACGGGCAGGTTCACGGTGCGAAGTGGAGCAGGCTTGCTTGCCTTGCGGTCCAGAAGCGTGACCGCGAGCTGTCGCCCGATGCCGATAGGGTCGACAGCGACAGTTGTAAGTGGTGGCGACCAAAGGCGGGCGTCTTCAATGTCATCGAATCCGGTGACGGAAACGTCCTCGCCGACTTTCAGGCCCAAGCGTGACAGTCCCAGTGTCGCCCCTGCTGCCACGACGTCGCAGTTGCAGACCAGACCAGTCACGTTCGGATGTTTGGCAAGCAACCTGACCGTTGCATCCATCGCCGCAGCCTTGGTTTCGGCGCAGGGCCAGATGATGTCGGGTCTGGTCCCTACGTTGATCATCGCGGTAGCGAAACCGCCAATTCTGTGGATGATGGTTTCGGAGTCATGGTCTCCACCCAAGAAGGCAAGGCATCTGTGCCCGAGATCGAGAAGATGACGGGTGGCGAGAGAGGCGCCAAGTGTCGAATCGATTCCGACGTGATCGAATGGATGACCTGGCATTGGGCGCAGGAGCGACACAGTCGTCGGACTACGGGCACGGACCCAATCCACTGTCTCCTGCTTCGTTCCCGTGGCGGGGACCCAGAGCAATCCAGCCGGTGAGCCAGCCAGCATGGTCTGCAGGTAGCGTCGTTGGCGCACGGGGTCGTCAAGCGCGTCGAGCACAAATACAAGATAGCCCTGTTCCTCAAGGAATGAGTTGACGCCGACCACCACTTCCGCGTTGAACGGATTGCGGATGTTGTGGATGAGAAGCCCGACCTCCCGGCTTTCTCCCGAACGCATGGCTACGGCGCGCCGATCCTGAACGTAGCCCACCTCTTTTGCGACCCGCAGGACCTTGCGGCGCGTACCGTCTGAAATGCGCCCCTGTCCGCGCAGAGCCTGGCTGACTGTAGAGATCGAAACGCCTGCTTCCTGGGCGACAGTGTGGATTGTCGGACGTGGTGGCAGGATGGCCGTCGCTTCGTCCCGTGTCGGCCTGTCGTTCTCCCCATATGCGTGATTTTCAAGCATGACTTGATATAACGATATTTCAGCTATTGCTGTCAATGATTTCGAATTGTCAATATATAGGTATTTTAGTCAAAATTTTATCCATATATAGCGGTTGACTTGGTAGAACGTTTTATCAAATAGTTGCAGTTGTGGATGCTCTCGCCGAATCAGTGGCTGGAGCCCATCAGATTAGAGACGATTCAGTCCGCTCAAAGGGAGAAGAGAATGCCCAAAACACTCGGAACCGCCGCCATCGGCGCGATTCTGGCCGCGCATATGGCCCATGCCGAAACAATCACCTTCTGGACCCCAGAGGAACAGCCTGAGCGCGTTGCGATCCAGGAAGAGATGGCTGCTGCCTTCACCGCCAAGACTGGCCACGAAGTCGAGGTCGTACCGGTTACGGAGTCGGATCTCGGAACACGGATGACCGCGGCTTTCGCTGCAGGCGACATGCCGGATGTCGTGTACCATTCGATTCAATACCTGCAGCCTTGGGCAGAGGCTGGAGTACTGGATGCCGGTGCCGCCACTGAAGTCATTGAGATGTTGGGTGCGGATACGTTCGCCGCGAGGCCTCTGGACATCGCTTCGGTTGGCGGCGGCGAATTCGCTTCCGTTCCGGTCGATGGTTGGACCCAGATGGTGGTTTACCGCAAGGATCTGTTCGAGGAACATGGTCTGGCCGCACCGGATTCCTATGGGAACATCGCGGCCGCGATCGACAAGCTCCATGATGGCGAGAACATGTTCGGCTTTGTGGCGGCTACCAAGATCGATGAGAATTTCATGATGCAGGTGCTGGAGCATGTCCTGCTCGCCAATGGCTATTCGCCCGTGGCGGCGGGTGATGACAGCGACAGTAAGCTGACCGAAGCGCTCGAGATCTACAAGAAGATGGCCGCAGCGTCACCGGAAGGCGAACTCTACTGGAAGCAGTCGCGTGAACTCTACTTCGCTGGCAAGGCTGCGATGATCATCTGGTCACCCTTCATCATGGACGAATTGGCGGGCCTGCGGGACAGCGCTCCACCGACGATCAACGACGATCCAACCAGCCGGGAACTCGCCTCAAAGACAGGATTTGTGACGCGAATTTCCGGGCCATCAAATCCGGCAGGTGCCGGTTGGGCGGACATTCGGTATATGGGCGTCACGACTGACGCCGACACCGATGCCGCGATCGAGTTTGTGAACTTCGTGATGGATGAAGGCTACAGCTACATCCTGCGCATTGCGCCAGAGGGCAAGTTCCCGGTTCGCCGCGGCAATGCCGCCGATCCAGAAGCCTACGTCACGGAGTGGGCCTCCCTTCCGGTTGGCGTCGACCGGAAGGCACCTCTTGCCGAACTCTATCCGCAGGATGTGATCGACAATATCGTTGCCGGCCTTTCGACCGGTGACCGCTGGGGTCTCAGCGAAGGGGAACTCGGCAGGGCATCGAAGATTGTCAACTCGCTGCTGTTCAACCGAATTGTCCGCGAATACATCGATGACGACATCACGGTTGAGGAAGCCGTGGCGAAGATCCGCGAAGAGGTCGCGAAGATCGACTGAACGGATCCGATCCTGTTGCGATGCAGATGAAGAGGTCGGACTCTCTGTCCGGCCTCTATTTTCGCTGGGGGCGTGGACTATGAACGGGAACGGTGAGGCCGAATGGCCCGCCTTTACGCCCCCGATTCCCCGTTCCCGCCCGTGCTACCAGAGCGGTCTCCGAAGTGATCTGTCCGCTAGCCAGTCACTACGGGCAATGCCCTATGCCGTATGCCATCAGATCGAACGATATGGGCGGGATCCGAACGGACGCCGTACCTTGACGGCTTACGCGAAACTTGCGGTCGAGCCTTCCAACCGACCGGAATTCGGCGCATGCTGTGCACGGTTAGTTGGTACGGTTCATGGAGAGACCGGATCGTGGAATCACATCCAGGACCGAGACATCTTGAGCGGAAACGCAATGTTGGACGAGCTTTGGGCGGTCGGGTAGCGTCGCGCTCCAGATTGTCCCGTCTATCACGCAGACCGGAGAATATCAATTCGATCATTTCGCTGATCATGGAAGCTTGCGTTTGTCCCGGACGTTGTCTTCTGCGACCATGCATCGCCACGGATGGATGGCCGACACTGAGGATCCAGCCGCTGCCACCCACTTCCAGTGCCACTCAAGCGGTGGTAGCGTTCCCGTTGGAGGGGATGGTCGAACCAGCCACTCCTTTCTCCTTTCGTTCAGTTGGGGATGCCGTTCATCGGCCCCCTGTCATCCCATGCTGAAGTCCGAACGTTTCCTTGCGTTGAAACACCGACGAAGGCAGATGTCGGTGCGTCTCATGGCATCTGCCAGTCGCCGCGCCCAGTTGAGTCTTGTGCGCCGAATTGGCACTCAACAGGCCTGCGTCGTTGAAGTGGGGTTCAGAAATGGAACAGATGGATTCGCGCCTTTTCCGTGAAATCGAGAATCGCCGGGGTGATCTCGTCCGGCTTACAAAGGGTCTTGTGGCCATTCCCACGGTGAATCCGCCTGGCAACCATTATCGAGAGATCTGTGAGTTTCTCGAACGACGATTGGCTGCCTCGGGATTCGCCTGCAATCTGTTGCGGGCCGAGGGATCGCCGGGCGACAGTGATGAGTTTCCGCGATGGAACATTGTGGCGCGGTTGGATGGAACCTCAACTGGTGAGTGTGTGCACTTCAACAGCCACACGGATGTGGTCGAGGCTGGATACGGCTGGACATTTGACCCCTTTGGAGGCGATGTCAGGGAAGGCCGCGTCTATGGTCGCGGAACCTGCGACATGAAGGGTGGTCTGGCCGCGTCTATCGTGGCGGCGGAGGCGTTTATCTCGATTTGTCCGGACTTTGCCGGTTCAATTGAGATCAGCGGTACGGCTGACGAGGAGACCGGAGGCTACGGAGGCGTTGCGTTTCTGGCGGAACAGGGTCTGTTCGATCCGGACCGTGTTCAGCATGTCATCATACCCGAGCCACTTAACAAGGACCGGATTTGTTTGGGCCACCGAGGCGTTTGGTGGGCCGAGATCGAGACCAAAGGGCGGATGGCACATGGCTCGATGCCATTTCTGGGAGATTCCGCGATCCGGCACATGGGGGCCGTTCTGGAGGAGATGGAGCGACACCTCTACCCGCTTCTGGCAGGTCGACAGACTAAGATGCCGGTTGTTCCTGAGGGTGCCCGGCAGTCCACTCTGAACGTCAACTCAATCCATGGCGGTGAGGCGGAGCAGGACGTCGGTTACACCGGTTACCCTGCGGCCTGCGTAGCCGACCGGTGCCGCATCACGATTGATCGACGCTTTCTCATCGAAGAGGATATGCAATCCGTAAAGACCGAGGTTGCCGACATGCTTGAGCGGATCAAGGCACAGCGTTCAGGTTTCGAATTCGAGATACGCGATCTTTGGGGTGTCGCTCCGACGATGACCGACCGCGAAGCCCCAGTGGTACGCACCGTTGCCTCCGCGATCGAACGCGTGATGGCGCGACGGCCTGTCTATGTTGTTTCCCCTGGAACTTACGATCAGAAGCACATCGATCGGATTGGGCGGCTCAGGAACTGCATTGCCTATGGACCTGGCATTCTTGATCTTGCGCACCAACCTGACGAATGGGTCGGGATTGAGGACATGGCCGACAGCGCCAAAGTGATGGCATTGGCGCTTGCTGATCTGCTTGCACCGGTCGGCAATGGACATTGATGGGCATTATGGGCTCGATTGGCCAACGCCATGTCAGGGCCTGCCTCGAATGGTTCCGCTTCAGGTTGGATTTCCACCGAGGCGGTTTGGGTGGCTCTATGGCGAAGGTACATGGCGCGGGCCGTACGGTCCGTGGGTTTACGTCAATCACTGTGATTGCCTTCAGCACCTTTCGGCACGCCACCTTCCTTTCCATCCTATGGACACCAGCCGCGTGACTGCTCCCAATGTGGCTCAATCACTCTTTGTTCATTGGACTTCCAAATTTCAGCGCACGGGTAGGGAAAGCGATCTGCACTGGTTCGACGACATTGCCCAAAAACCTGTCGTTGAGCTGCATTTGCTAAGCTGAGGTATTGGCAGGGCAAACCATGGGAATTGTATATGAAGGTGCCAAAGTGCTTCAATTTGGCATCAACAAGAAGTAGAGTTGACAGTGTCCCATTGAAAGACCCGGAACACCTCTTCGGGCGCGGCACAGCATGTCGATCTTTGCGATTCCCGGGTCTGGCCGTGGGGTTGCCGCGCCGGTACCGCGTCGGCGCACGGTCATCGAGACGACATCCGTTCGGTGACGGTCAGCAATGGCCGTCCCTAACGCGATGGTTCAGGCATAGTGCCCGTGCGCCCTCATCAAGGCATCGGCGCGGTTCTGTGCATTCATCAGGGCCGTGCTGATACTCGTCGCTCCCTGCAGCATGTCATGCAGCTCGGTTCCCAGGATCTCGATCAGGTCGGATATCTCCGGAACGGGTGGCCGGGGCCAGTATTGCAGAATCCCGGATCGTGCCATGCCGTCGACGATCGAAATTACCGGCGACGCTTTGCGCACGTTCGGGTCCATGCTAACGCTGAAGCGAGGCGTCACGAGGCTGCCGTTTTCGATGTAGAGCTTGATGGACTGGGGCGAGGTAAATGACTGGAGCGCTTTCCAGGCGGCATCAATGCGATCAGGCGCAATGTTGGACGGAATTGCAAGAGCGTAGCCGCCGACCGGTGCGATGGGTTTGCCTTCTGGCCCGTATGGATGGGGTAGATAATCAGTGACACCAAAGGCAGGCGATTCCGGGTTCAGTTCGAAAAGCGGCGCGAGAAGCGTGGCGCAATAGGCCATCGCGACCTCGCCGTCCGCGTAAACGCGGGCGCGTTCGTACCAGGACATGGATAGGATCGACGCCGGCGAGAAGTCCAGAAGTTCGCGGAGGTAGTCTGCGGTGGCAAATGCCTCGCTGGACTGCAGCATCGGACGAAGGTTATCGCCCTTGGGCCACTCCGCATCGAAATCATCACCAATCTTTGCCAGATTCAACAGCGGTCGCCCCATAGCTCCCATGACAAACATGAATGTGTGCCCAAGTGGTGTTCCGCGCGCCGCATTCCAGGCGATTCCTGACCGCCCATGTGCCCGGTTGTGTAGTGCGCGGGCCGCCTTCAGCGTTTCTGAGATTGTGAATGGCGCGCCCACCCCGGCGGCGTCGCACAGATCGCGCCTGACGCACAGCAGCTCGGGTGTTGTCTGGACGGGAAGTCCATACTGAACGCCGCCATGTCGTGCGGAAGCGAGTGCCACCCTGTGAAAGTCGCCAACGTTGACTTCGTTCTCATCAATGAGATCGTTGATCGGGAGGAGTACGTTCTTTTCCGCAAGTTCGCCAAACCATGGGAGGTCGCAGGCCAAGATGTCGTAGCGAGACGTTCTTCGCGCAGCGTTAGTCAGAATCTCCTGGCGCAATCGGTCGATCGACAACGCCCGGCTGCTAATTCCGACGCCAAACAGGCCCTCAAACTGTCGCTTGAGGACGTTCATTGCCATGAACGTTGGATCGGCATGGACAAGAATGCGAAGGTCACCTCGCAGGTCCAGCCGTGATTGTAAGGGCGTGGGTGGAGGAATCGTCTGGCTGTCGCCGTAGGAAGAGCCGAAGAAATAGTCACCGATGTTGCTTTTTCCCGCCGCTCCGGCGCCGAGAGTCAGGCTGATCGCACCGCGCACCCGTCGCGCGTACTCCTGCCATTCAGAAATCAGTTTGTCGGACGGGTGCAGCGAAAAGCTCTTGCCGGTCACCGTTCTTGGCCGACGGATCAGGAGGCCGCGCTCCTTGATTGAATTTATTGCCCTGATCGCAGTGCCATAGCCCAGCCCGCTTGCGCTTGCCAGATTGCTTGTCGTGGTCAGCTTCCCCTGCAGGTGATTTCGTAGGAGCGTGGTGAAGATGCGGGTTTCATCATAGCCACGTTTGACGCTCAGTACCTGATCTGCTTCCTCATCAAGCGCATCGATGAAATCCAGGAAGAGTGTGAATTCTTCGCCTGAGATCCCTTTGGTGCGCGGGAAATCACCACTTTCAAACGGGCCTTCCGGTCGGGTCCTTGATTGCCCTCGCTGAAGGTTCATGACCTCACGCAGCGTCTCTGGCATCTCCGGCACGCTCAGACCACTCCCCAGCATGGCTCCGGGTCAGTCTATGTCCAAATTGGATGTTCTTCCAGTTATTGCTGCGACTATCCGGACGGCCGTCGAAGTTCGGCAATCTTGTCGGCCAGGATGTTCCGTCGTCGATCGACATCGTTGAGAAGCTGGCTTCGTCGTTGTCGTTCTTCAAAGACGCTGCTGCCAGTCTGGAACATAATGACGACCAGAAGAAGGATTCCGAGATAGAGTTGCACCATGAAGGCAGGCGTTACGTTGAAGACCAGCCCGGTGTTCAGGAAGTTCACCGTTAGCGTTCCTATGGCGGCGCCGATGACCCCACCCTTGCCGCCAAGGATCGACACTCCGCCGATGAATGCGGCCACCGTTCCGGCCAGCAGGAGGTACTGGAGCCCGAGAGCCTGTGCCGTGCCGGAGCGCAACCCGATGATGACGCCACCCAGCCCGGCGCAAAAACCCGAGATCGCAAAGACGATGATCATCGGGCGTTGCAGCGAGATGCCCGCCGCCAAGGCTTCTTTCCGAGCGCCGCCGATGGCATAGATCTCGCGGCCGTAACGTGTGAAGGTCATGAACAGTCCTACAAAGAAGAACATTGCGATCACCAGAAGCGAGGCGGGTGAGAAGTAAACAAGCATCTTGGTCGTGATGAAGTCGGGAATACGGAAATCGGTCAGCATGACGGTTTTTTCCTCGGCTGCGAAGAGTGCCACACCGCGCAACAGCATCAGCGTGCCAACCGTTAGAACGATTGCGCGGATTCTCAAGTAAGCGATGAAATATCCCTGAATCGCACCAATGGTGGTGGAAATCGCCAGCGCCAGGAGAAGTGCGCTGACGGCGCCCCAATCGTCTGTGAACCGCACTGTGATCACGGCCGCCAGTGCGGCATTGGAGCCAATGGAAAGGTCAATCTCGC
Source organism: Paracoccaceae bacterium (assembly GCA_965203605.1). Taxonomy (GTDB): domain Bacteria; phylum Pseudomonadota; class Alphaproteobacteria; order Rhodobacterales; family Rhodobacteraceae; genus JAPOUP01. The sequence goes on along the minus strand of OZ241902.1, from coordinate 1,645,166 downwards.
CTGCGATGATGCAAAGCGTCAACGCCAGTCCCACCAGGCCAAGAACCGCAAACCGTTCCATGATCGCGAACCCCGTGCGATGCGTGAAGAACAACGGCTCCGTGACCGCGAAGAAGGTGAAAACGCTGACAGCCAGTAGAATGGCAAAGCTCAGGTCAGGATTATCCGTGACCAAATGTTTGAGGCGTTCCATTGAATCCTCCTATTCCACGGCCCGCCTGCCGCGGCGGACAAGGGCAAAGACGATGATGGAGAAAACGATCATCAGGCCCACGGCAAGCACCCGCGCACCTGAATTGAAGCCGTTCAAGACCATCATGTTGTCGATGCTTGAAATGAAGACCGCGCCGAGCGACGTGCGTAGCGTCGAGCCATAGCCGCCCATTATCGAATTGCCGCCAACCATGACAATGGCGATGACCATGATGGTCATGTCCCCGGACGAGCCAAACTCGGACGAGAAGTAGTTTACGTGAGCGGAAGAGACCTGGCCCGAGAACGCCACCGCAACGAAGGCCGCGCAAAGGCTGGCGATGATACAGCACTTGACCGCCATGCCAAAGTTCTCGTGGCCGGTAGCGCGACCGGTCGCCCGATTGGCTCCCACCAGATAGACCTGTCGGCCAAAGGTCGTGTAGCGCAATGTCAGCTCTGCAACGACCGCAATGATGATGAAGGCTATGGTGATGTTCGGAATGTCGCCGACGAATGACCCGGTTCCCAGCCATTCCGCCCCATGCGGGCGGCGGTAGCTGACGACAAGGTTGTCCGACCACCAGGATCCAATTCCGAAGAACAGGCCTGCGGCACCAAGTGTAACAACGATCGGATTGCCGCCAAGTCCGATCAGTGCACCCTGCAGCGCACCGGCGACAGTCGCGACAACCAAGGTTGCCGCAATGGCAACAAGGAATGTCGCCATCAGGGCGAGGGTCGTCGGATCACCCTCGGCCGGACCCCAATGGTTCCATTCTGCCCCCATGAGCGTGGCGAAACAAATGATGGAAAGGGCCGCGATTTCCTTCATCGACAACAGGAAGAAGTTACCGCTGAGGGTCACGAAAGTCAGCCCGATGGCCATGATCCCGACCAAAGCAGCGTCACGGATGATCGTCTTTACATTGAACCACGTGAGGAAGTCATCTGTAAGGATCGCTCCGGCCACAAACACGAAGAGGAAGAGGCCCACCATCGCGATCACCAATGGCGAATAGTCCCTTCGAATGCGCCGGATGAAGTTGAGGTCGTCACCTGAAATCGCAGGTGCGTCGGTCATCATGCTCTCTCCGACACGGAAATTCCCGCCTCGTGGAACGGGTCGGTGATCTGTTCCAGGATGTTCGCCGAAGTCAATTCGTCCAACTGCAATTCGCCGACCTGGATCCCGCGGTAGAGGCTGAGGACCCGATCCGGTAAGTTGGTGATTTCCTGGATGTCGGTCGAGGCCACTACGATGGCGGCACCTTGGTCAGCTAGGTCGCGGAGGATCCGGTAGATCTCGGCCCGTGCGCCAACGTCTACGCCCCGAGTGGGTTCATTTACGAGAATCACCTTGGGCGAGACCGACAGCCACTTTCCGAGTGCGACCTTCTGCTGGTTTCCGCCTGACAGAACCCCGGCTTCTTGTGGCAAGCGTCTTGGATCTATGGTGAACTTGATGGCATTCGCCTTTGTCGAGGCCCGCTCTTTCGCGCCATTCAGAAAGCCGTTTATCGAGATCGTTTCGAGGGACGGAGCGGAAAGGTTCTCCAGGATCGGGCGACCAAGGAAGAGCCCGTCGCGCTTTCGATCCTCGGAGCAATAGGCGATGCGTCGGCGAATGGCGTCTCTTGGGCGCGTGGGCAGAAATACCTCTCCGTTGTAGCGCAACGACCCGCCGCGCGACTTCGTGGATCCGGCCATCGCCCCAAGGATTTCAGAGGTTCCCGACCCAAGCTGCCCCGCGAGTCCAAGGATTTCTCCGGGGTAAACGTCGAAACTAACGGGGTCGAGGATACCGTCGGGCCAGAGATCCTGGACCTCCAGGATGGGGGCGTCGCGGGAAACCGGTCTGCGTACCGGGTACATATCTCCAAGCTCGAATCCCAGCATCAGTTCAACGAGAGAGTTGACATCCATGTCCGTCGCTGCACGGGGGGGCTGGCTCTCGCCGTCCCGCAGCACGGTGATGCGGTCGCAGACCTTGAATATCTCGTCCAAGCGGTGGCTGACGTAAATCACCGACTTTTTCCGATCCTTCAAGCGCTTCACCATGTTCAGGATACGGATGGAATCTGTCTCGCCAAGTGCCGCCGTTGGTTCGTCAAGAATCAGCACCTGCGGGTTGTGTGCAATCAGGCGCGCAACCTCGACCAGATGCTGTTCGCCGACGGAAAGCCGGTTTGTGGCGCGCATCGGGTTTACATGCCCAAGCCCTACTTCTTCCAGGAATGGCCGTGCCTTTTTCGCGAGAGTGACTTTCGAAGCAATATGAGGGACGCCGTCACCCGCCAAGAAAATGTTCTCGGCAACGCTCATCGAAGGGATGAGGCTCAGTTCCTGCTGCGCAATGGCGATACCGGCATGTTCGGCGGCGGTCGGGTTGCTGAAGTGGCGGAATTCGCCGTTGTAGAGATATTCGCCTGTAAAACCGGTGTCGAATCCGCCGATGATCTTGACCAATGTGGACTTTCCGGCGCCGTTTTCGCCAACCAACCCCATGACTTCGCCACGTCCGATTTCGAAGTTCGCGCCTTTCAGCGCCTGAATCGCACCATATTCGCGGCTCACGTTCTTGAGTCCAAGAACCATCTGTTCCGCCATCGCCCCCATCCCCATCCAGTCGGGACACTCCTGTTCTTAGCGGAAATCAGGGGCGCCCATTGCTAGGGCGCACCCTGCGGGTCTTGTGGATCTAGCCGCCCCAGGCACCCGAGCGAAGCTCGTCAATGCCGTAGAGTTTACCGTCGTATCCGCGCAGCGCAACGGTTTCGATGTTGGTCGCGGTTACGGCCGGGTTCGGCGTGAAGTTGATGTAGTTCTCCAGTTCTCCGGTTTCGAGATACTCCTCGACCATCTTGATTGCGAGTTGGCCTTCATGCAGCGGTGACTGGAGCGTCGTGCCGAACTGCTTGCCTTCCTCAATCAACTGCTTGTCGCCATTGCAGACGGTGCCGACGGCGACCACGTCGTCGCCCATGACGTAACCAGCTTCCTCCAGTGCCTTGATGCCGCCGGTGAGGATAGCGTCGTCCATCCCGTAGACAAAGTGGATGCCTTCGTCGCGCAGTGCCGCTATCGCCTTCGCGGCACCCTTGTAGCCGTTGGCCTGACCGAAGCCTTCGTCAACGTCTCCGATGATGTTCAGATCGGAGCCAGCGACCGCTTCCTTGAATGCGTTGATCGACAGGCCATAGCCTCCATAGCTGTGAGGGTAGCTCAACACCAGAACATTGAAGCCCTCGCCGCCCGCGGCCTTCTTGGCGGCGGCGGCCTCGCGCATCATGTAGCCGGCGTTCCGGGCGCGCAGGCGGTCATCGGGGCCGGCGTAACCAAATATGTACTGCTTGTCCTGCTCGTTCGGAAGCTGGTTGATCTTCAGTACAGGAACACCTGTCTTGGCAAGCGCACGCAAAGACCCGAGGCCTGCGACGGCGTCAGACGGCCACCAGATGAAGACGTCCGGCAAGACGCCAGCAGCCAGAACCTGTTGAACTTGCTGGTCCTGCTCGGCCTGATTGAACTGGTTTTCGAAAACCTGGATCTCAAAGCCCTTCAGTTCGGCAGTATCCTTGATGCCCTTGATGAACCGGCCGATATAGGCCTCGCCAGCCGGGCCATTAAACGAGATGATAGACGGCTTGTCTTGCGCAAACGATGTGGTCGCTGTGGCACCCAAGGCCATCGCGCCGACCATCATGTTGCGTATCATCTTCCCAGAATATGTCATTACGTCCTCCGTTCAGGAATTTAAACGAGTCCTTTTCACCGGAGGAATCCTGTCAAACTAAGCGACTTCAGTATTCCGCAATTTAATCCATTGTGGACGGAATTGATCCGTACTGGACCAAAATCCAACTCCGGGTGATGGTTGCATCGCGATATCATTAGGCAAGTTACCGAACAGACATCCTTGGGAGGTCGCAAGATGGATACGCAACGACTCGCTGGAAAGAACATTCTCATTACGGGAGCTGCACAAGGCATGGGGGCCGCGAACGCGGAGTTTTTTGCGCAGCAAGGTGCGAATGTCTGCGTTGGCGACATCAACCTTGATGGTGTCGAGGCAGTGGCGGGACGCATTAACGCCGCCGGCAATGGTCAGGCGGTGGCCGTCAGGATGGACGTCACCAGACGCGAAGACAACGCGGCTGCGGTCGCCCACACCGTCGAAGCCTTCGGGTCGATCAATGTCGCTCTTCTGAATGCCGGCGTGAACAAGCCCCGCATGTTCATGGACATCGACGAGGACAATTGGGACATGATAATGAACATCAACGCCAAAGGTGTTCTTCTTGGCATGCAGGAGGCGGCTCGGCAGATGATCGCTCAAGGACCGATGGAAGATCATCCGTACAAGATCATTCCGGTTGGCTCGATCGTTTCGCGCACGGCGTTTCTGGATGTCATTCCCTACTGCTGTTCGAAATACGCCGTTCTGGCCATGATCATCGGCGGCGCCAAGGCACTTTGGGAGCACAGGATCACCGTCAACGGCTATGGCCCAGGCGTGGTGAAGACCGAACTCTGGGAGCAGCTTGACAAGGATTTGGTTGAGATCGGCATGTTCGAGAAAGAAGGCCAGTCGATGGATCATCTCGCCAACACCATGATCCTGATGAAGAAGCTTTCGACGCCGGACGACGTGAAAGGCACGGCCGCGTTCCTGTGCTCAGACGACAGCGACTATATGACTGGCCAACTCATCATGATCGACGGCGGCATGATCATGCAGTAGTGCGAGTGCCGTGCACAGCATGCTGGACTTTTGTATGGGCCTTTCAGTTCAGGCGTCGCAGGCGCGGACGCGCCAACGTCAGGCTGGCATGCGCCGAATCCTTAGCGGTTCTGCCCGTGTCAGGCTCGCCTTGAACGGCCGCTTCGTGCCGCTGTCACGCGTCGCCGCATAGGCCGCCGCGTGATGCCGTTCTCGGTCAACGGCAGAATCATACAATCGGAATCGAGCTTTACCTTCCACGGAAACCGGTCGGGAAGGACGGCCACGCCTCTGTTTGATGCCACGATCAGCAAAATGATGGCCGTCAATTCCAATTGCCGGATCGACGGGAACAAGACGTTTCGGTACCGTGCAATTGGCTAATGAACCTGTTCTGGATGTCGATGCCTGCGCCCGCCGTCCGGAAACCGTTCCGCAGTCCACACGGTTCGAAACCGCCCAAGACGGGTCAGTCCCCAGCAGAGCGCCCGACATCTGGACGTCTCTTCCTGCCGGATTCCCCGACCAGGACGCATCTGAGCAACCGCAGTTTGCTGGAGTGACCCAGTCGCCGGGATAAGCCGCTTCTTGCCCAATTATTCATCTGAAAGTGCGAAAATCGCGCAAATTTGGGGCACTGGGCGGCTTGGCAATCTCACGAATTCCAATTTTGTGGAGACATGGACAGTTGTCGCATCAGAAAGGGAATTGAGTTGATGCCTTGGGAGGACAAACGATCCAAGTGTTACCAAACCAACTGCAGGTCGCGATTCCGGGCCTGCCGCGCATGGAGGGTGAGGTCTCGCTTGTTGTCAGAGCGGGAGACCGTGGAACCACTTTGCGGAAGCTGCGACATTCAGGATCTCTGAAGTGCCTTTTCCCGCGATACATCGGCACGGAATTGCAGGCCGTCGTTCTGAACTGTGCCGGGGGCGTTGCCGGTGGTGACCACCTGTTGCTCAACGCTTGCGCTGAAGCGGAGACCACGCTGACAATTGCAACTCAGGCGGCTGAAAGGATCTATCGTGCCCGGCGTGGCGAGAAGGGATCGGTCGAGACGCGGTTGGAGGTTGCGGACGGCGCACGTCTGCTTTGGCTGCCTCAGGAAACGATTCTCTTCAACGGCTGTTCAATGGAGCGATCGATAACGGTCGATCTGCAGGAAACGGCCACCCTGCTGCTCTCGGAACCGTTGGTCTTCGGCCGCATTGAAATGGGAGAGGTTCTGAACTCTGTCGACTTCAAGGACCGCATTGAAATCCGTCGTGCGGGTTTTCCCATCTATCTGGATCTTGTCCATCTGTCAGGCGACGCACAGGCTCAGCTGGATCGTCCGGGTGTGGCCGATGGGGCGCGGGCCATGGCCTCCCTGGTCTATGTCGCTCCCGATGCCGAGATGCAATGCGAAGTTCTACGCCAGATGCTGCCCCGGCACGCGGGAGCTAGCATGCTCCATAGTGACGTACTGATCATGCGACTGCTTGCCCGTGACAGCAATGATATGCGTTCAAGCTTGGTCCCCATACTGAACCACCTGAGCCACGATGGTCTACCCCGATGCTGGAATATCTGAGATGAACCTGACCCCGCGCGAGAAGGACAAACTTCTTATAGCCATGGCCGCCGAAGTCGCCCGCAGGAGGTTGGCGCGCGGTGTGAAGATCAATCACCCCGAGGCGATTGCCCTGATCAGCGATGCTGTGGTCGAAGGCGCGCGCGATGGCCGTTCGGTTGCCGACATGATGCAGGTGGGAGCCGAAATCATCACCCGGGATCAGTGTATGGAAGGCGTTGCCGAGATGATCCACGACGTTCAGGTAGAGGCGACTTTTCCGGACGGCACAAAACTCGTCACCGTTCACAATCCGATCCGCTGATGGCGTAGGCTATGTGTTGTTATCCACCAATTCCGTTCCTGGCACCGCCTTTCAGCGCAGATGGGCCACAGCTGCGCCGTCGGCATCTCGCAGAAGATCTGACTGACGGTCCCTTCATTGCCTCTCGTTGTGCCCTTGCAATCCACTCAAACCCAAAGGTGCGCAATTGATCCCGGGTGAAATCATCGTCAGGTCGGGCGACATCACACTGAATGCCGAACGCGAGGCAATCACGCTGATGGTCGCCAACACCGGTGACCGGCCAATTCAGGTGGGCTCGCACTATCACTTTGGCGAGGCGAACGGCGCATTGGAATTTGACCGTGCCGCAGCGCGGGGCATGCGACTCGATATTGCCGCGGGAACAGCGGTGCGTTTTGAGCCAGGACAGCGCCGGGAGGTGCATCTCATCCCCATTGGTGGCGCACGCAGGGTTTTTGGGTTTAACCAGCGCGTCATGGGAGCGTTATGATGCGCTTATGGCCGCTACCGTCGGTTGGGATGGGAATGTCGCGGGAGAGCATTTGCCACGACTCGCCTCTCTGCTCCTGATTGCGAAATGGAGGAAACCCTATGCCAGCGAGCGTAATGCGTTCAGATTATGCGGCAATGTTCGGTCCTACAACCGGCGACCGGATTCGACTTGCCGACACCGATCTCTTCATCGAAGTCGAACGCGATCTTACAATCTACGGTGAGGAAGTGAAGTTTGGTGGTGGGAAAGTCATCCGCGATGGGATGGGACAGTCGCAGGCCACGCGGGCAGAAGGAGCGGTGGATACCATCATCACCAATGCCCTGATTGTTGATCACACTGATATCTACAAGGCCGACGTTGGATTGCGGGACGGACGGATTGCCAAAATCGGCAAGGCAGGTAATCCCGATACGCAACCCGGTGTCGATATCATCATAGGAGCGGGAACGGAGGCGATTGCCGGTGAAGGCAGAATCCTGACGGCCGGAGGTTGTGACAGCCATGTGCACTTCATCTGTCCGCAACAAATCGAGGATGCACTGCATTCGGGCCTGACAACCATGCTCGGTGGCGGTACCGGGCCAGCGCATGGTACTCTGGCCACCACCTGTACACCTGGGCCCTGGCATGTCGGTCGGATGCTGCAGGCGTCCGATGCATTCCCCATGAACCTTGGATTTGTGGGCAAAGGCAATGCTTCGCTTCCGGCTGTTCTCGAAGAGCAGGTCATCGGGGGGGCCTGTGCCCTGAAGCTGCACGAGGACTGGGGGACAACGCCGGGAGCCATTGACTGCTGTCTGTCGGTTGCGGAGGCGATGGATGTCCAGGTGATGATTCACACCGATACGCTCAACGAGAGCGGCTTCGTCGAGAACACCTTGGCCGCGATAAAACGCCGAACGATCCATGCCTTTCATACCGAAGGTGCAGGGGGTGGACACGCCCCGGACATCATCAGGATCTGCGGCGAGAATCATGTGTTGCCGGCGTCAACGAATCCGACGCGGCCGTTTACGGTCAATACGGTGGAGGAGCATCTGGATATGCTCATGGTCTGCCATCACCTTGACAGATCGATTCCCGAAGATGTGGCATTCGCAGAGAGTCGCATCAGACGCGAGACCATCGCGGCCGAGGACATTCTTCAAGACATGGGCGCGTTTTCGATCATCGCTTCCGACAGTCAGGCAATGGGCCGGGTAGGGGAGGTCCTGATACGGACATGGCAGACTGCGGACAAGATGAAGAAACAGAGGGGGCGTCTTAAGGAAGAGGCAGGTGACAACGACAATTACCGGGTGCGCCGATACATCGCAAAATACACCATCAATCCTGCCATAGCACATGGGATCTCACATGAAATCGGATCGATCGAGGAAGGGAAGCGCGCCGATTTGGTCTTGTGGAATCCCGCCTTCTTTGGCGTGAAGCCTGAGATGGTGATTGTTGGCGGAAGCATAGCCGTGGCACAGATGGGTGATCCCAATGCATCGATCCCAACGCCGCAGCCTGTCTATTCGCGTCCCATGTTCGGTGCCTTTGGCAGAAACGTCGAGGTCTCGGCCGTGACCTTTGTCAGTGCTGCGGCGAAGGATGCTGACATTGATGCCAGGCTCGGTCTTGCCAAGGCGACGCTTGCCATCGCCAATACGCGTGGGGTCAGCAAAAAGGATATGGTTCTGAACGACGCTACCCCGGAAATGGAGGTGGATCCCGAGACCTATGAGGTCCGTGCGGACGGTGACCTGCTAACATGCCAACCTGCCGAAACTCTGCCGATGGCGCAGCGCTACTTCATGTTTTGATGAGCCCGAAATGACTCTTCCCGTCAGTCGAAAGGTGGAGCGTTCAGGACAGACCGATGAATTGGTTGTTCTGAGTTATGAGGCGCGGCTGCTGCGTCGCAGGGTGCTGACCACCGCAAGCGGTCTGAGTTTTCTCGTGGATCTGCCCCGGATGACCTCCGTTTATCAACACCAAGCGTTCATCCTGGATGATGGTCGCTCTGTCGGCATCATGCCAGCAGAGGAGGAGCTTTTCGAAGTTACGGGCGATCTGATCCGGCTCGCCTGGCATATCGGCAATCGCCACACGCCTTGCCAGATCGAAGCCAACCGGCTATTGATTCCGCGAAATCACGTGATGCGCGACATGTTGCAGAGACTTGGGGCATCTGTCGCTGCAGTGACCGGACCCTTCAGTCCAGAAGGTGGGGCCTACGGTCACGGCCGTATCCATCCCCATGTACACTGATATGCAGATTCTAACCCTGACCCAATGGCTTTCCCCGGCCTTTCCGGTGGGTGCCTTTGCCTACAGTCATGGGCTGGCAGGTGCGGTGAATCAAGGGTGGGTGAACGATGGGGCCAGCCTTGAAGCGTGGCTGGAAGACGTCCTCCTGTTTGGCACTGGCTATACGGATTCCCTGCTTCTGGCCTGCGCGTTCAATGCCGAATCGCGCAAGGATCTTCTGTTGGTTGACCAGACAGCACGTGCCATTGCCGCATCCGCTGAGCGGCGATTGGAGACGGATGCACAGGGCAACGCTCTTGGCGAGGCTTTGAAGATTTGGGGTGTTGAGGCGACGCAGTTGACCTATCCGGTTGCGCTAGGCGCCGCAGCCGCCCAGCGTGACCTGCCGCTGGAACTCACCCAGAAACTCTACCTGCATGCATTTCTGTCAAACCTTGTCGCTGCTGGACAGAGATTGCTTTCCGTTGGTCAGCGGCAAGGGCAGGCCATCCTTCGGAGGCTGACACTGCGCTGCCCGGACGTTGCGACAGGGACGAGCGTCGGAAATCTGGCAGATCTAGCGTCCACTGCCTTTCTGACAGACATCGCTTCAATGTGTCACGAAACCCAGGATTCGAGGATTTTCCGTACATGAAAAGTCCGAACGGCCCTCTTCGCATTGGGATTGGTGGACCGGTTGGTGCTGGAAAGACCACGCTGACCGCCAGTCTCTGCGGGGCTCTCCGCAGCAGGCTTTCGATGGCTGTTGTGACAAATGACATTTACACAAAGGAGGACGCTGAGGCCCTCGTACGGCTTCAGGCGCTGTCATCTGACCGGATAATGGGGGTTGAGACCGGCGGCTGCCCGCACACAGCGATCCGCGAGGACGCTTCGATCAACCTAGCGGCGATTGCCGATCTTTGTGATGTGCATCCCGATCTTGACTTGGTGTTGATCGAGTCAGGCGGCGATAATCTTTCGGCGACGTTCTCTCCCGAACTTGCCGACCTGACGATCTATGTCATAGATGTCGCGGCTGGAGAGGATATTCCGAGAAAGGGCGGGCCAGCGATCACCCGCTCTGACATTCTGGTTATAAACAAAACGGATCTGGCTCCCTATGTCGATGCGAATCTTGCATTCATGGAACGCGACGCGGAAAGGGTGCGAGGTGGGAGGACCTATGTGTTTTCGCAGCTTAGATATGGCTTGGGTGTGAGTGAGATCCTGCGCCACATCGATGATCTTGGCAATCTGGGTCTGAAATGAAGGGCCTTTCGAAGATACGTGGTCAGGCTCGGTCGGGGGGACAGTGTGATGCGGGTGGCCCATGTCCATTCGGGAGTGCGGCACTGGCCATTGCCGGGGCTACGGCACGGCCTGGGCGGAGGAGATGGCTGGGAGGCCGGAGTCCCGTCTCCGATGCACTGTCGGTCAGTGCCCTGGACGGCTGATGTCCCGTGGGGAGGGAGCGTATCTGACGCGACAGGCACATTTTTTTGCCGCCTGACTTCAAGTCATTGAAATTGCGCGATATACGGTCTTTCCGGCCAGATTCCGGGAAAACGGCCTGAGGCCGTTTTCGTGGGTGATTCGCCCGCAAATCCAAGTCTTACGCCCGGATCCCCTCGCCGAGCAGCTGGATTCGATCCTCTGAAGGCAAGAATCGCAACTTTCGGTGGGAAAATGTGGTGCGCCGACGTGGAAAACATGACGGCTGGATCATATTGTTATTGCATAAAATCAATGGATTGAATACTATTGGTGGCAAAATTAGACCTGTCGCGACAGTATTCGTTTGGTTCGATTCGACGCGCCAGCGAAATCCGGTCGACCTTCCTCGTGCGTCGGTGATTCGGCGCAGGTCCGTTCCCTTCGGGAGTCATTCCAGCAACCGCCCGTCCGTATGACTGGTCGGCCCCCTTTCGTGGGAGTGGTAGGGCGTCACGAACAGGGCCGCGGCCTTGAGTTTTGAGCGCCTCCGTCACCCACGCATGGCTCCTGAACTCCCTGCAGGTGCCCGCGGCGGTCCCGCCACAGGAATGAACCGGAGGGACGGAGGAAAGCAACGGGCATGTTTTCCACAGAAAGACGCGCCAAAGTTCTCCACAGCCACATCCTTCTTCCATTTCTGATTCTCTGAACACACGAGGTTGGGTCGCCACGTCATCAATCGTCGGCTTGTGGATATTGTCGTTTCAAGGACTTGTCGTGCCAGAGCCGGCGCCTGCGGCGGGGTCAGGTATATGATGCTGTGGCCATATTCTCAATTTATGATTTATAGATCATACCTGTAGCAGGAGAGGGATCATGAAACATCTCGTTCGTACGAGCCTCTTGCAGAACTCCCCGATCAGGCGGTTTTTTTTCGGAAACGGGCGCTTTTTTCTGATCGGGGGCCTGGATATGGAGCCGTCCCTCTGGTATGGAGCGGGTGTTACAGCCACAACATACGGGGAGACGGCTCCATGTCCCTGCGATCATCCATATCAGATGCCTGGCAGCGGTTTCAAGGGGAACTTTTCCCGTCCCTCGCCGGGGAGGTCGGCCCGCCGGGCGTGAGGCACGGCAGGTTCATCGCCGTCCTGGACCTGGTGGAGGTGGAAAGGCACGTCCACTACAGCCACCGGGGCGTCGGCAACCCGCCCGCCGACCGCAGGGCGCTGGCGCGGGCCTTCGTCGCGAAGGCGGTGTGGGACATGCCGACCACGGTGGTGCTGGTCGACCGGCTGCTGTACGACCCGACGCTGCGGCGCCTGTGCGGCTGGTCCCGCGTGTCGGAGGTTCCCAGTGAATCGACGTTCTCCCGCGCCTTCGCCTGGTTCGCGGAGACCCGTCTGCCGGAGCGGATGCACGAGGCGCTGGTCCGCTCCGCGTATGCCGGCTCGGTCGTGGGCCACATCTCCAGGGACTCCACGGCGATCGTCGGGCGGGAGAGGCCGGCGCCGAAGCCGAAGCCGCAGGAGCGGCCGAAGCGAAAGCGCGGACGCCCGAAAAAGGGGGAGGAGGTGCCGAGGGAGCCGACCCGGCTGGAGCGGCAGCTGCGGGACGGGATGACCGCCGCGGAGATGGCCGCCGAGTTGCCGAAAGCCTGCGACACCGGGACGAAACGCAACGCCAAGGGGTACAAAGAGAGCTGGAGGGGGTACAAACTGCATATCGACGCGGCCGATGGGGACGTCCCCGTCAGCTGCATCCTGACCTCGGCGTCGCTGCACGACAGCCAGGCCGCGATCCCTCTTTCGAGGATGACGGCGCTGCGGGTGGACCACTGTTACGAGCTCATGGACGCGGCCTACGACTCGCTGGAGATCGGGTTCCACGCCTACCTGACGGGGCGCGTGGCGATCACCGACACCAACCCGCGACGCGACGCGGCGCTGAAGGAGCGCCTCAGGAAAGAGGCGCTGGCGCAGCGGAAAGCGGGCCACATACGCCACGACCGCGTCCGTTACCGGCAGCGCTCCAGCGTCGAGCGGGTGAACTCGGCCCTGAAGGACTCCTACGGTGCCCGGCACGTCCGCGTCCGTGGGCACGCCAAGGTGGCCTGCCACCTGTTCTTCGGCGTGCTGGCCCTGACGGTGGAACAGCTGATGCGGCTCACCATCTGACACCGTCCGTTCCGGCAGATCCGTCCGCCACGGACGCCGCCCCGGAGGGGACGGCGCGGCCAGCCATGCGCGGACGGCGCCCGTCGGGCCACCAACTGCGGCATTCCGCCACACCCTGGCCCGTGCAGACGCCCCGGGCACCCGTCGGATCCGGTGCCGCGACCCTGGCGGAACCGAAAGGCTTGCCGCGGCTGCCCGAACCGCAGTAATTGTGCAAGAGGCTCGTACGCCAAGAAATATGGGCCACGCAATTCGTCAGGTCCGTAAGCAAAAGAACCTTACCCAGAAGCAACTGGCCTCCTTAAGCGGTGTCTGGCAGGAAACGATCTCCAGGACTGAAAACGGCAACAGCGGCACAAAGCTGGAAACGGTCTTCGATCTCATGGCAGCGCTGGAACTTGAAATCACTGTGACGGAACGCAGCAAGGGCGCGTCAGACGCGTTTGAGGATATTCTCTGATATGGGTCGCAAGCGCAGCTACAGCCCATTGAATGTGTTTCTGAATTCTCGGCTCGTGGGGCAACTGGTCCGCGAACCGGGAGGCGGTGTGAGTTTCGCCTACGCGCAAAACTGGCTCGAATGGGAACATCGACTTCCGGTATCCCTGTCATTGCCCTTGCAGGAGAGCCGCTACCGCGGCGCACCTGTTTTGGCTGTATTTGAAAACCTACTGCCCGACAGCGACCTCATCCGCCGACGGATCGCGGAACGTGTCGGGGCCGAGGGTGTAGACGTCTTTAGCCTGCTGTCGCAGATCGGGCGCGATTGCATCGGAGCACTGCAGTTTCTACCCGATGGCCAGGAGCCACAACCAGCTACCGAACTCACTGGTGAGCGGGTCGATGAAGCGCAAATCGCGGCAATCCTCGGAGACCTCGACGCCGCACCGTTGGGTATTCGCCGCGAGAATGATCTCCGGATTTCATACCAAACCAAATAAATCATTGCCGATAGGCGCCCCTGATCTCACGGCACCGCCCATTCCCTCGTGGTGATCCACGTGATCTCGCCCTTCCGGCCGATGAAGGCGTCCCAGACGTGCTCGACCACCTCCCGGACATGTTCCGCGCCTGCGGACACCCGGTTGGCGAAATGCCGATGCTTCAGGAGGGGGAACACCGTCCCGCCCGGGTTCAGTTCCGGGCCGTGGGCGGCAGCCTGGGCAGGGAGACGTTGGCGGGGATCCCCAGGTCCCCCGACCGGTGCCGGCCCGCCCCGCCGGGGACCACCAGGGCGCGCTTTCCGGCGGGGACCCGCTCCCCGATCTCCCGGAGGTGCCGGTCCGTCTCCCCGGTGCTGGCCCTGCCGCAGACATGCCCGACCGCGTCGCCGGTGGCGGGGCAGGCGGGGGGGAACAGGTACAGGTGTCCGTACCGGTGGTCCCGCACGACGCGCGGGCGCGTCCCTTTCCGCGCCCACACCCCCGGCAGCATGCCCTTCTGTCCCACCCGCGCCCCGTCCTGCAGGTATACGGGCACATCCTCCGGGGCCACGCCGTCGGGCACCGCCTCCCGCGCCAACCGGACGGAATCCCCGCCGAATCCCTCCCGGGCGGCGGGGTCCGCCCTCGGGTGGACGGGCCGCGGGGACATGTGCCGGAAGCCCAGCCTCCGCACCGGCCGGCGCGCGCCCTCCAGCGTGCACCCCACCCGAAGCTGCCCGCGATCCGCGCCCGGACGTCGGCGACGGTCCAGCGGGAGGGCCCGCCCGCGTCGGGGTCCGGCCCCCCATCCAGCCACGACGCGACCTCCCCGGCCTGCCCGCTTTCCAGCTTCGGCGGCGCCCCCGGCCGGGCGGCGTCCCGAAGGCCGTCCAGGCCACCGGCGTTGTACCGGACGACCCGGTCGCGGAGCGTCCGGACGCCCACGCCGACGGCGGAGGCCACCCCGGTCCGCGACAGCCTGCCCCCGGTGACCAGCGCGATCGCGCGCAGCCTGCGACGGCGGTCGCGGAACCTGTGTTTCCGGGCCAGTTCGCGTAGGTGTCCGGGTGTGTGGTCGGTGCGCGACACCATGACTTTCGCAGGCATGCCGTTCTCTCCTTATGCATGTTTCCAAGGCACAGGATACAGGACGGCGCCACCGGTCACACGCAGAATATTGCCGTGTCACACAGCATGATGTTCAGTCTTTGTTCTGGGCACATTATTAATTTGGTTTGGTATCAGTTGCGGGTGCTCAGGAAAAGACAGCGCTGCTCCTTCACAATGGCGATTGGATCAAACCTACAGGAACCACGCCAACAACCCATATTATCAAGCCGCAGGTCGGCAGGCTTCCAAACGGCGTGGATCTCACAAATAGTGTCGAGAACGAATATCTCTGCTTACAGCTGATGAATGGTTCTGGTCTGCGTACGGCGAGTGTGGAAATGGCCCAGTTCGGCGACAGGAAGGCGTTGATTGTCGAGCGGTTTGATCGACGATTGACGTCTGATGGACGCCTAATTCGGCTGCCTCAGGAAGATTGCTGTCAGGCGCTTTCTGTCGCATCCACACAAAAGTACCAAAATGACGGTGGGCCAGGTATCGCAGCCATAATGGATATTCTGCTGGGCAGTGATGAACCCAGCAAAGACCGGTATGACTTTTTCAAGGCCAATGTCCTGTTCTGGTTACTGGGGGCGATTGATGGGCATGCAAAGAACTTCAGTCTTGGGCTGATGCCCGGGGGGCGTTTCCGTATGACGCCCCTCTATGATGTATTGACGGTGCAGCCCGCTATCGATGCGCGTCAGTTCGAAAGTAAAGATTTCAGACTTGCCATGCATTTCGGAAAGTCGAACCACTACAGGGTGGCAAATATTGTCGGGCGACACATTATGGAGACAGCGGTGCAATCAGGTTTGTCACGGGATGCCGTAATTGGGACATTCGAGGAACTCCGAGATACGTCAGGGCGGACCGTCGATAAGGTTTTCGGTCGGCTTCCAGTGGATTTCCCGGACGAGCTTCTGGCTTCGGTTGATCGGACATTGAAATCTCGGTTAAGGTTGCTGCACGAATGAAGTAGCGCTCGCAGTGCGTATCCCTGCTTGCGTTGGTTTGGAAGACGACAAAGCAGAGTTGCCCAGCCAAAGCCGGATACTCAATGTCGCTTCTTCTCTGCGCTTAATTTATGTGGGCAGCCTTGCAGGGCACGGTGCGCTTCAACGCCTAAATTGGCCCCACTTCCAGTCCGAGCTGCAATACCGGCCGTTTCCGCAGCGAGGGCAAGGCCCGGCCGGAATGAATGGCCGGAAGGCGGGATTCCCGGCTCTCGGACACCGGCGGTCCGGACGGTGATGGCATCCTGTCAGGAACAGCGCGAGGCCCGACATCAGGCTGTCGGAAAGGCTGGAATCGCGTGTGACGTTTGGGTCAGGGACGCGGTGGAGGCATGCACGGACCGCCTTGGGCCTCCAGGGCATCGACAGGTGGCTGCAGAGGGAGTTCCTGAACAGTCTTCTGCTTGGCTTTGCCAGTTTTGCTGCAGCGGATTCGGGGCGGAAAACCCACGAAAAAGATCTGTACTCCGGCCACTATGTCCTTAGTGATCTTGGAAGTTGAACAGGATGCCACTAAACTCCGGGACCGTGGTGTCCGGTACCCGAGGTAAATGTGCTTCTGGACGTGGTCCCAGACCGTATACTCGGGTGACATGCGGGCCATCATTGACCAAAAGCTGCCAAAGGGAGACTGAAGTGAGACCTGAATTGAGAGTTTTCGCCGCTGTGTTGGTGCTTGGTACGAACGCAGCCATCGCAAAGGACAGCATCACTGTCGGAATGCAGCTTGAGCCACCGAACCTAGATCCAACCGGAGGTGCCGCAGCTGCGATCGACGAAGTCGTCTACGCCAATGTTTTCGAGGGGCTGACTCGATACAGGTCGGATGGGTCGGTCGCACCCGGTCTGGCCGAAAGCTGGAGTGTCAGTGACGACGGAACGGTCTACACCTTCCACCTGCGCCCCGGCGTGAAATTCCACGACGGGTCGGACATGACAGCGGATGATGTGAGGTTCTCGCTTGATCGGGCCAGGGCCGAAGATTCGACGAATGCCCAGAAAGCCCTTTTCGCAGGCATCGAGGACGTTGAGGTTGTGGATGACCTGACGGTGAAAATCACGCTGGCCGCACCGAACGGTGGGTTCATTACCAATATGGCGTGGGGCGACGCGGTTATCGTTGCACCGGAGACGGTCGAGCATGCGGCCACCGAGCCAATCGGCACAGGGCCGTTTAGGTTCAGCCGCTGGATTCAGGGCGACAGGATCGAATTGGTTCGAAATCCCGGTTACTGGGGTGATCAGCCTGCGCTAGCAGGCGCAACCTTCAGGTTCATCAGTGATCCAACGGCGGCATTCGCGGCGGTGATGGCCGGGGATGTCGATGCGTTTCCCGGTTATCCGGCACCAGAGACACTGGTTCAGTTCAAGGCGGATCCAAGGTTCCAGCTCTTGATCGGATCGACCGAGGGCGAGACCATCCTGTCAACCAACAACAAGGCCGGGCCGCTCAGCGATGTACGGGTGCGCAAGGCGATCGCTCATGCGATCAACAGGCAGGAAATCATAGATGGGGCGATGTTTGGCTATGGTACGCCGATCGGTACCCACTTTGCCCCGCACAATCCCGACTATGTCGATCTGACCGAAAACTCGGCGTATGATCCCGAGTTGTCGAAGGCGCTTCTTGCCGAAGCGGGAATGGAAGGGCTGACACTCTCGTTGAAGTTGCCGCCGCCGAGCTATGCGCGGCGAGGTGGCGAAATAGTGGCGGCTCAATTGCGTGCTGTTGGCATTGAAACGGAAATAGCCAACCTTGAATGGGCGCAGTGGTTGGAGCAGGTGTTCCGGGGCAAGGACTTTGACCTGACAATCGTCAGCCATACCGAGCCTATGGACATTAACATCTACGCACGGCCGACATACTATTTCCAATACGACAATCCCGACTTCCAGAACCTCATGAAGGAACTGGACCTCGCCAGCGATCCGGACGAACGGTCGAACATACTGGCGACTGCCCAGCGTATGATCGCGGAGGACTACGTTAACGGCTTCCTGTTCCAGCTGGCGCGGACCGGAGTCGCGAACGCCAGGATTCAGGGGCTCTGGCCAAACGCGCCGACACAAGCGAACGATCTGACCGGAGTGAGCTGGCAGGAATGACCTGAACTGGTGACAGTCGCCTCGGCCATCGGAAGAACTTGCTCCGGGGCGACTGTCCGCAATGAGGCGACTTTCGCTGTGGAGCGGTTCCGCCCCATGCGATCTGTCGGTGCCGTCTGGACGTTATGAGTTTGTAAGCCTAACGTCCGAACCATGCTTGGATACGCGCTCTTTCGACTGGTTTCGCTCTGCGTCAGCCTGGCGGTGGCAAGCATTGTCATATTCGCCGTTATCGAGGTGATCCCGGGCGATCCGGCGGCGTTCATGTTGGGTCTTAACGCAACGGAAGACGCTGTGGCCGCATTACGTGCCGAACTCGGCCTCGATGGCGGCATGGCAAAAAGGTACTTCACTTGGGTCGGCGGCCTGCTGGTTGGGGATTTCGGCATATCCTATACGTACCGGGTCCCAGTAAGTGATCTGGTGTTGGCGCGGCTGCAGGTCTCATTGCCGTTGACGATCTACGCGTTGGCGCTTTCGACGGCCATAGCCATTCCAGTTGGCGTCGCAGCGGCTGTCCAGCGTGGAGGTGCTACCGATTACGGAATTATGGCAGCAACGCAGCTTGGGATCGCGGTACCAAATTTCTGGTTCGCGATGCTGCTCGTTCTCGTTTTCTCCATCGGCCTGGGCTGGTTCGGGGCGGGAGGTTTCCCTGGTTGGGAAGAGGGGGTCTGGGCCGGTATCAAGGCGCTGACGCTGCCTGCGGTCGCACTTGCGCTGCCGCAGGCCAGTATCCTGGCACGGGTCATGCGATCGGGCCTGCTGGACGTTCTCGGCCAGGACTACATGCGCACAGCCCGAGCCAAGGGTCTCTCCGGGAGACAGGCAGTGGTGAGCCATGGCCTGCGTAATGCCTTAATTCCGGTCATGACCATTTTGGGACTGCAGTTCTCCTTTCTCCTGGCTGGAGCAATCATCATTGAGAACGTCTTCTTTCTGCCTGGTCTGGGCCGGTTGATATTCCAGGGAATCACCCAACGCGACCTGATCGTCGTTGAGTCCGTGGTGATGCTGCTGGTGTTTGCGGTGATTCTGGTGACGTTTCTGGTCGATCTGGCCTATGCGGCCATCGATCCAAGACTGAGGCGCCCGGCATGAGGATACCGGCCCAGCTGTGGTTCGGCGCTGCATTGTCGTTTGTGTTCATTGCCGCAGCCTTGATCTCGTTGGTCTGGACACCCTTTCCAGTGGACGAACTGGCGATCGGCCAGCGGATGAAGCTTCCAGGCGATGGGTATCTGCTTGGAACAGACCAGTTCGGACGGGACATCCTTTCGATGCTGATGGTGGGTGCGCGGACTTCGATAGCGGTCGCCATCGTTGCTGTGGGGATTGGCATGTTGGTCGGAGTGCCGCTCGGCCTGTTGGCGGCGGCCAACAGGGGAAGCCTGATCGACGAAATGATAATGCGAACCAACGATATGGTCTTCGCCTTTCCGTCACTGGTCATAGCGATTCTGATTACGGCGGTCTTCGGTCCTTCCGCATTCAACGCGATCCTTGCCATAGGCATATTCAACATCCCGGTCTTCGCCCGGGTCACGAGGGGTGGTGCACTGTCGCTATGGACGCTGGATTTCGTGCTTGCTGCACGCGTGGCGGGCAAGGGTCAGTTGCGGATTTCCGTTGAACACATTCTCACCAATATCACGAACCTGTTGATCGTTCAGGGCACGATACAGTTTTCGCTCGGGATTTTGGCCGAAGCTGGTCTGAGCTATGTGGGGCTTGGAGCACAGCCTCCCACGCCCTCCTGGGGGCGGATGCTGGCGGAAAGCCAGACACTGGTCTCGTTGGCCCCGCACGTCGCGGCGCTTCCGGGAATGGCGATCGTCCTGACGGTGCTCGGGCTCAATTTGATGGGTGATGGCTTGAGGGACGTTCTGGATCCACGGCTGAGGCTGTTTCGGCAATGATTGGACTTTCCCGGCAGCGAGAGGTGGCCGACTCCACCCAGAGTGCCCGGAAAGCCGGAACTTCGAACGAACCAGAACCCGTCCTGATGATCGATTCCCTTTCGATGGACATTCACAGCGCACCAATTCTCAGGGATGTTTCGTTCCAGGTGCGTCCAGGTGAAGTGTTCGGCTTGGTCGGTGAAAGTGGATCCGGCAAGTCCATGACCGCGCTTGCGGCAATGGGGCTCGCCCCCAAGGGCGCGGCGACACGTGGAAGAGTGGTTCTGTCCGGGATCGATTTGACGGGACTGTCGGAGCGCCGGATGTGCGCAACGCGCGGCCGTGAGATCGGGATGATCTTTCAGGAGCCGATGACGGCGCTGAATCCTGTCAGGAACATAGGCGACCAGGTCGCCGAAACCCTGCTGGTTCACGGTGTAGCTTCGCGGTCCGAGGCGCGTCGCATCGTTCATGAAAGGCTCACTCGAGTCGGCCTTCCACCTGAGCGGTTTGGGCTTGACCGTTTTCCGCACGAGTTGAGTGGCGGGCAACGCCAGCGCGTCTGCATTGCGTTGGCTGTGGCGCTCCGGCCGAAACTCCTGATTGCCGATGAGCCGACAACAGCGTTGGACGTAACGACACAGGCACAGATCCTGAGACTTCTGCGCGGCCTCGTTAAGGATGAGGGAATGGCGCTATGGCTCATCACCCATGATCTGGCGGTGGTCGCGGGCATGGCAACCCGGGTTGCCGTCATGCAGGATGGGCGCGTGGTGGAAACGGATCGGACCGAAGTACTGTTTCGCAAGGGAATACACCCATATACACGCAAACTTCTGCGGGATTCCTCGCATGAGCCGACGCGAAAAACCTGTGTGATCGGAAGTCCGGTGCTGGAGGCCCGGAATGTTGTGCGGGACTACCCGCTTAGGCGGCGAGTGCCTTGGGGCACCCGTGGGAGTCATCGAGCGGTCGACGAAGTGTCTCTTACCATACGTCAGGGAGAGAGCGTGGGTCTCGTTGGCGAATCAGGATGCGGAAAGTCGACGCTGGCTCGTGCGGTTCTCGGCCTTGATGCGGTACAGGGAGGCGCAGTTCGAATGGAGGGACTCCCTGTAAATGCGGCGAGGGCGGGAATGCAGGTCGTGTTTCAGGATCCGTATGGTTCGTTCAATCCGAGGCACAGAGTCGGGAGGTTGGTGGCGGAACCGTTTCATCTGGTGCCTGTTACGTCGTCAGATCGAAGCGCACGTGTGGCTGAAGCGCTTGAGGCGGTGGGACTTTCAGCGAGCGACATGGACAGGTATGTCCATGAGTTTTCCGGCGGGCAGCGGCAGCGCATCGCCATTGCCCGGGCGATCGTAATTCGTCCGAAGCTGGTAATTCTGGACGAGGCCGTCTCCGCACTGGATGTCTCGATCCGTGCGCGCATTCTGGACCTTCTGGCGGAACTGCAAGGTCGGTTTCAGCTGAGTTATCTGTTTATCAGTCATGATTTAGGCGTTGTGCGTTCGATCACGGATCGGGTGCTGGTCATGCATTCCGGTCGTATCGTGGAAGAGGGCCCGACAGCTAGGGTCCTGCAGGCACCGGAACATGCCTATACGCGGGAGCTGATCGCAGCGACTCCACAGATTCCGGCTGAATGGACGCGCACAGAAGCCGTCGCATGTAAGTTGGATGCCAACCCTCAATAGAGAATGAGGGGAATCACATATGTGAGTGGCCATTTCCAGGTTTCTCGCGTCAAACGCGGGATAGTTCACTCTGCCTCCGCTGGAAGATAGTGCCATTCGTCATCACGCTTCGGAAGCATCTCCAGGATGGCCCAAATGATGGTCTTCCGCCGTTTCGAGGATCAGGGCGGCATGAGTTACTGAACTAAGCATCCTCGCCCGTAGCTGGGTTCCATTCCGGTTTGTCAGTTCATTTCCCGTGCCCTTCCTGCGATTGTATTGCGTGCCGAGCATGCTGGCAATTGTCGGAAATCGTTCCGCCGCGTTCCGACCAAGTGGCTATGTGGCCGCTTTCCATGCCCTCAATGCCGCTTCTCAAACGCTGAGCGAGGCAAACCCGATTGCCGGATGATCTACAGCGGCGTGCCGGTGCGCAGTTCCCGATGATCGGGGACCGGCACCGTCACCGTGTCTGAACCACGAACTCCCTGGATGGCGATGTGGCTTCCACGTCTACGGACCTCAGTGAAGCCCCGGTCAGAAAGAATGCGACAGACCTCGCGCCCCGACAGGACACGCAGGCTAACCAACCGCGACCTCAATCTGAGTTACGTATTTCTCCCCACGAAGGCGTCGGTCGACTTCCTCTGCAGGCGCGGTCTCAAAAAAAAGTGCGAGCGCCTCGGCGAGATTATGACGCGCCTCCGCCACGCTCCTGCCTTGGCTCGCGATATCCACCTCCGGACAGAGGGCTGTATAGCCGTCCATCTCGCGTTCGATGATCGCGGTCATGCTTCTGTTCATCTCCTGTCTCCCAACATAGGGGCTGCCCAATTCCGCATCGCAAGAATACAGCGGATCCCGGCGGCGTTTCGGGAGTCTCATACACGCGAACATAGGTGAATGGAACGGTCTCCCAGTATGCCGTTTTTCGGTCACATTTCGATACCGCCGGGCGACTCCCTTTCCAGATCAACCATCAGGAAATACCCGCGTTCGGGAAGACCGTTCGACCTGCGGGGCACAAGGGCTCGCAAGTAATTCGTCCACGAGGTGCTTTGCCGTTTCATACGGTCTCTCGGTTGTTGGCAATGGCTACCACCGTTGTGTCAACGAGAATCCGATCCTTGAACCGGATCCGCTTCGACTTCGGAGGACGTAGCCCAGAATTCTCGTAATGCCGCTTTGGCATGATCGGTCTGCCACGCTTTCCAGTAATATGGGTTCAAGAAACGGACCGGAGCTGATAGTCCTGTGCTACACCCATCCCGCCCCGACCGTCGGAAACAGAATGCCTTGGGACCTAGGCTGGCAAGTGAAATATGTCCTTGATTTCGTCGACCTTTGTAGCAGGGCGTTTCCCGACGGGTCTTCCCTGTCTGCCAGTCGACTACAATCTCGACACGAACAGTTGGCACATCCGCACGCCCTCGCTCTGGTGGCATCCCGTCTTGGTGATTTTGCTACCACCAATTCGGCCTCTGACTCCAACTGCGCCGACCGCTCCGCACGGACGCCACCAGACCGAGTGTATCCCAGGTTGGTTGACTTCCGAAATTCTAGTGTCCCGTTCCTTCGCTGCGGCGGGACCGCGAATGACCGGGGTAACCAGCGAGTGGCCTGACATCCAGGGCAACGGGCTTGGAGCGTGGGTTATGGCGCGGAGAAAGGCGGATCACACAGCTGCAGCGTGACCAACCAACTTGGGATACGCCTCCAGCGGACCAAACCGCTTGATCAACCAATTGATGATGTTCTCAAAAAATTCCATTGCAATGCGGAGTGATCGCATCAAACTGCTAGACGACGCTGGACTTCCGTTATCCGTAACCTTGCACGACATGCCGCTCTGCGAAGAACGCTACACACACCTGACCGTGAAACGATGTTGCAAAGAGGTGCGGTAACTGGTGTGGTGGGGTCGCAATTCACTTCCACTCCCCGGCAGGCTCTAACGATGAAAATCTCGACTATTCTCGATCACATCGACTTGGGCGAAATGGCTCTGCCCGAGTTCCAGCGCGGCTATGTATGGAGCCGAGACCAGATGCGCAGCCTGTTCGACTCGCTCTACAGAGGCCATCCGGTGGGTAGTCTTCTGATATGGGTGACGCAAGCGAAGACCGCAGACCTTCGCGGCAGCGGGCTGATTGCCCCCGCTAACGTCAGGCTGCTGCTCGACGGGCAGCAGCGCATGACCTCGCTATACGGAATAGTGCGTGGCAAGGCACCAGATTTTTTCGATGGCAATCCGGAAATCTTTCACGGATTGCGCTTCCACTTGGAAGACGAGAATTTCTCCTTCTACCAGCCAGTCAAGATGCGCGACGATCCATTATGGATCGATGTTACGAAGTTGATGGTTTCTGGGCATGCCGGTAACGAACAACTTATCACCTCACTTGCGGAGAAACCGAATATCGGCACCAAAGCTTTAAAGTACTCTGCTCGAATCAGCCGTCTGCTGGGCATTCTGGATATCAAGCTCCACGTTGATGAAGTGACAGGTAAGGACAAGTCAATTGACATCGTCGTCGACATCTTCAACCGAATTAATAGTGGAGGAACCAAGCTCTCGAAGGGTGATCTGGCGCTCGCGAAGATCTGCGCCGAATGGCCCGAGGCGCGGAGCGAGATGAAAGCGAAGCTGGATGGTTGGGCCAAGAAAGGTTACCAATTCAATCTCGACTGGCTACTTCGTTCAGTCAACACCGTTCTGACGGGCGAAGCCAAGTTCAGCCACCTGCACGGTAAGGGCCCATCCGACATCCGCACCGGGCTCGCACGCGCCTGCAAACAGATCGACGCCAGTCTCAACCTCATCGCCAACCGGCTAGGCCTTGATCATGACCGGGTGCTGTTCGGGCGCTTCGGCGTGCCGGTAATGGTCCGCTACCTGGAACAGCTGTCCCGGCCGATGGATGCCAAGGAACGCGACAAGCTGCTCTTCTGGTTCGTACAGGCAGGAATGTGGGGCCGGTTTTCCGGTTCGACCGAAACCTATATCAACCAGGATCTCGCGGCGCTGGAAGGATCCGAGGGTGGCTTGGACGCGTTGATCGAGCAACTGCGCCTGTGGCATGGTGGGCTCCTGGTAGAGCCTGGGAACTTCCATGGTTGGAGCCTCGGGGCGCGGTTCTACCCAGTGCTATATATGCTGACCCGCATGGGCGAAGCGAAGGACTGGGGGACCGGTCTGCCGCTGAAGGCGGACATGCTGGGCAGGATGCATCGCTTGGAAATGCATCACATTTTTCCGAAGTCCCGCCTGTACGACGAGGATTACGGCCGGACGGAGGTGAACGCGCTGGCCAATTTCTGTTTTCTGACCAAGGACACGAACCTGACGATAAACAACCGCCTGCCGGAAGACTACTTCGAGGAAGTGGAGGCAGCCCATCCCGGTGCACTCGCTTCGCAGTGGATACCGCCGGACAGATCACTATGGCGAGTGGAGCGCTACCGCGATTTTCTCGAAGCACGCAGGGAACTGCTGGCGGAGGAAACGAACAGGCGGTTCGCCGACCTTCTGCACGACGACCCGAAATGGCTCGCTGCGCCCGTGCCCGCGGCTGATGAACCCGATCTGGTCCCGCTGGGCGGAATTGCGACCGAGGCAGAGGAGTCGGAACTGGAGGCACTCAACGACTGGCTTGAAGACCGCGACCTGTCACGTGGACATCTAGCCTACGACCATGCCGACGAGGCGACTGGCGCACAGGTAGCGGTGTTCGACCTCGCTTGGCCCGAGGGGCTGCAACCAGGGTTGACCGAGCCGGTTGCTGTGTTGCTGAACGAAACCGTCGAGGTTCTCGCAGTCGCCAGCGCCGCCGGGTTCCGCTGCTTCACTTCAGCGGCGGAGTTCCGCGACTATGTGGAGAACCAGATCCTGAGAAACGAGGCCGCCTGAGTTAAATCTAAAGTCCCTGCGTTATGCGTTGGCGGTGGTCCATGCCAGATGCCCATGCAATGCCGCATCTAGCCTAAGGTCAATGGAAATAGAGTGATGACCATGCGCGGAAATGTCATCTCCACCTAGCGCATCCCCCTTTATTCCTGACTTGAACCGGGTATAATGCAGATGTTGCCATCAAGTGGAGGAACTGATGAAATCAGCGTTTCCCAAATGGGCTGGCGGTTCCGCAATGCACATCTTGGACGTGGCTCTGGATCTGTGGTCCGACCCAAGCGACGTGCGCCTTACGGAGGTCAATGCCGGGCGACAAGGGCGTCTGGAGGACATTGAGCGCATAGGCGGCGACATTCGCAAGGCAGCTTCCGAGGTTCTGCCGGATTACAACACCAAGCATGGCTGAACCAGACAGTGAAAGCGGCAACGCCGTCGTCGAAAGCGGTGGCGATGGCGAGGTCATCGAAGAAGGCAGCAGGGGAGCGGTTCTGACCGAGGCGAGATACTCGTCCGGTCCCATTCCCACACCTGAAGAGTTCCAGCGGTACGGTAAAGTCCTGTCCGATGCACCTGAGCGCATACTCGGCATGGCCGAGCGAGAACAGGACATCCGGCATGATGGCTACAGAGCCGCCGCCGCGAACGACCGTCTCAGGATACTGGGCTCGATAATCGTCAGCCTGGCCTTGATCGTTGCGTCAGTGCTGATCGCCTATGCCGGGTATCCATGGGTTTCTGTGTCGCTAGGCCTTTCTGGACTCGGTGGAATCATTGCCAGGTGGGTTCTGTTTCGTCAATCTTCGGACGCGGAGTAATCAAATTGGTCGTTCACATATAGGTTTCCCAAGATGATGATCGACACACCTGACAGTTTGGTTTGGTTAACTCTGACGATGGCTTGACATTGCGCAAGCCGGAAACCACCTGTTGAATCCTGTAAGGTAGGCTTTGAAAGTCCATTCAAGACCGGTGCCGTTCGGAGTTGATGAACGGTACCAGTCCGGGCTCGTGCAGAAAATCAATCGTCCAGCCAGATTGTAACCGGGCCATCGTTGACGAGTGCAACCTTCATTTCGGCACCAAACCTTCCCTGTTCCGTCCTGATGCCTTCGGAGCGCATAGCTGCGGCGAAGCGCTCATAGAGTAGCTCGGCCTGAGCGGGTGGGGCTGCACTGGAGAAACCTGGACGGTTTCCCCGACTGGTGTCCGCAGCCAGTGTGAACTGGCTGACGACCAGTGCTTCACCGCCTGCATCCCGAATGGAACGGTTCATCTTTCCAGCGTCGTCACGAAATATCCGCAGCTTGCAGACCTTTGATGCGAGCCTGTCCGCATCTGCTTCGGTATCGCCCTGCATCGCGCAGACGAGCGCAAGCACACCAGCCCCGATTTCACCCAAGGTCTCATCGGCCACGGAAACGGACGCATGGGAAACGCGTTGCAGAAGGGCCCTCACAATTCGTGTTTCCAAGGTGGATTTGCGCCTGTACGGCTCACGGTGACCGCAGCGGCGCGGGTTCCGAATGTGAGAGCTTTCCCTATCGTCACCTCATCTAGATCAACAATTGAGGATTTCGCCAGCGCACCGGAACTACCCAGTGCCGACAGGAGTCCCGCGTTGAATGTATCGCCGGCACCTACGGTGTCAGCGATCGTAACCTTAGGCGATTCGACGTGGACGACAGCATTCTTGGTGTAGGCATGAACGCCTCTTTCTCCTTCGGTAACGCAGACGAGTTTCGGTCCCAGGTCCAGTAAATCAACTGCGAATATGTGAGGGTCGCACCCCTCTTTGAGCCAAGCCACGTCCTCGTCTGATAGCTTGACTATATCGGAAATGGCGAACAGCCGTTTGAGTCGCGCCCGGTAGGCAGGCTCGTCGAAGATGAATTTCGGCCGGATGTTCGGGTCGAGCATGATGGTATGGGTCTTGGCCTTTTGTTCCATGAGCTCCTGATATGCGCTTCCACAGGGCTCCACCACGAGGCTGATTCCTCCGAAGAACAGCGCAGAAACATCTTCGGGCAGGGTGGGCAAGTCAGCCGGGCACAGCATTCGTCCGGCCGTGTTCTCATCGTAGAAGGTGAAGGTCGCTTGGCCGTCCACCAGATTGACGAACGCCAAGGTTGTCGGGCGGCCGGAAATTACTGAATACGAGGCGTCGACTCCTGACGCCGTCAGCGAATCCAGAAGAATCCTACCAAAAAAGTCGGTCGATATACCGCTGAAAAATCCTGATTCGGATCCCAGACGACCCAAGGCAATCGCCGTATTGAAGACCGAGCCTCCCGGACAGGCTTCCATTGCCGGTCTTCCGGCGGCGGTCTCGACCGGCAACATGTCGATCAGGGCTTCTCCACAGCAGAGTATCATGGCGACCTTATCAATCGAATTTACAGCGATCTATCGCTAAGCTGGTACTTGAGCAACGCCCGAAGCGGGATTTTGGGCGGACCAGTCGAAAAAATGGCCTGAAAGCGAAGTGCTTGCCCGGCAGCGACTTCCCATGGTTGACGCAGGCCAATCGGTTTGATCATCACTGTTCCGCCTGCTGCACCGATAGCCGAAGAGACTGGTTCTGGGCGTGTCCGGCTCGCCATGACAGTAGACCTTGACCCGCAGGAGTCTTTACGCAGCCCATTTGGATTGAGCGGCTGCAGCAATATGTCAGCCACTCCAGTGGAGGATTTCGTTTAGCGGTGCCCGCTCTGTCCGAAACGCGTTGGCCGGATGCTCCCTGTCTTCAAATCCGAACGAGATCCCACAGACAATCTGGCGATTGCCGGGGAGCTTGAACCATTCCCGCAGAAATGGCGAATACGCTGCCAATGCCGCCTGTGGTATCGTTGCGATACCTGACGCCTCCGCCGCGAGGGTGAAGACCGTTACAAATGCGCCGCAGTCGACCGCGCCGTAGGTCCCGAGTTCCGCTTCGGTTGTTATCAGCGCGAGATGCGGCGCGCCAAAGAACCGGAAGTTCTCATACATCTGCCTGGCCGACGCCTTTCGGTCACCTTTCGCGACTCCCACCGCGTCGTAGAGCGCCCATCCGCATGCGCGTCTGCGGTCTTGGTGGACTCCACTGTATCGTTCGGGAAACGCGAGATCGGGATTCTCCGATTTGGATCGGACATGTGCGCATAAGGCAGTGCGTAGACGGTTGGTTTCCGCAGGTCTTGTTACGGTTGCATGCCAGGGCTGGGCATTGCACCAACTGGGCGTTCGGCCGGCTGAGGCGACAATCTGCTCAACGAGGCTCTCGGGAACCGGGTCAGGCAGGAATGCCCTGCAGGAATGCCGTCGTTTAAGCAGATCTGTAAGCGATTCGGATTCGGTCATTTGATTGGCAGGCTGAACTGGTCGCACGGGACGTTCTCAACTGTTGTGGTGGCGGGATGGCAATCGATTGGATCCGGTTGCCGTGGATTTCCGCGGTTGACCTGTTTCATGGATCCGGCTGCGGAGTTCCAGAATGCGGGAAGCAGGCGACCAAACTTTAATTGGGGAGCCTCTTGCAGAACTCCCCGATCAGGCGGTTTTTTTTCGGAAACGGGCGCTTTTTTCTGATCGGGGGCCTGGATATGGAGCCGTCCCTCTGGTATGGAGCGGGTGTTACAGCCACAACATACGGGGAGACGGCTCCATGTCCCTGCGATCATCCATATCAGATGCCTGGCAGCGGTTTCAAGGGGAACTTTTCCCGTCCCTCGCCGGGGAGGTCGGCCCGCTGGGCGTGAGGCACGGCAGGTTCATCGCCGTCCTGGACCTGGTGGAGGTGGAAAGGCACGTCCACTACAGCCACCGGGGCGTCGGCAACCCGCCCGCCGACCGCAGGGCGCTGGCGCGGGCCTTCGTCGCGAAGGCGGTGTGGGACATGCCGACCACGGTGGTGCTGGTCGACCGGCTGCTGTACGACCCGACGCTGCGGCGCCTGTGCGGCTGGTCCCGCGTGTCGGAGGTTCCCAGTGAATCGACGTTCTCCCGCGCCTTCGCCTGGTTCGCGGAGACCCGTCTGCCGGAGCGGATGCACGAGGCGCTGGTCCGCTCCGCGTATGCCGGCTCGGTCGTGGGCCACATCTCCAGGGACCCGCCGGCGATCGTCGGGCGGGAGAGGCCGGCGCCGAAGCCGAAGCCGCAGGAGCGGCCGAAGCGAAAGCGCGGACGCCCGAAAAAGGGGGAGGAGGTGCCGAGGGAGCCGACCCGGCTGGAGCGGCAGCTGCGGGACGGGATGACCGCCGCGGAGATGGCCGCCGAGTTGCCGAAAGCCTGCGACACCGGGACGAAACGCAACGCCAAGGGGTACAAAGAGAGCTGGAGGGGGTACAAACTGCATATCGACGCGGCCGATGGGGACGTCCCCGTCAGCTGCATCCTGACCTCGGCGTCGCTGCACGACAGCCAGGCCGCGATCCCTCTTTCGAGGATGACGGCGCTGCGGGTGGACCACTGTTACGAGCTCATGGACGCGGCCTACGACTCGCTGGAGATCGGGTTCCACGCCTACCTGACGGGGCGCGTGGCGATCACCGACACCAACCCGCGACGCGACGCGGCGCTGAAGGAGCGCCTCAGGAAAGAGGCGCTGGCGCAGCGGAAAGCGGGCCACATACGCCACGACCGCGTCCGTTACCGGCAGCGCTCCAGCGTCGAGCGGGTGAACTCGGCCCTGAAGGACTCCTACGGTGCCCGGCACGTCCGCGTCCGTGGGCACGCCAAGGTGGCCTGCCACCTGTTCTTCGGCGTGCTGGCCCTGACGGTGGAACAGCTGATGCGGCTCACCATCTGACACCGTCCGTTCCGGCAGATCCGTCCGCCACGGACGCCGCCCCGGAGGGGACGGCGCGGCCAGCCATGCGCGGACGGCGCCCGTCGGGCCACCAACTGCGGCATTCCGCCACACCCTGGCCCGTGCAGACGCCCCGGGCACCCGTCGGATCCGGTGCCGCGACCCTGGCGGAACCGAAAGGCTTGCCGCGGCTGCCCGAACCGCAGTAATTGTGCAAGAGGCTCTGGGGAAGGCAATTTATCGCCATGAGATGGAGAGGGATTGGGACAGGTCTGAATTCCTCCGTGATTTGATTGTGGCCAGAACGGCCTTATATGGCGCTGCTTCGGTCGGCTTGGTGTTTGGCGGATAGCTTCCGTGCGTAGTGCGACTGAACCGCTTCAACCGCAACCAGGACAACGACCGAGAAGTAGAAGGTTGTCTTTGACATGGGCACCAACTCGTAGCCAAGAATACGTATCTGGAGGTCGACATCATGCGTGGCGTGTGCCGCTGCTGTGCCGGCCTCGCCAAGCAGGACGACACCAACGATCAGCAGAATGAACAGTCCGAGCACCTCGTACATGCGGTTTCGTTCCAGAAACTGGGTGACGCCGTCGGCGAGAACCAGCATCGCAACTCCAGAAAGCAGGATTGCGAACGCCAACAGCGGAAAGACATCCGTGATGGCCAGCGCTGAGAGGATCGAATCAAAACTGAAGATCAGGTTCATGGCGACGATCAATCCGATTGCGCGGGCTGCAGACATTCGATGTTCCCGACCGTGGTCCGCCGCCAGATGTTCAGATGATAGCATATGGGCGATTTCAGTGACTGCGGTATACATTATGAAGACGCCACCCAAGACGAAAACGAGAGTGGCGAAATTCACGCCTCCTTCGAGATAGCCGGCCCAGTCAAGGACGAAGAAGGGTTCGGACAGAGCGTCGATGAGTCGGATCATGGCAAAAAGAAGTACGACACGCAGCGCGACCGCGACGATGATTCCCCAGAACCGGACGGACCTGCGCTGCGATTCGGGTGCCCGCTGCGACTGGATGGAAATGTAGAGAAGGTTGTCAAACCCAAGCACGGCCTGCAGGAAGCAAAGCATCAAGAGGTTGCCGAGGTTTTCAAATGTAATGAGTTCTGCCATCTATCCGGTCCCCGTCATTCTACTTTTCGTGATCGAGTGACATACAGGAACAGGACTTCGCGGCAAGAGGATGAAGTCCCTATGGCGAGAGCCAACGCATCTCACCTGAAATTCGGTTGCTGTTACCTCTGGTGGGAGGTTTCGCCCAAAGGAGTTGGATTTTACTCTGTGATCACCGAGATTTGGCTCGTTCGTTCGGTCCAGCCGAGGGTTCCTTCGCCAGTCCCAACTGGTCGTGAAGCACGCGGGGTCTCACCTCCAGCACTTCTCCACGTTTGAGTTTTCCGAGTTGAAACGGCCCATAGCTCACCCGGATCAGGCGACTTACGGCAAAGCCTGCCATTTCCATTGCGCGTCGAATTTCCCGATTACGCCCTTCACGCAGACCGACGGTTAGCCAGGCATTCGCTCTCTGCTGCCGGTCGACGGCGACCTGCATCGGTAGGAACCGTTCCCCATCTATGGTCAGTCCCCGTCGTAGCGGCTCCAGTAAGGATTCTGTCGGCTGTCCTCGAACACGCACCCGGTACTTTCGCAGCCAACCGGTGGAGGGAAGCTCCAGTCGCCGCTTGATTTCTCCGTCGTTTGTAAGCAGCAGCAAGCCCTCGGAATTGAGATCAAGCCGACCGATTGGCATGACGCGGGGGAGATATTCCGGGAGCGATTCGAACACGGTCCTGCGGCCCTTCTCATCGCGGGTCGTTGTCACAAGTCCTGCTGGTTTGTGAAAGAGCCAGACCCGGGTCGATTGGGCTGTGCCTATGGGTCTGCCATCAAGTGTGATCCTATCGTCCTCCGACACGTTGAGCGCCGGGGAGAGTACACTCTTCCCATTCACCGCAACACGGCCATTCGCGATCAGGCGCTCTGCCTCCCGTCGGCTGGCGACGCCGGCGCGGGACATGACCTTGGCGATCCGGGAACCTGTCTTGATCGTTTCCGTCATGGCGTGTTGCGGCGGGAAGCCCCTTCGTGGCCAAGTGCCTTGAGTGTGCCGTTCATCGCGTGCATTTGGGTTTCATGGTTGGCTTCAGAAGTCAGATGGAAAGGGCGATCGCTGAGGCTCGAAAGGCCGCGGCGCGTGGCGAGATTCCAGTTGGGGCGGTGGTTGTGGACCCGGCGGGAAAGGTCGTCGGTGTCGCCGGCAATCAAACACGGGAATTGTGCGACCCTACTGCACATGCAGAAATTCTGGCGCTGCGTGAGGCCTGCGCCGCAGCCGGATCTGAGCGGTTACCCGAACATGCGCTTTACGTGACCCTTGAGCCTTGTGCGATGTGCGCTGCCGCAATCTCCCATGCTCGGATCGCTCGATTGTTTTTCGGAGCGTCTGATGCGAAGTCAGGGGGCGTCCTGCACGGCGCACGAGTCTTCCAGCACCCACAGACCCACCATGTGCCAGAGGTATACGAGGGTCTTGCGGCGGAAGAGTGCGGGGAACTCCTGCGCAAGTTCTTCGATGAGCTGCGGCGGATGTAGACATCGATGTAGCCACGCTCGGCCTCATGCCGAATCTGGATCATGCTTTCTGTAGGGCCGAATCCATGCCACCCGATTCCATTTGATTTCCTGAACCATTCGAGCCTCTATCCAGCGGTTCGCTGACCAATTGGCCTTAGCGTGAATTCATGTAACGCCAGTTCGCCGTTCGATGACGATTGCCTGCATCACATCGGGCTCCATGACGTTCACGCCAGGAAGGCCATTGACCAGATTTTCCGCCGACTGCTCAAGGATCGGGAAGGTCCTGTAGTGACATGGGATCACTATATCGAAATTGAAGAACTTTCTAGCTGCGTAGGCCGCTCCCTTCATATCCATCGTGAAATGTCCGCCTGCACTGAGAATTCCCACATCGGGACGGTAATAGTCGCCCATCCATTGCATGTCGGCCATGATGTCAGTGTCGCCAGAGACATAGATAGTATGGTCTTCGCCCCGAATCATGTAGCCGACTTCGGAACCGCCTGTCCGCAGCCCTTCCTCGGTGCTGAACGTTGAGCTGTGTGACGCGGGAACCATTGATACCGAAACGTTGCCCAAACCGACAGTGCCACCCTTGTTGAATCCGATTGTCTGGATGTGTTCGTGTTCCTCCCAGTAGCCCATCAGGTCGTACTGGCCGACGACAGGGATTTCCATTCTGCGTGCAAGCGGAAGTATGTCGCACACATGGTCGAAATGGGTATGGGTCAGGACAAGATGCGTTCCTCCCGTGACCGCTTGGTCGTGGCTTTCTTCCGGCAGGGAAGGATTTCCGGTTAACCAGGGGTCGATCAGGAGAACCTGTTCCTCGATCTCGATACGGAATGAGCCATGGCCGAGCCAGATGATCTTCATGATTTGCCTCCGAGTTCAATCTGGACAGAAGAATAGCACCATCCAGGATGCTGTCACGACCCGATTGCAGGTCAGGATGCCGAATGTCTCGACCTATGGCGGAAACGCTCCAGAATTGCCGGTTGCCCGCGATGACCGGCGCTGGCCATCAGCTGGCCGGAGATTGCAGCTCCGTTGCGCTTGACGTGGTCTTCGCGGCTGAATGCGCAGTGACAGCCTGTTGGAGGGGCAGCCTTTCCTCTAGGTGCCGCTGATGATGGCCAGGCCAAAGGGCGCGATTCGGCGGCTACCGCAACCGAAAGCGAGGTCCGAAGCAGGGAAGCCGGATCATGTGGCATAGCCAGAAACGCTTGGCCAACGCCGGAAGGGGCCATGAAACAGGTTTTAAGGTCGATCTGGAGGCAGGTCTTTCGCAAGCAGGAACGGCACTTTGCCATGCAGACTCGCCCTTTAACCGCGAGACCGGGCCTTGATGTCCTCGGCCGCGCCGGTCAGGGCAGTGGCCACCATGCCACATTCGTCAAGCGACAGCTGGGCGGGCAGGCGGACGTCGCAGGCGCGGACGAGCATTGCTGTTGTTTGAGGAAGGTCGGGAAGCTCTTTCAGGAAGCGCCAGTTCCAGAATGCACGGGCGTTGTCAGTTGACATTCCAAAGACCTGGACCTTTACGCCTCTCCGTTCCGCTGCGCGCTGGAACGCAAGCGTCTCGGCGTCGGAAAACTCCAACAGATTGAATTGTATGGAATCCGGTGCGCGGGATTCTGCGGCAAGAGGCGAAGGAACATGAAGCCAGCGGGAGTCATTGAGTCGAGAGGCCACGCAGTCATGGTTTCGCTTGCCATAACGCGCCCTATTGGGGATTTCGGCGAGTTGGGGTCGGACAACAGCAGCTGAAAGATTGCCGAGCCGCATGTTGTAGAGTGGCAGTCTATTCTGCCAATTGGCGAAACAGTCATGGAGCACTGGGTGCTTTTTCCAGTTGTGCTCATAGGCGCCTGACATGATGACCGCACGTGCGATGGTTTCGCAATCGTTCGTGACGAGAAGTCCTCCCTCGCCAGCGTTCAGGAGCTTGTAGGACTGAAAGCTGAAACATCCGATCTTCCCTATGGTGCCGATGTTGCGACCATTCCATTTGGCCCCGAGCGAGTGGGCAGCGTCCTCGACGACCGGAATGCCGTAGGTATTGGCGAGGGACATCACCACATCCATGTCGCTTGTGTGTCCACGCATATGGCTGATCATCACAGCGGCGATGTTGTCTGAGAGTTTGGATTCAAAGTCGTTCAGGTCGATACGAAAGTTGGATTTCGACTCGACCAGAACAGGAATGCAGTTGGCGTGAACAACTGCGGACGGGACTGCCGCGAACGTGAAGGCTGGAATAAGCACCCGCGCTTCTGGCGGCAGGTCAAGCGCCCTTAGAGACAGAAACAGCGCCGCCGAACACGACGAGACGGCAAGCGCGTATCGCGACCCGATCGTTGAGGCGAATTCCTTCTCAAGCAGCGTAACCGGGCTGTCTTCGGGTGATGTGTAACGAAAGAGGTCGCCCGTCTCGAGTAGTCTGCTGACCTCGTCCTGCGCTTCGCTCGGAATTGGATCAGCGCCATATAAGTCAGCAGCAAATGTCATATTTCGATACTCCAAATATACATTTCGGATTTTGTGTAAGTGAGGCGGAAACTCTTTTCCAGAAACAAAAGGTCGCAGCATTCGTCAATTCCAACCTTCCGCGGGTTGCCTCTTGGCAAAGGCTCTGGGATCGGAACCAAAGGCATGAACCGTCTATCTTTCGCCGCGATGAGCTCGTTCACCTCCAGGAGAACACGCCAATCGATGACCATTGGATTGTGCGGGAGCAAGACTATGTCTTGGTAAGCCCACAACGGGAAGTTCCGCCACTTTGCCGCGTCATCGGCCAAGAGGTCATTGCGCAAGCCGCGCGGGCGACCGCTGGGAGGCATCTGATAAGACACCTTTGCTGGGTAACATTTCATGGCTCCGTTCCACCTCGAGGTACAACACCATGGGCGGCGGCAACCTGTTTCCAGGACGCATGGTGACGCCAATCGGTCAGGAACAAGGGAGACCACTGTTTAGAAGGACCACCACCGCAGCCTGACCCACTAGGATGGATGCCAGCCAACCGCGAGGGTATTGGCAGGCGCGGCATTTCGGAGTGGAGGTGGGGAGAAGGCAAGTCAGCACCTATGTTGATCTCCCTTGCTAGATGTCGCGCCGCCTTACAGTGGCATCAGGGCCATCGCTGGTTCCAGGCCGCAGGCTGAACCAGACAGGAGTCGTCGTACACATTGGAATCGCGGCTCCCAACGGATATCCTTCACTGTTTCCGAGGACAGCGCTGCGCCGGAAGGCCTCTGTGCGATCGTGACTGAGAGACGCGATCTGGCCGGCTGGAAGATCAGTTGAAGCTTCATGTGCAGGGGCGCTGGCCTATAATCCTCCTTCAGGCGGCCAGATCCACCTTGGATAAGATTCTGTTCCCGTTCAGAAAGCCAGTGACGGTGGAAGACCCTGGACGCTGCCGGCGAAAAAGGTTGTAAATCCAGGATACTCACGTCATCTTCAAAGACCGGCGCTGTCCTGGGGCGACTTATGGTTGCGAATCGACAGACTGGAGACCACGGGATATGGTGACAGCGGATTTCGTGATTGCTGGCGCAGGCCACAACAGTTTGGTGACAGCTTGCTATTTGGCAAAGGCCGGATATTCATGCGTGGTTCTCGACGCACGCCCGGTTCCTGGAGGGGGCTGCGCCACCGAAGAGATTCTGGGTCCGGGGTATGGGATCGATACCTGTTCCACTGGCCATACGCTGATTCTGCAGAATCCGCTCATCCGGTTTGATGAACTCGGGTTGGTCGGCAAGTTCGGGCTCTCCTACCTCCATCCCAGTCCTGTAGCCCACGTCGCGCTGCCGGATGGCGAGCAGATCACGATGTCGCTCGATCTTGATGCGACCATTGCGGAAATTGCAAGATATTCCCAGAACGATGCTGACAGTTATGGGCGGTTGATCAGCGAGTTCGATGAGCTTCGCCCAATTCTCGGAGAGGCACGATCGGGTCCGATGGGTATGGCACCGCCGATGAAAGAACTGTTTCGTGACCATCCGCGAGGCGGCATCTGGCTGCGGCGCATGGCCATGAGTGCGCGAGATGTGATTCTGCACGAGTTCACAAGCCCGCATGTACGAGCGTTCATAGGATGGATTGCATTTCAGACGGCGGTTCCGATCGACCGGGCGGGAACCGGACTTCTCCCGTACCAGATCACGGCATCCAGACAGGCAAGGAGCTGGTCGATTCCGAAAGGGGGGTCAGGACGACTTACTGATGCGCTGGTCGGGTTCCTCGCCAGCCATGGAGCGGAGTTTCATTTCGAAAGCTGGGTCAAAGAACTGATTCTTGACGAAAACCGATGCGTTGGAGTCCGAACGCGAGATGGGAGGGAGTTTCGGGGAAGCAAGGGGGTAATTTCCACAATCCATGTAAAGCATCTCGTCGAAATGGCGCACAAGGACGCTTGGGGTGACGATTTCCTTTTTGGAGTGGATACGTACGA
Source organism: Paracoccaceae bacterium (assembly GCA_965203605.1). GTDB lineage: Bacteria > Pseudomonadota > Alphaproteobacteria > Rhodobacterales > Rhodobacteraceae > JAPOUP01. The sequence goes on along the minus strand of OZ241902.1, from coordinate 1,607,561 downwards.
TGTCGGCGTGCCGTTTTTCGCCACCTATCTTGCGACGTCTGAACCACCGGTTTTTGAAACCAGGCACGGTCCGCGCAGCGCGGTCTCGGCGGGATATGCCGGCTGGATCGAGGATCTCGTGCAATCGGGTCGCGACATCTACGACGGTCGTTTGTCGAACAATCTGGCGTGGTTGCTTGTGGCGACACCGACGCTTGTGGATCCAAGCCGTGCCCCAGACGGGCACCACACTGTCAAGTTGCTTACGCATGTGATCCATGACCTTCCCGGCATTGGGCCATCTGGCTGGGAGGCAAGCAAGGAGGCCTTTGCCGACCGCCTGATCGAAACCGTGCGGCGTTTTTGCCCCGGATTTACCGATGATGTAATCCTGGCTCGAATGACAAAGTCGCCAGTGGATATCGAATCACAGAATCCAAACATGATACGGGGGGCCGCGCACGGTGGCGACCGGTCGATCAGTTTTGCCGGAGAGCAGCGCCCTGCGCCTGGCTGGGCACAGCACCGAATGCCAATACCAGGTCTCTACCAAACTGGAGGAACGACGCATCCTGGAGGATCGATCACCGGCTATCCGGGTCGCAACGCAGCGATGGTGGTGCTGAAGGATCTGGGTGAGGACCTGTCAAAAATAATGCATATCTGAAGAAAGCGGTCCCTTCGTGCATTCAAGAGGCCCCACTTCCAGTCGGAAGTGCAACACCGGCCATTTTCCCCGCCCGGGCGGGGAAATGGCCGGAAGGCGGGATTTCCGGGCAGCGCAGGGCCGCCGCCGGGGCGGGTCGCGTCCGTCCGGGCTCCGTCCGGGCCGCGTCAGGGAGGGCGGACCCGGCGGAACACCTCGGCGGGGGTCCGGTAGCCGGGCACCCTGCGCGGTCGCGCGTCCGTGCGGTCCTGCACCGCTTTCACCTCATCGTCGCCGACCGCGCGGAGGTCCGTCCCCTTCGGCAGGTACCGCCGCGCCAGCCCGTTGGTGTGCCCGGTCGGACCCCTCTCCCGGGAGTGCTGGGGGGTCGGGAGGAAGAACCCGGCCTTCAGCGCCTCCGCCACGCCGGCGTGGCCCGCGAACTCCCTGCCGTTGTCCGCCGTGACCGTGTGGACGGGGGTGCCGGACGGCGGCGGCATCGCCAGCATCGCGGCGGAGACCGCGGACGAGGTGCGCCGGTCAACCCTCCGTGAATACGTGTATCTCAAGGCGCGGTCCACGAGCGGGACCACCGCCCCGCTGTGGCCCCTGCCGATGATCGTGTCCGCCTCCCGGTCGCCCACACGCTCCCTGCCCTCCACCTCCGCAGGCCTCCCGGAGATGTCCACCCGGCCCGGGATGTGGCCCCGGCCGGAGTGCCGCCCACCCCTCCAGTTCGGTTTTTCCCGCGGCGGCGCAGCAGCGGGAACAGCCTTCCGCCCGCCTTCCTGTCGGCCTTCAGGTGCCCGGATGTCCACTGGCGGCCCACCGCCCAGCCGCCCTCCAGCCGCAGCCGTCCCGCGATCCGCTCCGGACTCCAGCCCTCCGTCAGGCACGTCTCCACATGCGCCCGGCGCTCCGCAGTCATCTTCCTCGGGACAGACGATGCCCCGCCGCGGCGCGCCTCCGCCCTCCCCCGCCCCTCGCCGGGGCTGTAGCCCGAATCCCCGCCGTTCCGGCGCAGCTCCCGCCCCGTCGGAGAGCCCGCTTTCCTTCAGCGCACCGATCCGGCATCCATCCCCATGGGTCAGGTGGCGCTGGCCCTCGGGCATGGCGGTCGCCCTTGTTTCGTCGCAGGGACTGTCGCCGCTTCCTGGCCGATTGGCGCCATCATGCGGCCGGAAAACCGGTCACCACCGCCACTGGTGTTGCACTTCGGACTGGAATGGGGCGGGTCAAATTGGTTGGGCTTAGCCGTGGTGTATAGCTGGCGAGCGCGGGATGGCTAACCCGTCGAGAGTTTTCTCTTGAGCCAATGAAAGGTGGCGGGTCCCCATTCTGGCTGGTGCTCGAATGCGCAGTGACCTGAGCCTTTGTAAACTCTTGCGCTGCGTGCGCCTACAGGTCCGCTCTCAAGCATGTAGTGGATATTGCCGATCGGCGCGAGATGATCGTTGTCGCCGTTGACCATCAGGACCGGCATGTTGATCCTTTCGACAAGACCTAGCGAGGACAGTGACCAGCTAGCGAAAATCTCCCTTTCCTTTTCAACCGACCAAGTTGGAAATGACGGCGGCCCGTCGGGTGCGCCGAAGCGATAGATGGAGCGGCGATTGCGTGCGGTGACGACCGCAGCCATCTCCTTCTCGGACATTTCATAGCCGAACGGGTGTCCAGCTATTGCGGCCACGGCCTTGACCTTTTCGGGCACCGTACCTGCAAGTTGCATTACGGAGTAGCCGCCTCGGCTGATCCCGAACGCCCCAATGCGGTTTTGGTCGACTTCAGGGCGCGCCATCAGTGCATCAATGGCGGCGACCCAGGCCTTAACTGATTCGGGCTTCCACGGAAAAGGGTTTTCGCCCGTGCCGGGAGCGTCCATCACAAGGGAAGCGAGCCCGGTTTCCAGCGCCAGTTCCGCCGCCCATCCCCGATCTTCCTTGAATACATCCGCACCGCACATGATCAGTACCGCAGGGACGGGCGCGTCGCAATTCGGTGCCCGGAAATGAGCGCGGAAGCTCTTTCCTTCGCAATTGATTTCCAAGACCTCCATTGGCGGATCCAGATGGAAACATGCCTTCCGGTAGGCCCTCGCACAATCAGCGCTAATTTTGGCTTTGGTGGGTGTAATCTCGGCCGGAAAGCGGCCGATGGCGTAGTAGGTTTTTGCCAACAAGTACTGATGCTTGGCCTCTTCGACGACTCCCGCTGCTTCGAGATGATCGCCCTCGACTTCATGCCGTGTGCCAGCTTCGCGCCAGACCGGAACCCACTTATCCTCGGTCGTTGCTTCAAGTGAGGCGACAATGCGTTCCAGTTCCTCGATGTCGTCGATCATTGATAGCCATCGCCGGTAGAAGCCTCCTCGTGCCACGATGAAAGGATCCTCGCCGGGTCGATGCTCAAGCTCGTTCATGAATTCGGCCATTGATATCTGTCCTTTATGAGGTGGATTTGATGCGGGTGGACTTTGTATCGCAAGATGGTGGACAGCAACTCAATCCTAGGCTACCGTAAGCTTGCAAACGATTGCAAAGCCTGATTGCGTAATCATCACAACGACGATTAGGAGGATGACATGACGACATTGAGATTGTGCAGCGGCCTCCAGATTGGCATTGCTGCATTGGCGATTTCATTTGCCGGACCGCTTGCGGCCACGGCTCAGGTGAATAATCCCGGCTTGCTGGTTCATGCGGCTGACGACGAGCCTACAACACTTGATCCAGCGCAGGTGGAGCCGGGTGAAGGGGGGGAAACCATAATTCTGCAGGTCTACGATCGGCTTCTGGATATCGGCCCGTCGAGTCCGGATCTGATACCGTCATTGGCCATTGAGGTTCCCAGCCTCGAGAACGGAGGCATTTCAAGTGACGGGATGACCTATACGTTCAAACTGCGCGAAGGCGTGACTTTCCACGACGGCACGGAATTCACCGCCGATGACGTGAAGTACTCATGGGATCGTGCGATGACGATGGATCTGCCTGAGGGCAACGCAGGTGCGCTATCCGATGTGGTCGCATCGACCGAAGTGGTGGACGACATGACGTTTCGTGCGACGCTCGCGGAACCGTCGGCAAGCTTCCTCAACTCGGCCGTCGTCTCCATGGTGGCGTCAATCGTAAGTCAGGACGCAGTGGAAGCGAACGGGGGAGTGCAGGCCGGCACCCCGAACCCGTTCATGGCGGGCAACATGGTTGGTACGGGGCCGTACAAATTCGTCGTGTGGAACCGGAACGAAAACATCCAGCTTGAAATCAATGATGACTACTGGGGCGAGAACGCCAAGCTTGATGTCCGTATTGAGATCGGCGGCGACCCGGACGTCCGAGTGCTGGGCCTGCGGGCAGGGGAGTTTGACACCATCGAGACCGATCCCTCTTTCATCGCCGATATCGAAGGCGCGGATGGCGTGACGGTATATTCGGGCGGGCTTCTGTTAGAACCGCTCCATATCGGCTTCAACCTCAACATTCCCGAAGGCTCTCTGCCATCTGAAGATACGATTCCGGTCGATTTCTTCCATGACCCGCGCATTCGCCAGGCATTCAACCATGCATTCGATTACGAGGCGTTTCTCAACGGTCCACTGGCAGGCTATGGTGCGTTCAATCCGCATTACACGCCTATCGGCGTCTTTGGGCATGATCCAAATGCACCGGTATATTCCAAGCGCAACTACGCTGAAGCGGAACGACTGTTCCGTGAAGCCGGCGTCTGGGATGATGGCTTCTCGGTTTCGGTCATTACCGAAGAAGGCAACCTTTTCGCGCTGATGTGCTTGGTGCTAAAGGATTCGATTGAAAGGCTTAACCCGAAGTTTCGCATCAACGTATTGGCGGTGGCCGAATCGGTTTTCGACGACGCTCATGCCCAGAATCCGCTTGAATACGCGATGTGGGCAAAGAACGCGGATCCGGCGGCAGACCCGAACTTCTACATGCAGGCCTACCAGCATCCGGATGGCGAGTGGGGCGAGGTTCACGGCTTTGCGAACGGCTACAGGGACGCCGAAAAGGTCGCGAGTCTCATAGATCAGGCAGCGGTCGAGCTTGATCCAGCCAAGCGCTCCACGTTCTACAGCGAGTTGCAGACGATCCTCCATGAGGATCCCATGTGGCTCATCGCTGCGCAGGAAGGCATCGTGATGGCGCATCGAGATTGGCTGAAGGGTTTTGCCATGCAGCCGCTGTGGCCACGCCCGAGCCTGAAATTCGCGCTCTTCTACAAGTAAGACCAAGAGATCGCTAACGGATGAACGGGCTCATTCATGGGCCCGTTCCCAACGAGGTTCGCCTGATGCAACTTCGCGATTATGTACTACGCCGCCTTGCGGTCCTGCCTGTTCTCATTATCGGCGTGTCCATCGTCGTCTTCACATTGACCCGAGTCGGTGGTTCGCCCGTTGGAATCTATCTCAGCCACGAAATGACGCCGGATGAGGTTGCCGAGATCGAGGCGCGATTCAACTTGGATAAGCCCGTCTGGGTCCAGTACCTCTACTGGCTCCGTGGCATTGCCATGGGCGATTTCGGATGGTCAGGTGTTGCCGCCGCACCAGTTTCTGACGTGTTTCCCCTGAAACTCGCCGCGACAATGGAACTTGCCTTCGCTGCTGGACTGGTGGCGCTGTTTCTCGGAATCGCACTTGGCACATATTCCGGCGCTCGGAGAAACCGGCTTCCTGACCATGTGACGCGGATCGTGGCTGTGAGTGGAGCGAGTCTTCCCCAGTTCTGGTTTGGAATCCTTCTATTGATCATATTCTGGGCACAGATAGGCATCGCACCTATCGGACGCAGTGACGCGGCGATTTTCGCATCCATTGCTCACCCAACTGGGCTTTACACGATTGATGCGATTCTGGCTGGCAGCCTGGCCGCTTTCTGGGATGCGATCTGGCACCTTATCCTGCCATCGGTCACCCTGGGTTACGGCGCGACTGCGATTATTGCGCGAATGATGCGCTCGGCGTTAGTCGAGGAACTGCAGCAGGACTATGTCGATGCCGCCCGCGCGAAGGGCCTCGCCGAACGGCTCGTGTTGAAGCGGCACGCGCGTCGCAATGCCTTGGTGCCGACGGTAACCGTGATTGGCCTGACGTTCGGCTTCCTTCTGCAGGGTACCATCACAGTCGAAATCATCTATCGATGGCCAGGTCTCGGCAGGTGGATGGCAGATTCGGTTCTACGGGGCGACCAGGCAACGCTGATGACCTATGTGCTCTTTACCTCCATCCTCTTCCTGACCGTGAATCTCATCGTCGATCTGGTGTACGCGAACCTTGATCGTCGAGTAACGTTGGGGAAGTGAAATGACAGACATTTCCCGAACCCGAGTTGCCACCGAAGCCTTTTCAGGCGACACTGCCTTTAGGGTGCGTATGCGCCGCCTTTTCGGCTTGCTGCAGGGGTTGGCCTCGAACCCGGCTACAGTCATCGGCCTTATCATCATTGCGTTGATGCTCGCCATGGCGGTATTCGCGCCTTGGATTTCGGAACCGAACTCGCCCGATCCCTACCAAATGCCGCGCGACTGGGGTGCGGTCAGAAAGCCTCCAGGGACACCGGGCCACCCACTTGGAACCACCAATGAGGGTGGCGATGTGCTGTACGGTGTCATCTGGGGAAGTCGTACGTCGCTGCAGCTGAGCCTTATGGTCGTTGGCTCCACAGTGTTTGTCGGCACAATCGTTGGGTCCATCGCCGGGCTTTTGGGCGGATGGGTCGATGAAGTGCTGATGCGGCTTGTTGACGTGTTCCTCTCGATTCCGGAATTGATCTTCGCGCTTGCCATAGCAGCGGTGCTGGGCCCATCCTTTGGCAACATTATCTTCGCGTTAGCAGTGGTTCTGTGGGTGAAGTACGCACGCATCATGCGGGCGCAGGTCCTGCAGATCAAGCAGCAGGATTTTGTCGATGCGGCCCGGGTGATCGGCGACTCGAAATTCAATATATATCTTCGCGATATTCTGCCGAATGCGGTGACACCGGTGATGGTGCAGGCGACGCTTGACATAGGCAACGTCGTGTTGATTGGCGCGACGCTATCCTTCATCGGGCTGTCTGAGGCCGGGATCGCTGAATGGGGCGTGCTGGTTTCCGAAGGGCAGGCGGGGATCGCGTCAGGTCGGTGGTGGGCATCGACCTTTCCCGGTCTAATGATCTTCCTTTGGGCACTTGCCTTCAATCTCGTCGGCGATGGTCTGCGCGACGCGCTCGACCCGAGGACTGAGGGTCGGTGATGCTCGACACGAGTTATGGCGGTGCCACGGTTGCTTCGGTTCGCGATCTGAAAGTTCATTTCCAGTCGCGACGCGGCATCGTCCATGCGGTAGATGGCGTCAGTTTCGACATTTCTGATGGGGAGACACTCGGCCTCGTCGGCGAGACCGGTTGCGGCAAGAGCGTCACTGGGCGTTCGTTCCTTCGCTTGCTTCCAGTGCCTCCGGGAATTCTAGCTGGTGGATCGGTGTCGTTTCGCACCCATGCCAGCTGCACGGATTGCAAAGGTGTCGGATGCCAAGTTTGCGGCGGCACCGGGCGGCGGGGAAATCAGGAGCGGGCGGTTGACCTGCTCAGCATTTCGCCTGAGAAAATGCGGAGGATTCGCGGTGATCGCATTGCGATGATCTTTCAGGACCCAGGCAAGGCGCTTAACCCGACGCTTCCTATTGGTGCGCAGATCGCGGAGGTTTTTCTGCAGCACCGGACCCAGGAACTCATTGATCTTGCAGGTCTTCCGGGTGACACGTCCGGTGCCCTCAGGCGGTTTGCGTCGCAAAGCCAGAGTTTTGGGGACAGTTGGATTCTCTCGCTTCCCGGATTACGGGCACAAAGGAGGCGGATAGAGGAGGCTCTCGCGAAGATGGTGGCCGGTGCGCTGGCCGAGACGCAGGTGCCGAATCCCGCCAAGCTCATGGCCCGTTATCCGCACGAGCTTTCGGGAGGCATGCGGCAGCGAGTGATGATTGCCCAGGCGCTGGCCTGCAACCCAGATCTCCTAATCGCAGATGAGCCCACCACCGCGCTTGATGTGACAGTGGAAGCGCGAATCCTTGAGTTGATCCGTAACCTTCAGCAGCGTCGCAAGACCTCCGTGCTCTACATCAGTCATGACCTGTCGCTTGTACGGCGTATCAGCGACCGGGTGGCTGTGATGTATGCTGGAAGAATCGTTGAGATCGGGACAACGGCGGAGGTGTTTGCGAACCCTCGCCATCCATATACTCGAGGCCTACTGGCTGCGGTGCCCGGCGCGGATACACCGCGCGGCAAGCTTGCGGCCATTCGCGGAACGGTGCCGGAACTTGTCAATCCGCCTGCCGCCTGCCGCTTTTCCGGGCGTTGTCCCCATGGCGCCGGTGCCTGCCACGGCAATGAACCGGTTCTGGAGAGAGTTTCCGCCAGTCACTCAGTTGCCTGCTTCATAGATCATCCTTCGCCGTCAGGGGAACAGCCGAGCTATGACAGGGTGACCGCATGAGGCCGCAGGCTGGGGTTCCCATCCTTTCCGTTCGCGGGGTCAGGAAGCATTATCCGATCCGCGAGGGTGCACTTCAAAGGGTTGTCGGCCATGTGCGGGCAGTCGATGGCGTTTCATTTGATATTCGACGCGGGGAAACCGTTGGTCTGGTCGGCGAATCCGGCTGCGGAAAGACGACGCTTGGCCGCGTAGTGGCCGCCCTTGCCGACCCAACCGATGGCGGAGTCCATTACAACATAGACGGCACGATGAGCCGAGTTGACCAGCTTATGGGAAAGGCCGCACGAACCTACCGACGAAACTGCCAAATGGTCTTCCAGGACAGTTTCGCCTCGCTCAACCCACGTCATCTCGTGATCGATCTGGTTGGGCGGCCGCTCAAGGTCTATGGCGAAGTTACCAGTACCGATCTGGTCGAGCGCGTGGTGGAGCTTCTGGATCAGGTGGGACTAGGCCGGCAGCATCTTTATCGCTACCCTCACCAGTTCTCGGGTGGACAGCGGCAGCGCATCTCCATTGCACGGGCATTGGCCTTGAATCCGGAAATCATCGTGCTGGATGAACCGACAAGTGCACTTGATGTCTCCGTGCAGGCACAGATCCTGAATCTTCTCAGCGACCTGCAGAGCGAAAGGAACCTTGCCTATCTCTTTGTCACGCACGACCTGTCAGTGGTTCGTCACATGGCGGATCGACTCGTCGTCATGTACCTCGGAAAGGTCGTTGAAGCGGGCGAGACGCGGGTAATTTTCGATTCTCCACACCATCCCTATACTAGGGAGCTGATGGCAGCGAAGCCCGGTCTGGAAGCGGATGCCAACGTTGAAATCCGAGGGCTTGAGGGTGCCGTGCCGGATCCTGCCCGCCCTCCCCAGGGATGCCGTTTCCATACACGGTGCGAGTTGGCAACTCCTGTCTGTGGATGGGAGGTCGATGACGTCGTCCGCTGGCTTGAAGATACACCAGGCATGTTCGAGCATCTGATCGGCGTTGAGCGAACGACGGAATTCGCTGCCAAGCTCGCTTTTGACAATGAAGAGGCTGCTGGGTTGCTTTCAATGGCCGTTCGGTCAGAGCAAGTGCCAAAGGCCATGCGAGCGGCAATGCGTCGGCTCAAACTTGACGGCACGAAGGTCGAGTTGGAGTTCGAGGACGTTGGCGAAGTTGAACTTACGGAACGTGAGGACGGTCACTTGGCTGCATGTGTGCTCGCATCACAGGAGGTTAAATCTTGGAAGAAGATATGACGACGGATCCGGAACACGTTCAGATTTCCGAAGAGGTAAATGGCGCGTCCGTGCTGCTGATGTATGTCGAGGTTTGGGATGGGCTTTACGCACCGGTCGGTGTCCGAAAACCCGAAGGTGACGGTCCCTTCCCGATGGTGCTTATGGCCGCAGGAAACGGGGGAGAGGGCATGGGCTGGATCCGTGATGCTGTGCGGAACCGTGCCTATATAATGGATAAGCTCACGGAAGCAGGTATGGCTTGTGCCTGGCTGCGTTACAGAACTGAAATTGAGCTCGGTTACAATAATGGGGGCAAGTTGGTTCGGGACAAGCGGCAGGGACGGGACATGTTCAATCGTTCGCCCTTGGAATATGAGGATGTGATCGCGATCGCGGATTATCTAAAGGCGCTTCCCTGGGTTGACGACAACAGGATTGGCATCATCGGTATGAGTCATGGTGGGGAGATGGCACTGAAGATCGCGTCGGAGTACCGCGGACTTGCGGCCGCTGTCGCTAGCGAGCCAGCCGCACATGAGTTTCTCGCGCTTCGCCCTGATGACACGGCTTTTGTGAATGAGGACACCGGGTTGCTTAATATCGAGGATATGCAGATGGCTGAGGTCGAGAAAGTCCGCCGCCGTATCGACATGGACAAGGCAACTTCGCGGATCTCGACGATCAGTACACCATTTCTCATCATGGGCCGTGACGACGATCATCTGCAAGGCATCTTCCGAACGACCTATGATCTGATGAAGGAAGCCGGAAAGGATGTTGAATGGGTTTCCTATGATCACGATCTCCATGGGTACATCTTTCCCGTCCGGGATGATGGTGGAGAGTATGAACTTGACCCCATGCAGGCTGATGCCATCGACCACGTTGTTTGCTGGCTGAAGCAAACTATGGCATGAATATAGCTCAGGGCCGGAATCGTCGGGCTCGGCAGATGGGAAAGGGTGCCTGGCCGCGCCTCCAATCCATCGGGCAGGATTGAAATTGTTGCGGGCTAAAGCCGTTCCGAATTTAATCGAATGAAGTTTGAATCCGACACTGGCGTTCCTTCGGCCGGGTCGTTGGAAGAGATTCTGGTGGGCGATGACATCGATGGTGTGATTCTGACGGTTCCGAACGAAAAGCACCACCCACTTGCCTTACAGGTTGCGAAGGCATGCAAGCAAGTCTACACGGAAAAGCCGATAGCCCACAACTTCGAAGACGGCTTTGCCATCAAAAGGCTGCAGGACCTTACAGTGCCACCGTAACGGTGGGCCATTCCGCCTGCCTCCTGGGTACGGTTTAGGAAATCAAGCGGCGCATCGATGGAGGCGAATTGGACAAAGTTGGCCTAATTGAAGCCGACTTGTCGAATGGATGTGTTCTGGAACTCTCGCCTGACATCTGGCGATGGTATCGCGACCGTGTGGCTGGCGGGCTGCTTTCCCAACTCGCCATTCACATGTTTGACTTGGTGAACTATCTTGGCACAGAAATCCTTACGGTGTCCTCTGTGGTGGCCGAGCCCAGCGTAGTCGACGCAGAGGTCGATGATCAGCCCTTGACGCTCCTCCGCTTTGCTGACGTGCTACTGCCTATGTTGGCAGCTGCTGAACGTCGCTGGTTGTCTTCCCGGTTCCAAGGAACTCATCCATTATGAGATCGACTTCGAAACCTGGACACGCCCGAAGTGATCCGAGAGTCGTCCACCCTCTAAATCCAACGCGCAAGGATGGAATTGGCGTCGCGTCCACGATCTGGTATGGGGATCCTTCTCCAGCAACTGAGAAGAGTGGGCGTGAGACTACAAAAACGTCCGTGAGCAGATGATCTGTTGTGGGTCCAATCAGCTTTCCGGACTCGCTGTCGGAGTAGTGGGATACGGGATCATTGGTCGGGTGACGGCGAGGCAGTGGGCGGCACTGGGTGCCAAGGTGCTAATCTGTGATACTGCAATCGATAGTGAGAATGGCGTGGATCTGGGCGAATTGCTTGACATTTCGGATATCGTTACGCTGCATGTGCCTACATAGGACGGTTCTGGAGGGCTGTTCGGCTCTAAAGAGATCGGCTTGATGACGCCGGGAGCAATTCTCGTCAACGCCTCGCGCGAGGCCAGATTGCGGATGAGGCGGCACTAGCAGAGGCGCTGGAGGCCCGGCGGATTGGCGGAGCGGTGGCAGACGTCTATTCGACCGTGCCGTCTGCTTCCAAAAATCCGCTATTGACCCTGCGCGCGACCGCGGTGGTGCGCGTGATTTTGACGCCCCACATTGCTGGAGTTACCCAACAGGCATGGGCAAGCCTGTTTGCGGCGGCTTGGGACCACGTTGTTCGGGTGCTTCTGCGGGGAGAACCTGCACGGCATGTGACCAACGGGATTTGGGTATAAGTGCCAATGATAACGGCGTGTCGGGAAGGTACGGTAAATTGGCTGGTTGAACGATGGATCTGGGCGTCGCCTAGCATGTGACCTGGCTGGGATCCTCCAGGTACTGTGCCATTGAATTCCAGCGACGAAGGTACGCGAATTGAAGCGGACTGCGAACTGCAACTTCGAGTGAGTGCGTCAGTATCAAAGCCGCAGGATCCGCCTTGCGTTGCCTGAGAATATCGCGTTTCGCGTCGCGTCGTTGATGGGTGCGTTTCGCAACCAGCCGACTCCAAGCTTGTTATCCGCGTAGGGCCAATCAACAGCGAAGAGGATTCGATCTGGCTCAAGCATCTTGAGGCAGAGCAGGAGCGCTTCGTCAGCGAAGAATCCGCTGGTGGTGATCCAGAAGTTCTGGCGGAAGGTGGCGTCAAAGCCAGTTGGTGTCGTTCCGCTTCGGCTTAGACTCTCGGCGATCCGCGGCATCCAAAACGGCAGCGCCTCGCCCAAGTGACCGAGAATAATCTTGAGGTCCGGATGCTGTTCGAACACGCCTGAGAGGATCAGCCGGATAGCCTGGGTGCCGGTCTCAACCCCGAAGCCCCATGCGGCCGTCGTGAACATGGGATGGGATTCATCGTAAGGCGCATAGTAACGGGACGTTACCACATTGTCGGGCCGTGCTGGGTGGAGATAGATCGGAACGTCCAGTTTCTCGGCGCGAGCGAAGATTGGCCAATAGGCTTTGCCATCGATCATTTCGCCGCGACTCATCCCATGAACCATCGCGCCCTTGAGGCCAAGTTCCTCTACCGCTCGCTGAAGTTCGTCCGCCGCCATTTGGGGCAGCATTGTGGGAATCATCGCGAAGCCCTGAAATCGGTCTGGCGTTTCGGCAATCACCGTCGCAAGCGCATCGTTCACGGACTGGCAAGCCGTAATCGCGACGTCTTCCCCAAGTCGCTGGCTGCCCGGAGACTGGTGAGACAGGATTTGCATGTCGATTCCCGCCTTGTCCATTTCTTCAATCCTGATGCCGGCGAAGTCGTAGAGCCTGTCTAGGAGAGGTTTGGGCTGACGAAGTGTCGTGGGGGTGAAATGCGCCGTTAGCGCATTGTGCACGAAGTGCTCTTCAACTGCGATGACCCTGTGACTATCATTCTGCACCATTTCGTTACCTCTGCTTCAACCTGCGCACTGACTCGGAACTGGCTTCCCATCGCCTCGAACGGATTTGGGAAGCACAATTCTGCTCCGCTCTGTCCGATATTTAGCGGAATAAACTCTACGAAGGTGGTTTCCGGTGGAGGCACGTCGAGATACGGGATGTCTCTGTTCACCGCCGTTCACCGGTGCAGCGAATCCTCGGTGGCAAGTCAGTCCCAGCGTCGGAAATTCATCAACTGGGGTAATCGTCAGGTGCCAGGTTGAGCTTGGAATCCCGGTCACCTCCGAGGGAGTCTCCTTCGCGGAGAAGGCGCTTCGGCTGTCGTTTTCGTCGCAGAATTCAGCTGCGACCGTTGCGCTGTGTGGCATTGTGTGGCTTGGACCATGGACCATGACTTCAAATATATCTCGTTGCCGCTTTGGTCGACAGATCATCTGGTTTAATGAATAGGCCGATGTTTCGGCGCCCGGAAGCTTGGATTCCCTGCGACATCATCTGATATCCACCCATGTGCCTTGATTTCAGGGCGAATTCAGGGCTCGTCCGCATTCGGGCTCGTCTTGACACTGGGAATTTTCTTGAAGATACGCCCCAGATGCGGATCCGCGTGGTGATTGATGATGCGATGATGTCGTTCATGCTTTGCGGCATCAGTAAGCCGAAAGGTGCGCCACACGCTTTGGGAATATCTCCCAGGTGACCACGTCTAAGGCGTATCCGGCGGGTTTCTGCGCACGTTTCGTTTCATGAAGGATCGCCGAAATCGGAGAGTTGTTGAAATACGGGCTCATTCCGCACATTGCCATGGTCCGAACGGATTTGTGCCCGTCCGAAATGCGAATTGGCAAGCAACCCATGGCATCAGTCCTTTTGTAAACCTTGGTCATGACCACTTCGGACGGTAGGGTGCGCTCGTTCGGCGACAGCGTTAGCGGGACTATCGTCAGATCAAGGCTGTGTTTCTATAGAGATATCCTTGATAGTAGACTTCTTTATCATACCGGAAGCCCCAGTGCCGTTGTTCATTATGGTTGCTCGCGATAAAAATGCAATCGGTTGCTTTAGAACTTCTGATCATTTGCTCGAGTGTTGATGTCCGTGAAGTTCTCTCGATGAGTTCGTGCCTTCGAACGGAGAGGTCCATGACTTGAAGACCGCCGGAAGTCGTAAGTATCGTTGACAAAATCGACCTTTCGCAGCCAATCGGGTTGCCGAGGTTATCGTTCGCGACAAATGTCCGCACTCACTTTGGTTCTCAGAGTTTTCGAATTCGATTTCTTGAGGTTTGAAGAATCGGAGGCACATGGTGGATCCGACTAGGTGCCGACATCGCTTGCGCAGATTCCGGCGGCGCTTTGCCGGTGCCCGTTGGCTACCTTGGGAAACACTGACTGTGACAGAAACCTCAATTGCCAGAATGTCGAGTTGGGTACGATCTCGATGAATTCTATCCGAGGCCGCTTGAGATCATGGCTCATTTCCGGCCAAAAGCAGCTGGACGAAGACATGTTCCTAGGTAAGAGGATTGGATTGAAAGTTCTGTTTGAAAAATGACATGGGATTGCCGCTCTGTTTTCAACTTAATCTCCTGAAATTGGGATGAGAGACAGGAACCGCCGAGGTTGAACCCTACTATCTATCCCTGCAGGCTCTTCACCCCGACGTCACCTTCATTCCGGACCTGCATCGCCAGCGCCGCTGCATGGCTCGCAGCCGCTGTGGTATAATATGGAACGCCGCCCATCAACGCTACACTTCGCATTGATCGGCTGTCCTGTACTGCCTGCGCCCCTTCTGTCGTATTCATTACCAATGCGATGTTGCCGTCCTGAATCGCGTCAATTATATTGGGACGGCCTTCGAAGGCCTTCAGGACTTGGGTGGTCTTGATTCCAGCTGCTGACAGAAACCTGGCTGTTCCACGCGTGGCGGTTATTGAGAATCCCAAATCAATCAGGATGCGCGCCGATTCCACAAGCTCTGGTGATTTGTCGTCGTCCTTGATCGAGAGGAACACAGTTCCTTGGGTCGGAAGCAGAGTACCCGCCCCGAGTTGCGATTTCAGGAACGCACGGGGAAAGTCGCGGTCCCAACCCATGACCTCGCCTGTGGAGCGCATTTCAGGCCCAAGAATTGTGTCCACACCTGGAAACCGGTTGAATGGCAGCACAGCTTCCTTCACGCTGAACCAGGGCATGGCAGGATCCGCGAGTGTCATCGGATCCGCGAGAGGCAGAGGGTCGTCGGGACGTGCTCCGGACGGGTAGGGCGGCCGCGTTGGAAAGGCGTCCAGCGATTCGCCCGCCATGAGGCGTGCGGCAATCGAAGCGATCGCTGAATCGGTCGCCTTTGCCACGAATGGAACAGTCCGGGAGGCGCGGGGGTTGACCTCGATCAGGTATACACAACCGTCCTGAACCGCAAACTGCGCGTTCATCAACCCAACAACGCCCAACGCACGGGCGAGCGCGACTGTCTGGCGTTCGATTTCCGCAATTGCCCCAGCTGGCAGCGTATGAGGCGGAAGGCAGCAGGCACTGTCGCCAGAATGCACGCCCGCCTCTTCAATATGCTGCATAATTCCTGCGATATGGGTTGCACTGCCATCGGAAAGTGCATCCACGTCGACTTCGACGGCACCTCTGAGGTAGCTGTCAAGAAGGACTGGGCTGTCACCCGAGACGATGACGGCTTCGGATATGTAGCGCTCAAGTTGGGATCGGTCGTGGACGATCTCCATCGCACGACCACCAAGGACATAGCTTGGCCGAATAACAAGTGGATACCCGATCATCTCTGCTGCATGCACTGCTTCACTCGCGGTCGATGCAATGGCGTTGTTCGGTTGAAGCAGCCCCAGGTCACTGACAAGCGCCTGGAATCGTTCGCGGTCTTCCGCCCAATCGATGGAGTCGGGAGTGGTGCCTAGAATGGGTACATTGGCGGCCTCAAGGGCCTTCGCCAGCTTCAGGGGTGTCTGGCCGCCGAATTGGACGATGACTCCGTGCAACGTGCCATTTTTCCGCTCGGCCCAGATCACCTCCATTACGTGCTCGAGCGTAAGCGGTTCGAAGTACAGCCTGTCGGATGTATCATAATCGGTGCTGACCGTTTCCGGGTTGCAGTTTATCATGATCGTTTCGTAACCTGCATCTGAAAGAGCGAAACAGGCATGGCAGCAGCAGTAGTCGAATTCGATGCCCTGTCCGATTCGATTGGGACCGCCTCCAAGGATGATGATCTTCTTCGCACCACTGGGTCGGGCTTCGCATTCCACTTCTCCCATGACCGGGGATTCGTAAGTGGAGTACATATAAGGGGTCTGTGCCTCGAACTCGGCGGCGCAGGTGTCGATACGTTTGAACACCGCCCGAACATTCAGGTCGACGCGCAGTTCACCGATCTCCGCCTCGCTCCGACCCGTGAGCTTTGCGAGGCGGGCGTCGGTGAAACCGAGGATTTTCAACCTGCGAAAGCCAGCCTCTTCCTCAGGAAGCCCGTTTGTCTGTATTTCGGTCTCAACATCCACGATCTCCCGGATTCGGGCGATGAACCAGGGATCGTATCCGGTTGTGGCCTCTATGTCATAATCCTCGAGTCCCTCCCGCATTGCCTGGGCGACGCGTCGCAGCCGGTCGGGATGCTGGGCGGAAAGAAACTTGACAATTGCCGAGGGGTCTTCGCCGAGGCCTGGAATCTCGATCTCGTCAAAGCCGGAAAGACCGGTTTCCATCGACGCAAGTGCCTTCTGTACCGATTCGTGGAATGTGCGGCCAACAGCCATAGCTTCACCGACCGATTTCATCGCAGTTGTCAGCGTTGGTTCGGCACCTGGAAACTTCTCGAAAGCAAAGCGGGGAATTTTGGTGACGACGTAGTCGATCGTAGGTTCAAAGCTTGCCGGAGTTACCTGTGTGATGTCATTGTCGAGTTCGTCGAGGGTGTAACCGACAGCCAGTTTTGCGGCAA
The DNA here is from genome assembly GCA_965203605.1 of Paracoccaceae bacterium. Taxonomy (GTDB): domain Bacteria; phylum Pseudomonadota; class Alphaproteobacteria; order Rhodobacterales; family Rhodobacteraceae; genus JAPOUP01. Next base: position 1,590,708 of record OZ241902.1, on the reverse strand, counting down.
TCTTTGCGATCGGAAAGCCAGTCGCCTTCGAGGCGAGAGCGGAGGAGCGGCTGACCCTCGGGTTCATTTCGATCACGACCATTCGCCCATCGTCGGGATTCACTGCCCATTGGACGTTCGAACCGCCGGTCTCGACCCCGATCTCGCGCAGAACAGCGATCGAACTGCTCCGCATCATCTGGTATTCCTTGTCGGTGAGTGTCAGGGCGGGTGCGACGGTGATTGAGTCTCCTGTATGCACGCCCATCGGATCGACATTTTCGATGGAGCAGACGATGATGGCGTTGTCTGCCCTGTCGCGGACAACCTCCATCTCGAATTCTTTCCAGCCAAGCAGACTTTCGTCGATCAGGATCTGGTTGACCGGAGATGCGGCGAGGCCGTTTCTGCAGGTGCTTTCGTAATCGCTACGGTTGTACGCGACCCCACCGCCAGTTCCTCCAAGGGTGAATGCCGGACGGATGATCGCTGGCAGTCCGACGGAATCGATCGCGCCCATCGCCTCATCCATTGTGTTGGCGATGGCGGCCCTTGGGTTTTCCAGACCGATTCGCTCCATTGCCTCGCGGAAGAGCTTTCGGTCCTCGGCCATTTCGATAGCGGCTCGCTTGGCGCCGATCATTTCCACGCCGAAGGCTTCAAGGACTCCCTGTGCGGCTATATCCGGGCCGAATTCCGCTTTCAGTCTGATCAGGTCGTCGTTCTGGAATGCGTTTCCAACTCGTAGTTCCTCTACAGCGAGCGACGTGTTGAGACCTGTCTGTCCGCCCATGGTCGGCAGCAGGGCATCGGGTCTCTCCCTTTCGATAATGCGGGCGACGAAAGTCGGCGTGATCGGCTCGATGTAGGTGGCATCCGCCATGCCCGGATCGGTCATGATCGTGGCAGGGTTCGAGTTGACCAGGATGATACGGTAGCCTTCCTCTCGCAGTGCCTTGCATGCCTGTGCACCGGAATAATCGAACTCGCAGGCTTGACCGATGACGATCGGGCCAGCGCCGATTATCATGATTGATTGGATGTCATCCCGTTTTGGCATCTGGTCCTCGGCACCTGCAAATTGTCGGGTTTATAGAGCTAGAGAATCGCTGTGCAAGACCAATCGAATCCCGGCGCGTGATCGGGTGGTCATGGATGCACATCCGCATCGGCCAGACCAACCTCTTGGTGGGTTCTCAAGGCGCTCGGTTTCCGATCAGCCGGCAACTCTGGGGATGGCAGGAACACAGCCGGTGCCGACATTGGCCGCTGTCCAGTTGCCCCAGTATACCGCGGACAGGCCGGGGCCATCGCGTCTGGAACTTTGGTTGTGGACAGAAGTGGCGCTCCCGTTGCGGTTGTGGTCGGGTTTGGATGATTCCAGGCGTTGAAGCGACAACAGGAGCCCAAACGCGATTGCCCCACCCGTGTCCGAAGTTTCCATTTGCGGGCCCGCTGCGGTCGTGCTAGCCTAGCCTCAAATCTTCAGCGGGGCCTCTTCAGCGGGGCCTCTTCAGCGGGGCCTCTTCAGCGGGGCCTCTTCAGCGGGGCCTCTTCAAGGATGAGTGGGAGGTTCCGGAATGACGGTATTCAGAATTCATGGGAGCGGTCTTGGCATGGCGATGTGCGTGTCGGCCATGCTGGCGCTCGCAAGCTGCGGCGGCGGCCCGACGACGCCGACGGCGGCGGCGGGGCTGGCGACCGCGGCCGACACCGCCCTAGACGCGGCGAAGACGGCTGTCGATCTGGTGACGGACGATTCGGGGGACGACGCGGTCTCCGACGCCGACGCGAAGGTGGCGGCCGCCCAAGCGGCGGTGGAGGCGGCGTCCGGAGCGGACAGCCAAGCCGACCTCAGGAAGCGGCTAGAGGCGCTCAAGGGCGTGCTTTCCACCAAGAAGACCTCGCGCACGGCTGTCATGAATGCGGCCGCGGCGGACACGGCCCTCAAGGCGGCGAAGGCCGCGGTTGACCTGGTGACGGACGATTCGGGGGACGCCACGGTCTCCGACGCCGACGCGAAGGTGGCGGCCGCCCAAGCGGCGGTGAAGGCGGCGTCCGATGCGGACAGCCAAGGCGATCTCAGGGAGCGGCTCGGGGCGCTCAAGGGCAAGCTGGAGGAGAGGAAGTCCGTTCGCTCGGCCGCCATAGCCGCCAGGAAGAAGGCTGCCGACGAGATGATGAGGGAGACGGCGCAAAAGCTGTATGCCGGCATTTCAAGGCGTACCGGTGGTAGAACCAGCGAGTTCATAGGCCGGCGGAACGCGGTCTTCGCAAGCCAGTTGCTCAGGGTGCAGATCGAGAAGGTCGTGAAGGAACTGAAGAAGGACGGGGATGCGATGGTCCCTGCAATCAAGGGCTGGAGGGGAGAGAAATACGCCTTGACCGACGGTCAGGATACCTACGAGGCCTATGTCTACGGCGATGCTTCGGAAAACGAGTTCCAGACGCTTGAGGACAAGCACACCACCGACTATGACGATACGACCGGAATATTGGGCAAGACTTCCCTGTATTCCAACGCAAAGGGGATTGGGCGCGCTGGCTTCGGCATCACAGGCGGGTACAAGTCATACGAAGGTGCCGAGGTGACGATCAAGGGCACCTACTACGGCATCCCCGGCACCTTCACGTGCAGGCCCACCGCTGCCGACAGCAAGTGCGCAGCGCGATTGGCCATCAACTCAGAGGGTGAGGAAGGCGTCGACCTTCTCGGGGAGGACGAGAACAATTACGCGAACACCCTGGCGGACTGGGAGTTCAAGGCCGACGATCCGAAGGCGAAGATAACGCAGCCGGACCAGATTGCCTGGTCCATGTACGGCTGGTGGCTCAAGAAGTCCGGGGACGGCGCCTGGACCTCGAGTGCGTTCTATGGTGAGCGGGATTCGCTAACTGATATAAAGGTCGGCAATGCGAATAGCGATTTGGTGAAAGGAAAGGCGACGTACGAGGGCGGGTCCGCTGGCCTTTACGCGCTCACCAGCCACGTCGTAGGAACGAACGACGCTGGCCAGTTCGTCGCGGACGCCATGCTTGAAGCGAACTTCGACACCAAAAAGATCGAGGGGACCATCAGCAACTTCAGGACAGGCGCCCTCGGGTCGCCGCCGGAAAGGCAGCGGGACTGGTCCGTCGAACTGATGTCGACGGGTCTCAAAGTCCATACCACTAATCCCAAGGAAAATGTAGGCGACTGGAAAGCTACGAAAAAGACCAAATGGACCATAGGCGGGACCGCTGCGGACGCCTCCGGCAACTGGACCGGAAGCTTCACCCAGCAGGATGGCGGTCGCGGCGGGACCATTCTCCCGAAGGTGCTGACCGGGAACTTCTACTCCGAATACGGCGGTTCGGGCAGGATGGTCGGCGGCTTCGGTACGAACCTGAAGACGGACGAGTAGCGCAGCCGCAGGAATGCATCTCCGCAACGGCGCCGTGTTGAATACGAGTGCGCTCCGCTCCCCGCAGACCTGAAACGGATCCGGAGTCCCCCGGGGGACTTCCCATCCATGGGGTTCAGGGACAGGGCCATCGCGTCTGGAATTCTCGCCGTCGTTGCGACTGTGGTCAGGCCCGGATGATTCCACGCATCGACGCGACGAAGGAGACCAAATGCACAGGCGCGATGGCTCCAACATGGGACTCGTGCGCCCAGAAGCCAGATGCGTGGAACATGGCGTTGCGCAGGTTGTGCCTCCGCAGGATGCATGGAAGACGGGTTGGTTTTGATGCTGGAGGGCTGGGCCGAATCGAATTCCGACCGTTTCGCTGACAACGAACTCCGTTTACGGGACGGGCGCAAACTGATTGAACCGCGTAATCGTCTGGAAACCATTGCGAATCGCTCAGATGGCCAGAAGGCCGGATTTTCAGCCGCATAGCCAGATCCTTCCAACTGCTCCAGAGTGGCGGGTCATGTTTCGCCGTGCGGCGTCCTGACTTGGGGTTTGGTGCCCAAGGCGTCCGCTAACGCTCGGAAGCGGGCTTCCGCCACCTCCCCGAAAAGGTCGATCGAGCGCTCGGGCAGACGGAGTTCCAGTACATTCCGATTGGACCGCAATCGCAGTTCGCCGATCGCCTTGGCATCGTCTGCGACAAGCATAGAGCCGAATCGCATGGCCCTTCCAAGAACCTCTGCCTGTTGGATGTCGGCCGTACCCAAGAGGTTGACCAATGGCGCAAATCGGGTGTTCTCACGATTGTTCCGGTAGCGATGAAGCAATGCCAATCCCAGGAACATCCGTGCAGGATGTGTGAGACCTCCAAGCGATGCCCGTGACACGTAGTCAAAGCAGGCTTCATGCCGATAGTCCGGGTGCGCGCGCCAGTTCACATCATGTAGCAGACAGGCCGCCTTGATGATCCGCATGCGGTTCGGCGGAGCCTTTCGGAACAATGGGGAAACGAACCGATAGAGAGCCCGCCCGAAGCCCGGCAATCGTGCATCCTTCGCCTCCGCGAAGCGGCAGGCTTCGATCAAGGGGTCGCGGCGGCGCAGTTCGGCGGGCATCCGTTCGTAGAGCAAGCCCTCCCGAATGCCGTAACTTGAGACCGCGACCTCCCGTGGGCTCAGTTCCTTCAGGAGTTCCCATAGAACCTCGCTGGCATATGGAACCAACGACATCCGTGATTCTGAGATTCCAGTGCGGGACCTCAGGTCGTCTGGCGGATGATCGGCGACCCACTTCACTGTCTTGCGGATAGAGCTACATGTCATTCGGTATTCGTGCAGTACATGCAGCGGATAGCCGTGTCGCTCCATATCGAGTCGGGCAATTGTGCGCCACGAGCCTCCGACAAGGTATAGTCTTTCCTGACTCGCCCCCATCCTTGCGGCAAGCTCCGCAATGGTCTTCCTGATGTGGCTTTTACGCGCCCGCCTGTTTTTGATTTCCTGTAGGCGTAGAGGGCCGAGCAGGGAGGTCGCGCAGGCACCGACCCTGCCAGAATTCAATTCAGCGAGTTCCAGTGAAGATCCACCAATGTCGCACACAATCCCGCTGGCGTCTGGCCAGCCAAGCAGCACGCCTTGAGCGGAAAGCCGCGCTTCCTCCTCTCCCGGAATCACGTGAAGTGAAAGACCCGTACTCTGCCTGACCTCTTCACAGAAGTCCGGTCCATCCCGGGCATCGCGCACTGCGGCTGTTGCGACTGCGGTCAACTGCGGGATCCCCAGAGATTTGGTCAGGGACTGGAACCGCTTCATTGCCGCCACAGCGCGGCGGCGCCCGGTGGGATTCAGCAGGCCTGTCTCCGTGACGCCAGCGCCAAGCGATGCAAGGATCTTTTCGTTAAAGAAATACGCCGGACTGCGTGCCGCTCCGTCAAAGATCACCAAGCGGACGGAATTCGAGCCAACATCCACCACGCCGACTCGCGTGAGTTCGCGCATTGCTGGGTCGTTAAAAAGCGGGCGACCAAACGGTTCCCAATCCTCACCGGGTGTTTCGGCGCGACCATCCATCTCCATCACCCTCCGCAGCGCTGTCTGCCTCGAAACTGATGGAACAGGCCAATCCCGTCAATCGGGCAAATTGGCTGGTGAGCCATCTTGTCTCCTGATCATATGTGACATCGTCGGTCGGATGGAGCGACCGGAGTCGATATGTACTGAATCGTGAGCCGCCGCGCCCACGTCCGCCAACTCTCTCGGGTCTGCCGGCGGCCAATGGCGAGGCGGCAAACTCGGTTTTGCGGAGTGTCGGCATCCAGGCTGTCGGTAGACTGGGTTGGGTCCAAAGGCGTGAATCAAGAGAGTGGTATGTCGTGTGAATGCGTCAGTTCCAACACATCCGAAGCTCCTGCTGAACCGCGTCCGGAAAGTGAGGGGTTCTCCATGAAGAATCGGTGACAGTTGAATCTCCGCTTACCATCCTCGGATAGTTCACGGGCAAAGCTGCCATCCGGCGACATGACCCAACTCTGCGCTTCATCCGCTAGATTTGCCGCCATGATCTGGTTGACGATCTGAGCCTTCACAGTCGCGTTCTTGGCCTCGACCAGCGTTTCGACGCGGCGGCTCAGATTGCGCCCCATCCAGTCGGCGGACGATATGAACACCCGGGCTTGCAGACTGGGCAATCCGTGGCCATTGCCGAAGCACACGATTCGCGAATGCTCGAGAAAACGTCCGACGATTGACTTGACGCGGATATTCTCGGAAAGCCCCCTGATCCCCGGTTTAAGGCCGCAGATGCCGCGAACGACGAGATTGATTTTCACACCTTTTCCGCTGGCTGTGTAGAGTGCGTCGATCACGTCGGACTCGATAAGTGAGTTCAGCTTTGCCCATATGGCGGCCGGTCGGCCAGCCTCTGCATGCGTCGCCTCCTCGGCGATCAGTCGGAGAAGCGTTGGCTTCAGCGTCAATGGCGATATTGCAAGATTCTCCAATCTGTCTGGCGGAGCATAGCCCCCGACGTAGTTGAAGACCTTGGTGGCGTCATGACCCAGAGCGACATCGCAGGTGAATAGGGACAGGTCAGTATAGACCCTGGCGGTGATTGGGTGGTAGTTGCCGGTGCCGTAATGTGTATAGGTGACAAGCCTGCCGCCTTCTCTCCGGACCACCGTACTGATCTTTGCATGGGTCTTGTAATTGATGAAGCCGTAGACAACGTGGGCACCGGCGCGCTCGAGGCGGCGGCTTTGCCGGATATTGGCAAGCTCGTCAAAGCGCGCCTTCAGTTCCACGAGTGCGGTGACCGACTTGCCGCCTTCCGCCGCTTCACACAGTGCCGCGACGATTGGGCTGTCTGTCGAGGTTCTGTAGAGCATCTGCTTGATTGCGAGGACATCCGGATCCGTGGCTGCCTGATTCAGGAATCGCACCACCATGTCGAAAGATTCGTATGGATGTTGGAGCAGCATGTCCTTCTGCCGGATCGCGGCAAACATGTCGCCATCGTGATCCTGGACGCGTTCCGGTACTCTTGGTGCGAATGCCGGCCACAATAGATCCGGCCGGTCATCCAGAACCAGTTCGGAGAGGTCAGACATTCCGATCAGGCCTGAGATTTCGATGACCTCCGAAGCTCCGACGTTCAACTCCACCATGATCATGTCGCGCAATGCCTTCGGCGACCGCGCACTCAGCTTCAAACGAATGACTTCCCCTCTTCTCCGTCGTTTCAGCGCAACCTCGAATTCCCTCACCAGATCCTCTGCTTCGTCCTCGACCTCGATGTCGCTGTCGCGTAGAACCCTGAAGGCGCAGTGTCCTTTGGTTTTGTAGCCGGGAAACAAGTCGCTGACCGACAGCAGCAGCAGTTCTTCGAGTGGCAGGAATCTCCTGCATCCCTTCTCGTCCGGTAGGCGAACGAATCGGTTGATCTGGCGGGGAACCGGCAACAGCGCACGAAGGTGGCGACCGTCGGATTCTCGTTCCATCTGCAGAGCTAGGGAAAACCCCGTGTTGGGAATGAATGGAAAGGGATGTGCCGGATCAATTGCAAGTGGAGACAGTACCGGAAAGACCTCCTTGAGGAACACTTCAGACAGATAGTGCCTGTCCTGCCGGGTCAGTCCCTTTCTGGTCAGGAGCCGGATTCCTGCCTCTTCCATTTCCGCCTTCAGCGCGTCCCAAACGACCTGTTGGTGTTCCATCAGTGCCCGTGCGTCCGAATTGATCAGCCGAAGTTGCTGGACCGGTGTGAGGCCATCGATTCCCGGAGCGTTATGGCCGCCATTCGCCAGCTCGCGCAATCCGGCCACGCGCACGGTATAGAATTCGTCAAGATTTGTGGCGGAGATTGACAGGAACCGCAGCCGTTCCAGTAGCGGGACCCGGGGATTCTCTGCCTCTTCAAGCACGCGCCAGTTGAATCCGAGCCAGCTGAGTTCGCGATTGTGGAACCGCTGAGGACCGGTGATGTCTGTTGGCGGATCCACCGGCTCAGGGAATGCTGCGGAGAGGAAATTCGCCTGGTTCATTCCGTATCCATGCCGTTTCAGTCACAGGTGCTACAACGGACGTCAGTGATCTTCCTGCGCGAGCCGGTCCAGCACCTGCCTTACCAACGCCTTGGTGATCCGTCGCCCTTCGGCCAACGAGAGGCGGTCGACCTGATCAACTATTTTGCGAACGCTGGCGAATGATCTTTCGATTCGCCCTGTTAGATATAGAATGATTTCGGAATCGACAATGATTTGCCGGTCGGCGAATTGCTTGATCATGACCGCCGACAGTAGCTGGTCGTCCGGTTCCGAGAGGGAAGCCATTACGGCTCCTTGAATGCGGCTCTGCAGGTCTGGAAGGACAGCATTCCAGTGCGCGGGCGATACACTGGTCGTTATCAGCAGCGGTTGTTTCTGTGCCAGAACCAGATTGTGGAGAAGAAACATCGCCTCCTCCGCCACCCGGTCACCGAGGGCGATGTCGGCGTCCTCGATCGCGACAGCGATCCTGTCGAACCGGTCGATGGATTCAACAGAAAGGTCCCTGGCGGCAACCAGCCTGGCTTCTGACTGCGTTGCCCAGACGTTCGCGAGGTGGGTCTTGCCCGATCCTGGGGGACCGACGAGAACCAGCTTTCCGTGCGGCCACGTTTGCCAGTCCAGAACTGCCTTTACAGCGGCGGAATTGGACGATGAGACAAAGAAGTCGCCACGCCCCAACGCGGACTGTACGGGGAGGTCAAGCGTCAGCTGTCTGGTCACGGGCCCTGGTCGTCTCCAGGATCCCTTTTCCCAAGATACAGGAGACCTTGCATATACTGCTTCAATCCAAACCGAACCAGCACCCCGAATGCCGCCGTGACAGGAACCGCGACGAGCAGGCCGACGAAGCCAAACAATGTGCCGAACACCGAAAGCGCGAAAATCAGCCAGACCGGGTGAAGGCCCACCGAGTCGCCAACGAGTTTCGGTGTAAGCAGATTCCCTTCGAGAAACTGCCCGGCGAAGAAGATTGCCGCCACCGCTCCGATCCAGCTCCATTCGCCCCAAAACTGGAATAGGGCGAGGCCAATGGCCAATCCACCGCCCACGATCGCGCCAACGTAGGGAATGAACGACAGGAGACCCGCCACCACGCCCACAATCAGTCCGAAGTCCAGACCGACAAGCATGAGCGACGTTCCGTAGAACACTGCGAGGATCAGCATGACCGTGCCTTGGCCGCGGATGAATGCCGAGAGGGTCTGATCGACCTGCAGTGCCAATTCACGAATGGTCGGAGCATGGTCTCGTGGCAGCATTCCATCGAGGCTGGCGACCATGCGGTCCCAGTCAAGCAGGAGATAGAATGCCACGACTGGTACGATCAGGACGAGAAGCAAGATGTTCAAAAGGCTCAAGGCACTTGACACCAAGCCATCGATCAGGGCACCGCCTTTCGACTGAACCATCTGACCAAGAGCTTCCAGCGACTGTCGCACGGCCGAGTTCTGGTCCATCAACGACGGAAAATTCTCGGTCAGGAACACTTGGAGATTACCTGCGATCTGTGGAGCGGCGTTCGCCAATGCCGCGGCTTGGTTTACGGCCGTGGGAACCACGGCCAGTGCCATGACGGCAAACACAAGGACTGCGGCGAGAGTGATGACCGAGGTGGCCATCGCTCTGCCCAGCCCCATTCTCTCGAGAAAATCGGCGATGGGATCGAGACAATAGGCAATGGCTCCGCCAAGGATGAATGGCAGGACAATGTCGCCGAGAAGCCAGAGAATCGCCAGCAGCGCTGCGGTGGCTGCAGTCCAGATTCTAACCTGCTGAACGACGGGTAGGGCCATGGCATCTCCTCGGAATGTGCCATTGCGCAACCGTCGCAGTGATGCAAGTGCCGATTCATCGTGTGGTAAGGATACCCTCTTCCAAAATACGTTGAAATCGGTGGGTGACAGGCGATGCCTTGCCGATGTGGTGCCGTGTTGTTGCCAGCTCCGGCAAATGGGATGGTCTCCCCTGCGGAGGGAACGGAAGCGACGGTGCCAGAGGCGCGAGAGGCAGTCCATTTCCCTTGACCACAGAAATACCGGGCTGGGATATCAGGACGGGACTTCGGCGGGCTGCGTTGGGCTCGCCGGTCATTTCGGAATCACAAATTGTTTGCGCAATCCAATTGCATGCCCGTTATTTGGAGCTGGCAGAACTGCCCAAGACAATTCTTATAGGCGAGACAATTCCTATAGGGACGAGCGGTTCTTTTGGACGACGCGGTTGCATACCTCTTCCATTACCCCGATGAAGGAATGGTCCGAATGCCAGAATGGCGGGTGGTCACCTCCTTTCTTGATCAGTACCGCGGGTGTTGGCGGTGATTCGTCCAACGCGTCGACAGAAGGAAGCGGATGTTCGCCTTTCCAGTATGACTTGGCGTCAATGCCGGCCGCCGGGACTCTTCGAGGGTTGGTGTAGCGGTTGGTCGGAAGGTCAGTAGCCCCACCCTCGTCGGCCTGCTCGTCAATGAGTGCCTGCCCCAAGGGAGACCCTGCGAGTTTGTTGCGAAGTATGGAAAACTCCAGACCACGCAACTGGAACAGGAGCATCGGGTCGCGGTCAAGCAGTGACGCTATCTTGTAGTAGACACCGGCAACATGCTTGCAGGGTGAGGCCCAATCAGGACAGGAGCACTTGCTGATGATATCGTCCCTCGAACGCGGCAGCAGGGTCCTGCCCGAACTTGAAAAGGCGTCTTCTATCGCCGTCGGCATTTCATCCATCAGCAATTGGGACAGGAACGCGGCGTTGCCGGAGACCACTTCCGAAATCCCATTCCAGTCGGTTGATGTGTACTGCCGTAGCTTGACACTCACTTTATACCGGGGTTCCTCATAAACGCCGAAATATGGATTGATGTTTCCACGCACGGTGGCCTTCGCCACGCCATTGCTGATCGAGAAATCCAGAAGTCGGCGTGGCCCTGAATAGGCCCGCCCGCGTTTGAGCCGTCCTTCGTCCATGCTCATCGCCAGGACGTCGAGGAAGACTTCGCCCCACCAGGTCTTTGTCATCCTCACCATGATCAAGCCTCCATTATGCTTTGGCGGTTCAATGCAATGAGCTTCCGGAACGAGTCGTTGTCCAATTCGGTCAGCCAGTTCTCGTCCGCGCCGACGATGTTTTCGGCGAGGGCCTTCTTGGTCTCGATCGTTTCGTCGATGCGTTCCTCAAGTGTTCCCAATGTCACCATTTTGTGGGCGAATACGGTTTTCTGCTGGCCGATTCTATAGGCCCGGTCGGTGGCCTGGTTTTCGACTGCCGGATTCCACCAGCGATCGAAGTGGAATACATGGTTTGCCTGCGTCAGCGTGATTCCGACTCCGCCCGCCCGTAGCGACAGAACAAATATACCTGGTGGCGACTCCGGATCCTGAAAGCTCTCGATCATTTTCTCCCGGCGCCCTCTGGTGGTTCCGCCGTGCAGGTAATGCACCGGACATGAGTGCCGTTCCCTGAACAGGGCTTCGAGACGGTCTCCTATTTCGGTGAACTGCGTGAAGACAAGCAGGCTGTCCGACTCCGTCAGAGCTTCCTCGATCATCTCGTTGAGACGGGTGAGTTTGTGTGAGCGGCTCTCATGGAAGGGGCTCTCATCCTGAAGGAATTGCGACGGATGGTTGCAGACCTGCTTCAGCCTCATCAGCGTCGAGAGAATCAGTCCTCGCCGGGCCATTCCGTCCGAGTCCTCCAGTTTTTCCTCCACATCCCTGACCACCGCTTGGTACAGTGAGGCCTGCTCCTTGGTCAGGTTGCAGTAGACTTTCTGCTCCACTTTGTCGGGCAGATCGTTGATGATCGATTTGTCGGACTTCAGACGGCGGAGGATGAAGGGCTGGACCAGTTTCTGTAGTTGCTGGGTGCGTGCCAGGTCGTTCTCCCGTTGAATGGGTATCTCGTAAGCGCGTCTGAACTGCGCTTCTGTGCCGAGATATCCTGGATTGAGGAACCGGAACAGGGACCACATGTCCATCAGCCTGTTTTCGATCGGTGTTCCAGTCATCGCAATTCGGTAGGTTGAAGGTAGCGCAAAGACTGCCTTGGCCTGCGCTGATTTTGGATTCTTTATGTTCTGGGCTTCGTCCACGACGACGCGCTGCCATTTAACTGACTTGAGCGTCTCCAGATCCGAGCGGACCAGACTGAACGAGGTGATGATCAAGTCGTGGCCAGAGATGGCCTCAGCAAAATCAGCAGGGTCGCGGGGTCGGCCCGAGCCATGGTGAATGTGGCATCCCAGCTTTGGTGCGAATTTGCTGGTTTCCTTTTTCCAGTTGCTGAGTACGGACGTCGGAGCGACAAGCAGGGTAGGGGGAATCGTGGAGTCGTTCGTTGTGTCTTCGTTGCTCCGCTCGTGAAGCAGCAGAGCGATCAACTGGACGGTCTTGCCAAGGCCCATGTCGTCGGCAAGGCATGGATTCAAGCCCAGCCGTTCCTGCCGTGCCAGCCACGCAACCCCCTTTTTCTGGTAGACCCTTAAGTCGCCACGCATCCCGACGGGGCTGTCCATCGGTTCCAGGGTTTCCAGGTTGCGCAACCCCTTGAGGACATCACCCAGGACCTCATCGAGGACGAACTCCTCCGTCTTGGGATCCGCGACAGCCATGTCCTTTATCATCTGCCTGAATTCGACGCCGTCGCCTTCAGACTGGCTTCGGAAGAGTTCAAGGGTTTCTGACAGTTGCCGCTGGTCGATCTCCATCCATTCGCCGCGATACTTCACGAGGGGTGATTTCGCTTCCATCAATGCCAGCCACTCGTCTTCGCTTACCGGTTCACCGTCTATCGAAAGTCGGTAATCGTATCGGATCAATGAATCGATCTGGAAAAGCCCTGAGTTGGAACCCGACTGCTGGGATTGCCCGCTTGTGCTATGGGGCCGGATTCGCAGACGAGCCCTGCGACGCCCTTTGGGCGTCCACCAGCTTGGCAGGACGATACGATACCCCGCGGATTCCAGCACAAGTGCATCCTCTTTGAGGAATCCGTACGCCGTGTTGAGGTCGGTCTCCACTCCGGTTGGTTTCGCCGTTTCCATTCCCTGCCAGAGCAGAGGGCACATTCGACCTGCCTGCCCGAGGCTGACCAGCAGGTTGCGTTCGAACTGCTCGCCGAAGCGGCCGTGCCAGTCACCTCTCTTGCGCTCGGGTAAGTCCCACCAGTCCGAGAGGTCCAACGAGAGGGAAGGATCTGTGTTGCAGGACACGAAGAACGCGATATGCCAGCAATCTTCGTCATCCCGGTGATTCTGTCTGAGGCGGAATCCCAACGTGAACCCGGAACCCGGCGCCTGTCCGTTGATTTTCCTCTGCCATGCGTACCAGTGGGTAACGTCCTCCTCCGCAGGGCATGGGGGCTCGATGTCCGCAGCGGTTCGGCTGGCTGGCGTCTGCAAAAGTGCGCCTCCGAACCAGCTGTCCCTGAATGGCTTGAGGAATGACTTTGTATAGGGCGTGCCTGCGACCAGACCGTCAACCTGCTGTTCCGAAAACTGTCGGAGCAGGTCGGTTCGGTCCAGGACCGATACCGGAGCCTCGCCGTTCACGCGTCCGTTGCTGGTGTTCCCTACCAGCGTGCACACTGCAGGCATCGCAACGGAATAGTTCCGAAGACTGCGTTCATATTGACTTCCTGCCGGAGCCCATCCGGCAACATATTCGGGCCGGGATTTGCCTCGCCTCGGCTGAACGCATTTGATGACGGGCAGAAACTGGTGTTGACGAACGGTTGCCCGCAGCTGTCGGGCAAACTGCATCCAGAATCTCAGATCATGACCGATCTGGAGATCGGTTCCGCCAAATCCTGAAAGGAAATCCAGGTCACGGAGGAATGGAAGTGGATTGCGGATGGTCAGTCCATTGATTTCCCAATCACTCCATTCGAAGTCATCGGGTGGATAGCTGCCTGAAAGCAGGGCCATTTCCAGGCTCGGAAGAGGTCTCCCGTCAGCGCTCGGCATTGTCGCCCAGAATCGGGATGGCACAGCGTCGGCGGCTGTGACCGCGGCCGCACCGAATTTCAGTTCGGAGGCAAGGAATTCCTGCAGCCGTTCGGGATCGTCGATGTGGTCGGGATGCTGTCCGGACTTTGGCGTTTCCTTTCCGGATGCCAGGGCTTCAATCCAGAAGACAAACTCGCCGGAATTGTCGAATTCCTTTTCGGACCGGGGAATCCAGGTGCCGTGGTAGACTTCGATCTGATTGTTCAAATGTTCGATCCGTATGTCAGAATTCGATTTGTACAGCCCGTGGGTCGGGTGTGACGCGCAAACCGCTGCATGACGCCAGAACCACGGTGGCGCATCCAGATGCATTCTTGGCCTTGGGAACAGTTGCGCTTCATACAGTTTGCCTGAACGGCGGCTTAGCGACGCCGTTCACCATGCCTGTGATGGAACGTTTCCGGATCTGCTGCGCAGCTTTCATGGGTCGTTACTGTAAGCGGACTTGGCAATTCAGGTATGATGTCTGACGGAAGCGATTCCGCGATTGATTGCATTTCATTGCTAGACGGAGGCGCACCAAATGAGTTTCGCTTCTTGCCTGCACGCTTTCCGCAGGTTCTCGATTTGCGTCCTTTGTGGATTGCGCCAATGGGTCAGGTTGAGGGGCGGTTCGTTTTCCTTGATCAGCCGTTTCTTAAGGTCCTCTGTGTCGCCGCTGAAGGGATAGACCGCACACCTGAGGTGGCGCTGCATCCAAGCCGTTAAGCGCTCTTCACCGCCGCCTGCGAAACGATAGTTCCTATAGTTTCTCTCCGAGCGCCCAGACGATCGGGGTTCGGCATTCAGGCGTAACGGCGATTTGAGCAGTGCGCCCAAGCTCCGTCTGGGAGAACTAAATCCGCTGTGACGCATTGTGAAGTGGTTGCGTTCGGCGAGGTCGCCGGATTGGCCTAAGTAAAGGAGTCCGCTTGGCGGCAACACGATGCCGGGCAAGCATTCGGGCAATGTGGCGAAGATTGCATATATGCCTGGTTCTGGATAGTCGGGAATATCATCTGGGCAAAAGATGTGATCGTGAAGAAAACGGAACACGGATTCAGTATCTGTCATTCCCGTCATCGATTCTCCATTCCCGCCGCGCCAATCATCCGTAGCTTCAGTGCCTGATTGCTACGTCGTGAGCAACACCGCGTCATAAGCTAGTCATTACACTGCACGTAGATGGCGGTGGTCTTGGGCTCGTTTTCGCACGGCAATTCCGGGATCTTCCCTATTTCTTTGCCGGAACAGTAGAACTGACTCGCTATCTCTCCGATTGGAGATTGTAAAGCCATCGCTTCGACGCTTCGTCGGTGATGGTGCCAACATGCTCGGCGGTGTTGACGATGCGACCGTCAGCCAGATGCGTGTAGCCAGCCCTAGTGGCGTTACGGCGGTGCCTGAACAGCTTGCCCACGAGTCGCAGATTCTCACGCCGACCGATGCCTCGCGCCTCTACCTCCGCTCGGGTGCCGCCCTCGTTGCGGAAATGGTCGGTGTTGCGCTTCGGAATGGAAGTGGGGAGAAATGGCTGCATACGGGAGGCGGCATGCCTGAACCTCCACAACAGTTCTGGTGGAGGGAAGACGGCCACGCAGAGGAGGGAGCGTGACCGACCGAGCCCCAAGGACCTCTTCGGGCAGGCGGGATTGCGGCATGGATCGAGAGATGGCACAACGGATGCCATAACCACCGGCAGCCATAAGGAGAGGGAGATGGTCGATTCCGCAGACGATATGGCCCGACAGTTTGACCTGGACCGCAAGGCGTTCAGGAGAGCGCTCCGGGCGGAGGAATTCCCGTGGCATGAGCGCTATGCTCGCTGGAATCCGCCGGAAGGCAGCCCCGAGCACCGGGACATGGTGCGCGTGGCGGAAAGGATGGTACGGCAGGGCCGGGCCGGGTACCGCTAGAACGCCGCCAGTCCAGCCTTCCGTTCCGGGCTGATCGAAGACGCGTTTAGGTGCGGCTTCGCCCTCAACCGCTCAAAGTAAGTGTTTGGGTTTCCCGTCTGGAACGCCATCATGGAATCGACGCAGTCGATCTCCCGGACCCCGAAACCTCCTGAACCATGAAAGTCCGGAAACTCATTGCGATTCTTGAGGAAAGCGGGTTTTCCCTTGACAGGCAGAGGGGTAGCCATCGTCAGTTCAGGGGGCGCGTAAATGGCGAGCCGCGGCTTGTAACGGTTTCAGGTTCTGAAGGAGAGGATATTCCGAAAGGCACGTTGGCAAGTATCAGACGCCAGTCAGGCCTTCCCCAAAAACTGTTCCGTTAGCCGTTGCGGGAATGTCCGGCTTGACGGCAAACCGCGAGAACCGATTTGCTTGGCCCCGAAGGCCGGACAGCCATGCCATGACGGAAAGTCTGGCCCGGACATGCCAGAGCGCCCGGCGTTCGAGGAGTTTCCGCCGTTCGTCGGTCGGCATTTCCGTGAGGCTTTCCAGATACATCCCGATGCATTCCGCAAGCCGGCGCCGGGCCTCTTCATCGGACGCCCCGGCCGTCGCGATGTCAAGATCGACACAGATCGCCTCCCAGCTCCTGCCGGCACCGTATACATAGCAACGAAAGGTAAGGGACATTCTCGGAGGTTCCCGGAAGTTGAAGCCCGCGTTCCTGATTATCGGCGTATCGTGGGAACTGCGTGATTTTCTTTTCGGCCGCTCATGGAACCAACATAGGACTGGCACGTCGGCGGCGCAAGGGAGTTTCCGAAACCGTCGCTGCCACTGGTTCCCGCCCTCGCTGCGGAAATGTCCGGTGTTGCCCTTCGAAATAGGAGTGGAGTTTTTTGATGGTCCCCGCTCCTACCTGCCTTTGCAGTAGTCGTCATTGATGCGTGGGTGTGAGAACAGTGTGCCGAAGGGCGTCTCCGCTTCCTGTCCGGTGCGTTCTCACAAATCGTTACCCAAGCCGTCTATCGGCGTCGTGCGCTCTCAAAATCGTAGCCTAGAACCTTGAGGGAGCGATGCAATGACGACGGTCGCGGAGGTATGGCCTCCTCTGGTTGATGGCTGTGATTCGGATTTGTCGGCCTAGCACTGCGGCGTGCCCGGGAATGAACAGGGGACCGGCCAATGGTGCGCTTTCACCCAACGCGGTATGGGCTTGGATACTGATACCCCGGTTAGACGGAGTTACAGACACCGGCTAGATTGGGCCACACCTACAGAAGATACGACGGTAGGATCCCAATTCAACGTCCCTTGAGCATCCGAATCCAGTTATTGGAATCTCGAATTCCAATCGGCATGCGACCCTAGGTTGCCCACGCCGTAGAGCGCCGCGAATCGATGAAGTTCTGAGCCTTGCTGTCACGACAGGCATATTTTTCCACCTGACGTCAAGTTATTGACATCAAACGATATTCAGCTTTACGGCTCGAATCCGGAAAAATAGTCTTCCTAGGCCGTCCCCTTGACAGGTCCGTCCGTAGCGGGTTCCCCTTGCACCCGATCGCATGGTCCCCGACCCAATCGCATTCGTTTAAGCGATTTTGCAGTTCAGGTGCATCGAAACCCATACGCACAGCTCCGGTCATGCTGCGCTATCCACCTCATCACCACGATATCCCGATCCCCATTTGACGGTTTGACGCGAAGCAATTGCACTGGATCCTGCTAACCGAATGCCATTGGCCCCCGACCCAATCCGGACGGACCGGTTGGCGGCGGTAAACGGCAGGCGAGACACGAAGGCCGGAGGCAGCTACCTCCTGAATCTTGGCTGACAGCCAGAAGACGCTTCAAGACGACGAGCCTGTCTGGTCGGAGGTCCTGGAGAACGCGTCCTGCGGCCAGATCGGGGTCGACGCAGCACGGGGGGATCGTCGTTGGCCACCGGAACGCCGTGGGGTCGTAGGGTCATCCCATCCCGACCTCCATCTTTCTGACTGCGGTTTTCGGCGGGTGGCGCTGCATACGAACCCGCTTTCCCAGCCGCCGGACAACGAAAGGACGGGGCAAGGGAATCCCCTTGCCGGAGGAGTCCGTGATGCCTATCGTGGACCCATGTCCACAGCCTTTCATACGGAAATTCTTCCTGCACCCCAGAAGCGGCTGTGGGAAAGGCTTGGAGATACGCCGGACGGTTTCGTCCTTTACGGGGGAACGGCCCTTGCGCTAAGGCTCGGGCATCGCGAGTCCGTGGATTTTGACCTCTTTTCCCGCACGGATTTCAGTCCGGACAGCCTGTACAGAAATATCCCATATTTGCAGGATCCTGTTGCGACAAGGATGGAAAAGGACACTCTGGAATGCCTTCTCGATCTTGGCGGCCATGTCAGGGTCTCCTTCTTCGGAGGACTTGGCCTGCGCAGCGTCCTGGAGCCTGACAGAGCGGCGGGTCCCGGAATTCCCGTTGCCTCGGCTCTTGACATCGCCGCGACCAAGGCCCTTACGGTCCAGCAACGCGCAGCCGCCAAGGACTTCATCGACATCGATGCCATTCTGAAGTCGGGTCTTTCCATGGACGAAATGCTCGGGGCCGCACAGGCCGTTCACGGACCTGCCTTCAATCCAGTCCTGACCATGAAGGCGCTTTCGTTCTACGGTGACGGCGACCTGCATCTCGTTCCCGAAAGTGTGCGGAAGGACTTGGCCGAAGCCATCAGGAAGGTCGATCTCGGGTCCTTGCCCGGATTCAGGGCCAGGGAAACCCTCTGCGAGGGTGTCGAAGGGGAGGCTTTCGGCCATGGCGTCTGAACGGGACCGGTTTGATCTTTCCGATATCGCCCGGCGTACCGTCTGGTTCAGACCGCCGGAGGAGACCCTTAAGGATGAAACGTTCTTCCTCAACCACGTGATGGTCCATGGTCTGGCGGACGACATCGTCCGGACGCGGCGGCATTTCGGAGACGGGGCCTTCCGGCGCGCCCTGGCCAACGCGCATCCGGGCATCTGGGACCGGCGATCCTGGGCTTTCTGGCATCTGGTCCTGGATATGGGGCCTCCCCCGCCAGTTCCGGTCCGTTTCGCCGATGTGGACGAAACGCTCAGAGGGTTCGGTGGACCGCCTAAGGCGGCCTGTCCCGCATCAGTGTCGGGTGGGCCCGGCGACTGCACATGAGTGCAGGCGACTGAAATCCGGCGTCGCGAATTCGCCCTGATCCGCCTGTGCGCGAGTGGGAACCGCCAGACCGTCATGTCCGGGGCCGTTTTCACGGGTGAGTCGCGGGAAATCGGTGCGTTCAGATCCGGATCCACTCGTTGAACCACCGGACTCTACCCTCGAAAGCCGCAACCTTCGGTGGTGGAAATATGTTGTACCGAGGTGAAGAATATGACGGCCGGGTCATTTTCGTTATTGCATGGACTCAATGGGTTCAAAACTATCGGTGAAAAAATATGCCCGTTGCGGCACTTGCCTTCGCGGCTGTTGCAACTTGCTAGTTCCGGCGTTAGCGCATTCCAATGAATGATCGAATGCCTCGACCGCGAGGAACGTTGACGCCGAATCATCCGCTGAGGGATATCACATGGCTTCGCGTTGGTGGACCAGCCGACTGGTTATTTCAACCCGCTGACCTGGACGACCTTCAGACGTTCCTCCGGCGTCTGGCCCCTGAGCTAGATGTTTTCCCCATGGGTGTGGGATCAAACCTCATCGTGCGCGATGGCGGCATTCGCGCTGTCGTCGTTCGCCTTGGACGCGGATTCAACGGGATCGCAATCGAAGGCGATCAGGTCACTGCAGGAGCAGGAGCGCTCGATTCCCATTTGGCTCGCAAGGCCGCTTCAGCAGGTCTTGATCTAACGTTTCTCCGCACAATACCGGGTACCGTTGGCGGTGCGGTGCGGATGAACGCCGGTTGCTATGGCTCTTATGTCGCGGACCGATTTGTCTCCGCCGAAGCCGTCACCAGAGCAGGGGAATTGATAGCACTTGAAGCCCGCGATCTCGGATTCCGCTATCGCCATGCTCACCTGCCGCCGGGCACGGTGATTACCAGTGCCACGTTCCAGGCTCCACCAGGCATTCCAGTCGAACTTGCCGAACTTGCCGGTACCCAGCTTGCGAGGCGAGACGCCACCCAACCCACAAAGGACCGGACGGCAGGTTCGACATTCCGCAACCCATCCGGGCAAAGCAGCACCGAATCAGACGATTGCCACGACCTGAAAGCTTGGCAGCTCATCGATCGTGCCGGATTACGGGGTTATTCATTGGGAGGTGCAAGAATGTCCTCCAAACACCCGAATTTCCTGACAAACACCGGATCCGCGACCGCAGAGGATCTCGAAAGACTTGGTGAATTCGTGCAAGAAAAGGTCTTTCATTCTTCAGGAATACGACTAGAATGGGAGATAATTCGGGTCGGAGAACCCATTCGCGGCGGGTAATTTACAATCGTGACCAGCCATAAAGGCGGGCACGGCAGAGCAGGAACCATATCGGGCATGTCGAGCAGGACATCCCCCAAGGTTGTCGTGATGATGGGCGGGCCATCGGACGAATGCGAGATATCGCTGTCCACGGGTCGTGAATGTGTCAAGGCGCTGCGGGGCGAAGGCTTCAGGGTAGAGGAACTTTTCGCTGGACGCGATCTTTGCGCTCGCCTTCAGAAAGCCGAGCCGGACGTGGTCTTCAACGCTTTGCACGGGTGCTGGGGTGAGGATGGCTGCGTCCAGGGTATCCTTGAGTGGCTCTCCATCCCCTATACACATTCCGGTGTGCGGGCTTCAGCCCTGGCGATGGACAAGCAGCGGACAAAGGACGCGTACAGGGTCGCTGGACTACCAGTTGTTCGCTCGCTGCTCGTTGACCGTGCCGACGCAATTGAAGGCCACCCGATGCGACCACCATACGTGGTCAAACCAAATGCGGGTGGATCATCACTCGGTGTGTGTATCGTAGCCGAAGAGTCCGACGCGCCGACCCGGCTTTCCGACGACATGCCGAAGACCGTTATGGTCGAGGCGTATGCGCCTGGCCGCGAACTCACGACAACCGTTCTAGGTGACCGTGCACTGACGGTCACGGATATCATCACAAAGGACTGGTATGACTTTCAGGCAAAATACGAAGTCGGCGGCTCGGAGCATGTTCTGCCTGCCGACGTTCCAAAAACGGTTTTCGACGCCTGTCTCGAGTTTGCCCTGATCGCCCATGAAATTCTCGGGTGCAGGACACTGAGCCGAACTGACTTCCGTTGGGACGAATCGAAAGGTGTGGATGGGTTGGTCCTGCTGGAGACCAATACCCAGCCCGGGCTGACGCCGACATCATTGGTGCCAGAGCAGGCAAGCCACGTGGGAATCGGCATGGGCGATCTTTGCCGTCTTCTGGTGGAGGATGCATCATGCAGCAGGTGACATCCGATTTCAGATATGACCCGGCTCCGTCGAGGGCGGCCTACAGAATGCATCGGATTTGGCTGACTCCATCCGTTAGATTTTTGGTCAAGGCCGTGCTTCCCGCTGCTGCGGTGGTGGGACTTGCCAACTGGCTTATCGATGGAACGGTGGGTCAGCGTACGTTGCTCGACAGAATCGAGGAGATTCGCCGTTTCGTCGCCGAGCGTCCTGAATTCATGGTCAGATACGTAAAGATTGAAGGTGCGAGCGACGAGTTGGTCGACAGAATCAGGGAAATCCTGCCGATCGAGTTCCCTGCCAGCACCTTCGATCTCAAACTCGACCGTTTGCAGTCTGCCATCGAGAGTCTGGATGCGGTTGGGTCGGCTGAACTCGGCATCAGGACTGGTGCCATTCTGCACATTGCCGTTGATGAACGCATCCCGGTGGCGGTCTGGAGAGAAGGCGGCAAGCTCACGTTGGTTGACTCGGAGGGAGTCCGGGTCGCCCCCATATCGGGAAGAGCGCAACGACCCGACCTGCCGCTCTTCGTGGGAGCGGGCGTAGACAGCGCCATACCGGAGGGCTTGGCCATTATCTCTGCGGCGGAACCTTTGGAGGTGAGACTGCGAGGCCTGCTGCGGGTGGGACAGCGTCGCTGGGATGCTGTTCTGGACAGGAACCAAAAGATCATGCTTCCCGAGACCGGTGCCGTTGCAGCACTGGAGTATATTGTCGCGTTGGATCATGCCTATGGGCTTCTTGCCCGGAATGTCTCCGTCGTGGACATGCGCAATCCAAGGCGACCGACCGTTCGTCTGGGAGGTGAGGCAGTGGATGAGTTGCGCCGGATCAAGGAGCTGGAAACAGTAGGTGCCAATAGATGAAGCGTTTGCATGAGACCCAACGCCACATGCGACGTCTGCGCCGCGCTGCGATGCAACGTGGTGTGATTGCCATCATTGACGTGGGCACTTCCAAGGTTGCCTGCTTGGTGCTTCGGTTCGACAGGATGAATCAGCCGAGCGAGCCGGACGATGTTGGTTCCATGGCTGGTCAGGATGCGTTCAGGGTGGTCGGCGCAGCATGCACCAGGTCCCGCGGCGTGCGGCTTGGCGAAATCGATGCCATTTATGAAACGGAACTCGCGATTCGTACGGTCGTACGGTCAGCGCAGAAAATGGCCAAGGTGCGGTTCGATCATGTCTTCGCCTGTTTCTCCGGTGCCAACCCCTGCAGCTTTGGGCTGACAGGAACCGTCGACCTTCTGGATACAGAAGTAACCGAACACGATGTGGGACGTGTTCTTTCTGCCTGTGAGGTGCCTGAGGAGGTGTCGGGTCTCGAGGTTCTGCATGCGCAGCCGGTGAATTTCGCTCTGGACTATCGCACAGGCTTGAATGACCCGCGTGGACAGTTGGGAAGTCGCCTCGCATGCGACATGCATCTGCTGGCAGTTGACGTCCATGCGGTACGCAACCTTGCCCACTGCATAGAACGCTGCGACATAAAACTCGCCGGTATAGCTTCGTCGGCCTATGTGTCCGGGCTTAGCAGCCTGGTTGAAGACGAACGGGAGCTGGGCGCTGCCTGCGTCGACATGGGTGGCGGCACCACCAGCATATCCATTTTCATCAAGAAGAACATGATCTACGCGGATTCGATAAGAATTGGTGGCAATTACGTGACCCAGGACATCTCGCTGGGTCTGAAGGTTCCATTTTCGACGGCGGAGCGGTTGAAGACTCTCTACGGCGGCGTTGTCGCCATTGGCAAGGACGAACGTGAGATGATCGCATTGGGCGGCAACATTGATGACCAGGAGTATGACCACCGTACGGTTAGCCGCAGCGAGCTTATTGGAATCATTCGCCCACGCGTGGAGGAGATTCTGGAGGAAGTGCGCAAGCGGCTTGACGATGCAGGGTTCGGGGATCTGCCTGGCCAACAGATTGTACTGACGGGCGGTGCGTGCCAGGTTCCTGCGCTGCCGGAACTGGCGACCAGAATTCTGGGAAACCAGGTGCGCATCGGTTTGCCTCTTCGCATACGGGGACTTCCGCAGGCCGCCTCAGGGACGGCGTTCTCCTCAAGCGTCGGACTGTGCCTTCACGCCGCGCACCCGCAGGACGAATTTTGGGATTTCGATGGCCCGGCAGATCATCGACCTCAAAGGACGCTGTCATCTGCGGTGAGATGGCTCCGAAACAATTGGTAGACAAGATGATCCGAGCTTCACGAAATAACGCGGACCCAAAGGCAGAATCCGCTAGATTTTGTGTTGCAATCATGTCATCTAACGTGATGAGTAGGCCGGATGGCGGCAGGCCATCCACAGTTGAACCAAGAGCGATCGAAGCAAATCGATGGCAGGGAAAGAGGCGGACAGAACGATGACATTAAACCTGACCACGCCCGAGCGGACAAAAGTCAAGCCGAAGATCACGGTGTTTGGGATAGGAGGAGCCGGAGGCAACGCCGTCAACAACATGATCAAGAAAGAACTTGCTGGAGTCGAGTTTGTCGTCGCCAACACAGATGGACAGGCGCTTCAGCAGACCACTGCGACGTTGCGCATTCAGATGGGCATGACCGTTACCGAGGGATTGGGAGCTGGAGCCAAGCCCAGTGTTGGCGCGTCAGCCGCTGAAGAGACGATTGAGGAGATCGTAGATCATTTGGTAGGCTGTCATCTGTGCTTCATTACAGCAGGAATGGGTGGTGGCACCGGGACCGGAGCGGCTCCAATCATTGCACAAGCGGCGAGGGAGCTTGGCATATTGACTGTGGGTGTCGTAACGAAGCCCTTTCAGTTCGAGGGTATCGCCCGCATGCGAATTGCGGAAGAGGGCGTTGAAATACTTCAATCCATGGTCGACACCTTGATCGTTATCCCGAATCAGAACCTTTTCCGTCTTGCCAACGAAAAGACCACGTTTACCGAGGCTTTCGCTTTGGCCGATGACGTCCTGTATCAGGGGGTCAAGGGTGTGACCGACCTGATGATGCGCCCTGGCCTGATGAATCTTGATTTCGCCGATGTGCGGACGGTAATGAATGAGATGGGCAAGGCCATGATGGGCTCCGGGGAAGCCAGCGGTGAAGACCGCGCCAAAAAGGCCGCCGAAATGGCGGTCGCCAATCCACTCCTTGACGAGATATCCCTGAATGGCGCCAAAGGCGTGCTGATCAACGTTACTGGTGGTCACGACCTCACGCTCTTCGAGCTTGATGAAGCAGCAACCAAGATTAGCTCCATGGTGGATAAGAACGCCACAATAATTACCGGCTCCACGCTTGACGAATCTTTGGAGGGCGTGATGCGGGTCAGCATTGTTGCCACAGGCATCGACGCTGCAGAGACCACCGATGGAGCGCTGTCCCCATGGGAAGGGACGATTCCGGAGGAAGGGAACGATGGGTCCGAAGCCACACCAAACGGGGAGGTGTGGGAGTCGGAACAGATTCCGGAGTTTGAGCCAGAGATACCTGCGGTCACCGGTATGGGAGCCACAGGGACTGACCTGCATTCTGCGACACAGCAAATGAATCTTGAACTCCCGGCTGAGCCAAGCGAACAGCTAGGAGAAAACTTCGCAGAGGGAGGTGGCAGTGCGTTTCCGCCCGTTGCCACCTATCAGTCAACTCCTGAGTCTGAAGTTGTTACTTCCGGTAGTCTACGGCAGGGTGTTCCTAGCGCCGAGACGGTCGCCCGTCTGAAAGCAGCAGTCGCGAGGAATCCGGAACCACCGGTGACGAGGTTGGATGGCGGTCCGGCAATGACGCAGGGAAGGCAGCGATTTCGCGTCACTGGGTTGATCGACCGTATGACAAAGCAGCGAGAGACTGCGGTTCCACATGAACAGAATCCAGAGAACCAACACCCCGTTCAGCCAACCGGGGACCGGGAAGCGCAGAATGCCGAACAGGACCGGGTTGGAATTCCGGCGTTTCTCAGACGGCAGGCGAACTGAACCCGATCGGATCGGATGAACATCTGTAAGCCGCTTGGGTTGGCTATATATGGACAGACCTTGGCGGCTTGCCTTCGCCGCCACTCACAGCTTGGGAAAAATGGGCCCTTGGATACTTGTTTCAAGGATCTGAAGAGTGTCTCCGCAATCGGGTTCGGCGACCTTTCGCCCACTTCTTTGGCCTGTTTCAGGTCGTTGCAAATTGTGAATTGTCAGTCGCCCGCCGATTGCTTAACGCAGACCTTGAGCAGAATTGCTAACGTTGGACACGGAACATCGTGCAGACCACGCTTAAGTCACCAGTCACATTCACAGGGAAAGGTCTGCACAGCGGGCAAAAGGTCCGATTGGCCGTATTGCCTGCATCAGCGGAGCACGGAATTTGGTTCAGACGAACCGATGTAAATGATGTTGGTGCCATGATTCCCGCACGCTGGGATGCCGTGGTGCCTTCGCGGCTCTGCACAAAACTTGCGAACGCGCACGGTGTGTCGGTCTCGACCGTCGAGCATCTTATGGCGGCCCTGGCGGGTTGCGGTATTCGCAATGCGCTGATCGAAATCGACGGACCAGAGGTGCCTGTACTTGATGGAAGCTCTGCGAAGTTTGTGGAGGATTTTCTTGACTGCGGGGTTCAGGTCCAGTCTGTTCCAACCCGGGCAATTCGGGTTTTGGGGCCTGTGGAGGTGCAGGAAGGCGAGGCGGCCGCCCGGATTGAGCCCGCTCCGGAGCTGGAGATAGATTTCAGCATAGATTTCGACGATCAGGCGATCGGTGTACAGGCGAAGTCGCTCCGCATCGTCAACGGTGCGTTTATCAGGGAGCTGTGTGACAGTCGTACCTTTTGCCGCTGGGCGGATGTCGGATCAATGCGCAGCATCGGGCTTGCGCTGGGCGGCACACTTGAAAATGCGGTCGTTGTCGATGACGATAAGGTTTTGAGCCCAGGCGGGTTTCGTTATCCAGACGAAGCTGTTCGTCACAAGATGCTGGATGCTATGGGAGATCTCGCGCTGGCTGCATACCCGATCCTTGGTCGGTATACAGGCATCTGCGCTGGCCACGCGTTAAACAATCGCCTGTTGCGGGCACTCCTTACCCGCCCGGAGGCCTTCTGCGTCGTGCAATGTGATGGCCAGACGGTTGCAAGGCTTCCGGGTGCTGGCGTAAGTCGTTCGCTTCTGGAGGGCCTGAAGCACACGGACGGATGAGTCGGTGGCGCAGTTGCTGTGACTGCGGCAACGGGTCTCGCAAGTGAGATGTTGCGAATATAGAGCCCGACTTCCAGTCCGAAGAGAACACCGGGCATCCGGGAGTTTCTGTTGCCGACTCTCCATAACTGTTTACCCAGGGCTCTCGGTTGTTTCATGACTTGGAAACCGGAAACTGCTCGCCCCTTGTGACCATTGACCGTCCTGCTCGGCCCTGTTTGCGGACTATGTGTGTCCGACCCGACGAATGCAGGCCGGTTACGGATGTTAACGGTATCTTGAAAGCGCGGAAAACCGCCGAAAACCCGCGCTTCTTGATCACTGTCAACAACGGATAATCCGGGTCTGGCCACGGCGATGGACGCAGCCGTTCCCGACCTGAAATCACGATGATTGAAGGTCGCAACACACAGCTGGGAGGATCAGGGAGAAGAGTGCTCATCTCGCGGCCACCGAATGGCCAGTGGACACCTCCAACGCGGCCGCAATGTGTTCTTCGAGATGCTTGGAGTCTTCGCTGGGCTCGGGACCAACCCGCGCACGAGCGCCAGAGTGGAGGAATCGCCGATGCCGGACTGCGAGGCGTCTATGGGGATGGAATCCCGAAAATCGACGTACACAGGATATCCAGCGCCGCCTTTCCAACGGGCAGTCACCGATGGAAATCTCCCGGGAGATGGAGGTGTCGCGCTGACCCGCGTCCAAGGTGAAAGGCACCGGGGATGGACAGGCCCCGTTCAGTGTTCATTGGGGTCGCCGTTTGTTGCTCATTTGTTTTTTCAGATGTCCACATATGCAGCTATGGTCCGTTCAGGCCTATTCGGTAGAGTTTAGCGGAAAGACCGCAAAGAGGGTGGGCTAGTATTGGGCAGCGGTTTCGTGGGTGGCTGCGATGCGGAGTCGGCCGACGGCGGTGGAACGGGGCTGACGGACGAAGATGTCGATGTCGCGTCCGAGCGCGTTGAGCAGGCGATCCAGTAAATACTCGCGGAAGTCGCCGCGAAGCAGCCGCGACACATCGGGCTTAGACAGGCCAAGGATCTGCGCGGCCTCGGTCTGGGTGATGCCGCGGTCGCGCTACAAGGCAATGTCGGTGGGTTCCATGGCGTCAGTATCGAGGATGGGTGTCACGGTAGTAGCGCCGCTCGGCCGCCCGAAGGTGCCGCTACATCAGATCAAGCTCCCGTTTCGGGGTTGCAATGCCCCGCCGTGCCTTCTTCTGGGAGGCACGCAGGACATAGACGGTGGCTTCGAACCTGACGGTATAGATGGCCCTGAACGTGTCACCGTCGTGGCGCGAGACGACCTCCAGCACGCCAGCGCCGAATCCTTTGAGTGGCCTAGCGTTGCGGTGGTGGTGTCCGAGCTGGGCGCGGTATATTGCAAACCCCATGCGGTGTTGCACGGGGTGCGGTAAGGTCCAACTGCGCGATCTAAGGTGGTGACAGCGCATGGGTCATGGGCCACTGATTTCCAGAGCGTTTGCAGAAAAATGAAAGTTTGGCCGATCAATAGTAAGGCGAAATGGAAGTTGCGGATCAGTAAGCAATTTTTCAAGCTTTGTGACCTGTGTAAAGAACGTTGCGATAGTTTTCCACTGTTCGTAATCTTCCTTGAGGTATTCAGTTCCTGAAGCTCCGTGCTGTGCGCTCTGAAAGGCCAGTGTCGAGGACATCAAATCTGGAAAGCGACGTGAAGCAAGACGCATCATTTCGAGAAGGGCAGATACTGTCAGGCCCCCTGTTCAGCGAGCCCATGCGTGTGGAGACAGTGCTTCCCAACGGCATTGGTTCGTGGGTCGTGGGTTTGGTCGGAACGAAGTCGGAGCAGTTCCGTAGGGTTGCACTTTCCGCGAGAGATATTGCCGGTCTTACGATTGCGGAGTCTGCACTGACATACGATGGCGACGGCCAAATGCTAAGGCTGGGTGTGGAGGCTCTTGCACTTGGCATCTCTCACGAGTTCGATCCATACTTCGGACTATCTATGTCACGTGTGGACCCGCTCCCGCACCAGCTCGAAGCCGTCTACGAGAACCTCCTGAAGCAATCAAACGTACGTTTTCTGCTTGCAGATGACGCCGGTGCCGGGAAGACGATCATGGCGGGACTGCTGGTGCGTGAGCTCGTGCTTCGCGGGCTGGCGGAACGGATACTCGTGGTTTGCCCTTCCAACCTCACCTTTCAGTGGCAACGCGAGCTCAGCGAGAAGTTTGATGAGAAGTTTCTGGTCCTGAAGGGCAGCGACATCCGCAACCAGTTTGGCGTCAACCAGTGGCTTGAGCAGAAACGCATCATCACTTCGCTCGATCTCGCCAAGCGAGCTGAAATCCTGCCCGGGCTGAAGCAGGTGCACTGGGATCTGGTGATCGTCGATGAGGCACACCGGATGGCGGCCAGCGATGAGACTCACAAGTCTTTGCGTTACAGGCTTGGCGAAATTCTTCGGGACAATTCGGATCATATTCTTCTATTGACCGCGACGCCTCATAAGGGCGACCCGAAGAATTTCACTCAGTTTCTTCAACTCTTGGACCGGGATGCTTACGCCGACGTGAAGTCGATTCGCCAAGCCATGGAAAATCGACGGGCTCCCTTCTACCTGCGTCGCACCAAAGAGGCGATGGTTTACTTCCCAGAAATTCAATCGAACGGCGAATGGCATGCTCGTCCGGTCTTTACCAAGCGCATTCCGCAGACAGTCGACTTCAAGATCGACAACGAAGAATGGGACCTTTACCGACAGATCTCCAGCTTTGTGAAACGTCAGAGCGCCCGCGCTGCTGCCAAAGGTGATGATCCTAGGTCTCGCGCCATACGATTCCTTATGGCACTATACCAGAGGCGTCTTGCTTCCAGCACCCGTGCAATGCGCTGCTCCCTCGAAAACCGGATCAAGCGCTTGAGTGAAGGTCTTCAAAGCGCACAGATCCTTGCGAAAATAGCGCCACCTGTGCTTCCCGACGCCGATGAACTCGACGAGTTGGAAGATGAAGAGCGGGAACAACTCGAAGCCGTAGTCGAAGCGATAACTCTTACGCGCAACGCCGAACAGGTGCGCGAGGAAATCAATGAACTGCGTCAACTTGCCAACAGTGCGACGGCCGTCGAGGCACTCGGAAACGAAGCAAAACTCGCTCGCCTTTGGGACATTCTGCATAAGGAAGGGTTCTTTAGTGACTCCAGCCAACGGCTCCTCATGTTCACCGAGTTCAAGGATACACTGAACTATCTTGTGGACCGACTGCGGGATTGGGGCTTCTGCGTTGGCTGCATCCATGGAGGCATGAAGGTCGGATCACGCGATGATCCGGGTACTCGTCTCCACGTGGAGCAAATGTTCCGGGAGGGCGAGATTCAGATACTCGTGGCCACTGAGGCGGCAGGGGAAGGCATCAACCTTCAATGTTGCCATATCCTGTTCAACTACGACATCCCATGGAATCCCAATCGTTTGGAGCAACGCATGGGCCGCATCCATCGCTACGGACAAGTCCATGATTGTCTGATTTTCAATTTCGTGGCCACGAACACTATTGAAGGACGGGTTCTTGACCGGCTTCTTGCAAAGCTCCAAGAGATCCGGGATGCGCTTGATGACGATGCGGTCTTCAACGTCGTCGGCGAAGTTCTTCCGGCCGCTCAGATTGAAAGCGTTCTTCGAGACTATTATGCAGGAAAACTGGGCGAGGCAGATCTCGAAGACCGCATGCTGAAGGACGTGGACGAGGGAAGGTTCCGTGCCATTTGTCGAACCGCGCTGGAAGGCTTGGCCGCGAAGAAACTGAACCTAAAAATGCTGGTCGAGCGCAGGGCGCGGGCGCGGGAGCAACGGGTCGTGCCCGAGAGCATCGCGCGTTTTATGGAAGAATCCGCGAAGGTTGCATTGCTGGGGCTGAAGCCGGTGGCCCGCTTGTCACATACGTTCGACCTAGGCCGCACGCCTGCTTCCCTGAAGGAGTATGAACAGGCTGCCGACTGGAGCCTACCCGAACTAGCATTGCACTATCCCCGGCTATCCACCGACCGCAGCGTAGCGGAGAAGAACAGCTTGGAATGGGTCACGCCGGGCCACGCGCTGTTCGAAGCGCTGCGGCGGTACAGTCTTGATGAAGCTCAGGAATCATTCTCGCGTGGCGCTTGTTTCTACTCGCTGCACCACGAGTATCCCACACGCATAGATATATATCGGGCGAGAGCCGTGGATGGTCAGGACCGCACGATCCATGAGCGTATCTTCGTGGTTGAACTCTCTGAAGAGGGGAAGCCGCATATGCGGGACCCGCAGATCATGCGCAATCTAATCCCGACCCACCCGCCCAACAAACTTCCCACGGCGGCAATGGTGCCTGAGGCCACCGCTTGGCTCATGGAGACCGCCCTTACGCCGTTTCTGGAAAAGATACGTGAAGAGCGTTCGTCCGAGGTGAAGCGCATTTCCTCTCATGTTGAGCTGTCCTTGTTTGAGATCCTTCACCGGATTGATCAGGAAATTGGTCGAGTTCACGAGGATGTCAGGAACGGCAAGCCTGGCGCAGAGGGCCGGCTTGCCCAAGCGGAGGCTCGCCATGCGGATACACTGGCTCGGCGTGATCGGCGTCGGAAGGAACTCGAACGCGAGTGCGCCTTAACTTTGCAAGGGGTGGAGCGACTGGCGAGCGCTTTGATTCTGCCGCATCCCGAACGCCAGTCGCCCGAACTCCGGTGGCTGCGCCCCAACCCCGAGACCGAAATGATCGCAATGCGTACAGTTATCGACCACGAGAGGGCGAGAGGATGCCAGGTTCGCGATGTCCACAAGGAAAACCTTGGTTACGACGTGACGAGTCTGGACCTGCGGTCGGGCGAACTGCGCTTGATCGAGGTCAAAGGGCTGGCCGCGACAAAGGGCAGCATAATGTTGACGCCAAACGAATATCGCATCGCGGAAGACCGTTCTGACTGCTACTGGCTCTACGTGGTAACCGGTTGCGCCAGCGAACCCAAACTAAGTGAACCCGTCCACGATCCTGCCCGACTTCCTTGGCGCGAAGTCACCAAGGTGCAACATTATTGGATGAGCACAGAGGTGATCCACGTACCAGAAGGACATAAGCCATGAATTCCAACGTCAAGCATCTCGAATTTATCCAAGCTGTGATAAATCGCCTTGCCACCGACTCGTTTCGTATGAAGGGATGGGCTGTGATCCTCGTATCAGCCATTCTGGTCCTAATGGTCGGGGAAAACCGAACAGATCTTGCTGCACTCGGTTTCGTCCCGGTATTATTCCTTTGGGGTCTCGACGGCTATTTCCTGCGACAGGAGAGGTTGTTTCGTGATCTCTACGACCATGTCCGTCTTCTGAAGGACGACTGCGTTGACTTCTCGATGGACACTTCCAGTTTCCGTCAGTCTTGGTTGTGTGCGACTTTTTCGATTACCCTGTGTCCATTTTATGGAGCATTGGCAATATCGGTCGCCGTCACCTTGGTTGTTGGATGAACAAACCGCAAAGAAGCAAGAGATGGTCAAGCGGAGTGTATTCTACAGCTTCCATTACGAACTAGACAACTGGCGGGCAGCCCAGGTTCGGAATATTGGTGCCATTGAGGGAAATAGACCTGCAACTGACAACGATTGGGAGACCGTGAGACAGGGTGGCGATTTTGCGATCAGGCAGTGGATTGCCAACCAAATGAAGGGGCGTTCGTGCTGTGTTATATTGGTTGGGTCGAATACCGCCAATCGCAAGTGGATCAACCACGAGATCATAGAGGCATGGAGTAGTGGCAAGGGCGTTGTCGGAATACACGTACATGGGTTGAAAGATCGGGATGGCAACACATCAATGAAGGGCCGGAGTCCATTCGACTTCATCCAACCCGATTCCAAGGGAATGCGTCTCTCTTCGATCGTTAAGTGCTACGATCCAATAGGCAAGGGCAGCCAAGAGCGCCACGATTGGATCGCCCGGCATCTCGCGGACGCTGTCGAAGAAGCGATTTGGATTCGCGCCAATGCGTGACAACGTTGTGTTCGGATTGGTTAAAGAGATGCGCCTGTGATCCCTCGTGAATGCAAGCGCCTTGCGGAAGTAGACTTTCCGATCGCTGCCGTATCGCGACACGCGGTCCGAGAGAAATCAATCAGACATGGTCATCCTTCGACTCTGCACCTGTGGTGGGCTCGGCGTCCACTCGCATCCTCACGGGCCATTCTTTTGGCGCTCCTTTTGCCAGACCCTTGCGACTCGCACTGTCCGGAGGAATTCAAGGTGGCGGCACACAAGGCTCTATCTGCGGTGGGTGCCGGTCGCGGTGTAACCGATTTGGATCTCCGCCAGGCACTCCTAAAGTTTGTTTCTGATTTCGCCAACTGGGACAATAGTGTGAAATCGACCTGGCTGAACGTTGGACGTTCTCTCGTCAAAGCTGCTCATGGCGAAGAACGACCGTTGGTCGTAGACCCGTTCGCAGGAGGCGGATCGATTCCGCTGGAGGCGCTAAGGCTGGGCTGCGATGCGTTTGCAAGCGACCTCAATCCCGTGGCTTGTTTCATTCTAAAGGTGCTGCTGGAGGATATTCCGCGACATGGGTCGGAACTGGCCGATGAATTGCGTAAGGTCGGCATTGAAATCAAGTCTAAGGCCAAACATAGTCTAACCGACCTTTATCCAACGGATCCCGATGGCGCGACGCCGATCGCGTACCTTTGGGCTCGCACCGTGCGTTGCGAGGCGCCAGACTGTGGTGCAGAGATTCCACTCATGCGATCATTCTGGCTTTGCAAGAAGGTGAAGCGCAAGAGGGCGCTACGGTACAGTGTCGAACAAGTGGACGGTGCGCCGCCTTCTGTCGTGTTCGAGTCGTTCGAGCCCAAGACCGATCAAGAGGTACATTCTGGCACGGTAACCCGTGCCAAGGCAACTTGCCTGTGCTGTGGTGCAGTATTGGCACCAGAGCGCGTTCGCCTGCAGTTGGCTGCAGAACGGGGTGGGGCCGATGTGAAATTCGATGCCAATGGGAAGCGCATTGGTGGCGCTCGTATGACAGCAGTGGTGACTCTACAGCCGAAGTCGAAGGGCCGGCATTATCGGCTACCCAGTGACGAGGATTATGCAGCGGTGCACGAAGCTCAGGCACGCGCAGAATGGCTGCTGAAAGAATGGAATGGCAGTGGTAGGCAAGACTTGTGCCCGATTCCAGATGAACCGACACCTGAAGGAGGCGGTTCTGGTGCTGGTCGGGCATTTAGTATTCAGCGCTATGGTATGCTACAGTGGGGCGATCTGTTCACGGCGCGGCAAAAGGTGGCTCTAGCAGAATTGGCCAGCTTGGTTCAAACAATCCCGTATTCGTCGCGGTCTCCATTCGCTGTCGCTTTGAATAGGACCGCAGACGGAAGCGCGTCACTTTCAAGCTGGCTGGCTTCGGGTGAAGAAATCAAGCACGTATTTGCACGGCAAGCCTTGCCCATCGTATGGGATTTTGGGGAATCAAATTATTTGGCCGACGCTTCAAGAACTTGGTCTAGCGCTCTTATTTCTGTGGCAAATGCAATTGATCATGCATCTTGGAACATTCACTCGGGCCAGAGTCAGCAGTCCGACGCCACCGCGCACCCCCTCCCCGACCAATCCGCAGCTATCTGGTTTACCGATCCGCCGTATTATGATGCAGTACCGTACGCCGATCTCTCGGATTTCTTTCTCGTGTGGCTGAAACGCAGCTTTTCAGGCTCCCCTCTGTTTCAGGACCCCTTTGACCCGGCAAATCCACTCTCGCCGAAGGTTGCGGAGGCAGTGCAGGACGAGACAAAAGAACAGGATGGCCGACCAAAGGACGGCGCTTGGTTTGAAGCGACTATGGCGAAGGCGTTCGCTGAGGGTCGAAGAACTCTTGCGGAAGACGGCATCGGCTCGGTGGTGTTCGCACATAAGACGACGGAGGGCTGGGAAGCGCTGCTATCTGGTATGGTGCGGGGTGGTTGGACCATCACAGGTTCTTGGCCGATTGCTACTTGGCGACTGGTACAACGTACTTAGGGAGTTGCCCCCACGTGTTGCCGATTGGATGAGTTACCTGCAGCGTGAGGGTGTGCGCGGTGCAGATTTGGTGTTTGCTTGCATTGGCCCCGCCCTCGATATCTTCACCCGCTACCGTGCGGTGGAGACAGCGGAAGGTCAGGAGGTTGGCCTACCGGAGTACCTCGAAAAGGTCTGGGAGGTGGTGGGTCGGGCGGCACTCGAACAGGTTCTCGGCACTGCGGCATCTGGCGAAAAAAGTGACATGACTGGCGTTCTCGAGGAAGACGCCCGTCTGACAGCGCTGTTTCTGTGGGCGCTTCAAAGCTCGGAGAACAATGATCGAGAAGTTCATGCACACGGTGCACAGTCAAGTGATCGTGCATATTCAAGTGTCAAGGATGTACCCATTTTACCAGCGCTGAGCGAGGAACACGAAGAAGTGATATCCAAAGCCATCGTGAAAGGCTTTCGCCTTCCCTACGATGTCGTGCGGCGATTCTCCCAACCGATGGGCATCGACCTTGACGAATGGACTGGTCGCGTAGTCGCTCAAGAAAAGGGCATGGTCCGTCTTCTTCCGGTATCAGAGCGATTCAAGATGCTATTTGGCACAGAAGGCGCAGAAGACGCTGTCGATTGGATTGAGACCAGCACCAACGCGGGTGTGCAGAAATCACTCTTCCCTGAACTGGACGAAGAACTATATAACTCGAGTGGAAGAAGGGTAGGTGCTGCACCGTTAGGTGCTGATGCTTTTCTTAAGTCGCCAGATGCCACGACTCTCGACCGAGTGCACACTGCAATGTTGCTGCAAGCAGGCGGACACTCAAGCGCCCTGCGAAAGTTGATCGCTAACGAACAGGAACGAGCGCCTAATTTCCTGCGATTGTCAAACGCGTTGTCTGCACTGTATCCTCGCGGCAGTCGCGAGAAACGGCTGTTGGACGCGATGCTACTCGCCGTACCGAGGTGATCACGTGGCGATTTAGTTAGGGAGAAAGCGATGAATCAAGAAGTTGAACTACTAAAACGCATCACGATGCGTCCTGGAGTCTTCGGAGGCAAGCCGATCATCAGAGATATGCGGATCGCGGTGGAGCACGTTCTCGCCAATCTTGCGGCAGGCGCGAGAAACGGCTGTTGGACGCGATGCTACTCGCCGTACCGAGGTGATCACGTGGCGATTTAGTTAGGGAGAAAGCGATGAATCAAGAAGTTGAACTACTAAAACGCATCACGATGCGTCCTGGAGTCTTCGGAGGCAAGCCGATCATCAGAGATATGCGGATCGCGGTGGAGCACGTTCTCGCCAATCTTGCGGCAGGCGAGAGTGTTGAGAGCTTGCTTGAAAACTATCCGTTCCTTGAAAGGGAAGACATTCAGGCCTGCCTTATCTTTGCCCATCGCATGATAGCTGGCGAGCAGGTGCACGACCGTATTCCGGTTCGAGAGGCTGCATGAAATCCATGCTGGACGTGTGCGTGGACTCACTGCTGATCTGCCGCGCTTTGCTGGATCAAGGACACGATGTGTTGCTCGCTCGGGACATCTACCCGCAAGCCCTTGATGAAGAGCTGCTGGCAATCGCTTTGAAAGAAGGTCGTGTGTTGGTGACCGAAGACAAGGATTTTGGAGAGCTTGTTTTCCTGCGGGGACATTCACATCCTGGGATCGTGCGGCTATGTGGAATGACAGTGATGGAGCGTGCCGACGCGATGCGAAACTTGATGGAACACCACAGACAAGCACTGAATGGAGGGGCAATAATTGTCGTTTCCAAGGAAAAGGTGCGTGTTCGGTTTACGCGGCCCTTGCATCGGTCATGACAAGGGATCCTTGGTACAAGGCGGTTACGCTTCGCCGCGAAGTTCGGGAGGGGCGCTCATTCAGTCCAGATGAATTTGCAATAGCTTTGGAGCAGGTTGTCAATGGCACGGCACCCACGGACTATAGGGACCCTGTGCAGTTTTTTTCGCGCACCTGCTTTACCCGTGCCCTCAACGATCATACCGTTATGGTTCTGCGTCGCCTCGTTGGAAAGACGCAGAACACATCCCCGGTGCTTACTCTTGTTACCCAGTTTGGTGGAGGAAAGACGCACACGCTGACGGCACTCTATCATCTCGCTACCGCAGGTCACAAAGTTGAAGACTTGCCTGGAGTGTCCGATTTGCTTGCCGAAGTGGGTGTTTCCGAAGCGCCGAATGTTCGCGTTGGTGTCTTCGTAGGCAATGCATGGGATCCTTCGGAAGGACGTGAGACGCCTTGGATCGATCTTGCCCGTCAATTGGCAGGAGAAGATGGCGTAGCCGCTCTTGGGAAAGCGGCAATATCCGTACCACCCGGCACCGAAGCCATTTCCCGTGTCTTTGCTGTCGCTGACGCGCCGATATTGCTTCTTTTCGACGAGGTCCTTAATTTCGTGAATCGGCATCGTAATTGCGCCGAGAGCTTTCACGCATTTATCCAGAATTTGACAGTCGCCGTCACAGGCACGACAGGTGCCGCGGCGGTCATCAGTCTGCCACGGAGCCAAGTGGAAATGACGGACTGGGACCGCCAGTGGCAAGACCGAATTACAAAGGTCGTGCGACGTGTTGCCCGAGACTTGATAGCGAACGACGAAGCGGAAATCAGCGATGTCGTCCGGCGCCGGCTTTTCGAGGATCTTGGCAGCAAACGCATCCGCAAACGGATTGCCAAAGTGTATGCAGACTGGTGCATTGAGCGGAGCGCCCGGCTTCCTTCGGAATGGATGGCTTTGGACAGCACGACCAAAGAAACCAAGGTGCGCGAACACTTGAGAGATCGCTTTGAAGCGTGCTATCCCTTCCATCCCTCGACGCTGTCGGTGTTTCGTCGCAAATGGAGCGCACTTGCCCAGTTTCAACAGACCCGCGGTACGCTTGCGATGCTGGCGCAATGGGTATCCTGGGCTGCGCACCAGCAATTTCAGCAGGCACGAAACGAACCGTTGATCACTCTCGGTTCCGCGCCGCTGCATGTGCCGGAGTTTCGCGCCATAGTGCTAGGGCAATTGGGGGAGCCAAGGCTAGACGTGGCGATAGCGGCGGATTTGGCGAGCGACACTGCGCATGCCCAAGCATTGGACGTAGATACCAAGGGGCCGCTACGTGACATTCACCGACGTGTCGGTGCAGCTATCCTGTTCGAATCTTCTGGAGGGCAGGTCGACAAGGTCGCTCATCTGCCCGAACTGCGCTTTGCACTTGGCGAACCCGACGTCGAAACCACGACAGTAGACAATGCAGCATCGGCGCTGGAGGCATCTGGCTTCTTCATCCGAAGGGCCGGTTCAGACGGCTTCCGTGTCCATCACCAGGCGACCCTGAAGAAGGTAGTGAGCGACCGACGTGCAGCGCTGGATGAAAGCGCGGAAATCCGACCGGCCATCCGCAAACTTGTTGAGCAGGAATTTTCTCGTGGTGCGAACCTTCCCATCTGCGTTTTCCCCGAAGACAGTGCGTCAATTCAGGACACACCTCGTCTTTCGCTCGTAGTCGTCGACCCGGACATGGAATGGCAAGCAGGCGGCAGGATTGCCGAATCCATCGCACGATGGACCCGAGAAAGGGAGGCTTCACCTAGATTATTTCCTGCATCTCTGGTTTGGTGCGCCAGAAAACCCGGGAGGGAACTTCGTGATTATGTGGAACTCTGGCTCGCGTGGAGACGCGTCGAAATAGAGATGGCGCAAGGTCTGCTGGGACCGGATTTTGACCGCGCAGATCAGCAGGAACTTCGCTCTAAGGTTAAGGATGCGGAGAGTGCCGCTAAGGATGAGGTGTGGGCCGGATACCGGTTTGTCGCACTCGCTGACCGAAAGGCGGACTCCGGCCTCAAGGTCATTGATCTTGGCGCCGGACATAGTAGCGCAAAGGAGACGCTGGCTGGGCGCGTGGTCTCTGCGCTCAAAACCGAAGCCCTGTTGAGTGAAGCGGTCGGTGCGGGCTATATTGATCGCCACTGGCCACCGGCGTTCAAAGAGTCCGGTGCCTGGCCACTCGTAAGTCTGCGCCAGAGTTTTCTCGACGGATCGCTGACACGGCTACTTAATCCTGACGATGTCCTGCGCCGCAAGATCGCGGAGTTCGTGGAGAGCGGGTCATTCGGTCTTGCGTCCGGGGCAAATTCAGATGGTGGTTACGAGCGGATCTGGCATATGGAGCCTGTCGGAGCCGAGGAAGTGGCATTCGAGCCAAGCGTGTTCCTGCTGACCCGGACGCGAAGTGAAGAACTACGAACATTCGCTTCGGGTGAACCTGCTAGTCCGCATATTGATGTTGATGTGCAACATCCGTTGCGTCATCCTGATTCGCAACTGGAGAACGAATCTCTTCCGCCATCGGGTGTGGTGTCGATTCCGCTACGCATTTTCGGAAGAGTTCCGCCCGAACTG
This sequence comes from Paracoccaceae bacterium, assembly GCA_965203605.1. Taxonomy (GTDB): domain Bacteria; phylum Pseudomonadota; class Alphaproteobacteria; order Rhodobacterales; family Rhodobacteraceae; genus JAPOUP01. The sequence goes on along the minus strand of OZ241902.1, from coordinate 1,551,895 downwards.
TGGAATCGCCTCGGCACGAAACTCATTCCGAGGCTTCGGGTCGGAGACAAGTTAACGATGAGAGTGGACATGACAGTCGAAGTCGCGCAGCCAATGGCTGATTCCCTGCAAGCCGATATTCGACAGGTCTTGAAAGATCTAAATTTGGAAGACCAAGTGGCCATCAAGCACCTGCATTCCGATTAACCGGATTTACCATGCCAAGTTCCACGAGAGGTGCTGGATCTGCAACGCCACCGCAACAACTTGAACCAAGTCTTGAACTGCTGCGCAAGGATTACGTGCTTGTGCAGGCGTGGAAGAAAACCTCTTCGTTCATCCGCTACCACAACTGGTTCTCCGACACGCTTGCCCTCGATGATGCATCGGCAAACCTAAGATCCTTCATCGGCGAACTTCGCGAACGGCTGCAGTCACCGGAGACTTGGCGGAACGAACCATTGAGATTCGTTCCAGCACCAAAGAGCCAATTATGGCAAGTGCGGGAAGGTGATTGGGCACCAGTCGACAAGAACGCGGCCTCTACAGGGATCCGACCACTCGCACATGTTGAATTGGCCGATCAGGTGGTTGCGACGGCCTTCATGTTATGCCTTGCTAACCGGATAGAGACTCTACAGGGAGACCCACGTTCACCAGTGAACGACCCAGCGTCAAGAAAACTAGTCGCATCATACGGAAACCGACTATTCTGCGATGCAATTGGCAGCGAACTTCATCACCGCTGGGGATCCGCCAAGCTTTACAGAGCCTACTTTCAAGACTACCAGACCTTTCTGCTTCGCCCGAAAGTTCTCATTGAATCATTTCCTGCATCCGAAAGAAAGTGCATAATTACTGTCCATTCCGACCTTCGGCAGTTCTACGACCGTGTACGTCCAAAACTCCTCAGCCAAGCGATCGACCAACTTCGCAACGATGGCGATGATCCGAATTTCTATAAATTGGGGAACTCCTTACTGAATTGGGATTGGCACTCACAAGACAGGGGCGCAATCCGATTGTACGCCAAACGAATGGGTCTTGACGACTTCGAGAGAGTGGCACTGCCTCAAGGTCTCGTTGCCTCTGGGTTCCTTGCGAATGCAGTCTTGTTGCCGTTCGACAAGGCGCTTCATGCAGCGGTCGGAACCGAGGTAATCCCCGGCATCCGGCTTGAAGACGCGTGCCGCTACGTGGATGACCTGCGGATAGTAGTCTCGCTCGATTCGAAACGTGAAAATTTGCAGCCCTTTATCAAGACGAACATCGAGTGCTGGCTCAATAGCGTCCTGAACATAGAGGCCCCGGGGCTCGAGTTGTCTCGCGAGAAGACCCGAGTTGTCACACTCGGAGGCAACGATTGTCCGCCGATACCGCAAGGTCTGAAGATGAAACGCATTCAGTCCGCAGTTTCCGGCGGCTTCGATGCGGTTGGTGGCGAAGAAATCCTTGATGCCATTCAAGGCTTGGTAGGTGGGCAAGACTCATCAAGTGTAGTTGATAACAAAGCCTGGAGGTTTTCCCCGATCCCCGATGTACGAGATGAGACCGTCGCAAGATTTGGAGCCGCAAGATTTCGAACCACATTCCGATCCATTCGGCCGCTGCTTGACGATTACAGAATCCACGAACCGCAGTCTGAATCCTGCGAATTAAGGCCGGACATCGCACGTTCGGCAGCAATGCGAACGCAGCGCGAACTAGACGAGGATGCACGCGCGTTTGCATTGAGGTTGATCGAGCGTTGGATTAACGACCCTTCCAACGTTCGCTTGCTCAGGATTGGACTTGACCTCTGGCCGGACGTGGAGCTGCTGCGGGAGATTCTCGCGCTGCTTCGCCGGTTTACTGTAAGGTCTGCACCTCGAGGGAATCCGAGACGAGTTGCTTGGTACTGCCTTGCGGAGATCCTCCGTGCGGGAGCAACGGAAACGGGTCTCGTGGCGGACATTGAATCTCTTCCATCAGGTATTGATCTTCGATCCTATCGCCAAGAACTCCGGACTGAAGCGAGTCGGCTGGTGGCATTGCGAAGTAGGTCGATTCCATGGTACTTGCGACAGCAAGCACTCTTGTTCCTTGCCGCGTTCGACCCTGCTGCGGCGAATGTCAGGAGTTCCAGAAGTAGGCGGGAAACCCGACGCCATTGGCAACTCATTCGGTTTCTTTGCGGAAAGGGGAATCGGATGAATGACTCCGATTTCGCGACTCTGGCGGTTTTGGCCCGGCGTGCATTTGTGAACAGGGAGCAGGCGATTGATCTGGTCCTACGTCACCTCAACCCGGAGCGGATGTGGGAACTCATGCAGCGAGACCCCTCCTTTCTCTCAGAGATAATCGACGCGAATGGAGACCTTTTTCACCTTGATGACTTCGTCGGACGGACCCGCGAAGATCTTGGGCTGGTCCAAGATGTCTCTGATGCTGATGGCAAATCGCTGGCAAGTTTGGTCTTGGGTCCTCATTCGAATGATCTTCTTCGGAATGAACTTTCCCTTCTGCGTTTCGCGCTTGCGTTTCTCGAACAGTGGGAGAAACAGCCGCGTCCTCCAAGCGTGATCACACCAGGACGGATCAAGTTGAATGTTACGAGCGATCCGGCGACCCAGATGATCGCACAAATAGACCGTCTGCGAATCCTGAAGAGTCAGACTGATCCCGCAGGTTCGATTTACGAGGTGCCGGCATGGTGCGAAGTCAAGATGCGATGGCGCTTCCAGCTAGGCCTTCTATTGCGGTTCATCCTCGCACGGCATCCCGACTTCACGCGCCCCATCCGTCCAGCAAACTGGAAGGAATCCGAGTCAGCATATCGTTCCGCCGAAAGTCATTGGTACCAGAGGATTTATGGTCTCTACAGCGGCAAACCGGCCTTTGGAGATGATTGGGTACCAATCACGGACTGGATGGAGAGTTTCCTTCTAGCATTGCTGCGCTGGCCTGGTTGCCGTGTTCTCGACGGGTTCGAGTGGATTGAACAGGGAATCACGGTAGCGACATCGCGCATCGCCAAAAGGGTTGATGAACTGGAGCGGCGACGCGGTGTCGCGACCGGCACATTGATCCTGCCTTTGATGGTGAAAAGACCGACTGCGGCGCAAACAACAAGACCTTTGCGGGCGTGCGTTGTCCAGACAGTGATGCCGACAGCGAACCAATTTCAACCTGCTGATTTGTCGTTGAAGGATCGTGCCATCCGGAAAGAGCACCGTAATCATCTTTCTGCGGCGCTGGCAGCTGTGGGTCGCCTGCTTGTCCTAAGGGACACTCACACTAAGCGAGAAGGGCGACTCGACTGGCTAATTCTGCCTGAACTTGCCGTCCATCCGAAAGATGTTGCTACTCATCTGGTTCCTTTCGCACGGGCTCACCGAACGATTATCCTCACTGGTTTGATCTATGAAGAGATTGTCCCGGGACTCCCTCTCATCAATTCTGCCCTTTGGGTAATTCCGGAGTGGTCAGATTCCCACGGACTACAGATCAGGACTTGTCGTCAAGGGAAGGAACATCTTGCGCCAAACGAGCAAAATTTCAACTCTGGCGGCGCAAATCTTCTTCGCGGATTTCGGCCATGCCAGTGGTTGATCGGATATCCGTGGTCCAGTGATAAACAGTCATCGCCCGTTTGGCTGACGGGGTCAGTCTGCTACGACGCCACCGACCTGCGCATCGCGGCCGACCTTCGAGACGCGTCGGACATCTTCGCGATTCCTGCACTTAACAAAGACGTCCAGACATTCGATCAAATGGCCTTGGCGCTGCACTACCACATGTTCCAACTCGTGATCGTCGCCAATAACGGACAGTACGGCGGCAGCAATGCTTACTGGCCACAAAATTTCCACTATAGTCGACAGGTATTCCATACTCACGGGCAACCGCAAGCTTCGATTTCGTTTCTAGAAATTGACGACATCAGCGATTTCTTGAACCGCAAACAGGTAGTCAGGAACATGCCAACAACCAATGTAAGTTGGAAGTATCCTCCTGCGGGCCTGACGTGAAGCAGGTACTTGGCAGACGATAGTGTTGGTTACGGCGTCCCATTCTTATTCGTTAAATTTCGTACGTTCGAAATACTTGTATCCAAAATGCAATGACCTCCCGGTCTCCGGCAATTTACGCACATCGTGACGCAATCAAATTGTAGCGGAAGCTGCTGTTGGGCGTCTCGGAAGCGAAACAGAGCATCCGGTAAAGAGATCCAAGGATCGTTGCAACTGTAGCACACCCCAAATGATGCTTTTGGCCAGCCAGCGACCGCCAGTGTTGCAGATGCCTATGCACGCTGCGCTGGATTGGTATCTCCTCCACTGCTGACCGGCTAGAATACGAGTGGAGCGACTAGCTTCGGCTTACCCAATATACATAGATCCGGATGACCGTGAGCTGTTCCAATCCGCGCTTGACATACCTCTGGCTGAGCCTCTTTTGAAGATCTGGCGCGGAGCTGGCTAACCGCGCCTGAACATGGCGACACTTTAGACCTCCGCTGCTTCAGCGAGCCTCGCGCTTGGCCATCGTGCGGTCCCGATCCAACCACCTCGCCGTGACCGGCTTTGATGGCATGCATTTCCCCTTTCGCGACGGTGACTGTCGCTGCCTATTGGCCGATGCCGCAGCATAACGCGCTCGGAAAGCAGGTCGCTGCCGCCTATGGTTTTGCACTTCATAGTAGAACGGAAGGCTCAAATGCGTTCGACCGGAGCTTCCAACCGACATCCTATGGGTTGTATCCCAAGTTGGTTGATCACGCCGGGTCGGACTGACCCCCATTTCTCGATTCCATAACCCACAATCCATGCCCATTGCCAAGGATGGCTGACCGCTAGGTGGTTACCGGGGTCATTCACGGTCCTACCGACGTGCAGGAACGGCATATTCGAATTTTGGAAATCAACCAACTTGGGATGCACTCCATCCCGTGTTCGGCATGGCCCTCTTGGTCTTCTCTGCACATTATTCCCATTTTTTCCTGCCTCCACCTATGCTAGTCCGACGTGAGGGCTCTTTATGGACAAGGCGATCAGGGAAAGGCACCAGGGATGAGCGAGGTAGCTAGACGAATGAGCGCTCTGGCCGTTTGTGCGCTGGCATTTGCACTGGTCGGGTGCGGGCGGCAGGAAAAAACCAACTTTGAGGACATGGCTGCAACGGAGATTTTCGCCCAAGCCGAAGCTGAGCTTGAGGCCGGGAATGCGGAGGACGCCGCTGTCACCTTCAGCGAAGTCGAGCGACTCTATCCCTATTCCGAACTCGCGAAGCGCGCCCTGATCATGCAAGCCTATTCCCATCACCAGGACAAGGATTACGAGAACTCGAGATCAGCGGCGCAGCGGTATATCGACTTCTATCCGGCTGGCGAGGATGCAGCCTATGCCCAGTATCTTCTGGCACTTTCACACTATGATCGGATAGACGAAATCGGCCGCGATCAAGGGATCACATTCGAGGCGCTCCAGGCGCTCCGGACCGTGATCGAGCGCTACCCGGAGTCGGAATACGCCCGCTCTTCGTCCCTCAAGTTCGATCTTGCATTCAATCATCTGGCTGCGAAGGAAATGGAAATTGGCCGATACTACCTAAAGCGTGGACACTACGCAGCGGCTGGAAATCGATTCAGGGTGGTCGTCGAGCAGTTCCAGACGACCACCCACACCGCTGAAGCGCTCTATCGCCTGATCGAGGCCTATCTGTCTCTCGGATTGACGAACGAAGCCCAGACAGCAGGCGCCATTCTTGGCCACAACTTTCAGGCAACTGAATGGTACGCCGATGGTTATGAACTCCTCACGGGGCAGGGACTGCGTGCCGAGGTCGCGGACGACGGCTGGCTGCGCAGTGTCTATCGCCAGATGATCCGAGGTGAGTGGCTTTGAAGAATCGCGGTACGGTCGGCTGTGGTGCTGAACGCGCTTGAGATTCACGACCTGCCACTTGTCGATCGGCTGGAGATATCATTCCAGCCGGGCCTCAATGTGCTGACCGGGGAGACCGGGGCGGGAAAATCAATCCTGCTTGGTGCCTTGGGATTTGCATTGGGTTGGCGAGGACGGGCGGCGATGGTACGCGACGGCGCGAGCCGAGGTGAGGTGACGGCCGTTTTCCACCTCGCCCCGGGCCATCCTGCCTGGAATGTTCTGGCCGAAGCCGGACTTTCGGTTCAGGACGAACTGATACTCCGCAGGGTGTGCATCCGTGATGGCAGGAACACGTCGTATGTCAATGACCGCCGCGTTTCGGGAGAGGTCCTGCGTGCGCTGTCGGAATGCCTTGTTGAGATCCATGGGCAGCACGATGATCGGGGACTTCTGAATCCGCGCCGCCACCTGGATATGCTTGACGCATTCGCGGATGCAGAAGCCCAACGTGAGGAAACCCGAAGTTACTGGCGTGAATTGATTGTCGCGGAACGTGAAATAGCGGACGCAAGATCTGGGTTGGAGGCGGAGAGGGTAGAGGAGGAATACCTCCGATACGCGGTGGATGAGCTAGGTGTTCTGGATCCTCAGCCGGGTGAAGAAAGGGAGCTTGACCAACAGCGTCGACTGATGCGGGCTGCCGAAAGGATCCGGGCTGATGTCGGAAAGGCGTATGAAGCGCTTGGTACGAATGGCGCTGAGGGCATGATTGCGGATGCAATTCGTTGGCTTGAATCTGTGACCGACCAGGCTGAGGGGCGTCTTGACGAACCGGTCGCCGCTCTGTCAAGGGCGCTGACCGAACTTGGCGAAGCCGAGCAAGGTGTGAGAAATGTGATGGAGGAGTTGAGTCAGGCGCCAACTGAACTTGAGCGTGTTGAAGAGCGCCTGTTTGGGATACGGGCGGCCGCGCGAAAGCACGGCGTTCCACCGGACAGTTTGGGTGAGCATGCCGTGGAAATCCGCGATCGGCTTGCAACGATCGATGGTTCAGCGGACAGACTGGACGCCTTGGTCCGGAGGAAGTCGGACGTGCAAGCGAGATACGACGGCGCGGCGCAAGCGCTTTCGCAACGACGGCTGGAAGCGGCGGCAGTTCTCGACAGGGCAATGAAGGATGAACTAACTCCGCTCAAATTGGATGGGGCCAGGTTCCACACGGGAATCACTCCCACCAAGCCCGGCCCCCAAGGGTGGGACGCAGTGGCGTTCTCGGTATCCCCCAACCCAGGTGCGGCGCCCGGTCCGATCCAGAGTATCGCCAGTGGCGGTGAACTCAGCAGATTCCTTCTGGCGCTAAAGGTGTGCCTCACGCGAAGGGCTACCGACCTTACAATGATCTTTGACGAAATCGACAGGGGAGTCGGCGGAGCGACAGCGGACGCCATCGGGCGAAGACTTTCCGCACTGGCGGGAAGCGCTCAGATACTGGTCGTAACCCACTCGCCGCAGATTGCGGCGCGAGCCCGGCATCACTGGCTGGTCGCGAAGCGTATGGAAGACAGTGTGACGTTCAGTGCAGTGTCACGGATTGACGGAGCGGATCGGGTTGATGAACTGGCGCGAATGTTGGCTGGCAGCAGGATCACCGGTGAGGCTCGTGAAGCTGCGAAGGCCCTGCTCGCCGACTGATCCCGGGAGGTTGGATTGGGACCATTGGCAGAAGGAGTGTCCATTGCATTTCAGACCGGCGGCACCGTCCATTCAGATGGGTCCGGCGCCCCGGAACGTCGCACCGACCAGAGGAATCCCTTCCCCATGCTGCCGGACTTTCCCGGGTCCCGCCCGGCGCGGATCGGTGTCCCGTCCATCTGGATGACGGCGCTCTCCAGAACCGACCGCTACTAGGGCCTCGTGGACCGGCCCGGCAGCGAGATGGCGCGGTTGGCCCACTGGCTCAGGGGGCCGCGGCTGACGGTGATACCGGCGGTGTCCGGCAAAGCCGGATGGCCCTTCCGTCCGTCCGCCCCGATCCCGACCGTGCCACCATGTTATACCAAACCAAATAAGTAATCACCGATAGGCACCCCGGATTTCACGGCACCGCCCACTCCTTTGTGGCGATCCGCGAGACCTCCCCCTTCCGGCGGATGAACGCGTCCCACACCCGCTCCACGGTCTCCCTGACATGCTCCGCGCTTCCGAACACCCGGTTGGCGAAATGGCGGTGCTTCAGGACGGAGAACAGGGTCTCGACCGGGTTCAGCTCCGGGCTGTAGGGCGGCAGCCTGGGCAGGGAGACGTTGGCGGGGGTCACCAGGTCCCTCGACCGGTGCCAGCCCGCCCCGTCCAGGACCACCAGCGCGTGCCGTCCGGCGGGGACCCGCTCCCCGATCTCCCGGAGGTGCCGGTTCATCTCCCCGGTGTTGGCCCTGCCGCACACATGCCCGACCGCGTCGCCGGTCCCGGGGCAGGCGGCGGAGAACAGGTACACGTATCCGTACCGGTGGTCCCGCGCGACGCGTGGGCGCGTCCCCTTCCTCGCCCAGACCCTTGACAGCATGCCCTTCCGGCCGATGCGGGCCCCGTCCTGGAAGTGCACCGGGACATCCTCAGGGGCGACGCCGTCGGGCACCGCCTCCCTGGCCAACCGGCTGGAACCCCTGCGGAATCCCTCCTGTGCCAGCGGATCCGCCCTCGGGTGGACCGGTCGCGGGGACATGTGCCGGAAGCCCATCCGCCGCACCGGCCGGCGGGTGCCTTCCAGCGTGTAGGCCACCCCGAAGCTGTCCGCGATACGTGCCCGGATGTCGGCGACGGTCCAGCGGGAGGGCCCGCCCGCGTCGGGGTCCGGACCGGCCTCCAGCCACGACGCGACCTCCTCCGCCTGCCCGCCTTCCAGGTTCGGCGGACGCCCCGACCGGGCGCTGTCCCGGAGGCCGTCGAGGCCGTCGGCGGCGGCCACCCCGGTCCGGGACAGCCGGCCCTCGATCAACCTGGCGATGGCGCGAAGCCGGTGGCGGCAGTCGCGGAACCTGTGCTTCGAAGCCAGTCCGCGTAACTGTCCGGGTGTGTGGTCGGTGCGCGGGACCATGACCATTGCTGGCATGCCGTTCTCTCCTTCTGCGGTTTGCACACACAGAATACAGGACGGCCGCGCCGATCACACGCAGAATCATGGGGTGCCGCACAGCATGATGTTCCACTTTTGTTCTTGAGTCTTTACTTAGTTGGTTCGGTATTAGCCCCCGAAGTGATTCGCTCCGATGGCCAGTCATTGGTGGGTGGTGCGCTATACTGTCAAACCAAGAAAGGATGGGTGGGATCCGACCGGACGCCGTACTTTAACCGCTTGCTCCATAGTGGCAGAAGAGCCGACATTCGGTAGCCAAATTTGTAATTTGGTTATTGAATGGCTGGCAGGCCGACAATTCCACTGTTTTAGCTCGGAATTAGTTCTCTTCTTTGCATGCTACGATCAGCCTCCTCTCGACTACAGCTTCCAAAGCTCATCCTTTTCCAATGGATCGAGTTCGACACTTTTGGCATGCACTTTTGTTAACAATCCATGAGAATAGTCCTTCAACTTCCGGAAATACGGTCTTCGCCGACTACCGGATGTGATTTGCCGCGATAGTTCACACTTCGCTGCTGCGACTTGGTCGGATGACGATGTCGTGGTCGACCAAGTGTTCGAGGAAGGCGGTTTCGATCGGGGTCATGTGGCGGTCGGCGTCGATTACCGAAAAGACGTCGACCGATGGCGGGTCGCCGGCGAGGGGGATGCACCACAGATCGGCACCGTAATCGCCGGCGAGCGACACCGGGACGGCGCCGACGGCCTCGCCGTGGCGGATCATGTTGAGCAGGTCGACGATGCCGGTGGTGGCCGCCGTCACCTTGTCGCCGATGCCCATGCACACGCGGTAGACGGTGACCGAGGACAGGGCGCCGGCGAGGTGGTCTTCCTCGAAGCCCACGACCTCGGCGCGGGCGAGCGCCTCGGAATCGGGTTTTTCAACGCCGAAAAGCGGACTTTTGGGGCCGCAATAGAAGCCAAATTCCTGCGGCTCAAGCGCCTGCGGCTGCAGCCGCGGCGACGGTTCGACCCGGGTGCAGAAGCCGATTGAGGCGACACGCAGCAGCAGCGCCTGATTGACCTCGAAACAGGGCGCCGAGCGGATGGCATATGTGACGCCCGGATAGCGGCGGCGGAACTCCGACATTAGCGGATTGAGGAAGGCGGTGTCGAGGTGGTTGGAGCGGTGCAGCACCAGATTGCCGGTGATGGCCTTTTCCGCGTGCGCCGCCAGGTCGTTGAGGCGCAGCACGCCGCCATAGATTTCCACCGCCTCGCGATAGACCGCCTCGCCGGCCCGGGTGATGGCAAACCTCTGACCCGAGCCGCGCTCTATCAGCCGGTGCCCTAGCCGCTCTTCGAGCCGGCGCAGCGCCGCGCTGACCGAAGGCTGGGTGACGTTGAGCCGTTGCGAAGCGCCAGTGATCGAGCGCTCCTGGACGATCACCATGAAGGTGCGCAGCAGGTTCCAGTCGAGCTGGTTGGCGAGCCTGTCGAGGCGTGTGCTCATGCCGCCTCGTGTCCAAGCAGGTGACAGCGCGCCCGGCTGCGGATGCCTGTTTGCTTGAAGACTGGCTCGGTGCGATCGCAGACGCCGGCAATCGCCTCCGGGCAGCGCGGGTGGACCGGGCAGCCCGATGGCGGATCGGCGGGGCTCGGAATGTCGCCGGTCAGCCGAATGCGCTGGCGGCCCTGGCTGGTCTGCGGCAGCGGCACGGCGCTGAGCAACGCCCGTGTGTAGGGGTGCCGTGGGGCGGCAAAAACTTCTTCTGTCGGCCCCTCCTCGACGATGCGACCGAGATACATGACGGCGACTTGGCTACACAAAAAGCGCACGACGGCAAGATCATGGGAGATGAACAGGGACGTCATGTCGGGACGGTCGGCCTGCAATTCCTTCAGAAACTCCAAGATCTGGGCCTGCACCGAAACGTCGAGCGCCGAGGTCGGTTCGTCGAGCACCAGCAGCGACGGACCGAGAGCCAGGGCCCGGGCGATGCAGACGCGCTGTTTCTGGCCGCCCGACAATTCGTGCGGAAAGCGATGCAGGAATTGGGCGGCCAGACCCACTCGGTCGAGCAGTGCGGCGACCAGTTCGTTGAGGGCTCGGCCGCGGGTCTTCGTGTGAAGGATCAGTGGTTCGGCCACTGAGCGGAAGACGGTCATGCGTGGATTGAGCGACGAATGCGGGTCCTGAAAGATCATCTGGGCGGTGCGGCGCACCTGCTGCAGGGTCTTGCCGGAGGCGTGGGTGACGTCAACGCCGTTGACGGTAATGCGCCCCGAAGTCGGCTCGAGCAGCCGCAATGCCGCCTTGCCGACGGTCGATTTGCCGGAGCCCGATTCGCCGACCAGCCCTACGGTTTTGCCTGCGGCAAGCGACAGCGACACACCATCGACTGCGCGCACCAAAGTGCGGCGGCCGACCGGGAAATGTACCCGCAAATCATCGATTTCAAGCATCGGCGCGTTCCTTCTGGAAGAGCGTGCAGGCGACGCGGTGGTTGTCTGCCACCTCGGTCAGCGGCGGCTTGCCCTCGGCGCAGACCGTTGCTGCGTGCGGACAACGACCCTCGAAGCGGCAACCCGTCGGGGGAGTATAGAGGTTCGGCAGTGAACCGGGAATGCCGGCCAGATGCTCGATTGCCCGGAAGGGGTGCGGAATGGCCTTGAGCAGCCCTTGCGTATAGGGGTGCTTCGGGTCGTCGAAAATGTCGGCCGCTGGCGCGTCCTCGACGATCTGGCCGGCATACATGACGGCGACGCGGCGGCAGATCTGGGCGACAACGCCGAGATCATGGGAAATCATGATCACTGACAGGCCCATGGCGTCGACCAGTTCGGCGATCAGATCAAGGATCTGCGCCTGCACGGTGACGTCGAGCGCCGTGGTCGGCTCGTCGGCGATCAGCAGCTTCGCTTTCGCTGCCAGCGCCATGGCAATTAGCACGCGCTGGCGCATGCCGCCGGAAAGCTCATGCGGGTAGCTGTCGAACTGGCGCTGCGGATTGGGAAGTTGCACTTGGTCGAGCATCTCCAGCGCCAATGCGCGGGCGCCTTTCTTGGAAATGCCGCCGCGCTGCTGCGCGACGATGGCGTCGACCAGCTGGGTGCCGACCCGGAACACCGGGTTGAGGTAGGTCATCGGGTCCTGGAAGATCATCGCCACGTCGGTGCCGCGAATCGCCCTCAGCTCCCGCTCACCCAGCGTCAGCAGGTCGCGGCCGCCAAACAGCACCTCGCCGGCGGCAATGCGCGCCGGCGGCTTGGGCACCAGGCCGAAGGCGGCGCGGGTCAGTACCGACTTGCCGCAGCCGGTCTCGCCTACGAGGCCGAGCACCTCGCCTGGCGCTAGGTTGAGGCTAACGCCGTCGATCGCCTGATAGACGCCATCGAAGGTGTCGAACTCCAGCCGCAGATTGCGGATCGAAAGGATCGACTCGGTCATGAGCGCTGCTTCGGATCAAGCACGTCGCGCAGGCCGTCACCGAGCAGGTTGAAACCGAGCACGGTGAGATAGATCGCTAGCCCTGGGAAGAAGGAATACCACCACCATTCGGGCAGATAGTTGCGGCCGATGGAGATCATGGCACCCCATTCCGGATAGGGCGGCTGGGCGCCGAGGCCGAGAAAGCCGAGGCTGGCGGCACCGAGGATCGCCATGCCCATGTCCATGCTGGCCTTGACGACGATCGGCGACACGCAGTTGGGCAGGATATGGATGAACAGAATGCGGTGCATCGGTGCTCCGAGGGAACGGGCGGCGTCGACATAGGTCTCGTTGCGCAGGGAGAGGGTCTTTGCTTCGACGAGACGGACGTAACCCGGCCACCAGACCAGCGACAGGGCGATCATGGCATTGACGATGCCTGGCCCCAGCGCACCGACGATGGCGATCGCCAGGATCAGGCCGGGGATCGACAGGAAGATGTCGGTGACCCGCATGATTGCCTCGCGCAGCCAGCCGCTGCTCATGCCGGCTAGCATGCCGAGCGGCACGCCGATCAGCATGGCGACGGCGGTGACGATCAGGCCGATCTGCAGCGACACTCTCGCGCCGATGAGCACGCGCGAGAAAATGTCGAGCCCAACCTCGTCGGTGCCGAACCAGTGTTCGGCGCTAGGCGACTGTAGTTTCTGGTCCAGATGGATGGCGCCATACGCGTCCTCCGGAAAGGGCGCGATCCACGGGCCGATCAGCGCGATGACGAGGAACACGCTGACGATTACCAAACCAAGGATGGCGGAGGATGAGCGGTGGAAAGTCGCCGCCATGCGGCGGTATTCGCGGATGGTGCTTTCGTGGCGCTCGTAAAAGGTCGCGTCGCTCATTACAGCCTCACACCTGCGCCCGGACCCGCGGGTCGAGTGCCGCATAGGTCAGATCAATCAAAAGATTGGTGAGCATGAAGCAGCCGCCCAATATCAGCGTCACCGCCATGATCGGCTCGAAGTCGGAGCTGATCGCCGCCTTGGCGGCATATAGTCCGACGCCCGGCCAGTCGAACACGCCCTCGACCAGCACGGTACCGCCGAGCATCCAGCCGAAACGTAGGCCTATCATGGCCAGCGTCGGCAGTAGAGCGTTCTTGAGCGCATAGGCCGCGACGATGCGGAAGGGGCCTATGCCCTGCGCCCGCGCGTTGGTGATGAAGTCGCGATTGAGGGTTTCCAGCATCTCGGCGCGGTTGACGCGGATGATGGAGGCGAGCGCCGGAAAACTCAGCGCTAGGGCCGGCAGAAACAGGTGCCAGACGGCCTCGCCGAAGATCGGCAGATTGCCGGTGAGCAGCGCATCGACCGTCAGTAGTCCGGTGATACGGGTTGGCGGATCGCTCATCAGGTCGAGCTGGCCACCGAGCGGAAACCAGCCGAGTTCCAGCGCCAGATACCATTGTAGCATCAGGCCGAGCCAGAACATCGGCATGGCGACGCCGGAGACGCCGAGGATGCGGATGATGTGGTCGCCCGGCCGATTGTGCAGTACGGCGGCGATCACGCCGAGCGGAATGCCGAGCAGGATCGCCATGCCGATGGAAAAGAGCACGAGTTCCAGCGTTGCCGGGAAAAACTGGGCGAGGTCGCTCAACACCTTGCGGCCGGTATGAATCGAGGTACCTAGGTCCCCGGCCAGCACATTGCCGAGATAGATGACGAAGCGTTGCGGCACGGGCTTGTCGAGGCCGCGTTCGACGCGGATGGTCTCGACCATCTCGGCCGTGGCATCGGGCCCGGCGGCAAGCCGCGCCGGATCGCCGGGGGCGATATTGGCGATGACGAACATGATGGCCAAAAGGCCGACCAGCATCAGCACCATCATCACCAGACGGCGGGCGATCAGTCTGAGCATCCGGACACTCGTAAGAGCAAATTCTGTGCGTCGAGGGCGGCCGGCGCAGGATTCCGCCGGCCGCCATCAGGCCTACCTTACGATATGCAGCGGATAGAGGTCAATTTCCTCGGTCATGCGGATCGGGCTGTCTTGAAAGCCCTGAACCCAATCGCGGATGGCGAAGCGGCGGTTGCGCATCATGCCGAAGATCTCAGGCTGCAGTTCGACAATGCGCTCCTGAATCGCCGCATAGAGTGGTTCGCGCTTGGCCCAGTCGGCCTCGTTGCGGGCCTCTTCGATCATCGCATGTAGCTTCTCGTCACTAAGAAAATGTGAGCCGTAATACTTGCCGAAGGAGGTTGGGTGGTACTGGATGGCCACCGCGTCCGGGTCGGTCGAAACCGGCGTCGCGAAGATGGCGATGATATCCGGTGCAGTGACGACGTCCGAAGCGCGGCCGACCATGTTCGGCCAGGTCAGCGGCGTCATCCTGACGTCGATATTGAGGTCCCTCAGCGCGTCGATCAGGATCAGACCCATCTGACGTTCTTCCTCGAAGCCCTGGACGTAGACATATTCGACCTCGAAATCGCCGTCGGGCCAGGCCGATTTGGCTAGGTATTCCTTGGCCTTGCCCATGTCGCGGCGCGGAATGTCGGCGACGTCGATCTTCCCCTGGATGGCATCGCTGAACGGGCTCGTCTGCAGCTTTGCCTCGCCGTTGAAGATCTTGATCAGGCCTTCGTAGTCGAAGGCGTAAGCGATCGCTTTGCGCACATTGATGTCCGACATGCGCTCGTTCTGGGTGTTGAATTTGAGGCCGAAGGCGGTCAGTGCGGGCAGCGAGGTCGTGTAGGTGCCGTCGCGCTCGCCGATCTTGTCCATTTCTTCTGGCGTCAGGCCGCCGACGATGTCCGCTTCGCCCTTGATGAGGGCGGCACGCTGGCCGGCGCTTTCGCGCACCAGCTTGTAGATGATGCCGCCGAACTTGTCGTTGTCGTAAGGAAAGCCTTTCCAGTAGTCTTCATTGACTTCCACCCAGTAAGATTTGCCCTGCTCGAATTTCGAAAGCTTGAAGGGGCCCGAACCCGCAGCATTCTCGTTCAGCCAGCTCTGTCCGCGGTCGTCGCCGGCATTGGCCTCGACCACCGCCGGATTAACCACGAACCACCAGGGCAAGAAGGACAGGAAAGGCGTGTAGGGCTTGTTCAGTGTGAACTTGATCGTGTGGTCATCGACTACCTCGATGTCGTCCGGAGATAGGAAGTCCTGCAGCATCCAGGCCGGCCCCTTGTTGAGTTCCAGCGTGCGGACGAAGGAGTAGCGCACGGCCTCGGCGTTCACCGGTGAACCGTCATGGAACTTGGCGTTGTCGACCAGATGGAAGGACCAGGTGAGGCCGTCGTCAGAAACCTCCCAGCTCTTGGCCAGCCACGGCTTGATTTCCGGTGGGTCGCCCTCGTATTTGACCAGGCCGTCATACAGACCCTGCACCATCATACGAATGGCGTAGTCGTATTTCTGCGCCGGATCGAGGGTCGAGACCGGCTGGCGGCCGGCGATCACCAGATAGAGCTTGTCGCCCAGTTTCTCGACGGCTTCAACGGCTGTTGCGGCGCTGATGGCCAGCGCGGCACCGAGAACCGCAGAACGCAGACGGCTCCAGGAAATGAACATGATATCCTCCTCTCGTTTTCCCATGTCGGGCTTCTTGAATTGCCTCAAAATTGCAGGCATCGGCGGCGCTGGAAATTCGTTATTGTCAATGACCGGCATTGGCTGAAACTATCTTGTTGCATCAGGCCCATTAGCCTGGCCAATGCAGCTCATAGGAAGCCACCGCATGTTTGTTATTTCTCTATTGTTTCCGCTGGTTAACGGGCATCGAACGGACATAAGCCGGCGCTATCCGACGCATTCGATCATTCTATTTGCCAATTTGCGGTGTGCGCCTGAGATTCCTGCGCACGCATTGCGCACACTTCCAGGCGAAATGGCCGCGACAGGATGATAGTATGACGACATTGGCGCAAAGGGCCCCAAGCCAGACGTCCCGGGGACTGACCGCAGGCGATATCGAGGCGCTGGCCAAGGGCACCTGGATCCTCGGTACAGGCGGTGGCGGCGACCCCTATCACACTCTTTTGAACATGCGTCAGCTCTACGCCGCCGGCCATACGGTGACGCTAATCGACCCAATGGCGCTGGCCGATGATGCGCTGGTCGCGGTGCTGTCCAACATGGGTGCGCCGCTGGTCGGCCAGGAGCGGCTCGCCGACCCGCAATTCGCGGTTAAGCCGCTGCGCATGATGGAAGAGTATATCGGCCGCAAGTTCGACGCGGTTATGGCCCTAGAGATCGGTGGCGGCAACGGAGTACACCCGATGCAGGTGGCTGCACTCACCGGTTATCCGGTGGTCGATGCCGACACCATGGGCCGCGCCTATCCGGAAGCGCAGATGACATCCGTGGCGGTTGCCAATCTGCGCTGCTACCCGCTGACCATGGCCGATATCCGCGATAACGAGATCATCGTTCCGCATGCGGCCAGTTGGCGCTGGATGGAACGCATCAGCCGCAAGGCCTGCACAGAGATCGGCTCGATCGCCGCCACCTGCAAGGCACCGCGCACCGGCGCCGAAATCAAGCAGCACGGCATTCTCTATACTGTCAGCCAAGCGATCCGGCTGGGCGAGACCATCTTGCAGGCCAAATGTGACCACGCCGATCCAGTCGACGCAGTGCTCAAGGCCGGCCGCGGCAAGAAAATCTTCACCGGCAAGGTGGTTGACGTCGAACGCCGCACTAGCGAGGGCTTTCTGCGCGGCAAGGCTGCCGTCGAGGGCCTCGATGACGACCTTGGCACCGACATGGTCATCCACTTCCAAAACGAGTACTCCGTTGCCTTTCACGACGGCCAATCTGTGGTGATGACGCCTGATTTGATCTGCGTGCTCGACTCGGTCAGCGGCGAAGGTATCGGCACCGACATCCTGCGCTTCGGCCAGCGTGTGTCTGTGGTGGCGTTGCCGGCACCGTCGGTGTTCCTGACCGAACAGGGGCTCGCCAGCGTCGGGCCCCGGGCCTTCGGCTTCGACCTTGATTTCAAAACCGTGTTTGAGGAGCATTCGGCATGAAGCGCATAGGGATCGATGTCGGCGGCACCAACACCGACGCGGTGCTGATCGACGACGCCCGTGTGCTGGCGGCGGTCAAGACCTTCACCACCGAAGACGTCACGACCGGTGTGCGCACGGCGCTGAAGGACATCGTCGCGGAGGCCGGCGAAGCGGCCGGCGGCGTCGAAGCGGTGATGATCGGCACGACACACTACACCAACGCTGTCGTTCAGCGGCGTCAGCTCGGCCACGCTGCAGCCATCCGCATCTCGTTGCCTGCCTCGGCCAGCCTCAAGCCGTTCTGCGACTGGCCAGCCGACCTCGCGGCTCAGGTCAATGGCGGCGTGCATCTGGTGCACGGCGGCCATGAATATGACGGCCGCCCTCTGGTGCCGATGGACGAACTGGAAATTGCCCGGGCCGCGCAGGCGATCCGCCGCAACGGCGTCGATTCGATCGCCATATCGGCGACCTTCTCGCCACTGACCGCCGAATGCGAAAGGCGCGCCGAGGAGATCGTCCGCAACGAACATCCCGACGCCCGCATCACCCTCTCCAGCCGGCTTGGCCGCATCGGTTTGCTGGAGCGCGAAAACGTCGCGTTGATGAACGCCTCGTTGGTGCATCTTGCCGACGATATCACCCAGGCCTTCGTTGACGCGGTGGCCGAAAGTGGCCTCAACGCAAAACTGTTTATCACCCTGAATTGCGGCACGGTGGTAGTCGCCGAGGAGGCGTGCGAATATCCTGTCTATTCCTTCGCTTCCGGGCCAACCAATTCGATGCGCGGTGCCGCTCTTCTCGCCGGCATCGACAACGCCATGGTCTGCGACGTCGGCGGCACAACGACCGATATCGGCTGCCTGGTTCAGGGCTTTCCGCGCGAGGCCAACAATGTCGTCGAGGTTGGCGGCGTGCGCACGTTGTTTCGCATGCCCGACCTTCTGTCGATCGCCATCGGCGGCGGCACCATCGTGCGGCGCTCGCCGCACACGGTCGGCCCGGTCAGTGTCGGTTACCGGCTGGCCGAGGAAGCGCTGGTGTTCGGCGGCTCGACCGTCACCTGCACCGACATTGCGGTCGCCGCCGGGCTTCTCGAGCTGGGCGACCGGTCGCGCGTCGCCGGTCTCGATCAAGCATTCGTCGATGCCTCGCTCGCCATGATCCACTCGCAGATCGCTGACAGTGTCGACCGCATGAAAACAGATGCCGAGCCGGTGCCGCTGCTGGCGGTCGGCGGCGGCGCCATGCTGATCCCCGATACGATTCCCGGCGTTTCCGAGGTCGTGCATGTCGAGCACGAAGCGGTGGCCAATGCGGTGGGTGCAGCGATCGCCCAGATTAGCGGCGAGACCGATCGGATCTATCGCGACATGTCGCGCGAAGACGCTATCGCCGCAGCCAAATCAGATGCCATCGACAGCGCGGTTCGCTCCGGCGCCGACCCCGACACGATCAAGGTGATCGAAGTGGAAGATCTGCCACTGAGCTACCTGCCTGGCCACGCGATCCGTACCCGAGTGCGGGTGGTCGGCGAGGCCGCGAAAGGAACCACGGCGTGACGCGTAATGCCACTGTCAATCTTTTTGTCATCGGACGTTCTCCCCGACCGGATCTTGAGGCGGAGTTCCGTAGGGTCCTGGGAGACACCTGCGAGATCCGGACGATTGGTGCACTGGATCGGCTTGACACCGGAGATCTTAGAGGGCACCCGCCTAATTCGGATGCCGACATGCTGTACACGATCCTGCCGAACGGTGAATCCCAACTGCTTTCCAAAGCCTTTGTCACGGGCAAATTGCATGACCGTCTCGCGACGCATAAACCCTGCAAAGGACGCGTCGATGTGCTTTGCTGTACCGGAAGATTTGATGAACTCACGCAAAACCGGATCATTGCCGCTTCCGATGTCCTTCTGAATACGGTTCGCGGATTGGGGCCTCTGGCACGCAATTTGGGCGTCTTTATTCCAAAACAGCAGCAGGCTGCCCTTGCAGTGGACCGATGGAGGGCAAGCGGATTCGATCCGTCTGTTATTTCCCTTGCTCCGGATGCATCGGAGGCGGAGATCGATCAGGTTGCAAACCGGATGCGCGATCTGGCCCCGGATGTCGTCGCATATGACTGCATCAGCTACAGCCACGCAACGCGGCTGCGGGTTCGAAAGACGTACGATGTGCCGGCCGTCGTTGCGTCGAGTGCGACAGCGCATGTGGTGGCGGAACTGTTGGGCATTTGACAGTCCCTGCAATGTGAATCCGATGGTCCCAGAGCTTTCAGGTGAAGTCCTAAACCAGACGCGATTTAGAAGCACAGGTGATCAGCAGCTAGAGATTCCTTACAGAACTTGCTGATGAAGACATATCAGTCATAGGATTGTCCGATATACTTCTTTGAGACGTACCTAGCTTGTCTGATTGGTCCAATGAAAAACTCAACCTGTTTGATAATAGGCGGGTGTAAACACAAAGTCACTGCGAATCCACTTTGCCATGCAGTGGTTCCCGAACGTTGTTGTGAGCTATGCTCAAAAGTTGGTAACGGCCTTGGTCAGGCGGCAATTTGAAGTTGTTTGATGCCGTCTTTGAAATCACCCCCCGAATGAACTCGGGCAGATGGTTTGGCCGGTTGATCCTGCGTCACTTTTCCTGACTGCGTGCCCAGATCGGCGTTGGGCTGCAGGATCCTCCCAGATGACTGGTTCGTCTGGCATCGCCGACACCTGTGTCAGATCGGTCGGGTGGCTTCGCTCAGCCAGTTCCGGGCTCGATTGCCCAGCAAACCATCCACTTTCCGATGCACGGTCCGGTGATAGCGGTTCAGCCATGCCCTTTCGCGGTTGGTCAGAAGGCTCGCCTCCAAAAGACGGAGATCAATCGGTACCCACGTTAGGGTTTCGAACTCCAGCATCGACCGGTCATCACCTGACTCCGGCTTAGGTGCGACCCGCACGGCAACCAGATTCTCGATTCGAATTCCAAACTGGTCCTTGCGATAGTAGCCGGGTTCATTGGACAGTATCATTCCCGGTTCCAATGGAGTCGCTGACGACCGTGCCAACCGCTGCGGACCCTCGTGCACACCTAGGTAGGAGCCGACTCCGTGCCCGGTTCCATGATCGTAGTCGAGCCCTGCTCGCCATAGCTCGGTGCGGGCAAGGGTGTCCAGATCACGTCCTGCGAGCCCCTCTGGCCACCTCGCCGTAGAGATGGCGATCAGCCCTTGAAGCACCTTTGTGAAACACTGCCTTTGAAGGGTCGTTGGGGATCCTATGGCGATGGTCCGTGTGACGTCCGTTGTGCCGTCGGGATATTGACCGCCTGAGTCCACCAGTAACAATTCACCTGACTGGATTCGCCGGTTCGTATGCTCGGTGACCCGGTAGTGAACGATCGCGCCATGAAGCCCAGACGCACATATCGTCTCAAACGAGATGTCTTGCAGAGCGTTGGTGGCGACGCGGAATTCCTCCAGTCTGCGGACAACATCGATCTCCGTGAGATTCCCCGAGGGAGCTTCGGTTTCCAGCCAGGCAAGAAACTCGCACATTGCCGCAGCGTCGCGGAGATGCGCGGACCGAGCGCCTTCAATTTCGGCGGCATTTTTGCGGGATTTTGGCAGTACACATGGATCCTGATCCAGAACGAAGCCAATGTCCCGTGAATGCAGGATCCTCGTCACTGCGAACGGAATGGATGACCGGTCGAGCAGAACCGGTCCTTCAAGGGATTCAAGTGCGGCTTCGAACTCATCCCATGGCGCGATGGTGATGGCTGGGTCCGTTCCGAGATCATCAAACTTTTCGGGGTCGGAGAACAATTGGGTCTGGCCGGTGTCATGCAGGATCGCAAAGGCAAGTGTGACAGGAGTATGCGGAACGTCACCGCCTCGGATATTCAGCAGCCAGCAGATCGAATCAGGAAGGGTGAGCACGGTTGCCCTATGGCCAGCCTTTCGCAGGCAGTCTGAAACGCGTCCACGCTTTGATTCGTCGCCTTCGCCCGCCAGTTCCTTTGGATGCTTGCGAACCGGCTCGGCAGGTCGTTTCGGTCGATCATGCCATATCCGGTCAATCAGATTGTTGGTCTCAAGCAATTTCACGGATGTGTCCGCCAATCGCTTCCTGAGTGTCTCGATTTCCCTTGAGGTATGCAGCCAGGGATCGAAGCCGACCTTACCACCGTCTGGAAGTGACTCAACCAACCAGTCTCCAGGCTTGGTGTCCGGCAGGCTGACCGTGCTGAAATCATCAGCCGTCTGCATTGATGCCTGAATCCGGTAACGCCCGTCGACAAACAGACCTGCAGTGTCCGGCAGTGCGATGCAGAGGCCAGCGGAACCCGTGAAGCCGGTAAGCCATGCGAGGCGCTCGTCGCTGGCGGCGACGAACTCACCCTGGTGCGCATCTGCGCGGGGAACCAGAAAACCGTCTAACCCTTCCTTTGCGACTTCCTTCCGAAGGGCGGCAAGTCGCGGTGGTCCCTGTTCGGGCACTGTTCTGGTTTCGAACGACTGAATCATCCGGTCCCTCCTGGGCAGTGGTTCTCTCTTCACCGGAAAGGGATTCCCGCGAAATCTCGGGTGAGGTCGGATTCCCCTGATCGATCAGCGGTTTCGCCTGCCTTTGGTCCTTCGCAAGCGCTTTTCCGGCTCAAACAGCGATGCAAGCTGTTCCGTGATCGCGCCAGCGAGCTGTTCGACATCCGTAATTGTTACCGCACGTCCGTAATATCTGGTGACGTCGTGGCCAATTCCGATCGCGATCAGCTCCACCTGCTTACGTCGCTCGACCATCGCGATGACGTCGCGCAGATGCTTCTCAAGATAGTTCGGAGAGTTCACCGACAATGTTGAATCGTCAACAGGAGCACCGTCCGAAATAACCATAAGGATCTTCCGGACCTCTGGTCTGGCAATCGCACGGCGATGAGCCCATTCAAGTGCCTCTCCGTCAATGTTCTCCTTCAGAAGGCCTTCCTTCATCATCAACCCGAGATTCTCACGCGCCCTCCTCCATGGCGCATCGGCCGATTTGTAGATGATGTGCCGAAGGTCGTTGAGGCGACCAGGCGACTGCGGACGTCCTTCCTTCAGCCAGGCTTCACGGGCCTGCCCACCCTTCCAGGCCCGCGTCGTGAACCCCAGAATCTCAACCTTGACCTGACAGCGCTCAAGCGTTCTGGCGAGTACGTCGGTACAGATCGCGGCGATGGAGATCGGACGACCACGCATCGACCCCGAATTATCGAGAAGAAGCGTGACGACGGTGTCGCGAAACTCCATGTCCCTTTCGATCTTGAACGAAAGGGGTGTGGTTGGGTTGGCAACCACCCGGGCAAGACGGCCAGCGTCCAGTATGCCTTCTTCCAGATCGAATTCCCAAGTGCGATTCTGCTGGGCCTGCAGCCGCCGCTGCAGCTTGTTCGCCAGTCTGCTGACCGCACCCTTCAATGGCTCGAGCTGTTGATCGAGATAGGTTCGAAGGCGTTCGAGCTCCTGCGGTTCGGCCATTTCCTCCGCCTTGATCTCCTCATCGAATCCGGTTTGGTAGACCTTGTAGGCGGGGTCGGCCTCGGAATGGGGCAACCGCTGTGGTGGCGGTATTTCGTCGGGGTCAAAATCACCCGAATCCTCATCGGAATCACTGTCGCTCCCGTCGTCGGACGCCTGTGCCTCGGTGGTGCCCTCTTCGTCGTCCTCAACCAAGCTGGCATCGCCTTCGGTCTCTTCCTCGCTCTCCGGATCATCGCTCCCTTCCGATTCCGGAACCTCGATCGTGGAATCGTCCTCGGCGTCATCGTCCTGGGTTTCTTCAGGATTGTTTGGGTCTTCGCCGAGCTGATCACCGTAACCGAGATCGTTTATGATCTCCCGGGCGAATTTCGCGAATTCCGCCTGATCCAACAGAGCTTCATCAAGTCGCTCCAGGGTTTCCCCGCACTGGCTGTCAAAGAAGTCGCGCCAAAGCGCCACCACATTGTCGGCCCCTGCGGGAAGTGGCCGACCCGTTGCCAGGTGGTGGATGAGGTAGCCGGCTGCGACCGGAAGAGGCGCATCCGCGGGGCTGTTGATGTCCGCGTAACCTCTCTGGCTCGCCTCAGAGATCATTTTCGCATCGATATTGCTGCCGATACCTGGCATCGCTCTGATGCCTATCGCCTCACAACGAGCCGTTTCCATAGCTTCGAAAAGATCGCATGCCATCTGACCCCGTGGCGTGTACCTTGCCGCGATGGCCTCATCATGATGCTTGAGACGCATGGCGTAGGCGTCCGCTGTGCCACGTGCCAGCAAGACCTGCTGTCTAGTCATCTTGCGGCTGACCTGCGGGAGACGGACCTTTCCCCCAGTATGTCCGGGCGCTTCGACGGTGTAGCTGACCTCCAGTTCAGCATTGTCGGCGAGCGCTTTCGTCGCTTCCGCAAGTGCTTTCCTGAACGGGTCCGCTGGACTGTCGGTCGGATTGGCCATTGGCAGACCTATGGATCGGCCCGGGTTCCACAAGGCACCCTGGGCCGCCTATGCATGAACGTTTCCCGTCTTGGGTTGTGGGGCTTGTACATCAGTCAGGAAATCGCAGCGGAAGCGGCGCTCTCCGGGAGTTCCTCGTCGAAACTGCGCTGGTAGAATTCGGCTACTGTCTCGCGTTCCAGTTCATCACATTTATTGAGAAAGGTCACCCTGAAGGCGTATCCTATACTGCGGAAAATCTCTGCATTCTGTGCCCAGTTGATCACCGTGCGCGGCGACATCACTGTCGAAAGGTTGCCCGCCATGAACGCGGTTCGGGTCAGATCGGCAACGGAGACCATCTGGCTGATTTCCTTGCGTCCACGCTCGGTGTTGTAGTTTGGATTCTTTGACAGGACGATCGCGGTCTCCGCGTCATGGGACAGATAATTCAGGGTCGCGACCAGGGACCACCGGTCCATCTGTGCCTGGTTGATCTGCTGAACGCCATGATAAAGTCCGGTCGTATCGCCAAGGCCAACAGTGTTTGCCGTGGCGAACAGCCGGAAACAGGGGTTGGGAGTGATCACCTCGTTCTGGTCGAGAAGCGTCAGTTTGCCATCATGTTCGAGAATACGTTGGATGACGAACATAACGTCGGCGCGCCCGGCGTCGTATTCGTCGAAGACGATCGCAGTGGGGTTCCGCAGCGCCCAGGGCAGGATTCCTTCCTGGAACTCGGTGACCTGTTTTCCGTTCCGAATCTTGATCGCATCCTTTCCGATCAGGTCGATTCTGCTGATGTGACTGTCCAGATTGACCCGGACGCAAGGCCAGTTGAGGCGGCTTGCGACCTGCTCGATATGCGTCGACTTGCCTGTTCCGTGATAGCCTTGGATGATCAGTCGGCGGTTGCGGGAGAATGCCGCGAGGATCGCAAGCGTGGTGTCTGGGTCGAACTTGTAGTTGACGTCCAGCTGAGGTACGCGATCGGTTGGTTCCTCAAATCCCTTGACCACCATATCGCTGTCGATGCCAAACTTGTCGCGAACTGAAATCTGTTCAGTCGGTTTCATGTCCGCGTATGGGCTGCCGTCCGCCATGTGCTTCCTCGTCCTGTAATGGGAACCGGTTCCGGCGGGACGTTTCCCGCACCGGGCGCCTAAATGGCGGATTGCATGACGAACGTCAACGCCACTTGATGCCCGAAGTGGGCAATCGCGTCCGAAACTTCCTGCGTCCATCCATCTGGAGTTGGTCGGGAGGTGCTGCGGAGTGCACTGAAGGGGCCACGGCGATGCGGGACATACTCGATGTCTTCGAGGGGGCTGGCGGACGCGTGGTGCGGCGACACCACGGTACACAGTCCCCGGGAGATGCCCAGGGTCGCGTTCCAGTGATTCTTCCGCACGGCGGAACCGAGCCGGTATGGAGTGTTTCGGGCGTCAATTGGGAGGGAGTCCCGCAACGGTGCCGGGACGCTGAGCAGGGTCTGCGCGACGTCGCGCAGAACCGTTTGGTCGTCACGCGTATGATCCAGGCTATCTTCGGGTGCGAAGATGTCGTATTCGTTGGCCAGTCTGCTCCGGAAGCCGACGATCCTATGCACATCAGGAATTCGCGCCGCGTGTTCGGGATGGTTCTTGTCCAGCCGGTTCAGCGCCTCGCTGGTCATCTTGAACTTTCGCTCGACAGCCGCTTAGGTCCGTCGGTCCCGAAGCCAACCATCTTGCTCCATGCCGTAGGTAAAGCACTCGGTATCTGCTCCCGGCCGTTCGACGTCCCTTAACAGGACGCGAGGGTCAAGAAGCATGGACGAGCTCACGAGACTTGTCGATGGCCGTGCGCAGATTGGGATTGGCGACCGCGCGGATTTCATGCAGGGCGACAGAACGGCCGAGCACGTCTCGCAGAGCGGTGGCAAAATCGAAATACAGATGGTACCGCCGCAAGCTGCTATCGGGACCGAACTCGACCAGAAAGTCGGTGTCGCTTGTGGCCGGATCGAAATCCTCGCCCCGTGCCGCCGATCCGAAAACCTCAAGGCAAATGACGTCGTAGCGTCGGCAGAGCGCCGCCAGTTCTTCCCGTCTGTCAGCAACGGCGTCGTGCAATGATCACACCTTCCACTGCGCCGACAGACGCCTTGCGTCACCGGCCGTCATCACAACAGCGCCTCCGCTGGCATGTCCGTCAACTGCCCGCGAATGGACAGGACCTTCGTCGCGGCAGTATCCAGCTCCGTCCCCGGAAGAGCTGTCCGGCTGTCCGCTTCCCTGGCGGATTCGGATCCGGCCAAGTGAGGACAGGCGCTAGAAGTTCCTGCTGTCCTTGATCTGATCCCAAGCCCAGACGACTTTTTGGAGATGCTCCTCTTCAGTTCGATTCCCGCCATTCATATCTGGATGAAGGTCCTTTACCAGAGTCTTGTATTGACTTCGGATTTCTGACTTACTCCAGTGGTCGCCCGCATCAAGGATCTCGAGTGCCCGACGTTCCTTGACCGGCAGTCGGCGGTTCCCGGCGACCGCCTTTCCGGGATTTCGGGTGGCGTTCTCACCAAGCACCTGATGTGGATCGTCAATTCCCAACCTCGACCAGGCACGTTGCTCCTCTCCGGATTTACGAAATGGTTTGGTCGGACGTTCCCAAACCCGGTCCCGATCCATCTGGGCCTGGAATTCCTCTTCTGTCGTTCCGTTGAAGAAATTCCATTTGAGGTTGTACTCCCTCACATGTTCCTTGCAGAACCAGAGAAATTCGTCGAGTTGGTCAGGCGACTTCGGTGCGCGGTACAGGCCAGCTTCATTGCAACCGGGATGGTTGCATGTCCGGGTTGAGGTTTCGAATGCACCGGACATACCGCGCTTTCCACGCGTCCGTTTCTTCTTTGCCGAAGACACGCGGAGGTCAAAACCGAACGGATCAGGGTCGCTCATCGTAGGACAGTCTTTTCGACATGGTCGGGCGAGTCTAAGGATTTAGCCGCAACTGAAAAGGGGGCATGTAAAAAAATGATGCTGGCGCAGGAAATGGAAACACGTCTGATGCGGGCTTTCCGACCGCATCGGTTGAAGATCACTGATGACAGTGAGAAGCATCGGGGCCATGCAGGTTTCCGCGAAGGTGGTGAGAGCCATTTCCGCGTGGAGATCGCAGCGGATGCCTTCGATTCGATGAGCAGGATTGAACGGCACCGTGCCATTCACGACGCACTTGGAAACGATCTGATCTGCCGCGTTCACGCTCTCGAGCTTAGAGTGAATGGGTAGACTCTGGGGTTCGGTCAATTGATGGTCGGTTTTCCGGTGAGGGTATCGGTGACCCGGTGCGGCTGGGGCACAGGGTCATGAAATGGGGCGGGGAATTCACCTGAGTTCTTCAGGCGGCCGAGCGCGGTCTGCTGGATCGCCAGCGATTTCAGTACGGCCAGCGACTTGGTTTCGTGTAACCACGACTGCTTGGGTTGAGCTTGACTTGAACTCCATGCCAGGTTAGCTGACGGCTCGGGCGGGCCTGTAGCTCAATCGGTCAGAGCAGAGCGCTCATAACGCTTTGGTTGGGGGTTCGAGTCCCTCCGGGCCTACCAAACTCCAGATGTTACCGACGACATCGCGTTGACCATGCATGCCTCAGTCCCCCGCGCTGGGTGAGCAAGCCACGGAATTCCTTTCCCTTTACCGGTGAGGGCCATGCGTTTGTGGGGTGCAGCGTTGACTGCTTTCCGTCATTTAGGGACAAGGGTGGTCACGCCCACTGCAGCGGCACGTGCGAGTTCAGGATCAAGCGACATGGGAATGTACTCGCCGCGACGCCAAAGTTGACCCAAATCGTCGTAGTGGCGGCTTAACGGATGGCCAGACTGACCCGTGGAGGTGATGAACACCGAACTGTCCGGATCGCCGAAGTCGTACACGCCGCGATAGCCCGCTCCATGAACATTCATGAACGGCGTTGGATCCCGCCCCGATGTTCTGCCCCTTCGGAGTGTGTTGTCGCCTCCGCCGGTCGATTGACGGATGTTCGCGATCCACCCGAGAATCGGGATCTGGCCAAGAACCAGGTTGTCGTGCGCCGCTTGGTGTGCGTCGCCCCAGCGCAGACTCTCGAGTGCCGATCCATGATTTTCGCTTATCCAGACTAGCGCGTCACCAAGCGCGAGCTCCGCCATCTCGGTGCAGGTCTCAACCCGT
The DNA here is from genome assembly GCA_965203605.1 of Paracoccaceae bacterium. GTDB lineage: Bacteria > Pseudomonadota > Alphaproteobacteria > Rhodobacterales > Rhodobacteraceae > JAPOUP01. The sequence continues at coordinate 1,523,876 of OZ241902.1, read as the reverse complement.
TCCGACTGAATCACATCACACCAAACACCGGCACCAGATATATTTCGGAACACTCGTTCAATGAATACGGGTTCTAGGTGGCTATATTCATGGGCGAGGGTGCCCAACTCATCGCGGATCAGCCGGTTCTGCAACGCACGCATCCAGGCCGCATAGATGAGCGGCTCGGGAAGATGTTCGTTCATTTCGCCGTTCCATTCGGCCAGCAACCCCAGAGCCACCTGCCGAAGTCGTTCGGGAGTCCCTTTCGGGGCCGCCTCGCCGGAAAACCAGAGCTCCTTTGCGACCAGCGGCAAAAGCGTTTGGGCTGTGGGGCTGACTTCGTCCAGCTGTGCTTCGATGAAACTCTCACGCGTATGCACCTCACGGTGCTGCATCAGAAACCGCCAACGCCGCACGCGCTGCGTATCTCCGTAGTAATGGCTGACATGCAGCGGAAACGGACGTTCCAACGCCTTGTTATTGGTGTTTCCGACTATTCCGCCCGGCGGAGCCACAAATTCCGGATTTGAGGAATAGCTCAGTCTTCCCAGCCAGCGGTTCTCCGCCAACCAACCATATGTCGGAATGCGGCCCTGCGTCCGATGATGTGCAGAACGTCGTGGCATCGCGCCGATGGTCTTCATGGCGACCGACCGCCTGTCGGCGAGTATGAGATTCTGGCTGGGCGCGATGTAACTCTCGGCGGCGGCCAATCCATCCTCGACCGAATCAGCCTTCATGATCGCGATCGCGCTGGTCATTGACGTGTCCTTGGGCCAGAGAGCGGTCCATGCAAGTGATGCGATGTGGCCGGACTTAGTGATCTTGTCGATGTCGAGAAGGCTTTTGGGCTCGATTGCATCGGCCTTTCTCCAAAGATCGTTGTGCATGACGGGCCCGTTATCGGTCCACTGCAGGGTGATCGTGACCGGATCGGAATCCTTGACTTCAATTACCGAAGTCCGTTCGGTCATTGGCCTGTATCCGTTCGGTGTCAGGACCTCCTTCGCATTGTTCGGATTGAGTTTTTCGATGTAGATGTCTTGGTCGTCGAGATAGGACGAGGTGAGTGCCCATCCGAAGGTCTGGGATCTCCCGACCAATATGGTTGGCATTCCTGGAACTGTTGCGCCGATCACACCACCGGACTCGAGCTCCAGACGCGCCAGATACCATATCGTTGGGGCCGAAAATCCAAGATGCGGGTCGTTGGCCATCAGCGTGCCACCCGATGCCGATCGAGAGCGGGCCGCAGCCCACGCGTTGGAAGCCCCGGCGAGGCCACGTGGTCTGACCGGTGAGAGTGGATCGTGGGGCGTTGACGAATCTGGGGTGCGAACCGGGATGTCAGGAAACATCCCGGCGTATTCCGGGAGCGCTGCGACACCCACCCCCGGCGCGTCGTGCAGTATGTCCGCCAAGCGTTCGTTTGACACCAGGACTGAAGTGCGGGCTCGAAGGACCTCCTGATGGAGATGTGGTGACAACCAAAACCCCATCAGCTTGACGATGGCGAGGGAGTCCGCCGGGCGCCACGCCTCGATCTGGCTGCGAAAAAAGAGGAAGTTTTCCGGTGCGCCCCGGCCGAGTGCTTCCCTGTTCACCAGCTGGAGCCAGGCGTTGACTCCCGCAGCATAGGCTTCCAGTGCACGGGTCGTATGCTCGTCCTGGAATTCGACTGCCCCAGCGGACAATGTGTACAGATCCAGCCTTTTCATCAACTTGTCAAATTCCACCGTCCGTTCGCCGAATATCTCTGACAGGCGACCTTGCGCAGTTCGCCGAAGCATTGTCATCTGCCACAGTCGATCCTGTGCATGTGCGAAACCCAGACCAAAGAATACGTCTTCATCCGACTGGCCAAAAATGTGCGGCACGTTGGATGTGCTGCGCACCATCTCAACGGTTTCCCCGATCCCATGGACTTCATGGGTCGCTGAATAGTCAGGAATGGATCGCGACGCGAACCAATAGGCGCAGGCAACGGTCAGGATCACCAGGGCGACGAGCGCCAGGAAGATACGAAGAAGCCAGATGAAGGTGGTTGCCATTGACGGTCCAGGTTGACGATGGGAATGAAGCCGGTAGTTAGCGTTCATTCGCGGTTCAGGCAACGGGGGTGAAGACATGGCGAAAGTGGCATTTCTTGGATTGGGGGTGATGGGGCACCCGATGGCAGGGCATCTTGCCTCGGCCGGACATTCGGTGACGGTCTACAACCGTACGGCGGAGAAGTCCGCTTCCTGGGTGGAACGGCATGGCGGCAAAGCTGCGGGGTGTCCACGCGATGCGGCGTCAGGTGCGGAATTCGTCATGGCCTGTGTCGGCAATGACGACGACCTGCGTGCGGTCTGTATGGGGTCGGACGGTGCATTTGCCGGGATGACGGAAGGCGCGGTCTTCGTCGATCATACAACAGTTTCGGCCATGGTGACCCGTGAGCTGCATGCGGTGGCGGCGGGTGCCGGAATTGACTTCGTTGATGCGCCGGTTTCGGGCGGACAGGCGGGCTCGGAGAACGGCCAACTGGTCGTGATGTGCGGGGGTGATGAAGCCGCATTCGCTCGGGCTGCGCCCGTAATGGAGTCCTACTCAAAGCTCTGCCGGAGGCTGGGTGAAAGCGGCGCGGGACAGCTTACCAAGATGGTCAATCAGATCTGCATCGCAGGTCTTGTGCAGGCTCTTTCGGAAGGTCTTCACTTCGCTGAGAAGGCAGGTCTGGACGGGCGTGCTGTCGTTGATGTAATCGGCGGCGGCGCAGCTGGCTCCTGGCAGATGACCAACCGCTGCGGAACGATGATCGATGATGACTTCGATCACGGTTTTGCCGTTGATTGGATGCGCAAGGATCTGGGAATATGTCTTTCGGAAGCCAATGGGAATGGAGCATCGCTTCCGGTGACGGCGCTTGTCGACCAGTTCTATAGAGACGTGCAGAATATTGGCGGTGGACGCTGGGACACGTCAAGCCTGCTGAAACGTCTTCGAGCCCTGGAAGGGCCGTAACGGGATACGGTCTGGATCCAGGCGGAATCGCTGTTTCATCTGGTGGCATCGATCCGGTTCAGCGGTGGAACTGGAGCTCGCCGGGTAGAGCGGAGCGTTGCTGCATGGGTCGAATTCGGAGCGGGCTGCGATCAGTTTCTGCATTTCCAGGCTGCGATGAGCCAGATAGTGGCCAGCGTAAGGCTGAGCGCAGCATTCAGGTTCGGAATGGTGACACCGTACATCTGCCAGGCGATCTCATTGCAGCGAACCAGCGGTGCTTCCATGATGCGTTCCAGCAACTGGTCCGCCGAAAGGCCGATGGTGTCGTTTCCACCGCAGGTGGACGGACCTTTCCAAACCCCCCGTTCGACGCCCGAATGATATACTCCAATGGCGCCGGTCGTTGCGGTTGCGGCGGCACCGAGCAAGGCCAGCATGAAACGCGGCCGGAGTAGCGCGATGATACCGAGGGCGACCGCGATACCATGCGGCCAGCGTTGCCATACGCACATTGGACAGGGCGGAAGTCCAAGGTACTGGAATGTCCATGCGCCAACCAATAGCGCCGCAGAGCCAAGCGATGCGATCAGAAACAGACCATGTCTCGTCATGGCAATCCTGCCAGAATGAAGCCACCGAGCAGCAGAAATGCGAAGAGAGTGAACATCAGACCGAGACGGCGTTCAATGAATTCCCTTATCGGAACACCAAATTTCCAGAGCAACGTCGCCACAATGAAAAACCGCAGGCCTCTGGCGATGATGGAGGATACGATGAAGACCGGGAGGGAGAGCATTGTCGCACCGCTGAGTATTGTTATGACCTTGTATGGAAACGGCGTGATGCCCGCGAATAGCACGGTCCAGGCACCCCATTCGTTGTAGCGCTGGCTGAACTTCTCAAAATACCTGTCCAGACCATATGCCTCAAGCACGATGCGACCGATTGAATCGTAGAGCCAGTAGCCGATCAGGTAGCCGCAGAGTCCACCCGCTACGGATGCGCAAAGACAGACTGCGGCGATGGTGAATGCGCGGCTTGGTGTGGCAAGGACCATCGGGATCATCAGTAGGTCAGGCGGGATTGGAAAGACCGAACTCTCCGCGAAGGCCACCAGAGCAAGCGCCAGAAGGGCATGCCGTGATCGTGCAAGCGATAGTGTCCAATCGTACAGGCGCCGGATCATCTACACACGCCAATCATCTGGGCTGCAGACATAGATCTCTCAAATGACGTGGGCTCCTAGGGGGTATCGTATGCGTGACTCAGGCCTTCACGCCATCTCCATGGCGGCATAGGCGGTTCGCCGGACCAGATTCCGCGCCGGGCTTCACGGGCGTCGGCTTGACTGTCAGCATATGCCTTTGACGACTTGATTAATGCAAAGGCCCATCCTTCTTCCACTACCCAACGGTTCAGTTCAGCTTCCTCTCCTTCGATCTTGCAAATACCCCAAAGCCGCATCAAGCCCCGACGCAGGCGGTCGCAGACTACATTCTGGCCAGCAATGCGCTGTCTAAGTGCGTCGCGGGCCTCGCTGCCGCAGGCCCATTCGGAACCTTCCGCCGCAATACAGGGTTGTTCGACTTCGGGCGCATAGATTCCTTCGAGCCGGATCTCGATTTGGTCCTCCCCGAGCTTTATCGTATCGGCGTCGATCACCTGCGCTTTGCCGCTGATCGGGCGGATCGGATTGCTGCCGACTTCCATCCGTCCGGCGTTTCCGAGATCGGCGATTAGCGCGTCACGGCTAAATTCATAAGCGAGAACGACGCGCCGCGATGCGTCCGGGTCTTCCTTTCCGTCCACCCTTACCGGTCTGGACGAGGAGTAACCAACCGCCGTAAGCTTGCCACGCGCCCACTCGCCGAGCGCCGTTCCGGCCGCATGGTCCAGGCAATGCACCAGCACCGACTGCGCCCGGTGTTGCGACAGGCCGAGATTGGCCACCCATGCGTCCCGTTTGGTCTGCGCACTAACCCATTCCGGCGAGGAGTGGCCCTCAATGCGGATTTCGTCGATCTCGGGCTGGTTCGCCCAGTTCCGGATTTCTTCCAGCCAACGCGGACAAATGTCGTCCAGCGCCGTCTTGAAGCCCAGCGGAATGACTGCACTGCCGGCTTCGAACACCACCGTTTCGGGAAAGACCACCCGGCCGTCCGCCTCGATTTTTCCGCCTGCCTTCTCCACGTCCGCCCCAAGCCTTTGTTTCAGATTGGCGATGAATTCCCTGCGCACCGCCTCGTCTTCGGCGAGCCGGTTATCGACGGTGCCTTCTCTCACCATCAGGTCCTCGATACGCGCCAACAACTCTTCGTTGCTGTACTCTCCGTCAGGGTCGAGTTCCCGGCGAAGATTCAATGCTTCGTCAATCTCGCCCTTGTTCTCCTCGACCCATTGCTCGTAGTCCTCCAACTCCGTCAACCGCCCCGACGGCACTAGGGCCGTGTCCGACGAAAGCACATCCGGTTCCTGCACAAGGTCCTTCAGCTTTCGCAACTGGTCCGGTTTCAACGCCTCCGCCGCTTCCGCCAGATCGCGCAGCTCTGGGTCTTCCAAAAGCCGCCACCGCTTCTCCAGCGCCTTCAACCGCTCCTCCGGCACCGGAACCGCCCCCTCCGACAGCGCCTGTCTTTTCTCCTGTGATAATTGGGAAGCCAACGCCATCAGGTCCTCGATACGCGCCAACAACTCTTCGTTGCTGTACTCTCCGTCAGGGTCGAGTTCCCGGCGAAGATTCAATGCTTCGTCAATCTCGCCCTTGTTCTCCTCGACCCATTGCTCGTAGTCCTCCAACTCCGTCAACCGCCCCGACGGCACTAGGGCCGTGTCCGACGAAAGCACATCCGGTTCCTGCACAAGGTCCTTCAGCTTTCGCAACTGGTCCGGTTTCAACGCCTCCGCCGCTTCCGCCAGATCGCGCAGCTCTGGGTCTTCCAAAAGCCGCCACCGCTTCTCCAGCGCCTTCAACCGCTCCTCCGGCACCGGAACCGCCCCCTCCGACAGCGCCTGTCTTTTCTCCTGTGATAATTGGGAAGCCAACGCCATCAGGTCCTCGATACGCGCCAACAACTCTTCGTTGCTGTACTCTCCGTCAGGGTCGAGTTCCCGGCGAAGATTCAATGCTTCGTCAATCTCGCCCTTGTTCTCCTCGACCCATTGCTCGTAGTCCTCCAACTCCGTCAACCGCCCCGACGGCACTAGGGCCGTGTCCGACGAAAGCACATCCGGTTCCTGCACAAGGTCCTTCAGCTTTCGCAACTGGTCCGGTTTCAACGCCTCCGCCGCTTCCGCCAGATCGCGCAGCTCTGGGTCTTCCAAAAGCCGCCACCGTTTCTCCAGCGCCTTCAACCGCTCCTCCGGCACCGGAACCGCCCCCTCCGACAGCGCCTGTCTTTTCTCCTGTGACAACTGAGAGGCCAAATCGACATCATCCTGCACTTGATGACGCCAGAATAGCAGCAACAGCAACAGCACGAAAGCAATCAGCATGAACGCCTCAGCTACCGTGAGGCCCATGATCGCGCCCCGACGGTACTGACTGCTGGAAGTCGCTGCAGGGAAATATCTGTGCATTGCTCAACGTCTCTTAAATCTAGCGGCCGCGACGAGTGCTGAAAACGCCCAGAATACCAGCCCGTCGGGGCTCTACTGCTCTATCTGCCAGTTCGCCGAGTTTTTCTATGGCCGAGGACATTACGACATTCGCCGTTTCCAGCCTTTCCGTCGCGCCCGCTATGCGTTCCGACGCGGCGGCGATATTCGTTTGCATGTCGGCGGCGGCCGTGCGTTCCGCAGCCGCCTCGAAGCATTCCGCGGCCGATTTGAGTTTCCCGGACGAGTCCGCCAATACGGCGGAAATGGCGGTCGCGCCCTCGCTTATGCGTGCGACGGAGGGTTCGAGCTTCGTTGCAATGCCGTCTTCGACTGTCGCGAGTTTGCCGATCACGCCAGACAGCGCAGTGTCGAGGCTGCGGTTCTCGCTGGACAGTGCCGCTGTACCTTCAGTCAACGCTTTCAGGCGCTCCAGTACATTGCGGGCGGCCTCAACACTTTCCCCTGTTTGCTCAAAGGTCGTCCGACTCAGGCTCGCTAGTTGACCCGCCTCCTTCTGATATTCGGCAAACGCTTCCACTGTCCGTTCCAAAACTCCATGCAAGCCGGCCGCTCCGCCTTCCAAAGCCTGTAGCTGGCTTTCGACACTCTGCCGCAGTGCGTCCCTGACCTGAGCCTCCCCATTGGAGAGAGCGGAGGAAACACGGTCGAGGGCTTCACGAAAAGCTGTGATGCCTTGTTGCACAGCCTCCCGATATGCGAGCGCATCGTGTTCCATGCTCTCCTGCATGGCCGCGCGATGGTCTGCGAGTTTCCTTTCCGTGTCCTCGGCAAACTTGGTCAGAGTGGCCGTCCTCGCTTCCGTCGCTCGTGTGTGCGCATCAGAATCCTGCGCCAACTGTTCCTGAACCGCATCCCTCTGTTCGACCAATATTTGGCTCGTTTCTACTGAATAGCGTTTCAACTCGCCAATGCTCATGCTGAGATGGGTACGGAAATCGCGGATGGCGAGATCGAGATCGACTCGCGCCTCGCTTTCCTGCTGCGAGATATCAGGGGTCATTCTCTGCATCACGACCCGCAGCACAATGCCGACGATTGTAGAGGAAAGTGCGACGCCGAAGCCGGAAATCGTCTCCGGAAGCAATTGGTTCTCCCGAGCTGCATCTGCTGAGTCGTAAAGCAGGTAGAGCGTAACGGCTAAGCTCGTCAAAGTGAACACAAAGCCAAGATAATAGCAATTATCCCCGACCATTTCGTAGATGCGTTTGTCACTAATTGTGAGCGCTGCCAGCCAATAGACAAACAAAACTGCAATCGGAAAACCAATTGTCACATAAATAGGAAATTCCTGCAATTTCAAATAAAGGATGCCGCCACATCCAATTACAAAGGCAAGCACAAGCCCCCCTCTGTTCAAGATTTCCTGACCGATTCGCATGACAGAAGACCTTCGTTGAAAATGCAGCCGACCTCAAAGGTCGCCGAGTAGGCAAGTGGAGGTGAGGATGCGGCTTGCGCCTGCCCATTCGGCATAGTTGACCCAGAAGTCATCCACTATCGCCTTGTCGACATTGGCGCCGGGCCTCGGAATGCGGCATATCTCCAACTCGACGTTTCGCAGGCGACCCGCCAGACGCTCTGCTCCGTTTGAGCGGACAAAACGCTGCCAGCTATCACCGCGATAGAAGCTGAAAGCCTCACTGTTCTGAATCAGGTCCGACACAATAGTGACCCGTCTAGGATAGCTCGCATCGACGAAACCCGGAGCCGACACAAGTAACGCCTGCAATGATTCCATGATCGGCGAATGGTTCGCCGCTGGGCTATCCAACATCGCAGAAACGATAGCCTCGAATGGTTCCAGAAACTCCTTTCGGTAGCGATCCTCGATCATACGCGGATTCTGGTAGAGTTCGTTCGCCTCTTCGCCTGTCGCTGGCTTGCAGCGGGCGAAGTCCGCATCCCGCTTGGTGGCATCCACCCGGACCGCTCCGACCGCGATAAGCGTGCCCTGTTTCGCGTCCTTGATCCGGTCATCGAGAATGCCTCGGAGAGTTTTGTGTTGCACCGGATTCAGCGAATCAGTCAGATCGAGAAGCACCGCCAGCCCAGCCTTTGGGCCGGACGCCTTCGGGCACAGCATTTCATCTACCGGTTCTTCCTTATATGACTGCACAAAGATGACCCAGCCTATTGCAACGACGGTGGCCGCAGTCATCACGCCGAACCACACCCAATTCGGTGTGCGCCGCCCACGTGTCGTTCGGCGCCTTCGAGGACGACGGCTCATGCAAGGCCCCGCTGCTCATCGCCGAAGGAATCCAGGGCGTCTCGGCACGTTCGATGGATGCGCTCCACCGCCTCCTCCACGAGGCTGGCGGACTCCTGTGCGGCTTCCGGGCCTGGCGGAGTCAACTCGTCCTCAGTGGGAAAACTGAAGGACTGCCAATCCGGTTCCGGTGCCTTGCGCGCCTTACGGTTGGCTTCCCGGTAAACTGCCAACAGATCGCCCGCAACCTGGTCGCACTCCCGCAGGAATTGGTGCCTTCGGCTTGCGAGTTCCAGAAGCCCCACCCGAGCGCTTTCAGCGGAATCGAAACTGTTCCGAAGTTTGCCACACTCATGCTCTAGATCGGCGACCGCATTGTCGCGGGTCTCAATCAGGGCGTCTAGCGTTTCCTCTTTCAGATCCTGCCATTCGCGCCGCTTTCCGGTGAAATGGTCCGATACGCGGCTGTAACCTGGATAGGGATCGACGGCCCCATATGCTTTCCAACCAGCGATGGCCGCGAACAGTAGTCCAAGACCGGTCAGGAGCCAGGCTTCCAGACTTTGCATCTGCAGATGTCCGGCGACCACACGTGCAAACGCTTCTCCGGCTGCTTCATCCCAGAGTACTGTGGCGGTCAGATCTCGGAAATGTCCAACCAGGAAATTAATGAACGCCGCAAGACCGATTCCGATAAACAGTGACAGCCATCCCACAAATCTGCGCAGCAATCTGGCATGGTTCTTTTGGCGACAGGCGTGTCCGGCAATGCTCGCCGATCCTACATTGACAATTGAAATCACCAAGGCGGCAATCATGCCTCCCGCCAATCCGGCCTCATTCGCGTCGGCGAAGAAACGGCCGTTCATTATCGATTCCAAAAGAACGATGACAAAGCAGATGGCAGACCACTTCCATAACCCGCCCGTTTCGTATGCTGTCCGATCCAAGTCATTGGCAAATTTGAATCGCTCAAGGTCGGCTTCGCTCTTATTCAGATCGTCGAGCACGGCCTTCAGTCGACTGCGCCTCGCGTCGACTTCTCGTTGGAAGTCAGTCTCGGCATCGTTCGCAATTTGCCGGATTCCCGGTCCGATAGCGCCACCAGCTGAAATGCGCTGCCGGTAAACCCTTGCATGCTCAGCTGCGTTCTCCAACCCTTGCCGCCGAAGCTTTCCGACGGCGGCGACAACCTCCCGCTCCACCGTATCGAGGTCTGCAGCGCCGCTTTCGGGAAAGCCGGCCCTGCCATTCACTAGCCCACGTACTTCCAAGTCGAGTCCATTCCCAATGGAGTCTAAATCGATCGAGGGGAATATTTCGCCTGACAGAATTGCCAAGTGATTCTGCTTCTTTTTTCGGCTGAACATGTTGTTGAACATTCTCTTCCCGGCAGACCTCTCCATCAGCTCCGCTTCGACCACGCTGCGTTCGCACGCGCATTGGCCGCGGAGCATCGTTCCATAAGCGCGTCGAAGGGCTCACTCGTGTCGCGCAGCATTCCGCCCGCAAGCATGTTCCCGTACTCATCGGCGAGGTCTGCACGTGTGTCGCCGTCGGGAACGAGCTGGTGATGTTCCGAAACCGCCGCCTGATAGTCGATTCGCTCTCCTCTTGCGTTGTTCTCGATGAAGAAAATCACCTTGTGGCGTTATACAGAAAGGGCAAGCGCGTGATCGGCAATGGCGCTCGCCGCTGCGTCGGCCTCGTAGAGCCGCGCGAGATCGTGCCGGCGCCTTGACAGACGCTCGCCGCGCCCGAGTTCGCGGTGGCAGAAGACATGCATCGGTGTCACCTTCTCCCTGAAGGTCCGCTCCGCCAGAATGACGGTCGGGTACGCTTCGGGAAACGCCAACTCGGGCAGATATGCAGCCGCGTCGCACGCAACGCGTTGGCTCACGTGCGGCTCGCCTGTCGACCGCCGCCCGGTTGCCAAGGTGCAGCAGGGAGGCTGGACACAGCGGCGTTGCCTCCTGCAGGGCCTCGGCATGTTCCATGATACGACGGGAAAGGCCGCGCATGGTCCTGTCTCCAACTCAATTCGTTCCTTTAGGAATCTAGCGTGAATGCCATTGCAATTCAACTCTCGACAGATACGGTAGAATTCTGTATCCGAGATCGTTGATGTGTGACCGCTCGGTGTTTTCCTTGAGCTTTGTTCGGCTGATACAAGGATCGGTACCTGTAGAAATTCGTCCACCAAGATCGATCGTTAGCAAAGATTTCATCAATCTGGACTACATTCAGTCAGTCCGCCGCCGCCCGACAAAGAAAATCGGGCTGAATCCATGGATATCTTGCCTTCAGTGGAAGACGGGTCAGTGCAATGGAGATCGACGTGAATGATGGCCGACAGTCGTCGGATACTATGGTACTTGTCCGTGTGTATGCCGCAATTTTTATGCGCAAGGGATCGCTCGAATGCGTTGCAAAGGCCGATGGTTGATTACTAGAAATGGGGAAACGGATTTCCTGCGATTGTCGAACGCGCTGTCCGTACGATATCTACATGCTAACAGGGAGAAGCGGCTCATTAATGCCATGCTTCTAGCTGCACCAAGTTGATCAGGTTGCGATCGGATTGATTGAAGGAGGAAGTCATGCCCCATGAAGATGATTTGCTCAAACGAATTACAATGCGCCCCGAGGTTTTTGGCGGAAAGCCGATTATCCGAGACATACGGATTGCCGTGGAGCATGTTCTTGCGAATCTTGCGGCAGGAATGAGTGTAGAGAGCTTGCTTGAAGACTGCCCTTTCCTGGAGAGGGACGACATCCAAGCCTGTTTCCTCTTTGCTCATCTTATGGTGGCCGGAGAGCAGGTGCACAACCGTATCTCGATTCGATAGGCATCCTGAAGTTCTTGCCCGACGTATGCGCGGATTCCCTGCCTCTGCGCCGCGCCTTGCTGAATCATGGACACGGCGCGTTGTTTGCTCGTCAAACCTGCCTACAAGCCTCTGGCAATCGCATCGGGAGAGAGGGGGCTTGACAGCAGCTGAAGACAAGGACTTTGGGGAGTCTGTCTTCCTGCGGGCTGCGGGGTTTTCATCCCGGTATTGTGCGGTTATGTGCGATGATATCGGTGGAGCGGACTGATGCGATGCAAACATCGATCGAACACCATGCGCAGGCATTGCGTGAACGGGCAGTTGTCGGGGTTTCCGGAGTACGGGTGCCTGTGAGTGTTGCACAAGACTCGAATCGGTCATGACAACGGATCCTTGATTCAAGGTGGTCACTTCCCGCCGAGAGGTGCGGGAAGGGCGCTCGTTTGGCCCGGATGAATTCGCAATCGCGTTGAAACAGGTTGTTGGTCTCACCGCACCGATGGGCTATCGGGAACCTGTGTTGCTCTGCTGCGCACTTGCCTTACTCACGCTCAATACGAACATGCGGTCATGGTTCAACGTCGCCTCCCCGACAAGACGCAGACCACATTCCCGGTGCTTATTGCTATAACTCAGGCGGGTAGGAAAAGGACACACACACTGACCGCGCGCTCGATCATTTTTCTGTCCCATACGGCAAAGCTGAATGTTTGCAGGAGTGTCCGAGTTGCTTGCCAAAGTGCGTGTCGCCCAGACGTTGGCTTGGTGACCCGAAAACCTGAAGGCGGACACAGGGAGGTGCGAATTGACCGGCTGGAGGCATACCGATTAGGTTGCGGCTGGGAGGAGTGCCTATGGTGCAGAAATCCAGAACTAGGTTCAGCGACACTCTTGCTGTGGAAGATGCGTTGCTCAGCACCACCCTGGAGGCGGTTCGGAGGGCTGGCTATGAACCGCCCCCGGGGACGCAACCGTGGGAGTTGCAGATGGAGCTCGAGGATCTGGGGGATGTCGATCCATATCGCTTTCCGGCCACGCGATGGCTCAGCGAGCGTCGCCGCAGGGAGCGGGATGCCGGATCGGACACATGATCGGCTTCGGGTTTGACACGAATATTCTCGTACGGGCAGCGTCGCGGCGCTTTCTTTCGGCCTTGCTTGAGCGGCTTGGCAAGCCCCTATACTTGGTGCCAGAAGTGCGTGCAGAGCTGGAAGGTGTGCTCCGGCGACGGGTGGAGAACGCATGGGTTGAGAAGCTTGAGCAGGAAGATCCTGAGGAAACGCGGTGGTCAGTGCAGGATCGGGCTCGGATCGTGGCCGCCGCGGCTGATTCGGTCAGCGAGTGGGCCAAAGAGACTCTCGGCAACCAAGACGCTGAAGCAGGGCTGATTGCTATACACCACGGCATGCAGGATTCGCTGGCCGTGGCTAATTTGCTGCGCGGACTGAGGACCGTTCACTTTCCGGGCGAGCATGTACAGGGTTATGGCTCTGACCGCACGATAATCTGCCAGTGCATGCACCACCGGCTAATTCCCGTGGTGACGGCCAATGTTCGCAGCATCAGCCACGATGTGATCAATCGCTGGGCAGCCCCTTGGATCAGACAGGAAATGCCAAGAGGAAGCAATCTTCCCGCTCGGTTGATCGTTGAGCCTGAAGAGGCGATCGCAGTGCTGACCGACCGGGATCCCGACCTGATTTACCAAACGGCCGTTGGCGCATGCCTGCCGTCGCGGGAGGTTGAGTCGTATGTCATGGACGGCATCCTGAGGCGCACGGCGGAAATGATGGGACGAAGCGGGCTTTCCAGAAGCGCGGCAACAGTGCTTGCATGTTATGAAAACGATCCCAATCCTGAAGTGACATTTTCCGACGTCCGACAGAGTCTCCCGGCCAGAACCAGGGAAACGGAAGAGCTTCGTATCTCGCTCGAGCGGCGATACACGAGCGCTGCCGGCTATGTTGGGCAGGTCTGATTCGCCGGATGGCGACTCATCGACGATTTCAGTTCTGTCTCCAACATGTCGAGGGCTGTCCATTGGCTCTTTGGGTGGTCACGGCGAGAGTTCAGAACTGTGTGGGCCAGCGGAAAACGACAACGGTCCATATGGACTCAGGAAATCATGAAGGATAAAGGGAGGCAGGTGGCCCGAGTGGCGGAATGGTAGACGCAGGGGACTCAAAATCCCCCGCCTTCGCAGGCGTGAGAGTTCGAGTCTCTCCTCGGGCACCAGATTGTGTCATCATTCCTGCCTTTGGCCGTAACGGAGCATTGTCTGGACGACGTCCGATTTCTCCAGCCTTTCCGGCCGACCAGTAGGCGGCCAATTGCTTCAGTTCGTCAAAGCGCCCACGGCAAAACCCAGCGAGCCCGGCTCGCGCCGAATGGTTGTGCATTTCAGCAACCGAGACCTGCAGTGGCACTTTGGGCGGATCGACGAAAGCTCGTATTTCCGTAGGGACAGTCTCACGAACCGGAATCGACTGTCGCTGCCGCACTATGGGCCAGAGGGCGCGAAACTTTCCAGCCATTGAATGAACGTCATGTTGGTTCTGTGAACACAGCCTGGCCACTTAAGGAACGAATGCGGCAATGCTTGGTCGCATTTGGGCAGGGCATGCCGGACAGCTTCATGCATTGGCGGTGAAGGGAAGGGAAGATGCAATGGAATTCGGGCTGAGCCAGGAACAGGAGATGATCGTCTCGACGGTTCGCGGTTTTGTCGAAACCGAGATTTTCCCTTACGAGGATGAAGTTGAGCGCACGGGAGAGGTACCGCCCGATCTGGCCGAACAGATCAGGCGCAAGACCATGGAATTGGGTTTCCATGCCTGCAATTTTCCCGAAGACGTTGGCGGCGCGGGTCTGTCCCATGTCGATTTCGCCTTGGTTGAGCGTGAGCTTGGGCGGGGCTCCATGGCGCTCACGCATTTTTTCGGAAGGCCGCAGAACATCCTGATGGCCTGTCGTGATGAACAGAGGGAGCGGTATCTGTTACCCGCGGTGCGTGGAGAGCGCATGGACGCGCTGGCGATGACCGAGCCCGAAGCTGGATCTGACATACGCGGTATGCGTTGCGCGGCGGAGCGCTCCGGAAATGACTGGGTCGTGAACGGAACCAAACATTTCATTTCCGGCGCCAATCACGCAGATTTCTTCATTGTTTTCATCGCAACGGGCGTGGACGACACGCCGAAGGGACCGAAGAAGCGAATCACGGCGTTTCTGGTCGATCGGGGGCATCCCGGTTTTGAGGTGCGGAATGGATATAGGTCGGTCAGCCACCGTGGATACCAAAACTGCATACTGGAATTCGCCGACTGTCGATTGCCGGATCGGCAGGTGCTCGGTGAGGTCGACGGCGGATTCGGGGTCATGAATGAGTGGCTCTATGCGACCCGGATTACCGTTGCTGCGATGTCGGTTGGTCGGGCGCGGCGTTGCTTTGATCTTGCCCTGGAGCACGCCGCCACCCGAAAGCAGTTCGGACAGAGTATCGGAAAATTCCAGGGCGTGTCGTTTCAGGTCGCGGACATGGTCACCGAAATCGATGCGGCGGACTATCTTACACTTGCGGCGGCATGGCGCCTTGATCAACGAATGTCAGCAAATCGCGAAATAGCCTCGGCCAAGCTTTATGCCACCGAAATGCTCGCCCGCGTGACGGACACGACGCTGCAGGTCTTTGGCGGAATGGGTTTGATGGAGGATCTGCCTATCGAACGGTTCTGGCGTGATGCCCGAGTGGAAAGGATCTGGGACGGAACCTCCGAGATTCAACGCCATATCATCAGTCGCGAACTCCTGCGGCCGCTCGGCGCATGAGTTTCTGCCGAGATTGTGCAATTCTGGATGCGCCTTGATCTACTCCCCCTAAGCGTGGCTCTCGAGCCCAAGAGAAGGACTTCATTCTTTGGGGTCGGTGGCGTGCGGGATGGCCGATGTTTCGTGACTTAGGGCGTCTGTTACGACCACGTAGCATTGCGGTGGTTGGTGGAGGGGCGGAGAGCCGCTACCTGCTGGAGAATTGCGCCAGAATCGGATTCAATGGACCGGTTTGGCATGTCCATCCAAGCCTGACCGATCATTCATCGGTCACCGAACTTCCGGAATCGCCGGACGCTGCGTTCGTCGGTGTCAACCGTCACAAAACGATTGGAATTATCAGTGAACTTGCCACGATGGGAGCGGGTGGCGCGGTGGCATATGCCAGCGGTTATTCGGAAGCGGAAGCGGAGGTCGGGGACGGGGCCAGGTTGCAGGCGCAACTGCTTGAAGCCGCCGGAGACATGGTGCTGATCGGGCCAAATTGCTATGGCTTCCTGAACTATCTTGACGGTGCCGCGCTGTGGCCCGATCAACAGGGCGGGAAGCGCTGTGAGCGCGGCGTGGCGATCATTACGCAGAGTTCCAACATCGCAATCAACCTGACAATGCAGCGACGGGGGCTGCCTTTGGCCTATGTTGTCACAGCCGGTAATCAGGTGCAGACCGGCGCGGCAGAGATTGGAGCCGAGTTGCTGGAGGATGACCGTGTCTCAGTACTTGGACTTCACCTCGAAGGTCTGGGTGACATACGCCAATTTGAGGCTATGGCGGAACGCGCCCGTGAACTGGGAACGCCAGTTGTCGTTCTGAAGTCCGGCCGGTCTGTGGCGGCGCGGGTCGCGGCAGTATCACACACAGCCGCGCTTTCTGGAAGTGTTGCGGGAGCGGACGCGCTATTCGCCCGACTCGGGGTCGCTCAGGTCGCGTCGCTGCCCGAACTTTTGGAGACCCTTAAGCTGTTGCACATCTCGGGACCATTGGTCTCCAACCGGATCGCGTCGATGTCCTGTTCGGGTGGCGAGGCCGGGCTGATGGCCGACGGCGTCGAAGGTCGGGATCTGGTGTATCCACAGCTTGGTGAGGTGCAGCGAACGGCGCTACGGGCTGCGCTTGGTCCAAAGGTGGCGTTGGCCAACCCATTGGATTACCACACATACATTTGGGCCGATGCCAAGGCGATGACTGCGACATTCAGCGCAGTTATGCAGGGCGATCTGGCGCTAGGTGCCGTGGTGGCCGACTTTCCGCGGTCCGATCGCTGTTCGGATGCGGATTGGGAGCCTGTGATTGCGGCAGCGGCCCAGACCATGCAATCAACGCGCAAGCCTATGGCCATCGTATCGTCGTTGCCTGAGACAATGCCGGAGTCGACGGCGGAGCGGCTTGTGAGTCTTGGAATCGCTCCAATGAACGGGTTGAACGAGGCACTGGCGGCGTTCGAGACAGCCGCTTGGTTGGGGCGCAGGCGGCCGGTGGCCACCCCGGTTCTTGTTTCGGGCGGTCCGCGCAGTGTCCGCCAATTGTCGGAAGCGCATGGTAAGGCGATTCTGGCGGATTTCGGTGTTGCGATACCTCGGTCTGTCCGGGCCGCCACGCCCGACGAAATTGTCGCGGCATCGAGGTGCCTTGAGTTCCCATTGGTGCTGAAGGGCGAAGGCATCGCCCACAAGACGGAAGTTGGTGCCGTTGCCGTGGATCTGCGCTGCGAGGAGGAATTGGCGTCCGCAGCGTGGCAGATGGGAGGTGCGGGATTTCTATTGGAGGAAATGGTCGACGATGGAGTCGCCGAGTTGCTGATCGGTGTCACCCGGGATCCGGTTCATGGTTTTGTGCTTAGCCTTGCCGCAGGAGGAGTGCTGACCGAGCTGATAAGGGACACCACAAACCTGCTGTTGCCGGTAACTGACCGGAATATCAGGGAAGGGCTGGGAAACCTACGAATTGCCCCGATTCTGGAAGGGTATCGGGGATCGCCAGCAGTTGATATTGAGGCGGTAATTCGCGCCGTGCGCGCCGTGGCGAGCTACGTTACAGCCAACGCCGCACAGGTCGAAGACATTGAAATCAACCCTTTGATCTGCACGCCGACCCGGGCAGTAGCGGCAGATGTGCTGATCAGAATCGGAGAGGCCGAATGAGTGGGCAACCAATCCATACACGAATCGAGGGCCATGTACTTGAGGTGACGCTGGACCGTCCCAAGGCGAATGCGATTGACTTCGCCACCAGCCGCGAGATGGGAGAGGTTTTCCGCGAATTCCGGGATGACCCCGAACTAAGGGTGGCCATCGTAACCGGGGGTGGGGATAGGTTCTTCAGCGCTGGCTGGGATCTCAAGGCGGCTGCCGCTGGCGAGGCTGTCGATGGCGACTATGGCGTTGGCGGTTTTGGTGGACTGCAGGAGCTGAGAGGTCTGAACAAACCTGTGATCGCGGCGGTCAATGGTATCTGCTGCGGTGGTGGACTTGAGGTGGCATTGAGTGCGGACATGATTCTGGCCGCGGAACATGCCACTTTCGCGTTACCCGAGATTCGCTCTGGAACTGTGGCGGACGCTGCAAGTATCAAGCTGCCGAAACGCATTCCCTATCACGTCGCGATGGAGATGCTCCTGACGGGACGCTGGCTCGACGCGCAGGAAGCCGCTCGATGGGGTCTGGTGAACCGAATCCATCCTGCAGCGGAGTTGATGCGTGAAGCGCATGCGCTGGCTGCTTTGCTGGCTGCAGGGCCACCGCTCGTCTACGCTGCGATCAAGGAAATTGTGCGCGAAGCGGAGGACATGAAGTTTCAGGACGCAATGAACCGGATCACCAGAAGTCAATTTCCTACGGTTGAGACGCTCTATGGATCCGAGGATCAAATAGAAGGCGCGAAAGCGTTCGCCGAAGGCCGTGATCCAGTCTGGCAAGGAAGATAGCTCCGTAGTTCCGGGTGTTGAGGAGGGAACCTATGCATCCTGGCGCACATATCCGACGCCGTAAGCCATTCCGGTATTCACGTCGTAGCTGCGAGGCGGCACTGCTGGACTGCGACTTGCCCTACGGCCTGCCTGGAAGTTGTTTGGTCCGGTCGTTCGGTTTTTTGGTGAGCCAGTTGGTCGGGTCTTGGGGTTGCCGCTGGATGATGGTGTGATGGCAGGACGACGTGGTCGACGGGACAGGCTGGCCGGGACTGGTGTGCCGGTGCGGGCGCGGAACTATCGCGATCTTCGGAATCCCTTCGCGCCGCAGCGAATATTCTCCGACGATCAGGTGAACGCCCTACACGAAAACGCGCTGCGTGTGTTGGCTGAACTTGGGATCAAGGTTCTGCTGCCGGAAGCACGGAACCTATATCGTCAGGCTGGCGCCTTGGTCGATGAAACGACGGAAATGGTGCGCATAGGTCCCGAAATCGTGGCTGAGGCACTGAAGACCGCACCAAGCGAGTTCACCTTGCGCGGCGCTGTGCCCGAAGCGGATGTTCGGTTCCATCCCCGCGCTCTGGTGTTTCTGCCCGGTGCAGGCTGCCCGAACGCGACAGACCGACTTCGTGGCCGTCGGCCTGGCACGATGCGGGACTTCGAGGAACTGTGCCGGATTGTCGATGGTTTCGACGCCATGCATATGCAGAATGCGGTGGTCGAGCCGCAGGATGTTCCCGCCCAGCTTCGCCACTATGCAACCATGCGGCATCAGTTGCTCCACAGTCTGAAAGTTCCCTTCGTTTTTTCCCGTGGTCGGGCTCAGGTCGAGGACTGCTTTGAGTTGATCCGCATCGCACGAGGACTCTCGGAGGAGGAATTCCGCGCTGAACCATTCACGAAGACGATCATCAACACCAACTCGCCAAGGCAACTCGACCGTCCGATGGCCCAGGGCATCATCGATCATGCAAGATGGGGGCAGATGACGGTTGTCACGCCGTTCTGCATGCTTGGGGCCATGGCACCGGTTACCGTGGCAGGTGCGCTTAGCCTTCAGCATGCCGAGGCTCTCGCAGGCATTGCCCTGAACCAGCTCGCCTCACCCGGCGCACCTGTGATGTACGGTAATTTCGCTTCCAATGTGGACCTGAAGTCAGGTGCGCCCGCTTTCGGAACCCCCGAGCATGTCAAGGCAACCATCGGCTCAGGGCAACTTGCGCGTCTCATCGGGCTGACGTGGCGGTCCGCGGCCGGTTGCGCCGGCAATGCCAATGATGCACAGGCGGCGCACGAGACCGAGATTTCATGTTGGGCGGCGGTTCTGGCAGGCGCAACCTTGATCGTGCATTCGGCAGGCTGGATGGAGGGCGGCCTGACCCTCGGTTACGAAAAGCTCATCACCGACATGGAAATGGTCCAGATATTCGCGGAGCTCTGCACTTCCACTGTGGCGGATGAGGCGGAGCTCGCATTCGAGGCGATCCGGGAAGTGCAGCCGGGAGGGCACTTCTTCGGTGCCCGACATACGTTGGAGAGGTTTCACACCGCGTTCTACGAACCGCAGTCCTGGGATCTGTCCAATTTCGGCACCTGGTCGGAGAGTGGGGCGGAGACGGCCGATGAGCGCGCCACCCGAATTTGGCAGGAGCGTCTGACCGCCCACAGGGGTCCGCCGGTTGACGCCGGGCAGCTGGAGCTTCTTGACGCGTTCATCGCCCGGCGAACAGCCGAAGGTGGTGCCCCGCCAGGCAACTGACTCCTCCCATTTCATTCCGGTCCTGCCCTGAGCTATAGAGACGTCAGACCAGCACCCTGAAGGAGTCTTTCCATGGAGATTCGCGAGGCGCTAACATTCGATGACGTGCTGCTGGTCCCAGCCGCGTCAAGCGTACTGCCGACGTCCGCCGACACGAGTACATCCGTGACCGGTGCCATTAGGTTGAACATCCCGCTCCTGAGTTCGGCAATGGACACGGTGACCGAGAGCCGGATGGCGATTGCCATGGCCCAGGCTGGTGGCATGGGCGTCATACATCGCAACCTCCCCGTTGATGAGCAGGCGAGGAAGGTCCGCCGGGTGAAGCGGTTCGTGTCGGGAATCGTCTACAGCCCGGTCACGTTGCGTCCTGACCAGACCCTTGCGGATGCAAAGGCCTTGATCAAGCGCTATAGCTTTACGGGATTTCCGGTGGTTGGTGAAATGGGGCGCGTGATTGGAATCGTCACCAACCGGGATATGCGGTTTGCGGCTTCTGACGATACGCCTGTCCATGCGATGATGACTTCCAACAATCTTGCGATGCTGGTCGAACCCGCTGATCTTGAAGAGGCGAAGTCGTTGATGAGGGCGCGGCGGATCGAGAAACTCCTGGTGACGGATGGGGATGGTCGGCTGACAGGTCTCCTCACGCTCAAGGACACCGAAATGGCGGTGCTGAATCCGCAGGCATGCAAGGACCGGCTTGGGAGGCTTAGAGTGGCCGCAGCGACGACTGTGGGAGATGCGGGATTCGAGCGGTCGGAAGCGCTCGTTGATGCAGGCGTCGATATGATTGTTGTGGACACAGCCCACGGACATTCCAGGGCGGTGACCAAGGCTGTGGAAAGGGCCAAGCGGCTATCGAACGAGGTTCAGGTTGTCGCCGGGAACGTAGCGACTGCGGAAGCGACACGCGCACTGATCGGGGCCGGGGCGGATGCCATCAAGATAGGGATTGGACCTGGAAGCATCTGCACGACCCGAATGGTTGCGGGCGTTGGTGTTCCGCAACTGACCGCGGTTCTGGACTGTGCCGGGGCTGCCGGCGGCATTCCGGTCATAGCGGACGGTGGCATCAAGTATTCCGGCGATTTCGCAAAGGCGATTGCGGCAGGTGCGTCATGTGCGATGGTCGGTAGCATGATCGCCGGAACGGACGAGAGCCCCGGTGAACTGATCCTGTATCAGGGTCGTAGTTTCAAGAGCTATCGGGGCATGGGCTCGCTTGGAGCCATGGCGCGGGGGTCCGCCGACCGCTATTTCCAGAAGGATGCTGCCAGCGACAAGCTTGTGCCGGAGGGAATTGAGGGGCAGGTGCCATACAAGGGTGCGGCGGCGGCGGTGATCCACCAACTTGTCGGCGGTCTGCGGGCGGCGATGGGGTACACTGGATGCAGGACCATCGAGGAATTCCGTAGCGGGTGCCGATTCGTCAGGATTACAGGTGCCGGCCTCAGGGAAAGCCACGCGCATGATGTTCAGATCACACGTGAAAGCCCCAACTATCGAACAATGTGAATGTTGCCGCACAAGGTTCGCTAGCCGACCCGAATGTGCGGCAGGGTTTGGGTCCTCATCGGATATCGAGACCGATGCGCAGGATTCGGTCATCCGGAGCGCAGCTCGGTAACCAAGGGAAGACGCATTGGTGAAGTTCACTTTCCGACCTTCCGAAGAATGTAGGAATGACTGGAAAACATGGTCCGCATATTCGTCCGAGTGTTACAGAAGAGGCCGATACCCGCAGTGCCGTTATGGGAGCGCGAACCGGAATCGCGATCCCGAAATCGGGGGATCATGGAACCAGAACAAGGCTGGAATGAGATAGGGCATCTGCGGACTGTTGCGGATGTGCAACGTTTCCTGGGACTGCCAGACCGCTCCATCGCGTTCCATGATCGGAATCTTTTCTCTAAAATCGTAATGATTGCAGATAGTTGAACGATGAGCCGATGGATTGGGACCGCGGTCTCTGACTTCGACAAGGATATCTACCGGACGTTGGCGAGAAATTTCCCGATGCCTATTGCATGTTCATGTTTTGTTCTCATATTGATCAGGAACAAAATAGGAACAAGGACAGTGATTGCCGCAGGGCAGACGCTGTGGAATAAGGAGACCGAACCATGGCAACGGCGGAACTGATTTCGATGGAAGGCAAGCGCAAAGGCGACCGACTGAAGGCTCTTGACTCGGCTCTTTCCCAAATTGAGCGGCAGTTTGGCAAGGGGTCGATAATGAAACTTGGCGGTGATAGCCTGTTGCCTGCGATGGAAGTCACCTCAACCGGCTCTCTGGGTCTGGACATCGCATTGGGGGTTGGGGGACTGCCAAAGGGAAGAATCGTCGAGATTTTTGGCCCTGAATCCTCAGGAAAGACCACCCTGGCGCTTCATTGCCTGGCTGAGGAGCAGCGGAGTGGTGGTGTTTGCGCATTTGTCGACGCAGAGCATGCACTTGATCCACAATATGCCAGGAAACTGGGCGTCGACCTTGACGAACTTCTGATCAGCCAGCCCGATGCTGGCGAGCAGGCACTTGAGATTACCGACACGCTCGTACGTTCAGGGGCGGTCGACGTGGTTGTGGTCGACTCCGTCGCGGCGCTGACACCTCGCTCGGAACTGGAAGGTGATATGGGGGATTCTGCGGTCGGCGTTCAGGCCCGTCTGATGAGCCAGGCCATGCGCAAGCTCACCGGGTCCATCTCACGCAGCAACTGCATTGTGGTTTTCATTAACCAGATCAGGATAAAAATCGGCGTGATGTTTGGGTCGCCGGAAACCACAACCGGTGGCAACGCACTGAAGTTCTACAGTTCCGTGCGTCTGGACATCCGCCGTATTGGCGCAATCAAGGATCGCGACGAAGTGATCGGCAACCAGACACGTGTGAAGGTCGTCAAGAACAAGGTCGCGCCACCGTTCAAGCAGGTCGAATTCGACATCATGTATGGCGAGGGCATATCGAAGACCGGTGAGCTTCTGGATCTAGGCGTCAAGGCCGGCGTGGTTGAGAAGTCCGGCGCCTGGTTTTCCTACGGGGATGAGCGGATCGGCCAGGGACGTGAAAATGCCAAGAGTTTTCTCAGGAATAACGGGGCAGTGGCAGAGGAAATTGAACTGAAAATTCGCGCTGCGCACGGCTTGGGCTACGACGAGCCGCTGCATACGGCGGAGGGAGCCGCCGCGGTAGGCGGTGGTTGACCGGCTGGATCCCGCGAGTGCCTGCCAGCTGCCCGGTAAGGCCCGGGATTCATGAATTCCGGTTGAAGGGTGCGGCGTTCGCCGCACCCTTTCCAGTTGCACACCCATGAGTTCTCCGAATTCACCCCGTCGCGCTTTCGCCTTTATGGACAAGTCCTTGTGACAAAGCTAAATCGACCCGGCATCTGAGCAACTTTGGAAACCTGCGGAATGACTGGCCTGAACGAGATCAGAACGACCTTCCTCGATTACTTCCGGCGCAATGGCCATGCGATTGTCGCCTCATCACCGTTGGTGCCGAGAAACGATCCTACGCTGATGTTCGTCAACTCGGGCATGGTGCAGTTCAAGAATCTGTTCACCGGTGTCGAGCGCCGCGACTATTCACGCGCGGCCACCGCACAGAAATGTGTGCGGGCTGGCGGAAAGCACAACGATCTCGACAACGTTGGTTATACTGCGCGGCACCATACGTTTTTCGAGATGTTGGGCAACTTCTCATTCGGCGACTATTTCAAGGACGCGGCCATCCCATTCGCCTGGGAACTTCTTACCACCGATTTTGGCATCGACAGAGACCGGCTTTTGGTAACTGTCTATCACACGGACGACGAGGCGGCTGCCATTTGGAGGAAAGTCGGGATTCCGGATGACCGGATAGTCCGCATCGCGACGCAGGACAATTTCTGGCAGATGGGTCCGACTGGTCCCTGCGGCCCCTGCACGGAAATCTTCTACGATCACGGAGACCACATATGGGGCGGTCCTCCGGGAAGCGCTGATGAAGACGGGGACCGGTTCGTCGAGATCTGGAATATCGTCTTCATGCAGAACGAGCGGTTCGAGGACGGCTCGATGACCGATCTGGAAATGCAGTCGATCGACACGGGAATGGGGATCGAACGTATTGGCGCATTGCTTCAGGGCAAGCACGACAATTACGACACGGACACGTTGCGTGCGCTGATCGAGGCAAGCGCTGAGGCAACGGGCTCCGATCCTTACGGTCCGCATAACGTGCATCACCGTGTGATTTCCGATCATCTTAGGTCGACGGGGTTTCTGGTCGCGGATGGTGTGACACCTTCAAACGAGGGCCGCGGAAATGTTCTGAGGCGAATAATGAGGCGGGCAATGCGGCACGCACATCTTGCAGGTGCACGGGATCCGGTGTTGCATCGCTTGGTACCGACACTCGTGAGCGAAATGGGACGTGCCTATCCTGAACTCACCAGTGCGTTTCCGATGATTCAAGAAACTCTCAAAATGGAGGAGATGCGTTTTCTGAAGACGCTCGAACGGGGGTTACGGCTTCTTGAAGACGAAGTGTCCGGATTGGCAGATGGTGCCGACCTTCCTGGCGAAGCCGCATTCAAGCTGTACGACACATACGGATTTCCTCTTGATCTCACGTGTGACGCGCTTCGGGAGCAGGGGCGTGGTGTCGATATGGCCGGGTTCGATGCGGCGATGGAACTGCAGAAGGCCGAGGCGCGCAAGGCGTGGTCAGGCACTGGGGATATGGATGACTCCGCAGTCTGGTTTGACTTGGCTGAAACTCATGGCGCCACCGAGTTCCTGGGATACGAGGTCGAAGTCGCCGAGGGACAGATCATTGCGATTCTGATTGATGGGAAAAGGGATGAATCTCTGGACGGAAATCGGTCGGGCTGGGTCGTTTTCAACCAAACTCCATTTTACGGTGAAGCCGGTGGTCAGGTCTGTGACCATGGAACAGTCCGAACGGTGTCAGGTAGCGGGTGTCATGGCGTGGTCAAGGATGTGCAGCGCTTCGGGGATGGTCGGGTCGTGGCCCATCATGTGGAGGTCATTTCGGGTCGTCTGAAGCTTGGGGACGCGGTGTCTCTGGAAGTTGATCACGTTCGGAGGACTGCCGTTCGCGCCAATCATTCGGCCACACATCTGCTGCATGAGGCGCTTAGGCAGACGTTGGGTGATCACGTCGCGCAACGCGGGTCGCTCAACGCACCCGATCGGTTGAGGTTTGATTTCAGCCACAGCAAGGCTCTAGGTGATGAAGAACTCAGAACCGTCGAAAATGAGGTAAATGCCTACATCCGGCAGAATTCACCCGTCGAAACGAGAATTATGACGCCTGATGACGCCCGCAGCATTGGGGCACAGGCGCTGTTCGGTGAGAAATATGGAGACGAGGTCCGTGTTGTCTCGATGGGGAAGTCGGCGACAGGAAAGGGTGCTGACGGCAATGTATATTCGATTGAATTATGCGGTGGTACCCATGTGAGGCGGACCGGCGATATCGGACTCTGCATCGTGCTTGGCGACAGTGCCTCCAGTGCTGGAGTGCGCCGGGTTGAGGCGCTCACCGGCCGGGCGGCAATTGAGCATATGAATTCACGGATGACGACGGTTGCGGAACTCGCGGAGGTACTCAAGGTCCGTCCCCTTGATCTGGTCAATCGCATTCGTGGGTTGGTTGACGAACGTAAGAGAAGCTTGGCTGAGGTCGCGCATCTGCGGCGTGAATTGGCGTTGGTGGACCAAAGCGGCGACAGACATGCGACCGATTCGA
The DNA here is from genome assembly GCA_965203605.1 of Paracoccaceae bacterium. GTDB lineage: Bacteria > Pseudomonadota > Alphaproteobacteria > Rhodobacterales > Rhodobacteraceae > JAPOUP01. Next base: position 1,497,990 of record OZ241902.1, on the reverse strand, counting down.
ACCGTTTGGTGGGTGGAACCGCTTTTGTTGCGCAGGTTCTGAAGGGCGTAAGTGGAAAGGACCTGCCGAGTTTGGTCGACGAACACAAAGCCCGAATTGGGACCGGTGCAATCCTGCTGATCGCGGACGCAGATGGAAAGGTTGCCGTGGCCGCCGGAGTGACGGATGATCTGACCGAACGAATAAGTGCGGTTGAAATCGTTCGTGCGGCGGTGGCGGAACTCGGCGGCAAAGGTGGAGGCGGTCGACGGGACATGGCCCAGGGTGGTGGAAGAAGTGCCGATATGGCGGGGGCCGCCATTAGGGCGGCGGAACTTGTTTTGGAGGGAGTGGCAGAATGAGCGCACTTTGGATCGCGCATGTAACCGTTACTGACAGTGAAGCGTACGCAAGATATGCGGAATTGGCGACCAAGGCGATTGAGGAAGGCGGCGGGCAGATTCTTGCTCGAGGCGGTAGATATCTTCAGCTTGAAGGTGTTGAAAGGTCGCGGAATGTCGTGGTTCGCTATCCCAGCGTCGAAGCGGCCAAGGCAGTTTACGATTCCGAGCTTTACCAGCGGGCACTGAAGCACGCAGCGGGCGCGTGCGAGCGGGAAGTCGTGATTGTTGAGGAACTCTGAGTTCAGGTTCCCGGACGCTGGTGGATCAGATCGACACAGCCAGCCCAATTGGCCGGACGATGTTCGCAATCGCCGCCGCCCCTGTGGAATTGGCGTCTTCGCTGACCGGCGAACGCACCAGTGTCGGCATGAAAGCGCTAGCCGTGCGCGGCAATCGTTCCGGTCGACATCTGTCGCTTCCGGACTTGCGAGGGAAATCAGGATGCTGGCGAGGCCAACCATTCCCCGCAACGGATTACGGGGCCGGGGTGGGCTAACGGGAATTGCTGCAAGTCCCGCAGTGTCTGCGGCCGCCTGACTCACGGTTTCATCGTGCTGTTGGCTGACCTCGTGACTGACTGCGGGTGCCAGGTCAGGGACCGATTCGGTCAACGGCATGCGAACAACGAACTCGCCGCGTAATTCTCGCCAAATTATCCGTCTATGGGAAATTCTTGTGCCTGTGGTGTGTGTTGTCTTTCCCGGCCATACACGGGAACAAAATTGGAACGATTCTTCGGAAACCGCCAGCGGACCTGGTAGGCATGACCCTGATGCGATGCCTCTATATCGATATGGACAGCTCTTTCGTCAGCGTCGGGCAGCGGCCCGCCCCGTGCCTGCGCAGATGGCCGGTGTTGCACTTCGGACCGGAAGTGGGGACTTGGAATTTCTGCCAAACTCGCTACAAGATGCTATAGAACAACGAAAATTCAATAGCGAGACGGGAAAATGGCCAAGCAAATTCTCAGCGCGATTATCGGTGCCAAGATGTCCTTCAGTTCCGCTGCGGCAGATACGGTCGAAGTAAATGGTGCGAACCTCTTTTTTGAGAGTATCGGTGGTGGAGCACCAATCCTAATTATGCATGGCGGTTTGGGGCTGAGCCACGATTACCTGCGTCCCTATTTTGACCAGCTGTCCGCAAACAATACGGTGGTCTACTATGACCACTTCGGGAACGGCCGTTCGGACAAGCCCGAAGATTACGCTGAGATGACCTTTGATCGCCTGACCTCGGATGCGGCCGAACTGATGACAGCGTTGGGGCATGACACCTTCACCCTGATTGGCCACTCCTACGGTGGCTTCATCGCACAGGAATTTGCCACCAAGTACGGAGACCGTCTGGATGGGCTGGTTTTGGTGGATACCGTGCCTGCGTTTGACTATCAGCCAACATTGAGAGGGCCTGACGAAAACATGGCCGCCTTTAGCAAACTCTTCTCCCAACCCATGACCGATAATGTCGATTGGCGCGCCACCTGGAACTTGGTGGCGGCGATATACTTTCATCAGTGGGATCCGGCGATTGGTGCTGACCTGGATGCACGCACCCAATATGAATACCGGGCATGGAACGCGGCTGGACCCCTGTTGGCCACGTTCAATACGCTTCAAACCCTTCCCAATATATCAGTTCGCGCTTTGATCATGGCCGGACGCCACGACGGCATCACACCCGCTGATGTGGGCGCTGGACGGATTGCAGAACTGCTGCCGAACGCGACGTTGAAGATCTTTGAAAACTCAGGTCACTTTCCGTATATTGAGGAGGAGGCCGAATTTTATCAGACCTTGACGGCATGGCTTGCCCAGTAAGCAAGCGTGCGCTGGTCAAGGTTTGAAGTGATCCCTACGACGGGTCGATCAGACCTTGCGTTCCCTGATCCGTTCGATCAAGTGGGTCCGATGGTCTCGCCCGCCGAAAAAAACACGCCAAGGACACGTTGCTTCGTAACCGATGCGTTTGCCATGGAGGTGCCGCCTTCATTTGATATATGTTTGAGCCTCGATATCGAATGAGGATCAAAACGCACCACTATCAAGCAGGCGTCCATTTGGAATCCGGCTTCGTGGTCAAGGATCCTTGATCCGGTGCTCGCCGGGAACGACCGGTGTTGCGATTCGGAATGGAAGTGGGGTTGCATTCGACGGGTCTTCGTTCCGTTTTCTTCGCATATATGATCGATAAAGGCCGTGCCAGCTGGGTTTTGCGTCGGCGGTATTGTCGAGACAGGAAATTCTTCCACCTGATGCCAAGTCATTGAAATAGTGCGATATCCGATCTTTCCGGGTCACACACCGAACATCCGCTATTCCAAGCTGCAAAAATGATCGCCAAAGGTCGGTTACCATGATCCGTCCGTCCATGGCGGTTTCCATTGCCGCCATGCGCTGAAAGCGCCCGCCATGCACGGAATACCGAACATGGCATGCAGCCGACGCTGGTTCGATGGCAATATCTGTAGCGTCGGCCCGGAGATTGACGGTGCCTGGCACGAGGTTCCGGCAGTTGGCGGCGTCTTCCGCGAGATTGATGCCGCGAATTGGGCGACCGTGCGTTGTCGCCACCTCCGACGCCCCTTGCCCGCACGCATGGATCCCGGGCCCTGTGGGTCAGTTCTTCCGGGCAACTAAGGATCCGGAAAGAAATCCGAAGACCAATATCGACATGCCGGGACCGTATTTCCGCTCCGGCCGAAATCTGCCATAATACCATGTCTGGCCCCACTGTGGAGACGCAACCGATGGCTGAAATCGACATCGCGGAACCGCGGGACGCCGGTACCAGTGATCGTGGCCCACGGCCTCCTTCTGCGACCTGCGAGACATTTCGGCGCCAGATCCGGACCTTGGCTCTGGCATCAAGCACCGAACGGACATTCGTGCTGGCCGCCATTCATGATCTTCTGGCGGGACTGGACAGTGAAAGTTACCCGGACGTCACGGCTTCCGACCCCGGCATAGCGGATCTGTGTCCGTTCAGGGCGAATTACCTGTGCGGCATGGTGGAATATACCGCTTGGCGCAACGGCGACCGGCAGCCCGACTGGACGCGGCGCGTCCCTCCGCTCGCGGATCCTTGGTTCGCCACGGAGATGCCGGGTCTGCGCCTGCATTTGCTCGCCAACTCCCCTGTCCCGTTCCGGCTGCGCAACATCTTCATTGATTCGACGGTCGGGAGTCGGGTATGACGGCCGCACTCTCCAGAACCCACATGATGGCGTTGCTGCGGGATCTCAATGACGAGATGGCCCGTCTGGGGACCGGAGATGAAGTCAGCCTTGTGGGTGGTGCCGTCATGTGCCTGGCCTTGGAGGTGCGCATGTCCACACGCGATGTGGACGCAATCCTGTATCCACTGTCCACCAGCCGTGAGGCGGCCCGGCGGGCGGCGGCCGGGTCTGGGGAGGACATTCCTCTGGACTGGCTCAATGATTGCGCGAAAGGCTTCCTCAGTCCAAACGGGACTTTCGATGACTGGCTGGAAATGTCCAGCCGGCGGATCATGACCGCCTGTCCTGAAAATCTGCTCGCGATGAAATGCATGGCGATGCGTCTTGGGCCGGATTCCCATGACATCGCTGATATCCGGTTTCCTATGGGGCATCTGGGCCTCGAAACATCCGCTGAAACTCAGGATGTGGTGGCGAAATACTATCCCTTTGATCGGATTCCGCAGAGGACGTTTTACGTCTTGGAGGATATGTTCGCCGGGAATCCCAACCAACTCCGGGACGGATCTTCGATTGATGGTCCGATTCCCCACAGGGATGCCGAGAACGAAGGACCGGACGGTCTTCGATGAAGCGCATTAAGGTCTTTTCCGGTACGGACCGTGTCGGTGCCATAGGGGTCGGGGAGGATGGACGGCCCTCCTTCAGATACGACTCTAGGTGGCTGGCCTCGCCCGACGCCTTTCCGGTCTCCACAAACATGCCGCTCGGGCGGGATAGGTTCATGGCCGAAACCGTCTTTCCGTGGATCGCGAACCTTCTTCCCGAAGAGGGCCAGCTGACGGCGGTCGCCCGCGGCCTGGGCCTTTCCCGCATGGACAGTCTGGCTATTCTCGAACGGATCGGCGGGGATGTGGCCGGCGCTCTCTCTTTCGGTTCGCCCGTTACGCAACGGACATGGCGGTATGTTGCTCTCACTGATTTCCATGATGAACCGGATCCGGAACAGGCGTTGCATCTGCATTTTCGCGACCTCGGCATCAGGCCGTTTCTGGTCGGGGAGGATGGCGTCCGCTTGTCTTTGGCGGGCGGTCAGGAGAAGTCCGTTCTCGCGGTTCTCGGACCGGATGGACGCACGAAACCCGGTCTTTGTGGCTCCGGAGACCAGCTCGCGATTCCATTGGACGGAGCGCCGTCGACTGTCATCCTTAAGCCTGACAACCCACATCATCTGGAGGGGACCGTCGAGAATGAAGCCTATTGCATGTCGCTGGCAACCGCAGTAGGTCTCGAGGCGGCCGAGGTCGGCACTTTGCAGGCCAGGGGCCGGACAGCCCTGATCGTTGTCCGTTATGACCGTGCCTTCACACCAGATGGACACGTCCGCCGCCTGCATCAGGAGGATTTCGCCCAGGTTCTGGGCGTGTTTCCGGAGCGGAAATACGAACGTGGCATATTGCCGGGACCGTCCCTTGACGACATCCTGGGCGTGGGTGGGAAGGTATGGTCCACCGGGCCCGAGATGTCCTCCATCCTGTCCGAACCGGAGCGGTTGCGGATCATGGACCAAGTCATTTTCAACATCCTTGTCGCCAACGCCGATGCCCATGCGAAGAATTACGCGCTTCTCCTGAGTGGAGGTAATGTGCGTCCGGCACCCCTGTACGATGTTTCCTGCGTCCTGCCATGGGGTCATATCGACCAGAATTTTGCCCAGAGGATCGCAGGCCGAAAACGCAGGCCCGGGGACATCGCGCCCCGGCATTGGGAGGTGATCGCCCACGAAGCGGGTCTTGACAAGCGCGAATTGCGGACGCGGGTCGAACGGATGATCGACGGTATTCTACGGAAAGGGCCGGAAACAGCGTCCCGGGTGTGCGAGATGCCGGGCGTGAACCCAGCCACGGTCAATCTGGTCCGGGGCATGGTCCAAGGCAACGTGCGTCGTATCCTCGGCCGGTTCCGACGCACAGCACGTTCGACTTCTGGGTCTGCGGCAGACGGACGGCGTCCGTCCGATCCGCCGCCTTTCGACAGTCCGACAGATCCACTCAGGTCGTAATGTCATTGAAATGGCGTGGCTTTAGGTGGAAAGATACGGTGCACCAAGGTGGAGGAATCAGCGGCCGGCGCATTTTGGGGGTCTTCATTGTCAAGATGTTATAGAAGGTGTGGTGGACAATAGCCCTGTCACGACAGGTATCCAGTGTTTCCGGCGTGAATCGACAGGTGGGGCTTAAGGAAACCCGCATGAGGGCCACCATCCTTAGGGCATTGGCGCTCTCGCGGGGAAGATGATTTCCGAAACAGCGATCAGGATCTCGATCAAACCGTCATGCGCCCGTGTGCCCATCCGGCGCACCAACCAACTCGCGACCCATGAGCCTGGAACGGTGACCAGACCCATGAAGAGACTGAGTAGTGCCAGACGCTGGTCAAGCAATCCCATGCTGTAGAAGGTGCTGGAACGTGTAAGCGCGTTGATGAGGCCGATCAGTGCATCAGTACCCAGCAACAAAGGCCCGCTGAGGCCGATACTGTTGAAGAAGGCGACGACCAGCATTCCGGAACCTGCCACAGTGCCATTCATGAAACCGAAGAACAACCCCAGACTCGATATGCTCCTCAGGTTGGGCCTGAACGACGTCATTTTCGGGTAGCGTCGGACCGGTAGAACCAAAATCAGGACAGAACCAATGAACCCCAAAACGCGGTTTCCGGAATCTCCTTAAGGAAGCGTGCACCCAAGTGCACGCCGGGCCACGATGCAAGCGTGAACTGGACTCCGGCTTCCACGCAACGGTTCGGCGATAGAAGAACAGTCACGTGAGGTTCGCGCAGACTGCGCAGACCATGATCGATGGAATCATTGCCTTTGCTCCGACGACTGGCGTCAGCGCGATGACGACGATGAAGTAGCCACCGAAGCCACCAGGGCCACTGACCAGAGAGCCGACAAGAGCGGCGATGACGATCATGACATACTCGAGAGGCATCGCTTGGTCCTCTGTTGGACCGCCAGGGACCACTCCGTCACAATTCACCTTGCAGGCGGACTCCTGGATGCCGGACTGCAAGCCCGCTTGGATGTGGTGGGTCATCACCGCATTGAATTCCGTGTATCCGAATATGTGTAGCACGACCCCCTTGAGACCGTTGGGGTGCCCGTTTTCCGCGCTTCCTTCGGCCACAGGCAGATCACGGTCAGACTTTGATGACCGCCTTCAAACGACTGTCTCCTGTCGAGTGTACATTGCGTTTGAACGACTGCGGCGTGGGCTGCATATTGTGAAGCGCTGAAACCATGCCGGATCCTGAGCTTCGGACGTCGCGTTGGCCGCGTTGAAAATTGCGCCGAACCTGGCGGTGCTCAGGTCCGTAGCGAGCGGAGAGGTCTCCGGAACTGTCCCTCAAAGCCACCAGCCGGCCATCCCAAACAATCAGGAATCTGTACAGCTTGCATTTCCGCATGTGGTTCCGGTCTGGAGAAACCGCGGGCCGTGTGTGAGGAGTGGTTTCTTTATTGGTCCGTAGGGTATCCTGATTCCTTGGGTGCGGAATCGTTGCCGGAAGGTCGGTCCGTCCCCGCCAAGCCACGAGTTCGCGACATGGCGAAGACTTCCTGCGCTGCAGGCCCACTTATCTTTGCTTGTCGCCCAGCAAATAAAAATGGAGTTGAAACGGCCCGTCGACGACAGTATCCGTCAAACGCTTGATCCCGCCTTTGTGAGGGTGACAGGGTGCCGGTGGAACTTCGGGGTCCATGGTGGTCACTTCGTCCTTGCAATGTTGGCCAGCACATTGATGTCCTTGATATTCTCAAGGTTCCAGACCGTATCGGCAAGTGCCTCAGCAGCGGCATCGCCAATGACCGGGGAAAGCAGTTCAAGCGCCTTGTTCTGGACATCTTCAGGCGACATCGGGTTTTCCGGGGTCCCTTGGACGGCCTTGGTGTGATGGCGGTACACTTTGCCTTCCCGCGTGCGTACTTCCAGGATGGCCTGGCGGGCGGGCCTGGCGACGGTGAGATCTGACGAGGGAATGATGGTCATTTTCTCCCGTAGGGCCAGCACCGCCGCGTCACTCATCCGCGCTTTGTCGTGGCAGGTCCTGAAAGTGACCCTTCCGTCGAGCAGGCAAACGGCGACCATATGTTGGGCACAGATATTGGGCATCTCCCGGTCGTCCACGATGGCAAGACGATCGTCGGGCAGGATCAGGTCAATGCTCTCAATTGTGTTTACGTCCAGACCCTGCTCAAGCACGGCCACAGCGCCGTCGAGCGCCGCCTGAATGGGAGATCCGACGCACCACTTCTTGATGGATGCCTCCATGATTTCAAAGCGCGTTCCAAGTTCGCGGGTCAGCGCATCGGTATCAACGCGCTCAGCGAACGCGGACAGGTAGTTGAGTTTGCCTTCGAGTGGATCCTGCACACCGGTCATGCCAGCGCCGACCATCACAGCCGCCGCCACGCCGTTGCGCCCGCCCATGCCTCCGAAATCGAAAGCCTTCTCCACATGTTCGGTATCCCTTTCCCAGTATGGAATGCCGCTCGCCTGCTGGATGGCGAAAGACAGGGAAGAGGACACCTGTGCGGTATCAAAGTCCATTAGCGACGTAGCCGCTCCGGCGGCACCAAAAAGAGCACCCAGACTGTGCGTGCTGTGAGTCGCCGTTCGAGGGCCACATACGCCGAGCGCTATCGAGAATCGGGCACCGATATCGTATCCGGCCGCAACCGCATTCAGGACCCTTCGTCCGGACTGCGCCCGAGCCTCGCCGACCGCCAATGCCGCTGGCACAACGGCGCAGCCGGGATGGAACCGGCCTTCAAGGTGGGAGTCGTCCGTTTCGTCCGCATGGGCGGCCATGCCGTTGGCCAACGCCGCATTCGTGGCCGTAGTTCGGATGTTGGTCCCCCAGACCGTCGCCTCTGGTGTGCCGCCCTGAGAGGCGATGAAGTCGGCGGCCAATCTGCCCGCCTTTAGCCTTGATCCTGAGATAATCGCGGCAAGTGTGTCAATGAGATGAGATTTTGCCTTGACACGCACGCCATCCGGCAATTCCTGGGAGGCCACGGATACAATGTAGCCTGCAATCTTCTGTGTTGTCCCAGCAGGTGCCCGGATACTGGGGTCATTCGTAGGCATCAAGCCGCCACCGTGTTAAGAAGTTCCTTCAGGTTTGGCAGAGTTTCGAAGTTCTTTGTCAAGGAAAGGAAGCTTCTGGCTCTTTCGCCGGTGAGGACATTCTGGGTCGCATCGAGGAACTTATCGGATACCTCTTCGTATGTCAGCGGGTTCCTCGGCCCTCCGCGGTAGTGCCGATCCGATTCTTCAAAAAAGGTCTTGCCGTCCTTTGTGGTGAGACGAATCTTCGAGACAATTCTACCCTTCCCAAGCGCATCGATCTCAGGGTCGATGGAAACGGACACCCTTTTCTACATATCCTGACATTCTGGCGACTGGACGAAGTCGTCCGCAAATTCCGAGAGGCCGGCTTTGCGGCGCAGCACAATGCTTGCCATCTGGAAGGCCACGCAGAACTTGGCCTCAAGTTCGTTGTTGGCATGGAGAATCCGCAATGGCCCCGGCTTGATGACGTTCGATCCAGTAAAGACCTCGATACCTTCGACGCTCTCGGGCCTGATGTCGTGCCTTTCGACAAGCCTTTTCATTGTATCCATCCCCGGATGCCCGACGACGCCGCTCGGGTAGGGTTTGATCGAAGTTCCCGGGTAGACGATGGCAAAGGGGTTGCCCATTCGGCCGATGATTTTCGTCGGATCATAGCCACCGCCGAAGGCTTCAAGAAAGCCCCGACCGGCTTCAAGCGCATTGGCCGGGCCATCCATGCCGAGAGCGGCGAACTTTGCGGCGGTGACGCCGTTCTCTGCCGCACGGGACATGTTCAGGGGTTTGGACATTGTGCCATGGTTGGCCCCAACCCCAGCTGCCATCGTGGAGGCGATCGCCATCGCGTTGGCGGTCCGTCCATAGTCCAGACCGAGCAGCTTACAGGATGCGATCGTGGCACCGAAGATTCCGATTGTGCCGCTGGTGTGGAAGCCTCTGCCTCCCGTGAAATGCTCGGAACTGATGGATTCGGCAATTTTGACCTGAACCTCGAATCCCAGAATGAAGGCAGTCAGGAAATCGTTGGCCGAGGCGTTCAGCTGTTCGCTTAGAGCATAGCACGCGCACAGCGGTTGGATTGTGGGATGGAGCAGGACGGATCGGTCCCGTTCTTCCGAAAGCGCCGTATCATCCCAGTCGAGCGCATGGCCTGACATCCCGTTGATCTGTGCGGCGAGGTGGACGGGGACCATCATTGAGTGCTTGCCCAAGGTCCGCGCCTCAGATGCGCCAGAAACTCCCCGCGCAAACTTTCGCAGGATAACCGCTGCGGGCTTGGTGGAACCTGCGATGATCACGGCGGTCCCGTCGACGATGCAGCGCTTGGCGACCTCGATGGTCTCTCCCGGAAGATCGGCAAACCGTGTGTTGACGGCAAAGCTGACAAGTTCGTGGGTGACGCCTTCCTTGGCGGGTTCGATGTCCATTCTCAGGTTCCTATTGAAGAGGCCAGGGCAGATTTACGAATTCCTGCAGCAGTCCCACCGGATAGCGCAGGGTCAGCTGGTTGGAAAGAAGTCCAAGGAACAGGACAAAGCCGACTCCGCCCAGAATGGCCTTCCACCAGTCAAGATGCGCCGCCCGTCTCAGGAAAACCGTGATGAACGCGGCAATTCCCAGAACAAATCCAACCAATCCGGAAAACGGCAACATGATGAACAGCATGCCGATGTAGAATTCCGCCGACCTTCCATCCTGTCGCTCCATTTTGCGCTCGGCATCATAGAAGAATTCGGATGGTGTGGATCTTGTGAGCATCATTACGGTGATCGGAAAGAGGAAGACCAAGGTGCTGATTGACGCCACCATCGGAAACAGGCCGGTCAGGCGGTTGTACTGCAGCCCATCCGCAAAGACGTAGAGTGCGAGAGCGATCACACCGAGAATGAAAATCCACTGGGGGCCCTTCCGCAGGTGACTGTGTGGCCCTTCAGCTGTGACAGATTCCGGACTCGCCTGCTTGAAGAAGACGGCCAGTCCAATCGACGCCAGAGTCAGGGCCAGCAGGGCAAGGACTATCGGGCGCTCCAGAAACGTGATCCCGTAGAGCGTCACTGTCTGATATACGGAGGCTTCGACACGTTCGGATAGAACGAAGCCGATGAGAAGCGCGGGGCGCGACCATCCAAACCGCTTCATGTAGATGGCAAGGATGCTCAATAACAGAAGGGCGATCAGATCACCCCAGTTGCGCGTTGCCTGAAACGCTGCGAAGAAGATGATGCCAATCATGAAGGGTGCGATCAACGTGTAGCGGATCGTGGTGATCCGGGCGATTTGCGGTGCCAGGGCGAAACAGATGCCAGCTCCTATGATGTTCGCGACAGCGATGGACCAGATCATCAGGTAGACCTTGTCCATATTGTTGTCGATCATGTCCTTGCCCGGTTCAATGTCGATCAGCACGAGGCCTCCCAACAGGATCGCCATGCTGCCGGAGCCGGGAATTCCGAGAAGCAGGGTTGGAACCAGTGCACCTCCTTCCTTGGCATTGTTGGCCGATTCGGGTGCCACGATGCCGCGGGGATCCCCAGTTCCGTAGGATTCGCGATTCTTCGTCGTCTGAACGGCGTGTCCATAGGCGATCCAGTCGACCACGCTTCCACCGAGGCCGGGCAGGGCACCAATGATTGAACCGATCATCGAACACCGCAGCGACAGCCACCAGTTGTTGGCCCAATCCTTTAGACCCCTCGCCCAGCCAGTGGCCGAGAGTTTACCGGTTTCCGAAATGCTCGACTGTCGTCGCAGCAGGTTCACGATTTCGGGCGTTGCGAACATGGCCAGGCCAACGACCACCAACGGTAGGGGATCCAGCAGGTATTCCGAGCCGAATGTCGCCCGCTGGACGCCGGAAAGCGGGGCGGATCCCAGAGATCCCAGAAGCAGGCCCAGACAGCAGGCCGTCAACCCCTTCCACAGGTTGGCACCGGTCAGGATGCCCACCATCGACAAAGCCAGTATGACGAGCATGAACTGCTCGCCAAATCCGATCTGCAGGATAATGGGTTTTGCGAAATATACTGCGAATGACAATACAAATGCGCCGAGGATGCCACCCACAAGCGACGAGACGAAGGCAATCGATAGGGCGCGGGTGCCTTCCCCTTTCTTCGTCATGGGAAAACCGTCGAGAACCGTCGCTTGGGATCCGGATGTACCGGGAATACCCATGAGAACCGAGGGAAACGTATCGGAAGTGGTGGTCACTGCAACGAGTCCGATCATCAGGGCGAGGGCCGCATCGGGGTCCATCCCGAACACCAGCGGGAGCAGTAGGGCCAGGCCCGCGGTTCCACCCAGTCCGGGCAATATTCCGACGAGAAGACCAATCAAGACGCCGGCGACCAATGCCAGCATTGTTTCGAGAGACGTCAATTGGACGAGAGCCACGAGTGCCATTTCCGACATTACGCTTTCCCCGCGTTCGGTCTGCTGATGCGGTTACGGTCAACTCGTATGGTATCGAGACCTGAGCGACAGGTAATGGCAGACCAAGATTGGAAGGTGACTTGGGTTGGGCGGCGCATCCCAAGCCCCGCCCAACTCTGACTTCAGTTCCCGCTCAGTTGAGATCTGTGTCGAAACGTTCCTTCAGGAACTTTGCGGCCCATTCGCGCACTTCGGGCGCCATCTCGGTGCCAAGTGCCAGGGCCCGCTGGGTCTCGTCTCCGAAGTTCAGCGGCATCGAACCAATTTCACGGGGCAATGCGGCAACGACGTCAGGTTCTGAGGTTACGGCTCTTAGAGCGTCGATGTAGACCTCACGAATGTGGTTCGGGGTGCCCTTCGGTAGCATAACGGCCTTGGACAGCATGACCTTGGCATTCATCAGGGACTGCTGCAGTTCATAGGCCGTGCCTTCCGGTGCCATTCCCTTGACGGCCGCGTAGAACTCCGGGAACGTCGGAACGTCGGGCAGATCCGGGTCGCGCTGCAGGTCGCCGTTTTCGTCGATCACACCGTAGCTCCAGACGGGGTTCACTTTCGGGTCGTCGCCGTAATCCTTCAGATATGAGCGCGTGTTGTCCGTGTTCACGTTCATCTCGGCCCGTTGGAACGCAGCCTCTGCGTCTTTGGAGGACAGACCGAAGACGTAGCGGGCATCGATCCCCAGCATTTCCATGGAAACAAAGTCCAGCAGTTCAGCGGAAAGCGGAGTCTCTGTACCGAAACGGATGTTGGCGTTCTGCAGGGCTTCATAGTCCGCCTGCATGTCAGTATGGCCAAGACCTAGTTCGTCGCTGATGGCATACATGGCTGCGCCACGTGCAAAGCCAGTTACAGCTACCCATTCGTTCGGGTTGTACCGAGCGATGTCCGAGCCGAGGAGAACCGGCAGCAGCGTGGATGTCGACGCCATTATCAGCATTATGCCGTCGGTGGGAGCTTTCTTGTGGAAGTCGTTTGAGGCAATGACCGAGCCACCGCCTGGTTTGTTCAGAACGATGACATTCGGATTGCCGGGCAGGTGGTCGCTCAGCTTGGTTTGCAGGACTCTGGTCAGGCGGTCGGTGCCGCCGCCTTCATTGAAGCCGACAATCCAGGTGACGGTCTTGCCTTCCAGGGTAAAGTCGCTTGCCTGTACTGCGCCCGGAACCGCAACGGCAACCAAGGCCGCAGCGCCAGCAACAGATTTCTGAAGTCATTTGGCATGGATGTTCCTCCCTATGTGAGTTGCCGTCCCCGATGCGTCTTTTGAGGGGAATGCAACATGGGTTGATCGGTTCCGGTAAGTTGACAGGATCAAACATTTCTGACAAATTCAAAAAATTCAGATATTGATGATATTCGAGAATGAAAAAAGGTGATTCGCGACACGTCAATCGGTGAAATTGCGGCGTTTGTCGCGGTGGCGCAGCTGCGAAGCTTTGCTCTGGCCGCCGAAGAGCTTCACGTCACCCAGTCTGCCCTGTCACGACGTATCAAGAAACTTGAGAACTCCGTGGGTGCGCCGCTGCTGGATCGGACCACGCGTTCGGTTTCCGTATCGACACTGGGAATGGAGTTTCTTCCGAGGGCGGTCCGTATCATCGGAGCCTACCATCGGTCGTTGGACGACATCGTTGAGATCGTGAAGGTCAGGCGCGGCATCGTTTCCTTCTCCTGCAACATGACGATTTCCGATACGCTGCTCCCCAAGATCATTGATACATTCAAAGGTGCGCATCCGGACATCCGCGTCCGCGTTCACGAAGATTCGAGCCCACAGGCTCTCGAGAAAGTTCTGAACGGCCAGTCCGAGCTTGCATTCGCCCAGTTTGGGGAAGGACACCCTGAACTCGACTTCGAAGAACTCATCGACGACCGTTTCGTCATCGCCTGTCACAGGTCGCATCCACTCGCGGGGATGGCCTCGACTACCTGGAGTGCGGTCAAGGACGAGAATTTCATTCTACTTAGAGCCGAAAGCGGCACCAATAAACTCCTGAGAAAACATCTGGGTGTTCTCTACGAGTCGATTTCAAGCGAATTGAGGGTCGGCCATTTTCATTCCCAGCTTGGGTTGGTTGGGCGAGGAGTCGGTATCGCCGCCATTCCGTCCCTGATCCAAATTTCGCGCAAGGATCTGAACCTGGCGACAATCCCGATTTCGGGGCCAGTTGTCAGTCGGAGGCTTGGGATCGTCACCTATCGCGGTCGGTCTTTGTCTCCTGCGGCAAAGAAGCTACGGGCGGTGGCTGTTTCGATCATGAAGGAGTATCAGACGTCCTGACCAAGGGAACAGGTTCCAGTGATCGGTACACCATGGCTTCAGGAGGTTCCTGCATTCGATTCGCGAACAGGCATTGTGATTCCATTGATAGGGAGGGGCGCGGCCCCGCAGTTGAACGGCGCTAATTGTCTGCATTCCCATCTGGCCCATATTCCGTCTGCACTTCCATTTTGAAGTGCAGCATCATGGGCGGTGGTAACCTGTTTCTTGGAGCATGATTGCTCGAAAGGCCATGCACGAAGAGTCTCCAGGGAGCGAGGGATTGAGATATTTCGCCATATATACGAGGGCTTCGGCGTAGCATTTGTGATGACAGATCCGACATTCATCCCTTACGGTGGCTGCTGAGTAGTATCTGCATGCCTGCCCGAGGCACGCAGAAGTCGATGGCGGCCTACATGGTCTGCGGCATGGCGCGGCTCCCTTGACCGGGGTATCCATCTTTACGCGGTTCGAAACCGGGAGACGGTAACTGAATGAAGTCAAAGCGCTCAGAAACAGGGTCGGCAGGCCGTCCGTCGGCACCCGGCAAATGGCGGCTGTGCCCGTCCACCGCGTCCCATGCATCGGGCCGCAAAGGATGTGATTCCATTGGCTATCTCCTAGAACGGAGCGCGGTTCCTTTACGGGAACTGCACGAACAGGCTGCGGGATTTCTTGACGCCAACCGGGTATTCAACCCTACTGAGCTTACGGCGGCACTGGGGCAGCCTCGGGACTCGGAGGCGGTGCGTTCGCTTCTGCGGCAGTTTGCCATGGTGGGTCGGATAAAGCGGGCTGCGCGCGAGGTATTCATCGTGACCGGTAATGCGTCGCCATCACGCTTCGCGGTGGAGGATTGCATCATTGCAAGCAAGCTGCGTCCAGACGGAGTGCTAGGATATCATACAGCACTGGAACTTTACGGAATCTCCCACACGGTGCTCTACAATCGGGTCCATCTAATCAGCTACGGTCGACCGGAAGCCATGAAGCTCCCGTTCCAGTCATGTCACATTGTCAGGCCATACCGAACCTTGATCTAGGCTGGCAGGATGGACTTCCTGACGGTCCGTATCGAAAGGGAGGGTGTTCCGATGAAAGTCACATCCTTCGAGCGGACCTTGGTCGACGTCCTTCACCGCACCGACCGCGCTGGGGACGAGGTCATCGAATGCTTGCATGTCGCGCCGTTCCTTGTCGACGACTTCGACTGCCGAAAGGTAGCCGACTATGTGGAACTCCTTGGGGTCCGATCGGTTGTGGGTGTCGTAGGCTGGTGGCTGGAGCAGTGGCAGACGGAGCTCAACGTGTCGCATCTGACGCTCGAACGGCTGCAGGGGATGCTGTCCGGACAGGAATTCCACGCATTGGGAGCCAGACCGGGATATGCGGTGTACGACCCATATTGGCGCGTGTATCTTCCGCCTGATGCGCTCAATACGTCGTTCGAGGGCACAGACCCGATGATGGAGTTCTGAATGGACATCAAGAGGCAGCGGATATTGGACTTGGCCAATAAGTGGCGTTATGTTCCGGAGCTGGTGGAGTCCACGGTTCGGCTACTTGATGTTCTCGACGCCTTCGCGGCTGACGATGTGGTCGCGCCGCGCATGGCATTGAAGGGCGGGACAGCCCTGAACGCTTTCCAACTCCTATTGCCGCGCAATTCCGTCCGGGCCGAAGCGCCGGAAGTATTTGACGACCAGGGTGTCTAGCTGCGAGACCTGAGTTCCAGAAATGACTGCCTCCGGCGGCTATAGCCCTTCATCAAGCGCAACCTCCATAATCATATGCGAAACTCCGCGCTTTGTGCGGACTTAGCCATATTGGACTTGTCTGCATTCCAATATCATATTACAAATGCCGCTGATCGAGCAGATTTTGCAATATGATACCTGAGCGCACCACCGCTTTGGCGAGCTATGTTGAAGAACTGGCATCGACCGGGCGCACCACCTTTACGCGAGAGGATGCGATGGAGGCTTTGGGGGTCAGCCACGGGGCATTCCTTGACGCAGCTGCGCGCCTGAAGAAGCGGGGTCATGTCTTCGCGCCACGCCGAGGGTTCTACGTCATCACGCCCACGCGGTATCTCAAGTGGGGAGCGCCTCCGCCAAGTTGGTACATCGATGCCATGATGAAGGACGCTGGGCGGCCATACTATGTTGCGCTTCTAAAAGCTGCAGAGTTCCAAGGGGCGGCGCACCAAGCTGTAATGGAATTTCAGGTCGTCACCGATCGGCAGTGGAAACCTATTCGCGCAGGGCGATCCAAACTCGCCTTTTACTTCCGCAAAGACATGGAAGGCGTCGAACAGGGGATTGAGCAAAAAAAGATCGATACCGGTTCAATGCGAATGTCGTCGCCAGCGCTGACCGCACTGGATTTGGTGCGTTATCCACATGCGAGTGGCGGCATCAGCCATACGGCGAGCGTGCTCAACGAGCTTAGTACCCGGATTGATTCAACGCGTCTCGAGGCTCTGCTACCGAAGTTCGAACGGTCCATCGTCCAGCGCCTCGGTTATCTGCTCGACTTGTTGGGCCAGGAAGAGCTTGCAGCCTGTTTGGAGAGACATCTCCACAGTGGCAATGCGCCGTGGGTGGAGCTCGAGCCGCGTGAAGGCTGCGTCATCGCTGCCAGCGAAGATCGAGAACGCAGCGCGCGCTGGCACGTCATTATCCGCCGCCCAATCGAGGTCGACGAACAGTGATTCCCGAGACGAATATCACGGCTTGGAGCATTACCGCGCCATGGGCTGAACCGAGGCAGATTGAGCAGGACCTGATCATCTCGCGAGCGCTGGTCGAGATATTCAATCACGACCTTCTGAGCGCAGAGCTCAGATTCCGCGGAGGCACTGCGCTCAACAAGATCATCTTTCCGGAACCTTTGCGGTACTCAGAAGACATCGATCTGGTACGGACGACCACAGGCCCGATCGGCTCCCTCCTTGATGCAATGCGGGAAGTGTTGGAGCCATGGCTGGGACAAGCCAATTATGCCGCAAGTCCAATCGCGCCGAAGTTGCGCTTTCGCGTGCCGGCTGAGGATGATCCCAACGCGCAGCTTCGGTTGAAGGTCGAGATCAACATCGCAGAGGTCGAACCGTTCGATCCACCGGTCTCAATTCCGTACGCTGTCGAAAACCCATGGTTCACGGGTAGTACAACAATAGCGTCGTTCTCTCCTGAAGAGCTTATGGCGACGAAGCTTCGTGCTTTGCTACAGCGCGATAAGGGGCGCGATCTTTTTGATCTCGATCATGCGCTCTATGCGCTTCCTGGTCTCAATCTCGATCGGGTTGTGGAGCTGTTTGTTCGATATCTTGGCCAACAGGGTCATGCTATCTTGCGGGCGGAGGCTGAGCAGCGGATGCTGGAGAAGTTCGCCCGCCCGGATTTGCTGGGGGATATTCGCGCTCTACTCACCCCTGATCGGGCTGATAGCCTTGATGCTGCCGCAGGTCGGGCGGCCTTTCTCAGGGTATTCACCAATGTGATTGCTCTAATTCCCGGTGATCGGTGGGCGCGCACTGATGAGCTGGCTGAGACCATGGGATTGTCTGAAATCATTGAGGTAAACTGATGTATGCGCACGTCTATGCTCGCTTCTGTATTGGTGTATTGGGCAGGAAATTATGAACCAAGCTGAGTTTGCGCGAATATTTTGTAAGCGCCCCGAAAGCTTCGCGTGGTTCCTTGGGGCGGGCGCATCGCGTAATGCTTGGGCCTGTTGACAATCATGTTGCCGCCACCACGCCGGCGACGGGATGGATCCCGGCCGCGAAGCCCGCGTCCGTCCTGTCGTACCTCGTCGCCACCGCCCGGAACTCCCTGGTTCTGGCGAAGAAATTCCCGACCTGGCGCCGCCACCCGTACATCTCCCGGTCATGCTCCCGGGGTTCCGTCCGGTTCCGCCCCGCCGGGGTCACCGGCACCGCGCCGCGTCCCTCCACCTCCCCGGGCAGCCAGTCCGCGCCGGACGCCCTGTCCCCGACGAAGGCCCCGACCGGGAGATCCCCGGGAAGCGCCGGCACCCCCGCGGGGCCGTGCGCCTGGCCGGGAAGGATCACGGAGCGGACCAGGTATCCGGGCCCGTCCACGACCGCCACGGTCCTGCCCGTCAGGCCGCCCCGGGAGCGGCCGATCCCCTGCCCGCAGGTCCCCCTTTTGCGCCCGCCGCCTTCCGGTGAGCCTGCACGACCGTGCCGTCGACGGACACCCATTCGAGGCCGGACCCCTCCGACAGGGCATCGGAAACGCGCCCGGAAACTCCGGACAGCGCCCGGCGGCGGAACCGCCTGAAGACGCCGTCCCGGTTGCCGAAGCGCTCCGGAAGGTCGCGCCACGGCGACCCCGTGCGGAACCGCACCGCCTCCACGAAAACACGGCTGTCCGCCGCGGTGGCGCCGGGATCGGTCGCCCTGCCGGGCGGCATGGGCCCGGTCCGCGCCCACATGGCGTCGGTCGGCACCGTCCTGTCGGCATTCATCCTGTCACCCGCCCGTTTGCCTGTGCCGCCGTTCCGTTCCGGCGCGCATTGCGGCGGAAATGGCAGGGAACGCGCCGAATCGAAACCCAATTGTCA
Source organism: Paracoccaceae bacterium (assembly GCA_965203605.1). Taxonomy (GTDB): domain Bacteria; phylum Pseudomonadota; class Alphaproteobacteria; order Rhodobacterales; family Rhodobacteraceae; genus JAPOUP01. The sequence continues at coordinate 1,479,003 of OZ241902.1, read as the reverse complement.
ACAGGCCCTGGTTGACTGGCCGAATCCCCTTGCCGCTCCCGGACACCGGGTGCAGTTTATGATCTGGCTCACGACAGAGGAGAATCCGAAATGAAATCTGTGCTGACGACCATTGCGCTTGCAGGGACCGTTTGGGCGGAAGCCGCGCTTGCGGATGTTCCCAACCTAGGAGGGCGTGAAGTGGTGGTGGTAACTGAAAACGCCTATCCGCCGCTACAGTTCGTCGACCCAAAGTCCGGCAAAGCCGTCGGATGGGAATATGATGCCATGTCGATGATCGGAGATCGACTGAATGCGAAGATCGTATACGAGAACATCAGTTGGGATGCGATGATCGCCGCAGTGAGTGAAGGCCAATACGACTTGGGTATGACGGGTATCACCATTCGAGAGGATCGAATGGAAAAAGTCGATTTTTCAGACCCCTATATGGTGTCCCAAATGATGATGATCGTCGCCGGGGACGAATCCCGCTTTGACGACGCCACGAGCTTCGCGGCTGACCCCGACCTGCTGGCAGGAGCACAACCGGGCACCACTCCATTCTACGTTACGATCTATGACATCCTGGACGGTGATGAAGCCAACCCTAGGGTCATTCAGTTCGAGACCTTCGGGGCGGCCCTTCAGGCCCTCAGGACAGGGGACGTGGATCTGGTTCTGTCCGACAGTACTGCGGCAAACGGGTACGTCACCGCCTCTGAGGGCAAGCTGAAGATTGTGGGGGACCCTCTGGGGACCGAAGAGTTCGGGTTCATCTTTCCGAAAGGTAGCAGTCTGGTCGCACCGATCAACGCCGCAATCGCCGAATTGAAGGCAGATGGAACGCTCGATAGGCTGAACACCAAGTGGTTCCTCGAATACAAGATGGGTCAGTAATTCAGTTCCGCCCCGTCAGACGACGGGGCGGCTCTGGCCGAATTCAAGGATGAATGCTCCCGCACCTCAGGAGGACGAATTCCCCTGGTGGCTCGTAGCCGTACTGGCCTTGGGAGGATACGCTCTGTGGCAGGTGCTCTCGGATGACCTGCACCGTCAGATTCTCGTCACGCTGCTGAAGGGCGTGAGAATCACCATTTTCGTGACGCTGGTCAGTTTTGCGTTGGCGTCGGGCGTCGGGTTGCTGCTGGCACTGGGCAGTTCATCGCAATGGCGACTTATACGGCAACTCACACGATTCTATGTCGAAATCGTGCGCGGCGTGCCAATTCTGGTATTGTTGCTCTACGTTGCCTTTGTGCTCGCCCCGGCGCTGGTGGAGTTGGCCAACTGGATTGGCAGCAGGTTTGGACTCGACCCAATCCGACCACGCGACTTTCCGTTACTGTGGCGGGCAGTGTTGGCGCTTGTGATCGCTTACTCGGCGTTCATTTCCGAAGTGTTTCGCGCTGGCTTCGCATCGGTTCCAATCGGGCAGATAGAAGCTGCCAAAGCTCTGGGACTCAGCGGTCTGCATCGATTTAGGTTCATCATTTTCCCACAGGCGATCAAGACTGTCCTGCCGCCTCTCGGCAACGACTTTGTCGCGCTTGTGAAAGACAGTTCACTGGTGTCAGTACTGGGCGTGCTGGACGTGACCCAGCTCGGTAAGATCACTGCTGCGAGCAATTTCCGCTATTTCGAGACCTATAATGTGGTGGCGCTGATCTATTTGGCTGTTACCATTAGCCTGTCGCTTGCATTGCGACGCCTTGAGCGCAACTGGCGGAAACAGGGCAGTCGGGATTAGGCGGGAAGGGCAGGGTCACCCCTCTTCTTCCCGCCCCAATTGTCGGTTCAGGAAGCCAGGGCCGCATTGAGATTCCTGTCAACCTGCTCCAGGAATCCAATGGTGGTCAACCACTTCTGGTCTGGACCGACCAGCAACGCAAGATCCTTGGTCATACTGCCGTTCTCGACGGTTTCGACGATGACCCGTTCCAGCGTCTCGGCAAATTTCCGAAGGGGTTCATTGCCGTCGAGCTTGGCGCGGTGCCTGAGCCCTCCCGTCCACGCGTAGATTGACGCGATCGAATTGGTCGATGTTTCCTTTCCCGCTTGGTGTTGGCGGTAATGGCGCGTGACCGTGCCGTGCGCGGCCTCGGCTTCGACGATCTTGCCGTCCGGCGTCATCAGCTGCGATGTCATCAGTCCAAGCGAACCGAAGCCCTGAGCCACGGTGTCGGACTGCACATCACCGTCATAGTTCTTGCAGGCCCAGACATATCCTCCGGACCACTTGAGCGACGCGGCAACCATGTCGTCGATAAGCCGGTGCTCGTAGTGAATTCCCCTGGCTTCGAATTTCGCCTTGAACTCTTCGTCGTAAACCTTCTGGAAGATGTCCTTGAATCGGCCATCATAGGCCTTCAGGATCGTATTCTTGGTTGACAGATAGACAGGCCAGCCCAGGCTCAGGCCGTAGTTCATCGAGGCGCGTGCGAAGTCATGAATTGACTGGTCAAGGTTGTACATTGCCATGGTGACGCCCGCGCCGGGTGCGTCGAAGACTTCCCGTTCGATAACCTGGCCGTCAGCTCCCTCAAATCTGATGGACAGTTTGCCGGCCCCCGGAAAGGCAAAATCCGTCGCCCTGTATTGATCGCCATATGCATGGCGACCGACTACGATCGGCTGTGTCCAGCCTGGAACGAGTCTGGGAACATTCCTGCAGATAATCGGAGCTCGGAAGATAACGCCACCAAGGATGTTCCTGATCGTACCGTTCGGGCTGCGCCACATTCTTTTCAGGCCGAATTCCTCCACCCGACCCTCGTCTGGAGTGATGGTCGCGCATTTCACGGCCACGCCCACTTCCCTGGTCTTCTCAGCAGCGTCTATCGTGATCTGATCGTCCGTTCGGTCACGCTCTTGGATCGAGAGATCATAGTAGAGCAGGTCGACGGCGAGATAGGGTTGGATCAGCTTTTTCTTGATGAAGTCCCAGATTATCCGGGTCATTTCATCGCCATCCATCTCGACGATGGGATTGTCCACCTTGATCTTCGTCATGCGATCCGTTCCTTCTGGCGAGGTTGCGAGGAAAGTCATTCGCTCCTTACCGCAGTCCTTTGCTGGGATAAAGGGCTGTATGCCGTGGTATACTGATATGTCGCACTCTTTAGCTTGGTGGAAGACCAGATCCCGACGCCAGACAGTCTCTCTCCCGAAGAGCCGCTCCCGATCCTCACGGTCGCCGGAGGCGAGCCTATCGGGTCGTCTCTGTCAGTCGGCGACGAACGTAACTGTTCACCTCGGCAAGCATCACGTCCATATGCGGCTCTTCGAAGAAGTGTCCAGCGTCCTCGATTTCGGTGTGGGTGATCGTAATGCCTCTCTGCTCCTTGAGCTTCTCGACCAACATGCGGGTATCCTCGGGTGGCGCGACCCGGTCTGCCGTGCCATTGATGATCAGTCCGGAAGATGGGCAGGGGGCGAGGAAGGTGAAATCGTACATATTCGCGGGTGGTGAGACGCTGACGAATCCGGATATCTCCGGTCGCCTCATCAGAAGCTGCATTCCGATCCAGGCTCCAAAGCTGAAGCCTGCAACCCAACAATGCTTGGCATTCTGGTTGATGACCTGCATGTGATCAAGAGCCGATGCCGCGTCGCTCAGCTCGCCAACTCCCTGGTCGTATTCTCCCTGGCTTCGACCGACACCACGGAAATTGAACCGAAGAACGGTGAATCCCATCCGAAAGAACTCATAGTGAAGATTATAGACAACCCGGTTGTTCATCGTACCGCCGAACTGTGGGTGCGGGTGCAGAATGATCGCGATCGGTGCATCCTTGATCTTCTGCGGATGGTACCGACCTTCGAGTCGTCCTTCTGGACCTGGGAATATGACCTCTGGCATTGATCCTCTCAATCTCTGGCGTGGCGGCCTGCAGACGATTCTTGACGCATGACAGCGAGTTCCTTAGAATCATTCTAATGACTGGTCGCCGCGGATTGCGTGTAATTAATGGTCCAAAGCCTTGTCGTCAATGGAAAGGCGGTCGGCTGCGGCAAACGAACGAGGGCAGGACGTGAAGCTCAGCACAAAGGGCCGGTACGCGATGGTTGCGCTGGCGGATCTCTCCGAGCAACCAGACGGTGCGCTTGCGTCGTTGGCCGAGATTTCAAAAAGGCAGGACATCTCATTGCCTTATCTGGAGCAACTCTTCGTCAAGTTGCGCCGTGCGGGACTCGTGGAGTCCGTACGCGGGCCCGGAGGTGGTTACCGGCTGGCGGTGTCGGCAAGCGAGATCCGAATCTCGGAAGTTCTGACAGCGGTTGATGAGACCCTCAGTGCACTGCATACCGGGGCGGGCGCCCAAGGTGGTGTTTCGGGAAGCCGGGCCCAGTCGATGACAAACCGACTTTGGGAGTGCCTTTCGGCCCACGTCTATGTCTTTCTGCACCAGACGCGGCTGTCGGATGTATCGAACAATGAACTCGCTCCATGTCCAGCTGTCCCAACTCTCTTTTCGATCGTGGACGAATGATGACATTCTTGACCGAGACCGTTTCCAAAGTGAATCGCTTGGACGACTGCCACAGTAGTCGCAGCGTAAAGGCATCTCTTTGCTTGAATCCAGTGACCGGACGGCGCGACTGGGGTGGCTGAGCGCGTCTATCTGGATTGGAACGCCAGCGCACCGCTTAGACCGGAGGCACGGGAGGCGATGGCGATGGCGATGGAACAGTTTGGCAACCCTTCGTCAGTTCACTTCGAGGGACGGGCTGCACGGGCGACGGTTGAGCGGGCCAGAGCCCAGATTGCCGCGGGGCTGGGCGCCAATGGTGCCGATATCGTCTTTACCTCCGGTGCGACGGAGGCGGCGGCACTGGCATTGGCGTGCCGAGACCTGAAAGGGGCCGGAATCGAACATGATGCAGTTGCGGCATGGGCGACTCTCGAACTGGAGGCTGATTTCCAGGGCCGTGTCGTTGTTGACGAGCCTGCCCGGTCAACGCTGCAGCTTGCCAATTCAGAGACCGGGGTGGTCCAGAGATTGCCTGCGGGACTGGCGGTCTGTGACGCAACGCAGGCTTGGGGGAAACTGCCGGTCGCGTTCAATTGGTTGGGCGCGGAAATGGCACTGGTTTCCGCGCACAAGCTCGGAGGTCCCAAGGGGGTCGGTGCCCTGATGATGCGGCGCGGATGCGATGTCGACCCGCGGATGATCGGTGGTGGTCAGGAATTGGGGAGGCGATCGGGAACGGAAAACGTCATCGGGATCGCTGGCTTCGGAGCCGCGGTCGAAGCTGCTGTCCGAGAGCTGGAGCGCGGTGTCTGGGAAGAAGTCGGAAAACTTAGAAATATTCTAGAAAACGGCATTGAAGCTGGCTCACAACAGACTATTTTTGTCGGCAGAAACGCGATGCGGCTACCGAACACCTCGTGCTTCTCCTGTCCCGGCTGGAAGGGTGAAACACAGGTGATGGCAATGGATCTGGCGGGCTTCGCGATTTCCGCCGGTTCGGCCTGTTCAAGTGGAAAGGTGCGGGAGAGTCGCGTGCTTCGTGCAATGGGATTTGACGGCGCGGCGGCTGGCTCGGCGGTTCGGGTTTCGCTCGGACCTTCGACAACGGAACAGGACATCGGGCGATTCGTCGACGCCTGGACAGCAGCGCGTCGGAGGCAAATCGGCCGTGCCGCATGAGGAGAGATAGCTATGGATGTGTTGGAAGACACACAGGTCAAGGAAGGCGTCGAAGAGGAAACGGTTCAGGCTGTCAGGTCCTTGGCGGGCAAGTATAAGCATGGCTGGGTGACGGACATCGAGACCGATTATGCGCCGAAAGGGCTTGACGAGGGCATCGTTCGGCTCATCTCGGAGAAGAACGGTGAGCCGGATTGGATGACTGAGTGGCGGTTGGAGGCGCTGCAGCGCTGGGCGGGCATGCGCGAACCGGATTGGGCGATGGTCAGCTATCCCGCCATCGACTACCAGGATCAATACTACTACGCAGCGCCGAAGGCGATGTCAGAGAAGCCGAAGTCACTCGAAGAGGTTGATCCAAAACTCCTCGAGACTTACCAGAAACTTGGAATTCCGCTGAAGGAGCAGATGATCCTTGCGGGTGTTGAGGGTGCGGAGGCCGCACCTGCTGAAGGTCGTAAGGTCGCCGTCGACGCCGTCTTTGATTCGGTTTCGGTCGGAACGACCTTTCAGAAGGAGCTGGCGAAAGCTGGCGTGATCTTCTGCTCAATTTCCGAGGCCGTCAGGGAACATCCGGAACTTGTGCGAAAGTATCTTGGCTCAGTGGTCCCGATCAGCGACAACTATTTCGCTACACTCAACAGCGCGGTCTTTTCCGACGGCTCCTTCGTCTATGTTCCGCCCGGCACGCGATGTCCGATGGAACTCTCGACATATTTCCGCATCAATGCGGAAAACACCGGTCAATTCGAACGCACCCTGATCATTGCCGATCAAGGTTCATATGTCAGCTACCTTGAAGGCTGCACCGCCCCCCAGAGAGACACGCATCAGTTGCATGCGGCGGTTGTCGAACTCGTTGCGCTAGAGGACGCGGAAATCAAGTACTCCACAGTGCAGAACTGGTTCCCGGGAGATGAAGAGGGCCGGGGCGGCATCTACAACTTTGTCACCAAGCGCGCTGACTGTCGGGGCGATCGATCCAAGGTGATGTGGACCCAGGTTGAAACAGGGTCGGCCATCACATGGAAATACCCTTCCTGCGTGCTGCGCGGAGACGGAAGTCAGGGCGAGTTCTATTCCATCGCCATCACCAACAACATGCAGCAGGCTGACACCGGCACCAAAATGCTCCATCTCGGACGTGACACGAAGTCGCGGATTGTTTCCAAGGGGATCAGCGCTGGCCGGGCGCAGAACACTTACCGTGGTCAGGTGTCGATGCACCCGAAAGCGAAGGATTCACGCAACTACACGCAGTGTGATTCACTTCTGATCGGTGGCCTGTGTGGTGCCCACACGGTTCCGTACATCGAGGTCCGCAACAATTCATCGCGTGTCGAGCACGAAGCCACGACATCGAAGGTTGACGACGATCAACTGTTCTACTGCCGGCAGCGTGGAATGGATGAGGAGGAAGCGGTCGCACTCGTCGTGAATGGCTTCTGCAAAGAGGTGTTGCAGGAACTGCCCATGGAATTCGCGATGGAAGCGCAGCAACTCGTGGCGATATCGCTTGAAGGAAGTGTTGGCTGAATGCGTGAGCGAACGGAGTCCTGCCTCTATGGCGAATCGTTTCGCAGGTACTGTCCGCTCGGGAGGCTGGGTGCCCAAGTTCCCGCAGCGGGTAGAGGCAGTCGTTGGGAAGTAGGGCATCGATGATAAACAGGTTCCTGATACTGACTCTTACCACCGGCGGGTTCTGCGCGGTCTTCGCGATGCTTGTCGCAACCGTGACTTCGGCGCTGGCTCTGTGGCAGGTCGCGTGCATCGGGGGCACGTCTGGCTTTCTTGGTAGCCTGTTTGCGAGCTATGTGTGGAGGAAGGAATGACCGATCCCGTTTTTAACATTGATGGTGTTCAGGCATTTTCGAACCAGCCAGAGGGTAGCGGTCGCTTCGGCGCAAGGATCGCGCCATTGTCAGAGATGCTCGGTATGTCAGGTCTAGGCGCAATGTTTGTGGTCGTCGAGCCTGGCAAGCGTGCATTTCCGTTTCACAACCATCTCGGTAACGACGAGATGTTCGTGATCCTTGATGGTGAAGGAACCTATCGGTTTGGTTCCAATAGCTTTCCCGTCAAGGCTGGCGATGTCTGCGCCGCACCAAGAGGTGGTCCAAACACTGCGCACCAACTCATAAACAGCGGATCTGGCCCTCTTCGTTACATTGGAATATCAACCCTGAACGATCCCGACATCGCTGAGTATCCGGACAGTGGCAAGTTTGCAGCGATTGGCATAGCTCCGGGGCCGTCATTTTTCGAGGCCCATATCAAGCACATTGGAAAGCGCGAGGATGCGCTTGGCTACTGGGACGGAGAACGGCTGTAGCTTCTTCTCCATATCATTATAGAAAAACGCAGGGTCGACGCATGTCGTCCCTATAGAGGTGAAACATGCTGGAAATCAATAGGTTGCATGCCAGACTTGAGGAAGAGGACAAAGCCATACTCAAGGGTGTCGACCTCGCAGTCAATGCGGGGGAGGTTCATGCGATAATGGGGCCAAACGGATCGGGAAAGTCGACGCTTTCCTATGTCCTTTCGGGCCGTGATGGCTACGAGGTGACTGAAGGCTCGGCGCTTTTGTCTGGCAAGAATGTTTTCGATATGGAACCGGAGGAGCGCGCCGCCGAGGGGCTGTTCCTTGCCTTTCAGTATCCGGTTGAGATTCCCGGCGTCGGAAACATGACGTTCCTTCGCACGGCGATGAATGCGCAACGCAAGGCTCGGGGCGAGGAGGAGGTCAACGCACGTGACTTCCTGAAACTGATCCGCGCGAGGGCAGGCGAACTCAAGATTGGCGCGGATATGCTGAAACGCCCGGTCAATGTCGGCTTCTCCGGTGGTGAGAAGAAACGCAACGAGATCCTCCAGATGGCAATCCTGGAACCTCGGATGTGTATTCTTGACGAGACGGACTCCGGCCTCGACATCGATGCGATGAAGCTGGTCGCCGACGGAGTCAATGCTTTGAGGGACGAGGGAAGGGGGTTTCTGGTGATCACCCACTACCAACGGCTGCTTAACCATCTCGTGCCCGATGTCGTCCACATCATGGTGGACGGTCGTATCGTCAAAGTTGGTGGCAAGGAATTGGCACTGGAGGTCGAGGAGAACGGGTACGCCGGAATTCTGGAAGAGGTCGGTTGAATGGTTACACCAGAAATGAGATCCGACCGGATAGAAGCGCGGCTCTCCAACCTTGAGATTCCCCGTGGTGCGTCCTGGGCCTCGCAGGCCAGGGCCGATGCGCTGGCCCGGGTCCGCGCCAATGGGCTTCCTGCACGGCGTGACGAATACTGGAAATATACCCGTCCTGAGAGTCTGACCGACCCCACCGTCATACCCGCTGCCTTGCTGGCATCTGACGAGGTTGCCCTATTCGACAGTATTGACAGGCTTAGGATCGTATTTGTTGATGGGGTGTTCGATCCCGGGCTCTCGGACGACCTGTCGCTCGCTGGCGTTCGGATCGAACGTCTGTCGGAAGTCTCGCAGATGGACATCCATTGGGCGAAGGATCTCTATGGCGTGCTGGAAGCACGAGGCCAGTCACCCGTAGCCCGGCCGCTTGCTGCCCTCAACACAGCGTTGGCGACCGACGGCGTCATGATAAGCGTCACCGGAAAGGCCGCGAAGCCTGTCAACCTGACCTACCTTCACAGGTCGGAAACCTCTGACGCTTTCCTCCATCATTGCATCAGATTGGAAGAGGGAGCCGATCTTACGCTTCTCGAGAAAGGCCCGGCCGCGGCGAGATTCAACAAGGTCATGGAGGTCGACGTCGCCGATGGCGCCGCGTTTCATCACGTCAGGGCACAGGGCCGGGACCATGAACGCCGCGCAATGACGTATATGTTCGCTAGGCTCGGACGTGGAAGCCTATTGAAGTCCTTCACTGTCACCGTCAATGGAGTCCTGACGCGAAACGAGAACGTTGTGGAGCTTACGGGGTCGGACGCGGTGGCTCATGTTGCTGGAGCTGTCGTAGGTGACGGCGACTTTCACCATGATGACACTGTTCTGATCACACACGATGCAGCGGGTTGCGAAAGTCGGCAGGTGTTCAAGAAGGTTCTCAGGAACGGTGCCACCGGCGTCTTCCAGGGCAAGATTCTGGTCCAGCCAGACGCGCAGAAGACTGACGGTTACCAGATCAGCCAGTCGCTGCTCCTGGATGGCGACGCACAGTTCTACGCGAAACCGGAACTGGAAATCTATGCCGACGACGTCAAGTGCAGCCACGGTTCGACGAGCGGTGCAATTGACGATGAGGCGTTGTTCTATCTACGGTCGCGCGGAGTCCCGAAGGCCGAGGCACAGGATCTGCTCGTTATCGCCTTCCTGGCGGAAGCCATTGATGAGATAGAGGACGATGCGGTGGCCCGGGACATTGTCGAGGCCATTGAAGCGTGGTTGGGACGGCACCGAGGTTGATGGGGCTGGTGTCGGATATCGCTGCGACCTATCGGTCACCACGCAATGTGATGCGGCGGCATCTGGCTGTCAGCCCGGATGAAAGCAGGGCTCTGATGTATCTGCTGCTTGCCTGTGGACTGGCGTTCGTGGCCCAATGGCCCCGGCTCCAGCGCGAGGCATTGATGGATGCAAGCGTAACTCTGGAGATGCGAATTGGCGGTGCGTTGCTGGGTTGGATGTTCATGGTCCCTCCTGTCATGTATGCTGTCGCCTTTTTGGCGAGACTTATCGCCAGGGCATTCGGTGGGCGAGGGACAGGTTATTCGGCACGACTTGCGCTGTTTTGGTCGATGCTTGCGGCTGCCCCGCTTGGGCTGGTTGCCGGATTGATCTCAGGGTTGGGTGGTGCAGGGATCGGCGCCACAGTCATGGGTCTTGTCGGTTATGCCGTATTTTGCCTCATCTGGTTTTCTACGATGATTGAGGCGGAATCGGGTGGGGCGCGATCATGACGGCTGCCTCGGTCTTGATCCGCCATGCGCTTGAGACGCTCAGGGCGCCGCGGGAACAGGCGCGTTGGGCGATGTCGTTCGCCCTTTCCCGTTCCGAGCGTTGGCAGGCGCTGATCCTGAACTCGGTAATCAGCACGCTGCTGCTGTGGCTATGGACCTATCTGAACATGGCGGAGGCATCCATACCCCAGGGATCGGTACAGGCGCAGATCGCGACGATGGTTCTTGTGAGCCCGATCATGGTGGGGTTCCTGCAGATCGGCTTCGCGGCTGCCTCGGTCTACGCACTCAATTGGGGCGGAAGGGTGTTTGGTGGTCAAGGCGATCTTGACAGCGCGATCTCGTTGCTGGCATGGATGGCCTTCGTACTCAATTCGATCAGTCTACTGCAGATCCTGGTCTGGCTGATCCTACCTTTCCTCGCCGGCCTGATCGGCCTGTTCTCCGGCGTACTGATCTTTGTCCTGCTGACATGCTTCTGCGCTGAATTGCATGGGTTCAGGTCGCTGTTCATGACGTTTATTGGAATCGTTTTTTCGATCTTCGCGATCCTCTTTGGTTTTTCGCTATTGCTGACAATGTTCTAGGTGGCCAGGTCGGAGAGGCTGTCTGATGTATGACGTATATGAAATCCGCAAGGACTTCCCGATCCTGTCGCGGCAGGTGAATGGGAAGCCATTGGTCTATTTCGACAATGGCGCGTCGGCCCAGAAACCACAGGCCGTGATCGATTCCGTCACACAGTCCTATTCCATGGAATATTCAAACGTTCACCGAGGGCTGCATTTCCTGTCCAATCTCATGACCGAGAGATACGAGGCCGTACGTGGGACGATCGGCAGGTTCCTCAACGCAGGGCACGAGCGCGAGATCGTCATGAACTCGGGTACGACCGAAGGCATCAACATGGTTGCATATGCCTGGGCGATGCCAAGGATGCAGTCCGGAGATCAGATTATTCTCTCGGTGATGGAGCACCACGCTAACATCGTTCCGTGGCATTTTCTTCGGGAACGGCAGGGTGTGGAACTCGTTTGGGTCGACATTGACGATGACGGCCATCTGGATCCTCAGAGGGTGCTTGATGCCATAACACCAAAGACCAGGCTTGTCGCGGTGACCCATCTTTCCAATGTCCTTGGAACAAGAGTGGATGTGAAATCGATCACGCAAGGCGCCCATGCCGAGGGGATTCCTGTACTGGTCGACGGCTCACAGGCCGCTGTCCATATGCCTGTCGACGTGCAGGACATCGGTTGTGATTTCTATGCGATCACCGGGCACAAGCTGTATGGTCCCTCAGGGTCCGGAGCGATTTACTGCAAGATGGAACGCATGGCCGAAATGTCTCCATTCCTTGGTGGAGGGGACATGATCAAGGAGGTTCACAGGGACCGTATAATCTGGAATGATCCGCCAATGAAGTTTGAGGCGGGTACTCCGCCGATCGTCCAGATGGTCGGCCTTGGAGTGGCGCTCGATTACCTGAGTTCACTTGGGATGGATGCGATCGAACAACATGAAGCGGTCCTTCGGGACCACGCGCTCGGTCGCTTTCGCGAACTGAACGCGCTGCGGCTTCAGGGAACCACGCCGGAAAAGGCGGCGATATTCAGTTTCACGCTGGAGGGTGCGGCGCATGCGCATGACATTTCCACGGTATTGGACAAGAAGGGAGTTGCGGTTCGGGCCGGCCACCACTGCGCAGGGCCTCTGATGGACCGTTTTGGTCTGACCGCGACCTGCCGGGCCTCATTCGGGCTGTACAATACAACGGAAGAGATCGACGTGCTCATCGAGGCACTTGAACTTGCGCAGGATCTGTTCTGTTAGGTTTAGGTATCGCCGGTGCGACAACTTGTGGACCCGGGGTTGCGATGGACCGGTTTGGAGGCTAAAATGCTTACGAGCAACCATAGCTCAGCTGGATAGAGCGTCGCCCCTCCGAAGGCGGATGTCAAGTTTGGCTCTGCCTAAGGGAGCCGGGAGAAGGAACAGACGAAACAAAGACTTGAGCGGATGTCGGATCCGCTGTTCAAACGGGTCAAAGTTTCGTGTAAGCAGTAGGAAAAAATCGAGCACCCGTAGCTCAGCTGGATAGAGTGTCGGCCTCCGAAGCCGAAGGTCACAGGTTCGAATCCTGTCGGGTGCACCATTTTGATAAATAAATCAATATGTTAGCGGATAGCACTCTTGAAAGCTTGGTGCTTACGTGGTGCTTACGCGGCGATTTCTTTTGAGGAGGCGGGTGAGTGGGGCCTGCTTAAACGACCGCCGAGCGATTGAATCGTGCTGCACCCGTGGGTTCGAATCTCACGTGCCCCTCCGGCGGAAGAGCCAGCCACAGGTGCGCCGCCGTCTCCGCCAGCTTGTCCGGCGGAAGTTCCCGCACGTCGCTGCCGAGGCTCTGGACGGCGAGGTCCGCGTCCCCCGCAATCATATGCGTGACGGCGGCCTTGAGGTCCGGCGCGCGCTGCCGCAGCACATCGTCGATGCGCGCCGTCTCCATCCCCGCCTCCTGCAGAAGACGGAACGGCTGACCCTCCTCGACCGAGCGAAGCTGGAGCCTGTCGCCGACAAGCGCCAGCCGGGCGGCCCCGAGCCTCTCCGCGACCCGCTGTAGATCACGCATGTGGACCGTGCCGATCATCGAAGCCTCGTCCACTACGGTCACCGCACGCTCGAACCGTGCGTGGGCCTCCCGCAGGGCCGGGTCGTCGGCATCGCCGAGATGCCCGTACCGTGCGAGCATCCATTGCAGCGTGGTTGTGCCGATCCCGGCTTCGAGCGCCAGGACACGGGCCGCCGCCGAGGACGGGGCCAGCCCGATCACCGGGCGGTCTTCCGCAAGCCGGACCACCTCCTTCAGCATCCGGGCCTTGCCCGTGCCCGCGAGCCCCTGAACCCCGATGGTCCTGTGTTCGGAGAGCGGGATCGTTCGAACCGCGTTCCGTTGCCCCTCCGTCAGCGTCGTGGCGTCAAGCTGGCCGGGGCCTTTTTCCTCTTATACCCCGACGGCTACCGCTACACCCCCGGCGACTACATCTGGGGCGGCAACGAAAATGGCGACGGCGACGACGGCGATGACACGATCGAGGGCGGCAAGGGCAATGACTGGCTCTCGGGCGGCAACAACTACGGCGTCGGCACCGACGGGTCCGACCGGTTCGTGTTTGGCAGCGGGGACGGGACCGACACCATCCTTGACTTCGAGGAAGGGAAGGACATCCTCGTCATCAAGGGCGGATTGAAGTTCTCCGACCTGGCCATCACGAACAACGCGAAAGGCCATGCGGTGATCACCGGCTACGGGGAGAACGACAGCATCACGCTGAAAGGCGTGTCCGCGTCAATCCTTACCGATTCCGATTTCGACTTCATCGCCTGACCGGCTGGCTGGACCTTCGGGAGGATTACAGGCGCCGGTGCCGTCGGCCCATGCGCTTCATTTTGCGGGTTGCGGCGGGAGCGAAGGTCCGGCCGGAAGCGGTGAAGGCGCGGATTGTGGCGCGCGGCATATGAAGGGTATAAAAGACAGGGGCCGGTTGCCGGCGACCCTCTTCCAGCGGCGGTTCCCCGGGCTTCGCCCGGGATCCGAGCTTGATGTGGTATCCGCAGGGCCGCCGTAATGGCGGAAGGCACGGCTGGTGCGCAGGCGGATGCCGCGCAAGAATCAAAACGATAGCCCGGCGAATGCGCTGCATGTGTCATCAGCAAACCAAGGTATGCGGATCGCAGGCGACACGCACATCGTCCGCGGGAAACCCCCAACATTCCGAACGCCCGCGGATGACGATGCCGACACGTCCTGTGTTGCGCCCCTGTGCAATGACCTGACGGTCCGTCGTATCGCGGTCCGGGAGCCTCGCGTTGAACGGCGTCGGTTTCGTCTCGGCGCTGGCCGCGCATACCGCAATCATTCCTCGTAGGGGGAGCAACACTTCCCGGGACGCGAGTGCGCCACCGGCGGCGGCGGCAATGGCGGTGCGGCCGCGAAGACGGCGCAGGCCCAGGCGAAGACCGCCATGGAGAAGGCCGCCGAGGCTATGAAGGCGGCCGGGCTGGAGGTGAAGGTCATCCACGACGACGGCCGGGCGACCTACAGGGTCGGCGACGTGACGATCGTTGCGGACGCGCCGATGAAGACCGTGACGACGAATGGCGAGAGGGTCGTGACCGGGAGGCTCCGGGACGTTCGCTCCAGCAGCAAGAGGAGCGCCCGTGACGCCGTCGCCTATCAGGCCGCGAGAGGCGCCACCCCGGAGCGCCTGGCACAGCCGGCTGTTGCGGCGCGGCGCTCGGGCACCGGCAGCGTGACCGACTCCGCCGATGACACCGTGCGCCTGTACCTCGTCGAAAAATACGTGACCGACGAGACGGCCGGGATCTACGTGAACCCTGCGAACCCAATCACTGTTTTGGATATGTCCGACACCACGCCCTACGGCACTGACAGTCGGATCGTCCAGTTCCTTCACAAGCATATGGATCAGTCGATCCTGACGACGCATTCTCCATTTGTCTTGGAGCAATAAACGCCAGACAAGGTCGTGCTCTTGGTGCGGGAAGATGGAGGGGCTGTATCTGGACGCACCGTCGCCCGCTGGCTTCTCTCGCTCCAAAACCATCACAGCGACAGCCACAGGGATCCAAACGTCTCTGCACAGGACAAACATGACTTTCGTTTATGTTGTTTGTTGTGTTTGTGTCGTTTATGAGCTATATAGGGCTAGTGAAAGGAGATCAGTCATGAACCTCGCGGTTTTGAAGGAAGCCGAACTGGCTATGCCGACTGACAAGGAATCGGAGCTCGCGGCAGAGACGGGTCGTCAACTTGCAGCCATCATCAACGGCGCGGAGACCGTGCGCGCGCATTTTGGCCCGAAGGGTGCCGCAACCGTCGAGTTGCCGGTCGCTGCGGTGCGTCTGCTCCTCGATATCCTTGAGCAGATGGCGCACGGCAATGCAGTGACGCTTATGCCTGTACATGCCGAATTGACGACGCAGCAAGCGGCCGATCTGCTCAATGTTTCGCGGACCCATCTCGTACAGCTTCTCGATGAAGAAAAGATCCCGCACCGGAAGGTTGGTACGCACCGACGGGTACGAGCCGAAGATGTTCTTGCCTACCGCCGCGATACGGAACGGGCGCGTCGCAAAGCGCTCGACGAGCTGACCGAACTCGATGAAGAGCTCGGCCTTCAATAGCGCATGGATCGGTTCACTGCGTTACTGGATGCCAACGTCATCTATCCAGCTGGCCTTCGCGACGTGCTTCTGCGCCTCGCCGGTCGCAATCTCTACCGCGCTCGCTGGAGCGCGATTATTCACGATGAATGGATAAGAAATGTGCTGAAGGACCGGTGTGACCTAAGCCCCGATCAACTCCAACGAACCAGGGAGACCATGGATCGGCATTTTCCCGATGCGTTGGTCGTCGGGTTCGAGCCGCTGATCGATGGCTTGACGCTTCCCGATGCTGACGATCGGCATGTTCTGGCAGCAGCGATCAGGGGGCAAGCCGATGTCATCATCACACAGAATTTGAAGGACTTCCCGCGGGAAGAACTCGACCCCTACGAGATTGAAGCTCAGCATCCAGATGATTTCGCTCTCAGTTTGTTCGATCTTTACCCGGGCGTCGTCCTCGGAGTGGTTCGAGACCACAGGGCTGCGCTAAAGCGGCAACCGCGAAGTCCTGAGGAACATATCGAAGCTTATGAGAGAATGGGCATGACCAAATTCTCTTCGGCAATCCAGGATTATTCGGATGTCTTATAAGAACGTCAGTTTGGCGAAGATTAATTTCCATTGGTCCATGGTCGATCCGCGTTTCTGGCGAATTGCGCCGGCCACTCCGAAAAAACAACACTCCGAGCCTCTTGCACAATTACTGCGGTTCGGGCAGCCGCGGCAAGCCTTTCGGTTCCGCCAGGGTCGCGGCACCGGATCCGACGGGTGCCCGGGGCGTCTGCACGGGCCAGGGTGTGGCGGAATGCCGCAGTTGGTGGCCCGACGGGCGCCGTCCGCGCATGGCTGGCCGCGCCGTCCCCTCCGGGGCGGCGTCCGTGGCGGACGGATCTGCCGGAACGGACGGTGTCAGATGGTGAGCCGCATCAGCTGTTCCACCGTCAGGGCCAGCACGCCGAAGAACAGGTGGCAGGCCACCTTGGCGTGCCCACGGACGCGGACGTGCCGGGCACCGTAGGAGTCCTTCAGGGCCGAGTTCACCCGCTCGACGCTGGAGCGCTGCCGGTAACGGACGCGGTCGTGGCGTATGTGGCCCGCTTTCCGCTGCGCCAGCGCCTCTTTCCTGAGGCGCTCCTTCAGCGCCGCGTCGCGTCGCGGGTTGGTGTCGGTGATCGCCACGCGCCCCGTCAGGTAGGCGTGGAACCCGATCTCCAGCGAGTCGTAGGCCGCGTCCATGAGCTCGTAACAGTGGTCCACCCGCAGCGCCGTCATCCTCGAAAGAGGGATCGCGGCCTGGCTGTCGTGCAGCGACGCCGAGGTCAGGATGCAGCTGACGGGGACGTCCCCATCGGCCGCGTCGATATGCAGTTTGTACCCCCTCCAGCTCTCTTTGTACCCCTTGGCGTTGCGTTTCGTCCCGGTGTCGCAGGCTTTCGGCAACTCGGCGGCCATCTCCGCGGCGGTCATCCCGTCCGGCGGCTGCCGCTCCAGCCGGGTCGGCTCCCTCGGCACCTCCTCCCCCTTTTTCGGGCGTCCGCGCTTTCGCTTCGGCCGCTCCTGCGGCTTCGGCTTCGGCGCCGGCCTCTCCCGCCCGACGATCGCCGTGGAGTCCCTGGAGATGTGGCCCACGACCGAGCCGGCATACGCGGAGCGGACCAGCGCCTCGTGCATCCGCTCCGGCAGACGGGTCTCCGCGAACCAGGCGAAGGCGCGGGAGAACGTCGATTCACTGGGAACCTCCGACACGCGGGACCAGCCGCACAGGCGCCGCAGCGTCGGGTCGTACAGCAGCCGGTCGACCAGCACCACCGTGGTCGGCATGTCCCACACCGCCTTCGCGACGAAGGCCCGCGCCAGCGCCCTGCGGTCGGCGGGCGGGTTGCCGACGCCCCGGTGGCTGTAGTGGACGTGCCTTTCCACCTCCACCAGGTCCAGGACGGCGATGAACCTGCCGTGCCTCACGCCCAGCGGGCCGACCTCCCCGGCGAGGGACGGGAAAAGTTCCCCTTGAAACCGCTGCCAGGCATCTGATATGGATGATCGCAGGGACATGGAGCCGTCTCCCCGTATGTTGTGGCTGTAACACCCGCTCCATACCAGAGGGACGGCTCCATATCCAGGCCCCCGATCAGAAAAAAGCGCCCGTTTCCGAAAAAAAACCGCCTGATCGGGGAGTTCTGCAAGAGGCTCCTCCTTATAACTCAACGCCCACTTATCGACACGATGACGAACGCCCAATCAATCAACTGGATCAACGCCTCGGTAAGGGCGTTTGCGAATAACGCAGACCCGTTGGTCGCCATAGAAGACGCAGCGCGTGCGCTCGTCTTGAAGGCCCGTGAGAAGGGCTGGGAAGGGCCACAATTTAATCCTCTACACATCGCCGAGATGCTCGAGGTACAGATCGAAGCCAATTCGAGTGTCGCCGACGCTCGACTTGTTGCGACCGAAAGCGGCCCGAAGATCGAGTTCAATCCCCAGCAGCCGCGGGAGCGGTTTTCAATCGCTGCCCCATTCCAGTCCGAAGTGCAACACCAGTGGCGGTGGTGACCGGTTTTCCGGCCGCATGATGTTGCGTATCGGCCAGGAAGCGGCGACAGTCCCTTTGTCGGGAAGAGGGAGACCGCCATGCCCGAGGGCCATCGCCACCTGACCCATTGGGAAAGATGCCAGATCGGCGCGCTGAAGGAAAGCGGGCTGTCGAACGAGGTGATCGCGGCCCGTCCGGGCCGTGACCGTTCGTCGGTCTGGCGGGAGCTGCGCCGGAACGGCGGGGATTCGGGCTACAGCCCGGGCGAGGCGCAGGGGAGGGCGGAGGCCCGCCGCGGCGCGGCGTCCGGGGTCCCCCGAAAGATGGCGCTCGACCGCTGGGCGCATGTGGAGGGGCTTCCGGGGAGGGCTCCTGGGTAAAACACCCCTATGCCATTGATTCCACGCCATTTCCAAAATTCGGGAATCGGGCTTTACTCTCAACGACAGGGCCGCCGCCGCGCGGGGGTGTGGGCTCTTATGAGACCCGCCAGGTCAAGCCCTTTTTCATGAATCCCTTTCATGGCCTCACATCGTCGGTTCCTCCGTCCGGGGGCGGCTTCCGCGCCAACGGGGAAGTCCAGACAGAACGTCGCTGTTCCATGACGCGCCCGACGACGCGTCCAGCCTCCTGTCCGGTTCGGTTGGCCGGTGCCGGCCCCGTGACCATCATGCCCGATTCGGGCCGGTGCGACGTTCCGGGGGGCGGGACCCATCTGGAATGGACGGTGCCGCGTCCTGCGGCGAACCAGGCCCTCCTGCGGTCACACGCCCTGCCCGGGTTCCCCGGAGGCCCCGTCGGGCCGCCCGGGTGTTCCGTTGCCCTCCCACCCCCGTGCCCCGGACAGGACGGCGCCCTCCGGCACCAGCCCGGTGGTGGCGAACCGCAACGGCGCGACCAGCAGCTTACGCGCCAGCGCCACGATCCCCCGCCTGCGCGACCGCCCGTCGCGGGCGCCCAGGTGGCTCCGGAACCACGCGGACAGCGCACTCTCCGGCTGGTGTTGCAGCCAGCGCCAGGCCATCTGCACGAGGTGCCTGCGCAGCATGGCGCTGCCGGACCTGCCGAGCCCCTGGTCGTGACCGCCGCCCCCGCCCGCGAAGGGCACCGGCGCCAGCCCCGCGAGGCTGGCCAGCTGCCGGCGGCTGCGCAGCTCCCGGTGGAAGGGCCCGCCGCCCAGCATCAGCGCGTCGTTCGGGCCGATCCCGCGAAGCCGGCCCGGCGCCGCCGCGTGGTGGGTGTTCGCCGGGGCCGCCCGCGGCCTGCCAGCGGGCGCACCGGCCGGATCCGCTCCGCGCGACCCCTCCTTCCGGGCGGCTCTTTCCGGGGAGCCGGGGCGGCGGGAGGCCGGTCGGCATCCGCGTGAAGGCTGTCGAGGGCCCGGCCCGACGCCTCCAGAATCTCCGCCTTCCCCGCCCCGGCCACCTTCAGCTCCGCGGCCACCAGCTCCAGCCGATCCAGCATGCCCCCAATCTCCGCGAGCGGCTCCGGCGGCAGCGGCGTCCCGTAGCCGGTCTCCATCCCGACGGGCCGCTCCCGGAACCCCGGCCTCTCCGGACGCGCACCGCACAGTCCGTGCAGCCCCGTAAGCCCGCCCACCGCGTTCGCGAGCCGGCGGCGCTCCCGCACCGGACGCTCCCGCCGGCGCAGAAGCCGCCTGCTGTCCTCCTCCGCGACCGTCGGGACCCGCACCCGCGACATCGCGTCCCGGTCGCCGCCGTCCCACGCCCTGGGCGCCCGGACCATCCGGCGGGCGTCGATCCGGTCCGTCTTCACCTTTTTCTTCCCGCCCACCACCTCCAGGCTCGCGGGGTGGCGGACCACAACCTCGAGGTCCTCCCCCTCCAGCCGGCGGGCCACCGGAAGCCCTGGTGGCCAGCCTCGTACACCAGCTTCACCCGGACATCGCCGGCGGCCCCGACAGCGCGCTCCCGCGCCCGCCCGAGCCTGCCCAGCAGGCCGTCAACGTCATGCGGCGCCAGTCTGTGCACGCCGGCTTTCGACGTGTCGGACGGATCGCCCACCGCCAGTATCCAGCTGGTGCCGCTCACCTGCAGCGCCGACTGGACCGTGGTAACGTCGCCCTCGAAGGGGGTTTTCGAACCAGTCATTCCATTCTCCTTTCACAGGGCGGGGGTTGCCGTCAAATGGCCCCCCGCCACAACATGTTGAAACATCGTCATTCCCTTGCACCGAATCACCCGCGAAGGCAAACGGCGGCGTGTCTCATGGCATCTGGAGCCCGGAGCAGGTCGCGGGACGGCTGCGGCTGGAGGGCGGCTGGGCGGTGGGCCGGCAGTGGACATCCGGGTATCCGAGGCCGACAGGAAGGCGGGCGGCGGGCTGTTCCCGCTGCTGAGGCGGCGCGGCGGAAAACCGAACCGGGGGGGCGGGCGGCACTCCGGCCGGGGCCACATCCCGGGCCGGGTGGACATCTCCGGGAGGGCTGCGGAGGTGGAGGGCAGGGAGCGTGTGGGCGACCGGGAGGCGGACACGATCATCGGGAAGGGCCACAGCGGGGCGGTGGTCCGGCTTGTGGACAGGGCCCCGGAATACACGTATTCACGGAGGGTTGACCGGCGCACCTCGGCCGCGGTCTCCGCCGCGATGCCGGCGATGCCGCCGCCGTCCTCCGTCCCCGTCCACACGGTCACGGCGGACAACGGCAGGGAGTTCGCGGGCCACGCCGGCGTGGCGGAGGCGCTGAAGGCCGGCTTCTTCCTCGCGACCCCCCAGCACTCCTGGGAGCGGGGCCTGAACGGGCACACGAACGGGCTGGTCAGGCGGTACCTGCCGAAGGGGACGGACCTGCGGGCGGTCAGCGACGATGAGGTGGGACGGGTGCAGGACCGCACGGACGCGCGTCCGCGCAGGGTGCCCGGCTACCGGACCCCCGACGGGGTGTTCCGCCGGGCCCGCCCTCCCTGACACCGTCGGCCCGCCCGCCTCCAGACGGCGCGGATGGCTGCGCCGGAAGGGGGTGGACAGGATTTCGACGTCGCGTCCGTCCGGGCTCCGGTCGGGCTGCGCCCTCCCTGCGCCCGGACGGACGCGACCCGCCCCGGCGGCGGCCTTGCGCTGCCCGGAAAGCGCCGATAGGCTCTCCCGCGAAGGGACTCCAGCCGTTTCGGGGCCGGATCCGCGGTGCCCGGGGGCCGGAAATCCCGCCTTCCGGCCATTTTCCCCGCCCGGGCGGGGAAAATGGCCGGTGTTGCACTTCGGACTGGAAGTGGGGGACCAAAAATTTGCGGAACGACGCGGTAGGGGCGCAGATTGAAGGCTGCTTGCGCTCCCGCGGATTTCCGGAGCGCCAGTCTGCAAATCCCCGTGGGCACGGGAACGCCGCCCTCCAGCCAGTTCGGAGTGTAGTTGGGGGGTGGTATCATGTGGTCCTGAGGTTCTCGTAATTGTCTGTAGGGCAGGAACACGGTAGTATTCGGAAGCCCTTGAACCTGTTATGCCAACCCCATGTCGATGCAGGCCGGTTTGCGGACCTGCGGTTCGCGCAGCGATGCGGCGGAAGGTTCTGGATACCGTTTGTTCCCTCAGGTCGCTTTATCGAGGTAGGGCCGGAAAGTGCCGTCATGCAGAATTATGTCAAAGTGATGCAAGCCTTTCTGTAGGTCAAACGAGACAGTCTGACCCGCCTTGCGCAACCGTTCGGCATAAGCTCGGCTTTGGCGGATGAATTCATCCGTATCCCGCTCGGCCACAGTGACACGCACCGATTGCGCGGCTTTGGGCAACAGCGTCATGGGTGACAAATTGGCGATTTCCTCTGATGTCAATTGCAACGCATCATTGACCGGCGTTTGGGCAATCGGCTCCAGATCAAACACGCCACTGATCAATATGGCCTGCGTGACCGTGATTCCCGCCTGTCGCAACGCTTCACCATGTGCACTGAGCACCATGGCGGCAAGATGGCCTCCGGCGCTGTGGCCCGACAGGATGATGCGGGACGGGTCGATCCCAAGATCTTTGGACTGTCGCGCCTGCCAGATAAGCGCATCCCGGCATTCCTCAACCATCTGACCCAAACGGCCAGTCGGCGCGATGGTGTAGTTCAGCGTGGCAAAGGCATGGCCGTGTGCGATGACGCCGGCTGCCATATGCGATGCTTCCTTCTGGCTGAGGGCTTGCCAGTATCCACCGTGAATGAACACATGCAATGGCGCGTTGTCCGAAGATGCCGGAAAGAAATCAAGGACGTGTTCCGCCGCGGGGCCATATCGCAGGTTTTCACGGACGGCCATGTCGGCGCGGCGGGCAGCGCTCAGATCTTTGTAGGCTGTCAGGTAAGGCGTGATGTCTCCGCCAACCATGGCTGTCGGCGAATAGGCACGTGCCAGCTCTTCTTTGGAATATCCGTAGTAGTTCATTGTGTTTCCATCCCCAAAAGGTGTTCAGATCGCAAACCGGCAACGTGATTGAAGTCTCCGTTAAGGCATCACTCACACGGTGGCGCACAGGCCACAAACCATCTTGCTGTTGTCAGACCTGCCGAAAAATTGCGGGAGGTTTCGCTTCATTCTCCCGAATCAGGTCGTTAGCAAAACTGCCGATGCCTGAGAACGTGAATAGTTCGTCCAGCGCAAAATTCACAACTTCGGTTGACCTGTAGATGGTGTCCGTCGACAAACCCCGTTTCCACGCTGACCGCAAGGGGTCCTGGCCAGGCCCGACGCCCGCTAACGGCTGGGCGGAGCCGATTCCGGGAGTCCGGTGGAGACCGCACAGCCGCATGTTCTTTATCTGTTCCTTTCACGGACAGTTCTGGCACGGTGCTGGTAACAGCGTTCCCTTCCCGCTCCTAAAGGATTGAGGAACGCCCGTGCCTCGAGCCTTTACCTCCACCGCAGAAACCGGCCGATGCGGTGGATTGCCGGGGCCACCACGGCGAGCACAACGGTGCGTCCAGGGCCCACGGTTCCGAACGTCAGGATCCAGTCGAGGCATCGATGCACCAGATTGCTGATGGCCGGTTCCGCTTCCGGACGGATTCCGCCTCCATCAATCCATCACACCTGACTCCGCATCTCCGTCGCCGGCTGCGCGCGACCGCGCTGGTCACCGGGGGCAGGCTGTCGCGGACCGGGGTGGCCTCCGCCGCCGGCGTGGGCGTCCGGACGCTCCGCGACCGGGTTGTCCGTTACAGCGCCGACGGCCTGGACGGCCTGCGGGACGCCGCCCGGCCGGGGGCTCCGCCGAAGCTGGACGGCGGACAGGCCGGGGAGGTCGCGTCGTGGCTGGATGGGGGGCCGGACCCCGACGCGGGCAGGCCCTCCCGCCGGGCCGTCGCCGACGTCCGGAAGCGGATCGCGGACAGCCTCCGGGTGGGGTGCGCGCTGGAGGGCGCGCGCCGGCCGGTACGGAGGCCGGGCTTCCGGCACATGTCCCCGCGGCCGGTCCACCCGAGGGCGGACCCCGCCGCCCGGGAGGGATTCGGCGGGGATTCCGTCCGGTTGGCGCGGGAGGCGGTGCCCGACGGGGTGGCCCCGGAGGATGTGCCCGTATACCTGCAGGACGGGGCGCGCGTCGGGCAGAAGGGGATGCTCTCCAGGGTGTGGGCGCGGAAAGGGACGCGCCCGCGCGTCGTGCGGGACCACCGGTACGGACACCTGTACCTGTTCCCCCCCCCGCCTGTCCCGCGCCGGGCGACGCGGTCGGGCATGTGTGCGGCAGGGCCAACACGATCGGGATGGGCCGGCACCTCCGGGAGATCGGGGAGCGGGTCCCCGCCGGAAAGCGCGCCCTGGTGGTCCCCGGCGGGGCGGGCCGGCACCGGTCGGGGGACCTGGGGATACCGGACAGCGTCTCCCTGCCCAGGCTGCCGCCCACGGCCCGGAGCTCAATCCGGGCGGGACGGTTTTCTCCGTGCCGAGCACCGCCATTTCGCCAACCGGGTGTCCGGAAGCGCGGAGCATGTCAGGGAGACCGTGGAGCGGGCGTGGGACGCCTTCATCCGCCGGAAGGGGGAGGTCACGCGGATCACCACGAGGGAATGGGCGGTGCCGTGAGATCAGGGGCGCCTATCGGCAATGATTTATTTGGTTTGGTATCAGCTGTCATGAACGTGACCGAACGGGCAACCCGGTGTCGCACTGCGCCGCGGCTTAACAATGTCCGCATTCCCGAAAGACTCCCTGTGAAGAGTTAACGACGGCAATCCCCTGCCACGCCCGCTCACCGTCCCGACAAGGCATCGGATCCGAAAATAAGATGTCCCAGGCGGTGTTCCGACGTTGTATTCATCTTCAACAGAAAATATTCATGCATAAAATAAATTTCGGCGCATCCACCAAATACGCGCTCCGGCAGGGAGACGGTCATGAAAATTACGATTGTGGGCGGCGGTCCGGGTGGTCTTTACTTTGCACTTCTGACAAAAAAGGCACGGCGTGGCTGGGATATCCATGTCGTCGAACAGAACCGCTCAGATGACACTTTCGGCTTCGGCGTCGTCTTTTCCGACGATACGCTTGACGAATTCCTTTCCCGCGACCCGGAAACCTACGAAAGGATCCGCGACCACTTCGCCTACTGGGACGACATCGCCATTCATCTGAGGGGCGAAGAGATACGCTGTTCCGGCAACGGCTTTTGTGGCACCTCCCGCTTTACCTTGCTCAGGATTCTGCACGAACGGTGTGAGGAACTCGGCGTGCGGTTGAGTTTTTCCGAATGTGTCGAACCTTATGAAATCAAGGCAAAATATGCCGATTCCGATATCATCGTCGCCTCCGATGGAATCAATTCCACCATTCGCGATCACTTTGCCGATGCCTTCAAACCGACGGTGACCATCAAGTCAAACCGCTTTTGCTGGATGGGTTCAACCCGGCCGATGAACGAATTCAACTATTTCTTCCGCATGACCGCGCATGGCATCATCTGTGCACACACCTATCAGTATCAGGCCGACGCCTCGACCTGGGTCTTCGAGATGGACGAGGAATGCTGGGCCGGTCACGGTTTCGGGAAACTGGACGAGGAAGGCTCGCGGCGAGAGCTGGAGAACATCTTCGCCGAAGAACTGCAAGGCCACAGCCTGCTCATGAACCGCTCCAACTGGCGCAATTTTCCACGCATCTTCTGTGAGAACTGGTATCACGACAACATTGTCATCCTCGGAGATGCCAAGGCTTCCGCGCATTTTTCCATCGGCTCGGGTACCAAGCTTGCCATGGAATGTGGTATCGCACTGTCTGACGCGGTGCTGGAGCATGCCGAGCACTCGGTGGAAGCGGCGTTCATGGCCTATGACAATGAACGGCGCACGCCATGCCAGATCATTCAGCATAACGCCGATGTGTCGCTTGCCTGGTTTGAGCATATGAATCGTTCCTGGGACATGGATGCACTGCAGTTCTCAATGGTCGTCATGTGCCGTGCCAAATCGATCACCTATGACAACCTCATTCTCCGCGATCCGTCCTATGTCGAGAAGGTCGATACCGCTTGGTACGAGCGTTACTACCGCGAGACTGGCATCGACGTGCGCCAGAGCCGCCCGACGCCGATGTTCACGCCCTTCAGGCTGCGTGAGTTGGAGATACCAAACCGTGTCGTCATGTCTCCGATGGCGCAGTATTCAGCCGACGAGAACGGCAATCTAACCGACTGGCATTTTGTCCACTATACCTCCCACGCGCTCGGCGGAATGGGCATGATCTATTGCGAAATGACCTGCCCGTCGCCCGATGCGCGCATCACGCTGGGATGCCCCGGTCTTTGGACTGACGGGCACGAAGGGCAGTGGAAGCGGATCGTCGATTTCATCCACGCCAATTCCAATGCAAAATTCTGCATGCAACTCGGCCATGCCGGTCGCAAGGGGTCGACCCAGCTTGGATGGCAGGAAATGGATTATCCAATTGCCGAAGCCGACAGGAACTGGCCGCTAGTATCGGCGTCGCCGCTTCCCTATTTCGATGGTATCAGCGCCGTGCCGAAGGAGTTGGACCGCACGGGCATGGATCGCATCCTTGATGACTTTGTCCAGGCGGCGGGTCGGGCCGCGCGTGCCGGCTGCGACATGCTCGAACTGCACTGTGCCCACGGATATCTGTTGGCCTCCTTCCTCTCCCCGCTGACCAACCGACGTACGGATGACTATGGCGGGTCGGTTGAGAACCGACTGCGCTTCCCGCTCGAGGTTTTCGATGCAGTGCGTGCAGTGTGGCCGCAGGAAAGGCCGATGTCGGTGCGTGTTTCGGCCACGGACTGGAAAGAGGGCGGGCTGGGCGAGGAGGACCTCTTTGCCATTGCAAGGGCATTTAACGACTCCGGCTGTGACCTGATCGATGTGTCCGCCGGACAGACCGTGCCTGACCAGAAGCCCGTCTATGGCCGGATGTTCCAGACGCAATTCGCGGAAGCCGTGCGGAATGTGCCGAAAATCGCCACAATGGCGGTCGGTAACATCACCGAGGCCGCGCAGGTCAACACCATTCTGCATACCCGGCGCGCCGACCTGGTGGCGCTCGCCCGGCCACATTTGTGGGATCCCTATTTTACCCATCGGTCCGCGGCATTCTATGGTTCGCGGGTCGGCCACTGGCCACCGCAATATCTGAGCGGTCGCGATCAAGCTTACCGGGAACTCGAAAAACAGCGCGAAAGCGCACGTGAGCTTGCACGCAGGGCACGCCCCAGCCAACATCACAAGCACTTTCACATGGTGGCGGAGTAGCGCCCATGACTTCGGTGTTCACAGTCACCTCGAAACTCCGATTTGCCGACTGCGATCCGGTAGGCATCGCCTTTTGTCCGAGACTGGTTGGGCACGTCAACGGCGTTGTCGAAGACTGGTTCGGCGGTCTGCTCGACCATTCAATAGAAGTCATGCACTCGCTGATGCGATGGGGCATTCCGATTGCTGCAGTGAACGTGAATTTCCTGAGGCATGCCGAACTCGGAGGCATCATTGAGTGGTACCTGACGGTCAGGTCGCAGAACATCCCATCCCAGACGCGTTCGATCCGAGCCAGGCTCACGGACGGTGAGGATCTGATGCTAGCCGAACCGAAGCCGGTCCATACGAGTATTGAGCGAGATCCGACAGCATCCGAACAGTTTCTGGATGAATTGGGAAAAAGTCGAGAACCACGAATATCCGAAGTATCGGGTACTGCCGCCAATCGGTCAATTGAGTGAGGGATATGCAGGGCAGGACGGATACATTGCGGAACTGGCTGGCGCTTCGCGCGATCGAGGTGCCTGAAGCGCCGGCCATCGTCGGGGCGGGCGGGCGGGTGAGCTATACCGAGCTGGAGCAAAAGGTCAACGCCACCGCAAGTGGCCTGCAGGAACTCGGCCTTGAGAAGGGCGATGTCGTTGCCGTACAATTGCCGAACATCGAAGCCTTTGTGGTGGCTTTTCTGGCGGTCACCACCTGCGGCGGCGTGGTACAGACCCTACACATGCCCTACGGGCAGGCGGAGCTCAGACATCTCCTTGACCACAGTGGCGCGCGTATGGCGATTGGCCTGTCATCCTTCAGGGACCGGTCACCGGCTGGCGAAATGCTGGCGATAGGACGATCGCTTCCGCATCTGAAAACAGTTATTGCGGTGGGTGCGCCCGTCGAAGGCACCGCAGAGTTCACGCAGCTCATGCAGGGTTGTGCCAGGCCGAAGCTGCCCGAGCTTCTGCCGGACGATCGATACCTGCTGCTTTACACTTCCGGCACAACAGCCAGCCCAAAGGGTGTTCCGCACACCTATCGCGGCTTTTTGGGCAACGCGTCGCGCAGCGCCGAACAACTCGGCATTGCGGCAGATGAGACAATGCTGTCAGTTGCGCCCTACACACATCTCTATGGCCTGTTCGTGATTCATATGTGCTTGGCGACCGGTGCCGCGCAGGCACTGTTGCCGGTCTTTGATCCGCAGAGTTTCCTGACTGCATTGTTGGATCTGAAACCGAATGGCATATTTGCCGCACCAGCGCATTTTGCGACATTCTGCGCCGCGGGCGCCATTACAGCCGACCATTTGGCGCACACGCGCTTTACATGTCTGTCGGGATCCACTGTTCCGTCGGCATTGGCTGAGCAGGTCGATGGTCTGATGGAAAGGGGTGCGGTGATACAGCTTTGGGGCATGAGCGAGTTGCAGGCCGGGGCATTCGGCCGCCCGGACGATCCGCGAAGGACAAGGTTTGTCACCGCCGGGCGCGCTTCGGAGGCTACTGAACTGCGCACAGTTGATGAGGACGGAACGGCACTGCCGGCAGGAAGCGAGGGCGAATTGCAGGTAAGGGGGCCCTCGGTTTTCGCCGGCTATCTCAAAAACCCTTCTGAAACCGAGGCAGCTTTCGCAGAGGACGGTTGGTTCCGAACCGGCGATCTCGCCGTTATCGATGACAGTGGCTTCCTTACCCTTACCGGACGGGTCAGGGAACTGATCAACCGCGGTGGGCTAAAATACAACCCTGTCGATGTCGAGGACCTGTTGACCGCCCTTGACGCCATACATGCCTGTGCGATCGTGCCGTATCCCGATGCCGATCTAGGCGAAAGGGCCTGTCTATGCGTGCAGCTGCGCGAGGGACAGTCGCTGACGCTGGAGGACGTGACCCGTCTGCTGAACGCCCGGGGAATCGCAAAATACAAGTGGCCAGAGCGGCTTGAATTCATCGATGCCATGCCGCTGACCCCGACCCGCAAGATCATGCGTGGTGAGCTCAGACAGCAGCTTGCCGACGTAAAGCCCTGAACCTCCCGACAAATAATCCAGAGGAATCGCAATGACAGAGTTTACGATCTACAAACCGGAGAACGCTCCCGGCAAATCCGGAGAACTGCTCGACGGCGCGTTGAGGAAGATGGGATTTCTACCCAACTTTTACGCCATGCTTGCCGAATCCGATGTCGCCCTTGAGGCGTATTTCTCGCTGTCATCGCTGGTTTCCAGAACCGGATTTTCACCGGATCAGCAACAACTCATTCTGCTCGTGGCGAGTGTCGAGAATGGGTGCAGATACTGTGTTGCGGCACACTCCTCCGGAGCCCGTCTGGCCAAACTCGACAAGCAGATCATCGAAGCGGTGCGCACCGGCAATCCGATCGCTGATGAGAGGCTTGAAGCGCTGCGCCGGTTTACCGCGGCGCTCGTCGGCAAACAGGGACACGCCACGAATGAGATGGAAGCATTTCTGGACGCCGGTTTCAGCAAACGGAACGTTCTTGAAGTAGTGATGTGCGTATCCATGAAAACACTGTCAAACTATTCCAACCATCTGATGGGCGTCCCGCTTGATTCGGCACTGTCCCGCATGGAGTGGAAGGGAACGAACGAAGTGCCGCAGGCCGGCTGATTGCCCGACAGCGGGCGAAAGAACTGTCAAAGGGAGAACAACCATGAAAAGAATGCTGTGTGCACTTGGCACTTTGCTGATGGTGTCGTCGGTCCAGGCCGAAGAATTGAAGATCGGTCTCGTCGTCACGCTGTCGGGACCGTCGGCGGTGCTCGGTAGGCAGGTCGAGGGCGGAGTCCAGCTTGCGCTCGACAGGATGGATGGAAGGATTGGAGGTATCGATACCGAACTGATCGTCGTAGATTCCGAACTGAAACCGGACGTGGCGCTCACGAGGGTCAAACGCCTGCTGGAACGTGATGAAGTCGATTTCGTCATCGGCACCGTGTTTTCCAATGTGCTCGGTGCCATTTTCAAGCCGGTTACCCAGTCGGAGACTTTCCTGATCAGCCCCAATGCGGGACCCTCGGTGCTTGCTGGCAAGAACTGCAGCCCATATTTCTTTTCGACGTCCTACCAGAACAACCAGAACTTCGAGGTTCTCGGCAAGCATGCCCAGGAACAGGGCATCAAAAGCGTGTTCATGATGGCGCCGAACTATCAGGCTGGGCGGGATGCCATGGAAGGCTTCAAGAAATTCTACAGGGGTAACATTGCCGACGAGGTCTATACTCCGCTCGGCCACAATGATTTCTCGGCTGAAATCGCCAGGATGTCAACCTCCGGAGCGGACGCCCTGTTCACCTTCATGCCAGGCGGCATGGGCGTGCGCTTTGTCAAGCAGTTCCGCGAAGCCGGGCTTGCCGACAGGATGACCTTCCTGTCTGCTTTCACTGTCGACGAAGCAACGCTTCCGGCGCAGAAGGAAGCGGCGCTCGGCATGTTCGGCGCCACCAACTGGGCACCCAGCATCGACTTGCCGCAGAGTAGGGAATTTGTCGCAGCATTCGAGGAGAGATACGGTTACGTTCCGGGCGGCTTTGCCATGCAGGGCTATGATGCCGTCCAACTGATCGACAGTGCCGTTCGCGCCGTTGGCGGCGATCTCTCCGACAAGAATGCGGTGCGAAAAGCCCTCGAAGCGGCCGATTTCCAGTCGTTGCGCGGTGACTTCAGGTTCAACAACAACCATTTCCCGATCCAGGACTTCTACCTCCTGCGGGTTGCCCAGCGGGACGATGGCAAATTCTGGACGGAAATCGAAAAGAAGGTGTTTGAAGACTACGCGGACAGCTTTGCCGAACAGTGCAGGATGTAAAAGGAACGGCAACACAGGGTCCCCGGCGCGGTCAGATGGATTCAACACTCTTCCTCATACAGCTGCTGAATGGGGCACAATACGGGGTACTGCTGTTTCTGATCGCGGCCGGGCTGACCCTTGTCTTCGGCGTCATGGGTTTCATCAACCTGGCCCATGGCGTCCAATATATGATCGGCGCCTATCTGACCTTCATGTTCATGAGCGTAACCGGCAATTTCTTCGCCGCGCTTCTGCTGGGGCTGATCACCGCCCTTGTGCTTGGACTGATGCTGGAAACGCTGGTTTTCAGGCATCTTTACGACCGCGGCCATCTCTATCAGGTGCTGGCCACCTTCGGTATCATCCTTTTTTTCAATGAAGCGGTGAAAGTGATCTGGGGGCCGGCGACATTGACGCTTCCGACGCCTGAGCTTCTGTCAGCGTCGCTGCAGCTCACCGACAACCTGCTTTATCCGGTCTACAGGCTGAGCCTCATCGTTGTCGGCATGGTTGTTGCGGCAGGCCTATACCTGATCGTCACCAGGACGCGGGTCGGCATGTTGATCAGGGCAGGGGCGTCGAACGCGGATATGGTCAGCGCACTCGGCGTCAACATCCGGCAGCTGTTCACTGTCGTATTCGGCTTCGGCGCCATGCTTGCCGGCTTTGCCGGGGCAATGGCTGCACCGATATTCACCATCGAGCCCGGTATGGGCGACAACCTCCTGATCGTCGCCTTTGTCGTCATTGTCATCGGTGGCATCGGTTCGATCCGCGGCGCATTCATCGCCGCGCTGCTCGTCGGCCTGATCGACACGCTGGGACGGTCGTTGGCCACTGACGTCATGC
Source organism: Paracoccaceae bacterium (assembly GCA_965203605.1). Classification (GTDB taxonomy): domain Bacteria; phylum Pseudomonadota; class Alphaproteobacteria; order Rhodobacterales; family Rhodobacteraceae; genus JAPOUP01. Next base: position 1,447,365 of record OZ241902.1, on the reverse strand, counting down.
ACCTGTTTTTCAATCCGTCGGCGGCCAATCAGATCGGACCGTCGCTGGCATCCATGCTGATCTATATTTTCATGGCGGCGGTGCTCTTCTTCCGGCCTCAAGGTCTGTTTCCGGCAAAGGGTTCGGTATGAGGGAACGATCGGTGACCGGAACGCAGACGACCAGCGGTGTCGGGCCTGTCGACCAGCCGATGGTTTTCGGGCTGTTTGTCCTTGCGCTGTTGGCCCTTACACCGTTTGGAACCGATTTTGCCGGCGGCAATTATGTTGAAAACCTGGTCATAAAGGCGATGATCCTGGCAATTGCCGCCGTGTCCCTCGACCTGCTAATTGGCTACGGCGGGTTGGTCAGCTTCGGACATGCCGCATTTCTGGGGCTCGGCTCTTACGTGACTGGCATTGCCCTGGCCGAAGGCATGACCAACGCACTGCCGATTCTCGCGATGGTTCTACTGGTCTGCGGCCTGTTCGCGCTCGTCACCGGCGCGATTTCGCTGCGCACCTCGGGCGTCTACTTCATCATGATCACGTTGGCCTTCGGACAGATGCTGTTCTTTTCGCTCTCTTCGCTCTCCTCCTATGGAGGCGATGACGGACTGACTCTATGGGATACGCCGACCCTTTTCGGCAGTTATGTTTTTCAGAACGGTTCCAGTCTGTTCTATTCGACCCTGATTGTGCTGGCGCTGACCTGGCTGTTCGTCGGCCGGTTGTCGGCATCGCGCTTTGGGCGCGTCCTGCGCGCCGGAAAGCAAAACCCGGTGCGTGTCGGCACGATGGGATTCGACATCTTCAGATACCGCCTGATCGCCTATGTGATCGCTGGTCTGCTGGCCGGCATTGCCGGGTTTCTGACCGCCTGCCATGCTGAATATATAAGCCCGGCAACCGCTGCGTGGCAGAATTCGGGCAACCTCATCATCATGGTCGTGTTGGGTGGCATGGGCACACGCAACGGGGCGCTGCTGGGTGCCTTGTTTGTCGTGCTCATCGAGGAGGGCCTGTCGCTGATCACCCATGAATGGAAACTCATTTTCGGCCCGCTGCTTGTGCTGACCGTGCTGTTTGCACGGGGCGGGCTGGTCAGCCTCATTCCACGCTCGGACGTCCGGAAATGAGCGCAATCCTTGAACTCGAAAGCCTGGTCAGGAATTTCGGTTCGCTTCGCGTCACGGACAACGTGTCGCTGGATCTGCGTCGCGACGAGTGCCACGCCCTGATCGGTCCCAACGGCGCCGGCAAATCGACGCTCATCAACCTGGTGGCTGGAAATCTTGCTGTCGAGAGTGGCAGGGTGATGCTCGATGGCGTGGACATTTCCAACTATTCCACACCGCAAAGAACCCATGCCGGGCTTGGACGTACATTCCAGATCACATCGATCATTTCCGGCTATACGGTGTTGGAGAACACTGCGCTGGCGGCCCAGGCAAAAGACGGTTCGAGCTTTCGTTTCTTCGGGAGGGCGGCGCAGGAGGAAGCGCTTAACGATCGGGCAGGTGCGGTGCTGACGATGCTCGGCCTTGGCCATCGGCAGGATGTGCGCAGTGCCGATCTTTCGCATGGCGAACACCGGTTGCTGGAACTCGCAATGGCCATTGTCGGTGCGCCGAAGGCCCTGTTGCTTGACGAGCCCATGGCGGGAATGGGCAAGGGTGAGAGCGAAACGCTGATCGGGACGTTGCTCGGTCTGAAGAAGACCATGCCCATGCTGCTTGTCGAACACGATATGGACGCGGTGTTCAGGTTGGCCGACCGTATTTCGGTTCTCGCGAATGGGAGGATTGTCGTCACCGGTACGCCGCAGGAGGTGCGCGCCGACGAGCGGGCGCGCGCCGCCTATCTGGGGAGCGATGCGGCATGAGCCTTCTGGAAGTCAGAGGCCTTGAAGCCGGTTACGGTCTTTCCCAGGTTCTTTTCGGTGTGGAGTTGTCAATCGATGAAGGCGAAGCGGCGACGCTGCTCGGCCGCAACGGCATGGGCAAGACCACGACGGTCCGCTCGATCATGGGGCTGCTCAAACCGATGGCCGGAAGCATCCGCTTCAGAAACCGGGAAATCACGGCGGCACCGCCGTTCCGCGTCGGTCAGGCCGGCATCGGTCTTGTGCCGGAGGGTCGGCAGATATTTCCGACCCTGTCGGTGGAAGAGAACCTGCGTGCCTTCGCCCGCCCGCGCGGTGTCTGGGACGTATCGAAGGTCTACGCATTTTTCCCAGCGCTCAAGGAGCGAAGGAACAATCCAGGCTCCCGGCTTTCGGGTGGCGAACAGCAGATGCTTGCGATCGGCAGGGCGCTTATGACCAACCCGTCCCTGCTGATCCTGGATGAGGCAACAGAGGGATTGGCGCCGCTCATCCGCCAGGAGATCTGGGCAAAGCTTGCGGCTCTCAAATCGGAGGGGCAGGCAATTCTGGTCATTGACAAGGACATCGGTGCACTTTCAGAATTCGCCGACTGGCACACCGTGCTCAATAAGGGAGAGGTGGTCTGGAGGGGCAGCAATCAGGCGCTTAAGACAGACGCCGACACTGTCGAAGGCCATCTCCATCTCTGAACGATCGGAAAGGATGAACCATGAATGAGATGCCTATTGGAATAACCCGGGCCCGCGAGGGAATGGAGGGCATCAGCTGGAATATACTGGGCCAGACCTACGTGCCGAAGCATTTGTCCGAATCGTCCTTTTCCTGGCATGCGACTTTGCCGCCTGGAACGTTCGTTCCGCCGCATATCCACCCAACACAGGACGAATTCCTTTACATTCTCGAGGGCCGCTTCGACTTTCTGCTAGACGGAAAGGAAGACCTTGCCGAACCTGGAGACCTTGTGCATCTGCCGCGTGGCATACCTCACGGCATATTCAACAAGTCCGATTCAACCATCAAAACGCTTTTCTGGGTCTCGCCCTCGGCGCGTCTCTACGACCTGTTCTGGGCCATCCACAATATGGGCGCAGACCCGGATCCGGCAAGACTCGTTGCCATCTCCGCAGAGCATGAAATCGATTTTCTGCCACCGGAGCAGGAGTAGACGCATAGAATGCAGGTATTGATAGCAGGTGCCGGAATTGGAGGCCTGACAACCGCACTCATGTTGCATCAGCGGGGGATCCGGGCCCGAATTTTCGAGCGGGCGTCCGCAGTGCGTGAAGTTGGTGTCGGCATCAACACTCTGCCGCATGCCATCAAGGAACTGGCCGGACTCGGTCTGCTAGAGCGGCTGGAGGCGGTGGCGCTGCGCATCCGTGAACTGCGCTATCTCACCAAGCACGGCCAGGAAGTATGGAGTGAACCGCGTGGCACCTATGCCGGCCACGACATGCCGCAGTTTTCGATCCATCGCGGTAGGCTGCAGAAGGTGCTCTATGATGCCGTCACTGAACGGCTGGGCACCGGGTCGGTGCAGACGGGTGCCCAGCTTTCCGGCTTCGTGCAGGATGAGGGTGGAGTTACCGCCAATTTCGTGGACAGTGTCGCCGGTGGCAACAGCCGCACCGAACGCGGCGAGATTCTCGTCTGCGCCGATGGCATTCACAGCGTCGGTCGGCGTACATTCTATCCCGACGAAGGGCTACCCAGCTGGAATGGTGTTGTCATGTGGCGCGGCGCCACCGATTGGCCGGTCTGGGAAGACGGCGAGACCATGGCGATCAGTGGCGGCATGGGCGGCAAGTTCGTCCTCTACCCGATCGCTCCGATAGAAAACGGCAAGCAGTTGACCAACTGGGTGGTTGGGGTCCGTATCGCTGACGGCGCTGTCTCGCCGCCGCCGGAAAAGAGCTGGTCGAAGGTCGCCCATCTGTCCGAAGTACTGCCGCACGCAAAGCGGTTCTCGATACCCGGCATGGACATCGAGGCGCTGGTGCGGGCAACGCCGGCGATTTACGAGTATCCGATGGCTGACCGCGACCCGCTTCCGCGCTGGACACATGGCCGCGTGACCCTGCTTGGTGATGCCGCCCATCCCATGTATCCAGTCGGCTCAAACGGCGCCTCACAGGCAATCCTCGATGCCCGTTGCCTGGCCGATTGCCTCGCGGTCTCCGAACATCCGCGCGAGGCGCTTTATGTGTATCAGAAGGACCGGCTGCCGAAGACGGCGCAGGTCGTCCGACTCAACCGGGGTGGCGGGCCGGAGCGTGTGATCGACGAGGTTGAGAAGGTCAATCCGTATCTGTTCGGGAATGTCGACGACGTGCTCAGCCGAGAGCGGCGTGAGGCGATCGTCAAGGGCTATGCAGGCACTGCGGGTTTCCTGGTGGATGAAACGAAGGGAAAGACAAATCCGTGAATATCCTCCAACTTGAGGCTGCAGGCCAACTGAGGGTTGCGCGGGCGGTAGACAGGCGAGCGATGAATTCGCTTTTGCCGAAAGACACATCGTTCAACATTCCGGCAGATTCCCCGCCCATCACCGCGGACGCATGGGACCCGCAAACATAGTATGCTCGCCAATCACTCCCACGGGTTGGCCCCACCTCGCCTTCTACGGCAAATCGGCCTTATCGACGCTTCTACTGCCGTGCGGCGCAAAAGGTATCGATGATCCCGTCCCTCTCGAAAGCGCCTGCCGCCTCTTCCTGATCCGGGTCATGGAAGACGCCGCATATGCGTGTGCCCCGGAGTTCGTAACCAAACGCGCCTTTCGCCGTGAGCGGAACATCGGCAAACCGCAACTCAGGAACCGTCCCATACATACCGCCATTCGGCCATCTGAGGCGCACTTCGGAACCGCATGAGTGCCAATTTTCCTTGACAGATCCTGCCAGCCAGCCTTATCGTTAGTATGCAAATGAAGCTGGGTTTCCGGAATGACCTATTCCCAACCTACAGATCTCGCGGCGGCGCTCTCGATCCTGCGTCATGCGAACCCTCAGGTGATTGCGGGCGGCACGGATGTGTACCCTACGATGCCCCAGGGGGGCAGGCCCGGAGCATTTCTCGACGTCACCCGCATTTCCGGACTTGATGCCATAAGTGAAAGTCGGGAGGGCATGCGCATTGGCGCGGCCGTTACATGGTCGGATGTCATGAACTCGGATCTGCCCCCGGCCTACAATGCACTTAGACAGGCCGCGCGGGAGATTGGCAGTCTGCAGATACAGAACGCGGCTACGATTGCGGGCAACATCTGCAACGCCTCACCGGCGGCGGATGGCGTCCCGGCGCTGCTTGCCCTGGAGGCCGAGGTGGAGCTGGCGAGCTCAGTGCGCGGCACGCGCGTTCTTCCGCTTGGTGCATTCATCAGAGGCGCGCGGCAAACCGCGCTGGCCGATGACGAATTGATGACGGCGGTCCTCATTCCCGAAACACCCCCCGGCATGGTGTCAGCATTCGAGAAACTTGGCAGCAGGCGTTATCTTGTAATTTCCATTGTGATGACAGCGGCCAACGTTCTTCTGGACAAAAGGGGCCGGATTGCCGAGGCGCGCATTGCGGTGGGCTCATGCTCTGCGGTAGCACAACGTCTCGCTGCATTGGAGGCGGACCTTGCAGGCGAGGACCCGAGCCGAATCAAGATCACGCCAGAGCATCTCAGGCCACTTGCGCCGATTGATGACGTGCGCGGAACAGGCACCTACCGGCTGGCGGCTGCTGAGCACCTAATTCGACGTGCGGTTATGAGGGCAATTACAGCATGAATATGCCGTTGAAAGACACATCTGCCAAGATCCGCCTAAATGGACAGCACAAGGTAGCGGAGATTGTCCCGGGTCAGCGGTTGTCGGAACTCCTGCGCGAGGAACTTGGCCAGCGCGACGTCAAGATCGGCTGCGACGCTGGAGATTGCGGTGCTTGCACGGTGTTGCTCGATGGTGCACCAGTCTGCGCCTGCTTAACTCCTGCGCATCAAGCCGCTGGCCGTGACGTGGAGACGGTTCAGGGGCTACACGCAAGAGACCCGATGGCGGCGAAGCTGACCCAAAGCTTCCTGGACCACGGGGCTGCGCAATGCGGGATCTGTATACCGGGCATGATGGTCTCTGCCGTGGCACTCTTGCGCGATGTGCTGGCACCCAACGAAGAACAGGTCCAAGACGCCTTGGGTGGCGTATTGTGCCGTTGTACGGGCTATCGCAAGATAGTCGATGCCGTAATCGGCGCACCCGCTGCGGCTGTAGCTGCGGCGGGCCAGGTAGGAGACGCGATTCAGCATTTGGACGGAGTTGAAAAGATCTACGCTCAAACGAAGTACGGTGATGACGTGGCTCCCGTGGGTTGTCTTGACGTGCTGGTGATCCGCTCGCCGTTTCCGCGTAGTGTGTTCGAAATCAACGACTTGGAGGGCTTCGCGAAGTCGGTTGGGCTGGAGGCGGTTCTTACGGCGGCGTGCGTCGAAGGCGAAAACACGTTCGGTGTTATCCCAGGCTTTGAAGACCAGCCTGTCTTTGCCGAGGGCGAGGCGCGATACCGTGGGGAGGCGGTCGCCGCATTGGTTGGCCCCCGCGAGGCTCTTCGTGCGATTGATCCGGCAACCCTGCCCATCGTCTGGACCGAACTTCCTGCCGCGCAAGACATTGTGACGGCGCAAAGCGACACCGCCGCACAACTCCACGACGGACGCGACAGGAACATCATGTGTGGCGGGTCTGTGACTTGCGGTAATCCCGATGCGGCGTTGGCGCGGGCCCATGTAAAGGTAGAGGGCCGCTTTCAGAGTGGCTTTGTCGAGCATGCGTATATTGAGCCCGAAGCGGGGTTTGCCCAAGTGGTGAATGGCCGGGTGGAAGTGCATGCCTGCACGCAGGCCCCGTTCATGAACCTTGAAGGGCTTGAACGCGTTTTGGGCGTTGATCGATCCAGGATCCGAGTTGTACCCACGGCAGTCGGTGGTGGGTTCGGCTCCAAGTTGGATATGAGTGTGCAACCCTATCTCGCTTTGGCGGCACTCAAGACAGGTAAGCCCGTGCGCCTTTGCTACACGCGCACAGAATCGATGCAAAGCTCGACCAAGAGGCATTCGTCCGACATCTCGCTGAAGATCGGCGCCGATGCGGACGGAAAGATCTGCGGGTTCGACTTTCGGGGTAGCTTTGACACAGGCGCCTATGCCAGCTGGGGGCCCACAGTTGCGAACCGTGTGCCGGTTCATGCCTCTGGCCCCTATCAAATTGCTGACTACATCGCGGAATCCAGAGGCGTGCACACGAACAACCCACCGGCAGGGGCGTTCCGGGGCTTCGGTGTGCCACAATCGGCGATCGCGCAGGAGAGCCTTTTTGATGAATTGGCCGACGAGCTCGGGATGGATGCGCTGGAGTTCCGTATCTCAAATGCATTGGAGAATGGCATGCCCACGGTCTGCGGTCAGGTCTTTGAACATGGCGTGGGTATCAAACCTTGTCTTGAAGCGCTTCGCCCGGCATGGGTCGAAGAGCGCAGGGCGGCCAAAGCGTTCAAAGGGAGCAACGAAACGTCGAAACGCGGTGTTGGCGTTGCTGGTGGCTGGTATGGCTGCGGCAACACTTCGTTGCCCAACCCCTCGACCATCAAGAGCGGCATTCGTGTAGACGGGACGGTGGTGCTTCATCAGGGAGCGGTCGACATCGGCCAAGGCGCGAATACGGTGATCACTCAGGTTTTTGCCACCGCGCTCGGAATCGAGGCGAACCAGATCGAAAGGATTGGCGCAGATACGGATGTGACGCCGGATGCGGGCAAGACCTCGGCCTCGCGTCAGACCTTTGTCTCGGGCAATGCCGCACGTCTGTCCGGCGAGGCGCTCAGGTCTGCGGTCCTTGAGCGGATGAATGTCGCACGGGATGCGGCGCTGGAATTCGGCAATGGCGAGATTCGGGCAACCGATGCGGCTGGTGCGCATGTTCTTGAACTCGGTGCGCTTGCGCTTGATGCAGACGGTTTTGTTCTGCGAGCGGAGGAAAGCTACGACCCGCCAATCAAGCCGCTGGATAGCAGCGGGCAGGGCCACCCCTATGCACAATACGGCTATGCCGCGCATCTGGCCGTCGTCGAGGTCGACACCGCACTCGGTACTGTCAAGCCGCTGAAATTCCTGGCCGCACATGATGTAGGCCGGGCTATCAACCCAATGCTGGTCGAGGGACAGGTTCATGGGGGCATCGCCCAAGGCCTCGGCATGGCCTTGATGGAGGAATACATCCCCGGACGCACCGAGAACCTGCATGATTATCTGATCCCAACGATCGGCGACATTCCCCCGATCGAGACGATTATCATCGAGGAACCGGATGCGCATGGTCCTTACGGGGCCAAAGGGTTGGGCGAGCACGTCTTGATCCCGACGGCACCTGCGATTTTGAACGCGATCAAACACGCAACTGGGGTGAGGCTGCATAAAGTGCCTGCCATTCCAAGTGCTGTCCATGCCGCAATAAAGGAAGGGATGGCGCAATGAAAAATGCTGTGAAACCCGAGAAAATCCGCTGTGATGCCTGCCCTGTGATGTGTTACATCGCTGACGGAAAGTCGGGGGCATGCGATCGCTATGCCAATCACGGCGGGGAACTGGTCCGGCTTGACCCGCTCACCATCATCCAAAGCGGCCAGGATCTGGTCCCGTTCATGGGCGAAGGTGCTTGCGAGGATTGGGATGGCGACATCATCAAGGGTGGGCGGCAGTTCGTGACTGCCGTGGGCGCGGGGACAACCTATCCCGACTACAAGCCGGCACCCTTCATCGCCAGCCAAGAGGTCGAGGGCGTCGATATGGTCACCGTCGTGACCGAGGGCATCTTCAGCTATTGCGGTGTGAAGGTGAAGATCGACACGGATCGCCACATCGGGCACGAACGCGATGTGGTGCGCGTGGACGGCGAACCTATCGGGCATGTCATGACGTCTGAGTATGGTTCGAAGATGCTGTCCCTAGGCGGGGTGGAGCATCTGACAGGTGGTAGCAAAAGGGAGGGGCGTGTGACGTGTGATGCGCTGCTGCGGTTATGTAACCGCGAGGCGGTCACAATGACGATTGGCGAAGAGGATCATACCACTGAGGTCACTGTGCAGGCTGGTCAGCCTCCGATTATCAATGGAGAAGCCGAGCGCTTGATGCGGGTGGGATGCGGTTCCGCCACGATCGGTATGTTCCCAAAGCAGTGGATCGGCTTCGTGGACGATGTCGTCGTGGTTGACGACCATATAACCGGGGTTCTCAGCGAGCATGAAACCGGAAAACAGTTGGGCGTGCCGCCCACGGGCGTCAGGATCAACGGGCGGCGGTCTACCTCAGGGCGTTACTTTCAGGTGGCCGAGCCCGGCACCGGTTGGGGCGGAACCGATATTGAAGACCCGTTGGCGATCCTTGGACCGTTCAACGCAAAGGTGGCGTGGGAGGGGTTGCGCCTCTTTATGGTGTCCACGACTGGTGAGCAGTTCGCCTATTATGAACTTGATGCTGATTTGGTGCCGCAGGAACGGGATGTGTCGGTGGAATTGGCAGCGTCTGCCGCGTTGATTGCAGAGAACTGTGAGCCGTCGGTCTGTTCGGTGCTGTTCATTGGGGGTGCCGGGGGATCGTTACGTGCGGGCGTGACGGAAAACCCGGTGCGATTGACCAAATCCGTCAAAGAAGCGCTAACCCACGTGTCCTGCGGTGGGGCTGATGCCTATGTCTGGCCGGGGGGCGGCATCACGGTGATGGTGGATGTGCTTGATATGCCCACCAGTTCCTTCGGCTATGTGCCGACGCCCGCACTGGTGGCCCCGATCGAGTTCACGTTGCGCGTCAGCGACTATGCGGCCTTGGGCGGGCATTTGGACCAAATGAAAAGCGTGAGCGAGATCATCGCGGCGGAGGCACGTCATGTGCCTCAGAACCCCAATGCAAGCGACCCGATGGATCGTGGAAACTACCGCTGGAAAGCGAAGTCAGGATGAACCCTATCGCGCAGCTCATGCCAGATGGGCAGCGCCTGCATTTGCAGCATGGCCCTAGCGACCTGATTGTTTGGGTCGAAGGTGCCCGGGATGACGCCTATCGTGCTGCGTCGAAGCGGTTTGCGACGATCATTGCCGAGATTGTGGACGAGCTCGCGGCGCTTCGCGAGATGCTGTCTCCACTCAGCAGACGGCCCAAAGGCGCGGTGGCGCGGCGGATGCACGACGTCTGTGTGCCCTTTGCCTCCGCCAGCTACGTCACACGGATGGCCGCTGTGGCTGGAAGTGTTGCGGACGAGGTTTTGGTCGCCATGACCTCCTGCGCGGACATCAAACGGGCTTATGTGAGCAACGGAGGGGATATTGCGCTGTATCTTGCTCCCGGAACCTCCTTTCGAACCGTCATGAAAGCCCATGATGGCGCGGATCTGGGTCGGGTCGAGATCATGTCTGGGGACGGCATCGGCGGTATAGCTACCTCGGGACGCCACGGGCGCAGTCTGTCGATGGGGATTGCGGATAGTGTGACGGTGCTTGCGCCCAACGCTGCTGGGGCTGATGTGGCGGCGACACTGATTGCCAATGCAGTTGACCTGCCGGGTCATCCAGCTATCATACGCCGTGCCGCCTGCGATGTCGACGACAACAGCGATCTGGCCGACCTGCCTGTTGTCACCGGATGCGGACAGCTGAGCGCATATGACTGTGTGCATGCTCTGAACGCCGGGCGCCGCCGTGCTCAGTCCTTTCAATCCGAAGGTCTTGTCACCTCGGCAGCGCTCTACCTGCAAGGTCATGCCGCAACCACCGGCGCGCACCTGATCTCTTACTCAGAGGAACACCACTATGTCCAGGCTTGACCTCCGAAAGACCGCCTATTCGGTTGAAGAGATCTTTCACGAGGGTGGCCCTGCACCCGCCACGCCCCTGCGCCGGGCGGCGGCAATGGCCATCATCGAGAACCCCTTTGCCGGACGGTACGTGCCGGACATTCTATGGTTCATGGAGGACCTCAAGCCGCTTGGCCTGCAGATGGCCACCCGCCTCGTTGAGATGTTGGGTGGCATGGACCAGATCGAAGGTTACGGCAAGGGTGCGATGATCGGCGAGGCCGGAGAACTGGAACATGGTGCGTTGTGGCATGCACCTGGCGGCTATGCGATGCGCGAACTCTTGAACGATTCCAATGCCATCGTACCGTCTTCAAAGAAGGTGGTGGGCGTCGGCGGACGACTTGACGTGCCGATCACGCACATCAACGCCTCCTACGTGCGCAGCCATTTTGACAGTATGGAAGTTGGCCTAAACGACGCGCCCAAAGCAAACGAGATGGCTCTGATGCTTGTGATGAGCACGGGGCCGCGCATCCATCACCGGGCAGGTGGTTTGGCAGCCAAAGACATAAAGGGAGAGGATGGCCTGAGATGAGTGCAAAAGTCCGCAAAATCGCAGTCAATATCGAGGAAATCCACCAAGAGAGTGGGCGCAACATCAATCCGGCCACGCGCAAAGCTGTGGCGGTTGCGGTGATCGAGAACCCCTTTGCCGGATCCTATCAGGAAGACCTGACGGAGTTGATGGAGACCGGCGCGGAGCTTGGGAGACTCCTGGGCCGCAAATGCGTCGAGGCCTTGGGCATCTCGCCTGATCAAGCCGAAAGCTATGGCAAGTCTGCGATGGTGGGCGAAAACGGTGAACTGGAACACGCCGCAGCGATCCTACACCCAAAGCTCGGCGCTCCGTTACGCAGGGAAGTCGGAAAGGGCGCGGCCTTGGTGCCGTCCTCGAAGAAAATGGGCTCACCCGGTCAGGCGCTGGATGTGCCTTTGGGTCATAAGGACGCCGCCTATGTGAGAAGCCATTTCGATGGGATCGAAGTGCGCCTCAACGATGCGCCGCGGGCAAACGAGATCATGGTCGCCGTTGCCGTAACCGATAGCGGTCGCCCGCTGCCCCGTGTAGGCGGGTTGACCCATGAAGACGCTGAGGGCAAAGACGGGTTGCGTTAGGGTTTTGTCGGCGCAGCCTTGTTCAATGCCAGTTCCGAACGTGAGAACCGCAACGGGCTGCGTAACCCAGGCACACCTTCCGGCTCGATCTGCAAACCACGTGCGACGATTTGCGGATCGGCCAAGGCCTCGTCGACCGTGTTGATTGGGCCAGCGGGCACCACGGCCTCCTCCAAAGCCGCGAGACAGGCGGATTTCGTCCAGCCCAACAAGCTCTCCTGTACGGCGGTGGTCAGCTTATAGCGGTTTTCCACTCGGTCGGCATTGTTTGCGTAGTCCGGATCTTCGGCCAAGTCACTGCGGCCAAGTAGTTTGCACAAGGATTGGAATTGCCTGTCATTCCCGCAGGCGATGATGATATGTCCGTCTGACACTGCGAAGGTCTGATAGGGCACGATGTTGGGATGCGCATTGCCCAGCCGTGTCGGCACCTTACCGGATGCAAGATAGTTCATCGCTTGATTGGCCAACACGGCGGTCATGGAATCCAAGAGCGATATATCAACGTGCTGGCCCAACCCCGTGCGTGCGCGATCGGCAAGCGCGGCCTGAACACCAATCACACCGTAAAGCCCTGAGAAAATGTCTGCAAAGGCCACGCCCATCTTTTGTGGCTGGCCATCCGACTCACCCGTCAGGCTCATGATCCCGGACATCCCCTGAATCAGAAAATCATAGCCTGCGCGGTTGGCATAAGGCCCATCCTGGCCAAAGCCCGTCACTGAGCAATAGACCAATCTGGGATGCTCAGCGTGGAGGGTGTCGAAGTCGAGCCCGAACTTCCTCAGCCCTCCGACCCTGAAATTCTCGATCAGGACATCCGTGCCCGCGATCATCTTCTTCAGGCGGCTCAGATCATCCGCGTCTTTCAGGTCAATCGCGATGCTGGTCTTGCCGCGGTTGGCGCAATGGAAATAGGCAGCGGTCCTGTCACCCTCTCGTTCAATGAACGGGGGCCCCCAGGCGCGAGTGTCGTCGCCGTTGGGGGCTTCGATCTTGATCACGGCAGCTCCGAGATCCGCAAGCGTCTGCCCAATCCATGGCCCGGCCAGGATGCGCGCCAGTTCGATGACCTTCAGGCCTTCCAGAGGTGCGCTCAAAGATCAATCTCCAATATGTCAGCGGAAATGAAGTACCGGAATTGCAGGGGTATTCTGTATCCGCCGGAGAATATGCTTCGAGTGTCGGTGAAGGTGTTGCAATTCCACCTCCCCATTTTGTTGGTATTCGAACAAAATGGGGATGAGACGTCAAGTAGGATGATTCTCGTCCGAGATGAGGATAGATGTTGACAAAGCAGCCCTTCAGAAATTTCCCGTTAGCATGCCAACGAGATGGATGGTGCCATGACTTACGTTGTGACGGACTTATGCATTGACCGAAAATGCCGTGATTGCATCGAAGTCTGCCCTATGGATTGCTTCCATGGGCGTTAGGACACCATCGTCATCGGCACCGAAGAATGCCTCGATTGCGATGTCCGCGGGCCAGAATGTCCGGTCGATGCCATCAAGCCCGACAAGATCCTGGATGCCGGGAATTGGATCGCGGTTAGTCAGCGCCTCTGCTGGCCTTTGTGGACTGCGGGGACCTAACGACCTGCTTAAGCCGCAGAAGCAGGTCCGAGTTGAGCAATTTCATCTGGAACAGCAGCTCTCCGAGGAAGAGCGAATGGTGCGTGGCAGCGTGCGCGCCTATGCCCAGGACAATCTGATGACGACCGAGCCTGGGATATTCGCCGAAATGGGGAGTTGGGGTTCTTGGGCACAACAATCCCGATAGCATGTCGGGTCTCGGCGCGAGCTATGGGACCATTGGGCTTGTGGTCCGCGAGTTGGAATATGTGGGCGGCGGCTATAGCGGCTACGCCCCGAACGACTGGCAGGTCGCCCAAACCGGCGAGAAGGTGGTCCCGGACCTTGACGGCGCGGTCGGCATCTCCAGCGCGGTCCGGCACTTGGTGTGCATGAAGGACAGCAAGATCATCGTCGCTATCAACAAAGATGAGGAGGCCCTGATCTTCCAGATCGCTGGCTACGGTTCGTTAGCCGACCTCTTGGACGTCGTTCAGGAACTGACCGATAGGCTGGGCTGAATCTCTGCCCCCCGAGCCTCACAACCATACAAATCATTAGCGTACTAATAGAATCATTTGACAGATAACGAAATCTGTCGTTGAGTGATCGCACGCCCGGTACAAAGGTGCAGCAGAATGAAATTTGTTCGGAACAGTTGGTACGTTGGGGGATGGTCGCATGATTTCGCACAAGGGCTGATATCCTTGGAGATCATTGGCCAGCGTCTTGTACTGTTTCGAGATACGAAGAACCGTCTTTCGGCTCTGGAAGACCGCTGCCCCCACCGCCTGCTTCCTTTGTCCAAGGGCAGACAGTTCGGCGATACGATTCAATGCGGCTATCACGGGATGACCTTCGACGGCACGGGCGTCTGCGTGCGTGTTCCGGGGCAGGATAACACGCCCGAGCGCGCCAATGTCCGCGCTTTCCCCGTGAAAGAGCGGCACGGCATTGTTTGGATCTGGATGGGCGATCCGACCCTCGCAGACGCGACGGAGATATTCGACATCCCGGAAATGTCTGACCCGGCTTGGCATCTGCACCACGGCAGGCATCTGCACATCAAGGCCCACTATCTGAACGTCGCCGAGAATCTTGTTGATCCGGCGCATGTCAGCTTTGTCCACCCGACGACTCTGGGCAATGCAGCCTCGGAAAACGTGCCGGTCCATGTGGCGACCGAGGGCGAGGTGATCCGCGCCTGGCGCTGGATCCGGAACGCGCCGCCTGTCGGGTTCTTCAAGGAATTCGGCGGTTTCACCGGCAATGTGGACCGCTGGCATTACTACGATCTGCACTTACCATCGACAGCTGTGATCGACTTTGGCAGTATCGACAGCGCTGAAAACTGCGCCGAGGGGGACCGGAGCAGAGGTGTGCGCATTCTTGCAATCCACTTTGTGACGCCTGTCAACGAAGACGAGACGATCGACCATTGGATGCACCTGCGCAACACGGCTGCCGAAGAGAGCGCAAGCGTCAGGATCGACGGTCTTCTAGGGATGGCGTTTGAAGAGGATAAGGCGATCCTGGAGGCGATCCACGAAGAAGAGAAGCGACCACAAACGCGCCGTCCTGTGCGCATTGCGATCGATAAGGGACCAACGGTCTACCGCAAGAGAATCCGTGAACGGATCGAAGCGGAGGCCGTGGATCATCTAGGGGAGCCGGTTGCGCCGGTCTTCGTGGATGGTGACACATAGAACAAAGGAGAGGACACAATGAAACGCAAGACATTTCTTAAGGCGCTACTCGGGCTGGCAACGGCGGCAGCGCTGCCCATCGCATCCCCGGCCCTTGCGGACGATGCGATCAAGATCGGTGAAATCAACCACTACAAGCGCATGGCCGCCTTTGCGGGCCCCTACAAGCTGGGTATTGAACTCGCGTTGGAAGAGGTGAACGCGGCAGGCGGTGTGCTTGGCCGCCCTCTCGAATTTGTGTTCCGTGATGATCAGGGCAAGCCCGGCGAGGCCATAAAGATCGCCGAAGAGCTGATGACATCCGAGGGGACGGTCATGATCACCGGCACGATCCTGTCGAATGTCGGTCTGGCGATCTCCAGCCACGCCGCGGAGAAGGGTTATGTCTACCTGGCCTCGGAGCCTCTGGCCGATGCGCTCGTGTGGTCGGCAGGCAACCCGTATACCTTCCGCCTCCGCGCTTCGACCTACATGCAGGCCGCGATGCTCGCCGAAGAGGCCGCCAAGACAGACGCTGTCAGATACGCCACCATCGCGCCGAACTATGCCTATGGCAAGGACGCGGTTGCGGCTTTCAAGACCGTTCTGACCGCATTGAAGCCAGAGGTTGTATTCGTTGCCGAGCAATGGCCCGCCGTGTTCAAGATCGACGCAGGCGCAGAGGTGCAGGCGCTGGAGCGCGCAAAGCCCGATGCGATCTATAACGTGACTTTCGGCCCAGACCTCGCCAAGTTCGTGCGCGATGGGACGGACCGCGGTCTGTTTGATGGCCGGAAAGTCTACGGCCTTCTGTCGGGTGAGCCCGAGTATATCGATCCGCTTGGCGAAGAGGCACCTGAAGGATGGGTTGTGACAGGTTATCCCTGGCAGGACATCAACGACGGTCCGGGCGGTGAATTCGTCGCAGCCTATCAAGCCAGGTATGATGACCATCCGCGCATTGGTTCGCTCGTGGGCTACATGACCGTGCAGTCCATCGTGGCGGCGCTGGAGAAGGCTGGCTCGACCGAGACCGAGGCAATCCGCGCGGCCTTCGAGGACCTTCAGGTTGCCACGCCTATGGGCGAAATCACCTTCCGCTCGATTGACAACCAGTCGACCGCTGGTGCCTGGGTTGGAACGACCGCGGTGAAGGACGGCAAAGGCGTCATGGTCGACTGGACCTACAGGAACGGTGCGGACTACCTGCCTTCCGACGAAGAGGTCAGCGCCCTGCGCCCGGCCGGGTAACGTCCACACTCGGGGCGCGAGGCATATGCATCGCGCCCCATACCGGCGTGCCAACTCCCAAAAATATAAATAAAGACCTCTGACCGATGGAATTTTTCGTCGCACAGATTCTTACGGGACTTGCAAACGCCAGTTCCCTGTTCCTGGTCGCCTGCGGCCTATCGTTGATCTTTGGCGTGACGAGGATTGTGAATTTTGCCCACGGCTCACTCTATATGATCGGGGCCTATACCGGGTATTCGCTGATGCACATCCTGCCGGACTATCTGCCTGCGGGGATCGGGTTCTGGATCTCCATTCTTCTGGCCGGTATCGTTGTGGGAATGGTTGGAATCGTGATCGAGATGCTGGTTCTGCGGCCGGTCTACAGGGCACCTGAACTGTTCCAACTGGTGGCGACCTTTGGCGTGATTTTGGTGATCCAGGACCTGGTGCTGTTGATCTGGGGTCCCGAAGACCTGCTGGGCCCTCGCGCACCGGGGCTGCGCGGTGTCTACCGGATCATGGGTGAGCCGATCCCGAAATATGACATCGTCCTGCTGATCATCACACCGATTGTCGCGTTGGCGCTGTGGTATCTGATGACCAGGACCCGGTTGGGCGTTCTGGTCCGCGCCGCGACCCAGGATCGAGAAATGGTCAGCGCACTCGGCGTGAACCAGGCCTGGCTCTTCACCGGCGTCTTCGCTCTGGGCTCCGCGCTGGCCGGGCTTGGCGGTGCTTTGCAGTTGCCCAAGGGTGGGGCGGATCTCTTGATGGATTTCAACATCCTCGCACCGGTGTTTGTGGTGGTTGTGATTGGGGGCATGGGATCGCTGCCGGGTGCCTATCTGGCGGCAATTATCATCTCGGTCCTCAACGTCTTTGGCGTGAGCTACCTTCCGCAATCGACATTGGTGCTGATGTTTGTCGTGATGATCATAGTATTGATGATCCGCCCCTACGGTCTCTTCGGTCGCGAAGAGGTTGCAGGTGAACATGGGCAGGTGGGCGAGCCTGAACGTCCGATCAAGCCCGCCTCCCGCAATGTGCGGATGATTATGGCGGCCGGGATTTCATTGCTGGCGTGCTTGCCGTTCCTTGGCTCGGTCTACAGCCAGGTGCTCGCGACCGATGTGCTTATCTTCTGCCTCTTCGCTGCATCGTTGCATTTTCTGTTGGGAACGGGCGGGCTCGTCAGTTTTGGCCATGCGGCCTACTACGGTGGTGGGGCCTACGTGGCAGCGCTGTTGATCACCCATGCGGACAGCCCGATGGAACTGGCCTTTTTGCTCGCCCCTATGGGCGCGGGTCTGGCCGCGCTTGCCATCGGGTGGGTCTGCCTACGCCTGACCGGTGTCTATTTCGCCATGCTGACGCTTGCCTTTGCCCAATTGGTCTGGAGCCTCGTCTTTCAGTGGGGCGATGTGACCGGAGGCGATGATGGCCTTGTGAACATCTGGCCAGCGGATTGGCTGAATGAAACGACCGTGTACTTCTATTTCACCCTCATTCTGGCCGTGGCTGGGATCCTCATCCTGCGCCATGTCGCGCATTCGCCCTTTGGCTACGCCCTCCGCGCCGCTCGTGACAGCGAACGACAGGCCGAGGCGATGGGCATCGACACGCGCAGGATCAAGCTGATCGCGTTTGGCTTTGCCGGGTTCATGGGCGGGCTTGCGGGGGCGCTGTTTGTCTTCTCCAAAGGCTCGGTCTTCCCCAATGAGCTGGAGATCGCCCGCAGTTTCGACGCGCTGATCGTTGTCTTCCTGGGTGGTGTGAAGACGCTGGCGGGCGGCGTTGTTGGCGCTGGCTTCTTCAAGGGCATCGAAGAAGTGCTGCTGAAGTTTGAGTACTGGCGTCTGCTGATGGGCCTACTCATCATCTTTGTGGTGATTGCCGCGCCCAATGGCATTGTCGGCAGCCTCCGTATCGGTCTGGAGCGTATGAGCCTTCTGAAAGTGCGGGATCAGTAATGGCCACTGTCCTGGAAACACGAGGGCTGACCAGAGCCTTTGGCGCCATTGTCGCTGTGGATGATGTGTCCTTCACCCTGGACCAAGGAGAGCTCCTGGCCCTGATCGGCCCCAACGGTGCGGGCAAGAGCACCTGCTTTAACATGCTGATGGGCCAGTTGAAGCCGACGAAAGGCGAGGTGATACTGGGCGGTGAGACCATCACGGGGATGCTGCCTCGTGATGTCTGGCGCAAAGGTGTCGGCCGCACCTTCCAGATTACCGCGACCTATGCATCGATGACAGTGGTCGAGAATGTGCAGATGGCGCTGATGTCGCATCACCGGGAGATCATGCGTTTCCTGCACTACGCTCACAGAAGACATCGGGACGAAGCGATGGAGCTATTGAGTCTGGTCAACATGGCCGATCAGGCTGATCGCCACTGCGCGGTGCTGGCCTATGGGGATCTCAAACGCATGGAGCTAGCCATCGCGCTAGCCCACAATCCAAAAGTGCTGCTGATGGACGAACCCACAGCTGGCATGGCCCCCAAAGAGCGCGTTGGCCTGATGAAGCTGACCTCAGACATCGTGGCGGACAAAGGCGTGAGCGTGCTCTTTACCGAACATGATATGGACGTGGTCTTTGCCCACTCACATCGGATCATGGTGCTGAACCGCGGTCAACTCATCGCCGAAGGCAATGCGAAAGAAATCCGGAACAATGAACGCGTCCAGGAAGTGTACTTGGGCGGCGGCACCGTCTTTGGCGATGAGGAGACAGCCCGTGCTTGAGGTCGAGAAGATCAACAGTTTCTACGGCAAGGCCCATGTACTGCGCGACCTGAGCTTTGATGTGCCCCGTGGCGAGGTGGTTGCCTTGCTCGGCCGTAACGGGGCAGGCAAGTCAACAACCATGAAGTCGGTGATGCAAATGGTTCGTACGGCGACGGGTTCGGTCAAGTTCCAGGGAGAGGAAATCTCGGGCTTTCCGCCACACAGGATCGCCAAGCTGGGTCTCGGGTACGTCCCCGAAGACCGTCGTGTGTTCACGGACCTAACGGTGGCGGAAAACCTCATGGTGGGTCAGCAGCCCAAGCGAGACGGTGCCGTGACCTGGACCCATGAGATGTTGTTCGACCTCTTTCCAAACCTGGCAGAGCGACGCAACAACCGTGGTAAGGCGCTTTCGGGCGGCGAACAGCAGATGCTGACCGTCGCGCGTACGCTTATGGGCAATCCGCTCGTTGTTCTTCTGGACGAGCCGAGCGAAGGCGTGGCCCCGGTCATTGCCGAGCAGATGGCGCAGGTGATCAGTCAGCTGAAGTCCGAAGGTCTGACGATCCTGCTTTCCGAGCAGAACCTTCATTTTGCCCAGGCAGTTGCCGACCGCGCCGTGATTATCGAAAGCGGGGAGCAGAAATTCATCGGTACCTTGGAAGATCTCGGTGCGCAGCCAGACATTCGCGATACATATCTCGCTGCGTAACCGGGACTTGGCACAGTGTTCGGTGGCATGGAGAGGTCTCGTCGTAACTCTGTTCAGTCTTTAATGGCCCACTGATCTACGGTAGGCATCACAGATACAGAAACGTACCGAAGACAGGCTACAGGTGGCGCCACAGAAAATGGAAAAGTCAAGCAAACCATATACCCTGGAAGATCAGGTAGGGTATATGATGCGCGTTGCGGGGCAGCGGCATGCTGTCATTTTTCAATCACTTGCCCCCTTGAACCTGACCCCGACGCAGTTTTCTGTGGTGGTGAAACTGTTTGAACTTGGGGAATGCTCCCAAAACGAGCTGGGTCGAAAGACCGCGATGGACGTAGCGACCGTAAAGGGCGTTGTGGACCGGCTGCGGAGCCGCAACCTGGTGGAGGTCAAGCCTGATCCTGCCGACAGACGACGTTCGCTCATAGCGTTGACAGAGTATACAAAGCCGCTTGCGAACACGCTCTACGAAGCGGGACACAGGATCACCGAGGAAACGCTTAGGCCTCTCAGCGCTTCGGAACGCGAGACTTTCCTGAAACTGCTCGCAAAGCTATCCTGATTTCAACTCGTGTTTCACCGCCGCCCGGAAAACACCGTAAAGCAAGCCAACCACACATCCCGTCCAGGCCGGGAAATGAAACTCGCCACCGTTCCACCCTGAAGTGCGACACCATTGGCGGTGGTGACCGGTTTTGCGGCCGCATGATGTTATGAATCGGTCAGGAGAGACGACAGTCCCTTTGATTGAGAGAGGGAGACCGCCATGCCCAAGGGATACCGCCACCTGGCCCATATGAGGAGATGCCGGATGTACGCGCTGAAGGAAAGCGGGCTGTCGAATCCGGCGATCGCCCGGCGGTTGGGCCGTTCCCTCGGCCGGGGCTCTGCCCTCGCTGCGGGAATGGTCGGTGTTGCACTTCGGAACGGAAGTGGGTTCATGAAGGGATCGAAATTCGACCAATGCGGGAAATGCGGCGTAACATGATGAAAGCAGAAGGGAGATCAAATGGCTGACGCACCAAAGGACGCACCAGAACGAGGTCGCACACTCATTCGCAATATCGGTCTACTTCTGACCGGGGATTTGGATGAGCCGATCGCGGAAAGCGACTGCCTACTGATCGAAGATGGCGTGATCGTCGGCTTTGAGGCAGGCGATACAGATCGAACGATTGATGCCGCCGGTTGTGCTGTCGCGCCCGGTCTGATCGATGGGCACTGCCATCCTGTCTTTGGTGACTGGACCCCACGCCAGAACCAGATTGGCTGGATTGAGATGAACGTAAACGGCGGCGTCACCAGCTTTATCTCGGCAGGCGAGGTGCACTTGCCTGGCCGACCCAAAGATGCGGAAGGTGTCAAGGCGCTAGCTATGCTGGCGCAGCGCTGCTTTGCCAGTTTCCGTTCCTCTGGGGCCAAGGTAATTGCTGGCGCACCGGTGCCGGAACTTGACTTCGACTGCGAATTCTATGCCGATTTGAAGGCGGCGGGCATCCGGCATATCGGCGAGATCGGTCTTGGTACCGTGGCCAAGGGTCCGGATGCAGCGCGCGTGACCGGCTGGTGCCGAGAGCTGGGGATTGAGACGATCATGCACACTGGCGGGCCGTCCATTGCGGGCTCGCACCATGTGACGGAGGAAGACGTGCTCGCGGCACAGCCCGATGTCGTCAGCCACATCAACGGCGGCCCAACCTCGATCTCGCACGCGGCGGTCCGCGAGCTATGCCGCAACGCAAGAGGTGCTCTCGAGGCTGTGCATAACGGCAACGAGAAGTCGGCTTTGGTCGCGCTGGAGGGGGCGCAGTCAGAGGGCCGTTTGGCTGACCTTCTGATTGGGACAGACGCCCCCGCTGGTTCGGGTGTGCAACCAAATGGGATGCTGCGCATGGCGACACTCTTGGCAAGTTTCGGTGGTCTTCCGGCCGAACAGGCATGGTGCTGTGGCAGCGGAAACGTCGCCAAGCGACGGGGTCTTGCGCAGGGGATCCTGATGGCGGGCCGGCCGGCTGACCTGGTGTTCATGGACCGCCCGGGCGGGTCGGCGGGCGACGACGTACTTGGTGCAATGGCGATGGGCAACATCCCCGGCATCGCGGCCGTGATGATAGACGGAAAAATGCGCACCGGGCGATCACGTTCAACACCTCCCTCAGCCCGCGTGCCCGTTCTCTGAAGGAACGTGGATACAGGAGAACACGGTGTTCTGTATCGAAAGTTACGGGCCGCGTTCCATAATCTGGATGGCGTGGTGATTGTGACTGTTCCATTGATGTTTCGATTTCGCGATGTCCTCTACATGGTGGAATTCCGTTGTTAAGAGAAGCGCCTTGTCAGGCTTGCCCGAAGCGGATTTGGGGAGCGTGGTGTACTGGTCGTCCCCGTCATCGATAAATGTCTGTCGCCGGTTTCAGGCCATGCAGGCGGGTTCATGGCTATGCCGGCCGAATGTGGGACTCCGACTGCCCGGCGACCGCATGACGGAAGCCGCTGTTAAGCGCGTGGAGGGTTGCGACTGGGGTGCGACACAGCAAAGTATCAAGGCGTGGGGTGGTCTGCGCCTGCAACAGGATTTGAAACAAAATGAAAGCTGAACCGATGGTCATGGCCGCGACCAGCGATATTGCGGGCAAAGTGCGCGGCAAGGCGTTTCCTGCCGGTGATTTGGAACAAAGGCTGAAACGCGGCATCGGATGGACGCCGACCAACGTCCAGATCACCTGTTTCGATGTGATCGCCGACAGTCCATATGGTGCGCTCGGCGACCTGGTTCTGATCCCTGACACCGCCACGATGGTCGAGACCCAGTTCGACGACGGTCTGCCTGAAGAGCGCTTTATCTTCGGCGATATCCTTGAGACAGAAGGTACGCCTTGGGAATGCTGCACCCGCTCGATCCTGAAATCGGCGTTGGAGCGGCTCACGGCGGCTACCGGGCTGACATTATATGGTGCCTTTGAGCACGAGTTCCATTTTGTCGGCGGCAATTGCCCGCTTGGCAGTGCCTACACCACCTCGGGTTTCCGCGCAGCGCGGCAATTCGGGGAAACTCTGACCGCAGTGATGCGTGATGCCGGGCTGAAGCCCGACACATTCATGAAGGAATACGGTGTCGACCAATATGAGGTCACCATGGGTCCCGCGATTGGTGTAACGATCGCCGATCATGCCGTCATCCTGCGGGAGTTGGTTCGTGTTACGGCCGAACGGATGGGTCGACAGGCCAGCTTTACCCCGCTGCGTGATCCGTCCGGTGTTGGCAACGGCGTCCATATTCATTTGAGTTTTTGTGATCGCGACAGCAAGCCGGCGACTTTTGATGAAAACGGCGAGTATGGTCTGAGTCAGGTAGCTGGCCGGTTCATTGCCGGCGTACTCAAGTATCTCAACCGCATCGTGGCGCTGACCGCTCCGAGCACGGTCTCCTACACCAGGTTGACACCGCATCGCTGGAGTGCCGCTTTCAACAATCTCGGATATCGCGACCGCGAGGCGGCGGTGCGCCTATGTCCGGTCTCCAACCTTAGCGATGTCGCCCGCGCCGAGCAGTTCAACTTCGAGTACCGCGCCGCGGATGCAGCCGCTAGCCCATATCTGGCGCTTGCGGCAATCGTTCATGCGGGAGTCCAGGGCGTCGAGGAAGAGCTGCGAGGCCCGGCGGTAACCCAGGAGGATCTGTCGCTCCTATCGACAGACGCCCTGACGGCGCGCGGCATTATCGGGCTACCGCAGACTCTTCCCGCCGCACTCGACGCCTTCGCTGGTGACGGAGGTGTGACAGCTTGGTTTCCGCCTACCTTCGCCGACATCTATCTCAAGCATAAGCAGGGCGAAATGGCTTTCCTCGAAGGGAAGACCGAGGTGGAGATATGCGGCTTGTACGAACTTGTCTACTGAGCGGGAAAACAGGGCAGGGCATGGCGATTCCACAATTGAAACCCGCGTCTCCCGAATTGGCGATGGTGCCGTTTGCAGGGGATCAAGGCATGACGGGGGTCTGTCAATTCGATCGGTTTCGGCGTCTTGCGCCGCAGGGAAGTCGCGGCGACAGGCTTTGCAGGCCTGTCATTATCAAAATTGAATGACCGGCTGAGAATCCAGATGTCGTAGACGTCCTTGGCGGGCAGGCCTTTGTCGAGCCGCCTGACGCCATCGGCGATTTTTCCTCGAACCCTCGTTCCAGCCGAGCTCCGGGAAAACCTCGTAAATGGGCCGGTCGCAATCGTGTGCCCCTACCATCTGTCACATCTGGAATCGTATGATAAGGTCCGCTTCAGATGCGGAGTTAGCCATATTGAACCTGCTCATGTGTGCCCCATTCCACCCTAGTGCAACACCGGTGGCGGCGATGACCGGTTTTTCCGACGCATGATCCTGCCAATCGGCCAGGAAGCGGCGACAGTCCCGGTATTCGAACGAGGGAGAGAGCAATGCCCGAGGGCTACCGGCACCTGAACCACCGGGAGAGCTGCAGGATGCACGCGCTGCCCGGAAAACGCGGATTGCCTCTCCACAGACGGGACTCCCGCCGTTTCGGAGCCAGATCTTCGGTTATAAGGGTGCCGGAAACCAATTCAATGGGGCGGTTCACGGTCTCACCGACGGACCTCGATTTGAAATGGAAAGGTGGCGGTTGGACGTGATTTCAGACACCTTCCGAGGTGTAAATGTCGAAACTGAAAGCAACCCACCGGGCACCGGCATCAGGCCCTCCTCCCTTTGCCTTCACCAGCGTGGCGATAGTCTCGTAAGCAAGCTTTTCCATTGGGTGCGAAATAACCATGGACAGTGTCCCGTCGATCAGGGCCGCACGGGTATCGTCGAAAAGTTCATAGCCAACGGCGACAAAGTCATCACGCCTCGGAGAGTCGCGAAGTGCAGCGATTGCTCCTGTGATTCCACCACCAGAAACAACGAGACCGCATAGGTCCGGATGCTGCCTTAGGAGCTTTTCGACGTGCTCTCGTGCGACGGCGGCGGTTTCATAAGTGGAAAGTGGCTCAAGCAGCGTGAATTCATCGTTGTGCTCACGGAAGTAGGATCGGAAACCTATTTCATTCATCTCTTGATTTCGGAATCTATGGTTGCCGACCAGGATTCCGATCTTGCCCGGCGTTCGCACGATCTTGTCGAATGCCCATGCGGCAGTTCTTCCAACCTTCCAATTGTCGAGACCGATGAAACTGACATTTCCCCTTGCAGTAAGTGGTCCGATCAGGCCCGCTACAGGAACACCTTGGTCAATTACCGAATCGATTGCGTCCGCTACCAAAGGGTGCTGTGGAGCGACCACCGCAATGGCCTCGCACGTTTCTCCCAGGGCCTGAATGCTGGCGGCTATTTCCTCGGGGAGAGACTCTCCAGAAATCTCAACGTCAGCTCGACGCGACCACCCTGGAACCGTTCAGCAGCTGCATTGATGGCGGTGCCGAGATTGCGGTAGAATTTGCGCCCAACGTGCTGAAGCAGCACGCCAAGGCGGTGAGTTTCCTTCCCACTATGAACGGCGTGTTCAATTGCCCCCAATCCGTAGAACCCAATTCTCTCGGCGGCTTCCAGGACCCGCTCCCGAGTGGGTTGACGGACGGCTTCCGACTTGCTCAGGACACGGTTCACTGTCGACACGGATACGCCTGCCGCAGCGGCAAGATCGGGAATCGTTGGACGTTTCATGTCATTTCATCTCAGAATCAGTTCCTCATGAGGCGTTTTGATACTTTATTGCCTCACCATAAGCTCTAGCCTTGAACAAAGGCGTGTCAACAGCTTATCGAAATGAACCGAAAGTGTTCAAATTTTCATCGCGTGGTCAGCGCAGAGAGGGGAGGGACGGTTGAACGACCTTGAATGGGGAACTCGAGATAGGCGTGGCAACTGGGCGCCGTTGCGCCCAGCGGAGCCCGCCCCGATCTGGCATCGTCCATTCAGCACGTCCAAGGTCTTGACCTGAGTGCCTGAATTTCTTTGGCCTTGGAACGCGTTTCATCTGGCGACCGCGCTCCTTTGGGTCTTGGTTCTGATTCCAGGCTGGGAAAGTCTTTCCACCCCCACTTCCAGTCCGAAGTGCAACACCGGCCATTTTCCCCGCCCGGGCGGGGAAAATGGCCGGAAGGCGGGATTTCCGGCCCCCTGGCGCCGGTGATTCCGGGCCCGGGACGGCTGGAGCCCCTTCGCGGGAGAGCCTATCGGCGCTTTCCGGGCAGCGCAGGGCCGCCGCCCGACCGGAGCCCGGACGGACGCGACGTCGAAATCCTGTCCACCCCCTTCCGGCCTCTCGGAGATGTCCACCCGGCCCGGGATGTGGCCCCGGCCCGAGTGCCGCCCGCCCCTCCAGTTCGGTTTTTTCCCGCGCCGCCTCAGCAGCGGGAACAGCCCGCCGCCCGCCTTCCTGTCGGCCTTCAGATACCCGGATGTCCACTGCCGGCTCACCGCCCAGCCGCCCTCCAGACGCAGCCGTCCCGCGGTCTGCTCCGGACTCCAGCCCTCCGTCAGCCACGTCTCCACATGCGCCCGGCGCTCCGCAGTCATCTTCCTCGGGACAGACGACGCCCCGCCGCGGCGCGCCTCCGCTTTCCCCCGCCCCTCGCCGGGGCTGTAGCCCGAATCCCCGCCGTTCCGGCGCAGCTCCCGCCAGACCGACGGGCGGTCACGGCCCGGATGGGCCGCGACTGCCCCGTCGGAGAGCCCGCTTTCCTTCAGCGCGCCGATCCGGCATCTCTCTTCATGGGTCAGGTGGCGCTGGCCTTCGGGCATGGCAGTCTCTCCTGTTTCGTCACAGGGACTGTCGCCGCCTGCTGGCCGATCCGCAACATCATGCGGCAGCGGAACCGGTCACCACCGCCACTGGTGTTGCACTTCGGACTGGAATGGGGCATTTACTTGGTTTGGTATCAGGTAGAGCAGGTCGACCGGATCCTTGTGCTCGTTGAAACGATCCCTGATCCGATGGAAGTGCTGATCATCCTCCCTTGGCTGTGCCCGCCACAGATCGCGATATCTTTCCGCCGTGCCTTCGGGTTCTTCCACGATTGCCTGCAGGAGGCTCACCATCGGCTCAAGACTGTCAGCAATCACGAAACGGGATGCGCGGCGATGATGCGCCGCGAAGGTCGTCATTGCCGCTGACCCGGGAAACGGTTCGCAGAACGTGCCGATCCTGTCCGGCAGGTACCGGTCAATGGCAGGAGCCAGCTTGCGCTTGCTGCCTTGGTAAGGGATCGGATGCGGAACCGTCATGCAATCCGTTCCCACGCGCCAGGCGGCACATGGCCAGCGGCCTTCATGAACCTGTGCTTCCTGACGCCGTTGAACGACATGGGCCCGTCGTCATGGCGGCAGTCCGCAGCCGTAGAGATCCCTGGTCCTGGCGTCGATGTCCTCGACCTCGATTCCGAGCTCTTCGGACATCTCATAGGCCTTGTATCCCGCCGTTTCCGTCAGGGCCTGGCAGACGCGCGGAATCTCCTCCCCTGACGGAACGGTGCCAAGGATGATCTCGCGCAACCGGACGGAGGCAAGAGGCCCATAACTGGTGGAGCCATGATGGGCGTAGAAGTCGAGAGCCGTCATTGACATGGCCCGGACAATGGCATTTCAGGCCGGATGTTTCAAGCGCGGGCTTCGTGCAGGTTCATGACGGCCTGGCCGGACCTGGGCTCATCGCCCGCCGGGCGAACCGGCGCTTGCGCTTCGCCCGTCCCTTGCCCTCCGTCCGGCCAGGGCCTATGGTGCGCAGCGCCGGACCGGCCGGCGCCTTGCAAACCGGAGGTTCATCCATGGCAGATGAAGACGCCGCCGCCCTCCTGGCCCAGGCCGAGGAACGGTATCACCTGAAGATCTTCGAGAACATCTCCGAGAGCACCGTCAAGGGACGCCCGCTCCCGAGGCGTCTCCGCACCGTGGGCAAGGCGGTCATGGAAAGGACCGATTACGCGGGATACGTTCTCGGACGCAGGCTCCTGGCCGCGGCGGACGAGCTCGACGGACGATGCTGACCGAGCTGCAGGCGCGCGCCACGAAGCTCATGGCCGCGAACAGGTCGGAAGGAAGCTACTTCGCCGGCGGGGCCGTCCTCAACGAGCACTGGAAACGGCTTTCGGACGATCTTGACGTCTTTCATGACGACGAAAAGGCGATCGACCCGCTTGTCAGGAAGGATGTCCGGGCGCTTGAGGATGACGGACTCGACGTTTTCGTCGATCACGATCTCTGGGGCTGCGTCGAGGCCAGGGTCCGAGACGAATCCCGGCGCGAAACCATCGTCCAGTGGATGGGCGAGACCCGGATGCGCTACTTCCCGCTCGTGGTGGATCCGCTCTGGGGGGTCCGGCTGCACCGCTCTGACCTCGCGGTGAACAAGGTCATCGCCGCAGCTTCGAGGATGAAGGCCCGCGATGTGGCGGACATGGTCCTGGTCTCGCGACACTGTTGCCCCCTTGGCCCGCTGTTCCTGGCCGCTGCTGCCAAGCTCGGACGCGTGTCTCCGCTCGAACTCGTCGACAGGGCCCGCCACAGGACGTCCGCGACGCCCAACGAGGAGATCGAGGAGCTTCGCGAGGCCCTGGACTGCGAGAACGAGGGCGAGATCAAGACATCCGCGTTCGTCGCGCTGGATTCCGCGGAGGCTTTCCTGCTGAAGCTGCCGGAACCGATGCTTGGCGGTTTGCCTGTCAACGCCTGCGGCATCCCCGTGGACAGGATGGAGGCCATGGCCGCCCTCCGCCCCGTCCTTGACGGCGGGGGACGCTTTCCGGACTTCCCGGAAAGCCGGCCCGAGTTCGGCGAGGCCGGCGGCCTTGACGACGGTCCTTGACGGCCCCGGCCTGTCCCGCGAGCGCCGGACATCCCGGTTCCTGTCAGCCGTTCACCAGGCCTAGGGCGAGTTGCGACAACATCGGCGCCACCGAGACGCAGCCCGCAACGACGGGGCGGCGGGCATTTCCCGGACCTTTCAATGCAGCACTGGGAAACCTGCCTCATGTCGGTCCGCCGTCCAGGGGAAACGTCCGACTTCCGTTTTTCGGCCCGGTCGATACGGTTGGTCATGTTCCGACATGGTCCGGCAGGATCTCCGCCGCTGCGGCGTCAAGCCTGTCGAACAGCCCGCTCGCGGTCAAGGCATCGCGGATACTGTTCGACGTTCGACATGGCCTGCTGACCTGCACCGTTTTCCACGGTCCCAACGCATTCGGCCGCCGTCCTCTCGGCCTCGCGCGTCAAGTCCGCGACCAAGCGATGGCCGCTCTCGTTCCTGCTGAATCTCGGGATCGGAACGAATCGCCATGGGCCCTGATGGAAATCCCGTCCGCTTGATCGGGATTCGGCGAACGCCCGCCTCAAGGCCGGTGCATTGAGCAGCCCGACCAGGAAGGCCGCCTCGCCACGTCCCTGCACGACGGCGGGCGCGTCCGGGCGCTGTCCGGCATGTACCACGGGAGATGGGGCGTGGAGGAAATTTACAAGACCGGAGCCTCTTGCAAAACTCCCCGGTCGAGCGGTTTTCCCTGGATCAGGCGGCTTTTTGAAGCTCCGGCCTGGACCTGGAACCACCCGCCACGGTATGTTGAAGGTGTCCAATCCACAACATGTCGAGGAGGCGACCCCATGTCCCTGCGATCAACTCTATCAGATGCCTGGCAGCGGTTTCAGGGGGAACCTTTCCCGGCGCTTGCCGAGGAGATCGGTCCGCTGCTGGAGCGGCGCCAGCGCTTCGCCCGGGTTCCCGGTCTGGTCGAGGTCGAACGGTTCGTCGCGGCATGCCCTGCCGTTCCCGGGCGGCCGCTGCGGGACCGCAGGGCGCTGGCGCGGGCCTTCGTCGCCAGGGCGGTGTGGGACATGCCGACCACGGTGGTCCTGGTCGACCGGCTGCTGTACGACCCGACGCTGCGGCGTCCGGTCGGATGGTCGCGCGTGTCGGAGGTTCCCGGCGAACCGGCCTTCTCCCGGGCCCTCCCCTGGTTCGCGAAGACCCGGCTGCCGGAGCGGATGCACGGGGCGCCGGGCCGCGCCGCGTACGCCAGCTCGGTCGTCGGGCACATCTCCCGGGACTCCACGGCGACCGTCGGGCGGGAGAGACCGGCGCCGAAGCCGAAGCCGGAGGGGAGGCCGAAGCGAAAGCGCGGACGCCCGAAAAAGGGGGAGGAGAGGCCGAGGGAGCCGACCCGGCTGGAGCGGCAGCCGCCGGACGGGATGACGGCGGAGGGGATGGCCGACGGGCTGCCGAAGGCCTGCGACACCGGCACGAAGCGCAACTCCAGGGGGTACAGGGAGAGCTGGAGGGGGTACAGACCGCATATCGACGCGGCCGACGGCGACGTCCCCATCAGCTGCATCCTGACCTCCGCTTCGCCGCGCGACAGCCAGGCCGCCATCCCGCTGCGGGTGGACCACTGCCACCAGCTCATGGACGCCGCCTGTGATTCCCTGGAGATCGGGTTCCACGCCTGCCTGACGGGACGCGTGGCGATCACCGACACCAACCCGCGCCGCGACGCGGCCCTGGCGAAGGGGAAAGCGGGCCACATCCGCCATGACCGCGTCCGCCACCGGCAGCGATCCAGCGGCGGGCGGGTGAACTCCGCCCCAGGGACTCCCACGGCGCCCGGCACGTCCGCGTCCGGGGGCACGCCAGGGTGGCCTGCCACCTGTTCTTTGGCGTGCTGGCCCTGACGGGCGGGCAGCTGATGCGGCTCACCATCTGACACCGCCGGTTCAGGCAGCACCGGACGGCGCGGCCAGCCGTGCGCGGACAGTGCCCGACGGGCCACGGACTGCGGCATTCCGCCACATCTCGGGCCGTGCGGACGCCTCGGGCACCCGCCGGATCCGGTGCCGCGCCCTGACGGAACCGATAGGCTTGCCGCGGCTGACCGAACCGCAGTAATTGTGCAAGAGGCTCTATTAGTTATAAGCCCCCAGACATTGGGGAACAGGCACAGCGGATGTGCAATCTTTACTCAAACTTTACGACAGCGGAGGAGATGAGACGGCTGTTCCGGGTTGAGGAAAGGCGCAGTTCGTTTGGAAACGCCCCGGCGCTGCCAGCCATCTGGCCGACGGCCATGGCGCCGGTTGTGCGCCAGACGGATGGGAAGGGCGCCCGCGAACTCCTGAACATGGGTTGGGGGTTTCCCGCACCGAAACGTTCCAGATTCGATGGGCGTCCGGTCAGGCCAGCTGCCTGAAACAGTGCCCGGGACGACAGGGTGGCAAGGGTCCCGCTCTCGCGGTCGAGCTTCGGGGAAAGGCGCTGCCCGGTGCGGGCCACCTCGTTCCGCGGGATGGGGGGCAGGGGTCCCACGACCTACGTCTGGTTCGGGATGGCGGCAGGCAGGGAGGTTGGTGGACGACCACCGTTCGCGTTCGCCGGACCCTGGCGGGCGACGCCGGACGCGGTGGGGCACGGGGTCGGGAACCTGCTGACGTATTCGGTGATCACGACCGCTCCGAATGAACTGGTCGCGGCTGTCCACCCACGCCGTATGCCGGTCATTCCCGATTCAGCTGACCATGACACATGGTTGGAAGGCGATCCCGGGGACGCGCGCGCATTGCTCCGACCCTATCCCGCCGAGCGGATGCGCATTGTGCGCGAAGGGATCCATGCCCGGGAGGATCTTCAGGACAGGCCACCACTGTCAGGTTGACTGAACGCGGTTCACCAACGGGTCCGAAGACCATTGCCCTATGCGCTCGTCACTATGGGAAAGCCCCGCGGTCCATGCGCAAAGCGGTCGGGCAGACTCGAATTGGAACCTCACTTCCATTCTGACGTGCAACATCGGCCATTCCCGCAGCTATCGACAGGGCTCGATTCCTTCTCAGGAAACTGCCAACACTGAGGTATCTGCGATGACTCCATCAGGTCAATTCCTGATGGTCTTGGGGTGTCCAGCGACCCATCAATCGCACGGGCCATTCGAATGGGTTTTACTCACGCGCTGCCAGGAGGTCCGCATCGGAATTCTGGGTGTGGGATTTCCAATGATGGCAGACAGATGACAGTGCCATTCGGAGTTAACCGGTCAGGCCGAACAGGTCGCCCCGCCGAGCACGCAGAACTTCGAGCAGTGAGGGTGATTCAGGTAAACCTTGCATTCCGCTTCGACTAGGCTTTCGCCGAGCTCGAACTCAGGACTGTATGGAAGAAGGGTGCAGGCAACGACCGCTGGCCTCGAGGCCCCCTTGCGTCGGACCACCATACGAGAGCTTGCGCACATCACGTCGTTCGGAGATTTGTCCAGAATGTCCCAGCAATCTGAGGTGATCTCAGGCACCTCCGCGGACTCGTCCAACTCCGGAAATAGCACTGTTCCGATCGGGTCATAGGCACTGATTCCAAAGTTGTTCTCTGCAAACAGTCGGGCATAGCCAGCACGGGCCTCATCCTGACTCTCGCCCCAGAGAGTGCGTCCCGCAACCGTCATTCGAATTCCTGCGTCCCTTAGCATGCGCATGCCACTGAGCGTTACCCTGAAGGTCCCGTCACCACGTTCCAGGTCATGATATTCCGCCGACCAGTGATCCAACGATATTCGCAGTGTCAGTTTGTCGCCATGCTCCTCATGCAGGGACACCAGCCCGGCCCAGACCCTTGGTCTCATCATCGGTCGCATTGCATTGGTCAAGACAAGAACTTCGAAACCGCGTTCAAGGCAAGCCCGCGCCATTTCAATTATCTCTGGATTCATGAACGGTTCGCCGCCTGTGAACCCTATCTCCCAAACAGGCCAGTCGATATCACGAAGCTGATCAAGAAATGAAACGACATCACTGAGTTCAAGGTAGGCAAGTCGATCATTTGTCGGCGAACTTTCAATGTAGCAATGAACGCAGGTGATGTTGCAGACCGTTCCTGTGTTGAACCAAAGCGTGCGTGGCTCGTTAAGGTCCACGGATGCACGTCGGGCTCCACGCGCCGTGATCCGGGGATGCTCAAACGCACCGAACGTCGTGAAGTCATCATGATCTTTCATCAATTGCCCCGCGCAGGAATTCCGGCATCTCCGAAGGCTATCGAAAATATCCACTCAAGAAAACCCGAGTCCAGGAAGTTGCGGTTGTGGTTAAGTGATTGGATGGTAGATTCTCCGTGAAGCAGTGCTGGACCATCGCGTCGGTTCCGGCGGAATATCGGCAGGATTCTATGGCATCGCGTGTGATTCCGGTGGAACCATTTGATCTCGTGATCTTCGGAGGCACGGGCGATCTTGCGCGGAGAAAGGTGTTGCCTGGTCTCTACAGAAGATTCTGGACGGGACAGATACCCGCAGCCGCTCGGGTGACCGGCGTGTCGCGGAAACCCATCTCGGACGACATGTTCCGCGGCTTTGCCCGCGATGCGGTCCGAGACTTTGCCATTCAGGGGCGCGACGACGAAGCTCAGGTGGAGGCTTTCCTGCGGCAGCTGAGATACGTTTCGATCGATGCGACCGGCGATAGTGGCTGGAATGATCTGCGTCTGGCGCTTCGCGAGGATATGGTTCGGGCGTTCTATTTCTCGGTAGGGCCCGATGTCTTCATTCCGCTGGCCGAGCGCTTGCATCGGCATGGCATCGTCGACAGTGACTGCCGAGTCATCGTCGAAAAGCCCTTTGGCCATGATCTTGACAGCGCCCGGAACCTTAACAGCACCCTCGCCCAGTTCTTTGATGAACGGCAAATCTACAGAATCGACCATTACCTCGGAAAGGAAACGGTTCAGAACCTAATGGCGGTGCGTTTCGGCAACATCCTTTTCGAGCCGCTTTGGAACGCACAGTTCGTCGATCATATCCAGATCACCGTGGCTGAAACGGTCGGTGTAGGTGGGCGAGGGGCCTACTATGACCGATCCGGCGCGATGCGGGATATGGTCCAGAACCACTTGATGCAGCTGCTTTGCCTGATCGCGATGGAGCCACCTAGCCGGTTCGAACCGGATGCCGTCCGCGATGAAAAGCTGAAGGTCATTCGCGCCCTTGATCCAGTGCTGGGAACCGACCTCGTTCGCGGACAGTATTCAGGAACTGAACGTATCCAAAGTTACCAAACCGATGTTGAGAACATGGATTCCTGGACCGAGTCCTTTATCGCCATGAAGATACAGGTTTCGAACTGGCGATGGAAGGGAACTCCCTTCTATCTGCGCACCGGCAAGCGCCTGAAAGCCCGCACAAGCGAAATTGCCGTCGTATTCAAGGATCCTCCGCATTCGATCTTTGGCGACGATACGAACCGAAGTGGCAATGTCCTGGTTATCCGCCTCCAGCCGAATGAGGGCATCAAGATGTGGGTGACGATCAAGGAGCCAGGTCCCGGTGGGATGCGTCTGATCGAGGTGCCGCTTGATATGTCCTTTGCCACTGCATTTGGCGACGACGGAGGTCACGTTGCCGATGCGTATGAGCGGCTCATCATGGATATGGTCCGCGGCAACCAGACATTGTTCATGCGCGGCGATGAGGTTGAGGCGGCATGGGCCTGGACAGATCCGATTATTGAGGGTTGGACAATACGCGGCGGCAGGCCGCATTCCTATGTTCCAGGCAGCACGGGCCCCGAAGAGGCGCTGATGCTGCTTCACCGGGAAGGTCGTCGTTGGAGAGAGATCACGTGATGCGGTTCGTTGAATACTCAAGTCCGGACGCGATGATGGTTGAGGTTGCGAACTGCATTGCCGATGAACTGTTGACGGCACTGTCGGTTTGCGGCTCCGTATCGCTTGCCGTGCCGGGTGGAGGCACGCCGGGTCCGGTCTTTGACGTGCTTTCCTCAGTGGAACTCGACTGGAGCAGGGTTGCGGTTCTTCCAACGGATGAACGCTGGGTTGCCGAAAGCGATGATAACTCGAATTCCCGAATGATCCGCGAACGGCTGCTGGTCAGGCAGGCGGAAAGGGCAAACTTCCTGTCCGTGATTCCCCATGATGAACCAGTCGGGGATTGGGTCGAGACACTCGACAGGGCAATGCGGAATCACCTGCCGCTTTCGGTATTGATGCTTGGTATGGGCTCTGACATGCATACAGCTTCGCTGTTTCCGGGGTCGGAGGGGTTGGAACAGGCGATGGCGGAAAGCGCACCTACATTTCTACCCATCCGCCAGCAAGGAGGCGGACCGGTGGAACAGCGTATTTCGCTGACGCTTCCTATACTGAACAGTGCCCTGAACAAACATCTGCTGATCGTAGGACAGGAAAAGCTCAATGCGCTGGAAAGAGCGAAGCAGGTTCAAGATCCGATGTTGGCACCAGTGATGGCCATTTTACCGGATACGACCGTGCATTGGGCGCGGTGATTCCATCGCTTGGGAGGCACCCGCCGCAAACAGCAGCCTGCGCATCAGCACCGGGTCTTGGTCAAGGGCGTTGTTCCTGGCCTCGGTTCATTTGGCCGATGGGGGCGAGCCTCACAAGGAACTGCTTTCCGCGCTCGAAACCTTTCCTGCGGAGAAAGGAAGTGCCGCGAGTGGAGATGGCTCTATGCAGGCAGTGGACTTTGCCACGCCATCTTCTGGGATGCACGAGTGTCCGTGGTCTACGGATGCGGATAAGGCGACTTCTGAAGAGAGCAACCGTATCGATCTGTTGCCCTTATGGCGTGCATCAGGTCACAGCAGGCAGACCATGCCCAAGAGGCAGCGGTGGCGCACGGCTGCGCACATGGCCCCTCCACTCGCAGACGGGCCATACGCGGGTGGAATTCCGTTGCTCTCGTTAAGCTGCCTTGGCAAGATTCCGCAACACGTAGTGCAGAACTCCGCCATTCTCGACATACTCAATCTCAACTTCTGTGTCGATCCGGCACCTGAGCTGGATTCGCTTCTCTGCACCGTTGCCGTAGACGATGATGCATTCCGCAGTGGTCTGGGGTTTCAGATCTCCTTCCAGACCTACGATCGAAATCGTCTCATCACCCTTCAGTTCGAGTGATTCCCGATTTTCGCCGTCCATGAACTCGAATGGAACTACACCCATCCCAACAAGATTGGATCGGTGAATTCGTTCGAAACTCTCAGCGATCACTGCCTTGATGCCCAACAGGGCGGTGCCCTTCGCTGCCCAATCGCGAGAGGAACCTGCGCCATATTGTTCGCCGGCGATCACCACGAGAGGCGTTTCAGTTTCCTGATAGGCCACCGCAGCATCATAGATGGACGTCTGCTGCCCGTCCGGTCCGAGAGTGAATCCGCCCTCAACGCCGTCAAGCATTTCGTTCTTTACCCGGATGTTCGCGAACGTGCCCCGCATCATGACCTCGTGGTTGCCACGTCGCGAACCGTAGGAGTTGAATTCACGAGGCGCCACCTGCCTTTCAACCAGATACTTTCCGGCGGGCGTGGTTTCCCTGAAGCTCCCTGCTGGACTGATGTGGTCCGTGGTGATCATGTCTCCGAGAAGCGCAAGAACTCTGGCATTTCTGATATCGGAAATCGTTCCCGGTTCGGCTGACATGTTCCGAAAATACGGAGGGTTACGGACATACGTTGAAGTCGACGGCCAGCTGTAGGTCAGGCTGTCGGTTGTCTCGATCGAGCGCCATTTGCTGTCGCCGGTGAAGACTTCGGCGTATTTCCTGCCAAAGGCTTCTCGAGTCACGGTCTTATGCACAAGATCGGCGATTTCCTTTTGACTGGGCCAGAGATCCTTGAGGAACACATCTCTTCCTTCGGAATCCTGCGTTACAGGTTCCCTGGTCAGGTCGATATCCATCGTGCCGGCGAGTGCGTAGACGACAACCAGTGGCGGTGATGCCAGATAGTTCGCCCTAACGTCCGGACTGATTCGGCCCTCAAAATTTCGGTTTCCGGACAGAACGGCGGTCGCCACCAGGTCGCCTTCGGAGATAGCGTCTGATATCTCTGGCTGGAGTGGGCCGGAGTTCCCGATGCAGGTCGTGCAGCCGTACCCCACGAGATTGAACCCGATGCTGTCCAGATCGTCCTGAAGCCCCGCAGCCTCGAGATATTCCGAGACCACTTGGGAGCCAGGCGCCAGAGAGGTTTTGACCCAGGGTTTGCGGTTGAGGCCAAGCGCCCGTGCCTTGCGGGCGACAAGCCCCGCTCCGATCATGACATATGGGTTCGAGGTGTTGGTGCAGGAGGTGATGGACGCGATGACGACCTTTCCTGAGGACATTGAAAAGGATTCACCCATGACCGGAACTTCACGGTCGATAGGACGCCTGAACGTTTCATCCATCTCGCGGCTGAAGGCGGCTTTCGCATCACTGAGCGCAACAAAATCCTGAGGTCGCTTGGGGCCGGAGATGGCTGGGACTATTGATCCCATGTTCAGTTCCAGAGCGTCTGTGAACACCGGTTCGTAGTCGGGACTGCGCCAGAGACCATTCTCCCTTGCGTATGCCTCCACAAGCGCGATCCGGGACTCTTCGCGACCGGAGGTGTGCATATAGCGCAATGTCTCAGCATCGACAGGAAAGAAGCCGCAGGTAGCGCCGTATTCGGGCGCCATGTTGGCGATGGTTGCCCTATCGGCTAACGGCAGACTGTCAAGTCCGGGCCCGTAGAACTCGACAAACTTACCGACCACCCCCTTTTCGCGTAGCATCTGAACGACTTTCAGGACCAGATCCGTTGCAGTCGTTCCTTCAACCATTTCTCCAGTTAGCCGGAACCCCACAACTTCTGGTATCAGCATGGAAATTGGTTGACCAAGCATCGCCGCCTCGGCTTCAATGCCTCCAACACCCCATCCCAGAACCGCGAGTCCATTTACCATCGTCGTGTGTGAATCCGTCCCTACGAGCGTGTCCGGGTATGCCACTTCCTCTCCGTTCTGGTCTTTGTCAGTCCAGACGCATTGCGCCAGGTATTCGAGATTTACCTGATGACAGATTCCTGTGCCGGGTGGCACAACACGGAAATTGTCGAACGCGGACTGTCCCCATTTCAGGAACGTATACCGTTCAAGGTTCCGCTGATACTCCCGGTCCACATTCATCTGAAAGGCGCGTGGATTTCCGAACTCATCTATCATCACGCTGTGGTCGATCACCAAATCCACGGGGTTGAGAGGATTGATCCGTTCAGCATCTCCGCCAAGCGCCGCGAGACCGTCGCGCATGGCCGCAAGATCGACCACTGCGGGCACTCCCGTGAAGTCCTGCATCAGGACGCGGGCAGGTCGGTAGGCGATCTCGAGCGGGTTCCTTCCGCCCTTTGCGACCCATTCGGAAAACGCTCGGATGTCGTCGACGCTGACCGTTCGGCCGCCATCCTCGAATCTGAGCATGTTCTCAAGTACCACGCGTAGCGAAGCCGGCAGACGGCTGAAGTCGCCAAGCCCCGCAGCTTCGGCGGCCTTGATTGAGTAATAGGCGACGCTGGTTCCACCTGCATGGAGCGTTTTTCTTGTCTTGGATCTGTCCAGTCCGACTTGGATGGTCATAGGCGATCTCCTAAGGAAGCCAATGATGGTTCGGTTCGGTCAGTCCCGGCTTGGGATAAGGGCGGGAATCTGAGCGTGAATTCAGTATACCATTGCACACCGAATTGCAACCTGCTCTTTTCATGCTACGGTGACTTTGGCTTCAGCCGATGCGCTAAGTGACAGTCACATCCTAAGTCGGTCTGTCACCCCACATTTTGGACTATCTCTCAAATGATTGATTGGCCAATTGTCCCCGATCAAGCCTAGGTATCGGTAAACCGCAAAGGGAGGGTATTCCGTGGTCTGGAGTCGGTTGGTCGCCGCGTTTGTTGCGCTACTTCCAATTGCAATGGATGCGCAAGCTGAGCCTTGGCCCGTGGTCGTCGAACTCTACACAAGCCAGGGATGCAGTGCATGCCCGCCCGCAGACAAACTGCTGCGGGAACTCTCGCATCGCAGTGACGTCATCCCCTTGGCCCTGCATGTCGATTACTGGGACTACATCGGATGGAAGGACAGTTTTGCCAGACCAGCCCATGCACAGCGACAGAGAGCCTACGCCCGCGCCGCCGGTCATACGGTCATCCATACGCCGCAAATGATCATAGCTGGCGAGGATCATCTGGTTGGGACAAAGCCGATGAAGCTCATTGAGTTGATCCAGAAGCATGGCAAGCGTCGGCCGAATGTCAGCTTGTTGGCGAAGAGACACGGAAACACCGTTCGGATCGAGGCTCGAGCACCTTCGGTCTTTCGCGAGCCGGTAGTGGTTCAACTCGTGCGCCTTGTGCCGGAAATGGTGGTCTCGATCGGTCGCGGCGAGAATGCAGGCCGCACCATGACTTACTCAAATATAGTTACCGAATTGGCCGAGCTCGGCATCTGGAACGGTTCACGGCCGCTCCTGACTGAGCAGGTCGTCTCAGGTGACGAACCGATTGTGGTGTTGTTGCAGCGCGTCGGCCACGGACCAATCGTGGCTGCGGCAAACATCCGCTAGGAGGAATTCGCTTTGAGAGACAGGCTAAGCGGATAGTTTCCGCCACGCTTGCACGAGTCTTCTTCAGCCGCCGGGCGAACTCTTCCAACGGCGGTGAATCCAGAACCATTGTTCTGGGTGCCTGCGGACAAGCCGCTCCAGACTTGCGGTTGCGGTACGGGTCATTTCCACTGGGTCGCCGTGTGGAATTGGCTCATCCACGATAATGTCAAATGATATCCCATCATTCAGTCTCAGGCCATAGATTGGCACAAAGAGGGCGTCGTATCTTATGGCCATCTTTGCAGGATTGAGAGATGTCTTCGCGGGACGCCCCAGAAACTCGATGGGCACGCCATGTTCCATGAAGTGGTCGGCAACAAGACCTACCGCTCCTCCGGACTTCAGGAACCTCACCATCTCCTTCTGGCCTTTTCCGGAGCTGGATCTCTCAAAGACCGGTGTTCCAATGCGGCTTATCGCCTCCACGTACCGATCATTGAAGAATCCATTGGCCATCGGAATGTACAACCCGCCGACACGGTAACCTCGCTCGATCAGGGCCGCTCTGGGCGCGTCGTAGTTTCCGAAGTGCCCTGTGATCAGAACGACCGGACGGTTTTCAGCTTTCGCTTCTTCCAGTGCGGAGACCCCCTTGCCGGTGAAAGGGATTTCGCGCACACGCTCCCGAAACTCGGTTCCGGACCAGATTTCGATCAGTGTGCGTCCAACGTTGTTCGGCACGGTTTGGATGAGCTTTCTGATCTCGTGTTCTGGCATTGCCGGGTTGATCAACGCGAGATTGTCCCGAATGCGTTTTCGCCAGCCGACCAGCCCTGCGACAAGACTGACCGCCCGGCCGGTAAACGGGACGCGCTTGCTGTAGGGCAGGGACATCGCTGTTCCGATCAGGGCACGATATATCAGGCTCTGAAGGTAGTTGTTAAGCCCACGCGTCGGAACTGCCATGAAATCCGCCCCGGTTGAGGCCAGTTCGGTCCCCCAACCTCCAACCAAATGCTTTCAAAATCTAAGCCCAATATGTGTCGACCTCAAGTTCCCATTTGCGAATTTGCGAATGTCACACCGCCTGCCGACGGTCGGATTGACGGAGCAATCCACTGGCTTTCGATCAGTTTCCAACCTCAGGCTTCCGCTGGAAATGGGTCACCGAAACATAGTCCTTCTTTGGACCTCTAACCGTCCAGATGGCCGTCCAATCCGGCCAGTTCGAAAAGTCGTACCACACGTCATAGCGATCGGGGTCGCACCAGTGTGAAGCTCTGGCTTCGGAACAGGAAAGACGAAAACGATGAAAGGCTGTTCCATCTGGGAATGACACATTTACGGAAGACCCTTCCGCTTGCCAGAGATATTCCCGCTGCGTGGCAAGTCCTGGTTGGTCGGGAAGTCTCAGTTCTCCGGCTTCGGTATAGATGAGAACGGAGCTGTTCCAGGCAAACAGCACCGTTCCTGACAGGTGCCCGATCTGGCGGGCATGGCGGTCCTCTATGCGTCTGGAGATGGTCCATCGTCCCCAGAAATCCGCCAGACAGTTCGGAGGGTTGGTCACGGGAACTGCGGAATGGAATACGACACCGGGTTATCAAAGCCGTCGATAACAGGCATTTGAGTACGCTGGTCCCGCAGTCGCATATCCCAACGGAAACTGGATTTGGTGTACCCGAGGCGACCTTTCTGAATTGTGGGGAGACGCACGAGCCACTGCATCGCTTGCGAGGAGCGGATTGGGTTCATTTCGTCTCACCTTGCCATTCGGACTGCGCTGATCTGCGGCTGTCGTTGCTTGTTGTCGAACCTTCATCATACTAGATGGCTTCTCAGAGCGAGCCCAAGAGGGAAATAGATGATTCCGCGCTATTCCCGACCTGAGATGGCTGCTGTTTGGCAGCCAGCCACGAAGTTTCGAATCTGGTTTGAGATCGAGGCACATGCCTGCGACGCGATGGCAGATCTAGGCCTCATTCCCAGGGAAAACGCCGTAGCGGTATGGAAAGCCAGTGACGTCGAGTTCGATGTGGCACGCATTGACGAAATCGAATCCGTAACCAGGCACGACGTGATCGCATTCCTGACACACCTGGCCGAAATTGTTGGGAGTGATGAAGCGCGCTTCGTCCATCAAGGCATGACGTCGTCCGATGTTCTGGACACCTGTTTCAACATACAGCTCGTTCGCGCGGCAGATATCCTGATCGAGGATCTGGAACTGCTGCTTACCGCCCTGAAGAGGCGTGCCTATGAGCACAGGACTACGGTTCGCGTTGGTCGGTCACACGGCATTCATGCCGAACCTACGACGATGGGTCTGACATTCGCACGCTTCCACGCAGAGATGGACCGCAACCTCACCCGTCTCCGAGGCGCGCGTAAGGATGTTGCAACCGGAGCGATCAGTGGCGCAGTTGGCACCTTCGCCAATGTCGACCCGATGGTCGAAGAGCACGTCTGCGCCAAACTGGAGCTCGCGCCGGAACCGATATCGACTCAGATCATTCCCAGGGACCGCCACGCGGCATTCTTCGCGACGCTTGGCGTTGTCGCCAGCTCGGTCGAGAACATCGCCATTGAGATCCGGCACATGCAAAGAACCGAAGTTCTGGAAGCGGAGGAATATTTTTCCGCTGGCCAGAAGGGTTCAAGCGCTATGCCGCACAAGCGCAATCCGGTATTGACGGAAAATCTCACAGGTCTGGCGCGTCTTGTCCGTATGGCGGTGATTCCGGCGATGGAGAATGTCGCATTGTGGCACGAGCGGGACATTTCACACAGTTCTGTGGAACGTAATATCGGACCGGACACCACAGTGACGTTGGACTTTGCGCTGCATCGGCTGACGGGAGTGATCGACCGCCTCGTCATCCATCCCGAAAACATGAGGCGCAATCTCGATCGCCTTGGAGGACTTGTGCATTCGCAGCGGGTTCTGCTGGCTCTAACCCGGAAGGGCGTCTCCCGTGAAGAGGCTTATCGCCTTGTACAACGCAACGCGATGAAAGTCTGGGACGAGGGGAGGGAATTCAAGGTGGAGCTCAGGTCCGATCCTGGCGTGACAGCGGTCCTGACCGAAGCTGAAATAGATGAGCAGTTCGATCTTGGCTATCACCTGAAGCACGTCGACACGATCTTCAAGCGCGTCTTTGGCGATGATTGAGGGCACCCGGATACGCACGCACGTCGGCAGGGTGCATTGCGAAGCCTGGACTCTCGCACTATTGGCTGCCCGAGGTGAACTGGCGAGAGATGGAACCTGCCGGCCATCTGCTGATCATGACCTTAGCGGCATGAGCCATCGTCTCCGTTCAGGCAATCAAGAGAGATTCTGGCCCATCAATGCCGCATCAAATGGATAGTTTGTCAGGTTTTCGTATCCGTTTTCGGTCACCAACACCTGGTCCTCCAGCTTGATCGAGAAATCGCCGCCTTCCTCGCCAACAAGCGCCTCGACGCAGAGCACCATTCCAGGCTCCAGTTCGTAATCGAATGCTCCCTTGACCGAAGAAGGGTCCGGATAGGCAACGTGTGGCCATTCATCGCAGAGCCCCACGCCGTGCATCATGCAGCCGTATCTCAGCTTCCGGAACCTTTCGTCGAGCCTGTGCCCGCGCTCCGTGATTTCCGGTATCTTGATTCCGGGCCGCAAGAGTTCCATGTTCGTCATGATGTGTTCATGGGCATGCCGCATGGCATAGATCATTGCGTTGGTTGGCTTTCGGTCGCCGATCCACCATGTTCGACTGATATCGATGCACATGCCATATGCTCCCACCAGATCGGTGTCAAAGGCCAGTATCTCGTTGTTCTGCAGCCTTCTTGGTCCACATTCCTGGAACCAAGGATTCGTGCGGGGACCGCTAGCCAACAGGCGGGTCTCGATCCACTCTCCACCTCGCTTGATGTTCTCCGCATGCAATACAGCCCAGGTTTCATCCTCTGAGACGGTTCCTGAAGGTCCGAACTCCCTCGCGTAATCCTCCATGGCCTTGACAGCGGATTCACACGCATGTCCTGCACAGCGCATCGCCCTTATTTCATCCAGCCCTTTGACCGAGCGCGCTTTCTCGGTCAGTTCCTCCCCTTCCATTATCTCCAGTCCGAGGGCTTGGAGAGCATTCGCACCATGTAGCATTATCTTGTCGACGCCGATGCGAGTGTTATCGCCGCAATGTTCCCGCATCAGGTCCAGCACCTGATCGGCCCACGCTTTCGCTGCGTCGTTCGACCTGTCACCCCGACTGAAGTAGAAGAAATCCGCACCCGTGCGCTGTTCCCGAACCAATGGATTGAATTTGGACAGGAAAACGGAATTCTTGTATTCCCATAGTACCATGTAGCCATCGGCACACACCATGAGCGCCCTGAACGGATTGTGGGTGTTCCAAAGCTGCATATTTGTGGAATCCGAAGCGTAACGGATGTTCAGCGGGTCAAACACGAGGAGCGCACCCCAGTCCCGCGCATTGAGTCCATCCA
Organism: Paracoccaceae bacterium; assembly: GCA_965203605.1. Classification (GTDB taxonomy): domain Bacteria; phylum Pseudomonadota; class Alphaproteobacteria; order Rhodobacterales; family Rhodobacteraceae; genus JAPOUP01. The sequence continues at coordinate 1,403,714 of OZ241902.1, read as the reverse complement.
CGAGCCGTTGCAGACGGTACTCTCGCATGCGCTGAAGATTCGGGATATCCAGACCCACCGCCGACCATTCCTCAAAGGCAATCTGCGTTGGACCGATCTCCATCCGGTCTCCGTCGTTTGGCGTTCCGTCTCCGAGTGTGGCTCCCCGCGACGGGTCGATCTTGCGATTGTCTCGGTGGTATGGCGTCATTGGGATCATCCTGCTGATATCGATGGGATGCTAGTCGTCACATGTATGTTGTCACGCCAGAATCCGACAGAATAAAGGGCTGGATGCGGCTATGGTGCCGGTGATTTCCAGTGCCGGGCGAATCACGACAGGTCGCTTTCATGTCATCGGCTGACACATATGAAATCGACTTATGTCCGGTCTGCGCGATTGGTGAACTTGGCGTAGGCATATGGAATTGTGGTGTGGGGCCTGAGCCAATTGACGGCACATGGGGGAAATTGATGTCCGTAGAAGTCGAGGTTGGCAAGATACTGCAGTCGACCATCCTGGATCCACCCTGGTCGCAGCCTGGAGGTGAGCGCCTACCGGGAACCCGTCCCATCCCCGCCGATGGTTGGATAATCATCGATGAAGCCTTTGCAGCACAGATGAGGCTCCGGGATCGGCTGATCTCCGGGATACCGCAGGTTGTCCATGCCCTGAGGCCGGAGGCAATCGGTGCTGCCCGCGAGTTGTTGGCCATGGCAATTGCTATCCTGCGCAACGGGTCCGATTACGTTGTGCAAGACAACGAGATTGTCCGGCCAGATGGAGTCGTGGTCGCGGTGGATTTTTCATCACCGCTTCTGACGTTGGGGCGTTTGGTGCAGGAAGATTTCTGTCTGCTGCAGAAGGTCGGCGCGGAGCACGTCATGACCGGTGCCGTCCTGTGCTTTCCGGCCAGTTGGTGCCTTGCCGAGAAACTGGACCGTCCGTTGACTGGGATCCACGAGCCAGTCAGGGTCTATGACAGCGATCTCTCGATTCGGGTGCAGCGGTTATTCGGTGCGATCCGGCCGGGAAAGCCTCTGATGCGTTCGAATTGCCTGTCCTATTCGGATCCGTCACTTTTTCAGCCGCGCACCGAGAGCGCACGACGCCAGCAGCCCGGATCAACTGGGAAATACGCCCGGTTCGAGCGGCAATGCCTGGTTCGATTGCCGGAAACGGGAGATGTCGCCTTCTCCATTCATACCACTGTGGTCGAACGAAGGAGACTGGCCCGATCTGAACAGGAGGTGATTACAGACCATTTTCTTCGGTCAGCCCTTTCGAAAGATTGATGTATGTATTGCTGGAGTGTCAGAAGCAGCAGTTCTGTTTCAGCGATCTAAGCTTGGATGACGCGCTTTGCGAGCATTGTTGCGCCAGGGCAAAGCCTTGGGAAGGAGGATAGGATGACCTGAAACCTTTCATCGTGATCCAGCGGGTTCGACTCCCGTCCGGCAAAGGCGCAGCCTGCCAGCCGGAAACGAGTGTTGCATGCCGTAAGGCAACTTGCGGCGTGAAGCGTACACAGTGGGTGGTAAAGCGGCCTAACGGGCCCCGAAATGCATAATGCCGGTGCCTTCGTGACCAATGCAGCGGGGCAGCACCGGGACCGCCGATATGGGCGAGGCGGACCGGACCGACCGGGGTCGAAGAACGCCGCAAAGCCACAGGATGGATCACCAAGGAACCTGGGAGGCCCGGCTTCGTCCGTGTATAGAAACCGCTGGAAGGGGGACCGCCAGCGTCATCAACCAAGGCCCCCGGCCCGAGGCAGGCCCGCACCTGCACCGGGAGCGCGCGGGCGACAGCACGAACCACGCGGGAACACACGGTACCGGACGGCGGAACAACAAGCCCAAGGGAAGCGAACCCGGGAGTCGTGGTGCCTTGACAGTACCGTTGAGGTCGGGGAACCGTGTCCATCGGGATCCGGCGGAGGAAAGCGAGGCGTCGCATGGACGGACCCGAAGGAGGGAAACACGTGAGGACACAGAGCTTCGTTGACGTGTCAACGAAACGAGAGCGGATAGCCGAACAGGCGAGAGCCTGCCCGGATATGGCGTTCACCACACTGCACCACCACATCGACCTTGATTGGATGCACACAGTCTGGACTCTCACCCGAAAGGATGGGGCGGCAGGCGTGGATGGCGTGACGGCAGCCGAATATGAAGCGGATCTGGAGGCCAATCCTATGGACCTTCCGAACCGGATCAAATCCGGCACCTACCGTGCGCCGCCAGTCCGTCGCCATCCCATCCCCAAGGCGGATGGGACGTACAGGCCGCTCGGCATTCCAACTCTGGAAGACAAGGTGGCGCAACGTGCCATCGTGATGATACTGGAACCGATCTATGGGCAGGACCTCCTGCCCTGTTCCTACGGTTTCCGGCCCGGACGATCAGCCCACGACGCGCTTGGCGACCTGCGGGGAGGGTTGGCCGGGGAAGGTCTGCGATGGGTGATGGATGCCGATGTCAAAGCCTGCTTTGATACGATCGGGCATCGACGCCTGCGGGAGTTTCTCGACCTGAGGATCAAGGATGGTGTGATACGCCGCATGATCGACAAATGGCTAAAAACAGGAGTTTTGGATTCGGGTGTTCTCCAACGCTCGGAAACCGGAACGCCTCAAGGTGGGGCTGTCAGCCCGCCACTATCCAACATTCACCTGCACCATGTGCTGGATAAATGGATGATGGCGACGGTACAACCCAGAGTGGGAGCCTTCCGGCTCATCCGCTATGCAGATGATTCTGTCATCGCTTTCAAAAACCGTGGAGACGGTGAGCGCGTGCCAGTCGCGCTGAACGCCCGCCTTGCAAAGTATGGGCTGGCGCTTCACCCGACCAAGACGCGGTACGTTGACTTCCGGCCAAAGGCAGGTGGACACGACACGCAGAACCGGTTCGACTTCCTCGGCTTCACCCACATCCGGGGCAAGTCGCGGAAGGGACGGTGGGTCGTGCGGCAGGTCACCGCCAAGGACCGGTCTGCACGGGCCGCAAGGAAGGTGTGGGAGTGGTGCAAGACGCATCGCCACATGCCGATTGGGGGTCAATGTCGGTACCTTACCGCCGTGATCCGGGGTCACTGCGCCTACTACGGACTGACAGGCAATGGCAAACGGCTGTCTGGTTTTCGGACGGTTGTAGTCAGAAGCTGGCGGTACTGGCTCGGACGGAGGCACCGCAACGGGCGGATCACTTGGGACAGGTACAATGCCATCCTCAAGCTATTCCCCCTGCCACACGCCACGGTCACGCGATCAATCTACACTGCTTGAGCGAAACCACCATGCGAGGAACCGGATGCTCTAATGTGGGCACGTCCGGGTCTGTGGGGGGAGGGGCTCGGTAACAATCCCTCCTACCCGGCCATTCCATAGAATTCAGACCCCGTCGGTTGACTGATGACGGAAGACGAACACATAGGGCACATAAGTCGAGAATCGGTCTGACAATCGCCCAGACCAGCGATGATATGGACTAACGGGGTTTTAAGGACTTCGAGTTTTGTGTACTGAATGAATCCTGATCGGCTGACGATGCGTTGGGCGCACGAATGATAATTCCAAGAGGGTACCCGAAGGCAGGATGTCAAAGCTAAACTCGATAACGTTAAACGGTTATCGTTCATTCAAGGATGCGGAACTGGAGCTTCGCCCACTGAATGTTCTGATCGGTGCAAACGGGGCCGGCAAGAGTAATCTTGTCTCATTCTTCAAGATGCTGAACGAAATGATGGCTGGCCGTCTGCAGCACTATGTTGCGTCGACCGGGTATGCCAGTTCCAACCTGCACTTTGGCCCGAAGGTTACGCCGCAAATCGAAGCTGAGCTCAGGTTTAAGACGGAAACAGATGCGATCAGCACATATAGAATGCGGCTGAGCCATGCGGCACGTGACGCATTCATATTCGCCGAGGAATGCCTGTCGTTTCACAACCCCGGATTCCCGGACGCAAGGGAAGAGCAATTTGGCCCCGGCCACATCGAAACACTGATCGGAACGACCGCATCCTGGGATAGTCCATCCGGGAAAGCAGCAAGAGTGTTCAGGCATCTGCTCAATAATTGTCGCGTGTTTCACTTCCACGATACGAGTTCTACAGCACGGGTCCGCAATGCCGGGTACGTAGGCAATGGAAAGCCGCTCATGCCGGACGCCGGCAACCTTGCGGCTGTTCTCTATCGGCTGAAGATGGAGAATCCGGACACCTACAAACGAATTGTTGATACCGTTCGGCAGATTGCTCCGTTCTTTCACGGGTTTGCGCTGGAAACGCAAGGTCCTGAGGGTAGGGACATCATGCTGAACTGGCACCATCGCGAGAGCGACATGGTGTTTGGGCCACATCAACTTTCGGACGGAACGCTTCGAGCGATCTGTCTCGTTTCCCTCCTGTTGTTGCCAGACGAGGAGTTGCCGCTTTTGATCGTCATTGACGAGCCGGAACTTGGACTTCATCCCTATGCACTGCAGGTCATCGCGTCCTTGTGTCGTTCCGTAAGCACCAATGCACAAGTCCTTGCCAGCACTCAGTCGAGTGCGTTCCTGAGTTGCTTCGCTCCTGAACACATCGTGGTTGTTCAGGATGATGGCCGGTCTTCGAATTTTCTAAGGCCTGACAGGAATGCTCTTGAAGTCTGGCTGGATGACTATTCCCTTGGCGAAATATGGGAGAAGAACGTCATCGGTGGTGGTCCGCACTGATGGTCCGACTGCACATGTTCGTAGAGGGACGGAGCGAGCAGACCTTTGCAGACAATGTTCTGAAGCCTCATTTGGCCAATCACGGAGTTTTCATGGGTAAGCCTGTATTGATTGCCAATTCCTACAGGTACGGAATAGTTCGCCGCGGCGGCGGAAACAGCTTTGCCGCTATGCAAAAGGATATTCGCCGCCGTCTACACCAGGATCGGGGGAACGATGCCTATTTTACTTCAATGATCGATTTCTATGCACTACCCAGAGGATTTCCCGCATCTGTGAGGGCGCAGGGGTTAACGACCGATCCGTATCAACAGGTAACGGAGCTCGAGCAATCATGGACAGATGAGACCAACGATTGCAGGTTCGTCCCTCATATACAGCTACACGAGTATGAGGCGTACTTGTTTGCAAATATATTGATCCTTTCTGAATTCTACCCCGATAAAGAGCGTGAAATCGAGAAACTGCGTAAGACCGTCGAACACTTCGAGAATCCGGAACTGATCGACGATGGGCCGCAATCCGCTCCGTCAAAGCGGATTGTCCGATTCGTGCCCCGCTACGGAAATGACAAGGTAACGGTCGGCGTCCAAGCGGTTGAACGGATCGGGTTGAAGACAATCCAGTCCAAGTGCCCGCACTTTACCCAGTGGCTGTGCAGACTGGAATCCCTTGGCAAGCAGGGCGATTGGTCGGCGGCTAACCAACTTCGGCCGCCAGACGTCTGATTTCTTGCTGTGTCCTCGTATTGCCACCACAATGCTCTCGCGTTGGAGCCTGTAGAGGCTTGATCTGCGTAACAGGCAGGCGGGCCAATTCTAGATGCAACCCCCACGACACTCTGAAATGCAACACCATTGGCGGTGGTGCCGCAATTCAGGGCGGAACGGAGGTGATCAAGGACTTAAGGGGCGCTTAAACGCCCCTTGTCTGGAGTCCGATGTCAGCAACTGTAGTAGAGCTTGAATTCCACAGGGTGCGGTGTGTGCTCGAACGCGTGGACCTCTTCCCACTTGAGTTCCATGTAACCCTCAATCTGGCTCTCGGTAAAGACGTCGCCTGCGGTCAGGAACTCCCTGTCAGCTTCAAGTTCGTCCAATGCCTCGCGCAGGGACGCGCAAACCGTTGGTATTCCCTGAAGTTCCTCAGGCGGCAGGTCGTAGAGATCCTTATCCATGGCCGGTCCTGGATCAATCTTGTTCTTGATGCCATCAAGGCCAGCCATCATGAGCGAGGCAAAGCACAGGTAGGGGTTGGCGGCCGGGTCCGGGAAGCGGGCCTCGACGCGTTTTCCCTTGGGGCTCTCTGTCCATGGAATGCGCACACAGCCAGATCGGTTGCGGGCCGAATAGGCGCGCAGGACCGGCGCCTCGAAACCCGGAATAAGCCGCTTGTAGCTGTTGGTCGCTGGGTTGGTGAAGGCATTCAACGCCTTGGCGTGCTTCAGCAGGCCGCCGATGTACCAAAGGGCCTCGTCGCTAAGGTCCGCATACTTGTCACCCGCAAACAGAGGTCTGCCATCCTTCCAGATCGACTGGTTCACATGCATTCCGGTTCCGTTGTCTCCGGCAATCGGCTTCGGCATGAAAGTCGCCGATTTGCCATAGGCTTGCGCCACGTTCTGGATAACATACTTGTATTTCTGGAGATGGTCGCCCTGCGCCGTGAGCGGAGCGAAAATCAGACCGAGTTCGTGCTGACAGCTGGCAACTTCGTGATGGTGCTTGTCGACGGCCATTCCCATCCGCTTCATGGTCGACAGCATTTCCGAACGGATGTCCTGCGCGTCATCGATTGGATTGACCGGGAAGTAACCGCCCTTGATTCCAGGACGGTGGCCGGTATTCCCCATCTCGTAGGCGGTGTCGGTGTTCCAGGACGCGTCGAGTGCGTCCACCTGGTAGCTCACCTTGTTCATTTCCACCGAGAAACGGACATCGTCGAACAGGAAGAATTCAGCTTCCGGTCCGAAATAGGCGGTGTCACCAATTCCGGATGAGTTGAGATAGGCCTCCGCCTTTTCCGCAGTGCCACGGGGGTCGCGCTCGTAAGGCTCGCCAGTGTCGGGTTCGACGACCGTGCAGTGCAACGCGAGTGTCTTCTCCGCGTAGAACGGATCCAGATAGGCACTGTCCGAGTCGGGCATCAGCTTCATGTCAGACTGATCGATCGTCTTCCAGCCGGCGATCGATGAGCCATCGAACATAAGCCCTTCCTCAAGAAAATCCTCGTCGACCTGATCGGCAAGTACAGTTACGTGCTGAAGTTTGCCGCGCGGATCAGTAAAGCGAAGGTCAACATATTCAACTGCCTCTTCGCCCGTAGTCATGCTCAATACGTCAGAGTTGCTCATGTTCCCCTTTCCCTGAATCCTGAGACTTGTCGATCAAAGCGCATCCTCGCCCGATTCGCCAGTGCGGATCCGGATGGCCTGTGTGATTTCCGAGATAAAGATCTTCCCGTCACCGATCTTGTCGGTCTTTGCCGCGCCGACTATGGTCTCGACGGCGGCGTCGACCTGGTCGTCGCCAAGAACGATCTCCATTTTGACCTTGGGCAGGAAGTCAACGACATATTCCGCACCTCGATAGAGTTCGGTGTGGCCCTTCTGGCGACCGAAGCCCTTCACTTCAATGACCGACAGTCCCTGTAGGCCGATATCCTGCAGCGCTTCCTTCACCTCGTCGAGTTTGAACGGCTTGATAATCGCTTCGATTTTCTTCATGTCCGGATACCTCAAGATGATTCCACTCCTGCTGACCACTTACTCTTGGCGACGGCAATCCAATACAATGTGGGTGATCCTGCGACATCAGGAATTTGGTGGATTTTGCACAGTTTTTAGGCAATCTGCCCAACTATTGGGCGGATTGAGACTTCGGGTATGCTGTGCCTGGCGCAAGGTCCTGAAACGGTCAGGCGGGAGACGGTGACCGCAACGCCACGAAAGACATTGCCATGGACGCAAAGTGGCTTCACAACACTGTTTGGTGCAGTGGACTTGGTCCTCGGGCCCGTGCGGTTACGCGTTCGCTGTCAGATAGGTGGAGCGGCGGAGCCGACCCGGCCTCATCTGTGCGAGCGTTTTCATTGGTTGGCCGCATCGTTCTTCGCAATTGTGGACGAGCTGACCGCATGGTCAACTGTCCAACGAACTTCGTCCATGGCCCGTCGAGAGATCTGTCCTCGCCATTCGGGTCTCCGGGGAACATCCGCCTCACTGTTCGGTCAGAATGGAACTGGGGCGGGGAGACATTGCCGGAATCATGCCTTTCCTGGTCGAACAGGATGGAGACCGGGTAACGATAGAAGAACTGGAGTGTGACCATGATCGAGCTTCTTACCGCCGCCGAGATGCGCAGGACTGAGCGCACGGCCATTGAGGGCGATGAGGTCACTGGTCTGGAGCTTATGGAACGGGCAGGTGCGGGAGTCGTCGAAATGACGTTCCGGGAATGGCCGGCTTTGGCGGAGTCGCCTCATTCAGCTGTCATTCTCTGCGGTCCTGGCAACAATGGCGGCGACGGCTACGTCGTCGCGAGACTGCTGCATGATCGGGACTGGAAAGTGAGTGTCTACGCATATGGCGACCCGGAGCAACTGCCGCCCGACGCCTACAGGAACTACCATCGCTGGATTGAAAGGAACGGAGTTCGACCCTTATCGGAGGCCGAACAGGAGCTTTGCTCCACCGGAACCGCACTTGTCGTCGATGCTGTGTTCGGAACAGGACTGACCAGACCCATCAGCCAGGATCTCGCCAAGGTTCTCGCAACAGTTGAGTCTCGGGGAGATGGGAAGCCTTCGCCATTCGTTGTTTCCGTCGATGTGCCCACCGGAATCTGTTCAGACAGTGGACGTGAGATCGGCGGCGGCTGCGACAGCGACCTGACTGTAACATTCCACCGCGCCCGGCCTGGGCACTACCTGGGTGACGGCCCGCGTCGGTGCGGAGCGGTCTGTGTCGTGGACATTGGTCTGGGTGGAAGTGGCGGAACCGCTTCGATCAACTTGGGGACTCAACCCAGACATCTCCATCGGAACCCTCGCGCCGAGGCACATAAGTATGATCACGGGCATCTTCTGGTGCTTGGCGGTGAATCCGGTAAGGGCGGCGCGGCGCGCCTGGCGGCCCACGGAGCGCTTCGAATAGGTTCGGGACTTGTCACGCTCGGATGCCCCTCTTCGGCGCTGCAGGAGAATGCAGCCCAATTGAACGCCGTTATGCTGAAATCGATTGATTCGGGCAGGGTACTCGCAGATCTATTGGATCGGAATCCTCGAATCGATGCGCTCTGCCTCGGTCCGGGACTCGGAACGGGTGAACGTCAGCGACAGTTCGTGGCCGCGGCGCTCCGCAGTCGGAAAGCCGCAGTGCTCGACGCGGATGCACTCACCATTGTCTCTCATGACAATTCCCTGTTCTCCGACCTGCATTCGCGCTGCGTCCTGACCCCTCATGAAGGGGAATTCAGCCGCTTGTTTCCCGATATGGCCTCGCGTCTGGATGAACAGCCCGGTGCCGGTCCGGCGTATTCGAAGGTCGATGCGGTTCGCGATGCTGCGGCGCGTGCCGGATGCACCATCCTCCTGAAGGGACCGGCCACCGTTATCGCCGCTCCTGATGGACCGGCCACCGTCAATTCGGCATGTTACGGACGATCCGTGCCGTGGTTGGCGACAGCTGGATCGGGAGATGTGCTGGCCGGATTTGTCGCGGGACTGCTGGCGCGTGGTTTTGAGCCTCGGGAGGCCGGAGCGTCCGCAGCCTATGTTCACGTCGAATGCGCACTTCAGTTCGGTCCTGGCCTCATTGCGGAGGATCTGCCCGATCAGTTGCCCTCCGTCCTTCGTGAACTAACCCCTTGGCAACGAGCCAGGCATCGAGAGCCTTCCGGGCACCTGATTCGGGAGAGCTCGATCCCAACCGGTTCGAGAACAGATACCGTTATGTGATGCTCTGGTCAGGTGCATATCAGTCAATTTCGCCGTGGCAGGGGTCAGACGAATGCAGGGCGTAGGGTCGATCCATTATGCGCTCGCGAACCGTGAGTCCCCGATCAACCATTCCTACAGAGGTATCCTTTGGCAAGCCGACGCAATGGCGGGCATTGCTCCTGGATCTCCAAAATCCCCTTGTTCCGGTGCTCCACCTGTCAATCGGCATTCTGCATTGGCCTTGGGTCCGAATTCAGTACAGATGCGCTGGAGCTGACGGTCCAGACGTTGCATGATCACGCTCCAGTCAAATGCGGAGGGCTTACAATTGGAGATTGATCTGATATCAGAGCGCAAGGCGGGTGTGGCGGAACAGGTAGACGCACCAGATTTAGGTTCTGGCGCCGCGAGGCGTGGGGGTTCGAGTCCCTTCACCCGCACCAGCCGGTTTTCGGCAACTCAACGAACCGGGCCTTAGGTTTCCGGCAATTTTCCTTGCATAGATATGAACGTGTCACTAGAAGAAGCGGACTCTCGGGTCGCCACGGTCTCCGTCAGCGTTAATGGTCAGAAAAGGACAAGTGGAATGCAGGTCACCCAGACCCTCAACGAGGGCTTGAAACGCGGATTCCAGTTTGTGGTGCCGGGAACGGAACTGAATGACAGGGTCGAAAAGAGGCTTGTCTCGGAGCAGCCGAATATCCAGATCAAGGGCTTTCGCAAGGGAAAGGTACCCATTTCGCTTATAAGGAAACTTTATGGAAAGGGGCTGAAGGACGATATTCGGGAAATCACCGTCCAGGAAACGCTGGAATCCCATTTCAACGAGTCCGACGAAAGGTCCGCCACGACTCCCGCCGTTGAAATTGAGAACAATGGCGAGAAGGATGGTGAGGATCTCTCCTTCAGTGTGACCTATGAGGCGTTGCCCGCAATTCCGGAAGTGGACTTCAAGTCGATCCAGATCGAGAGGCTCGTGGCCGAACCCGATGAGGAATTGCTTCAGGAACGTTTGCAGGTCCTGGCGAAGGTTTATGGAAACTACCGGGACACGGAAGCTGGCACCAAGGCGGAACTCGGTAACCTTTTGGTTCTTGATTTCAAGGGATTTGTCGATGGCGAGGAAGTTGAGGATGGAAGTGGAGAGGGCATACCCGTCGAACTTGGAAATGACCTGATCGCCCCTGGATTCGATGAACAGCTGGTCGGTGCGGAGGTCGGCTCGACTGTCGACGTCAAGGCGACATTCAGGGAGTCGCACCCCAATGAGGCTTTACGCGGGAAGGAAGCCTCGTTTTCCTGTCAGATCAAGGAGGTGCGGGCCCTTGTTCCCAGCGAGATAGATGATGAACTGGCGATAAGGGCCAACTTCAGCGATCTTGAGGAGCTTGAGGACAATATCAGGGACAGACTCGAAGCGGAGCTAAGTCGGGATTCCAGGTTTCTGCTACGTTACAGGTTGCTTAACCGACTTGATGAACTGCTTGATTTTGAACTCCCGCCAAGTCTGCTTGAGGCCGAAACAAGGAGCGTGGCAAGGCAGTTGGCGCTGGACGAAGAACTGGAGGGTGACGGTCGGGAGGCCGAAGTCGCCGAAGACTCCTGGGAAGAAGGCGGAGAGCACAACGAATCCGACGATGATGGTCCTGGGACCGCTGCTGGGGCAGAGGAAGCCGAACCCAGCCCTGAGACCATCAGGATTGCCGAGCGGAGGTTACGGATAGGGTTGTTTTTCCTGCACATCGGACGTTTGAACAACATTGAGGTCAACAATTACGATCTGGAGCAGGCGGCTGAACGGATAGCCAGCCAGAGCAGGCAAGCGACCACTGCGCAGTATCTGGAACTCATGCGCCGCAGCACGGAATACAGGTCAAGCATTCAGCAGGAGACCTTTGAGTGGAAGGTCGTCGAATTCCTCCTTGAACTGGTCGATGTCACAGAACGGGAAGCCAACGCGAAAGATCTTCGGGAGGCGATTGACGCAATTGAGGATTGACTCCGGCCGTCCGGTCCGTCAAGGTCATTGACCCGAACGGGACATGGCTTATTGATCATGGCCCGTTGCGTGGCCTCCAGGTGGGCAATGAAATATACGGCAGGTCGACAGTCGAAGTCGCGGGGCCGGTCTCGCCTATGGCGTGCGTACCGCGTCTTCAGGTCGAGAGCGTTGAAGAGGCCCGGGCAAAACGGCGCGGCGGAATTCCGACCTACACTTTGGAGGATGGACAGACATCCGAAATGGTCGACTGGAGGGTTGGCCAGACAGGTTTCTCCTCCAAACAACCGCGACAGGTCTCGTCCTCAGTTGCTCGGCGGTGCTGCGGCGCCGCCATCCTCTTCGGGGGTCGACACCAACGTGTCACCCTCCTCCTGAATTCGATCCGGTTCATCGAACAGTTCAGAGACATCGAATTCGGACTCCTCGTCAGAAGCGTCGGTTGGGGCGGACCCGCCGGTGGCTTGCAGCAGGGCCTCCTCCTCGGAACGCGCGACATTCAACTGGACCGAAACCTCGACTTCCGGATGTAGCCTGATAACCACATCGTGAAGTCCAAGCTCCTTGATGGGTGAAGTCAGCATGACCTGCCCACGGTCAATCGTGAATCCAGCCTCGGTCGCCGCCTCGGCTGCGTCGCGGGGCGACACCGAGCCATAGAGCGAACCCGCGTCCGAAGCCGAACGAATCAAGGTGAACCGCTGTTCGTTCAGCTTGTCGGCGAGCGCCTCCGCTTCTTTTCTGGTCTCAAGGTTATGTGCCTCAAGCTGCGCTTTCTGCGATTCAAAGGCTTCAATATTGGCTTTGCTGGCCCGCAGCGCCTTCTTCGTCGGCAGCAGGAAATTCCGCGCATAGCCGGACTTTACGTTCACAACATCGCCCATCTGCCCGAGTTTGGAAACGCGTTCAAGAAGTATGACTTCCATCGGTCAGTCCCCTTATTTCACGGCGTAGGGCAGCAAGGCGAGAAACCGGGCGCGTTTGATGGCGCGCGCCAGTTCACGTTGCTTTTTGGCTGAGACTGCGGTGATGCGGCTCGGAACGATCTTGCCGCGCTCCGAGATGTAGCGCTGGAGAAGACGTGTGTCCTTATAGTCGATCGTCGGAGCATTGTCGCTTGAAAATGGGCAGACCTTGCGGCGTCTGAAAAACGGTTTGTTGGCCATATCCTGTAGCCTCCCCTTAACGTCTTCGATCGCGGTCGTCGCGCTTCTGCATCTGGATTGACGGCCCTTCCTCATGGGAGCCAACCTTTATGGTCAGCACCCGCATGACATCCTCGTGCAGACGCATCAGGCGCTCCATTTCCTGAACGGCCGGTGCCGGAGCGTCCGTCTTCAGGAAGCCGTAATGGCCCTTACGGTTCTTGTTTATGCGATAGGCCATCGACTTGACGCCCCAGTATTCGCTTCCGACGACCTTACCGCCGTTGTCAGCGAGAACCGTGCCAAAGTGATCGATGAGGCCTTCGGCCTGCGCGTTCGAAAGATCCTGACGCGCGATGAATACATGCTCATAGAGCGGCATGCTCTCTCCATGTCTTCGGGCGCATTTCAAAGGACCAGCCAGTTGTCCTTCCGCGGGCTGGGACACGAGAGACTGCGCCGTTCAGGTTCGGTCGCGGAAGAGGGTCGCCTTATACAACGCTTTTTGGGCGACGCAAGGCTTTCTGAAGCGAAATGTGATCAACACTGAGGAACCGGTCTCCGGTATGCCGCAAGTACGCCACGCTCGGCAGGACTCACGCTCCGCTGCCAATGTGCAGGTGCCTGAATTGCGTCTTGCAACGTGTACGACTATAGGCAGGGCGACGTACGGATCCGCATCATAGAGGACAGAATGTCTCGTGCATTCATCTTTCCCGGGCAAGGGGCGCAGACCATTGGAATGGGCAGGTCCCTGGCATGCGCATACACCGCCGCAAAGTTGGTTTTCGAAGAAGTCGACGACGCCCTGGGCGAGAAGCTAAGTGCGATGATCTGGGAAGGGGAGCAGGAAACCCTGACCCTGACACGCAATGCACAGCCGGCGTTGATGGCGACATCCATGGCCGCGATGGCGGCCCTGCGGTCCGAAGGGGTATCGATCGCGGCGGCAACATATGTCGCAGGGCATTCGTTGGGGGAATATTCCGCCTTGGCGGCGGCGGGAGCCTTGTCGCTCCCGGACGCCGCACGTCTGCTCAGGATACGCGGCAGCGCGATGCAGGACGCCGTTCCAATCGGTGTGGGGGCCATGGCCGCGATTCTCGGCATGGAACTCGACGCCGTGGTCTCGGTGACGGAGCGCGCGGCACAGGGCGAGGTCTGCGTGGCGGCGAACGATAACGATCCAGGCCAGGTGGTGGTTTCCGGCGCGAAGGCGGCTGTGGAACGGGCGATTGAAATCGCAAGGGAATGTGGTGCGAGGCGTACGGTGATGCTGCCGGTCAGCGCACCTTTCCACTGCAAATTGATGGAACCTGCAGCGGCGAGAATGGCGGAGGAACTGAGCAGCGTAGAGATCAAGCAACCCGAGGTTGGATTTGTTGCGAATGTGCTTGCGAACGAGGTCAGTGATCCTTCGACGATTCGGACCCTGCTGGTGGAACAGATTACGCATCCCGTGCGTTGGCGCGAAAGCATGCAGCTGATGATCGGTCAAGGAGTGAGCGAGAGTTGGGAGATAGGCGCTGGCAAGGCGCTGAGTGGTATGGTGCGACGAATCGACCGATCTATGCGGGTGCGCGGAGTTGGAACGCCTGATGAAGTTAGGGCGGCGGCGGAGAGTTTGATTGGAGGTTGAGCGGACATGTTTGATCTGACTGGGAAAAATGCCCTTGTCACTGGAGCCTCTGGCGGTATCGGAGGTGCGATCGCCCGGGCGCTTCATCTCGCTGGTGCTGGAGTGGGCCTGAGCGGCACGCGGCTGGAGCCTCTGCGGGAATTGGCAACGGAACTCGGCGAGAAGGCTTATGTGCTGCCGTGCGACCTCAGCAATGCGGCGGCGGCAGGAGCCCTTGCTGAACAGGCGAATGCGATGATGGGATCAGTGGATATCCTCGTAAACAATGCGGGAATCACCCGTGACCAGCTGTTTATGCGGATGGGTGACGAGGATTGGGCCAGAGTGCTGGAGGTCAATCTTACAGCTGCTATGCGACTTTGCCGCTCTGCGATACGTGGAATGATGAGGGCGCGCTGGGGGCGAATCGTGAACATCGGGTCAGTCGTCGGGTCAACCGGCAATGCAGGTCAGTCGAACTATGCCGCCGCCAAGGCAGGGATGGTTGGACTTTCGAAGTCGCTGGCCATGGAGGTGGCCAGCCGTGGCATCACAGTGAATGTGGTGGCACCGGGGTTCATTGCGACAGCCATGACTGCGGGGCTGGACGACAGTCGGAAAGCGGCTATCCTTAGCCAGATTCCCTCCGGAAGGATGGGGGAGGTGGAGGAAATTGGAGCCGCTGTTCTCTATCTGGCGAGTCGCGAAGCAGGTTACGTCACCGGTGCGACTCTACATGTCAACGGCGGTATGGCGATGCAGTGACTCTTTGGCCGGTGGCAAACAACCATTTGCCAATCTCATTTGATGTGCTATTAGGCGGCGCAAACACGGATAGACGTGTTTGCGACTCGCTTCGCCGCGGGTATGCCGACGGCTACAAGCGCCCGAAAAGGGCATAAATGAAGAACGGGCAGTGCCCCCAAGGAAAATGAGGAAAACATGAGCGACATCGCGGATCGCGTAAAGAAGATTGTGGTGGAGCACTTGGGCGTGGAGGAAGAGAAGGTGGTGGATTCAGCTTCCTTCATCGACGACCTGGGCGCGGACAGCCTTGACACGGTGGAATTGGTCATGGCGTTCGAGGAGGAATTCGGCATAGAGATCCCCGATGATGCTGCCGAGACCATCCAGTCGTTCGGCGACGCGGTAAAGTTCATCACCGATAACTCCTGACCCAATTCAATGACGATGTTTAGGGCGGCGTTCCGGTGGACACCGCCTGACTTTTGCCTACATGTGCACCGGCTGTCCCGTATTCCAAGCATCTGTACTGCAATTCAGCTGCTTGGGCGCTGGATCAATCCATGGCACGGCCTTGCTGAAACGCGCTGTTGGGCATCCATTCGTCCACTATGTGAGGCATTGCCAGTTGGCGGATAGCGCCCCTATGGTGGGGTGGATTGAGGACAGCTGGCTGCGGAGTTGACCAGCGCCCTTTCATTGATTCGGGTGCTCCGCGTCGCGTTCGCCATTTGGCCATTGCCGCAAGGCGGTGCTGGTTGTACGTAATCAGCCACTAGGCGACGGCGGCTCGGATCTTGATCGGAAGAAGCCAAATTCACTTGCCGCACATGTTGGAGCCTTGCTATCAGGTTCCAGTAAAAGTGATGGGCCGGCAGGGAGAGGCAGTGAATGCGTCGTGTAGTGATTTCCGGACTGGGACTTGTTTCGCCTCTGGCCTGTGGTGTCGAGGAAACCTGGTCGCGATTGCTTGCCGGACAATCGGGTGCCGGGCCCATCGAACGCTTCGATGCCAGTGGGATGGCAACGAAATACGCCTGCGAGATCACGCGGGGCGACGGTAGTCATGGCACGTTCAATCCCGATGATTGGTTGGAGCCGAAGGACCAGCGAAAGGTGGATGATTTCATCCTCTACGGCATTGCGGCTGCCGAGCAGGCAGTTCAGGATAGCGGTTGGATGCCGGAAGATGAAGAGGGCCAACTTCGGACCGGAGTGATGATCGGTTCCGGGATAGGCGGATTGGGTTGGATTGAATCGACGTCGATTCTGCTGAAGGAGCGGGGAACGAGGCGGGTATCCCCATTCTTCATCCCAGGTTCGCTGATCAATCTCGTCTCTGGTCAGGTGTCCATAAGATACGGCTTTAGGGGGCCAAACCACGCAGTTGTTACGGCCTGCTCGACTGGTGCGCACGCTATTGGCGACGCCGCACGCCTGATCCAATGGGGCGATGCGGATGTCATGGTCGCTGGAGGTACCGAAAGCCCGATCTGTGCCATAGGAGTCGCAGGCTTCAACGCATGCAAGGCTCTAAGCACGAAATGGACGGAGGAACCGCAGCGCGCCAGCCGTCCCTATGATCTCGACCGAGACGGATTCGTCATGGGTGAGGGTGCCGGAGTGGTGATTCTGGAGGAATACGAACACGCTTTGGCGCGCAATGCAAAGATCTACGCTGAGGTTCTGGGATACGGCCTGTCGGGCGACGCGTTCCATATCACTGCTCCTTTGGAGGACGGCGATGGAGCGCGGAGGTCGATGGAGGCTGCGCTGAAACGCGCTGGACTCTTGCCGCAGGCGGTGGATTACATCAATGCCCATGGAACCTCGACCATGGCCGATTTGGTCGAACTCGACACGGTTCAGCGCCTTTTGGGAGACCAGGCGGGCAGGGCAGCCATGTCATCGACAAAATCAGCCACAGGGCATCTACTTGGAGCTGCTGGGGCGATCGAGGCAATTTTCTCTGTCCTTGCGATCCGCGATCAGGTCGCACCTCCGACGATCAACCTGGAGAATCCTGAAGTCGAAACCACAGTCAACTTGGTCCCACTCGTCAAGCAAGAGCGAGAGATCAATGTAGCACTGTCGAATTCCTTTGGCTTTGGTGGAACCAACGCGTCGTTGTTGTTGGGTCGGGTCACAGGTTGATGTGGCGAGCGCTGGCGTCAAATGCCCTGACGCTGTTCATCGTTCTATTGATTGTCATTGGTGGTTTGATTGGCTGGGGGCAAAACCAATACCATGCGGCTGGACCCCTTGCGGAACCATTTTGCCTACGTGTGGTGCCGGGCGCCCGTATGGACGACCTTTCGAGTGAATTGGCGGAGCAGGGCGCGATACAGCGACCATGGCTGATGCGGGCCGGTGCAAGGTACTCTGGAAAGTCGTCTGGAATGAGGTATGGGAGCTATCTGGTTCCGGCGGGCGCCTCATTGCACGAGATTGTCGAAATCGTCACTCGAGGGGGGCAGTCGACCTGTGGTGTGGAGATTATCCACCGAATCGGCGTGAATCGAATTGAAACGCAAGTAAGGGAGCTTGATCCCTCGACCGGTCGATATGTTTCACTGGCGGAATTCGCACCGCAGTCGGATGCCACTGAGGTTCCGGAAGCCCTTGTGGAGGCGCGTTCACATAGAGATACGAGAATCCGTATCGTTCTGGCTGAGGGGGTAACAAGCTGGCAGGTCGTCAACGGTCTGAATGCCTTCGACATTCTGACAGGTAAGGTGTCCGCTGTACCTCCCGAAGGTTGGCTGGCCCCTGACAGTTACGAAGTATCGATCGGCGATGATCGCGGCGAGTTGCTTGTGTCGATGGAAGCGAGGCAACTTGAACGGGTTGATCGGGAATGGCGGAACCGAATTGCAGGATTGCCGATCGACTCGCCAGATGAGGCACTGATCCTCGCTTCCATCGTTGAGAAAGAAACCGGCGTGCCTGACGAACGCGGAATCGTGGCAGGGGTGTTCGTCAATCGGCTTAGGGAGGGCATGCCACTGCAAACCGACCCCTCGGTCATCTACGGAATTACCAATGGGCAGGGCGGACTTGATCGCGGCCTTCGGCGCAGCGAACTTAGAACCGATACACCGTATAATACATATCTGGTCCGTGGGTTGCCTCCTACACCTATCTCGAATCCGGGTCTTGCGAGCATAAGAGCGGCACTCAATCCCGACGAGACGGACTATCTGTACTTTGTCGCTGACGGCACCGGTGGCCATGCGTTTGCGGTGACTTTGAAGGAGCACAATGCCAACGTTGCCAAGTGGCGCGCGCTCGAATCCCAACGAAACAGTCAGTGACCATGATTTCTGGCCTTCGCCCCGGTCCGTCGCAAGTCTATTGTAATGCCGCACCATGCCCAAACCTCTACAGCCATAGAAACCGGAATGGTGGAAATCGCGGCTTACGGACGCGGGAATAGTGACAGAATTGCCGATGCCGCACGAAACCTGAAGGACATAGCCCGAAACAGACATTTCGGTAGTTTCACACGTTCTGATCTCGTGAGTTGACCACTGGCGCTGCAAGGCCGGTCTCTTTCCAGCCATTGTAGCGTTTACGCGCATTTCCCGATTGATGTCATGGTGGGACCGGATCACAAAAAGGGGTGAACCGGAATTTCAGGAAACAGCCAATGATGTCCCTTCCCTTGATACTTGGGGAAGAGCCGTCCGGATCGATGCCACCTGCATCTTGTTGGAGGTCGCGGACGGCAGGATGGCGTTTTTCCACAGCCTCCAGCCCTTCGATTTCCACGGTCACACCGTCCGTGGCGCAATGCTGCTGCGCAACGCAAGGTTCGTCAGGAGCGGCGTCCGTCGCATGGACAGGAGGCGTTTGGAATGAGTCGCTCGACGCTGAAGCGCACGGTCGGCAAGCTCCGGGCTGGGGTGAGGCGAGCTTCCACGAGCCGCGCAGAGGGCGGGGACTGCCGTAATCACGGGAGCGAGGAAGGAGAGGGCGGAGCGCCTTCTGGCCTGGGGATAGGCGACTCCGCCGTTGCCAGGGGTGTGTGATTTCTCTATGACGAACCGCGGCTTTTCCAATGGTCTGAAATCGAACGACATTTTCGGGGCCGGAACCGGCGATTGCCGCTGATCTAGCCGAATCCGCGAAATTTCGGAGCGCTGGCCGCTGTTTTTCCATGAGCGGCCTTCCCGCCGACGTTCCTAGCCCACGATTCCGAGTGTGCTGGAGTGCTCCTGCAACTGTCTGGAAATGCCTCTGGACGGGGACGGGAAGGAGCGCTCCTATGACAGGCCTGCAGCCGAAGCCCCGGTTTCCAACACCTGCGATGGAAGTGGACCCGTCGCGGCGGCACGGGAGAAGCTGGCGAAGGCGGCTGTCGCCCCGGTCGAGCGGGCCGCCGAGGCCGGTCTGGCGGCGAACGTTGGAACCCTGTACCGGAACGACCCGCTGGAGGCCGAAACCGCGTTCCGCGACATAGTCTTGAGCATGGCCCGCAACACTGGCGGTGTGGCCACGGGAGGGACTGGCGGCTTCGTCGAGGTGGCGGCGGTGGCGGAGCCGGGCTGGGACATGGAACTCTCGCGCAGCGACGGCGTCACGTTCTGCCTGAGGCGGTCCTGATGTTTGGCGGCTGGCCGTCGGGCGGCATCTGGCTGACATCATACCAGACGGTCTGGCCGGTCTCCGATGACGCACCGAGGCAATGGTGCCCTTCCATGAGTGCGCGGAAGCGCGGTTCGTCGTCCGGCGCCACCGGCTTCACGGTCAGTTCCGGGAGATCCATTGCGGTCCCTGATTCGATTTGGGGCAGGCACCTCCATGGAAGACCCGGGTGGGATTGTTCGCCCGGTATCAGGAAATTCCTTTAAAAAAGGCCGATCACTCACAGAAGAAATTCGCCTTGATTCGCGACGAATCCCAATGTCGTCAGGCAACTCCGCAAACAACTCGGCATTACGCCCGATTCAGCATTGTCCGGTTGCTTCTGGACACGGCTCCACGCCGCGGCCTGATGCCGGATCCCAAGCTACCTCAGTTCCATGGCCACCTTCGGATTCAATCCTCTCGTCGCCATCCAGATTGTGTTGGCCGGAAACGCCGCCCACATCATAGAGTTGCACTGCGCCCGGTCTGCCAACAAGAATGGTTAGGCAGTTACCCAAATCCTTTGCTTTCACCCATGAACGGTTACCCTGCTCAATAGCCACGCTGTGCGTCCGCCACGTCCGGGCAGGTGCCGGTCTCGGTAAACGTCTTGAGGTTTTGGGCGATGAGGTGGCTGCCGGTCTTGGCGTCGATCCGGGAGGCGACATGGGGAGTGACCGTGATCGCGGGATGTGCCCAGAAGGGATGGTGGGCCGGCAGTGGCTCCTGATGGAAGACGTCCAACGTGGCCTGTTTGATCTGTCCTGACTCGAGAGCCGCCAGTAGGTCATTGTCCACCAGATGGGGACCGCGGGCGCAGTTGATGATGCAGGCTCCGCGTGGAAGTTTTGCGAAAAGCGATGCATTGAAGATTCCTTCGGTCGCGGGTGTCAGCGGCAGGAGGTTGACCAAGATCTCGCAGCCGTCGAGAAAACGGTCCTGCTCCGCTTCGCCGACAAACGTGTCGATGTCTTCAATCGCTTTGGCTGACAGCGACCAACCGCGCGTGTCGAAGCCGATCTGCCTTAGGACCCGTGCCGCCGCAGCGCCCAGGTTTCCGAGTCCCATGACGCCGACCCTGCGGTTTGATGCGACGGGAACGACGATGGAATGCCACTCACGCTCGGTCTGCGCCTGAAGCTGTCGCGGCATGTCACGGTGATGCCTCAGCACGTGCAACGCCACGTATTCCTGCATGCGCTGAGTGAGGTCGCGGCCCACAGTGCGGATTATCGGCACGCCCTTTGGAAGCTCTGCGTCCGCCAGGACGTGGTCGATGCCGGCGCCGACCGAAACGATGGCCTTGAGATTTGGGAAACCTGCGAGATCGCCTGTTCGCGGGCGCCAGACCACGGCGAAATCGATCTCTTCGGGGGCGGTGGCGTCCGCAAGCGAGATCACTTGCCAACCCGGCAGCAGTTCCCGCAACATCCCGATCCACCACCTTAGCGAATCGTCGTTGGGAATATAGACAGCGACCTTCAAACCAGTTCCCTTCATCCCTACGGTCTGGCGCGGACTAGGTTACTTGCGCCAGACATCTCCCCGAGGTGGGTGCCGTTGCTGGTCTTTTCCTTGCCGATCCGGTCTTTCTTGGTCATTTCTTCCGCCATTTCGATGATTTTGTCCAGATCCTCCAGCGGCAGAAAAAGTACCTCGGAATGGTCCGCCAGAGCCACATTACCCGGCAGGATCGCTGTGCCACTGATCGAAACCGGCCTGTTGAATCCGCCCCCAGTGTCGTAAAGCCGGGTCGCAACGTGCGAAGCGCCGTGCGACCACATAGGAAAATCCTCTTTGCTGACCTCGGCGGTGTCCGTATGGAACCCATATATACAGGTGCCTGCGTGGCCCATCGGCGACGCCATGCGCGTCACGCCGCCGCCTCAACAGACATATTTCGTGCCGCCGAGCTGATCGACCGACATGAAGTAACCCGGTGTCGCTTGGCACTTAATTGTTAGGTTGCGGCGGTTCTTGACTGGCTGGTCACCTGATTTGAGATTTCGGGCCTGACCAGTCTCGGATTGACTGCATCCGGCGCGGACTTGGTCGTCCGGACGCCGGATGGATCAGATGGTCGGTTGCATCCATGAACCGGTTTCTGCTGTGTTCGAAGGTATGGGCCTGAAGCATCTTCAACATTTCAGGACCGGTGCGCTCCACAATGGCGACGCCTGCCGGAAGTGCGGGTCGGATGTGGAGTGGGAGAACTGGATGTTTGGGGGAGGGCGGGCACGGTCCCTCTTTGGCGATGACGTCGCCGAGGTTAGGGATGACGGCACCAGGAACCCTGTAGCGCCAGAGTTCGGCATCGTGCGGGAATGGCAGAGGCACCCGGCGCATCAGAAGGAGGCGGTCGGGTTCCAGCGGTGACGTCCAGGTTTGGATGTCGCGTTCCGCATCATCGTCGAGGGCCTCTCCGCACGAAGTGCGGCGGCATGATATTGATGGAAAGGACGGCCGGTCGCATTGAACCACAATACAAGACACAGCATGATTTTGGGCTGGTCGAGGACGATGAGAGATGATTGTCTGAGGGGCTCTTCCCCATCATAGGAATTGTCCCATGGATATTCGCGTTCTCGCCGCCCTCCGCACCAACCTATCGCCGCAGGCCGTCCTGGGCAAGGCGCGGCTGGAAACCTTGTGCCTTCTGACCGCCGGCATGATCGGCGCCCGCACGGTCAATCTCAGCTTTCTGGCGGCGGGCGGACCGGTCACGCCCTGGTTGCATCGACTTGCCGGCGGCTGCAGCGCCTTTTCCAGCATGTCACATTGCCCGATGACTGGTCTGTTGCGGTCGTCCCGGCGCTGCTGGCCACACAGGCCCGTGGTATCTTTGCCTGGGCCGCACCAATTGGAAGATCGGGCGGCGCGATAACAATGTCCTGATGCTGGCGGTTGCCACGAAGCGTTATCGCGTACCGCTGATGTGGAGTGTTCTGGACAAGGCCGGCAACAGCAATGCGGCCGAGCGCATTGCGCTCATGGAGCGCTATCTTTTGCGCTTCGATGTGTCGACGGTCCGCATGCTGCTTGCCGACCGTGGGTTAATCGGGCAGGAATGGCCGCATTCTCTGGTTTGCCGCGGCATTCCGTCTACGATCCGTGT
Source organism: Paracoccaceae bacterium (assembly GCA_965203605.1). GTDB lineage: Bacteria > Pseudomonadota > Alphaproteobacteria > Rhodobacterales > Rhodobacteraceae > JAPOUP01. The sequence goes on along the minus strand of OZ241902.1, from coordinate 1,380,828 downwards.
GAAAGAGAGCCAGATCATCGAGACCGCCGACGGCAAGTGCCTGATGTTGCGCTCGTCTCTGCGCAAATTCCGGGGCACCCGTGCCTTCACCGGGCGTTTCCCGGCACGCAGGGGCCACGCCGCCTTCGAGCCTCATTTCGCCGGCCCCATTCCACCCTGAAGTGCGACACCATTGGCGGTGGTGACCGGTTCCGCTGCCGCATGATGGCGCGAATCGGCCAGGAAGCGGCGACAGTCCCTGTGACGAAACAAGGGAGACTGTCATGCCCGAGGGACAGCGCCACCTGACCCATGGGGAAAGGTGCCGGATCCACGCGCTGATTGAAAGCGGTCTTCCGGGAGATCCAGCGGAACGGGGGCGATGCGGGATACAGCCCCAGCGAGGCGCAGGGGAGGGCGGAGGCCCGCCGCAGCGGGGCGTCTTCGGTCCCGAGGAAGATGACGGCGGAGCGCCGGGCGCATGTGGAGGGCTGCCTGGCCGAGGGCTGGAGCCCGGAGCAGGTCGCGGGACGGCTGCGTCCGGGGGCGGCTGGGCGGTGGCCGCCAGTGGACATCCGGGTATCTGAAGGCCGACAGGAAGGCGGGCGGCACTTCGGCCGGGGCCACATCCCGGGCCGGGTGGACATCCCGGAGAGGCCTGCGGAGGTGGAGAGCAGGGAGCGTGTGGGCGACCGGGAGGCGGACACGATCATCGGCAGGGGCCACAGCGGGGCGGTGGTCCCGCTCGTGGACCGCGCCTTGAGATACACGTATTCACGGAGGGTTGACCGGCGCACCTCGTCCGCGGTCTCCGCCGCGATGCCGGCGATGCCGCCGCCGTCCGGCACCCCCGTCCACACGGTCACGGCGGACAACGGCAGGGAGTTCGCGGGCCACGCCGGCGTGGCGGAGGCGCTGAAGGCCGGTTTCTTCCTCCCGACCCCCCAGCACTCCCGGGAGAGGGGTCCGACCGGGCACACCAACGGGCTGGCGCGGCGGTACCTGCCGAAGGGGACGGACCTCCGCGCGGTCGGCGACGATGAGGTGAAAGCGGTGCAGGACCGCACGGACGCGCGACCGCGCAGGGTGCCCGGCTACCGGACGCCCGACGGGGTGTTCCGCCGGGTCCGCCCTCCCTGACGCGGCCCGCCCGCCTCCCGACGGCGCGGATGGCCGCGACCCGCCCCGGCGGCGGCCCTGCGCTGCCCGGAAAGCGCCGCCAGACTCTCCCGCGAAGGGACTCCAGCCGTCCCGGGCCCGGAATCACCGGCGCCAGGGGGCCGGAAATCCCGCCTTCCGGCCATTTTCCCCGCCCGGGCGGGGAAAATGGCCGGTGTCGCACTTCGGACTGGAGGTGGGGCCGCCAAACGCCTGGCCACAGGGGAACCGCTGATCGTGGCCGACGCAAAGGCCGGAACCGGCATCCCCAACATCTACCGCAAACGCTGGGCGGTCGAATGTCTCTTCGCCCACACCAAAACCCGTAGCTTCAACCTTGACGGCACGCGCCCGACCGACAGCCGCAAGGTGTGCCTGCTGCTGGCCGTCGCTGCCGTCGCGGTGGCCCGGGTCTGCCGAACCGCATCGGACCTGATGGGCCGCCGCGCCCCGGCGCGAAAGAAACATGGATACTATGCCATCTCATGGTTCCGCATCGGCTTCAATGAACTGCGAAGACGATTGCGGCAAGATCCCGATAGAGCACTGCGCACATTCCCAAACGCATGCAGAAGGCCTGGAGTCGTGTGGTGTGAACAGCGGCTCAATCATTTTCCCCTTTATCATTGACCGTTGCCAATCGTCGGTGCGTGATTGATGTTATGCGACCAATGTCATTAGCAAAGAAATTCCACGCTTCGCAGCATTTGTCGACAATCTCATCATGACTGTCGAACACAGTGATGGCGCGTTTGTTGGCTCGCAGGCATTCCCATACGTTTTCCATGGGATTGAGTTCGGGTGCGTAGGGCGGAAGTTTCAGCAGCGTGATGTTGTCGGACAAGTTGAGATCTATTGCAAAATGCCATGCCGCTCCATCCATGAGCATCAAAGCATGTGCGCTTGCGGCGACGGTCCTGGAGACCTCAGCAAGGTGCAATTCCATCGCTTCGGTATTGACGTATGGAAGCACCAATCCGACAGCGGTTCCACGTGCCGGGCAGGCGACTGCGAAGATATAGCTCCACTTGTAAAGCGTATCGCGAGGCGCGCGCGGCCGGGTTCCACGCTTGGCCCAAATACGGGTTGGCGTTGCCTGTTGACCCACCCTTGCCTTATCCTGAAACCATATTTCCAGAGGCTTTTCCTTCGCCCGCTTCGGTAGGACGTCCGCTACGAGGCGGGCAAAGTTCTTTTACAAGCAATCTGGGACTGCAGGTCAGCCTTGGGATGTAGAGGGCGCACAGACATCCGTCGGAACCCCGGCTTCTTCAAATAGGTGCCGACCGTGCGCTCGTGCAGCTTGACGTCGAATTCCGCTTCGATCCGACGTGCGAGTTCTGCACGTCTCCAACGCACAACGCCATCTCGCTCCGGGTCGGGGCCTTCCTCGACCCAGACAGACACCTGTGCCAACTGATCCGCCGTGAGGAGAGCTTTCACCCCGCCACCGCGGCGGTCGCTCAGGCCTGCAACGCCCTCAGCATTGTAACGATGAACCCAATCGCACAGCGTCTGACGGTCCATGCGCAGCTTTCGGCTGCAACCTTGCGTTTCGCTACCTCAAGCACGGGAGCCAAGGCCAAGAGCCGGCGCGACACCCGACCATCCTTCACCCGGCCTGCTGGTTGGCGCAAATCCTGGGCGCTCATGTCATCGCGTTCAATTGGTACTGCTCTGCCCATAAGTCTTCTCCCTCAGATGCATGGGAGGCAGTGATTCAGAGGAAAGCTGATTTGGAAACCCAAAAATCGAGCCAGATGATGGGTCCGTTGGTATTACTCAACCAAAAAAGGTGCACAGAAACGTGCGCTTACACCAAACCCCCGGCACGCGCGTCAGATGGGGTAATAGGAATGGTGCTTGGCAGCTTTCCAACTGGGCCGCCGCTTTTCCTCAGAAAAGCGAAACCGCGATCTGACGACCCATAGCGGTTGTATGCCGCTGTCCATGATATACGCCGAGACTGACATCAAGGCCATCGAAACCGCTCTATACCTTTTGAAGTATGGTCCATCGTAACTTTGCAGACCAACGCGCGGCAATCGGGCCGCTCATCCGTCTACTCGGATCATTGTTGCGCTCAATAACCGTGCGACAGTGCTGAGGCGCGAGGCTTATGCAATCCCACCCGGCGGCAACTTGAAGGTGATGAAAGATTGATGTCATGCTTGATATTTGCGGGCATTGATATCAAATCATCTTTATGCCATCACCATCAAGCATGGAGGAAGAAATGGCAAATCTGACAGTCAGAAACCTATCTGATGACGTTCATAGTCGCGTTCGGTTTGTCGCGGCCGAACGTGGCATCAGCACCGAGGAAGCCGCTCGACAACTTCTCGATGAAGCGTCACGACCTGCCGAAAAGGTTGGCAACGTGATTGTTGAATATGTGCAGAGCCTTAATGCGTTCTTGCCCGATATTGCACGTAGTGACGACAAAGCAGAACCGGCGGACTTCGGGTGATTATTTTAGACACAAATGTACTGTCCGATCCTATGAAGGAGAAGCCTTCTCATGCGGTGATTGGTTGGTTGAATGCACTGCATAGTGCACAGTTTTACACCACGACAATCACCATCTTTGAGGTTCGTTACGGGATCGAGTTATTGCCTGACGGCAAGCGTAAAGCTGCGCTTTGGAAGGGGTTCGACTTTACGTTAGGCCGTCTGTGTGGCAACCGGATTTTGCCGTTCGACCTCGCGGCTGCGGAGGCCCTTGCAACCATGCAAACCGAAGCGAAAGCCTATGACGTCAAATTGGCAGACGCTCAGATAGCGGCGATTGCAAAGACGCACGGTTTTTCCGTCGCAACCCGAGACGTTAAGCCGTTTCAGTTTTTAGGCGTCAGCGTTTTGAACCCCTGGGATCATCCATCCGATTGAAGGGCTGGAAGAATGACCAAAGCCACTGCCCCAACCGCAACAGAGAACACCATTCGCCGCGCACTGGCACTATCTCGGCTACACGCCCCTCGTCGGCGCACAGATACGCTACGCAGTGGAAGACCGCGCCCCGCGACTCCTTCATCGGATGGTCGCCGGAGGTCCGGGAGCGCAGCCTCCAGCGTCTGGTCGGCAACTCCAGGTATCTGACCATGCTCTGGGTCCGGATCCCATACCTCGCCTCGCACATCTTCTCCGAGGCGCGGCGCAGGCTGCCGCGGGACTGGCACGACCGCTACGGGGTGACGCCGCTCCTGATGGAGACCTTCGTCGAGGTTCCGCGCTTCACCGGGGCCGTGTACAAGGTCTCCGGATAGATCCGTATCGGCACGACAGGAAGAACGAATGGGCGAAGCCCAGGAAGGACATCTGGCTCTGCCCGCTCCGCAGGGACTGGAAGCGGACGCCCAGCTGCTGACCGCCCCCGGTCCTGCACGCACCCTCGCGACCGGAGCCCGGCCACGGCAACGCACCGCGACGAAAAACGGAACAGGCACGAATACGCGGAAAGCGCAGTCACGCATTCTGGACGTCGGTGCACGAAGACGTTCCGGGCATCACTGCCGGTCAGCCAGAAGGATTGGTCGGAGGGGAGCGCAGACGGCTCGTCACTTCACGACCGAACGTTTACGCTCCCCGCCCGCCTTTCTGTCGGCCCACCGTCCAGCCACCCTCCAGACGGAGTCGTCCCGCGACCTGCCCCGGGCTCCGGGCCTCTTCCGGAAGCCCCTCCACCTGCGCCCAGCGGTCGGGCGTCATCTTTCGGGGGACCCCGGACCCTTCAACTGGACACTGTTAACTCGACGCTGGCCTAGCCGCGCATCGCTGGATCATGTCCGAGGCAGCGAAAGGAACGGATATCCGTCCCGGATATTCCGTGATTCCAGCGCGGGCTGACGTTCCGGCGGCATGGATCCGGTGAATTGCGTGGCCCTGGCCGTGAATTCCGGACCGGTTCAGCCCAGCCCGGCCGGTTCCTGTGGATTGGGCCGCCCATATATATGAAAGGGACATCGAGTTAACAGTGTCCAGTTGAAAGACCCCGGAGGCCGCGCTGCGGCGGGCCTCCGCCCTACCCTGCGCCTCCCCGGGGCTGTACCCCCCGTCGCCGCCGTTCCGGCGGAGTTCCCGCCAGATCGACGTTCGTTCACGGTCCAGACGGGCCGCGATGGCCCCGTCCGAAAGCCCGCTTTCCTTCAGCGCGCCGATCCGGCATCTCTCTTCATGGGTCAGGTGGCGATGGCCCTCGGGCATGGCAGTCTCCCATGTTGCATCACAGGGACTGTCGCCGCCAGCTGGCCGATACGCAACATCATGCGACCGTAGAACCGGTCACCACCGCCACTGGTGTTGCACTTCAGGGTGGAATGGGATCCCGAATACAGGCGTTATAATGCCCCGGCTCCACTTCGACCAGCGGCGGGACCGCTTCCGCACAGGCCGGTAGGGCAAAGGGACACCGGGTGCGAAACACGCAGCCGGATGGGGGCGCCGCGGGGCTAGGCTGCTCACCCTTGAGGATGGTTCGCTTGGTCTTGTGACCACGCAGTTGCGGTGCGGCGGAAAGCAGGGCTTGCGTATAAGGATGGCGAGGCGAAGCGTAGATGCGGTCAACCGGGGCAATCTCCATGGTTCGCCCTAGGTAGAGCACCATCACCCGGTCTGAGACATGTTCGATCACGCTCAGGTCGTGGCCGATGAAAAGCATGGCCAGATTCAGTTCGGATTTAAGATCGGCCATCAGATTGATGATTTGCGCCTGGATAGAAACGTCGAGAGCCGAGACCGGTTCATCCGCCACCACGAATTCAGGTCCGACGGAAAGCGCGCGCGCAATGGCGATGCGCTGGCGCTGTCCGCCCGAAAACTCGTGCGGGTAGCGCGAAAGATGCGGCGCACCGAGTCCGACCTGCTCCAGCGTTTCGGTCAGCCACGCATCGCTTGCATCCATTCCGTGAATGGCGAGGGCTTCCGCTAGGGTACGGCGGACCGTCTTGCGCGGATCGAGCGACCCATAGGGATCCTGGAACACGATCTGCATGCGGCGCCGCAGACGACGTAGACCGTCCGAATCGAGCGCAGTGACGTCCGTCCCGTCGAACACGACCTTGCCGCCGCTCGGTTCGGTCAGCCGCAGCACCGCGCGACCGAGCGTAGACTTCCCGGATCCGCTTTCGCCCACCAGACCCAGCACCTCTCCCTTCCCGAGCGCAAAGCTGACCGACGAAACGGCATGGATTCGCCGAGACGACAGACCGAAGACCCCGCCGCGCACGGGGAAGCTCTTCGACAGCCGATCGACCCGCAGAAGCGTATTGGCGGCATCGTCGGGATCGGTCACGATACGTCCTCCCAGAAATAGCAACGGCTATGTCCTTGACCGGTCCTGACCAGTTCGGGAACATCGGCGCGGCAGGTCTCCCGCGCAATTGGGCAACGCGGGGAAAAGGCGCAGCCCGCCGGCAGGGCCAGCGGATTGGGTACGCTGCCCTCGATGGCACGAAGCCGTTCCGACCGGCCCGGCGTGGGCGCGCTGTCGAGAAGTCCGCGGGTGTAAGGATGCCGGGGGCTGGCAAAAACGTCGGCAACCGCGCCCTCCTCGACCACTTTTCCCGCATAAAACACCATCACGCGATCCGCGATTTCCTGCACCACGCCGAGGTCGTGCGTGATGAAGATCATGGCCGGCCGCGACTCACTGGCGTCGAGCAACCGCCCGAGAAGGTCCAGTATCTGGGCCTGTATAGTCACATCGAGCGCCGTGGTTGGCTCATCGGCAATCAGGATCTGCGGCTCGAGGATCAGGGCAATGGCGATCATCGCCCGCTGCCTCAGCCCGCCCGACAGTTCATGTGGAAAGGCCCGGGCCCGCAGCACCGGTTCGGGCACACCCACCTTGTCGAGCGTCTCGATTGCCAGAGCCCATGCCTCGCGGTGGCCCATGTCGCGGTGTTGAAGCACGGCTTCGATGATCTGGTCTCCGATCCGGTGAACCGGATTGAGCGCCGTCATCGGCTCTTGGAAGATCATGGCGATTTCATCGCCGCGGACCTTCCGCAGCGTTTCCTCATCGGCTGCGGCGAGATCGAGTTGGTTGCCCGAACGAGTCCTGAGCCAGATGTTTCCGGATACGATCCGCCCAGACCCCGGCGGATGCAACCCGATCAGCGATAAGCCGGTCATCGACTTACCCGACCCGCTCTCCCCGACAATGGCCAGCGTTTCACCACGCCTGAGCGTGAAACTGACCCCGTCGACTGCCGGAACGGTGCCGCCGTCGGTGGCGATGCGGGTGCGCAGTGAATGGACGGAGAGCAGTGCCTCGGGATCGGGTTCGACTGGGTCGAACGGGATCGTCGGCGGCAGCTCGCGCACCATGCGACGCTTCGGATCGAAAACGTCGCGCAACCCGTCGCACAGCGCGTTGAATGCCAGCACGGTAACGATCAGTGCCAGACAGGGCCAGATCAACGGCAACGCTGAATAAGCCATGATGCCGCGGGCCTCGCGGATCATCAGACCCCAGGACGACGCGGGCGGCACAACGCCGAGGCCGAGAAATGACAACCCGCTTTCGATCAGCACCGCCGAGGCGATGGTCAGCGAGACCTGAACGATTATCGGGCCGAGCACGTTGGGCAGAACCGTCCCCAGCACGATGCGCGGCGGCCGCGCACCCAACGCCCGCGTTGCCTCGACATATTCCAGTTTGCGGACCGAAAGCACCTCGCCATAGGTCACCCGTGCGAATCCCGGGGCAAAAAGAAGCGACAGGCAAGCGGTCAGGGTCACCACGCCCGGTCCGAACAGGGTCACGACAAGCAGCGCCAGCAAAATGGGCGGGAACGACAGAATGATGTCGACCACGCGCAGAGTGAAGATCTCGGAAAGACCGCGAAAGTAACCGCCGACCAGCCCCAGCGTAACGCCGATGACCATCGCGATCGCCGCCGACAGCATGGCGACCGTAAGGGACACCCGACCGCCGTAAAGCAGACGGGAAAAGATGTCGCGGCCGAAATTGTCCTGGCCCAGCCAGTGCTCCGTCGAAGGTGGCTTGTTGCGCCCGATCACATTCATGGCCGTTGGATCATAGGGTGCCAGCAGCGGTGCGCAGAACGCCAGGATCAGCAGTGCCAGGAGCGCAGTTCCCGGCAGCAGAACGGGACGGAGCTTGGCATTCATTGGTGACCCACCCGTGGATCCAGCACGGAATAGAGAAGGTCGACTGCCAAATTGATCAGAATGAACAGGAACGAAGTGACCAGAACGATACCCTGAACGGCGGGATAGTCGCGCTGCTCCACCGCGCTGACCAGAAAGCCCGACAGGCCGGGCCAGTTGAACACATATTCGATCAGTACCGTCGAACCGAGTAGGGTGCCGACATTCAGCCCGACCACGGTCACCACAGGCCCGAGGGAATTGCGCACCACATGCCGGCGCAGCACCTGCCGCCAGGGCAGCCCTTTCGCTCGTGCGGTCCGAACCCAATCGCGCTGGAGTGTTTCCAGAACCGAAGCGCGGGTCATGCGATAGACCACCGCCGAAAGTCCGACAGCGATCGTAAAGGCGGGCATGGAGAGATGAACCAGATGCTTCCAAGGGTCTTCGAAAAATGGTTCGTATCCGCCCGCTGGCACCCAGCGCAGCTTTTGGGCGAAAACCAGGATCAGCAGCGTGCCGATGACAAAAACTGGCATCGAGAGATTGATCGAGGCCAGTGCCGAAAGAACCCGATCAAGTGCCGAACCCTGCCGTTGGGCCGCCAAGGTTCCGAGCGGCAGACCGATGGAGACGGCCAGCAGGGTGGCGGCGGCGATCAGTTCGAGCGTGCGCGGCAGGCGGGTGGTGATTTCGCTGGCGATCAGATAGCCATCCTGAAACGAAACACCGAGGTCGCCGCGCAGGATGCCCAGAAGATAGCTGGTGTATTGTTCCCAGATTGGCCTGTTCAGACCCATCTGCTCCCGCAATGCCTCGATCGTTTCCGGTGGCGGCATAACCCCGCCGGACGAGGACAGAAGTGCCGCCGGATCGCCCGGAATCAGATGCAGAAGCGAAAAGACGATGGTCGCCACCACCCAGACGAGGATGATGGCGACCAGGATACGCCGAAGCGCATAATTGAGCATCAACGAATCTCGGCTTCTTCGATCATGCTGCCCGAATAGAATGTCAGGAACCCGGGTATGTTGGCGAAGCCGCTGACCGAATCCTGAGTGGCATAACCCTGACTGCGCCAGTTGATGCCCACGATCGGCACGGTTTCAAGTGCCCGCGCCTGCCATTTGTCGTAGATCGCCTTGCGTTTTACCTGATCGATCTCGGATCGGCCTTGATCCATCAACGCGGCAAGCTCGGAATCGTTGAAGCCATGGGATCGAACGAAGGAGTCGCCACGTCGGCCGTCGACGAAGTTCGAGAGCGCGTCGGGGTCGTTGTACTGCCCGGCCGTCCCCATCACCGCGATATTGTACTGACCCTTGTTGCCCAAGTCGACGCGGGTCGCCCAGTCCGGCAAGTTCAGTTCGACGTCGATCCCGACCTGCTGCAGATATTGCTGGCAGACAGTCGCAGTGTCCTGATGCATGCCATATTGCGCCGTGGACAGCATGGTGCACTTGAATCCGTCGCCATAGCCGGCCTGGGTCAGAAGTTCCCTGGCCAGGTCCGGATTGTAGGACCAGTGGTCCGCGTAGTCGGGGTTGAAATAGTACGAGCTTTCCGGCACCGGCATGCCGTTCAACGGCCGCCCGCGACCGAAGAACGCAGCCGCCATCACATCTTCGCGCTTGATCGCGTAACCAACGGCGTCGCGAACCTTTGCATTGGCCAGCGGACCCTCGGTTACGTTGAAGAGCAGATACATGAACGGACCGTCGGTGGTGTCCAGGTCCAGCTTCGGATTGGCCTCCACCTGGTCCATCGCCTGCCAGGGGACATACTCGATGATGTCGACGTCGCCGGCCTCAAGCGCGGCAACCCGCAGGTTTTCGTCCTTGTAGGCGACGAAGGACAGGTTTTCCGTCTTTGGCAATCCTTCCTTGTAGAAATCCGGAAACGCCTTGAGGTCGATCCGGGTGCCCCGCTCATTGTTGGTTATCGTGTACGGTCCGCAGCCCAAAGGATTCATGGGGTCGGCCTCGAGTGAGGCGGAGGACACGACGAAACTGAAGAAGCTGGCGGCAAGGTAGATGAACGAGGCAGACGGTTCGGAAAGCCGAATCCGCACCGTGTGATCATCGGGCATTTCGATACTGTCGATTATTCCGAGGGCAGCCCGCAGATAGGCGGTCGACTCCTTTGCCCGCATCGCGTCGTAACTGGCTTTCACATCGGCCGAGGTCACAGCCGACCCGTCATGGAACTTGGCGTTCCTGCGCAGGTCGAACCGATAGGTTCGGGAGTCTTCTGCCTCCCAGTTCTCGGCAATTTCCGGGCGGAGATTGCCCTTGGCGTCGTAACCGAGAAGGCCCCGGTAAACCTGAAGTTTGACGGTCGCAGCCGCCGTACCCGCGTTTTTCCACGGCTCGAGCGTCGGAGGATAGGAGGAGAGGCCGAAGATCAGCGTGCCGGGCTGCGCCGCATAGGCGCGTCCGATCAGCGTCGGTCCGGCCAGTAGAGCAGCCCCTGCCGCCGTACCTTTTTTCAGGATGTTTCTGCGTGTCAGTTTCATGATTGAACTCCCAGTTGATTTGCATAGTGTTCGCGTGCGGTTTCATAGCTGATCCGCCCGTCATTGAGATCCTGGCGCACCCGCGCCGGATCCCTGTTTTCCGGTGACCCGTAGCCTCCGGCCCCCGGTGTAACCACCTCCACGGTCGCGCCCGTGTCCATCAGGCCGCGACCGTCCTCGCCGAGTGTTCCGCCAGTCGCGACCACGCGAAACCGGCCGCCTTCGCCGCCGCCCTGAAGACCCCAGGGTGACGAAAGAGCGCGGGCATGGTGGACCTCGACGACGCAGGCGTCGTGCTCGACGCGTATGGTGCGCCGCAATCCCATGCCGCCGCGCCACTGCCCGACGCCGCCCGAATCATCGACAAGTTCATAACGCTCGACCATGAGCGGGTATTCGGGCTCCAGCGCTTCCACCGGCAGATTGGAGGTGTTGGTGGTGTGGACGTGCACGCCATCAAGACCATCCTTTGCTGCGCGCGCACCGAAGCCGCCGCCGATGGTTTCGAGATAGACGTAAGGTGCCTGGGTGCGCGGGTCCCGTCCCGAGAATATCGCGCCAATGCAGGCCCCGTTGCAGGCGGCAATAACCTGTTCGGGTACCGCCTGCGCCAAGGCCCCGTGGACCAGATCCACGACCCGCGCCGAGGCTTGCATCCGTCCGTCGACGGCCGCCGGTTCGGCGGCGTGGAGAAGCGTTCCCGGTGCACTGGCAACCGTGATCGGCCGATGAAGACCGGCATTCGGCGGAACATCCGGGTCGACCACCGTCTTCACCGCGTAGTAGACGGTCGCAAGCAGCGCCGTGCGCACCAGATTGATGCCGGCGCGCAGCTGTGGTGGATTGTCGGAGAAGTCGAGAAGGATAGCGTCGCCCCTGACCTCGACGGTAACCCGCAGGAGTATTTCGCCGTCGAATTCATGACAATCGAACCGGTCCTCGAAATGGTAGACGCCGTCCGGGATTCGCGCGATGCCGATCCGCATGCGTCGTTCGGCGTAATCCATGAGCGCTTCTGACGCCGCCGCCACCACCGTCGCTCCGTACTTCTCGCAAAGCACATGGAACCGGTTGATTCCCACGCGGTTGGCCGCCATCTGCGCGCGCAGGTCGTTGCGCCGCTCCCGCGGCACCTGACAATTCAGCAGGATCACGTCCAGAAGCTCTTCCTGCAATTCACCCTGCCGGTAGAGGCGTACCGGCGGGATGCGAATTCCCTCCTGAAAGATATGCGCGTGCGCCCGGTCGACGAAATCCGCATGGTGGGCGAGATTGACTGCCCATGCCATCAATCGGCCTTCGACGAAGATCGGCGACGCGAGCACGATATCGGGCAGATGCGTACCGCCACCGGTGTAGGCATCGTTGCCGATGAAAACGTCTCCCTCGCGGATTTCCGTGGCATCAAACCGGTCCGCGATGGCCTCGATCACGCCGATGAAGGAGCCCAGATGGATCGGGATATGCTCCGCCTGGACCAGCGTCTTGCCTTTCGCATCGAACAGCGCCGTCGAGCAGTCCCGGCGTTCCTTGATGTTGGTTGAGTAGGCGGCGCGGATCAGCGTCTCGCCCATCTCTTCGACGATGGAGTTCAGCCCGTTGCCGATCAGTTCGACCGTAATCGGGTCGACAGGGGGACTCAAGTGGTTGTTCACGATGCCTCCTCGATAATGATATTGGCGTAGCGGTCGACTGCCGCCGTTTGATCGGGAAGGATGAGCGTTGTGCTGTCCATCTGCTCCACGATGGCCGGTCCCGCAATCGACTGGCCGGCACGAAGCGCTGCCCGATCGTAGAGATTCGTTCGCGTCCAGCCCCCGGCTTCGGACAACCAGACCTGCCGCGTCCCTGTCGGCTCCGGCGCCAGCCCCGTTGCGTCGATTTCGCGAAACTCTGACTTCGGAACCTGGCCAGTCGCCTCGATCCTGAACGTGACCAGCTGGACCGGCTCCTCCTCTGCGATGTAACCGTACATTCTTTCGTGTTCGGCCTCGAAGGCTGATCGCAATCCCGTCAGGTTGTCCGCGGGAATCTCCACCTCGTAGTTCTGGCCGGCATAACGCATGTCGATGCTGCGCCGGGTGGCCCGCGCCTCCGCCAATATGCCCTCGGCATCGAACCAGGCGGTCGCGGCCGCCTCCAGCGCCGCAAACTCACGCGCAATCGTGTCCTGCGCACCGTCAAGCAGCGTCAGGCAGGTGCGGGCGTAGTCCGTTACCATATCCGTCATCAACAGCCCGGTCGCGCACAGGATACCCGGATGGGGTGGCACGACAATCCGCGGGCATTCCAGTTCCCGAGCCAGGTGTGATGCATGAATCGGTCCAGCACCGCCGAAGGCCATCAGCGCGAAGTGCCTTGGGTCGTGGCCGCGCTGAACCGAAATCTTCCGGATCGCCTTTGCCATATTGGCCACTACGATCGAGATGATCCCTTCCGCCACCGCCTCGCGCGAAAGGCCCATCTGCTCACCCAATCGGTCCACTGAAGCTTCCGCGAGTGACTTGCGGACCGGCATGCGTCCGCCCAGCAGATGGGTCGGATGCAGGACCCCAAGCACCTCATTGGCGTCCGTTACGGTCGCTTCCGTGTTGCCGCGGTCGTAACATGCCGGTCCAGGGTCGGCGCCGGCGCTCTCCGGCCCGACCTTGAGCAGCCCGCCTGCGTCGATGCGCGCGATCGAGCCACCGCCGGCCCCGACGGAGTTGATGTCAAGCATGGGCGTTTTCAGCGGATGCCCGTGGACGATGTTCTGCCCCGTGCGTGCGGCCTTCCCTTTCCGCACCACGGCCACATCGGTCGAAGTGCCGCCCATATCGAAGGTAATGATGTCGGGCGCTCCGGCGCGCAGGCCAAGCGCAATCGCGCCGACAACACCGGTTGACGGTCCCGAAAGCACGGTCCGCACCGGCTCGGTTGCCGCCGTCGAACAGGAAATCACGCCGCCGTTCGACTGCGTGATATGGGGCGCCACTGGGATATCAAGCTCCGCGACACGGCCTTCCAACCGACGGACATAGCTCTCCATGACCGGGCCGAGACTGGCATTGACCGCGGTGGTGGAAAATCGCTCGTACTCCCTGAACTCGGGCGCAACCTCGTTGCTGCAGGTGATGAAGGCGTCCGGCATCTCGGCTTCGACGATCGACCGTGCCCGCTGCTCGTGCACCGGGTCGACGAAGGCATAGAGAAAAGCGATTGCGACCGCGTTGACGCTCTCCTCCCGCAACACCAGCGCGGCCCGGTGCACCGCATCCTCGTCGAGCGGCGTTTCCACCGTCCCGTCGTGGCGCAGGCGTTCGGCCACTTCGAACCGAAGTCGGCGGGCCACCACCGGTTCGGGCTTGTCGCATTGCAGGTCGTAGAGCGACGGACGCATCTGCCGCCTGATTTCCAGCAAGTCCCGAAACCCGTCGGTGGTGATCAAACCGATCTTCGCACCACGCCTCTGGATCAGGGCATTGGTTGCAACGGTCGTGCCATGACCCAGATAGCCGACGGCATCGGCAGCACCGCCATGGACGGACAATGCGGTGGAGATTCCCTCGGCGATGGCCCGCGACGGATCATCCGGCGTGCTGGGCACCTTCCAGACCTGCGAAACCGCATCGCCTTCGCGAAAGAGGCAGACATCAGTGAACGTGCCACCCGAGTCCACGCCGATCCGCCAGTTCTCCATTGTGAGTTTCCCCCAACGCAGGATCGTTCCGTTACCGCTGGTGTGTCTTGCCCCGCACCTGAACCTCGGCCGCGATGTGATCGCGGATCAGGCCGGCACCGATTTCACAGAGCCGCTCCGTCAGAAGCCGCCCCGTCTCGGCGGAACTGAACTGCGGATCACCCATCCATATCCCGTCCGGCGCGGTTTCGGCCGCGGTGACCGGTGCCTGAATCTTCGCGCCCGCATAGCGGATCGCCCCAAAACCGCCGATCTCCATCCCCAGGACCGTGCCGTTGGTGGCCGGGGCGCACATCAGGTCTGGACGCAGGATGGCCGGGTAGTGGTGAAGGCCGATCGAGGTCAGTGGATCGCCGCCGTGGCCAGAGGATTTTGCCGCTGTCTCCGGTCCGAGGATGTCCTTCATGAGTTCATAGGCGATCTGCCACAGATACATCGACGGAATGAAAAGCCCCTCCGTCCTGCGCCAGCGTGTCGTCACCTCGGTGATCGCCGGAACATTGCCGCCATGGCCGTTGACGATGAGGATCTTGCACAGTCCGTGATTCACAAGACTGTCGATCATGTCGTCGAGCAGGGCCGTCAGAGTGGACTGGCGAAGTGAGATTCCGCCGTGGCTCGAATCGAAGTAGTCCTTGCCGCCGAACGCAACAACCGGAGCCACGAAAGTCGGGACACCTTCGCTCCTGGCGCTTCGCGACATGTCCAGCGCAACGGCTTCGGCCGCGAGGTAATCCCCCATCGGAGCGTGTACACCCTGATCTTCCAGAGACCCCATCGGCAGGAGGATCACGGCATCTTCAGTCAGGTGCTCGCGCGCCTCCTGCGAGGTCAGTTCCTGCATCTTCAACTTGTCAGTCACGGGGTCATCTCCTCGTCTGTCGGCGACCGTCCGGGCCAGAAGCGAACGCCGGGTCTCGCCTGCCCGCCGCCCACGGCGGCCGCTGTGCCATCCGCCCGCCAACAGGCGGCACCGCGTACGCTGCCGTCCGGTTCGCATTCGATCGCATTCATCCCGCCCCCCACATGCGGAACGACGCGAACCTTGTGGCCACGCGCCGTCAATTCCTCGACGCACGGCGCGAGGGACTTTTCGATTTCCAGTTCGTTTCCTTCGGTGAAGATCCGCGGCGCCTCGATCGCCTGCTGCAGCGTCATCCCATGATCGATCAGGTTGATGATCGTCTGGAACGCCGAGGGAAAGATCCGCAACCCGCCCGACAGCCCCAGCGCCCATCTCAGGCGTCCATCGCGCAGGGCCATCATCGGTGCCATTGAGGTCGGCACCCTCTTGCCGGGAGCCACGGAGAGGGCACGACCCGGATGCGGATCGAAGTTCATCATGTAGTTGTTCGGAATGATGCCGGTTTCCGGGACCATGAATCGGGCGCCGAAAATACCGTTAATCGTGTGGGTGGCGGAGACGACGTTGCCGTCCGCATCGGCCAGCGTCACGTGGGTGGTGTTCGCACTCTCGTAGCCGTCTATCGAAGCGGAGGGCCGTGCGGTGTTGCGCAGCCGCGCCTGGCTTTCGATGGCAAAGGCCTTCGACGTCAGGCGTTCGACAGGAATGTCGATGAAATCAGGATCGCCGCTGGCGGCGCGCCTTTCCTCGAAGCCAATCCGCAACACCTCGGCAAGAAGATGCAGGCCCTCCGTGGTGCCGAAGCCCAGCGCCGCAATGTCATGGTGCTCGATCAGGTTCAGCATCTGCACAATGTGCACGCCCGAGGAGGCGGGCGGAGGCGGTCCGACGACCTCATATCCCCTGTAGTCGGCGCGAATGACAGCGCGGTCGCGCGGAACATAGCCGGTAAGATCGGATTCCGTTACCCAGCCTGCATCCGCGCCGCCGGTCGCGATCCGGCGCGCCAGCGCGGCGCCCAACGATCCGCCATGTAAGGCCGCGGCGCCCTCACTGGCAATCATCCGAAGGGACTGCCCGAAATCAGGTTGTGTGAGGCGGCTACCAGCCGGACACGGTGCTCCATCGGGCAGAAATAGGGCTGAGATCGAAGGGTCGGCGACCAGGTCATCCGCCGCTTCACGGATCGCGCCCTCGAGGTAGTGGGTGACCAAGAATCCACGTTCGGCGAGCCGAATGGCCGGGTCGATCACATCGGCAAAGGCAAGCCGCCCCCACCGCCGATGCATCTCGCACCAAGCCGCAAGATTGCCCGGAACGGCCACTGCCGAAGGCCCCTGTTCGGATCGCCGGTCTTTGGTATCCATATGCCGCGGTGAGGTGTCCGAAACCGGTTCGTAGATATCGGGGGTCACACTCGCCGGAGCATGGGCCATGCCATCCACCACCGTGTGGGAACCGTCCGCCAGCCTGACATGGGCCAGCCCACCTCCTGCGATACCGACCATCATTGGTTCGACCACGCATAGCGCCAGCAGTGCGCCCACGGCAGCGTCGACCGCGTTGCCGCCGCCGGCAAGGATCTCGTATCCAGCCGCGGTGCCCAGCGGATGATTGGTCACCACCACTTCGCCGCTACCCGTGGCAGGCTCTTTTTCGCAGGTAAATGGCAGTTCGGTCATCCGACCTGCCTGCCAAGACGTGCCGAACCGGACAACGAGGCGACCAGACGGAGCATGCGGATGAGATGAATGTCTACGCGTTCCGGGGCAAGATGGACATTGGGGGCCTCAAGCACCTCGGCCAGCTGCCGATGCTGACCGCCCTCACTCGTACTCTGCATGCCCAGCCGGAACGACAACATTGCCATCCGGGTGAGGTTGGCGTACAGGTTTTCGAACACCTGCAGAAGTACCTTGCTGTCGAAAGCGGCCACAATTGCTTCGAAGAAGAGACGGTTCAATTCGGCAAAGGTTAAGTGGTCGCCTTCCTCGATTTCGTCATAGGTGGCGCAAATCTCATGGAAGACCCGCGAAATGGGTCGCCTTTCGAGACATATCCGTCGAACGGTGCGGCTTTCCACCATATGCCGGACCTCGTACCGATCGAAAAACTCATCCGAGGTGATCGGTTTCAGCATGGCACCGCGGGGATGCTGCTCGCCATATCCTTCGGTGGCAAGTTGTGTCAGCGCCTCGCGCACCGGCGTATGAGACACGCCCGTCGCCTCGCAGGCGACAGCTCTCTCAATGAATGTGCCCGGCTCGAAATCTCCGCCCAGAATCACGGCGCACAATCCGTTATAGGCGGACTGACTGGCCAACGCGGCGGCTTTCGCACCATTGGGCCTCGCCAACTGGTTCATCGCTCTCTCGCTCCGGCACCGTGTCAGAAATGTCCGGACAAACGTCTTGTATTCCTCTTACATACACAGGGTACGCACAAAAACAAAAGCTCAGTTTACGAATTATATGCCTGGACTTTGGCTTTCGATCGCGGTTGCAAGGCACGAGCTTGGTCAGGTTATACCAAACCAAATAAGTAATCACCGATAGGCGTCCCTGATCTCACGGCACCGCCCATTCCCTCGTGGTGATCCGCGTGACCTCCCCCTTCCGGCGGATGAAGGCGTCCCGGACGTGCTCGACCACCTCCCGGACGTGTTCCGCGCTTCCGGACACCCGGTTGGCGAAATGGCGGTGTTTCAGCACGGAGAAAACCGTCCCGCCCGGGTTGAGCTCCGGGCTGTAGGGCGGCAGCCTGGGCAGGGAGACGCTGTCCGGTATCCCCAGGTCCTTCGACCGGCGCCGGCCCGCCCCGTCCAGGACCACCAGGGCGCGCTTCCCCGCGGGGACCCGCTCCCCGATCTCCCGGAGGTGCCGGTCCGTCTCCGCGGTGTTGGCCCTGCCGCAGACATGCCCGACCGCGTCGCCCGTCGCGGGGCAGGCGGGGGGGGACAGGTACAGGTGTCCGTACCGGTGGTCCCGCACGATGCGCGGGCGCGTCCCTTTCCGCGCCCACACCCTCGACAGCATGCCCTTCCGCCCGACGCGCGCCCCGTCCTGGAAATACACCAGTACATCCTCCGGGGCCACCCCGCCGGGCACCGCCTTACGGGCCAACCGGACGGAATCCCCGCCGAATCCCTCCCGGGCGGCGGGGTCCGCCTTCGGGTGGACGGGCCGCGGGGACATGTGCCGGAAGCCCAGCCTCCGCACCGGCCGGCGCGCGCCCTCCAGCGCGCACGCCACCCCGAAGCTGTCCGCGATCCGCGCCCGGATGTCGGCGACGGCCCGGCGAGACGGCCCGCCCGCGTCGGGGTCCGGCCCCTCCTCCAGCCACGACGCGACCTCCCTGGCCGGCCCGCTTTCCAGCTTCGGCGGAGCCCCCGGCCGGGCGGCGTCCCGAAGGCCGTCCAGGCCACCGGCGTTGTACCGGACGACCCGGTCGCGGAGCGTCCGGGCACCGACGCCCGCGCCGGAGGCCACCGCGGCCCTGGACAGCCCGTCCTCCATGACCAGGGCGATGGCGCGCATCCGGCGGCGGCAGCCGCGGAACCTGTGTTTCCGGGCCAGTTCGCGTAAATGTCCGGGTGTGTGGTCGGTGCGCGGGACCATGACTTTCGCAGGCATGCCGTTCTCTCCTTCTGCATGTTGTTCAGGCACAGAATACAGGACGGCGGCACCGATCACACGCAGAATATTGGGGGTTCACACAGCATGATGTTCCGCTTTTGTTCCTGGGTCTTTATTTATTTGGTTGAGCCTCTTGCACAATTATCGCGGTTCGGGCGGCCGCGGCCAGCCTTTCGGTTCCGCCAGGGTCGTGACACCGGATCCGGCGGGTGCCCGGGGCGTCTGCACGAGCCAAAGTGTGGCGGAATGCCGCAGTCTGTGGCCCATCGGGCGCCGTCCGCGCATGGCTGGCCGTGCCGTCCCCTCCGGGGCGGCGTCCGCGGCGGACGGAGATGCCGGAACCGGCGGTGTCAGATGGTGAGCCGCATCAGCTGCCCGCCGGTCAGCGCCGGCACGCGGAGGAACAGGTGGCAGGCCACCCTGGCGTGCCCACGGACGCGGACGTGCCGGGCGCCGTACGAGTCCTTCAGGGCGGAGTTCACGCGCCCGCCGCTGGAGCGCTGCCGCTGGCGGACGCGGTCATGGCGGATGTGGCCCGCCCTGCGCTGCGCCAGAGCCTCTTTCCCGAGGCGCTCCCTCAGCGCCGCGTCGCGGCGGGGGTTGGTGTCGGTGATCGCCACGCGCCCCGTCAGGTAGGCGTGGAACCCGATCTCCAGCGAGTCGTAGGCCGCGTCCATGAGTTCGTAACAGTGGTCCACCCGCAGCGCCGTCATTTTCGACAGCGGGATCGCGGCCTGGCTGTCGCGCGGCGACGCGGAGGTCAGGATGCAGCTGATGGGGACGTCGCCGTCGGCGGCGTCGATATGGAGTCTGTACCCTCTCCAGCTCTCTTTGTACCCCTTCGAGTTGCGCTTCGTGCCGGTGTCGCAGGCCTTCGGAAGCTCGGCGGCCATCCCCTCCGCCGTCATCCCGTCCCGCGGCCGCCGCTCCAGCCGGGTCCGCTCCTTCGGCCTCCCTTCCCCCTTCTTCGGGCGTCCGCGCTTTCGCTTCGGTTTTTCCTGCGGCTTCGGCGCCGGCCTCTCCCGCCCGACGGTCGCCGGCGGGTCCCGCGATATGTGCCCGACGACCGAGCCGGCGTACGCGGCGCGGCCCGGCGCCCCGTGCATCCGCTCCGGCAGCCGGGTCTCCGCGAACCAGGGGAGGGCCCGGGAGAAGGCCGGTTCGCCGGGAACCTCCGACACGCGGGACCAGCCGACCGGCCTGCGCAGCGTCGGGTCGTATCGCAGCCGGCCGGTCAGCACCGTCGTGGTCGGCATGTCCCACACCGCCTTGGCGACGAAGGCCCGAGCCAGCGCCCTGCGGTCGGCGGGAGGGTTGCCGACGCCCCGGTGGCCGTGGTGGACGTGCCTCTCCACCTCGGCCAGGTCTAGGACGGCGACGGACCTGCCGTGCCTCACGCCCGGCGGGCCGACCTCCCCGGCGAGGGACGGCAGAAGTTCCCCCTGGAACCGCTGCCAGGCATCCGGTATGGATGATCGTAGGGACATGGAGCCGTCTCCCTGCATGTTGTGGCTTTCGCACCTGCTTCATACCAGAGGGACGGCTCCATATCCAGGCCCCCGATCAGAAAAAAGCGCCCGTTTCCGAAAAAAAATCGCTTGATCGGGGAATTCTGCAAGAGGCTCGGTTTGGTATTATTTCCAGTTCGAGGTGCTGAAACCATCGCAGATAGTTGTCGCGATATTGTTCGCGATGCCGCGTTAAGGCCGCAAAAGGTCCTTCAACTGGCTATGCCGGCTGTTGACTGTCTGGATGTGAAAGGCGTCCCGCGCCCGCTCTCGACCGGACACATTCAAGGCTTCATGGCGAACGCCGGTTGCCGCGGCACAGGGGTCGATAGGCGCGGTGACCTTCGCTTACCAGAATGATACCCTCGTTAACGATCGCTTCGACGGCTTCTCTGCGTGGGCCACGGGCAGAACTGCACCGACTGTCGTGCCGCTGCGGTCAGCGGCGGTCAGCACCGGAGCCTGCTCATCCGACAGGCCGAGCTTGCTGGCCTTGCCGCCCCCGCGACGTGCGTTGCGCCCGAGCTTTCGTCGGTAGCGGATGGCCAAGTGCCGGAAATCCAGGGCGGCGAGTCGGCAATGGACGCGCTCCGAGACCACCTCGCAGTCGTCCTCCGACAGCCGTTCGACGTCGGGCTGCGTCGCGGTGATGTCGGTCACCGGAGTGCTGCCGCCGAAGCGCAGCCGGTGTCGCTGCGCATTCCGTTGCAATCACAGATTGCCATATTCGGTCAGTTTTCTGTGATTCATCTCAACCCTTGCAATTCGCAGGCACCAAGTCCCAAGAGAATTGCCCTCGAAATTTCTCCCCATTCCATCCTGTTTGCCAATGTCGGCGTGCCAGTGTGGGCTGGTGTTGGAATTGAGGAGTCGATCATGGACTTGCGGAAAATTCTATGGCATGAGACGTGTCCGAGTGCGCCACTTCGCGTAACGGGGAGTCTTTCCTCAATTGAGTTCCGGTGCCGGTCCGCCCGGAATTGACCAATTTGGTTGGCTCGCCACACTTGGTGACGCGATGGGAAGTGAGTTGAACTGGAGGAAGCGAGAATGGCGGAAATGCGTCCGATACTTGCTGATCTGGATCCCGTTTGGAGCCGAGTCAGGGCTGAGGCAGAGTGTGTGGTGGAGCAGGAGCCTGTTCTGGGCGGCATGGTTCATGCCACTGTACTGCATCACGCTTCGCTGGAGCATGCGCTGGCCTATAGGCTGGCGCAGAAACTTGCGTCCGGCGAGATGTCCGAGCAGATCCTTCGGGAGATTGCCGACGAGGCTTATCGGGAATATCCGGATATTGGCGATGCGGCCAGAACTGATGTTGTGGCGGTCTTCGACCGCGACCCGGCCTGCCACCGACTCATGCAACCAATTCTCTATTTCAAGGGCTTCCAGGCCATTCAGGCTTACCGGGTGGCCCATTGGCTTTGGAAAAGCGGTCGCCGGGATATGGCCTATTTCCTGCAGATGCGAATTTCCGAGACCTTTGGCGTCGACATTCATCCAGCGGCCACGATCGGAAAGGGGATCATGATTGACCATGCTCATTCGATTGTGATCGGAGAGACGGCTACTGTGGGTGACAATGTTTCGATGCTTCACTCTGTGACCCTGGGGGGGACCGGTAAGGAGGACCAGCAGCGTCATCCAACAATTGGTTGCGGTGTATTGATCGGGGCCGGTGCAAAGGTCCTGGGCAACATTACGATTGGAAACTGCTCTCGAATCGCTGCCGGGTCAGTCGTGCTTCAGGACGTCCCCGCGGAAAAGACCGTGGCTGGTGTTCCGGCCAGGATAGTGGGCGAGGCCGGATGCACTCAGCCCTCAGTGTCCATGGACCAATTGACGGGTGTTCGGGTCTGATGCGCGGGCAGCCGCTGCGGCACGTCGATACACCGCAGTGAATGGCCACATTTCCCGCAAGGCGCACTGGACGCTGCTCTCCTGTCGCGGGCACAGCGACCAGCCGAAGGCCACTGCCTGGAAGGGGCGGCCAGAGTCGTTCCATGAAGGCGTCAGACAAGCATCCCGAGCGGATTTTCCAGATTGTTCCTGATCGCCTGCAGGAAGTTGGCGCCGAGCGCACCGTCAATGACCCGGTGGTCGACACTGAGCGTGGCGTTCATGACTGTTGCCGCAGTCAACTGGCTGTCCTGACCTACGACAGGCTTTCTGACGCTAGCGCCAATCGCAAGAATCGAGCCGTGAGGTGGATTGATCACTGCGTCGAAACTGTCAATGCCAAACATTCCCAAATTCGAAATTGAGAAACTTCCTCCTTGATACTCATGAGGCGCAAGCTTTCGCTGGCGGGCGCGGGTGGCCAGATCCTTCATTTCTGCCGATAGTTGCGAGAGCGATTTCAGGTGCGCGTCCCGGAGAACCGGGGTGAACAGCCCTCCTTCGGTCGCCACGGCAACGGCAACGTCAGATGGCTTCAGCTGAAGTATTCGATCACCGGCCCAGACGGCGTTGGCCGCCGGAACCTCCTGAAGGGCAGTGGCGCAGGCCTTGATGACGAAGTCGTTGACCGAGATCTTGATCCCGCACGCTTCGAGTTGCCGGTTGATCCGACCACGTAGATCAAGAAGCGGGTCGAGATGGATGTCAAGCCGCAGATAGAAATGCGGAATGGTCTGCTTTGCCTCCGATAGCCTTGCGGCAATTGTCCTCCGCATTCCGTCCAGGGGTATCTGGTCGAATTGCCGCCCGTCATACATCTTCATTACTGCATTGGCGGAATGCTCAGCTGGACCTGCCGCAGCGGCGGTTGGAGAGGTGGCGGGTTGGGGAGGAGTCGGTGTCCGGCCTTCAGCCTCGACATCAGCCTTTACAATCCGGCCCCGCGGACCCGAACCCTTGATCCCGGTGAGCTCAAGGTTGAGTTCCTTTGCGATCCG
This sequence comes from Paracoccaceae bacterium, assembly GCA_965203605.1. GTDB lineage: Bacteria > Pseudomonadota > Alphaproteobacteria > Rhodobacterales > Rhodobacteraceae > JAPOUP01. The sequence goes on along the minus strand of OZ241902.1, from coordinate 1,357,479 downwards.
CCGTGCGAGCGGAGAGGCGAACACCCGGTTTCGTTCCGAAGTTGGTTGGGCTGGAGTCATCGCCGGGGCTGGAGGCGCGGAGGGTTCAGACCCGGACTGCATTGGCGAAGCGGTTACAGGAGGGGGTGTCGAGGTCCTCGAAATGTCATCGACGGCTTCACCCTCGCCAAGCAACACAGCGATTGGCGTGTTGACTTTCACACCGGCGGTGCCTTCCGGAACGAGAATTCTGCCGACCGTACCCTCGTCCACAGCTTCGAACTCCATCGTCGCCTTGTCTGTCTCGATTTCGGCCAGCAGGTCACCTGACGATACCTCGTCTCCTTCCTCCACTAGCCACTTCGCAAGGGTGCCTTCCTCCATTGTCGGAGAAAGGGCAGGCATAAGGATCTCAACTGGCATCGCAATTTCCCTTAACGGTAGGTCACCTGTCGGACGGCTTCCACGACCTCCGCAGCGGTCACCAAAGCCAGTCGTTCAAGATTTGCTGCATACGGCATCGGAACGTCTTTCCCAGTGCAATTGATGACCGGGGCATCAAGGTAATCGAACGCCTTTTGCATGAGGACAGAAGAGACATAGTTGCCGACAGATCCCTGCGGCCATCCCTCCTCCACGGTCACGCAACGGTTTGTCTTCATGACCGAACGGATGACAGTTTCTGTGTCCATCGGACGAAGGGTCCGGAGGTCGACTACCTCCACGCTTACACCGTAGCGTTCCAGTTCGTCGGCTGCCTTGAGAACACACTTCATTCCCACGCCGAAGCTAACGATGGTCACATCGGATCCTGATCTCCAGATACGGGCCTTACCAAGTGGAATGACCAGTTCTTCCACTACGGGCACATCGAAACTCTGTCCGTACATGATCTCGTTTTCCAGGAATATCACTGGATTGGGATCGCGAATCGCCGATTTCAGGAGACCTTTCGCATCGGCGGCGGAGTAAGGCATGACGACCTTCAGGCCTGGGATGTGCATGTACCAGGCTGCGTAATCCTGGCTGTGCTGCGCGGCAACACGCGCGGCAGCGCCGTTAGGGCCACGGAACACGATGGGGCATCCCATCTGGCCTCCTGACATATAAAGTGTCTTGGCAGCGGAGTTCACGATCTGGTCCATCGCCTGCATCGCGAAGTTGAACGTCATGAATTCGACGATCGGTCTCAAGCCAGCGAACGCAGCGCCAACTCCCAAGCCCGCAAAACCATGCTCGGTGATGGGTGTATCAACGACCCGACTTTCGCCAAATTCCTCAAGCAGGCCCTGCGTTACCTTGTAGGCGCCCTGATACTCCGCGACCTCCTCTCCCATCACAAATACATTGGCATCGCGACGCATCTCCTCGGCCATTGCATCCCGTAAGCCTTCGCGTACGGTTTGGGATTTCATTTCCGAATCCACCGGCCAGTCCGGTGTCCATTCGATTGAAGTCATGGCGGGTTGATCAGGTGCCGCTGTTTCAGGAGCGGCTTTCGGGACTTCATCACCTGCATCTGGAAGTGCCGCCGGAGCGGGTGCCTCACTTGGGTCTTCGCCCTCCGCAACGATCACGGCGATGGGAGTATTGACCTTGATTCCCTGAGTCCCCTCGGGGACGAGAATCCTGCCGATCGAACCGTCGTCCACAGCTTCAAATTCCATTGTTGCCTTGTCGGTCTCGATTTCGGCGATTACATCACCGGACGATATGGAGTCGCCTTCCTTGACAAGCCATTTCGCCAGGGTTCCCTCTTTCATCGTTGGAGACAGTGCTGGCATCAAGATGTTAACGGCCATTGAATTACCTTCGGTGGTTTTCTTTATGAATCCGGTCAACTTTGTTTTAGGGCAGATTGGAAGGCCAACTGACGCCACCGCGAAGTCGACATGTCAGCGGCTGCCGTCCGGAACTATGTGGTTCGGGCGGGAGGAGCGGTGCCGTCATGCCACCTCTTCGTAGATGTCGGTCCAGAGTTCGGCAACCGTCGGTTCGGAACTCTCCCTCGCGAAATTCGCAGCTTCGTTGACGACATCCTTGATCTCCCTGTCAATCGCTTTCAGTCTGTCTTCGTCGGCATGGTTTCCGGTCATTAGAATCTGGCGAACATGATCGATCGGGTCACGTTCCTCCCGGACTTTCTGAACCTCCTCCCGAGTGCGGTATTTCGCCGGATCCGACATCGAGTGACCGCGATAGCGGTAGGTCTTGACTTCGAGGATATAAGGTCCCTTGCCGGCGCGACAGTGTTTCACGGCCTTTTCGCCCGCCGCCTTCACCGCCAGCACATCCATGCCGTCCACCGTTTCGCCGGGGATTCCGAACGCCTTTCCCCGCGTGTGGATGTCAGGTGTGGAAGTCGATCTCTTCTGCGCCGTGCCCATTGCGTATAGATTGTTCTCAATAATGAAGACCACAGGTAATTCCCAAAGAGCGGCCATGTTGAAGGATTCGTACACCTGTCCTTGGTTTGCCGAGCCATCGCCGAAATATGTGAAGCTTACTGCGCCATTCTGCCGGTACCTGTTGGCGAATGCCAATCCCGTTCCGATCGGCACCTGCGCTCCGACAATGCCATGTCCACCGTAGAATTCCTTTTCCTTGGAAAACATGTGCATGGAGCCGCCCTTTCCCTTGGAATAGCCGCCTTCGCGACCGGTCAGCTCTGCCATCACCCCTCGGGGATCCATGCCGCAGGCCAGCATATGTCCATGGTCACGGTAGCTTGTAATGCGCTGGTCCCCCGCATTCGCCGAAGCCTCCAGTCCGACAACGACCGCTTCCTGTCCTATGTATAGATGGCAGAATCCACCAATCAGTCCCATGCCGTATAGTTGGCCGGCCTTTTCTTCGAATCGGCGGATAAGCAGCATGGTGCGGTAGAATTCCAGCAACTCCTCCTTGGAAATTTTTGGCGACCGGTTGCTCTTTCCTGCTGCCATACCAATCGCCTCCTTAGCATTTTGCGGAATGACTCAAGACTAAACGAATTCCTAACGCAGTGAAACCTGATTTGCGACGGCAGATTTAGGGCCTGTTGACAATCATGTTGTCGCCACCACGCCGGCGACGGGATGGATCCCCGCCGCGAAGCCCGCGTCCGTCCTGTCGTACCCCGTCGCCACCGCCCGGAACTCCCTGGTTCTGGCGAGGAAATTCCCGACCTGGCGCCGCCACCCGTACATCTCCCGGTCATGCTCCCGGGGTTCCGTCCGGTTCCGCCCCGCCGGGATCACCGGCACCGCGCCGCGTCCCTCCACATCCCCGGGCAGCCAGTCCGCGCCGGACGCCCTGTCCCCGACGAAGGCCCCGACCGGGAGATCCCCGGGAAGCGCCGGCACCCCCGCGGGGTCGTGCGCCTGCCCGGGAAGGATCACGGAGCGGACCAGGTATCCGGGCGCGTCCACGGCCGCCACGGCCCTGCCCGTCAGGCCGCCCCGGGAGCGGCCGATCCCCTGGCGGCAGGTCCCCCTTCCGCGCCCGCCGCCTTCCGGTGCGCCTGCACGACCGTGCCGTCGACGGACACCCATCCGGGGCCGGACCCCTCCGACAGGGCGTCGGAAACGCGCCCGGAAACCCCGGACAGCGCCCGGCGGCGGAACCGCCTGGAGACGCCGTCCCGGTTGCCGAAGCGCTCCGGAAGGTCGCGCCACGGCGACCCCGTGCGGAACCGCACGGGCACCGCCTCCACGAAAAGACGGCTGTCCGCCGCGGTGGCGCCGGGATCGGTCGCCCTGCCGGGCAGCATGGGCCCGGTCCGCGCCCACATGGCGTCGGTCAGCACCGTCCTGTCCGCATTCATCATGTCACCTGCCCGTTTGCCTGTGCCGCCGTTCCGGCGTGCATCGCGGCGAAAACAACAGGGGACGCGCCGAATCGCAACCCAATTGTCAACAGGCCTTAGGTAGAGGCGTCGCATTGCCGTGCGTGGGAGACATAAATGGCCAGAGGACATCTGGACCGCGACCGCTGAGATCGAGGCTAAACACCATAAGGCTCCGCTACACCAAAATAGCGGTCGATTTCGCATCAAGCCTGATACTGAGCCAGTGGCTCGGCGAGACTCAGTTTCCTGCTGCTGATCAGGATTTTTGGGTTCCAGATCAAGTGATCCGAGGAACAGGTCGAACGGCGGGAGAAGCAGTTAGGACATGGGCTTCATCGAATGGTGATGTATCCATCATCCAGATTGCAGCTTGGAACTCGCGGAAGGACGGCGCAGATGAGGATCTGGACTCCTCAAGCGGCACTAGATACAGCCTTAGATGCCTTGAACGATTGGCCGGGGTGTGGCCCATAACGGCAGGATTCGAACATCATAGTGAGATGTTGAATTCAAAAAAACAATTTATAACATAAATTTAATTGGTAAAACTGTGCTTTTGCGTGAACAATGATCAGACCGATCATCTCAGAACGATTTCGTCACTTCTGACGAGTCCGATCACCTCCCGGGCCCGCTCATCAAGAAGATCCAGATCCAGATAGTCGTCACTCAGGCGCTTGGTCCGGTTACGAAGCTGCTCCACCTCCACGATCAGACGGTCTCGCTCGGTCTTCATGGCCTCAACCTCTGCCTCGGTCTGGATGCGGCGGAACACTCCGTAGTCTCCTTGAACAGATGAAAAAGCGAAGTACGCACCAACTCCGGAAGCGACCAGAACAAAAAGGGTTCCGAAAAGCGCAGATGGAGGTTCTCCAGCAGTCATGCTTCGCCTCAGTTTTCACGCCTCTCGCGGACGATGGCGTGCAGCAAAACACATAAATTTCTGTTTGAAAAGCCCTTTCATTGAGGCAAACTTAGATTGTTGATGAGGGTTTAGTGCCGCCATGACCCGTCCAGTCGCCCGTACCTGCCTTGAGACCCATACTGTCGAGAACCAACCTGAACCGCGGATACCCGCACTTTATGATGATGATCTGCCGCTTCGTGAGCATCTTGCGTCGAGTGGAGGACCGACCGGCCCCGTTTGCCGCTTCGCGGGTGCCCTGTCCAATCCGGCAGTCCTGGAAGCGGGTTCCGAGGCGAAACGCCATCCGCCGCGATTGAGGCTATTCGACCCGGGCGGTCGCCGTCTGGATGAGGTCAGTTTCCATCCGGCTTACCATCGGCTCATATCCCTTGGCATTGGGCATGGCTACTGCGCCATTGCATGGGAGGGGGTGCCTGGCGGTCATGTCGCGCACGCCGCTATGGTCTACCTGTTGAGCCAGGTTGATCCGGGCGTGTGCTGCCCAATGACGATGACATACGCCGCTGTGCCGGCGCTTGAGGCTGACTCGAGGCTCTCGGCATTGTGGCGACCACGGCTCATTGCGCGGGACTATGATCCGGTGCCCCGAGTGGTCGACAGCAAGGCCTCCGCCACACTCGGTATGGCGATGACCGAGAAACAGGGCGGTTCCGACCTGCGACGCATCAGTACCAAAGCTGAACCTGATGGTCACATATACCGCTTGACGGGCCACAAGTGGTTCTGCTCGGCCCCGATGTCCGATGGCTTTCTCACGCTCGCGCAGGCTCCCAGTGGCTTAACCTGCTTCCTCGTACCCCGATGGCTTGAGGAAGAGCGCAATGAAATCCGTATTCAGCGACTCAAGGAAAAGCTGGGCAATCATTCCAACGCATCCGCCGAGATAGAATTTCACGGTGCGCTTGCGCATCGGCTTGGTGCGGAAGGGCAGGGCATACGGACGATAATCGAAATGGTCCATCATACCCGCCTCGATACGGCTCTCGCACCTGCGGGTCTGATGCGAAGCGCGTTGGCCGAGGCCATGCATTGGTGCACCCATCGCAGGGTCTTCCAGCGCAGGCTTGTGGACCAGCCCATAATGAAGAATCTTCTGGCTGACCTCGCACTTGAGGTGGAAGCGGCGTTGGCATTGGGGCTGCGTGTTGCGGCGGCCTTTGACGATCCGAGTCAACGCGCTTTTGCCAGGGTGGCCGTCGCATTGGCGAAGTTCCAGTCCAACAAGCGTGCTCCGAACGTGATTTACGAATGCATGGAAGCGCTCGGTGGGATGGGCTACGTGGAAGATACGCCATTGCCGGCGCTGTTTCGGGAAGCGCCCCTGAATTCCATCTGGGAAGGCTCAGGCAACGTCATTTGCCTGGACGTGCTGCGCACCCTGAATCGCTGTCCAGACGCCGCCGAGGCACTTCGAAGCGAACTGGAAAGTGCAGTCGCCGCAAATGAGCGATACGATAGTGCGGTTAGGGAGCATTTCCGGTGCTGGAAGTTGCCGCAGGAGGAAGCCTCCGCACGTCTTTTCGTAGAGCGCAGTGCCGTGCTCCTAACAGCGGCTGTTCTCCTCAAGTCGGCACCAGCGGCGGTCTCAGACGGCTACATTGCAAGCCGGGTTATTGGCAGCCGCGGAAACTTTGCGGGAACCGTTCTTGGCCTTGACACGAGCGCCATACTCAGACGTGCCCAACGCGGACTGAGTCTGGCGTGAGTTGGTTCGCAGTGTAGGATGAGTAGCCATGCCGCCGACCACAATGATCAATCCACGGACCGCGTGACTGACAGACGTCTCAGCACAGACCGGAATTGAACGATGGACGGGAGGGAGCGTCGCGTCTGCTCTGATTTTCGGTGGCGGCGAAGGAGCGCGTATTCTTGGGTTCCGGTGCCTACTGACGGTTGGAGATGGAGGTTCTCGAGTGCGGTCATGAGGGTATCCCGATGGTCAGGGCGAGCCTGTCCCTTGCGCGGGACTGCTTTCAAAAAGTCGGTGGCAGTCAGGTGAGCAGCGGAGCGATGGTGCCTCGAGCGCATTCCGCTCGTTGTTGGCGAAGTATGTCGACGGCGCAGAGGGAAAAGGGAAATAAGGTGTATCCCAGATTGTTGGAAATCTATGCTTTCGGTCGATTTTCACCGGCGAAAATCGACCGAAAGGTGTTCCTATGCCAAGAAATCAAGGCTCAAAAGAACATCTAAGAGGTTGACCTGAAATGTGGATGGCCTCCGCCAGATGTGGTATCTCCGTGTCAGAAACCAACCAGACAGGGAGGATACCATGGCCTGGACCGGGACCACCCAGGAGAGGTACAGGCGCAGAACGGAAAGATATGAAAGCGACCTGACCGACGGGGAATGGCTTCTGGCCGGGCCGCTTCCGCCGCCGCCGCCGCAGCTGGGCCGGCCCCGGTCCACGGATCTCCGCGGGGTCCCCGGCGCGATCCGGTACATGCCGGCGACGGGCTGCCGGTTGCGGGCGGTTCCCAGGTGTTCCGCGCCGTTCGCCACGGTCCAGGACCACTTCCATCCATGGCGCGGCACGGGCGTCCTGGAGCGCATGATGGACGCGCTGCGCGACCTGGCGGGGCGCGGCCCGGAGCCGACCGCCGCCGGGACCGGCAGCCAGCCGGTGAGGACGACGGAGACGGCGGGGCCGTCGGGGTACGACGCCGGAAAGAGAACCAGGGGCCGAAGGCGTCACATCGCCGTCGATGTGGAGGGGACCCCGATCGTGGTCCAGGCCCACACGGCCGACGCGCGGGACCGGGACGGCGCCGGAGGTGAGGAGGCCGTTGGCCGGCAGCGGCTGCAGCGGCGGGAAACCGCGCGCCGGGCTCGCGGAGACGGGTGTCCCCGAGGTGCCGGGGATCGTGGAAAGACCCAGGGGAACCAGGGGTTCACGGTGCCGTGCCGCCGCCGGGTCGTGGATGGCGCCTTCGCCTGGATGTCGCGCTGCCGCCGTCTGGGGAGGGATTCCGGGCGGAGCCTGGAGAGCTCCGTGGCCTGGGCGCAGCTGGCCGCCTGCCGGTTCCTGTTCCGAAGGCTGGCAGGGGACGCAGGTGCCTGAAATGCAATAATATGATTAAAACAATGACTTATGAGTCAAACTCTAAGCGATTCATACCAATAATCTGGGATGCCGCCGAGGGGAAATGGCGTCTTGCGTGGCATCCCGGCAAGGTGTAGGCTTGCGGCATGATCCTCACGGGATGAAGCAAGGGAGAGAGCCCATGCCATGACTGTTCAGTCGATTCCGCATGTCCATAGAATTCGGGGGGAATGAACGGAGGAACTGCCTTCCGGGACAGGACCGGTTTCGGATCGTCGGCGGTGTGCGGCGGCTTCACCCCATCATCAAGAAAAAACAGGAACAGGAGAACCGGCAATGGCAGTTGAGGGCATCACCCTCCGCGGCGGTGAGGCTGCCGACACCCTGACGGGCGGCGACGGCGACGACGAGATCCATGGCGGCGGGGGTGGCGACACGCTGGACGGCTGGTCCGGCAACGACACCCTCTACGGCGGCGACGGCGACGACACCCTCTACGGTGGCGATGGCGACGACACGCTGAACGGCGGCGGCGGTGCCGACCGGCTGTTCGGCGGGCGCGGCGACGACCGGCTGTATGGCGGCCGGGGCGACGACACCCTGTATGGGGGCCTCGGCGCCGACACCTTCGCGTTCGCGGCCGGGGACGGGTACGACAGGATCACCGACTTCGGGGAGGGCGACACCATCGAGATCGCCGGCGTGCCCGGCGGGTTCGCGGGGCTCACCATTGAGCAGGACGGCGCCGACGCCGTCATCCGCTACGGCGGCGGCGGCACCATCCGGCTGTCAGGCGTGTCGGCGGAGACGCTGGGCGCGGACCGCTTCGAGTTCCCCGACGCCGGGGATGACCCGCAGGGCGGTGACGGTGACGGCGGCACCCCGGACGGCGGGGGCGGCAGCGACGGAGAGGGCGAGGGTCCGGTCCTGGAGCAGGCGACCGGGACGGAGGGCGGCGGGGACGGCACCGCCGCACAGAAAGCCGGGGGCATAACGCTGAAGGGCACTACGGGCGACGACACGCTGAACGGCGGCGGTGGCGACGACAGACTGAGGGGCCGCAAGGGCGACGACACGCTGAACGGCGGCGGTGGCGACGACGACCTGGGCGGCGGCAAGGGCGACGACACGCTGAACGGCGGCGGCGGCGACGACACGCTGAGGGGCGGCCTGGGCGACGACACCTTCGTGTTCAGGGCGGGGGACGGCCAGGACACCATCGGCGATTTCGGGGTCGGCGATACGATCCGCATCGACAGTGCTGTGCCCGGCGGGTTCGCGGGCCTGGACATTGAGCAGGATGGCGACGACGCCGTCATCTCCTACGCCGGCGGCTCGGTCAGACTGACGGGCGTGTCGGTTGATTCGCTCGGCGAGGACAACTTCGCGCTGCCTTTCGATGGCGGACGGGTCGTGAACGGTGCCGGCCAGCCCGGTGCGCCGCAGACCCAAGCGTCAGGCACTGGTCAGCCCGCGGAGACCACGAACACGCCGAACGGCGCACCACAGACCCAGTCATCCGGCCCAGGCGGAACCGGAGGCACAAATACCGATTCGACTTACGGCTTTGCAGTCCGTTCGCATCTCTACTTTCGTGAACCCGGTCATTATGTGACCCTGACCGGCACCGAAGGCAACGATAGGGGCGGCAATGGCCTTTCGGGTTACCGTGGCAACAACGACGCCATCTACGGTCTTGGGGGTCACGACCTTATCTGGGCCCGTGACGGAAGGAACAAGGTGGTTGGCGGCAAGGGGAACGACTTTCTGGACGGGAAGAGCCCCACCGGCCACTATGGCCGGAGCCAGGACATATTTGTTTTCCAGCCCGGGGATGGCTTCGACACCATCCAGAATCTGCAGCTCTATCAGCAGTCCTATTCGGGCACATACAACCAGGATCTGATCAGGATCAGCGCGGCCAATGGCGCAGATCCGACACTGCGGTTTGAGGAACGTGAGAACGGCTCGGCCCTCATCATATATGGTGATGGCGGCGGATATGAGAACGGGAAGTTCTGGTTCGATTCGAACCCCGATGGTGGCGCACCCGCCACGGCCGGCGGTGGCGCGATCGAGGTCGACGGAATGTCACTGGCTGATCTCAAGGCGCTCAACCTGCGTTTCCATCTCATTGGCGATGGGCGGGACAATTCGTTTCACGGCGCCTGGGGCGAGGACTGGCTGGAGGGCGGTGCGGGGGACGATACTCTCAAAGGCATGGGACGCACGGATTTTCTTTTCGGCGACGGGGGAAATGACCGGCTGTATGGCAACACCGGCAACGACTTTCTGTATGGCGGCGACGGTGACGACACATTGTATGGCGGTGAGGGCGACGACAAGCTGGAAGGTGGCAAGGGCGACGACACGCTGGACGGCGGTGAAGGTGCCGACACGCTGGACGGCGGTGAAGGTGCCGACACCTTGGGTGGCGGCAATGGTGACGACACCCTGAACGGCGGTCGGGGCGGCGACACGCTGACGGGTGGAGGGGGTGCCGACACTTTCGTGTTCCGGGCGGGGGACGGCCAGGACACCATCGGCGATTTCGGGGACGGCGACAGGATCCGCCTCGACGGAGTGTCCGGCGGGTTCGCGGGGCTGGACATCAGGCAGGACGGTGCCGATGCCGTCATCTCCTACGTCGGCGGCTCGGTCAGGCTGACTGGCGTGTCGGCGGACTCCCTCGGCGACGCCGGCGACTGGCTCTATGGAGACGTCAACATCCGGATCGGGACAGCACCTCCGGCACCTTTGAGAACCGATCTGAATTACGACTCCACGTACCATTCGCGTCTCTACTTTCGTGAACCCGGTCATTATGTGACCCTGACCGGCACCGAAGGCAACGATAGGGGCGGCAATGGCCTTTCGGGTTACCGTGGCAACAACGACGCCATCTACGGTCTTGGGGGTCACGACCTTATCTGGGCCCGTGACGGAAGGAACAAGGTGGTTGGCGGCAAGGGGAACGACTTTCTGGATGGGAAGAGCCCCACCGGCCACTATGGCCGGAGCCAGGACATATTTGTTTTCCAGCCCGGGGATGGCTTCGACACCATCCAGAATCTGCAGCTCTATCAGCAGTCCTATTCGGGCACATACAACCAGGATCTGATCAGGATCAGCGCGGCCAATGGCGCAGATCCGACACTGCGGTTTGAGGAACGTGAGAACGGCTCGGCCCTCATCATATATGGTGATGGCGGCGGATATGAGAACGGGAAGTTCTGGTTCGATTCGAACCCCGATGGTGGCGCACCCGCCACGGCCGGCGGTGGCGCGATCGAGGTCGACGGAATGTCACTGGCTGATCTCAAGGCGCTCAACCTGCGTTTCCATCTCATTGGCGATGGGCGGGACAATTCGTTTCACGGCGCCTGGGGCGAGGACTGGCTGGAGGGCGGTGCGGGGGACGATACTCTCAAAGGCATGGGACGCACGGATTTTCTTTTCGGCGACGGGGGAAATGACCGGCTGTATGGCAACACCGGCAACGACTTTCTGTATGGCGGCGACGGTGACGACACATTGTATGGCGGTGAGGGCGACGACAAGCTGGAAGGTGGCAAGGGCGACGACGATCTCTACGGGGGCACTGGAGCAGACCGGTTCGTGTTCGATCGTGAATCCGCAACCGACACCATCCATGATTTCGAGGACGGTACGGATATTCTCGTCATCAGGGGCGGCCCGAGGTTCGCTGACCTCGACATTAAGCAACGCGGCGACGACGCCGTGATCAGCGGTCCCTCCGACGACTTCTCGATCGTGATCAAGGACTTCGATGCATCGCTGCTGACCGCGGGCGATTTCTACTTTATCGCCTGACAGGAACGGCCCGGGGGATCCGTGCGCCTGATCCGCCGAAGATCGCCTGAGGGACGCCAGTACAGGCGGCGGCGGGTTCCCTCCTCCAGGGCGTGAGGCCAGTCGTTCCGCGGTTTCGGCCGGGGACGTAGGTGGGCCCGGCTTCGCGTCGGGTGCCACCTTGTTCGGCACGCCGAACTTCCCGGGTCCGTTCCTGCGTCCGGAATGCTGAACTGAAGTCCGCCGGATCCGGCCCTTCGGACGGCCCCGCGCCTTGGGGGCGGTGGCTCGGATGCCGGAGACAGTGGAAGGCCATGTAACGGAACGCAATGTGCGCCCACACCCTTCCGGACTGCCGGTGGAACACCGGGCGGATTCTGCGGTCGCGTCTGTCCGTCCGGAAACAGGCCTTGATTTCCGCCAGCCTGAGGTATTGAATCATCAGGTCCCCGGGGGTCGGCGCCCTCGCAGCCCCATGCCATGAACCCGCGGAGCCCGTTCCAGCGCACCGCCTCGGCGACCGTCGTCTCGTTCATCCGAACCTGCCATCCGTGGAAGTCGAGGAACTTCGCGGACTCGTGATCGCGTTATGCGGCCGCGGTTCCGTTCCTGGCCGGACTGTCGGCCGGCGAGCTTTGGCCGACGCATGGATTATGGTGGACAGTCGCAATTGTTAGTGGCGGACTAATCGCGCGGGATTCCTGCGCTTCCAGAAAGCCGCCGAAAGTCGCTGTTGTGATTTTGCCGAGGAACACAGGGTAGAGTGTTTTTGCCGGTGCGGGTATGGGAGCGGTAACTCGGTCTCGGATCAGGTGAAGCGTGCTTGCTCGGTGGAAGCAGGGGAGCCCCTCTATACCCAAGTTAATTCCCACATATCCCTGGATCGCGCACAGGCCCGGAAGTGGGCCCGAAAGTTCCTTGATCATACGGATTCATGTGCTTTTTGGCAGTTCCGGTTCTCCAACCGGCGCCAAAATATCAACTGTGGCGGTGGCAATGATCTTTCGAACATACGCGCCAGTTTCCGGAGTGAACTGATACCTCTTCGGTGGGGAACTCGAGAAACCAATTCTGACAGGCCGAAACGGCCGCGCGGTCCGTCGCGCAAATCGCAACCGGACTGTCGCGGTGCATCCAACGCCTGAGACCCCGATGCAACGGGCACACGCCATTGGCTTGCCCACCAGAACGCTTTTTGGTGGTTTTCGCCTGACATCAGGAACACGGGATCAGGTCAGGTTTTCGACAATGCCGCGTGGATCCGAACCTGCGCTTCGAATGCCCGTCGACATCGCACGGGCGGCGTTTCGCCAATGTCCAGCATAGTCCATCAGTTCGGGACAGGGCATGGACGCAACCTCACCATCAAAGCCTCCCAGTTGAGGGGCTGCAAGATCAAGCGCGAGCATGGCTGCACCCTGGCTGGTACCCGTCGCCCCTTTCGAAGTGATCACCTTACTTTCGGTTGCAGTCGATAACATCGCGATGTACGCCGCATTCTCGCAAAACGGTCCTTCAATCACGATGTTCCCTCTGTGACCTGTTAGCGAAAGGCACTCTGCGGTCATCATCGCGAGATAGAACCCAAGGGCCACCGCGTGCGTCGGGCTTCCCTGACGTGGCTTTGCGCCTCTCCAATGCGTGCGTCGCCCCTGAAACGGACCGCTTTCCGGAACAACCGCGGGCATCAGCATTATGCCGTCACTGATGACACGCGCCATCGTCCTTTCGTCCGTATTGACAGTGCGCCCTTCTGACATCATCTCGAATTCGCGCCCGCCCATGAATCGGGCGGACGGCACTGGGGCACCAAGGGCATTGACGTTGATCAGTGCGTCTCGAGTGGGATCAAGAACGACGCTTGAACCGCCGATGGTCATAACAATCACCCAAGTGCCGGTCGACACCACTGAAAACGGCGGCTTACGGTGCAGCACATGTGGGAGAAGCGAAGCATTGGAATCGTGGATGCCACAATGTACTGGCGTTTGGTGCGGAAGCCCGGTTCGGTCCACAATTTCGGGAAGCAATGATCCCAGGATGTCGTCAGACTTGCGGGCCGGGGCCATTTTGTCCGCTATTTCCATTCGTTCAACCAGAGATGAAAAACACCGCTTGTGCGGGTTCCAGAGATCAGTGTGAGCGCCAAGCGAGGAAACGTCGGTTGCAGATACACCTGTCAGACGGTGGCCCCAGTACTGCGGATAGGTGACGATTGTATCTGTCCGGTTCCGAAGATCGGGGTCCATCATGAATTGCCAATGGATCTGTGCGCCTAGGTTCAGGCCCATGCGCAACCTCGGCGACCCGGTTTCGGAAAAGGCCGGACGAAGCATGTCGTAGCCCCCTGCCACTGTGTCTGGCCCAGGATGTTCATAGTCAAGAACCGGTGCCGCCAGGCAGCCGTCGGCTCCGATCAGGGCACCCGATGCGCCGTGGGTGGTCACCGAGACCGCTCCGACCCCGTGGTCGGAATGGAACCTTGCAAGCGCATCCAGGAAGAAACCCCAGTGACCATCGACATCGAAGTGCGGGTAGGGCGGTCCGGGCAGCACGGTGTTCGGTCGGTTCACAACCGCTATCTCGGCCAGACCGTCCGCATCGACGAGCGCTAGCTTCGCGTTGGTCTTTCCGACGTCGATGACTGCGATGTGACGGGCGGTCATGGCATGTGGAAGACGGGCGTGGGCGGACCCGTCACGGGCTCGCCGTCGGGGTGGGTCTCCATGATGTCCGCCATGTGGGACCACCGGCGTTGCATGATCTCGTTGCCTGGAAGGCTGTCCATCCCGTGGTCGTCGGTGCGCCGGAGAACCCCGAAGAGCGTGTCGGTGTCCTCGTCCAGATTGATTGAATAGTCGGATATGCCGGCCTCCCTCAGCAGTTCCACGAGTTCCGGCCAGATTCCGTCGTGGCGTTTCCTGTATTCGTCGCGGCAGCCCGGCCTGAGCCTCATCCTGAAAGCATGTTTCTCCATCACGACGGCCTATGTCTGCTCCAGAGTCGAAGCAGCGCGATGACCGAGATCAGCAGCGCCCCGATCACGATAGACATGACGATTCCCGGCACATTGAGCAAGCCCAGACCGAAAGTCACAAGCCCCATCACGATTGCGGCGATCACGACGCCCGGAACTGAGCCGGAGCCGCCAAGTATGCTGACGCCGCCGAGCACAACCATGGTGACGGTCTCCAGTTCCCAGGCGAAGGCGGTGGAAGGCCGCGTCGAGCCCAGGCGCGAGGTCAGGCAGATTGCCGCCACCCCGGACATGATGCCCGTCAGAAGGAAGAGAGCGAACTTGACGCGCGCCACACGGATGCCCGAGAACAGGGCCCCTGTCGCGTTGTTGCCGATGGCGTAGACTGCGCGACCAAAGTTCGTCCCGTGCAGCAGAATGGCGAAGAACAGGGCGAAAGAAGCGAACATCACCAATTCAAACGAGACCACCCATCAGACGTATCCCTGTCCAAAGAAAGTGAATTCGGGAGGATAGCCGCGATACGCCAGCGACATAAGCCAAATGAACAAGGTGCTCGAGATTCACGTGGAGGATCCCGATTCAGTCATCCAACTGGGGGTCATGCGCAAGGCGTTGAACGAGGAACTACGTGACACCGGGCTCTTCTGCCCATTGATCCCGGAGTTGGTGAGTCTCATTGCGGCATCGACGCGGGATAACGTGCTGAACCCGGAAGCGGTGCTGCGACCGGGAGAGATAATCCGGACCGGGCGTCGAGCGTAAGCCAGGATCTGGCCTGGCTCTTCCTCGGGTCGGAAAGCACGCCTGGCATCATCGATGCACTCACCTTGAAACTGCATGGAATTTCGGAGGCCAGGTCTGCCATGCGCTGCACGTTCCCCTCAGTGGCTGCGGGCTGCCAGGCGTTCAACACCGCTGTCCAGATGGGCGAGTCGGTCGTGCGCATCGAGCTTCTGGACGCAGATTGCATGGCCGCGACCAACGCATATTCCAAGGTTGACCCGCCGCCAAACCCGCATCTGCTGCTGGAGTTCCATGGCTCGGAGTCGGAATTGGTGGCACAAGCCATCACCTTCAGGGAGATTGCCGACCAGTTTGGCTGTCCGGCTTTTGAATGGAAATCGAGTCCAGAGGAACGCACCCGTCTCTGGCAGGTGCGCCAAGCAGGGACGCCATCGGGACGGACGTCTGCATGCCGATCTCGAACCATGCAGAGTCCGTGAAGCGGTTGCAGGAAGAGTACTGCAGGTTGGGACTCCGGTCATAGGTTCACGGATTGACCGTCTTGATAACCGTCGGTCATATCGGCTACGGCAATTTCCTCAATACGGTGCTGCTCGAAAGGGACTATGACGAAGAGCACGAAATAGGAGTGTTTCGTTGCATGGCTTGCCAAGCCCTCCATCGAACTGGAGGGCACGGTATCGGCCAAGGCGGGACCGCATCTCCCTCTGGTTCCTCGACAGCACCCGCAGTCAGACTTTGCCCGTCGCGGACGGGTTGGAAACCAAGAGTGCGTCAGGCGATTCCTACCTTAAGCCGAGAATGTCTTTGAGATCGCCTTCCTTCGGTCTGTGCGGCGCGAGGTCAAGTCCGTCCTTGATCCCCCTCAGATGCTCGAACATGAGGGACGCGGCCATATCGGAATCGCCGCGTTCGATCGCACCCAGTAGGTCCGAGTGCTCGCCGTCAGGACAATCCATGTGATTCGACGCCCCGAACAATCCGACAATCAACGATGATCTGGTCACGAGTTCACGAATGACACGCCTCAGGATGGAATTTCCGGATGCCAGCGCGAACTTTACGTGGAATTCGCCGGAGAGCCGGACAAGGTCCGCGCCTCTGTTGTTTTCCCGCGCCTCGCCCTCCAGGGATATTTGCTGTCTCAGCATCGCTAGGTCATCCGGTCGGATCTCGACTGCAACGTGCCTCGCGATTGCCGGCTCCAGCACCATGCGGGCATCGAAGACCTCGTTCGCTTCCTTCGGGCTCGGGCTGGCGACGAACGCACCCCGATTCGCTTCCAGCTCGACGATGCCTTGGTCTGACAACAGCAGCAACGCGCTCCTGACGTGCATACGTCCGACGCCGAATGCCTCGCAAAGCCTGAGTTCGCTCAGCTTTTGCGCGGGCGAAAGTCGGTGTTCCATGACTGCGTTGTAGATGCGCTCAACGATGTATGCCTCGTCGATCCGGTCGGGCAAGGCATTGTTCACCACTCCGATGCTGGTCGAATCCGTCGGCACGTTCTTCCGGAATTCTCGCTTGCCTCTGTCCATTGCCTAGGCACTTCAAACCATTCAGCTGTCTTTTGTCAATCATGACGTTGACATATTGGATCAATATTGTTGACAACCTGTCGTATGCGTGCAAGAAGCTGACAGGTAGAGTTGAATGACGGGCAAGAACGGGTCTCGCTACCCGAAGAGCGGCGGCAACAGATAGGACTTAGCTAGGAGGAAGAAATGCAACGCAGAAACATGCTTACGGCGCTGACGGTGGCACTTTCACTTTCCGTCATACAGGGATCGGCCGCCTTGGCCCAGAATCCGGTTCTCAAGGTCGGCTTTGTCGGGGTCACAAGCGGACCCGCTGCTGCATGGGGAATATCGAACCAGAGATCGATGGAAACCCGTGCGGCATGGATCAACGAGACCGGCGGATACAAGATCGGAGATGTCACCTACGACATCGAGATCGTCTCGTTCGATGACCAGAAGGATCCAAAACGGGCGATCGCCGGTATGGAAAAGATGGCTCAGGAGGGGATTCACTACGTGGTTGGTCCGAACGTCGACGACGGTGCAGCTGCCGTGCGACCGGTGGCAGAGGCGAACGGGATCATCTATTTCCCATACGCTTTTCCAAAGGCGCTATATGCGCCACCGGCCTCGAACGCCGTTCTGGGAATGGTCGCCAACTACCAGTCCGGTCCGGCAATCTACAGGTATCTGATGGACGAAAGGGGTGTCAGTTCGGTTGCCTTCATTGCCGCGAACGAATCTGACCCACTCAGTCAACGCGACAGCGGCCGTGAGGCAGCGGAGGCGCTGGGACTCGAAGTGGTCTCCGCCAACGTGACCTATCAGGTGGACACCACCGATTTCACACCGGTCCTTACCCCGGTCATTCGCACGAGACCCGACCTCCTCGTGCTGTCAGGCGTGACGCCGGCAAATGCCCCGCAGCTGATTAGGTCGGCGCGCGAACTGGGATACCAGGGGCTGATATCGACGGAGACGGCCCAGGACGCCCAGGTGTTGCGCGAGAGCGCGGGCGATCTCGCCAATGGGTTCATATCCGTTGGCGGCGCATCCACTCCGGAAATCGCGTCAGACAATATGAAGGAGTTCGTCTCGAGATACACGGAGATGTTCGGCGAGTACAACGACGAGTCGAATACCAAGGTGTATGCGCTTGAATATATCCTGGCGACGCTAGCGGCGAATCCGGCGGCCATTGACGACGTCGAAGCCTTCAAGCAGACGATCGATTCGTTCGAGGCGCCGAACCCCTATATGAAGGGCGACGCAAAAATGCGGTACGTGGGCATGTCCTCGTTCGGGCAGCGCCGCCAGATCGCGGTTCCTCTCGTCGTGAACGTATTCCAGGATGGGGAGTTCGAAACGCTGTTCGTCGCTGAAGTCGACTAACCGAACAGCCGCTTCGTGAATCGTGCACCGGTCCGGTAATCCGGTCCGGTGCGTCTGCTAAGCAGGATGCCTTCATGGAACAAGTCATCGTAAACGGTATCTATCTGGGCTCGCAGTATGCGATGATCGCGCTTGGGCTGACCTTGATTTTCGCCCTCATGAACGTCCTGAATTTCGCCCATGGCCAAATGTACGTCATCGGGGGATTCGTGACGTATACGTTCTATGGCCAATTCGGAGTGCCATTCGTGCTCGCTCTCATGATGTCCTGTGTAACGCTAGCGGCGATCGGGGCCTTGATAGAGAAGTTCCTGTTTGGCCCCGTGATCCGGCGGTCGGCAAGGGAAGAGAGCACGATGCTGCTCGCGGCCGGGATCGCCTTCCTGCTCGATGCGCTGATCCTGCTTATATTCGGAGAAAAGCAGCGCGGCGTCCCGAAGATCGTCGACGGCGTCTTCAACTGGGACTTCCGGATCATCATTCCCTACGACCGGGTCCTGATCTGCTGCCTCGCCATCCTGTCCATCGTCGTTTTCATCACCTTCATGCAGTTCACGCGAACCGGTCGCGCACTCAGAGCCATTGCGCAGGACCGGACCGCAGCCGAACTGATGGGTGTCAGCGTGAACCGGTACTCCATGATCGGTTTCGCCCTCGGCGCCATGCTGGCAGGCCTCGTCGGCGGTCTGCTCGTCACCATCACCGGCGTCAATCTCGGCATGGGTGGTCCCACATCCATCAAGGCGTTCATGATGGTGATGATCGGCGGTGCAGGAGTGATCTCGGGAGCCATACTCGGTGGATTCATTCTCGGCATGCTCGAGGCTGTCGGGCTTGCCGTGCTCTCCCAGTACGGCGACATCACCTACCTCGCAATATTCGTGGCGCTCATGATCTTCCTGGCCATCCGTCCGCAAGGCCTTATGGGCAAGCCGTGGGGATAGCATGGTGAGCCGCGACGACACACGCCGGCTACCGCTGGCCCTCGGCGTCACCGTGTTTCTCATGGCGGTCTTCCTGCTCGTTCCCGTCTTGATTTCCGTTACCGGCCGCTGGAACTTCTATTTCACGCTGACATCAGTGGCATTGCTGTCCGTCGCGAGTGCAGGCGTCTGGCTCACGTTCTATATCGGTCGGATCAACATCGGTCAGGGCGCGTTCGCGCTGATAGGCGCTTACGTGTCGGCCATCCTCGTGACCAAGGCCGATGTTTCATTCTGGGTCTCCCTTCCCGCTGCCGGTCTCTTTGCAGGCTTGGTGGCAATCCTGATCGGTCTCCCGATACTGCGCTTGCGAGGCGTGTATTTCGCGATGATCACGCTGGTGCTGACCGAGGTTGTCCGCCTTACCGCGCTCGCACTGCCGATCACCAATGGCGCAAAGGGGATCGTGTCCATCCCGTTGCCGGGTGAGCTGTCAATTTTCGGCATTACGATAATTCCAGACTTTTCCACAATCGAAAACCCGAAGCTGGCATTCTACTACACCGCCTGCGTGCTGATGATCGTCTGCTTTGCATCGATGTATCGGATAGTGCATTCGCGCCTCGGCCAGCTCTGCAGATCAATGCAGCAGAACGAAGAACTTGCTTCGTCCGTGGGCATCAACATTGCCTACCTGCGCGTGATCGTATTCGCGATATCCTCGTTTTTTGGCGGTCTCGGGGGTGCGCTGTTCGGAGCGATCGCGCAGTCGGTCTATCCATCGAGCTTCGTGGTCAAGGACTCGATCGACTTCATGCTGAACTGCTTTCTAGGCGGTCTTGGGTACGTCTTCGGGCCGATGCTCGGGACTCTCGTGCTCTACTTCGGCTGGGACCTGCTGTTCGAACTTGGAAAGTACCAGTTGCTTGTGTACTCGAGCGTATTGATCCTGCTGATACTCGTCCTTCCGAACGGTCTTCTCAGCATACGGTTCGATCGGATCCGAGGGCTGTGGAAATGACCCCGCTTCTCCAGATTCGCAAGCTGACACGCAAGTTCGGTGGATTGACTGCAACCAATGCGGTGTCGTTCGATGTTCGGGAAGACGAGATCGTTTCCGTGATCGGACCCAATGGCGCCGGCAAATCCACGCTCTTCAAGTTGATCACGTCGTTCCTGCGGACGACGTCCGGGGAGGTGCTGTTCCGCGGCGAAAGGATATCCGACCTGAAGCCCCATGCGGTGGCGCGGAAGGGGGTTGTGAGAACGTTCCAGGAAGCCAGCATTTTCAAGAATTTGACGGTCAGGGAGAGCGTGATCGTTGCCCAGCATCTCCGATCCTCCGCGTCCTTGGCAGGATATTTTTTCGGCACCCGTGCCGCCCGCTTAGACGAGGCAAGCTTTGGACGGAGAGCCGACGAAGTGCTGTCCTTCCTGGGGATGTCCGAGATTGCCGGTGAACGCGCAGGCAACCTACCCCAGGGACATCTACGGGCGCTCGGCATCGCGATTGGACTTTCCACCGACCCAGTCGTCCTTTTGCTTGACGAGCCGTTTGCAGGGATGAACCTCGACGAGACCAGGCATATGGTCGCGCTCGTGAAGTCGGTCCGGGACCGAGGCGTGACGGTTTTGCTCGTCGAACACGACATGGCCGCGGTGATGTCGATCTCCGACCGGATCGTGGTGCTGAACTTTGGCGAAAAGATCGCTGAAGGCACGCCCACCGAAATACAGAATGACGAGAAGGTTATCGAGGCGTACCTCGGCAGCAGCGACGACGAGATCGGAGTCTGAGGCATGTCGGCCAGGATTTTGGAATTCCAGGATGTCGAGCTCTACTATGGCCGCGTCTATGCGCTGCGGGGCGTGACAATCGAGTTGATGGAGGGCGAGACGGTTGCCCTTATCGGGGCCAACGGCGCCGGAAAGTCCTCCATACTGCGTGCGATCACCGGACTCTCAATGATCAAGAGCGGCTCGATCAGCTTCAGGGGCGAGCGCATAGACGGTCGCGACACGGCAAGCATCGTAAGCAAAGGCATCGCGATGGTTCCGGAAGGCCGGCGCGTGTTTCCCTATATGTCTGTAAGGGACAATCTGATGATGGGTGCCTTCACTCGCACCGACAGGGAAGAAAACAGGCGGTCGCTCGAAAGTGTCCTTGAACGGTTTCCGCGCCTGAAGGAACGCATGCGCCAGACTGCCGGGACGCTGTCCGGCGGTGAGCAGCAGATGCTCGTGATCGGCAGGGCGTTGATGGCCCGCCCGCAACTCCTGCTGCTTGACGAACCATCGCTTGGCATCGCGCCAAAGCTCGTTCAGGACATCGCGCGGTCTATTGTGAGAATCAACCGGGACGATGGCGTTTCCGTTCTCTTGGTTGAACAGAACTCGCGCATGGCACTGAGCATATCCCATCGCGCATACGCGATCACCACGGGCAACGTCGTTATATCGGGGGAATCGCGTGACCTTCTGAATGACACGCGCATAAAGGCGGCGTACCTAGGCGGAGCGGTATAGGCTGAACCATGGAACTGCTAGTAGTGAATCCCAACAGCACCGCCGCCATGACCGAAACAATTGGTCGCGCCGCAAAGCGCGTTGCAAGGCCCGGAACCAAGATTGTATCCGCCGGTTCCACGTCCGGACCTCCAAGCATCCAGGGATATTATGACGGCGCCGTCTGCCTTCCCGGACTCCTGAAGCAGATTGAGACCCACAGGCATGTGGATGGTATTGTAATCGCCTGTTTCGATGACACTGGGCTTGATGCAGCGAGGTGCATGGTTGACGTGCCGGTGCTGGGGATCGGTCAATCCGCCTGCTCGGTGGCCAGCATGCTCAGCAATAAGTTCACCGTCATAACGACGCTATCCCGTTCCGTGCCGGTTCTGGAATCGAACCTGCAGCGATATGGCCTTGCGTCGCGCTGCGCCAAGGTCCGAGCAACCGACGTTCCTGTGCTGGAACTTGAAGACATGGCCCCAGAGACCATGCACTCCATACGCCGCGTCGTGGAGATTGCCATCACGGAGGACAATTCGGATGCGATCGTTCTCGGATGCGCTGGCATGACAGATCTCGTGGAACATTTATCGAATGAATTCGGACTTCCGATCATTGACGGTCTGAGCTGTGCGGTGGGGCTTGCCGAAGCGCTCGTTACCGTTAACCTGCGTACTTCGAAGGCTGGGGCGTATGGATAGCGGGCTTTTGGTCCGGTGCATCGGAGCCCAAGCTCAAAGGCCAGGGTCAGGGGATTGTCCTCGCGAGGGTGCGCATTGTCCGCAGTGAGCCTGATTGACAGGTAAGGCAAGGGAATGTCGGCGGACTTCCTTTCGGCAGGTGAAAGAGACAGTTGCTGGCCATCACCGTCCTCCTTGGCCACGCGACGTTGTCCTTGCGTTTTCCCTGGCCGCAACCTGCATATCGATCGTTTTGGTTCTGGACAAAGTCGACCTGCGCAAGTGCCTCGCCTTGGACGCGATCACTGCGCTCTGGGTTTGGAATCTCTCCCTCCTGGCCCGGGAGCTATCAATTCCATCATTCTTAGTGACGGGCGGTCATGGCATGTGAAAGACAGGCGTGAGTGGAACCACCATAGGTTCGCCGTCGGGGTGGGTTTCCATGATGTCCGCCATGTGGGACCACCAGCGTTGCATGATCTCGTTGTCTGGAAGGCTCTCCATCCCGTGGCCGTCAGTACGCCAGAGAACCCCGAAAAGCGTGTTCGTGTCTTCGTCCAGATGGATTGAATAGTCGGATATGCCAGCCTCCCTCAGCAACTCCACGAGTTCCGGCCAGATTCCGTCGTGGCGTTTCCTGTATTCGTCGCGGCAGCCTGGTCTGAGCCTCATCCTGAAAGCATGTTTCTCCATCACGACGGCCTATGTCTGCTCCAGAGTCCAGGCAAGGCGATGACCGAGATCAGCAACGCCCCGATCACGATCGACATGACGATTCCCGGCACATTGAGCAAGCCCAGACCGAAAGTCACAAGCCCCATCACGATTGCGGCGATCACGACGCCCGGAACTGAGCCGGAGCCGCCAAGTATGCTGACGCCGCCGAGCACAACCATGGTGACGATCTCCAGCTCCCAGGCGAAGGCGATGGAAGGCCGCGTCGAGCCCAGGCGCGAGGTCAGGCAGATTGCCGCAACTCCGGACATGAAGCCCGTCAGAAGGAAGAGAATGAACTTCACGCGCGCTACCCGGATTCCCGAGAACAGGGCTCCTGTCGCGTTGTTGCCGATGGCGTAGACCGCGCGGCCAAAGTTCGTCTTGTGCAGCAGAATGGCGAAGAACAGGGCGAAAAAAGCGAAAGTCACCAATTCAAACGAGATCACCCACCAGACGTATCCCTGTCCAAAGAACGCGAATTCGGGAGGATAGCCGCGATACGCCTGATCGCCTAGCACGATGTAACTGATGCCCCGGAATAGGCTCATGGTCCCGATGGTGACTACGATTGAAGGCAGGCCGATGCCTGTGACAAGGAAGCCATTGAATGCACCGCAGGCAAGTCCGACCGCCAACCCGATCACTAGGAGGCCAGGCGTCGGTATTCCGAACTGGACCGCCGCGCCCATGGCAGTGGAAGCCAATGCGATGATCGCAGCGACGGAAAGGTCTATCTCCCCGGAGATGATCAAAAGGGCCATGGCAAAAGCGATCATCGCCTTTTCCGTAAAGTTGAAGGTTGCGTCCGAAAGGTTCCAGACGTCAAGAAAATAGGGAGAGGCAAGACTGTTGGCGACGAAGATGACAATGGCGACTAGCATCAAGAGGCTTTCCCAGCCCCTCAGCCGACGTTCCAGCGGCGACCGCAGACGATCCGGAATGAAACGGCCGGAGGCACTCATGCTGTGCGCTCCACACGTTTGAGGATGATACGTCCCCGCGTGCGGTTGGCTTGGGCATTGAGCGCCACCGCAATGATGATGGCGGCACCGGAAATCGCGAGTTGCCAGAATGGCGAGATGTTGACGACCGGCAATGCGTTCTTGATGACGCCGAGAAAAAGCGCCCCCAGAAGTGCGCCGGGAACCGTTCCGATACCGCCCATGATCGACACACCGCCAATCACGCAGGCCGCCACGACGTCCAATTCGAAGCCGCCGGCGATGTCCACATACGCCACCGCAAAGCGCGAGACCCAGAGATAACCCGTCAACCCCGCAAGGGTACCCGAGATGGTGAAGGCCCAGAACTGCGTACGACCTACATCAATTCCGACATAGGCTGCAGCGTTGGGATTGCCGCCCACGGCATAGAAGGCGCGACCGAGCGTGGTGCGGGCCATGACCACGACAAAAATGAGAACCGCGGCAACGGCGACCCAGCTAAGCACCGGAATGCCGAGAAGCTCCGTTCGGGGAAATGCCTTGAACGCCTGCGTCATCTCGTGGCTGTTGACCCACTTGCCGTCGGTTAGGAGGAAAATGGTCCCTCGAAAGATTGTCATTGTTCCAAGCGTCACCACGATGGGCGGGATACTGAGTTTCCAGACAAGGATGCCGTTGATCATGCCCAGAATTGTGCCGACTGCGGTGGCGACCAGCAGAATTGCGACGATAGGTGCGTCCGGCACCGCGAGATTCGCCATTGAAGCGACCATACCTGAAAGCGCTAGGTTGGCTGCGACCGAAAGGTCAATGCATCTGGTCAGGATCACGACCATCTGACCAATGGCCAGCAGTATCAGCGGCGATGTGTCGTTGAAGACTGCCACGAGGTTTGCAGGCTCCACGAATTCCGGAAAACGCGTTGCGACCAAGCCAAGCAGCAATGCGATGGCCACCAGCAACAGCATTTCACGCGAGGCTGCAATGCGTTTCATGCGTCGGTCTCCCGAATGCCCGCTGCGTGATGGATGAGGGTTTCGGGCGTCAGATTGACGCCTGTCACCTCAGCGGCCATCCGCCCCTCGCGCATGACAATGACGCGATCACACATTCCAAGTACCTCCGGGATTTCAGAACTGACCATGATGACCGCAAGCCCTTGGGCGGCAAGTTCCGCCATGAATGCGTGCACGGCAGCCTTCGACCCAATGTCAATGCCCTTGGTCGGCTCGTCCAGAATGATGATTTTCGGCTTGGTGGCAAGCCACTTGGCGATCACGACCTTTTGCTGGTTTCCACCGGACAGATCATCGACATTCGTATCGAGCGATGCCGCTCGCAGATCCAGCCGCTCTGTGTACTCGCGTGCCCTTCTGAACTCCGCCACAAGTCGAAGGAACCCGTAGCGTGAGGTTTGCGCAAGCGATGGCAGCGTGACGTTCTGGAATATCGGAAGGGCTCCAATTGTTCCCTGCCTTCCGCGGTCCTCGGGCACATAGACAATGCCGTTTGCTACCGCGTCGGCAGGTGAGTTGATGCTTACGGGATTCCCATCGACCTGCACCCTTCCACCCGACGGTCGCGTGACTCCGAACAGCGCCTGCATGAATTCCGACCTGCCGGCGCCAACCAGCCCGTAGAATCCCAGAATCTCGCCTCTTCGCAACGTGAAGTCAATTTCGGCGAATTCAGTGGGATGACCAAAGCCGTCAACCCGAAGGACTTCGCCGCCGATGTTGTGGGCCCGTTCGGGAAAGATCTGGCTCACGTCGCGACCGACCATCAGCTTGACGAGTTCCGGTTCGGTGATTTCGGCAATGGGGCCTTCGCCGACCATTTTCCCGTCCCTGTAGACGGTGTATAAATCGGCGATCCGGAAAATCTCCTCGAATTTGTGGCTGATGAAGAGAATTGCCTTTCCCTGTTTCTTGAGTGTTTCGACAAGATCGTAAAGTTCCTCGATCTCCTTGTGGCTGAGTGCCGCTGTGGGCTCGTCCATGATCACCACGCGCGCGTCGATCGAGAGGGCGCGTGCGATGGCGACAAGGTGCTTGTTGGCGGTCCCGAGATCCTGCAGCCTGTGTGAAGGGTCGATTCTCGCGCCGATTCCGGCAAGAATCCCACGTGCCATTTCCACCATCCTGCGGGTGTCAATGAGTCCGAAGCGATTGCGCGGCGCGTGGCCAAGGAAGATGTTCTCCGCGACCGACAGTTGATCGAAGAGCACGGTTTCCTGATGGATTGCGGTGACGCCCACTCGTTCGGCCGATTGAGGCGTCGGGAAGAGGGTTGGCTGCCCCTCAATCAGGATGTCGCCAGCATTTGGCTGATATATTCCGGTGAGAATCTTGACAACCGTTGACTTGCCTGCACCATTTTCGCCCACCAGGGCCGTGACACGGCCGGGATAGATGTTCAGCGAAACGTCGGACAGCGCACGGATGCCCGGAAACTCCTTGGTTATGCCCTGCAGGGAGAGCAGCGGCGCGATATCAGGTGTGGCCGGGACGGACACGTTTGGCTTTGCTCCCCCTCGGCATGAGTGTGCCTGGCTGTGACAGTGGGAGGCGTTCCGGCGCGGTGTCAATGACTGTCGCGCCGGAATCGGGAGACCTTGATCAGAAGATCGACTTGAACTGGTCTATGTTGGTACTGTCGTATATGAACGGATCAGCCATGGCGGCTGCGTTCGTCTCGTCGAGAGTCACCGATCCCATGCGGCCCATCGGGATTTCCGCACCCGGTGCCGCCTCGGCAACTCCTGTGGCAAGCGCATGGGCGATCATGGTAGCGGAATATCCGAGATCGATAGGATTCCAGATCGCGAATGATTTCGAGGCGCCGGACTCGACGGCACCGGCCATTTCCGACGGCAGGCCCAGACCTGTCACGTTGATCTCACCGATCCTGCCCGCGTCGGCGACAGCCTGCGCAGCCGCCACGATGCCAACGGAGGTCGGTGCAATGATTGCATCGAGGCCGGGGTGGGACTGCATAAGTCCCTGTGCTTCACGGTAGGACTTGTCGGCGAGGTCATCGCCATAGACCGTGGCAACGACCTCGATGCTTGGGTAGTTGCTCATGACCTTGTTCATTTCGGCGATCCAGGTGTTTTGGTTGGTTGCGGTCGCCGAAGCTGAAAGCACCGCGACCTGGCCACCGTCAGGTAGATGATCGGCGGCGAGCTTGATGATCATGTTGCCGATCAGCGCGTTCGATGACGGGTTCAGGTGCATCTGGCGACCTTCCTCGGCGACGCCCGAGTCCCAGGAGATCACGGTGATGCCGCGCTGCATCGCCTTCTTCAGTGCTGGCACAAGCGCATCGGGGTCGTTGGCCGAGACCGCAATGGCGTCGACGCCCTGCGCGATCAGGGAATTGATGACCTCGATCTGGCCTTCGGCGGTCGTGTCCGTTGGGCCAGTGTAGATGATTTCGACATTGTCCAGTTCGGCGGCAGCTTCCTCCGCACCTTCAGCGGCGGCTTCGAAAAAGCCTATGCCCAATGCCTTTACGACAAGTGCGATGCGCATGTCCTGCGCCGCGGCGGGAGCGCCAAAGAGGCTGTAGGCCACGCTGAGTCCAGCGAGGATTGAAGTGAAGGTACGACGTCTCATGTTGGATCCTTCCTATGGGTTGCGATTGGGTTTGCTTTTGAGACAGCTCATGAGGCCACCTCTTCCTGACCGGTGCCTGCTTTGACAACGATCAGTTTCACGTCTGCAGCTTCCAGCATGGCGGCTGCAGTGTCTGATATACCTTCATCGGTAATGACGGCCGTGATCCGGTCAAGTGAGCAGAGGACCAGACTGGACCGCTGGCCGAATTTTGAACTGTCGACCAGAACGATCAGCTCGTCGGCCTGGCCAATAAGCTTGTGTTCGGCTTGGATGAGAAGGGGGTCCGCCTCCATTAGGCCAAGCGGCCCAAGACCGTGCGCCCCCATAAACATCCGCCGGGCATAGAAGTTTCTGGTCAGGTCGTTCTCGAATGGACTTAGAATGATGTTCTGTTCGCGATAGATCGTACCGCCGGAAAGCATGATCGTGTTCTTGGAGTGCTTAAGGAGGTGTTGGGCGATCGGAAATGAATTGGTAAAGACCTGCAGTCGACGCGTCGTCAGCGGATGCACCATCTGGAATGTGGTTGTACCGCCGTTGATGATGATGCTGTCTCCATCTTCGCAGAGGTTCGCGCCCTCACAGGCGATCGCCTGCTTTTCGGCAATCCGCATTGTCCGGTTCACTGCAAACGGCCGTCCGGCAAGCCCCAGGATCTGCGGAGGTGTGATTGCTTCCGCACCGCCGCGTACGCGGCGCAGGTGCCTTTGCACATGAAGGGTCGAGATGTCGCGGCGGATTGTGGCTTCGGAGGCTCCGGTCAGATTGCAAAGATCCGCCACCGTGACCACGGGTCGATCCTGAACCGCCGATATGATGATACGATGGCGTTCCTTCTCGTGCACATCCGCCTCCCTTGACCTCAGACGGTGCGGTGATTCGTCACGACTGTCAATCAAATTTAGTCAGATTCAATCAGAAAATGATACGAAATGATCGAAGGTGATTGGTGGCGATTGACATTCTGCGATGCTAGACTAAACCCTTCATTGATCTTTCGCAGGCACAGCTTCGACATGACAGACCTGAACTCCACATTGAACACGCACAAAAGCCAGATTCTTGAGAACAGGTGGGACGATACAGTTTCCGATGGAAGAAGCGAGTCTGAACTGCTGCTTTACCGCTCCAACATCCTTGGACTGGACAGACGCGTGACGAACTACGGTGGCGGGAATACCTCGGCTAAGGTTCGTGAAAGGGATCCGCTCACTGGCGAAGATGTCGAGGTTCTCTGGGTCAAGGGGTCTGGAGGCGATATCGGAACGATGGAACTGGATGGGTTCGCAACTCTGTACATGGATCGATTGCAGGCGCTCAAGGCGTTGTACCGTGGTGTCGAACATGAAGACGAAATGGTTGGTTATCTGCCCCATTGTACGTTCAACCTGAATCCGCGGGCAGCCTCGATTGACACGCCATTGCATGCGTATGTTCCGCACAGGCATGTGGACCACGTGCACGCCGACGCCATCATAGCTGTCGCAGCATCGGATAATTCAAAGGCGCTGACGACGGAGATTTTCGGCGGACGTGTCGGTTGGCTTCCGTGGAAGCGTCCGGGATACGAGCTTGGACTTTGGCTGGAGGGATTCTGTCTCGACAACCCTGATGCAGTTGGCGCCGTCCTTGAAAGCCACGGGCTATTCACCTGGGGAGACACGGCGAAGAGCTGCTACGAAACCACGATCAACGTTATCAACGATGCCATTGCATGGCTTCAGGAGCGCACGGCGGCGGTTCCGGCGTTTGGCGGTCCTCGCCACGGCGTCCTTCCATTTGGCGAACGTCGCCGGATCGCTGCCAGGCTCATGCCAGCGATTCGAGGCGCTGTCTCAGCCAATCAGCATATGATCGGGCACTTCACCGATTCCGAAGATGTGTTGGAATTCGTCAATTCACGGGACATGGAGCCGCTTGCCGCACTCGGCACATCCTGTCCCGACCATTTCCTGCGTACGAAGGTCAGACCGCTGGTGGTTGACTTCGATCCCGCGAATGGAAATGTCGACGGGGCGCTTGTGGTACTTCCCGCGCAGATTGCCGCCTATCGCGAAAGCTACGCGGCCTACTACGAGCGCTGCAGGCGCGTTGACAGCCCAGCGATTCGCGATCCCAATGCCGTTGTCTATCTTGTGCCCGGTGTTGGTATGATCACGTTTGCCAAGGACAAGGCGACCGCACGGGTTTCGGGCGAGTTCTACATCAACGCAATCAACGTCATGCGTGGCGCCAGCGCCGCTGGCAACTATCGGGGATTGCCGGAACAGGAAGCTTTCGATATCGAATACTGGCTTCTTGAGGAAGCGAAGCTCCGCCGTATGCCAAAGCCGAGGTCTCTGGCCGGGCGCATAGCTCTGGTGACTGGCGGAGCCGGGGGTATCGGGTCTGCGACCGCGGACCGATATCTTTCTGAAGGTGCCTGCGTTATGCTTGCCGATATCGACGCTGAAGGCTTGACGACTACGCACGAGTCTCTCGCCCGGCGGTATGGTGGCGACGCCGTTCGCACCGTTCTGATGGATGTCGCCGACGAGGGTTCGGTCGCCGCGGCCTTCTGCGAGACTGCGACGGAGTTCGGCGGCCTTGACATCGTGGTTTCAAGCGCGGGCATCGCTTCATCCGCTCCGATCGAGGACACGACCCTGGAATTGTGGAACAGGAACTTGGAAGTTCTCAGCACGGGTTACTTCCTCGTCAGCCGCGAGGCGTTCAAGTTGCTGCGGGCACAGGGCCTCGGCGGGTCCATCGTGTTCGTGGCGTCAAAGAACGGTCTTGCTGCCTCGCCCAACGCATCGGCCTACTGCACGGCCAAGGCGTCAGAAATTCATCTGGCACGTTGCTTGGCACTGGAAGGCGCAGAGTCGGGCATTCGGGTCAATGTCGTCAATCCGGACGCTGTCCTGCAGGATTCAAGAATCTGGGAAGGCGAATGGCTGGAGCAGCGTGCGGCGACCCATGGAACCGACAGGGAAGGGCTGGAAGAGATGTATCGGAATCGGTCGATGCTCAAGCGTTCCGTCCTGCCTACGGACGTTGCGGAAGCGTGCTATTTCTTTGCTGCCGACAAGTCGGCGAAGTCGACCGGGAACATACTCAACGTGGATGCGGGCAACGTCCAGGCCTTTACGCGATAGGAACGTGACATGACCTACGGGACCGCGAATGCGATCTTTGCCGAATGGGGCATGGACACGGAGCACGCCATCAGTCGCCTTCAGTCGATTCCGATTTCCGTCCACTGCTGGCAAGGAGACGATGTGACCGGCTTCGATGCGAAAGGCGGCATGTCGGGTGGCGGCATCCAGGCAACCGGGAACCATCCGGGTCGCGCCCGGAATCCGGACGAACTGCGCGCTGACCTTGAATTCGCCCTTTCGATGATCCCGGGGCGGCACCGGCTCAATCTTCATGCCATGTACATGGATACTGGCGACACACCTGACCGTGACGAAATCGAGTTCAGGCATTTTGCGACCTGGGTCGACTGGGCCCGGGAGAACGAACTTGGAATCGATTTCAATCCAACCTTTTTCGCTCATTCCAAGGCCGACGATAACCTGACGCTTTCCCACCCGGACACCGGCATTCGTGAGTTCTGGATAGAGCATGGGCGCCGGACGCGGGAAATCGCGGCACAGATGGGTCGCGAAATCGGCTCACCTGTGGTCAACAACGTCTGGGTCCCGGACGGTTACAAGGATTCGCCGATTGACCGGAGCGCCGCACGCATGCGTCTGGAAGCGTCGCTCGACGCGATCCTTTCAGACGTTCAAGATCGAGCGTACATCTTTGATGCCGTCGAGAGCAAGTTGTTTGGCATCGGCGTTGAGGCCTGCACGGTTGGCAGTTATGACTTCTATCTTGGTTACGCGATCCGGAAAGACATATTGCTTTGCCTGGACATGGGGCATTTCCATCCGACCGAGGATATTGCCGACAAGCTGAGCGCGGTGGCTCTTTCGCTGGATCGAGTCCTTTTACACGTGTCTCGGCCAATGAGATGGGACAGCGACCATGTGGTCCTGCTGAACGACGATATCATCTCAATGGCACAGGAACTGGTCAGTGCCCAGCTATTGGAGCGCACTCACATCGGTCTGGACTTCTTTGACGCCACCATAAGCCGAACCGCGGCTTGGGTTCTCGGTACACGCAACGTGCAGAAGGCGCTCCTCAGAGCAATGCTCCTGCCGCTTGCCCGCCTCAAGGCTGCAGAAGCGGCGCTTGATTTCACGCAGAGGCTGGTGGTTATGGAGGAGGCGAAAGATCTACCTTTTGGTGAGGTGTGGAGTGAATTCTGCAGGCGCGCGAACGTCCCGATGGGGCAAGCATTGATTGGTGATCTCGCAGCCTATCAGGAATCGGTATCTGATCGCTGAGGGGCGGAATTATGACATCTCGATTAATCTTTTTCTGTCATATGCTTGCACTCCGCATTAGAAGTTGATTCAAGGCACCGACCCCGAACCGGCATAGGTTCAGCTTCCGCCGTAAGGAGGCGGGGATTTGATCTCGCGGGCTTCGACCCGATCTGCGCCGTCATTCGCCCTGCGGTAGCCGCGCGTTCAGGACCGTTTCGATGAGGGCAAGCGTGGCAGTGTTGGCCTGGATCTGGTTACGAAGGTCGACGATTTCCGCCTGAACTAAACTGATCTCATCCCGGACGGCCTCGATTTCCGATTTACAGTTCCTGTCGGCGGCGGGCCGGTCCTGCGGTGTTTTCTTTGCGGAGTCCAAGCCCGTTTGATGCCCCGGGCACCAAGTTTGGAAGGGTACTCTGCGCCTGATTGCTGCCTGTTCAAGCCTGGGCCGGATGGCGGCGGAAATGGGTGTAACCATCACTAGTGTCCCAACGTTGAAGCATAATGTATGTGTAATATATTGATATTAGTTTGTTTTTTGATGATTTGAGGTGTCACCGACTTGAACTCCAACCGGGTGTCCCGCAGGGCTGGGCCATGAATCCAGCAAAAGGGAGGCCCGGAAGTGTATTCTGGCAAGCTCGTTTTCGGCCAGGTCATGGATCATCTTCCATGGCATAGGTTTCGCCGCTGCGTCGAGCGTTACGGCGGAAATCACAAGATCAAGTCCTTCAGCTGCAGTGATCAATACCGCTGCATGGCGTTTGCGCAGCTGACCTATCGGTCTTCCCTGAGGGATGTCGAGGTCTGCCTGCGGGCCCAGTCATCCAAGCTCTATCACATGGGTATCCGGGCGGTGTGGCGAGGAACACCCTTGCCAACGCCAATTCCACCCGGGATTGGAGGATCCATGCCGACTTCGCCCAGCACCTGATCCACAAGGCCCGGCACCTTTCCGACGACAGTCACGGTCTCGACCTTGAGAGCACCGTCTACGCGCTGGATTCGTCGACCATCGACCTGTGCCTGTCCCTTTTCCCCTGGGCCCGTTTCCGCAGGACCAAAGGTGCCGTCAGGCTGCATACGCTGCTTGACCTCAGGGGCAACATCCCCGCATTCATCCATATCACCGACGGCAAGGTCCATGACGTCAACATTCTGGACATCATCGCTCCGGAGCCCGGGGCTTTCCATGTCATGGACCGGGCATATCTCGACTTCAGCCGCCTGCACCGACTTCACCTCAACGGCGCCCATTTCGTCCTGCGGTCCAAGACCAACACAAGGCTCCGCCGCCTGTACCCGAACAGGGTCGACCGGTCCTCCGGCGTCATCTGCGACCAGATTGTCCGGACCGACGGTGTTGGGACGGCGAAGGAATACCCCGACAAGCTGCGGCGCATCAAGTATGTCGACCGGGAACGGGAACGGACCCTTGTGTTTCTGACCAACAACTTCATTCTTCCGCCACACACCATCGCCGACCTGTACCGGGCGCGCTGGCAGGTGGAGCTTTTCTTCAAGTGGATCAAGCAGCATCTCAGGATCAAGTCCTTTTTCGGCACCTCAGAGAACGCCGTGAAGAGCCAGATCTGGATCGCCGTCCCTGTCTACCTGCTGGTCGCAATCATCCGCTCGAGAAGCCGGTTGGACATCAGCCTCCACACAATGTTACAGATCTTGAGCCTCACCATGTTCGAGAGAACGCCTCTAAATCAAATACTTACCAGGACGCCGAACAGAAACAATCCTCCCGGTGCCGATAACCAATTGAATCTATTTGATTAACGTTGGGACACTAGTGTGTAACCATATAACCGTTAGACAGGTCGCCCAGCATTGCTGAACAGGTGACGGATCCCGTACGCCACGCCAGACCAATCAGCGCGCACAGAGCTGCGTCAAGCATATCCTGATGGCGCTTTTTGGGTTGAATGCACGTGTGCATAATACCAGCCCAATCGGCAAGGCAGTTGACGTTGAACCGATTCGCGGCCGCCTGGACCACACGCGCCACAGCACGCCAATCGTCAAGCCTAAATTTTTTCCGCTTCTCCGGGTTGTATTTTGGTGCGCCATGCCGTTGCGCGAAGTCATTTTCGAATGCGGGAAGTGCGAGTGCTGGAAAGACTTCGATGAGGAAATGTCCGGTACTTGCCATACGTGCGCTGATAGGATCCTGCGTCGCGCCGACCTTGCGAAGGAAAGACCAGATCGGAGCGCCATCGCGGAACGCGAGCTTCTTGCGGTTGGCCGGCTGGACGCCTCCGCCAGTGAAGCCGAGCAGCGCACCCGCAACCTTTTCGACCGGACGCATTCCCTCGGCGTTGGGCACGACTGTTGGCTGGTCGAGCGCAACGAGGCTGACATCAAAACCCCTGCGGTGCTTTTCGATGAAACCGCGGGCTTCGTCGAAATTGACGAGCTCGGGCGTATGAAACCCAACCTGGCCACGATCGCCAACGGTTATGGCGCAGATTGCGCCATGGTTCTTGTCAAGCCAAGCCGAGTCAAAACCAAAAATGACTGTGCTGACCTGCGGGTTCACGAAATCCATTGGCCATCTACCGGAATGGACCGTCTTTCGTCAAGTTCCTGAAGTCTTGCATCGACGGGCGAGGCTTCAGGTCTGGCGGAATTCCCTGATCCAATCCATTTTTGTGCAGGCTACCCGAGTGAACCGCTATTCGGGGCGCGCGATTAGGTGTGTGGACGGGTCAGAACACCGAGGACGGCCATCGCGATTGGCAACAATGGAAGCCGCTCGCGGGTCTGGCGGTCAAGACATGGGCCGGGCGTCACGTAATCCAGGCTGTTTCTGGATATTCGTCATTCGGTCAGGTGGGCCCCGCAGCCGGACCGACCCTCAACCTGAGACCGACGCCCGGTAAATGCTGTCGATGGTGTCCGCCAGCATCGTGTCGAATTCCGAATCGCTCTGGTCCACAGTCAAGCCCTCGGTCAACGCCCGGCTGAAGCTGGCGACGACTCCATTGTTCTTTGCGAGTTTCGCGTTTGCCTCCGCACGGCTGTACCCGCCTGAGAGCGCGACGACCCTCATCACCCTTGGGTGTTCCACAAGTGACAGGTAATGGTTCGCCCGGATAGGAAGGCTCAGCTTCAGGATCACGCTTTCGCCGTCACCCAGGACGTCAATTCTACGACCAAGTTCGGCAAGCAGAATCTCTTCCGCCCTTTCCCTGTCCGCGATAGAAATCGTCACTTCGGGCTCAATGATTGGAACCAACCCATAGTCCTGGATCCGCTTCCCGATCTCGAACTGCTGGTCAACTATCGCGGAAATCCCATTGGGATTCGCCGCATTTATCACCGACCGCGCCTTGGTGCCAAAGATGTTCCTGGCTGCGGCGCGCTCCAAGAGGTCATCAAGACCGTCCATCGGCTTCATCACCTGAACGCCGTCTCCCTCGTCGGCAAGGCCCTGGTCAACCTTGAGAAACGGCACCACACCTCGCCGCCCCCACAGGAAGTCCGCAAATGGTTGACCGTCGATTTCCCGATCCATCGTGTTCTCAAAGAGAATTGCGGCGATAACCCTTTCGGACGTGAAGGACGGCGACCTGACGATTCTCGTTCTCATCTGGTGAATTAGGTCGAACATCTCCGCTTCGCTCGTATATGCCGCGCTCTCAATACCATAAAGCTGCAGCGCCTTTGGTGTTGATCCGCCACTTTGGTCCAGCGCGGCCACGAATCCGGCACCTCCACGCATCCGGTCAGCTTGTTTTGCATTTGCCATTTGCCTCTCCGTCAGGACATTGTTTGAAGTTCCTCTACGCTGAGTTTTGCGGAACGCCAAGGACATCGATGTGAGTGACTACCTTCATTCAACGATATCGGCATACTCATGGATGACGCTTTCCAAGACAGTCCACCTCTGCGTGTGTTGGCCCACGGATCTGGATGTATGGTCCGAATCAGGCGTCCAAGGCGGCAACACCAGGCAAAGACTTGCCTTCCATCCACTCAAGAAATGCGCCTCCAGCGGTGGATACATAGGTGAACTGTTCCGAGATGCCCATTTTGTTCAGGGCTGAAACTGTGTCTCCTCCGCCCGCGACCGAAGTCATGGCACCCGATTGCGTCAAGGCAACAATGCCATTGGCGACCGACCGAGTGGATCCGTCAAATGGTGGGGTCTCAAACGCGCCAAGCGGCCCATTCCAGATCAGCGTCCGACAGATGGCCGCGACGTCCAGAATGCGACGGGCTGTTTCCGGACCGGCGTCCAGGATCATTGCATCCGCAGGACATGCATCCGCGGGTAGTATCTCGCTCCTTATGTGGGCCTCGAGCCTGGGCGCGACCACGATGTCCTCGGGTAGCAGAATGTCGCAGCCTGCAGACTTGGCCTGATCAAGGATTTCGCCAGCGGTTTCGATCAGGTCGCGTTCCGCCAATGACTTGCCGATTTCCAAACCAGTGGCCGCGAGAAACGTGTTCGCCATACCTCCGCCGATCACCAGATGATCAACCTTTCGTATCAGGTTGCCAAGAAGCATCAGTTTGGTCGATACCTTTGCGCCTCCGACTATCGCCATTAGCGGCCTTGCGGGCGTTCCCAACGCCGCCTCCAGCGCCATCAATTCCGCCTGCATCAGTCGGCCTGCGCAGGAAGGCAACTTTCTTGCCAAGCCTTCGGTGGAGGCATGCGCTCTGTGCGCAGCCGAAAATGCATCATTGCAGTAGACGTCTCCCAGTTCCACAAGAGAAGCGACGAATTCAGGATCGTTCGAGGTTTCGCCGGAATGGAACCTTGTGTTTTCAAGAAGTACCGCCGAGTTTCTTCGTTGCTTTGCCACCGCGGCTTCAGCCGCCTCTCCGATGCAGCTCTGCGCGAATGTCACGGGGACACCCAACGCCGTTTCGAGAATGGGGAGCAGGGCGCCAAGGGACATCGATGGAACCGGTCGTCCGCCGGGGCGGCCGAAATGCGCCAATAGTACCGGCTTGCCACCTTTCGCAAGTATGTCGGCTATCGTTGGTACGATTCTGTCAATGCGTGTTGTGTCGCTGACCCGCCCGTCCTCAATGGGGACGTTGATGTCGACCCTGGTCAGCACGGTTCTGCCGTTAAGGTCCAGATCGTCCAGCGTTTTCCATTTCATTCCGGATCCCCTGCATCAATCACGGCCTGTCGACGCGATTCCAGGATAGACGCCAACCTGCGCTTTCGACTATCGGATTCGCGGACGTTGGTCTAGAAGGCGGTGAATCTGCTCGAAGGGGAATGGGATGCTGGATATCAAAGATCCGGAAAACACGATCCTGATCGAATTGAAGGATGGCACGGTAAGGATCGAACTCATGCCGGAAGTCGCTCCAATGCACTGCGAGCGCATGAAGGAACTCTCGCGTGAAGGTGCTTACGATGGTGTGATGTTCCATCGCGTCATTGAAGGATTCATGGCGCAGACTGGCGATGTGATGTATGGCAGCGACTTAACAGGGGCCAACCTCCGGATGGTCGGTACCGGTTCCTCATCGAAGCCGAATCTTCCCGCCGAGTTCTCGGGGATCCCACATGATCGTGGTACGTTGGGCGCTGCCCGCGGGAATCATCGGGACAGCGCGAATTCGCAGTTCTTCATTAACTTCAGAGACAATCACTTCCTTAACGGGCAGTATACGGTGTACGGTCGGGTGACTGCTGGCATGGAGCTTGTCGACGCCATTGCGCGCGGCGAACCACCAGGGAGCCCGGACAGGATGATTTCCATGAAGGTGGCTGCGGATGCTGCTTGAGCTTACCTTGATCCTATCGTTGTTTGCCGTCGTCCCAGCTGCGGCCACCGGGCTTAGAATTCACGTAGCTGGTGAGGCGGATGGGGTGATGGAAATCGATCTTCTGGAGGATGTGGCTCCGCAACATGTCGCGCAGATACGTGCCTTGGCGGAAGCGGGCTACTACGACGGTGTTTACTTCCATCGCGTCATTGACGGCTTCATGGCGCAGACTGGCGATGGCGAGTTTGCCAGGCTTGACAGCGACGATCCCTCAAGCTGGGGTCTTGGCGGTTCGGAACTTCCAGACATACCGGCGGAGTTTTCCGAAATTCCATTCGACCGGGGTGTGGTGGGCATGGCCCGGGCCGGGGATCCGCGGTGCGCAGCAGTGCCGAACTGTCAGGAACGCCAGCGATACCTGGACAGTGCGAACAGTCAGTTGTTCATCATGTTCGAACCGGGGTATTTTCTGGATGGAAACTATACTGTTGTTGGCCGGATGACGGCCGGATTTGATGTCCTCGATGCGATCACGAGGGGACATCCACGCACTGGAGCCGTCAGTGGCACCCCGGATTGGATGGAAAGCGTCGAGGTCACTGAATGACATCCTGTCAATCCGCCGTGATAGGGGGCTTACATGTCACGGGAGCGGTGCAATTCTAGGCGCTCATCGTCGGGAGGAGAGCACATGCGGACGAGAACGTTTCTGGCGGTGGTTGCCGTGCTGCTGTCCTTGGGGACGTCAGCCGCCGCCAACCCTGAATACTGGCGAAGTGAATGGCCTGAAACGGACTTCGGCAACACGATTGTGGAGAATTGGTCGGAAATACTGTCTGGGGGGCCGCCGAAAGACGGCATTCCGGCACTTTCGGATCCGCAGTTTGTCAGAGTCGGTGAGGTTATTCGAATCGATGATCGGGAACCGGTGATCACAGTTGAAATCGATGGCGAAGCCCCCAGAACCTATCCCGTCCGTTATCTGATCTGGCATGAAATCGTGAACGACAGGATCGGTGACGTTCCAGTGGCCGTCACGTTCTGTCCATTGTGCAACTCCGGGGTGACGTTCGACCGGCGTGTCGGCGAGAGGACGCTTACATTTGGGGTGTCCGGCAAACTCCGTCATTCCGATATGGTGATGTATGATCGGGAGACTGAAAGCTGGTGGCAGCAGGCTGTCGGGATCGGGATAGCGGGAACTTATTCTGGTAGCTTGCTGAAGCAGCTTCCGAGCTGGATGGAGAGTTGGCTGGAATACAGGTCACGAAACCCAGATGGCCTGGTGATGGCTGAACCGCACTGGCCGCGGAGATACGGGCGAAATCCCTATGTAAGCTATGACAGTTCGCATCGCCCGTTTCTGTTTGGTGGAGAGCTTCCTCCACATGATATTCCCGCCCTTTCCCGGGTGGTGCGGGTCGGTGACCGCGCATGGCCACTGTCCCGTGTGAGGGAAGGAGGTGAGGTCGCCGAGGCCGGAGTGACGATCACATGGACAGAGGGACAGGCGTCTGCGCTTGACACGGAGCGAATCTCCCAAGGTCGCGAAGTTGGCACGATACGTGTCAGAATGGATGGGAGAGACGTTCCGCACGACGTGATGTTCGCTTTCGCGTTTCACGCGTTTTTTCCGGATGGGCAATGGATGCTGGAGTAGGCTGGGATCGGCTCGGACGCGGACAGATTGTCGGACTTGGTTCGATCAAACCGCAAGCGCAATCAGTACATGTCGTTTCCTTCCTGCGCTGAGCCTGACCGGTGACGCAAGCGAATCCGCGCTGAAGGTCAGTCCTGCATCAGTCAGTGGCAATCCATCGATCCTTACACCATTGCCCGCAAGGAGGCGACGAGCCTCCTTTCCGGAAGATGCCAAACCAGATCGAACCAATAGTTGGGCAACCGAGATTCCCTCGCCGACTTCCGATGAGGACAATTCAAGGCTTGGCAGCGCATCTCCAACGCCGCCCTTCCCGAATACCTCCGCGGCAGTCGCTTCGGCGACCTTGGCTGCCTCCTCGCCATGGCAGAGCGTGGTGACCTCATTCGCAAGCCGAATCTTGGATTCATTGATCTCGGAACTCCGTAGTGCACCAAGAAGGTCGCATTCGCTTACCGGAATCTCGGTGTAGAGTTTCAGGAACCGTCCTACGTCGGCATCATCGACGTTGCGCCAATACTGCCAGAATTCGTAGGCGCTCAACATCTCCGAGTTCAACCATACAGCACCGCCGACGGATTTACCCATCTTGTCGCCGCTGGCGGTGGTGAGCAGAGGACTGGTAAGTCCATACACTTCCGTATCGTAAAGGCGGCGTGTCAGGTCGATGCCATTGACGATGTTGCCCCACTGGTCCGAACCGCCCATCTGGAGAATGCAGCCATAGCGTCGATTCAGCTCCGCGAAGTCGTATGCCTGAAGGATCATGTAGTTGAATTCAAGGAAACTAAGGCTCTGTTCACGGCTGAGACGTGACTTGACCGAGTCAAAACCCAGCATCCGGTTGACGCTGAAGTGACGTCCTACGTCTCGTAGAAAATCTAGATAGTGCAGGTCGTTCAGCCATTCTCCATTGTCAGGCATGACCGCGCCGGTAGGGCCATCGCCGAAATCAAGAAAGCGCATGAATACAGTGCGGATGCCATCGGTGTTTTTCCTGATGTCCTCGGGCGTGAGCAACGGGCGCTCTTCGGCGCGAAAACTTGGATCGCCGACCATCGACGTTCCGCCTCCCATCAGGACAATTGGTCTGTGCCCTGTCTTCTGAAGCCATCGCAGCATCATTATCTGAATGAGGCTGCCGACATGCAGGCTTCGTGCCGTCGCATCGAAACCAATGTAACCGGTCGTCACACCCGAGCGGAGAGCCGTTTCCAGTCCTTGGTAATCCGTGCAATCCGCGATGAAGCCACGTTCACGCATTATCCGCAGAAAATCCAGCTTCGGTGGCGCCTTTCCGGCCTTGCCCCGCAAGACGGATTGCTCATCCTGGGTGTGACCCGGGTGAATTGTGGTGGATGCCGTGGCATGATCGTTTGACCCGGACCTCTTGGCGGTCCTGGTCAGGTCCTGCAACTGGGCGGGGAGCTTGTCCAAAATCGAGTCGATGCCGCCTTGGGCATAGCGACTCCGCCATTGCCTTACCTGAACGCGGCTCACGCGCAGTCGCTTCGCAATTTCCCGATCATCCTGTCCACTCGCCGCCAGAAGAATCGCCTTGACATTGCGGGACAGGGTGCGGCTAGTCCTGTGCGACCGGGTAATCGCCTCAAGACGCCTCCGGTCACTTGCACCAATACTGAATTCCGGTTCCACGAACATCGTGGCTCTCCTGCTCAATGCCTGTTGGCAAGGGCTCGCATAACGCACGTCCTGTTTTGTGTCAATGTAATGACAATGTTGGAAAAGTTCTTGGATTACCGTAATGAATCCTGTTCAGGCATCGGATCATCAGCGAGCATCCAGAGCGTGGGTTCCGTTAGCCCATCTGGGATTCCAGATGTCGGGAACCTCCAGTCCGGCGCCCGGACCCAAGGACGACACTTCCTCTAGATTTGTTCATCCAAGGCGTCATTCGGTGGACTTGCTCCAGCCCATCAGGCCCGAAGCGGATCGGACCGACCGACCATGTCCCTGTGGCCGGCCGGCCTTCGCATCCCAGCGTGACACCTGTCCATGGAAAATTACGAACGGAAGCCAAATGTCGGGAAACGGGTGGAATTGGCGGAATCCCCACCCGACCAGAGTCGTGGATGATTCAAGGTGGAACGGGGGAAGGTCGGATTTGGAGCGGAGTTTGATGGATGGCTTTGGCTCTGTCCTTGCGCTCGGAGCAGCAATTCCCACCAGCCCTTCCGGACCCTGTATTCCCTGGGCTTCCGCGAACCGGGTTTCGTAAACTTTTCCTTCCCGGCGGCCGGAAACCGCCCGGAATCCCCTTGACATCATAGGCTGGGGCCCTTACCGCATCCCCGATGACCTCACTGACGGGAGTTGGGACGATGCGGTTCCGGAAGGACCCCGGCAGGCCCGGGTCGGTCGGGGCGCTGGCGGAATGTTTCGGCGCGGTCGACGATCCGGTGGACGGGCGCAGGTTCAGCCTTGGTGACCACCTCATGGCGGCGTTCGCGATGTTCCCGCCGAGTATCCGTCGCTCCCGCAGTCCGGCAGGGACAGCCGCGGCGACGCCATCGTCCGCGGGAACCTCCGGACGCTGTTCGGGATCGCGGCGGCGCCCTGCGACTCCGCCAT
The DNA here is from genome assembly GCA_965203605.1 of Paracoccaceae bacterium. Classification (GTDB taxonomy): domain Bacteria; phylum Pseudomonadota; class Alphaproteobacteria; order Rhodobacterales; family Rhodobacteraceae; genus JAPOUP01. The sequence continues at coordinate 1,315,495 of OZ241902.1, read as the reverse complement.
GCGCAGGCGCCCCGGCACGGCCGGCCCCAGGCAGCCGCCACCGGCGTCGGGACCCTGTCCGCGAGGCTGCAGCGCGGCAGGGTGCCGGGGACCGGCCGGTTTTCGACGGCCACTACCTGATCCCGGTCGACGGCACCGGCCATTCGGCCCGGAATCCGTCCACCGCCACCACTGCCGCCTCGCCAGCCGCAGTGACGGGTCGAGGACCCATTCGCACAGCATGCCCGCCGCCGTGGTCTGCCATCCCGACCGCCGGGAGGTGTTCCCTCTGGCCCCGGAGCCGATCGCCAGGACCGACGGGGACACGAAAAACGACTGCGGGCGCAACGCCGCGGCGCGGTCCGTCGACGACCTCCGGCGGGAGCATCGGCGCCTGAAGGCCATCGTCCTGCAGGACGGCCCCGCGTCCAACGGACCCCACATCGCCCGCCTGCGGCGGCACGGCCTCCGCTTCATCCCCGGGGGGAGACCCGGCGACCACGCGCTGCTGTTCGACAGCCCCGCCGCCAGCCCGGACACCCGCACGGCCCGGTTCACAGACGCCGACGGCACCCGGCACGACCTGCGCCACCTGAACGGCACGCCGGTCAACGCCTCCCATCCCGACATCAGGGCCAGCGTCATCGAATACCGGGAGACGGTCATCAAGAGGACATACATCGCGAGGCGCCACCGCGGCCCGGACGACCCGACCCACCGCGTGGAGGGGAAACGGAAGGGGTTCTCCTGGGTCACCGACCTTCCCGTGGACGGCGACAGCCTCATGCCGGTCATGCGCGCCGCCCGCTCCCGCTGGCGGACAGGGAACGAGACCTCGACACGCCGAGGAACCAGGGCCACCGCTCCGGGACCGGCTTCGGGCACGGAAAGCGGCACCTGACCACCGTGCCCGCCATGACGATGATGCCCGCCTTCCTCACGGCCCGGACCGGGGCCGCCTCCCGCAGGGTGTTCGCCGCCGCGCTGGAGGCGAGGGGGCGGCTGAAATATCTTCGGGAGAGAACCCGTTCATACCTTCACGACCTGCCGATCCCCGACTGGCGGACCCTCCACCCCGCCCTGACCCACGGGCACGCGCCTGCGGCCCTGAACGTCGCCGGACCGTCCGGACGGTCGCCGCCGCGGGGCGGGGCGCCCGGGCGCGCCTGAACGCCCGACCGAACCGCCCCAGGGGCAGACCCGCGACACATCCCGTTTTTTTCCGACGGACCCCGCCGGAGGTTCCCGCACGCCCGGATTCCGCCCGAATCCGACGCCGACGCCCGCGCCACGCCGGAAACCGGACCGGAATCTCACTGGTGGGAATTTTTGCGCTCGGAGTGATGCCCGGCACGTCAATAGACCGTGTGGACGCCGCGGCCATGCGGACGGATGGAGAGGGTATTCCTGAATTTGGTTGATCCGGGTTCAGGTGCGGCTGCAGCACTCGCGGCGGTTGCGGCAGCATGTGATGTCTGGAGGATCCAGCACTGCGAGCCTCGCATGGCCGGATGCTGGTCGCGGCGGGCGGGAGAAACATCCCGGCCCCAATGGGCGAAATGATCAGACGTCTTGGCCATCCTGCCGCGCCTGTCGAGGCATTTGCGTTCCTGGCTGTCAGGGGTCGTGCGTGGCTTGCCGACCTCGTGCCGCTCGACGACGGGAGCTGCGAGGCCGGTCTGCGGTGGTCGGGTCACGATGCCGTAGGAGGGAGTGGGGTGCAGGAACTCTGTTGCGGAGCCGGCCATATCCCGACATATGGTAAACCGAATTTCCGCATCATTGGGGCCGAAGTTGTTTCAATGGCCCGATTCGTGTCTCTTCAGGATCGAGCGACCAGCATATTCGGCTGTTTTGCCTAACATTTCCTCAATGCGAATCAGTTGGTTGTATTTTGCAAGCCTGTCTGAGCGAGCCAATGACCCTGTTTTGATCTGACCGCAGTTTGTGGCGACAGAGAGGTCGGCGATCGTTGAGTCCTCTGTCTCGCCCGAGCGGTGGGACATTACGTTGGTGAAGCCGGCACGATGGGCGATTTCGACTGCCTTGAGTGTCTCTGATAGCGTACCGATCTGGTTGACCTTGACCAGCATTGAGTTCGCGCAGCCCTTGGCAATACCTTCGAGCAATCGTGACGGATTGGTGACAAACAGATCGTCGCCCACAAGCTGAACGCGTGCTCCGACCGTGTCGGTCAGGACTCTCCAGCCTTCCCAATCATCCTCGGCGCACCCGTCTTCCACCGACAAAATGGGATAATCCGAGCATAGCCTTTCAAGATAGGCGACATTCTCCTCTGGAGTCAGGGATGTTCCTTCACCTGACAGTTCATACCGCCCATCTCGGAAGTACTCTGTGGCGGCACAGTCCAGCGCTAGCATGAATTCACTCCCGGGAGTGAAGCCAGCCTTTTCCACGCTCTCCACGATGAAATCCAGCGCCTTGCGGGTGGAACGGATGTTTGGCGCGAATCCTCCTTCATCCCCAATGCCGGTACCCATGCCGGCCTCCGTCAACTCCTTTTTCAGCACATGGAAGACTTCAGCACCCCAACGTACAGCGTCGGACAGCGTTGGAGCGCCGACGGGCATGACCATGAATTCCTGGATGTCTATGGGATTGTCGGCGTGCTCGCCGCCATTGATGATGTTCATCATGGGAACGGGTAGTATCCGCGCTGATGTGCCGCCAATATAACGGTAGAGCGGCTGTGCGCTGAATTCCGCAGCGGCTTTCGCTGCGGCCAGACTAACGCCAAGAATCGCGTTGGCCCCGAGTCGCCCTTTGTTGGCGGTGCCATCGAGTTCTATCATTGACTTGTCTATGGCTTCCTGCTCCATAGCGTCAAATCCCACAAGCAATTCAGCGATCTCGCCATTCACGGCAGACACAGCCTCGCGCACGCCTTTACCCCCATAGCGACTGTCGTCACCGTCACGCCTTTCCACTGCTTCGTGCGCTCCTGTAGAGGCCCCGGACGGCACGGCCGCGCGCCCTATACTCCCGTCCTCCAAGGTTACATCGACTTCGACAGTCGGGTTGCCGCGGCTGTCCAGGATTTCGCGGGCATGGATGTCGGTGATCGTGCTCATGGGGATCTCCATTCTGCTGGGATTCACGCAGTGTATACAGGGCGCTTCTCTTGGAACAAAGTCGTTGCCATCCATCCCACCTTCCGGAAATTGGTTGTGGGGACGAGCGGCCGTGTTCCTGCGGTAGGCGGTCCTTGTGCGCTGTATTGGCCCGATGGCATTGGACAGGAAGCGGCACCGTTAATTCCAGATGGGTCCCGCCCCCGGAACGTCGCACCGCCCGAATCGGGCATCTTGGTCGCGGGGCCGGCATCCGCCGGCCAACCGAACCGGACAGGAGGAGTATGGATGCGCTATGGAACCGCGACGTTCTGTCTGGATGGTCTCCGGTGGCAAGGCAGCCGCCCCGACGGAGGAACCGACGATGTGAGGCCATGAAGAGGATTGATGAGGAAAGAGCTTGACCTGGCGCGTCTCATAAGAGCCCAAACCCCCGCACGGAGGCGACGCTGTCGTTGAAAGTAAAGCCCGATTCCCGAACTTTGGGAATGGCTTGAAATCAATGGCTTAGGGATGTTTTACTCAAGAGAGCTCCTGCCGTTCACCTGCAGAGCCGATTGAACCGTGATGGCGTCCCCCTCGAAGGGGGGGTCGAATCAGTCATCTTTCTCTCCTTTCATAAGGCGGGGGTTGCCGTCCAACGGTCCCCCGCCACTACATGTTGAAACATCCTCATTCACTTGCACCGAATCACCCGCGAAGGCAAACGGCGGCTCGTCTCATGGCATCTGTCGCCGCTTCCTGACCGATACGCAACATCATGCGCCAGGAAAACCGGTCACCACCGCCACTGGTGTTGCACTTCAGGGTGGAATGGGGTTTGGTTTGGTATGAGACGGAAGAACGTCGAAGCATCGAAAGCGCATTCAATCATTGCGATAGTCGTTGCAATGATGGGCATCCAAAATAGTGTGGTTCGGAGAGGGTTCCAATAATGTCTTCAATACTCAAGTTTTTCCGAATTATATTCTTTCTCGTCCTGTTCTTCTTCTTGTGCATGGTCGTGGTGACCACAATGCTTCAGGGTTGGCCTGTTGGCGGCCAGATGCTGTTTGCGCTTGGTGTCCCTGTCATTCTGGTCTGGTGGCAAGAAAAGCGGCGATCGCGGAAAGTCGCCACGAAAGCCGTTGCTGAGGGAAGTTTGGAAACCCGGACTTCCCGACCTGAGCCGGTACCACGCCCAAGTGCCTACGAAAAACGTATCGAGCGTGAACGAGAACGCACTCGCGAGGCCTATGCTCCCAATGCACCGGCTGCGGTTCAGGCCTATACACCAGCAAAGCAAGATTACGCTGAGATCGTTCGCGCCGGAAAGACGGCCGCGCCATCTCGTGCGGCAACCGTTGAACGAAACCAGCCCACGCGAGTGGCATCGAGCACATCGACCCGGTCAACGAAACGCGGGTGGGTCCCTTCTGGCGAAACAGCTAGCGTGGCCGGCCGCAACATCGGCGGGATGGTCTATGTCGGCACGCCTCCCTTGCTGAACGCCTACGGGTATCGTGATAAATGCCGAGCCTATATCGATCCGTCCCTGTCGGTTGCGCGCTCTGAAGCCGACAAAGCTGGTGAAGGGATGCCCTATTGGCCGGGGTACTCGGACATCTCACCCCAGTGCAGGGCGACCTACCTTGACTGGCTGGCCAGCGGGCGAAACGATGCCTCCTACAATCCCGGCTACATGTTCCTGTATTTTTACGGGTTGGAGCGTCGCTTCTTCGTCGATCAGTCCAACGAAGACGCTAAGGATATCGTCGAAGAAGTTCGGCGGCTGCAGTCACTTTACCCTGACAACCACTCGGTCAGGCGCTATCTGGGTGAGTTTCTCGACATTGCGATGCTTGCCGAAGCCGACCTCGACGCTATCGAGCCGATTCTTGAGAAGCAGGGCTGGGAACTACCGTTCTCACTGAAGTACGCAATCGGGGCTAGTATCCCACCATCATTGTGTTGATGGGTAGAGGGATCTGAGCTTTATCCGGGCGTCCCCGGTCCTGAAACGCCAGTCCACCGGTTTCGACGACGAGTTCCGGTGCGCCTGCCATGCGTCGACCTCCCGCACCATCGCCTCGCGGTCGGGAATGCGCCTGGCGGGGCACTGCCGGGACAGGACGTTTATCTCGATCTCCGCCATGTTCAGCCAGCTGCCGTGCTTCGGCGTGTGGTGGACCTCGAAGCGGTCGGCGAGCCGCGACGCCTCCGCCGGCTCGAACGTCTCGTACAGGGTCGACAGCCTGTGGGTGTTGAGGTTGTCCATCACCAGGACGATTCTCCGGTCGGGGAAATGGACGTCGGCCATGTCGGCGAGCAACCCTGCGAAGTCCCGCTTCGTGCGCCGGTCGGTGACCTTCACGTGGCGCCATGCCTCCAGCGGCGCGTACACCATGAACAGGTTCGCCGTTCCGTTGCGTTCGTACTCGAAATCGTACGCGGCGGGCTGGCCGGGCCGCGTCGGAAGCGGCATCCGCGTCTCCTTCGTCTGCTGCTTCGAGGTCTCGTCCATGCAGACGAGCACGGTGTCGTCGTCGTACTCCCGGCTGTAGGTCTCGGGACGTCCTCCATGGCGCAGACGAAATCGGCGCTTTCCTTCGGCGGGATGCACCAGCATTCGCTCCGCCACGGCTTGATGTCGTTTTTTTTAACCCCTGCCGGACCGTCTCGTCGGAGATGCTGCCGACGACCTCCAGCTCGACGAGCCTGTCGGCGAGCAGCTGCATCGTCCAGCGCGCGTGCCCCTCCGGCGGATCGGAGCAGGCCAGCATCGCCAGTTTCGCCTGGCCCTCGCCGTCCAACCGGGGCTTCTTCCTGTTGGCCTGCTCCTTCCTCTCCAGCGCCGCCTCAAGGCCCTCCAGCACGAACTTCCTGCGGGCCCGCTCCACCGTCGCCGTCCCGGCCCCGAGGATGTCCGCGATGTCGGCGTCCCCGCGTCCGCCGCCGTCGCGGTTGGCGTCCGCCAGAAGCAGGATGTGCGCCCGCCGGCGTCGCGTCACCGACCCCTTTCCACCGTCGACGATCCCCTGCAGGAGCGACCGCTCCCCGTCGTCCAGCCGTACGTGATATATCTTCCTGCCACCCGTTCCCATGGCCTGCCGCCTCATGATGCCCCCGGAACCGCCGGCGGACATCCGCCCGATCCTGAGGGTCTGTTGGTTGTTGGTGTGGCAGGTATAAGGTATCAAGGGGAACATGGCAAGCGGACAGGCATCAATTCAACACTGGCGGGATACTAGGATCGACAAAGGCGAATATCTGACTGCCGACTGGTTGCTGAGTTGGTTCATCTGCCATCCCGAAAGCGGTCTGAGAACTCCCGCAACACGGTGCCGTGACGAGTTCGTCGCTCTTTTCCGCATGCGGTTTGATCGGCGTTTTCCTGACGGGCTCAAAGTTACCAAACCCCGGAAATCACTCAAGGCATCCTATCGGGCCGCTTCCAGCGAGTTTCAAGGGTCCGCCAGCCCAACCGTGGATGGCCGTCCGGTCCCGGATATCTCTGGTTTGCGCAAGCCGGTCGAAATTGCACAAGAGATTGCGGACGAGGTGATGAACGACCTCGACAAGCTCAGTCGGTTCCTGGGCCGAAATCCTGGCGGCCGCGGAAGCGTGGAAGCGCATGCCTTGCTGCCATCTGAACTGTGGCAATCCTTCCCATCCGAGGAAATGGATCGCTTGAAATCCTGGGCTAGCGATATCGTCGATCGGGGCGGATTGGTGCCGCTCGAGGCGGTGATCAGACGTCTGGAGGGAGAAACGAACGAGAAGATCGGGAAGAGGCAGATGACGGGGGCGGCAGACGCGCTGGCGCGCCTCTGCTTTGGCTTGGCGCCCGACCCTCGGTTTGCGCTCCGATCTCCCAAGGCGGAAGAACCTGTTGTTCTGTTCAGTCTGGGCGAACCCATCGAAAGACTGGAGGAAGTCTCCGACAGCTATCGGAGCGCCTTGATGGAACTGGCACTTGGGTCGTTCGTCGCCCATGCGGATGGTCGCATCGCGGAGCCAGAGCGCAGGGCGCTTGAAGATCAAGTCTCTGCGGCGGCCCTCAGCGATCAGGAATGCCGCAGGTTGCGTGCAAACGTTGAATGGTTCCTTGCCGTGCCACCGGACATGACACTTCTGCGGCGCAAACTGAAGGAGGTTGGTCAAGATAGCCAAGCTGCCATGCGGGCAGCGCTGGTTGGTGCAGCACATGCCGATGGTATTATTCACTCCGACGAAGTCGCGAGTATCGAGAAAGTCTACAAGGCTTTGGGCCTCGACCCTGCACTTGCCTACTCGGACTTGCATGCTGGCGAAATTGCGGATGGTCCCCGCACTGTTCGTGCCTCACAACCGGGTCGCCCAGGCGAAGCGATACCCGATCTTGAGAAAGCCAGCGGACCCAAACTCGATGCTTCACGGATCGCGGCGATCCGTTCGGACACCGAGCGCGTGTCATCTGTCCTCGGTCAGATCTTCGATGTCGAAGAGGAAGAAAGCGGTGTCTCCTCGTCTGCCAACCAATGCCAGTTGGGAGGGCTTGACCCGAAACACGGTGCCCTCGTTCTAGAACTGGTTAATCGGGAGCATTGGTCTGAAACCGAGTTCGAGACGATCTGCGCCTCGCAGGGTTTGATGGCGTCCGGGGCTTTGGAAGTAGTGAATGAATGGGCCTTTGAGACCTACGATGAAGCGCTTCTCGATGAGTATGATGGATATGACGTGTCTCCCAACATTGCGGAGGCCGTAAAAGAAAAGATGAATGCGGAGGGCAGGGATGTCGAAGTTGAAACCACGTGAACGCGATGCAATCGTGCAGGCGCTTCGGGCAGGGGTCGTGCCCAAGCTCGGCTTGCGTCATATCCAGGTTGGCCGCGTCCGGGAAATTGAAGAACTCGTCAAAGATATGGACCGGATATCCGATGGCGGTTCGGCCATCCGGTTCATCATCGGCGAATACGGTTCCGGCAAGACGTTCTTCATGAACCTGATCCGCCTCGTCGCCCTAGAGAAGGGTCTGGTCGTGATGTTCGCGGACCTGGCGCCAGATCGCCGCATTCACGCGACCGGTGGGCAAGCCCGAGGGCTCTATGCGGAGATGGCCCGAAACCTGTCGACGCGGACAAAGCCCGATGGTGGGGCATTGGCTAGCGTGGTGGAGCGTTTCGTCAGTCAGGCTCACCGAGATGCTGAAGAACGGGATGTGCCCACGGGGTCTGTCATTCGTGAACGCCTTGGTCACTTCGAAGAACTTACCGGGGGTTTTGAGTTCGCTGAAGTCATCCGTCGATACTGGGAAGGCCATGAGACCGGGGATGATGAGCTGAAATCCGCTGCTTTGAGGTGGCTGCGCGGTGAATTCGCGACACGCACCGACGCGCGCAAGGCGCTCGGTGTCCGTACGATCATCGACGATGCCCGTGTCTATGATCACCTGAAGCTGATGTCGGCATTCGTGTGTGAGGCCGGTTACAAAGGATTGCTCGTCGGCCTCGACGAGATGGTGAATCTCTACAAGCTTACCTCGTCGCAGGCCCGCAATGCGAACTACGAGCAGATCCTCCGGATCTTCAACGATGTGCTGCAAGGCAGTGCCGAGAACCTTGGATTCCTCATGGGCGGGACACCGGAATTCCTGATGAACACTCATCGAGGGCTCTATAGCTACGAAGCTCTCCAGTCGCGTTTGGCCGAGAACACCTTTGCGCGAGATGGATTGGTCGACCTTTCAGGGCCTGTGGTCCGGCTGGCTAGCCTGACCCCGGAGGACCTCTTCGTTCTACTGGCCAATGTCTGTCGGATCATGCAAGACGACGCCAGTGCTTTGCCGGACGCCGCGCTCGCGGCCTTCATGGCGCATTGTTCTGATCGGATCGGCGAAGCCTATTTCCGGACGCCGCGCAATACGGTGACGGCCTTCGTGAACCTGCTTTCCGTGCTCGAGCAAAACCCCGGTGTCGAATGGAGCGATCTGATCGAAAAGATCGAGGTCTCCGAAGACCTCGGTGAAGACATGACAGAGGTAGACGAGTCGACTGGTGCCCAAGACCCCGGTGACGATGATCTGATCGGCTTCAAACTCTGACGCCGATGAGCAGTGCGTTCGACAAACTGGCGAGGCCTGTGCAGAAATGGATACGCCAGCAAGGATGGCGCGAGCTTCGCGACATCCAGGCGCGATCCATCCGGACGATCTGCGAGACCAATGCCGATTTGATCGTTGCTGCATCGACAGCGGGCGGAAAGACCGAGGCGGCGTTCCTGCCGCTGATTTCACAGGTGCTTGACGAAACGTTCGACGGCACCGGATTCAATTTGCTCTACATAGGTCCGCTAAAGGCGCTGATCACGGATCAGGCCATGCGATTGGAGGGTATATGCCAGGAAGCAGAGCTTCCGGTTGTCCCATGGCATGGGGATGTTTCGCAGTCGATCAAGACGCGCGCGTTGAAATCTCCCAAAGGGATCCTGCTGATAACCCCAGAGTCCCTTGAGGCACTTTTCATTCGTCGCGGTTTGGAAATCGCGCACCTGTTCGGAAAGACACGAGCCATCGTCATCGACGAACTTCATACGGTGCTCGACAGCGAGCGTGGCGTACAACTCCGTTCGCTGCTCACCCGGCTTGAACTGGTGCTGAAACGACCGATCCGTCGCGTAGGGCTATCAGCCACCCTTGGCGACATGGAACTCGCCAAGGCCTATCTTCGCCCTGACGCAGCAATCTCTGTCCAGCTTATCGAAGCAGAAGGCGGCGAGGCCGAACTGCGGCTCCAGCTTCGCGGCTACCTCTCAGGCGATGAGGACGAAAGCAGCCCATCCGCAACGGACGCAATCGCAGCCCATCTGTTCAAGCATCTTCGAGGCAGCGACAACCTAGTATCCCGCCAGTGTTGAATTGATGCAGGGCTATCGCTTTTGGAATTTTCGTCGCAACAAACGGGAACAGATTGTGAACAGAAGCGGCGCTCCTGTCGCGATTGTGGTCAAGCTTGGATGATTTCCGGCATCAACGCGACGATAGAGGCCCAAACGCGATTGCCCTGGAATTGATGCCTGTCCGCTTGCCATGTTCCCCTTGATACCTTATACCTGCCACACCAACAACCAACAGACCCTCAGGATCGGGCGGATGTCCGCCGGCGGTTCCGGGGGCATCATGAGGCGGCAGGCCATGGGAACGGGTGGCAGGAAGATATATCACGTACGGCTGGACGACGGGGAGCGGTCGCTCCTGCAGGGGATCGTCGACGGTGGAAAGGGGTCGGTGACGCGACGCCGGCGGGCGCACATCCTGCTTCTGGCGGACGCCAACCGCGACGGCGGCGGACGCGGGGACGCCGACATCGCGGACATCCTCGGGGCCGGGACGGCGACGGTGGAGCGGGCCCGCAGGAAGTTCGTGCCGGGGGCCTTGAGGCGGCGCTGGAGAGGAAGGAGCAGGCCAACAGCAGGAAGCCCCGGTTGGACGGCGAGGGCCAGGCGAAACTGGCGATGCTGGCCTGCTCCGATCCGCCGGAGGGGCACGCGCGCTGGACGATGCAGCTGCTCGCCGACAGGCTCGTCGAGCTGGAGGTCGTCGGCAGCATCTCCGACGAGACGGTCCGGCAGGGGTTAAAAAAAACGACATCAAGCCGTGGCGGAGCGAATGCCGGTGCATCCCGCCGAAGGAAAGCGCCGATTTCGTCTGCGCCATGGAGGACGTCCCGAGACCTACAGCCGGGAGTACGACGACGACACCGTGCTCGTCTGCATGGACGAGACCTCGAAGCAGCAGACGAAGGAGACGCGGATGCCGCTTCCGACGCGGCCCGGCCAGCCCGCCGCGTACGATTTCGAGTACGAACGCAACGGAACGGCGAACCTGTTCATGGTGTACGCGCCGCTGGAGGCATGGCGCCACGTGAAGGTCACCGACCGGCGCACGAAGCGGGACTTCGCAGGGTTGCTCGCCGACATGGCCGACGTCCATTTCCCCGACCGGAGAATCGTCCCGGTGATGGACAACCTCAACACCCACAGGCTGTCGACCCTGTACGAGACGTTCGAGCCGGCGGAGGCGTCGCGGCTCGCCGACCGCTTCGAGGTCCACCACACGCCGAAGCACGGCAGCTGGCTGAACATGGCGGAGATCGAGATAAACGTCCTGTCCCGGCAGTGCCCCGCCAGGCGCATTCCCGACCGCGAGGCGATGGTGCGGGAGGTCGACGCATGGCAGGCGCACCGGAACTCGTCGTCGAAACCGGTGGACTGGCGTTTCAGGACCGGGGACGCCCGGATAAAGCTCAGATCCCTCTACCCATCAACACAATGATGGTGGGATACTAGTCTTCGCTGGAGCGCGCCAAAGGGTCGAGATCTATGCGGACCGATTGCGGGAGCTTTGCGAACGGGAACACCTGCCACTGGAATTCTATCCCCATCACGCGAGCCTCTCCCGCGAACACCGTGACTTCGTGGAGCGCCGTCTAAAGGACGCCGCAAAACCGACAACTGCCGTTTGCACGTCGACGCTTGAGCTTGGAATCGACATCGGTGACGTGACCTGCGTGGCCCAAATCGGGGCACCATTCAGCGTCGCCGCGTTGCGACAACGTCTCGGCCGGTCAGGCCGACGGGAGGGACATCCAGCCATTCTCAGGCAGTACGCTGTCGAAGCCAAGTTGACGCCGGAGAGCAGTTTCGTTGATCGCCTTCGCCTTGGCCTGATCAGGTCTATCGCGATGATAGACCTGTTGCTGGAAGGCTGGTGCGAACCGCCAAAACCCCATGCGCTTCATCTTTCGACGCTCGTTCACCAGATACTGTCGGTCATTGCGCAGCGCGGCGGTGCGTCTGCAAGCGTGGTCTACAACGTCCTGTGCCGCGAGGGCCCGTTCCGAAAGGTCACGACCGAAGTTTTCGCAGATGTGCTGCGTATGATCGGCCATCCTGAAACTGGTTTGATCGAACAGGCCGGAAGCGGGCTATTACTTTTGGGACCGACGGGCGAAAAGCTGGTCGAGCATTACAGCTTCTACGCGGTGTTCCAGACGCCAGAGGAATTCCGTTTGGTTGCAGATGGGCGGGATCTTGGAACCCTGCCGGTCGACAATGTTCTTGCCCCAGGGATGCTGTTGATATTCTCGGGGCGTCGTTGGGTTGTTCAAGAAATCCATGATCGTGAAAAGGTCATCGTCGTCAAACCCGCGAAGGCAGGTGTGCCTCCCGTCTTTGGCGGCGATGCGGGCGATATTCATGACAACGTGATTGGCGGAATGTTCTCCGTGCTCGAGGGAGATGCCAGTCCGGCATACATGGACACAGTCTCCATAAAGATGCTCGAGGAAGCGCGTGCCAACTATGACCAACTGGGGTTTCGGACCAGGAATATCCACACTCTCGGCGAACACACATCGATCATCGCAACGCGTGTTGGGACGGTGAAAACGTCAACCCTGGCGCTAGCGCTCAGAAGTAAAGGGTTCTTGGTCGAACAGCATGACGGGTTTCTGCTGGTGGAGGCCGGGGACGAAACCCCCGATCTTCAAGCGGTGCTGGCAGATATTCGATCCGGCGAACCTGTCGACATGTTCGCGGGAGCAGGGAATTTGATGTCGGAGAAATTCCACATCTACCTTTCGGCTCCACTGCTGCAGTTGGATGTTCTTTCTTCCAAGTTGGCTGCAGATGTTCTACCAAAAGTGGTAGATCGGATTGTAGACCAATGATCGACAGACCCCGCATTCTCTTCCGGACTAGGAGGACGCTAAGCATAGAGTGCGAGGGAGATTGTCTTGACTACAGCAATTCCCACCAGCCCTTCCGGACCCTGTATTCCCTGGGCTTCCGCGAACCGGGTTTCGTGAACTTTTCCTTCCCGGCGGCCGGAAACCGCCCGGAATCCCCTTGACATCATAGGCTGGGGCCCTTACCGCATCCCCGATGACCTCACTGACGGGAGTTGGGACGATGCGGTTCCGGAAGGACCCCGGCAGGCCCGGGTCGGTCGGGGCGCTGGCGGAATGTTTCGGCGCCATCGACGATCCGGTGGACGGGCGGCGTTTCAGCCTTGGGGACCACCTCATGGCGGCGTTCGCGATGTTCCCGCTGAAGTATCCGTCGCTCCCGCAGTCCGGCAGGGACAGCCGCGGCGACGCCATCGTCCGCGGGAACCTCCGGACGCTGTTCGGGATCGCGGCGGTGCCCTGCGACTCCGCCATGCGCAGGCGCCCCGGCACGGCCGGCCCCAGGCACTGCGTCCGGCGTCGGGACCCTGTTCGCGAGGCTGCAGCGCGGCAGGGTGCCGGGGACCAGCCGGTTTTCGACGGCCACTACCTGATCCCGGTCGACGGCACCGGCCATTCGGCCCGGAATCCGTCCACCGCCACCACTGCCGCGTCGCCAGCCGCAGTGACGGGTCGAGGACCCATTCGCACAGCATGCCCGCCGCCGTGGTCTGCCACCCGGAACGCCGCGAGGTGTTCCCTCTGGCCCCGGAGCCGGTCGCCAGGACCGACGGAGACAGGAGGAACGGCTGCGGGCGCAACGCCGCGGCGCGGTCCGTCGACGACCTCCGGCGGGAGCATCGGCGCCTGAAGGCCATCGTCCTGCAGGACGGCCCCGCGTCCAACGGACCCCACATCGCCCGCCTGCGGCGGCACGGCCTCCGCTTCATCCCCGGGGGGAGACCCGGCGACCACGCGCTGCTGTTCGACAGCCCCGCCGCCAGCCCGGACACCCGCACGGCCCGGTTCACAGACGCCGACGGCACCCGGCACGACCTGCGCTACCTGAACGGCACGCCGGTCAACGCCTCCCATCCCGACATCAGGGTCAACGTCATCGAATACCGGGAGACGGTCATCAAGAGGACATACATCGCGAGGCGCCACCGCGGCCCGGACGACCCGACCCACCGCGTGGAGGAGAGACGGAAGGGGTTCTCCTGGGTCACCGACCTTCCCGTGGACGGCGACAGCCCCATGCCGGTCATGCGCGCCGCCCGCTCCCGCTGGCGGACAGGGAACGAGACCTCGACACGCCGAGGAACCAGGGCCACCGCTCCGGGACCGGCTTCGGGCACGGAAAGCGGCACCTGACCACCGTGCCCGCCATGACGATGATGCCCGCCTTCCTCACGGCCCGGACCGGGGCCGCCTCCTGCAGGGTGTTCGCCGCCGCGCCGGGGCGAGGGGGCGGCTGAAATATCTTCGGGAGAGAACCCGTTCATACCTTCACGACCTGCCGATCCCCGACTGGCGGACCCTCCACCCCGCCCTGACCCACGGGCACGCGCCTGCGGCCCTGAACGTCGCCGGACCGTCCGGACGGTCGCCGCCGCGGGGCGGGGCGCCCGGGCGCGCCTGAACGCCCGACCGAACCGCCCCAGGGGCAGACCCGCGACACATCCCGTTTTTTTCCGACGGACCCCGCCGGAGGTTCCCGCACGCCCGGATTCCGCCCGAATCCGACGCCGACGCCCGCGCCACGCCGGAAACCGGACCGGAATCTCGCTGGTGGGAATTTTTGTCTTGACTACTACTCCTCTTGGGTAAAACACCCCTAAGCCATTGATCTCAAGCCATTCACGGATCCCGGACTTTCGGGGGATTTCACCAGGTGGTAGCCGAGCTGCCGGGTCCGTCGGTCAAGGTTGGAGAAGGTGCGGTTCACGCGCCGGCGCCCGTATTCCTCCATGCCCCGCTCTAGGTGTTCCTCCCCCCGCGTGACCATCGTGTGGACGAGGCACGCGAGTTCGCGGGCGGTCCCGGTGCCCGACGCCGATGAAGGTCTGGCTCCTGCGGGCGGACATGGCGGCCATGGGCGGGGCCTGCGCCACCCTGCTGGACCCGGCGCAGTCCCGGTTCACGATCTCCAGGTTCCCGGCCTTTCCCTTCCGTCCGCGTGGCATTTCAACGCCTCCTTCATTCCATCGCACCGTTCGGGCGGGGAGGAACCACGGCGCATTCCCAATCTCCTGGACGAGGTCACGGCCGCACCGTGCCATCAGTGACAGATGCCGATCAAGGTTCGGGCCAGGCTCCTGTACGGGTGACGTGCACGCCAGAGTCCGAAGGACCTCGACTGCCCCGACCGTTCCGGAACTGACACCGGCGGCGGCGGAGGGGCAACCCCCGATTTACTTGCGCGACAGCGCCTCCGCCCCGCGACGGTTTGGGCTCTTATCGGCTAGCCATTCGAGTTGCGACAGCGGCCAAAGCTGCGGCGTCTGGAAGTTCCCCAGCCCAACCTGCTGCAAATGAAATGTCGTTTGATTTTGGCCTCCGATCCTCAGGCAAGAAGTTCAGCTTGATCCGAGAATGCAATGAAGCAGCTTCTCCGACGAATAGCGCTTCCCGTCGCGGAAGTGACGGTAGGAGCTTCCCCACTTCCAGTCCGAAGTACAACACCGGCCATTCCCGCAGCGAGGGCTCCGCCTTCGCTGCGGGAATGGCTGAAAGGCGGGGTCCGCGGCCCCCGGGGAGGGGAGCGTCCGTCCGGGCGCAGGGAGGGCGTAGCCCGACCGGAGCCCGGACGGACGCGACGGCGTAATCCAGTCCACCCCTTCCGGCGCGGCCATCCGCGCCGTCGGGAGGCGGGCGGGCCGCGTCAGGGAGGGCGGACCCGGTGGAACACCTCGGCGGGCGTCCGGTAGCCCAGCGCCCGGCGCGGTCGCGCGTTCAGGTGGTCCTGCACCGCTTTCAGGTCATCGTCGCTGTCCGCCCGCAGGTCCGTCCCCTTCGGCATGTACTGCCGCACCAGCCCGTTGGTGTGCCCGTTCAGGCCGCGCTCCCAAGAGTGCTGGGGGGTGGGGAGGAACAACCCGGCCTGAAGCGCTTTGGCGACCCCGGCGTGGCCGGCGAACTCCCTGCCGTTGTCCGCCGTGATCGTGTGGACGGGGACGGTGGACGGCCGGAGGAGATCCACTGATCGTGTCGGCCTCCCAGTCGTCCACACGCCCCTTTTTCTCCACCTCCTCCGGCCGCTCGGAGATGTCCACCCGGCCAGGGATTTGGCCACGGCCAACCGAAGCCGTCCCGCGATCTGCTCCGGGCTCCAGCCTTCCTCCAGAAACCCCTCGACGCTCGCCCAGCGCTCCGCCGTCATCCTCCGGGGGGCCCTGGACGCCCCGCTGCGGCGCACCTCCGCTTTCCCCTGCACCTAGCCGGGGCTGTAGCCCGAATCCCCGCCGTTCCGGCGCAGCTCCCGCCAGACCGACGAACGGTCACGGCCCAGACGGGCCGCGATCGCCCCGTCGGAGAGCCCGCTTTCCTTCAGCGCGCCGATCCGGCATCTTTCGTCCCGGGTCAGGTGGCGCTGGCCCTCGGGCATGGCAGTCTCCCTCTTCTCAACAAGGGGACTGTCGCCGCTTTCTGGCCGATTCGCAACATCATGCGCCCGAAAAACCACTCACCACCGCCAATGGTGTTGCACTTCGAACTGGAATGGGGCAAGCATGATAGCGCGAGTCATTTGGCCGGAGGGTCCATATGGAGTCCGAGAATTTCCCCGCGTCGGACTTGCGCGAGGCAGAAGCCGAAGTCGATCTTCCCGAGATTGGTGACGAGAGCCGCTACAATGCGTTGATGGCAGTCATTCGCAACCGCACGACTGTCCGAAAATTCAATCCAGACTACGTCGTGCCGGAGCGCCATTACGATTTGATCATGGAGGCCGCCCGACATGGCCCTTCAGGCGCGAATTCGCAGCCTTGGCAGTTCATCGTCGTCCGTGATGCTGAACTGAAGGCGAAAATCGCCAGATATTTTGTAGCGGAGCAGCGCTTTCGTGCGAAGGCAAAGATGAAGTTTCCGACACCGGACTACCGCGGCCTCGCGACAGCACCGGGCTTTGTTGTTGTCTGTTCAGACATGCGATGGACCAACGCATTTCCGGTCCTGAACGATGGATCTGAACTGGATAGGATGTATCACGAGAACGCGGAACGCATTTTGCTGCAGTCGGTCGCGGCCGCGACCATGTCGGCTCATCTCGCCGCCGCTGCGCTTGGCTACAATGTTTGGTGGGTGACGGCCATCGGACAGGAAGATGCTCAACGGGCCATGCGTCCGCTTCTAGGCATTCCGGATGAAATCTCCGTTCTCGATATCTTCCTCTTTGGCCCACCCGCCGCACGCCCCTACAAGCGATGGAGGCGGTCAATGGACGAGATCCTGCATTGGGATTCCTACAACAGAGATCACTTGATGGCTGACTCGGAGCTAGAGAACTGGATCAAGGCCCGTAGACATAGGGTAATGTTCAAGGATGCCAGTAACGTGGATTGAACTCGACAATCCGCTAGACTGTCAGGTACATGAAGTGACGGCCTGCCAGGCCACCACCTCGGCATCGGCTCGTTGGACCGACATGCCGGTTCGGCGTCGACCCGGATTGGGATGTCGGTTAGCCAAGCGTGAGAGGCAACGCCCTAGATCCGGCAGGTGGGAAGCAGCCGTTTATGATCCCGTTGTTCTCGGAACCGTCCTACGCCCTCGCCTGATGTCGAACTAGAATTGCGCGAAAGGTCTATCCCTTTGACTACGGCACCGCAAGATGTTGTTCCGGTGGTCTGACGGCCAGCTCACACGCATTGGCTTCCCCGATCGCTTCTGAAAGGGCATGTCATTGCGCCGCCGTCACACCTACCTGAATCTCTATCTGATATCCCGCTTCCTGTTGATCGTATAACCGCTGGTAGTTCCCCGAAACGGCTGGGTCAGCAACCTGTCAAGCCACAGCTCGCGCGGTTCGCGGAATTCCGTCAGCCCCAAGGTCATTTCTTCATGGCCGTCACGGGGTTGTGATCCATACGTTCCGAGAAGGAAGTCCCACCAGGTCAGATTGAAGCCGAAATTGCTGTTCGTTTCAGGTACAAGCGCCGAATGGTGCACGCGGTGCATGTCAGGAGTCACAAACACAATTCGAAGAACCGCCTCCAATCGAGGCGGAATTCGAAGATTGGAATGATTGAACATGGCCGTGGCATTCAGAAGCACTTCGAATGCGAGCACTGCGATGGCAGGAGGGCCAACAGCCGCAACGGTGGCGACCTTGATGACCATTGACAACAGGACTTCGACCGGATGGAAGCGCAGTGCCGTTGTCACATCAAATTCCACATCGGCATGATGAACCCGGTGCAGACGCCACAGCGCCGGGACCGCGTGAAACATCACGTGCTGAAGATAGATGACGAGGTCGAGTGCGAGCACCGACAGGACAACCGTTATCCAGAAGGGAATTTCGAAGACATTGAACATACCCCAGCCGCGGGCCTGGCACCAGGCGGCGAAGCCGAGTGCGGCAACAGGAAAGACGAGCCTCAGCAAGAGCGTATCAACTGCAACAAGCGCCAGATTGTTTGTCCAACGAATCAGTCGAGGGATTTCGCGACGCCTGCGTGGGCTTACGAATTCCAGTATGGCCATTAGGGCAAGGATTGCCAGAAAAGCTGCAGCCCGGAGTCCTGCTTCGTATTGCAGAGCCACTTCAACCAAGTTCGATCATCCATTCTTCTAGGGGCGGAGATGCAGTCGCAGTGCATTGTCGTGCGGAGTCTCCTGACGTTCACTGCGCAATACGAACAGGCCCGATCCGACAATGATCACGGCGCCTACAAAGGTGAGGATTCCCGGGCGTTCGCCAAGCACGGTAACGGCGATTGTCATCGAGAACAGGATGCGGAAGTAACGATAGGGAATGACCAGTGAGACATCCGCATGTCTGACTGCGGCCGTGACCGTATAATATGCCAGAATGAGCGATATCGTTGCGCCCATCAGCCAGATGGCCTCGCGTCCGTTGGGAAAGATCGCTTCGCCTGAAACTGCAAGGACGACAGCGCTGAAGGGGATCAGCGCACCTAGACCCCAAAGGGACACCTGTGCCGTAGTCGCTTCCTTTGGTATCAGACGCGTGCAGGTGTCCCGCGCCGCCATACCAAACGCAGCGCCGATCGATAGCAATACTCCGGTTGTCAAGGCGGCGTTTTCCGGCCGTAGGATCAGAAGGGCACCAAAGAACCCCACAGCGATGGCAAGCCATCGGCCAGGGCCAACCTGTTCGCCAAGCAGTAGTGCGGCGCAAACCGTTGCAATCAATGGGGTTGACTGATTGATCGCCACAACCAGCGAGAGCGGCGTCAGCGCGAGTGCGGTGACCATACAGAATGATCCAAGAACCTCAGCCATGTTTCGCAGAACGATGCCGCGAGATAGGATCATTGGAGTGAATATCCGCTGTCCACAGACGCGGACCAAGGCGGCAAAAAAGATGGCTCCCCCTGTGGACGTGACAAGAATTACCTCCATCGGAGGTATGGTTCGCGTTGCGAACTTCATGAACATATCGGTTGCGGCAAATGCCGCCATTGAAACCACCATCAAACTGATGGCGCGCAGGGGGGGATGGGCCTTCATTCCATTCCGTTCTTGAGCGGCACCCCATAGAGTTCAAGCCGATGGCCCTTGAGCCGATAGCCCAGTTTCCTGGCGATCTGCTCCTGCAGAGCCTCGATCGCCGGATCAACGAACTCGATCACCTCGCCTGACTGAAGGTCAATCAGGTGGTCATGGTGGTCGCGGTCGGAGGTTTCGTAACGCGCCCGACCATCGCCGAACTCGCGTTTTTCGAGTATTCCCGCCTCTTCGAACAACTTCACCGTTCGGTAGACTGTGGCGATTGAAATCCTCGGATCGGCTGCGCTGGCGCGATCATGGAGTTCCTCGACATCCGGGTGGTCATGGGACTCGTCAAGGACGGCGGCGATGATTCGTCGCTGATCGGTCATTCGCAGCATCTTGGATTCGCACCGCTGAAGGATTGACTCGCTCATATGGGATATCTACGCGATCACCTCGACCAATACCATACCCGCTCCGTCATCAGGGCGACTCCTCGTGAGTAGGCGTGTCGGTAGCCGTCCGCTTCTTCAGTCTGGAGTGACGACTTCGATGAAGGTTCCGATTTGCTGCTGCTCGCGCACCACTTCGCTGCCATTGGTGATTGAGTATATATCCGGTCAACGTCGCTCCTGCTATCAGACTCCTGGTTTCGGCAATCGGCCCCTGGGTCGGCTGACACTTCCGGAGAAGTCGTGTCTGGATTTTCCGCTAAACCACGCCTGCGCAGATTCGCTCCCTCGAGACACCGACAAACCGCGCCCATGGTCCCGAAGGCCACAGTTCGACGTTCCTTGTGAAATGTGAAGGACGGAGATTTGTGCCGCGCTGCGTCGGTTTCCGGACCAGCGCGGTCGGCGTTATGGGTTCTGCGCTCTGGAGGGTCTGGATTCCGTCGGGCGTCCGTGAAGTCGGTTCCGAATGCCGTACGGGCGGGTCGTTTGACGGAGACGCTTGGTGTCTGGCGCGCGCTGCAGAAGATTGATCTGGACGCCGTCAGCCGAATGGTGGTCGAACGGGATGCCCGTTCGTTCCGTTCTGGCAAAGTGGGTCTTTGTCATCGCTATCGGACTTGCGATCTAAAGGATCTGCTTTTTTCTATGGTGAGGCCCTGCCCACTGGCGCATCAGGCCCAGATGGTGCTATCGCGGCGGGGTGGGGGCTTCATTCGGTCCGGAACGTGCGGAACCTAGCGCGAATCCGGGGTGTCGCCGTTCTGGCCGGATGGGTCTCCCGAGGAGGCGGCGAACACCCGGTCCATGCTGTCGGCGTCGAGCAGCGCGTCCGTCCAGATGTCGATATCCCGCCCGGATGCCGCGAAGACGCGCGAGCGCATGCTGGCCGGCACACTTCCGAAGCGACCCGCCAGCAGCCGGAGAAGCGTTTCCGCCCGGCCCTCCGCCCGGCCCTCCGCCCGGCCCTCGGCAAGGTACATACTCCGCCATTCCTCTGCGATTGTTCCCATAGCCTTCTCCCAATCCCGCGGCCGCGTTTCCCGACCGATCCTGTCCAGGGCGTCCAGTCTGATGTCCGTGGTGATGACAATATAGCGAAGGAGCGGATTGAGCAAGGGATGGCCTTCCGGCACCGCCGCGAGCACCCTGTGGAGCCGCTCTTCCGAAACCTCGCCGGAGAGCGCCATGACAAGCGTCGCCAGCACCGCCCAGGACACCACGTCCCTCGAGAGCTCCTCGCTCTCATATTCTCCGAGGTCGCGTAGAACGCACTCGGAAGCCGGTGCGTAGCGCCTGACGGCCTCCGGCGTCCCTTCGTCCATCATGCCCGCCACCGACAGCGGATGCGTCCATCTGCTCCTGCCGTGGTAGAACACCAGCGGGATTACGGAAGGCAGCCTCCCCCTCGAAGCCCCCTCCGCGTCTCCGATGGCGCCTTTCCTGTAGCTCTCCCAGATGCGCGACTGGTACCTGAGGATCTGAAGCGGCAGGTTCCTGTCATCCCAGGACTTGTGTTCCAGCAACACATAGATCGCCACAGGCTCTCCGTTGCGTAGGCGGCCCTCGTACAGCACGTCGGCCTGATGGCTGACGAGTTCGGAGTCAATCCAGGATCCCGGCAGGAGCCGCATGGAGTCGGGCGCGAGCAGGTCCGCGACCTCCGGAGGCAGATGCTCCCGGATCAATGGGTCGGCGCGGCCCGAATCCTCGAACAGGACGCGAAACAGCGCGTCGTGGGGGTTGTTGTGAAGCCTCGTCATACCGTCCAGCCGAATGTTGTGAAGTGCCGCCCACGGTTAGAGGTGTAACGCCACATACGCCACCGGAAAACGATGACGTCCGCCATATCTCCGGACATACGGCGGCGAAAGGTCCACAGTCCGACGCTCCCGAATCCAGCGCAGTTCCGACAGCCAGGTTTCCATTGCGGCCTCAAACGGTGCCACCCGATCCGCATCAGTCGATGAATGTCATTACAGGGAACGTTTCATCCAACTTCCTATCCCGAACCTTTTGGCACGACTGGATGGTTCATCGTGCGGCGTCTGATCTGGAGCATGTAGTGGTCGGAACTCGTTGCCAAACGGATCGCACAACCCATTCTTCATTTTAATAGTTTGTTAAATATAGGAAAAATACAGTTTGCATGTCAAATTTCCACAATGCACTATCGGGCCGATACGATCACAGTCAGGAGAAAGTGGAATGAAAATCATCGGACTTCCAACCCTCACTGCCGCGGCTTTGGCTGTGGTGATGTCAGGGATGACGGCAACCGCAGCGGATGTAACGATGAATCTCGGCTTCGGCGCACCGGAGGATTCGCTCTACGGTCGCTTCGCGAGAATATTCGAGGACAAAGTCGCCGAACATACTGGCGGCAGCGTCGAGGTGAAAATTCGCTGCTGCAACCAGATCTCCACAGAGGACGAAGCCTTCAAGGCGATGCAGCTCGGAACCGTGGACGGCTTCTTTATCACCGCCAACAATGTTTCCCCCCATTGGCCGCTGATGGATGTGACGGTGCTTCCCTACGTTTTCCAGAATACCTCCCATCTTGAGCGGGTCGTAGATGGACCCGTCGGCGACCTCATGAAGGAGCGCCTCCAGTCCGATACAAGCGTTCACCTTCTCACTTTCGGTCCCGCACTTTACCGCGACTTCTACAATTCCGTCCGCCCGATCAATGCGATGGCTGATATGGAAGGGTTGAAGATCCGGGTACCCAAGAACGAGGTCATGTTGGCGACCTTTGAAGCGTTCGGCGCCAATCCGGTTCCGTTGGCATGGTCGGAGACTCCAACAGCACTGCAGACGGGAACTGTTGACGGGGGTGATAACGGCACTTCCTTCATTCGCGACATGAAGTTCTACGAATTCGAGCCACATTTGGTCATTCTTGAACACTTCGTGGCTATGGCACCGCTCTTTGCGTCCGATGCCTTCATGAAGCGTTTGAGCGATGAGCAGCGTGCACAGATCCTGCTTGCCGCAACCGACGCGGGTGCCGAGTTCCGGGAGCAGGTGCTGAATGAGACGGAAGAGGTCCGCAACTGGCTGGCCACTGAGGGCGGAATGGCCATGACCAGACCAGACAAGACCGACTTCATCAAGGCCGCCCAAAGGGTTCAGCAGGACTTCGCTGAAAAGCGTGGCGAGGAGTTCGTGGATCTGGTCAACCGAATCCGCGAGGCCGCCCGGTAAGTCCCATTGACTCCCTGACAGATGACGCGTGGCGGGGAAATCGGTCTCCGCCATGCGCGCCACCATTCAGTCCGTACGAATTGGAGCGCCTGCATGGCAAGGCTGCGATGGCTGGAACGTCACTTTGAGGAACTTCTCTGCTGTGTCTGCCTGGCTGTGATCGCAGTAAGCGTGTTCTGCCAGGTCATCGCGAGATACGTATTTCAGGTCGCATTGCATTGGACCGAGGAAGTCGCGGCCATCAGCATGGTTTGGGCAGTATATCTCGGTGCCGCTCTTTGCGTTCGGGAAAGATTCCATATCCGCATAGTCGTGGTGGTCAAGTCGCTGCCCGAACGGTCAGGGCGCTGGATCGTGTTTCTGGCCGATGTGCTTTGGGCGCTATTCTGCCTGTTTATGTTGAGGGTTGCCTGGGACTATCTGACGGTTCTCTGGAAATTTACCTCTGTCAGTCCAAGCCTGGGTATCGACCAGTTCTATCCACAGTCGATCTTGATGATCGGCTATGCGCTGATGTTGGTACGTCTCTCCCAGACCTATTTTGTCTGGTTGAAGGAAGGCGCGAACGGGATACCCGGCATGCTGGATGAGCAACTGGAGGAAACAGCCAAAGTAGAGGACCATCAAATATGAGCGAGATCGCAATTCTCGCGATTGTGTTCGTACTGCTCACAGTAATGTCTGTACCGCTGTTCGTGGCCGTCGGCCTGACGACCGCACTCGCTCTGTTCATGATCGACATTCCTTACACGCTTCTGGCGCAGACTGGCTATAGCAGCTTGACGCCATTTCCACTGTTGACAATCCCGCTCTTCGTGCTGGCTGGACGCCTGATGGAAGTTGGGGGCATGGCCAGCCGGATGATCGCTGTCGCGACAAACCTCGTAGGTGCATACCGCGGGTCCATGGGTTTGGTGACGGTGTTTGCCTGCATGTTGTTCGCCGCACTTTCCGGGTCCGGTCCGGCCACAACCGCGGCCATAGGGTCGGTAACGGTCCCAGCCATGAAACGTGACGGCTATGACGTTCCGTTCGCGGCGGCCATAACCGCAAGCGCAGGGGCGCTTGGAAGCCTCATTCCGCCTTCAAATCTGATGATCATCTACGGTCTGGTCTCCGAGACTTCGATTCCGAGACTGTTTCTCGCTGGCTTGATCCCTGGCTTGATGGTGACGGTTCTGCTGATGATCACAACATACATTATCGCTCGACACCGTGGTTACGGTGGAGGGGGTGAGCCGTTTACCTGGAGGCCGTTCCTGAGAGCCGCTTGGGACGGAAAATGGTCCCTGGGCGCTCCAATCCTCATTCTCGGCGGCATATATGGCGGGGCCTTCACACCTACTGAAGCCGCCGGCGTGGCAGTATTCTACGCACTGTTCGTCGGGCTGTTCGTCTATCGCGAACTCACGGTCAGGAAAGTTGTCGAGGCACTCCGATTTACCGCGCTGCTGACTGGCATACTTATCCTTTTGACGCCAACCCTTGCCTTTGGCCAACTCACCGCATTCTACGACGTACCGGCAGCCGTACAGTCCGGAATCACGAAGATCACTGAAAACCCGATTCTTGTGATGATGCTCATCGGCGTCTTTTACATATTCATCGGCACCTTCATGGAATCACTGGCTCAGATCGTCCTGTTCACGGCGGTCTTCCTTCCGCTGGTTACATCACTTGGGATAGACCCTGTATTGTTTGGAGTGTTCACAGTCATCACTTGCGAAATCGGTTTCCTCACTCCTCCCCTTGGGGCAAACCTTACCGTAGCGGCGCGCATATCCGGAATATCGATCGAGCGGATCTCAGTGGCTGTCCTTCCGTTCATCGTCGCCTACATCATCGGCATGGTGGTTCTTGTCATCGTTCCCGAACTCACACTATTCGTTCCTGACTGGCTCTATGGCGAAGCGAAATAGGAAGGCAGCCTATGTTTGATCTGATCCTCAGGGGTGGTGATATCCATGACGGAAACGGCACCGAAGGCTTTCGGGGCGATGTTGCGGTCAAGGATGGTCGTATTGCCGAAGTTGAAGCAACGATTGGCAATCATGCGGGTGAGGTAATCGACGTCACTGGACTGATCGTCTCTCCAGGTTTCGTCGATATGCACACGCATTCGGACTTCACTTTGGTCGCGGATGGCCGCGCCGAGAGCCAGGTCCATCAGGGAGTGACGACCGAAGTGATCGGCCAATGCGGAATCAGCTGCGCGCCCGTCTGTTCCCACGACGTGATCCGAGATGTGTCGCCATGGTATACTGGTCACGCCGACCATCCGCACTGGCACGGGTTCGGTGAATATCTCGATGTCCTCGACCAAAGTGACCTTGGCGTCAACGTGATGGCGTTCGTTGGACATGGCACAGTGCACCGTGCGGTTCTCGGGAATGAGCCAAGGGCGGGCGAAATTCACGAAATTGAGGAAATGGCCCGACTTGTCGGAAAGGCGTTCGATGAAGGAGCGGGTGGCTTTTCGTCGGGGTTGGAGTATTTCCCCGGAATCCTGGCTTCCCCGGAGCACCTTGTTCCCATGTGCGAGGTCGCTGCCGAGCGGGGCCGGCTGTACGCGACCCACGTACGCAACCGTGACACGCATTACGATCTGGGATTTGCCGAGGCGATAGCGACAGCACGACAGTCTGGCGCCAGATTGCAGATCTCACATATCCAGCCAAAGTTCGGAGCTCCGGACTACGCGATGGAGCACTCACTGGAAATGATCGATTCTGCCCGCAGCCGCGATGTGAACATTGCATTCGACGTAATTCCACACGACTGGAACCATACCCTGATGGCCGCGATTCTGCCGAAGTGGGCCCAGTCCGGTGGCTTGGATGAGGTGCTCCGTCGCCTTGCGAACCCCGAAGACCGCGAAAGGATCAAAGCGAACCCGCAGCCCATGTGGCTGATCGTAAAGGCACGAAAGTGGAAGGACATCGCACTTCTCAACGCCACCGAAAACAGGGATCTTGTCGGCATGGACTTCGAAGAGATCGGTCGGATGCGCGGTCAGGATCCCTACGACGCCGTGCTGGATATTCTGGCTTCGGAGGGCGAGCACATGATGTCGACGATGTGGACATCCAGGTCCTTCCGTGAGAACGACGTAGACCTGTGCCTGCAGCAGCCCGAATGTGCCGTGATCTCAGATACGGTCGCGATCGCCAACGACGGTGTCCTGAAGGATCTGGTCGGATCATTGAGTGGCTACGGTTGGGCGGCACGGTTCCTTCAGCACTACGTGCGCGACCGGGGCGTCATCGATATGGCTGAAGGCCTGCGCCGGATAACATCGCTTCCAGCCGAACGGCTTGGGCTTTTGCATCGTGGTGCGCTCAAGCGAGGCTACTTCGCGGATATCTGCATCTTCGATCCGGAAAGCATCGCCAGCGAAGCGACTGCCCGCCATCCTCGCCGCTATGCCTCGGGCGTGATCCATGTTCTGGTAAACGGCCAACTTGCCATGCGGCACGGCAGGCGAACAGCCGTGAACGCAGGTCAAGTTCTTCGGGACTTCTGCCCGTGACACGAACCGGATGTTCAGCGGCCGGAACTCCTCACCGGATCAATGGAGTACTGATCAGGATCAACGGTCCCGGATCTGATTGATCGTCGGGTTGCCATGCCGTGAACTCTCGTTGCGGCAAGGGGTCGACGGTATCCGAGATCTCAGAAGTCATCTCACGTGCCGCAGAATGTTTGCCGGACTTCTTCGCCAGATTTGGGAGGAAGTGCGAAGGCTGCATCGTCGGGCAACAGTTCGAACGGATTTGCCAGCACCCCGTTTAGCTTCAGCATCGGTGTGTAATTCTCTGTTAGTGCTGCCTGAATCACCCTTTCGATCTGATGGTTGCGGGGGATGACGGCAGGGTTTGCGCGTCGCAGCAATTCCTCCTGTTCCTCGGGCGAACGTCGATCGCGCTTCCGCCGTGCTGACCAGCGCTCAGACCATTCGTCGAATCTGGAAGGATCGGTGAACTGATTTCTGGCAGAAGCATCGAGTAGTCCCCTAAAGGTGTTTGTGAAGTCCGCTCTTTCATCCCTCATCGCATCAAGTAGACTATTGACGAGTTCGGCATCTCCATTCTCGGTTGAACCGAGTCCTAACTTTGCGCGAAAGATCTCCAGTCTGGCGACCCGATAGAGTTCAGGATACCTACGAACGGAATGCGTTGCCTGTTCCACGGCCGCGTCCCGGTCGTCATCGATCAGCGGAAGGAGCGCGGTGGCCAACTGGGCCATGTTCCAGATCATGACGTCAGGTTGCCGGGAATAGGCGTAGCGCCCAAATCTGTCGATGGAACTGTAGACCGTATCTGGATGGAATCCGTCCATAAACGCACAGGGGCCATAGTCTATGGTTTCGCCGGCAACATGCGTATTGTCGGTGTTCATGACACCGTGGATGAATCCCACACCCATCCATTGGGCAACCAGACTTGCCTGCGCCTCGATCACGGCCTCCAGCATTTCCAGCGCACCGCTCTTGCCGGGGTAGTGCCTGGCGGTCACGTAGTCGGTCAGCGTCTGAAGCGCCCCCAGATCCTGACGGGCTGCAAAGAACTGAAACGTACCGACACGAATATGGCTTGATGCGACCCGTGTCAGGACCGCACCGGGAAGCCGGGATTCCCGGTAGACGTGGTCACCCGTCGTAACCGCAGCAAGAGCACGGGTGGTTGGTATGCCGAGCGCGTGCATCGCCTCTGAAACCACATACTCCCGGATCACCGGGCCAATCCAGGCTCGTCCGTCTCCGCCACGGCTATAGGGAGTTCGACCTGCACCTTTCAGCTGAAGATCGCGGCGTATCCCGTTGGTATCAAGTATCTCTCCAAGAAGAATGGCGCGACCATCGCCAAGTTGGGGCACCCAACCTCCAAATTGATGCCCGGCGTAGACCTGTGCAAGTGGGTCCGCACCGTGCGGCACGGTGTTTCCGGCCAGTATCCGAACGCCTTCACTTGATTCAAGTTCATCTGCATCCAATCCGAGTTCATCAGCCAGAGGTCTGTTTACAGCGACAAGCCTTGGTTCGGACACTGGCGTTGGTGTCAGGCGCGAGTAGAACCGCTCAGGAAGCGCACCGTAGCTGTTGTCGAACGGAAGACCGGGCATCATGCAGGCAATCTAGGCGAAGTGTCATTGTTTCGCCACCCATCGACGCAGAACCTGCACGACGGGCTGTCCATCGAAACTGGAATGGGAGAATGGAGCGTCGAAGCCGGGAGGGTGGGAGCATCGGAATGCTCCAGGAGGTGGCCGGATTCGAATTGCGCACATATTGCCGGGAACGAACCCTACCTTAGCCTGGAAATCCGTTGGGTGAGGAGTTCAAAGAACGCTTCGTCATCTATTTCGCCCATGAACTGCGCATTTGCGGCACGGTCCGTGACGCCCCACCAATCGGCGACGGTCATTCCCCGGGTTAGATCCGATCGGGTCTCGATCTCGACATTGATGTGACGTCCTGCAAATAGGTTCGGTTCAAGAAGGTAGGCAATCACGGTTGGATCATGCAGCGGTGCTCCTTGCGAGCCATACTTTTCCTTATCGAATCGCTCGAAGAAATCAGTCCATGAGGCAATGGCATGTCCCACTCCGGTATCCAGACGTCGGAACGCCTCAATTCGATCGAGGGTAACGAGTGCCTTGTGTGTTACATCCAGAGGCATGACAACAAGGTCGACACCTGATCCGAACACGACTTCAGCTGCTTCGGGATCGACATAAATGTTGAATTCGGCGGCCGGTGTTATGTTGCCGACTTCAAAGTATGCGCCGCCCATCAGAACAAGCCGGCGTACCCTGCCGATCACTTCCGGAGCGGTCTGGAATGCCGTCGCAATGTTGGTTAGCGGTCCCAGAGGGCAAAGGGTTACCGAGCCCGAGGGCCGTGTACGCAGCGTTTGGATGATGAACTCGACGGCATGCGCCTCCTTAAGCGGCATCCTGGGGTCCGGCAGGTCGATTCCGTCAAGCCCGGTCTTTCCGTGAACATGCTCGGCTGTGACCAATCTTCGCGTCAGTGGAGCGTCGCAGCCCGCAAAGACCGGAACATCGGTGCGACCCGCAAGTTCACAGACCATACGGGCGTTCCTTTGGGTAAGCGGCAGCGGGACATTGCCGGCAACTGCCGTAATTCCGACGACTTCCAGCTCAGGTGATGCTAGTGCCAGAAGAATGGCAATGGCATCATCCTGCCCTGGATCGGTATCGATGATTATCTGCTCCACCATCAGGTAATAACCTGCCCCACTTCCAGTCCGAAGTGCAACACCGGCCATTTTCCCCGCCCGGGCGGGGAAAATGGCCGGAAGGCGGGATTTCCGGCCCCCTGGCGCCGGTGATTCCGGGCCCGGGACAGCTGGAGTCCCTTCGCGGGAGAGCCTGGCGGCGCTTTCCGGGCAGCGCAAGGCCGCCGCCGGGGCGGGTCGCGTCCGTCCGGGGGCGGGGAGGGCGCAGCCCGACCGGAGCCCGGACGGACGCGACGGCGGAATCCAGTCCACCCCTCCCGGTGGGGGCGGGCGGGCCGCGTCAGGGAGGGCGGGCCCGGCGGAACACCTCGGCGGGGGTCCGGTAGCCGAGCACCTTTCGCGGACGCGCGTCCGTGCGGTCCTGCACCCCCTTCACCTCACCGTCGCCGACCGCGCGGAGGTCCGTCCCCTTCGGCAGGTACTGCCGGACCAGCCCGTTCGTGTGCCCGGTCGGCCCCCGCTCCCAAGAGTGGTAGGGGGTGGCGAAAAAGAACCCGGCGCCGAGCGCTTTGGCCACGCCGGCGTGGCCCGCGAACTCCCTGCCGTTGTCCGCCGTGACCGTGTGGACGGGGGTGTCGGAGCCCGGCGGCATCGCCGGCATCGCGGCGGAGACCTCGGCCGAGGTGCGCCGGCCAGCCCTCCGTGAATACGTGTATTCCGGGGCCCGGTCCACGAGCGGGACCACCGCGCCGCTGTGGCCCTTCCCTATGATCGTGTCCGCCTCCCGGTCGCCCACACGCTCCCTGCTCTCCACCTCCGCAGGCCGCTCGGAGATGTCCACCCGGCCCGGGATGCGGCCCCGGCCCGAGTGCCGCCCGCCACGCCAGTTGGGCTTCTTTCCGCGGCGGCGCAGCAGCGGGAACAGTTCCCCGCCCGCCTTCCTGTCGGCCCTCAGATACCCGGATGTCCACTGCCGGCCCACCGCCCAGCCGCCCCCGGACGCAGCCGCCCCGATATCCGCTCCGGGCTCCAGCCTTCCCCGGAAACCCCTCGACACTCGCCCAGCGCTCCGCAGTCATCCTCCGGGGGACCCTGGACGCCCCGCTGCGGCGTGCCTCCGCCTTCCCCCGCCCCTCGCCGGGGCTGTAGCCCGAATCCCCGCCGTTCCGGCGCAGCTCCCGCCAGACCGACGGGCGGTCACGGCCCGGACGGGCCGCGATCGCCCCGTTCGACAGCCCGCTTTCCTTCAGCGCGCCGATCTGGCATCCATCCCCATGGGTCAGGTGGCGATGGCCCTCGGGCATGACAGTCTCCCTTGTTTCGTCACAGGGACTGTCGCCGCTTCCTGGCCGATCCGCAACATCATGCGGCAGGAAAACCGGTCACCACCGCCACTGGTGTTGCACTTCGGACTGGAATGGGGCCTGCCAATGATGTCGAAGGCTGTAAAGTGGGCTGCCGAACATGGGGATCCTTGTAGGCACAGCGTTTGCCGGCCCAAGCTCCAGGGAATCATCAGTGATTGAGTTCATCGCGTGCCTTTGCCTCGTTCCAAAACGCATCCATTTCGGCGAGGTCACTGTCCTCGGCGCACTTGCCCAGTCCAGCAAGCCGCGATTCCACGATCTGAAAGCGACGGGTGAACTTCCCGTTCGCTGACCGCAAGGCGGCCTCGGGATCAATGTCGAGATGACGCGCGAGGTTGACGATGGCGAACAGAAGGTCGCCGAACTCCTCAAAGACACTCTCGGCATCACCGGAGGTCCGGGCCTCGGCAAGTTCGGCCGCTTCCTCCGCGACCTTTGCGATGACCTTTGTTGGGTCTGGCCAGTCGAATCCGACCCGTGCGGCACGTTTCTGGAGCTTTGCGGCGCGCAGCAGCGCGGGCAGTCCGGTCGCAACACCATCCAGTGCGCCCTGCGCACCTCTCTTCGCTCGTTCCGCAGCCTTCACGGTTTCCCAGTTGCGACTCTGCTCATCGGCGCTTCTATCGCGACACTCATCTCCGAATATATGTGGATGCCGGTCCACCATCTTTGCAGATATCTTTTGGGTGATACTGTCGAAGTCAAAGAGCCCCATCTCCTCGCCAATCGTTGCGTGATAGACAGTCTGGAGCAGGAGGTCGCCAAGTTCTTCCTCAAGTTCGTCCCACGCGTTCCTACAGATGGCATCAGCAACTTCGTAGGCTTCTTCGATCGTGTATGGCGCTATGCTGGAGAACGTTTGCTCGATGTCCCATGGGCAGCCGGAATCGGGATTCCGAAGACGTCGCATAACATTCAGCAGGTGACGGATGCCGCCACCGGAGTCAATCTCTTGCTCGTCACGGCCACTGACCATCGTTTCCTCTTTCTTCAGTTACGGAAAATCTGATACGGTTATCCCGCTAGAATGGAAGGGAGTCCAGCAATGCCCGTCATCAACCGTATTGGCGACTTTGCTGACGAAATGTGCGAATGGCGACGTTGGCTCCATCGCAATCCTGAACTGGGATTTGAATGTCATCGGACCGCAGCCTTTGTGGCTAGGAAACTCAGGGAATTCGGAGTGGACTGGATCCATGAAGGAATTGCGACCACGGGAATCGTCGCAGTGATTGAAGGGCAGGGACCTGGCCCAACAATTGGGCTTCGCGCAGATATGGACGCATTGCCGATCAAGGAAGAGACACAACTGGAATATGCAAGTGAAACTGTGGGATCGATGCATGCCTGCGGCCACGACGGACACACGGCGATGCTGCTTGGTGCCGCAAAATACCTCGCCGAGACCCGCAACTTCAACGGGCGGGTCGCTCTGCTGTTCCAGCCAGCGGAGGAATATGGTGGTGGTGGCGAAGTTATGGTTCGCGAGGGTGTCCTCGACAATCTGGATGTGACGCGGGTTTTCGCCCTTCACAACGCACCGCTCTATTCGGAGGGACATTTCTTTACAGCGCCGGGACCGATCATGGCGGCCGTGGATGAGTTCGAAGTGACTGTGAAGGGCGTCGGCGGCCACGCGGCATGGCCCCATGAAGCTGTCGACCCGGTTGCCGCTGCCGTCGCCATGGTTCAGGCGATTCAGACAGTTGTGAGCCGCAACCATAAGGCCGTGGAGGAGTTGGTCATTTCCGTAACGCAGCTTCACGCTGGAACGGCGAACAACGTCATTCCGGGCGAGGCGAGATTCTCCGGCACGATTCGGACTTTTGACCGAGATGTGAGGGCCATGGCATTCCGAAGGATAGCGGAAATTGTAAGGGGCCATGAAACAGCATTTGGTGTCAGAGCCGTTCTGGAGTTCGACGAAGGCTATCCCGCGACTGTAAACGACGAGGCTTCAACTGCGTTCGCGGTGGATGTCGCGGCGGAGATCGTGGGCTCGGAGAAAGTGGTTGCGGATGTGGGGCCGGAGATGGGCGCGGAGGATTTCAGCTATATGCTCGAGGCCCGTCCAGGTGCGTATCTGTTCCTTGGGCAGGGGGAGACGGCTTACTGCCACCATCCGGCATACAACTTCAATGACAGTATCGCGCCGATCGGCGCATCTTTCTTCGCGCGGCTGGTTGAGAGGGCCTGTCCCGCCGGATAGAGTGGTTTGTGCAGCGACATTGAGGCAACTGAAATGGCTCTGGCGGATGCGCGGACCCAGGTGGATACGGCGCTGACACGCGAAGGTCTCAAGGGACTCTCGAACGAGAATGCGTTCGCCGGCATTACGTCGTTCCTTCGGCGCCGCTATACCAAGGATCTTTCCGGGATGGATGTCGCTGTCACCGGAATTCCGTATGACCAGTCAGTGACAAACAGGCCGGGGGCCCGCTTTGGACCCCGCGCCATCCGCGAGGCAAGCACACTTCAGGCACCTGACGCGCCTTACGGGTGGGGCTTTGATCCATTGAGCGAGTTCGCGATTGCGGACTTCGGTGACATGGCGTTCGACTATGCGGTTCCTGCGGACATTCCGGCAGTGATTCAGGAACATATCGGAGGAATCCTGGCTCAGGACGTCGGCTGTATTGCGTTGGGCGGGGACCACTCGATCTCGTTACCGTGCCTGCGCGCCCACGTGGACAGGCTTGGTCACCCCATCGCGCTGGTGCAGTTCGATGCACATACAGACACCTGGGCCGATGATGACTGCTTGCGGGTCGACCACGGCACGATGTTCTTCAAGGCGGTTCAGGAAGGGTTGATCGACGTCGGGCGATCCGTACAGGTTGGAATTCGCACAGACAATCCGGATACACTTGGCATCACTGTGATCGATGCCCAGGAAGTGCATCGGACCGGACCGCAGGAGGTGGCGGAGAAGATACTGGGGATTGTCGGCGACGCGGTCGCATATGTGACCTTCGACATTGATGTGCTTGACCCTGGTTTTGCGCCGGGGACCGGGACGCCGGTATGGGGTGGTTTGGCGAGTTGGCAGGCCGCAACGATTCTGCGCGGCCTTGCTGGCCTTAGCGTGGCTGGAGGGGACGTGGTCGAGGTTTCGCCTCCGTTCGACCCCACTGGCGCGACCGCGATCGCCGGTGCTCATGCTGCTGTGGAGTTGCTTTGCCTTTGGTGTTGGATGCGGCGTTGATTGACCGGGCAGTTCACGGCTCTCCCCGCAGCTGCCGGTAGCGGTCGCGGAAGGGTGCCGGAAGCTATTGCATGAGCCAGCATCGCAGATCCAACTTCAGTCCGGAATATGGCTGAAGGGTCACACGCCCTAGATTTGCTGACCTGACATCGTGACGACAACCTCCTGCCGGCCTGTTTGCGTCATTGATCTCCCGTACAGTTTCCAACTCCCTAGGATCTGGATATCTACGGATCATGCACGACATCAACGGCAGTGATGACCGATCTTGACCGAACGGGATCGATTGGGCAAATCAGCCTTATGATTCCGCTGGAGAAACTCGCACGGATCACCGAACGGCTCGAATATGTCGAGGCGGCAATGGCTGATGGACAGGGCGACATAGCGGCGCTCGGCAGGGAATACGCTGAACTGCTTCCCGTCGCCACCCAGGTCGCCGAATACCGTCATTTGCTTGACAGTATCGCCGACACTGAAGCGATGTTGAATGACCCGGAGCTCTCCGCACTGGCCCGGGATGAGCTTTCCGCGCTGAAGGAACGACTCCCGCAGTTCGAAGAATCGCTCCGACTGGCGTTACTGCCCCGGGATGCGGCTGACTCCGGATCAGCGATTATGGAGATCCGTCCTGGAACTGGCGGTGAGGAAGCCGGGCTCTTCGCCGCAGACCTCCTGCGTATGTACCAGCGATATGCCGAGTCACAGGGCTGGAGCCTCGAGATGATCGAGGAACAGCACACCGAACTTGGTGGCATCCGTGAAGCGGTCGTGAACATACGGGGGAAAGGGGTCTTCGCAGGTCTGAAATTCGAAAGTGGTGTTCACAGGGTGCAGCGCGTACCGACAACGGAATCCGGCGGACGAATTCACACATCCGCAGCAACGGTTGCAGTGCTTCCTGAGGCAAGGGATGTTGACGTCAGAATCGATGCTTCCGACCTTCGTATCGATACCATGCGCTCTAGCGGGGCGGGTGGTCAGCATGTCAACACAACCGATTCCGCCGTTCGAATCACCCACCTTCCAACAGGGATTGTGGTGACATCCTCCGAGAAGTCCCAGCACAGGAACCGCGAGGTCGCAATGCGTGTGCTCAGGGCACGGCTTTACGATATCGAAAGACGGAAGGCGGAGGCAGAGCGCTCTGCTGACAGACGCTCCCAGGTGGGGACGGGCGACCGAAGTGAGCGTATCCGCACCTATAATTTCCCGCAGGGACGATTGAGCGACCATCGGATCAACCTCACACTCTATCGTCTCGACCAAATCATGCAGGGAGATTTAGGTGAGATCATAGAGGCGCTCACAGCCCACGATCAGGCAACCAGATTGGCCGAGCTAGGCACGTGAACAGACTGGTTCGGTCCGCTTTGGCATCCGCCACAGCTCGTCTGAACGAAGCAGGGCTGGACTCCGGATCCAGAGACGCACGGGCCTTGATGGCGGCGGCGATTGGAATTCCGGCTGACCGAATGACGCTCAGTCTCGAGACTCACCTGCCAGAAGAGGATCTGCTCCGGTTCGAGGCGTTTGTCGAGCAGCGGCTGGCGCACAGGCCCGTTGGCCACATACTGGCCAGACGGCGGTTCTGGGGTCGGGAGTTCATTGTCTCCTCCCATGTCCTGGATCCAAGGCCGGAGACGGAGACCCTCATTGCCGCCGCGCTTGAGGACGGGTTGAGCCATCGGATTCTCGATCTCGGCACCGGAAGCGGAATCATCGCGGTGACGCTATTGGCCGAGTGGCAAAGTTCAGTTGTGGTGGCGACGGATATTTCGGAGAAGGCGCTGGAGGTGGCTGCTTCAAATGCAATTCTCGCAAAGGTGGGACCACGATTGAAGGCGGTTCGGTCAAACTGGTATGAGGTTGTGACCGGTAGCTTTGATCTGATCGTGTCGAATCCGCCATATGTCTCTGCCAGCGAATTCAGGGAGCTTGCCCCTGAGGTTCGCCTTTATGATCCGATGATCGCACTTACGGATGGGGCCGACGGCCTTTCCGCGTATCGTGCCATTGCGCATGGTCTGGGTCGGTTTCTGGAGCCGGATGGCCGCGTTCTGGTTGAGATTGGGCCGACCCAGACAGAGGCGGTGTCTCGGATATTCATGGATGTCGGTCTTGAACGAATCGCGGTCCACAGGGACCTGGACGGCCGAGATAGGGTGATAGATGCCAGATTGAACGGTTAAGGTGTGACATGGCCGCACATTTTTGACAAAAATGTCGATTTTGCCTTGAATTGTCTTTCAGCACATCCGTATATGGCTGCACGAGTGTCTGGTGGGTAAAGAGGCCCCTGCCGTGCTCATGCCAAAACTAGAGAGACTCCGGTGCACGAATTTCGTGCAGACAGGTCAAAGGCCGGGGGTCAGGCTAAGCCAAACCGAAGGCTGGATAGCAAACACAATGAGATCGTCCAAGCAACGCTCGCGTTCGAAGCTGAATCGCAACCGTTCCATTGGCAATGTCGTCAATCGGGTATTCGATAGCTCCGGGCCAGAGGGCAAGGTGCGCGGCACACCGCAGCAGATCATTGAAAAATACAACCAGCTTGCCCGTGACGCACAGCTGGGTGGTGACCGTGTCGCAACGGAGAATTTTCAGCAGCATGCCGAGCACTATACGCGCATGCTGGCGGAAGCGATGCGTGAACAGGAAGCTCGACGCGAGGCCCAGGAAGCCCAGCACCGGGAACGCCAGCTGCAGCGGGCCGCGAAGCGGGAGGAGCAGCTTGCGGTTGCCAACGACCAGCAACAGCGGGATGTTTCGCGAGAGGGCAATGGCGAGAGTCAACTGCAGTCGTTGCCGACACGCGATAACGAAGTGATCGATGTCGTCAAGGAAGCTGGCGGACTGGTCGAAACTCCTGAGACCACACCGGCCGCAACCACTTCTGGGGGAAACGGACCGCGACGTCGGCCAGAACCCGCTGAGGGTGGGGCAGATAAGGTGGTGGCAGAGACGGCTCAATAGATCGCCTCCCGAATGTTCCGGCGAACACCCCGGATTACCCGGCCTGACTTGGTGTCGTTTCGATGAGGCGGTTGGCGATCGCGCAGAATCCTTCGATGGGCACTTCCTCAGCCCGCATGGTTGGGCAAATGCCCGCTCGCTCAAGCACGGCTTCAATATCTGGCGCGACACCATGCAGAGCGGTTCTCAGCATCTTTCTGCGCTGGCCGAAGGCCTTCGCAACAATGCGTTCCAAAACGACTGGTTCGGTGTCAAAGGGAGGTCTTGAAAGCGCGGTCAGCTGCACAACTGCGGAATGAACCTTCGGTTTGGGGGTGAAGGCCTCAGGTGGCAGGATCATGGCTATATGTGTGTGGCACCGCCACTGGGCAAATACAGACAATCGCCCGTAGGACCTGTGGCCGGGGCCTGCAACGATCCGCTGCGCAACCTCGTGCTGGAACATGAGCGTTAGCTTACTCCAGACCGGAGGCCAGGAAGTTGGTGAGAGCCATCGCAGCAGCAGCCGGGTTCCGACGTTGTAGGGTAGATTTGCGATTACGAAAATTGGTGGGGTAAGCCGTTGGATCGGATCGATTGCCAGCGCATCACCGTTGATGATTTCCATCCGCCCGGGATTGGCTGCGGCGATGTCCTGCAGGGCGGGAATGCATCTCGGGTCTTTTTCGACCACAAGCACCCGGCGTGCACCCTCGGCCAGGATACCTCGTGTAAGTCCACCGGGACCTGGTCCGATCTCCAGCACGTCAACACACGATAGATCGCCGGCAGCACGTGCGATCCGAGCGGTGAGGTTAAGATCCATTATGAAATTCTGGCCCAGGGACTTTCTGGCCTGCAGACCATAGTTCGCGATGACCTCGCGAAGAGGTGGAAGATTGTCGATCATCTGCACCAACCGGGCCTGGATGTTGTGACGGCGGATGTTGTATGGCTGAGCAACGCCCCTATGCCTGACTTCGGGCCTGGGACATTCTGGCAGCGAGGCGAAGCGCCCCGATAAGGCTGGAAGGGCTGGCAACGCCCTTTCCGGCGATGTCAAACGCAGTGCCGTGATCGGGTGATGTTCGGACGACTGGCAGACCAAGCGTGACATTCACGGCGTCGTCAAAGCACAGTGTCTTGATTGGAATGAGTGCCTGATCGTGGTACATTGCGATCGCCACGTCGTAGTCGGCCCGGGCATTTGAATGGAACATTGTATCAGCGGGCAGTGGCCCTTCGATGGCCATGCGCTCCTTCGCCAGATGGGCGACCACCGGAGCGATTATCCGTTTTTCCTCATTGCCCATGGTTCCACCCTCGCCTGCATGTGGATTTAGGCCTGAAACCCTGATTCGAGGGGTCTCGATGGCAAAATCCCGCTGCAGGCTCTTGTGGCAGATGCGAATGGTCTGCTCCAGAAGTCCAGCTGTCAGCGTCGCAGGAACTTCGGCAAGCGGAATGTGGATGGTGGTCGGCACAACGCGTATTGTGTCGGACACGAGCATCATCACCGCACGCCGGGCACCCGTAAGGTTGGCAAGGAATTCAGTATGGCCTGCGAACCTGAATTCCGCACCGGACTTAAGGGCGAGTTTGCTGACCGGACAGGTGCAGACCGCGCAGGCATCGCCCGCCATCGCGAATTCCACTGCACGGGTAATCGCCTCAATGATGCATGGTGCATTTTTGACGTCCGGAGATCCGGACACAATTGAGCCGGGGAAGTCGTGTCTCAGGACGGGAAGAGCGCAGGACATTGTCGAAACCGCCTCGGCCGGCTCAGCGATCTCATGCCAGATCACCTCCTGAGGGAGTGCCCGAGGATCCCCAATCCAGAAGAACGGGAGTTCGTTTCGCAGGACAGCCCAGGCACCCGCTGTCACCTCCGGTCCGATTCCGGCAGGTTCACCTGAGGTCAGCGCTACAGGTACCCCGGTCATTCGATCTCGATAACGGCCTGTGCGCGCAGTTCCGCAAGGTAGCTATCGGCATAAGCTGCCAGGCGCTGGCTGAACAGGCCCTCGCGCACTGCCTCACGGTCAACCTCCTCAGTCGCTGCGAAGGTTCGGCCACATAGCATCAGGAACACCAGCATCTGGCCGTCGTCAGCGACAATCCGGGTCGATACCTCATTGTCATCAAGACCCTCCAGCGCAGCCGCGATATCATTTGGCAGTTCCGAAGTCGGAACAACCTGTCTACTGAGTCGATCCTCCGGCTGCCCTCTGGCGATACCATAGAGGTCATCGCAGCTGTCGACCTTGGCCTTGATTTCATTGGCACGGGTCGTTGCGCTTTCTCCGCCGGGAATCAGATACGCGGCATAATCAACAGACAGTTCGAGTTCCTGAGGCCCACCGGATTCCTCGATGCCATGAAGCTGGAAGATGGCAATGGCGTTCGGAAGAGGGACCGGACTGGATATCTGGCCAGGCGAGAGTGACAGAATCTGGTTGCGGTAGGCTTCGGGAAGACCTTCGACCGCCACCCAGTCCTGTTGCCCGCCCTGCCTGGACGAGGGCGCAACGGAGAAGCGCCGTGCCGCAGCAGCGAATTCGGAGGCTGTCCTGATCCGGCGGATTTCATCCGCAAGTCGCTGGGCGGTGACCAGTCGTTCCGGCGTGTCAGCAGGCAGGAATATCTCTGAAACCAGGACGCGCGCACCGCTGCCGAAGGTGCCGAGAGCCACCGCACGGTCCACCTCGTCATCGCTGATCTGGGCACGTGCACCGAACAGACCTCGCACAAGACGCCGCCAAGCCAGGCCGGATCTGACAAAGTCCTCGAGTGATTCCCGCGAAATTCCGGCGCTTTCAAGTGCCTCGACGAATTGGTCGGCACTCATGTTTGAACGGGCAGCGAATTCACTCATGCCCGTCAGCACATCATTGTCGCCTATGTTGACACCCGACCTTCGGGCTGCATCGGACTGCAACCGTTCTCCTATCAGTCGCTCCAAAGCATCTTCACCAAGATCCCCCGGAATGTTCATCGCACTCAGGAAGAGAATTCGCTGGTCGAGCTCATATTGGGTGATCACCTGGCCATTGACACGCGCGACCGGATCAAATGGTCCGCCAGACGCCGCAATGGGGGCCATGGCCAGCGAAATTGCCAGAAAAACCGTTGGACGAATCATGGTCATCGGGCCTTCAATCCCCCTCTGCTAGCGCCGTGTCCTGCAGCTCCGCTCCGGGCCGCTGTCATGCCGACCCAATCCGCCAAGTATGACGCCTACGTTGAATTCTGTCGAGGTTGGCACGTTGGAAATGTCGGACGTGGAAAATCGACGCGAGACGGAAATGTCAACTGTCACGCATTCATTCCTGTACTTCAGGCCGAGTCCAGCCTTTGTGGTGCGATCAGCGTTCCCATCATATCTTCCTTCGACCGAAGCAATCCAATGGCGGCCGAGAACGCGGCTTGTCTCTAGAACAACTTCCGAAGTATCCCTTTTTTCCCCTGATGCCCAAAAATAACGGCCCGACGTAGTGGTTAAATCGTCCTGCCAGGCAAACTCCAGCCCAAATCTCGAGAAGTCGGCCCCGCTGTCAAGCAACGAGCGGCTGGAAACGGTCAACCGGTTGTGTCTTGCCTGAGCGGACAGCAGCCAATCGGAGCCTTTGCCAGAGAGCCCGCTACCTGTAACGAACCGGTCATCGTCGCTCTTTCTGAACAGACGTCCTGTGGTGATCGAGTACACGCTGCCTCCCGGCGCGAGATGCGTCCAACCAAACCCAATCGCTGCACGCCAGTCTCGTTCATAAGCGTCAAATTCTGGGAAACGGCCTAGAGCGATCAGGTTTCCTTCGTCAAACTCGGGATACCTATCGCCTTCGTGTCGTCGGGGTTCGACATCGGTCCAGGCGACCTGCATCACCGGCTCAAGGACGTCAGTGCCGCGGCTTTCGGAAATCCCGACATGTGGCCATCGCAGTTCAAGCGCCGCGGACGGGATCAGACGGGAGTTCGAGTCCTTCGATCTGTTGTCCGCTCTGTAGACCTGTGAGTCCGCGGCGAGTTGCGTCCGCGCGGAAGTGATGAGACCCTTGATCGAAGTCCAGCTTTGGAGCCAATCAGCCCTTACACCGGAACGATAGGATCGGACCTTTTCTTTCGCGGCGCCCGATATCGGGCCCTTCGAGATTTCCGCATCAAAAGCCAACCGAATCTCACCGGGGATCGAGGATGGCCATATCCGACGCTGATAGCTGGCGACTCCCTGATAGACCTTGTCGTCGAAGCCTATCCGATCAGGCGTGCCCAGCACATGCTCCAGCATCGTAACACTTGTCGATACGTGGTCCTCGCGGCGTGAACGCGTGATTTCAATGCTGCTGTTCAGGCGATCCGCATCGGAATAGTCGTATGTCCACAGATACGCGTGATCCGATACCAGTTCCAGATCGAGATTTAACCTGAAATCTTCGGGAAGAAAGAACCGGCCGTCTGCGAAGAGATAGCTCCGGACGTCCCGGGGCCTGAGGTCATCTTCGGTGACCGCGCCCTTCAACTGCAGGGATCCGAATTTGAGTTCCTGCCGCACACGTCCCTCAAGCGTATTCGTGCGAGAGGACAGATAGGGCGTCAGCAGTAGGTCTGCGTGATCTCCCAACGTCATGAAGTACGGTATCTTGATGCCGCTGGCGAGGCTGGTCGAAGTCTTGAATTTCGGGATCAGGAACCCAGTGGCCCGATCCAATGTCGGATCGGGCATGCGTAGGCGATGGATGTATAGAATGGGTATTCCCGCGACTTCAAACCGGGCGTTGTGGAAAAAGAGCTGTCTACGGATCCTGTCATGGATCACGCGTCTTGCGCTAATGCTCCAAAGGGGGACAGGCCGTTCTTCACAGACGTTACAGGAAGAGGCCACGGTCTTGAACAATTGGCGATAGCGGCCGTCGGCGCGATGCATTTCCACAGCGGCGACCTGCGTATTTTTGTCCAGAAGAAGCCTTACACCTCGGATGATCCCCTCGCGCAGGTCAGCCGTCAGTTCCGCGTTCTCTCCGACGATAAGTGAACCGTCCCCGTCAACCACCGTAAGGGGGCCGATCACCGTCAGCTGATTCGAGGCGCGGTCAAACACGAGCTCTTCGGTCCGAAGCCGTTGTTCGCCGGAGAGAATCTCGACATTGCCGCTGGCAGTTACTGTGTTCCTGTCCGATGAGACGAAGACCGAATCCGCAACCAGGGTCGGAAACTGGGCGGCAGCTGCAATAGGCAGGATAGCAAGTAAAGTCGCGAACAGCGGGATACGCGGCATTATCCGTCCTCTAGATTGAGAACGATGCCGATCATGAGCATGACCGCGGCCGCAGGCGGGCTCCAGGCCGCCAGAAGCACGGGAATCTGGCCGTTCTCTCCCAGAATCTGGGCGAGGTTGCGGATGACGTACAACCCAAATGCCAGCGCTATGGTCAGGAGCACCACCGTGCTGGTCTTCCTGAATTTCGTATGCCGCATGGACAGTCCAGCTCCGACCAGAGCCATTGCGATCAACATGAGCGGCAGAGCCAGTTCCATTTGCATCCACACCCGATGTCTCAAGGGAGAGAGGCCTGCCCTTTCCAGTTCCTTGATGAACCCGGAAAGCTCCCAAATCGGAATCGAGCTCGGAGTGCCGAAACTGTCGCGAATCTGGTTCACGGTCAGACTCGTCGGGATACTCATTTCGGTCTGGCTGATCGATTCCCGTTCAGGATTCTCCACCGTGTCAAACCGCCATTCCTTTGCCGAGGTCAGTCGCCATGCCTCCGGAACTAGCTTCGCCGACGTCGCTTCCACCCGATAGTTCAAAAGGCCATCAGGGCCAAATCCAAAAAAGGTGACACCGAAGAATTCCGTCCCGTCCAGGTTGCTCTGAACCGCACGGATTACCGTCTGCCCATCCGGTCCAGCCTGTCGAAGCCAAAGTCCTTCCGGGCTGACTGAAAGCACGCTGGATCCGCCGCCGGCATTCCGGCCAGCAACGATGTCATATTGATTGCTGGTGGATGCAACGATTGGGTTCAATATGGCAACGGCGAAAACGCCGATCAGGAACGCAACCACGAGCGGGGCAAACAATGTACGGAATATCGCCCGTCCTGTTGACCGCAGGATCACAAGTTCACAGGAGTGTGCCAATGACAGAAACAGCGCCAGGGTTGCTATGGCCATTACCAAAGGCAATATACGAACGATTTCCCATGGGGCGCTCAGCAACGTCAGATTGATGATTTCAAGAAATCCGACCGTCCCCACGTCGAATTTCCGGATATGTTCCACCATTCCGATCAGGAGGGTCAGAGCCAGAAAAATCCCAAAGACAGCCATGAATATGGCCAGAAAGCGGCGTGCGAGATAGAGATCCAGTATCATGCCTGCTGAGTCCTCAACCCGCGATGGATGGCGTAAGGCGCGTCGGCAAGAAGGATGACCACCGCAATCGCCGCGAGGCCCAGAACCGTGGCAAGATAGGCGAGCGGCCAGAGATTGACACTGGAACTGGCGATATCGATCATGAGATTGTCAGCGAATTTCAACCCGATCAGGGCGAACACGGCACCGATGATCTGCTTCAGGAAACCGAACCGGCTGAATGAACCAAGCATCAGTGCCGCAAATCCGGAAAGCGCTGCGACGACGCTGAGCAGCGCCTGGCTGATGCGTCCATGACCTTCCGTGATCAAGACTGCGGCAGGGCGTCCCATTTCACTGATGACCTGGGCATCCGGCCAGAGAAGTTCGCGTGTGGAGAGTTCCCCGATTCCGCGTGTCGCCTGCCGGGCCTGAACTGCCAATACCGCGACGTCGTATACCAACCTATCGAACTGGGTA
The DNA here is from genome assembly GCA_965203605.1 of Paracoccaceae bacterium. GTDB lineage: Bacteria > Pseudomonadota > Alphaproteobacteria > Rhodobacterales > Rhodobacteraceae > JAPOUP01. Next base: position 1,271,846 of record OZ241902.1, on the reverse strand, counting down.
ACGGCCAACCGCCGTCCATCGGCTGATAGTGTCTGGACCATCCCATCAAACATGGCCAGCTTCGGCCCAGACCCATGTTTCACCAGCAAGGCCCGTCGTGCGGTATATGTTACGTTCCGCCCGGCGCGTCGCGTGTCCATAAGGAATATGTCGCGGAGTTCGCCGGAAGGCGTGATCTCCCGAACGTAGAAGGAAATGCCATCTGAGGGATGGAGGAATTCACCCGAGGCGAGCAGGCGGGTCACAATGTTCTCTGAGATCTCCGCCTGCCGCTCCGCCAGCCGCGTGGCCGCTGCTGGGACAACCACATGGGTTAGTGTGGAGACGAAAAGTGCCACGATGACGGCAAAGGCGATGGCCGGACGCATCAGACGCCATCGGCTCCATCCGCCCGACTGGACAACGACGAATTCACTGTCGGAAGTCAGTCGGTTGGCGACATGTAGCGAAGCTGCAAACGCCGCGACCGGCAGCATGACGCGAATCACGTTCGGAAGTGTCAGCGCGGTGATCTCAAGAAAGACGATGGCCGATTGGCCGTCGGAGATGAGTTGGTCAAACAGGCGAACCGCTCGATTTATCCAGTAGACGCCGACCAGCACAACGGCAAAGAAGCCGAACAGCGTCATCAGCCGCGACAGGACATATCGGTCGAATCCATTGAAGCTGGCCACTGTCTGGAAGACCCGCCGTTGTTACCCGCTGAATTCTATCCGAATCGATGATTACTGCAAGCGGATGGGCAGGAGCGAAGCCAGTAAATGACAACTGGCAAATCCGCGGGTCTCCGCTTATGCAGGTCCGGAGGCCAACGCAGATGGGAGACGCATGCAATGACCGCTCCGACCGAGTTCCAAATTATCCAAAACGATCTGGACGGTCTGGCCAGAGTCGAGGGGTGCGTCGCGCTGTTTGTGGTTGAGGGCGGTAGGCTCGATCCCGCTGGAAGGCGCGTCGACAGCCTGACGGGAGGTGCGCTATCCAGGTTGGTGGGCAGCGAGTCATTCAGTGAGCTCGAGACCGGCAAGGTCGTTGAACTGGCGTGGCCCTCGGGCATGGCGGCGGAAGCCATTCTGGTGACAAAGCTCCCAAGGCGGCCAAAGCCTGCGGATGCGCGGCGGGCAGGCGCTGCGCTCGGCAAGATGCGTCGGGGCAGGGATCAATTGGTCATGGCCGGAGGTTTGGCGTCGGTTGGCGAAGTTCTCCTTGGCATGGTGCTGAGGGACTATGCCTATGTTGCGCACAAGTCGGTGGAATCCGTCCCCTCCCGTGATGGCCGGATCGTCGTCATGGCCTCCCGGCCGAAGACAGCCTTGAGGAAGGCGGCGGCTGTAAAGCCGCTTGCGGAAGGTGTGTTCTTTACCCGTGATCTCGTGAACGCTCCATCCAATGTGCTGACCACCGTTGAATTCGCATCGCGTCTGGTGAGGCTTGGAGAACTCGGCATCAAGGTCGAGGTGTTGGATGAAGCGGAACTTGAGGAGAAGGGAATGCGAACGCTTCTCGCCGTTGGCCAGGGGAGCGAGAGTCCATCAAAGGTTGTCGTGATGAGTTGGAATGGAGGTGACGAGGAACCGCCAATTGCGTTGGTTGGAAAAGGCGTCGTCTTTGACACCGGTGGAATAAGCATGAAGCCCGCCTCTGGCATGGAAGACATGACAATGGATATGGGTGGCGCGGGGGTTGTTGCGGGCGTCATGAAGACCTTGGCACTCAGAAAGGCCAGGGCGAACGTCGTTGGACTCGTGGGTCTGGTGGAGAACATGCCTGACGGGCGTGCTCAGAGACCTGGTGACATCGTCAGGTCGATGAAAGGGGATACCGTCGAGATCATCAATACCGACGCCGAAGGTCGGCTCGTACTCTGTGACCTTATGTGGTATGCGCAGGAGCGCTTCAGGCCTGCGGCCTTGGTTGATCTGGCCACCCTCACTGGAGCCATCATCGTTGGCCTTGGCCATGAAAACGCTGGTGTGTTCTCAAACGATGATCGATTCTGCCGCAGGTTCCTGCAGGCTGCCAAAGCAGAGGGCGAAGGTGCCTGGCGCATGCCTTTGGGCCCGGCGTATGACAGGATGCTGAAATCAGACATTGCGGATATGAAGAACGTCGGAGGCCGTCCTGCCGGGGCTGTCACTGCGGCACAGTTCCTCAAGCGCTTCGTGAAGGATGATGTGCCGTGGATCCATCTCGACATTGCTGGAGTGGCGAGCACCAAGTCGGAGACCCCATTGGCGCCGAAAGGGGGCTCCGGCTGGGGAGTGCTGGCCCTGAACCGTCTCATAGCGGATGGATATGAACGTTGAGCGGACTGTTCCCGCCAGCGGCGGGTGTCCAGGAAAAATGGCGCCTAAGGAGAGGAACACCGTTCAGTGTATCGGAAAAGATTGAAATCCCATATCATGTCGGGAGGGGGATTCCCCAGAAGGGAGTGCCGCGACCCTTCCCTTGAAACAGACCACCGATCACATTAGACCGCCATTGTCGGGGGCACGGAACTCGCCCTTGACGGATGACATCATGGTCTGGCGGGTGGATGGATTGTCGTCGCTGGAGTTTCGGCGACTCGGTGCCCGGTCGACTGTCGCCGGATCGCGGAGCTTGGCACCAATGGGAGAGGTCTACTTCTATCACCTGACGCGTCAACCGCTCGAGGTGGCCCTGCCAATGCTCCTCAAGCTCGCCCAAAGGGCGGGGTGGCGTGTAGCGGTGCGTGGCGTTGAAGCGGATCGCATGGATTGGCTTGACGAGAAGCTCTGGTTGGGTAGGGACGATTCCTTTCTTCCACATGGTCGTGTTGGCGGCCCACATGACGCCGCACAGCCAATCCTGCTGACGACGGATGCAGGGCTTCCGAACAGTGCGAGTTGCGTAATGAGCATTGATGGTGCGGAGGTCACCGCAGAGGAAGTGCAGCGCCTTGCCAGGGTCTGTGTATTGTTTGATGGCAATGACGCGTCTGCGCTTCAAACCGCACGTAGCCAATGGCGGAATCTGACACAGGCGGGCTGCAAGGCCCAATACTGGAGTCAGGAAAGTGGCAAGTGGCAGAAGAAGGCCGAAAGGTGAGCGGTCATGCCATCGGTCTATGGGATGTCGGTCGTCATCTGTAAGGTTCGGAAGGCTGTCTCCAATCCGTGAGGGAAACGACATCCAGATCGACGACAGCTAAACATATGGATGTCGCCAGACTGTGGATATCAGCGCCTTGATCGGCTCACTCATTGCCATCTGTCATCCGTAGCTGAATTCGGGCCGACTGAATGGCATGGATCACGGGCAATCCGAGTGGGCAGCGTAAGCCTAGGTTCGTCGCCGACGGCGGCCTTCCCGGCCACCGGCCGCAACCGCTTGCGACGCGGCCGCAAAGGACGTGCCCTCGTGCACGGAGTTCAGGACGCGGGCGAATTCGATCCACTTTCTGCCATTCGGGTCGTGGTCCATCAACAGGTTGGCCGCGTGAATCGCTTCCATTTCCACTGGACGAACGGGATTCATGATCGCGCTGGTCATTCCTGCGGAGATGGCCATGGGAAGAAACGCTGCGTTGATGCCGTGGCGATGTGGAAGGCCGAACGATATGTTGGACGCACCGCACGTTGTGTTGACCCCCAGTTCCTCCCGCAGTTTGCGGACCAGTGAAAACACCTGTCGCCCCGCGGTCGCCATAGCCCCGACGGGCATCACCAGAGGGTCGACGACGATGTCATGAGCTGGAATTCCGAAATCTGCGGCACGTTCCACAATTTTCTGGGCCACCCTGAAGCGAACGTCCGGATCCTCGCTGATGCCCGTGTCATCGTTTGATATCGCGACCACCGGTACGTTGTGCTTCCTGACGAGAGGGAGAATCGCTTCCAAGCGCTCCTCTTCCCCAGTGACCGAATTCAGCAGTGGGCGACCGCAGGAAACCTCGAGTCCTGCCTCAAGAGCGCCGGGTACGGAACTGTCAATGCATAAAGGAACATCCATAAGTCCTTGGACCAGCTCAATCATTTTCCTCATGAGCGGAGGTTCGGTCTCATTTGGATTGGGGTTTGAATTGTAAACGACGCCTGCGTTGACATCCAACACCATGGCCCCACAGGCGACCTGCTCCACCGCGTCCCTTTCGACGGTGGAGAAATCCCCTGCCTCCAGCTGGGCAGCGAGTGCCTTACGGCCGGTGGGATTGATCCGTTCGCCAATCACGCAGAAGGGCTCGTCAAACCCAATGATGACTGATCTGGACCGGGATTCAACTACAGTGCGGGTCATTCAGACGCTCTCCAGTTCATGCTGCGCTTGTGGAGCGACAGGCCATGCCGCCATGCCTGGCGGCCCAGTCGGCGCAAGCCGCTATCCCACCAAGCGGAAAGAAATGTACCTGTTCCATGGCAACGCCAGAATTGGCTGCCTTGCAGGCGGCGAGTTCCGCGACCAATTCCGTAGGTTCGAACGGAAGCACAAGCTTGGTCAGGTCTTTCGCACGTCTTTGGAGGACCCCCATGGAATTTCCCACCCCACAGGCGATGGCGAATCGGATAAGCGTCTGAAGCTTTGCCGGTCCAGCGAGTCCAATATGCACGGGGAGGTGAATACCTTCGTCAGTCAGCCGGTTGACCCACGCGATAATGGGCCCGGACTCGAATGCGAATTGGGTGACGAGCGCCATCCTTGCGTCTGTCCGTTCCGAGAATGCCTGTTTCCAGTGCAGGGCATCCATGACGTTTCGGTCGGACCCATCCGGGTCGATGTCTCTGTTTCCCTCTGGATGGCCGGCGACGTGGAGGCGCGTGAAGCCATTCCTGTCAAACAGCCCGGTCTCAATGAGTTGCATGGATGAATGAAACTCGCCTGCCGGTTTCGCCAGACCACCTGCAAGGATCAGCGCCTGATCGACTCCAGCCTCGCCTTGGTAGCGGGCGATCCAGTCCTTCAGTGTGCGTCTGTCCGGAATGATCCGTGCCGGGAAGTGCGGCATCACGGCAAAGCCTTCCCTTGCAAGGCGGCTGGCGGTTCCGGTCATGTCATCTATCGAAGTTCCTTCGATATGGGCGATGTAGACGCGGGTGCCTTCTGGCAGGAGGGTTCGAAAACTGTCGATTCTTGCAGCGGTTCGAGGCATTACCTCAACGGAGTAGCCCTGTAGGAACGCCCTCGTCTGGACATCTGTCGCGGCGCTACGGCCGGTACTCCGGCGAAAGTTCAGAAGCGTCATCATGGCCTCCCGTATGGCTGGCGGCTTCAGGCCCATCCGTCGTTATCGATAAGCGCTTTCAGGCGTTCGGGACCATAGGCCTCATCGATCCGACGGGCTTCGGCGCGGGCGACTTCTTCACGGTCGCCGTCGATGGAATAGGGATCGGCCTTACGGAAGCCGTTGAGGTACTCGTCGGTTCCCGTCACTCCTGTCTTCATAGCGGCCCGGTCGATCGCCTGCTCGAATCGTTCGGGCAAGACGCCTTTCGCGCCACGACGGCCCTTGCCAACGATGACCTGAGCGGGCATGTCTCGCCAGTAGACGATCGTGACATTCGGCATTGCCGGTTCCTTTCCAAGATCCTGTGCGCTTCTACGCTTCCAGATAGGAATGTCCGCGCTGTTTTTCGACACCTTCGGATCGTGATGCGACGGCACGTCGGGACCAACCCGGTCCATTGCCGCGTACAGGTCGGGCAGAACGACTCGCAGACGGGACTTCTGGCAGCGGATGATTGCCTGATCGGGAAATCATTTTCGATGAATGCATCGAAAGAAGCCAGTTGGCAACAATGACTGAGATTGACAGGCTCCACTTTCGGAGCAACCCGCATCATTGGTTTGATTGCCGAAGCGGAGTGGCGATTCGGTTCCACTCCCGCCGAAATTGACTTTTCGGTCTGGTCAAGCGGAAGGAGAGAGGCACATGACCTGCGATAGCACTCGATCGCCAACGACCAAGGTTTGACTTGCGCTGCGATGGGCGGTCTGCCTATCGTCGGCACGACAGGAAGCGGAGCGGTTGGGACGGTGGCCAAGCGATTTTCAATGATAGTCCCGGTGCCGGTTGGGCAACTCGCGCCGCAGCCCATCGATCAGGTGGAACCCTATGCCGCCTTGGACTTGGGGACAAACAGCTGCCGCATGCTGATTGCCCAACCAAAGGGCAATCAGTTCCATGTGATTGACAGCTTTTCCAGACCGGTCCAGCTCGGGTATCGGCTGGAGCGGAGCAGGTACCTGAGCCGCAGGTCGATGGAACGGGCGGTACAGGCCCTGTGGGTCTGCAAGCGGAAGTTGGACCGGCACGAAGTACGGCGCATGCGGCTTGTTGCGACCGAGGCCTGCCGTCAAGCTGCCAATGGTGCGACGTTTCTGAATTTCGTCAAATGTGAGACAGGGCTTCGGCTTGAGATTATCGAGCCGCAGGAGGAGGCGCGACTAGCGGTGGTTTCGTGCGCACCGCTTGTGAGCACCAGAACAGAGCGGCTACTGGTCATCGACATTGGGGGTGGATCCACCGAGTTGGTCTGGATCGATCTAACCCGCGTTCCTCGAGCCGACCGGCCCCGGGCCATAATGCGGCTACATAACGGTTTCAAACCCATCGACAGTCCGTTTCCGTACGCGAAAGTCGTTGACTGGAAGTCGGTTCCCCTGGGAGTTGCGACGCTTAGTGATAAATTCAGCGATGTTTGCGATGATGCCGGTAAATTTGCCCTGATGAGCTGCCATTTTGAGGAAATGCTCACGGATTTCGCGCCATATGACGGGTTACACGACAGGAGAGGCTTTCAGGTTATCGGGACATCTGGAACCGTGACCACAATAGCGGCCAGCCACCTTGGGCTCCGACGGTATGACCGGAACAGGATCGATGGGCTGCGGATGACGTCGGATCAGGTCGACCGGGTGGTCCGTCGCTACCTGAGACTTGGACCTGCGGGCCGAAGGCTGGATCCCCGTATTGGGCGGGACCGACACAGTCTGATAATGTCAGGGGTGGCGATCCTGCAGGCACTCCTGAGGGTCTGGCCGACGGATCGGCTATCCGTCGCGGACCGCGGCCTGCGTGAGGGACTGCTATATGCACAGATGTACGCTGATGGAGCCTTGGAAAACGGACCCTATTGAGGCTCTTTGGTAGCGGATCGGTTCCTGAAACGGTATTATGGTTTCCGAAGTGCAGGAGGCTGTTCCGGACTTAGACATGGCCAGAGAGACAAGCGGTCGCGGGCAGCGGGAACTCCGCGTCAGGGTCAGGACCGCAAAAGGGCGACGTACAGGCTCGACGAGATGGCTGGAACGGCAGCTCAATGATCCATATGTGAAACGAGCCAAAGCGGAAGGCTACCGCGGGCGAGCGGCGTTCAAGCTCCTTGAGCTGGACGACAGGTACGGATTTCTGACTCCCGGCGCACGGGTTGTTGATCTCGGATGCGCACCTGGCGGTTGGAGTCAGGTGGCGGCGGTTCGGGTGAACGCCATGGGCGGACTGTCCGGTAGGGCGGTTGGCAGGGTGATCGGTGTGGACATCAAGGCGGTCGACCCCATTCCTGGAGTGGAGTTTCATCAGCTTGACTTCCTTGATGATGGGGCGGACCATCGGGTGATGGAATGGCTCGGTGGTTCGGCGGACGCGGTGCTTTCCGACATGGCGGCGCCGGCATCCGGTCATCGGCGGACAGATCACCTCCGGATTGTCGCCCTTTGCGAAGCGGCGGCGCACTTTGCCGTTGAGGTGCTTGGAGAGGGCGGTGTGTTCGTGGCAAAGGTGCTGGCGGGCGGGGCCGAGGTCGATTTGCAGCGGATGCTCAAGCGTCGCTTCAGAAAGGTCATCAATGCCAAGCCTCCCGCATCGCGCACGGACAGTTCCGAACGGTATGTTGTTGCTCTGGGATTCCGGCGGCCAGCGCTGGTGGCACCGAATGACGGCGGTCGCTCGGGAAGTTCCAGAGGTGCGTCAAGTCCACCGACCGTTTAACAGTCATCCCCGCACCGCGCACTTGCCGAAATCCCCGAGCCATTGACCCAGTTTTGACCAGCGTCGGCGACCGGAGACATTCCTTGTCGCGATCGCCACCGCACGTTTCTGTCCAACCAGCACGACAAGTTTCCTGCCGCGCGTAACCGCCGTATAGAACAGGTTGCGCTGCAGCATTGTGTAATGCTGGGTCATCACCGGTATGACCACAGCCGGAAACTCGGACCCCTGACTCTTGTGAACCGTGATGGCATACGCAGGCACCAAGGTATCCAATTCATTGAACGGGATTTTGACTGGACGTCCATCGAAGTTCACCTCGAGTTCGCCTTCGTCGGCATCGACGGTCGTGACCATCCCGATGTCGCCGTTGTAGATGTCCCTGTCGTAGTCGTTCTGGATCTGCATGACTTTGTCACCTGCGGCGAAGGACCAGCCGAAGCGTTCCACCTTTCCGTCGGTTGCCGGATTGAGGCATGCCTGGAGTTCGATGTTCAGCGAGCGGGCGCCGACACCACCGCGATTCATGGGGCACAGCACCTGGATGTCCTTGACCGGATCGAGACCAAACCGACGTGGAATCCGGCTGCGGACAAGTTGAATGATTCGGGGAACCGCCTGCTCGGGGTCGTCTGCCGGAACAAAATAGAAATCGGTTTCGCCCGTTGGTTTGCTGAGGTCAGGTATACGGCCTTGATTGATCCGGTGGGCGTTGGTGATTATCTGGCTCCGCGCCGCCTGACGGAAGACCTCCCGTAGCGTGACCACTGGAACGGCACCGGAGTCGATTATGTCGGCGAGGACCTGACCTGGACCGACGGAAGGAAGCTGGTCGATGTCTCCGACGATCAATAGCGCCGATCCGCTTGGAACTGCCTTCAGCATTGAATTCATCAGTGGCACGTCCACCATCGAGCTCTCGTCGATCACGAGGAGGTCGCAGTTCAGCGGACTGTCGTCATTCCGTTTGAATCCAAAGGATTGGGGGTCGAATTCAAGGAGGCGATGGATCGTTTTCGCTTCCCGGCCTGTTGTTTCCATCATCCGTTTGGCTGCCCGACCGGTGGGAGCGCAAAGCAGAATTTTCGCTGATTTCATTTCGAGAATACGCAGGATGGAGTTTACAATGGTTGTCTTTCCGACACCCGGACCGCCGGTTATCACGAGGATTTTCGAACGCAGCGCGAGCCTGATGGCATCTTTCTGGCTCTCCGCAAGGCGCAGACCCGTCTTCCTTTCGATCCAGGGCATCGCCCTTTCGACGTCAATCGCGTCCCAAGGCAGTGCCCCATCCGCGATCCGCCTCAGCTGTTCCGCAATTCCACGTTCCGCGATATGAAGTTTGGCGAGGAAAAGGCACTCTGTGTCGCGGATCGAGTCGCTCGTCACCGTTCCGTCCGTGACTTCCAGATGGATGGCATCCTCGATGAGTTCACTCGGGACCTCCAGCAGCTTTTCCGCAAGTCTGATCAGGTCTAAGCGAGGCAATGCGCAGTGTCCGTTGGCCAGTGCTTCGTTCAGTGCAAAGGATATTCCTGCCCTTACGCGGACTGACGCTGTCTTCTCAATTCCCAGTTTTTCGGCAATCAGGTCAGCGGTGCGGAATCCGATACCGACTATGTCTTTCGCCAGACGGTACGGGTTCTCGTTCATGATCTGTACGGAGTCGATTCCGTATGTCTTGAATATTCTGACGGCCTTTGCCGTTCCCACGCCATGCTGGTGCAGAAAGACCATGATTTCCCTGATGACCTTTTGATCCGCCCAGCCTTCGGTGATCTTTTCCGCACGAATTGGACCGATTCCCTCAACCTCGCGAAGGCGTTCAGGATTGGTCTCGACAATGTCGAAGACATCGGTGCCGAAGGCCCTCACCAAACGTTTCGCGTAGACCGGACCGATTCCACGAATCATCCCGGAACCCAGGTATCTTTCAATTCCTTCAGTTGTGGAGGGGGATGAAGTCTTGAGGTATCTTGCCTTGAACTGAAGGCCATAATTGCGGTCATTGATCCAGATGCCGGTCGTGGTGATCCATTCTCCGGCCGAAACCATTGGTGAGTGGCCGACGACAGTGACCAATTCGCGATGGCCTCGGGCCTTCACACGAAGCACACAGAACCCGTTTTCCTCGTTATGAAATGTCACTCGCTCGACCTGCCCGGCGAGTATTTCATCCGAGCCCTGTTCCGGTTTTGGCACCGAGTTCCTCAAACCGACACTCCGCGTTCGCAGTCCGGGTTCTTCCCTGCGTCGGTCGTGCGATGGGAAATCCACAGAATTCAATTCACCGCTCCTTACGGGTCGACAACAGCTATATCGAATTACCGGCCCAATTGGCGACAGCGTCTTGACCTGTGCCGTCGTAGGCAATCCCGGGGTAGGTATCATGGGAAGTAGCATATCCAATAGAACGCCCGATTCCACAATCAACGTGTTCTCAAGCGAGCCGGGCTTTCGGAAGTTACTTCCGTACCCGCCCGTACATATGCCTGATCTGCCCACGCTCCGGCTGGAGCCACCCTGCGATCCGCTCAGGGTTCCTGTCATCCACATGTGCCTAACGCTCGGGCGTCATCTTTCCCGGAAGCCGCGTTCCCCAACCTCGGCCGTTCGGGCAAACGCCGCGCCAGACCGCCGTACGGTTGCGGCCATGTACCCAGTCCATGGCCAGATACGACGGCTGGTTTCTCCCCAGCGCATATCTCCGGTATTCATCCTTGTGGTCAGGTGGTGGTCGCCTTTCGGCATGGCAGTCTACGTTGTCTGGTCGCTGGGAATGTCGCCGCTTCCCGGCCGACTGGCGTCATCATATGTTCGGGAAACCGGTCACCATCGTCTTTAGTGTTGCAACTCAGGGTGAACTTGGGGGGTATAATGGACCGGTGCCGAAGACCTCTTCGTGGTGTTCGCCGGACCTGACATCGGAATGCCGGAGACTGGCAATGAAAAGGATTGAGGTGGAGATCAAGGGCGCCGGTATATGCCATCCGACCATTGGCGAAGTGAAATCTTCGAGCGATTCGGTGGGGGATATTGCCTGCTGGTTTGTTGATGACGAGGAAAGCTCCTTCGTGTGGCAGGCCTGTTTCTAGGACGGGCCAGACGGCAGCCCTACAAAGTCCTGAAACGCGATCTGAAAGCTGAGACCGCCGAGGATGCGAGGATGCATGGGCAACACAATTTTCAACAACATCTTTGCCGCCCTATCCGGAAATCAAAGGATCGACGGATTGATATGAACGCCCCATTCCAGTCCGAAGTGCAACACCAGTGGCGGTGGTGACCGGTTTTCCTGCCGCATGATGTTGCGGATCGGCCAGAAAGCGGCGACAGTCCCTGTGACGAAACAGGGGAGACTGTCATGCCCGAGGGCCAGCGCCACCTGACCCATGGGGATGGATGCCAGATCGGCGCGCTGAAGGAAAGCGGGCTGTCGAACGGGGCGGTCGCGGCCCGTCCGGGCCGTGACCGTTCGTCGGTCTGGCGGGAGCTGCGCCGGAACGGCGGGGATTCGGGCTACAGCCCCGGCGAGGGGCGGGGGAAAGCGGAGGCGCGCCGCAGCGGGGCGTCCAGGGTCCCCCGGAGGATGACGGCGGAGCGCCGGGCGGGCGTCGAGGGGTTTCTGGAAGAGGGCTGGAGCCCGGAGCGGATCGCGGGACGGCTGCGGCTGGAGGGTGGCTGGGCGGTGGGCCGGCAGTGGATATATGAGTATCCGAGGCCGACCGGAAGGCGGGCGGCGGGCTGTTCCCGCTGCTGCGCCGCCGCGGGAAAAAACCGAACCGGGGGGTGGCAGGCACTCGGGTCGGGGCCACATCCCGGGCCGGGTGGACATCTCCGGGAGGCCTGCGGAGGTGGAGGGCAGGGAGCGTGTGGGCGACCGGGAGGCCGACACGATCATCGGCAGGGGCCACAGCGGGGCGGTGGTCTCCCTTGTGGACAGGGCCTCGAAATACACGTATTCACGGAGGGCTGGCCGGCCCACCTCGGCTGCGGTCTCCGCCGCGATGCCGGCGATGCCGCCGCCGTCCGACACCCCCGTCCACACGGTCACGGCGGACAACGGCAGGGAGTTCGCGGGCCACGCCGGCGTGGCGGAGGCGCTGAAGGCCGGCTTCTTCCTCCCGACCCCCTACCACTCCTGGGAGAGGGGCCCGACCGGGCACACCAACGGGCTGGTGCGGCAGTACCTGCCGAAGGGGACGGACCTACGGGCGGTCAGCGACGATGAGGTGAAAGCGGTGCAGGACCGCACGGACGCGCGTCCGCGCCGGGCGCTGGGCTACAGGACGCCCGCCGAGGTGTTCCACCGGGTCCGCCCTCCCTGACGCGGCCCGCCCGCCTCCCGCCAGCGCGGATGGCTGCGCCGGAAGGGGGTGGACAGGATTTCGCCGTCGCGTCCGTCCGGGCTCCGGTCGGGCTGCGCCCTCCCTGCGCCCGGACGGACGCGACCCGCCCCGGCGGCGGCCCTGCGCTGCCCGGAAAGCGCCGCCAGGCTCTCCCGCGAAGGGACTCCAGCCGTCCCGGGCCCGGAATCACCGGCGCCAGGGGGCCGGAAATCCCGCCTTCCGGCCATTTTCCCCGCCCGGACGGGGAAAATGGCCAGTGTTGCACTTCGGACTGGAAGTGGGGAACGATAACAATGGTTTGGGAGACGGAAGTGTAGATAGTATCTAAAGTTTGAGGCGGTGATCAATCGGGCTTCCCGTGAAAGTTGGATGGCTCCCTCAAACTTGAAGAAGGAGATCAATCCATGAATCGCAAACGCCTGCCCATCGGAATTCAGGATTTCAGGACGATGCGAACCGAGGGGTTCCACTATGTCGACAAGACCCCTCTGATTCGGCAGATGGTTGACGAAGGGCGCCGTTATTTCCTTTCGCGACGGTGCCGGTTGGCAAGAGTCTGCTCATCGATACGATCAGGGAGTTGTTCGCGGGTAGCGAGGCGTTGTTCGAAGGGTTGCATATCCATAAGCATTGGGACTGGTCGAAAACTCACCCAGTGCTACGCCTGAGCTTCGGTGGGGAATACGCTGCGCCGGAGGATGTTGAAGGCGGCATTCTGGAACAGTTGGAAAGTCTGGAACGCGAATATGGTCTCTCTGTGTCCGAGACTGCCAAGACTGGTTCGACGCGCTTGCGCAACGTTCTCGACCGCCTGCACGCCAGCACCGGGCAGCGTGTGGTGGTTCTGGTGGATGAATACGACAAGCCGATTCTGGATGTGCTGCACGATTCTGGTTTTGCAACGGTCAATCGGGATTATCTGCGCGGCCTTTATGGAATCATCAAGGACAGCGCCGCCCATGTCCGCCTCGTGCTGGTCACCGGCGTCAGCATGTTCTCAAGGGTCAGCCTGTTTTCCGGGCTCAACAATCTGAAGGATATCAGTCTAGATCCACGCTATGCGACGCTGTGCGGCTATACCGACAAGGATATAGACACGGTCTTCGCCGCCGAGATTGACGGGTTGGACCGCGAGGCGATCCGGACCTGGTATAATGGCTAGCACTGGCGCGGTGAAACGCGGGTCTGTAATCCTTTTGACGTGCTTCTGCTGCTCGACCGGCGCGAATTCCGGCCCTACTGGTTTGAGACGGGTTCGCCGAACTTCCTGTCCAGGACACTGGAGGCGAATTCGGTCAGTGCGATGGAACTGGAAGGTCGGATGGCCGACATGGCCCTGGTCTCGAAATTTGATGTCGAGGATATTTCGGCTGAGGCTCAGCTGTTCCAGACTGGCTATCTAACCATCACGGAAGAGGCGATGGAGGGCCACAGGATCTTCTATCGCCTCGACTACCCCAATCTTGAAGTGCGCTTGAGCCTCAACGATGCCTTGCTCGACCATTTCGACAAGGCTGGCCGGGGGCGGCTGGAACGAGGTCGTTCTCTGAAGTCGCTGCTGGAGGAGAATGACTTTGAGGGCTTTGAAAGCCGGCTGAGAGCGTGGTTTTCCAGCATCCCCTACCAGTGGCATGCGCACGGCGAGTTAGCCCGTTATGAAGCCTGGCAGGCGAGCCTGTTACATATGTGTTTGCGTGCGGTGGAAGTGGAGGTGCGGGCCGAGGAAGTTTCCAGCCAGGTCGAGCCGGTCTGGTCGTGCTGATTGGCGCGCAGGTGTTTGTGGTCGAATTCAAGATGGCGGCATCCGAAGACAAGGCTGACGCCGCGCTTGCGGATGCGCTGGCGCAGATCCGGGCGCGCGGCTATGACACCAGGTACCGGACGCCCGGCCGGACGATGCACCACATCGCCGTGATCTGTGGACGCGAGGCTCGTAACCTGCTCCGTATGGGGGCTGAACCCGCCGATTGACTGCCAACGCTTCAAGGGTTGCGCGGCGCCATCGCCGACGATACGAAGATGGCTCTCTTCACTGTCGAAGGATTGATCCGGGCATAAGTTCGCGGTTCGCTGAAAGGAGCCTAGCCGCTATGTGTGAGCTTGTTCCGTCAAGCGCTCCTGCGCGGATGGCCCGTGTTGCACTTCGGACTGGAAGTGGGGGTCCGGTCACGAAGAGATTGCCGGGGTGTTCGAGGCCAACAATATCCTTGGGGCGTTCGGCGCCAAACGATGATTCATGGGAACCGGTGTTCCACGCCGGTCCCACCGGTTCAGGGGCTGAAGTCCATATCCCTGTCCGTTTCCGTCGGTTCCCCTTCCGGGCGGCTGTCGGTATCCAGTCCTCCGGCCCTGACGAGGAAGCTGCGGAACGAGGGGATGGGGCTGTGATAGGCGCCGTCCATCTCCATGTGCAGGACGCCGCGGTGGATCAGACGGCTGCGGAATCCGACAGGGGACATGCTTTCGGGCAGCCGCAGCCCCGGACGGTCCTCCACGAAGCGCTGGATCAGATCCGTGACGGCGCTGCCTGCCATGCCATCGCGGAATCCCTGCATTGTCCGGGCCACGAGGAGATGGCTGTCCTTCATATCCCCGTCCTGCTGTATCCGGTAGTATTCCTGACGGCTGTCGGCCGCCTCCCGCAGGATGCGCGGCCAGTTGACTGCGGTCAGGTCGCCGTCGGTCTCCAGGACACCGCGTCCCAGGGCCTGCAGGGCGAAATGCAGGTGCCTGGGCCAGCCCTCGCAGGGCGCGGCCAGGGCCATGAGCCTGGCGGTCTGGCCCGTGTGTCCGATGCCGAAATGGTCGCAGAAGGACAGCATCAGATCCATGACCTCGGTGTAGCCATCCCGGTCCGGGTCCGGCTGGGTGGATAACCCGCCCAGGGGATGGACCGACAGCCGTGTCAGGCCCATGTCATCAAGTACGTCTTTCGTGTCGCTCAACCCGGCCAGAACCAGCGACAGAGGTAGGGTGGTGAGACCACCATGGATCGCTTTCAGGAACAGGGCGTGAGGGGCATGTCTTTCTCTGGGCAGGTTCTGGGTCTCGTCGATGCAGAGGATGACGGGACCCTGCCATTTCCTTGCCGGGAATTTCCTTGCCAGCGCACGGGCATTGGTTGGATGGGGGCTGTCGGGCGAAGTCCATGACAGGTCGGCCCGGGCCTTGACGACCTCCAGGTCGACTCCCAGCGTAAGACCGGTTGACAGTTTTTTCCATATGCTGGCGGAAACACCTCCGGCCAGCCCGATGAGTTCAAGTACGTCAGATAGATCGGTCAGCAGATCCTCTCCGGAGATCATGAGAACCCGCGCCTGCTCCGGCAGGTGGGCATGGATTGCCGCCCTTTCCCGAAGTTCGTCGATAAGGGCGCTCTTGCCGGCACCGGGGGCGCCCTGCACGACGTTGGTGGCCTTGCCGACGCCATGTCTGTGGGCACCCGTTCCCTTCCAGGTGGCATTGGCGTAACCCTCGATTTTCCTGAGGATGCGTTCTCGGCCGATATAGACCGGAGGTGAGGTACCGTCGGTGGTGTCGACGAAATCCCGCAGCGCCTCCCTTCGGAATTCGGTCATGACAATGTGCCCTTTCAGCGAATTGGGTGGTTCCAGTCTATCATGAAAGCCCGATACTGTCCAAGTCTGTGGATATGGGACAGGCTGGAGCCATGGTATCGATTCAATTGAATCAGGAGCTGAAATCCATATCCCTGCCCGGTTCCGTGCGGATTACGACCGGACTGTTGCGATACCTCCTGTCAGCATCGGTCCGTACGGTCCGGAAGCAACTGAAAGGCCAGGCCTGTTCCGCCGCCAGAAATCGAAAGAGCTCATGAATGAGGCTTCCAGCAGTCTTCCGAAGCGCGAGGCTTTCCTATCCAAACGCCGCTAGGCAAGCAGCGGCAAAAGCATGCAACAGGTTGTGTCGGGATAGGAATGGGGCATTGAAAACAAAAGGTTATGGCGGAGAGACAGGGATTCGAACCCTGGGAACCCGTGAAGGCTCAACGGTTTTCGAGACCGCCCCGTTCGACCACTCCGGCACCTCTCCGCATTCAGGTCAGTGAGCGAACTTAAGGCTTGCTATAGGCGAACGCAACCAGATTGATCGAGTTCCGCTCAATCACCCGGATGCAATCGGTGTGACTCGACAATGCCGAGAGTGATTGCGAAAGGGAAAAGCGCCGTCGTTCGATTCAACTTCAATGCGCGACGGTGCTGATACCCATAGACATCTAACGAAGAAGCGCCTCTCCAATGGACGGACGGGTTGTCCGCGGATTTTTGCAGATTGGACTTGACTTATGCACGATACGCTCTGATAAGCCGCAATCCGGCCCTAAACCAGGGCATATGGTGGCCGGAACAATTCGACATGACGCCTAAGGGTGCGCTGTCCGCGGTGGTTTTGTGCCGGAACGCCTCGCCAAGAGGGACCAAAGGACGCGGAAGAGAATGGAGAATGAGGATGTTTGCGGTTCTCAAGACCGGCGGCAAACAGTACAAGGTTGCCAGTGGCGATATCCTGAGGGTCGAGAAACTGGCCGCTGTTGCCGGGGAGACTGTTCAGTTCAACGAAATCCTGATGGTCGGAGATACGATTGGTGAGCCGTTCGTTGAGGATGCAGCAGTGCAGGCTCAGGTGATCGATCAGATCAAGGGCAAGAAAGTCATTCACTTTGTAAGACGTCGAAGGAAGCATGGATCCAAGCGCACGAAAGGTCATCGACAGAAACTGACGCTGCTTCGGGTTACTGATATTCTTGAGTCAGGCGCGGCCGAATCAGGAATCAAGGCTGCAATTGGCGCTGGTTCCGCTGCCGGACGTCTTGCTCTTGCCGAATTGGCGGACTCCGAAAGACTGCTGTTGGCGGACAGCACTTCGGAATCTTTGGCGGGAGATTCGACGCATGTTGCTGCTGAAGATGGGAATGAGCATCCATCTGAACAGGACCAGCCCATTCAAACCGCGAGCGAACCCAGTACGGAAGCTGGCATCACCGAGGAGGCATCGGAGGTCGCCGATGAATCGCAGGAGGATGCGCAGGTCATCGAAGACGTTGCCTCGGCGGAGCCCGACATTGTGGAACAGCCTGAGCAGGCGGCCGAAGTCGGTGGCGAAGTGGAAGACAGGGATGAAGAGGCCAAATAGCTGGCCACCAAGTAAGGATTTGACAGATGGCACACAAGAAAGCTGGAGGCTCGAGCCGGAACGGCCGCGATTCTGCGGGTCGCCGCCTGGGTGTGAAACTCTTTGGAGGCCAGCACGCAATCCCGGGTAATATCATAGTAAGGCAGCGCGGTACGAAATGGTGGCCTGGCGAAGGCGTTGGCATCGGCAGGGATCACACCATTTTCGCGAAGGTTGAGGGCCATGTTAAGTTCCACAAGGGCCTTAAGGGACGCACTTTCATTTCGGTGTTTCCCGCTGCGGAGTAAGCTAACCTATCCCATCCCGCATTGTTGACGGGTCGGTTAGTATCGACAGGCAGAACTGACATGGGACTATTCCGTTCCATCAGTGGAATCAATTGGCTGGCCCTTAAACATAACATCAGACGGCCAGTTCGGTCCGAGTTAGTGGTGAAGGGTCGAATCCCGCATATGTCAGAAGATTTCGGCTGAAGTCAGTGTACGAGGATTCTTGGCAAAGTTAGTCTGGCCTGACTTCTGGTTTGACAGGCCGACAGCTTGTCGAGCGGATAATCTGCAAGGGTTACAGCCCTGTGTTGACTTGTAGGCCGGGCAAGCGCCAAGGTTGGCATTCGGCTTGGCCCACTTAAGTCAAACATCAATCAATCCGCCAAACTGACGTGAATGGTGCCGATGAAATTTCTTGATCTTGCAAAGGTCTACATTCGTTCAGGCTCTGGCGGAGCTGGTTGTGTGTCCTTCCGTCGTGAAAAGTTCATCGAATATGGAGGACCCGATGGCGGCGACGGCGGAAAGGGCGGCGACGTTTGGGTGGAAGCCATCGACAGCCTCAACACGCTGATTGACTTTCGATACCAGCAGCACTTCTTCGCCAAGAATGGCCAAGGTGGCATGGGCAAGCAGCGAACTGGAAGGAACGGTGCTGACATTGTCCTAAAGGTACCGTCTGGAACCGAGATCCTTGAGGAGGATCAGGAAACCGTCTTGGGTGACATGACAGAGGTCGGGCAGCGGTTTCTGTTGGCAAAGGGTGGAAACGGCGGCTTCGGAAATCTCAGATATAAATCATCCGTTAACCGGGCACCTCGCCGCTCCAACCCTGGACAGGACGGTGTTGAGCGCACTGTCTGGCTACGATTGAAGCTCATCGCGGAAGCAGGTCTGTTGGGACTTCCGAACGCGGGTAAATCAACGTTTCTATCCGCAAATTCGAATGCTCGACCGAAAGTTGCGGACTATCCATTCACCACGCTGCACCCGAATTTGGGAGCGATCGCAATTGACGGTTCGGAATTCATCATGGCCGACATTCCTGGCCTGATCGAAGGTGCGCACGAGGGCAGGGGGCTTGGCGACCGTTTTCTCGGCCATGTAGAGCGTTGCTCGATTCTGCTGCATATCGTTGATGGCACAGCGATCAATCCAGTTGAGAACCATCGAACCGTGATCAGGGAGCTTGATGCCTACGGCGGTAATCTGGCCAACAAGCCCCGTGTGACTGTACTGAACAAAGTTGATGCTTTGGATGGCAACGTGGCAGCAAAATGGGCCACCGAATTGGAATCGGAGGTTGGTGGCCCGGTACTGGCAATGTCCGCCGTTAGTGGACAAGGTGTGACAAAGGTTCTGCGCACTGTATTCGCGGAGATCAAAAAACGTGTTCCAGAGCCTGAGCGTAAGGGGGCGGACGACGAAACATGGCATCCCTGAGCGATGCAAGGCGGATGGTCGTCAAGGTCGGTTCGGCCTTGTTGGTTGACCAGATGAATGGTGCGCTTCGGGTCGAATGGCTGAAAGGGCTCGCTCATGACGTTGCGGGATATAGGCAACAGGGAGCTGATGTGGTTCTTGTGTCTTCAGGTTCAATCTCGCTTGGCCGCGCAGCCCTTGGTCTGCCGAATGGTGTGTTGGCCCTGGAACAATCGCAGGCGGCGGCGGCTGTAGGACAGATCCGGCTGGCTCGGGCATATGAGGAAGCGCTGGCTCCATTCGGCCTAAAGGCGGCCCAGGTCCTTCTTACGCTGGAAGACAGTGAGAATCGACGACGATATCTCAATTCCCGCGCTACCTTGGAACAGCTGCTGCGGCTTGGTATCGTACCTGTGGTGAATGAGAATGACACCGTTGCAACGGACGAAATTCGATTTGGCGACAATGACCGTCTTGCGGCTCAAATCGCCGTCACCGTTGGAGCCGACACCTTGGTCCTGCTCTCGGACGTTGATGGCTTCTATTCCGGCGATCCGAGGGTGAACTCCAATGTGCAGAAGTTTGATATTATAGAGGAAATAACTCCTGAAATCGAAATGATGGCAGGTGATGAGGGCACGGGGCTGTCCAAGGGAGGGATGAAGACCAAGCTGTTGGCCGCGAGGACTGCTACAAAAGCCGGCTGCACCATGGCTATAACAAGGGGAACTGGAATGCGTCCATTGACCAACCTCGCGAATGGTGCCGCCGCAACCTGGTTCTCAGCTGAAGGCGATCCCCAGACTGCGCGAAAGAGCTGGATTGCAGCCATGAAGCCGAAAGGCGAAATCATCGTCGATGCAGGTGCAGCGCGAGCCCTGCAAACAGGTAAATCGCTCCTGCCTGCTGGAGTAACGAAGGTCACCGGTGTGTTTGGTCGAGGCGATCCAGTGAGGATCATCGGGCCGGATCAAGTGTTTGGTACGGGCCTGTCACGCTATACCAGTTCCGAGGCGGCCCAGATCGTTGGGAAGCAATCGAGTGACATTGAGGCAATATTGGGGTATCCTGGCAGGGCCGCTCTGGTGCATCGGGACGATATGGCGATATGATGGAATTGCTATGAAGGACTTGGACGAAATCCCAACCATGATGGCTGAATTGGGCGCTGCTGCCAAAGCGGCAGCGGCGGAACTGGCCTATGTTTCAGCTGATAGAAAGGCTGCCGCCCTTGAGGCCGCAGCCGGTTCCCTGCAGGCGAACAGTGCTGAAATAATCGCAGCGAATGAACTGGATCTGGCCTACGGCCAGGACAAGGCCCTGAGCGACGCGATGTTGGATCGACTCAAGCTGAATGAGACTCGAATTCAGTCGATGCACGATGGGCTTCTCGACGTGGCATCACTTCCCGATCCGGTGGGGGAGGTGATGAGCGAATGGGAACGGCCAAGCGGTTTGAGCATCAAGCGGGTGCGCACTCCATTGGGAGTCGTAGGCGTCATCTACGAGAGTCGCCCAAATGTGACCGCCGACGCAGGGGCACTTTGCCTCAAGGCTGGAAACGCGGTAATCCTGCGCGGCGGCTCCGAAAGTTTCCATTCTTCGGGTGCAATTCACGCCTGCCTTGTTGACGGACTCCGCAGCGTCGGCTTGCCAGAAAGCGCAATCCAGCGAGTGCCGACACGAGATAGGGCTGCCGTGAGCGAAATGCTATCGATGACTGAGTTCATCGATGTCATCGTTCCGCGAGGCGGAAAGGGGCTCGTGGGGCTCGTGCAGCGGGAAGCAAGGGTTCCTGTCTTCGCCCATCTTGAAGGTATTGTTCACATTTACCTCGACAGGGACGCAGATCCGCGCAAGGCCGTCGATGTAGTTCTGAATTCCAAGACCCGAAGAACTGGAATTTGCGGTGCCGCAGAATGTCTACTGATCCACCGCGACGTTGCAGTGTCTCTTCGTAGGGCCGTTGTCGACGCGTTGGTTGAAAGAGGCGTCACGATCCACGGCGACACGACTCTCCAGGTCTTTCCGGGCGTTGTTCCCGCAACCCAAGCTGATTGGGGCCGCGAGTATCTGAGTATGGATATCGCGGCGAAAGAGGTCGATAGTCTTGATGAGGCCATTTCGCACATCAGAAAGTTTGGATCCGGCCACACTGACTGTATCATCACCGAAAGTGACGCTGCAGCAGATCGATTCTTCGAGCGCTTGGACAGTGCCATCCTGATGCGCAATTCCTCCACCCAGTTCGCCGACGGAGGTGAGTTTGGGATGGGTGCCGAGATAGGCATTGCCACCGGCAAGCTACATGCTCGCGGACCAGTTGGAGCGGCTCAGCTGACGAGTTTCAAGTATCTGGTGACAGGTGATGGCATAGTTCGACCTTGAGACGTGGGCGACAGCTTCATTTTCAGGGTTTCTGGTTTCCGGATTCCTGATCAGGCAGGGTGATCGGGAAATCCGGCATTCCTGCGCTTGCAATATCCATGAAGAGTCTTCCGTTACTGAACTTCGTTTTGGTGCTACGGGCTGTGGATTGCAGATTGCAGAATGAGCGCAGGCTTCATGGACCATGCCTGAGGGAGCGTTGAATTCCTGAGTTCGCTGCTGAGTGCCTCGAACCAAATGCAGTGCGGTTCAATTCGGTCCCCAGCATTGTAGGGGAGGCAAGATGGAAGATATCAACGCGATGCTTGAGCCTGGCATGCTTGTTCGTCATCCGACCGAAGCCGATTGGGGATTGGGCCAGGTGCAGTCCAATATTGGGTGGCGAGTGACGGTGAATTTTGAGCACGTCGGAAAGGTTGTCGTTGATGGGCGGAAGGTGGCGCTCACGCCGGTGTACAAACCTTGAGGACTAACCGCATTTTTCAGTTACCTGTCAGTTGTCCTCTGCCAAGCCGATTTTCTGAGCTACATGCAAGACGCTTTGCCGTGTGTGTCCGACCCCACTTCCAATCCGAAGTGCGGCACTGGCCGATTCAGCGGCAAAGGTATCGGTGTTTTCCGGGCGGCACAACGCCCTAGCCGGAGAGGGCTGGTGGACTTGGCCGTGTCGTTCGGACAGGACCCTGCTCGCCGTCGCTTTGTTCGGTGGCTACCTTAACCGAAGGAATGACGGCCCGTCGAACTACAAAGCGATCTGGGAGGACGGTACAAAGCTGGTTGCCGGGACGCAGACCCTAAGGCGAACCTCTGAGAATGGCGAGGCGAGGACACCGCATTTCCTTTTCGTCGGATGGCCCTGAAATGCCGGACCAAGCATGCGAAGGCTCCGACTTGCCTCTGGTCGACCTTACAGAGCCGCAGAACCCGAAGCGTCGAATCCCTAGCACGCAAGGTATTGATCTCGGAAGGCACCTTGCTATGTGGCTAAGTTATTGGTTGCCAGAGCACTGGGGTTCGCAACGTTTGGATTGGTTCCAAAGGGATGCGTCCGAACTTACTGCATTTGAATTGTCAAAAAAGTCAATGAGTTCCTTCGTCCGCGCCGCAACGGTTGTATCCATGTCGGCCACCTTCGACGTATTCATCATCGCCCTGAATGTAGCGTCTATCGCCATAGCCTCCACAAGTTGCCAAAGTCAATACAGGCAATCCGGTTCTGATATTGGGACAAAGAGCTTTCGTCGGGGCGAACTACGTCTTGTCCATTCATCAGAGATTGCATGCAAAATATGAATTGCCTAAATTTCTTGCAAACTGAATTACGCAAGATCACTTGATTGGAGGAATTTCGATGGCAGACCGGCACATCGGCGCAAGAATCAAGGCGCTAAGGCAGGAACGAGGGATATCGCAGAACGGTTTGGCAAGTCTGTTAGGATTCAAAGATCGGCAGACCGTTTCGGCTATCGAGACCGGTGTCCGGCGAGTGACGGTGACGGAGCTCCTGTTGACCGTCGAAAAACTGAACGTGCCGCTTGACTACTTCACGGATCCCTTTCGGTTGGATGGCGAAGGTCTGTTCTCCTGGCGTCAGAGCGGCATCAGTCGATCCGACCTGACCACTATCAGGCTGCGTAGTTCAAGCAGTTCCTGCCTAGACGGTTTCCGGGGGGGGGGGGGGGAGCAGTTCCAATTCGGTATCGTCATGCCAACCTGACAGTGAAAACGGTTAGAACCTGTTCTTGAACTGATCGTCCAGTCGCAACGCGGGATATGCGGTTCTGGTCCCGAGCGCGATGATTGGAACGTGCAAGTCGTTGCCAAGAAGTTAATGAAATCCAAACATGGCGAAACGTCGGGGAACTTTGGGTACCCTTGTGCGTTCGGGCCTGTTAGAACTCTAACGTACTGCGTAATTAGGCGTTGCTGAAGATGCGGTCAGTACTGACGGCAAAGGGATCTTGGAAACTTCAATGGACCGGAATCTACCCCCATTCCTGAGACAGGGAGAGGCAGCTCGCCTGTTCCCGGTGCTCTCGACCACTTCCAAGGAGGGACGTACCGCGTCAATCCTTTTGGCTTGCATGACGAGAATCGACGAACTTGCGAAGGAACTTCTATCTAGTGCCGGCCAACGCGTTGGGACACGTGCGAACATTGAGTGTTATACCGAAATCGTGCTTACGAAAGGCCCTTCGGAAATCCGCGAACGACCTGATGGCCTGATCGTTCTCCGCATCGGGAAACGTGAGTGGAGAGCCTTTGTTGAAGCCAAGATAGGAAACAGGGAACTAGAGGTCGATCAGATAGAACGATACCGAAATCTGGCCAAGGAAAACGATATCGATTGCGTCATAACCATTTCCAACCAGTTTGCTACAGCGCCAACCATACATCCGCTTGAGGAAGTCCGGAAAAGCCGCTCAAAGATCCCGGTCATCCATTGGTCATGGATGCATGTCCTCACCACCACTGACTTGCTGATCAGCCGAGCGTCAATCGACAATCATGACCAACTTGTCCTATTGAATGAGTTTAGGCGCTTCCTGGCCCACGAAAGTGCGGGCGTGCGTGGCTTTGACCGCATGCCAAGGGATTGGGTCGAACTAAACAGACTAATTTCCGCAGGCGGTAGTGTGTCGGCAAATTCAAATGAAGCGATCAACGTAGTTGAGGCCTGGCACCAGGAAACACGTGACCTTTCACTGATATTGAGCCGCCAAACCGAAACTCAAGTCATCCAGCGGTTGTCAAGAAACCATCTGCGTAACCCGGCTCAACGCCTTAAAGACGAACTGGCGAACCTGCGGGATAACAAGCAACTTTCTGTATCCTTGGAGGTCCCCGACGCTGCCGCTCCGCTGGACATTGTCGTCGATCTCGCACGACGTTGTATCGATGTTGGAATGACGCTGGCCGCGCCTGAAGACAGGAAGTCCAGCAAAGCGCGTTTGAACTGGCTACTCCGGCAGATCAAACAGGATGATGTCACCGATCTTTACTTGCGGGTTTCTTGGCCTAAACGAAGTGCCTCGACTCAGCATTCAGTCGTGGATCTGCGTAATGATGCTGGGATCGTCGACGAAGGCAAGAAACATTTGGCAGCCAAGTCTTTTCACCTCTTCGAATCGAAATTTACGGGCACACGGTTTACCCAGCAATCGAACTTCATTGCCGATTTGGAACAACTTGTTCCCGCATTTTACGGTAGATACGGGGCGGTTCTGGTCGCATGGCAAAAGCCGGCTCCCACGATTAGGACAGGCAGGAAAGAGTCTTCCGACGTTTCACTGGAAGCGATTTCAGTCGAGGCGGACTCCTTTGTTGCCGAAACCTGAGTCCCACCCTCACTCGTCGCGAGAGCTTCGTCCGCAGGAGCGCGATTATAGCCGGTGTCGTGCTTCGGGGCCCATACACCCGTGCGGTGGCGGGCCTTTCGCGGGAGTGAACTCCAGACCTGCACATACGAGACCGGAGGTGTTTACCGGGGGACGGTCAGGGCAGCGAGGGCGGGCGACAATTTGGCGTTCAAGTCATTTGGACAGGAGTCAGTCAAGATTCTGGCGATGGTATGGAATCATTAGTTTGGGGATGTTTTTCCCAAGAGAGGAGGAGTGGAAGTGCGGCTCTCAAAAAAAAGAGAGACCTCGACGCTATCGGTTGATGCGGTTCATTACGATGCTGTTTGACATCCCATAAATCGAACTCTGAATTGATGGAGGCTACTATCCAAAGATGGATGTATCAGGTCCGGACTTTCACCTGAAACTTGCGGATTCGAATTCGGATCTACGGGCGGCCCAAAGGTTGCGATACATGGTCTTCGTGGAAGAGCTTGGTGCGGATGGTGACCGTGTGCTCAAGCTGGAACAGGATCAATTCGATTCACATCTCGACCATCTGCTGCTCCTCGACAGAAATCGCGCCGAAAAAGACCAGGTCGTCGGAGTCTATCGTCTATTGCGTGGTGAGGTCGCAAGGCGGATTGGCCGCTTCTATTCCGAGGAGGAATATGACCTCGACGTACTTTGGAGAAGTGGGCGGCGATTGCTTGAATTGGGAAGATCATGTGTCCACCCTGACTACCGAGGTGGCACGGCGATGTATGAGCTGTGGAGCGGGCTTGTCGCCTATGTCAATCACCATAAGGTTGAAGTGCTGTTTGGAGTCGCGTCATTTCACGGGACTGATTTCGACTCATTGATTGAGCCGCTGGCCTATCTCCATCACCGACATTTGGCACCACCCGACCTGCGGGTGGTTGCCCGTCGCAGGAATGCGCATCCGATGGACCAGCTTCCTCTTGAGGCCATAGATCGACGCGCCGCAATGCTGGCAACGCCCGCTCTAATCAAAGCCTATTTGCGCCTTGGGGGATTCGTCGGTCAGGGGGCTTGGATCGACCATGCGTTCAATACGACAGACGTTTGTCTGATTCTCGACACCGAGCGCCTGAATCCCAGCCAGCTCACCATATATACCCGTGATCGGGCACCATTATGGTGACTTGGGGTGCAGGAACAAAACCGTTTGAGACGCGGATCGGTGCATCGGATTATGCACGGGCCATTTGTCGCGGAATCGCGTTCGCGATCATCGCATTCGTCTGCTTGGGAGGGCTATTGCTGGCTCGGATTATCGAGCGCCCGATCTGGGGCCGTCGCCGCCCTTGGACAACGTATTTCCCGCAGTACTTTGGTCGATTTGCATTGATTGCAATGGGTATTCGCTATCGTGGGTATGGCAAGCCAATGGATAGGCCGGGTGCTGTCGTGGCCAATCATCTGTCGTGGATCGACATTCTTGCTCTGAACGCTGGACTCAGTGTCTTCTTTGTGGCCAAGTCCGAGGTTGCCGAGTGGCCAGTGATCAACTGGTTTTCGCGGGCGGCAGGTACGATTCACATCAACCGCCGCAGAACGGAAGCTGCCTCTCAAAAGAAGATGCTCCTAGACCGCCTTTGCTCGGGAAACAGACTTTTGTTTTTCCCAGAGGGGACATCAACGGATGGAAGTCTGGTACTCCCATTTAAATCAACCTTGTTCGCACCATTCTTTACAGAAGAAATGAAAAATGTGGCTTGGATCCAACCCGCGACGATGGTTTACCAAGCACCTGAAGGCGAGGATCCTGAATTCTACTGCTGGTGGGGGGAAATGGACCTCGGGACGCATCTCCTGAGGGTTCTCTCGGCACGTCGGCAAGGGACTGTCGAGGTTACACTCCACCCACCGTTGCGGGTCGCGGATTATGTGGACCGAAAGGCCTTGGCACTTGCGTGTGAAGAGGCGGTACGTGCGGGTATGGCCGGATAGCCACCTATCAATGCGTTCCCGGTGGAATTCGTGGCGCCCATTCAATTTGGCAGTTCGATACCTGGAAGATCCCTTAACTCCAATGATCCGACTTCGAAACCCTCGAATCTGATCTTGTCGCTGGCGCGAAAAGTTGCCTCGCGACAGGTGCCGGAAGGGGGCTTCTACATTGGCTTGAACCATGCCGCGAGAAAGGCCTGCGCCCGTTGAAGCGGCCAGTGGTTCAACTTTCCTTCCCACTTCCAACTCGCTTTTGGCTGCGATGCTCATGGGTCAGCTGTGCCAGAATCGACAGGGCGATCTCATCGGATGTGACCGCGGCAATGGGTATGCCGGCAGGTGACTGGACGGCGGAAATCGCCTCTTCCGGTATCCCTTCACTTGCGAGCCAGGCTTGAGAATTTGCGTTTGCTGGCAACGAAAGCAACGAACTGTGCTTCCAGTGCAAGTGCCTTACGCAGCGCGGCGATGTCACCATTGCCTTGGGTCGCGACGACCACCATACGGACTTGGCGGTGCGACAGAACACTAACTGCCGTTGCCGGGTCGGGCTTTTCCACCGACCATCCAAGAATGGCTTCGAGCCTAGCCAATGCATGTGCGAAGGGAGATTCACCGTAGATAACAAGTTCGGGTTGTGGCTGTATCATCTCGACAAAGAGTTCGATGGAACCTTGGGATGGGTATCCGCTTCGGACGCATCCCCCACTTATCCATACCTCGATGACTGTTCCATTTGCCTCAGGAATGGCTTTGGCGGATGTGGAACCAGATGTGTGGATCACAGTCGTAACTGCAAATGGTTGGCGACGGGCATGCAATCTTTTGGCGAGGTTCGAGAGTCCAGATACTGTAAATTCGGTTGGAGTTACAGGCGTACCAGAAGTCGTTCGAGTTCAGCCAGATCCCCAAAGCTGCTGGCGGGGCGGAAAGGATCAAGAAAGGGTAAGGCAGCTGCCATTCCCCGCGCAACTGGATCGTAACTGCTCCAGTTCTTGAGTGGATTGAGCCATATGATCCTGCAATCGCGCTTCTTCAAGGCATTCAACGAACCGCTGGTCTACGAAGGAGAATCGGTATTTTAGCCATCCGACATAACCGGCGGCCAGCCCTCTGAGGAAACGTATGTTTCGAGGTGCGGTCCACAAGGGAGACCACCGCCCCGCTGTGGCCTTTCCCAATGACCGTGTCCGCCTCCCAGTCGCCCACACGCTCCCTGCCCTCCACCTCATCCGGCCTCTCCGGGATGTCCACCCGGCCCGGGATGTGGCCCCGGCCCGAGTGCCGCCTGCCACGCCAGTTCGGCCTTTTCCCCGGAGCAGCAGTATGAACAGCCCGCCGCCCGCCTTCCTGTCGGCCTTCAGATACCCGGATGTCCACTGGCGGCCCACCGCCCAGCCGCCCTCCAGCCGAAGCCGTCCCGCGATCTGCTCCGGGCTCCAGCCCTCCGTCAGGCACGTCTCCACATGCGCCCGGCGCTCGGGCGTCATCCTGCGGGGGACCGACGAGGCGGCGCTGCGGCGCGCCTCCGCTTTCCCCCGCCCCTCGCCGGGGCTGTAGCCCGAATCCCCGCCGTTCCGGCGCAGCTCCCGCCAGACCGACGAACGGTCACGGCCCGGACGGGCCGCGATCGCCCCGTCCGACAGCCCGCTTTTCTTCAGCGCGCCGATCCGGCATCCATCCCCATGGGTCAGGTGGCGCTGGCCCTCGGGCATGGCGGTCTCCCTCTTCCCGACAAGGGGACTGTCGCCGCTTCCTGGCCAATCCGCAACATCATGCGGCAGCGGAACCGGTCACCACCGCCACTGGTGTTGCACTTCGGACTGGAATGGGGCATGAAAGAAAAGAATTTCTGGCTGGAATTGCCGGAAAGACGCGTTCGGATCTCCTCTGTGCGCTCCTGTCGGGTGCGCAGGCAAGCCAAAGTCAACCAGATATCATTGAGAACCTTCGGCGCTGACGAAGGACATAGTTGGATGTCGAGGTCAACGAGGACTCTCCAAACTGTAATCTAATTCAGGGCTCGATACGAAGTCGGTTGATGACCAAAGATGTTTGTTATTGATTCCAGATATCTACAGGTAGGTCTTGAATGCGTTTCATCATTGCTGGAGTCTATCCGAATGCGACAGCACTGACTCAACTGCCTAGCATGGTGTCGAATTTCCAGCTGGCGAAGTCATGTGATCGCCTTTTCCCACTCCCGGACCGCTGCCACGGGATCCTCTTTTCCCCAGATCTCGGGCCCTATGCCAATGAAATCAGTAACAGAGGCAAATATGCCGATGTTTTCGAGGTCGAGGGCTCCCTCCGCAACGACCGGGACTTCGATCATTTCAGTCCACCAAGCGAACAGTTCATACTCCGCATGGCCTCCATCGCCTAGGGAGGTTGGAGCAACGGGCCCGAAAGACACATAGTCCGCACCGGATTCGGCCGCGATCATTCCATCATGCCGGGAACTGCCGCAATAGGCGCCAATGATTGCATCTAGGCCGAGCGCCGCTCGGATGGAACGAACGGACCGGGAGCCGGAACGAAGGTGAACTCCATCAAGGCCAGCACGTTCCACCATCTGGAAGTGGGTATCAATCACCAATGGAACATCCCGGGCATGAGTCACATCCCTCAATGCATCGCAATTACGCTGAACATAGCTCTCGTCGTTGGAAGACAGATTCAGCCGTAGACACGCGATCTCCACGCTATCAAGTACGGCTGACAAAGATTTGGTAAAGCTTGGGGAATCGAATTCAGACGGCGTGACCAGATAGAACTGTGGTCGTTCTGATTCGAACATTCTGCACCCCTTGCCAGCCGCAGCCTATATACCGGTACCTTCGCGCAGCCAAGCCATCTGACGTATGAAACGCGTGTCCTGTGGGTCAACCCACACGGTTCATCCCCGCGTCGACCTGTTCCTTCTTACGCGCCGGGATCCGCGAAGTGGACTGCCGGGCCGGCGTAATCAGCGGCTTTCGGAAACACTGGCTCGTCTTTCGCCTTCTGGCCTAAAAGGCATCGGACTCACTTCCAATTCCCACTGCCGCGTGTGAATAAAGGACTCTTCCAGGCCCACACCACAATCAGGACTGCCCTCGATGCCTCGACTGAACCATGATCCTGTATTGATTGAAAGGTCGCCCAACCTGGGCATGGACCTGGCTGAAGGCGGACCGTGAATTGGCTGATACGGTCGACAGAGCCACCAGAAGCCGAATCATGTCATCTATCCGTGGCAAGGACACCAAACCTGAAATGGTGATTCGCAGGGCACTCCATGCGCATGGAATCCGGTATCGCCTTCATGCAAAGAGGCTCCCTGGACGTCCCGATCTCGTATTGCGGAAGTATCGGGCAGTGATTTTCGTGCACGGCTGCTTCTGGCATGGCCATGACTGTCCGATGTTCCGTCTCCCGGGAAGCAGGACAGACTTCTGGAAGGCAAAGATCGACCGGAACAGGGAACGCGACCGGGAAGTTATGGCTGTGCTCGCCGAACAGGGCTGGCGAAGGTTGACGGTTTGGGAATGTTCATTGCGCGGCAAGGAAAAGCGGCCAATGGAGGAAGTCATCCAACTGACAGTCGATTGGCTACAGGGCTCGGTCGAAGATTTTGTAATCCGCGGAATACGACCAAACCTGACCGATTGAATTCCGGGCGTCCACAGACTTTCAGTCGCGATTCCGCGCAGGGTGCACCATGTCCGACATCGGTAAGTGATCGGCAATTGCGGGAATCTCTGCCGAAGTAGCGTCAGATTCGCCCGATACGTCTGTTCCACCGGGGTGGCCGCCTTCCTGAAGTTCGCGACGCGTTCGCTTGCTGGGTTCTGAATTCCGGCTTATGACCCGCAAGTTCAGTTCAGGAGTTAAGGATGCAGCCCTGTTTCGTTTTGGTTCGCCCGCAACTTGGAGAGAACATTGGCGCTGCGGCCCGGGCCATGGCGAACTTTGGATTGTCCCAGATGCGACTGGTGGACCCGCGTGACCGCTGGCCGAACCAAAACGCTGTGGCTATGGCTAGCGGGGCGGGCAGACTGCTTGATGACGCGGTGGTATTTGACAGCACCGCGGACGCAGTTGCGGACCGAACAACAGTCTACGCGACCACTGCCCGACCACGTGGTCTGGTCAAGCGGATTCTAACTCCTGAAGGCGCTATGCGGGAAGCGGCGGAAAGACTCGTCGACGGGGAGAGAATCGCCGTTCTGTTCGGGCCGGAGCGAGCCGGACTCGAAAACGATGACATCGCAAGGGCGAACGCCATCGTCTGCGTTCCGACTGTCTCTGGATTCCCGTCAATGAATCTCGCGCAATGTGCCCTGTTGATTGCCTATGAATGGCGTCGCCAGACCATCGAGACACCACTCGAAGGTGATGAACCGCCTGTTGCCGAGATGGCCACTGGACTGGAGGTTGAAAAGCTCGCCGAACATTATGAGAACCGACTTGACCAGGCGGGGTTCTTCTTCCCAAAGGAGAAGGCCGATGGCATGAAGCAAGTGATGCGTAACCTCTGGAGTCGGATGCCGCTCACGCGCTCGGATGTGCAGATTCTTCACGGCATCCTGCGTCAGATGGTCCGCTGGAGGGCCCGCAACTGACTTGCGGCGGGCATGGGGGGCCAGTAGCCTCCGCAAGCGCAATTGTCATATCAGGGTCGCAACTCCCTCAAAGGTCCAGCGAGTAAGCGGGAATGAACCAGAAACGGTCCATCTTCGAAGAGTTCGATGCGGAGAAAACCGCTGAGCCTCGTGTTCGCAGGCCGGGAGCCATAGACAGGAAGGTGCGGGAAGACCGGCGAGCGCTTCGGGTCTGGCTGATCGCGCTATTCGCGCTTGTAGCTGTAATGGTGGTGGTCGGCGGGCTGACCCGACTGACCGACTCCGGACTCTCCATAACGGAATGGCGCCCGGTGACCGGGGCGCTACCGCCAATGAACTCGAGCGACTGGGAAACCGAGTTCGCGAAATACCAGACCACTTCGGAATACCGTCTGCAGAACCGAGGGATGGGCCTTGAGGAATTCAGGGTGATCTATTGGTGGGAGTGGGGGCACCGTCAGCTAGGGCGGGCGATTGGGGTGGTCTGGGCCGCAGGGTTCCTTTTTTTCTGGGCCACCCGACGCATTCCGGCAGGCTGGACCAGACGACTGCTGGTTTTGGGAGCTCTGGGAGGGGTCCAGGGCGTCGTTGGATGGTGGATGGTCAGTTCCGGGCTGGTTGGTTCCGTCGTCGATGTGGCGAGCTACCGACTTTCGGTGCACCTTGGCATGGCGTTTCTGATCCTTGGGCTGATTGCCTGGTTTGTGTTTGATCTTTCCCGCCCGGCCCGCGAACTGATGCAGGCGCGACGCGGCCGGGAACCGCAACTGGGTCCATACACAGCCGCGCTGGTTGGCACCGCCTTCCTGCAGATACTTCTTGGTGGACTGGTTGCGGGACTCGATGCGGGTCGAAACTACACCGACTGGCCGTTCATGTCCGGCGGTGTCTTTCCGCCGGACATGTGGCAGATCCATCCATGGTGGAGGAACCTGTTCGAGAACGATGGAACGGTTCAGTTCATGCATCGCATCTGTGGCTACGTGCTCGTGGCGGTTACCATTGGCCTATGGGTCGCTGCGCGCAGGAGTGGCCATGACCGCACCAGACAGGTGGTCAAGTGGATGGCCACGATTCTCGTCGGACAGGTTGTACTTGGAATCGTGACGGTGATGTCATCTGCACCATGGCAACTGGCCATACTTCACCAGATCATCGCTCTGGTGCTTTGGGTGACCGTGCTGCTTCTACGGCATCAGGTGCGCTATCCGGCGGCGCAATCGGTTAGGAGAACTCTCTGATGTCTGACTATGACGATCTCATGGCCTTTGTGCGCAGGACGCAGGCGCTGGCGGAAGTGGCTGGACGGCTTGCCTGGGATCAGGAAACCGTCATGCCTCCGGCCGCAACCGAACAGCGTGCCGAGGAAATGGCTGCGATCGAGGCGACGCTGCATGCCCGCCGAGCGGATCCAAGGATAGAAGAGTGGCTAGCGGCGGTAGATGGACGTGAACGCGACGAAGCCGGCGCGGCGAACCTACGCCTTATCCGCCGGGAGTACGAGCGGACCACCAAGGTACCTGCCGAACTTGCCGCTGAGATCGCACGTGCCACAAGCCTCGCACATGACAGGTGGGAGCGAGCCCGTAGGGATGAGGACTTCGCCGAGTTTTCGCCCGCGCTTGAGCGGATACTGGATCTCAGGCGCCAGGAGGCTGCTGCGCTAGCTGATGGCGGCGAACTTTACGATGCGTTGCTCGACGGCTATGAGCCAGGGGCCACGGAAGCCGGACTCGCCGAGATGTTCGGTGCGCTGCGCCCGGGCCTCGTCACTTTGGCCGACCGTGTTCTTGGAGCCGATCATCAGCCCGCACCGCTCGATCATTCGTTTGACGAGGAAATCCAGACTCGCCTCAGCCGCGAGATGGCGGAGACGTTCGGATACGACTTTACGCGCGGCCGCATAGACCGGGCGGTTCACCCATTCTCGTCCGGAAGCGGCATGGACGTGCGCATCACAATGCGCTCGGATCCTCGCGACCCTTTCAACTGCATTTACGCGACCATCCATGAGACGGGCCACGGCGCATATGAGCAGGGTGTTTCCCGAGAGCATGGGCTGACGCCAGTAGGGCGGGGTGCGTCGATGGGAGTGCACGAAAGCCAGAGCCGAATCTACGAAAACCAACTTGGCCGGTCCCGTGCGTTCACCGGGCATCTCTTCACCCGTATGGAGAGGCTGTTCGGTGATTTCGGCATTCTGGATGCCGATGCTTTCTTTGGGACGGTCAACCGTGTTTCGCCCGGCTTCATCCGTACCGAGGCCGACGAACTGCACTACAACCTGCACATCATGATGCGATTCGATCTTGAGCGGGATTTGATTTCGGGAGCGCTTGAAGTCGATGAATTGCAGGAGGCCTGGAATTCTCGTTTCGAGGCTGACTTCGGCGTAGCTGTTGACAGACCCTCAAATGGTGTACTGCAGGACATTCACTGGGCATCCGGACTTTTCGGTTACTTTCCGACATATACGCTTGGAAACGTCTATGCTGGATGCTTGCATGAGGCGGTGCGACGTGACCTTCCTGATCTGGATGAACACCTATCCAAAGGAGACACCGTTCCGGCGACGACTTGGTTGCGGGAAAACCTTCAACAGCATGGCAGTCTTCGCGAACCCATCGATACGATCACCGAGGCTTGCGGGTTCGCGCCCTCCGTCGAACCGCTCCTGGACTATCTCGTAGACAAGTTCAGCGAACTCTACCGTCTGCGAGGCGGTTGACACCGGTGAACTGCGGCGCTTGGTGGCGCTCATTGGGGATGTGCCCTGAATCATGCACTGCGTGTGAGGATTCAGCCCATCGCTTCTACTCGGCCCATGCTGGCTGCCGCTTCTCGAGAAACGCGGATATCCCTTCCTCCGTGTCCCGATTCAACATGTTTTCGACCATTGCCTCGCCGGTGTATGCGTAGGCCCTCTCGAGCGGCATCTGGATCTGTTCGTAGAACGCGCGCTTGCCGACCTTTACAGCGGATCCCAGCTTGCTGGCGACGAGGTTCGCGAGTGCCGCGGTCTCGTCGGCAAGTGATTCGGGTGGAACTGCCCGATTGATCAAGCCGAGTTCACAGGCCCTGTTGGCATCGATGAACTGTCCAGTGGAGAGCATCTCGAATGCATGCTTGCGGGGAACATTGCGTGAGAGTGCAACCATTGGTGTTGAGCAGAATAGTCCAATGTTGACTCCATTCACGCCGAATCTGGTTCCCTCGGCCGCTACCGCAAGGTCGCAACTTGCCACCAGCTGGCATCCCGCCGCTGTGGCAATTCCGTGAACCTCGGCGATCACCGGCTGTGGGAGCCGCGGAATTGACTGCATCATGGCGGCGCAGCGCGCGAACAGATCCGCGAAGTATGCGGCTCCGCCATCCTTCGCCTTACGGCCCGCTGTCATCTCTTTCAGATCATGGCCGGCGCAGAACGCCTTACCTGCTCCCTTCAGGACGATGACTCGGATTCCGGTTTCTTCAGACAGGGTTTCGAATGCGGATTGAATCGCCGCGATCATCGCATCACTGAGCGCGTTGAGGTTTCCGGGCGAGTTCAGCGTGATATGCGCAACCGCGTTGCGGTCGTTGCGTTCCAACAATGCCATCTTGTCCTCCGTTCACTTTACCTGCAGTTCTACGGAGATTCAGTCGATGGGGGAAGCATGGAACTCAAGATGGACCGCGATGCTCTGGCGGCATTCATGTCTGAACACTTCCCGCAGGTCGCGCCGGACTACACGGTGGAGGATGTCACCTCGGACAGCCTCAGTCTCAGACTGCATGTTTCTGACCGCAATCTCGGGTCGAGTGCCGGAAGGGGCGAAAAACCCCGTTAAGGACTTGCCCGATGCCGTTTCATGATTTCAAGCACGGTGTTCTTGCTGATTCCGAGGTCGTGCGCGATCCATCGGTAGCTCCGGCCCTCCCCGACGGCCCGGATGACCTTCGGCGCGAGCCTGTCCGATTTCGGTCTCTGCCCGGGCTGGCGACCGAGTTTCTTTCCCCGCGCCTTCGCCGCCGCCAGTCCTGACCTGACGCGCTCGCCCAGCAGGTCGCGCTCGAACTGCGCGATGCCCGCCAGCATTGTGGCCATCATCCGTCCGTGCGGGGTGTCCAGTTCGAATGTCAGGCCGTGCATCGCGACCAGTGAGACATTCCAGCCCGATAGCATTTCCAGGGTGGCGAGCAGATCCCGGGTCGACCGCCCCCACCGGGAGAGCTCGGTCACGAGGATGGCGTCGATCCGGCGGGCCTGGGCAAGGTCGATCACCTGCCTGCGGAGGCGGCGGGAGGCCGAGGCTCCCGAAGCGGTTTCCTCGAAAACCCCGACAACCTCATAACCGCAGCGACGGGCGAATCCCTTCAGGTCGGCGACCTGCCGGTCGCAGCTCTGGTCGGCGGTCGAGACACGGGCGTAGATGGCGGCTGACCGTCCCATTTGAACCCCACTGGATTTTCGGTGTGTAACCCATTGAAATCCATCATAGGGCAACCGTCCCTGACAGACCACCCTTCAAGGAGGACAGACTGAATGCCAAGACGCAATGTCCTGACGGCCCGCCAGCGGGCCTCTCTCTTCGACCTGCCCTCTGACGGGGCGTCCCTGCTGCGTCACTATACCTTGGCGGATGACGACATCGAACACATCCGGTTACGACGGAGACCGGAAAACCAGATCGGTTTCGCGCTGCAGCTCTGCGCGTTCCGCTATCCGGGGCGGCTGTTGAGGCCGGGCGAACTGATCCCCGAAGCCCTGTCCAGTTTCGTCGCCGCCCAGATCGGGCTGAGGACGGAGGATCTTCTGCCATACGCAAGCCGCGAGAACACCAGGTACGAGCATCTCTCGGCCCTGCGCGGGATTTACGGGTACAGGATGTTCACGGGCAAGCGGGCGAAGAGGATGAAATCCTGGATCGGCCAGCAGGCCGAAGCGGCGGAATCAAACGAAGGCCTCGTGAGTGACTTCGTGGCGGAATGCCGGCGTCAGCGGATAATCCTGCCCGGCATCTCGACCATCGAGAGGCTGTGCGCCGGTGCCCTGGTCTCCGCCGAGCGCCGGATCGACGCCCGGATCGTCGCTCGCCTGAAAGGCGGGATGCGCGACCGCCTTGACAGCCTCATCAACGAGGACGCGGATGGCAGGATCAGCAGATTCGTCTGGCTGCGCCAGTTCGAGGTGGGTCGAAACACGGCCGATCTCAACCGCCAGCTCGACCGGCTGGAGTTCCTGCAGGGGATCGACCTCCCGCCCGCGGTCCTTGATGATATCCCACCCCACCGGATCAAACGCCTGCGGCGCCAGGGCGAACGGTACTTCACGGGCGGTCTTCAGGAGATCACCGGTGACCGCCGCCTCGCCATTCTGGCCACCTGCGTCGTGGAGTGGCGCGCTTCCATTGCGGATGTCGTCGTCGAAACACATGACCGGATCGTGGGCCGGGCATGGCGGGAGGCGAGGAAACACTGTGAACTTCGGGTCAGGGAGGCGCAGGCGGACATCTCCGGCACACTGGCCGGTTTTGGATCGCTGGGCGCGGCGCTGCTGCTGGCAAGGGGCGATGACGCGGCCCTGACCGGCGCGGTTGACGCGTCCTGCGGCTGGGACGGGCTGGGGACGCTTGTCGCCAAGGCCACCAGACTGGGGCAGACCGCCAAGGCCGAGCCCCTGGACCATATCGTGAAGGGGTTCCACAGTTTCAGGCTCTATGCGAGACGCATGCTGAACGCGCTGGATATCAGGGGCGGTACCGCGGCCCAGCCCCTGCTCGATGCCGCAGCCATTATCCGGGACGGGCTGGACATTCCCTCCCGGTCGATGCCTTTCCTGGCACCCCGGTCAAAGTGGCGGGAACAGATGCGAAAGCCGGAAACCGACATGGAGCGGCTTTGGACCGTGGCGGTGATGTGCCATCTGCGTGAAGCCTTCCGGTCCAACGACATCTGGCTGGCACATGCCCGCCGGTATGCCGACACAAGACAGGTGCTCGTGCCGGTCGAGGTGGCGCAGGCCATGCCGGAACTCACGATTCCACTGGAACCCGGCGCCTGGATCAGGGATCGCAGACGCCGGCTTGAGGATGGACTGGCCCGTCTCGCGGCGGCGGTCAGGAACGGCGCCCTTCCCAACGGCATCATCGAAGCCGGCGAGCTGCGAATCGAGCGCCTGAAGGCCGATGTGCCCGAAGAGGCCGGTGAGCTGGTCCGCGATCTGTACCGGCGTCTGCCCAATGCCCGGATCACGGATATCCTTCTCGACGTGGACAGCGCGACGGGCTTCACCGAGCCTTTCACGCATCTGCGCACGGGCACCCCCTGCAGGGACAGGATCGGGCTGCTGAATGTCCTGCTGGCGGAAGGGCTGAACCTTGGCCTGAGCAAGATGGCCGAGGCGACCAGTTCGCATGACTATCTCCAGCTGTCCCGCCTGTCGCGCTGGCACGTCGAGAACGGGGCGATCAACCAGGCCTTGGCCATGGTGATCGAGGCGCAGTCCAGACTGCCCATGGCCCGGCACTGGGGCTCGGGCCGGACCTCATCCAGCGACGGGCAGTTCTTTCCGGCCGCGCGCCAGGGCGAGGCCATGAACCTGGTCAACGCCAGATACGGTCAGGATGCGGGACTGAAAGCCTACACCCATCTGTCCGATCAGTTCGGACCTTTCTGGATCGCCGCCATACCCTCCACGGTGAGCGAGGCGCCGTACATTCTGGACGGCCTGTGCCTGACCGAGACCGGAAAGCGGATCAGGGAACACTACACGGACACGGGCGGGTTCACCGATCTCGTGTTCGCGGCCAGCTCGCTGCTGGGCTATCTCTTCATCCCCCGCATCCGGGACCTGCCATCCAAGAGGTTCCACGTCTTCGATCCCGGAAGCGTCCCAAAAGAACTCAAAGGCGTGACCGGGGACAGAATCCGGGAAATGACGGTCATCGACAACTGGTCCGATGTGCTTCGCTGCACCGCCACGATGCTCTCCGGCAAGGTACCGCCGAGCCAGATGCTGAAGCAGCTGTCGGCCCGGCCGCGCCAGCACGACCTGGCCATAGCGCTGCGGGAGGTCGGACGGATCGAGCGGACGCTGTTCATGATTGAATGGGCGCTGGATACCGACATGCAGCGACGGGCCAGTATCGGCCTCAACAAGGGCGAATCACACCATGCCCTGAAGAACGCGTTGCGGATCGGCCGCCAGGGCGAGATCCGGGACCGGACAACCGAGAGCCAGCACTTCCGTCTCGCCGGCCTGAACCTGCTGACGGCGATAATCATATTCTGGAACACGCGGCAGCTCGGCGCGGCCGTCATGCAGCGCAGGCGCGCGGGTCTGGAAACGCCTGATAAACTGCTCGCGCATATCTCGCCCCTCGGATGGGAGCATATCCTTCTCATCGGCCAGTACATCTGGCCTGGAGAGGGAGCCGAAATCGCCTGAAGGGGTTTTTCGCCCCTTCCGGCACTCGACCCCAATCTGCGCCCTGGTGGCACTATATCGGGGCCATCCATGTTCGCGCTGGCTGATGTCGCGATCTATCTTGCGATACTGAGCCGGATCGGTCCTGTGGCGCTCGCCGTGACCACAAACTGCTCGATCGACTTCATGCGCAAACCGTACGCGGATAGGGATCTCATCTGCAGGGCCCGGCTCCTGAAACTCGGCAAGACGCTCGCTGTAGGGGACGTGCTGGTATTTTCCGATGGTGATGGTGCACCCGTTGCCCGAGCGTCCCTGACCTATTCGATTCCCCCAAGCGATCCGGGGTGAGATCCAGCGCGATGCGCCAATCCGAGGAAGGTTCGGGACCGTGGCGTTCAATTGACACAAATTGAGGTAAAATAATACCCCATATCTAACCAATGGTATTTCAACTGAAAATTTCACACTCTTGGCACTTGACTGTATCAGAGGATCACATAGAACGCGACGGCTGAGATTCTCCTCGACCTGGGGCAACGACATGAAGACCTACACCGCCACTCCGGCGGACATAGAAAAGAACTGGATATTGATCGACGCTGACGGCTTGGTGCTAGGCCGTCTGGCCGCGATCATCGCTGGACGCCTGCGTGGAAAGCATAAGCCGGGCTTCACCCCTCATATGGATATGGGTGACAACGTCATCGTTATCAATGCCGACAA
The DNA here is from genome assembly GCA_965203605.1 of Paracoccaceae bacterium. GTDB lineage: Bacteria > Pseudomonadota > Alphaproteobacteria > Rhodobacterales > Rhodobacteraceae > JAPOUP01. The sequence continues at coordinate 1,232,263 of OZ241902.1, read as the reverse complement.
AGTTCAGTTGACCGGCAACAAGCGTGCGGCGAAGACCTATTGGCGTCACACGGGTTATCCGGGCGGCATCAGGTCACGAAAAGCCAGCGAGATTCTGGAAAGCGACCGTCCGGAACGTGTCCTGACGATGGCTGTCAAACGCATGCTCCCGGGCAACCGTCTGGCGCGAAGGCAGATGACCAATCTACGGATATATGCCGGCCCAAAGCATCCTCATGAAGCGCAGTCGCCTGAAGTGCTGGATGTCAGGTCAATGAACGGCAAGAATGTGAGGACCGCGTAATGGCTGAACAATTGGATGCACTTCAGGACCAGCTGTCCAGCGCAGCGGAAGCGCAGGGAATTGCCGTCTCCAAAGAGACGAGCACGGTGCAGGAGCCGGTGCGCGACGAACTCGGCCGTTCCTACGCGACCGGCAAGCGCAAGGACGCCGTTGCCCGTGTCTGGATCAAGCCCGGGTCGGGCTTGGTCATCGTCAACGGAAAGGAGCTGTCGGCCTATTTCGCGAGGCCGGTGCTACAGATGATCCTGCGCCAGCCATTCTCGGTCGCAGGCGTCGAGGGATTGTTCGACGTGCGTGCGACGGTGAAGGGCGGCGGCCTGTCCGGTCAGGCGGGCGCGGTTAAGCACGGTATTTCGAAGGCTTTGCAGCTCTACGACCCGTCGCTCCGCCCTGCGCTCAAGGCCGCGGGTTTTCTGACTCGGGATTCCAGGGTTGTTGAGCGAAAGAAGTATGGGAAACGAAAGGCTCGCCGAAGCTTCCAGTTCTCAAAGCGCTGATCTTGAGCAGCGCTTTGAAGGTTGGGAACGCTGGCCAGAGCGGCCACCGCTCCCTGCCAAGCCACACTGACCCGTCCGTTGTTCATCGAAGGGTCGCAAAATCAGGTTCGGCACCGAGAGCCTTTCCTGTCGCCTGTGCCACCATGCCCGTCTGGACTGAACAGGTTTGCCAGCGGACGAGCTAAGGGCCGCTGATGATCTGCGCACATGGCGAGTTCAGGGAAGCGCATCATGGGAAGACAGACGGCCGACCCAATCATCGCGAACGTGAGGGCAGTGAGTGACGCGCACGTAGGCGAGTGACTTAGTTGAGCCGGCACCTGTGGTCAGGACGTAGCTTTCGGCCCGCCTAGCGATTTCGATTGCGTCGGCTTGGTGACGGAGCAGTGGAAGGTGCCCACCGAACGGCTTGTCCTTGCGCACTCCGCATCGAGTTTGCCGGCGTTAACCAAGGCGCTGATATATGCGCAGGGCTCGGAGTTGGGATTGAGCTGGACAAGCGACGTAGGCCGCATCAAATTCTCGGAAGATGTCTTCGGCGTGGATCGTGGCGAAGCTTCCGGAAAGGCGTGTAGTCGGTGGCGAGTTCCTCACGAAAGGCGAACACGTCCATCAGCTGTGCCTCGGCTGCGTAGCGTTTGCATGCGCTTCAATCACGGAGCATCGCGCAAATAGTACGTTGAACGCCTCGCCAACGCGACAGACAGGCTATGCAACCCGCATGGCCCGGAGGGGTTACGGCCGCTTGCCGATGAAACTGCCGACCAGTGCCGGTGTCTCGAAGACCCCGGCGGCTTCGGCGTGTTTCGGACCTTGGAAGGCGCCCCGGACGCGGCGGTCGCCAACGTTCAGAACGAAGGATCCGGCGGTGTTGAGCGGCACATCCTCGAAGGTCAGGCCGGGGTCCGGCCAAGCTTCCGACCCGTTGCGGAGGTTTCGGATATCAAGATCCACGGTGCTGGGCGCCGAGGTGGTCCACTTCAGCGCAGCGTCACCGAAAAGACGCGTACCGGCGACCGGGCCGCCGACGGCGTGTGCGGTGGCGACAGCGCGGGCGGGGCCGGTCCAGGTCGCTGTGGCGGTGGGGCGAGAGCCGGTGCGCACACCTCCGGCAAAGGCGAAGATTGCGGAATCGGGACCCTCGACCCAGTTGTCCTCCTCGGCGATGCCGGCCACGCTGTAACGAGTCCAGTTGCCCGAAGTCCGACGGTCGAAGTCAGGGCGGTAAGTGAAGTCGGTGGGGCCATTCGCGAGGGGGGCGGTGCTTAATTTCCTGCCGTCCCGCGCGATCATCTGGGCGAATGCCCGTCCAGGCCGGCCATCGACGTCGGGCCAGGTGCAACGGACGCCGGTGCAGTTCGAGGCACCGATCTTTCGGGTACCCTCCCAGACGGCGGTTGCGACGAGTTGGTTTGCACCGCGGGCGAGTGCGCGAGCGCGGTTCGGCACGGCATCGGGGGCTTCGACGTTTTCGGGGTCGACTCCGAACTGGCGGGCGATGTGATCGCCGAAGTCGCTGCCCAGCTGCGCAAATTCTGAACCGGAACAGCTGGTAAGGACAGCGACGAGAATGGCGGCGAGGGTCGGGCGAAGGCAGCTGCAGCGCACTGGGATCATCCTCCTGAGGCAAGCGCGGCGAGAGCCGCGCTCGTTTCGACGAGCATCTCGAGGGTGAATGCGGTAGCGAGAACCGTGATGGTTTCGCCACCGATCCCCTTGAACCGGAGAATGCCTCGTTCAACCGAGCGCCTGTCTCACGGCGCAGGTCGGCCTTGACTCCCTCGGTTGGGTCGGGGTCGAAGCCCCTGGCCCTGAGCTGGGGCGTGATGGCGAGGGCGTCGAACACGGCATCCGCCATGCTGGAGAGATAGCATTGCCCGTCAGCCCCGTCAACGACCCGCTCCCTCGGTCTCGGTTGTCTGACTCACGTCCTGTAATCGACAGGAAGGCCCAGTGTGTTCAATAACCTCTCTCTCAAAGTGTCTGAAGTCAAGGCAGCAACTGGGCAATCGCGGCACCCAAATTTCAGTCAACGGTATAATTCTCCTCTTCAATTTGGCTATTTGGTTCCACGAGTCTCAGCACGGATATTCGTGTAATTCCCCAGGAAGATGATGCAGGCGCCAAGCAGCACTGTCCATTCCAAGGGTTCGGCGTAGAAAGCCATGCCGATGAGCGCAATCACAGGAAGCCGTCCGAAATCGATGGGCATCACAACAGCAGCGGACGCCATTGAAAGTGCCTTGGTCATGCAGAAATGCGCGAGCAGACCAGAGCAGCCGATCAAAGCCAGCCAAGGAGTCGACCCGTATGTGGGTAGGGTGATCTGACCGTCGAATCCGGCACTGGCGAGGCCAAGAATTGCCTGCATGAAGGTTAGGTAGAAGAGAATACAGGTAATGGATTCGGTTCGGGTCAACATTCGGGTGAAGACCGCAGTGAATGCAAATCCGATTGCAGCAGCGGCTGCTGCCAACAATCCTGATGAAAACGCAACATCAGTATCAGGGCGCGCGACGATCAACACACCAATGAATCCAATGACGGCAGTCAGCACCCGGATATGTGTCAGGCGTTCACCTAGGAGAAATGTTGCAATGATCATTGCCCAAATCGGGGTTGTGAATTCCAGCGCGAATACTTGGGCCAATGGCGCGGAAACGACGGCGAAGAACCACAGGTTTTGCCCCGTGAAATGGCAGATGTTGCGAAGTGCATGGATTTGTAGGTTGCGCCGGGTGATCTGCCCCAGTGTTCCGATCTTCATGCCAACAAGAAGAACAATCGCGATTCCAATGAATGAACGATAGGTCATGATCTCAAAGGTGTCGTGCTGGCCCTTCAATTCACGCGCAGCTACGGCCATTGCTGTGAAGCTGAAGATTGCGCCGAGCATCCAGACCGCGGCGCGAACAGGGTGCGCATTGTTCATGCACCACCTATGAAGATGGCCAATGCCCTGAGTCGTACCTGTTCGAGCTGGTTTGGCAAATTTGTTGGACGTGTGCTTGGATGAATGCACTGTTCCTGGACCGATTTAACCGAGATTTTGGCGCGATCATGTAAAATTGCTTTCCACTCCAGTCAGGAACCGAGCTGACTCCGCCAACTACTGTCAGGCGCAAGAGCTAGAACTTCTTTGGACTGAGAGCAACACATGGCCAACGAACTGCCCCGTTACCATGTGTGCTGTCTGTCACTTTGTGTCGGAGTGGAATTCCCACCTTGTGGGCACCAGCGGACCGGGCATGGGACGGCTGCCGGGCGACCGCTGTATCCGAATGCCCGCCTCTTCCTACGTGGTTGGCTGGACTCCATCCTTGCGGAGCAGGTGGCGGTGGCTTCCCTTGTCCCGATGCAGGGGACTGTCGTCGTTTCCCGGCCAACCCGCAGCATCATACGCTGGAGAAATATGTTGCCACCGTGTCTGGTCTTGCACTTCCGGGGGATGGGTGAGGTGATGGTGGACTAACGAGGGGCTTGTGGAAATGGGCACGATTATGGCGTCAGGCAGTAGTTGGAGAAATATCCTGTACGGAACAGCGGATGTGGATACCTCTCTCTATCAGGCAGGTGAAAGGTATGCCGAGAAACAGCGATCACTCATCTGGAGTTTCGAGCCGGATGACAGTACCCGGTTGATGGATTTCGATGGCGGTCTCGATGACCTGCCGATTCACGTGCGGGATACCGACGGTTTCGCCGAAACATCTGTCGAGAAAGGGATCGCGATGGACTTTGGCGACGGAAGCCGCATCGCAACCAGAGACAATCGTCTGATCGGCAGGAACGCACCATTGTTCGCAATCTGTTCCCGTTTGTGACGGCAAACTCCGAACGCGGTGGCTCTGGCAACGGTGAAATACCATGATCCTGAGTTGCTTTTCTCGCGGCTTTTCTGAACTGTAGTCGCGAAGGCGGCGGAGCCATGAATTCGCCGATGTCAGGCATTGGAACCTTGGAAGCTGACTGATCCTTCACTTTTGCCTATATCCGGTGTTCACGTTCGACGAGACTCCAATTGGGAAGAAACACGCCATGCACGAACGCAATCTGCATTGCTGGTATCTGGGGCATCCCGATACGCCCGTGTATGTCGGGGAGGTGTGCCTGTCCGCAAATGGACGCCGCTGCCTTCTGATCCAGGACGAGGCGTGGCGCGACGTCGGTTTCGACCTCTCACCGGATATGCCACGGCGGCGACAGCTGAATGAACCATTTGGCCAGCTCGAGGCAACAGGCGCTCTCGACGACGCGATGCCCGACCGATGGGGAGAGCGGATGATACGCGTCATTTTTCGACCCTCTAGAATGACACCTCTGGACAAGCTGTGGTATGCCGGGGACAGGCGCTTTGGTGCGCTTGGGATCTCCGCGAGCCCCGTATCGTATGATCCCTGTCCTCTACCTCCCCTGATCCAGGCATCTTCCCTGGACCAGGCCGAACGGGTCATTCGGCGCGTGCTTGATCGCGAACCCATCGACGAACGGGAAAGGCAGCTTATAGCGAGCGCTGGCAGCCTTGGAGGGGCCCGTCCGAAAATGCTCGTCGAACATGAAGGGCAGGAGTGGATCGCGAAGTTTCCGCATGAAAGTAACGTCGACCAGCTCCTGATCGAGCATGCCGCGATGGAGCTTGCACGGAGAGCGGGACTGGATGTCGCCGAATCCCGGACCATCCCCGGAGACATCGATCACGTTCTTCTTGTCCGCAGGTTTGATCGAGACCCGGCGACGCGACGGCATGCGGTCTCGGGACGAACTGCAATGGCTCGGGAAGAGGTTGAGAGTTACGCGGCCCTGTCCGGTTTCCTGAAGGCGTTCGCCGCGCCGGAAGTGACAGCCTGCCAGCAACTGGAACTGTTCCGGCGTATGACCTTCAACATCATGTTCGACAACACTGACGATCATTCGAAGAACCACGCATTCCTGCGCGAGGAGGACGGAACCTGGAGCCTGTCTCCCGCCTATGACATTCCACCCCAAATGAATGGACTCGGCCTACAGGCGATGCAGATATCGTCCAATCCCGCTTTCGGGAACCGGTTTGATCGGGAGCACGCGATCGCTGCCGCTGCCTGTTTCGGCTTGGACGCCGACCAGGCACGTCATGAATGGAACGTGATGGCTGGTCATGTTTCATCGTGGCGCGAGGTATTTGCTGAATGCGGCGTTCGGGAGACCGATGTCGATTACCTGTCCGACTTCCTGGACAGTGAGACATCGTGCGCATATCGGGCAGAAGCGGTTCTGTAGACAGGCCATGATCCCAAGGATGGTGGATCGCCGCCCAAACCGTCAGGCCAGATGTTTCCGGACCGAAACCGGGGCACCGGCATCGAATCCATGCGACCGCGTGACGAGCGCGAGGTTCGCGGCGGTGGTACCCGTCCAGTGCGGGTCCGTGATCGGGGATCGGCTGTTCGGGCAGGACCATGATGCGCCAGACGATGGTCGCGTCCAGATCCGCGAAGAAAAACCTATCGTGACCTCACGATGCTAGCTGATGGTTCCCGACTCGACTGGAGGAAAGGGGCTGGCAAGTAGTCCGGAACTGGAGGCCAACCAGCGTACGGATCCCAGCTCTATTCCCATTCGATGGTCCCAGGGGGTTTTGAAGTGATGTCGTGCACGACCCGGTTGATCCCAGGCACCTCATTGACGATTCTTGTTGCTGTCTCGCTGAGAAACTCCTGGCTGAATGGGTAGCAGTCAGCTGTCATTCCATCGACGCTTGTCACCGCTCGGATGGCACAGACGTGATCGTAGGTGCGTCCGTCTCCCATGACGCCAACGGTGCGTACCGGTAGCAGCACAGCGAATGCCTGCCAGATGTCGTCGTAGAGTCCATGTCTTCGGATTTGGTCGATATAGACCGCGTCTGCATTCCTTAGGATCTCGAGCTTCTCACACGTGATTTCACCTGGACAGCGGATGGCAAGGCCCGGTCCGGGGAAAGGATGGCGTCCGATGAAACTGTCCGGCAGCCCAATCTGGCGCCCGAGTGCCCTAACTTCGTCCTTGAAGAGTTCCCGTAATGGTTCGACCAGTTTCAGTCCAAGCGTCTCAGGCAGACCTCCTACATTGTGGTGTGACTTGATGGTCGCGGACGGTCCGCCTGAAAAACTCACCGATTCGATTACATCCGGATATAGCGTGCCCTGCGCGAGGAACTCGGCGCCGCCGATCACCTCGGCATGCTTCCGAAACACATCAATGAACAGGCGGCCAATTGTTTTTCTTTTTGTTTCCGGGTCGGTTACCCCTCTTAGTTCAGACAGGAAAAGATCGGCTTCATCCGCATGGATGAGGGGAATATTGAAGTGATCACGAAACATGCCGACCACTTCCTCCGCCTCGTTCTTTCGAAGCAGACCGTGATCGACAAAGACGCACGTGAGACGGTCGCCAATTGCTTCGTGAACCAGTTTGGCCGCAACCGATGAGTCAACTCCACCTGACAATCCGCAGATGACCCTGGCGTCCCCAACTTCCTGTCGAATCCTGTCGACAGCTTCATCCCGATACGCACCCATTGTCCAATCGCCACTGAAACCGGCTAGTCTGACGAAGTTCTTCAGCAGACGCTTACCGTTTGGCGTGTGATGCACCTCTGGGTGGAACTGAACAGCATAGAATTTACGTGAGACGTCGGCCGCAACTGCGAACGGGGCTTTGGGAGACGTGCCGAACACCTCGAAACCCGGTGGCAACCTAGCGACATGATCGCCATGTGACATCCAGACCTGTTCGGTTGGTTCCTCAAACCAGCCGTCCAACAGTGGAAGGGTGCCCTTGGAGGTGATGTAGGCCCGTCCGAATTCCGAATTGACCCGCGTGCCGCCGAGCGTCGACAAAGTGTCGTCGACAGAAGGTCCATGAACCTTGGCGTCGGCAAGTCGCCGCCCACGTTCAACCTTTCCTCCAAGCATCCGCACCATCACCTGTTGGCCGTAACAAATTCCGAGAATCGGAACATCTAACAAATAAACTTCCATGGGAGGGCAAGGCGGGCTGTCGTCCAGAACGCTTGCTGGACCGCCCGACAAAACCACGGCCAGCGGTGCGAATTCCGTCAGGAAATCAGCTGTGATGCGCTGATAAGGATGGATCTCGCAATAGACCTCCAATTCCCGAAGGCGTCGGGCAATTAGCTGCGTGACCTGGCTGCCAAAATCGACAACCAAAAGGCGCTGATGCGTGCTCATGGGGTGGGTGTATTTTGCTGACAGTCGCGAAGCAAGTTAGTGAAATGTCGCTTTGCGGAGCTGCTTCAGGTGGAGTCGTCCCTGCGTCGTTCCTTCAGTCCGTCATGTCGCTTTCGCTTCCTATCTGACGTATATCGTGAACCATGGATTTATCCGGCAAGTTAAGGATTGACGGTACAATCAACACCAGGGGAAAGGTCATGGCAATGACACGCTCGAATCGACGCTCGAGATCCGGCGGTGGTGCCGCACGACGTGCGGAGCGCAGCGCCGTCCGCATCGAGGCAGCGCGTTTTATCGAACGCAATATCCCCAATTTCGATCTTCTCGACGACGAAGCCATTGAAATCATCGAAGCGAATGCCGAGACGGTGCTGGAAGAAGTCGGCGTGAATTTTGTTGAGAATCCTGCGTCCCTGAAGCGCTGGAAGGATGCCGGTGCCGATGTTGACGGTGAAAGGGTTCATATTCCCCGAGGGCTCGCCCGGCAACTCTGCTCGAAAGCACCTGTGCGCTTTGTCCAACATGCACGCAACCCAAACCGCAACGTTGAGATTGGCGGTAACACAATGGTTCTCGCACCGGTCTATGGACCGCCGTTCGTGCGTGACGCAGCGATGGGGCGCAGATATGCCACGATTGAGGATTTCCGCAATTTTGTGAAGCTTGGTTATATGTCCAAGTGGCTGCACCATTCCGGCGGCACCCTATGCGAGCCCACCGACGTTGCGGTCAACAAGCGTCATCTCGACATGCTGATGGCCCACATGACCTTGTCGGACAAGCCGTTCATGGGATCGGTGACCGAGCCTTCCCGTGCGCGGGATTCGGTCGAAATGTGCGATATCCTTTTCGGAGGGCTCGGCGAACGTACGGTGATGACCTCGCTTATCAACATCAACTCGCCATTGACCTTTGATTCGGTAATGATGGGATCGCTGGAGGTCTATGCCGCAGCCAATCAGGCAAGCATCGTTTCGCCGTTCATTGTCGGCGGTGCGATGGCACCGGTTTCGGTCGCTGGCGTGTTGACGCAGGTGTTGGCTGAGGTGCTGGCGGGAGTGGCCTATAGCCAGATCATCAGGCCTGGCTCTCCAGTCATTATGGGCGCCTTCGTCACCTCCATTGACATGAATTCAGGGGCACCGACCTTTGGCACGCCCGAGGCAAGCCAGATCACCTACGGGGCCGGGCAGCTGGCGCGAAGGTTAAATCTCCCGTTCCGATCAGGAGGTGCCTTCTGCGGTTCGAAACTGCCGGACGCACAGGCCGCATATGAGAGTGCGAATTCCCTGAATGCCGCACTTCTGAGCGGCGTCAATTTCATGCTGCACGCCTGCGGCTGGCTGGAAGGGGGGCTTGTCACATCATACGAGAAATTCGTCATGGATGCAGACCAGTTGGGCATCCTCCACAGACTCGCAGCTGGTATATCCATTGACGGGAACGCGCAGGCGATGGATGCGATACGTGAGGTCGGACCCGGTGGACATTATCTGGGTTGCGCCCATACTCAGGCAAACTTCAAGGAAGCGTTCTGGCGCACCGATCTACTGGACTACAAGCCATTCGAAACCTGGGATGAAGATGGAGCTTGCGACACCCAGGCGCTTGCGTCTGACCGAGTGATGAAGCTTCTGAACGAGTATCGGCAACCTGAGCTTGATCCCGGGATTTTTGAGGCGCTTACGGCTTACGTGACTGCCAGGAAAGCCGAATCGCCTGACAGCTTCATATAGAGAGACTTTTCCATGTGGTGCCTGGATCAGGATGTCGGCTGAAGACAAACGGGTTTGGGGCCTGATACGACAGGCTAGTCATAAGAAGGCGGCTTCAGTCACTTACGGTGTCTTTCTGCGGGAAGAGCGTAATCGTGAACCGGATGGATTCCACCGCTTCTAAATCTACTTCCCTCTCTGAATTTTTTGGATATTTACGATTATTTTCAGGATATTGTAATTGAAAACTAATGTAGAACATTTACCAAAGATTCAGGTTGACGATATCCAGTTTGGCTCCGCCTTGGTGCACGGTATCGTCGTGCACCAAGGCCAGGTCATTCAGTTGCGCACTGGCGCTGAAGACGGACAGGAAGTCCACCCACCCACCAAAGGTCCAATAGCCCTCAACCCCTATCGAACCTGTCAAGATTCATGACTTTGGTCCAAGCGGCCACGAAATCTCTAACGAACGCCTCCTGGCGGTCATCGCAGGCGTATTCCTCGGCAATCGCCCGAAGCTGGGAGTTTGAACCAAAGATCAGGTCTACCCGTGTCGCGGTCCACTTTTTTCTTCCATCGGCAAGATCGAATCCTTCGAACTCTTCTTCAGTCGGCGATACAGCTCTCCATTCGGTGCCCATATCGAGCACGTTTACAAAGAAGTCACTGGATAAGGTGCCGGGACGGTCGGTGAAGACGCCATGCGACGACTCTCCGTGGTTCGCCCCGAGCATGCGCATTCCGCCAACGAGGACGGTCATTTCCGGTGCAGTCAGCGTCAGCAATTGCGCCCTGTCGATCAGCAACTCCTCTGAAGAGACTCCATAGTCACCCTTGAGGTAATTGCGAAAGCCGTCCGCAACTGGCTCGAGATACCCGAAGGACTCGACGTCTGTCTGATCCTGGGAGGCGTCCATGCGGCCCGGAATGAATGGCACCTCAAGGTTGACACCGCCATCCCTTGCAGCCTTTTCGACAGCGGCGCATCCACCGAGAACGATCATGTCTGCAAGCGAAACGGGTTTCCCTCCGACTTCACCGTTGAATTCCGACTGGATGCCTTCCAGTTTCCTGAGCGCCTTTGCCAGCCTTTCGGGCTCGTTGACATCCCAGTCCTTTTGAGGAGCCAGGCGGATGCGGGCGCCATTGGCCCCTCCGCGCTTGTCAGACCCCCGGAAAGTCGATGCCGAAGCCCAAGCCGTCGAAACAAGTTCCGCAACTGACAGTCCGGAATTCAGGATCCGGTCTTTCAGTTTCGCGACATCGCTGGAGTCGATCAGGTCGTGTTCCGCCGCCGGAATGGGATCCTGCCAGACAAACACTTCCTGGGGCACTTCGCGACCCAGATAGCGGACCAGAGGGCCCATATCACGGTGCGTCAACTTGAACCAAGCCTTGGCGAAGGAATCGGCGAACTCGTCCGGATCCGCATGGTACCGGCGGGAGATCTTCTCATATGCCGGATCCATTCTCATGGCCATGTCGGCCGTGGTCATCATGATCGGTACCCGGCTGTCCGAACCGTCGACTTCAGGCGCATGGTGCTCGGTGGCCAAGCTCACGGGACGCCACTGGTTTGCGCCCGCCGGGCTCTTGGTCAGTTCCCATTCATATCCGAACAGCATGTCGAAATAAGTCATATCCCATTTGGTCGGGGTAGGGGTCCAGGCACCCTCGATGCCACTCGTCGTGGAATGCACTCCCTTACCGCTTACATGGGCATTCTTCCATCCAAGTCCCATTTCCTCCATTGAAGCGCCTTCAGGCTCAGGCCCGACGAGCGCTGGGTCGCCCGCTCCGTGCGCCTTGCCGAAAGTGTGGCCACCTGCGACGAGAGCCACCGTCTCTTCATCATTCATCGCCATCCGTGCAAAGGTCTCACGGATGTCGCGTCCCGAAGCGACAGGGTCGGGATTGCCGTTCGGTCCCTCTGGATTCACGTAAATGAGGCCCATCTGAACCGCGGCCAGCGGATTTTCGAGATCCCGCTCACCCGAATAGCGGCGGTCGCCCAGCCATTCGTCCTCGGAGCCCCAGTAGATATCCTCCTCCGGTTCCCAGACGTCTTCGCGCCCTCCTCCGAACCCTAGCGTCCTGAAGCCCATGGATTCCAGAGCACAGTTGCCCGCGAGAATCAGGAGATCCGCCCAGGAAATTCCGTTTCCGTATTTTTTCTTGATCGGCCAGAGCAGCCGCCGGGCCTTGTCCAGGTTGCCATTGTCCGGCCAGCTGTTGAGCGGTGCAAACCGCTGGGAGCCCGACCCTGCACCGCCTCGACCGTCGCCAACACGATAGGTTCCGGCGCTGTGCCAGGCCATCCTGATGAACAGAGGCCCGTAATGTCCATAATCGGCAGGCCACCATTCCTGGCTATCCGTCATCAAGGCATAGATATCCTGCTTCAGGGCTTCGAGATCAAGCTTTCCGAACTCCTTGGCATAGTCGAATCCCCTGCCCATCGGACTTCCTGCCGGCGGGTTCTGATGCAAAATCCTGATGTTCAGTTGGTTAGGCCACCAGTCTCGGTTCGACCTAGCCGCGAAAGTCGTGTGAATGACTGGGCACTGGGTCAGGCTGCCGTTGTCGTTTCCGTCCATTTTTCTCTCCGGAGATGTCTTGCTTCCCGAACAGACGAATCGAAAGGGATTTCGTCTGTCGCTGTTCGCTCAGTATCTGGAATCATTCTAATTCCTGTTCCTGAACTCGCAATGCGAATCTTGGGTGCGCTGCCGCATTTTGACCTGAAATTGAATTGGCTTGCCCGAAACAGCCAGTTTGCATAACCAGTAGCCCTAACCAGAAGGACGGATCCATTGCGTGACCTGCGAAATCCTGAAGAACGTCATCCGGAAAAGGCTCACCGCTCCCAGAATCCCCAGCCAAGGAAGCCGAGCTGGATCAGGGTCAAGGCACCGAACTCGCCTGGATATCTCTCGACCAAGAGAATTATGCGCGATCATTCATTGGTGACGGTCTGCGAAGAGGCGAGCTGTCCGAACATCGGTGAATGTTGGTCTCAGGGTCATGCGACAATGATGATCATGGGCGAGATATGTACACGAGGCTGCACATTCTGCAACGTTGCCACTGGAAAGCCGGACACATTGGATGTCTTCGAGCCCGGCCGGGTTGCCGACGCCGTCAGCAAACTTGGCCTCAACCATGTGGTGATCACCAGCGTGGACCGTGACGATCTGGAGGATGGTGGGGCACAGCACTTCGCGCGGACAATACGTGCCGTGCGCCGCAAGTCCCCCGGAACGACAGTCGAGATCCTCACTCCCGACTTCCTCAAGTGCGAACCAACCGCACTTGAAGCCGTCGTTGATGCGAAGCCGGATATCTTCAACCACAATCTGGAGACCGTCCCTGGCCTCTACCCAACCGTCCGTCCCGGCGCCCGCTATTTCCATTCGTTGAGGCTTCTGCAACGAGTGAAGGAACTCGACCCTTCCATGTTTACCAAGTCAGGAATGATGGTTGGTCTTGGAGAGGATCGGCAGAGCGTGCTCCAGGTCATGGACGACCTAAGGGCGGCAGACGTGGATTTTCTGACTATTGGACAGTATCTGCAACCGACGTCGCGGCATCACCGGGTGGACCGCTTCGTATCCCCCGATGAATTTGAAGGTTATGAGAGGGCTGCATACGGAAAGGGTTTCCTGATGGTCTCGGCCACTCCGCTTACACGTTCGAGCTACCATGCTGGCGAAGATTTCGAGCGCCTGCGTGCGGCAAGAGCAAAGCGACTTGGAGTGCTCTAGTTGCGCCGAAATGGCTGCTTTTTTTCCAGTGAGTTGGTTCATTCGAAGGCGATTGCGGATCCCATAATTTCAACGGTTCCACTCCAAAGCGGTATTGATGGGGTTCTCTGTAGCAAGTGAAAGCCCGAGCGGGGTGCGGCAACAGGGCGGTGGGAATTCCAGCTTCTTGAAGAGACTTCGGCTTCGAAATGGATCCGGACCAGACGTGGCAACTAGCGAAGTGGTCTGAAGTCAAGATGGGGAAGGGGATGGCCGCAATCCAAGACTCAGTCATCGTCAGAATGATGCTATCCAGCTTCGTTCAGGTAGCTTTAGGCAGCAATCAGACGTCGACGTTGGCCTGATACCACAATTCGATACCATCTTCCAAGACATCACTACGTAAGTCTTCGTAGTTCTTGTGCTCCGTCTCGCAGTCATAACACACATATGAGTCTTCCTCAGGATAATAGCACTCATCCGGATCTTCATCTGGATGAAAGACCGCCCCACAATATTGGCATCGATTCGCCCCTTCTGCACACCCGGTACAAATCTTGCCGCCGCCTACAAAGTCTGGAACATGGGTATCGTTTGAATCAAAGGCCGCATCACAAACCTCGCATCGACCCACCTCAAATATAGAACAGACCGTGCCGCCCTCTGCGCCTAAATGGCTTTCAACATCGTCCGCAGGAAGCAACTCTCCACAAGAATCGCATCTTTCAACTTGGCTTGAACACATCTCGCAGAGCAGGGCTTCTTCAGTTTCGTCTGGATAAGCCGCATGTTTCTCAAGCTCAACCAGACTGAAGCTCCCACCACATGAATGGCACTTCGCACACTCAAGCGAGTGAGAAAATCGCTGCGCCTGCTCCACGGGACCCGGACCAACCCCTTCGCTGGAACAATCGTCGCAAAAGACCGGTGCGGGCCAGCCAAATGCAGTGAAGCAGCATCCACAATGATAGCATTCCACATCTTGCTTCACGCCCTCAGTTAGTTTGTTCTGAAGTGAACGCAGCAACTCACCGTGCCGCTCAAGTGTCGCACGAATCTGCCTGAGATGCTTAAAGATAAGTTCGTTGGATACGTTGTCGGGCATTGTTACGTGTTCTGTGGGCCTTGCCGCACTCGATACGGCTTTCATAAACAGACGAAGACCGCAATATCCACGCCAATCAGGTTGCGTTTGAAAGGACCGTGGTTCCATCGAGTGAGATAATCGATGGCCTCAATCCGTCCCCAACGTCGATCGGACACTTTCGAGTCTTCGCACGTGATCGAAACCGCAGTGAGAATCTGGCCGAGAATTCGATCACAATGGCTGCCTCTCCCCGAGGACAACTGCACCGTTTGTGGGATCTTTGGCAGGTAGTCGATGCCGATGAATCGCGACCCACACGTTCTTGATTCAGGCTTCAGTCAATCGTTTGTCAGTTGGAGATTGATAGCGACATGAATTCACGAAACATACGCCTTTAGTCGTAGTATGTCCGTTCGTGAAATATGAATCCCAGGAAGTTCAGGAGAAGCTGGGCCGCGAGAATCGCGGTTGATCCGGTCGGGTCGTAATCGGGTGCAACCTCAACCATATCCACCCCGACGACCTCATGGCACTTCGAAAGCTGCTGCAGGATTTCCAGAACCTCGTAATAGAGAAATCCACCGTGGCTCGGCGTTCCGGTGCCGGGAGCGATCGAGGGACAGAACGCGTCAATATCGATGGTGACATAGACCCTGGAGCCGGAAGGAATCGAATGAAGCGCCCTTTTCGAACCGATCTTGCGAACCTGTCGTACGCTCAGAATCGAACTTCCCATTGAACGGGCTTCGTCATAGCCTTCCATGGCCGTCGAAGAGACGTTTCGGATCCCAAGCTGGGTAAGTCCCGTGACATAGTCCTTCTCAGCTGCCCGGCGCATGGGGTTTCCGTGGCCGAACCTTACGCCATGCCGCTCGTCAACAAAGTCCAGATGAGCGTCAATCTGGAGCACGTATATGTCACCAGTGCCTTCGAACGCGTCAATGCAAGGGATGTTCACCGAATGATCGCCGCCTATGACAACGGGCAATGCACCTGCATCCAGAATGGCTTGAACTCCACTCTTGATGTTTGCGTGGCTCAGTTCTGTATGCGTATGAACAATGTCGGCGTCGCCAATATCCACGATTCGGACCTCGGGGCCGAGATAGGTGACGTCATCTTCATGATCGTAGGCACCGGAATGGCCGAACGCGAACAGCGTTGAAGCCTCGCGTACGGCACGCGGTCCGAATCGAGCCCCGGGACGCCATTGGGTGCCAAGGTCAAACGGCGCACCAAGAACCGCAATATCCGCATCGATGATCCGCCAGTCCTCGGTATAGGGATTTCTTCCGAATGTGCAGATACCCGTGAACGGCAGGTTCAACCTGCCGCTGTCGTATCCATGTCCGCCACTGGGTTCGCTTCGCTTGCCTGAAATCTCAGTTACTCCTAAATCGTTGGAATGGCCTTTTGATACCTCAACTTTCCTTAGCACAAACTATTGGATCATTAACCAGACTTTATTTTGCATCTCAATGCCCCATACCTGATCCGCAGGTAAGCTATCCGTCTCTGGCCTCTGGGGCCGGGATAGGCGACGTCGGTAAGGAACAACAATCAAATCCGGGCTTGCGAAATACCTCTCACTAAGGCCAATTCAACCCATGACAATCCGTGTGCCATCACTATCTGTCTTGCTGACCGTAATGCTCGCTACTGTGGCCCAGTCTGGGCAGACAACCGTTGCAGTCGCCACGAACTTCCTTCCGACGGCGCAGGAGGTTTCAATGGCCTTCACGGCAGAGACCGGACACGAGGTGGTTCTGGTGCACGGTTCCACCGGAAAGCTATATGCGCAGATCGTAGCCGGTGCGCCATACGACGTGTTCCTAAGTGCCGATGCGGACAGGCCGGCGCGTTTGGCGAACAGCGGACTTGTCGCAGAAGGGAGTCCCAAACCCTACGCGATCGGCCGTCTCGCCCTCGTCCATCGTGACCGAGACATCGCAGGATCGATCGAGGCGATCCTTGCCCGGAAGGATCTGCGGGTCGCAATCGCGGATCCGGCGGTGGCACCCTACGGAAGCGCGGCGATTTCGGTAATTCAGTCAGTCCATGGAAACGACTGGGGCGGTGACGTCGTGCTGGGGGAAAGCGTTGCCCAGGCGTTCTCCTTTGTCGCAACCGGCAACGCTGACATCGGGCTGGTTGCCATGTCACTCGCATTGAGTCATTCCGACCGGGTTCAGTTCCTTGAGGTACCCGAAACCCTTCACGAATCGATCCGCCAGGACGCGGCTCTTCTTGATCGTCCGGAGTTGAGCGCGGCAGCGTATGCGTTTCTTGAGTTCCTGGACCATCCGGTGGCGGTGGCAATCATGAAAGCAGCAGGATACGGAGTGCCGCGGTGACCATATGGAGTTCCGTATGGCTTACGCTCCAGCTTGCGGGAATCACCACAGTGGTGCTTCTGGTCATCGCCATGCCACTTGCATGGTGGCTTGCAGGCACGACGTCGCGAATCCGACCGGCAGTCGAGGCCCTGACGGCGATGCCACTGGTGCTTCCCCCAACGGTTTTGGGGTTCTATCTGCTGATCCTGATGAGCCCCGGAAACCCGATGGGGGCATTTTGGGTGACCCTGACCGGAGAATCGCTGACATTCAGCTTTTCCGGTCTCGTCGTTGCATCGGTCTTCTATTCACTGCCATTTGCGGTACAGCCATTGCAGGGCGCGTTCCAAGCGGTTGGCCGACGCATGATGGAGGCGGCCGCGACCCTAGGCGCTTCACGTTGGGACGCATTCCGTAGCGTGGCGCTACCGCTTTCACGTCGCGGAGTGCTTACGGCAGCGGTATTGAGCTTTGCCCATACGGTGGGTGAGTTCGGCGTCGTTCTGATGGTTGGAGGAAATATCCCTGGCCGGACCCGTCTGATATCGATCGAGATTTATTCAGCTGTCGAGACGTTGGACTACGCAAGTGCGCATTTTCTCTCGGGCGGGCTCCTGGCGTTCAGCTTCATTGTGCTCACCATTGTCTACGTCATGAATGGGCAAGGGGTTCGGACAGGTGTCTGACTTTCTCGAATTCGACCTGACACTCCGGTTGGGTGACTTTCTCCTGAAAGCTGCGGAAAGGGTTCCGCTCGATGGGATTACAGCCCTGTCCGGGCCCTCAGGTAGCGGGAAGACCACGCTTTTGCGCGCGATCGCCGGGCTGGAGCCATCGACCATAGGCCATGTTCACTTCGCTGGCGACAATTGGAGTGACCTCGGTCCCGCCAGCAGAAAAATCGGTTACGTGTTTCAGGATGCGAGACTGTTCCCGCATCTCAGTGTTTCGGGGAACCTACGCTACGGTGCGGACCGACGTCGCATTCCCCAAGACCGAATCACAGCAATAGTCGACGCCCTGGATCTTCTGCCGCTTCTGAACAGAATGCCAGCAACCCTGTCAGGAGGCGAAACCAGACGGGTCGCACTTGGACGCGCACTTACCTCTGGCCCACGGATCCTGTTGATGGACGAACCACTGTCGGGGCTGGATCAGGTGCGCAAGACCAGGTTGATGCCGTATATCGCCCGCGCCGTGGCGGAGTTTGGGGTGCCGGCACTGTACGTCACTCATTCCGCTGAGGAGCTGACGTTTCTCGCCGACAGAACTCTCTCGATCAGAAGCGGTGAGCTTGATGGTTGGTCAAGGGCAGCACCTCGTTTGCTCGGACAGGTGATCCGGGCGGGCGAGAATGGCTTGGAAATCGCGATCGGAGAGACTTTGGTTCACGTCGTCGGGCAGGGCCGGGTAGGGGAGACTTGGGCATTGCTCCTGGGCGATGACTGCTTCGTTTCGACGGCACCGCCGGGAAAGTCGAACGCGAGGCTATCCCTGCAGGCTCGCGTCATCGGGACTGTCAGGGACAGCGGTCAGTGCATCGTGGAGGTGGAGAACCAACGGCTGGATCTGACTTGGCAGGGCACACGGTCAAGCCTGCCAGAGGCACAGACAACGCTTTGGCTGTCACTCCCACGTATTCTGGCACGTCCGGTCCATTCTCCTGAACGTCTCTGAACCGCTCACCTGTTTCACAAAACACTGGCCTCACCACCGATTCGCCGCCGTCATTCGACCCCGAGCTCAAGGTTACGGCTAGCTCGCCATTCCTCCCATGCCTCAGGAGTGTCCAGATCGGTGACAGCGTGGTCGGCAGGCAATGGAACCAGATGGATCTTCTCCTGACTCAGGATCGATCGACCGCCCTCATCGCCCTCGAGCCGCGTCAGCATTGGCAAGAGCCTTGATGGAAATACAACCGGGTGCCCTGGAACTCCCGACGCCGACATGCCCCTGACAACATGGTCAGGAAACCCAGCGGATGCGTCAAAGACCGTTCTGAGATCATCGGCGGTTATCTCCGGCATGTCGGCAGGCAAAACCGCGACAGCTCCCGTGCTTGAGGAAATGGTAGCGGCGGCCGCACGGATCGAAATCCCCATGCCTTCCGTTGCGTTCCTGACCACGACTCGCTGAACAGGCAGTTCCGATAGCGTCTGCGTGCGCTTCTCATTGTTCGGTGCCAACGCCACAATCACGTCCGCGCCGCAATCCAGAGCTGCTTTCGCTTGCCGACGGAGGATTGATGTGCCATCCACCTTCTCCAGCAGTTTGTCCGTTCCGCGCATGCGCGTCGACGAGCCAGCCGCAAGCAGTAAAACTGTGACGGGTCGCAAATTACCTCTCCGGAATCAAACCTCGAGGACTGAACCGCAGCATGAGCAGCATGATCAGTCCCATGGTCAGAAGACGCATATGTGCCGCCGATTGCCTCAAATGCTCTTTCAGCCAGCTTCCATCCGCCAGTCCTGCTGTAAGGGCATCCATCAGAAGCAGGCCCAATGGCTCCACTTCAATCCATAGATACCAGATCAGGAATCCTCCCAATACCGCTCCAAAGTTGTTGCCGGAACCGCCAACGATGACCATCACCCAGATCAGGAATGTGAATCGTAGCGGATGATAGCCTGTGGGTGTCAGCAGCCCGTCAAGGGAAGTCATCATCGCACCTGCCATTCCGCAGATTGCTGACCCAAGGATAAAGACCTGCAGGTGCCGAGCGGGAACGTTCTTTCCCATTGCGCCAGCTGCCAGTTCATTGTCGCGGATTGCGCGCATCATCCGGCCCCATGGAGAGTTCAGCGCACGCTCCGAGAGCCAGACGATGGCGAGCAACACGGCCAGAAACAGAACCGCATATCCAAGCTTTACGTAGAGAGAGGACGCGATGACGGGATCGAGTCCCAAGGACGTCGCCCTTTCAACGAATCCAGAACTGTTCTGAAGATCGATCTCATAAGGCATTGGCCTTGGGATGCCAGTTACGTTCTTTACACCCCTTGTCAGCCATTCCTCGTTCTTCAGCACGGCAATGATGATCTCGGCAATTCCAAGCGTTGCTATGGCCAGGTAGTCGCTTCTAAGGCCCAGAGCTGTCTTTCCGATCAACCAGGCGGCACCGGCTGCGATGAGTCCGCCGACCGGCCAGGCAATGATGACTGGCAGACCCAACCCTCCCAGATATCCAGCGCTGGCCGGATTCACCCTTTCGATTGCCGAAACCGCAGGGTCGAAGACAGCACGGTAGATGAAGAACCCGCCGAGCAGGACTGCAACCGCTATGGCCGCACGCGGCCAGCCCTTGGATGGGCGGTTCCACAGGTATATGGCAAGTGCGATAATCGCCGCCGCGATCAAGAGTGCAAACGCAGCGCGCGGTCCGCCCGCAGACCAGGCTTCGTGAACCGGCGGCATACTTACGAGCACGGTGGTGAGTCCACCAAGCGCCACAAAGCCCATCACTCCAACATTGAAGAGGCCCGCGTAGCCCCATTGCATGTTTAGACCAATTGCCATTATGGCGCTGATCAGCCCCATGTTCAGTATACCTAGCGCCACGTTCGGGCTGCGGTAGAACCCAGTGGCCACGATTAGCCCGAACACCAGAATGAACAGTGATAAGTTCCGCACTGTTGTGCTCATCCAACCCTCCCCGCAAAGATGCCTGTGGGACGGATCAGCAATACGGCTGTTAGGATCAGAAAGCTGACGGCAAACTTGTAGTCGGTGCTGAGGAGTTGGACGAGGGTGCTGGGTTCAAGGGGATCTGGAAGTAGGTATACAAGGACTTTTTTCCAGGCATAGGTCACCGTCACCTCGGAAAACGCGATCAGGAATCCTCCTGCGGTCGCGCCGAGCGGGCTGCCTAGGCCGCCGACGATCGCACTTGCGAATATCGGCAGTAGAAGCTGGAAATAGGTGAATGGTTTGAAGCTCTTGTCGATTCCGTAAAGCACTCCGGCAACCGTTGCCAGCGCAGCCACAATGATCCAGGTGACAGTGACCACTTTTTCCGGATTGACTCCGGAAAGAAGCGCCAGCTCTTCGTTATCGGAAAAGGCGCGCATGGACTTCCCTGTCCGGGTTTGGTTAAGAAACCAGAACAGAGCTGCGACAACCACTACGGCAGTGATGACAGTGATGGCCTGGCTGGTCTTGAGCGCGAGGCCTTCCTGAAGTCCGGACCAGTCCCGGAAATCCCTTACGCTGACGATAAACCGCGCTCCATCGGAAAACCGTTGATCTCCGGGTCCGATAATGAAGCGTACAAGGCCGTTCATCACAAACATCACACCAACCGAAACTATCACAAGCACGACGGGGCGAGATCGCTGTGCCCTGTAGTATGAATAGATCAGGCGGTCGGTTCCGAGCAGCAGGACAGCTGTCGCAAGAATCCCCGTTGGCAAGGCGATCAGGGCCGTGGGAAACGGTCCGAAGGTCACCCCCGCGCCCTGCAGAAACCAGGTCAGGAGGATTGTGACCATGGTCCCGAAGGCCATCGTGTCGCCATGGGCGATGTTCGAGAATCGCAGGACGCCATAAACCAGTGTTACACCCAAGGCACCAAGGGCCAGCTGTGCGCCATAGGCCGTGGCCGGAATCAGGACAAAGTTGGAAAACGCGACCAGAGCATTGAGCGCGTCCATCACCCCCACTCCCCGAATCCAATGCAGGAACTCACCTCCATCCTGCCAGACTTGGGTTGCAATTGAAGTGCCGGAGCCATTGGATGCGCGGCGAGGGCGGGTTTCCTCCGTTCCGATCATTCCGGATGAAAGGGTTCACACAGGGTGTTCGGCGTATGATTGCTGCGCTTGCCTGCGTAGATTTGATTTGTCTCGCGACACGATGGCGACTGATGTTCATTCCTAACCTCCGAGGAAACTCCTACTTACATCCGGATTTGAGAGGAGTGCCGGTCCGGTATCGGTGAAGCGGTTGCGACCCTGCACCAGAACATACCCCAAATCGGCGATTGCGAGGGCCTGCTTGGCATTCTGTTCCACCATCAGCACCGAGATCCCCATTTTGGCGATTTGAAGAATTCTCTCAAATAATTCGTTCATTACGATTGGGCTCACGCCAGCCGTCGCCTCATCCAGCATCAACACCCGCGGCTCGGTCATCAGTGCGCGTCCCAAAGCGACCTGTTGGCGCTGTCCACCTGATAGCTCTCCAGTTTTCTGACGCCGCCGAGTCCGCAGGACAGGAAACAGACCGTAGACCTGCTCCATGGTTCGAGCTATGCCTTCGCGGCGAAGGAAGGCCCCCATCTCCAGGTTCTCCTCAACCGTCATGGTCGTGAAGACATTTGACGTCTGAGGCACAAACGCCATCCCTTTTGCCACCCGAGCCTGCGGAGGGAGTGCAGTGATATCCTCGCCATCCAACCATATCGTTCCGGAACGCAGTTTCAGCATTCCGAATAGACCCTTCATGGCAGTCGATTTGCCTGCGCCGTTGGGCCCTACGATCACGGCGATTTTGCCTTTCTCCACCGAAACGCTGCAGTCATGCAGAATGTCCGCACCCATCCCGTAACCACCCGTCATCGACTCGCCGCTGAGAAAAGGCATTCGCTTCCGGCCATTGCCTTCTTCACTGATGGGTCCAGCGCCAGCAGTGACCCTGTCCGATTCGGACGACACCAGACTGACACCACGACCGGGTTCCGATGGTCTGTTCATGGTGTGGACGTACCATGCAGTGGCCAATTGTCGATAGAGGTCACGAAACATCCTTTACGGCACAGTTTGACCGGCAGCCCGCGTACCTCGGCCGGCGTGCTGGACCAGCCGTTTCGGATTGGTGGTAAAACCTGGTTCAAGAGTTCATACTGCCTCTAGCGGCTCCAGCGCCAAGATAGGCCTCGATAACCTGGTCGTTGGCCTTGATCTCGTCCATCGATCCCTTCGCCAGCACCTTGCCCTCTGCCATGCATATGACAGGGTCGCAGAGGCGGCCGATGAAGTCCATGTCATGTTCAATAATGCAGAAAGTGTACCCACGCTCACGATTCAGCCGAATGATCGCATCCACAATGGTATTGAGCAGTGTCCGGTTCACGCCCGCACCAACCTCGTCGAGAAAGACAACCTTTGCGTCAACCATCATGGTTCGCCCCAATTCAAGCAGCTTCTTCTGTCCGCCAGATAGGTTTCCTGCCTTCTCATTCGCCAAATGGTCTATCGTGAGGAATTTCAGAACCTCTTCAGCCTCCTGTGCCAGAGTCAGTTCGTTACGCGCGACCAGTCCGCGGCGGAACCAGGCGTTCAGCAACCGTTCTCCGGGTTGTCCACCGGGTACCATCATCAGGTTTTCCAGCACGGTCAGTGAATGGAATTCCTGCGCAATCTGGAATGTTCGAAGAAGTCCCTTCTCGAACAGCTCATGGGCTGGAAGACCGGTAATGTTCTCGCCATCCATGGCGATCCGGCCGCTCGTTGGTTTAAGTACACCTGCTATTACATTGAAAAGTGTTGTCTTTCCGGCACCATTTGGGCCAATTAGACCCGTGATGGATCCCGTTGCGACTTCGAGCGAAGCGCCGTCAACCGCTCGGAAGCCTCCAAAATGCCTGTGAACGCTCTCCACGACGATCATCGTCCGCTCCTGTTGCCGCAGGAAGCGTTGAAAACAGAGCGCAGCCCGAGTCCAAGGGTCTCGGGCTGCGACCGCGACTGTCTATGTCAGCCCATCATCGGTATCTGACGGTTTCCACCTTGCCGTTCCTCACCTCCGTCTGGCGAAAATTGCCTGCGGATTCACCTGGGCCAATGAGTTCGACCGCGCTGGCGCCCACGTAGTCAACCTCTCCTCCATTGGCGAGGATCTCAAGCGCCTTGGAGATTTCGCCTGGCAGGATTGGTTCGCCCGGTGCATTGGCGACGTCCATGACCTTGTCCTTGAAAACCCCGCTATCCGCAGATCCGGCGGCTTGCATTGCCAGGAGGATCAAGGCGGCAGCGTCGTAGGCTTCCCCAGTGTAAGGAGACGAAGTGTCGAACGCGCCTCCGACAATCTTGGCAAACACGGCGGCACCCTCACTGTCGGATCCCGCATGCACGCCTGTGGAGCCATTGACCTCGCTTCCGAAGTTGTTCTCAAGCGTTTCGCCTGCCATGCCATCCGGAAAATGGAACGAGTCGAAGGCACCCAAATCCAGGGCTCCCCGCAGAATCCCGCTACCGCCCTGGTCAATGTAACCTATGAGGACAAGCTGCTGGCCGCCTGCCGATGCAAGTGCGGATACTTCCGCCGAATAATCGGCCTTTCCATCTTCGTGAGATGCGTTGATAGTCACGGTTCCACCAGCCGCTTCAAACGCCGACTGGAAGCTGTCTGAAAGCCCCTTGCCATAGTCATTGTTGGTATAGGTGACGGCAACTTCGTTGACTCCCTCTTCCATTAGAATCTCTGCCATGACCTCACCCGAGCGGGCGTCAGACGGTGCGGTTCGGAAGAAAAGACCATCGTCCTCAGTCGTGGAAAGTGCCGGTGACGTTGCTGACGGGGAGATCATGACAATGCCATTTGGCAACGCAACATTTGTCAGAGCCGCCACTGTAGCGCCTGAACAGGCGGCCCCCACAATCGCATTCACGCCGTCGGAGGTAATCATCCGTTCGGCTGCGGCGACCGCAGCAGCACTGTCGACGCAGGTTGAATCACCACGCACTGGGGTTACGGTGGATCCACCGAGCAGCATGCCACTGTCACTGGCTTCCCTAATCGCCATTTCAGCGGCATCTGCGATCGGAGGGACCAGCGATTCGATCGGACCCGTGAATCCCAGCAGCACACCGAGTTTGATTTCCTCGGCACTGGTGCCGTTCACCGTGAAAGCCAGGCTGGCAATCGCGCTTGAAGCGAGAAAGAGTTTCTTCATGTTGCTCTCCATGTCTGTAGTGTTGGCGGCAAGTTTCTCCAAGGCCGGAGTTCACCTCGTTTGAGCTGACATGTCTGTATCGGGATTCTGACGGGCATAGGCAACACATCTCCGTAAACCGCCGCGAATTCCGATCTTCAGACGAACAAACAGCATAATTTCAGACCACGTTTGGATAGGTTTGGACAGTAATCCAAGACTTCAGGACAGGATACCCGTCACTAACGGAATTCGTTTACCAATGATGCAGAACCTGTTCAAGGCAAAACCATTTTGAGTTCTGCTGCGTCAATCGCATTTTCCGGCATTGCGTAATCACTTACGTGGACAGCCAGAGGCGTATGGAACAATTCGCGGTTGGGCATCAACGCCAAATCGCATCGCTCGGAAATCGTCATCTTGGGGTCAATATCAGTTTGAGCAAATTTCAACACCAGTCTTCAATACCTCCCCTGTTCCGGCCGAAATCACATCCTTTCCGGATCGCCACCGACACCAGCTTTCATCGGAAATCGCGCGAGCGCGGGATCACATGCTGGTTACGCGGATGGCGCGATGTAGGGGCAACGGGCGGTTTCTTTCGCTGTGGGTAGGTCCCGCTGCAGTCCGGCGACGGTTGCACGGGTACGCGGTCGCAGGCCAGCAGGTCGAGCCACTGTGTTAGGTCCTCAAGATGGCGGGCGACCAGATGGACGACCTCCCCAGCCCGTTGGATGCGGCCGCGCACCATCACCAGACGCCCGCCCAGCGCAACCGGTCGGTATTTCTCAAGGGTATTGGGCCAGATGACGACATTCGCGGTCCCGGTCTCGTCCTCCAATGTCATGAAGAGTACGCCTTTGGCACTGCCTGGTCGCTGGCGTACCAATATGATACCGGCCGCTGCCATCTGGTCACCATTACGGGCGTTCGCGACCGCTTCCGCCGGGAGTGCGCCTCGGGCCGTGAGACGTTCACGCAGGAAAGCGACTAGATGGGCCTTGAGCGAAAGCCTGAGCGCCCGGTAATCCTCGACCACCTGTGCACTCGCTGCCATAGCCGGGAGAGAGACCGCCGGTTCGCGCTCCTCCCTACCTTCACCGGCGGCTTCGAAGAGCGGAAGTGGTGGTGCCTTGGTGAGTGCGCGGGCCTCCCATAATGCCTGGCGACGATCCAGTCCCATTGAGCCGAAAGCGTCGGCCGCCGCCAGGGTTTCGATGGCGGAGACCGGGATCCCGGCCTGACGTCGGAGGGTGATGACATCGGGATAGGGTCTCTGCCGCGCCTTGACCAAGCGGTCCGCATCCTGCTTTCCCAGACCGACGATCTGGCGCAGGCCAAGACGGAGCGCATGGTGTCCGCCCCTTGCATCTGACGTTGCGGATTCCAGCGTGCTGTCCCACTCGCTCGCATTGACATCGATCGGACGGACCTCGACGCCATGTTCGCGGGCGTTCCGCACGATCTGGGCCGGAGCGTAGAAGCCCATGGGTTGGGAATTCAGCAGCGCACAGGCGAAGGTCTCGGGGTGGTGGCATTTGAGCCAGGAGGAAACCCAGACCAACAGGGCGAAGCTTGCGGCGTGGGACTCGGGGAAACCATAATCCCCGAAGCCTTCGATCTGGCGGAAGCAGCGCTCCGCGAGTTCAGGATCGTAACCACGCTCCACCATGCGTCCCACCATCTTTCCTTTCATCCGTCCGAGCGTGCCGTGGCGGCGGAAAGTCGCCATGGCACGGCGCAATGCGTTTGCCTCGTCCGGCGTGAACTGCGCCGCCACCATGGCGACCTGCATTGCCTGTTCCTGAAAGAGTGGCACACCGAGGGTCTTTCCCAGCACCCTGCGCAGTTCATCCGGAGGGCCGTGTTCCGGTGCCGGGGCCGGATAGACGACGGTCTCCAGCCCGTCGCGTCGGCGCAGGTATGGGTGCACCATGTCGCCCTGGATTGGCCCGGGACGCACGAGCGCCACCTCGATCACCAGATCGTAGAAGCAGCGGGGCTTCAGTCTGGGTAGCATGGCCATCTGCGCCCGAGACTCGATCTGGAAGACTCCCACCGTGTCGGCCCGGCACAGCATGTCGTAGACTTCCGGATCGTGGCGGGGCACCGAAACGAGGGTCTGGTTCAGCCCCTTGTGCCGGGCCAGGAGCTCGAAGGCCTTGCGGATGCAGGTCAGCATGCCGAGTCCCAGAACGTCGACCTTCATCAGACCCAGGGCCTGCAGATCGTCCCTGTCCCACTCGATGAAGGTGCGATCCTTCATCGCTCCGTTGCCGATGGGTACGATTTCCTCCAGCGGCCCTCGGGTCAGCACGAAGCCTCCGACATGCTGCGACAGGTGGCGGGGAAAGCCGATCAGTGTGCCCACGAGTGTGACGGTCCGGCGCAGCAGGGGATCGTCGGGATCGAGGCCAG
This sequence comes from Paracoccaceae bacterium, assembly GCA_965203605.1. Classification (GTDB taxonomy): domain Bacteria; phylum Pseudomonadota; class Alphaproteobacteria; order Rhodobacterales; family Rhodobacteraceae; genus JAPOUP01. Next base: position 1,205,100 of record OZ241902.1, on the reverse strand, counting down.
CCTCCCGCAGGCGTCTGGCGGCCTCTCTCCACGTATCGTGATGCATGTCTCGGAGTGCACCGGCGAGCGCTGTTGTGGTGTCTTCCGAAAGCCCCATGGCCTTGCCTACATCCCGCGCCGCGCTCCGCCCCCGGTAGGAAATGACGGTGGCGGCGAGGCCGGCGCGTTCCCGACCGTAGCGTCTGTAGATGTACTGGATGACTTCCTCACGTCGCTCGTGTTCGAAATCGACATCGATATCGGGTGGCTCGTGGCGCTCACGGGAGACAAAGCGTTCGAACAGCAGATCGATCCGGGCCGGATCGACGGCTGTGATGCCGAGGCAGAAACAGACGGCGGAGTTGGCGGCCGAGCCTCTGCCCTGGCAGAGGATGCCCTGGTTTTTGGCAAAGCGCACAAGATCATGGACGGTAAGGAAATAGGGGGCATAACCGAGTTCGTCAATGAGCCTGAGTTCCCGTGCCAGTGCGTCGCGTACCTTCGCTGGAGGGCCAGCGGGATAGCGGTGCGCAGCCCCTGCCCAGGTCAGGGACTCCAGATGGCGCTGCGGCGTGGTATCGTGGGGCACCGGTTCATCGGGATACTCGTAGGCGAGTTCGTCGAGGCTGAAGTCGCACAGTCTGACGACCTCCAGCGTGCGTTCGACCGCATGCCCATGGCCACGGAAGAGCCGCGCCATCTCGGCTCCGCTCTTGAGATGGCGCTCGGCATTGGCGGCAAGGCGCCAGCCAGCCCCGGCCACGGTGCTGCGTCCGCGGATCGCTGTCAATACATCCTGCAGAGGCCGCCGCTCAGGTTGATGGTAATGAACGTCGTTGGTGGCGACCAGAGGCACCCCGTGTCGGCCTGCCAAAGTCGCCAACCGATTGAGGCGGTTTTGATCATCGCCCCGGTACAGCATATGGGCCGCTAGGTAGAGAGGGGCATCATGCCGTCGGCGCAGTTCGGCGAGCGTTGTGCCAAAGTCTTCGTCGATACGGTTCGGTGGTAACGCGATCAGGACCTGGCCATCAGCATGGGCGATGGCGTCGTCCAGCGTCAGCGTACAGTTTCCCTTGGTGGCGCGGCGCTGGCCAACGGTTAGCAGGCGGCACAGGCGTCCCCATGCGGGGCGGTCACGGGGATAGCACAGCAGGGACAGACCGCAGACCAGATCGAGTCGGGCACCGGGTAGCAGGCGTAGCCCGGCTGCCTTGGCTGCGATGTGGGCCCGCACCGCGCCCGAGAGGGTGTTGTGGTCGGCGATCCCAATGGCGGCGATGCCGAGTTCCAATGCCCGCCGCACCAGCTCCTCCGCATGGGAAGCGCCGCGCAGGAAGCTGAAATTACTTATGGCCTGCAATTCAGCGTAGGTCACGGGGCCGCGTGTCTCAACCATAGAATCCGTGCACATACCAAAGGGGTTGTCCTCCGGCATCGGTGCCACCGTCGTTGTAGTGACCGGCACGATATATCCAGTAGCGTCGGCCGTCCTCGTCTTCGACGCGGTAGTAGTCGCGCACGACTTCCCCGCGCTCGTCAGCCCACCATGCCGGTTCGATGCGCTCTGGTCCGGCGGCACGCGCGACGCGGTGGCGTGCGCGTCGCCAGATGAAGAGCAACGGTGGGCCGTCCGGCACTTCGGCGATCGTCTTGATCGGCTCGGGGCGATCGAACAGTCGGAATGGCCGTGGAGGTTTTTCAGGTGCCTTGGGCCAGGGTACTGGCTCCCGATCGGCGGTTACCGCCTGCTCGGCCAGTTCCGGCCAATGGTGGGCCACCGGCTCCAGACGATGGACGGCGTTCTCGCCAAGCCGGGCGCGGAGCCGATCGATCAGCAGATTCACATCGCCGTGTTGCTGTTGATGATCGACGAGGGAAAGCTGCGCTGGGGCCAAGGGTTCGACGCGGTCGGCATGGAGCGCCACGCCGTCGATGCCGAAGCCGGAGTTCACGGTCTCCAGCCTTTCCCGCAGGAGGCGCAGCAGGTGATCACCATCCCGTGTCGCGTGCGCTGTGACGACCTTGCGGCGGATCGCCCCGCCATCGACCCGATAGCACCATAATGCGAGGGTGCGTACGCCAAGCCCGTCACGTTGCAGGCGTTCGGTCAGTTCGGGCATCAGACGGACCAGTATCGTTTCCAGCCCTTGATGGTGGATCAGGGGTTCCGGTAGGGAGAGGCGTGTCAGGCAGATGGGCGGGGGCACGATTGCCGTGATCGGCTCGGGGCGCCGGTCCAGCGCTTGGTCCAGACGTGTCAGTATGGCCGTGCACCGGTCCCGACCGGGGAAACGGTGGGTCAGGGACGCGCGCGGCAGATCATCCAGCGCCCCGACGGTGACAAGCCCCAGACGGCGTAGCAGGTGGGCGTCTTCGTCGGCAATTCCGAGGGCTTCGACCGGAAGATCGGCCAAGACCGTACGCATATCGCCGGGCGCGGAGATGCGGGTGCCCACATTGCCATTATCCGTCGAACCGAAGCGGGCGAGTGCCCGGGCAGCGCCGGGGGTGTCGGCCAGACCGGAACGGACCTCGATTCCCAGATTCGCGAACTGTTCCGCGATTTCATCCATGAGTTCTGTCTCGCCACCAAAAAGATGGGAACAGCCAACGATGTCGAGCAGCAGCCCATGGCTGTCGCTCCGGCTGCCATCGCCATCGACGGCACACAATGGAGTGAAGCGATTGCACCACAAGGCAAGCTTTCTGAGTCCCCGTCGGTCAGCTGCCGGGTTGGCGGGTGCTGTATTGAGGTCAGCGATCAAAATGCGGGCATCGGTGAGCCGCATGCCGACATGCAGGCCAGCGGCCTCTGCCCGTCGATCAACTGCCCACAGCATTGGGCCGCGCTGGTCCGGTGCGATCAGCGCAAAGGGAGATGGTCCAGCCGCTTTGGCCGACTCATCCGCCGCTTTGGGCACGGGCCCGATGCGGGGCCGCGACTCCGCCCGCGCCCACATGCGACGCAGCCGATCGATCGGCCAACGAGGTAGCCATAAGGAAATCACCCGTCTCACACTTCCACTCCACATCGCAGTTTGCTGGTCGGCCGCCGCGCATGCGTACGAGTGCAATGCGCCAGCAGGACAGACCGGGTGCGCAGGTATCGAATGGATCGATGCCGCTCGGTAACGCCGCCACCCGCCAGCGTGAGAGAGCCGCGCTTGCTGGTTCGAACCGGTCATGGCGCAGCAGCAGCGCTGGAACCTCGCCTTCACGTGCGGCGAGCGACAGTCGACGGCTGGCAGTGAAGGTGAGGCTCTCGACTTCGGCCAGCACCGCCGCCAGTGCGGCGCAGCGCAGACCCTCCTCCATGGCCCAAAGCACCTCCCTCTCATGGCGGGTGCGCAGGATCAGCAGGTCCGCCGGTTCCAGGCCAAGGTCGCGCCAACCCGGGCCATGGAGCCGTCCCAGGCGGTCACTGGCGTTGAGGCTCTGACAGACGAGCACCGGCCCGTTTCTTCCGGTGCGTCGAAGCCGGGCCAGCAGGGCGGCGAGGAAAGCTGCGGCGGCCGGGCTGTCCGCAGCCTGCTCACCCGACGCCTCGTGAAGGCCGTCCGTCGCCAGTCCGGTCTTCGGTAGGGCACTGTCCAAGGCGGAGACGCCGAGTGACCAAGGTGCTGTCATCCGGGTTCCGCAGGTCGCGCTTTTCAGCTTGGTTGGGCGGCGTTCGAGCGTGGTGATGTGGCGGCGCAGTGTCGCCAGATCGACGGATGTGGCGGGAATATGGTTCCGGCCGGTCGTCGCAGCGCACCGGCGCGGGATCACTGTCGGGGATATGGGTTGGGAAACATTCATAATGTTCACTATTTGTTCTTTTTATCGAGTTTGTCAAGCCGACCACTTTTCGTCGCGCTTGCTTCAGGTGTGGGCTTCCAACGAGTGGAAATCCCGTAATACCGTCCCGCGCCGGGATCGCCTTTGCCCGGGCATTTTCTCCGTCCGGGGTTGCGCTCTCACTGTGGAAATGGCCGGTGTCGCACTTCGGAATGGAAGTGGGTTTTACGAAGCCTTCAGGAGTTTCGGACCGCGGTGAGGCAGTCGGAATTGAAATCTCCCGATAGCGGAACAATTCACCGGTCAGTACGGATCCGAAGCTGTTCCACCGCGTTCCAGGTCGCCCATCCCTAAGTATTCGCGGATCGGAGGATCCTCCTGCGACCTCCGGGCTTGGCAACCTTGCGGATGCGCGGGGAAGGGGAATCGATCCAGTTCAAAGAATGGAAACGGTGTCAGGAAATCTTCAGTTGCCATGTGTCTGAAACTTTCCGGTTTGTCAGCCAGCTTGGCGATGCCCGGCTGACCGCTTCCCCATGAAGCGGCATTGACGTGATTCAGACCGCCGATCCAAAGCTGCGTACACGCCCGGTCAGACTTTTTCCGCAAATTCAATCTCGATCCGGCAATGGTCGCTTGGTCCCCATTCGTCGGGCGTGTTGAGAGCCCGCACTTTGAGCGAGTCGATGAGTTCCGTAGATGCGAAGACGTAGTCCAACTGCCGTGTCGCCGACTCTGGCGATTGCTGGTTGTGATAAAAGGTAGGGACATTCCTGCTGCCCCGTGGTAATTCCGGCGGCCATGGGTCGGCTTGCCTTCCATTCGGATATTCCGGTCCGGCGCAGGGCAATCCCATGGCCTCCATCCGGTCGAACACGGTTTTGTAGCGGGCGGCCCAGTAGTCATCCCCGTGTTCGCCATAGCCGCGCAGGATGTTCAGGTCACCGGCCGCCAGAACCCGGTGCCCGCGCTTCTTCGCGATGAACGTCGATAGATCGGAAACGACATGGTGGGCCGAGCCGTCCGCAAATATTGAACTGCTTCTTGCCTGGGTATGTACCTGCACCCATGGCGCGTACATCGAAACGGCGATTAACTCTTCGCCCGAGGGAGGTTTAACGACCACGGCGGTAAGGGTACCCGGCCAGCTTGCCACCAGTTCTCTGTCCTCTGCAGCTTCAAGCGATTTCGCTTCGATCCAGTCGACCGAAATGCGGTCCGAGAGTTTGACGATTGCCGTTCTGTATTTGGTCCTGCTCCCGACGATCATGGTCTCCCATGGCGCTGAATCGACCTCAATCACTGGATCGGCTTCGATTCGTTCCACGATATCCCGGGGAGGCTTGCCGACTTCCTGAAGCAAGGCTAGGTCGATATCCATATCAAGCAGGCTTCGCCAGGAGTCGTGTTTCTGTTTCATGTTCCAGGAGATGATTTTCATCGTGCACCGCGCCTCGGAGTAAGTGGCATCTGAAGAATTGCGATCCGTGCGTACCATATCCCGAGGTTGGCCTCAACCAAAACCATACTTCGATTCCAGTGCCTTCTCCGGCTGGGGCTGGATGTCACGGCTCTTATTGTTGTCGCGCCTCGACTCAGGTTCCGGAGGTCCGCCCCAACACTCCCTACAGTTCGTGCCCAAGTTCCCTTTCTTCAGGCGCACCCCAGATCCGCCATCTCGCCGATGGTCTCAAGTGCGGAGACCCGCTCGCGGTGGAGGTTTCCCGGGATCGGGCTTTCTTGCCAGTCGGAGACCTGTCGCGATCACATCTGGGTGGTTTGGAGATACGAGTCGGACTCATGGTCGGTGTTTCGGTCGGTACCGAAGGCTGCTCCAGTTTCCTGTCGAGGGGAGCTTCGCTAACATACAACTTCTTGGGATCATCGCTTGACACCTCGTTCGTCGGTATCAGGATCATCACTTGAAGTCAGAACCACAACCACCCGGAAATACGGGCAAATCGCTAGGAGCCTCCGAGACGTGATTGTCTAGCTGAAACACAAATTTCGCTTGAAGCGGGAACCCGACATTGTTAGATATTCTGTATGGCAGATGCGGCATTAGATACTCTGGCGGTGACACGCCATCTCGAAGCGAGGGGCTTCACCACGGCCCAAGCCGAAGCGATTCTCGGTGCCGTCCGGGCGGGGGTGACTGGTGGGGTCGCGGCGAAAGCCGATGTGACGGATCTGCGCACCGACGTGACGCACCTGCAGAACAACATGATGGCACTGCGCACCGACGTGACGGACCTGCAGAACAACATGACAGCACTGCGCACCGACGTGACGGACCTGCAGAACAACATGACGGCGCTGCGCACCGACGTGACGGCACTGCGCACCGACGTGACGGACCTGCAGAACAACATGACAGCACTGCGCACCGACGTAGTGGAAACGAAAAACGATCTACTATGGGTCAAGCGGATCGGTGGTAGCATGGTGGCAATCTTCGTTGCGGTTTCCGGTTTTGCCTTCAACACACTGTTCGACATGAACGACAGGCTTGCCGCGATCGAAACGGCGCTCGAAGCTCTGAAACCCTGATACGGCGCAAGAGTGCTGTCGACTGACCTCCACGATTGATAGCCGGGTCCGTGTAGTCGTCCACACGATGCGGGTGAGGTGCCGCCCGCGCCGTTACGGTTGTGACAGGCATATTTTGGGGATTATATACTTAACTGAACATGCAACAAATTATGGGAACAATGATAGTTTTGAACAACAACATGTTGTATTCAATTTGGTTAAGTATATAATCCCCCATATTTTGCCATCACGATTTTTCAACTCATTGATTTCATGTAACCCCACTTCCACTCCGAAATGCAACGCTGGTCATTTCGGCGCGAACATGCGGGCGCGCTCCTAAGGTTCGGTCCACAGCCGGATCCCTGCCATCCGCTGGATTTCTGCGTTATCGGTCCATCTGAAACTGCAATGGAAAGAAAGAAGGGCGTGACCCCTGGTGTTTCCGCGGCGTCGGTCCGCGAAGGGGCGGACCGGGACGAAGGGGCCGCCGCCGCCGGTGTCTCCGGCGTGTGGCATGCGGAGGCTTCGGGTCGAGGGAAGCTGTTCCACTCTTCACCGTCGAGGAGCCTCCCGCCGGACTTCGGCCGTGCGCCGCCCCACTGCCTGAAAAAGAACGCGACGCCGTCACGCATGCAAATGTCGCGAAGCCTCCGCGCCCATTCCGGCTGCATCAGCCGCATGACCCCTCACCGTTCCATTCATGCGTACAGGCCGTGTAGTCCAGATTGTTGCAAATCGGAGCTTATACCAAACCAAATAAGTAATCATCGATAGGCGTCCCGGATCTCACGGCACCGCCCATTCCCTCGTGGTGGTCCGCGTGATCTCGCCCTTCCGGCCGATGAAGGCGTCCCAGACGTGCCCGACCACCTCCCGGACGTGTTCCGCGCCTGCGGACACCCGGTTGGCGAAATGGCGGTGCTCGGCACGGAGAAAACCGTCCCGCCCGGATTGAGCTCCGGGCCGTGGGCGGCAGCCTGGGCAGGGAGACGCTGTCCGGTATCCCCAGGTCCCCCGACCGGCGCTGGCCCGCCCCGCCGGGGACCACCAGGGCGCGCTTTCCGGCGGGGACCCGCTCCCCGATGCCGCGGAGGTGCCGGCCCATCCCGATCGTGCTGGCCCTGCCGCAGACATGCCCGACCGCGTCGCCCGTCGCGGGGCAGGCGGGGGGGAACAGGTACAGGTGTCCGTACCGGTGGTCCCGCACGACGCGCGGGCGCGTCCCTTTCCGCGCCCGGACCCCCGGCAGCATGCCCTTCTGTCCCACCCGCGCCCCGTCCTGCAGGTACACGGGCACATCCTCCGGGGCCACGCCGTCGGGCACCGCCTCCCGCGCCAACCGGACGGAATCCCCGCCGAATCCCTCCCGGGCGGCGGGGTCCGCCCTCGGGTGGACGGGCCGCGGGGACATGTGCCGGAAGCCCAGCCTCCGCACCGGCCGGCGCGCGCCCTCCAGCGTGCACCCCACCCGAAGCTGCCCGCGATCCGCTTCCGGACGTCGGCGACGGCCCGGCGGGAGGGCCTGCCCGCGTCGGGGTCCGGCCCCCCATCCAGCCACGACGCGACCTCCCCGGCCTGCCCGCTTTCCAGCTTCGGCGGCGCCCCCGGCCGGGCGGCGTCCCGAAGGCCGTCCAGGCCACCGGCGTTGTACCGGACGACCCGGTCGCGGAGCGTCCGGACGCCCACGCCGACGGCGGAGGCCACCCCGGTCCGCGACAGCCTGCCCCCGGTGACCAGCGCGATCGCGCGCAGCCTGCGACGGCGGTCGCGGAACCTGTGTTTCCGGGCCAGTTCGCGTAGGTGTCCGGGTGTGTGGTCGGTGCGCGACACCATGACTTTCGCAGGCATGCCGTTCTCTCCTTATGCATGTTTCCAAGGCACAGGATACAGGACGGCGCCACCGGTCACACGCAGAATATTGCCGTGTCACACAGCATGATGTTCCGCTTTTGTTCCTGGGTCTTTATTTATTTGGTTTGGTATTAGAAACGAATTCCGCCCTGGAAGGATCGACTGAAAGCCGCCTTCCTGCCAAGCACACAAGGCTCAAACGAATGCTCACGCGCCTCATGTAAACAATCTGGGATGCAGCCAACAAGAATTTTTGATTGGACCGATCTGGTCGATGTAGGCATATTTCCGTCGACGTGGTGAAGAGAACGATGCCCGAAGAGTGCGACAACGTTGTCGGGAAGCCAGTATCTGGCCCGATCAGCGAGGAATTGGCTGCATGGTCAAGCGAGTTCCGGAGCAGGTGGTTCCGAAGTCACGAGGAATCCGTCAAATTGTCATTCGGTGGGCGTGTGACCTTAGCCGCCGTGGGAGCTTTCGTGTACCTGCTCATCGTCGTCGCGTACGTTGCCGGTAACGAACCATATTTCAGTCTGCTTCTGGGTTCGAGTTTCTTCTTAGCCCCATTCCAGTCCGAAGTGCAACACCAGTGGCGGTGTTGACCGGTTTTCCTGCCGCATGATGTTGCGTATCGGCCAGGAAGCGGCGACAGTCCCTGTGACGAAACAGGGGAGACTGTCATGCCCGAGGGCCAGCGCCACCCGACCCATGGGGATGGATGCCAGATCGGCGCGCTGAAGGAAAGCGGGCTGTCGAACGGGGCGGTCGCGGCCCGTCCGGACCGTGACCGCCCGTCGGTCTGGCGGGAGCTGCGCCGGAACGGCGGGGATTCGGGCTACAGCCCCGGCGAGGGGCGGGGGAAAGCGGAGGCCCGCCGCGGCGGGGCGTCCAGGGTCCCCCGGAGGATGACGGCGGAGCGCCGGGCGGGCGTCGAGGGGTTTCCGGGGAGGGCTGGAGCCCGGAGCAGACCGCGGGACGGCTGCGGCTGGAGGGTGGCTGGGCGGTGGGCCGGCAGTGGATATATGAGTATCCGAGGCCGACCGGAAGGCGGGCGGCGGGCTGTTCCCGCTGCTGCGCCGCCGCGGGAAAAACCGAACCGGGGGGTGGCAGGCACTCGGGCCGGGGCCACATCCCGGGCCGGGTGGACATCTCCGGGAGGCCTGCGGAGGTGGAGGGCAGGGAGCGTGTGGGCGACCGGGAGGCCGACACGATCATCGGCAGAGGCCACAGCGGGGCGGTGGTCTCCCTTGTGGACAGGGCCCCGGAATACACGTATTCACGGAGGGCTGGCCGGCCCACCTCGGCTGCGGTCTCCGCCGCGATGCCGCCGCCGTCCGACACCCCCGTCCACACGGTCACGGCGGACAACGGCAGGGAGTTCGCGGGCCACGCCGGCGTGGCGGAGGCGCTGAAGGCCGGGTTCTTCCTCCCGACCCCCCAGCACTCCTGGGAGAGGGGCCCGACCGGGCACACGACGGGCTGGCGCGGCGGTACCTGCCGAAGGGGACGGACCTGCGGGCGGTCAGCGACGATGAGGTGGGACGGGTGCAGGACCGCACGGGCGCGCGACCGCGCAGGGTGCCCGGCTACCGGACCCCCGACGGGGTGTTCCGCCGGGCCCGCCCTCCCTGACGCGGCCCGCCCGCCTCCCGCCAGCGCGGATGGCTGCGCCGGAAGGGGTGGATAGGATTCCGCCGTCGCGTCCGTCCGGGCTCCGGTCGGGCTCCGCCCTCCCTGCGCCCGGACGGACGCGACCCGCCCCGGCGGCGGCCTTGCGCCGCCCGGAAAGCGCCGCCAGGCTCTCCCGCGAAGGGACTCCAGCCGTCCCGGGCCCGGAATCACCGGCGCCAGGGGGCCGGAAATCCCGCCTTCCGGCCATTTTCCCCGCCCGGGCGGGGAAAATGGCCGGTGTTGCACTTCGGACTGGAAGTGGGGTTACGTTATGCTTCCTTCATCATTTTCCCTACAATCCTGGCCCTTGCCGGTTCAGCGTATTTCCTAGGCCGACTCGTGATAGTCCATGACGAGGATGGCGGACCGGTCCGCGCATTTCTCGGCGGGGTCGCTCTCCCCGCGATCATCGTGGTGATCGCGAGGACTAGGGCCTGTTGACAATTGGGTTGCGATTCGGCGCGTCCCCTGTTATCTAGCCGCGATGCACGCCGGAACGGCGGCACAGGCAGGAGAGCAGGTGACATGATGAATGCGGACAGGACGGTGCTGACCGACGCCATGTGGGCGCGGGTCGAGCCCATGCTGCCCGGCAGGGCGACCGATCCCGGCGCCACCGCGGCGGACAACCGGCGGTTCGTGGAGGCGGTGCCCGTGCGGTTCCGCACGGGGTCGCCGTGGCGCGACCTTCCGGAGCGCTTCGGCAACTGGAACAATGTGTTCAAGCGGTTCCGCCGCTGGGCGCTGTCCGGGGTTTTCGAGCGTGTTTTCAGCGCTTTGTCGGAGGAGTTCGACCTCGAATGGGTGTTCGTCGACGGCACGGTCGTGCAGGCTCACCAGAAGGCGGCGGGCGCAAAAGGGGGACCTGCCGCCAGGGGATCGGCCGCTCCCGGGGCGGCCTGACGAGCAGGATCGTGGCGGTCGTGGACGCGCTCGGATACCTGGTCCGCTTCGTGATCCTTCCCGGCCAGGCCCACGACCTCGCGGGGGTGCCGGCGCTGCTTGAGGATCTCCCGTTCGGGGCCTTCGTCGGGGACAGGGCGTTCGACGCGGACTGGCTGCCCGGGGATGTGGAGAGACGCGGCGCGGTGCCGGTGATCCCGTCGAGGCGGAACCGGACGGAACCCCGGGAGCATGACCGGGAGATGTACGGGTGGCGGCACCAGGTCGAGAATTTCTTCGCCAAAATCAAGGAGTTCCGGGCGGTGGCGACGAGGTACGACAGGACGGACGCGAGCTTCGCGGCGGGGATCCATCTCGTCGCCGGCGTGGTGGCGGCAACATGATTGTCAACAGGCCCTAGCCTTTGGATATTCTGAGGTATCAAAGATGGCTTTCCGGACACTGCAGGCGCTACTTTCCGTCACTCTCGCAGCCAGTGCGGCTCACGGCCAAGTGATCGAGACCAAGGTGCCGGACGCCGCCGCTCAATACAATAGATCAGACCTATCGGAAGTTGCCGCCGCGTTCAATTGGATAACAGAGTTGGAGCCAGTCGTCTATGTTCACTACAAACAAATGATCTCGCCGGAAACATTCACATTCAACGAGAATGTGGCATGGGCCCTGCAGTCGCTCTGGTGGCCTGACGAGACGCTGGGGAAAGCCGTAATCATGTACGGTTATGATTTCAATTCAGCATGTGATGCCTCCGCGGCGCGGAATCTGGACACTCCCGCCGCTCTCGCGATCCAGGTGCCCCTAGACTCGGCCGATGTTGATCCGGTCAAATCCGTCACGCTTTACGAGGATGTTTCCGATGCATGCGATGCCCGGGAGGTCGTCCAGCAGTTGGCGAAGACATACATCTCGTCAAGTTTTTCCGAGGACGCGGGCCTCGAAGATGCCAATGAGGGCTTGGCCAATTTTCTATTGACGGATGTCAGGGCCGTCTCTTGGTCACCGGTGTCGGGATCGGGCGACGCTGCAATTGACGATAGCGAGCTGCTTGAACTGGTGGCCGCTGAAGAGGGGCGGACCGTCATTCCCGGCTATCTCCCCGTTGACACAAGTACCGCGGTGAGCATCGCGGACAAAATCGCTGAAATCGAGAGGGCCAATGGCGATTCGATGATCTTCAGCGTTGGCAGACTGCCCGGTGTCGGCAGGGGAATAGAGATGTGGGCATTCTGTGCCGACGTTGCTCAATGCCTCGGCCACCAGACCGATACCATTTTCGCCTCGGGCCGCTTTGCGGGTTTTGTTGACAGCAATCTCGATAGCGCCCCCTCCCAAAGCCCACAGAGTATGCAGCCAGCAGAAGGGCCTGATGGGTAGGGCCCCTTTGGTAAGCCCGGTACGTACGAAGGTGTGCATAAACGGCAAGCTTTTACCTTGGCCGTAATGTCTTGACAGCACGAGGCTGTGGACGCGTTGCGCGAAATGCATAGCTGGACTTTGGGGGTGCCGTAAGAGCCCAAACTGTCGCGCGGCGCCGGCGCTGTCGCGAAAGTAAAACGGGGGGGGTGCCCGCCGCCGTCGCCGCGTCAACCGAACCGTCACGAACCTCGGCCGACGGGCCAGACAGCTCGTCAGGCTCCCCGAAAGTCCGGAATCTGGAAATTCTTTGGAATCAGTGGGTTAGGGATGTTTTACCCAAGAGGAGGCCCCATAGGAAGGTTTGTTCTCAGGATTGCTCCAGGCGGGAACGGTTTGTGGACCTTTCAGGCTCCCCGGCTCTTTGGTCGGCCTGATGCGCAGGGCGCGCGCGGATCCGCGCCCGGCCGCGCCGGAACGCCAGTCGAAATCCTCCGACAGGATGATGTGATCCCACCCGAGTGGCGATGTGTGCGGCAGGAGGGTGGGATCGTAAGTTGCACCGGTCTTCGTGGGATGGCTGGCGGCCCTTTCCATGTAGACCGTGTTCCGGAACGTGATGGCGGCGATGATCCGGCTGGGCGCCATGGCGCGTTTCCGCTGTGCGGTTTCGGAACGATCATGGATCCGCCCCTGTGAATGCGCGAATACAGTGCGTGCCAGCGAGTGCCGTGCCTCGCCCCTGTTGAGTCCTGCCTGGCATTCGATGCGCAGGTTGGCGTCTTCTGTCCAGTCGGGCATGAAGGGCGTGCGCTCGATACGGCCGGTCTCCCCGAGGGCCGGGCATGGCCTGTTCCGTTGGCGGCAGGCGCAAGGCCTGCGCAGGATTGCGGACGGTTTCAGGGACCTGGTCCGGTTGCTGGCCGCAAGCGGCATGATGTCGCCCCAATGCTGCCGTATCACCTCTCCATTGATTGGTCTGCCCATGACCGGGAGCGATGCCGCCCACTGCTTCGGTGAACCGAAGCAGGCCAACCGCCAATCAGGGAAGTCACGCAGACGCGGCACGAAACCCATCCCCGGAAAGTAGAACAGGGCGAAGACATGGTCTGACACGTCGCCTGTATCGGTGTGGTGGACGGGAGGGTCGAGGCTGGCCGGGTTGCCGGGAAGGCCGTCGGGAATGAAGGGGCCTCGACCGCCGTTGCGCTTCGGAGTGTAAGTGGGGCGTCCCTGCAATTGTCAGCCAATGGAACCTGTCCCGTCGATCATTTTGGACAATGACGACCTCCTGAAGTAAGATGGACCACAACACCCAAACGAAAGAGACCCCATGGCTGGTTTCAGGCGCGAGGCCCTGCAGGATTTCGTTGACACCAAGGAAGGTGACAGACCTCCCGTCTATGTCGGGCGTGAGGACATCATCGAGAGGGTCGAAACCTACGCCAGAACCAGCTGGAAAGATCCCGGTGCCCTCCGGCATGGCGTCGGCAAGGCCACCACCGTGGTGCAGGGAGCGCAGGGTGCCGGAAAGAGCGCGCTTATCCACGAGATCAAGGGCCGGTCGGTCGTCATCGGTGACCACCTGCCCGAACAGCACCGGGTCGTCACGCTGTCCAGCGATGAGTTGATGGATGATCTGCCACAGGTTCTCGAGCTTGTCGGAGTGGCTGGAGGGCTTCCGGCCAGGATCTGGGAAAACCTATCCGCGGATATGTCCGTGGGATTTGATCTGGAGGTGGTGAAGGCCAGGGCCGGTGTGGCATGGACAGCACCCGACCAACCCCCTCCCACCGGCCTTATGACCCTCAAGAAAAGGTTTCCGGCCCATAAATGGCACGGACCGGTCGTCGTCTGTGTCGATGAGACCCAGAATCTGGAACGGAACAGATACACACCCCATGCCAGGTTCCTGAGAATGATCCATAATGGCGAATCAGGTCTGCCGCTGTCACTGGTATCCGTCGGACTGAGCGATACAAAGACAGTGCTGAAGGAGATAGGTTTCACACGACTGAACGTCCATGAGATGGATGCCCTGCGCAGCCGACCGGGAGCCGAAGAGGGAAAATCCAGCGAGATCCTGGATCTCATGCTCTCCTTCTGCGACCATTTCGGCATTGACCGCACTGGACAGACCGAACCGCTCATGGCCCTGGCCGAGCCCTGCGGTGGATGGCCCCGGCATCTGCATTTCGCCCTGCAGGCCATGGGCCGGGATGTGCTGAGGACCGATGGCGACCTGTCCGCCGTAAACTGGCCAGGGATCATGCGCGAGGCGGCGGACAGCCGGACAGGCTACTATCAAATGCAGCACAGCGATGAGATGAAGGATGCCCGAATCCTGGTGGCGCATGTCATGCGGGATTTCCGTGACGGCATGGTGGATACCGATATCAAGGCCCTTGTCCTGCGCCATGCCGGAGACCGGATAGGGCAGGAACTACCCGAAGGCATGACGGCGGTCGGTTTCCGCAGGCATCTCATCCATGGAGGGGCCCTGCACGAAAGGAAGGACGGCACATATCGCTGCCCGATCCCTTCCTTCCGCAGCTTCCTGATCCGGGCCGGTGGGCTGCAGTCCGACATCAATCCGGAACCCGTCCACGGGAAAGGGAACGCGGATGATGGAACGGTTCCCGGATACTGACGGACGGGAACCGGTGCCTGACGCCGGCTCCCCGTGTCTCACTGTTTGGCGCCGAAGGCTCCCGGAATGTTCAAGGCTTCGAACACACCAGCCAACTCGTCGGCGAAAGGGTAAAGCAATGACTGTGAGCCTTGACGACATGATGGCGGAACTCGAACCCGAAAGGCGGCGGATCGAGGACAGGGCGGCCGAGTTGACCGCCGACCCTGAAACCGGAAACGGTCTCCGCCCTCCATGACCCTGCCGAAGCCGGGAAATCGGTGTCGCAGGCCGCGGGACATCCCGGTATAGGCAGATCAACCGCCTGCAGGTGTGGGGATGCCGGCACGGCCAGCCAGCGACAGACGTTCGGGGGAAAATTCCCCCTTACGGTAATCCTACGAACAGACCTTCTGATGGGGCCAATACGACGAAGCCGTCATATCCGCCACGTTGGTTCACCATACCTATTCACCGAAATTTGCGGTTTTCCGGTTTCGGAAAGACGGACTCTGGACAGCCGTCCGTCCCATTGCCGAGGTCAGTGCAGTCCGGAGATGAAGCGTGCGGATATCCTGACGGCCCGGGATGGCGGAACTGGCGGAGGACAGTGTCGCTGACCGCCCCTGCCAGCGCCTTCGGGAGGGAATGACCGCCGCCAGTCTCATGAAGCATCTCATCCATCAAGGTGCGCTGTACGAACGCAGGGATGGCGCCACCCACTCACCGATACCTTCGTTCCGATCATACCTGATCGAGACGGGAACCGAAACTGGTTCGGAAAGACGGAACGGATGATGACAGCATGGACTTCGGCCTCTGAAGAATAGGCCTATGCCCGACGACAGGCGGCGCCAACTGAGGTTGTCCCAGCGTCCCTGCGCCGGACTTCCTGACGGTTCGGGATGCAGGGCTGCCGCAGAGATGCCAGATTATTGCGACCTAGCTCTGCGTCCGGACGGACGCTCCCCGACCCGGCAGAGGCTTTACGCTGCCCGGAAGGCGCGTATGATCTCCGTCCTGACGGGACTTCAGCTGTTCCGGGGTGTGATCTGTGACACCCAGGGTGCCGGAAACTCCGCCTTCCGACCATCCCTTCGCTCGGGATCCTCCAGCGCTACGGAAATGGTCGGCATCGCACTTCGAGATGGAAGTGGGGTGCAAATCTCAGCGGGTCACTTCATCGAAACACGACCCGACCCGCGGCCACGGCAAGCGCTGCTCCCAGAACCTGACACAAAATGAAAGCCGGAACATGCTCCATACTGATTCCGGTAAAGGTGTCAGAGAATCCGCGCGCGATCGTAACCGCCGGATTGGCGAAACTCGTGGATGCCGTAAACCAGTATGCGCCGGTGATGTAGAGCGCGACGATGGTTGGAACGGCCGCCGGTCTGTGTCGGATGCCGCCAAGAATGACGAAGACAAGCCCAAAGGCGGCGACTGTCTCGGCAATCCATTGGTTGAATCCGGTTCGGTGGGTGGTCGCGAACTGCAGGATCGCAAGATCGAACATTGCATGGGCCATCCAAACCCCAATCACGCCGCCAACGATCTGAACAGCTGCAAAGGATAATGCCTCCGCTGGTTTAATTTCCCGGCGCAGTAGAAAGGCGAGTGTAACGGCCGGGTTGAAGTGAGCGCCCGAAATCGGTCCGAGAATCGTGATTCCGACGTATAGGACGCATCCAGTGGCGATGGCATTGGCCAGTAGCGCGACACCGATGTTGCCCACTGCCAAATCAAGCGCCATAATTCCTGATCCTACCACTCCGATGAGCAGGAATGCTGTGCCGATGAACTCGGCGGCAAGTCTGCGGGTCATTCAGTCGCTCCAGTTCTGACAATAACTTCGCCGAGACTTCTGGCATCCATCGATTCGATGGGTTGTTCCAGCAGCGAGCGGGCGCGTGAGGCGAGAATGTCATATGCTTCTGCGAAGGCACGTGGCCTGTCCCCTTCAGGTGCTGCCGCAGGGTCGTCAACGCCCCAATGGGCACGTAATGGAGAACCAGACCACATTGGGCAGACTTCAGTCTCGGCATTGCCACAGACTGTGACCACCGCATCCATTACAGGTGCACCGGAAGCGGAGAACAGTTCCCAGCTTTTCGAGCTGAGGTTGGTGGAGGCGATGCCATTGCAGGCCAGGACCGCAAGCGCTTCGGGATATACAACGCCTACCGGGTGAGACCCTGCTGACCAAGCCTCAACCCGCCCTTTGCCATATTGGTTCAGCAGCGCCTCCAGAAGAATTGAACTCGCCGAGTTACCTGTGCAGAGAACAAGTATGTTCATGCGATCTCCAATAGCGGCGGCTTGTGAAATTTTTGTGACGGCCCTGCCCACACCGATTGACGCACTTCCAACATAGAGACCCTGAGCAGAACCTGCCATCGGACTGTTGCGGACGGTCTGCTTTTGCCATAGTCGAACTAGCTTCGAATATGTTGCATACAATCGGCAAAGCTCAAGGCATCAATTCAGAATCAGCACTCGGGATTTGCAGCGGCAATGTCGAAAGCCCTATCGGCCAACAATCTCTGTCTGTTTCGAAGCTACCCATATCCGCATGGATGGGTCGCAGGCGATTTCCTGCCGAGAGCCGGACATGAATGAGTTCACCAACCGTCCAGATGGACGCGGCGACCGCTACCCGCTTCAGAAAGTTTCCGCATTTGATCGGACAGACAATCAAGAGGGCAGGGTCCGACAGACAGACAGGAGTATTGGTTCCGTAGCCTGTCGCCTGACCCTCAGTTGACCACGATGCCAGGCACCGGGCTTCCTGAAACCTCCCTGTCCGCAGTTTCCCGTTATGGGAATCAAAGCGTGGTCCGGAAAGGC
This sequence comes from Paracoccaceae bacterium, assembly GCA_965203605.1. Lineage (GTDB taxonomy): Bacteria > Pseudomonadota > Alphaproteobacteria > Rhodobacterales > Rhodobacteraceae > JAPOUP01. The sequence goes on along the minus strand of OZ241902.1, from coordinate 1,187,552 downwards.
AGGTGAGAGCCGGTCAGCTGTCCTCGAACCACCACACGTCAGGTTGCCATCCGATCCAGTCCCCGTAGATGGGAATTCTGTCCGGAAACCGCAGGCGTCGGTCGTGGGCAACGTGGCTGACAGGCCACTGGGATAGGGGAATCACATATCGACCGGTGGTCAGGATGCGGTCAAGTGCCCGCGTGGCTGCGATGAAATCATCACGGCTCCTGGAATTCAGGATTTCGTCGATCATGGCCTCCGCTGCGGGCGAGTTCATTCCCATCCAGTTGCGGGTGCCAGGCTTCTCGATTCCAGAACTGCCCCAATAGAGCGTCTGCTCATTCCCCGGGCTCAGGGACAGGGCACGTCGGTAATAGGTCATATCAAAATCATAGACATCGGTGCGCGCGTTGTATTGAGCGCTGTCTGTGGTTGTGACAACCGCCTCGATTCCCAGACGCTTCAGCGATTCGACATAGATGTCGATAATCGCCCTTACTTCCGCCGAACCCTGCCGGAACAGGATCTCAAGTTCGAACAGTTCTCCCGCGGCGTTTCTCAACCGGCCTTCGCCGCCAACTGTCCAGCCCGCTTCGGCCAACATGTCCAGGGCCTTCCTGATGTTGGTCCTGTTTCGGGCCGAACCGTCAGATACGGGTAGGGAATAACCGTCCAACGCGCCCGGTAGCAGTTCGTCAGAGAAAGGTTCGAGCAATTCCAGCACCCTGCCTTCCGCTGGTCCCGGAAGCATTCCGAGAATCGAATTGGAGAAGTATGAAGTGATGCGTGACTGCTTTCCTCCAGTCTGGGTTTGGTTGATGAATTCGAAATTGAAGGCGTGGAGAAGGGCATCCCTGACGCGCCAGTCATTGAACGGCTCTCGACGGGTATTCATGACAAAGCCGGTTATTCCGGAAGGTCTCTGGTGTGGAATGACCGATTTGACCACCTTGCCTGAATCGATAGCCGCAAAATCGTATTGCTGCTCCCATTTCTGCGGGCTGAACTCACGGTTGGAGTTCAACTCGCCTGCCTTGAATGCCTCGAACATCGCAGTGCCGTCAGCGAAGAATTCGATTCGGACCTCGTCGAGGTTCGCGAAGCCGCGGCGAAGCCCGAGGTCTCTCCCCCAGTAGTCCGGGTTACGTTTCAGGCTGACGAATCGGCCCGCCTCAAAATCATCGATGACATACGGCGCTGTTGCGATCGGAATCGTGTCGAGTCCCGATTCAATAAATTCAACTCCATCCCACTGGGATTTTTTCAGGATCGGACGAAGCCCTAGCAGTAAGGGAAGTTCGCGGTCCTCGACGTTGAAGGTGAAGCGAACCGACCGCTCGCCGGTGCGTTCCATCGTCGCCACCTTCTGCCATGCCGTATGATAACGGGGGTGTCCTTGCGTACCGAGAGTTTCGTATGTCCATATGACATCTTCGACGGTGACCGGCGTTCCGTCCGAAAACCGCGCCTCTTCCCGAAGGGTAAACTCGACCCACTCCCGATTCGGCCCTGTCTCAACTGATTCGGCCAAAAGCCCATAAAGTGTGAACGGCTCGTCCCAAGACCGTCCCATAAGACTCTCGTATGCGAGGAACCGGAGCTGCCAGGGCACCCGTCCGCGACGGATATGGGGATTCAGGCTGTCGAAGCCTCCAACTTCGCCAGTAACAATGCGCCCACCCTTGGGAGCATCCGGATTTGCATAGGGAAGGGACTCAAAATCTGGTGGAAGAGCAGGTTGTCCATACATAGCTATGCCATGCATGGGGTCCGCACCGGCGAAATCAATTGACAGAACGGCGGAAATCACAAGCGCGAAACTGGTTGACTTTACTATAGACGCACGGCCCATCTTTGAGTAATTCCTTTGCGGGGAGCGGTGAATGAGCGAGCGCTTAACATAACCAATTCGACCCTTCAAACTTTTTGCTTGAACTCCACGTGGAAACTGTTAAGTTGAGGCTACTGCTCGAAGGTTTCTTGCCTGTATGAAACCTGCCTCAACAACTAAGCGCCCGCCTTGTGCGGGCGCCTTTTTTTGAACCGAAACACGGCCTTCAGGCTGCGCAGGTGACATAGGGCGAATCGAGGGGGGCAGGGCAATGGACCTCAAGGGCAGAACAGCGGTCGTGACAGGGTCGAACTCCGGCATCGGTTTGGGAATCGCGCGACAACTCGCGAAAGTTGGTGCGGATCTGGTGCTGAATTCATTCACCAATTCCAAGGATGACCATGATCTGGCCGACGAACTCGCAAAGGAGTTCGGAGTTATGGCGCGCTATGTCTGCGCGGACATGGCACAACCGGATGACTGCCACAGGCTGATCGATGAAGCCGGAGCGTGCGACATACTGGTCAATAATGCGGGTATCCAGCATGTGGCGCTGATTGAGGAGTTTCCTGTCGAGAGGTGGGACTCGATCATCGCCATAAACCTGTCGTCAGCGTTCCATACGACTGCAGCGGCGCTTCCGGGGATGCGCACAAAGGGTTGGGGCAGGGTTATCAACATCGCCAGCGTCCACGGACTTACGGCGTCTCCCTACAAGGTGGCCTACGTCGCCGCGAAACACGGCATTGTCGGGCTGACAAAGACCGTGGCACTTGAAACAGCGGAGACTGAGGTCACCTGCAACGCAATCTGTCCAGGTTACGTCCTCACGCCGCTGGTCGAGGCGCAGATTCCAGATCAGATGAATGTGCATGGCATGGACCGCGAGACGGTCGTGCGGGAAGTGATGCTGGCACGCCAGCCGTCCAAGCAGTTTGCAACCGTGGAACAGGTCGGCACAACAGCGGTGTTTCTTTGCTCTGATGAGGCCGTTCAGATTACCGGAACCACAATCAACGTCGACGGCGGATGGACGGCTTTGTGACACCGTTCGTCGCTACGGGTCCGGATGACCGCTGAAATTCAGGACTGAACTCCTTGTCCAGGCTCCTCCTGTTTCCCTGAATTCACCGTGCCTTGGCTATTGGCCAAGGCGGTGGCTTGATTGGGATACACCAGACCAGCTGAAATCACCAGTTTGGCTGCGTCCTCGACAGACATCTTGAGCTCGATGATGTCGTTCTTGGGAACAAACAACAGAAACCCCGAAGTCGGATTCGGCGTAGTCGGAAGAAAGACCGATACGAGCGGTTCATCGCGCGGAATGCTTCCTTTGATCTCGCCCTTGGCGGAAGTCGAAACAAATGCGATCGCCCAAATTCCCTTTCGGGGATATTCCACAAGGCAGGCCCTGTCGAAGCTGGTTTCGTTTTGGGCAAAAACGGTTTCCGCGATCTGTTTCAACCCATTATAGATCGAACGTATCACCGGCATCCGGTCAACGACCTGTTCGCCCCATGCGATCAGCGAGCGCCCGATCAGACCCTTTGCAATCCAACCGACAATGACCGTGAACACCAGGAACAGTACCACACCAATTCCACGAACGTTTACAGGCCAATCAACGCCAAACAAGGTTCGAAGGATGTTCTCGGGATTGTAGGCGGCTGGAACGAATGGAAGAACAAAACCGTCGATCCACCCGATTACGGTCCAGATCAGCCAGACTGTCAGCCCGATAGGAGCGATGACAACCAGTCCAGTCAGGAAGCTGTTTCGCAATCCCAGGAAGCGGGATGGCTTTGGCTTTGGATGCTCCGGGTCGGTCGGCTCGAAATCTGCGGTCATCTGGAATTTTCGGAAACGTGTTTCAGATCACTATAGCCGCTGCGGTCGCTCAAAACAACATCCGTTTCCAATTGACAAGCATCGGTCATCACGATTGCTCGCTGAGCTCACTTGCGATTTTCGCGGCGAGTCGTGCGTTGCTGCGTAGCAATGCGACATTCGCGGCGAGTGACCTTCCTGCCGTCAGTTCCAGGACTCGGGATAGAAGGAATGGCGTGACGTCCTTTCCAGTGATGTTCTTGGCGGAGGCGTCTTCCAGCGCCGTATCGACTGCTTTCTGCGCTTCCGGGTAGGGAATTTCGGCATCGGCTGGAATCGGATTCGCTATGAGCTGTCCCCCGACAAGCCCGAGGTCCCGACGCATGCGATGGGCGCGGGCGACCTCTCCCGCACTATCGGCGCGCAGAGGTGCGCGAAGCGTTGAACTGCGTGACCAGAAAGCGGGGAACAGATTCTGGCCAAAGGCGATGACCGGAACACCCAGGGTCTCAAGCACCTCAAGGGTCTTTGGTAGGTCGAGAATCGCCTTCGCTCCGGCCGTGACGACGGTAACTGGAGTCAAGGCCAGTTCGCGTAGGTCAGCGGAAATGTCAAAGCTGGACTCCGCCCCTCGATGTACACCTCCGATACCGCCAGTGGCGAAGACTTCGATTCCTGCCAGATTGGCGCAGATCATGGTTGCTGCCACCGTTGTCGATCCTGTAATTCCCTGCGCAACCGCCACAGCGAGGTCGGCACGCGACAGCTTCATGATGTCTTCGCCCCTAGCCAGCTGCCGAAGTTGCCTGTCCGAAAGACCGACATGGATCTGGCCTTCCATCACGGCGACCGTAGCCGGGACCGCACCCGCATCACGGATATCGCTTTCAGTCTGTCGGGCGGTCTCAAGATTCAGGGGGTAGGGCAGCCCATGGGTAATGACAGTGGACTCAAGCGCGACGAGGGGCGCGCCGGAATCCCGTGCCTCGATGACCTCTGCTGAAAACACGGGTGAACTCATGTTGATTCCGCCTTTGACACGTGCGCAGCTGCCGCACTCAGCGCCGCATGGAGAGCGGCCTCCTGATCCGCTCCCGATGCTTCAGCCGCCACATGGGCCGCCACGAGTGAATCACCTGCGCCGGAGAACCTGGCGACGGTCACTTCCGTAGGAGCGGCCATAACAGTTGCTTCCGTACCGGAATCGGTAGCGGTCCTGGGGCCATCGGTTACCAGAACGCGAGCCACACCACAGCCCTTCATCATTGAGGCCGCTTCCTCGGACGACGTGAATCGACGGCCGCAGAGCGCGTTGGCTTCTTCTAGATTGAGGTAAAATGTCGCATTCGGAGCGCGGAGTAGGGGAAACAGTCGATTTGCCTTGCCGGGACTTGCACAGACCACCCTTAGATCCGCTGCGGAAAAGGAACGATCCTTGGCAATTCGAGCCAACAATACTTCCTCCAGATTGCCATCAATGATGATGACACCCGAATAGGGCATCTCCGAACTGCCGAACGTGCCATCGATCATCGGATGCAGGATCCTGTCCCCTGCGTCCGCGAGCGAGCGAATGTCGGCAACGAGCGCCACCATCCTGTCAACATCCTCCACAATCAGGCACCTGTCAGTCGGCGCGTGTTCGGAAATGTGAACGTGATCCATCGGAAGACCCATGGACCGGCACCGCCCGAGCAGTTCGACGCCTTCAGGATCGTTACCGATTGAGGTGAGCAGGACAGACCGTAATCCAAGTTGGGACAAGGCCATTGCGATGTTGAGGGCCACTCCGCCCGGCCGCCTGACGATTCGCCCCGCAACGTCTGAACCTGGCTGTATCCGGCAGGGCGCCTGGCCCGCAAAATCCCAGACTGCCGCGCCGACGCAGATTGTTTCGGGTATGGAATCGCCTTGCATGGTTCTATGTGGCAGACCCGGAAAGTCTCGGCAAGCCAGTCGACTCTCCGTCGCTCCCTGCGGTCATTATCGTGGCGGGAGCGCCGAATGCAGCGGTTCCCTGTTTCAAATGTCCCTTGCATATGCAGGAATCCTGCCGTAATGGTGGGTCAGTTCACAGGTAGGGCTTGGGCCCCCCGGGGGAGACATCCCGGTCGGGTCCACCGGTTGGGCGATGGCCTGAAACAGCTCTGCCGAGGTTGGAAACCGGGAAGGAGAGAAACAGTGGCTTTGCCAGAGTTCACATTGCGCCAGCTGTTGGAGGCAGGCGTTCATTTCGGCCATCAGACACAACGCTGGAATCCCAAGATGGGTGAGTTCATCTATGGGGACCGGAACGGAATTCATATCATCGACCTGACCCAGACGGTACCTATGCTCGACGCCGCTCTGCAGGCGATTAGAGAGGTCGTTGCGAAAGGTGGTTCGATACTTTTCGTCGGTACGAAGCGTCAGGCCCAGCAGGCTGTTGCAGAGGCCGCCGAGCGCTGTGCCCAATACCACATGAATCACCGTTGGCTGGGAGGCACGCTCACCAACTGGAAGACAGTGTCACAGTCGATCGACCGTTTGAAGACTCTGGACGAGCAGATGGCCGAAGGCTCCGAAGGATTGACCAAGCGGGAACGGCTATCGATCGAACGCGAACGCAACAAGCTCCATGCGTCATTATGTGGAATCCGTGAGATGGGTGGGCTTCCGGACATGCTGTTCGTAATCGACGTAAAGAAGGAAGACCTCGCGGTCGCTGAGGCCCGAAAGCTTGGAATCCCTGTGGTGGCGGTTGTTGATACCAATTGCTCACCGGCTGGAATCGATCACATCATCCCCGGAAATGACGACGCATCCCGGGCGATATCGCTGTATTGCGACCTTGTCGCACGCGCTGTGCTTGATGGGATGGATGCCCAGTTCACCGCAGCCGGAATCGATCTCGGGGAATCCGAGGAAGCCCCCGAAGTTGAGGAACTGTCCGAAGAGCCCGGCGAAGGGGACTCGACCGAAGCCGTGGTGGAACCTGATGTGGAGGCCGTGGTGGAACCTGATGTGAATGAAGGACGGACTTTGGAGGAAAGCGCCGCCTAGCGACTTTCATGGTAGAGGGGCAGGCAGCAATGAACGGATACGGACAGGTCAAGCCGTAGCAATGTACATGTGATACCCAAGCGGACTTGACCGCCGACGAAACCCTTATGATTGATTCGAGGAGAGCCTGCAATGGCGATCACCGCCAAACTGGTGAAACAGCTGCGCGACAGGACTGGCGCAGGGATGATGGACGCAAAAAGAGCGTTGACTGAGACCGACGGCGACATGGCCGCCGCCACTGACTGGCTGCGCACCAAGGGCTTGGCGAAGGCTGCCAAGAAGTCCGGCCGGACCGCCGCGGAAGGCCTTGTCGCGATAAAGACCGAAGGGGGTAGGGGCATAGCCATCGAGGTGAACTCAGAAACCGACTTCGTCGCAAAAAACGTCGACTTCCAGGAAATGGTCGGTCAGATAGCGGCAGTCGCAATGCAGGTGGATGACATCGAATCCCTTGCCGCCGTCGATCTTGGAGGAAAGTCAGTTGCGGATACTGTGACTGACAGGATCGCAACCATAGGTGAGAATCTCAATCTGCGCCGGATGTCTTCCCTTGAGGGCGATTCGATTGCGACATATATCCATAACGCTTCCGCGCCGGATATGGGCAGGATCGGTGTGCTCGTAGCGTTGAAGGGCGCGGACGGCGACATTGGAGAAAGCGTCGCGATGCATATTGCTGCGACCAATCCGTGGGCACTCGACGAAAGCGGTCTCGATCCTGCACTGGTCGAAAAGGAAAGGCAGATTCAGATCGAGATCGCACGTGAATCAGGCAAACCCGACTCCGTCATAGAAAAGATGATCGTTGGCCGCATGAACAAATGGAAGGCCGAAGTCACGCTGCTTAACCAGCCATTTGTCATGAATCCGGACAAGACTGTCGGACAGGCTGTTCGCGATTCGGGAGCTGAAATTACCGGATTTGTGCGTTTGGAGGTGGGAGAGGGGATTGAGAAGGCCGCCGAGGATTTCGCTGCTGAAGTCGCCAAGGCACTGGACGGCAACGACTGAATTCACTGACTCTGAGATCGTCCGGGTTCGGACCTGCATCGACAGGGCATGGTGCTGTTCGGCAGCCTGATGGCGCTGGCTTCGCGCCCTAGGAACATCTCGCGGTTTATTATTAACATAACATTCATTATGCGAATCACCCCAATGCATATCCTGCCCCCCGCACGGTGCGCACCGGATCATCGCCACCGTGCTTGAGAAGCGCCTTTCGCAGTCGTCCGATATGAACGTCAACTGTCCGCGTATCAACATAGACTTCCCGGCCCCAGACGCGGTCCAGCAACTGTTCGCGACTCCAGACCCGACCGGGCCGTTCCATAAATGTCGACAGAAGCCTGAACTCCGTCGGCCCGAGCTTGAGAAGCTCACCGGAACGGGTGGCCCTATGGCTCTCGGGGTCGAGTATGATGTCCGCGAACTCCAGTCGCTGACCGACCGTCGCAGGCCGCGCGCGCCTTAGCTGGGTACGGACACGGGCGATCAACTCCGCGATGGAGAAAGGCTTGACCACATAGTCGTCCGCGCCGATCTCAAGCCCCCTTACCCGATCGGCCTCCTCTGACCTTGCCGACATCATGATGATGGGCATGTTTCTCGTGGAGATCCTCGCGCGTAGCCGTCGGCATATCTCAATGCCGGAAACACCGGGCAGCATCCAATCAAGGAGAATCACGTCAGGCTGGTCTTCGTCCACCAGCAGAAGCGCTTCGTCGCCTGAACTGGCACGAATGACGTCATACCCCTCCGACTCCAGATTGTAGATCAGGATCTCCCGTTGTGCAGGTTCATCCTCAACCACAAGAACTCTCGCCTTGACCACAGGCATCCTCCACCTCACCCGGAAATGTCAAAGGCTGTCCGGTCGCTTTTCGGACGTGTGTCCCAGGATCGCTCACCGGTGGCAAGATAGATCACCTGTTCGGAAATCGATGTTACGTGGTCACCCATTCGTTCCATGTTTTTTGCAATGAAATGAAGATGCATGCAGGCGGTGATATTGCGCGGATCCTCCATCATATGCGTGAGAAGTTCCCGGAACACCGCGTTGTACATCTTGTCAACATCGTCGTCACGAAGCCTGATTTCCTCCGCCAGTCCGGCATCACGCTGGATAAAGGCGTCAAGCGCCCCCTTCAGCATGAGACCAACTTCCCTCGCCATACGGCGCAGCCCCGGACCGGCTTCCTCAACCGGCAGCATGTGCGCCAACGCAGTCGTCCGCTTGGCCAGGTTCTTTGTGTAATCACCGCATCGCTCAAGATTCGAGGAAATCTTCATCACCGTCAGAACCGTCCGCAGATCACTTGCAACCGGAGAACGTAGGGCGATTATACGCCCGGCCTGCTGGATGACCTCTTCCTCCAATTGATCGATGGCCTCATCCGCAGCAAGCACCTTCTGCGCCAGTTCCTCGTCCGAGTTCATCAGCGCGTCCGTTGCGTCACTGATGGAACTTTCGACCAGCCCTCCCATCTTCATCAGAAGAATCTGAAGCTGCTCCAGATCGCGGTCAAAGGCCGCTGAGATATGCCTCTCCTGAATCATCGCCTCTATCCTATGCGACCGGAAATATAGCTCTCGGTCTTGGGTTCCTGCGGATTCTCGAAAATCTGCGACGTGTCGCCGAACTCCACCAGATCACCCAGATGGAAAAAGGCCGTGCGCTGACTTACGCGGGCAGCCTGCTGCATCGAGTGCGTAACGATGATCACTGTGTAGTCCTGTCGCAGGTTCTCGATCAGGTCCTCGATCTGGCTGGTGGCGATCGGATCCAGCGCCGAGCAGGGCTCATCCATCAAGAGCACTTCTGGCATTGTGGCAATTGCCCTTGCAATGCACAGACGCTGTTGCTGCCCTCCTGACAACCCGGTGCCGGGCCTGTCGAGATAGTCCTTGACCTCGTCCCAGAGCGCTGCCTGGCGCAGTGATCGCTCAACAATGTCTGCCAGTTCTGCCCTGTCGCGCGCCAGACCATGAATCCTCGGCCCATATGCGATATTGTCAAAGACCGATTTCGGAAACGGATTTGGTTTCTGGAATACCATGCCGACCCGCGCGCGCAATTGCACCGGATCGACCTTCGGGTGATAGATGTCCTCGCCGTCCAGCGTGATATCACCGACGACACGGGCTCCATCAACAGTGTCGTTCATCCGGTTAAGGCATCGCAGGAACGTGGACTTTCCACAACCCGACGGACCGATGAAGGCAGTGACCTTCCGAGACGCGATCTCCACACTTACGCCCTTGATCGCATGAACCACCCCTTTCATATGGGCTATGTCCTGAGACCTGACACCCGCGGGCACGCCGTAATAGACGTCGACCCCCCGTGCGCACAGCTTGATGTCCTTTGTGTCCACAGCTCCATCTCCGATACTGTCGTCGTACATACCGTATGCACCCCTTACCAACGGCGCTCAAATCTGCGCCTGAGAATGATTGCCAGTATGTTCATGGCCATGAGAAATACCATCAACACGACGATTGCGGCACCGGTCCTGGCCTCAAAGGCGCGCTCCGGAAAGTCTGACCAGCGAAACACCTGGACCGGCAGCACGGTAGCGCTGTCAGTAATCCCGCCTGGAACGTCTACGATAAAGGCCACCATGCCGACCATGATCAACGGGGCCGTCTCGCCAAGCGCCTGGGCCATACCGATGATGGTGCCGGTAAGGATACCCGGCATTGCCAGTGGCAGCACATGATGGAAGGTGGCCTGCATTTTCGATGCCCCTACCCCGAGTGCCGCCTCACGGATCGAGGGGGGCACCGCCTTGATGGCGGCACGCGCCGCAATGATGATCGTCGGAAGGGTCATCAGCGCCAGCACCATGCCACCAGCCAGAGGAGCTGAACGGGGAACCCCGAAGACTCCAAGAAACACCGACAGTCCCAACAGGCCAAAAATTATGGACGGAACCGCCGCCAGGTTGTTGATGTTGACCTCAATCAGGTCGGTGAAGCGGTTTCTCGGCGCAAATTCCTCAAGGTAGATCGCAGCGGCCACACCGACCGGAAACGCCAGAAGGAATGTCACAAGCATTGTCCAGAACGATCCCACCACTGCGCCCCAAATCCCGGCAAGTTCCGGTTCACGGGAATCGCCGGATGAAAGGAAGCGCCAGTTGAAGACGCGTTCAACCGCACCCGATGCCTTCAACTCCTCAATGGCGACGATCTGCGTATCGGTAACCTTGCGCGCCGCCTCGGGAAGATCGGTCATATAGAGTGACCAGTCCAGACTGTTCTCCAGATTCGAGGATGGTGCGATGATGACACTGCCTTCCGCGTGTCTGGCATCAATCCTGGTGATCTTGATCCAACCACCTCCGGCGCGCAGGAAAACAGAACGGTTGTCTCGGTCAAGATTCTCGATGCCAAGTGCCGCATTGGCGCGAATCTCCAGACCCTCCGCTTCCTGGATCAGACCATCCCGCCTCTCGACAGCGGCTTCCCTGTTCCGTTCAGCTTCGGCGAGTTCGTCATCTTCAAACGCGGCGGCGATGCGCCGTTCGAACACCCGCACTGCATTGTTCTGACGTGCCGCCTGAACCCGAAGGCGCTTCGCGTCCTCAAGCAAGAGGCTCTTGACCTCAGCCATCAGACTGGCAAAGTCATTCACCGATGAGGAAATCACGGCGTCACCGTCCTTGATGAAAACGGAGAGAAGCCCATGGGTTTCGATTTCCGTCATCCCTCCGAAATTCCCCTGCAGGTAGAGGTCCGTCACATCCGATGCGAGGAATCTGAAATCAATGTCCTGCCCCAAGAGTTCGGGATTGGCCGCCACCATTTCCGCGAGTTCGAATGAAGCCCCAGTGGAAACGATATCATATAGTGCCCGTCTGGCCTTGCGGTCGGTTATGTCGGGAAACTGGGACTTGAGCGCGTCCTTCGTCAAGGTCCCGAAGCGACCCCGTAAAATCACACCGGGATCACCGGTCCCGTCCGGGTCGATAAGGTCCGCCTCCAGCATCACCGGAATCGTAATGTAGCTCTCCTTCACTGCGCCCGAGGCTTGGAAGAGTACCGAACCAAGAAGACAGAATAGCGCCAACCCCGCTATCAGGATCGCGGCCACGCCATAGATCCTGAGCCGAAGTTCGGCATTGCGGCGCTTGCGTACCGAAGCCCCGCCAGCGAGCCCTACGGGAATTGAGCCTGCGATGCCATTGGCCATGTCCAAGCCCTCTAGTCGTACAATTCACGGTAACGGCGGACGAGGCGCTGCGCCGCAACATTCATCAGCAAAGTCACGCAGAACAACGTAAATCCCAACGTAAAGGCGGGTCCGGCAGCCGTCTCCGCTTCGGTGTCACCAGTGATAAGCATCACGATCTGAACCGTCACTGTGGTCACGGCCTCCAGCGGGTTGGCGGTCAGGTTGGCGCCCTGACCGGCCGCCATAACCACGATCATCGTTTCACCCACAGCGCGGCTGAATCCCAGAAGTGCCGCTGAAACAATTCCCGGAAGCGCCGCCGGTAGAACCACGAGACGCATGGTTTCGGCTTTCGTGGCACCAAGCCCATAGGAGCCGTCACGCAGGCTCTGCGGGACGGCGTTTATCACGTCATCGGAGAGCGATGAGATGAAGGGAATGATCATGATCCCCATCACAACGCCTGCAACCAGCGCCGATTCGCTGGCAATCGACAATCCCACTACGTCTCCCGCGCCGCGCAGGAACGGTGCCACCGTGATCGCGGCGAAAAAGCCGTAAACCACGGTTGGAATGCCCGCAAGGATCTCCAGCATCGGCTTGACGAAGCCACGTACACGTCGGTCCGCGAAGTCCGAAAGATATACGGCAGCAAGCAGGCCGATTGGAACAGCAACCAGCATTGCGATGAACGTGATCATCAGCGTGCCCGCGAATAACGGAATGGCACCTACCTTATCCGCATCCAGATGACCGGTGTGGACACCCGAAAGCGGTGACCAGGTGACGCCGAACAGGAATTTGTCGATGCGCCAACCAATTTTCTCGAAAAATGACAGTGTTTCGAAGATCAGGGAGAGAACGATCCCTACGGTGGTCAGAATGGCGATCGCCGCCATGCCGGCCAGAATGATCCGGATGATGGTCTCCGATCGATTTCGGGCCCGGGTGCCGACACTCACTCCGTGCAGCGTCAGGATCGTGGCTGCAGCAGTTCCACCAATCACAACCGCCGCTCGGACCCAGCCCCAGAAAGAGGCCATACGGCTGTAATCAGCCGAGATCGCGTATCGTAAGTCGTCCGTCGCCGATGCAAGGCGACTGGCTGCGATCGCTTTGGCGTCTGATAGCACAAGCTCATGTGCGATGATCGGCTCGTCGGGTAATGCCTCCACGATTCGCGCCATCAAGATGGATTCCATGATCACGCCCGGGATGATCGTGAATGCGATCACCGCCACCAGCCCGACAATCAAGACCCAAAGCAGGCTGTGAAGCCCGTGATAGATAGGACGGGAATGAAGCAATCCGCCATTTCCGTCGACCAGGGTACGCGCACGCTGCTGCGAAATCAGGAATGCTCCCAATGCGGCAATGACAACAAATGCAAGCAGGACAGCGGACATCGGCGGATTCCAAATGAGAAAGACAATGAGGCAGGGGGCTCGTGGTCCCCTGCCCGTTCAACGTGTCGCTAGCGGATCACTCCCATTCGTTCCCGGTCATCGGGGTGAGACCCCGTACATTCGCCGATACCTTTGTGAACATATCAGCGGGAAGCGGAATCAGACCTTTGTCAACGAGGTAACCTTCCTCGCCGACGGCCTCTTCAGACATGAACTCGTCCGCGTACTCGGCAATTCCTGGAATGACGCCAACATGCGCGTTCTTGATGTAGAAGAAAAGCGAACGAGAAACCGGATAGTCCCCCGATGCGATGTTTTCGAAGGTGGGTTCGACACCGTCTACATTGGCGCCCTTGATGGCATCCGCGTTCTGGTCGAGGAAGGAAAAGCCGAATACACCCAGAGCATAGGGGTTGGCTTCAAGTTTCGAAACGATAAGGTTGTCGTTTTCGCCCGCGTCTACCCAAGCGCCGTCAGAACGGACCGACACCCCATCGCAGTCGACCAAGTCGGCGCCTTCGCAACCTTCTTCCATCACGAGTTCCTCGAAGGCATCTCGGGTACCTGAAGATGGCGGTGGTCCAAGAACCTCGATCCTGATCGCTGGCAACGCCGGGTCAACTTCATCCCAGGATATGGGTTTGGGGCCGTTTTCGGCGAGCGCGAACACCAGCTGCTCACGGGTAATCGAGAAATCAGGCCCGGCCTTGGCGTTTGCGACAACAATGCCGTCATAGCCGACGACAGCTTCCGTTACTTCCGTGACTCCGTTTTCGGAGCAAAGGGCAAACTCCGTTTTCTTCATTCGGCGCGAAGCGTTGGTGATGTCTGGATGCTCTGTTCCGACACCGGCACAGAAGAGCTTCAGACCACCGCCCGATCCGGTCGATTCCACAACCGGTGTCCTAAAGCCGGTTGTCCGACCGAACCGCTCCGCAACGGCAGTCGAGAACGGAAAGACTGTCGATGAGCCCACAATCCGGATTTGATCACGGGCACTGGCAGCCGTAGCGGTGACCGCGGCGACCACGGCGGTCGATACGGCAAGTTTTCTGAGAGACATTGGTAGCTCCTTAGGTTGGTCCCCAAAGGCGCGGAACAGAGAATTTCCGCGCCAACTGTGCCGATGAAGATGGCTTCTGTTCCGCATGGTTTTGCGACAGTTTTGTATCGGTTTGTGACAATTTCCGGGCTAAGGTGCCGGGTTGCATACAGCCTGGGGAACGCCGTCAATCAACCATTTGATCAATGGTTACATTCCCGCCCTTCGTCTGCGACAACCTGTCACCTCCAGATGTATATATATATGTAGCCTCGCGTTACCTGACCGGTTCAGCTTCAGGGTCGCGGGAGAATTACAGTGAAGCAACTGCCCTTTCTGTCTTCGCTATTGATCAGCAGTTGGCCTCGATGACGGTTCAGGATATGCTTGACGATGGCGAGCCCAAGCCCCGTTCCACCAATTTCCCTGGACCGATGGGGGTCAATGCGGTAGAACCGTTCGGTCAACCTGGGAATGTGTAATGGGTCGATTCCATCGCCGTTGTCACGGACCGCGATTTGGACCGATGGGCGCTGGAGTTCAGCGTCACCGCCCGTCCCCAGGATATCAATCCATGTATGGTCACCTCCATACTTCACCGCATTTTCAATCAGGTTGGTAAAGACCTGCAGCAGTTGATCCGGATTGCCGAGCACATGGCACGAACTCTCGGCACCCGAGATTTCAATCGTAACCCCTTTCTCCACGGCCTGCGACTCAACTGTTTCCGCAGCCGAGGTTACGATACCCGCGACATTCACCAGCTCCGTCGGCGGCCGACGCTCTTCGGCTTCAACCCTGCTCAGGGAGAGCAGATCCTGGACCAGGCGGTTCATCCGCTCCGCCTCACGCTCCATGATTTCCAGGAACCTCTCCTGCGTCATCGGGTCATTGCGAGCCGGGCCGCGTAGGGTTTCGATGAATCCCAGCAGCGCCGTGAGCGGAGACCGCAGTTCATGACTCACATTTGCCACAAAGTCACGTCGCATCTGGCTGGCTTCCTCGACGAAACTCACGTCCTCAAGGAAAAGGAGCACACCGACATGACCAGCAAGCGGCGTCGCCGTTGCGCGGTAGGTGGTGTCCCCTATGGGGTCACGGGCCGGAAATCGAGCTGACCGCGAAGCCTGTGCGCTAAGCGCCCCTTCGACGCAGTCTAGAAGAACCGGCTGGCGCAGCGCGGTGATGTAGTGCTGCCCCCGAATCGCCCGACCAAATAATCCCTCCGCCGATTCGTTCGCGGCCGCGATACGGTCATCCGAGCCAATCAACACCATTGGCGCTGGAATGGCGTCCAGGAGCGCAGAGGCATCCATTGTCTAGCCTGTCGCAGTCCCAATAGCCTTGCGGAACTCACCGACCAGCATGTCCAGATCTTCGACGCCGACCGAGACACGGAAAAATCCTTCTGAAATTCCAAGCCTTTGCAACCTGTCTGGCTCAATTGCTCGATGCGACGAGCTCGCTGGATGCGAGAGCGTTGTGCAGACGTCACCAAGCGTTGGAGCGAACGCCAAGGCGGGTGCCGCCGCCTGAACCAGTCGATTCGCTTCACGACGGCCGCCCTCAATCTCAAAACTGACCATGTTGCCGCCACGATCGCCCTGAAGGCTGCGGGCCCGTTGATGATCCGGATGATCAGGGCGTTGGGGGTAGATCACGCGGCGCACACCCTTTGTTTCAGCAAGCTGATCCGCAAGTGCCTGCGCATTCGCCTCGGCCCGATCATATCGCAGTTCGAAACTCAGGAGACCTCGCTCGGCAAGCCAGCAATCAAAGGGGCTCGGCGTGAATCCCAAAGTTACGACGGTATCGTAAATCGCGTTGCGGTGCTCCGCATTGCGGCAGGCCACATAGCCGAGCGTAACGTCTGAATGACCCGATAGGAGCTTTGTGACCGAGTGGATCACGAGGTCTGCGCCGTGCTCGAAAGGGCGCACACCTCGCGGTGTAGCGAAAGTATTGTCTATCGCCACAGGAATGCCACTCAGGCGAGCGATATCCGCAATTCCCGTCATGTCGGGGATCCGAAGTGTTGGGTTTGACACCGTTTCCAGCAGGATCAGCCTGGTGTTCGAACGGATATCCTGGATGAATCGTCCGCAGTCGGAGGGATCGGAAAGCGTGGCTTCAATCCCTAGCCTTGGCAGTTCCTCGGTTAGAAGCCGCATCGACCGTCCATAGAGTTCGCTTCCGCCCAGCACGTGATCACCGGAGCGCAGAATACTCAAGAGTGTGGCGGTTACCGCCGCCATGCCACTTCCAGTGATCAGTCCGCCTTCCGTTCCTTCCAACCTATCGATCCTGCGAGCCAGAACCTCCGCATTCGGGTGCCCCTCACGGGCGTATGAGTATCCATGAACCAGACCTTCATACTGGGCATCCAACGCATCAGGGCTCTCGGCGGTATAGACGACGGACGGCACCAGAGGTGTGGCGAGTGGCTGACTTACGCTCTTAGGCCAACCCATCCGTATAGAACCCGAATATTTTCTCTTTTCAGACATTTATTCCACTATCTTCAACTTTCTTTTATATCGTTCCATTCGCTTTCGATAATGTCGGGCGGAATTCGCCAGTGCATCCTGTTCTGTCTCGCTTAGCATGCGGACGACCCGGGCGGGGGTTCCGACCGCCACCGATCCGGCAGGAATCTCCTTCCCCTCCGAAACGAGTGCCCCTGCCCCAACCAATGCGCCAGTACCGACGACTGCTCCATTCAGAACGATGGCACCCATTCCGATAAGCGTGCCGTCATGCACAGTACAGCCATGCAGGATCGCTCGATGGCCGATTGTGCATCCGGTGCCGACCACCAAAGGAAAGCCCGGATCTGTGTGCAGGACGCATTGCTCCTGAACGTTACTGCCTATTCCGATCACAATGGGCTCGTTATCTCCCCGAACCGTGGCGCCAAACCAGACCGACGCTCCTGCGCAGACCGTCACGTTGCCAATCAAATGGGCACCGGGAGCCACCCAGAAATCACCATCGTCCGGGACGGCCGGCACCCGACCTTCGAAAGCATATAGAGTCATTGCCGGTCCCTGAATTCGTTGCTGAGCCCCCGAATGAATTCGACCAGCCCTGGCTGTCGGACGCGTTTCAGCCGCTCCGCCGCAACGATCAGACGCAGCTGTGCGGCCGTCGCTTCCAGATCACGGTTGACGAGCACATATTCGGACTCCGTCCAGTGTCCTATCTCGTCTTCAGCTTTGTCCATGCGCCCGGCGATCACCTCGTCGCTGTCCAGGCCACGTGTTCGAAGGCGGTGTTCGAGATCGGCAATCGAAGGAGGCAGTACGAAAACCGAGACGACGTCTCCACCGAGTTCCGACCGACGGAGCTGGTCCGCACCTTGCCAATCGATGTCGAACAGTAGGTCCCGCCCTTTGGATATTTCTTCCTCGACATGCGCTCTTGGCGTTCCATAAAGATTGCCGAAGACTTCGGCGTGTTCCAGCATCTCGCCTCTAGCAACCATGTGCTCGAACTCCTTTCTGGTTCGGAAGTGGTATTCACGGCCATCACGCTCTCCAGATCGTGGTGCGCGCGTTGTTACCGACACCGAAAAGGCGATTGACTGATCCCAGTTCCGAAGATCACCGGTGAGTGTCGTCTTCCCGGCCCCGGAAGGCGAAGACAGTACAATCATGATGCCGCGGCGCGGGAGCATGTGTTTACTCCACATTCTGCAGCTGCTCGCGCATCTGATCTATGGTGGCCTTGAGTTCAAGACCGATGCGCGACAACTCGGACGACTGCGCCTTTGCGCACAATGTGTTGGCCTCACGATTGAATTCCTGGGCCAGGAAATCGAGCCTGCGGCCGACCGGACTTCCGGATTTCAGTAGGTTCCGGGCGGATGCGATATGTGTAAGTAGGCGGTCGATTTCCTCGTTGACGTCCGCCTTGAGCGCAATGAAGGCGATTTCCTGTTCCAGACGCGTGTCGTCCACTGCCCCGTTGCGCTCAAGCAATCTGGCGATTCGCCCGCGCAGCTTTTCCGCAGTCTGATCGCTGCACATTTCAGCCAGTTCAGCCACGTCGGTCAGAAGCGCCTCGATACGGTCGATTTGCCCATTCAGAAACGTCGCCAGCGCTCTGCCCTCTTCCTGCCGGACCTTATCGAAATCCGCGACCAGATCCGGCAGGTTCCGGAGCATGGCATCTCGGAGCCCGTCCTGATCCTCACCCCCGGCTGCGATCAGGACACCTCGCGAGTTAAGCACGTCGGCGGCGGTCGTCTTTCCGAGAGCCACGCCCTGCAGTTCGGCCTCGGTCTGGATTTCGGCGATCTGCGAAATCCTCAATCTCACAGCGTCGATGTCAAGCTGTTCCTCCATACCTTCAGCGAATCGCCGAACCGCTGCCGTGGTGGTGACGCTGCCGCGCCTTATGGTCTTGGCAAGTTCGCGGCGGATCAATCGATCCTCACATTCCATCCAATCAGGCAGACGCAGCCGCATCTCAAGGCCTCGGGCGTTGACTGCCCGAATCTCCCAAACCCAGGTGTGCTGCCCGAATTCCCCTTGGCGGGACGCGAAGCCGGTCATGGATTTGATCATTGCATTAAACCGATGAGGCAGACCTGTCCGTGGTTATGTCAGCTTAGGCAGGAATGCGAAAGACGCCAACGTCACGCTCTGGAGTACGTTGATGGCGGCCTTGAAGCGGCTCATCCCGAAGGCAGCACTGTTTGGACTAGCCAGGTTTCGGATCGACTCATTGGCGAGGCTGCCTTCAATGCGATCCTCGAAGTGGGAGACCTCAGGATGCATGCTTTGCATGGGAGCGGGCGGAAACGAACAGATTCTCGGTCTGCCCCTACGTCACCGGCGGCATGATCACCAAGACCGGTCTCCAGATCTTTCTGGAAGATGCCGAAGCAGGAATTGCGGTGACGCCGGGGGACCTAAGGTGGATCAAGTACTTTGGTAGGGCAACGGTCGCTGTTCCCGCCATCCCCCAGCTGGCGGAACCACCAAGAGGTTGTCCTGGATTGGCAGCCGATATCTGGCCTGTCTGAAGAAGCCAACCCGTCAACCGGGAATTGGTTCTCGCCGTAACACCCTGCATCCCCAGGAGGGAGAACCCCCGTCTGCCTCCACTTCAGATGGCAACCGCCTCCTGTATGACACGGCGGGGAATCAATTCCTCAGCAACCAGAAACGCCAGTTCCAGTGCCTGTGACGCGTTGAGCCTGGGATCGCAAGCGGTGTGGTAACGGTTTGAGAGATCCTCATCCTTCACCGCCCGAACGCCACCAGTGCATTCCGTCACGTCCTGACCTGTCATCTCGAAGTGAACGCCACCAGGGACTGTGCTCTCGGACCTATGGATATCGAAGAACTCACGCACTTCCCGCAGCACAGACTCGAATGGCCGGGTCTTGTATCCGCTCGCCGACCGGATTGTGTTGCCATGCATCGGGTCACAGGACCATACGACATTGGCGCCCTCTTCCTTAACCGCCTTGATGAGCCGCGGAAGATGCTCGGTGACTGCACCCGCACCGAAGCGGGCGATCAAGGTCAGACGACCTGGCTCGTTCGCAGGGTTCAACTTCGCCATCAGCGTCTTCAGATGTCCGGTTGTCAGCGACGGCCCACATTTGAGGCCAATCGGATTCTGTACGCCTCGGCAAAATTCAACATGTGCACCGTCAGGCTGGCGCGTCCTGTCTCCGATCCAAATCATGTGACCTGAACCGGCGAGCCATTGGCCACTGGTGGAATCAATCCGTGTCAGCGCCTCCTCGTACTCCAGAAGCAAAGCTTCATGGCTTGTGTAGAAGTCAACGCTTTCGAATTCGTGGGTTGTCGCAGCCGTGATGCCGGCGGCGCTCATGAAATCCAACGTGTCCTGAATGCGGTTGGCCATGTCCCGATACCGCTCGGCGTCATCACGGTCGGTGAACCCGAGGGTCCAGGAATGCACACGGTGCATGTCCGCGAAACCACCCTTGGAGAACGCACGCAGCAGGTTCAGGGATGCGGCAGCCTGAGTGTAGGCCTGAAGCATGCGGTCAGGATCCGGAGTTCTCGCCTCTGGCGTGAAATCGAACCCATTGATGATGTCGCCGCGGTAGCTTGGAAGTTCAACGCCGTCCCTGGTCTCGGTCGGTGCCGAACGAGGTTTCGCCATTTGCCCGGCAACCCGCCCAACCTTCACAACCGGTACCTTGGCGCCAAAAGTCAGTACCATGGACATCTGCAGGAACACCTTGAAGCTGTCACGTAAATTGTCGGCCGAAAATTCCGCAAAGCTCTCGGCGCAGTCACCGCCCTGCAACAGGAACGCCTGGCCGCGGCAAACAGCCCCGAGCTTTTCACGCAGTGTCCTGGCCTCACCTGCGAACACAAGTGGCGGATAGCTGGCGAGCTGGGTCAGGATCTCCTCCAGCCGACCCTCGTTCGGATAATCGGGCATCTGGATCCTCGGCTTGGCGCACCATCCGGATTTCTTCCAATCGCTCACTGTATCCGCTCCATTGATGCATTTCGAAACGAATCAGTTATACGTGTGCCACCAACGGGTGCAAACCTCGAAATGCAGTCCTTCTAATACCCGAAATCGGTTGATTCTTGCCCTTTTTCGTTACAGCGCATCTTGAGGGTGGCAACTATTGCTGTAACGCTCAGACGACGGGAGTGGGAACGGATCCTGATGCAGTTTGGACACCAGATGGTTAAGGTGGAGAACACGGACCGCAGACCGAAGCGCTTTGTTTTCGTGCTGCAGAAGAACTTTACGATGCTCTGTTTCGCCTGTGCGCTGGAATCCCTGCGCATTGCCAATCGTATGGCCGGCAGAACTCTCTATGAATGGATTCTGGTTGGTGAAGGTGGGGAAGAAGTGAGCTGTTCGGCTGGAACCGGATTCCGCGTGGACTCCGATCTGTGTGAGCTTTCACGCGACGATACGATACTTGTCTGCGGCGGAATCGACGTGCGGGAAGCGACCACCAGGAAAATACTGAACTGGCTCCGTCGGGAAGCCCGCCGCGGCGCCACAATTGCCGGACTCTGCACCGCAGGTTACACGCTGGCCAAGGCCGGGCTGCTGGATGGCAGAAAAGCCACCATCCATTGGGAGAACCAGGACAGCTTTCGCGAGGAATTCGACGAAGTCGAACTGACCAAGTCTGTCTTTGTCGTCGATGGCAACCGAATCACCACAGCCGGTGGAACCGCGTCGATTGACATGATGCTCAAACTGATTGCGGATGAACATGGTGAGGAACTTGCCAACGCCGTCGCCGACCAACTCATCTACTCGTCGATCCGAACGGATCAGGACACGCAACGTCTGTCCGTGCCGACCCGCATCGGTGTCAGACACCCGAAGCTCTCTCAGGTCATCCAGATGATGGAACAGAACATAGAAGAACCGATAAGCCCGTCAATTCTCGCCAGTGACGCCGGCATGTCCACACGACAGCTTGAACGGCTGTTCCGAAGATACCTGAACCGATCACCGAAACGTTACTACATGGAACTGAGGCTCCAACGGGCGCGAAACCTCCTGATGCAGACGGATATGAGTGTAATCAATGTGGCACTTGCCTGCGGCTTCGCCTCGCCCAGCCATTTTTCAAAGTGCTACCGTGCGCAATATGACACCACGCCCTATCGCGAACGTGGTGCCCACGCTGCGAGGTTGTCGGGCTGAGACGAAATCGACGGATCCAGTGGCAGGCGGCTGCGCAAGAGCGGCTCGGCCACTGGAACTCCCGTCCGAACTTTCGGCGCACGGATCTCGACGCACCGAGTTGCCGACGAACTCGGTCCGTGCAATGTGAACCAACCAGACAATTGTCTGGGGTTCCGCAGCCTATGGGCACTCGCCATTGCGATGCCTGGCTGGTAGCGAGCCTACATGACCTCCAGTTCAGCAACACGATTGGGACTCCCGGAATTTGTCGCAATAATGGGCATGATGTTCGCGACGGTGGCCTTTTCCATCGACGCGATGCTTCCCGCGATGGGAGAAATCGCGGCGGAGCTTTCGCCGGAAGCGCCGCAACAGGCACAGCTCATCATCACTGTCTTCGTTCTGGGCATCGGTATCGGCACCCTATTCACCGGGCCTCTCAGCGATGCGGTCGGGCGGAAGTCAGTGATTCTAGGAAGTGCTGCGATTTATGTCGCAAGCTCGCTTCTTGCGTGGGCAGCGAGTTCGCTCGAATTGATTCTGGTCGCCCGGATGGTGCAGGGTCTGGCTGCCGCGGGCCCGCGGGTGGCGGCAATGGCAATGGTGCGCGACCTCTATAGCGGTCGCCAGATGGCCCAGGTCGTGTCCTTCGCCATGATCGTCTTCACCTTCGTTCCCGCGATAGCACCCCTGCTTGGTTCGGGGATCATTTGGCTGAGTGGCTGGCGGGAGATATTCATGGCCTTCGTGGTGTTTTCAATCATCAGCTGTGGATGGCTCGCCCTGCGCCAACCTGAGACCCTCGCACCGGAGAACCGGCGCCCCTTCTCGGCACGTTCCATGGCAGCAGGTATCGTGGAAATCCTGCGGATCCGCCGCGTAAGGCTTTCCATCGCCGCACTCGGGTTCATATTTGGCATGCTCTTCTCGGTAATCGCCAACATTCAACCGATCTTCGATCATGGCTTCGGCCGGGCAACTGAATTCCCCTACTGGTTTGCGGTCATTGCAGTGATCAGTGGATCCGCGAGTTTCCTCAACGCCCGCATCGTGATCCGAATCGGCATGCGCCGGGTGATCGAATTCACGCTTCTGGCCGAGCTGGGAATCGCCGGTCTACTGTCGATTGCCATCCTGACTGAGAGTTCCGAAGCCGCTTTGTTCCCTGCGTTCATCGTCTGGATGACCTCGGTCTTCTTTGTAGCCGGGCTTACCATTGGCAACCTCAACGCTCTGGGAATGGAGCCACTTGGAAGTCTTGCGGGACTCGGCGCATCCATCATCGGCTCAATGGCCACGGTCATCGCTGTACTGATTGCCATTCCAGTTGGCTTCGCCTTCGATGGAACCCCGCTTCCACTGGCCATAGCCGTATGTCTATGCTCAGTCTGCGCTTTGGCGTTGACCCGGTTCATCGAAGATGTGCGTAACTGATCATCCAGTCCTCGCGAATCTGGCCAGATCCTGAGCGGTCGCGAATGCACCCCTGATCCGATCGGAGGTTTTCTTCCAGTCGCGTCGAACCACGACTTTCGTATCACGCAAACAGGCCTGCCCATGCTGGGAAGTGACGTATTCAGCCAGTCCAGCCGGATTGGCGAAGTGATCGTTGTGGAACTGGATCATCGCGCCCTTTGGACCGGCATCCATCCTTGCGATGCCCGCACGTCTGCACATATATTTTATCCGGACGATCCAGAGGAGCATGTTGACTTCCTTGGGAAGCCCACCGAACCGATCGATGAGTTCAGCCGCGAATCCTGCGACCTCGACCTTTGACTGTAACCCTGAGAGGCGCCGATAGAGTCCGAGCCTTACGCCAAGGTCCGGAACATAGTGTTCGGGAATCAAAACGGGAACGCCGAGATTGATCTCGGGAGACCATTGTTCATCGCTTTCTTGAAGCCCATCAGGCTCGCCAGACCTTATCCGTGTGATCGCCTCCTCAAGCATTGACTGATAGAGTTCATAACCTACCTCGTGGATATGCCCGGATTGCTCGCCACCCAATAGGTTCCCTGCCCCCCGGATATCGAGATCCCGACTGGCAAGGGAGAATCCGGCACCCAGGGAGTCGAGTGAACTGAGCACGCGCAGCCGACGCTCGGCATCCAGCGTCAGTGGTTTGCCAGGCCGTGTCGTCAGGTAGGCGTAGGCCCGTGTCTTCGACCGCCCGACCCTGCCACGGATCTGATAGATCTGGGCCAGTCCAAACCGGTCTACCCTGTCGACGACCAAAGTGTTCGCTGCGGGAATATCGAGACCGGACTCGACGATGGTCGTCGATAGAAGCACATCGTATTTTCCGTCGTAGAAGGCGTTCATGGTGTCATCAAGCTGCCTTGGCGACATCTGACCATGTGCGCTCACGAAGCTGACTTCAGGCACCCGGTCGGCGAGGAACTCCGCAACTTCCCGGATGTCGCTGATGCGTGGCACTATGTAGAAGGACTGACCGCCTCGGTAACGCTCCCGAAGAAGCGCCTCGCGAATTGTCACCGCATCGAATTCGCTTACATAGGTTCGGATGGCCAACCGGTCGACGGGTGGCGTGCCAATCAAGGATAGATCCCGGACCCCGGTCAACGAGAGCTGCAGCGTCCTGGGAATCGGCGTGGCGGTGAGTGTAAGCACATGGACGTCCGACCCCAGTTCCTTCAACCGTTCCTTGTGCGTAACTCCAAACCGCTGCTCCTCATCGACGATAAGCAATCCCAGCGCCTTGAATCTTACGGACTCAGACAGAAGTGCGTGTGTTCCGATGACGATATCGATACCACCATCCCGAACTCCGGCACGAACCTCTTCCGCCTCATCAGCTGGTACGAAGCGTGACAGCTGTCGAAGCTTGACCGGGAATCCGCGAAACCGGTCCGAGAATGTCTGGAAATGCTGCCGGGCAAGAAGTGTGGTCGGCACGATCACGGCAACCTGTCTTCCCGACATCGCGGCGACAAAGGCGACCCGCATCGCCACCTCGGTCTTGCCGAAGCCGACATCGCCGCATACAAGGCGGTCCATCGGACTTCCGGACGAAATATCCCTGAGGACATCGTCAACCGCCCGCAGCTGGTCTTCGGTTTCCAAATAAGGAAACCTCGCATTGAAAGCATCCCACATACCTTCGGGAGGCTCCAGAACCGGCGCCTCCCTCAACTGCCGTTCGGCGGCAATGCGGATGAGTTTTTCGGCGAGATCGTTTATGCGGTTCTTCAACCGCGCTTTCCTCGCCTGCCAGGCCACTGCACCAAGGCGGTCAAGGGTTCCCCCCTCCTCCCGGCCGTAACGGCTCAGCAGCTCGATATTCTCGACCGGAATGTAGAGCCGGGTGCCCCCGGCGTACTCGAGCATCAGGCATTCGTGGGCAGATCCGAGCACATCGACGATTTCCAGTCCCGCGAATCTCCCGATACCGTGCTCGACATGGACGACGAGCTCGCCGGGAGCGAGCGACCGCGCTTCAGTAAGGAAATTCTCCGCTTTGCGTTTCCTTTTCGGAGCACGGATCAGGCGGTCACCAAGAATGTCCTGTTCCGCGATTACCGTAAGCCCCGGAATCTCGAAGCCTGCCTCAAGTGGCCAGACCGTGGTGGCGCAGGTGGATGTGCGGTTCAGGTCCGAAAACCGGCGAACGTGGACCGCGGTTTCCAGATCCTGATCTTCGAGCAGATGGCTGAGTCGCTCCGCCGCACCCTCCGAATATGCAGCCAGCACCACGTTTCCCTTGGCGAGGCCTGACGAGACATGGTTTGCGACAGCACGAAAGAGATCGCGATTCTCCGAGACCCGTTCGGCGGAGAACTCCCGACCGATTCGCCCGCCCGCGTCGATCACCCCAGGACCAGTTGGCAGGGGCTGTGGGTGGAACTGAAGGACGCGCCGTTTCTTCAGTGCAGTCTGCCAATGGCTGTCGTCAATGTACAGCATCTCCGGCGGACAGGGCTTGTAGGCGGAGTCGAATCTGCTTCTGGCCTGCAACGCCTGCACGCGCGTGTCGTATTGGTCGAGAATTCCTTCCCAACGGGAATGCCGGGCGGGCGTTACCTGATCGTCCATGGAAATCGTTGCGTCAGGCAGGTAGTCGAACAACGTTACGAGCCGTTCATGGAAGAAAGGCAGCCAATGCTCCATTCCTGCCTGCTTGCGCCCTTCGCTGACCGCTTCGTAGAGAGGGTCGCCCACACTGGCCGACCCGAACTCGACCCGGTAGTTCTGCCGGAACAGGGTGGTGGCCCTATCGTCGAGAACCACTTCCGATACCGGCGCAAGTTCGACACTCTTCAGTTTTTCCGTCGTGCGCTGGCTAACGGGATCGAAGCGCCGGGCTCCATCGAGTCTGTCGCCGAACATGTCGAGCCTGACAGGGCCGTATTCGCCTGGTGGAAAGATGTCGATGATCCCGCCCCGGATCGCATAGTCGCCGGGCTCGGTCACTGTCGGCGCTCTGACAAACCCCATCGTCAACAGAAAGTTCCGCAGCGCCCGTTCGTCGACCCGGTGATCAACCGCCGCTGAAAATGTTGATTCGCGCAGCAGCTGGGGTTCCGGAATTCTCTGTATTGCGGCGTTCAGCGTTGTCAGCAGAATGAACTGACCGGGGAGTCCCTTTGCCAGCGCGGCAAGTGTTGACATTCGACCGGCTGAGACAGCGGCATTTGGCGAAATACGATCGTAGGGAAGGCAGTCCCAGCCCGGAAAGATCATGACCGGGATATCCGGTGCAAAGAACCATAAGGCGGCCCGAATTGCTTCCAGTCGCCGGTCATCGCGGGCGATGTGAATCACGGATGAGCCTGACTTCGAAAGCTCCGCGACCAGCAGCTTTGCGTCGAGACCCTCAGGCGCACCGCCGACGGTAATATGGCCAGGCTCAGGCATGGACCGCTTCACCTAAAGGGCTAAGCTGACGAGTCAACCGCCGAAAATGGGTGCTGGAGCGATTCTTGGCAATCCCCAGATCACACTGATCACTAGCGCGGCCAGGGCGACGGACCGGATTCGGTTCATTTGCCGCCACACGAATAGTGCCAGATAGATTCTGGATGGTCGTTCAAGATCGATTCGGGCTGCAGTCGTCATGTCGAGCGCGACTGCCAGTGCGAACGGGAAAGCAATTAGGAACAGGGCCTGTGCGAGTTCCACACGATAAAGGAAGCCGATCAGGCCAAGACCTGTCAGCACGGCAGATGAGAGTCCGACCATCCAGATTCCGAAAGTGCGGCCGATGCCATGGAGCCGACGGGCGTGGATGCGAACCAGATCCTCCATGTCCTGCTGAGCCTGAGCATCGCCATGGAAGGCGCGCCGTACGATGCTGAGCGGAACTCCAAGCACCCTGCTCAACACCACCCACCAGATGGTCACCAATGCCAACCAGAACCAGAGGCTCGAAAACGATCTGGCGTGAAAGAGTTCCGAGACAATGGCGACAAGCACCGAGACAATGGCTTCAACCAGGGTCAACGGCCCTTTACCTCCTGGCCGACTGGCGGTCGCCGCTGTTCGGGCTCAAGGAATTCAAGGGTTGAGACTCCTGACATTACCTGCGATTCCCTGACCCTCATCCGAAGAGGTCAGATCCGTGCAATCCCATCTACCGGCTCCATTTCCAGCTGCGCGATTCCGTAGAATGCGGGCCTCGCCACAACTTCGCTCGCTGGTCCGCGAGCACGTACTTACGGCGGATGACCTGATTTTGCCAATATTTGTAATGGAGGGTATCGACCGGGAAACTCACGTTGCCTCAATGCCCGGTGTATTCAGGATGACGCTCGACCGCGTGGTAAGGAAGGCGGGGGAGGCCGCCGAACTCGGAATTCCTGCGGTCTGCATTTTTCCCTACACGGAGCCGGAGCTGAAGACGGAACTGTGCGAGGAGGCATGGAATCCGGAAAACCTGTCGAACCGCACGGTGCGGGCGATCAAGAAAGAGGTTCCGGAAATCGCGGTCATGACGGATGTGGCGCTCGACCCTTACAATGTGAATGGCCATGACGGAATTGTACGGGACGGTTTGATCCTGAATGACGAGACGGTGGAGGCCCTTGTCCGAATGGCGCTGTCGCAGGCCGAAGCGGGAGCGGACATTCTCGGACCCTCGGACATGATGGACGGACGAATCGGAGCGATCCGAACGGCCCTTGAGAACGTCGGACACCGCCAGGTCGCGATCCTCAGCTATGCGGCGAAGTACTCCAGCGCCTTCTATGGTCCATTTCGGGATGCGGTCGGAGCAAGCGGAGCCCTCAAGGGCGACAAGAATACCTATCAGATGGATTGCGGCAACTCGAACGAAGCTCTCCGGCTCGTTGCGCGCGACCTGAGCGAAGGGGCCGATATGGTGATGGTCAAACCTGGCCTCCCCTATCTCGACGTCGCGCGAAGGGTTAAGGATACCTTTGGCGTGCCGACATTCGCCTATCAGGTCAGTGGCGAATATGCCATGCTGAAGCAGGCTGGCCTCAACGGCTGGATTGATGGACCGAAGGCGATGATGGAAAGCCTGCTGGCGTTCAAGCGCGCGGGTTGCGATGGCATACTGACCTATTTTGCCCTTGATGCTGCAAGGATATGTCTTGGTAGCGGATCAGTTGAGCCGCCGCCGGGCCCCGGTATTCCTTTGCCAGGACCCACTCCCCCAAAGCCTCGTTCCGCCGGACCGTATAGGTTCGAGTTGCTTGGTGAGGTGGTCAGCGAGAGCGGTCTTATTGTTGGCTATAAGTGTTGTTTGCTGAAGCTCGCGGAGCTTGATCCCCGGTTTCTGGAGCGACTTTCGGAGAGAGCAATCTCTAAGGCGAGAATGATCGTGGCTCGAAACCGGAGAGACCTTTATCTGAAGAATCCTGATCTAGCCGATAACCATGCCAGACAACTGGCAGACGGGTGGTGGGTGGACACCAACCTTAACACACAAGGGATTAGGAAGCGCCTCGAAATCGCTTGTGAAATTGCCGGTATCGAATTCGGGAGCGATCTGGTTCTGAACTTTCCGGAATGACATCGCGCAAATCCTATATTGCACGGTCCAATGGCGCCATCGGGAAAAACCCGGAAAATTGTGGTGACAGCGGTGAACGAATTCTCTAGGTTTCAAGCCAAGTACCCAACAATAGGGTGCAGCGAAGGCGACATTCGAATGCGGGAGAACGATACCATGAGCAGCCTTGATCGCCGTGCGTTCATCGGCACCCTCGGCAGCGCAACGTTACTTGCGGCCTGCACATCCACAACAGGCACCGATCAGGCCGCGCAGATCGATGCTCGTGTCGATGCTACGCTGGATTATCTCTATACCAACTTCCCGGAATCCGCTCAGCTTGGCGACAAGGCCGCAGGCATATTGGTTATGCCGGTCATCACAAAGGCCGGGTTCATCGTAGGCGGAGCATACGGTCAGGGTGCGCTTCGCGTCAAGGACGTGACCGTCGACTATTATTCCGCTGCCTCAGCAAACATCGGGTTCCAGTTCGGTGCACAGCAGTATTCCCACGCACTCTTCTTCATGACCGTTGAGGCCCTGCGGGAATTCCGCGCGTCTCCCGGTTACGCTGCTGGATCGGACATTGAATTCGTGCTGGGAAGAGACGCTGAAAACCTCTCAAACGAGACCACCGTTGCGCTCAGCCCGGTTGTCGCGTGGGTTTTTGGAAGTGCGGGCTTTACGACAGGCGCGACCATCAAGGGAACGAAATACACAAGGATCATTCCGTAAGGCAATCGAATCCAACGTAATTTCCTGTGGTAACTTCGGGACCTCGGCACAGGTGATGCGCAGAGTTTCACGGCGGTTGACCGGATTGGTCTTCCTCGCCGCAGGATCAGTTTGCAGACTCCTGGGACAGTGGTCCCTAATCGCACTTCGGAATGGAAGTGGGGAAACCAATGAAGTCGCGGTTCTGAAATTCAGTGCAGCATGAACTCCCTGGTCACATTACGCCATGACCCTGAACTGATCATCCTAC
The DNA here is from genome assembly GCA_965203605.1 of Paracoccaceae bacterium. Lineage (GTDB taxonomy): Bacteria > Pseudomonadota > Alphaproteobacteria > Rhodobacterales > Rhodobacteraceae > JAPOUP01. The sequence continues at coordinate 1,157,626 of OZ241902.1, read as the reverse complement.
GGTGGCTGAAGCGCACCGAATGCAGCGGACCCTCGATCTCCTTCCGCCAGAACTCAATGAATTTAAACAGTTTTGGATGCTCCGGCGCCAAGTCGTAATCCTGCCATATGAACGAGTTCAACACGTTCAGGTAATCGGGCATTCGGTAGAAGAGTTCCGCAGTTGTCAGCCCGTACCCCTTAAGCATCAGTTCCGTCTCCGACTTCGCCACCGCTCTTCTCCATTTTGGCCGTTTCCCTGACCTTTGCCCGAACTTCTGGGCTTTTCAACAAAAACAGTATGTTATCACTCATCTTCAACTGCTGCTCGCATTGAATGAAGTGCATTGCACCCTACATCCATGTGCGGTATATTAATTGACAACCAGATGTGGGATTTTGCTGTTAAGTGGGAGCACCTGTGAGCGATACGAAGGAACCCCCTGAAATCTCGGAAGAAACCGTGGTGGATCCGCCGCAATACGGCGGACCGTCGATCTCCATCGCCGACGAAATGAGGTCAAGCTACCTTGACTACGCGATGAGTGTGATCGTTAGCCGTGCAATCCCGGACCTGCGCGACGGCCTCAAACCGGTTCACCGCAGGATTCTCTTCGCAATGCACGAGACCGGCAACACGCACGACAGGCCGTACCGAAAGTCGGCGCGCCCTGTCGGTGACGTGATGGGAAAATACCACCCGCACGGTGACCAGGCGATCTACGACGCACTCGTGCGGATGGCGCAGGATTTCTCGATGTCCCTGCCGCTTCTGGATGGACAGGGCAATTTTGGCTCAATGGACGGCGACAATTCGGCGGCAATGCGTTACACCGAGGTCCGCATGGAAAGCCCAGCGGAATTCCTGCTGGTCGACATCGACAAAGAGACCGTCGATTTCCAGGACAATTATGATGGCAAGGATCGCGAACCAACGGTCCTGCCCGCACGGTTTCCGAACATGCTGGTCAATGGTGCGGGTGGCATTGCAGTCGGCATGGCGACCAATATTCCGCCCCACAATCTGGGAGAGGTCATAGACGCGACCCTGGCGTTGATCGAGAATCCGGATCTTGATTCGATCCAGCTCATGGACCACTTGCCGGGCCCGGACTTTCCCACCGGCGGCGTCGTACTCGGACGGTCAGGTTCACGACGGGCCTATTGTGAAGGCAGAGGCGGCGTGATCATCCGTGCGAAGACCCGGATCGAGAGCGTCCGCAAGGACCGTTCGGCTATCATCATCGATGAGGTGCCTTACCAGGTCAACAAGGCCCGACTCGTCGAGCAGATCGCGGAACTTGCCAAGGAAAAGAGGCTCGAAGGGATATCCCACGTTCAGGACGAATCCGACAGGGTTGGTGTCCGCGTGGTCATAGAGCTGAAGCGCGATGCCACACCGGAAGTGGTGTTGAACCAGCTCTATCGCTTCACCAAGATGCAGACGAGCTTCGGCTGCAACATGCTTGCGTTGAACGGTGGTCGTCCGCAACAACTCACCTTGCGTGATTTCCTCAGCTGTTTCATTCAGTTCCGAGAGGAAGTTGTTGCAAGACGCACGGCTTTTGAACTGCGAAAGGCCCGAGAGCGATCCCATGTGCTTTGCGGGCTTGCCGTTGCCGTCAGCAACGTGGACGAGGTCGTCGCCACGATCCGCGCAAGCGTCGACGCGACGGAAGCCCGGAGCAGATTGATGACACGGCGCTGGCCAGTGGCCGAAATCGCCGATTTCATCAGGCTCATTGACGATCCGAGCCACACCGTAAACGAAGACGGAACCTATAACCTCTCTGTTGCACAGGCGCGGGCCATCCTTGATCTTAGACTGCAACGCCTCACCCAGTTGGGGGTCCGCGAGGTCACAACCGAACTGGAGGAACTCGCCGACCGCATCAAGGACTATCTTGATATCCTGCGGTCAAGGTTGCGGATCATGTCAATCATCTCGGACGAACTCCGTGAGATGAAGGAACGCTTCGCAGTGCCTCGACGAACGGAAATCGTTGAGTGGTCGGGAGATATGGAAGATGAGGACCTGATCGAGCGCGAGGATATGGTGGTGACTGTGACCGCGGGCGGTTACATCAAGCGCACCCCACTAGCGGAGTACCGAAGCCAACGGCGCGGAGGCAAGGGGCTCAGCGGGATGGCGACGAAAGAGGAAGACACGGTCACAACGCTATTCGTCGCGAACACCCACGCCCAACTGCTGTTCTTCACCACTGACGGAATGGTCTACAAACTTAAGACCTGGCGGCTTCCGCAGGGAGGCCGTACCGCCAAAGGCAAGGCTGTGGTCAACATCCTGCCGATACCTTCCGGCGTATCGGTTGCCGCATTCATGCCGATTGAGGAACCGGAAGAGGAATGGGCCAGTCTGCAGATCGTCTTCGCCACAAGTGCGGGCGACGTTCGCCGCAATGACCTCAGTGACTTCACCAATGTGCACGCCAATGGCAAAACGGCGATGAAACTCCCCGAGAACGTATCGCTGGTGGCCGCTCGAGTCTGTGCGAGCGACGATGATGTAATGCTCTTCACCGCATGTGGCCATGCCGTCCGTTTCCCGGCCACAAAAGTTCGTGTATTCAAGAGCCGCGCCTCAACGGGCGTCCGGGGCGTGCGCCTGGCAGAAGGCGATTCGGTGGTTTCAATGACAGTGATCCGGCATTGTGAGGCCGGTCCGGACGAACGCACCGCATTCCTGAAGATGCGGAGGGAGATTGAAGGGTTTGGGATAGACCGAGAGGATGGCGAGGGTCCGGCGACCAATGCTGACGTACACATAACCAGGCAACGATATGAGGAAATGTTCCGTGTAGAGGATCTGATCCTGACGGTCACCTCGAAGGGATTGGGGAAAATCACTTCATCCCATGACTATTCTGTAAAGGGTCGCGGTGGAAAGGGTGTCAGGGCGATCGACAAGGATATGCGTGGCGGAAAGCTGGTGGCGTCATTTCGGGTGAACAGTCATGACCAGATCATGCTTGTCACGTCCAATGGTCAATCAATCCGCTGCCCGATCAGTGGAATTTCGTTTCAGTCCAGGATTGGTGGTGGAGTGAAGGTATTCGATACGGCGGAAGACGAAGAGGTCGTGTCTGTCGCCAGGATCGCGGACGGCGATGGAAACACCCATGTAGCTGTCGAGACCGACAAAGGGGACGAAGAGGATTGATGCGATTGCCAGGACGGTAGCCAGTGCATGGTGCTATGCATCAACCCAAATCTCGAAGCCTACCAAGCCAACAATTCAACTTCCTGAGGCAATGTGAATGCAAATTCATGGTTTCCTCCATGTTTTGTTTCAATCCAGCAGCGGCCCAGTGACCATATCAGAGGGGGAAAAGGGATGGCAGGGTACATACGGCAGCCCGAAATCTACGGGCTCCGGGTTCGCTGGGGACACACAGTTCGGACCTGCACCAATCAAGTGTGGCTAACCCAATCGTGCAACCCAACGGAATCATGTTGTGATTGGACTTGAATGCCGTTCCATAACCAACTGACAATACATGACTTACGTTACACGTTTCGCGCCTAGCCCAACCGGGCCATTGCATCTCGGGCATGCCTATTCCGCGATGACGGCATCGAACCGCGCAAAGGCACGTCAGGGATTGTTTCTTCTCCGTATTGAAGACATCGACCAAGCCCGCTCCAGTTATGAATGGGAAGTTCAGATACTCAACGACCTGCGTTGGCTAGGGCTCCATTGGCCCGAGCCTGTCATGCGACAGTCGGAACGTCTTCCCTCATACCGTGAAGCGCTCGCCAGACTGATTGGGATGGGCATCTGCTATCCCTGCCGCTGCTCTCGCCGCGATATTCGCGCCGCGCTGTCCGCACCGCAGGAGGGTTCGCCGGTTTCGGATGGATTCGAAGGCCCTGTCTATCCCGGCACTTGTCGTGGCAGGCCCATTTCAGACGCGGGCACAAACGATGCCATCCGTCTGAATATTGCCTCCGCACTGGATCTTCTGGACCAAGCTCCGGCATCTCCAACGCGAGTCCAGGCGAAAGAAGAGTTCATCACACCTAGCCAAACTTCGAACGGGGTAACAGGGGCCGGTCGATTGGCGTTCACTGAGGCTGGCTCACTGCGCTATGGAGACCATCAGGTCACAAGGGAAGTACTCCAGACGCGAGTCGGCGATATTGTGATTGCCAGAAAAGACATTGGCACCAGCTATCACCTCTCTGTTGTTGTCGATGACGCGGATCAAGGCATATCCGAGGTTGTCCGGGGAGCGGATCTTTTTGAAGCGACATTCGTTCAGGTTCTGCTGCAGGATCTGCTCGCCCTCCCCCGACCGACTTATTTTCACCATCGGTTAATTCGGGACGCTACGGGAAAGCGGCTCGCAAAGCGTGATGATGCCAGATCGCTTTCCAGATACCGTGAGGATGGCTTTAAGCCTCATGACGTGCGTCGCAAGGTCTTGTAGCCATTGCGGCAGCACCGAACAATCCGGTCGGAGTTGACTACACAATCGTTTTCATGATCTCGATTTCCCGCCCAGCCAGGACGGCGGTGTAAAAGCAGCTCTTTCGACCTGTGTGGCAAGCGGGACCAATTTGTCGAACCAGCGCTAGCAGGCAATCACGATCACAGTCGACCCGCAGGTCAACCAGCTCCTGAGTGTGTCCCGAAGTCTCACCCTTGATCCAATAGGTCTGGCGTGAACGCGACCAATAGGTCACTCGCCGGGTCTCCAATGTGCGTGCCACGGCTTCGGCGTTCATCCAAGCGAGCATCAGCACTTCCTTCGTGCTCTCCTCCTGGGCGATCACGGGAATTAGCCCATTCGCATCATAGGTGAGCGTCAATGGATCGAATGACATTGGTTTTCCTTTGATTCGGCCTGCCTTGGCCCTATGTAGGGAATCCATCAGGATGGAAAGAGCGATGAGCGACGTGGACCTTATCAACCTCTACTCCAGTCGGATTCTGGAGCTCTCGGCGAGCATTCCCTTGACCGAGAGGCTGGGCAACCCTCAAGCAACGGTCAAGAAGCGCTCGCCGCTATGCGGGTCAACCGTTACCGTGGATATTGTCTCCGAAGATGGACGAATCAGTGAATATGGCCAAGACGTAAAAGCCTGTGCTCTTGGCCAGGCTGCGGCGTCGGTTGTCGGCGCGAACATCATCGGCCGCACGAGAGCCGAAGTTGAGGCCGCCCGGGATCAGCTAAGGGCGATGCTGAAGTCGAACGGCCCTGTCCCTGACGTTCCGTTCGAGGGATTGGAGGTCCTGCTGCCAGCGCGGGAATTCAAGAACCGGCATGCTTCGATTCTGCTGACATTGGATGCCGCTTCGGACGCAATGGCACTGGCTGAAAGCACTGCCTGCGCATGACCTGCTCATCATTGACTGTCACTTCGCATCATCTTCGAGATATCTCGACGGCGGATCATTCGGCCTCGCGGCGTCAATCAGCTCAAACCATCTGTTCATCCGATTTTCGGGAGAGCAGCTTTCGCCCCAGTATTCGACGAAAAGCGCGTCATCCATTTCAGACGCGGCCCTGCGGATGGTCTTCATGTTGTTCTTCACGGACCGCAGTATGTAGTCCCCGCCGCGTTCTGGTCCGGCCACGCTGCCTGAGCTGAACATGTCTCGAACGTTGGAAGCCAAAACGCCGTGCTGTGTGAGCAGGTACACGGCAATGCCGTCATATTTGCTTCGCTTCCGTGATCCTTGAAATATCTCAGGGCACATCAATGCCGCTTCCGCCCGAAGTTCAGCCTGTCGGGCCGTCGTCAGATTCCTGTACAGCCTGACATTTACCGGGATGGTGTGTTCATTTTCGTCGCCAAACCACCACAGTCTTTCGCCCTTCTTCAACCGCTTCTGAACGTCTTCTTTCACGAGAACCATCTTGTCTTTCATTTGCAGATCCTTGAACGCCTCCAGCGTCAGGCTTAGATCCCGGAAGAAATTGCCACCGCCGTCCATGTCGATCATGTAGCGCGGTGAATGCGATATTCGTACTCCCTTGATGCAATCCTCGTAGCGACTCCAACGCGCCTCGGATATATCGGACCGGAAGTAGATCAGGTAGACGTGGCCCGCCGCTTCGTCCCGCATCCCCTCAAAGATGCTGTTTCCCGTTCCGTGCCATGTGGACCGCGAAGTGAATTTAACCTCGACTCCGAAGCCGTTGACCACAATGTCCGGGAAAGCGCTGTCATGGAACGTCGGTTCCGCGCTTGCTTCGTTTTCACACGATATCTTCAGCTGGGCCAGAACCGTCTGTTCCAACTCGTCGGCGTTCGAGTATCCAGGCATTCCCGCGCTCGCCTGCTGGTTCATCGTCCGGACCGACTGGTCAAGACATGCCTCGAATTCTTCCTGCGTCATGCAAAAACCTGGTCATCGATTGCTTTGGCCAAATGCCATGCGAGAACCGGCGGAACGGCATTGCCGATCTGCCTTTCCGTTTCGCGCATGGCGCACGGAAAGCTGAAATTGTCCGGGAACGACTGGAATCGGGCCTGCTCGCGCAAGGATATTCGGCGCGGCAGGGCGTAGTGCCATTGCACGTTTCCGTGATGCTCTGCCCGCATGGTCGTCGCAGGTGCGTCCGCTTTCAGCATCCTTGAACCTTGCTCCGGAGAACGTTTGGCCCGGCTCCAGACATGCTTGATGCAAGAATCTTCCGGCGTATTCTCCAAGTCCGCTATCGCCGCCCTTGCCGTGACCGGTACATCAGCGGGCGGTTCCGGGAACTCGAACCGCCGCCTGCCTCTCACGCCGACTATGAACAGTCGTTCGCGGTTTTGCGGAACGCCATAGGACGAGGCAAGCAGGAGCTTGGAAGCCACTGTATATCCGGGAATTTCAAAGTCCGACAAAACCCGGGCACCAAAACCGCACGACAACAGACCACGGACATTTTCGGCCACGAAAACCTTGGGCCGTGTTCGCTCGACGCTCTCAATCATCTTGCGATAAAGGACTGTCCTTTGCCCTTGTCCAGCCTGGCGCTGCCCGTTGACCGAAACGTCTTGACAAGGAAACCCACCAATCAGGATGTCGCAGCGTCCAGGTAAGTGCGACATGGCGTCGACAATGTCCGCGGACTGAATGTCATGACCGAGGTTTTCACGGTACGTCCGGCACGCCGCTTCGGATATGTCGTTGGCAAAAACGATGCGGTTGGCTAGAGGTTCGTATACTCTGCCTAGAAACCTGAACCCTCCGACAAAGCCGAGATCCATGCCGCCGCATCCCGAAAACAGGCTGGCCACCGCTCGGATTGTGGTCGACGTGTGGACCAGATCAAAACGTGAGTTCGGAACCGGGGCGTTCACTGCCCCGCCCCGGCGTTGCCCACCAGTTCTCGACGCCTTAGCCATTTCCCGATCATACCTCGCGCCAGCACGGTCATCTGTTCAATGGCGTCAAGACCGCAGATGTTGAGCTTTCCGGTAAATTCCCGGACATATCGGTTCAGGCGTTGCGGCGAAATATGACGGAACGTACCGTGATACCCGCGCTCGGGCAACGCCCGGAAACTCTCCTGACCGGTCGTATCTGTCGTTCCGTCAACACATTCTCCCAATGAACGACCAAAGTTCTCGTGATCGAGGGACACGTGGTTGTATGCCGAGGCTTCAGCTATGTTGACCTTTGCGCCCTCGGTTACATGACCTGCGACAGAGCCCTGCAGCGTGAACCTATCGGTCTTCTCAACCACCTCGGCGCCAACCCTATTGCTTATGAGGTCCCCGGCACCCGCAACGGCAGTTCTTCCGGCAGGTTTCTGGCTCGCTTGCAATTTGTTGCCCGCGTGGCGATTCCTTTCCCTCCCACAGAAATGGCTTCCGACCACGTTGACCGGGCCGGGGAGTTGCGGACCTTTGTCCGCATCAAGGCCGTCGCGGGTGCGCCGCATCAGGAACCATGACCTCACCTGTCGGTTGCCCGGCTCTCCATACATCTTCATATTCGAAGTGTCTCCGACGCCTGTGGCACCAAATTGCGGGCGATTGCCCACTTCGGCAGGCCAACTTTGCTTGATTGCATGACCCCGCTTCGCTTGACCGAAAAATGTCCTGCACAACCCCTGCATCGGTAAGGCATTGACTTGCGACCCCATTCCTCATGGATGATGGCTGAGCCGTAGGGCGGGCAACTGCAGCCTTCTGGGCAGTGTTGAACGTCGAACCACTTTTCAGCATCGGTGTCGTCAGGGAACATCGGGAGCAGTTGAATGACAGTCATATCCTGCCTGTGTAACTGTCCTGATGTTTTCTGTGCCATGCGAATCATCTCCTTCATCGTGAATAGTATACAGTGATTTAGTCTGGCATGTTAGCTGATTTAGCAACTTTGGTGAATTAATCCCCTATATTTAGATCAGCCGATAGCTTGGCTGGATGCAGGTTGGTCTTTGTAACCGGGTCGGAGGGAACAGCGTTGGTTCAGGCTTTGGAAGGAACCGTTCGCTCGGCGGATACAGATCCATCAGCCTCAGCAGCGTCCACCTGAATGCTGCCCTCTGCGAAACACGCGTCTATAGCGGAAAGTGCATCGCAGCGAACAGCAAAACGAACAGTGCCGCCGCTCCTGCGAAATCCTGCAGGATAGTGTCTTCATGCCGGTTGGCGAATTTCCAGAATCCCTTGCCCATTTCGACCATCCTCCGTATGCCTGATTCCTCGTTGTTCGCTCTTTGTTCCATACGGAGGATCGAATGTAAAGAACATTATAGGAACAAATAGCGGATTTCCCGCTAATTCTCTGGAATGGCATGAATCATTTTTTCCTGTTCCATTAGCCAAAGCAGGTTAAGCACAGCCTCAGTCCGGAAACTGTCCGAAGTCCGCATTTCCTCCACGAATCGGCGGGCGTCCGACTGCGCCAAGGTCAGGAGTTCTGCTTGCTGTGGAAGTGTCGCGATTCTGAAGTCAGGCAAACCCGCCTGCGCGGTTCCGATGACATCACCAGGTCCCCGTAGGGTTAGATCTGCCTCTGCGATCCGAAACCCATCGTCGGTCTCACGTAGGAGTTCGAGCCTCTGTCGGCCCGTCGCCAAGAGCGGTGACTGGTACAACAATAGACAGGCCGACTCCGCTGTCCCGCGTCCAACCCGGCCTCGTAGTTGGTGCAGCTGGGCAAGTCCGAAAGTCTCAGCTCGCTCGACCACCATGATGGAAACATCTGGCACATCCACCCCAACCTCAATGACAGTTGTGGAGACAAGAACAGACGACATGCCTTCGGAAAACTCTGCCATCGCAGCGTCCTTTGCCGGACCCGGCATTTGGCCATGGACCAGGCCGACAGCAGCATCTCCGAGCGCATTGCGCAGGGCCTTGAAGCGCTCCTCAGCCGCAGCGGTGCTGGCGGACCCCGAATCAACTACCTGTGGACAAACCCAATAGACCCGCTGACCATCTGAAATGGCGTCGCGAAGCCGGTTCACGACCTCATCCATTCTTGAGAGCGACACCAAGGCCGTTTTGATGCGCTTCCGATGCTTGGGCTTTTCATCAAGCATCGAGACATCCATATCGCCGAATTGCGCGAGCGCCAATGAGCGCGGGATAGGTGTTGCCGACATGGCAAGGATATCGGTTGCGCTTCCTTTGGATACGAGCGCCTTTCGCTGCGTGACGCCGAAGCGATGCTGTTCATCCACGACCGCCAGACGGAGATCCTCAAATTCCACATCTGGCTGGATCAGGGCGTGGGTTCCGACAAGAATGTCAATTCTACCGGACTTGAGGGATCCGAGCTTCGCTGACCGCCTGCCTCCGCTATCGCGGCCAGTAAGGAGTTCCAGTTGCACTCCCAGATCCGCTGCCAGGGGATGGAGCACCGAAAAGTGCTGTCGAGCAAGCGTTTCCGTAGGTGCCATCAACGCGCCCTGCCCTCCCGCTTCCACGGCCAAGACCAGCGCGAAAAATGCGACAAGGGTTTTGCCCGAACCGACATCGCCGTGAAGAAGCCGGTTCATCCTGAGTCCGGACCCCATGTCGGCAGTGATTTCGTCAATCGCCTTTCTCTGCGCATCGGTGAGTCGATACGGCAGTGCCTCGTTCAGTTTCGAACGCAACATGCCATCCCCCACGTTTCTCGCACCTGATTCGCCGCGCATTTCGGTGCGGTCCAAAGCGAGGGTGATCTGATGGGCGAACAGTTCATCGTAAGCCAGACGCTCGCGGGCGGGTGCCGTGATGTCCAGGTCGCCCTCCGAGGCCGGGTTATGCGCGGCCCTCACGGCGTCTATCCACGGCGGCCAACCCCTTTCGGCCAGTATCTGACCATCTATCCATTCCCGCAGCTCCGGAAGGAGTTCCAGGGCGGATCCGACCGCCAGTGCCATAGTCCGACGGGTAAGCCCAGAACACAGAGGATAGACAGGTTCGTAGAGAGGGATCGTGACCTCGTCGTCCGGGTGCACTATGTGATCCGGGTGCGGCATTTGAGCGACACCGGAATAGAGTTCCGCCCGTCCTGAAACCACTCGACGGGCACCTATGGGCAGCCTCCTCTCCAGCGACCGACCCTGTGCATTGAAATAGACCAATTGAAAGGTTGCCCGCGAATCGTGAACTTCCACGCGATAGGGACGCCCACTGCTGGCGGGGGGGATGTGGCGACCGACCTCGACGTCGATAGTGACGATCTTTGGAAGATCAGCACCCGCGATAGTGTCCAGCCGTTGCCGGTCCACTCCTGAATTCGGAAGTGTGAAAATCAGGTCCCTGGGTCTCTTCACATCGAGGCCGGCAAAACTCTTCGCCGTCTTTGGCCCCACCCCATCAAGCGATTCCAGACCAGCAAATAGCGGGTAAAGGATTGGTGGTCGTAGTTTCATGCTTCGGCAATGAGATCGATCCAAGCGTCCTCATCGATGACCTTGACACCCAATTCGTGGGCCTTCCTTGATTTTGCCCCGGACCCGGGACCGGCGATCACAAGATCGGTCTTGGCACTCACGCTACCCGATACCTTTGCACCTAGCGCCTCAGCCCGGGCCTTCGCCTCGGCGCGAGTCATCCTTTCGAGGCTACCGGTGAACACCAAGGTCTTTCCTGCAATTGGGTTATCGACCTCTACCGTCGGCGCCATGTCCTGAACATCAAGGTGGCTGACAAGGCGGTCGATCGAGGCGCGCTCGGCCTCCTGCTGAAATGCTGTCACGAGCGAGGTAGCCATTACCTGGCCGACCCCATCTATCGAGACAAGATTCTCCCATTCTGGACCCTCGCCCACATTGATCGCACCGATCTGTTTCACGAAGTTCTCCCAGGACACATAGTGCGTTGCGAGCAGCCTTGACCCGCTCTCGCCCACATGGCGAATGCCCAACGAGAAGATCAACCGATTCAGCGGAACGCTTCGCTTCTCCTCGATTGCCTGTAAGAGGTTCTGAACGCTTCTTTCACCGAATCCATCGCGGTCGCGGAGTTTCGCACCGCTCGCGGCATCGCGCTCCGCAAGCGTGAAGATATCGGCAGGCTCCCTGATCGGGAGCGTCTCGTCATGATAGAACATTTCCACCTGCCTGGCTCCCAGCCCTTCGATATCGAAGGCGGTGCGCGAAACGAAGTGCTTCAGCCTTTCCACTGCTTGGGCGGGACAGGCAATTCCCCCGGTGCAGCGCCGCACGGCATCGCCCTGTTCCCGCACCGCTTCCGACCCGCATTCAGGACAGACAGTGGGAAAATCATATCGCTGTGCGTCTTCAGGTCGTTTTTCGAGATCGACGTCCGACACTTTTGGGATCACATCGCCGGCACGGTAAATCTGGACCCAATCCTCCACGCGGATATCCTTACCTTCTCGGATCGGGTTTCCATTTGCGTCGAGGCCGGAAATATAGTCTTCGTTGTGCAGTGTGGCGTTGGATACGACGACACCGCCAACCGTCACAGGTTCGAGCCGTGCGACGGGACTGAGCGCTCCGGTCCGTCCAACCTGAATGTCGATTGCCTTGAGGCTTGTCCAAGCGAGTTCGGCCGGGAACTTATGGGAGATGGCCCAGCGCGGCGACGATGTCCGGAATCCCAGTCGTCGCTGCAGACCCAGATCATTGACCTTGTAGACGACCCCGTCAATGTCGTACCCGAGAGTCGACCGTTGGGCCTTGATCCGGTGGTATTGTGCCAGCATCTCTTCCAGACCATTGCAGATTTCCGTTAGCGGATTCGTCCTGAATCCCATCTCAGACAGCCGGAGAAGCGCTTCGTGCTGGGTCGCGGCGAGAGGCTCCGACAACTCTCCCCATGCATATGCGAGAAACCGCAACGGACGGGATTTGGTAACTCTTGGGTCGAGCTGGCGTAGGGAACCGGCGGCTGCGTTCCGTGGATTCGCAAATGTTCGTGAGCCGTCCTCAACTGCCCGAGCATTGATTTGCCCGAAATCGCCATGGCTCATGTAGACCTCACCGCGCACCTCCATGATTTTCGGCGCATCCATTGCGATCGCAGGAATGTCATCAATCATCCGTGCGTTGGCTGTAACATTTTCACCGGTCTCTCCATCACCGCGTGTTGCCGCCTGCACCAGACGGCCATCCTCATACCGGAGGCTGAGTGAAAGACCGTCAATCTTCGGTTCGCTGGTATAGGCGAGCGGGGTGCTGTCAGTGAGTCCCAGATATCGTCGAATCATCTCGTCGAAATCCCGGACATCGCCATCGCTGAACGCGTTGGCAAGCGATAGCATCCGGATCGAATGCGTGATCTTGGCAAAAGTTTCGCTGGCAGGGGCTCCGATCTGTTCAGATGGACTGTCGATACGCTTCAGGTGGGGAAACTTGGATTCGATTGCTGCGTTGCGGCGTCGCAATGCATCATATTCGGCGTCCGACATCGTAGGCGCATCATCGGAATGATAGGCGAGATTCGCGCTAGTGAGCACCGCGGCCAGGCGTTCCAGCTCGGCAGACGCAGTCGTCTCATCCATGTCACGGATTTCTTCTTCAGCAATCAATTCGGAATCCTCCTTGGAGCTACCGCTGTGATAGGATTGCGACGGGTCAAGGTCCAGACCAAGCGCTATCGTCGGATGAACTGTTCAATGGATCGACCCAGGGAAGCGCAGGTCGGGAATCCAGGTGCTTAAGGGATCCATCCAGCGACTCAGTGCGCACCACTCACATTTCGGTGCTGACGGGTACCCGTGCCGAAACGCGAGGCGACGGGAAGCCAGCAATTCCCACCAGCCCTTCCGGACCCCGTATTCCATGGGCTTCCGTGAACCGGGTTTCGTGGACTTTTCCTTCCCGGCGGCCGGAAACCGCCCGGAATCCCCTTGACATCATGGGCTGGGGCCGTTGCCGCATCCCCGATGGCCTCAATGACGGGAGTTGGGACGATGCGGTTCCGGAAGGACCCCGGCAGGCCCGGGCCGGTCGGGGCGCCGGCGGAATGCTTCGGCGCGGCCGCCGGTCCGGTGGACGGGCGCCGGTCCGGCCCTGGTGACCACCTCATGGCGGCGTCCGCGATGTTCCCGCTGAAGTGTCCGTCGCTCCCGCCGTCCGGCAGGGACAGCCGCGGCGACGCCATCGTCCGCGGGAACCTCCGGACGGCGTCCGGGATCGCGGAGGCGCCCTGCGACCCCCCCCATGCGCGGACGCCCCGGCACGGCCGGCCCCAGGCAGCCGCCACCGGCGTCGGGACCCTGTCCGCGAGGCTGCGGCGCGGCAGGGTGCCGGGGACCGGCCGGTCTTCGGCGGCCACCACCTGATCCCGGTCGACGGCACCGGCCATTCGGCCCGGAATCCGTCCACCGCCACCACTGCCGCCTCGCCAGCCGCAGTGACGGGTCGAAGGGCCATTCCAACGGCATGCCCGCCGGCGTGGTCCGCCATCCCGACCGCCGGGAGGTGCCGCCGCCGGCCCCGGAGCCGGTCGCCAGGACCGACGGGGACAGGAGGAACGACCGCCTGCGGCGGCACGGCCTCCGCTCCGTCCCCGGGGGGAGACCCGGCGACCACGCGCCGCCGTTCGCCAGCCCCGCCGCCAGCCCCAACACCCGCACGGCCCGGTTCACCGACGCCGACGGCACCCTGCACGACCTGCGCCACCGGACGGCGCGCCGGCCAGCGCCTCCCGTCCCGACATCGGGGCCAGCGTCACCGGATGCCGGGAGACGGCCACCAGGAGGAAATGCATCGCGAGGCGCGACCGCGGCCCGGACGGCCCGACCCACCGGGGCGGGGGGAAACGGAAGGGGTTCCCCTGGGTCACCGACCTTCCCGTGGACGGCGGCAGCCTCGTGCCGGTCACGCCCGCCGCCCGCTCCCGCTGGCGCATCGGGAACGGGACCCCGGCACGCTGGGGAACCAGGGCCAGCGCTCCGGGACCGGCTTCGGGCACGGAAAGCGGCGCCTGAACACCGTGCCCGCCATGACGGTGATGCCCGCCTTCCCCACGGCCCGGACCGGGGCCGCCTCCCGCAGGGTGTTCGCCGCCGCGCCGGGGCGAGGGGGCGGACGGGGTACCTCCGGGAGGGAACCCGGCAATGCCTGCACGACCTGCCGGTCCCCGACTGGCGGACCCTCCACCCCGCCCTGACCCACGGGCACGCGCCTGCGGCCCTGAACGTCGCCGGACCGTCCGGACCGTCGCCGCCGCGGCGCGGGGCGTCCGGGCGCGCCTGAACGCCCGACCGAACCGCCCCAGGGGCAGACCCGCGACACATCCCCTCTTTCCGCCGGAACGCCGCCGGACGTTCCCGCACGCCCGGATTCCGCCCGAATCCGACGCCGACGCCCTCGCCACGCCGGAAACCGGACCGGAATCTCACTGGTGGGAATTTCTGAGGCTATCCTCGAGCGGCGGAAACAGAAGCCTTTACGGCGCAGCGGAGCCTCTGTATAGTATCTACTACAAACTGCGGCGTGAACGGGGCGACGCGACCGACGTCCGGAGTCTCATCAGGTTCATGCTGGCCTTCTACGACAACTCCGGGATCTTTGCGGCTTTCGACCGACTTAGATCAGGGGTGAAAGGCTCCACGACTCAGCACAGTGGAATCGACCGAATTCTACGAGCAAGGCCAGCGAACCAGGGCCTGAATTCAAAGTTGAGCCGGGATACCCTTGAAAGAGCCTCGAGCGAGGCGCGGGAAGCTCGGCACCGGAACGCGGACCTCGAACTCGATCAGGGAATCGTCGCCGCGTTCGAGGCGAATTCATACGGGAAGGTTCTGGAACTCGTCGACCGGTACCTGGCGGAGGGTTGGGACAAACGTGCCGGGTTCGGAGGGAATCAAAGCGCAGCGTACCTCGCGCATATGCAAGCCGAAGCCCATTTCGGTCTAGGGGCATTTGAAACGGTGATTTCAATCGGCAGGGAAGTCCTCGAAAGGTTGCGGGACAGCCGCAAGGTCTCAGTTCCATATCATTCGGCTTGTGTCCTGTGCACGACGGTCGCTGCAATCTACGAAGCCGGACGCTACTGGAAGGCTATCGATTACGCTGCGATGACAATGGGCTTGTTTGACAAATGCAAGTCGCCGGAATGGCAGAGATTGGTTGCCGATGTCATGGGAATCGCTGCAAGGGCCCACGCGGAATTGGACGATATTGACGCTGCAATTTCAGTACTTGACTGCATAGAAAAGAAATACGGCGAAAGTGACAAACCGGAAATAAAGTACGCCGTCGCTACGGCGCTGTCTGACAAGGCAGACATATTGAGTACCCGAATGAACGACCCGAACCGGGCAATCCTCGTCTACGACGCCTTGATAGCCCGCCACAGGGAGAGCGACGACCCGGAGTCCGGAACGATGGTTGGCGGTGCCTTGCTAAACAGGGCTTTCCTGTTGGGCAGCTTGGGGAGATTCGAAGAAGAGATTGCAAATTACGATACCCTGCTCGATTGCGCAGCAAAGGGGAAAATGCCAGATGACGTGTCGAAGTCGGCCCTCGCATTCAAGTGCTGGAGATTGGCTGAACTGGGACGTGCCGACGATGCACTCACCCTAAGTGCTGCTTTGGAGCGTGATTTCGGAGGCACCGATGAAGACTGGGGTCGTGCGCTGCAATGGATCGGCCTCGCGGCGCGAGCGGTAGCACTGACCGTTCGTCGGCAGGAACACTTGATCGATGCCATTCGGGCTGCGTACGCACGGTTCCCGGCGAACAATGAAGTCATGACTCGTTTGATGGTGCGGTTTACATTGAATCTGGTTGCGGTCGGAGCGAGTGAGGAAGAACTTTCTGAAGTCTTGGCAAGCAACGGGGAAAAGACCCAATCCATTGCGCCCCTGGTCGCGGCCTTGAGCATGTCTTCAGGCGGAACCTTTCGGGCACCCGCAGAGGTCTTGGGAGTGGCGGCCGATATCCGCAAGACCCTCGACGAGAAGTCCGCCAGGGGTATCTTGAGGGCGTTCTAAGTCCTCTCGGCAAGGTCGGCAGCACCCCCGTTGCCACCCAATGAAGGAACACTCCCCTCTGCGACCGCTGTCGTCGGAAGCACCCTCTGATACCAAACCAAAGGGGATTACATACCCAACTTGACAGCATACCATATAAGGGAATTGACGCACATATATTGATTGATACAACACAACATGTGGTGTTTTTCAATTTCAGTATGTAATTCCCAAACCAAATGGGTGATCACGGATAGTGGCTCCGGATTTCACGATGCCGCCTGCTTCCTTATGGCGGATGGACACATCCCACACGTGATGGCGGTACCGTTCACTCGCAAAATGATGGGAATGCCGCAGCATGATTTGGCCGTTTGTTCATAAGTCCTTCATCGTTTGGTATTGCTGACTTGGATTGGTATGACTTCCCGGAATTCGTTTCTGTGCTGTCGTCCATTGCAGCGCTGCCAGAGAAACGGATACCCACTTGAGGCTTGCATTGAACTGTCTATATTCCGTGGCATTCCAAAGGGACAGCAAATGGGACTGGACACGTCAGTGAATTCGCTGGGATTCGCGAAATCCCCGGCTGATACCCGCGTCGTCGTCGCGATGTCGGGCGGGGTGGACTCGTCCGTCGTCGCAGCCGAGCTCGCAGGCGAGGGATATGACGTGGTCGGCATCACGCTCCAGCTGTACGACCATGGCGCTGCGCTGGCAAAGAAAGGCGCTTGCTGTGCCGGTATCGACATTCACGACGCCAGACGTATAGCCGACACGATGGGTTTCCCTCACTACGTGCTGAATTACGAGAGCATCTTCCGGGAATCTGTGATTGATGAATTCGCTGACAGCTATCTGGCAGGCTCTACGCCAGTGCCATGCATCCGTTGCAACGAAAAAGTCAAGTTCCGGGAACTTCTGGAAACAGCGATGGATCTGGATGCCGACTGCATGGCGACTGGTCACTACGTCCGCCGCAGACCCGGAAACACTGGTGCCGAACTTCATCAAGCCGCCGATGCATCTCGCGATCAGTCATACTTCCTGTTTCCGACCACGCGGGAGCAGCTTGAGTTCCTCCGATTCCCCCTCGGTGATTTGGCATCCAAAGCCGATACGCGGGCGCTGGCAGCCGGACATGGGTTGAGCGTGGCGGACAAACCGGACAGCCAGGATATCTGTTTTGTACCCGCAGGCAACTACGCGGCGGTGATCGAGAAGCTGAGGCCAGGTGCGGCCGAACCCGGTAGAATTGTGCATGCGGACGGACGGGTGTTGGGCGAACACCGGGGAATCATCCACTATACCGTTGGTCAGAGGCGGGGACTTGGCATCGGAGGCCTTGACGAGCCACTTTACGTCGTCAGGCTGGACGTCGGCACGCGGCAGGTCGTCGTTGGACCGAAAGCGCTGCTCGCGACCCGGATTGTGCCCGTGCGCGGAATAAACTGGCTCGGCGATGCTCCATTTGACTCAGAGCCAGAGTGGCGTCTGGCCGCCAAGGTTCGTTCGACACGCCCTCCGTGCGAGGCCATAATCCGCCCACTGTCCGAAACCAACGCTGAGGTTGAACTCCTGGTTCCGGAAGAAGGCGTATCGGCGGGTCAAGCCTGCGTGTTCTATGCTCCGGGAGGTACACGTTTATTTGGAGGTGGTTGGATTTCCCCGAACTCCGACTCCAATCCGCTCTTGCGCGGTTAATTTGAATCCAAACCTGCCATAACCGCCTTGGCAGCGCGGGATGCGGGATCTTCGCCACCTTGCCCGAGTGCCTGCAGCGATTCCGTCATGGCCGCGAGTTGCAGGTTCCGGGCCTCGGAAGAGCCAATCAGTTCATTTAAGGAACCCGAAATTGCGTCCGGACTGCAATCCGGACCGAGGAACTCCGGGATGACCTTTCGCCCGACGAGTAGATTGACGAGCGTAACCGTATCCACCTTTGATGCCCGGGACATGATTTGCCAACTTAACCAGTTCATGTCGTAAGCGACCACCATCGGCGTGGACGCGGATGCAAGTTCCAGCGAAACGGTTCCGGATGCCGCCAGCGCGTAGTTGGCAGCGCTGAATGCGGTGCGCTTCCGGATTGAGGCGATGTCAATTGAACCTGCCCGTGGATCAAGAATCACTGGTGTCAACGACCACCCTCTCGTCACGTCGACGATTGTATGGGCCACAGACTCTGCCGCAGGAATCACTATGCGGATTGCAGGGAAGCGAACCAAGACCTGACGGACCACCTGCCCAAACACCGGCAGCAGGCGCCGCACCTCTCCGGAGCGCGACCCCGGGAGCACCAACAGGATCGGAGAATCACCGATTCCAGTTGAAGTTCGGAATTCAGCGACCGCCCTGGCGTCAGGTTGCGGTTCCGAAATGACTGGATGCCCGACAAAATCGCATCGCATGCCAGCTTCTTCCATGTATGGCGGCTCGAAGGGCAGCAACGCAAGGACATGGTCGATGCAGCTAGCCATCTTCTTCGCTCGCCCAGGACGCCAGGCCCAAACTGAAGGGGCAACGTAGTGGACCGTCCGGACTCCCGTCGCCCGCTTGACCGCTCTCGCCACCCTTAGGCAGAAATCCGGCGAGTCGATCGTGATCAGCACGTCCGGCCTTGACTGAATGACGTGCCGTACAATCTCCTTCAATCGCCGTTTCAGGTGAAAGTACTTTGGCAGCACCTCAGCTATGCCAAATACGCTTAGTTCTTCCATCGGTATTCGTGACTGAAGTCCCTGCAATGTCATCAACGGGCCTCCAATGCCATCAAAAGTCACGTCTCCCGCAATCTGACGAAGCCCTGACATCAGCGAAGCGCCAAGTCTATCTCCTGATGCCTCGCCTGCGATCATATATGCGAACATCATAATTTCTCAGCAAATATAAAGATGTCGGCTTCCGCCGCCGCTCGTAGGGTCTCTGCACGGTCAAGAAGGAGAACCTTTTCCGATTCGACGAATATCCCGGCGAGGCCGGCCTTCGCTGCTGCCTTCACCGTGACTGGACCAATCGCTGGCATATCGAACCTAAGGTCCTGACAGGGCTTCGGGATCTTGACGAGCACGCCACTGGCGCTACGCCGCCGCCTGGGTGACGTCTCGGCAACGAATTCAAGCATGGCGTCCGTCCCCTGTAGCGTCTCGACACCAAGCGCCTGACCATCAGCGACCACTGCGGCCTGCCCGACATCCATCGCGCCAAGAGCCGCAACAATTGCGAATCCGCGCTCGGCGTCCCTTCTCTCAGAGTCGGTCGGAACTGGACCGACCAGAAGACCTCGCTCGACAGTCAAGCCGGAGACCACCTCATGAGCGCCACGAACGCTAAAGCCCTCCTCCTCGAATATGCCCGCGATGGTGCGGAGAAGACCATCGTCACCAGACCGAAGCGCCGGAAAGATGCGTGGAGCCAGTTCCAGCGTCCTTGAATCAAACCTGGCACTGTCAAGGATTGGCCGCTCGAGACACCCGGCAAAGACAATATCCGTGACTTCGGCCTTACGAAGGTTGACAAACAACTCGCCAATCCTCTCGAAAGACGCCCGAAGCCGCTCATTTGCCGGCATTTCCACAGGTATTCCCTCGAAATGCACGAAGAGCGCGTCAGAGCGCTCGCCTGCGATCATTCGTGGCAATGCCCCGCGGCCTGCCAGAATTGCAATCCGGTCCATCAGTCCGGAGTCAGAAACGATCTGCCAGAGGCCCCAAGTATGAATTCCGCGACTTCGCGCACATACTTGCTTGTTGCCTCTTCGTGCATTCGCTGGGCCCGATCCTGAAACGTGCCCTCGCCCTGCGCAAGCATCTGGTACGCAGCGCGCAGTGCGTTGATGTCCTCACGGGGCATGCCTCGACGCTTCATTCCCACAAGGTTCAATCCCTCGAGCACACCTCGTGGTGCCTGGACCAAACCATAGGGGATGACGTCTTTCGTCACCATGGTCACAGCTCCGACGATCGCCCCCTGACCAATGCGCACGAACTGGTGGATGCCGCTCAGTCCGCCGATGATGGCGTCGTCCCTAACGATGCAATGACCTCCGAGAGCGGAGTTGTTGACCATGATCACCCTATTTCCAACCTGGCAGTCATGAGCCACATGGGCACCGGCCATGAATAACCCGTCGTCACCGATGCGCGTAACTCCGCCACCGCCAGCAGTGCCGGTGTTCATCGTGACGCCCTCGCGGATTCGGTTCCGTCTACCGACGACCAACCGGGTCTCTTCGCTTCGGAACTTCAGGTCCTGCGGGATTTCGCCGACTGTGGCGAATGGAAAAACAGTGGTTCCGTCACCGATTTCGGTAAGGCCAGTGACGACCGCATGACTCTTGATGCTTACATCCTTACCGATCCGGACCTTCGGTCCGATAACGGAAAACGGTCCTACGGTGGTTCCTGCTCCAATCACCGCACCATCCTCAACGATGGCGCTAGGGTGGATGTCCGCGGTGTTCGCAATGCCCATCAGGCGTCGGCCGACCGATCAATCATCGCAGTAAACTCCGCCTCTGCCACCAGATTTCCCTGCACAACGCCACGCCCCTTGAATCTCCAGATCCGTGAACCACTTCGCATGGTCTCGATATGGAGTTCCAAAACGTCGCCGGGCAAAACCTTATGACGGAACTTGCACCTGTCGATCGCGAGAAAATAGATCAGGAAATCCTGATCGGCCACCTCCTGTTCCGTCCCAACCATGACTGCGGCTGTCTGTGCCATCGCTTCGATGATGGTCACTCCCGGCATAATCGGTGTGCTTGGAAAGTGACCCTGGAACTGAGGTTCGTTGACGGTCACATTCTTGACGCCGATGGCTGAATTCGTACCATCGATCTCCTTCACCCGGTCCACCATCAGAAATGGATAGCGATGCGGAATGATTCGCTTGATCAGATCGATGTCCGCAGTCTTTAGGCCATCGGTCATGCGTTTGTTTCCTCATCACTGTTCATGGACGCAACCGTCGCACCCTGGAGGTCATCTGCGTCCCGCGCAAGCGGGCGCAGTCACCATATTGGCAAAACCGGCTCGTGGGCGCAAGATTGGGAAAGTCCGTATTTATGAACTCTGGCCTCATGTCCGATGTGCTGGCAAGCATGAATTCCGGAACAGCCAGGTCTGCGTAGGAGCTATTCGACGGCAGGCGGCGACTCTGGCACCGCGGTTGATTGATCAACCTGCCCGGAGGATGCGTCGAGAAGCCCAACCAGGCGAGTGATGGCCTCTTCGGTGATATCTATGGTTGTGGAAAACATGATTGCCTGATTGCGGTCCATGACGAGTACCGCGCCACGCTCTTGCATGATCTCGATGATCAAGGAGGTCTCGACCTGCTGGCGGAAACTCTGCCATTCCATCTGGGCACGACGCTGAAGTTCCCGTTCCTGGGCATCACGGTCGGCGCGGATCCGCTGGACTTTCCGGTCGAAAGCATCCGCCAACATCTGAAACTCAGCAGCATCCAACGTTGAGCGGCGCTTGGTCAGTTCAAGTTCCTCGGCGGTCAGTTCGCTCTCGATTCGGGTGTTCTCGGCGACTAGCCTGGAGCGTTCCACGGCGATTCCGTCGAGCACGCGCGCCTCTACCCGGGGAATGGAGAATAGACGGTCCCAGTCCAACACCAAAATCGGCGTCTCGCTAGACATGGCATCCTGCGCCAAAGTTGCGGCAGATTGCAGGAGACAGGCGGCGACCAGCAACGGTCCCCGCCAAGAAAGCTCCATCTTCTAGAACCGAGTCGAAAGTGTCAGGTCAAAACTACGGGGAATGTCATAGTCCTCCTTGACCAGATCCCTTGAGAAGTTGAAGCGAAGCGGGCCGATCGGCGTGTCCCAGAGCATCGAAACCCCAGCCGCCGCACGCAGATTGAAGCCATCGTCAATTGCTGGCGGGTTGGTGCCCACAAACTTATCCGCATTATCCCTGTATTTGAGCGCCACGTCTTTCCGGTCAAGCCCCCACAGGCTGCCTGCGTCCAGGAAGGCCGCGCCTCGAATGCCGTATTCCTCCGGAATACCCAGCGGGAATTCCGCCTCAAACCTTGCGACGGCGAAGTAGTTTCCTCTCAGGGCGTTCGTTCGAACCAAAGCCACGCATGGCTGGTCAACTGTCGTCGCTGTGCCATCAGGGGATGGTTTACCGACACAGCCCTCCGCATGGCCCCAGATTCTTCCTTCCTCATTCCGGACAAAATCATGTCCCGTCAAGTCATCTCCGGTCTTGAGCGAGCGGATGCCATAGTCGCGTGGTCCTATGCCGTTAACTTCAAATCCACGCATCTTTCCGGTCATGCTGAAGCGCTCGGTGTAGTTGCTCCCATGATCACTGAATGAATGGTGAACACCGCCTTCGAATACCGCTCGTAGGGTCACGTCACTCGTAAGCAGCTTGCGTTCCGCAACAAATAGGGCTGTCGTTTCGATATACTCCGCATCACCTCCCAATCCAGCCAGGTCCTGGCTGAAACGAAACAATACGCCTGCATCCGGGTTCAATCCTGAATCCAGCGTGCGAAGCCCAAAGGTATAGCCAACCGAGCTGGAAATCCGCTTCCCAAGGTTTTCCTCGGCATTCAAAATAGTCGAGAACTGGTAAACCGAAAGATCTGCATCAGGTTCACAACGGTAATCTCCGTCAGTGTCCGTCTCGACCGTTGAGTTTCCGGCGCAGAACCGGAACGTATCGTCAGACTCCTTAGCGGTCAAATCACTGCGCGCGGCCGAATAACGAACCCCCAGCCGAGTCGTTTCCCCCAATGGAAACGACAGCGAAGGCCTGAAGACAACTCTTGACGTGGTGAAGTCGGTGTTGTCCTCCGAGTCCGTTGTCTGGTATCCCAGATCAAGCCCGAACTCAACATCCCGCCCGAGAAACAGCGGCTCAACGAAACCGATCCTGTATGAATTCGTGGCGTCGGTTGTATCAAAGCCGAATGAGAGTGCCTGACCGCGACCAAGGAAGTTGCGCTCCGTGAACGAGATGTTCGCCCCCACTCCAGCATCGGTGCTATAGCTGGCCCCAAACGCCAGCGTACCCGTCGGCTGCTCCTCAACGTCCACATCTATCACAACCCGATCAGGTGACGAACCTTCGCGCGCCTCGACTTCCGTGCTGGCGAAAAAGCCCAATGCCCGGATGCGAGCGGCGGCGTCACGGATCTCGCGCGGATTGTACGGATCGCCTTCAACCGTGGTGAATCGGCTGCGAATTACGCGATCAAGTGTCGTCGCATTACCTTCGATATCAATGCGCTCAACAAAGATGCGCGGCCCCTTTACCATCTGGAACTCGATATCAAGGGTCAAGGCTCTCTCGTTACGGGTCACCCGGGGATCCACCCGAATGAAGTCGAGATCCTTCTGCGTTGCCAACCTCTCGAGCCGAGTGATCGTCGTGTCTACGCCAAGTGGCGTATAGACCTTTCCCGACCTGATTCTGATCGCGTCATGGAACTCTTCCAAATCAATCTCAGGAAGATCGGAAGTTGTCGTGATCTCACCATATCTGAATTGCTGCCCCTCTCGAACATTGAAGGTCAGGAAGAACCCATCACGCTCCCGCGAAAACTCAGCCGCTGTCGAGAGAATCTCAAAGTCCACAAATCCACGCGACATATAGAAATCGCGCAGCACCTGTTTGTCGAATTCAATCCGATCAGCCACAAATGTGTCGCGCTGGACCAGTTGGCGGAACAGTCCGGCCTGTTTCGATTCCAGAATACGCCGCAGGCGGCGGTCGGAATAGGACCGGTTTCCGACGAAACTGATGCGCTCGATCTCGGACACCCTGCCTTCCCTAATCTCAAAGATCAGATCAACACGGTTGTTCGGCCGTCTGATGATCACTGGATCAACCCCGGCCGCCAGACGACCGGTCTGCTGATAGACCTGCGTAATTCTCGCCGCATCCTCTTCGGCAACGGCAGGATTGAAGAAATCACGGGTTTGAGACTGTACAATCGGCTCAAGGACGTCGTCGTTGACCCGCTGGTTGCCTTCAAAGCTGACCGAATTGATGGTCGGATGTTCCTGAACCCGAATGAGTAGCGTTCGACCCTGCGGTTCGAAAGCGACCGTCTCGAACAACTGTGACTCCATGACAGACCGATAGGCGGCGTTCAGTTGCCCCGCCGTCACCGAGGTGCCTTCAGAGAGTCCCGCGTAGCTGAGAATGGTTCCCGGCTCCACCCTCACCGCACCCTCAACCACAATGCTGTCAAAGCGATAGTCCTGCGCCTGAACGGACGAACTGAAAGCCAGGAACAGGCCAATGATCAACGTGAGTATCGTCAAACCAATGGATGAAATCCCTATGCCCCGTTCCCTGGTTGCGTCCCTGCGCTCATCAGCGAGTTTCATGAAAACCACCCCAATCCACCTTCCGCGCTTGAGTAACGGCATTGGCAACAGTTGTCAAAAGCAGGATTCCGATCCACCCGGCATCCGTTTGGAGCAAACCTAAGGGTCGGCGGTTTCGTCTGTCGACCCTGTGTCGCAACCTTTACATCCGAAGACCAGCCGTTCCCTGATCAAGTGAGAATGTCCAACACATACACCATTGCTGTTCGGGGAATTACTCCAAAACAGTCAATTGAACGGCAAAGTTAATCCCGGCTCCGTTCCGGACAGGTGTCTGAAACCCGTTATCACCTGATCCGACACGGCCAACCAATGGCGCAAGTCAGTTCCACAGCCCGGCTCTGTCAATGGAATCGAGACCCAACAAAGGTATCCCAAGCCTCTCTTCGCCAACCCGGCACCCACTCTTTCAGGGGCGACCGAACCGAAATCGGCCACCAAACAGCCCCTGTTGTTTAGCATCGCTCCCCTTGGCCACCCCAATGAACCGCCAATGGGATTCTGAGCCAACCATTCCAGATCAGGGACACCGAATGTCGTTCAGGAGCGCGAAGGCCATCAACGCCAGAATCAGGGTCAGACCAATTCCTGTCAGGATGCTCCGCACCCTTTCACCTGGCTGTCGTCCGGTCACCGCTTCCCAAGCGTGAAACACCAGATGACCTCCGTCAAGAACCGGAATTGGAAAGAGATTGATAAACCCAATGGCAGCGGACAGAACCGCGATGAAGTGAATGAAGCTTATCCAGCCCCGGCTCGCAGCGGCGGCGCTGGTCTCGGCAATGCCAATGGGGCCGCTTAGGTTACAGGAACTGATCAGCCCCGCGGCGATATGGTAGGCACCAGACAATGACAGGCGGATCATCTCCACGGTTTCCAGGAATCCAAATTCCAGGGCCCGGTACGGGTCGGGTGACTCTGTCATGGGTTCAAAGAGCAACCCGCCGTTAACTCCAATGAGATAACGTGTTTCGAACGTTCCATCAGCCAGAGGAATATCCGTTCTGCGCGGAGTGAGCACCACCTCGAGGGTCTTCCCGCCACGCCAGATTTCCAGAAGCAGCGAACCGCCATCCGAAATCGCAACCGCATCACGGAGCTGCGCAAAAGTCCGGACTTCCTCACCGTCCACGGACAGCACGACATCGCCTTCGGCCAGACCGGCATCCGCGGCTGCGGAGCCAGGCGCCACTCCAGCAATGACCGACGGCCAGGGGTGCGGCGCGCTAACGACCTCGAGTCGACCATCACGCCGCACTGTATAGTCGAGCAGAGGCAAAGTCGGCAGTCGGGCGATGAATGCACCGAGTTCATCGACACCCGGAGCGTCCTGTCCATCGACCGCGACAATCTCATCACCCGGCCGCAGTTCCACAACAGACCCGGGCATTGACCTGAGTTCATCGACAGTAAGTGGGTCCGCCGCGACTCCAATGAACATTCTCACCGCTGCGAAGACCATGATCGAAAGGGCAAAGTTAAAGACAGGCCCGGCGGCAACCGTCGCGGCCCGTGACCATAGCGGCGCAGTGTCCAGCGTATAGCGCAGGCTTGGCAGTGCCTTTCCAGCGGCTTCTTTGACCGCCGTGGTGCTGGACACATCACCATCACCTTCAAAACGGACATATCCGCCTAACGGAATGGCTGCGATCCTCCAGCGGGTTCCACGTTGGTCTTCATACGACCAAAGCTCGGGACCAAAACCCAACGAGAACACCTCTGCCTTGATTCCGCAGAGTCGGCCCACAAGATAATGACCATACTCATGTACCGCAGCGACAACGCCGAATGCGATCAGGAACGCACCGATAGTGTAAAGCGCATTGCCGAAGTTGGGTATCAGATCGAGCATGAAAGAGTCCGATTGTTGCCTGTCTGCCGCGCGGCTCCCGCTGTCAGTCGATCTGCCATCCGGGAAACCCACCGGCAGACCAATCGGGGATTGTGCCGCAAATGGCAGCTTTCCAACGGGAATTCAATAATCCGCGTCGAGAGAATCACGACTCCATTCAGGACGCGTAAGCGATGCCACTCGCGGAAGACCGATCGAACCTCAGCAACGGGCGGAAAGACCGGGGCCGCGAGGCCAAAGCGGCCCGGACCCCACCGCTCATTTGAGGAGTGGCTTAAGCTGAAGCCAAATGCCCAATAACCGGAACCAACGCGATCAGGAGTGTCGCTCCCACCAAACCGTCAAACCGGTCGAGGAATCCGCCATGTCCAGGCAGAATGCCGCCGCTGTCCTTCACTCCAATCCGGCGTTTCACCGCGCTCTCTGCGAGGTCGCCACACTGGCCTGCGAAACTCGCGGCCACCGACATCCACATAAGATCGGGACCGATGGAGACATGAGGAGCAAAGGCCAGTCCAACCAATGCAGCCGCCAGCCACCCTGCAAAAATGCCCGCCCAGGTCTTTCCGGGACTCACGCGTGGCCAGAACTTTCTGCCGCCTATGGCCCTCCCACCGAAATATCCGGCGATATCGGTCGCTACGACCACCCCAACCAGCCAGACCGTCAGCAGTGCTCCCTGATTCTCGCGAAACCCCACCAGACCGTAGCCGGCCACAACAATGCAGAACGCGGAAATGGCGAACATCTGGCGATGGTGCGGAAGAAGCGCTGCGCCGACCACAGGAGGAGCCGCAAGCAGCGCCGCCGCAAAGGAAGGATCGAGCTGACGCGCAAACAGGACGCAGGCGGTGGTCAGAACGCCCAACTGAAGTGGTCGCGGGCCCTGGTTGCCCGAAACCATGCAAGCCAACTCCCAGATCATCACTCCGGTCACGAGCGCGACGAGGATGGCGAATGCCGCGCCTCCAAACCAGAGCACCGTTCCACCCAATGCGACCAACGCAACGCCAGTGATCACCCGTAGCCAAAGATCACCCCAGCGGCTGGAAGGGTTCATGCCCTGACCGCACCGAATCTTCGTTCACGACCTGAATAGCCTGCAACGATATCCGTGAAGATTTCCTTGGTGAAATCGGGCCACAACGTATCGATGAATTCGTATTCGGCATAAGCGGATTGCCACAGCAGGAAGTTCGAGATCCGAGCCTCTCCACTTGTGCGGATGACGAGATCGGGGTCCGGTAGGAAATACGTGTCGAGATAATGCGCAAACGTCTCCTCATCGACACTATCCGCATCCAGTCTGTTCGCCTTGACCTCCTGGGCAAGGCGTTTTGTCGCCCGAGCGACTTCATCCCGCCCACCGTAATTCAACGCGACAGTAAGATGAACCCGCGAATTCTCCGCCGTCAGCAACTCAAGTTCGTCCATAAGCCAGACAAGTTTTTCGTCAAGGCGGATTCGATCACCGATGAAGCGAACCCTCACTCCCTCGCTGATGAGTGCCTTTGTCTCCTTCATGATGTAACGCTGGAGAAGGGACATCAATCCCGCGACCTCGGCCTGCGTCCGCTTCCAGTTCTCGGTCGAAAACGCGAAAACCGTCAGATATTCCACACCCAGGTCCGGACAGATCCGCACGATCTCCCTGACCCTTTGCGCTCCGGCCTGGTGGCCGAAGAGTCGGGGTTGCCCCCGCTGCTGGGCCCAGCGGCCATTACCGTCCATGATTATGGCCACATGATGTGGCGAACTGTCCGTTCCCTGCTTCACGCCCGAATTCCTCTGCAGGATACGTCCCACGCCCAACCCTTCGCCACCTGAAAACGTATCCTGTGCGCCTCCGGCGGCCCCGACAGCGCTACACCTGCATGATCTCCGCCTGTTTGACCTCCAGCGCGTCGTCCACTTTCCTGATATGGCTGTCCGTCAATTCCTGTATCTCGTCCTGCCAGATCCTGTTCTCGTCATCAGCCATCCCGGCTGTCTTCGCCTTCTTCAGCTGATCCATGCCATCCCGGCGAACGTGGCGGATGGCCACGCGTGCGTTCTCCGCGTACTGTCCGGCAACCTTCGTCAGTTCCCGGCGACGTTCCTCGTTCAGTTCCGGGATCGGAAGCATGATAATGGTTCCATTCCGTTGCGGGTTGATTCCAAGACCTGATTCCAGAATCGCCTTCTCAACACTGTTGACCAGTGTCTTGTCCCAGACATTGATCGTCACCATCCTGGGCTCCGGCACGTTTACCGAGCCCACCTGGTTGATCGGTGTCTGCACTCCATAGGCCTCAACCGTTATCGGCTCCACCATCGCAGCGGAAGCCCGACCGGTCCGGAGACCGGCGAACTCCTTTCGGAGCAGGGAGACCGCCCCATCCATCCGTCGGGAAAGGTCGTCTACGTCGATGTCCTGATCGTCTGACATGGTTCAGCTTCTCCTCAACGCTTCTCCTCGAGCGCGCTGCCGTCCAACTTACGGCCACTACACACTCTTGTATAGGTACCTTTCCCGCGGACCACACCCCGGAAACCGCCGGGCTCATCAAGCGAAAAGACGATGATGGGCAGATCGTTGCCCTGCGCATGGGCAATGGCAGTGGCATCCATCACGCCAAGCTGTTTGGCCAGCACCATATCATAAGTGACGGATTCATACCGACGCGCGTTCGCGTGTTTCTTCGGGTCGCGGTCGTAGACGCCGTCAACCTTTGTGGCCTTCAGAATCACTTCGCAGCCCATCTCCGAGGCCCGAAGCGTCGCCGCGGTGTCGGTGGTGAAATATGGATTGCCGGTGCCGGCCGCGAAAATGCAGACGCGACCCTTCTCCAGGTGCCGCACCGCACGGCGACGGATATAGGGTTCGCACACCTGGTCCATCGGAATGGCACTTATGACACGGGTATAGACGCCGCCCAACTCAAGCGCCGACTGCATCGCCAACGCGTTCATGACCGTTGCCAGCATTCCCATGTAGTCAGCGGTCGTCCGTTCCATACCCTGCGCCGAGCCCTGGAGACCTCGGAAGATATTGCCTCCGCCAATCACCATGCAGACCTGCACGCCCAGTTCATGGACAGACCTCACCTCGGCGGCAACACGTTCGACAGTCGGAGGATGTAGCCCATAGCCCTGATCGCCCATCAGAGCTTCGCCGGAAATCTTCAGCATGATACGCCGGTACATTATGTCGGGCAGTTCCTGCTGGGCTTCGGTAACAGTTGACGTCATCCTATGCCCGGCCTTCTGGGAATCCGGGAAACGCCCTCGTGGTTTCAGTCATTGTTTCTCCCGCCCACAATCGGATTGCTGACCCGCAGGATGACGGAAGACCGGCAGATGTTCAATGCATGGGTGAACGTGTGAGACATGAAATCCTGAGTTCGCTGTCGCCTGAGTTGCCTGTCCTGATCGCTGGCCCCACCGCGAGCGGCAAGTCGTCTCTGGCGCTGGAGATCGCATCACGTCAGGGCGGGACGATCGTCAATGCCGACGCACTGCAGGTGTTCTCCAACTGGAATCTGTTGACGGCCCGCCCGCAACCTGTCCATGAGGCGACCGCCCCGCATCTCCTCTACGGCCATATCGCCGGGGACGCGGACTATTCGGTCGGACATTGGCTTCGCGAGGTCGAACCCTTGCTGGCAAATGGCCAGCGTATGATTCTGGTGGGAGGGACAGGCCTCTACTTCACCGCACTGACCGAAGGGCTCGCGGACATTCCAGCGGTGCCGCCCGAACTGCGCGCGGAAGCGCAGGGGCGCCTGCAGTCAGAGGGCCCGGCCTCTCTCCTGACCGAACTGGATGCCACCACCCGATCCCGCCTTGATTCCACCAACCCCATGCGGATCCTGCGCGCATGGGAGGTATGGCGCGCCACAGGACGTGGATTGGCGTCCTGGCAGGACGATACTCCGGATCCGTTGGTTTCGCTTGACGATGCGCAGCCCCTGCTTGTCGACGCGGACCGGGACTGGTTGGCAGATCGGATCGACCATCGCTTCGAAGCGATGGTCAAGGGCGGTGTGATCGATGAGGTCCGGCGCAACCTGGCCTCCTGGAATCCCGCCCTGCCCTCGGCAAAGGCCATCGGCGCGGCTGAGTTGGTCGACCACCTGCGCGGCAACCGTGACCTTGAGGACGCGGTAGCCGCAGGCAAGGCCGCGACCAGACGATACGCGAAGAGACAGCGCACCTGGTTCCGTTCGCGGATGTGGAAATGGCGACGGCTCTCGTTTCCGCGGTAACGCGACTTTACCCTGTACCGGGGTGGGCTGGAGAGCGGACGTACCGCCTGCCTGGCGTCCGGACTGACGGTGCAGGAGCGTTCCTCGTCAAAATATTCCTGGTTTGCGGTTGATGTACGGTGAATTTCATGCTTTGGTTGCCAAATGTCGCTTGATTGGTCGCATTCATATTCCCAACGGCAGGCGATGGTCACGATGCCAGATAGGGCAGTGACCGCCGTGCCGGACGCGGCGACCATCGGCCAAAATCCAATCATGGAGATATCATGAATAGAGAAAACCAGTTCCTCATCGAACGGATCGCGGAGGAAGCCCGTCGTGGGCGGCTCTCGCGGAGGTCATTTATGTATCACGCCGCCGCCGCCGGACTCACGGCGGCTGCGGCCACCGGACTCTGGACCTCCAAAGTCGCGGCTCAGACGCCGAACCGCGGTGGAACGTTCCGTGTCGGCCTTCATGACGGCAATACCGCCGATCAGATGGATCCAGGCAAATACCAGTCGGTCGGAGAGATCCAGCTCGCGCACACCCACCGCAGCTACCTCACCATGATCACGTCGGACAATGGCCTGGGTCCTGACATGGCCACAGGCTGGAGCGCCACACCGGATGCCAGGACCTGGACGTTCGAACTCGACAGCAACGCCTCGTTCCATAACGGACGGCCATTCACGGCCACCGATGCGATCGCATCGCTCAACCATCACCGCGGCGCGGATACAACGTCCGCGGCCAAGCCGTTGCTCGATAGCGTCGTGGATATCAGGGCGGACGGCGATCACGCGATCGTAATCGAGCTCAACCAGGGCTTTGCCGACCTTCCGTGGATCATGACGGATTACCATCTTGCCATGCTTCCTGCCAATGATGACGGGAGCATTGACTGGCAGAGCCAGACGGGTGCTGGTCCTTACCGTATCGTGGACCATGATCCCGGCGTCGGCACGTTGCTGGAACGCCACGAAGGTTGGCATGGGGAAGGCGCATGGTTCGACCGGGTCGAAATGTCGGTGCTCAACGATCCCAACGCACGCCAGGCGGCGCTCGTGTCCGGCGACGTCGACGCGGTCACGTCAGTTGACCTAAAGACACTGGCGCTTCTGCAGCGTCATCCGGACATCGAGGTCGACAACATTCCCTCAGGCTCGGCGATTACCCTGCCGATGTTCACGGATGTCGCTCCATTCGATGACAACAATGTCAGGCTTGCGCTGAAGCACGCCATCGATCGGGAGGAGATCATCGAGAAGATCGTTTTCGGGACCGGTTTCCCGGGCAACGACTTCCACGTTTCGCCCAACATGCCGTACTTCCCGGCGGACATCCCGCAGCGGACCTACGATCCGGACAAGGCCAGGTTCCATCTCAAGGAGGCTGGGCTTGACTCGCTCAGCGTCGAGCTCTCCGCCACCGACTCGGTCCTTCCGGGAGCGGTCGATATGGTGGTGCTCTATTCGGAGCAGGCCAAAGCCGCAGGCATCGACCTCACGCCCGTTCGGGAACCATCCGACAGCTACTGGGCTGACGTATGGCTGAAGAAGCCGTTCGTCTTCGTCAAATGGGGGGCGCGCCCGACGCCGGACAACATGTTCACGCTCGCATACAAGGCGGATGCGGCCTGGAATGAGGCGCATTGGAAGCACGATCGCTTCAATGAACTTCTTCTGGAAGCCAAGGCGGAACTGGACGAGACCCGTCGTGCGGAAATGTACCACGAGATGTGCAGCATCGCCCGCGACGAGGGCGGCACCATCATCCCGATGTTCGTCAATTTCGTCTATGCGCGGCGCAAGAACGTACAGCATGGACCGAGCGTCGCAGCATCCTGGGAAGCTGACGGTGCACGGGGTACCAGCCGCTGGTGGTTCGTCTGATCAGCACATGGGCCCGGGCGTTCCGCGCCCGGGCCTTCGCCGCTGGTTGCGGCAGGTCGATTTCGGCTGTGCGGTCCGACTGATGCGGACCAGGGCGCGGCCACAGGGAGGAACCGGTGGGAGACATTCTCAGGCTTATCCTCAAGCGCCTTGGCTTGGGGCTCGTGACGTTGCTCGTGATTTCCATAATCATTTTCTTCATGGTGGAACTGCTTCCCGGAGATCTGGCACAGGCTGTCCTCGGACAGGGCGCCACGCAGGAAACGGTGGAAAGTCTGCGAAGGGAGCTCGGCCTCGACCGGCCTGCCGTTATCCGCTATCTGGATTGGCTTTCCGGTGCGGTCGTCGGTGACTTCGGAAACTCCCTGATTTCGGGAGATCGTGTCGGCGAGGCGATCTCGGACCGTTTCCTGAACACCCTGTTCCTTGCCGCTTACGCTGCCGTGATCGCCGTCCCGTTCGCGATCCTGCTCGGCGTCCTCGTCGCCCTGCTCCGCAATTCCCTGTTCGACCGCGTCGCCAATGTGCTGACGTTGACATCGATCTCCAGCCCGGAGTTCTTCCTGGGTTACATCCTGATCCTGTATCTCGCGGTCAAGACAGGGCTGTTTCCGGCGATCGCCAGCCTAGGTGGCGACATGTCATTCGGAGAGCTTCTCAATCGGACCTTCCTGCCGGCGCTGACCCTGGTGTTGGTTGTCACCGCGCATATGATGCGCATGACCCGGGCGGCGATCATCAATCTTCTGGCCTCACCCTATATCGAGATGGCCAGACTGAAGGGTACGCCGCCGTGGAAGGTCATCGCCCGGCATGCGCTTCCGAACGCCTGGGCTCCGATCATCAACGTCGTCGCCCTGAATCTAGCCTATCTGATCACAGGCGTTGTTCTGGTAGAAGTGGTGTTCGTCTATCCCGGAATTGGCCAGCTTCTGGTCGACGCCGTGGCCAAGCGGGATTTTCCGATCGTTCAGGCATGTTGCCTGATCTTCGCCGCCACATTCATCCTTCTCAATCTCGCAGCGGATGTCGGGGCTATCCTGACCAATCCGCGGCTTCGGCACCCGAAATAGGAGGATCAGGACGTGAGCGTATTCGCAATCATCTATTTCGCGTTTCTGGTCATCGCCTCTAGCCTGGCCGCCTACTATCAGAGACGGGGTCCCTTCCTGGTCCTTTTCTCACTGACCCTTGCGTCTTTCGTCCTGGGAATCGTGGGCGGGACCGCCGCGTTGAGGTTCGTCGCCATCGGGGCCGGACTGTTGGCTTTCTCCGCAGGCGTCGCCTACTGTTTCCGCGAGTTTCTGATCATCGTGATGCCAACGGGGGTGGCCAAGGAACTGAAGACGGCGCCCCTGACGGCAGCCTTCGGGCTGTTCGTGATCTTCACCTATGCGGTGGCCGGCATATTCGCGCCATGGATCGCACCATACGGAGAGTCGGAGATCATTTCCTCCGCCTTCGCGCCAGCGGACGAGAACATGCTTCTCGGCGCGGACCAGCTAGGGCGCGACATGTTCAGCAGAATTGTCTTCGGTGCCCGCAATTCCGTGGGGCTGGCATTGGTCGCGACAGTCTCGGCCTTCCTGCTCGGAGCGCTTGGCGGATTGCTCGCGGCGACGAAAGGCGGCTGGTTCGACCAACTCATGGGGCGAACGGCCGATGTGATCATGTCCATTCCATCGCTGATTTTCGCGCTGCTGATGCTGTCGATCTTCGGCCCCAAGGTCATCGTCATCATCATTGCCGTAGCGATCATCTATGCCCCGCGCGTCTTTCGCCTCACCCGGGCCGTGGCAGGCAATGTCGTTGTCATGGACTATATCGAGGCGGCGAAACTCAGGGGTGAAAGAACGTGGTATCTTATAAGGAAGGAAATCCTTCCAAACTCGACCGCGCCACTCGTCGCCGAGTTCGGACTGGAGTTCTGTTTCGTTTTCCTTCTGGTGGCGGGCCTTTCGTTCCTTGGTCTCGGAATCCAGCCGCCAACCGCCGATTGGGGTTCCATGGTGAGGGAGAATGCGACGCTGATCTCCTTCGGTGATCTGACCCCCCTGATCCCGGCAGCCGCCATCGCGCTGCTGACGGTGGCAGTCAATTTTGTCGTCGACTGGATGCTGTTCCGGTCCTCCGGTTTGAAGGAGTGATGCAATGGTGAAGGGGAAAAGCGCGATTCTGGAAATCAAGGGGCTGAAGATCCAAGGCTATACCGGTGAGCAATGGATTGACATCATCAAGGGTGTTGATCTGACCCTGCGCCGCGGGGAGGTCATGGGGCTGATCGGCGAGTCCGGCGCCGGGAAATCGACTATTGGAGCCGCCGCCATGGGATACGCCCGTGACGGCACCCGCATATCCGATGGCTCGATCGAGTTTGACGGAATGGAACTGACCACCGCTTCGGAAGCGGAAAGGCGTGCCCTACGGGGATCACGAATCGCCTATGTGGCGCAGTCAGCTGCGGCGTCCTTCAATCCGGCGCACAAAATCATCGACCAACATACGGAAGCCCCGCTGCACTACCGGATCAAGAAGCGGCTGGAAGCGCAGGAAGACGCCATGGACCTTTACGAGCGCCTGCGGCTTCCCAATCCGCGTGAGATTGGATTCCGCTACCCGCACCAGGTCTCGGGCGGGCAGCTGCAACGGGCGATGACGGCGATGGCCATGGCCTGCCGGCCCGACCTGATCATATTCGACGAGCCGACCACCGCTCTGGACGTTACCACCCAGATCGAAGTGCTGGCGGCGATTCGCGACATTGTCGATCAGTTCGATACTGCTGCGATCTACATCACGCACGATCTCGCCGTCGTGGCCCAGATGGCCGACACCATCAAGGTGTTGCTTCGGGGACGCGAGGTCGAAGAGGCGCCAACCCAGGAGATGCTTGACGAGCCCAAGGAAGACTATACGAAATCACTTTGGGCGGTTCGAAGTTTTGAACGACCGCAGAAGTCCCGTCCAACCGGCGGCTCCGAACCTCTCATCTCGGTTCGGGACGTGGATGCCGCCTATACTGGTGGGATCAGGGTGCTGGATGACGTTTCCTTCGACATCCATGAAGGGATGACGGTCGCGGTTGTCGGCGAGTCCGGTTCCGGAAAATCGACCACCGCCCGCGTGATCACGGGTCTTCTGCCGCCAATGAAAGGCGAAGTGCTTTTCAGGGGGGATCCGCTGCCGCCAAGCTACCTGAACAGGAACAAGGATCAGCTTCGCCAGGCACAGATGATCTACCAGATGGCGGACACCGCCCTCAATCCAAAGGTCCGCATCAGCGAAATCATCGGTCGGCCAGCCCAATTCTATTCCGGACTGCATGGAGCGGAGCTGAAGCACCGGGTCGATGAACTGCTCGACCTCATTGAACTCGACCCGTCGCAGTTCTATGACCGCTACCCACCTGAGCTGTCCGGAGGACAGAAGCAGCGTATCGGAATTGCGCGTGCGCTGGCGGCGGAACCAACGTTCATCATCTGTGACGAGGTCACCAGCGCACTTGACCAGCTTGTGGCTGAGGGAATCCTCAAGCTACTCGACAGGCTGCAGAATGACCTGAACCTGTCCTACATGTTTATCACGCATGATCTTGCCACGGTTCGATCCATCGCGGATGAGGTTGTGGTCATGCAGAATGGGCAAGTCGTTGAGCAGGGGCCGAAGGACGAAATGTTCAGGCCTCCGCATCATCCCTATACCGACCTCCTGCTTTCCTCGGTTCCGGAGATGGATTCAAGCTGGCTCACGACATTGCTTGAGGAACGGGGTGTCGACAACATCGGGGATGCAGCGACGGCCCGATGAAGAACTGCGGCGTTGTCCCTTCATTGATCCGCGCAACGAAGGGATGTCTCCTGTTGGGCTGCAGACGGCTTTCCGGAGACTTCGCACCTGACTGAAGGTTCTGGAGCTGGCGCAGGTCGGAGACGGGTCGGGCAAACCACATTGTTGCCACGCCAGGTGATTTGAAGAGAGCTTTTGGGGAACCATATGAAATTTGACCTTGGGACCTATTCGCGCCGGATCACCACCAATTCAGGGGAAGCGCAGGTCTGGTTCAATCAGGGGCTCCTGTGGCTGTTCGGCTACAACCATGAAGAGGCGATCACCTGTTTCGAACGCGCACTTTCTGCGGATCCGGACTGTGGCATGGCGCATTGGGGTATCGCCTACGCGATCGGTCCGAATTACAACAAGCCGTGGCGTGTATTCACCGAGTCCGAAAAGGGTCCGGCACTTGACCGTGCCCACACCGCCTTGACGGAAGCCCGAAAAGTTACGGGTCTTGCACCGGTTGAGGAGGCACTGATCCACGCACTTCCATCAAGATACCCATCCAGCCCTGAAGTTGAGGATTACACACCCTACACCGACGCGTTCGCGGAGGCCATGCGTGCGGTCCATGCTGCGTTCCCCAATGACCTTGAGGTCGTCTACGCCACGTCGGAAGCGCTGATCACCCGGACACCATGGCAGCTATGGGATCTCAGGACAGGCCTGCCTGCGGAGGGAGCGTCGACCACCGAGGCCTACGAAATCCTCGACGGCGCCTTTCACAAGCGTTCGGAGGCTTGGGACCATCCCGGCCTTCTACACCTCTTCATCCATCTCATGGAAATGTCACCCACACCTGAGGCAGCACTGCGGCACGGTGACCGGTTGACTGGTCTGGTGCCGGACAGTGGTCACCTGATGCACATGGCAACCCATATAGATGTGCTCTGCGGCGACTACCGGAACGTAACTGAAAGAAACATCGCTGCGGCACGGGTGGATAGGAAATACAAGGCATATGCGGGAGCCGAGAACTTCTACGCGCTCTATCGCATCCACAACCTGCACTTCGCGGTCTATGGTGCGATGTTCAGTGCCAACCCCAAAGTTGCCCTGCAATATGCCGCGCAGCTTCGTTCGGAAGTTCCGGACGAAGTGGTGCGTGTATATCCGGATCTATTCGAGGCGTTTGTCGCCACGCGAGCCCATGTTCAGGTACGCTTCGGCAGGTGGACCGAAATCCTGACCGAGCCGATCCCTGAGTGCGAGGAACTCTATTCCTTTACCCGTGCACTCATCCTCTACGCGCGTACCGTGGCACTGGCGAATCTCGGCAAACCGGAAAGTGCCCTTGAGGAGAGTGAGCGTTTCGAGGCCGCTTTCGCAGCAATTCCGGAGTCCCGCATGCTGTTCCAGAACTCCGCGAGGGACGTCCTTGCCGTAGCCCGGGAAATGATGTTGGGGGAACTGGCCTACAAGGCGGGCCGCATCGATGAGGGTCTGGAGCACCTTCGGCAAGCGGTTCGACTGGACGACAGCCTGCTCTACGAGGAGCCATGGGCCTGGCCACAGCCCGCACGTCACGCTCTGGGCGCGCTGCTACTGGACGCTGGTTGCTGGCATGAAGCCGAACAGGTCTACCGTGCCGATCTGGGCCTGGATCCAACGTTGCCACGGGCATTGCAGCATCCGCGCAATGTCTGGTCACTTCATGGGCTGCACGAATGCCTTGAGCGGCGAGGAGAGGCAATTGAACTTCCTTACATCCGCAACGAGCTAGATCTGGCATTGGCACGTGCCGAGATCCCTGTATTCGCAAGCTGCTTCTGCCGATCCTCCGCACAACCGCTTCATTGACGCCTCGCCAATGCCCCCTAATCGCCCATAATGGATCGGACATAGTTCAGGGTTTCCCGATAGGGCGGAATCCCTTTGTACCTTTGAACCTTCTCAGGGCCAGCGTTGTAGGAAGCCAACGCCAGCCTCCAGTTCCGGAACCGGTCATACTGCTGACGCAGGTATCTGGCTCCACCGTCGAGATTGTCGTAGGGATCGGATCGGTTGACCTTCAGGTCTTCCGCTGTTTCGGGCATCAGCTGCGCAAGGCCATAGGCTCCCTTGGACGACTTCGCATTTGGTCGCCAGCCGCTTTCGTGCTGGACCAGCCGCAGGAAAAGATCCTCAGGAACTCCGTGCCGCCTCGCCGCCGCACGGGCCATATCCAGATAGGGTCCGCTATAGGTGCCACGGTACGATGGCAGATCGTGATGACCCGATCGGAAACGCGGTGCATTTAACTTGAAAGCGTGCTGGTCGGTGACCTTAAATTTTTCCTCAATGCTACCTGACTTGGAGAAAAGACCTTCGGCCGAGACGGCTGTCGCCGTCAACCCGATAGAAAAGGCAACAATGAGGACAAAAGCTGGCCGCTTCATAACACAATCCCTTCAGGTGGAGGGGAAGATATGGATTCCAGCGCGGATGTCCATTCAAGAATTCGCATTGCCCGTGCCCAGCGGCAACTAGTCGCTTGCGCTTGTTTCGTTGGCATGGAAAGGCTGTCGCCGCAACGTCAGCGAAAACTGGAGTCAGCGGGGGATTGAAATGACGAGATCGGTGAACAAAGTCACTCTTTTGGGAAACCTGGGACGCGATCCCGAGGTCCGCACGTTTCAGAATGGCGGAAAGGTCTGCAACCTGCGGATCGCCACCAGCGAGCGCTGGCGGGACCGCGATACAGGTGAGGATCGCGAGCGGACCGAATGGCATTCCGTCGCGATCTTCAATGAAAACCTGGTTCGAATTGCCGAGCAATACCTACGCAAGGGATCCATGGTCTACGTCGAGGGCCAGCTGGAAACCCGAAAGTGGCAGGACCAGTCAGGTCAGGACCGGTATTCAACCGAAGTAACGCTCCGCCCCTTCAGGGGTGAACTCGTACTGCTTCCACGCAGTGGTGGCGGCGACCATGCCGATGACCGTGGTGGATATGACAGTTACGGCGGGGAACCCGCTAGAAGCAGCAACCAGCAGTCCGGATCGGACAGCGCCCCCTCGTTCGCCGGTGAGCCCGACCTGGACGATGAAATCCCGTTCTAGCCAGCTCGGCGATTGCGTTGAACAATCGCCACTTCGAATGGGGGATCAAGGGTCGATGCTTTCCAGTGGTGTATACTGATGCGATACATCGGCAGCCAAGGCGATGTCGGCGGCCATTTAACGGAGAGCGACAGGAATGCCGCAATGGGAAACGGATATTGTCGATCTGGTGATTCTGGCGGCACTCGCGCTGGTTCTGTTGGTTGCGGTGGTCATCGTGATCCGGCGACCAGGAGGCGATGGTGAACAGTTAGCCAAGGCTAACATAAAGCTCACCGCCGCAGTCGAAGCGAAGGACGCTGAACTGCGGGAAGCGCTAAGGAACGCCAATCGGTTCGAAGCGCTCGCGGATGAACGTAAGTCCGAAAACGAGCGCCTGAACGGCGACCTCTCGAAACTCCGCGCCAAACTCGACGGTGCCTCGGAGGAGCGGCGGCAGCTCACTGGCAGCATATCGCAGCTGGAGACAAAGCTGGAAGCCGAGCGCCAGTTTGATAAGGAGCGACTTGAGACACTGACCAGGTTTCGCGGCGAGATGGAGGCGAAATTCGGCGAAATGGCGTCGGAAGCCCTGAAGATTCAGGGAGAGCGGTTCTCGAAATCCAGCATCGAGCGACTGGAGGCGGCCCTAACCCCCCTGAAGGAACATGTCGGACACTTCGAGAACGAGCTTAAGAACGTCCATCAGGAAACCATCAAGGACCGCGAACGGCTGAAGACCGAGATCGCCCAACTCAGCAGGAGGTCCGAAGAGATATCACAGGAGGCGGTTGCGCTTGCACGGGCCTTACGAGGCGACCGACGAGCGCAGGGTGCGTGGGGAGAACTCATCCTGGAACGCATACTGCAGATATCGGGCCTGCGGGAAGGAGAGGAATACGAAACCCAGGCGCACCGGGTCAGCGACGGTGGTGAACGGTTGCGCCCGGATGTGGTCGTGAACATTCCCGGAGGAAAGACCCTTGTCATCGACAGCAAGGTTTCACTTGTCGCCTATACCGACGCCGTTAATGCGGATGATGGGAAAGAGGTCACCAAGGCTCGAGAACGGCTTGTCAAGTCGCTTCGCGACCATATCAACACGCTCGCATCAAAGGACTATCAGCATGCGGAGGACGTCACCGTTGACTACGTGATCATGTTCGTCCCGATTGAAGGTGCGCTGTCCGAGGCCCTAAGGGAGGACGGGTCAATTATGGAAGCCGCGCTTGAGCACGATGTCACGATCGCGACGCCAACAACCCTGATGATGGCGTTGCGGACGATCGCGAACGTCTGGGCGGTTGAACGACGCAACCAAAACGCCGAGGAAATCGCCAGGAGGGCGGGCCGGCTGTACGATAAGGTCGTCGGATTCGTCGATAATATGGAACATGTGGGTAAGCGCCTGGGTCAGGCGCAGGATGCCTATGAAACGGCATTCGGCCAACTGTCTCGTGGACGCGGCAATATGCTTGCACAGATAGAGACACTGAAGACGCTGGGAGCGAAGACAACGAGGTCCATCGGAGTGGACATTGATGACAGTCACGAAGAAACCGAGTTGCTTGAAGTGGAAGTTCCAGGAAACGAAACGACGTGACAAGGAGATTGTGTCCGGAGGTGAATTTTCCAGCCATGGCCTGCGAGGCACTCTGGGCCGGAAGTGGAGTTCATGTTTTCGAGACATTCGACGACGGCTGGAAGCTTGATGTCGGGCTTGCAGGCGTACTTCACCGTTTCCGCGCATAGGAACACAGATAGTGCAGGTCGACGTCAAACCGGAGATATTTCGCTGGATGCGCGAGTGCGCCCGGATGGACATTGCGGAACTTGTTGGTCCCTTCCCGAAGTACGCCGAATGGGAGGACGGAGCAGCACAACCGACGTTCAGGCAGCTGGAAGAACTTGCCCGAACCGTCCATGCGCCAATCGGATACTTCTTCTCTTCAGAACCGGTCGAAGAACCCATGCCGATTCCGGATTTCCGCAATGTAGACAGTACGCCGCTGCGACACCCGAGCCCGAACCTGCTGGACACAGTTCATTTGTGCCAGCAGCGTCAGGACTGGTATGATGATACCAAACCAAATAAATCATTGCCGATAGGCGCCCCGGATCTCACGGCACCGCCCATTCCCTCGTGGTGATCCGCGTGACCTCCCCCTTCCGGCGGATGAAGGCGTCCCGGACGTGCTCGACCACCTCCCGGACGTGTTCCGCGCCTGCGGACACCCGGTTGGCGAAATGGCGGTGCTTCAGGAGGGGGAACACCGTCCCGCCCGGATTGAGCTCCGGGCCGTGGGCGGCAGCCGGAGCAGGGAGACGCTGTCCGGTATCCCCAGGTCCCCCGACCGGTGCCGGCCCGCCCCGCCGGGGACCACCAGGGCGCGCTTTCCGGCGGGGACCCGCTCCCCGATGCCGCGGAGGTGCCGGTCCGTCTCCCCGGTGCTGGCCCTGCCGCACACGTGCCCGACCGCGTCGCCGGTGGCGGGACAGGCGGGGGGGAACAGGTACAGGTGTCCGTACCGGTGGTCCCGCACGACGCGCGGGCGCGTCCCTTTCCTCGCCCGGACCCCCGGCAGCATGCCCTTCCGCCCCACCCTCGCCCCGTCCTGAAAGTATACGGGCACATCCTCCGGGGCCACGCCGTCGGGCACCGCCTCACGCGCCAACCGGACGGAATCCCCGCCGAATCCCTCCCGGGCGGCGGGGTCCGCCCTCGGGTGGACGGGCCGCGGGGACATGTGCCGGAAGCCCAGCCTCCGCACCGGCCGGCGCGCACCCCACCCGGAGGCTGTCCGCGGTCCGCTTCCGGACGTCGGCGACGGCCCGGCGGGACGGCCCGCCCGCGTCGGGGTCCGGCCCCCCATCCAGCCACGACACGACCTCCTCCTCCTGTCCGCCGTCCAGCTTCGGCGGAGCCCCCGGCCGGGCGGCGTCCCGCAGGCCGCCGGGGCCGTCGGCGCTGTAACGGACAACCCGGTCGCGGAGCGTCCGGACGCCCACGCCGACGGCGGAGGCCACCTCGGTCCGCGACAGCCTGCCCCCGGTGACCAGCGCGATCGCGCGCAGCCTGCGACGGCGGCCGCGGAACCTGTGTTTCCGGGCCAGTTCGCGTAACTGACCGGGTGTGTGGTCGGTGCGCGACACCATGACTTGCGCAGGCATGCCGTTCTCTCCTTCCGCATGTTTCCAAGGCACAGGATACAGGACGGCGCCACCGGTCACACGCGGAATGTTGCCGTGTCACACAGCATGATGTTCAATCCTTGTTCTGGGCACATTATTAATTTGGTTTGGTATGATTACATTCGCATGGAGAGGGAACCGCCGCTTTCCTTCGTGGGATCCACAAGGCTTGATGGCGACATCGAGAAGGTAGCCGCTGTCATCCGCAAGGCACTGGGTCTTGACCTTGAGAAACGCGGCGCCCCGCGGACATGGACCGATACGCTTCACCATTTCGTCCATGTGGCGGACATGCTCGGCATTCTGGTGATGGTATCGGGCATCGTTCGCGGCAACACGCGCCGCAA
This sequence comes from Paracoccaceae bacterium, assembly GCA_965203605.1. GTDB lineage: Bacteria > Pseudomonadota > Alphaproteobacteria > Rhodobacterales > Rhodobacteraceae > JAPOUP01. The sequence goes on along the minus strand of OZ241902.1, from coordinate 1,114,565 downwards.
ACTCGATCCCGGCGAATTCCGTGGATTTACTCTGGTGGACGACCATGCGCCGCTGATCTTCATCAGCGGCGCCGACACCAAGACGGAGCAGATGTTCACTCTGGCACACGAACTGGCGCATCTGTGGCTTGGGCAGACTGCGCTTTCCAACCCGACCGCGAACACCGTGCCTGACCATGAGGTCGAGGCCTGGTGCGACCGGGTCGCAGCGGAACTCCTCGTGCCACTGGCCGTACTGTGCGAGGAATACCGGCAGAAGGAGGAACTGTCGCAAGCTTTGACCAGACTGGCGCACCGATTGAAGGTCAGCACATTGGTGGTTCTGCGCCGCATTCGTGACCTAGGAGGATCAGCAATTCCCGTCAGGAATTCTTTTCTCGCATTATCAGTCCCTTGCAGAGGATCCGCGAATTTTTTTTCGTGGACTTTCCGCACCGGATCGGCCATCCTGCGGACAGACAGGCAAAAGCCGAGCAGGAAAATGTCCAGGGATTCCCTGCGAAAGCATCTGTCGATGCCCGGCATGCTGCGGGCGGTCCGCGCATGCCTCCACCGCATCGCCGACCCGACCGACACGCGTGGCATCAGCCTTTCCGACTGCCTGATGTCGGGCCTCGCGGTGTTCCCCTCCAGGACACTGTCACTGCTCCAGTCCGGCCGGCAGGTCCGGGGCCTTACAACAGTTCACACCTGTATTCCTGATTCGATGCGCCTAAATGGCGGGGCATGCAGGTCGGTCTCCGCCATTTCGATTCGCACACGCCTGCCTGGCTCGCCGGGGCGCTCCGCGCTGGCGCAACGTCCGCGGTGGGCCGGTCATTCCGGCGCCGGTCCTGGCGCTGGAGGACGGCTGGCGCGAGGGCAGCCAGCCGGGCATGCCCGGGATCCCGTTGCCGGTGACCGGACCCAGCCCGGGCAGGGCGCCGAGGCTGTCCGTCGCGGTCTCCGGCAACAGCCGCCGGGCCGTGGCGGGTCTCGAATCGGGCGAGATGACCCTGGAGACGATGGTGGCCAGCGCCAGGCGGCGCTCCCGGCCGGCGGTGCGGTGGAGGATGCGATCCAGGCCGGGGTCGCGGGCGGTTCCCAGGACGGCGGCGGCATGGCCGTGCGGCAGGGAACGCTCGACGTCCAGCAGGTCGCCGATGTCGGTGACGGCGACGGCACCCTTCAGGACGGCCCGGAAGCCCCCGCCGACCGCCAGCGGCAGCTCCGGCAGGTTGGCGATGGTCCTCCTGCGGACGCGCTTCCCCTCGCGCCAGGCCTCGCGGAGGAGGATGGCGGGCTTTCCGGCCTGGTCGGAGATCGATTCGATGTTGAGGGCCATGGCGGATATCCGTTATGGGAACCGGGTTTTCCACCATGAAGCATGCCCCCGCAATGATGTCAGGCGGCCAGCGCGAAAAAGCGTGCTGGAAGTTCCGTTTAGGCGTACTATGTCAAAGAATCAGGGAACAGAGAAAGGGAAGTCTTACATAGGGGGAGGACCATCCGTTCGAAGCCTCTAGCGGGGACAAGGCGCGTTTGGTGCCGACTGGCTGGCCGAAGAGATCAAGTGACGCGGCGTGTAGCCGGTGATTTCCCTGAAACGGAACCGGAGAGAGTCTCGAGATCATGCCCGGGAATTGTACAAATAGCGGAATCGGGTCGGGCACTTCTTCTCGACAATCATGGAGTTCCGAACAGTCGCGACGCGTTACGACAAGAAGGACGCAAGCTCCGTGGTGGCAATTCACCTCATCGCCACAAGCTGGTAGTCAACAGGCCCAAGGTCAGCCTCCAAGTTGTGAGCCAGATCAATGTGGTTGACCGATCGGTGCGCGTGCCCGCGAGGCGCTTTCGCGAACAATTTGGCGCAACCAGATTCCTGCCGGACTGTGGTGGGTGCGCTCATGCCAAAGCATACGAAACCGGAAAGGCTGGAAAATCGATGGGGCCGCGACAATACGGATTGGCATTCTTTGAGCGAAATACTCGGCAAATCTGCGACTTGTGGTGAACACGAAATCAGATTCAACCAGAACAATCGGAACAAGGCTAAATTCTGGAACAAAAGCCTGAACACAGCGCTTCTGCCGCATCTTCCACAACACGCCATCGATCGGACCTAAATTGGGTCGATAGCACGAATGCGGCGCAAGATGTTGCAGCGAAAGATATTGCTCAACTGATACAGATTCCAGTCCGGAAATCGGATGACCATCCCGCACCATCAGCACAACTTTATCATCATACAGAATGGTCGACTTCAACTGACTGATGTCCTCGCGTTCTCCGAAACTCGATACAGCATCGATCACAAGGTCCAGTTCGCCATTGGCCAATGCGCAAGCGATCTCGAACTCTGGTTCAATGGGCCGAATCATGGCAACAAGGCCAGGTCCAGCCGCGGTCACGGCGGAAATGATCTTTGGCACAAGCGAAACCATCACCGAATCAGCAAATGCGAACCTGAATTGGCGGGAAGTACGGGCAGGCTGAAACTTTGTTCCGCCAACAGCCATGATATCGAGTTGCTCAATAACTCTGGTAAGAGCCTGCCGAATCTCCGCACCGCGGTCGGTTACCACCATCTGGCCACCGTTTCTTACTAGAAGAGGATCTTCAAAGTTCTGTCTCATCTTGGCCAGAATTCTGCTGACTGATGGTTGAGGCAAATTGTTTGCGTTCGCCGTTGCTGTAATGCTCTCTAGATTCAGCATCTGAAGCAGTATTTCTAGATGCCGAATGTTCGCAGTTGAAAGCCCGGACTTTCCATCGGAAACGTTCAGCATTTTCTGCCTCCAAGACAGCATCCTGTTTCCTTAACCGTTGATTGGCATCAGGACGCTACAAACATACCGGGATTCCCGTCGGGATCAAGCCGCGCAGCGATTCCCGCTAGAACTCGTATGCCAAAGAATTCAGAGAAGAGGGAATGGGAAGTTGTACAAGGGGGGAATTTCGCCACCCACAGCAAACCCGATCGCTTGCGCTCCGGCTTCCCTTTGTCCATTCTCAAATCAAGATTGCCCCCGGACGGCTCTTTTCTCCGCCGTCTGGCGGTGAAACAGGGTGACTATCCCGCAGGAAGTGTCGGACCGATTTCGACTTGGCTCGCGTAAGCGGAACCGTGGAAAGGCCTGGCCGGCCGGCCCTCCCGTTTGTTTCCCTGATCGCGAACAGCTGCGTGGTTCAATGAACCAAAGCATAGCAAGGTAAGGGACGGAAAACATGTTAATCGTATACGCCGGAACCAATGTGAGCAACTCTAAACCAGCATTCACCCAGGGCAATCGCACTTGGGCCTCCATCGTCGCGTTGATGCCTGAAATCATCCGAACCTGACCCCAATCGCGAAAGGAGCGTACTTCTGTTCGCAATATGTTCCCGTCTGTCACAACGAAAGTTCCAAGTGCGATAGCCCTGAGCATTCACCTCAACGGAAAGAATGGAACGAAGGAAATAGTAAAATTGCCCATCAATTTTGCGATTTTGCGCCGCCGCGTTGACGGTCTGCGTTCCGTTCAGCGGCGGGCTGCCGTCCGGGGCGGGGGAGGACGCGACATGGGCGGAGACGGAGTCCGGGCGGAACGGGCACAGCGGCGCGCGCGTGCGCACCCGGCTGGTGGCGATGAGCGGGCCAGGCGCCCGCGTCCGGGAACGCCGCTGCCGGTGGTCTTCCCCCGGCGAGGCGGAGCAGCGGGCGGCCTACAGATTCCTGTCCAACCCGATACTTTCACTATTCACCCACTCTTCACCGAAAACCACCGGGCCATGCGCGACTACGCCGACACTGAGTTAACAGTGTTACATTGAAAGACCCGGCGACGACCAATTCGTGCTCGACCGGGAGTCCGGAACCGACACCATCCACGACTTCGGGACCGGGCGAGACACCATCATCCTCAGGGGCGGCCTGGGGTTCACCGACCTCGACATCAAGCAGCGCGCCGAGGACGCCGTGGTCAATGACCCCTCCGACACCCTCTCGACCACGCTAGTGGACTTCGACGCCTCGCAGCTGACCGAGGCAGACTTCGACTTCATTGCCTGACCGGCCCGCGGGGCCGGCCAGGGACGCAACCGCCCCGGGTCCGGTATCGCGTACCCGGGCCCGCCGCACGGCGGTCTCCCCATCCGAAAGGCCGCTTTCCGTCAGCGCCTGTACCTGGCATCTCTCCTCACGGATCAGGTGGCGGTGGCCCTCGGCCATGGCAATCTCTCCTGTGTGCTGACAGGTACTGTCGCCGCTTCTTGGCCGGTCAGCGCCGTCATGCGCCGGGGAACCCCGTCACCACCGAATCTGCTGTTGTATTTCAGCGTGGACCGGGGGCAGCAATGCGCGCTTGCGCTGAAACATGGATGCTCCGGCGGACGGGGCAGGTGCACCTAGGCGAGGAAAACCCATGTGATTCCGCCAGCGCGTATCAGCCACCAGCGCTCCTAACGGTAATCTCCATCAAGCCACACCTCCATCTATATCATGCTTGGTATGATATTTATTCGAAATATGCACTTTTTGAGATCGATTTTTCTTTGATAGGCTCATCTTTGTTACCGAAACCGCGTCAATATTCGAAAAGAAGACATGATCACTGGCCTGTCTTTCCAAGGGTTCGGATGCATACTGACTCCGGCCTTTGTACGGGATGCGGAGAATGGTTGGCATAGGCAATATCTCGCCACGCCTAACCGGACTGCACGCATGGAAACCCTCGGGTCGTCTCAGGGACTGATGAAAGGCGCGTACACAAGACTGGCTTGATCTGGATGGATGTTTCTCTTCAACATGAGAAGGAGTTCAACAATGATGTTCGGACACACATTCAAGAATACCCTGTTCGCACTCGGCGCAACGACAGCATTCATGGGCTCGGCACTTTCCGGTGCTGCCGCGCAAATCTCGGTTGCGCTCGTGCTTCCAGGATCAATTGCAGATGGTGGCTGGAATGCTGGCGCGTACCAAGGTCTCAAGCAGCTCGAGCGCTCCGGCGGCTACGAGGTCGCATTCTCCGAGAACGTCAGCCAAGCAGACATTCCCCGAGTGGTGCGCGGCTACGCCGATGATGGTTTCGACCTCATCATCGGACATGGTTTTCAATTCGGCTCCCTATTCGCCGAAATCTCCCTTGATTACCCGGAACAGAAGTTTTTTGCCACGACATCACCACCCGGCGGTAGCGAAGTTCCGCCCAACTCGATGTATCTGGATTTCCGTTATCCGGATGTTGCATACGGAGCCGGAGCACTCGCTGCGATGCTATCCAGATCCCGCAAGGCGGTTGGAATTGTCGGCGGCGGAGACAATCCCGTCACGCAGATGATGACAGCGATCTTCCAGGCATCCGCCGAGGCCACCGCCGGTGGATTGAAGGGCTATGCAATCATTACCGGGGATTACAATGACGCGGCAAAGGGCCGTGAGGCTTCTGCAACGCTGATTGGCAACGGAGCTGACGTCATCTGGCACATCGCCGACATTACCGGGATCGGCGCTGTCGAAGGAGCCGCCGCCAAGGGTGCTATCGTCATTGGAATGTATTCAGATCAAAAGGATCTGGCACCCGACAACATCGCCGTCAGTTTCGTATCCAATAATTCCGGGCTAATCAAGGAAGTGGCGAAAATGGTGAACTCCGGCCAATTTGACGGCGGAAGGAGTTGGATTCCTGAACTCGGTTTCCTGTGGCTGACAAGCTACGGTTCCGATGAGTACAACAAGGCGCTCATCTCCGAGGACGTCTGGAACAAGTTTCAGAACGTTTGGAATGATATAGGTACGGGAAAGGTCAGCGCAGTCTCCATAATCGAGCAATGACACAGACAACCCAAGCCTGTTTTCTCTTGTTCGAAAACCTGGATTGCCAAGTATCGACGATGGCGAAATGGCCAGCACAACAAGCATGACTGCCGCGTCTGAAAAGGCAGTCGTGACCATGGAAGGCATCACCAAACGCTTCGGGTCGGAAGTGCTGGCCAACGATGATGTCAGTTTCGATGTGCGAGAGGGTGAAGTGCACGCCCTGCTGGGCGAGAATGGCGCCGGCAAATCAACACTCATGAACATTCTTTATGGCCTGTATGAGCCAACTGAGGGCCGTACGAAACTGCACGGTGCGTCGGTGGTATTCAAGAGTCCTTCGGATGCCATCAATGCCGGTATAGGTATGATCCATCAGGAGTTCATGTTGGTTGAGCCATTCACTGTCGCCGAAAACCTGGTGATGGGAACAACGGAACTCCCAGCTGGTGCCGACAATCCGCGTACTGCCGCTCGGGAGATCACACGAATATCCAGGGAATACGGACTGCAGGTTTCCCCGGATGCACGTATCGAAGACCTGACCGTCGGCGAGCGGCAACGGGTCGAAATTCTCAAACTTCTCTTTCGGCACGCGCAGCTCCTCATACTTGACGAACCGACTGCAGTTCTTACCCCGCAGGAAACAGACAGCTTTTTCGATGTCCTTGGAAAGTTGCGCAGTCGCGGCAAGTCGATCGTCATCGTCACTCACAAGCTGCATGAAGTCATGGCGATTTCGGATCGGGTCTCGGTGATGCGTGACGGCCGTCTCATCAAGACGGTCAACACTGCGGAAACTTCCGAGGCGGAGCTCGTTAAGGCCATGGTTGGGCGCAACATTGATCTGCGGATGACATGCCGGATACCGCCGGGCAATGATGTCGCACTGCGCATACGCAATCTCGTTGTTCCCGGTAGGGTCGGCAGAGCAAGACCTCCAGCTGTCGATCTTGATCTCCATGCCGGGGAAATCCTTGGCATTGCCGGTGTCGACGGCAACGGCCAGACCGAGTTGATTGAAACCATTTTCGGACTGAGCGAAGAGGAAAGCGGCGAGGTGTGCCTTCTTGGCAATGATCTGTCAGGAAAATCCTGCTTCGAACGGCGCGGTCTCGGACTCGGCTATATCCCCGCTGACCGCCGCAACGTCGGCTCGCTTGTCACCGAGTCCATCGAAGACAATATCATCCTTGGCGCATCACACGCGTTTTCCCGCCGAGGTATTCTGGACCGCGCTGCCGCGCGGCGAAGCGCAGATGAAGTGATCCTGCGTTTCGGGGTCAAAGCTCCAGGGCCGCATTTCGCCGCCGGACAGCTCTCCGGCGGCAATCTTCAAAAACTGGTACTAGGCCGTGAAGTGTCGCGCAATCCGCGCTGTCTCTTGGTCGAACAGCCAAGTCGCGGCCTCGATGTCGGAGCGATCCAGAATGTCTGGCAGGAGATAATTACGCAAAGAAACCAGGGAACAGCAGTCCTGTTGGTATCCACGGAATTGGAGGAGGTGATGATGCTGTCAGATCGAATTGCGGTGATGTTCGAGGGCGGGTTCATGGGAATTCTGCCGTCTGACAAGGCGCATCCCGAACTACTGGGTCGAATGATGGCGGGCCGTCGCCTGTCTGAGCATTTCGAAGCAACGGTATAGGTTCTGGCCGTGAGAATCGAAAAGCGATCCGAACCGCTCTGCGGCAGCCTGAATATGATGCTCCTAACCCTTGGAGCGATCGTGGCGGCGCTGGCAATTGGCGGGCTACTGTTCATTCCCTTTGGAGCCAGTCCGGTTGAGAGTTATGGATCTCTGTTTGGCAATGCGTTTTTCTCGCTCCGTGGTCTTGGTTACACATTCGTAACGGCGACGCCGGTGATTCTCACAGGGCTCGGCACAATCGTCGCCTGGCGCTGCGGTTTCATATTCCTTGGCTTTGAAGGTTGCATTCTTCTCGGCGCCGCCGGTGGAACCATGATCGCGCTTCAAACCTTGACAGGCGGGATGCTGGATGGGGCGGCGGCACTGTTCGTCATTCCACTCTCTTTGGTATTTGGATCCCTGTTCGGTTCGATCTGGTGCGGCGTTGTGGGAGAACTCAAGGTCCGTTTCGGCGGAAATGAAGTCCTGATGGCTCTCATGATGAATTTCATTGCCATCTTTCTTGTTCAGTATCTGGTGAATAGCCAGTGGCGAGTTGAAGGCGACCTGCCGCAAACAGCGCGAATTCCCAAGGATTACTGGTTGCCATTCATCATCCCTGGAACAAGGGCGCATGCGGGAATTTTGATCGCTCTTGCGGCCAGCGGCCTGATCTTTTTCCTGATGGAAAAGACCCGTGTCGGCTTCGAGATGATCGGCAGCGGCCTCAATTTGAAAGCCGCTCTGTATGGCGGCATTTCCGTAAAGGAGCGTTTGCGTCAGTCCGCTCTCGCAGCCGGAGGCCTTGCGGGTCTAGCGGGAGCAATCGAAATCCTGGGCATACACCACCGACTGCTTGACGGGTTGTCCGAAGGGGTCGGATTCATTGGCATTGTCGCAGCACTTCTTGGCCGGATGACGGTGCCCGGTACCATTGTTGCTGCCATCCTTTATGGTGGATTGTCGGTTGGAGGCGACGCGATGCAACGGCAGACCGGCCTACCATCCTCAATCGTACTGATTATTCAGGCTACGATTGTCATGCTTGTGATCGCGAGCGATGCATTACGGCACTACAGGATCTCCTTTTCTTCTCGCACAGCCGGTCTGGACGAGGATTTGGCAACGACCCGACCCGGTAAGGTAAGGTAAACCGACATGGATACGATCCTTGAAGTCGGCTTTATATCGACATGGCTCGCCGCAGCCATGCGTCTAACCGGGCCGTTACTGCTTGCGAGTCTTGGCGAAATTTACAGCGAACGTTCCGGTGTATTGAATGTTGGCATTGAGGGAACAATTCTTCTGGGCGCTCTTGGCGCCTATCTGGGTGCCATCTGGACGGGTTCGCCTTGGGCCGGTGTCGCAGTCGCTATCGCAGCAGGACTTACGGTCAGCATCTTTCTGGCCTGGATGTACGTGATAGTAAAAGCAAGCCAGGTGGTCGTTGGCATCATTTTCAATATCCTAGCATTTGGACTTGCCGCCTATATGTTTCGCGCATTGATGGGTGACATTCCAAAAATTGTCTCGGCTCCTATGCTGCCAGAGATCAAGGTGCCATATTTGAACAACATTCCGGTAGTCGGGCAGATGTTGTTTGAGCAGTCGATTATGCTTTACATTACATTGGCTCTCGCTCTCGCCGCTGGCATTGTCCTTTTCAGAACACGCTTTGGGCTGAATCTGCGTGCCGTCGGCGAGAATCCGAAGGCAGCGGCTTCGGCCGGAACGAACGTTGTGCGTATGCGCATCACCGGCGTGCTGATCAGCGGTCTCGGCGGCGGCCTTGCCGGTGCATATTTTGTCTTGGTGCAGATTGGCGTCTTTCGTGAAACGATCGTGCAAGGCCGCGGCTTCATCGCTCTCGGGATCGTTATCCTTGCGCGCTGGAATCCCTATCTTGCGATCGCGGCAGCCTTTGGTTTTGCTGCCATGGATGCTCTTCCATTGTCTTTGCAACTCCTGGAGCTGGAACTTGCGCCACAGTTTTTGGTGGCGCTTCCTTACATGCTCACGGTGCTGGCGGTCTCCGGCCTTCTCGGAAGGTCAAGAAACCCCTCTGCCCTGATGATTCCGTACGACAGGGAAAGATGAATGTTCAGGAACAAGGAGGACAATTAACATGCTCTTGCACCAACCGGTATATGATGGCGCGAACCGGCATCCGGATCGGGCTGCGGCACATTGGGTGGAACGCAACAGGACTCTAACCTACGCACAGGTCGCAGAAGAGGTTGAAGCTTTGGCTGGGGCCCTGCATTCGCTTGGGGCTGCCAAAGGCGATCGGATAACGATATTCGCGCATAATGGCATGGATTATCTGCTGTCGATGCTTGCGGCGTGGCGCATCGGTGCAATTTCGGCGTTGGTGAATATAAATTTTGCGGATCATCTCGAGGAGTACCTAGCGGATCATGAACCAACGCTCGTTATCTTTACGCACGACAAGATCAAAGATGTAAAACGGGCTGCAGCCATCGTTGGTTCGATAAAGAACCTGATTTGCATGGATGGCGCCCAGAGTGGCGCGGAGAGTCTTCCGGCACTGCTTGAAGCACGGCTACCGGCACCGGATGACCCGCGTGACGAGTGCGCAGTTGCGCATCTGTCCTACACCTCCGGCACCACCGGCAAACCAAAAGGCGCCTGCCTTGCACATGAATTCACCGTTTGCGCCTGTGCATGCATAGCAGAGCGTCTGCAAATCCGGCCAACGGACAGAAGCTTCGGGCCGACAGCGCTTTCAAGTTCCTATCAACTGGTTGGCAACATGATGCCTGCCGCAATCGTCGGCGGCACATGTATCGTCATGAAGAGCTGGACGCCGGAGGCAGGTTTCGACGCATTGAACAAAACCAAAGCAAGCGTTCTTGTCGGCAATCCGACATTGCTGACTGACATACTCGAACAATCGCGTCTGCGTGGGGGACAGCCCGGAAACGTTCGCCTTGGTCTCTCTGGTGGAGGACCTGTCCCAATTGCCCTGAAACAGGCATGGCGCGATGAACTCAATCTGCCGCTGGTGGAAAGCTATGGCCAGAGTGAAATCGGGGGGTTCTTCGCCCTTGGAAGGCCGGAACTGATATTCGATGAAACAATCAGTGCCATCGGATGGCCTCTTCCCGACAAGGAAGTCCGCATTCTCGATTCAAACGACGAGGAATTGCCAATCGGCCAGATTGGTGAAATCTGCATGCGTGGTCGACATATGAAGGAGTACTGGGAACGTCCCGATCAAACCGCGGATACCCTGCGCAATGGATGGCTGCATTCCGGAGACGTGGGCTCCATGTCTGCGAACGGCTTGGTAACTATGCGTGGGCGCACAAAAGAACTGCTGGTGGTCGATGGCAGGACCTGGTTTCCGCGAGATGTCGAGGAAGAGCTCATTAAGGTTGAAGGCGTTCGCGAAGCTGCAGTCGTTGGCCTGAATGCCGATGGCGACGGTCATATTCCAGTGGCATTCTATACAGGATCGAAAGACCTGTCAGAGGCTCAAATGAAATCCGCAATCAAGGATCATGTGCCATACGATTTGTCGAGTCTGATCATTCGATGGATCGACGAGTTTCCAATGACTCCAACTGGCAAGATTGCCAAAGCGGAGCTTCGTGCTTCAGCTGCCGACGCACCATCACTCTGATCATTGAGCCGATTCCATGCGCGACGATGTTCAACGAAACCTGGCACAACTGACATGGACTGAAATTCAGAATCTTGGAGTAGGGGACGGCGTTCTGGTCGTGCCGATTGGTTCAGTTGAACAGCACGGCCCCCATCTTGCCGTTGATTGTGATCTGGTCTTTGCTGATCGCTTTCTGGATTTGGCCTTGGCCATGCTTGTACCTGAGGCGAAGGTCTGGCGCTTGCCAATTCTTCCCTTTTCGAAATCCAATGAACACTTTGATTTTCCTGGCACCATTTGGCTGTCGGCGCAAACACTGACAGCTGTGATTTCCGATATTTGCCGCAGCGCCAAGGACACGGGATTCCACAAACTAGTGCTCTGGAACTGCCATGGCGGCAACCGTGCCTTGCTTGAAGTGCTGTCCCGGGACATGAGGATCAAATACGATCTTCGGATATTTCAAGTCTTTGCGTCATCGCTTGAGGATCCGTTGCCGCCGCTTGATCCACGGGAAATCGAATACGGTATTCACGCGGGCGAATGGGAAACAAGTGTCATGCTTGCTCTCTCGCCGGACAGGGTGCGCAAGGACAGGCTCTGCCGTGAGTTCCCGGATTTTGAATCTGCTGGATTGTCTCTTGAAAACGCTGCTGCGACAATCGGGTGGAAAACCAGTGATTTTCAATCAACCGGAACATTTGGCGACGCTACAGGTTCAACAGCAGAACGCGGAAGGGTCCGCCTTGATGCCCTCATACCCAGACTTGCTGCGATCCTGACCACGATCGAAGGTTGGCAGGCATGATTGATCGCCGTTACAGCAGATGATCCTTATCTGTTTCGGTAGGTGTGGTTCTGCCTGCCCACACAGCCGCAAGATCCGACGATCGCCTGACGATGTCTGACAGTTGATGCGATGTTTACATTGCACCCGTATGCATCCAGGGCTACCGCACTAGACGAATTCCTCCTGGCTTCAGTGTGAATCCATGGTTTCCTGTCTGGAAACAACAATCTGGGCAGTCATGAGGCGGGACAATGCGGACCCTCCCACGAATCCCCGACGGGGTGCGCGACCCCCGGACCGGCGACGCGACCCATCGCAATCTCCATGAAATGCCGATGATCGCCCTTCCCTGCATGATCCGCCGCGGCCGGACATGCACCGACATGGAGCCTTCCGGGCGCCTGAGGGAAGCGGCCTTCCGACAACGTGGACAGGGCCGCGGGCGCACCGGGATCCATGAGGCGACCGTCCGCCGCGACGTCGACGGCCCGCGGGACCTGCATCGCCTGCCCGGCCCGCCGGCCGTCGGGAAGGTCGCCGCGACGCGCGGGACCAGGGGCGGAACACGGGGACCCGCGTTCCCTCCCCGCCGGAAGGCCCGGGCCGGACAGGACGACGGTTCCCCGCCGGAGGCCCTCGGTTCCGCAGCAACCCCCGAAGGGAATGCGGAACCCGAGGAAACCCAAGTGCGATAACCCTGGTCTTGCAGCGACGTACTGTTGATGATTTTCAAGAGGCTCGTAAAATTCTGGCGTCGTGCGTTTCATGGAACGCGGCAAACAGTGCGAGACTTTTGTCACCGGGTCAATGAAGAGGGAGACCACCGGAGTAGCTGTTCGGCAGGTTCATTGATAAAGAAAGTTCAGCAGGGCAATCGCACTTGGGCCTCTATCGTCGCGTCGATGCCTGAAATCATCCGAACCTGACCCCAATCGCGAGAGGAGCGCACTTCTGTTCTTAATTTGTTCTCGTCTGCCACAACGAAAGTTCCAAGAGCGATAGCCCTGGAAAGTTCAGCATCTACCCTTGTCTAAAGCGTCTATTTTGTTTATTCTAGCCGAAAGGGGTGATGCAATGCGGTCCTTTCCGTCTACGAACCTGAAGCAGACACTTGGCGACGTTCTTGATGCAGCCAGTCAGGAACCTATCGCAATCACGAAGCACAGGAAACCGCGCTTCGTATTGATGAGCATTCACGATTACGAACAACGGTTTCGGAAAGACGAACGCCGGGCATTCGCGGCGGTGGATATGCCGGCTGAACATCTAGCGATGCTCGAGGCCAGCCGCGCAGGCATTGGGGATAATGCGAAAGAATGAAGCGTCCCCAAAAGGGCGATGTTTGGCGGTATGAATATCTTTGGCATCGTGAACATGAAGCCGGAAAAGACAACGCCCGAAAGTCCCGTCCCACGGCGCTTGTGACCACCTATGCCAGCAAAGATGGTCGCACCAGTCTTTTCTGGATTCCGATCACCAGTAAGAAACCGCAGAGGGGTCGCCTTGCCATTGAGATTCCGCTGATCGAGCGCAGGCGTGCGAGCCTCGAAACGGATATCCGGCTCTGGGTCATGACGGACGAATACAACCACGAATTTCTGGAAACGTCCTTCTATATGGATCCAAATGGCTATCAGGGCACTTTCAGCGCTGCATTCACGAACAAGGCTCTGGACCTGCTTATCGAGGCAGGAAAGAGAGGCCGGCTGAACATCGTGAAGCGTCATGATGAATGATGGCGCCTTTTGCGGCGTCTATCCGCACGGAAAGGGTTCACCATTGGAAGGCAAAGGGTACGCCTTGATGCGCTCCTGTCCAGACATATCGCGATCCTGACCACGATTTAAGGTTGCAGGCATGATTGATCGACGTTCCAGCAGATGATCCCTATCGGTTATGACGGTTACGCTATTGCCTAACCATTTTGCGTTCGCATAGTTCGGGCAGGAATGGACCCATTTGAGCATAAGGAATGCGACTCTGTGGCTGAACGATGGAAGGAGCAAGTCATGCCTGATCCACCTTTCGTTCAGTTTCTTGGCCGTTTGTACAGGCTCCCGTGCCATTCCCGCAATAGGGTCAGAGAGGCGTCAAGAAACCGACGGAACAGAGCGAAGGTAGATGTTCCGCTCGTGATCAATTCCGGCCCTGCTGAAGGGCATCGGCGAGAACGGACGATATCAAGCCTGCATCCACATTATCCGCAATGAAAGCCTTCCCAATTCCACCTGCGAGGACGAAGCGTAGGCGACCATCAACGACCTTTTTGTCCTGAGCCATCAAGGCCATCAACGTTTCGGCGTTGGGAGGTTCGCCGGGAATGTCGGCAATATCAACTTTCATTCCCATCTCCCTAAGATGGGTTCGAACGCGAACAGGCTCTTCCTGAGAACACAGTCCCATTCTGGCTGAGGTCTCGAAGGCAAGTACGCAACCGATCGCAACACCCTCACCGTGCCGCAACCGATCACAATAGCCAGTGGCCGCTTCGAGCGCGTGGCAAAAGGTGTGGCCAAGATTCAGCAGGGCCCTGTCCCCCTGCTCAGTCTCATCTCGTGCAACAATATCCGCCTTCATCTGAACTGACCGGTGCACCGCCTTCGCCCTCAGGTCAACGTCACCCACCATCAGGTCCGGCCCATTTGCCTCAAGCCACTCAAAAAAATCCAGATCACCCAGAAGTCCGTACTTTACGACCTCACCATATCCCGCAAGAAACTCGCGCTTTGGAAGCGTATCAAGCACCCCAATGTCCGCAAGCACCAGTGACGGTTGGTGAAAGACACCCACAAGGTTCTTTCCTTGAGGGGAGTTTATTCCGGTCTTGCCTCCCACGGAACTGTCGACCTGCGACAGCAGCGTGGTTGGGACCTGGACATAACGGACCCCCCGGCGCAGCACGGCTGCCGCAAGACCTCCCAGATCGCCGACCACACCACCACCAAGCAGGATCACGACATCGCCCCGCTCCACATTCCGCTCCAGAAGCCAGTCAACCGTATGTGCAAGCCAATGCCATGACTTGGTCTTCTCTCCAGCGGGTAATGCCAATTGAACGCTTGCGATTCCTTCGACTGCAAGTCCATCCTGCAAAGACGCAAGGTGTAGTCCAGCCACTGTTTCGTCGGTCAGGATCGTGGTTCGTGGTCGCAGCAGCAGAGGCGCGATTTCCTCACCTGCCCGTTCGATCAAGTCCTGCCCTATCCGTACCTCATACGCCCTCTGCCCCAACTCGATTCGCACTGTGTCAGTCATGGCCGGCTCTCCAGAACGTCAGGTCGGGAAAACAGCTTCCGCAACACCTGTTCCACAGTATCCTGAACCGCGTTCTCGCTAAGCGAATCGACGTGAAGCTCCGCGAGTCCATAGACGGGATTGCGCAACTCATGGAGTTCGGCTAGCGTCGCAAATGGATCAGCGGTCAGTAGGAGTGGCCTTGTGTCCTTGTGCTTGACACGGTTCCATAGAAGTTCCAGGTCAGCCCGAAGCCATAGGGCCACACCCTTCTTGGAAATTATTCGGCGGTTGACCGGATTTAGGTACACACCGCCGCCCGTGGATATGATTCCGCACTCCCCCCCCAAGAGCCGGGTGATGACCTGCGTCTCCTTCTCTCTGAAGAAGGGTTCTCCACATTGTTCGAAGATTTCGGCGATGGTACGGTTGGACGCACGTTCGATCTCCTTGTCGCTGTCGAGGAACGGAACTGATAGGGCCTTGGCTACAGCGGAGCCTATTGTGGTCTTTCCGGACCCCATCATGCCGACAATTGCGACCGTCTTTTTCAGAACCACACCCATAGATGGTTCCATAAACCAAATTCCTCCGGAACTCATTGGCGATTCCCGTCGGGAAATGCCATATATATCTACATGGAAGTCTATCCAGACCGTCAACCATTGGAGCCGACAACCGAGCGGGAGGCAACAGTGAACGAGAGGCGCAGATGAATTCCCGAACAGTCCTGAAAATCGTCGTAGTCATTATGTTGCTCGCCCTGCTCGGCCTCGTGGCATTCGCCTATCTCGGCGATCTCTCGCCACGTCAGGTGGATGTGGTGGAGCCGGTATCGATCGATGTTGACTAGAGCGATCATTGTCTGCGCGGCGATTGTTCTCAACTCCGGACTCGCATGGGCGCAGATGCCATTGTCAGCCATCGACTGGCTGTCCGAAACCCTGACTAACCCTTCCGTGCGAACCGAGCCGGCTGAACCGCAGGCTGACAGAACGCCGTTCGACACCCCAGGTTCGGAATCGATTTCCGTCGCACCTATCACCGCCGTCACTTCGGATTCGGTTGGTCTGCTCCCAACCAGCGCCACCGGCTTACCTAACGGCTTGTGGGGAACAACGGACAGTTCGGAAATCGCCGTCCTGCTCTCGGAAGCAGGTCATCGGCAGCTCCCCTCGATGCAAAGACTGCTGTTTGTACTTCTGCTGGCGGAGGTGGAAACTCCAGCCGACGGTGATACTGATGGACGGCTCTTCCTGGCTCGGATTGATTCCCTTTTGGATCTAGGTGCGGTTGAGCAGGCACAGGCACTTCTGGAGCGCGCAGGACCAAATCATCCCGAACGTTTTCGCCGCTGGTTTGATGTCAGTCTCCTGACAGGAACTGAACGGGCGGCCTGCGCAAGCCTGCTGCGTTCTCCCGAATTGCTGAAGTCCCTGTCGGTGCGCATCTTCTGCCTCGCCCGTAAAGGCGACTGGAACACAGCCTCATTGACGCTCGACGTCGGTCGCGCACTAGGCGTGATCGATGAAGTCGATTCGGCACTCCTGATTCGCTTCCTGAACCCCGAGTTGGATGACGTCAGGGAGCCGCTGCCAGCCAGGATGCGCCCGAGTCCTCTGGAGTTTCGGATTCATGAGGCGATTGGCGAACCTCTGCCCACGACTACCCTGCCGCGCGCATTCGCGCAAGCGGACCTCAGGTCGAATGTTGGTTGGAAGGCTCAGATCGAGGCTGCCGAACGACTTGCGCAATCGGGGGCCGTCTCCGCCAATCTATTGCTTGGTCTCTATACAAAGAAAAGACCTGCTGCCTCGGGCGGCGTATGGGACCGCGCCGCCGCCATTCAGGGATTGGACGTCGCCATACGGGAGGAGGATCCTGACGGAATCTCGGAATCGCTACCCGAAGCATGGCACGCAATGCAACAATTGGGCCTTGAGGCGTTTCTGGCCGAACTCTATGCGGATAGCCTTCGCGATATTGAACTGACAAAGCCAGCGAGTTCCATTGCATACCGTCTGATGCTTCTATCTAAGGAATACGAGTCCGCGTCAGAGAACCACGCACCAGAGAATGAGGTCGAAGGGTTTATGCAGGCGGTGTCGAAGGGAGATCCCAGAGGTGTTCAGCCACCGACCGATGTCGCCCGCGCCATCGCTGACGGGTTTCGAGAGGCTAACGTCCCGGAACATCTCGCGAGAATGATCAAGAGCGGAAACATAGGTGCCGCAATACTCCTGGCTGTTCGGAAAATGCGTGAAGGGGAGATGGGTGATCTTGGGGGCCTTACGGAAGCCATTGCTCTGTTTCGTGCAATTGGACTCGAAGAGGTGGCACGCCGCGCCGCGCTTGAAACGATGATCCTGGACAGGCGAGCATGAGTAGGCGCTGGATACAGACCTTCATCGAGGCTCAGGCCGCGGAACAGGGTGCGGCAAAAAACACGCAACTGGCATATGCCCGTGACCTTATGGATTTTGTCCAATGGTTAGAGGGCCAATGCCGCAATATGGAGGAAGCCTCTCAAAACGACATAGAGGGGTATCTGGTTCATTGCGAATCCCAAGGGTTGGCGAGGTCAACCCGTGCCCGACGTCTCGCAGCGATCAAGCAACTCTACAGATTCGTCTTCGAGGAAGGCTGGAGAAGCGATCATCCCGCGCTCCGAATCAAGGGACCGAGGAAGGCCAAAGCGCTTCCAAAGATCCTCAGCGAGGAGGACGTTGACCGATTGCTGGCGGTCTCGCGGAAACACGGACGCAATCAAATTGAGCGCGAGCGCAATTCCTGCCTCATGGAACTTCTCTATGCAACCGGTATGCGGGTAAGTGAACTTGTCGGACTCCCTGTCGATGCCGCAAGGGGTAACCCCAGATTACTTCTTGTTCGGGGAAAAGGCGGCAAGGAACGCATGGTGCCACTCTCTCCGCCTGCCCGCGCTGCACTGGCGGTCTGGATCAGCACACGGGACAGACTTGAGAAATTGCCCTGTAAGGATGGCCGTAAACCATCAAGATTCCTGTTTCCTTCACGCGGCAAATCCGGTCATCTAACGCGAAATAGATTCTACATGCTCATCAAGAATCTCGCCGTGGCAGGCGGAGTCGCGCCCGACAAAGTCACTCCGCATACGCTTCGACACGCCTTCGCAACCCATCTTCTAGCCAATGGTGCTGACCTGCGTTCGATTCAGACTCTGCTTGGTCATGCAGACGTGTCAACAACGGAGATCTACACCCACGTCCTCGATGAACGCCTTAAGCGGTTGGTGCTGGACCATCACCCGCTGGCCCGCCAGGGTTGACTCTGAAGTCTCAGATGATTCCAATACGACAGGCACAACCACCGCCCGAATTCCAGCAACTTACGCTCTCCTGCAGCGCTGTGATAGAGGCCCGCGGATCCGGGCACGACTTCAGGGTTGATGGCTGGATCGATATCGCGGTCGACCGGACGACAGCGGTTGTGGAACCGCCTCCAGCGTTCGGATCGAATCGCATTTGTGGTCCACCATTCCGCAAGAAAGAGCAATCGCATTCCGACAGTATGGGAACAGCCTAGGTAATTGATCATGGAACCCACCACCTTTCTGGATTCCGCCTTCTGGATATCTTCAGCCGCCATCGCCGGACTTCTTGTGTTGTCCGCCTTTTTCTCGGGCTCGGAAACTGCCCTGACCGCCGCAAGTCGCGGAAAGCTGCGTTCACAGGCCGATAGCGGCAATCGGGGCGCAGCTCGCGCACTCAAGATCACAGAGGATAACGAGCGCCTCATCGGCTCGGTTCTTCTAGGAAACAATCTAGTGAACATACTCGCAGCTTCACTCGCCACGGCACTCTTCACACGATCCTTCGGCGAATCGGGTTTTGCTCTGGCCACGCTTGTCATGACACTCTTGGTTCTGGTTTTTGCCGAAGTTCTGCCCAAGACCTATGCGATCACCAATGCGGAACGTGCGGCTGCCATGGTTTCCCCAGGGATCCGGATTGCCATCCTGATATTTTCGCCTGTGGTAAGTGCCGTTCGCACATTCGTTCGGGGTCTACTGCGTCTCTTTGGTATCAAGGCGGACCCCGACAGCCACATTCTCGCGCTACGCGAAGAAATCGCAGGAACGATCACCCTTGGACATTCCCAAGGTGCTGTCGAGAAAGAAGACCGTGACCGTCTTCTTGGTGCGCTTGATCTTGGTGACCGGACCGTGGACGAGATCATGCGCCACCGGAGCGATATTGAGATGATCGACGCCAAACTGCATCCGGAAAAGATTCTCGAACAATGCCTCGCTTCCAGCCACAGTAGGCTGCCTGTCTGGAGCGATGACCCGGAGAATATCGTTGGAGTCATCCACGCAAAGGATCTACTGCGTGCGATGCAAACCCGTTGGCAAAAAGTGAACCAAGGGGCCAACGCGTACGAAGGATTCAATATCCGTAACGTCGCCATGCGGCCATATTTCGTTCCCGACACAACAATGCTGGACGACCAGATGCGGCAGTTCCTTCGCCGCCGCACGCATTTTGCGCTGGTGGTGGATGAGTATGGTAGCCTTCAGGGACTGATCACGCTAGAGGACATTTTGGAGGAGATCGTAGGTGAGATCACCGACGAATTCGATCTCACGCCTGAACAACCAATGCGCAGGACCGACGACGGTCATTTTCTGGTCGACGGTGCGATGACCATTCGGGATTTGAATCGGGCGACCGACTGGAACCTTCCCGACGATGAGGCCAACACGGTCGCGGGACTCGTCATTCATGAAGCCCAGATGATTCCAGCGCAGGGGCAGGAGTTTTCCTTTCATGGATTCAGGTTTGAAGTGGCGGCACGCAAGGATAACCGGATCACTCGGCTCAAGATGAAGCCGCTCTGACATCCGCACCTCAGAGCCCACGCACCCGCACGGCGGCGACCCTGTCGCGGCACTGAGATCCGGACCTGCGCACACGGGACGGGGGGGTGTTAGCCGCAGACGGCCGGTCGGGGCCAGCGGTGCCCCGGCGTGCGGGTCATCCGGACAGGATTCCGGCCATGGTCTGGAATCAATGGCCTTGAGGGCGTTTTACCTGGGAAAGGAGTGAAGGTAGAAACGAACAGCCAAGGGAAAAGGGGCTTTGGGTTGGCCTTTGTTTTCGTTACCATTTGCCGTAAAGAGCCGCTATGGAACTGATATCGCCTTGAGATATCAACAATGTTCTGCCATCAGTTTGGTCGAAAGTGAGAGGAACATGATAGGATCCGGCGGACTCAAGACCTGCATCTCCACGGCCCTCCGGCTTGTGTTGATTGCATTGGCGACACCGATGGCGGCCCAAAATACAGATGGTCAGGAACCCGAAAACATCGATTCTGGGTCAACGATCGGCATCAACGCGGCTTCGACTG
Source organism: Paracoccaceae bacterium (assembly GCA_965203605.1). Classification (GTDB taxonomy): domain Bacteria; phylum Pseudomonadota; class Alphaproteobacteria; order Rhodobacterales; family Rhodobacteraceae; genus JAPOUP01. Next base: position 1,094,113 of record OZ241902.1, on the reverse strand, counting down.
GTGATGAAAGCGAAGGTGATCGAATCTATGTAGGTGCAGTTCACGGCGATTGGGACGTACGTTGCATCGCGTCCGATGGGGTGCCAGATCCCTGCCAACTATACCAGCTTCTGGAAGACGAAGCTGGAAATGCCATTGCTGAAATCAATGTATTCCCTGTGTTTGGGGACAATGTCGTGGTCGCTGGTGCGACGATCGTCACCCCACTCGAAACCCTCCTCACCGAAGGTCTGGAGCTATCTGTGGATGGTGGTGAGATCAAGAGTCACCCGTTTCATTGGTGCAGCCGCGTTGGATGTGTCAGCCGTATCGGCTTAAGTGAAGGCGACCTGACGGCGTTCAGGCGCGGCTTGCGGGCAAAGTTAAGCATCGTTCCTGCCGCTGCCGCCAATCGCAGGATCGATCTGACTATCTCATTGAGCGGCTTCATTGCGGCATTCAGCGATGCCCTACATAGATCCCAATACTGATTTCCGGCCCTACGCTGAAGTGCGGTACCGGGGGCGACCTGCTGTGTGGATCAATTCGAGCACATATCATCAACGTCCCCTCTCCTGCTTTGACGGGATGGTTCTCAATCTAAGGATTGCTGCCCGTCACCAATCAGCGGACCGAGTCGATATATGCCCTTGGACCGAAGCGGGAATGGAACCGCCCATCCGAGCGGAGTCCCTAACTCGATGCTCAACCTAGGATCCCGCAGGGTGCCGAAATCGCTGATAGTATCAGGTGTGCAGGCGTTACCCACACACTAAGCGCGAACCGCATGCGACATCCTATGGATGGATATGAAGCGCCTCCTGCATTGGGCTCGGGGAAACGACGTTTCCGGAGGTCGTTCGAGTCAGGTTACCTTTCCAATGCTCCTTGATTCAGCGGAGGCATGATATTGAATAGCTGTGCGCCGAACTCGGCTTGAACCTCAGGCGGCCTTCAGGGCAAGAACCGCGTTCAACCCGCCAAATGCAAACGCATTTGAAAGTGCGATATCAACTTTCTTTTCCCGCGCCTCGTTTGGTACGACATCCAATGCACATTCAGGGTCATGCTCTTCATATCCGATCGTTGGTGCAATGACACCGTTCCGCAAGGCCATGATACATGCCAGCAATTCAACCGCGCTTGTGCCGCCGATCAAGTGTCCGTGCATCGACTTGGTGGACGAGATCATCAGGTTGTCGGCGTGCGCACCGAAAACGTCAGAAACAGCCGCGCATTCAGTCTTGTCATTCGCCGCAGTTCCTGTTCCGTGGGCATTTATATAGCCAACGCCTGCCGGATCGATGCGCGCATCCTTAATGGCACCCTTGATCGCTCGTGCCGCTCCTTGACGGGATGGCATAACAATGTCCGCAGCATCCGAAGTCATGGCGAAGCCAATGACCTCGGCCAGTATCTCCGCGCCACGTCTTCTGGCTCGCCCCAACTCCTCAAACACGAACACCCCGGCACCTTCGCCCTGGACCATTCCGTTTCGAGTCGCACTGAAGGGACGGCAAGCGTCCTTTGACATCACCCGCAGTCCTTCCCATGCCTTGACGCCGCCAAAACACAGCATCGACTCGGAGCCCCCGGTAACCATCACCTTGGTCATCCCGGACCGAATCATGTGAAACGCCTGACCCATTGCGTGGTTGGAACTGGCACAGGCGGTAGCCACGGTAAAGGACGGTCCCTTGAGATTCCATTGCATCGAAAGATGGGATGCCGCCGAATTGTTCATCAGTTTCGGCACTACAAACGGATGAACCCTGTTCTTTCCGTCTTCATAAACCGCACGGTAATTGTCATCCTGGGTGGAAAGTCCGCCCCCGGATGTGCCGAGAACCACCCCCGACTGCGCCGCCAGGGCACCCGAAAACTCAAGTCCCGATTGGGTTATCGCCTGTTCGGCCGCAAGCAACGCGAACTGCGTGAAACGATCCAGAAGCGCAATCTGCTGGCGATTGAAATGCGCATGCTCGTCATAGTCCTTGACCTGTCCCCCGATTCGCACTGACAACCTATCGACATCGCGTATATCCAACGGCGCAATGCCGCATCGCCCCTCCCGCATCGCCTCAAAAGTATCCGATACATTGTGCCCAAGCGGATTGATGGTTCCCGCACCGGTGATCGCGACGCGCTTCATTCCCGCTGTTCTTCCAGAAGCGCCTCAACCGCTTCGGCAATTGAACCGACCGAGGAAATATCGAAATCACCGCTTTTCGGTTCGTTGGCGTTGAACGGAACGTCTATTCCGAATTCCTCCTCAATCGCGAAAATCGACTCCACCAGCCCGAGACTGTCGATGCCAAGTTCCTCCAACGTAAGGTCATCGCTGACATCCTCAACCTCAAGCACGGCCTGTGCAGCGATGATCTTGATGACTCTTTCGCGAACCGACATCGGAACTCCGCGCAGCTTTTGGATGCTCTATTCCTTTGGATCGGTTTTTGGAACCGCTTTCTGCAGTTCCGCAACCCTTGCGGCGAGTCGTGGCAAGCGTCGCAACGCCTTATAGATCGCAACATGGGATTCCATTTTCATCGCTGGAGATCCCATCAGCACCCGACCGGCGGGAGCATTTGACATGATCATGGTGGCACCTCCTGCGATCACACCGTCACCAACGACGGTGTTGTCGGCCACTCCAACTTTGCCGGCAAGCACGACATTGTTGCCGATTCTGGCACTGCCTGCCATGCCAACCTGACCCGCAATCAGGCAGTCGCGCCCGATTTCGCAGTTGTGCGCGATGTGAACCTGATTGTCGATTTTCGTGCGATCCCCGATCCGCGTGCTTCTGATCGTACCGGAATCAATGCAGGTCGTCGCACCAATCTCCACATCGTCGCCGATCACGACTGAGCCAAGCGAATGGATGCGAGACCATTGCTGCAGTTCACTCTCTTCCTCGATGTTACCCATATTTTCCCGAATTGACTCGGCGCGGGACTTCTCTGGCGTAACAAAACTGAAGCCATCGGAGCCAATCACCGCTCCTGGTTGCGCGATGAACCGATGCCCTATCCGAACGTAGCGGCCGACGTGGACGCCCGCATGTAGCAGCGCATTCGATCCGATCCACGCACCCTCGGCTATGCTTGAGTGATTTGCGATGCGGGCTCCTGATCCGATACGAACACCCGCACCGATGACCACCAAAGGCCCGATAGCAGCACCCACTCCTATCTCTGCAGTCCTGTCGATGACGGCCGTCGGGTGAATGCCTAGTGCGATTTCAGGTCCAGAATCCAAAAGGGCCGTCAGGCCAGCCATTGCGAATCGAGGTCGCCGCACGGTTATTGCGGCGGACAGTCCGAGACTTTCCCAGTCCGCTCCATCCCAAAGCAGCGCCACACGGGCGTTGCCTTTGGGAAGCCCAGAGGCATATTTCGGGTCCATCGCAAGCGCAAGGTCATCCCTGCCCGCATCTGCAGGTTCGGCCGCGCGCTCAACCGACAGCCCGGTATCACCATATGCCACCGCTTCCAGCGCAGCGGCGATCTCGGACACTGTGTAACCCATTCTTCTCCCAGAAAAGCCCAAGTTGCGAGAACGCGCGGTCAGCGGAGGCTGGGTGTTCCTAGGCACCAGCGGCCGTCAAGGCGATACCGGCGTGAGCCAGCGCCTCATAGATCTTGCCATCGCGGCCATAGACATCACGACGGAATGTCAGCCGACCATCCGGCATGACCGAGGCGGTTCTATAGACAATATGCACGGGCACAGGCTCGACAATGTTCACAATGGTCTGTTCGCCGGTATCCAGAATCCTGTGGAAAAGGCCAACGGGATCCCCGGCCTGCGGGAGAAGGATCTCGTAGGCGAATTCGTAAGGAGCGTGCAACCGGATGCAACCGTGGCTGAAGTCACGCCTTTCCGCTGAGAACAGGGCCTTTTCCGGGGTATCATGCAGGTAGATGTTATGCTGGTTCGGGAACATGAACTTCACGAATCCCAACGCATTCTCTGGGCCAGGCGCCTGTCTCAGGACAAATGGAAATGTCTCGGGATCAACCAACGACCAGTCGATCAGGGCTCTGTCCAAGACCTCCCCCTGTTCGGTCACGATTTCCAGATGCCCCTCCGCCTCGCCTTCGGTTTCGATCATCTGAGGCAGGAACTCGTTGACTGCGATCGAGTTCGGGACATACCAGCTTGGGTTTATTTCAATATACTCCATCGCATCGGAAAACTCTGGAGACCGACGATCGTCCTCATCCTGACCAATCACGCTGCGAGTACGGAACGTGACCTCGCCATTGTCTATGATAATGGCGGAATAATCAGCGAGATTTACCCACACATGGCGTTCGCCTCGCGGGAAATTCATCCAACGCTCGCGTTCCAGAGCGACGGTCACGGACCGCAAACGATCTTCGACCTGTCGATTGATCTCCGCCATGGTCGCTCTTCCGGCAATGCCGTCAGTATGCAGACCATTGTCGGACTGAAAGCGCCGCACCGCGAGTTGAAGCATCGCATCGTAGGTCGGCATCGCGGATCTTCCCATATAGCCCATTGCCACCAGACGATTGCGTAGTGCAATGACATTGGGTCCACCTTGACCGGGCGTCAGCGATTTCACCGGAACAGGTGGTCCCCATCCACCCTGCTCCAGCTGTTTCTGGAGTGTCATCCGTGCCTTCAACAGACTGACATATTCAGCTGTCGCAGGCTGAAGTCCATGCAGGAACTGCCTCGGATCGGAACCAGCGAAATCGTTGAGGAGCGAAACGCTGTCGCGAACCGGAGCCTCGCGGTCAATTTGCGGATCAACGCTGTTTGGGGTCAGGACGCCGGACTGAACATCATGCGCGTATCTCAGGAACATTCGGCTGAGTTCAACCTCCACCATTCCAAGTTCGCGTTGGGACCTGATGCCGCGCAGCATTCCCTTCAGCCCATCAACATTGTAGCTGGATATTGGTAGTGCATGGTCGTCAGAATTCTCCAGCGCATGCAGGAGCGCGGCACGTCGGTCTCGAAAGCTGCGACTGCTGCCGGTCCAAATGGCTTCATAGGCGTTTGAACGGTAAAATTCAGCGATTTCCGAATGATGGGCTGCAGCCTCCGCGACCGCCTGCTTGAATGGAGACACCAGCGAGCCTGCCGGAGACGCAGCAACGGGTAACGATAGCGCCAAGGCAATGCAGACAGGGCGCAGCAAATGACGAACGTGCTGATTGTGTGGAAGCATGTCTACGGGGCCTTTCACGATAGTATCCACCTGCCCTGAACAGCAGGGCAGTTATAGAATAACATCCGTTACCCTGCTTCGGGAACAGAAAATTGTGGCCGTTGCCCTCAAGCCCTAGCTTAAGGAAGTCGAAGTTGTCCATGTGGGAACCGCATGTACCTTCGACTTTGGTCATTGGCGGTCTGAACAGGAAATCAGACCGAATCGAGCAATGGACGTGCGCCGTTCGCGCAATCGCATCTGGGTTTCTGTCTTCGCGTCGATGCCCGGAAGCCATGCAGACCTGATCGCATTCGTAACCGACGCGCCACTTCCGTTCGTACGTTCCCGCTGGTGACAACCGGAATTCCCAACGCGATGGCCCTGTTCACTGCGATCGCACTGCAGGGAGCTCCTGCTTGTGAGTCGGCGGTCAAGCAGGCTGACAGGCCATCGGAGTGTCGAATTTTTTCGTTGAAGTGTTTTTTCGGATGTGGAATCCTGTGCAAGGAGCGTAGGGCGAAAGTTTGTGAATCCCAATCCACGACAGAAGGAATTGGCAACAACTTGAATAAGGCAGGCATGATCAATGATTGTTTGGGAGGGTTCTCACGCCGAGCGCTGCTAGGTGCGTTCGCTGCCACCGCCGTCTCGGCAGCCCCTACGTTTTCCAAGGCTGCCGGCATACTGAGAGGTGCCGGTGATATCCGTCGGATCCGTATGTATTCGGGCCGAACCGGAGAAAGTATCGACACAATCTACTGGATTGAAGGCGACTATATCCAGGCTGCCCTAGAGGAAGTAAATCACTTCATGCGCGACTGGCACAGCAATCAGTCTATAGCCATTGATCGACGGACAATCAACATAATGGCCGCGTCACACAATCTGCTCGATACCGACGAAGCCTACCTGCTGATTTCGGGATATCGGACATCACGGACCAATGAGAGGCTACGGGCTAGATCACGCTCGGTTGCAAAAAATTCCTTGCATATCAAAGGTATGGCTGCTGATCTTAGGATGCGTTCCCGTTCAGTGAAGCAAATGGCGCGAGCGGCAACAGCTTGCAGAGCTGGTGGAGTCGGGCGATACACAGGATCAAATTTCGTGCATATGGACTGCGGTCCTGTTCGCACCTGGGGCAGTTGACGGAATTCCCGACCCATCGATTGCTGGACCATCCATTTCCGCACCTGAAGTCACGGAGTTCATTACATCGGCCTGTCGGTGCGCAGGTGCCGACTCTGCTGACTTGGCGGTGAGTCCGAAATAAGCCGCACGCCGGTCTTACAAACGAAGACCAGCAGGACCAACTCAGAGACACATCTGAGCTTGCTCGTCCAAAAAACATCATACCAAACCAAATAGGTAATGGCCGATAGGCTCGCCGGATATTGCAGCACCGCCCACTCCCATGCGGCGACCCACGTGATCTCCCTTTCCGCTGGACGGACCCTTTCCACACCTGTTCCACGGTCTTCCTGACATGCTTCGCGCTCTTGATGACCCGGTTGGCGAGGTGGCGGAGCTTAAGGACACGGCGGCGCCCACCTTGCCTTCGGCCCGTTTATGCTCGATATAACGCATATGTAGCGGCTAACATGCGGACAATGTCGGGACTGCGGATCGGATGTGTCGTGATCGTCGGGTTCAACGACAAGCGCACCGAGGCGTTCTGTCAGGGACGCCCGTTTGCGGCCTTCTCGGTCTTCGTGCGCACCGCTTCGCGCAGGCTTGATCAGCTCGATGCCGGCATCGGGCTCAGAGATCCGGCGCAGCCCGACAATCGGCCGGAAGCACGCAGGGGCGGAAGGCGCGGGCAATCGAGCATTCGCATCATCGCCCAATAACGCATCATATCGCCAGTCACGGCCGGATCTGTCGAGAGGTCATTTGGAAGGATACAGAAGAGGTCGTGCGACGCGGTCCACCACCGCGGTTTCTTGAAGGCGGAATGGAAATGGGGTTGCCTGAAGACACGCTATCGGTAGTTCGGCTCATCTACCCGGCAACGCACATGCAAAGACGCGGGATTGGTGAATACGAACTCTACCCGAACAGGTGTCGCGAGCGTGAGGAACGAAATGGATATCCAGACTTGACCCGGATTCATGCCAATGGAATCCACGCGACGTTCGACGCTCAAACCGGACTGATAGAGAGCTTTACGGTATCGGATGACAACCAGGACGTCGCGCCGCTGCACCGTGCTCCCTGGGTCGAAACCGACGAAACCATGCCAGAGGACGCACCGCCGCTGATGGCAAAGCTAGGCGGTGACTTTTTCTGTTCACCTTTCGCTGCCACTGAAAGCGGGTCCCCGTTTCACGGGTGGCCTCCGAATTCTCCATGGGATGTGGCTGCGGTCGATGACTCATATCTTCGAGCCGTACTCAGAAGGCCAGTTTCCAACGCGACTATGGTCAAGGAACTCTCCCTCAGGGACGGTCACCCATTCGTTTACCAGCAGCATACATTCATCGGCGGTCAAGGTAGGCTATCATTCGCCAATCACGCAAATGTCTCAGTGCCAAATGGAGCGCTGATCCGCGTTTCTCCAAAGAAAATGTGGGAGACCCCTCCCGATCCACAGGAAAGCGACCCTGAACTCGGTCGTTCCGAACTCATCTATCCAGCACAGTCCGCGGACCCGCGCCAATTTCCGGGTCAGGACGGGCCAGTTGATCTCACCGAATATCCCTGGAATCCCCGGCATGAGGACTTCGTGGTCGGCATCGAAGCGAGCGGACACACATTGGGATGGACCGCTGTGACAAGGCCTGTAGAGGGTGATGTATATCTATCACTGCGAAATCCCCTCGAAATACCCATGACAATGCTCTGGCATTCCAACGGAGGACGTGACTACGCGCCCTGGTCGGGCAGGCACTGCGGCTGCCTTGGCGTAGAAGAGGGGGCCGCAAATCATATGCTTGGGATCTCGACAGAACAGGAATTTCCAGGCTCCGGCGAACTGAACCTTTGCCAGGATAAGCGCGTAGATGTGTGCCATGTCATCGGAGCGATCACGTGGCCAAGCGGAGAGCCTGTCGCGAAGATCGAGTATTGTACCGGTGAACTCCGACTGACCGGAGAAGGCGGATTCTTCAGACGGATTCCCTTCAGAGGGGAGTTCCTGCGCCTCCCTAACACAAATCAATAGGATCAACCTTGATGGCAACAGCAGACCATTGCCCTGAAAGTTTCGGGATCAATATCCGGCCCTACCTGATCCAGAAGCGGAAGTGAGGGCAGTCAGGCACTCCGCAAAAGCTGCTCCATAACGGTCGAAAGGGAGTATCCATTGACGCGGGGCCTGCGATTGCGATCCTGGCCGAGCACTTTCGTGAAGGCATACGCTTCCAACAATTGGTTCGACCTGACTCCTACTGGAGTATCCAGATTCATCCTCTTGGACACTCATACCAAACCAAATAAGTAATCACCGACAGGCGCCCCTGATCTCACGGCACCGCCCATTCCCTCGTGGTGACCCGCGTGACCTCCCCCTTCCGGCGGATGAAGGCGTCCCGGACGTGCCCGACCACCTCCCGGACGTGTTCCGCGCCTGCGGACACCCGGTTGGGGAGGTGCCGGTGCTTCAGGAGGGGGAACACCGTCCCGCCCGGATTGAGATCCGGGCCGTGGGCGGCAGCCGGAGCAGGGAGACGCTGTCCGGTATCCCCAGGTCCCCCGACCGGTGCCGGCCCGCCCCGCCGGGGACCACCAGGGCGCGCTTTCCGGCGGGGACCCGCTCCCCGATGTCGCGGAGGTGCCGGTCCGTCTCCGCGGTGCTGGCCCTGCCGCAGACATGCCCGACCGCGTCGCCGGTGGCGGGACAGGCGGGGGGGAACAGGTACAGGTGTCCGTACCGGTGGTCCCTCACGATGCGCGGGCGCGTCCCTTTCCGCGCCCGGACCCCCGGCAGCATGCCCTTCCGCCCCACCCGCGCCCTCCAGCGCGCACCCCACCCCGAAGCGGGCTGGGACGCCCGCCCGGATGTCCGCGACAGCCCGGTGCGACGGCCCGCCCGCGTCGGGGTCCGGCCCCATAGGCGTTAACCTGTTCTTGGGACAAGGGTTGAATGAAGTGGAGTCCCCCATCCCACTGGCTCCAGTGGCCAGCGAAAGGAAAAAAACCGGCGGGATCTGCGGATGAGCCACCTGTTGACTGCCGTTCTGGACATTGAAAGGTGTCGAAATTTGCGGCGAAAAACAGGTTAACGCTTATGGGGTCCTGCCCCTCCCCGGCCTGCCCGCTTTCCAGCTTCGGCGGCGCCCCCGGCCGGGCGGCGTCCCGCAGGCCGTCCAGACCGTCGGCGCTGTACCGGACGACCCGGTCGCGGAGCGTCCGGGCACCGACGCCCGCGCCGGAGGCCACCCCAGCCCTGGACAGACCGTCCTCCATGACCGGGGCGATGGCGCGCAGCCGGTGGCGGCGGTCGCGGAACCTGCGCTTCGAGGCCAGTTCGCGTAGGTGTCCGGGTGTGTGGTCGGTGCGCGACACCGTGACTTTCGCAGGCATGCCGTTCTCTCCTTCCGCATGTTTCCAAGGCACAGGATACAGGACGGCGCCACCGGTCACACGCGGAATGTTGCCGTGTCACACAGCATGATGTTCCACATTTGTTCTGGGCACATTATTAATTTGGTTTGGTATCAGTCCGCATAGCAGGAGGTAAATGGCAGATATTTTACAGGATCTCCTGGTTTGATTTCAAGGGCATCATCGTCCAGTTCCACCAATCCCCTTGCCCAAGCCAAGCCCGATATCCTGCCCGAGCCTTCCGAAGTGAACACCTCCGCGACACCTTCTCGCGTCAACCGAGACCGGAGATATTCACGCCGCCCTCCTCTCTTGCGTTTGGTGAATCCAGCGGGAACAATAAAACGCTGCGGCAGTCTCCATAAACCTCCTGCGAGCAACCGGAATGCCGGTTCGGCGAACAGCAATGCGCAGACAAATGCAGCGACAGGATTTCCCGGTAAACCAAACACCGGAACACCATGCCATGTTGCCAGAGCCAGCGGCCGGCCAGGCTTGACTGCGATTCGCCACAGCGCCATGGTTCCAGTTTCATTCAGAAGGCTGGAGACATGGTCCTCATCTCCTGCCGACGCACCTCCAGTGGTTACGATGACATCGACCTCCCCCACCGCAATATCCAGGCGATCACGCAGTTGCGTCCGGTCGTCGCCAATGTGCCCCAGATCAACGGGTGCGAAATCCCACTGCTCAAACAGGGACAGCAGCATCGGACGGTTGGCGTCAATGACTTGATCACTCGACGCTGAACTGCCGACCGGACGCAATTCATTTCCCGTCGAAAGAACGCCCACACGCAATTGACGATGCACGGCAACGGCATCAATCCCAGTTGCCGCAAGCAATGCGATATGAGGTGGCCCAAGCCGGGTACCCGCGGAGACCACCTTGCCTCCCGCAGGCACGTCCTCTCCTACCGAGCGCGTGTTCGCCCCTTTCTTTATCGGCCCATGGAAAGCGATGAACCCGTCGTCGACGCTTACGTCCTCGTCCAGCACCACTGTATCGACACCAGACGGCAAACTGGCACCTGTCAGGATCCTTAAGGCGACCCCTGCGGGCAACTCTCCCGCAAACGGTGATCCCGCCGCCGCTCGCCCATCAGCCAAGGGCATGTTCTGCACACCATCGGATACTGGGCCACCGAAACCGAAACCGTCGACAGCTGAGTTCGATGAGGCAGGATTGGGACGCAGTGCATGAACGTCGTTCGCGACAAACCGTCCTGCGGCCGCCTCGACACCCAGCGACTCGGTTGCGGTCACACAGACCATTGCGGACCGCAGGCGTTGATGGGCCTCTTTCACGGGGGTCCAGTGCACCCCGGGCGGAAGGGCGAAACAGTCATTCCTGAGCGGCGGTGGTTTCATTCAGAAGTCCGCAGTTTCTCTGTTCCTCAATCCAACGGATTTGAGCACAAAGTCCGCGATCAGCGCCGTTGCCCCGAGGTGCAGAACCGGTTTACCCAGACCCGGGTGGGTGGTGTCACTCGCGACGGCCAGAACCGTAGGATCCGCACCTGCGATCAGGGAACTTCCGGTCACGGCCCGATGGGTCTCTATCTTTAGATGACGGTCGCGCTTATAGCCCTCGACCAGCACAAGGTCGACTGGACACAACCGACTGAGCAGTACATCCAAGGCTGGTTCCTGAGCACCGCGAAGCTCTGTCATCAATGCCCATCGGCTTGCCGATGCAAGAAGAACTTCGGTCGCGCCAGAAACGCGATGACGGTAGCTGTCCTTACCGGGCTGGTCAAGGTCCACACTGTGGTGGGCATGCTTGATGGTCGAGACGGTTAGACCACGGGAGGTGATCTCGGCGACCAGTCGCTCCATAAGCCCCGTCTTGCCGGTGTTCTTCCAGCCAACAACGCCAAAAACCTCCATCACTCCCGTGCCTCGACCATGGACTCCGCCCGCAACATATCCTCAGGACGATTGAGATTGAAGAATGGGTCAACGGGAGTTGGGTTGAAGCTCGCCAACGCCGCACCATGTCTGTCGGTCCAGGCAACAATCTTTCGTAGACCGGCTCGCAATGCGCACCGAAGGTCTTCACGAAGGGCAACGGGCCATAGTCCGAATGTCGGATGCCGAACTGTCCCCTGATCCGCTTCCTGCGTGGCTGCAAGTGCTATCGGGGCATTCTCCGCAGCCTCCTCCAACCTAGGAACGAGATCGACGGGGAAGAACGGTGAGTCCGCTGCCACAGTCACGACACGCGTCGCACCCTGCCCTGCTGCCCAGTCCAAGCCCGCCAGCACGCCTGCAAGCGGACCGGGGAAGTTGGGTTCCGAATCCGGAAGAATTGGTAAATCAAACCCGTCAAAGCGCGATGGGTCGCCGTTTGCGTTCAGGGCCGTCGCGCAAACCTGTTCTTGCAGCCGCTCGATGACATGCGCAAGTACGGGACGGTCACCTAGATTGAGGAGAGTCTTGTCACCTCCACCCATGCGTCTCGAAAGTCCGCCGGCGAGAATGATGCCCGGTGGCCTGGAATCATCCATCCTTAACGCCGCCTTGGACAAGATCTCCTCCTGCGGGCTCAGCGTCTCCATCGAATCCAGAATCCCACACCAATCGATCCTCACCCGACAGACATAGGAATCGCTTGCCACGCATGCGCCCGACCAACGTCAGGTTGACTTCACGTGCAATCTCCACTCCCCAGGCTGTAAAGCCAGAACGGCTCGCAAGTGCTGGAATGCCCATCTGTGCTGTCTTGATGACCATCTCGGAGGTCAGTCGACCGGTGGTGTAGAGTATCTTGTCCTCTGCGGGCGTCCCTGTCGTGAACATCCAGCCTGCAATCTTGTCCACAGCGTTATGGCGACCGACATCCTCCATATAGACCAGCGGAACATCCTGTCGGCAAAGAACGGTTCCGTGGATCGCACCGGCGGCAAGATAGAGGCTAGGAGCCGTATTGATTTGACGGGCAAGCGAATACAGCCAGCTGGTCCTCACTGGTACGGCGGGAAGATAGGTCCCCTGCAGCCCTTCCATCATGTCACCGAAAACTGTGCCGACCGCGCAGCCTGACGTCCGGGTCTTCCGCTTCAACTTGTCCTCATAGTCCGTCTCATGATCGGTGCGGACGACAACAACGTCAAGCTCACCGTCGTAATCGACTGAAATCACTCTATCTTCCTTACGTAGCATGCCCTGATTGAAGAGAAAACCGATCGCAAGATACTTCGGGTAGTCACCGATCGTCATAGCTGTGACGATCTCCTGGGAATTCAGAAAGATGGTAAGCGGACGTTCCGTCACGACATTGACCGAGTGCTTTCTGCCTTCGTGGTCGACGCCCTGCACGGGTCTCGTCAACGTTGGATCTTCCGGATCGGGGGATATTGCAAAACGCCTTGACACCGCGCCCATCCAACAAAAGGTAATATCCGAGGCCTGTCTTGTTTTCCTCAATCAATCGATACCAATTCCGCAGGCCAAGACTCAATACAGAAAGCTGCTTCCGTAGGGGATCAATCGCCAAAACGCTTGATGGGCATACTCCAATACCGTTCAGTGTTCGGCCAAGGAACGCCAGTCTTCCAGATCGACCGTCGCCATTGGAACAGCCTCATGTTCCATGGCCACGGTGCGGGACTGTAGAGGTATCCGGGTTTCGACGGCCTACCGCTTAGGATTGAGGCCCATCAGACCGTGGGACATTCTTCGCCAAATGTCCAGAATACCCCGGCAACCTCGATACATTCACTCTTCCAGCTCGGCATCCCAATACAGGAAATCCACCCAGGTTTCGTGCAGATGGTTGGGGGGGAACCTGCGACCCATGTTACGGAGTTCCTCGGCTTGAGGGCGACGCGGTGCCTTGCGCAGGCTCAACCCAGCCTGGGTCAGGGACCGCGACCCCTTCCTGAAATTACACACGGTACATGCTGCCACGACATTTTCCCAGCTCGTCACACCACCCTTGGACCGGGGCACGACATGATCAAACGTCAACTCGCCAACCGCACCACAGTACTGGCACTGGAATTCGTCACGCAGGAATAGGTTGAAGCGTGTGAACGCCACCTGTTTTCGGGGTCTAACATAATCCTTGAGCACCACAACCGAAGGAATCCTGATCTTGGTCGACGGACTCCGGACCACAGCATCGTACTCTGCTACGATGTCCACCCTTTCCAGGAATGCCGCCTTAACCGCCTCCTGCCAAGACCAGAGCGACAGCGGATAGTAACTGAGCGGCCGGTAATCGGCGTTCAGCACCAGTGCTGGAGTGTGCCGCAGGCTGCTAGGCTCGCGCACAAAGGATGTTCTGAACTCGCCATCCATAAGCCCACTCCGGTCTCCGCCTCCATCCAATTGCCTGTCGCAAACCGCGGCAGGATCGCACATCATGTTGGCAATACTTGTCGTGGTTACAATGACAAGCCTGCCTATATCCTGTGCACACACAAGCGGCTAGCTTAGTCGCACGACACAATTGTGACAATAGGAAATTACCGATACGCGATTTTTGGTCCCATCAGTCGACCTGCGTGGCTGATGTTGAGGGCAATTCCATGAAACTTGCTTGAGGCGGTTCGCAGCAGTTCCCGCAGGACTCCTATTGGCCCAACCCGACCTTGCTGCGAATGAAGCCCTGGGCAACACCCAACCCATCAGGTGAGATTCCGTGGCCAACGCCCTTCATTACATATGTGCGCACCTCGAACTCCAATCCAACAAGCGAATCGCTTGCTTCAGACAGTGATGCAAAGGGTACGACTACGTCCTGGTCGCCGTGCACGAGCAAAACCGGTGGCTTTGATTTGACCTCTTCAGCCAATATCAGAGGATTCAACAGTCTTCCGGAGAATCCCACTACCGCCGCCAATGAACAGGCACGGCGCGGAGCAACATGTAGGCTCATCATCGTACCTTGGGAAAAACCAAACAATACCAAGGCGGAATGATCAATTCCCTCCTCGGAAAGCACCCTGTCGAGATACAGGTTGATGTCTGCAACAGACCTCTGGAATCCCGCATGCATCTCGGCCTCGCTCGCCCCGTCCATCCAGGGAATCGGAAACCATTGATATCCGAACGGGTTTACCGTGGATCGTTGCGGAGCATCGGGAGCTCGAAAAACGGTGTTTGGAAGATGCGGTGCAAGCGTGTCGGCAAGGCCCAACAGGTCGGTGCCATCGGCCCCATATCCATGCAGGAACACCACAGCGGAGCTCACGCTGCCGGATTTCGCCGCCCGACGGCTATCGATCAGAGTCCGTGTCATCGAAGGCCTTCCCTGCCCTTTGCCGCCCGGTAATATGCCCAGAGAAGTCTCGCCGCAACTGCCCTCCATGGCTTCCAGGCTTCCGCCATTGCCCTAAGCTGTCTGTCGTTCGGACGCTCGCCGGTCTCAAACAGCATCCGTGCTGCTTCCTGCAATGCCAGATCGCCCGAAGCGAAGACATCGGCACGTCCAAGCGAGAACATGGCATAGATCTCGGCGGTCCAGCGTCCAATTCCGCTAACGGAAGTCAGGGTTTCGATCACCTCCTCATCCGGGCAGTTTCGCAGCCTATCATAGTCAATTTCCGCACCCGACAGCGCACGGGAATAGCGGATCTTCTGGCGGCTAAGCCCCGCAGCCCGTAAGTCCTCATCGCTTGCCCGCACTATGTTCTGCGGATCGTCCAAGCCCGCCGCCTTGATTCGGTTCCAGATGGAATTCGCGGCTGCGACACTCACCTGCTGGCTTACAATGGCACCAAGCAATTGCCCAAAGCCGTCTGGACGCCGTCGTAGTGGTAGTGGCCCCGTCTCGCGAAGGGCAGCGGCAAATCTCGGCTCCACTCCGGCAAGGAATGCCGCTCCCTCCGCGACGCAAGCAGACGTTTCAATGATCCGACTGATCATTTCAGTTCCTGCACCCAGTCCAGCGCTTCCTGAACGGTGCTGTGGACGACCGCATCCGGAATGGGAGGACGGCGCAGCAGGGCCACGTCGATACCGAGCTCCCGGGCCGCTTCCAACTTGCTTCCGCTCGCTGTTCCACCGGAGTTCTTCACCACCAACCAGTCAACTGCAAGTCGCGTGAATAGGCACGATTCGTCCTCGACGCTGAACGGCGGTCTGCCGATTACGTATTCTCCTCCCTCGAACGGAAACGGATTCCGAGGCCAATCGATTCGACGACAGAACACCTTGCGTCCCCGAAGATTCGCAAACCTCTCCAATCCCTGTGTTCCAGTGGCCAGAAACACGGTCATTCCTTGTGGAATCAATCCAGCGACCTCCTCCTCCCGGTCAATGAAGTGCCATCGATCCAGGATTCCCTGCCTCCACTCCGGCCTTCGCAGAATGGAATGCGGCAGCCCTTTACTCCGACAAATCCGAGCCGTTCGTGCGGTAATCCGGGCCGCGAATGGATGCGTTGCGTCGAGCACCGCATCAATCCTTTCATCATAGAGATAGCTCTCGAATCCCTGGTTACCGCCAAATCCGCCGATTCGGGTCGGTAGTGCCAGATCAGCGGGCTTTCTTGTAACGCCGGCCAAGGACGCAATTCCCTCCACACCCTTCGTAACCGCAAGTTTCTCGGCAATGGCACGCGCCTCGCCGCTGCCCGCCAGCAGAAGGAGCCGCAACTAGCCGCTCCTCGCAAGGATTTCGCCTGATCGGCCAACCACGATCAGATCTACCCGAATTCCCGCACCCTTAAGGACATGCTCAACTCGCTCCCGTGCCGTCGAGCCGATTTGCTGCGCCATCTCCGGCCCGATGATCGCCGCGGCGTGCGAAGCGGTTACCGCCAACCTGACCGATGGTGCATTGAATTCCGCTGCAAGTTGTTCGAGATCCACCTGACTACGAGAGGAATGCAGATCCATCGCGCCTTGCGCCAGCTTCGTCATTTTCCCGATGCCGCCCCCGAGCGTCAGGCGTTCTACAGGTTTTCTTCGAAGGTACTTCAGCATCCCTCCCACAAAGTCACCCATGTCGATCATCGCATGGTCCGATAGACCGTGGAACTCCTGAACCGCCCGTTCGCTTGTTGATCCGGTACAGCCAGCAATATGTGCGATCCCGGAGGCACGAGCCACGTCAATTCCACGATGGATCGAAGCAATCCAGGCTGAACAGCTGAAGGGCCTGACGATTCCTGTCGTTCCGAGTATGGATAAGCCGCCTTCGATTCCAAGGCGAGGATTCCATGTCCTCAGCGCAAGCTCCGCGCCACCCGGAATCGAGATTGTTACCGAGACATTTGTTTTTTTCCCAAATGCTGTGGCGCATTCCTTAACGACTTTCTCAATCATCTGGCGTGGTATGGGATTGATCGCCGGTTCTCCCGGTGGAATGGCCAAGCCATGTTTGGTGATGGTGCCAACGCCTTCACCTGCACTGAATACCACTCCTTCATCCGACTCGGACACGCGCACGATGATCAAGGCACCGTGAGTTACATCTGGATCGTCGCCGGCATCCTTGATTATACCTACCTCGACCCAATCAGCTTCCGCCCGCGTGTGCGCCACGACAAAACTGGCGATCTCACCTCGCGGTAGAGTAATGGTGACTTCGTTTGGAAAATCAGCGCCCCAAAGCCGCACCAACGCCGCCTTTGCTGCAGCGGTCGCACAGGCTCCGGTGGTCCAACCCCGTCTTAACTGCACTTTTGTCCTGTGGTTCATTGTTCGCTATATAGCCAAACTGTCACTAGCGGCAAATCGAGTGATTCGCGTGGATCACGGGCTTTCGATCACCCCTACTGCAGGACATAAGCGCGAAATGGCACAACCAGTTCATTCCCCTCCCAGTTTCGCTGTACGCCAAAGGGGACGGGGTTGCCTTTTTCCGAAAATCAGCTCGCAAGCCATCGTTTCTGAGGGTTGAACTCCAACAGGACAGGGACAGGCTATTCTCCGAAGTGCAGCAGTTGCAACTTATGCATGAAACTCTCATCAATCCCTCTATACCACAGAAGGTACAGCATCACGCTGGACATAGGCCGCAACTGACAAAGTTCCAGAAGGCAATGCGGTACCTTGCAACCAAATGACGCCTGCCTATACCTGACGAAAACCGCAGCATGACGG
Organism: Paracoccaceae bacterium; assembly: GCA_965203605.1. Taxonomy (GTDB): domain Bacteria; phylum Pseudomonadota; class Alphaproteobacteria; order Rhodobacterales; family Rhodobacteraceae; genus JAPOUP01. Next base: position 1,076,345 of record OZ241902.1, on the reverse strand, counting down.
GCCTGATTCTCTCATCGACGACCTCTGGAAGTGGCAAAACACTCGTCACTCTAGGTCTCCTGCGCTCATTTAGACAACGAGGCATATCAGTCCGAGGCGCGAAATCCGGTCCCGACTACATTGATCCTAGATTCCATGAGGCGGCGTGCGGAGCGCCTTGTCTCAACCTAGACGCATGGGCAATGTCCTCCGATCGAATTCGAGAATTGGCATGGACTGATGACCTGCTCCTCGTTGAAGGAGCAATGGGACTGTTTGACGGCGCGCCTCCCGACGGGAGGGGCGCTACTGCCGACCTGGCAAGAATACTTCGAATTCCGGTGGTGCTTATCATCGATGTCGCACGAATTGCCCATTCGGTCGCGCCCCTTGTGTCTGGATTCGCCCAACACGATGCCAGCATCGAAATTGTCGGCATCGTACTGAACCGTGTCGGCAGTGTCCGTCATGAACGCCTGCTACGTATGGCTTTGAAGCCAAGTGGCATTCCAGTCCTGGGAAGCGTATTGCGCAGGGCTGGTCTTGCCCATCCATCGCGGTATCTCGGCTTGATGCAGGCGCAGGAACATCCAGATCTTGAGGAGTTTCTCGAATCCGCCGCTGAGGTCATCGGCAATTCGATAGACCTCGACGCGCTTCTGCATCTGGCAGGTGAACTACCGAAAGCCAGACCTGCTACCTGCCTGGAACCGCCCGCCCAAAGGATCGCAATTGCGCAGGATGCTGCCTTCGCGTTTTCCTATCCACATCTTCTCAATGACTGGCGGCGGTTAGGATCCGAGATTGTCACGTTCTCTCCGCTTGCGGATGAGCCGGTCCCTGATGCCGATCTGATCATGTTGCCAGGCGGTTATCCGGAACTGTACGCTGGCCAGATCACATCCGCGGATAACTTTATGTATAGCCTTAGGAAAGCGGCTCAACATACTTTGATCTATGGCGAATGTGGGGGATATATGGTTTTGGGAGAATCCCTTGTAGACTCGAATGGGATTCCTCATCGGATGGCGGGGCTCTTGCCGCTCCATACAAGCATTGCCGAACCCGAGTTACATCTGGGCTATCGCCGTCTCTCTCCTCTCGGTGGTCCTTTCCGAACGGCGCTTGCGGCCCATGAATTCCACTACGCGACCACGATGTGCGCAAAGGGGAATCCTCTGTTCCGGGCGAGTGACGCCGAAGGCGTAGATCTACCACCGATGGGGCTTAGCGTTGGTCGCGTCAGTGGCTCGTTCGCCCATGTAATAGATCTGGCGAAATAGTGGTTTTACAATCCCGTAGGAGTGGATAAGCGGTGCCAAATGGCGATTTCAGTCAACACCTCATTCTCGGACAATCGGCGCGCCTACCGAAACGTTGCAGTCCTTGTGGCCGCACAGGCAATCCTCGGGGCACAGATGCCGATGATTTTCGCATTTGGTGGCCTGGCTGGGCAGTCACTAGCCCCGAATCCCTGCTTCGCAACGTTACCGATCTCACTGATAGTTCTGGGTTCAATGTTCGCAGCGACTCCGATTTCGAACATCATGCAGCGATTTGGTCGGCAGGCTGGATTCCTGGTTGGCATCACCGGTGGGATTCTGGGTGGCTCCATAGGAGCCTGGGGGCTGCTCACCCAAAGCTTCGTCATTTTCCTGATCGGCTCGTTCTTTACCGGAGTCTATATGTCTGCGCATGGCTTCTATCGCTTTGCGGCAGCGGATACGGCATCCGACGAGTTCAGGCCCAAGGCGATTTCATACGTTATGGCCGGCGGACTTGCCGCAGCGATCATCGGGCCACAGATCGCGAAGCTCACCGCAGATATTCTCGCAGTCCCTTTCCTTGGCATCTACCTTGCGGTTATTGCGGTCAACATTCTCGGAATTCCACTTCTACCACTTCTCGATATCCCTCGACCGCCCTCACCGGTGGGCAGCGAGCCAAAGGGGCGTAGCTACACAGAATTGCTCAAGACCCCTCGCATTGCGGTGGCAATCATCTGTTCCATGGTCAGCTACGCGCTGATGAATCTTGTGATGACATCGACGCCATTGGCGGTTGTCGGCTGCGGTTTTACGCAGGGAAATGCCGCCGACATCGTGTCGGCCCATGTCCTGGCAATGTTTGCGCCGAGCTTCTTCACCGGCCACCTGATCGGACGGTTCGGGGCCGAGCGGATCGTCGCGACCGGCTTGCTGATACTTGCGGCCGCAGGTGTCGTGGGGCTTGTGGGGGTTGAACTGCCAAATTTCTTCATCGCACTGATATTTCTGGGTCTTGGCTGGAATTTCGGTTTCATCGGTGCGACAGCGATGCTGGCGGAATCCCATCTGCCGGAGGAGCGTGGTCGCGCTCAAGGCATGAACGACATGATCGTATTTGGCTGCGTGACGATGGCGTCGCTTGCGAGCGGTGGGCTGATGAACTGTTCCGGAGGGTCAGCCCAGGAGGGGTGGACTGCGGTGAACCTTGCGATGGCACCATTTTTGGCGATCGCGACAGGCGCACTGATCTGGCTGGCGTTCCGGCAGAAAGCTACATGAACTCAAGGTCGTTCTTTGGTGGGACTTCACAGATCACCTGTTGAAGGAACCAAGGGATGATCTCGGTGGGCTTCCTTACCGGTGGTATCAGTGGGATATGCTCGGACATAGTCACTGCGTAAGCCGACATTATTGAAGTGATGGGTGTTCCATTCACGCGTCGTCGCTCCTGAACCGCCATTCGACCGGCTGCCAGGCAGCCATCTCTTGAGCCTTTGGCGGCCCAAGCGGCGCATTTGTTCCCGAGGTGCGGGAAACCCCGCCTTCCGGCCATTCCCTCCACGAGGGCTACGCCCTCGTGGAGGGAATGGCCGGTGTTGCACTTCTGAATGGAAGTGGGGTTTCAATAACTTGGCGTCAAGTGGCGAACATATGGTTCGCGGATGGAAGACTCTCCGTCATATTGGTCAGGCCAAGTAAGCAAGATTTAGCAAACGGCAATACGGCATTTTGAGTTACTTTTTCGGGGCTTGCGCGAGCAACCGCACGGTGAATCTTTCGTCTTGTTCGATCAGATCTGGTTCAGTGCCGTTGTGCTCCTTCATGCCCTTGACGATTTTTCGGGAAATCCCCATTCCCATGGGTTCGAGATACCGATAGTCGCGCATCATGTCTTTCAGCAATTGGTTTCGCGCAGTCCGCGTCCCTAACCGCATGCGATTCGGCGTCATGCCATTTGGCAGTCGCCCCGGTGAGACAATTTCCAGCCTGTTCGCATATATCGCCAACTCGACATTTGTGCTCGTGAGCAGGTAATCCCGATGAATGAGAGCGTTGACGATACCTTCGCGAAGGGCATCGAGAGGATAAACCGGACACTCCACGCGCCTGCCACCTTTTGCCTTGACAATCATATGTGTGTTACGCTGCACAAAATCAAGCGCCTGTTCCACTAGACCGTTTTCAATGATATCACCGCCTTCGCTCAGCAAAGGAGTCATGGGGCCGCGAAGCGTCGTGCGCTCCCGTGCCTCATAGTCCTGTTCAGTGCCGGGATATGCGACCGCGTCTATTCCCGCATGAGGAAGAAATCGGTTTGGTGTCTTGCCGAACAGCAACATGCCGCCGACGGTTGCGCCTTCCCCGGCCATGATCTCGGTGTTGATCAGAAGTGATCGCCATCCTTCCTCATCTTCGTCGGTCGGCACATCCTGCTGGCGGATGTCCACAAAATAACTTCGCAGGCGCCGCCGGTCCAGATTCACGAGCGCGGTACCGGACACGGGCTGCAATTCGGTCCGCACTGAACCTCTTTGCTGGAATAGGCGTGCGAGTTCCTCGTGACTGGCTTCCCGACTCTGCGTGCCTACCCGTATCAGGTATCTGTTGGCACTGTTGTGCCAAAGCGCATGCACGCAGTAGCCAAGGGTCACGCGGATGATCGCAATATCGTAATTGTCTTTGACACCACGAACCACTTCGAAGAACGGAACGATTGCCGGTCTGATCTTGTCGCGGCATACATCCATCACCCATTCTTCGAGTTCGTCCCGCGTCAGACCCGCCAATGTTCCATCGTCTTCGACTCCAAGCAGCACCATGCCACCTTGCAGGTTCGAGAAGGCGACCAGTTCCTTCGCCAGATCCTGGGTGTGCAGACCGTCCTTCTTGAATCCCACACCGGAATTCTCGCCGTTTACAATGATTTCCAATAGTTCGCTGCGTGACGTCATGGTTCAGAACCCATATCTGGATCGGCGTATCTCGAACGAAGATTTGCCACCTCTACGGATTTCCTCGACCAGTTCGCGCACGGGTTCGGCGGACCCGGGCTCTCGAGGGCTTCGGCGGCTGAAAGATCTCGTAGCCAATATAACTCTGATCGTAGGGGAATTGCATCGATTGGCCAAACAGTTCCGGAACTTCATTGCTAGCAAGTTATTCTTCCGACCTCATGTCGATCGCGAAGACGACGCGACGTGAAGCCTGCCGGTCTTCAGCCCCGTTTCGGACGACGGGGCGAGCCGATGAATATCCGACTGCTGCAATTCTGCTGCGCGCCCATTCGGTGATCCTGTCGTGGCCGCCATAATCGAGGCATTTCCTAAGCACTGCGGAGGCGCGCCGCTGGCTCAGGTCCAAATTTGCGTCGAAAGCCTGCCGCTGTGTCAGGTCGCCGAATTCGGAAGAAGCGTGGCCCTCAATCCGCACCGTCTCGATGTGGCGACTTTCCCCGTGCAGAACTTCGAACCAAAGGCGGCAGAAATCCTGGAGCACCCTGTCAAAGGCGGGCTGGATCGTAGCGGAACCAGCGTTGAACGAAACGCTTTCTGGGCAGATCACGTGGCCGTCATCGAGGATTCGGCAGCCGAGATCCTTTATCCTGTTGCCGACTTTGGCGCGAAGCTGGCTCGCCACATCGGCCCCCGTCAACTCGGGTTTCCGGCGTGAATCATCGGCGCGTCTCCCCTGGGATTGCAACCGCATGACCTCTTCCGGCGTCAATCCGATCCGTTCGTATGCCTCAATATCCTGAAGCCTCTTTGCCAAATCCTCTGTCGAGACCAGATCCGTGAGCTTCAGGAGTTCGTCTTCGGAGAGATCCTGCACGCTCTCGAGCAGCGTCCGAAGCCGATCGTTGTCCATGAGCCGCAATCGGTGCTCCATAATATCCAGGTCCAAGGTTCCGAACCGGGCTTCCAGTTCGAGGCCTTTCGCCCTTCGCGTCGCCATGGTCTCGCTTTCGGAAGCCTCTCGGGCAGCATCCGTGCGCTCGGTGACTTCCGTGACAACACCCGGCCGGCCGGGCTCAAGAAATCGAGGCTGCGATGCGATAGGACGAACGAAATCCCGATCCCGTCCGGATTCGTCCCGTCCAGCATCACCCGCCCGAAGACCCAATGTAAGCAACAGCAACAGGGCGAAGCATATCAGCATGAACGCTTCTGCTGCGGTGAGTCCCATAATCGTGCCCCGACGGTAGCTTGCATCTTTATCGATCAGCACATCATTCATTTTGATCGCGACCACCCTCTCTGCTGCGGTTTAGAAGCCCGAAGATTCTCCACCACGTCATTCCGGTTCCCGAAACCTGCCGGACGGAGCGCTCCAACCGCTTCGTCATGCTTTCCATAGCCGCGTTGATCCGGACAGTCATATCCGATGCCTTCGCCATTTTCGCCTCGACTTCGCCCATGCTTCTTTCGAGCGTTCCTGCGATCGAGCCGATCGCCGCCTGCATGGAGGTCGCGGCTTCCTCCATCATCGCGACCTCGCGCTTCCTGTTCTCAGTGTGGGCCAGCGACATCTCGTCGATGCAGCGCCTGATTTCGGTCCGCAGGCCACCCGTACCCTCGGACATCGCCTTGGCCGTCTCTTCAAGGCTGCGCCTGAATACGTCGGCGGATGCGCCGGAGCTTTCCGCCATACGGCGGTGATGTTCATCGAGCGACTGCCGGATCTCGGCACCGAGAAGCTTTGTGCTCCGTACGACATCCTCGACCTCTACATGAAAGCGGCGCATCGCGTCGTTCAGCTGAAACCGCGCCTCCTTTTCTCGAGCGACGAGATCCACGCGATACTGCAGCAGGATGACACGGACAATTACGCCTACAATGGTCGAAGAGAGGGCAACCCCGAAGCCCGATATCACGTGTTCCATGCCCGCTGACTTCGGCCCGAGTTCGTAGAGCGTCCAGGCTAGCGACGTCAGTGTCAGCACAAAACCCAGATAGTAAGCGTTGTCGCCAGTCTGGTCGGGCTCCAGACGGGCTCGCCCTGACGCGAAGGCGATGGCCGCGTAGGAGACGACGACGGCACCGGACGTGAGCGCGGGCAGCCAAGCAGGCAATTCGCCGACCCTGAGGGTCAGGCTGGAGCCAATGCCGAGCAGAAAGGCACCGACGAGGACGGCCGTGTCCGTCCATTCCCGGTCAAGGGGTGCCGTTCGGCGAGACTCCGGACGAATCGCCATGGTCAAAGATCCCCAACCGAGATGACATTGATATCGCCGAAGCCCTGAAGCATAAGATATCGCACCCAGAAGTCATCCACGACAGGGGCCATGTCGACGACGCGTGGGAGCCGAAGCACTGTGATGGCGGCATTGCTGAAGGCGAGACCGAACCGCTCAGGACCGTTCGCATGGTAGAATGAGTTCCAGTCTTCCCCTCGATAGAAGCTGAAGGCGGGGCTGTGCTGCATGAGATCGGACATGATCACCAGTTCGCGTGGCCGATCCGTGGTCGTGAACCCGCGGATTCGGCTGGCGAACTCCTGAAGGCTTTCCATGATGGGAGAGCTTGCTGCCTCAGGAACCTTCAGGAGGCGGGATATAGCATCATCAATCGGATCAAGAAACTGCTCCTGATACCTCTCCTGCACCATGCGCGGGTTTTCTGTCAGGATGGATACGTCGTCTTCCGAGGGGGGCTTGCAGACGCTCCTGAACGCACGCTCCCGGATGCCGGGATCCGGGTTCACGGTGGAGAAGCTGACGCGGGTGCCGACTGGAACGTCAGCGATCTTCATGTCGAGGATCTGGCGGGTTCGCTGGTGCTGCGCAGGCACCAGAGGGTCGGTCGTGTCAAGCAGGATGGCAAGGTGGGCCACCGGACCGTCAGCTGGGCACAGATCCCCATCAAGCCCGGGGCTGCGGACCCGATCAAAGGCATTGAGAGCGATCGCGCCCAGCGCAGCGAACGCAACAAGAATCATCAAGGCGCCGAGAACGGTCCCTGATCGAATTGATCTGTCGGACTCTCCGAGACGTCTCATCCGTCCACACTCCTTACGTTCGCCGCGCCATCCGACGTCTTGTCGACGCCGCACCCAGATGCTCCATAAATTGACGACCCATGGAGTCGGTCCCTAAGCTGACGCACCGTGGGGAACGCGGAGATTGCGCGTTCGCGGGTTCGCAGGATGTCGCTGACGCCACTTTCGACGATCTGATCGACCTTTTCGATTTCAGCCTTGGCTTCCAGAGTGTCGACCCGCGGTGCATGGCCGCGATGCGACCGTTCCCCGTAGCTGAATTCCTCATCGAAGTGCTTTGGTGGCGGCTCCGTCCGCGCCGCGATGTTGCTGTCGCGGTAACGGGCGTGCAGCAGGTTCACCGCCCGGTCACAGTCCTCAAGGAACATGTCGAGTTGCCGAGTCAGCGTTGACCGATGTTCGACGGCATCCACGGCCGATTGAATGCCTGCCCGCATTCTCCGGGCATGTCCCTTGAGGCCGTCGCGGGCATTGGCGAAGACTTCCTCAAGCTGGTCCTGAGCCTGCCCGTATTGTCTGGCGTAGCCCCGAACGGCATCTTGCAGCGCGTTAAAGGTCCGGTTGAATCCGGGGTGCCGGTCATACCAGATGAGGCCTTCGATGAAGGAAATGACGCTCACGATACCACCGAAAGCAGCCACTATCCATGAATTGAAGGAATCGATGCCGAGAACGTTCTCGCGAAGGCTGATGATGGCCTGGAACGCCGCTTCGTCCCATTCGTGCAACTCCAGCGCATCCCGGAAATGGGCTACGGTCAGGTTCAATCCCACAAAGATCCCGAGAAACAGCAGAAACGCCATCCCTCCAAAAAGCTTGCTTCCCGGTGAACGCAGGTTGACGTAGCGCGTTCCGAGGCCGCAAAGCAGGCAGGCCACGACGTTCACGCCCGAGATGACAATCGCGATGCCCATGCCGCCGACAAGCCCCATCATGTTCTTGTCGGCAAACAGCGTGCCGCTCAGCGCGACCTCGATCACGAACACGATCAGGATGAAACCGATCATATAGACAGCGTTCTTGGGTTCGTCGGGAGGGCCGACCAGACGGTGCCTTCTGCGATATGCTTCGACCCGAGCATGATGGCCCATCACCAGCTCAATCGCATTGTAGAGGTGGTTGGCGCAACGCTGGCTCTCGACTTCGAGTGCCGTCCTGAACTGGCCAGCCTCAACCTCGACGTTCTCGCGCTCTCCGCGCACTCCCCGGATTCTGCTCGCATAGGCATCGATCTGGAGGTCATAATGCGCGAGTCCCTTCTTTCGAAGGTCGCCGATTCTCGCGACAACCTCCCGCTCGGCTTCCGACAGGCTTACGGCGCCGGGGCTCGGAAGCCCCGACATGCCGTCCCGAGTGCCGCGTCGCTCAAGCCTCATGCCACGCCCGATGGCGTCTACATCCAATGTCGGAAAAGCGTCAGGGTCCGCATAGAACCCCCTGCCCTGCCATATCCTGTTCCACAACATCCTGAACACTCCCATGATCCGCTCACCGAATCTCTGAAATGCACCGTTCCGACTTGACATGTCCTTTTCGCGGACGCCTGTGACCTCCCGGCAAGACTCTATGCCAGCGCCAGCACCCATTTCGGGGCTCCTTTGAGGGCCCGCCTCGCGAAGCGCATAGCGAGCCGGTCACCCGTCCGGCGGGCAATCAGTCCCAAGGCGAAAATCGAGGCGTTGTTGCGCTCTTCGGTTGACGCGGCCTTCCAGCGGCTGTCACTCAGGATACCAGCGGCCAGCTGCTCAACCGCCGCCGTCTGCCTATTTGATAGTCCAGTTAGATCGCCTTCCAGGAAGTCGTCGCCATGCGCGTCCCAAGCGATGTTCGCGAACAGTGCGGTTGCAGCATCGAAGTCTTGATGCATGGCGTTTGATGGAGAATCCAGATCGCCAAGGTGAATCGGCAAGCTTTCAAAAGTGCGCGGACCAGTTCTAAAGGCATATGATCCGATAACATCTTCCGGAGCCTTTGATGTCTGACCGATAGACCGACTCATCGATACTGCTCTCGCGGAGCGATACGACTTTCCAACGAGTTCTTTATTCAATGCCATCAAAGGCACCTTGCGCAGTTGGGAAAGGCCTTCGGTCGCCTCGCCCGCGTCATCGACGAGTACAAGACTCGTGGAATGAGTGCACAGGCAATGATCCTTGGCCCACGCCTCGCCCGCCTTGGCTTCAAGAAGCGGTAATGCCAGGGCTGCCGCAAAGCGACCAACGGCGACACCCGCTGAATCCGCCTCACGACCATCGACGTTTGACCAAAATGCCTGAATCGCAACCCCGCCGCGGCGAACTGCCAGCCAATCCGGTTTGCCATTCAGCGCTCGCCCTTCTGTCGCCGCCGTGGAAAATCGAAGGCCTGCGAATGCGGATCGCAGAGCAGCACCCACGTCACGACCCGGTGCGTAGAGAACCTGACCGCCCGTCAATGCGCAAAGGTGTCCGATGTTCGCGTCGAGGCTGCCAGGCCCAGCAAGGATGGCGGAGATGCGCAGGCGTTCCGCCTTCAGGTCGTCAACGATGTGTGCCCAAGTCTGCCCATCGGTCAGGACGAGGACATCCTTGGCGCCCGAACCAATGGCCGCCCGGACCGCCTCCCCAAGTTCTGTACCGCCGCGCGGGCCATCGAGCCTCGCTGCAAGCTTCGAACAGGCTTCGCCCGTAGCTGATCCAATGCACTCGCATTCATTGTCGAACTGCCAGAGCGTGACGCGGTCGGTAGGATGCAGCCGCGACAGCTCCCAAACAAGCCCATCGCGCATCGCCTGCCAGACGGAAGTCGTCCCGTCGCCGACCGTGCTTCCTGTCGAGCCGGAGCGGTCGACAATCACGTGTACGTCGAGCATGGCCTCGCCGCTCTGAGCCGCCTCGAACGAAAGCTCGACGGCCCTTCCATCCGCGGAACGGCCACCAAGCGTCCCGAAGGCGCCGCCCTCGATTCGCAGTTCGACCGCACGGTCCAGAAGGATTTCGTTGGACTGGTCTGGCGCAAGAATGCGCCCATCCATCACCGCACGCCCCTGATCCGTCGATACCATCAGCACGGCCTCGTGACGCACTCCCACCGCCGTCGCCAGATCGTCCGACGGCAGAAGGGGCGACGCACCATAGATATGGCCTGCAGTCATGGGAAGGCGCAGAAACGGAACACCTCCCGCATCGGCAAGCGGAACCACCTGCTGCAATTCCACCTCAACCTTGCCGCTCGGGCGCAAGGCACCGACCGAAAGCACGTGTATACCCCGCAGCGCCTCCTCGTGCAGCACACCCAACCGTCCCTCGTCAAGGGCGTCTTCATAATCGTCGCGTGCTTCCGATGCCTCTTTAGCGGTACCGATCAGGCGCCGTCCGTCGACTGTGGCGATCAAGCCGGTCACGACAGCGTCAAAGCCGACAGGAAAGGTCAACACCGCCTCGATAGGCGAGTCTTCGGCGTTGCGAAAGCGGCGAACCGTCGTGACGATCGCAAGGCCCGCCATGACGCGGACATTGATTTGGGTGGTCAGAAGCGGCGATGGCACCGGCTCACCATGGCGGAACGTCGTCAATCCGTCATGGAGCGTTTCAAGTTGATGGCATAGTGGGGTTTGCTGCATTCTCTATCTCCTGTTCATGTAGGTCCGAAGCGCCGCCCGAACCGCTTCCAAGATGGCGTCCAAGTCCAGTTCCTCAGGCGACACGTTCGGATCGACCCTCAATTCCACGCCATGCTCCTGCAGGATCGGCGTTGCATCTTCGAAGGCCATCAGCACCCGGATCGAACCGGGCTTCATACCCAGACGGTGCAAGGCCAGATACCGTTGGCCCTTTACCAAATGCGTCTCGTCATAGGCGTCCGCTGACCGCCCCGTGCGTGTCGCCGGCGGCAGAATGCCCTCGGCGATCATGAAGCGCACCTGACGGGGCGGCACACCCAAACAGGCCGCGAGTTCGGCTAGTGTCATGCCCGTTTCACCTGAACGTCTCCTGACTTTACGTCGCTAAACGATACAGAAAATATGTCACGTTTTTTTCGGTGTCAAGAAACAATACACATTTCTTGTCAAGTTTTTTGAGTGACCGCCGTCAAGAGACCGCGCCATACATCACATGCCTCTCCGCCTGCCGCCGCATTTCCGGGACCGTTTCCGCTCAGCGTGGTGGACGGTGACAACGGTTTTCCCCACGACCACAAGCCTGGTTCCGCGCATGCGTTCGAGATCCTGTATTTCACTCCGTCGCAGCTCGACCTCGCGGGCCACGTCTTTGTCGCTCAGGAAGAACGCGTCGTCGGAAAGACGCGTCGCCACATTGAGCAGCAAACCGATGTCAGACTTCCGGTAGCCTCGCTGGCGCATCCGCACTTCCGCGTGGTCGGTAAATTGAAGGTCAGCCATTTTCGCGCTCCCCTGTTTCACTGGACACTTCTGCCGGACTGGCGCAATCCCCAAGAAACTCGTCCCACCAACGCTTGTCCTCCGCCTTTAGTTCGGCAAGCTCCGCATCAGGAATACGGGAAACGAGCCATTTCGCGCATTCTGGGGCGCATCCCTCACCAAGCAGTTCGTCCGGGATTTCAGAGATTCGGGCATGGCCGAAGGCGATCGCATAGGCTGCATTCACGTCGTGGTTCGTGAGTTCCGAAAGCTCACGCGAACCAATCATGAAATCCGGAAAGCCGGACGGTTTCAGCGGTTCCTCGGCATCTATGGACAGGTCAGGCCGGGTTTCGGCATCTTGGTCGCTGGCCCTATGAAGGTCCTCCCCCAGTTTGCGGAGATAGTCCGCGAAGGGGTTATTGACGTTAGGGTCGTAGCCCAGACCGTAGGTCTCTTCGTGAATGTTCTCTCCGAACAGATCCCTCTTTCGAATCGACTCATCTTCGCCATTGCCCAACTCCTCCACGCGCCAAACAGCGTTAGCGAAGGAAAAGTTCCCGCCGCCCAGCGAATGGAGTTCCTCCACCTTGTTATCGATTTCGGCCAGCCGCCGCCTGCGCCAGACGAGGCTGCCCTCGGCAAGAAGCGCCATGCAAAGCGGTGCCATTTCGACCTGACCACGAAGGGGAACACCGTAGCGATGTTCCACCATCCGAAAGGCAAGCCAGCTGCTCTGATCAATCGAGATCCGCAGTTTGCGCTTTCGATATCCCGATGGTTCCCGCAGGTCTTCAGCATCATCTGCGGCGGGCCTTCTTGCTAATTCTTCAACGCCCACCCCAAGGGTTGTTGCAAGCCTTTCCGCCACCGTTCTGGTCGCCATATACGGCTCGGCGTCGTCCGATGCCTCGATGCGCTTTATGGTTGCGATGCTGACCTTTTGGAGCATCTTCTCGCTACTCTTGGCAAGCTCTTCCTGCGACTTATGGAGGCGTTTGCGCAGCGTTTTAAGCATAGCGGGATGGATTTGAACATTCATGGTCTGTCTCCTTGTAGCAGCTTATCTTGCAATATAATTCCATTATAGAGCATATTCTAGTATCAAGAAAACCAATTTAACAAAAAATGGTATCATTTTATGATACCATTTTTCCATTTGACGATGGACGGCCCGGACACTGGCACCCACACGCAACAATTCTCCGCCAACGACAACTGCGCTTTCGGGGTGCCGTGAACTCGCCGGTAGCGGAAATGCGGTTTCGTCTTCCTCCGCAGCAAACCATGCTCTGCTCTTCGTTTCGCTGTCTCTGCCGCAGTTGCCGGGACCGTCACACCCAAGGTCCCACGAGTGCCGTCGGACCGTCCCGGCAAAGCCTCCACATCCGACTCACGCAGCAGCGTCCGGCCCGCGCGAGGACGCAATCGCTTTAGACGGCGTTCAATGCCTGCGCACAAAACCGGGAACGTTCTGCACCCCCTCGTCAGCGTAACGCGGTCGAAGCCATGTCCATACCGGCAGGCGGGAAGGTCGCGGGGTGGGAGCTGAACAAAGCGGCAAGCTCTCTTCGCTCACCCCGCGTTACAAGAAAGCCCAAATCGCAGCTTGGGGTCATCCAAGTTGAAATTCAGGGATCTCGGCAACTGGACTGAACGGCAATTTATCACTTAATTGCAGGTTCTTGAAACATACGCCTATCTTCCAGGAACGGAGCCTGGGTCCAAGTTCCGTATCGTAATCGACCCACACGCCGCACATAGGCAACTTCTCTTCAGTGATGAGGCCGAATATCACACCTTCCCAACCAACCCCGAAGGGACTTGCAATCCCCGAGAATAGGGCAACCTGTCTCGGCGTGGCACGTAGTCGCCAGCGGTCGCGAGCCGATCGGTGTGAATAGCGATCTCTTCCAGAGTTGCAAACCAGACATCGCCCGTTTCGATCATATACTCTATCATCTGTTCCACCCTCTGCCAACGAGACAGCCGCCCGCTGACAAAGGGGTGCCAGACGGCAATCCACAGACCTCCCGGGGAGTGGCGGAACGCCTCGAACTCAGCCATGAAAACCTCCATGGCCCGGTCTGGCGGTTGTGGCGGGAACATGTACCCAAGATCCGGGGCGTGTACATAAGGTGGCCAGTCGTCCGTTGCCCAGCTGACCGGCAGTTCAACCAAATCCCCCAGCCCTGTCTCAAGAACATACGGAACTTCGTCTCCCATCAGTGACGAGTCATATAGAAACCCCTCCCGTACCAAGAGCTCAGGCGTTCTGGCTGACATATGATAGAGGGGCGACCGGTTGCCGCGGGGACGTTGCCCGGTGTGCCTTTCGATGACCTCGATCGAGCGGCACATCCATTCATGTTCCTGCGCATCGGACAGGCTGTTCGGTGCTTCGTGAATGTAACCGTGAAAGCCGACCTCATGACCGTCCGCAACGATTGATTCGACCGTCCTGGCGTGGTTTTCGATACACCAGGCTGGAATGAAGAAACTCTGCCTAAGATCAAACTTCCGAAAGGTCTCAAGTATGCGGGGAACCGCAACGTCCGGTCCGTATCGCAGCATTGATGTCGCCGACAGCTTGTCCTGTGCCCCCGCACCGTGGTGAATGTGGACCAAGCTGTCGGCATCCATGTCCAGAGTGATGGCGCAGGCAACCTTGGCGCCATTTGGCCAGGGAACCGGTCTCGCTAGTTTCACAGGCTCTTCTCCCTATATCATGACAGCACCGCCATTGGGGCTGAGTGTTTGTCCTGTGAAATACCCAGCGTCGGGTCCACACAGGAACCGCACCAGTCCGCCGATCTCGCCAGGTTGCGCGATCCGGCCCAGTGGAACATCGAATTCCTTCTCAATCCACTCACGTGACATGTTCTCAACCGCCAGCATGGGGGTGTCCACAGGACCCGGTGCGACCGTGTTGACGGTGATCTTGGGCGCAAGCTCGCGCGCAAGAGATCGGGTCAGCCCCACAACCCCAGCCTTGGAAGCACAGTAGGCCGAGTAACCTGCACGTCCGAGATAGGCGAGTTCAGATGCGATCAGAATGATCCGCCCGGACCCGGCCTGCATCATCACCCGTGCGGCACCCTGCGCAATCAGGAACGAACCGCGCAGGTTGACCGCTATCATCCGGTCGAATTCAGCTGCCTGCAGGTTCACCAACTGCGCCTCGAACAGAATGCCTGCCGCGTTGATCGCAAAGTCCAGCTGACCTTCGGTATCGGAAACCGAACGAAAGAGCATATCCACACTCTCGGGGTCAGATACGTCGCAGGACAGCCCACGCACATTGGGCAGTTCCGAAAAGGAGTCGTAAACATCGCGCAGGTCGGCTGCAATGACGGTGGCCCCAACCCCTGCCATGGCACGAACGACGGCGGCACCGATCCCCTGCGCGGCACCGGTCACCAAAGCCACCTTTCCAGACAGATCCTGCGTCATTGCATCAATTCTCCACGATCAACCGTGAAGGACTGACCTGTTATGTTGGCCGCCGCCGGACCGGCCAGAAACACATACATCGCAACCATATCGGACGGCTCCATCAACCCACCAAGCGCCTGCGCCGAGACGATCTCGTCAAGCAGATCGGCCTCGGTCCGGTCCTGACGGGCCGCCATGAACGACAGCGAGCGCATGGAGGCCACCGTTCGAACCCAGCCAGGACACACCGCGTTGACCGAGATTCCACGTGGTGCAAGCTCCTGCGCCAAAGATCTGGTCAGCCCGATCACCGCGTGTTTCGACGCGCAGTACGCGCTGAATTCCGCAACCGCGGTCTTGCCCCACATGGAAGCCGTGTTCACGATCCGCCCGCCATCCGGTATCCTGTCCAGAAGATGCCGGGTCACTGAAAACGTGCCGATGACATTGGTCTCGATGATCTGCCGGAACACCTTATCCACATGATCCGCCGGATCGGTGATCGGGGTTATGTATTCGAACCCCGCATTGTTGATCAGCGCATCGACCCGCTCAAGGGATGTACGTAGCGCCTTGACCTGATCCAGATCCGAGATGTCGCATTTCACATGTCCAACACTCCGCCCGTGATCTCTGGACAGGGCTTCGGCCACCTGTTGCACATCACTCTCAAGCGCGACAATGGTGACATCCGCTCCGGCTTCGAGAAATCCCTTGGCCAGCCCCAGACCGATTCCCCGATTGGCGCCGGTGACAACAACATGTTTGCCGGACAGATCTTCCCCCATATCAGGATTCCTCCAGCGTATGAGCGTATTCAGCCCGGATGATCTCAAGTATCTCGACCCGCAGTTTGAAGAATCGATCCATATCCGTCGTCCCGTTTCGACGGTCCTTGATGGACAGGATTTCATCGACATTGATCTCGCGCACCACCCGCGCCGGACGGGAAGAGAAGATCACTATGCGGTTGGCAAGCAGAATCGCCTCTTCCACGTCATGCGTCACGAAGATGGTCGTCTTCCTCTCGGCCTTGTTGATGTCCATGAGTTGAAACTGCAGATATTCCCGCGTCTGGGCATCCAACGCGCCAAAGGGTTCATCCATCAGCAGAACGTCAGGGGACGAGGCCAGCGTCCGTGCGATCGCAACCCGCTGACGCATCCCTCCTGAAATACGGTTGGTGTAGAAATCGGAGTATCGCCTCAGCCCAACCATATCCAGGTAGTGGTCGGTCACTTTCTCCTTTTCCTGCGCGGTAATATCCTTACGGTAACGGGTGCCGAACCTGATGTTGTCGCGAACGGTCAGCCACGGGTAGGACGAGTAGGACTGGAACACCATCCCGCGCCTGCGGTCAGGACCGGTCAGTAGATCACCGTGCAGATGGATAGTGCCCTGATCGGGGGTCTCCAACCCGCCGACCAATCGCATAAGCGTGGTCTTCCCGCAGCCCGAAGGTCCCAGGAACATCACAATTTCGCCTTTGGCAATCGTCAACGACAGAGGCAGGATAACCTTGGTTTCCGTCCTGCCGTCATCGGACCAGTAGGTCTTGGCGACATCCCTGATATCGATGAAAGGTTCCATGAACTATCTGCGGAGGTATGAGAACAGCCGCGCGTGGGCATAGCGGAAAGCCTGATCGGTCAGCAGACCGATAATCCCGATCATGATGATACCCGCCATAACCTCGGGCGTTTTTACGAAACGGCGCAAGGACCAGATCACATGACCGATACCGGAATTCGCGGCAACGATCTCGGCGATGATCAGGTAGGTCCAGCACCACCCCATCGTGATGCGCAGGCTGTCGACCATACTTGGCAACGCCGCCGGAATGATGATGTGCCGCATAATCTGGCCATTACTGGCACCAAGGGTCTGGCCGGATTCAATGAACTCAACCGGTATGCGTTTGGTGTCGTCCGAGATCATAAGGATCAACTGAAAGAATGTGCCCATCCATAGGACAGCAATCTTCGACGCCTCACCGACACCGAACCAGATCACCAGAAGCGGTACCAGTGCAGGAACGGGCAGATAGCGGACGAAATCGACAAACGGTTCAAGGATCGCTCCGGCGAGCCTGTAGGTGCTCATCAATAACCCAAGCGGTAGCGCCACGATGACAGACAACAGGAAAGCAAACCACACCCGACCGACGCTGATAACGATATCCGAGGCGAAATCACGCTCGACAAACAGACTGATGAAAGCCTTTACGACGGCGACCGGTGAGGGCAGGAACTCGGGCCGTATCGCACCGGATCGTGCGGTAATCTCCCATGCGGCCAGGAACAGGACAAAACCCGTTATCCCCAGTACCAGCTCAGTGCGGCGGTTTAGGGGTTTACGAAAGGCGAAAAGTGACTTCAACACGCTAAAGTCTTTCGGGCTGCAAAATCATACTGGCGGTTTGCCCCAGCGCAATCCACGCCGGGGCATGGCCAAATGGTCAGCGCGTGTGCCCGTCAAATAGCCCGTCCAGAACCGATCCATCGACAAACGGCCGGTACTCAAGCGGGGCGTCCTGTAGATCAAGCACAACGTTGATGTCGTTGAAAGCATCAAAGACATCCTTCAGCTGGCCATCCCCGTCGGAAGCGGGCAGATAGGCAACGCTCTCCTCATAGGACGTGTATTTCACACCGGCCAGCGCCTCCTTCATTTCGGCGTCCGGTACGTCAAAGGCCGGAGCCGAGATCGCGATGAACCTGTCCGGGTCATTGTTGTAGAGATCGATCGCTCGATAGATTCCGCGCAGGAATTTTGCGTATTTCCCAGGGTTTTCGTGCAGGTCTTCGGTGCGGACAATGATCACGTCCGTGATCAGCCCCTCGTAATCCGCCGATGTCAGAAGCAGATGCGCCCCTTCGCGCGAGGTGTTTCTGATGATCGAGCTCATCATGGGTTCCCAGGTCGCGACGGCCGAGATGTCCGGATCTTCGAAAACCGCAGCCGAGTCATCGGTGGCGATGAGTTGGATGTTCACATCCTTGACACTCTTTCCCACCTGCGAGAGCGCATGCTGGATCAGGGTTGTGCCGGGATGGTTGATCTCGCCGGCCATGGTTTTGCCGATCAGATCCTCAACCGACTGGATGTCTTTCGAGGCGACAACCCCGTCAGCACCGACCGAGATATCGATCGTTCCAATTACGGTTCCCGTTGTGTCAGGCTGGCGCGGACGCGACATGCTCTCGCCGATCGTTCGCATCGTGCAATCAATGGAGCCGTTCGCCATGGCGGGCAGAACATTGGCCCGGTCGTTGTCAAAAGCTGTGGTCACCTCCAGGCCTTCACTTTCGAAGTAGCCTTCCTCCTGCGCCACAAACACCGGCGCGAAGCCGAACCAGAACGGGAAGATGCACCTGATGCTGTCGTCCGCATGGGCCGTACCGGTCGCCATGTTAATAGCCATCAAAACGGCAGCCGGAGCCAACAATGCTTTCCTGACTGTTGGGAAGAGAGAGCGGTCCTGCATATCTTGGTCTCCTTGTTGGGTAAGGGATGGCCCTGACGGGCACTTCATTACGCTATCAGACACAGCCAAACTGTGCTGAAAAATACGGGAATGGTTTTCTTTACATCTACTGATATCGAAGTAATGCACATTTGCATCATGACTGACAGCGATTTCATCAGCGGCTGTGAAACGGCTTTGCGACGGAGAGAATCTGGGTCCGGTCCATATCCTGGCCTCTGAATTTCGGACAGTCAGCAGAATGGACGATCAGGCAACGGATTTCAACGCTGCCTCGAATCCAGTCAGGAATCTGTCGGCATGTTCCTCGGTGAAGGTAAGATGAGGTCGGATTTTCAAGACATTGGCATTGAATGACGTGGCCGAGATCAGAATACGCCGTTCACGCAGCTCGTTGACCAGTGCGAGGGCACGGCGACTATCGGGGGCTTTGGACTCGCGGTTCCGCACCATTTCGACACCGATGTACAGACCAGCGCCGCGCACATCTCCGATACCGCTGTGGCGGGTGGCGATGTCATGAAGCCCGTTCAACAGGACCCGCCCCACCCGGTCGCAATTTTCCCGCAGATTCTCACCTTGGATGACTTCCAGCGTCGCTTTCGCTGCTGCCATGGCCACCGTATTGCCGCCGAATGTGTTGAAGTAGCGCATGTCATGGCCAAAGCGCACCGCCACTTCAGGCCGCACGGCGATCCCTGCAACCGGGTATCCGTTGCCCATGGGTTTGCCAAGCGACACGATGTCGGGCATAACGCCGTGGCGTTGGTAGCCCCACATATGCGTCCCAGTCCGAGCGAATCCGCATTGGACTTCATCGGCGACAAAAACACCGCCCGCTTCATGTACCACATCAATGACCGGTTTCAGCATTCCGGCGTTCTGGGGAAAGATTCCGTCCGAGGTAAACAACGAATCCGCCACAAAAGCCGCCAATCCCTGCCCACGCCGGGTCAGATCATTGATCTGTTCCGAGACCTGGGCAGCCAGCCATTCACCCATATCCGACACATTGACCCGGTAAGTATCCGGTGCGGGGACACGACGTACCCAAGTGCCCAACGGAGAGTTCTCACCCATCGACGGCGAGAATCCGGCAGTCATTTCTGAATTTCCGTGATACGCTTCAGAAGTGACGATTATTCCTTGGTTGCCAGTGTGGTGCTTTGCCATACGCAGGGCCAGATCATTGGCCTCGGATCCGGTACAGGTAAACATGACATGGCCAATACCGGGTTCGAACGTGTCCAGCAGCATCTCGGCGAATTCCAGGATGCCATCCTGCATATAGCGGGTGTGGGTACACATGATCTCCATTTGCCGGGCAATCGCCGCATTCACGTGCGGGTTACAATGTCCGATGGAAACCACATTGTTGTAGGCATCCAGATATTCATTCCCCTCCGCGTCATACATGAACACGCCATTGGCACGGCTGAACTCCACCGGGTTGGAATAGAAGAGGCGATAGGCCGGACCCAGCAATCGGTCCCGGCGCTCGACGAGCGTGCGGGTGCGGTGGTTGAGATTTCCGATATTGGCCGGATCGAACCCGTTCACCATCTTACCGCGTTTGGTCGACCTATGGGCAGTGTTCACGGCGCTCACTCTTTCTGACCGGCAAAGGACATCAGCTGGTCCGAAACCTGATCCATGCCACGCTTCAGGAACCAATCCAGTTGGTGCCACCCCTGATAGGTGTTGCGCATGATATAACTTTCGTTCTCGGGAAACATCTTGGTGCGCCAAAAAGTCAGCAAAGCACGCACCACCACCCGGCCCATGACCAGATGGGGGATCAGCGCGAGTTCGTCATCGGTCAATTCCGTCACCTGCAGGTAACCGCCAAGAACATCCCGACCGCGATAGAAAAGATCCTCATACGCCCCCTGCGGCAGTTGATTAAGCAATGCCGTCGCCACATCCACCGCGATCGCGGTCCTTACTGAGTCGCCAAAGTCGATGATGCCTGTCACAAATTCGGTTCGGCTGTGATCGACCAGTATGTTGGACTTGCTGAAATCGTTGTGCAGGACCTGTTGCCTGCATTCACGCAGTTGCGGCTCAATTCCGCGAAACCGCTCAAGGCCTCGCTCAAGCGGCTTACGTTGCTGGGGGTCATCAACATGCGCAAGCAGATGCTCCAGCGTCAGCAGATGCTGAACGTCCCATGCGTATTGCCGGTCTGCACCCGGATGATTGAACCCTTCGGTCGCCAGCCGCAATCGTCCCAATACCTTTCCGATCTCGACCCGCTGGCGGGGATTGGTTTCTGTCGTATCAAGGGGCACGCCTTCCAGATAGTTGAGAAGACGCACCACCCTCTCATTTCCGCCCATATCGGTGACAAAGGCGAAGTCCCGAACTTCCGCCGTCGGGATCGTCTGGGGGATCGCAAGCGAAGGATCACGTTTCGCCACATGACGCATCATGCAGGTCTGGAATTCGATCTCTTCCAATGATTCACTGGGGTTGGCGATTTTCAGAACAAACCTGCGCCCGTCATGGCACGAGACCCGGAATGTATCGTCCTTCTCCGTCTCGAACCTGCGCAGCGTTCCCCGGAACCCGTAATGCTGGTGTAGGATTGCGTTTGCATGATCGGGTGAAACGGGGACATAAGCGCCACTCAATCCGCCCTGATCCGCCACAGTTGTACCGATACGGTTCATGGTGCCCGTCACCGGGCACTGTGAGTTTCGGCCAGCAGACACAGCAGTTCATACATCACCGTGGCCCCTGCCAGCGCCGTCATGCCCCCAACGTCAAAAGGGGGCGAGACTTCAACCAAATCCGCACCGACGTAGCTCAACCCTCGAAAGCCCCGGATCAGTGACATGGCATCAGCGGTGGTGAGCCCGGCAACTTCAGGTGTGCCGGTGCCCGGGGCAAAGGCCGGATCGATGCTATCGATATCGAAACTCAGATAGACCGGTCTGTCGCCGACGATGGCACGTGTTTCCTTGACAATCGCAGCGACACCACGCTCCTGTACCTCTTCGATGAACATGACACGCATTCCGGTCCGTCCGGAATAGTCCCAACCCTCTGATACGTTCTGCGCACCGCGGATGCCGATCTGGACCGTATTCCTTGGATCAATGAGGTTCTCTTCATGCGCCCGCCGAAAGGGCGCACCGTGGTTGAATTTCGAGCCCTGAAAGCTGTCCCATGTGTCCGTATGCGCGTCTATGTGGATCAGCGCGATCGGCTCAGACGCGAGCGCCCGCAACACCGGCAGTGTCACCGAATGGTCTCCGCCGCAGGACAATGGGACGACATTCCCGTCCACCATTCTGGCGACAAAGTCCGTGATGTCCTTATGCGTCGATTCGATATCGAAAACCGAATGAAAGGGCACGTCACCCACATCCGCAATACGGCATAACTCATACGGGTTCACTCGCGTCGCGTGGTTGATGGTTCGCATCAGACTGGATTGGTTGCGCACTTCGCGCGGGCCGTGGCGGGCACCGGGGCGATTGGTCAGCGCACCATCATAAGGGATTCCAAGCAGACCAATATCCACGTCCTTCAGCGATTGCGCGACCGGAGTGCGCATGAATGTCGCCAGCCCGCTGTAACGCGGGGCAAACATGTCAGGCGAAGAAGGTGGGATGAAATCTATCACGGCGAATGAACCTTATGCTGCGTCTGAAGTCCAGAAATCACGCTTGATTACCACCAAGCAACACATGATAAACAATGATTACATCTATAAATGTCGTAGGAAATGGGATGCTCACATCGATTTCCACCCCCGACCTGCATTTGCTGCGTGTCTTTGTCGCCGTGGCCGAGGCTGGAGGTTTCTCGCGTGCACAGATCGCTCTGAACGTCAGCCAGTCGACGATCAGCACCCAGATGAATGATCTCGAAACGCGCCTTGGCATGCGGTTGTGCCGTCGTGGACGCGCCGGATTTGCCCTGACCGAAGAAGGGCATGAAATCTACCGGATGGCGACCGAGTTGTTACGTGGCTGTCAGGACTTCGTCGCGGGCGTAAACAGTGTGCGCGGCGAGATAACGGGCGAACTGGAAATTGCCACCGCAGACGCTCTGCTGGGAAACGAGGACTTCCCGCTTGACCGTATTCTGTCGGATCTGCGGGACGCCATGCCCGGGGTCAAACTGCATCTGCGCGTCATGGAACCCCTCGAGATCGAACGTCGGATACTGGAGCAGAAGCTTCACATGGGCATCCATACCTTTCCCAACCACGTGCCCGGATTGCGGTATGTTTTCCTGTTCAGGGAGCGGCAGGCTTTGTATTGTGGTGTTGGCCACCCCCTGTTCGATGTTGCCACACCCGAGTGTGCCGAGATCGAGACCTACGACTACGCCTCACGATCATACTATGGCGGCTCTCTGTGTCCTGGCAGTCTGAAACCCTTGCACGGACATATACACAGCGGCAACATGGATGGCATCGCCGCCGCCATTCTTTCGGGGCGTTTTCTGGGTCACCTACCCGCGCAATGTGCACGGCCCTATCTGGCCGCTGGCCGGATGAAACTGGTTTGCCCGAAACAGTTTTCCTACGATGCGAATTTCGAAGCGGCTTTTCCGGTTGGCGCGCGCCTGTCCAGGGCACAGCGTATGCTTGAAACGATCATAGAACGGAGTTTTCAACCGCAAACCTGACTCAAAGATGACGGAGCACCCGACCCAGCCGTGTTCACAGAGAATACGCTCCCAGTAGTCCTATTGAGCCGGCATGGCGGTCTTCCTGAGCGATCTTGCGGGCCAAAATCGAATGAGACGCACTGTATCGGATCATCCGATGCCATTGTCTCCCAGTAGTCGGCGCACCACTGGCATTCCCCGAATGTTGAATTCCCGACGATTCCTGCGGTGTCCTCTGCACACCTCTCCAACAGTTTTGACGGAGCGTCGCACAGCAAAGGACAACGCATAAATGGTGCAATTTCGGGCAGTGAGCAAGCTGGGATTCCCAAGAACTCTGACTTCGGTCATGCAGCGGGCCGCCAATCGGCAAGACGTGTTCCGGTTGCGGCACATTGCCTTAGAACCGAGCTGGCTTGCCAAGCAGAGGCATCCCTTTCGGCCAGTGCATTGATCTTCTTGATGATAGTGCTGGCACCGATCGTTTCGGCGTAGTGCATCAGACCGCCCCTCCAACGCGGGAAGCCGTAACCAAAGACGGTAACGAGATCAATGTCGCGCGCACGCTCGGCAATCCCTTCGCTTAGGATATCGGCCGCCTCGTTGATCATTGCGAGCACCAACCGCTCCACAATGTCCGCGGACGTGAAGTCCGTCCGTTCGATTCCGGCGGAATCAGCCTCCTCGATGGCAAGTTCGGCAACTGTGGGATCTTTCACTTTGCCCCCGCTGGAATAGCGATACCAGCCTGCACCGGTCTTCCTGCCAAGCCTACCAAGCTCAACCAACCGGTCTGCAATCGGAATGTAACGTCGGCTGGACCCGCGTTGGGCATCCTGACGTCGACGATTGGCGTAGGCAATATCAAGACCGGAAAGATCCTGTGTCTCGTAGGGTCCCATGGCATAGCCAAATCTGACCATTGCCTCGTCAATCTCCCACGGCGTCGCCCCTTCCATCAGAACTGCATCGGCGGCTTCCCGGTAGCGGGCCAGGATCCGATTGCCGATGAAACCATCACAGACCCGAGCCAGCACCGGAACTTTCTTTAGTTTCTTTGCAAGACTGAAGCCAACAGCCAATGCGTTGTCGCCCGTCGTCTCGCCACGTACGATCTCCAGGAGTTTCATGATGTGCGCAGGAGCGAAAAAGTGCAGCCCCAACACTCTGGCCGGGTTGCTCACAACCGATGCGATCTCGTCGATATCGAGGTAGGAAGTGTTCGTGGCAAGGATCGCCTGCGGCGATAACGTCGCATCAAGCCTGGCGAATATGTCTTTCTTTATCTCCATGCTTTCAAATGCCGCTTCGATGGCAAGATCCGCACCGGTCACCTCGGCGTACTCGGCGGTCACCCTCAATCGATTGCGGCGGTCTGCGGCACCATTTTCGTCGATCATGCCACGTTGAGTACTGTCCGAAATGATCCTCTCGACATTCTGCCGCGCTCGCTCCGTCCCCTCATCATCGATTTCCAGAAGCGTCACCTGAAATCCACCAGTCAGGAGCGAATAGGTGATTCCTGCTCCCATTGTGCCGCCGCCGACAACGGCGATATGGTCCAGCTCGACCTGATCGTTGGCTAGCCGACTCGGTGCCTTCGCCGCACGTTCGGCAAAGAAAATGTGCCTGAGCGCACTCGCCTGCACTGACTCTCGAAGTTCGAGAAAGGCCGCCCGCTCAATCTGCAAGGCGTCGTGAAAGGACAGGCCCAGACCTTGCTCAATCACGTCAATAGCACGATGCGCCGCGACCGGACCAACTTTCCTGGGCGACACAGCGGCTCTCGCCGCTTTGAATGCGCTCGGCTCCAGGTCAGGAGGTGGCAGTTCCCAGATCGGCACAATGCACCGAAGTTCTTCTGAGTTGATCTTGAACGCCGCTTCAGCTGGATCATCGTCAATCCCATGAACAAGCCCCTCGGCCAGCGCGGCATCCGAACCTAGCGCCCTTCCGTCGGTGATCATTCTGAGTGCCGTTTCAAGTCCGACCAGACGCGGGAGCCGTCCAGTACCTCCGGCACCGGGGATCACACCAAGAGTCACTTCCGGCAACCCAATCCGAGCGCCTGGGGACATGATGCGCATCCTGCAAGCGAGCGCAAGTTCCGCCCCTCCGCCTAATGCCACTCCATTGATGGCTGCAATCCAAGGCACGGAGCTCTTGTCGATGGCATTCAACACATCCGGCAGGTGCGGCTCTACAGGCACGCTGTCGAATTCGCGGACGTCGGCCCCGGCCGCGAAGACGCGTCCGGCCCCATTGACTATGACCCGATCCAACCTTTCAGTCTCGGCCCACCGAACGGCGTCAAGCAAGCCCTGCCGCATTGGCTGACCAATGGCGTTCACTGGCGGATTGTTCAATTCGACATACCCGACGTTCTTTTCTCGGCGTCTAAAGACACTCATCATTCACTCCATTCACCTGACTGAAGAACCGATTTCCTGCATAAGGACAGAGGTTTGTCCAAAGTCTTGCGTGCGACGATCAGATCACGCATCTGCGCCGGGTTGGTTTCAACCCTCTTTCCGGGAATACCCAGTGCATGCTCTACCCTTCGATATCCTCCTTCGAGGTCATTTAGAATTTGCGGCGGATGATTCATTGCTTGTGGATTTCCAGCCATCGGTCTCAGATCACCTTGGGTATGGAAGCACTCCATGCATTCGAATGGAGAGGATTTGATCCAAACGATATGAAGGCGTGCCAGCAGCATGCCGGATGACTCTTGGTCAGACACCATACTGCCGCCTACCTCAAGGATCATTCGATCCTGCGGCGATGTAATGTAGTTGAGCGCACCCGATTGAAGACCACAATATCCCTTCTGACCATAGAGACCAATAATTTCGGCAGGGGAAACGGCTGCCGCAGTGATATCCCTGTTGAATTCATGAAAGGCGATTTCAGATCAACTGCAA
Source organism: Paracoccaceae bacterium (assembly GCA_965203605.1). Classification (GTDB taxonomy): domain Bacteria; phylum Pseudomonadota; class Alphaproteobacteria; order Rhodobacterales; family Rhodobacteraceae; genus JAPOUP01. The sequence goes on along the minus strand of OZ241902.1, from coordinate 1,050,272 downwards.
CCATGAACCTTCCGAAGGATGGAAGGGTATCGGGAGTTCGCGGACCCACTAGGCGACCCGCTCAGACCGACTTTCGCTCACGTGGCGATCGATAGACCAGACCCGCTCTGTTACCGTTCAGATCATGACCCTCTGCCTACCGGCGATTGAAGAGCGCCATTGCCATCAACCGCATTGCGGCCACCTGATGTTTCCATGAAGGTGTATTTGGCGGTGGTGCGAACTTTTCTCGGTCGATCATGCCATTACTTCGGTTTGATCATGGCGGCATCATCATTGTAGGGGCGTGTGAGCAATTCCTTCCGCCGAGCAATTTCGTCGTGAACATTGAGGCTACCGTTCGGAGTGATTTCCACATCGCCAACGCTGGTCGGTTCTACCATGACCAAAGCCCTCGCGAACCGGTTCGATGAGCCAGTGGCGGATGTCACAACCTCGGTCAGAACTGCCTGAATGTCTTTGGTAAGCTCCGGGTCTTCGACCTCCTCGGTCTCAAACTGAACTCGTTGAGGCGCGGCAAGAATCAGAGAACCAACCTCTGATTGACCTTCACAGTAGATTACAAGATCCTGCGTCAACCCTTTGAATCTTGATAATAGATCGAGCTGCATCATGTAAGCCTGAACCCACGCGCCAGTCGCGAGTTAGAAGTCTTCCGAAACCCGTCCATCGAAGAACACGCTGCGGGAAATGTCGTTTCGATCCATCATGCCGACCGCATCTGTTCTGCATGCCAAGCGGGTCGAAACGGTCTTTCTCTCGGCATCTGGTCAATTCAGGATAGTTGATCTCGGTCGTTTCAGCTTGCCGACTGCCACGATAGTGCCTCCATCACCGAAGGCCCTCCGGCGCACCTTCAAAGGCATAGTCATTCAGAAACATTCGCTGGCCGAACAGGTTGCGCTCGACCTCGGTCAATCCGGCTTCCTCGCAGATATCGTCCCATGTGTCCCGGATCGTGCCTGTCTGACGGGCGATTATGTCCTTTGCTGCCCTTTCACCGAGATGGAAATTCGGCGCGGCCTCAAGGCAAGCCGCAAGTGTACTTGTCCGATTGTTGCCGGCGACCAGCATGGCCTGACTGGCCACGTTCCCGGAACGGCGTTGCGGGCAGATGTCATAGGAAGGTGTCAGGGTTAGTTGTTCTCCGTCCCAGAAGCCAGCATGGTTGCGAGCGTGATCGTCGGTATTGCCACACAGGACGTTGAACACGAGCCGTCCGTACATCTCGTGCAACGTCGCCTTCGGCGAGGAGAAGCGGTGCCGGATGATTTCCGCGAGATCCCCATTGCTGGCGTACCGCGAAGTCATTTCATCGAGACCGAACAGTGTCAGTGCCGAGACCATCGCCTTGCGCGTCCAGTCGTCTTTCGTCTTCACGCGATCGAAACGTTCGACCGGTAGCATGTCCTTCTTGGCAGCATGCGCAAGACGCACGGGGGCGACGTCGAGCCCCACCTTGGCAGCAAGACGCATTGCGACATATTCCGCCTTCACCACGTTGTAGGTGTCGGTCGAAGACGAGAACTTGGCGATCAGCTTTGCGTCGCAATCTTGGATCATCGCCTTCGGGCGCGCGCCGCCGAGCGACGGGCCGTGGACCAGCGCCTGATCGAGGTCGGGCGTTAATGGCACGCCATTCTCGACTCTCTCGGCCGCGCTCAGCAGTTCTCCAAGCGTAGCGACCTGAACGGCACGCGGCATATACTCGGAAGGGGAACGCTGAAAGTCCAGGGCTCCGATGCGGTCTGAGCCGGATTGCAGCAGATAGGTCAACTCGTCGAGTTCGGCGGTATCAATATCCTTTCCCTTCCGTCCGAAGGTCCGGTTCATTATAACGCGACGGCCCCACGCATCGGGGAAGGCATCGCGCAGGCATCCGGCGATGCTCAGCCCGGCTTCGGGCGCAATCGCTCCGCTGCGCAGCGGCAGTTCCGGCTCATAGATCGGAATCTGATCATTCCGGTCCAGATAGCTCTGACCGTAGTTGAAGATCAACCGCCTGCCATCACGCGCGATTCGACCAGCGACGACCGGTGCCCGTCGCATCTGCTAGCCATATCCAGACATAGGCTTCCTCCTCCGGCATTTTCCTGTCAGGGCTATCAGAAGTCATCTTTCACCTTCGTCATTCCCGTGCGGACGGATTGTGGCAGCAGGGTGAGCTTGTCGCGTTCCATCGACAGATGGCGCGTCAGCGTTGTGGGTTCGGTCTCAAACAGGCGTAGCCCGAGAATGGCGGCCAACTCAAAGGCCACGCCTATAGAGGAACCCATTTCGCCCCTTTCGATGCGGTGTACGAGGCCGCGCGAAATCCCGGCGCGTTCGGCGACATCAGCGACTGTGATGCCGCGTTTGATGCGTGCGTTACGGATCATCAGTCCAAAAAGCACTGTGGCTTCGCGAGCATAGCGGGAATAGCTTCTGTGTGCGGTTTTCGTCATTGGTATTCTTCCATAAATGGATCACAAAGAAGATCACGCCCCATTTATAGATCAATCTAGCGGATTTAAAGTGAGCTGGAAATATCATGTTCCATAAACAGATCGTAAAAAATCCATGATCTGTTTATGGAATGGAATCTTGGGATCGAGCCACCATACAAAGCCCACGTAAGCTCAAAGCCGAATTGGGCTTTAACAAGCCATGGTTCGTGCACCGGCTGACCCTCGAGAACACCGTCGAAACCGCCTTCCAGCGCATGTAGGCTCTGGCGGACGCACTGTTTGAAACCGATGTCCGGTAGCGCTGGGACTGAAGAACGCGGATATCGACACCCAATTCGGAACGGTGCGGCTTGATCCATTCAAAGGGTTATGAAGTAGTGACGGTCATGATTCCTAGCGCTGGCCGACAGGGTCATCGGACCGGGAGTTTCTGGTCGGTCCAGTCGAACGCGTCACCTTCCACAATCCGGAGTATGGCATCTGCGTGCTGTGGGTCAAGGCGCGGGGCCATCGTGACTTGGTCACTATGGTTGGCCATGCTGCGGTACGGTTGGGGCCGAAGAATGGATCACGGAATTGGCTGAGTGGCTCAACGACCGCATTCTCGGCAAGCAGTTCCGAGCGTGACCGGGCCAAAGGAAGCGCAGTCGAAGACCCGTCGGCAGCAAGAGCCTGCGAGGCAAGGTCCGGCAACTCTTCGAATGCGGTTCTCGTCCTCTCGTCCTGCCTACATCCCGTAGCGATTGTAAGAGAAGCGGATGGCATGTTGTCAGGTATGCTCAGGATCGCGACTGTTTTCGCTCAGTCGGATCTTGCGGATCCGAGCAGGCACCCAAGGTAAGGGCTCTCACCTGATTGCCAGAATCAGACACAGGCAACTCCTTCCAACAACAGTCCCGAACCATACACGAAAGCGGCCGACGACCCCATGGAGGTAACGGGTAATCCCGTCCGGGTCTCCATCACGTGTTTCAAGAAGGTGGCGGCATGGTCAGATGTCCCCCGAGCGCAGGTCAAGATTCGGCAGACGCCGTCCAATCGCAAGCGACGTCCCACGTTCCAATAGGCACCGACATTGTCGACCTGCCGGACAGACACCTCCGGAATCCAGAAAATCTCGGAGAAATGATCGTGCCACGGTGCGGGTTCATGCATGCACCCCAGTAATCATGGACACGATTTCGTTCCGGTTCGTCTCCGCCGTTTTCCGAAGACCAATCTGCTCCCCGCACCTCAGGACGCAGATCCTGTCCGAGAGACGGAAGATTTGGTCGAGACTATGGCTAATGAGCAGGATCGCCAGATTGCGGTCCTTCAGCGATGCCACCAATTCTTCCACCTTGGCGGTTTCCGCCACGCCCAGCGCTGCGGTCGGTTCATCCAGCAGGATCAGCTTGCTGGCCCAATGGGTTGCCCGAGCAATGGCGATACCCTGACGCTGACCTCCGCTGAGGTCGCGGACCGTCGAATTGGCGGACGGGATACGAACGTCCAGCTCATCCACCAGCCTCTGGCTTTCCCGACGCATCCGTTGCTTGTCGAGAAGACCCAAGAAGCTCTTTGTCAACTCCCGGCCGAGAAACATGTTCATATACACCGTCTGCTCATTCGCCAGTGCGAGATCCTGGTAGACGACCTCGATTCCCCGACTGCGCGCCGAGCTGGCGTCGACGAAAGCGACGGTTTCGCCGTCCAGCCGAATCTCGCCGGAGGTTGGGCGATAAACCCCGGAAATCAACTTGATGAGCGTGGACTTACCCGCACCGTTGTCGCCGACGAGAGCGACGATCTCACCGGCATACAGATCCAGCGAAAAATCCTGGATGGCGATAACACCTCCGAAAGCCTTGTGGATTCTGGTGAGAGAAAGGACGGGCGACATAGCGGTCATGACGAAAATGACCCAGGCCAGACAACCGCATCTCCAAAGCCGTTCTCTATGGCTGTCACATACGGACTGCCGGTCGAAACCCCGCGCACCCCAGCGACCAATGCCCGTGTCGTGAACGCTTGACCACGGAATCCGAACACGACCGAATCGCCGGGCGCGGGCTTGCGTGGCCGCGTGGCATCGATCATCGCGTAGTAGTCTATCGCCGAATAGTCCGGGATTTCCACGTCTAGCAGGGCGGCCAAGTCAGACGTGGGCTCCGCGGCCACCAGCGCCCGGACCTGGTATTTCGGGAACACCGGGTCAATATAGAGACCCCCACCGAAGCAATAGGCGTTGCCACCATAGAGGTGGGATACCTCCGACAGGTAAAGAACAGCAGGTATCTCGGGCAGATCCTCTACCGCATGAAGCGGAGTCGTTCCATGAAGACCGTTACCTGGCTCGACCTGGGTGGCGCCAGCCTCGGCCAGCGCCGACAGAACAACCGATGAGGTTGTTCCAGGTGCATTCACTTCGATATCGGTGCGTCCAGCTGCCGTCAAGGCCTCGGCGGCGCGGCCGAGCGTCAACAGGTTCGGCATCGGTTTGACCTTGCGGCTCTCCAGATCGAACAGGAGGGCCGGAAAAGTTGTAACGCCGGCAAATCGCGCACCTTCCAGGGAGTCCATACGATCGGCGACTTCGACGATTTCGTCAGCCTCGAAGCCACCCTCATGCCCGCGGTAGAAGGTGTCGCCATCGGTTTGGATTCTGGCCAACAGCGCCTGCTTGCGGCAAGCCAGAACAGCTGCGGCGGCAGCCTCCTGAGCCTTGATGTCCGAAAACACGGTCCAGAAGTCCGGCCGAAGTCTGGCGGCGGCGAACTGAGCTTCCCGCGCTGGAACCTGCACTAGATGGCCGAGGTGACCCGTCTTTAATCCGGCCCGATCGCAGGCGACGGCGCAAGCCATGTCGACGGCAACCGAACGTTCAATCCCGCCCTTCCTGACCGCATCGCAGAACCCAGAATGGCGGCCAACCTGTTTTGTCATGGCAAAGGTCGTCAGCCCGTACCTGTTGGCCGCGACCTGGAATATCCCGGCATTGCGCTCTACGGCATCAAGATCAAGCACGAAGGAATTGGCCGGAATGGCTCCATCCTGATGCAGCGCCACGGCCGCTTCGACGAACGCCGGGTTTCTTCGGATTAGAGGTTCGAGGAACATTTCCCTCTCCGTTATCAGCGATTGGTGTCCCGAAGCGAGACCGCGACTGCAACGAGAATGATCAGCCCGCGGACTATCATCTGGTCGGAGACCCTAAGGCCCATGAGGATGAGCCCATTATTGAGCATACCCATCAACAGCGAGCCCATAAGGGCACCGATGATCGAGCCCTTGCCACCATTCAGTGCGGTGCCACCAACGATCACTGCGGCAATCACCGTCATCAAGTCAGTCTCACCAAGCGTGTACTTCGCTGCCTGCAGACGACCGGCGTAGAGAAGACCGGCCAGTCCAGCCATCGCCCCACAGAGTGTCAGGACATAGAGCCGAATGCGGTGCACCCTGATGCCCGAAGCTCGGGCTGCATGCGCATTATCTCCGACCGCCAGCACGTGAGCGCCAAATCGTGTGTGGCGATAAACCACGTGGGCGACGGCGACGGCACCGATGGTCCAGATAACCAGGGATGGAACCGAAAGGAGCTTTCCCGAACCGAAGAACCCGGTGAAGCTGTCGTTTATGACCGGGATGGAACGAAGGTCCGTCATCGAACGCGCAATACCCGCAAACAACCCAAGTGTCGCGAGAGTCACGAGGAAGGATGGCAAACGCAGATACGACACGAGAACGCCGTTGAAGGCGCCGATCGCAATACCCGCACCAAGCCCGGCGAGGACGCCCACCAGCATCGGATAGCTCTGCATCGCGACAGCCGCTGAAAGTGCCGAAACCGCAACGATGGAGCCGAAACTCAGATCGATTTCACCCGCCGACAGGGCGAAGACGAGCCCTATGGCCATGATCGTCGCCGGGGCTGTCTGCAGCACGATGTTCGTCAGGTTGCGGGGCGACAGAAACCCGTCATCATAAAGGGTTACGGCGAAGAACAGGAATATGCCGAGAAAGCCGAAGTAAATGACGCTTCGCTGCAGATCAGTCTTTCCGAGCCATGCAAGCGCCTCTCGCATCTCCGGCCTCTTTACACATCGGGTGATTGGCGGGCCACCTATGCGGCCCGCCGGGAAATTCCATCAGTTCGCACCCGACACGCTCGCGGGTGGATCGATGTTCAGCGACTGCCTCCAGCCTTCCACGACATTGTCGGCTTTCACCGTGAGCGCCGGGGCAACCACGAACGGTGGCACTTCCTGCCCCAGAAGATCGAGAACTGCGGCTGCCGCCATCGCGCGTCCAAGCTCGTAAGCCTCGTCCGCGACGATTGCGGCAACGTTACCACCTCGCACCATGTCGAGCGCTATTGGCTCTGAAAGGTCGAGAGTGACGATTCTGGTCGTTGAATTGCCGTTGGCGCGAAGCGCCGCCAGAACTCCTTCCGCCGGCCCGGCCCACGTCACGTAGATCCCGCCAAGGTCAGGGTTCTTCAAGAGCATTGCGTTGGCAATTTCTTCCGCACGCGCTGGATCGCTGATCCCCTGCTCGGCGACGATCGAGATATTCGGGTATTCATTCTCGATTGTGGTCTTGAACGCGTTGTCACGCTGGTTTGTGACGTAGTAGGTCGCATCGTGGAATATCCAACCCACGGTGCCTTCGTCTCCCATGGCTTCCGCAAGCGCATCAGCCGCTTGCTTGCCCATCTGGAACAGGTCGTCGGTCACGATCGCAGCGTAGTCCGCCGGGTGTTCGTAGCCCGACGGCAGGTTCGAAAGGAAGGTCAGCGAAACCCCTGCCTCCCTGGCGTCCTGAAACGCCGCGGCCGAAGTTACCGGGTCAAGCGGAAGCGAGAGTATGATGCTGGGCTCCTTGGCAAGTGCCGTTTCAATATCACTACGTTGCTTTGCGGCGTCGAAACCGGCGCTGGTCACCGCGACGACCTCGATTCCGAGTCGCGCGAATTCGTCGCTGGCGCCGGCAGTGACGGCATTCACGAAATCCGACTGGTCATGCCACAGGAGAGCCGCCGTGTAGTTGGCGGCCTGAACTGCAGCCACCTGATAATCGCCCACGACCACCGATGTCGACGGCGTCGCGGCCTCGCCGCCCGGACCAATCGTCTGGGCGGAGGCGAAGGTTGCACTCAGGCAAAGAAGCAGGGTCGCTCCAGGGCATTTCGAGAGACTGTTCATGGTATCCTCCTCAGGTTGGCAAGGGTTTCACTTTGAGAGACCGCAGAAGCCAGCCGCAAGCAGGGCATAGGCCCGAACTGCGGCGAGGTACTCCTCGACCTCGATACGCTCCTCAAAGGTATGGGCCACGGAAATGTCGCCCGGTGCGCAATAGACGGCCGGACAGCCGATTTCATTGATCAGGAAAGTCATTTCCGACCAGTAGGGTGCGCCACCGATCCTTCCAGAATCTGGACGCGTTTGCCTGACGCAGTCCTGCAACAGACGGACAGCGGGCGTGTCCCGGGATATCTCCGCGGGCAATCCGCCCAGGTTGCTGTCACGCCCTGCCGGGTAGTCGATGGAGACCGAAATCCCCTCGGCCAGGTCTGGGCGCACCACCGCATCCCGGAAATCGGCAACGGCCATGTCCAGGTCTTCGCCTGGGCGTAGCTTGCGTATAAGCGTAAGCCTGCACTCGCCTGGAACGGCGATAAAGCCGCCGCCCTCGATGCCGGTCACGAGGATTGATGAAGTTCCAACAAGTTCATGTGATGGCCCCCTGGCCAGTTCGACCCCATGTTCCCAGATCCGCGACAGTATTTCATGCGTTGCCTTCAGCGCATCGACACCATTTTGCGGTGTGCCGAAGTAAGCGGTCTTCCCCGTGACAGTCACCTCGGCGATGAAGAAGCCGATCTGGGCGGTGTAGATATCAAGGTTGGTCGGTTCGACATAGACAGCGAAATCGGGCAAAGGGATGTCGGTCCCGACGTGCCTGACGAGTTTCTTGACACCTGCGCTTACGCCAGTTCCGGGCTCACCGCTTTCCTCGTCGCCAACGAAGGCGAGCGTGATACCACCTGTCAGTTCATGCCCTGTCTTCCGCAGCAATCGGAGCCCAGCGATGGCGGCGCAGATACCTCCCTTCAGATCGCAAGCCCCCCGTCCCCAGATCTGGCCATCCTTCTCGATACCCGCGAACGGGTCGGAGCGAGGGTCGTTTCCCCAATATTCCTTCCAACCCCGCGTGTGGACAACGTCCGTGTGGCCCACGATCAACAGATTTGAGCCGAAGGAGCCGGAATGGCTTGCGCCCCAGACGTTTTCGCGACCTTCAAGGAATTCACTGCGCCCTGTATTCAGGCCGAGTTCCCTTAACCGGTCTTCGAGGAAACGGGCGAGGGGCGTCTCGTTTCCCGTCACGCTTTCGATGGCGATGGCATCGCGAAGCAATCCGATGTCGGCCTTCGCATCCTGGGCCTGCGCAAGCGTCGCGTTCAGTTCAGCGGTATTCATGTCGCAACCGCCCTGAAGTTTTCGATGGCCGGAGGCGGGACGACGATTTCCGCACCTTTCTGCCCTTGCGCAAAGATCGAGATATGCAGATGCGACAGTGCAACCGATGCACCACCTGCAAGCGTGGCCTGATCGCCAAGTCTTGACTTTCCAATTCTGACCTTTCGTGGACTGCTATCCGATACGAACTGAACAATGCGTTCGAGAATCTCATCACGCGATCCAATCGAGCCACCGATAACAACCACGGATGGGTCGACAACGGCAACAATGGCTGTCGCAGCCCGCGCAACCTGTCTCGCGACCTCGTCGAGTGCCCTGACCGCGGCGGTGTCCCCGTCATTCGCGGCGTCGAAGACACCCGGCACATCTGTCGTTCGACCCGAGAGAGACTGGTAGAGATCAATGATCGCGCTTGTCGCGGCCACCCGCTCCAACGCACCGATTTTCAGGCTCGCGACCTCGAACGGATCCGCGCCAAACGGAAGGAATCCGATCTCTCCGGCCGCACCGAAACTGCCACGCAGGAGATTCCCGCCAACGACGATTCCGGCTCCGATCCCTGTTCCAACCGATATGAATGCAAGGTTGTCGTCCTCGCCACGGCTTCCAAGCCAATGCTCTCCGATCGCTGCGAGGTTGACGTCATTCTCGACAAACACCTCGACGCCCAGACGCTCCCTGAGTGAACCTGCGAGATCAATTTCGTCGATCCCTGCAATGTTCGGAGCGAGCAGGATGGCACCACTTCTGGGATCGGGAACGCCGGGCACACCGACCACAGCGATATGCAGGTCGCCGAAAGCGCCCGTTTTGTTCGATGCCGTCTGGCGGACCATGCGGGTGATCTGCTCGACGACATTGATACCGCCAGAGCGTTCGGTAGGTTCGACGCGCTCGGCAAGCACATTGCCGGTCAGATCGCAGAGCGCGGCCCGAACCTTGGTGCCACCAAGATCGACGCTGGCAATTGTCGCGGCTAGCGGCGAAATCTCATAGACGACCGCCCGCCTCCCGACGTGACCCGCGGTCTGTCCGACGGTTCGCACCCAGCCCTCCGATTCAAGATTCGCAACGATTTCGGAGACTGTCTGTTTTGAAAGGCCAGATATCTTGGCAACGCCTGCGCGTGAGACAGGCCCAAAGCTGGCGATCGCCTGAATGACAGCACTCTGGGACATGCGCCTTGAGATCGTCGTGTGGTTGGCCATGAATTTCCTTTTAGTTCGTTCGGTTACCGAATAAATACCGATTCGTTATGCTGGTCAATCAATTTGGAGGAATTATGTGCGTATCCGGCACAACGTTTTATCTGCGGGAAAACTGCGGCGGGCCGAACCGTTTCGCCACAATCGCCATGTCGCCAACCACACTGTCCAGCTGTATCGACAGTTCATTTTTGCCCACCACGCCCTTTGTGGCCCATTGATATGGAGGGATCCGAAAGGCGTTTCGGTCGGTGTTCTTTCACCTTGGCGCATCATATTCCCTCAAGCGAAAGTATCGCTTTCTGAAATTCAGACGCCCGGATCCGGCGGTCCAGCAAGCGGATCTGGGCCTGAAGGCCGGAACCACCATGCGAATCACCTGAGGAACCGACACCAGCTGTAGCGGTCCGCCGGAGCGGGTCCTTGGCGATACGGAACACGTACCCGCGGACGATGGCTGAACCGTTCAGGTCCGATGGAGGGGTCAAACATTACTGCGGTCAGAAACTGAACAGCTGTGTTCCCTAAGGAGGATAACCTCTCTTTGACGCAGCGGGCCGCCCTTGAAGCCCTGTCCGCAGAATCCGGAACGACAAAGCGGGACGCAGTTCATTCTCAGCGCGCTTGGAATCCGCCCTGTGCCAAGGTTCAGGTCATGTGGCTACGGACTGTCCTTGATAGCGACGGCGCCGCAGGCACCAAAGGCTGCGCGAGGAGCATGGATTTCACCATTTTAGGTCAACGAAAGCTCGGTGCGCATCTTTCGAGGAAGGCGCGAAGCCCCATTTCAGCATCAGGCGTCGTCTGGCCTAGCGCGGGTGCCCGACTCCCGGTAAAGAGTCCATCCACCTTCGACATATCGTCGATCCGCGCGATGGCGTGGATCAGGAATTCGACAAGGGCGCGTTTCGGGCGACCTTTTCCGCGAGACCGCGCACAAACCGCTATGCCTCACCCGCACCAACGGCATAATGGGAAAGCCCGACGCGCAAACCATCCTCAGAACTTTACTTGCGGGCTGTCAACATCATCTCGGTCATCCGATCTGCCCCAAGAATGCGCCCGACACGGACAGTAGCCCCGCCGCCGCCGAATATTCCGCGTCGACCTTCGGGTAACTGAATGACCGTCGAAGGTTCGGAAATGCGCGCATTGGTCGCGGCCGCAATCTCCAAAGCTGGACCGAACATGGCGCTGACCACCGAGCGACCACCATACTGGATCAGATCCAGAGTGCCGCCTGACCCGGTCAGGATCACGACACGCACCGATTTTGGCAAACCGGCAAAGGCCGCTTCCAGCTCCGTGATGAAGTGAACCGATACCGCGTCGCGCCTATCGGCCCGATTCATCCCCGATTCTTCGTCACCGTGGAAACCGCACCCTCTGTCTTGATTTTGATCAGGCCAATAGGATCACCTCGGTGGCAGGCGGGCCGCGCCATCCAGTCGTATCACAGTCCCGTTCAAATAAGGATTCTCGACAATACCACCGACCAGCCTCGCAAATTCCCGGGGTTCGCCCAGACGTGGCGGGAAGGGAATGTTCTCCACAATTCCCGCCACAGTTTCTTCCGGCAAGCCTTCCATCATTGGCGTATGGAACAGCCCTGGTGCGATCGCAACCACACGGATTCCCCGTGAAGCGAACTCGCGGGCTGCGGGGAGGCACATCGAAGCGATTGCCCCTTTGGAAGCCGCGTAGGCGGACTGCCCAACCTGTCCGTCTTCATAAGCCGCTGAAGAGGTGTTGATGATTATCCCTCGCTCTCCGTTCTCAAGAGGTGGCGCTTCCATCAGGGCCAGCGCTGCATAGGTCATGACGTTGTATGTGCCGAAAAGATTGACCTCCATGACCTGGCGAAAGAGCGGGATCGACACCTTGCCCTCCCGGCCCACAATACGTGCCGCAACCCCAATCCCGGCGCAGTTGACCACGATCCGAGGCCGCTGACCAAATCGAGCCATGGCGGAAGACACTCCAACCACCACTGACTCGGCTTCGGAAACATCGCACGACTGGGAATGTCCGCCGATCTCGGATGCAACTCGTGCGGCTCTGTCTCCATCCTTGTCGAGGATAACGACATCCGCGCCGCTGGCGGCGAGAAATCTTGCAGTGGCCTCTCCGAGACCGCTGCCACCTCCGGTGACGAGGGCGACCTGACCGTCGATCTGCATGAATTCCTATCTCCTTTGACCAGCTTCCTTTAGACCGTATGCTAGCATCCTATGCCGCCCCACCACGGCAGAAAGACGAGCGCGATGATCGGGAAAGCGACGAGGACAGCGACAAGGATGAGGTCGGACGCCAAGAAGTATATCTGCCCTGTACGGTCTCGCCAATGGATGTCTTTCGGTCCATGGCATAAATGACAAATGGGGTCATCCCCACGGGCGGCGTGATGAGGCTCACCTCGTCGACAACGAGGACGAGGTCGCCGAACCTGGTCGCGGTGTATTCGAGATTTGTCCAATTGAGCACCCCTTGGCTTTGCCCCCGGAGTCCAAGTTCCCGCATCATCTCGCACGTCAACTCGGTGCCGCGGGCAAGGAGTCCCCGTGCCTCCGCAAGAACTTCCGCTGAAACTTCAGTCCCTCCCGGAACAGGATCGCTTAGCCTTGCGGACTGCAATTCGACCATCGCAACGAGTCCGGAATCCAGATCAAGTATGGTTGGCCGGAAGATCGGAATAGTCGGGGGAATAATGCTGAGGCTGTCCATCAGGCAACCAAGCGGGAGGTGGAAGACAAGGACGACGACGAGATTGGCCCAGGGACATGGCGCCGAGGCCGCGATCCAGGCCGCGGCCTGCTAAGGCACATGCTCGAGCGTGAGGAAATCGTTGTAGAATGCCGCGTCCAGAAGGATGAGAAAATCACCGCCGGGGCTCGGGCCATCACGTAGAAACTCTCTGAGAGCGAAGAAGGGGTTAATCTCCCTGCAAGTCGGGCGGTCAGCCGTGTGCCGAACACGCCGACAGTCGAATTTTCTGTTTTCGGCCAACCACTAGTGAGCATGTCCGGAACAACCCAAATTGTCCCACCGGAGGTGGCTGGACATCACAAATGGAACGTGCGTAGCATCACTGGTCATATGTCCTCCGGAATGGCCGCCATACGCATGCGGTCCATATTCGACTCGGCCTCTGAAATGAGATCAAGACACCGCTGGGGTGACCCAATCTCGTTGGCAAGGAGCAATGCAACCTTGGCGATGAACATCTCGGATTTCTCCGGACCGTGGCGATCCATTCCCTCGGCTAGAGCGGAATAGACATCCTCGAGCGTGACTTTCTCCATGCCTAGCGCCCTCCGCATAGTATCCTATTGATTTCACGAGAAATCTCCGCACCATGGGCATTGTGCCACCGTGCAGCGATGAATTGGTCAGGGCGCAACAGCACCGCATCACAATCCCGCGCACCATAGGTACGAGCCACAGCGCCGTCCCCGGCAAGCGCTACGCACTTCGTGAGGTCACTTGGGAGGTCGCAGAGGCCGGGCACATTTCCGAAGGCCAGCACTGTGAAATTCGACCCGCAAAGATCAAGCAGAAAACCATCTTCAAGCTTCACGTTTGGGGCGAACGCACCTGGAGACGGCGCACCAGCCCACTCGACCTGCCTATCGTTTCGGGTTAACGGGCTATCGGTATAGCTGTAGGGAGTCATATTGCGTGGATTCGCAAATTGTCCGGCGAAAGGATGATCCAGTGCAAGGCTCAGCGCCGCGTCCCGCATCACGCGATACCCATTCGTCCGAGGGGTCATGAACTGCGTTGACTTCGAGGACTTCTCGAACACATCCAGCGTCGCACCCCGCCGCTCGGGAGAATAGGTATCCAACAACGTGGCATCGGCCTGTCCGTTCAGGACAAACCCTAGCTTCCATCCAAGGTTATGCGCGTCCAGCACGCCATTGTTAAATCCGCGCACCCCGAAAATAGGTACAATATGCGCACTGTCGCCGGCAAAGAACACACGTCCGTCACGATAATCGTCGAGTGCCAATGTGTTCGCCGAGTAGATTGACCACCACTCCAGATCCCACGGCCTGTAGTATCCGCATTCGTAGAGAACCTGGCTTACATTCTCGCGGATGGAGGACTCCTTCAATTCCTCCTCCTCGTTCTCACCTTCCCTTAGCTGGTAGTCGATTCGCCAGATATTGCTGGGCTGTTGATGAACCAGAACCGTGGCTCCGGGGCGACAGTCGGGGTCGAACAAGGCGAATCGCTCGACTTTCACGGGATTCTCCATCTGAATGTCGGCGATGACATACCGACCTTCGAAGTTCTCCCCCTTGAGGCGCAGGCCACGCATGTTCCGGACTGGCGACCGAGCTCCATCCGCCGCAATCACCCAATTCGATTCCAGATGATACGTCCCTTCCGGATCACGGAGGGTCAGAACGACGCCCTCTCCATCATCGTCCAAACCGACACATTCGGTGCACCACCGCATGTCGATCAACGGTTCGTTCGCGATAGCTTCGTAAAGAAACCGCTCAATAAACTGTTGCTGAATGTTGTACATCGGACGGAATTTTTCGTCAGGCATATCCGACATATGGAATTCGAGGATCTCCTTGCCGCGGAAGAAGGAGCGACCTGAGAGCCAGGGCAGTGCCTTGTCCAGAAACGACTGCTCCACACCCAACATCTGGAACAGGGCGAATGACGAGCGTGCAACGCAGATCGCTCTGCTGCCGTCATTGAACGTCGATTTCGCATCAATCAGGGTCACATTCTGGCCACGCTTGGCCAATGTGAGTGCCGCGCACATTCCCACTGGACCAGCACCGACAACAGTTACATTCGCGTGCCCGCCCACACCCTCCCGCGGAGGTGCCGAGAATTGCGGATACTCGAAATAGAGCGACTCAAGTTCTCCACGCCCGGACGGTCGCATCTCTCCGCTCCTTTGCCGCAGCAATACGATCAATCCGACTGGTATGTCGGGAAAGTCAATTGCCTGGGTGTGTTTAGCGAGACCATCCATGAAGATGCTCGCCACCGCACCCTTGTCAACGGCACCCAGCATGACTTCGGGCACTGCCGGAAACACGAAGAAGGAATTCACGCAGAACGGATGAGAAATCAAGCCAATCTTGAACGGAATCACATTGAAAATGCTAAAGCCCGGCACCTACAGCGCCGACTGCCAGAACGGTCCGGCACTGCTCCAGACACTCTTGGACCATCCACCAAACCGGATCTGTCACGGTAAGTCAGTGTAGCCGGAACCGACATCGAGAAGACCAATTCGGAGGTTCAGGGCAAGAGGCTTCGGAAACTGCCCAACTTAAGCGTGAATCTATGATGTGCAGCCCATTCCTGCTTGATTCTATCAGCCTCCTCAACAGCCAGCATACCTTCCCGAATCATCGAAACGATAAGGTCTTGCGTAGAGAAGATGCGAAGCGTTGCGTCGGCTCGGCGGGCGTGATTGACCGAGACACGGTCGTCGATCGCAAGCATATAACCACGATGTATTGCGAGAGCGATGGCAGAGCATTCGCCAGCGCCACCTAGTGTTGCACTTCGGACTGGAAGTGGGGCGAACATATCCTCCGCTCATTTTCGATTCATTGCACATACAAGGCCCGCCACGGCAACACGCCAGGAAATTCTAGAGTGCAAGGTCGACGGAGGAGTCGTTCAGTGAACTGCGACCCAGCGGCTCACTCCACAACGACATGCCAGAGCAGGCTCGCCCGACGCACGAATTCCGATCCGCCGAGGCCGCCGGTCATGACCCGTTTCGGGTCACTCTTCGCCCGTCGCAGGATCCGGCCTGCACGCCAGGTTGCCAGAAGAGCAGGCTTTGCCTCCCGTGTTGGACGTGCATGGGCAATACGCGAAAGCCCCCGCGCAGCAAGCCTCCGAACCGTGCCCGGTGAACTATCGAATAATGGATCATGGCCCATTGAAGTCAGTCTCGGGATACCAAGGAACAGGTTGGCGAGACCGGAGGCCCATGCGATTCTCCGAATCGCGTCTTCGGAATCCGTGACTCCAATCGCACGGGCCGCCGCCACAGCAAGGTTTCCAGCGGTCTGACCAAGATATTCCGACAGTTGATCCTCGGATTCAAATGCCGTGCGGTCGATGTCCCAAGAACGGGCGGCAACCAGCGCATCAAGCAGAGTCAAGGACCTGGCATCCACAACGCGAGCCAACGCAGTGGTGACTTCATGGTTCCCTGACTCGCCGCCACCCGCGATTTCCTCCAGTGAGTCCCGCCACCATTGTAGCCGGATCCTTGCCGTCATCGGTTCCCGGACCAGCGAAACGGCACGGGCAATCTCCACGTTGAACGCATAGACTGGAAAGAGCGCGGCTCGAACTGCTGTCGATGTCGCCATTGCCGCCAGAAACCTGTCCGGGTCGCCCTTACGCACGATTTCGGCGCAACCGGCAAGACTCATGCGGGACGGACCACACTCAGCAAATAACCAGTCTCGTCCTTGACCTTGGCCCAAAGGGCGATCTCACGCTGAGATGCATCAAGTACCGCTTCTAGGGGCCCACTCGCTTCGGGCCGTAGCGCATTGATTCGTGCCTGAAGCGAACTGTAATAGGCATCCCACGCCGTTTCCGAAATCCGACAGTTCGCAACCGTCTCGTATCCCGCACCTCTCACCTGACAGTCGATTCCAGCAACGTCGGTCACATGGGTAGCTTCCCAGAAACTGACCGCCAATTCCGATGGAGAATCAACAAAGTGACACGGATGCGTAAACGCAACCGCTCCACGTTCGGCCAAGGCGGGGCGCCATGCCGTTAGGCAAACTTCAATTCCCATGAAATAGACCGCTCCAGCCGACCAGATGAGGTCAAACGGTCCCTTGAGCTTTGCCATGTCTCCTGCGTAGGCGATGACCCGAGGATTCCCGTCAACCCGAACCAGAACTTCGTCGATGAATGGCTTATGGCTGTCGACCGCAGTCACGCAACCATGCGGCGCAGCGCTGAGGAGCGAGGGCAGATCAGCGCCGGAACCGCAACCGGCGTCACAGATGTCTGCATCGACAGACAGCGCCAGCACGTCTGCGACCCAGGCGACATCCTCCGGCTCTCCAGGTCCTTCACGATCAAGGTTCCGATAAAGAGTGAAGAATTCATCGTCCATCATCGGGCATCCAGATCCCGCACCAGTTTCCAATTGATGGCATCCACCAAGGCCTCGAAACTCGCGTCGACTATGTTGGCCGAAACACCGACCGTGGACCATTCATGACCGTCTCCATCGGCAAAGTCGATAATCACCCGTGTTACCGCTTCGGTTCCACCCTGGGTGATACGGACCCGATAGTCGACGAGCCGCATGTCTTCCACATTCCTTTGGTAGCGCCCGAGATCCGCCTTAAGTGCCTGCCAGAGGGCGTTGACCGGGCCATCATCATGTAGATTGTTCGGATGGTCGTTCTTGAAATAACTGGTGCGTATCGCACCGCTTAATGAAACTGTCACAACCGCTTCTGATTCAACAACGATCTCTCCCTTGGCGTTACGTCTGCGCTCGGTGATGACGCGGTAGCGTTCAACGTCGAAGTAATCAGGCGAGAGCCCAAGCTCAGTGCGGGATAGGAGTTCGAAACTGGCCCTGGCCGTCTCGTAGCTGTAGCCTTGCTCTTCCCTCCTTTTCACCAAATCGAGAATTCTGCCGATCGCTCCATCTCTGGGATCGACGTCCAACCCCATTTCCCGAAGTCCCTTGCGCAGGTTCGACTGGCCGGCCTGGTTGGACACCGGTATGACTCTGTCATTGCCAACGAGGTCAGGCTCGACATGCTCGTAGGTCGAGGGATCCTTGAGAATCGCACTTGCGTGAAGCCCCGCCTTATGAGTGAAGGCAGACGCGCCCACATAGGGAGCGGTCCTGTTCGGAACCCGGTTGAGGATATCATCAAACAAGCGGCTGGCGCGCGTGAGCCCCGAAAGAGCCCCTGAAGTCACACCCGTTTCAAAGCTCTCCCGATAGCGGGACTTTAGCAGAAGGGTTGGGATGATTGAGGTCAGGTTGGCATTGCCGCAGCGCTCTCCCAAGCCATTCAACGTACCCTGAATCTGCCGTGCGCCCGACTCGACCGCCGCCAATGTGTTGGCAACGGCATTACCGGTGTCATCATGGGTGTGGATTCCGAGATGCGTTCCCGGGATGCCTGCAGCGATGACCGCGCTGGTGATCTCCGCAACTTCCGACGGAAGGGCGCCTCCATTGGTATCGCAAAGGACGATCCACCGCGCTCCGGACTCATAGGCGGCCCTTAGGCAGTCCAACGCGTATTCCGGATTGGCCTTATAGCCGTCAAAGAAGTGCTCGGCGTCGAACAGAGCTTCACGACCCCTCCCCACAACATGAGCGATGGAAGCCGCGATGTTGTCGAGATTCTCGCGGAGTGAAACGCCGAGAGCGGTTTCCACATGAAAGTCATGCGCCTTGCCAACCAGGCAGACTGCCGGCGTGTTGGAATTGACTACAGCAGCGAGCACGTCGTCGTTTTCGGCACTTCGGCCGGTTCGCTTCGTCATGCCGAATGCCGTGAACGTCGCGCGTGTCGGCGGCGCAGTTTCAAAAAACGCTGTGTCGGTAGGGTTTGAGCCGGGCCAACCACCCTCGATGTAGTCCAGGCCAAGAGCATCGAGCAATTCCACGATCAGGAGTTTGTCCGCCGCCGAAAACAGTACACCGTGGGTCTGCTGTCCGTCGCGAAGCGTTGTGTCGAAGAGATACAACCGCTCCCTCTTCATGGCTCCGATCCTTCGGACGAACAGGAAATCCCGATGGCTTCCCGAGGAACCGGTGTGACGGAGTCCGGACGCCAAAGCCGGGGTCGGCTGGATTTTTGATCCGGTGTCACTGGAGTGCCTCCAGCTTGGCCGGATCGAAGTCGGCCGATGCCTCCCAGGCCACGCCATCGGGCGTATCCCTGACGGTCAGTCCGGCAACCGCAAATCCCTCACGGAGGGCGTCAGCTCGAACAAAGTCCTTCGTCGCGCGCGCCTCCGCCCGTTTCTTCAGTAGAAGTTCAACGAGGGACCGCACGTCGTCTGACATTCGGTCCTTCGTTGACCAGAACGGTACCTTGTCTCCCATGAGGCCCAATAGGCGAAGACCCGCCCTGAGGGGACCAGCGCTGTTCTCACGTGACAGACGATGAAGTTCGGCAATTGTGCCGGCGGTATTCAGGTCGTTTGCCAAGGTCTTGATGACATCAGGATCCTGTTCCGTATCTTCCACTACGTGCATCACCTGTCCATACCACTTTCTGAGCGTGGCGTCCGCCTCCCGCCTCTTCTGTTCGGACCAATCCATCGGCTTCCGATAATGTGTCGACAGGAACACCAATCTGATCACCTCGCCCGGAATCCCTTTGTCCAGAAGATCGCGCACCGTGAGGAAGTTGCCCGCGGACTTGGCCATCTTCCGACCTTCAACCTGCAGCATTTCATTGTGCATCCAAACCCGTGCGAACTCACCTTCAGGATATGCGCACATTGACTGGGCGATCTCGTTCTCGTGATGTGGAAAGGTCAGGTCGCTGCCACCGCCATGAATGTCGAAGGTCTCTCCAAGAAGCTCCAGTGCCATCGCAGAGCACTCGATGTGCCATCCGGGCCGCCCTCGCCCCCAAGGGGAATCCCAGCCCGGCAACCTCGCGTCCGATGGCTTCCAGAGCACAAAATCCATAGGACTGTCCTTATACGGAGCAATCTCGACCCGTGCGCCTGCGATCATTTCATCGACTGTGCGCCCGGAGAGCTTTCCGTATTGTGGATAGGACTGCACCCGGAACAGAACATGTCCCTGGGCTTCGTACGCATACCCCTGTTCGATCAATCTCTCGATCATCGCCACCATCTGCGGAACATAGACGGTTGCGCGCGGCGTTTCAGTCGGGTCGAGAACACCGAGTTCCGCCATATCGTCAAGGTACCACTGGATCGTCTCAGCGGTGATTTCACCTATTGGTCTGCCGATTTCCGCGGCTCGTGCGTTTATCTTGTCGTCCACGTCGGTGATATTACGCACGTATGTGACGTGGTCCCCTCCATAGACAAACCGCAAGAGCCGAAAGAGCGTATCGAACACCACGGCGGGTCGTGCGTTTCCGATATGCGCACGGTCATAGACCGTGGGCCCGCAGACATACATTCGGACCTTCCCGGAATCGAGCGGCTCAAACCGTTCCTTGGTTCGGGTCCGGGTGTTGTACAGCATGATCTC
This sequence comes from Paracoccaceae bacterium, assembly GCA_965203605.1. Taxonomy (GTDB): domain Bacteria; phylum Pseudomonadota; class Alphaproteobacteria; order Rhodobacterales; family Rhodobacteraceae; genus JAPOUP01. Next base: position 1,029,919 of record OZ241902.1, on the reverse strand, counting down.
GGTCATGGCGTCCTCACACGCGCTGTCTTGCTGCGGGCAGAGCTTTCGGCTGTTGTGAGAAACGAAAAGACCTCCCGCCCGACAATGTCAGCGGATAATGCAGCGAATGACAGTCACAACGGTCTTCATGCGGAGCGGAAATAAACGTTGGGACGCTGTTTGCCAAGCCCCTAATTTGGAGTAGAGAGCACCAACAACCATAATCTGGAGCAACCCATGTATCCTGGCAGCAGGCGAGTCGCGTTTTTCACCCAAAGACGTCCCTTCCCTCACCTTTTGGGCCGTGAGGCAGTCCAAATGGAAGACCGATGACCCGTGATGAGCTGAACGAGTTCTGCGCCGGATTACCGGGCGCACAGTGTTCCGACCCTTGGGGAGAGGGGCACGATGCGTGGAAAGTCGGCGGCAGAATGTTCGCCTGCATTGGCGCGACCACTGCGGGCATCTCGATCAAGACCGAAGGAATCGAGATGGCCGAGATGTTGATTTTGGCCGGAATTGGCCAAAAAGCCCCATATTTTCACCGTTCGTGGATACTTCTACCCTTCGATACAACTGTGGAAGAAGCGCATCATCGAATCAGGAGATCCTACGACCTGATAAGATCAAAGCTCCCAAAAAAGGTGCGATCGACTCTGGAACCGACGTGATGCCAGAGCGCATTTGTCGCACGGACCCGTAACGGGTGCGCGTTCTGAGGGAATCCAGCAGGACACGTTCACCAGATCGCACCATCCAGCCCAACATTCTCGAGACCCAATGACCATAGACCAGCCATGAACCTTTCCAGACGAATCACAGATCTCACCGGAGGCGGTTCCGACGGCTGGGAAATACACCGGCGCGCAAGAAAGATGATCAGCAGGGGTATCCCTGTTGTCGACCTGACGATAGGCGAACATGATGAAGGGACCCAGCAGTCGGTCCTGGACGAAATGTACCGATCAGCCTGTTCCGGCCATACCGGCTATGCCGCGGTGCCGGGCACACTTTCCCTTCGCGACGAAATTGCCTCAAGGGCGACGAAGCGCACCGGTGTCGCGACATGTCGTGAGAATGTGATGGTCACTCCCGGAGGCCAGTCGGCATTGTTCGCCGCCCATGCCGCGGTGTGTGACCCGGGTGATACTGCCCTGTTGGTGGACCCCTATTATGCCACCTATCCAGGGACAATTCGCGGGGTCGGCGCTGTGCCGCGCACCGTTCGAGCGCAACCTGACAACGGATTCCAGCCGGTTCTGGCCGAAATTGCCTCGATCGCGGGCGGAGCACGATCCCTGTTGATCAATTCACCGAACAATCCCACTGGCATCGTGTACGACCCCGGCACACTTTCGGGAATTGCCAGCATATCCCGGAATTGCGACCTCTGGCTGATTTCGGACGAAGTCTACGATACCCAGGTCTGGCAGGGCGAGCATCTCAGTCCAAGAACATTGCCTGGCATGCTTGATCGAACACTCGTTATCGGCTCAATGTCCAAGAGCCACGCGATGACCGGCAGTAGGGTGGGTTGGATCATCGGCCCGGAACCGGTGATCGAACACCTCATCAATCTGTCCACCCACACGACCTACGGCGTGCCCGGATTCATCCAGGACGCCGCCATGTTCGCATTGCGCGAGGGGGCGCATCTGGAGGAGGTCGTCGCCGCACCATTCCGAAGACGCCATGCGGCTGCAATGCAACTGTTGCGGGACTCGGACTCATTGCAGGCGGTTCCAAGCGGTGGCGCGATGTATATCATGCTTGATATCCGTTCCACCGGAATGACAGGAATGGACTTCGCTGCACAGTTACTTGAAGCCAGGCGAATCGCGGTCATGCCGGGCGAGAGTTTTGGCGAAGCGGCTGCCGGCCACGTGCGAATCGCACTCACAACCAGCGACGACCTGCTCGTGGAGGCGCTTTCGAACGTCAACGAATTCGCTGCAGACGCATCCTCCGGGACAAAATCCGCGGGAAACTCGAGAAACAATTGGTCAAGGATGGCACCACATGAACAAACAGTCGCCACCGAATGAACATGCAGATGGACCTGCCAGCGGTTAGCCGGACCGAAATGCAGGGTCTTGCGGGGTCGGCGCACCCTGATTCGAGTTCAGTGACATTCACTGATACTCCCTTTGCAGCGCGGCTCGATCCTGATCCAGGCGACCGACCACGCTATTCAACACATGCAGACCCGAGCGTCATGGTCGCCAGAGGCGCTCCCTTACCTGGATGAAGGAAACTGACAGATGAACCACGACGAATTGCTGGAGTGGTCGAAACGCGCGGCCGACTGGGCGCATGAATATCACTCCCAACTGCGCGACCGGCCCGTACGGGCCCGGACCAGGCAGGGCAACACATCTGCCAAATTGCCTCGCGCTCCGCGCGAAGAACCGGAAGCGCTGGATGAAATCTTCGCGGACTTCCTGGAGGTCGTTCCTGACGCCATGACACATTGGCAGCATCCGCGCTTCTTCGCCTACTTTCCCGCCAATGCCTCACCCGCGTCGATCTGGGCGGAGCAACTCGTGAATTCAATGGCTGCGCAGTGCATGCTCTGGCAAACCTCACCTGCAGCGACCGAAATCGAACAGGTCATGGTGGACTGGTTGCGGCAGGCCCTGGGACTCGGAGCGCATTTCACCGGCACCATACACGACAGCGCCACCACCTGCTCCCTATGTGCGGTCATCACGATGCGGGACCGTGCAACTGAATGGGACTCCGTCCAGCTCGGCATAACGGGGCGTTCAGACCTGCGAATCTATGCCAGCGATCAAGCCCACAGCTCGATTGACAAGGCCGTAAGGCTCGCGGGGCTCGGCCAGAGGAATCTTGTAAGGATTCCAACCAATGCCGACTTTGCAATGAGGCCCGATGCACTGGATGCCGCAATCCTCTCGGACAAGGCGAAGGGAATGACCCCTGCTGGAGTTGTGCTTTGTACGGGCGGCACCTCTATAGGTGCCTTTGATCCGATCGCCGATTGCGTAAGGGTCGCCAGACAACATGACCTCTACACTCACGTGGACGCCGCGTGGGCAGGCTCAGCGATGATCTGTCCGGAATTCCGCCACCTATGGCATGGAGCGGACGGTGCGGACAGCATCGTCTTCAATCCGCACAAATGGCTTGGCATGCAGTTTGACTGCTCAGTGCAGTTTCTCGCCGACGCGGCGCCGCAGCAGCGCTCGATGGGTCTGCGTCCCGACTATCTGAAGACACCGGGCAACAGGGAAACCGTGAACTTCAACGAATGGACCGTTCCCCTGGGACGTCGCTTCCGGGCGCTCAAGATTTGGTTCACCCTGCGCGCCTATGGGCTCAGAGGCCTGCGTACACGAATTCGCAACCACGTGACATGGTCGAAAGAGCTTGCCGAAGCCCTTGAAACCGTTCCGGGAATTCAGATCGTGACCCAGCCAAGATTGGGGCTCTTCACCTTTCGGTACGGGAGTCCTGGCGAGGATAAGAACACGCTGACGTCCCGGCTGCTCGAGAAGATCAATGACGATGGCCGAATCTATCTCACCCAAACCATGCATCAGGGTCAATTCGTTATCCGCGTATCCATAGGAACTTTCGACTGCACCCGTGAAGATGTGATGTCAGTACATGAGGTCGTTTCCGAACTGATTGCGATTCTCTGATTGCGTACATACCACGCGGTCGACTTCGTATGAGGGCGGTGCCTCTTGCGAAACTCCGCGACCTTGCAGGTTTGACCTGTTGGCTTGCCACTTCAGAAGGACAGTCTGGATTCATGGCCACGCAGCGCACTGGGAAATCAACGTGTTTGGAGTCGGCATCATGTGCTCGGGCATGATGGCATCAGAAACGGGAAGGCGAGTTCGGAAGTCCACTTCAGGTGGGGAAGCATCACCGCCGAGTGCTTGACGGCCTCAAGTGCCTGCCTGCCGACCGGAGCATGATGGGGCATCCGGTATCCTGGCCGCAAGCGGCCCAGCCCTTGATCCGACGATGGCGCTGCGATTGTCCCAAGTCCGGACGCTGCGGCATCTTACGACCGTCATCGAATCCGGAACCGGCCAACTTCCATATCCAGGCCCCGCCTGACGCCTTCGGTCGTTAACTTGTTCCTGCCGGGCGCAACAGCGCTGTATGCCAAGCCCCTCGGACACGCCGCCGATCTCTTCCCTGCCATCCTGTCCTTCCACTCATTCACGTGTTCCTGGCGGCTCCTCGTTCGCCGGAACCCTGTTCGGCCACCTATGGAACTGCATTTCAGGGAGGACCGCGGGGACATGCATAACTGCCGGTTGGTCCCCGGTCATGGTCACGCACGATGAATGTCGTCTCCAGACTGAAATCATGGTTGCCGAGGCTTCAGGCGTCGAACGCACGCACATCATGATCGACAGCCATTTGCAGCTGTTCGCCTTTCGTGAAAACTTCAGGCTTATGGAATGGGGAACAGCTGAGCTGCTCCGGAAAACAGCGCCCCTGCTCCAGTCGAAAAACATTTGCGGCCGGAGTGCAGTCATAACTTCAGGTGTGCCGCAAATACCGAAGCCGCTGTTCTAGGGTCTGTTGACAATCATGCTGCCGCCACCACGCCAGCTACGGGATGAATCCCGGCCGCAAAGCCCGCGTCCGTCCTGTCGCAGCGCGTCGCGATCGCACGGAACTCCCTGGTTCTGGCGAGGAAATTCCCGACCCGATGCCGCCACCCGTGCATCTCCCGGTCGTGCTCCCTGGGCTCCGTCCGGTTCCGCTTCGACGGAATCACCGCCTCCGCCCCGCGCAGGGCCAGATCCTCCAGGAGCCAGTCCGCGCCGGACGCCCTGTCCCCGACCAGCGCCCCGAAGGGGAGCCCGTCCAGAAGCTTCGCCGTCCCCGCGGGGCCGTGCGCCTGCCCGGGCAGGATCACGAAGCGGACCGGATGCCTGAGCGCGTCCACGGCCGCCACGGCCTTGCCCGTCAGGCCGCCCCGGGAGCAGCCGATCCCCTGGCGGCAGGTCCCCCTTCCGCGCCCGCCGCCTTCCGGTGCGCCCGCCGCCTTCCGGTGCGCCTCCACGAACCGCCGGCTGTCCGCCGCGGTGGCGCCGGGATCGGTCGCCCTGACGGGCAGCATGGGCCCGACCCGCGCCCACATGGCGTCGGTCAGCACCGTCCTGTCCGCATTCATCATGTCACCCGCTCTCCTGCCTGTGCCGCCGTTCCGGCATGCCTTGCGGCGAAAACAACAGGGGACGCGCCGAATCGCAACCCAATTGTCAACAGACCCTAGCCCGATCTCCGGTCCAAAGGAATCCAAGCGGCCGCAAGGGCGCATTGATACCGGTACGCAGTTCTCGAACGGAACCGGAGCCCAGCCAAGGAATGGCTACGCTCCGCGGAAGAATCGCGAGGTACCTGCCGGTCGCCAGCATTTCGATTGTCAAGTATGGGATGTGCATTATCATCTGGCAGCGGTTGTCCTGCGGCCAACCATTAGACAGCGCGACCTCTTCAAATCGGTCGCGAGCGACTGATCCGACCCGATTCAATAGCCACTTTGACCTACCCAGATCGTCCGTGGTGATCGTCTCCTTATGCGCCAACCAGCAATTCCCGCCAGGAATTCTTTTCTTTCATTATCAGTCTGTTGCGCGGGCGTCGCGAATTTTTTTTCGTGGACTTTCCGCACCGGATCGGCCATCCTGCGGACAGACAGGCAAAAGCCGGGCAGGAAAATGTCAGGGAACCCCTTCCGAAAGCATCTGTCGATGCCTGGTATGCTTCGTGCGGTCCGCGCATGTCTCCACCGCATCCCCGATCCCATCAGCACGCGCGGCATCGGCCTTTCCGACTGCCTGATGTCGGGCCCCGCGGTGTTCTCCTCCAGGATGCCGTCGCTGCCGCAGTCCGGCCGGCAGGTCCGTGGCGGCGGTGATCCGGTGATGGCGCGGAACCTCCGCCCGCTGTCCGGCGTGGGGCGGGCGCCGTCGGACACATGGATGCGCCGGCGGCTGGAGGAGGCCGACCCCCGCGCCCTCCGCCGCCGCCTCACGGGCATCCACGCGGCGCTGCGGCGCGGAAAGGCGCCGGGGGGTGGACCCTGTTCGGCGGGCATCTGCTGGTCTCCGTCGACGGCACCGGCCACCATTCCTCCCACAAAGTCAGCTGCCGCAGCCGCTGCGGCAGGGAGCACCGCGACGGCACGGGGACATGCCACCATCAGGCCCTGGGGGCTGCGATCGTCCATCCCGACATCGGGGAGGTGCCGCCGCTGGCGCCGGAACCGATCCGAAAGGAGGACGGCCCGGGGAGGAACGACTGCGGGCGGAACGCGGCGGGACGGCCCGTCGGGGACCCGCCCCGGGAGCACCCGCACATGAAGGCGTCATCGCCGGGGACGCGCTGGCGTCCAACGGGCCGCACAGCAGGCTGTTGAAGGAAAAGGACTTTCGCTTCATGCCCGGGGGGAGGCCCGGCGACCACGGACCGCCGCCGGCTGGTCCGGGGCCGGCGAACCCGGACAGACATGGGAGAGGCGCGACAGGAAGGCCGGCACCGTCCAGCGGTCCGGATGGGACCACGGGCTGCCGCCCAGCGACGCGAACCTCCACCTGAAGGCCAGCATGCCCGGATGCGGGGAGACAGACAGGAAAGGCGGGGGAAAGATGTTCCCGTGGGTCACCGACCTCCCGCCCGGACGGGACACGGTGATGTCCGTCATGCGGTGCGGCCGCCGCAGGTGGGCCATCGGGAACGGGACGTTCCAGACACCGAGGCAAGGGATCCGTCCAGGTCCGGGAACGGTTTCGGGCACGGCCACAGCCATCCGGCGGACGTCCTCCCGACGCCCGCCACGCCCGCGTTCCTGACCGCCCGGGTGCGGCGGCACCGCTGCCCGCTGTCCGGCATGGCGCGGCGGCGCCAGGGACGCAGCCCCTGCCTGTGCGGCAGGCTGGGGGAACCGGTCAGGACATTCGCGTTCCCCGACTGGCACACACCCTGCCGGGCAATCGCCGGGCAGCCCGGCAGGGAGGACCACCCCGGCCTGATCCGGGCCGGTCGGTGGCCGCCCCGACCACGCCCGAACCACCCCGATCCCGCCTTCGCCGACACCCCGTTTTCCGAACCGGACAGCCGCCCGGCCATTGGCCATGCGTATCCGGAACATCCGGCCGACGCGATGCCGCCGAACCGGTCGTCAGCGGGCCAGCGGATCGGCTAGCGGGAACTGCTGCCAACCGGGCTAGCACTCTTGACTATACCATGCAACGCTGATAAAATCGCAAAAAAACGCATTATTGACTTGATTCGCAACCGATATTTGTTGTCTTGACGCTGTTTCAGGGTGTTTTGCGGTTTTGTTGCCCTAGGCTGCATCGTGCATGCGTCGCCCAGTGGGCGTCCGGTCGCAATGGACATGGAGGTGTCGCGCTTGATGTCCGATTGCAGATACGCGGCGCTTGCCGAGCAGGTCAATGATGCGGCCGCATCGCTGCCGCCGGTTCTTTGCGGATTTTCAGCCTGCATTGATCGTGTTCACGATCTCGATAATGTCGCCGATGCATTGCAGGCAAACGGTGACGTGGCGGCGCTTGGCTTGAAGAGTCGCCTAGAGGCCTGCGCCGCGGCGGGCAAAGGCGGCGAGTTTCCCGTTGCTTGGTCCAAGGGCCAGGAGTTCTTTGCCGGGTTGGCGTCGAAATGGCAACTGGCAGGTGGTACAGGTACGCAAGTGGCCAACCAGCTTGCCCTGATTGGCGCCAGTCCCGCACTTTCGCTTCAGCGCCGTGATCCTGCGCTGCTCGATTTGCTTCATCCCAACATCATTCTTGCCCCGCCGGAACAGTCCTGGTGCATTGAAAACCCCGGCAGTGTTCCCCGGCACGACATCATAGAATTTCCGGCCAAGGCCGGTGCGGTTGAGCGGGCTGATCGTGTGATCCTGCGGTTTGGCGACGACGCGTTCGAACTCGATGAAGGTTTTGCCGCGCTTGATGTCTCGGGAACCGGCGCCGCGGTGTTTTCGGGTTTCAACGCACTTCAAGACCCCGCATTTGATGAAGCGCTCGACTGGGCCGAAAAGCTCGCCGCCGACTGGCGGGAAGCGGGGCTTGCCCTGATTCACCTCGAGCTGGCCGAGTTCGAAGAGCCTGGACATCGGCGCAAGATGTTCGAGGTCATCGCAAAACACTGCACATCGCTCGGCATGAGTTTGAGCGAGTTGGAAAACCAGATGACCGAGCGTTTCGGTACAGCGATGCCGGTTCCGGATGCCCTAGTGCGCCTGGCCGGCGAACTCGGGCTACATAGAGTCAACGTCCATGCCGACCAGTGGGCGCTGTCCTTTACGCGGCTGGATCCCGAAAGGGAGCGCGTCGCGATCGAATACGGTTGTCTGTTGGCCTCATCGCGTGCCGCGGCTGGCCATCCGGTTCGACCAGTCGGGCTTCCCGCCGGCGCGAAACTCAATCCCGCCCCATGGCCCGCCTGCAAGCCGGTTGGATCGAACGGTTGGCTCGTCAGCTGTGCGGCGCCTCATCACATCAATCCTGTCACGACGATCGGCCTGGGCGACTCTTTTCTTGCGGGGACACTGGCGGTCCTGGCCCAAGCCCGAAACCCATGAAAATCCAAAGGGAGACAACATGACCATCTCTGCTTCAGCAATCATGCCGGACCCGGGCAAGCTTCGCGCATTGCAGCAGGTCACCACGGCCGACGGCTTTTTCATCACCTGCGCCCTTGATCATGGCGACGACTATCGCGAACTGATAGATCCAGACATCTCCAAGGTCTCGCACGCGCAGACCGTGGCCAGCAAGTTGGCACTGGTTTCAGCGATGTCGCCTTACGTAAGCTCATTCCTGCTCGATCCGGAATATGCCGCAGCGCATGCCATCTTGACCCGCGCCTTGCCGAGCGATGTCGGCCTGATGGTGTGTATCGAGGAAGAGGGCGGTTATGCCGGCACCGGTCCGAAGGGCGAAACCCGATTCCGGCACAATTGGACCCCAGAAAAGATCAAAAAGATGGGCGCCAGCGTATGCAAGCTGCTGTGGTTTTTCCGCCCGGAAAGCCCTGTCCAAAAGGTTCAACGCCAGATCGTTCGGGATCTCGCTGCTGAATGCAACAGGTTGTCGATTCCACTCATGGTCGAGCCCATCTGGAACCCGTTGGAAGGCGAAGACTCCGACACGGCCGAATGGAAGGCACGCCGCGCCGAGGGCATCGTCGAGTCGGCCATTATCGCAGACGAGCTGGACGCTGATGTGCTTAAGCTCGAATACCCCGGAAGCGTCGATTCCGAAGAAGAGCTGGCCGCATCGGCAGGACGTTGCCGACGTATCACCGAGGCTGTTCAGGCTCCATGGGTCATTTTGTCTGCTGGTGTTGCTTACGATGCGTTTCGCATCCAGGTGCGAACTGCCTGCGAAGCCGGAGCTTCAGGTTTTGTCGCCGGTCGTTCGATCTGGCGTGATGCGGTTCCCAAAGGCGATGCCGGCCCGGACAGGAGCGGCGTTGAGCGCGCCGCATCCCGACTGGCGGAACTCGCAGTGATCACCACGCAGTATGGAACGCCGCACGCGCCCTCGTTGAGCAACGACAGCGTGGCCCAATCATGCGGCAAATACTGGTACCACGACTGGAAATAGCGGGCGCCTGAACCCGGCCATTGGCGGTGACAGGTTTGCCGGTTTGGCCGTGCCAATTGCGTTTTTATGCGGTTTCAGAATGCTCGACGTCGGAAAAACCGGCTGATAAAACCGCAAAATAACGCTTTAAGCTGCTAAATGCTGGCCCCCATTTGCGCCGACATTCAAGGCCCAAATGATTGCCAAAGCCCGTTGGAGGAGCGGGCCTGGCATTCGCGCTGGCGCAAACGGTCCGGCAGGGCTGAGCAGGAGCTTCAGGCCTTGCGGTAACAAGGGAGGAAAACCATGAACTTCAGCAAATCTCTGGCACTGGTGAAATCGACAACTGTCGCTTTGACGATTGGCATGTCGAGCGCCGCTGCCGCCGAACTCGAGTTCATCCAATGGTGGGAGCCTGAACTGCCCAGCGGCGCACTGCGGGCGATCATGGATGACTTCGAGGCGCAGAACCCCGGTATCACGGTCACCCTGGTCAGCGGACCCTATGCCAGCACGCGTGACCAGATTGTGGTCAGCGCTGCATCAGGCACGCTAAGCGATGTGGTCGGCCTTGATGGTGCGTGGGTCAACGATTTGTCGCAGCAGGGCGCCATCGCTGGGATGGACGATCTGATGGCTGGATCCGACTTCAACGCAGACGAAGTCGCCGCCATAATCAGCCTGAACGGCAACAGCTACATGTTCCCGGTTGCATCTTTCGTCTACCCCGTTTTTGTCAATCTCGACATGCTGGAGTCGGCAGGCATCGAGTCCATGCCCGAAACCCGCTCGGAGTTCGTCGCAGCCGCGCGCAAGCTAACCAATCCGGATGACAATCAGTATGGCTGGGTCCTGCCGCTTTCGCTCCAAGCGCCCAACGGTGTTCAGAACGACGTCATGTCATGGGCGTGGGCTTCCGGTGACAGCATGATGAAAGATGGCATGCCTGATCTGACCAACGCAGAAGTCGTTGGTACACTGGAATTCATACAGTCTATGTATGACGAGGGCCTTATCTCGCCTGGTACCTTCGCCAAGAAGGAGCAGGACAAAGTCGAGGAATTTGTCAACGGCCGCGTCGGCATGATGATCAGTTCGCTGGCGCATATCAATCTGATCCGCGAGCGTAATCCGGACTTGAATTTCGGCATCACGGCACTGCCTGCCAAAGATGGCTATGACGGACAGCGCGGCCTGCCCTATGCCTCATGGGGCATTGGTGTCAGCGAGCACAGCGAGAACAAGGAAGAAGCCTTCAAGCTCGTCTCATATCTAATGAGCGCCGAGGTCAACTCCCAGTTAGTTTCGATCGCCAACGCCTTTCCGGGGAATGTCAACGCCGAGCCCGATTTTGTCCAGACCGACGACCTGTTCGGAAGGGCCTTCGAGATCTTCCAGTCCGGATATCTGGCCAACGAGTTTGTCGGGCTTCCCGTTGCCGAAGAACTGATGCGCCAGTTTGGCATCGAAATACAGCAAATGCTCGAGGGCAACCAGACTGCGGCGGAAGCCGCCGCCAAGGCCCAGGCGAAGTGGGAAGCTGAGTTCTAGGCCCAGCTCTCCGACACTTTCAAGAAAATGGGAGCCGCGCTGCGCACCGAGCGCGACGCGGCTCCTTCTTTGTTAACGCCCGAGGCGTCTGCCAAAAAAGGGCATGACCGACGCCGAGTGTGAAACGATTGTCTGAACGAACGCTCTCTGGATTGTCCTTCTCTAGGCGGCTTTCGCCGATCAACTGGCTTTCCTATGAGACCCGCCAGACGGCGCTTCCATATGCCTATGTCGCGCCGGCGATGGCCCTGTTCGGCATTTTGATGTTGGTGCCGATTACCATCGTTTTCTACTACTCCGCACTCGACCGCGCGATTCTCAACCCCAATCCTGAATTTGTCGGGCTCAGAAACTTTCGGACGATCTTCGGCGATCCGGTCTTTTGGCAATCCTTAGCCCAGACTCTCTACTTCACCGTCATGAGCGTCGTTTTCCATCTGGCGGTCGGCCTCCTGTTCGCCCTGATGCTTAATTCCACGCGCATCGACCCGCTGGTGCGCAATCTCTTGCGGGTGTTATTCATCCTGCCGTGGCTGTTCAACGCCGTAATCATCGCCATCCTCTGGCGGCTGATGCTCGATCCCAATGGCATCGTCAACAACGTCCTTCTGGCGGCGAACATCATCCAGTCCAAGATCGAGTGGTTCTCGTCGCCCGACACAGCGATCCATGCTCTGACTTTCGTCAACATTTGGGCCGGATATCCGCTCTATCTGGTCACTCTTCTGGCCGGCCTGCAGGGCGTGCCCAAGGAACTGTACGAGGCAGCAGAGATGGACGGCGCCAAAGCGCTGCAGAAGCTGTGGTACATCACGCTGCCGGAGCTCAAGCCGATCATTGTCAGTATCGCCCTGCTGGATTTCATATGGACCATGCAGGTGTTTCCGCTGGTCTGGATGACGACCGGCGGCGGCCCGATCCATTCAACAGAAATGCTCAGCACTTACACCTACAAGCTCGCCTTCACGCGCTATCAGTTTTCGTTAGCGGCAGCGAGTGCGGTGGTCATTTTTGCGCTGTCGATGTGCATGACCTACCTCTACATAAAACACCAGAAATCAGTGCGGTAGACGCTCATGTGGAAACGCTTGAACGAACACATCGATATCAAGGCGCTGGGCATATATGCCGGCTTGGCTGTCGGCTTGGTATTTGTGTGCTTCCCGATTATCTGGATGTTCTTCAGCTCACTGAAATCGAACACCGAGATATTCGCGCTGCCTCCGCGCGTCATCCCGAAAGTCTTCACGCTCGAAGCCTACCGGGCCATATTCGAGGATCCGGTGAAGCTTCGATTCTTCATCAACAGCTATCTGATTTCCGGAGTGGTAACGCTGTTGACGGTCTTTATTGCTCTTCTGGCCGCCTACAGTTTCAGCCGGTACCAGTTCCGCTTCAAGAACGTCTTCAACGTTGTCATCATCAGCACCCAGACGGTACCGCCAATAACCTTGCTGATCCCGTTCTTCGGGATGGTGGTTGCTTTCGGCATCTTTGACACATATTTGGCGTTGATCCTCACCTATATGGTGTTCACGCTGCCCTATGCGACCTTGATCATGACAGGCTACTTGAACACCTTGCCCAAGGATCTGGACGAAGCGGTGCTCATGGATGGTGGGTCGAGTTGGACCGCGCTTTGGCGCGTGATCGTGCCGCTTTCGGCTCCGGGCATTGTCGCGACCTCCGTCTACACGTTTCTGCTGGCCTGGAACGAGTTTCTGTTCGCCCTCACGTTGACCAAATCAATGGAGTTGCGCACCGTGCCGATCGGGATCCAACTGCTGATGGGCCAGCATGCCTTCGATTGGAACGAGATGATGGCTATGAGCGTTCTAGGCTCGCTGCCACTTTTGCTTCTCTACATGTTCGCCCAGCGCTACTTCCTAGCAGGCATGACGGCCGGCGCAGTCAAGGCATAATGAGACCTGCGCGCGGGTTGAGGGTTCGCGATGAAAATGGCGTTATACAGAGGGTTGACCGACGCACCTCGGCCGCGGTCTCCGCCGCGATGGTGGAGATGCCGCCGCCGTCCGACACCCCCGTCCACACGATCACGGCGGACAACGGCAGGGAGTTCGCGGGACATGCGGGCGTCGCGGCGGAGCTCGGGGCCGGGTTCTTCCTCCCCACCCCCTACCACTCCTGGGAACGTGGCCTGAACGGGCACACCAGCGGGCTGGTGCGGCAGTACCTGCCCAAGGGGACGGACCTCCGCGCGGTCAGCGACGCGGAGGTGAGGGCGGTGCAGGACCGCACGGACGCGCGTCCGCGCTGGGCTACCGGACGCCCGCCGAGGTGTTCCATGAGGCCCGCCCTCCCTGACACCGCGCGACCGCCTCCCACCGGCGTGGACCGGGGCGCAGGAAGGGGTGGAATGGATTTCGGGGTCGCGTCCGTCCGGGCGCAGGGAGGGATTGGCCCGACCGGAGCCCGGACGGACGCGACCCGACCCGGCGGAGGCGTTGTGCCGCCCGGAAAGCCCGGATAACCTCCATACAGAAGGGACCACAGCCGTCCCGGGGCCGGATCCGCGGTGCCCGGGGGCCGGAAACCACGCCTTCCGGCCATTCCCTCCGCTCGGGCTACGCCCCCGCTGCGGGAATGACCAGCGTTGCACTTCGGAGCGGAAGCGGGTAAGCCATTGTTGCGTCAACGGTGCCCTGCTGGAGCGCCAGTGGCATATCTGAGCCGGGCATCACAACAGGAACTCCGCCCTCGACTACGGCTGCGGGACCGGCACCACCTAGGATGCGGACCTGAAGACCGACAAACTCGTCGAAATTGCGAAGCGGCTTGCTTGTGGACCAGTAATAGACCCGGCCAAGAATCGGCCAATTGCCTGAGACGACAATTCCCATCTTTTTACTAAGCATTTCGCTCAGCATGTCTCCAACCGGCCCATCCAACATGTCAGCTCGCTCTTGCGCCGTCATCCCCTTCAGGGCTGGCAGGTCCAGGACATTGATGTTCGCTTCTACCCGGCTGAGATAGGGCGAAGGAACGGTTGCCATACCAACATCGCCTCGCGCCACAGCCTTTCCGACATCACGGGCATTGTAGAGTTGGCTTGAATCGAATACCTTTGCCTTCATCGCTCCGCCCGATCGAGATTCCAGGGCTTCGGCAAAGGCTGTCATCGTAGTCGTTTGGATGTGCTGGGGCGGCGTAGCCGACGATATGATCAGTTCATCCGCGGCAGCAACGATCGTGGCGCTGCCCGATAGTGATGCCGTGACGCCAACTGCAGCCAACAGACTGCGTAGACCAACTCCCATGATTGAACTCCTTCCCCGGAAGCGTATTGTTTGTCAGACTGAAGCTATTGTGCATTGCGATAAACTCACAATAAATCACTGCCTTTTGCGATATGGATTGCCTATCGAGCCTCTTGCAGAACTCCCCGATCAGGCGGTTTTTTTCGGAAACGGGCGCTTTTTTTTCTGATGGTTGGCCTGGATATGGAGCCGCCCCTCTGGTATGGGGTGGGTGTTACAGCCACAACATACGGGGAGACGGCTCCATGTCCCTACGATCATCCATACCGGATGCCTGGCGGCGGTTCCAGGGGGAACTTCTGCCGTCCCTCGCCGGGGAGGTCGGCCCGCCGGGCGTGAGGCACGGCAGGTCCGTCGCCGTCCTGGACCTGGTGGAGGGCGGGAGGCACGTCCACCACGGCCACCGGGCGTCGGCAACCCGCCCGCCGACCGCAGGGCGCTGGCGCGGGCCTTCGTCGCCAGGGCGGTGTGGGACATGCCGGCCACGGTGGTGCTGGTCGACCGGCTGCTGTACGACCCGACGCTGCGGCGTCCGGTCGGCTGGTCCCGCGTGTCGGAGGTGCCCGGCGAACCGGCCTTCTCCCGGGCCCTCCCCTGGTTCGCGGAGACCCGTCTGCCGGAGCGGATGCACGGGGCGCCGGGCCGCGCCGCGTACGCCGGCTCGGTCGTCGGGCACATCTCTTGGGACTCGACGGCGGTCGTCGGGCGGGAGAGGCCGGCGCCGAAGCCGGAGCCGGAGGGGAGACCGAAGCGAAAGCGCGGACGCCCGAAAAAGGGGGAGGAGGTGCCGAGGGAGCCGACCCGGCTGGAGCGGCAGCCGCGGGACGGGATGACCGCCGCGGAGATGGCCGACGGGCTGCCGAAGGCCTGCGACACCGGCACGAAGCGCAACGCGAAGGGGTACAGGGAGAGCTGGAGGGGGTACAAGCTGCATATCGACGCCGCCGATGGGGACGTCCCCGTCAGCTGCATCCTGACCTCGGCGTCGCTGCACGACAGCCAGGCCGCGATCCCGCTGCCGGGGATGACGGCGCTGCGGGTGGACCACTGTCACCAGCTCATGGACGCGGCCTGTGATTCCCCGGGGATCGGGTTCCACGCCTGCCTGACGGGGCGCGTGGCGGTCACCGACACCAACCCCCGCCGCGACGCGGCGCTGAGGGAGCGCCTCGGGAAAGAGGCTCTGGCGCAGGGGAAGGCGGGCCACATCCGCCACGACCGCGTCCGCCACCGGCAGCGCTCCAGCGGCGGGCGCGTGAACTCCGCCCCAGGGACCCGTACGGCGCCCGGCACGTCCGTGTCCGTGGGCACGCCAGGGTGGCCTGCCACCTGTTCCTCCGCGCGCTTGCCCTGACGGGCGGGCAGCTGATGCGGCTCACCATCTGACACCGCCGGCTCCGGCAGATCCGTCCGCCGCGGACGGCGCCCGACGGGCCACAAGCTGCGGCATTCCGCCACACCTCGGGCCGTGCGGACGCCCCGGGCACCCGCCGGATCCGGCGTCACGACCCTGGCGGAACCGAAAGGCTTGCCGCGGCTGCCCGAACCGCAATAATTGTGCAAGAGGCTCTATCGCTAATTTTTGCCCATTGCGTTGACATCCGTAGCTGCAGTCAAATTTTATATAGCCATCTCTGAACTACCAATGTTCATCGTCACGTTTCCCGCCGCAAAGATCTGGTCACCTACCGTCAGCAGTTCGATTACAAGTTTGGTTTAGCAACTTCAGTGGTTTATCCTGAATTATTGATGTTGGCGTCTCTTTCTGCATTTTCGTAAGGAAGCGATTCTGGCAGGGACAGGATTGATCGAACAATGGTACGCCTCGGCGAACCGCAGGCAGGAGTTTAGATCATCATGCGAGATAAATCGGATATGGAGCGCCAGTTAACCGGTTTCGACGAGCCATTGCGCCGCTCCTGCCATGCCGCAACCTCGCGGCATAGCGTCTCCCAAGCTCGAACGCGCCGGTTAAGGCATTGACAGATCAGAACGTTGATCTCTCCACCGACGGCGCCGCTTGAAGTAGAACGGGCGTCCCGTCGTGCACGCCGTTCTTCTCCGTGTTGTTGTTGATTGGCATTGCAGCTGACACTCAGTATCTTGACGTGAAGGAAACTGGCAGGCGCCGCCATGCCATCGTCAATTCAAGCGGGGCGTTCTACAGGCATTCCTATGACCGCCATTGGGCGGCAGCCTATAGGACATGGACAAGCAGAACGTTGCCCCGATTGGTTTCTTCACCTACACGAGAGCGGAGGCAGCGCAGATTGCAGCTGGCGTCAGGTCGGATTTTCGACGGCAGAGCCGCGGCTTCACTGGGAGACAATGGCTGATGATGGACTTCGGCATCACTTCCCGCGGCGGCCGGTCGGGCGGCGGAAATCAGGCTGTGCCACTCTTCGACACCCACATCGTCGTCGACTGGTCAGCACTGTCGGAACCGAGTCCCAAGAAAGAAGGCGAGAACGCAATCTGGTGGACCGTCGCACGTATCGTGGGTGGGTCTGGGGTTGAGGTAGAGCAACCGAAATACGAACGCACCCGCCATAAGGCGCTCGATAACCTAACCTGCAGGCTCGCCTGTGAGCTAGACCGTGGCCATCGGTTGCTGGTGGGATTTGACTTTCCCTTCGGCTATCCGGCGGGTGTCGCCGAGAGAGTCACCGGCAAAGCGTGCGCGATGGCGCTGTGGGACTGGCTGGCCGGCGAGATCAAAGACGCTCCCGACAACACCAACAACCGCTACGATGTCGCAGCTAAGATCAACGAGATGTATCCGGGTTGTGGTCCGTTCTGGGGCCGCCATCCCAAATGGGACTGCCCGACAATTCCCTTGAGGGCATCCGAACGCACAGAACAAACTGCGCACCCGGAAGAGCGCCGCATCTGCGAAATGCACGCAACCGATGCCAAGACCGTCTGGCAACTGTTCTACGCGGGCGCGGTCGGCTCGCAGGTGCTGCTGGGACTGCCGGCACTCAGGCGACTTATGGAGGACCCCCGCATCAGGAACCACGCGGAGATCTGGCCCTTCCAGACCGGCCTGCGAACACCCAACGCTCAGATCGTGGTCGCCGAGGTCTATCCCTCGCTGCTCCAGACGGCGGTGCGCGCACGCCAGCGCGAGAAAGAAATCCCCGACCGTGCGCAGGTGCGCGTGAACGCGGAGGCTTTCGCCCGCCTGGACGCGCAGGGCCGGATCGCATCGATCTTCGCCGGCCCCCCCGATCTCACTGACGGCCAGCGCCGCCTCATCCAGAGCGAAGAGGGATGGATCCTGGGTCTCGGACACGAGGACGACCTGAAGGGTGTCCTCGACCCCGGAAAAGAAAATGTACGAAAGGTACCTCAGAGTCCGAACAAGGGGATGGGCTGTGAAGAAGTGATGGAAGACGAAGAAATTCTGTTGGCGTGCCCTCCTTCCGCACCAACCATCAATCTGCTTTGGACCGCAATTGTTGACGTCGGATATTGCCGCGACCTAGGCGCGTCCTCGCTCGGACATAGATTCATCGTTCCGATCACTGGTGGCCGTGTTTTCGACGGTCCCGCTTCCC
The DNA here is from genome assembly GCA_965203605.1 of Paracoccaceae bacterium. Taxonomy (GTDB): domain Bacteria; phylum Pseudomonadota; class Alphaproteobacteria; order Rhodobacterales; family Rhodobacteraceae; genus JAPOUP01. The sequence continues at coordinate 1,011,946 of OZ241902.1, read as the reverse complement.
ATGGACTAGCTGGGCGGGTTCTACCCGGTGGTGCCGACCGCCAGATATTGCGGCCCGATGGCGTCAAGGAGCTTGACGCTCTCTATGAAATGCAAACGGATGCCGGGCAAATCATTACAGTTCGAAACCGAGTCATTGTAGATCCAACTCACCAACCGGATCGTTACGTGATGTCCGTCATCACCGCAAAGGTCGCTGAAGGTTCCCTTGATTGGCTGAACCGAAGAATTCTCATCGGAACACTCCAGTCGATGAGACCGGAACATCCCAAGGTAGTTGTTCGAGCTTGGGTCGCCGATAATCGCTGAGACCCGGTCTGCGCGAAATTTGCAGACGTTGCATGGACAGACCATGCCTCATACGCAATTTCCAGGAACAACGCTCAGCCCATCCTGCCGCATAACGCCCCGCGTCTGCATCGAGTTCACCGTCTGAGATCGCTTACTCGGGACGGGCGGTGAGTTTGGTGGAGTGCACACGTTTCTGAAAGACCAATGAATGTCACTGGCTCGATCCGGCGAGGGCTGCCTCGGATGCATTCGTCATCCTGTCTTCAGGAATTCCGGAACATCGGCCGGCAAACCACCAAGATCAAATCAGACTTTTCACGATCGAACCGCTTTCGACTCCCAATTCGATCTACTGAAAATGTGTCGGAAAAACTCTCTCGTGCCGCATTCGGAACAGCACTTCCCGGCGAATCAGTCGTTGAACGGCAAAAGAAGGAAGAGGACGCGACATGCCGGAATGCAAGTTGAAGATCCCCGAGACCACCCCAAGCCCCAAAACCAGACGCTGCGGTCAGTTGCAGAAATGGCTCACGAATGGCCGTTTCACTTCAGACTCCAGGCCCGTCCCGGCGAGGATGCTCCGATGAATTCGAGACAGCCCCGCCGAGGAGGCGGACGGGTGGCTCGCAGAGCCTCCCGAGCCGCGCCCCTTCCCGAAGCGGACCGTCCCATACGCTCTGGAATGACTGGCGGTCAGCTTAAGCCACTGACCGATAGTGGAGTTGAGCGCATCCACCGTGCCGCGCTGCGGATTCTTGAGGAAGTCGGATTGGCCGACGCGCCGGAATCAGGCATCGAAGTCATGACCAAGGTCGGTGCAACATTCGGCGAAGATGGCCGATTGCGCTACCCCGGGGCACTGGTGGAGGACATGCTGGCCAAGGCGGCGAAGACCATCACGCTCTTTGGCCGTGACCAAAGCCACAACCTCGAACTTGCCGATGCACGGGTTCACTACGGAACGGCGGGAGCGGCAATCAGCGTGGTGGACGTCGAAGGACGCACTTACCGACACCCAACGGTGCACGATCTTCACGATGCCGCCAGAATCGCCCACCGACTCGACAACATCCATTTTCTCCAACGTCCAATGGTGTGCCGGGATATCGAGGACAGCCGCGAACTGGACCTTAACACGATCTATGCCTGTTGTACGGGGACGACCAAACATGTTGGCACCAGCTTCACCGAAGCCGCGTTCGTGCCCGACGCGTTGGCAATGCTGCACATGATCGCAGGCGGCGAAAGCAGATGGCGCGCAGGACCGTTCGTCAGCAATTCGAACTGCTTTGTTGTGCCACCCATGAAGTTCGCCACCGAAGCATGCCAGGTGATGGAGGCGTGCATTCGCGGCGGCATGCCAATCCTGCTTCTCTCGGCGGGTATGGCAGGGGCGACCGCACCCTCTACCGTAGCGGGGGCGATCGTACAGGCCGTCGCCGAATGCCTCGCTGGCATCGTCTACGTCAATGCCGTCAGTCCGGGCCATCCAGCCATTCTGGGAACGTGGCCATTTGGCCTTGACCTTCGAACGGGCGCACTCACGGCTGGCTCAGGTGAGCAGGCACTGCTTACCGCCGGATGCGCACAAATGCATCGGTTCTATGGAATCGCAGGCGGTGCCGCTGCAGGGATAACCGATTCAAAACTGCCGGACATGCAGGCTGGATGGGAACAGATGTGCTCGAATCTCATGGCGGGTCTTGCGGGAATCAATATGGTCTATGAGGCTGCGGGAATGCACGCTTCACTGCTTGGCTTCTGCCACGAGTCCCTGATTCTCGGCGATGACATCATCGGGCAGGCATTGCGCTGCGTACGGGGAATTGAGGTGGATGACGAGACCCTGGCTGTTGACCAGATCCGAACCGTCTGCCTCGGTGGCGACGGCCATTACCTTGGCACCGATCAGACACTATCGAGAATTCAAACCGACCACGTCTACCCGGCCCTGGGCGATCGGACTTCGCCAAAGGAATGGGACGAGCGGGGAAAGACCGATCTCATCAAACGGGCAACGGCACTGAAGGAGGAATTTCTCGCAGCGCCGAGCCCGGCCCGATTCGATCCTGTCCTGGATCGGGAGATTCGCGCTCGGTTTCCGATTCGGCTTTCGTTCTGATCCTGCCGCCATATTGGTCACGCAACCGCCAATCAATCCGTTCAGCCCCTTTCGTATCTGTTTGGCCCATGCGTCAGTCGCTCGGCCAGAGCCGAAGCGTCACTTCGCTGAAGACCTTTCCTCAAGCTCCAGCCACTCATCCTCGGCCATGGTCAGTGCGGCCTGTCGATCAGCCAAACCTGCGCTTGCCTTCCTGAACCTGTCAGGGGATCTTGCAAACAGGTCAGGGTCAGAAAGATACTCTGTCAGCTTCGCAATCTCGGCAGCAAGCCGTTCAATCTCGACAGGCAATGCCTCCAATCGCCGTGCTTCGGAATAGCTCAGTCCATTCGGTGTTCTTCTTGATGACGCAGGCCGTGCAGTCGCTTTCGTTGCGGCAGCTGGAACTGGAGGGATCACGTCGTCGCGCTGTGCTCGGTAATCGCTCCACCCACCCGCATAGACAACCGCATGCCCGTCGCCTTCCATCGCTACAGTTGTGGTGGCCACCCGATCAATGAAATCACGGTCATGGCTGATCAGAATCGCGGTGCCTGAGTAATTTCCGAGTACGTCCTGCAGTAGATCAAGGGTCTCGAGGTCAAGATCATTGGTCGGTTCATCGAGCGCCACCAGATTCGAGGGCTTTGCGAAGATTCTGGCCAGAAGAAGCCGCGTCTTCTCGCCACCGGACAGTGAACGAACAGGTGCGCGGGCTCGGGACTCGGAGAAAAGAAAGTCGCCCAGGTAACCCAGAACATGCCTTGGCCTTCCGTGTACCATCACCTGATCGGTACGCCCCCGCACTCCGATTTCCCGGTCGCCGACCAGAGTGTCCCAAAGGCTCAGATCGGGATCAAGCCGCTCACGGTTCTGGTCGAACACCGCAGCCTGGATTCCTGTGCCAAGCGTTACGCTTCCTGAGTCAGGTTCTTCCAGACCGATCAACATATTCATCAACGTCGTCTTTCCCACGCCATTCGAACCTACTAGAGCAACCCTGTCACCACGCATGATTCGAAGATTGAACTGCGTCAGGATGAGCTTGTTGCCATATGACTTTGAGATGCCCCGCGCATCAATGACGCGCTTTCCAGATATGTCGCCAATCGCAAGCGTCAATGCCGCAACGCCCTGCCGACGAACCATTGCCTTCCGATCGTTCCGCAAGGACCGGAGCGCACGCAGGCGACCTTGATTGCGCCTCCGACGTGCGCTGATCCCTTTCACTGCCCATTGGGATTCGGACCTGATCTTTCGATCCAGCTTGTGGCGGGCCTGATCCTCATTCTCCCAAATCCTGTCCCGCCAGACCTCGAATTCCTCGATTCCCGCATTCTGTCGCAGAACTCTACCCCGGTCGACCCACAGTGTTGCGGTCGTCAGGGAGCGCAGAAAGGCGCGGTCGTGGCTGATCAGGACAAAGGCGGAAGCCGTATCCGTCAACCATCGCTCCATCCATGTGATCGCATCGATATCCAAATGGTTCGTGGGTTCGTCGAATAGCATAAGTTCCGGTGCCCTGGAAAACAGTCTGGCCAGGGCTGCACGCCGTCGTTCCCCACCGGAAGCCGATGCAACCGGCGTATTGATCTCGAAGCCCAAACCTTCGGCGGCCATCGTGACCCTGTATCTGTCGCCCGGGTCCAAACCGTCCGACGCGAACTCTCCAAGCGTCCTGAATCGACCAAGGTCTGGATCCTGCTCCAGATAGCCGACAGATACTCCCGAGGGCACAGAGCACGTGCCTCGATCCGCTTCAATCAACCCCGCCATCACCTTCATCAGCGTTGACTTTCCGGAGCCATTACGTCCAACAAGCGCAATCCGGTCAGCCAGCTGTACAACGAGATCAAGACCCTCAAAGACTGGCTCTCGGCCAAATGCCAAGGTGATGCCGGAAAGCTGCAGGAGAGGAGCGCGTGCCATTGCCTCTGGCTATGGGTACCGAGATCAAACGTCAAATGCCGGATTTGTCGAAGAACCCCGATTCGTGATGTCACACCCGGAAACGGACGAAAGGCAGGAACCGTACGGAAGAGGGCCATGACGGCGGAACGCTGGAGCGGTATTCCGGAGAACCCCGCGGCAAAGCGGCGGCGGACATGCCCAAGCTGCCAGCCGGTCCCGTGATGATTCGTGGATTCCCCATGAAGTTACAGGGGCAGAGCGGAAACCCCGGGTTGATACGCCTGTGTTCAACGCCGATGGCCGTTTCCACGGGTGTACCGGTTACAGACGGACGTCTGGAGATTACGATAGTGGCCCCTGTACGGTCGGAACACCTGCGGAGTCCGACGGGCGGCTGTGGTCGGACATGCTAACGGATTATCTGCCACTTTCGGGAAGCGCACTGTATGGCGGTGCCGTGGGAGATATCATACGGTTTTCGTACGCACCGCCGGAATACAGGGAAAGCGGATGGATTTCGATCCCAGCCGCCTGCGGAAACACCTGTCCGCCGTTCATTCCATGTGCCCGGACTTTACCTCACCGGGGTCGCTGGGGCTGGAATTCAACGGAGCGCAGCCGGTGTTTTCCACGACGAACCGCTGGACAGAACACCAGCCGAAGCCCCCTTTTTCGGATCTTTCATTATCACGGGATTACGAAAGGCGTGTTGGGAAAAACGGCCCTGTCGCTACACTCGGTCCAGCCGATTTTGGAAGACCGCAATTCCCCACACCTGAAGTCCGCGTGGATCCGGACACCGATCTTTCCCGCAGACTGACGCGAAGTCCTTGTGGAGGTCCGGCGTGCCACGACCGATGATCCCCACGTCCGCAATCCGGCAAGGTGCTCCGAAATTGCCTATCCATCCGCCGGGCCTTGGACAGCTTCCACTTGAAACTCGCCCAATCCCGACGACCTCATCATTTGGCAGTCTTTCGCGACCGTCTGATCCGATATAGGAGGATTATCTCCTGGCACGATCGAGTGCGATTGGTTTGATGGAAAGGCAGAGCAAATGGAAAAAATCGTCAAGTCCGATACCGAATGGCGTGAACAGTTGACTGATCTTGCCTATCGGGTGACCCGAAAGGAGGCGACCGAGCGACCCGGCACACACGAGGACTTCCCGGAGGGAGCCGGTACCTTCACCTGCGTCTGCTGCGGGGCGGACCTGTTCGACAAAGCCCACAAGTTTGAGTCCGGCACTGGCTGGCCTTCGTTCTTCCAGCCCAAGGATCCCGGACTCATTGGAGAGAAGGCCGACCATTCTCTGTTCAGACGGCGAACGGAAGTGCATTGCAACCGCTGTGAAGCCCACCTTGGTCATGTTTTCACCGACGGACCGCAACCCACCGGGCTCAGGTACTGCATCAACGGCGTCGCGCTCAAATTCAGGCCAGAGGAAAACTGACACGTTTCGATGCGCCTGGCCGTCAGTTGTTCAGAACCTCCTCGGCCGCAAAGTTGCCGATGTTTCCGAATAGCTGCCTCAGGAAACTCACGCCCTTGATGTTGCTCTCGGTCACGCGACGGGACAAGGCTATGACCTGACCATCCTCAAGGCCAAATCTCTCGATGTTCTCAACCACACCATCCGTATCGAAGGAAATCGCAACGACCTCGCGATCTATTTCGACACGCTTGCGAAAACCGTATGCACGAAAACGGCTTTCCACATAATACCATCCACCTTCGGACAGAATTCCCGCAACCGATGGCCTGCCGACTGAAGTCGCGACCGATTCCTTTGTATCCACTCCCACTACGATCCATTCCAGATCCTCTGGAGGTGGAACATAGCCATGCTTACGGTCAACGTTACTGCAGGCGACCGCCGAGAGCAGCAGGAGTGGGATTAGTCTTCGCCCAATCAACGCCGGTATCCTGCCCATTCCGTCCCTCTTGCGATGCCTTGGCCAACCCCGTATGCCGAGATACAGAAATGACGATCGGTGTTCAAGATTGGAAACCGCCATGGGTGCTGCCACACCGTATAAATATGTTGTGCGGCTGGCCGAGCTTCCATCGGGTCAATCATATGGATTCCACGCAGAACCTGACAGCGGGGAGAACGGGGCCATTGCCAGGATGCTGGGCGTTTCCAAACTGCGCAAACTCAGGCTGGCAGGCCAGATTGAACAACTGGATGATGGCGATTGGTGCCTGGAGGCGGAGCTGGGAGCCACTGTAACCCAGGACTGCGTCGTCACCCTCGAGCCTGTCGTAACTCGAATCGATGAACCGGTCACACGAAAATACGTCGCGGATGCCCCCGATCTGTCCAGGGTCGACGAGGCGGAGATGGATTCGGACGATAGCATCGAACCGATTCCCGCCGAGTTGGACATCGGCGCGGTCCTGATCGAAGAACTGGCGCTGGCCCTGCCGCCTTACCCACGCGTCGAGGACGTCGGTCCATTCCAGGCATGCTACGCACCAGCCAGCACTGTCCCGCCTGACGACATTGCGACGAAACCGTTCGCCAGTCTTGCAAAGCTGAAAACTGCAGCATCGAAGGCCGACGACTGACACGGGGAAGAATCACTTTCAACCGCAGGAATGACCGAAGACCTTCGCTGCTACGAATTCTCCGCGACCATTGCATGGCGAAATGCCCGGTTATAGGTACTCGACGGAGGAACATCAGGAAATCTGCTCGATCCAGCGATAGAATCCCCTTGCGCATCGAACTGATCTCATTATTTTCCGGGCGTCCATTGGATAGGCGGACCGTGCGCCCTCCACTGGAAACGCATATTGGCAATTGGCGTGCGAACCATGCATCTGGACGGCCGCCCAGCGCAGATAAGGAAACGACATGGCTGTCCCCCAGAACAAGGTAACCAGATCACGCCGCAACATGCGCCGCAGCCACCATGCCCTGATTGGGGCAAATCTAATTGAATGTACGAACTGTGGTGAATTCAAGAGACCCCACCATATCTGTCCGGCCTGTGGACACTACGACGACCGCGAGATTGTGTCTGTCGATGCCGACATCGACTTTGACGACGACCTGACGTAGCCTGCGCGCAACGCTTACTGACGGATGCCAGCATCGACCGTCATTCCTGCGGAGGGTGTAGGCGCTGAAAACGCCAGCCGAACAATCGTCTCGGTAGATGCGATGGGGGGAGACCGCGGGCCTGCTGCGGTCGTGGCCGGTTGCGCCCGGTTTGCCCGCAAGACGGATCGTATCGGGTTTATCCTGCATGGACCAGGAGACGAACTTGAACGCCTGGTTTCCAGACGCAGGCTGCTTTCGGGTCGATGTACAGTGCGCCATTCCGACCGAACGGTTACCATGGACGCAAAGCCCTCCCATGTCATGCGCAACGGGCAGAACACTTCGATGTGGTCTGCGATCGACTCGGTCCGGAACGGCGAAGCCGAGGTCTGCGTCAGCTGCGGAAACACCGGTGCCCTAATGGCCGTCAGCATGATGCGCCTCCGTAAGCTTGACGGCATCAATAGACCCGCAATCGCCTGTCTTTGGCCTCGACGTGACAAGGATGGGTTCAATATCATGCTCGATGTCGGCGCCGACGTCCGCGCCGATGCGGACGACCTCCTGCAGTTCGCGCTGATGGGCACATCCTATGCCCGCAATGGTCTCGAGCTGGCCCGTCCTCGGGTTGGATTACTGAATGTGGGCACGGAGGAGCATAAGGGTCGGGCGGAACTAAAGACCGCCAATGATCTGATCGCGTCTGCCGCGCCAGCCGGTGAATTCGACTATATTGGATTTGTCGAAGGCAGCGACATTCCCTCAGCTCGGGTCGACGTCATAGTCACGGACGGATTTACCGGCAACATTGCCCTGAAGACAGCCGAAGGCACAGCCGAGCAAATCCGTGAGTTCCTGAGGGCAGCGTTTGCAGCCACCCCATTATCGAGGGTCGCCGCACTGATTGCCTACACGTCACTTAACCGCCTGCGCAATCGCATCGACCCTAGACGCGTGAACGGCGGTGTTTTTCTGGGACTTAACGGCACAGTGGTGAAGAGCCACGGCGGTGCCGACGCCAAGGGAACCGCAGCGGCTGTGAAACTTGCCTTTGACCTCGCCAGATCCAAGTTCAGCCAGCGCATCGCCGCACGGGTTGCATCCGCAACGATTGTGCGTCAGGCTTCGTCTGACGCTAAATCCGGAAACGGCATCAGGAAATGAAAAGGCGTGCGATCGTTCGGGGGGTTGGGCACTATCTGCCTGAACGTTTGGTTCCCAATCATGAGTTCGAGGACACCCTTGACACCACGGACAATTGGATCCGGTCCCGCACCGGAATCGAGCGTCGCCACTTCGCCGCCGATGGCCAAGGCACATCCGAGCTTGCTAGGCGGGCCGCAAGGGCGGCACTTCAAAATGCGGAGCTATCGGTCGAGGATGTCGATGCCATAGTACTGGCAACCTCTACGGCAGATCTGACGTTCCCGTCCGCCGCTACAATGGTACAGGCCGAACTCGGGATGACGCGTGGCTTCGCCTTCGATGTCCAGGCCGTCTGCGCAGGTTTCATCTATGCGCTGGCTAACGCCAACGCCCTGATAGCCTCCGGTCAGGCTGACCGCGTAATCGTAATCGGCGCGGAAACCTTCAGTCGCATCATGGACTGGACCGATCGCTCCACCTGCGTGCTGTTTGGAGACGGCGCAGGTGCTGTGCTACTTGAGGCAATGGAAAGCGACGGGAACGGCGATGACCGTGGCATTCTCTCGACCGACCTGAACTCAGATGGCCGATTCCGTGATATTCTCTATGTGGACGGCGGCGTCGCCACTGGCTCCATTGGCCACTTGAGAATGCAGGGCAGGGAGGTCTTCCGTCACGCTGTCGAAAAACTGGCGGCGACCGCGAGAACCGCCATCGCCAAGACTGGACTGGAAGCGAAGGACATCGATTGGATCGTTCCGCACCAAGCCAACTTGCGGATCATCAAGGCAACCGCCCAGAGATTGGGCCATTCGATGGAAGATGTCATCGTAACGGTTCAGGACCACGGCAACACTTCCGCCGCCTCGATTCCCTTGGCCCTGTCGGTCGGCGTCGCCAATGGCAGGATTCAGAGGGGTGACCTGGTGCTGACCGAAGCCATTGGGGGCGGACTGGCATGGGGGGCGGTTGTACTCCGTTGGTAAGCATCCTGCTTGCCAAAGGGAGACCCAACATTGCAAACTAGCGAAATCCAGTGAATCGTCTTGTTGCGTATCGACCCTAGGAGGACCCATGAGCGAACAGAGTCTAACCCGTATGGATCTTAGCGAAGCAGTGGTCCGAGAACTAGGTGTGTCGCATAACGAAGCGAGCCAACTCGTGGAAAGCGTGCTTCGCCATATTTCCGACGCACTTGTCGATGGTGAGTCCGTGAAGATTTCCACGTTTGGCACGTTCTCGGTTCGCAGCAAGAAAGCCAGGGTGGGTCGCAACCCAAAGACAGGTGTGGAGGTGGTGATTTCACCGCGCCGGGTCTTGGGCATCCGCTTTTCGCATCGGGTCAAGAGACGAGTTGCGGCGGCAACAAACTGTTAGGATGCCCGTGTAATGGAAAAATCGCGCGACGCTTTGCGTACCATCAGCGAAGTCGCCGATTGGCTTGGTGTTCCAACACATGTCCTGCGTTTCTGGGAAAGCAGATTCTCCCAGATCCGGCCGATAAAGCGGGCCGGCCGACGTAGGTACTACAGACGTTCCGATATGGCGCTGCTCGGAGGAATCAGGAAACTCCTTCACGATGATGGCATGACAATTCGCGGTGTGCAGAAAATTCTCCGCGAGCAAGGCGTTGGGTCGGTCGCGGCACTCGCGCCGGTTTACGATGGTCAGGCCAAGGAGAATGAGACCAGCACCACAGCCTCGGATACACAGGATCTGGACGCAGCCTCCCCCATCGGGAATTACGGATCCAAACCTGAAACCCGAGAGACCACGGAAACCCTGGAACACTCAACCAAATCCGCCGCGGATGGATCGAAACCGTCATCCGTACCGCGCACACCGACCACCGCCGGAACCACGGTCAAGGACGAAACGAACGTAGCTCCGGCACAGACCGGCGAATCGGGATGCCGCGAACGCACGGATGGCTCCCAGCCACCGGGAAGTCATGCGAAGGAATCAGCTTCGCCACCACATAGCGCCGAGACCGATGAGGGCGCACCGGATGACGACATCGCCGGATCGGAGACTTACGACGCAATTCTCGACATCTACAACAGACTTCTTGCGCTCCGTAGCCGCATGGTCCCTGCCCCCCAACAATCTGATCAGGACCGATCCTAGCCAGCGACGACTGGGGTGTAGCCCAGATTGTTGGCAATCCATACTTTCGGTCGACTTTATCGGGCGAAGATCTACTGAAAGGCGTTCCTATGTCGAGAAATCAAGGCTCAATATAACACCCAAGCGACTCATGGCCCTTGCCTTGTAGGGTGACATTCCGATAGAATGGCATCCGCGTCGGGCTATGGCGCAGTCTGGTAGCGCATCCGTCTGGGGGACGGAAGGTCGCAGGTTCAAGTCCTGCTAGCCCGACCAAAAGACACCGCCCGCGCCCTGGCGGAGGGCGCCTTCAATCTGGAGGCACTATGCTGGGCTCCGGGGTTCTTCCGAGTCAGGAACTCGAGTCGATGGTTGCGCGTGGAGAAATAGCCGCCGGCGTTTCCGTTGATCCAATCCAGATCCAACCCGCTTCACTTGACCTGCGACTCGGTTCAGTGGCCTTTAGGGTTCGGGCTTCGTTTCTTGCCGGTTCCGGCAGGAAAGTCGCCGACCGACTGGAAGAGTTCGAAATGCACCGCATCGATCTGTCGAACGGTGCAGTGCTTGAGAAGGGCTGCGTCTACGTGGTTCCCCTGATGGAACACCTCGCACTGCCTGACGCCATACACGCTGTTGCGAACGCGAAATCCTCCACCGGGCGTCTGGATCTGTTGACGCGAACCATCACCGATGGCGGAGTGGAGTTCGACCGAATTCGTGAAGGGTACACTGGACCTCTCTATGCCGAAATCTGTCCACGCAGCTTTTCGGTACTCGTGAGAACCGGGAACCGATTGAACCAGATCCGGTTCCGAAGGGGCCAGGCCCTGCTAACGGACCGTGAACTGAGCGACCTGCACAAGGCCGTTCGACTCGTCGACCGACAAGCTGTGATCGGCAATGGACTGGGCTTCTCCGTCGACCTTAGGCCGAGCCATTCGGATCTGGTTGGCTACCGAGCCAAGCGCCATACTTCGGTCATTGATCTGGACCGAGCCGGACAATACGATACTTTGGATTACTGGGAGGAAATCCGCACGTCTGAGGACAGGATCATTCTTGATCCTGGCGCATTCTACATTCTGGTAAGTCGGGAAGCAGTGCATATCCCCCCGGACTACGCTGCGGAGATGGCGCCATATCTTGCGATGGTCGGAGAGTTTCGGGTCCACTATGCCGGATTCTTCGATCCGGGTTTCGGTCATTCCGAGGCGGGCGGCAGCGGTTCTCGGGGCGTACTGGAAGTGCGATGCCACGAAGCGCCCTTCGTTCTCGAACACGGGCAGGTTGTGGGTCGGCTCGTCTACGAACGTATGGCCGAACGCCCGATGCGGCTTTACGGAGCCGATGTTTCATCAAGTTATCAGGGCCAGGGCCTGAAGCTCAGCAAACATTTTCGGGCACTCTGAACCAGTTTCGATCGAATACAGACGCCACAGCCTTCGCCGGAAGGCACGACGTTCCTGGTTTCGAGGAACAGGAAAGCCAACCAGCGAACTTCCGAGCGACGCCCAGCTCAAGTGGCCAATCCAATCCTACCCGCAGAAGAAGCATCCCGCTCCGTCAATCAACGAATAGCTCAGACTGCTCCGATTCCGTTGACAATGGCTGACCTGGCGGAGGTCGGCTGTCGAGCAGTCCTGCAGTTCGCAGATCCTTGAGCCCCGGGAGGTCCTGCAGGCTTTCGATACCGAAATGGTCCAGGAACTCATCCGTAACGACAAACGTGACCGGACGCCCCGGACTCCTCTTTCGTCGCCCGAAGCGAATCCAGTTAAGTTCCAACAGCTGGTCCACGGTGCCCCGGCTCACACTAACCCCGCGGATGGCCTCTATTTCCGCTCGGGTCACCGGCTGATGATAGGCAACTATCGCCAAGGTCTCGATTGCCGCCCGTGAGAGCTTTCGGGTTTCAACCCGTTCCCTCTGCATCAGGAATCCAAGATCCGGTGCCGTCCGAAACGCCCATGCCTCACCGACCTTGACCAAATGCACACCCCGATCCTCATAGCGTTCGCGCAGTCCAGCCAATGCGGTCGCCGCATCGGACCCATGTGGCATACGTGAGTTAAGTTCCTTCTCGCTGACGGGCTCTGCAGACGCGAAGAGAATGGCTTCGGCCATTCGCTCCTGTTCCGGAATTGGAGGAGCCTCAAAGAGGCTTTCTTCGGTTCTTTCAACCATCTGGACCCTTCCTGCGTATCTGGATTGGCGCAAACGTATCTGCCTGCCTGATCTCGATGCTGCCTTCTTTGACGAGTTCGAGCGAGGCAGCGAAAGTGGCTGCTGTAGCGGACTTCCTGAGTTCGGGTTCCGCATCCCAGCCTTCCGGAAGATAGCCTGACAGTTCGGTCCAGTCGCCTGCGAGACCAATTAGGGGCCGCATTCTCTCAAGCGCCTGTTCCAGCGTGAGAAATCGGTTTCGATCCACAACAAAGGGGCGGAATTCGTCCTTGGTACGAACTCGGGCATAGGCCTGCATCAGATCCAACAGGGTCGCCGTATAGGTAATCTGCCGGACGCTGTTCACATCCTCGGGAATGCCACGCACGAAGAAGTCCTGCCCTTTTCGGTCACGCGCCATCAACTGACTGGCCCGATCCCGCATGGCCTGGAGGCGCTCAAGCTGAAACGCCAGATAGGCGGCGAGTTCCTCACCATCCGGTCCTGAGTCAGTTGGTTCGGGTGGAAGAAGGAGACGGGATTTCAGGAACGCGAGCCAGGCGGCGGTAACCAGATAGTCCGCGGCCAACTCGATACGCAGCGCCTTAGCGCGCCTGATGAAGTCTAGATATTGCTCGGCGAGCGCGAGAATCGAGACCGCACGCAGGTCAACCTTTTGGGTTCGAGCCAAAGTGAGCAGCAGGTCGAGCGGTCCTTCAAACCCGTCAACGTCGACGACCAACCTATCCGAAACATGGTGTGCGTCCATGCGCATGACGTTTCCAGTGTCCGGTTCAGCCATCGGCCTTGCTGCCACTCAACACCTCATCAAGCTCCGACTTCACCGCATCAATGTCAATCGTCTCAGGCTGGGAGCGCCGATTCAAAGCCGCCCTCGCCCGCCTGCGACCCAATCCATCCAATGTCCCGCAGGTCTCGGCAACAACACGCATTTCTTCGATTTCGCCATTGCAATGCAACACCAGATCGCATCCCGCACTTCGGGACAAACGGCTGTTCTCGGCCAGGTCACCTTCCAGCGCCCCCATGGAAATGTCGTCAGTCATCAGCAGTCCTCCGAAACCGATCTCGTCCCGGATGATCTCTATCATCATCGGTGAACAGGTCGTTGGGAATTCGGGGTCAAGCGCAGAGAATACGATATGTCCCGTCATTGCCATAGGTAGGTCACGGAGTGCCCTGAATGGTGCGAAATCCCATGCCTTGAGTCTATGGGCAGGTGTGGTGACGACAGGTGGTTGTTCGTGGCTATCGACCACTGCGCTACCATGTCCTGGAATGTGCTTCAGTACTGGCAGAACCCCTCCGTCCATCAACCCATCGGCCACCGCCTGCGCCGCGGACGTAACCGTCCGCACATCCATACCGTAACAGCGGTTTCTCAAGAACGGGTGTGTTTCCGGTCCGGCGATGTCAGCCAGGGGAGAACAATTCACATCGATGCCCAGAGCATGCAGTTCTTCGGCGATCAGCCGGCTGCGAAGATACATGGTTCGGGGTCCTTTGGCCCCTGTCTGCAGGACCTGATCCAGCGGTGCCATCCATTGCCGCCAGTGTGGCCGCCGCAAGCGCTGGACCCGACCACCTTCCTGGTCGATCAATATGGGCGCATCCCGCCCAACCGAATCCCGCAACGATGCAACCAGTCGACGGATCTGGTCCGGTTTTTCGCAGTTACGGGCAAACAGAATGAAACCCCAAGGTTGGGAATCGCCGAAAAACGCCTTTTCATCAGGCAGCAGGCTGGGACCGCTACATCCGAGTATGCATGCGCCTAACGCATTCATCAGCGCGTTTGGACAGCGATGCAGTCTTCTCCTTCAGTGGTGAACAACGAGCAGAACCGCTTGCTGGCGTTCAGGCTGTCAAATCCAGTCGCCCGAAGTCGAAAAAATGACTGACCACCCGAAACGGTTTCCTCCACAAACCATTTCCTTCCTCGAAGAAACTCGGGAAACCGCCCCTGAAGCCTGGACCATTCGCTTCGAGCGGTCTCCGGGCTATTATGTGCTCCAAACTGTGCGAGTGGTGTGCCCGCGGGCAGGGTCGAAGGGTCAACCTCAAATGAACGCTCCTCCACTGACCGGGCGACTGCCCTTGCGATTGACTGCGCGGCCAGGTCCACCGCTGGACGTGGAGTCGGTAGTGGCGACCTTACAAGTACATTCTCCGGAATTTCAATGGGGTCGTCCCCAACCTCCGCCCCTGCTGGAGATAATCCCGTTCCAACCGCGGGATTCGCCGCCGAAAGGACTGCGGCCAAGATTGGGTCTTCGTCACTAACCATAATGGTGTTGCCGTCCGGTTGACCGGCCAGGTTCGAGGGACCAACAACGTGGGCTTCACTTCCCTCATCCGTTGGATTCAGTTCCGATCTCGGGCGGTCTTCGTCTGTCAGGTCTTCCGGCTCGGGAGCGAGAACCAACCTGTCGGCAGGTGCCTGAACGCCACCACCAGCCGCAACCCGGTTCACCGCCAGCCCCTGGTGCTCAGCCTGTTCACCCCCTGGATTCTCCGGCGCAACACGCATCGGGCCCGCAGCCGCTCTGACCACAGGCACATTGGACACGTCTCTCTTCGCCATCTGATAACCCCAGATCCCAAAACCTGAAATCAGCGCTACCGAAAGAATGGCCCCTAACCAATTGAGGAAAATGGGCGATCGCCGACCACCCTCATCTGAAAAACCCGTGGAGTCGAGGCTCAATCCAACATTCGCCATAGCTGCTCCGCCTCCAGCAGGATGAGGTTTCCCGCCAGTCAACCTTGCCTGCACAAGACTCCGAGAACCCCGCCTCGCCTTTTGGTTCAGTGCATGTGCTCCGCTGGAGTCACTCCCAGAATACCAAGTCCGGCCGAAATTACAACACCAACGGCCTTCGGCAGCGCAACTTTTCCGGCTGACGCATCTGCGTTGCCTTCCTGAATGAAGCGCAGGTGAGGAAGTTCGTTGCCCCTGTTCCAAAGAGAGTGGAATTCGCCCGCGAGTTCGTGGAGAAAGAATGCCACCCGATGGGGCTCATGCGAGCGAACGGCCGTTTCGACCAATCGCGGCCATTCGGCGACTTTCCTTGCGACGGCCATTTCCGAGCTGTCTTCGATCTTGGGTGGTCGATCCAGCGGAATACGGTGCTCCCCTGCCCTGCGCATGACTGACCTGACCCGAGCATGGGCATATTGAATGTAAAAGACGGGATTGTCCTTTGACTGCTCCAGAACCCTGTCGAGATCAAAATCCAGCGGCGCGTCGTTCCTGCGCATCAGCAATACGAGTCGGGTCACGTCGGCGCCCACCTGATCGACAACATCGCGCAGCGACACGAAGTTACCTTCACGCTTGGACATCCTGAAAGGCTCGCCGTTCCGGTAGAGCTTGACAAGTTGCATGAGCTTGACATCAAGTGGGACCGAGGCGTCGGACAAGGCGGAGACCACCGCTTTCATTCGCTTGACGTAGCCGCTGTGGTCCGCGCCGAAGACATTGATCAGAGTATCGTATCCTCTTGAGACCTTATCGTAATGGTAGGCAATGTCACTTGCGAAATATGTCCACGAGCCATCAAATTTTCTTACCGGACGGTCCATGTCGTCGCCATGGTCGGTTGACCGGAACAGTGTCTGTTGGCGTGGCTCCCAGTCATCCGGTATCTTTCCTTTGGGTGGATCCAGCACGCCTTCGTAGATCAGGCCCCTGTCGGACAGATTCATGAGCGCGGCCTCGATCTGTCCGGAGCCATAGAGTGACTTCTCGGAGAAAAACACATCCATGTTAACTCCCAGAGCAGCGAGATCCTCCCGAATCATGTCCATCATGCGGTCTGTCGCAAAGCTACGGACCTCACCAAGCCAGGATTCCTCAGGCTGCTCCAGGAGGGATTCGCCATACTGTTCCGCCAGAGCCTCTCCCAGCGGCATCAGGTAAGAGCCAGGATACAGGCCATCGGCGATTTCAGGTTCCAGTCCGCAGGCTTCGCGGTAGCGCTCGAAGACCGAACGGGCCAATACGTCCACCTGTGCTCCGCCGTCGTTGATGTAGTATTCCCGCGTTACGTCGAATCCCGCGAATTCGAGCAGCGAAGCAAGAGCATCCCCATAGACCGCCCCGCGCGCATGGCCGACATGCAGAGGCCCAGTGGGATTCGCCGAGACATACTCCACGTTGATTTTCCGGTTTTCGCCGATTCGGGAACGACCATAGTTCCCGTTGTTCTGCGCGGCTTCGATGAGCCCCGACCAGCAGCTCTCCGCAAGGCGTATGTTCAGGAATCCAGGACCGGCAACCTCAGTCGCCTCGATCCTCGAATCGTTCGAAAGATACTCCGCGATGATTGTGGCGATATCCCGGGGCCTGGACCCTGCGCGTTTCGCTAGTACCATCGCTGCGTTGGTGGCCATATCGCCATGGGCGGAATCCCTTGGAGGCTCGACAGTTATTCCGTCAGTTGAGATGGCGTTCGGCAGATCACCCGCGACCTTCATTGATTCCAGTGCTTCCAGCACGGCGGTATGGATATCGGAAAAGAGATTCATCGCTGCGTCCGTTTTGGCGGGCAGAGGATTAACATCCATGGCATCGACGTCAATGCGGTAGTCAAATCCCAATCACGTCAATGCAAGCGTCTTGTGATCACCTCGAGTTCAGGCAGCAGCGGATTGCTGAAGGGGAGCGCAGTCCATGTCGAGAGAAGGGCTTCGGTGACACAGACCACATTGCCGAGCCAGAAGGCAGTTCATCGAAGGTGTTGCTCGGTGCCGTTTTTCCAAGATCCTGTCGTCTTCTTTCCTACCCACTTCCATTCCGAAGCGCAGCACCGGCCAATCCGTAGCACGGCCGTAGCCGGATCGGAGAAAATGGCCCGGCTTCAGTAATGGGTGCGGAGACCCTCAACAAGCCTCCGACACTGCACTCATTGGGCGAGCGGCTCAAGCCTTATGAAAGTAGACACATCACAGCAACATCGAAATGCTCACCCTCGAACTGAAAGTGGGGGATGAATTCCGACAGGGGATCCGAACAGGGCCACTACCCCGCTCAATGGCATGCTCTGCCGAGCGCCTTCAGGCGCCAGTAATTGTATGGCAGCGGCGTAACGAATCCGGCAGCGAGCATGAGCGGCACAACCCACCACGTCAGAACCGCGCCGCCGGTCAACGCCCAGTCAGTCGCATTCATCATGGCCTCCATCGAAATCATCGAAATCAGCGACATGCCAGTCGCCGTACGGAATGCGCTCCGGAGGTCCATCTGGCGATAGAGAATGAGTGTTTCGAGCGCGATGGAAGTTAGCAGACCATTGAAAATCGCAAGGACCATGATTGCCATGGTCGGCCAGGGAATCCCCGTGATCTGGAAGAACAGAATAGTGCCAAAGTCGCCTATGGCACATCCAAACAGGCACCATGCGGTATTCTTCGATGCCCTCCGCCACGTGGGACGGCAGCGCCAGTCGATAGCGGAACTTTCAGCGATTGTTGCCATGGCACACCCTATTGATTCGCGTCTATCCGTAACCTAGAGTTTCCAGTAACTGGAGAGTCAAATGTCCGAGTTCAGTATTTCGGCAGCGGCGAGATTGGCGGACCTGCCCGTCAAGACGGTTCGATACTATTCCGAGATCGGTCTTGTTTCGGCACCATTCCGAACAAGGGCAGGCTATAGAACCTACGATTCCCAAGCTGTTCGAAAGCTCGTGTTCGTCAGGCGAGCAAGGGAATTCGGGTTCTCGATCACCGAATGCAGGGAACTGCTTGGCCTCTATGAGAACCAAAATCGCTCGAGCGCGGACGTGAAACGCATGGCGATGAAGCGACTTGGCGAGATCGCAAGGAAGCAACGGGAGCTACAGTCCCTCCACGACGAACTCGGTCGTCTCGCCGATGCCTGCAAGGGCGATGACAGACCGAACTGTCCGATCATCAAGGGCCTTGGCTCGGAGTTCAGCGACCCGGAACGGAACCGAGCTCGGCGAACATCCCAAATCAGGTACAGATGACCGCCGTAGAGCTACCCACAAAGCCGTTTGTATTCCTGGAGTGCGAACCGATCTGTCATGCCGGAAATGTAGTCCATGACAATGCGGGCCACCAAGGACTCGTTCTCAGCCGCTTCCACATCTCTATGCCACTGTTTAGGCAACAGTTCCGTGTTCGCGATGAACATACCGAACAGCGCCTCAACAACCCTGTTCACCTTGCGCCGCATCTTCAACAGGTCAGGAGCTCGGTACATTCGATCAAACAGAAACCCACGTATGGAATCCATGCGTTCCTGGAACGATTCCGAAAATCCCACCATTGGACGTCCCGCCTGACGGACCTCAGTCACTGAGTTGGGTGCAAGATCAGCCAGTCGCTTGACTGACTGTTCAATCAGGTCCTCGACCATCAACCCAAAGAACCGGCGTAGCGCCTCATGCCGGCGCCGGTAGCTATCGAGATCTTTGTGCGCAAAGTCGACCTGCGAAAAGCACTCGTCAAGCAGTGGCAGCTCAGCGATTTCACATGTCGCAAATAGCCCTGCACGGAGTCCGTCGTGGAGGTCATGACTGCAGTAGGCGATATCATCGGCCAGCGACGCAACCTGCGCCTCCGGACTCGCATAGGTGTGGAACTCAAGGTCATGGAGCTTGTTGTACTCAGCGAGAGCAAAGGGAATCTCGCCCGTCAACGGGCCATTGTGCTTTGCGATACCCTCCAGTGTCTCCCAAGTGAGGTTAAGGCCGTCGAAACTGGCATAATGCCGCTCCAGGGATGTCACAATCCGGATCGCTTGAGCATTGTGATCGAACCCTCCAAAGGGCTCCATAAGATGCTGAAGCGTTTCTTCCCCGGCATGCCCAAATGGAGGATGTCCCAAATCATGCGCCAGTGCCACCGTCTCGGCCAGTTGTTCGTTCAGGCCAAGCGCCGTGGCAACCGTTCGCGCGACCTGAGCCACCTCGATCGAATGCGTCATCCGCGTCCGGTAGTAGTCGCCCTCGTTCTCGATGAAAACCTGTGTCTTGTGCTTCAATCGCCTGAAGGCGCTCGAATGTATGATTCGGTCCCGATCACGTTGGAAACACGTTCGGAACCGGCTCTCTTTCTCCGGGTAAAGCCGCCCGCACGACAGATTCCCGCGTGCTGCACATTCCATGAGCATCTGCTTATCCTTGCCGCACCGTCCTAAGGAGCATATATCCCGTATCGGATAGAAACTGAATGCCGGATGTCAGACCTTGCTCATTCCGCCCAAAGTCACTGATCGAGCCTACACCCAACTTGCCAAAATCGGCGCGGGTGACAGCGGCAAGGCCCTCCGCATTGCTGTCGACGGCGGCGGCTGCTCGGGTTTCCAGTATGACATTTCCTTGGATGAACCAGCGGAGGGCGACACGATTCTGAAAGGTCGTGACGGCGAACGCGTTGTGATCGACGAAGTGTCCCTTCCCTTTCTTGCCAATGCAACCATCGACTATTCGGAAGAAATGATAGGTGCGCGCTTTGTCATCGACAATCCGAACGTGACCAGTTCCTGCGGTTGCGGCACATCGTTCTCGATCTGATCGATGAGCCATTCCCTGGTGAGCGGGTCGAATTGCTGCAAACGAAGTTCAGGACTCAAGTAAGGACCCTTTCCGCCCGAGCCAGAGTTTCGGGCAAAGTCTGAACTCTTCCTTCCAGCATCCTCTGATGGAATCCGTGCGCATCTGACGGATTACATCGGACACAGAGAGGAACGAAGTTGGTCAACCCGCTGTAACAGGTGCTCGATACGGTCTCGCCGAGCGCGAGATACAGGCGTATGATCAATCCATCGAAGCCGCTGGCAGATGGGATGACCGCTCATGATTGCGGTATGGCTGGCCCTGTTCGCTAAGTCGCGACTTCAGGCAAGTTACACCCTGCACCAACCACTCGGTCCTTTGACCGGCAGGATAGTCAGTGGTGTTGTGGAGGCATGGCAGTGATGGCGCACGGCACCAAAATGCATCGCACTCGCCAATGATCAAGTTGCCGTGTCGAGGTCTTGCGGATGCCACAAGGATCCTCCCCAACCGTCTGCATACCTGTGGTCCATGCAAGTGTCGCGACAGGTATGTTTTCCCCCCGAAATTTGCGATTCTGCGGCCCTGGAAGGCCGAATCCGTTTGTCCAGCGGGGGGACCAAGCGGAAGCCCCGGATGTTCGGACGAATCAACGGTGAAAACAGCAATGCGAGTGGTGCCTGCCGAATCGGTTCCGCTCGGAAAACGAAGGGAAGCGGACGGCATTGTTATTTTGTTTCCTGGCTGGACTGGGGTAGTTTCCGTATACAGGGAAAGTGCATGAAGGGAATTCCATGCCCATCAACCGTGCCCGAATTCAGGAATACCTGCGTCAGGGCGAGGGTGCCCCGCCTCCGGTCTTCGTCGGCCGCGGTGACATCCTCAGGGATATCCTGACCACGGCAAGGGAGAGCGCTGGCCAGCCGAAAATGACCAGGGCCGTGCAAGGTGCCCCCGGCGCCGGCAAGAGCTCGCTCCTGCACGAGATGCAGCGGAAGTGGACGGGTGAGAATGGAAACCCCCGGGTGGTGACATTCTCTTCCGAGTCCGTCATTCAGGACACGTCCAGTGTCATTCAGGCCATCATGGCCGCCGGCATCTCCTCGCGGGACGGCTGGAGACGGATTCTCAGGGACCGGATCCGGAGACTGAAATCCGTCGGTGCCTCCGTGGCCGGTTATAGCCTGTCGGCGGAGTTCGATGACTATAGGGAAGCCAGACTGCTCAGTACCGCCACCCGTCGTGGACAGGAAAGACCATGGAAGCGCCCTGTCATTCTCGCCGTGGACGAGGCCCAGGCCTTGAAAGAGGATTCCAGTTCCGTCTCCGCCTGTTTCCTGCGGGAGATCCACAACGCTGTCATCGGGCTACCTTTGACACTGGTGCTTGCCGGCCTATCCGACACCGCCGACCGTGCCCGGAAAATGCATCTGACACGACAGATCGCCGTTCTGGAGACAAAGCCGATGGCGGCGAAGGAAGCCAGGGAATTTATGCGGAAACTGGCGGTGTGGTTCGGTCTCGACACCTTCCGCCACACCGCCCGCCTGAACGGCCTGGCCGACATCTGCGACGGCTGGCCCCGTCACCTGCGCTATGCCGGCGTCGCCCTGGCGGAAGAGGCGCTGCGAACGAATGGCGACATGGAACGCATGGACTGGAAACATGTCGGAAACGAAACATGGTGCCTGCGCCAGCGGTACTACAGGGACCAGAACAGCCCGGAGATGCAGCACGCTGATATCCTGACCGCCCGGGTGATGGCAGGGCTGAAGGACGGAATGCGAAGCGGACAGGTGGAGGAATTGGTGGAGAACAGTGTCGTCGACCGACCCCGCCAGAGGCTTCCTGAGGGAAGGTCCGCCCTATGGTTCATCAACCACCTCATCCATCAGGGCGCTTTGTACAGGGATCCCGACAGCCGCGTTCATTCCCCCATCCCCTCGTTCCGAAGATACCTGATCGAATGGGGTGCCGGACACGAACGGAAAACGGATGCACGGAATGACATCCCGGATGATAACGGGACGGACCACAGCCCCTGAAGAACAGACCCATGCCCCATGACATGTTCTGTCGCATCCGGTATCCTCCCATCCGGGCACCGGTCCTACCGCTGGCCTTGGCATTGTGGACGGGTGCGACCCGGGTCTGGTTGGCGCTGGATCCGAAGCTGCTGTCGAGGTCGGACTGGTCCGCCCGCCAGCGCCAGCCGTTGCAACCCCTGAGTGCAGAGCCCAGCCGGTCAAGCGGCGGTGGCGCCATCGTGCGCCGGGCATCCGGCCCGAGGCGGTCTCCAACAGCCCGGCCATGAACAGGCCGTGGGTGCGGTCGGCCTCGCAGGACTGCCAGACGCTTCTCTCCCTGGCCGGAAGGCTCACGCCGCCGATGCCGCTGCGGTCAAGCCCCCGTGCATGTGGCCGACTCCGCCAAACCCAGTCCGCCAGCCAGAACCAGAACCGGCGGGTTCGGGGGGGGGGGCGAAATGGGATCGGGGCGAGGTCGGACATTATGCTGAACTCCGAGGCGGCGACGGTAGAGTCATTGAGCCAGCCTAGCACACCCAGACCGGAATCAACATATCTCAAGAGAGACAGGTAACGGTTCCACGCCCCGACCGACAGGGGCCGTCTGGCACATCCCCGACCAACTCCGGCTCGAGGGGAAACCGCTGTGGCCGGACGTGTCAAGGAGCCGGTCTCCGGAGACTGGCCTCCGCGGATTCGGGCCGATAGGTCGGTTATTGTTTGATTTCAAAGAGTTGGCGACAGGCGGAATAAATATGCCTCTCACGACAGCAAGGACCGTCCGAATCCTGCCCGGAATTGGCCTTCCACAGTTCCGATCCGGGTTTTCCTGCCTTTCCAAATCTGCTAGGCTGAACCGGCTGAGGAACCTCGATGATAATCGCAACATTCAACATCAACGGCATCAAGGCACGAATGAATGCGTTGACAGACTGGCTTGACGAAGAGCAACCGGACGTTGTGCTACTCCAGGAAATCAAGTCAGTCGACGAAGCCTTTCCAAGCGGGCATTTTGAGGACCGAGGCTATAACGTCGCGGTCCACGGCCAGAAGAGCTTCAACGGGGTGGCGATACTGTCAAAGTTCCAGATCGAGGATGTGCGGCGGGGCCTTCCAGGTGACGAACAGGACAGCCAGGCGAGGTGGATAGAGGCGACGGTCGTGAATGAGAGGGCCGTCAGGGTCTGCGGTCTCTACCTACCGAACGGAAATCCTGCTCCCGGTCCAAAGTATGAGTACAAGCTAGCATGGATGGAACGCCTGAGACTGCGTGCGAAGGCGCTTCTCGACGGGGAGGAAACGGCGCTGATGGCAGGTGATTACAACGTCATTCCGCAGGCTGAGGACGCAGCCCGCCCAGAAATCTGGGAGTCCGACGCACTTTATCTCCCGGAGACCCGCGGTGCCTTTCAGAGAATTTTGAACCTAGGATTCACCGAAGCGTTTCGCGCTCGTGTCCAGACGCCTGGCAACTATACGTTCTGGGATTATCAGGGCGGTGCGAGGCGGCGCAACAACGGCATTCGCATCGATCATTTTCTGCTGACGCCTCAGGCCGCTGACCTGCTGACGGACTGTCGCATCGACGAACATGTCCGGGATCGGGAAAAACCTTCTGACCATGTCCCGGTAGCAATTGAGCTTGACGCATAGCTGCAAGGCCTGTCCGGACTTCGCGTATAGTCGGGCAAGCCCAAAGCCGCATTGAGGAACTGTCCGTGACGGCCGGAAGGATTGAGCTTGGCTCTGGCGGTATCCTTCTGTCCGCCGCCCATAAGTCATGGCAACTCGTTGGACCTCAATGCATCACAATGACTTCGAAGAGTTCCGAGGGTCTGTACGTGCCTACTGTTGACGGCGGAGACGATCCGGATATTCGGCCTTTCGGCTCCAGGGCGCCACTTCGCCCCGACAGTCAGACGCTGCCGGCCATCCTACGCCCCTTGGTCGAGTGATGGCCCGCGAGCCGGGTTTGCGCACCGCATGACACGGAAACGTCCGGGAGCATGGGGTTGACGCCGCAAGTCCACAATCTCCAAAGATTGGAATGGTCAGTTACGGTTAGGCTCCGGCAGCCGCCGCACCACCCATATGCACAAGCTGCGGCTGATCAGTGGTGTCTTGCTCAGCCGCTTGCCCGTGCCAAAGAGCCGCGTAGCGACCTCCGATCGCCAACAGACCTTCGTGACTCCCCTTTTCGACAATGACACCGTTCTCAAGCACCACAATGAGGTCGGCATGCACGATGGTCGACAGCCGGTGCGCGATGGTGATCACAGTGCGCCCTTCGCCCATCGCCCTCAACTCATCCTGGATTTCCGCCTCGGTCTCCGAATCAAGTGCACTTGTCGCCTCGTCCAGAAGCAGAATCGGCGGATTCTTCAGAAGCGTCCGTGCGATCCCCACCCGCTGCTTCTCACCGCCGGAAAGCTTGAGACCCCGTTCGCCCACCAATGAGTCATAGCCATGCGGAAGCCCCGCGATGAAATCATGGATCTTGGCTGCCCTTGCCACGTCCTCCACTTCCTGACGGCTCGCGTCAGGCCTGCCATAGGCAATGTTGTAGTAGATCGTATCATTGAAGAGCACTGTATCCTGAGGAACCACACCGACCTGCGCATGAAGGCTTTCCTGCGTGACATCGCGAATGTCCTGTCCGTCAATGCTTAGGCTTCCGGCGGTCACATCATAGAACCGGAACAGCAGGCGTCCGACTGTGGACTTTCCGGATCCGGAAGATCCGACGATCGCGACGGTCCTTCCCGCCTCGACCGTCAGGCTTACACCCTTGAGGATCGGCCGGGCGTCCTCGTAACGGAACACGACACCACTGAGTTTCACTTCGCCGCCAGTCACCCTTAGATCACTGGCGCCGTCTCGATCCGAAACTTCCGATGGCTGGTCGAGAAGATCAAACATCTCGCCCATGTCCACCAATGCCTGACGGATTTCGCGGTAAACGGTTCCGAGGAAGTTCAGAGGCATGGTGATCTGGATCATATAGGCGTTGACCATCACGAAATCGCCAACCGTCAGCGTTCCCTGCTGAACCCCCACGGCGGCCATGACCATCACCGAAACCAGGCCTGTGGTGATCAGCAATGACTGGCCAAAATTAAGGAATGCCAACGAATAGGAAGTCCTAAGCGCCGCCGCTTCATACCCGGCCATGGCGAGGTCGTAGCGTTCGGCTTCACGCCTCTCCGCCCCGAAATACTTGACGGTCTCGAAATTCAGCAGGCTGTCGATCGCCTTCTGGTTCGCGTCAGTGTCCTGATCGTTCATGATTTTACGGATCTGGACACGCCACTCGGTAACCTTGAACGTAAAGAAAATATACAGCGCGATGGTCGCGGCCACGACTGCAAGATACCAAATGTCAAAGACCACCGCGAGAACGACACCGATCATCATCAGCTCAAGTACAAGCGGTCCAATGGCGAACAGCAGGAACCGGAGCAGAAACTCAACCCCCTTGACGCCACGCTCGATTATTCGCGACAGCCCGCCGGTCTTTCGAGTGATGTGATAGCGCATCGATAGCCGATGTATGTGCCTGAACGTCTCGAGTGCGATCTGCCGGAGCGCTCTCTGGCCAATTCGCGCAAAGAACACATCGCGTAGCTGTTGGAACCCGACAGTCATCAGCCTGGCAAAGCCGTAGGCCACTGTCAGCCCAACGGCTCCAATCGCCAGCATGATCGTCGGCTCAGGTGTTTCTCCCGCCAGGGCATCAACCGCAGCCTTGAAGAAGAAGGGAGTACCAACCGCGATCAGCTTTGAAAGCAGCAACGCCAACAGAGCCAGAATCACGCGGCATTTCAGCCAAATCTGTCCGCGTGGCCATAGATAGGGCGCAACGCGTCGAATCGTCCGCAATCCGCTCCTGATATGTGCGTCTGCGCTTTGTGCAGAGTCGGACATGGCGTCCCTTTCACGCCTCCGCAGCCTCACCTAATCCCGAGTCGCCAAGATTACCAGAGTTGACAGTTGTGATGCTCGGGACACTTCCACCTACCCCGGAATCGCAAATATCTGGCCAGGATAGATCAGATCCGGATCGCGGATACGGGCGCGATTGGCCTCGAAGACCCTGACATAGAGAATTCCCTTGCCATACCGCTCTCGAGCGATACCCCACAGGGTGTTGCCGCGCTGCACCGTGATCACCTTGATCCGGGTCTTACCCTCTCCGGAAGCGCTGCTGTGAAGTTCTTCAAGCACTTCCCTGTCCTCTCGCATGAAGGGGATTTCCATGCGCGACGTGACTTGCCCTTCCGAATCCAGTTCATCGACGCGCAGGTCAAAGACGCCGCTCTCAACATCTGGAAGAGGTGTTCGCCACTGTCCGCCATCATCAATCCGGACGGTCTGGATTGGCCTGTTGTCAAGATAGACGCGCACGAACCGACTGGCGCGCCCGCGACCACCGATTTGAACTTCGCCGGTTTCGTCATACGAGATTGCATCGATCGTGACTTCGCTCAAGCCCTGTGATCCATCGCCACCGGATTGGAGAACCCTGATGCCACCTCGATCCGCAAGCAGGACCGTCGGCGAGGCTTGATCCAGTCCCGCCTGAATGGCTTCACCGTTCCCTTGATTGTCAATCTCAGGCGTGGGCACGGCAACTCCATTCCCTCCAGACCTCAATGACCCGGAATCAATATCTACCTTTGGCAGACGCGGCCGGGATGAAGCTGTTGTGTCACTTCCGAGTCTGGGGTCATCTACTTTGAGCGCCAGATCTTCCGATCCATCAAAACCCTGGACGGAGGCGTCGTCGGCAGGAACCGACCCGCTCGCCAATAGGTCTTGAATTACCGGCACCCCCGTCTCATCAGTAGATGTAGTGAGCTTAAGCAGGTCACCTTGCTGTCGCCGGTTCAATGCCTCAAGGGACCGATCAGTTCTTTCACCGTCCTCCAACTCAGTTTCGGCCACAGCATCCGACGATTCCGCCTGTATTGTGCCGATATCATCTGCCACAGCGCCTTCGGGTATTGGTAGACCTGCCGACTCCCAAACATCCCTTTCCGACAACAACCCTGCGTCTCCATCGCGGGGCACCAAGGTAATCTCGACCGACGCATCGGCTTCCGTTCTGTCAGTATCTGTATCACTCGGCACAGGAGCATCGGGCTCCGGCAGTTGTACCGTTTCAGGAGTGTTGGCTTCGGTCACGAGAGGGCCACCGACCTCCCCTAGCGCGAGAGTGGCTTCCTCTGAGCCGGAGTCCTCCTCCCGTCCAGTGGGCACCCCTTCATCCCGCACGTTCATGTCGCGGGCGGATGTTCCCGTTCCGGCCGCATCCGATTCAGCCAAATCCGATGCCTTGGTGTCGGTGGATACCTCATCTACAACGGTCTGCGAGTCGGATCCAGTCGAGACAGTCACGGAAGACTCCAGCTGTTCCGACCCTGAGGTCTCAGCAGGGCTGTTTCCAGTGTCGGTTTGGAGTACAGCGAGCACCTCTGATGAGTCCCGTTCGCTGGGATCTTCCGCCAAACCTAACGGCAGGCTTGGCGCGATGATGACGACAGCTTCCGACTCGACTGGATCATGCCAGTCCAATTCCATCATCAGGCTGACCATGCGCTGCGACTGAGCAACTGGAAACTTCAGAATGACCGCGAAACTCCCGTCAGGGCCCACTTCGGTTCGCGCAACCTCCTCTCCGTCCAGCAGTATGTTCACCGAAGAGCCGGGTTCCGCCCGACCCGAGACGATCGAGTTTCCGTCATGGTCCACGCGGACGACATCTATCGTGGGAGGTTCGGGGCCCTCCGCAACAGGAACTGGGGGTTCGCCAACGGATTCAGGCAGTGTTGGCTGCAACGATTCTGTTGCAGCTTCAGGAATCTCCGGTTCCGCAATGGTGGCATTCTCGTCCGAAAGGTCAACCGCACCATCAAAAGACGTTTCGGGCCGCCACAGCCACCATGCCAATATGGCCAGCAAAACCAACACGGTCGCCAGCAAAATCACGGAGCGTCTACGTTCCGACTCAGTCCAATCTACCATGATGTCCCTTGCCGCTCAGGTTTCGCTCCAAATGGCCCGTGTATGTCGAGCACCCTAAGCGATTGCTTGTATGTAGCAGGATGCCATACACGGGTCAAAAGCATTTCCCGACAAGGAACCCGGCGGTGGCCAATCGAACGTCAATCTGTGTCTTCTGCGGCGCACGCAGCGGTGCCCTTTCAGCATATGAGAATGACGCCCAGCAGTTCGGGCAGGCGCTCGCCGTCGAAGGCTGGCGTCTGGTCTACGGCGCTGGCGATGTCGGACTCATGGGAATTGTCGCAAGCGCAGCCCAGGAAGCCAATGGTGACACTCTTGGAGTGATCCCGGCTCATCTGGCGACCCGCGAACTGATTCGACCGGAATTGGGAAATCTCATCGTCACTGAAGATATGCATGAACGCAAGATGCTGATGTTCCGGAACTCTCAGGCGATCGTGGTACTGCCTGGCGGAGTCGGATCGCTGGACGAGTTCTTCGAGGTTCTGACCTGGCGCCAGCTCGGCCTACACAGCAAACCGATTCATATCCTTAACACAGAAGGATACTGGGATAAACTCATTCAACTTGTTAAGCATGTCATTACTGAAGGATTTGCTGAGCCGTCACTCCAGAATTACTATTCAACCGCGGATTCCGTTCCGACCTTGATCGCTGACCTGCGCAGGGATCTCTCCCTGTTGAGCGCGGCGAGCGAGTAAATCGCAAGGGCAGACCAGATCATCGGAAAGGCGACTGCATGCCAACGCGTGAAGGGCTCGGCGAACACCAACGTCGCCACCAGGAATTGCAGGGTCGGATTTACATATTGCAGCAGACCAACAGTTGCGAGTCTCAGCTGCCGCGCCGCGAACGAGAACAGAATTAGTGGCGTCGCGGTAATGGGACCACATAGCACCAGCAACAGGCTATCAACGAATGTGCGACCGAACGCCCCGTCACCACGCAAGCCGTTGCCGGCCCATCCAAAGATATGAACGCCCGCGAGCCAGAACAGCGCAGCGGGTGCCAGAAGTGCGACCTCTGCGGTTACTGAGACAACTGGCCCGGCAAGCGCACTCTTCTTCGCAACCACGTAGGCTGCAAACGAAATTGCCAGTCACTAGTGTCCCAACGTTAATCAAATAGATTCAATTGGTTATCGGCACCGGGAGGATTGTTTCTGTTCGGCGTCCTGGTAAGTATTTGATTTAGAGGCGTTCTCTCGAACATGGTGAGGCTCAAGATCTGTAACATTGTGTGGAGGCTGATGTCCAACCGGCTTCTCGAGCGGATGATTGCGACCAGCAGGTAGACAGAGACGGCGATCCAGATCTGGCTCTTCACGGCGTTCTCTGAGGTGCCGAAAAAGGACTTGATCCTGAGATGCTGCTTGATCCACTTGAAGAAAAGCTCCACCTGCCAGCGCGCCCGGTACAGGTCGGCGATGGTGTGTGGCGGAAGAATGAAGTTGTTGGTCAGAAACACAAGGGTCCGTTCCCGTTCCCGGTCGACATACTTGATGCGCCGCAGCTTGTCGGGGTATTCCTTCGCCGTCCCAACACCGTCGGTCCGGACAATCTGGTCGCAGATGACGCCGGAGGACCGGTCGACCCTGTTCGAGTACAGGCGGCGGAGCCTTGTGTTGGTCTTGGACCGCAGGACGAAATGGGCGCCGTTGAGGTGAAGTCGGTGCAGGCGGCTGAAGTCGAGATATGCCCGGTCCATGACATGGAAAGCCCCGGGCTCCGGAGCGATGATGTCCAGAATGTTGACGTCATGGACCTTGCCGTCGGTGATATGGATGAATGCGGGGATGTTGCCCCTGAGGTCAAGCAGCGTATGCAGCTTGACGGCACCTTTGGTCCTGCGGAAACGGGCCCAGGGGAAAAGGGACAGGCACAGGTCGATGGTCGACGAATCCAGCGCGTAGACGGTGCTCTCAAGGTCGAGACCGTGACTGTCGTCGGAAAGGTGCCGGGCCTTGTGGATCAGGTGCTGGGCGAAGTCGGCATGGATCCTCCAATCCCGGGTGGAATTGGCGTTGGCAAGGGTGTTCCTCGCCACACCGCCCCGGATACCCATGTGATAGAGCTTGGATGACTGGGCCCGCAGGCAGACCTCGACATCCCTCAGGGAAGACCGATAGGTCAGCTGCGCAAACGCCATGCAGCGGTATCGATCACTGCAGCTGAAGGACTTAATCTTGTGATTTCCGCCGTAACGCTCGACGCAGCGGCGAAACCTATGCCATGGAAGATGATCCATGACCTGGCCGAAAACGAGCTTGCCAGAATACACTTCCGGGCCTCCCTTTTGCTGGATTCATGGCCCAGCCCTGCGGGACACCCGGTTGGAGTTCAAGTCGGTGACACCTCAAATCATCAAAAAACAAACTAATATCAATATATTACACATACATTATGCTTCAACGTTGGGACACTAGTGATTGCCAGTATCACCGAGATGTACGGTACCGCTCCAAGTCCCAATGTCAGTACGCAGACGGCGACGAAGGCCAGCACAAAGGATAGCAGTCGGGCCGCATCCAATCCCTCACGGAAGAACACGATGCCGAATACGACCGACACCAGCGGAAAGATGTAATATCCGAAGCTGGCCTCGACCGCACGGCCGTGCTGGATTGACCAGATGAATACAAACCAGTTGATGCCGACCATTGAAGCCGAGAATGCGGCCGCCGCGAACATGCGTGGATTGCCGAGCGCCTCTCCAAGCCGGTGCAGCCGCCCGCTGGCCAACAATACCAGCCCGAAGAACACGACCGACCAGAGCGTGCGGTGGCAAAGCACCTCAAGCGTAGGCACATGCGCAAGCGCCTTGTAGAAAAGAGGCGACAGACCCCAGATCAGATTTGCAGCTAGAGCTGCGGCGATTCCGTGAGCCAATCCACCGGTCAAGGACTGGCCTCGAGGTCGTTCCGTCTCCGATCCGCAATGCATCCGGTTGAGAAATTCCGCGAGTGCACGATGGGAACCCGAGGGCCGGCCCGCTCACCTGAGGTCTCCAAAACGGAACCCATTACGACCACAACTTTGCAGCGATACCCTGAGCTGTCTTTCCAGACCCGGTCCGGAAGCGCCAGTGCCAAGCCGTGGTCGCCGCGACTCCCATCACGGGATGCGCCGACGGGGCGGCGCATCCTGCTTCGCCCGCGCACCGGAAATCAAAGCCTGGAAGACACGTTCTCCCAATTCACCAGGTTTTCCAGGAAGTTGGCAAGGTAGGCCGGGCGCCTGTTGCGGAAGTCGATGTAATAGGAATGCTCCCAAACATCACATCCGAGCAATGCCGTCTGACCGAAACACAGCGGATTCACGCCGTTTTCGGTCTTCGTGACCTTGAGCATGCCATCTCCATCCTTCACAAGCCAGCACCATCCAGACCCAAACTGACCGACACCCGCCGCGGTGAACTGTTCCTTGAAGGCGTCGACCGAACCAAAGCTCTCGTTGAGCGCGGATTCGAGTTCGGATGGCATTGAGGACTTGCCAGGTCCCATCATTTCCCAGAATTGGTTGTGGTTCCACAGTTGGCTGATGTTGTTGAATATCCCATTCTGCGCGACGGCCCCGGCCCCATAGGTTCCAACAACAATCTCTTCCAGGCTCCTGTCTTCCCACTCGGTCCCTGCGACCAGCTTGTTGCCGTTATCGACATAGGCCTTGTGGTGGAGGTCGTGATGAAACTCCAGCGTTTCCCGGGACATTCCGTTTTCGGCAAGCGCATCGTGGGCATAGGGGAGGTCGGGTAATTCAAATGCCATTGGGGTGCTCCTTCTCTTGAGGCGGTTTCCTGTCCTGCATTTGCTTTGGATCCCACACTACAGTCAAGCACCTCCATCGGGGCACCGTGAACAACCGCCGGCAGGGCTCGGTCACGGCAAGCCCACCAACCGATGCTCAGTCAGGGACTTTCCGGCTTGCCCATCGGGCCAATCACCCAGCCTTTCTATACCAGCTTCTCTTGACGTGTGACTTCAGTCGTTCGACCTGATCCGGATCGACTGAGCTGCCAAGCAGTGAAAACACGCCCGGAGCAACCTTTACGACAAGTGGAGAATAGCTCAGGTTCACGTAGAAGCTACGCACGTTCACTCCGAGGCGTCCAACGCAGCACTCCTCCAGTTTCTCACGAATCACCGGGCTTCCAAGTTCCCTGAACGCCTTGACAAACGCTGTGTCGTTCAGACCCAACCCACCCTCGGCGGCGCCAGGGAGCGCAAGAGCTCTTCCGTCGGTTACCTTCGCGATTCCAGTGGCTTCGAGGAAAGCGGCCAAGACCGGCTTCGGCGGCACAGACACAATCCGCCTCGGACGGTGCAGTGACTCTCGGAGCGAATCGATGTCCAATGACGGAATCACCGAAAATATCCCGCTTGTCACGTTGACCAACCTGTTTCTGGACACCGCTGTGGACATCAGCCATGTCCTTTCCTCATCAAGCCACGTGATTTCGTCGAAATTCGACAGCAGCCTACGAACCTCGTCCGGGCCCCCAACAATCTGGTCAGCGGTTCGGATCAGGTGCTCGATGTCCGTACAGCCACGTGCCGAAGTGTCCCTCCTGATCTGAATTATCAGGGCCTCGAGAGCCGTTCGATCAGAGCTGTCGCCATACAGTTTGATGCCATTGACCTGAAAGCGCTCAACAGTGTTTGGCACTCCGATCAGATCGAGCGCCCTGATCACGCCCTCAACATGAAATGCGACTTTGGTTAAACCAGCCTCTTTCGCCGCCTCAGAGAATTCCAATGCGCTAAATGGCCGTAGAAGTCCCGAATTCAGGAGGTCTCGGGCGGCAAACAGGTATTTGGTCGGACGCCAGATGGACGCAATCCTGCTTTGGGCCTTTGCAGCGATCTGGCGAACCCGTTCCCTGGTCAGGCCATAATGCCTGCCAGTGCTCTCCAGGGTTTGCGGGCCCCTCTCATTAAACCCAAACAATCGGGAAAGCATCTCAGCGTTTCTCTCGTGTGAGGTCTCGAGGAGGAGCGAATGGAGTTCACGCTCAAGCGAATCGTGTTCGCTCCACTCCGCATCGGCTCGGTCGAACAGCAGCTTCCGAAGCTCCTGGCCCATTTCATGTCTCGCTTCATTGGCGCGGTCACTGTCCCAGCCATCCAACTCCATTCCGATGGAGAGCCCAAGTCTGTCCAGAATTGTCTTGGACAATTGGAGTGACTTCATTCCCAGACCGCGCTTACTGAGAACCTCTGGCTGGGTCAGTTGGACCAGTTCCCCAACAAGCCGGACATGGTCTCTCTTCATCGACCCTACCAAGCGCTCGGGAAGCCTGATTTCCTCGAGGGTGGCCAGCAGCACTTCGTTACCATCGGACCATGGAATTTGAGATTTGGACAATGGCAGCCTCTCCGCAAACGCCGACTCTCTACAGGTCGTGATCTTATGGCATGCCATACGTTTGTCAAGAAGAAATAAACCCTCTGTGAAAGCGAGGCACACGGCGGCGAGCGCGAGGTTCCATAACGCCTGAAAGACTGTCGCGACGACCTGGGGATATCCGGATGCGCAGGAGCACCCACCAGCTTCCGGCGCGTCAGATCAGCCCCCACGACTCCGGAGGTCCCTGCTCCCGAGGCACCATAAGTACGTTTCCAACTGATCGGCCGCACTTCTGGATAACCCGGCATCGCCCATCCTATGCGTGAACCCCGAAAGTGACCTGCGCTGTTGCCTTGGTCACTCTTCGTCCGGCATCCAGATGAAGGATGGAACGATCTCAGAAATACCCTACTTCGCTGCCGGGTGTCGCGGCGGAAGACAGCAGGTCAAGCATATAGTCCGCGACAGACCTGAAGCAGATGACTGTGATGGTATTGTCCGCAGCCAACCAGAATGCAGCGGGAACCTGTGCGAGACGTGATCGCCGTATCACACCTGCCTCCAGGGCATCCGGCGAAACATCTGCCGGTGTGAGCTTCGCCAAGACCTCGCGGGCACCATCGCCAGCTACCGAAAACACGGACCGCGCATCGGAGACATCAGCCACAAGGGCGTGCGCTCCCTTAAGGCCAGACTCCATTTTCGCCACTGCATTCGCCGTGCCATCGAGAGGGCGGAACACCAGCAACTCATCGGGTGACATCCATAGGACACCATGTTGACCGGCGAACTGCGCCTTGCCCTGGCTGGGGACTGCGACACCTGTCGCATTTCTTACAACATCCTTGAGCAAGGTTGAGGTGAGGTCGCCACGGACCGTCACCATCCCGCATGGATCGGACTTCCTTACGGTTGAGAATCCGCGCGATGTAGCCGAGGCTTCAGGCATTCCGCCCTTCCCTTTCAGGGTCGTGAAAGACGGGGCTTACAACCCGGGCCTTTCGGACCACGCCGTCGCTGCATGGAAACTCAAGCACCTCTCCCATCCGCTCAGGCCCCCGCAAGACCAGCCCCATCGCGATTCCCCTTTCGAGCGTCGGTGAATGGTAGGCTGACGTTACCCGACCTTGAACAATCCGTTGCCCGTTCGCGTTCATTCCGTCTGCCGCGGCATATGCACCGTTGGGAAGAACAGAGCCGTCCAGCGTTTCGAGGCCCACCAACCTCCACCGGTTTGGATCGGTCATACCGGAGCGCTCCTGAGCGCGCTTGCCCAGGTAATCGGATTTCTTTCTTGAGATGGCCCAGTGGAGTCCAAGATCCTGCGGAATGACTGTGCCGTCGGTCTCATCGCCGATCATTATGAACCCTCGTTCGGCCCGCATGACATGAAGCGCCTCCGTACCATAGGGCATCGCACCGAATTCGCTCCCGACTTCAATCAAAGCCTGCCAAAGCTCCTTGCCCTGGCTCGCCCGGACGGAGAGTTCGAACGAACTTTCCCCTGAGAAACTCACCCTGAAGACGCGAACCCCGAAACCTCCGATCGTCCCATCTGCCCAAGACATGAACGGCAATTCCTCCGAAGCCAAATCCATGCCGCCCATCTGCTCGAGCGCATCGCGGGCATTCGGACCAACAACGGCGACCTGGGCGAACTGCTCCGTCAGATTCAGCGTGTAGACCTGCCAGTCCCACCATTCCGTCTGCAGCCATTCTTCCATGTGGGCGTGAATCCGATCCGCACCACCGGATGTCGTGTGACAGAGAAAGGCTTGCTCGCCGACCCGCGCGACAACCCCGTCGTCGATCAGGAAACCGTTCTCATCGCACATCAATCCGTAACGGCAGCGCCCCGTTCGCAAGGTCGACATCATGCCAGTGTACATCATGTCAAGGAATCTGGCGGCGTCCGGGCCCTTGACCAGTATCTTTCCCAATGTGGAAGCGTCGAGGAGGCCAAGTCTCTCTCGGGTGTTCCTTACCTCCCGCTGCACCGCTTCATCGATGCCCTCTTCGCCAAGCCGGTAGCAATATGGGCGGCGCCACTGCCCCACTGGCTCCCAATGGGCACCATGGGCCTCGTGCCAGCTGTCGATCGGCGTTCGGCGAAGCGGCTGAAACAGCTTTCCTCGCGCCTCTCCAGCAATCGCGCCCAACGGAATGGGGGCATATGGGGGACGGAATGTGGTCGTGCCAACAGCAGGAATTTCTGCATCCAGCTGTTTGGATAGTATCGCCAATCCATTCACATTACCGAGTTTTCCTTGATCTGTCGCCATTCCAAGAGTGGTGTATCGTTTGGCATGTTCGACGGACTCATAACCCTCTCTGGCGGCCAACCGCACATCTGAGACCTTTACATCGTTCTGGTAGTCCAACCAAATCCTCTGTTGAAGCCGCCGCCCGGCCCCCTGCGGCATCAACCACACCGGCAGCATCGGCTGATGTTCCTCTCCAGCGACCTTTGGTGCGGCTCTTCTTCGCTTTCTGCATCCGGTTGCCAGGGCCGCAGCCCGACCCTGGGAATCAGCATCGGCAAAACACTCCCCAACCGTCATCGCACCGTTCGCCGCTCCTGCCGCGCGCACAAATCCCTTGCCGTCCGCACCGGTTGGCGGGCGATCCGGATCTGGCCGGAACTGGGCGTTCCCATCATCCCACAGTAACCTGCCACCACAATGCGACCACAGATGCACCGTAGGAGACCACCCTCCTGACATGGCAACCGCATCGCAGGCAATATCCTCGATCACGGCCCCTTCACCTGCCTGGACGGCAATGCCCACTCCGATGACCCGATTGCGGCCGCTCACAGTCGTAACAGCCTTGCCGCACTCGATCCTGACCCCCAACCTACGCGCCTGTTCTGGCAGCGGTCCCCAAACCTGTGCCCGGGCATCAATCACCGCCGGAACCTCGAGCCCAGCCTCTTTCAGGGTGATGGCGGTACGGTAGGCATCGTCGTTGTTGGTCACGACCACCGTTCGGTCGCCCGGCGAAACACCCCAGTTCACAACGTAGTCGCGAATGGCGCTTGCGAGCATGACACCAGGAACGTCGTTGCCAGCAAAGGAGAGCGGTCTCTCGATGGCACCGGTGGCCGTCACCACCTGCTTTGCGCGGATCCGCCATAGCCTGTTGCGAGGCACAGCTTCCGTCGGTTGATGGTCGTTGAGCCGTTCGCAGGCAATCACGTAACCGTGGTCGTGGAGTCCCACGGCCATGCATCGGATGCGGGTCCGGACGTTATCCATACGGGCCAGTTCGGCCAAAGTTTCCCGGATCCAATCCATCTCCGGCATTCCGTTCACGACCGTACCATCGACGGCCGTCCGCCCTCCCCAGTGTGGAAACTGTTCAAGCAGGAGAACTTTCGCCCCTGCCGCGCCAGCCTGTCGCGCGGCGGCAAGCCCCGCGACTCCACCGCCGACCACCAACACATCAACATGCACATGGAAATGTTCATAGATGTCAGGGTCGCGGTCTCTCGGTGCCTTCCCAAGTCCCGCAGCCCGTCTGATGAATGGTTCGAAGACCTGCTCCCAAGCGGTGCGCGGGTGCATGAATGTCTTGTAGTAGAATCCAGCAGGCAGCAGACCTGAGACCAGATCGCTTAACCTACCCAAATCGAACTCAAGGCGCGGCCAGTGATTCTGGCTTACAGCGTGAAGTCCGTCGTGGAGTTCCTGAGCCGTTGCGCGTTGATTTGGCTCGAACCGTCCCTCACGACCAATTCCAACCAAAGCGTTGGGCTCTTCCATACCGCTGGCGACGATTCCCCGGGGTCGATGGTACTTGAACGACCGTCCCACCAGAACCTGATCGTTCGCCAGCAGAGCCGACGCGAGGGTATCGCCCTCGAATCCCCGCATAGGTGATCCATTGAAGGTAAATCCAATAGGTCGGGAGCGATCAAGCAGACGACCACCGGTGGCCAGTCGGGCGCTCATGAAAATTCCCTCCAACGCCAACCGGGCCTTCTTTCGGCAATCCTGTCCCTGATTCCCTGGGGAGGTTCGCCAACCTGCGCCGAATAGGTTCCAAACACTTCCAATGTCACCGTGTCCCGAGCTGCATGAAACCACTTTCCGCAACCACTGGCGTGCCGCCAACGCTCAAGATGCACGCCGTGCGGATTCTCCCGAAGAAACAGATAGGCCTCGAACTCCGCGTCACTGGAGTTGGACGCCATCCGCCGGAGATGCGCCTCACCTCCGGGAACAAGCTCGGTTTCGTCAGCAACCACTCCACAGTATGGGCATCGCAGTGTCAGCATCGAGTTCGCATTGCCATGAGGGTGGCATCTCCATGGTCCGGGCAAGACAGCCGAGGCACCACTGCCGCCAGCAAATTCGAAGCCCAAGGTACAGTCAACAACCCAAACATCAGTGCGCCACTCCCGCCGCCACGCTCTCGTCAATGAAGCGACCCTCACGGAACCGACCCAACCCGAATTCCCTGGCAAGCGGCGAGTCACCCCTGGCCATCAGTTCCGCCATTGCCCAACCTGAACCCGGAATCGCCTTAAAGCCACCCGTACCCCAGCCGCAGTTGATGAAGCAGCCTTCCACCGGCGTTCCCGAAACAATCGGGGACCGGTCACCGGTCATGTCCACGATTCCGCCCCATTGGCGAAGCATCTTCAGTCGAGAAATGATCGGAAACGTCTCGACCAATGCGCGCACCGTTTCCTCGACGTGGTGGAATGACCCACGCTGCGTAAAGTTGTTGAAGCCGTCGGCACCGCCGCCAATGACAAGTTCGCCCTTGTCCGACTGGCTCATATATCCGTGCACGGTGTTGGCCATCACGACCACGTTCATGCAGGGCTTGACCGGTTCGGATACGAGCGCCTGCAGTGCAACGGACTCGATGGGCAACCGGAAGCCAGCCATTGCCGCCAGCTGCCCCGAATGTCCCGCCACCACAATGCCGAGCTTCGAGCAGTCAATGTTTCCTCGGGCGGTGGTCACTCCCATGACCTTTCCTCCCTCCGTACGGATGCCCGTCACCTCGCAATTCTGGATTATATGCATTCCCATGCCAGAACACGCCCGCGCATAACCCCAAGCCACGGCATCGTGGCGGGCGGTTCCTCCCCGTGGCTGCCAGAGAGCGCCGAGCACGGGATACCGCGGTCCAGATATGCTGATGATCGGGCATAGCCTTTTCACCTGGTCGGGTCCGATGAACTCGGTCTCCACGCCCTGCAGGGCATTCGCCTGGGCGGTGCGCTGGTAGCCCCGGACCTCGTGGTGGGTCTGCGCGAGCATCATGACGCCTCGGGGGCTGAACATAACGTTGAAGTTCAGGTCCTGACTGAGTGATTCGTAAAGGCTACGGGACTTCTCATAGATCGCCGCGGACGCATCCTGCAGATAGTTCGACCGAATGATCGTCGTGTTTCGTCCGGTATTTCCACCACCGAGCCATCCCTTTTCCAATACCGCAACATTCGTGATCCCAAAGTTTTTCCCAAGGTAATAGGCGGTCGCGAGGCCATGGCCGCCCGCTCCAACGATGACCACATCATACCTTGCCGACGGTTCGGGCGAAGCCCATGCCCGCGTCCAACCAACGTGGCCACGTAATGCTTCACGCATGATCGATAGCGCGGAATAGCGCTTCATTGTTGGAAATCTGAGCGGCATCTGCGTGGGTTCATTCCGGCCAAAGTGGGCCTCTCAGCGGTGAATTCCAATTCAGCGAACGGCACTCGCTGCGAAGATTGAGACATAAGGTACGCAGGAGCGGTTGCGCAAGACCGGCATTCTGGTTTTTCAGCGAACCGGGAAGCTGTAAACTGATCGCGGCTGTAGAGGAGAACCAGATGGAATTCTGGCTGATTGCAGGGACACTGGCGCTCGTTGTAAGCGGGCTCCCTGCAATGGCGCTCCTGCGTTCGCGTGACGATGGAGAGCCGGATACCAATCAGGGCATGCACATCTACCGCGACCAACTCGCGGAGGTCGACCGCGATGTTGCCAGGGGAATCCTGACTGACGAGGAAGCTGGACGTGTCCGCATCGAGGTGTCGCGGCGACTGCTTGACGCGGACAGGGCAGCACGGGCGGCGAAATCAGCGAGTCCGCCCAGATTCGCTTCCGCAACCCTTGCCATTGGCATCTGCGTCCTGATGCTCGGTGGTTCGGTCGGACTCTATCTTTCGGTCGGCGCTCCCGGCTATCCGGATATGCCACTTGCTGAACGCATTGCGCTTGCGGAGGAAATTCACAGATCCCGTATGAGCCAAGCCGAGATGGAGGCATGGATAGACCAGGCCTGGGTGGCACCAGAAGGTGTTGACCCGACTCTGTTAGGCCTCATGGACAGGCTTCGTGAGACCGTCGCCAAAAATCCCGGTGAACTGGAGGGGTTGCGGCTTCTGGCCCAGTATGAAGGTCTTCTGGGCAACCATATAGCCGCTCATTCCGCGCAGTCTGGCCTGGTCGCACTGAAGGGTGAAGCTGCCACAGCGGACGACTATGCCACGCTTGCCCATCACCTGGTGCTGGCGGCCAATGGATTCGTTTCGCCGGAAGCGGAGGCTGCACTGCGAATGGCGCTGCAACTTGATCCCGGGCATAGCCAAGCGCGCTATTACACGGGTCTCATGCTAGCTCAGGGGGGCCGTCCCGACCTTACGTTCGGGATTTGGCGTGCGCTCCTGGAGCAGGTCCCTCCGGATGCACCATGGATCCAACCGATTATGGATCAGATCAGGGACGTGGCGCAGGCCGCGGGGATCCGAAATGTCCCATCCGCCATTCAGGCGCCTCCGCTTCCTGGCCCTACGGTTGAGGATATCGAGACAGCAAGCGAAATGGATGCCAGTGACAGGCAGGACATGATACTTGGTATGGTAAAGGGACTGGCAGAGAGGATCGACAGCGAAGGAAGCGATTCTCCGGCCGAATGGGCCCGGCTCATCCGTTCCCTGGGAGTCGTTGGCGACATGACGCGCGCGTCCGAATTCTGGGCAAAGGCGCAGGAGAGGTTTGCCGGTGACATTGAGGCGCTTGCGTTGATTCGTGCCGCCGCTGTCGACTCAGGTGCGTTGAAATGATCCACGAAGACGTTTCGGGATTCGTTGCTGACCTGCCTGCAGCGCAGGCCATCGCCGGGCTGGATTTGGGTGCCGCAACGATCGGAATCGCGGTGTCGGATTCCCTCCGGGTGATCGCCACACCTTTAAGGACCATCCGGCGACGGAAATTCCGGGAGGATGCCGCCCATCTGCTGACGGTGGCGGATGACCGGAACCTGGCTGGCTTTGTCATTGGTCTACCATTGAACATGGACGGCACCGAAGGGAGACGCTGCCAGTCGACTCGGGCGTTCGCCCGTAACCTGGTTGGTCTGACCAGCCTTCCCATTGTGTTCTGGGATGAACGGCTCAGCACAGTGGCCGCGGAGCGGTCGCTGCTTGAGGCGGATACCTCCCGAAAACGTCGCGGAGAGGTCATTGACCATGTCGCGGCTGGCTATATTCTTCAGGGTGCATTGGACAGGATGCAGAATCTGGGGGCGGGCAGGTGAAAGACGAAATTCCCTGGACGCGGGACGAAGTTGATTCGCCCTGTGTCCGCATCTGTGTCGTGCATCCGGATTCCCAGCTTTGCACCGGCTGTATGCGTTCGATTGACGAAATCAGCCGATGGTCATCGATGGCGCCGGAAGAGCGACGCAGAATCAAGGAGGAACTGCCCGGACGTGTGGGTAAGCTGACCCGCCGCCGGGGCGGGCGCACCGCCCGTCTGAATCAAGCGAGTTGACAGGCCGAATCTGGACATTCGTCCACGACTGCGGTATGCGCCTTCACTGTGCAGCGCTTCCTGATACGTCGAACCCTCTTACGTCGGGAAGTGGCCCACCGGTCGGTCAGGCGATGAAGTCGAAGTCGTCCGCTGTCAGCAGCGATGCATCGAAGCGCTTGATCATGATCGACAAGGCGTCGGAGGGTCTGTTTATCACAGCGACGTCGCCGTGCTGCTTGATGCCGAGGTCGAAGAGCTTCAGACCGCCCCTGATGACAAGGGTGTCCAGCCCGTCGTCGAAGTCGTGGGTGGTGTCGGTTTCGGACTCCCGGTCGAACACGAACCTGACGGCCCCGTCGCCGCCGTAGAGGTCGTCGTCGCCCTTGCCGCCGTAGAGGATATCGACGCCGTCGCCGCCATGACGGGTGACGCCTTTGGGGACCACCGTGTTCGTGGTCTCCTTCGGGATTGATATTGGAGGATCCCAAGAATGCTTCTGCAGGTCTTTTTCTACCTTGGCGCACCATATTCTTCCAGTGGAAGTTTCGTCTTCCCAAATCCAGGCACCCGTTTCGGTGTTGAGTCCGGATTGTCTCCATGTCATGCTAGATGGTGACGACAACCTGCCGCTATCATTTTACCGTCACGGTCCGGTTTCGATTACAGGAGGGCCGGATCATGGGCTGGAGATTTTATGGACGACGCAGGGAAATCCGTGACCTGCACGAATTCATGGATGGTACCGGCGGATTCAAGGCCCTTGTCCTGCGCGGGAGGAGACAGGTCGGCAAGACCGAGTTGATCAGGACATTTTTCAGAACGGAACGAAAGGACGGCGATTGCCCGGTCATCATCTGCCATCTCGCCCCGGCCGGAAACGATCCGTCCAGATTCTACGGAAGCCTGAGGCATGCGGCTCAGGAAACCGATCCGGAAGTCTTGGCCGGGTTCATTCCGTATGACAGTCCCGTGGACACCTTCCCGGCGCTGGTACGTCATCTACTTGACCGGGGCTGCACGGTGGTGTTGGACGAGTTCCAGCGGATCGGCGACGGTGACAACTGGCTGCCCGGCCTGTTCCAGAACGTCATCGATGGGATTCGGTCGGAAAGCCATACCTCAGGACGTTCGCCCCGGCTAATCGTGATGGGGTCCGAACAACAGAAGCTGATGGAAATGTTCCAGGATCCGCAGGCCCCGCTCTACGAACGGATCAAGGAACAGCTCCATCTCCGCCCCTGGACTTTCACGGACTTGGTGGAAGTGGCCAATGATCAGGGCTGGAGCACCCGTCCGGACCGCCTCCTGACGATGTGGACCGCCTGGGGCGGTATGCCTGAACATTGGGAACGGTTCGCGGAAAATCCACATCTGGCAGACTTCTCCATGTCCATGGACGATACCGCCTGGACCGACGCTTTCCTCGCGC
Source organism: Paracoccaceae bacterium (assembly GCA_965203605.1). Taxonomy (GTDB): domain Bacteria; phylum Pseudomonadota; class Alphaproteobacteria; order Rhodobacterales; family Rhodobacteraceae; genus JAPOUP01. Next base: position 969,048 of record OZ241902.1, on the reverse strand, counting down.
AGGAGGATGTCTGGCGACAGATGCCGGAAGGGGACTTCGCCGCCCGGATGGAAATCCAACTACGGCCGCCGGACCGTGCAGTGCTGGCCTGGCTATCGGAAAGAGCCGGAGGCCATAGGCTGGAGGACCTGCCCGAACGTCTCTGGCCCACGCTGGCGGCGCAGGCCAGAAAGGAGGGGCATGAAGGCACCGAGGAAGATCTGGCGCAGGTCGCTCTGCGTCATATCCTGGAACGGCGGCTTTCTAGCCAACATCTGGGGTTGGTCCTGCCCCGCAATGCCGTAGACGATAGAAACGTCCAACGCTGGTACGTTGACGACAACCATGCGCGCTTCCAGCTGGACGTGCTGGAAAAGGCTCAAGCCATAATGGAGGATCCCGCCTTTCTGGCGACTCCGGAGGAAGTTTCGGAACTGCGTCGCGAACGCATGGCGGACGCCGAGGGCCGCGGGCTGGAGACACTGGTGCTTGCGGGTCTGAAACACCTGTTCGCCATGGAATATCCCGCCCGTCCCACCGACCCTCCCGAGCGGCGCAGATTCACCCATGGTGCATGGCGTAGGACTCCTGCTGCCGAGACCGACATTCTCCTGCGCGATGACAGCGCGGACCGCCTCTGGGGCGTTTTTGCCAAGCGTTCGGCCGACAGACACCGACCCGCCTCCGACTGCCGCCATGTCGCCAACTGGCTTCATCCGCTTCAGGGGCCAGCGATGGGCAGTCCGGTCCAGCGCAGGAACGACGCCCTGACGCGGCTCCGCACCAGGGAGCGCTGCATACTGTTCGTGGCACTTTCATTCGACGAAAGGAGCCTTAAGGCCCTGGAGCGAAGGATAAGTGAGGCAAGTGCCGACGAACCGGATGCTCGGGCGGTCTCCGGATGGTTCGTAATGGATGTCGATGACATTCTTTCGGGGCGCGACCCCCGTCCGGTGCGTGTGCCGCAACCCCGCGACAGTCACGATGGGCCGGGATTCTGAGCTTCGACAGTCGCGGGGCTTTGGTACGGTCACCATCAGGGAGCATCCGTATCGGAAATCAAGCCGGGATCCAGCTGTCCGTGGATTCTTTCCGGTTCGGACCATGATTACCGCGGATGTTGCTCTCGGAGAAAGCGGTCTGGTTCAATTTGTCACCCGCCAAGAGAATGCTCTTCCCCGACATAGGACAGCGCCGTATCAATAACCTCAAGCCCTGCCCCATTTTTGCTTCCCGATTCCGACAGAACGCGCCGCCAGGCACGCGCACCCTTGCGACCAGTGAACAATCCAAGCATATGGCGCACCACGTCCCGCAACCGACCTCCCTGCGCGAGGTGCCGGGCAATGTAGGGACGCATGAGTTCCACGATTTCCCGAACCGTCCGAACCGACTGTACACCAAAAATCTCTTCATCGGCGCACAGTAGGATGTCGGCAGGCACTGTGTATGCGGCGCGGCCGATCATGACTCCATCCACGCCCATGGTCATATGAGTCTTTGCCTCTTCGAGCGAGCGGACCCCACCGTTAATCGAAACGTGCATATCCGGAAACTCTCGCTTCATTCCGTAGACAAGTGGATAGTTCAGAGGCGGGATGTTGCGGTTTTCCTTCGGGCTCAAGCCATCAAGCCAAGCCTTGCGGGCATGAATCGCGATTCTTGCGGCACCTGCAGCACGTACAGTCTCAATGAATGCAGGCAACGTCTCCTCCGTCTCCTGTTCATCGACACCAATTCTGCACTTGACTGTGACCTCAACCGGTTGCGCCGCAATCATTTCCGCAACGCATTCGGCGACCAGACCCGGCCGCCTCATTAGTACGGCACCGAAGCAACCCGATTGTACCCGATCCGAAGGGCATCCAACATTCAGGTTGATCTCGTCGTATCCTGCGTCGGCGGCCATTGACGCAGCCAGTGCCAATTCCTTCGGCTCGGACCCGCCGAGTTGTAGGGCGACTGGATGTTCGGAAGGATCAAAACTCAATAGATGCCGGGCGTTGCCGCGAACCAGTGATGGAGCTGCAATCATCTCCGAATAGAGTAACGTGTGCCGCGACATGAGTCTATGTAGGTACCGGCAGTGCCTGTCGGTCCAGTTCATCATGGGTGCAATAGACAACCGCGAGGCCTTGGTGGCTGCGTTGAATGGCATTCAGCAATCTCCTTGGGCTCACCGGTCGACTGGGCGAACCCGCAGTGCACATACTATGCACACGCCAAATTTCAATCCATCCACCGCCGCACAGTAACCGGGGAATGGCGGCGTTTGGGACGATTTGATCGTCGGTCACTGTAAACGAAGACCTCGGTTCAGAAGTGTCGATCAACTGGTACCTTGCAAATCTTCCATCCAATGGAATAAATACAAGGTATCACTAGTGTCCCAACGTTGAAGCATAATGTATGTGTAATATATTGATATTAGTTTGTTTTTTGATGATTTGAGGTGTCACCGACTTGAACTCCAACCGGGTGTCCCGCAGGGCTGGGCCATGAATCCAGCAAAAGGGAGGCCCGGAAGTGTATTCTGGCAAGCTCGTTTTCGGCCAGGTCATGGATCATCTTCCATGGCATAGGTTTCGCCGCTGCGTCGAGCGTTACGGCGGAAATCACAAGATCAAGTCCTTCAGCTGCAGTGATCGATACCGCTGCATGGCGTTTGCGCAGCTGACCTATCGGTCTTCCCTGAGGGATGTCGAGGTCTGCCTGCGGGCCCAGTCATCCAAGCTCTATCACATGGGTATCCGGGGCGGTGTGGCGAGGAACACCCTTGCCAACGCCAATTCCACCCGGGATTGGAGGATCCATGCCGACTTCGCCCAGCACCTGATCCACAAGGCCCGGCACCTTTCCGACGACAGTCACGGTCTCGACCTTGAGAGCACCGTCTACGCGCTGGATTCGTCGACCATCGACCTGTGCCTGTCCCTTTTCCCCTGGGCCCGTTTCCGCAGGACCAAAGGTGCCGTCAGGCTGCATACGCTGCTTGACCTCAGGGGCAACATCCCCGCATTCATCCATATCACCGACGGCAAGGTCCATGACGTCAACATTCTGGACATCATCGCTCCGGAGCCCGGGGCTTTCCATGTCATGGACCGGGCATATCTCGACTTCAGCCGCCTGCACCGACTTCACCTCAACGGCGCCCATTTCGTCCTGCGGTCCAAGACCAACACAAGGCTCCGCCGCCTGTACCCGAACAGGGTCGACCGGTCCTCCGGCGTCATCTGCGACCAGATTGTCCGGACCGACGGTGTTGGGACGGCGAAGGAATACCCCGACAAGCTGCGGCGCATCAAGTATGTCGACCGGGAACGGGAACGGACCCTTGTGTTTCTGACCAACAACTTCATTCTTCCGCCACACACCATCGCCGACCTGTACCGGGCGCGCTGGCAGGTGGAGCTTTTCTTCAGGTGGATCAAGCAGCATCTCAGGATCAAGTCCTTTTTCGGCACCTCAGAGAACGCCGTGAAGAGCCAGATCTGGATCGCCGTCCCTGTCTACCTGCTGGTCGCAATCATCCGCTCGAGAAGCCGGTTGGACATCAGCCTCCACACAATGTTACAGATCTTGAGCCTCACCATGTTCGAGAGAACGCCTCTAAATCAAATACTTACCAGGACGCCGAACAGAAACAATCCTCCCGGTGCCGATAACCAATTGAATCTATTTGATTAACGTTGGGACACTAGTGACAAGGTATGATCGAGCGCAGACACAGGCAGTCGGTTGAAGGGGCTCTGGAACGTCAGGCTGGCGTGGTTCTTATTGGCCCCCGCTAGGTCGGAAAAAACACCCCTGCCCAGAAGATCGCCGAGACATGCGATGCGGTCTATCTCGACATGGAACGGAGCGCCGACCGGCAGATTCTCGATGAGCCCGACCTCTATCTGGATGAGCAGATGGGTCGCCTCGTCGTGATCGACGAGGTCCAAATCGTGCCAGATCTGTTCAAGGCGCTTCGGGGCCAGATCGACCGGCGACGACGGAAAGGCTTCCGTACAGGGCAATTCCTGCTCTTGGGTTCGGCCTCCGAAACCCTCCTGCACCAGAGCGCAGAGTCGCTGGCTGGACGCGTCAGCTATCAAGAGCTGGCCCCTTTCGGGCTTCTCGAGATCGGCAAGGAGACGCTTTCGTCCCTCTGGCTGCGCGGAGGGTTTCCCGACAGCTATCTCGCCTCAAGCGACCGCGACAGCCTGTCGTGGCGTGAGGATTTCATCCGTACATATCTCGAGCGCGACATCCCTGCCTTTGGCTTGCGCATCCCGGCAGAGACCCTCCGCCGCTTCTGGACCATACTGGCCCATGGCCAGGGCGGCTTGCTGAATGCCGCACGACTGGCATCATGTCTCGGTGTGTCCGGCCAGACGGTGGCGCGGTATCTCGACCTCCTAGTCGACCTGATGCTCGTGCGTCGGCTGCCGCCTTGGCATGCGAATGTTGGAAAGCGCCTCGTCAAATCACCGAAGACCTACATCCGCGATAGTGGACTCGCCCACGCCCTGCTGAACGTCGAAAGCCGAGAGGGCCTGCTCGGGCATCCGGTCGTCGGCGGAAGCTGGAAGGGGTTTTGTATCGAGAACCTGATTTCAGCCGCTCCTCGTGGCACCGAGGCGAGCTTCTACCGATCCTCCGCCGGATCCGAGATCGATCTTGTCCTCAGGTTGCCTGGGGTGCGCTCTGGACCATTGAGGTGAAACGCACGACTTTGCCGAAAGTCAGCCGTGGCTTTCACATCGCATCAGATGACCTGGGCTCCGAGCAACGGATACTGGTCTATGCCGGTGACAGGGATGTCCCGGTTGGAGATGGTGTTCGCGCTTTGCCTCTCATGGAAGCACTTCAACATCTGCCCACCGCATAAACCTTGCAAGGGCATATTGGAGTGCTCACACCGCTTCACCGCAGCGGACGCTCACACGACATGCAGCTTGACGAGTCCTTCGACGGCAATTACCGCAAACCAAACCAGCATCCACCGCAGACGACCGAACAAGAGGACCGGTGTTGCACTTCGGACTGGAAGTGGGGAAATAAAAGTTTGGACGTTGGCGGGTATGTCAGCGGCTGCGGAATAAGGCCGACAACTAGCGGTTCGCCGGAACTTTGCAGGAGTCTTTTCCTTTTCCATCTTACGGTCCTGCTGATCAAATTCCGCTATGGGGTTTCTGTCGACCGTACCAGTTAGGGATCCGGTGACTACCCCGAACATTGGCCAGAAACACTTGACGAGGCCCCTGCATGCCAACATCCGCAGCCCCACGACGCTGAATTCGTGGAGAAAGGACCGTTTGGCGAATCGCCAATATTCTGCCCTCTTGGCTCGCCACCGACATCTATCTTTCGAGCGGTCTACCAGGACCGCAATCTCTGGGGCATTGAGGAACTCGCCATCCAGCATCGAATTGAGCGGTCTCCCGCCTCGCGCAAGAGTTAGCCACAGCGCTGAGTCGCCTCGCCGAATCCTCACCAGCGACCTTCATCGACGGCATCCATGTGGCGCGGGAAACAATTTTCGTGCGGATGGATGAGTGAGTGAGTGTCGACAGGATTTCCTGCTTAAACATGGGTTCTGGAAGGCCAAGCCGGGACGAATCTTCAAGACGGTCTTGGCCGGGGAACGCCACTCAATCGAGGGAGTCTTCGAACCCGTGCAGGGGTTCATGATAGCCGTTTGGCCGAAGCTACAACAGCGGGTGCGGTTGGTCATGGAGTACAAGATCAAGGCACCTTTGGAAAGACTTGTCTGGAGCATAACATCTCGATCAACCAGCGTACTATCTGGCATAATCTATGTTCTGAATGAAGACTATGCAGAATATCAAAGTCCGTTGACCGTAAACTCGGGCGCACCGTTCCAGACAAGCTTCCAACTCGCGCCAAGGCGAACATTCTGGATGATGCAGGGATCGAAAGCGACAAAGCACCGACCGCCCTGTTGACGAACGGACGGGTAGATAATCCCGCGATACCCCTCTCCCCGCAGTTCGGTGGCAAGGCGCTGTCCGGCAGGGTAGCCTCGCTCGGGGTCTGGATCCAGTGCAGGATGTACCTCTCCGCACAATTCCGGAAATTCACCAATGAAGTCCGCCAGTAATTCTACGTAGCGGACCTCGTCGTGGTAGTGGCCAATGAAGGCCAGTTCGCGGGTACGGTGAAACCCCACTTCCTGCAAGCTCGTCAGCACTTCCCAAGCGCAATACCATGCGCCTCGATCACCGCAATTGAACCGGTTGCCCGTGGGCCTTGTATAGGCGAACGCCGCGTTGATATGGCTCTGCCCGTGGAGTTTGAGATCATGTGACCGTCGGGCGAAGGCCAGTTCGCGCCGGTCGAGCGCGAGGCTTCCCTCGCACTCCGCGATCATGCGCGCGCTGGTTTCGTCTTCGACCTCCGCGAGGACCGCTACCTCTGTGTCGCTGTCGACCAGACCCCGCAGAACCGGAGGTTTGTGGTAGGTCTCGGGAATCAGCCGGATAAGGGCGCGGTCATTTACCGATGTGATCCTCACATCCCGCCCCTGAGCGCATCAACATAACTTCGGATGCGCAGGATCTTCGGTAGTCCGCCTGCAATCATTGCGTCAACAGGACGGAAACTATCGAATTCCGGACCACGGTTGGGCAATTTCACCCACTTCCGGGAGATCGGTTCGCTGAAGTAAAGCTCCAGCGACTTGTAGAGGCCGATGAGTGCGCTCAGGCGTAGCATCTGATCGTGCGTGAGACCGCCGGCGAATCCCCGCTTCTTCGCCCGCTTCCAGGTCGATTCCGACATGTCAGCGAGTGCAGCGGCTTCACGCTGGGTCAGCGACCAAGCATTGGCGACCCGTGCGAAAGCCTTAAGGGCCACCTCCTGCCGGTCCGGTGTGGCACGTTCCAGAACAGGGCTTTCCATTTGCAGATCTCAGCTACTCTTTCGATCACACTAGGACCATATGATACGTGCTTCAAGGCCATATAGACATATAGTAGCTGGTTTCAGAGCGAAAAGCGGGCCGGAAGTTCCTTAATGGGTTTGGAGGTCGGGAGAGAGGCGTTCGGCCAACCCAACGTGAAGCAATCCCGATGACCAAGAAGACGAAGGTCACCCGAAGCGCCTCACACGACATCCCCTTCAATGGGTTCATGCTCCGCCCGTCGAACGTGCGCCATATCAAAGCGGGCGTGTCGGTCAAGGATTGCGCCCCACCAGCGACCGACGGTTCGGGACACCCCAACCGCTCGTGAAGCAGAAACCGATGGGCAGGAAAACGCCGACCCTCTCCATCATGCGCATTGGCGGTCGAGCCAAGGATGGACGTTCGACGTGCACACTGCACTGGCTCGACCAGTTCCCTGTCTTCCAAGACACACCCAAAGCAAAAGTTGCAGCCTCAACACCCTCGACTATCCAGTCTCCCGCATAAATCTGACTGATAGCTGATTGCCGAGTGATCCAGCATCCTGAATGAGCCGGATCAGTATGGCATCAATTGACCCCCATCGAAGCACCGCTCCGACTTGCACAAATGGCGAACGCAATCTCGAACGATCCCGAGATCAAGTTCTTTTGCTTGCCTGCATCCATGATTATGGAGCTAACGTTGGGGCACTCGATACGACTGGCTGCAACTGGTACCTTTCCGTCGGTCACCAACGCTGTCATCTGCTCGCACTCTTGCGGTCCACTCCCATTCAGGAAGTCGATTCCCGACTCTTCTGCCACCGCTAAGCTGCCAATCCAGATCTGTCATCTTCCTGTTTCTACTGGACTCGCGGTGGAACGGTTGACGCGGTTCCAGCGAACCGACGACCAAAGGGCACCAAGTATCAGCGCCGCACCGATCAAACCGGTGATCACCTCGTGAATGTGGAAGAGTGACTGGGTAAACATGATCAACGACAGTGCCAGAATCGAGTAGAAGGCTCCGTGTTCCAGATAGCGAAACTGCGAAAGGGTCTGTTGTTCGACCAACATGATTGTCATTGAACGAACATACATGGCACCAACACCCAATCCAATCGCGATGAGGAAGAGGTTCTGCGTCAACGCGAAGGCACCGATCACGCCATCGAAACTGAAGGAAGCGTCCAGCACTTCGAGATAGAGGAATGCTCCCAATCCTCCTGACCGCGCAGCCGACTGAACCGCTTCCTGCCGGTCGAGAACATGGCCCAGAAGTTCCATAAGCGTGAACGTCACCAAGCCCAGTAGCCCCGCGAACAGGAAAGTCGCCTGTTCCTGAGCCTCAAGGAACCTTCCAAATCCCAGCAGCAGCACCATTACCATGGTTATCTGCAATCCACGAATGGAAGCTAACCTGCGCAGCCTCCGTTCGACCATCGCTATCCAATCAACCGATTTCGCCTCATCGATGAAATAACTGAGACCCACCATCATCAGGAACGCACCTCCGAACGCCACAATCCCCAGATGTGCATCTTCCATGATATCGGCGTATTGACGTGGGTCAGTCGCAGCTAGCCTCACGGCCGCCCAAGGCCCGATCTTTGCAGCGGTCGCAACCACGGCAAGCGGAAAGATGATTCGCATTCCAAAGACTGCGATCAAAATACCCCAGGTCAGGAACCTTCGCTGCCAAACCGGCGTCATTCGTTCAAGTTTGTTGGCATTTACGATTGCGTTGTCGACGCTTAGCGATATCTCAAGAATCACCAAGACACTACCGATGAATAGAAACGACAGCGTTCCACTCACCGTTCCGTAGGTGAACCAACCCAACCAGCCAGCCAATACGATTCCGAGTCCTGTGGTGGCAAGTGCCCACTTCAGGTAACGCAGTGTGCTCCAACTCACGAATCCGTCCCTGTCTTCAGCCTTCCGGAAGACCAGAGGTGCTTGGCAATGCTACAGGGAAACGGTTTCATGTTCGATGGCTCCGCGAGACAGTCTCTTGCCGCGTTGGCGATCCAATGACCAATAGCGGCCGATTCAGAACGGACCTGTTGCACCAAGCCTAAGTCTTCATTGAAGTCTCTTTCGCAGAGACGCCGATCAACCAAAGCCGATAATGTCCGAACGCTCTAAAATAGGCCAGGTCTTTCCAACGCATGTAGGCTCCTGCCCCCTTCGTTTCCTGACTTCCAACCAGAGGCAACGTCAGGCCGCACGCAAATCCGTCCATATGGATTATGTTCAAGCGAACCGGACGAACCATTCTGACTGGCCTGCGATAGCTCCCAACTCATTTCATCACCGATCAAACCCATAAACGGAATTACGCGCTAGCGCAAACACGGCTTCCTGATCAGCTCAAGTCAGCACAACGGAAAGCAACAGCCCGTTCCCCTCATCCCGAAATCGCTTGTCCTCCAGCTATCGGCTAGTTTGGTGCATGTCATCACATTGAGTTCCCAAACTGTACTGAATGATGAACCAACATACGGATGATTCAGAAATGCTGGATGAAGAGACAATCCCGGCACCCGGCACTGGGCTCCCCTACCCCGCCAACAGAGCCGTGAAAGCCTCTGGGCCAGCGTGGGAGGCAATTCCTACGGTTACCATCCCAAATGACATATTCGCAACCGAACTTCGGGAATTGCGCCTTGACTCGCGGTCCGGAATGCGAAATCGGCGGAGGAAAATATCGGAGTGCCTTCCAACCAACCACCGCTGCTCCTATCCGCCTGTCAGCAGACCAAGCACACGTAACGCCATCTGTTCCGAAAGGTACGCGCCATGAAAGACAGCAATTTCCTGAAAGAGCACAACGCCCGCCATCTCTGGCATCCGATGGCCCACCCCGGAGATATGCAGGCCAATCCACCCACAATAATCACCGATGCATACGGTACCCGTATCCGCGACATAGACGGCAACGAGGTGGTGGACGCCGTGGGTGGGCTCTGGAATGTCAATCTCGGATTTTCCTGCGACGCTATCAAGAAGGCCATATCTACCCAGCTCAACCGCCTTCCGTATTATTCCGCCTTTCGAGGCACCACGAGTGACGTGATCATTGAACTGTCCGAACTCCTGTACGATTTCTTCAGCCCCGATGGTCTCTCCCGCGCGTTCTACACCTCCGGTGGCGGTGACAGTGTCGAAACTGCCCTCAGACTGGCCCGTCAATACCACAAGATCAGGGGTGACGAAGGCCGCTTCAAGTTCCTTTCCCTGAAGAAGGGTTATCACGGCACACAGTTCGGCGGCGCATCGGTTAACGGCAATGCCACTTTCCGTAAGCCCTATGAGCCGCTGCTGCCGGGCTGCTTCCATATACCGTCGCCGTATACCTACCGAAACCCATTCAATGAGACAAATCCAGAGCGGCTTGCACAGCTCTGCCTGAGCTCACTGGAAGACGAAATCGTGTTTCAAGGCGCTGACACAATCGCAGCCATGATCATGGAACCAGTTCTTGGTGCGGGAGGCGTCATCGTGCCTCATGAGAGTTTCATGAAGGGTGTCCGCGAAATCACGGCCAAGCACGGCATCCTTCTGATCAGCGATGAGGTCATCACCGGATTTGGGCGCACAGGTGACTGGACAGGTGCACGTCATTGGGGCGTCCAGCCCGACATGGCAGCGACCGCCAAGGCGATCACAAATGGCTATTTCCCCTTTGGCGCCGTCATGATCTGCGATTCCGTCGCCGAAGCATTCGAAGGGGGCGAGGCGTCGAAGGCAATGATCGGCCATGGCTATACCTATTCTGGCCATCCGGTCGGTGCCGCAGCGGCACTGGCTTGCCTGGATGAAACCATCAAGCTTCAGGTGCAGAGGAATGCGGCCGCGAGAGGCGCGGATCTCTGGTCAGGAATCAAGGCACTGAAGGAGCGCCACGAAGTGATCGGCGATGTCCGAGGTGGTCATGGATTGATGCTTGCCATAGAACTTGTGAATGATCGAGACTCGAAGACTCCAGCTGACAAGGAGGTCATCGAACGGGTCCAGACCACCACCTATCAGGCCGGCGCTATGGTCCGGATTTCCGGTAACAATATCCTGATGTCTCCACCCCTCGTACTGACAGAGGAAGATGTTAGGATTGTATTGGGTGCTCTCGAGACAGGATTCTCTGCAGCCGGCTAGGCGTGGGTCTGGGTCTAGGGGCCGCCGCCAGGCCCAGTTTGTGCCAAGTTTTCGGCTCGAATGGGTCTGCACATAGGAATGTCTGAACCAGGTGCAATGGACGTCTGACCGAGCACTTGACGCCGCTCTTTCCGTCCCGAAAGTCACGGGCAACTCGATATTGCACCTAACCGCTGGAGTATCACGGCCCCATCAATCAGTCCCGCCTCGTCACGGACTCCAATCGACACTCCAATTTGATGGGGCTGCAACGGTGCATGCGGTGAATTCAATTACCAAATACCGGGCGTTGTGCGTTTGGACAGAGGTCTGAATTCGCCCGCTTGGCCCGCATTCAGGGTTTGAGAATGATCTTCGGAGCCGCAACGGCGCCATTTTGAATTTCCTCGAATGCCTGTTTTCCGTCGCAAAGGGGGCGGATCTCATACCAGTCGAGTGAACCTAGCACACCGGCGAAGACAGCGTTTGCAGCGTCGCGAAAGTCCTTCCCGGTATATGTATAGGTTCCGACGACCGTGATTTCTCCAAGCGTCATCCTTCGGGCGTCAACACCACCTTCGGCGGAATGAAGACCAACATGTACGATGACACCTCCACGTCTGACATTCCGGAAAGCCTGTGCTCGGGACTTCGCGGAGCCAACCGCATCGATGACGAGATTCCATTCGCCCTCCTCGGGTTCAATCTCTTCGAGGCTAGTGACCGTAAGGGTCGTGTTCCGCGATATCACGTCTCGACGCGGGCCATTTGGCTCCACAACAAACACATCGGCGGCACCGGCCGCCTGAAGGCGGATCGCTGATCCCAAACCGATGGCTCCTCCGCCAAGAACGAGGCACCGGGCAGAATCCAGGTTCAGATATGGCATGCTTTCCGCGAGCCTGATCGCATGCCATGCAACTGCGAGCGGCTCAACCAAGGCTGCCCTTTCAAGCAAGACTCCTGCAGGTACCGGGACCAGGTTCTCCTTCGGGGCGGACACATATTCGGCAAAGGCACCTTCCCGGGGCGGCATGGAAATGATCTCGCGGTCCTTGCAGATATTTGTCCTTCCAGAGAGGCAATCTCTACAAGCTCCGCAGGTCACCAGCGGATTGATCGTGACACGGCGCCCCTCGCGTGACCCGGACACAACAGTTCCTGCAGCTTCATGGCCAAGTATGAGCGGTGCCGGACGGCGTTCGTCATGTCCGAGCCAGGCATGCATGTCAGAACCACAAATTCCGACCGAATCGACCCGCACCAAACACGTTTCCGGACCCACAGCTGGATCAGGAACGTCCCTGAAATCCAACGCACGTGGACCGCTGTAAACAAGTGCTTTCATGTCAATGCAGCCTTCCAGCCAAAGAAAGGCTCTTGCCCGTCGACCAAGTGGAGCCCATCGATGCGACGGCACTAGTGTTGCACTTCGGAACTAAAGTGGGGGAACAAATCCCGATCACGAGCGTGCATCCTCGTCAATCAGGTCCGCTGCCTTCTCTCCGATCATGATGGTTGGCGCATTTGTGTTTCCCGATACAATCTGCGGCATGATCGACGCATCAGCCACACGAAGTCCGGGAACGCCATGAACGCGCAGTCGCGAATCAACGACAGCCAATTCGTCACTGCCCATCTTGCAGGTTCCGGTGGGGTGGTAGATCGTTGTCGCTGTGTTGCGCACCCAATTGAGTAACGCCTCGTCGTCATCGTCCGCGATCTCGGGTCCCGGGGCATGCTCTTCGCTGACATGCGATCCTAGAGGGTCGTGCCGGACGATCTGCCGTGCGATACGAACGCCTTCAACGATCGTACGGCAATCCGTATCGGTTGCCAGATAATTGGGATGGATCTCAGGCGGATCGGCCGGATCCGCTGAGCGAAGGCGGATATGGCCAGAGCTTTCTGGCCGTAACTGAAGAACGGATGCGGTAAATGCCGAAAATTCATGCGTGCCCTTGCCAGGCAAATCTGTACTGAACGGCTGTATGTGGAACTGGATATCCGGCGTCGCAAGATCCGGGCGTGTCTTGAGAAAACCGGTCCCAAGGCTCGCGGCCATGGTCATTGGCCCGGTTCGAAACATGCCATATTCGAGTCCAATTCTCACCTTCTTCAACAGGTTCCCCGTCTCGCCGTTTATCGTCGAGAGTTCGGTTCTGAACACCGGTCGGGTCTGGAGATGGTCCTGCAGGTTCTTGCCGACACCCTTTATGTCAACACGAACCTCGATCCCGTGACGGCGGAGTTCCTCGCCTTCGCCAATTCCGGAAGTCATCAGGATCTGCGGTGACCCAATTGAACCGGCGGAGAGAATGACCTCTCGGCGCACCCGGATTTCGATGGGACGACCACCCTGCCCGGAAATCTCCAGTCCGACAACGCGACCCTGGTCAAATCTGAGACGCTGTGCGTGACAGTTCGTGAACACCTCAAGATTTGGTCGGCGGCGGACGGGCCGTAGGTAAGCGACTGACGCACTGCAGCGTCGGCCGCGATCCGCTGTCTGCTGAAAGAACCCGACACCTTCCTGTCTTTCGCCATTGTAATCGGGGTTCTGGCGGTAACCGGCATTGACCGCTGCCATAATCCAAAGATCAACGATCCTGCGCCGCAACCGGGTTTCCGACACCACGAGTGGGCCGTCCGCACCGCGCAGGTCACCATTGGCACCGCCACCGCGCCAGGATTCGGATCGCTTGAAATATGGCAGAACATCCTGCCAGGACCATCCCGCGTTCCCGAGTTGGCGCCAGTGATCATAGTCTTCAGCCTGGCCTCTGACGTAGAGCAATCCATTGATGGAACTGGACCCACCGAGCACACGTCCCCTCGGCCAAGGAATGGTCCGACCGTTCAAGCCAGGGCAGGGACTGGTCTCGTAACACCAATCCATCGCCGGATTACCCATGGTCTTGAAGTACCCGATTGGGATATGAATCCATGGATTCCAATCCCGGCCTCCCGCCTCGACAAGAGCGACACGGTAGTTCGAATGCGCTGACAACCGGTTCGCAAGCACACAGCCGGCCGATCCTGCACCCACAATGACGAAATCGAATTCCAAAACACCTCGAATCTGCAAAAAAGGACTCTTCATTCCATTTTCCGCCTTTGCTTCCCTACGAGCGATTGAAACGAAGAGCAAGAGCCGTCGTGTATTCAGCAGCAGTTCCCGCTAGCGGATTTGCTGGCTGGTTGAAAGCCGGTTCCGACGCACGGCATGGGCTTCAGGTTGCGGGTACGCACGTCTGATGGCCGGGCGGCTGTCCGGTGTCAGGAAACGGGGTGTCGGCGAAGGCGGGATCGGGGTGGTTCGGGCGTGGTCGGGGCGGTTACGGACCGGCCCGGATCAGGGCGGGGTGGTCCTCCCTGGCGGGCTGCCCGGCGATGGCCAGGCAGGGTGTCCGCCAGTCGGGGAACGCGAATGTCCTGACCAGCTCCCTCAGCCTGCTGCACAGGGATGGGTTGCGCCCCTGGCGCCTCCGCGCCCCGCCGGACAGCGGGCAGCGGTGCCGCTGCACCCGGGCGGTCAGGAACGCGGGCATGGCGGGCGTCGGGAGGACGTCCGCCAGATGGTTGTGGCCGTGCCCGAAACTGTGCCCGGACCTGGACGGATCCCCTGCCTCGGTGTCTGGAACGTCCCGTTCCCGATGGCCCACCTGCGGCGGCCGAACCGCATGACGGACATCACCGTGTCCCGTCCGAGCGGGAGGTCGGTGACCCACGGGAACATCTTTCCCTCACCTTTCCTGTCCTGTCTCCCCACATCCGGGCATGTTGACCTTCAGGTGGAGGTTCGCGTCAGTGGGCGGCAGGCCGTGGTCCCATCCGGACCGCTGGACGGTGCCGGCCCTGCTGTCGCGCCTCTCCCACGTCTGTCTGGTGCCGCTGGCCCCGGACCAGCGGACAGCAGCCCGTGGTCGCCGGGCCTCCCGCCGAGGATGAACCGAAGATCCTTTTCCTTCAACAGCCTGCCGTGCGGCCCGTTGGACGCCAGCGCGTCCCCGGCGATGATCGCCTTCATGTGCGGGTGCTCCCGGCGCAGGTCCCCGATGAGCCGTCTCGCCGCGTTCCGCCCGCAGTCGTTCCTCCCCGGGCCATCCTCCCTGCGGATAGGCTCCGGCGCAAGCGGCAGCACCTCCCCGATGTCAGGATGGACGATCGCCGCCCCGAGGGCCTGGTGATGGTATGTCGTTGTCCCGTCGCGGTGCTCCCTGCCGCAGCGGTTGCGGCAGCTGACCCTGTGGGAGGAATGGTACCCGGTGCCGTCCACGGAGACCAGCGGATGGCCGCCGGACACCGTCCACCCCTCCAGCACCTTTCCGCGCTGCAGCGCCGCGTGGATGCCCGGCAGGCAGCGGCGGAGGGCGCGGGGGTCGACCCCGTCCAGCCGCTGGCGCATCCAGGTGTCCGACGGCGCCCGCCCCACGCCGAACAGCGGGCGGAGGTTCCGCGCCATCACCGGATCACCGCCGCCCCGGACCTGCCGGCCGGACTGAAGAAGCGACGGTGTCCTGGATGAGAACACCGCGAGGCCCGACATCAGGCAGTCGGAAAGGCTGATGCCACGCGTGTTGACCGGATCAGCGATGCGGTGGAGGCATGCGCGGACCGCCCGCAGCATGCCGGGCATCGACAGATGCTTTCGCAGGGAATCCCTGGACATTTTCCTGCCCGGCTTTTGCCTGTTTGGCCGCAGGATGGCCGATTCGGGCCGGAAAGTCTACGAAAAAAACCTCGCGGAGATTCTGTAAGAAATTGATAATGAAAGGAAAGAATTCCTGGCGGGAACTGCTGTGTATTCAGTCCATTGACGGCGATCGCCCAGAGAAACGGATGATACAGTTGCCGGATCACAGGCGCACGCCGACCAACCTCAGGAATGCCCTGATTGTCGAAGCTGTCGCGAATTGCGATGCGCCGACAACTCCATCGGAGATCAACCAACGTCCTGGACATCCGAAGCAAACCATACACCACCTCCGCAATACGTCTGTACAGGAAGGATTTCCTGAACGGGAGCCATATGGACAACGGCTTCGACCGGCGTTCCGATTGCGCAGTATTGGTTCCGGGATCCTGCACTTCTCGAGATCCAGTATCGCAAGGCACCAGATACTCGTCGACATTGCGGCGCGACCCGGAGAAGCAGTGAATTTCATCGTCCCTCACGACACGGGCATGCACTATGTCGATCACGTCGGGATCGACTGGCCACTTCGAACTCAGCTTCCGGTCGGCACCAATGTTCCCTTCCATTGCACGACGAGCGGCAAGGTATTCCTTGCGAGCCTGCCGCTTGCCCGGCGGCGCAGATTTGTTTCGGCGATGAACCTAAAACGTTGTACACAAAAGACTGTTGTCGATTCGTCGGCGCTTATCAAGGACACAGAGCGCGTCGCTCAACGCGGTTACGCACTTGACGACGAAGAGCTCTTCGAAGATATGACCGCTGTTTCGGTGCCAGTCACCGATGATCGGGACCGATATGTGGCATCGCTCGCATTCCAGGGTCCACGGTTACCAGGGCAATCGCGTTTGGGCCTCTATCGTCGCGTTGATGCCGGAAATCATCCAAGCTTGACCACAATCGCGACAGGAGCGCCGCTTCTGTTCACAATCTGTTCCCGTTTGTTGCGACGAAAATTCCAAAAGCGATAGCCCTGCACGGTTACGGATTTCAATTGACATCGCGGAATCGCGGGTGGACCTACTTCGCCACGGTGCGCAAGCGTTGCGACATGTTCTTCTTTGGGTGTAGCCCAGAATGTTGACCATACCGCTGCGGGCTGGTTCGCCCGCCAGCCGGGCAGGTCGGCCAGCCTCCCGCGGGTCCCCGCGCCCGGACTCCATGGCCTCCGCGATGTGCGCGGCCGCCGCACCGAAGCCCATGGGCGGCGGCGTCCCGTCCAGACGCCCGCAGGAAGCCCCGTCGCCGCCGCGCCGCCGGCGGGGTCCGGGACGCCCGACGCAGGGTCCGCCGCCAGCCCCGCAGGCCGGTCGCCCAGCTCCGCCGGGACGGCGGCGGTGACCCGGGCCCACTACAGGAGGTCAGTTCTGGCGTCGGAGTGCAATGTCACACACAGCCTGGCCAAGCACGCGGAACGGCGGCGGGTCTTCGACCGAACGACGGGCGACGCAGCCGGAGCACTAGCTGAAACGGCAGAGGTGGACTGGCAGGGACCGAACTGGCAGCCGACCCTGTGGCATCGCTCGGACTTAGGTTCCGCGTTGGCGCAAGCCCACGTCACTCAACCGACGCGCACACCCGTTCAAATGACTGAGAGTTGGCGGATCTGAAGCAACCGACAATCTCCTTGACAATCTGGCATACTAGTCTATCAGATGCTTTTACGAAAGAACATGGCGGCCTGTACTTGAACGAGGGCTTGGCCGCCGAACTTGACAGAAGGAGCGTGGAATGCGTCGCTGTGGTCACATTTCGATTTGCTTCGGAGACTTTGATCTTCGAACAAGATTGACTTCCACCAGTCGCCGCGAGCTCTCTGAACACACGCAAGGGAGAATCTCATGTACAAGAAGATAAGGACATCCATGATCGGCGCTGCGGCCGCCCTGACTTTGTTCGGCCATGGTGCATCGGCCGCTGAATGGCGCGGATGGAACATTCATGTCGACGGCTATCCCAACACTGTTGCGATGGACAAGTTCGCCGAACTCGTCTCAGAAAAGACTGACGGGGAGATCACGCTTCAGATGTTCCACGGAGGAACGCTGGGCAATCAACCTGACGCAATAGAGCAGGTGCGTCTTGGCGGACTTGAAATCGGGAACTTCAACCTTGGCCCGATCGGGCCGGTCGCTGCCGAGGCAAATGTCGTGTCGTTGCCGTTCATTTTCAAGGATGTGCCTCACATGTTCCGAGTTCTTAACGGTGAAGGCGGCGCCAAAATCGCAGAAGGAATGGCCGCGAAGGGCTTGATTCCACTTGCATGGTACGATGCAGGCGCACGGTCGTTCTATAATGGAACCAAACCGATCAATGCGCCCGAGGACGTGGCTGGCATGAAGGTGAGGGTCATGAACAATGACCTCTACTCTGGCATGATCTCGGAACTCGGTGGAAACCCTTCTCCAATGGCATTTGCCGAGGTCTATCAGGCGCTCAAGACTGGTGTGGTCGATGGGGCGGAAAACAACTGGCCGTCCTACGAATCAACGGGACATTTCGAAGTCGCCGGCTACTACTCCCTCAGCCAGCACCTTATCATACCGGAATGCCTCTGCATCAATGCCGACGTCTACAACGCGTTGTCCGACGCGCATAAGGCGGCGGTGAAGGAGGCCGCAGTCGAATCAGCTGAATTGCAGCGCAAGCTATGGACTGATCGCGAGGCCACAAGTCGCAAGATGGTCGAGGAAGCCGGTGTCGTCACGAACGAGATCGCTGACAAGGATCCGTTCCAGGCTGCGATGGCGCCGGTCTACGAAGACTACTTGGCGGCCAATCCCGATTTGCGCCCGCTGGTGGAGTTGATCCAAGCGACCAATTGAGCGTAGTCTATGCAATGCGCCCCCGCACGACACCTTCGGGGGCGCATCATGCCGAGAGAATTCACATGCCAGACCCGGAAGCCGGGAATTCGCCCTGCGACTTCGTCAAGCCAATCGACGCGTTTCTGGACGGCGTCGCCGCAATTTGCCGGCTGGTGACGGGCGTTTCCCTGGTCTTCTTGACGGTCATCTTCGGTTGGCTGGTATTCGGGAGATACATCCTGAACGCAACGCCAACCTGGGTCGAACAGGCCGCATTGCTGCTGGTGATGACCATCGCATTCCTGGGTGCCGCCGTCGGCGTGCATGAGCATTCGCATCTTTCAGTGACTGTGCTTCGCGGCGCCGTGCCGACATGGGTCCGAACAATCTTCGTCACTGCGACCGATGCGTTAATGGCCATGTTCGGCGGGCTGATGCTCTTCTACGGCACCAAACTCACGTTATTCAAATGGGGTTCAATGATCCCCCTGATTCAATTGCCCGAAGGGCTCCGCTCCCTGCCCTTGACGATCAGCGGCGCACTCATCCTCCTGTTTTCCTTGGGCCATCTGATGCGCCTCGCGCTAGGACTGGACCAACGCAGCGACACAATTCAATAGGAACATTCATGGGGCTTATATTTCTCCTTGGACTGTTCGCCATCTGCGTCCTGCTCGGAGTGCCGGTGGCATTCGCCCTTGGAATTTCGGCCGTGGCAGCCTTTTGGTACGAGGGCCTGCCATTGATGATCGGGTTCCAGAGGATCATTTCGGGCATTAATATCTTCTTGCTGATGGCGATCCCGTTCTTCATCTTTGCAGGAGAGTTGATGCTCCATGGCGGCATTGCCATGCGATTGGTAAAGTTCGCTTCGGCTGCAGTCGGTGCAGTCCGTGGAGGCTTGGGAATAGTCAATGTTTTCTCGTCAATGTTGTTCGGCGGGATTTCTGGGTCGGCCGTGGCCGACATCTCCGCATTGGGATCGATTCTTGTCCCGGTCATGAAGGAAAAGGGATATGACGCGGACTATGCCGTGAATGTCACCGTTACATCGTCGATCGCGGGAATCATAATTCCACCCAGCCACAACATGATCATTTTCGCCATAGCAGCCGGGGGCGGGATTTCCATCTCAAAGCTCTTTCTGGCTGGCGTCGTGCCAGGCGTCCTTATGTGCATCTGCTTGGCCCTGGCTGCGTATCTGGTAGCCGTGCGCCGGAATTACAGCGCGGAGAAATTCCCAGGGCTGGGTGCGCTTGTCCTCAGCTTCTTCGGCGCAATTCCGGGCCTCTTGACAGCGGTGATAATCGTAGGCGGCGTGTTGTCCGGCGTTTTCACGGTCACCGAGTCCGCCGCCTTCGGGGCCATCTACGCGTTCGTTGTGACCCTAGTGGTCTATCGCAGCATCACTTGGGACAACTTTCGCATTGCCGTTGTGCAGTCAGTGCGCACCACGTCCATGGTCATGATCCTGATCGCCTGCGCTGCGGCTTTCGCCTACATGCTGACATTTTACCGTGTCCCGAACGAGACGGTGGCACTTCTGACCGGGCTTACCGAAAACCCCATCTTGATCTTGCTGATGATCAACGCGGCGCTGCTGGTGCTTGGGATGATCATGGACATGGCCGCCCTGATTCTCATTTGCACGCCGATTTTCTTGCCTGTCGCCAATAGCCTGGGCGTCGACCCGCTGCAGTTCGGAATGATCATGCTAGTCAATCTGGGCCTTGGCTTGTGCACGCCACCGGTGGGATCCTGCCTTTTTGTCGGATGCGCGGTTGGCAAGTTGCCGATGGAAACAGCGGTTCGGACGATCTGGCCGTTCTACATCGCGATCTTCGCCGCCTTGATGATAATCACCTTCATTCCGGCAATCTCGCTGACGCTGCCGCGCTTGATTGGCGACTAGCTGGAAAGCCGCATTGTTCACCATCGGCTGCAAAGTTCTCGAAGAAGCTCACCCTGCCAACCAGCGCGCGCAGCAAGGAAGGTTCGGCAAACGACTGGTCATTGCCGCCCCATGGACGCGTCCAGTCGCGTCTTGGCATGTTAGAACGCGCAAGCAAGCAGCGTCCGCATTGCCGACAATGGCGCGACCTGCGGATACTACTCTTTCGTATTGATGAAGCCGTCGGACTGGCGGCTCCAGAAGATGGAATAGAGGCCGGACGTCTTCGTCAGTTCTTCATGCGTGCCTTGTTCCACGATCTTGCCTCGGTCCAGCACGATGATCCGATCCATTCGGGCGATCGTCGACAATCTATGGGCGATGGCGATCACGGTCTTATCCTGCATGACGCCGATCAGGGACTGCTGAATTTCTGCCTCGATCTCGCTGTCGAGCGCACTGGTCGCCTCGTCAAGAATCAGGATCGGGGCATCTTTCAGGATGACCCTGGCCAAGGCAACCCGTTGCCGTTGCCCTCCTGACAGCTTCACCCCGCGTTCCCCTACATGCGCGTCATATCCAGACCGCCCCCTGCCGTCGCAAAGCCCCTTGATGAAGGATTGCGCACGCGCCTCGGACGTCGCTGCCAGCAGTTGCTCCTCGCTGACATCCGCGCGGCCGAGCAGAATGTTGTCCCTCACCGAGCGGTTCAGGAGGGCCGCCTGCTGCGCCACCATTCCAATGGCCGCCCGGAGACTGTCCTGATCCACATGCCGGATGTCCTGGCCGTCGATGGTGATCATTCCTCTTTCCGCCTCGAAGAACCTCAATATCAGGTTGACCAATGTGGATTTGCCCGCGCCTGAACGGCCGACAAGCCCGATCTTTTCGCCCGGTCGGATGGAAAGCGACACGCCGCCAAGACCGCCGCGTCCCGACCCGTAGTGGTGGTGCAGGTCTTCGATCTCGATGGCACCTTCGCTGACAATCAGATCGGGCGCATCTGGCGATTGAGGAATCGCGATGGGTTGGCCGATGGTCGTCAGGGCCTCTCGCAAGGATCCAATCCGCAGGAAGACCCACCAGACGGAATCGAGGATCCAGTCGGCCATGGTGGTTATGCGGAGCGACAGCGCGATCGCGGAAGACACAAGGCCGATCGTGGCCGCCTCGGCGGACCAAAGCAAGATGCCGTATCCGATGAAGCCGACCATGACAACGGCCTCCAGCATCACAAGCGTCGTGCGCAGGCTCACGCCGATCTGGCGGGTCCTGAAGAGGGCCTGCCTTGTTGCTTCCAGACGAATGCGCTGCTCCAAGGCGATCTGATCCCTCGGCGCAAAGAGTTTCAGGGTGTCGAAATTTGAGAAGCTGTCGACCACCGATCCGATCAGGGCAGACTTCGCGGACTGAAAGTTCTGCTGAGCAACGACCATTCGAGGGATGATCCAGATCAGCACCCCGACATAAAGGCCGAGCCAGACCAACAAGGGAACTGTCAGCCAGACCTCGACGCCAGCCATCAGAACGATCACCCCGACCATGTAGACAATACCGAACGTCACGGCATTCAGGGCACTATGCATCGAATCCGCGACGTGGTTCCCTATGTCCACAAGACGACCGGATGTCCTTCCAGCCAGGTCTTCCTGGAACCAGCCAACCGACTGCCGGATCAGGTGGTCATAGGCGCGCCAACGCACCAGGGTCGCTGCATTGCATTGAAGGGATATGTCGTTGACGGCAAGACGCAAGAATTGCGCAAGCGGACGAAACAGGAGCACAACCAGCGCCGCCGCCAGCAGCCCGGCACCTTGCGCCTCCCAGAGCTGTCGAGGCGAACTTGACGCGAGGATGTCAATGACTTGCCCGGCATACTGGATCAACCAGACCTCAACACTTGCGGCCACAGCCGTCACGATGACGCTTGCGGCGATGATCCTGCGCAGCGGCCACAGGTGAGACTTCAGATAGGGCCAGACTCTGTCGTCGGGCGGGGCGGTGGACAATTGGTAGGGATTGACCGCATTCATGAAAAACCGTGTGATGCGCTCGTAGACTCTGGGCATTTGCCTCGTTCGCCTCCGCTTGCTGAAGTGACCTGATGCATCGCTCCGGTTGATTTCAGCCGCGCCATGGCCACCGTGCGTCGCTCCACCACCCGCACTTGCGCCTGAGCGCAACCGCATTTTCCCGCAGACGCCGTCAGGCGGTTCCCCTTACCGGACGATCATTCTTGATGTTGAATTTCATGCCGTCCAGAAGCTCTTCCAAGTCAGGACGCGCCGCGGGCCCGTTGGAAATGTCGACGAGCATCAGCGTTCCGTCGGGACGAATTGCAAATGCGCCGGGTTCCGCAAACAAACCCGTTGCCTCCGCTTCGGAGAGCGGTTCGGAGACATAGAGAGCGAGCGACCGCATTTGCCCTTCCGTCAACCCGTAGCAAAGGTCGAAGTCCCAGCCGAACTCCGCCTTGTCCGCCAATGCCCTTTCCTTGCTGTCGGCCGAGACCGCCACGACATCCATGGCAGCTGTCCACTCGGGCAACGCGTCGTTCAACTTGTTCAGGAAACGCTTGCATCGCGGGCAGTGACGGCCACGATAGACGAACAGCATCGTCCAGCGTTCCTTGGGCCAGCCGATCGAGATCGATCCCTCTCCATCGACGACCGGAAAACTGAGTTTCTCGACTGGCGTACCGACGCGCGGCTTGCTCGCGGTCATGTTGAGCTCCCTTGAGTGCTTGCGGGCGCCGCCGATGCGCCTGGCGGCCGCCCCTTCTTCCCACACTTCCAGTCCGAAGTGCAACACCGGGCCATTCCCGCAGCGAGGGCGTAGCCCTCGCTGCGGGAATGGCCGAAGGGCGGGGTCCGCGGCCCCCGGACACCGGCGGATCCGGCTCCGGAACGGCTGGAGTCCCGTCCGGAAGGAGACTATCCGCATTCTCCGGGCAGCGCAACGCCTCCGCCGGGGCGCCGGGCGGGTCGCGTCCGTCCGGGCGCAGGGAGGGCGCAGCCCGGACGGACGCGGCCCAGCTGGAGGGCGATCGCCCCGTCGGAAAGCCCGCTTCCCTTCAGCGCGTGAATCTGGCATCTGTCTTCATGGGTCAGGTGGCGGTAGCCCTCGGGCATGGCAGTCTCCCCATTCTCAACAAGGGGACTGTCGCCGCCTGCTGGCCGATCCGCAACATCATGCGGCAGCAGAACCGCCCACCACCGCCACCGGTGTTGCACTTCGGACTGGAATGGGGCCTGAAAGGGAAGTGGGTGTGAAACGCATCCCGAAGAACTTGCTATTGCCTTGGCAGAACAGTGAACTGGCGGGTCTCGTCCCATCCACTGCGCACTGCCAATTGCGCTGCCTTGTATCTATCAAAGCCTTCGTCAAATTCCGGGATCAACGAAGAATCCGGATCTATCGACCGATCGATCCTTGGCACCGAAGCGAGACTTGCTCCTCCGGCGATCACAGCCATCATTGCAAGCCGGGCGGCACCGAATGCGCCTCCGAGATCAGCTGCTGAAGGACGGTCAATTGAGATGTTCAGGGCTGTCGCAACGACCTGAAGCCAATAGTCGGAACGGGAACCACCACCCAGAGCCTGCAGCGAGTCAATGGTCGTTCCTGTCGCTGCCAAGGAATCGCGGCAGTCGCGGATCGCGAAACTCACTCCCTCCAGAACAGCCCGGGTTGCCGCCACTCGATCCGTGGCATGTTCGAGGCCAAGGAAAGCACCACGTACTGTCGGATCGTTCAGTGGGGTCCGCTCACCGCCAAGATACGGCAGGAACGTGGTCCTTCCCGGAGGTCGCAGGGCACCGAGATCAGAGGTCAGGGTAACTGCATCCTCTCCGATCAGCCGTGCGAACCAGTTAAGCGAGTCAGTTGCGGACAGGACAACACCCATCTGATGCCAAGTATCTGGAATCGCATGACAGAACGTATGCACCGCCGACTCTGGGTCAGGTCGATAGCTGTCATTCGCCGCGAATAGAACTCCCGAAGTGCCCAGCGACACTAATGCCTGCCCCTCCCGAGTCACACCGGCCGCCATGGCTGACGCCGCGTTGTCCCCACCTCCTCCAGCTATGGATACCCGTTGACGAAACCCCCATCGGCCCGCGACGGACGACCTTAGTTCCCCGGAAACCTCGAGACCTTCAACGAGTCTCGGCATATGTGCGCGACCAAGGTCAGTGCAGGCCAAGAGATCGTCAGACCAGTTCCGACGGGCGATTTCCAACCAAGACGTCCCGGAAGCGTCAGACATATCGGTGACGAATTCACCCGTAAGCCAGAATCTCAGGAAGTCCTTTGGCAACAGCACCTTGCTGATCCTAGAGAATATTTCCGGTTCGAATCTCTTGATCCAGACCAGTTTGGGGGCCGTAAAGCCTGGAAAGACAATGTTCCCGGTTGTTCTGCGCCAGACGGGGTCGGCATCTAGCTTTGCCGCCTCTTCATGTGAGCGCGTATCGTTCCAAAGGATGCAGGGACGCAACACATTATGAGATGCGTCGAGCAGAGTTGCCCCATGCATCTGACCTGACAGTCCAATTCCAACGACCTGACCCAAGTCCTCCGATGTGGCAAGCCTATCAAGAACGGCTTCAGCCGCAGCTATCCAGTCATGCGGATTCTGTTCTGACCACCCCGCACTTGGTCGCGATACATCCAAAGGTGCCGAAGCCTCTGCAACGATATTCTGATCGCCGTCGATCATGAGTGCCTTGAGGCTGGAAGTTCCGAGATCAATTCCGATAAACATAACACCGACGCTGTTTCTGGCCCATGTCGCACACTACCGTGTCGGGCCAGCGGATTCCATTGGCGACGGGAGGAATGGCGTTCATTCTGCCTCACCGCCCCGGTCTCCATAAATGACCTTCCCGAAGACTACTGCGCACATCAAGCCCGGAACACTTGATTGACAATGAGACCAGTGAAGCAATCAGCATCCTTCGCCCGACGCTTCCCCGTTGCTGTTGGCGATATGGCCAGTCTTGACCTCCCCCAGAAACGAAGCATGTAGCTAACTGAGCAAGCGCAAGTCGCACCCGGAACGGGCATCATATCTGGATTCTGTCGATCAGGACCTGCTGGGTCATCCAGACCCTGTATGTTTCCCGACATCCAAACACCGACAACCTCCGTGCATTCCGCCGGAAGGCCGATTCAATTCGGTTTGGGACTGATGTCACGAAGCCAGATGGACGAGCATCCTCCAAGAGGACGCATAAGCGATGGTTCCAATCAGATCAGGAACCCGACGACCGCAACTGCCAGACCCAGCATTCCGGCGATCGCCAGCAGCATACGCGTTTCGCGTTTCGCGGCTTCCACGTCGCGCGTGGCCATGTCCACACGGAAGCGCTCAAGAGTGGCCGAAAGGTCGGCCTGCATCGTGTTCATTCGCTCATCCGACCGGCGACCTGCCGGGCTAGGTCATTGACATCCGGCGCATCGCTCATGGCATAGACATAGGTCCGACGCGGCGGCAGCGCAAGGGAAATTGGTAAGATCGGCCCAGAAGCCGGGATTTGACATCACGGCGCAAAGCGGGTGGTGAGTATGAATGTCGCTTATGGGCAGGGCGACTTTGCAAGTTCAGATGTCCTGACCTCATCGATCTGACTCCGGCCATTCCGGCCTGTTGATCTCTCAGTAAATCAACGGTTTTTCCGCAATTCAGGGCTGGATATGTCCGTGAGTTTCAGCTGTTTTTCACTGAACCCGGATTATGGATTCCTGTGCCATGCCCACACTGCCGATGTCCCCTCCCGATGCCGTTCCCGTCGGCCGCAGCTGCTTCCCCTTCGCCGACGACGGTGAGGGCAGAACCTTCCATTTCTCCAATCCCGAACCCTATGACAGCCATGAGACGGGCGACCGCGAAGCCCGGCTGCTGCGGGCGGTGAAACTGGCCGGGAACGGCGTCCGCCACCGTGACGTCGAGGCCGCCTTCGGCATCAGCCGGTCGACCCTGCAGCGGGGCGTGAACCGCTACCGCGAGGGCGGCGAGGCGGCATTCTTCGCGGAGCCGCGGCCCGAGCGTGATGACGGAAGAGGTCAGGAAGCGTGCCGACCGGCTGCTGGCGCAGGGTCTGGGCGGGGCGGAGACCGCCCGTCGGCTGGGCCTGGAAGCCGTCACCGTCAACAAGTGCCGCCGCGGGGGCCTCATCGGGACGGGGCCGGCGGACGCCGGAAAGGAGGAGGCGCCGGACAGCGCCGTCTCCGGCGGGCCGGAGGCGGGGGAAGGCATGATCGGGCGCGGCGAGCGCGACGGCCGCGACCGGGAAGCGCCGATGGGACGCGGGGCGCGCGACTGCGCCGGGCGGGTCGCCGCTTCCGCGGGGGGATCGGCCGGAGCTGTCCCGGATTTCCCGGAACCGCTCCCGGCGGTCGCCGGCGGCGGCGTCCTCGCCGCGCTGCCCGCGCTTCCGCGCGAGGGTCCGCTGAAACGCCCGCAGGCCCTTCTGCCGGATCCCGGGGGATATTACGGCACGGCGGTCATTCCTCTGTTCCCCGCCTTTCTCTTTCCCGCCCGGATCCGCTGCGCCGGGGCGGTGCGGAGCCTGGCTCCGGGGGAGGCCGGAGCCGTTCCCGGCCTTGACCGCTGCCCGGAGGCGAAGACCCTGCGGCGCAGGGTGAGGCTGCTGGCCGCCAACGCGGACGCGGTCCGGAGCTGGCAGGATTCCCTGGCCTCGGACTGGCTGGCGGAAACCCCGGAAGCGACGCTCTCGGTCGACGGGCACGTCAAGGTGCATGCGGGGCGCAGGGGGCGGCTGCCGAAACATTTCGTGTCCCGGCGGAAGCCCTGCCTGCCGGCGGCGGCGGACTACTGGGTCAACGCGCTCGGCGGGCGCCCGCTGCTGTGCATGCACAAGGACCTCGATCCGGCCCTGGCCGGGGTCCTCGGGGATGACATCATGCCGGCCCTGGAGCGGCTCGGCATCCCCGGGCCCGACGCGCCGGATCCGACGGGGGAGGACGCCGACCCGGCCCTGACGCTGGTCTTCGACCGCGGGGGATGGAGCCCGGCCCTGTTCCGCCGCCTCGCGGGGAAGGGGGTCGCGGTGATCACGTGGCACAGGAATTTCAGGGGCGAGGCCTGGCCGGAGGAGGGGTTCCGCCCGTTCTCCGTGCCGGTCACCGGCCCCGCCGCCTCGCGCGGAACCGGGGCCCGTCCCGCCGGGAGGCGCATCCGGCTCAGGGACGGCCCGGAAGTCCGGCGGATCCGCCGCCTGCCCGGGAGCGGCCGCCAGATTCCCCTGGTGACGACCGACTTCCGCATGCCGGTCGAACAGGCCGCCGGAGCGCTGTTCCCGCGCTGGTCGCAGGAGAACTTCCTCAAGGCCATGCGCACGGAATTCAACCTCGACGGCCTGCCGGTGCACGGGCTGGCCGAACAGGACCCGGAAGCCCGGGTCGTCAACCCCCTCTGGCGGAGCCTCGACAGGGATATCCGCGAAGCGGCCCGGGCGGTCGCCGCGCTGCGCGCCCGCATCGCCGACCTGCGGCGCGGCGAGCCGTCCGACAGCGCCCTCGGGCGCGCCGAGCGGCTCAGAATCGAATGCGAGGCAGCGGACGCCGCGCGCGAAGGGCTGAAGCGGAAGCGGCGGGAGACGCCGACGCACGTCGCCGCCGGCGAACCCGGGGAGCCCCTCGACGCCCTGCCCTCGAAGGAAAGAACCCCGCTCGATGCCATCCGCATGATCGCCTACCGCGCCGAAACCCGCATGATGACCGCCGTCGGCGCCGCGCAGGGCAGGAAACAGCGCCCGCGCGGACCCCTCAAGGCGCTGTTCCGGTCCGACGCCGACATCATACCCGATCCCGAAAACGGAACTCTCCGGGTGCGCATCCCCGGCTCCTCCTGCGACGCCGCCGACAATGCCGTCGCCGGCCTGCTTCGGGAACTCAACGAGACGCGGACCGTCTATCCCGGAACCGGCCTGCGGCTGGTCTACGAACTGCCCGGAAAACCGGCCGGAACCGGCGAGGCGGGCTCATGAACGGCAACGGAAATCAGCCCGAAGTCAGGACATCTGAAGCTACGAGCCTATCATGAAGCGCCTTCGAGCGAAACCGACGAATTCCGCAACTCCGGGCCGACAACGGCATCAAATCACAGTTTCCACGTTGATTCCGGTTGAACTGGCGGGAACGGTACTTGCCAAGCGCATTTTGCTTGATGGCAGAGGGCCGTGTTTACCGATCCATCCAGTGGCTTCGGCAAACGCGGACCGCACTCCGAAATGGCACCATATCTGGAACCGGTTGATCGGGACCGACCGCCGACGCGCTCGGGAACCGCGGGCCATCCCGACCCTGCGTGTTTCCCAACATCCGAACGACGATGCCCTCCACACATTCCGCCGGAAGGCCGATCCGATACGGTTTGGGACTGGTGTGGCGAAACATGGCGAGGCCAGATGGCGGGCCCCTGAAAGACGCATGAGCGATGGTTCCAATCAGGTCAGGAACCCAATGACCGCGACTGCCAGGCCCAGCATTCCGGCGATCGCCAGCAGCATACGCGTTTCGCGCTTCGCGGCTTCCACGTCGCGCTGGGCCATGTCCACACGGAAACGCTCAAGATCCACACGGAAGCGCTCAAGAGTGGCAGAAAGGTCGGCCTGCATCGTGTTCATTCGCTCCTGCGACACGGCAGCCTGCCGGGCAAGGTCATAAATGTCCGGCTCACCGCTCATGGCATGGATATAGGGCCGAGGCGTCGGCGGCGCAAGGGATATTGGTGTAATCGGCCCAGAAGCCAGGATTTGATCTCACAGCGCAAAACAGGTGGTGAAACTACGGAGCCATCCAGACCCTGCATGTTTCCCAACATCCAAACACCGGCGCCATTCGCACATTCCGGCGGAAGGTCGATCCGAGTCGGTTTGGAACTGGTGTGGCGAAGCATGGCGAGGCCAGATGGCGGGCGTCCTCCAGAAGGACGCATCAGCGATGGTTCCAATCAGATCAGGAACCCGATGACCGCGACTGCCAGTCCCAGCATTCCGGCGATCACCAGCAGCATACGCGTTTCGCGCTTCGCGGCTTCCACGTCGCGCTGGGCAATGTCCGCTCTCAACCGCTCAAAGGACGTATTCATGCGTTCCTCCAACACGGCAACCTGCCGGGCAAGGTCATAGATATCCGGCTCACCGCTCATGGCTTCAACATAGGACCAACACGACAGCTGCGCAAGGAAATTGGTGGATCCGGCCCAGAAGCCGGGACTTGACCTCACGGCGCAAAGCGGGTGTTGAGTATGCCGGTCGCTTATCGGCAGGGTGACTTTGCATGGTACGAACCTCCCATGAAGCGTTTTCGGGCGAAACCGGCAAATTCCGTCACGACGGATCGGGATCGGCATCATTCCTGCGGGCGTTGGTCTTCACGGACCAGTACTTGCAATGATTCCCGTGCGTGCAGATCCTGACCAACCGGGAGAGCTTTACGTGCGAAGGATCCTGCGCTCGGACAGAACCCCTTCGATTTTGGCTCAACTGAGGGCACTCCAGACCGCCGCTCCGCTCTTCTCGGTTTACTCATGGCGCAATCGCAGACCGAGCTCACGGGCACTCATCGAATGCAACCGTGGCAGCATGCCC
Source organism: Paracoccaceae bacterium (assembly GCA_965203605.1). Classification (GTDB taxonomy): domain Bacteria; phylum Pseudomonadota; class Alphaproteobacteria; order Rhodobacterales; family Rhodobacteraceae; genus JAPOUP01. The sequence goes on along the minus strand of OZ241902.1, from coordinate 939,024 downwards.
CAAATCTCCTCACCCTGTTTCCCGATAACGCAAATCGCCTTGTGACGCAGCCTGGCACCCAACACCTCTTCCGCCACAGGGTCTGCCAGATCGTGGGCGATTGAAACCGATGTCCCATCAACCATCGAAACACCTACGACTGCCTGCAGGTCCGTCAGGCTGTCATCTCCAATCACCGCGACCCTTTCCGAAAACTCGGCAAGCTGAGGATCTGTGGCAAGTGAGGACAGGTACTTTCGGTGGTCGCCTGTTTCGTCACCGCGCAGGACCATGCCCGCGAGCCAGCCGTAACTGAACTTCACCTCAAGGCCGGTCCGGGGGGTTTTAATGTCGCAGACACTTAGCCAACGCGGGTTTGTCTTCAGTTCCAGAGCCGCAATATCCCCGATTCCCAGACTGCGCGACTCCCTGACGTTCAGGAGCGCCTCAATCATCGCATGTGTACCATGGCAGCAGGCGTGAAACTTGTAGCGGTTGTCCCCGAAGAGGAAGCTGTCCGCCGAGTGGGGCTGGACGACACCAAGACAGTTGTCTGGCGTGTGCGTGTCGACAAATCCCTGCGCGCCCATCAGTCCATCATCCGCAGAACTGAGGTTCAGGCGAGCCAGCATCGCGCATTCAACCCCATTGGAAGCCGCAATGCCTGCATTATAGGGTTTACCCATTGTACCGAACTGCGACTTCAGTCCAGAAGCACGGGTCGCGCACAGTCCGATGGCCGCACGCATCTGGGCGGCGTCGAGTTCGTAGAGCCTCCCCGCGGCAACTGTCGCACCGAATGCGCCCGCCGTCGCGGTCTGGTGAAAACCAAGCCTGTAATGGTCACGGCCCAAAGCCAAGCCGATTCGGATCGCTGTTTCCGCCCCAACCAGGAACGATGCGATAACGTCACGTACCTGCGCATCAGCCTCCTCGCCGGCAGCAAGTGCCGCCGGGAATATGCCGACCGAGAGGTGACCGACGTGGGCAAAATGTGTGTCGTCGTAGTCCAAGGCATGTGTGGTTGCACCATTGACAAGCGCTGCCATGCGGGCGGGTGCCAGGTCACCACCGATCAAGGAAGCCACCGGCGTACCGGCCTCTGCACTGGCGAACGCCCGCAGCTTGACCGCCACCGGTTCTCTGGTGCCGGCCAACCCGCACACAATCCAGTCCAACAACGACAATCGAGCGAGGCTCATCTGACGTTTGGGCAATTCACCATTCGGCCACTGCGCCAGCTCTATGATTGCGGATATAAGGTCCATCAAATCATTTCCTGCGACAGTTCGTCCTTTTTTCGTAGTGAAGCCGCTAAAGCTGTTGACGGCGACTTAAAGCCTGATCGGAATGAGATAACTCGACCACCTATCTGCGCTTTGCGTTACTTCATTCGTCGGCCATCGGCAGGCGTGGGGCGACTGTTGGCCGAGTGTGACCCGAGAACCCGCGGCTTAGCATCAGGCCGGAAGACCTCGCCCATTCCTCAAGCGCCTGCGCATAGGTCAGCCAGGAACCTGGAATGCCTGAACGGACAGAACTTGAAATCGCTCCTTCCTGAGGATCGATTGTTGCCCTCGGAATAGATCCACCTACAACATTCAGACATTGGATCCCCACTCAGGTCGACCTGGGTTGGCGTCTCCAGAACTGAGCTGGCTTTGACTGCGGTTTGTTCGAGCGTCGGGGCCACGTTCCGTCACAACGAACCATCGTAATCCGAAACAAGGAGATGCGTCGGAGCGACGTCCTCCTCAATGGTCGAAAACCGCCCGATCTCTTCGCGGAATACATTGTCGGTGCGGTCGTCGTTTACGTTTGACACTTCGCCAATCAGAACCCGACCACCCTCTCCCCAGAATGAATGCCAGATGTCCGGCTCAAGCGTCACACTCTCACCAGGGGCCAGCTTGAGTAAACCCCCACCCTGAATCTTCCTGAGTGAGCCGTCCGTGCGCAAAGTGATTTCGGCGGATTCGTCTATGCCACCATCCGGATCGGCCCGGAAGAGCTCAAGTACCAGCGTGCCACCGCCACGATTGATGATGTCTTCGGTCTTCAGATTATGGCGATGCATCGGGGTGATCTGGTTCTCGGCCGAAATCAGGAGCTTCTCGGCATAGAGCATCCCCCTACCACGAACGACATTGGAACTTGACCCGTTGCGGACCGTGAACAGAAACAGACCCAGGTCATCAAAACGTTCCTGCCCAAAGTCCGTAATGTCCCAACCCAGAAAATGGTCCCGAATGAGTTGGCTGTCAGATGCGGTGCGCCTCCGAAATTCCTCGGGAGACCAATATGCGAACGGCGGCAAGCTGAAGCCATGGCTACGAATGAAGGCGTCTGATTCAGCGATAAGTTCATTGATTCTGGACCGAAGCATTGTCACGGATCCTCCGTGTGATTTCCTGACTCCGGCGATCCTGACGCGTAGTCCGGGCGTTAGCAAGCACGTGCGCTTGCAATCTCGACAGAAGGTAACGATGCTGAATATCTGGAGGATGGACAATGCTGATTCTGCACAATTATTTCCGATCATCCACATCGACGCGGCTGCGTGTCGCCCTGAACCTCAAAAACCTCGACTATCGATATCTGTCCTATTCCCTACTGAAGGACGAACACCGCAATCCCGGCTTTCTGGGGAAGAACCCTTCCGGTCTCGTGCCTGCCTTGGAACTTGCGGACGGCACGGTGTTGTCTCAGTCGCTCCCGATCATTGAATATCTCGATGAAGTGCACCCGTATCCGCCACTTCTTCCCGACGACCCAAAAGGCCGAGCGAGGGTTCGGGCACTTGCCTGCATGATTGCCTGCGAAGTCCACCCGCTCAACAACCTGCGGGTGCTTCGGCATCTGGAAAGTCTTGGGCTGGATGGTTACAGCAACGCGGATTGGTTCCACCATTGGGTCAGAACGACGTTTGAGCCCCTGGAGCGGATTCTCGAGGAGAGCCCGAAAACGGGAAGATTCTGCACGGGCAATCACCGGGAATCGCCGATATCTGCCTTTATTCGCAGGTCTGGAACAACAGGCGTTTCCAGATCGATCACGCACCCTATCCAACAATTGAGCGGATATTCGAGGAACTCGACCAAATCACCGCATTCCGAAAGGCTGCACCACCTGAACAACCGGACGCAAATTAGAGCAACGCCGCCAATAGGCTGTGGAAACCCCCCTCGCCGCGCATTACTGTAAGCGGGAACCGATCTCTGTCCACCCCCCCCCCTCAACACCAGACAGCGATTGGCCAGGATCGGACCAGATAACCCAATCCAGCACTCTTGAGGACAGTATGAACCGAAGACGACTCGCCGCAGGAAATTGGAAGATGAATGGTTTATCTGAAGATCTTCATAAACTGAATGAACTAATCGAAAATCACTCAAGCCATGCCTGCGATATATTGATATGCCCTCCCGCAACATTGCTGGAACCGATGCATAGACTGTCTGCAGGAAGCGCCATCGCATTGGGTGGACAGGATTGCCATGCGGCCGTCAACGGGGCTCACACCGGTGAGGTCTCCGCGTATATGTTGGCGGATGCGGGTGCTGAATATGTACTTCTGGGGCATTCAGAACGGCGGGCTGCCTACGGTGAATCCGATTCGTTGATCCAGGCAAAGGCATCCACCGCAAATTCCGCCGGTCTCGTCGCCGTCATCTGCGTAGGGGAGACGCTGGACCAGCGGGAAAGCGGTGCAACTCTTGAGATCATTGGCTCCCAACTCTCCGGTTCCTTACCAGAAGAGACGAATGGTGGGTCTGTTGTTGTAGCCTATGAGCCTGTCTGGGCGATCGGCACCGGCAGGATTCCGTCCATGGAACAGATTGCCGAAGTACATGGCTATATGCGCTCCCAGCTCCAAAGCCGGTTTGGAACGGACGCTGATGGCATACGGCTTCTCTATGGAGGCTCGGTGAACCCATCGAACGCAGGAGAGATTTTTTCCGTCGCCAATGTCGACGGCGCTCTTGTGGGCGGTGCTTCACTGAAGCCTGCGGATTTCAGTGGAATCATCGCGGCGCTTGAATCAGTGTCCTGAACATCTCGCACAGAGCTTGGATTCGAAGCCTCGGCCTCATTCGAACTTCAATGGGTCTGCCGGATCGGGATCTGCCAGGGCCGGTCACTCCCGCGTGACGTCAAAGTCATATAGCCATCCGAACCGGTTCAGTGCTGCCTGTGGTATCGTCGCCCCCGCAACCCTGAGCGTGGCATGGGCAACGGTCCTCAACAACGGATTGCGAAGGTGGAAATTTCTCGCGTTTGCCGTTGCCGCCGCGACGACCCGAACTGCTCGTGCGCGGCGACGCCTTTGGTATTCCGCGAGAGCCTCTTTCTGCGGCAAGCGATCCAGGCAGCGGGTCATGACCCACGCGTCCTCAAGAGCAAGATTTGCTCCCTGTGCCAGAAACGGGAGCGTCGGATGCGCTGCGTCGCCCAATAGGGCAAGGCGCCCGTCATGCCAGCGCTCGGCGACTGCGTGCCGGAACAGTCCCCAGAGCCGAACTTCATCCACGCGGGCGAGCCAGTGCCTGACCACGGGGTCGAAACTCGCGAACGCCGCCCGTAGGTTGGCAGGGTCGTCAGCCTGATTCCAGTCCTCAGCTGCCCATTGCCTGCGCTCCTCAACCGCAACGATGTTCCGCAGTCCTGCGTCCAGCGCATACGATACCAGATGCCGCCCCGGTCCCATCCAGACATCCACTTCAGGTTCCGCTTTGTCAGCCACCACCGCTCGCCAGGCAACCTGACCCGTAAACAAGGGCACTTCCGGTCCATTGAGATGCTTCCGGGTCTTCGACCTGAATCCGTCGGCCCCGAGTACCAGCGAACCATCGATGCTCGAAGGGTCAGCGGTCACACCAAACGCGACATCCACACCAGACTTTCGCGCCAGTTCTTCCAACAGTCCAATCAGACGCGCTCGATGAACCAGAAGAAATGGAATGCGGCTTCGCCGCTTGGTCAAGTCGATGCGCAGGACCTGCCAACCGGCACGATAGTCCTTGAGTTCAATGGCAGTCGTCTCCAGTCCAGCATGTCTTGCCTCTGCACCAAGTCCAAGCGCATCCAGCACCACAAATCCGTTTGGTGAGATCTGCACCCCCGCTCCAATCACGGCAATCTTCGGAGATCGTTCCAGGACTCGCACTTTCGCGCCGTGCTGAGCCATCGCAACCGCCACGGAAAGACCGGCTATACCGGCGCCAATGACCGTAACCTGCCGCCCCTTCAGCACAGTTCCGAACGCTAGCCGCGGCCGTACTGACGCACTGAAATCCGTATTCCGGGCCAACAGGCCATCTCAGCCGCGATGGACCTTTTCGCGCCGCTCGTGCCGCTCCTGCGCCGCCAAGCCCATTGTCGCGATCGGACGCGCGTCAAGTCTCCTGAGCGATATAGGATCACCGGTCACCTCGCAATAGCCGTAGTCACCCTGTTGAATCCGCCGCAGCGCTGCATCGATCTTCACAACCAGCTTACGCTGGCGGTCCCGGGTCCGGAGTTCCCGCGCACGATCCGTTTCCTCGCTGGCACGATCAGTCATGTCGGGAACACTGTGCGCACTGTCCTGAAGTCCTTCGATCGTGAGTTTCGACTCACTCAGCAATTCGTCTTTCCACGCGACGAGCTTACGTCGGAAATACTCGAGCTGTCGCTCGTTCATGAAATTCTCGTCTTCGGAAGGTCGATAATCGTTCGGCAGAACAACCCTTGCCGCCATGTTAGCTCCCTCGTGCTTGACGGATCAAATCCATGTTGCGAACCACCTGAATCAGGCCACTTCGATGCTGGAACGCCTTAACGTAAGCGAATTGCCTTGTCACGCTCGGAAACCACAGGCTTGCAAGGTAGTTTCCAGATCATTAGGGAAACGGGATACTGGCGATTCAATCCCGATAGAGGCCCATGAGATTCTCCGGCACCAAAGCCTATGTGGCAACAGACGATCTGACCGTTGCGGTCAACGCCTCGGTCGTCCTGGAGCGTCCACTGTTGGTCAAGGGGGAACCGGGTACCGGCAAGACCGAACTCGCCCGTCAGGTCGCCGAGGCACTTGGGCTTGAACTCATCGAGTGGCACGTCAAATCCACGACAAAGGCGCAGCAGGGGCTTTACGAATACGATGCCGTGTCACGCCTCCGTGACAGCCAAATCGGCGAAGAACGCGTGCGTGACGTGACGAACTACATCAAGCCGGGCAAGCTATGGCAAGCGTTTATCGCTAAGCAGAAGGTCGTTCTGTTGATCGACGAAATAGACAAGGCCGACATCGAGTTCCCGAACGACCTGCTACAGGAACTGGATAGGATGGAATTCCAGGTCCATGAGACAGGCGAGACGGTCGCAGCGAGGCACCGACCGGTCGTCATCATCACTTCAAACAACGAAAAGGAACTGCCCGACGCGTTCCTGCGCCGATGCTTTTTCCATTACATCCGATTTCCAGACATGGAGACGATGAGAAAGATTGTTGAGGTGCATCACCCCGGAATCAAGGAGCGATTGCTGGCGACCGCGCTTTCGCAGTTCTTTGAGTTGCGTGAGACTCCCGGTCTGAAGAAGAAGCCTTCCACTTCCGAAGTCCTGGACTGGCTGAAACTTCTGCTGGCAGAGGACCTATCCGCCGAAGATCTGAAACTGGACGGCAGGAGTGCGCTGCCAAAGATGCATGGGGCACTACTGAAGAATGAGCAGGACCTTCACATGTTCGAACGTCTGGCATTCATGGCGCGCGGCGGCAGATAATCACTTCGCCGAGCGGAGTTCCAACTCCAGGCCACCATGGCTGTCGAGGCGCGTTTGGCTGACCATTGGGCGTTGCATTCGAAAGATCACGTCGACCTGCGAACTTTGCCTGCCGACTTGATTGGTCAAATTGAAGGATTCTAGAATGATGGCTGCTTCAATCATCCTTTTACGGAAGGGGTTCCTCGCCAGTTCCTTGTGCGCAGATATGGTCTTTCTCCAGGTCATGCGAGAGATCCGAAGACAGAGTACCAGACTTCGTCCAAACCAAATCCAACCACCATTCAGCAACGCAATTCAAGAAGTGATTCGCCAAACAAGTCCTGAATGTCTGCCTACGCTGCTCGGGATTTCATATGCATCCAGCACACAGCGGGTTGGAACCGCCTGCCGCAGGTGCAGTCATGGCAAACCGATCCAAAGACATACTTCCGGCGAACGCCGCAGTGGAGAGGATTGACTAATGATCGTGCTGGCATCCGCTGCTGTTGGGGCGCTTATCGGCGGTATCCAAGCGAGGCGGCGAAAGGGAAACGCAATGGACATAGCACAATATGCCGCCGTATATGCGATGGCATTCGGAGTGCTCGCTGTTTTTGCGGCGATCGTTATCGAGCGTGCGTATAGCTGATGTTCCTGCCCTTCTTTCAGAGTCTCCGGAAGGCCGGAATTTCGGTCAGTCTTCGCGAGTATCTGACCTTTCTGGAGGCCATTGGGAGGGGGATCGTCACATTTGACGTTGAGCGCTTCTATTTTCTGGCACGTGCGGCATTGGTGAAGGACGAACGCAACCTTGATCGATTTGACCGTGCGTTCAGCGAGGCGTTCAGGGGGCTGGAACAGATTCCCACCGAATCACTGATGGCTGCGGTCGACTTACCAGGAGACTGGCTTGAGAAGCTGGCGGAGCGGCACCTGAGTGAAGCGGAGAAAGCTGAGGTCAGGGCCTTGGGCGGGTTCGACAAACTGATGGAGACGTTGCGGGAGCGGCTGCGCGAACAGGAGGGCCGCCACCAAGGTGGAAGCAAGTGGATCGGTACCGCAGGCACCAGCCCTTTCGGCGCATATGGATATAACCCGGAAGGCATAAGAATTGGTCAGAAAGAAAGCCGCCATCAACGAGCCGTCAAGGTCTGGGACCGTCGCGAATTCCGGGATCTGGACGATAGGATCGAAATCGGAACACGCAACATAAAGGTCGCGCTGAAGCGGCTTCGCCGGTGGGCCCGTGACGGAGCTGCTGACGAACTGGATCTACCCGGAACGATCAGGGCCACCGCGGAGAACGGCTACCTCGATGTTCAGACCAGACCCGAACGACGAAACGCGGTAAAGGTGCTTCTGTTTCTTGACGTCGGCGGTTCGATGGACCCTCACGTGCGGATGGTGGAGGAGCTGTTCTCGGCGGCCCGCTCAGAGTTCAAGCATCTACGTCACTACTATTATCACAACTGTCTTTACGAAAGCGTCTGGCAGGACAACCGCAGACGCTGGAGCGAACGGACGCCAACCTGGGAAGTGCTGCGCACCTTCGGACAGGATTACAAATGCATCTTTGTCGGCGACGCATCGATGAGTCCCTATGAAATCGCCTTCCCCGGTGGAGCGAACGAGCACTGGAACGCCGAAGCGGGACAGGTCTGGCTCGAACGTGCCCGCGTCCAATGGCCAGCGACTCTCTGGATCAATCCAATCGCCGAACGGGCATGGAGCCATACACAGTCAATCCGAATGATCCAGGAAATCCTGGGTCGTGACCGTATGGTTCCCATGACGATCGAAGGTATTGAACGTGGTATGAAGGTGCTGGGAAACTGAACCTGACGGCGACTGCCAAAAGCAGGAGTGGGATGCCTCGCGTCACACGGATTCCTTTCTTCGCCGTCTGTCCGCTCAATCTGCTCGTCCCAGACGGAATCCGCGGCTTTCAGCAGGCAACAGGCGGCGGTCGGCCGCAGACGGTCAGGTGCCCGCCGGAGTCCCGGCGGGCACACCACTCTCATTTGCGTGGTCGTTCAGGTTCGGGCAGCGAACTATCTCGATGCCTTCAAACTGGTTCCGATAGGTCGTCCTTCATTTTCAAAGTACTCCCGCGTAACCCTGAACACCACTGGGGCAAGCAGGAGCAGTCCGATCAGGTTGGGCACCGCCATCAAGCCGTTCAGGGTATCGGAAAGGTTCCAGACAAGGTCAACCTTGACGTTGGCGAAGCTCAACGCGGCGAGAACCCACAACACCCGATAGATTACGACACTCTGCTCCTTGAACAGGTATTGCCAGCAGCGCTCGCCGTAATAGGACCATCCGAGAATGGTTGTGAACGCGAAGACCGCCAAAGCGATCGTAACGACATATTGTCCCCCGGCAATTGACTCCTGGAAACTGGTGGACGTCAGCACCGCTCCGGTAAGTCCGGAACCATCAGGTCCGAACATCATCCACGCGCCCGATGTCAGAATCACCAGAGCGGTCATGGTGCAAACCACGATGGTGTCGATGAAGGTCCCGAGCATTGCGATAATGCCTTGGCGTACAGGGCTGTTCGTCTGGGCCGCGGCATGGGCAATCGCCGCGGAGCCCAACCCGGATTCATTCGAGAACACGCCCCGGGCAACACCGAACCGGATCGCGGCCGCAACTGCAGCACCGGCAAATCCGCCAGCTGCCGCTGCCGGTGTGAAGGCATACGTGAATATCATGCCGATCGCCGCCGGGATTGCGGTGAAATTTATGATCAGGATCACGAGCGCCGCCCCGATATAGAGGACGATCATGGTGGGAACCAGCTTACCTGCAACCTCGCCGATTCTTCGGATGCCGCCAATGACAACGATCCCAACCAAGGCGGCCACCACCACCCCGGTAATCCATGACGGAACGCCAAAGCTGCTGTCAAGCGCAGCCGCCATCGAGTTGACCTGCACGGCATTGCCAATTCCAAAGGCAGCGACGGCGCCGAAAATGGCAAATGCCACGCCGAGCCACTTTCCGAGTTCCGGGGCGAATTCGCCGACACCGTTCCGGAGATAGTACATCGGTCCACCAACATACTTCCCGTTCTGGTCGACTTCGCGATAGGTCACGGCACACACGGCTTCCGCATATTTCGTTGCCATTCCAAAAAGCGCGATCACCCACATATAGAAAATTGCACCGGGACCCCCCAGCGCGATCGCGGTCGCGACACCGGCGATGTTTCCCGTGCCAACGGTCGCCGACAATGCGGTCATAAGGGCGTTGAACGGCTTGACTTCGCCCTCACCTGAGGCTGAGTCTTTGTCGAACAGGAGGCGGAATCCGTAGCCGACCTTTCTCCAAGGCATGAACACGAGTCCGAGCGTAAGCAGGACTCCAGTGACACCGAGCATGCCGAGCATCGGCGGTCCCCAGGCGAAGGCGTTGATAGCGCCAATGATCTCGTTCAGTCTGTCCATATCACTTTTCCTCCCGATGTGATTCCGGACGTCACGACAGGCAATGATGTCGCAAGCGATTGCCTTAGCAATCCCCTGTCGCTATGCCCGGCGTCCATCATAACAGCATGTGGCAATGCGACAAATAACAATTCAATGTTCCGGCCTCCCTCTCAGGCCAGCCCGGTTTCCGAGCCTCAGGCGGGTGATGACTGTCTGAATCGACGGATCCAGATGGCAGATTGGGACGAACCAGACCCACCCATTCGGCCTAAGGATTGCGGCCGAAACGGCACCACGCCTTCCGTATGCTACCAGCAGACGTTGCCACGCCGAATTCCAGCCCGCGTGATCTCCAACCAGCCAGTTCTCACCCAGATTCCAGATCCTTCCTACAGCACACAGATGTTGAAATTTGTATTGGTTGGTTCACGGCCAGTCTCCATTGGTGCCGAGTGCCCCGATCTCAAGGTCCGTCTCGTCGCAACCACCTCGTGTCGGCGGATGACAGCGTCGCCAAGAAGAAGGATACCGGGCGGCCCTGGTCCGATGGTGGACGGTGAAGGACTCCGCTCCAACAGGCGATATGTGTCGTCGCAGCCCGGAAATCCGCCACCTGCGCTTATTCCAAACAGGCCACAAACCTGCTGTGCCTTTCGGCCATGGTGCCAATCTCTCCGGTCTCCCGGCGGCATGGGATGGAAAAGGAATCCCATTGCAGCGGCGCCAAATGTCCGACTCAGGAGGCTTCAGCAACGTGAAACCACCAACCAGTGACGTCGTGGCTCCGTAACTCTCCTTACGCCAACGGATCAACTCCGCTTCCAGACAGGTCATAAGGAAAACGCCCGGCCGCGGGAAAATTTCACATCAAGGAGTTTCGCAAAGGGCTTCGCACGCCAAGTATTGCGGTCGCGATTCCAATCCGACAGGATGGAACCAAAGATCAACAAGGCTTGTAACAGGACTACCCGATGGCCCAGGCTCCGGTAGTGGACATTGAACTCGAGACATTCCATGCGGACCCCTATCCGGCACTTGCCGCAATGCGCTCGAAAACGCCAATCTGTTGAGCCTCTTGCACAATTACTGCGGTTCGGGCAGCCGCGGCAAGCCTTTCGGTTCCGCCAGGGTCGCGGCACCGGATCCGACGGGTGCCCGGGGCGTCTGCACGGGCCAGGGTGTGGCGGAATGCCGCAGTTGGTGGCCCGACGGGCGCCGTCCGCGCATGGCTGGCCGCGCCGTCCCCTCCGGGGCGGCGTCCGTGGCGGACGGATCTGCCGGAACGGACGGTGTCAGATGGTGAGCCGCATCAGCTGTTCCACCGTCAGGGCCAGCACGCCGAAGAACAGGTGGCAGGCCACCTTGGCGTGCCCACGGACGCGGACGTGCCGGGCACCGTAGGAGTCCTTCAGGGCCGAGTTCACCCGCTCGACGCTGGAGCGCTGCCGGTAACGGACGCGGTCGTGGCGTATGTGGCCCGCTTTCCGCTGCGCCAGCGCCTCTTTCCTGAGGCGCTCCTTCAGCGCCGCGTCGCGTCGCGGGTTGGTGTCGGTGATCGCCACGCGCCCCGTCAGGTAGGCGTGGAACCCGATCTCCAGCGAGTCGTAGGCCGCGTCCATGAGCTCGTAACAGTGGTCCACCCGCAGCGCCGTCATCCTCGAAAGAGGGATCGCGGCCTGGCTGTCGTGCAGCGACGCCGAGGTCAGGATGCAGCTGACGGGGACGTCCCCATCGGCCGCGTCGATATGCAGTTTGTACCCCCTCCAGCTCTCTTTGTACCCCTTGGCGTTGCGTTTCGTCCCGGTGTCGCAGGCTTTCGGCAACTCGGCGGCCATCTCCGCGGCGGTCATCCCGTCCCGCAGCTGCCGCTCCAGCCGGGTCGGCTCCCTCGGCACCTCCTCCCCCTTTTTCGGGCGTCCGCGCTTTCGCTTCGGCCGCTCCTGCGGCTTCGGCTTCGGCGCCGGCCTCTCCCGCCCGACGATCGCCGTGGAGTCCCTGGAGATGTGGCCCACGACCGAGCCGGCATACGCGGAGCGGACCAGCGCCTCGTGCATCCGCTCCGGCAGACGGGTCTCCGCGAACCAGGCGAAGGCGCGGGAGAACGTCGATTCACTGGGAACCTCCGACACGCGGGACCAGCCGCACAGGCGCCGCAGCGTCGGGTCGTACAGCAGCCGGTCGACCAGCACCACCGTGGTCGGCATGTCCCACACCGCCTTCGCGACGAAGGCCCGCGCCAGCGCCCTGCGGTCGGCGGGCGGGTTGCCGACGCCCCGGTGGCTGTAGTGGACGTGCCTTTCCACCTCCACCAGGTCCAGGACGGCGATGAACCTGCCGTGCCTCACGCCCAGCGGGCCGACCTCCCCGGCGAGGGACGGGAAAAGTTCCCCTTGAAACCGCTGCCAGGCATCTGATATGGATGATCGCAGGGACATGGAGCCGTCTCCCCGTATGTTGTGGCTGTAACACCCGCTCCATACCAGAGGGACGGCTCCATATCCAGGCCCCCGATCAGAAAAAAGCGCCCGTTTCCGAAAAAAAACCGCCTGATCGGGGAGTTCTGCAAGAGGCTCTGTTCTGTTCCGCAGCTTGGTGCCACGCTCTTCACCAAACGCAACGCGATATTCGAGCAGGAGAAGCGCGTTGATGTCTTTTCCAGCTACCAGCCAGAGGGACTCATGAGCGTCCTCATGGGCGAGAACATGATGCGTAAGGACGGAGAGGAGCACGCAAGCGAACGCAGGGCCACGTTCCCGGCATTCAGTCCCCGCACGGTTCGAGATCATTGGCTTCATGAGTTCCGCAAACACACGGAAGAAGTGCTCGACGGCCTCGCGGCAGGAACTTCCTGTGATCTCGTGGCTGATTTCGCGATGCCGGTTTCGGGTCACGCATTGAGAGTGATCACTGGACTTCGCAATATGGATTGGCAGGAAATCGATCAAGTAAGTCAAGGCATGATTGACGGAATCGCGAACTACGCAGGCGACCCACGGATTGAGGCGCACTGCAACGACTGCACAGCCTTGATCGACGCTCACATCGATGAGCGAGTGACGGAAGTTGGGAAAGCGCCTGATCCATCACTTCTTTCAGTGCAGCTTCAGGCAAGGCTGCCGTTGGAAGCCATTCGGGCCAATGTAAAGCTCGCGATTTCCGGCGGTCAGAACGAACCACGCGACGCAATCGCGGGAACAGCCTGGGCGCTATTGACCCATCCTGACCAGCTGGATCTCATTCGGGCGGGTCGAGCCAGCTGGCGCGATGCCTTTGAAGAATATGCGCGGTGGATTTCTCCAATTGGCATGTCACCGCGACGGGTGGCACGGGCCGACACCGTCAATGGCATCGACTTTGAACGAAACTCACGTGTCTTTTTCATGTTCGGATCCGGAAACCGGGACGAGGAAGTATTCACGGAACCTGACAACTTCAACATAACCCGTGACACTTCCCCGAGCCTTGCCTTCGGAGCGGGACCCCATTTCTGCGCTGGAGCAGCCGCCAGCCGGGCACTTATCGCGGACGTTGCCTTGCCGATGCTGTTCGATCATTTCCCTGGATTGCGGATGGCTGGTGAGGTGACATTTGCCGGTTGGGCATTCCGGGGACCGACCAAGGTTCCAGTGATGTGGACTCAGGATTGATCGGATTCCGAAGCGACCAAGCCCGTCCATTGCTGCGGCTTCCGCCAGCTTCACCACGATCTGCAAACTTGCATTGATTTCTCAATTTCTTTCCATAGTCTGTTGTAAAAAATTATAATTAAATACTGAAGTTCCACACCTTGGCTGGCGAACTGTTCGTACCAATCTGCGCAATGTCTATTGATCTGATCCCTGACCGCCAGTGGGTCAAGTTCGAGGAATTCGCCATCTCTGGTCAAATTGGCGACATCCCAACCGAATTCTCCTCCTGGTCCGGAGCAGACGCGGGTAGGTCGGGAGCGGTTTGCTGATTTGGCCACGTCAGGCTACCGAGCCTCTTGCAGAACTCCCCGATCAGGCGGTTTTTTTTCGGAAACGGGCGCTTTTTTCTGATCGGGGGCCTGGATATGGAGCCGTCCCTCTGGTATGGAGCGGGTGTTACAGCCACAACATACGGGGAGACGGCTCCATGTCCCTGCGATCATCCATATCAGATGCCTGGCAGCGGTTTCAAGGGGAACTTTTCCCGTCCCTCGCCGGGGAGGTCGGCCCGCTGGGCGTGAGGCACGGCAGGTTCATCGCCGTCCTGGACCTGGTGGAGGTGGAAAGGCACGTCCACTACAGCCACCGGGGCGTCGGCAACCCGCCCGCCGACCGCAGGGCGCTGGCGCGGGCCTTCGTCGCGAAGGCGGTGTGGGACATGCCGACCACGGTGGTGCTGGTCGACCGGCTGCTGTACGACCCGACGCTGCGGCGCCTGTGCGGCTGGTCCCGCGTGTCGGAGGTTCCCAGTGAATCGACGTTCTCCCGCGCCTTCGCCTGGTTCGCGGAGACCCGTCTGCCGGAGCGGATGCACGAGGCGCTGGTCCGCTCCGCGTATGCCGGCTCGGTCGTGGGCCACATCTCCAGGGACTCCACGGCGATCGTCGGGCGGGAGAGGCCGGCGCCGAAGCCGAAGCCGCAGGAGCGGCCGAAGCGAAAGCGCGGACGCCCGAAAAAGGGGGAGGAGGTGCCGAGGGAGCCGACCCGGCTGGAGCGGCAGCTGCGGGACGGGATGACCGCCGCGGAGATGGCCGCCGAGTTGCCGAAAGCCTGCGACACCGGGACGAAACGCAACGCCAAGGGGTACAAAGAGAGCTGGAGGGGGTACAAACTGCATATCGACGCGGCCGATGGGGACGTCCCCGTCAGCTGCATCCTGACCTCGGCGTCGCTGCACGACAGCCAGGCCGCGATCCCTCTTTCGAGGATGACGGCGCTGCGGGTGGACCACTGTTACGAGCTCATGGACGCGGCCTACGACTCGCTGGAGATCGGGTTCCACGCCTACCTGACGGGGCGCGTGGCGATCACCGACACCAACCCGCGACGCGACGCGGCGCTGAAGGAGCGCCTCAGGAAAGAGGCGCTGGCGCAGCGGAAAGCGGGCCACATACGCCACGACCGCGTCCGTTACCGGCAGCGCTCCAGCGTCGAGCGGGTGAACCCGGCGCTGAAGGACTCCTACGGTGCCCGGCACGTCCGCGTCCGTGGGCACGCCAAGGTGGCCTGCCACCTGTTCTTCGGCGTGCTGGCCCTGACGGTGGAACAGCTGATGCGGCTCACCATCTGACACCGTCCGTTCCGGCAGATCCGTCCGCCACGGACGCCGCCCCGGAGGGGACGGCGCGGCCAGCCATGCGCGGACGGCGCCCGTCGGGCCACCAACTGCGGCATTCCGCCACACCCTGGCCCGTGCAGACGCCCCGGGCACCCGTCGGATCCGGTGCCGCGACCCTGGCGGAACCGAAAGGCTTGCCGCGGCTGCCCGAACCGCAGTAATTGTGCAAGAGGCTCTACCATACGAACCAACGTAGTTCTGAATGAACCCGTTGACAGAAAAT
The DNA here is from genome assembly GCA_965203605.1 of Paracoccaceae bacterium. GTDB lineage: Bacteria > Pseudomonadota > Alphaproteobacteria > Rhodobacterales > Rhodobacteraceae > JAPOUP01. The sequence continues at coordinate 923,334 of OZ241902.1, read as the reverse complement.
TCCGCTGTCCTTCTCGAGTTCAAGCATTGCATGACGGGCACAGCCATTCCATATTCAGGCCATGCTGAAATTCCTGCCCATCCTCCTTGCAGTACTTTATGGCCTTGCCATGTACAGGTTTTCGGCATGGAGGATGACGCGTCAACTCAAGGTAAATTCCACGGAACTGGCGGACCCGACCCTGACGCTCCTGGCCAAGCGGATGGCTGAGGCACTTGATCTTCCCGCTATCCGGGTTCAGGTCTATGAGATTGAGCAGATCAACGGTCTGGCAGCGCCGGACGGACGCATATTCATCACCCGCGGATTCCTCAGGAAATACCGAACAGGCGAGGTCAGTTCAGACGAACTCGCAAGCGTGATCGCGCATGAGCTGGGGCATGTGGCTCTGGGGCATTCCCGGCGAAGAATGATCGTCTTCACCGGGCAAAGTGCATTCCGGACCGCGTTGATTCTGGGATTGGGTCGTTTCCTGCCCTTCCCGCCGGTGCTTCGATGGCTTAGTGGTCATCTTGCCGATCTTCTGACTTCTCTGTTCACGGCAAAGTTGAGCCGGAACGATGAGTTCGAAGCCGACGCCTACGCAGCCGCATTGCTGATCAAGGCAGGAATCGGGACGGAGCCCCAGACATCATTGCTCAGAAAACTCGACAGGCTCAGCCAATCCGGGTCACACACCGGTCCTGCCTGGTTCCTTAGCCATCCCAGCGCTGAGAAGCGGGTCAAGGCCATCGAAAGACTCTCGGCTCGATGGATTGAAAGACGCGGCAAGCACTGACGTCGGCTGCGTTCATCGCCAGATGGTGGGCGTCGGAGTTGTAGGAACGATGGCCGGCGAGGAGACACTCCATCTAACTGTGCCGCCTACTCCGCGGACCGACACCGCGGCGACCAACCCGGCGGGCAGGTGGCAGTGCCTCGAGCGCGGTGCCTGGAAGAGCAGCGGTGACGATGGGCTGAGCGGGCGTGAGGAAGTCTGGCCGCTCCGCTTGGGTACAGGGGCAGGCACACCGACCCCGTCGCGGCGTTCAACTAGTTGCGGCGGCAAGCGCTCACGCCGGAAAACCCGCCGCCGCTGCCGATCTTCTCCGACATGGCGCGGTTTCCGCATCCGCGCAAGTTGGCCGGGCGGCGAGGGCGCGACGTACGGGTCTGCGCTTGACGGTCTCGCCGACGGCGCGGCGGATGTTGGAACCGAGGCGACAGCGTCCTTGCGCCAATCCCTGCAGATCCCGTCCTCCCAATGGCATTCAGGTAGCAGGTTCCAGTAGTGTTTCGCTACAGATCCCAAAGTACCGATCAATATAGTGGTCATTTTGAGGATAACGCGACGTGATCTCAGTTGTGTGCATATGTTTCAATGCACCTGAGCGGCAGAACCGCGTTACCGAACGCCGTTGCCCGTCCACCGGGCCGGTCAGGCGATGAAGTCGAAGTCGTCCGCTGTCAGCAGCGAGGCATCGAAGTCCTCGAGCATGATCGAGAGACTGTCGGAGGAGTCGCTGATCACGGCGGCGTCGCCGCTCTGTTTGATGTCAAGGTCAGAGAACCTCAGTCCGCCCTTGATGACGATGATGTCCTGTCCGTCCTCGAAGTCGTGGATGGTGTCGGTTTCGGACTCCCAGTCGAAGACGAACTGGTCGGCTCCGCCGCCGCAGAGGTCGTCGTCGCCTTCCCCGCCATGCAGCGTGTCGTTGCCGCCCTTGCCCCAGATCGTGTCGCGGCTGAACGTGCCGTAGAGCGTGTTGTCACCGTCGCCACCATGGATATCGAAACCGACGCCGAGTGCCTTGAACTGGGCCAGAGTCATGTTGGCGACTGCGATGGCACCGCCGCCCGGACCACCGGCTGACCGATCCGGCCTAGGCAGATAATTTGTGTGAACCGTGTTGTCGTCCGTGCCACCGTCGCCGTAGATGATGACCGCCATGCCGTTGCGATCGATGAACCGGAATCGGCCCGCGCCCCCGTCGGCCCAGACGAACTGGAGCAGATCCGTCGCTTCCAGATAGTGGATCAGACCGAAGCCGTCTCCGAGGCGGAATCTGAAGGTGTTGAACCATTCAAACGGGGTAGAGGAGGTGCCATCATATCCCGCTTTCGAATTGGAAATGTAGCCGCTTTAGAGGAAGTTGTTGCCCTTACCTCCGTCGAATGTATTCCCGCCATGATCGTCCCGGAGAACATCGCAGCAGCCGCCGCCGGACACGAGATCGTGGCCTAGGTATCCAACAATATATTCCGCCCGTTCCACCTTGAGGTGCGACACCGGAAAGGGTGGTGATCTGTTTTCCGAGCACATGATGGCGCCAATCGGCTACTACCGTCCGCAGCCGACTGAGACATTTTTCCTGCTCAGATGCTGTTCCCTTCCGTTAGTTTGCCCCGAACATACTCATCCAACGCCGAGAGTTCTTCAGGCGTCATCCGGAGACCGAGCTTCGACCGCCGCCAGACGATATCCGAGGCGGTGCGAGCGAACTCCCTCTCCATCATCCAGTCAACCTCTCGCTCCGTGAGAGTCGCCCCAAAGTCACGACCGAGATCATCGACGCTGCGGGAAGATCCGAGAATGCAGGTTGCATCGGTACCATACGCACGAACTAGGCGCCGCGCCCAACTGTCATCGACAAAGTCGAATTTGAGGCGAAGTTCCCGCTCCAGCGCCGCCACCCCATCAACGGGAAATCCGCCGCCCGGAAGCGCCACGCCGGCTGTCCACGGACCGGGAAGCCCGGGAAAACACTCGGCGATTCGATCAACAGCGCGTTCCGCCAACCTGCGGTAAGTCGTTATCTTGCCTCCAAGAACACTCAGCAGCGGTGCGCCGTTCGAATTGTTCATCCTCAGGACATATTCCCTTGTTGTCGCCGTTGGACTCGCCGCACCTGAATCAAACAATGCACGAACGCCCGCGAAGCTCCAGACAACGTCCGCAGCACTAATCTGTCTTCTGAAGTATCGATTGACGAAGGCAATCAGATAATCTCGTTCCTCGTCTGTGCAGACCGGCGACCGCATTGTCCGCCCGTAGTCCACATCGGTCGTGCCGATGAGAGTGAATTCGGATTCGTAAGGGATCGCAAATACAATACGCCCGTCCTCTCCCTGCAGAAAATAGCACTTTCCATGGTCGAAGAGCCGTCGTGTGACGATATGCGAACCCTTGACAAGCCGGAGAGCCGCCGGAGATTGAATTCCAGCCATGCCCGACAGCACTTCCTCCGCCCAGGGACCCGCGGCATTTACCAGAAGTCCCGCCGTTGTCGTACGGAGTTCTCCACTATCCCTGTCTTCCATACGGATCTGCCAGCAGCCGTCTCTCACCTTCGCCCCAACCACACGGGTACGGACCTTGATCTCTGCACCGCGTTCAGCCGCATCTCTGGCGTTAAGCACAACAAGCCTCGAATCATCCACCCAGCAATCGGAATATTCGAATGCCTTACGAAACCACTCCTTGAGTGGCTCACCTTCTGAAGCGGTAAAAAGGTCTAGGGTCGAGGTGCCTGGAAGTATGCTACGTTTGCCGATGTTGTCGTATAGGACCAGACCCAGTCGTATTAGCCAGCTTGGGCGGCGACCCTTCATCCAAGGCATGACAAGCGTTAGAAGCCGGGACGCGGAAGTCGTCCCCTCAAACCTCATATCCGGGTGGTAGGGCAGTATAAAGCGCATGGGCCAACTTATGTGTGGCATCGCCCGCAGGAGCCGCTCCCGCTCAGCCAGACCTTCACGAACCAATCGGAACTCAAAATGCTCCAGATAGCGCAACCCACCATGAAACAACTTGGTGGATGCGCTGGATGTGGCTGACGCCAGATCATTCATCTCCGCAAGGCAAACCCTAAGGCCACGACCCGCGGCGTCCCGTGCGATTCCACAGCCGTTGACGCCCCCACCAATTACAAAAAGGTCAAACTCCGGCTTGGCGGTCACCATTTCCGCGTCCTTTCAGGAAATTCCGCAGGCAACCGACATGCACGGCCCTCGGTGCCCTGGCCAGGAATCCACTTCGGTATCTGGCCAACTCCACTACTTCGGAATTGATCCCGCGAAACGGGACTCCATGTCACCTATCCCCTGCCCTTCCACGATGCGCACGCCGTCCGACGCGACGCCCGGTTCGCACTGTCTCCGTGAGACCTTCGCGCAGAATCACACTCATGGGATGATCCGGCACATCAACCCCGTAGGTGTCGAGCAACAACGCGATGGCTTCACGAGGATTGAATTCCGGAGGAAGCCTGATCGCCCAGTCCAGGAATATCGACCGGCATTCGGGCGCTCCGATTCCCTCAATGCGATAGGCTTCCCGGATAAGCTGGTTACTGTCGACTTGATCTAGGGTCATTCATCCAATGAGTTATGCAGGCGACCAACCAAAATTACACTCCAGCCAGATACGGAATCCACCGGTTTCTTCCACCGTTTCAGATTTCCTTCGTAGCACAGTGACACGGCCACTATGGTTTTCGGCACTTGTCCCTGCGGGTCATCACCAATAGTCACTTCCCGTTCTGCAAGGAAATTGAAATGAGCAGGAGCGTGAACCGGGTGCGCAACGCACTCAAGGCAGCGGGACTGGAAGCTGACATTCGCGAAATGCCGGGCAACACGCGCACCGCGGCACAGGCTGCGGAAGCCGCTGGATGCCATCTCGACCAGATCATCAAGTCCATCATGTTCAAGGGGGAGCGGAGCGGCGAACTCATTCTGTTCCTCACCGCAGGCGGAAACCGGGTTGACCCGGAAAAGGCAAGCACGGTTGTGGGCGAATTGCCGATCAAGGCGGATGCCGATCTGATTCGGTCACAGACCGGATTCGCGATCGGAGGGGTGGCACCGGTGGGTCACCTGAGTCGGGTCCGCACTTTCATCGACGGGCGACTTCTCGAATTTGACTCCGTCTGGGCCGCTGGTGGTACGCCGCGGCACATATTCCGCATTGATCCAAAGGAGATTCAAAGGATCACCGGCGCGGAGGTCGCGGACTTCGTATGTGGAGGTCAGCGTGACCAGTAGAGTCATCGAGCCGGGCTCGCGGCGATCTGGCCCAGAATTGCCGGTACCCAGAATCCCCGAGAATTCATCTGTTTAAGGCCACACTTGGTGCTTGGTCATTCAAACTGCCGCAGATGGCGCTTCGGTTTCCGCTCGCCGCCGAGACAACTTCCATCGGAATTCGCCGAAAATGACCGGCGGTGGCAGACGTATTTCGCTGAACGCCCAAACACCGGAGTGTCGATCGGAAAAATGTAAATTTATTTTACATTATGCCTTGAACTTCGCGATGCGACGCCCATCTTCCACAATGTGAATGCGAATCACATTGCAGAAAACCCGAAATGAGGAGACATAAAGATGAGTTCGGTCGCAACATGGCCCACGCAGGCGGAAGCCTGGCTCGACGAGCGCGGCAAAGGTGCCTGGATTGCCATAATGGTGCTGGGTTTCATCCTCTTCTGGCCAATCGGCCTTGCCATCCTTGCCTACATGATCTGGAGCAAACGCATGTTCAACGGAGCCTGTTCAGCAAAACGTAGCTATGCCAAGCACAGGCGTGGCAACCGTTTCAAAGAAACCGGAAACGCTGCCTTCGACGCCTATAAGGCCGAAACCCTTCGACGTCTTGAGGACGAGCAGGAAGCGTTCGAGGCATTTCTTCAAAGACTGCGTGAAGCCAAGGACAAGGTTGAGTTCGACCAATTCATGGATGAACGCGCCAAGACCGCGCAGGCAGACGCAGCCGACCGCTAGGCGGTTTCGTCCGCGAGCGTATACTACTGGTGCCGGATAGGCCCCCGAGACCGGGGCCTATCTGCAATTTCCGGACGGCGTTGCCTCGAAGCCTGGACCGTCACTGTCCGGTCGAAGCTGGTGCCGCAACTCCTCCAGAAGCCTGCAAAGACCGAGTTCGAAGCGATTGTCCGGGAGAGTTGCGGATATGGTTCCGATCATCCCGCGCACTCAATTGGGCTTAAGGTTGATTGCCTTGGCCGCGCCGTTCCTTGCGCTGGGGATGAACCGGGTCGCCGTAGCCTCACATCGGACACGGACGCCTGCATCGGAATTCGCAGCATGGAAGACGCGTCTCATGGACATCGTATGCTTCACCCAGAAAATCATAAACTCTGTTGGCGGATCAGGTCCAACAGGACGCAATTGCCCGAATGCACCGGTGTGAAGTCCAGAACGATGTGCTGGAGGCGCGGGCGATGGCATCCGGCGGCCACTGCGCAGACGAGTTGGGATACTGAAGTCCGTCGGTCATCCAGGACACCGAGAACTGCTCGGATGGAAAGGACAACCGTCTCAGAATATACCATCATTGGTCACAGCAGCCGCAAGATACATGGACATTTCAGGGGCTTGGCAGGCAGTGTTCGCGCTGCTAGCAATTGAGTTAACCAATATGCTCTGTGCCGATGCTCCATTCGTTACCGATTGCGCCTAGATTCTACGTCACCGCACCGTTGCCCTGCCCCTATCTCGAAGGGAGGCAGGAAAGGAAGCTGTTTACCTCCCTGTACGGCAATCACGCAGTGAAGTTGAACAACATGCTGTCCAAACAGGGCTTTCGGAGATCGCAGAACGTCGTTTACCGGCCATCCTGCCCGACCTGTGCCGCCTGTATCTCGGCGCGAGTCCTCGTCGAAGAATTCGTGCCCTCCAAGAGCCAGCGTCGAATACTCAAACGCAATGCCGATCTGGAGAGGCTTGCAGCTTCGCCCTGGGCGACCGAGGAGCAGTATGCGCTCTTCCTCGACTACGTCGAGTGCCGTCATCCCGGAGGTGGAATGACGGATCTGGATATCTTCGAATTCGCGTCGATGGTCGAGGATACGCCGGTCGAAAACCAGATCGTTGAATATGTAACGACCGATAAGGATGGGAAACGCAGGCTGACAGCGGTGTGCCTGACAGACATTCAGGATGACGGACTTAGTATGGTCTACAGCTTTTTCGACCCCACCCGCCTGCGTGACAGTCTGGGGACGTATGTGATCCTGGACCATATCGCCCTCGCCCGGGAGGCTGGACTGAAATACATCTATCTCGGCTACTGGGTGCCGGGGAGCAAAAAGATGGACTACAAAATCAGGTTCAATGCAATAGAAGTCTATCGCAACGGCCGTTGGAGAAGACTAGGCAATCCCTCAAGGCATTCCGCCGCACAGTTCACTCCGAGTGACCCGGCAGAGGAGCAGGTGGCGAACATCAATCTACCGGATTCTCATCCCATCAGGTGAAGGCAGGCAATCGATCGCTGTTCGTCAGCGCCCAAGCAGACAAGGCTAGTCTCCCGAATCGATCACAACAATTGCCCGGAAGCGGGTTTGCGCCAGACCGCGACGAAGGGCCATTGCACGACCATATGGCCATACCCCACACCACATCAACCGACAGACTTATGGCGCCAAATCGGTTCACCAAAGGCAACGCCTTGACGACTTCCGTCCGCTTGCCTAGGCTTCCCTATATATATGGGGGTGATATGGGATGATTCCTGTACTCATGGTGATGGGAGACGGGCCATTTGTTTGGTGAACTGAACTGTTTGCTGATCCATGCGCCCCCGGATCGGCAACGGGGGTTTTTTTGTGCGAACAAACAACACACGCGGAGCTGCGATATGTTGCTTCAGATGACCGGAGCTAGAATGGTGGTCCAAGCCCTGAAGGATCAGGGCGTGGATACCGTATTCGGATATCCCGGAGGCGCGGTCCTCCCGATTTACGATGAAATTTTCCTCCAGAATGATATTCGCCACTATCTGGCGCGCCATGAACAGGGTGCGGTGCATTCCGCCGAAGGCTATGCACGGTCAACCGGAAAGCCTGGCGTTGTCTTGGTTACTTCTGGTCCGGGAGCCACAAATGCCGTAACCGGCCTGACCGACGCGTTGATGGATTCCGTCCCGATCGTTGTGTTGACCGGTCAGGTGCCGACCTTCATGATAGGAAACGATGCGTTTCAAGAGGCTGACACTGTTGGAATCACAAGACCCTGTACCAAGCACAACTGGCTGGTGAAGGATACCGCCGATCTCAGCAGCGCGATTCATCAGGCATTCCATGTCGCCGTTTCCGGCCGCCCCGGCCCAGTTCTGGTCGACATACCGAAAGATGTGCAGTTCGCTACGGCGGGATATGTCGAACCAAACAAAATCCAGACGCGTCATTATGCACCGGTGGTCAAGGGAGATGCACAGCAGATCGAGCGTTTGGTCGATCTGATCGAAGAAGCTGAACGACCCATTTTCTACACTGGCGGCGGCGTCATCAACTCAGGGCCCTCCGCCTCTGCCAGCTTGCGTGAATTGGTGGATGCCACAGGGTTTCCCATCACTTCGACGCTGATGGGGCTTGGAGCCTATCCAGCGAAAGGAAAGAACTGGATGGGAATGCTGGGAATGCATGGCCTCTACGAAGCCAATCTCGCGATGTATGGCTGTGACGTGTTGATCAATATAGGTGCCCGCTTTGATGACCGGATTACCGGCCGGGTTCAGGATTTCTCACCGGCATCACGCAAGGTGCACATCGACATCGACCCCAGTTCGATCAACAAGGTCATCCGAGTGGATGTCCCGATCATCGGCGATGCCGGGAATATTCTGGCCGATACCCTCGCCTTGTGGAAAGAGCGTGGTTCCAAAACCGCGGCGGCAAAGGTCCTGGACTGGTGGCATCAGATCAAGGAATGGCGCAAGGTCGACTGCCTCGCCTACCAGTCCAGCGCGAACTCGATCAAACCCCAGCACGCGGTCGCACGGCTGGAAGCGCTGACCAAGGATCACCAGAAGCGCTACATCTGCACGGATGTCGGACAGCATCAGATGTGGGCCGCTCAATATATTGGCATCAATGAGCCGAACCGTTGGATGACGTCCGGAGGCCTGGGTACCATGGGATATGGTTTTCCGGCGTCAATCGGTGTGCAGGTCGCACATCCGGAGGCTCTGGTCGTCAACGTCTCCGGAGAAGCCAGTTGGCTGATGAATATGCAGGAACTGGGAACAGCCGTTCAATATCGGCTACCAGTCAAACAGTTCATCCTCAACAACGAACGTTTGGGCATGGTCCGACAATGGCAGGAACTCCTGCACGGAGAGCGCTATTCGCATTCATGGTCCGAGGCGCTGCCTGACTTTGTGAAACTGGCCGAGGCCTTCGGGGCAAAGGGCATTCATTGCGGCAACCCGAATGATCTCGACGAGGCGATACTGGAAATGCTGAACCACGATGGCCCGGTTGTATTCGATTGCCTGGTCGAAAGACACGAGAACTGCTTCCCGATGATACCGTCGGGTGAGCCGCACAACAAAATGCTCCTTGGTGAGAACGCCTCCACACAGGATGCCATAGGAACAGCCGGTGCCGTGCTGGTCTGATTGACGCCTGAGACTGTTCATTGCAGGCGGAATCCCCGAACCTTTTGATGGTTGGCTGACAAATGTTTTGCATGATCGGAAGATGGCGATTGAATTGCGGCGTCTCACGGCTGGCACATATCCGCGATCTTGCCGCTTGCCGTAGCCGTGGCACCCCATATATTGCGAGCTAACTGACAACACAGATCTTCCCCAAATTCAGGATGAATCGACAATGTCGCCTTTAAAGATCAAGAAGGGCACTTCCAAAAAATCCGCGTATGACCTGAGGGATCCTCACAGTGAGGGGCTTGAGCGGCACACGCTGGCGATCGTGGTGGATAACGAGGCCGGAGTTCTCGCACGGGTGATCGGGCTGTTCTCGGGACGTGGCTACAATATCGAGTCACTGACAGTGGCTGAGACGGACCACGAGGGGCATCTCAGCCGAATCACGATCGTTACCATTGGAACACCGAGTGTGATTGACCAGATCATCTCGCAACTCGGTCGGATCGTGCCGGTTCATGAAGTACACGATCTGACCGTGGAAGGAATGTCGGTTGAACGCGAACTAGCCCTATTCAAGGTGACCGGAACCGGGAATGACCGGATTGAAGCCCTGCGTCTTGCGGAGATATTCCGTGCCAATGTTGTTGATTCGACGTTGAAGAGTTTCGTATTCGAGCTGACCGGCAATAGCGAAAAGATAGATGCCTTTGCCGAGCTGATACGCCCACTTGGTCTGGTCGAGATCGCACGGACTGGTGCGGCCGCATTGAGCCGCGGAGCTGAGTAGGGCTTCGGACATGTCTTGCGTGACCAAGACCCTCAGCCCATGCAATCCAATTGATCGACGATGTTCATTCGATCTCTAGGGACTTCCACTATTTCAAAACCGACATTGGAGGGGGACGGTGTATACATGTACTGGGCATTTCGGTTTGGTGATCCGGCAGAAGTCGGCCCATTCCTGCTATTAGACGAAACATCCTCCCCACTTCCAGTCCGAAGTGCAACACCGGCCATTTCCGCAACGGGGCGGATTCCAGACGTCGCCTTGGCGAAACCTGAAAAGGGGCCGGTTCCGGACTTCATCCCCGAGTGAATTCTGTGGCGTTGCACTTCAGGTTGGAACCCGGGCAGCACAGAAACTGCCGAAACTGGACCACCCACAGCGCGGAAACCTCTCCTTATGGCCCTTCTGCGCCCTCTTGGCATAAGGGTGCGATCATCTATCCACCTTTCCATGAACCGCCGGGTAGACGCCCGATCATTTTGAGTAGACGTCCTTGGCCGCTTCTTGAATGTCCCAACGATACCCGGCGGCCAGCAGTGGGCCGATGTCGGCCGCGAACAGTGGCATCTTGAGCTTTGCCGCGAGATTGCGCTCGAACAATGTGCAGTTGACCTGGCCGGCTTCCTGCGCCATGTATTGGAAAAACGCCTCGACGGCACGGTCAGGGTCGAAGGCTGCCTGCTTCAACGCCACAGCCAGATCGAAGAGATCACGGCCTTTACGTCGCTGATATAATGCTCGCAGCTTGGTGCCGATCAGTTCATCGAAGTCATAGGTGGTGACCTTCGCGCTATCATTGAACCATCGCGACGAGACCGCGAACGACTTTTCCTCAAGCCCGAACAGGGTGAAGTGCTCCCTTGAATTGATCTCGATCTTCAACCTCAGCCGTTGGGGCGGAACGTCCTCAATTGGAATCGGTAGTTCAGTGTGACCCGTCCCTCGTTCTGCTTCCATCGCGGCCTGCCGAGCCAAGGATCGGGAACGGTGCGCAAGGCATCGAGAGTCGTACCAATGGGCTCGGCGCGGATTTGCACCAGATCAATGTCCTCCGAATAGCGGGCAGGCGGGTCGATATGCAGCTTGTAGAGGGCGGTGCGGCCGCGGAAGGCAAGACTCTCGCGCAAATGTGGATGGGCGTATATCTCCACCAGTGCACGGCTGATGACCAGATCCTGCTCAACCTGGAAATCCTCGACCCAATGCGCACGCCACTCCGTGATGTAATCGTGCGGGATCATGCCTCAATCTCCACATCTGCATTGACGTCCAGTTTCCAGCCAGCGTCTCGCACCGCACCCTCACGCGGCATTGCGGGGATGAGCGGCGCGATATCCCGCGCCTCCTCCTGAACGTAGCGCTTGAGGAACTCCGCCTTGTCCGCCTCCCCCGCCAGATCCAGCAAATAGCCCAAACGTTGCGCCCACGGTATAGGTGCGGTTCGGGCTGCCGCGACCAGTCGCTCGGGATCAATCCGTTCGGCGAGGTCGGCGATGACCGTCGCTGCGTGTCCGAGTCCTCCCACATGATGAGGCCGGTGGGCGTCTATCCGATGTAGACGTGAAAATCGTGCTGGAAAGGGAAACGGCCTACCGGATTCAAGCCTACCGGAACCGGATGTCCGGTGTGATGCGGGAATCCGTCGGCCTGGTCCATGCTATCATGTCGAACCTGGATCGGCCACATATGGGACGGGGAGATATTCTGGATGTGATCGATGCCCATGTGGACACCCGGTCTCGCAGGTGGTCCCTTCCCGAAGGTATGACCGCGCGTGGTTTTCTCGATCACCTGATCCATCGCGGAGCGTTGCAGGAGACGGATGACATACATTCCTGCCCGATTCCGTCCTTCCGCGCCTTCCTAATCGAAAAAGGGCAGGATTCCCGAGGCCTGGATTTCCAACCTGAAATCGTAAGTACGGCAGACGATAGTGCGGGCTTTGGTATCTAAAGGACGTAACCTTGACGCTTGACATCCGTGCTCCAGCATCCAGCAGCGGTTTTCGCATGCGGCGACATGGCTGGTGTCTTTACGTTCGATCAGGCGTGAGGCTTCGGCGTGCGCGAACGGCCCTTGATGAGGCCAGCGCTTCCTATGCCGAAACGAGTTGCAATATCGACGCCGAGGTCGACAAGGTGGCGGCCAGCACCGTCCACTTGGCCAAGTGGTCAGAATTCCGGGCTGTTGCAGTCACAGCCTGCGACAATGAAGTCTTCTCATTGCAAGAGTGAATCGAAAGCATGGCAGAAGATGCAGACCCTGAGGCGACCCACACCACGGAATGTCACTTGCTCTACGTCGCCTTTACTTATGCACGGCTGGCGCCTGACGTCCGCGTACCCGCGCCCGGACTCCGCCTCGCCCGCGGCGCGGCCTCCCGATACCCCCCGAATCCCCATCCTTCCGGCTACGGACGGACCGTCGCGTGGCGATGGTGCCCCGGATCCCGCCGGAATCCGGTGGGCTGGCCGTCAGGACACCGGCACAACATCTTGCGGTGCCGGAGTCAAAGGGATAAGCCTTTGCCAGTGAAACTGTCTCCATTGTGGAGAGGTGACGCGCTTCATCGAATCAGGGCTAACAAAACACGCCCCAACGATGGTTCGACCTATGGCGTGGCCGACACTGCTATTGTTGCCAAGATATCCGGACAGATGAAGCTTGCCACCCGAAGCGGACGTAACAGCGAGGGATGTGGGAAACAATAACGCCCGACATGTGACAGACTAACTGATTGTTATATATATAATTTTTAGGATCTATGGCGAAAATAATTGCGTGACAGGATTCATGACTGCGACCTTCACGCCATGAGTCAAAAAATTTGGGCCCCACAAAGGAGGCCCAGTCTCATAGCATTGAAATCACTCGTTTCCTACTGCCCGGCTTCCGCCTTAAATCCAGACATTGACCAAGAGGACACACCTGCTCGAAAACCCGGCCACTCGTCGCACCACAACATCCCCGCGGTCATATTCAGCTACAGCCACTCGTCGCACCGCAGGTATTGCACTTCAGGCACGTGCCGTTGCGAACAAGCGTGAAGTTTCCGCATTCTCGACAGGAATCTCCTTCAAATCCCTGCATCCTCGCCGTGGCGCTGGCTTGCACCGCGCTGCCCACAGCCGATGGAGCTCCTTCGGCCGCATAGGCACCATAGTCCTCCTCGGTCTCAAGGTCGCCTTCCGTCCGGGTCTGCAACGATGATACCGCCCTCTCCTGAGCCGTCGGACCGGTTGTGCCTCCCTGAAGAACCGCGAACTCGCGAGGGGGCCGGTTCCTGAAATATCCGGGAGACACCACCTTCTTGAGAACTTCCATCTGACTGGCGCCTGCCCGTTCCGAAAGTTTGGCAAGATTGGGCTTTCCTTCATCGTCTCCCTGACCGAGGTCATCAAACGTCGGGCCGTTCGGCATCACATGCGCCAGATCAGTTCGATCAAGGTAACTCACCGCCAACTCCCGGAAAATGTAGTCAATCACTGAAGTTGCGCTCTTGATCGAATCGTTGCCCTGAACCATTCCAGCCGGCTCAAACCGCGTAAATGTGAACGCATCCACAAATTCCTCCAGAGGCACCCCGTACTGAAGCCCCACACTGACCGCGATAGCGAAATTGTTCATCATCGCCCGGAATCCGGCACCCTCCTTGTGCATATCTATGAATATCTCTCCGAGCGATCCGTCGTTGTACTCGCCCGTCCGCAGATAAACCTTGTGACCGCCGACAATCGCTTTCTGGGTGTAACCACGACGACGACCTGGCATCTTGTCCCGAACGCGCGTCGGAACCTCCTTGATCACTTCCTTGACCACCACTTTCTCGACGACCTTTTCGGCGAGAACCGCAGCCTTTTCCACAGGCGACGCCGAGGCGAGAATCTCCGCAGCCTCATCATCATCCTCGACCAGCGATGCCGCGAGTGGCTGGCTGAGCTTTGAGCCGTCGCGGTACAACGCGTTTGCCTTGATGCCTTTGGACCAAGAGCGTTCATACGCTTCCTTGACTTCCTCAACTGTCGCGTCGTTCGGAAGATTGATGGTTTTGGAGATCGCGCCCGATACAAACGACTGCGCAGCCGCCATCATGTCGATATGGCTGTTGACGGAAAGGTACCGCTTGCCCCTCTTCCCGCACGGATTTGCGCAGTCAAACACATATAGATGTTCGGTCCTGAGATGTGGTGCGCCCTCCAAGGTCATGGTTCCGCAAACGAAATCGTTGGCACGTTCAATGTCGGCGCGACTGAACCCAAGGTGCCGAAGGAGGTCAAAACCTCGATCGTTCAGCGTTTCTGGAGGAATTCCCAGCGTTTCCGTGCAGAACGGCTCGCCAAGGGTCCACTGATTGAAGACAAAGCGGATATCGAAGGCTGACGGTGAGGCCGCCTCCACCTTTTCCAACTCGTCCTTGCCAAACCCCAGATCGGACAGGGATTTATGGTTGATGCCCGGTGCGGACCGCAAGGTTCCGTGACCAACGGCGTAGGAGACGATCTCCTCGATCTGGGAGGCGGAATACCCAAGACCCTCCAGCGCCTTTGGTACAGAGCGGTTGATGATCTTGAAATATCCACCACCCGCAAGCTTCTTGAACTTCACAAGCGCGAAGTCAGGCTCGATTCCAGTTGTATCGCAGTCCATCACCAGCCCAATCGTACCGGTGGGAGCGATCACCGTCGCCTGCGCGTTGCGATAACCATGCTTCTCGCCGAGACACAAAGCCTCGTCCCAGCTCGATTTTGCCAGATCCGACAATGTCGGATCTGGACAGTTGCGATGATCCAACGGAACCGGGGCCACTGCCAGACCCTCGTAACCATCGCTTCTCCCGTAAGCGGCACTGCGGTGATTTCGAATGACTCGCAGCATATGTGACGCGTTCCTTTCGTAGCCTGGAAACGATCCCACCTCGCCCGCGATTTCGGCGCTGGTTGAATAGGCAACGCCTGTCATCACCGAGGTCAGCGCACCGCAAAGGGCGCGTCCCTCGACACTGTCGTAACCATAACCCATCGTCATCAGCAGTCCGCCGATATTCGCGTATCCAAGACCAAGTGTGCGGAAGTCAAAGGACCGCTGCGCGATTTCCCGCGACGGGAACTGCGCCATCATAACGCTGATCTCCAACGTGAGAGTCCAAAGGCGCGTCGCGTGGATATACTCGTCGGCCAGGAACCTGCCGTCTTTGTAGAATGCCAGTAGATTCATGGAGGCGAGGTTGCATGCCGTGTCATCGAGGAACATGTATTCAGAACACGGATTCGAACCGCGAATCTCGCCATCTTCGGGGCACGTATGCCAGGCATTGATGGTATCGTGATACTGGATTCCAGGATCGGCGCAGGCCCAGGCGGCATGGCCGATCTGTTCCCATAGGTCACGGGCCTTGACCACCTTCGCGACATTGCCGTCAGTGCGGCGGATGAGTTCCCAGTCGGCGTCTTCGCCAACGGCGCGCAGGAACGCGTCAGTGAGCCGGACGGAATTGTTTGAGTTCTGCCCCGAGACGGTACCGTAGGCTTCGGAATCCCAGTCAGTGTCGTGTGTGGGAAACTCGATCGAGGTGTAACCCTGTCGAGCGTAGTCCAGTATCCGCTTCACATAAGTCTCGGGAATGGCGCATTCCTTTGCTGTCCTAAGCGCCTCCTTCAGCGATGGATTCGCGTTCGGGGCGATCGCATCCTCATGCTTGCCGTCCCAAGTATTGATCGCGGCGAATATATCGTTGAGCCTTGCCTCGTGCATCTTCGATCCGGCGACCAGAGAGGCCACTTTCTGTTCCTCACGGACCTTCCAGTTGATGAAGCTCTCGACGTCCGGATGGTCGGCGTCGCATATGACCATCTTCGCCGCCCGCCGCGTTGTTCCACCTGATTTGATGGCCCCTGCGGCACGGTCCCCGATCTTGAGGAAACCCATCAGTCCGCTGGACTTGCCTCCGCCAGACAGCTCCTCTCCCTCGCCCCTGAGACGGCTGAAATTGGTTCCGGTGCCTGACCCATACTTGAACAGCCGCGCCTCGCGAACCCAGAGGTCCATGATTCCGCCATCGTTGACCAGATCATCGTCGCATGACTGGATAAAGCACGCATGTGGTTGTGGATGCTCATAGGCGGAACCCGACTTGACCAGTTTTCCGGTCCTGTAATCGACATAATGATGGCCCTGGCTCGGCCCATCAATACCGTAAGCCCAATGCAGGCCTGTGTTGAACCACTGCGGCGAATTCGGCGCGGCCCGTTGCGTCGCGAGCATGTACCGCATCTCGTCGAAATATGCCTGCGCGTCCTTCTGGGATGAGAAATAGCCGCCTTTCCAGCCCCAATAGGCCCAGGTTCCCGCCAGGCGGTCGAACACCTGCCTGGCACTCGATTCGCCGACCCTCTTCGTGCCTTCGCCTTCGGCTTCGGAGCGCCATAGGAACTTGGGCACCCCCTTTTCCTCAATCCGCCTGAGCCGATCGGGCACACCAGCCTTGCGGAAGTATTTCTGGGCAATGACGTCGGATGCCACCTGACTCCAGCTTGCCGGAACTTCCACCTTGTCATTCCTGAACACCACCGTGCCATCAGGATTGCGGATTTCCGATGTTCTCGTGGTGAACTCGATGCCCGCATATGCATCCTTGCCGGCTTTCGTGAATTTGCGTCCGATTTTCATGTCCGTACCGTTCTGTAAGTTTCTACAAACTTCTTTCCAATTTACGCGCCCGCGCTGGATCGCCCAAATCAAATCTCCGCCCATCCAACGAAGGACGGCCCATGCTTTGAAGTGGCGGCTTCGTCACTGATGGTTCAGAGGAAGTCCGCAAAGCACCGGCACTTTCCTCTGTGGCTTCCAACGGCGGCTATATCTGGTGGCCACCGCATCGGCCCCACACAACCTGACGTATTTCCATGGGGAGGGTCAACAGAAATCTTCCGAAAAGTGGAAAAAGTTCAGGCTCGAATTCCTGCAGCCGAGGTCTTCACATCTGAAAGGCAGATCACCGGTTTGAAATCTGTTTGACCATAAGCGGCTTATGGCACCAAGTTGCAATTTGACATTCATGCCATACCTTTCCCACGGCTGTCATAAATCAAGCGGCTGGCCTGGGCTCATCCTTCACAGTGCCAATGCTGGCTCCGCCAACTTGCCAGGTGATTCGGCTCAGTTCGCTCTCCGTCGAGGCCGTCCGCGGGCACCTTCCAGTATCCGAAACTCCTCCATTGGCGCAGCCGCTTCCCGAGTTCCCCCAACCCCTTAACATGCGCAGCAACTCCGCTCGAGAATCCCATAGCGACGTTGCATGGCACCTCGAACCCCAATCACGCGAATTCATCTCGGAAATGCCTGAAACAGCGAGAGTTGAACTCTTGGTCGCGCACCCCGAAACGGCTGGCTTGGCGGAACCGCTTGGCTGCTGGCGACCAGTGCCCGGACTCCGAGACCGCGAACAGTGAGCGACCCGGAAAGCGAGTCCGGCGACTGCAAGGCCGACCATTCCAGCCAGTGTCGGTAATTGTCACGTTTCGCATTTGCCTATTTCCTCGCACAGAAAACCCGACCTGATCTGTGGCGTTCAGAATTGATGTTCACGCGTCTATCAAAAACCGACTGCTGCCCAGTAGGCTTGCAACAATCCGACGCTGCGCTCATGGCCGCTCTGTCCCTTCGATACGCGGAACCAGGACATCCCCGGACGCACCACCATGCCAAACCGTCTGTGTGGGCCTGCACAGGTCGGACGGCGGCGCCAATGATCGGCCGCGAGCCGCCACGTTCGTTCGCCTCGGTGACACAGTGATGATGCATCGGCGAATCACTCGTGCGGTATTTTCTGTTCACCTCTTCCGAATGCCCTGTTTCGCGGGCTTCATTGGTCGGGGCGGCGAGATTTGAACTCACGACCCCCTGTACCCAAAACAGGTGCGCTACCAGACTGCGCCACGCCCCGACGCGGATATCTTAACCTAAGGTCAATCTCTTGAAAAGCCCCCTCAGCCATTTGCGCAGGGCCAGGCGGCAATGTCCTGTTCGATCTGCGGATGTCGAAGTTCAGATCCTGCCGAGATACCAAGTCGCCGCACGAGACCACCATTGATCTCCAGGACATATTTCACGTCGTCACCTCCAGAGATCGGTGTCAGGTCCAGTGGAGTTGCGCTCTCATGGATCCGCAAGACCACACCTTCCGCCGACAGGAAGATGATATCCAATGGAATCAGGGTGTCTTTCATCCAAAAGACCACATTTCGCGGAGATTCGAAGACAAAGAACATTCCGGCACTACCGGGAAGTGATCTGCGGCGCATCAGGCCACGTGATCGCTCCTCAGGCGTAATCGCCAGTTCAACCGAGAATCTCGCCGAGCCCCAATCCCCTCTCACATCAACTTTTGAGCCATCGCAGGTTGCCTGAGCAAACGATACCGAGGATACCCAAAGGAACAGCGCAGTCGATACCCTCACTGCCTGACCTTCAGCGCTGTATCCCAGGAAGCAACCTGAGCCGCCATGCTGCCACGAGCACCCTGTACCACCTTTAGCGCTATGGCTTCGCCCTGCTGCAGATCAGCCAAACCCGATCTGCGAACCGCCTCAATGTGAACGAACACATCCTCGGAGCGGCCGAACACATTGGCAAATCCGAAGCCCTTGACACTGTCAAACCATTTCACCCGAGCCGGTTCGAATGGAACCTCGTGCAGCGAAACATCAGGTTCGCGGGCGCGAAACCCGGAAATCGCTGAGCCGTCGTCCTCGGGCAATTCAATGGAGAGCACCTCAACCGCCTGTTCTCCGCGCGGGGTCTTCTGCACGACCTGCTCAATTCGGCTGCCTTCGGCCACGGAACTCTGGCCAAAGCTTCTCAGGACATTGGCATGCAGCAGAATGTCGGGGCCGCCGGACTCAGGCACCACAAAGCCGAACCCCTTGATTGGATCAAACCACTTGACATGGCCCACGACAGTCCTTGTTAAATCGTCGGATTGCGTCATGCCCTCCTCCCCACGGCACCGATCCCGTGATCTTCGGCAAATGATCTGCCACGCAGCCAAGGGATTGGTCTACAGCAAGGCGACCATCCATTGGCCGCGAGCGTCATGGGCTCAATCGCTGGACCGTCCATTCATCCTCAATCTGCGCCCGGCACCAGCGAAATCGGTCATGCAGGCGAAACCGGCCATTCGCCCAGAACTCGATCTCGAGCGGCCGAATCCGAAACCCACCCCAGAATGGCGGTCGTTTCGGGTCGGCCCCGTGGCGCACTCCCTCCTTCGCGACCGCCGCCGCAAGTGCTGCCCTGGATTTCAGCGGTCGTGACTGGGCCGAAGCCCAAGCCCCAATGCGGCTACCCAGCGGGCGCGATTCATAGTACGCGTCTGCCATGGCGCCCCGCTCCTGTTCAACAATACCGCGAACGCGGATCTGGCGCATCAACGACTTCCAGTGCAGAACAAACGCCGCCTTACCGGAAGCCACCAGTTCCTTTCCCTTAACGCTCTCATAATTCGTATAAAATACAAAGGCATCCTTTTCCAGTCCACGCAGTAGAACCATTCGCACGTTGGGCATGCCGTCGGAATCAACACTCGCGAGTGCGATGGCGTCAGGATCGGCCGGTTCGGAGACTCTGGCCTCATCCATCCACGCGGATACCAGCGCGAACGGATCGTCTCCTGCGAATATGCCGCCTCGATCGTCCATCTTCGCCGCCACCCTGCCAATGGACCGAAGCCTAGCCTCGATCGAACCTCTGCACAAGCCCGAGGAGCAGGTTTCGAGTCTCGATCGGACCCTGCGTTCGCGTCAGTCCTCCAATTCGCCCTCGTGTCGTCCGTACCTAGGAAAATCCAGAGCCGGCAAGTACCGAATCGCTGCACTGGCCTTGAAGCGTCGCAACGAATGCCCTAAGCGACGTGCAACGTGTCGAGAGGGACCAATGGCTGTAGACCTGATGGCAGGAAAGCGGGGCCTGATCATGGGACTCGCCAACGAAAGATCCATAGCGTGGGGCATAACACAGGCACTTGGGGACGCTGGAGCCCAACTTGCGTTTTCCTATCAGGGCGAGGCGCTGAAGAAACGGGTCATGCCGCTCGCCGAGCAGCTCGGCTCGGACTTCGTCGTCGAATGCGACGTGGCTGACGACCAAGGGATTGACAACCTGTTCGGGACATTGTCGAGCCGCTGGAATTCCATTGATTTCATCGTTCATGCAATTGGATTCTCGGATAAAAACGAGCTTCGTGGTCGTTACGTGGATACCAGTCGGGAGAATTTCCGGACGACAATGGACATCTCCGTGTACAGTTTCACAGCCGTGGCACGGCATGCAGCCCCGATGATGCCCGACGGTGGATCGATGCTGACCATGACTTACTATGGAGCTGAGCGCGTCATGCCCCACTATAATGTGATGGGTGTGGCAAAGGCGGCTCTCGAGGCAAGTGTACGGTATCTGGCGGAGGATCTTGGCAAGGACGGGATAAGGGTCAACGCGATTAGCGCGGGACCGATCAAAACGCTTGCCGCCAGTGGAATTGGTGACTTCCGCTACATCATGAAGTGGAACGAGTACAACTCACCACTGCGTCGCAGCGTGGACATTGCCGATGTAGGTAAATCCGCGCTCTACCTTCTTTCTGACCTGAGTTCAGGTGTGACCGGCGAAACGCATCATGTCGATGCCGGATACCATGTGGTGGGAATGAAAGCTGTTGACGCCCCGGACATCGCCAAGACCTAGCGCCAATGACTGACCGCCTGCCTCACGAAAAGGGATTCCATGTCAGCTGGGACCAGCTTCACCGGGATGCCCGTGCCCTTGCATGGCGGCTTGATGGCCGGGGCCCGGACGACGGTGCCTGGAAAGCCGTCCTCGCCATCACCCGGGGCGGTATGGCCCCCGCAATGATCGTCGCTCGTGAACTGGATATTCGCATTGTCGATACGATCAGTGTCCGGTCCTACGACCACCAGACACAATCGGCACCGGAAATCATCAAAATGCCGAATTCCAGCGTTGTTGGTCGGGGGTCCGGGGTATTGGTTATCGACGACCTGGTCGATACCGGAAAGACGATCGAAGCCGTGCGAACGGAGTTGCCCAATGCTCACATCGCCACGGTCTACGCAAAGCCTTTGGGAGAACGGGTGGTTGACACGTTCATTACCGGAGTTAGCCAGGACACCTGGATCTTCTTTCCGTGGGACATGGCGCTTCAGTATGTAGAGCCGTTTCGGGGGCGTTAGCGAGGATCTCGAGCGCCCGGCGAACCGTTCTCTGTCCGAAACGTCGGTCAGCGATATCCGCAGGGCGAATCCTGAAATCGACGAGGCGGAGACCTGTCAGCGCTGCCTGTCAGATGGGCTGGGACCGCAGTAGCATGCAATGAAAGAACGACGGACGGCTACGGCGCCGACGCGCTCGACGGGTTCGTTTCCGATGCGTTCAAGCCGGGCGCACGGATCGTAACCGACGGTTGGAGCGGGTACAGCGGCCTGCCAGGCAACCCGCGCGAGACGAACGTGGTCGGCGACCGCAAGGCGCACGAGGTCCTGCAGCGGACCCACAGGGTTTTCCCGGACCTGGAGCGCCAGGCCATGGGGGCCCGCCACGGCCTGCACGGGAAGCACTTCCAGCGGTATCTGGACGGGTTCGTGTTCCGATGGAACCGCCGCCGCCACCGGCGGACCTCCTTGGACAGGCTCCTGTATCTCGGCCTCGGCCTGCCACCCGCCACATATCTCGAGTTCGTCGACGGCCGCGCCTGAGGCAGCCGGGGCCGCAGGGCCTCGCGCCCGGAGTCCGTCCACCGCACTGGAAAATGCCCCGGACTTCCGGACCTTTCCCGCCGCCAGGGACGCCCTGCGGAGCCGTCGGCGCGGCCACCGCGCCGGATCCGGGGTTGTGGCCGTGCGGCGGTGGGGGCGTCGCCACAACATCTTGTGGCGTCTTGGCCAAGGGAATAAGCCCTATCGTCGATTTACAACCTCACCGTCTTAAGTCTGGTTTTCAGATCGGTGCGGCAGAATGCATGCAGGAAACAGGTCTGCTCGGAGATATCCAGCATCTCCTGCGCGGTCTCGTCGCTCTCGGAAGTTTCCAGATAGACATGGGTCTCGATCGGATCTGCCTCGCCCGCCTTGCCGGTGCCGCCGCTTGCGCCCCCAAGGCTGAAATGGGTGTCCTGAACGATACGATAGTCGGACAGGTCAAGCTTGAGCATCGAAACGAATCGCCCGAACTGCGTCATGAAACAGAACCCGATGCCTGCGGAGATCAACGTGTTGGCATCCGGCGCGCGCCCGTCCTCGGAACTGAGCAAGCCGAATGAGGTGCCATAAGGCGAGTACTGCATCTGCTGGATGCCCTTGATTCCGTCTTCGCGCAGTTCCGCGATTGCGCCAATGTTGAGGCGGCGGTCCTGTTCGTCAGAAAGCGAGGAACTGCCTGTGGCGGTCCCTTTCGCCACTTCCTTCCTAGGCGTGGGACCAAGCTTCGAAAGCATGGCCTCCCGCTCGCCGTCGGGCCGGGCTTTGGCAAAATGATCTCCGGGATCGGGAATGATCGGCCCGTCCAGTTCCAGGGCTCTTGCCGTTGGCAGTTCGGTGCCGTTCTTGCCAAGCTTGAAAAGACTATCGGTCTTTCCGCGCATCAAGCCGTTGAGCGGGGACGCGCAGATCGCATTGATCAGGAATTCGTTCAGCGCGGCGTCATCCAGATCGCAGTCGATCTCGACCTGCAACGTGATGTTTTCCGCTCCGCCCACCATGGTGCGTTTTGTCATTGAACCTTGCATGGTGTAGTAGTTGTCCTGAATAAGCCGAAGTCTGCGGATTCTGACTCCCCGAATTTCCGCTAGCGCCAGAATTTCGTTCATGTAACTCGCAGCCATGCCGCACGACAGGAAGGCAAGTGGGCAGCAAGCCGAGTCATGGCCGTTCAGGTAAGGTCCTTCGTCACTGACAAAGCGCCACGTGTCGCCGGTCCTTGCAGACCTGACAAGCGCCTCCTTTTGAAATCCGCTGAGCGAACGAACCCAAGTGCGTACCGCATCCCCCTTGCGGTTCTCGGGCGCGGCAATTCCGACCTCTTCAGCATTTCCCACTTTGAAAAAGGCCGGCAGCGCGCTTGCGCCAATGATATCTTCGCCTAGTTCTGCCAACTGAGTTTCCCTTCGAATTTTCTTGTGCAACGGCGCGGTGCGGGCTCCAAGGCCGTTTCACTCTGATCACCCCCAACTACACGCCCGAGGATTCTGCGGATGGCTCGGCGCCTGTGGACCGGTTTCTGACGAAATGCAGGGCCAGCCAAGAGCCTGCGGCGGCAAACGCGACGCCGTGGATGACTGGCTCCTTTGTCATGATCAGGAAGGCAAGGACCAGCCGCATGACGACATCCCACATTGGCAGCGATGCGCGATCAAATCGCGCCAATGCACTGGCCAGCAGGAACAGTGCAATCAACAGGCGGAGAAGCAGCCAGCCAAATGGGGCCCATTGTACTTCGCCGGTGTAACCCGGCAAGTACCTTGTTTCGCTGCCTGAGCTTGTGTCTGGATCGATCACCGCCGCTTCGATCAGCAAGATCTCGGGGTAAAGGGCGAACACGAACGGAATCACAAACATCACGATCCCGACGCGGACCGCGGCAAATCCAGTCGCCATCGGTTCGGCCTTGGTGATCGTCGCCGCCGCAAACGCGGCAAGGGCGACCGGCGGCGTAATCGCCGAGGCAACCGCGAAGTAGAAAATGAACATGTTCGCCGCAAAGACCGAGATTCCCAAGCCCGCAAGCACCGGCCCCATCAGCAGCGCAACGTTGATATAGGCCGGAACCGCTGGCATCCCCATGCCCAGCAGAACCGCAAGCGACATGGTAACGAAAAGCGCGGCGAACTGGAACAGGGCCGAGCCTTCGGCACCGAGGTTCAGGCCTTGAAGCCACTGCAAGACATCGAGCGAAATGAAGAACGGCATGCCGGTGAACTTCAGGCAAAAGTCGATGATCGAGACCGCAAGGAACATGAGGTAGAGCGTCGCGATCAACGTCCCCGCTTCGGCAAAGGAGTGCATCAGCCTTGCTGGTCTGGCACGCATCTCCGGATCAAGAAACAGGGCAAGGCAAAGCACGATCACTGCCCACCAGCCCGCGCTGCCAGCGTCGCCGGCGGCATTCTGGATGAGCTTCAGGAACCACGACAGGCTTTCGACGCGGCATTCGCCTCCTTCGGCAAGAACGCGTTCGGCGCCGAGGATGCCGCCCATGATGCCGCAACCAACGTTTTCCTTGCTGGTAAGCAGCAGGACCAGAATGACAAGGATCGGAACGAAGATCATCACCAGGTTCAAGACATCCTGGCGGTCAATGTGCATGTCTTCGGTCAATTCGCCGATTGGCTTGATCTTCTGCCTGCGCGCCTGAAACATGACGGAAAGGAACAGGCACAGGAAATATGCAACCGCGGGCAAGGCGGCCGCTATGATCACCTTGTTGTATGGAACACCGGTCAGCGCAGCCAGAATGAACGCGGCGACCCCCATGACTGGCGGCATGATCGATCCGCCCGAAGAGGCGGCAGCTTCCATTCCGCCTGCAAAAACGCGTGAAAAGCCTCGCTTGATCATCATTGGTATCGTGAGCACGCCGGTCGACAGCACGTTCACGATCGGCCCGCCCGAGATTGTCCCGAACATGGCCGATGAAATGATCGCTGCGTGCGCCGGACCGCCGCTCAGGTTTCTTGTCAACCTAAATGCGACCTTGATCAGCGACTGCCCGCCCGCCGACGCTCCAAACAGCGCACCAAGAATGATGTATGGAAAAATTTCATTCAGGATGATGTCCATGAATCGGCCAAGCAGGCCGGAAGCATTGTTGACCAGAATGTCGTGGACGCGTGGCCTCCCGTCGGACAGCAATCGAGGCTCGCCACCGATCTTCGTCACCAGATACTTGTTGATGTCGTCAACGCCGTAAAAGTACCAGACCAGCACGGTTCCGATTGTGTAGGCGGCCACCAGAATCGCGACGAGAACCAGCGGAAGCCCCCAGACCTTGACATTGTAGGCCAGGAAAACAACGATCGCCAAGCCGATGATCAGGACCAGCCAAGGACCGGTCGTATGCAGGCATTGCGGATCGTCGACCGTCGTCGGCTCCGGCAGCCCGAACAACGCGGCGTTGTCCTTCTCGATCTGAAGGCTTTCCGCGATCATCCGTGCCCGGTCGCCGGTAAGCTGATCGATGATGCAGACGGAATCAATTTCAACCAGATAGGTGCCGGAAATCATCAATGCCATGACCACCAATGCAACGTCCATGGCCAGGCCCAGTCCACGAAGGGCGGCACCGTTGCCCATCCAGGCTCGCCAGATCGAATGGCGTAACGCGACGATCAGCATCATCAATGCAAAGGCAAAGGGATAGTAGAACTCGAACGGGAACTTTCGGATGATGAAACTGGGGTTGCCGGCAATGTCGCTGGCCCACTGATCCAGCCCTGGAATTCCCGGCATGGCGTTGATCATGCCAATCACCACAAGAAGCGAGGAAAGCCAGAATGCCAACCCGCTGGCGATGCCTTTCCGCGTGCCGCGGGCCTCTTTCATTTCAGACATCATCGCCCCCACACATTTCGCGTTGCTGGGGTCGCCGCCGAGGCAGCGACCCCAAGGGTCTCGCCTCCCCTGCGCCCTACGATTCCGGCCTTGCGCAGTCCGGCACCGTGATGCCCGCCTCTTCGTATGCCGCGACGGCGCCAGGGTGGTACTTGACCGGCACGGGACCGCAGAGCCCCAAACCGACCGACCCGACATTTGTCGTTGCCATGAAAGGTGTCTTGGTCAGGAAAGTGTCGACATTGGCAAGCACCGCCGCGGTCAGCGCCTTGGCTGTATCAAAGTCCAGGTCCTTGTGCACAACTTCCGAGCCGACAGTCGAAGGGCTGCGCCAGGTTCCATCTTCGCTGACGATTGTCAGGCCCTCCTGCGGAGCGATGTCGTCGAGATCGAAGACAATCGCAGCGGTGCCCGGGCTCTTGATGTACTTTTGCATGGCCTCACCATCCCAAACGTCCTTGGGGATGGACCAGAGCGTCATGTCGCCGGCCGCCAAGGACCGGGTGATGCGATTGTCCGGGAAAGTGACGGGCAGCATCATGGCATCGGCCGACCCATCGGTGATGGTCTTGGCCATCTGCCCCCAGTTCACCTGAATGCCCTTGTAGTCCTTGCCGTCCTCAACGCCGCTGACCAACTGCAGGATCTGGCGGTCATTCGTCAGCGCGGCGCCACGCGGCGGCCCGTTCAAGATGGTCTTGCCTGCTACATCGTCCCAGCCTTTGACGTCGGAGCTGTTGTATGCATAAAGGCCAAAACCACCGTAGTTGTAGGTGTGAAGCACTCTCACATTGGCGATCAGCTCAGCACCCTTCTCCTTGCCAAGGCTCGCGTAGGGACCAGCTCCCCGCGACATCAGGAATGCAAGAATCAGCGGTGCGCCTGAAACATCGGTCTTTCCCTCTGCCAGGTTCTGCAGGGAGTTTGTCAGCGTCTGACTGTCGGCGACCTGAAAGTCGGCAATGCCCTCGGATGCGGCGATTTCCGCCAGTACCGCCATCGCGGTAAAGGGCACAGTGCCCGGAGGGCCTGTCTCGGCGGTCAGTATGGCCTGTGCAGAGGTGGTGCTGGCCATCAGGCCCAGCGCCACGCCAGCACCCACGAGTTTCTTGATCATGATATCCTCCTATTTGATCAACAGTTGACTTTGTGGGCCCGCCCCGTTGCCGGGAAGGCCTGGCCGCCCTTGGATGGCTCCGCATGGTCCGGAACCTGTGCGGGCGGCTTCACATCGTCTTCGTTCCAGTATCCAATCAACCTGTCTTCAAGCCCGACCAAGTGGTTCGTGCGTTCCTCGGACACGGTTTCGCGTTGGCGGTACTGCAACGCCCAGCCAGCCAAGGCGCCGTGCATTCTTCTGCGCACCTCTTCGTGATCCGGTGGTCGACCCAGATCCATCGCTTCGGCGGGCTTGTCTCACCGTCATCCTCGGCAAGAAACTGCATGGCGCGGCGGGTCATGTAGGGGGTCTCGGATTCCTCGTCAGTGGCTCTCGCAGGCTTGTTTGCGATGTCGTTGAAGAAGCCCGAGTGCAAGCCGTCCTTTCCTTCAGCGGAATCTGCGGTCCAGTGCCACGGATTCCCGTGATCGTCATGGCCACGCTCAATGGGGCACTCGTTGTAGGCAACGCCTGGTTTGACGACCAGTTCGGGATGGATGCCGTCATCACGTTCATAGGGTTCGAATCCCGCTTGGGCGTGTTGCACGCCAATCTCGCAGGCGGGGTCGACGCCAAGCCGCTTCATGCCCTCCTGATCCGCAACCATATGCGTTTTGCCAACCAGAACAGGACGCATGCCCAACGGCATGAGATCGTCCCTGATGTTCCTTTCGCCGAACCCCAAGGGCACGGGGTTCCCGGTCGCTCCGTGCGAAGAAACATACCGGCCGGTGTAAGAACTCATCCGGCTTGGGCTATAGATCGGGGCTTGCGCGCAAGCGTTCGAAAACCTGACTCCGCACGCCGCCAGCGCATCGACATTTGGCGGCTGCAATGTCTTATGTCCGATGCCGGAGAGGTCGTCATGGCGCAGTTGGTCGCACATGATGAAGAGGACGTTGTTGCGTTTCGTCATGTGCCTAGCAATCGATCCCGCGGCGCTCCGGAACCGGTCCGGCATTCACGATGCCATGCTTGCCGTTCAGCGCGGCCATCCAGTCCCCGTCAAGAAGGAAATCCACCGAGCCTTCCAGAACGTGGAACGTCTCGGCGCGACAACGGTTCTTACGAAAGCCCAACCTGAAATTTGCCTTCAGGTGGTCCTCCATCAACATGCACTGCCCGCCCGAATCGACGGCCGCGACCTTTGCCAAGGCGTGGTCCGCTGACCGGCAGCGGTTTGGGCCACCTTTCGGCGGAACATATGAACAGCTCTGTCCCACCGGTCAGAGGTTAACCTTGCCGCCGTCGACGTTCAGCGTCTGCCCGGTCACGAAATCACTGTCCGGCGTGATCAGGTACATCAGGGATCCCAGCAGATCCTCAGGCACCATTTCACGCTTGATGGAACGAGACTGCACCGTAGGTGCGCGCGCAGGATCAAATCCCGCATGGCCTCGGATGGATTCGCTCTCGGTCAGTCCGGGAGCGATGGCGTTGACCTGAATGTTCTTGTCTCCCAACTCGCGTCCGTACCCGCGTGTCAGGGCTATCACCGCGCCCTTCGATGCCGTGTAGTGCGACAGTCCCGGAGGACCGTAATAGAAGGTGCCCGAAGCGATATTGACGATCTTCCCGCCACCGGCCCGCAACATCGCGGGCACGACCGCCTTGCAAGCCTGATGCACGCCGCGCGCGTTTACGGTCATCACCTTGTCAAATTCATCGTTGTCGATCCGCAGGAACGGCTTGGGTTGAAGGTCGGCAAAGATCGAGGCATTGTTGACCAGGATGTTCAACGCGCCAAATTCTCTCTCTGTCGCCTCGACCATCGCGGCAAGGTCGCCGTCCGATGTCACATTGACCTTCATGCCCATTGCGGAACCGCCGGAGTCCTTGATGGCCGCCACGGTATCAGCTGTATCAAGCACATCGGTCACCACGACATTTGCGCCTTCATCAGCCATTCGTTTGGCCATCACTGCACCAATGCCGCGCCCTGCGCCGGTGATTGCGACTGCTTTCCCATCCAGTCTTCCCATGGAAGCCTCTCCTTTCTCCTTGCCCAGTCGCTTCATTGCTTCAAGGCGTCTACTAGATTCCAATTTCGAGTATTTTCGCGACCTCGGGCCAGCTTCTGGCACCGTTTTCCCGCAAATCACTTGTCAGGTGTTCGGGCACCCAGTCGATCAGGCACTTATTGAAGCTCGGCAACGCCTCGATCCGGGCGAACCATCTTTCGACATTTGGCATCCGGCCACCTTCCCACAATCCACGCATTGACATCATCGCAAGACGATTGACGTATGGAGTCATGGCAATGTCGGCAATCGTGAACTTGTTGCCGACCAGCCAGTCGTCGCCGCCTTTCAGCGCGTCTTCCATCTTCCTCAAATACGTGTCGTAGAGCCTGACCTTGTCCGTGGCTTCCGGAGCCTCGAAACCGTAGCGCACAAAGATGTCCTTTTTCGTGTTCCAGTCTGCTGTGACTGAAATCTCGGGCGTTGAGGCCAGGAACTTCCTCACGCCCTCCGTGCCGAGATTCCTCAGCACCGTGTGCCGGTGCGAACAGACGAAAGTCACCGCTCCACAAGCCGGGTGGAGGTCTTCGTCGACCGCCTTGGTCCAGTAGCGTGCCTGTGCATATTCCCATGGGTCCGAGGGATGCATCGGATTTTCCGGAACGATGCGGTCTAGGTACTCGCAGATCACCGTGCTGTCGGGAATGACAGTGCCGTCATGCACCAATGTCGGGACAACTCCCTTGGGATTCAGCTTCAGGTACTCCGGGTCAAATTGCTCACCCTTCAGGATGTCGATGTAGACCCCGTCCCAGTCGAGGCCCTTTTGGTCCATCGCAAGCCGCACCTTCGCGGCACAGACAGATGATCCGTGGTGATACAGGGTGAACGTCATAGCTGCACCGTGACCCATTTCAATTCCGTCATGGCCTCAAGATCGGCGTCCGTTCCTTCACGGCCCACGCCGGATTCGCCGTTGCCACCGAAAGGCACATGCGCTTCGTCATGGATGGTCGGGCCATTGATGTGGCACATACCTGCGCCGATATTGCGGGCGAAGTGAAACGCCTTGTTGATGTCGTTGGTGAAAATTGCCGATGACAGTC
Organism: Paracoccaceae bacterium; assembly: GCA_965203605.1. Taxonomy (GTDB): domain Bacteria; phylum Pseudomonadota; class Alphaproteobacteria; order Rhodobacterales; family Rhodobacteraceae; genus JAPOUP01. The sequence goes on along the minus strand of OZ241902.1, from coordinate 893,319 downwards.
CAAAGTCGGTGTCATTGGCCTTCTCCAGACCGTCCTCGTAGCTGTTGATCGGGTAGATTGCGGTTACAGGTCCAAACGTCTCGGACCGGCATACGGACATTTCCTCAGACACATCCGTAAGCAAGGTCGGCTGGCACCGGTTTCCGTCCCACTCTCCGCCTGCCACGATTCTGGCACCCTTGGCGACGGCATCCGCGATGTGATTCTTGACTCGCCTGCGCTGCCGGTCCGAGATGATAGGCGCGATGACGGTGTTCGGATCGCGTAGGTCGCCCATGCCGACGTTCGATGCGATCATGGCGAAGCGCTTGACGAATTCGTCATATAGCGGGCGTTCGACGTAGAAGCGGCTCGAAGCGATGCAGGCCTGTCCGGCGAACATGAAAACGGACCGCGCCGCAACAGGCATGACCGTGTCCAGATCGGCATCGGCCAGAACAACCGTTGGGCTCTTGCCCCCTAGTTCCAGCGTATTCGGCGTCTTGTTCTTTGCGCAGATCTCGTTGATGTGCTGACCGACAACCGTCGACCCTGTGAAGGTCACGAAGTCCACGTCCCTGTGTCCGGTCAGATCGTCGCCAATTTCGGCACCCATCCCGGTCACGACGTTGTACGCGCCCGCAGGCACGCCAGCGCCGGCAACGATCTCCGCAAAGAGAACCGTCAAGTGCGGCGCCATTTCAGATGGCAGATGCACAACCGTGTTGCCGACCGCCAGGGCGTTCGCGACCAAGCGAGTCGTCTTGATCAGCGGCACGTTGAACGGCGTTATGGCAGCGACGACACCCAACGGCTCGCGGATGGACATCGAGAAGTTTCCCGGCCGATCCGACGGGATGGTTTCACCACGAACGTTTCGGCACATGCCAGCCGCAGCCCGAACCATGGTCAGGCCCTTGGTGAACTCGAACATCGCCTTTTGCACCGGCGAGCCAATCTCGTCGATCAGGCAATCCACCAACTCTCCCTGGCGATCTTCCATGATCTCGGCGACCCGCAGCAACCAGCGCTCTCGCTCGGTCGGCGTCGATTCCTTGTAGGACGGGAAAGCCGATTTGGCGGCAGCAACCGCCTTGCAAACGTCCGCGCCGCTGCCTTTGGCGGCGTGCATGTAAAGGCTGTCGTCGAGCGGGTTCAGATCCTCGAACGTCGCGCTGCCCTCGGCATCGATCCATTGGCCGCCGATGAAATGCTGCAGCGTCCTGATTCCGGCATTTTCGTTCATGATGAAACTCCCTTGCTAACCGCCGACAATTGCCCGCGGCAGAAAAAGCGCGATTTGCGGGAAGAGGACCAACAGGCCCAGCATTGCGGCCATTGCGAACCAGAACGGCCAAATGCCGCGGAAGATCCGGCCCATCGGCACCTCGGGCGCGATGGACTTGACGATGAAGACGTTTATTCCCACCGGGGGGCTGATCATGCCCATTTCCAGCACGATCACGATGATGATGCCGAACCAGATCAGGTCCCAATTGAGACCAATGGCGATGGGAATGACGACCGGGATGGTGAGCACCAGCATTGCCATGCTTTCGAGGAACATGCCAAGAAACATGTATGCCGCGATGATGACCAGAAGGACGCCGAGATCGCCGATCGGCAGCGAAGTCAGGATGATCACCAGTTGCGATGGCAGTTCCGTCAGTGACATGAAGGGGATGAAGACGAAAGCGCCGATGATGATCAGGAAAACTGTCGCGGTGGCATTCATCGTCTGCAGAATGACCTCGCGCGAGGCATTCCATGTCAGCGACCGGCGCCAGGCGGCAGCGGTGAAGGTGAGAAATGCACCGACCGAGGAAGCTTCGACCGGTGTAAAGAAGCCGGTGTACATGCCGCCAATGGTAGCCGCGACAATCCCCAGGATGGGGACAGCGCGCCAAAGGGCGGCCATGCGGTCCGCGCGACCTGATCGGTCGCCGCGCGGGCCAGCTTCGGGCCTGCGAAGGACCAACAGGTAGATCGCGCCAATGAACAGCATGGTCAGAATGATGCCTGGAAATACGCCAGCCATGAAGAGCCGGCCAATCGACTGCTCGGTCAGCACGGCATATATGATCATGCCGCCCGACGGCGGGATCAGGAAGCCAAGCGTGCCACCTGCGGCGACCGATCCCGTGGCGAGACTGTCGGCGTACTTGTATCGCCTCATCTCGGGTAGCGCGACGCGTCCCATGGTGACGGCCGAGGCCAACGACGAACCGGAAAGCGCGGCAAACCCCGCGCAGGCGGCTATGGTGGCCGATGCCAATCCGCCCCGTAGATGGCCCATCCAGCGGTAGGCGGCAACAAACAGGTCGTTTGACATTCCCGAGACACCGGCCAGGTTGCCCATCAGCACGAACATCGGAATGACCAGCAGGTTGAAATTCGAGGCCGCCTCAAAGGTCTCGCCTGCCAGGTTCGAACAGGCGATCTTCCAGCCTCGCGCCCAAGCCTGATCTTCGGCCATGCCCACGGCAATGAACTTGTTGGCATTCGCGATGATCGTGCCGACGAAGCCGACGCCCAGCATTGACAACGCCACCGGCATCCGCAGCGCCAGCAGGACGAAGAGCGCGAGCAACCCCAGAAGGCCCAGGGCGGTCATGTCGAACGGCCATCAATCTTCAGCGGCTCGACCTTGTCCGAACGTATGAGCTGCCAGATATCGAGCACCAGCACCAAGGCGTAGAGCGCCGCCGAAGTTGCGAGCAAATAGTAGAAGGGTTCATAGGAAATCAGCAATTGCTGCGTCGTCTCGCCGAATCGAACGGCACTTTGTCCCGCTTGCCAGAGCCGCCAGGCCATGGTGATCAAGAGCAGCACGCCAAGCAGCTTGACGAATGCCATCGACCACTTGGCGAACCACGCTGCCATGCGCGACTCCAGCACCTCGATCTCGATATGCGCCCCTGCGCGTGCACCAAGCGGCACTGACAGTGCCACGATCACGACGAGCAACAGGATCAAGATATCCTCCGCACCCGCAATCGGCGAATTCAGCGCCTTGCGCATGATCAGCACGTTCCAGACCGAATATGCGGTCATGGAAACCAACGTCGCGCCACCGCAAATCAGCGCAATCCAGATCAGTCCGGCGTCCAGCCAACAGATCAGGACCGGCCGGCTTCGCCCTGGCGTTTCGCAGTTGGTTTCGCTTTGCATCTGCCTATCTGTCCGGAAGCGTCTCTTCAGACTTCAGCGAAATCCGGACACCACTTGAGAACGCCTTCCCGGTAGCTCTGTCTTGACTCGATTGCACCGGCCCAACGCCGGATGTTCGGAAATTTCTCGAACGAAAAGCCACAGCCGCAGATCACGAAGTGAAGCGGGATCCAGGAGATGTCGGCGAGGGTGAAATGATCGCCCATGATCCAGTCGCGGCCATCCAAGGCCACTTCGAGCTTGGTAAAGCACGCTCCGAGAATTGCCTTTGCCTTCAGAAAATCCATTTCGCTGAATTCGCTGCTGCCGGCATGTTTCGAATGGAATCGCCTCAGTTCCTCGTTCTTCTGAAGGCTGTCGTACCTTTCCTGTTCCTCGGCGGTCTTTTTCAGCTTCTTAGCCATCTTGGTCGCGTAGACGTAAGGTTTGCACGCTGGCACATGAATCGCGGCGGCAAGATGCAGCCACTCCATCATCTCCTCGTTTTCTGCCGCACGCAGCGTTGGTTCGGGATAGGTCTCGTCGAGGTAGTCGATGATGTCGTTCGACTCGATATGGACCACGCCGTTGTCTACCAGCGTCGGCACGAGGCCATTGGGATTGATCCCGAAATAGCCGTCCGAGATGTTCTCCTTTTTCTTCAGATCGACGTGGTGAGAAGTCCAGTCGAGCCCTTTTTCGATCAGCGTCATCCTGACCCGCATCGAGCAGTTCGAGATCGCGCCGTGGTAGAGGTGAAGGCCCTTGAAGGATTCCACAGACCTGTTGGTTGGGGCGATGACAACCATGGGACAGCTCCCTTTCTGCCGGCCGTGGCCAGTTCGATGCCGGCCGGGCGAGACAATGCGCGGCAATCCTGCTTCGAAGCGCTTGGGCATTCGCGCTCCGGGCCGCGATCCGGAGCGCGAAGCCTGCCGTGTTCATTGATTGAGCGCTTCGTAAATCTCGCGTGCGCCGGAAATACCGCGGCTTTCGTAGTCGGCGAAGATTGTTTCGAGACCCGCCGCAACAGCGGCATCCATCTTGGCCCGTTCTTCGTCCGAGACAACGATCCATTCGTAACCCTTGTCGGTGGCCTCGGATATCCATTTCTTGGACCGCTCGTCCGCGCCGTCGAAAGACTTGGCAAGTTCAAGCGACATGGGCAGGCCCGAAAGTTCGTCGATGATCGCGCGATGCTCTTCCGACAGGCCCAGATAGCGTTCTTCGTTCATGATCGCGTAGGTCACCTGAAAGGCGACTGGAACGTTTTCGACGATGTAGCTCGACACGTCCCAGAAATTCCACGGCTGGGTCACGTTGTTGTAGGATCCGGTGATGACGTCGATCGTGCCGGTGGACAGGCCGGTGTACATTTCCGTCACCGGCATCTGGACGGGCGCGGCGCCAAGCGCTTCGACGACCGGCGTGGTCATTGCCGCAAACGGAACCAGCTTGGTGCCCTGCAGCCCCTCCAGGGTCGACACATCCTTGTTTCCGATAAACAGGCTGCCGGCGACGGTCCCGACTGCAAGAACCCTCACGCCCTTGTATTCGTCGGCGAAATACTCGTCGAACACGTTCCATATTGCACGGGTGGATTCGTCCGCAGTGACAGCCTTCCCGGGGAGGATGCCCAGCATGGATTTCGGAAACACCGCAGGCGTATATGCGTTGACGCCAAACACGATGTCCGCGACGCCCTCGACGACTCGCTTGTACTGCTGCACCGGGCCTGCACCCAACTGGCCGGCGGGGTAAAGCTTCATGGTCAGAGATCCGCCGGAGCGCTTCTCGATCTCTTCGGCGAACCAGGCGAACATGCCCGTGTTGGTGTGGTGCTGGGGCGGCAGGAAGGTTGCAACGCTGAGTTCTTCGGCGGCTGACGTTTCCGCTGAAAGCCCGAGTGATGCTGTCAGCGCCATTGCGAAGCTGAATCGGGTGAATGTCATATATCCCCCTCCTTGCGTTGGTTCGGCGGTTGACGGAATTCTAGGATCCCAAATTGAATCATTGACGCATTGCCAAGCTCGTTGCCACCAGTGCTTACCATGATTCGGTATCCCAATTCCAGAAGAATCAGCTTTAGGGAGCGGAAAATCTTCCGATTCGCTTAATTTTGGGATCCAGTTGGCCGCGAATGGGTGTCTGGAACCCATTCACACCGAACTTGCGTACGCATCCGACAAGACATCAGTCCGGGTGCCTGCGAAGACGGTGAGCGCCTCACGGAAACCCAACCTTTCGAGGCCCAAGGCGTTTCGCGAACGCCTGTGCGGTTGGCATTGCGCATGCTGGAGCGGGAAGGCGTTGTCCGGCGCGGCAAAGGCCGCGGATATCTTCTGCAAAGCCTGACCGCGGACGACATCATTACGCCGCCTGCAGGTCTTTCTGGGGGATGCCGTGCCTTGCGAACCAGGCGGTCCGCTGCGGCATCGCCGGGCGGTCGCCCTCGTTGTGGCGGTCGAAGGGCCAGGTTGGAGAAACAGACGGTCCGTCCGTCGTCGGACGCGAAGGAAAAGCACGAGGTTCCGATACCGGACGGCCTCTGCGGGGTGCATGGAAAGCGTGTTCATCGGCGTGAATCCCGAAATCAGGCATCATTCTATCTTGTAATTCGCTCATCTAAGTCCGCTTACGGGAACGTTTCCGTAAGCGGAGGCACATGATCGCCAAGCGCACCAGATGGCCGGCGATCAGCCTAGCGTCACGCACGGTCTTCATCGCCATCCGCAGCCATCGCCCGCTCGACCAGCGCCGCAAGCGTCGGCAGCAGGGCCTGTCCGGCTCCGTTTTCCGCAAGACCGGCGGCGTCTCTTGGAACAGGTCCTTCCGAAACCTCAGTGGTTCCGTGGTTTCGTCCGTCATAAGGGTTCTCCTCTGCCTTCCGCAAGGAACACAGAAAGGATGCCGCGAGACCATCCGAATCCGCCAGCGCGTCCAAGGACAGCCTGCGTTCCGTGCACAGCTCGAACTCCCCGGATTCCTGCGATGTTATCCATTCCGCAATCCGGTGACGCACACCCTGCGGGTTGACGACCTCAAGAACCAGATGCCCCGAAGCGACCGCCTCAGCCGACATATGACGCGCTGACCGGCCAGGGGATGGAAGCGGCAGCGCACCATGACCTCCGCGCCGGGCGCAATGTGGGGTTTCGCCTGATGTCCTGCCCGACGTCCGCGTCCACGGACTGGCCTCGCTTCCGCTGTCGCTGCTGCATGGCCGCATTGTCGGCGACTGGAAGGGGCTCTACGGTGTCCGCACGGAACTGGCATGCAGCTTCGTAGGGCCGGAGCACACGGGCCGATTGCAGCGCGGCGGGCTGGACGTGCTGCCGGACGCCAGACAGGGGCAGCGGCTCCCGGTGCGCCGCTGCCCGTGATCTTCCCCGGCGAGGCGGAGCGGCGGGCGGCGTTCAGATCCCAGTCCAACCCGAGGGTCGGCGTACGGGACATCCCTGAGACCCATCAGGAAACGATGGCCGAGCGTTACCGCAGCTGACCCGTCGTGCTGGCCGTGCAGGACACGACGATGCTCATTGGCCAGCCGGTGCTCCCCGGACATGAGGGAGCTATACCAACGGCTCCGGGAGAGGGGAAAGCCCCACAGGGTCGCCCCCGTCGCCGTCATGGGCGGGCTGGTCGTGACCGTCAACGCCCTTCTCCGCGACCGCCGCGTGTGGGAGGACCGGACGGCGGCCACCGCCGCCTGACGCACGGACGGCCACCGTCCGTCCGGCACCGGAACGAATCACCCGCAGGCCGGCCGGGGTCTCCCCGGCGGGCGCTTCCGGCGTGCCCGGACGGCGCCGCCTGTGGGGAACGCTGTGGAAAGGTCCGGGACAGCCGGATCCGGAACCCGGAAAAAACGGAAAAAAGCCGGATCCGGGCTTGATTTCCAACATGGATGCTGTCGGTCCCGCAGAGCCTCAGCGCTAGCAGGGACCGGAAGGCATGGTCCTCCGGGGTCACCGCGCTGCCCGGCATGCGGCTGTCGGCGACGGTCCGGACGGGATCGGGGAGGGACAGGAACAGTCCGGCGATGCCGCAACCCTCTCTCCTGGCGTCCGGCGCGGCAGCCTGCCGATGCCGTTCCTGCGGAGGGCGCGGTGCGCGCCCATCGTGCCGGCGGGCATCCCCTCCTCCCCGGGCTTACCGCCGGTTTCCCCGGGCGAAAGTCCGCCCTTTCCGCGAAGCTCCAGTATGCGCCGCTCCCGCCGCAGCCCGGGAGGCCCCTCGGGGGTCGGCTTCGGCCTGCGTTCGGCGAGGAGGGCGGAGAGAGCGGGGTCGCGGCGCAGCCCCGTGCACAGGTTGCGGACATGTCCGACGCTGTGGCCGAAGCGTTCCGCGGCTGTTCCGGCACCGGGCCCCCGGGGAGGTGGGCCCTGAGCGCTTCGGACTGGATCCGGAGCCGGGATGCCGGATTGCCGACGGGTCCGGCGGTATCCTTCCTGGCAACGCATGTGGTTCGGTAGCATCGTCCAGTACACCAAACGTCCATTTCCGCCGCAGGCGGGCATCCCGCGCCGGGACCGCGCCTCGGGCGAAGCTGTCGAAAACAGGGCCCGCAGGTCTGAGGCAACGACCCGAGGCATCCGGATTCAGCCCGGGCCGGCAGCCGGGCGTTCGGATCGGTTTCATGTGCAGGGCAGCGACACCCGTTCCCGTTTTCCTCCAATCCAGTGAATCAAGGGTCCCCGGGACAGGAGCACCGGAGCGTCGGCGCACCGCCGGGGCACCGGGTCGAGTCGGAAATCGCCTCAGCTGCGGCTTGCGGGAAGGTTCCCCGGCCACGTCCGGCCAGGAAACGCCGTCGACAGACTCACATCAACCTATGCGTTGGGAATCGAGGTTAGGAGCAATGACATAAATTTCGGCAGACTCCGAAATGCATGGGTCGATCACGCTATCGCGGAATTCGTTAGCCCGGATATTCCTGATATACGAATGGAACACACTGAATTACTGAGTAGTCCGCGCCTTGGGACGGATGGGCGAGCGTTATCGCTGTCGCGGCGACCAATGCCTGCATTCCCGTTGCCTAACTCCGGGCTGTTTGCCAGAACCATAAGGCCAATCCCGTTAACCGTTCAAGGCGGCTTCGCCCTATGGCTGGACGATTTGCCCTGCACTACCAAACCGCGCCACAAACCGCCGCCTTCCCAAGATTGGCCGCTATTCCGATTGCGGACCAAACCAATAGCCATATCGAGAGGATGGTCCCACATCCAGACCAGCAATCAGGAAAACGCCCGTTTTCGGGAAAACCACTCGACCGGTGAGTTCTTCAGGTGGCTCAGCAGCAAAATCAATGCCATTGCCCGGCCGCCGGAATCCCGATTGCCCTGGAATTGACTCAATCGGTGTTCTCTCGCCAGCACCCGGACCGACGAATCCCGGAAAGGGAATCAGTGGTCAACGAAGTCGCGTCAAGGCAGGTGTACCACCACACGTCCGCCAATTCCGTAAACTGCTGGACCGGAACCGAGGGCGCCCGCCTCAAGCCGAGACCACCGGATCCTTCGATTCAACCGTATCAGGATGCCAGGGCCGGAAGCGCACCGCACATTTGGGCTGTCCCTAACTGACCCAATGGTCTTGCCAGATTACTGAATTCTGCGTAGACACCGCGAACGTATATTGGCAGGAGAGCATCAGGACATGGCGAGTGCCGCGAAGAGCAAAGGATCCAAGGCTGCGGTCTGGACCATTCTGGTCCTGCTGATCGTTGGCCTCGCTGGCTTCGGAACCACCAATTTCAGCGGACCCATGGATTCCATCGGAACGGTTGGCAACCGAAATATCGACCTGCAGCGTTATGCCCGCGCACTGCAGGACCAGATCCGGGCCTACTCAGCCCAGACTGGGGCAAATCTATCCATCGCAGACGCTTTGGAACTTGGAATTGACCGGACAGTTCTTGAGCAACTGATCGCAGCCGTTGCGATCGAGAACGAGGCGGAGAAACTCGGCATATCAGCCGGTGATGACACCGTCCGAAAGGAAATCCTGCAGATTTCCGCCTTTCAGGGTCTGGACGGCAGATTTGACAGGGAAGCCTACAGTTTCGTACTCGACCGCGCTGGCCTGGACGAGAAAATCTTCGAGGACAATCTTCGCTCGGAAATCGCCCGAACCATCGTGCAGGACGCCGTGGCCGGGGGAGTGTCCGTTCCAGAAACCTACATAGACACGGTGCTTGGCTACATCGGCGAACGACGCAGCTTCGCATTCGCCTCTCTTGATATTCACACACTAAAGATCGAAACACCCGATCCAGCTGACGTTGATCTTAAAGGCCATTTCGAGCGGCATTCCGATGAATTCATGCTGCCTGAGACGCGCGGAATCACTTACGCGTGGCTGACACCTGAAATGCTGATCGATACGATCGAAATCGACGAAGGTGCGCTCTGGGCACTCTATGCGGACAATATCCACGAGTATGTCATTCCGGAGCGCCGGCTGGTTGAGCGGCTTGTCCTTGGCGATGAAGCAACTGAGGCTAAGTCGCGGCTAGATGCGGGTGACATCTCATTCGAGGATCTGGTTGAAGAACGGAATCTTGAGCTCAGCGACATCGACCTCGGTGACGTGAGCGAGGCAGATCTGGGAGCCGCCGGAGCCGCAGTGTTCGCCAGCGAAGGCTTGGGAGTCGTTGGCCCCACTGAGACTGAATTTGGCCCCGCACTATTCAGGATCAATGGAATTCTGGCCGCGCAAAACACGACCTTTGAAGTGGCCAGGGCCGAACTCATCGATCAATTCGCGCTGGATCGGGCACGACGGGCCATTGCCGACCGAATTGAGGACTTTGACGATCTGCTGGCGGGTGGAGCGACGCTCGAAGAACTGACCGACGAGACGGAACTTCGATTGGGCGTTGCGGAATGGACAGCGGACTCAACCGATGGGATATCGGCCTATCCTGAATTCCGTTTTGCCGCAAGCAATACCGCAGAAGGTGATTTTCCTGAGATTGCGGAACTGGAAGACGGTGGCGTGTTTGCGTTGAGAATCGATTCGATTCTGGAACCGCGTCTGCCGGAGTTTCTGGATGTGAAGGACGAGGTTGAGATTGCGTGGCGGGCAAAAGCGACCACCGATGCGCTTGAGACCCAGGCGCAGGCGCTTGTCGAGCGGCTGAGGGTCGATGCGAAGCCAGAGGACCTCGGGATTGAAATGCGCCAGGAAGCCGATATGGGTCGGGATGGATACCTCTTCGATGCTCCGGTCGGATTGCGGGACATGGTCTTCGAAATGTCCACGGGCGACATAGCCGTCCATAGGGGCGAGTCCGCAGCTTACATCGTCCGTCTTGACGAAATCTCGCCTCCAGACCCCGACGACGACACAAACGCCAGGCAACGCGAGCTGATCAGACAGTTCGCAAGGCAGGAGCTGAGCACGGAATTGCTGTCGGCCTATTCACATGAGGTGGAAGCCAGGACTGGCGTTTCGCTTGATCAAGCGGCGATCAACGCGGTCCACGCACAGTTTCCATAGGCAATGCAACTGACCCCGTCATTTGGCCAATTCGAAGCTGGGTTCAACGCCGGTCGCAATCAGCTTGTCTATGCGCGTTTGGCCGCGGATCTCGACACGCCAGTTTCGGTGATGCTTAAACTTACGGCGGCCCGAAAGGACAGTTTCATCCTTGAATCGGTTACGGGTGGAGAAACCCGCGGCCGATACTCGATCGTTGGAATGAGACCTGACCTTGTTTGGGAGTGCCATGGAACCGCTTCCCGACTCAACCGATCGGCTAGGTTCGATCCGGACGCTGTCGAAAACCTTGAAGGCGATCCGTTGGAAACATTGCGGGCAGTGATCGAGGAATCGAGGATCGATCTCCCGGACGATCTTCCGCCCGCCAGCGCCGGACTGTTTGGCTATCTTGGTTACGACATGATTCGGTTGGTGGAACGCCTTCCGAACGTGAATCCTGACCCATTGAAACTGCCTGACGCGGTGATGCTGCGTCCATCCGTTGTCGCGGTGCTTGACGGCGTCAAGGGAGAGGTGACCGTTGTCGCACCGGCGTGGGTGTCTTCAGGACTGTCGGCCAAGGCAGCCTATGCGCAGGCTGCGGAGCGTGTCCTGGACGCGGTTCAGGATCTGGAACGTAGCGTGGTCGGTGCCAACAGGGATCTTGGCGATGTGGCGGATTTTGATGAACCTGTCTCGAACTTCACTCACGCGGACTTTCTTGCGGCGGTGCGGAAAGCCAAGGAATACATACGCGCCGGCGATGTCTTCCAGGTTGTGCCAAGCCAGCGATGGGCCGTGCCGTTTGAGTTGCCCCCGTTCGCACTCTATCGCAGCCTGCGGCGAACCAATCCTTCCCCATTCATGTTCTTTTTCAATTTCGGTGATTTCCAGGCTATCGGCGCCAGCCCCGAGATTCTGGTTCGGGTTTTCGACGGCGAGGTGACAATCCGTCCAGTCGCTGGCACCCGACCCCGAGGCGCAACGCCCGAGGCCGATCGCATGCTGGAAAGGGAGCTTCTGGCCGATGAGAAGGAACGCGCTGAACACCTGATGCTTCTGGACCTTGGCCGCAACGATGTGGGCCGCGTCGCCAAAATCGGAACCGTGCGTCCAACCGAACAGTTTGTGATCGAACGATACAGCCACGTCATGCACATCGTCTCCAATGTGGTTGGGGAACTCTCGGACGACCACGACGCACTCTCCGCGCTATTGGCCGGCCTTCCGGCCGGAACGGTGTCAGGCGCACCCAAAGTGCGCGCCATGGAGATAATCGACGAACTCGAGCCTGAAAAACGGGGGGTCTACGCCGGCGGTGTCGGATATTTCAGTGCGGGCGGGAACATGGATATGTGTATCGCTCTGCGCACCGCCGTCCTGAAGAATGGCACGCTTTACATGCAGGCTGGTGGAGGCGTCGTGTTTGATAGCGACCCGCAATCCGAGTTTGATGAGACCGTTACGAAATCGCAGGCCATCCGTAAGGCTGCTGAGGAAGCCGGACGGTTCCAGTGAGGCTAGAGTGCCGACCCAATTCAGCACATTACCGATGCGCACGCGCATACATTTAGCAAGAGCGCCATCTGCGATGGGTACTTTGCGGGACTGTTCACTTTTTCGGCAACGACTCCAGAATGACACCGACTTCGGGTCGAGTCAGTGGCGAACTGACAAAGGGCGGAACGTGGACCGTCGTTTCGTCTGGTGTTGGCCATCCAGACAGCTCAGTGGTGGCATGGAGATCGGATGGTATGGTTTGTGCACCATCCGGCGACCCAATTGCTGCCAACCGTTGACCGACCATGGGAATCAAAGGCAAAGACTCCGGCAATTCGATCCGGTAATCCGACCAGCCCGGCGCAACCGCCTCGCCAACTTCGGGCCCCGGCGGCATTAAATCGACTACAGGCGCCAACACGGACGCTACGACGATGGCTGCCCCGGCACCGAACGCACCGATCAACAATCCCAGCAGTGCGCGGTGGATCATTTGATGGCTTCCTTCATGAATTGCGGAGTCTTGACGTCGTGGCATGCACCTTGACCGCCGCTTTCGATTCTGAACATGTATACCCTAACACCGCACAGACTGGTTCACAGACTTTCGCAGAAGACAATCCGATGCTGCTACTGATCGACAACTACGATAGCTTTACCTACAATCTCGCTCATTTCCTCGGCGAGCTTGGCGCGGAAGTGGAAGTTAGACGCAACGATGTGCTGAGCGTGACGCAGGCCATGTCCCTGCGTCCAGACGGCATTGTCGTCAGCCCGGGACCTTGCGACCCCGACAGAGCGGGGATCTGTCTTGAGACCGTGCTGGCGGCGGCGGATGCGGGAGTCCCTCTGCTCGGCGTCTGCCTGGGCCATCAGACAATCGGGCAAGCGTTTGGCGGCAAGGTGATTCATGCGAATGAGATTGTTCATGGCAAGATTGGACGCATACATCATTCGTGCACCGACCTGTTTGCCAGCCTACCCTCGCCGCTGATGGCCACCAGATACCATTCATTGATTGTCGAACGCACCAGCTTACCAGACTGCCTTGAGGTCACTGCCTGGCTCCAGGATGGAACCATCATGGGGCTTCGGCATCAGGAACTGCCAATCTTTGGGGTGCAGTTCCATCCGGAATCGATCGCAACTGAACATGGACACAAGCTGTTGAAGAACTTTCTTGATCTCGTGCCGGTGACTGCATGAGCGATGCACTGAAACCACTGATCGCCGCCGCTGTCGATCGCCCGCTCACACTGATTGAGGCTGAGACGGCCTTCGGAATCCTGTTTGAAGGAGAAGCCACCCCTAGTCAGATAGGTGGCTTTCTGATGGCATTGCGCACCCGCGGTGAAACGGTCGACGAATATGCTGCGGCGGCACGCGTGATGCGAGCCAAGTGCAACGGGGTGCGCGCTCCGGATGGGGCGATCGATGTCGTAGGCACTGGCGGAGATGGAAAGGGCACGCTCAACATCTCAACCGCAACCGCGTTCGTGGTGGCTGGAGCGGGCGTGCCGGTTGCCAAACACGGCAACCGAAATCTCTCATCGAAATCCGGGGCCGCCGACCTGTTGGCCCAGATGGGCATCGATGTAATGGTTGGCCCCGCGACCGTGGAACGCGCACTGGATGAAATTGGCATCGGTTTCATGATGGCTCCGATGCATCACCCAGCCATGGCGCATGTCGGGCCTGTGCGGGCGGAACTGGGAACCCGCACGATCTTCAATATCCTCGGCCCCCTCACCAATCCCGCAGGTGTCAGGTACCAACTCTCGGGCGCCTTCTCCCGCGAACTGATCCGACCAATGGCAGAGACACTTCAGACTCTGGGAACGGAACGGGCCTGGCTGGTACACGGGGCCGACGGGACTGACGAACTCTCCATCTGTGGGTCGACGTCGGTCGTTATGCTCGATGATGGATTGAAGGAGGTCGAACTGTCGCCGGAAGACGCGGGGCTGCCGGTTCATCCATTCGAGGCAATTCAGGGTGGAACGCCGAAGGAAAATGGCGATGCCTTTCGGGAGCTACTGGATGGGGCGGCAAGCGCTTACCGCGATGCCGTGCTGCTGAACGCCGCGGCTGCCCTCGTTGTCGCACGCAAGGCGGACGACCTCCAGGACGGTGTTGGGTTGGCGGCGGAAAGCATCGATTCCGGTGCTGCGAAATCAAAAGTGGAGGGGTTGGCGTGCGTAACGTCGGCAACCAGATGAACGGTACTATTCTTGATCGAATCAAGGCCTACAAGCTGGACGAAATCGCCGCAAACAAATCCCTCCGTCCATTTGCCAAGGTGGAATCTGAAGCAAGGGCCGCCAAGCCCACACGTAGATTCGCCGACCAGCTAAAGGCAGCAACCCGAAACGGCTATGGATTGATTGCCGAGATCAAGAAGGCCAGCCCTTCCAAAGGGCTGATCCGCGAGGATTTCGACCCATCCGAGCTGGCTCGTGCCTACGAAGCCGGAGGCGCCACCTGCCTCAGCGTGCTGACTGACACCCAGTCGTTTCAGGGTGCGCCGGACCACCTAAGCAGCGCCCGCGGATCCGTTTCCTTACCGGTCCTGCGCAAGGACTTCATGTATGACCCCTACCAAGTGGCGGAAGCCCGTGCCTTGGGAGCCGATTGTATCCTGATTATCATGGCAAGCGTTTCAGACAGTCAGGCAGCGGAACTGGAAGATGCTGCAATGCAATGGAACATGGACGTTCTCTTGGAGGTTCACGATGCGACCGAACTTGAGCGCGGCCTGCGGCTCAAATCCCGACTCATCGGAATCAACAATCGCAATCTGAAGACATTCGAGACCAGACTCGAGACCACACGGTCCCTGTCAGCGCGGGTTCCATCAGACCGCCTCACGGTTTCCGAATCCGGGCTCAGCACACCAGCCGACCTCGCAGACATGGCTCGTCATGGTGCACGGGCATTTCTGATCGGGGAAAGCCTGATGCGAAAACGCGATGTGAAAGAGGCAACGCGTGCGCTTGTTGCCAACCCGGTGCCTCCCCGATGACAAGGCTCACGCATATCGATTCATCCGGCAGCGCCCGAATGGTCGACGTCTCTGACAAGCCGGTGACGTCACGCACCGCGACGGCCGCCGGGTGCGTGAAGATGTCCGGGGAAACACTGGATGCGATCATCGAAGGTCAAGCCAGGAAGGGAGACGTCCTCGGCGCAGCTCGGTTGGCCGGCATAATGGGAGCGAAACGGACGGCGGACCTGATCCCCTTATGCCATCCTTTGCCGATCGCCGCAGTCACCGTTGACCTCACACCTGACCACCAACTTCCGGGCATCCGCATCAGGGCCACGGTGAAGACCACTGGCACCACCGGTGTGGAGATGGAGGCGCTGACAGCTGTTTCGACGGCTGCCCTGACAATTTACGACATGGCAAAGGCCATCGAGCGATCCATGGAAATCAGTGACATCAGACTCACCTTCAAGGATGGCGGGAAATCAGGGCGTTACGAGGCGAAGTGATTACCGTTTCAGAAGCCCTGTCCCAAATTCTGGACCTTGCGGGACCCATGCCGCCTGAAAGCGCGCCGCTCCCATCGGTGGCGGGTCGCGTGCTAGCGACGCCGGTAAGTGCCCGTCGCGACCAGCCACCCTTTCGTGCATCTGCGATGGATGGTTACGCAATGCGAAGTGATGAAGCGGTCCCCGGTGCAACCCTTCGGGTCATCGGTTCCTCCGCCGCGGGGCATGGCTTCAATGGCTCCGTCTGTGAGGGAGAAGCGATACGGATATTCACCGGTGCGCCAGTCCCCTATGGAGCGGATAGGGTGGTCATCCAGGAAGATGTGACCCGCGCAGGAGACACAATAGCGCTTAAGGATGGGTTGGATACCGGCACTTATATCCGTCCCGTTGGCTCGGATTTCCAGATCGGAATGACGGTCAGTGCACCACGTAGGTTACGGCCAGCCGACATCGCTCTGCTTGCTTCAATGAATGTTGATGTCGTGTCCGTCGCCCGCCGCCCCATTGTGGCGCTGCTTGCCACAGGAGACGAACTCGTCATGCCCGGGGAGATTCC
This sequence comes from Paracoccaceae bacterium, assembly GCA_965203605.1. Classification (GTDB taxonomy): domain Bacteria; phylum Pseudomonadota; class Alphaproteobacteria; order Rhodobacterales; family Rhodobacteraceae; genus JAPOUP01. The sequence continues at coordinate 877,148 of OZ241902.1, read as the reverse complement.
GCGGTCCGATCAAATCGTGGCATCCAATGCCTTTGGGCTCAAGGCAATGCTGGAGGCTGAGGGGGCGCAGTCCAGAATACTGCCGATCGCGCGAGACAACGTCGCCAGCCTTCGGACGGCATTCGAACTTGCAAGGGGGGCGGACCTTATTGTCACCATCGGTGGCGCCTCGGTCGGCGACCACGACCTTGTGGCTTCAGTCGCCAGGGAACTGGGAATGGAGCAGGCATTCTTTCGGATTGCCATGCGACCGGGCAAACCTGTGATGGCCGGACGTTTGGCAGGAAGCGCGATGATCGGCCTTCCAGGCAACCCGGTATCATCACTGGTTTGTGGTCAGGTCTTTGTCCTTCCACTCATTCGTGCGATGCTCGGGCTTGAACGCGGACCAGCGGAGCGGCGCAGGGCCCCGCTTGCCATGGAGATAGGACCGAACGGTCCCCGCGAACACTACATGCGCGCAAAGGTGTCCGAAGAAGGGATCATTCCGTTCGACCGGCAGGACAGCAGTCTCCTGACAGTTCTGTCTGAAGCGAACGCACTATTGGTTCGCCCCATCGGTGACCGATCCCGAGGAATTGGCGAGACAGTCGAGTACATCCCTGTCTGACTATCCACGTCCGGTCCCTAGCGCATGCAGAGGGGCGGGACTTTCAGGAAGTTGTAGCGGCCTCGAGGCCAGACCAATCGAAGTCTCTCCCATCGGGATTCCAATCTCGCTGCGTAAAGCCCCGAAGCCCAACGTTGGGACTATCAATCGGTTCCTCCCGAATTCCTCCAGAGGATGATCTCTTTCTAGGGAATGCCCTTATACCTGTGGATGACTGTGACATATGCGGGAAACAAACATTCGCTTAGCGGCGGAACGGACCAGATCCGGCATCACTTGGGATCTGGCGTAGTTCCTGCGGAAGACTTTCGCCCGGAAATCTCCCTGTATCTCGACCTGCCCTCGCAGTTTTGGTTGATAGGCCAGCTTGCAGCGATGGGTTTTGCCGCACCCGGCATCATCTGGGCCGAGACCGGCACCGTCAACGAGAAGGTCCGAACGAAGCCTGCTGCGACCACCGGACTGGCGAACCACCGATGCACATATAGGCGACCCCGCACGAGCGGTTGCACCTCGACGGGTGACGAGCACCATTGGCGGCGACTCGCCTTGAATGAACGGGCGCTCCGGCCCTATCAATCCATCACTCCTGAATCCGTGTCCTCGTCGACCTCTGACCTGCCTGCGCCCCAGTCCTGCATGGCCATTATAGCGATGACGGGGTGGGACAGCAGCTTCACCCCTCCCAGAGCTTCCGCGTGCCCGGCAGCGGTTGGCGCTTCGATGAACGGAATCCGGCCAAGACGACGGTCAGGACGGCGAGGCTTGCGATGGTCAGGTCTGGGGGTCCGCAGGAGCCCCGAACCCGTGGTGCCTGCCAAGCACCAGGAGCGCGGAGACGTCCTCGAGTGAGACGTACATGTTGGCCGGATCGTCCGGCCTCTCTCCCGCGCAGGGAGGGAGAGGTCCCAGACCCGGAACGCGGTGATGGCGTCATAGGCGAGGCACCTGCGCAGGTCGTCGCCCCCGTCGAGGCGGAAGTCCAGGCCGGCCTGTCGATGGCCATGATGTCACGAATGCTGTCCTCCCGCCTCGTCGGCAGCGTCAGGATGCCACGGTTCTCCAGGGTTCCGGCACCCCGAGGCAGGCCCCGACCCTGCATTCGCCCTTCGCCGTCGTCCAGCCGAGATGCCCGCAGATCATCTTCACTAGCTCGTTGCGGCTGTTGTTCGGCGGCAGCGCCACGGTCTTCTGGATGTCGGCGAACCGCCGCCGGTTCACGCGGCGCCCCGAGAAGGTGGTCGACTTCATGCCGATGATCCGCTGGTCCATGTCCGGTTCCTCAGGTAGTCCGTCACCGCAAGCATACGAATCGCGGGCTGGCTGTAAGGCCCTTGGCGGAAAGAAGTCTCCCGCCCGGGAAAGTCACGCCATTCCATAGGCCTGGAGGCTGAAAGAAATCGTACGCGGCGCAGCAAGTCTATCCAAATGCCATTATTGGCGTGCACCGTCCGGCCGCCTCGGTCCGCTTCATCCAGCAGATGCTGCGCCAATCAATCGAGCACCCGCTCTCTTTCCGTTAACACCGGCACCTGCCGAGCCAATTCCGCATAGTCGCCAGTAGTGGCCTTCTCATGCAGTTGCTTCAATGCGCCAACCGGGTCGTCGGAGTGGTGGTCGATTCGCAGCGTGAGGGGCGGCCAGTCCGAATGCAGCACGAGCAGGGCCGCTGACAACAGGCCGCGGTAGTCTCCACCTGCGTCACGGGCCGCAAAAAGAGATGCGAGCAATCGATCTCCGAACGCGAGATCCGAACTGAGAAACCCATCCACCAAGGCTGGCAGAACATCTGTCCCCTTCAGCATGTTGCCGGCAGCAATGCCGCCAGTGAACTCAATGCTCCCTTTCACGTCCTTATTTTCGGAACCTGTAAAGGCTGCGGTACCACCGGTCATGTCAAGTGCCGAAAGCTGCCTGTGTTCGCGTCCCTTGTCTCTTGCCGTCACCAGCCCTACGGCACGATTGGCATCTGAACGGTCGCGCATGAAATGCAGTACATCCTCTCCCCAAAAGGTCGAGGGCACCGCTCCCTGGCTGGCCGACATCCCCGCCGCGAGGTCGCCGCGCAACACCCAGCCGCCGACGCAAAGACTCCCGGTCGCCGCGGCACCACCTATTGCCCCTGTTTCAGGATCACGTGCGAGAATTGAAAAGGTCATGCCTCACCAAAGAAGTTCTCTGGAAGCTATCATGATAACTTGACCAATGCAATTTATCATGATAATTATCGGGACAGAAATCCAACACGGAGAACACAGATGAAGTACATGCCTTGGACCCGCAGGGGTCTGTTCCTCGCCGCCGCGGGAGCGGTTGCTGTCATCTCCGGACATTCGGAACGCGCAATGGCTCAGACGCCTCCCAGCGTACTGATTGTCGGTCAGGTTGCCGAGCCGAAATCGCTTGATCCGGCTGCGGTCACGGCAGTCAACGACTTTCGGATTCTCGTGAATATCTATGAAGGTTTGACCCGTTACAAGTCCGGCACGCTCGAGGTCGAGCCGGCGTTGGCAACCGGCTGGGACATTAGCGACGATGGTACCGAATACACCTTCACCCTGCGAGACGGTGTAAGTTTCCACGATGGCACACCCTTCAATGCTGAGGCGGTAAAGTTCAATTTCGACCGGATGCTGGACGAGAACCATCCCCACCACGACACCGGCCCGTTCCCCTTGAGCTTCTTCTTTGGAGCCGTGGAAGCAACCGAGGTCGTCGATGACATGACCGTCAGGTTCATGTTGAATGCGCCATACGCACCGTTCCTGTCAAATCTGGCCTATCCGACCGGCCTGATTGTTTCGCCGACCGCGGTTGAGGCACATCGCGCGGACTTTGGCCGCAACCCCGCTGGCACCGGACCGTTCCGGTTCGCCGAATGGCGCTCGAACGAAGCCGTGGTGATCGAACGCAATGATGCCTATTGGGGAGAGGCAGCCGAAACACAAGCCGTCGTTTTCCGCCCGATTACCGACTCCAACACCCGTGTGGCCGAGATGCTGGCCGGTGGCATCGACATGATGGTCGAAGTGCCACCAACCTCCCTAGTGCAGTTCTCGGGCGAGGGCTTCTCTATTGCCGAGCAGGCCGGGCCGCATGTCTGGTTCCTGATCCTGAACGCCAAGGAAGGACCCTTTGCCGATAAGCGCGTGCGTCAGGCGGCCAATTACGCGATTAATAAGGAAGCGATCGTGAAGGATGTGCTGGAAGGCACCGCGACCGTGGCCGCGGGCCCGACCCCGCCCGCATTTGCTTGGGCCTATAACGAGGAACTCGAACCGTATCCTTACGATCCCGAGAAAGCGAGGGCGCTGATTGCCAAAGCTGGGACCGACGGTGCAGAACTGGTTTTCTATGTCACCGAGGGTGGTTCAGGCATGCTGGATCCGGTCCCCATGGGGACGGCAATTCAGGCCGACCTCCAGGCCGTAGGCTTTGAGGTCAAGATCGAAACCTACGAGTGGAACACGTTTCTGGGCGAAGTGAATCCGGGACTGGAAGGCAAGGCCGACATGGCCGAAATGGCCTGGATGACAAACGACCCGGACACGCTGCCATACCTGGCGTTGCGATCCGAAGCGTGGCCTGACAAGGGCGGATTCAACTCGGGATACTATTCCAACGCCAAGGTCGACGAATTGCTTGAAGCCGCTCGCTCGGCGACCGATCAGGACGAACGCGCACGGCTCTACCGTGAAATGCAGGCCATCGTCCAGGAAGACGCGCCTTGGGTCTTCGTTGCCAACTGGAAGCAGAACGCCGTGACCAGCGATCGGGTCGAGAATTTCAGGCTTGAACCGTCGTTCCTGCTGCATCTGCGAGGTGTCATCAAGAACTGACGCGACAATGCCGCCCGGCGGGGCGTCTCTCCGCCGGGCGGGGAATTTTCAAAAGTTCCTGGCACGTCTATCCTGAAGAAACTTGTCTTGTGGGGAACTTCGGATGGGCAGCTACATCCTGAAACGGCTGATTTCGGCGGTCCCGGTACTATTCGGCATCACCATCGTCGTTTTCCTGATCATGTCCCTGATACCTGGCGATCCGGCGACCGCGATCCTCGGCTCCTACGCAACGCCCGAGAATGTTGAGAAACTGAACCGGGACCTGGGCCTTGACAAGCCCATGGTGAAGCGGTACTTCATCTGGCTGGGGAATATGCTGACCGGCGATTTCGGCCGTTCCTTCTCGCTTAACCGCCCCGTCATCGATGAAGTGCTCGAACGGTTCAACGCGACGATGATCCTGGCCGGAACGAGTTTCGTGCTCTGCTCGGTCCTCGGCATCCTTGCCGGGGTCGTCTCGGCCACCCGCCAATACGGCCTTGCCGACAAGGCCATCACCTTCGTGGTGCTCATCGGCATTTCGGTGCCGTCCTTCTTTTTGGGCATGATGTTGATCCTGCTCTTCGCGGTGAACCTCCGGTGGCTGCCGGTCAGCGGCATGTACGCGATCTATGGTGGCGGCGACCTTCCCGACCTGATCCGCCATCTGATCATGCCCGCTCTGACACTGGCAGCCGTGGCGACCGGCGTGATCGCGCGGCTAAGCCGCTCGGCCATGCTAGAGGTGCTGCGACAGGATTACGTTCGCACCGCCCGAGCCAACGGCGTGAGGGAAAGGAGCGTGATCATGGGCCACGCCTTGCGGGTCGCAATGGTGTCGATCTTTCCCGTACTGGGCATACAAGCAGGCTTCGTCCTTTCCGGCGCGGTCTATGTCGAGATCGTCTTTCAATGGCCCGGTGTGGGACGGATGCTGGTCGATGCAATCCTGACTCGCGACCTTCTTGTGGTTCAGGGCGGCGTTGTCTTCGTCGCCGCCTGCTACGTGCTGTTCAACATCGCGGTGGACGTGGCCCAATGCTTGCTTGACCCGAGGATCAAGACATGAGCGCCTTTCTCACGCTGCTGTTCCGCAACCGGTTGGCGGCCCTGGGCGTGGTTGTCATCGCGGCGATCCTGCTGCTGGTCATGGCCACACCGTTCCTGCCCCTGCACGACCCGAACGTGATCGCTACCGCCGACCGATTCATGCGGCCGTTTGCCGATGGCCGCCTGCTGGGCACCGACCATCTTGGCCGCGATCTTCTGAGCCGCCTCTTGCATGGCACGCGCCTGTCTCTTGCCGTCGGCGTCGCTGCCGCACTGATCGCAGCCATCATTGGTTCGACCATCGGTATTGTCGCCGGTTATTTTGGAGGGCGCACCGACAATGTTGTAATGCGCGGGGTCGACATGTTGATGGCCTTTCCGTACATCCTGCTGGCGCTGGCCATTGTCGCCGCCCTTGGTCCCGGCCTGATGAACGCGCTGGTCGCCGTCGCTGCCGTCAACGTTCCCTTCTTTGCCCGCAACATCCGCGGCATCACCGTGGGACTGGCCGGTCGCGAATTCATTGACGCCGCACGGCTTGCAGGCATGGGCCATGCGCGCATCATCCTGACCGAACTCCTGCCGAACGTCCTGCCTGTCATCGTCATCTCCATGTCCACCACCGTCGGCTGGATGATTCTGGAAACCGCCGGCCTTTCGTTCCTCGGTCTCGGCAGCCAGCCGCCCCAGGCCGACCTCGGCTCAATGCTGGGCGAGGCGCGTTCGGCGATGATCTCGCATCCCCATACATCCATTGTGCCGGGGCTGATGATTTTCCTGATTGTCATGTCAATCAACCTTTTAGGCGACGGCGTGCGTGATGCGCTCGACCCGCGGCTGCGCTCGGGCGGGCTTTCTCGCCCGTGCGCTGCGACCCTAGTCAGACGTCAAGGCGAGATCCCGCCAGCCACCGACGACCTTTTGTCAATTCAGAACCTGCGCACGGAGTTCCACATCGGCAAGCGCAGCTATCGCGCCGTGGGCGGCGTTTCACTGTCGGTCAAGCCCGGCGACTGCCTAGGCGTCATTGGCGAATCGGGTTCGGGCAAATCGGTCACCGCGCTGTCGGTCATGGGGTTGGTTGCGTCTCCTCCCGGCGTGATCACCGGCGGTGCGGTGCGCTTTCACGGGGAGGACCTGATAGGCGCACCCTATGAGACGCTCCGCCGGAAACGTGGCGACCGGATCGCTTACGTCTTCCAGGATCCGGTTGCCACCCTGCACCCGCTTTACCGCGTGGGGCAACAACTGACTGAAACGATCCGGTCGCATCGCGCCCTGCCGAAATCAGAAGCGCGCATGCGCGCCATCCAGCTGTTGAATGACGTGCGAATTCCGAACCCGGAGCGCCGTGTCGACGACTACCCCCACGAAATGTCCGGCGGTATGCGTCAGCGCGTTGGCATCGCGATGGCGCTCGCCAATGAACCGGACGTGATCATCGCGGATGAACCAACCACAGCGCTGGACGTGACGGTGCAAGCGCAGATTCTGTGTCTCCTGGATGACCTCCGCCGCGAACGAGGTCTGGCGATCATCTTCATCACTCACGACTTCGGTGTCGTTGCGCAGCTCTGTGATCGGGTCGCGGTGATGTATGCGGGCAGGATTGTGGAAGAAGGGCCAACGCAAGCCGTGCTGGGCGCACCTGCGCATCCCTACACCAAGCGCCTGATCGCCTGCGTGCCTGCACTGGGCGGCGGCCGCCGCGAATTGGCCGCGATCCCGGGCTTGCCGCCGGAGCTGGACGACCTGCAGCCCGGCTGTGCCTTCGCGCCCCGATGCAGCAAGGCAGAGGTGAACTGCCGGCAGGGCGAGATTCCCCTGCAAGGTCCGGCCCTCCGCGCCGTCAGGTGCCTCTTCCCTGAGAGGGCGCCGTGACGCCTGCGCTCAAGGTTGAGCATCTGGCCAAGACCTTCCTGCGGACAAGGCCGCTCTTCGGCGCGGCCCCGCCCGGCACGCACGCGGTGCGGCCCGTGTCGTTTCAGGTGGAAGTCGGCGAAACCCTTGGCGTCGTGGGCGAATCCGGATGTGGCAAGTCAACCCTTGCGAGAATGCTTGTCGGATTGCTGGAGCCGACCGCGGGCAGAATCGAAATCGCAGGCAAGGCGCTTGGCAGCACCGGCCATGCAGAGTTCGGCAAGCTCATACAGTACGTCTTCCAGGATCCGCAAAGCAGCCTGAACCCGCGCAGGACGATTCGGCAGATCATGGAAGCGCCCCTAAAGCGGCTTCACGGCATGGCGAAACCCGATCGTGACAGGCGCATCGCCGAGATCTTCGCATCCGTGAACCTCCGCGAAGAGTTTCTTGACCGTTACCCTCATGAATTCTCGGGCGGGCAGGCGCAGAGGATCGCTATTGCCCGGGCGCTGGCCGCGAACCCCCGAATCATTGTACTGGACGAACCGGTTTCGGCCTTGGATGTCTCCGTTCAGGCGCAGGTTCTGAACCTTTTGGCGGATCTCAAGACAAGGTTTGGCCTCACCTATTTGTTCATCACGCATGATCTGGCGGTGGTCGAGGCGGTCAGCGATCGGGTCGTTGTCCTGTATTTTGGGAAGGTGGTCGAGATCGGCAGCGCCGAACGCATCTTTGCACGTCCTCGCCATCCATATACAAGCCTGCTGGCCAAGAGCGCACCGGTCGTGGGCCGCTCGCTTGCAGCGCTCGAACAGAAAGGAACCGAACTTCCCGATCCGCTGAACCCACCGCGAGGCTGCGCATTCGCCGGGCGATGTCCGCGGATGACCGACCTTTGCCGCGCAAGTGAACCTGATCTGAAACCGATGGGAGAAGACCAGCTTGCCGCCTGTCACCACCCGCTCGAACGCTGAGCCCAGGCTTAGCCGCCCGGTTCAGGTCGCCGAGTCGATCAAGGACTGGGTGGTCACCGAGGGCCTGAAGGCCGGTGACCGCCTTCCTGGCGAGGCCGACTTGATCGTGCGCTTTGGCATGGCCAAGGGGACAATTCGCGAGGCGATGCGCATTCTGGAAGCACAGGGCCTCATCAAGACGCGGACCGGCCCCGGCGGCGGCAGTTTCGTCCATGAGGTCAGCCGCCAGCGGGCCAAGGCGCTTCTGGGGAACTATTTCTTTTTCAAGGACCTGACCATCGGCGACATCTATCAACTCCGACTGACGCTGGAACCGGAATTGGCCGCCTCGCTGGCAGGCAACCTGCCCGAAGATGTGCTGCAATTGCTGGAAGGGAACATTGCACAATATTCCAGCCCCGCTCGCGATCTCGAAGAGGAGCGTGCCCAGCACGTTGCCTCCCTCAGGTTCCATGCCATCCTTGCAGAACAGGCAAGCAATCCGCTGCTTGGGTTTGTCATTGATTTCATGGTGAACCTCCTCTCGGACCTGACCGTCTATCGCCGCCTTTATTCTCCACCCAATATTGAGCTTTGGCAACAAGGCCACGACCACCAGAAAGCGCTGGTCAGTGCCCTGCGCGACGGTGACGCAGACCGCGCCCGCACGATCATGACCGATCATATGGAAACGGCCTGGAAGCTAATGCGTCGGCAGGAAGTCGAAGTGCAAAACCGCTTCATTTCGGAGTGATCAACAAGACGAAGCGGCGTCAAGTCGCTGCCTCGCCAACCCTAAGTCAATTACCATGGAATCCGCACCGCTGGCCCTCGCCCTGCATGAGACCTTGTCGAGGGGCAGGGATCCAGCGCCTCTGCCTCCGGCAGGCGCAGGCCCAGCGCATCCGCGAACTGCGGCAGCAGCGCCCGCGCCGAAGCCGGGCAGGCCGCCCTGCGGGGCCGCGCCAGTCCTCACGCTCGACCGGCCCCCTGGCCAACGCGCTCCTGATCAGCCCGCCGCCGCAGGCCGTCGTGAACCAGTCCACCGTCCCCGACTGTATCCGCCGCATACGAATCCACATGGCGGCCTGATTCGCACGGAACCGGACCTCGAGTTAGGAGTGGGCGGATGATAGCACCGAAGCCCCGTGCGGACAGGTCGCTCCGATACGCCCATCCGTCGCGACGGTTGCGAATGGCTCGCTTGGCTGCGTACATTCTGAGGCAATCGGTGTTTCTCTGTTTATGTCAGCAGACAGAAGACAAACATTCCCGAATTGATCTGGACGCCTCTCCCGCTTTCTTTCTTTCCAGGTAGACACTCCCGATCAGCGCAATCGGATGCCGTGAAGGCATTCCTTCATAGAGCTATCGCACTCCCTTCAAGTTATTGCGACGTAGAGCAGCCGGATGAATCTGGTAATTCTGCCCTGACATAAAGTGAGAAACAACAGCATTCGCGGACAAGTAACCGGCAAGTCTGGAAACTACTCAAGCACCACCTTCGGGAAGTAGAAAGACACTGTCCAGTTCGGCACATCAACGATTTGGCTGATTCTCAGATCTCCACAAACTGAGCAGAGCATGTAGGCGTCGAGTGCCGACATTCCGGCTTGGTACGACACGCTATCAATCATCCCCGAAACGGCATCACGTGCGGCTTGCATCAGGTCTTCGCCGATCCCGGTTGTGGCCCAGTAACCTAGAGAGTCGAAATGGCGGGAGATCGGGCCCTCTGTTTCGAAACGCGGGAACGGCAGACTTGCCCCTTTGAGAAGATCAACTTTGATCGCCACGTCCATCGGACTTTCGATGGCCGTCCCGCATACCTCTCCATCACCCTGAGCAGCGTGTGTGTCACCCAGCGAAAGGAGCCCGCCTTCAACTTCGACGGGCAGATAGAGCGTTGTTCCCACCCCATTGTCGCGTATGTCCAGATTGCCGCCAACGCGACGGGGCGGCACCACAGAATGCAGCCCGGGCTCAGCCAAGGCCAGACCAATCGTACCGACGAACGGTTTCAGAGGCACCTTTCCCCCCGGACCATGGAGGGCGGGCTTCATTGCCACGGCGTCATAATTCCAGATGTGGAGTGCCGGATCCCCGAATTGGTCCGCCAGCAGCCCAAAACCTGGGATGTTGGCCGTCCAACCCCAACCCGATGGCTTAAAGTCCAGAAACGTCGCCGCGACGGCATCGCCAGGCTCTGCTCCTTCCACATAGATCGGACCGGTCACAGGGTTGACGTGGTCAAAGGACAGGCCCTTCAGGTCATCCAGTGTTGAATCCCGACCAAGCTGCCCACCGGAGGCGTCGATGGTTTCCACTTCGATGGTTTGACCCGGAGAGACGGACAGAACCGGCTCCATTGCATTGTCCCACCCAAAATGATGGGTATCCTTGTGGATGGTGTGATTGCAGGCCATGCGCTTTCCTATTTTCCCAGAACGAGTTCCTCGATTTCATGATCGCCCATGATGCCGCCCGGCCGCAAGGCCATGGTCAAGACGATGACCGCACCCAGGGCAACTCCCGAAAGGCCAAGGACTTCGGGCAGGTCGAAACCCAAAATCTTGGGTCCGGTTTCAAGCCACCGCACCCATTCAAGGCCGAACGAGATCAGGAATGTGCCGAGAACCGCTCCTGTGACCGTGCGCATGCCACCCAAGATTAACATGGCAAGTGTTAGGAAGACGTGATTGAAGTAAAATGGCCGCGCGCTGATCGTGCCCAGAAAATAGGCGTATGCGATCCCCGCCACGGCCAACAAGCCGCAGGACAACACCCAAGCGATCAGCCGTAGGCCATGGACGTCCACGGCCATGGAGGTCGCCCCGATCTCGTCATCAGCAGAGGCCCTCAGCGCGATGCCCCAGCGGCTTTCGCGAAAACCGCGGACAACGAAAACCATCAGAACGGCAAGGACCACTGCAGACGTTAGCGTAAAGAGTTGGGGAATGCCGAAAAACGCCTGGTTGCCCTTGAAGATATCAGTTCGGTAGAGGAACAGTGAATGGACGATCACGAGCACGGCCAGCGAAACAATCGTTGCGCCGATGCCTGAAAGGCGCACGATGAACAGGCCGACAAGAAACGCGATCGCTCCCGTGATCAGCAGTGCGACGAATGCCGAGGTGATTGGATCCAACTCGAATGCACTGAGTCCCCAAGGTGCGTTCGGCAGCGATATTTCCTTCATGGCGACGGGCGTTACGCAGATCGCCGCCGCATAGGCCCCGATCCCCATAAAGGCCGAATGGCTCAGGTTCGTGATCCGGGCATTGCCCATGAAAACCTGCAAAGCGAGAACCACCATCAGATTGACGTAAGCGCCGTAGACGATGCGTAGCTGGTAACCGGATCCGAAATGGGCCGTGACCATCCCGATCGAAATGAGCAGCACCGCGAGCAGCGTGGCACCGATCAACCCTCGCTTTTGGCTGCGCGACACGGTCATTGCTTGTCCCCCCGTTCGCTACGGGGGGTCAGAATGCCGTCAGGCCGCCAGATCAGAAGCAAGGCAATGATTCCAAAGACGAACGCATCCGTCATGCCTCCCAGCGACTGCGGCAGCATCACAAGCATGGCGACTTCGACTGCACCCAGCAGAAAACCGCCCAAAACCGCGCCCGGCAGGCTGCCGAAGCCACCGACGACGCAGGCGACAAAAGCCTTCAGGACGGGATCAAAACCCAAATGGGGATCCACCGAACCACGACGAGCCATGATGAAGACGCAGGCGATTCCCGCAAGCAGGCCCGAGATCAGGAAGGCGGCGGCAAACACTCGATTGGCGCGGATGCCGGTCAGGCGCACCATCTCAAAGTCCTGCGCCGCCGCTCGCATGGCTAGCCCCAGCGCTGTACGCCTGAGAAACAGCATCATCAGCACGATGACGATGACGGTTGCGAGTGTCTCAAATAGTTGCAGCGACGATATCCGGATGCCGCCCACCTCCATCGGCCATTCCAGAAAGTAGATTGAGGTCACGGCGATGGGGCGGGGAGAGACCAGGAGCAGGAACAAGTTCTGAAGCATTATCGACACGCCGAAAGCCGTCAGAAGGCCAGTTGTCGGATCGGCATATCTAACGGGCCGGAACGCCACGCGTTCCAAGGTGACAGAAGCCAATATCGCTGCCATAATTGCGGCCCCAACGACGATCAGCGGGTTGTTCAGGGAAAGGGCCGCAATTCCCACCATGGTGTAGCCACCAACGGCGATGATCTCACCATGGGCAAAGTTGACCATGCCCATGATCGAAAAGACTATCGCCAAGCCAAGTGCCAGAAGCGCATATTCCGCGCCGAACGACAGGGCATTCATCACTTGTTGCGCAATATACTCCATGTCAGGTCAGACCCGTCAGTTCCGCCATGAGGGCATCATTGCCACCAAGCGTCTCAGAATTACCGTTCGCAACAATTCGACCATTGTTCAAAAGGAATGCATGGTGGGAAAGGCGCAGCGCTTGTGTGGCATTCTGTTCCACCAGCAGAATGGTCATGCCCTGTTCACTCAGCCGCTGGATCATTGCGAATATCTGAGTGACAATCCTGGGAGCCAGTCCAAGGCTGGGTTCATCCAAGAGAAGGATGCGAGGCTGTGCCATCAGGGCGCGGGCAATCGCGAGCATTTGCTGCTCGCCTCCGGAAAGCGTACCTGCCAACTGATCCCGTCGCTCCCCGAGAATCGGAAAGGTGTCAAACCAGTCACTGATCCGCGCGGCCAACCCGTCCATTCGATGCGCCCCGCCGAGACGGAGGTTCTCCTCGACACTCAGATTTGCGAACACTCGCCGCCCTTCCGGAACCAAGGCGATTCCTTGACGAATGCGGGATTCGACAGGCAGGGAGGTCAAATCCTCACCCAATAGTGTGATGCGCCCAGTGGATCTGGCCGCACCGGTGATCCCCGAAATTGTTGACGTCTTTCCTGCCCCGTTTGGTCCCAGCAATGAGACACATTGACCTAGGCCGACAGAAAACGAAATACCGTGCACGGCCTCAATCGGACCGTGATACACTTTCAGGTCTTCAACATGCAGCATGTCGGGGTCCGGCAAGGGCGGGGCCAGAGTGGCCCCGCCCGACGGATTCAGTTCCAGTCAATCGGCGTGTTTGCGGGAATCTCATTCGAGATCAAAACCCGATTGCCGCCTTCGTAGCCGATTACGGGGATGGTTCGCTGCGCATACGTCTTTGTATCCTTGAAGGAGATGCTGTCCACGGTCAGCACCGGAATGCTGTCCGCGCTGCGGATGGTCTCGGCGATAGTAACAGGATCTGTGCTTCCTGACTGTTCGACCGCCCAAGCCACTGCCTTGACCGTGTCCGCACCGGTCGCAGGGAACAGGCCCGGCACATCGATTCCCATGGCACGGCAATCCGCCATGAACTTAACCACGGCGCTTTCCGCGTGGCTAGGTGCCAAGGTGGCGAAGAACACTTTATCGAGGACCGAGGGATCGTCCGAACCAATGGCGTCCAGCGAGGGGTCGTCAAACCCATCTGAACCCACGACATACGAGTCAATGCCCGCGCTCCTCAGCTGGCGAATCAGCACGGCGATGTCAGGCATGATTGACGAGATATAGACAGCATCGATATCCTCGTCCAGAGCCTTCATCTCGGCAATTTGCGGTGACCAATCCGAGGTCCCGAAAGAGAAGTTCATCTTGGTCAAGATCTTGCCGCCACCGGCCTCCACGACTTCTCCGAACCAGAGAGGGGTCCGCGCCGACCATGATCCGCCTTCATCCGACGTCATCAAGACCACGTTCCTGACGCCGAGGCTGAGCGCGTGGTTGGCGGCCGCCGTTGCGGTGAAGGGATCGGGCGAAACACCCGTGAAGAAGTTGTTGACGATGCCGGCATGCATTTCAACCTGCGTCGATTGCGGCTGGAAGATCGATACGCCGTACCCCTGCGCCACCTGCGCCACCGGGATCATTGTATCCGAAAAAGGAATGGTCCCCAGCATCACGGCACCTTCATCCAGGAACTTTTGGGCCAGGCTGATCGCGGTCTGGGTGTCAGCACCGGAATCCTGTGTCAAGACTTCGATTTTCATTCCATTGACGCCACCATCGGCATTTATCATTTCGGCCATGCAACGCGCACCCTGCCATTCGGCATAGGGCGCATAGTCGCCAGTCATGGGTACGCCCAGCCCGATCTTGATCGTGTCCTCGGCCACGGCCGGTGTCGTCAATGCCAGACAGGCCAATGCAATCGGTGTCTTTCTCATCTTTCTTTCCTCCTTTTTTGAAGCCCGCCTATGCGGCATGCTCCTGTTCTTCGCCCAAATAAGCGTGAATGACTTGCCTGTCTTCCGCAACCTCTTGTGGGGTGCCTTCCGCGATCACCTCTCCCATGTTCAGAACCGTGATCCGTTCGCTGAGTGCCATGACGAACCTCAGGTCATGGTCAATCACAAGTATCGCACAGTCACTTTGGTTGCGAACCCACCTGAGCGCCTGTGCCAGTGCCTCGGTCTCCTGTTCATTCATGCCCGCAGCGGGCTCGTCCAGCATCAAGACCCGAGGTCTGAGCGCCAAGGCGCGAACGATCTCCAGCCGACGCAACTGTCCGTATGCCAACGAACCGGCGGTTTCGTTCAGCTTATCGACGAGGCCAAAGCGCTGGATGGCCTCTGGCAATATCTCACCGCCTCCACGACCGCTGGCTGCTCCGGAATATCCGGCAACATCAATGTTTTGCCGAACGGTCAGACTGGCAAAGACGCGCAGGTTCTGAAATGTTCTGGCGATGCCCCGCCGAGCGCGCCCTTGCGCAGACAGGCCGCCAATTGCTTCGCCATCGAGCGACAACGTGCCCGTGGAATGTGTCAGCAACCCAGATATGAGATTGACCAACGTGCTCTTGCCGGCCCCATTCGGGCCGATCAGTCCTCGCACCTCGCCTGAGGCGATGGACATCGTCACATCCTGCACTGCCCTGACGCCGCCAAAAGTCTTTGAAACGCCTTTCAGCTCAAGCATCGGCCAATTCCCGCACCAGATCTGCGGTCGACACTTGGCGGCAGTAACCTTTGATCGTGCGGAGCGAGTTGTCGTGGCGTTCCTGGCTGTAGGTGAGGCAGGCATCTGTGACTTGGGTGACCAGATAGCCCAGATCGCAAGCATCGCGGACAGCACTTTCCACGCACTGGTCGGTGATGAGGCCGGATATGACAAGCTGCCGAACGCCCAAATTGCGGAGGACGTAGTCGATGTGTGTCGAAACGAAAACCGAAGACGAGGACTTCGGCAGGACAATCTCGTCGCCTTGGGGCGCGATCTGTTCGATCACCCTGCCGTCCCAGGAACCCTTGGGAACGTTGAATCCGGTGATCTTGTAATCGAGGGAACGATCCCGACCATCCAATGTAAGGCTTTCAATCGTGGTGTACATGACTTCGACCTTTGCTGCGCGGCAGGCGTCTTGGATCGCCCGCATGTTCGGGATGACCCGAGTGTCCAGTTCGTCAAAGAACCAGCCGTACTTCCGGTTGAATTCCTCTTGGGAAAGACCCTTGAATTCACCGCCCTCCCGATGGGCCGCGAAATTCTGCACATCGATGAAAAGAAGCACCGAGCATTCCGGATCAAGAGGAACTTCCCTTGTCAGAGACATGCATTCGCCTCCATGAACTCCCCTATCGCACCAGCCAGAATCCCGGCCCATAGCCTTGCACCATCAGAATGAATGATCTGGTCATTCCTGATTTCGATCAGGCAATGCGGCAGCCCAAGCGCTTCAGCGTAGCGAGGGACGAACCAATCGGTCTGGTCGTCGATCTGGTAGGGTTCATTGAGCGCTAGGGTCAGGCCCGGCTGCCGACCATCTACAGATCGCATCAGTAGCTCAGCCGTATCCGTCGACGCCCGCGTCAGAAAGCCCGCGTGCCACGGGCGTTGCTCACCGCCCATATGCGGCGAGAATGAATGAATCGAGAATGCCGCCCGCCGCTTCCAGCGCCGGAACACCTCGGTCACCGCGTGATCGAAAGGCCAGAAGATTTCATTCACACGCATAGCCAATTCGGCTCGGCTTGCGATGCGGTTTCCGGGAATGTCCTGATGGTCACTCATCGGTGGCACCGAGTCAGGGCTGTCTGGCGGGCGATTGCAATCAATGACCAGCCGCGAATACCTTTGGATGACCAATGGTGCGCACAATGCATCTGACAGCCTGCGGGCGACTTCTTCAGCACCGATGTCCCATCCACGGTGGGAATTCAACACGTCTTCGCTAATGCCAAGAATGCCGAGCGCCTCTGGAATTGCCCGCCCGGCATGTTCACAGACAAGCACTAGATCAGACGGACTTTCGTCATGCAAAACTTCGATCGGCGCTGGATCAGCGGGTCCGATCAGAGATTTGCATGCAGCTTGGCCCATGAACCCACCTTAGAGAATTAAAGGAGTCCAAAGTCAATGAGTGTGACATTGACCGGAAAAAAGTTCGGGCAACGACAGACACGCCACTTCCATTCCCAACTGTGCCGCCGGTTGCGCTCCTGTCGCGATTTTGGTCAGGTTTGGATGATTTCAGGCATCAACGCGACGACAGAAGCCCAAATGCGATTACCCTAGGAATCCGGGAATTCGCGAGCACGTCCGGCAGGGCTGCGGTCGGGTTCCGTCCCGCTGCGGAACTGGCCGGTGTCGCGCTTCGGAGCGGAAGGTAGGGATCGAGATTTTGATGGTCTACAACCATACAATGGATCGGTTCATGGACGAGTACTTGCGCTTGAACGCTGACGCCCGCGGCAAAAGACCTGCTGAGTGGGCTTCGCCTCTGGACGCCACCTGAACGCTTCCCAAGCCACTCCGAGAGATTCCGTGCGCCGCCACCGTTCTGAAGGAACGCATGAACACAATGCAGACTGAATACAGGACCGACATTACCCTGCTGGAGGAAGACATTGCGAAACGCGTATGTTGCTGGCAATCGCCGGAATGCTGGGCCTAGCAGTCCCGATCATTGGTTCCTGATCTGATTTGAGCCATCGCTCCGGCCTCCTACTGCGATGGCAGCTTCGACAGGCTGGCGATGGCATTTATGCGAACGCGCTTCCCCCTCGCTAGGCCTTGGCGCAGGAGGATGGCGGGCTTTACGGCCTGGTCGAGGACCGGTTCGATGTCGGGACCTCCGTTATGGAAACAAGGTTCCCGCCATGATGCATTCCCCCGCCATCCTGATTGGCGGGTATCGAGAAAGAGCGTCTTTCCGGGTTTCCCTCGGGCGGTGCCCGGAATCCACCCTCGCACCAATTACGGCACCGAGAGTTCTGGAAATGACCGCCTTCTCGAGTGAACTGCCAATTCATTTCAACGGGCTATGCACAAAAGGCCATCGAAAGTTCCGCTGATTAAATGACCGTTGGCACGTAGGAAGAAGCGCGATGATCGGCCTTCCAGGCAATCCAGTATAATCATTGGTCTGTGGACAGGTCTTTGTCCTTCCACTCATTCGCGCGATGCTCGGGCTTGAACACGGACCAGCGGAGCGGCGCAGGGCCCCGCTTGCTATGGAAATAGGTCCGAACGGTCCCCGCGAACACTACATGCGCACGAAGGTGTCCGAAGAGGGAATCACTCCGTTTGATCGCCGGGACAGCAGTCTCCTGACAGTTCTGTCTGAAGCGAACGCATTACTGGTCCGGCCCATCGGCGACCGTCCCCGTGGAATTGGTGAGACAGTCGAGTACATCCCTGTCTGACTTTCCATGTCCGGTCCGAAGCGCATGCAGAGGAGAAGGGGATTTCAGGAAGGTTTCGCAGACTCAATATCTGGTCAATCGAGTTCCTCATCATCCAGACTCCCTTTGGCTGCATATCATTCCACCGCCTCCCAACGTTCGCATTCCCAGTCGGTTCGTCCCGAATTCCTCAAGAGGATGACCTTTTTCTGGGGAATGCCCAGATATCTGGCGAAAGCTGAAAAGGTCCGGAATCCCGGTGATTCGCCGCGCATTGCCGGAGAATGTTCCCTTTCCATACTGTCGTGTTCCAATTGGAGCTATTGCCGGAACTCGTGTGACCTGTCCGGTTGCCATGGCTCTTCGAATATTCTTGATCCGTGTCTGCGCAACGTTCCGTTGCGCTTTGTCTGGCAGAGATATCAGGGCCCTGGTTGGTCCATTCTTCTGGAGGGGTTGTAGGGTGCGGTCATGGCATTAGGAATTTCTTTGTTCGAATCGACCACCAAACACACTACAATTCGGCGCAAACGCGGAATGCCGACCCCAGGACAGTGGATTGTGAACCTAACACACACAGAATCCAGGCTGATCTTCTCGATTATGCGCGACTTGAGCGGTGAGTTCGATCACTTCGAAGTGCGCAGGCGGGTGGGAAAGAAGCTGCTTGATCTGCTCCACGCGGATTACTTCGCCTCCTATATATGGGATGAAGCCGTCCAACGCTTCGTCTCCTGCGTTCAAATCAACATGACGGACGACAATCTCCGTCGCTACGAGACCTATTTCCAGTTCAATGATCCGATCACTCCGGTTCTACAGAGGCGACGCCACGCGACACCGGTCAGCGATGTCATGTGCCATGAAAGGCTGGTAAGAACGGAATTCTACAATGACTTCCTCAAGAAGGACGGACTCTGTTTCGGACTGAATTATTTCGCCTACGATCGGGGAGAGAACATCGGCGACCTACGGATCTGGCGCGGAGCGTCCCGGGAGGACTTTTCGGTACGCGACGCCCGAATAGTCGACGCCATTGGACCTAGCCTCGTGAACGCGCTGATTAGAGCCCACAGCCGCGACGGAGCCATGCCCGCTCACCGCTTTGTGCAGGTCGCCGGAGACTTCGGATTTACGGCACGCGAATCGGAAGTCGCCGATCTTCTCGTTACGGGGCTCACGGACAGCGAAATCTGCGGCAAACTCGGAATTTCAAAGCCGACCCTGAGATCCCACATCACGTCCATTTTCCGGAAGTCCGGCCTCAGGAGGCGATCTCAACTTGCGCAGTTCCTGACATTGAAAAACCATCATTTGTGACGATAGCCTGACGTGCCACCGACTTGCTAGCCTCTTCGCACTCGGCCTGAGGAGAGACGTCGATTCATGGTGAGCGATCTCGCGGAACTGGACACATTTGGTGCCGCCAACGCGATCCGGCAAGGTGCCATTCGCCCAAGAGCGTATGCGGAAGCCCTGATCGAAAGGGCGCAAGCAAGCGCAGGTCTCAACGCGCTTTACAGTATCGACGCAGAAAATATCGTCAAACGGGCGGAGGAAACGGCACAAGCACATCCAGAGAGTGCTCTCGCCGGCTTGCCTCTGGTTGCCAAGGACAATATCAACACAAGCACGCTCCCGACCACCGGCGGTACGCCAGCACTCAGAAACCACACCCCGGACACCGATGCAGGCGTGGTCAGGCGGATCGTCGCTGCGGGCGGATTCATTGGCGCAAAATCCAGCATGCACGAGCTTGCGTTTGGCATTACCTCCAACAACACCGGATTCGGTGCTGTGAGGAATCCAATCAATCCTGCATTGATCCCCGGTGGGTCCTCAGGCGGCACAGCGGCTGCGGTCGCGGCCGGCATATTTCCCTCGGGACTGGGAACTGACACAGGTGGGTCCTGTCGAATTCCAGCCGCACTCTGCGGCGTCATCGGATTCAGGCCATCAACCACCCGCTATCCCAGCGACGGAGTCATACCCATCTCCCGGACTCGCGACACGGTGGGGCCCATCGCCCGATCGGTTCGGGACATTGTCCTGCTGGACACTATCCTCGCAAGCGATCCAGGCGACACCGTCCGCGTCGACCTAACCTCGGTGCGGCTCGGCATTCCCCGTCCGACGTTCTACGACAACCTGGACCCCATGGTGGAGCACGAGGTCGGGACCGCGCTCGGGTGTCTGACCCGTGCAGGCGCTTCACTTATCGAGATCAGTCTTGAGGAGATATGGCCCCACAATCTGGCTTTCGGCTTCCCGGTGGCATTCTACGAAGTCATGCGCGACCTTCCGGCCTATCTCGCCACACATGCCCCGCATGTCACGTTCGAGGCGCTCATCGAGAGCATCGCATCTCCGGACGTTTCCGACGTCCTCCGGAATCAATATGGAGAAGGGGCAATACCCGAAGGCGTCTATCAAGCTGCTCTGGAGAAACACCGGCCGACTTTGCGGCGCATCTACGAAGAGACTTTTCAGGCGCATGGACTCGATGCGATCGTTTTTCCCACGACGCCCCTTCCGGCACGCCCCATTGGAGAGGATGAGACGGTCGAGTTGAACGGCGAACGTGTTTCGACTTTTCTCACCTACATCCGAAATACCGATTCCGGTTCGAACATCGGTGCACCGGGAATTTCACTACCCTGTCCGGGCGCTTCGGATCTACCCGTCGGAATTGAATTCGACGCCCTGCCGGGAAAGGACCGATCCCTTCTGGGCCTCGCCTCGGCGGTGGAGCGAGCATTCGCGCACTAGACCCCCATAGCAAGCAAGGGAGAAACAAAATGGTAAGGAAACTCTCAAATGTTGCATCCTGCGTCGCAGTGACCGCATTCCTGGCTGGCGGCCCCGTCGGCGCCGACGTCAGGATCGGTGTACTGGTGCCTGATTCCGGACCTGGAGGGCTATTCGGTCCATCAGCGAGAAACTCCGCCATGCTTGCCGCGGAAAGGATCAACGCCACCGGCGGAATCAACGGTGAGGAGATCGAACTCATTTTCGCGGATGTTGGTGTCCCGCCTGCGGAAGCCGCGCAGGCGGCTCTTCGGCTTTGGAAAGGTGACGGCGTGCAGGCTTTCGTCGGCATGCATGATTCCGCTGTGCGTGAGGCCCTGATTGGCCGATTTGGAGGCCAGATACCTTATGTCTATACGCCTGTCTACGAGGGCAACTCATGCGCCTCTGGGCTTTACATCACTGGCGAAACCCCCAGCCAACAGCTGGCACCGGTGATTCCACACATCATGGATATCGAGGGCGTCTCGAAATGGTA
The DNA here is from genome assembly GCA_965203605.1 of Paracoccaceae bacterium. Classification (GTDB taxonomy): domain Bacteria; phylum Pseudomonadota; class Alphaproteobacteria; order Rhodobacterales; family Rhodobacteraceae; genus JAPOUP01. The sequence continues at coordinate 855,857 of OZ241902.1, read as the reverse complement.
TCTCATTGGTCACGACTACAATTGGCCACGCGACACGAATGCTCTGGCACATGAGTACATCAATGATGCAGGCGGTACGGTGGTGGGCGAGGAATACGTACCTTTCACAGTGTCAGAATTTGATTCATCGCTGCAGCGCATTCAGGAAAGCGGCGCCGACGCGGTGCTGATTACCTTGGTGGGCGGAGGTTCCGTTGGATTCAATGTTGGTTTCGCGGGATTTGGGCTAGACGCCCGGGCCATCCGCCTCGGCACGCTGATCGAGGAAAACACCCTGGCAGGCATCGGTCCGGAGAATGCCAACCGGTTGTTCTCTTCATCCGGATACTTCGGTTCGATCACGACCGAGGAGGCGAAGTCCTTCGCAGCTGAATACATGGCAACCTTCGGCACGAATGCTCCGATCCTGAACGGCCTGGGCCAGTCCACCTATGAAGGGCTGATGCTTCTTGCCGCGCTAGCGAATGAGGCCGGAAGCATCGGTGTTGCGGCTATGGACGCGGTGGCGGAAGGCTTAGAGTGGAGCACTCCAAGAGGCGACAACGTGCTGCTCGGTCGCCATATGTCCCAGACCATCTATCTCGCAGATGGCACGGGAGGCACTTTCGATATTGTCGCATCGTTCGAAAAGGTACGGTCTTCCGAAACCTGCGTAGACTGAACTTTCTGCCATGTCGCCGGTCTTGATCATGAATATGGTCTGGAGCATCAGCACTCTGTGTCTGGTCGCACTGGGACTCGCCATCGTGTTCGGCAAACTGAAGATAATGAACATGGCACATGGTGAGTTCGTCATGATCGGGGCGTATGCCCCGGTCATCACCTCAAGTCTTGGAATGCCCAGCTGGCTGCAACTCCCGGTTTGCCTTGTTACGGTTGCAATGGTTGCTTTCGTTCTGGAGCGACTCATTGTCCGTCATCTCTATGGACGGATGTCTGATAGCCTTCTGGCCACCTGGGGCATATCCATTCTTCTACGTGAAATGGTGGAATGGCTGTTTGGACGGGGCTACCAATCGGTAAGCGTTCCTTTGCCGGGCACGTCGGTCGTCTTCGGAACCGAATACCCAACCTATCGGATTGCTGTCATCTCGGGAATTGTTCTGGGATTCTCCGGGCTCCTGTTTTGGGAGAGACGTGCAGGTCTTGCCACCAGGATAAAGGCGATGACCGACAACCGTGAATTGGCGGAAGCAGTCGGCATAAACACTTCGCGCCTTTCCGCTGGGGCATTTGTATTCGGCTGCTGCACCGCTGGTTTAGCGGGGCTGGTCCTGGCACCGACGATCCGTATCGAACCCATAATGGGTCTCGACTATCTGATCCGGTCATTCTTCTCCCTCGTCATTGGCGGTCTCGGCGGACTCGACGGACTCGGAATTGGAGTGGCAATCATTGCCGGCACCCAGTCCTTTCTTGGTGCCATTGCCAACCAGACATACGGCTACATGGCTGTCCTCATTGTCTCGATCCTCTTTCTATGGCTTAAGCCAGATGGCATTTGTTCTTCTTCCCGTTAGCATATTGGTGGCGTTGCTCCTATTGGTTCCCGAAATTCTTGGAGAATTCACCGCGTATCAGATTGGGCTCTACCTGATATATGGAATTGCGGCTCAGGGAATTGGATTTCTTTGGGGTAAGACCGGTATACTACCTCTTGGCCAGGCTCTGTTTTTCGGTGTTTCCGCATACGTCACTGCATTGACGCTCAGGTCTGGGGCTGACATGTTCCAGCAGCTTCTCCTCTCCGCATTTGTATTGCTCGCCGTGGCTCTGTTTTCTTTCTTTCTGGCAACACTCATTTTTCGTGGCCGAAGTGAAAGTGGCCCTTACTTCTCGCTGATCACACTCGCACTTGCCATGATCGCTGAACAGATTGCGGGGTCAGCCACAAAGCTCACCGGTGGCTTCAACGGCCTGAGTGGCTTTCAGAGTTTCGGAAACCTTGATCCGTTCGGAGGCTTTTACTATGTCATCGTCGCTACGACGGCTGCGGTCAGTGCCCTCCTTCTCGCTCTTAACAGGCTCCCAGTCAACCTCATTGCGCGGGGCGTCGCGGATAACGAGCCGCGCCTACAGCTGCTGGGATTTCCCACCCATATGGTAAAAGGGGCTGCGTTTGCTTTGTCGGCTGTCATCGCTTCAGTGGCAGGTGGACTGTTTGCTTCGCATCAAGGTATCGTGACCCCCACCTCGACAGGCTTCGCCCTTTCGGCGGAAATGGTCATACTGACGGCTGTCGGAGGCCGCTTTCATGTTCTTGGCCCGCTCGTCGGGGCTATATTGGTAGGCTGGGTGGCGGCCGAATTACGTGACAGTTTCCCGTACTGGGAATTCCTTATGGCACTTGCATTCATAGTTGTCGTACTTCGGGCACCTGGTGGGATCGCGGAATTGTTGGAACAGGTCTTCCGACGACTCTGGCCAAGAAACCCTGAAGAACCGCCTACGTCTCTCGACGCTCCACCGGCGAGATTCAGCGGCAGCTCCGGATCACTTCGATTTGATGGCGTTAGCCTGAATATCGGTGCCGTCCGGATTCTGGACAAGGTTTCATTTGCAACGCCACCGAAAGGGATTGTCTGCGTCATCGGGCCCAACGGTGCCGGGAAGACCTGCACGCTCAACACGATTACCGGCAATCTACATCCGACTGCGGGAAGCATAATTTTAGGCAAGGAGAGAATCGACTCCGGACCACCCCACAAAGCTCTTCACCATGGAATTGGCCGAAAGTTACAGATCCCTTCCGTTTTCTTTTCCCTGAGCGTTTCCGAAAATCTCGCGATTGCAATGATGTCAGGACGGGCCAGGCTGGTCGATCTGTTCAGGCGATCAACCTTTCAATGGCAATCCAGTTCCCTGCGCGGCCTTATGAAACACCCACAATTTCCTCTTCATGGAGCCCTTGTTCACGCGGTCAATCAGCTGCCACAAGGACATCGCCAGTTCCTCGAATATGCGATGACCATCGCCGCTGAACCGCGGGCTCTGCTGCTTGACGAGCCGTGTGCGGGCCTATCGACAGATGAGACGACCTTGATGGCGGATATGATCCGAGACTACCACGCAAGAACCGGAGCATTGGTTATCGTGATCGAACATGACATGAGTCTTGTTGAGAGAATTTCCGATGCGGTTCTCGTTCTGCATCTTGGTAAGGTTCTGGCCTTTGATACGTTTGACAGGATCCGGGACAATCCCGAAGTCCAGGCTGTCTATTCCGGCGGGACAAAATGACGGCTCTGCTGGAGGTTGACAATTTGACAGGAGGGTATCTTGGCACAAACGTACTCTTCAACATCTTTGCCCGAATTGAAGCGGGGACTATACTTGGTGTCGTTGGCAGAAATGGGGTGGGCAAAACGACTCTCTGTCGATTGGTGCAGGGTGGCCTACCTCTTTCCTGGGGTGACATCCGACTGGGTGGTATGGCTGTCGGCAATCTTCCACCGCATGCACGAAGGGCACTGGGCATCGGCTATATGCCGCAGACGTCCATGGTTTTTGACAAACTAACTGTTCAGGAAAACCTTACGATAGGAAAGAACAGGAAAAATCCCGATAGATACTTTGAGAGATTCCCGATGCTTACCGCGCGGCTGGACAGGCCTGCGGGGACGATGTCCGGTGGCGAAAGGAAAATTCTCGCCTTTGTTCGCGCGATGGTTGAGGATACAAAACTCCTTGTTCTGGATGAACCATCGGAAGGTGTTCAACCAGAGAACATTGAGCACATGATTGGTTGCCTCAAACAACGGGTGGACAGCGGTGCGGCAGTGCTTCTTTGCGAGCAAAACCTTCGATTCCTCACCAGACTTGCCGATTGGTATCTCGGACTTGATACAGGCAAGGTTATATTGGACAAACCATCAAGTGCAGTTTCCATCGAGGAACTCAGAATAGTCCTGATGCTTTGAGTGCGGCAAATGACCTGCTGAGTGGGTTTCGCCAATAGACGCCACCTGAACGCCTCCCAGGCCGATTTGAAAGGCGCCCTGCGCCGCCGCCGCGACGGTCCTATCCTGAAACCATGCGCGGTGGGCCGGGCCTCGATGACCGTGCCCGGCAAGGCACCGTATTGGAGGAACGCATGAACACCGTGTAGGCTGATTCCAGTATCTAAATTGCCCGGCAAGCGGAAGGCATTGCCAAACGCAACGCGGAAGCCGCGCTCTTTCGCGGCGGTCAAGAGTTGGATCGACTCTGCATTATCCATGCCTCAGTGGTGCCGCGGTCCTTTAGATTGTCGAGAAAGCCGCATCGACGATCCGAGGCGGATGACGCAGGCTACAGCGGTCGACGCGCCAAGGAATAGACCTGTCCTGTTGGGCCACCGATTGGCTGCGTGGCCAATTGCAGCGCCAGAGCAGCCACTTCATCCGGATGTTTGACACGTTCCCAAGCGGGCAGCCCCTTTGGAAGGGCCTCACGACCCTGCGACAGGATTTCCTCCGGCGTCCGTTCCGCACCAGGTTCGGCGTTTTCCAACGTCGCCGTGGCGGTTGGTCCAAGCACGAGGCTGTTCACATCAATATCACGCTTCCAAAGCTCGTTGGCGAGACCTTCCGTCAACATATTGAGCGCGGCCTTGGATACATGATAGGCGCTGCTGTTGGCGCCAGCGTTGTTCACAATGATGTCGACGCCGCCGAACGCGTTGAGTATCCTGTCACAGAACGCCTTCGTCTGCAGGGGTTCCGCAAGATCGATGGGCTTGGCCAGACAGCGTTGCCCGAACTCCTCGATTACGGTTCGAACCGTGTCAAGACAACCTCCCGATCGCGCACAGATCGCAAGATCCGCTCCGGCTTTGGCGAACAGCAGCGCGACGGATTTGCCGATGCCGCGTCCGGCCCCTGTGACCACGGCAACTTTGCCCTTGAGTTGTGCCTCAGCCATTGAGCTTTGCCTCCAGTGCCGCAAGCGTCGCGTTGATCTCCGCCATACCTTCATCCCAATTCACGGCACCCTTGGCGGTGTAATGGGCCATCGGCAACGCCTTCTTCAGGCAGTCAATTCCGTCCCACAGCCGAGTGTCGCAAACCATCGCGAAAGGACGGTCCAGCGTTGCTCGCGCTTCGTCGAATGTCTCCAGCAATTCCGGGATGTCCGTTCCACTGACCCGCCGTGCCCTGAAACCAAACGCCTCGAACTTTTCCGGCACCGGTTCGACATTCATGACGTCCTTGACGTGACCAGTTGCCTGCATATCATTGTTGTCGATTATGTAGCAAAGGTTCGAGAGCCTTTGGTGCCCTGCGAACATCACCGCTTCCCAGACATTGCCCTCCTGCAGTTCGCCATCCGAAAACAGGCAATAGACGCGCCTGTCAGAGCCCCGCTGACGGAGCGCCCAAGCCAGGCCAGCCGATTGGCTTGCCCCCTGCCCCAGCGATCCAGCCGTAATCTCGAAGCCGAGCTGGCCTTCGATAGGGCTTTGATCGACCTTGGTTCCATCCGCGTTGATCGTCTTGAGTTCCTCCATTGTGTAGTGACCGGTTTCGGCCAAAGCCCCGTAGGTCAAGATCGCATCGTGGCCGTTCGAAAGCACAAACCGATCATGGAACCAACCGTGGCCATCAGGGCGCAATTCATCGAAGTAAAGCGCCGCCGCAACATCGGCCAAAGCGACCCCCTGGGCTGCGTAACCTCCGCGCTGGCGACAGATCTCCAGAACATTCCGCCGGATTCTCGCGGCAATGAGATCAAGCTTCAGAATCGACGCGCTACGCCTCATGGCTTGGCCTCCGCGATGCGGGAGGCCAGTGTCCCGGCATCCAGACCCAATCGCCTGCGAATGTAGGGCAACGTGCCGCCGGGCGCCCATTGGTTGGCGAGGCCAAACCGTCTGATCCGCGGCCCTCCGCCAATGTCCGAAACGATCTCCGTGACAAGCGAGCCTAAACCGGTCACGATCTGATGGTTCTCGACCGTTATGATCTGATTATGCCTGAATGCGAAGTCGGCAATCTCGGTTTCATTGACAGGCTTTATCGTGGGCACGTGCAGCAGGGAGTGAGGCACGCCCCGCTCGGTCAGGACGTCGGAGGCTTCCAACGCCCATTGCGTGCCGTGCCCGGTCGCGATGATGCCGATGCCGGACCCTTCCCTGAGCCTGTAGGTCTTCCCGAGTTCAAAGCTGAATTTCTCGGGGTCCAGAAAGCGCGGCGTGTCGCCTCGATGGCCCCGGATGTAGGTCAGGCCCGGTATGTCGACGGCTGCATTCAGGGCGGCACGGAAATCGGTCGGGTCCATCGGGTCAATCACCGTGGCATTCGGGATTGTGCGCACCATGCCCAGATCTTCGGCCGCCTGGTGGTGTATCCGTGCGGAGTTGGCGATACCCGGGGTGAAGCCGACTGCGATGTTCGTGTTTGTGCCGGTACCCATACAGATCATCAGCTGATCGTAGGCGCGGCGGGTGATATAGCAGGCAAAACAGGTCGCTACCGGGATATATCCTCCCTTGGAAACTCCTGCGGCGACGGAAAGAAGGTTCTGTTCAGCCATACCGACGTCGAGATGCTGATCGGGCAGTTCGTTTTTCACGCGCACCACCTGGCAGTATTTGCTGAGGTCGGCGCTCATGATCACGACGTCTTTGCGACGGGCGCAGAGATCATAGCTGATCCAGTCAAAAGGCGCGGGGTCGAAGGTGCGCTCGCCAGTCAGCAGCATCGTTATCTCACGGAACGTGGATAGCGTTAGGCAGAAGCACCTTTTCCAGATACTCCTTGGCCTCGGCATGGGTCACCCAACCGGGCGGTGGGAAGTCGGCCGCCATGTCCCAGTCGTCGCCGGTGGCTTTCATGTGAGAGTCCAGCCTGACGTCAAACGCATCCATGAGCGCGGCATACGCGGGATCGTGCACCAGGTTGTTCATCTCATGCGGGTCCGCACACTCATCAACGAGCAAGGCACGGTGGTCCTTCCGGCGCATGTAGAGCCAGTCCCTGGTCCGGATCCCACGCTCGGCAAAGGGAGCGAATTCGCCGGGATTGCCACCGACCTGGGTAAAGACCTGATACCAAATCGTATCACGATGCTCCTCTGTCGTTCCATCAAGAACGGGCAGGTAACTCCTGCTGTCGCGCCCCTCGGGCATGTCGATGCCAGTGAGGTCGAATAATGTTGCCATAAGATCGACACCGACATCTACCATGGCCTCGGTTCGACGCGGACTGAAACGCGGTGGATAGCGGATGATCAAAGGCACCTGCATCGCGGCACGGTAAACCTGATTCTTGATTCCGCAGAATGAACCGTGCTGGCCGCACATATCACCGTGATCGGAAAAAAAGACGACCAAGGTATCGTCAGCAATCCCAAGTGCGTCCAATTGGTTCAGGATACGACCAATGTTTCAATCAATATTGTGAATCATGCCGTAATACTCGGCGATGAATTCGCGAATTTCAGCTTCGGTTTCGACATCGCCCCTGGACTTGGTCTCGTGGGCCGCGTGGCTCCTGTGGCCGGAGCGCGGGTCGCCACCGCAGAGCACCTCGTTGCGATGCATCTGGACCTCGGCCTGCAAAGTCGCATTCGGCACGCCGGGCGGTAGCGGCACCTCTTCCGGCTTGTAGATGCGGCGCAGATAGTGGGGCATGTCCATCGGAAAATGTGGAGGGCCATAGCTGACATAGCCGAAAAACGGTCCGTCCCTTTTGGCCGCGCCGTCTATGAAATCCATCAATTGGTCTGTCTGGTAGTCCGGCTCGTAGCGCACGGAGTGGTAGGCTTGACCTGCGTCGTCGTAGTAAATGGAGGAGCGGTAGTCGTGTCCCCGATTGAAACCCACGAAATGCTCAAATCCAAAGCGCCGGTCGGGTGGCACAAAGCCAGGTTTGGGCCCACCTTCCAAATGCCATTTACCGATGTACCCCGTCTGATAGCCCGCGTCGCGTAAATATTCGGCCAGAAACCCCTGTCCGTCACGTAGTGGGAAGTGGTTTTGCACCATCCCATGCCCCTGCGCGTATTTCCCGGTCAATATAGATGCACGAAACGGACAGCAGATCGGATAGCTTGTATAGGCTTCTGTGAAATGAACGCCCTCTGCCGAAAGCCGGTCCATGTTCGCCGTCTTGATCACCGGATTGCCCGAACAGCCCATTGCGTCATAACGCATCTGGTCAGCGTAGATGATCAGGATGTTCGGGAGATGGCTCATGCGCCCGCTGTGCCGCGTTTCAGGCGCCTGGTCACTGGTCCCCAGATGATCGTCAGCGCGAGGGCAGCATAGATTGTCAAACCAATGGGTGTGCTGAAGAACTCCGCCACCGAACCGTCGGCGATGGTAATCGACTGACGCAGCGAGTTTTCCAGAATCGGGCCAAGTACGAAGCCAATGGAAAGCGGGGCAATGGAATAGCCAAGTTTACGCACGACATAACCCAGAATGCCGGCACCGAGCAGAACACCCACGTTGAAGAACGAGTTCGAGACGGAGTAGATGCCGACGAAGCTGAGGAGCATCACCGTTGACACGATCACTGACGTCGGCACCATGATCAGCCTGGCTGCGAAACGGATTGCGATCAGGCCAATGAACATCATCATGACATTGATGATAAACAACCCCATGAAGATCGCGTACATCAGGTCGGGCTCATCAGAGAACAGCTTGGGGCCGGGTGTCAGCCCCTGGATGAGCAACGCACCCAAAAGGACCGCCGCAGCTGGGGAGCCAGGCACACCGAGTGTAAGGGTCGGCACGAGCGCACCGCCAACAGTAGCGTTGTTGGCCGTTTCCGGTGCAACAACGCCCTCAGGGATTCCAGTCCCGTATTTCTCTGGTTCCTTCGAGCGCCGTTTGGCTTCGGAATAGGCGAAGAAGGCGCCAACGGCGGCCCCTTCACCTGGGATGATGCCGATGATGGTGCCGATGACGGAAGACCGCAGGATGACATCCTTCATGCGTCCCAAAACCTTCAGGCCGGGAAGTTTGACCGTCAGACTCTCAATGGAGAAATCAATCTTCCGCGCGGCGCGTTCGGCGCCAATCAGCACCTCAGACACCGCAAAGAGGCCAACCAGGAACGGCACCAAGGGCAGGCCTTCGTAAAGGTGATAGGTTCCAAACGTGTACCTTTCGGTTCCGTTCAGTTCATCGAGCCCCCAGGTTGTCAGGAAAATCCCGACGCCACCGACGAGAAGCCCCTTGGGGAGGCTTTGTCCAGCAACGCGAACAACAACGATCAAACCGAACACACTGATCGCAAGGTATTCGCGCGGGCCGAATCTTACCGCCAGATCGGCGAGAGACGGCGCGATCAGCGCAAGGCAAACCGCACTGAAGATCCCACCGATAATGGAGCCTGCGAGCGAGAATCCAAGCGCCTCCCCGCCGCGGCCGGATTTGAACATTTTATGTCCGTCCTCGACCGTCGCAATGGCCGCGCCTGTTCCCGGGATGCCGACCGCAATCGCTGATATCGAGCCACCATAGACTGCTGCGGAGTAAATCCCCAGCAGAAGCACCATAGATGGCACGGTATCCATGTAGAACGTGAACGGCAGCGCCAGGGCGATGGAAATCGGTGGGCCAAGCCCCGGCAGAATACCAATGAAAAGGCCGATTACGATGCCCAGGACGAGCAACACCATCGTCAGGGGATCAGCCAGAAGACTCAGGGCGGAAAGAAGAGCTGTACTGTCAAACATCCCGCGTCACACAAGCTGAATGCCAAGGCCGTAGGTGAAGACGACGGTGACGCCCCCTGTGAGTGCGAGCACTACGATGTAGATGGCTGTTCGGCGCACTCCCATCACCAGCAGGCTGAGAGGACCAAGCAGGACAGCCATCGGAATGAAGCCGAATGCACGCCAGATGAAATAGCATGCGACGGCGACAATCAGCATCAGGATGCCTTGCCGGGCCTCGGCAACGTTTCCGAACACGGTCACTCCGTCGTCACCGCCCGTCGCACCATGGCGCAGATAGAGGTATCCGACGACCACGGCGCAAACCCCGATCAACACCAAAACCAATTGCGGAAAGAACTTTGATGGCAGGCCTGAACTCGCAAGCAAACCGGATGTCACGAAACCCTCCGCGACCCAGGCAAAGTAGCCGCAGGCGGCGATGATGAACGCGACGAATATCAGGTTGGCCACTCTTTGGCTAAGCATGCTGACTGCCTCGGAAAGATACGCCGAGCAGGATCCCCTGCACAGCGTATTGACCATTCAGCGGTGCTACCTGTGCAGCAGACCCAACCCATCCAGAAGCGGGGCATAAAGGTCAATGCCGGACTGGATCAGCGCCGTCGTCTCCTCCACGCCGTGCGTCCAGTCATAACTGACCGCTTTCGGGACTTTCGAGATGAATTCATCAGACCCCATTGATTCAGAGGCTGCAAGCAGCCTGTCCACGATCCCTTGCGGCGTGCCTGCTCTCACAGCCAAACCACCATGCACCCATGTGCCGGCCTGTTTGCCAGGAAAAGCTTCACCGACGGTACGAACGCCCGGCAGATCCGTGTCGTAATAGGGCTTTCGGTCATTGTCGAGGATAATGAGCGGACGGATTTCGTCGCCATAGGCGTGGATAGACGCCACCTGTCCAACCGCCACATCCACCTGCCCGCCAATGAGGCCCGCCAGAGTTGCCGGAACGGTCTTCAGCGCGACGGTCTTGAATTCAAGCCCGAACTCGGAGGCCAGCTGTACGGCTGACAGATTTGGCGGCGCTCCCAGGTTATTGACCCCCATACTCAATTTGTTGGCCTTCGCACCTTCGATGAATTCCTCAAAGGTTGTGTAGGGGCTTTCGGCAGCCACATAAAGCGCGTTGGATGCCGAAATCCCGGCGTAAAGGGGGATGAAGTCCCTGAGCGGGTCGTAGGGTGTCTCCCGGGTCAAAGGTACGACCATGAAGCTCGGCGGCGACCAGTTGAAGACCGTGTACCCGTCTGCGGGCGCTTCGAGCACGCTCATTGTCGCGGGAATGTGCGCACCACCGGGCTTGTTGACCACGTTTACCGGCACACCCAGCGCCCCGCTCAGTACGTCGGCATTCATGCGCGCAACGATGTCAGCATTGCCGCCCGCCGCGAAGGAAACGACATAGGTGATCGGTCTTTCAGGCCATTCAGCCAGGGCAGCCCCTGCGCTAAGCCCAAGTACCACCAGACCGGCGGCAGCAGTTCCAGTCAGTTTCATTGTGAAGCCCTCCTTGCTTCGTTCCAAGCCTTGACGGTTTTTATGGTCTAGATGTATATACCTTTAATCCTGGCCATCCAATTGTCAAGTGGCACGCCATCCCATGGCCCCGAATGTCAATCCGTGGCGAACTCCACTTCGAACTCGAGAAGGTCGCCGGGATAGTACAGCGTTGCCGAGTATATCAGCTGACCGCTCGCATCCAGGAATTCGCGCGCAACGCGGAACACGGCCGAATTCACCTTTATCCCGAGCGCTTCGGCCATCTCAAAGTCGGAATGGGAAATGGCGACCTTCTGTCGGGCTTTAGGTGTTGAAACACCCAGATCTTTCAGGACCGTAACGACAATTTCCTTTGCAAAACGATCGGGAGCCCGCTCGAACACCTGATCATCCAGTCTGATATCGACCTGACAGAAAGGTTTGCCCGCTCTGGCGTGAATTCGGCGCATACACCTGAAGTAGCGGCCATCGTCTCCCTTCTCGATGGTTGCATCTCCCTTTCGTACATAGACCTCCATCTGGTCGACCATGGCATAAATCTGTGAAATCTCGGCTTTCATGTGCAGCGTGTGACGCTTGGGTACCTTTACCTCCCTAACGAAGGTTCCCCGGCCGGAGTGCTTTTCGATCAAGCCTTCTTCCTCCAGCGCGTTCATGGCCTGCACGACGGTCATGCGCGCGACACCGAGCCGTTCCGTGAGTTCCCGAAGCGCGAGTAACCTGGTGCCCGCCGGCAGATCTCCAGAGAGAATTTGATGGCGTAGAACGCCGGCAACTTCGGCATGCAACGGCACAGAGGTCCGCTTCATGGCTTGAAGATTCATGTTGACACTCTTCCCTTTCTCATAGGTACGGAGATATGAACATTACCTGACGCCCATTTTGGCCTGAATCGGACACTAGCAGAAATTCGCAATTCCAAGCGAGAGGAACTTTTGGTTGGCCGGGAAATAACGCGGAAGGCACTCGACAGCATTTGGCGGATCTACGAAATGCGGGTCGCCAGCGGCGTTCGGCACAAGGGTTCGGAATTCACCTTCGGGAACAATGACCGAGATTCCGGCGAGACGCCGTTCCATGCGGACCTGTCGGCAACACTCCACGCCGATTCACCCGATCCCGGTCCAAGCGAAGGTCCCATTGCCCCAAGCGAAATCCCGAGCGTGCCGTGGCAGAGTGTCGGGTTCAGAAGCCTGCGAGGTTTCGAATACGATCGCATTCCCGGTTCACCGACCCATGACACCATCGCCATCGGCGCAATCCTGGTCGAAAATGGGAACCTGTCGGCAAGAGCGCGTTTCCGCCTCGACAACGATGACGGCTCAGTCGGGATGACAGGAGCGGAGCATCCGCCGGGATTTGAATTGACGACCGGATCCTCCGATCAGGCTATCACGCAGTTGCGCGGCATCGCCTTTGCTGAAAAGCGCAGAGGAGGAACCCGTCGCAGCATCTTCATGTCCGGCGAGCCTGAGGAAGGTCAGACAAGGGAATGCATCCAGTGTGTGATTCACTACAGGCTCTACGATGCGGTGACTGAGTTCGATGTCAATGGGATGCAGTGTGACAGCACCACTGCGGACCATCAATCACAAACGGCGATCAAAACCCGTGGACCGGAGAGCTTCGCAACATCTGTAAGGAGACCGCACAAATGGATCCTTGGTTCACCGGCGAAATTCTCTCGCAGGCAGAGCATCATTCGAGGCGGCTGGTGCTCCAGTTGGCAGAGCGGTACGACACGTGAACAGGCTTGACGGCAAAGTGGCCCTGATTACAGGGGGTGCGCACGGCATGGGGGTTGCTGAAGCCAAACTCTTTGGTCAGGCGGGTGCAACCGTTGTGATTACGGATGTTGATGAGGCCGAAGGCCAATCTGTGGCCGAGGGAATCGGCGCAGCCTGTCAGTTTGTTCAGCAGGATGTCGCATTGGAAGCTGATTGGCAGCGTGTTGTTGCGCAGGTCGAAAGCGAACACGGACGTATAGATGTTCTGGTCAACAATGCCGGCATTTTTCTCGTGATGGGGACCTTGGACACGTCGCTGGACGTCTGGGACAGGCTTGTCGCAATCAATCAGACAGGTACGTTTCTTGGTATCCGGAGCGTTGTTCCAGGTATGAAACGCCGTGGCTTGGGCAGCATAGTAAACCTGTCATCCATCGCGGGCCTGGCTGGTGCGCCACGTGCGCCCGCCTACGCCGCCACGAAATGGGCCGTTCGGGGACTGACCAAATCCGCTGCCGCGGAATTTGCGCCCTTCGGTATCCGGGTGAATTCCGTCCATCCGGGACTGATCGACACACGAATGATGGCTGAGCTGGCGGAAAACCCCGACAGGCTGGACGCCCGTGTGCCAATTGGCAGGCGAGGCACCGTTGACGAAGTCGCCCGAATGGTCCTTTTTCTAGCGTCCGACGACTCAAGTTATTGTTCCGGACATGAGTTTGTTGTGGACGGCGCAATCAGGGCCTGAAAGCTCCCGGTGGCCTTCTCGACTGGTCTGGCTCCGCAACATGCCGCCGTCGGCCGTTCGTATGAGAGCCGGTTCGGAAAGTCATGTTTCAATACAGTTTTCAATACAGTCGGCGGCGAGGGATTCGGGAATGGAGCGTGATACCGGTGTGATTTGCCTGAATCTACAACGCGAACCACAATCCGGTGCGCCGGACGGACGCCATTCAGGCCAGGGAAGGTTTCACTCCTGAAGGACCTCCGAGTCGCACCGCGACCGGTGCCGTCTCCAGACCTCGCCCGGGGTGATGCACCAAGGCAACAGGCTCGTTTTTCGGCAACACGACCGCCAGTGGATTTACCCTGCCAGGTCTTGGGAACCGCCGCTGACAGGAACTTCTTGCATACGTATTCAATTTTGGGTAGTTTCGCCTGAGCAATCACTGTTCTCCGGGAGGAACCAAAGATGAAGAGACGCTGGATGCTAAAGGCAGGTCTTGTAGCCGCGTTGTCCGTGGTGCCGGCCAGCACATTTGCTGAGGACATTCCCTACAATCTGCTGTCAGGCAAACCCTTTGACGGGACAAAGCTGAACATTCTCAGTGTCGTCACACCCCAATTCGACGGGTTGATGCTTCGGGACGGCGAGTTCACTGAACTGACCGGCATCGAAACCGAATGGACATTCATCCCGTTCGGCTCGCTGCAGGAAAAGATCAACGCCGAAGGCATTGCGGCAAATGGAACGTTTGACGTGGTGAACTATCTGGACAGCTGGGGTCCACCAAACGCGCATTGGCTTATGAAAATCGATGATCTCATGGCCCGCGACGGCATTTCGATGGACCGCTATCCGGCCGCCTTCGCTCGCTCCGCACAGTTCGAGGGTGACACACTCGGCTTCCCACTCCGTGCGCACCCGCAACTGCTGTTCTATCGCAGGGACCTGATCCCGGAACCGCCCAAGAGCTGGGAAGAGGTTCTGGAGATCGGCAAGGAGCTTAGGGAGTCCAATCCCGACGTCGCGCCGATTGCGCTTTACTATAACAATGACGGAAACCGCCAGAACCTGTTCATCTGGATAAATTTCCTTTGGGCGGCCGGAGCGGACGTCTTCAATGATGACTGGACCCCTGCATGGACCACCAAGGAAGCGCTGCAGGCAACCGAAGACTATATCGCGCTCCACACGGTGCATCAGGTCACCAACCCCAACTCACTCGCCTTCGTCGAGCAGGACGCGCGCCAGTCCTTCATGCAGGGCAACTCGGCGATGATCCCGGTCTGGTGGTGGGCTTATTCGGGCTTCTACAACCCCGACAGCTCAACCCTTACCAAGGATCAGGTGGCCTTCACCGGAATGCCGACCTACAATGGCGTCGTCAAAACCTATGCCATTTCGATGCCGTTTTCCATTTCCGAGTATTCGGCGAACAAGGACGCTGCCTGGGAATTCCTGAAATGGCTCTCGAACCCTGAAATGGACAAGGCAAACGCCACGGAGCGTGAGGTTGGCGGCAAGACCATCATCAACAACGTCGTCACGCATATTTCGAGCCTCACCGATCCGGATGTGAACGCGGCAAACGATGGCATCCAATCCGCTGCCTGGGATTCATTGAGGGAATCCGACATTATGCCCCAGATTCCCGAATGGCCCGAGGTTGGAGACATCCTGTCTGCGGCCATCGCCGAGGCCGCCGCAGGCGGCGATACGCGGCAACTGATGATCGACGCTGCTGAGCGCGCCGAGAAAGTCCTGCGCCGCGCGGGTCGCATCCAGTAGATCCGATGGCAGGGCGGGCTGTTGCCCGCCCTTCCCAAGTGCGGGACAACGTCCTGAAATATGTGCTGGTCGCGCCGGCGGTGTTGGTCGTCTTCGCCACGGCCATCTGGCCTCTCATCGAATCAGCCAGACTTTCGTTCACCGTCGGAAGACTCAATCGCCCGGGCTCCCTCCAGCAATATCTTGGTTGGGAAAACTATACATGGGCCGTGCTTGAAGAACCGGCGTTCTGGAATTCCGTCTGGGTCACTACGATATACACCCTTCTGACTGTGGCTTTGACCACCATACTGGCGCTCGGACTGGCATTGCTGCTTGCACCCGGCGGGCGATTGCGGTCAGGTGTCCAGACACTGCTGATCCTGCCTTTCGCCATGAGTCCCGCCCTGATTGGCGTTTCGTTCAGATTCATGTTCAATCCGGAGTTTGGCCTGTTTGACGCTTTCTTCGGTGTGCTCATTCCTCCCCTGGCCAATGTAAGTTGGCTGGCCGATCCGGTCCTCGCCTTCGCTGTATGTATCATGGCGGATGTTTGGGGCTGGATCCCGTTTCTCACGCTTGTGCTGATCGGCGGTCTCGTGAGCGTACCGCAGGAAACACTGGAGGCCGCGAGAATCGACGGCGCGGGCGGTTGGAGGGTCCTGCGCGACATCACGCTTCCACAGCTGGCTCCTGTGCTTGCCGTCGTGATCATCCTAAAATCGATCTTTTCACTGAAGACATTCGACCAGATATTCATGCTTACAAATGGAGGCCCGGGCACCGCAACACAAACACTGTCTCACTACATATATTTCAACGGAATGAAATACGGACAGATAGGTTTCGCCGCCTCGGTCGCCTGGCTGATGGTGATCCCGATGATCTTCCTCACCTACGCCTACGCCAAACTGGTTTTCCGAAAGGACTGAATGCGATGACTGGCATACGGAAGTCGCAGTTGCTCTCTTCGGTCCAGGTCGCGTTGATCCTGCTGGCGACCTTCGCAATACTTGTTCCGATCGCCTGGATATTCCTCGCGGCATTCAAGACCCATGTCGATGTCTACCAGTTGAAACTCTTCTTCACGCCTACGCTTGAGAATTTCGGCACGGTGTTCGATGCCCCCTTCTTCCTTGGCGCAAAGCTGTTCAACTCCACGGTCGTTGCCTTCATTACCGTGTTGCTGGCAATTCCAATTGCGACCATGGCGGCCTATTCCTTCAGCCGTTTCCGCCTGACGGGCGAGACCGCGATGCTGGTGACAATCCTGGCCACGCAGTTCGTTCCAGCGGTCGTCATTGTCCTGCCGTTCTTTGTGATGTTCCGCGATGTCGGTCTTCTTGATACGCGGGTCGGGTTGATTCTGGTCAATCTTGCCATCGTGATGCCCTTCGCCATCTGGATGATCAAGGGATTCATTGACGGTATTCCCATGGACACGGAGGAGGCCGCGATGGTCGACGGGTCATCGCGGTTTCAGGTGATCCGCAACATTGTGCTGCCGATGGCTGCACCGGGCATACTTACAGCGGGGATTTTCTGCTTCATCATCGCCTGAAACGAGTTTCTCTTCGCACTGATTCTGACCAACAAGGACGCGGTGACCCTGCCCATTGGCCTGGCCCTCTTCAAAGCCGAGGAAGGCGATCTCTGGAATCTGCTCAGTGCGGCCGGCATAATCATCATGCTTCCGATGTTCATCCTTGCGCTGATCATCCGAAAGTACTTTGTGCAGGGCATGACGATGGGAGCGGTGCGCTGATGGCCGAGGTGATTCTGCGAAACCTCACAAAGCGGTGGGGAAACGTCATCGGTGTCGATGACCAGTCACTGCATATCAAGGATCGCGAGTTTCTGGTCCTTCTTGGTCCTTCGGGCTGCGGCAAGACGACGACAATGCGCATGATCGCAGGGCTGGAAGAACCGACCTCGGGTGAAATCTGGATAGGCGATCGCCTGGTCAACGAGGAGCTACCCAAGGACAGGGACGTGGCAATGGTCTTCCAGAACTACGGCCTCTACCCACATATGTCGATCTTCGACAACATCGCCTATCCGCTAAAGGTACGCCGGATACCAAAACCTGAAATTGCCCCCCGGGTCGAAGAGGTGGCCCGGAAAGTTGAGCTGACTGGGCTCCTTGATCGCAGGCCCAAGGCACTTTCGGGAGGTCAACGACAGCGTGTGGCGCTTGCCCGCGCCATCGTAAGGACCCCCAAGGTATTCCTGATGGACGAGCCACTGTCCAATCTGGATGCGAAGCTTCGGGTTTCCATGCGGGCCGAGCTCAGGCACCTCAGCCATGAGTTGATGACGACCACGATCTACGTGACCCATGATCAGGTCGAAGCGATGACTCTCGCCGACCGGGTCGCGGTGATGAGAAACGGCATAATCCAACAGCTCGGCACGCCTGATGAAATCTATAACGATCCGGCAAACCTGTTCGTGGCGGGTTTCATCGGCTCTCCCGCGATGAACCTGGTTGAGGGATTGGTCCAGGGTGGCAACTTCATAACAGCGGGCGGCATTGGGTTGTCACAGGTCAGCGGCAGAGACCGCGACTCGGTGATTCTCGGAGTGAGGGCTGACGACATCCAGATCTCCGAACCCAATGAGGGCGCGATGGATGTGACGATCTACGCCTTCGAGAACACGGGTGACAGCACGCTACTTACTGTACAATTGGGCTCGCAGCGCATTATTGCCCGCGGTGACCGGCACCTGAGAAAGGAACAGAACGAAGTCGTCAGCATCACTCTCGATCCGGATCACCTTTATCTTTTCGATCCGCAAAGCGGCGCGAGACTCCGGGACTAGAGATTGATGCCCATGGAGGGAAGATCAGGCAAACGGACCGTATCGAGCCCTGTTCGGCCAATGATCATTGGCGGCATTCGTGAGGTGGGCGATCCGGTGCATCTCAAGAGTTCCGCGGTCAACAGAGGCAAAAGCCGATCCAGAGACGCTGGCCTTAGGTGTTGGAACGCAATGCGTTGCCATTCACCCAGACCTTGAAGATGCGTCCACTTCCCATCGTTTTCCTTCCGGGGATGATGTGCGACGCAAGGCTCTATACGCCTCAGATCGCCGCGTTTGGTAGCGGGCGCACCCTTCATTTCCCTCCGCTGTCCGGCTCGGACACGACACGAGGCCTTGCCAAACGGATATTGGCCAACGCACCAAACAGGTTTGTGCTGGCCGGGCTGTCTATGGGCGGAATCATCGCAATGGAAGTGATGGCCATCGCACCGGAGCGGGTGGAGCGACTCGCGCTTCTCGACACGAACCCGTGCAGTGAACTTCCCGAAGTTCGGGCTCGCAGGGTGAGACAGATCGCCAAGGTCCGTGACGGCAGGTTGAACGAGGTGATGCGGAACGAAATGAAGCCGAACTATCTCGCAGACGGTCCAGACAGGCGCCCGATCCTCGATCTATGCATGAGGATGGCGCTTGACCTTGGCCCGGACGTCTTCATCAACCAGTCCCTGGCGTTGCGCGACCGACCCGACCGGCAGGAACTTCTTCGCGGGATCCGCATTCCGACATTGATATTGTGCGGGCGCGAGGATCGACTCTGCCCGGTCGTCCGCCACGAACTTATGCGGGACCTGATCCCGGACTCCCGTCTTGAAATCATTGAGGGAGCAGGTCATCTTCCGGTTCTTGAAAAACCGCAACCTACCAACAGGGCAATATCTCAATGGCTGAAATGGTGATTTCCGATAGCCTGCTCGCGGCTTTGCGCAAGGTTGACACTCCTACGGTGTGCAATGCCATAGAGTTTGCCCAAGGAAAGCGTGGATTTGACCGATTTACCCACGGCACCATGCAGCATTCGAGGCCGGGTGCTCCTCCAATGGTAGGTTTCGCGCGTACGGCGACGATCTCAGGGGCGGCACCCGCCAAGGAATCTGCGGATGTCCTTCGCGCCAGGCGCATGGACTACTACAGGTACATGTCCACAGGTCTCGGCCCTATCGTAGCGGTGATCCAGGATCTTGATTACCCGCACGCTGTCGGCGCTTGGTGGGGAGAGGTAAATGTAGCTGTTCACAGGGGTCTCGGACTGGCCGGTGCCGTGACGAACGGCGTGATGCGTGACCTTGATGTCGTTGGCACAGATTTTCCCGTTCTGGCGGGTTCCGTGGGCGTCAGTCACGGGTTTGTTCATATACTGGAGACAAACATTGCCGTTGAAGTGATGGGCATGCGGGTGGAGCACGGCGAATTGATTCACGCAGACCGGCATGGAGCGCTTGTAATTCCTTCAGCCGACCTGTCCGGACTTGAAGCGGCCATCGATTCGGTTGTGGCAAGCGAGTCGATCGTTCTTGGGGCCGCAAACTCTCCGGATTTCAGCATTGAGGAACTCGAGACCGCATGGGCTGCCTTTGAAGCTGCACGGGTATGATTATCCGCTTTGCCGAACATGCCGTAAGATCCCGATCTTCAGGGCGGGGATTCAGCGCACAATCAACAGTTGACGTTTTGACATTCCGTAACGGCGATGCCTTGGCAAAAATGAAACCGTCAGACGCGACATTGAATTGGCGGATGTTGAGCCCCGTTCCACCCTGAAGTGCAACACCACCGGCGGTGATCACCTGTTCCCTGGACGCACGATGTTACGGATCGGCCACGAAGCGGCGATGGTCCCTGTATCGACAAAGGGAACATCGCCATGCTCAAGGGCTACCGCCAGCTCGCCCAAGAAGAGAGCCGTAAGATAGTGCGTCGAAGGAAAACGGGTTTCCGATGGGGCGACCGTCCGGCGGCTGTGGCGTGTCTGGACTGCAGTTTTGCGGGAGTTCCGACGGAATGGCGGCGATGCGGCATACAGCCATCCGCTCTGTTCGGGATCCGCCCTCACCGCGGAAATGGCCGGTGTTGCGCTTAGGAATAGAAGTCGGTTGGTCATTGACGGAAGAGCTGGCCGCACCCTTCCCAATGCCTCGCAAATTCCTCGAGTTGACATTTCATCCGGTCATCGGCGTTGATGATGAAGAAGGTCCGGTTATTCCAGCGTCGCCAGTACCAAGCTCGGGTACAGCCTGGCAATTCGTTCATCCAATCCCTGATTTCCCTGCAGTGCCCACCCTTGCGGCGAGTGTTGTGGTGATAGATCACGGCTGTTCGTCCCTCGGCAAGTGCCCTTACCTCGCACACTGATATACATTTCGTGCTGTACTTCCGCGTTGGCCGGAACTTTTCGTCAGAGACGATACCGTTGTCAGGATCGGCGAACACCAAATCGCAGCCGGAGAGCTTCTCCATGACGCCCCTGAACCACTGCCGACGCCAGTATTCGCGGCTGCGGACCGGGACGCCTTCGATGGAGAGTTTCTCATCCGCGAATTTGGCGTTTCCCAGTATACGAGACTTTTGCACCTCAGCGACTGATCGCCGATTCAGTACAACGATTTTCTTCAGAATTTCGAATAATCCACAATCGAGATGGCGCCATTCATCCGGGCGCGTCAGGTATTGGGTATGACGACCGTCGCTGCGTGGGTCGGAATGTGGGTTCAGATACCAAGCAACGCCGAGATTTCTCTCTTGGCCGATGGCACGCAAGAGCCCGTATTTTGCGAAGTCCCCGATATCGCCGACATAGCGATTCTGCATTCGACACCTCGATCACCTATTGCGCTGCCGACGGTCGAACGCACCGTCCCCCGTCTCTGCGGGAGAACGGCGACCGTCGCGATTCCAGCAAGATACGCCACCTTTCCACAGCATTCCAGATGTGCCCTTGCAATGCCCGATGCGGTTCCAAACGTGACCAATGGAAGCTGCTGACGGGTCGGAACCGTTCCGTCACAAGCGCGGTGAACAGCATCGCTCGGGCCAAGCCGTTGGAACGGAGCGGGGCTCTCAATTCAATGTGTTGACCCACTCAAGGAACATGTATAGAACATATATGGAATTGAATCGACTTTGCGCAGGGAAGGTGAATGAGATGCTGACAAGGAAGCAAAGGGATCTGCTTGATGTAATCTACGAGGTCATTTCACGTGACGGGATTTCCCCTTCATTTGAAGAGATGAAGAAGGCGTCTGGTCTGAGCTCCAAATCCGGAGTTCACAGACATCTCGTCGCGCTGGAGGAACGTGGGTTCATCAAGAGGCTGCCAAATAGAGCCAGGGCGATAGAAGTCATAAAGGCGCCTCCGCCCCGAACAAGGGAAACCGGCTTCACTCCCAAGGTGATCGACGGCGGCCGGACCAATTCTCCGAATATGGCGGAGCAGGTTGACACGATGGGAACAATGGAACTGCCAATGATGGGCCGTATCGCAGCAGGTGTCCCGATTGAAGCCATCAGCAGTGTCCTGAACAGCATACCGGTTCCAAATTCCATGCTTTCCAGGAACGCACGCCACTACGCGCTGGAGGTCCAGGGCGATTCGATGACCGGCGAAGGCATCAACCACGGTGATGTCGTCGTTATCCGCGAGACAAGAACCGCAGACAACGGCGATATTGTGGTGGCGTTCGTGGAAGGCCACGAGGCTACGCTAAAGCGATTCCGGAGAAAGGGCACGAAAGTCGCTCTGGAAGCGGCGAATCCAGCCTATAGCACTCAGGAATACCGTGGTGACCAAGTCGAGGTCCAAGGCCGACTGGTCGGACTGATCCGCACCTATTGACCCAAGATCGGAACCCTTTGGCGGCAGCAGTCCTTGTTGGGAGTATCAGGTCAATCGCCTAGGACCACATCTGTTGAACTGGACCTTTGTCAGGATCGCATTTCCGAATATGCGCTCAGTGCCCGGGCACGGCCTTCCTGCGCCGAGACGATCGGCTGAGGATAGGGCGTATCGGGAGACATTCCCCAACTTTCTGGAATGGCGTCGAAATATTCGAGCGCCGTCGCGGTGGGATTCGCCGATCCTTCCGCAATCCAACGATGTGTATAGATCCCGTCCGTGTCAAACCGCGCCAGCTGCCTTTCCGGGTTAATTATGCGGAAGTATGGTACCGCATCCGGGCCTGAACCGGCCGACCACTGCCATCCCAAGGCATTCGATGCCGGATCCCAGTCGACAAGATGACTTTCGAACCAGCGAAGCCCTATCCGCCAATGCGTCAATAGATGCTTGGTCAGATAGCTGGCAACGATCATTCGCGCCCGATTGTGCATATATCCGGTTACAGTGAGTTCCCGCATGGCAGCGTCGACAAACTTCATTCCTGTCCGCCCCCGCTGCCACGCAATGACATTTACATCGCATTCGTCCCCATTCCATGGAAACCTGTCCCAACCTGACCGCCAGTTCCGTTCTGCCATATTCGGCGCATGACAAAGGAGATTGTAGGCGAATTCACGCCATGCCAGTTCACGCAGGAACGCCTCCGCTCCCTCATCGGTTTCTCTAGCTGCCATGCCAGCGGACCAGACGGCTCGAGCCGAGATCTCTCCGACCGCGAGATGCTCCGACAGGCGCGAGGTACCGTCGACACCGGGAACATCCCTCCGGTGCCCATAACCATCCAGCCTTTCCGCCATGAAGCGGTCCAGCCGACGATATGCGGCGGGTTCCCCCACCACCAAGTGCCGCGAAACAACCGCCGCTCCCCGTCGCATTGCACGGTCCATTTTCCAGGCATCAAGCAGGTCGCTTTCGGGCCACACCTCGCACGGGCGCAGGCTCTTGACGGGCGGCAGGGGCGAGCCGGGATCCAAGTCCCTCATTGACCTCCAGAACGGCGAGAAAACACTGAACGGTCGACCACTCCGGGTCCTGACCTTCCATGGCTCGAACAGAATGTGTCCATGCAACTCCCGCACCTCAACTCCGACACCTGCCAACGCACGCTTAAGTGCATTGTCTCTCGCGGCTGAGGACGGATCATAAGTCCGTTGCCAGACCACCATTCGCGCACCGGTCTCTGCGATCAGGTCTCGCAGGACGTCTTTCGCGTTACCGCGTCGAAGAACTATCCGTGACCCAATTTTCTCCAACTGCCGCGAAAATTCCGCCAGCCCCAGACCAAGCCGGAATCTCGGTGCAGCTCCCAAGGCGTCGACAGCTTCGTCGTGAATGAAGACTGGCAGGACAGGTCGTCTGGTCGCAGCCGCTTCCGACAAAGCGGGGTGGTCGCTTAACCTCAGATCACGGCGTAACCAAACAATAACCGGAGAATCGTAGGCCATGGCAAGCACTCCTCCAGTACCCGATTGTGCGAGTGCTGGACGCATGAATTACTGGCAGAACCTGCATTCTGAAGCAACCATCCGGCCATCGGCGGTCCCGTCCCGAAACTGAAAGGGACTTTGGCGACCGGCAGCCGTCGGAGAGGCAAACGGTTTTCAGGGTGTTCACCTCCCTAACCCGGTTCCGAGTAAATCCCATCGCCAGTCCGTCGCTTTCCGGTGATCTGTGTTCGCTTTCGGGCATCGCAACCGATCCGGCTACCCAGCGTGACGGACCTCTCCCTGAACCATCGCAACACCTGCCCGACATACCTGCCTGATTCCGTTGGATGCTGCATGATGGTTTAGGTCAGTCACACGAGCATTCCCCTTTCCCACAACGGAAATCAACATAGGCCTTCCGACGCAAGCCCATCCCATCGTCATCAACGACCGTGAGGCACAGAGGATTGCGCTTAACTGGAGTTTTGCGGATGTGACTGCCTCCATCGCGGCACGAACGAAGATAAAGTGATTCAGACGAAACATCGACATGACCATACCTGACCGCAACACGAGATCACCAAAGAGACTGACCGACGAACTTTGGCCTGAAAGAGAGAGCGACCCCGACATTGGCGCCACATGGGACTTCAGGCAAACAACCGAGTGACTCAAATGCCTGTAACCACCACCGCCCTAAAACCGGATTGAAAGGGTCCCGTGCCAACGGCCATGTCACCTTAGAGCTTGACCTAAAATACCACATCTAGATCATGAAATCGACAATTGGGGGACCTTTGCACAAGGTATGGCACATGGACACGACTTTTAGGTCAAGCTCTTAGCGGAGTCTCGCCTCGTTTTCTGAGTCAAACAGGAACGCATCCGATGAATCGAATTCGACAGTGACGGTAGTCCCGGATGCGATGGATTCGTCACCCCTTGTCTCGACGACGATCCTCTCACCGGTTGGAGTTGAAAGGTAATCGTAGGCCACTCCACCAAGACGCTCCCGGATGTCAACCTTCAACGGAGAATCGGCCGGGCGGACAGAGAGGCTCTGTGGCCGCAGACCGACAATGACTTCTACGCCATCTGCCGGAAGTGCCACGCCAGCTGCAATGATCGCTCCGTCAAGAGCAGGAACCATCACCTTGCCAGATCGCACCGTGCCCAAAAGGAAGTTCATACTCGGAGATCCAATGAACCCGGCAACAAACCTGTTGTCCGGATCCTGGTAGAGATGCATGGGGCTGCCGACCTGTTCGATATGTCCAGAGCGAAGGACGACGATTTTGTCCGCAAGCGTCATTGCCTCGACCTGATCATGTGTCACATAGACCATGGTCGCACCGATTTCATTGTGCAGTCGGGCAATCTCAACGCGCATCTCAACCCGAAGTTCGGCATCAAGATTGGAGAGCGGCTCGTCGAAAAGGAACACTTCGGGGCCGCGCACGATCGCACGACCGATGGCAACACGCTGGCGCTGGCCACCCGAAAGTGCCTTTGGCTTGCGATCGAGGTATTGGTCCAGCTTGAGGATCCGACTGGCTTCCGCAACCTTCGAGGCTATCGTCATTCGGTCGATACCGTTCATCTTCAGGCCGAAGCCCATATTTTCCCGAACAGTCATATGAGGATAGAGAGCGTAGGTCTGGAACACCATGGCGACGCCGCGGTCAGCCGGGTCGGTACGGGTTACATCGCGCCCGCCAATATGGATTGTGCCTTCCGTAGTCTCTTCCAATCCAGCAATCATCCGGAGCAGCGTTGACTTGCCACATCCTGACGGCCCGACAAAGACACAGAATTCCCCATCGTCAATTTCAAGATCGACGCCGTGGATGACCTCAGTCGTCCCATAGCGCTTGATGGCATTTTTCAGTGCTACGCCTGACATACCCACTCCTTTTCAGAATCACGCTGGAAATTGCCAGTTCGTCGCGACTTCTCCGATTTTCCTCGCAACCCTCAATAGAGTGGGCCGGAATTCGCCCAGCGTTGTCAACGTCTGTCGTGTTGTCGACGTCGCTATCGAGACAGCACCGATTATCCTGCCACTCTCGGCAAGTATCGGCGCGGCTATCGAGATGATCCCCTCTTCGTGTTCCTCCCGATCATAGGCGACACCATGTTGCCTGATCGCCTTCAATTCCCTCTTTACACACTTGGCCGACTTCTTGGTATTGGGAGTGTAGCCTAAGAAGGACTGTTGCTGAAGAACCAGTTCGAGCCTCTCGGGTGCCATGAAAGCAAGCATCGCCTTGCCGACACCGGTGCAATAGGCGGGCGCTACCATGCCAACCTGTGCCAGTGTCTCGATGCGTGGATTCAGGTTGATCTTGTCAACAAAGATAACCTGGCCATTATCGAATTGCGCGAGATGGACAGCTTCCCCGGTTTCGATAGCCAATGTCTCGGTATATTCCTTTGCGATCGGTGCCAGCGAAGCATTCTTCCATGCAGAATGAGCAAGGCGTACCAGGCGAACGCCAAGGCTGTATGTTCCCGAGCTCGGATCATGGGCTAGCATGTTCTGCCCAGTCAGAACCTGCAGAAATCGATAAAGCGTGGCTTTGGGATACGGGTTCTGGGAAAGCAGCTCCGAGAATCGGACAGGTCGTTCGAAGCTGGCTACGAAGTCGAGAATTGCCAGCGCTTTTCCCACCGTCCCGCCATCACCAACCTGCCGGTGCATTGCAGAATTTCCCATTCCTGAGGATTGCTTTGTCCTGACAGTTGACAGCGTATCGCATTTCGCTCATAGTTTCAACAGTTGAAATTCTGTTCCAAATGGTGCAACCACCTCAACGGGAAAACAAGAGAGGATCCAAATGTCAAGATTTCTACGCGCTTCAGCCGCAGCCACGGCATTGACCGTAGGCGCTGCAGGTGGTGCTTGGGCAGAAGATCTGTCCGGCACCCTCCGCATTATTTCGGATATGTCCAATCCGGCCCCTCGTGCGATCATGCAACAGCTTGCCTCTGACTTTGACGCGATGCATGCGGACCTAACAGTTGAATTGGAAGTGGTCGACCGCGAAGCCTGGAAGAGTCAGATTCGCAACGCACTGTCCGCAAACCCTCCAGATGTCGTGAACTGGTATGCTGCCAACCGGATGGGACCCTATGTTGAAGCAGGCCTCTTCATGGATATCTCCGATATGTACAGCAACGGCGACCTACCGGGTCTGGATGCTGTCAAGGGCGCACTGACTATCGATGGAAAGCAATGGGGCGTCCCCTACACCTACTATCAATGGGGTATCTACTACCGTGAAGATATCTTTGCAGAGCTTGGCCTAACCGAACCGAACACATTCGCAGAGGAACTTGCCAACTGCGAGGCGGTTCTGGCGTCGGGCCGTAGGTGCTATGCG
The DNA here is from genome assembly GCA_965203605.1 of Paracoccaceae bacterium. Lineage (GTDB taxonomy): Bacteria > Pseudomonadota > Alphaproteobacteria > Rhodobacterales > Rhodobacteraceae > JAPOUP01. The sequence goes on along the minus strand of OZ241902.1, from coordinate 828,939 downwards.
ATCGGTTCGAAATTTCTCTGGACAGCCGGTGGCTGGTTTGACTATCTGAACATGCGAACCAATGGATTTGATTTCCATATGGCGTTGGCCCGAGGTGAAGTGGCCTGGACCGATGAACGCGTCCGTGAGACATTTGCCAACTGGCGAAAGCTGATAGATCTCGGCGCTTACATCGACGACCACCAGTCCTATAACTGGCAGGATGCGCTCACCTTTGTGGTGAACGGCGAAGCGACGGCATATCTGATCGGCAACTTCGCGGTTCCCCATCTGCGAACCGCCGGTCTTTCCGACGCTCAGCTGGACTTCTACCAATTCCCCAAAATCGCAGACGTTGCGATGGGTGAGGATGCGCCGACCGACACGTTCCACATCGCTTCCGGCGCCCAAAATTTAGCCGCCGCAAAGGCTTTCCTTCAATACGTGACCTCTCCTGAGGTCCAGACCGCCATAAACGGTCCCGAAGGTCTGGGACAGCTCCCGATCAACGCCAGCGCGTCGGTCGCCGATGACGAGTTCATCGTTCAGGGCTTCGACATGCTTTCCAACAATGCGACCGGCGGAATCGCCCAGTTCTTTGACCGCGATTTCCCAGCCGAGATGGCGGCAATAGGCATGGAGGGGCTGCAGGAGTTTATGGTATTTCCGGACAATCTGGAAGATATCCTTAACCGCCTTGAGGCGGCGCGAGAGAGAATCTACAAGTAACCCGAGAAACGTATGTGCCCTGCGGGAGTGGGGCACATCGCATCCCGGCGGGGGGCTTAAGCGGACCTGCGACAGTGAGGCAGAGCACACAGGACTGGGAGGAAACGCGATGAGTGCGGCGGTGGATACGCGGGGATGGCTTGCCCGTAACCGGATGACCGTCACGCCTTTGTTGTTTCTTCTACCCGGCGTCCTGTTTTTCGCCGTCTACGTGATTATTCCAATTGTTCAGAGTTTCCATATTTCAACCTACGAATGGAACGGACTTGGCCGGCTTTCCGAACAGGGTGAATTTGTCGGCATCCGGAACTACCAGGAACTTCTTTCCGATCGAGCATTCGAAGTCTCGCTCCGGAACAATGTGAAATGGCTTGTTCTGTATTTGCTCGCCATTCCGGCAGGTCTGTTTATCGCACTCTTCCTCAACCAGACGGTTGCCGGAATCCGAATATACAAGTCCCTCTTCTTCTTCCCTTTCGTGCTCAGTCAAGTCGTGGTTGGGTTGGTGTTTTCATGGTTCTACCTTCCTCGTGAAGGACTGTTGAACGCGATAGTCACATTCTTTGGGCTCGAACCGGTCAACATCCTCGGGGACCCAACCCTTGCCACCTACGGCATAATCGCAGCAGGGCTGTGGCCGCAGACCGCTTACTGCATGATACTGTATCTGACGGGCTTGAATGCGGTCGACCCAGAGCAGGTTGAGGCCGGTCGGCTTGATCGCGCAAGGGGTTGGCGGATGCTTTGGTATGTGATCCTGCCGCAACTCCGCCCCGCGACGTTCATTGCCTTTGTCGTTACGATTATCGGGGCATTGAGATCCTTCGACATGATTTCGGTCATGACAAATGGTGGTCCGTTCGGTTCCACTCGCGTGCTCAGCTTCTACATGTTCGAAAAGGCACTTTCCGAATACGGATTTCGCATGGGCTACGGCTCCGCCATCGCAGTTGTTCTGTTTCTTATCATGCTGGTCTTCATTGCCTATTTCCTTTGGTCAATGTATCAGGACGAGCGCGAAGCGCGGCGCTAGGAAGGAAGCGCAGGCATGTTCCCGACCCCCATCGAAAGACGCTCCCGGGCGGCGCAGATCACGTATCAATCCCTCGTGCCCATAGCGCTCGTCGTCTGGCTATTGCCGCTGATCGCAGTCGCCCTGTTCTCCATCCGGCCTCTGACCGACTTCACGAACGGAAACTACTGGGGATGGCCATCTTCGTTCGAGTTCTTCAGTAACTATGGCCGGGTCTTCCTCGAATCCGACATGCCACGCTATATGCTTAACTCTGTGCTGATCACAGTGCCGACCGTCGTCGGAGCGGTGGCGCTCTCCTGCATGACTGGATTCGCGCTCGGCATCTATAGGTTCCGGGGGAATCTCCTGATCTTCTTCATGTTCATCGCAGGAAACTTCGTTCCTTTCCAGATTCTGATGGTACCTGTCCGCGAATTGACGGTAAATGCCGGACTCTACGACACGAAACTCGGACTTGTGCTGTTCCATATCGCGTTTCAGACCGGTTTCTGCACGCTGTTCATGCGCAATTTCATCCGGGCATTGCCATATGAGTTGATCGAAGCGGCTCGTGTGGAAGGCGTCGCTGAATGGCGCATATTCTGGTATGTGGTCCTTCCCCTGATGAAGCCCGCGATCGCCGCCCTTGCCGTTCTGATCTTCACGTTCATCTGGAACGACTATTTCTGGGCGATCGTGCTGACGCAGGGACCCGATGCACAGCCTGTGACTGCAGGAATCACATCCTTCAACTCGCAGTTCATTGCCCAATACCACCTGATGAGTGCGGGCAGTATCGTTGCGGCAATTCCGCCGGTTGCCATGTTCTTCCTGATGCAACGGCACTTCATCGCCGGCTTGACGCTAGGTGCGGTGAAATGAACTGGATCCGACGCACGGGCTGTCCTGATCCCGCATGTTTGGGTCTTCCTATGGATGACATCCGCAATGGGGATCCTGCGTCGGAACTGCGCACTTCTGAATTCGGCAGACCATCCCCTGGGACTCAAGGAGTCTTCCGCTGCTGCGCCGTCACTCCCCCTACTCTTGGCATCTTCAGACGTGGGCACTCTTTTCCTCGATCGCCGACTTGGTAAGCTTGGGTCGAATCAATCAGGATCGGACTGTTGAGGGATGGAATACAAACTTGGGGAAGTGGTGCGGGGCTGGACCTCCGCGCAGAAACCATCGGGAATCGAACTTCGGGGTAGAAGTGTCACGCTAAGGCAGATGACGGTTTCTGACGCGCCGGTGCTCTTCGAGAGATTTGACTGCCGGAATCACCTGTATGATTGGTTCTATGTGCCATTTGGACCATTTGAGAGCGCGAGTGAATTACAGAATTGGATCACTAGTGTCCCAACGTTGAAGCATAATGTATGTGTAATATATTGATATTAGTTTGTTTTTTGATGATTTGAGGTGTCACCGACTTGAACTCCAACCGGGTGTCCCGCAGGGCTGGGCCATGAATCCAGCAAAAGGGAGGCCCGGAAGTGTATTCTGGCAAGCTCGTTTTCGGCCAGGTCATGGATCATCTTCCATGGCATAGGTTTCGCCGCTGCGTCGAGCGTTACGGCGGAAATCACAGGATCAAGTCCTTCAGCTGCAGTGATCAATACCGCTGCATGGCGTTTGCGCAGCTGACCTATCGGTCTTCCCTGAGGGATGTCGAGGTCTGCCTGCGGGCCCAGTCATCCAAGCTCTATCACATGGGTATCCGGGGCGGTGTGGCGAGGAACACCCTTGCCAACGCCAATTCCACCCGGGATTGGAGGATCCATGCCGACTTCGCCCAGCACCTGATCCACAAGGCCCGGCACCTTTCCGACGACAGTCACGGTCTCGACCTTGAGAGCACCGTCTACGCGCTGGATTCGTCGACCATCGACCTGTGCCTGTCCCTTTTCCCCTGGGCCCGTTTCCGCAGGACCAAAGGTGCCGTCAGGCTGCATACGCTGCTTGACCTCAGGGGCAACATCCCCGCATTCATCCATATCACCGACGGCAAGGTCCATGACGTCAACATTCTGGACATCATCGCTCCGGAGCCCGGGGCTTTCCATGTCATGGACCGGGCATATCTCGACTTCAGCCGCCTGCACCGACTTCACCTCAACGGCGCCCATTTCGTCCTGCGGTCCAAGACCAACACAAGGCTCCGCCGCCTGTACTCGAACAGGGTCGACCGGTCCTCCGGCGTCATCTGCGACCAGATTGTCCGGACCGACGGTGTTGGGACGGCGAAGGAATACCCCGACAAGCTGCGGCGCATCAAGTATGTCGACCGGGAACGGGAACGGACCCTTGTGTTTCTGACCAACAACTTCATTCTTCCGCCACACACCATCGCCGACCTGTACCGGGCGCGCTGGCAGGTGGAGCTTTTCTTCAGGTGGATCAAGCAGCATCTCAGGATCAAGTCCTTTTTCGGCACCTCAGAGAACGCCGTGAAGAGCCAGATCTGGATCGCCGTCTCTGTCTACCTGCTGGTCGCAATCATCCGCTCGAGAAGCCGGTTGGACATCAGCCTCCACACAATGTTACAGATCTTGAGCCTCACCATGTTCGAGAGAACGCCTCTAAATCAAATACTTACCAGGACGCCGAACAGAAACAATCCTCCCGGTGCCGATAACCAATTGAATCTATTTGATTAACGTTGGGACACTAGTGGAATTGGATTGGAACGGTGAAAGATGGATCTGATCCGATGTTCTACACGATGTGCGCCGCGGACAGCGACCTCCCTTTCGGATTCTGCAGTTTCCTGAACATCAAACCCAAAGCTGGCTCCATCGAAATCGGGTTCATTCAAGTGGCGCCAGGCTTTCAGAGGTCCGTCCGTTTCACCGAAGCCATGTATCTAATGGCAGCTCACGCATTCGATTTGGGATACCGTAGATACGAATGGAAATGTGATTCGATGAACGCTCGTTCTCGACGCGCAGCCCATCGGCTCGGATTCAGCTATGAAGGTCGGTTTCGGCAGGCACTTGTCGTAAAGGGGCGAAATCGAGACACGAATTGGTTCTCGATCATCGACACAGAATGGCCTGACATCTCAAAGGCGCTCCAATCCTGGCTGAGCCCGACGAATTTTGATCGTTCGGGTCGCCAGCGGGAGTCGTTATCACGGATGACTGCGCCGCTGGTTGTTCAGTTTGACCCTGATTTCGCCTGTCAGGTGCGGCCAATGCCATTTGTGGGAAAGCGACTCCCCAAGTTGGAAAGGCGGACACCTATTGAGGAAGATCAGCCCGCCAAGCTGGAAGCCTCCACCGATTGTGGTTAATTCAATCACTTGCCGTTGAAAGTGCGAGTTGTCGATCATGTTTGGGATTGGCTGATGGGAGAAGGTCAACCTACAGGTGCAGGAGCCTTCGACACGCAGAAAGCCTGGGCCACAGCTCACGGAGTCGCGGGCCAAGGCCTTCATCCAGGGCACAAACGGATCATTGACCAGTATTGCGGTTTCTTCGCCGATCGCGATCTGAAATTACGGCAGGGTCTGGAACGACTTTCTGAAGAAGCGCAGCGATGCTAACCTGATTGGGAAAAATGGCATCGCCGCAACAGAAATGCGGGTCTCCAAAGTGACCGGTCTTCCCACTCCCCACGACACGTTCTTCCGTGCGCTGTTCTCTGACCGCGAACGTGTTCGGGACTTCCTCCGCGACCATCTCCCGGACAGCGTCGCGGGTCTTCTCGCCGACACCCTGCCCGAGACCGTCGAGGGCAGCTTCGTGGACGAGGCGCTGGCCGGCAGCCAGAGCGACCTGCTGGTGAAGGTCGAGCTCATCTCCGGCGGGGACGCCTTCATATACGTCCTTGCGGAACACTAATGCCGAATTCGGCATTAGTGTTCTAATCCCGCAAAAGACCTAATGCCGCGTTTCCGGTGTCAGCCCCTTGCTGCGTCTGGGTTTCGGGTCCGGAGAACGCGGCATCAGGCGGCGGCGTCACAACGCTTCCATGCCCCTTGACCGGACCCGGCCGTCTGCCACCGTTCCCTCCGTTCACCAACACGGGAAATGGAGGGATATCATGCCATCGAAGACCCATCACGACGACGCCCGCTCCGCCGGCGGCTGGCTGGCGCCTTTCCGGGCGTCGTTTCCTGCCGGACTGGACGGACGGGGCTACGCACCCGCGACCGTCAGGGACCACGGGAGCTCGATCAGCCGGCTCCAGACGGAGGTCGGTGCGCGCGGGCTCGGGGCCGGCGACGTGGACGCCGGGATTCCGGGCGAGGCGGCGGACGCCGTGCTGGCCCGTCTGTCCGCGGCTGACCGGCGGCGCCGCGTCCATCTCCGCAGGTTCGCCGCCCACCTTTCGGCCGAGGGGGTGGTCGCGGCGCTTCCGCCGGCCCCGGAGCCGCCGCCCGGATGGCTTGGGCGGCTGGACCGGGCCTACGGCGAGTGGCTTCGGCGGCACCGGGGCCTTGGACCGACCACGACCGCCGGCCGGCGGTCGCTGACGGGACGGTTCCTGACCTTCCGCTTCGGTCCGGAGCCCGGCGACCTCGACAGCATCGGCGCCGGCGACGTCAGGGCGTTCCCTGCCCTTCCGCCGGGAAGGCCGGGGACGGGACGCGGCCTTCCGAACAGGGCGGACGGCCTCCGCTGCCTGTTCCGGTTCATGTTCGCGACCGGACTGACGCGCGCCGACCTGAGCCTGACCGTTCCGAAGGTCGCCGCGCGGAGCATGCACGGAGCCACCCTGCACCATCTCCCGGCGGAGGACATCGAGGCGCTGGCCGATGCCGTCCGCGGCGACACCGCGCCCGCCCGCCGTGGCCTCGCCGTCCTGCTTCCGATGGCCCGGATGGGTCTGCGGTCGCAGGAGATCACGGCGATCCGCCCCGCCGACATCAACTGGCCGTCCGGAACCATCCTGGTGCGGGGCAAGGGCGACCTGCATGACGTCATGCCAATGCCCGTCGATGTCGGCGGGGCGGTCGTGGACTGCCTGCTGAACGGAAGGGCCGGGTCGGATCCGCACCTGTTCGTCCCGGTGCGCGCGCCGCACCGTCCGCTCGGGCACCCGATCTTCATCCGCGCGATGCTCCGGGACGCGTTCGCCATGGCTGGACTGGCGGTGCCGGAGGGCGTGGTTCCCTGCCATATTCTGCGCCACAGCCTCGCCGTCCGGCTGCTGGACCGCGGCGCCTCCCTGGAGCAGGCCGGCGACATGCTGCGCCACCGGCTGGTGCGGACCACGACGGTCTACGCCCGCTACGGCGCCGAGGCTCTCCGTCCCCTGGCCCGGCCGTGGCCTACGCAGGGGGAGGATGGCCCATGACCGGCTTCACGGAACTCCTTGAGCGGTACCATGCGGAGCGCCGTCTCCACGGCGGCGACTGGGCGGCCCAGGCCAGGCTGGTCCGGCCGTTCGCCGCCTTCGCCGACAGCCGGGGGGCGGAAAGGATCACGACAGGGCTCTTCCTGCGCTGGAAGGAGGAATACGGATCCGCCGGCCGGTCGACATGGACGGTGCGTCTGGCGGCGGTGCGCGTCTTCGCCACCTGGCTGCGTGGGATCGACCCGCGCACGGAGGTTCCGCCTCTGGGGCTGGTTCCGGGCAGCACCACCCGGGCGCGGCCCCACATCCTCACCGACGCCGAGGTCCGCGCCATCGTGGACGAGGCGTCCCGGCTGCCCTCATGCCCGGGACTGCACGGACCGACACATTCAACGCTGTTCGGGCTGCTGGCCGTCACCGGCATGCGGATCGGCGAGGCCGTCGCGCTGGACCGGCGGGACGTCGACCTCGACCGGGGCCGCGTCCTGGTCCGCCACGCAAAGGGCGGCCGGAGCCGCGCGGTTCCGGTGACCGGGTGCACGGCCGACCGCCTGAGGGACTACCGCGCCAGGATGACGGCCATCCTCGGCTGGACGCCGGACGCCTGGTTCCGCGGCGGCATGGCAGGGAACCGGCTGGCCCGGTCCACCGCGCAGGACAGCTTCGCCGAGGTAGGCCGCAGGCTCGGACTGCGGCCGCCGCCGGTGAGGGGCGGCACGGTGCGCGGCCCGCGCCTCCATGACCTGAGACACACGTACGCCACGAGGACACTGCTCGACTGGTTCCGTCAGGGACTGGATGTCGACGCCGGGATGTACAGGCTCAGCTCCGTCCTCGGCCATTCGTGCCCCCGCGGCACGTATTGGTACCTCGAGGCCGTGCCGGAGCTGCTGGCCCTGGCCAGCGAACGCTCCGGGGCCGCGCCCGACAGGAGGGCGGAACCATGAGCGGACACCCATTGGCGCCGCATCCGGGGGACTTCTTCCACAACCGCCTGTACGGCCAGCTCAACGCCAGCCAGCACACGGTGAGGAGCTACCGCGACTCCCTGAAGCCGCTGCTGGCCTTCGCCGCGGGGCGGACGGGCCGCGAGCCGATGCACATGGACGTCGAGGACATCGACGCCGGTCCCGTGTGCCGGTTCCTGGACCATCTGGAGACGGGGCGCGGGAATGGCGTCGGCAGCCGGAACATCCGGCTCGCCGCCATCCGCTCCCTCTTCACCCATATCTCCCGCCGGGAGCCGGCACTGCCCGGCCACTGCCGGAAGATTGGCATGCTGCCCGGCAAGCGGCGGCCGAGGCCGACGGTCCAGCATCTGGACGGGGCGGAGATACAGGCGCTCCTCGACGCCCCCGACCTGCACACCCGCACGGGCCGCCGGGACCGGGCGATCCTGCTGCTGCTGGTGCGGACCGGACTGCGGGTCGGTGAACTGACCGGCCTCGACCGCGGCAGCGTCAGGCCCGGGGGCCAGGCAAGCGTCTTCTGCCGCGGCAAGGGACGCAGGGAGCGCCTGACCCCACTCAGGCGGGACACCGTGCAGGTTCCCGGCGAGTGGATGCGGGAGCGGCCCGGCGGCGACGGCGACCCGCTGTTCGTGAGCAACCGGAACCGCCGCCTCAGTCCCGACAGCGTCCAGCGGCTGGTGCGCAGGCATGCCGAGCGGGCGGCCGGGCGGTGCCCGTCCCTCCCGGCGAAGAGGATCAGTCCGCACAGCCTTCGGCACACCGCCGCGATGGAGCTTCTGCGCCATGGCAGGTCGATCGCCGTCATCGCCCTCTGGCTCGGACACGGGTCGACCGCGACGACGATGAAATACCTGCATGCCGACCAAAGGCTCAGGCAGGAGGCCATGGAACTCACGCGGCCGGCTGATGTCCCGCCGGGACGCTACCAGCCAACCGACGAGGTGATGAAGATGCTCGACGCGTTGTGACGCCGCCGCCTGATGCCGCGTTCTCCGGACCCGAAACCCAGGCGCAGCAAGGGGCTGACACCGGAAACGCGGCATTAGGTCTTTTGCGGGATTAGAACACAAAAGCAGCCCCGATCCCGGCCTTCCGCTCCAGCTGGCCTCCTACATGGTGAGGATCTGGAAGCGGTTCGCGGGCACGTCCGCGACCAGGCTCAGTTCGCTGCCGCCGATCGTGCCGGTCGTCGTGTACCATGGCGCACCCGACTGGACGGTGCCCGGCTCCCTGCGCGACATGATCGCGGCGGACGATCCGGAACTGGCGTTCCTGCCCGGTTCCGGCTATATCCTCCGCAACCTGCGCACCATGGACATCGACGCGCTGTCGCGGAACGCCGCGCTCCGGGCCGGGTTCATCGCGCTGCGGCGGGAGGCCCTGGACTTCCTGGCGGAGGTCGCGGAGAGCCTGCCGGAGGGCAGCGACCTGAGGATGCAGGTCCTTGAATACGTCCTCCGGGTCTACGATGTGGATCTGGACGGTCTGAAAACGGCCCTGCGGAACGGCGGGCACAACGAACTGGAGGCGATCATGGGAACGATTGCGGAGACTCTCCTGGAACAGGGCGAGGCGCGGGGCCTGGCCAAGGGCGAGGCGCTCGGGCTGAGCAAGGGCATCGCAACAGGGAAGGCCGAGACGCTGATCCGTCTGGCCCGAAAGAGGTTCGGGGACGTTCCGGATGCCCGCGCCGACATGGTGCTTTCAGCGGACGCGGCGACCCTCGACCGCTGGCTAGACGCGCTGGTCGTCGCCGAGACGCTGGATGAGGTCTTCGGACCCCGAACGCGTCACTGACCGGCGGCGTTTCAGAGACGGGAGTCCCCAAGACCCATCTGTTCATCCCGTCAAGTCGCGTCGAGCACGTTTGGGCATTCGTGCCAATCCTCGAAAACGGCCGCGCTCCACGGCGGGTCATCTGTCGTTGTCAGCCGATGGCCTCCTTTGCGCCTGAAATGCTGAGTTCACAGCGTGGACCTCGATAGGTTGAGAACGACGCTGCCGCATGGAGGACACAAGCAACTGAAGGCGGTCGTGGGAACGATAGCGGAAACACTCCTGAACAGGTCGAGGCGCACGAGTTGGTCAAGGGCGAAGCCATCGGATTGAGCAGAGAAAAGTTCGAGACTTTCCCGCGTCAAACGCGAATCAGGTTCAGGGCCGTACCGGCCACTCGCGCCGACGAGGCGCTGTCTGCCGACGCGGCGACCCTGAACCGCTGCCTCGACGCACTGACCGTCGCTGACACGCTTAAGGAGGTCTTGGAACCTCACAAAGGCATAACTGATCGGCGATGGGCCAATGGGAGCGACTGCGGCTGCGGGTCAAATCCCTCGCCAGGCTTTCTTCTGACTCTCAATCCAAAGTCTTCTACAGCCACATCCTTCGTTCATTTCCCATCTTTTTGAACATACGAGATGGCGTGAGTTCAGGTTACTATTGAACCAAGCCGGGGAAAGATGGAGCCCAAAATTTCCGACAGGAAATCCTGACGGGCTGGCAACGGATCTCCCGCGATCTCTCAGAGTCGAAGCGAAAGTCCCACCCGCTGAGGGAACAATACTTTCCAAAGCCAGAATCCGGTTGTGACAGCAAAACAAGTTAACGCTTAGGGCCGAACATCAGGACCGCCGTCGGCATTGATGCGCGAATGGCGTTTCAGGGATTGTGTGGAGTGACTTGGAGAGTGACACCAAACAGGAAGACATCTACCGCAGATAGGCCTCCCGGATTTCACAGCACCGCCCACTCCCTTGTGGCAACCCGCATGATCGTCCCATTCGGCGGATAATGTCGGCAGCGCTTTCGAACCACGGAATTCTGGCGGCAAACCCAGTCATTCCAAGAATGTTCCACACTCCAATAGTCCGGATCCAATTCGCGCCGTCGCCAACGCCCCAGTCAACTGTCCTGGTTTTCCGGTCAGATGCTGATTCGGCGGGCCGGATCCGAGACGCATGTAGACCACCTCCGCCGCAAGGGAGGCGACGCCCCAGCCGACCATTTCCGAATCCGGCGTGCATGGAAGTCCAACGCATGGTCCATCAGCCGAGGTTTCGGGATACCTCCATTCGGCTCAAACACCCTACCCGTGATGCGACTCGGCATGTCAGACCGTCTCTTTCACGCCCGCTTCCGTAGATGCCAAGGGAACCACTCAACCTCAGGTCATGGTTCGATCAAAATCGGAACCGAAGAACTGAAGGCCATTGCCTGTGAACCCAACGCACGGTCAGATCACCTGATCCAGCGAACACATTAGCCGTTCGATATCGCCTTCACTCGTGTAATGGACGAAAGACAATCTGAGAACGCCCTGCTCCGGGTCCACTCCCATCGCCCTTAGCGGTCGAACGGCATAGAAGTCCCCGCTTCCTGCCAAAATCCCACGCGCCGCGAGCTTGACCGCAATGTCCATACAGGAGGCTCCGCAATCAACGGCCACCGTAGGAGCGCGTCTCTCAGCCCGACGCGGACCTAACAGTCGCAGGCGATTCCTGTCCGACAGGAACTCAAGCAGAGGTCGGAGAAGCTTCGTCTCGTGGTCCTGAATGAGGTCGCGAACCTGAATTGTCCGCTGCCGGGGATCGGATTCGGACGCGAGGTGATGCGAATGAAGCGCATCGAAGTAATCGGCGATTCCGGCGCTCGCCGCGACCTGGGCATGGTCCGGACCGGCAGGCGTGAAACGCTTGAAGAGACTGTCACCGTTAAAGAAATGCCCTTGATTGGGTAAACGCATGCCAAGCTCTCGACGAACTGCCATCACACCTTGATGCGGTCCAAACGTCTTGTAAGCCGAGAACAGATAGACGTCAGCGCCAAGTGCGCCCACATCCGGCAACCCGTGCGGTGCGAATGACACGCCATCAACACATGTTACCCCTCCGGCTTCCCGGACGGCCCTGCAGATGGATACAACATCATTCACCTCCCCAACCACGTTCGAGCAGTGCGGAAAGCATACCAGCCGCGTCCGATCATTCAGGATATTCAGCAATGTAGCGAGGTCGAGATGCCCGGTATCGCGATCGAGCCGCCACTCACGTACTTTGATTCCGTCGTCCGCCAAACGCCTCCAAGGACCAGAGTTCGCTTCATGGTCCTGATCCGTAACGACGATCTCGTCACCCTTGCGAAGTATCTGCCGGAACGCCTGCGCCAGTACATAGACATTCTGGGTGGTTGAGGGCCCGAAACTCAACTCATCCACTTCCACCCCCAACATGGAAGCCAGACGATTACGGGCTTCATCCATTTCCTCGCCACCCAGACGGCTGGCATCGTAGGGTCCGTATGGCTGGACCTTTCTTTCGCGGTAAAACCGGCTTAGTCGGTCAATCACCTGCCTGCAGGCAAAGGATCCACCCGCGTTTTCGAAGAACGACTGATCGGCAAGCGAAGGTTCGGAAAACGCCGGGAATTGGCTGCGTATAAAGTCCAGATCAAGCTGCATTGGTCCAGATCCAGTTATCAAATGGGTTTTCTCCGGTGCCTGTTGCACTCGAACTCCCGATTGCTCCGCCGATTCCTGGCTCGGTCAGGTGCAATCGATGTCTACGCAAGGCCGACACCGAGATGGCACCGGCATCGGCGGGGGCCTTGTGCCCCAATCCCGAACAACGCCACCGCTATGCGTTCACATCGACGACAACGCGCCCCTTGACCTTACCTTTCAGGATATCACGCCCAAGCGCTGGAAGATCTGCGAGGGTTGCATTCTGGATCATAGCTTCCAGTTGGTCCATCGGAAGATCCTTCGCCACCCGTTCCCAAACCCGCTTACGGGTTTCGAACGGCTGCATTACGGAATCAATTCCGAGAAGATTCACGCCACGCAGCAGGAACGGAATCACAGACGCAGGCAATGACGCGCCACCTGCCAATCCCACGGCTGCAACCGATGCACCATACTGCATCTGTCCGAGCACACGCGCCAGCATGGCACCACCGACAGCGTCGACACAACCGCCCCAGGTCTCCCTTTCAAGCGGCCGTTTCACCGTTTCATTCAATTCCTCTCTCGGGACGATGTGCGAAGCACCGAGCCCGCGAAGGTAATTCTCCGTTTCCTTCCGTCCGGTCACAGCCGTCACTTCGTAGCCAAGGCTTGCCAGAATTGCGGTGGCAACCGACCCAACTCCACCAGCCGCACCTGTCACCAGTACTGGCCCATCCTTAAGGCCATTGTTCTCAAGTGCCATCACAGCAAGCATGGCTGTGAATCCAGCGGTACCAACGGCCATGGAGTGACGCATATCCAATCCCGTAGGCAGCGGAACCAACCAATCAGCCCTGACCCGGGCCTTCTGGGCATAGCCACCCCAATGCGCTTCGCCGACGCGCCAACCCGTCAGAACAACCCGATCCCCGGCATTGTACCGGTTGTCGTTGGATGCCTCCACGGTCCCAACAAAATCAATCCCAGGAACGTGCGGATAGTTTCGAACCAACCCTCCGCCCGTACCGATACACAGCCCGTCCTTGTAGTTAAGGGTTGAGAATGCAACGGAAACCGTCACATCGCCATCTGGAAGCCTGTCTTCTTCAATCCGTTGAACTGACGCACTTGTCTGTCCATCGTCGTCTCGTTCAACAACCAAGGCATTGAATGCCATCGTGTCCTCCTATCTGTAGAAAGATTCGCGAATTTCCGCCATTCGAACCCCGTCAGGAGCCTGAACTTCGACCTGGGTACCATCCCTCCAATGGCTGCGGTCAATCATTCCGATCGCAACATTTGTCTGAAACTCCGACGACCAGGCGGCGGAACTTATTCGGCCGACCCGTTGTCCCTTTCCGACCACCGTCCAGAAGTCGGTCAGCGGCGGCACTGGATCACCGCCGATGCTCACACACCGAATCTGCCTCGGCGACCCTTCGGCAACCTCTCTAAGCAACGCCTTGCGCCCAATGCACTCAACTGATTCCGGATGGCAATAGGCACCGAGACCCGCTTGGTAGGGAGTGTGCTCACGCGTGATGTCACTGCCATAGCTCAACAGGCCCGACTCCACACGTTCAATGCTGTTGGGGCAACCGACACGCACATTCAGATCGCCTCCCGCTTCCATAAACGCATTGAAGACAGGCATGCCATTCACATGGCCATCGACATAGATCTCAAAACCACCCTGCTTTGACCATCCTGAACGCGCAACGACATGATCCTTGCCCTTGAAGGAACAATTGGCGAAACGAAAATGCCGGATGTTCCTGATACCATCGCCAAACACCCGTGCAACCAGATCCTCCGCTCTCGGTCCCTGAATCGCCAGCGGCGAAATATCCGGTTCGTTTACCGTCACATCCATATTGCCGCCGATCGCCAGCCCCTTTGCGTATTGCAGGACATCACTGTCTGCCAGACTCAACCACCACCGATCCCTGTCGAGACGCAATGCGACCGGATCATTCAGCATGCCGCCAAGCTCGTCACAGATGGGCACATATGCACAGGTGCCGGCATTCACCCCGGAGATGTCCCTCGGTGTCATCCATTGCACCAGACGCAGCGCATCCGGGCCGACGATCTCGACCTGCCGCTGAACCGCAACATCCCAGACCTGAACGTATTCCTTCAGATGTGCACAGTCGGCTTCAGGGCTTTCAAAAACTGAAGCAAGCCGCATATGGTTATAGACGGTATATCCCTTGGGGTTGGCTGCCTCGACGCCGGGAGTGAATGGTGTCGGCCGTATTCGTGGCGACAGGACAAGCGCCGGCATCAGTGCCTGACTCCATGACCCGGCAAAAAAGTAACGACCAATGTAGCTTCTGCCGAAGTGTCTCCTTGCCCGGCGCTGAACTGCGAAACGCTCACGTGCCGTGCCCGTGCCAATCAATGGCGCAGATCTCACCCGACTTACCGTCAAAATTCCAGACCCGTCCATAGTCGCGCACCCGACTCCGGTTTCCCCGCGCGACGATCACGTCAGGACCCATCCAATACCTAGTATTGCAGACCATGACCGGCTCATCCGGTTCATTGCCCGCAACCATTTCGATCTCGCCATTGATCTTTCTACCAATGTTAAGAACGCGCCGGGATCCTTCCCGAACGATCTCAACCGGCGCACGTTCAGCACCGATGATCGTGCTGACGAGCTTCGTGAAGAGCCCGGTTGTTCCGCCCGCGCTGCCCGAGAATATCTGCAGTATGCCGTTGTAGGCCTTTTGCGATGCACGTTCATCGACATAGGCCGCCACTCTCCAGTCGCCTTCGCTCATTCGGCCCGGAATCTCCACCAACAGCCCGACATTGAGTCCGCCTATGTCCTCGCCTTCGAAATGCCCTTCGTCGATTGCGATGGCCATCCAGGCATGGCAGTGACCTTCGGTAGGCCGATGCTTGCCAAGCGAAACCACACAAGGGCAGAACACCTCGCAGGAGCAGTTCAGAAACAGCTCACCCTTGAGCCTCCAGTCCGTGGGATTCTCGCGGCGGCGGCTCGACGTCATTCTCTGGTCGATGCGTGATTTCAGGCGTAGCCGGTCCGAGGGTCGGCTTCTGGGCGCGACGTCGGTCATTCCAGGTCTCCTCATTGTACCACGCCGGCGGCGCAGGCCAGTCCGGCGAGAATTAACGCCGCGCCCAGCGGGCGGACGGTGAAGCGTGAAATCTGTGGCAGTTTCTCCATAACCATCAGGAACGTCGCGGCCCCCATCCAGAGGAGGTTCATGGCACCTCCGACGAAGGCCAGCAGCATAAGCGCCCAGCAGCAACCCAGGCAAACCACACCCATGCGCAGCCCCATATAGACCGAGTTCCAGCGCTCGTCACGCCAATGGCGCATGAAGAAGTGGAACGGTGTCTGGCATCTGCTGAGACAGGCCTGCTTCAGTGTGGAGAACTGATACGCCCCTGCCATAATCAGCAACATTGCCGTCGGCCAAGGCGACACCATCCGGCCATCAGGAGAAAGCACAGCCGTCTCTGCGAGTAGAACCTGTGCGAGTGCCGCCAGTCCCGCAAACCCAAGCCAGACCAACAGGTAACCTCCGACCAGCTCGGGGAATCCGCTGCGCTGCACCGCCCCGGTGCCTGAGAGTTCGTCGAATACGGCGAGAGCAGGAACGAATGTCGGTGCCATCATCGCGACTGTCATCAGCGCCCACATCAGAAACGCCACCGAGTAACCCTTCAGACCGGGAGTTGCCTGGCAAAGCGCAATCCAGAATTCCGGTCCGTAAAGTGCCGCTTCAGGGAGTTGCATTGCATATAGTGCACCCCATGCAGAGAGCACGCCAAGAAAGAAAACCAGCCAATGCCCGTCCCGCAGGGCCGTCCGCTCCGGTACCAACAAGGAATGCGCCTCAATTCAGTTCGGAATACGCCCTCGCCCCGTCTGGGCAGATTGTCAAACGATTTGAGAAACTGGCGACCACCAACGTGTCCGAAATGAGATATAACGGACCTCGGATGCTGCCGACATCGCCAGAACAGATTCAATCGAGACACTGGAAGACGCCGGGGCTTGAAGACCTTTTCCAGCACCTGTCCCGAGCAACGACATCCCTCTGGCAATTCCCAACGATTGGCCAAACTCTGAGTGGATCGTCCTATGGTTGACTTTTCCTGTATGGCGCTGGCTCCTGCTGACGATACCAATGGAGTGCTTGCGCTTCGGCAAGACACAAGCTCCTATGTGGCTTAGCCTACCTGAAAATGAAATTCGAGCTTGCATTCCAGAGGAAAATCCCTTATCTATGTGATGTTGTTTACCGACTATGGCGATAAACGCGCACGGAATAAGCGGATCGGACCCGGGGGCGGTACCCGGCGGCTCCACCAAAGCCCGTCGTTGGAGGGATCATGGGGCCGAAACAGGATCGACGGACGTGTAAAGGTGTTGCTTTCGCTCGGTGAGGTACCACCGTTATCGGTCCACAAAGCATAATTGCCAACGACAATGATGCTCCGGTTGCTCTCGCTGCGTGACGCAGTGCGAACGACCGACCTTTCAAGTCCTTGACTCTAGCCAGTCAGGGCGGGGCTGCAGGCGCCTGGCAACAGAAGCCTGCTCTTGACCCTTCCCCTGAATTCTCGGACCGCTGGCGTTTCGACCCAGGAGATCCCGTTCATTTCTCGCCCGCAGGCGCTTTGCACCACAATTGTTCTGCCGGTACGGGTGACTGCCAGAATAGGCGCTCTCTGAGCTAAGCTGGCAGGATGGAAACTGTTTGGCAGGTTGGTGCGACGACCAGTTCGAACTACACTGATCGGAAAATCCTGATGGGCTCTTCTTCCCATTTACGAAACCATCAGCGCTATCCGGCACCGCTGCGGGCGAGGGAACATTGAACGTCACCTATACGGAATTGCTGCGGGTATTCGCGCGCATTGGCCTTCTCAGTTTCGGCGGTCCTGCCGCGCAGATCGCTGTAATGCACCGTGAACTCGTTGACGATCGCCCCTGGCTGACTGAAAGGCAATTCCTTTCTGCCTTGAGTTTCTGCATGCTGCTTCCTGGTCCTGAAGCGATGCAACTCGCCACCTATTGCGGCTGGCGGTTGAGTGGTGTTCCGGGGGGAATCGCCGCAGGCCTGCTGTTCGTCGTTCCCGGCGCGGTCTTCATGCTGCTGCTGGCGATGCTTTACGCAACGTTTGGCGCGGTGCCAATTGTCCAGGCGCTGTTTCTCGGCATTAAGGCCGCGATCGTCATCATTGTACTGCAGGCACTTTTCAATGTCGCGGGCAAGGCATTGGCAGACACCCAGCGCCAGGCCACCGCCGCGCTTTCCTTCGCCGCGATTTTCCTGTTCGCTGCTCCGTTTCCCCTGATCATCTGTTGCGCAGCAGCCTTCGGCGCGATGTGCGGTGGCGGCGAGGCGAAATCGGTGCCTCTTCCCAAGCACACCAACACCATGCGCACCATTGCGATCTGGGTCACGCTTTGGTGGGCCCCTATCGGAGCGCTCATGGCGATGGGCCATGAACTGCTGACCGACATTGGGTTGTTCTTCTCGAAACTGGCTGTCGTCACTTTCGGCGGTGCCTATGCGGTACTTGCCTATATGACCCAGGAAGTCGTTCAGGACCAAGGTTGGCTTACCACGGCACAGATGATGGATGGGCTGGGGCTGGCGGAAACAACTCCCGGCCCACTGATACTTGTGACCGAATTTGTGGGATTCATGGCAGGATTCCGTTTGGGTGGCGCTTGGCTGGCAGCGGTCGCGGCCACGATCACGCTCTGGGTTACATTCGTGCCCTGCTTCCTTTGGATATTCGCAGGCGCACCATATCTGGAGTGGATTTCGACCCGGCCACGCCTGTCGGCGGCACTCGAGTCGATCACCGCTGCAGTGGTTGGGGTGATCCTGAACCTCTCTCTTTGGTTCGCGGCACATGTGTTCTTCAGGGAAGTGTGGACCACCTGGATGGGCCCGGTCCGCCTTCTCGTCCCGGCTCCGGAGACCTTGGACTGGCGTGCGGTGGTCCTAGCCATTACCGCTGGCTTCGCGGTCTTTGGATTGAGGTGGGGGTTACTTCGCATACTTGCACTATCCTCAATTGCCGGCGCCTTGATGTCAGTCCTACCGTAAGTGCCCAACTCCCATTTCGCTTTAACTTCCGGTCGAATCACTTATGGTCGCAGCGCGCACTGGCCCCAACCCGGCGATGGGATGAACCGCATGATCGACTACGGCAACCTTATGCACCGCGCCATGCGCGGGCTGATTCGAAACGTGTTGCGGGATGTCCAGGAAAACGGCCTTCCCGGCAATCACCACTTTTTCATCACTTTTGACACGACCCATCCGGATGCAGAGTTCACCCGTTGGCTTGGCGAACGTTATCCGAAGGAAATGACGGTCGTCCTGCAGCACTGGTTTGATGGTCTGGAAGTCTTTGATACCGGTTTCTCGGTCATCCTTAAGTTTAGTGGAAAGCCTGAGACCCTGTTTGTCCCTTTCGATGCGATCACGACTTTCGCCGATCCCTCAGTCGAGTTTGGGCTCAGATTCGAGACGGCGGCCGATGCGGAGGAGGCGGCGGAAGCACCAATGGATAGCGCCCCTGAAGAAGCGGAACACAAGGATGCCGAGATCGTAAGCCTTGACAGCTTTCGCGGCCAACGAAAATAAATTGCCTCCGAGGCGCACCGATCCGACTTTAGCGACAGCGCTCGGCAGAAGGTGTCGCCCAATCTGGTTGATCACGCGGCGACGGCCTAGCCCGGCAATCGGGGAAGTCAGGCATCCTGCCATTAATGACGCGGAACAAAATGGACATCACGGCGTTGGCCCCTCCCCGCGGCTGCCGGGTGCCGGAGCCACGTCGATACTCAGAACCTCGCTGCGGGTATGACCGCCCTCGTATGTCCGGACAGCCGCAACGTCCTCTTCCCCCAAACATTTCAGATACGCCACCGCGTCCGGATACCGATACCCGTGTTGCCTTAGCCAAGCGCCAAGATCAATGCTGCGCTGCCCTTGAAGGCGCAAGGTCGGTTGGTTCCCCGATCATTCCCGGACACACTGAGGTGCCAGACTGGTAAATTCAATCATCGCCATCAACCGGATTGGGCCACAAACCTTGGCAGAGACCGGATCGAAAGAGCATCCGGTCAGTTCGGGACACCATCTTGACTGGCGGAACACGGCTAATTTTTTCTCGACGGGGCTTCACGAGGTCCTTCGGCGGTGCGACAATTGATCGGGTGCCGGATTCGGCTGTTTCGGCAGTGATTCCGTGACCTCGCGGCGGCATCGCCCACCCTGTCGTTGATTGCGGACATGCCGATCTGCCTGCCTCACGGCGCCAGGAAGGTTTCCTCGTCCTGATCCGGGACGGTTGTTGACGGCGGAGTAAAAGCGCGGGATTCCGGCGGTTTCCCGCGCTTTCGCCTGTTTCCCTTGAAGAAATTCGCCCTGTGAACGTGGTTTGTAGCTTGAGTTTTCGACAGAATCTTCTAACCACTATCGCAAACGCGTCACGTTCACGATAGCGGTTAAGGGAAGGCAAGATGGGTTCAATTACCTTGCGGGCAGGCGAGCCTTCGCCGATCCCGGCCGCTGTGACCTTGGATGGCGACTCCGGCGACGACATGCTGATCGGCGGTGACGGAAGGGATGTGCTGTACGGCGGCTGGGGCGACGACGACCTCTACGGTCGGGAGGGCCGTATGGCGCAAAATGGACATGGAAAAGCCTGAACTCCGGTTTGTCCAGGCTTTTCGCGTCAATTTTTGGCGGGCAGCCAGTTTCGCACCTTCCCGCAACTGTTCCCGCCGCCTTGTAGATAGTTTTGGAAGCGGCCGACCGCACCCGATGCAGGTTTCACCAGGCAGCCCCAAATGGCGGGAACCAATCGACTTTCTTACGACGGTAGCCGAAATCTATCGTTCGGCCTTGCCGACAATCCCGCGCAGTGTCGAACAGGGATTGTCAGTCGCGCGGCGAACCGGGAATTCGTCCGCATCGTCGAGTGCACGGCAGTGCGCAGCCAGCAAACGCCGGATCACTGCGGAGAAAGTGGCATCGAGAGTGATGTCGCGCAGGTCAAACCGACCACATCGCGGGCGCGGTTCATGCGCGACAGGACGCAGGAGCGGCGGCCGGGGAGAATGTCGTGGACCCTGTCGGCGGGTTCGGCCGCCAGCGGCAGGATCCGGTGCCACGCGGGGAAGGAGCCATGATCTGGCGGCGTCTTCCGATCGGGATCCAGGACTTTCCGACGATCCGGAACGAGGGCTTCTACTATGTCGACAAGACCGCGCTGATCCGGCAGCTTGTGGACAAGGGGCGCCACTACTTCCTGTCGCGTCCGCGCCGCTTTGGCAAGAGCCTGCTGCTCGACACGCTGGGATCGCTGTTCGCCTGTGACGAGCCTCTGTTCCGGGGGCTAGACATCCACCCGCACTGGGACTGGTCCGCGCCGCATCCGGTGGTGCGGCTCAGTTTCGGCGGGAAATACAACGAGCCGGGGGATATCGAGCGCAACATCCTGACCCAGCTTGAGTTGATCGAGCGCGATGCCGACCTCCCTCCCGCTTCCTGCACGACCGGCCCCGAACGCCTTCTCGACCTTCTCCACCGACTGCACAGGGCGACCGGCCGTCCGGTGGCGGTGCTGGTGGACGAATACGACAAGCCGATCCTGGACGTGCTCCACGACCCGGAGCTTGCGCGGGACAACCGGGACTACCTGCGGGGTTTCTACGGCATCATCAAGGACAGCGCCCGGCATGTCCGCTTCGTCTTCGTCACCGGGGTAAGCATGTTCTCCAAGGTCAACCTGTTTTCGGGCCTCAACAACCTCAAGGACATCAGCCTCGACCCGCGCTTCGCCGCGGTCTGCGGCTACCGGGAGGAGGACCTTGACCGGGTGTTCGGCCCCGAACTCGACGGGCTGGACCGGGACAGGATCCGCAGCTGGTACAACGGCTACAACTGGCGCGGCGGGGAGCGGGTCTACAACCCCTACGACGTGCTTCTGCTGCTGGACAGCCGCAGATTCCGCCCGTACTGGTTCGAGACCGGGTCGCCGGACTTCCTGTTCCGGATGCTGATGGAGCAGTCGGTGAGCCCGATGGAGCTCTTGAGTAAAACATCCCTAAGCCATTGATTTCAAGACATTCCCAAAGTTCGGGAATCGGGCTTTACTCTCAACGACAGGGCCGCCGCCGCGCGGGGGTGTGGGCTCTTATGAGACCTTACAGGTCAAGCGCCCTTCTTCATGAAACTTTTTTTCATAGCCTCACATCGGCGTCCCTCCCTCCGTCGGGGGCGGCTTCCGTGCCACCGGGGAAGTCCAGACAGAACGTCGCGGTTCCATGACGCGCCCGACGACGCGTCCATGCTCCTGTCCGGTTCGGTTGGCCGATGGCGGCCCCGTGACCACGATGCCCGATTCGGGCCGGCGCGACGTTCCGGGGGGCGGGACCCATCCGATGGCCGGTGCCGCGTCCTGCGGCGAACCATGCTCCGCTACGGTCACACACCCTGCCCGGGTTCCCCGGAGGCCCCGTCGGGCCGCCCGGGTGTTCGGTTGTCCGTTGTCCTTCCGCGCCCGTGCCTGCGACAGGACGGCGCCCTGCGGCACCAGCCCGGTGGTGGCGAACCGCCACGGCGCGACCGGCAGCCTGCGGGCCAGCGCCACGATCCCCCGTCGGCGCGAACGCCCGTCGCGGGCGCTCACGCAGTCCCTGAACCACGCCGGGAGCGCGCTGTCGGGCTGGTGCCGCAGCCAGCGCCAGGCCATCCGCACCAGGTGCTTTCGCAGCATCGCGCTGCCCGCCTTGCCGATCCCCTGGTCGTTGTCGACGCCCCCGCCCGCGAACGGGACCGGCGCCAGCCCCGCGGGGCTGGCCAGCTGCCGCCGGTTGCGCAGCTCCCGGTGGAAGGGCCCGCCGCCCAGCATCAGGGCGTCGTTCGGGCCGATCCCGCGCAGCCGGCCCGGCGCCGCCGCGTGGTGGGCGGTCGCCGGGGCCGCCCGCGGCCCGTTGGCGGCCGTGCGGGACGGATCCGCCCCGCGCGACGCCCCGGCATCTCCATCCTGCTCGCCCCGGCCACCTTCATCTCCGCACACACCAGCTCCAGCCGGCCGGGGATGCCCCCGGTCCCGGCCAGCAGCTCCGGCGGCAGCGGCTCCCCGTAGCCGGTCCGCATCCCGCCGGGCCGTTCCCGGAACCCCGGCCCCGCCGGATTCACGCCGGACAGTCCGTGCAGCCCCGTAAGCCCGTCGACGGCGTTCGCGAGCCGCCGGCGCTCCTTCACCGGACGCTCCCGCCGTGGCGGCAGCCGCCTGCCGTCCTCCTCCGCGACGCCCGGGACCCGCACCCGCGACATCGCGTCCCGGTCGCCGCCGTCCCAGGCCGGCGGCGCACGGACCATCCGGCGGGCGTCCACCCGGTCCGTCTTCACCTTCCTCTTCCCGCCCACCACCTCCAGGCCCGCCGGGTGGCGGACCACCACCTCCAGGTCCCCGCCCTCCAGCCGCCGGGCCACCGGAAGCCCTGGTGGCCCGCCTCGTACACCAGCATCACCCGGACATCCCCGCCGGCCGCGGCGGCCCGCTCCCGTGCCCGCCCGGGTTTCCCCAGAAGTCCATCAACGTCCTGAGGCGCCAGCCTGTGCATGCCGGCCCCCGCCGTGTCGGACGGATCGCCCACCGCCAGCACCCAACTCCTGCCGCTCACCTGCAGAGCCGACTGAACCGTGCTGGCGCTGCCCTCGAAGGGGGTTTTCGAATCAGACATCCTTCTCTCCTTTCACAGGGCGGGGATCGCCGTCTGTCGGCTCCCCGCCACTACATGTTGATCCATCGTCATTCCCCTGCACCGAATCACCCGCGAAGGCAAACGGCGGCTCGTCTCATGGCATCTGGAGGGCCGGCTGGCGGACACGGCGCTGGTCTCGAAGTTCGACGTCGGCGACATCGGCATCGAGGCGCTGCTCTTCCAGACTGGCTATCTCACCATCGCCGAGGAGCTTGCCATCGCGGAGGACGAGGAGGATGACTTCGACGCTCTCTATCGCCTCGACTATCCCAATCGTGAGGTTCGGATCAGCCTGAACCGGGGCCTGCTGGCCTGGCTGGGCAAGACGGGCGCCGATGCGCGGCAACAGGGTCGGGAGTTCTGCGCACTGCTGGCAGCGCACGACTTCGCGGGCTTCGACGCGAGGCTGCGGGCCTGGCTGTCGGGGATTCCCTACCAGTGGCATGCGAGAGGCGATCTTGCACGCTACGAGGTGTGGTATGCAAGCCTCCTCTATATGTGCCTGCGCGCGGTCGGCGCGGACCTGCGGGTGGAGGAGGCCTCCTCCCGCGGCCGGGCGGACATGGTGCTGCGTCTCGGCGGTCAGATCTTCGTGATCGAGTTCAAGATGGCCGAGGACACGGATGGCGCCGAGGCTGCACTCGATGGGGCGATGGCGCAGATGCGCGGGCGGGGCTATGCGGAGAGGCACCGCGACCACGACGGGCTGGTTCACCTGGTCGGCGTGGCCTGTG
Organism: Paracoccaceae bacterium; assembly: GCA_965203605.1. Classification (GTDB taxonomy): domain Bacteria; phylum Pseudomonadota; class Alphaproteobacteria; order Rhodobacterales; family Rhodobacteraceae; genus JAPOUP01. The sequence goes on along the minus strand of OZ241902.1, from coordinate 804,980 downwards.
GGCGCGAGGCGCGCAACCTCCTCGACATCCGCGCCGAACCCGCATGACCGGGGTTCGCGCGACCCGGCTGCCGGTCCACGCTCCGGAAATGCAGAAAGCCCGGACGTTGCCCGTGATCACGGCGTTGCAGCCCACGTTTTCCTTGATGGTCCGGTTGCGAAACTCCGCACCTCAGATCACGATCAGGTCCTGGCCCGACCCGAAGTCTGTGATCGTGTCATGCCCACCGAGGCTGCCGAACACGAACCGGTCCGCATCCAAACCGCCAGACATCTTGTCGTTCCCCCAACCGCCGGACAGCACGTCTCTTCCGTCGCCGCCGTATATCTTGCCGTCGCCGCCCTTCATCGTGTCGTCGCCGGAGTCGCCATCCAAGGTCACAGCGGCCGGGATCGGCGAAGGCTCGCCTGCCCGCAAGGTAAATGAACCCATCTTGCCTTCCCTTAACCGCTATCGTGAACGTGACGCGTTTGCGATAGTGGTTAGAAGATTCTGTCGAAAACTCAAGCTACAAACCACGTTCACAGGGCGAATTTCTTCAAGAGAGACAGGCGAAAGCGCGGGAAACCGCCGGAATCCCGCGCTTTTACGCCGCCGTCAACAGCCGGACACGGAACCGCGGAAAGGACCGGAAAAGGCCAGATCCGGGCTTGATTCCTGACATGGATGCTTCTGGAAACGGAGATTCCGTTCCTGCAGAATCGTTCGGTAAGCGAGTCGGACCGCGCGGCTGATGTGACGATGCAGGAAATCACGCTCGGCCGATGTGCCCTGACCCTCCATTGCCATCGCGATCCTTCCTGCGGGTGGGGACATCGAGAGAAACCGTGACGTCAATATCGGCTCCCATGGCATCCCTGCTTAGGTATAACAGGGAAAGGCTTATCCCCTTGGCCAAGGCGCCAAAAGATGTTATGGCGACGCTCGTGCGGTCGCACCCCCGGATCCGGCGCAGTGGCCGCGCCGGCGGCTCCGTAGGGCGGCCCTGGCGGCGGGAAAGGTCCGGAAGTCCGGTGTGCGAGGCGTTTTCCGGAGCGGCGGACGGACTCCGGGCGCGAGGCCCCGTTGCCTTGGCCGCCTCAGGCGCGGCCGTCGACGATGTCGAGACACGCTGCGGGCGGCAGCCCGAGGCCGACCCCAGGGAGGCGGTCGAAGGAGGTCGCCCTGTGACGCCTCCTGTTGCATCGGAAGACGAACTCGTCGAGGCAGCGCTGGAAGTGCTTCCGGCGCAGGCCGTGGCGGCCGCCCATTGCCTGGCGCTTGAGCTTCGGGAACACCCGGTGGGTCCGCTCCAGGGACCTCGTGCGCCTTGCGGTCGCCAGTCACGTTCCGCTCCCGCGGGTTCTCCGGCAAGGTGCCGTGGCTGTCATTCCCCTCAGCCGGATGCGGCGGAGCCCTCCGCCTTCCGAGAACTCCACCGCGGCGGCCAGAAGGATCCTGCCCTTTGCGCTGCGGCCCTTCCCGGACAGGCATTCCGTCCTTCCTGCCTCCGTTCCGCCGCCGTCGCGGCAGGGCACGGACGCCTTGTCCACCTCCACGACCCCCTGCAGGAGGCTCCTGCCAGGGTCCACCATCGTCCAGCTCAGTCTTTGCAGCCGCAGCTACGCGGTCTTGCAGCCGCCGATGCCAGGCCGGGCCTGCGTCTGCAGCGCGGAGATGCCGTTGGAGTGCGTGGCCACGAGGAACCACGTCTTCAGCGGCAGGCGGCTGCGGTGCATCGCCGTTCCGGCCGTCACCGAGGTCTGTCGGCCGCAGTCCGCGCTCTCGCGGCGGCAGCGTTCGCCCTTCATCCCCCAGCCCCTCCTCCCGCCGCAGGCATCGTCGTTCGGCAGGAGTTCCCCGGACTGCTGGCGCAGGAGCGGCCGGTCGTCTTTCCATCGGCTGGGCATGGCAGGAACACAAGGCGAACGAACCGGGCCGTCACCCCCCCCCCCGGCACAAAATATGGGCCTGCCTGTGCCAAAGGGATAAGCCTTAACAGGGAATATGGGGTTAGGCAGGCGTATCGAGGAAGCGAAAGCCATCATCAGGCAGCATCGGGACTCTGCCCCTGTACATGTCATACCTATCGCCAATCAACCCGGAATTGCCGTTTACCACGTGGATTGGCCTGATGATGTATCCGGCAGGATCGGGCGGCGGACGGAGGCCAAGGATAGGCCATGTATGTCAACCGGAACCATCACGGCCACAGGCGTCGTTTCACGATGGCGCATGGATGCGCGCATTGCATACTGCACCGTGAGGCGATAGGGGACGGTATATGCGATGACGCGTTGTACCGAAGCGGTCTGTCCAACCAACCTGAACATGAAGCCAATGGACCGGCTGTCGATTTTCCGATGCCGCATCACTTGATCCATAAGGCCATGGACGACGGTTGCGGTACGATCGGGTTGCCGGCGAAGTTCTTTCAGGTGTCCGGAAGCGCGATGTCGGTCAGGACAGGCGTGCCGTATGGAAGCCGGTCCCGGGCAACATCCTGACGCCAGGGCCGGTGCCGGTTTCGGCGGCGGTCAATCCCGTCCTTCGGATTCCTTCAGGGTGGCGGGCGACCATGGAAACGCCATCTGTTGCGGCAGGCCATCGCATCGTTTTCAGAAGCCGCATCCGGGGCCGTCGTCGCTGGTCCTCCGATCCGGGGACGGCGACGGCTCGGGCATGGTCCCGGCCTCGATCAGCCAGGTCCGGAAGGAGGGAATCGGGGAATGGACATTTCCTTCGTCACCGATGTACAGGGCACCACGATGGACGAGATGTTCGAGGAAATCCTCCGCGTCCATTCCTTTCGGCAATGACCAGGAAATGTTCTCCGGCGCATCGCCGTACCGGCGATGCCGGAGGATCGAGGCCAGGACCTCCGTGTCCTCGACCCGCCTGGTTCCGTGGTCCCGCGCCGGAATGTCCTGCATCACCGCCGCCACGAGAGCCTTGGCATGTCGCATCTGCGAATTTCTCTGGGAGTCGTAATAGGCCTGGCGCCTTTCCCATGTCCCTGACGTCATTGCCGGCCAGTCCATGCGGGTCATGTTGCCATTCACGCGCAGAACCTCCTCCGCCAGGATTTCGCCGGCATGGCGCAGATGCCGGGGCCAGCCGTCGCAGATGTCGGCCAGGGCCTCCAGATGGGAATTGTGGCGGGAAGTGTCGAGGCCGAACCACAGGGCCAGCCGTCGCATGAAGTCCCGGGCCTGAGCTTCCGTGAGTGGCTTGACCTCATGGATTTTTCGCCCGCGTGTCAACTGCATGGCGTCGGCTTTCGCCTCTGTATCCGACAGACCAGCGAGGACCAGACCCAAGGGGAGTCCAGTCCCGCCATTGTGGATCTCGCGCAGGAAACATGCGGGAATGGAATCATAGTCGCCCTTGAGCGCCTGGGCTTCATCCACGGCCAGGATGACTGGATGTTTCCAAGCCCGCGCCCCGCCCTGTCGAACAGCCATGCTGATAAGCTTCGCTTCCCTGTAGACGTCAAATTCCGCCGACAGACCATAACCGGCTACGGAGGCACCCACGGATGTCAGTCTCCTGAACCGTTCACGGACGATTTTCAGCCAACCATTCGGATCGGAGAGACCGGCGGCCATGATCGCCTGGATCACGCCGGATGTATCCTGGGTAACGGCTTCCGAGGACACCACGACCACCCGCGGGGTTCCGTCCGTGCCCGTCCACCGCTTCTGCATCTCGTGCAGCAGCGAGGTCTTGCCGGCGCCGGGAGCGCCCTGCACGATGCGGGTCATCTTTGGTTGGCCGGCGCTTTCTCTGGCCGTGGCCAGGATATCATCCAGGATGTTCCAGTGACCGACGAAAACCGGCGGCGGGGCGCCTTCGCCCTGGCGCAGGTATTCCCTGATTGGTTCGACATGCATCGCGCCAGCCTTCCCTGTCTGGTCCAGCCATACATATCATACGGACATCGAACTGCCAAGAAACCGCTTCACCTGCGATCCCGTCCTGTATGGCGACCTCAGCCCCCGACAAAGTCACTGCTCCTCCGTCGCAGCGCCGTCCCGGGCGAGATCGAAAAGTGCCAGCGCCCACTTCGTCATCCTGCCGAAGACCTTGTTGTCCAGATGACAGGACTCCAATCAGACCTGGCTTGCCTTGCGCCTGACATCAGGACGGAGATAACAGGATGCGTGATCTCTGCCGCGGATCCGGATCAGGGAGGGAACCGAAGCGCCGGGATTCCCTCACTTCAAAAGCCGGGACCGGTTCAACAGCTTGGATGTGGTCACGGGGCTTAAACTACAGGGCCGGAACCTGTACATTCCCGGTCTGGAATGGCTACCGGTGCGCCGCCGGGGCGGCAATCCCCACCGACAGGGAATTCCGGTTTCCGGCGCGCTGACCCGGACCTGCGGCAAATGGTATGTTACGCTCCAGTTCAAATTCCCGGTTGCGCCACCATATGACAATGGCCGTGTTCTGGGTCTGGACCGGAATGTCGGCTAGCCCGGATATCTCACCAGACCGGGAGTCCGGGCATCCGGCACCGATCCGGCCCGTCATCCGGCCCCGTCCGGCGGCGGCTGCGGCCGACGGTGCCCCGGCGGCGGCGTCCGCAGGCCGTCGGTGGCTGCGGAAGCAGGAACATAAGGCGAACAACGGCATCGCCGCGCGCGCCTTGGGGAGCCGCGGCGCGGCTCTTCCGTGGCCAGCTTCCCCGGCGCGTGGTTCCGGCGGTTCCGGCGGTCGGCGTGGCGGCTACGGCGAGGCCCGCGCAGCGGCGGCCGGCCGCGGCGCCTGAACCGCCCGGCGGAACAGTCCCCGGTATGGATGCACCGAGGACAGCGACAGGCGACATTCAGGAGCCGCGGCCGGATGGTGCCGGGCTGCGCCCTGGCAAGGTCCGGCCCGGCATCCCGGCGAAGGCCGGAAGGTACACCCGCAGCCGGTTGGCCCGCATGGTCGCCGTCGGGGTCCGGTCGGCGAACAGCTCCAGCCGCCGCTCCCTGATCCGGTTCTCCATGTCGCCGCGGGCGCAGTGGAGATCCTCGTAAAGCGCGGTTGCCGGACTCCGAACCCGGCAGGCTGGTGACGGTGAGGCGCGGGCTGTCGCCCCTCGGGCCGGGCAGCGCCCCGGCCCTGGCCACCACCCGCCGGCTCCGGCTCCAGGCCGGCAGCGTCCGGTGGCCGAAGCCGGTGAACCGGCGCGGGGGCTCCCCGGTGGCCACGCACCGGCTCCGCGGGCGCCGCATCCGGCGTCCGGTCCTGCGCTCCAGCCGTGGGTTGCGGGCCAGGCCGGACACGGAACCCACGCCGTTGGCCCCGCACCAGGCCATGATCCCGTCGCGGCGGAAGCCGGAATCCCCCCGAACCGTGATCCGGACGGACGGCCACGCGCCGCGGATGACGGCCACGATCCTGGCCGGCCCCTCCAGCGCCCCTTCGGAGGCGTCGATGTCCGGGGGCCGAAGCCGGGCGAACGGGACATGCCCGCCGCAGGTGACGTAAAGGGGAAGGTGGCGGTAATGTCCGTGGTATCCGTGCGGGAAGCGGCCCTCCTGGCGCCCGCGCGGAGGGTCGTCGGTGGCGTCGGGGCCGGGGACGATCCCCCCGGGTGGCGCCCCGTGGGCCTCCGGGAACATGCCCGGCATCAGCCTGCCGGTCGCCTCCGGGTCGGCGGCGATGCGCCTGTACCGGTCATCCGCGGCCCTGTCCGGCTCGCCCGGCTCCAGGCGGCCGGGCGTGCCGGAACCGGCCGGCGGGGCGCTCCGGCCGCTCTCCCGCCGCCGGCCGTCGCCGGTGACGTCGCCCCGGCCCACCGCCGGCACGCCGTCGCCGGGCGGGATGTCATGGTCGTTGATGTCCCCGTGGCCCGGCGCGATCCCCATCACCCGCCGGGCGACGGGGCACCGGAGGCCATGCCCGGTGCGGTCCGGGTCACGGTGGTCCGTGAAGCGGTCCGCCAGTCCGCGCGTCAGCCCGGTCAGCAGGTCCGCCTCCACGGGAAGGGGAGCGCCGCCGTCCGATGACAGCCGTCCGCCGTCGAAGGCGCCCGTCACCCCACGTCAGCCATGGTGGCTGGAATCGATGCGGTCGGCGTTACACCGTGTCTGCATGGGGTCGGTCCTCCGTCCCGTGCAAGGTCCTGCAATCCCTACATATGTCACGGATTCCAGCCCCATGCAACAAAATCTGGTGAGATATCCGGGCTAGGTCACCGATATTGACGGCACCATCCATCACCTGCCTGATTTCAGCCGCGATGACGCGAGGATCAACCGGTTGAAGCGGCGTCTGTCGCGGCAACGCAAGGGCAGCCGCCGGCGGCAGAGAATGAAGGAGCGGGCGGAGCGAAGGAAAGCCAACCGCCGCCGCATCGCGCTGCATCACATCGGCAAAAGGATGGCGGCCCGCGCCGACACCATCGTGCTGGAGAGGCTGCCGGTGAAAACAATGGCGAAATCGGCCAAGGGCACATGGGGAGGCGCCGGGACGCAATGTCCGCGCCAAGGCGGGTCTCGACCGCGGCATCTACGAGTCAGGCTGGAGCCTGCTCCAGCACATGCTTGATTACAAGGCCGCGGCAGTGCTGCGGGTTCCGGCCCACAATACCTCGCGGACCTGCCACAGGTGCGGAACGGTGGATGGCCGTTCACGCAGATCCCGGTCCGAATTCCGCTGCGTGACCTGCGGTCACGTGGCGAAGGCTGATATCTACGCGGCGTTGAACATCCGTGCGCGAGGGATCGTGCTCCTGCGGGCGGGACCGCTGGACTCCCGCGGAGACGAGGCGTCAGGGACTGGCGCATCCGCACGGGGAGGAGCGTTGGCGCTGGCCACTCCGTAGAGCCGTGAAATCAATACCTGTTCAAACAGTATTTTGCATCAGGTATATAATTCCCAAGAAATTAGCCGTGACTGGCGGAAATTCTGGGCTTGACGCGGATTCGGATACGCCACCGTACGCAATTGAACCTCGGCCAACGAATCGATAGATCAGCCCACAACCGCAATGCGCCGATGGAGAGAGCCATGACCGCAACGCGCACCGAAACAGACAGCTTTGGTTCGTTGGAAGTGCCCGCCGACCGCTATTGGGGGGCGCAGACCCAGCGGAGCCTGATGAACTTCCCCATTGGATGGGAACGGCAACCTGTCGCCATCGTGAGAGCGCTCGGCATCATCAAGCAAGCCTGCGCCCAAACAAACGGGAACAACGGCAGACTTCGACCGGAATTGGCCGAAGCCATCATTCAGGCGGCATCCGAAGTCGCCGCCGGAGATCTCGATGACCACTTTCCGCTTGTCGTCTGGCAGACCGGTTCTGGAACTCAGTCAAACATGAATGCGAACGAAGTCATCGCGAACAGAGCCATAGAGTTGATGGGAGGGGTGATCGGCTCAAAGGAACCGGTACACCCGAATGACCACTGCAATATGGGACAGTCATCAAACGATACCTTTCCCACCGCTATGCATATCGCGACAGCAGTTACAGCCCGAGATGTCACCCTTCCCGGACTTACAGTTCTGGCCGAGGCTCTGGAAAGGAAGAGAGAGGAGTTCCAGGGCATCATCAAGATCGGACGAACACACACGATGGACGCGACGCCGCTTACGCTGGCCCAGGAATTCTCGGGCTATGCCCATCAGGTGCGGAAGGGAGTTGAGCGGATCCGGTCAGCATTGATCGACATCCACGAACTGGCCCAGGGCGGTACCGCCGTCGGCACCGGCCTGAATTCGCCGTCCGGTTGGGGAGAGACGGTCGCTGCGGAAATCGCCCGGATAACCGGTCTGCCCTTCAGGACCGCACCGAACAAGTTCGAGGCCCTCGCCGCCCACGATGCGATGGTCGGGATGTCAGGGGCACTCAAGACGGTCGCGGCCAGCCTCTACAAGATCGCCAATGATATTCGGCTGCTGGGCTCTGGCCCACGCTGTGGACTAGGTGAACTGCTGTTGCCCGAAAATGAGCCAGGCAGTTCAATAATGCCCGGTAAGGTCAACCCAACACAAGCAGAGGCGATGACCCAGGTCTGCGCTCATGTGATCGGCAACGACGCAGCAATTGGCTTTGCCGGTTCCCAGGGACATTTCGAGTTGAACGTATACAAGCCAATGATTGCCTATAACGTGCTGCAGTCGATGCAGTTGATCGGCGACGCTGCCCGCACGTTCACCGACAATTGCGTTTCGGGCCTCCGCGCGGATGAAGAACGCATTGACAGACTGATGCGCGAATCACTGATGCTGGTGACGGCCCTTGCTCCGCGTATCGGCTACGACAATGCCACGGCTGTGGCCAAGGCGGCGCACCGGAACGGAACCACCCTCAGGGAGGAGGCGGTCAGGCTGGGATTCGTCGACGGGCGGACCTTTGATGAAACCGTTAAACCCGAACAGATGATCGGGCCGAAATGACGATAACCCGTCACTCCGATCCGACGCCGGAGAACCGAAGCCGTCACCGAAGAGCCTACCGGACTGCGCGGTGCGCAGCCGACGGATGAGTCTTCGGCCTGAGAAACACTCGGTTACTTTGAAAGGGCATCGCACGTCTGTCTCCCTTGAGCCCGAATTTTGGGTTGAATTTCTGAGTATTGCAAAGGAGAGATCCATGTCAATCAACGCCTTGGCAGCTGAAATTGATGCTTCGAGACATCTTGGAACGGGCCTTGCGTCGGCAATTCGGCTTCACGTCCTGCGCCATCTTCGTGATCGGAAATGAACGTCGCGCATGATGTACGACGACAGTTCACCGTCCATGTTCCAGAGGGACTTCCGACCTGAAACACATGCAGCACTCGAATCGGAGGTTTGCCCAGTTTGGCTGAAAGGTGGCGGCAGCCAGGCATTCCTGCCGATCAGGGAAATCTGACAGATCAAGTCTATTACGCCGCTCAACAGCTACGAAGGAACTGCGGCATCCGCGTTGCTCGAATCGACGATCGGCTTTGTCTCTGGAGGCATGAGCGACGAACCGGGCTGTCGGGGGCCGGCGAAGCGGTTCGAACTCAGGAAAGCAGGGATTTCGGAGTCACGCAGGCGAACGCCAATTCGTGCCGAACGAGATGCGGGCCGGGTCGGTCAGGCGCGAAACCAGGATGCCGCTGGCAACGGCCGCAATGACTGGCCTTGCTGTCGCGGTCTTCGCATTCCGGTTCCAACGGCGAACCGTGGCGCCGCTCGAGGAGCAGCTTCAGTACCGCTGAGGCAGGGATCCCGAAGATCCCGCTCCATGCCTGTAAGTGTCCGGGACACCGGACACAAGTTTCGCCTCCAACTTCAGAAGTTGAGGGCCGGACTCCGCCGAGACCGCCCTCAGCGGCGCCGGAAGCGGACGGCCCTCCGGTCTCAGGTCCGCCTGGGGCAGTCCGTCCTCCGTCCTATCAAGGCACCGCATCTCGCAGCCCTCGATCCAGTATTGGGTGACACCACAGCGCCATGCCGATGCCGTTGTTTCGCCCTGCCCTGCGCATGATCCATTTTTCATTGCCCATGAAAGCGCAACGCCGCTGGTTTCCTCTGTCGTTAACGGAGACGCTGGGCCGGAATGATTGCAAATTCGAATGGCTATGACCAGCCGGATTGGGCTACACCCATTGAATCGCTGGCACCGTACGGCAGGACTGCGTTATGGGTGTAGTGGGACAAAGGAAGTCGGCAATGATCTATGGATCCCGGCAGGATTGGTTGGAGGCAAAGCGGAAACGGGTGCTCCTGTTCGGCATGTCGGGCCTCGGCAAGACCTATGTCTCAACAATGCTGCGAACGAACGGCGAATGGTATCACTACTCAGTCGATTATCGTATCGGCACCCATTACATGGGCGAACATATTGTGGATAATTTCAAGAAACAGGCCATGCAGGTGCCGTTCCTTAGGGATCTTCTGCTGTCTGACTCGATTTTCATCGGCTCGAATATCACCTTCAACAACCTCAGTCCGCTATCAACCTATCTGGGCAAACCGGGAAACCCGGAACAGGGTGGCCTCCCTTTCGCCGAATACCGCCGGAGACAGGCCCAGCACCAAAGGGCAGAGAAGGCTGCTGTGCTGGATACAGCACGTTTCATCGAGCGCGCGCAGGAGATATACGGATATCCGAATTTCGTCTGCGATTCGAGTGGCTCGATCTGCGAGGTTGTCGACCCGGATGATCCGGATGACCCACTGCTCAAGGCTCTCTCTGACTGCGTCCTCATGGTCTGGATCAAGGGATCGGAAGTTCATGCGGCAGAGCTTGCCCGTCGCTTTGACGCCGCGCCGAAGCCCATGTGCTACCAGCCCGCATTTCTTGACAGAACCTGGGCGGAGTATCTTGCCAAAACCAATGTTTCAGAAGCTCAGGTCGATCCAGATGAATTTGTACGTTGGGCCTATTCCCGAGCGCTTGCCCACAGGCAGCCACGCTATGCGGCGATCGCACGGAATTGGGGCGTGACGGTCGCTGCAGACCAAATCGCCGAACTCCGTGATTCAGCGGATTTCCGGTCACTTATCGCATCCGTCCTTCCACCCTGATCGATACATTCCGGCTTTCCTCAATTCAGCGCGACACCCGGAGAGACGCAGTTTCCATCGCCGACTGGCGGACACCATTGTGTCGGCCTCGGAGAAGGGTCGCGTCTAGCGTTTCGATTACGTTCAGGGTATTGCGACAGTTCAACGATCAGGATATTCAAGATGCCCATCATTCTGCCATCCGACCTGCCAGCGTACGAAGCTCTGCGTGACGAGGGCGTGATGGTAATGTCGGACGACCAGGCAAAGCGTCAGGATATCAGACCGCTGAGAATCGGACTACTGAACCTGATGCCCACCAAGGTGAGGAAGCAGACTGAAATCCAGTTCGGTCGCCTGTTTGGCTCGACTCCGCTGCAGATCGACCTACAGCTCATTCGAATGACGGATTTCAGACCCAGGGACATGGCACCCGACTACCTGCGGATCTTCTACCGGCCGTTCTCAGAGGTACGAAACGAGAAATTCGATGGCCTGATCATCACCGGTTCCCCTATCGAACACCTTCCGTTCGAGGAAGTCACCTATTGGGACGAACTGAAGGAGGTCATGCAGTGGACCCGGACCAATGTGCATTCCACCTTTGGCGTCTGCTGGGGTGGCATGGCGATGCTCTGGCACTTTCATCGGGTTGAGAAGCACATGCTTCCACAGAAGGCTTTCGGGTGCTTTCAGCATCAGAATCTCGCGCCGGGATCACCTTACCTGAGGGGCTTCGCCGACGAGTGCGTCGTGCCCATCAGCCGGTGGACGATGGTGCGCAGGGACGAGACCGATGCAAAGGGACTTCGGACCTTGCTGATGGGTTCGGAAGAGTTTGGCCCCTGCCTGGTCCAGGATGCCCGACATCGTGCACTCTATGTCTTTAACCACTTCGAGTATGATCGGGACACGCTGAAAGCCGAATATGACAGGGACATCGCAGCCGGGAAGCCAATCAGCGTTCCCGGGAATTACTTCCCGGACAACGATCCGTCGAGAATTCCGAGAAACAGTTGGCGTAGCCACGGGCACCTGCTGTACGGCAACTGGATCAACGAAATCTACCGGACCACTCCGTTCGATCCGGATTGCATCGGGCATTGAGGGAAAGTGGACCGGCAATGCATGGATCGTTGCGCCAATGTCCTTTCAGCGATAGGCTTGGATCGTGAAAGGGCATAACATGGCCTATCTCTCCTTTCGCATGATCATCCATCGCATTGAAGCTGTCGGCTTGGCTGATGGACCAGAGCCACGTCAAGATGACCCTCTCCTCTCCAATCTGCCGCCTCGGCCGCCGTCGCGGCCATCTGGTTCATGCGTCAACGTGACATGATGCCAGCCCCCGGCTCCGCAGACTTCTCTATTGTAGCATTGTCCTGTGCGTTGACTCAGCGGCACCGCGAGCGGCGCCCGGAATTCAGGTATGGTCCGCGACGTTACCGGCAGGTCCCTTTGCCAAGCCCGGGCCGGAGGACTTCAGTGGCATATATTGCAGCGGCAAATGCCTAAGCGCGGCTATCATCATGGCAACCTGCGCCAGGCATTGGTCGACGCCGCGCTGGAACTGATCGGGGCGAAAGGCCCAACTGGTTTCACGCTCAGCGAGGCCGCCAAACAGGCGGGTGTGACCCCAGCGGCAGTCTACAGGCATTTTGAGGGTCGTGAGGATCTGATCGCTGAAGCCGCGCGCCAAGGTTACGAGATCTTCGCCGATTTGATGGAATTCGCGTATGAGTCTGGACAGCCTTCCGCCTTGTCTTCCTTCGAGGCAACCGGCAGAGCCTATCTGGCATTCGCTCGAAAATACCCTGGCCACTACGTCGCGATGTTCGAGAGCGGCGTTTCAGTAAACCGCACGCCGGATTTGGCGATGGTTGCCACGCGTGCAAACCGGGTTCTGGAGAGGGCAGCCGCCGCTCTTTCCGAACACACACCGTTGGGTAGACGTCCACCCTCAACAATGTTCTCAGCCCATATCTGGGCAATGAGCCACGGAGTGGTCGAACTGTTCGCGCGTGGTGCCGCCGGCAGCCGATCTCCCTTTCCACCGGAGGAACTCCTGGAAGCCGGGATCGGGATCTACCTTCGCGGGCTTGGGCTGGTGCCGCCCGACGAATGATCCCGAATCGGTACAAAGCATTGACGACCCGCTCTCGGAAGACGATGGTCCGGCACTTGGACCGTAGCCGCCTTTGCCGATCGGCTGATTTCGAAACTCCCGCCGCATGGAATATCAGCCGGTTCGGTTTCCAGTCATCCAAATCCGCTTTGAATCCGCGAACTACCCATGAGATCATCCACAGTCTGTGGCATCCATGTCCATAGTCCATTCCGCCTGAGGCCAGATATGACCGACTCGAGACCCAGCGACCCTTCCAATCCGGCGAATGACGGTGGCAACTCCAACACTTGTTGCCGTCGCGCACGAAAATTCCTCTCCAACCTTACTCCGGAGCTATTGCTGCGCTGGCTTGTCGTTAGGGATGGACCATTCCTGCCGGGAGGACGTCTTGTGGGCATGGCAACCGCTCCTGTGGAGGCGGAGCGAGACGTCCTTAAGGCGGCGAAGCGAATTGTGGAGGCCTGGCCTGCCGGGTTCATCCTGCCATCACTCGCCGATCCCGGGCAGCGGAACCTGCCGGGATTGGTCATTCGCTCCCTGTCGCTGTCCGGCATGATACGTCGTGCACTCGTCTCGACAGCTCCGACCAGTTCCCACGGGTGGTCGGACCGGCTGGAGACGATATTTCTGATCAGATTCCCATTCTCGAAGGTCAATCCAGAAGACACACAAAGTGATCCTCCCCTGTCAGTCCTCCCCTTTGATTCCCTTGCCGCGGTCGCCGACCGCGAGTTGCCGAACGGTGCGCCATGGTGGGACATTTCATTGCTTGACGAGACTGACACCACGCTCCCGATTGCGGTGATCGAGTCCGTGCGTCAACGATCGCGTTCTCTACTGCTGGCACCAATGCCGAACATGCCTCTGGAGCGCGCTTTCGGCCTGATAGGTCTATTCCGACGTGCCGGAAGTTTCAGCCTGGACACGGCCATAGTCCGGGAATTCCACCGGATGATCGGCGAATTCGAGACCGCTAAAGGTCTGATATCAGAATGTGACATCCAGCTTCTCAGGCAAGCGGTCAATGAAATCAGGGAACTTGATCCGGGTCATTGGAACCTGATGATGGATACATTGGGCGAACAGGGTCGCGCAATCCTCAGGCGTTGGCTCAAGACCGGCTGCGCCCTCGATTCGGACGAGGCAGATGCAGTTGCATACGCGTTGCATCTGGCTGGACCGCTGTCCCGGGCAAAGGCAGAAACCGCTTCATGTTCCGTGGAATCACCAGCGGTTATCCCAACAGCAGGCGATCGAACTTCTGACCCGATCACTGCGCCAGTCACGCTCGACGATATCTTCGCCCTCCTAATCGATACTGCGCAGTGGAATGGAGTGCTCCAACCAACGGATGAGCAAGAGGTATATTCAGTTGATACGGGATCCGGCACCTCAGTCCGCATAACGGCATCCAGGAGTGCCGTGGAATCGAAATGCGGCCATTCGTCCGGCGAACCCTGTGAGTTCGCCTCCTATGGCGGATCCGGCTTTGATAGCCTACTCGAGCTTCTGCCGGGACCAGGCGAATTGCCAGATTGGCTGCACCGGGTTGAGGTTGACGCCACGGAAGGGGGCATCACTGTCAGACGAATTGCCTATGTCGCAAGCTGCGTCGGCGGTGATCGGACGATTCTCTCCTTCCGAGCCCTGAATGGTGTGGTAATCGACCCGAACAAGTCACCTTCGAGAGCGTTCATCGCCAGCCTTGAACGATACCTGCGGCAGGACGCACGCTCGGAACTCACACGAATCAACAGCGTCAATCTTCTGGATGAGGCGAACATCTCCGCCGCGCGACGCCAGCGAGCGTTCGCACTTGAACTCGCGGCAGCGTTGACCCAGCACATCAAGCCAGACGACAGTTCCGGAGTCCGTGAATGTCTCGAGGCACTCGCTGGAAGGCGACATCCCATGCTGGTGACTCTGGATCGGGCACGGCTGTTCCGGCATTCACCGAACCTCATTGACATCGAACAGGGAGTTCCGGACGACGGCAGCATATGCCTCAACATCCCACCGACGCTGCTCGTTGCGTCAGCCTCAGAGGCCTTGGGAGCGAAATCCTGGAACAACAATGCTAAGGTGAATTCAGCCGTGTTTCGTCAGGAAGTCGACCGCCTTTTGGATATGTCCGCTTCCTGAAATCCGACAAGGAAAACACATCGGTAACACTTTGCCGGAGCACATCACGCTCGCACCTTCCACCAACCGCTGCGTTTTGGATTCGGCGAACTGTCGTGAAGTTCGCCCGCCACCCGTTCCGACCGCGAATCCTCTTCCTCCGGAAGATCAGCTGTTTCGGAACCTGCAACGGATATCGGCTTATCCAGCGAAGACGGAGTTTCCGGATCGGCACCTATCCCCTGTTCCGACATTGCGGTCTCGGACCCCGATCGTTCCGATGAGCCAGCCGAATCGATATATGTTCCGGGCTCAGAAATTGACTCCTGTGGTAATTCTGTCGGGGTACCTTTGTCAGAATCAGCTTCCATTTCCTGAGTCTCGCCGACCGTCCGCTTACCAGCACGGCCGGAACGCTTGCGTCTCAACTTCCTCGACTTCTTCTCGGGTGCTGGTTCCAAGGCATCCACCACATCCTTCGCATCTTCAGAAACAGGTACGGCACTTGAGGACCGATGCTCTACGGCCCTAGCCTTTCTGGATCTCGAGCGGCGGGAGCCTCCGGTCCGCTTCCCCGCGTTCGTGCCTTCAGGCGAAGATTCCACTGACACCGTCTCACCGGAAACTTCGGTCGAATCAGTCGAGACCTCCTGCCTTGCGTTACCGGCTACTGATAACTCTTCAGTTGCCGCGGCGTCGCTTCCACCTCCACGGCGGCCCTTTCGGCCCCTACGGCGCGTTCTCGACGACTTTTCCTTGGATTGAGCAGCATCTTCAGCATCCACCACTTCCTCGTTCTCTTCGTCCGGGTCAGGCATCATCAAGGCGTCTACAGATACCACCGTCCCGATCGGGCGCAGCGTTCTGGCGGCGGACTTGAGCTTCTCGATCTGATAGTCAGGCGTAACCATAGCCGCATCTGCCTCGATACGAACCGAAATGCCGTAGCAGGTTTCGATTTGCGTCACATGCTCGCGCTTCTGGTTGAACAGAAAATTCACAACGCCTACGGGGGCCTTGAGCAGCAGTTCCCGATGGCGGCGGCGGGCAACTTCCTCTTCGAGTTCCCGCAGAACACTGAGAGCATGGTTCTCGTCTGACCGGACGCGACCCGTGCCATGGCAGGCGGCACATATCTGCGTGGTAGCTTCAATCATGCCAAGACGCTGGCGTTGACGGGACATTTCCAGAAGCCCGAACCCGGAGATATGCCCAACCTGAATTCGCGCTCTGTCGGTCCTGAGCCTATCCTTGAACCGCTTTTCGACTGCCGCGTTGTTCCGGCGCTCATACATATCAATGAAGTCGATCACGATCAATCCAGCCAGATCGCGGAGCCGAAGCTGGCGGGCGATTTCCTCCGCAGCCTCCAGATTGGTCTTCAACGCAGTCTCCTCAACCGAACCTTCCCTGGTGGCCCGGCCAGAGTTTACATCGATTGCAACCAGTGCTTCGGTCTCGCCAATCACAATGTAACCACCCGACTTGAGCTGGACGGTCGGGCTGTACATGGAAGACAGATGGGTCTCGATCTGATGGCGGGCAAAGAGCGGCAACGAATCCTGATAGGACTTAACCCTCTTGGCGTGAGACGGCATGATCATCTTCATGAAGTCTTTCGCCGTCCTGTAGCCGACCTCCCCTTCTACCAGCACCTCGTCGATTTCCCGGTTGTACAAGTCACGGATCGATCGCTTTATCAGGTTGCCTTCTTCGTAGATCTGCACCGGCGCGATGGAACTGAGTGTCAGTTCGCGTATCTGTTCCCAAAGGCGCTGCAGGAATTCATAGTCTCGCTTGATCTCGGATTTTGTTCGCGTCGCACCAGCCGTCCGAATGATGAGTCCCGCTCCCTTGGGCACATCAAGTTTGGACGCTATCTCCTTGAGTTTGTTCCGATCTGGCACGTTTGTGATCTTCCGGCTTATGCCACCCCCCCGTGCAGTGTTTGGCATAAGCACGCAGTAGCGCCCTGCGAGGCTGATGTAGGTTGTCAGCGCCGCTCCCTTGTTTCCGCGTTCTTCCTTGATCACCTGAACAAGAAGGATCTGCCTGACCTTGATCACCTCCTGGATATTGTAGGGACGTGGACGCGGTTTGCGTGGCTGTCGAATTTCCTCCGCCTCGTCCCCGGTTATGGATTCGATTCGGCCATCTCCTTCCTTCCGATCCTCAACACCATCGATATCCTCAACGGCCGCGGCCTCTTCAGTCGTGCCTTCGGAACCGTCAGGCAACACTTCTTCGATTTCGGGGGGAACGGCCAGGTCCGGTTCAGAACTGGCCGCATCCTGCCCATTCGAAGGCGATTCGGGCTCGTTGGCTTCAATCAAATCTGATGTGGCATCAAGTTCGACCACTCCCATACCTGGGATGTCGTCTGGCAACGCCGTAATTTCGGCGGAGTCCTTTGATCGAACCGCCTCGGATCTGCTTCTTGATCTGCGTCGGCGAGATCGCTTGGGACTACTGGTCTCCACCTCGGATTCCGCGTTCTGCATCCGATCGAAAGCCTCCTCCTCAGCGAGAATCGCCTGACGGTCGGCAATGGGAATCTGGTAGTAGTCGGGATGGACCTCCGAAAAGGCCAGAAATCCATGGCGGTTCCCGCCGTAATCAACGAACGCGGCCTGGAGCGATGGTTCTACCCTGGTGACCTTCGCCAGATAGATATTCCCTGCAAGCCTGAGCCTACTTTCGGTCTCGAAGTCGAATTCCTCGACACTCTTTCCATCCGCCACCACAACCCGGGTCTCTTCCGGATGTGTGGCATCGATGAGCATTTTCCTTGCCATTCAATTTCTCGGCACCCCACAGGAATTGCCGTGCGGCATGGCACATGTGAATTCGGGGGGTGGCTAGTTCGGGCGACGGTGCAAGAACGCGCAGACCCGTCCGAAAGCCGCCCGGGCCGTTCAGAGTGGAAAGCCTGCCGTGCGCATCTCATCGCAATTCATCTCCGGCGTCACTCTGCTTGAAGTCAGTCGAAACGCCTGCTCTGGCCCGGTCGGCCCTATGCCTCCGGGCATTGTTCCGTCCCCCTTTGACTGGCTTCCAACGGTGTTGATCCAGTTCTCCGTCCGCAGTGAACTGCATGAAACGGACAGGACGGCTTGGAATTCCTCGTGTGAACAAGATCGCCACACTTCGGCGGAATAGATAGTCCGATCAACGGCAGGTTGCAATACGGAAATATGCAGCCTCGTGAACTCGTCTTCCAAATGGAGGCGGTATCTTCATTGACCTGCACTTCCATTCCGAGGAGCAACACCGGATGGGCTTTCGAACTCGAAGTCGATTTGTGCCTGTGACCGAGGAGACGCCGTTCCATAAAGAGCTTTTCCGCCTGATTCGCCCTGATCCGACAAGTCAAATGTCTACACAGCGGGTAGATCAAATGACGGATTGAACCAAATGCGGGCGTAAGCAAGCCTGTGCGGTGCATCGGGCCTATCTGACAAGCCTTAACGCCGTCAGCTTTGGCAGGTTGGAAATGTAGCGTTCGGTCATTGCCTCCCTTCGCGAAGCCATGCGCCAATGACAAGAAGCGATCCCACCAGAAGAAACAGCCATGCATTAACCAGCGGTGTGACCGTTACATCCGTTGTCACATATGCCTCCCGCGGCGTTAACCCCAGCCAGCCGCGTCCCGCTGCCGGACGCCCCGAGCGCACTTTCCGAAGATCGGGAATACCTGACTCTATGTTAACGACACCACCACGAGTGGCCTTGATCAGGGGTGCCAGTTCGGCAGAACTGGCGACAGTCCGCTCAAATTCCCGCGGTGCCGACGGTCCGAGAACGACCACGGCCTCCTCCTCGCCTTCCTTCATCCGATAAAGCCCAAGTTCCTGCCCTTCCACAACGGTTTCAAATCTGCCGGGTCCGACTGCCTCAAGCGGAACTGAGGTCACCGTGCCGTCAGGGGACGTCAGCATCACATCGCCGACACCATCGCTCAAAGTGCGCCGGATGATCAGCATTGTCAGGCTGTCCGCTGTCGCCGACAATGCCTCCTCCTCTAGGTCCGGCTCCTTCATCATCCAGTGAGCAAGACGCCTCAGAAGCTCCAGCTGAGGACCTCCGCCTTCGAAACCGCGGGTCCACAGCCACGCATGGTCCGATCCCAACAGCGCAATCCTCCCTTCACCGATCCGGTCAAGCACCAGCAAAGGCCGGTCTTCCAATCCATGCATCAGCGTCGTTCCGCCAGTCACCTCGAGGTCGACAAGCCTTATCCAACGACCCCAGCCAGGACGTTCCTGTTCGGCCGGGGCATACGCATGCAATCCAGCGGTGACCGGGTGGCGCTGACCAAGTTCCGTTATTTCAGGTCGATAACCTTCCTCAAGAACTATGGATGTGGGCCGGGCCGGCATGATCTCCCCAAGCGGTGACCGAAAGAGGCTGCTCGCCTGAGCGAATTCCGGCCCAGCAGCCAACAGCACAGCGCCGCCGTCCTCAACATACCTTCGGACGTTTTCGAGGTATAGAGTCGGCAGAATTCCCCGCCGTTTGTAGCGGTCGAATATGATAAGATCGAACTCCTCAATCTTCTCGATGAACAGTTCACGCGTCGGAAATGCGATGAGCGAGAGTTCGCTCACCGGCGTCCCGTCCTGTTTGCTGGGTGGACGAAGAATCGTGAAATGTACAAGATCAACGGAACTGTCGGATTTAAGGAGATTGCGCCACGTACGCTCGCCGGGATGGGGTTCGCCACTGATGAGCAGCACACGCAACCGATCACGTACGCCGTTGACCTGCACTGCTGCGGCGTTGTTACGGTCAGTCAGTTCGCCGTCAAAGGCCGGAAGGATGAACTGGATCACGTTGACACCACCATGTGTCAGCGTCACGGAGAGTTCCAATTCCTCACCTACCGGAACGGAATGGCTTTCCGGCTCTCCTCCGCCTACGGCGACCTGCAGTTCGACCACACCATCCATTTCATCCGGCACGTCACCCTGATCCTGAATCCGCAACCGCAGAATCACTGGCTCTCCAAGAATTGCGAAAGCCGGTGCGCTCATCACTTGGAGTTGTCGGTCCCAATCCCCCTTCCGGCCGGTCATCAGAAGATGCAGAGGCGCGTTCATATCCGGAGCACGGTCTGGATCGTGCAACAATCCGTCGGACAACAGGAAAGCCCCAGCAAGCCGTGACTGGGGCTCTTCGGCAATGGCTTCGGACAGCGCGGTCATCAGCAGCGTCCCTTGATTGTCCTCGCCGTCGTCGACGGTCACAATGCGGAGTTCCGTATCGCCGAGTCTCCCAATCTCGGACTCAATCGCGGCAATTGTTCGATCAACCTGTCCTGGCCGATCCGAAACGCTCTGGCTGGCGCTTGCATCCACAACGAGGATGACTATGTCCGAGAGCTGTTCCCGCTCCTCGCGCTGCAGCATCGGGTTGACCAGCGCCAGCAGGAGAAGCAAACCCGCAAGCCCGCGCAACCACCATCCGGAAAGACCGCGCATAGACGCCAACGCGACGTAGACCAATACGAACCCGGAGACCAGGCCAATAGGCGGCCACGCGAGAAGCGGGTCGAATATGACAGCGCCTGTCATCCCCGGATATCCTCGAAGAAATATCGGGACCGCAGACGGCATCGCCGATTGGCTTGCAGGTTCGTTCCATCACCAGCAGGCTTCATTGCCCAAGCCTATCGAGGAGTGCCGGAACATGCACCTGATCGGATTTGTAGTTTCCGGTCAGTACGTGCATGACGAGGTTCACGCCAAATCGCCTTGCAAGTTCCCTTTGCCGCTCCCCTGCCGCGCCGCGGCCCACCGGAAACATCTCGTTTCCGTCTTCGTCCACGGCCCAAGCAGAAGCCCAGTCGTTCCCGCCAATGAGGACAGGCGTAACATTGTCGTTGAGATTCCGGAATGGCATCCCCTCAATTCTCCGAGCATCGGATGGTGCCGCCTCAACCCAGACCTCGGGGCTCGCATACCGACCGGGAAAGTCCTGCAGAAGGTAGAATGCGCGTGTAAGGACATGATCGCTTGGCAGCGTCTCCAATGGAGGGATGACGAGCTGACGGGTGAGGTTCTGCAACATGCGTCGATTCGGACTTGTCCGACCGTAATTGACAATATCGGCATCAAGGGTGTCGAACAGAATCATGCCTCCGCCCCGCAGGAAGCGGTTGAGCCTCTCATACGCCGCGTCAGAGGGCATTTCCTGCCCTAACGTAACCGGCCAATAGAGCAGCGGAAAGACACTCAGTTCGTCGCTCTCGACATTGACCGGCAGCGGGTTCCCTGGCTCCACCGAAGTTCGGTTCAGCAGCACTTGTGACAGCCCGCTCAGGCCTGACCTAGCAATGGAATCGACACGTACGTCGCCTGTGACTATGTAACCAAGGCTTACCTTCGAAGCCGCCTTCATGGCGACTTCATCTGAAGACTGCGCCTCAACCTGAGTCCCGCTGAACAGAGCAAGGCCGAGTGCGGCGACCATACCGCGTGAAGCCAGGGTTAGCCTTCCAGTCAACCAAAGCGAACCGACTACATCCAGCATGAGCAACACGGTCGCCGCTGCGATGAACCAACCCTTCAGCGCCGCTTCGCGCAATACCACCAATTCCTGAATCTCGATGTACTCTGGCCAAGCGACTGGCAGGATCGACATCGTTGGTCCAATCACATTGACCGCAATGCGTTGGCCCTCGGATGAGTATATTCCTGGCGGCATGTCCGGTGCCGGTCTACCCTCAGCGACCCTGGCGCCAGGAACACCTGCCAGATCCGTCGCCTCCCTGATCGCACCGAAGGCATCCATTGTGGCATCGGCAGACCATACGGTTCCCAACAGTTCCTCCGGCTTGAGATTGGTTGGCCGAGTTGAGACTGAAAGGCGTTCCAGCATCTGCACGAAGAGTCCGGACAGCGGTAGCGTCGACCATTCGGCATTGGCCGTTACATGAAACAGCACCACCTGCCCCTGACCGATCCGCCTGCGAGTCACAAGCGGCGTCCCATCAGCCAGCGAGGCAACGACACGTCTCGCCAGATCAGGGTCAGGCTGCGCCATGACCTGACTGTTAACACGCACATCCTCCGGTACCTGCAAGCCAAAGAAGGGAGAGCCCGGAGCAAAGTCCTGAAGCGCCTTTGGTTCTCCCCAGCTCATTGCGCCACCGATGGTCCGTCCACCTGCGCGCAGTCGCACTGGCATTAGAGGATCCAACTCACTGCGGCTGACATCGCTGGCCGCCAGTCTTGGCCCAGCGAACCGAAGTAACGTGCCACCGCGCTCGATCCAATCAATGACAGGCTGCCGCTCGACTGTGCTGACAGCGGCCACATCGGCGAACACAATAACGTCGGGATTGGCAGGCAGGAGATCAGGCAATGCACCGTCGATGAGGTCCGCCGCGGGGAGCAGTGCCCGCTCCAGGTAATGGAGCGGCGACGTGAGTTCAGGGCCCTCCCGGCCACCGCCTTCCTCAACCAGTGCGACTTCCCTCCGCCTCAGTGCGTCGTCTGTCAAGGTCACGGCACCGGCGGACCGGACACCTGCGATTTCGAATCGCGAGATACGGTTCCTGAGTTCGGAGGGAAGCGACAGCGTCGCCTCGGAACTCAGCTCATCCGCCTGAAACTCCACATCGATGGCAGCAAGCTGGCGGTCGACGCCGCCGGGATCCAAGCCTCTAGCAACAACGGTCGCCACTGCACTCGAAGCGGACCGGCTTCGATTGACCGAGACTGTGATTCCATCCGGGCCGTAATCGACCGGGCGAATTGCAACGACCGGTCGGTCGTTTTCCAATACTGTAACGGTTCCCCGCGCCTCAAGTGTGCGCAGCAATTCAGAACGTGACTCTCGGGCCAACCCATCCGAGACCCATAACGTATCGAATCTTTCCTCGGAAAGGTTTGCGATCCAAAGTGCAGGTGCGGTCGGCTGAGGCTCCCAAGGGCTGGGCAGAAGGCTTGGCAGCCGGTTTGCCACTGCGTCCGCTGCCTGAAATGGCAGTTCACCGGCTGGAAGGTCAGTAAGGTGCACAAGCGCCACCGGCCGACCCGCGCGTGCAGCGTCTTCCAGGATGGAAGCGATGCGCTCAATACGCCGATTCCAGTCTGGCGCATCCGCCCAGGTTCCATCCACAAGAATCAACAGTGGCCCGGTGCGGGCATTGCCGTCTTTGGGATTGAGGACCGGTCCTGCGAATCCGACAATGAGAGACGCGACCGCTAGCATGCGCAGCAACAGCAGCCACCATGGCGTCCGGTCGGTCTGCGTCTCGTCATCCTTCAATCCCAGAAGAAGTGCCACGCCGGGAAAGCGTCTGCGCACAGGGGCTGGAGGTACGGTGCGCAGCAGAATCCATAGGATCGGAAGCCCGGCGAGTGCCGTAAGAAGCCAGGGAGCGGTGAAGCCAATTCCCGCGATCGAAAACATCTACCGCCGCCGTTCCAATGCCGAGTATATCCAAAGAAGCGCCGACTGGGCGGTATTCCCCGTCCGATGGCAGGCATATTGCCAGCCCGCCGTCCTCGCCGACTCCTCAAGTTGCGCCTTTCGCCCAGAAAGCCGTTCGAGATAGCGGTCGCGGAGGTCGCCCGCCTTCAGGGTTTCATGGGATAACGTTCCACCCATGGATTCGAACAACGTCCGCCCGTCATAAGGAAACGCCTCTTCCGCCGGATCGAGCACCTGAAGGAGCGCTCCCCTAACGTTGCGGTCGGCCGCACGGGCGAGTTGCTCATTCAGCGGACCGGAGTCCGCCATGAAATCGGAAATGAACAGCGCCCGGGCGTGCGGAGGCAGCACATTGATTTCAGGGACTCCATAGTCGGCATCGACTCCTTGGGTCGAGAAATGCTCGGCTATGCTTAGGAGCTGTAGTTGTGAAGACCGCGGAGGCGCTCCAAGTTCCGCCAGACCAACCCGCTCGCCCGACCGAACCAGAAGTAAGCTGATTGCCAATGCCAATAGCCGGGATCTGTCGGATTTCGTCGGTCGGTTCCGATCGGACGAGAATTCCATTGACTTCGAACGGTCGACCCAGATCAATACGGACTGCGCGGCCTGCCATTCCTTTTCGCGAACGAAGTGTACATCGGACCTGGCCGAACGACGCCAATCGATCAGCCTCGCTTCGTCGCCAGCACGAGCAGGGCGATACTGCCAGAACTCGTCACCTACGCCAGAACGTCGGCGACCGTGGGAACCTAGCAGCAACGTCCGCGCCAGATGCTCCGCGTCGGCCAGCAAGTCGGGGAGCGGACCGACAAGAGCTTCAGCGCGTTCACGAAGCCGTCCCTGGGCGCTCATGGGGCTTGGCCATCGCGCCGGGCATACGTCAGGCCCCAGATGAAGAGGTCCACCGACTCGGTCAGGAAACGAGGAGCACCGCTCACGCTGCCGCCTCGATCCCCATGACCTGTTCGGCGACGCGCCCCACAAGTCCTCCTATACTCTCGCCCCTCGCCCTTGCTGCGAAGTTCAGGGCCATTCGATGGCTCAATACGGGCTGCGCCATCTCCAGCACATCTTCGGCGGAAGGAACCAGCCGCCCCTTGAGCAGCGCACGGGCGCGGACTGTCAGCATCAACGCCTGCGTAGCTCTGGGTCCCGGCCCCCAGCCGACGGCGTCATTGACAGAATCCCCAGCCTCCACATCTCCCGGGCGGCAGGCACGCACCAGATCGAGAATGAGTTCCATTACGGAATCGCCAACTGGCATACGTCGGACCAATCTCTGCGCAGCCTGGAGTTCGTCAGCGGAAAACACCCGTTCCGACTGCGCGTCCTCGACCCCTGTGGTGGCCAGCAGGATTTCCCGCTCGAAATCCCGCCCCGGATAGTCTACGTCGATTCTGAGCAGAAACCGGTCCAACTGCGCTTCCGGCAGCGGATAGGTTCCTTCCTGTTCAATTGGATTTTGGGTTGCAAGTACATGAAAGGGCCTGGGAAGCCTGTGCAGTTGCCCGGCTATTGTGACCGACTGTTCCTGCATGGCCTGCAATAGTGCGGACTGCGTGCGAGGGCTGGCCCGGTTCACCTCGTCAGCCATCAGAAGCTGGCAGAAGACAGGTCCTTGGATGAACTTGAAGCCACGTCCACCGTCCGCTCCTGTTTCCAGCACTTCACTGCCGAGTATGTCGGCTGGCATCAGGTCGGGCGTGAATTGAATGCGGGCTTCGGAAAGGCCCATAACGGTGCCCAAGGTCTCCACCAAACGTGTCTTTCCGAGTCCAGGCAGCCCGATCAACAGACCATGGCCACCGCAGAGCAGGGTATTGAGCACCTGTTCAACCACCTGTTTCTGCCCGATGAACCTCTTGGAGACGCTGGCTTCCGCCTCGGCCAGACGAGCTCCCAATGCCTCGATCTCCACGACAAGGTTCTCCGCTTCCTCCATGACATCACTCCTGCACCTGTTATATTGTTAATATCCGAACAAGCGCATGAAGCACAAACGACAAGGAACGGAACCGCACAAATGATCGTGAAACCGTCTGCGAAAAACCTTGCCAGCGCGGCAAGAACAGCCTCCAGAAAGGGTCCTCCACCGGTTCATCTATGGAATCCACCGTTCTGCGGAGATCTCGACATTAGGATCGCACGTGACGGAACCTGGTTCTACCTCGGGACGCCAATCGGACGAAAGGAGTTGGTGAAGCTGTTTTCGTCCATCCTGCGCCGCGACGACGACGACTACTTCCTGGTCACCCCAGTCGAAAAGGTCGGAATTACCGTCGACGACGCTCCGTTCGTTGCGGTTGATTTCGAGGCACGGGGAATAGGTAGTGATCAGGTCCTGACATTCACGACCCAGGTTGACGATCAGGTTGCTGCCGGTCCAGACCACCCAATTCGCGTCGAACGCGACAGGCAATCCGGAGAGCCGTCACCTTACATTCTGATCCGAGCCGGTCTTGAGGCGCTGATCGATCGAAAGAGCTTCTACCGCCTCATTGACATCGGAACGGTGGAAAACATCGGCGGAACGGACCAGTTCGGACTCTGGTCGGGAGGTGAATTCTTCCCGATCATCCCGGCAGCGGAGCTTCCGTGACTTCCGGCGCTTCGGGTACGCGAGGTACGGTCGCCCAAAGGGGCGGTTCCACTCTCGCCGACTGGTGTTCGGTTAGCGTAACATCAGGGATCCTGTGCACCTGAATTCAGTTCATGAATGCCAGATGCCCTTGGTGGATCAATTCGTGTGATTATCGGGATGAACGCTCAACGCCACCCCATCGCAGTGGCTCGCTGATGCGGAGGTCTTGGATTCTTAAGCGGGTGGATTCCGCAGCACATTCCTCTAAGGGTGGCATGACGAATCGATCACTGTCGACGGGTCCGGTCACCTTAGACACCCAATACTGGAATTGGCGGCATGAACCTCTTTGGCAAGCTTGGATTTTCGTGGAACCGCGACATTGTTCCCGCATACGTCCGAAAATCGATGGCAAGAGCGATATTCAGATACCGGCGGTCGCTGGCACAGTTCGTGTTCGACGCCGGCGCGCTTGAGGGAAATCCGTTTACCTTTCCTGAGGTCAAGACATTGCTGGACGGAGTGACCGTCGGAGGAAAGCGACTTTCGGATCAGCGTCAGATCCTGAATCTTGCGGCAGCATCCGAAGAGCTGTTCGAGCTGGTCCAGTCTGGCCGGTTTCGCGTGGACAGGAAGACTTTTGATAGGCTTCATGGATTGATCGCCGACGGAGAGGCGCTTGAGAGCGGTCACTTTCGTGGTGAGGGCGAAGTCAAGGACGCAACGTTTCCGGTTCTTTTGGGAAGTCAGGGAAAGTACATGCCATCGCCGACCGAAGCGGGTGCCCTTGAACTGAACAAGGTGTTTGCCGAGGGCGTTGAGACTCTCGAGTCCTGCGTTCCGAATCCCCTTGAAAGAGGAATTGCGTTCTTTCTTTTCGGAACGCTGCAACAGTTCTATTTCGACGGAAACAAACGCGCGTCCAGGTTCATGATGAACGGCATTCTCATGTCGCACGGTATCGACGCGATTTCGGTTCCAGCCACCCGTGCGGTGGAGTTCAACGACGGCATGGTCGGATTCTTCCTCGACCGGAACGGAACCGGGATGATGGAATTCCTGCTGGACTGTCGAGCGGACGAGGATTTGAACCCAGAATAGGTCAGAAGGGTAGCGTTCTCGGTCGTAAAACGATCAGCTGTGTATCGATTAGCTTCATCCACTCTCTGTGCTGGGAATGGACTTCTTCAGGACAATTGCGTCCAGCGCGATAGTTTACCCCCGGTTCTGCCCTTCGCCTGGATAACGAGCCCGCACGGCGGTGATGAGAAGGCGCAATTGAGCATTGCATCGCTCCGGAACGAGCGACAGATATCTTGGGTCGATCCAAGACACGGCTTAATGGAACCGCCGTTCCACCCTGAAGTGTAACACCAGAGGCGGTGGTGGAAAGCGGGCTTTCGGATGGGGCGGTCGTCCGGCAGCTGGGCCGTGACCGGGCTCCAATCGAACGCTCCCCGCCCCGCTGGGCAATCGCATTTGGGCCTCTGTGGTCGCGTCGATGCCTGAAATCATCCAAACCTGACCGCAATCGCGACAGGGGCACCACTTCTGTACGCAATCCGTTTTCGTCTGTCACAACGAAAATTCCAAGTCCGATCGCCCTGCCCCGC
The DNA here is from genome assembly GCA_965203605.1 of Paracoccaceae bacterium. GTDB lineage: Bacteria > Pseudomonadota > Alphaproteobacteria > Rhodobacterales > Rhodobacteraceae > JAPOUP01. Next base: position 777,637 of record OZ241902.1, on the reverse strand, counting down.
CCGCCAGTCCAGGAGGTCGGCCAGCCTGTGATCCGCCTTTCCCCGCGCCATAACCCACGCTCCATGCCCGTTGCCCGGAGGGCGGACCGCCCCCGGTCATCCGCGGTACCGCCGCAGCGCAGAGATGGCACATTCGAATTGTGGAAATCAACCAACTTGGGATACACCCCCCGCAGCAATTCCCGCCAGGAATTCCTTTCTTTCATTATCAGTCTGTTGCGCGGGCGTCGCGAATTTTCTTTCGTGGACTTTCCGCACCGGATCGGCCATCCTGCGGACAGACAGGCAAAGGCCGGGCAGGAAAATGTCCAGGGATTCCCTGCGCAGGCATCTGTCGATGCCCGGCATGCTGCGGGCGGTCCGCGCATGCCTCCACCGCATCGCCGACCCGACCGGCACGCGTGGCATCAGCCTTTCCGACTGCCTGATGCCGGGCCCCGCGGTGTTCGCGTCCAGGACACCGTCGCTGCCGCAGTCCGGCCAGCAGCATCCATGTTGGAATTCAAGCCCGGATCCGGCTTTTTTTCCGTTTTTTCCGGGTTCCGTGTGCGGCTGTCCCGGACCTTTCCACAGCGTTCCCCACAGGGGGCGCCGTCCGGGCACGCCGGAAACGCCCGCCGGGGAGGCCCCGGGCGGCCCGAAGGTGATTCGCTCCGCGTGCCGGACGGACGCGGTCCGGCCTGCCGTCAGGCGGCGGTGGCCGCCGTCCGGTCCTCCCACATCCGGCGGTCGCGGAGAAGGGCGTTGGCGGTCACGACCAGCCTGCGCATGACGGCGACGGGGGCCACCCTGTGGGGCTTTCCCCTCTCCCGGAGCCGTTGGTACAGATGCCATGAGACGATCCGCCGTTTGCCTTCGCGGGTGATTCGGTGCAAGGGAATGACGATGGTTCAACATGTTGTGGCGGGGGGCCATTTGACGGCAACCCCCGCACGGTGAAAGGAGAGAAAGATGACTGATTCGAACCCGCCCTTCAAGGGGGACGTCAGCACGGTCCAGTCGGCGCTGGAAGTGAGCGGCAGGAGCTGGGTGCTGGCGGTGGGCGATCCGTCCGACACGTCGAAGGCTGGCATGCACAGGCTGGCGCCGCGGGACGTCGACGGCCTTCTGGGGAAGCTCGGGCGGGCGCGGGAGCGGGCGTCGGCGGCCGGCGGGGATGTCCGGGTGATGCTGGTGTACGAGGCCGGCCACCAGGGCTTCCGGTGGTCCGGCGGCTGGAGGGTGAGGATGTCGAGGTGGTTGTCCGCCATCCGGCGAGCCTTGAGGTGGTGGGCGGGAAAAGGAAAGTGAAGACAGACCGGATCGACGCCCGCCGCATGGTCCGTGCGCCGCGGGCCTGGGACGGCGGCGACCGGGACGCGATGTCGCGGGTGCGTGTCCCGACGGTCGCGGAGGAGGACAGCAGGCGGCTTCTGCGCCGCCGGGAGCGTCTGGTGAAGGAGCGCCGCCGCCTCGCGAACGCCGTCGACGGGCTCCTGAGGCTGCACGGACTGTCCGGCGCGCATCCGGAGAGGCCGGGGTTCCGGGAGCGGCTCGGCGGGATGGAGACCGGCTACGGCACGCCGCTTCCGCCGGAGCTGCTGGCCGGGACCGGGGGCATCCCCGGCCGGCTGGAGCTGGTGTGCGCGGAGATGAAGGTGGCCGGGGCGAGCGGGATGGAGATGCCGGGGCGTCGGGCCGGGCCCTCGACAGCCTTCACGCGGATGCCGACCGGCCTCCCGCCGCCCCGGCTCCCCGGAAGGAGGCCGCCGATCCGGAAAGAGCCGCCGGGAAGGAGGGGCCGGACGGGGCGGATCCGGCCGGTGCGCCAGCTGAGAGGCCGCGGGCGGGACCGGCGAACCCCCACCACGCGGCGGCGCCGGGCCGGCTGCGCGGGATCGGCCCGAACGACGCGCTGATGCTGGGCGGCGGGCCCTTCCACCGGGAGCTGCGCAACCGCCGGCAGCTGGCCAGCCTCGCGGGGCTGGCGCCGGTGCCCTTCGCGGGCGGGGTCGACAACGACCAGGGGCTCGGCAAGGCGGGCAGCGCCATGCTGCGAAAGCACCTCGTGCGGATGGCCTGGCGCTGGCTGCGCCACCAGCCCGACAGCGCGCTGTCCGCGTGGTTCCGGAGCCACCTGGGCGCCCGCGACGGGCGTTCGCGCAGGCGGGGGATCGTGGCGCTGGCGCGCAGGCTGCTGGTCGCGCCGTTGCGGTTCGCCACCACCGGGCTGGTGCCGGAGGGTGCCGTCCTGTCCGAAGCGCAGGCATAGGGGGCAGGGGAACACCCGGGCGGCCCGACGGGGCCTCCGGGGAACCCGGGCAGGGCGTGTGACCGTGACGGAGCCTGGTTCGCCGCAGGACGCGGCACCGGCCATCGGATGGGTCCCGCCCCCCGGAACGTCGCACCGGCCATCGGATGGGTCCCGCCCCCCGGAACGTCGCACCGGCCCGAATCGGGCATGATGGTCACGGGGCCGGCGGATGTCGGTCAACCGAACCGGACAGGAGTATGGACGCGCCGGTGGGCGCGTCATGGAACAGCGACGTTCTGTCTGGCCTTCCCCGGTGGCACGGAAGCCGCCCCCAGACGGAGGAACCGACGATGTGAGGCCATGAAAGGGATTCATGAAAAAAGGGCTTGACCTGGCGGGTCTCATAAGAGCCCAAACCGTCGCGGGGCGGCGGCGCTGTCGCGAAAGTAAAACGGGAGGGTTGCCCCTCCGCCGCCGCTGGTGTCAACTCGGTGGTGGTCGGGGCAGTCGAGGCCCGTAGTACTTTGGCGTGCACGTCACCCGTATAAGAGCCTGGCCCGAACCGTGACCGGCGTCTGTCACTGATGGTGCGGGGGTCTCCCCGTGACCTCGTTCAAGAGATTGGGAATGCGCCGTGGTTCCTCCCCGAACCTGATGGAGCGAGATGGCCGGAGGAGGGAATGACATGCCACGCAAGCGGAAGGGAAAGGGAAGAGGCAGGGCCGGAGGGCTGGAGATCGTGACCCGGGACTGCGCCGGGATCGATATCGGCAAGGACACACACTATGTCGCGGTCGATGCGGACCGGTTCGCGGAGCCGGTGCGGTCGTTCGGGGCCTTCACGCCGGACCTTGAGGAGATGGCGGATTGGCTGTCGTCCTGCGGGGTCGGGAAGGTGGCGATGGAGTCGACCTCGGTGTACTGGATCCCGGTCTTCGAGGTCCTGGACCGGGCCGGCTTCGAGGTGATGCTGGTGCCGCCACGGATGACGAAGCAGATCTCGGGGCGCAAGAGCGACGTCCTGGACTGCCAGTGGATCCGGCAGCTCCTGTCGTACGGGCTCCTGCGGGGGGCCTTCCGTCCCGGCGATGACGTCTGCCCGCTGCGTTCGTACGTGCGTCAGGCGAAGCGGCTGACCGAGGACCGCTCGCGCTGTGTCCTGCACATGCAGAAGGCGCTGACGGAGATGAACGTGCGCCTCGACTCGGTGATCAGCGACATCACCGGCGCCACCGGCCTGAGGATCCTGCGGGCGATCGTCGACGGCGAGCGCAGCCCGGCGCGGCTGGCGGCGCTCCGCAACCGGCGGATAAGGGCGGGCGGGGAGAGGATCGCCGACGCGCTTCAGGGCACCTGGCGCGACGAGCACCTGTTCGCGCTGGAGCAGGCGCTGGAGCGCTTCGATTTCCTCACGCAGCAGATCGGGACCTGCGGGGCGCGGATCGCGGAGGCGATCGACGGCCTGACGCCGCAGGGGGGTGACGGAGGGTCGGATGGCGGTCCGGCGGATGCGGCCGGGGACGCCCCGGACCCCGTTCGCGCCGCACCGAAGGCCCGTCGGGGCGCCGCTGGCGGACGGAAAGCGGGGGACAGGGCGATGGCGCAGGCGCTGCGCGGGATGATGGGCGTCGACCTCACCGCCATCCCCACCATCGGGGTGGGCACGGCCCTCACCATCGCGGCGGAGGTCGGCCCGGACATGTCGGCCTTCCCCTCGGCGCAGCACTTCAGCTCCTGGCTGGGGCTGGCGCCGGGAACCCGGATCAGCGGCGGAAAGTCCCTGCCGGGGCGCCCGCCCAAGGTCGTCAACAGGGTCGCGCAGGCCCTGCGCATGGCCGCCATGTCCGCCCGCAGGAGCCAGACGTTCATCGGCGCCCGGCACCGCGCCCGCCTCGCCCGGAAGGACGCGCCGGTGGCGGTCACCGCGACCGCCCGCGAACTTGCCTGCCTCGTGTACACACTCGTCACGAACGGGGAGGAATACGTGGAGCGCGGGATGGATGCCTACGAGCGCCGCCGCGTCAACCGAACCGTCACGAACCTCGGCCGACGGGCCAGACAGCTCGGCTACCAGCTCGTCAGGATCCCCGAAAGCCCGGAATCCGGAAATACCCTGGAATCAGTGGGTTAGGGATGTTTTACTCAAGAGCTCCCCCATGTCCGGGGCGCACCTGCCGGACGGCAGCGCCGCCATGCAGGCGACGTCCCCCGGCCGCCTCCTCCCGCCGCCGATGTGGCGCCCGCCTTTCAGGGTGCCGCTGTCGCGGGGGAGGGGGGCCACGCCGGGCAGGGAGGCGGCCTGCCGGTTGCCGATGGCGCCCAGCTCCGCCATCCATGCGCCCGGAGCCGCCGCCGTGACGGGGCCGATGCCGGGCACCGAGGTGAGGATGCGGTGGCTGTCGGCGAACTCCGGCGTCCCGGCGACCGTCCCGCCGATCCGCCGCTCCAGCGCCGCGATGGCGGTGTCCAGCTCCGCCAGCACCCTCCCGGCGGGCCCGCCGTCCTGCTGGGTGGCGGTCTCCGACACGACGGTCCTGAGCTCGGCGCGCTGGTCCACGGGCCTGTCCCGCAGCCCCGGCATGTCGCGGAGCCGGTCGATGGCGGCGGAGGCCGGCTCCGTGGCCTCCATGTCCGGGAACGCGGCCCCGAAGGCCGCCGGTATCCTGGCGTCCACCCTGTCCGTCCTCCCAAGGGCCCCGGCGGCCTTCGGGAGGTCCCGGGCCTGCCGCGGGTTCACGACGACGGCGGAGAACCCCCTGGCATGCAGCGACTGCAGCAGCGCCCGGTGCATGCGCCCCGTGGCCTCCATGACGGCCCGCGTGGCGCCGGCCTCCCTGAGGACGCGGCCGACCTTTCGGAAGCCGTCGCTGTCGTTCGTGGCCGTGAGGTCACGCCCGTTGACGTGGATGTTCAGTGTACGCTTGCTTACGTCGATTCCTGCGACCATTGCTGTCATGCTCTCCCGCTCCTGGCCTCGCGATGATCCGGTTCCCGAAACCCAGGCATCCATCCAGGACCCGGGAGACGGACGGGAGGGCGGGCCGACCACGCTGCCGGACGGATCCGCTGTCGCGATCCAGGGTCCTATCGGTCCAACCCGTCCTGCGGGGCAGGGCCCCGCACCGCCGCCGCCGGTAGTGAACCGGCGGCGGCGGTCCCGACACAGGAATGAACCGGAGCGACAGCGGAAGGCAACAGACATGTTCTGCACAGAAAAACGCGCCAAAGTTATCCACAGCCACCTCCTCCATTCATTCCTGATTCTCTGAACATACGAGGTCCGGGGCGGCGGTGATCCGGTGATGGCGCGGAACCTCCGCCCGCTCTTCGGCGTGGGGCGGGCGCCGTCGGACACATGGATGCGCCGGCGGCTGGACGGGGCCGGCCCCCGGGACCTCCGCCGCCGCCTCACGGGCATCCACGCGGCGCTGCGGCGCGGAAAGGCGCCGGGGGGTGGACGGTGTCCGGCGGCCATCCGCCGGTCTCCGACGACGGCACCGGGTACCATTCCTCCCGCAGTGCCAGCCGCCGCAACCGCTGCGGCAGGGAGCGCCGCGACGGGACGGGGACATACCATCACCAGGCTCTCGGGGCCCCGGTCGTCCATCCCGACATCGGGGAGGTGCCGCCGCCGGCGCCGGAGCCGACCCGCAGGGAGGACGGCCCGGGGAGGAACGACTGCGGGCGGAACGCGGCGGGACGGCCCGTCGGGGACCTCCGCCGGGAGCACCCGCACATGAAGGCGGTCATCGCCGGGGACGGGCTGGCGTCCAACGGGCCGAACGGCAGGCCATCGAGGAAAAGGATCCTCCCTTCATGCCCGGCGCGAGGCCCGGCGACCACGGACCGCTGCCGGCTGGTCCGGGGCCGGCGAAACCGGACAGACATGGGAGAGGCGCGACAGGAAGGCCGGCACCGTCCAGCGGTCCGGATGGGACCACGGGCTGCCGCCCGACGACGCGAACCTCCACCTGAAAGCCAGCATGCCCGGATGCGGGGAGACAGACAGCAAAGGCGAGGGAAAAAGGTTCCCGTGGGTCACCGACCTCCCGCCCGGACGGGACACGGTGATGCCCGTCATGCGGTTCGGCCGCCGCAGGTGGGCGATCGGGAACGGGACGTCCCGGACACCAAGGCAAGGGATCCGTCCAGGTCCGGGAACGGTTCCGGCCATGGCCACAACCATCCGGCGGACGTCCTCGCGACGCCCGCCACGCCCGCGTTCCTGACCGCCCGGGTGCGGCGGCACCGCTGCCCGCTGTCCGGCAGGGCGCGGCGGCGCCAGGGACGCAGCCCCTGCCTGTGCGGCAGGCTGCGGGAACCGGGCAGGACATTCGCGTTCCCCGACTGGCGCACACCCTCGTATGTTCAGAGAATCAGGAATGAATGGAGGAGGTGGCTGTGGATAACTTTGGCGCGTTTTTCTGTGCAGAACATGTCTGTTGCCTTCCGCTGTCGCTCCGGTTCATTCCTGTGTCGGGACCGCCGCCGCCGGTTCACTACCGGCGGCGGCGGTGCGGGGCCCTGCCCCGCAGGACGGGTTGGACCGATAGGACCCTGGATCGCGACAGCGGATCCGTCCGGCAGCGTGGTCGGCCCGCCCTCCCGTCCGTCTCCCGGGTCCTGGATGGATGCCTGGGTTTCGGGAACCGGATCATCGCGAGGCCAGGAGCGGGAGAGCATGACAGCAATGGTCGCAGGAATCGACGTAAGCAAGCGTACACCGACATCCACGTCAACGGGCGTGACCTCACGGCCACGAACGACAGCGACGGCTTCCGAAAGGTCGGCCGCGTCCTCAGGGAGGCCGGCGCCACGCGGGCCGTCATGGAGGCCACGGGGCGCATGCACCGGGCGCTGCTGCAGTCGCTGCATGCCAGGGGGTTCTCCGCCGTCGTCGTGAACCCGCGGCAGGCCCGGGACCTCCCGAAGGCCGCCGGGGCCCTTGGGAGGACGGACAGGGTGGACGCCAGGATACCGGCGGCCTTCGGGGCCGCGTTCCCGGACATGGAGGCCACGGAGCCGGCCTCCGCCGCCATCGACCGGCTCCGCGACATGCCGGGGCTGCGGGACAGGCCCGTGGACCAGCGCGCCGAGCTCAGGACCGTCGTGTCGGAGACCGCCACCCAGCAGGACGGCGGGCCCGCCGGGAGGGTGCTGGCGGAGCTGGACACCGCCATCGCGGCGCTGGAGCGGCGGATCGGCGGGACGGTCGCCGGGACGCCGGAGTTCGCCGACAGCCACCGCATCCTCACCTCGGTGCCCGGCATCGGCCCCGTCACCGCGGCGGCCCTGATCGCATGGATGGCGGAGCTGGGCGCCATCGGCAACCGGCAGGCCGCCTCCCTGCCCGGCGTGGCCCCCCTCCCCCGCGACAGCGGCACCATCAGGGGAGGGCGCCACATCGGCGGCGGAAGGAGGCGGTCGGGGGACGTCGCCTGCATGGCGGCGCTGCCGTCCGGCAGGTGCGCCCCGGACATGGGGGAGCTCTTATGAGACCCGCCAGGTCAAGCCCTTTTTTCATGAATCCCTTTCATGGCCTCACATCGTCGGTTCCTCCGTCTGGGGGCGGCTTCCGTGCCACCGGGGAAGGCCAGACAGAACGTCGCTGTTCCATGACGCGCCCACCGGCGCGTCCATACTCCTGTCCGGTTCGGTTGACCGACATCCGCCGGCCCCGTGACCATCATGCCCGATTCGGGCGGCGCCACGTTCCGGGGGGCGGGACCCATCCGATGGCCGGTGCCGCGTCCTGCGGCGAACCAGGCTCCGTCACGGTCACACGCCCTGCCCGGGTTCCCCGGAGGCCCCGTCGGGCCGCCCGGGTGTTCCGTTGTTCCTCTTTCCCCTGCCCCCTATGCCTGCGCTTCGGACAGGACGGCACCCTCCGGCACCAGCCCGGTGGTGGCGAACCGCAACGGCGCGACCAGCAGCCTGCGCGCCAGCGCCACGATCCCCCGCCTGCGCGAACGCCCGTCGCGGGCGCCCAGGTGGCTCCGGAACCACGCGGACAGCGCGCTGTCGGGCTGGTGGCGCAGCCAGCGCCAGGCCATCCGCACGAGGTGCTTTCGCAGCATGGCGCTGCCCGCCTTGCCGAGCCCCTGGTCGTTGTCGACCCCGCCCGCGAAGGGCACCGGCGCCAGCCCCGCGAGGCTGGCCAGCTGCCGGCGGTTGCGCAGCTCCCGGTGGAAGGGCCCGCCGCCCAGCATCAGCGCGTCGTTCGGGCCGATCCCGCGCAGCCGGCCCGGCGCCGCCGCGTGGTGGGGGTTCGCCGGTCCCGCCCGCGGCCTCTCAGCTGGCGCACCGGCCGGATCCGCCCCGTCCGGCCCCTCCTTCCCGGCGGCTCTTTCCGGATCGGCGGCCTCCTTCCGGGGAGCCGGGGCGGCGGGAGGCCGGTCGGCATCCGCGTGAAGGCTGTCGAGGGCCCGGCCCGACGCCCCGGCATCTCCATCCCGCTCGCCCCGGCCACCTTCATCTCCGCGCACACCAGCTCCAGCCGGCCGGGGATGCCCCCGGTCCCGGCCAGCAGCTCCGGCGGAAGCGGCGTGCCGTAGCCGGTCTCCATCCCGACGGGCCGCTCCCGGAACCCCGGCCTCTCCGGATGCGCGCCGGACAGTCCGTGCAGCCTCAGGAGCCCGTCGACGGCGTTCGCGAGGCGGCGGCGCTCCTTCACCAGACGCTCCCGGCGGCGCAGAAGCCGCCTGCTGTCCTCCTCCGCGACCGTCGGGACACGCACCCGCGACATCGCGTCCCGGTCGCCGCCGTCCCAGGCCCGCGGCGCACGGACCATGCGGCGGGCGTCGATCCGGTCTGTCTTCACTTTCCTTTTCCCGCCCACCACCTCAAGGCTCGCCGGATCGCAGACAACCACCTCGACATCCTCACCCTCCAGCCGCCGGACCACCGGAAGCCCTGGTGGCCGGCCTCGTACACCAGCATCACCCGGACATCCCCGCCGGCCGCCGACGCCCGCTCCCGCGCCCGCCCGAGCTTCCCCAGAAGGCCGTCGACGTCCCGCGGCGCCAGCCTGTGCATGCCAGCCTTCGACGTGTCGGACGGATCGCCCACCGCCAGCACCCAGCTCCTGCCGCTCACTTCCAGCGCCGACTGAACCGTGGTAACGTCCCCCTTGAAGGGCGGGTTCGAATCAGTCATCTTTCTCTCCTTTCACCGTGCGGGGGTTGCCGTCAAATGGCCCCCCGCCACAACATGTTGAACCATCGTCATTCCCTTGCACCGAATCACCCGCGAAGGCAAACGGCGGATCGTCTCATGGCATCTGTACCAACGGCTCCGGGAGAGGGGAAAGCCCCACAGGGTGGCCCCCGTCGCCGTCATGCGCGGGCCGGGCGTGACCGCCAACGCCCTTCTCCGCGACCGCCGGATGTGGGAGGACCGGACGGCGGCCACCGCCGCCTGACGGCAGGCCGGACCGCGTCCGTCCGGCACGCGGAGCGAATCACCTTCGGGCCGCCCGGGGCCTCCCCGGCGGGCGTTTCCGGCGTGCCCGGACGGCGCCCCCTGTGGGGAACGCTGTGGAAAGGTCCGGGACAGCCGCACACGGAACCCGGAAAAAACGGAAAAAAAGCCGGATCCGGGCTTGAATTCCAACATGGATGCTGCCGGGCAATCGCCGGGCAGCCCGGCAGGGAGGACCACCCCGGCCTGATCCGCGCCGGTCGGTGGCCGCCCCGACCACGCCCGAACCACCCCGATCCCGCCCTTCGCCGATACCCGCCCCATTTTTTGACACCGGACAGCCGCCCAGCCATCAGACGTGCGCATCCGGAACATCCGGCCGACGCGATACCGCCGAACCGGCCGTCAGCGGGCCAGCGGATCGACTGGCGGGAACTGCTGCACCCCCCCGGCGAAGGGGTTGCGCTGCGCCGAGAACGCGGATACGCTCCCTTCAGACGGAACTCCAGCAGTTCCGGGACCGGAGCTGCGGTGCCCGGAGGGCCGGAAATCCCGCCTTCAGGTCATTTTCTCGTCTCGGGCTCCGCCCTCACTACGGAAACGCCCGGTGTTACACTTCGAAGTGGAATGGGGCACGATAATCCTGATTGAGCTTACGCGGACGAGATTCGGAAACTGGTTCAGCGCTAAACAACGGAATGGGAGGCAACATGAACACTTGGATCAAGAAAACGCTTAGTATGCGAGCTTTTGGCGGCGCAGTTTTGTTGAGCGCAGTCGCGAGCTTTGCCTCTGCTGAGAAAATCAATCTGGGCGCACCGATTCCGGTGACGGGCCCGTATGCCAGCGATGGCCAGGTCATGGAGCAGGCGATCCGGCTTGCTGTCAAACAGATCAACACCAACGGCGGTCTGAATGGCAAAGAAATTGACGTCACAGTCTTTGATATCGGCGACCTGACGCCCGACAAGCTCGTCGCTGCGGCCAGCAGCCTGCTGGACCGCGATGACGTTGATGTTCTGATCAATGGCTACGGCGGCATGGGCCCGGATATTCCAGCATTCTGCCCCTATGACCAACCCTATATCCACGCCGATGCGACCGCGAATGTGGTGACGATGCGCAACAACATGGGGTGTGATAACACCTTCATGGCGACCGACTTCGACCGTAACTACGGCAAGCTGTCCTTTGACGCTCTTTTGGCGACCGACCATGAATTCGCCAACAGGAACGTCGCCTTCCTGCGCGGGCCCATCGACTGGGAAATCAATACACCTGACGGTGCTGCAGAAGCAGCGGAAGAAGCGGGTTGGTCAGTTGTCATGGCCGAAGATGTGCCCTGGGGCACCACTGAATGGTCGGGTATCCTGTCCCGGCTGCGTGACGCCGAACCGTCGCTCATCTATGTCGAGCTTCTGGATCCGGCCGGGATTGTTGCAATGATTGAACAACTCAAGGCCAACCCGATCCCCGACGCGATCGTTTACACCGGCTACTCTCTGTCAATCCCAGCCGTTGGTGAAATCATCGCATCCGGTGCACTGGACGGAACGCTTGGCTTCACGCTGTCGGCGCACCAGCCTGGTGAAGAGGGCGAAGCGTTCAATGCGCTGTGGAAAGCGGAATACGGCGTCGAAGCGCCTTTGGGCATCGCCGCACAGGTGTATGACCAGGTTCAGGTCTGGGCAGCGGCGGTTGAACAGGCCGGCGATTCACGCGACTTCGACAAGGTGCAGGATGCCCTGCGCTCGATCAACTACGATGGCTTGATCGGCGACATCTCGTTCAATGAAGAACAGTATGTTGATGCTGGTGAAGGTGTCCCCGTACAGCTGTTGCAAGCGCAAGGCGGCCGGCTGGTGCGCGTGGTGATCGGAACAGAGAAAGTCGCCGACTTCCAGGTTCCTGGCTGGGCACAATAACACAGGTCGGGCCGGCACCATCGGATACCGGCCCGCATTCCAGACCGATTCTCACCGAGTCCGCCCGAGCGGACTGGCTTAACTCGTTCATCAGCTTCCGGAGAGATATATGTGTGGCAGACATCACCACGGCCATGATCGTCAGAAATGGATCTGGCAACCCGTAGCCCACCAGCACCGCGGCCCCGCGATGCAAGACGATGACGGCTACATCTACTCTCCCAAAACCCATAACGGCGCGTTCAAGGCCCCCGGCATCAAGACCTTCATGGGCGCACCCTATTGTCCACCCGACCGTAATGCCATCCGGGACATGGGGGCCACGGTGTGCTTCCTGGGCATTCCCTATGACGAAGGCAATGTGGCCAAGCCTGGCGCCAGCTCGGGCCCCGAGGGGCTACGCGCCTCATCCACGCAGTATTTCCCCTACAGCCCGGAACATGACATCGATCTGCTGAAATTTTTCCGGATTGTCGATTGCGGTGACGTACCGGTGGTGCCGTCCAATCCGCGCCTGACCCATACCAATATCTACAACTATGTGATGGAATGCCTCGAAGGCGGTGCCATGATTCTGCTGGGTGGCGGCGATCACTCGATCCCGATTCCCAGCGTCAAGGCGCTTTCAGACCATTTCAGCGACAGCAAACTGGGCTTCTGCGCCTATGATTGCCACCTCGATGCCTCACCCGACTGGGGCGGAATCGAGTTCACCAATGCATCGAACGTCACGCGCGCGGCCGAGCTGCCAAATTGTGACATGTCCAATATGGTGCATGCCGGGTCGCGCAATGGACTGAACCCCAAGGATTGGTATGACTACTGCGTCGACAACGACATTCGCGTCATGCCGATGCGTGAGATCGTCGAGATCGGAATCGACACCGCCACACGGCGTGCCCTGGACATCTGCGCCAAAGGCACCGACTACATCTATGTCACTTTTGACAGTGACGTGCTGGATGCCTCTTGCGCACCGGGCACGACGGAACCCGAGCCGGGCGGCATTCTCGCCCGCGAGGCGATCCGTGCAGGCCGGATCATGGGTGAATACAACATCCACATTCTGGACGTGTCGGAGCACTGCGAAGTCTACGACAAGAACAACATCACTGGAAAACTGCTGTGTAACGTCTTCTACGAATTCCTGGGCGCACGGGCCAACCGCATCTTGAGCGAAGGCGGACGTGGTGCAACCGAAGAATTCGAAGCTCGGGAGCAAGCCCAATGAACCCCAAAACTGCCTATGAACACCTGTTTTCCCCGCTCGACGCTGACAGCCCGGTCAACGTGAAGACCCCCGGCATCCTGACCTTCATGCACGCCCCGCATGTCGAACTGACTCCCGAGGCGCTTGCCGAAAGCGGCGCGACATTCGCCTATCTCGGCGTGCCGTTCGACGCTGGCAATATCGGGCGTCCCGGATCCTATGCCGCGCCGCACAGCCTGCGTGAGGCATCAACCAAATACTTCTCGTACATGTGGGAATATGGTGTCGATATCTCTGCCGCCTGCCCGGTGATCGATTGCAGTGACGTCAAGCTGGCCCCCGGCAACACTGAAAAGTCGCACGAACAGATCTATAATGCCGTGAAAATGATCCTGGATTCAGGTCTGACGCCGATAATCGGCGGTGGCGACCACTCGATCTCGATTCCGGCTGGCAAGGCCCTGTCGGATCATCTGGGTGAGGCCAAGATGGGCTATCTGCATTTCGGCGCACACTTGGACATGGCCGACAGCTGGGCCGGTGAGCGCAACGTGTCGATCTCCGCGTCGGCGCGCATGACCGAGCTTCCCAACCTGCCGATTCAAAACGCTGTCCACGTTGGTGCGCGCAACTCACTGAATCCCAAGGACGTCTTTGACCTGTCCAAAGAACGGGGGCTGCGCTACTACGCGATGAACGAACTGATCGACCGCGGCGTCGTGTCCTGCATCTCTGAATCTGTCGACAAGGTCTGGAACGGGTCGGACAAGCAATACCTGTCCTTTGATCTCAACGTACTGGATTCGTCCTGTGCACCGGGCGTGACTATGCCCGAACCGGGCGGTATCGACGCGCGCGAGATCATCCAAGCGGCCCGCATCATCGGCGCTAAAGGCCGTGTGGGCGTGATCGAAATCTCCGAACTGTGCCCGCGCGAGGACCATGCCGACGTGACCGCCAAAATCGCGGCCTGCATGTTGTCGCACATCCTGGCGTCTTTCGCGCAGACCACTGGGCACCGTATCGACTACAGCATTCGTCGCACCGACTTGGTCAGGCAGAACTGAACAGAATTAACAATGGGATATCCTGACAGCTACTACGCCGCTACGGCGAAATCAGCACAGACCTACTCGGAGCTGACAGAAACCATAGACGCGGAGACCTGCATCGTAGGCGCTGGTTATGCAGGGTTGTCGACAGCGTTGGGACTCGTCGAGCGCGACCAACCGGGCGTCGTGGTGCTAGACGCCGAGGACATTGGCTTTGGTTGTTCCGGGCGTAATGGTGGGTTTGCTTTCGGTGGCTATTCCCTGCACGAACATGGTCTGCTCAAGGCGGTCGGCACCGAGAAGGCGCGGAAACTCTACGGCTATACACTGGACGGGATCGAACTGATCCGCCAACGCATCAAGGATTACGGCATTGATTGTGACGTGAACTGGAGTGGCGTGAAGCTATGCAACTGGTTCAGGGACGAACAAGTCCTTCGCGACCATCAGGAATTCATGGCCGACAGCTTCGGTGTTGCGCTGGAGTATGAGACGCCTGAGCAGCTGCGTGAGAACGTCAAGTCCGACCGCTACAATGGTGGGCTGATCGAAAAGAACGCGTTCCACTTTCACCCGCTGAAATATGCCTTGGGTCTTGCCAGCGTGATCGCGGAAAAGGGCGGTCAGCTCTTCGCCAATTCGCGTGTCATGCAGATTGAGGCCGATGGCCCCATCAAAATCGTGCGGACGGGCAGGGGACAGGTGTGCGCCAAGCGTTTGGTCATTTGCTGCGGCGGCTATCTGAACGGTCTTTACAAGCCGCTGCAACGTGCGTCGCTACCGATCGGCACCTATGTCATGGTAACCGAAAACCTCGGCGACCGACGCGGCGAAGCGTTCACCTGCGAGCATGCAATCTACGACACGCGGTTTGCCTTCGACTATTACCGACCGCTGCCAGACGGGCGGATCATGTGGGGCGGCCGTTTGGCCACCAACACCAAGCAGCCCGGCAATCTGGACGAGTTGCTGTGCGCTGACTTGCTGAAGGTTTTTCCGCAACTTGAAGGCGTCAAGGTCGATTATGCCTGGCAGGGTCTGATGAGTTGGTCGCGCCACAAGATGCCTCAGATCGGGCAGGAAAAACCAAATGTCTGGTATGCGCAGGCCTTTGGTGGGCACGGTGTCGCGCCCACTAACATCTCTGGCGAATTCCTGGCCGCAGCCATTGCCGACGGCGACACGCGCTATCGCGAATTCGCTGACCGGTTCAGGCTGAGTTCGGTCTTTGGGCCGCTGGGCAAGATCGGTGCCGAATTGACCTATCAATGGTACATGCATAAGGATCGACGGCTGGAAGGCTAGCCCTGGACCGAAGTCAACACCATGACATCGAGAGGGAAACCCATGGAACATCATACTCCGCCGCCCAGTGCGGGCGCACCGTCCTGAGGAAACGTTCCGGACCGAGCCTTCCACCCGTCAGGAAGTAACGGGGTTCTGTGCTCCGCTTGCTCCTGATCTCCCGCGTCGCGGTGACCTTTCCCACGGCCCGCAGGCCGGGCCAGTGATGCAGGTCCTGCAGGCCGTCGACGTCATGGCGGACGGTCGCCTCCCGGATCCCTGTCCACATGCCCGAAGGACATCGCCCTTTCCGCGTCCTCCAAGTTCTCCAGCCGGATCGAGGCCGGACAGGTTTGGATCAATACGCCAAAGATTGTCTGTCCTAACCGGAACTTCCAGCATGCTTTTTTCGCGTAACGCTTTGTAATGAAACGATGATTTGATCGAATTGGTGAAGGAATCCTGCACTTCTGTTGTCATAACGGGTGCGGAGACGGATTCCGGGCACCTCCCGGAAAGAGCCCGTGGAAGCTTTTTTTCGCGATGGCCGCCTGGCATCATGGCGGCTTCATGTTTCAGGATGGAAAATCTGGTTCCCATAACGGATGCCCGCCATGGCCTTCAACATCGAATCGATCCCTAACCAGGCCGGAAAGCCCGCCATCCTGCTCCGCCAGGCCTGGCGCGAGGGAAAGCGCGTCCGCAGGAGGACCATCGCCAACCTGCCGGAGCTGCCGCCGACGGTCATCGAGGGCTTCCGGGCCGTCCTGAAAGGCGCCGTCGCCGTCACCGACATCGGCGACCTGCTGGACGTGGAGCGTTCCCTCCCGCACGGCCATGTCGCCGCCGTCCCCGGAACCGCCCGCGACCTCGGTCTGGAGCGCATCCTCCACCGCACCGCCGGCCGGGAGCGCCGGCTGGCGCTGGCCGCCATCGTCTCGAGGGTCATCTCACCCGATTCGAGGCCCGCCACGGCCCGGCGGCTGTCGCCGGAGACCGCGACGGACAGCCTCGGCGCCCTGCCCGGGCTGGGGGCGGTCACCGGCAACGGGATGCTGGACATGCCCGGCTGGCTGCTCGCGCGCCAGCCCTGGACCGGGCGGAGCCTGGCCAACCGGCACCTGAAAGGCGGCAGCACCCTGATCCTGTATGACGTGAGCAGCTCCTACCTCGAGGGGCGGTGCTGCCCGCTCGCGGCCTTCGGCCACAACCGTGACGGAAAGAAAGGCAAAATGCAGATCACCTACGGGCTCCTGTGCGCCGCCGACGGCTGCCCGGTGGCGGTGGAAGTGTTCGCGGGCAACACGTCCGACCCGTCCACGGTCGCGCCGCAGGTCAGGAGGATCCGCAGGCGCTTCGGCATCGACCGGGTGGCGCTCGTGGGTGACAGGGGCATGCTCACCACGGCCAGGATCCGGGAGGATCCGGAGCCGGCGGGGCTCGACTGGATCTCCGCCCTGAAAACGCAGGACATAAGGAAACTGCTGGAGCGGGGCGCGGACGCCCCGGCCCCGCTGGAGCCGGAGGCGCCGGGCCCCGACGCGGTGGCGGAGATCACCGGCCCGGACTTTCCCGGCGGGCGGCTGATGGTCTGCCTCAACCCCCGGTTGCGGGAGGAGAGGGCGCGCAGGCGCGGGGAGCTCCTCGAGGCCACCGGGGGGACGCTGGAGAGGATCGCCGCGTCGGTGCGCTCGGGACGGCTGAAGGACCGGCGGACGGTCGACCGCCGGGTGGGCCGGGACGCCAGCCGGAGGAAGGTCGCGAAACACTCCGGCATCACCGTCACGGACGGCGGCATCTCCTGGCGCCGCCGGGAGGACAGGATCGCCGCCGAGGCGCGGCTCGACGGCGTCTACGTCATCCGCACCAGCCTGGACGCGGAGGCGATCGGAACGGAGGCCGCCGTGGAGGCGTACAGGAGTCTGGCGACGGGCGGGCGGGCGTTCCGGAACGGGAGGGGCGACCTCCGGATCCGTCCGGTACACGTATACTCGGCGGACCATGTCCGCGGCCATGTGTTCCTGTGCATGCTGGCCCTGTATGCCGGGTGGCACATGCGCCGCCGTCTGGCGCCGGTCCTTTCCGGGGACGACGACCGGGAGAGCGCACGGGCGCAGCGGAACCCGCCGGTGGAGGCGGCCGAGGTCTCGGAGGGGGCCAGGGCGAAGGCCGGCAGGAGGCGCACCGCCGACGGGTTGCCGGTCCACAGCCTGCGCGCGCCGCCCGCCGACCTCCCGCCCGTGGTCCTGAACCAGCTGCGCCTGCCAGGGCAGGGCGACAGCCTCCTGCCCGTCATCACCACACCGACCGCGCCGCGGAAGCGGGCGTTCCAGCTCCTCGGGGTCCGACCGGACCAGCAGGTTCCCATAAGGATGACAGCCGCAACGGAGCCGGTCCAGCCGAAAAACCGCTGAAAATCAACGGTCTGGACGTGAAAACCATTTGCCGAAGCCCCTGAAGTTCCGCCTAACAGTGCTTGGGCTGGGTTCAAGCACAGCGACATCGGGCGAGAGTTGGGGCCCTGAGGCTAACTGACTACCAAAGCGTCAAGCAAATATTGTCAGGAAACTGAGAAAAAATCACGCTGTCCCGGCACTTGCCATGGCATATATGAGATGAAGACGAGGCGTCTTGCCTACAGATCCGATCTGTAGGCGAGTATTGTTTTCACAAACCCGGTCACCCTTTTCCCAATTCCGGCAACCTCTGGTTCTGGTTCGCTGGTCAGGCCTGGTGAGTGCTACTTTTGATACAGCCCCACAACCACATGCCTGAAACGCCGCGTCGCCAGAATTGAAAGCATGCATGCGGTCCAGTGATGCTACCTTGCGAGAAAAATGTTCTCTGTTCAGGAAAGCCGAGTATAGTGAGAAAAATCTTGACCGGAAGCCCATGGACTACAACGAAAAAATTGGAAGAACCCTGTCGCGGGATCTGGCCGAACTGACAGACCTGATTGGTACTAACAGGTTTTACCAATACCTCGCAGAGGTATTCGGCAAGTATATTGGCAACGATCGAACGCTTGTTTCCCGCTACAGCAAATATGATCGGCCGGAAATCTTTGTGAACAACGCGGTGACGGACAAGATCGTTCAGATGTACTATGGCGGATTATACCGCCATGACGCGCTTTACCGGCTTTGCAGGACAGTGCCTCAGGCCGGTGTCGTGACGGTCACCAGTCTGGACGAAGGTTATCTTAGGCAGGATTGGATCACGGGCCTACTGCGCATGGCCGACGTTTCGGACGAACTGGTCATACTTTTTCCCGCGCTTGGGAATATCACCATCGTACTGAGCTGCGTGCGACACAAGTTCCAGTTCACTCCGTCCACTGTCCGCGAAGTCGAAAAGCTCCAGCCGTTGTTGGCAGCATTGCATGAACAACATCTGCAGCGAACATACACGGGGTTTCTGGCAGGCGACTGGCAAGACCTAACACCCAGCGAAGCCCGAGGCGCTGCGATTTTCAACGCAGGGGGAGATTACGTTTTTTCCAATTCCGGATGGCGGCGGCTTGTGGAATCCTCATCGGATTACGAGCTTATCCGCAAAAATATTCTAAAGCTTCCAAATGGATCGCGTTTGGTGGGAGACCAGGGCGTGGTTCACTGGGAGGAACTACGGCCGAGTGTACCTGTTCCTGCGGCCTGCCGTATCGCATTTCACGAGCGCACATCCCCTGGACCGACCAAGGTGTCGCCCGAGGAAATACTGGCGCTGTTCAGGGATATTCACAATCTGACCCCACGCGAGATTGATGTCGTGCGCGAAGTCATTGCGGGATACTCGAACGAGCAGATCGCCACCAAATTCGGCCTTTCAGTGGGAACGGTGAAAAACTGCCGCTGGCGCCTCTATTTCAAGCTGGATATTACGACAGAACGTGAACTGTTTTCAATGCTTCTGGCTACGGTCCTTGAACAAGGCGAAAACAAGACCACGGCATAGACATCACTCCATCCTGCATTGAATGTGACTTCGGTCACGATGACAAGCAATCGCTGGGGTCGATAAGATGCGAGAACCATGATCCGGCTGGAAGCGCCATGGATTGAGTGTTTTTCGGGCAACGGGGTACAATATGCCAAAATTCTCAAAGGAAAGGCTTAAGCGCCTAAAGGAACTTGCGGAGGGAGAGTTCCTCCAAAGTTCCGACCCGCAGGTGAACGCATTTCTCAAGAGGATGGAGGCCGAGGGTGCACCCGTCTTTGCAGATGCGTATTGTGGCGAGATGAGCTTCTACAACGCTCCACGTCGCTCCAACCTAGACGAAATCGACGTGGCCGTGGTCGGAGTTCCCATGGAGGTCAGCGCACCGGTACGCGGCGGCACTCGCCTTGGGGCTCGGTCCGCTCGCGAATGGTCGGGCGTGCGTGGCCCTGTGCACGATGTCTGGCGCATAATCCCGTTCGAACTGTGCAGCGTGGCCGATTATGGCGATGTGACCTTCGAAGACCCGCATAGTGTGGATTACTGTGTTGAACGTCTATCTCAAGTCTACAGCCAGCTGCGTGAACATAATGTGCGACCCCTGTCGATCGGAGGTGTCCACACCATGACCCACCCGATTCTGCGTGGCCTGTCGGGCGGCGAAGGTAACGGCTTGGTGCATATCGATGCCCATGCCGATACCGCCAAGGGCGCGTTCCAGGGCAGCCCTATCAACGACTGTTCTGTCTTTCTGAACGCAGTTCTGGAAGAGAGCATCGACCCGGAAAAATGTATCCAGATCGGTATGCGCGGTTCTCTGACACCTTATTGGGATTTCTCGCGCGAGGCGGGTATGACCGTTTATGAGATGCATGAATGTCTCGAGATGGGCATGACCAAGCTGATCGCGGAAATTCGCCGGGTGATAGGCGACTGCCCGTTCTATCTGACAATCGACACCGACGCGCTTGACGCCACCTACATGCCCGGCACCCAGTTGCCGGAACCCTTCGGCTTCACAACGCGCGAGATTGTTCAGATCGTGCGTAGCCTGCGCGGTATGGACGTGATCGGTGCCGACATCGTCGAACTGTGCCCGCCCTACGATCCACATGGTATCTCGGCCAATATCGTCGCGGCCATCGGATTTGAGGCCCTGTGTCTCCTGGCGGAATCGCATGTCAGCCTGCATGGGCAAAACCGAAGAACAACCTGGCAGGGCGCGTAACCGCCCTGTGCACCGCGGGTTTTCAACCTGCAAGGGGAGGAGAATATGACAGAAAGAGATCGACAATCCGATCACCATTCGGTGTCGTCTTCCATTCTGCAATTGGCAGGCATCACCAAGCGTTTCGGGTCATTCACGGCTCTGAACAACCTGCATTTCGACGTCAAACGCGGTGAGATTTTCGGCGTTGCCGGCCCGAACGGTGCTGGCAAAAGTACCTTGCTGAACGTTTGCACAGGCCTCCTTCGGGCAACCGAGGGGACGCTCCATTTCGACGGCTACCGGATGGAGCGTCTTCGCCCACACCGCTTCTGTCAGCACGGTATCGGGCGGACTTTTCAGATCCCCACAATCCTGTCCTCTCTGACGGTCGAGGAAAACGTGCGCACCGGCGCGATGTTTGGGTCTACCGCTCGCCACACTGCCGCCGAGATCCGTGAGCGAACCGGTGCTGCGCTTAAGATGGCCAACCTAATCGAACGCCGTCACCAAGCGACTAGCACTGCCGACCTACTTACTCGCAAGATGGTCATGTTGGCCACTGCATTGGCAACAGATCCCAAGATCATGTTCATGGACGAACCTTTCGGCGGTTTGAATACCAGAGAAATCGGTGAATTCGGCGAAATCGTCCAGCGTCTTCATCAGGAACTGCAACTGGGCTTCGTCATTGTCGAACACAAGATCAAGGCCCTAACCAGGCTTTCTGACCGCCTGTTGATCCTGAATTTTGGCGAAGTGCTCAAGGTCGATACTCCCGAAGTGATCCTAAACGATCCCGAAGTCATCGACATTTATCTGGGGAGCTCGCATCATGCTCAAGATTGAGAACCTCAACGTCCATTATGCGGATTTCCACGTGCTGCATGATGTCAGCCTGGAGATCAACGAAGGCGAAGCCGTCGGCCTGATTGGTGCCAACGGACACGGCAAAAGCACCCTGCAAAAGGCGATCTGCGGTCTGATCCCGTCCAGCTCAGGAAAGATCATGCTGGATGGGAAGAACATCGCCGGAAACGATGCATCGTTCCGCGTCAAGAAAGGTCTGGTCTACGTGGCCGAGGACCGCCACCTGTTCAAGGATATGACGGTCGAGGAAAACCTGCAGCTCGGAGCTTACCTGCCTAAGGCGCGCGAACGTGCGGTCCAACAGCTCGAATTGGTGTTCTCGCTCTATCCTCGCCTCAAGGAACGGCGCAAGCAGCTTGCCGGATCGCTCAGCGGTGGCGAAGCGCAGATGTGCGCCCTTGGGCGCGGCCTGATGTCGTCCGCCCGGTTCATGGCCGTCGACGAGCCATCGTTGGGTCTGGCCCCTAACCTCGTCGATTCGATGCTGCGCACTATTGGCGAAATCAGCAGGACAGGCGTAACAATCTTCATCGTTGAACAGAACCTGCAACTAATCCGTGATGTGGTCAGCCGGATCTATTCGCTCGAAGAAGGCGCAATCATTGCCGAGCGGTCCTCCGAAACCACCAAGGAAACGGAGGAAATGTGATGCAGACCCTTCTCGAAATCCTGCTGAACGGCATCGTCCAGGGCGCGTTATATTCGCTGGCTGCCTTTGGACTGGCGATGGTCTATGGCACTGCGCGGGTGCTGAACTTTGCCCACGGGTCGTTCTTTACGGTCGGCGCCTACTTGTGCTGGACCTTCTCTGAACAGTTGGGACTTGGCTATCTTGTGTCACTGTTCCTGATCCTGCCCGTCTTGTTTGGCCTCGGCGTCGGGCTTGATCAGACGATCGTGCGCCCCCTGCGAAAGCACGGCAATTGGAAGACCGTCACCATGATGGCCACCCTTGGTGTCGCTTTCGCATTGGATAACGCCAACCTCATCATCTTTGGCCCGCAGCAAAAGATCTTGCCGCCACTGATCGAGGGAAGCTCGACTGTTCTTGGCGTGACGTTCTCGAATCAGAAACTGCTGATCTTCGGCACCTCGATCGCCATCGTGTTGGCACTGGGCGCGTTCTTGGGCCGGACCTCCCACGGTCAGGCGATCCAGGCCGTAGCCCAGGACATGGAAGGCGCCCGCATCGTCGGCATCTTCCCCAACAACGTGTTCAGCTACGCCTTCGGGATTGCCATCGCGCTGACTGGTCTGGCCGGCGCACTGCTGGCCCCGATCAACCTGATCTCGCCCCTGGGTGGCTGGCCGCTGTTCCTCAAGGCCTTCGTGATCGTGGTGTTTGGCGGCCTCGGCAGCACTAAAGGCGCACTTTATGCGGCCTTCATCCTCGGCGTGATCGAAAGCACCGTCATCTACACCATCGGCGCGACCTGGATCATGCCGATCTGGTTGGCAACGCTGCTGGTTGTCCTGATGGTCCGTCCGCAGGGCCTGTTCGGAAAATGGGGGGAGTGATCCATGTCCGGTCCAAAAATGGATAAGCAACTGATTGGCTTTGTCGTTGGCGTCCTGTTCCTGGCGGCACTGGGTCCGATGCTGGGGCAAAAGTACCTACTGCACGTGATGATCCTGTGTTTCATCTGGACCATCCTGATTGCGGGCTGGGACTTGGTGATGGGCTATGCCGGTATCCTCAACTTTGCCCAGCTGGTGTTCTTTGCCGTGGGAGCCTACACCTCGGCGATGCTAACTATCAACGTTGGATTTCATCCAGCCGTTGCCATGGTCTGCGCGGCGCTGGTTGCCACCTTTGTGGCCGCAATCATCGGTCTGCCCTGTCTGCGACTCAAGGGCGAATACATCGCGCTCTTCACATTTGCTGCGGCGCTGGCTTTCCCGACCCTGATCGAACAGGGCCGGGGATTGGGTACCGGAGGTTCCACTGGCCTGATGGGCATGAAGCCGCTCGAGGTTTTCGGGGTCAAACTCTTTGCCGCCAAGAAACTGCCCTGGTACTATATCACGCTTACGGCGGCCGTCCTGTCGGTGTTCCTGGTCTATTTCGTCGTACTGCGTAGCCGCATGGGCAGAGCCTTTGTTGCCCTGCGTGATTCCGAGGCCTTTGCCCGCTCGATTGGCATCGACGAATACTCCAACAAGATTCTGGCTTTTACCGTGTCCGGCCTGCTTGCTGGCGTTGCTGGCGCTCTCTATGCCCATTACATCGGTGTCGTGACACCCAGCATTCTGGGCAACGAGTTTTTCCTGATGGTCATGGTTATGATCTCCATCGGCGGAATGGGTAAATTCCCGGGCGCGGTGCTGGGGGCTTTTGCCATCACCATCGGCAACGAATTCTTGCGGGACTTCGGCGAATATCGCCTGCTGGTACTGGGCGTGATCGTGGTTGTGGTGCTGTTGTTCCTACCCGGCGGACTGACCGACCTGGCAAGCAAATTCCGGCGCGTGCCCAACCGCTGAGCGACCGGCAACCTCTCAACGGCGGGGGGGGGGCGACCACCAACTCGCCGCAGTATCCGAGGATGTCTGGGGCATGAACCCAGAAATCAATCCCGAACGCCTATGGGCCGATCTCACAGAGATAGCCTAAATCGGTGGCCTCGAAAATGGCGGATGTAATCGCCAAGCTCTGACCGACACCGACATTCTGCGCCGCGCCCTGTTCCGCCAATGGTGCGAAGAGATCGGGCTGACAATCTCAATCGACGCCGTGGGCAACATGTTCGCCCGACGCGAAGGTATCGACAACATTCTGCGTCCGCTGGTAATCGGCAGCCACCTCGACACCCCGCCTACCGGCGGCAGGTTCGATGGCGTCCTTGACGTGCTCGCAGGGCTCGAAGTTCTGCGTGTCCTGCATGAAAACAACATCGAAATCAAACGCCCCTTGAAATCGTATCGTGGATGGACGAAGAGGGGCCTGCTTTGCCCCAGCTATGATGGGGCCGGGCGTCTATGCCAAGGTGTTAGATTCGGAAAACCGTGCGATCACTTATGGCGAAGGCATCACGCTCAGGCAAGAGCTTGACCGGCAAGGCTAGACCCCAAAATAAGCCAATAGGGCTTCTGAAGGTCAATTGGACCTTCATTCGCTTCACACTTGCCCTTCCGGCGGCCAAAAATCAGCCAGAACACCCGCATACGGACTCCTACAGTCCTCCCAAAAGGCCATGGTCGTCGCGGACTGGAAGGCCGCTCTGGATGACACCGACCACCTTGTTCTCGTGCTGTGAAAAGCACTCCAGGCCATACAGCGGATTGCTGTCGACGATCACCAGGTCCGCGAAGGCCCCGTCCGAGACCTGCCCAACTTTTCCTTCCATGCGGATGATACGCGCATTGTTCACGGTCGCATGGCGCAGCGCTTCCGCGGCTCCGCAGACTTTCTGGTGAATGAGCAGGCCATCGCCCTGATAACTCTTCGGCGACCAACACAGGTCTGTTCCGTACCCGACATTGACACCGTGTTTCAGGGCAACTTCCAGTGAGGTCAATCCGTGAGACAGGACTTCGGCATTCTTTTGTTCAGCCTCCTCCGACCAGCCAAAGCTCCTGCCGTATTTCGCGTCGGCTTCGTAGGTGATGAGCGTAGGCACCAGATGGGCGCCCTTGTTCCGCATCAGTTTCGCCGTGTCTTCCTGCAGGAAATTGCCGTGTTCAACCGAGCGGACGCCCTCTCCGACGGCCCGCTTGATGCCAATGTCGCTGTAAATATGGGCCATCACATAGCGTCCGCAAAGCCGAGCCTCGTCAACAATTGCAGCAATTTCATCTAGCGAATATTGCGGGTGGATCAGCTTGTCACCAGGGGAACTGACGC
The DNA here is from genome assembly GCA_965203605.1 of Paracoccaceae bacterium. Taxonomy (GTDB): domain Bacteria; phylum Pseudomonadota; class Alphaproteobacteria; order Rhodobacterales; family Rhodobacteraceae; genus JAPOUP01. Next base: position 752,657 of record OZ241902.1, on the reverse strand, counting down.
CACCGCCCCCCATGATCTTGATTTGGTCAACGCCCTGCCGGACGTTTTCACGCACAGCCTTTCTGACCTCATCCACACCATCGGCGATGACCGACATGCCACCGGCATGGGTGACGCAGGAACAGGTGTCAGCAATGGCGCGATGATCGCCATGACCGCCGGTCTGCGACAGGATCTTACCGGAAACAAACAGCCGAGGTCCGGCGAACAGTCCCTTTTCAACTGCAGTCCTGTGGCCGGAATCGGCACCGCCAGCATCGCGGACAGTCGTGAAGCCACGCTGAAGCATGCCTTCGAGATGCCGGCCGGCGCGTGCCGTCATCTCGGACGGCATAACGTTGCCGCGGTCCCCGAACTGGCCGACAAAGCAATGGGCGTGACAGTCGATCAGACCGGGTGTCAGACAACGCCCGCCAAGCGGCACCTTCTGCAGTTGCGGATCCAGCGCACCCTCTTCCAACACCGCTTCGATCACCTCGCCGCGAACGACAACGGCCTTGTCGGTCAGCAATTCGCCGACGACGACATCAACAATCCGCGCTTCGGTCAGCGCATATCGCCTTGGCTCCATGATTGCTTCCTTTCTGCGATCATTCGTCCTGGGTTTCCGTGACGAAACCGTTACGCACATCGTCGGCATGCGCCCGAGGATCACGGTCGGCGGGATCCCCCCAACCGGAACCACCTGCCGAAAAGTTCACGAAGGCTTCACCCTCCTGAAGGGTCTGGCGATACATCCCGACACGTTTCTGTCGGTCCTCACCCGGCCACAACACCATATGATTTTTCACTGGCGAGGGCTGCCCGCCGTAGAGACCCCAGCCAACCGTTTTGGATTTCTTCTTCATCGAAATGACTTCGGTCTCGCCGGTCATTCGCACATTGCGACGCACACCCAGACCGCCGCGATACTGGCCCTTGCCGCCCGAATCCGGTATCAAGGCAAGCTCTTCGTGAAACAGATTGGCCTGCCGTTCCAGCACTTCGACCGGCGTGTTGCGGACCGTGCTTGTCGACGGGTGCTGAAGGGCAGAGGCGCCGTCGTGATTGCGTGTCGCACCCCAGCCGATGCCTTCATTGTTGCTGACGACAAACCGCCTGCCGGTATCGCGATTTACACCGACGGCCATGAACCCTGGCTCGTCGCCACCTGAAGACATCGGAATCCAGCCGATCACGGGCGCCAACGCCTTTGCGATCAGTTCGAAGGCAACCATCTTCGTCCACGGCATGTAGGTGGCCGCCGGATACACCGCATGAAACAGGTTTCCGGGATCCGCCAACACCTCCAGAGGAATGTAGTTGCCGTGATTGCTGGGCGCATCGGCCGAGGTCAGGAACTTGAAATAGGTCTTTGCCATGGTGATCGTGCCGCCGAAGGGAGCATTGACAGGCCCCGGGACTTGCTGCGCAGATCTATTGTAGTCGACGACAAAACGGTCATCGGTGATGGTTACCTCGACCGCCATGCGGATCATGTCATCCGTAATGCCATCATCGTCCAGCCAGTCTTCGGCAGACCAGGTTCCCTTCGGCAGCTGTTTCAGCGCCAGCAGCGTCTTGTGATGGGCGTGATCAAAAAAATCCTCGATCGCGGTGAGGACTCGCTGCTTGCCGAACTTGGAAAAAATATCGTGGACGCATTGTTCGCCTGTTCGCAGACAGGCCACTTGCGCACCGAAATCACCCCTGATCGCTTCGGGCAGACGCGAGTTGAATTCGAGGATCTGCCAGAGATCCTCATCAAGTTTCCCTTCCTTGATGATGCGAACGCCTGGAACGATCAGGCCCTCCTGGTGGATATCAGTGGAATCAATCACATATCCGGGATCCTTTGCCCCGAGGTCGAGCCAATGCGCACGCACGCAAAGAAACATGTCGATCATGTCGCAATCGATGAACACCGGCGTCATGAGCAGCGCGTCCGATGCATGAGCCGAGTTCCAGTAGGGATAGTTCAGCATGACAACATCACCCGGCTGCAACCGACTCATATCCATGCGCTTGAGCAGCGTCTTAAGTGCATAGTCGTTGGCACCGATGAAAGATGTGATGCCGGCGGCTTCGGCCACCATGCGGCCCTTGCCGTCGGCAATGGAAATGCCGAAATCAAGGACTTCGTAAATCACCGCATTGAAGGCCGTTCGCACGAGGGTGCGGCGCATCTGCTCCGCCGCCGAAAAGAATAGCCCGGAAATGATCTCAAGTTCTGCCGCCTTGTTGATGGTCATTTCAGCCTCCCGCATGTGCGACAACAATCATTCCCGACGAGTCGACCCTCAATCGCTGGCCAGCTGGCAGGGCGAGAGACGAACCCTCGTCAACAACAAGCAACGGCCCGTCGAATACATGGTCCGCAGACAGCAGGTTCCGGTCGAAGCGGAGGCCCTCCACGAAACCGTCTGCCACTGCATCAAACATCCTGTGCGGCCTGCCTTCGGATGCACCGCCACCCAAAACAACCTCGGCCTTCAGGTCAGGTTTCCGAGTGACCAGAATGAGTTTCGCCATCATCGAGACAACTTCCGCCTCAACGTCGAACGTATGGCCGAAACGATCGGCATGGGCACACGAAAACCGCGTAAAAAGGTCTTCGGCTGTATCGCCAATGTCGTAGACAACGCTCAATGTGTGTTCCTGACCGACAAAACGCAATCGCGCCGACAGTTCGACAAGCGGTTCGGCGGTTTCACCGGTTTTCTCCCTGAGTTCGGCTATGCTCCGATTCCGCAGTACATTCGCCACCTTCGCAACACGATCCATAGTGCCATCAGAGACCATCTCCATGACGGAAGCGGTGTTGCTGAACGACAGATCGCTGGCCATCATCCCCCAGGCCGAGAAGACCGAAGGAAGGGGCGGCACGATCAATTCGGACATTCCGAGCTCCCGAAACAGCATCGGACCAAGCAGAGGGCCACAGCCACCAAACGCCAAAAGCGAGAAATCCCGAGGATCAAGGCCACGTTCGAGCATCATTTCCTTGATCGCCGAGGCGGTGCGCGAGACGAGGACATCAAAAATGGACTTTGCTGCCTCCTCAGGTGAAATCCCCAGTACATCGCCGATGTTTCTCTGCAGCGCCTGCACCGCCAGATCATGTGCCACGGCCATTTCGCCGTCCATGAAATTTTCGGCATCGATATAGCCGAGCGCAAGCGCCGCATCAGTGACCGTCGCGTCGGTTCCGCCGCGTCCGTAGCAAGCTGGACCGGGTACCGCTCCAGCGCTTTCCGGTCCTACCTGCAGCAACTTGTTGTCGACCCGTGCTATGGAGCCACCGCCGGCACCCAAGGTACGAAGATCGTAGATCGGTTGCAGGAGCGGGAATCCGTCGATCCGGGCCTCGAAGACATCCACCGGCCGAAAATCCACGATCAAACAGGAATCCAGGCTAGTGCCACCCACATCGACCGAGAGGACATTGTGGCGCCCGGTCGCCTCGGCAACATACTGCGCCCCGCATACACCGCCGGCAGGCCCGGACAGAATCGTTGCTATCGGCTGTGTTTCGGCGAGGTTGAATGTCAGCGTTCCACCAGAAGAGTTCATGACATACTTCTTTCCGCGGAAGCCGTTAACTTCGATGCCGGAGGTAAGCCGGCCGAGATATTTCTTCAGCACCGGCTTGATATACGCGTCGAGCACTGCCGTGCTGGTGCGCTCGTATTCCCGGTATTCATTGGCAAGGAGCGCTCCAGCAGAGACCTCGATGCCAGGATACGCAGCGTTTATCAGCTCCAATGTGGTTCGTTCATGCGCCACGTTGGCATAGGAGTGCAGATAGCTGACTGCGATGGCGGTACAGCCGTTTTCAACGACCAGTTCCCGCGCCGCTGTCGACAGCGCTTCGGTATCGAGCTCCGTCACCTCACGCCCCAGATAGTCCATGCGCCCGGCAACCTCGCGTGTATCACACCGATCAACCAGACTCGCCGGCTGCTCGTAATCGAACCGATACATGTCCGCAAATTCGAGACTGCCGCGGCCAATCGCGAAAATGTCGCGAAATCCATCAGTGGCGATAATGCCCACACGGGCACCCTTACGCTCCAGGATGGCGTTGAGGCCGAGCGTCGTGCCGTGGATAAATTCAAAGATCTCTTCTGCCGGCATGTCCAGCTGGCGGACCGCCTCGATTACCCCTTCGGCCGGATCATGCGGCGTTGTCGGCAATTTGAAGGCTCGTAATGACGTCGTCTCGAAATCAAAAACGACAACATCAACAAAAGTACCGCCGATATCGATAGCGAGTTTGTACCTGTTCATACTCCGACCTGTCAGTAGACAGCCTCGATCAGTTCGGCGGTGTATTCGGTTTGCGGATTGCTCAGCACATCAATCGCCCTGCCCTGCTCAACAATGCGTCCATCAAGCATGACATAGACTCGATCGCAGAGCAGCCGCGCAACCTTGATGTCATGGGTGATGAAAACCATCGTCAAATCGTGTTGCCGTATCAGCCGCACGAAGAGTTCCAGTACCTGTGCCTGGATCGAGACGTCGAGGGATGAAAGCGGTTCATCGCACACCAGGAGTTCAGGTTCTACGGCCATGGCCCGGGCGATCGCAATTCTCTGTCGTTGCCCACCGGAAAACTCATGCGGATAACGGCTGAGGACATCCCCGGACAGACCAACCTCGTCCATCAATTGCCGCACGCGCATGTGGCGCTCAGCTCGAGCCAGTCCAGGCTGGTGAATCGCCAGACCCTCGTGAACAATGGAGCCGACCGTCGCACGCGGATTGAGACTGCCGTAGGGATCCTGAAAGACGATTTGAACGGCGGATTTGAAAGCGAAGCGATCAGTTGCTGTGTAGCCCTTCACGTCTCGACCGTCGTAGAAATATGTCCCGGCGTCATACGCGGTCAGCTGCGTGATTATGTTGGCGAGTGTTGACTTGCCGCTACCGGACTCTCCCAACAGTCCAACGACTTCCCGCCGGTCCACCTTCAGGTCAATCTCCTTTAGTGAAAAGCTTCGCGCCTGCATCAGCGCCCGCCTCGCATAGGTCTTTGACACGCCCTGCATCTTCACAATCGGTTCCTGTGCAGCCATGAACCTACGCTCCCCTGTTGAGAAGACAGGCGCTGAATTCTGGATCAACAGCCTGGTTGCAGGGAAGTGGTGCGGTTCGGCAAAGATCAGAGGCAAAATCGCAACGAGCCGCGAAGGCACAGCCGATACGCCCAAATCCAGCTGTCGCCGGTTCGCCGGGAATCGACTTGATATCCTCCAGTTTCCTGTCGGCTGTAGGTATGCAGTTGAAGAGCGCCTCTGTGTAAGGATGCAGTTCCGATCGGCCGAGCCGTGCCGACTCAAAGACATTCAGCAACTGGCCGCTGTATAGAACCGCGATCCGGTTCATGCTCTGGCGAAGCAGTTCGAGATTGTGACTGATCAATATGACGGCCAGATTGCGTTTCCGGCTGTGGTCGATGATCAGGTCGATGATGCGGCGCTGAGTGGAGGAATCGAGTGCCGTTGTCGGTTCGTCGGCAATCAGCAGCTTTGGCTCCTGCGACAGCGCTATGGCAATGACGATCCGTTGTCGCATGCCGCCTGAAAACTGGTCGGGATACTGATGAAACGCAGTTTCCGGTTCGGGAATGCCCACCTCGGCAAGGAGTTCCAAAGCTGAGTTCATTGCAGTTTTCGATTTGGGTGCCAGGCCTTTTGACAAATAGATCGCTTCCGTGATCTGCCGCCCAACCCGCATGGATGGGTTCAGGGCGGAAAACGGATCCTGCGGGATAATGGCGACGTCGCGACCCAACCGCTTCTTCATCTCCGCACGATAAGCCGTTTGGGAAACAGGCTGACCATTGAGAGCAACTCTGCCGTCGGCGACGTAGGCGTCCTCGTGCAGCCCGAAGGTCGTGAGCGTGAACAATGTCTTTCCTGATCCGGATTCGCCCACAATTCCGACCAGTTCACCAGGCCGCACGGCGAGCGAGACGTCGGTCACCATCTCGCGACCACTTCGCCGCAATGCAATCGTCACATTCCGGACATCAAGCAAATGGTCCGGATCCGGCGGCCGTCTGTTTGACGCTGCTCCGCTCATGTCGCCCGCCTTGACGTCGGGTCAAGTTCACGGCGCAACATATCGCCGATGACATTGAAGCTAAGAGCGGTGATGAAAATCATCAGGCCGGGAAACACCACGATCCACCATCCGCTGCTGACGAAGGCGCGTCCTTCGGCGATCATAGCACCCCACTCCGGCGCCGGGATCTGAGCGCCAACACCGATGAAAGACAACCCGGAGATCGCCAGCATGACCGCCGAAACGTCGAGCGTGAACTGGATGATCAGCACATCGAAGGCGTTCGGCACGACATAGAACACCACCCTGCGCCACGCCGGTACGCCGAGAGCGGTTGCGCCTGCCATGTACTTTTGGGACAGAATGTCGACCGTAATCATGCGGGATAACCGGGCATAGTTGGGCCACCAACTCAGAATCAGGGCCAGAATAGCTGCATCGAGACTTGCTCCAAGCGCTGCCGCAAAACCGAGAGCAAGGATCAACGGCGGAAAGCCGAGCCAGATATCGGCAAGCCGCATAAGCATGTTGTCGATCACCCCTCCAACAAAGGCGGAGAACATGCCGATGACACAGCCGCTCACCAGCACGATGAGGATCACGGAAAATGTCGACAGTAGAGTCAGCTGTGCGCCACTGAGAAGCCTGCTCAGCACATCACGTCCCGACCCGTCAGTTCCCATAAGGTGTTGCCAGGAGGGCGCATGCAATTTGGCACGAAAATCGATCTGAAGCGGATCGTAGGGTGCCAGCCAGTTGCCCAGCAACGCCATAAGAAGGACCAGCACGGCAACCACCAGCGCAATCCGCTCGACACCGCTCTTCGGAAAGCGCCAGAACTGGCGGACCGCGTTCACTCCTTGCTCCATTTTCGCGGACTGAGGGCATAGAGCAGGACGTCAACAACAAGGTTGGCGAGCAGGAAAACCAGACCGACGACCAGCACCACTGCCACAACGGCATGCACGTCGGACTGCGTGACGGCCTTGACCGCGTACCGGCCGATACCGGGCCGGCCGAAAATCTCTTCGACCAGCACCGTGGCACCAAGCATCCAGCCGAACTGCATGCCGAAAACCGTCAGGGAAGGTGTCGCACCATTTGGGAAGACGTGGCGGAACATGATACGCGCTTCGCCAGCTCCTTTTGCGCGCGCCAGAAGAACGTAATCCTTGCGAAACTCGCTGATCATGGACGTGCGGGTTATGCGCAGGCCGACGGCGGTGAACAGGAGTGAAAGGGCGAAAGCAGGCAAAACGAGATGCGACAGCGCATCTGTAAATACGTCGAAGCGACCGGAAACCAAGCTGTCCAATAGGTAAAATCCGCTGGCACCCTCAAAATCTCGATAGGCGAAGCTCAAGCGCCCGGCGACAGGGAAGAGACCCAAATCCGCGGCAAGTGTCTGCTGTAGAATGATGGCCGTCCAGAAGATGGGGAGCCCTGCGCCGGCAACGGCCACGAGGCGCACAATATCGTCAAACCTGGTGCCGTTGTAGCGCGCCGTTAGCATACCCAGCGGCAACGAGATCGCCAGATTGATCACCATGGCCAACGTTACAAGCTCCAAGGAGGGCGGCAGCTCCCGCATGAGATCCCGCAGAATGGGCTGGTGTGTAAACCATGAGGTTCCGATATCGCCGCTGAGCAGATTGCGACAGTAGATTACGAATTGCGTCACGAGCGGCTTGTTCAGCCCCATTTCCTCGCGCAGTTCGGCAATTTTCTCGGCACCTGCATTGGGTCCGGCCGCAACGATTGCCGGGTCGCCTGGAACAACATGACTGAGCACGAATGTTATCAGAAGCAATACGAAGAGGGACAGGGCAGAGAAGGTCAGCCTCTGCAAAACGTATTTCATCTGACCTGTCCCTCCACTTCGTTTCAGCTCAAACGAGCGGCGGTCCCGCCTATTTCAGTCCTATTTCCATGTAGTTGAAGGTCTGGTGATGGGCGACATTGTACTTGTAGCCCTCGACCTTGTTCGACATGGCCACAACGGAACCGGGCAGCGATACCGTAATCACTGGATATTCCGCAGCAATGAGCTTCTGTGCCTCGGCATAGAGTTCCGCCCGTCTTTCCTGGTTCGACAAACTGGCAGCTTCGTTCAAAAGCCGGTCGACCTCGGGATTGGAGAACTGCGCCCAGTTGTAACCGCCATTGTATCCCGTGTTGGCTGAGTTGAACGACGTATTCAGAATGGCGTGTGGATCGGGGAAGGTCGGAAAATTGTAGATCATGTTGATGTCAGATGTCGTGGCCAGATCCTGGACCGTTGCCGCCTGGGCCGGCCAGGTCATGCCTTCCGCTTCCAGTTCGATCCCGAGCTGGGCAAGGTTAGATTGCAACTGTTCCACAGCTGCCTTCTCTTCCTCGATCGCCGGAAGATAGCGAACCGTCAGCTTAGTTCCGGACCAGCCATTTTCTTCAACCATCGACTTTGCCTTTTCGAGGTCAAAGCCAAGTTCGGCATGCGGCTGATGCCCCATCCAATCCGGCGGCAACGGTCCGTCAGGCATGGAGCCCAGACCCTGCAAAACGAAGTCAAGATGCAGCTTCCGGTCAAACGCCTGCACCAGCATCTTGCGGAATTCCCTGTTGCCGGTCAGCCCGTCGCTTGCGGTGTTGATCTGGAAATAGAGTGGCGTTGCGGCAGCGCCGATATCGACCGTAAACCCATCTTCGTCCCTGAGCGCCAGCTTGTCCTGGACGGTAATGTCAGGCGCTATGTGAACCTCGCCGCTGCGCAACAGGGCCAGCTGCGTTGATGGCTCGGACACATATCGGAACACCACTTCCTCCACGTGATTTCCATCCCATCCGCCCCAATAGTTGGCAAAGGCGGTCAATACGACGACCTCCGTGGGTTTGTAGGTGGTGACGGTGTAAGGGCCGGAACCGGCTTCATTCACTGCCAGCCAACCGCGGGCATTGTCGTCACCCATGTGCGGTTCAACCTGTGTCTTGTTGACGACATAAATGCGCGACAACGCGGAAATGAAAGGACCGAACGGCGCTGAAAGTTTCAGGTTGATCGTATGATCGTCAACCACCTCTGCTGACTCATATGTACCCATGTCGTTCATGGTGGCAGCGGACGCCGCCTGCAGCCGGTCGAGTGTGAACTTGACATCGCTGGCGGTGAGCGGGGTGCCATCATGGAACACAACGCCATCGCGAAGCTTGAAGGTATAGGTCAGTCCATCGTCGGAAACAGACCATTCGGTTGCAAGTCGCGGGCTCACCGACGTTTCGCCGGCGGTGAACTGCACCAGGGTGTCATACACACCGACCAGCAACTGGTTTACAGTCGAATTGGTGGCATTGGCAGGATCCAGGTTTTCAGGTGTTTCATTCTCTGCAATGACCAGAACCCCCGAGGGCTCGGCCCAGACTGCGGAAGGCGCAGCGAAACTCAGTGCAACAGTGCTGCAAATACCTGCAACATACTTCCCTAGTTTCATGACTTTCTCCTGTTGTTTGTCCTTTGCGGACGTTGCGGTTTCGTTTCCATTGTTGGGCACCGTCCATCAGTTGAACGGTGCCAGAGGTGCCTGCAGGATACAATTACGCATGCTCGAAACGGATCGGCTGTGCACCCTTCCAAAGGACCGTGTTGCCGAGTTCCATCAGATTTTCATGGCCGCCTGTTATGGTGATGAAATGATTGCCGGCCAGTTGTCCCATTTTGGATGAGAAATCGACACCGCCATAGGCAAGGAGGATTTCGGTTTCGCTGATCCCGCCTGGATAGAGGATGAAATGGCCTGGCGCGGGATGGCTCGTGTGGTTTTCGTAATCCAGCCCGAAATCGGTTTCGCCAAGAGGAATCCACACGCCCTCACCGCTCCAGCGCACATGCACAATCTGTCCTTTGTAGGGTAGAAGTTCTTTGAACACCGAGCAGGTTTTCGGCGCGGCATTCTCTTCAAGAACCGCGTCAAACCGAAAAGTTCCGGCGTGGATTACCAGGTTGCTCATTCCATTGTCCTTTGCATTGGTTGCGCACTGTGACCTCAAAGCCGGTGCGTTCGAAAACACAGGCACTCTCTAGTTGCCCCCGGGCAACTGAAACCGGCTGTAGGCTTTGCCAAATCGGGCCTCGATGCGTCTCTGAACCACATCCCACAGCGTTGTCAGAATGAGGTAGTAGAGTGCAGCGACGGCGAAGAGCTCAAGGACCAGAAACTTCTCCTGGATCAGGATCTGGGTGCGCCTGAGCAGTTCTTCCATCGAAATGACCGAAGTGATCGAGGTGGTCTTCAGAAGACCGTTCACGCTGTTGCCCAGCGGCGGTATCACTATCCGTGTCGCCTGCGGCATGACAACATAACGCATGACCTGTGCCGGCGTCAGGCCCAGCGCCTTCCCGGCGTTGCTCTGGCCCTGCGGCACAGCAAGTATACCGCTGCGGATGATCTCGGCAAGATAGGCTGCCTCATTGAGGATCAAGCCCAGCAAGGCAGCCTCGAGTACACTGAAACGGACACCGATGGCCAGGGGCAGACCGGTGTAGATGATCAGCAGTTGGACCAGCAGCGGCGTTCCACGGAATATCCAGATGTAGAACTGGGCAAACCAGGACACCGGTCTGAGAGGCGACATGCGCATCAGCGCGATGACCGCACCGAGAACCAGTCCGCCGATGATGGATGCGACGGTCAGTCCGATCGTTGTCAGCGCACCGTAGAACAGAAAGTCGTTAAACAGGTAATCCTGAAAGCCACTCCAGTCCCAGGCCTGTTTGTTCATGTCCTACGCCTATCGGGTCTGCCTGCACGACAAACGCCCAGGACACGAAGGCCCGGGTGTGTTGTCGTTGCAAATGCGCTCAGTTGCCGGGTCCGCGGATGGCAAGTTCCCCGGTGTTGGCCAGAACGCCATATTCATCGAGCAGGGATTTGTAACTGCCGTCCCTGACCATCTCGTTCATGACCTCGAGCACCGCGTCTGCCAACTCGTCATTTGCCATGGCCAACGCCACCGGTGTGGCAAAGAGACCGGAGATCGCGCGATCGAATTCACCGCGATTTGCGTATTCCGTCGCCGTGGAGTCGATCGTGACCGTTGCATCGGTCTGACCGGCGCGCAGCGCCTGGTAGGCAGTGGCGAAATTGTCGAAAGTGCGAACGTCAATCGTTTCAAGGCCCTTGTCAGACAGTTCCTGCGCGAGAAGCTTGAGCTTGGCTTCCTCAAACCCACCAATTTCAACACCAACGGCTTTGCCGGCCAGATCCTCCGGCTTGGAGATGCCCTGCGGATTGCCGGCCGGGACCGAAATGCTGATCGCCTGGGATTCATACGGAATCATCTTCATGATCCCGGCGCGCTCCTCGGTCCAGAAAATGCCGGTGTTGATGACATCCCAACGCCCGGCCTGAAGCCCCGGGATCATCGCCGAGAACTCAATGCGGATATATTCCGGTTCCAGACACAGGCGCTTGGCCACCTCGTTGCCCAGCGTTATCCGCATGCCTTTCAATTCACCACTTGAATCAACAAATTGCATGGGTGGCAGGGTCGGGTTTGTTGACATGACCAGCTTGCCCTCACTGATCAACGCCGACGCCGAGACCTTGGGTGAGCAATTCTGTGCCAAGACCATCGGTGCTGAGAGCAGGCACGCGGCGCCGATCATCGCCATTTTCAGCGACATTTTCATTCCTGTTGTCATTTTTGACTCCCTTTCTGTTGAATCTTGCGATTCGGTCAACTTGCGAATGCGGTCCTCAATGATCCGATCATGCCGAGATCACGTAAGTCCCTTTCCAGTGCACGGCGTAGGTTTTCCGGCAGCGGAAGCCGGGGTTCGCGTGGGTCACCCACCTGCAGGCCCATGGCATCGAGTGCCGCCTTGGTCGCCGATACATAACGGTTCTCGCCAACCCATCGGATTATCGGCAGGATACGGCGGTAAAGCGTCAAGGCCGCCTTCATATCCTGTTTGTCGGCAACGAGAGTGAAGAGATCGGACGATGCGCGCGGCAACACATTGGAGCACACCGCAACCCAGCCCTTTGCACCCAGCCAGAAGGATTCGTAGCCAAGGATCCCGGCAAACACCGCCATTCGGTCACCACAAAGTTCGACAATGTCCCGGACGCGGGTCACTTCGAGAGTGGATTCCTTGACCATGGTTACGGTATCGATTTCAGCCAAACGCGCCAGGATGCGCGGGGTCATGTCGATATTGGCCGTCGCCGGATTGTTATATGCCATGATGGGGATCGATATGGCCTCTCCGATCCTCCGATAGTGTTCGAACAATTCGTCTTCTGTCGGTGTCGAATAAAATGGCGGGATGATCATCACACCCTGTGCACCCATGGTCTCCGCTTCTCGTGACAGCTCGATGGAGTCGGACGTCACCTCTGCACCCGTGCCGATCAGAACCGGCACGCGCCCGTCTGCTTCCGAGACGCAGATTTCGATGATCTGCCGTCGTTCCTCGCGGCTAAGTGACAGAAATTCGCCAGTGCTGCCGAGCGGAATCAAACCATGGATTCCTTCGTCGATCTGCCAGTTCACCAATTGCCTCAGCGCCGCGGAATCCACAGCGGAACCGTCTGGGACAAATGGCGTTATGAGAACTGTGTAGGTTCCGCGAAACCCAGTCATACACGCCTATTCCTCTCTGGGATGCAGCCTGCTTGAGTCGTTCTGGCCAGCAATTATACATATCGTATATTTTGTGTATACGAAAAATATATCCTTGTCAACCTTGCCGTGCTATCGTTTGACAGACACGTTTCTGACGAACCTTTACGGACTGGTCCACTGCCGATATGCGCCTGCGCCGACAAAACCTCAGCCCGACCGACAAGACGCTCGAATTCGCTTTCGAAGGACAAACCGTTCTGGCCCTTGCGGGAGAAACGGTTGCGGCAGCGCTCATCGCGAACGAGATTACCGTGCGCACCTCGGTCGGCGTAGATAATCCGCGATCCTGGCTGGGAATGTATTGCGGCATGGGTGCATGCTTTGGTTGTCTGGTGACGATCGACGGCCGGGTCAGCCAGCGGGCGTGCCTGACCAAGGTTCGCGGCGGCGAGAACATCACGACGGCCACGCCTTCCGGACTAGCGGGCGACGCTCTGAAGCCCTTGTCCGGTCCGCCCGCCACAGGCGCATTGCCCATGCACGAGACCGACATCCTCGTTATCGGCGCAGGTCCCGCGGGCCTGTCCGCAGCACTCGCGGCAAGCCGCACCGGCGCATCGGTCGTCGTTCTTGATGAACGGCCGGATCCAGGCGGCCAGTACTACAAGCCGATCGCGCCTTCCCACATCGTGTCTGCAGCGCCTGACCGACAGTTCGAATCCGGTGCCGCCCTGTTGGAGGCGGTGCGGAGCGCTGGTGTCCAGCTTCATCAGGACGCTACCGTTTGGGGTGCCTTCGCAGCGGACGAAACACTCGCACTCGTCGATGGTCGTGCCCAGATATATCGCCCAAAGCGACTCATTCTCGCAACGGGCGCCTTTGAGCGGGCCGCCCCCTTTGACGGATGGACGACAGCGGGAGTCATGACCACCGGAGCGGCGCAAACGCTCTCCCGTTCCTATCAGGTATCTCCGGGCAAGCGCGTGGTCGTTGCAGGAAACGGGCCGCTGAATTTCCAGCTGGCGGCCGATCTTGTTTCGCATGGTGTATCGGTGGCGGCCGTCATTGAATCAGCACCCCGACCCGACATTCGCAAGTGTACGGAATTGTTCGAGGCGTTTCGGGCAGATCCGGTCAAGATGTTGACGGGTATAGGCTACCTCGCCACATTAAAGCGCGCTGGCGTACCGGTATTCTGGTCCAACATTGTCGTTGGGGCAGTCGGCGAAAGCCAGATCACCGGTGTCAGAATGGCCGCTTGCGGGCCGGCCGGGCAGCCGGATATCGACACCACCACCGAGGTCGACGCCGATACGCTGTGTCTCGGTTACGGGTTGATCGCATCCACTGAAATCGGCCGCAGCCTTGGTTGCGAGACGATCTATGATCCAAGACATCTGGGCACGCTCAGCCTGAAGACCTCAGAATTCGGCGAAACAACTGTGCCCGGTGTGTTCGCGGTTGGAGACGGAGCTATCATTGCCGGCGCCGATGTGGCCCAGGCCTCGGGCACGATTGCTGGTTGCGCGGCTTCTACCCAGTTGGGTTTTGCCAGCAAAAGGACGGCCCAAACTGCGATTGCAACCAGGAAACTGCAACGGGCGCGGAATTTCCAGAGTGCGCTATGGAAATTGTTCAAGGCACCTCCGGCATCATCCGACCATGTTGGCGACGATACAGTTATCTGCCGCTGCGAAGGCCTGGACGCTGGGCGCATCCGCTCTGAAATTGGTGCCGGAGCAAGCAGTCTGGGTGTCCTGAAACGCCGCACGCGCCTGGGCATGGGCCGCTGTCAGGGGCGGTACTGCACGCCCGTCGTCGCGAACCTGCTGTCGTCCCGCACCGGGCTGCCGCGCGGCCAGGAGGAAACATTCGCACCGAGGCTGCCAGCCAAACCGTTCCCGGTGCCGACCATCGTGTTGGAAAAACCGGAATGGGGCGGGCACCAACGCGCTGGAACGCCTGATTTGTCGCGTCCCCTTCCCCTTGAGCCCTTTGCGGACGTTGTTGCCGACATCGCTGTGATCGGTGCCGGCGTTGTCGGGGCCAGTGTGGCGTTCGAACTGGCGCGAAGCGGACACGACACTGTCGTCGTCGAACGCGACGATGTCAATCTGCAGGCTTCGGGCGCCAATGCCGGAAGCCTTCACGTACAGCTCCTGTCGTTCGACTTCGGCGAAAAGGCGGAGGCAAACGGCGGCCCGGCGGCGGCAACGCTGCCGCTGGGACCCTGGGCCGTATCTCTGTGGCAGGAATATGCCGAAGAATTCGGCGGGAAACTTGAAATTCGCATCACCGGCGGACTGATGGTTGCCGAGACGCAAAAGGGAATGAGGTTTCTGGAACAAAAGGCAGCCCTTGAACGTCGGTACGGGCTTGAATCGGAAATCATCGGTGCCAGTGATCTCAGTAAACTGGCTCCCGCGCTTTCTCCGTCTCTCATCGGCGCTGAATATTGTCCACAGGAAGGCAAGATCAATCCACTCACCGCGACCTATGGCGTGATGGAAATGGCTGGGCGGCTCGGCGCCCGCCTGCTGCCCAGCGCCAGTGTCACGGCCATTGAACAGCAAAATGACGGATGGAAGGTGGTGACAAACCGGGGCCAAATCCGGGCTCGCCGTGTTGTCAACGCGGCCGGTCCTTGGGCCGCCGAAATCGGGAGAATGATCGGCCAGAAAATTCCGGTGTTCAGTGCGCCGCTGCAAATGACCGTCACCGAACGCGCGCCCAATCTCGTCAGTCAACTGGTCGCGCACGCGGACCGCCATCTAAGCCTGAAACAACTATCGACCGGCGGGCTGGTCATCGGCGGCGCTTGGACCGCCCGTTACAATGAAGCGCTGAGGCTGAACCAGACAATTCGCGAAAGTATAGAGGGAAATCTCTGGGTCGCCAATCGCGTTTTGCCGCAATTGTCCGGTCTTCATGTAATCCGAACCTGGGCCGGCATGAACGTCAATATCGACGGTGCACCCATCATCGGTGAGATGCCGGGCATGACAGGATTCTACAACGCGGTCACCTCGAACGGCTACACGCTTGCACCGGCTGTCGCCCGGCTGACCACCGATCTTATCGATCATGGTCGGACGGACCTTGACATCCGCCCCTATCTCATTGATCGCTTCTGAGGACTTGAATGATAACCCTTGACAATGTATCCAAGAACTACGGCTCCTTTGAGGTGCTCAAGAACTGCTCCACTGCGGTCCAGAAGGGTCAGGTCGTTGTGGTTTGCGGGCCCTCCGGCTCCGGCAAATCAACCCTGATCAAATGCGTCAACGGGCTGGAACCTTTCGATTCAGGTTCCATTGTAGTCGACGGCATCAGCGTCGGCGACCCGGCGACCAACCTGTCCGAACTGCGTGCAAAAATCGGCATGGTGTTCCAGAATTTCGAACTGTTTCCACACCTGACAATTCTCGATAATTTGTTGCTCGCGCAGCGCAAGGTCCTTGGCCGTAGCGACGACGCGGCAAATCAGAAAGCCGAATCGCTGCTGAACCGGGTCGGGCTTGGCGACCAGGCCAGAAAATATCCAGCGCATCTTTCCGGAGGCCAGCAGCAGCGTGTGGCGATCGCCCGGGCGTTGGCAATGGATCCCATCGCAATGCTGTTCGACGAGCCAACGTCGGCCCTGGATCCTGAGATGATCAACGAAGTGCTCGATGTGATGGTTGAACTCGCCAAGGAGGGCATGACCATGATCGTTGTCACCCATGAAATGGGCTTTGCCCGGAAGGTTGCTGAACGCGTGATCTTCATGGATCAGGGCGAGATCATTGAAGACCGCGAAACCGAGGCGTTCTTCACCGAAACGCGCAGCGAACGCGCCGGTCAGTTTCTGGAAAAAATACTTCCTCACTAGGATACGAAGGAATGAACCAGTTTGCGCAATCAGTGGCCGGAACCCTCGCGCGGGAAAAGCTCGGAAAAACCCTGATGCACGAGCATATCCTTTGCGACCTTCGTGATCCGTCAACCCGCGCTGGGGAGGCAGAGCACCCACCGATCACCATGGAGAACCGGTTTCAGACCGACTATTTCCAGAACCGCAACCCGTTCAACATGGTGCTTGATGAGATCGCAGTTGCGGAACGCGAGTTGTCACTTTTTTGCAGCGCCGGTGGCAGCACAATCGTTGAATTGTCGGTCGGCGGTCTACGTCCGCAACCGGCCGGTTTGAGGTCCCTGTCGGCTCGGACCGGTGCCAACATCATTATGGGCGCGGGCTATTATGTTGATGCCTACATGCCGAAAGAAATTCGTGGCTCAGATATATATACCCTTGAAGCCCTGCTGCAGTCCCAGTTGACAGACGGTGTCTGGGACACCGACATCCGCGCCGGAATCATCGGTGAGATAGGCTGTTCCTGGCCGCTTGAGGAGAGCGAGCATCGCATGCTGGTTGCCGCCGCTCGCGTCCAGGCAAATACGGGCGTGGCAATTACAGTGCATCCCGGACGGCATTGCGATGCACCGGCTCAGATTGCGAAAATACTGCTGGCGGCGGGCGCATATCCGGAAAGAACCGTCATTGGCCACATGGACAGGACTGTTTTCGATCGCGGCCGTCTTTTGGACCTGTTGCAGCAGGGATTCGTTCTCGAGTGGGATTTCTTCGGCATCGAGACATCGCAATACTGGATGGCGGGCTGCGATTTGGACCTGCCGACGGATTATACACGTCTTGATCTTATCCACGATCTGATGAGAACGGGATTTCGCCGTCAAATTGCGGTTTCGCACGACATTTGTACAAAAACGCGACTGTCAGCGTATGGCGGCCACGGATATCGGCATCTCTTGATCAATATAGTGCCAATGATGCAAAGACGCGGTTGGAAGGACGCCGAGGTCGAGGAGCTGTTTATCGGAACGCCTGCCCGTTTGCTTTGCTATCTCACTGACGAAACATCCAGCTGTCGAACCCAATAGGCCAACCGTGTCCCCGTCAACTTCCACACCCGCTCCTGAGATAGCCGACGAAGTCAGCCTGACGCACCGGTCCTACGCAGCGATCCGGAAGATGATCCTGACCCGCAATCTGAAAGCGGGTGAAATCGTATCAGAAGACCGCCTTGCAACACGGCTGGCAACATCCAGAACCCCGGTGCGCGAGGCATTGTTGCTGCTTCAAAGCGAGGGGCTGCTGGAAAAGCAGCCGAACCAACCCTTCCGGGTGCGCGTCGTTTCCAACAGAGAGTATTTTCAAACCATGCGCCTTCGTGAACTGCTGGAAGGCGAAGCCATAGCGACGGCCATCGAGCGGATTCCCGCCGATTTGCTCGACGAGGTCGAGGCGGACATGCTGGCGCTCAAGGCCAATCCCGCCGTACCTGCGGAAACCCACTGGGCGGCGGATGAAAGACTGCACGAGATGATCGCGCATTCAAGCGGAAACGATGTCTTGGCCGAAGTGATCCAGGACCTGCGCATGGCAACCCGGATATTTGAACTCTCCGGACTTGCCTCGAGATTCCGCCCTGACACCGAAGAGCACCTGATCATTATAGATGCGATTAGAAGCGGTGGCCGGGAAAGGGCGCGCGACAGCATGCAGGCCCATATCCGAAGCCTTGCAAATGACGTATTGGCAGAAATAACAGGGCAGTGATCGAAACGACCAGGCGTTGTTTGATGCAACAATCAGTGTCATCGAAACAGATAGAGACGGCGTGCCGGGGAGCTCAGACGGCGAGCCTTGAGTTGTTACAGAATCTGATCGTGGCAACAGTGGTTGGCGGCGATGCCGTGGACGATGTTATCGCCGGTGCCATTTCCGCAATGGGCGGTAGCCTCGAGCCGCTTGTCTACGGCCCGTCAAAAGTCCCCATGGTGGGAGAGTTTGCCACGGCGGACATCTCTTCAAGCGCCGAGGAGCGCTGTCTGATCGGCAAGATTAAAGGCAACGGATCAGGAAAGAGTCTCATCCTGTTTGCCCATCCTGACGTGGAGGTTCCGGGGACGGGCGCGGATTGGTCCACCGACCCGTTCACTCCGGCCGTCCGTGACGGCAAGCTGCATGGCTGGGGCGTCGCGGATGACCTGGCAGGCATCGCCATCATGGTGCAGGTGGCGGCGGTTCTGAGAAAGACCGGGATCCGTCTCAATGGAGACCTGTTTCTTGTCAGCGCACCCAGCAAGGCGCACAGGCGCGGAATCGCCGCTGCGCTCCACGACGGCTTGCTGGCCGACGCGGCCCTCTATCTGCATCCTGCCGAATCAGGACGCGGCCTTGACGAAATCAAGGCCTTCTCGCCCGGCCAGCTGGAATTTCAGATCACCATCCGCGGCCGGGCGCCGCAAACCTTCGAACCCGCGCACACAGCCTTTGCCCATCAGGCCGTCAACCCGTTCGACAAGGCGATGATTATTGCATCGATGCTCAAGGAGCTGGATCAAGAGCGCGGCGCGTCCATTCATCATCGACGCCTGGAACAGGCGATCGGGCGGTCGGTCAATCTGATGCTCACGCGGTGCGAGTTCGGCGACGTTGGCTCCACCAACCGCATTCCAGATGAATGCCGGCTATTCGGCGCTCTTTCACTTGTGCCAGGGGAGGATCTTAATGCCGTGATGAAGTCCGTTCAGGAAACCATAAACCATGCGTCAGAAACCGACCCCTGGCTGACCGATCATCCGCCGGAATTGCATTGGCGCGCCGGGATCAGTGCTGCCGAAACACCCGACGATCACCCGCTGTACAGAATCGCGACGCGAGAACTCACGCGCCTCGGCGCGACGCCAAAGGTCAATCCGCTCCACACCGCAAGCGACATCCGCAATCCGATTGTTCAAAAGGGTATTCCGACCGTCGGTATCGGCCCGAAATGCGGCGGACTGGCGATGTCCGGCCTTGCGGATGAATGGGTGGATATCGAGGATTATTACCGCTCTATCGTCGCCGGTGTTTCCATCGCCGTTGGCTGGTGCGGGCAAAGCGGGGCCGGCTGAGCGCAGCGATAATCCGCTGACTAGCGAGAAACGCCGGAGTGATGCGATCTGTCGTCGTCGGTATGACAGTGTCGGCGAAACAAGAAGCAGCTCGCTGTGACATATCTATATGATTCATAGTCGCCAGGGATCGTTCAAATGACCGGGTATGACGCAAGGCAGCATTCGGCCCGAAGAGGACATTTGGATAGGTTGATCATTTTTCATTGCACTTTACCGACGACGGACTTTCGGTCGAAGGAGCCCAGTTTAGTTGGTGAACGACCATTGCGCGGACAAAGCGACCATGGCCACCTACCAAGAGTGTCCGACCCGCTGCCCGTTCGACACCGATAACTCGTGTCAAAAGGCGACTCGGAAATCCGACAGTTCGATCCCAACACTTGGCGAGAGGCAGAACTTCAAATACGGCGCGACAATCTGAGTGAGAAGCCAGCGACAATCAGGATGACAGCGCGGTTGGAGGAAAGACTTTCTGATACGTTTAACCATTCTCGAGACGAACTCCTGATTTCTGCATCACTTTGGGAGGAGATCCTGACCTCGCCGGATCTCAAGTCACATACGCGTGTCATAGGCAAAGATGGGCTGGGGATGTCATACATGGGCCTCGGTAGATGTAGGGAAGCTGCAGCGTTGTTCTACAGTGGCGCCAAAGATTTCGCTGACCTGCATATCCGCGACGCCTTCAACTATGGCATGGCGCTCTGGGGTTCATACGGCAATATTGATCAGAGAATTTTCAAACCAGTGGTGGAACTTGATCGATTGGAAAAAAGGTGAGCGAACAGACAGCCAACCATCATCAGTGTATGGCCGTTTCCTACTGGGCAACTGGTGACAATGACAAGGCCCGAGACCAACTAGACAGATCGGAACAATTGTTGACAACCCACCGAAGGCGTTTAGAATTCAGTTGTTGGCGCTATCTCTAGGTTACAGCGGATACATTCAAGAAAGGTAACTGCTCACCCCCTTTTATGGGGCGTCCTGACCGAGACAGTCAACAGCCTTTCCCTGCAGGGCGAGTGTGACGGCGACGGGCGGGTTGTATCCGAACACCGCCATTGTCCGGAGGTAGCTGGATATCCGGCAGTAGGCCTGCGCGAACGCGACGGTCCGGAAGCATCCGGATACCTTCCGCTTCACCCTGGCCATCCTGAAAGGGTGTATCTCAAGTTGGTTGATCATGCGGCGATGGCCTGCCTCGCCCGCCAGTCGAGGAAGTCAGGTAGCCTGCCGTTCATGACACAGGACCTGGGTGACATCACTGCGTTGGCCCCTTTCCGCGACCAGCGGGTGCCGGAGCGCTTCATCCGGAGCCCGAACATGCGGCAGCTGCGCGGTCAGCATTGCATCGGGCCGGATTCAGCGGGAAAGGGGAGAGTAGTTACCCCCGCAGGATGACGCCCGACCGCTGGGCGCGCGTGGAGGGGCTTCTGGCGGAGGGCTGGAGCCCGGAGCAGGTCGCGGGACGGCTGCGTCTGGAGGGCGGCTGGGCGGTGGGCCGCCAGTGGACATCCGAACACGTCAGGGCCGACGGGAAGGCGGGCGGCGGGCTGTTCCCGCTGCTGCGGCGCCGCGGGAAAAGGCCGAACTGGCGAGGCGGGCGGCACTCGGGCCGTGGCCACATCCCGGGCCACGTCGACATCTCCGGGAGGCCGGAGGAGGCGGGGAGCAGGGAGCGGGTCGGCGACCGGGAGGCGGACACGATCATCGGGAAAGGCCACAGCGGGGCGGTGGTCTCCCTTGTGGACAGGGCCCCGGAATACACGTATTCACGGAGGGTTGACCGACGCACCTCGGCCGCGGTCTCCGCCGCGATGGTGGAGATGCCGCCGTCCGCCGTGCCCGTCCACACGATCACGGCGGACAACGGGAAGGAGTTCGCGGGCCACGCCGGCGTGGCGGAGGCGCTCCGCGCCGGGTTCTTCCTCCCCACCCCCCAGCACTCCTGGGAGAGGGGCCCGACCGGGCACACCAACGGGCTGGTGCGGCGGTACCTGCCGAAGGGGACGGACCTCCGCCTGCGCGCATGGCTGCGGCGCCGGGAGGGGATGGAATGGATTTCGGGGTCGCGTCCGTCCGGGCGCAGGGAGGGCGCAGCCCGACCGGAGCCCGGACGGACGCTCCCCGCCCCGGCGGAGGCGTTGCGCCGCCCGGAAAGCCCGGATAACCTGCATCCAGACGGGACCACAGCCGTTCCGGGGCCGGATCCGCGGTGCCCGGGGGCCGGAAACCATGCCTTCCGGCCATTCCCTCCGCTCGGGCTACGCCCCCGCTGCGGGAATGGCCGGCGTTGCACTTCGGAGTGGAAGTGGGGTTGTTAAAAGGAAACGCAGACACCGAGTATTCAAACCGGCCAAGAAGCGCGTTTATGACTGGTGCGTCAATCGCAAATGAAAGACATTACGGAATCCTGAACAAGCGTCGTCTCTCGGCGAAGCAATTCGCAATCATCGGTTGACGATTGCACCCGAAACGCACTGAATGATGAGGAACGGTAACTGTCTTCTGACCGAACAAGACAAGCGGTGACATGGAAAGACCTTTGGCGGTTATCATTGGAGTTGGCGACGGCCTTTCGGCATCGCTCTCCCGGTTGCTCTCACTTGACCATGACCTAGTTCTGGCAGCGAGGGACATCAGGAAGCTGTCCGAACTTTGTACCGAGACCGGGGCTCGCGCCGTCGCAATGGATGCAAGTGATCCTGATGAAGTGACTTCGCTGTTCGATAGTCTTGGGACACCACCACGCGTCGCCGTCTACAATCCCTCCTACCGACTGCGTGGCCCGCTGGTGGAACTCGACGCGCGAAAGGTCAGAAAGTCTATCGAGGTTACCGCATTTGGTGCGTTTCTTATGGGACAGGCGGCAGCCCAAGCCATGTTGAAAGCGATACCTATGAACGGTGTACGAGGCACAATCCTCTTCACCGGAGCTTCGGCCGGCGTCAAGGGATTTCCTCAGTCAGCACCATTCGCAATGGGGAAGTTCGCTCAGCGCGGCCTTGCACAGTCGATGGCACGCGAGTTACATCCGCAAGGAATCCACGTCACCTGGATCAACATCGATGGTGGAATTCTCAATCCGTCAAGACCGGACCGGAAGCGCAGTTCGGACAATCCGGATTCAATGCTGGATCCTGACGCAATCGCTCGGGCCTATATTCAACTGATTCATCAACACCGCTCGGCTTGGTCAAATGAGATCACTCTTCGTCCATGGACTGAGCGGTTTTGATTCCAAAACATATGAGATCACGGATAGGCACTCCGGAATTCACGGCGCCTCTCATTCCCTTGTGGCTGTCCACACGATTTCGCCCTAAAGCGGACGGACCCGTCCCAAAGCTCCCAAACGGCTTCCCTCAAATGACTGGTGCCTTCGAAGACTCGGTTAGCGAAGTGACGATGCTTGAAGATACAGAACGATGGAGTGCCCCGAAACAGGATGTTCCCCTCCTGTTCACGAGTCTTTACTCATTTTGGATTGGTGCAATCAGCCAAATCCTCCATCCAGCTTGTGAAGAATACCCAATCCTGCACTTGGATTTCCGGTCGCAGCCCTTAACCGAAAGCGCGTTTCCACGTAGAACTCCGTCACGGCCTTGATCAAGAACTCTTCGAACAGCCTACCTAGACTTAGACCACGATGCCGGGCCAACGCCCTGAGACGTTGATGCTGATTGTCCGACGGGGACCGTAAGTGCGCCTATACCTTTCTCCTTTCCAGAAACTCTTCGGCATCTTCTATTCGGACTGAGGGGAACTGCAGGTTGTTTCGCCTGAAATCTCGTTCGGTCGCCGTAACGATGGCCTCGGCTCCACCCGAGACAGCAAGCTCCAAAACATGGGGACTTATATACCTGATTAACACACGTTGTATGTACAGGCATTGACTTCACGGCTCATTGGATTGGCCAGCGCAAACGCTCCTCCCCGCAACGGAAGCCGGAAGGAAGCGCTGTCGGACTTCACTTTTACAGGTTCGATCACAGCCATATCCCATATATGGTTCCGACATTCATTGGTTCATGCTACGGGCTGAATGGATCTGTCGGAAAACTGGAGGAAGACGGTTCAAATGGACGCTGTCCGTCCGCCGTCGAATCAGGGACCGGACGCGCCGTCCGTCAAAAACGACCCATTGGTTGCATTTCAATGCAACCAATACCATCATAGACCATGTACATAAGGGTGGAGCCTCATGAATTGGTTGCATCTGAATGATAATAACAGGCTCAGGGGCTGAAATCCATATCCCTGTCTGCATCCACCTGTTCCGGACCGCTATTGGGATCCGGCCCACCGGCATTGATAAGGAAACTGCGAAACGAAGGGATGGGGCAATATACGGTATTGTCGGGATTCATATGCAACGCGCCCTTATGAATCAGATGTTTGACAAAGCCCTCGGCATCCATTCCTTTCGGAAGCCTTTGACGCGGACGATCCTTGACATATCTTGCGACCATATCCTCCATCAGTTCGATATGCATCGGAGTTTTCAGCCTTGACATGGCCTGCATCACAAGGATATCGGCCTTTCCCATTTCCATGCTTTGCTGGAGAACGTAATATTTCCGACGGCTCTCCGCCGCCTCCTGATGGATCCACGACCAGTTGACGGCGGCCAGATCCCCCTTGGTCCGCAGAACCTCCCGTCCCATGGACTGTAGGGCGTAATGCAGATGCCGAGGCCAGCCCTCGCAGGGTTCGGCCAGGCCTATGAGCCTGTCGGTCTGGCCGCTGCATTCGATGCCGAAATGCTCGCAGAAAGACAGCATCAGATCCTCGGTCTCGATATAATCATTCCGGTCCGGAACCGTGGTCAGGGCACCGATCTCATGGACACCCATACGAGTCAGACCCATCCGTTCCACTACATCCGCCGTATCGCTCAACCCTCCCAATACCAAGGATAGAGGTAGGGTGGAACGACCGTCATGGATATCCTGCAGGAACAGGGTCTGCGGTGCATATCTCTCTTTTGGCAGACGTTGGGCCTCGTCGATGCAGAGGATGACAGGTCCCTGCCATTTATCTGCCGGAAACCTCTTTCTTAATTCCAGGGAATTGTTCGGATGGGAACTGTCCGCAGCGTTCCATGACATGGACATTTCGGCCTTGATGGCTTTCAGATCGACGCCCAGCACAAAATTCGAGGACATCCTTCTCCATTTTTCCGAAGGCAATCCTCCCGCCAGTCCGACAAGCTCAAGTACGTCGAGCAATCCTTCCAGTATATCCTTGCTGGATACCACGACGACCCGCGACTGGTTGGGCAGATGAGCGCGGGTATCTGTGGACCTGACCTTCAATCTATCAAGAAAAACGCTTTTCCCCGCACCGGGAGCCCCTTGCACGATGGTGCTGGCCTTGCCCACACCATGTGCGGAAGCGCCCAGCCCTTTCCAAGTATTGTTCGCCTTGGCCTCGATCCTGGAAAGGATATCCTCCCGACCGATATAGACGGGAGGAGGGGCGCCATCGGTGGCGTTGACGAAATCCTCAAGCGCCTCTTTCCTGAATTCCACCATGGGAGCGATTCATCCAGAATGAACTGTGAGGACAGATTATCCTGAATGAATATCGATGTCCATCAACCCAGGATCCATCCGGTTTGACGATTCAGGGACTGAAACCCTCATTCACGACCATCCTCTCTGGATGGCCGTCAGGATCCAGATCACCCTCTTTCATAAGAGCCCAAACCGTCGCTGGGCGGCGGCGCTGTCGCGAAAGTAAAACGGGAGGGTTGCCCCTCCGCCACCGCCGGTGTCAACCCGGTGGCGGTCGGGGCAGTCGAGATCCTTCGTACTCTGGCGCGCATGTCACCCGTACAGGAGCGTGGCCCGAACCTTGACCGGCGTCTGTCACTGATGGCGCGGCTCCGCCGTGACCTCGTCCAGGAGACTGGGAATGCGCCGTGGTTCCTCCCTGCCCGAACGGAGCGATGGAACGGGGGAGGCGCTGGAATACCACGCGGACGTAAGCGGTTAAAGTACGGCGTCCGGTCGGGTCCCATCCATCCCTTTCCTGTTTGACAGTATAGGGCATCGCCCGTCAGTGGGTGGCCATCCGGGCGAATCACTTCGGGGGCCACCATGGTGGCACATGCGGGATCGGGGACGGACGGGCGGACGGCTTCGCCGGACGCCGCCGGCGGGGTCGGCGGGCCCGGGCGGGAGCTGTCCCGCTGGCTGGGGACCGGTGCCCTGCCGCGGGAGGCGGAGGGACCGCTCCGGTCGCCGGGCGGACTGTCCGGGCGGCGGGCGGCCACGGCCGCGGCCCGGGAGGGGCGGACCGCCGGACCCCTGGCGCAGGCCGCCACCCTGACGGCCCGGGCCGCCCGGCTGGAGCGGGACCTGTACGGCCCGCGCCCGGAGAGGCACGGGAAGGGCTCCGACGCCCCCTCCGGGCGGCGGGCGGCCAGAGCAGCCGCGGCGGCGGCAAGGCTCCGTGCCCGGCATCGCCGTGACGTCGCCCGAGGCCGGCGGGCTGCCGGAAGACGGCCACCAGGTCGTTGGCGACCGCGTCCACCGCCAGCCCGCCGCCGGCGGGTTCCGGCACGTGGCCGTCCGCCATCGCCATCCCGCCGTCAGGGTCAGGGGGACCGGCCAGCCCGTGTCCGCCCCGGCCCGCGGGAGCGGCCGCGCCGCCCTTCCCGGACTCCAGCAGGCACGGGAACGCGGCGGAGTTCCCCGGCGCCTGCGGTGCCAGCTCCGGGACGTCCTCACCGGAACCCCGCGGCCCTGGCGGAAGCTGGCCTGCGGGCCGTCCCGGCGCCCGAACGCCGCCATCAGCCCCTCCCACCCGGCCCCGCTCCGGAACCTCCGGGCCTGGCCGCCGTCTGCCATTGCATCCACATCCACCGTCATGGACAGTCCTCCGGTCACGCTGAACCGACCAGGGAACCCTCCCGCACCCCGGCGCCGCGGATCAAGGCGAATGCGCTACGTTGCGCTTTAGTCGCTTACGTCCGTCCGGCACCGAAAGCGAATCACCGGCGCCAGGGGGCCGGAAATCCCGCCTTCCGGCCATTTTCCCCGCCCGGGCGGGGAAAATGGCCAGTGTTGCACTTCGGACTGGAAGTGGGGGAAAAAACTGGAAAAAAGCCGGATCCGGGCTTGATTCCAGACATGGATGCTTCCGGTCGGCCCTGACGTGTTCGGATGTCCACTGGCGGCCCACCGTCCAGCCACCCTCCAGACGCAGCCGTCCCGCGACCTGCTCCGGGCTCCAGCCCTCCTCCAGAAGCCCCTCGACGCGCGCCCAGCGCTCCGGCGTCATCCTGCGGGGAACCCCGGACGCCGCGTTCCGGAGGGCCTCCGCCCTCTCCTGCGCCTCCCCGGGGCTATACCCCCCCCGCCGTTCCGGCGGAGCTCCCGCCAGACCGACGTCCGGTCACGGCCCAGCCGGGCGGCGATGGCCCCGTCGGATAGACCGCTTTCCTTCAGCGCGCCGATCCGGCATCTCTCTTCATGGGTCAGGTGGCGATGGCCCTCGGGCATGGCAGTCTCTCCTGTTTCGTCACAGGGACTGTCGCCGCCTGCTGGCCGATACGCAGGATCATGCGGCCGGAAAACCGGTCACCACCGCCACTGATGTTGCACTTCAGGGTGGAATGGGGCCATCCTTAAGCACCGTCACTTCAACAACCGCATCTTGGAGGCACAGGCCATGTCAGGGAAGCCGTCTGGGAGCTGTGGGACGGGTCCCTCCACCGGAAGAAAGAGATCGTGCGGATTGCAATAGGGCAGTGGTCGCCGCCATGAAATTCGTTGCACCTATCCGTGATCTCATTTGACTTGGTATGACATAGTCAAGGTACCGCCTACCTGGTGTCGTTCCTCATTCGCCCGATTGCGCGACGACAGCCTGCACATTGATGTCAGGGGGGGGGGTACCGCAGCCACTTCCCTCGATGGAAAGCGATGGGTACCGACGCCCATTGCCCATGCAGCCGAATTATAGCAGATGGACGTAAAGTCCGCCCAGTTACAGACCACACCGAGATGTGCGGTAAGCTGGAACCCGAAGCGGAAACAGTGCACTGTCTTCGGAATAGCGCAAGCCCCGTGTCGCGTACCAGACTAAGGACATGAAGATAGTCGGAACTGATTGTATATGGCAAATCCGGTCGCATTTTTTCGATACCAACACGAAAGGTCTTGTGGAGCGGTATGAAGCTGTCAGCACAGAGGAAGTCCACGGCTGGATACGGGATCTTTTGCCCGACAAAGCGGCAACCATCCTGGACGTAGGTGCCGGGAGTGGTCGCGATGCTGCCTGGTTTGCCGAACCGGGTCACGATGTCTTCGCAGTGGAACCTTCCTCGGAGAGGCGGGCCGCAGCCGCCGCTAGGCACCCGCACCCGGCGATCAGATGGACAGACGACAGGTTGCCCAGCTTGTCATTCGTTTCACGGTCCGGCCTATCTTTTGAAGTGATACTTCTGAGCGCCGTTTGGATGCATGTGCCGAAACGTGAGAGGCCGCGGGCGTTCCGAAAGCTGATCAATCTTCTCAAGCCGGGTGGAGTACTTGCCATAACATTGCGCTGCGGCCGGGTGGAAAGTGAGCGAGGTATCTATCCGGTTTCGCTGCAGGAAATCGCGGAGCTCACACGCGGCCACGGCACCTACATCGAGGAACGGTCGGAAACGAGGGATCTATTTGGTCGCGAGGACATTCGATGGATCAATGTTGCGATCCGGTTGCCTGACGACGGATCCAGTGCGTTGCCCTTGCTGCGAAACATCATCCTGAACGACGACAAGAGCTCGACGTATAATACCAAACCAAATAAATAATCTCCGACAGGCGCCCCGGATCTCACGGCACCGCCCATTCCCTCGTGGTGATCCGCGTGACCTCCCCCTTCCGGCCGATGAAGGCGTCCCGGACGTGCCCGACCACCTCCCGGACGTGTTCCGCGCTTCCGGACACCCGGTTGGCGAAATGCCGGTGCTTCAGGAGGGGGAACACCGTCCCGCCCGGGTTCAGCTCCGGGCCGTGGGCGGCAGCCTGGGCAGGGAGACGTTGGCGGGGATCCCCAGGTCCTTCGACCGGTGCCGGCCCGCCCCGCCGGGGACCACCAGGGCGCGCTTTCCGGCGGGGATCCGCCCCCCGATCTCCCGGAGGTGCCGGCCCATCCCGATCGTGTTGGCCCTGCCGCACACGTGCCCGACCGCGTCGCCCGTCGCGGGGCAGGCGGGGGGGAACAGGTACAGGTGTCCGTACCGGTGGTCCCGCACGACGCGCGGGCGCGTCCCTTTCCGCGCCCACACCCTGGAGAGCATCCCCTTCTGGCCAACGCGCGCGCCGTCCTGCAGGTATACGGGCACGTCCTCCGGGGCCACGCCGTCGGGCACCGCCTCACGCGCCAACCGGACGGAATCCCTGCGGAATCCCTCCCGGGCGGCGGGGTCCGCCCTCGGGTGGACGGGCCGCGGGGACATGTGCCGGAAGCCCGGCCTCCGCACCGGCCGGCGCGCGCCCTCCAGCGCGCACCCCACCCGGAGGCTGCCCGCGGTCCGCTTCCGGACGTCGGCGACGGCCCGGCGCGACGGCCCGCCCGCGTCGGGGTCCGGCCCCCCATCCAGCCACGACGCGACCTCCCCGGCCTGTCCGCTTCCCGGCTTCGGCGGAGCCCCCGGCCGGGCGGCGTCCCGCAGGCCGCCGGGGCCGTCGGCGCTGTACCGGACGACCCGGTCGCGGAGCGTCCGGGCGCCGACGCCGGCGCCGGAGGCCACCCCGGCCCTGGACAGACCGTCCTCCATGACCAGAGCGATGGCGCGCATCCGGCGACGGCGGTCGCGGAACCTGTGTTTCCGGGCCAGCTCCCGTAACTGACCGGGTATGTGGTCGGTGCGCCGGACCATGACTTTCGCTGGCATGCCGTTCTCTCCTTCCGCCTGTTTCCAAGGCACAGAATGCAGGACGGCGCCACCGGTCACACGCGGAATATTGCCGTGTCACACAGCATGATGTCCGATCTTTGTTCTGGGCACATTATTAATTTGGTTTGGTATAAGCTCGCTCTTCTCCGCACATTATGTCGTGTTGCCGATGGCTCTGCTGGCTTTGCCCGCGAAAGCGGAAATGACTTTGTGTCCTTACCCCTCGGATTGATCGCCTTGACCTGGCTCCGCCTCTTCAAGCCTTTGCTGTCAGCCGGTCTCCCACAAAATCCGAAGAACATTGGCCTGAACCACCTTAGCTTCGTCAAGCCCGCATACCTAAAACTCATCAATGTCTCCCATCTCGACCTGAGGGTTGGAATGAAATTCTCTGGCGACGAAGGTCATCACCTGCACCAGGCCCTCAAAGACGCTGCGGTCACCATTCAAGAGATGCCAGCCACCCACATCACTTACCAGAAAGGTGAACCAGTCTTACCAGTCACCAAAGAAAGCCACATCAACCCGCCATCAAACGTCCACCTTGACGAGGCATATCTTGCGTCATTTGGCGAAATGCGAGTTCCCAGAAATCTCTGGCGTACACTGCAGAGCCACAGTGCTTGGGTCGAGCCAACAATCATTTCAGAATGGCAACGACACATCAGGGCCTACGCAGCCAGACAGGATATTGTCATTGAGGAACCAGCCCTCGGTGCGGCTATGACTTGGGGCGATCCGATCAGGGATGTCGGAACAGCTCGGGATCGCGCCAAACATGCCGTAGCCGAAAGACAGCTGTTCTGCGTCTGGAGTGGAAAGAAACTGAACAGTCAAAACCTCGATATTGACCACTGCGTCCCATGGACGGTCTGGCCCTGTGGCGATTTATGGAACCTGATGCCCACGCATCGGACCGTCAACCAGAACGAGAAGAGAGCGCTCCTGCCTTCGGACAAGCTGCTTCGATCCGCCGAGGAAAGGGTGTTTGATTGGTGGGGATCAGCCTACGTCCATGCCAAACCCACCATCAGCGAACGATTCTGGACTGAAGCAAAATCCAGCCTCCCGACTGTCGCCACGACCGAGACACAGTTGGGCGATGTCCTTGATGCAGTCCTCATACAAATGCTGCGATTGAGGCACGACCAGCAGGTCCCTGTATGGTCTGGGGACAAATATCTGTGAGAGACTTCAATCGAAATATCGCAGCCAAGCTGACCCAAAGACTGCTCACCTGGAGTCAGCTGGACAAGGATCGAGGATGTGGATGGTCGGTTTCCGTTCGCAATGATGCGCAGCATTGAATTGTCTCGGGCACCAAAAAAAGAGACGGATCACGACTCGCACGGAACTCTATGTCGCATTAGGCACCAAATCCAGTTCTGGCCGAAACCACGGTAGCGGATCAGGCATGGATAAATGCACTACCAATCCATTCAGGTTGGGCATACTGGTTTTTCATCAGCGATCCCGACCGTTTGGAAGACTAGATCTTCCAGAAACTGAATCCGAGCCAGACCGCAGCGACGGCGGCGGGAACCCATAATGTGGCCCCAACCAGTCCGATCCACGCAAAGAAAATATAGGCCGATCCCAGAAGCCCAATGAACAATCGGTCGCCGCGGGTCGTAGTGAGACCCAGGATTCCAGCTCTCTCTCTACCTCCGGGCCACCGCAGCTCAATAATCGTCAGGATTGCGATGAAGCCGAAGACAAACAGGAAAAAGGCCATCGTCGTGCGTGTCCACGCCATCCAGAAGCCGGAGAAGAGAGGCTCGGACCACCACTTTGCCCAAGTGAACACCTCTTCCTTGGGTTTGCCCCCCTTGCCCCAGCCCTGAGCCAAGGCGATCACAGGCAGGCATGCGACCAGATAGATTGACCGACGCATCAGACCCTCCCAAGGGCGAAGCCCTTGGCGATGTAGTTGCGGACGAAGTAGATAACGATCGCGCCAGGGATAATTGTCAGGACGCCTGCGGCGGCCAACAACCCCAACTCGTAGCCCGCCGAAGAAGCGGTTCTGGTCATGGTTGCTGCGATAGGCTTGGCCTCGACTGCTGTCAGCGTCTTGGCGAGAAGCAACTCTACCCATGAAAACATGAAACAAAAGAAAGCTGCGACGCCCACTCCTGCCTTGATCGCTGGGATAAAGATCGTGATGAAAAAGCGCGGGAACGAATAGCCATCGACATAGGCGGTCTCGTCAAGTTCCTTTGGCACGCCAGACATGAAGCCCTCGAGAATCCACACGGCGAGGGGAATGTTGAAAAGGCAATGTGCAAGTGCCACGGCGAGGTGCGTGTCGAAGAGCCCAACCGATGAATAGAGCTGGAAGAAAGGCAAAGCGAAGACTGCCGCTGGAGCCATTCGGTTAGTCAGTAGCCAGAAGAACAGGTGCTTGTCTCCGATGAAGCGGTAACGCGAGAATGCGTAGGCGGCCGGAAGCGCGGCAACCAGCGAGATCACCGTATTCAGCGACACATAGATGATGGAATTGATATATCCCCAATACCACGATGGATCGGTGAAGATCGCCAGATAGTTGTCGAGCGTGAACTCCTGCGGAAACAGTGAAAAGCCGCCGAGGATTTCGTTGGTCGTCTTGAAGCTCATCGCGACCAACCAATAGATCGGCAGCATCAGAAACAGGATGTAAAGGAACGGCACCAGACTGCGGGGTCTCATGGCTCATCCCTCGTCATCAGCGTGTAGAACAGCCATGACACAGCCAGCGTGATGGCAAAGTAGATCAGGCTCATAGCTGCAGCCGGACCAAGGTCGAACTGGCCGAGCGCCACCTTCACCAAGTCAATGGAGAGCAACGTAGTGGAATTGCCTGGACCACCCCCAGTCAGGACGAATGGTTCGGTGTAGATGTTGAAACTGTCCATGAACCGCAACAGGATGGCAATGGTCAGCACGCGCTTCATCTTCGGTAGCTGGATATATCGGAATACCGACCAATTGGACGCACCGTCGATTTTGGCCGCTTGGTAATAGGCGTCCGAAATCGAAATCAAGCCCGCATAGGCCAGCAGAACCACGAGCGATGTCCAGTGCCATACATCCATCACGATAACCGTGATCCAGGCGGCGAATGGACTTTGGGTCATGTTATAGTCAATGCCGAGAGTGTTGTTTAACACGTAACCCAGCAGTCCAATGTCCGGTAGCGTAAAGATATTCCACATGGCCCCCACGACATTCCATGGAATCAGCAGCGGCAGAGCCATCAACACCAAGCAGACCGGAACCCAAAGTCCCTGCCGCGGCATGGCAAGTGCGATCGCAACACCCAGCGGAACCTCAATGACCAGGATCGTGACCGTGAATAGAAGCTGTCGACCAAGCGCCGCATGAAAGCGTTCAGCGCGCAAGATTTCCTCAAACCACCGGAGGCCGGCCCAGAAGAACTGATTGTTCCCGAACGTCTCCTGCACCGAGTAGTTCACAACGGTCATCAACGGCACGAGAGCATTGAAGGCCACCAGCACAAGGACAGGCAGCACGAACAGCCAACCCCGCTGATTTTCGGTTCTCATCCATTCATCACTTCTGTTGCGATCCAGCCATCGGAATAGAGTCGGGTCTGCCCGGGTTCGAAATCGAGACTTACATTCGCTCCCTTCTCGGGCGGCTGATCATTTGTAATCGCTGTCACAACCGTCTCTCCCACCATCGCCTCAACAACCGTGTGGCGCCCAATATCGGCTGCCTTGCGAACGGTTGCGGGGATTCCGGAAGTTCCGATTCGCACATATTCCGGGCGAACGCCGATCTCGGTCTTGCCTTGATCGATTGCTATGGCTCCTTCAAGCGCGACTGGATGGCCCCGAAAACGCGCCACACCATCCGTGACGTCGACAGGCAATATGTTCATCCCAGGTGACCCGATGAAATGCCCAACAAATGTATGTCGGGGGCGTTCGAACAACTCAACCGCCGTGCCTATCTGGACAATCTCACCTTCCTGCATCACCATGACCTGATCCGCAAAGGTCAGCGCCTCGGTCTGGTCGTGGGTAACATAGATCATCGTAACCGCAATCTTCTGATGCAGTTCTTTGAGCTTCGAGCGCAACTTCCATTTTAGCTTTGGATCAATTACCGTTAGAGGTTCGTCGAACATGATGACATTGACATCATCCCGAACAAGCCCGCGACCCATCGAGATTTTCTGCTTGCTGTCCGGAGTCAGATTTGAGGCTTTCGTATAGAGCTGATCTTCGAGTTCAAGCATGACCGCGATCTCCCGCACCCGAGCGTCCACCTTGCTGGAATCCATTCCGCGATTGCGCAGCGGGAACGCGAGATTATCGTAGACGGTCATCGTGTCGTAGATCACGGGAAACTGGAACACTTGCGCGATGTTGCGCTTGTCGGGTGGTAGGGAATTAACATCGGCTCCGTCAAATCGCACACGTCCGTCAGTCGGAGCCAGTAACCCCGAAATGATGTTCAAAAGCGTCGACTTCCCGCAGCCAGAAGGCCCCAGTAGGGCATAGGCACCACCGTCAGCCCATTCGAGATCGATCTCTTTCAGCGCGTAATCGTCCGGAGTGGAAGGATTGGGCAGATAGCTGTGGCGCAGCCTGTCAAGCGTTATCCTAGCCATGGGCGCTTCCCTTTGCCACGAGCGCACCCTTTCCATCAAAGTAGAAACACTGCTCGGGCAAAAGATGAAACTCGTGCATCTCGCCCACCCGATATGGATGGGTGCCCGCAGCCAAGCTGATCCAATTCCGACCTCCCAGAGAGAAATACGCAACACTTTCCGAACCACTGAGCTCGGTGATTTCCACTCGGTCCTGAATTGGAATCGACGGCGCTCCTGGTAGCGCAGGAGTTATGTGATGAGGACGGACTCCCAAAGTATAGGTCCCATCAGGGAGCGCCAGCGCCTCGCCAGAAGCCTGCCATCCCAGGTCATCCAGTTGAATCTGATCCCCGCGTTTCTGGATCTGGGCAAGGTTGATCGGCGGATCCGAAAACACCTTTGCAGAGACGAGATCGGCGGGGGAGCGGTAGATTCCAGTGGTTTCCCCGAACTGGGTGATCCGACCTTCATGTACCAATGCAGTGTGTCCGCCCAGCAGTAGCGCCTCGGTCGGATCCGAGGTTGCATAGACAACCACCGTTCCACGTTCACCAAGAATGTCCGGAAGCTGCTCCCTTAACTCCTCCCGTAGCTTGTAATCGAGATTTGCCAGCGGCTCGTCCAGAAAGATCGCCTTTGATTCCTTGACGATCGCGCGGGCCAGAGCCGTGCGTTGCTGCTGTCCACCCGAAAGCTCCTGCGGACGGCGGGCCAGCATCGGCCGAAGCTGAAGGACATCAGCCGCGTCATGCACGCGGCGATCAATGTCGGATTTCTCCACGCCCGCAACCCGTAGCGGCGAGGCGATGTTCTCGTAGACGGTCATATGAGGATAATTGATGAAGAACTGATGCACCAAGGCAATGTTTCGCCTTTGCGGATTCCGGCCAGTAACGTTCTGCCCATCCACCCAGACCTCACCGTCCGACGGTCGCTCCAGGCCAGCCATCAGCTTGATGAGCGTGCTCTTTCCGGCGTTCGTAGAACCAAGAAGGACGTTGAATCCGCCAGACTCAAGTTCCAGCGACGTTTCGTGGATGTGGGTCTCAGCGCCGACAACCTTCGAAACGTTTCTAAGTTCCAGCGCCATCAAGTTTCCTGCAGGAATTTCTTGCCAAACTATGGCTCATAATCTCTGGGATTGGTGGAGCATCCAAGGATGCTCCACCGTGGTGTTTACCGGTTCCAGCGGGCAACGATCTCTTCGTACCTGACCGTCTCACCCTGCGGCTTCTCGTTCTCGAGTTTTGCCTTCGGCGCTCCGGGCTGGCTCAGCCAGTATTCGGGATCGCTTTCCTTATTGAGCCGCGGACCGCAGCCACCATAGACATTGGCAGCCTCGTCAGCAGCCTGCATTCGCGCCATGGTCGTGTCCATCTCCTCGGCAAGGCGGTCCATCGCCTGCTGCGGGGTGAACGCCCCCGAGTTCACATCACCGATCTGCTGCCACCAGATCTGTGCGAGCTTAGGATAGTCCGGAACGTTAATTCCGGTCGGCGACCAAGCCACACGGTCTGGAGAACGGTAGAACTCGACAAGTCCGCCGAGCTTCGGCGCACGCTCAGTGAAACTTTCGTGATTCGCCGTCGAATCGCGGATGAAGGTCAATCCAACATGGGACTTGTGGACATCCACTGTCTTTGATGTGACGAACTGGGCGTATAGCCAGGCAGCCTGTGCCCGATCCGATGGTGTGGACTTCAGGAACGTCCAGGAACCGGCATCCTGATAACCGACCTTCTGGCCTTCCGTCCAATATGGCCCGTGTGGGCTCGGGGCCATCCGCCAAAGCGGGCTGCCGTCAGCATCGACCGTGTTGTTCCCGTCAGCCTGCGACTTCACCATGTCAGCGGTAAAGGCGGTGTACCAAAAGATCTGCTGTGCGACGTTGCCTTGCGAAAGCGCCGGCAGCGACTGGTAGAAGTCGTAGGACGCCGCACCTGGAGGCGCATAGTTCCTGAGCCATTCGTCCCACTTGCGGATCGCATAGACCGCCGCCGGACCATTGGCCGCCCCGCCTCTGCTTACGCTTGCGCCGGCCGGATTGCACGAACCCGCTTCCATGCGGATTCCCCATTCGTCGACCGGAATGCCGTTCGGTTCACCCACATCACCGGCACCGGCCATGGAGAGCCATGCATCGGTCATCCGCCAGCCGAGATCGGGAGCGCGCTTGCCGTAATCCATGTGGCCGTAAACCCGCACGCCGTCGATTTCCTGAACGTGTACGCTGAAGAATTCAGCGATGTCTTCATAGGCGGACCAATTCACCGGCACGCCGAGATCATAGCCATAGATTTCCTTGAACTGGGCCTGAATATCTTCCCTGTCAAACCAGTCCTTACGGAACCAGTAAAGGTTCGCGAATTGCTGGTCGGGCAGCTGATAGAGCTTGCCGTCTGGACCGGTGGTGAAGGACGCTCCGATGAAGTCATCGAGATCGAGGCCTGGGTTGGTTGTTGCCGCCCAGTCGCCATTCATCTGGTCCGAAAGGTTATAGGCCAACTGCAGCCGTGCGTGGGTTCCAATCAGGTCCGAGTCGTTGACATAACCGTCGTAGAGATTTCGCTGGGTCTGCATCTGGGTCTGGACAGCCTGCACGACTTCTCCCTCTCCCAGAAGCTGGTGATTGACCTTGATGCCGGTGATTTCCTCGAAAGCCTTGGTAAGCGTTTCGGATTCGTAGGAATGCGTCGGAATGGTTTCTGACAGTACGTTGATTTCCATTCCGGCGAATGGTTCCGCCGCCTTGATGAACCATTCCATCTCAGCCATCTGTTCATCCCGGGACAGAGCCGAAGGCTGGAATTCATCGTCGATCCATTTTTCCGCTGCCGCGATATCGGCGTGAGCCGCGCCACCGGACGCAAGCATCGCCGACGACGCAATCGCGGAGAGAAGGTATTTCCGCATTATCGTCATCCATAGGTTTTATGTGCGTTGGAGTGCCAATCAGTCAGGCACCCCATCCGAAGAATTCAATTTCGAAGACCACAGAGAGTCAATCGGAAAAATTTACCTTGGGTTCCAGGCCAGCCTCCTAATTTCGGTTATTCCGAACGCCACATTAACGTGCTGGAACCGAAAGTTACGGTCTCGAACGGCAAGTCGGTCAGGGAATCGTAGAATCAAACATGGTTCCACTTCGTCCCTCAATTTGTACCAGAATGGCATGATATTGGGGGTATGAGGCGCCCTGTCAGGTTCAATTCCCTTTGCCTCTATCAAGTTTCGACTCACAGGGATCGATTTGAGTTCTCTTGAAGGTATCCGGAGCAAGTGCCAGCCAAGAACTCTTCGCGCCACAAATCGGGTTCCTTCGCAGAAAATGAAACTGGTTCAGGCTAGGCACTCATACAGTTTGTCCAAGGATCAATCATGCAGATCCCGGTATCCATGAAGTCCCGCACGTTGCGCGTGGCCAACGTCCTGCCAGCGAGCGCCCAATGGTCACAAAGGCTTATCCCTTTGACCACGGCACCGCAACATGTTGTGCCGGCGGTCTGACGGCTGGTTCCCCGGATTCCGGCGGAATCCGGGCCGCCGCCGCCACGCGGCGGCCCGTCCGGAGCCAGAAGGATCGGGATTCGGGGGGGACTGGGGGTCGGCGCCGCGGGCCGGGGCGGAGTCCGGGCGCGGGTCCGCGGGCGTCAGGCTGCCACGTCGGTGAGGTCGCGGTACGTCGCGGGCGGCAGGCCGAGGCCGATGCCAAGGAGTCGCTCGAACGAGGTCCGCCGGTGGCGGCGGCGGTTCCATCGCAGGACGAATTCGTCCAGGTAGCGCTGGGCGCGCTTCCTGCGCAGCCCGTGGTACACGCCCATGGCCCAGCGCCTGAGGTCGGGGAACACCCGGTGGATCCAGCTCAGGACCTTGTGGGCCGGGCGGCCGCCGGCCACCCTGCGCCCGCGCGGGCTGTCCGGCAGCCCGGTGTATCCGCTCCACCCGTCGGTGACGGTCCAGGCGCCCGGCGCGACCGCCCCGGCGATGAAGCCATGGAGCGCTTCGGCGCCGTAGTCCCCGACCGTCTCCAGCCGGATGCGGCGTGAACTGCCGTCCTCCGACAGCTCCACGGCCCCGGCGACGGGGATCCGGCCCGCCGCGCTGCGGCCCCGGCCTGCCACGCCCCTCTCCCCGCCGCCCTCCCCGCCGCCGCCGTCGCGGCAGGGCATCGACGCCCCGTCCACCTCCGCGATCCCCTGCAGCGGGCTCCGGTCCGGGTCCACCATGGCCCGCCGCAGCTTCCGGAGCGGCAGCCAGGCGCTCTTGTAGCTTCCGATGCCCAGCTGCGCCTGGAGATGCAGCGCGGAGATGCCGTTGGAGTGCGTCGCCATGAGATGGGCCGCAAGGAACCACGTCCTGAGCGGAAGGTGGGAGCGGTGCATCACCGTTCCGGCCGTCACCGAGGTCTGGCGGCCGCAGTCCGCGCACTCCCGGCGGCAGCGCCCGCCCTCGGCTCCCAGCCCCTCGTCCCGCCGCAGGCGGGGCACGCGAAGCCCCTGCCCCAGCGCAGCTCCGCAAGGCGCCGGGCGCAGGCGCCGTCGTCCGGGAAAAGCTCCCCGGACTCCTGGCGGGACCTGGGGCGGTCGTCTTTCCATCGGTCTGGCATGGGAGGAACACAAGGCGAACACAACGCCGCGTCAACCCCCTCCGACACAGAATATTGATCCGCCTTGGTCAAAGGGATAAGCCTTTGCGCAGAATTGATAGCGCAAGAGGCAAGTGTCAGCGACAGTGGCCAAATCCCAGATAAGTGGTTGGCGCAAACCCGGCGGTTGCTGGATGCAAATGACCAAATTAGCTGCGACCGACGCGAGCAAGATGGAGCGGGTCTCGCCGTTCAACTCGTTCTGCTAAGACTTGAGCCAGCAATGTTCAAAGCCTGGGCGAAAGACTTTCCAGATCTTTCACCGTCAGTTTGGTGGGCCGCCGCAATTCTGTGCGGGTGGCGTATTGGATATCGGGCTTTGGGCAGAAGTTTCCGAGGCGTCAGGGAGTTGAATGAGGCCATCGCAACTCGTGCTTTGGTGCAATCAACGGAATTCGATATTCCAGAAGCGCTGCCCCCGTGCCAAAGGGCACCAATTGAAGTGGCTCCGAAGCGCGACGGTTTTACGCTGATCTGGCGCGGCGCTGAGTTGTTGCGAAAGCAATGGCAGTCTCGGGGCAAGTGGTACGTACAACGCCGATCTTTCAGACGTGGTCTCCGACAAAGCTGCAAGGGATATGGCCCGCTGTCTGGGGTGGACTTGCCTCGACCGATATCTGTCCTTGCCGGAAGGACGCCACATAACAACAGGTACCGGATCGCTGTTGATTGATGGTGAATATCTCGTAGCCAAGGGCGACATGAGAGTTCGGCTTTCCGCGGATGCCCAAATACGTGAATCCATCAATCAGGATGAGTTTCACCGCCTTTTGGCCACAGGCCAAGGGATCGTGCCTGACCTTCCAGCCAATGTCAACCAGAATCTGGAAATTGAACCGTATGTTGCACCCGAACAGCCGATGGTCTCGCGTCGCTGTGAAATCCATGACGTTCCGGGTTTGGTATACCTGCCGGATTTCATCTCTGAGGATGAAGAAAGATCACTTGTGGATCAACTTGATCAGGCTGAATGGATCAATCCCATCAAGCGCAGGGTCCAGCACTATGGTTGGCGCTACGACTACAGCAAACGGATGATCGACGATTCCGCACGAATTGGCGACCTGCCTGAATGGGCGATGGATCTGGCGCGAAGACTGCTGGAACAACGATTGGTCTCGACCCTACCGAACCAAGTGATTGTCAATGAATACTGCAAAGATCAAGGTATCTCGAAACATATCGACAAGACAGACGACTTTGCCGAACATATCGCGACGATCAGTCTGCTCGAAACTTGGGAAATGATTTTTCGGCGCAGCAAGAAACCCAAATTCTCAATTCCCCTCGAGCGGCGAAGTGTTGCGATCATGAGCGGGGACGCACGATACAAATGGACCCATGAAATTCCCACCCGAAAAAGGGAACCAAGGCATGACGGGGGCGGCAAAAAACGGATGGATCGAGGCCGAAGAATTTCACTTACCTTTCGTGCCGTGAACTGCCACAAGTGAGGTAATTTCTTTGCGCGAGGGCAATCGCTAGCAACCGGACCGAAATCAACAGGGGTAGAGTCTCAACCCTCCGCGCACCTCGACCACCGCTCAGAACCTAGTGAGAATTCGAGGCAAGTCCAGGAAGTGGCACGCACCCGGAACTTTGAATGCCGCTTCTCGGTTGATCGCGGCCAGAACTGCGCAGTCTCACTTCGCCTCCTATTCTCACCCGCGGCGCTTCCAGACCGAAATGCATGGATTCGATTTGGCAGACAACTCAATCCAGGGACGTCACGTCAATCTGCCCGGTCCGCGAAACAGACCTGCGCTGCGCTCAAACCCGGAAAAACTGTCGCTACGGTTGACCTGCGCACATGCACGGATCTTGAGGTCACGGCCTTTGCCGCGAAAACGGCTTGGGCCTTCGCCCCTTCCGCGCTGCTGCCGATGCCTCCCCAATCCGCCTCTTCCGGGTTCTTTCCGTCTTTGCGGTCTTTATCCATTCCAGTGTCGCACGCCTTATGCTTCGGGGCCAGCTTTCCCAAACTTCGATGGACCTTCCAAGCGCAGTATCCAGGTCAGCCGGTCGTTCCAACCTCTCCACGTCTTCGAGGAATTTCCACATTCCGTTGGCTCTCGCCGCCGCGATCAGTGCCTCTCCAGCAGGCATCATCAAACCGTTGGCACGCGCAGCTTCAACCTTGGACTTGTTGACCGCAGACCAGGCCGATTTCGAGTTCCTGGGCGCGACCAGCACACTCGTCCGATCCGAATCGACTCTTCTTGTCTGGCTGTCGATCCACCCCCAGCAAAGCAATTCCTCAATCATCTCGCCGTATGGAAGGTAATACGGCGTATGCTTCTTCCATGTCACCAGCCAAACTGACTCGGCCTGACCATGGTGCGAAGACAGCCACGCCCGAAGTTCCGAACGACACCGAACCTCAACACTTTCGGCATTTTCCGCAGCCGGTGCCATCAGGTTGATCCAACCGTCAAAACAGGATTGTCCATCAAATGAATCAACTGACACTCACCAAAGGAGTGCCCGGGCAAGCGACAGAACACCTGCGGCCTGTTCAATGAGCTTCCGACCAGTTGGCACCCCTCCCAGAATCAACCGTCAAAGGCACATCAAGTTGAACAATGGGATGTGCCGCGCTCTCCATCACTTCTCGAGCCGCCGCTACAGTTGCCTCAATCGCGTCTTCCCCAACCTCGAAGACCAATTCGTCATGTACCTGCAGCAACATCCTGGCCGGCAAACCCGCAATCGCCGCATCCATGCGGATCATTGCGCGACGGATCACATCAGCGGCGGTACCCTGAATCGGTGCGTTGATTGCTGCCCGTTGGGCAAATCCCGCACGAGGTCCCTTGGCGTTGATATCCGGTGTATGGACCTTCCTGCCAAATAGAGTCTGGACATAGCCGTTGTCCTTGGCGAACCGAACTATCTCATCCATGTAATTGCGGATACCCGGAAACCGTTCGAAATAGCGGTCTATGAAACCCTGAGCCTCTTTACGCGGAATACGTAGATTGCGAGCGAGACCAAAACCCGAAATCCCATAGATCACTCCGAAGTTAATTGCCTTGGCCTGGCGACGGATTTCCGGAGTCATCTCTTCGAGCGGAACATTGAACATTTCTGACGCTGTCATCGCATGGATATCCAGCCCATCCGCAAATGCTCTCTTCAATTCAGGAATATCGGCGAAATGGGCGAGAATCCTGAGTTCGATCTGGGAATAATCCAGAGACACCAGAAGCTTCCCCGGTGCAGCGACGAACGCTTCGCGGATACGGCGACCTTCTTCAGTACGCACCGGGATATTCTGAAGGTTTGGGTCGGTCGAAGCCAACCGACCGGTTGATGCACCTGCGATCGAATAGGATGTGTGAACCCTTCCGGTATCCGGATTGATATGTTCCTGCAGGGTATCCGTATAGGTCGACTTCAGCTTGGCAATATGTCGCCAGTCAAGCACTCGTGCGGGCATTTCATGCTCAGTCGCAAGATCCTCCAGCACGATTGCCGAGGTGGAATAGGCTCCATTCTTGCCGCGCTTGCCACCGGGAAAGCCCATCTTGTCAAAGAGTATTTCGCCGAGCTGCTTCGGAGACCCAACGTTGAAAGTGCAGCCAGAAAGTTCGTGAATTTCCTCCTCGAACCGTGCCATTGTCTGGCTGAACTTCTCTGACATGCGAGAGAGAACATTCCGGTCAACGGTGATACCCTCCATCTCCATGCGCTTCAGTACCGCCACCATAGGTCGTTCCAGCGTCTCATAGACTGTCGATACGCGTTCGCGATGAAGCTGCGGCTTGAATGCCTTCCAGAGTCGCAGGGTTATGTCAGCGTCTTCAGCGGCATATTCAGTGGCCTGTTCTAGAGCCAACCGGTCGAAAGTGATGGCCGATTTGCCGCTTCCCAGCAATTCCTTGATCGAAATCGGCTTGTGGCCGAGGTATCGATCACTCAACAGATCCATGCCATGGCCGTGGCTGCCTCCATGGAGTGCATAGCTCATGAGCATGGTGTCATCGATTGGCGCGACCTCAACGCCGTAGCAGGCGAAGATCTTGGCGTCGTATTTCATGTTCTGGCCGATTTTCAGGATGGCGTCGTCCTCCATCACCGGCTTGAGCATCTCCAGTGCCTGGGTGGGCGACATCTGACCTTTGGCCAGTTCATTGGAACCGAACAGGTCGTCAGACTGACTCGCTTTGTGTATCAACGGCACATAACAAGCCTGCCCCGGCTCGACCGAGAGCGATATGCCCACAAGCTCCGAACGCATTTCGTCCAGACCGGTTGTTTCTGTATCGACAGCAACATAGCCGCGTTGGCGAATTCGATCGATCCACGTCTGGAGCGCTACCGCATCATTGACCTGCTCATAGGCAGTTCGGTCGAATGGAACGACCTCCGAAGAATCCTCCTGCGACTGACGTGCCTGCATCCCAACAGCCGGCGGCTCAACGCCAAAAGCCTCTGCCACACGTTTGGTTACAGTGCGGAATTCCATGGACGTGAGGAATTCCAGAAGCGTTTCAGGCTCCGGATCCTTTACTTCAAGGTCATCCAGAC
This sequence comes from Paracoccaceae bacterium, assembly GCA_965203605.1. GTDB lineage: Bacteria > Pseudomonadota > Alphaproteobacteria > Rhodobacterales > Rhodobacteraceae > JAPOUP01. The sequence goes on along the minus strand of OZ241902.1, from coordinate 709,358 downwards.
CGATTTCGAGAGCCATGCTTTGGTCGAGTGTCACCAGCTCTCGCGAAATGCGGATCTGGTCCGCATTGTCGGTCAGCGTCTGGCGGCGCTTGGGTTGGCGGATTTCATTGGCCCGCGCGATCAGTGAGTCGAGGTCTCCGTATTCATTGATTAGCAGAGCCGCCGTCTTCGGCCCGATTCCCGGCGCACCTGGAATGTTGTCTGTGCTGTCTCCGGAGAGCGATTGCACATCGATCACCCGATCTGGACCTACTCCGAATTTTGATTCAACCTCCTCTACCCCGATACGGAGGTTCTTCATTGGATCCAGCATTTCCACACCGCCGCCCACAAGTTGCATCAAATCCTTGTCGGAACTCACGATCGTCACTCGTCCGTGCGCTTCCCGAGCCTGCCGCGCAAGCGTCGCGATGACGTCGTCGGCTTCGTATCCCTCGACTTCAATACAGGCGATGTTGAACGCGCGTGTGGCGTCGCGGGTTAACGGAAACTGCGGCACCAGATCCTCTGGTGTTGGCGGACGGTGAGCTTTGTATTCAGGGAAAATGTCGTTGCGGAATGACTTCCCGGAATAGTCGAAGACCACCGCGGCGTGCGTGGGAGCATCGGAACCGTTGCTTTCCCTGAGGAATTTGAAGAGCATGTTCACGAAGCCGCTGACCGCCCCCACCGGCAACCCATCTGACTTTCGCTTGAGCGGTGGCAGGGCGTGATATGCACGGAAGATGAACGCTGAGCCATCGATCAGATGCAGATGGCACCCTGTGCCGAAACGCATTGCCGCTCTCCCTTCCATCCAGGAACTCGAATTGCCGATGCAGGTGATTTCCGGATCAGGATCCGGTCTGCTCCGCAAAATCCCTGTGAATGAACTTCTTGTCACAATATCCGCATTCGATCCAACCCCTGTCCGGCGGGATCGATAACCATACGCGGGGATGCCCGAGTGCACCCTCTCCACCATCGCACGCAACCCGCATGGTCTCGACGATTTCGGTCTCAGGGGCTTCCATAGTCACATTCCGACCTAACAGAAACTTGGCTCAACGATCACGGCTGGCGACCATGATATAGCTTCAATGTCCATGCGCAACTGTTTAGCGTCTTCAAAAAACCCACGTTCAGTGCCGTATTCCTGAGTCTGCATTCCCCCCCGCGATGCCTACGCGCCTTCAGTCAGTCCTCAATCATTCATCACATCCCGGACGCGTCTGCGAAGCTCGGGCAATAGGTCGAGTTCAAACCAGGGGTTTCTCTTCAGCCAGCCGGTGTTTCGCCAACTTGGATGAGGTAACGGAAAACAGCGGGGCGCATGGTCCCGCCAGCCGAAAACGGTCTCGGTCACCGTGCTGGAGCAGCGTAGATGCCACCGATGTGCATATCCGCCAACCAATAGAATGAGAGGAATCTCCGGCAATGCGCGCATGAGTCGTCCGTGCCATGTCTCCGCACACACCCTTGGCGGCGGAAGGTCAGAGCCTTTGGCGTCGTATCCCGGAAAACAGAACGCCATCGGGATGATCGCGATGCGGTTGATGTCGTAGAACTCATCACGGCTCAATTCCATCCAATCCCTTAGCCGGTCACCGGATGGATCATCGAACGGCACGCCCGACGAATGTACCCGCATTCCCGGCGCCTGACCGCAGATAAGTATCAGCGGACTATCCCTGAACCAGACCACCGGGCGGGGTTCATGCCCCGTGTGCGTCTGAGCGAACCTCCCTGAACAGAGGCGGCAGGAAGCGATTTCGTGTCGAAGAGCCGTAATGGTCTCGTGCATTGCCATGGCTCAAATTGAATCCGGTCGTGTCCGACAATGCCACCTGTTTCGAGCGTAAGACCACGGCCGCGGCCCATCGACTTGAACGTGCCCGCCCCAAGCCTGCGCCACACTGGTTCCTATCCTCGGAAGGCCTCCGGATCCATCCGCTTGCCTGCAATCTCGAGGGCGACGTTTCCCGTGACTGGATCGGCCAAAGACTTCCATTACATTCCTCTATAACACTTCGCTGCCATTCAGCGACCCTTACAACTACCGACAGCACCCTCTTCCACCTGAGCGACTTTCGCAAACAGCCAGGAGTCCATCCGGTCCATCCACCTGAGGCGAGCCTTGTACGGCATGTCTTCAGATCCCCTGTCCAAACGACGTCGGGTACATTGCAGCCGGGATGAAGTTGGTCGCAGAAGCTGCAAACCGATAAACATCCCAGTCGATCATCGGAAGAGTCCTCTTGACATTATTTCGATAATTCTAGAAATATCGAGTTATGGGTGCACAACGAGAATCCAACATGAACGTCAGGGAGGCTGCCTCGACCTTTGCCGCGCTCGGATCGGAGCAGCGGCTTGCCGTGCTGAACCCTCTCGTACGCGCAGGTCCGGAAGGGTTGAGCATTGGCGAGCTCGGCGAACGGTCGGGGGTCACAGGATCAACTCTGACCCATCATCTGAAGATCCTTACCCAAGCCGGACTGGTCAGGCAGACCCGCATGGGGCGCTCCATCATTTGCGCGGCGGCGGCATATGATGAAATGAAATCGCTGTCGCGGTTCCTGCTTTCTGAATGCTGCGCCGACGCAACCACCCGCTACGAAGCAGAGGAAAATGACTGAACTAACTCAACTGTTTCCTGAGACACAGGCATTCTGGAAGCGGGTCGACAGGGTGCTGCTTGCGGTCGTCACGATTCCCGCGGCTTTGGCGCTAGTCGATCCAGCACAGGTTTGGCCCACAATCTCATTTGCCGGCAATGCTATCGCACATACCGCCGTATTCATCGTGTTCGCTGTACTTGCAGTGGCTTACATGAAAGCGACTGGAGCGGAGACCTTGCTTGCCAAAGCCTTTGAAGGGCGTGAGACGCGCATGATACTGCTGGCGGCGCTATTGGGTGGACTTTCTCCGTTCTGCTCGTGTGAGGTGATCCCTTTCATCGCGGCGCTCCTGGCTCTCGGTGCGCCTCTGTCGGCAGTTATGGCGTTCTGGCTCAGTTCGCCATTGATGGACCCAGCGATGTTCCTGATCACCTCCGGTACCTTGGGATGGGAATTCGCGACGGCCAAAACCATCGCTGCGGTTGGCGTCGGCCTCATGGGCGGATTTACCGTGAAATCACTCTCCCAGAGCCTGATCTTTACCGACGCGCTCAAAGCAAGGTCAGCGAATGGCTGCGGATCCTGCTGCGGTCGGTCAAGCCCATTTGCCGGTCGCCCGAGATGGGCATTCTGGGAAGAGGCGGAGCGTAGGCGAAGTTTTGGGATTACAGCCTTCGACAATGCGTTCTTTCTGGGAAAATGGCTTCTGCTCGCATATCTCATAGAAGCGATCATGCTGGAGTACATTCCTGCTGAGTTGATCGCGACCGTTCTTGGTGGAAGTGGGCCAATTCCGGTCCTGCTGGGAGCACTGGTTGGTGCTCCAGCTTACCTGAACGGCTACGCCGCTGTTCCCTTGGTGGACGCACTGCTCGAACAGGGAATGTCGGACGGCGCGGCCATGTCCTTTGTCATCGCTGGAGGCATCAGTTGCATTCCCGCCGCAATTGCTGTCTGGGCTCTCGTGAGGCCCCGGGTTTTCGCGGCCTATATTGGCTTCGCCTTCGTCGGAGCCTTCATTGCGGGCATCTCGTGGAACCTAGTCGCATGATCCGCACTGTCTTCCCACAACCTCGTTGCCCAATCCCCAGAGTTAGCCTATCCCCGGCGCCAGCAGAGATTCGGGGGGAGGGTTGATGTACCGGGTCTGGAATTTTGTATCTACCTATTCGGTACTGCTGTTGGCGGGTGCGGTGTTGGCGCTGTTCTGGGCCAACTTTTCGCCACATAGTTACCACGACTTTGTCGAATTCGTACTGGTTGACGACTTCATAATCGGACATGCCCATTATGACGAGGACGGGAAGGTCCACCGCACCCTGACACTGCACTTTCTGGTCAATGACGTGTTGATGGCTTTCTTCTTCGCCATCGCCGCGAAAGAAGTCTGGGAAGCCGTGATAATGGAGAACGGAAGCCTGCGTGGGCGAAAGGCGGCGACTCCCCTGTTCGCAACCGCTGGTGGTATGTTCGGACCGATAGCAGTGTATCTCGGCCTAGCCGCCCTTCTCGGGTCCGACACCTACGATGCCGTGCAGCGAGGATGGGCGATCCCGACTGCCACTGACATCGCATTCTCCTACGTCGTAGGCCGAATTGTATTCGGAGCGGGTCATCCAGCTGTGCGTTTCCTGCTACTTCTGGCGATCGCCGACGACGCCGCTGGCCTATTGATCCTTGCCGTATTCTACCCAAGTGGCGAAGTCGTTCCGGCGTGGCTTCTTCTGTCCGTCGGCGCCGCAGTGGGAGTATTCCTGCTCTTCAACTGGCTGCCGCGCCATCTTGACCGTGGAGACCAATTGCGGAGGCGCTCGACCTGGGTGCGCGAAAGACTGTCATTCTGGCCCTATGCGGCCGCCGGAGCGTTGAGCTGGTACGGCTTTCAGCAAAGCGGACTCCATCCCGCACTTGGTCTGCTGCCCATCGTTCCCACCATTCCTCACGCCGACCGTGCCTTCGGGTTCTTTAGCGAGGCGGAAGTATATCTGCACGACCTTTTGAACCACATTGAGCACATTCTGAAGTATCCTGTTGAGATCATTCTGTTCTTTTTCGGACTCCTGAATGCCGGTGTTGAGTTTTCGGTGATCAGCGCTCCGACTTGGCTAGTGTTGGCGGGTCTGTTGATCGGCAAGCCCATTGGCATCGCGCTATTTGGATGGTTTGCCGCGTATCCGCTGAAACTCGGCCTTCCGAAGAACATGCGAACGTCCGATCTGTTCGTCATCGGATTGGTTGCCGCAATTGGATTCACAGTATCGCTGTTTATCGCCGCGGTCGCATTCGAAGGAGGCGTTGTTCTCGAAGGCCTGTCCGTTCAGGACGCTGCAAAGATGGGTGCGCTTCTCAGCTTCTTCGCCGCTGTCATCGCGATCATTGCCGGGCGATTGCTACGGATCGAGAAGATCCATAACTGATTGAGGAACCAAGCGGCAGGTCAGGCAACTCCCACCGGTAGACAGACCAGACGCGGACTGTCGTTATGGGTTCCCATGGAATCCCTCCAGGGCCGTGCACCCTGTCCCCCCCGATCCTGAGTGCTGGATCCACCTGCATCACCTCGGGTCCGGCGGACCGCACCGGGCAACGTTTGAGAGGGCGGTTGTTTCATTCCTTGCCAATGGCGGATGTTCAGGAAGGAATCGGCGACAGAGATATCCGATGCGGAGAGATCATCGTCACCCAGGTCCGGCCTGATTGCGAATTGAAGATTGTCATCGCACAAGGCATACAAAGACTGAATTGGCAATAGACAGTGGAGTAGCTGATCAAGGCATCGACCCAGACAAGGCGGGAAGACGGCGTCTGGGCGCGTGGATCCATCGCTTCATAACCGACGTTCGGGGCCAGCAGGCACGGCAAATCTCCCCGTCAACCCACATTGCATACAGAACAGCAGGATCTGGAATGAAGATGAAGGAGGTTCCCATCGGCGGATTGAAGTTTGGCAACGACCTGCCGTTGATCGTCATTGCAGGACCTTGCCAGCTGGAGTCTTCCGATCACGCTCAAATGATAGCCGGGCGAATGGTCGAGTTCTGCGGTGCCGTTGGTGCAGGCTACGTGTTCAAGTCATCTTTCGACAAGGCGAACCGAACGTCGTTATCCGGCAAGCGCGGCGTTGGAATGGATGCCGGGCTCAATATCCTTTCGGACCTGCGCTCTGCGCTGGATGTCCCTGTGCTGACTGACGTGCATCTACCCGAACAATGCGCTCAGGCTGCGGACGCCGTCGACGTTATTCAGATCCCGGCATTTCTCAGTCGCCAGACCGACTTGCTTGTCGCCGCCGCGAAAACCGGGGCGGCGGTCAACATCAAGAAGGGGCAGTTCCTTGCCCCTTGGGATATGGCCCATGTTGCGGCAAAGGTCGAAGGCTCCGGGAACCACCGTATCCTATTGACGGAGCGCGGCACCTCGTTCGGCTACAATTCGCTGGTGACAGACATGCGGAGCCTACCGCAGATGGCAGCGACTGGATACCCGGTCATTATGGATGCAACGCATTCCGTTCAGGAGCCGGGCGGACTGGGCGGCGCCAGCGGCGGACAGCGCGAGTTCGCGCCGGTGCTTGCTCGCGCGGCCGTTTCGCTTGGAATCGCGGGAGTATTTATCGAAACGCACCAAGCACCCGATACGGCACCTTCGGACGGACCGAACATGATCGAACTTGACCGCATGCCAGGACTGCTCAAGACGCTCATGGATATGGATCATCTGGCCAAATCGGTACCGGTGCGCATCTAGGGACGCAAATTTCGACGATCAGGGCTTGAAGCATACGAGCGAATCGCGTAGCTACCGGGAGTCGTTGGGGTGTGGCCAAGTGGTAAGGCAGCGGTTTTTGGTACCGTGTACCGTAGGTTCGAATCCTACCACCCCAGCCACACGGTCACCCCTTTGGAGTGTCCGCAAGGCGCTCCCCCAAAATGGCCGCACGATCCTTAGGTCAGGCGGCTCCTTTCCACATCTGGCAACCGGTGCCGGGCGGTATACTCCGCGGATACCTGAGAGGATATCAACCCCGTGGTTTCATGATGCCCCACTTCCACTCGGAGGTGCGACGCCGGCCATCTCTCAGGGAGGATATCCTCGCGGGTTGGCGCACCACCGTCAGACGTACGATCAGCTTTCGGCCCTCCAGCGGGAAGCTCGACCACAACATCAAGTTTGTCAGACGGAACGAGTTACCAAGAACTGATAGGCGTTCCCCTTGAATTGGCGCCTTTGGGTGTATATGAGGGCACCTGGTCTTTCGGTTTTGTGTTCCACGATGGTGTGTTCGAGGGTCTCGACAACCGAAAGAAAGAACAACTTGCTGAAGATAATTGAAGAGCTGGTTAGCTCCGGCAAACTGCAGTACAATTTCATCTTGATCGACACCGATCTGCCCCGCGACCTGGAAGACCGCCCTATTTCGGCTTCGGATGAAGAGGTGATCCCAAGATTGTACGGCGATGGAAGGGATGGGCGTTTGTTGAGGAGGGCGGAATTTTAGGGACTTATAACCAATACTTGACATTTCCTGCGCACGCCCCTATATTGCCGGCAACAGAAAACTGAGACCGGAATGCCGCATCCAGCCCCCGGAAGATCCCACCGCGAAGGCATGACCCTCGTCGAGATGATGGATATGTTCCCCACGGACGAGGCCGCAACCAGATGGTTCGAGGGCCGCATCTGGCCGGAAGGCAAGCGCACCTGTGGCAAGTGCGGAAGCGACCGCACCAGCGTCGTCAAGAGCGGGAGGCCGATGCCTTACCACTGCAAGGATTGCCGTTCCTATTTCAGCGTGAAGACGAACACGCCCATGCAGGCGTCCAACATCCCGATGCGCAAGTGGGCCATCGGCATCTATCTCTGCATCACGAGCCTCAAGTCCGTTTCGAGCATGAAGCTGCACCGCGATCTTGGCATCAGCCAGAAAGCGGCATGGTTCATGATGATGCGCATTCGCGAGGCATGGGCCTGCAACGAGGACAACGAGCCGTTTGACGGCCCGGTGGAGTTTGACGAGACCTACTTCGGCGGCAAGCGCAAGAACAAGTCGAACGCCGAGCGCAAGAAGCTCAAGGGCCGGGGCGCGGTTGACATGACGGCGGTTGTCGGAGCCAAGTGCCGTGAGTCCAACAAGGTCGAGGCACGGGTCGTCCGCTCGACCGACAAGGCCACGCTCCAAGGCTTCGTGGCCGATGTGACCAACCCCGATACCGTCGTCTACACGGACGATGCAGCGGCCTACGAGGGCATCCCGAACCCGCACGAGACGGTCAAGCACTCCGTCAGCCAGTACGTTGACGGCATGGCGCACACCAACGGCATCGAGTCGTTCTGGTCGATGCTCAAGCGGGCGCACAAGGGAACCTTTCACAAGATGTCTCCCAAGCATCTGCAGCGGTACGTCAACGAGTTCGAAGGCAAGCACAACATCCGCGATTCAGACACCCTTTGCCAGATGCGGGATACCGTCGCCCGACTCGTCGGACGGAACCTCCTGCTCCGCGACCTGATCGCCGACAACGGGCTTTCCAACGCGGCCGGGTCGTAAGGCGGGATTGCGGTTTCGCAGAAGGGCGCGGGCCAGTTTCTCCGGCGTTGCGCCCTTCAAGTGCACCTTGGGGTCGATCATCGGGACTCCGCGTGCCATATCTAACTCCCTCCTGATACTCATGGAATGATCCAACCTGTTGGCCATTTGCGTGGCCTTCTTGAACGACAGCGCTTCCAGTTCTTCCTCTGGCGGTGGCTTTTGGCCTAGCTGTGCGCAAGGGTCGCGGATACGGGCTTTATGCCAGTCGGAAGCACCGCCACGACGGTTCTCCAACCACTCCAAGTAACATGCATACAATAGCGGCGAGAGAAGGATGCAGAGGCTTATTGCTACCAGCCCGACGCCCTCAATCGTCATCGGAGTGTTCTCTTGGAAGTCTTGATTGTGCTTCTTCGCAGAGACGGTCCAGTTCATCTCTGAAATCTTCGCGGTCGAGAGAGTGGCGGGCTTCGGGGCAATGTTCTTCAGACACAAGATGACGTTCGATTTCCCACCATCCCGAGAATTCGCCAGACCTCGCAAGCTGGCGAGCGCGGCCAGGGATGTACTCTCGTTGCTCTGATTTCGTACGTCGCCGCATCGGCATCCTCCTTTCAGTCATCGTTCATATGTTGACGCATGGCCTCATCCGCGCGTCGGCGCGCCGCTTCAGCACCGTCGGTGGGATCGAAATCGCGCCGATGATGGCGCTTACGGTAGTGATTATGGATGTGAACCTCGCGTTCAGAAAACAGCTTGTCCACAATCTTGGTGAGCGGGGTGCGCAGAAACAATATGGCCAAGAACATGAGGCCACCCCCAGAATACGGTGGTGTCCACTTCTGGAGTCAGTATGCATTCGAACCCCGGCAGACCAAGAGACACAAGCCATTCAGGCAGGTGTGACTGCGCATCTTGCGGTCCTACACCAGCCATCGCTACAACCGCCGCGATGCTAATGACCAACAGCTTCTTCGCTGCCGGGATGATTCCGTTCCACATGCGCCGGGCTTAGCCGCCGCCGCGAGCGGCGTCAAGTATTGGTTATAAGCCCCGAATTTTAGGCAGCCGAACGATTGTCTAGAGGAATGTAGCGCCGCAGCACCAGACGACATCGCAAATGTTCGGAACGGGTCGCCTTCGAAAACCCGTAGAGATCACCGGATATAGATGCTGCGTGCGCTCCAATGTCTCGAGCGAGCCCATTCCTACCAGGTTACTTCGGCACGGCGAATGACGGCTTTGTAGCTTTCGAATTGAGCTACGGTCGCTGTTTTGTAAAAACAGGTCGGGAGAAAAGCCGACCATCTGTCACTGCGAACCCCAATGCAATGATGCCAAATCCAACCCATGCTTCGGGCTCCATACGTTCACCGAGAAACGTCACGCCAAGGCCGATTGCGAAAGGTGGGATAAGCAAAGTCACAAGCAGAAGATTGGCCGCGCCTGCTCGAGCCAGAATCGCAAAATACAGGACATAGGCCAATGCGGTTGAAAGCGTGGCCATGCCCAACAATGCGCCCCAGACGCCTGCGGTCAGGTTGAAACTCGGGGTGCCATTCTCTATCAGAACAATCGGGATCATCAGAATGGTGCTGCCAACCAACATCCCAAGGGCATTCACGAGCGGCGGTTGGCCGGAAAGCGCACTTCTGCCCCAAACACCCGCGAAGGCATATGAGAGGGAGGCACCAAGAATCGCGAGCTGCGCGAGATTGCCTAGGTTGAATTCGGTCAACGCGCTTGGCCCCATAATTGATGCCACGCCCGCGATGCCCAATGCAGCTCCAACGATCTTCTTTTGCGTCAAGGATTCATCTTTCAGAAGGATACCAGCGACGACAGCGGCGAACATTGCGGTCGTTGCATTCAGTATTGATGCCAATCCGCTACTGACCTGCGTTTGCCCCCAAAAGATCAACGAAAATGGGATCGCGTTGTTGAGTGCTCCCATGACAAGATACGCGCCCCAGATCCTTGCTGACTGCGGGATGCTCAGTCCTTGATAGCGAACTATCAGCGCAAGGACTGGCACCGCCCATAACACTCGATGAAGCGCTATTGTGAGAGGAGGGACTTCGCTTAACGCGACTTCGCCGAAGAAAAACGAACCGCCCCATACCGCCGCAAGCAGCAGCAGCATGAGTGTAGCCTTCAAGTCCATCGCTTGCGTGGGCTGTCGGGGCAAAGCTCGAGCGTCCTTCAACTGTACAACACAGTGGCGGTAGCAGCCCGGACTTACGTCCGGCGACCCGTTTCTTGCGGTTAGTGCAGGTTGTCGGCAATGAGTTCATTCTACCGGATTCTGGAGTTCGCCCGAACGGCTGCTGTTGATATTCGGGTAGAGACCATTCTGGCTTAGGTGGCGATCACTCTGGAGCAGCGTCTTTCATCTCAATGAGTTGAATGAGGTTACCGCATGTATCGTCGAGCATGGCCATGCGAACAGGACCTGCATCCATCGGCTCCTGAACAAACGCTACGCCAAGTTCGCCCAGTCTTTTCCGCTCCGCGTCAAGGTCTTTAACCTGAAAGGAGTGCGCCGGAATGCCATCGGAAACCAGTGCATCCCTGCAGGGTTTCACAGCTGGATGATCGCTTGGCTCAAGTAGCAATTCCGTTCCTTCAGGGTCTTCATTGGAGACAACTGTCAACCAACGATGTTCACCTAAGGGGACATCGTTCTTCACCCTAAAACCGAGGATACCAGTGTAGAATTTCTCAGCTTTGCCTTGGTCATCGACAAAGACGTTAGTCAAATAGATTTTCATTTCCTGTTTCCTACTTCCACTCCGAGGTGCGACACCAGCCTTTTCGCGGGTAGGATATCCTCGCAGCTCGGCGCATCGCCGTCAGACATGGAATGAGCTTTCGGCCCTCCTGCGGGAAGCATCTCTCATGAGCGCCGCCAGCCGATAGAATCCATGAACCATCTTCGAATACGGAGTGAGAAGGAAGAAAGTCAACACCGCGCCCAGATGAAAAGGTAGCAGCCACATCACCGCTCCGGTTCCAGTCGCTGCATATAGACCGAGACCCGACGCCCCTATCAGGAACATCAGAAGAACGAAGGCCATTTCCCCACCCCATACCGATGGCGAACCGAGATCCGGGTCCGCCCGTAGCTTCAGCCACGCGAGCGCGGCGGTCCCGGAACAGAGCAGGAGGCCTCCCGGAACTCCAAGAAGTTTGGGAAGGCTGAATATCCCGTAAGGCGCCGTCACTCCAAACCCATAGTGCAGCACCGTACCGCTGACGGTGGACCCAAAGCAGAGAAGAAACCCCAAAAGCGTCGCCTGATGGGCCTGACGACGGGCATGGCTGAACCGGTCCCTGTCCTCAAAATTGCAGCCATCACCATGGCCACCCTCAAGATCCTTCAACCTCCCCACCGAATGCAGCGCATCCATGATATCGGCCGGAGTGATCCGCCCTCCTCCGACATGACGCCAGTAAGAACGGAGTGAGACAGCCACCGCCAGAATTGGCAACAGGAATGCCGGCGCGAAAATCGTCACCATCAATCCATGGGAGATATAGGCGTAGAAGCCATCCCCTTCTTCAGGGCGAAGCCAGGAAGCCAGTGCCAGAAGGACCAGGAAGGCAGCGACGATTCCGAACGCAATGGACACTCCCCGGCCATCGAACAACACAGCAACACCCTTTGGCCATGCAAAGGACTGCCAAGTGTCCTGCCGAACTTCGGCGAGCGCAAGGGGAAAGTTCAGGTCAAATTCGTGCGGAGCTGCGTATTGGCAGGCATAATAGCAGCCGCGGCAATTGTGGCAGAGATTCGCAAGTTGGGTGATGTCCCCGTCGCTGATGGCCCGCTGTGCATGTAGTGCGGGAAACACCGAGCAATAGCCTTCGCAGTAGCGGCAGGCATTGCAGATTTCCGCCTGTCGCCGCGCTTCCTGAATCAGGTCAGCTGACATGGGAGGCGGCCTCCCGTCCAGCGATTCGTCCGAAGACCGTACCGATGGTCATGCCGAACCCGGCGAGATAGCCCTGACCAAGAACGGACCCAGCCATGGTCTCACCCGCCGCCCAGAGATTCGCCATTGGCTTGGCACCAATGGAGCACCGGGCGTTCTCATCCACCTTCAGGCCGAGATACGTGAAGGTAACCCCGGTCCGAAGAGGATAGCCATAGTAGGGCGGCGTGTCGATCGGTCGCGCCCAGTTGGACTTCTGCGGTGTGAGTCCAATCGTAGATACGCCGTCGAGTTCGGTCGGGTGGAACCCAGACGTATCTCCACACGCATCGTTGAATTCCTCCACAGTATTGCGCAGCCGCCTTTGGGGAAGGTCCAGGCCTGCCGCTAGCCCTTCCAGCGTGTCCGACGTTATGGGAGGAAACACCGATGGCATGAAGAGATCCAGCGACTTGGCGTCGATGATGACGTAGCCCACCTGATCGGGTTGCGCCGCAACCAGCCTGCCCCAAATGGCATATCGCTTAGGCCAGACATCTTCGCCCTCGTCGTGGAATCGTTCACCGTTCCTGTTGACCACGATCGAAAACGGAACGCAGTCGAGTCTGGTAACGATACCCCCATCGAATTTTGGTGCCCGACCATCGATCGCAACGGCGTGGCATTGGGTTGGATCACCCACTTTCTCCACGCCTTGGTTCGTTAGGTCAGCGAGCACTTCGCCACGGTTGTAGGGTGTTCCGCGGACAAGGAAGTTCTCCGCCGCGGGACCCCATGCGCGCGTGAGCCACTCCATGTCGGCCTGGAATCCACCTGATGCGACGACGACCGCCTTGGGCTTCGTCGATCTGGATTCACCGTCTGCGGTGAAGTCAATTCGAACAATCCGATCGCCGTCGAGTTCCAGATGTGAAACCGGTGCCTCGTATTGCACCGACACCCCGAGCGCCTCGGCGACACGGTAATAGGCGTTGACCAGGCTTTTCCCCCCTCCCAAGAAGAACGCATTCGTCCGAGAAAGTGAGAGTGTTCCGGAAAGAGAAGGTTGGAAGCGCACCCCGTGGGCCTCCATCCACGGCAGGCACTCCTCAGAGGAGATTATCACCAGCCGAGCCAGAGATTCCTCGGTCTTTCCTTCTGTGACTTTCAGGAGGTCGGTGAGATATTCCTCTTCGGCATAGCTATCGACCAACGGGCCGAGCGGTCCATTGTGCATGCAGCGAAAGTTCCGCGTATGGCGGGAATTGCCGCCTCTATATGGTGGTGGCGCCGCCTCGAGCAGCAACACCCGGGCACCGGCTTCTGCGGCAGAAATTGCGGCACAAAGGCCAGCATTGCCCCCGCCAATAACCACGATTTCCGGTTCCAACAGCATGCTAAAGTCCTTTGCGCCGTTCGCTCTAGACCGGACGGGGTCCATCCTCAAGCCATCGTTGGGTGCAGTTCCTGCATGGTGTGACTTCACCTCGTTGCAGCGAATGACCTGGAAGCCGTTTCATCGGTGTCCACATGGACGGAACGGCATCATTACCGCGTTCCGCCATGGTTCGGTCCAGCGGAGTCCTGGACATTGCCCGACGTGGCGGGCACGACAGGAACCAGGTAGACGGGCGACGTCGAAACCTTCGTATGGCGAGGCCAGAAAACACGCGATCTCTCTTGCCAGCTGCCGAAGCGAATCCGGTAGGCACGACGATCAGATTTTCGGTCACCGTGATGTGGTGTCATTGCGATACGGACACCGCCAGCGAAAGCACACCCACCAATGCGTCCTTGGACGATACCGCCGACTTCCTGCATTGTCAGAGTTGCAGGCGTTGGGGACCGACCGCGGTGAGTCGGGAAGCACAGTTGACTGCATCGCCCACGCTCACATCAAACAGATCACCAAGAACCAGGATAGCTGTGGAGTCGGCGATGTGCGGGGAATCCTCGCTCCTGATTCAGTGAATGATGGAAAGGAGTGCGGTGCTCGTGTTTCGACTCCCTTACTTGCGAATCGTGCCTTCGGATTGATTGCCGGCCTTCCGGGGGACCTCGTCATCATCGGCCTTGACCCAAGCGTCGAAGTGGTCACCCGAAATCTCAATCTCGTCTACATAATCATTCGGTCAATCGCATTCGCAATCGCAGCAGGGACAGGATGCGCATTTCCCTATCGCCAGACATAGCGAAGCTGACCACAGTAAGATGCATGCTGCTCGCTACCATCTTCCTCAGCGAAATGTTCGTCGCCCCCTCCGGACGACCCTAAATTCGGGAGACGTGGTCGCATTGCCCGTCCAGACCGTCCCTGGCGTCCAGATGAAGCGGTTTGGATGGTCGCGGGAGGTGCTCTTATTGATCCTTGGCCACCTGAACGCATCGAGTCATCCGTTTACGGGACAGCGGCACCCTACGTCGGGAGCTTAATGCAACGAGTAGCCTCCGGTGCTGAATTTCGGAATGGACATGGGACCGCGAAATCCGGGGCACCTATACGTAATTACCTGCTTGGCTTGATGTGCTCCCCACATCCGGAAGTGACCCCCCGACTCGCAAACCTCGAGAGTATTTTTTTTCGCGCAGCGCTCCGAGCGTAGTCTCGGTCGGGTTCCACCAACCGATCAAGGGTACCGGATCCGGTCATATGGGCGACGGGCCGATCAAATACTTGCATCCCTTTCATTTATGACCTATATGTTGGTCAGATTAAGGGGAGCATGCTCATGCAGATCGCCATTGCCGCAGCCAAGGCCCAGTTCGCCGAACTGGTCCGCCGTGCCGAGGCGGGCGAAGCGATCGAGTTGACCCGCTATGGTCGCCCTGTGGCCCGGATCGTAGCCGCAGACCGTCCGGTCGGTCGCATCCTGATCGGAGCCATGGAAGGTGCGTTCTACCTGCCGGAGGACATGTTTGCCGACGATGATGAGGTCGCGGAGATGTTCGGGCGAAGCACGGCGACCTAAGTGCGGCTCTTACTCGACACACATATCCTGCTCTGGGCGGTCTTGAACGACCCGCGCCTCTCGGAGACCCAGGCACAGGCGATCTCAGACGGCGATCTCTATCTCTCGGCGGCAAGCGTCTGGGAGATCGGGATCAAGCGTGCGCTTGGCAGACTTCAGGTGCCGGAGGAGCTCTTCGATATCGCAGTGGATGCCGGGTGCCGACCCCTTCCCATCACCTGGACCCATGCAGATGCCGCCGCGACGCTGCCGCCGCATCACGCCGACCCGTTCGATCGGATGCTGATCGCACAGGCCCGCTGCGAAGGCCTGCGTCTGGCGAGTTCCGACACAAAGCTGTCGGCCTATGAAGTCGATCTTGTCGGTTGAGCGGTCCTGTCGGACGTCCCGACTCACCAGACTTCACAGGACACCACTCGTACTTCGGCCGTTTCCGGCAGCGTCCGCGTCGTCTCGGAACAAATCCGGTTGGTTTCGAACTCGACAAGACGCCGGGCATGTCGAAGAAAGCCTTACCGACATCGGTCGACGTGTCTACGGGCTGCTCGGTTACGATGATGTCCAACTGCCTGTCGTGCCGAACGTGCACCAACGTCAGCCTTATGCCCGTCTCGGCCAGCGCGTCGACGGGGATTCCCCGCAGCTCCGGGTTCTCTCCATCAGCACCGCCCCGATCTCCCTTGGTCTTGAGCAGGCTCCGATGTCGGCGACGGATGATGGAGCGAATACCATTGCGGCCGGCCAGTTTGAAATCAGAACTTCACGTCACGAAACGCCCTGAATCGATAGATGCAGCAAACTGCATACGCACAAATCGGCGAGTCCGGACGGCACTCGTGAGATGAAAGCCGATTGCGCACCCTGAGACCTGTCGATAGACTGCCAAACAGGCCGCATGGAGATTTCCGATGAAGCTGCTGCTACCTATTCTGGTACTCCTGATTTCGTTCGCACCCAGTGCATTTGCCCAGTCTCCCGAAGAAAGGGGACTCGCGATTGTCAAGGAGATGGATCTCCGCAATCGTGGTTGGGGAGACCAGAGCGCCTCCATGATCATGATCCTGCGCGACCGGAAGGGGCAGGAAAGCCGCCGCGAGCTACGGATCAGCACGTTGGAAGTCGATGGCGACGGTGACCGGAGCCTGACCGTGTTTGACAGCCCAAGGGATGTCAAGGGGACGGCCTTCCTCAGTTTCAGTCATGCGACGAAACCGGATGAGCAATGGCTCTTCCTGCCTGCACTGAAGCGGGTCAAGCGGATATCGTCGAGAAACAGGTCTGGGTCGTTCATGGGTAGCGAGTTCGCTTACGAGGATCTTTCTTCGCCGGAAATCGAGAAGTTCAGCTACAGATGGCTGCGCGACGAGAACCTTGACGGGAAGGAGACCAGAGTCGTCGAGTACTACCCCGAGTACAAGAACTCGGGGTATACCCGCCAAATCGTCTGGATCGACAGTAAAATACTGAAGATCATCAGAACCGAGTTCTACGACCGCAAGAATGCGCTGCTCAAAACACTCACGATCAAGGACTATCGCCAGTATCTGGATAAATTCTGGCGCGCTGGGTCAATGCACATGGTAAACAACCAGACTGGCAAAAGCACCGAGATTCAATGGGGTGACTACCAGTTCAGAACGGGGCTCCGGGACCGCGACTTCAATCCGAATGCGCTCAAGCGGGTTCGGTAAACGCTCGCGCATAACCGACTCTTGGCCCACGATCCCGGAAACAGCGATCTGTTCCGAACTTCAGGACATGCAGCGATGTCGAATCGAATGCTGCCGGATTGCTCGTTCATAGTGGGGATGCTCTTGCGTGGGTGACCCCGTATCTCGATACTACCAACGGGAATGTAGGTGTCGAGCGTCCCGGACAGGAACCTCAATGACTGGCGGGGAGGGCAAATGGTCAGCCTTCAGTCTCCCACATCAGGCAAGAGATGGTCGAGGTCATTTTCAAGCCAGCCTTCCGGTTTGCGGACATGCTCCGAGTGTATTGGATTTCTTACGCTGTGCGGTCGGCACACCCGACCGCAACCTGATGATCGGTCGACGCCTCGATCTGACGCGAATCTTAATGAGCGATTGACCACTCACAAGAATCCACCTATGGACACGCCAGCGGAATCCAGAATTATGTGCATGCCAGAATTCGCCCGACGCAGCGGGGCTGTTCTTGCCTATGTCACGCTGTTAACGGCAGCCCTCCCGGTCGAGGCAATCGAGGTCAGTGGCCGCGTGGAGATTGAGCCACGCGTCTTCTTCCACTCGCCCGAACATTCCTTTCAGAACCATCACGGCATATCGCTTGCGATCGAGCCTGAGTTCTACTTCCCTTTCCAGGACGATCGACGAAGTCTGGTGTTCACGCCCTTCCTACGGGTCGATTCGGCCGACGGCCGAAGATCACATTTCGACGTAAGGGAATTGACGTACCAATGGGTGTTCGATGACCTTGAACTCCGAGCTGGCGTTGGGCGCGTGTTCTGGGGCGTCACTGAATCCTACAGTCTCGTCGACGTCATCAACCAGACTGACGTGATCGAGGACGTCGGTCTCAAGGAAAAGCTTGGCCAGCCAATGGTCAACCTCACCCTCATCCGCGACTGGGGTGCACTTGACTTTTTTGTGTTGCCCGGGTTCCGCGAGCGGACCTATCCAGGTCGCAGCGGACGTCTTCGAACCGAGCCATACGTCGATACGAGCCGCGCCACGTATGAATCGGAAGCGGGGCGAGACCACATTGACTTCGCGCTGCGATGGTCGCATGCGATCGGGGATTTTGACATCGGCTTGGCGCACTTCCGGGGTACGGGACGCGAACCAACGCTGTCTGTAATTGACATCTGCGCCGACGGAAGCTCTGCGAAACCATTCGAGTGCACGAGTCCGGCGCAGCCAGTGGAAAGGGTTCTTGAACCCCACTATGGAATTGTGCACCGGACATCGCTCGACCTGCAGGCAACCACGGACTCCATGCTTTGGAAACTCGAATTACTGAATGAATCCGCGAAGGGAGATTCCCACACCGCGTGGGTCGGTGGCTTCGAGTACACCTGGTACGGCATCAACGCGACCGACACTGACTTGGGACTGCTCGTTGAGCACCTTTATGATGACCGCGGAGACAACGTTCCCGGTCCGCTGTTTGAGGATGATATTTTCCTTGGCCTGCGGCTCGGACTGAACGACGAGGCGGGCACGGAATTCCTGGCTGCGGCCATCACCGATACAGAAGGCGATGCGACGGCGCTTGCCTTCAGTGCCTCGCGGCGCATCGGCAATGACTGGAAGCTGGAGTTTGAGGCAAGAGCGTGGGCTGGTGACAATGGCGACCCGATCGCCGTGTTACGTCGGGACGACTATCTCCAGCTCACGATTTCGCATTTTTTCTGACTGCCTCCAGGTCTGTGCCAGCGACCCGGCCGAGCCTAGCCCGCTCGTATGCGGTGTGTGGCATCAACCCACAAGAAGCAAATCAAACCATCTTGGTCTGGGCACCCTTCAAAGATCAACCCTCCGTTCCAAACTGACGTGAAACACCATGGGCGGTGTCGAAGTTAGGAGCCCACACCTCGTACGGTGGCTCTGTCGCGAACGCAGGAGCCAGACATGAGCGCGCGGGACCGGAGGTGTAAACCCCAAGATGGTCAGGGTATCCGCAGGCCGCAGCACCTTCGCGGATGGGTCAGCTGGTCAGGATTCCGACAATGGTCTGGAAGCAACGGCCTGAAGATGTTTTGCCAGGGAAAGTGGAGGTGGGGCTACCATTTCGTGGACTGCTCGGCGTGAGCGTGATCGGGCAATTTGTAACTAATCCCTTGCTCATCGAAATTGGATACATTGAGAATGGTGGTGAGATTCAACAACTCCTTGGACGGGCCGAGCTTCAGGGATTCCATCAGCCGTTCAATCCGACCAAGGGTGCGAAACTTCCACAAGACCCCAAATGACGAACTCTTCGGATATCTGAGTTCATCCGCAAGCTTTTTGCCAATCAAGGCTCGGGAGACCTTTGTGATTTCACCGGCCAGCTTCTCACGCTGTTTCCTGTCGTCCAGCCCTGCGAACAACGGCGCCGAATTAACCAAGGATGCGGCCATAGCAATCGATTCCAATGACGGCGGCGGCTCACACAAACCACCGATCTCAAAAACCCTAAGCGCTTCCTCTTCGTCGCGAAACAGGATGGTCTCTGGAATGCCCATCAGGTAGCCGCTATACCGCCAGACGGCCATAAAGCTCTCGCGCTCCTCCGTGTCAAAGGATGCCCCAAGGCTCTTCAGGTGTTTCAGTGATCTTGCGGAAAAGGCAGCAATGGCGAATCCCAAGTGCGCGGCGCTGATCGGTGTACCCAACTCATCGGAGTCCCACTCGTCAGACGTGGACAGCAGCCTCCGGACTTTCGCATGCACAAGCCTGACGCGGACGGAGTGTACCCACCCATCGCCATACCTTTCCATGCCGCCCGGCATGAAAATCTCAAGCATGTGACGGTTGTTCTGCTTTAGACGTCGGACACCCTGATCTCTCAGTCGCCCGGTCAGGAAAAACGACTTGGCAATGTTGGTGGAAAACCCTTCAACCAATACGCCGCCTACCATGCCGGCCAGTACCAGCCGTGTGTTCCGGTGGAACATACGGCAGCCGGGCAGGAACGAAGGCAGGTCGAGCCAGTCTGGCGGTTCGGCGCAATGCGCAAAAAAATCCTTGACTGAAGCCGGCGCATCCCGCAGTGCATCGCTATCGTGATCGTGCATGCCAAGCCTGATCAGTCTGGTCGCTTCCGTTCTCCCCAGGGATTCGAGATCGGAGACCATCCTATCCGCGAGGGGGTCGCCGGTCATCGCATGAGCGACGTAATTCTCAGCCCGGACGGCGTCGACCTGCCGACCTCTAGCGTACGTTTCTGAATATGCGGTCGGAATATTCATTATCCGGGCACTTGAGATACTGTTTTGCGTCAATTCTGCCCCAATTTCGTCCGAAGCGCAATACCATCGGCGGCGGTGTCCGGTCAACGGCTTTTATGCGGGTGCCGCCCTCTAGGCTCCTGAACCAGTTCAGGCCAACCGATACCGGCAATCCCAGCCCTCGGCTGCCGCCACAGGCACGGCTTCGCTTCCGCTCTCGGCCGTACGTTCGCTCACAAGTCGACAGAGACATCATAGGTCCAGGGGCGCACGGACTGCTGTATCCCGGGAAGGGCTGTAGAAGACATCCATCCGGTCGCGGTCAAACCCAGGATATTCTAGCCGCGCATTGACCCAGCTGAACTTACTGAAATCACTGTGATCCTGCTGAAAATTCTTGCCAGATCATCTGCGGACTCAAGGCGTCGGGCCACAGAGGCGCCACAATCAGGTTATCGGAACGCAAACCGGCTTCGGGTCGGGTTCGCACCCGTCAGGGAAACGCGTCTTTCCACGGCGCACCAAGAAACCCGGGATGGCGGGAATCCCAGATGAAATGAATTGTTGAAGTGCGACATTCTTTACCTTATGGTCGTTTGACATTCGTTGCCTCAGGATCATAGGTATGGTGATCAGGACGCCATTACTGGACAAAGTCGAATGGCCTCGAGACCTTCGTAACCTGTCTCCTCGGGAACTGCGCGGGTTGGCGGACGACCTGCGCACCGAAATGATTGATGCCGTATCGACAACTGGCGGACATCTCGGTGCCGGGCTTGGTGTGGTCGAACTCACGGTTGCGCTGCATCATCTCTTCGACACGCCCGATGACATCCTGATCTGGGATGTCGGGCACCAATGCTACCCACACAAGATCATTACAGGAAGACGCAGACGAATTCGAACGATCCGCCAAGGCGGCGGACTATCGGGATTCACCAAGCGTTCCGAGAGTGAATATGACCCGTTCGGTGCGGCACATGCCTCGACGTCGGTTTCTGCCGGAGTTGGCTTCGCGGTCGGGCGCGACCTCCAGCATGGAACAAACCACGTAATCGCTGTGATCGGCGACGGCGCATTGACCGGCGGAATGGCGTATGAGGGGCTCAACCATGCAGGTTCCCTTGGCAGTCGACTGATCGTAATCCTGAACGACAACGACATGTCAATCGCCCCGCCGGTCGGCGCGATGAGCGCCTACCTGTCGCGGCTGATATCGTCAAGGAGTTATCGAAACCTCCGAGACACCGCCCACAGTCTCGCGGAGAGGTTCCCTCGCGTCGTCGAACGCGGAATGAAGAGGGCCGAGGAATACGCCCGTGGCTTGGTGACTGGCGGCACTCTGTTCGAGGAGCTTGGTTTCTTCTATGTTGGACCGGTGGACGGGCACAATCTGGACCATTTGATTCCGGTTCTGAAGAATGCCCGCGATGACAAGGGCGAGGGTCCCATCCTGATCCATGTCGTCACGGTGAAGGGCAAGGGCTATGCTCCGGCTGAAACATCGGCCGACAAGTACCACGGCGTTTCGAAGTTTGAGGTGGTTACCGGCGTCCAGGACAAACCTAAGACAAACGTTCCATCCTTTACCAAGGTATTCGCCAACAGCTTGATCGCCGAGGCAGAGCGGGATGACAGAATTGTTGCCATCACTGCCGCCATGCCTTCCGGAACCGGCGTAGATG
Source organism: Paracoccaceae bacterium (assembly GCA_965203605.1). GTDB lineage: Bacteria > Pseudomonadota > Alphaproteobacteria > Rhodobacterales > Rhodobacteraceae > JAPOUP01. Next base: position 687,745 of record OZ241902.1, on the reverse strand, counting down.
CCTTCCAGAAGGCGTTCCCGGACCGCGCCTTTGATGTCGGACTCGCCGAGCAGCACGGTGTGACCTTCGCCGCTGGCCTGGCGGCCGCTGGCATGAAGCCTTTTGCGGTGATTTACTCCACCTTTCTCCAGCGCGCGTTTGACCAGATCGTCCATGACGTGGCAATCCAGAGCCTGCCAGTGCGCTTTGCAATGGATCGTGCGGGTCTGGTCGGCGCTGACGGTCAGACCCATGCGGGCGCGTTCGACATTGCCTATCTCGGCTGCTTGCCCGGAATGGTTTTGATGGCGGCTGCAGATGAGGCCGAACTGGTCCATATGGTCGCGACAGCGGTGGCGATTGACGACCGTCCGTCCGGGCTTCGCTATCCTCGCGGCGTGGGATTTGGCGAAACCCTGCCGGACCGTGGCAAGATACTGCAGATCGGAAAAGGCCGGGTTCTGCGGGAGGGGACGACCGTCGCAATCCTCTCCTATGGCGCACGCCTGCATGAGGCGCAGAAAGCGGCCGAAGATCTGGCCACCATGGGAATATCGACCACGGTTGCCGATGCCCGGTTCGCCAAACCGATCGACGAAGAGCTGACGCTCCGTCTTGCACGCGAACACGAGATCCTGATCACCCTTGAGGAGGGCTCCATCGGGGGCTTCTCCTCCCAAGTGCTGCACTTCCTGGCGCTGCGGCAGGTGCTCGACGAAGGGCTAAAGGTCAGACCGATGGTACTGCCTGATCTATTCCTTGGTCAGGACAAGCCAAATCTCCAGTATGAGGCCGCTGGTCTGAACGCTCGCCACATCGTGGCGACTGCGCTGGAAGCGCTGGGGCGTGGCGATACCGCCCTGGCAGAGGGCGAAAGCGCCTGACAGTCGTTGCCTTGACGAACTGTCCGTTACTCGCAGCGTCGCCATGTTCTGGTCAGAGTTCGCCGCGCCGCCCCACATCGGCAGGTTCCCGCGTGTCTGGAAACAATCCGGCAAGCCGCTCGATTCATCACGACAATGCGCTGGAATCGAACTGCTCAAGTGAGTATGCTGGCAGACAGTTGGAGTCGGTAAGGGAGCGGGCGTTCGGTATTTCAGGCGTGGCTGCAAGAAGTGCCACAGGAAATCGCCAATCAATGCGCGGGAACAGAGGCAATCAAATAGTGGAAGATCAGGGAGCCAAACGGACGGTACGAGCGTTCATCCGCATTCTATTTGTCTGTTTCCTGATGACAAATGCCGCCTCATTGGACAGTAGCTGGGCCGCGGAACCAATCGAATCCGCGAGGGTGGCTTTTGCGAAAGGGAATTTCGTCGACGCGGCCCGGATTGCCGAAACCGCCGCAACTTCCCAAGGGTTAGCGCTAGCGGCCGAGTCGCTGACGATTCATGCCCATTTCAACGCTTCCAATGCGGAAAAGGAAGTGTTGTTGCAACGTTCCGCCGAACTGGCGCAGCGGGCGGTCCGCGCCGACCCCGACAATGCGGACGCCCATCTGCAGCTCGCTCGCGCAATAGGTCGGCGCGCTCAGGTCGTCGGATCCATAAAGGCGGCGAACAGGGGGTATGCGGAGCAGATTCGCGAGGCAACGGAGACCGCACTCCGACTTGATCCGGATATGGCGGCAGGATACCTCAGCCGTGGTTTGTGGCATGCCGAAATTGTCGGTGCCGTTGGTCCCCTGCTTGCGCGCTTGACTTACCGAGCCAATGCAAAGGATGCCATTTCCTCGATTGAACGCGCCATGAAACTCGCGCCGAACGCGAAAGCCGTATATTTGGAGAGTGCCGTCGGACTGCTCGCTTTGAACGAGAGCAAATACCGAAACAAGGCCCGCGATCTTCTGAAGCGCGCCATCGAAATTCCTGTTGGTGACGCCTACGACCACCTAATCGAAAGAACGGCCGCTGAGCATCTCGCGGCCCTTGATGCGTCTGGGAGCTGATGATTCTCCGGAAACCTGACGAACATCACCCAGGCACAGGTGACAGCCATTGGTTTCCGGCAGGCCCAGCCACGAGTTCAGGGACTTGAACCGTTCAGTTCCGTTCCTGCCTCGGTCAACCCGGATGAGGTGGTCTGGAAATCGTTCTGGGCATTGGTTCTCCACCAATCCTTCCTCGTCGACTGTCGAGACAGACAGAGTCAGCCATATCCTTCGCCAATGTCGTTGCCGATCAATCCGAACACAGTTCCGCCCCGATTGTGGGAACGCCATGGGTTTACCACGACCACCAATCGATGCGGACCTTATGTGACATTCCGCTGTACTACGGGCGCAGGTCCGCCCTGGAGTCGCGACAAACTGGCCTGTGAGTGACGGTCAATGCAGCGCACGGAGAGCCGGCTCGGATGATTGACCAACCCGCAGTTTCTTGACAGAAGAGGAAATTCAGATCACAGAGATTCGCACCAATTCCAAGGACGGCCCTGGGAACGTGATGATCGTCAAGCAACACCGTGAAAGCACAGGCTATGGGTGGGTACCCGTAAATCTGACGTAGCACTGGCCACCCAAGGTGGGGTCAGTTGTTGAATACCGGCCGATGATTTGATCTTTGGGAAATGGTCTCGAGTACCTTGCCTGATGATGAGATGGACAAAAGGCGGTTCGCAAGGAACTCAGTTCACGAGAGAGGATGGCGATGATTGTCAGCGGCCCGAGAACAAAGCGGTCAATCAGGATCCTGCTTCCTGAACCAAGAGGGTTTTGCGCGGGAGTCGTCCGCGCCATTGACATCGTTGAGAGAGCATTGGAGACCTATGGCTCCCCTGTCTATGTCCGCCACGAAATCGTCCACAACAGACATGTCGTCGACAGTCTCCGCGAGAAGGGGGCGATCTTTGTGGAAGAGGTGAACGATATTCCTGTGGGAGCGGTTGCGGTCTTTAGCGCGCACGGAGTTTCGCGGCGTGTGGAGGGCGATTCGGAACTCCGGGAACTACATGTGATCGACGCCACGTGCCCATTGGTCAAGAAGGTTCACAACGAGGCCCACCGATACAGCAGGCAGGGGCGCGAGATCATCCTCATCGGCCACAATGGGCACCCGGAAGTCGAAGGGACAATGGGTCAGGTTGAAGGAACCGTTTTCCTGATTTCAACTGAGGAAGAGGTCTGGAAACTCGAACCAACCGATCCCTCCAAACTTGCATTCGTCTCGCAGACGACATTGAGCGTTGACGACACGAGGGAAATCGTGGCGGCGCTCAGGAGGCGCTTCCCGCAGATCGTCGGCCCGGGAGCCAGCGACATATGCTATGCGACCCAGAACCGTCAGGATGCGGTCAAGAAACTGATGTCGAAATGCGACCTGATACTGGTGATTGGGGCACAGAACAGTTCCAATTCAAACCGGCTCCGTGAAATCTGCGAATCAGGCGGCACGAGAAGTTTGCTGATCCCCGATGCCAAGTACATCGACCCCGGGTGGTTCGAGGATGTGGAGACCGTAGGCATCACAGCCGGCGCATCGGCACCGGAAATCCTGGTACAGCAACTGATCGCCCGCCTCAGTGAAATGTTTGATGCCACCGTTGAGACGCTGGATGGCGTTGCCGAAGACGTGGTCTTCCGGTTACCTCGCGAGTTTCGGCACAAGGAGGCGGGCCGGCAGGACATTGCAGATTGAGAAATGCATATCACAACCAGTGGATTCCTGAACAACGTTCAAGGCCCGTTCGAATCCTTGGGATGAGGCGCACGGTCCGTTCCTGACTCCAGAGAAGATTTCGGCCAGGCCCTCGCCTGACCACCGTGTGACCGGATATGGAACCGTGCGGCGAGGAACGCTGTGCCGATCATCCGAGGACAGTTTCCCGAGTGCACAGGCGAAAATCGACCGGAGCGGCTCCCTGGTCACGGTTCCACTTGATCGCGCTCGGCACCTGCCAAGAGTGCCCTGACCTTGCTGGTTCAGGGACGCGGACGCGTTCAAACCGCGGGTCGGAAAATCCAGTGATCGCGAAAGACCTCCGGCTTGATTCGACATGATCCGCTCAAGTCGGACCAATGAGGCAGTGACCAGGGTCGATCCATCGGTCCTCATCCTAACAGCTCTCTGGCATGCAACATGTTGGGACCAACGAGGCATCGAAGGATCGTGGCTCCCTCCCACAAAAGGGCGCGGACTCAAATCAGGTGTCCGGTTCAGGCCGGGGAAGACCTCGGGTCAGGGCCGCAAAGAAAACGCGCAACGCAAGATCCGAACGCGCCATGAAGCTGGTGGCAGCGGCAATCGCCTTCACGCTACGCCTCGAAATCTTCACGTCATCGCCGGTTGCATATGAAGGTGTGGCGTGAATTTGCCTAAGGGTCAGAACCGCGAATCCGAGCGCCCAAAGGCAATGACGTCGTATGCCTGTTTCCTTTGCCGGAATGAGCAGAATATAGCGCAACGCACCATCAAGGTGTTCAAGGGCCAAAGTGGTGAGTTCGCGGATACCATGCGCCATGCGTGGGTCCCTTTCCTCGGCAGTCACCGTGCCCAATTCCAGCCCGGCCCTGCCGAAAACGTCCCTAGGCAACCAGCAGGCACCACGCTGTCGGTCCTCCCAGGTATCCTTCAGAATGTTGGTCATCTGCAGTCCTTGACCAAAGGAAACCGACAGTCGCATCAATTCCTCCCGCCGGGCACCGATTTCGCCGGAATAGTCGCAGAAGAGTTCGGTCAACATTTCGCCAACGACACCGGCAACACAGTAACAGTATCGGTCCATCTCAGCGATATTCTCCAAGCCATCAACGCCGGCATCGCGCTGAAACTCCATCATGCCACTTGACATGATTCGGACACAGCGTTCGATGGCTTGCCTTTGAGCGGTGCCCAGACTGTGCGTAACCCGAATGACGCGGGCTGTATTGGCAACGAGATCCCGCTCACTTTCATCTGTCGATGCAGGTAGCAACTTGCCTAGATCGCGGGCAAAGGAAGCCGCCTCTTCCTGCCCCTTGATGACCGCGACAAACCGGTCGGCAAAGGCTGCCTTGCTCTCGGTCTCCACGGCCGGTGTATCTTCAATTGTGTCTGTGATGCGACATAGCAGATAGGCGTTTCCGACAGCGACGCGCAGTTTGTCAGGCAACTGAGGTATCGTCAGGGCAAAGGTTCTCGATACATGATCAAGAATGCCGCTCTGGTAGGCAATGCAATCCATCAGGACTATGGATTGATCTGTTCGCATGCTGAAGAACTCGTCTCGGCCATATCTGGACTTGAGATCATCATAGCCCTTGGGACTCGATGGAGCAACTCACCAGGCAAACAGCCGTTTGACCAGCAGAACCCGAGATGGTTCCCTCGCTCTCTCCTGCATGGCTGCCGCAGTTGAACGTCACACTGCAGACTGGGTTGCCGAGTTCGAACTTTCCACCTCTTCGCTATATGAGAGACATGGGGGCTAAAGGATAAGGCGGTGTCAGCAGATGCGTGTGCATTGAGTCCATGACGGGTATTCGTTCCAAGGTGGCCCAAGTCACACAGGACTCAACAGCCGAGATGTCAATTGAGCTCCCTGCGAAACTCTCGGATTCAGCGATAAACCGGCAGCGGGCAGAAATAATGCTTGAAAGACAGCGGGATGGAGGGAGCGCGCAGGAAACGCCCAAAAGCGTATCAAAACCACGTCAGCACGAAGGCCGGATCGCCGCAGCAGGCCTTCCGAGAGGCAGTGCGGGCGCAGACACCAGCGCGATTTTGCGCCGGCGTCAATCGCGGGCGTCGCGTTCGGAGATGCCGGCAAGCTCGACCGGGGCACGGTCGGGGAAGCGGGCGACCAGCGACAGGCTGCCGCCCATCGCCTCCACCGTCTTCTTCAGCGTGGACGGCAAGAGGTCGCTGCGCTGCTCCAGCCGCGAGACCGCGTCCTGGTCGATGCCGAGCTCGCGCGCAACGCTCGCCTAGGTGAGTTCGCGGGCCTTGCGCAACTCGCGCAACGTCATTTCCTCGGCGATCAGCTGGGCGGCCATGTCCTCGACCTTGCGGCGCTCGTCAGGGTCGAGCGCTGCGATCACGTCTTCCACATCCAGCGCCATGACGCTTCTCCTCTTCTCTATCCATCGGCGAGCCGGGCAAGATGCCGGTCGAAGCGTTCGTCGGCCTTGCGGATCAGTTCCCGATAGAACCGCCGTCCGCTGCCGCCCGACTTGTCGCCCGCCACCAGAAGCATGGCGCGGCGCACGGGATCGAACGCGAAGGCGACCCGCCACTCCCCGCCTGCCGCGCTGAACCTTATCTCCTTCATGTTCGCATGCCGCGAACCGTTCAGCGTGTCCACGCGCGTGTCACGTCGGGCATAATTTTTCCACCAGTACGACCGTATTTTTTTCCACCTTGGAATTTTTCAAGCCATTGATTCCATGCAATAAAAAATTTGCCCTGATTTTCATGGATTCGCCTCGGTACGACCATAATTCTGCCACCGAAGGTTGCGTCTTTTCTGCTTCGGACCGCCGAATCCGGCTGTTCGCCAAGGGAATCGAGGCGGAAAACCCCGGGTGGCGGTCGCCGCAGGTCCGCCGGCGCCAGCCCTGCCCCGGTCCTGTCCACGGCGCCCGGCCGGTTCGCCGGTTTCGGCGCGGGAGGTCTCAGCCCAGGAACTCGAAGTCCGACTCGGTCAGTTCCGATGCCGTCACGCCCTCAAGCGTGATGCTAGCGCCCTCAAGCGTGACGGTGCCGCCCTCAACCTCAAGCGTGACGCTGGCGCCCGTGCCCGAGCTGTAGCCCGTGATCACGGCGTCGCCGTTCGCGTTCTTCCCGATGGTCAGATCACTGAACGACTTGCTGCTCTTGATCCTGATCAGGTCGATACCGACCTCGAAGTCAGTGATCGTGTCGTTGTCGGCGTTGATGCCGAACACGAAACGGTCCGCGCCGTCGCCACCGGTCAGCGTGTCGTCGCCCCGCCCGCCCTTCAGCGTGTCGTCGCCCGCGCCGCCTTCCAGCGTGTCGTCGCCCCAGTCGCCCTTCAGCTTGTCGTCACCGTCGCCACCATACAGCTTGTCGTCGCCCCACCCGCCATACAGCTTGTCGTCGCCGTCGCCGCCATACAGCTTGCCGTCGCCCCGCCCGTTATACAGCTTGTCGTCGCCGTCGCCGCCATACAGCTTGCCGTCGCCCCGCCCGTTATACAGCTTGTCGTCGCCGTCGCCGCCATACAGCGTATCGTCGCCCCAGTCGCCGTACAGCTTGTCGTTGCCGTCGCCGCCATACAGCGTATCGTCGCCCCAGTCGCCGTACAGCTTGTCGTTGCCGTCGCCGCCATACATCGTATCGTGGCCGTTGCCGCCATACATCGTATCGTGGCCGTTGCCGCCATCCAGCGTGTCGTTGCCCTTGCCGCCATACAGCGTGTCGTTGCCCCAGCTTCCGTCCAGCGTGTCGTTGCCGTCTCCGCCCTTCAGCGTGTCGTCGCCCATTCCACCGGTCAGCGTGTCGTCGCCGTCGCCGCCGACCCGCGTCACGGCGGGGAGTCTGGAGGTCCATTCGCCGGAGAATATCTTGCTGAAATCCGTCAGTGCCATCGCCTTTCCTTTCGCTTTCCGTTTCAGGTCCCCATCATGTCCCGAGTGATCGGGCCATGACGGTTATCGTATGGTATGTCGTCGCCGTCGGTACCGGTTAGCGTCAGGGAATTGACCTTCGCACGGTGTTCCCTGAACTCCAGCAACTCACTCACCGTCCACCAAATCAATCCATCCGCCACGTCGCTGTCCTTTCCTTTGGTCTCGTTTCGGTATCCACTCCCGACGAAGGTTCGGACGTCCTGACCTCGCATCCGATTCCCGCAACGACCCCGAGCCCTCTCTCCCGGCGCGGCCCGCGACCTGCGGCAGTCCGTGGACCATGTGCGGTCCGGTTCCGAGGCGCGCCTCCCCGCCGGACCGGCGGCGCGGCCGGCCCACAGCGTGTCGACGCCCGCGCTGCCCGTAAGCGTGTCCGCCGCCGCGCCGCCGCGCAGGGTGATGCCTTCAGCCGTCATCGTTCATCCTCCCGTTGGTGAAAGCTGGTGAAACCGGTCAGGCCGCCGCCCGAGGCCGGCCCTGTGCAGGACGGCCGCGGCGGTCTGGAATGTCGCGAAAGAGATAAAGAGGCGGGGAGGCGTCCGGACCCGGACGCACGGCGTCAGGCGGCGGAGGCGCGGATGCTCCCCCGACTGCCCCTAACTTTTTTTGGGGGGGGGAGGGTAAACGCCACTCTACATACCATGCCAACACTCCCATGGTGCGTGGGCCGGAGCCCGTCGTCCCGCGCCATAATTGCACACGCGGAGGCCGTATGCAAGCCCCCCGGTGTGGTCGGGCTTCCAGTCATCCGGCGGCGGCCTGATTCGTCAGCCATCCGGGCAGGTCGGCGGGCCCGTGGTTCATGACCCACCATCCAGCGCCAGTATGGCGTTGGCGCCCCTCTCCGGCCAGCGGGTGCCCGAGCGCTTCAGGCGGAGCCCGAACTGACTGCAGCCGGCCTCCACGACGCCGCTTCCGACCTGGATGCCGCGGTCGCGGTACCTGTCGTACCGCATCCTTTCGGGGCTGTTCCGGAAGTGGCGGCAGCAGGCATCGACATCCCCGTGCCGGTCCCTGTGCGGCTCCATCTCCCTGACGACCTTTCCCGCCCGGCCAGCCCCGGTGTCCGCCCTAAGCTCCGCGAACCGCCGGTCCCGATCCGGCCCTTCCGGGTGGATCGCCCTGCCGGCGTCGGAGGGGTGTTCCAGCGCATGCCACAGGCCGGGCACGAAGGTGACATTCCCGCCCCGAACAGCCCGTCGCAGGTACCGCGTATCCATTCGGCCCCGTCGGAGATGACGCCCGGCTCCCCGGCCTCGTGGAGGCCGCGGCGCCTCGCCTCCCGGGCGGGCGGGCGGCGAACGCGGAGGGTTCCCGGCCTCCGGACGGTGCCGCCGCGCTGCCAGTCAGGCAGTTGAACGACCCGCTGCGCCTGTCCCTGATGGCAGCGCCGGTCTCCCGGTCACGCCCCTCGGCGGTTTACACGACCGCCAGTTTCGCCTCGCGGGTCCCCGCGCTCACGTCCTCCCGCTTTCCGGCGACGCCCTCCACCTCCTCCCCCCGCATCGGGAACTCGGTCCCGTCGACCGACAAACATCCACGTGATTCCAGTGGCCTGCCATCGACCACCTCCTCCAAGCCGGACTCCATGGCCTCCGCGCCGGGATCCATGGCCCGGCGCTGCAGCGGGCCCGACGGGGCCTTCACCCCGGCGAGGTCCGCGATGTGGCCGCCCGCCGCCGCGAAGCCCATCAGCGGCACCGTCCGGGTCAGGACGTTCGCCATCCCCGGCGTGATGGCCCTTCCCTCCAAGCCCAGCGCCCGGTCCTGCGGCAGGCACCCCCTGCCGCAGGCACCCCCTGCCGCAGGACCGGGCAGCGGAAACACCACCGCTCCACCTTCACCCGGCCCAGCCGGGTCAGGAACTACCTTGCCTTCCTCCCCTGGCACCGGTGCATCGGCCTGCCGCACCTGCGGCATTCCTTCCCCGGCAGCGTCCCGTCCAGCCGTCCGGACAGCGGCCCCAGCGCCGCCGCCCCGCCGACGGGGGAGGCGTCCCGGAACTCCCGCCCGCCGGCGTCGAGGTCGGGGGCACCCGACGCAGGGTCCGTCGCCAGCTTCGCAGGCCGGGCACCGAGTTCCGCCGGGACTGCGGAGGGCAGCATCCCATCCCCAGCGACGTCGCGGCTGCGCACCTCGCCGCTCTCGACCCGGTACCGGGTGTGGCCGCCCTCAGTACGCGCGCACCACCGCCGCGCCCTCCTCTCCCGGACCCCCGGATACGCCACCGCGTCCGGATGCCGGTGCACCGTTTCCCTTCCGTTCCGTCCCATGGCCTGCGCTCCCTGCCCTTTGCCACTGGATGTGCGCCGCTGGCCGGTTCGTCCGGCACCGTCCGACGCGCCATCTCCGGAAAGTGCTGGAAAAAACGAGGATGTCAACAAATTCGGCTACACCCTCCGAACCTTGTTCCCCCTCTCGGAAGCGCATATCTGGCCTCCATGGAGTCGCACGAATCTCGCATTCCCGCGTCCGCCGGAGCGTTGCCTCGATGGTAGCGTCGACCGGCAGGATCGCCTCGCCAGCGCAGGGTGGGGTATTTCGAGCGCGACGGCTACCACGCGAAGGACGATGGCGCACACCGCGAGGCGAGCGCCTGGGCGGGCCGGGGCGCGGAAGCGCTAGGCCTCTCCGGCCCGGTCGATCCCGAGGCGTTCCGCCGCGTGCTGGAAGGCGAGGTTTTCCGGAATGGGTCCGGGGCAGGCCCGGGCGGTCGGCGGCTTGACCGCAAGGAACCGGACGGCGGCATCACTTAACCCAGAGCGCACGAGGGGATCGGACTGGGAAGTTCCCTTCCCTTCGCCTGCCGCCACGCAGAGGGCCTACTCACAGACGACGCCGTCTCCATCGGCGTCGTACATATAACGGTAAGCGGGATGCTCTCGCGGCACAGGTGCGATTCCGTGGTGCCTTGCCTCACTGCAAGTAATGCGACAGTTTCCGTTGTCATCCCAAAGGAGAAGAGCGTCCACAGAATCGCTCGACCCTGTGGCTGAGACACACACCGGTCGTTCAGAATTGGAATCGTCGATACCGGGAGTTGCAATGATCATTTCCAGATTGGCGCACCTTGAAAGCACGGCCTCCAAGGCAACGGCCTCACGTCCATCGACCGTCAGACCGTACTTTTGCCTCACGGCCAAGACTCGGCCCGCAAACCAGCACCGGTTCATTTCCGGCTGCCATTCCGCTGCGTCATTGGCGCACTTGCCACCCTTACCACATCGATTCACAACCGGTGATGCGAGGGTCAGATTGAGCGGGTCAGCGGCAAAGCGTCGGCGGGTCGCAAGATCGGCGGAGCAGAGACCACTGTCATGGGCCTCTGAGACGGCGACAATATGCTCGATGTCAGTCTGCGACATACTCGCATAATGCCTCCCGGTATAAGGACCATAGATTTGACCGCCCATCGAAGCGACGATTCCTGGCTCAATTGATTGCGGGTAGCGGTAATCAGCTCGCACATAAGGCGAGCATCGATGTTCCGGCGCAACGACGAGGCCACGCCAGCGACCCTCATCGACTTGCGCCTTGAGGCCCTGAGGCGCCAAGAATGCCCAGATGATGAGGAGAGCAGCGAAAACGCCCCCTGACGATTGAGTCCTGAAAGAGAGACCTCTTGGTGACGCCATTTCGCAGGTTGGCGCTTCCGCCGCTCGTGACATGTCTGAGCTTCCTCATATCGGCTTTTTATTCATTTAAATCAAATATTTGCAAATTGATCGTGATGTTAAGCTCGAAGTGGAATCCCGACCCGCTGAATGGAACGAGCATATATCATGCTGCATGGACTGGACAATCGCCATCGGTACTTGGTTGGACATTTCTTCAACGGCAGAAAAGTCCTCCATGCGAGCCTTCGTTTGCGGGTTCTCGGCTCCGACAGCGCACGCGACTATGAATGGTGCTGAAGATCGAGACGTTGTCGCTCTGCCGTCGGCCCGTCATCACTTGGCCAACGGAGCCAGCTTCCAGACCGATGCATTGATGAGTACCATTGTGAGGCGAGACAGCTGGAAATTCCCGACGACAGATCGAACTCCCTTTTCGTCGCCATGCCAATGGCGCTGCCCTTCATGACATGAAGTACTGGGAATGAATCGGAAGTAGCGCGGCACCGATGGACCGCGCCGCACGTCCGACCATCGCTTCGCGTATCTCAGGCCTGACAATGCCTGTCATGTCCACTCCATCCAGCGATTTCCGTGTGCGTTCGACAAGCCGTCTCTTCACTTCGGTTGGGAGCGCTCCATCAATCAGAACTGCTTCGACATCAACCACTGCCACGACCGCGGCGGTTGCCAAGGCAAGATTTGCAGCGGTCGTCTCGGTCCAAGCGTCAACCTCCGAACTGAATTCAATCCAGACCTCTGGATCACGCCGCAAGGCATCCAGCCCTTCCCCCCGGTCAGAAAGAGCGTGCTGCAGGCGATAGAGGGATGCCTTGTCCAGCAACTGGGACACCCCTCCCGTTCCATCCGGAATCGGCAGGGAGCCAAATGCACCGGCGTTACCTGAACGACCGGTGAACACCTTGCCATCCAGGACAAGCCCACCACCAACGAAAGTTCCAAGGAAAAAATACGCGAAATCCGAAAGCTCGTGCCCCAATCCCAGAAGATGTTCCGCAACGCAGGCCGAAGTTGCGTCATTCTCGAACACCGCGTCGAGTCCAGTGATCTTCGACACCTGACCAACCAGATCGAGAGAGCGCCACTGCTTCATTATCGCTTCGGGCGCATCAACCTGTTGCAGCCAATTCCAAAGCTCGAAAGGCGCTGCAACTCCTATCCCTGCCAGTTTGCCGACAACTTCCGGCCTGCTCGCGATGATCTCCCCATATGCCCCCTCAAGGAACGAGCACACATCCTCGGGATCCGGATACCGATAGGTGGTGAGCCGCTCATCGAGTCGCGAGCCTGTGAAGTTCACCAACACCAGTTCCGCCGCTCCGCGCCCAACATTGAGGCCAAGCGAATAGACGCCAGCCGGATTTAGGGAAACCGGTGTAAGCGGCTTACCGACCTTCCTGCCTTCCTTGACCGCCGCGTGGCGCGTCAACAGTCCCTCTGCCTCAAGCGCCCGGATGATGTTCGAAATCGTTTGCGGGGAAAGTCCGGATCTGCGGGCGATTTCCGCACTGGCCAGAGCCCCGTGACGTCGCATCAACCACATGACCAGCCGGGCGTTCCGGTCGCGAAGGCCGGATTGGTTACTGCCGCTCTCGTGTTCGCGACCTACCCTGGGAACCATGGCATCTGTTCATTCATGCATCCTGACATGACGGCTGGGATATCCGGATTCCGTGCCAATGTCTATTTGTAAATAAATTTTATTTATTTATTGACAGTCTCACGAAGCGCCGATACCATCCCGAAATTCCTGACGCTGTCGGGATGCAGACCTTGGGAACTTATCCAACAGAGAACTTGCATGGCCATTCCTGGATGTTTAGGAAGCATATGCACTGATGCGACTGGAACTTTCGCGGCCGCACGGGAAGTGCGCCGTTGGATGGATGGTGGAGCGTGAACGCATATGCGGACTGCCTGACCTTCAGGCTGTTCTGTTTGGACTATGTCCCAACTTATTATAAAACCTATGGGAGGACCCAATGAGAAAACTCTTGATCGGAACAGCGATGGGCGCGGTCGCCTTGGCGGGAGCCGCTTCGGCGGACGGCCACTCGTCTGTCGTTTGCCTCATCACCAAGACGGACACCAACCCCTTCTTCGTCAAGATGAAGGAAGGCGCCACCGCCAAGGCCGAAGAACTTGGCATGACGCTGAAGGCCTTTGCCGGCAAGATCGACGGCGACAACGAAACCCAGGTTCAGGCCATCGAGACCTGCATAGCCGACGGGGCAAAGGGCATTCTGCTCACACCTTCGGATACCGCCGCAATAGTGCCTTCAGTCACTCAGGCGCGCGAAGCTGGGCTCCTCGTGATCGCTCTCGACACTCCGCTCGAACCCATCGACGCCGCTGATGCCACCTTCGCCACCGACAACTTCCTGGCTGGTGAGTTGATTGGCAAATGGGCGGCGGCGACGTTAGGCGACGAGGCCGCCAACGCCAGAATCGGCATGCTCGACCTGGCGCTTAGCCAGCCGACCGTGGGTGTTCTCCGCGACCAGGGCTTCATGCAGGGTTTCGGCATCGACATCGCCGACCCAAGCAAATGGGGTGACGAGAACGACTCACGCATCGTCGGACACGACGTAACCGCTGGCAACGAAGAAGGCGGTCGCAGGGCGATGGAGAACCTTTTGGCAAAGGATCCGATGATAAACGTCGTCTACACGATCAACGAGCCTGCGGCGGCAGGTGCTTACGAGGCGCTGAAAGCCATTGGCCGCGAGAGCGACGTGCTCATCGTCTCCGTGGATGGCGGCTGCCCCGGCGTTCAGAACATCAAGGACGGCGTAATTGGCGCAACCTCACAGCAATACCCCCTCCTGATGGCGTCGCTGGGCGTCGAAGCCGTGAAGAACTGGGCCGATAACGGTGCGAAGCCTGAAAACACTCCGGGTAAAGACTTCTTTGACACCGGTGTCGCACTGGTGACCGACCAGCCCGCCGCAGGTGTCGACTCCATCGACACCGATGAAGGCACCGCACGCTGCTGGGGCTGACCCCGGACAGAGTATTGCGAAGGGGCGCCAGTTCGCCCCTTCGTGGTGGACGTCCACCAACAATAATGGCTAGACTCTGACTCGACCACGACGCTCGAATACAGCAGTCAGTCAGCAGGGAGCCTCATGTCAGACAACTCGACCAAGGGACAGGAATTCGAATCCTCGCTCGGCGAGGGAACCGAATCCGTCGTTGAGTTCGATGACCCCCGCACAGGATTGGTCTACCGGATACAGCACGTCCTTCATACGAACCCATCGCTCGTGCCGCTGGTCGTGCTGGTTCTGTCGATAGCGATCTTCGGCCTGCTGCTTGGATCGAAATTCTTCTCACCCTTCGCCATGACCCTGATTCTGCAGCAGGTTCAGATTGTCGGAATCGTTGCTGCGGCCCAGTCACTGGTGATCCTGACCGCTGGCATCGACCTGTCCGTTGGCGCGATCATGGTGCTCAGCTCTGTTGTAATGGGCCAGTTCACGTTCCGCTACGGTCTGCCGGCTCCGGTCGCGGTTCTCTGCGGGCTTGCCTGCGGCACGCTCTGTGGATTCATCAATGGATGGCTCGTGGCACGGATCAAGTTGCCACCGTTCATCGTGACGCTGGGTATGTGGCAGATCGTTTTGGCATCAAACTTTCTTTATTCGGCCAATGAAACCATCCGCAGTCAGGACATTGCCGCCGAGGCACCGCTGCTGCAGTTCTTTGGCAACAAGATCAACATCGGCGGAGCTGTCTTCACGCTAGGTGTGGTATTCATGGTGCTTCTGGTCATCGTACTTGCCTATGTACTTCAGCATACCGCATGGGGTCGTCACGTCTACGCGGTGGGTGATGACCCCGATGCAGCGGAACTCTCGGGAGTTGAGGTGAAGAAGGTCCTGATTTCAGTCTATATGCTGAGTGGCCTCATCTGCGCTTTCGCCGGTTGGGCGCTTATCGGGCGAATCGGGTCAGTGTCCCCAACTGCGGGACAGCTCGCGAACATCGAATCCATTACCGCAGTCGTGATTGGGGGAATCTCACTCTTCGGGGGACGTGGTTCAATCATGGGAACACTATTCGGTGCACTGATCGTTGGTGTCTTCACCTTGGGCCTTCGGCTGCTAGGTGCCGACGTACAGTGGACCTACTTCCTCATTGGCGTTCTCATCATTGCCGCTGTCGCAGTCGATCAATGGATCAGAAGGGTGTCGGTCTGATGGAGCCCATTCTCGCAGCCAAACGGTTGGTCAAGCGATTCGGACGCGTTACAGCACTCGACCACTGCGATTTCGAACTCTATCCGGGCGAGGTGCTTGGCGTGATTGGCGATAACGGCGCGGGTAAGTCGACACTGATCAAAGCGGTATCGGGGGCGCTGGTTCCCGACGAAGGGGAGGTCTATCTGGAAGGTCAGCAGGTGCAGTTCAATTCGCCGCTTCACGCCCGTGAGCACGGCATTGAGACAGTCTACCAGACGCTGGCCATGTCGCCAGCACTCTCGATCGCGGACAACATGTTCATGGGACGGGAGATGCGAAGATCCGGCTGGCGGGGCAGGTTCCTCAGGCAGCTTGACCGACCGGAAATGGAGAAATTCGCCCGAGAGAAACTCACGGATCTTGGGTTGATGACGATCCAGAACATCAAGCAGGCCGTGGAGACGCTTTCGGGTGGCCAGCGCCAGGGCGTTGCCGTGGCACGTGCGGCGGCTTTCGGGTCGAAGGTCATCATTCTCGACGAACCGACGGCAGCTCTTGGGGTCAAGGAAAGCCGGCGTGTTCTCGAACTCATCCAGGATGTCCGCGCCCGTGGAATCCCAATCATCCTGATCAGCCACAACATGCCGCATGTGTTTGAGGTCGCGGACCGGATTCACATCCACCGACTTGGCCGACGGCTGTGCGTTGTCAGTCCACAGGACTGCACAATGTCAGATGCAGTCGCGTATATGACCGGCGCGAAGGAACCAACACCGGCGACAGTGGCGTGAGTTTGGATTCCGCCCTTCTGTCGGCATCAGGTCGGAACGATCGCACCTGGTGCCTGCACAACCAATGACGCAAGCGCATGGCCAGTGCGCATCGCTTCAATCTGCCCGCCGCCCCGAACTGTCTCAGCCAGAAATCCGGCGTTGAAGCTGTCGCCCGCCGCAGTTGAGTCGACGACCCTGCCAACTGGCGCGAATGTCGGCCCATCCGTTTGCCTGTTGATCGCAACCGGCCCGGCAAGGCCCCGCTTGAGAGCTCCAGCCCGCAATCCGAGTCGGCGCAGGCGGTTCAGGATCTGTCGCTCCTCGCACTCGCCATGGATTTCCAGCTCGTCATCAGCCGAAGGAAGCGCAATGTCAGTTCGGGACCACATGGCAAGATTGGTTTCACGTGCCTCCACCGCACTTTCCCACAGACTGGGGCGGTGGTTGCTGTCGTAGGCAACCAGTCCGCCGTCGGCGCGGAACCGATCCAGGCAACCCATCAGCCGAACCCGCACAGCAGAAGGCAGAATGGCCAAGGTTATGCCCGAAAGATAGACGAGGTCAAACTCTTCCATGACGTTCAATCCAACGGTCGCAGGTTCCGAAAACAGCGTCCGCGCCGCACTGTCTGAACGCCAGTAAGTGAAGCTACGTTCCCCAAGGTGGTCGGTGTCGATGGCATACAGACCCGGCGACCTGTCGGCGCGGCGCTCGATATAGCCCGTGCCAACACCGTGGGCCGTCATATGTGAGACAATTCGATCGGAAAACCTATCAAGTCCCAACGCCGTGACAAATGAGACCGAGATGGAATCGGCGCCTTCTCCAAGCAATCGCGCCAGATAGACCGCTGTATTGTAGGTATCGCCCGCGACATTCAATTGCGCTCGACCATCTCCATCGGCTACGAGTTCAAGCATCACCTCACCAATGCAGGCTATTCTGCGAATATCCCTCATCCCGCCGTCTCCGAGTTGCATCCAGAATTGTGCCATGTAGTGAGCAGGATGAATTCTCACGATCCTGCGTAAGCGAGCGACTTGCATGAAGAGCCATGATTCCGTTTGCGCACCATCGGCCGCAATTCCAGGCCAGCGCCCATGGATTTCCCGACTGCCGCCGCCATCTCAGCGGCAAGAGTGCCGTTGACGCCGAAGGCCACCCCGATAGTCTGCCTGGATTGCTGCGGTCCGCAAATGGGATTCGCCGTGATTGCGATGAATTTGATCAGGAAACTTGATCTGCCCTCTCCTACCTGCCCCATGAGAATCCATGGCCGACGCATTGCCACCTTGTGCGATTTGCATTGGCTGAACGCACTGACTACCCTGCAGTCAACGAAGACAATAGCGAAAAGAGGCCAGTGGGCAAGCTGCCCCAGGTTTGTTGGCCCCGAGATATGGACGGCAGGTCAGGAGTGTCATGGCAAAAATCACAAGTACTCGATCACGACTGTTCAACGTACCCCTTGCCGAAGTCCTGACCGACGCCAAACACGGCGATCACACACACTTCGAACTCGTGACTGTAACCGTTCGGCTTGAAGACGGCTCTGAAGGGACGGGCTACACCTACACAGGCGGTCGAGGTGGCCGGGCGATCAAAGCGATGGTCGACCACGATATCGCGCCGTTTCTATGCGGCAAAGACGCCAGTCAGGTCGAGTCGCTCCATGAACACATGCAATGGCATATCCATTATGTCGGCCGGGGAGGAATCGCGTCCTTTGCGGTCTCCGCCGTCGACATCGCGCTCTGGGATATTCGCTGCAAATCGGCGGGAATTCCGCTCTGGAGAGTGGCGGGTGGCACCGCACGGCGGTGCAGAGCCTATGCCGGCGGGATCGACCTCAACTTTCCCTTGCCGAAGTTACTGGACTCGATCCGGGGATATCTGGAGCGGGGACACAACGCAGTCAAGATCAAGGTCGGCCAACCGGAACTGGCAACGGACGTCATGCGGGTCAGGGCGGTTCGCGACATGATCGGTCCCGACACAGCGTTCATGGTCGACGCTAACTATTCCATGAACGTTGACCAGGCTATTGAAGCCGCACAGGCATTCCAGCCCTTCGACATTCTCTGGTTCGAAGAGCCCACGGATCCGGACGACTATTTGGGATACGGACGAATCGCCGAGGCGACGGGGATGCCTCTGGCAATGGGCGAAAACCTTCACACCATCCACGAGTTCAACCATGCATTCAGGGACGCACGTCTGAGCTTCATCCAGCCCGACGCCTCGAATTGCGGCGGCATCACGGGTTGGCTCAAGGTGGCGGAACTATCGGGAAAGCACGGCATTCCGATCTGCAGTCACGGAATGCAGGAACTCCACGTAAGTCTGGTATCCGCCCAGCCAAACGCCGGCTGGCTTGAGGTTCATTCGTTCCCGATAGATCGCTACACCAGACGACCAATACCCATCGAAGATCATTTGGCAGTCGCCCCTGAAGAACCGGGCATTGGCGTGCAATTTGACTGGCAGCTATTGGCAGCGCATGAGGAGTCACAGTGATGAGCCGAACGACGATCGCAGCCGCATTCTATCGGGGCAACCGAAGCTTTGCGGTTGAAAGAACGACTGCTGTCCCACCGGGACCTGGCCAGGTCTCGATCCGAATCGCCTATTGCGGGATCTGCGGAACCGACATGCACGTCTATCATGGCAATATGGATGCGCGTGTAGGGTTTAGCAGAATCATCGGACATGAGATGTCAGGGACCGTTGAGTCTGTGGGTAACGGAGTGACAGACCTTCGATCCGGCCAGAACGTGGTTGTCCGCCCGCTGGATCACTGTGGCGACTGCCCCGCGTGCGAAGCGGGCCACAAGCACATCTGCCACAAGCTGAGGTTTCTAGGGCTCGACACCGATGGAGCCATGCAGGAAATCTGGACGGTGCCCGCGCATACGCTGCATGTTCTTCCCGAGGCGTTACGAATGGATCATGCCGCACTGATCGAGCCGGTCGCGGTGGCGTGCCATGATGTTCGCCTCTCCGGTCTTGCGGAAGGAGAGGACGTCGTCGTGATTGGCGGTGGTCCCATTGGCATTCTCGTCGCGTCAGTCGCACGGGCTGCCGGAGGAAAGGTCGTGATCTCGGAAGTCAATCCAAACCGACTCGCTATTGCGGAGCGGATGGGATTCAGCGCAGTGAATCCGGGTGTTGCCGATCTACCCACCCTGATAGAAGAGCGTACCGGCGGCAAGGGAGCCGATGTGATCTTCGAAGTTTCGGGGACCCAATCCGGCGTTGATGCCATGACGGCCGTTGCGGCGACAAGAGCGCGGATTGTCATGGTGGCGATCCACGCAGTCAGGCCAAAGGTCGATCTCTTCCAGTTCTTCTGGCGGGAACTGCGGTTGGTCGGTACCCGGGTTTATGAACCGGAGGACTACGAAAGGGCGATCGGGACTGTAGCGGAAGGAGGGATTGACGCAGATTCCATCATAACCGACATTAGTCCGCTGTCCGACATCCAAACCGCGTTCCAGACGCTCGACAGCAACCCCACAGCGATGAAGAGCCTCATCAGGATTGGACCCACCGCATGAATGTGCTGAAATCCTTCGACCTCACCGGAAAGACCGCACTGGTTTCCGGAGCCAGGCGTGGCATCGGACGTGGCATGGCGGAGGCACTGGCGGGTGCTGGTGCCGACATCATCGGTGTCAGTGCGACACTGGAGTCGTCAGGCAGCGACATTGAACGATCCATCACCGATCTGGGGCGGAGATTCAGCGGCTATCAATGTGATTTCTCGGATCGCGCCGCCCTGAACGGCTTGGTCGAACGGCTTGGTGCTGATGGGATCACCCCGGATATCCTGGTCTGCAACGCAGGCACGATCAAACGCAGCCCAGCCGCGGAACATCCAACGGACTGGTGGGACGAAGTCATTGAGGTGAACCTCTCGGCGCAGTTCATCCTCGCCCGGGAGATCGGGAAGGGGATGGTCGCCCGGGGTTCGGGAAAAATCATCTTCACGGCTTCGCTGCTGACCTTCCAGGGTGGAATCAATGTACCGGGTTATGCGGCTTCCAAGGGCGGTATCGGACAGCTGACGAAGGCGCTTGCCAACGAGTGGGCAGGCCAAGGGGTCAACGTAAACGCGATCGCGCCGGGCTATATCAGGACTGACAACACGGAAGCCCTGCAGAACGACCCTGTCCGATTCCAATCAATCCTTGAGCGGATTCCGGCAGGGCGTTGGGGCGTACCGGAGGATTTTGCGGGTCCTGTGGTTTTCCTCGCATCGTCGGCATCGGACTACGTTAACGGTGAAATCCTGACGGTGGACGGGGGCTGGATGGGTCGCTAGTGTGGCACCATCGTAGAAATGACGGTTCCGTTTGGCTGTCTCCCGGTATCATGCCACCTTTGCCGGCATCAGGCAATAGGCGGGCGACAGGAGCTTCCAGGGGTATATCCCAGATCATTGGGAATCTGTGCTTTCGGTCGGTTTTCACGGGCGAAAATCGACGGCGGACGGCTCCCGCCTGCATCATGGAACGGAACAGGCCAAGACACAGAAGACAGGGACTCCCCAGAGGGGACGCAGGATCCATCGGATTCGCCTTTCTGATGGCGGGAGGACGGAGCTGCGGCAGTTGGTGGACGGCGGGGCGGCGGCGTACAGGCGCCGGCACGCCCGGATCCTCATCAAGGCGCTGGGGCGTAGGGCGAACCGGCGCAGGGTCGACAGGCATTTCGACGTCACCGCGTGCGGGGACGGGCTGGACTGGGTGCGCAATCCGGATCCGGTCGCGGCCGAGATCAGGCTGGACGGCATCCACATCGCAGGGATAAGCCTAGACCCCGGGGCCATCGCGCCGGAGGCGGCGGTCGAGGCGTACAGGTCGCTCGGGGCGTGAAGCGCACGTTCCGGCCACCCAGACTGTCCCGGCTGAACATCCGCTAGATCCACGGCTTCACCACGCTGCCCGCCGATCTCGGCACGCTGACACTGAACCATGCCTCCTTTCCTGAACGGCCGGACAGCCGGTTCCACCTCGTCGCGGAGCCGACCGCCGTCCAGAACAGGGCGGTCGAACTTCTCGGCCTCGACGCGGCAAAGGAAACTTACATAGGCATGCCAGGTTGAATCCGCACAAAACCCTTGCAGTACAGGCTGAAAGGCTGTTTCAGGTCGATGAAGTTCCGCTTAGAAGTTCCTGGACGACCGTCGGTTTACGAGCGATCAAAGCCAGAAGAACCTGTGCCGGCCCATTAGGCGTTCTGCGTCCATATTCCCAGTTCAAAAGCGTCCCTTTTGCTACACCAATGCTGTGCGCAAACTCAGCTTGAGACAGTCCTGTCTGAGCGCGGATCGCTGAAACGTTGATTTCCGAAAGCTCGATCTTGTGGACAAGCGAACCCGTCTTCTGCCCTTTCGAGAAGGCTTTTGCTTCTTTCAAGCCCTGCTTGATGCTTTCAAACGCCCTCATTGTCTTCCGCTCCACATACTTACGATCTCCTTGCTTAACTCGACAGCCGCCGCTTGTTCCTTTGGTGTCAGATTCCCCTTTTCATTCTTCGCAAACACCGTAACGAGGAATATGGGCATGTAACGACCGCCGAACACATAGATCGTCCGGTACCCACCGCTCTTGCCCCCACCTTCGCGAGGTATGCGAATCTTTCGGAGTCCTCCACCAAGGGAAATCCCGCCCTCTGGGTTTGCCGCGATCCAGTCAATCATTGCTTCGCGCTCGCTGTCCGACATCATCGACTTGGCCCGGCGCTGAAATTCCGGAAGTTCGACGACTGTCTGCATTGCTCTCAATCTAGATATACGTCACTGACTCATATGTCAATGACTCTCCATGTCTGCCGATGCAACCCATACCTGATGACACATACCGGCTTCCGTCATCTATCTCAGACGTGGTTGGCATATCGTGCCGCCTGCCCGCACGCATCCATGCAGTAACTCCTCCCATGTAACTTACCTGTAACGCGTTGATTCCACGTGAGTCCCGGACTCCCGTTCTTCTACCAAAATCCACCGTTTTCGGGCGTGGCCCCCGCCCCACCGTCCGCCCGATTCCGCTTGGGCGTCAATGCGGAGTTACTGACCTGAAAGCGCGTCCGGCGACGGTGGTTGGAACTTTTGAGAGCTGTCGTCCCCATCCAGATCGTCATCAAGGTTTACGCCGACCTTGGCCATGACTTCCTCCTCTCTAAATCACCCGCAAGATATTGATTTCCCGCAATTCCATGACTCACACCTTTTCGCCAAAGTCCGCCGTTGACAAGCCGACCTCGAACGCATCGACTCAATCACGAAACGGACATGGGACGCTCCATTGGCCAGAACTTTCGGGAAATAGTATAAGCTGCCCGAAGCTGCCAGTCTGAAGCCTTCCAGACTGTTCGGGCAAGCAGCGCTATCATCCACGACCTGTACCGACTTCTCCGATAGGAGGGCGCCCGCAATCGCCTGATGCGCCGGAAAATGCCACAGTGTTCACCTCATGCAATGGGTTCTCTCAGGTTCGGTCTGCGGGACATCAGACCCGTCAGTTCGATCCGTGCTGACGCTTACGACGAGACCATCAACAATTCGGATCGCGGTTTTGAAGCTCGTGCCGGGCCAGAGCTATCGCAATTGGAAATCTGGTTGTGGCAAGAGAGAACATATTGGAAATGGCGATGATGTTCCTGCTGCGAATCTGTCAGGTTTGGATGATTTCAGGCATCAACTCGGCGTCAGAGCCCCAAATGCGATTGCCCTACATGCCGGAGCCGGGTATATTTTCGTTGAAACACATTGCGAGTCGTATTTTGGTGTTTCATGGAATTTGAATGGGACGACGCCAAGAATCAAGCCAATGTAGCAAAGCACGGTGTAAGCTTTGAGTATGCCAGGCGCATTTTTGAGGGTTTTACATTTGACGTGTTTGACGACCGACATGCCAATGGCGAAGTGCGGACTGTGAGTATCGGTATGATTGACGGCTGTGTTATCGTTGCCGTCGTTCACGCGGACCGCAATGGAACCTGCCGCATCATTTCCGCCCGGCAGGCGAGCAGAATGGAGCGCAGACGTTATGGCGAGGAGATACAGCAGGCCTCTCACAAGTGACGAGATGGCATCGCGGCCGGATGCGGACATCGATTTCGAGGATATCCCCGAACTGGGCGACGCTTTCTGGAAGAACGCGAAACTGACCCCGCCGAGGGCAAAGCCTACTGAAAGCATGCGTCTGGACGAGGATGAAATTTCGTTATTCCCCTCCTAATGGAGGGGGACTTGTCGACCCGAGCGCGGCAGGGTCGTTCCGTAGTGTAACACGGTGAAGGACAGCATCGGGCACCGGACGTTTCCTTTCAGAGTCACTCAATGATCGGCAGGCCCGCCGATAGGTTCCACTCTTTGGATGGCCTGCCTCAATGGCTTTCGGCACGTTCCCCTCGTTCGGCTTGGGAACCCGACCGGCTAGGAGCATCCATAGCGAAGAAGTGGACCTTCTGGCCAGTCACGTGATGTTCGGCACAGATAGGCCAGATCTTTAATCGGGCTCCACCCCCCCCCAACTGGAAGCAGGGTACCAATTGTTGTCTCCAACAAGTCGGTTGCTCGCATGGCTCGACCAAGGTAGTCATGCCTTATTCGGGCATGTTGCCCGACACGGCCAATGAAGAATGAAAGGTCCCGTGCTCAACAAATCGAGGAGGATATCCTATATGAAACTTGTCCGTAAACTCCCAATCGTAGCATCAGTCGCTGCCGTTGCCGCTGGAACGGCGCTTTCGGCGTCCGCGGAAACCACATCGCTGCGCATCCAAACCCACTTCTCGGAATCAACGCTATCAGGCCAGATGGCAGCGAAATACATTGAGGACGTCACAGCGATGTCCAACGGAGAAATCGAGATCGAGATGTTCTACGCATCAGCCGTCGTGAAGTCCGCCGAGACTTTCGATGCGGCTGCCACGGGAATTCTCGACTGTGATATGACCGGAGGCGCCTACCAAACTGGCAAGAATCCCGCTTTCCAGTTCACCGGCGATTTGATGGGCGGCTACTCCAACCCCTATCAGCAGATGGCGTGGCTGCTACATGGCGGAGGTCGTGATGCTGTCAACGAGCTTTACAATGCGCACAACATGGAATTCGTTGGATGGTGGATTCCAGGCCCAGAATCACTTTCGTCGACCCGGCCGATCCGTGGCGTAGAGGACTTCAAGGACTGGAAATTCCGTTCACCCCCTGGCATGGCCACCTTGGTCTTCAAGAACCTCGGCGCATCGCCAATCGTGATGGACTTCAACGAGATATTCACTGCACTTGAAACCGGCATCATTGACGGGGCTGACGCGGCGAACCTGACAAACAACGTCGGCCTTGGACTTTACGACATCGCCGAGCATACGAACTTCCCCGGTTTCCACTCGATGCCCGCGGATCACCTTGCGTGCCGCAAGGATATTTGGGACGCGATGCCCGCCCATCACAAGGCGATCATGACCGTAGCCATGGATGCGCTTGCGCTGCACAACGCAACCATCAACGAGGTAAAGAATGCCCAAACCGCGAAGGAACTGCGCGAGAAGGGCATCAACCTCTACGAATGGTCGCCCGAGGAGTTGGCGAAGTTCCGTCAAGCTGTGAAAGCCGGTTGGACCGAATTCGCCACAACGCCGGAATCGAAAGCGCTGCTTGAGAGCCACATCAACTTCCTGCAGCGCCTCGGCGCCATGTAATCTGGATCCTATCGGGTTCCTGGAACAGCGGGGGCGGGGCTTAAGGCTTCGCCCCCATCCTTATGCCGCCGGGCTTTCCCGGACGCCGTCCCGGGTGGATCGGCGTCCCGTCCATCTGGATGACGGCGCTACCGGCACCGAGCGCCACTGGGCGTCGTGGACCGGCCCGGCAGCGGGATGGCCCGGTTGGCCCACAGGATCGGGGATCCCCGGCTGACGTTAATGCCGGAAACCGGGAGCCTGCCGCCGCGGCGGCGGTCTTACTGACCGTCCTTGCCGGAAGGGACGTCGGACGCCCTGCCGCTCTTCCCGCGCCTCTCCAGGCGCTGGCCGTACAGGCCGCGCTCCAGACGGGCCACCTGGGCCGCCAATGCCCCGTTCGCAGACGCCCGCCCGGCGACCCGGCCGGCGAGGCGACCGGCCTCCGGCGAGGCCGGATGGCCCCTCCGTCCGTCCCCGATCCCGAATCCGCCACCATCGCGGCCCCTGAACTGATTCGCCCCGATGGCCAGTCACTGGCGGGCGATGGCTTATACTGTCAGACGGAAAGGGGTTAGGTGGGACCGGACGCCGTACTGTGACCGCTTACGGACGGCCATCAAGATGTTCAGCAGGGTGAACGGCACGCGGAACACGGCATCGACCTCCGCGGAGACCCTGCCGTCCCTCCGCAGCGCGGCGACGAGGGCCCTGGCGCCCTCGAACCCCTCGCGCGGCGATGCCGCGTTCACCGTCGGCATCACCCAGCCTCCACCGCCATGGCCACCGCCTCCGCCGTGATCCGCCCTGACGGAAGGACCATGGAACGGCGGGCTCCATGATGCTAGGCACGAAGACGGCTCCGTCGGCGGAAGGGCAGCGCCACCAGGCCCGGAAACCGCCAGACAGGACGGTCAACGGTCAAAGGGGTGAGCAGTTACGCTCCGTTCTTTTTTCCATGCAAAGCAAGTGCTCTCTTACCCACTGAATAGGTCAGCCGGGCCAAGATAGGCGATGTCGATGCGCCCTTCCTCTTGAGCAACCCGAGCCCGCAACAGACCGACCCTCCCGGCGTTTAGCGCAGCCTTCACCCTTCCGAGCAACTCACCATCGGGAGCAAGCACAAACGGCTGGCCGCCCCTGTGATGGATCTGAATGGGCGAACCTGCAGCGGGTTGGACACCAAGCCACTCAACGTTCGCCCAACACCGACGGTCAGTCCAGACCAAGCTTCCTACAGGAGCAAAGCTCTTTGTGAACGCCAGCCACATTTTCCTGGTATCGGGCGTGGGCCATTCCGGTTGCGCGCTGCACGCGGCGACAGGTTCAGAGTTCAACCATTGGCGAAGCTCTGCTCCGGTCTGGAAGCTTGTGCCCGTGTCCGTCACAGCTTTGATTGCGGCTAGCCGCGAGTTGAAACCGGCCTGAATGAGAATGGCTGCAGATCGGTTGACAGTGCCGGTCTCAACCGCAGCAACGGCGTATCCGAGCTCGTGATCATCCAAAGTCAGCCCAAAGTCGCCGACCGTATCGCCATTGGCAGAGGGGCGAACACGAATGGCTTCCATCGCCCAGGACAGCCGATAGATTAGCCCTCCTTCGACGAATTGAAGAGTTTCAGATTCTTGGCCAGCAGCCGTCGCCGCAAGAGGCTCGCCTAGCAGCCACGCACGAAGGATGTCACGCCAATTTTCAGGCATCTGGTCCGGCACAAACGGTTGGATCGAAAACACCATCTCGGCCAGTGCCGTGATGGCCACAATCGCCTCCTCCACGTCACTGTTCAACAAGGCGCCGTTGGCTCGGATAAGCAGGAGGTTCGCATCCGCGGCGATCGCATCCAGGGCGAGCCCGGTTGATAGACCGACACCAGCTAGGGCCTGTTGACAATCATGTTGCCGCCACCACGCCGGCGACGAGATGGATCCCCGCCGCGAAGCTCGCGTCCGTCTTGTCGTACCTCGTCGCCACCGCCCGGAACTCCTTGATTTTGGCGAAGAAATTCTCGACCTGGTGCCGCCACCCGTACATCTCCCGGTCATGCTCCCGGGGTTCCGCCCGGTTCCGCCTCGACGGGATCACCGGCACCGCGCCGCGTCTCTCCACCTCCCCGGGCAGCCAGTCCGCGTCGAACGCCCTGTCCCCGACGAAGGCCCCGAACGGGAGATCCCCAGGCAGCGCCGGCACCCCCGCGGGGCCGTGCGCCTGGCCGGGAAGGATCACGAAGCGGACCAGGTATCCGGGCGCGTCCACGGCCGCCACGACCCTGCCCGTCAGGCCGCCCCGGGAGCGGCCGACCCCCTGGCGGCAGGTCCCCCTTTTGCGCCCGCCGCCTTCCGGTGCGCCTGCACGATCGTGCCGTCGACGAACACCCATTCGAGGTCGAACTCCTCCGACAGGGCATTGAAAACGCGCCCGGAAACCCCGGACAGCGCCCAGCGGCGGAACCGCCTGAACACATTGTTCCAGTTGCCGAAGCGCTCCGGAAGGTCGCGCCACGGCGATCCCGTGCGGAACCGCACGGGCACCGCCTCCACGAACCGCCGGTTGTCCGCCGCGGTGGCGCCGGGATCGGTCGCCCTGCCGGGCAGCATGGGCTCGATCCGCGCCCACATGGCGTCGGTCAGCACCGTCCTGTCCGCATTCATCATGTCACCTGCTCGTTTGCCTGTGCCGCCGTTCCGGCGTGCATCGCGGCTAGATAACAGGGGACGCGCCGAATCGCAACCCAATTGTCAACAGGCCCTAGAAAGTACCCGCGGCGACCCTGTGCTGTCGATTGATTCCAAATGATATAGCTGCGAGACACCAGACCCGCCTTAAGCACGCGCTGCACATCCTCGTTCTGGCGCAAGAGGCGGCGATGCCAGAGCGATGACTGGAGAACTGTATCAAGAGCGGCTTCGATCTCAGCGTCCGGAATGTCCTCCTCCCCAATCAGGCTGAGGATCGCCGTATCGAGACTTGCGACGTGTCTCTCCCAGTCGGCCCGCGCGCGCTCACGATCCTCTGGCGCTTCATTTGGGACTTCCGGGAATGTCCAGGCGGCCGCGTTGTTCGTGACATATTCGACAAGCTGGTCGAGCTCACCACCAACCCGTTGGCACATTCGCGCCAACAAGGCGTAAACCAACAGGACAAGCCCGCTCTCCATGTTGCGGGTGCCCAGATCATTGATCACGGCTTCCCAATCCCGTCGCTTCTTGGCAATTCCGTCGAACATCGGGAAGAGGACAACGCCTTCCACGTCGACATAGGCTCGCCCGGCCCGGCCGATGACGTTTTTGAACTCAGAAACTTCGATCCGGTCCCGATTGCGGTGCAAAGAATGCATGACGACGGCCGTCGCCGAAAGGTTAAGACCCTGCGCCAGAGTCGGGGAAGAGATCGCCACCTTAAGAACACCTTCACGCAGCAGGCGTTCCACTTCCTTTCGATAAGCGGTGGGGAGTGCGCCGTGATGGAGAGCCACACCCAGGCGCAGGCATTTCAAGATTGCGCTATCGGGTCCCAACCACTCCTCACCCAGTGCAATCGCGGTGCTCATTGTAGCCGGATCTACCTCCAAGAGGGATCGAAGCGCCCCGCGATCATGAAGGTCGACGATAACATCGGCAAAAGGTTCGACACTGCGCCGAATGGGGCAGAAGATCAGAACCGTTTGCCCATCGTCGACCAAGCGCCAGGCAGTAGCCAAACAAAGTTCGCGCTGATCATCGGGAAACAAGCGTGTGCGACGGCGCTTGGACGGGATCCAGTCGGGAGGGGCCTCGCCGACGATAAAGCGCTGGACCCAGGGCCGTTCTTCGCCGACGCGCAGGTTCAGGCGCGCTGTTGGCGAGGTCCAGACAACCTCACCAAACCTCAATCGGGTCGGGCGCCAATCGTGCTTTATCACACCGCCCAGTTGATCACGTCGCAGCCAATCCGAGAAATCATCCAGTTGATCGCCGTCCGGCAGGATTGCCGAAAGGCAGACAATTCTCCGTTGATCGGCATCCGGGCGCCGAAGGAGCCGTTGGATTTGGACTTCATATCGGACCTCCCGCTCATTGATGCCGATCATGTGCCCTTCATCAAAGATCAGTAGGCCGACATCATCCAGAAGGGAGGGATCGTTGCGCAGAGCGAAGTCGAGTTTCTCGGGTGTTGCGACCACAATATCGCGTTCGCGGATCGCATCTTCGTCAAACCCGCTGACCCCAACACTGCCGTAGAGTGCTGAGATCGTTTTCCCCAGAGGGCCGAACGTCCTTTGTAGCGTGGTCTCAGTTTGGGCCGAGAGCGCACGAAGCGGTGTGACGAAAACCACCCGTCGTCCGGAAGCCAGACAGCGCAGTATGCAAAGTTCCGCGATGCGCGTTTTGCCGGCACTTGTCGGAAGAGACACCACAAGATCGTCGGACTGATCAACAGCACGGGCTGCCGCCTCGATTTGCGATGGCCAAAGGTCGATCTCCGCTCTTGGACGCTGTTGAAGGGAAGCAATGAACAGCTTTCGGAGACCCGGCCAATCAATCGCCTCGCCGCCCAGCGGTTGAAGCGGCACCCTCTCATGAAAGGTGTTCGACCAAAGGTCGGTCAGCAGGTGAATGGCAACGCGGTGAGACCACCATTGGGGCAAGAGGTTCAACTCGGCGCAGATTGACAGGCTGCCTTCAAGCCTTTCAATCGCCTGATCCATGAGCGGCTTTTCACCTCTCTCCATGGCAAGAAGATACAGGGACAGCACCGAAAAGAAGGTGTCGATCAATGCCGTGTCGAGCGCCTCGAAGAGAAAATCGTCGCCACCGTCAACCAGGGCGTCAGCCGCTTCCTTCTGATCAAGTTGGGCCTGAAGCGCTGCAGCAATGCTGGCATCACTGCCAGTGCCAGAGGCACGGAAGTCAAAAACGCTGGCGCGAAATGCAGAGAAATCCCGCCGCATCAGAAAAGTGAGGGCACGTTCCAGCGGTGAGAAGTTTTCGTCGCTTTCAATGGCGGTGAGAAAGGAGTACGCGCGCGCCGAAAGGTGTGCGAGATGGTAGCTCGCTGCCGCCATGACGAAGTGAAAATTGCGACTGCTCTCGTTGGGATCGCCTTTGGCGATAACCGCCTCAAGTGCCGTTGCCGCTTGTTCAAAGGCGACCCGGGCCTGCGTTGCGTCTCCTTCAAGTTCACGAAGGCGCAAACCGAGACCCAGCAGGGCATAGCCATATGAGTTCAGATCGTAGCTCAGGCGGTCGTCGAAGTTCGGCGAGTCTGGTGGCAAAACACCATCGCGCCAAATGATCGCCCGTGCCTGCCCGCGCGCGACAAGACTGCCGCGAAACCCTGCGGTTGTCGCTTCCGCGATATCGGCAATGATTGTTTCAGGCGTCGTTGGCATTGGCAATCACCTGGTCGTAAACAGCGCGAATGAACGCTCCGTGGCCCTCGACACGCAGGCCAACGCCCCGCTGACTTGCTTCCCCGGGGTAGGCCTGCAGCGCCGCAGTCAGAAGGGCGTCAGGTGCATTGCCGGAGAAAGTGAAGAGCAGATGCCGGACATTCGTCAATGGGATACCGTGCTTCAACAAGGCATCATCGATTGCATCGGCCATCGGCAAATCGTCCAGTTCGTGCAACCGATCCGAGATGAACGACAATGCATGGGGAGATGGCAGCCCGCCATCTTTGTCCAGGGCCGCACGTGCATCCGTGAGGACCTGAGCCGTGAGAGCCGCCCTGCTTTTTGCCTCCGTCTTCAGAAAGTGAAGGCGCAGGCTTTGTGGATCTTGGAAGATGCCTATGACGTCTTCGCCACGCATCGCCATATTCCGATGGTCTTTCCACCGCAGGCGCCTGATGGGCGCCCGATAGCCACCGCTATGGGCGTCAATCCACTCCGTTGCGTATCTCGCCAAGGTCGCCGGAGCGGACCGTTTTTGTGGTCGGCAGTTTTTCCTTGATCAGGGCCGCTGCTGCTGGCTTTCCAAGCCGTCTCAAAGCGCGGGCGACGTGTTCCTCAGATGCATAGTGCCCAGATACCACGGCTGCGGTTTCCTGAATGCCCACACCCAGATGTGCGGGCTGGCCTGTCATCACCCTCAGTGTGTTGTTTCCAACTGGGGTGTCCGCAGAGTTGCACCATCCATCGAATACCGGCATTCCTAGCTTACCTTCTCCAGATGGATGCGAGCTTATCGGCAGAAACCGCCCGACGCCCTGGTTCGACCTTATCGAGGTTCGACAACTTCCAGCGGACAGCAGGCAGGTCCGCCGCTTCTTCCAGTCCCGTTGACGCCCAATCGGTGTCTCCGGTTTCGATGTCGATCAGGAACTGACGATGCGCTGCGGGCATCTGGCCTACAACCTCATCAATCATCTCTTCGCGGGTCGCGATCAGATCTTCAATTGTGATCGGTGCGCTTGTCATCCCCACGACGTTCGCGTCGAAATCAGGCGCGATGTCCTTTCGCCGAGGCGACAGAGTTTCAATCGCCGGCCGATTGTGACTAACGATGTAGACAAGGAAAGCCTGGCGCAGGGAGTCCGTGATGCCTTCGTTCGCAAGGAGAAATCGGACATCGAACAGATCGCGCGGATGTTGCCGGTCGAGGGCGGCAACAAGCTTTCCGGCGTATAGATCATCAAAGGACACAACGAGCGTCTCTGCGAAACCAAATTGGGCCTCGACTTCCGGAGACACCGATATCACGGCGGGGTCAAAAACGCATCCGCGCGTCACCGGGGTGACTTCAATCTTGATCTGGGCCTCCGGCGACCGCAGGACGAGCCGGTTCAAAGACCCCTCTTTGTCCGATCGGCTCGGAAACACCTTGGTGTCAGGCAAGGCCTGCGAGATCGACGTACCGATCCGGGTCAATGCGTCATCGATCTCGACAAGGGCTTCATCCCGCGGCTTGAGCGGCAGATAGGTCAGGTCGATATCAACGGAGAGCCTGGGCAGGTTTCTGACGAAAAGATTGATGGCCGTTCCACCCTTCAATGCGAAGACCGGCTCTGCAGCTACAGATGGAAGTGTTCGGACAAGTAGGTCGACCTGCTGTCGGTAGCGCTCCTCAATGGGCATCCAACGCCTCCGGAACAGTTATTTGATACTTGGGGTCCAAACGTCCTGCTTTCGCGATGACGCGTTTGCCGCTCCCTAAGTCTATCGAGGACGGGTCAAGGTGTTTTAGCCAGGCATGCTGATGCTGCTCGGCAAACCACATAAAGAGCCTTTTGACTTTAACGCTTCTGCACTGCCCCAAGAGCTGTTGCAGTCGGCGCGGGCTCAGGTTTGAAAGCCCCGTGAAGAGATCAGCCCCATGCTGAAATGATTGCTGGTCGGGAAGTCCATCCAGAAACTCCAGAATGGCGCGTTCCGGGGTTGAGATCAGCATCGGCCATTCACGTTCGCCCCAGCTGTAGCGCGTCAAGCCTCCGGCCACGTTCCTCGATCCTTCGGACGGAGGGTCGAGCGCATCAGGATTCGGGAGATCCTTAACCGCTCTGGTGATGAAGGGCTCCTTGAACAGCTTGTTGGCATTGCGATGCTCAAATCGCACAAACGGGTCGATCTCATTCACCCACTTGGCAAGTTGTGCCTCTGAATAGAGGAAGACATGCTGCTCATTCCCCATGCGAACGTAATGCCCGTATCTCTGCAGTTCGAGCGCTGAAAGGCCACCGACTACAACCGGCTGATGCATAAGGGATTGCAGCGATATGATCAGATGTTGCCACTTGGTTGTTGCGCCAGGTCTTGAATAGGCTCCGCGGGCAGGCTGCTTCAGCCAGCCATTTGCAACATACTTGCTGCAAAGCGCACTCGAGTAGCCTCGACCCTTTAGCCACGCTGCGCTTACCACCATGCCTTCTGGAAGCAGATGTTGGAGCAGGTTTAGCTTTCGGCCACGTTGCATACTCATGGTTTGTATCATTGCTGTTTCGCAAGCCATGTATGGTTTGCCATCGGCCTCCGTTATTAACCCGGAGTACGCAAAAAGGCAATGTCTTGATCCTGCCGGTCAGCCGTGACGACCCTTGGGTAAACGGGTATATAATTCCCCTTTTTTGGGATTGGTGCGGCTTGGCCACAGATCCCGGAACTTGTCAGCTGACCTCTTCCAACGGGTGAGCAGTCCGAACCGAAGCGCTAGCTCAATTAAAGCCCTTGCGTCCATGGCGACCTCTTTCCCAAGAAAGGCAGTTGTTCGGTCCGTTCACGTGGGCAGTGACATACATGAGGCAGCCAACCGGATTGGACGAAGATTCCATTGGCCCTCGAACTCCTGAATGTCACGGGCATCCCCGTTTCAGAATGACCGCTGTCCACAAGCGGAGCAGGCGAGCAGCGGAAATACCTGCCTTCAACCCACCGGTGTCCGTCTGGGCGTTCAAATGCGGTCCATTGCGCAGGATTTAGGTGCCGGTTGTCATTGTCGAACACCGCTTACAAGGTGTCTGTTTCCGAACCTAGTCCAGCCTGGTCAAACCGAATGGTCAGCTAACTGGACCAACACCTCTCTTCATGCCTGAGTCAATTCAGGGAAAATCGCAAGTTGTTCGCACCGAACAAGATAATGCCGCACGACGCACAGTTGCTCCTGAGGGATTTCCCTAACTGAACGTAACCACCGGCGAAGCGAGATGACCGAATGCCACACGAAAACAGATTGGATGATTTAAGACGATTGCGACCAGATGAACCACTAAGCGAAAACACTCCTGACGGCACCACCCAATTCTGCGGCAGTCGACGGCACTCCAATGAACCGGATACCGGGATCCGCTGACAGCGGTGCCCGAGACCGCCGGATCCTGTGACTTGATTCCAGCGCAGGGCGGCTGCCTTCACCCC
Organism: Paracoccaceae bacterium; assembly: GCA_965203605.1. GTDB lineage: Bacteria > Pseudomonadota > Alphaproteobacteria > Rhodobacterales > Rhodobacteraceae > JAPOUP01. The sequence goes on along the minus strand of OZ241902.1, from coordinate 654,089 downwards.
ACGAAGTGCGACTCGTCATTGAGCGCCGCAGGTCCGCTATGGGACAGGATTTCCAAAGGCTGGCACCCATATCACGTATGATGGAAACCAGACCTGGTGGGGGTGGAATTTAACTTGCCACTTGACATCCGCCGGTATGTCAGGCCCTTCAGTACAGCAGAAAACTGCCGGAAAGGCATGAATATAGGAATGGATTGAAGAGAACAGTTCGGCCCGAAGTGTGCCGAATGGGGGGAGTGGCTTTGGAACAGAAAACTGGTAGCCTGCGGGAATGGCTCGTTCCTGGGGCTTTGCTGATATGTGCGGGCTGGGCAATCTGGCATACCCCTGCATACATTCTCGACTTCATTCCACCGGAAAACCAAAGCCTGCTTGACCAGATGAGCGAACTTCACAAGCGCAAGGACGTCACTCCGGATCTCGGTGGCGTGTTTGGTGGCTATGCGGATGTCCTTGATTGGCTAGCGCTTGTCCTGATCCCGATACTGTTCGCGATTGGAGTCCGGGACGTTAAAGTTGCCCATATGGAATTCCAGAAATATCGTTCCGTTGACCGGATCGCCCTGTTTGTCGGGCGCACAACGATGATCATGATCATATCCATGACAGGCGTCATGCTGTATGAGGTCTTCCTGCGCTACGCACTTGAACGCCCTACCCTATGGGCCAACGAACTCACTCTATGGATCGCGGGGTTCGTGTTCCTTCTTTCCGGCCTCTACGCCATGCAGCAGCGATGCCATATCCGGATATTTCTGCTCTACGACATGGTTCCACGCTGGGCACAGCGGCTTTTCGATACTGTATGGGCAGTACTTCTGGTTGTCTTTGCCTTCTTTCTCGTATTCGGGAGCTTCCAGCAGGTCTTCGTCATCAAGTTCTATAAGTGGGAAATGTTCGGCACCGCATTTGATCCGCCCATTCCCGCAACTGTTCAGCCAGCGGTCCTTATCGTCGTCACGTTGGTTGCGCTTCAGGCAGTGGTCAACCTGATTGCCGACTGGAACCTCGAACCGGAGGTCCACTCCGCCGCCGACGACATCGATGAAGACGAGCTTGAGGCGATCAAGCGAAGCGTGGGAGCAGACTGATGGACGTCGGAACGATTTCAATTGTCCTGGTACTCGGCTTGATCATCCTTCTCGCCATCGGGATGCCATTGGGATTTGCCAGTGCGGTTCTCGCGCTTCTTGTGATGATCATGAAGTTCGAACCCGGGCTACTTCTGAACCCTTTCAGCTTCGGTGAAGGGCTGCTGACGGGCCGTCCGGGAACGGGGCCGCTATACATCCTGACACAGAAAATCTTCGATCTCCTGACGGAGTACGTTCTCATATCGGTGCCGTTATTCATTTTCATGGCCGCGCTTCTCGAACGCTCCGGCATAGCGAAGGAGATGTATAATTCGCTCGACTATTGGTTGAGTCGTGTGCGTGGCGGTATCGCGATCATGACGTCACTGATGGCCGTCATCATGGCAGCGATGTCGGGCATCATCGGCGGCGAAGTGGTTTTATTGGGCCTGATCGCCCTACCGCAGATGCTGCGGTTGGGCTACAACCAGAACCTTGCCATCGGAACGATCTGCGCCTCCGGCAGTCTCGGCACGATGATTCCTCCCTCGATTGTCCTGATCATTTACGGCCTGATCACGGAGACCTCGATCAAGGCGCTGTTCACCGGGGCATTCGTACCTGGCTTCATGCTGGCAAGCTTCATCATTCTTTACATTGTGATCCGGACGCAGATCAATCCAGATCATGCGCCTCTACCGATCCCCGAGCCAGGCGACCCGACTGGTGTACAGAAGCTTGGCCTGTTTGGCGCATTCCTGAGCATCCTATTGGCAGGCGTCTCGGGGCTACTTCTGCTTCGTGCGCTATACTTCACCGTTACAGGGCAGAACCAGAACATCGATGTAAACGTTGACCCCATTTTCCTGGGGATGCAGCATCACCTCCCATATCTGGCAGGCTATATGCTGGCTGGTATCGCTTTGGCGTTCGTGGTCTTCGGGCACGAGCGGGTAAAGGTGGGTTGGAAGCACGGCAAAGGCCTTGTGCCCCCATTCACCGTCATTGGGGTTGTGCTCGGATCAATCTACGGCGGTATATCGGGAATTACCGAAGCGGCGGGAATGGGTGCCTTCGCCGTGTTCATGATCGCACTGTTTCGGGGCGAGGCTTCGGTTGCATTGGTCTGGGACAGCCTGATGCGGACCCTTCGCTCCACCGGAACGATCATTTGGGTAACGGTTGGCGCTGCGGCCCTGTCCGGTGCATACACCTTGGCCGGAGGGCCGCGTTATATCGCCGACCTGATCGTTGGTGCGGAGATGCCGACGATGCTTGTCCTTCTGACGATGATGCTGATTCTGCTATTCATGGGAGCGTTCATGGATTGGGTTGGAATCGTGCTTCTGATCATACCGGTATTCCTGCCCATTGTACGTGCGATGCCGATCGAGGAGATCGGGGTCATCGGCCAGCTTGACCCGCGTTTTGTCGCCGTCTGGTTTGGGGTTCTCTTCTGTATGAACATGCAGGTCAGTTTCCTGTCACCGCCATTCGGTCCAGCGGCGTTCTATCTGAAGTCAGTGGCGCCGCCGCACATCTCGCTTACGGACATTTTCAGGGGATTCCTGCCGTTTATCGGGGTCCAACTTATGGCGTTGGCGGTACTCCTGATCTGGCCATCTATCGTAACTCTGCTGCTTTAGCCCGCTGCTCGGGCACCGGAATTCCATCGTGGACGGACGCGCAAGGCTTAGGGCGCTCCGTTCCACCGGTATCGGATTGTTTGTGGTTGACTCTGAATTCAATCTGGTGCACCAAATGCCAGAGAAGTTGCATGGAGATCGAATGCCATGCTGTTGACAGAGCATCAGTCCAAAGAACTAATCGCCCAATACGGTGTTCCGATTCCAGAGGGCCATGTCGCCGGGTCAGCATTGGAAGCAAAGGAAATGGCACAAGCCATTGATGCTGGCCGCTTTGTAGTCAAAGCCCAGATCGCTGCAGGTGGCCGTGGCCTTGCGGGCGGCATCAAATTCGCTGCGACCCCATCGGCAGTCGCGCTGGAGGCTGAACAACTCCTTGGGTCACAACTCGTAACGGACCAAACGGGCTCTGAGGGCGAAACCATCCAGTTCGTCTATGTCGAGGCCGCCAAGAACATCGCCAAGCGTTACTTCCTCGCAATTGTCCTTGACCCAGCTACTGGCGCCCCTTTGCTACTCGCCTCGCGTGAAGGCGGAATAGCCTTTGAGGAACGGGCTCGAACGGACGCTGAAACCGTCCGTTCCTTTCCAATGACGGATGGTGAAGAGGCGCTCGGTACGTTTCTTTCCGATCTCGGAATTGACGATGCCGAAGCACATCGTGCGGTTCTTGCGGCGTACCGCGCCTTCGTTGACCATGACATGCTCCTGCTGGAGATCAACCCGTTTTCGCGAACCGCGAGCGGCGAGTGGCTTGCCGTGGACGCCAAGGTCGCTCTCGACCGAAACGCACTGTTCCGCCATCCCGAACACGAAGCGCTGTTCGGCGCACGGGCACTGACGGGCATTGAGGCGGAAGCGGCCAGGAGTGAAATCAACCTCGTCAAACTAGACGGCGACATAGGCGTGGTGGTGAACGGTGCTGGGCTTGGGTTGGCGACAAACGACATGCTTGTTGACGCTGGTGGCCGACCCGCGAATTTCATGGACATCCGAACCACCGCAAAGAGTTTTGACATTGCCCGCGGGGTCGAACTCCTGCTGAATGACCCCAAGATCAAGGCAATCCTCCTCAATGTACATGGCGGTGGCATGACCACCTGCGACACGGTGGCCGAAGGCGTGGCATTCGCCTATTCGCGAAACAGTCGGAAAGTCCCCGTCGCGGTGCGTTTGGCTGGCCAGAATTCAGAATGGGGTCTGCGCATACTGAAGGACCGCAGGGTTCCGGTCGAGATTTTCGACGACATGACCAGTGCGGTGATTCATGCAGTAAACCTCACGAAGGGTTCGCACTGATGGCTATCTTTGTCGATGAAAATACCCGTGTGTTGGTGCAGGGAATGACCGGACGAGCCGGCACATTCTATACCGACCAAATGATGCGATACGGAACCGAGGTGGTTGCGGGCGTCCGTCCTGGCAAGGGTGGAACCAAACATCTGGGACTCCCCGTCTTTCACTCCGTCACCGAAGCGGTCGCTGAAACCGGTGCCAACGCCAGTCTGATTGTCGCGCCAGCGCCATCGGCCGCAGACGCCATGATCGAGGCGACCGAGGCAGGATTGGGCGTTGCCGTCTGCATCACCGAGAGAGTGCCGCAGCACGATATGACGCGTGTCAAGACAGCCTTGGCCAAGTCAGCCACAGTTCTGATCGGCCCGAACAGCCAAGGTATCCTTACGCCTGACAGCTGCAAGATCGGGGTCATGCCAACCCGGAACGCCAGACCCGGGAACATCGGAATCGTATCACGTTCAGCGTCCCTCACTTCGGAGGTGCTCGCGAGCTGCAGCGCGGCAGGGCTTGGCCAGTCCACGACCGTAGGTGTCGGAGGTGACATGCTGCACGGCGTCGGCTTCGTGGAATGTCTCAGGAGATTCGGTGACGACGAAGAAACCGAAGCGATTGTACTGATCGGCGAAATCGGCGGGCGCGAAGAGGAGGACGCGGCTGAATACCTGAGCCAAACGGAGTACACAAAGCCTGTCATCGCCCTGATTGTGGGTCGTCGAGCACCACCCGGACGCCGGATGGGACACGCCGGCACGCTTCCTGTCTTCGGATTGGAGGGCGCTGAGGCAAAGATCGCAGCGCTCAACGCCGCAGGTGCATTCACGGCCAACCATGCTGACGACGTGGTTCCGGCAATTCGGCGTGCGTTGGGACAGTGAACGGCAGTCAGTGATTCCATCCATTGGCCTCTTGGCCTTCTCAAGCCCTTTAGCCTCATGCCAGCCCGCAGCTTAGGAAACGGCAGGCAGCGACCTGCGCCGTCGTGCCGAGCACTCCAGGATCAACTCGAGATCCTTCACCAAGCGACAGAAAGACAACCAGGATATCGCTCATCATTCGAGGCAAACATCCGAATTGATTGCAGATGAAGGCACATGGCGTGATCGCACCCCGCTTTGAGTGGTGACACGTCCGTTTCATACAATTCAATCATACGGGTTTCTGGAAGGATGCCAAAAACCGGAAAATGCACGGGGTGTTTCTTGCGTTCGGACACGACGTCTTCGAGGATTCTGGCTTCTTGATCATTCCTTCGATTCGGAAACACGACCGAGAAGAGCGTTTCAAGATCATCGGGACCGTTCGCAAGAAGCCGTATACGGGCGTCTTCACCTGTCAGAGAGACCGCCCGAGATTCATCCCCGTGAGAAGGAGCAACAGAAGTTAAGAAAGAACTAAAGCCGGACCGAAAGCTGATCCCGACGATTCGGAAGACTTCGATGGGACGCCCGAGGCCATGGGTCGCACCTGGAAGGCCTGCATAATCCGCATGATGCCTACGGGGCTTGGGCTAACGCAGACAGAATTCGACCGCCGCTTCCGGGGCCGCAGGAAATTCTGCGCGACTGGGAGCAGGCGCACTCAACGCCACCTGACTTTGCGATCGCGCTTATGTCAAAGTGATTGCAAAGCATCCGGATCTGGTAGCGGAAGAAGTCGCACTACGCCTTCCACTGTGCGGAGGCCGACAGACACGGACCCGTTTGGAGACTCCCGGCGCTGGAGGAAGCAATGAACACGTGGTTCGCTAGATAAGAGCCCAAACCCCCGCAAGGCGGCGGCGCTGTCGTTGAGAGTAAAGCCCGATTCCCGAATTTTGGAAATGGCGTGGAATCAATGGCATAGGGGTGTATTACCTAGGAGTGTGTGCTGGACCACTTTGGGGCGGGGATGTAGCCCGGCGCTACGAGAAAGCACTCGCATACCGGGCCATGTATCGCGGCAATTGCCGTACTGGAGACCCTGACTCGCTAACCTAGATGGGCTCGCGCTGCCCCGCCCCGCAAGCACGGCGGAATACCCTGATCTTGATCGGCTTGACTTTGAATCCTTCATCAGAAGCTCTAAAGAAACAGTGTAAGGAGAGCAGTGTCTTTGCGCCAGATCCTATCTGAATCCAGGATACTCTAAGAATCAAGCCGCGTCGGCTAATGAAGTCATGACATCCACATTCCTAAAACAAAAGACAATGGATCGCTAATTTGGCGATGGTTAATGCATCTCCAAGAACGAATCAAGTGCAAACGGAATCGAAGATAGCGAAGAGACATGTCCGCGAGACTAGACAGCAATTTTGAATGCCTTGACTCTGATATCTGAGCTGGTGGCTCCAAATGCTCGGACACCAAGGGCAGACCGGCAAACAGCATCAGTGGAATCTATAAGATTACGGCTTAGGTGTTAGATTAAGCTTACCCTGTTTTCCACCGTTATGGCACTCCTCTTCCATTTCCATTTCCATTTCCATCCTCTTCTTGAGCTTATCGGGAAAATTCAACATTTCATCAATTTCATTGCGGCGGGTAAGGGCCACATATCGAGCTACTGCTTCGGCTTGGCAATTGTAAGACTTCTTCGGGTTAAATGAAATGTCAGTAAAAATTTCATAGTCTTTAACCTTACTAGCCAAATCACCATGTTGATGCAATGCCTTCATATATATCCAATTATAAAAAAAAGTTTTTGGATCTTTGTCCCATTCTTTGTCCTCATAATAAAAACGAATTAACGGACCGGACTCCTGCAATCGTAGATCTCGCTTTGCACCGACAGGATTCTTGTCAAGCAAATCCTCAAATGGTCCACCTTTCTCGAAGACCTTCGACGCTTGAAAAACACACTCCAGCGGAACTTTTCTGCATCGGTTAGAGACATCTACCTTAAGTTTGAAAGCGCTCAAATTCTGACCCAAATCTTCCTCCGACATACGCGAAACTTCGAGAATCTGTTTCCGACAAGAGTCCTTCCGTGCTGCTTCATGCAAGGAATGCATTGACTTCTTTCTGCTCGCCGGGTACATCCCAGGAAACCATGTAAATTCAATATTAACCTTGCGAACGAGCGTAGGACCATCCGGCTCCGCGATGAATATGGGACGGCTTGCCATTCTTCAACTCCTGTATTGAACCGACGAAGACGACGAGTAAGACCGAAGCCACGAACTTGTGTCGATCAGCCAAGCAGCAGACCAAGGATGCCTCCAGCGACCACCATGAGGCCATCTGCTAGAACAGCAGCCAGCCGAGCAGGAACCCGACTACACCACCGAACGTGGTGGCGGTTTGAGCTTCGTGCTCTGCGATCAGTTCCTTGGCTCTGGCTCTACGCTCACGAGCCAGAAGGCCGTCCTGCTCATCAACCGCAAGCTCCGTTGATTCATCCTCAGTTACTCGAAAACCGGTCATCTCTTCACGAACAGAACCGTCGGCGAATGGATTCGTCTTGGTAGTAGGCATGATCTCATATGATCCAACCCCGCACGGCATCATATCGTACCAGTCAGGGAATAAGGTGTTCTTTGTGTTCATTTGTGCTCGTTTGCGAACCCGCTCTCGTATGGAAAAGAGACCATGATCTTGGCCAGCACAAACTATGTTTCTCCCGCCAACAGCCCGTGACCAATTTTCAGCGATTTCAGCTGTCTCAAAGGCGACAGCTTCAATTAGGTATGGTTCAATCGGCTCATAGACCATGACCTCGGCTTGAGGATCGGTTGGGTCGTACTGACGCAAACAGGGATCTCTCGGTCCACCAATGGTTCTAAACATTTCTTGGAATGCGTCCAACGTAGTCATCCTCGCTCGAGGCTCTTGGAGCATACAAGAAGCGGCCGCGTTACACCGATAGAAACCGCACTCTTTTTCCCAGAGGATATTTTTGGATAGAATTAGTACAACCCAATCCGAACTTTCGTTCAACATACGATACTTGTAAAACATTTTGTAATTCGGGAAGGCCACGGACAGAGATACGCCGTTCAGCTGCCCATCAAATCTCTTAGTGTCATTTCTAAACGGTGTTAATCTTTTCGCCTTGCAACTAGCGACCGAAAGCAAGCCGTGCCGCAATATTGACTCTAGGTTTTCGCAACGTGTGAAATGGATCAGATGCGGAATCCCGATTTTTTCGGCTTCAGTGCGGATGTCAATACCATCAGAAAAGCGCCCATTGCCGAAATTAATTGGTTTTTGCCGGGAAGTTCTGTAGGAGGCTCCACGGCTCATATTTTGTCGATGCGACTCTACTTGAAAACACATTTCAGACGCACTCCTTCTTCATATCGGCCCCATTCCAGTCCGAAGTGGGGTCGCATATCCAACAGACACAACGTGGACTCAGAGCGGGCCGACACCGCCGAGTTGCGTCAGGAACGCCGGTTTGGATATGAGGTATCTAGAGATTGAATGAACGCTTTCAATAGGTACTGATGCATTCACATTCACGATCTGTGAAATAGCGTTGGAAACCCCTTTTCTTCTGGGTCGATTCGTGACATTTTGTCAGAATATATCACGCGAGGGTACAGTGGAACTACAAACCCAGAACGAATTCTCCGGACTGATAACGCGGGCGGGCCTCGGCATTTCCGAGGCATCCGGGTTGCTCGGAGTCACTCCCAGAACCGTGCGACGCTACATCAACGGCGAGACGAAGCGGATCAATTCACTCATGCTGGACAGGCTCCGGGAGATCGCCAACGCGCGCTGTCCGAATGGCAGGGCGAACGGGTTCCGGTTCGTCGACCTGTTCGCCGGCATCGGCGGTCTGCGCCTGCCGTTCGGAGAAATCGGCGGGCAGTGCGTGTTCACGTCCGAAATCGACCGCTTCAGCAGGGAGACCTATTCGGCGAACTTCCCGGAAGAGGCTGACAGCGACCACGTACTGGCCGGGGACATCCGCGCATGGTCCGAGAATCCAGGAGACATACCCGAACACGATGTCCTGCTGGCCGGGTTCCCCTGCCAGCCGTTCTCGATCGCCGGTGTGTCCAAAAAGAACGCGCTCGGCCAACCGCATGGCTTCCTCTGCAATACGCAAGGAACCCTGTTCTATGACGTTGCCAAAATTGTCGGACACCACCGACCGGCCGCATTCCTTCTTGAGAACGTGAGGAACCTGGAGCGGCACGACAGAGGTGTCACGTTCGCGACAATTATGGACGTCCTTCGGAACGACCTCGGCTACCGTGTCTTCACCCGCGTGATCGACTCCTCGCCATGGGTGCCCCAGAAGCGGGAGAGGATATTCATAGTCGGCTTCAGGGAGGAGACCACGTTCGAGTTCGGGAAACTGGCGGTTCCTTCAGGCTCAGGGCCACGCCTCGGCAGCATCCTTGAAACGGAAGTCAATCCGAAATACACGCTTTCCGAACACCTGTGGCACTACCTTCAGGACTACCGGGAAAGGCACAGGCGCGCAGGGAACGGGTTCGGTTATTCTTTGTTCGGTCCTGACGACGTCACACGGACCCTTTCGGCGCGCTACCACAAGGACGGCTCGGAAATCCTCGTCAGGCAGGAAGGCAGGCGCCCGCGGCGCCTGACACCCCGGGAATGCGCATGTCTGATGGGATTCGAGAGGCCCGGTGAGAAAACATTCGAAATTCCTGTATCGGACACGCAGGCCTATCGCCAGTTCGGCAACGCCGTGGTGGTTCCGGTGGTCCGGGCCGTAGCGAAACTCATGAAGCCTCACATTGTGGACCTCCTGGCGAAGGAAGGCAGGGAGGCGCTCCCAGACAGACAGGCGGAATTCCTCTTTGCGGAGCGGATGATTGATGGGTGACGGGTGCCCGAAGGCGCATCCACGGCAGGGATCTTCAACCAGACGATGGTCGGCATCCTTGGCAACGGCACGGGGACGGTCGCCGGAAGTCTGGTCCGGACTGCATGGTGACGGCTTCCGGTTCCCCAATCGCGGTGGGCGCATCTGTCGTGTGGCCCCAATTCGGTGTTTTCCGAAGCGCAGACAGGCAGCGATGTGGAATGTCGCTTGCGATAGGGACATGACCGCTAGCTGTTCGGAAGCTTGGGGTCGCATGGGGACTTACGGATGGATCCGGGCAACTCGTGTGTCGCAGTCAGGAGAAGCGTCGGCAGCGAGGAGATTTCCACGCCTACGGCGGACGGCAGAACCGCCTCCTCGGCAGGTGGTCAAAAGCCAGACGCCTTCTGTCGGGATCGGTGAACGCGGAGACCGCTGGACATGACATCACATCGCCTCGCCGACCATTTCGTAGGCGTCGGAGTGAAGACACTCTCCGAGGTGGACGCCAATCCCCGCTCATCTAACCAACACGAGATTGGCACGACAAGACAGATGCGGTCCGAATTTCTCGGTGAGGAAGATAATAGGCGGTTCAACACCCGTTACCTCTGGCTCGGGGACGAGGACGACGGAATCGTCCACGAAGGCTGGGCGACGCATTACGATGCGCGCAGGAACCGGCCGGACAGGGCAGCGGAATGGCGTCTATACTACCCATCAAACCCCGTCACGGAGGCGATGCGCGCTGGCGACACACTCCATCTCGCGGAGGACCGCATGGGGGAACTCTGGTTCATCGTAACGCCCGCTGGCTCAACCGGAGAACGCCAGCTGTCGGTGTTGTTCGACGCCGGCCCGGCCCAAGGCTCTTTCCTCACCCGCCATTACGGCAGCGGAAGCCCCGAAATCGGTTTCGCCGAACGTCTGATCCTCGAGACGCTCGGCATCGCAACCGCCGCTGCGGACACTGACAGGCTCGACTCAATCATAGCGGATTTCGGCAACAGCTTCCCGACAACGGCACGGTTCTCGGCCCGAGCACGGGAGACGCTTCCGGACATCAATCCCAAGAGCGATCCGGATGCGGCGCTGCTGGCCTGGCTTCAGCATGAGGAGGCCATGTTCCGCCGTCTCGAGCACCTCATTGTCGGCGAGCGCCTCAGGGAGGGCTTCGTGACCCCGGAAGGTCCAGACGTGGACGGATTCCTCGGCTACGCACAGCCGGTCCTGAACCGCCGGAAGGCGCGCATGGGATACTCCCTCGAGCACCATGTCTCCGCTGTCCTCGACGCGCATTCCATCCGCTACGCTCGGCAGGCCATCACCGAGAACAACCACAAACCGGACTTCCTGTTTCCGGATTGGGAGACATACCACACCGCCCCATCGGGGGATCCACGCCTCACCATGCTCGGAGCCAAGTCCAGCTGCAAGGACCGCTGGCGCCAAGTGCTTCCCGAAGCGGACAGGATACCCGAAAAACATCTGCTGACACTCGAGCCAGGGATTTCCGGGCAGCAGACGGCGCAGATGAAGTCGCATTCTGTTCGGCTCGTCGTCCCCCGTCCGATCCAAGCGACCTACACACCCGACCAGAGGGATTGGCTCATGTCCCTGGCAGCTTTCATCGAGACTGTCCTGCGGAAACAGCGGAGCCGGTAGCTCTGCCTGACAGGGGATGCCGCCGGAGCATCGGCCCGAAGTCGAGACCGCCTTCCGAACGGTGGCCACCGAATCCCGGGATTGTGCTTGCCCTACTTGTAGAATCTTCGGATTGGCCAGTTTGCGTCTGGCTTCCAGCGAAACAAACTGCTGTTATGTGAAATTGTGCCGAGTTGGCGGATTGCGCCCGGCAGGAGCGACGCTTAATTTACTCCTAATCGGTTGCGTCACCGGCGCGGAGATGGAGCTGGAATCCGGCAACGTGGAGGTCGACCCGTGAACTATGAGTGCTGTGTCGAGGGTGAACGAGGCGAGAAAGTCGTGATCAGGTCTATAGTGGCGCACGAAAGGCTGGTTCACCGAGCCTGCCCGAAGCCACAGCGACGGCGGCAGGTCGTGGTTCGATGACTGACCTGTTACTTTCGAACGATGAACTCGACCAACTTCGATCAATCCAAAAACGGGTGACGAATCCCGGTGCACGTTGGCAGGAGAAGCCGGGCCGGCACAAGCAGCGGAATTTCAAAGCCGTAGCGAAGGACGGGATGCACTACCGAATCTACCAGCGGCAGAACCTGGATGACAGTCTGGATTTTTCGTGCGGCTTGGCGATGACGCGGCCCGGCGCGAAGCCGCTGAGCCTGGTTCGTTACAATGGGGCGAGCCATGTACACGGGGAGATCCGCTGCGCCTGCCACATCCATCATGCGGCGGCCGAAGCACTCACGGCAGGGAAAAGGGCCGACAGCCAAGCCGAAGCAACGGATCGATACAGGGCCTTGGAAGGGGCGCTCGCGTGCCTGATCGAAGACTGTGGTGTGGAGGGCCTTACCGCGGATCATGACGGACGGGATCTGTTCTATGACACTTGATCAGGCGCAACTGGAAAGACTGCTGTGCGAGCGCCTGTGCACCGAGGTCAGGATTCACCGAAGGGACGATAATGTACTGATGATTGAATCGCCGTTCACGTTTCCAGATGGCGACCATTTCCCAATCTACTTGTCCGAAACAGCGGCCGGAGGCGTCAATCTAAGCGACCGCGGCCACACTCTAATGCACGTGAGCTACGAGCATGACGTGGAATTGTTCTACGAAGGTGCGCGCGCATCGCTACGTGAGCAAATCGTGCGCGATAACGGCATCAAGGAAGACAACGGCATCTTCTCCATCGAGACCCCGCCAGACCAGGTGGCGGGGACGCTGTTCAGGTTTGGGCAGGCGCTGACGAAGATTCATGACCTGACATTCCTGAGCCGCGACAGGGCCGCCTCAACGTTCTACGAGGACCTGCGTGGACTGGTTTTCACCATACTCGATGAAGAGAACGTCAAAACCGACTACATTCAGCCAGAAGTTCCGGACGCCAACCACTATCCGGTCGACTACAGTTTTGAGGGAAAGGATAGCAGGCCGGTGTTCCTATACGGAATTCCGGGCCGCGACAAGGCGCGGCTGACAACAATCATGCTGTCGCATTTTCTGCTTCACAACTTGCGTTTCGAGTCGGTCATCGTGTTCGCCAATCAGCAGGAGATACCGAGACTCGACCTTGCACGCCTGACCAATGTTGCCGGAACCGCTGTGGCATCGCTTGAGGCGGAAGACGACCTACGCCGAAAAATCACACAACTTGCGGCATGAACGCGCCGTGAGAGAGCGCCTGCTAGTCGAGCAGAGAGCTTCGACCGGCTAGGCGACTGCCCGGTTTCCGTCCGGCGTTCACTTCAGACTCGCTTTCGCCGCCCGCACCCTCTTTCCTCCGGTAGGACATCGCAACCATGGACGGCCGTAAATTCTCGTCAGATTATGTAGGCTGCGTGTCCGCTGGATTTTCCGCCGGTGTCCTGATCTCTGAATAACGTCATTTGCCCGAGTGCCTGCTTGCCAATGAGCGGCTGTCTCCGCGTCACCTTTGACCGCCTTCCTCACCGCCATCCTTTGATGTTTCCAGCCACAATGTGGCCAGCGAAAAGGTGATCGCATCGAAGGGCGGCTGCGAAACCGGTGCGTCGTCAGCCAGTGCTGCCAGCAGAATCCACCGCCCCTTGCAGAGTTCGAAGACCTCCAGGCATCTTGGCATCCGGATCGACAAACCAAAGATGCGAAACTCCCTCACGGGCATAGACGGTGCGCTTTTCCGTCTGGTCCAACCGACGGGTTGAAGGCGAAAGGATCTCGCAGACCCAGTCGGGGGCGATGTCGCAATACGCCGTATCCGGATAGTCGGGCATCGTCTCCCGCCGCCAGCCAGCAACGTCGGGCACCACGACGTCCGCGCCCAGATGCACCTCCAGCTCAAAGACTATCCACCAGCCGCCAGGGCCGCCATCACCATAGTCGAAGGGCAGACTGAGTTTCGCGCCTATTGCAGAACTCGCCCGCGCATGTCGCATCGCCGGCCTTGGATGGGTATGGAGTGTGCCCGCGAGCACTTGCGCCACGATGTGGGGCGGAGCGTCGAGCACGTCCTGATAGGTCGCCCGTCTCTCCGCTCTCATCGGTGCTGTCATGCACAAAACCTCCACAAGTCTCTCAGAGACTAGCGCTGGACCGCAGGAACGGCAACCTGCGTCGTAACCAACAAACCAAGGCGGTTGAGCCGGTCAGAACGTGATCGGGAGCGACGACCCAAAAGCCGGCATGACGTTGATCAGCCCGCCTTGAACTTTACCGACTGCGTTTCTGCCGTTCCGGCGGGCATCCGCAGTCCATGAAACTCTCCTATCCAATCACGTCCCGTTTTCGGAATTTCGACCCGGATGTCCTCCGAGTAATCATGCCCAGTCCCTTCCAGATCCTGAATGTAGGAGCGACTCTCCTATTCCTGGTCCATTCCAGCGTTCCGTACAGCCTCAGCAATTGTCCCGTTGAGGCACGGGGGGTGCCTTGGTCAGGCCGATCCGAGAATGCAGCGCCCCAAGCGGATTCTCCGCTCCTTACCCCGCCACGACTGCTGAAGCACTCGGGGCGTAGCTCCCCTTTTCCAGATTCTCTCCGCTCAGAAAATCTGTCCAGCTTCTTGGACGAGTACTGTTACATCCAGAATTACTACGCCCTTGTGATCCGCACTGAAGGAAATGGCTCAATCATTGGAAAGACGGTTTCATTGAACGAGAGAGGTTTGCTCACCTGACCACATCTGCCGCGGTGGGCACTTGCATCTCCTTCTGAATACGGAACCTGCGATTCCGCATGCTGCCTGATGATCCCAGACTATCTGGTAGGCCAAAACCGAAACTGAAATTGCCGACGTGGCCGCTCGAGTCTGCCGCCAAGGAAATTCTCGACCGCCAGAATGTCCAAGACGAACTCAGCCGCACGGCTCTCATGCTCATGAAGCATATAGGTCGGGAGATCCCGCCACTCGAAATCCGGACGTCCAAAGCTGTTGGTCCCAACGCGGACCCAGACCTTGCCATCCTCAGCAAACCAGCCTTCGCTATCCGCGGCCGAGCGGGTCGCCCGCATTCGCGCCGGATGAAGAAGGCTGCGCAGTTGCTCGCGAAGCGCGTCATACCGCGTGGACGCATACTCCTTCCAGGAAACCGGACTTGCCCAAGGCGGACTAAGACCGCACTCAATCATAAATTCCGAAAGTACACTCGAAGACAGCCAGAGCCAATCACTCCCGCCCGCATCATCCAGACGCTCCAGAATCCTGCGCAGATAGAGTCGGTAGAGATGGGTGGTGGGCTCGATCTTGGCGAGCCGGTCAGACATATTGATACGGCCATCCTCATCTTCGCTGGGCAGCGATGCAGAACTGTAGATGAGAAGACAACGCTTCGCGATTTCGTCCGGAAAGGCACCGACCCGAGCATTCATTGACACAATCATACATGGGGCTTCGTCATGCGGCTGCAGGGTCTCGTCCTTTATGAATTCCTGCGCATGGTCCCGAAACCGGTTCCAGCCGACATCATCGAAGAAAGCTGGCATGCGCCTGAATGACGTATCGATCTGGCGCAGGATTCCGTTCGTCATCGGCGTCGAACACGCATTCGGAAATTGATCGGCAAACATGAACTTTCCAACAATCTCGACGAGTTGAGTCTTACCGGAGTTGGACTTGCCATAGATGATCCCGACCCTCGGATGGCGGATGACATCCCGGTCTTCCAGCGCCGCCTGGCGCCTCAACGTGCAGATGAGCGGCGAAAAGAACATCCAGCACAGAAAAACGAAATAGTCCTTCTGCAACTTCTCGACGTCGCCACGGAAAGCCTCGCCATAGGCATCCCAGAAAGAAACCAGTGCGGCGGCATCCCCCCTCACCTGCTCCTCCTCGCTGTCGAGAGGCCAGTCGGCCCCGCACACCGTAGCTCTCCTCCGGTCCATATCAAGTGTGAAGGTCGGGTGAGAGGCTTCGCGGCTCCTCGTCTGACGCCGGATCAATCCGGAAAACCTCTTTCGAATGGAGTTATCCAATGAGACCGTCGTCTTGTCCGCCCTTGACTTTTCCTTCGGAAGTGCCGGAAGTACCATGTCATAGATCTTCTCCAACCTGCGGCCGCGCTCCACGGATTCCTCGGTCTCAACCATTTGCGCGAGCTGTACCAATCCCACACCGCGGTCCGGGGCCAGCACCGGCGCTTCAGCTGGAGATACGTTCTCGGCCGGATTAAGTCGGTCATCAATAAGGCGTGCGAGCGGCACATCCGCCGAGGAATGGTCCCGGACGCGCCTGTACTGGTCTTCGAAATGACCCCAGGCGATTTCATCGGTGAAGCGCATGAGCACTTCATGTTGGTCGCCGAGCATGGCCGTGGTCGAGAAATTGGCCGAGCCGGTCAGCACGGCGCGGCCTCCGTTCGGCCCCTCCGAGAGCAGGTAGATCTTTGCGTGCGAGATATGCCCCTCGACCACCCGAACCTGCAGTCGACCGTCACGAACGCGTTCGAGAACCTTTTCCCGGCACTCAACGGAAAGGGTCCGCAACGCATCGCGGACATCCTCCATGGCAACTGTCTGGTGGGCAACAACAGCGGCCATGTCGTTCACTGTCCGCGAATGACCCATCACCAGTTCGACCCGTGCATCCTGGAACTGATCCAGCAACGTGGCGACCATCTGCACACTCGCCGAATAGGTCAGGATCCGGATATGTCCGTATCGCGCGAACGCTTCCAGACTGAACTGTTGTATCCCCACGGCTTGGGCATCGAGCACCCGCGTCGACACCCAAGGGTCATTCGACCCAAATAGCCCCAGAGCATCAGTATGCTCGGTTCCCCGCACGCTTGCACGCTTCGACATCCAGTTCGTCCTTTCCCAAGGAATTTCAGCACCCTAAACCAAAAAATGTCGTGGTAAACCTCTGTCGGCCATGCAATACAGTTCGAACAGATTGCCCATCCAAATGGCGTCAGGACTCTCCGGTCCAGAAACGCGCCAGATTCGACCCTGCGAATTGGGGGCATCAATACGTCGCGAAGGGTTCGACCACTTCATCAATGATCTTGTTCGTACCGCTTGAGAAACGAGCGGAGCTTTGCCGGAACTGGAACGGGTCGCCGACCGCAGGTGCAACGGTTAGGCGAGCTGTGTCTCGAAACCAAGATAGTAACGGCTCGGCTTCGGGCATCTGGAACTTTCCATGACCAATCCCGTTGCTGTACCCCATCGCATCAAAGACTTCATTCGGAACTTTGAGCGCTGATGACCCAAAATATGGCCCCATTCCATCCTGAAGTGCAACACCAGTGGCGGTACCGATCATTTGGCCCGAAATAGCGGAAATCGGTCCGCCGGGAACCCGACGAGAATCAGTGCGACCTGCTGGCTGCCCGTCTTCGCTTAAGATTGATGATCAGGGGGTAACAGACAAGCGCAAGCGCGATCAACATGCATGTCAACGATATCGGACGCTCAAGAAACGTCATTGGATCGCCGCGGCTGGAAACCAGCGACTGGCGCAGCGAACGCTCCGCAAGAGGTCCGAGTACGATGGCGAGCACGGCCGGCGCAACCGGATAGTTCAGTTTCCGCATCAGGTACCCAACAATTCCAATGACAACCATGATCCAGACATCGAACATCCGGTCTGTCGTCGCGAACACGCCAAGAGCGCAGAGCACAAAGATGATCGGGGTCAGGATCGAGAACGGCATTGCAAGAACACGGACAAATACAGGAATCAGTGCAAGATTCAGAACCAGCGTGGCCACGTTCGCGATGTAAAGTGAGCCTATCAAGCCCCATACAAAGTCAGGATTCTCCGAAAACAGAAGCGGTCCCGGACGCAGACCCCAGATTATCATGCCGCCAAGCAAAATCGCCGTTGTCGGAGAACCAGGAATGCCCAATGTAAGCATCGGCAGCATTGATCCAGTCGATGCAGCGTTGTTCGCGGCCTCGGGTGCCGCCACTCCCGCAACATTTCCCTTGCCAAAACTATCGGGATCTCTCGAGAAAGTCTTCGCCAGACCATAGCTCATCAATGATGCCGGAGTCGCACCGGCGGCCGGCAGGGTTCCCACAAAGAACCCGAGTATGGAACCCAACCAGGTCGAATTGATGTAGTTGCGGATGCCACGAAGGTTGTCGGCCATCCGTTGCCAGGTAACCCTGACACTGTGCATCTGCACATTGCCCTTGGTACTCTCGATCGTCCAAAGCATCTCACCAATGCCGTAGATTCCAATCGCCACCACCAGGAATCCGATTCCGCGCTGGAACTCGACCATATCGAAGAAAATCAGCCGAGGTTTGCCTGAAATGATGTCGAAACCGATAGCCGCCACCACCAAGCCGATGAGGATCGAGAATATCGTCTTTGGAATGTCATCCCCGCCAAGACCGACAAAGGTTGCGAAGGCAAGCACCATCAACGCGAATTCCTCCTGTGGGCCGAATTTCAGCGCGAACACCGCAAGCGGTGGTGCAAAGAAGGTGAACAGAACCACGGACACCGTGCCGCCAATGAAAGAAGCGATCGCGGCAGCCATCAGTGCCTGATCAGCCCGGCCCTGTTGCGCCATCGGTCGCCCATCAAAGACCGTGGCGACAGCCGTCGAGGCACCGGGAATGCCGAGCGTGATCGAGCTGATCGCACCTCCGTACATCGCTCCGTAATATAGGGCGGCAAGGAAAATGATCGCAGCCGTCGGAGGCACAAGGAAGGTGATCGGCAGCAGAATGGCGACACCATTCACCGACCCAAGTCCCGGCATACAGCCCACGAACAGGCCCGCAAGACAACCGGCTACGATCATGAAGAGATTGAGCGGCTCGAACGCGTGAAGCAGGCCGGCACCGAGCGATATGAGAATGGATTCCATCTGTGCCAGCCTTTCAGTAGAACCATTCGTAACGGAAATTGTCGAGGAACAGGAATCCCTCCTCGAACACTGGAAGTCCCTTTGGCAGATATTTCGTCAGTGCCACCTCAAAGAGCAGGTATATGAAGATTGGCGCCCCAATCGTGATTGACCAGGTCGTCAGCCAGGAATGCCCGCCAAGTAAGCGCAGGCAGACGAGCATGTACAGCATCAATGCAAGATAGGTGCCGATCACCTGGATCAGGATCAGGAAACCCAGAAACGCCAGTGTGGTTACAATCACCAGAAGCAGGGTATCGGAGGCACAGTATTCTTCCGTAGACCGCGACTCAGGCGTCGTGCCCGCGAACCAGCGGACCAATGTCCAAAGCGAAACAAGGGCCATGCCACAGGAGAGCCAGAACGGCCACATTCCGGCACCGGGTCCGCGTCCCTCGATCCATCCGATCGAAAGACCATCAACGTAAATGCTGAGCATCAATCCCAGCGACATAAGCAGGGTCGCGACCGCCATCAGAAGCTCGGCTGTGCGAACGGTCATCAAGACACTCCGTCCCGTCGCTCAATGAACCATACTGAACATGCCGGACGGTTCCCGAGACGTCCGCTGGCCTGGCGAAAGTCACGCATTTCCAGAGTCACCGCCGGAAGATGGGCCCGCGCTCGAACGCGCGGGCCTACCGTCACAATCACTCGCCGGTTATCTTTGCAGCACCGACCTGTGCGATCAGCTTCCTGTGGGCTTCGACGTTCATTGAATGGAACGTTGCAAGCTCGTCACCCTTCATCATGCCGTCGCAGGTCAAGCCGTCTGAAACGCAGAACTCCTGCCATTCCTGAGAATCGAACAGGGTCTGGAACAGGTTCGTGTACCACTCCACTGCTTCCGCCGACATTCCCGGAGGTCCGTTAACCGAGCGCTGCATGTAATACTCGATTTCCACGCCAAGTTCTTTGGCTGTTGGAACATCCGGGAACGCGGCCATGCGTTCGCCGGTGAACTGAACAAGTGGCTTTGTGTTGCCAGCGCGCCAGAACTCCAGCTGCTCGGATGGGTTGTTCACCGTCGAGTCGATATGATTGCCGACCAGATTCTTGGCCACGGTGCCGCCGCCCGGGAATGGAATGTAGGTCACCTCATAGTCAAAGGCGGCCTCCATCATCGCTGTTAGAATCGAGTCTTCCTGACCCGAGCCGGTTCCACCGACTTTCCAGTCGAGACCGGCTGCCTTGACCGCACCGACATAGCTGTCGAGATCCGTTATGTCGCCACGATCCGTGTTGACCCATAATAGAAAAGTGTCCATCGCCATCAGACCGATCGGAGTGAATGCCGTCACGTCGACCCCCAGGTCCTCCTGAATGAGCGGAGTTGTGTAGAAGCTATTCAGTGTCATCATGACCGTGTGGTCATCACCAGCCTTATCCTGCATGTAACGCAGGGCCTCGGCACCGGAGCCACCAGGCTTGTTGATCGGTATGAATGGACGCGGCGAAAGGTCCTTCTGTTCGATAAGGCCCTGCAACAGCCGTGCGATCTGGTCGGCGCCACCGCCCGTGCCAGCCATGATTATGAACTCGACGGGCTTGCGCGGTTGCCAATCGGCCAGAGCCGCAGGTGTCAACAGCGCAAGTGCGGCGGCACTCGCCGCCAGGGATTTCAAGAGTCTCATCTGTTGTCTCCTCCTCAGTGTTCGACCACAAGTGCGGCCATGTCATGCCGGAACCGGATACCCGCAAATCTCCGCTCGCTTTGATTCCAGCCTAAGCTCTTGGCCTCAATTAACAAATCACTCCATTGGCGGTCATCCCTCCCTCTTCCCAGGATTCCTAAAGAGAGAACTGGATTCCATCCCCTCGCAAACAACCGCCATGCCATTTGCGCCAACAACTTTCCCGTGCTCGCCGTGGCTGGAATAGTGCATGGGTGGACACTTCATTCACCCTCCCCATCCCCGCAAACCGAGAGAACAGTGATCTGAAAACCTGCTGGCACGACCTAGAACAGTCCTTCGATCTGACCGGCATCGTTGATATGGATCTGCTCAGCTGCCGGGCGACTCGGAAGACCCGGCATCGTCATGATCTCTCCGCAGATCACCACGACGAACCCCGCACCCGCGCTGAGCCGTACCTCGCGGACCGGCAAGGAATGGCCGGTAGGTGCGCCGCGTCGGGCGGGGTCCGTGGTGAAGCTATACTGCGTCTTGGCCATGCACACAGGCAGGTTGCCGTAGCCCTGCCGTTCCCAATCTTTCAGTTGATTGCGGATTTTCTGGTCGGCCACCACTTCGTCCGCATGATAGATGCGTTTGGCAACTGTCTCGATCTTCTCGAACAGTGGGATGTCATCAGCGTACAAAGGCGCATAGCGAGATGACCCACTTTCGCAGACATCCACAATCCTAGCAGCAAGTTCCCTGGTCCCATCCGAACCTTTTGCCCAGTGCTGGCAGAGGATCGCCTCCGTCCCCATATCTTCGGCATAGGCTCGGACGGCAGCCACTTCATCATCAGTATCAGTTACAAAATGATTGATCGCCACAACCGCAGGGACGCCGAATTTCCCGATATTGTCGATATGGCGTCCAAGGTTGGCGCATCCTTCCCTTACAGCTTCCACATTCTCGGCACCGAGATCATCCCGGGCCACGCCGCCATTCATCTTCAGTGCGCGTACGGTGGCGACGATCACCACCGCGTCCGGAGCCAGGCCAGCCTTGCGGCACTTGATGTTCAGGAACTTCTCCGCACCAAGATCAGCACCGAATCCCGCTTCGGTAACGACATAGTCGGCCAGTTTCATCGCCGTCTTTGTAGCCACGACCGAATTACATCCATGGGCAATGTTCGCGAACGGTCCACCATGGACAAACGCAGGATTGTTCTCCAGCGTCTGCACCAGATTGGGCTGCATGGCGTCCTTCAGGAGCACCGTCATCGCCCCATCAGCCTTTATGTCTCGACAATGTACGGGTGAACGATCACGGCGGTATGCGACGATCATGTCGCCTAAACGCCTCTGCAGATCATCAAGATCGTTGGCCAAACAGAGGATTGCCATGACTTCCGATGCCACGGTTATGTCAAACCCGGCCTCCCGTGGGAAGCCGTTGGCAACACCACCAAGCGAACAGGCTATGGAGCGCAGGGCGCGATCATTCATATCGACGACACGACGCCAAACCACACGGCGAGTGTCTATCTCCAGTTCGTTGCCCCAATAGATGTGGTTATCGATCATGGCGCTGAGAAGCGAATGCGCACTGGTAATCGCGTGAAAGTCGCCTGTGAAATGGAGATTCATGTCCTCCATCGGTACGATCTGGGCGTAGCCGCCCCCGGCTGCCCCACCCTTCATCCCAAAGTTCGGTCCGAGCGACGCCTCTCGGATGCAGATCATCGCGTTTCTGCCAATTGCGTTCAGCCCATCGCCGAGACCTACCGTCGTGGTCGTCTTGCCTTCACCTGCCGGAGTTGGGTTGACCGCTGTCACCAGGATCAGCTTGCCATCAACCTTCCCGGCCTGGGACCTGATGAATTCGGCCGAAACCTTCGCCTTGTCATGACCGAAAGGGATCAGTTGCTCGGACGGGATACCGAGTCTGGAGCCGATCTCCTGGATCGGCCTCTTTCTGGCGGCGCGCGCGATTTCTATGTCGGACATCTCTGGGTCGTACCTCTGGGCTGTTCTGTCACGTTCCTAAGCTGTCACCGGCCTTGAGTTCGACCGATGCAGCCCACTCGGCAGCAGCGATCTTGCCTCCACCTGCGGGTCGCACCCGCTTGATAGCGATGCGTCCGCCAATCAACTGAACGGTAACGCCATCCTGCGAAACCTCCATGACCCTTGATGACACACCATCCCCGTGAACCCGTGCACAGTCATAGATGTGTACTTCAATGCCATTCAGAGTGGTCCAGGCGCCCGGGCTGGGATTGGTGCCACGGATAAGGTCATACACCTGCTTGACCGGCTTGTTCCAATCGATCCGGGCATGTTTCTTCACACAACGGCGTTCATAGGTCGCCTGCGCCTCATCGGGAATGATCCGGGGTGGTGATCCGTTCCGGAACAGGTCACAGACCGTCAGCACCGAGTCGACCGCTGAAGGGTAGATTTTCCTGAAGTAGAGATCGATGACCGTATCATCCGGTTCGATCCCGCATTCCCACTGCAGAAGGCAGTCTCCCTCGTCAAGACCATCGGTCGGATAGAACCAACTGTAGCCGGACTTCGTGGCACCCATGATAATCGGCCAATTCACGGCGCTCGGTCCTCGATGGCGTGGCAGAAGGGATGGGTGAAAGCAGATTGAACCCAGTCTGGGTGTATCGCGGGCCGCGCCCGGAACGAAGACGTTCACGAACGCCATGATCATCAGGTCAGCCTCGTGGCCAGCTAGCGTGACAAGCGCCTCCGTGCCGTTGAGATCGGCTGGCTGATGAACCGGAAGGCCCCGATCGAGCGCGAACTCCTTGATCGGATCAACCTTTCCACCCCCGTCGGGCTCACAGTAGACGGCGACCACTTCATCTGTTCCAGCTCCCAGGAGTTTCGCCAGAACGTCCTTCCCGAATGCCTGCTGGCCCATGACGATGATGCGCATTGGGCCACTCATTGACCTGCCTCCTCATTCCGCTCACCCACCGCTCCGGAATTAAGTATCCGCGACAGGTCGTCGCCCGAATATCCGAGAACTTCCGTGAGAACTTCCTCGGTGTGTTCGCCAAGAAGCGGAGAGCGGACGACTTCGGCGGGCGAAGCGCTCAGCTTGATCGGACAGCCGACCGATACGTATCGACCGCGTTCGGGGTGTTCGACGTCCACAATCGTGCCAGTGGCGCGCAGTCCTTCGTCTTCCATCAGTTCCTTCATCGACAGGATAGGCCCGACAGGGATGTTGAGTGGATTGCAGATTTCCATGACCTCGAACTTTGTCAGGGTCATCGTCCACGCTTCGATCGCATCGAAGATCTCACCCAGCTTGTCCAGACGCTCCAGCGGCGTCGCATAACCTTCCGCATCCTTCCACTCCGGCCTGCCGATCAGATCGCAGATGGACTTCCAGACGGCGGCCTGGGTAATGAAGTAAGTGTAGGCATTGGGGTCGGTTTCCCATCCCCTGCACCTGAGAATGCAACCTGGTTGGCCGCCTCCGGAGTCATTGCCGGCCCGCGGCGTCGCTACGCCGAAGGGAATTCCCTCACCGAACTGCGAATATTCCTGGAGTGGGCCGACCGTGAGTCGTTGCTGGTCGCGAAGCTTGACGCGGCATAGGTTCAGCACACCATCCTGCATCGCGGCAGACACCTTCTGGCCGCGGCCCGTCCGATCACGCTGGAACAGAGCGGTGACGATCCCCAACGCCAGATGCAGCCCGGTACCGGAATCGCCGATCTGCGCACCCGTCACCAATGGTGGCCCGTCCAGAAATCCTGTCGTCGACGCCGAGCCGCCAGCACATTGCGCAACGTTCTCGTAGACCTTGCAGTCCTCGTACTGTCCCGGACCGAAGCCCTTGATCGAGGCCAGGATCATCCGCGGATTGATTTCCTGAATCCGTTCCCAGGTAAAACCCATGCGGTCGAGCGACCCAGGCGCAAAATTTTCGACCATCACGTCACATTCCCCGATCAGCCGGGTCAGCACTTCCTTTCCGGTCTCGTGCTTCGAGTTCAGCTCGATCGAGCGCTTGTTGTGGTTGAGCATGGTGAAATAGAGACTGTCGGCCCCAGGCATGTCCACCAGTTGCCTGCGGGTTGCATCGCCAACACCGGGACGTTCCACCTTAATGACATCGGCACCGAACCAAGCGAGGAGCTGGGTACAGGTGGGTCCGGACTGCACATGTGTGAAATCCAGTATCCTGATGCCATCAAGTGCTTTCATCTCCATTTCATTCCTTTCCTGGGGTTCGTGCGACGATCCGTTCCGCTGGCCCGTTCCCGCGTTCAGGATTTCCCGACCACACTCTGGGGGTTGAGATTTCCGATCCGTCCGGACTCGGTGCCAGCGCCAGGATCGATGATCGCGTTCACCAAGGTCGGTTTTCGGGAGACCAATGCATCGCGAACCGCACGTTCAAGGTCGTCCGGAGAACGTGCGATCACGCCCTTACCTCCAAATGCCTGCATCATGAAGTCGTAGCGCGCTTCCTCCACGAAGACAGTGGGTGCCGGGTCGTCACCGGCGGCATTGATGTCGGTCCCTCTGTAGATCCCGGAATTGTTGAATACGACAACGCAGACCGGCAACCGGTATCGGCAGATCGTCTCGACCTCCATACCGCTAAATCCGAATGCGCTGTCACCCTCTACGGCAACCACTGGACAGCCCGTTTCAACGGCCGCGGCTACGGAAGCACCCATTCCGATGCCCATTACACCCCAAGTGCCGACATCAAGCCGCTTACGGGGCTTGTACATTTCAATGATCGACCGGGCAAAATCCAATGTGTTTGCGCCTTCGTTGACCAGAATTGTGTCGGGTTTGTCGGCGATGACACTGCGCAGACGCCCCAGCGCACCATGGAAATCCATTGGCACGCTGTTGTTCATCAGCTTGGGCGCCATGCGTTCGATGTTTGCGTTGACCTTGCTTCTGATCGCCTCAGTCCATGCGGCAGCCGGTTTCTTCCAGCCATCCATCCTTTCAAGCAGCAACCCGAGCACGCTTTCAATATCTCCGATCAACGGAGCGGCGATGGGCTGGTTACTGTCCATCTCCATAGGGTCGATATCCACATGCACGAACTGCTTCGAGCCGTGCTCACCCCACTGACGCCCCCTGCCGTGGCCAAGCAGCCAATTCAATCTCGCACCGATCAGCATGACGCAGTCGCTTTCCTTCAGGACGAGCGATCGCGCGGCGCCGGCGTACTGGGGATGGATGTCCGGGAGCAGGCCCTTTGCCATCGACATCGCGATATAGGGAATTCCGGAGGTCTCGACGAAACGCCGGACAGTCTCGTCGCACTGGGCGTATGCCGCCCCCTTGCCAAGGATGATAAGTGGTCTTTCGGCTCCCCTGAGAACGTCAATGGCACGGTCAACGGCCTTGGCTGACGGCAATTGGGCGGGTACCGGATCCACAACCTCGATCAACGAACTCGCACCCTCCGCTGCGTCCACAGCCTGCCCCAGCAGCGCAGCAGGCACGTCCAGATATACGCCGCCGGGTCTCCCGGACAGGGCGGCTCGGATCGCACGGGCTATGCCAACACCGATATCCCTCGCATGTAGAATCCTGTAGGCGGCCTTGCACAGAGGCTTGGCGACAGCGAGTTGATCCATCTCTTCGTAATCGCCCTGCTGGAGATCCACAATCTCGCGTTCCGACGAACCCGAGATCAGGATCATTGGCCAACAGTTCGTCGTCGCATGGGCCAATGCGGTCAGCCCATTGAGAAAGCCCGGAGCCGAGACTGTCAGGCAGACGCCCGGCTTCCTGTTAAGATAGCCGGCAGCAGCCGCAGCGTAACCGGCATGCTGCTCGTGACGGAATGAGATCACTCGCAGGCCCTCCGCCTGGGCCATACGGCCAAGATCAGTGACTGGAATACCGGGCACATGGTAGATCGTCCTGACGCCGTTTAGCTTGAGGGCGTCGATCAATAGATGGAATCCATCGGTGAGTTTCCGGTCTGTTCCGGTCACCGTGGCGGTATTGCCGTCCATTGCGTTCCTCCTCCTAGCTCAACGCACCACCGGCGTCAGCGACTGACTATCCCGCCATCTCGCGTGTACTTTGGTTTCCGTCGGGTGCGATCCAGGTTTGGCGCACATGATCATGCAGGCGCATGGTGTGTTCCCGGACGAGCCGCATGGCAAGTTCCGCGTCGCGCGCCTCGATCGCCGTGATTATGCCCATATGATCCACGACGGATCGACTGGCCCGGTCGCCTTCCTCCATGGCCCGTCGTCGCACCGCACGCATATGAAGGAACAGTCCTTCCGCCATGGTGGCAAGCAGGCGACACCCGGACATATCGAGGATCATCTGATGGAACTGTATGTTAGCTTCTGAATATTCGGAAAGGTCGGCGTCGGCTGAACTCTGGGAATGGCGGGCGGCGTGCTTTCGGAGTGCCTTGATCTGGGCTTCTTCCGCATGTTCCGCCGCAAGCCTGGCGGCCATTGATTCCAGTGCCGCCCATGCCACGATCATCTGCAGGATTTCATCAAGCGACTTTCGCACCACGAAGACGCCTCTACGGGCCCGGATTTCGATGAAGCCTTCCTGTTCAAGCCGGGTCAGTGCCTCACGCAGCGGCGTGCGCGAGATTCCCAGCTGATCCGCAAGCGATCTTTCGTCCAGCCGAAGATCGGCGTCCTCGTCATAGATGTTCATATCGAGAATCGCGGCACGGAGGCGATCATGGACATGATCGGTCAATGTAAGGTTCAGTTCGATCGGCTGCAGATTCATGTTTGGCATTGCTTTCGTCCAAAGCGGCATACTGATTCCCGCCTATCTGGCATACCATAGACCAGATCGTGGGATACCGCAATGCAATTCGGCACATCACGGCTATGCTGAACGCATATTCGGGGATCGCCGGGTCTACGCGCAGGAAGTGATCAAGTCCACCCTGTCGGTCGTGGAACGGAAAGATTCCGCCAGTGCAATATGGGTCTACGTTGAATGCACGCCGCAGCGAACACGAGGCTCTGTCGCATCTCGCCCCCTGTCGCGACAGGCATATCTTTCCGCCAAAAGTTGCGGTCTTCCGCATCTTTCTGGCCGAATCCGGTTGTCCGACAGGGAAATGCAGGCGGAAAGTCCGGGTCTACGGGCGAATCACCGACGGAAACGGTCCCGGACAGGAGGCCTGCCGAATCGGTTCCTTCAGGGAAACGAAGGGAAACAGACGTCATTGTGACCTTGTTTCCTGGCCGGACTGGAGTAGTCTCCGTAAACAGGAAAAGCGTAAGAAAGGAAATCCATGCCTATCAATCGTGTCCGAATTCAAGAATACCTGCGTCAGGGCGAAGGTGCTCCGCCGCCGGTCTTCGTCGGCCACGATGATATCCTCGAGGATATCCTGACCACCGCGAAGGACAGCGCCGGGCAGCCGAAGGTCACCCGCATCGTGCAGGGCGCCCCCGGCGCCGGCAAGAGTTCGCTCCTGCATCGAATGCAGGAACTGTGGACAGGTACGGATGGAACCCCCCGGGTGGTGACCGTTTCGTCCGCGGCCGTCAGTCGGGACATCCCCGGTGTGATCCAGGCCATCATGGCCGCCGGTGTCTCCGACCCGGACGGTTGGCGGAAAATCGTTCGTGAACGGCTCCGGAGACTGACATCCATCGGTGCCTCCGTGGCCGGCTATGGCCTGTCGGCGGAATTCGATGCCGACAAGGACGCCTCCCTCCTTAGTGCTACCATCCGCGAGGGACGGGAAAGGGTCTGGAACCATCCTATCATCGTCGCCGTGGACGAGGCCCAGGCCATGAAAGGCGACCCGCATTCCGCCACCGCCTGTTTTCTGCGCGAGATACACAACGCCGATACAGGGCTACCACTGCTGCTGGTGCTCGCCGGGCTGTCCGACACCGTCGGAAAGGCTGACGGCATGCAGCTGACACGGGGCAGGGAAGTCCATGAAGTCAAGCCGCTGGCGACGGCGGAAGCCAGGGAGTTCATACGGAAACTGGCGCTTTGGTTCGGCCTCGACACCTCCCGCCACAGCCCGCGGCTGGAGGCCCTGGCCGACATCTGCGACGGCTGGCCCCGGCACCTGCGCTTCGCCGGCGTCTCCCTGGCGGAGGAGGCGCTGGGCATGGACGGCGACGTGGACCGCATGGACTGGGACGCCATACAGACCCGGACATATGCGCTACGCCAGAAATACTACAGCGACCAGACCAACCTTGAGATGCAGCAGGCGGATATCCTGACCGCCCGGGTGATGGCTGGACTGAAGGACGGCATGCGCATCGGACAGGTGGAGGAACTGGTCGGGGACAGCGTCGTGGACCGCCCCCGACAGAGGCTTCCGGAAGGGAAGTCCGCCCTGTGGTTCATCGACCGACTCATCCATCAGGGGGCGTTGTACAGGACCCCGGATGGCAGTGTCCATTCCCCCATTCCCTCGTTCCGGTCCTACCTGATCGAACGGGGAGCGGAACCCAATCCTGCTATCCATACGTATCCCAGCCCCTGAACGACAGGCCCATGCTCGGTCGGATTCGAGGTCTCCGTGCCCTCGCGCCGGTCCTGCCGCTGGCGGTGGCCTTGGGGACGGGCGCGGCCCGGGCGGACCTGAACCGGCTGCAGACGGTGGCCATAAGGCAGTCCGGCCACGGCCCTCTGGGCCTGCTGTGGATCCTGCAGTCGGAGGGAAAGGCAGGGATGACGAGCTCCTGACCCTGCGGCTGTAAGGGACGGGCGATGGGCTGCGGGCCGCGGCGCTGAATCTACCTTCATACGCTTTCACTGTTTACGGAGGCTACTCCAGTCCAGCCAGAAAACAACGACACAATGACTTCCGTTTCCCTGGAAAAGGCCGATTCGGCGGGCGTCCTGTCCGGGACCGTTTCCGTGAGTGATTCGCCTGTATTTCTCTGCCGGACAACTGGATTAGGGCAGAAAATGCGGAAACCCGCAACTTTCGGTGGAACGATACCCCTGTCGCAACTCCCCCGACCCATGCCATACATTCACAGCCGCACAACTCTCAGCCTTGTCTTCAGATCCGTCCTGCAGAAGGCGTGCAGAAAACACGTCTGCTCGGAGATATCCAGCATTTCCCTGGCGATTTCATCGCTTTCGCTCGTTTCAAGATACACGTGGGTCTCAACAGGATCCGCCTCCCCGGCTGAGCCGGTTCCGCCGCTGGCTCCACCGAGACTGAAATGCGTGTCCTGAACAGTACGATACTCTGGCAGGTCCAACCTCTGCATCGACACGAATCGGCCAAATTGGGTCAGAAAGCAAAACCCTATGCCAGCCGAGACCAACGTGACGGCATCCGGCGCTCGGCCATCCTCGGAAGACAGGAAGCGGAACGAAGTGCCATAGGGCGAATACTGCATCTGCTGGATGTCCTTGATCCCATCCTCACGGAGAAGGGCTATGGCACCTATGTTCAGCCTCCGGTCCTGCTCATCAGACAGCGAGGATCCTCCGGCCACAGTTCCCTTTGCCACATCCTTCCTGGGTGTGGGTCCGACTGGATCCATCAGGACCAATTCACCTGCAGTCGGTATGGACCTCTCGAAATGGTCGCCGGGATCAGGGAAGAGTGGCGCGTTGAGTTCCGCCACCCTGGCAGGCGACAATTCGGTGCCATTCCTGCTCAGCTTGAACAAACTTTCCAACCTACCCCGCATCAATCCGTTGAGAGGCGACGCGAATGTCGCGTCAATCAGGAATTCATTGAGCGCCCGTTCGTCAAGGTCACAGTCAATTTCCACCTGAAGTTCGATGTTCTCAGCCCCACCGACCGTTGTCCGTTTCGCCATGGAGCCCTTCATCGTGTAGTAGTTGTCCTGAGCGAGCCTCAGTGGTCGGATTGCAACTCCACGTTGTTCGGCCAGAGCCACGATCTCGTTCATGAAACTCGCGACCATGCCAACCGACAGAAAGGCCAGCGGACATGGTGCCGCATCGTTGCCGTTCAGATACGACCCTTCATCCGATACCAGCCTCCAGGCGTCACCGGTTCTTGCCGAGCGCACCAGAGCCTCTTTCTGAAAGCCTGACAATGACCGCACCCAGGTGCGCAGCGCATCGCCCTTGCGGTTCTAAGGCGCATCGATTGTCACCTCATCCGCATTGGCCAGCTTGAAGAAGGGTGCCAATCCGGAGGTTCCGATTACGTCTTTGCCGAGCTTATCCATCTTCACCCCAGTTGATAGCGCCTTGCTTTCGTTTGCTTCCGTTGCGGAGATGCCGAAGCCTGTGGACCGGTGACCCAACAGGACTGACTCCAAGTCCGTCTCTCTTCGCCTCTTCGCCTTACCGTGCAGCGCGTCACGGAATCAGAATGTCAGGGCCGAAATGACCTTCGGGGCTGCCTCCTGGCGAGTAGGGGGCTAGCCTACCAGTTGACGCCGGGTACTCCGTTCATTCCGCAGCTATCGCCTCAGGTTTCGAGACCCGACACGCCGAAAACTTGAACTCCGGGATCTTTCCATAGGGATCAAGCTGCGGATTTGTGAGGACATTGGCGGATGCCTCGACATAGGCGAAGGGCACAAACACCATATCTTCTGCCACAGCTCTATCCGCACGTGCCATGATGGTTATCGCACCTCGGCGGGTCTTGATCTGAACCGCTTCACCCGGGTCGATACCTAACCGTCGCAGTGTGCGGGGGTTGAGCGAGGCGCTCGCCTCCGGCTCGACCGCGTCGAGAACGGCAGTCCTTCGCGTCATTGACCCGGTATGCCAATGCTCCAACTGGCGCCCAGTTGTCAGAATGAACGGATATTCGTCATTGGGCACTTCCGCCGGCGGCACGATACTTGCTGGCGTAAACCTTGCGCGGCCCTGTGGCCGTGGAAAGCCGTCGCCAAAAACGATTGGTTGCCCGGGATCAGAATCGGACAGCGATGGATAGGTCACCGCGCTTTCCCTCTCCAACCGATCCCAGGTGATATTCGCCAGCGAATCCATGCCTCGCTTCATTTCAGCGAATACATCGCGGGGGTGGCTGTAATTCCAATCCAATCCGCAACGCCGGGCGAGTTCCACTGTGGTCCACCAGTCCTCCCTCGCATCTCCCGGCGGCGGCACCGCCGGTCGGCCCATCTGCACCTGACGATTGGTGTTGGTGACTGTGCCCGTCTTTTCGGCCCATGCCGTGGAAGGCAGAATGACATCGGCATAGTTCGCCGTTTCGGTCAGGAATATATCCTGAACCACAAGATGATCGAGTTTCGCAAGTGCCTCCCGAGCGTGCCCGACATCCGGATCGGACATAGCCGGATTCTCGCCCAGAATATACATGGCCTTTATGTCACCGGCATGGACCGCGTCCATGATCTCAACGACTGTCAGGCCTTTCCGAGCGTCCTGGAAGCGGTCATCTCCCCAGATTTCGTTGAACGCGGAGCGCACGCCGTCGTCGGTTACACTCTGGTAATCAGGCAGGAACATCGGAATCAAGCCAGCATCGGAAGCGCCCTGTACGTTGTTCTGACCCCGTAGCGGGTGCAAACCTGTGCCCGGGCGGCCGACGTGGCCGCACATCAGCGCGAGGGAGATTAGGCACCGTGAATTGTCAGTACCGTGGATGTGCTGGCTAATACCCATACCCCAGAAGATCATGCCAGCTTTCGCCGTCGCAAACTCCCTGGCGACGGCACGAAGCGTTTCGGCCGGTATACCGCATATCCTAGCCATGCTCTCGGGCGGGAAGTTCTTGAGATGCGCTTTCATCGTGTCCCAGTTCTCGGTGAACGCCTGGATATATTGCGCGTCGTAGAGGCCCTCCTCGACGATGACATGCATGATCGCGTTCAACATGGACACATCCGCTCCAGGCCGGAACTGCAGCATATGTGTAGCGTGTCTGGCCAGTCCCTGGCCACGCGGGTCCATAACGATCAGTTTGCCGCCACGTTTGGCAAACTGCTTGAAATACGTTGCGGCGACAGGGTGGTTCTCAGTCGGATTCGCGCCGATGACGATCGCCGCGTCGGCGTTCTCGATCTCGTTGAAGGTTGCGGTAACCGCGCCCGATCCGACATTTTCCATCAACGCGGCGACAGATGACGCGTGACAGAGGCGCGTGCAATGATCGACGTTGTTGTGACCGAATCCCTGACGGATCAGCTTCTGGAACAGATAGGCCTCTTCATTGGAGCACTTGGCCGACCCAAATCCTGCGACTTCCCCGCCCCTTCCCCTGAGACTCGCTGCGGCGACATCGAGAGCCTCGTCCCAAGTCGCTTCACGGAAATGCGACCGCCAGTTCGCCGGATCAACATTGAGCCCCTTCTCCGGAGCGTCCTCAAGGCGAATGAGCGGTTTCGTGAGGCGGTGGGGATGGTCCACATAGTCAAAGCCGAAACGTCCCTTTACGCAGAGCCTGCTTTCGTTGGCTGGACCCTTTGCGCCTTCCACATACCTGATCCTGCCGTCCTTGATCCTGAACGAAAGCTGACAGCCAACGCCGCAATATGGGCACACTGACCGGACCTCATCGTCATAGTCCCCGCTGTCACCGACCTGGTGTTCATCCAGCACTGTCGCCGGCATCAGGGCTCCAGTGGGACAGGCCTGTACGCATTCTCCGCACGCCACGCAGGTGGATCTGCCCATCTGGTCGTCCATGTCGAATACAATTCGGGAATTGCGGCCACGGCCTGCCATGCCAATCACATCATTGACCTGAACTTCCCGACAGGCCCGGACGCAGAGATTGCAGTGAATGCAGGCATCCAGGTTCACGCGCATCGCCACATGGCTGTCATCAAGAAGTGGCACCATTTCCCCTTCAATCGCCGGGAAACGGCTGCCCTCGATTCCATTCGCCGCAACCATGTCGTGGAAATGACTGGAAGCGTCATGCGCCGTTTCTGGCTGGTCGGCTGCCAGAAGCTCGACAACGCGCTTGCGGGACGTGGCAGCCCGATCACTGTCCGTCGTCACCACCATTCCTTCAGCCACTGTCCTGATGCAACTCGCAACAAGTGTCCGTTCGCCTTCGACCTCAACCATGCAGGCCCGGCAGTTTCCATCGCTGCGATAGCCCGGTTCCGGCCGGTGGCAGAGATGTGGAATGGTCAGTCCACGCCCATGTGCGGCGTCCCAAATCGTGCAACCTGTGGGAACAGTGATCTCATTCCCGTTCAACGTGAATGTGACGGTTGCAGCGGTGTCTGCATCCAACATCGGCCGTTCTCCTAATGGAAGTCCATGTGGTATCTCGCATTGACCGGTCTGCACGCCCGGGAAACACATATTCCTGCATCAATCATCTCAGACCTCGTCAGCGAAATGCTTCATCGTCAACCGGATCGGGTTGGGTGCAGCCTGTCCAAGGCCACATATGGAAGCATCCGCCATCACCTGGCAAAGGTCCTCCAGCAAATCCTTATCCCAGCGGTCCGCCTGCATCAACTTCACCGCTTTTTCACATCCAACCCGGCATGGTGTACACTGGCCGCAACTTTCGTCTTCAAAGAACCTCAGCATGTTCAATGCCGCATCCCGGGCGGAATCCCGATCTGAAAGAACCACAATGGCCGCCGACCCGATGAAAGTGCCATGTTCCTGCAATACGTCGAAATCCATGGGAATGTCCGCCAGGGATGCGGGAAGCAGACCAGCCGAAGGACCGCCAGGCTGGTATGCCTTGAAGATATGGCCATCCACCATACCACCACTGGCTTCGATAATGTCAAGCATCGTCGACCCGGCTGGAAGTAGGTAGACACCCGGATTCCTTACCCGCCCACTCACCGAAAAGCTGCGGAGCCCCCGTCGGCCATTCCGTTCTACCGAATTCAGGCATTCCGGCCCTTCACGGCATACTCGGGCAACCCAATGAAGCGTTTCGACATTGTGGACAAGCGTAGGCCTGTTGAAGACACCGACCTGGGCCACGAAGGGCGGCCTGTGCCTCGGTAGACCTCGTCTGCCTTCGATGGATTCGATCATGGCCGATTCCTCGCCGCAGATATACGCACCAGCGCCACGACGTAGATCAATGTATCCGGGCGAGACAATTCCTGCCTGCTCGAGCAGTTGTATCTCCTTTCGCAAAATCTCCAGGACAGCCGGATATTCGTCCCTCATATAGATGAAACAGGTTTCCGCCTCCACGGCCCAAGCGGCGATAAGCATGCCCTCAAGAAACAGGTGCGGCATGCGTTCAAGGTAATAACGGTCCTTGAAGGTTCCCGGTTCACCCTCGTCGCCGTTGACTGCCAAATAGCGTGGCCCTTCGTTGGCCCGCACAAAACCCCATTTCCTTCCTGAGGGGAATCCAGCACCACCGAGCCCGCGGAGGCCGCTTTCCAGTACTTTCCGCTGCACGACCTCCCAATCCCCACGATCACGCAATGACCTGAGCGTGGCATAGCCGCCACCCGTAACGTAGTCCCTGTAGCCTTCATATTCCGGAATATGCGGATGCGTGTCATCGGAAGCGATCGCCACCTCCACCAATTCAGCGGTCGCATGATCTATGTGGTTGTGTCCAATCTCAAGCGTTGGAGCCGTATCGCAGCGACCCATGCAAGGTGCCCGAACAACCCGCACCTCTGATGGATCGAGAGAATTCCTCAGCGCAGCCATCAGCTTCTGAGCCCCGGCAAGTTCGCAGCTCAGCGAATCGCAAACCCTTATGGTAAGCGCGGGCGGCGGTGTCTGACCTTCGGTCACAACGTCAAAATGGGCGTAGAACGTTGCTACTTCGTACACCTCGGCCTGCGCCAGCCGCATCTCGTCGGCAAGCGCGGCGAGATGGGCTGTCGAAAGATGCCCGAACTCGTCCTGTATCAAATGTAGGTGTTCGATCAGCAGGTCGCGACGACGCGACCGGTCACCCAACAGCTCGCGCACCTCCCTTAGGGCCGGGTCATCAACCTGACGCCCTTTCGGCGCAGATCTTCCCTTTCCGCGGCCATCCTTCCAGATACCGCTGCGATCATCCAATGGAGTCATGCCATATTCACCTCCGCATGATGTTCATTCCATAAACAACCACTATCGTAAATTCGTTATTCCTTATGCCGCGATAACAAATTCAGATCATTCACTCGCCGCCGCAACTTGCCTGAGTGCCTCGACAGTCGGCAACCGTGGCCCACGGGCCGCAACGACAAGGCAGATATCCTTTCGCAGTTCCGGCTCAATAAGCGGCAGAACGGAAGTGTTCGTCAGCGGACCCAACGCCTCGACCAGCACATGCGGTACGACCGTGGCACAGGCCCCTTCCCGCGCCATTGCAATGGAAATGGTCAGAGCGTTGGTTTCGGAGATGACCTGGGACTGCGCACCGACCTCTTCGAACGTCCGGTCAAGTATTCGTCGGTTCTGCATGCCTGGCTCGAGCAGTGAAAGCGGAAGTTTGGCTGCATCCGCCCAACTGATCGAACCAGTCCGCCCGCCTGCCAGTGAATCGGACAGGAGGAGCACATAGCGCTCTACATACAGGTGCTCGACTGCCACCACGTCGGACGAGACGCTGTCGGCATATGTGACGCCAGCGTCAATTGTGCCATCCTCAAGTCGTTGCTGGATGACAAGCGACGATGCGGTTTCAATTCTCGGAACAATACCGGGATGCGCGGAGTGCAGCCGGATCGCGACTCGAGCGGCAAATGCCGCTGCTGTTGGTATGACACCAATGGACAACGGGCCGGCGACCGTTCCTTTCGCGGACAGCAGTTCCTGTTCCAGAAATCGCACGTCTTCCAGAATTCGCCTTGCGTGACGCACGATTGCCTCGCCTTCGGGCGTCAGTCCCTGATAGCGGTTGCCACGCTTGACGACCGTCACCCCCAGTCGATCCTCAAGCCTCTTGATGCGCATGGAAAATGCTGGCTGTGACATCCCGCATTCCGCCGCCGCCTTTGCGAAGTGCTTTAGACGCGCCAGAGTATTGAGACAGTGCAGATCACGCAGTTCCGCCACGTTTGGAGCCAATCTACCTTGGGTGACTTGGGGTGCAGGAGATCATCTATGCGGGGCCACTGAATCCGCAAGTCGAATTGACTCGCATTTCTGGTATCATCTGATCGGCAACAGCAGAGAATGGGATATCTCACCTATCGTCAACGCGTCCCGGCTGGCCGCATTGCCCGATCTGTCGATACAAAGCCAGAAGCAGCCAATCCGTCCACAGTCAGGATCGGAATCGGCATTGAACGGAGATTGACATATGTGTAGCGACCTTCAATAATAATCGGTTCGGCCCACAACCATCGTGATCTCCGGTCCGGACTGTGTGCGTCCATCGCCGTGGCCGACCCCGGATTGTGCGCGACCGGCCCGCAACCATCGGGCCGGACCCGAACTGTCCGCGAACGGGTGCGTACGGAAAACGGGGGCTTTCCGGATGGCCCGTCATCACGGCTTGCCGGAACCGGTCCTTCAGCGGAATTCTGTCTGTTCACTCCGTCTGGAAAACACCGTATGGCTTCGCACGGCGTGATCGGGTTGTCAGACAGGGTCCCGCATGCTCATCGGCTACGCACGGGTATCGAAGGAGGAACAGAACCTCACCCTGCAGCATGGCACGCCGAGGGCCGCGTGCTGCGAGCGGATCTTCGATGACAGGGCAAGCGGTGCCGACTTCGATCCCGAAAGGAGCGATCAGACCTCGCCCAGGGACAGACGATCAAACGGACGGAAATGACCGAACGGACAGAATTTGATGACAGGTGGCGTATTCCGTGGCAGCGTCCGAAGACAGCGCATGGTTTTGACTGTGGAGGGTGGGATGCACGGACGGAGTGAACTGGAAGGGATGCTGAGTGACGCCGCCGGACGTCTCAGCCCGACGCATGTGGCGGCTCTGGTTTCGCATCCGGAAGCGGTGCGAGCGGCTCTGGCGGCGGCGGCTGACGCGCTGGCGGCGGATGCCTAGGGGCGGCGCGGGTCCGGCGCGGAGACAATCCAGGGAGCGCCCTTGCCTCCGGTCGATGCTGACGAAGCGGTCCGGAGGCTGGACGCGCGGACGCGGGCCGGGGCGCCGGAACCCCTGCTGACGTCGGAGGAGCTGGCGTCGCGGGCCGGGCTCCGGACCCGGCAGACAGTCCATGAATGGCGAAGGAAGGGCCGTGTCATCGGCTGGCAGAACGCCAGGCGCGGCTATGTGTTCCCGGCCGGGCAGCTCGACGGGCGGAACCGGCCGCTGGCGGGGCTGGACCGCGTGGCCGGTCTGTTCGAAGACGGCTATGCCGCCTGGGTCTGGATGACTGCGCCGCGGCCCTCCCTCGACGGCGAAAGGCCGCTTGATCTTCTGAGGCGCGGAGAGGTCGGGCGCGTGGTCGAAGCCGCCCGGGGAGACCGTCAGGGCGACTTTGCGTGACACGCGGTTACGACCCGTAGCGGCTCCGCGCCGGGCTGTGCGCGGTTCGCCCGGAACGCGTGTTCCGTATTGTGCATCGGACGCATCGCACCGCGCCGCTGCTGTCGGCCCCTGCGCCAAGCCGGTTCAGCGACCCGAAGGCACGCTATGCGGTGCTGTACGCCGCGGAGACAGTACGCTGTGCGTTCTGGGAGACCCTGGGCCGCAACCGTTTCGTCCGGCGGACGCGGCGCGAACTTCCGCGCGCCGAGGCGGAGTCGGCGCTGGTCGTGTCGATCTCCTGCGATGCTCCCCTGAGGCTGGTCGACCTGCGCGGGGACGGGCCCGTGCGCATCGACGCGCCGAGCGCAGTGGCCCATGACGGGAACCATGCGGCCGGGCGCGCCCTGTCCGGCGTGGTCCATGGCGGCGTTCCCGAGGCCGACGGGTTCGTGTTCGCGTCGCGGTTCACCGGTGATAGATGCATCGCGGTCTTCGAGCGGGCGGGCGGCCGCCTGCGCACGGACGGTATCGTCGAACTGATCCGGCAAGCGGAATTCCTGGAGACCCTAGAAGACTACGATATCATTCCAACCGAACCGCCGGCGCAGGCGAAGTGAGCGCCCATGCGCGGCGCTTTCACATCCATGGGTCCACCCCAACAAAGGTCCATGAGGCGACATTCCTGAGAGCTGGTCCCTGACCGGTATGACGGTCTGCCCGCCTGCCCCGAACTGTCGGGCGATTGACGGGATTGTCCCGCCGTTCCGTATCCTTTCCTTCACGAGATCCCGTTAGGCGGCGGACAGGACCGATGGCGGACGCAGAGTCTTTCAGGCCGCCCTGGCTCCCGCGAGGCCGGGCTGGTTGCGTTCCACGGGAAGGTCGCGCCCGAACCGGGTACCCGCGTTGATGATGTTCATGGTCATCCTGCCGCCGGAGCCGGTCCGGTCCACACCTCCCAGGGCAAGGCAGTGGACGCGTATGCCCATTTCCTCAAGTTCCGCGACGGTGCCGCCCCACACTTCATATCGGCAGTCCAGCCCAGCGCATCATGGTGGCGAGTGCGCATGCGTGATCCTATCCGGTAACCCGATCACGGCACACGAAGCCATGCAATGTTTTCCAGACGTGGTGAGCGGACAAGGTTCCACTGATAGATCGGGCCCGGCAAGCCGATGCTACAGGCCGTCCGGCAAAAGACCGATTTCCGTTCGCACTTAATCCGGGGTCGGCCACGGCGATGGACGCACACAGTCCGGGCCGGAGACCACGATGGTTGCGGGCCGAAGCGATTATGATTGCAGGTCGCCACACATATGGGCAAGAAGCAGGATCAGTTCTCCGATGTGATTGCCCGTCTGGGAAGCAACGTCGAGAGGGAACGAAAGCTCCCCTGGCTGAACGACAAGGTGACACCAGAACACGAAGCGGTATGGCGGATATTTCTGAACCTTTGCGGTTCCCCAGAAGCCATGCAGAACAGGAAGCCCCGACTTCTCCCTCCCGACGGATTTCTTTCGGACCACAACCGCATCATCGAATTCGACGAACTCCAGCATTTCACGCCATTTCTCCGACAGATCCTTGATCTCTATCCGGATGATACAGAATCAGGTTTCGGGATCGATTCTTATAGGTCGTGGTGCGACGAACATTCTGCCGCCGCCCTCAGGAATGGGCCGGGCGGGTACCGGAAACCGAAACCTGAATTCCCGTTTGAGAATGGTCGCGCTGCCCAGCGTGCGTTGTTCGATGCATGTCGGGACTCGCCTCCGCCACGCTTAGGTCTCCGCCCAACCGTCCGGATTGCGGAGTTCCAGCTTCCCTCCCTTGTCAGGGGAGGAACGGCAGCCGAAGTCGAGGTTCGCGACGCGCTTGATTACGCCCTGACAGCATGAATTGAGTCGTGAGCGGTGATAAGGCATTGCAGGGCTTCCATTTTGCAGCGGGCGGAACTGGAAGGATTTGCTTGGTCAGAACAGGAGCAGGGATGCGGTTGTCTTGGTGCGCAGTGCTCGTTTGGCACGTTCCATGTCAGAATTTCGGTATTTCTCTGAGGCTGTGGGCGACCGCTTTGAGCCTCGCCGTGGCCGATGCGCCATCTGCGCCGAGATCGGCTCCCGCGAAAAGGTTCAGTAGAAACGAGCCGGGACCGCCGAAGGTCAGGCGCACATCGAAGCGATCCTGGAGGAGCGCCTGCCGCGGAACAGGTGACGCTCACCATGCGACGCTTCGACAAAGCGGCGAATCGAAGTCATTGCTGAACCTCTGGCCGGAAGTGACACACTTGAAGCGCAGAGCGGGTGGGCATATTGTCCGTCTCGTGGAGAGGAACAGCAGGAAGATCATAAGTCGGCTCAGGGCGGAGGGCTGGAAACTGCTCAGGGTGAAGGGATCACACCACCAACTCGGCAAGAACGGCTTGCGGATAACGCTCGTGCATCCGAAGCGGGATGTATCGCCAGGCGTCGCCCGCGCCATAGCGAAGGTGACCGGATGGATGGAGGAGGGCGACGGATGAGGACCTACATCGCAATCGTCGATGGCGGAAAGGACAGCGCCTGGGGCGTCAGGTTTCCGGATGTGGACGGCTGCCTTTCGGGCGCCGACGACGCAAGGGAAATCTTCGCGAACGCAATGGAGGCGCTGGAACTGCACCTTGACGGGCTGGATCTGCCGGAAGCGAGAACCGCAGCGGAGATCGCGAATCTTCCCGAAGTCAGGGAAGAGCTTGCGCAGGGTTCGTTCCTTGTGGAAGTCCCGCTGCTCCGGCACGGAAGCCTCGTCGACGACCCGGACCTTGCTTTGGATCCACATCTGAACGAGGCCATCGATGCCGCCGCCGCCGCCAGCGCCCTGACACGGTCAGCGTTCCTTGCAAGGGCTGCGCGCAATGCCGTGCTGGACCGGAATCCCGTAGTGGAGACGAGCCATGGTCTATCCACTTGACGGAAAGCGGAGCACGCCAGCCTTTCGGAAAGGCGATCCCTTCAGGGAGCGCGGCACCTGACTGGATCACCGACCTGAAAGGGACTCCTCTCTTCCGCAACTCACCCACAAGATATTGATTTGCGGCCGGGCCAGCGCCCGGAACAACGGTCCTCCTGTTCCTGACAGCCAGTCCCAGCCTGTGAGTGGAAAGAGGAAAGGCAGGGGCAACCAAAAGATCTGCCACCCACAATCAGAAGCACACCGTCTGTGCACTTTCCATCCCCGACAGCGAACCCACAGATCAAGACCTACAGCCTCGAAGAGGCGATTGCGGCACCCTCGGTCAACGCGCCAAGCTTGGCGAAAGCGATGTCGGGATCGACAGCACCGAAACCGGCAAAGGTACCAAAGCCGCAGTCGCTGCCAGCCATCACGCGCTCGGCGCCAACAATGTCGACAAACCGCCCGATCCGTTGCGCCACAAGTTCAGGATGTTCGATGAAATTCGTCGTCGAGTCGACCACGCCGGGCACCAGAACCTTATCCTCTGGAATCTCGGCCCTGCGGTCACGGAATGTCGTCCATTCATGGCCGTGCCGAGGATTGGATGTCTCAAAAAGCACGTAACGTGACTTCGTTGACATAAGCGTGGAGAACACCCTATCCATTGCAATATCACAGCAATGCGGTCCCTCGTAGTTCCCCCAGCAGATATGAACCCGGACCCGCTCCTGCGGTACGTTTTCCAGCGCGTGGTTCAACGCTTCGACATGCATCTCCGCCACCTTAACGAATTCCTCATCCGTGAG
Organism: Paracoccaceae bacterium; assembly: GCA_965203605.1. Classification (GTDB taxonomy): domain Bacteria; phylum Pseudomonadota; class Alphaproteobacteria; order Rhodobacterales; family Rhodobacteraceae; genus JAPOUP01. The sequence continues at coordinate 612,646 of OZ241902.1, read as the reverse complement.
ACCGGCGAAAAGCATATGCCGACTTAGCGCCAGATCGGGACAATCCAGTTGCAGGTCGAGGCCCGCCGCTGTGATGGTCTCGTATTCCTCCCGCATCGCATCGGCCAGCGCACCAAGATAGGCATCCCGAGACGGGTAGAAATCGTTCTGCAGAAACAGCGAGATCACACCCGGCGAAGCTGCGTTCACGAAACCCCGCCCAATCCCATGCGCAGCCATCGCCGATTTGAGGTTGTCAATGTCCTTACGCAGCTCTCCCTGTCCCTTCGACCGCACTTCACCAACGCACATCGGACGCACGTACTGCGGAGTGCCTCCATCATCGGCAAGCCGCTTGAGGAAACTCGGGAACATCTTGAGGTCCGCAGGCGCATTGCGCGGACTGTCACCCGCAAAGCCCGAATATCGGTCCTTCACGTAGGTGGCGTAGGAGATCTTCGAAGTCTCGCCATCGCTGACGACGTCCACACCCGCCTCGACCTGCCTGCCAACGGTCTCGACGACCGCACGAGCCATGCATTCGTCAAACTCCGCTTGATCGAACGTCTCCCCACGTTCGCGGGCAAAGATGAAATCCACCACTTCCTGCGTGCGTGGCAGTGAACCGACGTGAGTTGCAAGAATCCTGGTCAATGTCGATGCCCTTCCTGTCTGTCCTGTCCCATGGAATGAATGCTGATACCCGGCCGGCATTTCGTCTACGCCAGCACTCCGGGACCTCCCGCGCCGACGACACGTCAACCTCGCCAGGTCGGACCCGCCGGATCATCGGTTGCCGTGATCCGGTACAGACTGGCTTCGCCTGTCATGGACGGCGACAGTGCATGCGCCTCTCCCGGCTGGATCAGGCAGGTGTCCCCCGGGTTGAGGACCGCCTCAGTGCTTTCGGTACGCACCCTCCAGTTGCCGCGCATCGGCATGAGCACACTGTGCCGGTCGTGCGCAGCCATCTCCTCGGGCTCGGACCCCCGTGCCAGCATGTCCACCTCGAAGCCCGGCCGGTCGCGCAGTACCGCTTCTTCACCGATTACCTTGGCGGGTTTGCCATGGGCAAGGCCAATCAGATCCCAATAGCGTCCGACGTATCCCCGGATCATTCCCTCCGGCGGCACTTCCGGATACGCCTTGAGTTGATCTTCGGTCAGTGGCGGCATCGGGCCGACCCCATCAGGAAGGCTCTCGCCATTGCGCGTGTCATACAGCACCCCGTTTTCGCCAAGAACCAACCCATGATCCCGGGCATCCTCGATTACCTGAGGTGCCCAGATGACCCCGCCGCCCGCATCGTCGCCACCGAGAATCGCCATAATCATGCCATAGTCAGTGCCGATGTTCTCGAAACCACGGAAAATTCCGGTTGGAAGATTGATTATGTCGCCTTCTTCCAACACCACCTCTCCGGACGTGCCCCACCGACCCCAGAAGAACCGCCAGCGCCCCTTCAGCACGAAGAAAACCTCCGCGGTCCTATGACTATGAAGTGAGTTCCGGCATCTCGGCGGCTGGCCTGCGGCACCTATGTTGAAGCCAGGCGTGTCGCGGATATGCACGTGTTGGTCCGGGCTTTCGCTTACGCCACCTCCAATGATGGTAAAGTTCTCCTTCTGGTCGCTGCCCGGGGTGTGCGCATCGATGAATGCAGTCCTGCACGGCTTGAGTTCACCGTATCGAACTATTCGATTTTCGAGACCTTTGGTTGCCATCTCGGCATTTCCTTCCTGCTAGGACTGCGCAGATATGATCCTGCACCGTCAGATTTCCAGCCAAACCCTCTCAGGTCTGCACCGGGCCATGCTCGGCAATGTCAGCGGCGAAACGTTCGAGGACCCATTGCCAGCCCGCCTCATGTCGCTTCTGCGCGTTTACGCCTGTGAAATCAGCAACCTGAACCCGGCCCATCAGTCTGCTTCCGGTAGCGGTGGCATCGAACTGGATAACCGCGCACTTGGCAAAGGTGACCTTTCCGCCAACGTGCCCTTCTATGGCGGTAACAAGCAACGAGTCGGCCTCAAGCCTGAGAGTGCGCCGCAACATGAATCCGACCTCTTTGCCTTCGTGAGTCACGATGACCTTCTCATTGCCACCCTCACGGGTGTCGAACGCTTCGTAGCGCATACCTATGTCCGGTCCAGCCTCCCAGCGTTGACGGGTCTCGGAACTGGTCCAGTGAGCGAACAGTACCTCCACGGGAATTTTGAAGTCGCGGGTCACGTAGATATCGGCAAAAGAAGCCGCCATCAATTCATCCTCCAGTCCGTACCGGTCTCCATAAGGATCTGCTTCCAGATAGCGGTCTCATCAAACAGCGTATATTCCCTGCGCAGTCCCCAGGGCCCGAATTCCGCATGGCTGAGGCCCAATACATAGATACGGGCATCGCTCGGCCGTCCAAAGACTCCCCAGCCATCGTGTCTTCCCCAAAGACTCCAGCGGATTGCCGCGCGGGGCGGCATCATCGGATCGTCACGTCCAATCCTGTGATGGATGGTGAACTCCGCATTCGGAAACGAGGCACGCAACCCCAGCCAGAACCTGTCAACCGACTCACGTCCATGGTACGTGACCCCACCCGGATACTCCGTCTGTACCGCCCGGTCATACTCGGCATTGACCACCGCCATGTCGGCGCCCATCATTCTGGTCAGGATGTCAGCGTAGCGTTCACCCCATTCATTGTCGTTACCATATCCTTTGTACGGGCCCTTGATGGTGGTGTCTGGAGTCAGCGGCTTCACACATGCGTCAGGTCCACCTTCGCGACCGATCAGACCTGCGGCATAGTCCTTCGGCTGCAGACCTAGCTGACGCACGACAGCACCCTGATCCCGGACGAGCCATTCATCGTCGATTCGGTTTCCAACGGCATGGCAGTCGGCGATGATCCGATACTGCAGTTTCGTCCCCGTCGCCTTGCCATATAAACCGTTTCCGAGATGGGAGGCTGTCGAGAGGATCCGGTGTGAACTGAGCATTCCCTCTTCCGGAGTTCCTGACCAGATCACGTCCTCGCCCAGAAGTTGGCGGTCCGGAAACTCAGCCAGGGTCGCAAGTGTTGCGCCGATGACGTTTCGGTTACCGACCACCACGGCGGACGGAGACCTCACCACAATGTCTTCGGAATAGTATTCGTGAAGCGTGGCGACGCCTCGGTCTTCCCAGATCTCCTTGGTGATCCCGATGATATAGTCCGGAAAGCTGCGGAATTTCGGATCGAAACCCTTCATGTCGATGTCCTTTCCCAATGCGCGCCATCTGGAATCCGGGCTGAGCCGCGCACAACCAGCGGTGCCTCGACCGCAACCCGGCGCGGAGTGGTGGACGCCGGACGCTCAATCAGCTCCAACAGGGCAGCCACAGTCTCCCTGACCATCAGATCAGCGCATTGACGAACCGTGGTCAGGTCATAGGCGGGCCAGCTGGCTGGAGGAACGTCGTCGAATCCGACGACTGAAACATCCTGCGGGACCTGAAGCCCGAGTTCGAAACGAACGACGTCCATAACGGCAAAGGCCATATGGTCGTTTGCGACGAAGATGGCGTCCGGGCGCCTTTCCGCGCCTGATCCGAACATTTCAAGCGCGGCTTCGCGCGCATAGTCGGTTCGGAACTCGCCCACCGCACGGGCGATGACCTCCCGTCCCGCCTGCCGCATGCCCGCGTTGAAGCCGGCTTCCCGGTCCCGCTGGGTTGAAGCGCCTTCCCAACCCGCGACATATGCGATCCGCTCATGCCCTCCGGCCAGCAGAAATTCAGCCACCGTTCGACCGCCTGCGAAATTGTCGGACGTAACGGCCGCAATGCCATCATCGTCCTGAGTGCGGTTGAACAATACAACGGGCACACCCGCTGCCTGGCAGCGAGAGGCAATGTCAGATGACATGGCAACCGAAGCCATGACGATGCCGTCAACCTGATAGTCCAGGATTTCCTCCAGAACATCGTCGATGTTGCCGGCGGTCTGGGACGCCATGAAAATCAGGACATGGTAGCCGTTCTCCTGAAGTGCGTTTGACAGCTTCTCCAGCGCTTCCGGATAGAAATAGTTTTCGAGATAGGCGACGACGAGGCCTATGATCCGGCTCCTTCCCGACGCCATTGCACGAGCCAGAAAATTTGGACGGTAGCCGAGTTCCTTGGCGGCACGGCGCACCTTTTCGACAGTTTTCTGCGACACGGAAGCGCCTGCGGTGAAAACCCGGCTGACGGCTGACTGAGACACTCCGGCCCGTTCGGCCACCTGCAGCGATGTCACCTTCTCCTGCATCAGCGCATACCGTCCGGAATGCGGATCTGTCCTAGATTCCGAGCCTTGTTGAACTCGCGCAGGCGTGCGAATACGTCGACGCCCAACTGGGAATGGACGTCAAGGAGGTCGACGAGCACCCAGTTCTCGCGAATCAGGTCGCCTTCGAGCCGCCAGAAATCAAGGCTGCGCATGGTGACGCGCCGACAGCTTGGAGCGATGCCCATCCATCCATCGCCGGTCAGGGTCAGAATCATGTTGGGCCAACCAGTGACGGCAGCGTAATCACCGTCACCAAAGAAGTGAAACACCACCTCATCCGAATGTTGACCGCGGTCCGGCATGGCATTTAGGAACGGAATCTGGTGCCAGTGCCGGAACCCTTGGATCCCCCGACCTGTTCCTATTCCCGCAGGCCCGTACCAGTTCATCCTCGGATGCCAGAAACGCTCCAGTTCCATCGCCTCGGGTCCGCCCTCGCCCGGATGGCGCTTCATATGTTCCAACATTTCCACAACGCGGGCGCAGGTCGCCGCTCCCTTTCGCGAAGCATGTGGCCCCGCGACGATTCCATCCTGCGTTGCGGGTCCGGGAACATGCCATTCACGCCCGAGACTTGGCGCCATTGGCCATGCGCCCGCCTGCATCATCACTTCGGGAATGTCCCACAGAGCCTGCATCTCGACGATCCTTCCGTCGACGATCCGATAGAACTCATGGAACCGCATCGCCACCTGATGCCCGGTCGGCGGAATGTCGAGCCAGGGGCCGATGAAGACGCCCGTATAGTATCCACCGCAGCCGACCCAGTCCGATTCACCGTCGTCCGTACCCGCAACCACAATCCAGTCCCGGCGCTCCAGATCCGGCCACGCTTCAAGCAGGTCGCTGTAGGCGGACGCGTAATACGCATCCGAGCCCGTGCTGTCGCCGAATGGATGGCACAGCCTGAACACCGCATCCGATGACGAAGCCAAGTCAAGAGCCCGTCTCACGCTTCGCTCGCTGAAGTCATGCATCGCCGCCCGAATCGGCACGAGCAGTTCCTTGTTGCGGGTATGGCGGTCCCCAGCAGCCACTACCCCTCACCCGTCACTTCGTCGGCAAGGCCCCGGAACGGAGCGGGTTCACCATAGGGGACGTTGACGCCACCGTAGCGCCGGACCCGAACGTTGCATTGCTCGGCATGTCCGACAAAGCCCTCCAGGATGCAGAGCCTCGAGCCATATTGCCCGATCATGGATGCTGCGCTGTCGGTCAGTATCTTCTGGTAGCTATGCGTCTTCAGGAACTTTCCCACCCACAGACCGCCTGTATAGCGACCCGCCTTCCTGGTCGGCAGTGTATGATTGGTGCCGATCACTTTGTCGCCGTTGGCCACATTCGTGCGCGGCCCCAGGAACAGCGCTCCGTAACAGGTCATCCGTTCCAGAAACCAGTCATCACGGTCTGTCATGACCTGCACATGTTCAGATGCGATCCCGTCCGCAGCCTCAAGCATCTCATCATAGGTGTCGCACAGGATCACTTCACCATAGTCCCGCCAACTGGCTCCAGCCGTTTCGGCGGTGGGAAGAATTTCGAGAATCCGCGCGACCTCGTCCATCGTTCCCTCCGCAAGCCTTCGCGAGTTGGTCACGAGGGTCGCAGGAGAGTTATAGCCGTGTTCCGCCTGACCAAGCAGATCGGTCGCACAGATTTCCGCGTCCACCGTCTCGTCGGCGATCACCATTGTTTCGGTTGGCCCGGCGAACAGATCAATCCCAACCCGCCCAAAGAGCTGTCGCTTCGCCTCGGCGACAAATGCGTTTCCGGGGCCGACGAGCATATGAACCGGGTCTATCGACTCGGTTCCGAGCGCCATGGCGCCGATTGCCTGAATTCCACCGAGGACATAGATCTCATGCGCTCCGCCCATATGCATCGCGGCGATCACCCCGGGATTGGGGCGGCCTTTGAAAGGAGGTGTACAGGCGATGATACGCGGAACGCCCGCGACAGAGGCCGTGGCCACAGACATGTGGGCGGAAGCCACCATCGGGAACTTTCCACCGGGCACGTAGCAGCCGACCGACCTAACCGGGATGTTCCTGTGCCCAAGGATCACGCCGGGAAGCGTCTCAACCTCAATGTCGGTCATGGACGCGCGCTGGGCTTCAGCGAACCGACGCACCTGCTTCTGCGCGAATTCAATGTCCGCGAGTTCACGAGGGGTCAACTCGGCGATGAGAGCGTCGACCTCTTCCCGACTTAACCGAAAGGACTCAGGGGAATAGCCGTCGAAACGTTCGGAAAGCTCACGCACCGCCGCATCACCACGTCTTTCGACGTCCATCAGCGTCTCTTCAACAGAAACGCGTATCCTTGCGTCGTCCTGCGCTCTGTCAGCTTCAGACCTTCCACGCTTGAGGTATTCAATGGCCATATTCCGTGCCCTCTGTGTTCATGTGCGATCAGGCTGCGGTGGCTCCCGCTCCCCTCGGTCAAACGCTTCCCATCCGTGCCCCCGGAACAGGTCAACGCCCAGTTGCGCCGCAACATGGGCAAAATCAACGCTGACCCAGTTGTCAACGATCTTGCCGTCCTTCACCTTCCAGAAATCCATGTAGCGGATCTCGACTCGCTTTCCCGTGGGCTCTATTCCCAGGAATTCACCGCTATGGGTTGCTTCCTGGCGACCGAACGCCGCTGCCCATTCGCCCATGAACAGCCGCCCTTCGTCGATGCAGACCTTGTCGGAAAACGCGGCCTGGAAGGGGCGCTGCCAGTTGTTCTGGAACTCGCGAAGCCCGTGTTTGGTTCCACAACCCTGATTTCCAATCCATCTGAAGCCTTCGGCGAAGAACTCGCCGATGTCATCAATGCGATGATCGTTAAGGCCGTCAACCATGGCTTCGATGACCGCCCTGGTTTCCTCCGTCCTGGCCATATCGGTGTTCCGTGTAAGGGCTGCCTGTTCAGGTCGCGATCCTTTCATATGCCGCCCCTCGGATTCCCATCGGATCTGGGAGGACCGGATCCGACCGTCGACAATGCGCTTCCGGTCACGGTCTTCGATCCCTTGCACGAATAGAACGACAACGAACGATCCCCCAGCTACGGACCGTGACCACATAGGCCGTCGCATCGACCAACGACGCGCATTCCAGAGACAATCCAGCCTCCCTGTTCAATCTGCCGGACCTGCCCTATCGGCCGCCACCCGATATCTGGGCCCCAAAGCCGCTTCCAGGACCCGCATCCTGAGTTCATTCCCCGATTCGCGCTCCGGTCCGCGTATCAAAAATGTGGCAACTTCGGCCCGGAATCGAGATCGCCACCTGATCACCGATCTCCGCTCGGTAGTCCTTGTGCGCCTTCACACTGACCAAGGTGCCACCTGCGCGGACCGTGACCATGGTCGCATCGCCGAGCATCTCCATCGTATAGACCGGTGCGGTGATCTGACCGCCAGCGTCCGTTATATGTGCGTCTTCAGCGCGACATCCCAGCGTTACCGGGCCATCGGGGCCCTTAAGTGCCTCGACACGAATGCCCTCAGCTTCGAAAACGCCGCCCGACAGATTGCCTTCCATCAGGTTCATCGCCGGTGAGCCAATGAACCCCGCGACAAAGGTGTTCTCGGGAGTGTCGTATATCTCGGTGGGCGTGCCGACCTGCTGCACGACGCCCTGCTTCATCACGACCACGCGGTCGGCAAGCGTCATCGCCTCAATCTGGTCATGGGTCACATAGATCGTCGTCACCTTCAGCTCATGACTGAGATTCTTGATCTGTGCTCGAGTCGAGACCCGCAGTTTTGCATCAAGGTTTGACAGCGGCTCATCCATCAGGAACACATTCGGTTCGCGAACGATCGCTCTGGCAAGTGCGACCCGCTGGCGCTGGCCTCCCGAGAGCTCCGCCGGCTTGCGGTGCATGAATTCACGAAGTTCAACCATGTCGGCAGCGCGCAGCACCCGTTCCCTGTGCGTCGACGAGTCGATGCCGCGCACCCTTAAGGGAAACCGGATATTCTCGTAGACATTCATATTCGGGTAGAGCGCGTAGCTCTGGAACACCATCGCCACATCACGGTCCTTGGGCTCCAGATCGTTCACGATCTTCCCATCGATCAGGATCTGCCCGTCGGTCACGTCTTCCAGACCGGCGATCATGCGCATCGTTGTGGTCTTCCCACAGCCCGACGGCCCCAACAGAACGAGGAATTCCTGATCGGCGACCGTTAGGTCGAAACTGTCAACTCCGACGAAGGAACCCCATCGTTTGCCGACGTTGCGAAGCTGGATTTCAGCCATTTCGATCTCCCGACGGATTCTTGCATGAGTTCCCGTTCAGTATGAATTGCCACATTGCCGGCATCCCAGCAAGACTTCTTTGCATACGTATGCAAGGGGTGTTGCACTTCGGACTGGAAGTGGGGTAACTTAGTCTGAGGCGTTTTCGGTTGTCGTCTTCGTCTCTGGCATGCCAACAACATTCGTTCCTGCGCAGCCTATCGCGCCCATCGCACGCCGTCCATGAGGAATGCGTGAGGATGTACTTTCCGGGGGCCGTAAGGTGGGACCGCGGCACGCGGGCGACCCGGCTATCAAGGAGAGCAGCGCTGGCGATTTTCATGCGCGGGTGGAACGACGGGTAACATTGAGTGACGGCGGCGTGACATCCGCCTCGTATGTTCAGAGAATCAGAAATGGAAGGAGGATGAAGGCTGGCTTCAAACATGAGAAGGCCAGCGGGTAGCCTAACGGACGACAGGGCAATCGCACTTGGGCCTCTATCCTCGCGCTGATGCCGGAAATCATCTGAACTTGACCACAATCGCGACAGGAGCGCCACCTATGTTTACTATATGTTCTCTTCTGTCGCAGCGAGAATGCCAAGTGCGACAGCCTCGGGACGGACAATGCCGGACGCATGCCCTCGGCTTCGCCGTTGCATCGACATTAAAGGCCGGTAGCCACGCGTCGGGTGCATCCCCCACGCGTTTTCTGAATTGACTTGATCCATCAAAAACACTATAATATCGTTGTGTTTGTGATACCTAACCTTGACCCCAGGACCGGCTACCTGCCGCCCAGGCATCCACAGTGCCGGCTGGCGAGATGTCGTTGGTCATTTCGGTGACAACAGCCACCGTGAGCGGCTAACCGGCGCGATGCTGGCCGCGTGCCGCAACCTGGCGGCGGCAGGATGCAAGGAACTTCTGCTCGACGGCAGTTTCGTTACGGCAAAATCCCTGCCGGGGGACTATGACGCCACTTGGGAAACGGCGGGTGTGGATCTGAATCGACTGGACCCGGTGCTTCTTGACCTTAAGCATCCCCGCGCGGAGATGAAAGCGAAATATCTCGGGGACCTGTTCCCGGCGTCGGCAAATGCAGCGCCGGGGATGCTCTTTCGAGACTTCTTTTTGACCGACCGGAATGGGGTCGAGAAAGGCGTCCTGCAGATTGATCTGGAGAGTTTGCCATGATCACCAACAAGAGACAGTACCGAATCACGCAAAAGAGGGCGGACGGCTTTGCACAAGCCATCGAGGAGTTCGATGCAACTTCGCACAGCCGGATGGACGTACATCCCAGACTAATGCAGGCCGAACGTGAGGCCATGGAAAGCCAGCTGGCAGACCTGCTGGAAGAACTGGAGGAATACGAACAGTTGAAGTCGGCCGAGATGACAGCAGGTCCAACGTTATGAGGCGGAGCGCTACGCGTCGGCAAGCTACCGGCGACTGTGCCAGGTGGCGCGTGCCCTGGAGCTTCGGATAGAAAACGAAATTCTGCTTCCTGTCTTACCGGACAGCTTCGAAGGGCTGCTCGCCAAGATCAACCAGATCGGGATCAATCGGGACTTTGTGGTTGGGCACTTGCTCTCTTCGGCGGATACCGCCGTTGCGGATGGCGAAGTGCCGGATCAATCGAGCGTCAGAGACTGACCTCGAAAGCGGCGGCCGTGCTGGAGCGCGTCTTTGGGCGGAGGGGCGACGACGTCTTCGGCGCTCAGGCGCTACCAGCACCTTTTGACGGCGGCAACTGCCGCACGTTTCAAGATACCGAAGCGGCATGACGAAGGGGCGGCAGGACCTTTCGCCACCTATGCGAGTCATCTGGCCTTCGCTGCCATACACGGGATGACCAGCTATCCGATCGAAGCAATCCCGACCGATCCGATCGAGATGAGGAAAAGGATTTTGGCTCGCGGCGAGGGGAAGTATGATCTTCGCACGGTTCTCCATACGGTGTGGGACCTTGGGGTGGTTGTGCTTCCGCTTAGGGGAAGTGGGGCGCTCCACGGCGCGTGCTGGCGTTATGGCAGCCGTATTGCGGTCGTGCCGAAGCAAACGTCGAAGCACGAAGCGCGTTGGACGCTTGACCTGCTCCACGAGGTATTCCATGCAGCGCAGCGGCCCGCGGAGAGGGCGTTAGAGCTGGTTGAGACTGAAGCAACATCCAACGAACGTCGAGAGTTCGGACGAGGAAGTTGCAGCCAGCCAATTCGCGGGCGAAGTGACGCTTGATGGCAAGGCTGATGAACTCGCAGAATATTGCGTGGAGCGGGCCAACAATACGGTTCCGCGGTTGCAACAGGTGGCCCGAGAAGTTGCAAAGGAACAGGGCGGTGCGCTTGCGAGCCACCTAGCTTTCCGGTTATCCTGTCAAGGCCTTAACTGGTGGGGTGCGGCTGCCAACCTTCAGCGTGAAGACGAAGACCCGTGGGTCGTCGCGCGCGACGTCCTCGTGGAGCAACATCCTTACCGTATCGAAGATGAGATCGATCGCTCCCTGCTAGATCATGCCCTGATTTGAGAAGGCAAGAATGCCTGGGTTTCAAGAACCGCGGCACCTCAAAATCAAGTGCACGACAGTGGACTGCGATAGCGATCTGCATTGCTTCAAGCATCTGAAGAAGATGACCGAGGAGGAACGCGGGAAGTGTCGGTATCGCGGCGCCAACCTCGTAGACCGGGTTCGGCTGCACACGCGCAACTCTGGTGATGTCGAGTACACGTTCGCAGCGCTGAAGAATGAACTGATACGGCACTACTTCTCCCATTGTGAACCCGACGAGAGGGCAGTCCGGCACGCGCAGCGCAAGGGCCGCATCCAGTTCAAGGAGGCTGCACTTCACCGTCTGACCAAGTACATTGCTCCTGCGCAACCCGTCCGGGACGGTCGCCAGACGCGGCTCGAAGGGAATGCCATCTACTATGTTCGGCACGCGACGGCCACATGTTGCCGGACGTGCCTCGAATATTGGCACAACATTCCGAAGGGCAGGGAATTGACCGCCAAAGAACAGGAGTACTGTTCTGGATTGATGGATTGCTTTATCGACGACTGGATGCCCGAGTTGGCCGACTTGCCTAACAAGGTACCGAACAGGTGCCAAGCTCCACCACCGATCCAGTAAGTGCGGAGTGGGTGTATCCCAAGTTGGTTGATCACACCGCGGCGACCTGATCCGTCTCGTATGTTCAAAGTATCAGAAATGAACTGCGGATGTGGCTATGGAAAACTCTGGCGCGTCTTTCTGTTGAAAACATGCCTGTTGCCGTCTACCGCCTCCCCGGATTGAAAGTCAGAACAGCGTAGTGGCCGGATTATCATGCCAATCGGTTGGACAACGCATATAGTCCAGCGCCAAACGCAGCCAGCACTGCAAGAACCATGAGGAGCAGGCCATATCCACCAATGCTCCACACAGCTGCACCGAAGTAGGCCGAGGAAGCTACAGCGACCAGATAGACGAGCGATAGTCCTCCCGCCTTGGACGCGAAACGCTCTTCGCCCAGAAGGTCGCGTGCGATGACCGGGCGCAGGATGCTGACCATGCCCCAGGCGCTGCCGAACAGCAGAACGAAGACAGCGACCAAAGTCTCGTTTGAGCCAGAGAAATTCAGGAGCAGCACCGCTCCACCAATCATGGCGAACGACGCCAGCGCAAAGGCATGGTTGCTCAGGTAGCGCTGGGACGCAACCATCGCGATCCGGCCGACAACCTGCATCGCGCCAATACCGGAAGCGGCGATTACTGCCGTATTCGAAGCGATTCCACGCTCGGCGAGAATTGCGAGGAGATGGTATAGAGTTGCGCCATGGACAAGTGCGAGGAATGCCCAACCCAATCCCAGAAACCAGAACACCGGGTTGCGAAGGAAAGGGTATCCCGACACCTGTTCGCTAACCTGGACAGTCGACGGACCCGGATTCCGTTCGACCGCCTGCGCTCCGCACCATTGCATTGGAGCAACAAAGACAACCACAACAGCCCCCATGATCGCCGTGGCGGTGCGCCAGCCCATGGCCTCAGACAAGAAATGAACGGTCGGAAACGAAATGGTGCCCGCAAAGCCGGCTACCAGGGTGATTATGACGATACCCCGTTTCGCATCGGCACCCCTGGCCCGGGTTACGAGCGAGAAGCATGCATCATAGAGGCAACCTGCGAGCATCAGTCCGACGAACAGCCAGAGTGTGTAGAACTGCCAGAGATGCGTCACCTGACTGAGGAGCAGGATGCCGACACCACCAAGAGCGCTGGAAATCCCGATGAGCCGAGAGCCGTGACCCGCGTCGATTATCCGGCCGGCAATGGGAGAGGCGGCGGCCGATGCCAGGGTCGCGATGGTTGCCGCATAGGTGAGTTCAACCTTGGACCAGCCAAGAGCCGCTTCCCAGCGAAGAAGCGATGCCGGAAAGATGTAGTAGAGACCAGCCCATACCAATGTTTGGCTCAATGCGAGAATATAGATCGGTCGGTCGGATGGCATGGCTGCACCACGTTACGGCACGTGGTTGTCCCTTGAAACAGGAACTTTGTGTGAATCCTCATGCACATCGCCGTCTGGCGTTGCAATGTCTACGTCTTCGAGCTCACCGGAAACCTCCCAGCGGTACTGGCTTCGAGTCCGATGCAACCGTCTGGACGGTCCACCAAGGCCTAAATCCAGTTGGAGGCCGTGAGTGTCCAATTGTCGGCCCTGCTTGACTGAAGGTCCGGCCGCCGCTTGAACGCAAACGATAGCGGATGCGCTGAACAGAGTCGGAAGCACCTGCCAACATCCCAAGAGATTGACTCCCGCCGACTCTGTCGCTGAAAGTCTGGGTTGCTTTCGCACTTCCTATGGCACAGGAAAAAGCCCGGGCACGAGGCCCGGGCAGTCCAACAGGGAGGATGCATGCCATCACCCGGACATGCACGGGAACTGGAGTTAATGCAAGGCTGTTCCGGAAAACAACCGTATCCCAGTTCGGGAAACCAAGCGCTTCATCTCCTAAGCAACCAACCTATAACCTCCCGACTCCGTCACAAGGAGGCAGGCACTGGATGGATCCGGCTCTATCTTCTGGCGCAATCGATAGATGTGGGTCTCAAGCGTGTGGGTCGTGACCCCTGCGTTGTATCCCCAGACCTCGTGCAGCAACACGTCCCGCGATACCACGCCGTCAGACGCTCGATAGAGGAACTTGAGGATGTTGGTTTCCTTTTCAGTGAGCCGAATCTTCTTTTCGTCTTCGGTAAGGAGCAGTTTCATGGATGGCTTGAAAGTATAGGGACCAAGCTGAAAGATTGCGTCTTCCGACTGCTCATGCTGGCGTAGCTGCGCCCGGATCCGGGCAAGCAGCACCGGAAACTTGAACGGCTTCGTCACGTAGTCGTTGGCTCCAGCATCGAGACCCAGGATGGTGTCGCTGTCGGTCTCGTGGCCTGTCAGCATCAAGATCGGGCACTTCACACCCTGCTTCCGCATCACCCGGCAAAGCTCACGTCCATCCGTATCGGGCAAACCGACGTCAAGGATCACCAAGTCATAGAATCCCGCCTTGATCTTCGCCATCGCATCATGACCATCGACTGCCTCGAAGACGTCGAAATCCTCGGTCATCAACAACTGTTCGCCAAGCGCCTCGCGAAGGTCCTCGTCGTCATCGACCAACAGGATTTTCTTCAGGACCGACATTGAGTGTACCCCATCTTCAGTGATTTGAATCACCTTGAACCCAACTTCTGGAGTCGCGCAAGGCGCAACGCACTGACTTCACGACCTCGTGTCGCCAATTGTAAATTGTTTCAGATCGCGGTTGCATTCGGCCCCCCCTCCTAGCACGAAAGACCGATGAACCTGTCCCCTTCCCCCGTCGAATCGCTTGCACGCGCACGTGCGGATCTCCGCATTGGTTTGCCGGTAGTGCTTTCAGCTCCCACCGGGCTGGCAGTGATCGCCGCGGCCGAGACCCTCAGCGCCGCTCGCTTGGCGGGCCTGCACCAACTCGGCAAACCAATTCTGGCGATTACCGACCGGCGCGCTGCAACATTGAAGGCACGGGCTTATGACGGTGATCTGGCGAGAATTCCGCTTTCCGAAAAAGTCGACGTCGCATGGGTCGTCGGCGTGGCAAACCCCGCCGAAGATTTGGCGATGCCATTCAAGGGACCATTTGACACCCAGCGCGGGGGTGACGCGACGCTCGCCAGAGCCGGGATCAAGCTCGCAAAATCCGCTCGGTTGCTCCCTGCAGTCGTAGTGGTCAACGTTTCAGATGAGGATTTCCCGACGGCGCACCGCCTTACCGAAGTCGATGCGACTCTTGTCTCTTCAGAATTGGATGCCCCGGTCGGGTTGCAGAGAATCGTCAATGCCCGAGTTCCGCTCGAGGTTTCCGAAGTGGCCCGACTTCACGTCTTTCGACCTGAGGAAGGCTCTGAGGAGCATAGTGCCATCGAAATCGGCAGGCCGGACCGCAACACGTCTGCGCTCGTCCGACTTCATTCCGCCTGCTTTACCGGCGACCTACTGGGGTCGCTCAAATGCGACTGCGGACCGCAACTTCGTGCTGCAATGAGGGAAATGGGCAACCAGGGTTCGGGAGTCCTGCTCTATCTCAGCCAGGAAGGTCGCGGCATCGGACTCGCAAACAAGATGCGTGCATACTCTCTGCAGGACCAGGGTTTCGACACGGTAGAGGCGAATCATCGCCTCGGATTCGAAGATGATGAACGCGATTTTCGGATCGGCGCCGAGATACTCACGCAGATGGGGTTCTCGAAAGTCCGGTTATTGACCAACAATCCTGCGAAGGTCGCGATGATGCGGGAACACGGGATAGTCGTGACCGAGCGCGTTTCCCTGAGGGTCGGGCTCAATCCGTTGAACGCCAGGTATCTCGATACAAAGGCAAAGAAATCTGGCCACATTCTGTGAACGAGATATCAATGTTGATCCACTATTGCCCCGAGCCTCTCTCCCCCCGGCAATCGCCATTGTCGTTTGCTGGGTGAGACGCACCATGTTCTGCACTTCCAGCATACGGAAGGCTTCTGATGGAAGGCCAGTTGGTGCACGAAGTCCCGATCCGTACCGCAGTCGACATGATCCCATGTTGATACGAAGTTCGGTTCCCGCACTGCGTCGAGACGACCTTGTCCTCACTGGACGCCGACTTCGGTTTCTGGGCCAGACCTTCCCCTGCTCCCTCGGTCGCTCGGGGCCACGGACGGAAAAACGCGAGGGAGACAGCAGCACACCGAAGGGAACGCATCGTATCGTCGACTGCCTATATCGCCCTGACAGGCTGGTTCGACCCAATGCCTGGGCAGCACCTATCCGATTGGGTGACCTATGGTGCGATGATTCAGAATCCCTTGACTACAACCATCTCGTCCGCGCACCCTGCAATGCCAACCATGAAACGCTGTGGCGATCCGATCCATTATATGACATCATCCTCGTAACCGATTGGAACTGGCCTGACGCGGTACCCGGCAGGGGCTCAGCCATCTTTCTGCATCAATGGCGCAAACCCCGCTATCCAACAGAAGGTTGCATCGCGCTAGGCAGGGGACACCTTATCTGGATTGCAGGTCGAGTGCTGCCAGGTGCCCGCTTGATTGTTTCCTGACGTTTCTGAAGAAAGTTCCACCGATACTGGATTTGTGGAGATGGCCCCGCTTTTGATTTTGCGAAATATCGTTAACCTGCCATATGGCTGATATTTCGCCGAAAACCCTCCGATTGCTTGCGCTGGCGAAGCTTAAGGGGGTTGGACCGAAGGCGCTTGCGACTGTTTCGAGAATTCCTGATTTTCAAAGGATTCCGGTTGACGGTTTGGTGGAACATCTGCCGCGAAGAGTCGGCAACGACTTCGATCAATCTGCGTTAAGCAAGGCTGAGGATGAGGCCGGTCGACAGACCGAGTGCGCGCAGAAGGAAGACGCGCGGATCATCTCATCGGCAGATCCAGAATATCCATGCCTACTGATGACCACTCCTGATGATCCGCAGCTTCTCTTCGTCAAGGGAAAACTGGCCAGCAGGAACGATAACGCAGTGGCCATAATTGGTACGCGGAAACCAACCGAACACGGGGAAATCATCACTCAAGGAATCACAGAGTATTTTCTGGCGAATAACTGGAGCATCGTGAGTGGCTTGGCAATGGGTTGTGATACGATTGCCCATGAATCGGCCATTGAAGGAGGAGGGCACACAGTGGCTGTCATGGCGCATGGCCTGCAGACCGTAGCCCCTTCGCGAAACAGGAAACTTGCGGAGCGTATTTTGGCTTCAGGTGGAGCACTGGTGTCGGAGTTCATGTTTGGCATTGCTCCGCAGCCTCAACAATTTGTCAAACGGGACAAGACTCAGGCTGGTCTTGCCCGAGGTGTTGTGATGATACAGTCTGACTTGACTGGCGGCAGCCTCCATGCCTCCCGCGCCGCAATCCGTTACCGGCGGTGGCTTGCCGTTCCCGTTCCGGTAGAGCAGGACAGGTCACGAAAGGAACCGAAGATCAAGGCCAATCTGCTCTTTACCGGTGATCGGTCGCAGGACTCGGCTGATCTGCTGGAATGCAGCAGTGACGCCCTGCTACGCCAGATCATACCACTTAGGTGCCGTGGAGATTATGCTTCCATGTTGCAATGGGATATCGCTGTCGCACCGCCTTCGCCCAAACAGGACCTGCTTCCGGGCATGGCCACCCGGTAAACTCTTGATCGAGCAGATGCGTGATGCCCCGGCTGTTCCGTGGCTGACATAACGCAGACATACAGTCATGGCCAGACAGTACGATTCAGGTCGGAGAAGCTCCGGTTTTGCAATTCGAAATGGAAGTCAGGGCGTTTATAGCCAGGTCCGCGCCCTTAACCTGACTGTCGAGAATCCTCAACCAAGAGCTGTGGTAGTCCTTTGCCCCGTGCGACATCGAACAGGTCGGCTTTGCCCAACCTTCGATTCACGAATCGGTGGATCATCCGCAAAACGCACCTGCAGGAGAACAACCATGAAGATCGGTTTCATAGGTCTCGGCAACGTAGGTGGCAAGCTCGCGGGCAGCCTTCTCCGGAATGGCTACAACCTGACCGTACGCGACATTGACCACAATGCGGCCCAGCCACTTCTCGACCAAGGCGCCCGTTGGAGCGACTCGCCGCGCGAAATGGCGAATGAATGCGATATGGTGATTACCTGTCTTCCGTCGCCTGCGGTCTGCTCCGAGGTCATGGAATCCGAAGACGGCGTTCTCGCAGGATTGAGTGCGGGCAGGATCTGGGCCGAGATGTCGACCACCGATCCAGAGGAAGTCCGCCGCATGGCCGGACTCGTGCTCGCAAAAGGAGCGCAGGTGATCGACTGCCCGGTATCGGGGGGCTGCCATAGGGCAGCTACGGGGAACATTTCCATCTTTGCAGGCTGTGCCCGCGAAACTTTCGAACGGGCTCTTCCAGTGCTCTCAAGCCTCGGGCGGCATATTCTGCATACCGGCGATGTCGGCTCAGCCTCTATTCTCAAGGTGCTGACAAACTACCTCGCAACAGCAAACCTGGTGTCATTGGCTGAAGCACTCGTCACCGCAGATGCCGCGGGAATGGATCTGAACACCACCTATGAGGCGATCAGGATATCAAGCGGAAACTCCTTTGTGCATGAGACGGAAAGCCAGGTTATCCTAAATGGCAGCCGCGACATAAATTTCACAATGGACCTTGTCCTGAAGGACATTGGACTGTTCGACCGGCTTGCCAGGGACAGGGGCTTACAGCTGGAACTGTCACCGCTGCTTGTCGAGATTTTCAGGAAAGCGATCGATACCTATGGTCCGCGCGAATTTTCTCCCAACATCATCCGTCGCTACGAAGAGCCTGCCGGACTGAGTGTACGAGCCCCAGGCTTTCCTGCCGAGGTACTTGACGACGAGCCGGAGGAACCGGGAAGCGAGGTGCTCATTCGGCGCAGCTAAGGCCTGTTGACAACTGGGTTGCGATTCGGCGCGTTCCCTGCCATTTCCGCCGCAATGCGCGCCGGAACGGCGGCACAGGCAGGAGAGCGGGTGACAGGATGGATGCGGACAGGACGGTGCCGGCCGACGCCATGTGGGCGCGGACCGGGCCCATGCCGCCCGGCAGGGCGACCGGTCCCGGCGCCACCGCGGCGGACAGCCGGCGGTTCGTGGAGGCGGTGCCCTGGCGTTTCCGGACGGGTCGCCGGGGACAGGGCGTCCGGCGCGGACTGGCTGCCCGGGGAGGCGGTGATCCCGGCGGGGCGGCACCGGACGGAGCCCCGGGAGCACGGCCAGGAGATGTACGGGTGGCGGCACCGGGTCGGGAACCTCTCCGCCAGAACCAGGGAGTTCCGGGCGGTGGCGACGCGCTACGACAGGACGGACGCGGGCTTCGCGGCGGGGTCCATCCCGTGGCCGGCGTGGTGGCGGCAACATGATTTTCAACGGACCCTAAAACAAAGCACATTGCTACCTTGATGTGGCCAGAAGGGCATCGCCAGTTTGAGGAACTTCGGTCTCTCATGATCCAACAGCGCATCAGGGTCCTGTCCAAAATGAACGGCACCACAAATGTCCAAGGCGTCCTGCTGCGCACAAACGACGTGTTGATCCACTGGAAGGCATGCGAAGCCTGCCGTTTGCCGCATGTGTCGTTCCACCCGCCTACCGCTGCGAAAGAGCAAGGGATGCCGATTGTTCCCCACGCTCATGACGAACCACCGACACCACCAATCACTCGCCAAGCCCCCAGCATTCTGGCTCAACACCGAGATGGCCCGGCCTGCAGTCTGTGCGAAACGTTAATCGAAAGGCCGAAATACCAACCAGCGTCACTCAATCATTGGCAGCAGCCTATCGAGAGACTGCTTCGCGTCGCCGTAGAACATGCGCGTGTTCTCCTTGAAGAACAGCGGATTCTCGATCCCGGAATACCCGGTTCCCTGACCCCGCTTCGATACAATGACCTGCGTGGCCTTCCAGACCTCCAGAACCGGCATGCCAGCGATCGGTGAGTTGGGATCATCCTGAGCCGACGGATTGACGATGTCATTTGAGCCGATGACAATGGCAACATCGGTTTCCGGAAAATCATCGTTTATCTCATCCATCTCAAGGACAATGTCATAAGGAACCCTTGCTTCGGCCAGAAGCACGTTCATATGACCTGGCAGTCGCCCGGCGACTGGATGGATGCCGAAGCGAACTGACTTCCCCTTGGTTCTCAGCTTCCGAACTAGTTCACTTACGGACTGCTGCGCCTGCGCGACGGCCATGCCATATCCAGGTACGATGATGACACTGTCAGCGTCATTCAGCGCCGCGGCAACCCCATCCGCCTCTATGGCGACCATCTCGCCCTCAACATCCTGCGAGGAACTGGTCGTTCCACCAAATCCGCCGAGGATGACACTTATGAACCTTCGGTTCATCGCACGGCACATGATATAGGACAGGATCGCACCGGACGAACCGACGAGAGCACCGGTAACGATCAGCAGATCATTGCCAAGCGTAAATCCGATGGCCGCGGCAGCCCATCCCGAATAGCTGTTCAGCATCGAAACAACGACCGGCATGTCCGCTCCGCCGATACCCATGATCAGATGCCAGCCGATGAACCCCGCGATCAAGGACACCAGGACCATCGTCCAGATGTCCGCGCCAAGGAAGTACATCACGCCGAGGACCACGCAGGCCACGAGCGAGACCGCGTTCAGCGCGTGCCCTCCCGGCAGTTTGCTCGGCTTACCGTCTATCCTGCCCGCGAGCTTTCCAAACGCCACAACGGAGCCCGTGAATGTTATCGCACCGATGAAAATCCCCAGAAAGACCTCGACCTTGAGAATCGCGACCTCCACCGCGTCTTTCTTCCAGAGCTTTTCGCCAAAGCCAGTCAGTTCAACCTCCCCGAGAACCTTGCCAGCCTCCTTGAGGTCATTGATCGCGCCAAGCATCACGTCGGCGTTGAGACCGATGAACACGGCTGCAAGGCCGACAAATGAATGCAGGGCTGCGACGAGTTGGGGCATTTCCGTCATCTGCACGCGCCGCGCAACGTAGATCCCGACGACTGCGCCAACCCCAATGGCTATCAGAATCAAGACCAGATTGCTGACGCCCGGGCCGAACACGGTCGCAAGCATGGCAATGAACATACCAGCAATTCCGTACCATACGGCGCGCTTGGCACTTTCCTGGTTTGACAGACCTCCCAGCGCCAGAATGAACAGGACCGAGGCGGCGATATAAGCGGCGGAGGTCAGACCGGAGCCAATCATTGCGCCACTCCCTCAGGATTTCTGGAACATGGCGAGCATCCGGCGAGTTACCAGGAAGCCCCCCACAACGTTGATGGACGCAATAAGGACGCCAACGAAACTCAGGATCACAACCAGCGAACTGACCGAGCCAATCTGCAGCAGGGCGCCAACGACAATGATGCCTGAGATCGCGTTGGTAACCGACATCAAGGGCGTGTGGAGCGCATGCGTGACGTTCCAGATCACCTGGAACCCGACGAAACACGCCAGCGCAAACACGATGAAGTGCTGCATGAAACTCGCGGGCGCGTAGTAACCGACCAGAAGCATCAGCAACCCTCCGGCCGCCAGCATGCCGACCTGACTGCGCGTTGCCTTTCGGAATGCAGCGAGTTCCCGCTCCTTCATCTCTTCCAACGTTGGTTCACGCGGAGCGGCCTTTGCGGGCGTTGCCGCAATGGCCTGGATCTTTGGCGGCGGTGGCGGGAAAGTGATCTCACCCTCAAACGCGACAGTGGCGCCCCGAATGACATCATCTTCCATATCATGGTTGATCTTCCCGTCCTTCGAGGGCGTGAGATCCGCCATCATGTGACGAACGTTAGTCGCATACAGGGAGGAGGACTGTGCGGCCATTCGGCTCGGAAAATCAGTGTATCCAATGATTGTCACGCCACCTTCCGTGACAATTCGCTCGTCCGCCACGGTCAGTTCACAGTTGCCGCCCCGTTCCGCCGCAAGATCAACAATCACGGACCCCGGCTTCATCGACTCGACCATGTCGCGCGTCCAGAGGAGCGGAGCGTCCCGATTTGGGATGAGCGCAGTGGTGATGACGATGTCGATCTCCGGAGCGAGTTCCCGGAACTTCCCAAGCTGCTTCTCGCGAAATTCCGGGCTGGACGGGGCTGCGTATCCTCCAGTCGCCGCACTGTCCTGCCCCGCCTGATCAAAATCGAGGAAGACGAACTCGGCACCCATCGACTCGATCTGCTCCGCCACTTCCGGCCGGACGTCGAATGCGTAGGTTATGGCTCCCAGCGAAGTAGCTGTACCGATGGCCGCAAGTCCGGCGACCCCCGCTCCAATGACCAGGACCTTCGCTGGTGGCACCTTCCCGGCGGCGGTCACCTGACCGGTGAAAAACCTTCCGAAATTGCCGCCAGCCTCGATCACGGCCCGGTATCCGGCGATGTTGGCCATGGAAGAAAGCGCGTCGAGTTTCTGCGCCCGCGAAATCCGCGGCACCATATCCATTGCGATCACGTTTGCGCCCCTGGACTTCACCAATTCCAGAAGCCGGTCATTTGCCGCCGGATAGAAGAACGAAACCAAAGTCTGGCCATCCGCCATCCGATTGATCTCGGCTTCGGTTGGTGGGCGCACCTTCGCCACGATATCCGAGTTCTGCCACAGTTCGCGTGCCGCTTCGACAATCTCAACTCCGGCCTCCTCATAGGAAGCGTTGGAAAAGCCAGCGGCGATTCCGGCGTCCGCCTCGATGGCACATTCGTAACCCAGCTTGCGAAGCTGGCGGGCGCTTTCCGGTGTCATCGCTACCCGAGCCTCGCCATCGAATACCTCTCTAGGCGTACCGATCTTCACCTGTTCTGTCCCCCTATAGGCCCCGAAGGCTTCCACGCACCACATCCAAGCGCGTTTTCCTATTTTGCCGACAGGTCATTATCAAGCACGAAGCACTGCGGCGAATTGCTCGGGCAAGGTCCTGATTGAAAATTCCGGGGATCCTGAACGAAGTACGGATCCCGTAACGCGGATCAACCAATTGTCACTGTCATTGACGAACCGAACTTCCTGATTTCACTGCCTCGGAGTCAGTCACCTACCCCGGCACGCCGACAATGCCTGGTCTTCCGCCTCGATGAGTTGGAGTCGATCACGCCGTCAGATACTGAATGGGCAGTTCCACTCCGGCGTTACAGAAGGAAAGTGATCTCGGACCGTGAGGAGTTCCGGGAACCACACCGCATCGGCCCTCGATCACGCACTTCGTAGGATGGGGTTCGCACCTTGCCGAGTCCAGACGCGGACGGCATCGCCAAATGCCCTGAACAGCTTCCGCGATACCGGGTCATTCGGCGCGTCGAACTCGGGGTGCCACTGCACCGACAGTGTGAAGCCCGGTGCACCACTGACAAAGAGCGCCTCCGGTGTTGAATCGTCCGCTACACCTTCGATGACAATTCGGTCCCCCGACTCCAGAATGCCCTGCCCATGCAGCGTGTTGGTCACGACCTCTCGGGCACCAAGCAGACGATGGAATACACCATCCGGCGTAAACGTCACTCGCTGACGCAACTCAAAAATTTCCTCAAGCTTTCCACCGGGTGGCATACGGTGGTTCACTCGCCCAGGCAGTTCCCGGATTTCAGGGTGCAGCGTACCGCCGAAAGCGACGTTCACTTCCTGGAACCCCCGACAGACCCCGAAATATGGCTGGCCGCGCTGCGTTAACGCACGGATCAGCGGGAGAGTGAGGCGATCACGCGCTCTATCAAAGTCACCGTGAGCCTCAGTAGGTTCGTGGCCATACTCCTCAGGATGGACATTGGGGCGCCCACCAGTGAACAGAAAGCCGTCGAACTGGACAAGCAGATCCTCGATCCTGACGAGTTCGGGGTCACTCGGTATGATCACGGGTGTGCAGTCGGCAACCTTGGCTATAGCCTCGGATGAATAGAAACCGCCCGCATGAACATGATATGTATCCGTGATCATGTGGCTGTTGCCAATGATGCCAACAATCGGCCGCACCATGCACCTTCCTTTCCCAGGGCTGCACCAGTCACGGAGCATAATGCGATTCAACTCTCGGGTCGAGCCTAAATCCGATCTGTGTACCTCTGCGGGCAAAGTCAGCCGTCAATCGCAATGGCATCCGCTCTGCGGTTGAATCATGCGTCGGACTGAACCCCCGTTGCATCTCGATTGTCCCATCTATCTCCCGAGTCGCAGTATCCGCTTTTGCCTGCGTTGCGGAGATCATGATGGGAGACGCTGGGCCTTCTTGAACTGCAACCGCCGGGCATGCAGGACGGGCTCAGTATATCCAGACGGCTGTAGGCTTCCCCTGAAGACGAGATCGCATGCCGCCTGGAATGCGATGCCGTCAAATTCGGGGGCCAGGGGTAAATAGGCAGGATCAGCTTTGTTCTGCCGGTCCACCACCACCGCCATCCTCCGCAACGCCGCCATAACCTGCTCTTTGGAAACCACGCCATGGCAAAGCCAGTTTGCCAACGCCTGACTGGATATCCTGCAGGTCGCTCGATCCTCCATCAAGGCCACATTGCCGATGTCCGGGACCTTTGAACAGCCGATTCCCTGGTCTACCCATCGCACAACATAGCCGAGGATACCCTGACAGTTGTTTTCAATCTCGGCTGTGATTTCAGCCTCAGGGAGAGTCCGTCCAGCAAGCAGCGGAACTGCGAGCATGTCCTCCATGGTTCCACGGAAACCATGTGCTGCAATCTCATTCTGACGCTCGAGTACATTGACTCTGTGATAATGGGTCGCATGCAGCGTCGCCGCTGTCGGAGACGGCACCCAAGCGCAGTTCGCCCCGGCCAAGGGATGATCGATTTTCTGTTCCAGCATGTCGGCCATCCGGTCCGGCATCGCCCACATCCCCTTGCCGATCTGGGCTCGCCCCTTGAATCCGCACGCCAGCCCAATATCCACGTTCCGGTCCTCATAGGATGAGAGCCAGGCCGACGATTTCATGTCGCCCTTGGGGATCATCGGACCCGCGTCAGAGGACGTGTGAATCTCGTCACCTGTGCGATCAAGGAACCCGGTATTGATGAAAGCGACCCTATTCCTGGCCGCACGAATGCACTCCTTGAGGTTCAGGCTCGTTCGCCGTTCCTCATCCATGATCCCCAGTTTCACCGTATATCGAGGCAACCCGAATGCGCTCTCCACAAACGTGAAGACCTGATCAGTGAAGTTGACTTCGTCTGGCCCGTGAAGCTTGGGCTTCACGACGTAGATCGATCCTTGGGGCGAGTTCCCAGGCCCTTCGGATCTGCCTAGGTCATGCATCGCGATCAAAGTGGTACAGATCGCATCCATCAACCCTTCGAACGCTTCCTTGCCATCGCGATCAAGTACCGCTGGACTGGTCATCAACAATCCAACATTGCGCACGAGCATCATCGACCGTCCTTTGAGCCGCAGCTCGCCGCCTTCGGGAGTCGAATACGTCAGATCCCCGCTCAGTACCCGAACAAAGGTCCGACCTGCCTTGTTCACCTCTTCCGCTAGGTCCCCGCGCATCAACCCTAACCAATTGGCATACGCGAGCGTCTTGTCCTCGCCGTCGACCGCCGCAACGCTATCCTCACAATCCATGATCGTGCTCACGGCAGCCTCGAGTCTGATATCCGAAATGCCCGCACGATCCTGTGCGCCTACATGGCTGGAGGGATCCACAACAATTTCGATGTGCAGCCCGTTTACACGCAAGAGAGTTCGCAGAACCGCGCCCTCGCTTCGAAAGCCCACGAACTGGCCAGGATCCGCAAGTCGGGGCAGTAGAGCGCCGCCCTCGATGGACAGCGTATCGATATCGGCCCAGCACCCTTTCGCCAGAGGCACGACTGCGTCAAGATGCGCACGGGCCCACGCGATCACCCTTGCACCATGAGCCACGTCATAGCCGCAGATGTCCGGCGCATCACCTAACGCATCCGTGCCATAGAGTGCGTCATAGAGCGAACCCCAACGCGAATTCGCCGCGTTGATTGCATAGCGTGCGTTCGTGATCGGCACAACAAGCTGTGGTCCGGGGATCATGGACAGTTCAGGATCCACGTTCGCTGTTTTGATTCTGAAGTCCGGACCTTCCGGGACCAGATAACCGATCTCCTCGAGAAACGCACGATATGCACTGTGGTCCAGCTCCTGCCCTCTGCGGCCGGCATGCCAAGCGGATATTTTCTGTTGCAGCGCCGTGCGCGTGTCCAGAAGCACCTGGTTCATCCGCCCATAATCATGCACAAGTACCGAGAATGCCTGCCAGAACTTTGCCTGCGATACTCCGGTTCCAGGCAGCGCATGCGCTTCGAGGAAAGCGGCGAGGCGGCTATCGACCCGCAGACCATTCCGCTCGACCCTCGCCAGTCGCATCGCAGTTCTCCCAATCAACAGGTCCGCCACATTCAGGGCAGCGGTGGTCTGCCTAGAAGAGTCTGCCAGCACGCGCAACCATGTCCGGGCATCTCATCTGTCAAGTGAATTGCTGGATTGGAATCCGGCCTGATCACCAAAGTCAATCGCCAAGGGAATTTCACGTCGACAATACCGCATGACGGTTGAGCCATCCGGCACTTGAGACCGCGATTTACCCGACACCCAACGGTGTTCCGCCTGGCACGGATACGAAAGCAATGACGGTCTCGGACCTGCTGGTTCCCGTCTGTCCATAGGCGGACACGCAATCCCTGTCGGTATGTCCTGACCTACTGCGTCTGTGTCCCCTGAACTGCACGATTGCGTCCGACCAATCGAGACCGATGCACGGCTTGCCTTACAGAGTCGAACGATTTCCCAAGGGATCCGGTTTAGTTTAGCCAAGTCGCTCCTTCACCATCGGACCCACTCTGCCGAAATCCATCCGGCCCATGTATTCCGTCTTCAGCGCACTCATGACTCGACCCATATCTCGGATCGAAGTTGCATCGGCAGCAAGAATGGCCTTGTCCACCGCTCTTGCAACCTCATCGCTGTTCAACTGCTTCGGCAGGTATTCCTCGATGACCGTAATCTCAGCCTGCTCACGTTCCGCAAGATCCAGACGCCCGCCCTCCGCATAGGCCCGTGCGCTCTCCTGACGCTGTTTGACCATCTTGCCCAGAATTCCCAGAACCTCGCTGTTGCCCACGCTGCCACCTTCACCCCTAAGTGCGATCTCCTTATCCTTGATTGCGGCATTTATGAGGCGCAGGGTAGACAGTCTCGGCCTGTCCTGGCTCTTCATCGCATCTTTCAGTTCAGAAGTGATCCGTTGGCGCATATCCATTGAAGATCCCGCCCAAAAGTTCTATCCAAGCCGCAAGCATAGACCCTGAAAATTCCGGTGGCAATAACGGGGCGTGAACTTAACTATATGATACATAAGGATTTCGCGTTTTTCTTTCCGCTTGACCAGCTTCAGCACCAACTCTAGGTTTCCCAAAATCTGTCAAAGCCGGAGTGCCATCGATGCCATTGTCGCATGGAGCGGAAAACGCGACCGCCTGTTTGGCGCTGGCTGATGGCACAGTGTTTTTTGGCCGGGGCTTCGGTGCTGTCGGGCAGACCACCGCAGAACTCTGTTTCAACACGTCCATGTCTGGATATCAGGAGATCATGACCGACCCCTCCTATGCCGGGCAGATCGTGACATTCACCTTTCCGCATGTGGGGAATGTTGGTGTGAATCCTGAGGACGACGAGGCGAACCACCCATTCGCCAGTGGAATGGTCGTCAGGTGGGATCCCACTGAGCCGTCGAGTTGGCGCTCCGCCGAAGGGCTTGTGAATTGGCTCGGGAAGCGCAAGCGCATCGGCATCGGTGGAGTCGACACGCGGCGGCTGACGCGGGCCATCCGCCGCCAAGGTGCTCCACATGTCGCGCTGCAGCATAACCCCGAGGGTCGATTCGATATCGGAGCGCTCACCGCGGAGGCACGGGCGTTTTCTGGGCTGGAAGGACTTGATCTGGCCAAGGACGTGACCTGCGCACAGACGTATCGTTGGAACGAGACCCGCTGGGCCTGGCCAGATGGCTATGGCAGAAGTGCTGAGTCAGGGCGCCACGTCATTGCGGTAGACTATGGCGCAAAGCGCAACATCCTTCGGTGCCTGGCTTCGGCCGGATGTGACGTCACGGTGATGCCCGCGACCGCCTCTGCTGAGCAAGTTCTCGCGCACAACCCAAGAGGCATATTTCTGTCGAATGGGCCGGGTGACCCTGCCGCAACAGGCGAATATGCCGTTCCAGTTATCCGCAACATTCTGGATGAAACGACACTGCCAATCTTTGGAATCTGCCTTGGCCACCAGATGCTGGCACTTGCGCTCGGAGCCCAGACTGTGAAGATGAATCATGGCCACCACGGCGCAAACCATCCAGTTAAGGACATTGAGACAGGCAAGGTCGAGATCACATCGATGAACCATGGCTTTGCGGTTGACAGCCAGACACTGCCGCCTGGCGTAATCGAGACCCATGTTTCGCTATTCGACGGCTCGAATTGCGGAATCAGAGTGGAGGGCAGACCGGTGTTTTCCGTCCAGTACCATCCTGAAGCAAGCCCCGGCCCCCAGGACAGCTATTACCTGTTCGAGAGATTTGTCGCGGCCATGGACCAAGATCAGCCAAACTAGCCCAGCGCTCACAACTCCAATCCTTCAGTTCCAGCGGCAGAACCACTCGGAAATTCCGAGATGTTCGGACAGACGCACAGCTTTCTCGATGTCCGTAATTGATCTGCAATCCACTGAATTGATTTATCCAAAGGCGAAGATTTCCACCCACCAGGCATGGCAGGCAACCCACAATTTGCATGCCGCAGTCAGGAAAAACAAGGGAATCGCATATGGACCAGTGAGTCGACTCCAGATCCATCACCTTCCCCGGAAGCAGTCTGGATCGACTGCGAACCGCTGGTTAGCGGTGACCATGAACGGGGTCTCTGGAACTCCGAGAGTGGGTGAAGGATCTTGAATGACCGGCACGCGGAAGGAAGGGCATCGGAAACTCCTGGACTGATACTCACCTCTTCAAATGAAGCACTTCGTTTCCTTATGTCGAGCCATTGCGCTTGGGCAATCCATCGGCGCGAACCGCCAGATTGCAGCAGGACGCAGTACATCCCTTTGATTGCCGTACGAGGCGCGGTGAATTGACCAGCCAGAAAATGGAATACCAAAGATGCGTTGCTACCTGCCTTTCAGTTCGGTGGTTCTCCGCATGGGCCCACGGACTGCTTGTCAATGTCGCCTCGCTTCACGATCTCGATTTCGGGCGACGGTGGCGTGGTCACCGCGGCACTGACAATTCCGCAGATGAGGCCGGTGCGGACGGCTGAAGAACCATATTTCGAGGAGTGCGAACCATGCTGGTTGAAGTTGAACGACGCATGCCAGAAAAACAGGGCGGATGCGGTGGGCGGCATCATGGCCGACAGGCATTGAAGCGAAGTTCCTGAAACACCCGTTTTGAGGATATGGGTGGCAAGAATTGCAAAGATAGAAATCTTCATGATCGACCTTCGGCCGAAGGTGAGGCGAACGGACGCGATCCAGAGCTTCCAGAGCCAGGAAACACCCTTTGTCCGCATTACGGACAACGATGGCGCCACCGGTCTGGGCTACACCTACACGATCGGGCAAGGCGGCCCGGCAATCATGTCGCTTCTTCGCGAAACGCTGGTACCCCAACTGGTCGGGCGCGAGGCTGAAGAGATCGAGCGAATTTGGCGCGACCTGCTTTTCTCAACCCATGCGACCGCCGTTGGCGCGATTACGTCACTTGCCCTTGCCGCGATAGACACGGCCCTCTGGGATCTGCGCTGCAAGCGTGCGGCGCTTCCGCTTTGGCGCCTTCTGGGCGGATCAAAAGACTGCGTGCGGATGTACACAACTGAGGG
Organism: Paracoccaceae bacterium; assembly: GCA_965203605.1. Classification (GTDB taxonomy): domain Bacteria; phylum Pseudomonadota; class Alphaproteobacteria; order Rhodobacterales; family Rhodobacteraceae; genus JAPOUP01. The sequence goes on along the minus strand of OZ241902.1, from coordinate 583,197 downwards.
CGGTTGGCTTCATATCTCGACCGATGACCTTGTCGCGGACGCATTGGAAGCAAAGGCAGCCGGATTCTCCGGCAGCAAGGTCAAGGTCGGTCGCCCGCATCTGAGCGACGACCGCGAGCGACTCCAAGCGGTGCGGGACGCTGTTGGCCACAACCATGAAATAATGGCGGACGCCAATCAGTGCTTCAGCCTCGCCGAGGCGATTCGGCGTGCGACAACATTGCAACCCCTTGACATAGCGTGGCTTGAGGAGCCCTTGCCCGCCGATGATGTGGCGTCGCACCGGACCTTGGCGGCCAGCACTTCCATCCCCATTGCCGTCGGCGAGAGCATGTATTCGATCAGCCAGTTCAAGGAGTATCTTGTCTCCGATGCCGCCAGCATCGTTCAGGTCGACGTCGCGCGGGTCGGCGGAATCACTCCGTGGATGAAGGTGGCCCATATGGCGGAGGCCCACAATGTCCAGGTATGCCCGCATTTTCTGATGGAACTTCACGTCAGTCTGGTTTGCGCAATCCCGAATGCGCCGTGGCTGGAGCATATCCCGCAGTTGGACTGCCTGACCGCGACTCCGATGCAAATGCGCGACGGTTACGCCATTCCCAGCGACCAGCCTGGTTTAGGGATCGACTGGGACTACGATCGAGTTTCCAGCGCAAGGATCGAAGACTCGAACTTCAATATTTCGTGAAGCAAAAAACCATCATTGACACTCCTGCGCTCGGAAGCCCCGGATTCAGCAAAGAACGGGAATGGAGGCAACCGGGGAACAGGTGATCCAGACTGGCCCCGGCTTTCGGCAAGTACCCGAAGCGCAGGGATCCCGTTTCCCGGGTGGCCTAGCTCCGAGCTGGCCGGATCCACCAAATCCAAGCTACGCCCACGCTTACCGCAATAGGTTTCGAGCGAGTGGTACCTGAGTCTGGAGGAACCGAATGTTGGCAGACCCGACCATCAGCAAATCGTCATGGGTTGTGGCCAACTTCAATCCGGCTGTTTCGTCCGGCGCAAATAGGGAAGTGGCTGTTCGAAATCCCCGAATCGCGCCCTTGCGTCGTCATCAGACACAGCAGGCGTAATGATGACATCCTCACCGTTCCTCCAGTTTGCGGGTGTTGCGACCTGATGGTCCGCTGTGAGACGGATCGAATCAAGTGCGCGGAGAATCTCCTCAAAGTTCCGGCCGGTCGTCATGGGATAGGTCATCGACATTTTCACTTTCCTGTCAGGACCAATGATGAACACCGTACGCACGGTCTGGTTGTCAGCCGGAGTACGCCCATCGACACGGGATTCGGTCGCTGGAAGCATGTCGTAGAGTTTCGCAACCTGCATCTCTGGATCTCCGATCATCGGATATGTCACCTCGTTTCCCGCGAGCGAAACGATGTCCGATTTCCATTTGTGATGATCCTCAACAGGGTCGACCGAAATTCCGATGATCTTGGCATTTCGTTCAGTGAACTCGGTCACCATGCCAGCCATAGCGCCCAATTCGGTCGTGCACACCGGCGTAAAGTCTTTGGGATGGCTGAACAGGATCGCATAGCCGTCGCCGATCCAGTCATGGAATGATATCTCGCCTTCCGTGGTGCTCGCTGTGAAGTCAGGGGCCGTGTCACCGATTCGCAAAGCCATTGGAGTGACTCCTCTACTGTCCATTGACGTTGAATGAGGCTCGAAAGTGTCGCCGAATTCGGGTTCAGGTCAACCACTCAATTTGCCCACTTGCCGGTTTACCTGAGTTCAGGATCTGCAGTTCCAGCGGCCGCCAATTGATGCGCTCCATTGCATGTCGCGTTCCAGTGGTCGCAACAAAGGCAACAAGGCCAGTCATCATGCCATTTCAGAGTGGCCTGGTGCGATGCCCGGTTCTGTCAGGAATTTCGAATGCTGTTTCGCCGTGGAACAACCTCAGCGGTCAACCAATTGTCCTTGGTGCTGCGCGGAGGAACTGCAAGAGGAGTTAACCAAATGACGAACAGGACATGATCACTCGACCATTTCCACTCTCGGGCCGGAACGCAACTGATTTGCTCTTCTCAAGTGGCGAACCCAAACAAAACAGTATCCATGCAGGAGAAGCCCCATCCCTCGCTACCAAGGTGCCATCTGCAGTCAACATCGGACCCGCCTATCCAAGTGTCACAGGAACTCGGTTGTTGACCCGATGATCAATTCCTTTCGACTTCTGGATCTTCGTCGCAGCACTCACATCATGGCGACAATTCGGAGTTTTCCGCCACATATATGAGCCGAGTTTCAAATGCGTTCGAAATGTGTGTTTTCAAGGCGTTGTCCGCTGCGACCGTGTCACCTGCCTCTATGGCACCAACAATACCATCATGCTCGGAAAGAGCGGCTTCGTCGCGACCTTCCGCCGCAAGAGAGGTCGTCGCCAGAAGAGCCATGGATCTATGCACAAGTTCGAGTTGCTGCACCAGATAACGATTGTGGCTAGCCAGATGAACCTGCTTATGGAATCGACGGTTCGCCCGGCTCATGGCCTCTGGATTGCCTAGCAACGAATGATCTTTGGCCACCATTTCCCTAAGGACCCTGACCTCCTCTGGCGTCGCATGCTTCGCGGCCAGCCGAGCGGCCAACCCCTCGAGTTCTGCCCGTACCACATAGAGTTCCGAAAGCTGGTTGTGGTCAAGTGAAGCCACAATCAGTGACCGTCCGTCGCGAGCCAACAGACTTTGGGTTTCGAGTCGCTGAAGCGCCTCGCGGATAGGTGTACGTGAGACCCCGAAGCGTTCCGCCAGTTCGCTTTCCACCAACCGTTCACCAGGCCGGTAGATACCAGAGTCAATCGCCGCGAGAATGAGCGTATAAGCATCCTTGATCTGCGGCCGTCTTTCGGGCACTCCTGCCTCCTCTCTGGCTGCGGGTTCTACATCCTGCCCTGCATTTCACTCTATCCGCTGTTCCCGCCGGTAACTTACCGCTCCAGTCAGGAAACGGATAGCTCTTTCCCATATCGAATCCCACTCAGTCATGGCAACCGCAGGGTCCAGAAGTCTTTCCATGGGCAAGCCGATCGCATTTGGACAGGTCGAGGGAAGACAATCGTTGTCGCATCCTTCATCTGGCGCTATCGGATAGAACTTCAGGGACGCGGGTCCGAGACACTGACGGAACTCGGCTTTGCGAGGAGAAGCGTTATGGCCGACCTAGATTTCGACATCTTCATCTCAGGAGGTGGAATTGCGGGTCTGGTCGCTGCGGTTGCGTTTTGTACTGAAGGATACTCCGTACTTCTTGCCGACCCTGCGCCAGCCCCACCGACTGAAGACGACCCAAAGACCGATCCAAGGTCGACTGCTTTCCTGCTGCCATCACAGGCCTTCCTGGAAAAGGTTGGCCTATGGTCCACCCTTGGGAATCACTCCACGCCCCTTGATGGCTTGCGCGTGATCGATACCGCAGAATGGCCACCACAGATTACCGAATCGCGTATATTTCTCCCCGGTGATCTGGGTGAAACCACATTCGGTTGGAATATTCCAAATTCAGTTGTGCGGGCCGAGATCTTTCGAATCGCCCAAAGCCTACCCAATCTCGAATTCGCTCATCGCGTGGGCTTCCGGTCAATGTTGACCCGCACTGACCAGGCGCTCGTCGATTTGACCGACGGCCGTCGTCTTCGCGTGCGTCTGGTGATCGCTGCAGATGGGCGCAATAGTCCGGTTCGTGAGGCTGCAGGAATTGCTACCGAGACGATCCGTTACGGTCAGAACGCCCTCACTTTTGAAGCAAGACATTCCACGCCTCACCGAAACCATTCGACTGAGATATACAACGGAGGGGGCGCGTTCACCACTGTGCCGCTTCCAGACACCGCAGGACAACCAGCCAGCGCGATCGTCTGGATGAATTACGGCGCAAATTCACGAGCACTTTCTGTACTGCCGGAAGCGCAGTTCAATGCGGCAATGACGCTAAGGTCCTGCGGTCTGCTTGGCCCTATGGAGCGCGTTGGTCCCGTTCGCATGTGGCCAGTGATCACTCAAAGAGCCAGGCGAATGGTGGCTGAACGAACCGCGCTGATTGCAGAGGCGGCACATGTCCTGCCACCTATCGGAGCGCAGGGGCTTAATATCTCACTGCGCGATGTTGCGCTGCTAATGGAACTCGCAAGAACAGACCCAGGCGCACTTGGTTCTCCTTCCCATCTATCCAGCTACGCAAGAGCCCGCAGTACCGAAGTCTCTCTATTTGTCGGTGCCATCGACCTCTTCAACCGGGCCTGCATTTCGTCGAACCCAGGAATCCAGCTTTTGCGCCGTTGGGGTTTGGTTGCAGTACACGGCATAGTACCGCTAAGACGAGCCATTATGCGTACGGGACTTGACGGAATCCAGTTCGGAAGATCCCTTGGCAACTAGCTCCGGGTTCTTCAATACCGAGTCTTTCCAAGTGTGGGAATGATGGCCCGCTGAGAAATTTCCGCACCGTCCAGCCGAACCACAGTTCAATCATCGTGATGACGTAACCGAACGCGGAAAGGGTGATCGGTCCTTGATAGATGTACCGGCACTGCATTCCTCTTTACCCGAATCGGCAGCTCGGGAATTCATCATTCCCGGACACGTCGCCTCAACATGCGCGATTCAGACTTGGCGTCCCGGCGCGCAGCGCAGCGGTGCGCATCAAAGTGCCAGCCGAAGCGAAGCTTCTGCATTTCGAATGGGAACGGTGCGCCAAAGCGGCAGGGACTTCGTTTCTCAATGGGTCAATCGGACTTCACACCATGCGGCTTTGTTGCCTGGTCCCTGATCAATTCGGCCTCAACCAATTCAATTTCACCATGTGCGATCATGCCGCCGTCCACCAGAATTGATTCAAGAGTTTCGAGCCATGCAAGAAAATAGTCATCTCCCCCGCCAAGAGATCGCGGGAGACCGTTATGACGAAGGGTCTTCGCAAATCGTGCTGTCCAGCCAGACCAGGAAAACCGCCCTTCTTCGTTTTGGGCGACCGCAAGCGCAAAGGCGCGCGCGTGCCACGGTGCGGCGAAGGCTGGCTCGGAATCACGGATCATCACTTTGGCTCAAGATACGACTCCCAAAGGTCCAGGATCACCTCGTCTCGTGGATGCTCCGGATTGACCCATAGTTCTGCAGCCGGGAACACGACCGCGTAAAGTGGCTCAGGAGCTTCTCCGAGGCCATGGGCATTGCTATCAGGAAAGACGTGACAGCCGTGATGGCGGAGCACACGACCGCTGGCTCCCGCGGCATAGGCCGGCAGTCGGGTATGACCGCCCGGTACCATTCTGTTTTCGGTCAAACGACGTGTACGTACCGAATCCCCTACCGAAAAACGCAGGGCCGCACGGGACTCCCTCGACGCTGGACCGCCGCGACGAAAAAGCTCGGAAACACCGTCCGCTCTCAGCGCACGGGAGGACAGCGGCTGAGTAGCTTGATCACCAGCCAGCGGCAGTAGATCCCTACTGTCAAGGACCCTGGTCTCCACCAGGAGATTCGCTAGCGCTGCCAGCCATTTCTCAAAATATGAGAAGCGTGCGTATTCCCGTGGGTGCAGTCGTTCACGTGCATGACGCGACATGTCGATATTCCAGTTACCGAGAGCGCCGACAGCCAGCGTCAGAGCCAATGAACGCGCCTGCCAGGACTCCCAAATGACCTTCTCTCCAGGCTCCGGAACGACCGCTCCATAGCCAAAGCGACCCCCCATGTCATGAATTCGGGTCACCGCTGCGGTTCCCTAGGCAGACCGGTCCCGATCATGCTGTCGCGGGTAACCAGTTCCGCAAGGGCGTCCCTGTCCATTCCCATGCTGTTGGGCGGCCGCTCAGGAATGACGATATAGCGCATCTCGGCGGTTGAATCCCAAACCCGGACGGCCTTACCCTCAGGAAGCCTCACACCGAATTCCGCAAGAACCCTGCGCGGTTCGCGCACCGCACGGGCACGATATTCATCGGACTTGTACCACCCTGGTGGAATGCCAAGAAGCGGCCAAGGATAACATGAGCACAGCGTGCAGACGACCATGTTGTGAGTTTCCGGCGTATTCTCAACGGCTGTGATGTGCTCGCCTTGACGCCCTGCAAAGCCCATCTCCGCAATGGCGGGTGAAGCATCCGCAAGTAAGGCATCTCGAAATTCCCTGTCGACCCACGCCCGCGCCACAACCCGCGCCCCGTTCCTGGGACCGATGCGATTTTGATACAGATCAACGATCGCGTCCAAAGCCGCTGGCTCGACCAACCCCTTGCGTACCAGAATCTCCTCCAAGGCCTTGACACGCAGCTCCGGCTCCGACGGGAGATGGGTGTGAGCGTCAACAGGTCCTTTCCTGGTTCCATTCATTTTCAAGTCCATTCCAAACCCGGGGCCGCCGCTGGAGACAGTTAAGGCGGCCGATACCGTCCCAGCCGTTGGGCAGGCATAACGGAAGAGACATGCATTCGACATCCCCTTGCCGAGGCATCAGACACGTCGCCAGACAATACGCCCGAGGGCGGAGTTGGCAACACCTGTTGCAACCCGTTCCGAGAACGTTGCGCTCCCCGCCCCCGTCATCCGGAACCCGGTTACGAGTGTGCGCCCGTAGATTCCGTGGCAAGCTCTCCCTGTCATCCGGATCTGCCTAGGCCTCGACAGCTAGTTTGCAGAGACTCTCCCCCAGCCCGAGGCAGTCTGTCAATTCGAATTTCAGGCGTAGACCACATTGACTCGAGATCGAAAGACGGGAATCCGAAGACCCGCTTTCCTTCAGCGCGTGTATCTGGTGTCTTTCATCCTTGATCAGGCGGCGGTAGCCCTCGGGCACGGCCGTCTCCTATCTTCATCAATGGTGCACTTCGGAGTGGAACAGGGTTCTGATAACAGCGCGGGCGTATATGGCGCTGAAAGCGGTCCATCGGCTCCACGGACGACCAGGTTCAACATGGACATTGCTCGAATGATTGGCGGAACATTGCCACCCGTCATTCCAAGGGACCCATCAGACGCTCCTCACTCAGGAGCACGTTCGCCTCGACATCTCCAATCCCCGGCAACGACATGATCCGCCGCCGAAGCACACGCTCGAAATCCGAAAGGTCGCGGGCAACGACCCGAAGGCGGAAATCATAGAGACCCAGAACGTGCTGCACCGTCTGTACCTCCGGAATCGCCGCGACCGCCCGCTCGAATTCCTCCAACCCTGTCCGGCCTTTCGTAGCTAGTTTCACCCCAAGAAACACAGTCACGCCAAATCCAAGGCTTTCGATATCCAGATCCACCCTATGGCCCCGGATCACTCCTATCTGCTCAAGCCGACGGATTCGGCGCCATGCAGCCGGTTGGCTAAGACCAAGACGCCGTCCCAATGTACTCGCAGGAAGGGTCGCATCTTCCACCAGTGCCCGAAGAAGGCACCTGTCTGTTTCGTCAAGCGCGATCATATGGGCAGTCGGTCCTGCTCCTTAACCGTCGCGACATGCATCAACGCCTCAAGGTCAGCAATGTGGGGCAGGGTCAGGATTCGTTCCTGATAGAGCCGCCGATAGTGCCCTAGGTCGCAGGCTATCACATTGAGCCGGACATCAACCTTTCCGAGAAAGGTCTGGATTTCGGTGACTTCCGGAATCGTACGCGCTGCCTGTATGAATTCGTCAAACGCATTTCCCCGGGTTTTGTCCAGAGTAAAGCGCAGGCTCACCTCGACCTCGTAGCCCAGCGCCCGCCAGTCGACCAACGCCCTAATTCCCCGAAGCACTCCCTGTTCCCGAAGCCTTTCAAGTCTTCGGGAAGCGCGGGACGGAGTCACCCGAACGCGGTCAGCAAGGTCAGGCAGGCCCAGCTTCGGTTCATCCTGCAACGTTCGCAGGATGCGTCTGTCGAGATCATCCAGCATGGACTTTCCATTATCTGAAGAGTTTTTGAATGAACACTGCGAATTTTCCCGAAAATTCGATCAGCGTACTCTCGAAAATCCCGAATGAGGAGGTAGCCTGCCAACGGTACTCAGCAATATGGAGGTTCGAGACATGCGGATTTATTACGACCGCGACTGCGATATCAATTTGATCAAGGACAGGAACGTCGCGATCCTGGGCTATGGCAGCCAAGGTCACGCACATGCGTTGAACCTGCGGGACAGTGGAGCCCGGAGCGTCGTTGTGGCCCTGCGGGATGGCTCGCCAAGCGCCGCGAAGGCCGAGGCCGAAAGCCTGAAGGTCATGGGCATTTCGGAAGCGGCCGCCTGGTGCGACCTAATGATGTTCACTATGCCAGACGAACTGCAGGCCGAGACCTGGAAGAAGCACGTCAGGGACCACATCCGCCCCGGGTCCGCTGTCGCCTTCGCCCATGGTCTAAATGTCCATTTCGGCCTGATTGAGGCACCTGACTCGCTTGATGTCATAATGATGGCACCAAAGGGGCCAGGCCACACCGTTCGCGGCGAGTTCGTCAAGGGCGGTGGCGTACCAGGACTTGTGGCAGTCCACAACGATGCTTCCGGCAAAGCGCTGGAAATAGCGCTCGCCTACAGTTCCGCCATCGGCTGCGGTCGCTCCGGCATCATCGAGACCGATTTCAAGGAGGAATGCGAAACAGACCTGTTTGGAGAGCAGGCCGTGCTCTGTGGCGGCCTTGTCGAGTTAATTCGTCTGGGCTTCGAAACGTTGTTGGAGGCGGGTTATGCACCCGAGATGGCGTACTTTGAATGCCTGCACGAGGTCAAACTGATCGTGGACCTGATCTATGAGGGCGGCATCGCCAACATGAATTACTCAATCTCCAATACAGCGGAATACGGTGAGTACGTGAGTGGACCCCGCATTCTGCCCTATGCAGAGACCAAAGAACGGATGAAGGCGATTTTGGACGACATCCAACGCGGTCGCTTCGTAAGTGATTGGATGGCCGAATGCGCCGTCGGTCAGCCCAGCTTCAAGGCCATCCGCCGAAACAATGACGCGCATCAGATCGAGGAAGTCGGCGAGAAACTGCGTGCAATGATGCCCTGGATCACCGCCGGCAGGATGGTCGACAGGTCCAGGAACTGATTGATTCATTCGTGGGTCCGGGCGCTTGCGTCAGCGCCCGGACCACATGGCACTGCCGCCGCTTCAATCCACGACATGCAAGCCTAGATCAGTTCAGGCCCGCTGTCTCAACTGACTATCGCCTCAACTTCCGCGACGATTCCCTCAACCACCTGAGCCAGGAGCGTATCGTCCTCGCATTCTCCCATGACGCGGATCATCGGTTCAGTTCCGGATTTCCGGATCAACAGACGCCCATGACCGTTCAACAGTTCCTCCGCTTCGGAAATCACCTTCCTGACCGCAGGATTCCCGAGGGGATCCATATCACCGCAATACCGAATGTTCCTGAGTAGTTGCGGTACGCGATCGAAACTCCGTGCCAGTTCCGATGCCGGCCGGCCGGTCTCGACCATAGCCGCAAGAAACTGCAGCCCTGCGATCAGACCATCACCTGTCGTCACAAAGTCCGTCATCACGATGTGGCCTGATTGCTCGCCACCGAGATTTCTTCCAGCAGCACGCATGCGCTCGATCACATGCCTATCACCGACAGGCGTGCGCTCCAATTCGATGGAACGACCATTCAGATAACGCTCCAGTCCAAGATTGGACATAACCGTCGCGACAAGCGTGTTGCCCGCAAGCCGTCCACGGTCTGCCCAACGCGTCGCAAACAGAGCCATGATCTGGTCGCCGTCGGCGACGGAGCCAGTCTCGTCGAGGATCATCAAGCGGTCAGCGTCACCGTCAAGGCAAATGCCCACATCGGCGCTTTCCTCCCGGACGGTTCTGGCCGCAAGCGTGGTGTCGGTGGAGCCACATCCGTCGTTTATGTTCAGGCCATTCGGTGAGACGCCAACGGGAATCACCTGAGCGCCAAGCTCCCACAGCACCTCGGGAGCCGCACGGTAGGCGGCACCATTGGCGCAGTCGACCACCACCTTCACCCCATTTAGCCGAACCTGACCCGGGAGGGTGGTCTTTACATATTCCTCATAGCGACCCCGGCCATCGTCAATGCGGCGTGCGCCACCAATATTCTCCGGCTCTGCGGGAGGCATTTCTCCGGCAACCAGAGCTTCGATTCCCGCTTCGTCCGACAGCTTGAATCCGTCAGGTCCGAAGAACTTTATGCCGTTGTCCTGACTGGGATTGTGGCTGGCGGAAATCATGATGCCGAGGGTGGCCCGCATCGTTCTGGTGAGGAGGCCGACGGCTGGCGTCGGAACCGGGCCAAGAAGCAGCACATTCATTCCCGCCGAGGTCAAACCGGCGGTCAGCGCGTTTTCAAGCATATATCCCGACAGCCTCGTGTCCTTGCCGATCACCACCCTATGGCGACTTGATCCTTCACCGCGGAAATAGACCCCTGCTGCGGAACCGAGCCGCAACGCGATTTCCGCCGTCATCGGATAGGAGTTCGCGCGACCGCGCACACCATCCGTTCCGAACAGCTTACCGGCCATTCCATTCGCCCCTGTTCATAGCGATGTGCATGTCCAGCGCCTGCCTGGTCGCGCCGACATCATGTACCCGCAACATGTGTACTCCCTGCGCAAGACCGTGTAACGCGGCCGCCAGCGACCCAGGCAACCGCTCCTTTGCCTCACGCACTCCGCAAATCGTACCGATCGTGCGCTTGCGGGACGCCCCAAGCAATAGCGGAACACCAAGATCATGAAAGAGCGAAAGGTGCCGAAGCACGGTCAAATTGTGTTGCAAAGTCTTTCCAAATCCGATGCCGGGATCGATGATGATCCTCTCCCGGGCGACCCCTGCCGCCTCGGCGGTCCGGATTCGGGCCTCCAGAAATTCAAGAATATCAAGAAGCACGTCTCCATAGCACGGCGCATCCTGCATCGTCGACGGTTCACCTTGGGCATGCATGAGGCAAATCGGCACGCCACGTTCAGCCACCAAGCCTGCCATCCCGGGGTCAAATGCCAACGCGGACACGTCATTGACCATATCCGCGCCCGCATCAAGGGCGGCTTCCGCAACCATCGCCTTACGGGTATCAATAGAAATCGGGACGGTGATCCCTTCCCAGCGGGCGGATTCGATCACCGGCACCACACGGGCGATCTCCTCGGCAGCCTGGACCGTTTCCGCCCCAGGTCTGGTGCTTTCACCACCAATATCGATGATGTCCGCATCCGCCATGGATCGAATCGCGACCAGCGCATCGTCCAGAGCGATTCTGTCACCACCGTCCGAGAAACTGTCTGGCGTAACGTTGACAACGCCCATAATTCTCGGACGCTCCAATCGGATCCCACATATCGGCGCCCGACGGGCGCTCAGGCGGATCCGGACATCTTCGTCAAGTTCGCCACTATTGATATGCTGCCAGCCGCCTGACCCGGTCCTGACATTCGCGCTGTCGAACCATACGTGATCGCTGCCCGCCAGAGGCAGCACAGTTCCCTGCAACCTGCCTTGGGTTCCAGCCGGACCCATTCGGGTGACGGGATGGTAGCGACGGATCATCTCACACTCCCCAATGGGATTTCGCGACAACGCAGGTCAATACCGGTCGGCGGCGCGATGCCGACAGTCACCAGTTCCGCCGCATTCACCTCACCTGCGAACCACACCGCAAGCTCAAGTGAATCAACCCACCCCGCATCCGGCGCTCCGACAGCACCGAGAACCATCCTGGAGGGAGCCCAGACCGGAAACCTGCCATTGTTCAAGGCCCAATCCAGTTCCGTCCGAGTATCAACCACAATAAATCGTGAATCGCGTCCGGAAAGGCTCCATGCACTCTGCTCGATCGCGAGCAGGCCTATCCGCTGACACACCTTGGGATTCCCAGATGGCGGCACTGCGGTTCCCATTCGACCGACGCAGAAGATGGCTGGTTGCCCTGACAGTTCCAACCGTTCAATCACTAAGGCCAACCTTGCGGACGTAGCCCCTTCTTCAGTCAGGTAAATGACGGTCGGGCGAAGCGAGTGGCTCTCTGCCGTTGCCCCCAAGCGTTCCCGTGACTGGCTGCGCGACCGTACGATTTCAACTCCCAGTGCCGCGGGGCCGCGATCAAGCTTTTCGATGCGAATGAACACCCGCATTGCCCGAGGCTGCCTGAGAATTCGAGCGGCGACCCGCTCTGCCAACGTTTCCAGGAGATTTATCCGCTCCAATTCCAACTCGACCGAAATCGCCTCGGTCAGCACGTCATAGCTCAAAACGTTATCGACGTCGTCATCTGGTTCGTTGTGCAGAGCCACTTCAACGACGACATTGAATTCAATTCGCTGGCGAACGCCGCGTTCGGTCTGGAAGGCGCCGATCTCCGCATTGACGATGTAGCCACGCAGACTGATCCGGTCGAGCGACGCAGCGCCTGACGTCGCCACAGAGCGCACTTCGGGATGCATGAAGGCATGCCTGATTTCTTCGCTCATTACGGTCTCCCGCAGTGGCGTTACGAGTCCGCCGTAATTCACATACCCAATGAAATTACTGGCTGTCTTCCGCAACCAATCCAATTGCATTCCGACCCCGGTCGGCCGGCCATCGACGGAAATGGTGTCTGCCGATGGTTGTGGTGTGTTTGAAGACCCTGGACCATGACGGCTTGACATCGGTGGTATGGAAATGTGTCGCCCCGACAGTGAGGTTCGGCGCCTTGCCGTCCAAAGTCAAACGCGCAATCTTGCCTGCACGCTCGTAAGCGACAGGTTCATAGATGCTCTCGCTCAACCCGTCACAGTAATAGGTGAACTGGCACTGAAAGAGCTGACCCGTTCCCTGTCGGACGACCTCGCAGACGCTGTCGGGGAATCCATCGCTTGCGACCCGGTTCGAGATCACCTCTGCCACAGCGAACTGACCTCTGACGCTCTCGCCGCGCGCTTCGAAGTAAATCGCCTCCGCGAGGCACTCCCAGTCAGCATCACCTGTTGCCGATGGCTGCGCATCCAACCAGTCTCTGGTGAACAAAACCTGTCGATCGGCGGCGCGGCTCATGCCATTGCCGCCCGAGGAGCGGAAACGGAGAATTCCGAGCAGGCCGGCACCCCCCCTTTTGGCTTCGGAAGCGGGACGTTCAGTGCCCGCCTGCATCGCCTCGGAAGCGATTGAGCCGGCACAGCCCAAAATGCAGGTCAAACCGACCACGCAGAGCAGGGAAATCAGGCGCAAGGTGCTTCTCCAACTCTCAACAGAACGACAAGAACTTTTCGACGCAAACTGCGGTATTATCACATGATTCCGACTGAGTCGAATCCTGATCGAACCTGCTGAACCCTTGGGACGTGTCACACTTTCCGTCGAGAGAGTCTGGAACCATTACGCATTATGTTGCGGTTTGATCGCAGCGGTGACGACAGCCTCAATGCCGAATCACCGGATCATTACCGCAACAGTCCATCACGATAATTCCCATCAGAAGCGCCACTGATTCCCCAGTATGGATGGGTGATCGGTCAATCCACAACACGGTGACCCGATCGAGTCGTGGCGACTCGGTTCCGAACCGGAAGATCAGCCGAAATCGGACGGGATGTGTCGACCACCACAATGGGAACGAAAGAGAGCTGACAGGTGTGACCTTGTTCTTGACTGAACCAGAAGAGGAACTGTGGGGATTGCTGGCTTGGCTGGAACGCTACGTTGATCCGTCCCTCAAGAGATATACGGAACGATCCCAGCAGCGTCTGCGCCCATGTCTGTTCCGTCCCTGAAACCCGGACGGCGGGAGCAGTCATATCCGCTTCGGTTGTCGCGGCGGAAACATCTCTTTTCCATTGAATTTTCGACCGATTGATACCATGTAATGGAAATATGATCCATACGCCATATCGGCCACTTTGGCACGACGTATTTCTGCCAACGAAATTGCAGTTTTCCGGATTTTGAAGATCCAATCCAGTGGCTCGTCGGGAGTGGTATCCGGGCTGATTATTCGCGTTCCCGGGCAGATCACCCACGGAAACGGCCCCGTAAGGAACACCACCGAAAACGAAGGGTAAAGGACGTCATTGTGACTTTGTTTTCCGACCGGACTGGGTTAATGTCCGGAAACACGCAAGACCCGCGAAAGAAAACCCATGCCGCTCAACCGTGCCAGGATTATCGAATACCTGCGGCAGGGCGAAGGCGCCCCGCCGCCAGTCTTCGTCGGCCGCGGTGACATCCTCGAGGATATCCTGACAACGGCGAAGGAAAGCGCCGGCCAGCCGAAAATGACCCGGATCGTGCAGGGGGCACCGGGGGCCGGCAAGAGCTCGCTCATCCACAAGATGCAGCAGCAATGGACAGGTCAGGAAGGAACCCCCCGGGTGGTGACCGTCTCCTCCGCATCTGTCAGTCACGACACCTCCGGCGTGATCCAGGCCATTGTGGCCGCCGGCACGTGCTCGCAGGACGGTTGGCGGCGGATTCTCCGGAAACGGCTCAAGAAGCTGAAATCCGTCGGTGCCTCGGTGGCCGGATATGGCCTGTCAGCCGAGTTCGACGCCTACAGGGAAGCAACACTTCTCAGTGGCGCCATCCGCCAGGGCGAGGAAAGGACGTGGAAAACCCCTATAGTCGTCGCCGTGGACGAGGCCCAGGCCCTGCAGGGCGATCCCCATTCCGTAGCCGCGTGTTTCCTGCGGGAGATCCACAACGCCGACACCCCCTTGCCCCTGATTCTTGTACTGACAGGTCTGTCCGACACCGCCACAAGATCCCGGGAGATGAACCTCACGCGGGATACTCTCGTTCATGAAACCAAACCGCTGACGGCGGCGCAGACCAGGGATTTCATGCGGCGCCTGGCGCTGTATTTCGGTCTCGACACCTCCCGGCACAACGCCCGGCTGAACGATCTGGCCGACCTCTGCGACGGCTGGCCCCGGCATCTGCGCCATGCCGGTGAGTCCCTGGGGAACGCGGCCCTGAACGTCAACGGTGACATGAACCGTATGGACTGGACGGATATCGGAAATGACACATGGAGCAGACGACAGACGTACTATGGCAAACAATACAGTCCCGATATGAGAAGGGCCCCGTCCCTCATCGCAGCGGTTATGCGGGACATACCTGTCCATGAAACACAACAGAGTCAAACAGGTCTTTCCAGGGTCGATGTCCTGGTTTCCATCGCACGTCACCGACGTACCGGCGAGTCACCGGAGGACATCCCATGGAACCTGCCGGAAAACACCAGTCTTGATGGTTTCCTCAGACATCTAACCCATCAAGGCGCCCTGTATGAGGATGCGGAGGGATACGTCCATTCTCCGATTCCCTCGTTCCGGTCCTACCTGATTGAACGGGGAACGGAACCGGAACCACGCCTGACCGCAGACAGGGAAGATGTCCCTGATGCCCACACGGTCCCTAACCCCTGAAGGACAGACCCATGCCCCATGGCATGCTCCGCTGCTCGCGGTGGCTTTGGGCGCGGCCCGGGCGGACCTGAACCAGCCGGACACCGTGGCCATCCGGCAGTTCGGCCATGTAATTGACCATGCTATGTCCGGGTGGTGTTCCAGGCGCCCTCAGGCCTGCTTTGGATCCTGCGGCCCGAAGAGAACGACGGGGATGATGTTCACCTGACCCAACGGTTTGTAAGGGCAACCGACAGCCTTTAGGTCACCGTTCTGGATTCCCTGAACGGGAGGTTCGCGGATACGCCGCTTCCGGCCTTCCTTGGCGAACACACCATCCGGCGGAGGCTGTCGGACCACCGGTCTGCGGCACCGGACAGGCATCCGCTGACACGGTTCCATGACCGGCTGCCAGGCCGATCCTTCGCCCATGACCTCATTCTACGCGGGGGAGACGGAGCCAACCTGACGGTACCCGTCGGCGGCCGTCCGCGCGTTTTCAGGAACGGCTACCCGTTCCATGGGTATGCCGATTCGCCTATTTATGGACGTCCGTCGCTGCTTTGGAAATGCCGTCGCGACTGGACGAAATTCATCCCGAAGGACGGAAACTCGACTATGCAACACTGGAAGCCGGTTGACAGACCGCTGACCGACTCCACGCCTGATGGTGGTTGACGGGCACGATGTCCGCCGGTCGCTGGCCCGGCCCTACAGTCCCGTCGCGCTCCGGTAAGCGGCGACGGTCTCCTTATGCGACGTCATCAGGTCCGGGCGCAGGATGCATTCGCCGGGATGCTGGGCCAGCAAGTCACTTGGAAAGCCGCCGTCTGCACTGCATGCACCTCCAGCCCCGCTACCTCCGGGGAGGGGAGCTTGGGATAGATGCAAGCGACTAAAGCGCAACGTCGCGCATTCGCCTTGATCGGCGCCGCTGGAGTGCGGGAGGGTTCCCCGGTCCATTCAGTTTGATCGGAGGATTGTGCATGACGACGGATATGAACGCAATGGCCGAGGGCGGCCCGCCCGGAGGGTCCGGAGCGAGGCGGAATGGCGGCGACTGATGGCGGCGTTCGGGCGCTGGGACAGCTCACAGACCAGCTTCTGCGAGAGCCGCGGGTTCCGGCGAAGATGTCCCGGAACTGGTGCCGCAGGCGCGGCCTGACCGGTGGTGCGGCCACCAGCTGGACTGGCGGCTTCGTCGAGGCGGCGGCGGAGCCGGGCTGGAGCGGCGGGCTGTCGCTCGGCGGCGGCTTCACGCTCCGCCTGAGTCGGCCGGTGACCAACATCCGGAGAACGAAATCAAGGCACATTGACTTGAACCGTCGATGTTGCTGAAACAGTCAAAGACGGTTGCATATGCCCGAATTGCGGATATCCACTGCGCTCGCCCCTATCCTGGAGGAAGAACGGTCGATGACGGTACAGCCCGCAGTCGAGACATCGCCCAAGGTATCCGACGAAGTCCGCAGGACCACATGCTATATGTGCGCCTGCAGATGCGGCATCAACGTTCATATGAAGAATGGAGAGATCGCCTATATCGAAGGCAATCGCGATCATCCTGTGAACCGTGGTGTCCTCTGTGCAAAGGGTTCGGCGGGAATCATGCAGGTCACCGCGCCGTCGCGGTTACGCACGCCATTGAGGCGCAAAGGCCCCCGCGAATCAGGCGAATTCGAAGAGGTGTCCTGGGATGAAGCCCTCCGAACCGCCGTTGAATGGCTGGCACCGCTTCGCGCCAAGCACCCGGAGAAACTCGCCTTCTTCACCGGGCGGGACCAGTCGCAGTCGTTCACAAGCTACTGGGCGCAGGGATTCGGCACTCCGAACTATGCGGCACACGGTGGCTTCTGTTCAGTCAACATGGCCACCGCTGGAATCTACACGATGGGCGGAGCATTTTGGGAGTTTGGTCAACCTGACTGGGATCGAACCAAGCTGTTGATGCTCTTCGGAGTGGCCGAGGACCACGACAGCAACCCGATCAAGATTGGCCTCGGCCAGTTGAAGGCGCGCGGTGCGAAGGTGATCGCGGTAAATCCGGTCCGCACCGGGTACAGCGCGATCGCTGACGAATGGATAGGCATCACGCCCGGCACCGACGGCTTGCTCATTCTCGCATTGGTCCACGAACTGCTACGGGCGGGCAGGATCGACCTTGACTACCTCGCCCGCCACACCAACGCACCCATTCTACTGAATTCGGATTCTGAGAGCCCGAATCATGGTTTGTTCCTGAGAGATCCGGAAGGTCGCGAACTTGTCATCGATCGCCGTACCGGCCAACCGGCCCCGGCAATTGCCGAGGGCGTGGAGCCTGACCTCTCCGGCACGCTTACGCAGGGGAATGTCATTCATCGTCCGGTCTTTCACTTTCTGGTCGAACGCTATCTCGATCCAAAATACTCCGCGGAAGCGGCAGAGGAACCCACCGGAGTTTCCGCTGATCAGATCCGCCGAATCGCAGCCCAGCTTGCAAGGACCGCCTTCGAGGAAGAGATATCCATCGATCACCCCTGGACCGATCTGCGCGGGATTCGCCATGAAAGGATGACTGGCCGCCCGGTCAGCATTCACGCCATGCGTGGCATTTCCGCCCACTCCAATGGTTTTCAGACCTGCAGGGCCCTACATCTCCTGCAGATACTTCTTGGCTCGGTAGAATCTCCCGGTGGCTTTCGCTTCAAGCCCCCCTACCCCAAACCTTCATACGCGCATCCAAGACCGCATTGCGGAGTCGAGCCCGGCCAACCGCTTGACGGTCCACATCTTGGCTTCGTTCATGGTCCGGAAGATCTCGCCCTTCGGGACGACGGCAGCCCCGCCCGCATCGACAAGGCGTTTTCCTGGGAGCATCCGATGAGCGCCCATGGGCTGATGCACATGGTGATATCCAATGCCCACGCCGGCGATCCTTACAGGATCGATACCCTGTTCATGTACATGGCGAACATGGCGTGGAATTCGTCAATGAACACGCCTCAGGTCGTCAACATGCTGACTGATCGCGATGACAGCGGTGACTATGTCATTCCACACATAATCTATTCCGACGCCTACGCCTCCGAAATGGTGGCTTATGCCGATCTGGTGTTACCGGACACCACTTATCTGGAGCGGCACGACTGCATTTCACTGCTCGACCGCCCGATCAGCGAAGCGGATGCCGCCGCCGACGCGATCCGCTGGCCGGTCATTGAGCCCGACCGCGACGTGCGGTGCTTTCAGTCGGTGCTGTGCGACCTCGGCGCACGTCTCGGGTTGCCCGGCTTTGTCAACGAAAATGGCACCGCGGCCTACCGGGATTACGCCGACTACATCACGCGGCACGAGCGTCGTCCGGGAATCGGCCCCTTGGCTGGCTGGCGATTGGACGGAAATGGCGAAACAGCCGAGGATGGAGGTACCGGACGGGGAAAGGCAAACCCGGATCAACTTCAGTGTTATATCGAACATGGTGGCTTCTGGCATAGGACAGTGCCGCCAGAGGCCGCGTTCTTCAAACCATGGAACGACGCCTACCAGACTTGGGCGGTCGAGACCGGTCTCTATGACGCTCCGCTTCCCTATCTCTTCCAACTCTATCTTGAACCGATGCGAAGGTTCCAGCTTGCGGCCGCCGGACACGGTCATCGCCAGCCACCTGACGCGTTGCGTGAACGCATAATGAGGACACTCGACCCTCTTCCTATCTGGTATCCACCTTTTTCCGATGATGTGGCGGAGAGATCCTCATATCCGTTGCATGCACTTACCCAGCGACCGATGGCCATGTACCATTCCTGGGGCTCGCAGAATGCGTGGCTGCGCCAGATTCACGGGAGAAACCCACTCTATCTTCCGACCGCAGTCTGGCAGGAGCATGGGTTTTCGGATGGGGACTGGGCCCGCGTTACGTCTCCTAACGGTCGGATCACAGTTCCGGTCGCCCATATGGCGGCCTTGAACGAGCGCACTGTCTGGACCTGGAATGCGATAGGAAAACGGAAGGGTACATGGGCGCTCGAAAATGACGCTCCAGAGGCGACGGAGGGGTTCATTCTCAATCACCTGATCGACGAACTGCTCCCATCCCAAGGGGATGGGCTACGCTGGGCGAATTCCGATCCGGTCACCGGTCAGGCAGCTTGGTTCGACCTACGGGTGCGGGTCGAACGGGTCACTGCTGATGTGCCGACGCAATCGCAGCCCTCTTTCCCTCCGGTCGGGTCGCCCGTACCTGTCTTAAACCACGATAGCCGCAGAAAGACCAACACATGACGATCACGGTAGACACTTTGGTGCCCGTTCATTGCAGAGCTGGTGCAAAGAAATGACCAAACTTCCCACTTCCACTGACCGCAGCCTCGGCCTCGTCATCGATCTCGACATATGCGTTGGCTGTCATGCCTGTGTCGTCGCCTGCAAGGGCTGGAATACCGAAAACTATGGTGCACCGCTGGCGGATAGGGATGCGTATGGATCAAACCCTGTCGGGAGCTTCCTCAACCGGGTCCATTCCTTTGAAGTCCAGCCCAACGACGGCACAGCGGCCCAGCTCGTCCACTTTCCCAAGTCATGCCTCCACTGCGAGGACGCACCCTGCGTGACAGTCTGCCCGACCGGAGCCAGCTACAAGCGGACGGAGGATGGAATAGTTCTGGTCAATGAAAGCGACTGCATCGGATGCGGTCTCTGCGCCTGGGCCTGCCCATATGGGGCTCGAGAAATGGATCCGGTCGAAAAGGTGATGAAGAAGTGCACCCTGTGCGTTGACCGAATATACAATGACAATCTTCTGGAGGAAGATCGTGTTCCAGCCTGCGTTCGAACCTGCCCGACAGGAGCGCGGTACTTCGGTGATCTGTCCGACCCATCATCCGAAGTGTCGCAACTCGTCGCGGACCGGAGCGGTATGGAGTTGATGCCGGAGCAGGGCACGAAGCCGGTCAACCGCTACCTGCCCCCTCGCGAAAAGGACGGGCAACTCGACGTTCTCGCTCCATTCCTTGAGCCGGTCGCGGAAGAACCGTCAGGATTTCTAGCGTGGCTCGACGGCGCTCTTGAGCGGCTCTGATGCATCCTGCAAAGTCGATCATCCTGTTCACCACTCTCTCCGGCCTGGGCTTTGGCTACCTTGCGTTTCTTTGCCTTGGCCTGCCACCTGTGTCGGGCTGGGCCGCCGTGGTGGGATTCGGTTTCGGTCTGACTCTCGCCGCGTCAGGCCTGGTTGCCTCGACATTTCACCTAGGTCATCCGGAACGTGCCCTGAAGGCATTTTCCCAGTGGCGAAGTTCATGGCTGTCGCGCGAGGGCTGGCTGGCCTGCATCACGCTGGCGCTCTGCGGCATCAATGCTGCATTGGCCGTATTCATCGACACCAGGCTTCCGTCGATTGCCTGGTTTGGTTCAGCGTTCTGTGTCGCAACCGTGTTCGCCACTTCCATGATCTATGCCCAGCTCAGGACCGTACCGCGCTGGAATCACTGGACCACAACTGCGTTGTTTCTACTTCTGGCGCTCTGTGGCGGGGCCCTTCTGTCCGGACTGAACTGGTTAGCCCTCACGCTACTAGTCGTGACCGCCCTGGTTCAGATCCATGCCTGGAGGGTCGGCGACACCCGACTCCGAACCAGCGGCACCACGCTTGCCACAGCGACAGGGCTGGGTCGTTCGGGAACCGTGCGCGCCTTCGAATCTCCACATACGGGTGACAGCTATCTTACACATGAGATGGTCCATGTCGTCGCTCGCCGACACGCGCGTAAGCTGCGTATCACTGCATTTCTGCTGAGCTTTCTCCTTCCCATCGTCTTGATGCCCGTTGCCTCGGAAAATCATCCTGTCATCTGGGTGGCGGCATGCGTGCATGTCGCGGGGGTGTTCGTCCTACGTTGGCTGTTCTTTGCCGAAGCGGAACATGTAGTCGGGCTCTACTACGGCAGGAGGTGACCTTAACTGACCAAACGGTCCACACTGCCTCTGGCGAAACCGCGGACCCATTCCGGGCAACGGCAGGTCGCGAAAGGCAGCCGTTCCCAATTCATATCCATTTTCGGATGTGATGCCGAGGGTAAGTTCCTGTAACTGAGGGTCGGACAAATTCCTGTCTACCGCCGACTCGAAGTTCACCCCGAACCTAGGGTCGGTCGCAACGACCTCCTGGTGTCAGACTGCGGTCGGTCGGTCATGCCCGGCCCGGCAACTCCACGAACCAAGTCAAGGCAGAGCGTGGAATATCAGCTTTGCCCCGGCAGCGTCAGACAGATATGAACGATGGCAAGTGATCGTTCAGGAGGCAAATTGGATCGGTTCTGACTCGTCAGTGTATTTTGCGGAACCTTCGACCGATTCCAGCTGGATGGAAAGTGGAAATTCCAAAAGTGATTGCCAATGCGTTACCTATCGTACGGTTGAAGGCCGTGACCGGACCGGGTATCGTCCCACCTATCAGCTGGACGGGAAAAATGAACACAGGTTGCGCAATGGGTGGGGTCGTCACGCTGGCCGAACGCAGGATGGTGGGGGCGTCCCGCCGCACCGGGGCCGCGGACATTGTTGCCAGCAGGCTAAGTAGCCATGCCCGGCGTCACGGCGGGAGGTTCAACCTCCTCGGCAGCGCCGCACGGGGAAGGACGCGTTACAACAGTGGCATCGACATTCTGGTGGACTTCCAACGGGAGAGGGAACTCGACGCAATGCTGGTCGCAGAAGATGCCTGCGCGAAAGAGAGCCTGCCCTGTGATATCATGCCGTTCGAATCGAGACCAAAGACGCTCATGGATCTGGTCCGTGACGACATGGCAATGCTGCCATGAGCTACGCCGGATGGATTGAGGTCGACGGGGATGTCAAATCCGCCATCCGTCATTTTTCCTTAGAGCTTGACCTAAAAGTCGTGTCCATGTGCCATACCTTGTGCAAAGGTCCCCCAATTGTCGATTTCATGATCTAGATGTGGTATTTTAGGTCAAGCTCTTAGCGATCAGGATTCACGGAGACGGAAACTTAGATGAATAGGCTTCCTCTGACCTTATTTGCTCAGCATCACTTACGCGCATACCACGTGCCCCTGCTGTCGTGACAGGCATATTTGCCATTGGACGGGCGATCTTCTGCCATTGAAGGTTAACCCGTTGAAATTGCGCAATAACCGGCTCTTCCGGCCTGAATTCGCCTGAATTGACCCCGGCGGGCCACCCAATTGACACATCCCACGCCGGCGGCTCCCCCTCGCGCCGCGCTTTCCAGCCCCCGACCGCATCCGGTCGGACCGGCCGACGGCGGCGTCCACCTTCAGGGAACGGATGGAAGGAGACCACCCATGACCGACACAGCACACCGATGCGGCGGCGGCGGCGCCAGGGATGTTCCCCGTGACCGGCGCCATCGGCGCGATGGTTTCCGTCGAGGTGACCGTGTTCGACGTTCCGACGGAGGAGGTCGACGCGGGCGAGGTAGAGCGGCGGCTGGTGGACTTCCTAGACGGCCTGCGCACTGGCGAACCTGGGCAAGGATCCCGAAACGGCCGGACGCCTGAATGAGCGGGTGTTGCGGCGCTCGGGACGGGAAGTCGGTGCGCGTCGGCCCGCTGCTTCTGGACGGCCCGCCAAGCATCGGCAGAACCTCCTGGTCGCACTGGCTGGCAGACATCCGGGGCACCCTTTCCGTGGAGCTTGACGCCTCGAAGGACCTAGCGTCCTTCCCACTGACGGGGACCGCGTGCGGCTGGGCGACGGCGCAGCCCGGACGGCCGCTCGACGCCATGATCGACGAGCGCACGGCCAACCCGCCGGTCATCGTCGACGAGGTCGATAAGGCCGGTGTCTCCCGCATGTCGTTCGGCACCTGCTTGAGCCGGAGTCCGCCCGCGCCTGGGACTGCCGTATCGCCAGGCGTTCCAGTCGGTTGAGGTCGGCCTTGGCCCGTCCCCAGTGCGAGCGTCAGAGCCAAGGCCGGCGCGAAGATGCGGAGACGGCGCATGTCAGGCGACCAACTTCATCGGCCCGCGCTCTGGCCGGGGAGGGAACGACGAGACGGAGGTCATGGCGCAAGTCTGGAAAGGATATGCGCGGAGCGTCGAGGGGGTGATTCGCGGCATGTGGACACGACACCTTGAAAGCGGAACTCCGAAAATATATGACCGGAAACGAATACGGACAGGTATGGATATGGTCGATATCACTGGTCTGAAGGAATTCAGCCGCATGGCCGACCGTGACGAGGCGCCGTTTCTTGTCGGCCGCGCCGATGAGGTCGACCTAGTCGGTTACCTGCATGCGAACGCCCTGAAGAAAACACGCAGCGGTCGGAAAGCCTCCAGCATGACGGCGCTGCTGCAGGGGGCTCCCGGCGCCGGCAAGACCTCCCTCCTGCATCATCTGCGGGAGCGTTGGCGCACTGAAGGGGACAGGGCTCCCCATGTGGCCAAGGTCGACACCAGGACCCTGGAGGACGAGGCGAAACTGGCCACCGCCGTCATCGAGACGCTCCATCCCGGCGCCTCCATCGTCTGGCGGACGGTGCACAGCGCCGAACGCTCCGGACAGGCCGGGCTGCCCGGCACCGGCGTGAAACTCGCCGACGGCACCCTCATCCATCCCGGCGAGCCATCCCTGGACAGCATCCTGCCGGTGCTGCGGGTCGGGGGACTCAAGGACCCGGACTGGGTTTGGGACCGGGCCATCGTGCTGATGGCGGACGAGATCCAAGCCCTGAAACCGGCGGCGGCCCCTGTCATCATGCGCCTGCACCAGGGAGAGCATGGCCTCCCGCTGGTACCGCTGTTCGCCGGCCTGGGGGATTCACTTTCGATTGTGGAGGGATTCACCGGCACCTCGCGGCTGACCGCCGACAACATCCAGCGGCTGGGAGCGCTGAACGCGGAACAGGCGAAAGGCGCCGTGCTCACCATGTTCCGCACCTACGGGGTGCGCGGGTCCGACGCGAACCGCGACCACTGGGCGGACTGGGCGGTGGCGGTCTCCGACGCCTGGCCACAGCACCTGCACAACGCCATGCGCGCCATCGCCCGCGGGCTGCTGGAGACGCAGGGACGGCTGGACATCATCGACACCGGAAAGGTACGGGAACAGGAACGGAAGCTACGTCTCGACGTCTACGGACGACGGCAGTCCTCCCCGATGACGAAAGCGTTCGACCTCGTGGCCGCCGTCCTGCGCGACTGTCCGGCCTCCCTCACGGACCATGCCCGGCGACCGAACCAGGCGGATGTGCTGGCGTCCATCCTCCGGCATCGGCGGACTGGTGGAACACCGGAGGATGTCTCCTGGAGCCTGCCGACGAACCCTGACAGTGGCGTCCCCATGGACGCGGATGCCTTTCTGCGCCATCTGATCCACCGCGGCGCCCTGCAGGAACGCAGCAACAAACGGATGGAATGCCCGATCCCGACTTTCCGCGACTTCCTCATCGAATATGGGAACCCGGCGCCAGCGCTGGAAAATCGCATCGACCCGATGTTGCCGGAGAAATCCGTAACCAATACGGAACCGGTTCTGGATAGGGACGCAGATCCCCCGCCATAGGCCCCGTCCGCTTCCATTGACACGTCCGGCATCTCCAGTATCCGGGCCATCTGACGGTCACCGCTTCCTTCATCCACCGGCTGGTGTGGATATGTACAGATACCGGTCGACCTCCGTCCAGGGGAGGTCCATCCAGCCGCCGTCGGCTGGAAAGAACCGTATCCAGTCTCCATAACTTTTCCGGACCATCGGCGGCTGCCCATCATTGGGCATGTCGATATATCCATGCCGCAGGCCGACATTGCGGAACCTACGCGGACGCGAACCGGCGGGAACTGTCACGCTGTCCCTCCTGCCCCTGTGCAGGGTGAGGTCGCGGGCGAGGGGCGGCCCAGCAGCCGGTCGTGGAAAAAGGCCGGCGGCATCGTCGGCGGATGCGGTTGAGGCGGCCGGAGCGCAAGACCTCGAGCCCGGAGTCCGTCCGCCGCCCCGGAAAACACCCCACATCCCGGACTTCCTGGCCATTCCCGCCGCCAGGATCGCCCTGCGGAGCCGTCGGCGCGGCTGCCGCGCCGGATCCGGGGCCACACCAGCGCGGGCGTCGCCACAGCATCCTGTGGCACCTTGGCCAAGGGGATAAGCCTTGGCCGTAAGTATATCCATAACTACCCGATTTACCGCGCAATGGCGCATCGCCGCGTGCCGCGGGCAGGCTACACACGGAAACCTGATCCTGCCTTCAAGGGTGGAGCCAGAACGTTTGAATCGTTCGGGGACCACGACATTTTTTAAGCGGCCTGTGCGCTCCCGCTGCGCTCTCCATCGCGCCCCGCCTTGCGCCAATCCCGCTATGGGTCTACCCATGGGAAATCGAACAACCTGACGGGGGACCGGACATATGGCCAGACCGAAAATCGCACTCATTGGATCGGGACAGATCGGAGGCACGCTCGCCCATCTTGCCGCCATGAAAGAACTTGGAGACGTCGTTCTCTTCGATATTGTTGACGGTGTCCCACAAGGTAAGGCACTGGACATCGCCGAAAGCGGACCTTCGGAAGGCTTCGACGCCGCACTGTCAGGTACAGATGACTACGCCGGTATCGCCGGAGCCGACGTCTGCATCGTCACCGCCGGCGTGCCCCGCAGGCCCGGCATGAGCCGTGACGACCTTTTGGGCATCAACCTCAAGGTCATGAAAGCCGTCGGTGAAGGAATTCGGAACCATGCCCCGAACGCCTTTGTAATCTGCATAACGAACCCGCTCGACGCCATGGTGTGGGCACTGCGGGAGTTCAGTGGGCTCTCCTATGAAATGGTCTGCGGAATGGCCGGTGTGCTCGATTCCGCCCGTTTCCGTCACTTTCTCAGCCTTGAATTTGGCGTTTCGATGAAAGACGTCACCGCCTTTGTACTCGGTGGTCACGGAGACACGATGGTTCCCCTGGTCCGTTATTCAACCGTCGCCGGAATCCCGTTGCCCGACCTCGTCGCAATGGAATGGATCAGTCAGGAAAGGCTCGACGCCGTCGTCCAACGCACCCGTGATGGCGGAGCCGAGATTGTCGGTCTTCTCAAGACCGGTAGTGCGTTCTATGCGCCTGCCACCTCGGCCATCGAGATGGCCGAAGCGTATCTGAGGGACCAGAAACGGGTACTTCCCTGCGCCGCCTATGTCAGGAACGCCTATGGACTGGACGGCCTCTATGTCGGTGTCCCGACAGTGATCGGCAATGGAGGAATCGAGAGGGTTGTCGAAATCAGTCTGAACCGGGATGAGCGGGAGATGTTCGACAATTCCGTAAATGCCGTGAGAGACCTTGTCGCCGCCTGCAAGGAGATCGACCCGTCATTGGTCTGATCACGGCCTCCGGAAGAACAGTCATTGGTGGTTCAGTCATACCTCAATGGGTGGTCCTCGTTCCATCCGCAACACTGGACAGCCCCATTAGTACGGTATGGGAGACTCAACATTGGACCCAACTCCGGCGAATCACCCGCTCCGACTGCCGCCCCTCAAATGTGATCACACAGATTTTTGCGTGATCACAAATTGCGGATTTCTTGCATAAAACCCTGTCTGGCGCCAAGTTCAGGATTTATTTCACTCCGCAACCCATGCCAAACGGTCGGTGGCGTTGCATGAACACACCTGCGCCGTGATCGAGAACGGGAGATCATGAACATTCACGAATACCAGGCAAAGGCGCTCCTGCACGCCTATGGCGCCCCGGTTGGCGATGGCCACGCTGTGCTGCGCTCGGAAGAGGCCAAAACAGCCGCAGGTGCCCTTGACGGTCCGGTCTGGGTGGTGAAGGCACAAATCCACGCGGGTGGCCGCGGAAAGGGGCGGTTCAAGGAACCCGAAGCGGGCGACAGGGGTGGCGTGAGACTCGCCCACTCCGTGGAAGAGGCCGAATCCGAAGCCAAGAGGATGCTCGGGCGCACGCTGGTGACGCGCCAGACAGGGCCGGTGGGCAAACAGGTCAACCGAATCTATATCGAGAATGGAAGCGGCATCGATCGTGAACTCTATCTCGCTGTGCTTGTCGACCGCAGCGTCGGGCGCATTGGTTTCGTATGTTCGACGGAAGGCGGGATGGACATCGAGGAAGTCGCCGCAAGCACTCCCGATAGAATCCTCACACTCACCATCGACCCCGCGACCGGCTTCCAGGGATACCACGGTCGCCGTATCGCGTTCATGTTGGGACTTGAAGGCAGGCAAGTCAGGCAATGCGTCGATCTTACCGGTTCGCTCTACAAACTCTTTGTGGAGAAGGATCTTGAGATGATCGAAATCAACCCCCTGGTCGTCACCGACCGAGGGGATCTCAGGTGCCTGGACGCCAAAATGGGCTTCGACAGCAATTCAATACAGCGACACCCCGACATCGCCGAACTGCGTGACATTTCCGAGGAGGATCCAAAGGAACTCGAAGCATCGAAGTTCGATCTGAACTACATCGCGCTTGATGGTGAGATCGGCTGTATGGTCAATGGCGCGGGCCTGGCCATGGCAACGATGGACATAATCAAACTCTATGGTGCCCAACCTGCCAACTTTCTCGATGTCGGCGGTGGGGCAACAAAGGAAAAGGTGACCGAAGCATTCAAGATCATCACTTCCGACCCAAACGTCAAAGGCATCCTTGTCAACATCTTTGGCGGCATCATGCGCTGCGACGTCATAGCAGCCGGCGTGGTTAGCGCGGTTAAGGAAGTTGGCCTCGGCGTTCCGCTGGTTGTGCGTCTCGAAGGCACGAATGTTGACGAGGGGAAACGCATCATCAACGAGTCTGGCCTGGACGTTATCGCCGCCGACAACCTAAAGGACGGGGCCGAAAAAATCGTAAAGGCGGTCAAGGGCTGAAACGTGAACGCCGGTCAGCCAAATTATCCGAAGTCCGAATTGGCCGGTCGGCGGTCCAATGCATGACGGGCCGCCGCTTTCGCCGCGCCAGACGTAACAGGAGAAGCCCGGAATGGCCGTGCTTGTAGACGAAAACACCAAGGTCATCTGCCAGGGCTTTACCGGAAGCCAAGGGACGTTCCACTCCGAACAGGCGATCGCCTACGGCACCTGCATGGTGGGAGGGGTGACACCCGGCAAGGGCGGACGGGAACATCTTGGCCTTCCGGTCTTCAACTCAGTCCACGAGGCCACGAGAGAGACAGGTGCGAACGCTTCGGCGATCTACGTTCCGCCGCCTTTTGCGGCCGACTCGATTCTTGAGGCCATCGACGCTGGACTGGAACTGATCGTCTGTATTACAGAAGGGATTCCGGTTCTGGATATGGTGAAGGTCAAGCGCGCGCTTGATGGCTCGGCCAGCCGCCTGATCGGTCCAAACTGTCCCGGAATCATAACACCTGATGCCTGCAAGATCGGCATTATGCCGGGCCATATCCACAGGCGGGGTTCGATAGGGGTCGTCAGCCGCTCAGGAACCCTGACCTACGAGGCCGTGAAGCAGACGACCGACGTTGGACTGGGACAGTCAACCTGCATTGGTATTGGCGGGGACCCAATAAAGGGCACCGAACACATCGACGCACTCGAACTCTTTCTGGCCGATGACGAAACCCAGGCGATCATCATGATCGGAGAGATCGGCGGCAGCGCTGAGGAAGATGCCGCCCAGTTCCTGAAGGATGAGGCCCGGAAGGGCCGGAGCAAACCAGTTGCGGGATTCATCGCTGGCCGCACCGCGCCGCCAGGTCGGCGCATGGGGCATGCCGGGGCAATTGTCGCTGGTGGCAAAGGCGGTGCCGACGACAAGATCGAGGCCATGCGGTCGGCAGGCATCGTTGTGGCTGAGAGCCCTGCCGCCCTCGGAGAGGCTGTGATCGATGCGACCGGATGAGCGAAACCTCCACCACACAACCGACAACGGCTTGGATCTCACCAGATCACCGGTGCAGCACCACATTTGCCAGCTAGTCCCGAACAGTTCAGACCGAGCGATGGGCCAACCTGAGTCAACCCTTTCCCAAGAGCGATAGAGTCCGATGACCGAACAGATCCCCAATGAAGCATCTCAGTCGTTCTCCTTCCTGCAGGGACAGAACACGGAGTATCTTGAGCAACTCCACTCGCGCTTCACGAACAGCCCGGAAACCCTCGACGAATCCTGGCAACAGTTCTTCCGTCGGATGGCGGATGACTGTCCCAGCACCACGCAAGGGGTCAACCGCCCTTCCTGGTCGCGCTCCGACTGGCCCCCACAGCCAAGCGACGAACTGACTGCCGCGCTTGACGGGCAATGGGAGGAAAGCGAGCCAAGACGCATCGAGAACATAATCAGGGCCAAGACCCAATCCAAAGGCATCCAGGTCAACGACGGGCAGATCCGTCGGGCCGTAACGGACAGTGTCCGCGCCCTCATGCTGATCCGCGCCTACCGAATCCGCGGCCATCTTGTCGCCGACCTCGACCCACTTGGCATGCGTAGCGAAACCCCGCACCCGGAACTGGCTCCCGGTTCCTACGGTTTTTCCGGAGCCGACCTGGACAGAAAAATCTTCCTCGATCATGTGCTGGGACTTGAATTCGCGACCCTTCGCGAAATCCTCGACATCGTCAAGCGGACCTATTGCGGCACCTTCGCCCTGCAATACATGCATATTTCGAATCCCGAGGAAGCTGCATGGCTCAAGGAGCGAATCGAAGGATACGGCAAGGAAATCGCCTTCACGCGGAACGGGCGGAGGGCAATTCTCAACAAGCTTGTCGAGGCTGAAGGCTTCGAGAAGTTCCTGCACGTAAAATATGCCGGAACGAAGCGGTTCGGCCTCGACGGCGGCGAGGCCTTGATCCCAGCGATGGAACAGATCATCAAGCGCGGTGGTGCGCTGGGCGTCAGGGACATCGTTTTCGGCATGCCTCACCGTGGGCGTCTCAGCGTACTCGCTAACGTCATGGGCAAACCCTATCGGGCAATCTTCAGCGAATTCCAGGGCAGTAGCTTCAAGCCAGAGGAAGTAGATGGGTCTGGTGACGTGAAGTACCATCTCGGTGCATCGTCCGACCGTGAATTTGACGGAAACACCGTACATCTGAGTTTGACCGCAAACCCAAGCCATCTGGAAGCTGTCAACCCCGTCGTTCTCGGGAAGGTACGCGCAAAGCAGGACCAGCTAGGCGATGACGACCGGACGGCTGTTCTGCCCGTTCTTCTTCACGGTGATGCGGCCTTCGCTGGCCAAGGGGTCGTTGCGGAGTGTTTTGGCCTCTCCGGACTGCGAGGCCATAGAACCGGAGGCACGATTCACCTGATCGTAAACAACCAGATTGGATTTACCACCGCGCCGCACTTCTCGCGGTCCAGTCCATATCCAACAGACATCGCTCTGATGGTGGAGGCACCCATCTTCCATGTAAACGGAGATGACCCGGAAGCCGTGGTGCATGCGGCCAAGGTGGCCATTGAATTCAGGCAGAAATTTCAGAAGGATGTCGTCATCGACATGTTCTGCTACAGGCGCTTCGGGCACAACGAAGGCGACGAGCCGATGTTCACCAATCCGGTGATGTACAAGCGGATCAAGAAGCACCGAACGACGCTCAGCCTCTACACGGAACGCCTTGTAACGGACGGACTGATACCCGAAGGCGAGATCGAGGACATGAAGGCCGCATTCCAGGCCCATCTCAACGAGGAATTCGAGAACGGAAAGAGCTATCGGCCAAACAAGGCGGACTGGCTGGACGGGCAATGGAGCCATCTCGACCGCCAAGGCGAGGAATACCAACGTGGCAAGACCGCCATAACAAAAAGGACCATGGGTGAAATCGGTGCTGCATTGACCAAGGTACCGGTCGGCTATCCACTGCATCGCACCGTTGGACGGCTGATCGAGTCCAAACGACATATGTTCGAGACCGGAAAGGGATTTGACTGGGCCACGGCGGAAGCGCTCGCCTTTGGCTCACTCCTGGTCGAAGGCTATCCCGTTCGTCTTGCCGGCCAGGATTCGACACGTGGCACGTTCAGTCAGCGCCATTCGGCATTCATCGACCAGGAGACGGAGGAAAGGCACTTTCCCCTGAACGAAATACGCGACGGCCAGGCAAAATACGAAGTCATCGATTCGATGCTCTCGGAATATGCGGTGCTGGGGTTTGAGTACGGCTACTCGCTCGCCGAACCTAACGCACTGACACTTTGGGAAGCGCAGTTCGGAGACTTCGCCAATGGTGCGCAGATCATGTTCGACCAGTTCATCAGTTCGGGCGAACGAAAGTGGCTCAGGATGTCTGGTCTCGTCATGCTGCTTCCACACGGATTTGAGGGTCAGGGCCCCGAACACAGTTCCGCCCGACTGGAGCGCTTTCTGCAACTCTGCGCCGAAGACAACTGGATCGTCGCCAATTGCACAACGCCCGCCAATTATTTCCATGTGCTGCGCCGCCAACTACACCGTAGCTTCCGGAAGCCACTGGTGCTTATGTCCCCGAAATCGCTCCTGCGTCATAAGCTATGTGTCTCCAACGCGTCGGACTTTACCAGGGGAAGCTCGTTTCACAGAGTGCTCTGGGACGACGCTCATCTAGGGAACTCCGACACCGAACTCCTGGAAGACGAAGAGATCCGGCGGGTAGTCATATGCTCGGGCAAGGTATATTTCGACCTGCTTGCCAAACGGGATTCCGAAGGCATCGATGACATCTACCTTCTTCGGATCGAACAGTTCTACCCCTTCCCTGCCCTGAGCCTTGTAAGGGAACTCGGACGCTTCAAACGGGCCGAGATTGTCTGGTGCCAGGAGGAACCCAAGAACCAGGGTGCATGGTCCTTCATCGAGCCGAACCTTGAATGGGCCCTCAAGCGGATCGAGGCCAGGTATACGCGTCCGGCCTACGCTGGCCGACCCGCTTCAGCCTCGCCGGCTACGGGCCTTGCCTCCACTCACCAAGCACAGCAGCAGGCGCTGATAAACACGGCGCTGGATCTAGATGGACGATAGGGCCATGAGCATCGAAATTCGCGTACCCACCCTCGGAGAAAGCGTCACCGAGGCGACAGTGGCAACCTGGTTCAAGCAACCAGGAGACATTGTGGCCGCAGATGAGATGCTTTGTGAACTGGAAACAGACAAAGTGACGGTCGAGGTTCGCTCGCCGGCCTCCGGCCGATTGGGAGAGATCGTCGCCGCGGAAGGGAGCACAGTTGGCGTCGACTCACTGCTTGCGAAGGTGACGGATTCCGACTATGCCCGCGCTGACACGACAACGTCGGGGACGGCATCTGAGCCAGATGCGCAGGGCACCTCCCGTGTCGATGTCCTGGTGCCTGCCTTAGGCGAATCCGTCGCCGAAGCCACGGTGTCCACTTGGTTCAAGGCAGTCGGTGACACAGTCGTTCAGGACGAACTGCTGTGCGAACTGGAAACGGACAAGGTCTCCATTGAGGTTCCCGCACCCGTGTCTGGCATATTGTCGGAAATCTTGGCTGCGGAGGGCAGTACCGTCAAGACCACAGGCAAGCTGGCTATCCTCGGTTCCGGTGGTGACCCTGCCATATCAGCTGTCACCGAGGTCACGAGGGACGTGGAGGACGCCCCATCAGCCAGAAAAATGATGGCGGAACACGAATTGGGGCACGAAGACGTGAAGGGTACCGGAAGGGATGGCAGGATCATGAAAGAAGATGTAAGCGCCGCATTGGCTTCTCCGGCCGCAGGAACCGCTCAGCCGGCAGTCCCTGCCCCGAAGTCCACGAGGCGCGCACCGGTTCCAACCGAGGACGCCACCCGCGAGGAACGCGTGCGGATGACCCGCCTGCGCCAGACCATCGCCCGCCGCCTGAAGGATGCCCAGAACACAGCTGCGATGCTCACGACCTACAATGAGGTCGATATGGGAACCGTCATGGACCTACGTAGCGAATACAAGGCGCTCTTCGAGAGGAAGCACGGCGTGAAACTGGGCTTCATGTCGTTCTTTACAAAAGCCTGCTGCCATGCCCTGAAGGAGATTCCGGAGGTCAACGCCGAAATCGACGGAACTGATATCGTCTACAAGAATTTTGTCCACATGGGCGTTGCGGTCGGAACGCCAACTGGCCTCGTAGTGCCGGTTGTGCGCGATGCTGACCGCCTCGGTTTCGCCGACATCGAAAAGAAAATCGCGGAATTGGGAAGCCGTGCAAGGGATGGCAAACTCACCATGACTGACCTTCAGGGCGGAACGTTCACGTTATCGAACGGCGGCGTCTATGGTTCGCTCATGTCGTCTCCGATCCTGAATCCGCCACAGTCCGGCATACTTGGCATGCACAAGATCCAGCAGCGGCCGATGGTCGTGAACGGCGGGATCATCGCACGCCCGATGATGTATCTGGCGCTGTCCTATGATCACCGCATCGTTGACGGAAAGGGAGCGGTGACCTTCCTTGTCCGCGTCAAGGAAGCACTGGAGGACCCACGGCGCCTGCTAATGGATCTCTAGTCGCGCAGCAGGTCCGTGACGTTCCGGAATCCGCATGGATCGAGGGAATCGGCAAGTGTTGCCATGCACGAAGGATGCGGAAGCATCGCAATTGGGTTCGTTGACGGACCCTCTGCCAGGGAGAAAAAATGTCTACCTATGACGTCATCGTAATCGGTTCTGGGCCAGGCGGTTATGTATGCGCCATCCGCTGTGCCCAGCTTGGCCTGAAAACCGCATGTGTGGAAGGCCGGGAAACGCTAGGGGGAACATGCCTGAACGTTGGCTGCATTCCCTCAAAGGCACTGCTGCACGCAAGCCACTCACTGCATGAAGCGACGCACAATTTCTCGAGGATGGGCTTAGGGATAACGGCACCGAAAGTCGACTGGAAAGCGATGCTTGCATACAAGGACGATGTGATCGGCCAGAACACAAAGGGCATCGAGTTTCTTTTCAGGAAGAACAGGGTGGACTGGTTGGCGGGATGGGGAACGATTCCAATGGCGGGTCAGGTGTCGGTCGGCGGGCAGGTCCATGAGGCAAAGGCCATTGTCATCGCCACCGGTTCGGACAGCTCAACTATTCCCGGAGTCGAAATCGATGAGCGGATTGTCGTTTCCTCCACCGGGGCCCTGGAACTGGAGAAAGTTCCGAAACGGCTTCTCGTGATTGGTGCTGGAGTGATCGGGCTCGAGCTCGGTTCCGCCTACAGCCGCCTCGGTTCAGATGTGACCGTCATCGAATTCCTGGACCGCATCGTGCCGGGAATTGACGGCGAAACAGCAAAGGTTTTCCAGAGGATTTTGAAGAGACAGGGCCTGAAGTTCATCACTGGAGCGGCGGTTCAGAAGGTCGAGACCACCAGGACAAAGGCCAAAGCGACCTACGAACTCCGCAGGTCTGGGGAGGAGGCCTTGATCGAAGCCGAGGCGGTTCTGGTCGCGACCGGACGCAGACCCTTCACCCAGGGACTGGGACTGGACTCGCTTGGTGTGAACGTTTCGGGAGGTGGGCAGATCGTCACCAATGCCCGATACGCTACGAATGTCGACGGAATATATGCGATCGGAGACTGCATTGACGGGCCAATGCTGGCGCACAAAGCTGAGGATGAAGGTATGGCTGTGGCCGAGAATCTCGCTGGTCAGGCTGGCCATGTGAATTACAATGTGATTCCGAGTGTGATTTACACGCATCCGGAAGTTGCGAACGTCGGCGAGTCGGAGGAAAGCCTGAAGGAACAGGAGCGGGAACATAAGGTGGGCAAGTTCAGCTTCATGGGCAATGGCCGTGCCAAGTCCACGTTCTCCGGCGACGGATTCGTGAAACTTCTCGCCGACGCCGCGACTGACCGGATTCTAGGCTGCCACATCATCGGTCCGGCCGCCGGCGATCTGATTCACGAAGTCTGCGTGGCAATGGAGTTCGGGGCGGCGGCGGAGGATCTGGCCCGCACCTGCCATGCCCATCCGACCTATTCCGAGGCCGTGCGTGAAGCCGCCCTCGCCTGCGGAGACGGACCTATACACGCTTAGGGCATCGCGCCCTGGCCGCCTGACCAAAGGGAGGTGGACTGAACTTCTCCGCGGAGGATGCCGACACGACCGGGATCCCGCGGTCATGGCGCTGGCGAACACCCACCGCCTTCCCACCTACGATGCAAGCTATCTGGCGCTTGCGTTGCGGGAAAACTATGCGCTGGCGAGCCCCGACCGGCGCCTGAACAAAGCTGCTGCCGCCGAAGATGTCGTGGCCTTTACGTCAGCGGAGAGGAATGTCGCCGGAGAATGATCCATTCCGATGAAGATCCTGCAATGCTGGAGAACCAGGATTGGGACCTAGAGGGACGATGCAACGACGTGATCTCAGACTATCCAACAGGAGACTTCTCAAATGAAAGGGTGAGAGATTCTGTCCAGCATAGCCTATATCGACGTTGGTGCTCATGATACGATGCGTTTTGAAGGTATTCGAGGTGCTTCCACCGGATTTTCTTGACGTGACGGTCCAGCTACAGACGTTCGCATTCAATATCCTCGGCTGTCTGAACATTCTCGCCCGTATCTGGGTTCTCGAAGAGCCGTGATCAAGGAGAGTGGAGATCCGTTACCTTTGCAGTGGATAGGATTCGGAAGCGACAACGATGCAGCGGCTTGACAAGTCGTTCCGAATCCGCCACACGCATCCATGGCGGGGCCGTAGCTCAGTCGGGAGAGCGCGTCGTTCGCAATGACGAGGTCAGGGGTTCGATTCCCCTCGGCTCCACCATCCTTTGTGACTTTGCGCCAGGAAACGTCAATCAGGCATCAAATGCACGGGGTAACTGTTTGTTGTTCTGATCTGACATATATGTCGGATCCGACCTCCTCGGCTGCCTTTGGGGACAGCGGAACACCTTGGGGTAACGCTCACCTGGCACTATGCCGCACAATACCCCTCTTCCTACCCATAATGACGATATCGGCTCCATGAACCTGCACCGGATGCAGTTCGCCGAGATCAAGCGCCCATCCAGACACCCCGACTAGCCGACAAGCATACGTAGCCCCTGTGTGACATCGATCCTAACCGCCAGACGAAGACCAGGTTCATCGCCCGCACGCAGGGCAGCCAGAATTGAACTATGTTGCCTTGGCACTTCCGACCGGTCGAGGCGGCTGTAGAGGTTGCGCATGGTTGGTCCAAGTTGCAACCAAACCGTCTCTACCATCGCCAACGTGGCGGGTGCCTGAGCGCGGAGATATAGTGAACGGTGGAAATCAAGGTTCGCTCGGATGTAGTCCACCGCATCCCGATTGGCGACCGCCTTACTGATGGACGAATTGATGGTTTGAAGACGATCTATCAGAGTAAGGTGCGCGCGCGGTAACGCGCGGCTGGCCAATTCCGGCTCCAGCAGAGCCCGAATTGCCGTCAATTCCTCAATCCGCTCGTTCGACAGATCCGGCGTCTTTACCCGTCCAGAAGCGGACAGTGTCAGAGCTCCCTCAGCCGCCAGCCTTCGCAGGGCCTCGCGCACTGGTGTCATTGAAACGCCAAATCTCTCGCCGACCCCCCGTATGGTCAATGCCGTGCCAGGAAGTATCTCCCCACACATAATTCGGCTACGCATCGTACGATAAACCAACTCGTGGGAAGATCCGGAGGCTTCGCTCTGACGAGATGGAAACAACATGGTAGACCGCCTCCGATGGCTACGTTCCGGTCAATCACCAAATCGGTATCTATGGAGATTTCGGCCGCAGGATTTCAGCCAAACCCGCGGCTCCCTGTGTTCGGGGCACAATCGTTCGACAACTGCCCAAAATTTGGGAGAATGGTTCATCTCTGCAAGATGTGCCACTTCATGGGCGGCAACATAGTCAAGCACATTCGGCGGTGCCATTGCCAGACGCCAGGAGAACATCAGGTCGCCTTTGGCTGAGCACGAGCCCCAACGTGTCCTCGTGTCACGCAACGTTATTTTCCCGTAACGCAGGCCCAGTCTTTCGCTGTGCCGAGTACAGGAACTGGCAAACTCCGAACGTGCGGTGATTTTCAGAAATGCCTTTACACGAGAGGTGACCATGTCCGGCTGAGGGGGAAGGATCAGTCTTCCATCATGTATCTCGACCTTCTTGCCCGACCTGGGTGCGATCAGGATATCCCGCCCCCTGACAGGAATGGTTGCACCGAACCGAACCTCAACAGGCACAGTGCGCCTCGACAGCTGCTTTTGGATCCAGCCAACCCTATCCGCGGCAAAGGCGAGTGCCCGATTGACGTCCAAGGCATCAGGAACCGTCAACGTTACCTGTCCATCGAGTTCGGAAACGCGCAGCGAGATCATTCTGGCACGAGATGATCGGCGCAGGTTGATCTCCACGGAAGGATCGCCGTTCAGAAAAACCTGCTTCATTGCCGGAACCCGTGATTTCGCGTAAGGTACGCTACAGCGTTCCAGTGATTTCCACCACCTGAATCCTGCCGTCAACTTCGATCTCAAATGCTTTGACAGTACCTGTCCGCTATGGCAGATGGCACGGGCTCGAATGGCGAATATGAAGAATTAAGGGGATTGCCCACATGCCGAAGGAAGAATGGGGAACCAAGCGCGTTTGCCCCGAGACTGGCAAGCGATTCTATGATCTGGGCAGGGATCCGATCATCAGCCCATACACGGGAGAGACCGTGCCGCTCGAAGCCGGCACCAAGCCCAGCATAGCGATTTCCGGAAAGCCCGAGGACTCCGACGAAGACGGGCTGAGCCTCATTGATGACGGTGACGGTGAGAAAGGTTCGGGTAAAGGAACCGCCCAGGTCGATGACGAGCTTCTGGAAGACGACGATGAGGACAGTGTTTCATTGGATGAGATCGCTGATGTCGCGGCGGATGAGGATGAGAGCTAGACCCAAGTTGCAGCCAAATCAATTGCTGTTGCATTTTTCGGGGCCAGTTCGGCAGTCCTCGCGTCCCACGCCTGAGCTACGGCGACGTTCCCGTTAGACACCGACACGTCAGCTAAGAACCAGGTGTCTTGACTGGCGATCAGCGTCACAAAAATGACATTGCTGTCCGCCAGTTCGCGCTTTGGTATCCAACCGCATTGGACCCTACGGACAGCATGGGAATGGACCGAGCCTCTAGTCTGGCCAACGATAGGTGTCCAACCGAACGGGTTGCATATCTGGGTCAACTGAATTGGTATGACTGCGGTGATCGTCTGGCGAGCCGCGGTGCATTTGCCGAGCGGCCAGATCGCTCCATAATCGTCTTTGCAATTTCAAAGGTGTGCCTTTGTGGAAGTAGCGCAGAGTCCAAGCCCTACGTCCACCGATAACCCGTGAAAAACGCAGTTTGGCCAAAGTGCGGGAATTCCTTCTTGAACTATCCCATCCCCGGAAATATAATCCGACCATGGCCTTGATGATCGGCCATCACTGTTGGGGCCTTAGCTCAGTTGGGAGAGCGCTTGCATGGCATGCAAGAGGTCAGGGGTTCAAATCCCCTAGGCTCCACCAATTCAGGTATATCAGGACTTTGTTGGACTTCGCCCAATGGAAGGCAATTCCCTGCAGTCGAACTCCTTCTCATTCGCATCGGAATCTCTCTTCGGCATTGGACAGAACCATCCGTAGGTATTGGTTGGATGGAACCCAAGGATTCAACCAAGCAATTCCAGCTCCGACAACGCAGCCGTAGCGCAGGCAACGTCGTCTGGCCCCGCCGCTCCTGAAACCCCAATGGCACCAATCAGAGCGCCGCTTTCCACGACAGGCAATCCTCCATCCCAAGCGCAGAGGCGCGGCCTATTCACCGCACCCATCTCAAGCTCAGGCGACGAGGACATACGGTCGAAGAATGCCCGGGTCGACTTGCCGAGAACCGCCGTATAGGCTTTGTCGGCAGCGAATTCCATAACCGGCCCAGGCACTTCGTCCATTCGACCTGAGGCCACAAGCTGTCCGGATGGGTCAACAACAACGACCGCAACTGCCCAACCATTGCTGCGGGCATGCGCAACCGCCAATGCCACGAGTTGCATGGCAGTATCGAAGTTGACCGACTTCTGTGTGCGTGAACGTCTCTGCATTGCCAATCCTCTCTACTGCACGACGCTTCGACGAATACGCTGTAACAGCCAATTGAGCAAACCAGCATCCTATGGAACCGAGGGGCTACGCTCTTGTGATTCTCGATTGTCATGGGATCACATAACGTGATCTTCCGGCCTGGGGTCGGGATCTCATTCAGGCATCGAAGGAGACCGGAATTCGGAAGAGGCGAAGCGCTGCGCCCATCAAGTTCCAAGCCCGCACCCGCTTCTTCAAGATCTCGGCTCCAGGGACACCAATATCGATGAGCGAACTCGGAAACAGCGGACCGGATCGGTTCACCGGAAACCCCGGGAATGTAGGCCCATTCCACCCATCTCATGTCATGCCAGGACTGCCAGCCTGATTCGGGTCCCGGAATAGCACCGGGATAGAGTGGAGACTTTCGGTCACGAAAGAAACGAAACCCAGCCCAACTCGGTTCCTCACCGGCGAACAGACCCTGAAAGGGACGTGCGAACACGGGATCCTAAGCCGTATTTTCCCCGAAACTCCACCAAGTCCGAAGATCAGTGAGATGACTGGATAGATCCAACTTTCTGGAAATGTCCTGATCAAGAACACGAAAGCAATTGGGGATTTACGTAGAGCAAGCCCCCCCGTCAAAACGCGTGTGGATCTTGTGCCTCGGTCAATTCACCTCCAAGTACGCATGTCACCGGATCATGCCACATGAGCTGCTCCAACATTCGCTACAGTGGCGTTCGACGCCAGACTTCGAGAAAGTCCTGCAGTAAATATGCAATTCGTCCCAGCCAAGTGGCCAGAACCCATCAATGGAGACTGACATGACATCGGAAACTCACGCCCGGAAAGCCATCATCGACGCATGCCTGAAGATGAACACCAGCGGATTGAACCAAGGCACATCCGGCAACATCTCCGCGCGCTTTGGTGACCGGATGCTCATTTCTCCTTCCGCGACGCCCTACGACCAACTCAGGCCGGAAATGATCGCTTCGATTGAACTTCAGGAGGAGATGACTGACGCGTGGGAAGGCCCGCTAAGACCTTCGGTCGAATGGCGGTTCCACTGGCTGTTGATGAAAAGCCGGCCAGACCTGACCGCGATCGTTCACGCCCATCCTCCCCATTGCACGGCACTTGCCGTCTTGCGGGAGCCGATCCCGGCCTGCCACTATATGGTCGCAGCCTTTGGAGGGACTGATGTACGTTGTGCAGGCTACCACACTTTCGGAACCATCGAACTCGCCGAAATGGCCGTCGAGGCGATGCGGGACCGCACCGCCTGCCTTCTCGCCAACCACGGGATGATCGCTGGTGGCGCGGGTCTCGAACAGGCAATGTGGCGGGCAACCGAACTGGAGGCGATCGCCCGCCAGTATTGCCTTGCCCGGCAACTCGGTGATCCGGTCATCCTTTCAGACGAACAGATAGGCCAGACCCTGAAAGCCTTTCAGGGCTACGGCGTACAAAAGACCTAGCCTAGGGAACGGCCGCGGCACCAATTCAGCAGGAATTGTCGAGCTTCATCCGAAGCACGGCCGGATACCGCCTTCCGCTGTCGAGCGGAAATTCGGATCTCAGGCTATTCTGAGTTCGGTCTTCGGATCGAACGCCACCGCCTTCTCCATGTTGAAGGCGAACTCCGTGACTTTCCCGGGAGCCACCTCCGCATCGGCTCTCATCCGCGCCACGCAGTCCACCCCACCGATGTTCGTCGTGACAAAGGTGTCGGAACCTGCGGGCTCGGTAACTCCAACAACGCTTTCTATCCGTTCCACATTCGTTGACCGCTGGTCGGCGCCATCAATGTCCGTCAATGCCTCGGGCCGGATGCC
Source organism: Paracoccaceae bacterium (assembly GCA_965203605.1). Classification (GTDB taxonomy): domain Bacteria; phylum Pseudomonadota; class Alphaproteobacteria; order Rhodobacterales; family Rhodobacteraceae; genus JAPOUP01. Next base: position 542,056 of record OZ241902.1, on the reverse strand, counting down.
AAGTGTGATGTCACGGCCATCATGGTTTCGGAGCGCCGTTGATGGATTGACAAAGGGAAGACGGATCGTTTCGCCCTGTCCTTGCGTGGTTTCGGCAAGAACGGCGGCTCCTTCGACGCGCACTGTAACCGGTACGAGATTCATCGAGGGCGATCCCATGAATGTCGCGACAAATAGATTAGCAGGTGTATCATAGATTTCCCTAGGCGTACCAAGTTGCTGGATATGGCCTGCATTCATCACAGCAATTCGGGTCGAGAGCGTCATTGCCTCGATCTGATCATGGGTCACATAGACGATCGTCGTGCCAAGTTTCTGATGTAGCTTCTTGATTTCAGTGCGCATGTCCACGCGCAGCTTGGCGTCAAGGTTGGAGAGCGGTTCATCGAACAGGAATACATCGGGATTCCGCACCAGGGCACGGCCCATCGCAACCCGCTGTCGCTGGCCTCCGGACAATTGTCTCGGCTTGCGACCGAGCAGCTGTTCAATCTGCAGCAACTGCGCAACGTCCCTCATGGCCCGCTGGCGTTCGGCCTTGGGAACGCCATGCATTTCGAGGCCAAAGGTGATGTTCTGAGCCACAGTCATGTTCGGGTAAAGCGCATACGACTGGAACACCATCGCAATGTTGCGGCGCGACGGATGCACGCCATTCACGACATTGTCGCGGATGGCGACCTCACCGCTCGAGATATCCTCGAGCCCGGCGATCAGGTTCAGCAACGTGGACTTTCCGCAGCCCGACGGGCCAACCAGCACAAGAAATTCGCCTTCCTCCACCGATATATCGATCTGGTGGAGAACCTCCACCGGGCCATAGGATTTGGTGGCATTGCGGATATCCAGAAATCCCATAGATCAACCTTTCACGGATCCAGCCATCAGGCCACGCACGAAATAGCGCCCCGCAACGACATAGACGAGCAGCGTCGGTAGCGCGGCGTAGACCGCGCCGGCAAAATGGACATTGTATTCCTTCACGCCGGTCGATGACTGTACGAGGTTGTTCAGCGCCACTGTCATCGGCTGGCTATCGAAATCGGCGAAACTCGCTCCGAACAGGAAGTCGTTCCAGATATTCGTGAACTGCCAAATGACGCTCACGACGATGATTGGACCGGAACTCGGCAGCAGAATCCGCCAGAAAATCCGAAAGAACCCGGCCCCGTCGATCTGAGCCGCCCGAACCAGTTCCGTTGGGAAGGCCGCATAGTAGTTCCGGAAATACAGCGTGGTGAAACCCAGGCCATAGACCACATGGACCAGCACAAGACCCGGGGTCGTTCCCGCGAGCCCCGCGAGACCGAGGATGCGGGCCATCGGAATCAGCACGATCTGGAACGGAATGAAACAGGCGAAGAGCATAAAGCCAAAGAGAATCGTGTCATAGCGGAATCGCCACTTCGTCAATACGTAGCCGTTGAGCGCTCCCATCATCGTCGAGATTGCGACAGCGGGCACGACCATCTTGATCGAATTCCAGAAATAAGGTCTGAGACCAGTGGCCTGTACCCCGACCTGTGCCTCGGACCAGGCATTCCGCCAGGGCTCAAGGGTCCAGACCTCCGGAAAGCTCATCATGTTTCCGCCAGTGATCTCGGAAAGTGGTTTGACCGAGTTCACCAACATCACAAACAACGGCAGCATGTAGAAAAGCACGAACAACAGGAGCGTGAGGTAAATGAGCGCACGCATCACCTGTCCAGTGCGAATTGCCGTATCCACCCCTACGGAAGCCACTATTTCCGCTCCCTCAGTTCCGAGTAGAGATATGGCACCATAATCGCTGCGATCGTCATGAGCATAATGACAGCGGAGGATGCACCGATTGCCATCTGGTTGCGGGTGAAGGTGTAGGAATACATGAAAGTCGCAGGCAGTTCGGTCGCCCGACCGGGCCCGCCTCCAGTCAGGGCAATGACAAGGTCGTAGGATTTGATCGCAAGATGGCTGAGGATGACAAATGCGCTCAGGAACGCGGGCCGAAGCTGCGGTATGACGATACGGCGGTATAGGCTGAAGTTCGAGGCGCCGTCAATCTGCGCCGCTTTCAGGATCTCATTGTCGATGCCGCGCAGACCCGCGAGGAACATGGCCATGACGAACCCGCTCGTCTGCCAGACAGCTGCCAGGACCACACAGTACAGCGCGTATTCACGGTCCTTGATCCAATCGAAACTGAACGAGTTCCAGCCCCAGGCATGCATCGTGTTTTCCAGCCCAATTCCCGGATCCAGAAGCCATTTCCACGCCGTCCCCGTCACAATGAAGCTCAGGGCCATTGGATAGAGATAGATCGGGCGAAGCAGGCCCTCGCCACGGATTTTCTGGTCGAGGAAGATCGCCAAGGCCAATCCGATAGCGGTGCAGATTCCGATGTAAAGTCCGGCGAAGACGCCTAGATTGGTGATCGAGATTTCCCAGTGGCTGAGACGGAACAGTTTTTCGTAATTTGACCAGCCAACCCAGCCGAAGCTTGGAAGAATCCTGCTGTCGGTGAAGCTGAGATACAATGTGAAGAGAATGAAGCCGTAAACGAACACGGCAACCAGCGCGACCGACGGCGACAGAACCAGCTTGGGCAGCCAGACCTGCAGGCGTGTACGGTAGTCGCTGGTGAAGACCATTGGCGGAAACGGTGCGGCCCCGGGACAGGCCCGGGGCCGTGGATCACCTTACTTTGCGACCGACACTGCGTCGACAAGTTCCTGCACAGCGGTGGCGCTGTCGTACTCGCCGTTGAAATGGGCGGTTACAACATCGTAGACCGCGTTTTTCACCGACGCAGGCGCGGCATGGCCGTGGGCCATCGAGCCGAACAGGTTACCTGACGAGGCGGCCGCAGCCAGATCCATCATGCCCTGCTTGCCGCAGGCATCAAAATCGGCATCCGATACGTCCGTACGGGCCGGCACCGAGCCCTTGACGACGTTGAAGGCCGATTGGAACGACGGCGAGAGAATGGCACTTGCGAGAGCCGTCTGCTCGGGCGAGACCGCCCCTCCCTGATCGAACATCGCAAACTGGTCCGCGTTGAACGTGACCTGCTCCGAAGTGCCGGGGAAGCGGAAGCAAAGGAAATCCTCACCGGGGGTCTGGCCAGCGTTCAGGAACTCTCCCTTGGCCCAATCGCCCATCATCTGGAACGCGGCTTCGCCATTGATGACCATTGCCGTCGCCAGATTCCATGAACGTCCTGAGAAGTTCTCGTCCACATGGCTGCGAATGAACGCCATTCGATCGAATGCCTCCATCATGGTGTCGGAACCCAGCGCCCCTTCATCAAGATCGATGAAAGCGGCCTTGTAGAACTCGGGACCACCAGCGGACATTGCGACCGCATCGAAGACGGTCGCCTCCTGCCAGGCCTCACCGCCCTGAGCGATTGGGGTCACACCTGCCGCAGCAAGCTTCTCAACAGCCGCGGTGAATTCCTCCCAGGTCGTGGGAACCGCGATTTCATGGGCGTCGAGCACGGCCTTGCTGGCCCAGATCCAGTTGGTGGAATGCACATTGACCGGGGCCGAAATCCACTTGCCATCGTGCTTGGCGAAGGCCTGAAGGGCCTCTGGCACCACTTCATCCCAACCTTCCATCGCGGCGATCTCGTTAAGGTTGGCCAAAGCGCCTTCCTTGGCCCAATCCAGGATGTCGAATCCGAGCATCTGCACAGCTGTCGGCGCATTGCCTGCGGTGACACGTGCACGCAGAACCGTCATTGCGTTTCCGCCACCGCCACCAGCGACCGGCATATCCAGCCAACCTATGCCCTGGCTCTCCAGGTCCTGTTTCAGCACGTTCAGCGCCGCGGCCTCGCCACCAGACGTCCACCAGTGCAACACCTCCACATCACCTGCCGCCGCCGCGTTCGCGGACAGCGCTGTCGCCGCAAGCAGTGCGGCGGCCTTCATCTTCAGATTCATTTTAGGCTTCTCCCTGATCTGTCATTCCAGCATCTGACGGTTTCTTCCTGAGGCATCCACCGCCTGCGGGTGGTCACAGTTATCGTGTGACCGCAACCAATTCAACATACTAATGCGAACCTCTCGACCATTACGTCGAGAACCTCGCCTGGATTCCTGCACCACCAGTCATTCGCCGAGAAGATCTCAACTTCACAAATACCGCTGTAGCCCGCTCGTTCGACCGCTCGGCGGATTCCCTTGAGGTCGGCCACACCGTCCCCCATCATGCCTCGGTCCAGAAGCATGTCCGTTGTGTTCTCCAGCCAATCGCAGAGATGGTAACCGAAGATCCGCCCTCTGGCAGCCGCACAGGCGACCTCGAGTCCTGTATCCCACCATACATGATAGACATCGACCGCGATTCCCACATTCGGGGCATCAATCCAATCGCAGACCCGCAGGGCGTCGCCTACGCTCATCAGTACAGTTCGGTTGCCGCCAAACATCGGATTGAGTGGCTCAAGTGCCAGTTTCACGTCCATGCCAGCCGCATATTCGGCGACCCGCGCGACGCGGTCCGCAAGAATTTTCTGGCTTTCCAGAACACCCTTCGTGCCCGGTTCGGTGCCGCCAGTCACAATGGTAAGAACCGGAGCCCCGAGAGCCGCTGCCATATCAATCGAAGCTTTGATCTCGTCAGCTGTTCCAGCCCCGGCACCGGTGATATAGGGGGTGCGGCAAAGGCCAATGACCTCCATCCCGGCCGCCCGCACGCGGTCTCCGATTTCCGACGCCCGAAGACCGATCTCGCGCCTCCAGAACACGATGCCTGCCAATCCACGCTCTGCACAGCCATCGATGATCCGTTCAGGTGACCATCCGGCGCCATAGCCATCCAGATTGTGCCCCAGCGTCGCCGTATTCAAGGCAAGGCGGCCACTCCCACCTGTGGGATCACCCAACGCCATGGAAGGCGAGCAGAGTCTTCATGCGCTGGAGAGCAAGGCCGGGGTCCCGCAGCAGACCGTTTCTGTCAGCAAGCCGGAAACATTCCGCGAAATAGGGAAGCGGACGCATCGACTGGGCGCCGCCAAGCATGACGAAATGATCCTGATGGCCATTGAGCCAGGCAAGAAAGACAACACCGGTCTTGTAATGCTGGGTGGGGTCCCTGAACATCAGCCGGGCCAGCGGCACGGTCGGATCAAGGACATTCCGAAACCCACGTATATCGCCGGACTCAAGCCTTTCGACCGCCAAACCGACCAGGTCGGCAAGCGGGTCGAAAATGCCGAGTAGCGCGTGGGAGAAACCCACTTCATCGCCTGCAATCAGTTCTGGATAACTGAAGTCGTCTCCCGTGTACATCCGGACGCCAGCGGGTAGCCGTCGGCGCATGACGATCTCCTTGTCCCTGTCGAGCAGCGATAGCTTGATGCCATCAACCTTTCCGGCACCTTCCTGGATGACCGCCAGCGCCGTCTCCAAAGCAGTCTCAAATCCATCTGCGCCCCAATAGCCGGCGAGAGCTGGATCGAACATCTCCCCGAGCCAATGCAGGATCGCTGGCTGATCGCAGGCATCAAGCAGCTCACGATAGACCGCAATGTAGTCATCCGGCGAGGTGGCAACTTTCGCAAGGGCACGGCTGGCCATCACGATGACCCGACCGCCGATCTTCTGGACCGCCTCCAGTTGTTCGAAGTAAGCGCGGCGGATGTCATCGAGATCCCTTGCTTCCGACGGATCCAGCTGGTCGGTGCCGCAGCCATTGAACACCAGTGCGTCCGGGAGTTCCGATCTGGTTCGGGAGATGAGTTCCAGTGCGCCTGGCCAGTCGAGGCCCATGCCACGCTGGGCGGTGTCCATCGCCTCGGCAATTCCCAGCCCCAGGTCAGCCAGATGCCTTCGGAATGCGATCGTCGCCTCCCAGTGAACCGATGCCGAGCGGGACAGTTCATTTTCCGTGAACGGATCGGCAACCACATGGGCGGCCGAAAAGATGGTGCGCACCGGATCAGCCGCAAGAGGCACCGATTGTACTGGCGTTCCAGAAAGCGCGTACTCGATCAAAGAGCCATTGGCGTCCGGCAGGGAAATCTTCATTCACGGCCTCAAAAGCGTGGAACAAGCATACCGGCGTCAGCGGATATGGCTTGACCAGTTGTATAGGGCAAACGTCCAGACGCAAGCGACGCAATCACCTTTCCAACATCCTCGGGCTGTCCGACTTGCGGAAGAAGCGTCAAGCCGTCCTTCGCCCTCCGCCGGTAGTCGTCGATCACCGGCGCGGTCATCGCGGTATCGATCACTCCTGGCTGAACATCGTAGACAGCAATGTTCTCACCACCCAGTCGGACTGCCCAGACTTTTGAAACCATCGCCGCCGCTGCCTTGGAGGCACAGTACTCCGCACGTGGCTCTGCAACCGCCACAGAATTCGAAGACGTGACGTTCACGATTGAATGGAACAGTGAAGGATCGCGTTTCCTTGCAAGAAGACGTCGCGAAAATGCCTGGGTGAGAAAGAACATCGCCTTCGCGTTGACAGAAATACACCGGTCCCAGCTCTGGGCACTGACCTCCAAGGGGTCACCGCGCTTTGTGACTCCGACACCCGCGTTGTTTACCAATGTGGTGAGCGGCCCAAGCTCTTCCTCTGTCCTGGCCAACGCCGCGTCGTGGCAAGCCAGATCAGCCACATCGAACGGAACAGATGTGGCCACGGCTCCTTCAGCACGAAGGGAGTCAAGTGCATCGGTCAGTTCATCAGACTCCTCGCGATCATTTATCGCAACAGCGAATCCTTCCCGCGAAAGGGCGCGAGCGGCGGCAAGACCAATGCCCCGGCCCGAGCCTGTTATGAGCGCAACCTGGACACTCACGCCGCCGCTCCGTGCTTCAGGATTTCGCGTGCGATGATCATGCGCTGGATCTGGTTGGTCCCTTCATAAATCTGCGTGATCTTCGCATCTCGGTAAAGCCGTTCGACCTCAAAGCCGCTGATATATCCCGAGCCTCCAAATACCTGCACCGCGTCGGATATGCGCTTGACTGCCATATCGCTGGCGAAGCATTTCGCCATGGAGCATTCCTTTGTCGCCGATTCACCACGATCGATTTTCGTGGCGGCGGAATGAACCAGAAGCCTGGCAGCCTCCAGGTCTTTGGCTATGTCCGCGATGAGCCATTGAACGCCTTGGAACTCCGAGATCGATTTACCGAACTGGCGGCGCGTCGCCGCGTGGTCCACAGCCGCCTCCAGCCCTGCCCTGGCGATACCAACCGCGAGCGCCGCGATGCCGACGCGTCCTTTGTCAAGTACACCCATCATCATATGAAACCCCCGACCTTCCTGTCCAAGAAGGGCTTCAGCGGGCAGTCTGACATCCGTGAAGACCAGCGCACCGACCTGGCTTGCCCGCTGCCCCATCTTCTGTTCCTTTGGCCCACGCCTGACGCCCGGCGCATGCAGGTCGACGATGAAGATCGACATGCCACGGTGACCGGCGCTGCGGTCCGTCCGGGCGAGTACAAACGCCAGGTCAGCGACCGGGGCATTGTGGATCCAGATCTTTTCGCCATTCAGTATCCAGCCCTCGCCGTCCCTCACCGCTTCCGAGCGAATGCCGGATACGTCCGTTCCGGCCTCCGCTTCGGTGATGCAATAGGCGACTCGGGTTCGCGCCGCCGTCACATCGGACAGCCAATGATCGCGCTGCCGCTGGGTTCCGTGCTGTACAAGCAAAGTGGAAATCAACTCCACGAGTCCACATTGGTCCGCAATCGACGAATAACCGCGCGACAGTTCCTCCATTACGAGTGCATAGGCGAGAGTATCGAACCCCGGCCCTCCCATTGATTCGGGAACGCCAATACCAAACAGTCCAAGTTCGCCCATCCGTGCGTAAATCTCGACGGGGAAGCGCTGCTCGCGGTCGAGTTCCGCGGCCACTGGACGAATGACAGTATCGGCGAAGCCGCGTGCCATTTCGCGTATCTGGATATGAGTTTCGGAGAGATACATGGAATTCCGTCGGTAACTGTATGGTTACATAAGCCCAAGCAACCATGAGGTCAAGTGTGACAGGGCTAAATTGGACTTGCCCGACGCTCCCATCGTAGGTAAGTGACCAATTGGTTACTTATGGAGGCCGCGACATGAAACCCGACCAGAAAATGAAATTCGGCCGCGTCGATCTGGAAGTCACTGCATTTGGCTTCGGAACTGCGCCGGTCGGCAATATATTCCATGAGATCGACGAAGCAACTTCCGAAGCGATGTTCGAAGGAGCATGGCAATCCGGTGTGCGCTATTACGACACAGCGCCGATGTACGGACACGGACTGAGTGAACTGCGGACGGGCCACTCCCTTCGTTGGAAGGAGCGCAACGATTTCATACTATCATCCAAGGTAGGCCGGGTTCTCACGCCTGCCCGCAAGCAGGACATCGACTATGCTCCATGGACCAATGCCGGCCGGTTCCAGATGAATTTCGACTATAGCTACGACGGCACCATGCGTAGCTTTGAGGACAGTCTTCAGCGTCTGAATCTGGAGCGGATAGATATCTGTTTCATCCATGACATCGATCGGTTCACTCGCGGCGGCGATCAGCCCGAGGTGTTCGCACAGGCGATGGACAGCTGCTGGAAGGCGCTGAGCGGTCTGCGGGACCAGGGCGTGGTCAAGGCGATCGGAGTTGGCGTGAATGAATGGGAAGTGTGCCATGCAGCGCTACAGGCCCGGGATTTCGACTGCTTCCTGCTGGCTGGTCGCTACACACTGCTCGAGCAGGACTCCCTGAACCAGTTCCTGCCGCTTTGTGAGGAGCGCGGCGCTGCAGTCGTCGTGGGTGGAGGGTTCAATTCGGGAATTCTTGCCACGGGGGCGGTCGAAGGGGCGAAGTACAATTATGCCCCGGCCCCGCCTGAGATCATGGAACGGGTCCGGAGAATCGAAGCGGTCTGTTCCGCGCATTCGGTTCCTCTGCCAGCCGCGGCGCTCCAGTTTGTGGTCGCACATCCGGCGATTCCCTCGTTCATTGCCGGCACACGAACCGTTGAGCAACTTGAGCGGAATCTCGCGTGGTTCGAGCACCCGATTCCCGCTGGCCTCTGGTCCGACCTCAAGTCCGAAGGGTTGCTGCGTGAGGATGCGCCAACGCCTTCATGACGATACGGGAACTGCCGCCGGGCACTCACGGTTTCGATGACGTAGCTGAGAAAGACTACCTCGTAACCGGCACGGCGGATGTGACGACCGAGTCAATCGACGCCTTTGCCGAACTTACAGGCGACCGGTTCGGAATTCACATGTCGGAGGAGGAAGCCAACCAACATGGATTTTCTGACCGAGTTGCGCATGGCCTACTGGTGCTCTCACTTGTGGATGGCCTCAAGAACCAGGCCTCTGCGCAGTTTCGGGCACAGGCGTCGCTTGGATGGAACTGGACGTTTTTAGCGCCCGTATTCGCAGGGGACCGCGTTTCAGCACGTATCACAGTCCTTGAGAAGCGCTCACTCGGGGATCTGGCGAGGGGAATACTGCGGCTTGGATTCGAGGTCTTTAACCAGGAATCCGCCGTCGTGCAGCGCGGCGAGAACCTGTTGATGACCTACCGCTAACCTCTCCTCCCTACCCAGCCTATGTTTCATGGACAGCGGCGTTCCATTGGTGACGCGTCCATGGAGCCTAAGTCATGGGGAATCTCATCTGGCGGATCCTGCAACAATGGAACCGCCCGGCACAACACTCAAGTGTTGTGCCGGGCGGGAATAGGGCTGAACTCACCACCGATGACGGGGGAAGGCGACACAGGACCGGTCCGCAGATGCCTTCCCGAGGATCTACGCGAGATCGTCAGATCAGCCCTTGGAGAATTCCGGATAGGCCTCGGCACCTAGTTCGGAAATGTCGAGTCCGTTTATCTCGGCTTCTTCACCGACCCGCACACCCATTGTCATCTTCAGTATGGTCCAGACAACGTAGGACACAATGAAGGTGAAAGCGCCGATGGCGACAATTCCGAGGATTTGGGATCCGAAGCCCGCATCGCCGTTGTAGACCGGAACAACGAGCGTTCCCCAAACACCAGCCATCAGATGAACTGGGATGGCACCGACCACATCATCGATTCGGAGCCGATCAAGAAATGGCACGGCAAAGACCACGATCACTCCACCGACAGCTCCGATCCAAAGCGCACCAACGAGTGTCGGGGCCAAAGGTTCGGCCGTTATTGAAACCAGTCCCGCCAATGCACCGTTCAGCACCATGGTAAGGTCGACCTTTCCATAAATGGCCTGCGTCAGGATGAGCGCAGCGACCGCACCTGATGCGGCGGCCATGTTTGTGTTCGCGAATATGCGACTCACATCGGAAATATCGCCTACCGTGCCTGCAGCTAACTGCGAGCCACCATTGAAACCGAACCATCCCAACCACAGGATAAGCGTTCCCAGTGTTGCCAACGAGAGATTGGAGCCCGGGATGGGGTGGACCTTACCGTTTCTGTACTTACCGATACGTGGACCAAGGACGATCGCTCCGGCCAGCGCGGCGAACCCGCCCGCGGCGTGAACCAGCGTCGAGCCGGCGAAATCGCTGAAGCGAGCCTCGGACAGCCAGCCACCACCCCACTGCCAGGACGCTTCGATCGGGTATATGAGTCCAGTCAGAACAGCGACGAAAATCAGGAACGGCCATAGTTTGATGCGCTCTGCGAGAGTACCTGAAACGATTGAGGCAGTGGTCGCACAGAACATCAACTGGAAGAAGAAGTCGGAGCCAACCGATGCATAGTCGAGCGACGCCGCGGCAGGTTCCAGGCCCACGGGCTCAAGTGCTGTTGGCGAAAAGATAACGCCAAGCCAACCGGAAATCGACCATGCGTCACCTGGATACATCAGGTTGAATCCGATGAGCCAGTACATGATTGAAGCGATCGCGAAGAGTGAGACGTTCTTGGTCAATTGCATCGTAACGTTCTTTGACCGAACGAATCCGGCCTCCAGCATGGCGAATCCGGCCGCCATCCAGAAAACAAGGACACCTCCAACCAGGAAGAGCAAAGTCGTGAAAATGTAGGGATTTATGTCTGGCCCGGATTCCTGGGCAACCCCCATGGTCGGTGCAGCGACTGTCAGTGCTGCCACCAAACAGAGTGTGCGGTTTTTCATTTGGTTGTCCCTTCTTCGATTTCAATGCTGATTGTTTTCAGGCGCGACCGCGCGTACCCGGGACGCCTTCTGCACGTCCGGTTAAAAAGCCGCGTTGCATCGCCGCCATGATTCGAGTCTTGGCGGAGAGTCTTCTGGCCGCCTCTTCGATCCTGCTGTCAGGCATTTCGATTTCGAATGGAATATCGGGCGCGACAATCATGATCTGGCCGAGATTGGAACGGACCTAGGTGTTCCCGATTGAAGTCGGCTATTCCGGTCCCTTTCGACCTCAGACCCTGCGGAACCTTCGCAGGCTGCGCATCATGCAGGACATCGAACATGCACCGTCTGTAAGCGGTCTCGATGAGTATCATGGTATCTCCATATTTGATGCGACGCTGGGCGAGCCGCACGCTTCCGGGACAGGAGAATTGCACTGCTGCGCTGCAGCAAGAATTGAGTCCTTCAAAGTTCTGAAGAAATCGGCGAAATCGCAAAATTGTGGCGCAAGATTAGGGCCTGTTGACAATCATGTTGCCGCCACCACGCCGGCGACGAGATGGATCCCCGCCGCGAAGCTCGCGTCCGTCCTGTCGTACCTCGTCGCCACCGCCCGGAACTCCTTGATTTTGGCGAAGAAATTCTCGACCTGGTGCCGCCACCCGTACATCTCCCGGTCATGCTCCCGGGGTTCCGTCCGGTTCCGCCTCGACGGGATCACCGGCACCGCGCCGCGTCTCTCCACATCCCCGGGCAGCCAGTCCGCGTCGAACGCCCTGTCCCCGACGAAGGCCCCGAACGGGAGATCCTCAAGCAGCGCCGGCACCCCCGCGAGGTCGTGGGCCTGGCCGGGAAGGATCACGAAGCGGACCAGGTATCCGAGCGCGTCCACGACCGCCACGATCTTGCCCGTCAGGCCGCCCCGGGAGCGGCCGATCCCCTGCCTGCAGGTCCCCCTTTTGCGCCCGCCGCCTTCTGGTGAGCCTGCACGACCGTGCCGTCGACGAACACCCATTCGAGGTCGAACTCCTCCGACAAAGCGCTGAAAACACGCTCGAAAACCCCGGACAGCGCCCAGCGGCGGAACCGCTTGAACACATTGTTCCAGTTGCCGAAGCGCTCCGGAAGGTCGCGCCACGGCGATCCCGTGCGGAACCGCACGGGCACCGCCTCCACGAACCGCCGGTTGTCCGCCGCGGTGGCGCCGGGATCGGTCGCCCTGCCGGGCAGCATGGGCTCGATCCGCGCCCACATGGCGTCGGTCAGCACCGTCCTGTCCGCATTCATCATGTCACCTGCTCTCTTGCCTGTGCCGCCGTTCCGGCGTGCATCGCGGCTAGATAACAGGGGACGCGCCGAATCGCAACCCAATTGTCAACAGGCCCTAGGCGAATGATTAAATTTTCAGCGCATGGATTATGTGGAATTGGACGTCCATTCCCGAATTGGCTGCGGTTGAGCTCAGGCGGAACGGCCCTTGATCTCCTACTCACTCGCGATATCGACCGACTGCCTGACCAGTGGGCTGGCCTGCCATCCGCTTATCCATTAGCCGAAGTTCGTATTCTGTCCCAACCAGGCTTGTGTCCGAAGTCGGCGTGAGGCTGAACTTCAATGATATCCTGGGTCGCCCTTTCCGATGTGGTGAATCTGATCGATAGCTGAATCCAATGGGTCGGCTCTGGCTGAGTGAAGGATGACTCCTCAAGCATTCATGAGCTCGGTTGTCATCTTCAGAAAACCTAGTTCCGCCTCTGCGGTTCAAATTGCAGAGTAACTGTCGCTGGGCGGAACCGGAGAGCAAATTTCGATCCGGTGAAGCCAGTGCCCGGAACTGTCAGATTGTGAGCTTGGGCCATCTGTATTCATCGGTAAGGAGAATATGGCGCCATCCAATTGGAGAATCAGGCAGGCCGGAAGCGCAGGTCCACACAGATGACGGTAGCGGACACATCGGGAGGAACAGGGTGGGTGCGAGGGTCCTCTAGATGGCTGGTGAGCGCGTGAGCGAAACGGCGCATATCAGACGCATGAAGATATTCCGAGCCACTTCGAGGCGTGCTCACCAGTGGAGCGCTCCAAGTTCAGTGATAGGCATCTCCATCGCTACGTCACCGATTCGTCGGTTACCTCAACGTGCGGAGATCCGATACCATAAGGCGGCTTGTGTTCACCATAGTTGGCAAGGCCGGAAGGCGGCTGACATACAGAATGCCGGTAGCGCAGAACAAACTTTCGTCCGGGCGAGGTCCTGTCCGCCTTCAGACAATCCCGGAATTCGCATTTGCGGAGAACTGCATTGCGGTGCCAACCGGGGACATGTGGGACCGCCAGTATCAGTCTGTCTACGCCGCTTCGAGCAACCGGTAGTGTCCTGAAATGCTTCCATCAATGCGTATCTCCTCGGTCCACGCACAATCAGTGACTTTCTCCGAAACGGACCGGACACCAAGTTCGATCCCGAGTTCAAGCGTCTCCACTGCCAGAATCCGGATCAGCATCTCCGCGGTGTCGTTGGCCGGGCTTTCATTCCTTTCCCAACGGCTGACGGTCAGCGGCGTGACCTTGACGATCGCCGCCAGCTGAGCCTGCGTCAGACCCATTTCGGTGCGAAGGAACCTAAGTTCCTGACCCGTAATCTTGGCCGGATGTGTCACAATCACTTCAGCGATCACGCTATGCAGCTGGCCGATCGCTGGAATCGTGACCGAGTCCTCGCCGGAATGATCACTGAACTCCCCGCCCCCTTCGATGAATACATGATCCAGCCCACATTCGGTGTAGTGATAATCCGACATCTGTTTCCTCTCATGAATTGTCTTTCCACATCACCGTTATGATCTTGATGTGGTTCGCCCTAGCATCAGGAACAAGGACGATCCTGATGGTCCGCCGCTCCGAGTTTGGCGACCGACCCTCAATCACATACTTATATAGCCCCTTTACGGTTGACTCCTCAGGATGTTCACGCACGAATCCTTTACGAAGCACCCAACGCGCATCTGACGTCAATAGCCTTCGCTCACCCAATCGTTCGAAGGCATGCTTTGTCCAGGTAATGGTGCTCTGGTGGTCATTCGAAATTCTCCTGATGGCTTCCGTGGCCTGAGCAGGATCCCAAGGCTGGTCAGTTGGAGCCATATCTGCAGTTTTTGGAATTGCCTCATTCCTTCAGGGGCAATCATTTATCATCATGATAAATGATTGCAAGCAGTTTTTCAGCAGGGTCGGCGCCTTTGATGATTGGAATTATCAATCTCTTGCAGTGGCGAAAATCAACCCACCAGTCTCTGCCGCCGAGGCCGAAGGGTTGAAAGCATGGTCCCGCATCTACGAGGTGGCCAGCCACTCGCGCTGCACAGACTGCCATACCGGGGCTAACGATCGCTCCATTTGGTCGGGGCCAAGCCACGGCAAGACCCGGCCCCATGGCGTGAATATCCGCGCAGGCGAGAGTCGGATCGGGGCCGAATACACTCCTTGCCAGACCTGCCACACGACGAAGGACGAAGATTGGGACAATGCCAATGCGATGCTCCATGCCGCTCCGAGCGTGGCCATCGCCTGGCAACTCGCTCCGGTTGAGGTCGACCGGTTCGGTCGCAGCTCAATCGAGATTTGCGAGCAGCTTGGTGACCGTGCGTGAAACGGGGATTGGGACATGACGGCGCTGGCCGAGCATCTCGACCATGTCCTGATCCTGCGTTGGATCTGGAACCCGGGCGGTGGCCGTGAGCCAGCCCCTACAGCCTGCAAGAGAATGTGGACGACATTCTGATCTGGGGCGTCGTCGGCATGCCCTGTCCCGAAAGCTGAGGAGACAAAAGATGTATGCAGGAATGGCAGGCGGCTCTCTCATCTTCACCGGGATCTGGCACGCAACCGAATGGATGATGGACGGCCATAGTGGAGACACCTGGAGACACGATCCCGTAGGGTTGGTGTCGCATCACCCATATTTTTGCCATTGGCATTTTCAACCTATTGATTCCATGTGATAAAATATGACACGGCCGTCATATTTTCCTCCACGGTACACCATATTTCTGCCATCGATAGTTGGGTTTCCGCACACCTTTCAAACCGAATCACCCTGTCCGGCAGTAAAATAGAGGCGGAAAGCCCGGGTTTCCGGGCGAATCAGCCTCGGAAACGGTCCCGTAAAGAGCGACCGGCGAATCGGCCGCGCCCGGGAAGCTAAGGGAAGCGGACGGCTTTGTGACCTTGTTTCCTGGCTGGACTGCGGTAGTCTCCGCAAACAGGGAAGGCGTATGAAGGCAAATCCATGCCCATCAACCGTGCCCGAATTAGGGAATACCTCCGGCAGGGCGAGGGCACCCCACCGCCGGTCTTCGTCGGCCACGGCACCATCCTTACGGATGTCCTGACAACAGCGAAACACAGCGCCGGGGAGGCAAAGAAAACCCGCATCATCCAAGGCGCACCAGATGCCGGCAAGAGTTCGCTGCTGCACGAGATGCAGAAACTCTGGTTGGGTACGGACAAAAAGCCAAGGGTCGCTGTCCTGTCCTCCACCGATCTCCTTCACGATCCCCGGATAGGTGTCGGCGCGGTGCTCGACGCCTGGACCATGGACAGGCTGGAATGGAAGCGGACCCTGGCCGACCGAATCAGACGGGTGAGTGGATTCGGGGCCGGACCCGGTGGACTTTCGGTGCGGTTCGCCGATGAACAGGTCCCCGGAACACTCCGTGAGGTGGCCAGCGCATATCCGGCGACGGAACACTCCGTCCCGATCATCGTCGCCGTGGACGAGGCACAGCGGTTCGACAGGGACCGGACATCGCCGGAAGCCCTTTTCCTGCATGCCATCCACGACGGCATCTCCGGTCTGCCTCTGATACTGGCGCTCGCCGGGCTGTCCGACACGGCGGAGAAGGCCCGCCGAATGAACCTGACACGCGGGCGGAGAATCCACGAGGTCAAACCTCTGACGGAATTCCAGGCCCGGGACTTCATGTGAAAGTTGGCGATATATTTCGGTCTCGACACCGCCCGCCACAACCCGCAGCTGGAGGCGCTGGCCGACATCTGCGACGGCTGGCCCCGGCACCTGCGCTTCGCCGGTGAGGTCTTGGGACGGACGGCCTTGGATGAGGACGGGGACATGGGCTCCATGAACTGGCCCGCCATGCGAAGGATGACATGGTCCCTGCGTCAGGAATACTACAGTGACCAGACCGACTTTGACATGCAGGAGGCGGATATACTCACCGCCCGGGTGATGACGGGGCTGAGGGATGGCATGCACATCGGACAGGTAGAGGAACTGGTCTTGGACAGCGTCGTGGACCGCCCCCGCCAAAGGCTTCCGGAAGGAAGGTCGGCCCGATGGTTCATCGACCGCCTCATCCATCCGGGCGCGTTGTACAGAAATCCCAAGGGCCGGATTCATTCCCCCATCCCCTCGTTCCGCTCCTACCTGATCGAACACGGAACGGAAACGGACCGGACGGCTGCCATCAAGACGACAGATCCGGATTTCAGTCCATGAAGGACAGGCCCATGCTCCAGGTCACGCTATGCTGGATTCGATGTCTCCGCGCCGGCGGCCGGGCTCGCGTCGATTTACTCCGAAGGGAGGTCGAGCGCGGTCACGTCGACGGAGGCTATCGCGCCGTTGGCGCCGGGCACGGGGAACGCCCCCGCCGGCGGCCACGCCGCCTCAATGTGGTCCGTTGTGTCGGTCATGGTCGGCCTCCTTTAGTCCGTTCCCTAGCGGCGCATGCCGCCGCCGACCGGTCCGACCGGGTTGGGTTGGGGGCCGGAAAGTGCGGCGCGAGGGGGAACCGCCGGGGTCGGATCTGTCAAGGGGCCGGCCGGTGGTAACCGATTCCAGTGGATTCGAGTCAGAAAGGCCGGTTATTGCTCAATTTCAATAACTTGACATCAGTTGGGAAAATATGGGTAACGCGACAGTTGGTCTATCTGGCACTCGGATATCTGATCGTGGCAGGCATAGGCGGTACAATCTCTCAGACCGTCTCGCTTGTCCTAGCTGCGGCAGGTGGAACCGTAGCTTTTGTGAAGCGCGATGAGTTTGAAGTCCGGAAATGGGTGATGAGGGCATTTATCGTTATTGACGTGATCATCGTCGTGGCGCTTGCGCTGGCAATCCTGGGCCGAGGGCGACGCCTTTGATGGAAGTGACCGCGCCGGCGCGTCATGGCATCAAAGCAGATCCTGTCCAGCTGCGCCACAACCGCAAGGGGGTTGCCGCGACGGTCTCGGGATACTGGCTCGAATAACAGGCAGGCTTCTTGGTTATGGGAGTTACACAATCAAGGAGATTCTCTGAAGAACTGTTCGGGCAAATGGTAGCCGAATCACACTCAGCGGCAAATAGGACAGGTAATTCTGGCAAGAGCCCTAACTCGCCCGGAACCTTGGTGACCGTCTCTCACGGAATGCCCTTAGGCCCTCAGCTAGGTCCGGGGATCCCGCAGCCAATGTGCCAGCAAGCGATTCGATCACGCGTTCACGCTCTTCACCTTCTGCCGCAGCAATCATCAGCTTCACCAGTTCCGTTGCGCAAGGCCCTCTGGCGAGCACCGATTCCGCCAAGGCTTCCGCTTCTGCCATACCCTGCCCCAGTTCGACCACCCGGTCGACCAAACCAATAGCCAAAGCCTCATCCGCAGAGAAGGTCTCGCCAAGAAGAGCCATCCGTCGAACGACCTGCGCACCAAACCGACGAACGGCACGTTGGGTTCCAGACCAGCCAGGAATGATCCCTAAACCGGATTCGGGCTGGCCGATCCTGATCTGTTCTTCCGCCACCCGAAAGTCCGCACAAGCCGCAAGTTCCAGACCACCGCCCAATGCATAACCGTCCAGCACAGCGATGACTGGCTGCCGCAGTCGAGCAAGGGAATCAAAAGCGGCATGACCATCCCTTATCCAGCGCCGACCGAATGATTCCGGACTTTCACCAGACCAAGCATCAATATCACCACCCGCACAGAACGCCTTGCCTTCTCCGGACAGAATGACGACCCGAATGTCAGAACACCGATCGATTTCCGCACATCGCTGCGAGAGTTCGTCGACCATGTCGGAATCAAGCGCGTTCAGTTTTTCTGGCCGTGATAGAACGAGTTTCGCGATCCCGCCCGAGGAAGAGAGACGGATGCGGAAGTCGGTCATGGATCCAATCCGATCGGTCCTTCCCTGAAGAGCGCGGGTTCCATTGTGCGAAGATCGTCCGCAATCCTGAGCGGGGTGGCAGACTGATCCAGAATATCGCGCTGTAGGTCCAGCCCTGGGGCAACTTCGGTTACTTTGAGCCCGCTTTCGTCCAACTTAATCACACAACGCTCGGTAATGAGGGTGACCTCCTGCCCTTGGGCAACGGCTCGACGTCCGGAAAAGGACACCTGGTCTACAGCTGGGACAATCTTTGCGATCTTTCCCTCGTGATCGATCTGCAAACGGCCTTCATCGACCCGCATTCTGGCACCGGCATTGAAAGTGCCTGAGAAAACGATCCGTTTGGCACGAGCGGTAATGTCGACAAAGCCTCCCGCGCCTGCCGTCCGGTGGGGCGTGGCCGCGAGTCGCGAAACGTTGACCGACCCCTCAGCGTCAATCTCGAGGAACGAAAGCAGCGAGGCGTCAAATCCTCCAGCCTGGAAGTAGCAGAACTGATGTGGAGACGCGACGAAAGCCTCCGCATTCGAAGCGCAGCCAAACTTGAAGTCCAGAAGCGGGATGCCGCCGACCGCCCCCTGCTCGATGACCCAGGTGACGGTACCATGACGGCCCTCTTCCAGGAAAACACGCGGCACATTGGCCGAAACGCCGAATCCAACGTTTACCGCCCAGCCACAGCGCAGTTCCCTGGCAACCCGGCGGGCGATGACTTTCTGTACACCGAATTCCATCAAGCTGAAGCTGTTGAGTGGACGGATCAGCTCACCCGAAATTGCAGGATCGTAAGGAGTCGCGGTCGTTTGGAACATTTCCGGTGCTTCGACAATTGCGTCGACAAGAATTCCGGGAACATGCACATTCTTGGGTGATATGGCACCGTTCGCGGCAACGCGCCGAACCTGTGCAATCACAAAGCCACCTGAATTGTGTGCGGCAAGTGCCAGCTCCATTGCGCCAAGATATGCACCTTCATCCTCGAAACCCAGGTTTCCGCGCTCATCCGAAGTGGTTGCACGGATGATAGATACGTCGGGCCGGATTGCTGGAAAATACAGCCATTCATCACCATCGAAGACTTCTCGTCGCACTATGGGTTCCGCTCGGGCTGCATCGTTCATTGCGCATCCTTCAAGTTCCGGGTCGACGAAGGTCTCCATTCCAACCTTGGTAAGCACCCCTGGCCGCTTTCCTGCACCCTCCCATAACATATCGAACACGATTCCGGATGGTACATTGTAGGCCTTGATCTGATTGGCTGTAATCATCTGCCAGATCAGCGGCGGGTCGGCTTTGGTGGGTCCGGAAGGGTAACTCCCGCCGATAATCCTGGAGATGCAACCCGGCCTTGCGATGTGATCGACCCCTTTGGTGCCGAAGAAGTCTCCGGCCGCGATAGGGTGAATCATGGTCAGGTCGCGGGGCCTTCCCTCGACTTCGAACCTGTTTCCAAGTGCCTCGAGAATGGCGTCAGGGCAGCACAGTCCGCTCGACGAATTCACTGCGATCTTACTCTTGTCGGCAATGCGTGCAACAGCCTCAGCGGCGGTCATCTTCTTCGTCACGACACCTCCACTACCGAATGATCTCAGATTGAGTAACTGATTGGCTACGCTGGTTCCAGCCTCTTGCATGGCTGCCAGCCTTTGGCACCGCATGTTCCGGACAATGGTCCGCGCCGCATCTCCTGGGTTCGGCGTGCCCCGGCGGACCGGTGTTTGAAAGCTGGCCCATTCAGTTAAGCCTCAATATCTGGCCGTGATTCGCGCCCAATGAAGCGCCCGAAACCGTCTGAAGCGATTTCGCCTCTGTATAGGATATTCCCGATAGCTTTCGCCAGACAGTGATCGATCGTCAGCTGCATTCACAACTTGCCGTCCGTATTTCAGAAAATGACAGACCCTTTCGGCGTGGCACGCAATAGGCACGGGGAAGATTCAGCCCGCTTCAGCCGCCGAATTGCGAGTGGAAGCCTGTGCTCGTTCCAATCGCCTCGTCTGATCGGATTGGCGGCGGCCGCGCTCCGTAGGTCACCAAGTCCAGGGCGAATTGTGTGCCACGGCGAACCCCGGTGTCCGGGGCGCGGCGTGTGGTTGGCGCCGCGCCCTCCGGTCCCCTGTCAGCCGTACCGGATCTGGCCGTTGGTCGGGCCCCAGAAGTCGTTCCAGTCGTAGGTCGGCACGTTGTCCAGGTAGCTGGCCCTGAACGCCGCCGCGTCCTCCGGCGTCACCATGATGGTCGGGCCGTAGAACTCCCGGTGCTCCGGCGGCTCCTCCGACGGGCGGAACGTCCCCACCGCCGCGTGGTAGGCGAGCGCCGCGGTGATGCCGCCGCCCCAGTGCGGGTTGGTGAACACCGTCGCCAGGATGCGGCCCTCCCGCACCAGCTCGACCGCCTGCGGGTTGCCGTCGTAGGTCACGACCGGCACGTCCATCCCCTCGGCGCGCAGCGCCTCCAGAACGCCGTAGCCGATGGTGTCGTTCGCGCAGTGCACCCCGGTGATCTCGTCGCCGTAGCGCGTGATGAACGACGACATGATCCGGTTCGCCTTCTGCGTGTCCCAGTCCGCGGGCTGCGCGTCCAGAAGCTCCACGTCCGGGTAGTCCGCCAGCGCGTTCCTCAGGCCGTTCAGCCGCTCGATCGCCGGGTTGTTCGACGCGATGCCGCCCAGGTGGACCACGCCGCCACGGCCGCCCATCGCCTCCAGAAGGATGCGCGCCGTCCGCTCCGCAGGGCCCTCGTCCGACCACGTCATGTGCGACACGTAGCTGTCGCCGAAGTCCCACGGGTGCAGGTCGTCCGTCTTGTTCCAGATCGTCGACACGTAGCCGCCCGCCCCGGCCACCGCCTCGACCACCGGGCGCGCGTTCGGCGCGTCGTTGGTGTCGATCGCCAGCGCCAGCTCGCCGCCGGTCTTCGCCAGAAGCGCCTTCACGTCCGCGAGCGACTTCTCGGAGGAGCCCTCGTTGATCAGGTGCGTCAGCGAGTCCTTCGGACGCCCAAGGCTCTCCACGAACGCCTCGCCCCCCGAGACGATCTCGTTCCAGTACGGGTTCGTCCGGTTGCGGTAGCTCCACGCGACCGTCGGGTCCGCGTAGGTCGCCGCAACCGCCGGCGACGGGCCGAACATCCGCAGCGCCGCCGCCGCCGGGACGCCGAAGGCCCCCGCCAGGAGCAGGTTCCGCCGCGACACCCGCTCCGCCTCGATGAATCCCTTGATGAATGGCATCGGGTCCTCCCTCATTGCCAGGGCCCCAGGGGCCCGTCCTGTCCGTCTCGCGCCCACCGCCGCAGACGCAGCGGCGAACGCACCATCCGGTTACCTGCTCACGGACCCCACGTCAAGCGCCTTCGAACAGTATTCAAAATCGCTTCATTGGCAGCGGCTGTCCGGACTTGGAAGCGCTACTTCTCGTGCCGGGATACGCTGAGTTTAACCAGCTACTCATGGAGTTTAGTCCAATCTGGTTGGCGGCTGCGACCTGCGCCTGCAACCGTCGCGCTGCAGCTTATTCACAAATTTCGAGAAACCCCTTTTGAATTGCGTTTTCAGGCTATTGGGAATGGAGCGAGATCCTAGGTGCAGGGCAAAGGGACTTACGATCACCAACCAGATTGGGCTACACCTTCTCCGATTTTGCCGCCTGACCTCCACCTAGGCAAATGCGTCGCCCAGAATCGGAAGATCTTCGGAAACTCCACGCTCGTCCTCGCTTCGCAGCCAATTCATTCCAAATTCGTTCCATTGGGTACCTCGGCTCGATTCTCCCCTGGAACCGACAAACAGAAAAGCTGCCGCGATCACAGACCCCTTCATTACTTCTCCCGCGCTCAGAAAGGAATTGCTGGTGAAGATTGAATGCAGGTTTTGCAATGCCGATCATTCTGGCAGAGCAAGCCGGATGGAGGCCGAGCTTCCAAGACAGACCACGAGATTCGGAGGCTTCCTAAAGTGTTGACAGAGCCGGAAACGCGGTGCAGCCAAGGGAGAAGTAATCCGGATCCCTTTCAGTTCCGATCGCCATATAGCCAACCGCTTCAGCTGCTGCGAGGGTTGACAAGCCACCGGAAAATGGATCGCAGACGATACCCTCACCAAGCGGCAGAGACGCCCTGACGACCTGCCTCATGAAGCGCTGCGGCTTCAGGGATGGATGAGGAGCGATTTCCCGTTCCCTACCGCGCGCTGGAGAACATGCGATCACGTCTCGAAATGGTTCACTCTCAGACACACGACGAAGCCCCCCTGTACCCCATATCCTGAGATTGCTGGCGACAGTGCCTGGGAACGGTTTGCGGAACACCCCCCAAGGCTCCCATGCCGAGCGTGGCATGACGGTCACATCAGCAAACTCCTGTTCCGATCCCTTGGGGCGGTCTCCACCACGCAGCGTCTGAACGAGACGGATAACCTCGCCACGTTTCTCGAAGCCAGCCTTCTGGAATGCATGGAACGCAATGGTTGACAGCAGCGGATTGGACGCAATGAAGACATGCCCTCCAGGTACGAGCGCCTTAATCGCCCGTTCAGCGACATCCCCGAAAAACTTCGCAAGCGTGTCGTGATCCGAGCTGGTTAATACGGTGAAGCGCGGAAGCGGCTGTCGACGCGCTCCATCCCACGAAGGCGGCAGCCTCCAAACCCCACCCCTGCCGGCTTTCAGCTTTGAATGGTCTTTCTCCTGATACTCGACGAAACCGTAAGGCGGATCAGTTACAATTGCATGGAGGGAATTCTCCGGGACACCCTCGATCCACTGTAGTGCATCAGCGTAGATACTTGTCACACGACCGGAAAGATGTCGGCGTGGTTGCATGCCATTCGTCCGCAGTTCCTTCCAGATCCTGAAATTCCTCGTGCGCAGTTCATCAAGCCACTCCCTGCCATGGTGTCCAATCTCTTCATGACCACGCTCGAGCAAGACCGAGCGAACGGTGGAGTAACGGTTAGGCATCCTTCAATCCATCACCATCCGCACCTCGGATGGTCCCATTGAGATAAGTCGCAGCGATGTCCCACCACAGTTTGTTTTGCCTGATACCGCAGGTCGCAGCTTTGATCCTGAATCTCGGCACGATGCCTCGGTCTACCTTCAGAACCAGCCGTATGGTTTTGTGAGCCTTCATGATGTAGTGGATACCCCAGAGCTATCCCTACGTCAAAGATTCCGGTCAATTCTGGTGCGAAATATGGCAATGACTACTGACGACCTATACAACCAGTTTATCGACGGATTTGCCCGCAGGAAATTTTCCGCGGGCCTCTTGGTGTCTTTCATTAACCTATTCTTGGAACTTGATGTCCCATCGCTTAACGCCAGTAAATTTGATGAAGTTCTCAGCGCGTACCCCCGTCAGAAGTTCCGGTCTCCGGGGAAACACGCCAATACGCTGGTCGTCTCCCTTTCAGATGGCCGGACACTCAGCCTACGCCCGTTCTACAACACGGCCGAACGGTTCTTCCGAGCCGAGCACAAACGTTTTGACTATCCAAGCTGTGCCCCACATGCGACGCAGGCGTGGCAGGATTACTGGCATTGGTTGGATATTTTGACGATATGCTCGCGACAGGAACTGGAGGCTCTGCGCGAGCGTGTCGTTGCCTACGTATTGTCGACGCTGGAGAGCCACGAATTCGATCCTTCCGCTGTCCAGACAGACCCCCCTTTATTCAGACTGCTACTTAAGGGATTTGATATGATAGCACACAAGGGGGAACCAACCGGGGCCGCCTTTCAAGGAATGATATTTGGATTCTTACGTGCCGATAATCCCCATCTTCAGATCGAAATTGACAAGGTGCGGACAGGATCCAGACGCCTGCAACGTATCGGGGACATTGATTGTTGGGAAGGTGCCCGGCTCGCGATAACGGCGGAGGTCAAACAGTATTCTTTCGACGCCAACAGCGTGCCCGACATCAAGGGTTTCGCCAACGAGGTGGGACGGCGAGGAGCGATCGGGATGTTCGTGGCATTGGAGTTCAGGGATGGCGCGAAGCAGGCCATCGAAGCTCTGGGAGTCAAAGCGCTTGATCTTGAAGATCTCCTCGGGATCGTCGATCTCTGGGATCCGTTCAAGCAACGAACAGCGGCTGCGTCGCTTGTCTACTATGCTAAGCATGTCGAAAAGAACGCCTCGCTCTCCAAACGGCTTGACGACTTTCTGAAGCGGGCGGAATGACTGGACCGAAGCGTCTCGCCGACAACAGTCTGAACTTGCCAGGGAGCATCATGAACTCTCGGCGAAGCGAAACAAGGCAGGACAGCACTGACGGCGCCTAAGGCGAAGCCCACAACAAATATGCGCCAGATCAGGCGGGCTTCCAGTTTCTCCAGATCGGTCTTGGTTGCAACCCCCAGTCACACTCGTCCACAACGCCTTGGTGACCGGCGTAACCTGACCGAAGTCAAAACCTCTGGACTTGGGCTGGCGCTTTGCAAAGAGGGTATCGAACGCCTCATCCGCCCACTGTGTGAGCCGACAATTCTCGGGCTGATATACGTCTTACGAGGGCAGGCTTCGCCGCGGGAAGTTTTCCGGAGCCACAGATGGCCGTCCGATAGTAAGCGCCGAGCCATACATGCTGACGAAGTTCCTGGCTGGCAGGCTGACGCTCGCCCTTTCACAAAATCTACCGGCCTCTGACTTCAACCTTGCGCGTAAGGAAGCGGGTTAATCTGTCTGAGCCGCATGACGATCATGCCTATCGGGGCTACGGCAATTGAACGAGCCTGGTTTCAAAACCTGCTATCTTGAATTTGGTAACTGGTGAGTTACTTTCCCTAGGAGATTCGAGGAGAACCGCATGACCGTATATTTCGAGAAAACCCACCAACGAGCGTTTGGCACCTTTCCCTTGACCGGAGAAGAGGCACACAATGCCATCGTGACGGCGGCCGAGATCGGCTACCGCACCTTCGATACGGCACAGATGTATCAGAATGAGGCGGAGACCGGTGCAGCACTCAAGGCCACCGGCATCCCGCGCGACGAACTATGCATCACCACCAAGGTGCTTCCCGGCAATTTCGATGAACACAAATTCCTGGAATCGGTTGAAGCCAGTCTGAAAGCCCTCCAGATCGATGTGGTTGACGTGCTGCTGGTACATTGGCCTCCCATGGACAGTAACATCGCGCCCTCACTTCGCCTGCTCGAAGACTGCCTCAATAGAGGCCTCACGAAGAACATCGGCGTTTCCAACTACACCGTCTCAATGATGAAGGAAGCTGTTGGCGTCGTCGATGCCCCCATCGTCACGAATCAGGTTGAGTTTCATCCACTTCTGAATCAGGACAGGCTGTTGGCGGGAGCGAACGAGGTTGGAATCCCGCTAGCCTCCTACTGCTCAGTCGCGCGAGGTGAGGTCTTCAAGCATCCGGAATTCGGCGAAATCGGAAAAGCTTACGGAAAGAGCGCGGCCCAGGTCGTGCTCCGCTGGATTATCCAGAAGGGTGTCAGTGTGAACACCATGTCGACAAAGCCTGACAACATCAGGGCCAATTTTGATATCATGGATTTCACATTGTCTCATGTGGATATGGCAAGGATCGAGAAGCTAACCCACACGGGCTACCGGATCGTAACAGAGGATCTTGTCCCTTGGGCACCGAATTGGGACTGACCATAGCCCACCTCCAGATCAGGGCGACTCGAACGGAGATCAACGACAATTGGTCTTGAAGGAGTCATTCCTCCGGCAAAGCCGTCAACTCAAACGGTCAAGAAGCGATTCTCCCGCAGGGCCGGTCTGATGCCGTTAACCAAAGGACGGTGGCGCCTGCGCTATCCCGGCAATCGACCTACCAATCGCGATCCAGCGCAGCGGTGCCTTGGACACACCTTATGCAACATAGGCGCAACGACACGACCCACAGCCATACCTGCATATCCGCATTGCGGCCATGATGTCACCGGTTGCCTCGGATCAGGTCGCTAGCCCTTTCGGCGATCATGATCGTCGGTGCATTTGTGTTCGAACCCACAAGGCTGGGCATAATTGAACTATCGCAGATGCGGATTCCATCGAGTCCACGCACCCGGCACTGCGGATCCACAACCGCCAACTCATCCGTGCCCATCTTGCAGGTGCAGGTCGGATGATAGGAAGTCCGGCCATATTGGCGGGCATAGGCCTCGAAGTCTTCCTGGGTCCTCACACCCATATCGGGGAAACGGATCTCCCTGATGTGCTTCCTGAGGGAAGGCTGCGAAAAGATATCCCTACTGATCCTCACGCCTTCAACCGATGTCTTCAGATCATCAGGCTCGCTTAGAAAGTTTGGATCGATAAGCGGAGGATCGTCAGGATCTGATGATCTCAGCCGCACAGTACCGCGCGATTTGGGGCGAAGTGTATACGAATTGAGCGTGATACCAGAAGAGCCGGGCGGAACGCTCGGCACGCCGGCTTCCGCTCCCGCTCCCGCAAGGAAGTGAAACTGGAGGTCGGGCACCTGAGCATCCTTGTCGGCAAACCAGAAGGCACCACCCTCAACGACATTGGATGTGATGGGGCCAGACCTGAATGCCAGATATTCGATCCCGGCAAGCGCCGCCCAGTGCCACTTGTTGTACTTGTCAAGGCTATAGTGTCCGGTAAGTTCCGCTACGATATCGATACCAAAGTGATCGTTCAGGTTCTGGCCCACGCCCGGAAGGTCGTGAACCACCTTGATTCCGTATTCCTTCAAATGCCCTGCGGGACCGACCCCGGATAGCATCATCAGTTTTGGGGTTCCGATTGCGCCACAGGTAACAATCACCTCACTGGTCGCCCTTACACTCCTTTCGCCACTCCTGACGTATTGGACCCCCACCGCCCGCGTGCCATCAAAAAGAATACGCTTAGCCCTGCAGCCGGTTTCCACGAACAGATTCGGGCGATCCATTGCCGGCTTGAGAAATCCTACGGCGGCCGAGCATCGGCGATAGTTCCTGGTCGTTGTCTGGTAGACGCCACAACCCGCCTGGGTTGCACCGTTGAAGTCCGGATTGTAGGGGAGGCCAAGTTCCTGGCAGGACTGAACGAAGGCCCGCGTCATCGGCTGGGGATCGGGAATGTCCGAAACCCCCAACCCACCATCGGTTCCATGCCATTCGCCAGATAGAATTGTATTGCCCTCGGAACGAATGAAATACTTCCGGATCTCATTGAAGGACCAACCTTCGCAACCTTCATCCCTAGCCCAGCGGTCATAATCTGATGGATTGCCGCGGGTGAACACCTCGGCATTGATTGACGAGCCACCGCCGATCACGCGAGCCTGGGCGTAGGGAATTTCCCGATTGTTCGCATGAACCTGAGGAACTGTGGTGAAGCCCCAGGTATGAGGCCCGGTCGTCATCTTCGCGAAACCAACCGGCATATGAATCAGGGGATGCCTGTCGTTTCCACCGGCCTCCAGCAGCAGAACCCGCACGTCAGGATTTTCGGTCAATCGCGAAGCCAGAACGCAGCCCGCCGACCCACCCCCTACAATGACATAGTCATATCCCGCTTCCGCCATTTCAGTCGACCCAGTTTCTGTGTTTCCCAATTCTGGATTGGATGGATTGCCCGGACGCCTGTCTCAGGACCCTCGCCCCAGCGATCAAAGCCAGTTGAGCAAATCCGACTCCTTCTGAAGAAAACGAACCAGACGGAACCGATCCCTCCGCTCTCCTGTCAACTTCAGGGATTTACCTGACATCGCTCCACGTGAACAGGAAGCGAACCCAGCTCCGGATGTAGACACGGTGACCCTGACCATATCATTCGAAACCTAGGAATGATCAAGGCAACGAATCGCTTACCGAACTGCAGGTCGGCGACCGCGGATATAGACCCGTCCATCCACAAGCTCCATTCAGCTGGACGCATCCAACCCGTCGCGCCAGTCATTCCAACCACCATCGACAGAGGACGGCGCATCGTGCCACTGACGCAGGATTTCACCGGTCACCGGATCCCTGTCAGGAATCGGCAGGCTCATGATATTCTTGCAGGCTTGGTAGTAAAGTGGCGGGGTCAGGAACTTCTCCTGAATGTTGTCCCAGTCGCGCCCTCCAGCATAGCCACCGCAAATCAGGATGTCGTCCGAACGACCCACCATCTCGTGGCTGACCCCTGCGGGCATGACAATCGCGTCTCCAGCCGCAACCCTCACGCGTGTCCAACCTCCCTCGCCAACCGACAGGGAGAACTCCATCCAGCCTTGCGCACAACCAAGACACTCGTGGCTGGTCGAATGGAAATGGGCATATTCATATATGCCGGGGAATTCCCAGTTGTTCCCCCAGCCATTTGCGCGGAAACGTTCCTTCACTGCCCCGGCACCACCACCTGGAACTGCACCGCGATGAACCAGAAGCGGAAAGCGGCTGTTTGGAATCATGCCCCTGGGCTTCGAGGTATAGGCTTCTGTCTGCATAGACGTGTCTCCCTACATAACGATCTGGGTCTTCAAATCACTCGTCCTGTCAGCAAAGGTGTCAAACGCCTGCTGGATGTCCTCAAGCCCATATTCGGCCCCGGTGAATGGACCTGTGTTGATGCGGCCATGGACCAGAAACGTCAGGGCATCATGCATGTCCTCACCCATGCCGGCAACCGAACCCTTGACCGAGTTCTCCTGAAGAATCGTCTGAAGGATATCAAGCGTCAGGGTCTCACCCATACCGGTCAACCCGAAAGCGGCAAGATGACCACCCTTGCGCATAAGTTCCTTTGCGGCGGCATAGAGTGCTGGGCTTCCAACGCTCTCGATCACAATATCCGCGCCGCGTCCGTGCGTGGCGGTCATGACCGCTTCCTTCAGTGCGTCAGGCCGAACAGCGAGGTCTGCACCGCATTGTTCCGCCGTGGACCGCCTATCCGCACTGACATCTGAGGCGATGATCGGTGCGGCCCCGATGGTGCGCAGGAGTTGAATATGCAGGTTTCCGATCGGCCCGGCCCCCATAACCACCACCGATTGGCCAAATGTGACTCTCGACTTGCGGGCGGCGCGAACAACACAGGACAATGGCTCTGTCAATGCAAGGACTTCCGCCGGCGTGTCGACAGGCGCCGGAATGACCAGACGGGCGGGCACTGAAATATACTCGGCGAACGCGCCATCCATCGTAATCCCCATCTGCTGCATCTCCGGGCAGTTCAGGATTTCGTTCCGTCGACACCAATAGCAACGGGTGCAGCCAATGTTCATGTCGACAACCACAGGCTGGCCGACGGTCAGTTCGGTTACGGCTTTGCCTGAAGCTGCGATGTGACCGGTAAATTCATGTCCAGGAATCATCGGCAGCCTGTCCGCCGCATAATGGCCATTGAAAATATGGATGTCAGTTCCGCAGATGCCGGTCCGGGCGATACGGACCAAAATGTCGTCGCGGCCGGGTTCGGGGCGCGGAACTGACCTGATTTCGAAACGGCCCGGTTCCGCCAGAACCGCAGCCCGCATGTCGCTCATTTGACAACGCCCCGGAGTTTCGACCGGTCAATGGTCAAGGCGATCGCGACGATGAGAACAAGGCCAAAGATCATCTGCTGCTGCGTGGCATCAATCTCAAGATAGACCATGGCTGCCCGGATCACCATCACGATAAGGGTGCCAATTGCCGTATTCAGCACGCCTCCGACTCCGCCCGTCAGAGGTGTCCCGCCAACGAGAACGGCGACAATGGCCAGCAGAAGGAAGCCATTGGCGAGGTGCGCATCGCCACCCGATAGCTTAACCGAGAAAATGAGGCCAGCGATTGCCGCGAAAGCACCTGAGATGCCAAAGGCGATGATTTTCACTCGATCGACGTTGATACCCGAGGCAACAGCGGCGAGTTCGCCTGCGCCGACCGCTTTCAGTGATCGCCCGAAGGTTGTGCGGGTTTGCAGGAACCAGGCAAGAACCAACAGCACCAAGGCAATCACAAGTTCATGCGGAATGCCTGCGGTGTTGCCAAACATCCAGGCGAAACTCGCATCCCGGAGTGTGGCATCCATATATAACGCGCGCTGGCCAGAGAGCCACTTCGCGACCGACAAAGCCACGAATCCCATTGCCAGCGTCGACACGAAGGACGGCACGTAAAGACGGGTCGTAACGTAACCTGATACCATGCCGAAGATGCCACCTGCGAGAAGCGCGAAGAGCGCGACGCCGACTCCGAATTGCGCCAGGTAGACGGTGGCGATCACGGTCACCATGTTGGCAAGCTGCTGCACCGAAAGGTCTATTCCGCCGATATAGATGGCAAAGGTCATACCCAGTGCCATGATGAACAATGGCACGATATCGGCCATCAACAGGATCAGCGCACCGGGATCGAAGAAACTCGGATTTGCGATGCCGACAAGGCCCCCCAGCACCACAAGCGTGATCCAGGGAAAATGCGGTTTCAGGCGTTCGATATCCATTTTCTACTCAGATCATGTGATGCACGAGGTCGTAGAGCGACGGCTTTGAGCCCGGCGTTCCATCGAACCGTTTCTGGAATTCGCCATCCTTGAGAACAATGATCGTGTGGGAAAGGCCGATGGCCTCCTCAAGGGTGTCGGCAACCAGCAGGATGCCGACTTCCGCATCGGACATCTCGCGGACCATTTCATAAACGTCTTCCTTGGCACCGATATCCAGACCGCGGGTCGGGTGATCGAGCAACATGATGTTCGATCCGCCCGAACGCCACTTGGCCAGCACCACTTTCTGCTGGTTGCCGCCGGACAGGCCTCCGCAATCCTTGTTTTCTGAAGGCGTCTTGATGTCCAAGCGCTCGATCCAGTTCCTCGCCAGTGCCCTTTCCTCGCCGACCCTCAGGATCCCGCCGGTCGCGTAATTCCGAAGCTGGCTCAGGGTGATGTTCTCGAAAACGTTCATGCCGTTCACGATGCCTTCGACCTTGCGCTCCCTCGGAACATAGCCGATGCCACGCTGCACGCCGTCGCGTGCGTTGAATCGGTCGACGGATTCACCTCTGACCATAACGGATCCCGAGGTCGGCGCCTCAAGACCATACAGTGTACGCAGAACCGCCTCTCGCCCCGCCCCTTCGGTACCGACGAGACAGAGCACCTCACCGGGATGCAGTTCGAACGATATGTCTCGATACCGGCCTGCCAGGCTTACATTCTCGAAACTGGCCAGAACCTTGCCACTATCGTAAGGTTTCTGCTTCTGCTCGCGATAGTATTCCTTGTCGACATCACGGCCTACCATCTTGTGCTGGATCGCATCCATGTCCGCGTCGTCGTGGGCAACGACATCCACGACCTCGCCGTCCTTCATCACATAAATTCGGTCGGAGAGTTCCAGCACCTCTTCCATCCGATGCGAGACGAAGATGAACGAGGCCCGCTTTTTCAGTTCCCGCACTATCCGAAACAGCAGCTCCACCTCTTCCCTGGCCAGGACAGATGTCGGCTCGTCGAGCAGAATCACGAGATCGCCATCAATCCGCTCTTCCAGCGTCAGGACCTTGGCGAGTTCGACAAGCTGACGCTGGGCAAAGGACAGATTGGAAGTTATCGTTGCGGGATCGATGTCGAGTTCGACCTTCGCAAGCTGCTCGCGAGCGGCATCGGACATCGCCCTCCAGTTGATGACCCCATAGGTTACGAACTGGTTTTCATAACCAAGGTAGATGTTCTCCATCACTGTCAGGTTCGTGATCAATGACTGTTCCTGGAACACCATCCCGATGCCATGTTCCATCGCCCTTCGTGGGTTCTGAAACCGAACGTTCCTGCCGTCGATCGAGATGTTGCCGCCATCTGGCTGATAGGCGCCATAGATCACCTTCATCAGCGTCGACTTGCCAGCGCCATTCTCACCGACAAGGCCCACGATTTCCCCGCGCTTAACCACGAAATCAACCGACTTCAGCGCGTGGATGCCAGGGAAGTGTTTGTCGACCTGCCTGAGTTCGTACATCGCGCTGCCCCTATTTCACGAAGCTTATCGTTCTTCGGTTCGTGGACAGCACCACTGCGATGATGACCAACACACCCAGAACGCCGTCCTGAACGAAGTTGGGCAGGCCGATCACGACCATGCCATTGTTGATGACGTTCACGATCAGGACACCCACCAATGTGTTCCAGACACCTCCGATGCCGCCCCAAAGCGCAGTTCCGCCAACAACAACCGCCGTGATCGAGATGAACATGAAATCCTTGCCTGTGACGGTTTCGGCGATCCCGATCCTGCCTACGGCCATGAGCGCTCCGAGTGCGAAGAATACGCCTGCGAGAGTGAAGCCCATAATTCGAACCCGTGCGACATTCAGCCCGCTCGCCTGCGCCAGTTCCTCTCCTCCGCCGATGGCATAGAAATTACGGGCCAAAGTGGTGCGCGACTGGAGAAACCAGGCGACGAGCAATGCGGCCAAAGCAACGTAACACATGATCGGGAAGCTGAACCACCGGACGGTCAGAAGGGACCGGAACATCTCGTCCTCGACCCTGATGCGATCACCACCGGTCAGGAGCAGCGCGAAGCCGGTTCCGACAAACCCCATGGCAAGCGAAGCCATGAACGAAGGTATCTTCAGCCGGACATGGATCAGCCCATTTATGAAGCCCATGGCTCCGCCGACGAGCAGCGCAAGCGGGATGGCCAGCCAGGCCCAGCTCGCCAATGTCCCACCCATAGCGAGAAACGCAAAAGCGAATACGACGGCACTGACGGAGACGGTTCCTTCCATGGAGAGATCGATCGAGCCCATGATGATGATAAAGGTGACTCCGATCGCGACCATCAGCGCCGGTGTGGCCGCGACGGCGATGCGCGAGGCGTTTCGGATCGAGAAAAAGCGGGAGTCCAGCAGGTAGATATGGTCCTTGCCCTCGCGGAAGTCCTCCAGCCATTCGAAAACCGGAAAGACCAGCACAAGAAACATGAGCACCAGAAGCGGGGCCCACTTTATGATGCGCTCACGGGTCAGGAACGCGGACGCGCCCTGTCCAAGTGCCGTCATCTGAACCATGAATGCCCTCCCGTTCCGAAGAACGTGTCATCAATGTCCCGAGAGATGAACCCCGGTGTCCGGGGCGCGGCGTGTGGTTGGCGCCGCGCCCTCCGGTCCCCTG
This sequence comes from Paracoccaceae bacterium, assembly GCA_965203605.1. GTDB lineage: Bacteria > Pseudomonadota > Alphaproteobacteria > Rhodobacterales > Rhodobacteraceae > JAPOUP01. The sequence goes on along the minus strand of OZ241902.1, from coordinate 508,748 downwards.
TCAGCCGTACCGGATCTGGCCGTTGGTCGGGCCCCAGAAGTCGTTCCAGTCGTAGGTCGGCACGTTGTCCAGGTAGCTGGCCCTGAACGCCGCCGCGTCCTCCGGCGTCACCATGATGGTCGGGCCGTAGAACTCCCGGTGCTCCGGCGGCTCCTCCGACGGGCGGAACGTCCCCACCGCCGCGTGGTAGGCGAGCGCCGCGGTGATGCCGCCGCCCCAGTGCGGGTTGGTGAACACCGTCGCCAGGATGCGGCCCTCCCGCACCAGCTCGACCGCCTGCGGGTTGCCGTCGTAGGTCACGACCGGCACGTCCATCCCCTCGGCGCGCAGCGCCTCCAGAACGCCGTAGCCGATGGTGTCGTTCGCGCAGTGCACCCCGGTGATCTCGTCGCCGTAGCGCGTGATGAACGACGACATGATCCGGTTCGCCTTCTGCGTGTCCCAGTCCGCGGGCTGCGCGTCCAGAAGCTCCACGTCCGGGTAGTCCGCCAGCGCGTTCCTCAGGCCGTTCAGCCGCTCGATCGCCGGGTTGTTCGACGCGATGCCGCCCAGGTGGACCACGCCGCCACGGCCGCCCATCGCCTCCAGAAGGATGCGCGCCGTCCGCTCCGCAGGGCCCTCGTCCGACCACGTCATGTGCGACACGTAGCTGTCGCCGAAGTCCCACGGGTGCAGGTCGTCCGTCTTGTTCCAGATCGTCGACACGTAGCCGCCCGCCCCGGCCACCGCCTCGACCACCGGGCGCGCGTTCGGCGCGTCGTTGGTGTCGATCGCCAGCGCCAGCTCGCCGCCGGTCTTCGCCAGAAGCGCCTTCACGTCCGCGAGCGACTTCTCGGAGGAGCCCTCGTTGATCAGGTGCGTCAGCGAGTCCTTCGGACGCCCAAGGCTCTCCACGAACGCCTCGCCCCCCGAGACGATCTCGTTCCAGTACGGGTTCGTCCGGTTGCGGTAGCTCCACGCGACCGTCGGGTCCGCGTAGGTCGCCGCAACCGCCGGCGACGGGCCGAACATCCGCAGCGCCGCCGCCGCCGGGACGCCGAAGGCCCCCGCCAGGAGCAGGTTCCGCCGCGACACCCGCTCCGCCTCGATGAATCCCTTGATGAATGGCATCGGGTCCTCCCTCATTGCCAGGGCCCCAGGGGCCCGTCCTGTCCGTCTCGCGCCCACCGCCGCAGACGCAGCGGCGAACGCACCATCCGGTTACCTGCTCACGGACCCCACGTCAAGCGCCTGTGACAGGCGATTGTGGGCACCTCGCAGAGTCACCGTTGCTGGCCAGGCATTCAGGGCTGCGCTCGCGAATGGTCGGCAACCAACATCTCCTGTAAAGAGAAAGATCAGAACGAATCCATGGATTCTGCCAAGTGGTTTCCATGTGAAGTCAACTGACCTAATAGTGCGGACTAAGTGAAATTCATACCAATGTCAGAGCGTCCCGGTCCTAGAAGGGCTACACGGGCAGGGTGGATGGCAAGCCATGAAAACGACCAAACCACGCAGTAGAGACGCACGGGTCACCAAGAACCTTATTCTGGCGTCCGCGAAATCCGAATTCGCAAGATTGGGACTGGGCGGTGCGCGCGTCGACATGATCGCTGACAAAGCCTGCGTCAATAAGCGGATGATTTACCATTATTTCGGGAGCAAGGAAAAGCTGTTCCAGACTGTTCTGGAAGAAGCCTATCTTGACATCCGTAATGCGGAACAGGATCTGGCGCTGGACCATCTTCCGCCACGCGAAGCGCTGGAAACGCTCGTACGTTTCACTTGGGACTATTATCTGGAAAACCCGGAGTTCATCAGGCTGGTCAACAGTGAAAACCTGCATCGTGCCCGCCATCTCCAGCAGTCCGACCGTATCCGGGCGGCGAGCCGCCGATTTGTCGAAATGGTACGCAATCTACTTGACCGCGGCGTGGCGGATGGAGTGTTCCGCGAGGGAATTGACCCGGTTCAGCTGAACATCACAATTGCTGCGATCGGCTACTATTATCTCACCAACCGCTATACCGGCGCGATCCTTTTCGAGCGGGACTTCATGAACACAGTTGCGCTTGACCAGCGGCTAAGGTTCAACATCGACACGATATTGCGACTTGTTGGGTCCGGACCGATTTCGTCCGGTGAGGACGGGGCCAGGGATCAAGCCTGACGTTCCTGAATTTTGTGGAATCGGTTCGCCGCCTTCTGGCCGTTGCCGGTGGCTAAGGTGCTGTCGGCCTGACCCGAACCTCAAACTGGTACGGTTCCCGGAACCGCGGACCGGGAACCTCCGGAGCCGGGCCGCACCTTTGGCTCGGCCACTGCAACCCCTCGGAATCATGTAGGGATGGCGGGCAAAGTGCAGGTCAGTCAAACGACCCAATCGGCGGCACCATAAGTGATGGTTGGACAGTTCCTTAGAGCAGTTGCATTGGAATTCTGTCAATTGATCAGAGCGTCATCTGCCTGGTTTTGGCCAGTCCATGAATGCCATCCGCCGGAGCAAGAGAATCAAGACCAAGACGGCAATCCTGGAGACAGGATCGACATGAGCGAAAAGGAAGCCGTGAAACCGTCTAGGGCATATCGCATGGCAGAAGTCATCCGGTCAGAATTCCACTCCAATCTGTGCCTTGATCCCCGACCTGAATGGATGTTTCACCAATTCCATCTCCGTCACCAGATCAGCCGCATCGATCAGGCCCTGATCGGCGTTGCGGCCGGTCAGGATGACGTGGGTCATTTCGGGTTTTTCCGTGTTGAGGAACCTCACGACCTCCCTGGCATCCACATAGCCGTATCTCATGGCTATGTTGATCTCGTCCAACAGAACCATCCGAATGGCCCGGTCACGGATCAACTCCCTGGACTTCGACCAAGCGGCCTGGGCCATCTCGGTATCGCGGTCCCTGTCCTGGGTTTCCCAGGTGAACCCCTCCCCCATTGTATGGAACTGGCAGATATCGCCAAATCGTGAGGTGATCAGGTCGCGCTCACCGGTCTGCATTCCGCCCTTGATGAACTGGACCACCGCGCATTTCATTCCGTGGGCGATACAGCGAAAGACCATGCCAAAGGCGGCTGTGGACTTGCCCTTGCCCTTTCCGGTGTGTACGATCAGCAATCCTTTTTCATCTTTCTTGGTGGCCATGATCCTGTCACGAGCCACCTTCTTTTTCGCCATCTTCCTGTTGTGGCGGCTGGCATCCTCAGTCATCCAAATTCCTTCCTCGTGAAAGTGCGCGTCGTTCCGGAGTTGGCCCTCGCGGTACTTCTGCATGGTCTTGGCCTCGTTTGCAATTCCTGCCCGGACCGGCGTGCGACCTCGAAAGGGCAAAGGGACCAGTCAGATGGGGCAAGGAGCCGCAAGGCGTTCCACGGGACGCGAAACGCCCTGCGCCGTGGTCCACATTCGTTGGGGAAATAGTCTGCGAGTTCGTGATCTGGAATTCACGCCCAGGGCAATCGCTTTTAAAGTCGCCACTTTCCATCCAGCTGGAATCGGTCCAGAGACCCCGCAAAACAAACGGACGGGGCGGAACCGATGCAGGACATATGCAGTTTTTTCAATGGGGTTGACGACCCCCGGCGCAGCAACGCCACGAAACACGATCTCCAGGAGATGCTGACGATCGCCTTCCTGTGTTTCCTTTCAGGCGGGCGGAACTGCGCCGACATGGAGCGTTTCGGGCGCATGAAGGAGGGGTTCCTGCGGCGTTTCATGGCGCTGGAGCACGGAATCCCGAGCCACGACGCCTTCCCCCACCTCTTCAACGCTCTGGATCCGGAGGGGCTGCACGGCGTCCTCACCCGGATGCTGGCCGACTGGGGGGCTCGGCTCGGCGACGTGATCGCCATCGACGGCAAGGCGCTGCGCCGGTCGTTCCGGGACGCCGCCGACCGGTCGCCGCTCCATCTGGTGCACGCCTTCGCGGCGGAGAGCGGGCTGCTGCTCGGCCAGGTCAGGGTGGACGGAAAGTCGAACGAGATCACGGCGCTTCCGGCGCTGCTGGAACTGCTGGAGCTTCGGGGCCGGACGGTGACCGCCGACGCCATGCACACGCAGCGGGCGACCGCGGAGACGGTCACGGGGAAGGGCGGCAACTATGTCCTTGCCCTGAAGGGCAACCAGGAGACGCTTCACGACGACGTGCGCATCCAGCTGGAGGACCCGGAGAACGCGGAAAGGATGCTGTTTTTCAGGGATGTGGACAAGGATCACGGAAGGATCGAGATCCGGGAGGCGACCGTCTGCCACGATGTGGACGGCCTGCAGGACCTGCATCACTGGCCCGGCCTGCGGGCCGTCGGAAAGGTCACCGCGACGCGGGAGATCAGGGGGGAACGGAGCACGGAGACCCGTTATTTCCTCCTCAGCGAAAGGCTCGGTCCGGAGAGGTTCCTGAAAACGGTGCGCTCGCACTGGGCGGTGGAGAATTCGCTGCACTGGGTCCTGGACGTGACCATGGACGAGGACCGGCAGCGGAACCGGACGGACAGCGGGCCGGAGAACCTGGCGCTGATGCGGCGGCTCGCGCTGAACGTCGCCAGGGTCGCCCCGGGAAAGGACGCGATGCGCGGGAAACTGAAGAAGGCGGGCTGGAGCGACGAGGCCCTGATCGAGCTGGTCCGCGCCGCTGTCGGACTTGAGCCGCCGATGACGAAATCCTAAAGCGATTGCCCTGAATTCACGCCGCGTCCCAGTGTTCTGGTCGAGTCTCTCCTGATACAATATCGAACTACCATGGCTGACGCGATGCATGTTCGGCGGAACACGGCCAAGCAGACCACGGAAGTCGGAAACGACCACGTATTGGTGCCCGAGGGCAACCGGGAGACGCTTCATGACAATGTCGGCTCAACTGAGCGGATCCGGAATGCGCCGGAATGACGCGGCTTACCAGCAAACAGGATCAGGGGCCGCGGGCGCTTGGAGACCCGCGGGGCGGCCGTCCACCAAAGTTCCCGGCACACTATGGGACCTGTATCACTGGACAGGCCCGCAGGTCATCGGAACAGGCTCTCGGCGACACAGAAAACAGGTGGGGCTTAACATGGAAGCTGGTCTCCCGACCTTCAGCGAGAGCTTAGGTCCCAAGCAGTTCCAGACGAAAGTGCGCCTCGACCGTGCGGTGGAGAACCCGTCGCTCCGGATCCCGAGCGTAATGATGGGAGGACGGCCTGCGCTTCAGAAACAAAAAGAAGCCTGGAGAATCTGACAATGATCCGGAAGAAGACGCCAAACCCGGTGCGGATGGCGGGAAGGCCGCATCCATGCGCGGGAAGTTCAGGAGGGTCGGCTTGGAAGACGGCTTTCTGCTCACGGTTTCCGGTTCTGCGGCAGGACTGGCAGAGGATGCCAAACGCGAGTAAATCCAATTGCGATAACACCAATCGCGCCTAACCCTGCATCTGCCTGTAGGCAATAAGTCCGATAAGGATTGTGTCCGCATGCAGACCGCCTCGCACGTCGTTCCAATCCCGGAACGCCTGACCGGTTCGGTCAACGAAGTCGAGTGCTTCACGCCGGGCGAAACGAATCGCACGGTTATAGTCCGCCTCATGGCGGGCTTCCTGCAACTCCACGAAAGCAGATGCAACGTCGATCAGTGCTTTGGGACTGGCTGACCTTCGAAACCGGACGACAGTTTTGGGGAAATCTGCTGCTTCATGAACTGGACGGCCGTATGTTTCATCGATGAATGCTGAAAGGCTCGAGCCAAACAGTCGCGTAGTGGACGACGCCCGTGACCGGACAGCATCAGCCTGGGTGCCTCGTCAACCAGAAGGTGAAACAGCGCATAATAGGACGCCGATACTGAGCGCCGCAAGCTGGCCTGGGTCGGTTTCTTGGGTTCCTTCTGGGCAAGGAAACGGGCCTGTTTCAGCAGTTCAGAATGAAGGCTCACTGTTGTCGCTCCACCTCAGATGCGCCGCGAAAGCGGACGTAGACCAGCAACGAGGGATCGACAGTATCGTATACGAGGCCTCGAATGATCGACCGCAATCGGGAGCGCTTGGCGAAGTCGACCTCGTCGTCCTTCAACATCGCCCAAACCCAGACGGCCGGATCTTCGGTCCAGTCGGGGCCGGTTTCGACGTGCCAGCTGCTGACAGGTGTAGGAAGATCGGGAAGTGCCGCTTCGATGTTGTGCGCGGAAACATTCATGTTGTTCACCTATGTAGAATTGCCATGCGACGTGACCGCTCTGCGGGAAACCAATACCTTCCCGTGGCATGGACGCGGAACCCATCGCAACCACCCTCGGGCATCGACGGCGGCGCCCGATGCGCCCTGTCGGCAAACTCTCTGGGAACACGTGGACCCTCTGACCGGTGAAGCGCCCCTTAAGCCGAGAGCCAGCGGTCCCAGAACACCGGTCTGCCATGCTTGACCTGAATCGTGCTTTCGGTGCGCTTGAGAATCTTGATCGAATTCTGCCGCCCTATCCTGATACCCAGTATCACCACGAGACCGAACGGTTTCTCCCCAGACCCCCAATTCTCAAATCGACGATCAATCACATAAAGGCGTAGGGGCTGACTGATCTTGTGTTCTAATTGATGATAGCCAACTTATGTCGTCGATGCAAGACTCTGGTAAGCGTTCAGCGAAGTCGTAACGGTCTTTCCCGGCGGCGCCCGACCTGCGGAAATGGCCGGAAGGCGGGGTTTCCAACACCCCGGGAACGGAGGGTCCGGCCCCGGGGACGGCTGGAGTGCCGTCTTTAAGGAACCTATCCAAGCTGTCCGGGTAGCGCAACGCCGCCGCAGGGAAGGCGCAGCCCGGACGGACGAGACAACGAAATCCATTCCAACCCTTCGCGGCACCCCGGTTCGCGCCAGTTGGGGCGGAGCTGGTGGAACACCTAGGCGGGCGTCCTTTAGCACCACGCCCGACGCCAGTGCCCGTTCAGGCGGTCTTGCACCACCTTCACCTCCGGCACTGGTGCTGCACTTCGGACTGGAATGGGACATTTACTGGCGGATTCGTGGTTCGCAGGCAGAACCAGGTCAATCCGGTAGACACGATTGGAAGCGCACGTCTATTGTCGGCGGTTAAATCCCCGAAATCACCTTCACGAGGTATCGGTTGAACTCAGGTCGAAAGGCCTTGACGGCGCGTACCAGTCAAAGTGATCGCGCGCACGTTCGATTTCCAATCCCGGAGCCTCACCGCAGATCAGAAAGAGACGTTCGCACGCTCGGGTCATCGCGACGTAGAGCCGATCCAGATTTAGCTGACGCTTTTCGAGCGCTTCGGCGTCCAATTCCTCGACTGGCGCACTCTCAGGCAAGTCAAGCTGAAGGGTTCCCGTCTGAACCTGCTTATCATCTTCTGAGAGAGGAAAGACTGAGTTTCCCACTCTCGGAATGATAACAGCACGGTATTCCTGACCTTTGCAGCTGTCAAAAGTGACAACTCGAACGCCGTCTGGATCCCCAGCTCGATAGCGTTGGAGCAACGCCGGAATCCTATTCTTGATCAGATATTTGTGGCAGGCATTCAGGTCATTTCTGTGCATCGACAAGATGGCGATTTCGCGCCAATTGTAGCCATCGGTGTCTACCAATCGGCGAATGATGCTGATTACTTCGGAAAGCTCTTTCTTGTCTGTCTGTCGAAGAATTGGCAGCTGGCCATCATCCCGGCTGTAGCCTTCAACCTCGACCGCGTTGATATCAGTATCCGACTTGTCCACCAGGAACTGGCCTCGAACAGCGGCGGCGGCGCGGGCGATTTGCCTTGTAGTTCGATGTCCCGTCGAGAGATGCACCGAACGACCCTTGAAGTTAAGGCCGGCCCATGCCGTTCTGAAACCACCCGGATAAATTTGCTGGGCCTTGTCGTCCACGAACAGGAGGCCGTCACGAGGAATTGGGCTATCGGGAGAACCGGCGACTGAAGCACGGATCATCCTGATCGCCGAGGCGGTCAGATCCTGAGCCTCATCAATCAATGCCGCCCGGTAGACCGGCTTGCCTTCCGTTTCCAAAGTCTCTCTGGCCAATTCCAAAGCATCGGCAAAACTTCGGTTACCGCGTCGCTGCAGTTCTTCATCCCATGCCTCTCGGAGAGCCCAACAAGTCTCCCGATCACGTTTCTTGAAGCCGCGCTGTCGCCCTACTCGCTGGAACCGACCAGTATCCAGATACTCGTCCTTACTCGCCGACCGTCCCTTGATGACGCGTTCGATCTCGTCCCGCAGGTATTCCGGTGTGCAGGAACGTACATGGGTACCCGGTACGATCCGCCTGTATGCTTCATCGAATGCATCATCTAGAACCCGTCTATCAATTCCAAGATCTCCGATGACACTTCTTGCGACTTGAAAGACGCTGCGGAATTCCACGTTCTTTGGTGCGTTCGGCAACTTACAATAGAGTTCCGCCAACCGGGAAGTGAGCACCTTGTGAAATGCGGTCACGAGAATCTGCCCGTCCGGATTCTCTCGGCCAAGTCGAGCGGCCCGGTGCAGGAGGATAACCGACTTGCCGGTTCCTGCACCACCGTACAGCCGCGCCTCCCGGTCAAACTGCCGTTTCACGAGCGCCTTCTGATCTGGATATAGATATAATTGCCATTCCTCGAAGTCGGCGAGCGGAAACGCCGAAGTTCCTCCTCTTGGGGATGGCGTTTCTATTTCCACACCTTCGGACACATCGGAATGGAACCGCTGACGGCTACTCCAGTCGTACATTTGATCATGATGACCGAAGTTGGCCACCATCACTTCTGCAGGCTGCCCATTCTCGATCTTGCCCACGCTGAGTATGACCCTCAACTCCTTTGAAGCGCGGATCGACCAGTGGTTGTGACTGGGCTCACTTCCGAGGCGCTCAAAGTTCAGTCCGGGATGCCGAGGATTGGCACCGAACTGTGAAATCGCTTCCATGCAGCGTTGCTTGTCTTGGTCGGTCAACGACTTGCCCTTGGTGGCCCGGTGAGCCTCACGTCCCAACGACTTGACCAATCCGAAGCTACGTAACTCTCGTTCCGGCGAGGCGAAATTCATCGGAGTCGTTCTCTTTCGATCCATCTGGCCTGGCATCGTCGTCTGCAGAATACGCCTATCTCCGTAGCGTCGGCATGTCCACATTTCCGGGAGAAAACGAAACAGCAGCATGTCGTGTGAATGCGGATACCGGCAAGAATGAGGGCATGGGGGCACCAAGTGCCCTTTGTTTGGCGATTCCAACGGTAGTTGACCAACCATCATGTCGCTACGAGTATCAGCACCACAAGCTTATTTATTAGCAATATTTCAATTACTTATGAGCCTCTTGCAGAACTCCCCGATCAGGCGGTTTTTTTAGGAAACGGACGCTTTTTCTGACCGGGGGCCTGGATATGGAGCCGCCCCTCTGGTATGAGTCGGGTGTTACAGCCACAACATACGGGGAGACGGCTCCATGTCCCTGCGATCATCCATACCGGATGCCTGGCGGCGCTTTCAAGGGGAACTTTTCCCGTCCCTCGCCGGGGAGGTCGGCCCGCCGGGCGTGAGGCACACCAGATCCGTCGCCGTCCTGGACATGGTGGAGGGCGGGAGGCACGTGCACCACGGCCACCGGGGCGTCGGCAACCCTCCCGCCGACCGCAGGGCGCTGGCGCGGGCCTTCGTCGGGAGGGCGGTCCGGGACATGCCGACCACGGTGGTGCCGGTCGACCGGCTGCCTCACCACCCGACGCTGCGGCGTCCGGTCGGCTGGTCCCGCGTGTCGGAGGTTCCCGGCGAACCGGCCTTCTCCAGGGCCTTCGCCTGGTTCGCGGAGACCCGGCTGCCCGAGCGGATGCACGGGGCGCTGGTCCGCTCCGGCTGTTCCGGCTCGGTCGTGGGCCACATATCGCGGGACTCGACGGCGATCATGGGACGGGAGAGGCCGGCGCCGAAGCCGAAGCCGAAGGGGAAACCGAAGCGCAGGCGCGGACGCCCGAAAAAGGGGGAGGAAAGGCCGAAGGAGCCGACCCGGCTGGAGCGGCGGCCGCGGGGCGGGATGACCGCCACGGAGATGGCCGACGGGCTGCCGAAGGCCTGCGACACCGGGACGGAACGCAACGCGAAGGGGTACAGGGAGAGCTGGAGGGGGTACAGACCGCATATCGACGCCGCCGACGGTGACGTCCCCATCAGCTGCATCCTGACCTCCGCTTCGCCGCGCGACAGCCAGGCCGCCATCCCGCTGCCGGGGATGACGGCGCTGCGGGTGGACCACTGTCACCAACTGATGGACGCGGCCTGTGATTCCCCGGGGATCGGGTTCCACGCCTACCTGACGGGGCGCGTGGCGATCACCGACACCAACCCGCGCCGCGACGCGGCGCTGAAGGAACGCCTCGGGAAAGAGGCGCTGGCGCAGCGGAAAGCGGGCCACATCCGCCACGACCGGGTGCGTTACCGGCAGCGCTCCAGCGGCGGGCGGGTGAACTCCGCCCTGAAGGACTCGTACGGCGCACGGCATGTCCGTGTCCGTGGGCACGCCAGGGTGGCCTGCCACCTGTTCCTCCGCGTGCTGGCGCTGACCGGCGGGCAGATGATGCGGCTCACCATCTGACACCACCGGCCCAGGCAGCGCCGGACGCCCCGGACGCCGCCCCGGAGGGGACGGCGCGGCCAGTCATGCGCGGGCGGTGTCCCTGAAGCCACCAACTGCGACATTCCGCCACACTTCGGCCTATGGGAACGCCCCGGGCACCCGCCGGAACCGGTGACGGGACCCTGGCGGAACCGAAAGGCTTGCCGCGGCCGCCCGAACCGCGATAATTGTGCAAGAGGCTCTTATATTCAAGTAAATATGCGCTGAAGTCGACCATCAGTTCTTCTCCCGATTTGAGGCATCGAACGACTTCGAGCGACGCTGCTATCGTTAAGTGGCAAACATACGGCGGGTGTGTATGGATGCGGCGCAGTAAATCAGCGAGCGTGCCATGCAATAGAGGTCGTTGTTCCGCACGACGAAGAAACGGAATTACATTCGTCGCACGGTGGTAGGCTCTACCCCATTGGCAGGTCGAACTGACCTCCCAATTCCCCTCGTAGCTTACCAGTGGAGTCCTGCCTCGGCCTTGGAGGCGAGTTCAATTTAGGGATGGTGCCCAGAAGAGGACTCGAACCTCCACGTCCATACAGGACACTAGCACCTGAAGCTAGCGCGTCTACCAGTTCCGCCACCTGGGCCAGTGCCGTAGGAGCACATTTACGTGCCGCGCATGCCAGTGTCAACATGGTTTTGATTCATCGCTTCGGATAAGGACAAGGGAAACAGACTGGAACCATATCATCGAATGACCCCCACCATCCGGCGACAATACAGACACAAACGCGTACTTATCCAATTGATCCTGCCAGCCTTCCCTTCGGTTTCACCGTGGCCGGGCGACTACACTCTTCCGCGACTTGCGAACCGCCGGGGCCACTGGCGGACCTCCCTCGACCGGCTCCTGGGCCTCGGGCTCAGGCTGCCGCCAGCCACGTACCTCGACCTCACCGTCAGCACTCGCTGGCCTTATGGAATGCCCGGGACAGTCCAATGCCCTCCCTCCGCCTCTGAACTGATCAGGCCATGAAAGGCTGCGTCGGAATCCGAGTTCACAATGTTTCATCGAAAGGCGCCGAGCCTCCTAAAAGCCACTTGCCATACAGCCAACGCCACCAAGTCCGTCAGCGCTCCCATGGAGAGTTTTCGATGGGGCCTCATTGCTTGGTTCAATTCTTCGCCGCTTTCTTCCAGAAGCCCCGCGTCCCGAAGCCGCCGCACGCGGTCGGCGGTGTCGGGACGATCTTCCTTCCGCTCCGCCATGCCAAGAACCGTTTCGAACTTCGATTGACCCCGTACATGCCTGCCCGAATAGCCCTTGGTTAGGCGATGGCGGCAAAGGAACTAAGTCGCAGGTTTGGCAACCCTCGCAGCAACAACTGAAGCGTAGGCGGGCCTAGCCCAGACTGTTGGCAATACATACTTTCGGTTGACTTTATCGGGCGAAGATCCACCGAAAGGCGTTCCTATCTCGGGAAATCAAGGCTCAAAATAACACCCAGGCGACTCATGCCAACAATCTGGGCTACACCCAGCGTAGGCCAGCCAGTTGTCAATGAGCGCCCGCTCCGCCGAATGGCGCAGGGTTCGCAGACGATAACACCTCAAACCACCAAGAGTATTGAGCGGAACGAATGATCCAAATCGGTCCGAATGGAGCCGACGGTCCTTTCGAAACCAGCGGCCAAGCCAAACCAGTCTGGCCGAATCACCTTCAATTCGGCAATCCTGACTGGCCGGAAGCAGCCCAACGACGTCCTCCGACATGGGATGCGTGTTGCCCTTGATCCGCCGGTCTTGAGATCCTCGACCCGGATTACATCGTCGTAAACCATGGCATTGGCGATGTATTATGCAGCGGCAATCGTCAGGGCATTACCATTGGCGCTGGTTTCGAATGCGGCAAAGGGACCCAGACGATCGAAGATGCCTGATCCCCAACCTGAACGAACGCTCGGCCATCAGACTTCCGGTATCAGAGCGAGAGCGCGGACCGGTGAGCCTGTGCCCTGCTTGATCTTTAGCGGTGCCGCAACCAGAATGGCACCCTTTGGTGGCAACTGGTCGAGATTGGCAAGTGAGGCCAGACCGAAGCAGTTGTCACGATGAAGATAGTTATGCGCAGGATACGGCGGCGAGAACTTGCCGGCCATACCTGCATCGGTCCCGATACATTGCGCTCCCCAGCCCACGATGCCCTTACCCAGAAGATAATCGATGCACTCCGTCGTCGGACCAGGGCTGTGGGAACCATCCTCGTAAGGGCTGGGGTCTTCGTTCAGGAAGAGATCCTCGTCATGGGACCGCCTGTCCCAGTCGGTGCGCATGACCACCCACTCACCTGGATTGATGTCACCGTGCTCCGCTTCCCATGCCTTGACATGCTCAACAGTCAGCAGAAAATCCGGGTCCACAGCAGCCTCGCTCGAACAATCGATCACGTTGACCGGCGCGACCAGACGCTGGACATCCAACGTGTCGGTATAACCATCCTCGAAGTCCTTGCCGGAAATCCAATGGTGGGGGGCATCGAAATGCGTTCCGGAATGCTCGCCCAGAACCATCCAGTTCCAAGCGAAGAACGGCCCGTCGGCGTCATATTCGCTTATCCTGTGCATCTCCACCTTCGGCGTATTCCTCGCGAAATCCTCCGGTAGACGAAGAATCGGCGTATCCGGGCCAAGGGTTGCGGTGCAGTCAACGATGCGGACCTGACCCGACATCAGCATCCCGCCAAGCTGGCCCAGAATATCTGAAGGTTTCATTTCCACACCCTTCTGTTGCCCCTTGCCGGCCATGCGGGACCTGCGGCGGTTCAGCACCTCCCCGGTAATGTCGAAAACGGCATCAATGGTGTCAGCCGACGTCATGTTGCCGGGTGAAAGGCGAACAAGAGACCCCCGGAAGTCGACTGAGTAACCTTCGACTCCCAATGCACCGACGGCCGCGGCCGCCTCGGGCTTGTTCGGGAATCTCAACATGACGGAACCACCGCGTTGCTCAGCCTTCCGCGGAGAGTGGAGTGGCAGGTCAAGTGAATCCGCGCGTGCGATGATCCTGTCCACCAGCTGTCGGTTCCAAGCCGCCATCTCGGAATGATCCTGCTCCGCATGCCACCTAAGCGCCGGCAATGACACAATCGCCGCCATTGCACCCGGAGTACCACCATCAAAGCGGCGAATGTCAGGGGCGTATTCAAACCTGTCGAGGTCCCATGAAAACGGGTTGTTCTGCGAAAACCACCCACGACCTTCGGGTTCCAGTTCCAGCACCAGCGCCTTGTCGACATATAGAATGCCGGCACCGGGAGTGCCGCACATCCACTTGAGGCTCGTCGAAACCACGAAATCCACCTTAGGGTTCATCGCATCGTAGGGGAAAAGGCCCGCCGCCTGCGTGATGTCGACACCGATCATGCTGCCCATTTCGCGGCCATGGGCCACCAGCGGAGCCAGATCCAGACGTGCGGAGGCGGTTGACGTGACCCATGTCAGCAGGGCCAACCCCACATCACGGCCCCAGCGGGCGATAAGGTCCTCTGCCTCCACCCACGCCCTGCCGTCGCTCCGCGGCACTGTGTCCAGAATGAATCCCATCTTCGGCGCCAACCCGGCCAACAGAAAATGGACGGATGGAAAGCAATCGGCGGCGACGAGAACGCGCCTGTCCCTAAGCATCCCCTCAGGCAGTGACCGCATCAACCTATACACACCTTCGGTGACGCTCTCGCAGGTTGTGGTCGAGCCCCTGGGCACATTGATGATCCGCCGCCAGTGGTCTATGAAATCCTGCCGCCTTAGCAGCACATATCCCCATTGCCTGTCATTCGGCGCAGCCCAGACCTCCGCAAACTCTGAGGCGGCGGCGGCGACGTCCTCCTCCTTTCCCGGATACATCCCAATTGAATGATACAGGAAATAGCCAGCGTGCTTTGTGTTGACGAGCATCCTAGGATCCCAAGACTCCGTATCGCGACCCAGGTTAGTCCATGTCGGTCGCACGGTCCATCTTCACGTGTGCCCGATATACTCTTTTCAATTGTTCCGGGACTGTTAAGGTTCTGCAAGGGAAAGTGCCGGGGCAGTGAATTGCGTGATGATGGGAAGAGCGGCGTGAAACCTGAGCACAGGGTCGAGGTTCCGACAGTCACGGTCCGGTCAGGCTACTGCATCTCGAAAATCATCAGGGGTGGCTGGCAACTGTCGGGCGATCATGGTGATGTGGATCCGGATCAGGCGATTGCCGATATGGTCCGGTTCATCGATTCCGGGATCGCCACTTTCGACTGTGCCGATATCTATACCGGCGTCGAGGAACTGATCGGTCGGTTCCGGACCGAACTCGCGCGAACCCGAGGTCAAACCGCACTGGAATCAATCAAGATACATACAAAGTATGTTCCAGACCGGGACGATCTGGCTTCGCTCACCTTGACCCAGGTCGAAAGGAGGATAGACCGATCATTGGCGAGGCTGGAGCAGGAACGATTGGACCTCGTACAATTCCATTGGTGGAACTACGGCGTGCCGGGCCATATCGACGTCGTTGGGCACCTCGGCTCACTTCGCGACAAGGGCAAGATCAACCTGATAGGATCGACAAATTTCGATGCCCAGCATCTGGCGGAACTGTGCGATGCCATTGATATCGCCTCGGTGCAGGTCCAACACTCACTCCTTGACCGGCGCGCCTCCGGCAACTTCGCCACGTTCGCGAGGAATCGCGGCGTCTGTCGGTTTGCCTACGGTGTACTCGCCGGTGGGTTCCTGACCGATGCCTGGCTCGGCAAGTCGGATCCGGGGTTTGACTTCCGGAATCGAAGCCTGGTCAAGTATCGGTTGATCATAGAGGAATTTGGCGGATGGGCACTGTTCCAGGAACTTCTGGCTGTGCTGCGCTCCGTAGCTGACCGCCACCAAACCGACATCTCGACCATCGCACTGGGAACAGCGTTGGATAGTTCCGACATTGACGCTGTCATCGTCGGTGCGCGCTATGCGAACCGGATACCTCGGACGCTACGCGCAATTGAACTCAGGCTGTCCGATGGGGATCGAGACGAAATCGACGCTGTCCGCAGCCGCTCAAGGGGCCCCCATGGTCCGGTCTACGGACTCGAACGCGACATGACAGGGCGTCACGGCAGGATCATGAAATACAACCTCGGCAAGTGTGACAACCGCATCGCTGCCGAAGCGCAGGTAAAGGCGGTCTGAGCGTGGGAGAGACGCTACTGAATGTCCGCAACGTCACCAAGCGGTTTCAGGGCTTCACCGCCGTCGACGCGATTTCGTTCGAACTGCCCCGGGGAGTGATCGGAGGGCTGATCGGGCCCAATGGCGCAGGCAAGACAACGCTGTTCAACACCATTGCGGGACTGATGAAGCCCGATATTGGCGAAGTCCTTCTCGACGCGGTCCCAATCCAGAACCTCGCACCACACCGTGTCTTCGCGGAGGGCCTTGCGCGCACCTTCCAGATCCCGCGCCCCTTTCCCGAAATGTCCGTTCTGGAAAACGTCATGCTGGCACCCCTTGGCCAGTCCGGAGAGCGGTTCTGGAACAACTGGCTGCGCCCGGGACGGGTCGCGCGCGAGGAACGCGAGATCCGGAGGCGAGCGGAGGATGTCATCGAATTCTGCGACCTGACCAAAGTCCGCAATGATCAGGCCGGTACGCTTTCCGGCGGACAACTGAAGCTCCTGGAACTGGCGAGGGTGCTTATGACCCGTCCCAGGATCATTCTGCTGGACGAGCCGGCGGCAGGCATAAACCCCTCCTTGATGCTGACTCTCATCGACAGGATCAAGACACTGAATGCGCGCGGCTATACGTTTCTGATCATCGAGCACAATATGGATGTGGTCATGTCGATCTGCGATCCAATCCTTGTGATGGCGCAGGGACAGCTTCTCTATGAGGGCGACGCGGAGGGCGCCCGCCGCGACCCAGCGGTTCTCAATGCCTATCTGGGAGACTTGCCGTGAGTTCCGTCCGAACGCTGGAGGCGGTCGACGTCATCGCGGGCTATGCCCGTGATCTGCCAATCCTCCACCAGGTGTCGGCCTATGTGAACGCGGGCGAGGTCGTGTCGATCATCGGTCCGAACGGCGCGGGAAAGTCGACACTGATCAAGGCCATTGCCGGATTGGTGCGGATTTCCTCCGGTACGGTAAGACTGCGCGGTCGCGACATCTCCGGCATCGCCGCACACAGGTTGGCCGGCATGGGTGTCGGGTTCGTGCCGCAGACCGGGAACGTCTTCGCCACCCTGACCATCCATGAGAACCTGACCATGGGTGGTGCGCCGCTGCCAAAATCAAAAGCCCTGGAGCGGATCGAGGAAATCTACGACATGTACCCTGTCCTAAGGGGCAGGAGGCATGACAAAGCCGGCGTCCTCTCCGGTGGCCAACGGCAAATCCTTGCTGTCGCCCGTGCTCTCCTGGCCAAACCTGAATTGATGCTTCTGGATGAGCCAACCGCCGGACTCTCACCGATGGCGGCTGGTGAACTTTTCGAAGTCGTCAGGGGATTGGCGGAGCGCGGCGCGGCGGTATTCCTGGTGGAGCAGAACGCGAGGGCTGCTTTGCGTATGTCCGACCGGGGCTACGTGCTGGCGGAGGGGGAGAACCGTCTCGATGGCCCTGCTGACAGACTTCTGGCGAATGAAGAGATCGGTGAGATATTCCTTGGGCAGAAACGGGGTGAAGCGAAACCGGAGGGAGTCCAATGATCCTCCAGCACATTGCCGACGGTATACTGAGCGGCGCCGTCGTTTCGCTCGGTGCGATCGGGCTCAGCTTCACGATGAAGATGCTGCGCTTCGCCAACTTCTCACATTCCGAGTTGCTGACCTGGGGTGCCTACAGCGCGTTGATCTTCGTGACGTTCTTCCTTTCTTTCGGTGGCTTTCTTGACAACATCAGCGGTCCCTTCTCCTTCGGACCCGCCCTCCTGCTAGCCATGCTCTGTGCATGCGTTGTCACCTCGGTCATCGCGCTTCTTCTGCACCGCTTCGTCTTCCAGAGGCTTGGCCGCGCCGCCGGTCATATGACCATGGTCTTCGCCAGCTTCGGCGTGGCCCTCGTCCTACGGCATCTTGTGGTGCTGATCTGGGGTTCGGACCCGATCTACTACTCCAACGCCCTGCAATTCGCCATTCTCCTGCCAGGCAACGTCCGTGTGATGCCAGATCAGGTGTTCCTACTCGGCCTGACCATCGTTGTGGTCGTAGCGTTGCATCTGTTCATGACCCGTTCACGCACCGGCATTGCCATGCGTGGTGTTTCCGAAAACCCCGATCTCGCCCGCGTCAGCGGCATCAATGTCGCCCGGATAATCACCTGGGTCTGGATCATCGGCGCATCAGGAGCGGCACTGGGAGGAGTGCTCTATGGAATGACGGTACAGCTTCGTCCCGAACTCGGCTTCGGCCTGATCCTGCCCCTCTTTGCCGCGGCGATCCTGGGAGGCGCCGGCAGCCTCTACGGTGCGGTTCTAGGGGGGATGATCGTAGGCCTGTCCGAGAATCTCTCGGTGATGATCATTCCAACAACCTACAAGCCGGCGGTTCCGTTTCTGCTGATTCTGGCGATCCTTTACTTCCGTCCCGAGGGCATTTTCGGGGAGCGCTCCAAATGATCGGCCTCGTCTCCTATCTGGTCTTCTTCCTGATCCTATCCCTGATTTTCGGAATTGCCGTTCTTGGGCTGAACCTGCAGTGGGGCTTCACGGGGCTGTTCAATGCGGGCGTCGCGGGATTCATCGCGATCGGAGCCTATACGATGGCGATTCTGACTGGCCCGACACGCGATGCGGTCTTCGGCGGATTCGAACTGCCCTTCGTCGTCGGACTGGTCGGCGCGATGATTGCCTCCGGCGTAGGCGCGGCAATCGTAGGTCTTGCAACACTGAGGCTCCGCCACGAGTATCTCGCCGTCGCCACCTTCGGGATCGCCGTGACCATCCAACTCGTTTGCCTGAACTGGGAATACCTGACCGGCGGAACACTCGGCCTGATCGGCATTCCGAACCCCTCGGAGGCCTGGGCCGAAGGGCCATTGGCGCAGAACACGCTCTATCTGTTGGTGGTATTGGCCGTAGTCGGCTTGGTCTTTGCCGCTCTTGAGCGGATCGTAAGGTCCCCTTGGGGCCGAATGCTTAAGGCAATCCGCGAGGATGAAACCGCCGCCGCCTCGCTGGGCAAGTCGCCCGAGCGCGTGCGGCTGGAGGCATTCGTGCTCGGCTGCATGATCATGGGACTCTCAGGTGCGCTGTATGTTTCGTTCATAGGCTACGTGAGTCCATGGGATTTCCTGCCAATCGTAACCTTCCAGATCTGGACCATGCTGATCGTAGGCGGCAGTGCGAACAACCATGGTGCACTTCTAGGCGCACTGATTGTCTGGGGCGTCTGGACAATGAGTGGTTTCATCATCTCACGCATCGTTCCATCCGAGATTCAGGCCCAGGGCGGCGCGATGCAGGCGGTGCTGATCGGGTCAGTTCTTGTCGCCACACTGCTGATCCGTCCGCGCGGATTGATCGGGGAAGAGTTGCACGTCTCACGCCATGCACGGTCGTAGTGGTGGACAATGCGCCAATTTCGGAGTTTTATCCGTGCGATGAGTGAATCTATCGAATAACAGACCAATCGGTCCGAGGGAACATTCGGGCCGCAACAACAGGGAGGTGTACATGTTGCGTACTATTGGACTTGCGGCGATGGCCGCGACATTGACCGGCCTCGGGTCCGCGGCATACGCGGTCGACTGTCCGGTAAAGCTTGGTGCGATCCTGCCAGTCAGCGGTCCGATGGGCCAGGTGGGTGAGCGCATTGCGGATACCGGGCTCTTCGCGGTCGAGCAGTTCAACGAGGCCGGCGGTGTCATGGGCTGCCCGGTGGACTACGTGCTTCGTGACACGCAGGGACAGTCGGCCGTGGGCGTGGACGCAGCCAAGAGCCTCGTCGATCTGGACGGCGTTCAGGCATTGATCGGCGCCGTCTCCTCCGGCGTCAGCCTTCCGGTCCTGACCTCGGTCGCTGTGCCATCCAAAGTCGTCCAGGTTTCCTGCTGCTCTTCGTCGGAGAGCTTCACCGCGCTCGCCCAGGAGGGCAAGACAGAGGGTTATTGGTTCCGTACCTACGCCACCAACCGCAGCCAATCGGCGATGGGGGCCAAACTGGTAACCGATAGCGGTTTCGAGCGCACTGCCGTGATCTATGTCAATACCGATTTCGGCGTCGGCCTTGCCAAGCGTTTCGAACAGGACATCGCCAAGCTCGGTGGCTCGATCACATCGATGGTGGCTTACAACGAGAGTCAGCAGAGCTATCGCGCTGAAGTCACCAAGGCACTTGAGGGCAACCCAGATTCCCTCTTCCTTGTCGCCTTCCCCGTGGATGGCTCAACGATCACCCGCGAATGGCTCTCGCTGGGAGGCACAGACAACCTGGTCGTCAACAACTCACTGAGGTCAGACGACTACTTCCAGGCCGTAGGCTCCCAATACCTGCAGAACCTTCAGGGGTACGATAGCGCCCAGCCGCGTCTGCCATCGGTGGCTTCGTTCAACGAGATGTTCGAAGCGCGTTTCGACAGCCCGCCAAACGGGCCCGGCCTGCATTCGGTCTATGACGCGGTTACCGTGGTTCTACTGGCGATGGAAGCTTCGGGAGAGATCACCGGCGACAATATCCGCGACAACATCCGTCGCGTGACTTCGCCAGACGGGATCGAGGTCTATCCTGGCCCGGAAGGTATTGCCCGAGCCAAGGAGTTACTCGCCGGCGGCGGAACAATCCGTTATGTCGGTGCCACCGGAGCGCTGGCATTTGACGACAACGGCGACGTCCAAGCACCCAAAATGACCTGGAAGCTCGACGGCGACGAAAACGTCGAGACTGGTTACCTGAGCACCGCCGAGGTAGCCGAGTTGATCAGGATGCTCGACGAATGAATGGCCGGTGACATCAGAGGGGGGCGCTGCGGCGCCCCCTATCGCTGTCCATTGGAGGACAAATGACGGGACAACGCACACATATCTTAAGTGGTTCCGTCTACGAGGAACTGGCTGGCTATGCCCGTGCGGTTGTGGTCGATGATCGGATTTTCGTTTCCGGCACTGTTGGAATTGATTTCTCCACCGGAGAAATGGCCGAGGGTGCGGAGGCACAGACGGGCACGGCACTCGACACGATCGAAGGCGCACTGAAGGAAGCGGACTCGGGCCTGCATGATATCGTTCGAACCCGTGTCTTTGCGCCCGATCCTGGTGACGTCGAGAAAATATCCAAGGTCCTCAAGGATCGCATCGGCTTCACCCGTCCGGCGAACACGACAATCTGCTCGCCGTTGGCCGTGCCGGGCGCACTGGTCGAGATAGAGGTCGAGGCGATCCGTGACTCGGGGACACCGGAATGAGCTGCGACACCGCTTTCATCAGGATCAACCGGTCGGTC
Organism: Paracoccaceae bacterium; assembly: GCA_965203605.1. Lineage (GTDB taxonomy): Bacteria > Pseudomonadota > Alphaproteobacteria > Rhodobacterales > Rhodobacteraceae > JAPOUP01. Next base: position 487,763 of record OZ241902.1, on the reverse strand, counting down.
AAAGAGGTTTTCGCGTTCATGTCCGATCCGGCGCGGATGAACCTCTGGTCCTTCGGGACCTGGCGGACCGAGATCGACGCCACGGGCCTTGTGTATGGGAGGTCGATCAGGGACGGCGCGGCGATCTACGTGCGGGTCGAAGCACACATGGATCAGAACTTGATTGATTACCATGTGGGCAAGACACCTGAAGCCCTGTTGCCACGGATTTTCGTGCGCGTCTTGCCAGAGGAAGTGTTTGGCGACACCAGAGGCGCAGGACTCGCCATGACAGTTCTTCGCGCTGCGGACATGAACGATGCCCGGTGGGCCAGCCTGCAGGCGACGCATCGGGTGGAGCTGGATATCATCAAGTCAGCGCTGGAGACCGGCTTTGACCATCGCTCCTCCTGACCGGTTCCGGCTGTCGGAAAGCCTGGAGATGTGCCGCGTCCTGACCGGATTATGGCAAGTCGCGGATATGGAGCGGAGCGGCATTGATCTGGATCCCGATGAGACCGCCGATCATCTTGTGCGCTATGTGGAGAGCGGCTTTGACACATTTGACATGGCCGACCACTACGGAAGCGCCGAGATCATCGCCTCCCGACTTCTGCAGCGCTGTCCGGATGCGCTGACCTTCACCAAATGGTGCCCTCCACCGGGTCCGATGACACCCGGGATCGTACGCGCGGGAGTACAGGAGCGGCTCGACCGTCTGCGTGTTGGTCGCATCGACCTCCTGCAGTTCCATTGGTGGTGTTACGAGCACCCTGCCTGGCTGGATGCTCTGCATGAATTGGATACGCTTCGGAAAGAGGGCCTGATCCGCGAGATTGGCGTGACCAATTTCGACGCTGCACATCTGCATGTGGCGCTGGCGGATGGTGTGCGGATTCTCACCAACCAGGTGGCGTGTTCGTTGCTCGATCGCCGTTTCACGGGATTGTTGGCCGAAACCTGTGAACGCCATGGGGTTCATCTACTGGCATACGGAACGGTCTGTGGAGGATTCCTGTCGGAAAAATGGCTGAACAGGCCTGAACCCAAAGACATCCCGGACTGGAGCGGGATGAAATACCGCCGTTTCATCGAGGCGGCTGGTGGATGGGACACTTACCAGGCGGTACTGTCCGCCGCAGCCTCGATTGCCCGGAAACACGGAGTTTCCGTTACAAACGTCGCATCCCGCTGGGTGTTGGAGCAACCGCATGTGGCGGGCGTGGTCATCGGTGTACGTCCGGGGGAGAACGATCACCGCATGGACAATGCGCGGTTATTCGGACTCTCGCTCGATGCGGAGGACCACACCGCCTTGAACGATGCCTTCGCTGGCACGGACCCGATCCCCGGCGATTGCGGCGATGAATATCGCCGTCCGCCCTTTCTGACCGCCAGCGGTGACCTCAGCGATCACTTTGACCGGATTCCGTCGGCCTACACAACTGACAGCATGGCCGGACGGTGCACGGAACGTCGTCCGATGTCGGGTACCAAGTGGGAGGATATTGCGGGCTATTGCCGTGCACGGCGCATTGGGGACCGAATTCTTGTTTCGGGAACCACCGCCACTGCGGGAGTCGACCGGATCGTGGCTCGAGGCGATGCAGGGGCACAGACCACATTCATTCTTGACAGGATCATCGGTGCGGTCAGTTCCCTTGGCGGGACAGTCGCGGATATCGTACGAACCCGGATATACCTGACTGATATCACGGATACTGAAGCCGTCAGCGCCGCTCATGGCCGGGTTTTCGCGGACCTGAAGCCTGCCAACACGCTTCTTGCGGTCTATCAGTTGGTTGGTGACTACCGTGTCGAGATCGAGGCAGAGGCCATAGTCACCTAGGGGTTCTCACCACGAGAACATTTCGATTTCATATGGGCGGATTGCCGGAGCAATCGATCTGCCGTGAAATTAGCCGCAGTGGATTCGGCGTTCGTTTTCCTGACTGACAATCGCCTGATTGCTGACCAAGAGCTTCCCACGCCAGTTCTGGGTGTTGTGACAGAGTATCCGATGCTCGGTACCGTTCCATCTGCCGGCACTCGGGGGAAGTGACAGACTGAAACCAGTGTTGGATCTCGGATTGCTCCGGCGGCATTGTTCGGGATCGTTTCGATCAGGGGTGTCGGACTGGTTCCGGAGCGCTCCAATCATTTCCGGCCACCTTGGTGAATTGCATCATCCTGAGATTCCATCGCTGACACACTTCAGTCACTTAGAAACAACCGGTATCCGCTTTCAGGCGGTGACCAAGGGGATCCGAGCCAAAGGGTGATGGCGTTTTGACGTTGATTTTCCCTTCCCCGCAGTCGACCGGTGGTCTTCGGGGGTCGTCAGTGAATGGCCACGATGTGGCCATCTTCAACTCCAGCATGGTGTTCTGCGGAACCACGATTCCGTGAGTCTACTTCCAGAGTTCGTTCCGGACGCATTCGGTACGAGATCCATTTCGGAGCCTGGCTGCGGAACACTGCCGCCCCGTGTTTTCCGCACTGACCTCGAATTGACAGCCTCGTAGCCGGACCTTTTCAAGGTGGTCGAGATATGCCTGTCGTTGCCCAACATAGGGTATAGGGCGGCCTCACTTGATCTTCGCTTTGCCGTTCGCGGCGCTAAGGCTTCCAAACCAACCGAACCTTTAGGGTGTTCAGATGCGTCCAGGGAATATACCCTTTGTGCTGGAGCATGCCGACGACAATGCCAGGGGCTATGCCCTGTTCGTCGGCGAATACCCTGACGGCGTGCGCACTGCAGGGCGAAGTCCCGACAAACTGCTGCCATGCACGTGAGGGAACTAGCATGTTGGATGCCCATTCATTGGCTTCCGCTTCAAGCGCGGCTTCGTTTCCAATGGTTTCGTCAACATAGGTTTCTTTCTTGCTGTGAAGCAGAATATGCGCCGCCTCATGAAAGAAGCTGAACCACAGGTGGTCATCGGTCTTATGTCGGACAGTCAGCTGGATGACGGCCTTCCGCGGTGATAGCCACCAAGCCGCACCACTGAGCGCCGTCTTAGGCAAGGGCTTTGCGATCACCAGTGCAACACCTGCCTCATTGCATAACTCTGTCGTCCGCTGCAAAGCCTCGACAACCCCCTCACGCGTCAGGTTCCGAACTGTCCGAACCGCGCGCCTGAATCGGCTCTCGCTGTAGTCCGAGCACTCCTGTAGTTCGGCCTTGATCGCACCGAGTCGAATCCAGGTAGCCAGTGCGGCTACATTGCTCTTGAAGGTCGGGGAGTGGCGATAGGCAACATTGGCGCGGCCGTAGAGAGCAGTCCAAGCATCGACTGATCCAACGCCGAAGAACGCAAGCAACTTCGATACGGTGTCGGCCTCGGATACTGGAGGCTGGAAACAGCCTCGCTCCACCAAGTCCCTGACGGGGAAGGCCATGGCCCATTCTGCCAATGCAGCGGCTTCACCGGCCTCGGCCTCTCGAGCGCAGTGAAGTCGATATGCGGACTCAATCCCGAGCCAGACGCTGGCATCGATGCCAAGAACTTTCTCGAATTGCAGTGCGGTTCCCGGCTCGAGCGACGCTTTGCCCGAGATGATCTCGCTGATCAGCTTTGGGGAACGTCCACATCGTCGCGCGAATTCCGCATGCGAAATCCTCTCTGCCTCAAGACGCTCTTCGAGGATCCATCCGGGCGGCACCGCATAGTCCGGGTTGTAACGGTAAATCGCTGTCTCCAATTTTTTCCTCCTCCCTCAGTGATAGTCGACCACATCAAGTATTGTGATCGACGTCACCCTCTCCGTGTCCATCCCACCATCTTCCTTACGCGGAATCGGTTCGTGGTTGGCATCGAACACGAGCCTGTAAGGCTGGACGAGATCCACTGCGAACCTCTCGTGTCGATCTCCGCTGAGTTGATGCCGCCTATCCGGCGGCGTAGTTGGCACCAGAACCAAACTGCGAGCCGCCCTTAGCACAGCCATCCGCGTCATCATGACTCTAGCCATCCTCACTCCATAGGTCTTCTGCAGGGCATTGGCCGAATTGAAGGTCTTTTCGAGCTTACGGGTGCGAAAGGCGATTTCCATGGACACCGAATCAATTCGTTACCCAAGAGGTAACGATTATGGTCGATTTGTCAAGGAGAGTTGAGGGATCAACGCACGAATTGGCTATCGAATGAACCGCCAACTGAAGGCCATTGCCTGAAAGACCAGCGGAATCCTCGGCGGCCGGCCGCCCAACGTCGCGACACTGAAGGCGGCGGAACACCTGCTTCGTCGCCCAGCGCCTTCGTGAGCCAATACAGTCGGGCTTCCGGTGCGCGGACGAGACAGACAAACCGAGCTTGCCAGTCAAGACTTGTCGGCAGGTCGCTGGATTACAGGCTTACGTAACCGGACGCGTCCATCGTTGGATCCGCCGCTGTCGTCGGCAATCTGAAGTCGCTGGTCATCCGGATGGAGCGGAGACCCAATCCGCTCCCACCAGAGCCGAATCGTCTCGACGTCGAACTCCAACGCATCGCCAAAGGAACCGACTATGGCGCATCACAGTTCGCGACCATGGGGTAGATGCCGTAGGTTATGGCACTGACGAGATCGTATTCCGGGAACAACATGCACGCTCATTGCGAACGGACCAAGGCGATCAAGCGAACTTGGGATGCCAATCGCGGATGCGGGTCCAAGAACAGCCCAACAGCTTCATTCTCGTGTCTATCCACACCGCAGGCAGGCCCAGAATTGGCGGTGCCCGCACGTTGCGGTCAATCCGCTGGATTTCCTTGTTCGTTCCGGTCTTGATGCCGCATTCCTCAACAAACATACGGTTCACCTGAATACTCAAGCCGAGTTTAGCGGTGGGCAGTTCACCATGCACTTGCTGTCCTCTCGGCCCTCCGCCACTTTCAGCGTCGCAGATAAAGCCGCGCTGCTGCAAGTCCAACGCGGCGAACGCTCTTGGCCTCCGCGGGTCGGCGGCTCAAACAGCGGTTCAAGGGTAGTCGGAAATTCCAAGTCGCATGCTGCAACACGCCAAGGCCCGGTGCCTCGGTCACGCACGAAATCCAGCGCCGCTTGATTGGCGGAGCCTCACGGCGACCAAAAAAACAACACCCCCGTTCGCCCGGAATCGTGTACATTGTTACGGACTTTTGCCGCGGCCTCTCCATCAATTAGTCCATGGGATAGGATCGACGCCGAATGAGCAGGCAATTGTTGCGCAAGCCTAATCTTCACCCCGTTGCCAATAGGGCACCGATCGGGCGTCAGGTAGACCGGTCGTCTCAGCATGGCTGAACCGGCGCTTTCCTATTCGCGTGATCCGGAATCGTCCGCCGCAGTTTGGGTCGGGACAGGCAACCTCGGCATCCGTCGACATCCAATCGCATGGATCGGTATCGCGCTGCTTCGCAGGGAGAAGCGGAAGTACCGCCGCCAGCGCATACATCGAGACCTTCTGGCCAGCCGAAAAAACCAGGTTCTCACCTTCGACAGTGAAGAATTCACCCGCTATATGACGGCAGACCGGCTGTCGGCCGTCCAGGACGACCTCCACTTTCAAGTCGTAGAGAGTGAATTCGTCGTTGCGTTCCAAACTGACTCGCGTTCGCATGTGGGCCATAACATCCCGGCGAAGTGCCGGACTTTCCGCGAATTGAACACCGGGCTTCGTTGGATTTCAACAGTCCGGAAGAAATTCCAGTCCCGCAGGCCCATCAATGCGACATCCTGGGGCTCCAAAGCGGCCCATAGCAAGCCACGACGCTTCCGGGCGTTTCGCCTCGCAGTCTCGACAAACCTTTGGCTGAGATTGTACAGGCATCTTCTCGGGACCGTCCCAATTTGCGGCCCAATCAGGTATCAAGGTATGTCACGGCTGCACGGTGGCAACACTTCATACCAAGGATCACTCACTGGCACCTCTTCGAAGAATTCCCGGAATGGCAAACCGCCCGGTACGCCCGATCGGGAACTGACGCATGTTCATCAGCCGAGTGGCAGGCGTTGAACGGCCGGAAATTGGCCCGACCAGAGGATGATGAAGCCGAGGATGGCGATTGCCACGCCCCAGGGCCCGGTCCACCAGCGGAAACTGTCTCTGTCACGCTGGAGACAATCCTCCCCTCCTGACTCGCAGTCTGTGCACCCAATGTCAGGCGAGGCGAACAATGTCGGTATTTCGGTCAGCATGACAGACTTTCATTCGCTCCTCCAGCACCTCGAGTCGATGCGCGGGTGCGTGGTTGTCCAGAGGCTCCCCATACCCATTGATGGGATTCTGGCGGTCATGCCGTTCAGCACCCAATGACCAGGAATGCCTTCGTGGTGCACGGCGGCTTGCCCTTTCCGAGGCGTTGGGCTAGGCGTCAGGTGAGTTCAGTCCAGAGGCTGTCGATGTCTCGCATTGTCACAATTTACGGCGGGTCAGGATTTGTCGGGCGCTACATCACACAGCGTCTGGCGAAGGATGGATGGCGGATCCGGGTTGCCTGCCGGCTGCCGAACGAAGCAATGTTCGTTAGGCCGTACGGCGTCCCTGGCCAAGTCGAACCGGTGTTCTGCAACATCCGCGACGATACGAGCACGGGCACGGCATTGCAAGGTGCGGACGTGGTGGTGAACTGCGTCGGAACATTCGCCGCCAGTGGCGTGAACAGTTTCGAACCGGTGCATGTGGAAGGTGCCAAACGCATTGCCCGCATCGCCGCCGACCACGGGATCTCACGTATGGTCCATATCTCAGCCATCGGTGCTGACGCGAGCGGCGAGAGTGCCTACGCCCGGACGAAGGCAGGAGGTGAGGCGGCGGTGCTCCAATTCCAGCCGAATGCCATGATCCTGAGACCTTCGGTTGTCTTTGGACCGGAGGACATGTTCTTCAACCGATTCGCCGCCATGACGAGGTTCGGACCGTTGATTCCCATAATTGGAGCCGACACCCGGTTCCAGCCAGTCTACGTCGGTGACCTCGCGGGCGCTGCAGCAGCGGGCGTCACCGGGCAGCTGTCCGGTGTCTACGAAATCGGAGGTCCGGAGGTGAAGACCTTCCGGGAACTCATGACCGATATGCTTGAGGCCATCCAGCGGCGCCGTGCGGTCGCGAATGTCCCATTCTGGGCCGCACGGATAATCGCAGGGGCATTCTCGGTCAGCTCCATGCTGACAGGTGGCCTCCTGACGGCACCGGTCACCCCGGATCAGGTGCGAAGCCTGAGGAGTGACAGTGTCGTGTCTACCGGTGCCAGGACGCTCGCCGACCTCGGGATCGATCCGACACCGCTGGGTGCCGTCATTCCCGAATATCTCTGGCGCTTCCGTCCGTCAGGGCAGTATGCGGCGATCAAGAACTCAGCAAAGAACCTGAAGGTGTGAAGTACGCTATCCAAAGCAGGATCAGCCCGAGACACACCCGATAGACGACGTAGGGCGTGAAGCTGATCCTCAACAGCAGGCGCATCATCAACCGCAGCGCGGCCAGTGCGGCGAGAAACGAGAAAAGAGCGGCGATGGCGCAGTCACGCAGAATGCCAAGGTCGCCCACAACAGCCACCTCCGTGCCCTTGTAGACACCGGAAACGAGAATGGCTGGAATCGACATCAACATCGCCAATCTGGCCGCATCCTGTCGGCCGTAGCCCAGAAATCTCGCGGCCGAGATCGTTATGCCAGATCTGGAAGTGCCTGGAATCAGAGCGACCACCTGCCAGAGACCCATGATGAGTGAGTGCCGAACTGACCATTCCTCCGCGGACCTATGGACCGATCCGGTGCGGTCTGTCCAGTAAAGGACCAGCCCAAAGGTCAGTGTCGCCCAGCCAATGACGGCAACTGACCGCATCCAGTCATCGAACCCCGTAAGCGCGATGGTGGCGCCAACAAAAACGACGGGAACCGTCGCGGTCGCAAGACAGAGCGCGAGGTTGGCACCCGGCCCATCAAGACGCCCGACCACAAGCGGCGCAACCCCCCTAAGTGCAAGGAGGACGTCAGCTCGGAAGTAAAGAATGACGGCGGCAAGCGTGCCAACGTGCACCGCAACATCAATCGCTTGGCCTTGATCCTCCAGACCGGTGAGACCGGGAAGGAGCGCCAGATGACCTGATGACGAAACCGGCAGAAACTCCGTCATTCCCTGAATTACAGCGACCAATAGGAGGTGAAACAAAGGCATGCACGGACTCACTCGATTCGTTCAGCCAGACTAAACAGCCACGATTCGTTGAGAAATCCAAATTTATGTCTGCTGTTTTGACCTACTTTATGTCGAATTATCCTGAATTCCAACACCTGACCCGCAGAATTGTCAAAAAAGGTCATAAGTTTTGACTTTATATCCGTGCTTCACTGCACTAGCATGCGATCTTGATCCGATTCCGGAGGTCGCCCAGCGATGGCAGCCCAGAAAATGCTGAAATTTGTGGATGTTGTCAGGGATATGCCCGAAAAGCGCGATCCAGTGTCGCGCCGGGCCGATTTCCGCGAGATCTACGAGGACTACGCAGCCAGGAAAGCGGCGGAACAGGCTGCGCGCTGCAGTCAATGTGGTGTACCCTATTGCCAGTCCCACTGCCCATTGCACAACAACATCCCCGACTGGCTGCTACTGACAGCTGAAGGCAGGCTGCGCGAAGCCTACATGCAGAGCCAGGCCACCAACACCTTCCCGGAGATCTGCGGCCGGATATGCCCTCAGGACCGGTTGTGCGAAGGCAATTGCGTTATCGAACAGGCCGGGCACGGCACGGTAACGATCGGATCGATCGAGCGATATCTGACCGACCTTGCCTGGGAAGAAGGCTGGGTTCAGCCTATCCAGCCCACAAGTGATCGGAAGGAAAGTGTCGGAGTGATCGGCGCTGGCCCTGGTGGACTCGCGGCAGCGGAACTTCTGCGCCGGAACGGAGTCCAGGTAACGGTCTACGACCGCCATGACCGCGCCGGAGGCCTGCTGACCTATGGCATTCCCGGCTTCAAACTGGAGAAGGACGTCGTGCTGGCGAGGGTCGAACAGCTTCGGTCAGGTGGCGTCAGGTTCGCACTGAACTGCGAAGTGGGAAGGGATCGCTCGTTTGAGGAGATCCGCCGCAGGCATGATGCGGTTCTCATCGCGACGGGTGTCTACAGATCCAGGGAACTCTCCGGCCCCGGCGTCGGCGCCGAGGGAATCGTGCGGGCCATCGATTATCTCACGGCATCAAACAGAAAGGGCTTTGGCGACAGAGTTCCGGAATTCGACTCAGGTGAACTGAACGCGGATGGCAAGCGTGTCGTTGTCATCGGTGGAGGCGACACCGCGATGGACTGCGTGCGCACGGCAGTGCGACAGGGGGCACGGAGCGTCAGATGCCTTTACCGTCGCGACCGAACCAACATGCCTGGCTCGCAGCGTGAAGTCGCGAATGCCGAGGAGGAGGGCGTCGAATTCGTCTGGCTAACCGCGCCCAAGGGATTTACCGGCAACCCGGTCAAGGGCGTCATGGTAAGGCGGATGCGCCTCGGTTCACCTGACCCCAGTGGGCGGCAGGCACCGGAAGTCATCGAAGGGGCCGACTATCTGGAAGACGCCGACCTTGCGATCACTGCGTTGGGCTTCGAACCTGAAAACCTGCCTGGACTGTGGGATGTCGAGGGCCTTGAAGTGAGCCGTTGGGGCACGGTGAAAGCGGATTTCCAGACCCATGTGACGTCGATGGACGGTGTTTACGCGGCCGGTGACATCGTTCGCGGTGCTTCGCTCGTGGTCTGGGCAATCCGGGACGGACGCGAGGCGGCCGAGGCGATCCTGGACCGCCTCAACGCGCCAGCGTTGGCCATCGCCGCGCAGTAGTCGACAGTCGGTACCAACTGACGGAGCATCGAAAGGTCTCGGTCTGGATACGGAACAAATCGGACGACCGGCGTGGCGGAGACTTCATCCGCCGGAAGGGAGGAAACCAAATGACGACACTGGGTGCGGACTGGGCACTGCGGGAAGCCGCCAGACGTGAATGGCTCTCCGAACACGGCATGTACTCCAGCGCCGACGAGCATTCTGCCTGCGGTGTCGGACTTGTCGTATCGGTCGATGGCCAACGCAGCCGCAAGGTTGTGGAAAATGGGATCGAGGCACTCAAGGCCGTGTGGCATCGCGGCGCTGTCGATGCGGATGGAAAGACCGGCGACGGTGCCGGGATACTGGTCCAGATTCCGGCACCTTTCTTTTTCGAGCAGATCGAGCGTACCGGGCACCGGCCCAACAAGGACGAGACGATCGCAGTGGGCCAGGTCTTCCTTCCGCGCACGGACTTCGGGGCGCAGGAAGCGTGCCGCACCATCGTTGAGACCGAAGTGCTTCGGATGGGGCATACCATTTACGGATGGCGCCACGTTCCGGTGAACATCGAATGCCTCGGCCAGAAGGCGAACACAACCCGGCCGGAAATCGAACAGATACTCATCTCGAACTCCAAAGGCATCGACGACGAAGCGTTCGAAAGAGAGCTCTATGTGATCCGGCGGCGAATTGAAAAGGCTGCCGTGGCCGCCGGAGTTGTCGGATTCTACATGGCTTCGCTGAGTTGCCAGTCAATTGTCTACAAGGGCATGATGCTGGCTGAACAGGTTGCGGAATTCTACCCAGACCTGCAAGATCCGCGATTCGAGAGCGCCTTCGCGATCTTTCACCAACGCTATTCGACCAACACCTTTCCGCAGTGGTGGCTGGCCCAGCCCTTCCGGATGCTCGCACATAACGGTGAGATCAACACGCTGAAAGGCAATCTCAACTGGATGAAGTCCCATGAGATCCGCATGGCAAGCGCTTCGTTTGGCGACAATGCGGAAGACATCAAGCCGATCATCGCTGGTGGAGCCTCTGACTCGGCTGCGCTCGATGCGGTGTTCGAGGTCCTGGTGCGGGCGGGACGCACGGCCCCGATGGCAAAGACAATGCTGGTTCCCGAATCCTGGTCAAAGCAGGCGGTTGAACTGCCGCGGGCCTGGCGGGACATGTACTCCTACTGCAACAGCGTCATGGAGCCGTGGGACGGCCCGGCGGCTCTGGCGATGACCGACGGTCGCTGGGTCTGCGCCGGAATGGACCGGAACGGACTGCGGCCCATGCGTTACGTTGTGACCGGAGACGGTCTGGTCTTCGCGGGTTCCGAAGCGGGCATGGTACCCACGGACGAAGCGGCGGTGGTCGAGAAGGGCGCACTGGGACCTGGCCAGATGCTCGCAGTCGACATAAGGTCCGGAAAGCTGTTCCATGACACGGAAATCAAGGACAGGCTCGCGAAAAGCCTGCCATTCAGCGAATGGGTTGGCCTGATTACGGAACTTGATGCCGACCTCGAGAATGTCACAGAACGGGCCATGTTTGCCGGAAGTGAACTTCGCAAACGGCAGATCGCCGCCGGATTCAGCCTCGAGGATCTGGAACAGGTCCTTGCGCCAATGGCAGAGGAAGGAAAGGAAGCGGTCGCGTCGATGGGAGACGACACGCCGAGCGCCGTGCTTTCGGAACGATACCGTCCAATGAGTCACTTCTTTCGGCAGAATTTCAGCCAGGTCACCAACCCGCCGATTGACTCGCTCCGGGAGCACCGGGTGATGAGTCTCAAGACCCGGTTCGGAAATCTCAAGAACGTGCTTGACGAAGATTCCAGCCAGACTGAAATCGTCGCTCTTGATTCGCCGTTCGTTGGCAACGCACAGTTCGAACTCCTGGTTGAACGGCTCGGTGACGATGTGGTCGAGGTCGACTGCACGTTTGGACCAATTGCACCAGGCGAACTGCACCGCGGGCTGCAGCGAATTCGGATCGAAGCTGAGGACGCTGTCCGCTCTGGCGCGGGGCACATCGTGCTAACCGATCAGCATCAAGGCCCTGACCGCGTCCCCATGCCGATGATTCTCGCCACCAGTGCCATCCATTCCTGGTTGACACGAAAGGGACTCCGGACATTCTGTTCGCTGAACGTGCGGTCCGCCGAGTGCATTGATCCCCATTATTTCGCCGTGCTCATCGGATGTGGCGCGACTGTCGTAAACGCCTATCTGGCCGAGGACAGTCTAGCTGACCGCATCGGACGTGGGCTGCTGAAAATGACCCTGACCGAAGCGGCGCAGCGCTACCGCTACGCAATTGACCAGGGTCTCCTGAAAATCATGTCGAAAATGGGGATTTCGATCATCAGTTCCTACCGCGGTGGCTTGAATTTCGAAGCCGTTGGCCTCAGCCGGGCTATGGTGGCGGATTACTTCCCGGGCATGGCCAGCCGGATTTCCGGCATAGGCGTCAGCGGAATTGAGAAGAAACTCCTCGAGGTGCATGCGCAGGGATGGCTACGGGGACAGGATGTGCTGCCAGTTGGCGGGTTCTACAAGGCGCGCGCCTCGGGAGAGACGCACGCCTGGGAAGCACGGTCAATGCACATGATGCAGATGGCGTGCCACAAGGCGTCCTACAGTCTATGGAAGCGCTACTCTGCGGGAATGCGTTCCAACCCGCCCATCCACCTCCGCGACCTCCTCGACGTCAAGGCCAAAGGCAACCCGGTGCTATTGGACGACGTCGAATCGATTACGGCCATCCGCAGGAGGTTCGTCACGCCGGGAATGTCCCTCGGTGCACTGTCGCCGGAGGCGCACAAGACCCTGAATGTGGCCATGAACCGTATCGGAGCGAAGTCCGACAGCGGCGAAGGCGGAGAGGACCCTGCGCATTCGAATGCGGAACCCAACGGCGACAATCCTTCAGCGAAAATCAAGCAGGTCGCGTCTGGCCGCTTCGGTGTGACCGCGGAATACCTCAACAACTGTGAGGAACTGGAAATCAAGATCGCCCAGGGTGCCAAGCCCGGTGAAGGCGGTCAGCTTCCGGGCATGAAGGTGACCAAGCTCATCGCGCGACTTCGGCACTCGACGCCGGGGGTGACGCTGATCTCCCCTCCTCCGCATCATGACATCTATTCAATCGAGGATCTTGCCCAGCTGATTTACGACCTCAAGCAGATCAACCCGCGCACGAAGGTCTGCGTCAAGCTTGTCGCCGCCAGCGGCGTTGGCACCATTGCCGCTGGCGTGGCGAAGGCGAAGGCCGACGTCATCCTGATCTCCGGCCATAATGGGGGTACCGGGGCGTCCCCGGCAACCAGCATAAAGTACGCTGGGCTACCCTGGGAGATGGGCTTGGCCGAAACCCACCAGGTGCTCAGCATGAACAACCTGAGGGACAGGGTGACACTGCGAACCGACGGCGGCCTGCGTACAGGTCGGGATATCGTGATCGCAGCGATGCTGGGGGCTGAGGAGTACGGCATTGGCACCGCGGCACTGATCGCGATGGGCTGCATCATGGTACGGCAATGTCAGTCAAACACCTGCCCAGTGGGCGTATGTACCCAGAATGAGCGCCTACGGGAGAAATTCACCGGCACCGCAGACAAGGTCGTGAACCTCGTGACCCTATACGCCCAGGAAGTTCGCGAGATTCTCGCCTCGATCGGCGCACGTTCACTCGACGAGATCATCGGGCGCGCGGATCTGCTGTCCCAGGTCAGCCGCGGAGCCGCCCATCTTGACGACCTTGACCTGAATCCCATGCTTATCACGGTCGATGGAGCCGCCGACCTCGTATACGACCGCAACAAGCCCCGAAACGAAGTACCAGACACGCTCGACGCCGAGATTGTCGATGACGCTGCCCCCTTCCTTGCCGAAGGTGAGAAAATGCAGGTCCAATACTCGGTGCGGAACACGCACCGCACGGTCGGAGCCAGGGTTTCGAGCCACATCGTAAGGAACTTCGGAATGCGCAATTCGCTTCAGCCGGACCAACTGACAGTAAAGCTCACTGGATCGGCTGGTCAGTCGCTCGGCGCGTTCGCCGTTCGTGGACTGAAGCTGGAAGTTTCCGGCGACGCGAACGACTATGTCGGGAAAGGTCTATCCGGCGGCACCATTGTCGTGCGGCCTCCTATGGCCAGCCAACTCACCGCATCGGAGAATACGATTGTCGGCAACACCGTGCTCTATGGTGCAACCGACGGCTTTCTGTTCGCAGCAGGCCAGGCCGGCGAACGATTCTGCGTCCGCAACTCGGGTGCAAGGGTCGTGGTGGAGGGCTGTGGCTCGAATGGCTGCGAATATATGACGGGCGGAGTCGCCGTCATTCTCGGTCTGATCGGTGCGAATTTCGGGGCGGGAATGACCGGCGGCATGGCCTATCTCCATGACCCAACAGGAACGGCGCAGAAATACATGAACATGGATACCCTGCTGGTCGGTCCGGTGGCGGCTGCGCACTGGCAGAACGAACTGCAGGAACTTGTAAGGCGCCACGTCAAGGAGACCGGCAGCCGCAAGGCGCAGCAAATCCTCCAGAACTGGGGTGTGGAACTCAGCCGTTTCCTACAGGTCTGTCCGAAGGAAATGCTGCCCCATCTGGTCCACCCCCTAGACGACACCGCGGACGCCCGAATCGCCTGAAGTCGCCCATTTGAACGGAGAGACCACTGGCCAAACTGAACCAATGGCCATTTGCCACGACGCGGGCGGTGACCGGACTGATTCATTGGTCTCGCGTGACCATGTCCAGCAAACAGGAAAATCACCGTGCTCGTCACCTAGGGTTGACCGCCTTACCGGCCCTGTGGTTTTGGGGCATTCATGGCTGAACGGGGCAAGCCAATCCAAAGGGCGCGAAAGCTCAGTGAACATTGGCGGGACTGTCTGGGGTTGGTACGGCGCTGGGCAGTCCGGGTGGCTCTTGGGTTGGTGGGCCTGGTCCTGCTCACGTTGCTCGCCTACCGGTTCGTGAATCCACCGATAACCCCATACATGCTCTCCGAGAGCCTCCGTCTCGGAGGAATTGAGCGAAACTGGGTTCCAATGGACCAGATCGCACCTGTGATGGCCCGATCCGCCGTTGCGGCGGAGGACGCCAATTTCTGCCGCCATTGGGGCTTTGACATAGGTGAGATTCGGTTGGCGCTCGAGGAAGGCAAAGGACGCGGCGCCTCAACCATAAGCCAACAGGTCGTCAAGAACATCCTGCTCTGGCAGGGGCGCAGCTGGTCAAGAAAGGCCCTGGAAGGGCTGATAACTCCGGTTCTGGAGGCTGTTTGGCCCAAACGTCGGATTCTTGAAGTCTACCTGAACGTAGCTGAATTTGACGAAGGCGTCTTTGGCGTCGATGCGGCTTCGCGGCAGTATTTCGGGATTCCCGCCTCGAAGCTGAGTTCGACGCAAGCGGCCTATCTTGCTGCGGTTCTTCCTGATCCCAAGGGTCGTTCCGCCGTCAAACCCACGGCCTCACTGCAGCGTCGCGCGACCGCGATCACCGACGGCGCTGAAACAATCCAATTCGACGGCCGTGACGATTGTTTCGAGAGTTGAATCGCCCATGCTTTCGCGGCATTGAGACCTAAGCCAGCAACATTGACGGTCCCAGATGATCCGCCTATTTCACATACCACTATCGCCCTTCTGTCGAAAGGTGCGCCTTTCACTCGCCGAAAAGCGCCTAGAGGTGGAACTGGTCGAAGAACGCTATTGGGAACGGACCACCGAATTCCTGCGCCGCAATCCTGCCGGCAAGGTGCCAATCCTGAAAGCTGGCGACCTGACACTCACCGAGAGCGGTGCGATCTGCGAATATCTGGAGGAGATGTATCCTGAACCATCGTTGCTGCCCTCCGACCCATTGGCAAGGCACGAGGTACGGCGGATGGTCGGTTGGTTTGACGACAAGTTCCACAATGAAGTGACGTCAAAACTACTGTATGAAAGGATCTACAAGAAACTGTCGGGCCGTGGCCATCCTGATTCGGAAAGCGTGAAATCAGGAGTGAAGGCGATCAAGTTCCACATGGACTACATGGGTTGGCTTCTTGATCATCGCAAATGGGTGGCGGGGCCCTTGATGACGCTGGCTGATTTCGCGGCCGCTGCGCATTTGTCGTCACTTGACTACATCTCGGATGTGGACTGGGACCGGAATCCATCCGTCAAGGAGTGGTATGCCAAGGTCAAATCTCGCCCGGCCTTTCGCGGAATTCTCGCCGATCTCGTGCCTGGCTTCTTTCCTCCGCCACACTATGCGAATCTGGATTTCTGATATGGTGGTGGGGAGCCACGACCATCTGGATTGCCGTCTCCACCAGACCGGGATCAGCGAACGATGGTAGGGCCGGTGTCCGCTGATCTGAAGCGGAGGCTTACCGAGCTGGCCCTTGAAGAGGGATTCTCGAAAGTCGGAATAACACGCCCGGACTCGGTCCCATCGGCAGCCATGGAACTGGCGGAGTTCCTGGCGAAGGATCGGCACGGCCAGATGGGCTGGCTGGCCGATAGGGCCACCCTGCGCGGAGACCCCACCGCGTTGTGGCCAGCAGTCCGATCAGTTGTCATGCTGGCGGAAGTCTACACACCCAACCACGATCCCCTTGACATACTTCAGCATCGGGACCGGGCTGCCGTTTCGGTCTATGCCCAGAACCGTGACTACCACGATCTGGTCAAGAAACGGTTGAAACGGATCGGACGCTGGCTTCTGCAGGAACGGCCCAATGATGAAATAAAGGTTTTCGTCGACACTGCCCCGGTGATGGAAAAGCCATTGGCACAGGCGGCCGGGCTAGGATGGCAGGGCAAACACACCAACCTTCTGGCGCGGGATCTCGGCAACTGGTTCTTTCTTGGCGCGATCTTCACGACTGTTGAACTTGATCCTGATCCATCCGAGACCGAACACTGCGGAACCTGCACCGCCTGTCTCGACATCTGCCCAACGAACGCGTTTCCAGCTCCGTTCCAGCTCGACGCCCGACGCTGCATTTCCTATCTGACGATCGAGCACCGCGGACCGGTGGCCGAAGATCTCCGCCCTGCACTGGGTAACAGGATATTTGGTTGTGACGACTGTCTGGCCGTCTGTCCATGGAACAAATTTGCAGTGGCTGCCCGCGAGCAACGATACATGGCACGTGCGGACCTGATCGCACCGAATCTGGAGGAGCTTGCGAAACTCAACGATACGGAGTTCCGCAAAAGGTTCTCAGGCTCTCCGATCAAGCGAATCGGGCGGGATAGATTCGTGCGAAACGTTCTGTACGCCATCGGAAACTCCGGGTCGCAGACGCTGGAAAGGACGGCGTCAAGGTTATCGGATGATTCGGATCCGGCGGTTGCCGATGCGGCACGATGGGCGGTTGCCCGACTGGTTTCAGGTCCCTGAACTTCCGAAGCAACCGATGCAGGTTCGCTATGGCGACATGTGTTCCAACAGGAATCCTACCTGACAATCGCTCCACGTACTGATAGCCGGACGGGGACTTTCTGAATCCAGGATCCCCTTATGTCTCCGCTGCGTGGCATTCTTTTGATGGTGACAGCCATCTCGCTGTTCGTGATCATGGGCAGCATGGTCAAGGCGGCCGCGCGCATACCCGTCGGCGAGGCGGTGTTCTTCCGCTCCTTCTGCGCACTACCTGTCATCTACG
Source organism: Paracoccaceae bacterium (assembly GCA_965203605.1). Classification (GTDB taxonomy): domain Bacteria; phylum Pseudomonadota; class Alphaproteobacteria; order Rhodobacterales; family Rhodobacteraceae; genus JAPOUP01. Next base: position 470,328 of record OZ241902.1, on the reverse strand, counting down.
TCTGGCTAGCAGCCCGCGGCGAACTTGGAGCGGGTCTTCGTGTCCGCAACTGGCGTGGCCATGCCCTGCGCGCTGTTTGCGGGTCAGCGGCGATGGGACTTGGGTTTCTGGGGGTAAAACTCCTGCCACTTCCGGATTTCACGGCGATCCGCTTCGCCGCACCCATCCTTGTTGTCGTCTTCGCAGCGCTGATACTTGGAGAGCGAATCCGACTGGTCAGGGTCGCAGCCGTGATTACCGGTCTTGCTGGGGTGACCATCATCATTTGGCCAAGACTGGGTTTCGATTTCGCCGATCTTGCCCTTCTCGGCGCAGTTGTTACCTTTGGTTCAGCTGTCATGGTCGCGCTCGCCCAAGTGTTCCTGAAGTCGATGGCGGATGCCGAACGCACCACTGCGATTGTCTTCTGGTTCTCGGCGACGACATCATGTCTTGCGCTACTGACAATGCCGTTCGGATGGGTAATGCCAACTGGCATCGAGTGGATCCAATTGGTTGGCATGGGCCTCCTTGGTGGATTGGGCCAGATACTTCTTACCGCCAGCTATCGTTTCGCGGATGCCTCTACTCTCGCGCCCTATACCTATGTCTCAATAGTCTGGGCATTGCCGATCGGATATTTCGTGTTTGGCGAGCCTCCTACGATGCCGATGCTTGGCGGCGCGGCGCTTGTGATCCTAGCGGGCATCGGTATCGTTCTCCGCGAACGTCAGTTGGGATTGCAGAGAGCGGCCAGCCAGGAGGCAAAGCGACGGATCTAGCGCACGGACCTTATTCCACAGACTCTTGAATCACGAAACCGGGAGCGCCTTTCAGGGCTCACCTTCTCCAAATGCAACGTCGGCCACTCTCGCTTCGTCCCAATCATCCAGAAGAGCCTGCATTGTCGCGACGGGACCGGTCGCGGCGGCCTTGAGGTCGTTGGAGACGACGACAAACCGGCATCCCGGCCTTCCTTTGGCGATGCGAGTTTCATGTCACCCTCTGGAGTCTGAATTGCTTTCCTGTTGCATAGATCCGACACTCCCTGAGGTCCTTTCGATACATCGGGTCGCCTTCGACCAGCCGGACAATACTCTCTCTAACCCTGGCGCAGACAATCCAAATTCCGCCCTCTGGTGAAGCACCTTCGTTCTCTGCCAGAGAAGCGCCATCCACGAAAATCCCCTTTTTGAGCCGTGAGATAGGCTATGTGGTCCTGGAAGTGCTGCCTAAATTTTGCGGGGCTGTCAGGCTAATTGGCAAACGACCTCCTCAACTGGCTTCGTGAGCTTGGGGGCGGAAGCAAACCCACTGGCCTCTCCCTGGTCTTCACGCTGCTCGTCACCATGGTCACGGCGATTCTGCTCGGGATGGGAATGCCGACCGTTCCGGCCTACATCAACGTCACCTTGTAAATGGGACCGATGCTGGTGGGCCTTGGCATCGCAGCCTTCACTACGCATATGTTCATTTTCTACGAAGCATTCGCCGCCCAGGATTCGTTGATCGAGAGCTTTGGCGGCATTCAAGCAGCCCTCAAAATTGGCGGCAAGAGCAGCAGAACACGCCCTCCGAAGGGATAAAGACCTGATCATTTGGAGACCCCGGCCCGATCCACAATGGAGACCAACGCCCCGCTGTGGCCTTTCCCCATGATCGTGACCTCCTCCCGGTCGCCGCCCCCCCCCTGCTCTTCCAACTCCTCCGGCCGCGCCGAGATGTCCCCGCGGCCCGTGATGTGGTACTGGCTCGAATGCCGCCACCCCTCCAGTCGGGCCTCTTTCCGCGGCGGCGCAGCAGCAGGAGCAGTTCCCCGCCCGCCTTCCTATCGGTCCTCAGACGCTCGCATATCGACTGGCGGCCCACCGTCCAACCACCCTACAGCCGTAGCCATCCGGCAACCTGCTGCGGGATCCATCCCTCCGCTAGGTGCCACTCCACATGCGCCCAGCGCTCCGGCATCATCTTCCGGAGATCACTGGAGGCCTCGCTTCGTCGCGCCGCCACTTTCCCGTGCGCCTTGCCGTGGCTGTATCCCCGTCCCCGCCATTCCGGTGACGTTCCCACCAGACCGGCGGGCGGTCACGGCACAGCCGTCGGCCGATAACCTGGTCCGAAACGCCCGCTTTCAACCAGCGCGTGCATCCGGCACCTCTCTTGATTGGTCAGGTGGCGGTAGCCCTCGGTCAAGGCGGTCTCCCTTGTTTCAGCGCAGGGAATGTTGTTGATTTCAGGCCGATACACAACATCATGCAACCGGAAAGCCAGCCACCACCGCCAATGGTGCTGCACTTCAGTGTGGAATGGGGTTTGCGAGTTGGTATTGAAGTGGTATTTAATATGGCATTGCAAGGGGAGATTGACGTGCCGTCAATCCTGGAGCAGCTACGCACAGGCCTGATTGTCTCGTGTCAGCCCGTCATTGGTGGACCGCTTGACCGTCCCGACATCACGGCGGCATTTGCGCTGGCAGCGCTTGATGGCGGTGCGCGAGGTTTGCGGGTTGAGGGGGTCGAGAACATCAATGCCGTACGAACTGTCACCGATGCGCCGATCATAGGACTGATAAAGGAGAATCCTGCAAACAGCCCAATTCAGATCACGCCCTGTTCGGTCCACGCAAGCACAATAGCTGCGGCCGGCGCGGACATTGTCGCTTTCGATGCAACCGACAGAGTGCGGCCTGAACCAGTCTCCAACCTGGTCGATGCCATTCGTGCGGCAGGAGCATTGGCAATGGCTGATTGCTCGTGTCCTGAGGATGGCAGAAGAGCCGCCGACCTGGGTTGCGAAATACTCGGATCAACAATGTCTGGGTATCTGGGCGGATCGGTTCCCGATGTACCCGATCTAAAGCTTGTAACCGAACTGTCACGATGTGGACGATTTACCATCGCTGAGGGGCGATACCGGCGACCTCAGGATGCTGTCCTTGCCCGACAGAACGGCGCCGACGCCGTTGTGGTCGGGTCCGCCATCACGCGGCCGGAACACATCACCTCCTGGTTCGTGGCTGCTTTGGCCGGTTTCGGAAGGTCGGGCGTCCACTGATGTCCGCCACGTTGTCCATTGATATTGGCGGTACGAAAATTCTCGCGGCTCTCGTCCGGGGCAAGGATGTGCTGAAATCAGGCACGGTTCCGACTTCGCGTGGCGACGGGCCGGAACGCTGGGTGTCCCAGGCCGCCGAGCTGGCGAGCGGCTGGTGTGGTGAATTCGACCGTTGCGGCGTGGCCGTTACAGGCAAGGTCCAGCAAGGCTTTTGGTCCGCGATGAACCCAAGGACCCTGGACATTCCCGATGAATATCCACTCGAGAGCCAGGTTGCAGCGGTCTTCAGGGTGCCGGTCACGCTCTGCAATGATGCTCAGGCCGCAGCTTGGGGTGAATATCGCTTCGGAGCCGGGAAGCTGACAGACACGGTCTTTGTCACCGTTTCGACCGGCATTGGCGGTGGTGTGGTGATCAACAGCCGGCTTGTTCGGGGACAGTCGGGAATAGCGGGACATTTTGGATTGGTCCGCACCGATAGCGGCGCTCTGCTTGAAGACATCGCCTCAGGAAACTGGATTGCCGAAGAGGCCAGGAGGCGTGGTCACATAGGCGAGGTGCCAAAAGTCTTTGCGGCGGCGGAAAATGGTGAAGCCTGGGCGGATGCCATCGTAGATGAGTCCGCACGCCACGTCGCAAGGCTTTGCCGCAATCTGCAGCTCATCTTTGATCCAGCCGTGATCGTCATAGGCGGCGGTGTGGGTCTGGCAAACGGATACCTCCCTAGGGTAATAGCCGAAATTGATATGTCACCTGCCCAAGTTCCTTCGACCTTGACCCTGGCCCGTGCGGCGCTGGGGCCGAATGCAGGTGTTCTGGGAATCGCCGCACTAGCAAACCTGAATGACAACAAGGGAGACTGAACGAATGACAGTTTTGAGAATGCTGGGGTATTCCGTCGCGCCATGGGTGCTGTTCGCAAGCGCCACACAGGCTGAAGTGACCGTTCTGGGCTGGCCAGGCGGCCCTGAGGAGACGGCGCTTAGGGCGGTTTCGGAAATGTACAACGCAAGGTCCGATGTTGCCGAGAACGACAGGGTGGAACTTCTGTTCACCTCACGCGATGGTTTCTTCGACAAACTTCAGGTCGATCTGGCCGCTGGCAGCACGGCCTTTGATGCCAACCTGCTCGCAACCTATTCGATTGGTCGCTATGCTCCATATATGGAGCCGATCACGGTGTCAGACGAGGCTGGAGCAGTGTTTGGTGACACCGTGCTGTCGACCATGCAGTTTGAAGGCGCTCAGTATGGCGTGCCGACTGATCTGTCGTTACATTTCCTGTATTACCGCAGCAATCTGATGGACGCGCTCATGGCAGACAGTGGCGCCAAGGCTCGTTACGGTGACATTTCCGAGGAATATCTGGGCGTGCGTCTGGAACCCAAGAGCCCCGACGATTGGACTTGGCAGGACTTTGCGGCGAACGCCCTCTATTTCAGCCAGTCCGTGAACCCGGATAGCCCGACGCGCTACGGCACTGTCATTCAGATGAAGAACCTGCTGTTCAACATGATGGTCTTTCACTCTTGGCCACGCAGTCATGGTGCGGACTGGATGGATGATGCCGGAAACATCACTGTTGACTCCGAAGCCTATCGAACCGCACTCGAGACCGCGAAGATGTTGTATGATGCTGGCGCCACGCCGGCGGATTCCACATCATATGAATACGCCGAGGCGAATGCAGCCTATTCAGCCGGGCAGGTTGCCGCAATGGTGCAGTGGAATGCAGCCGCCAGCGAGTTGACCGGCGCACAGGCCGACACCGAAGCCGTTGCGCCACCGACCGGCCCCGAAGGGCGGTTTACCCACATTCACGGGCTCGGACTCGGTCTGAATGTGGCGGCTGAAAACAAGGAGGGTGCCAAGGCATTTCTCCATTGGCTGTCGACCGAAGAGGCCGCCCTCGCCTATGCGCGTTCCGGTGGCGCACCCGGATTGGCAGGCGAAACCGTCGCGAAACTGGCGGATGAGCGCCCGGATCTTGTTCAGGTCGGAAACTATGCCTCCAACTACGGTTTTGTCATGAACGGTGGAACCTCGGAGAATGCGCTTTCCGTCTATGAAGCGCAGGCTAAAGAGTTCACCGGCTATTGGGCAGGCACTCAGAGCCTCGATGATGCGATGCGCAACATCGAGGCAACCATGACCGAACTTCTGAAGTAGGTTTCCGAGGGCCGGCTGAAGCCCTCGGCCGGCCCAGTCCCAGGGAAATTCGATGCGCCTTTCATCTGGCCAGGAAAACGCAATTCTTGCCAGCCCAATGGTTCTCTTTCTTCTGGCGCTTCTGGGTTTTCCCGTTGCCTTGAGCATCGTTTACGGACTTTCCGAAGCGAGTTTTCAGGCATTGATGTCGCCAAAGTTCGTTGGCTTGAAGAACTTTCAACTCGTTCTCAACGATAGCAGTTTCTGGAACGCGGTCTGGTTCTCGCTACGCTTCGCTGTCATCACGGCTTTCCTCGAATGTTCATTGGGACTTTTCCTGGCTGTATACCTTGCTCCCCTGATCAGGAACCATGGATGGATGGTTGCGGTGCTTATCATTCCAATGATTGTGGCACCGGCAATGATGGGATTGATGTATCGGCTGGTGCTCCATGAATTTGTCGGCCCGATACCGTATTATTTCTACCAGTGGTTCGGTTGGTCCCCATCTTTTCTGAGCACCAGGATGGTCTTCCAGACCATTGTGATTGCGGAAACCCTACAATGGGCGCCCTTCGCCTTTCTGCTTTTCCTGACGGCATATCTGGCAATTCCACAGGAAATTCGTGAAGCGGCGTCCGTCGATGGAACGCGCCCGTGGCGGATGTTCTGGAGGATCGAGTTGCCGCAAATGTTGCCGACACTCTTCATTGCGGGTTTCATCAGGTTCATTGACGGCTTTCGCGTCTTCGACAACATCTACACCCTGGTTGGAGCGGGACCGGGCGGGTCGACAACATCGATGTCCATTTACATTTTCGAGATGTTCCTTCGTCGAGGCGAAATAGGACCTGCAATGGCCGCCGCCATCCTTCTGTTCCTGGCGGCTTTTGCTGTTCTTGCCCTCGGGCAAAACCTGTTGGGACGGAGTCGATGAGGTTCCATCTGGCCCTCAGGTGGATCGTGTTCGCCACCGTTGCTGCGATCATGAATTTTCCGGTTATCGCAACGTTCGTAACGGCACTGAAATCTCCGTCCGAGATTTCGAGAAATCCATCCCTTATTATTGAGAGACCGACCTTTGAGAACTTCATGACCGTTCTCACAATAAGTGATCGCCTGAATGTCTATCACTATTTGTGGAATTCGTTCTCGGCGGCAATGATCGGTGCGATATTACCAATGCTTGTGGCCTTTCCGATGGCGTGGGCGATGGTACGACGAGGCTGCGGGCATGCGCTACTGTTCCCTCTCGTCGTCAACCTCCGCGCTCTGCCTCTCGTGATCTTCGCGGTACCGCTCTATTTGATGTTCTCCGCTGCGCACCTGCTTGACACCCGTATCGGTCTCGGGTTGGTCCTTGCGGTCGTCAACCTGCCATTGGCGCTCATGCTTCTCGTCAATGCGGTTTCGGAGGTCCCCATTGAGCTTGAAGAAGCCGCGCGCATGGACGGAGCCGGTTTGCCACGCCTTATCGGGAGGGTTGTGCTGCCGCTCTGTCGTCCTGCCTTCATTACAACGTTCGTGTTCGGATTCATCACTGCGTGGAACGAATTCCTCTTTGGTCTGATCCTGACAACCCGGCAAGCGGTGCCGGTAACGGTCGGGGCGTCGTTCTTCTTCGCGACATCCGGAGGCGGGGTTCAGTGGGGAGTGGCCGCCGCTGTGATGGTTGTGGCTGCTCTTCCGCCACTGCTCTTGGGCCTGTTCATGTACCGTAGGATAACCAGTTCCATGGTTTCCGGTGCCGTGAAGGGATAATGTATCTGGAGAGTGGCGCTGGAACATGCCGGGCTCGGTCGCAGTTGTTACCTACCTAGCGGCGAAAGACGCAATATGACCCGCAAATGCGGTCACAAAGGTCTTGAGGGATGTAAGATCGCTACGGTGGCGATATTGCCCGTTCACGGCTGCACTTCGGGGCGAAGTCATGAAGGTCGTACCCGCATAAAGACCCTGCTGGACGAGCCGCTTGCAAAGCAGGTCATACCTCTGCCCATAGGATGCGCCCTTGAAGGCAGGGTCAACGGGAAAATGAGGCTCTTTGTCCCTAACGGGCGCATTGGATCCATCACAGTCCTCAAGGAGCATGATCCAGCCAAGGAATGGGCGCGGCGCGTCTTCGCCGAAGGCACCTTCGCGATAGGCTGTCCAGAGGTCGTGCGCGGTGCCGATGACCTCCTCCGATCGGTTGTTGAAGTTGTTGCCAAATGACGGACCAACTTGAGATTTGAACTCGAGTGCTGCCACGAGCGTGCCCTGATACATTACCAGCATATCCCAGAGCTTGGTTGGTCGAAAAAATCCTGGCAGGGTCAGCAAACGTTTCTGTACAAAAGTGTCTGCCATGGCGAGACCGTTGGCTTCGATCAATGAATGGGCAATGGCCAGGAACCCATCCATGTTCTTGCCCCCCGTCACCGCACCCCGCGACCCTGCGTCCTGATTGCCGGATTCGATCTGCTTGGCGAGAGCCGCTTTACGGTTGCGCCAGAAGAGCTTCACCGCCTCCTGTGCCTGGACTTCGTAGCCGGCAAGATCAAGGCTCACCCTGCCCTATCTCCCTTGATCAGATTCATTTCATTGACCGAAAGGCCATAAAGACCTGCGACAATCTCATCCAGTTCATGCCGGTCACTGGCCTCGGAAAGGTGCTTCAAACGCTTCCTCACTTTCTCGCTGACATTTTCCCAACGGGGAAGGCGAATGCGCCTGAGATACTGGGCCTGAAACCGAAGATACCCCCCGCGCATCTTGGTTGAATAGAGCGACACAAAGAAGCGGGCAATTCCCGAACGCATAACAGCCTGCAGCGCATGCACGTCCCATTCATTGGAGGTAATGAAATACAGGTTGTGGTGCGGATAGAACTTGCCCCCCTCATACACGATTGACGCATCGCCCTTGATGTCGGGGACAAGCAGCTTTTCACGCCTGACAAGTTCGGGATAGATGCGATCGATCGTTCGATACCAGTTCTGCGGCGCTTTGGTCGCAATGTGTCGGGCTGCGATCTGTTCGTAACGTTCTTCCAAATAGCGCCTGAGCTTCGGAAAGCGAGCGAGGCTGACAAGTCTCCCATCGTCACCAAGGGGATTGATCACTCCCTTACCCCGCCATTGAACATGCCCCTCTAGAATATCCCTGGCCATGACCAGAGGAAGCTTGCGAGAAGGTTCAATATCCAACTCTTCGAAGTCTCCGATGAATGCCTTGTCCGCTCCGGTGGCAACGCCGATTCCAACCTTGCACCCTGCTTCCTCGATTGTCGGAAGACTGGCCTCGAGGCGGCGAATTAGTGCCAACGCGTCGAAGTCCTCAAAAATCCAGGGCTCTCCGCCTGCCACGATCCTGTCGATCTCGCGCACATCGGTCGAGGGCATCAGCTTTGGCATCGTGAGTTCGCGAGCCAGACGGCCAAGAGTTTTTCCATTGATCTCTGGCCGTGCAAAGAAACGCGTGACGCTCTTCCCACGCTTCCCATGTTCAGGTGCGCATCGCTTGATCACCGTGATTGCCGGATAGGCGCTTACCTCTGAGTGAAACGCATCCGTACCAACCATATCAACGTAGGTGGTAAGGTGATATGCCTTGCTGACGAACTCGCGCAATTTCTTGCCGTAACGGTTCTTCATCCAACGATCCGCACAGATGAAGCCTAGCTTTCCGCCTGTTCCCAAGGCGCGAAGTGACTTCTCAATGAACGGCACATAAATGTCCGCCCGGTCATAGATCGTACTGTAGCGTTGCCGATATTCCGCCATGAGCACATCGGGGATCACGTCGTGGCGCACATAAGGTGGATTGCCCACGGCGTGAGTGAAGTCCTGATCGAAGTCGCAAAGCAGAAAGTCGCCTTGAGTGAGCCAGGTATCGAGCAGAGCTTCGGTATCTTCCGGCGAAATACCCCACTCGATCATCATTCCGTACATGGCTTGGCGGTTCTGTCCGATAGTCTCAAGATGGATCTCGACGCCCCGAATCGCCGGAGCGAGCTTTGCGAAGGTGGGCCCGTCCGGCTCGCACTGTGCGGCGGACAGAAGGCGCTTCACGGCTGAGAGAATGAAATCACCGTTGCCGATGGAAGGCTCGAGAAGGCGGAAGTCTGTGAGAGGCTGATCCGCTGTGTAGCCGACCAGATCAAGAATGAAGTCTGCAACCTCTCGTTTGGTGTTGATCGCCCCCCGTTCTTCGATACCACCTTCACTGGCCAGACGTTCCACAGTCTCCTTAATCGGACAGACTCCTTGAAAGGACGGTCGGACTGATAGCGATTGCGTCATGGATCTCTTGCCGGAATTGCGTAGCGTGGGAAGAGCCCACACTCTCTTTGCACTGTTTTTTGGCATTCTCCCTATCATGGCCCCACGTCCACACCAAAATGCCGTCGCTGGCCACATCCATAGCCCGAACGGAGCAGATTGCCGAAAGGCGGGTTTGCCGCTCCCGGGCACCGGCGATCCTGGTTAGGGACGGTCAGAGTCCGTCTGGAAGGAGCGTATCCGTGTTCACCGAACAGCGCAACGCCCCGCAGGGAAAGGGCACATCCGTGCCGACTGTGTTGAGCCACGAATTTTTACCGCCACAGACATCTCTTTCAATTCTTCCGTGAAACTTGAAGGGTTCCTGCTCCCTAGCAATTCCCACGCCTGGAAATTCGTGATTGGTCGTAAGAAACCGCAAGGCTCAGCAGTGTTTCCTGAACGCCTCACGTTCACCAGCCGGGATGTCCTGGCCTGATACCTGTGAGGCTCTGATCCGGCCCCCGCATACCATTGCTGACTGGAAAATGCCGTTGTCAAAGAACAGTTGCTTCAATTCAGCACCTGACGAACTCCGCGCCATGCCGACGTTCACGGTCGGCGTGTTGAGGCAAGCCATTTCCCACAGGGCGCGGTTAAATTCCCCCATCCGGAATAGGGAACCATCCCTGAAGTGTTTCACGCAGTTCCTGGAATGCGGGATCCGCGCAATTGCGGAGGCTCACCTTTTCGGCCAGATTCCTGAACGTCACCGCTGTCGGGCTGCGTTTCTTCTGCCTCATCGCTCGGCTCAAGGCCAATTTTGGATCTGGCGGCTTGGTTTCGTCGACGGGCCAAAGATCTTTCTCGCCCAGCCACTCGCGTAAAGCGCCGGTCCCTTCGTTCCATCCGAGCAACTTTCCCACGTTCGCGGATTCGGACCACGCCCACGTCTCCAGCTCGGGTTCGATCACGATCACTCTCGACCTGTGCGCCCAACCAGCATGACAAAGGTCTTCCTCAACGGCGGTCTGGATGACTTGCCGTTCTGTCATCTCGTCGCCGCATCCTGCTTTATCGAACAGAACCAGAGCGTATAGATGGTCGCTGATGTAGCTACCTGCGGTTCGTGCCGCCTCACGGCGACATCCTGGATCTCTACGAATATGCCTGACGGTCGTGAACTCGATGCTTCGAATCCCGAGTGCGCGTTGACGGCGTGTCAACAGACTTCGCATCGTTGCTTCGATGTCGGCGTCTGCCACAAGGACGAACAGGTCTTTCACGACAGGATATCAGTCGCCCAGAACACGGTATCATCCACTGACCCGCGCCATTCCCGCAACCGCCAGTGTTTGTCGCCACGAACGATCACCGTCCCTCTTCCCGAATCATGGCCGAAACACAGGACCTGATCCAATTCGACGCAGCGCAGCAGCGTCGGGGAGTGGGAGGCGACAAAGATCTGTGGGCCACGGACCGCCGAGAGTGCCTGGCAGGCGTATTCAATGGCCATTGGATGGATGCCATTCTCAGGCTCCTCCAGCAGATATGCCAGAGGGTGCTTCCTGAGGTGGCCGATCACGGTCAGGGCAAAAAGCCGGAGCGTGCCTTCGGAGACACACCAGGACGGCACTTCAACGCCAGCGCTTCTGACCATCAGGTAATCATGGCGGTCGTCCTCACGGCGGACAATCCTGATATCCTCGAGTTCCGGCAGCGCCATTCGCAAGAACTCAAGCCACCGCCCCCACTCCTTGCGGTCAGAGTGCAGATCTTTCAACACGCGCGGTAGGTTGCTGCCGTCGTCCGCCAGCCGATTGCCATCATCGCCGTTCGGCTTCGATGCCTGCCGGAGTTTCCTGCTGTCCAACTGGAGGCACTGCACGCCAAGCCGCGTCAGCACGTCCAGCCACTTCCAACTGGAAAAGCCCAATTCCGGTTCGTCAGGGAAATTGCGGAGCTCCGGCAACATGGAAAGTAAACCGATTGCGCTTCGGTCGTCACCAGGACCGTTCGAAACAAAGAGTCTGCGTACGCCCATATCTTCGGAACTAAACCAAAACGGGTCATTGTCTCGACCCGGGAACCGTTCAACACCGAATATCTGACGCTGCTTGCGACCGGAAGCTCGATCAGTTTTGCATATCGAACTGGATTCCGTGCTTTCCTTGAACTCCTCCGGTGTGAGGTGCCCGAGGTAACCGTTCTCGGCGACCACCCTAATGCCACTATCGGACTCCAGGATCCGCAACTCGTAGCGCAGTTCCTCGTCGCCCACTGTGAACTCAGCCGCCAGTTCGAAACCAGGCGACCTGGCCGGGCGCCCCCACACCAGATCCTGGAAATTCCGTGTTCGCCTGCTCACCGCCCTTTTCAGTCCCAGTTTCATGTAATCGGACAGAAAAGCGATCATATCCAGCAGCGTGCTCTTCCCGCTGCCGTTCCGGCCGACGAGGACGTGGAAGTTCCCGTCAAACCTGAGGTCGACATGCCTGAGGCTGCGATAGCCGCGGGCTTGAATCGCCTTGAGCATTGCAGGGGGAGCTTCGCCAGTCATCGAGCGACCGGCTCCGTCGGCAGGCATTGAACCCAATGATATGCCCGGAGCGGCGCTCCACCCCGACGTCTCTTCTGGCTCTCCATCGCGCACTCCGCACAAGTCGTCACCTGAGTCGTCCCTGTCGTGTCGCACCACAAATGGCAAGAACCGGCCAATCGACTGCCATCATCGTGCCATGCCCAAGGCTCATACTACATGCCGCCCAAGAAACTTCCAGTTGGAATTCTTGGACCCCAGCAGTTCCCGCCACTGGATACGCTAGCCTGCCAACAGCAGTTTCAACCGCACGGCATGGGCAGCGAGTTCCGCGTGCGTACGGCTGATGACCGAGCGACTGTCCCGTTCGGAAAATCTCGGCGGGGGCGGGACTGGCGGCGGGCGGGCGGATTCCGTGCGGCTACGGACCGGCGCGTATCGGACCACGCAGTCCTCCTTTCCCAGATCGCCAGCGGTGGCCCAGTGGAATGTCCTTCAGTCCGGAACAATCAAAGTTCTGATCTGTTAGGGATGGAAACTGCGTTCCGGGACGTCACCTTCCCGCCATGCAAGGAGGCTTCCGGACCTTCGTGAACGACGCGTAAGACCCAGAAACCGCCCACGACTGGCATCGTGTCGCGAGCATGTGCCGGACCTCGTCGGAAGCACCCCGATTGCGCCGGCCGCGGGATGGGCGACCTAATCAAAGTCATCAGCCGACGGTCATATTTCTTTCATTCCGCCGGTACACTGTTCCAGATTGATCCGGTTTCAGACCTCGGCAGCCTCCCTCTGTGTTTGAGGAACAACGGGAAACACTAAATCCAGCGTAGGTCATCCGCCTTTCGGATCAACCTTTAAGGGTGCGGCGATTCGGCCGATGGTACTGGGCTGTACTTCGCCGCCAAGGTATCGATGATCGACATCACTGCGATGCCGCCGGAGACTGAGGGGCTGTCGGAAGAACGACCACCAGGCTATCGGCGACCGCTTCCAGAGCCAGATCACTGCCCGCGAAGACCCGCACGTGGTCAACCGTTAATGTCATTTCCCCGTTAAGCTCCTCAGGACCAACAGGTTTTTCTGCCAATACCGTTTGGATTTGCGATTGACATCGTCGGCTACCGGTGCTTCTGGAAACCGCATTTGGAGAAAATCAAGAGCCGTTGGAGCAGCATCTCGCAACGCTTGCTCTGTCAGACAAGGCCTACCGTAGCGGCGCCAACTCAATCGAAGTGGCAACAGACGCCCCGCAGAGTCAACCCCCGTAATCCTGACACTGCCCGGCCCTTCGAACCACAGAGCAGAAATGACACACCGGAAACGGTCAAAGGTCCATCAGGCCAGAAGGTGTTTCTGACCGTCGGCATACCTCAGGTCCACTCCCGTCAAGGACCCAACTCCGCAAAGGTCGGGACCTGGCGGCACCGCGATGGCAAATTTGCGTCTGTCCTGACTTCAGATTGAACATACAGGGTCTTATGCAATGGGGATTATATACTTAACTGAACACGCAACAAATTATGGTAATAATGACAGTTTTGAACAACAACACGTTGTATTCAATTTGGTTAAGTATATAATCTCCTATGCAATCTCCGATGACTCCTGCACCTCCAGAACCTACCCCAACGTCGTGACCGAATTGACTTTGAGCGTCAAAACCCGAAGTATGACGGAATGAGCTTAGGGCAGTTCACCACAGATCGACTGCTACCGGAACGCCAAGGAGATCCAATGATTCGCTATCCGCGCGACCTGATTGGCTACGGGCCCTCACCACCCTACCCGGATTGGCCTGGCAGTGCCAGGATCGCAGTTCAGTTCGTCATCAACTACGAGGAAGGCGGCGAAAACTGCATCCTGCACGGAGATGGGGCATCCGAAGCGTTCCTTTCAGAAATTGTCGGCGCTGCGCCATGGGAAGGACAACGCCATTGGAACATGGAATCCATCTACGAATATGGTGCACGTGCCGGATTCTGGCGTCTTCACCGGCTGTTCACCGATGCCTGCATTCCCGTCACGGTCTATGGGGTCGCCACAGCGCTCGCCCGCAGCCCCGAACAGGTCAAGGCCATGAAATCAGCAGGCTGGGAAATCGCCAGCCACGGACTGAAGTGGATCGAATACCGCGAGTTTCCCGAACAGGAGGAAGCGCGGCATATCGCAGACGCGATCCGACTACATACCGAGGTGACTGGGGAACGCCCACGGGGGTGGTACACTGGCCGTTGTTCGATGAATACCGTTCGACTTGTGGCGAAAGAGGGCATGGACTACATCTCGGACTCCTATGCCGATGACCTTCCTTACTGGATTCACGTTGACGGTCGCGACCAACTCATCGTGCCCTATACACTTGACTGCAACGACATGAGGTTCGCCACAGCGCAAGGCTTCAACGCAGGTGACCAGTTCGAGTGTTATCTCAAGGACAGCTTTGATGCGCTGTACGCCGAAGGGCACTCAGGGAACCCCGGAATGCTCTCGGTCGGACTACACTGCAGGCTGGTCGGCCGTCCTGGTAGGATACAGGCGCTGAAACGGTTCATCGAGTATGCCACTGGCCATGAGGATGTCTGGATTCCGCGCCGCATAGAGATAGCGGAGCATTGGGCAAAGACGCATCCTCCAATACGACGCACCCGCCCAAGCGCACTGGACCGCGGGCGATTCACAGCCTCCTTTGGCGGCGTCTTCGAGCAATCCTCCTGGATCGCCGAACGCGCTTTCGACCTCGAACTCGGACCTTGCCACGATACGGCCGCAGGCTTGCACAATGCGCTCTGCAGAATCTTCCGGGGCGCTAGCAGTCACGAGCGCCTCGCTGTATTGAGGGCCCACCCGGATCTGGCCGGCAAGCTCGCGACCGCGAAAAGGTTAACTGACGAGAGCTCCGGGGAACAGGCTGGCGCCGGACTGGACGCACTGACTGACAGCGAAAGGGAGGAGTTTACAAGACTCAACGCCGCATACACCAGTAGACACGGATTTCCCTTCATAATCGCCGTGAGGGATCACAGCAAGGCGCAGATTCTGGAGAGATTTGCGGCACGCACCGACAATGGAACCGAATCGGAATTCCAGGAAGCTTGCCGACAGGTGGAACGGATCGCCGAGCTGCGGCTGAAGGATTTGCTCCCGTGACATATGCCTTCCCTCCCGGCGGTCTTCCCGATCAGACATGCGATCCTGAAGGCACGGCGGTCTTCACGGAAGCCTACGCAGTCCTTCCTGCGGCGACACAACGGGACATTGTCACAAGCATCCTTCCAGGTTGGAACGGCACGCGCACCTGGGTGCTCGCCCGACCCTTGACAGGCTTCGCCGAGACCTTTGCGCAATATGCGGTGGAAGTCGCACCAGGCGGCGGCAGCGACGCCCCGGAACCCGAGACCAACGCCGAAGCGGTACTGTTCGTCGCGCGAGGACGGGCTCGGGTCCAGATCAGCGGCAAGGTGCATGAACTGGAGAGCGGAGGCTATGCCTACATCCCTCCGGCCTCCGTTTGGAAGATGGACAATCCCGGCCCTGACGACCTGCGGTTTCACTGGATCCGCAAGCTGTACCAACCAATCGAGAACGTCGCGCCGCCCGAACCCTTCGTGACATCGGATCAGGAGGTCATTCCCGTCCATATGCCCGGAACGGAGAAATGGTCAACCACGCGCTTCGTGGACCCGGAAGACATCGCACACGATATGCATGTCAACATAGTCACCCTCCTACCCGGAGGGCGCATCCCCTTCGCAGAGACACATGTCATGGAGCATGGCCTATATGTACTTCAGGGAACGGCGCGGTATCTTCTGAACCGTGATTGGGTTGAGGTCGGACCAGGAGACTTCATGTGGCTGAGGGCATTCTGCCCGCAAGCCTGCATCGCCACAGGAAACGAGCCGTTCCGGTATCTACTCTACAAGGACGTCAACCGCCACCCGGCGCTGACGCTTTTAGCTTGAGGTTGCAGGCGGAACCGCTGACCGTTGAGGCGTTCGCGCCTTTCGGTGATGTGTTGGACACGTCAGGCCCACCCGACCTGTCCATCAATCAAGGCAGATGTGGCCGATACCATGACAGGGCTCGGCTCGACTTTGGTTCGGATGGCCGTGCCGGAATCAGTATCTTCCATTCTCAACCAAGCCCTTTGCCTTATGCCCTGAAACTTCTTGAGCGACATCCCGATGGCAGCCAGGCATTTCTTCCGCTCGACCGATACGGATTCCTCGTAACGGTCGCACCGGATGAAGGCGGTCGCCCCGGGGATCCGCTCGCCTTTCTCACCGCTTCGGGGCAAGGTGTCAATTTTCACCGAGGAACATGGCACGGCGTCCTGACCCCGCTGCAGGGCAACGGCCTGTTCGCAGTCGTCGACAGAATTGGCGAAACGCGGAATCTGGAAGAGTATAGGCTTGAGACAGCGATTATGGTCTATTGATGTACAGCCGTTTCAATCCAGAGCCAGAACACGTGAGTCGGTTCCCTTCCATGCCTGTGCCGAACCTGTCGAGCAGAGTGATTGGAGTATTCAGGTGTCTCTATCCTCAATCGTGGTGATGGTGGCTATTGTGGATGGAACTTCGAATCTCAGACCTGGTGACCTGAACAGGACAGCAATTTCATATCTGATCCAGATATCGACTCCCATGCCTTTCTTTGCAGCGCCATTGCTTGTAAGGCGCTCGGTGTCGTCCGGCACATTCCAGTCAATCGTTCAGGGACTGTCGCCTATCCTTCTGCGGAAACACAGTCTGACTACGACTTCCCGCTCTCGTTTCGCACGCGGCGATGCGAGTGCCTTACATGGTTGCCTCGGATCGGGACCGCACTACGATCCACGATTCCCTGGAGGAGCGGGGCAAGTTGCCTGAACGAAATTGGACTGTGGAATTGATTGATTTCGACAGATTGGCTTCCTTGGTCTCCGCGCTGAAGCCAGAAAAGCGGCGAACGCTGGTGGCGATTGTCGGACCTCCGGGTGCTGGCAAATCCACGTTGGCCGAGGATCTCGTGCACTCTCTCGGCAGGACCACCGCACTGGTACCTATGGATGGTTTTCATCTTGACAATCGCATTCTTGAACAGCGCGGATTGCTGTCTCGCAAGGGTGCACCCGAAACATTCGACTCGGCGGGATTTCTCGCTACGGTGCGACGCCTTACGAAGGAGGATGAAGTCATCATTCCGTCGTTCGATCGTTCCCGCGATGTCGCGATCGCAGGCGCGGTGACAGTTGGGCCAGAAAAGTCCGTTGCTGTGGTGGAAGGAAACTACCTGCTTCTGAAAACCCTGCCTTGGAGCGTGCTAAGAAACCTCTGGGACTTCAGTGTTTTCCTGGATGTCCCGATGGAAGAACTTCGGACAAGGCTTGTGCAGCGTTGGTTGGACCACGGGCTTGATTTAGAAAGTGCGGTCCTGCGGGCAGAGGCGAACGATCTTCCGAACGCTAGACTTGTCAAAAGCCAAAGTGCAGTTGCAGACGCCTTGATGCAAACGGCGTGAGCGCTTTGCGCAATCCAACGCCGCCGTACATCACTCACTCGTACGCAACACATGGGCCGGTCGTACGGACAGCGGTCTCCATGCAAAGACGAGGCCCGCAAGCAAAGTTGTCAGCGACCCGCCAACAACAATGGCAAGGGCAGAGACTGGATCAAACGAGAATTCGGTCTCCATCACAAACTCCATAACACCCCATCCAGCCGCACCACCTGCACCAATCGCCACAATTCCGGCGGTCAGTCCGAACAGCGCCGATCGAAGGACGAAGCCCAGCAGAACCGTATGACGCGATGCTCCAACGGTCTTCAGAACCGCGGCCTCGAACCGTCTCGCCCGCTCTCCGGCCGCTGCTGCACCGACCAATACAACCAACCCGGTCAGCAATGACACAAGCGCACCATATGCTGTTGCGGAAGCAACGCCTTTCAGGACCTCGCTCACCCTTGCGATCGCGTCCCGCACTCGGATCATTGTGATGTTGGGATACGCAGTTCCGATCTCACGCAACAATCGGGCTTCGGCGGATGCCTCTGCATAGATCGTGGCGATATGACTATGTGGAGCGCCAGCCAGTGAGGCAGGGTTCATTGAAAGGATGAATCCGATTCCCGCATTGGAGAAATCAACTTCACGGAAGCTGGTGACCTGACCCTCAATGTCACGGCCCAGTACATTGATGGTAAGCCGGTCACCTAACTTAAGGCCCAATTCAGCAGCCTCCTCAGCGGCGAAACTTATCTGCGGTTGCCCAGCGTAATCTTCGGGCCACCAGGAACCCGCCGTTATCTTTGTGCCGCTCGGCGGCGAAGCGGAGTAGGTGATTCCACGGTCACCCTCCAGAACCCAGTGATCTCCGGCCACCGCCACGGCGGGACGTCCGTTGATTTGCGTGATTACGCCTCTGAGCATTGGTGCTGCCTCGACGCGGCGCACTTCCATGTCCTGCTTCAGGCCACTGACGAAACCCTCGATCTGGTCAGATTGGATGTCGACAGCAAAATAGCTTGGGGCAACTTCGGGAAGTTCCTGGGTGACTGCCCCACGAAGGTTTGAATCAATCTGGCCAATTGCCGCGAGAACACTCAGCCCCAACCCGAGGGAAAGGACCACCGATTCCGCTTCGCTGCCTGCACCTCCTATTGAACCCAGCGCTCTTCTCAGCGTGCCGAACCGACGCACGGCACGTGCGCGTGCGACACGGCGGGAGAACAGGCGCAACCCATTGGCGACAAGCAGCAACAGAAAGAAGGCACTGGCCAGACCCGCAGTTGACCAAACTGCCAATAGCGGAACCCCTGAAAGAGCCGCCGCGGTCGCAACAAGCGCAGCGAGGATAAGGACAAGAACCACAACATAGCGCAACCTAGGTAGGCTGATTCCGGGAGAGATGTGGTCTCTGAACAGAGCGGCCGCACGAATGCGTTCAGTTCGCGCAAGTGGCCAGAGTGCGAACAGCGCAGCGATCAGAGCCCCGTACAGGGCGGCCTCGACCAGAGGCGCAGCACGGATCGACCGCACGATCGGAACCGGCAGCAGGTTCTCCGCAACAGCAAACAGCGCCAGGGATGCAAACGTACCCAACCCCAGCCCAATCGCTATGCCAAAGACGGTCAGAACAGCGGTCTGAAGTCCATAGGCCACAAATATCGTGCCTGTCTCGGCACCTATCGTCTTGAGTGTCGCGATGACATTGATTTTCTCATCAAGATAGCTACGCACAGCAGCTGCGATTCCAACGCCACCAACCGCAAGCCCCGCCAAACCGACCAACACAAGGAATGCCCCCAGGCGGTTCACGAATTCGCTGACGCCCGGTGTTGCGTTTCGGCTATCGCGCCAACGCAATCCACCATCAAATGTCGCGGACGCCGCGGCTTCCAGTTTGGCCAGATCGGTTTCTGCTGGAACGTCCAGACGGTAAGAGGTCTCAAACAGCGTACCCGGCTTCAGAAGGCCGGATTCGGCCAACGCAACCGTCCGAACGATCGTTCTGGGCCCCAACCCGAACCCCCCTGTAACGCTGTCAGGTTCCCTCATCAACGCGGCCGAAAGTTTGAACTCGGTTGTGCCAAGTCGGAAGGATTCGCCGATGTCCAGCCCTAGCCGTTCGATGAGCACCGGGTCCATCACCGAGCCCGGCAGGTCTCCTGCACCATCCAGAGCGTCGCCCAGCGTCATCTCAGGTTGAAGATGAACCGATCCAAGGATCGGATAGATTCCGTCGACGCTCTTGACCTGGGTCAGTCCCCGTTCCGTGTTCCCATCCCTCTCGACCACCGCCATTGACCTAAAGTCGACGACCTCCGATACGGCGTCCGCGTTCATCTCCATCCAATCGCGCTCAAGATCCGATGCGAACCTATATGAAAGTTGGATTTCAGCGTCTCCACCAAGCAGTGTCGCGCCTTGCTGCCTCAACCCAGTCTCGATGGACTGCCGCACCTGGCCTACGGCAGCGACAGCTGCCACGCCGAGCGCAAGACAGGCGATGAACACGCGAAATCCGCGCACCCCTCCGCGAAGTTCGCGCCGGGCGATTCCGAAGGCGACAGAAAGGTTCATGCCGCCGCTTCCAGGTCGGTTTCCAAACGCCCGTCAACAAGCCTGATGGCTCGGTCACAACGAATGGCCAGGTCCGGATCATGCGTCACGAGAACCAAGGTTGAGTCATGTCGTTCGACCAAACCGAAGAGCAGGTCCATTATCGCTTCTCCCGTCAGGAGATCAAGATTGCCAGTTGGCTCGTCAGCCAGAAGGATATCCGGTCTCGGCCCGATGGCACGTGCAAGCGCCACACGCTGCTGTTCACCTCCGGACAACTGCGCAGGGTAGTGACGCATGCGGTCAGTGAGCCCCACTGCGTTCAATTCCGCTTCCGCACGGGCAAAGGCATCGCGGTCGCCAGCCAGTTCCAGTGGTGTCGCGACATTTTCCAAAGCCGTCATTGTCGGAATGAGGTGGAATGACTGGAATACAATCCCCATATGCCTACGGCGCATCCGCGCCAACGCGTCCTCGTCCATTGCGGTCAGGTCGCGGCCCAAGACTTTGACGGATCCACCGGTGGCGCGGTCAAGCCCGCCTATGAGCATAAGGAGCGAAGACTTGCCGGAACCAGACGGCCCAACCACGCCAAGCGACTCACCCCGAGCGACATCCAGATCAACGGACTTGAGAATGTCCACTCGACCAGCGTTCCCTTCGAGTGCGAGCTGTGCGCTTCTCAATGTCACTACGGGATCTGGCATCGCGGACTTCCATCAAACGCTCAATTCCGTTGGATATGGGGTGCTGCGTCTGGTCTGCAACCTATCATTTGCGGCACTGTTAGGATTCGGAACTGCGCATGCCGAGACTGTGACAGTTGCAGCGTTGGGCGACAGCTTGACCCAAGGGTATGGACTTCCACAGGATCAAGGACTTGTACCGCAGTTGCAGCGCTGGCTGGACGCCGCAGGAGCAAACGTTGAGATCGTGAACGCAGGGGTGAGTGGCGACACCACACAGGGCGGATTGGCCCGCGTGGCTTGGACCCTCACAGACGAAATTGACGCCCTGATCGTGGCACTTGGCGCGAATGACATGCTGCGAGGAATAGAGCCATCGGTCGTGCGCGAGAATCTTGAAGGAATTCTTGAAATCGCCAATGACGCCGAAGTGCCTGTTCTGTTTGTGGGGTTCACGGCACCGGGAAACTACGGGCCTGAATACAGGAACGAGTTCGACGCGATCTACCCCGATCTCGCGAGTCTATTCGATGTCATGTTCATTGATCGGTTCTTCGAGCCCATTGCCAATGCAAAGGACAGCGGCGGATTGCGTGCTGAACTCCTGCAGGCGGACGGGCTTCATCCGAACCGCGATGGCGTGGCTTTGATCGTTGAGCGGTTGGGTCCGAGTGTTCTTGAATTGGTTGAAACCGCCCGTAAGCGATAGACCGCTGACCTTCAGCGAAGTGTTGATCTCAGCAAGCGATTCGACATACTCGATAGCGGCATATCAAGGCGCGTTGCCTGAACTGCGTGGTGTTGTTGAGGCGCTCACGCCCATTGAAAGGCAATAGGCAGTGAGCCAGTCGGCATGCTTCGTGCCAGGGATGGATTTCGTCCCTCCCCGATGGGATGTGGATGGCGACCCCCGGCACCCTTGCAACGGGAGGTTCCGCGCTTTGGGTGTGTGCCCGAAGCGAGGGACTGGCAGGCGGGTCGGTGCCTGACCCATCCACTCCCGGGCCGCTTCGACTCACTTCCGTAGTGCCTTCCTGGCCGCTCGCACCGCATGCGGCGTGACGGCACGGCCCTGCGCCTCGCGATGCGGCTGGCGGAGAGTGAAAACTCGGTGGTCATTGTCGACGGAGATCCAGGGCAGCAGCATCCTTGCCCGGTCGAGGACGTATCGCGGGAGGCACGGTTGGCGATCGTGGATATGGGCGTTCGGCAAGCCTGATGGTCGCCGACGCTGTCAGTATGTCGGATCTGTTTCTGATATCGACGCGGCGTTTCTCCATGGACACGGGCAGGGACAAGACACTCAGACTCATCGGGCGTAGCGCGTTCCGCGCCCTCTAGACTCGACAAGGGGGGGGGTAATCTCCAGCGAATCGCACCCCGGCTTTTCGCGGTGCGCAGATCTGGAGGAACGACAATGAAACATTTTCAGGCATGTGCGGTGGCCATTACGGTGGCGGGTCTTCTGTCGGCCTGCGGCGGTGGAGGCGGCACGCCTCAGGAACCTGGCCAGAGGACCCCTGCCCGCCCGGCGATCACGGCCGGGGCGTATGCGGCCGGGGAGCTACAAGCATCGGGCGAAACATACAGCGGCACAAAACTTGACCAGCCGCTCGTGACGCGGATCGAGAGGGATGGTTCCGGCGAATTCGACATCACGTACAAGATCAACGGCGTCGACCGAACAGTCTCGTTCGATGCGGATGGCTACGACCAAAGCCTAGACCTCTACACAACGGCTATGGGAAACTGGAATTACGAGGTCACCTTCGATCCGGACGTGCGTTCGGAGAAAGCGAATGTCGGAAAGCCGCTCACCGCAGTCACGGATTTCGAGCATCTCGACGTGTACTACACCGAGGTGGGTGAATTCGACGGTCCTGTTTCAGAAAATTCCCTGCTCCGTTCCGCTTCCGTGGGATACTTCGTTCACGGCGAGGCAGCCCGGACACTTCCGGTTGGCAGCGCCTCGTATTCGGGACGTTTCCTGGCCAAGTACTACCGCCCCGAGTCTAAGGCCCCGGACACGCCGTCGGACGGCTTTCTGCACAGCGACAGCCTGTCCCTGACCCTGGACTTCGCGGACGGTTCCGTCAGCGGAACGGTCGAGCGGGTCCGGGACTTCACGGAAGAGCCGAACAATCCGGTCGTGCCCCTTGCGGGCCGGTTTGTCATCGATGGCGCGATCAGCGGGAATCCGGCGACAGGTTTCGAGGCGGAACTGACAGGAACTGAGGACCTTGCGGCTTGGCAGTTGGAAATGCAGGGCCACGCCTTTGGACCACAGGGGGAGGAGACGGGTGGCGTGCTGCGCGGAACCAACACGGACAACGACTACGGCCTGATCGGGTATTTCGCCGCAGGTACACCGTAAGGTCTCGTGCCGGGACAGCCTGTCCGTCCGGCGTCTGCGAGGGCACATGCCCCAAGACCGGCCGGGAAACGGCCCTCCCCCGGCAAGGCATCTCTAGGGCCTGTTGACAATTGGGTTGCGATTCGGCGCGTCCCCTGTTATCTAGCCGCGATGCACGCCGGAACGGCGGCACAGGCAGGAGAGCAGGTGACATGATGAATGCGGACAGGACGGTGCTGACCGACGCCATGTGGGCGCGGATCGAGCCCATGCTGCCCGGCAGGGCGACCGATCCCGGCGCCACCGCGGCGGACAACCGGCGGTTCGTGGAGGCGGTGCTCTGGCGATTCCGCACGGGGTCGCCGTGGCGCGACCTTCCGGAGCGCTTCGGCAACTGGAACAATGTGTTCAAGCGGTTCCGCCGCTGGGCGCTGTCCGGGGTTTTCGAGCGTGTTTTCAGCGCTTTGTCGGAGGAGTTCGACCTCGAATGGGTGTTCGTCGACGGCACGGTCGTGCAGGCTCACCAGAAGGCGGCGGGCGCAAAAGGGGGACCTGCCGCCAGGGGATCGGCCGCTCCCGGGGCGGCCTGACGAGCAAGATCGTGGCGGTCGTGGACGCGCTCGGATACCTGGTCCGCTTCGTGATCCTTCCCGGCCAGGCCCACGACCTCGCGGGGGTGCCGGCGCTGCTTGAGGATCTCCCGTTCGGGGCCTTCGTCGGGGACAGGGCGTTCGACGCGGACTGGCTGCTCGAGGATGTGGAGAGACGCGGCGCGGTGCCGGTGATCCCGTCGAGGCGGAACCGGACGGAACCCCGGGAGCATGACCGGGAGATGTACGGGTGGCGGCACCAGGTCGAGAATTTCTTCGCCAAAATCAAGGAGTTCCGGGCGGTGGCGACGAGGTACGACAGGACGGACGCGAGCTTCGCGGCGGGGATCCATCTCGTCGCCGGCGTGGTGGCGGCAACATGATTGTCAACAGGCCCTAGTCCGGGCGTCCGGAGACTTCCCAAACCGACGGGCGAGATGAAGGCGATTTCAGCAGACGAAGCTGTTCCCGGTCAGCCCGCTGCAGGACTCGGCGAACTCCCGCCCCTTCCTCTCGGCCCGCGTGAGTTCTTGCGAGTCCTGATTGCAACCCTACGCAGGAAGGATTGGCGAACTCGACCTTGTTGAGCTGCTTCTTGAAAGCCTGACGTAGTTCCAGGTCGTCTGCATAGCGTAGGGTGAAGAGCGGACCTGCCGAATTCGCCGAAGGCTTCGCACGTCTGGTGGAGCATGCTGGAGAGAACGGGCGAGGCCGGTTCGCCATTCCCAAAATGGGAATATTTTTACCGTGTTCGAAGCGTAAGTCAGGATGTTCTCTGCTTGACCCTTCGTGAGATTTTTCTGCAGTTTAGCCTGCAGCAATAGGTTCATCAGCGTGTCTGTACGTTTTCCGGTTTCCATTGGAGAATAACCGTCGCACTCCCATTCAGTGTTATCAAAGGTCTGTGACCTTCCTTTACTTTCCGCCTTCCCATAACTGAATGACTGAACCCGCGCGTAACCTCAGGAAGGAAAGGTCCGCCGTGCCGAAACACTGCATATCAATCGTTGTTCTGTTGGCACTCCTTACAGGAGGGGCCGCGGCCGATGGAATCGATGTCCCCCGACGTTGGGTCAAACAAGTCGTCGAAAAAATCTGCCCGGTATCTGATTACGGCGGGTTTCAGGCACAGATGGTTCTGGAAGGTAGTTGGTTCATTGACGAGACGCGGACGCCGGACAGCCATTCACCTGCCAGGATCAACGTCCGACTCGCATTGCCGAATGGGGCCGAACTGGAGTTGGAACGCCGACAGGCTGGTGGACAACTCAGGCAGTTTCGCGTCTCCTATTTCGAAGCGGTCAGGAATCGGCGCCGTCCCCTTCTCATGGCGATAGCGGATGGGTCCTGCACGATCCAATCTGGGCGTGTTCTGCGTCGCGACGGAGAAGTCTGGCGTTTTCTCGACCAACTTGATGGCGACTTGATCAACGTCAAATGGTCTGAAACGCTTCAGGCACCCTGGCCAGAAGGTGAGGACTCCGGGGGCATTCGCGTCGCATTGGTTGATAGCGGCCTCGTCTATGATCTTGAACTGTTTCGCGACCGGCTTGCGCGGGACACAAATGGCCAACCATTGGGGTACGACTATTGGGACATGGATGCCTATCCCTACGACGGCGATACATCGAGAGGGCCGTTTCTGCCAATCCGGCACGGTACTGCGGTCGCATCGATCCTCGTACGGGAGGCACCCAACGCTGCTTTGGTTCCTTACCGGTATCCCCGGCCGGATATGGACCGTATGGGCGACCTCATCGAACGTGCGGTGCGCGATGGCGTGCGCATTCTGGCGATGCCGCTCGGCAGTCGCCGTGCTGAGGACTGGCACGCGTTCGCCCGAGCGATCGAGCACCATGACCTACTCGCTTTTGTATCGGCAGGAAACGACGGGCGCGACATAGATGCAGAGCCAGTCTACCCCGCGACGCTGGAACTCGCAAATGTCGTGACCGTCACGTCGGCCGACGAATTCGGAAGGCTTGCGCCCGGCTCGAACTGGGGCGCAACAAGCGTTGATCTTATGTTGCCAGCGGAGAATCTTGACGTGATCGACTTTCGAGGTGCCTCTGTCACGGCTTCTGGATCGAGTTACGCAGTACCAAGGTTGGCTGCCCTAGCCGCACGCATTCTTGAGGGGGAACCCCACCTGACGGCAGCTGAGTTGAAGTCACGAATCTTTGCGCGGGCCGCGCATTCGCCTTTTGAGCGCAGTGGCATTTTGTCTGTGGGATGGATTCCCGATCCGCTTGCTGACTAGCTCCAGCGTGCCGACCCGGCCGCGGAATTGCCGATGAATCGACGGAACACCTGGACCCGACGGGCGTCGACATCGGAAAGAAACCGGCAAGCTTCCCAGCCTTTGTCAGCGCGTTCGATCACAAGTACAAGTTGGAGACCTCAATGGAGTCTAAGCCGGAGTATTCCCTCTACCAACGCTTCCGCTAGTGGGCCAATTCCAGCAGTGGAATCGACAGAAAGCCGAGGATTGGCGCAGGGTCAGCATTCTCTGAATTGTTCAGTAGACGGTCAGGCTCAGAGGGTATCCTTGGCAGCCACGCCAGATTCTGGTCGCTGATCACGACCTCGGCCAACCGCCCGGCCAACCAGATCAACCGCGACACGTGAAGGGTGACCGTCGAGAGCCAGATTTCTGAAGCGGCGCCAAATGAACAGGATACAGGTGATTCGCTGTGTTCATGCACCAACTTCCGGTAGGAACTGTTCATGCATTTCCTTTCTAACATTGCGGGATCCCAAATCCCCGGGAAACGTGGTTCTCTCGCATTCAGATCGCAAACTTGCTTGACGTTGGGATCCTAATGGTGCTCCATTATCTCATGACTTCGACCGGGAGGTCGAACTGCCGGTCAACGGATGATCTCCGGAATTGACCTGCCGTGTTCGCGGATACGCGACAGTGGCAACCGATAGCATAGGGAGAACGGAATGCTGAGATCACTTTGGACAGCCGCTATTGCTACAACGGTGGCAGTTACCGCATCAGCGATCCATTCGCAGGTCAATCTGACCTCAAATACCGCTGGTGCAGGCACGACTGCCGGACTGACGGCGTCTGCGCTTGTTGAGTATGCAGCAGCGCGCGGCATCGCCAATATCCAGTTGAAAGACGGTCAAACCGGAACAAACTACTTCCTGGCGCTCGCAGAGGGCAAAATCGACATCGCCAACGGTCCCTTCATTCTACCATTCATGTTGACGCGTGCCGCTGGTCCCTACGCCAGTCTGGGAAAGGAGAAAGGTGCCGAAATCGGGCCGACTATCCAGCTTCTCTATCCCTATACCTTCAGCATTTTCACCATGTATGCGTATGACGCCAAAGGGGTTGAAGGCTGGAATGATCTCAGAGGCCGCAAGGTATTGAACGGTCCACCACGCGGCGCGGCCACCACGAACTCACGGGCGCTCATCCAGCTTTTTGGCGGATCAAGGTTTGACGAAAACTACGAGTCCATCACCGTGAACTGGAACCAGGCCGCTGCGGCGATCATTGACGGCACGGCAGACGTTGCGGTGATCCCGACCATGTTCCCTGGACCCCGTGTCACGCGTGCAGGTGCCGCCGGTGCGATGAGCATCTATTCGCTACCCAGGGACGTCTTCGAAACCGAAGCGGGCCAAAGACTGTTGAACAAGCCTGGCTCGACAGCGTTCACAATGCCGGTCGCCGAGCTTGGGGCAAGCCTTGGCGACGGATGGACAGTGGTCTCGGAGGACGATACGTTCCGCGCGATGTCGGTAGTCGGTGGCGACTTCGTCAACCAAAGCATGGATGAAGTGGTCGCCTACCAATTGACGAAGGCACACATCGAAAACCTTGAGGGACACAAGGCTTTGGCTCCGTTCATGGGCTCCTTGAACTTCGGAATCCTTGATCCCAAAATCTCCGGCCTGTGCGGACCGAACCCGGTCAAGTTCCACGTCGGCGCCGTCCGCGCATGGGAAGAGGCTGGCCATACGGTTCCCGATTGCGCGAAGCCATAAAACTGCGCACTGGCAATGGTGTCGGGCGGTCAATGATGCCGCCCGCACGACCATCATGAACACTTCAGACAGCCCCACAACCGAACCGGAATGACCGATCAGGAACGATCGAGGGAAGTTTCCAGCTCCGTAGCGGACCGGCTGGTCTATTGGCTGGGGTTCTTCCTGGTACTGCTGGGGCTCCTGAACGTGACGCCAGCGATTCCAGGATGGGACGAGTTCTGGAGATCCGTGACCGGCATGGATTTCTTCAAGATCCGGCGCTTTCCGACCGAGTGGCTCTATCCGCTCGTCTTTGCATGGATGATGCTGGTCGTCGCCCTGAAACACTCCATGTGGCGCAGATGGATAAACAGGACGCCTACGCTACGCTGGTTCGGTCTGTTCCTCGATGTCGCCCTGGTCGCCGCCGCTGCAACAATTTCCCTGAGCTACTTGATCGAACTCGAGGCCGTTTGCCTCTATGATATGTACACTGGTGACAGGGCACGATTGATGGCGCAGGCCCTGGAGGCTGACATCGAATACGCCGAACTTCTCGGCCTACCTATCCCGGAAACAGCCGATGATCCAGCCTGCCTGAACACAACGGGGAGCCTGCTTCCGGTCATCCTGTTCACGGCAACCGTCATATTCCTGGCCTACAACATCAACGTTTGGGGCTTTCCGCTTGTCTTGGTGTCGATCCTGATCGCGACCTACACCTTTGGTACCGTCATGAACTGGTATCTGTTCGGCGCGGAGGACCAGAACAAGTATCTCATCACGATTCTAAGCAGCGAGGAACCGCGCAGCCTGACTTCCGGCCGAGAGTTCGTGCGTGACGCTCTCATCAACAACACGGCAGGGCTACTTGGCCGCTTCATCAATGTGCTATTGCTGTTGGTCTTTCCCTATATCATTCTCGGTGCGCTCTTTGGACGATGTGCCGGCGGGAAGGCGCTGATCAAGCTCGCCTTCTCCATGACCCGTAATCTGCGGGGCGGCCCCGCCCATGCCGCTGTCGTCTCGTCAGCCCTGTTTGGCACGATCACCGGCGGCCCGGTGGTTAACGTGCTGTCAACCGGAGTGCTCACCATACCGATGATGCTGAAGCGTGGGTTTTCCAGAGTATTCGCCGGTGGCGTCGAGGCGGCGGCCTCTTCGGGCGGGTCAATCATGCCGCCGATAATGGGCGTAGCGGCCTTTATCATGGCTTCATTGACGGGCGTACCGTATCGCGAGATCATCATAGCCGCCGCAATTCCCGCTCTATTTTACTTCTTCTGCCTGTTCCTGTCCGTAGTCTTCCAGGCGCGCAAACAGGATATACAGTCTGTGGGCGAACTGTCGGACGACATGCGTTTGGACCGCAACGACCGACTGCATCTGGTTCAGATATTTGCGCCAGTGCTGCTGGTGCTTGTTTTGCTGCTGACACCGAAGGATGGGATTGGCTGCAGCTCGATTTCAGTCCTGTTGGGTGCGGTTGTGGAAATGAAGGGCGAGACCTGTAGGGTCATTTCGCTACCGTGGATCATCGAGCTCTTCCAAAATGCGGCTGGTGATGCCAGCGCGGCCGGCTGGTGGGCGGTGATGTTGCTTCTTGTCCTGATGTTTCTCGACAGGGAATTCCGTGCGCAGCCCGGAAAGATCCTCGACGGGCTGGCGCAGGCTGGGGTAACGGTTTCCACGCTGTACCTGATGTTCCTTGCGGTGACGGTGATCGACGTTTGCCTCAACTTCACTGGGCTTGCGAAGTTCGTGGCTGTGGATGTGCTTGGTTTTCTGAAATCCTTTGATATCGGGGTTGGTTCGATGAGTTTCCAGCTCTTTGCCCTGTCCCTGACAATGCTCCTGGCGGTTCTTCTTGGAATGGGGATGCCTGCAGTGCCGGCCTATATCAATGTCGCACTGCTGATGGGGCCGATGCTGGTCGGCCTTGGATTGGCGACGTTCACCGCACATATGTTCATTTTCTATTTTGCGATCGCGTCGGCAATCACACCACCGGTCGCGCTCGCGGCATTCGCAGCCTCCACCATCACCAAGGCCGATCCAATAAGAACCGGCATTTCGGCCGTGAAATCGGGAATTGTCCTGTTCACCATCCCCTTCGTCTTCTCGGTCTACCCGGAGCTTCTGTTGATCGACAAGGCTGTTCTCGATCCCCGGACCGGGAGCTTCATCGCGGGCTACGACGGCGGCATCGACTATGGCTGGCTTTCGCTTCTGATCATGCGGGTAGGTGTCGCTTTGTACCTGGTGTCGAGCGCACTCGCCGCATTTGACCACAGGGCACTGTCGGCAATCGAGATTGTCGCGAGGCTGATCCTGTTCCGTCCCGCAGAGATATTTGGACCAGCCTTGTTCAGTGCGGCTGTCCTGGTTGCGTTTCACGTGGTCCGAAGCAGGTCAGCCTTGCAGGCTTGACGACGCGGCGCTTCCTGAGGAAAACGAATGAGTGAGCGCCCAAGCTACATCCTATATGTCACCGATCAACAACGGTTCGACAATCTGGGCTGCAATGGGCATCCGGCACTTCGGACGCCGAATATAGATGAATTGGCGCAACAGGGCGTGAACTTCGACCGATTCTACGTCGCGTCGCCTGTATGCATGCCAAACCGAGCCAGCCTGATGACCTGCCGTATGCCGTCAAGCCACGGCGTCAGGTCACTTGGCCTGCCGCTGGCGCACGACAATGTGACCTTTGTCGAAGTCCTGCGCGCCGCAGGATATGACACCGCGCTAATAGGGAAGAGCCACCTGCAGAATGTCACGGATTGGTCAATCCAAATCGAACCGCCCGAGCAACGAGAAGGCTATGCGCCGCTTCCCGATGACCTCGCCGTCGCCGTTCGCTCGGATCTGGACAACGCAAGCTATCAATACGAGCGAGAGCAATATTGGATGCAGGACCATCCGGTTGTTCCAACCCCTTTCTACGGGTTCGATCACTACGACTCTGTGCTTCGACATGGCACGAATACGGGCGGTGACTATGAGGTATGGCTGAGAAACGAAGCTCCAGAGATCATGCCTTTGCGCGGGCGCGGAGATCAGCTTCCGCACGACTATAGCTGTCCGCAGGCAATTCGCACGAAGATTCCGGAAGACAGATACTCCACAAGCTACATCGCTGACCGCGCACGTGAATGGATCGAAGACCGGAAAGGCAATCAAAAGCCGTTCTTTCTGATGGTGTCCTGGCCCGATCCGCATCACCCGTTCAACCCACCCGGCAGATATTGGCACATGTACAGGCCTGAAGAGATGCCGGTACCGCTGGCCTACATCTCCAATGAATGGGATCCGCCAGAATACGTAAAGATCGCTGAGCGCACGCGCGCTCACGACAAAACTCTCGGCCAATGGACCGGTCATTCGATTGCCGTTTCCAAACAGGAAGCGCTTGAGGCCCGAGCTTTGACCTGTGGCATGATCTCCATGATCGACGATGCGGTCGGCCTCATTCGAGAAGCGGTTGTGGACGCAGGCCTTGACGACAAGACGGTTCAGGTATTCACCTCGGACCACGGCGATCACCTAGGCGAACATAGACTGCTGTTCAAAGGTGCCGAGCAGTATGATTCACTTACGCACGTGCCGTTCATTTGGGCTGATCCAAAAGGTGCGAAAGGCGAACGCAACCAGGAAATTGCGCAAACCTTGGATATAGGCACGACTATCCTGGAGCATGCAAGGATCGAGGCGCCGGTCGGCATGCAGGGCGTCGTTCTTTCGGTAGCGGGCGGCCGGGGGCGCGAAACCGCCCACATCCAGTATGAAACGCAACGGACGCAGGAAGCCTTCGGTCCCCGTCCACGCGTTCACACGATTATCCATGATCGTTGGCGGCTGTCGATCTATCTTGGCAAATGCCCGAATGAACTGTTCGATCTTGTGGAAGATCCGAATGAAATGACCAATCTCTGGGACAGCGCCGCACATGCGGAGATCAAAGGCCAGCTGACCGAACGGCTTGCCGAGATGGAAATCGCTGTTGGCAACCGCGTGCCGTTGCCAACCGCACAGGCCTAGTCCTGTTCCAGTTCCCTGGCAGATTGAATGTAATAGTGCCGCGTCGGGCAGTTGATCTGGGCTTGCGCGTGCTTTCTTAGAATTTCGGCCTTGAGCGCCTTGGCGCTTCCTCCCCCCTGACCGGAATGAATCAACCGGTCAACAAGCTGAAGTGCCCATTGGTAATCCTCTCCCGACCGGGCTCTTTCAACAGCTTTCATGACTGCTTCAGACCCACCGGCAAGTTCAATGAATCGGTCTGCCTCCTCTGAAGGGGACAGGGGACTAAGCGATGTGGGGTTGCCGTCAAACCAACCCATCGTCCCAACGAAATAGGCGCGGACAGCAAATTCGACACGCCCATAGTACTCGCGTAGGTAAGGCTTCTCGGCAAGTTCCGGTGGCAACTTTACGCTATGCGCCAGCGCATCAATCGTCATACCTGCATCCATGCCGTTGCGGGTTTCGTTGATGATGTGGCGAATCGCATCCCGATAGTTCGACAGCACCTCCCTTACTGTGTTCGCACCCAACACCGCCTTTGTATGGCCGGGTGCAAGCACCTCAGGTTCAAATGCCATCAACTGGTCCAACGTGTCCGCCCACGTATCAAAATCCCGATATCCGGTCCCACGAATGGCGTAGAGATTTGGGAACGAACGATAGAAGTTATCGCCGCTGAACAGCACCTTCCGGTCGGCATACCAGACCACCATATGGTCGGGGGTCTCTCCGGGTGCCATCGCCAGTTCAAGTTCGATGCCGCAGGTTCTCACCTGCTCACCCTCGCCTCCGATTCGACGGGTAGGAGGCATAATGCCGGCCCCCATGCCCTTAAGAGGCCGGTTGCCCGGCCCGACGCCGATGCCGATGATTTCGTCCGGGTAGGACAGCCCGATGCCAAACTGGCGTTTGGTGCGCGCCTGCATTGCCTTGACGGCACGGGGGTGGGAGGTTTCCTCAATGAGCGAGTCTTCAGAAGATCTGTCACTGGCAAGAATTTCCGGGTTTCCTTCAGCGGCGAACACGCCTGCTCCAGAAACATGATCGCGGTGTGAGTGCGTCAGTATGATTGTCTTGATCGGAAGGTCGGTGATCCTGCGAAACTCTGCCAGAATATTTTCGGCAGCGGTTGTCGTTTCGGTCGTGTCGATGATGACAACCCCGTCAACGCCGACAATCATGTAGACGTTCGAAGCCGCAAATCCGAACGCCTGATAGACGTTTTCCGCAATCTGCACCACATCTTTCCTGAAGTACTCGGGGTGGGCCTGCAGTTCTGGGTGCATCTGTGATCCTCCACATGTCGCCGCACCTGTCATATAAAGACGGGTATTGGTTTGGGATCCCAAGTGCAAGAAGATCTGCTTCCGTGCGTTCAGATCCGGCTCGCTTTCCAGTTCCCACCCTGTCCGCATCGAAGCGCCGCCTGTGTGCGACCCCGTCGGGAAGGATCGCCTTCAGCGCGTCGGAAACATATTCCTTGAGGTGCCGACCATACCGAATTCCGCATGGTAGGCAATGGGTTGAAATCCTCGATCAAATGTTGAGCCCGGTGGTTGCGAACCCGTGCATTGATCTAGGATCCCAAGAGTGCGATACAGCCCCGAACTCAGAGGATGATACGCACATGACGCAAAAGAACATACTCTTCATCATGTGCGACCAGCTCCGCTTCGACTATCTCGGATGCACCGGACATCCGACCATAAGGACCCCGAACATCGATGCCCTGGCCGCACGGGGTGTCACGTTTTCCAAAACCTATTGCCAGTCGCCTATCTGTGGCCCGTCGCGCATGAGCTTCTATACCGGCCGCTACGTGTCATCCCATGGATCCGGGTCCAACTTCGCACCACTTCGCATCGGCGAACGAAACATCGGCCATCACCTGAATCCGCTGGGCATGCGCACCATTCTGGTCGGCAAGACGCACATGGTCGCTGACCGGGAAGGCATGGAACGACTTGGCGTCGAAGCGGACAGCGCCATCGGCTTCCACCACGCACAAGCCGGCTTCGAGACGTATGAGCGTGACGACGGAGTGCACCCGGATTCCATGGTTCGCCCGAACCTCGGCTACAATCAGTACCTGAAGTCGAAGGGACACACAGAAGATGACAACCCTTGGCATTGGGCAGCGAATTCCGTCGAAACGAAAGAAGGGGTCCGGTCCGGTTTCTTCAATGACCGTGTGAATTTGCCAGCGAGAGTTGAAGAGGAGGACTCGGAGACGCCTTACATGACCAGGCGGGCAATGGAGTTCATGATGGAGGACGATGGGAAAGCGCCTTGGTTGCTGCATCTGTCCTATATCAAGCCCCATTGGCCCTATGTCGCGCCTGCACCATACAACGACATGTATTCGGCTGAAGACATCGTCCCCGCCATAAGGTCTGAAGGCGAACTGACGGACACGAATCCACTCATGAAGCACTTCATGGAGAGGGTTTCAGGAAAGACATTCGGCAAAGACATTGCGCGCGAGACGGTCATCCCGGTCTACATGGGGCTGATTTCACAGATCGACGACCAACTCGGGACACTGTTCGACTTCATGGAAAGGCGCGGACTGCTCGACGATACAATGATCGTTTTCACCTCCGATCACGGCGACTATCTAGGCGACCACTGGATGGGTGACAAAGACTACTTTCACAACCCTTCCGTCAGGATTCCGTTGATCATCGCGGATCCGAGCGAGGCAGCCAACGCGACTCGCGGCACAGTTGATGCCTCCCTGGTCGAAGCGATCGACCTGCTGCCGACGTTCATCGAGCACCAGGGAGGCGAAGTGGCTGGAAACATCCTGGACGGGCGCTCGCTCATGCCAAGAATCCGGGGGGAAAGCGTCGAATGGCGCTGCTATTCCATCAGTGAGTACGACTATTCCTGCCAGGTATTTCGGCCCGAGACCGGAAGAATGCCTCTGGACTGCCGGACTTACATGGTCGCGACAGGGAAGTGGAAATACGTGTACGCTCCTGGGTTCCCGCCGGTGCTTTTCGACCTGGAGAATGATCCGAACGAACTTGTGGATCTCGGACGTCACGCCGAGCACGACGGCATCCGCCAGATGATGGCTGGTCATCTCGCGGATTGGGCGCTTCAGTACAGGCAGCGCGAAACCTGGTCGGAAAAGCACAATATCAAGATGACCGGGATGGAAGAACAGCTCGGAGTTCTGATCGGCTACTGGAATGAAAATGATGCCAAAGGCAAGGATCCAGGGATTTTGCCCAATCGCAAACCAGTGGCGGATGATTGAGCGATCAAGCGGTCTGCGGAAGCGGGTCGGCCCCCGAATAGGCGATCAGGTCCGCCACGGTCAGGCTCCCGTCACGTTTCTCGAAAGTCTGAATATACTCTATCATGGTGTGAGAGTGCTCACGCATCATGCCTTCGGCGCGAACGGGGTCGCCACTCTCGATCGCCTCGCAGATGACCTTGTGCTGCGCATTGCCGAGGCGCAGGCGAAACAGACCACGCTCGAATTGGTCCGGTGTGTCATCAACGGTCCGGTCGAAAACCATGGATCCAACCGCCAGCATCGGCAAGTGACTGATTTGCTTGCAGGCGTAGCCGACATAGTCGTTCCCACATGATTCCAGAATCGTCGAATGGAATTCCTTATTGGCGGCCTGGGCTCGCCGCGTGACATAATCGTTGAGTTGGCCGAGCCGGGCAAGCTCGCTGATAGACAAGTCGAGCGTTTCCACCGCTCTGTGCATTGTTGGCAGAAAGTCAGATCGACTTGACTCCTGCGCCATCAGACGTGCCGCAAGGCTCTCCAGATGCCCGCGGACCTCGACGGCCTGAATGATGTCCTCTACGGTTGGACTCCGAACCATATATCCCCGGCCTTCGCCGCGACGTATGACGCCTTCCCGCTCCAATAGGCGCAAGGCCAGCCTTATTGGGGTCCGTGACACATTGTGGGTTTCACACAGCTGTGCTTCTGACAGCCGTTCTCCCTCCGAATAGACTCCCAGGATGATGTCCTGCCGAATTCGTGCCGCAAGTTCCGTATCGATCGACTCCATGGGAGCATTGACACCCAACGGGCTTCCAAGGTCAAGGATCCCGTGCGGGAGCGCCGTCCATGCAGCCAGATATTTCCCAACTGACTTCCCGGAGGTGGCTTCGGGCCCAATTCCGGCATCCGTCACACCGAGAAGACGTTGGTTCTCTGGACCGCTCTGCGGAACAGCGACCGAAATCGGCAGAGTCGGCAATCAGGATTTATTTCGGGATCCCAATTGTCCAATAGGTGGCAAATGACTGGCTGATTGGCGTGATTTGGGGAATTATTCAGTAGCTTGGGATCCCAATTTATCAAGGTGGTAATGACATCCAGGGAGGAAAGATGAAGATCACAGGATTTGGTTTGGCACTGGCGTTTGCATAATCGTTTGGGGTCTCGGCGCTGTCCGCAAATGCGGAGGAACTCAGCGTCGCGACATTTGTACCACCGCAGCACCACATCAACACGGTCATGTTCAAGTGGTTTGGCGAGGAGCTGGCCAGACGGTCAGGTGACGAGCTCACGATGCAGCTCTATCCTGCCGGCCAACTAGGCGACGGTCCGGTCCAGCAATACAAGCGGGCGGTCGAAGGCGTGGCGGACATAACATTTGGCGTTTCGGCATATTCCCCGGCATTGTTTCCCAAGACCATGCTCGCCATTCCGCCAGGAAAGGCGAACAGTTCCGCCGACGCGACGAAGCGAATTCTCGGTGTATTCGACGAATACCTTGCCGATGAATACGCAGACGTAAAGGTCATCGGCATCACAACCGCCGCCGGAATCGGAATTGCGGCGACCAAGGACGTCTCGACACTGGACGGGATGCAGGGCGCGAAGACCGTGCCCTACGCTGCACTGACCACTCCAATCATTGAGGCGATGGGTGCCGTTCCTGTGCAGATGCCCGTGACCGAAATGTATACCGGATTGTCGACCGGAACGATCGACGGAGCATATGCAACCTATAACAACATGACACCACCCTGGAATTTCTGGGACGTGGCACCGTATTTCATTACCAACGTACCGGTCCAACACGCGGTGATTTTCGTGGTCATGAACCGCGAACGCTACGAAGGTCTGAGCGAGGATCATCGTAGCATCATCAATGATTTGG
This sequence comes from Paracoccaceae bacterium, assembly GCA_965203605.1. Taxonomy (GTDB): domain Bacteria; phylum Pseudomonadota; class Alphaproteobacteria; order Rhodobacterales; family Rhodobacteraceae; genus JAPOUP01. The sequence continues at coordinate 433,541 of OZ241902.1, read as the reverse complement.
CAGGTGAAGCGGCCTCCATGAAATTGGCGGAGAGCTTTGATGGCGCAGATGCGCGGTCGCTCAAGATGATGAACGAGGCTTCTGACAGGAATTTCGAATTCGTCGAAGTCAGCCCAGAGGAACGTGCCCGCATGGACGCTGCCGTGGCCGAAGGGTTGAAGGTGATCTTTGCCGATTATGCCAGGCGCGGCATCGACAATGCCGAGGAAATCTACGACGCCATAAACCGATAATCCTGACCGAAGGAGGTGCGGGGAATCGTGTTACCACGAGTCACGATGCGGCCCCTTGCGGCGACGCGTGTGGAGATACGGTAGATGGCGGTTGTCCAACCGACCTACAGAGCCGTAGAGAGCTGCAGAGGGCTTCACCTGTACCACGGTGACATCTCAAACTGTTCGATGCGTGTACGGATGACGCTAATTGAAAAGGGGCTTGACTGGACGAGCCACCACCTTGACTTGCGGAAAAAGGAAAACATCTCTGAAGACTATTTTGGCATAAACCCGAATGGTCTGGTGCCGACGTTGATTCACGATGGTATTGTACATATCGAGTCCAACGACATCATTGACTATCTTGACAGGACCTTTCCCGAGCCATCTCTCCGCATGGCAGGGAGTGAAAGCGAATTGCTGGAATGGTTGCGACTTGCCGGATCAATTCACGTTCCGGCGATCAAGCCTTACGTTTACGCCACCAAGATACAGGAAAAGGTCAAGAAGACCGCTGCCGAGCAAGCGAAATATGAAACCCTCCAGAAGAACGAAGATCTGAAGAAATTCCATTCCAAACACGCCGGAAGCGCCGCCTTCAAGGAAAGGGATCTGATCAGGTCCAAGGAAATTCTGGCGGAGTGTTTCGGCAGGCTTGATGCGGCGTTGGACGGAAATGACTGGATCATGGGAGATCGGCTCACACTCGCCGACATCTCATGGATCCCGGTGCCTTTCGTGTTGTCAGGATGCGGATATCCGTTTGAACAGTTCCGCAACGTCACCCGATGGGCGAAATCATTCAATGGCAGGAGAAGCTATGAGAAGGGCATCCTTGAATGGTGCCCAGACTTTTCGAAAGTGTGACCGCGGTCCGCGAAATTTCATACAGGGAGGGAGACAGTGAATCTCATGCACGCCTCGTTGTCACATGATCTGTCGAAGGGTCTGGCGGCGAGGGCAATTCAGGGGACGGTCGGCCGAAGACATTCCAGCAGTGACCTTCATTCCAGATCAACAGCACATCAGTCCCTTCCCCTTCAATTGGACCGACACCTCAGAAAGGCGGACCAGCACCTCGAAATCACCGAAGAGCTTTCCTGTGAGGCGACAACCATAATGGGCGCGACGGGATTACCCAGGGACGGAAAACATGAGCAGGGCTGCTCCGCGGGCGATCCGGCCGCCAGGAAGGAACCCATCTCCGTTTCCGCATCGGCGAAAGAACGTCCCGGGCTGGAAGATGTCGCCGCCGGGAGCCTGAGGAATCCGTAGGTTGATGAACCTGTAACCCATTGCCATCGGCTCTTCTGGTACGGTGGCCTTTCGTAGGAAGTCAATGTCAGTCAAGTCTGGAAAGACACGTGTAATCAGCTTGTTGGACCGCGCCCTTATCTGGTTGTCCTTGATCTGTGGCGGTACCGTGCTTGTCTTCATGACAGCCTTTTCCGTCTGGAATGTCCTTGTCATGAGAAAAGTCCTGAACGCACCGATCATTGGGGCTGAGGACCTGCTCCTTCTGTGTCTGGTTGTCATTGTCGCGCTATCGGTACCGCTTGGAGCCCGAACCGGAGCCCATATCGAAATCGAGGTGCTGGAATCCCGGATGTCCGCGAGATTTGCCAAATGGTCGATGGTCTTCGTCAAGCTTCTGGGATGTTCACTGCTCGCCGTAATGTCCTGGAGACTATGGCATGCAGGCCAGAACGCGGAGCGCTTTGGCGAGACCACACAGCAGCTCCTGATTTCGTTCGGGCCCTTCTACTACCTGCTTGCGTTCTCAATAGCGCTCTACACTGGGATTCTCCTTTTGGATGTCTGGCAACTGACGCGTTCCGGCAGGATCACAAGACTGAAGGTCGGGGGTGGTCCGCTTTGATCAGCATGACACTTCTTGGCCTCTTCGGCCTCCTGTTGTTGTTCGCTCTGCTTGCGCTGAGAATGCCGGTAGCGCTCTCGATGCTGGGCGTCGGGTTCCTGGGAACAGCGGTCGCGAACGCGAACAAGCTCATCTCCGTCGGAATGGATTCAGGCCTTGCTTGGGCGCGCGGCTGGAAAATCGCGTACTCGAACCTCGCCGGAGAGACATTCGAGGCCGCATCGAATTTCAATCTGCTCGTGATCCCGATGTTTGTACTGATGGGAAACCTTGCCGGCGTCTCGGGCATGTCGAATGACCTGTTCAATACCGCTTACCGATGGATGGGTCACTTGCGCGGCGGACTTGCGTCAGCGACCGTTGCGGCCTGCGCGGGGTTTGCGGCGCTTTCGGGGTCATCGCTGGCCTCCACCGTCACAATGGGCCGTGTCGCCTTGCCTGAAATGCAGCGACATCGGTACGCCGATGGCCTTGCTACCGGATCCGTCGCGGCTGGAGGCACACTTGGGTTTCTGATTCCACCATCCGGCGGCATGATCATCTATGCCGTGCTCACCGAACAATCCATTGGACGCCTGTTCATGGCGGGCGTCTTTCCCGGCATCATCCTGACACTGCTCTTTATCGCCACGATCCATCTCGTCGTCGCCCGCACACCCGAGGCGGGTCCCCCAGGACCGCGGTCCGGGCGCACCGAACGCATCTCGTCGCTGTGGGGTGCAGCGCCAATCGTAGGTGTTGTTCTGGTCACCATTGGCGGGATGTACACCGGTTTCTTCACTCCGGTTGAGGCGTCTTCCATAGGCGCTTTCCTTACCTTTGTCGTGGCGGCCTTGCGGCGGTCCCTTGGCCTGGAGAAAGTGAGGACCGTGATTCTGGAGACCATGAGCGCGACAGCGACGGTATTCCTGATCATCATTGGCGCTTTTGTCTTCATCCCGTTCATGTCGCTGACCGAACTGCCCGCACAACTCGTCGTCCTTCTGACGTCGCTACCAATCAGAGATATTGGCATCCTCCTAGCGATAGTCCTCATCTACATGTTTCTGGGCATGTTCCTGGAAGGGATCGCAATGCTGGTGCTGACCATTCCAGTGGTCATCCCGATAGCGCTCGGGTTGAACTGGGACCTGATCTGGTTTGGCATCATCATCGTGATCGTGATGGAAATGGGGATGATCAGCCCGCCCGTCGGCATAAATGTCTTCGTCGTCAAGTCCATCGCACCAAGCGTTTCGATGGCAACGGTCTTTCGGGGCATCTGGCCGTTCTGGTTCGCAATGGCCGTAATGATTGGCCTCCTCATCCTCTTTCCACAGATAGCGCTTTTCCTACCTGACACGATTGTCGCCGGTTAGCGCAGAAAGGAGACGCCACATGGGCACCACAACAGAAATCAAGTCGCTGCAGCATTTCATCGGAGGCGAGTGGGCGGATGCCGCGACTGGAGAGACCTTCGAGGACCTGAACCCGCTTGATGACAGTCCCTATGCCATTGCGGCAAAGGGATCGGGAGAGGACATCCGCAAAGCGATCGCAGCGGCTAGATCGGCGTTCCCCGCGTACAGGGAAACCACTCCCACCGAACGCGAACGGTGGTTGCTGCGAGTGGCCGAGATCATGGAAAGTCGCCAATCCGTGCTGATCGATTGCCTGATCGACGAAATCGGCTCCACGGTCAGCAAAGCCGTGTTTGAATTCAACGAAGGGCTGGCCATGGTCCGTGCGGCAGCTGGCATGTGCCGAAATGTCAGGGGCGAGACGATCCCTTCGGACGTACCAGGAAGGTTCTCGATGTCGATCCGCGAACCCCTTGGCGTGGTGGCGATCATCACACCCTTCAACGTACCTCTCATAAAGAATACCCGACTTGTCGCCAACGCCCTGGCCGTCGGAAACACCGTTGTGCATCTGCCGTCCGAGATGGCACCCCATCTGTCGGTCCTGATGGCCGAGATATTTTCCGAGGCTGGATTCCCCATGGGCACCTACAATGTGGTCACTGGCAACGGAGCGGAAATCGGCGATGACCTGACCGGTAACGCAGACGTGGATTTCGTGAGCTTCACCGGCTCATCCATCGTCGGTCGGCATATCGCCGAAATCTGCGCCAGGAACAGGACACCCAATACGCTTGAACTGGGAGGCAAAAGCCCGACACTTATCTTGGCGGATGCCGATCTGGACAAGTGCATGCCATTGGCGGCGCGCTCGATTTTCATGTTTGGCGGACAGCTATGCATTGGCTCAAGCCGGTTCTATGTGGAACGTCCAATCTACGATGAATTCGTGGCGCGCTTCGCTATGATCGCGTCGAAAGCAGGCATGGGCAGTCTACGCGATCCGGATACGGTTGTGTCTCCGATCATCTCGGAACGGCAACGCAATCGGGTGAGAGATCACATCGAGAACGCACGGGCGAACGGGGCAACCATTGTGGTCGGTGGCGAATGGGATGGAAATCGATGTTGTCCAACCATTCTGACAGGCGTAACGGAGAACATGACAGTATGCCGGACAGAGACTTTTGGCCCCGTGACCTCTATCTACCCGATCGACAGCTATGAGGAGGGACTGGAGAAGTCCAACGATACCGAGTTTGGATTGTCTTCCGCCATCTTCACCAATGACATCAACAAGGCATTCCACTTCGTGCGCAATATTGGGGCCGGCATGTGTCACGTCAATGGACCAACCGTCCACGACGAGGCGCATGTGCCTTTCGGCGGAAATGGCGAAAGCGGAGTGGGACGGGAAGGAACCGATGCCGATCTTGAAGCCATGACCGAACTGAAATGGGTTACCGTTCAGCTATGACATTCACTCTTTATCACCATGGATCGTCCGTTTGTGCGGCCAAAGTCCGCTTCGCGATGGCGGAAAAGAAAATGGAATGGGATGGTGTCTATGTCGACATCCTCAAGGGAGAGCAGTTTGAGCCCCAGTACCTGAGACTGAACCCCAAGGGCGTCGTGCCGACATTGGTGCATGATGATCTGGTGATCCCAGACAGTACGGTGATCATTGAATACCTTGACCAGATCGCCCCCGAGACCAGTGTGCATCCAACCGATCCTTGGGAGCGGGCGCAGGTTCGCTACTGGACCAAGGCGGTCGATGAGGAACTGCATCCGGCCTGCGGGACGGTGACCTTTGTCTGCTCGCATCGCTATACGGTGCTGAAGAACCTTGGGCCGGAAGGGGCTGCGAAATTTCTGGCCTCCACCCCTGAAATCTCCGTAACGTCGAACTGGAAAGCGCTGAAAGACACCCTTGTCCGATATGGGTTTGAAGCGCCGGGCGCGGAGGAGAAGGTCAGGCTCTTCGCATTGGCGCTCGTGGGAGAACCAACCCAGGACCGAGACCACCGGCCAGATCAAGGCCCCTGCCCCTTCGGATCCTAACGAATCAATCCTGCCCTCATGTCAATCACGTGCCGATTCCTTCCCACCCGGCACTCAAGGTACGGATCCTCGGCCAGATGCGTTCCTGAACGGAAGTCGATTTCCGGCCCAATCAAATTGAAGTCGCGGATCTTTGCTGGAGCAGTGCAATCGCACGAATGGTCACTACGGGCCTGCGTCTGCGGGTAATTTACCCACCCCGTTAGCCGGCTAGTTCCGACGGGCCGGTGCTGGCGGAGCGGTGTCGATGAAGCGGCGAGCCGCCTGGGCCTGACGCGGATCCGCCTCAAGCAGAAGCTGGTAGGCATCTTCGGCCAATCCGGGGGCTTCGCCCCATACGCCGGACTGTATCGCAAAGCGAAGTGCCTGGGGGTCGTCCGGAACCATCCCAATCAGCCAGCGTGCGTGTTCGATCATGTCTTCGAACCGCGCGCCCAGCTGAAGGGATACCAGCAGCGACAGGCGGGCGTTGATCGAGTTCGGTGCCTGCCGGACAGCCTGCCCGTGGAGTGCCACCGCACCGTCAAACGCCCCGGCCCTTGCAAGGATGCGCCCAGCCTCAAGCAGCTGACCGTGATTGAGCGCTGTCGAGCAGATTTCAGCAAGAGCACTCGGTTCCATTGCCGCACCGCTTTCAGCGGAGTCGATCCGGTCCGCGCACTCGGCAAATGCCTCACCGAGCCATCTGGTCAATGCGGAAGCTGCATCGCCGTTGCGTCCATCAAGCAGTCTTTCAACCTGCGAAAGAGGTATTGCCTCGTAGCGCCCGTCACCGCCGCCCACAGCAATTCCCACAAGATTGCCATTCCCGTCCACCAGGGCACCGCCACTTACGCCAGGCTGCATCCGTGCGGTGACATGGATACGGCCGAGTTCCGCTCCTTCAGCAGGCCCGGCGATAAGCGTTCCCGGGGCAAATACCCGCACTTCCTGCCGACTGACATCGGCGCCAACCACATAGAATGGCTCCGGTTCAGGATTATTTCCGTTCAGATTTGGGATATAACCTCCTTCTGGCAACCCATCGGTGTCCAAAAGCACCAAGTCACCCGTGTATTCCGAACCAACCACCCGGGCGACGCGCCGACCGTCAGGCGTATGGACGACAACCTCATCCCAATCACCCACCACATGGCGATTGGTAATCAGCAAGGATGGGGCAATCCGGGTCGCACTGGCCATCGGATCAAAGCCCGAAACCGGAAAGACGGCCTGGCGGACGATGCAGACTGCGGATGGGTGGGGACAGTCATCAGGTGTCGATCGCGGCGAAACGGACTCGCGTTCGACTGCGCTTCCCGGATCCAGCGGCAGTACCAGCTTCATCTCCGAACCATCGCGCAGAACCGTTAGTTCTACTGACGCGGCGTCTTCCGGCAGTATAGCGAGGGCCGACACAACGTCACGTGGGCTCCTTATGCGTCGCTTTCCGATGAAAGCCAGAAGATCACCCCTTCGAATACCCGCTTCCTCCGCGTAACCTCCAGAGTGTAGGCTGGTCACAATCGGAGCGGCGAAGTTAGCCAATTGGCCCCGTTCGGGCATCTCGAGACGCCAGCCCGGCGATGGATAGCTCACCTTCCCGTCGGCCAGAAGGGCTTCGGTCACGCGCCAAAGAAGCTCGGCGGAAACGGCGAAGCCAACACCGGTGTTGGTATCGCCCTGCGACGCGAAGATGGCGGATGTCATGCCGACGAGCTTGCCTTGCCGTTCCACGAGCGCGCCCCCAGACGAACCGGGATTGATCGCCGCATCAGTCTGGACGAAGTCCTCAACGGCGTTGAAACCAGCGTTGGAGACCTGGACGGCGGAGACAACACCACAGGTCACCGAGAGGCCGAGGCCGAAGGAATTGCCGATGGAGCAGACCGGGTCGGCCAGCGAGGGATCCGTTGCCGGTTCGAACGGCACGAGTTCAACCTCCACGTTCAATAGGGCAATGTCGCTGGCCGAATCCCTCGCGATCAGCACGGCTGGAAGAATGCGGCCGTCTGAAAGGCGGACCTCGATCCCGTCAGCCGGTTCAATGGCATGCCACGCGGTAGCGATGACATTCGGGCGAAGGGCAACCCCTGTCGCTTCGGGTGCGACACCCGGTCGGCCTCCGGCTCCTCCCTGCGCATTCCCGGGCCAGTGCGGCAGGACCGAGACCACGGAACTCATGGTTTCCGGCGAGACCGCTCTTGCCACTCCGGCAGCACCAGAGCCCAAGGCGAGCGCTAACAGGAAAGGAGACAGTTTCCTCAGGTACCGCAGTACCGCGACTCCCGATACAATCTGTTGCCGCAAGGCCGCGGCCGATCAGTTCGACGTCTCAACCCGAACGGCACTGCCCGCCCCACGCTCAGCGGAAGAGAAATCCAATGCCCCGAGAACAAAGCTTGCCGCCACGGTGATCACGACGATCCCTGTAAGACCTGCCCACATTGCCTTCATTTCTCAATCCCCTACTGCAGTCGCCGTCCTCAGGAAGTCGATCAAATCCCGACGGTCTTCCGGTGCCGCAATCTGCTGCATCGGCATCTTGGATCCCGGGATGTAATTGTCAGGGCCAAGATCGAAGAGCGCGTCGATCGTCTCCTCGGTCCAGACTATGTCCGATCCGTCAAGTATGCCAGAGTAGCGGTACCCAGGAACTGTTCCTGCAGGACGCCCGAACACGCCATTCAGATTCGGCCCGGCCCTTCGTGATTCACCCGCCTTGATCGCGTGGCATATCGAACACTTGCGCATGAACTGACGCTCGCCATTAGACATGGTCTCGGGGCTCTGCAGAAAACTATGCGATGCACCCATGGTCGGTTCGAAGCGATCAAGTAGTTCGACCGGCCAGCCGTAGACCACACTGTCGAGACCGCCCGCCCAAATCACCGACCCATCGGGGGAAAACTCCAGCGCCCAGACCGGCCCCTTCCGAGTGGCAAGGAAGTCGCGTTCGATGCGCCAGGATTCAGTGGAAATCACCGCGATGTACCCATGCCCGTCTCCGACCGCCAGGTTCTTTGTCTCACCATGATATGCCATTGCAAGGATGGGCCTTCGGTCAAGTGTAAAGTCGCGAAGTTCAGCACCCGTCCAAGCATCGATCACCCGAGTCACGCCATCGACCGCGCCATAGGCCATCCAAGACCCTTCTGGTGACAACACCATTTCGTTGATCGCAAATCCGTGCCGCAACAATGTCCGAGGTCGGTCACCGTTCAGCGAGGAAAGATCGAAGACACGGATATCCCCCTTGGAAGTCGCGGCATACAGTAGCTTGCCATCCGGTGAGAACGTGACGTCATTCGCACCTGTGTCACGTAACTCAAGCATGACAGGTGTGTCGCTCGGGTCGGCGAGCGACCATAGACCAATCGTGCCGTCCCAACTGGCAGACGCCAGAAGCCGACCGTCATGCGAAACCGCGAGGTCAGTTACCTTTCCTTTGTGACGGCCAAGCTCGCGCCCGGCCGAGCCTTCCCAAAGCCAGACGGAAAAATCGTCAGACCCGGAGGCAATGCGTCCGTCAGGGAGGAAGATCAGGTCGATGACAGCTGCCGCGTGGCCTTCAAGCCAAATCGGAGTGCGGTCCCGCCAGCGCCCTATTGAATTGTCAAAACTGGCGCTGGCGACCTCACCGTGTTCAGAGACGGCGATCCCCATGACCGGACCACCGTGTCCCTTGAGCGTTGTGAAGTCCAGCGCAAAGACAGGACAGATCGATAATGCCAGTCCGGCGAGGAGCGCGGAAAGGTGTCTCATCTATTCAGCCGGATTCTTGGCACCCTTTGCACGCTCGGCCCTGTCAGCGGCCTTCACCTCCTCAAGCCAGATTGAATGGTGCTGATGGGCCCAGGATTCGTCCACCTCGCCGGTTCCCATGGCGTCAAACGCACCTTCCATACCGAGCGAGCCGATATAGATATGCGCAATGATGATGCCCATGAGAACAAAGGAGACGATGGCGTGCCACAGCTGGGCATACTGCATCTCTTCCTGCGGCGCCAACGCGACCGGCAACGGATCAAGTCCCAGCATTCCGGTGATGCCAAGATCATTGAGGGTCGCGAAGGTCTTGGCGAACATCGGAATGTCGAAGGGAAACAGCAGTGACAGGCCCGAAACGGAAACCGATGCCCCAAGTATCACGACCGACCAGAAGATGACCTTTTGGCCAGCGTTGAATTTCCTGGCCGGAGGATGCTTCGAGCCAATGATCCCTCCAAACTGCGCAATCCACTTCATGTCAGTCCGGTCAGGTAGGTTGTGCCAGACCCAAAAGACGAAAACCAGGACCAATCCGATCATGAAGGCCCAAGCCACGTTGTTATGGATCCACTTGCTTCCAACGAGAATCAACGAATTGGCCTCGTGTCCGAGGACCGGGATCAGCGCGGTGCGACCGAACAACGACAACAGTCCGGTAAGGCCAAGCAGAATGAAGGATCCTGCCAGCAGCCAATGGGCAAAGCGCTCGATCATCCGGAAGCGAACCACTGTCTGGCCCGTCTTTGGAGCATCGACCCTTATGCGACCACGCAGGAGAAAGAACACGACCAATAGCACAATCACGCCCAGCAGAAAGTACCCACCCCAGGTCGTGAGGATGGTCTGTCGAAACTCAAGCCACCACATCCCCCCGTCCTGAACGAGAACGGTTGCGACTTCGCCACCGGATGAGACAGTGATGTCTGCCGACCCGTACCGTAGCGCACGCCAGAGCTCTGGGTCAGAGGAACCGCCTAGAGTGCCCAACTGTTCCGCGAGGCCAGCTGCCGTGTCCGGGTCACCAACGTTTCCCCGGCGAAAACTGTCGTCAATCATTTCGCCGCGCTGGCGAGCCAGAATGTCTTCCAGCGTCTGTGCGCCACCGGTGGCACTGCGATCAGGTTCGGTGCCATCCTGGCCATCCTGCGCTGCGACAGGGGCGCCGAAAACAAATGCAAGGATCAATAGGGAAATCAATGAACGCAACACGTCGGGAGTCCTTCAGGGTGGGGAGCGATCGTTTGAATGGGGGGTGGCCCCTCGAAGAGGCCACCCCCAAAATTGTCTGGCCTTGATCGACGTCAGCCGCTCTTGGCCTCGTAGGCCGTGCCCCAGCCCCAGGCGCCTGAGCCGAAGCCGCGGGCCACCACGCGCTCGCGGTATATGGCCGAAACCACGTCTCCGTCGCCCGCCAGAAGGGCCTTGGTGGCACACATCTCGGCACAGATCGGCAGTTTGCCCTCCGCAATCCTGTTGCGGCCATACTTGGCGAACTCGGCAGTCGAATGATTGTCCTCAGGCCCACCGGCGCAGAACGTGCACTTGTCCATTTTGCCACGGCTGCCGAAGTTCCCTGCCTGCGGGAACTGCGGAGCCCCGAAGGGACAGGCGTAGAAGCAGTAACCGCAGCCAATGCACAGATCCTTCGAGTGAAGGACGATTCCTTCCTCGTTCTGATAGAAGCAATCGACAGGGCATACCGCCATGCAGGGGGCATCCGAACAATGCATACAGGCGACCGAGATCGACCTTTCACCCGGCGTGCCATCCTGGATCGTCACCACCCTGCGGCGGTTGATGCCCCAGGGCACCTCATTTTCGTTCTTACAGGCCGTGACGCAGGCGTTGCACTCAATGCAGCGCTCGGCATCGCAGAGAAACCTTACTCTAGCTCCCATGTTTCATCTCCTCCTTACGCTGCCCAGATTTTGCAGAGAGTGCATTTGCTCTCCTGCATCTGGGTGACCGAGTCATAGCCATAGGTCTGTGCGGTGTTGCTGCTTTCCCCCAAGACGTAGGGGTCGGCCCCATCTGGATACTTGCCACGCAGGTCCGCGCCTTCGAAATGGCCTCCGAAGTGGAAGGGCATGAAGACAACGCCTTCCCCCACCCTCCTTGTTACCATGGCCATCACCTTGACCTTCGCGCCTTCGGCGCCTTCCAGCCAAACCTGCGCACCGTCCCGAATGCCGATGTCATTGGCATCCCTGGGGTTTATCTCGACGAACATATCCTGCTGGAGTTCGGCGAGCCACGGGTTGGAACGGCTTTCGTCACCACCACCCTCGTATTCGACCAGACGACCAGACGTGAGGATCAACGGATAATCCTTGGAAAAGTCGTTCTTCTGGATCGATGCATACATGGTTGGAAGGCGGTAGAACTTGCGGTCCTCGTAGGTCGGATAGTCCGCCACAAGATCCCGCCGGTTCGTGTAGAGCGGCTCACGGTGCAGTGGCACCGGATCGGGGAATGTCCAGACAACCGCACGGGCCTTCGCGTTCCCGAACGGGGCGCAGCCATGCTTGATGGAAACACGCTGGATGCCGCCTGACAGGTCGGTTTTCCAGTTGGTCTTGGGACCCGCCACCGCGTCAATGGCAGCACGCTCCTCATCCGTCAGATCGCCGTCCCACCCAAGGTCCATCAGCATCTGCATGGTGAACTCCGGATAGCCGTCCTGGATTTCCGAACCCGGGTTGAACACGCCTTCGGCCAGCAGGTTGTCGCCGTCCCGCTCGACACCGAATCTGGCACGGAAGCACAGGCCACCGTCAGCCACCGGCTTGGACATGTCGTAGAGGTTCGGTGTACCGGGATGGTTCATCTCAGGCGTGCCCCAGCACGGCCATGGCATACCATAGAAGTCCCCGTCAGCCGGACCGCCAACCGCCCTCAGCGTCGTTCTGTCGAACGTGTGCTGGTTGGCCATGTGGAGCTTGATACGCTCCGGGCTTTGCCCGGTGTAGCCAACCGTCCACATGCCTGCGTTGAACTCGCGGGTCGTGTCCTCGACATTCGGGGTCACGCCGTCGTCCTCAATCGCGATGTTGCGGAAGAAACGGTCGTGCCAGCCAAACTTCTGGGCAAAGAGACCGATGATCTCGTGATCGGATTTCGACTCGAAGAGCGGGTCGACCACCTTCTCGCGCCACTGCAGTGACCGGTTCGAGGCCGTGACGGAACCGTGGGTTTCGAACTGCGTGCAAGCCGGCAGCAGGTACACCCCATCGGTCCGATCGTGAAGAACCGCGGAAACTGTCGGATACGGGTCGATCACGACCAGCATATCCAGCATCTCCATGGCGGTCTTCATTTCCTTCATCCGCGTCTGCGAATTCGGCGCATGACCCCAGAGCACCATGGCGCGAACCCTATCCGGGTTGTCCATGTTGTCCGGGTCCTCCATCACGCCGTCGATCCAGCGACTGACTGGGATGCCGGTCAGGTTCATCAGGTTCTTCTCCTTGCCATCCGATCCCTTGACCGTGGCAAACTGGCCTTTCAGCCAATCAAGATCCTCGCCCCAGACCCGAGCCCAGTGTGCCCAGGATCCAGCTGACAGCCCGTAGTAGCCGGGCAGCGTATGGGACAGCACACCAAGGTCCGTGGCACCCTGGACGTTGTCGTGACCGCGGAAGATATTGGTCCCGCCACCGGTGACGCCCATATTTCCGAGTGCCAGCTGCAGAACGCAGTAGGCCCGCGTGTTGTTGTTGCCGTTTGTGTGCTGGGTGCCACCCATACACCAGACCACGGTCCCCGGACGGTTGTTTGCCATTGTGAAGGCCACACGACGGAGTTGCGATCCGGGGGTGCCGGTCACGCGTTCAACCTCCTCCGGCGTCCACTTCGCCACCTCTTCACGAATCTGGTCCATTCCCCAGACCCGGGTGCGGATGAACTCCTTGTCTTCCCATCCGTTCTCGAAGATGTGCCAGAGTATGCCCCAGATGAGCGCAACGTCCGTTCCGGGACGGAAGCGGACATATTCGTCAGCATGTGCGGCTGTGCGGGTGAAACGCGGGTCGCAGACGATCAATGGAGCGTTGTTCCGCTCTTTCGCGCGAAGGACGTGCAGAAGCGACACCGGATGCGCCTCGGCCGGGTTGCCGCCTATGATGAAAATGGCACGGGAATTGTGGATGTCGTTGTAACTGTTGGTCATGGCGCCGTAGCCCCATGTGTTCGCAACACCTGCAACCGTGGTGGAGTGGCAAATCCGCGCCTGGTGATCGACGTTGTTGGTGCCCCAGTAAGCGGCGAACTTGCGGAACAGATAGGCCTGTTCGTTGCTGTGCTTGGCCGACCCCAACCAGTAGACACTGTCCGGTCCGCTTTCTTCCCGGATTTTCATCATGCCATCGCCGATCTCGTTGATGGCCTGTTCCCAAGAGACGCGAACCCACTCGCCGTTCTCTTTCTTCATCGGGTATTTCAGGCGCCGCTCGCCGTGGGCATGTTCACGGACACTTGCCCCCTTGGCGCAATGGGCTCCGAGGTTGAACGGACTGTCCCATCCGGGCTCCTGACCGGTCCAGACGCCGTTCTGTACTTCGGCGATGACCGAGCAGCCGACCGAGCAGTGCGTGCAAACTGACTTGCGCAGTTCAACCGCACCGGAGCCGGTCGCGGCCTCGGCCTTGGTCACCGACCCGCCAGTTGCGGCGATTGCCGTCAGTCCACCGATCGCCAGACCTGAATTTCGAAGAAAGGCGCGCCGGTCGACAGATGTCCCGGCGACTTGATCCAGGATACCAGTCCGCTGGGAGCGTCGCGCAATCCCGTTGGTCTTTTTCCTCAGCATGTCATTCTCCCTTGCTAGCTACGGGCAGTCCCGCATGCGTGCTGGGTTGATTCCGAATGCACCGACCGGTGGGCGTCACGCAACCGATGGCCGGGCAATGATTGCAGGTCCGATCCTAGAACCGGGCGCTGTCGTAGTAGGCGCGGGTATGCGCTGTGTCCTGAAGCCTGTCTGACGACAGGTCAGGCACAGCGGCTTCGGCCGCCGAACCGGAAGCGACGGCCACCGCCACTACCGGCGCACCGGTTCCCGCCAGTTTCAGAAAATCCCGACGGCTGGTGCCCTCTTCGGGTGCCTTGGTCATACGAGAGTCCTCCTTCCTTTCCTTATGGCGATCACTCGCCAGGTCAATTACCAGCACCTCATGCGGCGCTGAGACGAAATCCTTCGGTTTCAACTTCCATGAACAGCCGTCCGAGTTTTCCGACGGCCGCATAGAGCACAGAGTTCCTCGCCGCCTCGAGATCAGCAAAGAAATGGCGGGCCCAGGGAGCGATGTGCCGGTTGAAAAAGGTCCGCTGAACATTCAATGGCGCCGGGGCTCCGAACCGGCCGACAATCAGCGCACCCATCACCTCCATCAGCGACGCGACATTGTCTTCGGGTTCGAACACGTTTTCCGACCGCGCGATGCCATGCGACGCCAGATCGCTGCGCAGCAGCGCCAGCGGCTTTTCGTTCAGGAAGCCGGTCATGTAGTAGCTGGCGTAAGGCAACAGTTCGCCCCGCCCGAGACCGATGAACAGCTTGTTGAATTCCGATGACACCCCATTGGGTCTGGATCGCTCCGCTATGGAGGATAGGATGCGGATGGCCCGACCGATTTCGGTATCATCACCGGATAATCCAGCAGTCTGATCGAGAAGCAACTGGTCGGGAGGACGGGCAAGGATCAAACCAAGGTAGTTATAGAGATCCGCACGAAGGCGGTCCTCATGTGGCACAGCTTTGGCTTTGCTCTTGCTACGCATGAAGTTTTGGCTTCGGTGACCCGTTGGCTAACATTCCTCGTCGTAATGGTAACTCATACGGCGCGGTTTAGAAGACCAATTTTCGTCGACTTCGGAAAAAACCTGCGGATTTGTTTCATTTTTTGCGAGATTCGGATCAATTTGTTCCTGAGTAAAATCATCGGATATTTCTTTTGTCCCGAATTCCGCTGAATCTTCATCCTTCTCCAATTCTTCTGATTCGTCCGCCACAAATTCCTCTTCATCCGCTTCAGCCGACGCCTGTTCAGCCATTGCCGCAACATGCCGGCTCATGCCCTGGCCTACCCGATAAGCGGTCTGTAGGTTCTCCATGACCGTCGCCGCATCGGTGAAGTCTTCGCCGTATTCCAAGAGGCCGTCGAGATTTGCGAGCACGGGATTCGTCGTCCAAAGTCGGCGGAGTGCACGGATACGAAGGCGTTCAGGAACGGTTGTCTTCAGGAAGGCCGAGAAGTCATCGCCTTCAACCATGCTGTCCGGATCAGGTAATTCGAGCTCGCTCAGGATCTCGTCATCGGACCTTTTCTCGAGCCGCGCCTGCTCCTCGGCCTCCTCTGCGGCGATTCTCGCCCTTTGCTCAGCAGCATCCTCGGCCCGAACGGCTGCCTTCCGACGCTCCCAGAATTCACTCATTGGAGGCGCCTTTTCGGGGCGCGGTAGACGTCCGCGTCCTGCCGTACACGCGCATCGCCGATGCCGTCTTCGATCACGTCGATGCGCTTTCTATCGCGCTTGCGCTTTACGAATTTCTCCTCGACGTGATGCTGATCAACGAAGTCTCGCACCCAGGCGACAAGTCCCAATGGCATTGGCACTTTTTCCACGATCTCCTCGCCGCTGTCCGCGTAGTCCTGCGCTTCGTATGGCGATGCCGTTACCAGCAGAACGGATGGTCGGGCGTCATCGGAGACGTCTTCCTGGCGCAGCACGACAAAAACGCTTGGCTGCCCGTCCGAAAGCGCATTTCTGTATGCTTCGGTTTCCGCACCGTGAAGGTCCAGGGAAACGGTGGCCGCATGATATTCGATCCAATCGCCGTCCCGACGCATTTCACGCCAGTCGGCTGGCCCTGCCCCCGGCAGGACCGCAATTGCCTTCCACGACCACTTCTTCCAGCGGGTGACTCCTGGTGCCCGTCGCAGCACGATACCCAGCGGCAAAGCCTCATACTTCTCTGGATTGATGTACATTCGTCCCAGCCTGTTTCCCGTCCAGCGAACTGGAACACCGATTTGAGTTTACCTCCAAGACCAAACATGTCTAGTCTAGCGGAGGAACGTAAGTCCGGCACCCACAGATCTGTCGAGGATAGGGAACGAACTTGGTCAATAGAATGATCCTTTGCGACTGCGCGAACTCGCAGCGGATGAATCCTGCCAAAATCGAGGCCGCGACCGGGGTTGAGTGTTCTCCTGTTCATACCTCGCTCTGCACCGAACAGCTGGAAATCGCCGCAAAGGCGCTTCAGGAGGGTGGCTGCACGGTCTGTTGCGGTCAGGAAATGCGGCTATTCGAAGAGCTTGCCGGAGAGTTGGAGGCGGAGGTTCCTGCATTCATCGATCTTCGGGACCGAGCCGGTTGGACCGATGACGACAATGATACCGGTCCCAAGATGGCGGCGCTCGTTGCAGAAGCCATCCTGCCACCGGCGCCGACGAAGGCGATCGACGTGGTATCCGAGGGCGTTTGCCTGATTGTCGGGAGTGGCGAAACCGCGTTTGACGCCGCCGAGCGTCTAGCGGACACGCACGCGGTCACAGTCCTGCAGCTGGATGACAGCGACCCGCCCACTATCCGCGAATTCGATGTGATCCGGGGGCGGATCGGGAAGGCGTCCGGAGCCTTGGGTGGATTTCAGCTTTCGTTCGATGACTTCAGGAGAATCCAACCTGGCGGACGCGGCGCCTGGCAATGGACCGATCCGCGAAATGGTGCCCATTCGGAATGCGACATCATCCTTGATCTCAGCGGACAGGCACCACTTTTTTCGGCCCATGAAAAGCGTGAAGGCTATTTGCGCACCGATCCAGGCAGCATAGCAGCCTGTAAGGATGCAGTGTTCGATGCCGCCAAACTGATCGGGACCTTTGAGAAGCCACTCTTTACCCGTGTCGAGCCAATCCTCTGTGCCCATTCACGAGCCAGCCAGGTGGGATGTTCGCGTTGCCTTGACGCCTGCCCTACCGGAGCAATTGCACCAGACGGTGAACATGTCACCATAGATCCGATGATCTGTGCAGGGTGCGGTGCCTGCTCCTCGCTGTGCCCATCAGGTGCGGTTTCATACGATGCACCGCCGGTTGAGCACTCTTTCCGTCGAATTCAGACGCTGGCAAAGGCCTTTCTCGACGCCGGCGGAATCGACCCGAGGCTTCTGGTTGTGGACGGACACGGTTCTGAGCTGATCAGGCTGTCTGCAAGGTACGGCCGGGGTCTGCCTGCGGATGTCGTGCCGCTTGAGATGCCAGCGGTGGGTGCCTTTGGACATGCCGAGACTCTGGCGGCGCTCGCGGCGGGGTTCTCAAACGTGACCGTCGTTCCCGGACCCGGAGCGGACCGGTCCGTGTTGAATCATGAGATCGCTCTGGTGACCGCAATCTGTAGCGACCTTGTGACGCTGATCGACACTTCCGATGCGGACCAGCTTTCGGATACGCTGTTCGATGTCGATGTACCTCCTTCCTTGACCAAACCGGTCCGGCCTATGGGAACCCGTCGTCAGATCGCCCGGCAAGCGGCAAAGGCGTTGTGTTCGGACACTGCCGAACCTCTGCCGCTGCCCGTTGGCGCCCCTTACGGAGCGATACTGGTCAATTCGGACGCCTGTACTCTCTGTCTATCCTGTGTTTCGCTCTGTCCATCCGGTGCACTTGGCGACAATCCGGATTTGCCGCAGCTGCGGTTTCAGGAGGACGCCTGTCTACAATGCGGGCTATGTGCCAAAATCTGCCCTGAAGACGCCATCACATTGGCACCACGCCTCAACCTTGGCGATGAGGCCTTGTCTCAGGTGATCCTGAATGAAGAAGAGCCATTTGCCTGCATCGAGTGCGGCTGCCTGTTCGGATCAAAGTCCACCATCGACCGAATTACCGATCAGCTTTCCTCGCACTCAATGTACCAAAGAGAAGGTGCGCTGCGCATGATTCAGATGTGTGACGATTGCCGGGTTAACGCCCAGTTCCTGAGCCAGGACAGTCCAATGGCTATGGGCGAGCGACCGCCGGTACGCACCACTGACGACTATCTGTCGAAACGTCGCGATCACTGATGTCTGACGGGAGCGCCAAGAGCTGCGGGTTCAATGCCTGCGACATAGGCCAGAATCGCGTCGATGTCATCCAGCGTCAGTTCCAGCGGTGCAATCGGCGAAGGACGATCTTCAGGGAAAGGATCCGTCACATCTTCGATTTGGGTGAAGGCCCCATGGGGTTTCAACTGATAGAAGCCGGCAAACCGTACATCCCAATCCTCGAAACCACGCAAGGCGAAGAACGACGGAGTCGAACCGATTCCGAGGCTTTCGTCACCTTTCGCGGTGACGTGGCAGCGGCCGCAATGAGCCCGGGAAACCTGCTTCCCACGCAATCTGTCACCGTCATAGACAACGTCATTGACGACCTCATTGTCCTCAATCGACAATGCGAAGGGCTGGTTGCCATCAACCGTATATCCTGTAATCGCTCTTTGTCCTGTCGCATCTGTCATCCATGCGACAAACCGAGCAACCCCCTTATGTTCAGACGCAAGAACCTCGATCGACCAAGTGCGGCCAACACCGGTAAAGACCGGCATTCCAGTATTGCCGATTGCGGCATCTGCCGGTTCTCCGGGCGAGACCACCTCAACCCGCACCTGGGTCTTCAACGCAAATCGCGGCAGCATGTACTTCATCAAGCCGCTTTCGTTAACCGCATCCGGAACCGACAGTCGGAACAGCCGGTCGTTGGCGCTTGCGGGCGATACTACGCCTGTGATGAGAAAAAACGAGGCTGTGAATATTCCAATCACCATAGATAGATGTAAATGGACCGGATCGGACGAGTCAACGAAAAGGATCAGCAAACGATGAGCGACACACTCAATATGTCGATGAGGAAATTCCTCAAGCAGGTCGGCGTGACCTCCCAGCAAGCAATCGAGGCAGCGCTTCGAGACAAGGGCGAGGTTGGCAGGAGCTATGCCGTCAAGGCTGTCATCACGATTGAGGAACTTGGCCTGGAGCACCAAGTGTCGGGCAGAATCGCAGGGAACGACTGAACATTGGCGCTTTCGCGAGATACCGTGCTGGACACGCTGAAGTCGATCAGTGATCCTGTTACCGGCGACGATATCGTCGCAGCGGGGTTGGTTCGTGCGCTAGCGGTAGAGGATGACAGCATCCGCTTCGTCATGGAAATTGATCCAAGACTGGCGAAAACGTATGAGCCCGTGCGCGCTGACGCCGAGGCGCGACTGAAGGCGCTTCCGGATGCCGTAAATGTGTCGATCCTCATGACCGCCCATTCCGAAAAGGCACCACCGGACCTGAAACGCAACGCGAGACCACAACCCAAGGGACCGGAGAAGATTCCCGGTATCGATCGCATTCTTGCCGTTGCCTCCGGAAAGGGCGGAGTCGGAAAGTCGACCGTATCCGCAAATCTCGCCTGCGCTCTGGCGCAGGCAGGTCGACGGGTTGGTCTGTTGGATGCGGATGTCTACGGACCGTCCCAGCCACGCATGCTTGGGGTCTCGGGGCGTCCGTCCAGTCCGGATGGAAAGACCATTCTTCCGATGCGTAACCACGGCGTCACCATGATGTCGATTGGATTGATGACGGCGGAAGGACAGGCAGTCGTCTGGCGAGGCCCGATGTTGATGGGAGCGTTGCAGCAGATGCTGACGCAGGTACAGTGGGGTGCCCTTGACGTATTGGTTGTGGATCTGCCGCCCGGCACGGGCGACGTTCCGATGACGCTTGCGCAGAGGGCAGTTGTCGATGGAGCCATTGTCGTTTCCACTCCTCAGGACGTTGCGCTGATCGACGCCCGCAAGGGAGTTGACATGTTCAACCAGCTGAAGGTTCCGATCCACGGGCTGATCGAGAATATGTCGACCCATATCTGTTCGAAATGCGGACACGAGGAACACACGTTCGGTCACGGCGGAGTGGCGGCGGAGGCGGCAAAGATCGGCGTACCTCTCCTGGCGGAAATCCCGCTGCATCTGGAAATCCGAGTGGCCGGCGATGGCGGCGCACCTGTTGTCGTAACCAACCCTGATGGTCCGCAGGCTGCGGCATTCCAGCAAGTGGCAAGGGATCTTGTTGCCATGGGCGCTGCATGACGGAAGTTATCCTTCCTCCCTTGATGTCCGGATTGGCTGTAAGTGGTGCGATGGACCCATTCGTCACCGCCTGCGCGAAGGCAGGTCTAGGCTGTGACGCTGGGCTTATGGTCCATAAGGTCTCGATCGACAGGCTTGGCGCGGCTCTCGTGTTCGCGCCGGAGGTCCCGCTTTCTGCAGCCATGACAATGTTGCCGCTATGCGGCGTTGGGCTGCAGAACGCCCTGGGGTCGCTCGCTCCGCCAGAGGTTGCGGTTCACCTAGGTTGGTCCGGAGACATCCTTGTCAATGGGGCACGCTGCGGTCGATTCAGTGTAGCCGCCAGCACGGGTGAGTCAGCCGCGCTGCCGGATTGGCTGGTTGTCGGATTTGAAATGCCCCTGATTGCGATGCGGAATCCAGACGATGGTATCGAAGCGACCGCGCTCTACGAGGAAGGCTGCGCTGACGTCGAGCCAGTGACCCTGGTCGAAGGCTGGGCACGTCATACGCTCAACTGGATTGCACGTTGGGAAGACGAGGGATCCCGATCATTGCATGCAGAATGGCGGGGAATCGCGCAGGGTTTAGGCGAAGCAATCCAGTTTGGCGGGAAGAGCGGTACGTTCCTTGGCATTGATGAAGACTTCGGCATGCTACTACGCGACGGAGATGAAACCCATCTGTTCCCGCTAACCACTCTCCTGCAGTCGCCATGAATTTTGCCAGAGCAATTCACTTCGATGAAAGCGACACCCGCGTATATCCGGTGCCTGCCCGTACCGGCGAATGGTGTATTCCCGGCGGCTTTGAATTCTCGAACTGGACCGAAGCCGATCTGGCGGGCAAGGCCCGACAGGCATTCTCGAATGGCTGGTTTGGGTTGGAAACGACCGGGCGCGTGACGTTCGTTGCCGTCACCCAGATCGAACAATCGGAATTCGATCGAATGACCGACATGCTGGCCGACCATTTTGTGACCTATTACGACGCGCCCAACCTGTCCGCCGCCCGACCGGTCGCCTCCGAGGAAATGGGCCATATGGCGGAACTGTGTGATGGGCATGTCGCGAATACACTTCTCACCGTCTCTCGGGAATTGACCGGGGCCGGTGTTCGCGAGACGTTTCGCGTCATTGAACCCCAGGATGCTGATCTCGGTCAATTCGCCATTCACGAAACGCTGGAATAGACCGCATTGCTCTGTACGGTTCTTAGGTTGACGCCCGACTTCCAGTAGAGTGGCACCATCTGGGACGATGGCTACGAGTTCCGATATCGGACAGCCGAGCCATCCATCGCACGGCTGGCGAGGAGTGTAAGGCGATGGGCTATATGGTTGGATTTCAGAGGTGTACGCCTGTGCCTGACGCGGCATAAACGGTCGAGAAGCCAAGGTGAACGGGCGCGGTATCCGGCGGCATCGTTCCGGTTCTCCGATGGTGATCGACTTACCTCGCCTGTCGACGTCAGCGAAATTCAACCTGCGGCCAGAATGTGTGATCTGAACGCCAAATCAGTGGCATTCCCTGTTGCGGACAGAGCTGTCAGGCTCTGAGTCAGCCGTCGCTTGGGCATAGTCCTTCTTCCGGGTCTGCTGCGTCTGCAAACCGTCAGCTCCCGGTTCCTGACGCAAGAGGCAATGGCAGGCTAGCGGAGGCGATTGCGCCGTCGACTTAGCCGGAGGGGCACCAAGGCACTCGGATAACGACGCTTTCACCCTTGATCAGGTATGAGTTCACCTATGGCACCGTCGGGTCGTCAACGGATTCCAGATGATTCCGCCGGAGCGCTGCCAAAGTTATCGCGTTTGGAGCTCTCCTAGTCGTGGACGAGAAGCAATTGCAAAGAACATCGCGCTCCTGTTGCGATTGCGGTCAGGTCTGGATGACTTCAGGCATCAACGCGACGACAGAAACTCAAATGTGAATTGCCCACGAGCTTTGCGCTTGCCGATCTCCGCAGGCTATGCAAATGCGGCCTCGCTGACATCGCTGCTGAAGGAGAATTCGAATGCGTCCGACAGCCGAGGATTTTCTCGCCGCGTTGCGAGGCCGGTTCAAACGCACGAGCAGAACTGGCGACAGGTCTCTGAAGGTTTGTTCCGGCGATCTACACGAGGAGGTCGGAAGTTATCCCGGCACGGACCATCGAATGCCCACCTGCTGCCGGGTGATGCGTGACGAGATGACGCAAGCCGATAAAGTGCTCGCTGCGCGGCCGTCAGGGCAACGGGGCGTCGCTCGTGATCCGCTACTGCCTGCCACGGAACCGCTAACATGGCCACGATGTGGCACAGGAGCCGGCCAAAATTGATCCGGTCAATTGAGTTCAACGCATCGCATTGAATGTGAACAGACCCTCGCCATTGATCCTGTAACCGTTGATCAGCGCTTCGGCCTTGGCAGATGTCATCCACTCCTCCAGAGCAGCAACCAGTTCAGCTTTCACATGCTTATGCTTGGCAGGATTGACGGGCAGAAAGGCGTATTGATTGAACAGAATTGGATCTCCCGCGAACAACAGGGTCTGATCCACCTTGTTCCTGAAGTTCAACCAGCTGGCACGATCGGCGAGAATATAGGCCCCCATTCCGGAAGCCGAATTCAGGGCGGCCCCCATTCCGGCACCGACTGACCTGTACCAATTGCCGAATTCCATGGGATCAAGCTCCGCCGCAGCCCAGATCCCAAGCTCCTTCGCATGTGTCCCGCTATCATCGCCGCGGCTGACGAAGAGGGCGTCTGCTGCCGCTATGGCCCTCATTGCCCCCACCGCGGTAATTGCGTTGCCCACCCCTGCAGGATCGTTTGGCGGGCCTACGATAACGAAGTCATTGTACATGATCTCGCGTCGATGAAGGCCGTGCCCAGACGCCACGAACCGCTCTTCGGCGGCCTTCGAATGCACCAGTACCGCGTCAACATCGCCAGCCTCGCCCAACCGGATCGCCTGACCAGTGCCCACGACCAGCAGTTGAATCTCCAGTCCGAGGTCCCTTTCGATCTCGGGCAAGAGAACGTCGGAAAGACCGGAATTATGGAAGGACGTGGTAACGGCCATTCGCATTCGATCAGCGAAGGATGCATGCGCCAACATCACCAGCGTAAGCAATACCAGACCAATACGCATCATTCGACGATGTCTCCTCTCAGGAACGCCGCACCTTCCGGTGTGGATGGAGCATCGAAAAAGTCCGGGACATTACCATGCTCGTGGACCCGGCCTCGTAAGAGGAAGACAACCTCTCGACCCAATCGTTGCGCCTGCCCCAAATTGTGTGTGGTCATGATGAGACGGGTTCCGTCCGCACTGACCTGGTTAAGCACGTCTTCAATTTCACGCGTAGCCCGTCCATCGAGCGCTGCACAGGGCTCATCCAGAAACAGGACCTCTGGCTGCAGGACCAGGGCTCGCGCTAGAGCCAGTTTCTGCTTTTCGCCGCCGGAAAGACCAAGCGCCTGCCGATCCAGAGTATCTGCGAGCCCGGTGCGTACGGCAATCTCCTTCGCCGCCGAACGTGCGGCCCTACGAGAATTTCCGCGCAGACGCAGCGGGTAGGCCAGATTGTCGATCACCGTTCGACGCATGATGATCGGCGTCTGAAACACAAACGCCTGACGGGCATGCGCTTCTTCGGTGGGGCAGGCCCAGGTAATGCTGCCGCCACCCAACCTTCCGATGCCATGCATCAGCCGCAGGAGGCTCGTCTTGCCCGCACCGTTCGGCCCAATGATGACAGTTGTGCCCTCCCCCTTCAGTTCAAGGTTGATGGGGCCAACAAGCACACGACCCGAGCGGCGCAGTTCGGCACTTTCTAGCCGGAGCGGGAAGAGCTGACTCACCACCGGCTTTCGCGCTCGGTCTGGGCCAGCACATGGGTAGCGATGTTGATCGTCACGGCCAAGGCGATCAGTACGAATCCCAAACCGAGCGCCAGACCGAAGTCACCTCGACCGGTCTCAAGCGCAATTGCCGTGGTGAGTACCCTTGTTGCATGCTCGATGTTTCCACCGACTATCATAATTGCCCCGACTTCACCAATTCCCCTGCCGAAGCCGGCCAGAGATGCGGTCAACAGCGGTCGGCGGCCATCCCAGATCAATGTCCATATCTTTTGTGACCCTGTCGCACCCAGCGAAATCATCAAGTCGTGGTACTCACTCCAGATTTCCCTGATTGTTTGATGCGAAATCGAGGCGATGAGCGGAACCATGATGATGGTCTGTGCAATGATCATTGCGGTCGGCGAGAAGAGCAACCCCAGAACTCCAAGTGGGCCGGAACGCGATAGAAGGACATAGACGATCAGTCCAACGACGACCGGAGGCAATCCCATCAGCGCGTTGAGAACCGCGACAACCATACGCCTGAAGCGGAAGCGCCGGATCGCCAGGAAGGTTCCGAGCGGCATCGCGATGGCGCAGGCGATGACAAGTGCCGTCAAGGTCACGTGGAGTGAGCGCAGCGTTATTTCGACGAGGTCAGAATCGAGTGTCACCAGAAGCCATAGCGCGGCACTCAATCCATTTCCCAGTTCCTGCATGTTAGCCTCCCTTCAACAGAGCTTGGGTCCATGGGTCGTTCTTCGACGACAACCTACTGTCTGGAGCGCAACGTTGGATGCATTTCTCCGCATAGGCGACACTTTCATCCCGAAACAAACCATCCGTTGCCCGGTCGTGACGCCCGTATCCGGAATCCTAGCCGAATTCAGGCGCAGCCGCTGCGATTTCCAAATCTGTGGCGACCATTCTGGCGGTGCGAGGCATCTGTAGAGGAAAGATCCGGTGGAACACGGCCGGTTCGCCGCTGCTTCCAAGGCGGGGAGCCGTTCGATCAGGGTCTTGAACCCCAACGCATCCGTACCGACGAAAACACCTTGGCGCATCCCGTTGCAGCCGGAACACAGTCCGATGACCTGATCGTCGTCCGGCGCGTATCTGGGCAGACTGTCCCGGCAATCACCATAGTGAGCGCAACTCGTGTTGAAGTGGTTCCCCATTCCCGTATGAAGTGCGACGCTTCATATAGCGATGTGCGCACCGTTTACCCTTTTGCGCTGTGAATCAGCCCCGCAACGGCGGCAAACTCGGCGTCGAAAATGAGAGACCTCCATGCCGAAAGCTACCTCCGCCTAACTTCTGATGGAGAGATGCCAGATTTATGCACTGAGGAAAAGCGGGCTCCACAGGCGCACCAGAAAGACTTCCGACGTTGCGATTCGAGTTCGGGGTGGGTTCACAAACCACGTATTTTTCCGCAGACGCACTTGAGTCCCGAGGCATACTTGGCCAATGCAGGTGCTGAACCTGAGACCCACCCGGTCTCTAGGTGTCGGTTATGAGCATTCCACTCAGAACCACGTTCGATATTTCAGAAGCGATATGTTCCGCACTTACGGTGTCCGGGCCATCAAGTTCCAAAAAGAACCGAACCTGCTTGCCCATGACAGCATAGTATTCCGTCATCGCCCATATGTGGAAAAGCAGCAGAACCGGGTCGACAGGGCGGACAAGCCCCTGGGCGACCCAGCTTTCGATCAATGAAGCCGAGCGCCGAACATCCTCGCGCGACCTCAGCCAATGATCCTGCAACATGCCGGCGTCACGCATGACCTCGTTTGTGAACAGCTTCACCTTGCTGGGATGATCAAGCGAAAATCGCACCTTGCGCAGGATATAGTCCCTAAGAACGGTTTCGGGATCGCGACTGGCGGCACTCCAGTCGAAGATTTCAGCCCAGATCCCTATAATCTGTTCAATGACCTCCTGATATAGTTCTTCCTTGCCGCTGATGTAGTAGTGAAGCTTGGTCTTGGTCAGTCCTGCGCGGTCGGCGATGGCCTGTGTGGTCGTGCCACGCAAACCATGTTCGGCGAATTCCACAATGGCGGCCTCGCGGATCTTCTCGTGTAGCGCCTCACGCTTCTTGGCAATGTCAGTGCGCGAATTCATCGTCTGACCGGGCACCACGCTGTTGCCTCCACCTCGACCAGGATGTCGTCCGAAGGCATCATTGCCGAAACCTCAACCACAGTCGACACAGGCGGTTCGTCCGCAAAGAACATTTTCCTTACCTTACTGTAGCGTGGAAAATCCGAGAGCCTGCGAAAATACTGCACAAGTTTGAAGACATCTTCCATTCCACCACCTGCCTCTTCCATCGCCATTCTGATTCGGTCAAATACAAACCATGTCTGTGACAGAATCGGCCCGTCTTTGGCATCGACCGAGAATTCACCAGTCTGCCCAATAGTCGGTCCAACGCCTTTTGGCAAGTCACTGAAGCCGCCGACAATCAGGCCCGTGGCTGGGTCAGCCGCAACGACACCGGACAGGAATACGAAGTCTCCGCGCCTTTTCCATGCGGAGTAGCGGGCAAGTGGGGTCGCCGTCATTGTCACACCGGAATTCGCTGAAGAGTCCTCTCAACACAGGCCAGAAAGCCGACCCGGTTTCTTTCGCTTGTATTGTTCATATCATACAGTTGGCGCCATATCACCCTGCAATTGGGAGAAAACAGCGGACGCAAACCCCTGGTCCATAGGCTGCGTCCGGGATCGAGTATAATGCGTAGCCACCACCAGGGCGAACCGGATGTGGTGATCCCGACAAAGAGCCGAATGTTCCCCAGTTTCCCCTTCGGACGTCTCAGCCGGGCATCCGCAACTTCAAACGCGACACCGGGAAGCCACACCCTCTCGAGCCAGCCCTTTAGCATTGCGGGTGGGCCATAAAACCACGTGGGGTATATCACCACAAGCCCTTCAGACCATATCAAATCCTCAATGTGTCCCGGATTCCTGTCGATGATGGTCCGGGTCCGTAGGAGATAGTCATCCCATTCCCGCCGGTTCAGAACAGGATCGAACCCCTCCCGGTACAGATCGTGAACCCTCAGTTCGTGGCCTGCCGCACGCAACGTGCCGCAGGCCGTTTCAAAGAGGGCGGCACCAAAACTCTCACTGCTCGGGTGGCAGAATACCACAAGCAGTCTCATGACGTCCCAATCCTAGGGCTTGAGGTCCATTCCGATCCTTCTGTTCACGAAACGGTCGGTGGCAACCTTCGCGACGTCAACCGACCCAGCCTCGATAATGCCAGTCTCGACAGCCAGATCGTGAAACGCCTCGACCCGATCAAGATCAATCGCTCCGATTCCGACTTCGAGCTGGTAGCCACTGTCGATGATTCCCAGCGCCTTCATCTGCTCAACCTCGGCGGCGAGCTTTTCCGGTGTCTGGTCGGGATTGGCGGCCATGATCGCGGCATTGCCCGCGGAACTGTCCCCATAGAGGTAGTTGTACCAACCGATGGTCGACGCATCAATGAAGCGCTGGACGAGATCGGGATTGCTTTCCACCATCTCGACCCTCGCTTCGACTGTGGTCGAATAGGTGTTCCAGCCATAGTCCGCGAGTACATAGGTATCGACCTCTGCCCCTGCATTCGCGGCGTAGATCGGTTCGGCAATCGCATAGCCCTGCTGAACCATCTTCTCATCATTAAGGAATTCCGCGAGATTGTAACCGTAAGGCCTCAGGCTCTCATCCCGAAAGCTGTGCTCGGCCGTCATCCACTGCCAGAAGCTGAACTGTCCGTCTTTCGAGATCAGGATCTTGGGCGCGTTCACCAGATCTTCCCAGCCGCCATACTGGCCTTTGTGGGCGATCAACACTTGCGGATCCTTCTCGAAATAGGACGCCACAACAATCGTTGGGATGCCGTTACGGACGTTATCGATCGACAGCAGCAGGTTGCCTGTCATCAGGAAGTCGATCTTGCCCGCCGCCAGTAGTGGGCGGTTGTTCATCTGCGGCCCGCCCATCTGAATCTCCACGTCGAGCCCGTAACTTTCGTAGGTCCCGTCGGCCAACGCCTGGTAGAAACCGCCATGGCCGCCTTGGGCTAGCCAGTTGGTAGCGAATACGAGTCTGTCAGCGGCCGAGGCGACACTCGCGATCAGTATTGCCGACATCGCGGCAAGGAATTTTTTGGTCATGGATCTCTTGTCCTTCTGTCTTGCGGTTCAAGTTACGCCCGTTCCATTCCGGGCAGCCAGCCCCGGGTTTTGCCCGGATTCATCAAGCCATAGGGATCGGCTTCTCTCTTGAATTCGATCTGTGCTGCGTCGATCTCTTTCATGCCTCCGTCCTCAATCGTAATGGCGTGCGGGTCGAAAATCGTGCAGTGATCGGTCCCTTCCATCTCCTGAATGATCTCGTAGGTGCGATCCCGGCCGCGCCACTT
The DNA here is from genome assembly GCA_965203605.1 of Paracoccaceae bacterium. Classification (GTDB taxonomy): domain Bacteria; phylum Pseudomonadota; class Alphaproteobacteria; order Rhodobacterales; family Rhodobacteraceae; genus JAPOUP01. The sequence continues at coordinate 404,935 of OZ241902.1, read as the reverse complement.
CATCAAAGGAAGGGCGAATACCTGAACTTCGCCGTCCATGCGCGCCATTTCGTGATGGAAATACAGTTCGTCGCCGTAGCGCTCCATCTGGCGAACAACGAGGTTGGGATCAAACGGACGTGGATAGGCGACTTGAAGGTAAGACCATGCGCCCGGCTCCAGCTTTAGCGCCTGCAATGTTGTGTGGTTCCAGGCGCATTCCCACGCCGGGGGCAGGTTCGCCGCTTCCAACTCCCAACAGGATCCCGCGAGGCTGATCACACCCTTGTGGTCGGCGACGCATGCCCGGTAACTCGCCATCGCATCTGGGGCCACCATCGCGAAGACAGCATCCCTGCCAGACGGGAAACAGTCGGTCAGGCGGCGGTAGAAACGGGCAAACCTGCGGTCGACTACAGTCACCAGATAGGCATCGGTACCTGAGTCCTGAGTATGGATGGCGAACTTCAGCGCTGTACTATAGTCATCAAACAACGCGATTGAATGAACCCAATCAGTGGCGGGCGCCAAAGCATAGTCCATCGCTGTGATGATGCCATTTGTGCCGTAGGCATGCTGGGCCTTGAGGATGTCACTGTCGCGGAGTTCGATGACCCTGGGCTCCTCCTCGACGGTCACAATCCTCAGATAGGAGATGTTCCCGCCATCGCGCAGCATTCCGTGGCGCAGCGACCCAACACCGCCCGAACCGCCTGCAACGAACCCGCCCATGGTGGCAATCCGCTTTGTCGAGGGAAACATGGACAGCATCTGCCCGGATTCCGCCACGGTATTCTCAACCTGCCCGATACGGGCGCCGGACTCGCAGACCACTCGTCCCTGCGCGATCTCGAGTACGGCGGACAGACCGGTGGTTTCCAGAATCACGCCGCCCTTGAGAGGAACGCACTGCCCGTAGTTCCCGGTTCCTCCACCCCTGATGGTCAACGCAATCCGACGACGTGCCGCCGAGCTGGCGACAGCCTTGACCTCGCCTTCGTTCAATGGACGTACAAGCAACTGGCCTGAGCAGTGGTCCAGCCGTTCCTTCAGGATTGGGGAGTACCAATAATAGTCGCGCGATTTCGCCTTTATCAGATTTTCGTCGTCAAGGCAGCGAACGGTCCCGATATCAGCGCGGAAGGCTGCAAGCTGTTCAGCGGTCGCGGTCATGCAGCTTGCCTTTCATCCTGTCTGGCCCGGCCCATCCGAACCACTTGGCGGCGTGCGCGAGGGCTGCGCAGCGCCTCGTTCCAGTCGCCTCCTTCGATCAATAGGAAGAGCCTCTTGCAGAACTCCCCGATCAGGCGGTTTTTTTTCGGAAACGGGCGCTTTTTTCTGATCGGGGGCCTGGATATGGAGCCGTCCCTCTGGTATGGAGCGGGTGTTACAGCCACAACATACGGGGAGACGGCTCCATGTCCCTGCGATCATCCATATCAGATGCCTGGCAGCGGTTTCAAGGGGAACTTTTCCCGTCCCTCGCCGGGGAGGTCGGCCCGCTGGGCGTGAGGCACGGCAGGTTCATCGCCGTCCTGGACCTGGTGGAGGTGGAAAGGCACGTCCACTACAGCCACCGGGGCGTCGGCAACCCGCCCGCCGACCGCAGGGCGCTGGCGCGGGCCTTCGTCGCGAAGGCGGTGTGGGACATGCCGACCACGGTGGTGCTGGTCGACCGGCTGCTGTACGACCCGACGCTGCGGCGCCTGTGCGGCTGGTCCCGCGTGTCGGAGGTTCCCAGTGAATCGACGTTCTCCCGCGCCTTCGCCTGGTTCGCGGAGACCCGTCTGCCGGAGCGGATGCACGAGGCGCTGGTCCGCTCCGCGTATGCCGGCTCGGTCGTGGGCCACATCTCCAGGGACTCCACGGCGATCGTCGGGCGGGAGAGGCCGGCGCCGAAGCCGAAGCCGCAGGAGCGGCCGAAGCGAAAGCGCGGACGCCCGAAAAAGGGGGAGGAGGTGCCGAGGGAGCCGACCCGGCTGGAGCGGCAGCTGCGGGACGGGATGACCGCCGCGGAGATGGCCGCCGAGTTGCCGAAAGCCTGCGACACCGGGACGAAACGCAACGCCAAGGGGTACAAAGAGAGCTGGAGGGGGTACAAACTGCATATCGACGCGGCCGATGGGGACGTCCCCGTCAGCTGCATCCTGACCTCGGCGTCGCTGCACGACAGCCAGGCCGCGATCCCTCTTTCGAGGATGACGGCGCTGCGGGTGGACCACTGTTACGAGCTCATGGACGCGGCCTACGACTCGCTGGAGATCGGGTTCCACGCCTACCTGACGGGGCGCGTGGCGATCACCGACACCAACCCGCGACGCGACGCGGCGCTGAAGGAGCGCCTCAGGAAAGAGGCGCTGGCGCAGCGGAAAGCGGGCCACATACGCCACGACCGCGTCCGTTACCGGCAGCGCTCCAGCGTCGAGCGGGTGAACTCGGCCCTGAAGGACTCCTACGGTGCCCGGCACGTCCGCGTCCGTGGGCACGCCAAGGTGGCCTGCCACCTGTTCTTCGGCGTGCTGGCCCTGACGGTGGAACAGCTGATGCGGCTCACCATCTGACACCGTCCGTTCCGGCAGATCCGTCCGCCACGGACGCCGCCCCGGAGGGGACGGCGCGGCCAGCCATGCGCGGACGGCGCCCGTCGGGCCACCAACTGCGGCATTCCGCCACACCCTGGCCCGTGCAGACGCCCCGGGCACCCGTCGGATCCGGTGCCGCGACCCTGGCGGAACCGAAAGGCTTGCCGCGGCTGCCCGAACCGCAGTAATTGTGCAAGAGGCTCGGAAATTAGCCAGAGAACCAACGGCAAGGACCTGAGGATCCAAACCCAGTGCCGTGGCAGGCCCCGAGGTAATTGTATCCAGCCAACCCGAGGGCTCGAACTGCGCCGACAGTGATGCCTGCCTGAGGGTCTCAATGGCATCGTAAGTGCCAAAGGGGTAGAATGGATCTGCCACGTTGTCAGTTCCGAACAGGACCGGCACTCCGACGGCACGCAGTTCGTGCACCGGCGCGATGCCACGCATCCTCGGAGTTCGGGAGCCCGAACTGTCCTGAAGCCAGAGATTGGTGGTCGGCAGCACGGTTAGCGCAATACCGGCTTCAACAGCGGCGTCGATCGTACGAGCGAGGTCCCTGTCAGGGCGAATCGACAGGGAACAGGCATGACCGCAGAGAACACGCCCCCCCAACCTGTGCCGAGCAGTGAGGGCAACGATGCGCCCGAATCCGTCCGCATCCGCATCGAGCCCCTCATCGACATGGAAATCGAGGCGAAGGGAATGCCTGTCGGCAAGCGCGAAGACCCGAGCCAGACGTTCCTCGATCCGGGAATTACGGTAAACGAAACAACCCAGAACCTCACCGTCCCGAGCCACCTTTTCGGCGAGCTCCGGCCCGAGGTCCGGATCGCCAAGCAGATCGAGAGGTGTTAGGGAAGCCCGCTGGACATGTAGGCGACCGCGCCAGTCCTGTGCCAACTCGCCCAAGACCTGCCAGGCGAGCGGCACTTGAGGTCCGTTCCAGTCCACATGGCTGCGCAGAGCGGCCATTCCGTTCCCGACGGCTTCGTCAAGCGCACAGCCTATGCGGGAGCGCAGATCGTCCTCGCTCCAATTCACGAGATCAGCCTGCGTCGCTTCGATGGCCCCGAAGAGACCGGGGCTCGTCGGCTTGCACCGCCCGAAAATAAAGGTCTTGTCCAGATGCACGTGCGGATCCACAGGCAGCGGTATGGCAACCTGGCGGGCCGGTTCAGGCTGCGGTTCGATCGCAGTGATCCGCTCTCCACTCAAAGCAAGACCGACGGTGCGTCCATCGAGCAGAACATGACTGAACTCAGCGTTCACGGCGAATCTCGCTTTCGTGCCAGTGCCCGAGAACCTTATGTGAGGCCCAGGTCGTCAGGAGAAAGATCACGATTTCGAGCAATGAGACCAGAAACAGCGCTGCGAACATGCGCGGGATTTCGCTGCGGAAGGAGCTTTCTATGATCCGGCTTGCAAGTCCCGTGTTCTGCCCTGCCGTTCCAGCCACGAATTCCGCCACGACCGCCCCGATCAGCGCCAGCCCGCCAGCGACCCTCAATGCGGCCATGAAATAGGGAAGAGCGGAAGGCACCAGAAGGTAGCGCAGCTTCTGCCATGGCGTCGCACGATACATGGCGAAGAGGTCACGCAGATTGTGGTCGGCGGACCGCAGACCAATCACTGTGTTCGTCAGGATCGGAAAGAATGCCACGATCCAGGCGCAAATCAACAACGCCGCAAAGGTACTGTCGACATAGATCAGGATGAGCGGCGCGATGGCGACCACTGGCGTGACCTGAAGGATCACCGCAAAGGGGAACAGGCTCAGTTCCACTGGCCGGGACAGAGCGAACAGCGCACCGAGAAGCACACCGCCCAAGATTGCCAAAGCAAGAGAGAGGAACGTCAGCTTCACCGTGAACCAGGATGATTTGATCAATGATGTGAAGTCCCGTACCAGTGTCTCGGCGATCAGGCTCGGAGCCGGAATCAGGTATTTGGGTATTTCGTGGTACCAGACCATGACTTCCCAGAGGCAGAAGGCAAAAGCCAGAAGCGTGACTGGCATGACCCATGTCAGGATTCGTTCCCGCCTGGCCCGGCGCAGATGCACCGTGTTGACCGGCGCACCTGCCTCCTGTTCGTGATTGTGCGCCTTGTCAGCGGTTGATGTCGTCGACATGAAGCGTACCCTTCAGGGTTTCCGATACCCGCCGCGCCTCGGCGGAAAATTCCTGCGATATGCGGTAGTCTTCGTCCCGCGGCCATTGAGCCTTGAGCGGCATGTCAGCCACCAGCGGTCCAGGACGCGCCGCCATAACCATGACCCGAGTCGAAAGAAAGACACTCTCGAACACGGAATGAGTCACGAAGACCACGGTCAGTCCGTGATCAACCGACAGTTTCACCACATCGTTGTTAAGCTTGGACCGCGTCATTTCATCCAAAGCGGCAAAGGGTTCATCCATCAACAGGATGCGCGGTCGGGTCACCAGTGCGCGTGCGATCGACACACGCATTTTCATTCCGCCAGACAGTTCGCGCGGGTAGGATTCCGCGAATCGCGAAAGACCGACTTCCTTCAGCGCCTCGCGCACCCGCGGTTCGCCGTCGCCGCGCCTGACTCCCGCCAACCGCAGCGGGAGGAAAACATTGTCAAGGACCGATGCCCATGGCATCAACGTTGGCTCCTGGAATACAAAACCAAGATCCTGCTCGGCCCCACCTTTCGGCGGTGAGATCGTGATCGTCCCGGCTGTCAGCGGCAGAAACCCCGCGATCAGCTTCAACGCCGTGGACTTTCCACAGCCGGACGGACCAAGAAAGGTGATGAACTCACCCTTTTCCACAGTCAGGCTCAATTCCTCGACCGCAAGAATGTCGCCGAACCTCTTGGTCGCCCGGTCCATCACTATGATCGGATCACCGCTCATCAACAGACATCCTGATCGACAACGTTGTCCAGAAACGACAGAGGCAAACCGTTAACCTCATCGAGGAGTCTGACGACCTGCCGGGACGCGTGTTCGATTAACGCTTGGCCTTTTTCGGCAGTGGCTGCCGAAGCGTCACCGCAGGCGCCAGCAGCGTTCAGATCCTGAGCCATCCAGCCCAGTTTTCCGGAAGGCGAAAAGCCAAGATGCTGACCGACACTGGCGATGGCAGTGCGGAAGTTCCGCGCATGCTCCATCTGAACGAGGCTATCATGCAGCGCCAGCATCATGCTGGTCTCCATATCACCTGCGTGAATGCCAAACTGCTGCTCTTCTGCCGAGAGCAGCCCTTCAGGCATTCCCAACGCAAACCAGCTCGCAGCCACGGCCAGCATCCGGTGTTTGATGCGCAGGTCGCGCACAACGATATCCATAGGCGCGATCTGGCCCCCATGGGAATTGAGGATCACGAGTTTCCTGACGCCGCTGGCGGCGATGCTATCGCCGAGATCCATCAGCACGGCGATGAAAGTCCGGGCAGAAAAGGTCAGCGTACCGGGCCATGCGCTGTGTTCGTTCGATTTGCCCACAGGAATGGTCGGAAGAAACACCGCCGGAATCCGATCCGGGATCAAAGGCGCTGTGGCCACGATGATCCCATCCAGAATCGCATGGTCGACAGACAATGGCAGATGCGGTCCATGCTGCTCGGTCGCCCCAACCGGCAGGACGGCAATGACGTTTTCGCGATCCAGCAAGGCGAAGTCCCGGGCGGTGTAGTCGGCCCAAAACCGGTGCATCATCAAATTCCTCCTACCAGACGCGGAGGTCGCCCGGGCGTAAGTTCCTCAATCACGCTCAGGATGGAATCACGGTCAATACCGAAATGTCCATACAGGTCGGCAACACTGCCAGCCTGGCCAAAATGCTCGACCCCAAGACCCGCTACCCGATGTCCATGAACCGAACCCAGCCAGGAGAGTGTGGCAGGGTGACCATCGATGACGGTGACCAGAAGGCAGTCGCGTGGTATCTGTTCCAGCAGCTTTTCGACCAGGCAATGACCCACCATCCCGTTGATGCGCGCCGTCTGCGCAGCCTGCCAGCCTGCATTCAGACGGTCAGCGGAAGTCACCGCCAGGATACCGACATTGCGCCGCCCCTCGGCAAGCGAGCCGGCTATGGCCAGCACTTCAGACGCGACCGTGCCCTGATAGGCGAGCACAACGTCGCTGTTGGGTCCCGGTTCGCGCATCCAGTAGGCCCCGTCGATCACCCCCTGACGAATCGCATCAAGGTCGCGCTGGGGCTGTTCCAGCGGTCTTGTCGACAGACGCAGATAGACCGACCCGCCGCTAGCCTCCCGCTTCCATGCGGCGGAGTCCGTCTCTATGTTGTCCCGCTGCATATATTCGAAAGCCCATTCCATGATACACGCCAGCTCGTCGGCGAAAGCCGGTTCAAAGCTTGCGAGCCCGTCCTGCGACATGCCAATCAGCGGTGTGGAAATGGACTGGTGAGCCCCGCCTTCAGGGGCCAGCGACACACCCGAAGGGGTGCCCACCAGAAGGAACCGTGCCTCTTGGTAACAGGCATAGTTCAGCGCATCGAGGCCGCGGATCACGAAAGGGTCGTAGACTGTTCCCACGGGAAGGAGACGTGCGCCAAAGAGACTGTGACTGAGGCCCGCCGCACCGAGCATGAGCATTAGGTTCATTTCGGCAATACCGAGTTCGAAATGCTGCCCTTCCGGAAGGAACTGCCATTTCTGGGACGAAACCACCTTCTCTTCGCGGAAGGTGTCAGCCCTCTGCTCTGTTGCGAAGATCCCGCGTCGGTTTACCCAGGAGCCAAGATTGGTCGAGACCGTGACGTCAGGCGAAACAGTCACGATCCGATCCGCGATCGGATCATCGGATTTCGCCAGCGTATCAAGCAGCTTACCGAATGCCGACTGTGTCGAAATCTCCCGGTCCTGCGGTGCCACGATCGCCGGCACCCGAATCAGCGGTGCACTCAGGCGCCGGGTTCCCTTGGCGAAGAACGGAATGCGTCGGATCAGCGCATCCAGCTGCGCCTCTTCGAGCCCAGTCCCCTCCGCCCTGTCCCATTCATGGCCCCTGCGCACATTCATTTGCGTACGAAACCCATCCATCTGCGGTACGGTCATCAGGCCGGCATGATTGTCCTTGTGCCCTGCCAAAGGTGTGCTCCAGCCCTTGACTGTATATGCGATGAACACGGTAGGGCGCTCGTGCCTTGCTGCGGAATCGAACCCTTCGCAGAGCGTCTCAATGCAGTGCCCACCCAGATTCTCCATGAGTGCCGCGAGCTCCCGGTCACTGCGCCGGGCCAGAAGGGACGGCAAATCGCCCCGAGCAACGTCCTCACCCATAAGTCTCTGGCGCCATGCCGCGCCGCCCTGGTAGGTCAAGGCGGAATACAGTTGGTTCGGGCAGGCGTCGATCCAGTCCCTGAGTTCCTTGCCGCCGGGCTCATCGAAGGCGGTACGCTGCATGGCACCGTGCTTGAGCTGCACCACGTCCCAACCGAAAGCCCTGAATATGCCGTCAAGCCGCCGGTGGAGACCCTCGCATACAACGCCATCAAGACTTTGCCGATTATAGTCGATGATCCACCAACAGTTTCGCAGATCGTGTTTCCATCCCTCCTGCAGGCATTCAAGTACATTCCCCTCGTCCAGTTCAGCGTCACCGGCCAGGGCGACCATCCGACCCGCGGGCATCGGACCCCAGTCACGCGCCCTGACATAGTCCTGAACAAGGCTGGCGAATGCGGTGAATGCCACTCCAAGGCCGACCGAACCGGTTGAGAAATCCACATCGGCACTATCCTTGGTACGACTGGGGTAGCTCTGAACGCCACCATATCCGCGGAAATTCCTCATCTTCCCCAGCGTCTGGTTCCCGGCAAGGTACTGCAGGGCGTGGAACACCGGTCCTGCATGCGGCTTCACCGCAACCCGGTCCTGTGGACGGAGCGCATGGCCATAGAGCGCCGTCATGATGCTGACCACGGATGCGCAGCTGGCCTGATGTCCGCCGACCTTCAGCCCATCAGTTCTCCGGCAAAGGTGGTTGGCCTCATGGATCATCCAACACGACAGCCATAGAAGCCTGTCCTGAAGCAGCTTCAGTTCGGATGGAGACAGCATATCTGGAACTTCCCTGTCCTGCCGAATCGCACCACCTCCAGAAATTGCGGACCATTCGATCCAATCATTAAAACAAATCAATTGGTCCGTCAAGCTTCTTCACCCATCACGGACAAGTACGGTCTCATGGTCCGCCACCTGAACGTTGCGACGGGGCTTCTGTGCCGGTCGTTTCGTTCCTGATGTGGCGACGGTCGGGGCAAGCATCAATCACCCGGAACCGGGCTGATGATCACCGTCACGGAAGATTGACGGAAAGTGGAGGACGTTGTCGATCCTGTTAAAGAAGTTTGGTCCGCCCCATTCTGATGGCGGCATCGAAGCGGATCTTGTGCGCGGACCACTTAAGCGGAGTTCACCATCCCGGCCCCGGAGGCACGAGGGTTTGCGCCGAATTTTCATTTCGGGGTAGTCTCGAGCTACGGACGGGTGTATCCCAGATTGTTGGGAACCTGTGTTTTCGGTCGGTTTTCACGGGCGAAAATCGACCGAAAGGAGTTCCTATGCCAGGAAATCAAGGCTCAACAAAGACATCCGAGCGATTCATGCCAACATCTGGGCTACACCCGCAACGGACTTGCACCCACCGGAGATAACGAATGTACCAACAAGGCGGAACCATCAGCCAGACATTGGACAGGATCGTTTCGAACGAATATGTGCTGCCAGCGATCCAACGGGAATTCGTGTGGAGCCAGGATCAGATCTGCAGGCTGTTCGACAGCCTGATGCAGGGATACCCGTTCGGAGAGTTCCTGTTCTGGCGTATCCAACCGGAGCGTTCGGCGGACTACCGCTATTACGGATTTGTTCGCGACTATCATGAACGGGACAATCCGCATTGTCCCGACCTCGGCCAGTTGCCGAACCGGCAGATCACAGCGGTGCTCGATGGGCAACAACGGTTGACCGCTTTCAATATCGGGCTGCGCGGATCGATGGCCGTCTAGCTTCCCTACAAGTGGTGGAGCAGCGAGGACGCGTTCCCGCAGCATTTTCTGGCACTGGATCTGCTGGCGCCCGATGAACGGAACGAAGAGGGCAGCCGGTACGCCTTCGATTTCGTGAAGGAGGCCCAACTGGGGCGGCATGGAGACCGGCTCTGGTTCAGGGTGTCGGAAATCGTGGGCATGAACTCCGGACCGGAGATGGTCGAGTGGCTGATTGCGAGGGGCCTCGAAAGGGAGGACCTGGTTCGTGCCCATCGCACCTTGGACCAGTTGTACAAGGTCGTCCACACGAAGCCCACTGTTGCCTATTACGAAGAGCTCAATCAGGACATCGAGCATGTGCTCAGCATATTCATCCGACGCAACAGCGGCGGCACCACGCTGTCATATTCCGACCTCCTGCTGAGTATCGCTACCTCGCAATGGAAGACACTGGATGCCCGCAAGGAAGTCCACCGCCTAGTTGACGATCTCAACCAGATCGGGCCAGGCCTCGGACTCACGAAAGATTTTGTCCTGAAGGCGGGGCTGATGTTGACGGACGTCGCTAGTGTGGGATTTCAGGTTCGTAACTTCACCCAGTCGAACATGGAAATTCTCGAGCGGAACTGGCAGAAAATCCGCGATGCCTTGATCGAGACAGTTCAGATTGTCACCGGATTCGGATTCAACTCCAGCAACATTCGGGCGGCGAGCGCTCTCCATCCGATCGCCTATTACGTCTATCGAATCGGTGCGCCGACGAACTTCGATACCCACAGCAGCTACGAGAGCGACCGGAGTTCGATCCGCGGCTGGCTGACGAGATCAATCCTGAAGGCGTCCGGAATTTGGGGGAGCGGTCTGGACACGTTGCTGACGGCCCTCCGGGAAGTGATCCGGGACGCTGGCGACCTTGGATTCCCGGCGGCTGAATTGCGGCGGGTGATGGCGCAACGCGGCAAGAGCCTGGAATTCTCGGCTGAGGAGATCAAGGATCTTGCCGACATGGGAATCGGGGACCGTCGGACGTTCGGTCTGTTGGCGTTGCTTTCGCCGTTTATCGACCTTCAGCGCCATCAATTCCACATCGACCACATCTTCCCGAGGAGCCGCTTTACCCGAAAGCGCCTTCACGACGCCGGGATAGCTGCCGATGAAGTGGAGATGTTCATGGATTACGCCGACCGTATCGCAAACCTCCAGTTGCTCGATGGGACCAGCAACATCGAAAAGCGTGCGACGCTTCCGGCGGAATGGATTGAGGCCAAGTATCCGGACAGGGACGCCCGGAGGCACTACTGTGACAAATACCTTCTTGGCCGCGTTCCAGGCGACATGGCCGACTTCCCTGAATTCTACTTGGCAAGGCGAGCGCAGTTGCGGGATCGTATTTCCGGACTTGTGAACTCGGTGTGAAGAGGCTGCTCGCCGCCAACGTTTGGGCGGCAGCACCAGCAATTCCCCCTGTTCAGCCACTGGCTTGGGCGGAGGGATAGGAAGCTTCGCAATCCAATGGGATTCGGGAGAGATTGGTTCGTCATGCTTCGTTTCAGGCTCGATTTCCTCCCCCACTTCCATTCCGAGGTGCAGCACCGGCCATCTGCGCAGTGGGGGCGGAGCCGAGCGGAGGGAATGGCCGGAAGGCGGGATTCATTGCCGGCATCCCGGGCATTGGTGGGATCGATGGGAATTCTGCGGCAAGAATGCTTGATCTCATGGTACGGCTCGGAGGAAAGGAACTTGTCAGGTCGGTGACCGAATTGCCAGCTGGACTGTTCCACCACGGCAGCTAGACCGATGTGCAGGGCTCAGGCTTTGGAATCCGCCCGTGCGGTCCTGAGGCCGGTTCTTTCGCTATATGCCCAGTCGGTATACCGCGGTGGAAGCGACGTTCTCCGCGACATTCGACTGGGAATCCGATGCGGAGAGACCGTCGCCCTTGTCGGTCCCTCCGGGATTGGCAAGTCGACACTGTTCATGATTGTGGCGGACCTCCTGCAAGGCTTCCATGGGCAAATCAGCCTTCAGGGCAATCACGCGATGGTCTTTCAGGGGCGACGTCTCCTACCCTAGCCGGAACTTCATCTGGAGTTTTGGCGGATCCGCAAGTGTCATAAGGACGATCGCCGTTTATCGACGGGACTTTACATGTAACAGCCGCAGCTGGTCAGGGCAGGATTTTCGCGGGGTCGATCTCCAGGAGTCCAAGGGCCCGGCTCTGCAGCCGCGTTGGCTGCGGGAACACCGGAAAGGTGTGGTCGGGTGTGCCCGGAACCGTTGCCTCGTTGAGCGTCAGGGTTCCGAGGTCGGCGAGCAGCGTTGTGAGGCCGTGGACCGGAAGCCCGTCCGGGGTGAGCCTGCCGTCCGCCTTCGCCTCGGCGGCCTCGGAGGCACGGGCCGGTTCGACCGGGGATTTCCGTCGCGCCCGCGCTCCCTCCCGGCCGTCGTCCCCGGACAGGAGCGGAGCGGGACGCCGCCGCATGTGCCATTCCGCGTGACAGTCCAGCATGAACGGGAACACATGGGCCCGGACATGGTCGGCGGAGTACACGTGGACGGGACGGACATTCAGCCAGGGACCGCCTGAGCGTCCGGAACGCGCGTTCCACGCCCGCGAGCGATCTGTACGCCCCGCCTGCCGTCGCGGCAGTGGCCGAAGGCCGCGGGAGGGCAGGAGCTCGGGACGTCATGCAACATCAGGGTTCCCCCGGTCAGATGCCGCCTAGCCAGACCTTGTTCGACCCACGGCTGGCGCCTAGGCAGCCAGCCGGGCATCTCGTTGCCGGTGACATGCCCCAGCCTGAGCAGCGCTCCGAGGCTGCTGGACGCCGTCTCCGGGGACAGGGCTCTGGCCGTGGCAGGTTCGGCGACGCGGGACGTGACCGCGGCGAGACATGGCCGTGGGGCAGGGACCGGCGGATGGTGAGAAGCTCCTCGGGGCTGGAGACGGCGATGCCGCCTTTGAACAGGGCTTTCATGCCGCTGATGATGTGAGTCGGCAGCCGCGCGATGTTGCCGACGGTTTTCTTCCTGAGGCGGCCGTCCTCCCGCCACGCCTTTCCGATGGGCACGGCAGGCAGGCTGCCCCTGTCGGGAATGGTTTCGATATGGAGTGACATGTAACGCCTGCTTTTCTTCCTTCCACACACACAAACGCACAGTCCCCGGCAGCTATAGCCTTGCATGTAACACAAATCCCGCCCAGAGCAAGGCCGGTCCGCAAAAAAATCAACAAATGCAGCGTGTTGCGAGATTTTGATCCTGTTTTGTTCTAAATGAAGTTCCGCCTAGCGAACTTTGGTGCAGAACCTCACCATTGCCACCGGAACCAGTCGCGGCATGGCGCCGAACCTACTCGCGGATGCGAGGCTCGACGGTAGAGGCAATGACTATCCGGGTGAACTCTCTTTGGGCCAGGCGCGGCGTGTGGCGACCGTGCGTGCCTTCGCCGCCAATCCCGGCATGCTCCTGATGGATGAACCCGTCGCGTCGTTGGATGCCAAAGCTGTCGACAGGATGATGGATCTCTTTGCCCGGATCCGGGAGCGAACCGGAATCGCCACGCTCTTTGCAACCCACGTGGAAGATGAGGCGAAGCACCTTGCCTCGCGAATCGTGACCCTCGGTGGTGCGCCCGCTGGAATCGTTGACGAGCGTCAGCACACGGGTGCGTACTTCCGCCCATCGGCATCGGGCGTCACGGCATCCGGGTCGTAACCAGCGGCCTGAAGACGACGCACGATAGAGAGTCCGTCGTCTGCCGCTTCATCGACAAGGCGTCGCCCCCATTCCTCATCTCTAGCGACTCCGTGTCCCCTGATCAAATCAAGGCCGAAGTTGGACTTACCCACTGAGTCGCCAAGTTCAGCAGCCCGTCTGTCCCATTCCGCAGCAGCGTCAGGATTGTATTCGCCCCCAAGTCCGTTGTTGTCGAGTTGGCTCATCCAGGTCATCGCAACGGCATAGCCGACCTGCGCACAATTCAGGAAAAGGGTTCTTGCCGCCTCATGTCTTCCGGATTTGGTGAGCATCTAGCCAGTGGCGCAACGCACCATGTCCACCTCACCCTGCTCGGCCCATTCCAGAAAGTGCGATCAGGTCATCTCGTCGGGATTAAGCGTTCCGAGTTGTAAAGGGCCAACATCCGCCGGTCCAGCTCAGTGTCAATCCGGCCCTTTGGTAGCAATGTATGGCAGCCACTGGCGATACTGTGCTCGTCCCGTCCACCACCTGCGCGACGGCTCTCCGGATGCAATCGATAGACGACCTTCCTGTTTCCTGCACTGTGCAAGCCAAATCTTCAGCTTTGAGCCGGCAATGGCACGCTTTCATGCATAACTCCCCGCTCGTATGTACCTGAGGCCATGTCCTCTTTGCCAAATATGCTGCGCGAGAACTTGATGTGGAATGGAAGTGGGGTTCATTTTCCAATGCAGAAGATACATTCGCAAAACGATGCACACCAATTGGATCGGCTCAAATGCAACCACCAGCAAGGTGAGCAATGGGAGCAGCCGGATTGGTTGATCGAGCAGCGACAGTCCGAACTCTGGGCGGGGCATCAGGCGAAACCGGACAGCACTGCAGCTCTGACGATGAGGCGTTCAGGCGACCTGGTGCCTGTCACTGAGCGCCGCCTTTTCCGGGAACCCACTCCTTCGCTTCATACATGATACATGGCGGCCAATCCAGCTTTCCCGGACACCGCTAAAGAAGAGCGCGAAATTCGAAACGCAACCATAAAACAAGTTGGGTTTGAACTTATACGTGGACTGCCGTCGGCGGTTCCCGGCAGAACCGGGGTCGCGGGAATTGTGAAAACGCAGGAATGGGCTTCTTCACCTCACTTTAGGCTGATTCAAAATTGTATTTTGAATCAGCCTATATTATTGCTACGCTGTACGACATGATCGCACGTGACCTCGCACCAAAGCTGACGAAAGCGGCCCAGACCTGGCCTTCCATCACGCTCACTGGACCTCGGCAGAGCGGCAAGACAACGTTGTGTCGCGCCCTATTCCCAAAGCATCGATACGAGACATTGGAAGCCCCGGACGTGCGGGCTTTTGCCACTGAAGACCCACGCGCCTTCCTGGCCCAGTTTCCGGAAGGTGCAGTTCTCGACGAGGTCCAGAGAGCACCCGATCTACTCTCCTACCTGCAAGGCATCATCGACGCAGACCCGGTTCCAGGTCGGTGGATTCTCACCGGTTCGCAGAATCTTGCTCTGCTCGAATCGGTCAGCCAGTCGCTAGCGGGACGAACGGCGGTGTACAACCTCCTTCCGCTGACGAGAGGTGAGACAATTCGTTTTCCGCGGCACCCCAAGTCTCTCGATGAGACTCTCTTCACAGGATCCTATCCACGCATATTCGATAAGGAACAGGAAGCGTCGGTCTGGCTCAGTTCCTACATCGCCACCTATATCGAGCGCGATGTGCGGACGATCAGCAACGTAGGCGATCTCCTGACCTTTCAGCGTTTCGTAGCACTTTGCGCGGGCCGGACATCGCAACTGCTCAACTACGCGTCGCTCGCAGGGGATTGCGGCATCTCGCAACCGACGGCAAAAGCCTGGCTCAGCATCCTTGAAACCAGCTTTATCGCTTTCCGCCTTCCAGTCCTTCACACGAACCTTCGCAAGCGACTGGTGAAAATGCCCAAGCTGCACTTTTACGATACTGGTATCGTCTGCTGGTTGCTGGGTATCCGTACCCCCGAACAGCTCCACTCACATCCACTTCGTGGCGGAATCTTCGAAACCTGGGTAACCTCGGAGATCGCCAAACATCGGGCCAGCCAAGGTGAAACATCTGGCCTCTCGTTTTTCCGCGACCGGAACGGTGCAGAGGCCGATCTGATCGTCGAAAGCCCGATTGGCACAACGATTGTCGAAGCGAAATCCTCAGAGACAGCATCGTCCAGCCTGTTTGACGGCTCCAAACGCGTCAGAAAGCTCCTTGCCCAATCGACCCCCCGATGCTCCGTCGTCATTGTCTACGGCGGCGATCAACCCCAGCGGCGGGGAACGGACAGCCTGATTCCTTGGAGAGAACTGCACGAATTCGACTGGAATGCGTCGGGCTGAATCGCCGACCGTATTTCTGGCCATGGGTATCTATCTGCTTTGGGTGGTGTGTTAGGGAATGTTTCCCCGTATCGAGTCTCATCCTCGGGTTGAATCGCCGTGCTAAACTGAATTCCAACACTGGCGCTTCATTCCACGTAGGCCAGACACCGAAACCACCGTCCGTCTTGATGTCAAGAGTAGCGCTGACCCAGTGACGCTCTCCGGGAAGCCCGGAGCAAAAAGTGATCAACTCAGAGATTTTGCCTGAGGCAGGACGTGAACCTCGATGAGCCGACAACCATTTTGCACTCGTCCGGCATCGCTGGCAGACCAAAGGCCTGATTCGCCCAGCCCGGAATCTCCGAAATTCTGTCGCAATGGACAGTTCGGTACCCGATCAGGAGCAGCCGATGCCCGAAACCAACCCCAAAGCCCTCGAATTCCTGCTTTCCCGCCGGTCCCGACCAGCCAAGACGCTAAAGGGCCCCGTTCCGAATCGCGAAACATTGCGAACAATTCTCACCGCCGCAGCTCGCAGCCCTGATCACGGAAAATTGGAACCCTGGCGGTTCATCGTCCTTGGGCCGAAGGCTCTAGTATCCCACCATCATTGTGTTGATGGGTAGAGGGATCTGAGCTTTATCCGGGCGTCCCCGGTCCTGAAACGCCAGTCCACCGGTTTCGACGACGGGTTCCGGTGCGCCTGCCATGCGTCGACCTCCCGCACCATCGCCTCGCGGTCGGGAATGCGCCTGGCGGGGCACTGCCGGGACAGGACGTTTATCTCGATCTCCGCCATGTTCAGCCAGCTGCCGTGCTTCGGCGTGTGGTGGACCTCGAAGCGGTCGGCGAGCCGCGACGCCTCCGCCGGCTCGAACGTCTCGTACAGGGTCGACAGCCTGTGGGTGTTGAGGTTGTCCATCACCGGGACGATTCTCCGGTCGGGGAAATGGACGTCGGCCATGTCGGCGAGCAACCCTGCGAAGTCCCGCTTCGTGCGCCGGTCGGTGACCTTCACGTGGCGCCATGCCTCCAGCGGCGCGTACACCATGAACAGGTTCGCCGTTCCGTTGCGTTCGTACTCGAAATCGTACGCGGCGGGCTGGCCGGGCCGCGTCGGAAGCGGCATCCGCGTCTCCTTCGTCTGCTGCTTCGAGGTCTCGTCCATGCAGACGAGCACGGTGCCGTCGTCGTACTCCCGGCTGTAGGTCTCGGGACGTCCTCCATGGCGCAGACGAAATCGGCGCTTTCCTTCGGCGGGATGCACCAGCATTCGCTCCGCCACGGCTTGATGTCGTTTTTTTTAACCCCTGCCGGACCGTCTCGTCGGAGATGCTGCCGACGACCTCCAGCTCGACGAGCCTGTCGGCGAGCAGCTGCATCGTCCAGCGCGCGTGCCCCTCCGGCGGATCGGAGCAGGCCAGCATCGCCAGTTTCGCCTGGCCCTCGCCGTCCAACCGGGGCTTCTTCCTGTTGGCCTGCTCCTTCCTCTCCAGCGCCGCCTCAAGGCCCTCCAGCACGAACTTCCTGCGGGCCCGCTCCACCGTCGCCGTCCCGGCCCCGAGGATGTCCGCGATGTCGGCGTCCCCGCGTCCGCCGCCGTCGCGGTTGGCGTCCGCCAGAAGCAGGATGTGCGCCCGCCGGCGTCGCGTCACCGACCCCTTTCCACCGTCGACGATCCCCTGCAGGAGCGACCGCTCCCCGTCGTCCAGCCGTACGTGATATATCTTCCTGCCACCCGTTCCCATGGCCTGCCGCCTCATGATGCCCCCGGAACCGCCGGCGGACATCCGCCCGATCCTGAGGGTCTGTTGGTTGTTGGTGTGGCAGGTATAAGGTATCAAGGGGAACATGGCAAGCGGACAGGCATCAATTCAACACTGGCGGGATACTAGGGCGATTGGCGGACCTTGCCGAGGAACGCGCACCTGCGCTTGGCGTCGACACTGACAAAGTGGAGAAGGGCGTCAGGCAATTCTCCGACGCCGACCTTGCCATCGCGGTGGTTTCCAGCCCAAAGCCCTCCCCAACCATCCCGAGAATTGAGCAGACCTACTCAGCTGGTGCCGTCTGCCTGGCACTGCTCAACGCCGCGCTCGCCTCGGGTTGGGGTGCCAACTGGCTGACGGGATGGGCATCCTACGACAGAGAGTTCATGGAGCGTGGTCTCGACCTTGAACCCCACGAATCCATTGCAGGATTCATTCATCTTGGGACGGAAACCGCCACTCCTCCCGATCGACCCCGCCCCGATCTCGACGCCATTACCGACTGGCGAGACTGATGCATTCACTTCAGGAGATATCCCGAGCCCTGACGCTCGCCCTGCTCCAACTCACCGACAGTCACATTTTCGGCATTCTGCTGCTGGCACTGGCTATCGCCGCCATCGTTACCGGACCGTTTCTGCTGGCCTTCGCATTATTGCTCGGTCTCGCGGAACTGATTCTTCCCGACAGTGTGGACCTACCGATTCTGGGACGCGTCGGCTTCATCGGCCTGTATACCGATGGGCTGTTCGGCCATACGGCATGGCTATTCTGGACCTATTTGATTTCACCTCTGACGGTCGCGATTGTAGGAGCGCTACTCGATCCAATCGTAACCGCCGTGGAAGCTCGGCACTACCCTAGCTTACCGCCGGTCAGACGCCGTGGGCTCGGGGCGGTCGTTGGGTATGCCCTGCGTTTCCTGCTCCTCATGCTTGGCATCAGTCTGGTCGCATGGATCGTCGGATGGTCAACGGCAATCCCCGCAGCCGCCGTGTTCGTGTTGGCCAGTGGTTACCTGATCGCACGCGAGTATTTTGAGACCGTCGCGGTCCGCCGGGTCGAAGATCTGGACGCCAGGCACCTTGCCCACACTCATTTGCCTGCTGTTTGGCTTACCGGCTGCCTGATCGCACTGGCTCTGAACGTCCCACTGGTCAACCTGATTGCGCCGATAGTGGGCGTCGCAGCATTCACCCACCTGTTTCATCGACTGCAGAGCACTCGAGCCGATTGAACCAGTCAATGTCGCATAGGGTCACCAAGCCGGAAACGATTATGCCGGCAATGATCACCCAGAGAATAATCGCCACAATCGTCACGACCTTGAGCCTTCGACCGAGATCCAACTCCGCCGGTGCACCCGGTTGGGTTCCCGGAACGACTTCTCCCCTTTCGCCCTGCGTCGTCAGTCGAAGCGGCAGCACGACAAACAGCACGACGAACCAGATAACCGCCAGAAGTACCAGTGCACCAGTGACGCCCATCAGACCTGCTCAAGCTCCACCAGACAACCGTTGAAATCCTTGGGATGGAGGAAAAGCACGGGCTTTCCATGTGCCCCGATCCTGGGTTCGCCATCACCAAGAACCCGCGCTCCGGTCGCCTTCAATTGGTCTCTCGCCTCAATGAGGTCTTCAACTTCGTAGCATATATGATGCATTCCACCTGAGGGATTTCTGTCAAGGAATCCCTGGATTGGCGACGCTGATCCCAATGGACACATCAACTCGACCTTCGTGTTCGCCAGTTCCACGAATACGACCGTTACACCATGGTCTGGCTCGTCCTGAGGTTCACTGACCCTTGCACCCAATGCATCGCGGTATTGCGCCCCCGCGGATTGAAGATTTGGTACGGCGATCGCTACGTGGTTGAGTCGTCCAATCATGGCTGCCCCTTCCTTGGGTATGCTGGAGTTTTACGGACAGGAGTCCGCATCACAGATGATTCAGGGATCCGCACCACTTGGCCAACTGCCCGGTTCAATCGTCCCGCGGAAGAACCCTGAGACCCAACTCCATGAGTTGCTCGCTCGTTGGCTCGCTCGGTGCTCCCATCATCAGATCCTCCCCGCGCTGATTCATTGGAAAAAGCATAACCTCCCTGATGTTTGCCTCGTCGGCCAACAGCATGACAATCCTGTCGATTCCTGCCGCACAGCCGCCGTGAGGCGGTGCTCCATAGTTGAACGCACTGACCAATCCGCCGAAACGTCGCCGGACCTCCTCCTCACTGTAGCCTGCGATTTCAAACGCCCGAAACATGACATCGGGCCTGTGATTGCGGATGGCACCACTCACAAGTTCATAACCATTGCAGGTCAGGTCATATTGGTAGCCGGTCACGGAAAGCGGATCTCGCTCAAGTGCCTCCATGCCATCCCGTGGCATAGAGAATGGGTTGTGGTCGAAATCAATCCGACCAGTCTCCTCGTCCTTCATGAATATCGGGAAATCAACGATCCATGCGAAGGCGAAGCGGTCGCGTTCGGTCAATCCGAGTTCGTCGCCAACCACGATGCGCGCCTTGGCCGCAACGCTTTCGAACACTGCCGGTCTTCCGCCAAGAAAGAAAGCCGCGTCTCCGACATCAAGACCAAGCTGGGCGCGAATCGCCTCAGTTCGCCCAGGTCCAATGTTTTTCGCCAATGGTCCAGCCGCTTCCATACCCTCAGTTCCCGTCCGCCAGAAGATGTAGCCCATCCCCGGCAGGCCCTCTTTCTGGGCAAAGGCATTCATCCGATCACAGAACTTTCTGGAGCCTCCTCCTGGGGCTGGGATGGCGCGGACCTCCGTGCCATCCTGGTCCAGCAGGCTGGCAAAAATCGCGAATCCCGAGCCCCGGAAATGTTCCGAAACCGTCTGCATCCGGATTGGATTGCGTAGGTCAGGCTTGTCTGTCCCATACCAAAGCATGCAGTCGGAATACGGAATTTGCGGCCAGTCACTATCCACACTACGGCCGCCGCCGAATTCGGAGAACACGCCCGAAAGAACCGGTTGGATAGTATCGAAAACGTCCTGCTGGGTAACAAATGACATTTCCATATCAAGCTGGTAGAAATCGGTTGGCGACCGGTCGGAGCGCGGATCCTCATCCCGGAAGCAGGGTGCGATCTGAAAATACCTGTCAAAGCCGGCGACCATCATCAACTGCTTGAACAATTGGGGGGCCTGAGGCAGCGCGTAGAAACGACCGGGATGCAGTCGAGACGGCACCAGAAAGTCCCTCCCGCCTTCCGGCGAAGACGCGGTCATGATCGGTGTCTGGTATTCCCGGAATCCGATCTCCCACATCCGACGCCGAATCGACGCCACTACGTCAGATCGAAGTTTCATGTTACGTTGCATCGCTTCGCGGCGCAGATCCAGAAAGCGGTAACGCAGCCGAGTTTCCTCAGGGTATTCCTGATCTCCGAACACCATCAGAGGAAGCTCCCCGGCAGCGCCCAACACCTCGAGGTCGCGAATGAACACCTCTACCTCTCCGGTCTGGATTCTTGGATTGACCAGATCGGCACTACGCTCCCTAACCTCGCCATCCACGCGGATGCACCACTCACTTCGAAGGCTCTCGACCTCGGCAAAAACCGGGCTATCGGGATCACAGAGCAATTGAGTCACGCCATAATGGTCGCGCAGATCAAGGAACAGCACCCCGCCATGATCACGCACGCGATGCACCCAGCCTGACAGACGGACGTTCTCGCCAACATTCAGCTTGCGAAGGTCAGCGCAGGTATGGCTGCGATATACATGCATCTGGAAAGTCCTCTCGAACTGGAATTTGGATCGCTGCGATACACATTGCCCGCCCCGGTGAGTCAAGGGAGACTTGGGCTTTGGTGATTCCTATGCGATTGCCGTGTCACGCGAATCTGGACAGACACCCGGGAGTTTGGCAAACTTCCGGAGTTTTCACCACCAGTTTGCGTTTGCGGCAATGAGGCGCGAGCGCTCAAGTAACGGAGACGGATCAAAGGAGACTTGGAAGATGTGGGAGAGGCTGTTCGACGGTATGCTGCGGACTGTCCTGCAGGCGGGCAGTTTTGAGATTACCATGCCAAGCGGCGTACGACACTCTTACGGAGATGGCTCTGGCGGGACGCTTGAAGTCCGTATTCATGAAACCGCGACGCTCAGGAAGATCCTGCTTAACCCGGAACTCGGTCTTGGCGAGGCCTATATGGACGGTAGACTGACAATCGCCGACGACGATCTGCGCAGGTTTCTCGCCGCCGTGGTCGCGAATGTAGGAAAGGATCATTCCACGAGTTGGCAGAGGCTTCTGGAAGTGTGGCGGCAGTTCAAGCGAAAGGCCCTCCAATACAACCCGGTGGGAACCGCCCAACGCAATGTCGCACATCACTATGACCTTTCGGGAGAACTCTACGATCTGTTTCTGGATGCGGACAAGCAGTATTCCTGTGCCTATTTCCTGGATCAGGACGACAGTCTTGAGGAAGCCCAGAAGCAGAAAAAGGCTCACATCGCGGCCAAGCTCCTGATCGAACCTGGGATGAGGGTCCTCGATATCGGTTGTGGTTGGGGAGGAATGGGGCTGACGCTCGCCCGGGACTTCGGGGCCAGGGTGGTCGGCGTAACCCTTTCGGAGGAACAGCACAGAATCGCCCAGTCCCGTGCCGAAACCGAGGGTCTCTCGGAACTGGTCGAGTTTCGCCTGATGGACTACAGGCACGTCACCGAGACATTTGACCGGATCGTAAGCGTTGGCATGTTCGAACATGTCGGAGCGCCACACTACGACGAATACTTCCGCAATGTCCGTGACAGACTGACCGAAGATGGCATCGCCCTGATACATTCAATTGGACGGTCGACACCACCGGGAACGACCAGTCCCTGGATCCTGAAGTACATATTCCCCGGCGGCTACATCCCGTCGATGTCGGAAGCGATGAAGGCGGTGGAGAACCAGAATCTCTGGCCCACGGACATTGAGGTCTGGCGACTGCATTACGCGGAGACCCTACGCCACTGGCATGACAGGTTCATGGCGAATGTCGAACAGGTCAAGGCTCTCTATGACGAACGATTCTGCCGCATGTGGCGATTCTATCTTGCCGCTTCTGAAATGACGTTCCGTTACAATCGGCAGTTCGTGTTCCAGTTGCAGGTCGCACGACGGCAGGACGCCGTTCCGCTTACGCGAGACTATCTCTATGGAAACAAGATGCGAATTGGGACAAACTAAGGGTTGGTTGGTCCTGAACATGTACTCACGGTGTAAGCGACCAAAGCGCGACGTTACGCATTCGCCTTGATCCAGTCCGCCCGTGTGCGGGAGGGTGTTCCGGTCCATTCGGCGTGACCGGAGGGTTTCGCATGACGACAGATGTGTCGCGACAACTATATTTTTTCCGTAACTGCTCACCCCTTTTATGGGGCGTCCTGACCGAGACAGTCAACAGCCTTTCCCTGCAGGGCGAGGGTGACGGCGACGGGCGGGCTGTATCCGAGCGCCGCCATTGTCCGGAGGCAGCTCGATATCCGGCAGCAGTCCTGCGCGAAGGCGACGGTCCGGAAACAGCCCGGGACCTTCTGCCGGACTTTCGCCATTCTGGAATCCCTTTCCGCGCGGTTGTCCGGGAACGGGGTGTCGGCGCGCCCTGTGAAGCGCAGGACATTCCCTCCCGTGGCGGCGAGGCGTTCGGGAAGGCTGTGGGCGTCGGACCTCCCCACCGGCCCGCGCTGGCCCTTCGCGCGCTTCGGGACCGCCGGCATCTCCCTTCGGCCCTGCTCCAGGATATCGCTGCAGCATCGCGCGACGGTCCTGCAATGGCGCATGGACAGCCGCCTGTCCGGCCGTCGCGTGACCTGCCGCCGCGCGATCAGCGGCAGCCCGCGCATCCTCTCCGCCCACGGCCAGCCGTTGCTGTCGGTCACGGCCTGGAGCTCCCTGACCGGATGGGCGCGGCGGAGCCGGTGCCTGCGGTTCCTGTAGGTGGGGCAGGCCTTCCAGCGGTCGTGGACGATGACGCCCCCGTACCCGGGGATGATCCCGATGTCGTCGATGGCCCCGCATCCGCGCTTTCGGTGCAGCCGCCTGCCAGTGACCGGCCCGCCGGAGCGGACGTGGATCCAGTGGTTCGTTCCGTCCACCCGCGGCGAGGTCCCGTCCACGTCGGCACGGGCATGGCGGGGAGCTTTCCGATGGCGGCCCCCTCCCATGCCTCCAGGGCCCCGTTCAGGCGCGGGAGGAGGCCGGGCGGCGTGGCCTCGGAGAGCGGCCGCCCGGTCATCGCCTGGATCATGGCCGCGGTCCGCACGGGCGGGACCATCCGGGCGCACAGGGGATGGACGGCGCAGGCGACGATGCCCGGCCCGTACCGCAGGGGTCCCGGCATGGTGTCGGGGAACGCCCCCGTCGTCCGGACGCGGCAGCGCGGGCAGTCCCTGACCCCGGCCACGACCCGGCGCCCGGCCGTCCCGGAGACGATGTCGACCCCGCCGCGCTCCCCGTGCCCGGCGCATCCGGTTCCGGTCAGGTCGTGGCCGCACCCGCGGCACCCGGCCACCGGGCCCGGTTCCGTGACGATGACCTTGCGCAGGTTGCCCGGGTCCGTCCGGCCCGCCTTCGGCCCCCCGCCGCCGGAGCCCTTTCCGGCGCTCCGCGCGGTCCCGTCCCCGTCCCTGCGCGACGGCGGCAGGCCGGAGTTGCGCGGGGTCCTCCGCGTCGTCCTCCCGGCAGCACCGCCACCAGGATGTCCAGGAGCATGAAGAGGACGTTGACCGTCCCGACCGTCTCCGCGCCCGCCCCGCCCCTCCGCCTGATGGCGGCGGCACCGTGACCGGCAGCCGCCGGGCTGCCTGCGCGGCGACGCCGCGTTCACCGTCGGCATCAGCCCGCCCCCGGCCGGGCGCGGCGCGCGGGCGTGTCCCTGGTTCCTGATCCGAAGCGGCCCATCCGTGGCCTCCGTCCTGAACGACGGCCCCCCGATAGCCCGGACAGCCTACGCTGTCAACCCTGTCGCGGACCGTCGGACCGAAACGGCCAAAGCCCCGGATGCGGCCAATGCATGACCGTGCCTGTCAGGGAATCCGGCACGACAGCCTTGCATCAGGCCGGATTCAGCGGGAAAGGGGGAGAGTAGTTACTTTTTTCCATTTAACACGCATATTTTTTCCAAAGGCTTATCCCTTTGACCAAGGCGGATCAATATTTTGTGTCGGAGGGGTTGACGCGCCGCCGTGTTCGCCTTGTGTTCCTCCCATGCCAAGCCGATGGAAAGACGACCGCCCCATGTCCCGCCAGGAGTCCGGGGAACTCTTCCCGGACGACGGCGCCTGCGCCCGGCACCTTGCGGAGCTGCGCTGGGGCAGGGGCTTCGCGTGCCCGGCCTGCGGCGGGACGAGGGGCTGGGAGCTGAAGGGGGAGCGCTGCCGCCGGGAGTGCGCGGACCGCGGGCGGCAGACGTCGGTGACGGTGGGCACCGTGATGCACCGCTCCCACCTTCCGCTCAGGACATGGTTCCTTGCGGCCCATCTCATGGCGACGCACTCCAACGGCATCTCCGCGCTGCAGCTCCAGGCGCAGCTGGGAATCGGCAGCTACAAGAGCGTCTGGCTGCCGCTCCAGAAGCTGCGGCGGGCCATGGTGGACCCGGACCGGAGCCCGCTGGAGGGGATCGCGGAGGTGGACGGGGCGTCGATGCCCTGCCGCGACGGCGGCGGCGCGGAGGACGGCGGGGAGAGGGGCGTGGCCGGCCGGGGCCGCAGCGCGGCGGGCCGGATCCCCATCGCCGGGGCCGTGGAGCTGTCGGAGGACGGCAGTCCACGCCGCATCCGGCTGGAGACGGTCGGGGACTACGGCGCCGAAGCGCTCCATGGCTTCATCGCCGGGGCGGTCGCGCCGGGCGCCTGGACCGTCACCGACGGGTGGAGCGGATACACCGGGCTGCCGGACAGCCCGCGCGGGCGCAGGGTGGTCGGAGGCCGACCGGCCCACGAGGTCCTGAGGTGGATCCACCGGGTCTTCTCCAGCCTGAAGCGCTGGGCCATGGGCGTGTACCACGGGCTGCGCAGGAAGCATGCCCAGCGCTATCTGGACGAATTCGTCCTGCGATGGAACCGCCGCCGCCACCGGCGGACCTCCTTCGACAGGCTTCTGGGCCTCGGCCTCGGCCTGCCGCCCGCGACGTACCGCGACCTCACCGACCCAGGCGCCTGACGTCCGGGGACCCGCGCCCGGACTCCGCCCCGGCCCGCGGCGCCGACCCCCAGTCCCCCAGAATCCCGATCCTTCCGGCTCCGGACGGGCCGCCGCGTGGCGGCGGCGGCCCGGATTCCGGCGGAATCCGGGAAACCGGCCGTCAGACCGCCGGCACAACATGTTGCGGTGCCGTAGTCAAAGGGATAAGCCTTTTTTTCCATTCGCGGTTTTTTCAACCCATTGATTTCACGCAATGAAAAAATCTGCTCCGATCGACCTGTCCTCCACCTGGATCCCACTGGTCTTTCCACAGAGGTTCGGCGAGCAGGTTCTCCGAAACCAGGGCATGGATATCACGCAGGAACAGGGAGAACAGGGGCCGGTCGTCCTGAGCAATGGTAAGAGCGTAATCCAGGGCGGTGCAATGGTTGAGTACCATGATGGTTTCCTCTTCCGTGCGTCCTGGGGCACGTTCGCCATCACGCAGCAGTCGTTCTGTCTGGGCCAATGTATAGGTATTCCCCTCCAGATTGGATGATTTCCACGCCAGATCCATCATGAATCTGGTGATTACACGCGAGTCGGATGGTCCGGAGAAACCTGTCGGTGCGGTACCATGTTCGCGCATACGATTCCGGGACAATTCGTCGAGATGGAATGTCTGGTTCGGAAGATATTCATCAAGGATGGTCCGGTCGTAAGTGATGGGAGGCCGCTGTTCACATGGTATGCGCAGATATCTGCGAATGGCCTCAATGCCACCTGCGAACCATCGGGTTCCTGGACCAGTGCCTTCGCGTCGTACCAGTTTCCCTGCGTTCAGGGACTTGAGATCCCGCCAGAGAGGGTCTGGCGGCAGAGTTCGGGGGCCACCTGCTCATGGATGGTCTCCATGGAGGCCTTTCCGTGGTGCCGCAGGAATTCCAACAGTCGTTCCCTACGTTTCATATCGTTACCTCCTGGGTAAAACATCCCTAAGCCATTGATTTCAAGCCATTCCCAAAGTTCGGGAATCGGGCTTTACTCTCAACGACAGCGCCGCCGCCGCACGGGGGTTTGGGTTCTTGAGTAAGTGCGCCACTAAACCATTGATTCCACGAAATTTGCCAAAACCACGACTCCGGCCCTCCCGAACCACACAACCAAGAGCGAATCTTACTCTCGCGACAGAGCCTCCGCCTCGCGGGGGTGTGGGCTCTTATATCGGAATGGATGCAACCAATGACATCAAGTCCCATCCTTGTGTACATGGTATATGATGGTATTGGTTGCATGGAAATGCAACCAATGGATCGTTGCCCTCGTCCGAACATCCGTCATCCAGCGTTCCGACTGGATCCATTCAGTTCGTAGCACGGATCAGAGACGGACATTTCCCGGAATCATTTCCAGGTCTGGTCCTGAGACCATCGCTTCAGGCAATATCCCTTGTCAAAGCTGTCTGTTTCGGTTCACATTGCGGTAAATGGCTTCATCCAATGAAAGACCCGCATCTCCATTGTCGCCGGACGCCTTGCCGGCGCCTTTCGCGGAACCGGTCGGGATGGTGACGCCGACGCAATCCTGTCGGCCATGAAGAATGCCGGTTATGATGTACGCGAGACCGACCCGTTCGGGCCGACGCAGGCATTCAGGGGCCTGACCATCCCGCAGCGGCACCCCGTGGTCGGACGGTTGCGGGCCATGTGGGAAATGTTCCGGGAGCCTGTCTTACGGATCTTCCCGGAAGCGCCCGGACTGCCGGAGGATACCGAAGACCATCTGGCCTTTGTGGACGACATCCATTTCAACGATGCCTATCATTCCCTGTCAATCGAGGGATATCGGGTGACGCCCGAACTGATCGAGCGGGTCCGGGCCGGTGATTGGAACCCAAGGACCAACGAGGCCGACCGGCAGGGTCGTGATGCCATGGCGGCCCGCGGTTACTGGCAGGCGTTCCGGTCCGTCCGGCAGGATAGTGGCCGGCGCAATTCCCGGCCCTCTGGTCGCTTCACGTCATGGGGAATGGTACCGCCAACTCTTCCAGCCTGGTGTCGAGGACGGAAATGTAAGACCCGAAGTCCTGGCCGGCTACCGGAACACGGCCATATACCTGCGGGGTTCCCGTCATGTCCCTCCCCGTCATGAGGCGATGCGCGACGCCATGCCGGCCCTGTTCGACCTTCTGGGCGAGGAATCCGAACCTTCGGTGCGCGCGGTTCTGGGCCATTGGCTGTTCGGTTACGTCCATCCCTATCCCGACGGCAATGGACGCATGGCCCGCTTTCCCATGAACGCCATGCTCGCGTCCGGCGGATATCCCTGGACGGTGACGCCTGTTGACCGACGCACGGATTGTCCTGCGGCCCTCGAACAGGCGAGCGTGCACCGGGATATGGAACCGTTCGCCTGTTTCGTGGCCAGCCGGCCGGAAAGGTCGATGGGCTGGCGATATTCGCGTACGGCAGAGCGGTCCAGTGCGCCATTTTCGGATGTTCTGGATTCAGGACATTCCTGAAGCCTCCGCGCGCCATCACGGAAATCAGGCAGGGCGTTCACCGATTTCGGGGTCTGGTATTGAAACGTACAGCGTTCGGGCCGCCCCTGCCAGGGGTGGCCCGAACTGGATGCGATCTGGATCCCTGACTGGACCCCGTTGGCTTCAGGCGGCGTCGATCATTTCCTCGGCGGTCACGAACTCGAATTGGTCCTCGGTGAACACCGGCATTTTCTCGACTTTCCTGGTTACGGGATTCCATCTGTCCCCCCGTGAGACATCCTCGACCACGATGGTTGTGTCGCCGACCTTGATATGGGCATCCCCCAGTAATGGGACAGACCATAAGGAGTCATCTTTCGCACGAAAGTGATGTCCAGGTCATCGACGCTGTCCACGCCGTCGAAGCCGACGAGGCGGATGATGTCGGATTCCCATTCGGGTCCACCTTTGTCGAAATATATGATCCTGTCTTCCTGAATGCCGTCGGATTGGCTGAACACGAATGTCTTGGGGTCTCCTATATGACCATAAAGTGTGTCATTGCCCTTGCCGCCGTAGAGGATATCCGTACCATCGCCGGCATGGAGCGTGTCATCGCCCTCACCGCCATAGAGTCGATCCGTCTCACCGGATTCAGGACTGCCATAAAGGGTGTCGTTGCCCTTGCCACCGTACAATCTGTCATTGCCGAAACCGCCATCAAGGGTGTCATTGCCCTTGCCACCGTAGATCCGGTCGTCACCATATCCACCATGGATGGTATCATTGCCCTTGCCGCCAAAAAGCCTGTCATCACCCTGTGCGCCGATGAGCCTGTCATCGCCATCACCACCACGGAGCGTGTCGGCTCCATAGCCACCGTCCAGACGATCATTGCCGTCGCGTCCGTGGATGATATCATCACCCTTGCCACCGTTCAGGATGTCATTGAACGGCGAGCCTTCAAGGTTATCGTCGGCATCGGACATGCGGTTCTCCATGCCTTTCACACCATCGGGCGATACCCATTCCACATGCTTTTTCTGGGAAAGCCGATCGAAATCCTCCCGCGGGAGATCCACGAACTGGAAAGTGATCACACCTTTGGTGGGATCATGTACGGCGATCCAGGGATGGTCGGGCTGGGACTGCGAACGCGGATCCTCATATTCCCAATAGACCGGCTGTCCACCGTCCGGTGTCGGAATGGTCAGGATTTTCTTTGTGATCGGCGGATAATCGACCGGAAAATGGAATCCGATGACTTTCCATTCGACGGGAATCTGGATCCTGTCGGTCCTGATGTTGAAATCATGGATTTTCCGGAAATTGGGATCGTCCCGATCAAGCCGGCCAAGGGCGGCCAGGTTATATGTCCTGCTCATGTGGGGTCTCCATTCAATGTTGTCCATGGCCGGAACGGCCATTGCGGAAAGATAGGATATGGATATGCCCTGTGTCAAGGAAGAATTCCCTGTCCTTCAACCGGCCCTGACGGCACTTCAATATCGACTCCCGATATGAGTTTGGTCTCTTGAGTGGCACTCGATCGAATGAAGGAACGGTGTCGCTCGAAGTGCGGGCGTTCTGTTCTGACCCGGAGGGAATCAAGGAAAGACACGTTCCCCTAAAGCATACCCATATATTTCACATCGGTGGCCAGGACCGGATGATTCCAGAGGTCGTTTCATGCTCAGAGCGCGACGCGATTGCGCGAGCGCTTTCCAATGGTGTCCCCTTCTTTGAGGACGGGACTCTCGGCGCTGTCAGGTATCGACGCGAAGTGGACCTCTCACCTGGAAGAAAGCGTGATCTCTTTTGGCCAGTCACCGCTTCGCCACCGAAACGATCGGACGAACTCCAGATCGAGGATGTGCGTTCGCTCGTTCCTGTTCTGGAGGGTAGAATGGTGGGGCTTCGGAAATCGGCTTGTACGTTGCTCGGCTGACGCTTGGCGACGATCCTGGTACCCCCATCGCTGCTGGGTAGAGCATTCTGACAAGTGCGTATCGCGTCTGTTTCTATCGCAGGGACGACCTCAGTTCTCATTCCCAGTGGCTTGTCACCAAAACGACTGCCGTCCAGGTTATCGAATGACTTGATTTACAATGGAAAAAATATACGTGTCGAGCTTCTTGCAGAACTCCCCGATCAGGCGGTTTTTTCGGAAACGGGCGCTTTTTTCTGATCGGGGGCCTGGATATGGAGCCGTCCCTCTGGTATGGAGCAGGTGTGAAAGCCACAACATGCAGGGAGACGGCTCCATGTCCCTACGTTCGTCCATATCAGATGCCTGGCAGCGGTTCCAGGGGGAACTTTCAGCAGTTCCCGCCAGTCGATCCGCTGGCCCGCTGACGACCGGTTCGGCGGCATCGCACGGCCGGGCGTTCCGGATGCGCATGGCCAATGGCCGGGCGGCTGTCCGGTTCGGAAAACGGGGTGTCGGCGAAGGCGGGATCGGGGTGGTTCGGGCTTGGTCGGGGCGGCCACCGACCGGCGCGGACCAGGCCGGGGTGGTCCTCCCTGCCGGGCTGCCCGGCGATTGCCCGGCAGGGTGTCCGCCAGTCGGGGAACGCGAATGTCCTGACCAGCTCCCCCAGCCTGCCGCACAGGCAGGGGTTGCGTCCCTGGCGCCGCCGCGCCCTGCCGGACAGCGGGCAGCGGTGCCGCCGCACCCGGGCGGTCAGGAACGCGGGCGTGGCGGGCGTCGGGAGGACGTCCGCCGGATGGTTGTGGCCGTGCCCGAAACCGTTCCCGGACCTGGACGGATCCCCTGCCCCGGTGTCCGGGACGTCCCGTTCCCGATGGCCCACCTGCGGCGGCCGAACCGCATGACGGACATCACCGTGTCCCGTCCGGGCGGGAGGTCGGTGACCCACGGGAACCTTTTTCCCTCGCCTTTCCTGTCTGTCTCCCCGCATCCGGGCATGCTGGCCTTCAGGTGGAGGTTCGCGTCGCTGGGCGGCAGCCCGTGGTCCCATCCGGACCGCTGGACGGTGCCGGCCTTCCTGTCGCGCCTCTCCCATGTCTGTCCGGGTTCGCCGGCCCCGGACCAGCCGGCGGCGGTCCGTGGTCGCCGGGCCTCCCGCCAGGTATGAAGCGAAAGTCCTTTTCCTTCAGCAGCCTGATGTGCGGCCCGTTGGACGCCAGCGCGTCCCCGGCGATGACCGCCTTCATGTGCGGGTGCTCCCGGGGCGGGTCCCCGACGGGCCGTCCCGCCGCGTTCCGCCCGCAGTCGTTCCTCCCCGGGCCGTCCTCCTTTCGGATCGGTTCCGGCGCCAGCGGCGGCACCTCCCCGATGTCGGGATGGACGATCGCAGCCCCCAGGGCCTGATGGTGGTATGTCCCCGTGCCGTCGCGGTGCTCCTTCACGCGGCAGCTGCGGCAGCTGACTTTGTGGGAGGAATGGTGGCCGGTGCCGTCGACGGAGACCAGCGGATGCCCGCCGAACAGGGTCCACCCCCCGGCGCCTTTCCGCGCCGCAGCGCCGCGTGGATGCCCGTGAGGCGGCGGCGGAGGTCCCGGGGGTCGACCTCCTCCAGCCGCTGGCGCATCCATGTGTCCGACGGCGCCCGCCCCACGCCGGACAGCGGGCGGAGGTTCCGCGCCATCACCGGATCACCGCCGCCCCGGACCTGCCGGCCGGACTGCGGCAGCGACGGCATCCTGGAGGGGAACACCGCGGGGCCCGACATCAGGCAGTCGGAAAGGCCGATGCCGCGCGTGCTGATGGGATCGGGGATGCGGTGGAGACATGCGCGGACCGCACGAAGCATACCAGGCATCGACAGATGCTTTCGGAAGGGGTTCCCTGACATTTTCCTGCCCGGCTTTTGCCTGTTTTGCAGCAGGATGGCCGATCCAGGCCGGAAAGTCCACGAAAAAAATTCACGGACCTTCCGCAAGAGTCTGATAATGAAAGAAAAGAATTCCTGGCGGGAATTGCTGGGGAACTTTTTCCGGCCCTCACCGGGGAGGTCGGCCCGCCGGGCGTGAGGCACACCAGATCCGTCGCCGTCCTGGACATGGTGGAGGGCGGGAGGCACGTGCAATACAGCCACCGGGGCGTCGGCAACCCGCCCGCCGACCGCAGGGCGCTGGCGCGGGCCTTCGTCGGGAGGGCGGTCTGGGACATGCCGACCACGGTGGTGCTGGTCGACCGGCTGCTGTACGACCCGACGCTGCGGCGCCTGTGCGGCTGGTCCCGCGTGCCGGAGGTTCCCGGTGAATCGACGTTCTCCCGCGCCTTCGCCTGGTTCGCGGAGACCCGTCTGCCGGAGCGGATGCACGGGGCGCTGGTCCGCTCCGCGTATGCCGGCTCGGTCGTCGGGCACATCTCCAGGGACTCCACGGCGATCGTCGGGCGGGAGAGGCCGGCGCCGAAGCCGAAGCCGGAGGGGAAACCGAAGCGAAAGCGCGGACGCCCGAAGAAGGGGGAGGAGGCGCCGAAGGAGCCGACCCGGCTGGAGCGGCAGCTGCGGGACGGGATGACCGCCGCGGAGATGGCCGACGGGCTGCCGAAGGCCTGCGACACCGGGACGGAACGCAACGCCAGAGGGTACAGGGAGAGCTGGAGGGGGTACAAGCTGCATATCGATGCGGCCGATGGGGACGTCCCCGTCAGCTGCATCCTGACCTCGGCGTCGCTGCACGACAGCCAGGCCGCGATCCCTCTGTAGCGGTTCTCCAACCTCCGGCGGCAGCGCACCGGTCCCGAGCCAGCGGGACAGGTCCCGTCCGAGTTCACCGACCCTGCGAGCGGAACCGGCGACCTCCGGCGAAGCCGAATGACCCGTCCATCCGGCCCGGACCTTGCCACCATGGCAGCCCCCGAAGTGATTCGCCCCGATGGCCAGTCACTGACGGGCAATGCCCTATACTGCCAAACCGGAATAAGGATGGGACGGACCGGAACGGCCGCCAAACCTTAACCGCTTACGGCCGATCCGCAACATCATGCGACGGGAAGACAGGCCACCACTGCCCATGGTGTTGCAATTCAGGGTGGAGCGGCGGCATCAAAAAGAAGTTGACACTTCATATATGAAGTGTAATCGTAGAAATGTTTTATATTTGAAACAGCTTCCATCCGAGGGGAGGACATTGAACACGGTGCTTTCGCTGGCAAAGCAGCATATGCTGGCGCAGAACTGTCGCATCAACTTGCAGTTGCAAGGCGTTGGGCGATCCTTTTCGGGTGTTGGCGTCCTTTGGGATGTGGATCTCAGGATCGTTGGCGGCGAAATTCACACGCTGGTGGGTGAAAACGGTGCAGGCAAAAGCACGTTGGTCAAGATCATTAGCGGTGTTCACGACCCCAGCGTCGGGACCATGCAAATTGACGGACAAGAGGTATTGTTAGGTTCTCCCGCTGAGGCCAACGACGCAGGGATTGTAATCATGCATCAGGAACTCAGCCTGATTCCCGAGATGACGGTTGCAGAGAATGTCATGTTGGGCCAAGAGCCGCGAATTGGCGGCGTAATGATTGACCGCCGCGCCTTGCGTGAAATCGCCCGGGAGGCGTTGGGGAAGTTCGGATTTTCCCTTGATGTCGACACGCGAGTCAAGGATCTGCGCGTCGGTGAACAGCAGCTAGTTGAGATCGCGCGCGCCTTGCAGATGGAAGCGCGGCTGCTGATCATGGACGAGCCGACGTCCGCGCTGTCCCAAACCGAAGCCGACATTCTGATGGAAGTGGTCCGCGACCTAGCGCATCAAGGCGTCGCGATCATTTACATTTCGCACAGGATGGACGAAATTTTCGAAATCTCCGACCGTATCACCGTGTTGCGGGACGGCCGTCTCATTGGCACGACCCGGGCGGCCGATACCACCCCGGAAGAACTGGTTCAGATGATGGTCGGGCGACCCATAGAGATCCGGCCCGTGGCGCGCATCACGCCGTCCACGACCGAAACCGTTCTGGCGGTCCGCAATCTAGGTGTACGTATTGACGGCCGGCAGACCCTGCAACATGTGTCCTTTGAACTGCGGCGGGGTGAGGTTCTTGGGATCGGCGGTCTGTTGGGCGCGGGCAGAACCGAGCTGCTGGAAACGCTTTTTGGTGCCCGAGGCCGCGGCTATTCGGGTGTAGTGGAAATTCACGGCGAGCCGTTCAGGCCGGGTTCCCCTGCCGACGGAGTGGAACATGGGCTCGCCCTGATCACCGAGGATCGCAAGGGGAACGGGTTGCTGCTGGACAGGTCCATCGCGGACAACGTGATCTTGCCGTTGCTGCCACGGAGGGCCAGGTTCGGGTATCTGTCCAACAGGGATCGAGATGCACATGCGCTCGAAACCATTGAAAAACTCAGAATTGTGGCGACCGGGGTCATGCATCCTGTCGGTCGGCTGAGCGGCGGCAACCAACAGAAAGTGGTTTTGGGAAAGTGGCTGGCGACGCAGCCGAGGATCCTGCTCCTGGACGAACCGACTCGCGGAATCGACATTGGCGCCAAGGACGAGATCTATGAATTGATCGGTCGTCTCGCCGACAACGGTCTGTCGGTCCTCTTCGCCAGTTCGGAGATTTCTGAATTCCTGGCCGTCTGTGATCGCGTGATCGTCCTCTGCGAAGGCAGGGTCGCTGGCCAGCTCACTCGGGACGAGATGACAGTCGACGCCATCAAATACCTGTCGATGCAGTTTCACTGATGAGGGCCAACGACGAGAGGATAGGAAACGCCGAACACGCGGCCATACGAGTGGCGGGTCGACGCGGGCCCCTCCATCTGCTGCAGAGGACCAAACTGTATTGGGGGCTGGCGGCGCTTATCGTGTTCGGTGCCTTGACTTCGCCGCTGTCGTCCAAAGGGAGCAATATATTTCTATCGATCGGCAATCTAACCGATGTCCTGCGGCAGGTGTCAGTCACCGGCATCGTTGCGATCGGGATGACCCTAGTGATCTTCATCGCCGGGATAGATTTGTCGGTCGGGTCGGTGCTGGCGCTGGGCACCGTCATTTGTGCTATGTTGTTGACCCAGGATGGTTGGACCGCGGCGAGTCTGTTCAGTGTTCCTGCCACGGGCGCGACGCTATTTGTCGTGGTGTCGGCCCTGGCGCTCTTCCTGCAGGCGCAGTTTCGGGCGACCACCGGTGTCCCGGGCCGACGCACGCCTGGAAAGGCACCGTCGATAGTCATCGCGGTGGTCATCGCCATTGGAACCATGCTGTGGCTGGCCATGCAGGTCGATAGCAAGTTCGGGGTTCTGGGTGTGCTGGTGGCCGTACCCTGTGTCGGTGTCGTCATGGGAACAATGAACGGAGCGTTGATAGTGTACGGCCGGTTGCAGCCATTCATTGTGACCCTTGCCATGATGGTCAGCGCATTGGGGCTGGCTCGCGTCATCGCCGGACAAGATACCGCGGTCTATCCGGTTTATACGGGCAGCAACGCCGTCGAGAAATTTGATCTCCTCCGGAGTTTGCTGTGGGACGTCATCCCGGTGCCTGGCCTATTCTTCCTAGCCATCTTGGCCGTATTCTACGGACTTACCCGCCTGACGACGTTCGGCAGCTATCTGCTCGCCATCGGCGGCAATGCCGAAGCGGCGCGTCTGGCGGGGATCAACGTCAAGCGCAACACCATTGCCACATACGCGATTTCGGGGGGCCTGTCGGCATTGGCGGGGATACTGTATGTGGCGCAATTCCGCCAAGGCAAACCGGATGCGGGTCTTGGACTCGAGCTGGATGCGATTGCGGCAGTCGTGATCGGCGGCACCAGTCTGATGGGCGGGCGCGGGGCGGTGATGGGGACCTTTGTGGGGGTGCTGATCTTCGGATTCCTCAGCAACATTCTGCAGCTCAACAACATTGACAGCAACACGCAGTTGATCCTCAAGGGCGCAATCATCGTCGCTGCCGTTCTCTTACAGGAAGGGCGGATTGAAGAATTCCTCTCAGGACTGAAAGGGAAGGTCCGCGGAGGGAAATAGCCCTGGTCCCGCAGTTTGAAGGACCGTGGACCAGGGCATTGGCCAATCAGCCCCTTCTTCGGGGGCTGGACCATAACAAGGGAGAAGAATGATGGATAGAAGACGGTTCTTCAAGGGGCTTTGTCTGGCCCTGTTCACCATTTCAACCGGTGCCACCGCCGTGGCGGCAGCCGAGAACTACGTCATCGGCTTTTCGCAGGTAACGACGGTGGAGCCTTGGCGCGTGCAGTTCAATAAGGATCTGCGCACGGAGGCAGAAAAACACCCTAACGTCGAACTGTTGATCGCGGACGCGAACGACCGGACCGAAAAACAAGTGGCGGACGTTGAGAACTTCATCCGCCAGGAAGTCGATGCCATCCTGATTTCGCCGAAGGAATCGGCTGGCCTGACTGGCGTTGTTGAACAGGCGACGGATGCCGGCATCCCGGTCTTTGTGCTGGACCGCAACGTCGACACGGACAAGTTCGTCCAATGGGTCGGCGGCGACAACCATCGGATCGGCCAAGCGGCCGGCCGGTTCGCACTGGAACAGCTTGGCGGAGCCGGCAATGCGGAAGGCACGATCGTGGAAATCTGGGGAGGGTTGGGAACCCAACCGGCGCATGACCGCGCCAACGGATTCCGCGAAGCCTTTGAAAACGAACCCGGTGTCAAGTTCCTCCTTGATCAGCAATCGGGTGACTGGAAGCAGGATCAGGCATACGACATCATGTCGACGGCGCTCCGGAACCACGAAGATATCACGATGGTCTATGGACACAACGACCCCATGGCCTATGGCGCATATCTTGCCGCAAAGGATTCCGGTCGCGAGAAAGACATTCTTTTTGTCGGAGTCGACGCGCTGCCGGGTGAAGGCGTGACTTGGGTCGCGAATGGTGAACTGACCGCGACGTTTCTTTATCCCACGCCGGGTGCGGAAGGTCTTCGTCAGGCTCTCGCTTACCTAGGAGGCGAAACAGTCGAGAAGTCCGTGGTCCTCGACACCGAGATCGTGACCATGGAAAACGCGGATGAGATACTGAAGCGTAACGACCTCAGGTAACCATCAATGGAGCCTCCTTCGTCTTGGGAGGCGCACAGGTTGCGCAGGAGGCTGAGACTCTTGCGCAACCGACGTTTCGGAGAAAGCAAGTGATTGATGCCAAAACCAAACTGCAAAAATACTCAGCGCCAGCACTTGAGAAAGGGTTGGATATTCTTGAGCTGCTCTCGCATTGCTCTGACGGTGGATTGAGCCAATCCGAGGTCGCCGAGGGTGTCGGACGGTCGAAGAACGAGATTTTTCGGATGATGGTTGTGTTGGAGGAACGGGGGTACATCAAGCGTTCCGAAGATGATACGTTTTTGTTGACATCCAAACTCGGCGAACTGAGCGGGGCACACAACGACAATTTGGGTGTCATTTCTGTATGGCTAACCATGACATATCCAGTGCGCTGAGATTAAACGACGCTCGCCTATAGTTTGACTTGAAGTACCAAATATTGGTTGTATTTGGCTATTTTCACGGAATTTTCCACAATATATGATGTATGAGCAATGACTATTGGGTCAGACTCTTAGTGTCTTGGTGTCAGCGCGAAGGCCAACACTAACCTCAGATGTCCTGACCCCTCACCCCGTCCGCCAGACGGCGAATATCTCCCGCGGATATCCATGCCATCGGACCCACACCCACCGAAAAAACACCCAGCCGAAAAAGGCTACCGGGAATGGAGCAGGGCGCAAGGTCGGTCAATTTTGCACGCCGATGGTGGGTCAGTTTTGGGCACTGCTTGACATTTGCTGGCGGTGCCGGGAATGCGCACCCTCAGGATACCGCTCTCCGGTCATGTTGAACGGACCGGGGAATCGTCCCGCACGCCGGCTGACTGGATCAAGGCGAATGCGTAACGCCTGAATTCAATCGCTTTCCTCACGGTGACTCGATTGCCAGCGGCGCTACCTGTCTGTGCGGATTCGACAACACTGACCACTTCGAAATGCCTGCATCCTGAACCTCCCAAGACGGTCAGGCACGGATGTAAGCGGTTAAACGGAACTTCAGCCTGTCAATCGCCGTCCGATCTGACGCAACTCACTGGAAAAGCTGGGATTTCCCGCGCTGCCAAATGTACGTAATCTGGATTTGTGTTGCCATGTAGGAACCCGACCCCTAGCCCTCAGCGTCGACGTCATATCCAACCGCTCCTCGCCTCCCGCCCTCCTGTTGCGCAAAGGAAAGCGCATCCGCAGGCGGACCGTCGCCAACCTGTCGGGGATGCCGCCCGTCCTTGTCGACGCCGTCCGCGCAGCCCTTGCCGGAGGTGTGGTGCTGCCGTCTCCATCCGCCGCTCCTTCCCCCACGGGCATGCGACGGCGGTGCTGGGAACGCTCCGGTCGCTCGGCCTTGTCCTGGTCCTGGGGCGCAGGCCGGGCCGCACGCGGGATCTCGCCGTGACCGCGGTCGTCGCCCGTGTCGGCGGTTTTTCAAGAGCGCGGCGAACCGCCGGAATCCCGCGCTTTTAAGTTGCCGTCAACAGCCCGGGCCCTGTCGCCGGAGACCGCGTCGACGAGCCCCGGGACCGCGCTCGGGCTGGGGCTGGTCACCGGCAACAGGATGCTGGGCATGCCCGGCTGTTTGCTGGTGCGCCAACCCTGGATCAAGAGGAGCCTCGCCCACCGGCACCTGAAGCGGTGGCAGCATTCTCATCCTGTATGACGTGAGCAGCTCCTATCTCGAGGGGCGGTGCTGCCCGCCCGCGGCCTTCGGCCACAACCGTGACGGCAGGAGGGGAAAGCTGCAGATCACCTACGGGCTCCTGTGCGCCGCGGACGGCGGCCCGGTGGCGGTGGAGGTCGTGCCGGGCAACACGTCGGACCCGTTCACGGTCGAGCCGCAGGTCAGGAGGATCCGCATGCGCTTCGGCATCGACCGGATCGCCCTCGTCGGCGACCGGGGTATGCTGACGACGGCGCGCATCCGCGAGGACCTAGAGCCGGCCGGGCTCGACTGGATCCCGACCCTGAAGAGGCGGGACATAAGGAAACCGCTCAGGGAGGACGCGGACGGCGGCCCCGCCCCACATGAGCCGGAGGCGCTGGTCCCCAACGCGGTGGTGGAGGTCACCGGCCCGGACTTTCTCGGCGAGCGGCTGATGGTCTGCCTGAACCCACGGCTGCGGCAGGAGCGCACCCGCAGGCGCGAGGCCCTGCTCAAAACCGCGGAGGAGACGCTGGAAGGGATCGCGACGTCGGTGCGTTTGGGCTGGCTGAAAGGCCGGAAGGCCATCGACCGTCGCGTGGGCCGGGACGTGAACCGCCGGAAGGTCGGCAGGCACCTGGAGGTCGAGGTCACCGACGACGCCATCGCCTGGCACCGCCGGGAGGACAGGATCGCGGCCGAGGCCAGACTCGACGGCGTCCACCTCATCCGCACCAGCCTGGACCCGAAAGCCATCGGAACGGAGGCCGCCGTGGAGGCGTACAGGAGTCTGGCGACGGCCGGACGCGTTCCGGAACGCGAAGGGCAACCTCCGGTTCCGCCCGGTCCACGTGTATTCGGCGGACCATGTCCGAGCCCATGTGTTCCCGTTCATGCTGGCGCTGCATGTCGAATGGCACATGCGCCGCCGCCCGGCACTGGTCCTGTCCGGGGACGACGACCGGAAGGGTGCGCCGGGCAAGGCGGAACTCGCCGGCGGATAAGGCCGGGACCTCGGAGAGCGCTAGAGCCAAGGCCGACACGAAACGCACCGCCGACGGACTGCCGACGGACTGCCGATCCACAGCCTGCGCACGCCGCTCGCCGATCTGGCTACGCTGAAGCTCAACGACGTGACGCTGTCGGCGAGTCCCGACCAAGCCATCCCGATGTTGGCGAGGCACCCGAGCGCTTCAGGCGGAGCCCGAACACACGGCAGCAGGCCTCCACGACGACGCCTGCGACCTGAATGCCGCGGTCGCGGTATCCATTGTACCGCATCCGTCCGGGGCTGTTCCGGAAGTGGCGGCGGCACGCCTCCACGTCTCTGTTCCACCCGCTCAGGCGCTCCAGCTACCCGACGACCTTCCCCGCCCGGCCAGCACCGGTGTCCGGCATGACGACGGCGATCATCGTTGTCCATCCTCCGGCGCGTCGATCAGGTTCGTGCGCAGAAACGGCAGCGCTTCCCGAACCTCGCGCTCCGTCTCCGCCTCCTCTCCCGCACCTCGCGGGAGGGGAACCTGGCAGTCCGACATCGCGCGCATCAGGTCACCGAAGCCCATCCCGCCAATGCGACGGACGGCCTCCTCCGGTGCGATGACGCCCTTGGAGTAGGCGTCAAGAACCTCTGCCGTCGTGACGAGTCTCATCCCAACCTCCATGCAACTCGGCGGAGAACCCGTTCTCCTCCGCATTCGTGGCTCAAGGATAGGGTCGCGCACGGGGGCGTCAAGGCGAGTATCGACTGGCGGTCGTATCCCGGAACTCCAAGCAGGGCTACCACAGGTGTCATGCGGGACATGCTGCTTTCGGGCAACCCAGGAGTTATCGGAGGAAGTGGCAGCCAACAGCCTGTCGATGATGGAACCGACGGATTGCGAGCCATCAGTCGGACAGTCAGGATGGGCGGACGAAACCGGCCGTAACCGAATGGAAGCCAGGAAAAGGCGTTGACGGGGAGACGATCTCGCGACTGATCGCCGAATCAGGACGGGCGTCTGGTCGTGCAGGGGCTCAGGTCCCTGGCCAATCAGTCGCTCAACCCGATGGTTTTGCATGAGGCTCTCAATACAATTCCCATTTCATCCCACCATTGACGAACGGACCGGACTCGCCTCACTGCATCGATGGCAAGAACCGCAATGCGTCTGTTTCGGGCCCTCAGCCTGCACCTTGCTGGATTTGGTCCCAGGCCTGGTTCAAAACGGCAAGTCGCCTTCCCGCAAGCTTCACTGCCTCTTCCGGCAGACCGCGCGCCGTAACGGCATCAGGATGGGTCTCACGTACCTGAGCCTGCCAGGCCTTTCGGACGTCTTCCAGAGACGTGTCTGGAGCAACGCCCAGGATATCATACGGGTCAGCATCCACTCCACCGGCAAAACGCGCACGCATCAGACGGAACCGCTTCTCGTCAATCGAGAATATTGTGGCCACATGGGCCAGAAAACCCTCTTCGTTCGGATGAAGATCGCCATCCGCAAGCGCTATGTGGAACAGACCCTCCATCAGGTCGTCCAGAACCCGGGATCCCGGAAGAAACATCCTCCTTATGCGTCTGGCATATACGTCAAAACCCGCGATGTCCTGACGGGCGAGGTCGAACACACGGGCAGCCTGAACTTCGTCCTCAGGCGCAATGTGAAAGACCTCGCGAAACGCGGCGACTTCGTTCCGGGTCACACGCCCGTCTGCCTTAGCCATCTTCGCTCCCAAGGCAATGACCGCGATTGTGAACGCAACCGATCGTTCCGGTGGGCCGCGCAGACGATCAAAGACGCTGCTGAGACCTTCACCAGCGGCAAGCGAGGAAATCACCTTTGCGATGCGGGACCAAATGGACATGCCAGGACATCAATGCCGTTCGCGGAAACTGTCGCCCGAAACCCAAGTGACCCCAAAAATCCTCCAAACCCTGTTCATGCCAGACATCCGAGTTTGAATTTGACCATTTGGGACAACCCTTTCAACCCAGGATGTTCAGGAAAGCTCCACCAGCCGACCCCGCGAAGAAAAAACCGCATGCATCGCAACCTCCGGGCCTTCCGTAACATACGCCTCCAAACCACCCCGGAATCTGGAGAGTGACGCGATCAGGTCTCTCGAATCCGGATGGCTAACCGAAAACGACTTCAGGCGGAAACCCGAATCCGGAATCCATCTGGTCGGATGAATGGTGATTCCCCAATCAATGAGCCCAGGAAACGCGCCTCCAAACGGCAGACTCCCGTCATCGGATATTGCGATGTCCCAGACGATATCCCCCCTGCTCAACTCCATGGGAACGCCAGTACCGGGCGGCGCCACTTCCAGAGCGGACGACAGGGCGACCGTTCTTGCAACCCAGTTCGTGAGCCGAGGCGGTCCGGCGAAACGGTCCAGATCGAACCAACGTGGGCGATCAGGGACAGGTGCCGTCGGATCGACGGCGATCACCTCCAGATAGACACCACCCAGTCCGAGAAGCCGATTATGCGTTCCCATATCGCGATGCTGCCCACCCGGCGCCATGGTTACGCCAAATGAATCCTCGACAAACGCAACGCCCTCCTCCAGACGCTCGCAGGAAATCACCAGATGATCAATGGACAGTGTCACAGTCATTCGACTCTCCAGCTACCTTCAGCGCAGCAGGAAGATCCCCATTACCAATTCCGGACAACGGTCTGTCGACCACCCTTGATTTCGCAGTCGGCAACACCATCTTACATCAACGATTCAGCAAACCAGTAGTTGAGCCATGCTTCTACGCGCCTTGGACCGATTTTTCTCCCACGACGCAACAGGTGGCATCATTCTCGTACTGTCGGCGATTGCGGCCCTGCTGTTCGCGAACTCCGCTCTGGAGCCTCATTACACCAAAGCACTCGGGGCAACACTCTCAATCACCATCGAAGGAACGGGTCTCCAGAAGCCACTGATTCTCTGGATCAATGACGGACTCATGGCAGTCTTCTTCTTTCTGGTCGGCCTCGAACTGAAACGCGAACTTCTTGAAGGCAACCTCCGGAACCCGCGTGACATCGTGTTGCCCGGTGCGGCCGCAGTCGGAGGCATGGCCGTCCCGGCGCTTGTCTTCCTGTCCCTGAACGCAGGGACAGACGCAGCAACCGGCTGGGCCATTCCAGCAGCCACCGACATCGCCTTCGCGCTCGGCGTCCTGGCTCTTCTGGGCAGCCGCGTGCCCCCTTCCCTGAAAGTGTTCCTGCTCACCTTGGCGATCCTCGACGATCTCGGCGCGATTATCATCATCGCCCTGTTCTATACGGCCGAGCTGAAGCCAGCCTATCTCGGCCTTGCGCTGCTGCCCTTGGCCGCAATGGTCCTGCGGGCGCGGATGGGTGCGCACCGCATGGCTCCGACGTTACTGCTTGGGGTCGTGCTCTGGACCCTGATGCTTAAGTCCGGTGTACATGCGACCCTTGCCGGAGTGATCACCGCCTTCTGCATTCCATTGACTGACAGGCGGGGGACTTCGCCTCTCCATTCACTTGAGAACGGGCTATCGCCCTATGTCCTGTATTTCGTTGTCCCGGTATTCGCGTTCGCCAACGCCGGGGTAATTCTGGAAGGACTGTCCCTGGCCGATCTATTCGCTCCGCTTCCACTCGGCATCGCGGCAGGACTTGTCATTGGCAAGCAGCTCGGCGTATTCGGTTTGACCTTCCTGTTCGTTAAACTCGGAATCTCACGAATGCCGACCAGCGCGAACTGGACACAGATCTACGGAATCGCCTGTCTGGCGGGGATTGGCTTCACAATGTCATTGTTCATTGGATCACTCAGCTATAGCGACCAATCCATGATGAACGCCGTGCGCCTTGGAGTACTCAGTGGATCGGCGGTTTCCGCCATATTGGGTTTCGCGGCACTGATGTTGGCGGCACCATCAACAAGGACAGCCGAGCCATAGGGATCTTCACTTGCAGAACCCAAAAATCGTCTACGAGTCTGGACTGACCGCCCGAGCCTCGCGAATCAGGCGCAGAATGTCGCGCGCGGCCTCGGGAATGTTTGTTCCGGGGCCAAAGATCGCCTTTATACCCGCACTCCTGAGAAACCCATAATCCTGCTGGGGAATGACGCCGCCACAGATTACGATTACGTCCTCGGCACCATAAGCTCTCAATGCCTCGACAAGCTTGGGTGCGAGTGTCTTGTGTCCAGCGGCTTGGGTCGAGATTCCAACTACATGCACGTCGTTGTCCACCGCATCCTGCGCGGCCTCTTCCGGAGTCTGGAACAATGGACCGACATCGACGTCAAATCCAATATCCGCGAATGCGGTCGCAATCACCTTGGCACCGCGGTCGTGGCCATCCTGACCCATCTTTACCACCAGCATACGGGGACGTCGCCCCTCTGCCTCGGCGAATTCCTCCACCGCTGCCTGAATCGCCGCGAATTCCCTATCCCCTTCATAGGCCGCCCCATAGACTCCGGAAAGAGTCCGCACCTCCGCGCGGTGCCGCCCAAAGACGCGCTCCATTGCCAGCGATATCTCTCCCACAGTCGCACGGGCGCGCGCCGCCTCGACAGA
Source organism: Paracoccaceae bacterium (assembly GCA_965203605.1). Lineage (GTDB taxonomy): Bacteria > Pseudomonadota > Alphaproteobacteria > Rhodobacterales > Rhodobacteraceae > JAPOUP01. The sequence continues at coordinate 360,739 of OZ241902.1, read as the reverse complement.
AAGCTCAAGTAGATTGCCTTCGCCACCCGATGCGCTCCGCTCAAGCTCTGCAAGCGCATCAGTGCAGGCCACCTGATCACGCGTGGCGCGAATTCTCTCCAAGCGGCCGATCTGGGCCTTGCGCACGGCGGCGTTGTCGATATCGCGAACGTCGATCAGGACTTCCCTCTCGGGCCTGAATCTGTTGACACCCACAATCACCTCTTCTCCCCTATCAACCGCAGCCTGGCGTCGTGCCGCAGCCTCCTCAATGCGAAGTTTCGGCATGCCACTCGCTACCGCCCTGGTCATGCCGCCCATTTCGTCAATCTCCTGAATGGTCGCCCAGGCGGCGGCGGCAAGATCAGCCGTCAACTTCTCGACGTAGTAGGAGCCTGCCAGAGGATCAACGACCTTGGTCACCCCTGTCTCGTTCTGGAGAATTAGCTGGGTGTTCCGGGCGATTCGGGATGAAAAGTCAGTTGGCAGGGCGATCGCCTCGTCGAAACTGTTGGTGTGAAGTGATTGGGTTCCGCCGAGAACCGCGCTCAGGGCCTCGTAGGCGGTGCGGACGATGTTGTTGTAGGGATCCTGTTCCTGAAGCGAAACGCCTGACGTCTGGCAGTGCGTACGCAGCATCATGCTCTGCGGATTCTTCGGAGCGAATTCACTCATGATCCTGTGCCAAAGGAAACGCGCCGCCCGGAGCTTTGCCGCCTCCATGAACAGATTCATGCCGATCGCGAAGAAGAAGGAGAGCCGCCCGGCAAACCGGTCCACATCCAGACCACGCGAAACCGCTGCCTTCACATATTCCCTGCCGTTCGCCAGGGTAAACGCGAGCTCCTGCACGAGGTTCGCTCCCGCCTCCTGCATGTGGTAACCCGAGATACTGATGGAGTTGAACCGCGGCATCTCATTTGAGGTGTATTCGATGATGTCCGCGACAATCCGCATCGAGGGCTCCGGGGGATAGATGAAGGTGTTCCGCACCATGAACTCCTTCAGGATGTCATTCTGAATCGTTCCGGAAAGCTTGCAGCGGTCAACGCCCTGCTCCTCACCGGCGACAATGAAGGACGCGAGGACCGGAATCACCGCACCGTTCATTGTCATTGAAACCGACACCTCTCCCAATGGAATTCCGTCGAAGAGAATCTTCATGTCCTCTACCGAATCAATGGCGACCCCCGCCTTGCCGACATCGCCCACGACCCGTTCATGGTCACTGTCATAGCCGCGGTGGGTTGCGAGGTCGAAAGCGACCGACACCCCCTGTTGCCCGGCCGCCAAAGCCTGACGGTAGAACACATTCGACTCTTCCGCCGTCGAGAACCCTGCATATTGGCGGATCGTCCACGGCCGACCGGTATACATGGTCGCACGGGGGCCGCGCGTGAATGGCGCCTCACCCGGCATCGAGCCGATGTGCTCGAGACCCTCTATGTCGGTAGCCGCATAGACTGGTTTCACCGCAATTCCCTCCGGAGTGTTCCAGACCAGATCATCAAGCGGGCGACCGCGTAGCTCGCGTTCGGCAACCGCCTGCCATTCGGTTCCGTCAACGGTCATTGCGGCACCTCCGAAATTTGACTGCTGAGGGACTTGACAGCTCCGATCACGTCAGAGGTATTCGTCCGCTCTTCGATTCCGCTCTCACACATACTATATTCGGGAAACTCTGGAGGATGCATGAGACAGATTCCCGCCATCGCCCTTTCAATCCTGCTGGCCTTTCCGGCAGCAGGACAGGACGCAGGAGTGTCAGCGGAGCAACCATCGGCGCTTGCACCAATGGAAGCGGTAGACGTTGAGCTCGATGAATTCCTCTGGCTCAGGCGCCTGATCGTCGTCCTCGCCGATACACCGGCGGATCCGAACTTCCAGGAACAGATCGCCCTGCTGCTGGAACGCCCGGATGAGCTGCTGAAACGTGACGTTGTGCTGATCGTCGACACCGATCCAAACGCAGGCACGGAGATCCGCACCAAACTACGCCCGCGCGGATTCATGCTGACACTGATCGGCAAGGATGGACGGGTCAATCTACGTAAACCGTTCCCATGGAATGTTCGCGAGATCACCCATGCAATTGACAAATGGCCGCTCCGGCAGAAGGAAATCCGTGATGCCAAGGCCTCCGCCGCAGCAGGTTCCGAGTAGTGGCCCAGCCACATCCCATCGGTCGCCGTGACACGTCTACGCCCGGTGGGTTGTCTACGGCGTAGCCGCGAGGGATCTCCCGGGGACTCCTCAGGCCAGCCCCGCCATGCACCGCCTGCAACATCTCCATGCGGAACGTTCATCTGAACTCCATGATGACGTCGTCCACGGCGAGGCTGTCGCCTGTACCAACGTTGATCCTGTCGATCACTGATTTCCTCTCCGCGCGAAGGATGTTCTCCATCTTCATCGCTTCCACGATGCAAAGTCCCTGACCCTCCTGAACCTCCTGACCGACCTCGACGTCGATCCTTAAGATCAGGCCAGGCATTGGGCAAAGCAGCAGCTTTGACGTGTCGGGCGGTTGCCTGACAGGCATCAGCGAAGCGAGTTCCGCCTGCCGGGGCGTCTGCACAAGCACCTTCAGATCCGCGCCTCTGGTGCGGAGCCGGAACCCGCACGGTACCTTTCCAACCTTCAGTACCAACGGCTTGCCATCCACATCCAGAGCCGCAAGGGTGGCGCCTGGCGTCCAGTCACTCTCAACCCGAACCGTGACGCCGTCCTCAAAGTGGATGTTCGAACCACAGTGATCCGCCTCGATCAACAGAGCGAAACGCTTTCCCTGCAGGCTTACGACCCAGTCGCTTCCGACCCGGCGCTCATGATTGTCCATTCGTCCACTGATACGTGTTCGCCTGATTTCGGCGACCCGGAACATCGCTGCGGCCCCAGCGGCGACACGGCGCAGATCGTCTTCCGGCAGGCCGATACCATCGAATCCGTCTGGAAACTCCTCTGCGATGAAAGCGGTGGTGATGTCGCCGGAGACGAAACTTGGGTGATCCATCACTGCGCTCAGGAACGGGAGATTGTGCGCGATTCCCTCGATCTCGAACCGGTCGAGCGCCAGCCGCATCCCTTCAACCGCCTCGTCCCGCGTCGGTGCCCAAGTGCACAGCTTCGCGATCATCGGGTCGTAGTGCACGCTTATCTCACCACCCTCATAGACGCCTGTGTCGTTGCGCACGGCTGAATCACCTGTCGTGACCGGGTCTTCCCAGCGATTGTTGGAGAGCAGAGGACCGGCGGCGATTTCATCGGGTGGTCGGTATCGGGTCAGGCGCCCGATCGATGGAAGAAAGCCACGGTAGGGATCCTCCGCATAGACACGGTTCTCGATGGCCCATCCCCTGAGGGCCACGTCGGCCTGCGAGAACGAAAGCCTCTCTCCCGCCGCGATGCGTATCATCTGTTCGACCAGGTCAATTCCGGTGATGAGTTCAGTAACCGGATGCTCCACCTGAAGGCGGGTGTTCATCTCAAGAAAGTAGAAGTTCCGGTCACCGTCGACGATGAACTCGACAGTACCGGCGCTCTGGTAACCGACGGCCCGCGCCAGCGCGACGGCCTGCGCCCCCATCGCCGCCCGCGTCTCGGGGTCAAGAAACGGCGACGGCGCCTCCTCCACAACCTTCTGGTTCCTTCGCTGGATCGAACACTCGCGTTCGCCAAGATAGACCCCGTTTCCCTGGCCATCGCAGAGGACCTGAATCTCGATATGTCGCGGGCGGGTGATGAACTTCTCAATGAAAATCCGGTCGTCGCCAAAGCTGGCAGCGGCCTCGCTCCTGGACGACTGGAACCCCTCCCTGACCTGATCGTCGTCCCAAGCGATCCGCATACCCTTGCCGCCGCCGCCGGCGCTGGCCTTGATCATGACCGGATAGCCGATATCCGAAGCGATTCTCACCGCGTCTTCCGCATCCTCGATCAAACCCATATGGCCGGGGACCGTGGACACATTGGCGTTCTGGGCAATTTTCTTTGAGGCGATCTTGTCGCCCATTGCCTCGATGGCACCGGTAGGCGGCCCGATGAATGTGACGCCCGCATTCTCCAAAGCCTTTGAGAACCTGCTGTTCTCGCTGAGAAATCCGTACCCGGGATGAACAGCCTGTGCGCCCGTTCGCTCGATCGCCTCCATGACCCTGTCAATGGCGATATAGGACTCCATGGCGGGCGATGGCCCAATATGAACCGCTTCGTCCGCCATCCGCACATGCAGGGCGCGGGCATCTGCCTCTGAATGGACGGCAACTGTCGCGATACCCATCCGGCGGGCCGTCCTGATGACCCTGCAGGCAATCTCCCCGCGATTTGCGATCAGTATCTTTCCAAACATCCCATGTCCCTTCCGGTTGCCGGCCTGGATGTCAATTGAACCGCGGTCGCCGGACAGTCATTCCGGCAGCCTTTCGAGGCGGTCCGCGCGCCGCAACGGCAGCGGTGGAATTCGGACGATGGTAGCGGGGCGGCGCAGGACCTTCCTGCAAGTCCCGACCGAAGGTCCGTCTGTGGCGTTCGATTTGGATTTCCCGTTCGCGGCCGGTGCCCCGCAGACGCGGCCACGGACATCGGAACCCCTCTCCCATGAAGGGAAACCCGGTCAGGATCGCCGCCGATCCAGCCCAACACCAGATGGGCGGATTCACCTGAACTTAAATCAATGAACCGGGGATGAGCGTCGGGAATGTGGCCGTAACAGCCGGTAACGCCTGTCATGCGCCAGCCTCCCGAGCGGCGGCGCGGCAATCTGGGGCGGGCACGACGGCCCGCCCCATTGGACTACAGGCCCAGTTACATCTTGCCTTCCATCGTGTCCATGGACATTTCTTCAGGCATTTCTTCCATGGTCTCCATGACTTCCATTTCTTCCATTTCGTGTTCTGCGGCACATGCAGTGATGAGCGCAGCCATGGAAAGAGTGACGGCGATCTTGGTAATTCTGGACATTCGAGTCTCCCATCTAGTCTTCGATAAATCCGCAGAAATGTTCTGGCGGACCGCTCACGGCTTATAGATTTCACGACAATCCGGCAGGATGCAACAAGAATTTCCCCATCCGAGAAAATACTGTAGCCTATCGCTGTAGGCGCGTTGCGGTGTGGCCACTCCAAAGGCCCGCTCTCAAAGACGCTGTCTGGCATCACGGGACTGACTGTCGAATGCAAAGCCGATGTTCAAAGCGGATGACCTGCTCATCAACATTTCTCCAGGTTGGCTCAGGTCTCAGCCAATCTCCGGCCGGTCGGCCGTCCGAAACGCACGGTTCCTCTTCAGGCATCCACTCGCCTCACAATGGAATGTTGTCGTGCTTCTTCCACGGATTCCGCAGTCGCTTTCCTCTTAGGGACGCGAACGCACGACAGACCCTCTTCCGGGTACTTTTCGGGACTATCACCTCCTCAATGAAGCCTCTTTCCGCCGCCACAAAGGGATTCGCGAACCGGTCCTGATAGTCCTTCGTACGCTCCTCTATCCTCTCTGCATTCCCAAGTTCGGAACGATACAGGATTTCCACAGCGCCTTTCGCCCCCATCACGGCAATTTCCGCCGAGGGCCAGGCATAGTTGAAATCACCGCGCAGATGCTTGGAAGCCATGACGTCATAGGCACCGCCGTAGGCCTTGCGCGTGATGACCGTAACCTTTGGTACCGTGGCCTCCGCATAGGCAAAGAGCAGCTTGGCTCCATGCTTGATGACGCCACCGTATTCCTGGGACGTTCCGGGAAGAAAACCCGGGACGTCGACAAGGGTCAGAATGGGAATCTCGAAAGCGTCGCAGAACCGTACGAACCTGGCGGCCTTACGGGACGAATCTATGTCGAGGCATCCCGCCAATACCATGGGCTGGTTGGCCACGGTTCCGACAGTCTGACCCTCAAGCCGGATGAACCCGGTGATGATGTTCTTGGCGAATTCCGCCTGTATCTCGAAGAAGTCCCCTTCGTCCGCGACGACCCGGATCAACTCGTGCATGTCGTAAGGTGAGTTGGGATTGTCGGGGACCAGCGTATCAAGGCTTTCCCCAACCCGGGCCGGATGATCGAAGAACGGACGCACCGGTGGCTTTTCACGATTGTTGAGCGGCAGGAAATCCACCAGACGCCGAATTTCCGTCATCGCCTCAACGTCGTTCCCGAACGCCCCATCAGCAACAGACGATTTTCTTGTATGGGTTTGGGCACCGCCGAGTTCCTCTGCGGTCACCACTTCATTCGTTACGGTTCTCACCACGTCCGGGCCGGTGACGAACATATGGGATGTGTCCTTCACCATGAAGATGAAGTCCGTCATCGCCGGTGAATATACGGCTCCGCCGGCGCATGGGCCCATGATCACGCTGATTTGCGGAACAACCCCTGAGGCGAGCACATTGCGTTGGAAGACTTCCGCATAGCCAGCCAAAGACGCCACACCTTCCTGAATCCGGGCACCGCCGGAATCGTTCAGGCCAATGACCGGAGCGCCGTTCTGCACCGCCATGTCCATGATCTTGCAGATTTTCCGGGCATGCGTTTCGGAAAGTGAACCTCCGAAGACCGTAAAGTCCTGACTGAACACATAGACCATGCGCCCATTGATCGTTCCCCATCCCGTGACCACCCCGTCGCCCGAGGGCCGATTCGCCTCCATACCAAAGTCACCGCACCGATGAACGACGAACATATCGAATTCTTCGAAACTGTCTTCGTCAAGCAGCAGTTCAAGCCGCTCACGGGCCGTCAGCTTGCCCTTGGCATGCTGCGCGTCAATCCTGTGCTGCCCACCACCGTGCCGAGCCGCATTGCGGCGGTTCTGGAGTTCCTGCAGGATATCCTTCATCCGCCTTCCGAATCGCTTTGCTTCACCTGACGCAGGACAATATGGAGAGCCCATCAGAAGGGGAAGCGAAATTCGGCAAATTTGCAAAGTGTTCATGACTCAGAACTTGACAAATGCAAAACTGAAAACATGACCGGAACGTTGGCCATTCATATGGTCTCAGCCCATGCCGAAGGCGAGGTTGGCAATGTCATTACGGCCGGCGTTCCGCCGCCCCATGGAGACTCCCTCTGGGAACAGCGTGACTGGCTGGCTGCCGACGGCCGCCTGCGGGACCTGCTTCTTCACGAGCCAAGAGGCGGTGTATTCACCCACGCCAACCTACTGGTGCCTGCGCGTGACCCGCGGGCCGCAACGGGATTTCTGGTTATGGAACCCGTACACACGCCACCCATGTCAGGATCCAACGCGATCTGCGTTGCGACTGTCTGTTTGGAGACCGGGCTTGTGCCGATGTCCGAGCCCTATGCCGAATTCGCTCTTGAAGCGCCTGCCGGACTGGTTCCTGTCCGTGCATTCTGCGCAGACGGAAAGGCGCAATCCGTCGAGATCATGAATGTTCCAAGTTTTGTGGACAGACTCGGTGCGCCACTGGAGATTCCGGACCGTCCCGCCATTTCGGTAGATACCGCCTACGGCGGCGATGGTTTCGTTCTGGTCGCAGCGGAGGATCTGGGACTCGCGCTGACACCCGATGAAGGCCGGGACATCGCCGACCTAGGAGCGATGCTGACGGCGGCGGCAAACGAGCAACTGGGATTCTCCCACCCGGAGTTGCCTTGGTCCAGACTCTCGTTCTGCCAGTTCACGTCACCTGTCCATCGAAACGGTGGAGTTCCGGAGGGCATGAGCGCGGTCGTCATTGACCCCGGTCGGCTTGACCGCTCTCCTTGTGGCACTGGCTGCTCAGCGAGACTGGCCGTAATGCATGCACGCGGCGAACTTTCGGTAGGAGACAGCTACATTGGGCGATCCATTATTGGCGGGCGCTTCGAATGCCGCATTGTCGGAACCACAACCATAGGGGAGCGGCCCGCGATTCTCCCTTCAATTCGCGGCCGGGCCTGGATTACGGGGACCCATCGAATCATGTGCGACCCGACAGACCCCTGGCCACGGGGTTACCGTGTGGCCGACACCTGGCCATCGATTTAGGCACGGCAGTTCGCATGGCAAGCCGTGACACCATAACCCGGTCGACCGCTGTTCGCACAGTTCCTTGTGTCCGTTTTCTCGACCGGACAACCCCTCCACATATTGTGACGCTGATCATGATCATGGGTGTTGCGGTGCTCTCCATGACCGTGTTCCTTCCTTCGCTTCCCGCCATGACCGAGCACTTTGGGACCGAGTACCGGCTTATGCAGCTCTCCGTCGCAATCTACCTTGGTGTCAATGCAGCGTTGCAGGTGGTCGTCGGGCCACTCTCCGACCGCTTTGGGCGAAGGCCGGTCGTTCTGACGGGCCTTGTGATCTTCGTCTTTGCCTCTGTCGGCTGTGTATTCGCTCCAACCGTGGAAACCCTTCTCGCATTCCGCATGCTTCAGGGCTGCGTTGTCGTCGGAATGGTTCTGGGCCGTGCCATTGTTCGGGATATCGTCCCACAGGACCAAGCCGCTTCCATGATCGGATACGTAACGATGGGAATGGCCGTCGTTCCTACGCTTGGGCCCGCGGTCGGAGGGTTCCTCGAAGAGGCATTTGGCTGGCAATCGAATTTCTGGATGCTGGCGGTGCTGGGTTCCGCCATCCTCCTGCTTTGCTGGTTCGACCTCGGCGAGACGGCGTTGTCACGTATGTCGAGCCTTACTGAACAGTTCCGCCAGTATCCGGATCTACTGGGTGCACGGAGGTTCTGGGGCTATTGCCTCGCGGCGGCATTCAGTTCAGGTGCCTTCTTCGCATATCTTGGAGGTGCCCCCTATGTTGGAACTGCGGTGTATGGACTGGAGACATCCAGGTTGGGGGTCTACTTCGGCGTTCCGGCTCTGGGGTATTTTCTGGGGAACTTTCTTTCGGCCCGGTATTCCGTTCGTTACGGGGTCAACCGAATGATCCTTGCCGGTTCGCTGACCGTCGCGATGGGCATGTCACTCCTGCTCCTGCTTGTCGTCGTCGAGCAGGATTCAGCGGAGATTTTCTTTGGATTCATGGCTTTCATGGGACTCGGAAACGGCTTGGTCATGCCCAACGCAAATGCTGGATTGCTGTCCGTGCGCCCGCATCTGATCGGTTCGGCCAGTGGGCTCGGCGGTGCGGTGATGATCGGTGGCGGTGCCGCACTATCGGCACTCGCGGGCATGGTGTTGACCCCAGGGGCAGGCGCGGCGCCCTTGGTGCTGATTCAGGTCATCACCGCGCTCCTGTCTCTCGGGTCAGTACTTTACGTGCTGGGACGCGAGCGGCGGGTCAGACCTTTAGGCGGGCCCTGAAACCGGAAGTCCGGGCTATTGAGGGTTTCCACGGATACACCGGATTCCCTTTCGGGCGTGCGAGATCCGGAAAGCCAACAGAACCCGTTGCAGGACTCCGGGAACTGAAATTCCCCAGTCGTAGGGAGATGGCGTCTTTCCTTCCTGCGTCCGTTGCCGAGATTGTGTCGGAAATCAACGCTTGCGCAACGAACGACTTTACTCCAGACTATGCGTCCATGAACACCCGCGTCTGGATTTCCGCCGTAGGGCTCGCATCCGCAGGGATGATGGCCTTGGCCCATAGCAATGCGACGGGCGATGTCGAGAAACGTATGACAGCCATGTCGGCCATGCAGAAGCAAATCAAGGCTTTGGCCCCAATGATGCGCGGCCTATCCGACTACGATGCCGCCGCCGTCAAGACAGCGGCAGACGTCATCGTTGCCCATAGCGGCGATGCGCTGACCGTCCTCTTCCCGGAAGGCTCCAACGCACCTCCCTCAGAGGCGCTGGACACGATCTGGGAAGACTGGGCTGGGTTCGATGCACTCGCGGACGCACTTACCGTCGCGGCGGAAGACATGAGGCGCGCGGCGGACAACGGACTTGGTGACGGTGGAACCGGGCAAGGCTCCGGTATGTTGGCGGGGGACGCCTCCAACGCGAATCCAGACGCTGAAGCGCTGGCGGATATGCCGGTCGATGCGAGCTTTTTGGCCATGACCAAGGTCTGTTCGAATTGCCATACGAAGTTTCGGGCCAAGAGGTTCTGAAGCTTGCGGCTTTGGTTCGGGGCCTTCCTCGCGCTGGTGGTTTTGGCAGGTGCCGCGCTTGCTTTGCTGTTGGCATGGCCCATCGGCGAAAAACCCAAACCGATCACACTTTCCGGGGATGTGGATCGTGGGACATATCTGGCTCGGGCTTCCGGATGTATCGCCTGCCATACGGATCACGGTTCCCGAGGCGCCCTCCTTGCCGGCGGCCGGGCTCTAAAGACTGACTTTGGCACGATCCATCCACCGAATCTGACCACTGACCCCAATCAAGGAATTGGAAACTGGTCGGTTGAGGAATTCGCCAAGGCAGTACGGCAGGGCATTTCGCCGGAAGGAGAACCTTACTATCCGGCCTTCACCTATCCGTTCTATGCGGAATTCAGCGACCAGGACATTGCGGACCTCTGGGCTGCGTTTCAGACCGTGCCGCCGATGCCGGAAGGGAGTCCGCAGCACGAGCTACGGTTCCCGTTCAACCAACGATGGGGTCTGAAACTCTGGCGAACGGCGTTTCTTTGGCCACCGGATACCAAGCCAGTCGCCGGACAGTCGGATTCCTGGAATCGCGGACGCTGGCTGGTGCGCGGAGCCGCTCATTGCGGCGCATGCCATACCCCACGCAATTACGCGGGTGCGCGCCTTCGCAACCAGAACCTTGCGGGGAATGACCGCCTTCCGGGCGGAGGGCGGGCTCCGTCCATTCGATCGGATGACCTCCGATCCAGGGGTTGGACCGCCGACGATCTCGTATTCTCGCTTCGAACTGGAATTCTCCCCGACGGGGATGTTTTTGGTGGGAACATGGCGGAAGTCGTCAACCACGGCACAGGGTTCCTGAGCGACGCAGACCTTCACGCCATAGCCCTTTACGTCATGAGCGGCGATGCTGCGGCAAAGTGAATACGGTCACGAAAGAACACTGCGGTCAATTCGCGGAACCAAGATTGGTATCCTTTCCGATGCCTGTCCACACCCCGAGAGTGTCTTCTATATTCACCCATTTCCAGACATTCGCCTCCGGAGCAAGACATTCCCAACCCATTGATTCCTTGACACTTCCGGAATCATGGCTGACTCCCGTCTGGATGACTCACATGCCAAGGCACCGCAGACCCCGAATACCCTTGCCGTCCCGGTGTGCACAGGTGTGGATCTCTCTTTGCCTTAGGGCCACCGCCAAGCTACGGTGTTGGTTCCGCAATACAGCAACAGCCAATTCCGTCCGCAGTGAGCTGATCTGACATCGCCAATGCCAGCAACGACCGGATTGCCGCATCGCCTGCCATGTTGCAGAGCCATGCCCGAACCGTTGAACCGCAACCCAACCAAAACCTACGTCCATCTCAGCGCAGCATCACCAAAGAGCGAAGCACATGGCGATTGCAATCGACCTATGGCTTTGCTAAAAATGGTTCCAACCCAACAGGATGACTAAACGACCGGGACTGGAAACGTGCCAAGAAAGACAGAGACGGCCCCCATCGTAGTATCGATAATCAATTTGAAAGGTGGCGTTGGCAAGACGACCATCGCAGCGCTACTCGCGAGATATGCTGCGAAAGGTGGTCTAAATGTTCTGGCGGTAGACATTGATCCGCAGTCCAATTTGAGCCAAGCTCTCATGACCGAACATGAATATCGGGAATTTATGAAGAGTCGTGAGGCATCCATCGTTGAACTCCTTAATGACTACAAGCCTCCTTCCAGCCAACACGGATCCTCTATTTCGGTTGGAGCAGAACAGATAGTAAAGCAGGTCGCTAACCGTGAAAACCTTCACTTGATACCTTCTCGATTTGACTTCTCAGACAATTTAATTGATTCGGTCAGACCCGATACCCGCGCATTGGCGAGATTTATTTCGAAAAAAATGAATGAAAAAGATCTTATAATCATCGATTGCGCACCTACAGAATCTGTCCTCACCATAACCGCATACCATGCGTCTCGATATATTCTAGTTCCAGTTCGGACGGAGTTTTTTTCTACAATCGGCTTCCCACTTCTGAATGAATCTTTGGAAAATTTTAGGTCCCGGAATCCTGCTCATGCAATTGATGTGCTCGGCGTACTGATAAACAACAGCGAGTCATCGTATTCGCCCAGAGGGCCGCATCATCATGCTGCGTGGGTTGACATTCATGAGCAAGCCGAAAAGTATAAGTGGCCAATAATGACTAACGAAATGTTTCTCTCTCGGGGCTATCCAAAGCTCATGCAGGAGTCTTTCCCCAGCCATACAGGCAATGCTGAACCAGAATTTCGAGAAATATCAGACGAGTTTCTGACAATGCTCGGATTTTTCGTGCGAGGAGGATGACTATGCGTCACGTTGCCGCCCAAAGAATTCTATCAGCACTCGTTGATGAGTTCGGATATAGAAACGTCGTGCATCTATTGGAAGCTTGCGATGCGAAAGTTGGCAAAGGAGATACTAAGAAGGAGTCAGCTTCAACACGCAACAAGAATCCGCGAGCGAAGCCAAATGCGAGAAATGTCGTAGAGGCCCTCAAGGTCGAAGATGAGCAGAAGAAGGTTGTCCTGATGACTCTCGCGGATGAGTATGAGCAAAAGGCTTTCATGCCAAACATACACAATGTTCGCGCTTTTCTAAATCAACAGAAACAGGATACCTCCCGAGTCAAATCTAGGCAGCAAGCCGTGTCTGCAGTATTTGAGTGCCTGGCAAGATGGGGAACTGATAACTTACGTGACCTACACATAAGGGGAACATATGGTCGTCCTAAATCACTTGCTGTAATTGCCGATTCAATTGAAAGTGCTGGTCGTCAGAGTCGTATTTGATATTTCTTGGTGCGGTTTAGGAGCGGCCTCAGTCCGGACAGGCTGGCGTCCAAAGGGCAGCACCTAAGGCGGCTGAAGGGGAACGACCCTCGCTTCAGCTCGGGCGGAATAGACGGCTATCCCACCAAATTGGTCTTTAAAGCCCAGTCGAGACCATTCGAAAATCGGGATGTTGAGTGTTGAACACAATATTGCGTTCCATGCGTGCAACGACAGAAGGAACGACCAGAATGGCCGAGCGCCTTGCCTGAAACCAGCCGCGACCAAAATCTCTCGCCACCTTTGCATTCGGCGCTGACCAGCCATCGACTAGATCGACATTTACAACCTCATAACTCGTCCCAAAAGGGATCGTGATTTCGATAAGGTGTTGGTTGGAAGGCATGGGGCCCTAATAGCGTACAAACTTTTCGACCATGGCGGTCGAATAATGCTCTGATGCGTAGATGACCGCTGCCATTGCTTCATGCCACCGCCCTGAGGTCAACCGCACCTCCTTCATCCCAAATGGCAAACTCGCCGCTGGGATCTCCAATCCGGTATGCGTTCAGCAGTCCGTCAATCCTTCGAACGCCTGCTGACGTCCTGATACGACGAAGCCAGACTCGGCTCGTCTCAGCATATTGATGACAGCCTCGGCACCTGCAGAACTTGATCGCGCCATTTCCATAGGTGAACCCCCACCGAGTAAATCATGGGGCCTGCCCAAGAAGCGCGAAATTGCCTCTCCGTCACCGTGATATGCCCGGCTGACGGTATCGACAACGCGACTGACTTCATAAAGCCGTTAACTCATTTCGCGCGAAAGAGCCTTGCGGTTCTTTTGGCTCTGCGAAGTGTGGCCTCGGGGATCATAGGACCAACAACAGCGGCACGACCAATTGCCGAAATCAGAGCCTCCGCGGCGGAAATATCAAGGCCTTGCGCGACCGAGTCTGCAAGGTCAATGTCGTCAACGGACGGCTTTGTCCGCACGCCCAACAATAACCCCCACTTCCAGTCCGAAGTGCAGCACCGGCCATCGTCCAGTTGCTCAGATAACCATCTGCGGTTCGCAGCTGCACCTCGCCCGACCCCTATTACTCCGAATTTTAGGTTCGCCACCTCGTCAAGCACGTATCAGAAAGCGCCACGCGTACCGGACAGACAGTCCGGACGGTGGGGATCCGACTCATACACAGTACGGCGGGCATGCGAAACACTGATTGGGAGTGGACAGCGCCGTGAAGACCGGAACCACCTCGATCGGCGTTCACGTGTCCGACTTGGGACGGGCTGCGCACTTGCACTCGCTCTTGCGGTCAAGCTATCTGCCGAGTCAAGGCGACCTACAACTGGATACCGCATGAAATCCTTTCGCGTCGGCATGATCGGCTGCGGCCGTATCAGTGACATCTACCTGAAGAACTGCGCGGACTTTGACGGCCTTGAGATCGTTGCCTGTGCGAGCCTGGATATCGAGGAAAGTCGTACGAAGGCAGCTCAGCATGGCATCCCCAAAGCCTGCACCCCTGACGAAATCTATGCTGACGCCGGAATTGATGCGGTTCTGAATCTGACTGTTCCGGAGGCGCATTTCACGATCAGCCGACTTGCGCTTGAATCCGGCAAACACGTCTATGCCGAAAAACCGCTCGTCACCGATCGTGATGAAGGTCTGGCCCTCCTGGCACTTGGTAGGGACAAGGGACTTCTCGTGGGCAATGCCCCTGATACCTTTCTGGGCGGACGCTGGCAGACGGTACGTAAGCTCCTGGACGGTGGGACCATCGGGGCACCAACCGGGGTGGCGGCCTTTGTCCCAACCCATGGCGTCGAACGACATCACCCAAATCCGGACTTCTACTATGCGAAGGGTGGCGGGCCGCTTATGGACCTCGGTCCCTATTACCTGACAGCTATGGTTTTCTGTCTTGGGCCGATCCGCCGTGTAGCCGGGATGGCGCGGAAATCGTTCTCGGAACGCATGATTGAATGTGGACCACGCGAAGGGGAAATGATGCCTGTAGAGGTCGACACGCATTGTCTGGGTCTGATGGAGTTCGAAAGTGGTGTGATTGGCCAGTTGATGGTGAGTTTCGATGTCTGGGAGAGCGAAACACCGAGGCTTGAGATTTACGGCGAGGAGGGAACGATCTGCATTCCCGATCCCGATCCAGGAGATGGAGCCAATGTATTTCAAGGCCCCGTCTGGTATCGAACCCGCGAGACAGCGCGATGGACCATGCGACCGCGTCCAAAGGCTCCCTCAAGCTGGTCCATCGCTGAGAACACCCACGGATATAACTACGATGCGCGTGGGATTGGATTGCTTGACCTTGCAAACGCCGTGAGTGAGCAGCGCGAAGCACGCGCCAGCGGAGATATGGCCTTCCATGTCTTTGAAGCGATTGAGGGAATGCTCACCTCTTCCGGCCTTGGCCGGTTTGTTGATCTGTCCAGCCGCTGTGAGCGTCCCGACCCTTTGCCGGAACTGCCCCTCAAGAGTACCCACTGATGCCTGTTGAAAGCCTCGAGATTGCCGAACCGTTTTTTTCCATTCACTTGATCGCCGATGAACCGGCTTACCGGGTTCAGGGCAGAGTGATTCTGCTCAATCTCTCGGAATCTCCAATCCGCATCCTGAGGCAGACGCTCGGCTCGCTGCAATCAGTTGTGGTGGCTGACGTTGATCTGCACGGCGTGGACTGTGCCGTACTCATTGGACGGTTTGCGGACCATCCCGACGAAGAGGCGCTATTTGCGGAAGTGAGGAAGACATGGCCCTCCGCCTTCGACGTACGGCAGGAAGAACGACTGCGCGGTGTCAGCCATTTCATGTCCCCGAAAGTATGGGTCGGAAGGTTCGGTTTCACCATGTATCATTCGGGCAGCGTGCCCCTAAATGTTGGACTTCACCGAGACCACGCATTTTGCCCCTTACCGGGCTTTCGCGAGGTGCATACCCAGATCGTGGGGTTTGGTAAAATGCAGCAATGCCGTGAGAAGGATATATCAACGCTCTATCTCGAGGAATTGATGGCACCCGGCACCACCCATCGTCCAATGTATGACGAGGAAGGCAACTATCCTTGGCATCAGTTCGAAACGATCACACCATCCATCTTCATGGCGGTTGAGATGTTACCTGATGGAGCAAAGCCGCCTAAGTAAGGTTCCAACCCCATGACAGAGAGACTCTCGCCCACCACATTCGACTTCGAAGGCCCATTTCCCCGGCTGTCACGACGTTTGCGCCTTGGAATCATTGGCGGCGGTCGAATTGCCACTACGCAGGCAGCCGCAGCCCGGCTCAGTGACCGTTGGGAGGTGGTGGCGGGCGCCCTGTCATCTGATCGGCAACGGGCGCACAGGAAGGCGAAGGACTTCCATATTGCCCCTGAGCGGTCCTATTTCACTTTCACGGAAATGGCGGAATCCGAAGCCGCGCGAGTCGACGGTGTCGATGCGGTGGCGATCACGACTCCAAACCATCTGCACCACGCTCCGGCGAGGGAGATGCTGGACGCAGGAATTGACGTCCTCTGCGACAAGCCGCTGACAAACAGGGTTGACGAGGCGAACGATCTGGTTGCGCACGCGGCCTCCACAGGGTGCGTCTTCGGGGTCTCCTATGTGATGTCCTGCTATCCAATGATCCGACAGGCACGTGAAATCGTCGCTTCAGGTGCTTTGGGTCGAATCAACCAGATTCACGTGGAGTTCATGCAGGATTGGATGATTCCCGACGACTCACACGATGCGCCGCATGTGAAGTGGCGCCTTGATCCGAATTCCTCCGGCCCTACGAGCTGCGTGGGTGATATTGGAACCCACGCCGCACATTTGGCGCAATTCGTTTCGGGACTCCGCATCACCGATGTCCGGGCCGACTTCCACGTATGCGGTGCACCGAAGCCACTGGAGGATACGGCATTCATTGGCCTCCGCTACGATGGCGGGGTCCCGGGCACACTCATGGTGACACGACTCGCACCGGGGAATCGCGGTGGTCTTCGCCTTCGAGTGTTTGGTTCAGACGGCGGGCTCGAGTGGGACATGGAGGATAGCGAGCGCCTGAAACTGAATCGGTTTGGGCAACCCGACCAAGTCATTTCCCGAGGCCACGGGCACGGCGTTTCGGCGAGAACCGAGCGCATTGTCCGCACCGCCCGAGGCTTCCCAGAGGGCCTGATCGAGGCCTGGGCCAATCTGTATACTGAATTCGCTATGGCAGTTGCAATCCGAAGGGACGGAATCCGGGCACCCGATGATTGGCTTGACTTGCCTGGCGTCGAACAGGGCGCCGAAGGTGTCCGGTTCATCCATGCTTCGGTGAGGTCAAACAGTGCAGGCGGAAGTTGGGAGCGGATCTAGGCAATACATCATGGTCGAATTGGGCGGCTTCGACATATCACTTACATGGCAACATCCAAGGCCTGGTCGGTTCCGAGGAACCCGATGGCCCGACTCGCCACCAAACTCCCCCTGTTTCTGGAGGGTCTTCCTCGGCGACAGCTGTTTCAGAACCGGTCCAGCATTCGCGAATTTCGCAACCGCACAGTCACTGAACTATACAAAGCGGCTCTTCCTTCGATATGATACAGTACATCTGGTTGCCTGAATGAACCGCTCGGGCTGCTGCAATCCCTGGCGGCAAACGCCATCCGCAACTCACGCGTCCCTGAAGGACGTGATTTCCGCACGACCCTGAACAATCGGTGAAACACACTTGACCGCGCCAAATGATCAGCCGCTAATCCTGACACCCAAGTAACAGCGAACGAGAGACTCCAGATAATCCCAAGACAAGATGACAGCCCACGGGAAACATGACCCTACGGGAACGCCACTGCCTCGAGGCTTGACCATGTTGCCAAGCCATGAACGCCCCAGATCGGAATCACTGAGATGAATCGCAGGACATTGAGGATCGACGATGAGGAATTTAACCGCCTGATTGAGGGTGAGGAAAGCGACCGGGTTGAATTCAAGGAATCTCTCGGAGGCAGTGCGCGGGATCGGGTACGGGAAGCGATCTGTGCGTTCGCCAACGATCTTGGCGGCTCGAATCAGAAGGGTATAGTCGTTGTTGGGCTGCGAGACGATGGAACTCCAACCGGGAATTCAGTCACCGACGAGATGCTTCGCACACTGGTTGACATGCGCAGCGATGGCAATATCGTTCCACCGCCTGTGATCCTGGTCGAGAGGCGCACCTATGCTGGACATGAAGTTGCGGTTGTAACCGTTCTTCCGTCCGACTCTCCGCCTGTTCGCTATAAGGGCGCAATTCACATACGAAATGGACCGCGACGGGGTATAGCATCGGCTCAGGACGAACGGGTGCTGAACGAGCGGCGACGTCACGGGGACATTCCTTTCGACCTCACTCCGGTACTCGGGACCGATGTCGCCGATCTGGACAGGATTTCTTTCGAAACCGAATACCTGCCCAATGCAGTTGATCGCGAACTCCTGCGGGCCAATGAACGAAGCCTGGACGAACGGCTGGCCGCAACAAAAATGATCGCATCCGTCGACGACAGGCAGGCCACGATTCTCGGACTATTGGTGCTTGGGGTCAGCCCACGCGACCGCATTCCTGGTGCCTATGTGCAGTTTCTGCGCATTGGAGGGGTCGAGTTCTCTGACCCGATCATTGATGAGAATGCGATTGAAGGGACGGTTTCCGAAGTGCTGTCACGTCTGGACGACAAGCTGCGGGCGCACAACCGACGTCGGATTGATATCGTCAGTCAAGACAGGGAGAGCCGTGAGGATAGCTATCCTCTAGGTGCCATACAGGAACTCGTGCGCAACGCGGTGGTTCATCGCGATTATGAAGCATCGAATGCACCTGTGCGGGTCACATGGTTCGATGACAGGATCGAAATCCAGAATCCAGGCGGACCGTTCGGGTCCGTTACGACCGGGAATTTCGCCCAGCCTGGCGTGACAGACTACCGCAATCCGAATCTGGCCGAGTCGATGCGAGTATTGGGATACGTCCAACGGTTCGGCGTGGGAATTCCAACCACGCAGCGCCTGCTGCGCAAAGCCGGACATTCGGGTCCTGAGTTCAGGGTCAACGCTACGCATGTGCTTGCAACGGTGAAGGGTCTTGCCACAACCAGGGAAGCTGTTTGATGGTCGCGCCAATACTCGCATTCTGCGCCAACAGGAGCGGTGTGGGAAAGACGTCCCTGGTCTATCACCTGGCCTGGATGCTGTCGGAAATCGGCGAGCGCGTTCTTGCCTGTGATCTCGACCCCCAAGCCAATCTCACGGTGAACTTTCTCAGCGAAGACGATCTCATATCAATCTGGTGCGATGATGCCGGAAATCGAACCATTCATCAGTGCATTCACCCCCTGACTGTGGCGGGAATCCTACGATCGCCGGACGTCGTTCGGGTTTCCGAAACACTGGGGCTGCTTCCAGGCGACATTGCGTTGTCCGGTGTTGAAATCGCTCTTTCAGATGAATGGCACAATGCACAAGGAGACTCCGACTCATCCTGCCCGTTCCGTATCCTTACTGGAATCCGGCAGGTCATCCGTGAAGCCGCCGAGACGACGGACGCGACAGTTGTTCTGGTCGACCTCGGCCCAGGTCTTGGTGCCCTGAACCGTGCCGCTCTGATCGCCACCGATCACATCATCGTTCCGCTGGGCCCCGACCTGCTTTCACTTCTGGGATTGAGGACTCTTGGTCCAGTACTGAAGCGCTGGAAAGATGAGTGGTCAATAAGCGGAGAATGCTGGAGTGAACCCGAATTTCCGCTGCCATCCGGAAACATGAAGCCGGTTGGATACGTGATACAGCAGCATGGCGTCCGTTTTGACCGACCTGGCCGAGCCAATCAAACGTGGGCCAACCGTATACCCGATACATTCCGCCGATACATTCTGGACCGCGAAGTCGGTCCCTTTCCGAGCAGGCCGGTGGAGGATGAAAACTGCCTGGCATCAATTCGGCACTACCTGAGTTTGATTCCTATGGCACAGGAGGTCCGAAAACCCATCTTTCACCTCAAAAGTGCAGACGGTGCCATTGGCAGTCATGCCATGGCGGTCTCCAAGGCATATTCGGAGTACGAAAGACTGGCAAAATTGGTCCGTGACAGGATCGCTCCCATACCGCCTGAACCGGAGCTCCATCAGTTTTTTTGATTCCCGATGCTGTTGGCGCGTGAAAACCCCTGAATTGGCGTTACAATGGCCCATGGCCACCCAAAAGCTGTATGCAGGTGTTAAACTGCGAGAGATCCGAAGTCGCCTCGGCGTCACACAAAAGTCCTTTGCCAAGAAACTTGGCGTCTCCCTGCCCTATCTGAGCCAGATGAAGAACAACCACCGTCCCGTTTCGGCGGGCATGGTGCTCGCTTTGGCGCAGGAATTCGGGTGCGACGTGACAGAGATCTCCACCGGCGACTTTGCTCCCCCAGAGCAACCGTGCAGTCGATAAATCCCGGTCATGATTAGGGGGCGCAAAGCCTGTGGCATAACCAAATGGAATGCCATTTTAAGAATTTAGAATGCCATGAAACTCGCTGTCTCGACTAATACTGAAATGAGCTTGAAACTGGAAGCAGCTGAGCATGGAGAGATTCCCGGACAGAATAGGCCTTACTTACTTGGAAAGTAAGCCCTGGTGGCCATCGCCAAGGAGCCGGGAAGAATTGCCACCCAATATCATCATAATTCTGTTCGACGACACGGGGTGGTCTGACTTCGGCTGCTACGGGTCAGAGATTCGTACGCCCCACATCAATGCCCTCGCTGAAGACGGGCTGTGTTACAACAATTTCCATGTCACACCACTTTGCTCTCCAAGCCGGGCGAGCCTTCTCACCGGGCGCAACCACCACAATGTCGGAATGCGGAATCTCGCCGATACCGATACAGGTTTTCCAAGCGGGCGCGGTCGGGTCAGGTCCGATATTCCAATGCTGCCGAAGCTTCTGCAAGATCAGGGCTACGCAACTTATATGGTGGGCAAATGGCATCTCACGCCAGCACAGGAGATCACGCCGGCGGGACCCTTCGATGCCTGGCCTCTGCAAAGCGGATTTGACAAGTTTTATGGCTTTCTTGGCGGTTGCACCAATCATTACGCGCCCGAGCTTCATGAAGACAATCACACGGCACATCCAAAATTCGGCGATGGCTATCACCTAAGCGAGGATCTGGCTGACCGCGCGGTCTCCTACCTTCGTGAGCATGCCACCTATCGTCCCAATGCGCCTGTTTTCATGAACCTTTGGTTCGGCGCGACCCACGCCCCGTTCCAAGTCGAAAGTCGCTACCTGGACCCTTATGTGCCTATATTCGAAAAGGGATGGGACAGAACGCGCGAAGACCGTCTGGCGCGACAAATTGAGATGGGAATTGTACCGGAAGGCACCGAACTGACGCCACGCAATGATGAAATTCCGGCTTGGGATAGTCTCAATCAAGACGCAAGGCGGCTCTACATCAGGCTGCAAGCCTGTTTTGCCGGATTTCTGGAACATACCGATGAGCAGATTGGTCGCCTCGTCGCCGAACTGAAACGTCTTGAGATGTTCGACAACACGGTCATCTTGATCATGTCGGACAACGGCGCCAGCCGCGAGGGCGGCCCCGACGGGGCTGTCGATACAAATGCCAACTATTCGGGGCAGCCTGAATCTGTGGCCGAGATGCTCCCCCGACTAGATGACATCGGTGGACCGAATGGGCCGGCTCTTTATCCGCAGGGTTGGGCGATGGCCGGCAACACGCCATTCCGGCGCTACAAGCAATATGTGGACCTTGGCGGAGTTCGTTCTCCACTTGTGATTCACTGGCCGCGATCAATCCGTGAGACTACCGAGGTGCGCAATCAGTTTCTTCATGCAATCGATATAGCGCCAACGCTCATGGAGCTTGCCGGAAACTCGCGCGCCGCTGCCTTCGACGGGCAAAGTTTTGCGACCAGCTTCAGTCACAGCAAAGCCACCGCGCCGCGACAGACTCAATACTGGGAAATGTTCGGCCGCCGGGCGATCTATTCTGACGGGTGGAAAGCTGTCTCAAGCCACGAAAAGGGTGAGGACTATGCCGCCGATGAATGGCGTCTCTACGATCTGAAGCTGGACTTTTCTGAATGCCATGATCTCTCGAATGTGCACCCCAGGAAGTTGCGCGAGTTGCAGGATATCTGGTGGCGGGAAGCGGAAGCCAATGACGTACTGCCGCTTGATGATCGAACGTTGGTGGACATCATCAACTTCCGCCAACCGAACGGAATTATGGCGGCCGACGAAGTCACGCTCTATCCGGGTACCAGCCATATCCCCAATGCGTTGATGATTACGTCCACCGAGCGGTCTATGGACATCACAGCGTATTTCCGCGCGACACTGGATATGGCTGAAGGCGTGTTGATTTCGTCTGGAGACAGCCGTGGTGGCTATACGCTTTACATAAAGGATCAATCGCTGAGCTTCGAGCATGTTCAGAAGGGGAACCGTGTTTCCTGCTCCACTGGCATCGGAAAGCACAGTCAGACCTGCGGCTTGCAGCTTTGGGTCAATCCGGACGCCACAGCGGTTGCGAAGTTGATGGTTGACGAGGTGGAGGCAACGTGCGTCCATATCCCCCGGGTGGCCTGCCACCTTTCATTCTGGGGCCTTGATGTGGGACGCGACGTCGGTCTTCAGGTCTCGGATTCCTATGCAGGGAACTTCGCCTTCCCGGACGCCTTACTGGACAGGGTGGTTCTGCGTTTCTTTGAAGACGCCGATGCCCCGACACAGGCGAGGTTGATCGAAATGGCGGAATAAGCGGAAACGTCAATAGGGAGACCGTTCTTATGATTACGAAACAGACCATCATCGCTGCTGCGACAGCTCTGGGTATGTCGTTTACAACCACCACCGCGGCTCATGCGAAGGACCTTACCTTGCAGCTGGCATGGTTGCCAGATGCATCTTCAGCCGGTGAAATTATAGCTTTGGAGAACGGCTTTTTTGAAGAGGTTGGGCTAAACGTGACCATCCTACCCGGCGGTCCCGCAGCAAATCCCATTCAGGAATTGATGGGCGGGGCTGCCGACGTCGTAATCGCATATGCACCGCAGATCATGTACTCCGCCAACAAGGGTCTCCCGTTGGCATCCTTCGGTGCGTCGTTTCAAAGGGCTCCTCTGACATTCTATTCTCTAGGCGAAAAGGACATAAAATCCGTTGCAGACTGGAAGGGAATGCGCGTGGGAGCTCCGCCAAGCGCCACCCCACAGATCGCAGTTCTTTTGGACAATGTCGGATTGAAACTGGATGACATTACCCGTGTTCAAGCCGGCACACCGGCCTTGATGCAGGATCAGGTCGACATTGTTGGGGGCTGGCCAACCAATCTGGCTCAGATTGCGCCGATTCTGGAACACTCCGGCGGCTACAACAGTCAGTCAATCTGGGACAATGGCCTTCAATTCCAGTCGAACTACTATGTGGCCCAAAAGGATGCGCTCGCCAATGACCCCGAAACCTTTGAAGCTTTTCTGAAGGCTGTCGACAAAGCTTGGGCCTGGGTTGCTGACAATCAGGATGAGTCGGTGGAACTCATGATCGCCTTTGCGCCGGCGCTGCAGGCGAACCGGGAAGGCCCCGCGCTCAAGATCATCATTGATGAGTTTGTCTATACCGATGAAACAGCAAACATGGGTTTTGGTAATGTTTCTGCCGAGCGTTGGCAGCAGGCATTGGACCGGTATGCCAAACTTGGTGAAATCTCAGCGGAGTTAAAGGCAGCGGACATCCATGATGGATCAATCCTCGAGGCTGTGGAACGCACCAAGAGAGACTGAATTGGGCTTGGTGTGACTCCTATAGGGAGGGAATCTTGGCACCCGCCGCGATTCAGCTCTCCGGGGTCAACGTTACCTTTAGCGCCAGGGGGAAGACCCTTGAAGCTGTGGGTAACGTTGATCTTTCCATTGCAGAAGGTGAGTTTGTTTCCCTCATTGGGCACTCAGGCTGCGGGAAATCTACGCTCTTGCGCGTCATCGCAGATATTCTGCAACCGACAAGGGGTAGTGCAAAGATTCTGGGCAGCAGTCCGCAACAGGCGCGGAAGCAGCGGCTTTTCTCAATGGTCTTCCAGCAATCCGTGTTGATGCCGTGGGCGACCGTGATGGAGAATGTGAGTCTCCCTTTCAAGGTTGGCAACCAGCAAGCCCAGTCTGACGCGATGGATCCCCTGGAAGCGCTGCGGCTGGTGGAACTGGACGGGTTCGTGGATGCAAGACCTTCCGAACTATCAGGCGGCATGCGGCAGCGGGTGGCGATTGCCCGCGCCCTTGTTACAAGACCAAGAATCCTGCTGATGGATGAGCCTTTCGGGGCATTGGATGAACTGGTGCGCGATACACTCAATGTTGAACTTCTGCGGATTTGGCGGCATGGTGGAATGACCATCGTATTTGTCACTCATTCGCTGCAGGAAGCTGTTTTCCTGTCTCAACGCGTTGTGGTGCTGAGCAAACGTCCTTGCCGTGTTGGCGAAGTTCTTGAGGTGGACCTGCCTGAAGAGCGTACCTTGGAACTGAAGGATGATCCCCGAGTGGGTGCACAAGTTGCAGGGTTGCGGGCCTGTCTTGATGCGGGATGAAACCATAGGTGGCCCCGAAGAAAGCCGAGGGCTTACAGGCGGCTTGCCACCTGAAGGCCCTCTGCGTGTCACCATCATGGGCGGCATTGGCTTTTCATCCATGCTGATTGTCTGGCAGGCACTGTGCATGATTCTGGCGGTGCCCGACTATCTGGTGCCAACACCACTTGACGTCTTTGGCGCCATCGGACGCGACTGGGCCCTACTGATCGACAATGCCGTTCCAACGATTACGGAAGCATTTTTTGGTTTCCTGATCGGAAACACGATCGCCATTCTGGTGGCAGTCGCGTTCGTCTACAACAAGCTGATCGAGGAGATGTATTATCCCGTCGCGATTCTGATCAAGACGATCCCCATCGTTGCGATAGCGCCCGTGCTGAAACTGATTCTTGGCAATGGCATGGAGCCGAAAATCGCAGTGGCCGCTCTGATCTGCTTTTTCCCGACATTGGTCAATGCCGTCCGCGGTCTTCGTGCGGTCAGTCCAAACCTGTTGGAACTGATGCACGTTCTTTCGGCGTCGCGCAGTGAGGTATTCCGCTTCATCCGGATCTACGGTGCGCTTCCTTACATCTTTTCGGCTCTGAAAATATCGGTGACCATGTGTGTCCTTGGCGCTATCGTTGGAGAATGGATCGGAGCCAACAAGGGTATCGGCTATGTCTTGATTCAAAGCATGTTTGATTTTGATGCGCCCCGGCTGTTTGCCACCATCCTGACTGCGTCGGTAATCGCAATTGCGGGCTTCACCATCGTTTCGTTGATCGAAAAGCTGGTCATCACTTGGGATCCTGGTGAAACGGTCTGACGTATTGCATTTGCTTCAGGTATCGCCGGGTGCTAGTCTGAGGACGTGACACTACGAGGATCGTGTCCGTTGAGGCATCCGTTTCCCAACCTTATTCACCTGCATCAGTTTATTGCGATCGCTGAGCAAGGCAGCATCAGCGATGCTGCGCGGACCTTGAACGTATCACAGCCCGCAATGTCAAAGGGCATAAGGAAGTTGGAAGAGACCGTAGGCACTCAACTCTTTGGACGAGTTGCAAATGGTGTCGCCCTGACCCCTGCGGGAGAATTGTTTCTCAAACACGCAAGGTCAATTGCCCTTGAATATGACCATGCGTTGCAGAGTATTCGGAACGTGATCAATGATCAGGATAGCACGATCAACATCATCGCGGGCCCGATCTGGTCGATGATCGTGATACCCACGATATTGGGTCGTTTCCACAGGCTCTTCCCACGTATACGGTTGAACGTAAAATCGATTGATACAAAGGATTTTGTGCGGGACTTGCAGCTTGGAAAGGCCGAAATATATGCCGGTGTACTTCCAGAAAGTGAAGCGGAAAAGGACCTGAAGACCAAGCGCGTAGCTCAATCGGATCTCGTCGTTTTGGCGTCAAAAAAACACCCGCTTGCCAAAAGGGCAAAGGTGAATGCAAAGGAATTGGCAAACTATCCATTTGTACTTTTTTCGCCTTCGGCAAAAATATTTGGTTCTCTGGCAGCATATTTGCGCCGAAATGACGCTTCGCTGCCAAAGGTTGTCCTTGAGACGAACTCGCTTCAGTCATGTATTGAAGTGGTTCTTCGCGAGAATTTTCTATTGTTTGAAACCGCTATGATCTATCGCAGCGGGATGGGTGCCGGGGTGGTGCCGCTGAATATGGGTGAAGAATTGCATCCGTTCGATATCGGGCTCACCCACCGCTCTGGCCTGGAACGAATATCTCATTATGGGCGGCTTCTGGACATCATGAGCGAGGCCATGTTGGACTTCGCAAATCCAGGCAGCAATCTCCCGGACATTCAGGACCAGGCCCCACTCCACTCCTCCTCCTGCACAAAACATCCCTAGGTCCCGGCAGCCAAGCCTTCGGGTGCGCCGACCGCGACCGCCCTCGAGTTGACACCAGCGTCTCGGCCATGGCCAGCCCCGGCTCTACTTACGCGACGGATCTGATCATGTTGCTCTATCCGCTTTGCCACCGCAATATCTTGATTTCAGTTTGAGATTTCGACACCCCCTCTATTGTGACAACCACATCGACGCCGTCGACCGCGCCGCCGAAAACTATTCGCGAACAATTGCCGCGGTGGTGGATCGCTATGACGCGACGGTCCTGAGCCTTGAGGATCTCGACGTCACCGTATGCACCGCTGATGTCGAATTGCTTCGATCATTCGATACCTCAACACGGGTGCTGACACTATCTTCCCGCGCTTCCCCCGCAACCAGATACTTTCAGATCCTGCATCAGATGGCGCTGATCGGGCACAATGATCTCCTTGAAGCCACACTTGGCCTTGCCCGCTTCCGAACTCGAGAGGCACGGGCAATCGCCAAGATTGGACTCGCGAACTACTTCGCTGGCGCGGCACTTCTGCCCTATGGCACCTTTCTGAAGGCGGCGCAGGAAACCCGACACGACCTCGAACGGATGGCGGATCTGTTTGGTGCCTTGATCGAACAGGTCGCACATCGCCTAAGCACATTGCAGCGTCCAGGTGCGAAGGGTGTGCCCTTCTTTTTTGTCCGTGTCGATCAAGCCGGCACGATTACCAGGCGCCATTCGGCCACAAGACTTCAGTTTGCCCGTTTTGGGGGAGCCTGCCCTCTCTGGAATGTGCACCAGGCATTCGAAACCCCGGTCGTTTCCTTCGCCAGCTCGCCGAAACTCCAGACGGTATGCGCTATCTCTGCCTCGCACGTGATGTCAGCAAGCCTGGCGGCGGCTTCAAGGTGCCTGTCCGACGCTATGCGATCGGGCTTGGTTGCGAAATCAACCATGCAGACCGCCTCGTCTATGCCGACGACTTTGATGTCTCGAACCGCTCGGCGTATCAGGCCATCGGCTCTCCTGCCGCATCTGTAAACGCAGGAACTGCCATCAGCGATCGGTACCTCCGCTGGAAGGGCAACTCAGCGTGGACCATAACCTGCGTGGAATTCTGCCCTACCAACTCGGATAGGGCCACTCCTCCGCCTTATGGCAACACTCCATTCCCGATCAGGACAAGAACCGTGACTTTGGTGCCTGAGCGGCGACCGGCGTCTTCCTGTGCACCGACCCCTGTCCTGCCCGGCAATGAAACGCCTGTTGAGCCATGATTAGGAGGATCGCAGCGGTTCGCGCAGGAATCGGAACGGCCTCGCCGCCACGGGCCTCCGGATCCCGCACTCACGATAGACGATGATCCACCATCTGTCGGTCGGCGGCACGGGAACAAAGCTGGCCCTACCGTTGAGAGGTCTGCCAGTTCGGATTTATCCATGGTTCCAGATTCAGAGCTGGAAGCGGGTCGCGCCCTAGAATGTGGTCGGCCACCTTTTCGCCAAGCATGATCGACGGCCCGTTAAGGTTTCCATTGGTGATCTGCGGAAACACCGAACTGTCGGCAACCCGAAGCCGGTCGACCCCAATCACCCGACATTCAGCATCCACGACCGCCATCGGATCATCCGGTCGTCCCATACGCACGGTGCCGCAGGGATGATAGGAACTCTCCGCATGCCCACGAACCACCGCGTCGAGTTCCGCATCACTCTGGACATCCGTACCAGGGAAGATCTCCGCTCCAGCATAGGGGCCAAAAGCTTCTTGGGCGAACAGTTCCCTCGTCAATCGTATACAGCTACGGAACTCCTTCCAGTCATCCTCGTGGCTCATGTAATTGAACCGAATTACCGGAGGTTCGAGAGGGTCCGCCGACCGCAACGACACCGACCCCCGTGACTTGGATCTTGTTGGACCGACATGGGCCTGGAAGCCATGACCTCCGGTTGTGGATTTACCGTCATAGCGCATCGCGATCGGAAGGAAATGAAACTCAATGTCCGGATAGTCGATTCCGGCACCGGACCGAATGAACCCGCAGGTCTCGAAATGGTTGGAGGCGCCGATTCCGCGGCCCGTCAACAACCACTGGGCACCGACAAGGGCCTTTCCGAACAGATTCCAATGCCTGTAGAGGCTCACCGATTGCCTCGCCTCCATCTGCATCAGAATTTCCAGGTGATCCTGCAGGTTCTGGCCAACGCCCGGTCGGTCAGCCACCACCTGAATGCCCTTCGCCAAAAGATCGGAAGCCGGTCCGATTCCTGACAGCATCAGGAGCTTTGGCGAATTGATCGCCGAGGCCGCGATGATGACCTCCCTGTGCGCGAAGACGGTCTCCGACCTCCCCCGGCGGCGGATCCGTACACCTACGGCGCGACCATCTTCCATCACCACCTTCTCCGCCAGTGCGCGAACAAGCGCACAACCGCTATGCTTCAGCGCGGGCTTCAGATAGGCATTCGCCGCGGACCACCGCCGACCATTCCAGATCGTCGCCTCCATGGCACCGAATCCTTCCTGTTGGCACCCGTTGTAGTCGGCGGTGACTGGATAGCCGGCCTGCTCGCCCGCCTTGACGAATGCCCTGACCAATGGATTCTCGCGCGGCCCACGGGTAACGTGAAGCGGCCCTTCCGTTCCACGCCACTCGGCATCCCCTTCCTGTCCATGCCAGTTCTCCATCCTGCGGAAATAAGGAAGAACATCGGCAAAACTCCAGCCATATGCACCCAGCTCGGACCACGTCTCATAGTCTCTTGCGTGACCGCGCACATAGACCATGCCGTTGATGCTCGACGAACCTCCGACCACCTTCCCGCGCGGACAGGCAAGCCTCCTACCTTCAAGATTTGGCTCGGGCTCGGACCGGAAACCCCAGTCGTAGCGGCTCATGTTCATCGGATAGCTCAGTGCGGCTGGCATCTGAATGAATGGTCCAGTGTCTGAACCGCCAAATTCGATAACGAGCACCGATGCTCCCGATTCCGCAAGTCGATATGCCATGGCGCAGCCAGCAGACCCCGCACCTACAATGACAAAATCCGCTTTCAGTTCACTCATGGGAAAGTCACACCTCAAAGATCTCGGGCAACCGCACGGCCGTCCCGCATACAAACGGACGGACGACCTCCAATCGGTCAGTCGCTTGCCTGATTGGAGAGCATCATACCCTGGACTGATCCAGACGCTGCGGGCGAACCACTTCGCTCTTCCCGATCCGTCCTCCGTCAATCAACACCAGACCAATCCGTAGCAGGATGCCGATACGATAGGAAACCGGATCGGCCAGTCACATACCGTGCGCGGCGATTCGCTGAGGAATTCCGACCTCGACGACGGTTCTTTACAGTTCGCGGAGTGCTTTCGTTCGGCCCTATCGGTTCCGCTCCGAATTGACTGCATCGCAAGAGCCAGTGAAGTGGCTCAAAACCGGGTCGCTTCCGCCTCACTTG
Source organism: Paracoccaceae bacterium (assembly GCA_965203605.1). Taxonomy (GTDB): domain Bacteria; phylum Pseudomonadota; class Alphaproteobacteria; order Rhodobacterales; family Rhodobacteraceae; genus JAPOUP01. The sequence goes on along the minus strand of OZ241902.1, from coordinate 331,016 downwards.
CCGCCATACGCCGCTTCAGCGCCGCTTCACGCAGAGCGATGAAGGTTACTGAAGTGCAGATCAGGACCCCACCGAACACTACCCAGCCGTCCACCGGTTCCGCGAAGATCACTGCGCCAAGGACGGTCGCCCACACGAGTTGCAGGAATGACACCGGCTGGGTCACCGCAATAGGTGCGGCGCGCAGCGCAAGGGTCATCGTATAATGTCCCGCGGTCGCCAATGCGGCAATTGCAAGCAACCAGCCCAGTTCGTCCCAGGTCGGCCATATCCAGACGGACAGCGCAAACGGAAACAGCGCGACTGTAACAAAGACAGAGAGCCATCCAACCACCACCGACGCCGGCACACGGTCGGCCATGACCTTGGCGATCAGGAAGGACAGGGCGAAGCAGAGCCCATTGCCGAGCATCGCCACGTGTCCGCTAGAGATTTCGCGGAACCCGGGCCGCAGGATGACCAAGGCGCCGAGAAGCGCTATCAGAACTGCCGCGATCCGTCGAACGGCAAGTCGCTCCCCAAGCAGCATTGCCGCACCGATCGTGGCATATATTGGCGTGAAATAGGACATTGACGTCACCTCGGCGATCGAAATCTGCGTCATTGCGTAGAACCAGGACATGACCCCGATGCCATGGATCAGGCCGCGCGCACCAAAGAGATGCAGTGACGACCTGCTCAGCCCCGCGCGAATCATCGGGCGAATCATCGGGATGAGGAACACCAGACCCAAAAGATACCGCAGGAAAGCCGTTTCAGCCGCCGGAATCCGATCACCGACAAGCTTCACGAGCGCCGCAACAGCGACGAACAGCAGACCAGTAATAACCATCCAGAGAATGCCATGTCCCGGTCGGGCAGGTGGTGGAGACCCCGTCAACATGGGTTGGCGACTAGACGCGATCAGCCCAAAGGGCAAGGCAGCACCACAGACGCAAACCACGCTGCCCATTCGACATCATCGCCGGGCAATGGACCTTTCGGTTGGGGTTACGCCTTTCCTATGGGCCAATCGTAAGTTTGGCGGCGATCCCCCACATGGTGCAGCCGATGACCACTTCCAGAACCCTCCAGGAAGCGGGGTTGGAGAAGAGCGGACGCAGGAGCCCTGCACCGTAGCCAAGCGAGAGGAAGAACGCGAATGACGCGGTCACGGCGCCCGCGCCGAATGCGGCCCGATTGTCGCCCCACCGGGTCGAGACCGACCCCAGCAGGAGAACCGTGTCGAGGTATACATGCGGATTGAGCCAGGTCAGGGCCAGACAGGCTGCCATGGCCCCCGCCAGGGATCCCGGTCCACTCCCCGCCGGCTCGAGAGCGGTCGCCGGTCCCAACGCGGCCCTGAACGACAGCGCACCATAGACCAGCAGGAAGGCCACGCCGCCCCAACGAATGACCGGCACCAGTTCTGGCACTGACTCCGCGACCGCCGCGAACCCCGCCACACCGATGGCAATGAGCGCGGCGTCCGAGAGCGCGCATGCCATGCAGACGGGAAAGACATGGGCGCCGCGCAGGCCCTGCCGCAGGACGAAGGCGTTCTGCGCACCTATCGCGAGGATCAGGCTAAGGCCGAGCGCGAAGCCAGCCAGTGCCGCCGCAGCCATGCGACCGCTCCATTGCAGGAATGTTCAGCTGACGCACTCTGGAGGGAACCTCCAATGAACGCAATCGCCTCACCGCTCCGGAACCTGCGCACCGTCAGGACCGCGAACGACCCGCCGGGCGCTGGGTCCAGCGAACGGACCCTCCGGGACGTGGCGTCTCCCGTGGTCAACGGCGACCACGGGCATAGTTCCTCTCGACGGCCAGACCCCAGATCAACTGGATCGAATGGACCTAGAACTCCCCCGCAAAGGCAAGCGCAGAAATGCCGCACTCTGACCGTCCCGCGAAGGAAACACGGCGGTCCGCAACTATCCGTTGCCATCAAAGGCCGCTTTCAATGCCTCGATGTCGATCCTACCCATACCCATCAGGGCCTCCCGAACCCGCGCCGCGGCCTCTTGGTTGGGGTGTCCAAGAAGATGCGAAAGTTCCCGGGGGACGATCTGCCATGACACTCCGAAGCGATCAACCAGCCATCCGCATCTGCTCCCGGAGCCTCCGCTCGCCGTCAACGACTCCCATAACCGATCCGTCTCGGCCTGATCCTCTGTTGTAACCGAGATCGATGCAGCTGGAGAAAGTCTGTAGGAGGGGCCGCCGTTCAGAATCTGGAACGGTGCACCCGCCAATGTGAAGTCAACCATCAACGCCTGTCCGTCCGGTTCAGGGCGAAGGATGTCCTCAATCAGGCTGTCAGGGAGCAGTTCAACGTAGGCTTTGGCCGCCTCCTCTCCCCCGCTCTCGAACCACAGGCATGTCCGGCACTTGCGATCCGCCATCATGCAGCCCTCCCTTCTTGACCAACGGTATCTTCCGGACTTCAGCAGGTCGGAGCAAGTGAATCCCGCAGGTGCCGATGTTTCTGCGCAACCAACAAGCGATCCCTCGCAAGGCAACCGCTGGACACGGCCACGTGTGGCCAAGTGTCCCGACTGGGCAAAATGCGTCACGGACCATCCAGCACCATCCCCAATCCCGGGTTCAGGGTACACCGATCCTCAAATTGCTCCAGCAAGCCTGGCCGCCCTGGTTTTCCACGTATCGTTTCCCTTGGCACAGCCCCACGCTGCGGCTTCCGATCCTTCGCGCTCCGCTCGGTGTAGGTCGCCAGAACAACGCAATCGCAGAATCACCACCCCGAAACCGGGCAGTTCGGACACACTCCGCTGTGAACCATCGATCTGGCGGCACCTGCCGCAAATCAACCCTGCTTCCTTCCCTTCAGCGCGAGATGGGCTGCGGCGAGGCGCGCGACCGGCACCCGAAATGGCGAGCAGGACACATAGTCAAATCCAGCATCGCGACAGAACTCTATGGATTCCACATTTCCGCCATGTTCGCCGCAGACGGAGATGATGATTCCCGGCGAGGTCTTCCGGCCACGCTTCGCACCGATCTCCAGCAGTTCGCCCACCCCATCCACGTCCAGGATGTGGAAGGGATCCTCGAGATAGACGCCCCGGTTGACGTAGTCGGACATGAAACGACCTGCATCATCCCTTGAAAGGCCATAGGTCATCTGGGTCAGATCGTTCGTGCCGAAACTCAGGAACGCCGCATGTGCCGCGATTTCATCAGCCCGAAGACAGGCCCGGGGCGTTTCGACCATCACGCCGAGCCGGTAATCGAGATTTACCCCGGTCTCCACCCGGACAGCCGCGGCCACCGAATCTATGCGGGTCTTGACGATCTCGACCTCGCGGCAGGCCGACACAAGCGGAATCATGATTTCCGGCACAACCGGATCACCGCTCTGGCCGGCCGCAACCGTTGCCTCGAATATGGCGCGGGCCTGCATGTCATAGATTTCGGGCACCGTTACACCAAGTCGGACACCGCGCATTCCCAACATCGGGTTGAATTCCGAAAGCTGCTCCACCCGTGCCGTCACTTCGGCAATTGGAAGGTCAAGTGATTCCGCAAGTGCACGCTGGTCCTCTCGCGAACCGGGAAGGAATTCGTGCAGTGGCGGGTCGAACAGGCGGATGCACACAGGCTTTCCCTGCATGATCTCGAACAGTTCAACGAAGTCCGTGCGCTGCATGGGCAGCAGCTGGTCAAGCGTCGCTTGCCGGTTCGCCGGAGATTTGGCGAAAATCATCTCGCGCATCACCGTCAACCTGTCATCCTCGTAGAACATGTGTTCTGTGCGACACAGCCCGATTCCCTGGGCTCCGAATCTCCGTGCAACACGCGCCTCCGCCGGAGTGTCCGCATTTGCCCTTATATCCATGTCCCTCGCCCCGTCCGCCCACCCGAGGAGAGTCCTGAACGACTCGTCAAGTGCCGGACCGATCATTTCCACAGCACCGGCCAGCACTTCACCGGTGGCACCGTCAAGTGTGATCAGATCACCCTCGCCAAACCTGCGTCCGTCTGCCAGAACAAGCGATCTCTGTCGGCGACGAATCGTAATTCCTGAAGTTCCGACCACGCAGGGAAGGCCGATTCCCCGCGCGATCACCGCGGCATGACTCGTCTGGCCACCCCGTTCGGTCAGGACACCGCTCGCCGCATGCATGCCGCGTATGTCTTCCGGGGTCGTTTCCCGGCGAACCAGGATGCAGGAGTCGCCACTGGCCGCACTCGCCTGGGCAGCCGTCGACGAGAATACGATTCGACCGGTCGCCGCTCCAGGGCTCGCGGCGATTCCACGGGCAACAACCTCCCGCGGCGCATCCGGCGAAATCTGGGGATGGAGCAGTTCAGTCAATGCGCGCGGGTCTACGCGCCGCACGGCGTCTTCAGGAGAGATTATCCCATCATTGGCAAGTGAGACGGCGATGCACAGCCCAGCCCTACCGCTACGCGCCACACGCACGGCGTCGAGAATCCTGAGGCGATTGGACTCGATCGTGAACTCGATCCGCATTTCGTCGCGCAGGGAGTTCCGGCAGGTCTGGCCATGATCAATGAGCTGCCTGAAAATCTCGGGGCACAGGTCTTCAAGCGACTGCGAATCAGGATCATGGGCAATGGAAGCTGCGCTGTAGTTGGCTGACAATACATCCCGACCATGGCCCTGTCGCAGATAACGACCCTCGACCCGTCTTTCACCAGTGGCACCATCCACGAACTGAACGATACCGGAGCCGCTCTCATCGGGACCGACACCCAACACCATTTCCTGCACCACAAGGCCCAGCCCCGCGTCCGCGGGCGCCCCCTTGGCCTGTCGCAGCAGGCGGGAGGTCGTTCCCTCCCAAGCCCGGGCAATCGAAGTGAGCACTTCACCCAACTGGCTGGCTGGATCCTGCGGGAAGTCCATGTCGGTCTCTTCCCTGTAAGTCTGGAGCATTCGTTCAAGTGCGGACTGTGTCGGCACTTCGGGCAATTCGAACATATCTGGATCAAGGCGGGCCACATGCACCGCATAGGATCGAATGAAGCGCAGGAACAGCGTGGTTGCGGCCAACTCACCATGGCTTGCTGACAACGACGCATGCCACTCTTCGGTCATCCCGACGTTCAGGATCGAACGCGGCCCGCCCCAGTCCGGATCCATGCTGGAGGGGCGGACAGAGACCAGGGGTCGGTCTTCGAACGCTTTCCATAGCATCCGCATATTGGGCAGATCACCTGCCGCAATCCGGCGAACTGTCTCAAAGCTGAGTGCAATGGTGTGAGGTACCGGAAGGCCGAGCCGAAGCAGGCGCTGAAGACACTTGGCACGAACACCATGCGTATGTGTCGCGATCGGCGCTGTGGTCGTGATCAACGAGAACGGCTTGAGGGTTAGCACTCTCTGCACTGCGGCACCATTTGCTGTGTTGCAGCATGATATATACCGGAAACGGACCCGCAAGATGCTTTCCGTAATCCGGTCAACCGAAAGGCTCCGCGAAACCGCCGTCCCACCCGATCGACAGGCCGGGCCTGACGGCCGATCTAGCCTTCAATTCGGGTCAGGTCCGCAACCGACAGGCAAATCTCCCGAATACGGTTGAGCAACCGGAGACGATTGGTTCGCAGGATACTGTCGTCCGTGTCGATCTGAACCGCTTCGAAAAACGCATCGATCGGCGACCGAAGGGTCGCCATCCGGTGCATTGCGGTTCCGAAGTCCTCAGCCACCATCGCGGGGACGACTTTCGCCTGAGCCTCATCAAGGGCACCGAACATCGCATGTTCCGTCCTGTCGACCGCAAGCTTGGGATCCGGGCTGGATCGGTAATCACCGCCATCCCGCTCCTCGGCCTGGGTGAGGATATTGTTTGCCCTGCGGAATCCCTGCAGGAGATCTGTCCCCTCATCGGATTCTATGAACGAGCCCAGGATTTCAGCGCGATTTGCCAGAACCGCCAGGTCGTCGTTCGATCGCATCGCCAAACAGGCGTCGATGATATCATGCCGAATGCCCTTCTCGCGAAGATGCACCTTGAGGCGGTCATGAAAGAACGACATGAGATCCTTGAGATTGGTGGCGGCGGACTCGCTGGCTTCAATGGTCTCTGCCGCCTTCTGGATCATCTGATTGAGTGGAATCCGCAGGTCGCCAGCCAGAATGAGACGGATCACGCCAAGTGCCGCCCGCCTCAACCCGAAGGAATCCTTGGATCCGGTCGGCTTCTCCTCGATCATCCAGAATCCGGTCAGCATGTCGATCCTGTCCGCCATTCCGACCGCTACGGATACTGGCCGGGTTGGCACGGAGTCGGACGCGCCCTTTGGCGAATAATGTTCCTCACAAGCCATTGCCGCATCTTCGCAATGACCGGCAATCCGGGCATAATATCTGCCCATGATACCCTGAAGTTCGGGAAATTCGTTGACCATATCGGACGATAGGTCCGCTTTGGCGATCCGGGCGGCCTCTTCCGCGAGATCCGAACCTGCCCCGACATATGGTGCGAGGAAGCGTGCAAGGGTCGAAATTCGCTCGACGCGAGCAGCCATCGATCCAAGCCTGTTATGGAACATAACCCCCGCGAGCGGCTCCGCCAAACCCGCCATTCCGACACGCTCCACCGTCCGACAGTCGTTTTCCCAGAAGAATTTCGCATCGGAGAGTCTTGCCGCGAGCACCTTCCGGTTGCCCGCAAGAATGGCCGCTCCGTGATCGGGTGCATCGATGTTCGCAACAGTGATGAACCTTTCAATGCGACCCGACTCCGGATTCCGCACCGAAAAGAACTTCTGATGTTCCCGCATTGACGTCTGGAGAACCTCCGAAGGTAGATCACGGAACCCGGGACCGATTTCTCCCATGAGTACAACCGGCCACTCGACGAGGCCTGCGACCTCCGCAAGCAGCTTACGATCCTCCACAATTTCCAGACCTTGAGCGAACGCGAGGTTCTGCGCCTCGGTCCAGATATGGTCGGTACGCTCATCGGTCCTCAGGATCACGTGATCCCGCTTCAGTTTCGTTTCATAATCCTCAAACGAACTTACGCTGAAGCGGCCTTGCCCCATGACCCGGTGACCCTCAGTCGTGTTCCCTGTTGCAAGTCCCTCGATCCGCATTGGCACAATCTGGGAACCGGCATCATCGGTGAGAACGCAGAGGATCGAATGAAGTGGCCGCACCCATCGCAGGGTTCCGGTACCCCAACGCATTGATTTGGGCCAGAGAAAGCCCCTGATCGTGGTCTCCAGAACTTCGGCGACAATTCCTGCCGTCGGGCGGCCGGCTCGCTCTGTCACGGCAAACCAGACCTGCCCTTTCCTGTCATCCCGCACTTCCAGCTGATCCCTTGTCAGCCCTGTGGATCGCAGGAATCCATCAATTGCCTTTTCCGGTGCGCCGACCCGCGGTCCCCTCCTTTCCTCGATGACGGCAGGACTCCCGTCAGGCAGTCCTTCAACCACCAGCGTCAGACGCCTTGGTGTGCAGAACGCGCCGGCATGTGAATAGATCAACCCCGCCTCTACAAGTCCCTCCGTAACCAGTTTCCGAAGATCGCTCGCGGCGCGCTCCTGAAGCCGCGCCGGAATTTCCTCGGAAAAGAGCTCTATCAGAAGATCCGGCATCAGTTACTTTGCTCCTCACTGAGTTGATGCCAGGAGAACGCACGGCCATCGTCGAAGACCGCGACCACCCGGTCCACCCCATCATGAATTCCCGCCTGACCGAGAAACGCGATCGCCTGTCCGCTCTCAAGAGCCAAGCCCACCGCTTCGGCATTGAAACACTCAAACCAGTCCGGAGCATTGAGTGGCACGGCATTGTCATAGGTCACGTAGGTATCGACTAACATCGCCTGGCCGTACGGCATGGTAAAGCAGGCACGATATCGCAGAGGCGAACTGGTCGCATCTATGGCGGAAGCATTCCCGGCCGCGATCAGTTCGGGCCTACCGGTGGCGGCGGATGTCAGAACAATTTCCGGAACCGCAACCTCCTGATAGTAGGCATAGACCTGCAGATACCAAATCCCTGCACCTGCGATCACCGCGATTGCGACAATCGCGAGTCCCAGCACCTTCCCCTTCATGGGCCATTCCCACCGCAGGGACTCCGGACCGGGCCAAAACCATTGACATTTCCGCGCCCAAAACCCTTACTAGTGGCTTTCGGCTGCGCAAGGCTGGCCTCTGCACCCCCTGCGCGGTTCATCGGTCAAAATCCTGACCGAAACAGAGACCATTTCCGTCAGGATCACGCAGCATGATCTCCCGCATTCCATACACGGTGTCCTTAGGGCCTTCGACCTGAACACCCTGTTCGCGTAGTTCCGTCGCCAACCTGTCCAAATCGTCGGTGTGGAAATAGGCGCGCCAACCCGGCGACGGTTCGGGATCGGCACCGTGCCATCCATCGATGAAGACCGTAGCCCCGTCGCGGTGGAATATTCCGAAGCGCGGTGGAGTTCCCCCTTCCTCGCGCAGGGAAAAGCCGAGCCTACGCATCCAGAAAGACCGGGACTCAGCGTAATCGCCGGAGCGCAGTACCGGAACGGCTGACTGCAGGGTCATGCCCCCCATCCCCCTGCCTCGGTCCGCACAAAGGCCTCCACGCATGTCCGGGTCAGAGCACGGACCCGTGCGATATAGGCCTGCCTTTCAGTCGGCGAAATCACGCCTCTGGCGTCGAGGAGGTTGAAAAGATGGCTTGCTTTGACGCATTGATCATAGGCCGGATGTGCCATGACAATGCGCCGTCCGGTTCGTGGGTCGTCTTCCGGTTCGCCCAGGATGCGGGCGCATTCCTTTTCGGCGTCCCTGAACTGCCGGAAGAGCGTTTCTGTATCAGCCACGTCGAAATTCCAGCGACTGTACTCCCTTTCAGCCTGACGGAACACGTCGCCATAGCTCAGGGGAATCGGAGCGTCTGGATCGTTGAACGGCATTTCCATCACATGGTCAACGCCAAGAACATACATCGCGAGCCGCTCCAGTCCGTAGGTCAATTCACCCGGGACAGGATGGCAGTCCTGCCCCCCGACCTGCTGGAAATAGGTGAACTGGCTGACCTCCATTCCGTCGCACCAGACCTCCCAGCCGAGTCCCCAGGCACCTAGGGTCGGACTTTCCCAGTCGTCCTCGACGAAGCGGATATCATGGAGACCCATGTCGATGCCAATTGCATCCAGCGAGCCGAGATAGATATCCTGAAAGTCTGGCGGGCTTGGTTTGATCAGGACCTGAAATTGGTAATAGTGCTGAAGTCGGTTAGGATTCTCACCGTATCGTCCGTCGGTTGGGCGTCGAGATGGCTGCACATACGACGCGGCCCAGGGTTTCGTGCCGAGCGACCGCAGTGTTGTTGCCGGATGAAACGTACCAGCGCCGACTTCCATATCGTACGGCTGCAGTACCACGCAGCCGTTTTTGGCCCAATAGGACTGCAGCCGCAGAATGATGTCCTGAAACGAACGGGGTCTTTCAGCCATGGGCACCTCACAAACGGCTCCGCCCCCAATAGGCACAGCCGTGGATGGGGTCAATCAGGTCCGTATCCCAATTGATCGTACTGGAGCCTCTTTGGCGATGGCGACGCCTCGGCAAAGACATCTCGATGAAGTCCCACGACATAACCAGGTCAACCATGTCATGGGAAACCGTCACAACGACACGGTCATGGAGGAATGACCAATCCTGCTTTCGTTTACCACAAATCGTGAATATCAGTATAGTTAAAGACAATGACCGAGACCACTGGATCATGAGACAGGCAGTTCTGGCGATGCCGCTCTTCGTCGCCGCCCTTTTTTGTGGCTCTGCGTCGGCTCAGGATACCTACATCCAGATCGAGGCGCATCCTGACCTCGCCACGGCCGAAGCGCGCACCCGGGTCTTTGCCGAAACCCTGGACGATGTGAGGGGCTTGCAACTCGGATCCCGTTGGTATGCAATCGCGCTCGGCCCTTACGACAGCCAGACTGCGCGGTTTCGACTCGACGCACTCAAGGAACTGGGTATAATCCCGGCAGACAGCTATCTTGCCGGCCAGGACGCCTATTCGCGCCAGTTCTATCCAATTGACAACATCGGGTTTCTGACACCAACAGTCACCTTGGGCGATCGGGATGGCGGATTGGTTTCCGACCCCATCGCGAAAACCGAACCCTCGCTATCGACCAACCCTGGAGAGAGCCGAAGGCAGGCACTGCAGAGCGAGTTGCAATTGTCTCCGGACCAGAAGCTGGATTTGCAACGGGCCCTTCGACATTTCGGATTCTACCGAGGCAGCGTTGATGCCGTTTTCGGCAGCGGCACCCGTAGAGCGATGGCCGCATGGCAGGACTCCAATGGCTATGAGCCGACCAACGTGCTGACTTCCCAACAGCGCGAGGAAATCACGTCAGAGTATCAGGCCGCCCTGACTTCACTGGGACTTCGGACATTCCGCGATCAAACTGCGGGAATCGAAATCGAACTTCCGGGAGCGTTGGTCTCCTTTGACCGATATGAGCCACCTTTCGCGCATTACCGTGCCATCGACGACAGTGGTGTAACGATCATTCTTGTCAGCCAAACCGGCGACGAAGTCACCCTGCGGGCATTGTACGACGTACTGCACACCCTCGAAGCTGTACCACCGGACTCCAATAGCAGACTCACCTCAAGACAGATCACCATCTCGGGTGTCGGCCGACATGGCAGAACATCTGTCTTCGCGACCGTTGTCGAAGGCAACGTCAAGGGCTTCGTTCTCATATGGCCGATAGGCGACGACGCGCTTTATGAAACCGTGCTGGAGGCAATGCACGAGAGCTTTACGCCAATTTCTGGCAGTGTGCTTGCAGACGTCCTGGACGGTGGGTTTCCAGAACGACCGATCGACCTCGTCAATGGCCTAGAGATTCGTCAACCAAGGGACTCGCATTCCGGGTTCTATATCGATGGCAATGCGACGGTGCTCACGACGGATAAAGCGGTGAATGGCTGTGAACGCGTTACGCTGGACGGCATTCACGACGCGGAGATTGTCAGCAGGGACGAGTCCACAGGACTGGCGTTGCTGATACCAAAGAGACCATTGGTTCCGCTCGGCTACGCTCGTCTCCAGATCGGTGTGCCGACACCGCCGCGGTCAAGGGTCGCGGTCTCCGGTTATTCATTCGGTGGGAGATTGGGTGCCCCGACCTTGACCTACGGCATACTTGCGGACCTTCAGGGACTGCAGGGAGAGGAAACGGTGAGGCGGCTGGAACTTGCCGCCAATCCTAGCGATGCCGGAGGCCCGATCCTTGATGCCACGGGATCCCTGCTCGGACTGCTGCTCTCCAACGACACCGCATCCAGCAAGCAGTTGCCACCGGATGTGAGATTTGCCGCAAGTACGACCGCAATCACCGGGTTTCTGCAGGACAACGGCTATGACATCGAGCGGTCAGAGCACCTCTCCGACATCTCTGCAGTGGCGATGGTGAATTTGGCCGCTGACATTACGGTGCTTGTAAGCTGTTGGGCAGAGTGATTTCAGACCATGCATTCGCTCAGGAATTAACCTGACAGACACTGGGTCAGTTCGTCGGGGGCGTTTGAGACGACGTTGGTCAATCTGTCATTGTGAAGCCCCGATTCCACTCGGAATCGCGACCATCGGCACTTCATGGAGACAGCAATGCGTCGCGTTGCCAGTTCGGAGATCCCGCACCTGTCGCGGATCTGTCCGAAGTCCTGCAGCACTTCCCTACCCGGCTAGCTGACCTGCAACAGCGAATCACGCAGTCGTCTGGAAGCACGGGAACCACCCGCGGTCTTTCCAGACGAGACTACCCTACCTTGGAGCCGGGAAGACTTGCTCTTGACATCGGTTCCAGACATTGAATTTGGCTGGTGACACGTAAGCGACTAAAGTGCGACGTAACGCATTCGCCTTTTTCCGCGCTGCCCCCGTGCGGGAGGATTCCCCGGTCCATTCAATATGATCGGAGGATTCCGCATAACGGTGGATGAAATAGCGATGGCTGCCAGTAGCCCGGCCCGGAAGATCCGGAGCGAGGCGGAGTGGGAGGAACCGATGGAGGCGTGCGGGCGCTGGGACGGCTCGCAGGCCAGCTTCCACAAATCCCGCGGCCTAAAACAACCCTCACCTATATGGGTGATCCTATTCCCGCATCCGCTCGCCGGGCGCATCGGGCGGCGGGCCCCAGTTGAGTGCGTCGCGCACCAGAATGGCCCAGCTCAGCCTTTCGAAACCCTGCCATACCTTCCTCATCCGGGCAGCGGCTGCCGCTTCGTGGGATGCGCCCCGACGAGTCGCCCGAGGTCGATGCAGCCTGTCAGCAAGCGGAACCAAAGGAGCAGGGCTAGGGCCTGAAGATCGCGACATCCCAAAAAGGAAGGAACCACCTGCGGGGGATCAGGTGCGGATTCTTAAGGAAATACTAATGGGCGGAACAGGCCAGACCCTTGTCAGGAGTGGACAGTCCGCCGTTGGCCCTGTCGCTTCGTGCGCCTTTGTGCCGAAGCACCCGGCATGGGGCGGATCCCAGGTCGGGCGGCGCAACCGTTGGCCACATACCGAAACACTGCGCTTCGGAGCTAGTGTAGCGCCATCGTAGAAATGACAGTTGCATCTGGCTGTCTTCCGTTTCCGTGTCACCTTTGCCGGCATAGGGCAACAGGCGGGCGAGGGGAGGCGGCGGAAGACCGCTCCGGCCCGCATCATGTAACGGAGCGGACCATGGCACATGGGACGGGGACTCCCCGGAAGGGACGCGGGATATACCGGATCCGTCTTTCGGACGGCGGGAGGGCGGAGCCGCGTAGGCTGGTGGACAGCGGGGCGGCGGCGTACAGGCGGCGGCACGCGCGGATCCCGCCGCTGGCCGACGGGGCCCGGGACGACGGGGGCCGCACCGGTTCCGGCATCGCGCCGGTCCTGGAGACCGGCGTGCCGGCCGCCGGGCGGGTGCGCCGCCGCTGCGCCGGGGAGGGCCTCTTATGAGACCCGCCAGGTCAAGCCCTTTTTCATGAATCCCTTTCATGGCCTCACATCGTCGGTTCCTCCGTCTGGGGGCGGCTTCCGCGCCAACGGGGAAGTCCAGACAGAACGTCGCTGTTCCATGACGCGCCCGACGACGCGTCCAGCCTCTTATCCGGTTCGGTTGGCCGGTGCCGGCCCCGTGACCATCATGCCCGATTCGGGCCGGTGCGACGTTCCGGGGGGCGGGACCCATCTGGAATGGACGGTGCCGCGTCCTGCGGCGAACCAGGCCCTCCTGCGGTCACACGCCCTGCCCGGGTTCCCCGGAGGCCCCGTCGGGCCGCCCGGGTGTTCCGTTGCCCTCCCACCCCCGTGCCCCGGACAGGACGGCGCCCTCCGGCACCAGCCCGGTGGTGGCGAACCGCAACGGCGCGACCAGCAGCTTACGCGCCAGCGCCACGATCCCCCGCCTGCGCGACCGCCCGTCGCGGGCGCCCAGGTGGCTCCGGAACCACGCGGACAGCGCACTCTCCGGCTGGTGTTGCAGCCAGCGCCAGGCCATCCGCACGAGGTGCCTGCGCAGCATGGCGCTGCCGGACCTGCCGAGCCCCTGGTCGTGACCGCCGCCCCCGCCCGCGAAGGGCACCGGCGCCAGCCCCGCGAGGCTGGCCAGCTGCCGGCGGTTGCGGAACTCCCGGTGGAAGGGCCCGCCGCCCAGCATCAGCGCGTCGTTCGGGCCGATCCCGCGAAGCCGGCCCGGCGCCGCCGCGTGGTGGGTGTTCGCCGGGGCCGCCCGCGGCCTGCCAGCGGGCGCACCGGCCGGATCCGCTCCGCGCGACCCCTCCTTCCGGGCGGCTCTTTCCGGATCGGGCGCCTCCTTCCGGGGAGCCGGGGCGGCGGGAGGCCGGTCGGCATCCGCGTGAAGGCTGTCGAGGGCCCGGCCCGACGCCTCCAGAATCTCCGCCTTCCTCGCCTCGACCACCTTCAGCTCCGCGGCCACCAGCTCCAGCCGATCCAGCATGCCCCCAATCTCCGCGAGCGGCTCCGGCGGCAGCGGCGTCCCGTAGCCGGTCTCCATCCCGACGGGCCGCTCCCGGAACCCCGGCCTCTCCGGACGCGCACCGCATATGCCGTGCAGCCTCAGAAGCCCACCCACCGCGTTCGCGAGCCGGCGGCGCTCCTGCACCAGACGCTCCCGCCGGCGCAGAAGCCGCTTCCTGTCCTCCTCCGCGACCGTCGGGACCCGCACCCGCGACATCGCGTCCCGGTCGCCGCCGTCCCACGCCCTGAGCGCCCGGACCATCCGGCGGGCGTCGATCCGGTCCGTCCTCACCTTTCTCTTCCCGCCCACCACCTCCAGGCTCGCGGGGTGGCGGACCACAACCCCGGGGTCCTCCCCCTCCAGCCGGCGGGCCACCGGAAGCCCTCGTAGCCAGCCTCGTACACCAGCTTCACCCGGACATCGCCGGCGGCCCCGACAGCGCGCTCCCGCGCCCGCCCGAGCCTGCCCAGCAGGCCGTCAACGTCATGCGGCGCCAGTCTGTGCACGCCGGCTTTCGACGTGTCGGACGGATCGCCCACCGCCAGTATCCAGCTGGTGCCGCTCACTTCCAACGCCGACTGGACCGTGGTAACGTCGCCCTCGAAGGGGGTTTTCGAACCAGTCATTTCATTCTCCTTTCACAGGGCGGGGGTTGCCGTCAAATGGCCCCCCGCCACAACATGTTGAAACATCGTCATTCCCTTGCACCGAATCACCCGCGAAGGCAAACGGCGGCGTGTCTCATGGCATCTGGAGGCGGCGCCGGGCCGCCGGGAGCGGAGGAACCGGAAGCCGCGCAGCCTCGACGGAGTCGGCGAGGGGAGGCTGGTGGCCCTCGCCTGCCCGCAGCCGCCGGAGGGGCGGAGCCGCTGGACGATGCGGCCGCTCGCCGACAGGCTCGTGGAACTGGAGACCGTCGACACGGTCCCGGACGGGACCGTGGGGACGACTTTGAAAAAGAGAGACAAAGCCCTGGCCCAGGGAGTACCGGTGCATCCCGCCAAAGGCCAGCGGAGACCTCCACGCCGCCATGGAGGATGTCCTGGAGCGGTACCGGCGGGAGTTCGCGGAGGACGGGGTGCTGGCCGTCATGGACGGGACCTCCCGCCAGCGGAGGAGGGAGACCCGGGCGCCGCGGCCGGTGCGTCCCGGCGACCCCGCCATCCACGACTCCGGGTACGGGCGCAACGGCGCCGCGAACCTGTCCATGCCGTTCGCCCCGCCGCCCGGCTGGCGGGCCGTCACGGTCACCGACCGCCGGACGCGCGGGGACCGGGCCATGGTCATCCGCGAACCCGTGGACGTCACCTTCCCCGGCAGGCGCGTCGTCCCCGTGATGGACAGCCCCGACGTCCACACCGTCGGCTCCCTCCACGGGACGTTCCCTCCGGAGGAGGCGGCGCGGATCGCCTCCCGGCTGGAGATCCATTACACCCCGAAGCGCGCAGGCTGGCCCAGCGTGGCCGGGACCGGGATCGGGGCCATGGTCCGCCAGTGCCTGGACCGCCGCATTCCCGACCGGGAGACGATGTGCCGGGAGACGGCGGCGTGGGCCAGACAGGGGAACCGGGAGAGGGCCACCGTGGACTGGCGCTTCACGACAGCCGACGCCCGCATCAGGCTCAGGTCCCTATACCCGTCAACGCAATGATGGCGCTACACTAGGCGGATGTAATCCAGGCAGACAACAGCTGGAACGCTATCGGAAGTGGAGGGAATTCGAGACGAATATTCGTTTTGCGTTGATTGAATATCTCGCTTGGGATATACATATGGATAACAGGAGGATATGCAGATGCCGCTCTATATTCGAGACGAAGAAGTCAACGCGCTGGCCGCCCAGGTCAAAGAAGTCACGGGAGCCAGGACCAAGACCGAGGCTGTTCGCGCTGCCCTGCAGGCGGAGCTTCAGGCCGTAGCAA
This sequence comes from Paracoccaceae bacterium, assembly GCA_965203605.1. Classification (GTDB taxonomy): domain Bacteria; phylum Pseudomonadota; class Alphaproteobacteria; order Rhodobacterales; family Rhodobacteraceae; genus JAPOUP01. The sequence goes on along the minus strand of OZ241902.1, from coordinate 315,124 downwards.
GGGAAAAGCCTCTGATTGAGCGGATTAACAAGCTTCAGGCGAAAGCCGATGGGATCGGAGAGGTCGATCCGAACTTCGACATGAAGAGATTCAGCGATACCATGTGGGAGGCCGCATGATGTTCATCGACGCCTCGGCCATCATTGCGATCCTGAACAGGGAACAGGGATATGAGGAGATTGTTAAATGTATCGCGGATCAGGAATGCGGGCGTTACGTCTCGCCTCTGGTTCGGTTCGAGGCGACCGCCGCACTGGCTCGGTCCCGGTCGGGAGCAACGCGCCTCGATTTCCGTCGGCACGAACTGGCCGAACAGATCGTTGAGACCTTCTGCGACGACATCGAAGCACGGAACATCGACATTACGCGGGCGATCGGTCAAAGGGCCAATCTTGCGGCACGGACCTACGGTAAGATGGTCGGTCATGAGGCCGACCTGAATTTCGGGGATTGTTTCGCCTACGCCTGTGCGCAGGCTTGCGGTAGCCGGCTCATCTACAGGGGCGATGACTTCGCCAGAACGGATATGGCATGAGTGCCGAAAGTCGGCGGGGCCCGCCGGGTGAAGTGCCATCATTGCGTTGACGGGTAAAGGGACTTCAGCCTGATGCGCGCGTCGGCTGTCGTGAGACGCCAGTCCACGGTGGCCCTCTCCCGGTTCCTCCTTCGGGCCCATGCCTCCGTTTCGCGGCACATCGTCTCCCGGTCGGGAATGCGGCGGTTCAGGCACTGGCGGACCATGGCCCCAATCCCGGTCCCGGCCACGTCCGACCAGCCTGCGTGCTTCGGGGGATGGTGGATCTCCAGCCGGGAGGCGGTCCGCGCCGCCTCTTCGGGAGGGAACGTCCCGTGGAGGGAGCCGACGGTGTGGACGTCGGGGCTGTCCATCACGGGCACGATGCGCCTGCCGGGGAAGGTGACGTCGACAGGCCCGCGGATGACCCTGGCCCAGTCCCTGCGCGTCCGGCGGTCGGTGACCTTCACCTCCCGCCATCCGGGCAGCGGGGCGAACGGCATGAACAGGTTCGCGGTGCCGTTGCGCCCGTATTCGAAGTCGTGGATGGCGGGTTCGCCGGGGCGCACCGGCCGAGGCACCCGGGTCTCCCTCCTCCGCTGGCGGGAGGTCCCGTCCATGACGGCCAGAACCCCGTCATCCGTGAACTCCCGCTGGTACCGCTCCAGAACGTCCTCCATCGCGGCGGGGAGGTCGCCGCTGGCCCTGGGCGGGATGCACCGGTACCGCCTGGGCCATGGCTTCATGCCGTTTTTTTCAGGGTCTTCCCCACGGTCCCTTCCGGGACCGTGTCGACGGTCCCCGGCCCGCCAGGCCGGTCCGCCAGCGGCCGCATCGTCCAGCGGCGGCGCACCCGCCCGGCGGCCCGCACGCCGACCTCCAGGACCGGTGCGATGCCGGAACCGGTGCGGCCCCCGTCGTCACGGGCCTCGTCGGCCAGCGGCAGGATCCGGGCGCGCCGGCGCCTGTGCGCCGCCGCACCGCTGCCCTCCAGCTGCCGCAGCTCCGCCTTCCCGCCATCCGAAAGGCGGAACCGGCATATCCTGCGTCCCTCTTTGGGAGTCCCCGTCTCCTGTGCCATGGCCTGCTCCGTTCCATGATGCGGGCCGGGGGCGGTCTGCCGCCGCCTTCCCGTCGCCCGCCTGTTGCCTGATGCCAGCAAAGGCGGCATGATGCCCGGAGACAGCCAGGCAGGACCGTCATTGCTACGATGGCGCTACACTAGGAGCAAAATGGACGGAACCGCGCGGAACCGAAGCTCTGCCCGCCGGTCAGTGACGCATTCGGGGTTCGAAGACCTCCGCTAGCGTCTCGGCGGTGCCCAGCGCATCAAACCAGCGGCCGAAGGTCGCCACGTCGGCGCACCTCGCCGACCCGAGACGCTAATGGCATTCCGTTCCAGGCGCAAGTCTTTGATTAGGCGTTGCTTCCCGCCTCCAAAGTTTTTTCGGGATAATTTGAAGGAAGTGTGCTGGCTCCATGAAGGAATGCCTTCACGGCAGCTGGCTAAGTTCGTCAGGAATGTTCGTCTTATGTCTGCTGACATAAAAAGAGAAACAACACAGGTCCTGTTGGGCAATGGATCCATGCGTTGCCGCCACTATCGCGCGCATTGCGGAACTGACGATGTCCCATCTCGATCATCCGCTGGAAGAGCGAGGCGAAGACCCTCTCCGGGCGCTCCCCCGGTCCTTCGGTTACGATACGGTGCGCAGCGGCCAGAAGTACCGTGGTTCGGAAGAGGGACCGGGGTCAGGTGCATGGCGCGGAGGTCGCGCGGCTGAACCTCATCCGGAGTTTCCGATAGCGATACCTCATGCGAGCGGCCAAGCTGTCCTGCGGTTCGTCGATGAACGGATAGTTGAGTCGTGCGTCTGCGCCAAGTCCCAGTCGCACGTGCGAGAACTCGCAGTTCGCCACACAGCGGGCCCGGTGCTCGAACGGCTCGGTCCCGGCGGCGACGAAGCGGTGTTCGAATGACCACTTGCCGGCGGATGGGGTTCCGTCGTGCCACCAGTTCTCGCCGACCGCATAGCGCACGAGAATGCGCATCTGTTCAGCCACCACCATGTTGCAGAACGCGATGGTGTTCTCACCTGGCTCGGGGCCGTCCGGGGCGTCGTCCTCAATGTAGCGTCCGTGACGCCGGATGCCCATCCGCTCATCGCGGGCATCGCCGCTGGTCTACTGACCGCGGCAACGGAGGCGTTGCAATTCGGGGCCGACGAGGTGGACGCGCCATTTGGCGGAGAGCAGACGGTCCCGCGACTCCACGAGAACTCCGCCGTCAATCAAGGGAAGGCAGTTTGCGTAGGCGAGGTGGTTGAGAATTTTCCGATAAACCCGAATTCGCCCGAGCGGTTCGCGACCTATTCCCGCGTCGCGGGCGGAATCCCTGCCGCTGCGTTGGATCTCTATGGCTGGAACGCCGCCGCCTTTTCCGCCTTTCACGGACCGTATCGAGTACTTGAGTTTACACTAAGGAACGCGATGGACGCCCGGATCACGGCGGCATACGGCGAGGGATGGTATGATAGCGACCGAGCTCGTCACGACGATAGAGATGTCCACGCGATGAGGCAGGTGAAGTCGAGGTTCGATCGGAAGGGCGTTCCAGCCAGCCATCCGCATGTGGTTGCCGCCCCCTCGTTCGGCTTCCGGATAGCGCTGCTGGAGGCAGGTGGATGCCGATCTACCGCACATCGCTCAGCGGACTACACAACGATCCCGTGGCGCACTGCCCTACGAAGCGCGTTCGCGCATACCACAGTTCACACGAGAAGGCAGGCACACGCATCGCCAAATGTAACAACCTGCAATCATAATCGCTTCGGATTGCAATCATTGTGATTTCCGGCCCGGATTGGGTGCGTCCATCGCCGTGGCCGGACCCGGAATATGTGCGAACGAGCCCGCACCGCATGCAACCGGCCTGCATTCATCGGGTCGGACCCGAATTGTCCGCGAACAGGGCCGTACGGGAAACATCCCTTTGCCGGACGGCCTGCCGCATCGGCTTGCCGGAACTGATCGATCAGTGGAATCCTGTCTGTTCACCGCGTCTGGAAAACACCGTATGGCTTCGTGCGTCGTGATCGGGTTACCGGATAGGATCACGCATGCCCATCGACTCCGCACGGATATCGAAGGAGGAGCGGAACCTGAATTGCAGCATGACGCGCTGAGATCTGCGAACGGATCTTGGCCTAAACCCAACAAAGGAACGTAAAGTAACATTGGATGACCGATCCGGAAGGACTGCCCATCCTTTGCTGGGTCTGGCCGTCTTCGGCGAGGTCATGTTCAACGGGCATGTTGGTCTGGGCTCCGGCGATGGGCGCATGAACGGCGGTCTGAGCGGTCTGAGTTCCCGGATACGTTCGGACGGCAAGTAGTGGTAGAACGCAGTTTTCCCGATCCCGGGCTGCCTGGACCCATCGGAAAGCTTGTTCGTAGGATTACTCTAAGCGAGAACAGCTTGCGAACAGAAGTGGCGCTCCTTTCGCGATTGCGGTCAGATTTAGGTGATTTGAGGCATCGACGCGACCACTGAGGCCCAATTGCGATTGCCCTACCTTCGCTGAAGCGCCTTGTTGCCTTCGGCCCTCCATGGCACTATCCTGATGCCATGGCCAGCATTGACCGACATCAGCGCGTCGGCGGGTGGCGGAAGAGGCGCTCGCCGCGTGGCCCTAGGCCCGAGCGGCGAGGCAGTGACTATTTCTCTCAAAGACCGTTTGGAAGGGGTACGTCCAATGAGGGTAAACTCTCACATAATCTGCGTAACGGTTGCGTTGATCACAGTTGGGGCAACCTTGGCGCAAGCCAATCATCTGCGGTGTGATGAAACGTCACAATCGCCCCTGCATATCTGTGCCGAAAAGGCGGGCGGGGTGGTCGCTGGTCACGGGAGCGAAATCACGGAGACCTTGTCCTTTTCTCCCTCGATTTCCAGTGCAGGGCATTTTCAGGCAAAGAGTGCCCGGATGCGCAACCGGGTAGCTGCTGATCTGCAGAAGAGCTGGAACGACACCTCGGGTGTCGCCCTGTCTTTCGGCCTTCGGTCTCTCACGCAGCGTCAGATCAGACATGCCAAAAGAGATTTCAAGCGACTGCGTGCCACACATACCCACTCAGATGGTTCGAATGCCATTCTGCCCAATGTCGCCATGGACTCCCTGACGGTGCTCGGGCGCCATGGCGGTCTGACCGTCGCGGCCTGGAAAGATGGCCCGGTAGGAACGATGCCATTCATGTTTCACTTCGATCAGACCGAAACGCAATCCGGAAACGGATTTGTAGAGCGGCGCGATGGGGTGTCGCTGGACTTCAGAGGCGTCCTGAAGCGTTCCGCGAAAATTTGGTCGCGACGTCTGGTTCATACCGGCCCGGCCCGAGACGTCACGGTCGAAGATGGAACCACATACAGAGATGTGGACGGGTTTCTGCTCGAGGTTCGCATTCGTGACGGCAACCGGGTGAACGGTGGGGTACGCGGATGGGTGCATGGCCCGGATGGTGAGGACTTCATTCCCTATCACGGGTTTATCGGGATATCCAAACATGTGCACGACAAGCTCCATGATGGCATGCCCAGCACCGTCGCCCACGAGATTGGGCATGCGCTCGGGATTGTCAGCGCGGTGACGAAATTCTACGCGAACACGGAAGACAACAAGAAAACCAGGAAGTATTATCAGCCTGAGGCGCATACCTGGACAGGTCCAAACGCGATGAAAGCCAACGATGGAAATCCGGTGCCCATGCAGTGGCGTGATGAAAACCAATGGTGGGTGGTCAAGTCGCCACATGAAGAAGGCGCAGAGCGCGACCTCGGGCACTTGGGCGACTGCGCATCATTGATGGCCTATTGCAGGGACGATTACGATGGTGGCCTGCCCTCCGAACTGGACTTCGGCTTCCTGGCCGATATCGGCTTTGATCTCGTCGACTCAAAGGAGGCTGCCGAGACCGAGCGATATGGATACGCCACATGGGGCGATTGGGCCGCTTGGGGAGTGAGTGTTGAGCGTGATCTCAGAGATAATCTGCATGAGTTCCCGCACGACTTCACACAAGCCTACGCCAATTCCTTTGGAACCCGACCCACGACCCTGCTTGCGGACAATGCAGCTCTTCGCACCAAGTCCACAGCGACCTGGAACGGGAACTTGATCGGAGTTGATCTCGGCAGGAAACGCCTGCCACCGGTTACCGGCGATGCGGCATTGAGCGTTGACCTCAGCACACTTGATGGCACAGCGCGGTTCAGCAACCTCAGGGTTCATGTCGGTAATGCACGTCAGAAAACCCGTGCCAAAGATTTCCGGAAAACCGAACTCAGCTACGACATTGATGTCAACGGCAACAGTATCGGGGACGTAGCGAACAGGATTTCGGGCGGTTTTTTCGGGCCGGCGCACCAGGAAGTGGCCGGTGTCCTCAATGACACGCGCCCCGAGGTCAATCTACTCGCCGGGTTTGGCGGAATCCGGGATGACGAATAGACCATGCAATAATCGTGCCTGCCTGTTCCAGAATCCGGCGGCCGACGGAACGGTAACACCATACCGAATTCCCGGTCGGGCCGGGCGTTGGGGTTCGACCCTGAATCCAGTCGCACCGGTCTCCGCCATCTGGTTTGCGGGGGTATTGATCAGGACCGGGAGCCGCACCGGTCTTCCGGGCCGGCCTGTATGTTTCCAGACATCCAAACAACGCCTACCACAGCCGTTAGGCGAGTTGGATGGCTCAGGCGACGTGGTCCGTTCGCGTCCGGTCCCCGCGTCCGGCCAGAAGGCCCGCCACGGAAATGTCCTCGTCCAGCTCCCGCCAGTGGATGCCCCGGCGGCTGAACTCGTAGTCGTTGAGCTCCTCCGGCGAGGCATGGGACAGGCTGGGGAACCACACCAGCGGCACGCCGATCATGCCCCCGTCGCTGAGGTCGACCCACATGCAGTCGGCATCGAACCGGAGGGCTTCAGGAGAAATACCCATGCCACTCATCCCCAGGTCTTTCCCTGTTCCGCTCGACAAGTATCCGGATACCATTGAGCTTCCGGGTGTCGAAGCCGTCATTGTAGGCCAGGGACACCTCCGGGGTAAGCCAGAACCTGGCTTCGTCCCGACCCTGGAGCACATGGATGTGGGGCGGCTCCCGCGGGGAGCCTTCGTTGGAGTAGAACAGGAACCGCAGACCGTCGATGCGTAGGAGTACCGGCATGGACCGATCCCTATCATGATGCAGCCTGTACTTTTGCCAGCCCGCGGGCTAGCGGACCACCTCCATCTCTGTTTTTGTTGATTGCTTGTGCAATCCCGCGCTCTAAAGGCGCTCTCTTGCCCGGCGTGTATGAGATTGCCCATGCCAAAGGCGTTGGACTCAACGGGAGAGGATCGTTTTCGGTCCTGAAATCGACGATTTGGTCCGACATTACCGTCGAGGTCAGGTTCAGTGGTCTGTTCACCGCGTCTGGAAAACCAAGCCGGTGAAAGGTGGATGCCAATATCTGGCTGAGCAGGTCCATCAACCGGCACAACGAAATGCCCCATCGCCGCGGTCCGCACAGCCGGATCGAGGATTGGCTGACCAACCATGCGCGACAGGAATCATGGCTGGCCCTTCGGGACTTCAGAACTCTGCGATACCACCGCCTTATGCGCTGGGCGGGACTGCCGATATGAAGCGCGGACAGGAAGTACACCTGTCCCTGCGGCACTCTCTTGCGGGAAGCGCGGCGCAAGTGGCGCTGTGCAAGGTCTGGACTGTGCCGTACGGCCCTGTTCGCGAACAATGTGGGTCCGGCCCGATCAATGCAGGCTGGTTGCGGATAATCCGGGTTCGTTCGCACGTAATCCGGATCCGGCCACGGCGATGGACGCACCCAATCCGGGCGGGAAGTCGAGATGATTGCAGGCCGAAGCGATTATGTTGCAGGTTGCTGCAGCTAAATGACCTCAGGTTGTTACGCAACCGGATCGCGCACCATGAACCTGTATTCCGCCGGAGTTTATCCAACGACTATGAAAATATCCTTGAAGTCACTGGCTGGCTCTCGCCACGGAAACGGGACTGGGTTGAAGCTCACTCCCGCGTCGCCAGGATTCTGGAAATGACACCTGACAACCCGCAGTTGCGGATTTGAAGCCGACACTTCCGCGATACTCACTCACCGTCGCCTATTCCCGGCCGCCTTGCCGCAGAATGTCATATGATTCTTCAAACATATTTCGGTTCCGACATCGTCGCGCTATCCCAGCCGGTGGCGGATTCCGGACAGCCCAACCAATCGACATGTCACGGGGACGGCTTCCAAGTGCTCCACTATAGTTCCAGGACTCCCCGAGTAATTCCGGATAGGATCATCGCCAGCTTCGTCGTGCAGAAGGGCGGGCAGGAAGGTCGGCATCGATCAAAGTGCCAGTCGCCACCCCGAACGCCGAAGTTCCTGAAGGGAGTGGTGTTCCTGTCAAACGCAGTCATCGCCACCAAAGCAATGCAGGGTCGTGAAGGCAGAAAACCGAGAGGGAAAACGGCGTGACTTATGGTGGACTGGCAACTGTTCCCTTCCTTACAGTCATTCCTTCAACAGACACTTACCGAAAACTCTGGTTGTTCGTAGGCAAAACCGTTGCCAGCGCCACGCAAAACTTGATGTGCGGCTACCGGCGGGAATCGGACCGCCGCAATTCAGCCGCTCCCCAAGGCCTCCAGACCCTTCCGCGCAAAGAGCGGGACGAATTCACCCAACTTCCGACCACGCTCAGGATTCGAGGCGTTACCGTCCAGCGCCCGCTTCTTAACTCCCTGCAGAACCGCCGCCATACGGAAGAACGCAAATGCGAGGAAGAACCCGAAATCTTCGATCGGCGGCAACCCTCGACGGTCGGCGTAGGCCGCCACAAACTCGTCATCATACGGCAGTCCCTCTGATGAACGGTTGATTCCATCCAAACCTCTCCCATCCGGACCTGGAGGAAGCCGCCATTGCATGATGACTGACGCAAGGTCCGCAAGTGGATGACCGATTGTGGACAATTCCCAGTCCAGTACCGCGAGAACTCTTGGTTCCGTCGGTGAATAGATCAGATTGTCAATCCGGTAATCCCCATGGACAAGGGTTCGGTGGCCCTCGTCTCCGGCACCGGACTGCAGTCTTTCATCCAGCACCGCTGCCAATCGACCCATGTCCGCGACGGAGTCTGTCTCGGTCGCCTTGTACTGTCGGTCCCAACGGCGTGTCTGGCGGGCGATGTAGTTCCCCGGCGGACCGTAGTCAGAGAGACCGATGTCGGCGGGGTCGACCGAATGCAACGTCGCAAGCACCCTGCACATCTCATCGAAGTACGCACGTCTGGAAGCCTTTGGAATCGCTTCAAGTTGGGGCTCAGGAAACACACGCCCTGCCACATGCTGCATCACATAGAAGGACGATCCGATGACCCCATCATCCTCGCACAGCAGATACATCTTGGCCACCGGCACGTCAGTTTCCTCAAGAGCTTTCTGAATCCGAAACTCCCGATCAACTGCATGCGCTGTCTTGAGAAGGTCCCCCGGTGGCTTTCGACGCAAGACATATGTCCTGCCTTCGGTTGCGAGTTCAAAGGTCGGGTTGGACTGGCCATCCGGGTACTTCCGTGCCGAGAGTGGCCCGACATAGCCGGGAAGCCGGGCGCTAAGGTAGGCGTCAACCGCAGCTGTATCAAGGAAATTTGGGCCGGTTTCCATTACGGATCAATGCCTTGTGACCGTCTTCATCCTAGTGGCGCCGCCCGGAAAGCGAACCCGACATCATGCGGTTGGTCGTGAAATACGAACAGGGGTATCGCGAAATGTCCGACCATTTCAGATCTTGAGGAACGATTGATGATGGGTGGGCAAAGTATCGGCATTTCAGATCACCCTCTGGTTGGAATAGCGGTTGAGTTCAGCCCGGGCGACCTGCCGACGGTGTACCGCATCAGGTCCATCCGCGAGCCTGAGCGTGCGAAGGTGTGTCCACATGTGGGCCAACGGTTGGTCCTGACTGATGCCGACGGCTCCATGCATTTGCATGGCTTCGTCGACGACCCTGAGCGCCACTAGAGGAGCAACCACCTTGATTTGGTGAATCCAGGGCTGCGCATCGCGCACGCCTACCGTGTCCATCATGTACGCGGCCTTGAGACACAGTAGTCGCGCCTGTTCGATCTCCATTCTTGCGTTGGCGATAATGTCCTGGTTGGCGCCAAGTGCTGCAAGCGGCTTACCGAACGCATGGCGCACCAGTGCACGTCTGCACATCAACTCCAGCGCCTTTTCCGCCTGTCCGATCGCGCGCATGCAATGGTGAATACGCCCGGGCCCAAGTCGCCCCTGTGCCACCTCAAATCCCCGACCACAGCCAAGAACCAGATCTTCGGCAGGCACGCGAACATCATCGAACCGGATATGCATATGGCCGTGCGGCGCGTCATCGTGCCCGAACACGTGCATCGGCCTGAGCACCTCGATGCCAGTGGCATCGGCGGGAACAACAAACATGGAATGGCGGCCGTGTTTGGGGGCGGAGGGATCGGTGCAGGCCATGACAATATACACTCGGGTTCTTGGGTCTCCGGCACCGCTCGCCCACCATTTCTCCCCATTCAGGATCCAGGAGTCGCCATCACGTCTCGCCTCCAACGATATGTTCGTCGCATCGGAACTCGCGACATCAGGCTCGGTCATGAGGTAGGCTGACCGGATCTCTCCATCCAGAAGGGGATTGAGCCAGCGCTCCTTATGGGCCGCGGAACCGTATCGCTCCAGCACTTCCATGTTGCCGGTATCGGGAGCGCTGCAGTTGAACACCTCCGCCGCGATTCCAACCTTACCCATTTCCTCGGCCAGATAGGCGTATTCCACCGTGGTCAATCCGTACCCCCGGGCTGAATCCGTCAGCCAGAAGTTCCACAATCCCCTCTCCTTCGCCATCGCCTTCAGATCGTTGAGAATCTGCAACTGACGATCGGTAAACCGGAACCGGTTGCCGGAGCGATGCATGCCGACCTCCGAATGAAACTCTTCGTTCAACGGTTCGATCTCGTCGACGATCATTTCGCGAACGGCTCCAATCAGCGGTGCAAGACGTTCAGTAATTCCCAGGTTCATTGCACACTCCCAATGTCCATTGCCGCCAACTCAACTTCGCGACCCACACCCGAACATGCGGGCGAACGAAGGGCCAGACACACTGTACCTAATCGAGGTAATGGCGGACGATCCATTCCGCGCCCAGCGCTGGCTTTGGATGGCCCTCGATTTCAGCCTCGACGTCCCACATCAATGTGTTTTCACCTTGCACGCCTTCCTCAAAGGCTTTCAGCAGGAAACTCCCGCGAATGCGGGCTTCCGGCCGAACCGGGGATACGAAACGTATCCGATTGAAGCCGTAGTTCACACTGTGGGTTATGCCTGTGAAGACTGGCAGGGCGTCGTAAGACATGGCGCTGAGCATTGAGAGAACAAGGAAGCCGTGCGCCACCGTGCCTCCGAGCGGTGAACTGGAGGCGCGCACCGGGTCAACGTGGATGAACTGCCAGTCCTCAATCAGGTCGGCATGAGCGTCGATCATGGCCTGCATCATGGTGAACCAGCGCGAACGGCAGGGGGACTCGCCCACCATGCCGCGCACGTCGCAGACCGTCTCCGTCATCTCAGTCAAGCGCGTCCTCAAAGATCGGAGGGCCAGTCTGGACATTGATGCCACCCGACACTGGAATGATAGCCCCTGTAATGTAGGCTCCGCCCTTTCCGCAGAGGAACTGCAAACAAGCGGCAATGTCAGCGGGAGCGCCGACCCGACCCAATGGCACCGCTTGCCCAACCCTCTCGCGTTGATCCGGATCAGCGATTGCGAAGGCGGTCATGTTGCTTACGAACGGTCCGGGTGCCAAGGCATTGACGGTAATGGCATCCTTTGCGAGGTCTTTGGCCAGAATTCGGGTCAGATGGTGCACCGCCGACTTGGAGGCGGCATAGCTGAACGCACCGTCACCCATTGCGACCTCTCCCATGACACTACCCACATTCACGACACGTGACGGGTCTTCCGGGGTCGCGGTCGCGCGCAGCATGGGCAGTAGTTCCTGCGTCAGATGAAACAGGCCGGTCACGTTCACGCTGAGTACCTTGTCCCATGCATCGTATGGAAACGACCCGAGTTCCTTACCCCAGGTCCGGCCGGCGTTGTTCATCAGTATGTGAAGGGACTCCGCACGGTCGTGGACCGACCGCACCAAATCGGCGATGCCGCTCTCGCTTCCCACATCGCCCATAAGTCCTTCGGCATGGCCGGCAAGAGCCAGGTCGTTCAACTCTGCCGCCGTCGCCTCGCAGACTTCGCCCTTCCGACTGGCGATCATGACGCGAGCCCCGGCTGCCATCAATCCATGCGCAGCCATTCGTCCTATGCCGGTCGCACCGCCCGTTACAAGTGCAGTCTTGCCAGCCAAAGAAAACAGCGTTTCCGGAGTCATCAGTCACCTCCCTGCGCTGTTAGATCGCAACAGGCGGTTACATTGACAAGAGGAGAATCCACTGCGAGGAGATGCCAACCATCAAGGAGTGTTCGATGCGTGCAATGATGAGTATGGAGACTGGCGGTCCGGAGTCGCTCCAGTTGCGGCAGACGGATACGCCGGATCCACGCCCAGACGAGATTCGAATTGCGGTTTGGGCAGCCGGTGTGAACTTTCCTGATACATTGATCATTCGCGACCGATACCAAATCCGTCCCGAGCGCCCCTTCGCACCAGGTGGGGAAGTTGCCGGAGTCGTGGATTCGGTCGGCGAAGGAGTGGAGGGTTTCGAGATAGGTGACCGTGTGCTTGGCTTGCCACTCTATGGAGGATTCGCCAGCCATGTCTGCGTCACAAGCGGCATGGTTCATGGGATTCCCGATGAAATGAGCTTTGAGGAAGCTGCGGGGTTCGCACTCACCTATGGAACGAGCATCTACGCGCTGAAGGGTCGGGGCGACCTGAAAGCCGGTGAAACCCTACTGGTGCTTGGCGCGGCGGGGGGCATTGGAGCCAGCGCAATTGAACTCGGCAAGGCGTCGGACGCACGTGTCATAGCCGCCGTATCCACCGAGGCAAAGGCCGACTTCTGCAGGGAACTCGGTGCGGACGAGGTTCTGGTCTACCCCCGCCAGATGGACCGGAGTGCACAGAAGTCCTTCGGCGCATCGATCAAGTCGCTCGTGCCGGAAGGAGTGGACGTCATCTATGATCCAGTGGGTGGCGAGTACGCTGAACCCGCGTTGCGGGCCATCGCCTGGAACGGACGGTTCCTTGTTGTCGGCTTTCCGGCCGGCATACCTTCGATTCCGTTGAACCTGACCCTTCTGAAGGGGTGCCAGATCGTGGGAGTGTTCTGGGGCGCTCATGCAGCTCGTGAACCGGATGCCCATTCCCGGGAAATGGAACAACTCATGGAATTGTATTTGGCGGGTTCGATCAAGCCCCGAATATCGGAAATTTACGCCCTGGAAAACGCTGTTGATGCCCTGCGACGCATCGAGTCGCGCGAGGCGAAGGGCAAGATTGTCCTGACGGTTTGACGATCATCAACCCAGATATTCGATACCGCCTGCCAATGCTATCCGGGCAGCTGGTGGTTTGCGTAGTCTTGCCGCAACGCCAGTTTGCTCACCTTGCCCGTCGCGGTGAGCGGCAGTTCCTCAACGAAAACCATGTCATCGGGTAGTTGCCACCTCGCGAGGCTTCTTCCCAGATGGGCGAGAATGTCGTCCCGATCCGGTTCCTCCACCGCCGGGACGGCGATCAGAACGGGCCGTTCGTCCCACTTCCGATGGGGTACTGCGATGACAGCGCAATTGGCGATATGCGGATGCCCCATCGCCAGATTCTCCACATCCAGCGAACTGATCCACTCTCCGCCCGACTTTATCAGATCCTTGGACCGGTCGGTAATTTGCAGAAATCCCTCTGGGGAGATTGAGGCCACGTCTCCCGTTCCGAACCATCCTTCGGTATCAAATGCCGATTCGCTCGCCTCGTGATTGTTGAAATATCCTGACACGACCGTGGGTCCACGCACGAACAGTTCACCTGTCGCCTCTCCATCGTGTGGCTGACGGTTTCCTTCATCGTCCACAACCTTGAGATCGATCATAAAGGCCCGGCGTCCCTGCGTTGACTTAAGTCGCAGTTGCTCTTCAGCTGGCAGAGCCCTCAGTTCAGGTGACAGAAGCCCAAGCGTCCCGATTGGAGTCATCTCCGTCATTCCCCAAGCATGGCACACGGAAACGCCCAGTTGCTCAAACCCGTGGATAAGTGAGGTGGCCGCCGCGGATCCTCCGATCACAACCTCACCCAGTTCACACGGCTTGCGCCCCCTCTTCCTGATCTCTTCCATGAGTCCCAGCCAGATAGTCGGAACGCCCCATGCAGTGAATACTCTCTCCGCCTCCATGATCTCCCAGACTGATGGTCCATCAAGTTTGGGACCGGGCATGACCAGCGAAGTTCCGGTCAACGGCGCCGCGTGCGCAGTTCCCCAGGCGTTTGCGTGGAACATTGGAACCACTGGAAGAAGGCGTTTGCCCACTTCGAACGAATTCCGCATCGAGACGCCTACAAGAAGGGCATGCAGCACCAAGGCCCGGTGCGTGTATAGTGCTCCCTTGGGGGTTCCCGTCGTTCCCGAAGTGTAGCAGAGGCCGGCGGCGGTGTCCTCCTCAAAGTCCGGCCACTCAAAGTCGTCGTCCTGGGCGGCAAGCAACTCCTCATAGCAATACACATCCGGCAACGAGGTTTCCGGCATATTCGCAGCGTCAGTGAGAACAACGTAGCGCAACCCCTTGGGTAGCCTTGGCAGCAGTCTTTCAACCAATGGAACGAAGGTGAGGTCCAAAAACATGATCCGGTCTTCGGCATGTTCGACAATGTAAATGAACTGCTCCGGGGATAGACGCGGGTTCAGCGTATGACAGACGGCACCGATTCCGGGAACGCCATAATACAGTTCCATGTGCCGGTAACCGTTCCAGGCGAGCGTCGCGACCCGATCCCCAAGTTCAATGCCCATTGATTGGAGTGCCTTTGCCAGCTTTCTGCAACGCGCAGCCATTTCGCCATAGGACTCCCGGTGGAGTCCACCTTCGACGGTGGATGAGACGATTCCAGCGGCACCGTGCATTTCCTCGGCGTAGGTAAGAATGTCAGCGACCCGAAGTGGCCGGTCCATCATCATTCCACGCATCGGCAATTCCTTCCAGTTCGACGACCTGAATGAAAGTTCCCCCTGAGCACAGTGCCAGGCAACTCCACCCTTGCAAGACTATCAGGCAATCCTTCGCAGAACCAAGACCTGTACACTGCCTGCGGTCATTCGCCCGCTCCCACCTGCCCGTCCGCACTGATGCCTGTCGGACTCTCCAACCTGCTACAGCGATCCCTCGACAGCCATTCCACGCGGACGCAATTCCGCAGATACTGGCCGTCACGCCAGATGTCGAACGTCTGGCTCGGAACTTTTTCGGTCAGTCAAGATGCTGTCGAAGTATTGCGGCAGTGTTCGTTGAGAATTCACCAAACACTTCCGCGCTGGAGAAAGGATGGTACATGATCGGGAACCGTACGCCTTAGGTTCGACCAACGCCATCACGCCTCTGCCCAATGAACACTGCGGACTGCACGGGGCATGGCGACAATGATTCAACCATCCAGCGCGAGCCGCCAGCTCTCATCGAAGCAATTTCGGTTGATCGGGACGAGGCCATTACTTCCGGAGCGGGTTCGACTGTGTGCCTGTCCGCGCGCCCCCCGTTTCGGAGCCCCAATTGCAGTAGATTTGCATCTATTGAGTTCACCGCGGAGAACCACACGGTCACCAAGTGTGAGCGACTCCCATGAGTGGCCGGTGGATATGCGGACTGGATCGACTTCAATGAAGCAATCAACGCCCCGGCGTTCGGGATTGTCGCATTCGCACGGAGAACCCGCCGAGGTGGCAGACCTGTGGCGAGGGTGTGCGGAAGGCGTCCCGATTGTCATACAGGTTCGCTTGTCCCCATTGTTCGAGTCGTGATGAAATGATTTGACTGTTTCACTCATACCGATCTGAAAATGTCTTTTTCATTTTAGTGCCATCGCGAATTTTAGCCGCCTTGAAACCAGCAATGCCGTGCGGTTGGGTTCGCCAGTCCTGCATTCTGGTTCCCACGCCGACAGGCGCAGATGCGTCAATCAGCAATCATTCCAGTCATGGACCTCACAATGATCTATGTTCGCCAAAGGTTGCAAGACCTCGCGGGCCCTGTCTGGCAATTCCACCGGACGGCGTGATTCGCGACATACGTTGACGTGCGTAAAGCGTCCGGTAGCGGCTGACCGCTCATTTCCATTTCGGAAAATACCGATCTCGTAGGTCACGGAAGTGATGCCCAGGCGGATAATGCGCACTCCAGCCTCAATTCTGTCGCCAAACTCAATCTCATCGAAATAGTCACATCCTGATGCTGCCACCAGAAAGACGTTCTCCGACCGGTCCAGATCCAAAAGATCATTCCTGATCAGGATGTTCTGAACCGCCGTATCGAACAGCAGATAATGCACCGCGTTGTTCATATGCCCGTAGATGTCAGTGTCGGCCCAGCGCATCTGCAGAGTCTCGAAATGGGGATAATCGATGCGCCGCCCTGGCAGTGGGCGATTCATGGATCTTCGCCAACACGAACAAGCTGTTTACCGAAATTGCCGCCTTCCAGCAGATCGAGAAAGGCCTGTGGGGCGCGTTCGAGCCCTTCGGTGACCGACTCGCTGTAGTGGATCTCGCCTGACTTGACCAATGGGCCGACCTCTTTGAGAAATGGACTCAGACGATCCATATGCTCGAACACGATGAAGCCCTGAACCCGCAGCTTTCGCACGAGAATCGTACGCCACATCTTCGGCAGCGGCATGGCATCCTCGATTCCCTTTCCGGAATACCATGCGATCATGCCGCAGACCGCAATTCTGCCGTGGTCATTGATTCGCGGCAAAACGGCTTCCAAAGTCTCTCCGCCAACGTTTTCGTAGTAACAGTCAACGCCTTGCGGAGTCTGCGCCACCAGTTTCTGTGCCAGATCGGGGTCACGGTGGTCGAGGCAGACATCGTATCCCAACCTGTCGACCGCATAGGCGCACTTGGTCGCTCCTCCGGCGACGCCAACCGTTCTCATTCCCTTACGCGATGCAAGTTGGCCAACCAAAGAGCCAACAGCGCCGGTAGCGGCAGATACGACCACGGTCTCGCCGGACCGTCCCGCAAGTATGTCGTTCAGGCCAACCCACGCGGTATGTCCGGGCATGCCGAGCACTCCGAGAGCTGTCGAGATCGGTGCGAGCTCCGGGTCGACCCTTCGACATTGCCGTGCATCCATTGCAGCATGGCTGGCCCAACCGGTACGCCCGAGCAGGATGTCACCAGACCTATACCTGTCATCGTTTGAGGCAATCACCTCTCCAACACCGGACGCTTCCATTGTGTCGCCAACTTCCACTGGATCGGCATAGGACTTCGCGGCGTCCATTCTTCCTCGCATATAGGGATCAAGCGATAGCCAAATCGTACGAACGAGAACTTCGCCCTTGGCTGGAACTGGCTGTTCAATTGTCTCGAGGCGAAAGTTGTCCAGGGTTGGAGCACCATTTGGACGGCTCGCGAGGACGATTCGTTGGGTTTTGGTCATCTCCTGCAACTCCCACTTGGATGTAACGTGAATGATTGGATTCCTGCTTCTGGTACGGCGCGGGTTCAAAATAGGTCATTCGATGACGCCTAACTCTCATGCATTGATCGCCTTGCCAATCCGAGTCTGTCCGACGCCTCAAGAAGGCTCGGCGGCTTAGCGTCCGCTACATCAATATGTGAGGTACAGTCCGAAGTCAGGAGATCACCGGATAGAGGCCGCAAATGGTCTATGACGCCCCGTCCCACACTGAAATGCACCACCAGAGTCGGTGGAGATCTGTTTCCCGGTCGCCCTGCGCTTCCAGTAGCAACCTCGGGCAAGTGGGATTTCCGAAATGGTTGCTAGCATGATGTGGAAACGCGTCCGGAATGCCCTTGCTACGCTTGCCGGAAGCGCGACGTCTTTCGGATGCGGGATGGACCATATCCTTCCCGAACCCAAAACATATGAGCGAGGCGTGGGTAATGTTCGCAGAAGCCCGCGCGACCCCTCCCCAAACACGGATTTCCTGCAGCGCCGTGCAGCGGAGATTCGACAGGGTGGCGACCCGTGGCGAAATCCTACTGCCTAGGTCAAACCGCTGACAGACCCTCTGCCAGACATCGTTGTTTTTAAGTCACTTTTTGCCGCCTGTCGTGCGATTGCACGATGCGTTGCAGGTCCGGCCGCGGCTGCTACTACTCTGGTCGGGGCTTCCGGTCCGGGCAGGGCATCGCAGCTTCTTGAGGTGGCGTCGGCAAAGATCGTGCCGCGAGCCAGCGTCGAAGGCCGACGACCACCGGTTTGCTTGACGGAAGCACCTCGATCACGTCAGCGTGGGTGAACTCGGGATTGAGATATTCCTACATCTCCCCGACCAGATCGGCCCTGATCCGAGCAGAGGAATCGTCGGCGTCCTGATACCCGGGCGTCACTGGAGCAGTGATGCGCCGGATGTTTGCTCGTGCGGTCTTCGCAAAGTCTCACGCCCATTCGTCCCGGCATGTCCGGGAACCGGACTTCTCGACAATTCTGGCCATGATCGTACCGGAAAGGTCCGTGAACAAGGGCCGGGAGCGCCAGATCTGCCGCCCACCGCCTCATAACCGTCGCCAAGGAAGACGCCCGCGCCCTTTCGGCGTCGCCGTGCGTCGACCTTAAGCCCAGGCCCACGGTGGTGCAGTGCGGTGCTGAGCAAACACATTCTAAGAACAGACAATCCGCCCATAAATGTCACAGTGATCGAGGCCGTCGAATTGGCTGATAGGCAAATCGCTATGCCAGAATCCTCCGATCAAGACTGCACCACTCAGTTTGGACTTTTGTTTGAGACGGGCCCCTGCGATTGAGAAGTTGCCATTCGCCAATATATCGGAAAAGTCAAGTTGCGCTGGTGAGCAACATCCATCGAATGTCGCAATGCCGCGGAATTCGGCCCCTCGAAAGTTTGCTCCGGTTTCATAGACGGCACCGTCAAAGCGGGCATCACTGAAGAAGCAGGCTGTTCGGAAATCCGCCTCAGCCGAAAAATGTACGCCACGAAACCAGCTGATGCCCTTGCATGTCACATTGCTGAAATCGACCTGTCCTTCAAAGCGGCTGCCGGTGAAGTCGAAACCGCACAGGACGAGGCCGGATAGATCAAGTGGCACATCAATGAGGCTGCCGGTCAGATCGACAAAATGCCCGAAGGTCGGTCGCTCCTGCAGACGCGTGCGGATCTCGTCGACAGATATTCTCTTCAGCGCGGTCACGGCGCCACCTTACACGCATCATAGCCATAGACCCAGTCTGCGTTGCCGCCATTCTTGAGCCATTCATTACCGCTCCAATTCATCTGAACACAGATTCGATTTCCGCGCCGCGGCCGGTTTGTCATTCACCACCCAGATACAGCTTGTTTTCCGGCATTCTGTAGGTTTCGACCGACATCACGAACTCCTCAGGACACATGAACAAACGCTGCCGCGAGACTTTCTTTGCAAGCTCTGCAAGAATGTAGACGGTCTGCAGCGACGTGTGCGGGTTCGCCGACGACGGATTGCCCTTAATGCGCACCGTCACGCTGACAATGTCCGACACCACTTCGAACTCGTGAATACTGGTGCTTGCCTGCGGGCCTGTGATCAGCTGGACACGTCTTTCACCAAACCCGCGAACGGCCGATACAACCGTCGCAGCAACATTGGCCTTCTTGGGGTGGATGGCTACAGCCTCGTGCGCTAAGCCGGTAAACGGGACTGTTTCGGTTTCGAGTGCGTCAAGTTTGGCGTAGGTTTCCGCGGTCGAGCCCTCCCAGGCCCGAGGCTGTTTGCGGCCGGTATAGGTGACATCCTGCACATTGGCCTGTTTCAACACTGAGAGAAATCCATTCCGCTGACAGCACCGGCCGTCGGAATTAAGCGAGTACGACAGCTTGTTCAAGCTGTGCATACAGGGCTTTGTCGCTGGCCTTCAGTTGCCCAGGCACATTGTCTGCCACGACGGTATGGTCGGTCGCTTCGACGGCAAGTTCCTGGTCGACGGCGATAAATCCTGCTGCCTCTTCGAAAATTGCGACGGACACTGCGGTTTTTCCGACGAAGTGCGAGAACTGACCTTCAGCGCGAGCCATCTGGCCTTTCCTGACAAGCGCAGACAACTGCTGCATCGGATCCGGAAGGGACCTTGCCGAAACCGACGCAAGTTCGGCGGCAATGTTGCGGGCATCGATGATCCCAAACCGTTCCAGCAGGCCGCTCAAGACGCACTGCCCGCGGATCCGGCCGGCGGCCCGGCAAAGGGTTCGGCAAAGGGGCCGATGGCACACATGTCGACCTCGATCATCACGGGGCCGTCTGTCGCCAAAGCTCTGTCGAGAGCCGCCGCAAAATCGGTTTCGTGAGATATTCTTCCGTGCGGCAGGTCGATGGCCCGGCAGACGAGGCCGAACTCGGGCGTCTTCAGCGCACAATAGTGACGGCGGCCGTCATATTGGGCATCCTGAATGTTGCGGATGACGCCATAGGACTGATCATTCATCAGGACGAAAACTAGATTTGCCTCTTCCTCAACTGCGGTGGCAAGTTCGGCAAGACCGAGCTGAGCGCCGCCATCGCCGACAAGTGCGATAGTTTTGGCCTCGCCAGGTGACAGCGCGGCACCAATGCCCATGGCGATGCCCTGCCCGATGCCTCCACCAAGCGCGTGAACGCCGTGATGCGGCTGGTCGATCTGTACATAACGGTTGCCGAAGGTTGAATTCGAAATGGTCACGTCGCGCACAAAGGGGTGGCTGCCCTCGCAAACACGTTCCTGCAAGGCATCAGCGATTACCCGGTAGACACCCAGCCGGTCCCGGAGAGCACCCTCGGATTGGGCCCGCGCAATGGCAATGGAATGGCGGAACTCGGTATCGACATCGAGCTGCTCAGGCAAGTGGTCCAAGAGCCGGGTCAGCGTGTCCTCCGCGTCACCGTGGACAAAAAACTCGACCTGATAGTTGCGTCCGCATTGCGATACGTCCGCATCAATCTGGAGCAGCGATCGCGGTAGTTTCAGCCGGTTGTTGCGGGTTTCATTGCCACGTAGACGCGAACCGACGACCAGCATCAAATCGCATTGGGCGTAGACAGCCTCCGCCTCGGGCGTCATGTTGAAGGCACCGAGTGTCGCCGGATGCCGTTCGTCCACCACGGCGCGGCCATTCGTGCTGGAAACCGCGCAAAACCCTCTTTCAACCAGCGCATTGGCCTGCTGCACGGCGCCCCGGGCTCCGCCGCCAACCCAGATCATCGGCCTTCTTGCGCCTTGAATGCGTTTGGCCAAAGCGGCAATGTCCGTCTCGGCGGCCAACGGCTTGGATATCACCGGCCCAGCCATCGCATCCTGCACATCAACCGTTTCGCGCTGCACGTCGATCGGAAGTTCGATACAGACAGGCCCTCTAGGCGGGTGCAGGGCGGCGGCGGCGGCAGCCGATAGCACACCGTTGATGTTGTTTGCCTCCCAGACGCGATAACAGGCTTTTGAAATCGCCCGAAGCATGTCGTTCTGGCGCGGCACGTCATGAATGGCGGCACGGTCTCGACCGACAAACTGACGGTCCACCTGGCTCGTCAGATGCAGCACCGGAGACCCGGCCGTCAGGGCCTCGACCTGTGCCCCCGCTGCATTGCCGGCACCGGTGCCTGTGGAGGTGATCACCACGCCGAGGCCGCGCGTAACCCTCGCATAGGCGTCGGCCATGTTCATTGCGCCCGCCTCGCCACGCGCAGGCACGAAACGGATCCGCCCCTGGCGGGCGATGGCGTCGAGGACCGGCATGTTGTGGATAGATATGACACCAAAGACGGTGGTCACGCCGATATCCGCGAGATGCGCGGCAACGGCATCGCCGACCGTGTATTCCTCGGTTCGAGACTTTGATTTAACGCTGATCTCCATCTATACAAACCTCGACGTGCCACCTGACACCTCGAGCCGGGCGCCGGTTATGAAACTTGCCGCCGGCGATGCCAGGAAAACCACGGCGTTGGCCGCTTCCTGCGGGTCGGCAAAACGGCCAAGCGGGATGTGGCGGCTGGCGGCTTCCTTCGCATACCAGTCGGCGCGTGACATGGCCTGGTCGTTCCTTGCTTCGAAACGCCGCTCCCACTGGCCAGACATCACAACGCCGAGCAGGATTGTGTTCACCCGAATGTGTGGAGCGAGTTCGCTGGCCAGCGACTTCATCAGGTTCTGTACCCCGGCACGCGCAGCCGATGTGCAGACCATGTGCAGTTCAGGCTGGTAGGCCAGCAGGGAATTGACGCCGACAATCGCTGCATCGGAGGCCCGCCGCAGTTGATCCTCAAAGGCCCTCACCGGATAAATCTGGCTGAAGAACTTGAGCTCCAGCTCCTGGCGCCAGTCGTCGTCGGCGGTGTCGGAAAAGGTCGACAAACGGCCCTGACCGGCATTGTTGATCAGAATGTGGACCGGGCCGTAGCGGTCTTCGATCTGTGACGCAAAACCCCTCATGCCGTTCTCATCCAGGACCGAAACTGGAAGGGCCAGAATGCGGTCTTCGCCGAATTCCTGCGCCAACTCGTCGGCGACCCTGTCCAGACCATCCGCACCACGCGCGCAAAATGCAACGTTGCATCCCTCGCCAAGCAGGGTCTTCACACAGGCAAGGCCAATTCCAGAGGACCCTCCTGTGACGACTGCGGTCTTGCCTTTCAGACCGAGATCCATTCAGTCAGCCCCGGCTGCCGGATACCCCCTGTCCGGGCGCCCCAGCATCACCGCCCGCATGGCCGGTGTCGGCGGTCCCGCGGTCATCCATCGGTCGGAAAGTTCCGGATCGCCCCATGGCCATTCGCGCACGACATGCGTATCCTCGTCGATTTGCTGAAGTTCCGTCGTGAATTCGATGACGAAGCCGGAGGGCGACACGAAATAGGCAAAGGGATTGTTGCCGGGACCATGGCGCCCGGGTCCCCAGCTTGGAACATGGCCCATCTGTTTCATGCGGCCGATGCCGCGCATGAAGGAATCCATATCGGGCATTTCAAAAGCCACGTGATTGGCGCTGGAATGGGCGTTCTGGAACAGACCGATCGAATGGTGATCGGTGCCGCACCTCAGGAACGACATGCGGTCGACATAGTAGTCGCTAAGCCGGAAACCCAGCTTCTCGCAGTAGAAAGCCTCCGTCATACTGATATCAGGCGTATTGAGGACGACATGCGACACCTTGGATGGCAGGGCGAAGGTCGGTTCCGTATCCGCGTTCGGTTTCACATCCGCCACGATCCTCAGGATCCTGTTGTCAGGGTCGCGTACGCTGAAACCAAATCCGCCACCAGGCGTGGACACGTTCTGCGGCTCTGAAACGATTGGAACATTGTTGGTACGCAGTTGATCATGGAGGGCTTTCAGGCGTTCAAGGCTTGTCATGCCAAAATTGATATATTCGATGCCAAAATCATCAGCATCGGCAAGAGCGTAGATGAACGGTTCAGCTCCGGTGCCGCGCAGGTAAACAACGTCCTCGGTGGCGGCATGCTGCAGACCCCATGTTCGGGTATAGAAGTCGCGGCTTTCCGTCATCGCCGGTGCGCGCATGACGATACCGCGCAAAAAATCGATGCCGACAGGCCCAGTCATCACGGCCTCCTCAAATCCAATCCCGCATTGCCGGGTTGCGGGAAATATCCCATCTGCTGGGAAATACAAAGCGCTGAGGCCGCGACCTCCGACTGGATTTCATCACGGCGGCCCGCGCTTTCGGTAAATTCATGCTCGGGACCGGTGACGTTGATGGCAGCCACCGCCTTGCGGGACACGTCGAAAACGGCGGCAGCCGCTGAGCCGATGCCAGCCTCAAAATTGCCGACGCTCCAGGCGAGGCCCATGATCCGGTCCGCATCGAGCTGGCGGTCGAGCGCTCGCCGCGTCGTCGGAGTTTTTGCCGTCACGGCCTGAAGGTCGCAGCCCTCCAGAGCGCGGTTTCGGTCTTCGGTTCCGTAATGCGCCAAGATGATGCGGCCGATCGAAGTCGCGTGGATGGGAAGACGGCTGCCAACGCGCACATTGCTGACCAGGTGCAGGTTCGGCGTTTCGCGCAGCAGGTAGAGGATTTCGTGCCCCTCGATTACACCGAGATGGGCCGATAGGCCCAGCGTGGCGGCCAGCTTTTTCAATTCCGGCTGGGCGATCTGGACAATGTCGCGTGAATAGAGAGCCTGTGCCGCCAGGATGATCAGGCCGTTTCCCAGCGTGTATCCGCTGCTGTCGGGCAAGGTCTGGATCATGCGTTCGCGCTGTAGAGTCTCAAGAAGACGCAGGAGGGTTGTGCGGTTGATGCCGGTTTCCTTGGCCGCCCGGCTGGTATTGGCGCAGTCATTTCCGGCCGAGATGTAGCGCAGCAACGCAACGGCACGTTCGACCGGAGGGACGCCGAAAGGGGATTTCCTGTCAGTCAACGCGATGCCTCCTCGAATGACGCCTGGCCGAAGCGGACGAAGCCGCTGATTTCATCCGCAACCGGGCCGGGTCTTTCCTGGTGGGCGATATGACCCGCATCGGGGATTTCGCGATAGGCGCACGGAGGTGCGTTGTCCACCGACTTCAGCGCTTCATAGGCCATTCTGCTCTGCTCCGGCGGTGTGATCCGGTCATGCTCTCCAACCATCACCAGACAGGGTGCCTTTACAGCCGGCATGCGCGCAGCAAGATGGCCGACGGCAAGCATATGGACCGCCTGCGAATAGCCGTACGGATCGATTGTAGCCATCGCCTCCACCGCGCCCGCGCAGACCTCCGGCTGTCCTTCAGGGTCAGACATCAGTTTCGGGGCTCGAGTTTCGGCAAAGATGCGCGGACCAAGAGCCTCCAAGTAGCGAAGCCTTGCGGCAGCCCTTTCCGGCAATGGGTCTCCTTCTCGCATCCCATATCCCTGTGCGCAAGACATAAGGACAACTTCATCAACCACACCGCGGTAATTTACTGCGAACTCCGTTGCGATGAGCGTGCCGAGCGAGTGACCGACGAGCGAAAGCCGCTGTAACCCCAACTCCTGTGTGAGCAAATTAAGTTTTTCGGCATAATCCCCGGCACGGGGTTTCGGATCCGCAAGCGGCTCGGAGCCACCATAGCCTGGCGCGGACCAAGACAGGAGAGTCCAGTCCGCCGGCAAGCGGTCGCAAAGCCGATCGAATGTGTGTGCATTGCTGCCGATGCCGTGCAGCAGGACAAGGCATTTTGTCGGATCGCCGGATCGCAAGAGGTATTCAATACCCACGGCGGTGTGTTTTGTCATCGCGCTCATATGAAGCAGAATCCCCGATTTGCCAGCAGCACCTGTCCGGTCAACGCAAGTGCCGGTTCGCTCAGGAGGAAGGCGACAGTTCCGACGATATCATCAGGCTCCTGGGATCCTTGAACCGCCCGGTTGTTTTCATAAAGCGCGTGCCGTTCGGCCGGTACATACTCGGTCGATTCTGTCGTCAGGATCCCGGGCGCAACCGCGACGACGCCGATGCCGGAAGGACCGAGTTCGCGCGCCAGCGAGCGGGTCATGGAAATGACCGCGCCTTTACTTGCCACATAGGGAAGCAATTTCGGCGCACCCCACAGCGCGGTGTCGGAGGCAATGTTGACGATTCGGCCGGATGGCGATCTTTCCAAGAGTGGCGCGACCCCGCGGACCACCAGCCAAAGGCCGCGCACATTGACCGCCATTACACGGTCCCAGGTCTCGATCTCGACCTTGTCATGGGTTATGCCGCCAATCCCGGTGGCGATGGCCCCGTTGTTCACAAGACCATCAAGCATGCCTTCCCGGTCGGCAATGTTACCGGCCAGTGCGGTGATTGAATCGGGACCGCCGAGATCAGCCTCGACAAAACGCGCCTGGCCCCCGGCCTGTTCGATCAACGAAACCGTTTCCGCAACGCCCGCGGAATCGATGTCCGACAAGATCAGCCGTGCCCCGTCTCTACTGAGGGCAAGGGCGATATGCCGCCCGAGTCCACGGGCTGCCCCGGTAACCAGAATGGTGCGGTCGGCCAGCATCGCTGCTATTCGGCTGCTTCCGTCGCCGCATCTTCGGCGTCTAACTGCTCATCGGCGGCCTTCATTAGGATCTGACGGATCTGCGAAACACCCAAATCGTGCTGATAGAGCATATCGCGCTTGCCCGCATACGGCGTCATGCCCTCCAGCATGATACGGTCCTGTTCGAGGACATGCCAATGCCGCGGTTCGAGTTTCGCGCGATACAAAAAGCGCCAGGCCTCACGCTCAGCTCCCTGAACCTTTCGAAGCCGCCAGAAAAAGACCTTGCAGCGCTCTTCGTCGATGGGCGCAACAAAGCCGACGATACGCATATGTCCTCCCGGACCGGCAGCCGGCGGATATGGGATATCCAGGCGGCAGTACATATTGCCGTCATTGACCGCCATTTCGACCCAGTCGAAATTCTCGCCCGCCTGCCCAACACGGCTGACCTTGAAGCCGCTGCTGAGTTTTTCCAGTTCGACAAGATCCTGCTTGGCACCGAAGGCCAGCGTGAAGGATTGCGCATGCAGATAGCAGCCATGCATCGGATCGGCGAGATTGTCGAGCGCAAGGCGATAGTTGGTGTTCCACACGGCCGTGCACAAAAAGCCGGTCCATTGGGGATCCGAAAGCTCCTCCGGAATCTCGAATGTCGGCGGCTCCACCTGCGTTTTGCCAGGGACGAATGCAAACACTGCGCCAGCAACCTCAGTGGTCGTGTATGCGGCGTTGGTCTTGCGACCCTCAAAGGCGCATTCAGGCATGGCCGGCACCTGTTCGATCACACCTTCGCCAGTCATGATGATGCCGTGGTAACGGCAGCCGATCTTGCCGTCATGCACCTCGCCGAGCGACAGCGGTGCGCCGCGGTGCGGGCAATGATCCTCGATGCACTGGATATCGCCCCTCTCGTCGCGCCACAGCACCATCTTGCGGCCAAGTACAATGGCGCCGTAGGGCCGGTCATTGCGCACCTCAACCGATTTGCACACCGGGTACCAGCGTCCTGTCAGCCCTTTGTTGACCCGCTCTTCGCGAGCACGACGGCGTTCCCGCCTGTCCATGATAGCCTCCGTTTTCAGGACCGCTTGACCTTTGCCAGTGGGTGATTTTCGGGATAGGTCGGGGTCACCGGTTTGGGATTGCCGATCATCACACACATCAGCGCCTCTTCCATACCTTCATTGACAAGACCACGGTATACACCCGGAGGCACTGAAATGAGATCGCGTTCCGTCAACAAGGTTTCGACGGTCTCGCCCTGATGTTCGATGAACAGGCGAATCCGGTGTCCGCGCAGAATGAAAAACACTTCCTCAGCATCAGTGTGGATGTGTGATGGGCCCTCGCAACCGGCCGGAAGTACCATGGTCGAAAAGGTGAAATGCTCGGCAGGCACAACATCGGAATCGCGCTTCACACCGGTTGCACCGGTTCCCATATAGCGCATCTGGGCACGCCTATATTTGGGATCGTAATCGGCCTGGAACTTCAGGGCATTCCAATCGAGTTTCCGCGTCTCGTAACGTGCGACGCGGCTTTCGATCCAGTCGGCGAGAGACAGGCCCTCTGGGATGTTGACGTCGGACGGGTCTATTTTTGCAACGGTAGAGCGCTCATTCATGTCATGTCTCCGCCTTTGGGATGTAGTGAAGCAGCCGGGCCTCGAAAAAGGCCACGGCCGAGTAGAGGGCGATGCCGATCAGCGTCAGCAGTAGGATGGCGTTGAAGACCATGGCCGCATTGGCCTGTCCCTCGCCATAGGAAATGAGGAATCCGAGCCCGGAATTGCCACCGACGAGTTCACCCACTGTGACGCCGATCACCGCCAGGGTCGATCCGATGCGCAAGCCAGCCAACAGTGATGGCAGAGTCGACGGAAACTGGATTTTCCGGAAGATCTCGAAGCGCGTGAGATTATAGGCACGCGCCAGATTGATGATGTCCCGGTCCACTGTCTTCATGGCCTGAAGCACATTGACGAGGATCGGGAAAAACACGATCAGGATGGTCACCAGCAGCTTGGGCCAGAATGTGAATCCGAACCACATGATGAAAAGCGGCGCAAAGGCCACCTTCGGGGCGATCTGAAGCGCCAGGATATAGGGCGAAAGAACCTTTTCCCAGAACAGCGATAGGCCAAGCATGTAGCCGATCGCAGCGCCGAGAAAACTGCCGATGCCGAAGCCAATCAACGTCATGATGAAGGTTGAGAACGTGTGTTCGACAAGATTGTCGAGCCTGATCATGCGCAGCAGTTCCGCCAGGCATTGGCTGGCTGTCGGAATGATGTAACGGGGTACGCCAAATGCCGGCGGCAGCAGTTCCCACGCCACCAGAAACGCAAGAGCGACGGCAACCGTCATCGGCAATGGCGCATTCCTCATCGATGGATGAACTCTTCTGGCGCGTGGATGCTCCTGTATGGAGCATCCACAACGGTTCCTAGTTCACGAAAGCGTTGGTGTAGGTGTCGGCAATTGGCACCGCCTCACGGACGATCTCGTGCGCGATGTAGAAGTCCTGAACGGCCTTCAGCCGGGATTCATCGAACGTACCGAAGGTGTCGGCTTTGTCGCCGTAGACCAGATCGATATAGGCGCGCATGATACCTTCCATGGCCCTTTCCTTACCCTCATGCTGCGGTACGGCGGCGACATAGTCCCTGGCAGCCTGTTCGGGATCCGCAAGGACGTCCCTGTAGCCACGTATTGTCGCCTGAACGAAGTTACGCACCATATCGGGCCGCTCTTCGATGGTCTCGTCAGAGGCAATGATGGCCTGGGCCATGGCCGGGAAGATGTCGTTGATCGGGGTGGTTTCGATCTCAACACCGGCAGCACGGATGGCAGCTGCCCACTCCGGAACGCCGGACATAGCCTGGATGTCGCCGGAAATCATCAGCTTTATGATGCCGCCCGGACCGACCGCCTGTATGTCGGCGTCGTCCTTCGTCAGGCCGACGCTCGCAAGATAGGCGAGCAGATTGTAGTAGGTGGTGTCCTGGAAGGACAGGACCCCAATAGACTTGCCTTTCAGATCGGCGGCGGAACTGATGCCGGCATCCTTGCGCCAGTTGATCTGGGTCAGCGCCTTGTCGCCGAGAACCGCGACACCTTTGACCGGTATGCCATTGGCCCGGACGATGATCGCCGTATCGCCAATGCCCCCGCCGAGATCGACATTGCCGACACCGACCTGCTTGGCAACATCGGCACCACCCTTGCCAACCTGGAAGGTCACGTCGAGGCCGGCATCCGTGTAATAACCTTTGGCCATGGCCAGCTGGAACGGTGCAAAGGCCGGCAGGAAATCCGGGGCCGGAAACAGGTACGTCAACTTCTCCGCAGCGAACGAGACACCCGCAATTGCGGACAGGGCCACAGCGGCCAATGTCATTCGGATTGCATTTTTCATTGTATTCTCCCTCAGTCCTTCCATTTGAGTTTCACGCGATCTCTTCGGCATCCTGCAGTTTCAGGAGCTCAAAAAGCTGGTTGATATATTCGGTGATCTTTGGGTTCTGTCGGCGGGCCGTCGGATTCCCGCGATCCGGAAGCTCAACGGCGATTTCGGCCAACACCGTTCCCGGGCGTTCACTCAAGACGATAATGCGATCCGCCATGAACGCCGCTTCCGCCAGATCGTGGGTGATGAGAAGCGTCGTGATTTTCTCCTGCTCGATTGTCTCGGCAAAATTGCGCTGGATGATGATCTTGGTCTGCGCATCAAGGGCGGAAAAGGGCTCGTCGAGCAAAATGACGTCCGGTTCGATCGCCAGTGTACGGGAGAGCGCCGCGCGCTGTCGCATGCCGCCGGAAAGCTGGTGAGGATAGTAGTCGCCAAATCCGTGCAGGTGGCACTCGTCCAGCTTGGCACGCGCGATTTCCCGGCATTGCTTTCTCGAGAATCCACGCGATTCAAGTCCGAAAGCGACATTGGCCTCAATCGTCCGCCATGGCAACAACAGGTCCTTCTGCAGCATGAATCCGACATGGGAACTCGGTTTCAGGACCTTTTCGCCGGACACCCAGACCTCTCCGCTGGTGGGCTGATACAGCCCTGCCGTCATGTTGAGGATGGTGCTCTTGCCGCAGCCGGACGGGCCCACAACAGCGACGAACTCACCGTCGGATGCGCCGAAATTGATGTCCGTGACCGCCACCAGAGTGCCGCCGGCCGCATCGGAATTGAATTCCTTGGTGACCGACCGGAACTCAAGCGCCATAGCCGTTCTCTTCAAAGGCCTTGTCAAATTCGGTATTGATGTCCGCGAGCCGCTTGACCAGACTTTCGGCAGTCCACTCGGCAGCGCCGTCGGACGGTGGAACAGCCGCCGCGGTAAGCTCGCTTGCAACGGCCTCCATATCGTGAATTCCTTTTGAGAAGATTGCCTCGAGCGCATCCGCCAATGCCTGTTCATCCGCTGTCAGTTCCCTGCCCCGCGACTGCACATCAAGCGGAAACCGATCCTTCAGTTCGGCACGCGAAACCATCCAATCGGGCGAATTCGACATGGTGACCAGTCCTGATATTCATATTTGAACAATGTGTTTAATATTTACCATAGATTATACTGAAAGGTGAGGCAAGCCGATGCCATTTCAGGTCAGGGCCATTGCACCATCTCCATATAGTGTCTAATGATGCATATATCTTACTAGACATGGAATCCACTCGTTTGATGTGAGGAATCCTGTTGGGATCTCCGTCCGGTGACTGGCACGAACTGTCCTTTGCTGAGCCTCATTCCGTCTTCCATTTGGCGTCCTGTCGGCATAATGATTCGTCTGGTTCCCCACCCGTAAATCGACCTGAGCGCGTGCACCAGTTCTCGGACCGCCAGCGAGGATAATCGCCGGAATCGAAATTCCGGGACCTGCACATTATCTGCGACAAGCCCCGCTTCGTCGTCCCGCCCTGAGGGAATGGATGGTCTGAAACCGTTCTCGGCTCTACAGCCTCACTCTTGCAGCCTATGTCAGAAGGTTCGAAGTTCACATATTCGTCGACGATTCCGGCGAATGTTGCACTTCTTGGCGGAAGCGCAGACGGGGTCTATACCCAGCCGGTATTCCGACCTGATACGAACTGACACACGTCAGGCAAGTTGCCCAATGGGAGGAACCAAGTGCCACCCCAGTTATGGGAATTCATGGCCTCACGCCGCTACCGGCCTCTTGCCATGCAGGTTTGTCGACAAAGTAAGCGCTTGAGGTTCACAGCCGCATGGTTCATTCGGCAACGAATTATCCTTGAAGGACTCCACCATGCAACACCCAACTCTGCTCGAAGCGCTCGAACTGGCCTATGCGGACAAGCTGAGAGCCATCTACGATTTATTCGGTGACAGGCATCCAAACCGGCCAACGCGCAAGGACCAGCTTGTCCCGACAATCAACCGGATCGTCATGGGCGGAGTCAAAAAACAGTGGAGCAGTCTCTCTAAGCAACAGAAACTGGTGGTACAGGAAGCCGTCCACAGTCGGCGGGGAGTGCTGGACATTGATAGGTTCACCGCCAAGCACGGCAAGCCGCCCGGCGGAGGCCTGTCCACCTCGAGGCACGACAACAGAAGAACGGCGACCAAACTCGACCTGTTCCTGCATCCGGGCGACAGGTATGATCCGCAGCTCTATATTCCCCGTGACCTCCAGACCGCGTTGCGGGAGTTCGTACCGGAACCCGAAGAGGCGGCGGCTCCTTTCCTCAAGGAACTTCCCCCAAACGTTGACCTGCTGTCATATGAGTATGCATTCAAGTCCGGCAGGTACGTGCGGGAGGCGACATACTCCTCCGTCCCGATTGAATGGTGCAACATGGAGTCCGCGGCCAGGACCGCATTGCTCACGGTGCTGAACCTGATCGACGACGGCAGGGTTTCCGTCAGTGCATCAACGAAACGACCGTCGGCGGCCTCCATGAAACGAATTGCCGCGGCGCTTGACGCAGGCGACTTCTATGCGTCAACCGAATGCGAAACCGAGGTCGGTCCAATTCAGGCTTTCGCCTGGCCTCTGCTGGTTCAGGCAGGGCGGCTAGTGAAGCAGGAGGGATCCCGGCTTGTGCTCACGGCAGCAGGACGCAAGGCGTTGTCCACGCCACCGCAGGAGACGATAAAGCTGCTCTGGAATCGTTGGCTTGATTCAAGAATCATTGACGAGTTCTCGAGGGTTGAAGCTATCAAGGGGCAATCTCGTGGCAAAGGGAAATCAGCCCTACGATCGGTTGAGTCGCGCCGCGCCGCGATCGAGCAAGCGCTCGCCAAATGCCCGCCCGGAGGTGTCGTTCTGGTTGACGACTTCGCAAAGTTCATGATTGCCGCAAACCTTGTATTCGAGGTTACGAAGTCTCCGTGGACGCTCTACACAGGCGATTCCCAGTATGGTGGAATGTTCGGCTTGAGCGCCACAGGCTGGGGCCTGCTCCAGGACAGGTATCTGCTGGCCTTCCTCTTCGAGTACGCAGCGACTCTGGGACTGATCGACGTTGCGTTCGTGCCGCCAGCTGGCGCACGGAGAAGGCCCTGGGAGCCAACGGGATATTTCGAGGGTGCCTTCCTCAGCAGATATGATGGCCTGAAATTCTTCAGGCTGACCGCGCTTGGAGCCTATTGCCTCGAATTGACGGACACCTATGAACCGGACACCCCTGAGACATCGACGCCACTGTCTGTCTTTCCTGATCTGCGCGTCGTCGTGCAGACAGGACGTCCGGAGCAGGAAGAACGGGCATTCCTACGCAACTGCGCGGACGAGGAGGAGCCGGATTCCGTGTGGCGGCTCAGCAGGGAGAGGATACTTAAGGCGATCGAGACCGGTCTAGACACCGATGCCATAAGGGAGTTCCTGTCGACCAGGGACGAGCAGCCACTGCCGGAACTCGTCGAGGGATTCCTCTCAGGAATAGATTCGCGGGCTCGGGCGATCAGACAGTCCGGAACCGGAATCCTCT
Organism: Paracoccaceae bacterium; assembly: GCA_965203605.1. Taxonomy (GTDB): domain Bacteria; phylum Pseudomonadota; class Alphaproteobacteria; order Rhodobacterales; family Rhodobacteraceae; genus JAPOUP01. Next base: position 282,424 of record OZ241902.1, on the reverse strand, counting down.
TCGAATGCGACAGTGCGCAAACGGTTGATGCCCTTCTATCCGACAGGACGATCTCGAAGTTCAGTTCGCGAACCGGTGAGAAAGGGCTCGTCGTGCGGACGTCTTCGGAAAAGTCGTTTCGGAGCGCCGCCCGAAAGATGGGGTTCGGATTCGACAGCGGATAACCGACAACCCGTCAGTTTCGTTGTTTGGATCGGTGCCACAAAATCGCCCAGGGACAGATTCCGGTTTCGTTCCTGAACCGGGAATCCTATGAGGCCCGATCAGGAATCAATTCAGACAAACCTCCTCGGGGCGTGGACAGAGGAATCGCCCACAGCGCGGGCAGTGACGCTGCGTTTCTGAGCGCAGACGCTGCAACTGTCGTGACAGGCATATTTTTTCCATCGGGAAGTTTCAACCCTTTGATTGTATGAGATAAAAATATGACGCGGCCCTCATATCTGCCATTGCGGTACAGCAGTTTCTCGCCATCGAAAGTTGGGGTTTTCCACATCTTTCCGACCGAGTCCAGTTGTTTGGCGGAAAAATGCAGGCGGAAAGCCCGGATTTCCGGGCGAATCACCCGCCTGCTTCGGTCCCGGAAAGGACGCCCGGCGAATCGGCCGCGCCCTTGAGACCGCCTTGACGTCGGTCTGCACACAGTCCAGACTGCCGCCATGATTTCTGTAGTATCGCTCCGAATTCCATCCCCGTTTACGGCATTGGTCGATGCCATTGAACTCAACGGAAATCACTAAATCAATGACAGGCTTTCTTGAGGAAAGAACCAATGCCAACTGCCCAAAATGAAGAGGATTGCGTCAATACGACAGGCTCGGTAATCGCTTAAGTGATGTCGAAGGTCAACGCACCCATGCGGGTGCCGGTCACGGCGGATGTGATGGCGTCTGCCTTGAACTAGGGAGATGTGACCGTCGCACAGCTGGATATCTTGTTCTATGAGATTCCTGTCGCGGACCAACGTCTGTTCGCCCGCGTCCATGGCCTCACGACGGACGAACTATACCGCTCGGCGCAGGTTTACGGACAGGCCATGAACCGCGCCGTGCCCCTGGTCTCCGGGCTGCCGGCCGCCTGGGACAGGAAACCCGGCCCTCCTCCGGGCCCGCCCAAGGCGACATTGCCGCCTTTGGAGCCCCTGGATGGTCCCGTTCAGTCCCTGCTGGACATGCCGGGGGCCCGGCGTCGCGACAGTGAGAACGTGTATGATGGTCCACGGGTGCCGTGAGTTCGCATTGGACCTATCTGCTGGAGACCGCCTTCACCATCATGAACCGGGCGGTATCGATGGGAGCCGATATGCAAGGACGCGACACTTGGCGGTGGAACAGCCTTGATGTTACATATTGATCATCGTTACAGTCACGACATAGATCTCTTCGTCTCCAATCCTGAATCACTGACGGTTCTGGATGAGGTCATCGGGAACATGGCCAGGGAGCATGATCTTGAATGTCTTCAGGAAGAGGGGGCATTCGTCAGTCTGGTTGACAGAAGTCTCGGTGACATAGATTTCATCTATGGTGAGCTGGCAGGTATCAGGACCGCTCCGGAGGCACCAGGTCGTTGGCATCCGGCAATCAGAACGGAACTGGCCGGTCGGTCTATCTGGCTTGAGACCGTTCCCGAGATCATCGGCAAGAAAATCCATTACCGATGCACCAACCTGACAGCCAGGGATGTCTTTGACATCGCCGCCGCCTGCGAAGCCGGACATCTTGCCAACATCCAGAAAATCGTGAAGTCCATGCCAAGGGAAGCCGCGACGGCGGCATCGATCATCGAGAGTTTGCCGGCCGGTCATGTGAGGGATCGTATGCAGTCGAATGATGTCCGTCCGGAATTCAGGCACCTGCTTGATTCCGCGCCCGAAACCGTTGTTGGCATGATTGACGGCAAGGTCAGTGCCGGACACTTGCCTGGATCGGCGCGAGGGAAAGAGGATGATGACGGATCCGGAGGCCCCATGAGTGAAGGCCCTTCCTGAAAGAATGATCTGATGCCCACGCCTTTCCTGTCCAGACTGGGGCCAAGGTCCCCCGCCTCACCGTTCCTTCCCATCCATATCGCGACCCGATGAAGGTGGCCGTGGCCGGAAAAACCGGCGCGAGAGGGAAACGCCAGGGTCGGATGTGTCAAGGGGCGGCCTGATGGAGGCCGATTTCGGCGGATTCGGACTGGAAAAACTGGTTATTGTTTTATTTCAGTGGGTTAACGTCCAATGGAAAAATATGCCTGTCACGACAGCAACGGTGCCACGGGTTGCTGTCCGCATCGCAGATGAGGCGTTCACACTGCTGTCTGGCAGTTCCTCCGCCGATTCGCTCCTGCAGCGGGTGGAGAGAATCTCCCATAACATGAAGTGAGCACGTGAAAGCGACATGAATGGACGCAAGCGGACGCTGACGTGAGTTGTTGAGCCCGGCCCGCCCTCGCGCCCTACACCACCGACACTGTCATGCTCCCGAGGCCCTCCGCCTCTGCAATCATGGTGTCACCCCTTTCCACCGGACCGACGCCGGCCGGCGTTCCTGAAAGAATGACGTCGCCCGGCGCCAGCTCGAAATACTCCGACAGGTAGGCGATGATCTCCGGAACTTTCCAGATCATCTGGTTCATGTCGCCTTCCTGCCGGACCTCATCGTTCACGGTCAACGCGATGCGACCCCTGTCGATATGGCCAAGTCCGGAGACAGGATGAATCGGACCGGTCGGCGCCGAGTTCTCGAACGCCTTGCCGACCTCCCACGGTCGTCCCGCTTTCTTCTGGACACCTTGCAGGTCGCGTCGAGTCATGTCCAGCGACAGTGCGTAACCGAAGACGTGATGCAGCGCATCGTCAACCGCAATGTCGGTGCCTCCTGACTTCAGCATCACGGCAAGTTCGACCTCATGGTGGACATCCTCACTCTGCGGCGGATACGGGAAGGTTCCGGAAGATGTGAGATTGTCGGGATTCTTCTGAAAGAAGAACGGCGACTCACGATCCGGGTCGTGCCCCATCTCAATGGCGTGGGCAGCGTAGTTGCGGCCAATGCAGTAGACCCGGCGAACCGGAAAGAGGGCGGCGCTCGTGGCTATCGGCAGGGCCACGACAGGCGGAACTTCGATTGCAAACTGAGGCATTTTTAATTCAAGGTCTCCATAGGCTTCGTCATGTCGTACACGCCCTAGCTTAGCTGTCGCGTAAAATCAATCTCAACCAATTTTTCGTCCCAAAAATCTCACTTTCAAAGAAAATCGTTGCAAAGGTAGGAAGAATCAAGCTACTCTCATCCAATATCGATCAATTGATGGACCAATTTTCGGGCAAATGCAGACCAATCTGGAATTCATCTGTCGAGAAGACGCGGTCGCCGCGCTCAGGAAGTTCATCGCCACGGGGAGCTTTCGTCCTGGCGACAGGCTGCCGCCCGAGCGAGAGCTGACGGTCATGCTGAACATGAGCCGAAACACGCTTCGCGGGGCGCTGGACGCGTTCGAACGCGAAGGGGCGATCTGGCGCCATGTCGGCAAAGGCACGTTCGTCGCGGCCCATGGTGACCGCGCTGACACCGGCAGCCTGGCGGAACTGACTAGACAGGTCACTCCCGTCCAACTGATGCGGGCGCGCCTTTCGCTGGAGCCGGCGATCGCCCGCGAAGCGGCGCTCAACGCCTCGAATGCGGCGGTAATCCGATTGAAACTGGCGGGCGGGCGCTGTCCTGAGGCGAGGAACTGGGAAGCCTACGAGGCACGCGACGATGCGTTTCACAGGATGATCGCGGAAGCGACGGACAATGTGCTGCTGCTGTCCCTGTTCAATCAACTGAACCAGGTCCGGCGCGCCGTTGCTTGGGGCACGGTCATTCGACAGTCGCCGCGGCCGGCACCGGACCATCCCAGTTTCGTCGAACATGACGCGATCACCACCGCGATCGAGGCCCGGGATCCAGTCGCCGCCCATGTAGCAATGCGTACCCACCTCGGTTCTGTCGCGACACGCCTCTTCGGGGAGGAATGAGAGCGAAACAAACGGTGGCACGCAGGAACCCGTGCCTGAACCAAGAACATCAAGCAGACTTGCTCATCAATCTAAGGGAGGAACCACGATGAGACGCATTCTGAAGAAAGCCATGGCCACGATGGCGGTCCTGCCATTCGCACTCGGACTGTCGATGGCAAGTGCGGACACCATCCGCATTGCCCTGGCAGAGACTCCGTCAGACGAACTGGCGGCATTCTTCGTGGCACTGGATCGCGCCAAGGCAAATGGCCTTGACTACGAATGGACTGCGTTTGCCGACGAGGAACTGGCCATTCAGGCGGTGCTCAGCGGCCAGATGCACATTGGCTTTGGTACGCCCTATGCGGCTATGCAACGCTCGAAGGCCCCGCTTCGGATCGTGTTTCAGCTCTCAAAGCTGAAGTTTTTCCCGGTCACGACAAAAACGTACAGCAAGCTTGAGGACCTTGACGGAGAGCCGATCCTGCTGCACTCGCGCGGCGGTGGCACGGATGCGATCGCCAACGTCATCGAGAGCCGCCTCGGCATTGCTTTCGGCGATCGCTCGTATGTGCCCGGCTCCGCGAACCGCGTGGCGGCGCTCCTTGGAGGACGCGCCAACGCAACCATCATCGACCTGTCGAACAAGAACAAGCTGATTCGCAGTGAGGCCGGCGCCAATTTCAACGTGCTCGAGATGTTCGACGTCGATGCCAGCGACGAAGCCCTGTTCGGCAATCTCGACTGGATCCAGAAGAACGAGAGTGACGTGCAGATATTCGTTGACGCGCTGCTCAGCGTCTACCGTGACATGCACGAAGACCCCACCATGGTTCGCCGCGAGACCAACCCGGACGGGCCGATCGGCCAATTGCCGGAGGAAATCCTCGCCGAACTCGACGGCTTCTACGCCGACGCCGTCGAGGCAGGTCTCTACGATCCCGACGGTGGCGGTCGCACTGCGGCCATGGCGGATCTGGATTGGTACTCTGCCGCCGGTCAGCTTGAAGGCGATCCAAGCAACCTGAACATCGAGGACTTCTGGTACCTCAAGCCGCTCGACGCGGCGATGAAGTAGGGCAGACAAGGTCGCCGCGCCTGTTGACGGGCGCGGCGACGTCCAACGTCCGACCGGGATGCCAACCCCATGCTGAACCGCCCGCTCGCGCTCAAGGTCCTTTCCGCAGTGATCCTTTTCGGGGCCTGGGAAATCGCAGGACACATCCCCGTCAGCTTCGCCTTTCCGACTTTCATGGAATCCATGGGTGCGCTCATGCGCATGATGGGCGACGGCACGATGCTCGACGCCTATGCCGAGACCCTGAAGCCCTTGGCCGTAGGTATCGCCATTTCGGCATTTCTGGGAATTGCCATTGGCATCTGGGTGGGATTGAGCCGGTTTTTCGACTGGCTGTTCTCGCCGGTCTTCATCGTCATGCAGGCCGCACCGCTTGCGGCGCTCATTCCCCTGCTGGTCCTTGCCTACGGAATCGGCCTGACCTCCAAGGTACTGGTCGTATGCATCATGGCGATGCCCGTCATCGTGCTCAACACGGCGGGAGCCGTTCGCAACACGCCGGATTCGATCAAGGAAATGGGGCGGGCCTATCTCGCCACCGATCTTGACATCATACTTAAGATCATCATCCCGGCCGCATCGCCCGTGATTTTCGCAGGACTGCGTCTTGGCATTTCCGCCGGCTTCATCGGTGCCATACTGGCCGAACTCAAGATCACGCCTACGGGAGTCGGCGACATCATCACCTACAGCCGTTCCATAGCCGACTATCCGAGCATGTATGCGGCAATCTTCTCCATCATCCTTCTGGCTGTCCTGTTCCTGAATCTTCTGGAAAGAATCGAAGCCGTGCTCTTCAAGGGGAATCAACTTGGCTATGCCTCAGACTAGTGCCGTCGAGATGGGAACGGGCACCAAACAGGACGCGGCATTCGAAATCGCAGTCTCCACTCGGAACATCTCAAAGACCTTCGGCGAGGTGGAGGCGTTGAATGACCTTTCTCTCGAGTTTCCGCTCGGCCAGCTGACTTCACTGCTTGGCCCGTCGGGCTGTGGCAAGACCACGCTCCTTAAGATCATCGCGGGCCTGCTCGAACCCACGTCCGGTGAGGTCGAGGTTAACGGCCGAAAGGTCACCGGTCCGGGTCCGGACCGGGCATTCGTCTTCCAGGACTTCGCCCTGCTGCCGTGGGCCAGCGTCATTCGCAACGTGGCCTTCGGGCTGGAATTGCGCGGCGTGGTGCGCTCCGAGCGCGAAGCAGTCGCCGAAGGCTACATCAGGCAGGTCGGCCTGGCCGGCTTCGAGAATGCCTATCCTCACGAGCTCTCTGGCGGCATGCGCCAGAGGGTCGGGCTGGCACGTGCCCTTGCCGTCGACGCCGAGGTCCTGCTGATGGACGAACCGTTCTCGGCCGTCGATGAACAGACCCGGCGCAAGTTCCAGGAGGATCTGCTCGGCCTCGTGCAGGACCAGAAAAAGACCTTCATCTTCGTGACCCATTCGATCGAGGAGGCGGTCTACGTTTCAGATCAGGTCGCGATTCTTCTGCCGAGGCCGAGTCGTGTCTCCGAAATCATCCGCCCCTCCAGCTTCCGCAGGAAGGGGGTCGACAACATCCGCCGCGACTCCGAGTATCTCGACATCGTGGACGAGATCTGGACCTCGCTGCGGCGCTACGTGGAATGATCGATGACACTCTGGGGATACCGCTTGCCGGGCATGTCTTCGCTGATCATTTGGGGTCTCCTATGGGAAATTGTCGGCCAGGCGGGGCTGACGTTCTTCATCCCGCCGCTCTCTGAAGTCGTCGCGACCCTCATCAGCGTAATCGGCACGGATGCCTTCCAGACAGCCCTAGCCGAAACCGCCTATGCGTTCTGCATGGGCGTTCTGTTCGCCATCTGCATCGGCATCCCAACCGGAATCCTGATGGGCAAGAACCGACTTCTGGATGAGCTGCTGCTGCCGTGGGTGAACGTGTTCCTGAGTGCGCCGCTGACGGCTCTTGTACCGGTTCTGATGGTCCTGTTCGGCTTTGGGATGAGAGCCATCATCATCACGACAACGCTCTTTGCCATCTGGATCATCATTCTCAACGCCCGCGCGGGCGTGAAGCAGATCAACCGGTCGCTCGTGGACATGGCCCGGAGCTTCGGCGCCTCCCCACTGGACGCTTTCTTCAAGGTATACCTATGGGCCGCCTTGCCGGAGATTCTCGGCGGCATACGAATTGGCATCATCCGCGCCGTCAAGGGAGTCATTATCGGTCAACTACTCATTTCCATCGTTGGATTCGGCGCACTGTTCGAACTTTACGCGGCGAACTTCCTGATGGGGCATTTCTGGGCAGTCCTGATCGTCCTGTTCGCGCTTGCGTTCACGATTTCAGAGATACTGGCCTACCTTGAGCGCAGGGTTTCATACTACGCGGCCAAACGGTGAGGTGCCAAACAAATGGCCAGACCGGCACCGGAAGGAAGCCGATACCAGTGATCGAGAGTCCGGGCCTCGCCGGCATTTCCTTAACCTGCCTGAATCCTGTCCGGGACGGTGACCAAAGTGCACGCAGGTCGCTCCCGTCAAGGCGGCTGTGCTGACAGGCAGAATGATTAGCCCCATTCCACCCTGAAATGTGGCCACCAGAGAACGGACGGGAATTCGCGGGAGCGTCCGATCAGGCTTCGGTCGGGATCCACTCTCCCCAAGGAAATGGACGAGCCATCCGGCACGATTCCGAAAGGATTGTGCTTCGATGACATGCCTGAACCACACGCAATGGGCACAATTGACGGCAAATCCAACCAACAGACGACGCTCAGACCGCAACGCATTCGAGGAACTCCACCTCAATGAACGCAATCTCGAAATCGCTGGCGTTCACCACGTCATGATGAACGCCCTTCTTCCGGAAATACGGAACCCCGCGGTGCAATTCAGCAAACCGTGCCGTGCCGTCAGGCTCGTTCAGAAGGAGCTGTCCGTCAGAGAGCGGCAAAACAAGGTAGTCATACTCGTGTACATGCCAGCCAGTATTGTCGCCCTCCACGAAAAAGCGCCATTCGGTCACTCGGGTCCGTTCATTCTCCACGAGAACCGTGCTGCTGGCAGTCCCGCCGCCTGAATCGGTATCGCTCAACGTGGCCTCTTCAGAGATGGCTCACAAAACGCCAGATCGACGGAAGAGCGAGTGCGGCCAGCCCAATCTTGAGCGCATCTCCGAGCAGAAATGGCCACAGGCCCAGCTCAAGTACTGGCTTGTCCCATCCAATTGTCATTCCCAGCCAAATCAGGCCAGGAACATAGATGATTGTGGTGCCAAGCACCATGGCCGCCAATGTCGTGGCGATACGCCGGTCCCAGCCCCTCTCTCCAAGCCAGCCAACCACGGCCGCAGCGAACAGGAATCCCAGCAGATAACCGCCGGTCGGTCCCACCATGTAGGCCAAGCCAATCCCGCGCTCAGGCGTTCCGGCAAAAACCGGGAGACCCACCATTCCCTCGGCAAGATAAATCAGAACCGTCGTCGCCCCAAGACGCCAGCCAAAGGCCATGCCCACCACCAGCACCACAAAGGTCTGCATGGTGATCGGCACCGGGTAGAATGGGACCTGTATCTTGGCGGACAGCCATAGCGCAAGGCTACCCATCACCGCGAGAAGGAGGAATTTCAACCGTTCGTCTCCGCGCTGCCAAAGGCTCTGCGCCAATGTCAGGTGACGATCTGCAACGTTTCTCATCTCTGTCTCCGTTTCCATGCCCTTAAGCTGTTGCTTCACGAATTCCGTCAAGCAGGCCGACCCGGTCCTTTCGTGCGGCAAGTGCGACATCCATCTCCACCCTGACGAATCTCGTCGGCGTGTTGGGCTGCAGCTGGCCAATAAGGTCCAGGTCTGCCGAGACCACCGTGCCCAGCATGAAGTAGCCGCCACCCGAGACCGCATCGCGGTGAAGCACGATTGGCTCAGCTCCGTTGGGCACCTGTATCGATCCGTACGGGTAGCAGGCATCGGTGATGTTCGAAGGGTTGGAGCCCGCGCTATACGGCTGTTCACGCGGCACGAATTCCAGCTGACGCCCGCCCTTGAAGCGATAACCCATCCGGTCGGCCTCGTTGGCGACTATCCAGATATCGTCAAAAAACCCTTGCTGCGCGTCCTCCGTGATCCGGTGCCAATAGAGACCCGGCAGCACGCGCAGTTCGGCCGAGGAACCCGGCAAACGCCTGAGCGCATCGGGAACCGACCTGCCTGGCCTCGCCCTGCCGGAGGCAAGACCAAGCGGCAAGGAATCACCCGGCTGAACCGCGCGCCCGGCGACGCCGCCCAGCGAACCGATCGGATAGGTCGACCGGCTGCCAAGAGCGGGCGGCGTGTCAATCCCGCCAGAAACGGCGAGATATGCACGCGCTCCGAACCTGAGGAAATCAAATGACAGGACCTGTCCCTTCCTAACCTCCAGCGCGGTCCAGGTTGGTCGTTGCTCACCATCGATCCTCGGCGGAATCTCGGCCCCGCAGACCGCTATGGTCGCATCCTCGGTGAACTCCAGTTCCGGCCCGAGGAATGCGGATTCCAGGCCTGCCGCTCCTTCGTCATTGCACACAAGAAGGTTAGCCGCGCGCATCGCGAACCTGTCCATCGCGCCGCCCATGGGGATGCCAAGATGGTAGTAGCCGGGCCTGCCAAGATCCTGGATCGTGGTCATGATGCCAGCGGAAATTACTTCAATCGGCATAGAGTACCTCCATCAGTCTGGCGTTTGTGCCATTCAGATCCGCGTTGAAGTCGTCAAGCGAAAAGACAACGTCCCGCATGCGGGGCTGAAACCGGCCAACCTGCACCTCCTCCATGATCCGGTCATATTCCGCCCGTTCAATGGACCGCCACTTGACGATGTCACCGGGACGGAAGAACACCATGAAATCCTTCAGATACGGAACTTCCTGCCTCGGATCGTAAATGGTCATCGGGGTGATGCCGAACATCTGGTAGCCGCCCGCACCGCGCACCGAATCGATGCAGGAGAAGGAACCGCCGTATCCTACGGTCTGCTTCGGCGTGTCAGTGCGAGGGCGCAGGTATTTCGGCACCTGGATCTGCCGCGAGCGGTCGACCATTTGGTAAAGGAATGGCAGACCCGACACGAAGCCGACCATCGAGACAAACCATGGCGCACCGGAATGGGCCTCAATGAACGCCTCGACCGTTTCGTACCCGTTGATCCGCGCGGCATATTCGAGATCGGTTCCATCCGGATCCTGATGCCGTTCGCGGAACCGCATGAGGGTCTCGTGCGTCCAGGGATCCCGGTAGAAGACCGGAACCTCAATGATGCGCGTATCCAGCTTCGCTTCGGCCTTCCCAGCCTCTTCCTCCATCAGCCTGAGACGATCCATCAACGCGTGAGGATGGATCAGGTCAGGGTCAAACTTGATCTGGAACGAAGCGTTGGCGGGACAGATTTCCGTTACTCCGTCGATACCGGCCGCACGCACGGCGTTGGTCATCGAGAGAGAGGTGAAGAATGCCTCAAGCGACATCGCTTCGTCGACCTCGACAAAGATGTGCTCGTCGCCTCCGAACGTGAATCGACTCATGCGGCGTCCTCCCCCTGCTTGATGAGTTTGTCGGTGTTCTGTTCAAGCCATGTCTCCATCCAGATGGTATGGACAGCGTTGGCCTGCACATCGGCATCGTCTGCCAGCGCCGCAAAGAGCGGGGCCGTGGTAGGCAGCCCGTCAATTGCCAGCCATTCGAGCGCGGATGTCAGTCGGGTGATCGCCTTCGGGCGATCCGGGGCCCATACGATCAGCTTGCCGAGCAGCGAGTCGTAGAAAGGCGGAACCGCACAACCGTCATAGAGCATGTGGTCGAAACGGATACCGTCCCCCTCGGGGATGCTTAAACTCGTCACGACGCCAGAAGCGGGCATGAAATTGCGGGCCGGATCCTCCGCGTTGAGACGCACTTCTATGGCGTGGCCGGTGCGGACGATCTCATCCTGCGCCAGTCCAAGCCTTTCACCCGCGCATACCCGGATCATGCCGATCACCAGATCCGTTCCGCAAATCATCTCGGTTACCGAATGCTCGACCTGGATACGGGTGTTCATCTCGATGAAGTAGAACTCCCCGGACGTGTCGTCATAGAGATATTCAACCGTCCCGGCTCCGCGATAGTTCACCGACTTCGCCAAATCAACAGCCGACGCACAGAGGTGCGCGCGCACCGTGTCACTGAGTGCCGCCGAGGGCGCCTCTTCCCAGACCTTCTGCCGTCGCCGCTGAAGCGAACATTCGCGGTCGAAGAAGTGCACAACGTCGAAACCATCTCCCAGCACCTGCACCTCGATATGACGGGCCCGTCTGATCAGCTTCTCGACATAGACGCCGTTGTCCCCGAAAGCCGCTGCCGCCTCGGACGCGGCTTGAGGGGCCAATATACGGAATTCCTCGGCACCATCGGCCACTCGGATGCCGCGCCCGCCGCCACCGGCACTGGCCTTGATCATCACCGGAAAACCGATGGCCTCGGCCACCTTCAGGGTGTCATCCATATCGGTGATCACGCCTTCGCTGCCCGGAACCGTCGGCACGCCCGCGTCTCGTGCCTGCCTGCGCGCCGCAGCCTTGTCACCCATCAGGCGGATCGTAGCGGCCGGAAGCCCAACGAAAGTCAGCCCAGCGCTTTGAACTGCGTCGGCGAATCCGGCATTTTCCGAGAGAAACCCGTACCCCGGGTGGATCGCGTCAGCGCCGCTTTCCCGGGCGGCTGACAGAATGACATCAGTATCGAGGTACGATTTCGAGGGATGGGGCGGTCCGATGACCCTTACTTCGACAGCCAACCGTGCCGCAAGGCTCTCATACCAAACCAAATAAATAAAGACCTAGGAACAAAAGTGGAACATCATGCTGCGTGACCCCCCAACATTCCGCGTGTGGCCGGTGCCGCCGTCCTGTATTCTGTGTCCGGGCAACAGGCGGAAGGAGAGAACGGCATGCCAGCGAAAGTCATGGTCCCGCGCACCGACCACACACCCGGACATCTACGCGAACTGGCCTCGAAGCGCAGGTTCCGCGACCGCCGCCACCGGCTGCGCGCCATCGCCCTGGTCATGGAGGACGGTCTGTCCAGGACCGGGGTGGCCTCCGGCGTCGGTGCCCGGACGCTCCGCGACCGGGTCGTCCGTTACAGCGCCGACGGCCTGGACGGCCTGCGGGACGCCGCCCGGCCGGGGGCGCCGCCGAAGCTGGAAAGCGGGCAGGCCGGGGAGGTCAGGTCGTGGCTGGATGGGGGGCCGGACCCCGACGCGGGCGGGCCGTCACGCCGGGCCGTCGCCGACGTCCGGGCGCGGATCGCGGACAGCCTCCGGGTGGGGTGCGCGCTGGAGGGCGCGCGCCGGCCGGTGCGGAGGCCGGGCTTCCGGCACATGTCCCCGCGGCCCGTCCACCCGAGGGCGGACCCCGCCGCCCGGGAGGGATTCGGCGGGGATTCCGTCCGGTTGGCGCGTGAGGCGGTGCCCGACGGGGTGGCCCCGGAGGATGTGCCCGTCTACCTGCAGGACGGGGCGCGGGTGGGGCGGAAGGGCATGCCGTCGAGGGTCTGGGCGCGGAAAGGGACGCGCCCGCGCGTCGTGCGGGACCACCGGTACGGACACCTGTACCTGTCCCCCCCCCCCCCGCCTGCCCCGCGACGGGCGACGCGGTCGGGCATGTGTGCGGCAGGGCCAGCACCGGGGAGACGGACCGGCACCTCCGCGACATCGGGGAGCGGGTCCCCGCCGGAAAGCGCGCCCTGGTGGTCCCCGGCGGGGCGGGCCGGCACCGGTCGAAGGACCTGGGGATACCGGTGCTCCGGCTGCCGCCCACGGCCCGGAGCTGAACCCGGGCGGGACGGTGTTCCCCCTCCTGAAGCACCGGCATTTCGCCAACCGGGTGTCCGGAAGCGGGGGGCATGTCAGGGAGACCGTGGAGCGGGTGTGGGACGCCTTCATCCGCCGGAAGGGCGAGATCACGCGGATCACCACGAGGGAATGGGCGGTGCCGTGGGATCAGGGGCGCCTGTCGGTGATCACTTATTTGGTTTGGTATAAGTTCAGCGCAGATCGAATCGGTTGGTGTCATGGGGTCAAAAGAAATGCAACGGGCGTGGATCCGGAATGCACGGCCAGAAACTCATCATCATTCAAAATGTCGATGGAGTCGGCAAGGTTCTGATACTTTTTCCCGGTTTTGATGTCTTCAAGAATGTAGTGGTTTAGCTGGCCAAGGTCGATGCTGGCGGCTTTCCCGGCGACCAGCAGGATCTGTTCGACGGATAGGGTGGCGTTGCTCGTTGCCTGTCTTTCACCATTGATCTTATAGTGGACTAATCTGGGAAATGACGGTTTTGAGTCTCGGTCTCGTTTTTCTGTCGTAAAGCGGTCGCCGGAGTGAACGTCGATACTCTGCTTGGGATCGGGAAGTCTGGTCCCCTCTTCCGAAATCAGGAAAAACTGGTCTGGGGAAAGGTCGGCGATAGCAAGTATGTCTGCAACGGATTGGGAGACTTTGAGAGTGGAGTGAGGTTCGTCATCTATGAAAAACTCTATGGGTTCCGCCATGTTCTCCTCCTTGGCGTCCGGCAAACAGACGCTGCAAAACGAACGAGGTTGGGTCGCTTGTCTAGTGTTTCGCTACATCGTTAACGCTGAGGGATCAAGCGATACCGTCTGGGTCCCGGACTTGGGCACAGCAGTGCCAATGGTCACCTTGGGCACCCGGTACGGCGAGTTCCCCACCGCCCCGTGCGGTCGGACCGTTCCTGGGAGCCGCTCCGGGCTGCGCCTTTCGGATGGAAGGAGGGGCGAGCATCCGTACCCCGTTTCACCTTGTCTTCCCTGTCGCGGTGACCCTACCGATGAGAGAGTGGTGACGGTCCTGCGAGTCGCCGGCATCGTGTATGTTCCTTTCCACGTTCTCCGGATTCCAGCGCACCGAACAGGCCGGAAAAGTTGTCGTGTCCAGTGAATCATGAACCGCTACAGGACTCTCTCTGTCATGCGGCCAAAACGCTGCATGTCAGCGCGGTTACGCCCGCCAGAGAGGAAACACGGGAAAGCGACCATGAGCACCTCACGGGGACCGTGAATAGGGTGTTGTCGCGTCTGGGGTCGCCAACCCCTCAGAAATATTGCAATTATTCCACATCGCTTCCTCCACGTCAGCATGTTCTGCGGATCCTTCGTACCGAAGCCAGAGGTTTGGAAAGCGGAATTTTCAGAAGCGGTCGCCCTGACTTCTATCAGCCCATGCCCTTGAATTCCGCCAATCGAAAACGATCTGTATCCACATCCAGAAGGAGACGGCTATGCGGATGATTCTACTGGCAGTGGCTCTCCTGCTTTCAGGAACAGCGACGGCAGACACGAAAGTACCGACAGGCCTTGAGGAGATTCAGCTCAGCTTCGCGCCAGTGGTCAGGAACGTAGCGCCTTCGGTTGTGAACATCTACGCAAGGCGGGTCGTGCAGACCCAGTTCTCGCTCTTCGCCAACGACCCGTTCTTCTCCCAGTTCTTCAATATGCGAACACAGCCGAGGCACCAGAACTCCCTGGGCTCGGGCGTCATTCTCGGCGAAGGTGGAATCCTGGTTTCCAATTTCCACGTTGTCGGAAACGCGACCAACATCCGGGTGGTCCTTGCCGACAGGAGGGAATTTGACGCCGAACTGCTGATGGCCGACAAACAGACGGACATCGCCGTGCTTCGACTGATCGATGCGCCACCATTGCCGACGCTGGGATTCGCCGACAGCGACAGGGTTCAGGTTGGCGATCTGGTGCTCGCCATCGGCAACCCGTTCGGCGTTGGTCAGACGGTAAGCAGCGGAATCATTTCCGCCAGCGCCCGCACCGGCCATGTGGACGGAAAGCCCGGACACTTCATACAGACTGACGCTCCGATAAACCCCGGAAACTCCGGTGGCGCCCTGGTCGACATGAAGGGCCGCCTGGTTGGGATAAACACCGCCATCGTCAGCCGGTCAGGCGGCTCAAACGGCATCGGCCTGGCGATTCCGGCAAATCTGGTACGGCAGTACGTATCCCAGGCAACTTCCGGAAACCGGAAACTCGTCCGCCCTTGGGCCGGGGTGAGGGTACAGGCAATCGACAGCTCGCTGGCGAATGCGCTCGGGCTTCCCATTCCGCAGGGCGTGCTGGTCGGAGAACTGCACCCGATGAGCCCATTCGCCGACGCCGGGCTGAAGATCGGCGATGTCATAACGGCAATTGACGGCCAGACCGTGGACGGACCTCCAGAAATGCAGTTCCGCTTGACGGCACTGGGAATCGACGAGACAACCGACGTCTCCTTTCTGAGGAACTCCGTAGATCATACCGCCTCGGTCGCTCTCGTTCCGGCACCGGAATCGCCGGCTCGTAACCCCATAAGGATTGACAGCCATAATCCCCTTAACGGTCTGACAGCAATAAATTCAAACCCTGCGGTCTTGACCGAGTTCAGTCTTCCATTCGACACCGAAGGCGTCGTGGTAGCTGAGGTCAATGGCCTGGCAACCCGCACGAACCTACGGCCCGGCGATGTCCTGCGCAGAATCAACGGGACCGTCATTTCCAATACCGACGTCCTGCATCGCGTTGCGGCGCGACAGGCCCGGGGATATGAAGTCGAGTTCCAGCGTGGTGGAAAGCGTGGCGTGATCAGGCTCAGTGGCAGGTAATGCTGGAGACAGATGCGGTCTCCAATTCGTACGCCCAAAGCGGTTCTGTCACCAAACTGGCTAGGGACCGAACTGCTACTGGACACCAGCAAGCCGCATCGTTTCCCACCTTCTTCTCCGGCGCGTGCGGGTCGGCCCTCCCTGCATGATCGCGGTCGGTCCGACGAGGCGAAGACAATTGGATGTCATCCATTGGCGCATTGGCACGGGCCATTCAGAAATGCGCACACCGTCAAACAGCACCTGCACCGAAGACCGCTTGTGGCTGGAGGGTTGCCGTTGCCTCATGTGCGGCTTTGGCCTAAACGGACCACCAAGACACATTCACTGAAAGGAGTAACAGATGGGCGACGAACCACACGTCTATGGATTTGACACTCTACAGATCCACGCCGGTGCACGACCGGATCCAGCAACCGGAGCACGGCAGACACCGATCTACCAAACCACGGCGTACGTCTTCAAGGACGTTGATCACGCCGCTTCGCTCTTCAATCTCCAGGAAGTCGGTTTCATCTACTCCCGCCTGACCAATCCCACAGTCGCGGTGCTCGCCGAACGAATCGCAGCGCTCGAAACAGGCGAAGGGGCGGTCTGCTGCTCATCCGGGCACGCGGCGCAGATCATGGCACTGTTCCCCTTGATGCGACCGGGACGCAACATCGTCGCGGCAACGAGGCTCTATGGAGGGACGGTGACGCAGTTCAGCCAGACGATCAAGCGCTTTGGCTGGTCATGCAGGTTCGTCGACTTCGACGATTTCGGTGCCATAAGGAACGCCTTCGACGACGACACCCGAGCGATCTTCTGCGAATCGATCGCCAATCCGGGAGGCTCCATCACAGATCTGGACGCGGTCGGAAAGATCGCTGATGAGGCGGGCATTCCGATGATTGTCGACAACACTTCAGCGACACCCTATCTCTGCAGGCCCATTGAGCACGGCGCCACCCTGGTTGTGCATTCGACCACAAAGTACCTAACCGGAAATGGCACGGTGACCGGCGGTGCGATTGTCGATTCGGGAGAATTCGATTGGTCCGCAAGCGATCGGTTTCCATCCCTATCGCAGCCTGAACCGGCCTATCATGGTCTCAAGTTCCATGAAACATTTGGCCATCTGGCCTTTACGTTCCATTCAATCGCCGTCGGCCTTCGTGATCTCGGAATGACCATGAACCCGCAAGGCGCCCACTACACTCTGTTGGGTATTGAAACACTCAGTCTCCGAATGGAACGGCATGTTGAAAACGCCATCAAGGTTGCCGAATGGCTGGAGAGCCATCCCGCTGTCAGTGCCGTGACTTACGCGGGACTGAAATCATCGCCCTATGCCGATGTCGCCAAGCGCATTTGCCCACGTGGTGCCGGCGCCTTGTTTACCATTGAACTCAAGGGCGGTTATGAAGCCTGCGTGAAACTGGTGGACAGCCTTGAACTGTTTAGTCTGGTCGCAAACCTTGGTGACGCTCGTTCGCTCGTCATCCATTCGGCTTCGACGACCCACCGCCAACTCACTGCGGAACAGCAGGAAGCGGCAGGGGCGGCGCCAAACGTGGTTAGGCTGTCGATCGGGCTTGAGGACGCCGATGATCTAATCGCGGATCTGGACCAGGCATTATCAAAGGCGGCCTCGGTCTGAGACCACAAAACCTACACAGGGACAGACGAAAGCCGAATGCGGAGCGACCTGGATGCAGCCACGTCGTGGCGACCTGACGTGCCGCATCGGCAGGGGAAATCACGCCATTGGCCAGTCGGTGAACCGCGGACGCACCGGTCAGTGGGCCCGAACGTCAGGCGGCTTTCCTGGTAGATGGCCCCGCAGAATTGACCTATCCAGCCACCGCGCATTCCTGGGTGCGGCGGTGGCTGCCATCGATTGTCGAAGCCAGGCTTCCACACCGCATAGGCTGTACCGAACCATTGATCGATGCAGTCTCCAACATTGACGACAGTTCACGCCAATCCAGACGCAATGTTCCAGGAAACGCGATCCGCCCTCGGCGGATGCAGGCATCCTGAGCGCCCTTCAGCCCCATGACAACTCTTGGGCCCCATTGTCATCAGATCGTTCGACACTTGCGGAATTCCGATCATGCATGCTAAGGTCTGATCCGTCGGGAAGTCGGAATTCGGTCTATCCGAATCCGTTGCGGGCAGATCAGATGAAACCGAATTTCGCCCTGAATCTCAGTCATGAAGGCATTGGCATTCTGCATCGGACCAAGGTCGGTTGGATGGCTGTTGGTGACGTGTCGCTTGACGCCCCCAATCTCAACGACCAGCTCGCCGTGCTGCGCAGGACTGCCGTAGGGCTGGAGAGCGGCGGTATAACAACAAAACTCATAATTCCAAATTCACAGATTCTCTACACCGATGTTCATGCGCCCGGACCAGACATCAACGCCCAGATTGTGCAGATTCGGCAGGGATTGGAAGGAAAGACCCCATATGACGTCGACGACCTGGTCTTCGACTGGCGAAGCAACGGTCAATCGGCGCAGGTCGCGGTCGTGTTCCGCGAATCGCTGAATGAAGCTGAAGCCTTTGCCGTCCAGCACGGGTTCAACCCAGTCTCATTTGTTGCGATTCCGGAATTCGGGACCTTTGAAGGAGAACCGTTTTTCGGCGCAACCGACCATTCAGTTTCACTCCTGGGCCACGGCGAGGAAGTCGAGCCCGATCCGGACCCCATGATCATTCTCTGTACGGACAAACCGCATAGGAGCAGGACCCCGGCCTGGGCAGAGCAGGGAAATCCAGACTGGCGAGATGACCGGATCCCAACCACATTGCATCATTCCGAACAACCTGCACCCTTGGCTACGGAACAGCATCCACACCCGACTGAACGCGCTCCGCCTCCCGGGCAATCGGCACCGAGCTTGGTCACAGCACAGCTGCCTGTGGACGATAGCCGGAAGATGGTCCGGTCGTCCCTTCTTGGAGATCAGGACATCACGCGGATGCCCGTCACCTCACCTCGAATTGCTGGCTCCAGTGTGTTGCGTAACCCAGCAGGTACCACCACTCAATTCCCTGACGAACATGGGTCTCATCCAACATCAGGCTCACGTCAGCGCAGGGTGCTGAGCCAGACCGCCGGGTACAGAAAACTCGGTCCGGCGTCATCTCTTGCAGGCACTCGAAACGAGCGAATTGCGTTTGCCTTTCAACGTCCATCCAGAAGGCGCCGTTGGCCGCGTGTCGTGATCTTTCTGCTCGCGCTACTTCTGGTGATTGGAATGTGCGTCGGTCTGTTACTGTGGATTTCACCAGGTCAGATCGAATCGAATCTGAGCGAATTCCTGCGTTCTCGGACCTTGCAGCAGACAGCCGACGGGAACCCAGCGCCAGTTCTGGACAGCGATGCATCCGTGCAATTGCCGTTCGCGGAGCAAGTCCCTGAAGGGTCCACCGAACTCCCATCTACACGAGCGGTTCGGACCCAAACCGCTGTGTGGACCGCTGCCCCAATTCCTGACCTTCGTGACGTCAGCAAGAGCCCACCTCCCGACCGCATACTCAATCCACCGCCGAGCATTGAGGAGAGCGAGCGGACCTATCGCAAGACCGGTATCTGGCCACTTGATCCGATTCAGCCCGTTGGAATGGCCAGCGACGGTCGAATCGGAGTTATCTACGTCGCCGCCGTCGATCGGGTCGACGCGCCAACATCCGCCGAAACAGCACCGGGAAGCGACTTCCTGACGGTTAACCCAATTTCTGACTCTCCTCACGTCGGCAGGAGCCCTCCCCCGTACCGTGCACTCGGTCCACCTCACGACGTCGCCGAGAGCGCGAGGATTCAGGTCGAGACGGTTATTCCAGCTGTTCCCAATCAGCCTTTCAGAGTGGTCGACGACGGTCGAATCGGACATCTCCACCTCGCCGCCGTCGATCGGGTCAACACGCCAATATCCGCCGAAACGGTACCGAAAAGCAGCGTCCTGACGTCTAGGCCGAAACTCCTGCGGATCCCGGCGCCAAGCCAGCCCGAAGAATACGGTTCCGGTTGGCAGGATTTATTCGACGGCCTTCCCATCGGGATTTCAGACACAGAATCTGACACATCCATGAATGCTACGCGCCAAGCCGCGGAGATCCGCCGGGTATCCCCCGACAACCCGACACGGCCGCAGCCAGCAACCGACTGGTCCTCACATCCCTTAGCGGCACGGGAAGCCTTATCCTTCGACAGAGCAAGACCCCAATCTCCAACAGTCGATTTCTCCGCCAATGCAGCGAAAGACCCATCATCCGAGATGAAAGGTCGTGTGGATCTCGAATCGGAATCCAGCCTCGCGGCGTTGACCTCGCCATTACCGGTGGCGCGTCCCAAAGGACTGGGTTTGGCAGCCAAGGCGCAATCCGAAGGTGCCGCCACAGCCTCCACCAAAGGTCGTGTGGATCTCGAATCGGAATCCAGCCTCGCGGCGTTGACCTCGCCATTACCGGTGGCGCGTCCCAAAGGATTGGGTTTGGCAGCCAAGGCGCAATCCGAAGGTGCCGCCACAGCCTCCACCAAACGCGCTGCATCCATACCTTCGGGCGTTTCAGTCGCCAGCCAAGCTACCCAGCGCGACGCGATTGAGCTTGGCAGAATAAACCTCGTCGGCACATACGGCCCGACTGGCCAGCGCCAAGCACTCGTTCGGCTGAGATCAGGACAGGTTGTCAAGGACATCAACGTCGGTGACCGGATCGATGGAGGCCGGGTGACCGCAATTGGTGCAGGCGAACTTCACTATATCAAGAACGGACGGAGCATTACGTTACGGATGCCCACTGGATAGGCTACAGCCGCATCCAAATGGCGACATTGCCACCTTCCCTCGCTGTCGCAGCTCCTGGCAGGAGTCAATGCACTGAGATTGAGGCGCTTCGGCTATAGGGAGTATCGACCCAACAGGCGAAATTCTCGTGTAACCCTTGATAGCAATGCTACTGGCAGCGCCGGGATTTCCGCCAGCATTAGATCAGGGCGTCTTCGGGATCCTGAACTCCGGCCAACCCCGGCGGTCGGGGATTCGACATTGGGGTCACTTGTGTTTCCGCGGCAGTGCAGCGATGCTTGCGCAGCAAGTTAGTGGAAATCCAATGGCAGGCCTGCTGTTTCAAGCGACAGTCTACCTTGCGGCCGCGGTCATCGCCGTCCCCTTGGCTGCACGGCTGGGTTTGGGTTCCGTTCTGGGATACCTGGTCGCGGGCCTTCTTATCGGTCCGGTCATGGGAATAGTCATCGACACGGAAGACGTTCGGCATTTTGCTGAATTCGGTGTCGTGCTGATGCTGTTCATTATCGGCCTCGAACTGGAGCCCCGTGCGCTATGGGACATGCGTCACCGCGTTCTTGGACTTGGGGTGATGCAGATTGTCCTTACCGCGACCATCGTCTACTTCTGCGCGTTGTTTCTGGGGCAGACGCGCTCATCGTCCATCGCCATTGGCCTGGTTTTCGCGCTCTCCTCGACCGCCATTGTTCTCCAGACACTCAACGAAAAGGACCTCTTGCGCACCGCTGGCGGGCGCTCGGCATTTTCTGTACTTCTAACCCAGGACATTGCGTTGATTCCGATGCTCATCCTGATGCCGCTGCTAGCAGCACCCGTGCTGCCGAGATTCAACGCCGATGGATCGGTCAGCCGCGCTGGTGACCAGGCGTCCGGAGCGGATGCCGATCATGCAATGTCACTGGTGGAAGGTCTACCCGGATGGGGCGCCACCCTTGTGACACTTGCGGCAATTGCTGGCGTGATCCTGGCTGGCACCTTCCTTACAAGGCCGCTCTTCAGGTTCATCCATGCCGCTAGATTGAGGGAAATGTATACCGCTTTCGCTCTTCTCATCGTGATTGGAATAGCGTTCCTCATGACACTTGTTGGCCTTTCGCCCGCGCTTGGAACGTTCCTCGCTGGCGTCCTTCTCGCGAATTCAGAGTTCCGGCATGAACTGGAATCTGACATCGAACCATTCAAGGGTCTTCTGCTCGGATTGTTCTTCATCACTGTGGGCGCGGGAATGAATGTGGCCGGTCTCTTCCGCGAACCATTCACGCTGCTCGGGCTCACCATCGGCCTAATGCTGGCCAAGGGTGCCGTCCTGTATGTTCTTGGGACTGTTTTCGGGATCAGGGGCCGCGACAGGTGGCTGTTTACACTTGGACTCGCCCAAGCAGGCGAATTCGGCTTCGTGCTGCTCGCCTTTTCAGCACAACAGAACGTGCTTCCCGACTCCCTTGCGCAGAAGCTACTGACCGTTACCGCGCTTTCGATGCTTCTCACACCGCTGTTTTTCATTCTTTATGACAGGCTCAGCAGCCGGATCGAGGATGGCTCCACGCCAGATCACGACGAGGTGGACCCACAGGGTCCGATCATTATCGCCGGTGTTGGACGTTTTGGCCAGGCTGTCAACCGAATGGTCAAGATGTCAGGCTTTCGTACCACTGTTCTCGACAGCGACCTGAGAACAATCCAGCTGATGCGCAAGTTCGGCTTCAAGGGATTCTTCGGTGACCCGACAAGACCAGAGGTGCTGCGGGCGGCCGGTCTCATGGAAGCGTCGGTGCTTGTGGTTGCGCTCGACGATAGGACTGCGACAACCAAGCTTGTTTCCTATGCCCGCCGGGTTCGCCCTGAACTTCACATCGTGGCACGCGCGCGCGACAGGACGCATGTCTACGAACTCTATGTTGCAGGAGCGAATGACATCGTTCGTGAAGTCTTCGATTCGAGCCTGCGAGCCGCGCGCTACGTTCTGGAGAATATAGGCGTAAGCGACTTCGAAGCGGCAGAACTGGAAAGAACCTATTTCGACTACGACCGTTCTGCCGTACGTAAGCTGGCGGAAGTCTGGAAGCCGGGAATTCCCATCGAGAAAAACCCGGAGTACCTGACCCGTGCCAAGGAGCTGGACGCCGAACTCGATGCCGCGCTGTTCGCCCATTTCAGCGAGCGCGAAAGGAACCGGAACAGCTGATGCCCAAGTGGTCCAACACCGCGCCAACTCTCGGAAGACAATTGATATATCTCTGGAATCACGCCTATTCCTCAGACACTCCCGCTTCCATGAAGGTCGCCATTCCGGAATGACAGGCGACCGCACCCTTTAGAATACCTATCGCCAGTGCCGCTCCGGTTCCTTCGCCAAGGCGCATATCGAGCGACAGAAGCGGCTCCTTTCCCATCGCCTTCAGAAGTCTTGCATGCGATACTTCGGCCGAGACATGCCCTGCGATGCAATGGTCAAGCGCACCTGGCGAAGCCACCTCCAACGCCAATGTCGCTGCGGTGCAAATGAACCCATCCAAAATCACCGGAATTCCGAGCAGCCGTGACCGCAGGACAGATCCAGCCATTGCGACCAACTCGCGTCCACCCAAACAGCGCAGTGCTTCCAGTGGGTCATCCAGTGAGTTCGAATGCCGTCTGAGACCCTCGTCCACAACACGGGCCTTCACCTGCAACCCCGAATCATCCACGCCTGTCCCACGTCCGACCCATTTCGACCCATCCCCTCCGAGCAGGGCCGCACATATTGCGGCAGCGGATGTTGAATTCCCAATCCCCATTTCCCCTACCACCAGAAGATCCGCGTCCGATGAGACCGCCTCCCAACCTGCCGCCAGGGACGTCAGAAATTCCTTATGGTCCATCGCCGGACGGATGGTGAAATCCTCCGTCGGACGTTCAAGCTCAAGTTCATGGATGTCCAGTTGGGCTCCGGCTACCGACGCCAACTGATTGACAGCGCCTCCGCCAGCGCGGAAGTTCGCCACCATCTGGGAAGTCACTTCCGCGGGAAACGCAGAGACTCCACGCGCCGCAACTCCGTGATTGGCAGCGAATACGATCATCTGCGGTTTGCGTAGGCCAGGTCGGCTCTCACCGCGCCAACCGGCATACCAGATCGCAAGTGCCTCCAGCCGACCTAGCGCCCCCGGTGGCTTGGTGAGTTGCCGGTTTCGCGCTTTGGCGTTCGACCGAGCAAACCCATCGGGGCCCGGCAGGTCCACCAAAATGGTTCGTAACGACTCCATGTCGTGAGGAAATTCGATCATGGCCAAAGTACCTTGTTGCAGCGCATCGTCCCTTGCCATAGTTGCATCAGATGCCGGATGCAGTTCATGATGTCCGTTCCAATGCCTGATAGAGACAGCGTTCTGTTCAGCCGAGGTGACCTTGAGGAAGCACTGACGCTGCTTACACGGCTGCCAATGCCATCGCTACGAAGAAGTCGCGGGGCACGCGCGGCATGGGCGTATCCCCTTGCTGGTTTGGTTGTTGGGCTCCTTGCGGCCATAGTTGCCTGGGTGTCGAGTGGCCTCCCCCCACCACTTACAGCTGGACTCGCAGTGGTCTCGATGGTTGCCATCACCGGAGCATTGCATGAGGACGGACTCGCCGATTCGGTTGACGGCCTGTGGGGAGGACGAACATCGGAACAACGGCTCACGATCATGGCGGACAGTCGCGTCGGAGTCTACGGGGTTATCGCTGTGGTTCTTTCCATTGGGATGCGATGGTGCGCACTGGCAGTCATTGCCGCCGAAGGTGCGCTCTGGGTGCCGTTGATCGCCGCGGCGGTTCTTTCGCGTGCACCAATGGTGGTGCTGATGCACATGCTGCCGAATGCTCGTTCCGCAGGTCTTTCATCAAGCGTCGGTAGACCTCCACAGAACACGATGCTCATTGCCCTTGCCATTGCGGCCGGTGTCGGAATCTTCACGTTGGGTTTCACCTTTGTCGCGGTCGTCATAGGGCTCTGTGCGACAACCTTGATTGTCGCGGCAATCTCGAGGGCCAGGATCGGAGGCCAATCGGGGGATATTCTGGGAGCAACCCAACAGATCAGCGAAATCACAATCCTGATCATTATCGCATCGGCATGAGCCGGTCGTCATTTGTACATCGTGCTCCGGAAAGCGAACATTCTTCCACTCGATTGGGTTGCGCTTCGGAATGGAAGTGAGGACCGCTCCGGTGGTGACCTGACGGGGACCGAACGCAGCGAATGCCGCGGGGAATTCGCGACAGCCCGACGCCGCATTCATGCCACGCAGCGCCGCAAGGGAAAGACCGGCCACCAGTCCCTGCCCTGCCAAGCCACAGTCAGCCTGCATACGCGATGGAACGAGTTGGCCTTGCGACCGAGGGTGGCCAGCAAAACGAAATGACCATCCTATCCGCCTCCAGGCCAACAATCATCACTGATCAAGAAATGATCTCAGCTTACGTGAACGACTCGGGTGCTTCAGCTTCCGAAGCGCCTTCGCCTCGATCTGGCGAATACGTTCGCGGGTGACATTGAACTGCTGGCCAACCTCCTCAAGAGTATGATCCGTATTCATGCCAATGCCAAACCGCATCCGAAGAACCCGCTCCTCTCGCGGAGTCAAGGAGGCAAGCACCCTGGTCGTGGTTTCCTTCAGATTTTCCTGAATTGCCGAATCCAGCGGCAGGATTGCATTCTTGTCCTCGATGAAATCACCAAGCTGGCTGTCTTCCTCATCACCAATCGGCGTCTCAAGCGAGATCGGTTCCTTGGAGATTTTCATCACCTTGCGAACCTTGTCGAGCGGCATCTGCAGCTTTTCGGCAAGTTCTTCGGGAGTCGGCTCCCTGCCAATCTCGAGCAGCATCTGGCGACTGGTGCGCACCAACTTGTTGATCGTCTCAATCATGTGAACTGGAATCCGGATCGTCCGTGCCTGGTCGGCAATTGACCGCGTAATCGCCTGACGAATCCACCACGTGGCGTAGGTCGAGAACTTGTAGCCACGGCGATACTCAAACTTGTCAACCGCCTTCATCAAGCCAATGTTGCCTTCCTGGATCAGATCGAGGAACTGAAGACCGCGGTTGGTGTATTTCTTGGCGATTGAAATCACCAAACGAAGGTTGGCCTCAACCATTTCCTCCTTGGCCTGGACCGCTTCCTTCTCACCCTTCTGGACCCGTTGTACGATACGTCGGAATTCATGAATGTTCACACCGACATATTGCCCGACCTGCGCCATATCCGACCGAAGCTCCTCGACCTGAGCGGCCGATCTCTCAACAAACGCCTTCCAGCCCCGACCGGGTTTTTCGGACATCCGATCAAGCCACGTCGGGTCGAGTTCGCAGCCCTTGTATTCCTGGATGAACTCGCGACGATTGATTCTGGCCTGATCGGCCAGCTTGACCATGCTGGAATCTATCGACGTGATCCGGCGGTTGATCTCATAGAGCTGTTCAACCAGCGAATCAATTCGCTGGCTGTTCAGGTGAAGCTCGTTGACCTGCTTAACCAATTCCGAGCGCAGGCTCTGGTATCCTGCCTCGGCCCGCGCTCCGAACGAATCCTCCTCGTTCAGCGTCGCCGAAATTCTCTGGTCCTGCAAATCTGACAGACGGACATAATCCCCGGCAATGCTGTCAAGGAGGTCGAGGACGCGTGGCTTCAGGACGACTTCCATCGCAGCATACGAAATGTTTGCCTGCTCCTCCTCCTCTTCGTCCTCTTCGTCCTCTTCGTCTTCGCCCTCGTTTTCCCCGTCATCATCAGCATCCAGAATCAGGTCATCATCGCCGTCATCCGTGTCTGCTTCGTCATTGTCCTTGTCTTCTTCGTCGTCAGCCCTCTTGCTTTCCTCCACCACTTCCCCGTCATCGCCGTCGGAAGCGTCTACCCGTTCCTCTTCATCAAGTTCGTCTTCGTCGTCACCCTCCTCTGTGCTGTCATCTTCATTTGCAGCGCCGAAGGTCGTGTCGAGATCAATGACATCACGCAGCAGAACTTCCTCGTCGAGTAGCTCATCGCGCCAGATGGTGATCGCCTGGAAGGTCAACGGGCTCTCACACAGACCAGCGATCATTGTGTTGCGGCCAGCCTCGATTCGCTTGGCTATGGCAATTTCGCCCTCGCGGGAAAGGAGATCCTTCTCGCCCATCTCGCGCAAGTACATGCGTACCGGATCATCGGTTCGGTCAAGTTTCTCGGTCTCTGTGGCAGTGACCGCCACCTCCCGCGACGCCGAAGTCTGAACAACATCGGTCGCGCCGGGCACCGGTCTCTTCCCGGCCTCTCCCGTCCCATTGGACCTGCCTTTGCTTTCGGAAGTCCTGGCTTCCACATCGTGGGCGGCTTCCTCGACCTCCTCGTCCTCAATGATGTTGATACCCATTTCGGAAAGCATCGACATCACATCCTCGATCTGCTCGGAATTCGCCTGCTCCGGCGGAAGCACTCTGTTCAGCTGATCGTAGGTGACATAGCCCCGTTCACGGGCTTCGGCGATCATCTGCTTGATCCCGGAATTGCCGCTGTCGATCATCACCTCGACATCGGCGCCGTCCTGCTTTCGATCATTGGTGTCCTTGGCAGCCATCGGGAGCTCCTCAATACTTCGCGCTGAATGCGATATCAGAAGAATTGCATTGCGCGAATAACCGAATTCTCAAGGCCAAACAAACAGAGTGACAGGAGTCCTCCAAGGAATGGAAACGCCATCAAGCCCGATCCGGTTTGGAAAATGAAACTCCGCTGATTGCCCGGTCAAGCGCGTTCCGTTCGGCCCGAATCATTTTGGCACCGCTTGGCGCGATAACGTATTCCACCCCGTCGTCCTTCGGTCCGCTCTCCGCCTGGAACCGCGATTCCGCAGCGTTCTTCAGCCTTGTCGTCTCAACCTCACTTGTCAGCCCACCCTGACTTTCCTGCGCCTCAGCCGCTTCGGTTTCCGCAGCGCGTCTCGTCCTCACGACATTCAGCGTATCAGCAACCACCGAACTAACGTAGTCCAGCTCGCACCGCTTTGCCAGAAGCGGAGACGTTGCTACGTGGGGGCGGGAAAGGAATTTTTCAAGCTCCTCCGACCCTATCCTGCTCACCATGTAATCCCTGAAATCCGACGCAGTTCCATCGAAGTCCACCAATGCCCCTGCCATGGTCGCATGAAGCGGCTCAACGAACTCAACCGCCTCCAGGTCGTGCAGATTTGCCTGCAGGACTTCCGGGTAGTTGATGACAATGGCCAGAAGCTGTGATTCCAGAACCGTATCCGATTCGATCGTCAGAATGGGCGACCTTTTCGTGCGCTCCAGAGCTTGCCCTGAGTTTCGTACACGTCCACGGTCATCCTTACGCCGTGCCGAGAACGTCTGCCTCCGCAATTGGAACAGAAGATCCTTGAGTTCGCCAGAATAATGACGGCGCAGGGTCGCATCGCCAATCCGGTTAATTGCGTCACTCAGCCGCTTTTCCAAAGCCACCTTTTGTTCGGGGCTGCTGAATTCCCGATCTGCCGTCTCGCGCTTCCAGAGCACGGAGAACAGAGGCTGTGCCTGTTCCAGTTCCTTTCGCATCGCCGCGGCGCCGCCCAACCGAATCACATCGTCCGGATCCTTCCCAACGGGCATCAGGCAGAAGCGCAGGGTTCTGTCCGCGGCCAGTGAAGGCAGCGCAAGGTCGACCAACCGCATTGCCGCCTTCAGTCCCGCATTGTCTCCGTCCAACGCAATTGTCGGCTCAGACGAAATGCGCCACAGGAGCGACAACTGATCCGTGGTCACAGCCGTGCCAAGAGGCGCCACCGTAGCCGTGAACCCGGCCTCGGAAAGCGCGATGACGTCCATGTAGCCTTCGGCGACTATAAGCGGCTGGCCCTTGCCAACCGCCGTCCGGGCGGGCCCGAAATTGAACAGCGTGCGACCCTTGTCGAACAGCTCCGTTTCAGGGGAATTCAGATATTTCGCACGGGCATCGGGATCCATTGCCCGGCCACCCAATGCGATGGCGCGGCCCCTTCCGTCGCGGATCGGGAAAATGATGCGTCCGCGAAACCGGTCATACGGCATACCGCCGTCGTCTGGCCTCGCGGCCAGACCGGCACCGACAACCAATTCGGCGGCGACGGACTTTCCGGTCAGATGATCGTAAAGGCCTCTGCGCCTGTCCGGTGCGAAACCGATCTCCCAGCGCTCAAGCGCCTGACCGGAAAGGCCACGACCAGCGAGATACTCCCGGGCATCCGATGCCGCAGCTGTCTTCAATTGGAGTCGGTAATGCTGGATCGCCTGTTCCATGACCCTGACGAGGTCGGCCTGGCGGTTGGCTTTCTCCCTGGCTCCCGGATCAGGGGCCGGAACTTCCATGCCGGCTTCACGCGCCAGGATTTCCACGGCCTCGATGAAGGAAACATTCTCGGTTTCCCGGACGAAGGTAATGGCGTTGCCTTTGGCGTGGCAGCCAAAGCAGTAGTAGTAACCCTTCCGGTCATCCACATGAAACGAAGGTGTTTTTTCCTGATGAAACGGACAGGGTGCCCACATGTCACCCCTTCCCTGATTGGATTTCCTGAGATCCCAGACGACCCTGCGGCCGACAACCCGGGCGAGTGAAACCCGTGAGTAGAGTTCGTCAAGGAATCCGGCGGGAAGATCCATGGGTCGAATATCGACCTGTTGATGGAGCAAGTCAAAGGCCGATTTTGGCGGTCGCGTCCTCCATGGCGCAGGCAAGCTCCTGCACCGCCGTTCCAGCCATGGACCGGAACACCAGCAATTCATACCGTAGCGCACCAGGGCGTAGGAACACGCAGGGCATCTGTCCCAACAGGGAACGTGCGGCATGCCCGCGTCGGAACCGGCGCTCACGCAGATCCAATGGCGTGAGGCGCGCCAGCACGTCGACGGATCCCTGACCGCTCAATGCAAGGCAGGCCCAGGCATCGGACTGATCGGTCACTGCCGCGCCTGCCGGCGCAACCGACGCCCCGAGCACGAACGCCTGGTCGAGACCTGACCAGACCACACGGATAGCGGAATTGCCAATTACCCTGTTCGCCGCCGGAAGGCCGGTGCCAATCGCCGCCTTCAACGCCTTGGACACCTCCTGCCTACGGCCCTTGAATGGTGCAACGGAAGTGATGGGACCATAATCAATCCCGCTCAGTTCGCAGTGTTCTCCCCTTGCCAGTTCAAGACCGGCACAGGGTGATCTGGCCGTCAGCCTAGCCACGCATCCGTCCTCCATCCGGGTCATGGAACATGGGGGCGCAAACCTCACATTTCGCTGCCATTCCCCGGAGGTGATCAACCATTCGCACGACCTCTCCGTATCTGGCCCTGCCGTTCCTGAGAAATCCGAGAGCCAGATGATGACCGAATGTCGGGGAATGGCATGCGCTGGTGATGTAGCCTTCGGACGGGTTCCGATCCGCTTCATTCCCAATGGCGAAGAGGTGGGCTCCACCTATCAGATGTTGGTCTTTCTGGACAGGCCGCAGCCCCACAAGCTGTTCCCGGTCGGACCCAACCAGACCGGGGCGCTCGCTCATGACTTTTCCCACACAGTCCTTCCTGCGGCTGACCATACGCCCCATACCAATGTCGTCGGCCGTGACACGGCCATGAATTTCGGAATGGGTCACGAATCCCTTTTCGACCCGCAGGACGTTCAGCGCTTCCATTCCATAGGGTCCGCCACCCATGGTCTCGGCCTGCGCGACAAGCGCACGGAAAAGGCTCTCCCCGTAGCGCGCCGGAACCGCGATCTCATAGCCTTCCTCACCCGAAAACGAGATTCGAAACAGCCTGCCTCCGACTCCCATCACCTGGACGTCTCCGCAGGACATGAATGGCCAGTCTTGTGGGTTCAGAGGAGAATCAAGTACAAGATCAAGCAGGCAGCGGGATCTGGGTCCCGCCACGGAGAACTGCGCCCATTGTTCCGTGACGGAAGCGACCCGCACGTCCGCCTCCGGCATCAGCCCCTGCCTTACCCATTCGAGATGAACCATCACCTGTTCCGCCGCGGCGGTTGTGGTCGTCATCACCCATGTACCGCCATCCAAACGTGCCGTAGTTCCATCATCCATCACAAATCCGTCTTCCCGGAGCATCAGGCCATACCGAACGCGGCGCACACCGAGGTTCGAAAATGTATTGACGTAAACGAAATCGAGGAATCTGCCTGCATCCGGCCCCTGAATGTCGATCTTTCCCAGTGTCGAGACATCCGCCACCCCAACGACCTCACGCACCATCTTCACTTCGCGGTCGCATGACTCACGCCATGTCTGCTCGGTCGGCGCGGGGAAATAGCTTGGTCGGTACCACAGGCCCACCTCAACCATCGGTGCATGCCTCTGGAGTGAGGCAGTATGCGACGGAGTAAGGCGTTCCGGCGCGAATCCCCTGTCAAGTCCTCCGGCCCCGAACGCCGCTATGGAAACCGGCGAATATGGCGGTCGGAATACGGTTGTACCGGTGTCGGCAATGCTGCGGCCCGTCGCATCCGCCAGAATTGCCAGTGCGGAGACATTCGACAGCTTGCCCTGGTCCGCAGTCATGCCCTGAGTGGTGTAACGCTTCATATGCTCGACTGACCGGAAGCCCTCCTGAGCCGCTAGGCCGATGTCTTTGGCCGTGACGTCATTCTGCAGGTCCAGCCATGCACGACCTTTGCCCTCAACAAGCCAAAGCGGGCTGATGGTCAGGTCAGCGTCACCCGCCTCGGGAAGATCCATTGGAATCGGTTTCCTGCCGAGCGACCGCAGGGCCGCCTCGGCAGCCCGGTACCCATCGGCGAGACAATCGGCCGTGGAGAACACGCCTCGCGCCGCGCCCGCAGGAGTCAATCCCGGCACTGCGCCCTCGGATGGAATGAACGCGGCGATCTCCTCGTTCCAGACCGGCTTGCCACCCATATGGCAGGTTAGATGAACGGCGGGGTTCCAACCGCCGGAAACGGCAAGGCAGTCGCATCCGATCCGGTGAATTCCCTCCGCGCCGGACACCGTGATTCGGTCAATTCCGCGGCGCCCGGACGTATCGATGACCTGTGCTCCACGATGGATTGGAAAAGCCCCTTCAACCGCCGCATCCGGGCGGCTATCGATGACGGCGGAGATTTCGACACCTGCAGCCGAAAGTTCCCGTGCGGTGCGATGTGCGTCGTCGTTGTTGCCAAACACAGCGATTCTCGCTCCGGCCCCTACACCGAAACGGTTCGCATATGTCCGCACCGCACCTGCAAGCATTATCCCCGGACGGTCGTTCATCGGGAAGGCTATCGGGCGCTCATGGGCACCCGCGGCCAAAACCGCACTTTCTGCGGCGATTCGCCAGAAAGTCTCCAATGGAGCCGTGCCTGGTTCAGCGACGTGCAACGCCACCCGCTCCAGGGCACCGTAGGTGCCTTGGTCATAGGCGCCGAACACGGTCGTGCGCGGCATGAGACGCACATTGTCCATGGCCTGTAGTTCCGCGACGACGGAATCGACCCAGGAATGGCCGATCTGGCCACCGACCTCCTCAGTCTCTCCGAGCAGCCGCCCTCCAAGGCGGCTGTCCTCGTCCGCCAGAATCACATCCACACCAGCCCGCGCCGCCGTGAGCGCTGCGATCAATCCGGTTGGCCCTCCGCCGATCACGAGCAGGTCGCAATGAGCGAACGCCTTGCCATTTCGGGCCCGGTCGGCTTCCTGGGAAAGCGCACCGAGACCCGCCGCTTTCCGGATCATAGGTTCATAGATCCGTTCCCAGAATGGCTTCGGCCACATGAACGTCTTGTAATAGAATCCAGCCCCGACGAACGGCGCCAGGAAATCGTTCACCCCAAGTACATCATGGTTCAGTGTCGGCCAGGCATTCTGGCTGTGCGCCTCCAATCCGTGGTACAGTTCCTGAACCGTCGCTCGAATGTTGGGAGTGCGGTCGACACCCCGACCGATGGACACCAACGCGTTGGGCTCCTCGCTGCCCGCA
This sequence comes from Paracoccaceae bacterium, assembly GCA_965203605.1. Classification (GTDB taxonomy): domain Bacteria; phylum Pseudomonadota; class Alphaproteobacteria; order Rhodobacterales; family Rhodobacteraceae; genus JAPOUP01. The sequence goes on along the minus strand of OZ241902.1, from coordinate 249,936 downwards.
GTGAAAATTCCGCGTGGTCTGTGGTACTTGAAAGACCGGGCGACCGTTCGCACACCATTGGCAAGCAGGGCCGACGCCAGGGTGTCGCCCTGAAACCCCTGAAGCGGTCGACCATCGAACTGGAATGACATCGGCACACTGCGGTCAATCAATCCTGCACCCGCCAGCCTCATCCCTGAACCTCCAGGGCCAATTCCGCTCCGAGCACCTCATGCGTGACCGTATTTCGCGTCACCACCAACCAGGCGGAGCACCCTGCCCGATGAAACCAGAGTTCCCTTGTGACGCCCGCGGGATTGTCGCGCAGATGCAGGTAGCTGTCCCATGCATCAAGGCCAGCGTCGGGTTCCGGCCTGTGGAGCGAATCCCATGCACCCTTGCAGCTGAACTCCCGGAGATCCCGCTCTCCACAAATTGGACATGGCAGCCGCATCAGACCATCCCTGAACCCAACGGGCCGACGCCACGGTGTATCAACTGGGAATTCGACTGTCTCCCCGGATACCGCGCCCGGTTTCCCCGTCCTGGATCGACAGCTTTCAAAGCCTCGAAGCGATTATCGGTGCGGGCTGCCATTGCTTCGGTACACGGCCAGTCAATGAAGGTTGTGCTGCGCACCTGTGCCTTCCTCATCCATCAGACCCTTGCCCGTGCGGAATCGGTCAAGCCTGAATCCCGCGGCGGTTTCATGCGGTCGGTCGGTCGCAATGAGGTGCGCGAACGCGTAACCGCTCGCCGGGACGGCCTTGAAGCCTCCGTAACACCAGCCGCAGTCAATATAGAGACCGTCGGTTTCGGTCCTGTCAATGATGGGCGATCCGTCCGGCGTCATATCCATGATTCCACCCCACGACCGCAGCACCTTGGCCTTTCCGATCATTGGCATCAAGGTCATGGCAGCTTCCATGACATGCTCTGCCAGCGGCAGGTTACCGCGTTGCGCGTAAGACGGATACATATCGAGATCACCGCCGAAGACCAGTCCACCCTTGTCGGACTGGCTGATATAGAAGTGCCCCATACCGAAACTGATGACGTGGTGAATGACAGGCTTTAGCCCCTCGGTCACGAACGCCTGCAATATGTGGCTTTCCACTGGCAAGCGCATTCCCGCCAGAGCCGCCACCTGCCCCGACCGGCCCGCCACGACAATTCCGACATTCTTCGCCCGGATCGCACCCCGAGCGGTCTGTACTCCTGTGACACGACCGTTCTGCAGATCGAGTCCGGTTACCTCGCAGTTCTGGATAAGGTCGACACCCCGCCGGTCGGCGCCCCGAGCATAGCCCCATGCCACTGCGTCATGCCTTGCGGTACCGCCACGCCACTGCATGAGTCCCCCGTAGATGGGAAACCGGGGGCTGTCGAAATTCAGGTAGGGAATGATTCGACGCACCTCTTCCGCGCTGAGGAGTTCCGCATCGTCGCCCTGGTTTCGGATTGCGTTGCCACGCCGGGCATAGGCATCGCGCTGGCCATCCGAATGACAGAGCATCAGGACTCCGCGCTGCGACATCATGACGTTGTAATTCAGGTCCTGTTCCAAACCCTCCCATAGCCTCAACGAATGGCTGTAGAATTCGGAGTTTCCGGGCAGGAAGTAATTGGCCCTTACGATTGTGGTGTTTCGACCAACGTTACCGCCACCAAGATATCCCCTTTCGAGCACGGCGACATTGGTGATTCCGTGGTTCCTGGCAAGATAGTAAGCCGTTGAAAGCCCGTGCCCGCCGCCGCCGATCAGTACGACGTCGTATTCTGCCTTGGGTGCGGGATCGCGCCACACCGGCTTCCATCCGGCATTTCCGGCGATCCCTTCCCGCAGGATCCTCCAAACCGAATAGCCCACAGCATACCTCCGAAAGACGTCTGGGGAATCTAAACAATTCCGTGGCCACCTGCCAGCCCATTCAACATCGCTGTCAGCATCTATTCCGTAACATGTGATACCAAACCAAATTAATAATGTGCCCAGAACAAGGATTGAACATCATGCTGTGTGACACGGCAATGTTCCGCGTGTGATCGGTGCCGCCGTCCTGTATCCTGTGTCCGGGAAACAGGCGGAAGGAGAGAACGGCATGCCCGCGAAAGTCATGGTGTCGCGCACCGACCACACACCCGGACACCTACGCGAGCTGGCCCGGAAACACAGGTTCCGCGACCGCCGCCGCCGGCTTCGCGCCATCGCCCTGGTCATGGAGGACGGTCTGTCCAGGGCCGCGGTGGCCTCCGGCGCGGGCGTCGGCGTCCGGACGCTCCGCGACCGGGTCGTCCGTTACAACGCCGACGGCCTGGACGGCCTGCGGGACGCCGCCCGGCCGGGGGCTCCGCCGAAGCTGGTGGGCGGACCCCGCCGCCCGGGAGGCATTCCGAAGGGATTCCGTCCGGTTGGCGCGGGAGGCGGTGCCCGACGGGGTGGCCCCGGAGGATGTGCCCGTCTACCTGCAGGACGGGGCGCGGGTGGGGCGGAAGGGCATGCTCTCCAGGGTCCGGGCCAGGAGGGGGACGCGCCCGCACGTCGTGCGGGACCACCGGTACGGACACCTGTACCTGTCCCCCCCGCCTGCCCCGCCACCGGCGACGCGGTCGGGCACGTGTGCGGCAGGGCCAGCACCGCGGAGACGGACCGGCACCTCCGGGAGACCGGGGAGCGGGTCCCCACCGGAAAGCGCGCCCTGGTGGTCCCCGGCGGGGCGGGCTCGCGCCGGTCGGGGGACCTGGGGATACCGGTGCTCCGGCTGCCGCCCTGCAGTCCGGAGCTCAACCCGGTGGAGACCGTGTTCTCCGTGCCGGGCACCGGCACCTCCCCAACCGGGTGTCCGGAAGCGCGGAGCATGTCAGGGAGACCGTGGAGCGGGTGTGGGACGCCTTCATCCGCCAGAAGGGGGAGGTCACGCGGATCACCACGAGGGAATGGGCGGTGCCGTGAGATCCGGGGCGCCTATCGGCAATGATTTATTTGGTTTGGTATTACGCTAGAGGATGTGCAGGCCTCGCTCCTGACCGAGGACGATTTCGATTTCATTGCCTGATTCGGAGCCCAGGGGCATCCCATTCGATACCAGGGAGCCAGTATCCGGCGCGGCTACCGCGCCGGATACTGTCTTCGTCCTCGCGGCGGTCGCCACTACATCCTGTGGCATCTTGCCCAAAGGGATAAGCCTTTCGGTGCAATATCACCTCGCCCCGACATTTGTAGGGGTGGCAAAGCAGATTTCTCTTGTCCGCTATCGCGCCAAGTGTTCCCTTAGACGCCCCTCTGAATTACTGAAAACCCAATTCGAAAAATCACGTGGTGCGACAACTTAATGCGATTGCTTTTCCCCATAATTGCCGCTGGCCTCTTCAGTGGTGAAGCGACCGCCGAATGCGGTGGCAGCTTCCAAGAGTTCGTCGATGAACTGCGCAGCGAAGCGATCAAGAGGGGAAATGATCCTGCTGATGCCCACCGCTTCTTTGCATCGGTTCGCCACGACCCCGCAGTGATCAAGGCAGACCGTAGGCAGGGAATTTTCCAGCTTCCGTTCGTCGAGTTCTCTGGCCGGCTGATGAATGACTATCGCGTCGATATAGGAGCGAGAAAATCACGCGAGCTCGACAGATTGTTTGACCAAATCTGGGATACCTATGGTGTAAGCCGAGGCATCCTTCTGGCTCTTTGGGCATTCGAATCCGACTTTGGCGCCGTCCAGGGAGAATACAACACGCTCAGTGCATTGGTTACCCTTAGCCACGACTGCCGCCGACCGGAGTTGTTTCGCCCGCAGATCTTCGCCGCACTGGAACTCTTCCAGCGGGGTGATTTCAGCGCGACAGAGACAACGGGCGCTTGGGCTGGCGAATACGGTATGGTTCAGATGCTGCCGATGGACGTGCTCATGAACGGCGTTGACGGCGACGACGATGGCAAGGTCGACCTGAAGGCCTCGGAAGCTGACGCCCTGTCCTCAGGTGCCAAGATGCTGCTCCACCTAGGATGGCAGCCACGAGAACCTTGGCTGCAGGAGGTTCGCGTCCCACAGAACCTCGACTGGTCCTTGACTGGACTCGACACGACGAAATCAACGGCAGACTGGGCAAAGATGGGTGTGAGGCCACGATTCGGTGAATTTGAGAACAGACTATCGGCAAGCCTTATCCTGCCCCAGGGCTATAAGGGACCTGCCTTTCTGGCCTACCCAAACTTCCAGGTTCTCCTTGAATGGAACGAGTCCTTCATCTACGTGGTGACAGTCGGCCACTTCGCCGCACGACTCGTTGGCGCACCGCTCTACGACCCTGGCTCTCCTGACGTCGGACTGAATGGTCCGCAAATGATCGAACTTCAGAAACGGCTTGCCGACCAGGGCCATGATGTGGGCAAGATTGACGGTATCCTTGGCAGGAAGACACGTGCGGCCGTACGTGGCGTACAGCAACGGCTGGGCCTACCCGCTGATGCCTGGCCGACTGAAGCCCTTCTATCGAAACTATAGTCACCTACGCACCCAAATGCGAAAGAGACAGTGGAGGATGCGCGTCAGGCCGGGGTCGCGGGCAATTCCGGGGACGGCGGTGACATGGCCGTGCGGGAGGGAGCGCCCCACTTCGGCAGGTCACTGGTGCCCGTGACGGCACCCTTGGGGACCGCGCGGGAATCCCGACGACCGCCGACGGCGAACTCGTCAGGATTGCGATGGTCTTCCTGCGGGCGCGCTTTCTACCGAGCCATGCCAGACGACGGCGAGGATGGTGGGCCCCGTCATCAGGCATGCCCCTGCCATTCTGTCAGGCGGGTATCGCGAAAGAAGCGCTTCTCCGGGTTCCCACTGGACACCGTCCCGACCGATAGCGTGGGTTCAGGTATGCGCTGAACCAGATCCGGAGGATAACTGGGCCGGGCATGCCCCTGCAGGAACACCTGACGGACTTGCCGGAGATCTCCCGCGACCTCCCGGAGTTGTCGGAAACCGCCGTCCGCAAATGGAGCAGTACTTTCCGAAACCAAAATGCCGGAGAGGAAAGCAGGTTAACGTTTGTGGGGGATGTCCCCGCCACTCGGAAGTAAGATTGAATCCGCGCAAGTTCAGGACATCGCCTGTGCGAAGCCGCCGCGCGCCCTCGAGGAAGCGATGGAAAACCAGTCGCAGATGACGTTCTGCGCGCGATAGTTCCGCGTTCATATGCGCGGTGCACTTGCTGCGGTCATGATTGTAGCCACCGCTCAAGCGATCGAGCTTCTTCCAGATGACCACAGTGCCCCTCTGGGGAAGAAGATCATGCCCAATCACGAGTTCAGGGTTGTCAATTAGTTCGAGGCTCCAGTCGTTCCGCTTTGCTACACGATCCAAATCCCAACGCGCACATGAAGCTGTGGCGTCTCGCCGAGTCAGCACAGTGAGGCTTCTGCACTGCGAGAAGCTTGCGCTCTTCAAGCCGAGCCCGAAACGACCAAGATCTTCCGCCGCACGTTTGTCTGTTGGATTCTTCGAGCCCAATCGCATGGCTTCGATGAGCTCAATCTCCGACATACCAGAACCATCATCGGCCAAAGCAATCCAAGGCTCTTCCGCAACGGTGTCCGCTACCAGTTCGACCTTTTGCGCCCCGGCGGTGATCGCGTTGTCAATGATATCTGCCAGCGCCGTCTCAAGGCTGTAACCAAAATCTCGATGCCCCTCGATAAGCGAAGCCGCATAGGGAGTCGCATCGACCTCCCGAACCGTGTGTTTCCTCACATAGGCCTCCCAATCCGAAAACCCTGGGAAAAAGCACTTGCTCTATGGAACGGCTGCTTTTGAGAACCAGAAAGTATCGAGAAATTGCTCTGGATGAAAGCTACGGAAACCAAACGCGATGAAATGGAGGATGCTGGGCACCAAGCCTGAGATATCAACTCCAGACCGCACGCGTGTCGCTTCAGTCGTAAACGAAGAATCGGGCTTCGATATCCTTTCGGCGGACTCCTGCCAGTGAATGTCGAAGGTCTGAACAAGAATATCCTTGCTAGAGCCCCATCAGCGGCTGAAGGAGTCGCGCGACGGGCGAGCGGAAGCGCAACGGCGCATCGGTCACCGCAAGGCAGATGCAGTCCGCTTCCGGTCCTGCCACCGGTTGGTGCACCACCGTCGGATCCACAAGCGAAACATCGCCGCGACGGTACCACGCCTCCCGATCATAGAAAGAACCCGCCAGAACCAGCGTGGCCTCGAAGCCACCATGACCATGGTCCGGCACTTTCCGTCCGGCCGGAATTGAGAGAAGCCGTGCAGATGTGGCGGTTCCAGCCATCCTTAGCGGCACCTGCCGGATGCCGACGCCAAGCGGACGCCATTTCAGAGCATCGACATCGCCCCCCGCGTAATCGCGAAGGGGCTGCGGGAGCACGAACGAACCGGTTGCCTGGGACCGTTTCAGCCTCCCTTCATCCGGGCCAGTCATCACGGAATCAATCTTCGCCTCATCGACGGACGTGGCGGCCGACATCGACTCCAGCAGCGCTCCGCAGACCTCCTCAACCAGTTCAAGACCACCGCGGCAGACCGGGCAAATCGCCAGATGCGTCGCAACCAGCAATGACATAGCCTCGTCAAGGCTGCCCGTGCCATAGGCAACCAGCAGCTCGTCATCCAAATGGTGCACAACGCTCATCGCAGACTCTCCCTCCTTGTGCCAAGCACGGAGCGGAGACGCCTGAATGCCAGTCGCGCTCGCGACTTGACCGTGCCAAGCGGAATTCCGAGTCTGATAGCGACCTCCGAGTAGCTCTCACCTTCGTAGAACGACAGCCACAACACCTCCCGCTGCTCCGCGCTCAGGGCTGTCAGCGCGTTCCGTATCGCATCGGCACGCTCCTGCGTCGCAATCACATCTTCGCCACCAGGATCAGGGTCAGGATGCAAAGCCGGATCGTGTGGATCAAATTCGGGGCGGCGGTCACGACGTAAGGCGTCTATTCTGCGATTGCGCGCAATGGCGAAGATCCAGGTTGCGGCGCTGGCGCGGGTCCAGTCGTAGAGAGCGGCGCGGTTCCAGACCGCGGAAAACGTCTCCTGCAGGATGTCGTCGACCTTTCCCGCGTCGCCGCCCGCACGCAGCAAATACGCCCTCACACGTGGTCCAAAATGCCGGAACAATGACGTGAATGCATCACGGTCGCCGCTTTCCGCAACAGCAACCAGTCTCGCGGACATCTCGTCGAGCGGCGTTTCAGACCGCGCACTCGCACTGCTATCATCCGGGAATCTACCGCCAGCTGTCCGACGGCTGCCTCTCTCCGGATATTCGATTACGTTTCCCGACCTGTTCATGTTCCAAATACGTTCAGTACGAGAACTCGGATCACCACAGCGCCGCAGTGAAGTGAACCGCTCCCGCCACCACCGCGTATTCCAACTACGATGGGACGTGAAAGAACATTGTCGCGAGAACGGCTCTGCATCGCCGTGGTCGGTGCGGGCATCTCCGGTCTTGGGGCCGCCTGGCTCCTGTCGCGCCACCACGACGTCGTACTCCTGGAGGCTGCCGACCGACTGGGCGGGCATGCCCGGACTGTGACAGTCAGGACGGGAAACCGGGACGTGCCCGTCGACACTGGCTTCATCGTCTTCAACAAGGTCAACTACCCCAACCTCTGCCGCCTCTTTGAGCGTCTGGAAGTAACGATGGGAAAGAGCGGTATGTCGTTCGCTGTCTCGGTAGACGACGGCATGATCGAATACGGCTCGCGAAATCTCCGAAGCGCGGTCGCTCAGCCGGCGAATCTGGCAAATCCAGCATTTTGGCGCATGTTCCGGGATATCGCTCTCTTCAATCGCACAGCACTTGAGGATACCGCCCGCACGCCGGACATGACGCTAGGCGACCTGATCAGACGGCGACGCTTCGGCTCTTGGTTTGAGCAGAATTACCTGCTGCCTATGAGTGGAGCGATCTGGTCGACACCACGGGCCGATATGCTGGATTTTCCCGCGCTCCATCTGGTCCGCTTCTTCGCCAACCACGGACTGCTGACATTCCGGAACCACCATCAATGGTGGACGGTCGAGGGCGGGTCGCGGAATTACGTGAGGAAGCTGGCGGCGGACATGGATGCGGAGGTGCGCCTGCGTGCCCCGGTCGAATCGGTGACACGAAGGCCGGACGGGGTTCAGGTCAAGGTGGCGGGGCAGGAGTCCGAGTCCTTCGACAGGGTCATCTTCGCCTGCCATTCGGACAGCGTACTCGGCATGCTTAAGGACGCCACGGCCGCCGAGCGCCGCGTTCTCGGCGGCATCCGGTACAGGAAGAACCGGATTGTGCTGCACACCGATACCCGGCTTATGCCGAAGCGGAAAACATGCTGGTCGAGTTGGGTCTATCTGGCGAGATCGCAACCACGAGAGAGCCAGGCGTCCGTGACCTATTGGATGAATTCGCTTCAGAACATTCCATGCGACACGCAGATTTTCGCAACACTCAATCCCTTGATGCCGATCAACGAAATCCACATTCTGGACGAACATCCGTTCGAGCATCCGCAATTCGATGCCGCTGCCTTTTCGGCGCAAGCGAAACTGCCTTCCGTTCAGGGCCGCGACAACACGTGGTTCTGCGGCTCCTGGACCGGCATGGGATTCCACGAGGATGGTCTGGCAAGCGCGGTAGGGGTGGCGAGGCAGCTAGGAGCACCACCGCCATGGAACTGATGGATTCATCAGTGATCCGGGCGCGCGTAAGCCACGCCCGACGGGTGCCGGTGATGAATCGCTTCACCTATGCGGTAGACTACCTGCTGCTCGACGAGACTGCACTCTCAGGAAACGCGGCTGTGAAGCTCTTCTCCGTCGGAAGGCCCAACCTCGTTTCACTCCATCCCATCGATCATGGCATCGGCGGCCACCGCGGCGTAGAAGGCGTCCGGACCCTCGCGAGTGACGCGGGCATCAACGGTATCGACCGGGTGCTTCTTCTGACCCAGCCGCGCTACTGGGGGTATGTGTTCAATCCCGTCAGTTTCTGGTTCCTGACTGGAGGCGCGGGCAATATCCGTGCCGTACTGGCCGAAGTTCACAACACCTGGGGCGAGCGGCACGGCTATCTGTGCAGGCTGGAGGACGGAAGGGACATCGGCGGTGACTGCTGGACGACGTCACGGAAGTTCCTTCATGTATCGCCCTTCTTCGACATCGCGGGCCAGTACCGCTTCCGTTTCCGCCTTGATGAATCCCGACTCGAGGTGCGGATCCGTTATGATGAAGGCACCTCCGGTGGTGGACTGGAAACGGCAATTGCCGGCGAGCGATATCCTTTCACTGACTGGGAGATCGCGCGGGCACTGCTGCGTCGACCATTCGGTGCAATCCGGACCACAGCATTGATCCACTGGCAGGCGCTACGACTATGGAAGAAGGGTGTAACGGTCCGACGGCGCCCTGACCCACCCGAAAGTAGCATCACATGATGGTCCGCGCCGCCGCGCTGGCCATCCTGCTTTCCACTTCGAACGCCCAAGCGGCGCTGCCGGAACTCGCAGGCCGCGTGGCGGCGGAGCGCCCTTCGGGCTGCGCCGAGTACACCTACTTCGCCTTCCGCCTCTACAGGGCGGAGCTTTGGACGGATGCCAGCCTGCCTCCGGGCAACCGGTTTGCTCTGTCGCTGCTCTACTGGCGGGACTTCAATAGCGATACCCTGATCAAGTCCTCCATAAGTGAGATGATGCGTATATCAGGGTCGACCGCAGCGAGTGAATTCGACGCCGCAAGGCAGGAACTGCAGACGGCGATGCGCAGCGTCAGAAAGGGTGACCGCATAACCGCGTTGCAGAGCGCTCCGGGCCGGATCGAGTTTTTCCACAATAGCAACGCGACGGGCGCACTCACACACCATGCCGAACTGTTCCTCAGTATCTGGCTCGGCCCGGAAACGCGCTTTCCCAAGCGGCGGACCCAACTACTTTCCGAGCGCTGCGATGATTGAGGCCCATCGCGCAGAACCTTCGCGGAGCGAACTTGTGGCACCTTCGGCGGTCGCCGCAATGCTCGCCTTTGCAGGGCTGCCCCTCTACATCCATGTGCCACGCTACTACGCGGGCGAAATGGACGTCAGTCTTGTCACCCTCGGCGCGATTCTGCTCGCTGCACGCGCATTTGATAGCCTGCAGGATCCGTTCATTGGTCGACTTGCAGACCACACACCGCTCCACCGGGATGTTTGGATATTGGTATCTGGCGCTCTGCTCTGCACCGGCTTCGCGCTGCTTTTCGCGCCACCGGGCTGGGGTGATCCCATATCACGCCTCGCAATCGGTCTGATCGCCGCGTTTACCGGATTCAGTGCCCTACAGATCGCACTCTATGACCACGGACTCGCTCTGGCCGGAACAACTCGCGGAGGCCACACGCGGGTCGCCCTCTGGCGCGAGGTCGGCGGGCTTGCGGGAATCTGCCTTGCCGCGACTGTACCTTCCGTGCTGGAGCCGCTGTTGGGCAGTGCCATCGCATACTCCGGCTATGCCGCTTTCTTTGTGGCCATTGCTTTTCTCACCCTGAGTGGCATGCGCAGGCGCTGGCTTGTCTCGGGCCGCTCCATGCCGCCCGCAGGCCTCATGGCGGCTCTCCGCGCTCCCGGCGTGAGACCGCTGCTCGCATTCGGTTTCGTCAACGGGTTGCCGACAGCGGTGACATCGACGCTCTTGCTGTTTTTCGTTGCCGACGTCCTGAATGCCGAAGCACACGCTGGGCCAGTGCTGCTCGTCTTCTTTGCCGCAGCTGCCGTTGCGGCACCCTGTTGGGCAAGGATCGCTGCCAGAATTGGGCATCGGGCGGCGCTCGCATCCGGCATGTCAGTCTCGGTACTGGCTTTCATATGGGCCTACGCGCTAGGCGCAGGCGACATTGCCGCGTTCTATGCCATAGCCGCGGCTTCCGGAGCGGCGCTCGGTGCCGATATGACCCTGGCACCCGCTCTACTGGCAGCCAGAATCAGAAATGACGGCGGGCAGGTGTTTTCACTCTGGATATTTCTGCAGAAATCCGGGCTCGCCCTCGCCGCTGGCGTGATGCTGCCGACGCTCGGCTTCGCGGGATATGAACCAGGCGTTACGTCCGAACAGGGAACAATGGCGCTGTCGACCGCCTATGCACTCGTGCCCTGCGCTCTGAAGCTGGCCGCACTGCCGATGCTGCTTCTCATCAAGGAAAGGAACAATCCATGAGAGCAAGACACTTCCCCGGTTCGGGACTGCTGTTTGAACTGATGCCGCAGCGAGTCGATGCCTATGCCGCTGGAATGCCGCTTCTGGATCTGCGGGACTATCTCAGTGGTCCCCTGACGGCGTCGGGTATCTACTTAGGGCTGTCAGGTCGAGTTGAACGGCGGTTCACAATCGCGATGACAGGCCAGTGGTCCGGCAGGCATGGCAAGCTCGACGAGCGCTTCCGCTATGATGATGGCGAGACCGGGGAGAGGTGCTGGGAACTGGAGTTCGCTGGCAACGGAAACTTCCGCGCCACAGCGCAGGATGTCGTGGGCACGGCGAATGGTGCGCAGCGCGGAAATGCCGCGACAATGCAATACCGATTGCGACTGCCGAGGAAAGCCGGAGAAATCGTTGTCGGCTTCGAGGACTGGTTCTACCTGATTGACGACGGCACGCTCATCAACCGCGCCCGCATGACCAAGTTTGGCTTCAAGGTTGGCGAGGTCGTCGCACTTTTCCGAAAGGGCCATGATCCGAAATCGCAGATCGAACTGCCATGATCAGCCTCGAGGGAAAGCGTTACTGGCTGGTCGGCGCCAGCGCCGGAATTGGCCGACAGCTTGCGATTCAACTTGCCCAAGCGGGTGCAGCGGTCGCTGTTTCAGCCCGTGGCGAAGCGGCGCTGACGAGTCTTGTGGAGGAGATGCAGCCTGTCATGACACCAAATGGCGGTCATGCCGCAGTGGCGGTCGACGTCGCCGACAGCGCGGCAGTGCTGCAGGCATTCCGCGACGCAGGTCCGATGGACGGCGTCATCTACTGCGCGGGCAGCTATGAACCCATGTCAGCGCGCCATCCCGATGTCGATGCGCTTGAGCAGATCGTTGATGTGAACCTAACGGGTGCGCTGCGCGTGCTCACCGCCTGCATTCCGGACTTCTGCCAGCGCAGGTCGGGACATGTCATGCTGGTCGGATCGCTCGCCGGATACCGCGGTCTGCCGGATGCCTGGGGCTATGGCGCGACAAAGGCGGCTCTGATGAACCTTGCCGAATGCCTGCGCTGCGATCTCGATGGATCGGGCATCAAGGTGCAGATCTGCAGCCCAGGCTTTGTTGCAACGCGGCTGACAGCGAAGAACAGCTTTCACATGCCCTTCCTTCTGAGTCCGCAGACCGCCGCCGAACGGATCGTTCAGGGAATGAAGCGGGGTGGTTACGAGATCACCTTTCCCTTTGCCATGGCATTTGCCTTCAGGGTCCTCTCGGCCCTGCCGCTGCCGATCTATCTCTGGCTGCTCGCATTTGCGGCCCGTCGACGGAAGAGAAAGCAATGACCGTCCCAACCACCAACCACGCCATGGCTTCCACCACATTCGGAGGGCCGACGACGCTTCCAAGGCGATTCAGGCCATTCCAGGCGGTCCTTAGGCATATCGAGTTCGGATCGATTGACGTCGAGCTACCCGACGGCAGCCGCCTCAGCGCTGAAGGGCAGGAACCGGGTCCGCATGGCAGGATCGTAATCCTGAACCGGAATTTCTTCCGGCGCCTGCTCGGCGAAGGGCATCTGGGCTTCGGTGAGATGTACGTGGACGGCTGGTGGACAACGCCTGACCTGCAGGCTCTCATGGACGTAATCCTGCTAAACAACGAAAGTATGGCGAACCAGTTCAACGGCACTGCGATCTTTCGCCTTTGGGAGCGACTGCGCCATGTTCTCAACGGTAACAGCCGACGGGGGGCACCGCGCAACATTGCCCGGCACTACGATCTTGGCAACAATTTCTATGGCCTTTGGCTCGACGGCACGATGACTTATTCCTCGGCGCTGTTCAGGCGCGGAAACGAGACACTGGAAGAGGCACAGAGGAACAAATACGCGGCGGTCTGCGACCGGCTTGCGCTCAATCCCGGAGACCGGGTTCTTGAAATCGGCTGCGGATGGGGCGGTTTCGCCGAGTATGCCATCCAGGAACGCGGCCTGAAGGTAACCGCGCTGACGATCTCAAGGGCACAGCACGAATATGCCCGCAAACGCCTCTTTGACGCCGGGCTGGGCGAAAGGGGTGACATTCTGCTACGCGACTACCGCGACGAACGCGGAAGCTATGACGGAGTCGCCTCGATCGAGATGATCGAGGCCGTCGGAGAACAATACTGGCCAATCTACTTCACCGCTCTCCATGACCGGATCCGGCCAGGCGGCACTGTGGCCCTGCAGGCCATCACGATTGCGGACAGGCTGTTTCCGACATACCGAAACAGCGCCGACTTCGTCCAGAAGCACATCTTTCCGGGCGGTATGCTGCCCAGCCAGGCAGTGCTCGACAGGCTTTCGAGTGCTTCCGGTCTCCAGACGCTTGGCACCGAAGCGTTCGGCAAAAGTTATTCGAAGACCCTGCGCACATGGCGCGGCCGCTTCAACGGTCAGCGGGAACAAATCTCCAAACTCGGATTTGACGAGCGGTTCCATCGCACTTGGGATTTCTATCTGGCATCCTGCGCGGCTGTTTTTGCCGCGGGCGTGACTGATGTCATGCATTTCACGTATCGAAGGAGAGGCTGACCAAGCATCCGGTGCAGTGGCTGGTCACCGGGTTTCATATCCCACTCTCCATTCCGAAGTGCGTCACCGGCCATTTCCGCAGCGGAGCGGAGCGCTGGTGGGAGTCATTTACGGAAGGCGGGACCCGCCGCCCGTCATTCCCTTGACAGACGCTTCTGGACCGCCGGCAGGCCGGTGGTCGAGTTTCCGCTTCCATCTCATCCCGGGCCGGAACCTGCCCTGGGCCTGACGCAATTGAAGCGTCCGGTCAGGGATGCTACCTTCAGGCCATGGCAATGACGACTCTCGACCTGTATGCGCATCATGGGTCCACCAGCTATGGCGGTATCACCTCCGCCCGGTTGCGTGAGATTCTCCGCGGCACCGCGCCGGATCGGCAGGAGATTCCCCGCGTCTGCCAAGCGTTGACGGAAACGGCCGGATACAAAGCCTACGAGCTTGCGGACGAGCTTGGACTGGAATACGCGGACCTCGATGCCCGAACCCGGGCAATCTGCGGTTGCGGGCTGCCTTCATGACGACGGGGGCCGCTGGATCCCGTTGGAACGATCTTCTTGCCCTCGCCCTCGTTCATCTGGACAGTGTTGGCGTCAATCGCAGGCAATGGACATGGGGCGGCGGAACAGTGTTGATGCTGCGACACCGGCATCGTCTGAGTTGGGATATCGATCTCTTTCTTCATGACGTCCAGACGCTCACCCACCTGTCACCCCGTCTCAACGACAGCGTAGCCGCGACGGTGGATTTCTACACAGAGCAGGCGAACCACCTGCGATGCGTTGTCAATGAGATTGGAGAAATCGATTATCTGGTTGCAGCACCCGTCATCGATCTCGATCCCGAGACAATGAGCCTGGCCGGACACGGCATCGTCCAGGTCATGTCCGACCGGGAAATCCTAGCCCAGAAGATTCACTATCGCGCGACGGCTTTCAAGGGACGGGACCTCTTCGATTTCGTAACGGTCACGACCAAGAGGCCAGATCTTCTCGCGGATGCCGACCTGCACGAGATCGGAGCGGCAAAGCGGGCTGTTCTCGGCAAACGTCTGGCAAGTGATCTTCTGGAAGTCGACTATGCGGCAGTGCGGCGATTCGACAACAGGGTGGAAAGGATGCCCTTCGGCGAAGCCAGGAACAGAATGCTGAGGTGGTTGCGGGAACCGCCGCCACCGAAGGAGGGCGCCAAAGGAGACGAAGCCAGTGACGCGGAGTGTGCGGCACCTCAGCCATTCCCGTTCAGGGACCGTTCCGACCCCTTCAGGACGGGTTGAAACATATCTCCGTCACTCAAACACCAACCCAAATAAGGGAAGACACTCAAGAACAAAAGGGAAGATCATGCTGCGTGGCACCCCATAATTCTGCGTGTGATTGATGCCGCCGTCCTGCATTCTGTGGTTGCGGACCTGCAGAGGAAGATAACGGAATGACAGCGAAAGTCATGGTTTCGCGCACCGACCACACACTCGGACAGCTACGCGAACTGGCTTCGAAACACAGGTTCCGCCGCCACCGGCTAGGCGACGGCGTCCTCCGGCCGAAGCAGGACGGTACGCTCTTTTGGTCCCCGGCAGGGCGGACTGGAATGGTGCGGATCTGGAGATCCCGCCAACGTCTCCCTGCTTCGGCTGCCACCCTACGGTCCGGAGCTGAATCCGGCCGGGACCCTGTTCTCCGTCCTGAGGCACCGCCACCTACCCAACCAAGTGTTCGAAAGCGCAGGGCATGTCAGGGAGACCGTCGTGTAGATGTGGGACGGGTTCATCCGCTGGAAGGGGGGGGGGGGGGGGAAGATCACGCGGATCGCCACAAGGGATTGGGTGGTGCCGTGAGATCCGGGGTGCCTATCGGTGATCACCCATTTGGTCTGGAATCAGCCCCCCTTAGGTCCACACCTCCGATAGATCGACGGAACCAGAACGATCTCCCTGAACGCGTAGTTGAGATCGAAATCGAAAACACAATCCGATTTGTCAGGTGAAACGGTTTGCGTCAGTCATTGTCGTCCAAGCCTCCCCCAGCACCGAGAGACCGTGACTCCTCGGTGGCCGGGGCATATGTCCTACCTGCCAGGGCAACCAACGCGTCCCAGTGATCCGCTGCCGGCCAGACCCGGTGAACTTTGGGCAGTAAGCCGCAGAGTGTCCCACCAATAGAAACATTGACATACTGAGCATGGGCAGCGTCGAGTCGCTCGTGACCTACCTTCACGCCGAACTGCTCAGCGCTCGCGGAAGTCTCGGTACCACACCACGAAACACTGACGACTGATCGCATCTGTTGCGCAATTCGGGATGCGAACGGAAGCAACAACATGGGGTTGGCGACCGACTCCAGCACCCAACCTACCTCATCGCTCGCATAAGCGAAGTCCGAAATGGCGGCACCTGCAAGGATCGGGCACATGAAATCTCCCGACGCTTTCCAGGTCTTTCCAATTGCCCTTGGTGTGGCGTCTGTCGGCGATGAAACGCAGTCATGACGCAACTGCGCTGCGAGAGCGCCGCATCCATCCAATTTGAATGAGCAAAGCCACCGAACCGCCCACCCTGCCTCCTCACAGTTACCCCAGTCATAGCCAGCCCCGCGGGCAGCTTTGCGGGCGATCGATTCAACCTCATTCAGAGACAGATTCATATGTGCGACTCGGGATAGACCCAGAAATCTGCGTTGTCAGGAGACAATTCCTCTGGATGCGGAGCACCGGCAAACATACAGATCCGGATCCATCTATCGGATCTTGGATCGAAACGGGTGGCGCCAAAGAAGGAGAGTTTGGCTCGTAACATGTCGAGTGGAACCAGATTCGCCGAAATCGTGTTGTCACGGATCTCGCCGTAGGGAGCGTTGCTGCACATTTGCGTGCGACGGATTACATGCCGGTGCTCTGCGTGGACGTTCAGGAATTCCGCGATTGGGCTGTTGCCGTCCCATTGGGCTAGATCAGCATATGCTCTTGCCGCATCTCGGGCAGGAGAAAGAGGTTGCTCGAAATCGCCAATCGGCTCTTCATGCCGTTCGCCAAGACGTGGCTCCAGCTTCTCTTCCGAGATATACCACACGCGGGCACAGTTTTCGGGCGCTTCCCAATTGAGCGCGAGTGCCCAACCAAAGGAATTTTCGATCTGCGATCGAATTTCCGAGATAGCCATCTGGCCATCAATCGCCGGAGTGCCTGCACAATCGCTCGACATGTCGGCGACCAAGCCATCGACAATTTCCCCGTAGGGTTCAAGTATGAGTGAGGCAAGCAGTTCCATTCCTTCCTCGGACAGTGCCGTTCCCGCCCAATCCACCAGCTTGTCCCAAGGGTAGTCGTCGTTCCCAAGACTGCTGGTGTGAATGAAACCCCGCATTGCCTTAAGGTCCACATTGAGTTCGGCTACCCGCTTTGCCTGTCGAGGGTGCTCCGTTCTCCATTTCCGCACGGCTTCCTCTGAGCGGGCCAGCAACTCGACAAAGATTGCCAACTCCGCAGATGTCGCTCTTGGGACTGAGCGAACAAGCGCGACAGCCTCCTCACGTGCCATGATCCAATTGTTGAAGAGCACCGGGTGATTGATGATGAACGGAGCCATGCCTAGGCCGGTTGAATTTCCGATTCCCATCCACCTCGAAATTGCGGGATCCAAACGAACGGCCTGACTTCCTCCACGTTGCCGAGCCATGTGCTCGACCAGATCACGGGCGAATGTCCGTATGAGGTATACTGAGAGCATTTCCGCCTGAAATGGCGCCCTCAATTCGACTCGACCTTCGATCATGTCGCGGTCAGCGGCACCAAACTTGCCTGATCCGTAGACCGCGGTCGTCCGCATGAGGTATCCAACCTGTTCGATAGATGCAGAGTCAGGCTGACGTCCGGATGCGAGTGATTCGACCACATGTCTCCACAGCCGAACCGATCTATTTGCCCTGGAGAGAACAAGTTCCCGTTCCGTTACGCGCCCTGCTTCCTGAATCGGCACGTTGTGCGCCAACCGATGGATATCCGACTCTGTTGGAATGCCATCGTATAGCGCAAACGTGGCATCCCATGCCTCCGCGATCACTCGGTCTGAACGCATCGCATCTGGCAAGTCATGTGCAAACGCAACCAAGGAGTAATTTCTCTCGGGACCAAGGGCGGTATAGACGGCACGACCCACGCCCGCCCTGTCGATCTCGAAAAGTGGCCGCTCGAACCGCCACCGGTCCCGCGCAATCCGGCGGGTCAGAACACGCATAAAGCTCAAGCGGCATTGATGGAACGCTCCGAGTCGACTGAGCCGCATCACTTCGGACGGAGCCCGCCGTTCGACCCGCCGACCCGTAGACGTCATGACGATTTCGATTCGAAGGCCTCAGCGAAAAACCGGTACCAATTCCCACCCATTATCGCGGCAACTTCCGCATCGTGCATGCCGACCCTGCGAAGGCCAACTTCGATATTGGCAAAATCGCAATTGTTCCGAAACCATGCGGGCATCGGAGGAAAACCAGGTTCATCGGCAGATCCCTCGCCAAAGTCGGTTGCCATGGACCACCGACCATTCCGCATCCAAGCCACTACACTGTCGGGTTGATCCTGGCAAAGGTCTGACCCAATCCCGAAGTGGTCCACTCCGTATCGGTCTGCCGTACGAGCCACCATTTCCGAGAAACCGCGGAGCGTACAGTCGGGTCCACCCCGAAGGTGATGGGGGTACAACGAGAACCCGATCATTCCGCCTGCGTCGACCAC
The DNA here is from genome assembly GCA_965203605.1 of Paracoccaceae bacterium. Classification (GTDB taxonomy): domain Bacteria; phylum Pseudomonadota; class Alphaproteobacteria; order Rhodobacterales; family Rhodobacteraceae; genus JAPOUP01. The sequence goes on along the minus strand of OZ241902.1, from coordinate 231,482 downwards.
GGCACGAATGACATCTTCGCGCTTATTGCGACGTGCTGGCTTCCAATCAAATGGATTGGCGTGCGTGATGGCGATCGGTCGTTCGGAAATCTCCGCCGCCTCAATTGTCGACCTGTCACCCGAATGGCTCATATCTATAGCAAGACCAACCCTGTTCATCTCCCTGATCACCTGCCGCCCCATGCGGGTGATCCCGCTGTCCTCAGATTCATAGCACCCCCCTGCAAGCAACGACTGGTTGTTGTAGGTCAGTTGCATGAACCTGACGCCAAGCGCGTGCAGAATTTCGACGAGACCAATGTCATCCTCGATCGGTGCGCAGTTCTGGAGCCCGAAGATTATCGCTGTTCGACCGGTTCTTCGGGCGCAATCAATGTCAGACGCCCGATGCGCCGGCACTATGAGGTCTGGAAATCGCTTGAACCACCTGTTCCATCGCTCGACATTCAGAACGGTTTCCCGGAAATTTTCGTGATAACAGATCGTCACGTGGACAGCGTCCATGCCACCTTCGCGCATCTGACGGAAAATCCTTTCGGACCAATTGGCGTATTGCAATCCATCAATTCGCATCAGTTGAATACCCGGGAGGTGTTTTGGTTCCGTAATGCGGAAAAACCCAGCAGAACAGGGAGTCGGCGCGACTGAATTGAGCGCGGTGGGGGGTTGATCGATACGGTTTTATTGTTAAGCCCCGTCGGCAACCGGCAAATTCCTGTGAATTCGGCCAGAAAGTCCAGACAAGCGCAACGACATCTGCCAAACAAGATTTGCGCCCCTCAAATTTCCGGGTCATCACCATCATCGATGGCGATCTTTTGCCATACGCCTTTATCCTCAGTGCTCTCATGCAGACCAGCTAGCCTTTACGTGGCCTAGATTCGCGTTTCAGTTTGCATGATGGGCATTGAACTCTCAACCCGCCCCACTGGACGCTGGCCCAGGACCGCTTCAAACAGAATGTGGTCTTCGGCTTCGCCAGTCGTCAGCCGCCGATTCAGACGTCCACAGCGTCTGAATTGTCGGGGACGGATGTGTCAAGGGGTGGACCGGCGGAGGCCGATTCAGGTCGATTCAGGTCGGAAAGACCGGATATTGGCTCATTCTCAATGACTTGACGCCAGATGGCAAAGCACGGTCGACAGGTGGAAAAATATGCCTGCCGCGACACCAGCCAACCGCGGCGGTGAAACGCGGACTTCCGGATCCGGCCATAGCCCGACGCGAGGCTCACCGGAACAGCAGTGGTCGAAGATGCCACCGCGGCCGGACCTCGGCCAATATCCGCTGTCGGTGAGGAAATAGGTGGTGTTGCACTTCGGACTGGAAGTTGGGGCAAATGGCGGCGCAAGCGATCAAATTGTGGTAACCGTCCCGGTTCCGCCCATCATTTTTTTGTTCTTCCGGTATAACGGATTACACCTAGTGACCGACCATTGGGGCGTACCACTTCGAAGACGGCCATGGTGGCACCGGCAGGATCGCAGACGGACGGATAAGTCAGGCGGCGCCGCCGGGTGCCGCTGTCCCAAAGTGCCCCAACTTTGCCTCATCGGCTACGGACGTCCCATCAACATTCCGCAGCCAAGCCCAATCCTTCGTTGCAGGACGGCAATATTCCAGATTTCCAAGGATTGACCTTTGGCGTGCGTCAAACAACCGTAATGTACATGTCCACAAGTGACGAAGAACTTGCCCGTGCGGCGGCTGACGGAGACGCGGCAGCGTTTGCGGCACTGCTGGAAAGGCACTACGACCGGCTTTTCGCATTGTGCTTCCGACTCAGCGGCAGTCGCGCAGAGTCCGAGGATCTGACACAGAGCATCTGTGCCGCGCTGCCCGCCAAGCTGGCCGGATTCCGGGGCGACGCGAAATTCACCACTTGGCTCTACCGGGTGGCGGTGAACGCCGCCCATGACACCCGCCGCCGAGCGGCGGCGCATGCGAACGCTGTCGCCGGTTGGGGTGACTGGGAACTGGACCGGCGCGCCGCCGAGGCGGAGACGGCAGACCAGGTTGATTGGTTGGTGCAGGTTATGCGCACCTTGCCAGACGGTCTGCGGGACACGCTTGCATTGATTCTGGACGGGCTGACGCATGCGGACGCCGGGCATGTCCTCGGCATCTCCGAGGGCACGGTCAGTTGGCGTGTATCAGAGGCGAAGAAAGTCATTCGTGCACGGCGCGAAACCGAGGAACAGTTATGAAAGACGATGAGTTCGACAAGCTTAGGTTGGCCATGCGCATCGCCACGCCTGCGCCCGATGTCGCGAAAAAGGCTGACAATCTAGCACTGGCACGGAAAAATTTCGAACGGTTCCAAGTATCGGCCGACGCTATCCGTCAAACACCTGACTGCCCTGAAGTGGGCCTGATCAGGAGAGCAAGGATGATACTGAATCTAGTGACCACCCGTCCGGTTCTGACCGCAACCGTCTTGACCACCGCAACTGTAGCCATCGGTGCAGTGATGCTTCTTCCCACGGGTGATGCTCTCGATCCTCTGCGAGTGTCCGACGGCAGGTACATGGGATCCGAACCGATGTTAGAAGAGCTTGGCGAAGCTGACGCACCTCTCGACGCGTCCTTGGCGCCTGTCGAGCGGGACCTAGGTGCACGGCCTTCAGCCATATTGCTCGAGGGCAGCGCGACTATCCTGGACGCTACTGGTGGCGTCCCGTCCGAACCCCAGATCATCGAGCCCACGTGGCTACCGGTGGGAGGCAGCACCGAGGAATTCGCCGGTACCGGTGAAGGTCCAGTCAAATTGGTGGCGCAGAACCCGGTTTCGACATTTTCGATCGACGTGGACACCGCGTCCTATTCGGTAGTGCGATCATCACTGATGAACGGCTACCTGCCAACGGCAGCGGCGGTGCGGGTGGAGGAGATGATCAACTATTTCCCCTATATGCATCCTGCGCCAGTCGGGGAGATGCCGTTCCGGCCCACGGTGTCAGTCAGTACAACCCCTTGGAATGCGGACACAAAGCTGGTGCAGGTCGCAATCCAGGGAGCGCTTCCCGAGGTCGAGAACCGCCCGCCGCTGAACCTCGTGTTCCTGATTGATACGTCCGGTTCTATGGACCAAGCCGGCAAGCTGCCTCTACTGAAGCAGTCATTCCATCAGTTGCTCGGGGAACTGCGGCCTGAGGACGAGGTGGCCATCGTGGCTTATGCAGGCAGTGCCGGGCAAGTGTTAGATCCGACGAGGGCGGGGGAGACGGAGACCATCCGCACGGCACTCAACCGGCTTGATGCAGGCGGGTCAACCGCTGGTGAGGCCGGGCTAAAACAGGCTTATGCCACAGCGCGGAGCATGACCGACCATGGCGAGGTGACCCGAGTTATCCTCGCTACCGATGGTGACTTCAATGTGGGGCTTTCCGATCCCGAGGAGTTGAAGGATTTCATTGAACGGCAGGCCAGCGGTGGTTCCTACCTGTCGGTTCTGGGTTTTGGTCGCGGCAATCTGAACGATGCTACGATGCAGGCGCTGGCGCAGCACGGCAACGGCATGGCCGCGTACATCGACACTCTCGGAGAGGCACAGAAAGTTCTGGTGGACCAGTTGTCTGGCACGCTCTTTCCGATTGCGGACGATGTGAAAATCCAGGTGGAGTTCAACCCCGCGCAAATTGCGGAATACCGGCTCATCGGCTACGAGACCAGGGCGCTGAGGCGCGAGGACTTCAACAACGATGCGGTTGACGCCGGCGAGGTCGGAGCGGGGCACTCAGTCAACGCGATCTACGAGGTTACGCCTGTAGATTCGCCCGCACGTCTGAACGACCCCCTGCGGTATCGGACAGCGGTGACCTCGACTTCCTCTAACGAGTTGGGCTTCCTGCGGTTGCGATACAAGGTGCCCGGGTCGGCGACCAGCCAGCTGATCGAACAACCGATCACCGCTGATCTCGCTGCTTCATCCGAAGCCGGATTCGCTGCCGCGATCGCGGGCTTTGGCCAACTCCTGCGCGGCTCCGATTACCTGGGTGACTGGTCCTGGGACGATGCGATCGAGCTTGCCAACGCCAACCGAGGCCATGACCCCTATGGTTATCGCGCCGAAGCCGTGCAGCTGATGCGGCTGGCACAGAGTCTGGATCAACAGCGTTGACGGGACAGGCGCGATCTGATTGACCCGGACCGCGCCCGTCGGCGGCAGTCTGATCGTCCGGTTCGCGCCAGCGGACTCCTGTGAATTAGACCGCGGCTCTCAATGACGAAAGTCGGAACGGTCCGCTGCACCAACCAAATTCTTGCGTCCAGCACTTTGGGCGTCGTTTGGCTGCCTTCCAAGTCGTGCATCAGGGGTGCGGCACACACCTGCTGGTTTGCGCGACTCCCGTTACCGCGTCTCGGTATATAAATGCCATACCCATTGCGTGAAACCCCTCGCCGGTCGGTCCCCAACTCGTTCCCGGTCACATTTCGGTGCCAGACCGACAAATCCGAACCTTAGCCATTTTCCAGACAGGGCTACTTCCATGTCGCGGAAGGAGATGACACGGAGCCAAGCATGATAGGCCGAGGAACACCGGGGGACCCAGAAGCCACTACAGCGAATTTCGCCGCTTAGATCCATTCAGGAGACACTGGGGCCGCAGCGGAGCGGGCCATCAATGCATCCCGGGGAAAACTACTCAACCCTTGAGATTCTGCCATCGAGCATCGCGGTAACCGGAGTTTGGCTCGCAATGTACTCCGCCAGTACATCCGCCAGATCCGGGCCGAAGTCATATGGATCGATCGCCTGTGTGGCGAACACACTATAGCCGTCACCACCATTTCGAACGAAGTTGTTCGTCACCACGCCATACGTGGCGGCAGGATCGATGGGTTGGCCCGCAACCAGGACCTCCTTGATCCGCCCCTCCCCGGGCGCAACCGCTGGATCCCAGACGAAGCTCAGGCCCGCCACCTGCGGAAAACGGCCCTTGGCTTCCTCGACCTGGCTAACTCCGTTCTCAAGCGAGTCGATAATGCCCTGTCCCTTGATCCGAAATGTGGACAATGTGTTCTGGAATGGCAGGACGGTCATTACGTCGCCCATCGTCACGTCGCCCGCCTGAAACGAGGCGCGGATGCCACCTGAATTGGCAAAGGCGATCTGGATGCCCTGATTCTTCACGCGTTCAAGCATCGCTTCCGCTACGAGATTGCCCATCGGGCATTCCGCAACCCGACAGACCCCTCGATCACCGTCGATCATCCCGCCGGCTTGTGCCACGACCCTGCTTCGAATCTCATTGAGCGGGGCCGCGAGCTCATTGATGCGCATTTTTGTCGCCTCATCCTCGGGCACGCTTGCATCCATAATGATAGGGTCGCCAACAGCCTCCGTGATCACGCCGTCGTCGTCGAACGACACGTTCAGTTCGCCCAGGAACTTCCCGAATGCATAGGCCTGAACGATCGCAGTCGGACCCACCATAGTTGGATACGGACCCTCCGCGTCCTCGGACGCATTCGACAGATAGGTGTTGTCGTGTCCGCCGACTATTATGTCGACACCTTCTGTGTTCAAAGCAACATGCTGGTCAACAAGATAGCCTGAATGGCTCAGCAGGATGATCTTGTTGATACCTTCCGCCTCCAGCAGGTCGACCTGCTCCTGAACGGATGCGACCGGATCCGTGAACACGATGTTCTTGCCGGGGCTCGAGAGTTCCTGCGTATCAACAGGGGTCAGTCCGATCAGCCCCAGCCGTTCGCCACCACGCTCGATAACCACGGATTTCCGGATCGTCCCGACCAACGCCGACTCACCTGAATATTCGGCATTCGACATCAGGATCGGGAAGCTTACCGATTCAGCGAAGCCTCTCAGGACTTCAGGGCCGTCATCAAACTCATGGTTACCAACGGTCATTGCATCGTAGCCCATTTTGTTCATCAGTTCGGCGGCCACCTTGCCTTTGTAATACGTATAGAACAGCGAACCCTGGAATTGGTCTCCACCGTCCACAAGGATGTAGTTCGCACTACGTCCCTTCGCCTCATCCACGGCCGTCACCAGCCTGGCGGACCCACCGAAGCATTTGCCCTCGGAATTGTCTTCTGCCGAACAGCCGCTGTCATACTTGCTGATCGGCTCGAAACGCGAATGAAAGTCGTTCGTGTGCAGAACCGTCAATCTGTACTCAGCTGCGGCGGCACCAACGCTCAATGCAATCGTCGCGATGGAAATCACAATTTGAGCTTGCATGGTCTGATCCTCCGTGACCCTAATCTGTGGCCTTACCATCGCTCAGCGGCCTTTCAGAGTCAAAAGGAACTTAAGGCTTATCCTCTGGCCAAAGCGGCATAAGATGTTGTGGTGGGTGCCGTGCGGCAGGGTTCCCGGATCCGTCGCGGAGAACGCGCCAGCGCCGCCGTAGGGCGACCCTGTCGGCGGGGGGCTGCGGGCGTGGGGTACCGGCACTCTGGTCGCTTCAGGCGCGTCCTTCGATGATGTCGCGGTACGTTGCGGGCGGCAGCCTCAGGCCAATGCCGGGAAGGCTGTCGAAGGAGACCCTGTGGTGGTGGTGCCGTTCCAGCGGAAGACGAACTCGTCCGGGTGCTTCTGGACGGTAAGCGTCAAAAGCACGGCGTTGCCTATTCGTCTTGCCTTCGTCTGCTCCTGCGCAAGAGCATCTTCCGATTCATTCACCTTGATTGGAGGGGTCTTCATGACAGACGATGCATCGTTGGCGTCCGTTGAGGGCTCCGGCCGAAGAGTTCGGAGCGAGGCCAGCAGGCCCTGATGGCGAACTTCGAGCGCTGGGACGGCTCGCAGGCAAGCTTCCGCCAATCCCATGGGGTTCCGATAAAGACGTTCCAGAGCTGGCGCCCCAGCGTAGCTCAGCCAGGTGGCGGGCGCAGGCCCCGTCGTCCGGGAAGCTCCCCGAACTCCTGACGGGACATCGGGTGGTCGTCTTTTGGTCGACCAGGCATGTCCGGGACACAAGGCGAACGATTCCGCCCGTCAACCCCTTGGTCACAAAATGTGGGATCGCCTGTGCCAAGGGGATGAGCCTTTCCAGACGTATGCACGGTGGTTTGTGGCTGATAAACGCATTCGCGCATAACTACAGATTATGCTTTATCGCGCATAAAACACAATTAAACGCAATCTCGTATATTGACGCTCGATACGCAATCGCGTATACTGCTCATGAAAGGACGCGATCATGACCGATCATATAGCGAGATCAGCAAAACAATTGGGCGCCATCCTGCGCCGGGTCCGCAAGGAGCGCGGCCTGACACAATCGCAGGTCGGTGAAACAGTCCACCTGCGCCAAGCAACAATCTCGAAGCTGGAGGACGGAGCGCCGGCCACGCAGCTTGTCACGATCATCGCCGCCCTGGCGGCACTCGATCTAGAGCTTGTCGTGCGGCAACGCAGCCAGGCTAAAGCTGAAGATATTGAGGACCTGTTTTGATGGCCAGGCGTCGGACGCATCCCCCGCTATCTGTCTACCTGAACAGCCGCCCGGTTGGTCAGCTGCGCAAGGCCGCGAGCGGCGCCGTAGACTTCCAGTATGATGACAGCTGGCTGTCTTGGGGAAACGCCTTCCCGATCTCTCTGTCGCTGCCACTGCGCGAGGATCGTTACACCGGTGCGCCAGTGACCGCCGTGTTTGAAAACCTTTTGCCGGATAGCCCCGACATCCTGCGCAAAGTGGCTGAGCGAGCGCATACCGACGGCTTCGACGCCTTCAGTCTGCTGAGTGCAATAGGCCGTGACTGCGTCGGCGCTTTACAGTTCCTACCCGACGACATGGAGCCGGGACCGGCCGGCGGGATTGATGCGCGGCCGGTCACCGATGATGAGGTTGCTACCCTGCTAGGCAGTCTGGCAAGCAGCCCGCTCGGCATCGGCGAGGATGAAGAGTTCCGGATTTCACTGGCAGGCGCTCAGGAAAAAACCGCCCTGCTCCACTGGCAGGGTCATTGGCACATTCCGCACGGCACGACGGCCACCACCCACATATTCAAGCCGGAGATTGGCAAACGGTCGGACGGTGTCGATCTCTCGCTTTCGGTTGAGAACGAGCACCTATGCACGAGCCTCATGAACGCGCTCGGCCTGCCGACTGCCGACACCGCGATCACCAACTTTGGTAACAGGAAGGTGCTGGTCGTGGAACGGTTCGACCGTCTATGGACCAAAGACAAGCGGCTTCTGCGCCTGCCACAGGAAGATTGCTGTCAGGCGCTGTCGGTTCCGCCAACCCGCAAATATGAGAGTGATGGCGGCCCCGGACTTTCTGGTCTGATCGGCTTGTTCGCTAGCAGCGACAAGCCTCTTCACGATCAACGGCTAATCATGAAAGCCGCGATTGTGTTTTGGCTGTTGGCCGCGACCGACGGCCATGCCAAAAACGTCAGCCTGTTTCTGCATCCGCGCGGCCGATTCTCTGTGACTCCGTTCTACGATGTTATGTCGGCTCAGCCACTCTACGATGCGAAGCAGCTACGGCGCCGGCAGATGAAGATGGCGATGGCAGTGGGAAAGAAGCGCCATTACCCGGTTCACAAGATCGCTCCGCGGCATTTTCTCCAAACGGCCGAGGCCTGTGGCATGGGCGAAAGCATTATCCGAGAGATTTTTACTGACCTGCAGAACCAAAGCGAGAAGGCCATAGCCGATACGGTCGACTCATTGCCCGAGGGCTTTCCGGCCGCGCTTACCGACTCAATCGTTGGCGGCTACCGCAGCCGATTGCGTCTGCTCGAAGCCACCACCGTGTAGGCCAACACCATCATCAGCATGATGACGGTCATCGGCGCGGCGGGCGTGCCAACCTCCAACAGTCCCTCGGTCTCCGGTGGCATCACAGTGATGCCGGTCACCGGGACCCTGCCGTTGAAGCGCAGCCCGGCCTCGCTCCCTCAAGAAGCCCCTGCATCTCGGAAATCTCCTCCTTCCCTGCCGTCGGGGTCGCCCTGCGGCGGCACTGGCGCGTTCTCCGCGACGGATCGGGGAATCCGACCGCGCGGTACCCGCCACAACATCTTAAACCGCCTTGGTCAGGGAGATAGGACTTAAGAGCCGATTTGCCGCACAGAGAGCGAACGACTTTTGACATATGGTTGACGATTCGCAGCGGTTTAGGCATCAGGTCTCCATGCTCATCTACAAGATTCTGCGCGAGTTCGAATGGGCGACGCTAGAGGAAGCCGGAGAGACAGCCGGATCGCCAGATGATCTTGCGGATGGTTTCATTCATTTCTCCACCGCCGAACAGTTGCCGACGACGGCGGCGAAACATTTTGGACACGAAACCCTACTCTGGCTACTGGCCGTGGAAAGCGATAGACCCGATTTGGCGCTGAAATGGGAACTTTCTCGAAGCGGCCAACTCTTTCCACATCTATATGGCAATCTGCGACGTTCCGACGTCATTTGGGCCAAGCCCCTGCCAAATGTGGCGGCTGGACATCTCTTTCCTGAAGAAATTGCAGGCCACATAGATCCAACGCGTGCGCAGTTCGACACATTCAAGGCGCTACAGCGCGACCATCCAATCGATATGCTCAACCTCGTGCGCCTGCGGACCCGCGCACGATATCCGGATGATCATGAATTCGCAGGCCGGGCCGTGTCGGGCGACGAGGCATATTCGAGCTATGGGCGCGAGACGGCACCAATTCTTCAGCGGCTCGGTGCCAGCATTGTCTGGCGCGGTTCTTTCCAGTCCATCCTGATTGGATCCGAGGGCGAGCGCTGGGACAGGGTCTTTATCGCCCGCTACCCTACAGCGCATGCCTTTCTCGCAATGGTGACTGACCAGGAATACCGCCGTGCCGTCGTGCACCGGCAGGCGGCAGTCCGCACTTCCCGCCTTATCCGATGTGCGCCGGCGGAGTCCGGGGCCACGTTTGGATGAATCCACTCGAGCGCCTAGGTCTCGCTGTTCTGCGTCGTCTCGATCCGGAAACCGCCCATGAATTGGCCTTACGCGCACTCAGGGCGGGTTTGTCACCGACACCGGGGCCCGTAACTTCTCCACGGCTCACAACCATTCTTGCGGGACTCTCGCTTCCCAATCCTGTCGGGCTGGCCGCAGGCCTTGACAAGAACGCCACTGCAATACCTCCCCTGATGCGCACGGGATTTGGATTCGTGGAGGTCGGTGCGGCCACTCCCAAGCCGCAGTTCGGAAATCCGCGCCCAAGACTGTTCCGTCTCGAGGAGGATCGGGCCGTGATCAACCGGTTCGGATTCAACAATGACGGCATGGAAGCGATTGGCGAGCGCCTCGCCAGGCGACCGATGGGAATCCCTGTCGGCCTCAATCTTGGCGCAAATGCGGACAGCGTCGACCGCGCCGCTGATTTCGTTGCCGTCCTACGCCGCTGTGGACCATTTGTGGACTTTGCCACCATAAACGTATCTTCGCCAAACACCGAGCATCTTCGCGACCTCCAGGTCAAGGAGGCGCTGGGCGTACTGCTTGCCGATGTGATGGAAGCGCAAGCCCACCTCCCCCAGCCGGTCCCGATCTTCCTGAAGATTTCACCTGACCTAGCCGAAAATTCCATCGCTGAGGTCGCCGAAGTCGCTGTCGCCTGCGGGGTTCACGCCATAGTCGCTACCAACACCACAGTCACTCGTGAGGATCTCAGGAGTCGGCACCAATCCGAATCAGGTGGCCTATCGGGAATCCCTCTATTCAATCGATCAACGCAAGTCCTTGCCCAGTTCCACCGATTGATTGGCAGTCGCATTCCACTCGTGGGCGTAGGCGGAATCAGTAACGCAAAGGACGCCTATGCCAAGATACTGGCGGGGGCTACAGCTGTCCAGTTCTATACGGCAATGACCTATGCAGGAATTTCGCTCTCCGCAGATATTGCACATGGGCTGGATGACCTGCTTGCAAGGGATGGGTTTGCGAATGTTGCAGACGCAGTTGGTGCGGCAACTGGCGATGTGACGTGCGTCCGCACTTAAGTCGGGTCCCTGCCGAGGAGTGAAAGTTCTCTCATTCGGCTCCAAAATGGTCCGGATGTATCGGAATCCTGGGCCTAGCGACCTCTTGCAGAGATCATTCCCGGTCCCGAAATCGATACTCGTCGCAAGGAGAACTCAATTCCTGATGTGGGGCAGCAGCCTGGCTGCCAGTCCCACGACGTCCTCTTTATCAGCATTTGACGTTGGTTCCTCCGGCGCCTTGGACAGCAGTGCCTCCCATTCAACTGCCGCAGTGGTCACTCCTACCGGTAGACCCAAGGTCATCCAGCGTCTTCCTGACTTCCTCCATCTCAGCCGCTCTGCGGGCGCCATGCGTCAATGCACGTTCGAAACTGTAGAAGCCCTGCCGTTCCCAACCGAAGTCTGGATAATTCAGACCAAGTGTCGGCAAAACCTCGTCAGCAATACCAGCCGCCTCGACCGCCAGAAAGAACTCCGCTGTCAGTGCCCCCAGCCCTTTCACCGATACCGAACGCACCATCTTTATGGCCGACGCCTTGCCAACTCCGCCCCCCAATCACTTGGAGATTCATCGGCAACACCTCCAGTTCTGGAGCCACATCTTCCGCATACGGTCCGGACAGCAGCAACGGCACCAGTTTCAGGGCCGGGTAGACTGGCGACAGCACAGCGACATCCACGTAACATGCACCAGCGCGATGAACCCTGTCGGCCGATATCCGTTTGGACGATGGGGCGCAGGAATTGAGGTCACAGAAATACGCACCTTGATCGAGATGAGCGGCCGTTGCTGCATTTACGGCCTTATCAGAGGTTACAACCGACATGACCAGACGAGCCCCTGCCAGCGCACGCTCATAGCTTTCGCAGCCTTCCACCCCCAAGTCAGCATATCGGACCAACACCTCTGGGCGTGATTCCCGGCAGTTCGTCTTTCGGTCAAATGCCGTAACTTCGTGGACACCCTTTCCCCAACCGGAAACCCGCGCGGATCCTGCCTGTCCCATTCCAATGAAGGCTATGCGAGCCATTCTGAGTTTCCCATCCCTTGCGGTCGACGATCACCTGCCCTTACGTCGGGCGGCAAATGACTGGCAAGCTGAGTTCGACACCCAGACTGGTCAAATGGACAACTCCAGTCTATCAATTGCTGCCAGGAGCAGGTAATACTGGTTTCAATGCTACGTCTTGTCGCCATTGCGCTCGTACTCATCACGACTGCCGCCGCAGCGCAGGACCGTCGGCCGAGCCACTGCATCGCCATCGCCGACGCGGCGCCAGGCATCAAGTTTCTGCACAATGCAGGTTTCGAGTCACGGCCACCGGAAAATTCGGTCCGAATCATCTATCTCGATCACGCCATGTTCTTCATCCAGACCGAAGGAGGTTTGGGTGCGGTTACCGATTATGCCGGCTACTTTGGCGGGACAGGTTTCGTGCCCGACGTCGTGACAATGAATCACGCCCATACCACCCATTGGACGATGCATCCCGACCCCGGAATCAAGCATGTTCTCAAAGGGTGGGGAGATACCCCAGATGGGGTGGAGCATCATCTGGATCTCGGCGAAATGCTGATACGCAATGTATCGACCGACATCCGTAGTCGTTTCGGTGGGTCAGAGGAACAGAACGGGAACTCCATATTCATTTTCGAGGCGGCCGGACTCTGCATCGGCCATTTGGGACACCTGCACCACGAACCAACGGACGCGCAGTATGCGTCCATCGGTCGACTCGACGTGGTGATGGCCGCGGTCGACGGGGGAATGACCGTCCCGACCGAGACAATGGTCCGCATCATGAAACGCCTCAGGTCTTCGATTGTAATCCCGATGCATTGGTTCGGACGCGGAACACTCGAACGTTTCGTTCAGAAAATGTCAGACGAATTTGATGTACGATGGTCGCGAGACTCCGAATTGGTGGTCTCGCTACTCTCTCTTCCATCGCGCCCGACAGTGGTGGTGTTGGAGCCACTTACTCAACCCAATTTTCTTGACGAATAGCGCCGCCGTGGGCTGCTGAGCGGATCGATACATCTCTATGCTGAACTCCGTCAACGACGATTTCGTGGCGCGTCTCCGGACGGTTCTACCTTCCGAATCCTTCCGTGAAGCAAGCCAGAACTATCTGGAAGAACCCCGCGGGCGCTATCGTGGGCAAGCGGGAGTTGTGGTTGCTCCGGAGACAGCCGATCAGGTCGCAACCGTCATCCGCTCCGCATCCGAGGCTGGCATCCCGGTCGTACCCTATGCGGGTGGTACCGGTCTCGTCGGAGGCCAAATCTCCCCTGTTGGCGAACCGCTTCCATTGATTCTCTCAATGCAGCGGATGACCGCGATCCGTAGTGTCGATCCTAAGGAGAACATAATCATAGCTGAAGCCGGTGCTGTTCTCTCGACGGTGCAGGAGGCGGCAGAGGCTGCGGACCGACTATTTCCCCTCTCAATCGCCTCCGGGGGTTCGGCCCGCATTGGCGGTTTACTCGGAACCAATGCAGGCGGCATAAACGTCCTGCGATACGGTACGGCACGGGAACTGTGTCTTGGTCTCGAAGCGGTGTTGCCATCGGGCATGATATGGCATGGCCTGAAACGGTTGCGTAAGGACAACACAGGTTATGATCTAAGGGGGCTGCTGGTAGGTTCGGAAGGTACGCTTGGTGTCATCACGGCGGCAAGCCTCCGGCTATTCCCCCGTCCTTCCACCGTAGGGGCCGGATTGCTCACTGTGCCGGATCCGGTTGCCGCCCTTAAATTGCTTTCGATGGCGGGCGACATCGCAGGCGGCGGACTGACGGCCTTTGAACTCATCTCCGGGACTGGTCTCCGATTCATTGCCGAGACCATTCCGCAACTGCGCCTTCCGTATTCGGATCCGCCGGACTGGCTGGTGCTCATCGAACTTGGGCTGACCTCTGACCGCAATCCACGGGACAGTCTGGAGACGCTCTTCACAGCGGCCCACAACTCTGAACTGGTGACCGATGGCCTGGTCGCGCTGAACGAAGCGCAGCGGAGGGAGTTCTGGGCCGTGCGCGAATCCATTCCTGAAGCGAACCGGCTTGTTGGAGCTGTTTCCAGCCATGACATATCCATACCATTAGGTGCGATCCCCGAGTTCATTTCCCGTGGTGAATCCCTGATTGCGGAGATGGGCGATTTTCGGATCAACTGCTTTGGTCATCTGGGCGACGGCAATCTGCACTACAACGTGTTTGCGGAGACCGGACAGGCCAGCGCAGTGGCCCAAAAGGCAAGGGACGCGATCCGACGCACGATATATGATCTCGTTGCCGAGTTGGACGGGTCGATCAGCGCGGAACATGGGATCGGGCGGCTCAATGTGAAGGAGCTGGAACGATATGGCGATCCGGCGAAGCTTGAGGCAATGCGGGCGATCAAGAACGCCCTGGACCCCTTGGGAATCATGAATCCGGGGGCTGTTCTTTCGCTGCCTGACCCGACCGAACGTTGATCCTCCCGAACCATCTCGAAGTGATGTATAATGGAAGACTGCTCATGATCCCCGGAATTCGCACAGCGCATGAACATCCAGGCCCAGTTCAGCTATCCGCCTCCGGCCTCCGAGATCCGGCAGGTCAACGATAAACGAGCAGCCGCTGATATCGGCACCCAGCCTCTCGAGCAGCCTGATCCCAGCTTCCGCGGTACCACCCGTGGCCAACAGGTCATCGACAACCAATACAGTTTCACCGGCTTCCACGGCGTCCTGGTGAATCTCAACCGCAGACTCGCCGTATTCCAGTGAGTAGTGTTCGCGGATCGTGGCGCTTGGTAACTTCCCCTGCTTACGGATCGGAACGAAGCCGCAACCGAGTTGATGGGCGACGGCACCTCCCAGGATAAACCCACGTGCCTCCAGCCCTGCGACCTTGTCGATCCTGCAACCCGTATAAGGGTGCACCATCCGGTCCACCGCCATGCGGAACCCACGTGCATCGCCGAACAGAGTGGTTACGTCGCGAAACATGATCCCGGGGTGCGGGAAATCCGGAATGGTGCGGATGTAATCCTTGATGTCGGCTTTCATTCGCATCCGCCAACAAAGACATTGGATATCAGGTCATTAAGATCGATGCGCCATCGCAGGCTATCGATATTGGGATAACTTCCGGCATTGGTCAGGCCAGGGTCAAGTCCAAGTACGACCATGGTGGCTGTCCTGTCTGCATCAACGCCCGGCATTCGAGTTGTCGCCGCATCCGATGTCAACAGGGCGCATGGGCAATTCAGCACCAACTCACATCTCAGTGGAGTCCAATATGAGTCTGTCGTCAGCATTTGAACCCATCCAAGCGGATGGTCCGCTGAAATTAACCCACTTCGCGCTTCCACTTTCAGTCGGGAAAGACCTTGCCCAGTACTGCCGGTCAATGGCTTGCCCGGGCCGACATCGACGACTGGACAGTCAGATGCCGTCGAACCAGGCGGTCTGAATTCGCACCCGCTCAATCATCTGTGTTGCCACCCCCAGTTGGTTCTCCTTCAACAGGTCGCACAGCCTATCACCGTCGATCAGGTCAATCGCAATCGCGCCGTCGCGGGTGGCCTCGTCTGACGCATGGATGGTGAAATGCCCCGTGGTGATGAACAACCCCTTGTCCGCGCGCCCTTGAAGCGCACCTCGAAAATCTCGGATTTCCTTGGAGCTGACGCTTCCCTTCCAACGCTTGCACTGAAAATACACCTGGAACGACACGAGGTTCACGCGCAGCACGCCGACACCGTCGATCCCACCGTCGCCGGATTTGCCCCGCACCTCAACCTTTATGAAACCCGCCTCACGGAGGAGGCGCTGGGCCAGTCGCTCGAATCTGTCAGGGGGCATCTTCCCCAGGACACCCAACAGCTCCGACTTCCAATCTTCGTCCTCCGCCGATCCGTCCTCGGTCATGGTTTCGACCCCGTCGACGGTGTCCGCATCTGCTTCCCTGACGGTCACATCCTTCTGGCGCGAACGCTCGCGACTCTCCAGGTTTACCCGATCATGGATCGCTCGGACCGCACTGAGGTCGGAAACTGCCTCGCCCTGTGCCGTCAGCGCCCAGACCCCTCGCGAGGAATTGTTCACTGCGCCACCGCGCTTGAGATAGGTGCGCGCCCAGGCAAGGTAGTAACCCACCCGCGATTTCTTGGTGTTCGGCATGGTGAAAGCCTGTTCGGCTTCGGTCACACCTTCCAGTTCAATCACCTTCTCGTCAAGTTCCTGCACCGTGGCTGATCCACCCAGGTCTTTCAGAGCCTCGACCGTGGCCAACATCATTCCCGGAAGGTCTGGAACTGTCTCAGCATCGATCCTGAATCGTCTTGCCATTTCACCCATCAGATGATGCTCCCCGGTGTCCGAACACCAGGAACGCCAACGGCAATCCGGACCGTCTGCATCCGGGAGTCATCCAGTGCCAGGAAGCCACAGACCGCGCCATGCCCGCCTGCGAATGCGGTAAGGAGACGAGTCGGAAAGCCAGAGCAGCTGGGGTCTGGATCTATCCAATCGATCCCCGACCAGAATGCATCTTGCCGTTTGGAGAGTCATTTTCCATCCCTTTCTCAAACAGATGCCGCCTGTTCCTGATTGCGGCCTGTATATTGCAGGTATATACATGCGCCGCCGTCGACAGTCAACGGGCATGGGAGGGACCGCTGCGTGAGCGGAGAATCCGGGAAAAAATCTGGCGGAAAGAACAGTCAGTTGGTGCTACGTCTGGACAAGTCGGAACGCGATGCCTTCGTGACGTTGTGCAGAGAGCGGGATACCAGCGCAGCCCGTGAAATCCGTCGATTCATACGAAGGTATGTCAGGAAGCATGGAACCGCAGAGCGCTGACCATCTGTTCAGACTGTCGACACCCATTCCCCCAATCCGACATGATTGCAGTCGATGGCCACGCTCCAGATGCGGCAAGAGGCATTGCGAATTTTGGAAGGAACCTGATCAAGCAAGGCTGGTCAGGAATGTCCAAAGGTGTGAAAACGCCAAGCGCCCTTCCTGAGACAGCTCTGCAGAGGTGGGCAGGAAAGTCCGCTGCGCAGGTCCATTGAAAATCAAGGTCTGGTCAAGAAACCGATCAATCCACTCGCAATCCCGGCAACCTGACTCCATACTCGACTCAGGTATGCTTTCGGGCGAGGATGCTGCGGGCCTTTCAGGCGCGCATCTGTCAGAGAACGCGCCCCGCGACGACGCTTAGCTTGGACGACATCCCTACGTCGCGCATTGATGGCTCCGTAAGAACAGCGAAATCCAATGCACGGTCGCAACCATCGCTGCAGGGACTTCGCTTAACGCCAAGCAACCCCGGAAGGCGCTTGACCAGAGCCCGCGCCTTGTCGGCATTTCCTTTCAACGTGCCGATGATGTCATTGATTTCAACCTCCCCATGATCCGGATGCCAGCTGTCGTAGTCCGTGATCATGGCAACCGATGCGTAACAGAGTTCAGCCTCGCGAGCGAGCTTTGCCTCGGGCATGTTCGTCATGCCGATCACGTCGCAGCCCCAGCTCTGCCTATACATCCTTGATTCTGCGAGCGATGAGAATTGGGGACCTTCCATCACCAGATAGGTTCCCCCATCGTGAACGCGAATACCCTCTGAACGCGCACCCGAAAGGCATGCCGAGCCAAGGCGTCCGCAGGTCGGATGGGCAATGCTGACATGAGCGACCAGACCCTCGCCGAAGAATGACTTTTCGCGCGCAGAAGTGCGGTCAATGAACTGGTCGACGATCACAAAATCCCCGGGCGCCATCTCCTCCCGGAAAGATCCGCAGGCCGAAACGCTAACCACATCAGTCACACCGACCCGCTTCATCGCATCAATGTTGGCACGATACGGCACAGATGTAGGTGAATGTACATGCCCTCTTCCGTGGCGTGGCAGAAATGCCATTTCCACTCCGTCGAGCACTCCCGTGAGAATCTCATCGGAAGGTGTCCCCCAGGGCGTGTCGACCTTCCGCCAACGGGCGTTTTCCAAGCCGTCGATCGCATAGACGCCAGAACCACCAATAATTCCGATCACGGTTTCCGCCATTTCCGTTCACTCCGCCAATTCGCCTTCGGCACCCGTCACCAAACCGCAGTCGTGGTCATGGGTGTCAATACGCTCACTGGCCCTGCAGTCTCAATCGTCGGGCCTGGCCAGACTGAACAGGTCACGTACGACCGCATAGTCCCGGTAGCCGAGACGACCAACCGGATTGAATTTCAGCACATCGAACACTCCATCGACCAGACAATCGTCGCGTAGATGGATTCCGGTAACCTTACCAAACACAACCGTGTTTGCCTTTCCTGGAAGTTCCACGATCTTCGTGAGCCTGCACTCCAAGGCCGCAGGAGCCTCCGCAACCCGGTGGCATCCAATGGTCTCACATCGCACCTTGTCCAGACCCGCCAGCATGAATTCATCCACATCCATCCCGTATGTGCCGGAGGACACGTTCATTGCTTCCCGCCTGGCGTATTCAACGATGTTGACGCAGAACACGCCAGTTTCACGTATGTTCGCGACACTGTCCTTGGCATCGGGCCGGTCCGGCTTGCCGGAGGTGCTCGCGAACATGACCTGAGGCGGCGAATAGGCAACGCCGTTGAAAAAACTGTAAGGCGCAAGGTTGTCACGACCTTTGCTGTCGCAGCTCGAGATCCAGCCGATTGGGCGCGGTACTATAGTGGCGTTGAACGGATTGTGGCGTAGGCCATGGCCCTCTTCCGGGCGATAGAACATCCGGCGCATTCCTTCGTTTCGTTGTTCCTGCACTAGCCGCGTGATAGGGCCAAATCCAGCGAAATCTCAACAGGTTCGTCATGTACACCCTGAATCGCGAGCAACCCGAGGACCGGTGGGAAGTCGAGGAACTCCTCGATCTCTGCTTTGCGCCAGGACGAGGAGCATTGTCCTCCTACCGGTTGCGGGATGATCGGGATCCGATCACCGAGCTCTGTCTTGTCGCAAGGGATGGAGAGGGAACGCTCGCGGCGGCCATCCGCTACTGGGCTGTAACGGTGGGTACGCAGTCCGCGCTCCTGCTCGGCCCAATCGCGGTGCACCCGACCAGACAGGGAGAAGGTCTTGGTGCGCTTGTCATCGAAGACAGTCTGGCTAGGGCCCGCAAGCTTGGATGGAGGCGGGTGCTCCTGGTGGGAGACATACCCTATTATGGTCGATTCGGATTTCGCGGATTGAAGGCGGTTGAGATGCCGCCACCCACGAATCCCAGACGTGTCCTGGGGCTGGCCCTGACGCCGGGTGCCTGGGATGGAATTTCCGGAAAAGTGATGCCCGCCTGTTGAATCCACCTCCAAGAGCCCCAATGTCAATGGTTGTAACAATGGGTGGTATCCGTGGAAGTTCTTGATAGGCCCATCGACAGTCAGGCCGCGAACGCTCGTCTGGATGACCTTGCAGCGGAATATCGAGCTTCAAACAGCGGGGCTGTGCGGGTCCTCAACCTGTTGGGCGGACAGATGGATGGCCTGCTGCACAGGCTTCCCTCCACACTGCGTGACAGTCTTGAATGGGGCACGGAACAGGCCTTGCACTTCGCGTTCGACGCAGCTGGCAGATCAAGAACCCTCCTTGGCCACGGCCCCCAATGGTTCACAACAGCCGCCAGCGCCACTCTTGGCGCCGCAGGCGGATTCAGCGGCATGCCCGGAACGCTGGCCGAGTTACCGGTGACGACCACCGTTCTGCTTCACGGAATTCAGGGAGCGGCCATAGATCACGGATTCGACACCTCTGAGGATGGCATACGGTTTGAGTGCATTCAGGTATTCGCAGCACCGGGTCCACTTGGGCGAGACGATGACCTGGACCTGTCATTCATCTCGGTCCGAACCGCAGTGACCGGGACCGCTCTTCAGGCATTGATTTCCCGGATCGCTCCCAGACTGGGAGTTGTCCTCGGGCAGAAGCTCGCCGTACAGGCCGCAGCGGTTCTGGGTGCTGCGGCAGGCGCTTCGATCAACATCGTCTATGCGCGTCACTACCGAAGAATCGCACTCGCCCATTTCGGGCTTCGACGCTTGGCCATCGACGCCGACAGGAGCCACGCGGAACTGGTCAGCGAATTCCGGAAACGACTGTGACCCTGACCTGGGCCCGGAAAATCGCGACGGGGTCATCCATCTCGTCCTGACAGTCAGCCGGATTGGCCCTCGTTGCAATCGCTCACCCCGTCACCGCGGATTGCCTTTCGCATCGGCGGCCAGGATCCGCATTCACCGTTCCCGCCGCGTCCCGTTGGCTTCCTTCACTTCACTCGCTGACCTCGTACTGCAGCAGCCAATCCCGGGCACGCGATCAAGCGTTGCGGTCGCCGAACCACATGCGTCTGAACAGTCCGTCACGGCGAATGAACTGGTGGTAGAGAAATCCCGCAAGATGCGCAAGAATGAGGATCGTCAGCAGGTCGGCCAGAATCCCGTGAACCATGCGCGGTGGGAACTCGAAAAGGCTCGCTGGAAGCGGCTCTCCGGAACCGCCGAAGACAATGGCCGGCAGTCCAGCGGATATCGAAAGGGCCAGGCCCGAAGCGGCCATCGCGAGTACCGTAAGGTAAAGAGACCAATGAACCACGGCGGCGACGGTGTTCAATAGCGGATTCCCCGCATCGGCATGTGGTGGGCTCGCAGAACGCAGCCGTATCACCAACCGGATCAGCATCAGCACCAGAATCGCGACACCTACCGTCATATGTCCCCGTAACCCAAGCAGCTTGACGGGATCATCATTCGGCATTTTGGAAAGGAACAGTCCACCCATGACCAGTCCGAGTACTATCAGTATCGCCAAAAGCCAGTGAAGCGTGACAAGTGCGGGATGATAGCGGGTCATTCATTCACCTTTCGAGTTGGATCAAATTGGTTCTGATCGCTCCAAGTATGGCCGCAATCACAGGACCTCACAACAGGTCTGCCAATCCGGGCTGATCTGAACGGTTTGCCTCGACACCCGCATCGGAAGAGTCCCCGCCCGAAAGCGAAATGCGGATCCGGACCCGCCAATGACGGCGACGTAGCCGGAACGGAACGCGACCAACCCGAACGGCCGGCACAGTCAATCGTCTCTACCGCCCCCGACCGGCGAGCCAAGCCATCACCGCAGGTCGCACCGTCATACTGCCGCTGGCACGGGCGGCCCCGATGACCGACTTCGCCTCGTGCAGGTCAATCTGGCGCAGCAGATGCTTGACAGGCCCGATCGAGGCGGGGCGCATGGACAGCGACCTAAGGCCCATCGCAGCGAAACAGACCGCCTCGACCGGCCGACCGGCATCCTCGCCACAGAAGCTCAGCCGTGTCCGTGATTCAGCGCAGCGTTCAACAATTCCCTGGATGAATGTCAGGTAACTGACATTCAAGGTGTCGTAGCGTCGGCGCACCCGCTCATTTTCCCTGTCAGCCGCGAAGAAGAACTGCTTGAGGTCGTTGCCGCCAATCGAGATGAAATCAGCCATATCGAAGAACTGGCGCGGTGCGAAGGCGAGGCTTGGCGTCTCAAGCATGGCTCCAATCTCGACCACTTCCGGGAGAACGTGGCCAAGGGTCGCCTCCCTTTCCAGTTCGCGATGAACGTGGTCCCTGCCAACCTTGAACTCATCGAACTGCGCCACGAACGGGAACATGACCCTAAGCGGACGTCCCTTCGCCGCCCGGATCAACGCCTGAAGCTGCATCCTCATCACGCCCGGCTTATCCAGCCCCACCCGGATGGCCCGCCAGCCCAACGCAGGGTTGGGCTCATCAGTTGGCTTCATATAGGGCAGGACTTTGTCCGAGCCGATATCGAGGGTCCGGAACTGAACCGGTCTACCGCGGGCCGCGTCGAGGACACGGGAGTAGACCGCCGCCAATTCCGAGCGTTTGGGCATCTGATTGCGGACCAGAAACTGCAGTTCAGTGCGGAACAGGCCGACACCTTCGGCACCCGAGCCCACCATGGATGGCAGATCGGCCATCAGCCCAGCGTTCATATGCAGTTCAATGATGGTTCCGTCCCTGGTTTGCGCCGGTTTGTCCCGTAGGGACACATACCGCTTCTGCGCCTCTGCCTCCATCGCCGACTTATCGCGGAAAGCGCCGACAACATTGTCATCGGGGCGAAGGTGGACCAAACCACTATTGCCATCGATCAGGATGTGATCCCGGTTAAGAGCTTCAGCGGTAATCCGTTCGGCATGCACAACCAGGGGAATGGCCAGCGCCCGGGCAACAATTGCTGCATGGCTGCCAACCGACCCTTCCTCCAAAGCGATCCCTCGCAGGCTGCGGCCGTAGTCCAGCAGTTCTGCCGGACCGATGTTTCGGGCGACGAGGATTGGGTGTTCCGGCATCTCGGCACCCGTACCGACTCCCTGCCCGGTCAGGATCCGGAGCAGCCTGTTCGAAAGGTCGTCCAAGTCGTGCAGCCGCTCCCGCAGATAGGCGTCAGGAACAACCTGCATGCGTGCGCGGGCGGCCGACTGCTCCTTTTCAACAGCCGCCTCGGCGGATAGCCCGCGCACGATGTCTTCCTGCATCCGCTTCATCCAGCCACGCGAATTCGCGAACATTCGATAGGCTTCCAGCACATCGCGCTGGTCCTTTTCGGCTGGATTCACGCTGCTGAGCATCTGGTCGACATCAACCCGTAGCTGTTCGACTGCCTGTTCCAACCGCGGCAACTCCGATTCGGGATCATTCGCGACCGGATTGGCGACGACAACCCGGGGCTCGTGCAGCCAGACCTGGCCTTCAGCCGTTCCTTCCTGCGCAGCGGTTCCCCGGAACAATACAGCCCGCTGGTGTGGCGCCGACAGAGCGGCGCCTTCTCCCACGAAGGCTCCAAGCTCGGCCATCTCCGCCAGAACCATTGCCACGACTTCCAGCGCATAGACCTCGTCCTCGGAATAGACGCGCCTGTCCTTCGACTGCACCACCAGAACGCCAAGCGTCTCACCCAGTCGCTGGATTGGAATGCCCAGGAAACTCGAATAGATTTCCTCTCCGGTCTCAGGCATATAGCGGAAGCCACGGGTCGAAGGTGCCTCAGCGGTGTTCACTGGCTCGGCTGTCTTCGCGACGCGGCCAACAAGTCCTTCACCAACACGAAGCCGAGTCTGATGAACCGCTTCCCGGTTCAGACCCTCGGTGGCGCACAGTTCCAGCGTGTCGGAATCCATGAACAGATAGATTGAGCAGACCTCAGCCTTCATCGAGTCCGCAATCAAGTGCGTGATTCGATCAAGCCGCGCCTGGGCAGGCCCCTCTTCCGCCAGAGTATCCCGCAGACGTCCGAGCAGCTTTCTGCTCTCGCCACCGCTACGGTCAGCCATGCCGGCCATACTCACCCCCAACAAATGTCTGCCGTTCATTAGAACATATGGCTAGCTAGAGGAAACGGAATTTGCCGCCTTCCGGACGGACCACCATTGGCAGTCGGTCGCCACAGACCTGCGACGTGTTTCCCGGGCTGGCAACACGCCGAAAGAAGCGACCCGATCCGTATCAGGCAGCCTTTTCCAGGCCGAACCAGTCATGCAGGGCCTGGACGGCAAGCTCGAGGTACTTGCGGTCAATCAACACCGATATCTTGATTTCGGAAGTGGTGATTACCTCGATGTTGATGTTCTCACGCGCCAGCGCCTCGAACATCCTTGCCGCGACGCCGGCATGGCTGCGCATCCCGATGCCGACAACCGATACCTTGCAGACCTCCGTATCGGCAAGAAGATCATGGAAGTTGATCCTGCCGTCGGACTTCGCCTCCTCAATCGCTTTCCTGGCCCTTGCCACCTGGTCAGTGGGACATGAAAACGTCAGGTCCGTGCGACCCTCTTCCGAGATGTTCTGCACGATCATGTCCACGTTCACCCCCGCCTCCGCCAGAGGCCCGAAAATCGCCGCGGCAATTCCGGGTCGATCAGCGACCGAAACCAGCGTCAGTTTCGCTTCGTCCCGACTATAGGCCACTCCGGCCACAACATTGCTCTCCACGATTTCCTCCTCATCGCATACGTAGGTTCCCGATCCATCATCCGTCCCGCCAAAACTCGACAGCACCCTGAGACTCACCCCGTGGCGCATCGCCAGTTCGACCGACCGCGACTGCAGAACCTTGGCTCCGAGCGACGCCAGTTCAAGCATCTCCTCGAATGCAATGCGGTCGAGTTTCCGCGCCTTGACCGAAATGCGGGGATCGGTCGTGTATACGCCATCCACATCCGTGTAGATATCGCAGCGCTCGGCACCGAACGCCGCAGCGAAGGCCACTGCGGTTGTGTCGGATCCACCCCGTCCAAGTGTGGTGACGCGACCATCCGGGCCGATCCCCTGAAAACCCGCCACTACAGCGACCTTCATACCCTCGCCGAATTTCGCGAGGATGTTCCGGGTGGGGATATCCTCGATTCTCGCGGCCGCATGAACACCAGTGGTCATCAGCGGGACCTGCCAGCCGTGCCAGGATCGTGCGGGAACATTCATTTCCTGCAGCGTGAGCGCCATCAACCCGGCCGAGACGTTCTCGCCCGAACTCACCACCGCATCGTATTCGCGGGCATCGAAGAACTGGCCGGTCTCCTTGACCAGATTGGCCAGCCTGTCAGTCTCGCCAGCCATCGCCGAGACAATGACGATGACATCGAATCCGTTGGCGACCTCACGCGTAACCCGCTCCGCGGCGTTGCGGATCCTGTCGGGGGAAGCGACCGATGTGCCACCGAATTTCATCACCAGAATCGGCATTGATGGACTGCTCCGCCTTCCGAGGCACCGTTAAACGTGCGCTTCATATCAACCATTTTACGGCATACAAGCGTCGACAACCTCGGGCAACCTCGATCGGAAGGACAATGGAACTTACAGTTGACGAACTGGAGGAGGCCTGCGGATCGGTCTACCTCCGGATGCAACCCACGCCCCAGATCGCCTGGCCGCAGCTCAGTCGGCGACTTGGCTGCGAGGTATGGGTCAAGCACGAGAACCATGCGCCGACCGGATCGTTCAAGGTACGCGGAGGAATAACCTTCATCGATTGGGTGTTACGGAACCACCCGGAAGCCCGCGGTATCTGCACCGCCACCCGCGGCAATCACGGGCAAAGTCAGGCGCGGGCGGCGCAGGCGGTCGGTCTGGCCGCAAGGATATTTGTGCCACATGGCAATTCGGTGGAAAAGAACGCAGCGATGCAAGCCCATGGCGCAACGCTCATCGAGTTCGGCGAGGATTTCGATACAGCTCGGGAGGAGGCCTTTCGTGTGGCCGCTGCGGAAGGCCTGATAACCGTGCCACCCTTCCATCAGGAACTGGTGCGCGGAGTCGCCACCTATGGATTTGAACTGCTCTCGGCAGTGCCCGATCTTGACACGGTCTACGTTCCCATAGGCTGCGGCTCGGGTATCTGCGGCACCATCCTCGCAAGGGACGCGCTTGGACTGGCCACCAGAGTTGTGGGCGTTGTGTCATCCGCCGCCCAAACTGCCAAGCTATCGGTTGAAGCGGGCAGGATGGTCGAGACAAACTCCTGCGAGACCTTTGCGGACGGCATCGCCGTACGTGTGCCCGTACCAGAGGCGGTTGAGATATTCGACCGCGGTGCCGAACGGATCGTCACAGTCAGCGACGAGGAAATAGCTGAGGCCATACGGATATATTTCCGAGATACGCACAATCTTGCCGAGGGTGCCGGCGCGGCATCCCTGGCGGCGTTGCTGCAGGAACGCGATACAACGGCGGACAGGAAGGTGGCGGTGATCCTCAGTGGAGGGAACATCGACACTGACTGGTACCAACAGGTGTTGGGCGGCGGTGTTCCCCGGATCTGATGGACGTTATTTCGACCAGGTCAGGTCACCCGACTTTGGAGGACTGCCCGCAATCCTGCGAGGCTCGACCTGAAGGAACCATCGACCCTCATGCCCGTCATGTCCAGGGCGGGGTGCGGACACCCATGCCCAGAACCGTTAGCCGAATGGAACACGGTCCTTGCCCGGTGAACTCAACAGGGAGTCGGGATTTCGCCCGGTCTGCGATTCCAGTATGTACGGGAAACCCCTTGGAGTCCCGAAGACAGGCAGTGAACGCCAGGAACAAGGAACAGTCGGGAGTTCCGGAGTTGGTTCCATCCTGGCCTTCGGGTACAATTCCCCGAACCACATTTCGGAGTGGACGTGAGGTTCTTCGATACCGTAGCCCGAGGTACCGGCTTCGCCCATTCGCGGCATTTTGAGTGCCGTGCGCCCCGCATATATGACGGTGAGTTCCCGGCACTCCTTATTCTGAAGTCTCTCCTGAAGGATGTCCGTCTGGTGCGCGACCTGATCATCGATGCAGAAGTGAACTGCCCAGGTCCAGGTGCCATCCTGAAAACTCTCAAGGACAGCATCGATCTTGGCTGGGCGGACGACGAGCTCTCCGCTGACATCAAGCTCGTTGAGACCCGCATTGGAAGGACAATCGCCAAATGAAGGTTGCGCTTATCAAGGGCGATGGCATCGGAGTGGACGTAGCTGAGGCGGCGGTCTCAGTTGTTGACGCGGCGGTTGCGGCCGCGTGTGCCCCGAAGCTGGCCTATGACGAGATCCGAGCTGGCGCAGGATATTTTGATGAAACAGGGCAGGACATCGAGCCCGGTGGTGAAGTGCGCGTGGGAGAGGCAGATGCCGTGTTTCTGGGGGCGATTGGCCTGCCATCGATCCGACATGCGGATGGCACGGAGATCAGCCCGCATCTGAGGCTCAGGGACATCTACGGACTCTATGCCGGAGTTCGACCGGTCAAAGCCTATCCGAACGCGCCTCAGCGATTGGCCGACCCGCGTGCAGCCGGAATTGACATGGTTGTTCTGCGGGAATCAACGGAGGGTCTATTCTATTCCGCGGCCGTCCATAGGCGGGCGGACGTCGTGGAAGACGCAGAGGTACGCGATACTCTCAGAATCACACGAGCGACCACCGAAAAACTGATGCATTTTGGGTTCAGGCTGGCCAGGAAACGAAAGGCGCACGGCAGACCGGGGCGGCTGACCTGCGTCGACAAGGCCAATGTCTTCAAATCCATGGCCTTCTTCCGAAAGATCTACGATGAGGTCGCACCCATATATCCAGATGTGGGAACTGACTACAGTTATGTCGATGCGCAGGCGTTGAACCTGATCCGAAACCCCTGGGACTATGATGTCATGGTCATGGAAAACATGTTTGGTGACATCCTTTCCGATCTCGCGGGTGGTCTGGTTGGCGGTATTGGCATGGCGGCCTGCGCTGAGATCGGAGACAGGATCGGCCTCTTCCAACCCGCCCACGGCTCCGCACCAGACATCATGGGCCAGGTCCGGGCCAATCCGCTTGCAGCGATTCTCTCGGGAGCGCTGATGCTTGACTACCTTGGCGAGAAGTCCAG
Organism: Paracoccaceae bacterium; assembly: GCA_965203605.1. Taxonomy (GTDB): domain Bacteria; phylum Pseudomonadota; class Alphaproteobacteria; order Rhodobacterales; family Rhodobacteraceae; genus JAPOUP01. The sequence continues at coordinate 204,139 of OZ241902.1, read as the reverse complement.
CGACACGCGGTTCACGAACGCCGCACGGCACGTCGAACAGGCGGTTGAAGCCGGTTTTGCGGCAAACGCGGTCCGTCCGATGGAATTCGGCGGTGACATGGGCACCCGTGCGGTTACCGCAGAAGTTCTCGCTCGAATTCCCGCGGGCGGAACCTGATGTATGGCAATCGTATTGGGAGCGGTCGCAGACGACTTCACCGGTACAACCGGCATCTGCAACACGTTGGTCAGGGTGGGGATGCCGAGTCCGAAGTCCCGGCATTGAAATGGTGGACAGCCGCATCGGATCAGGCAGTCGAACTGTCGCCCGCCGCGGACGACTGGCTGGCTGCGCAGGTTGCTGAACAGGTCATCGGAAACCCACTTCCATTCCGAAGTGCAACGTCGGCCATTTCCGCAGCGAGATTGCAGCCCGGGCGGAACAGGGTAAACCAAGTTCTTTCGACCTTACGTTTAACGGGAGGCCGATCGGTTGCCGGCGCGAGGTCAATGGGCAATCAGCGATTCACGGTTGGCAGATGCTCAGTTCGCCTTTCGGCTCGGCAGGAACGGCAACGGCGCAACCGGAACGCCGTCCTCCACAAGTTTTCTGGCCTCGTCCCGATGTGCCTCGCCATAGATCGAACGATGGGGAATTTCCCCATCATGCATCTTCCGCGCCTCTTTCGCGAAGCTGAGGCCCACATAGTCGGAGTTTTTCTCCACATGCCGGCGCAATTTCGCCAAATTCGCCTCAAGTTCCGATATTGGCTCCTTCAGTGAGGTCTGGCTGTCCTGAGACACCGTCTCCGGCACGGAAGGCTTTGCCTTGGTACGGGATGGTCGGACGCCTGGGGTCATCATGGCCTTTTCGATCTGATCGGAATCGCAGACCGGACATGAAACCATGCCGCTGCTACGCAGCTTGTCGAATGCCTCAGCGGTCGCGAACCAACTCTCGAACTCGTGGTTCTGATCACACTTCAGGGCATATCGGATCATAGGTCTGCCTTCCTCAAGTCCTTCACCGAAATCCGCCGCGGAACCCAGCGAATGATCAGGGTCGTGTCAGCGACCGGCACTACGAGGGTCAAATCCGAGAACCAATCGTCGTAGCTCCGGTTCACCAAGCAGTTTTGCGGCCTTCTTCCGGGAGAACCACTTTCGGTTCCTCTGCCCCGCTTCCGGAAAATCACGCCTCAACGACTGGACCTTTACCGCGAATACGGCGACCACGCAAGGCATCCGCCCAGCGTGATCACGTTTAATGTAGGAGTAGATTCCCAGGCAGTTACCTCGCGCCCTGCCTATGACACCCGCTTCCTCCCATGCTTCCCGCATCGCAGCCTCGACGGGAGTGATGCCGGGCATTGGCCATCCTTTCGGCAGGATCCAGCGTCCTGTCCTGCGACTGGTGATCAGAAGCACCTGCAGCCTGTCATCAACAACGCGATAGCAGAGTGCGCCAAACTGGGTGCGCACGTCGCGCTTCTGGGATGTGGTCATCCGAATTGGGCGCAATTTGCCCTCCTGGATGATCATATTCCGCTATCTTCATTCTGATTCATGATATGGTTTCGCGCTGCAGCGATCATTGCTCCACATTAACAGGCAACGGGAAAGGCGCAAGACGACCGAACGCCCAAGGGAACGGTCCCGCGCCCTATCGTTTGAAACCCTCGTTATCCTACCTGCGTTCTGCCCCGCCGATCAGGGCGAAGGTTCGCGTATAGCACATGATTTCTCCATCTGCCGTTGATCTGCAGATAGCTCTGCGCGACCCCTTCATATTTGAAGCCCGACTTTTCAAGAACGCGTCTCGAAGCAACGTTTTCCGGTAGGCAGGCCGCCTCTATACGCGAAATATCCAGCATCGCGAAAGCGTAGTGCACCACAGCGTCTATCGCTTCATGCATAAAGCCACGACGGGCAAACGGATCGCCAATCCAGTAGCCGAGCGTTCCGGATTGCGCGGCGCCACGTCGGATGTTGTCAAGTGTCACAGCTCCCAGGAGGACATCGTCGTGCCGCCGAATCAGCAAGAGCGGCACGGCGTCACCATCGGTGATTGAACGCTGGGCCTGGTAGACGCGATCGGAAAACGACTTGCGGGTCAGGTGTTCGTGCGACCAGATCGGCTCCCACGGCTTCAGGAACTCGCGGCTACCCTGCCTGAGGTCCGCCCAGGGACGGAAGTCAGAGTGCCTTGGAGGACGAAGGACAAGCCGTTCCGTTACCAGACGGATCTGGCGTCGACGGGCCAGCATCAGGCTGCAAGCCTCTCCCGCAACTCTTCCAAACGTGGAGCTCGGTCAACCGGACCATACATGGCAAGCGCAGGCCGCGCCGTCATCCGTATACGGCTCGCGAAGTCCTGCACGCCTGTCGCCGTCACTGAGTCGATTCTCGCGAGAGTCTCCTCAATGTCGGGCACCCTGCCCCAGATGGAGACAAGACGTGCCATCCGTTCTGCCCGGGTGGACGGACTCTCAAGCCCCATCAGAATTCCAGCCTTCATCTGTGCGCGGGCCCTCGCCACCTCCGCTTCCGTCATGTCAACAGCAGCACGCTTCATCTCGTCGATGGTGAGCAGCGCCAGTTCGCCAATCTGGTCAGCCGATGTTCCCGCATAGATCGTGGCCAGACCGGTATCCGCGTAGAACCCGGCCTGCGCCGAAACCGCATAGCACAGACCACGTCTTTCACGAAGTTCCTGGAACAGGCGGGACGACATACCTCCGCCAAGCACAGCGGCATGGACCTGCGCCGTGTGGAAATCATCGTCCCTATAGCCGGGAACCTCATATCCGAGTGCGAAATGTACCTGCTCCAATGGCCTGACCTCCAACCGCTCGCCCCCGGCGAACCTGGCGGGTTCGACAGATCTGCTACTGCCGCACGGCAGATGTCCGAACAGCCCTTCGGCCAAGCCAATAACCGCATCGTGGTCGATTGCACCCGCGACAGCGAGAATCATCTTTTCCGGAGCGTAATGCTCCGCGACAAAGCCGGAAAGATCCCCCCGGGCGAAACCCTTTACATATTCCGAAGGTCCAAGGATCGTACGACCCAGAGGCTGCGCAGGGTAGGCGACCTCCTGAAGCCAGTCGAAGATCACGTCGTCCGGCGTGTCATGGACCTGACCGATTTCCTGGAGGATCACACCCCGCTCGACCTCGATTTCAGCTTCGTCAAACACCGGATTCAGGACGATGTCGGAAATCACGTCAAGCGCGAGGGCCACATCCTCCTCCAGAATGCGAGCGAAATATGCCGTGATCTCGCGTGAGGTATAGGCGTTGATATAGCCTCCGACATCCTCGATGTCTTCGGCGATCTGCCGTGCGGTTCGCCGCTCGGTACCTTTGAACGCCATATGCTCAAGAAAATGGGCGATACCGTTCTGTTCGACGCGTTCGTGCCGACCGCCCGCCATGATCCATATGCCCAGAGCCGCGGATTTCAGACCCGGCATCCGCTCGGAGACAATACGGAAACCGTTTGAGAGTTCGTGAAGAAAGACCGTCACTTGGCAACGCGCCTCCAGATGAGTTCCTTGAGTGCGGCAAGGTCGTTGGAGACCTCGATCACGCGTTCGGAACGCGAATAAAGGTTTGCCATATGCGGTGGCAAGGGGGGACGAAGACCTATCGCGGATTCGACCACGTCCGGAAACTTCGCCGGATGGGCCGTGGCGAGCGTGACCATAGGATTCGACCCAAGATACTCTTCAGCGACCTTAACGCCGACAGCTGTGTGCGGACAGACGGTCTCACCGGTGGCCCGGTACTGCGCGGCAATGGTTCCGATGGTCTCGGTCTCGTTGGCGCGGCCTGACGAAAACGCCTCACGAAGAGCCTCCAGCGCTCCCTGACTGACCGTGAAGCCAGTATCCGACGCCAAAGCCTCCATGTCCCGCGTAACCGAAGCGGCGTCCTCGCCGTAGGCGAAAAAAAGGGCACGCTCGAAATTCGAGCTAACCTGAATATCCATGGATGGGCTGACCGACGGTCTCACCCCGAGTTTGAGATGTTCGCCTGTGGCCAGCGTCCGATGGAGAATGTCGTTCTGGTTGGTGGCTATGACCAGACGCCCGACAGGCAGTCCCATACGCCTTGCGACCCAACCGGCGAAGATGTCGCCGAAGTTGCCGGTCGGGACAGTGAAATCAATCGCCCGGTGCGGTGCGCCGAGCGCGACGGCGGCAGTGAAGTAGTATACGACCTGTGCGAGGATCCGTGCCCAGTTTATGGAGTTGACCGCCGCGAGCCGCACGCCGTCCCGAAAGCGGAAGTCGTTGAACATGTCCTTGACCCGTGCCTGGCAATCATCAAAATCCCCGTGAAGCGAGAGTGCATGAACGTTGTCCTCTGAATGGACGGTCATCTGACGGCGTTGGATTTCTGAAACGCGGCCATGCGGAAAAAGGATGAAGACGTTGACTGCCGCAAGCCCCCTGAACGCTTCCATGGCAGCGGAACCTGTGTCTCCCGATGTGGCCCCAACGATCGTGATCCTCTCTCCCCTGCGGTCGAGCACGGCCTGAAACAGCTGACCGATGAATTGCATCGCAAAGTCCTTGAACGCTAGGGTCGGCCCGTGAAACAGTTCCATCAGGAAGTGATTGGGGCCAAGTTGGGTCAGCGGGGCACGTGCCTCGTGCCGGAAGCCTCTGTAAGCGCGAGCCACAATGCCCCTGACTTCATCGTCCGTGAAGCTCTCTCCCATGAACGGCCGCATCACCTGATACGCAACTTCCTCGTAGGGCTGCCCGGCGAGTGCTGCAATTTCCCTGACATCCATGTGGGGTATCGTTTCTGGCAGATAAAGACCACCGTCACGGGCAAGCCCGGACAGCATCGCCTCTTCGAATGTCAGTCCGGGGGTACCGCCCCGGGTTGAGATGTACTGCATGGCCTCACTGCCTCAGACTGATCGCCGACCAATACGCCGAAGAAAAACACCTGTCATCCCTGCCCACACAGCGGCAAGCGAGAACCAAGTGAGCGCATAGCCCAGATGATCGTTTGGAATTCCAGCCGTATCCACCGGAAGCGGCGTTACCATCGGTTGGGATTCGGACGTTTCCCTCAGGATGACCAGAACTGGTTCTGTTCGAAGCGCACCAGCAAGCGCAGGAACGTCGCGGGCAAACCAGTAGTTCGCCTCCATATCAGGCTCCGGCGTAAAGAGATCCACCTCGTCAACTGAACGGAAATTGCCAACTATCCGTACATCCCGTTCCGAACGGGGGGCATCTTTGAGGTTCTGCGGAACAAATCCCTGATCCAGAAGTATCCTCCGGCCTTCGGTCTCGAAGGCTGACACGATGCGGAAACCCGCACCGATATACCGGATCGACGCAAGCACATGGATCTCGGGTCCGGTGATCCTGCCCTTTGCGACAACTGGCATGAATTCCTCGAATGGCTCGCTGAAGATTGGCACTGGAGATCTGGCCAACTGGGCCTCGATCCGCGCGAGCATTCTTTCCTTCCACGCAAGTCGTTGCAGTTGCCAAATCCCGAGGGAGACCAGGACAGCGCAACCAACGATGCCAAAGGCGAAGGGAACAACCCACCTTTTCATCGGCAAACACAATCGTGACCGGACAGCACCTTCCTAGCTCCCAACAGATCCAACATTGCGCCTACACTTCCATTGGGTGCTCTCGTGACAGAACATGGCAACCTTCCTGTCTGACTGCCTTCTGACACGGAAACACCACATCTGGTGGATGCCAACCACATTTTTGGTCAACCTTCGAGAGCCGACCGGAGCGGGAGGTTCATTCCGATCATGCTGATTTCTCCCTCCTTGTTACTCGCAATGGTCGGGTCAAGATGACACTATGCCGGATCTTGATGTCGTTTTAGCTGTTCAATATCAGAACATTACCGAGCGCAAGGCCCTTTCACAAACTGTTGGCGAAGCTCCTGCTGGGCCTGCAGTCTGGCGCTTGAATGACGAATCCAATTCAACATGGGGTCAGGTGCACAGGAAAAATTCAGCCTCGACTTCAGCGGTAGCGTTGAAGGGCATGTTGGCGGCACCAATTGAAGTCCGGCAATGGGCACCGATCTCTTCCCCAAATACATCCAGCATGACCTGTGATGCACCGTTTACGACCTCTGCAATCTGATCGAACCCCGGTGCAACGCTGACATAACCCCGGACCTGCGCCACTGCTTTCACTCGGCCCAAATCGCCATTTAGTGCGGCGCGTGCCTGCGCCAGCACGTTCAATGCACAGAGTCGCGTGGCTGCACAGCCTGTAGCGAAATCGACGGATTCTCCAAGTCGACCGATGTAGACCACTTTGTTGTTCAGCTTTGGAAGTTGGGCCGAGACGATCAGACGCCGTCCCAACAGACGCGTTGGCATAAGCAGCGCGGCAAGTTGTGGCTGCAGATCCGGCAGTTCCAACCCAAGAAGTGCAGACAGGTGATGGGTTTCCGGTCGTCGGGACTGCTCGTGAAATCGATGCCGTAGACGTCGATTCCAGTCCCTGCTTTGCCATCCTCCTTCCCGGCAATGGCTGGCGTCTGTTGGGAACTGCCTTGATGAGGTGTCCGAGGTCGATGACGAAGATTCTGACGTGTCATGATATTGGGATCATGTCGCCGTGGGCGAGCGCCGCGAGGCGACCAGCCCAAGACTCCATCGATACGCGCCCTTTCCTGATCTCGTCCGCCTGTTTCCGCCACCGTTCCGGGATTGCCGCATGGCCGAACCGCGCACCGAGCACCGCGCCGACGATCGCGCCATTTGTGTCGGTGTCGCCCCCGGCCTCGACGACCTGGCTCAGCCCCGACTCGAAATCCTCCGCACGCCAGAACGAGACCAGCGCCGCCTGAAGGGAAAGCAGGGTGAATCCAATGCCGGGACGGACGTCTAAACCCAGTTCGTCCATTGAAGAACGCGCCGCCATGGTCACGGCATCCAATACCGAAGATGGGATTTCGGCGCGGTAGTCATAGTTGCGCAGCGTGGGCAGCGACTCGGCCATGCCACCCCGGGCCTGACGTAGAAGGGCTTCCGAAGATAGCCTCTCGCCGCGCAGAGCGGCCGCGACGGCCAGATTCGCGATCACGCAGGACCAGCCGCAGCGCGGATCCCAATGCGTCGGCACGGCCGAAAGCACGCTCTCCCGCACCAGCCTGCCTGGATCGTCACGCCACCGGATCGCGAGCGGTGCGCAGCGCATCAGCGCACCGTTGCCGGCCCGGTTCCCTCCCCACGCCTGCCGCGATGCCTTGATGATCGGGATGCCTTTGGGTGGCCGCTCGGTTCCGCATTTGCGCCTACAGGCAAGCCTCTGGGGATAGCCGCCACCATATAGCGTCAGTACATCCCTGGTCAGGCCGCCCATCCCCGCGCCGATGGTCTCGCCCCATCTCCAGAAGCGCTGACCGAGATCGTCCACCTCAAGCCCGTCGTTCGCCGTTGCCGCATCGGCCACCTCGATGGTCTGGGCAATATCGTCGTCGTCAGGATACCCGGATCTTGCGGAGATTTCCCGCACTCCCTCGGGAAATTTCTCGGCGATATGAGACCGCGACCATCCCTCCAGTGCGATCCCCAAAAGGTTCCCCACCGCGATACCGGCCATGAGGCCCCGTGCTCGGTTCAGTTCAGAAGTTTCCATCTTTCCAGCTCCCATAGGTGCTTCGGGCATGAATATTCGCCCGACGTTTGAATCCTGTTTTCCATGTCCTGTTTCCGACACCTATACCGCGTGTCCATGAGTGACCTTGCCTCTCTCACCGACCTCCTCCTGGGAGAACGCAGCATGGACCAGTGCGCCGTTCAGCGTGAGCGCCTGTCCTGTTAGCCGACCTTCGGCAATGTGGTGTTCGACCCCGAGACCGATACCGGGAATTGCCTCTGTCGGCGCTCGTGCGACGCGGCGGATGAGTTTCTGGACCCCATCGCACGACACCCTGCTTCCTTGCTGTGGCGGTTCAACAAAGTGCGAACGCACAATCTGTTCCCAGTGGGCCGCGAGCAGATGCGGTGCACCGAACAGATCCATTGCCGTCACACGGCCGCGGCGAGCGACAGCAACACCGCACTGCCTTGGTAGCGGACCGCGCACGGCGACCTCCTGAACGGACGCTGTGCACGAGCACTCACGCCGATATGCCCGTTCCAAATCCGATGCTGCAGCGGTCTCGGAATCGATTCCATTGAGGTTCAGCGTCGCATCGACTTCCATCCATACACGGCGCTGATCGCCTTCGCGGGTCCCAGTCCGCCGCAGGGACCGGGCAACGCCCGCGCGCTGCACTGCCCGGACGTGGGCGGGCGCGAAGAAGTCGGCCCGCCGCCATGATCGTCTTTGGCCCCAGCGTCCTTGCTCCAGGCAACTCACCGGCACCACCAGTTCGGACTTGGCACCAACCAACACGGCGGAGTTGGCAGTGCGATTCTGCTTGCCACCGAGGAAATGCTCCCCATCGACGACCAAGATTGGCCTGTCCGTGGGATTGGTCATCCGCAACTCCTGCACCGACGGGACTTCAAGTTCATCTATCTCGAGACCCGAGTCTTCGCCGGTGGCTATGGGCGGCAGTTCATTGTCCGGCAGGAAGATCGGGAAGAACGCTATGCCCTGTCGCGTGATCGGCGTGCCCACAGCGGCTGCGTTCAGAATCGGTAAGGTCATGCGCCAAGCTCCATCCATTTATTGTGTTTTTTACAATATATGAGGTGACTTGATATTGTCAAGCGGACAAGATAGATTCTTGCAATGATCGCCAATATTCCGTACGATCCAAGGGCGTACCCGCCGTTCGCGGTCACAGCTGACATCGCCCTGTTCACCATCCGGGATGGTGCGCTCAATGTACTGCTGGTCCAACGCGGCGAAGAAACTTATTTCGGAGCCTGGGCCCTGCCCGGCGGCTTCGTGCGCCCGGCCGAGGACCTCAAGGCAGCCGCCGAACGGGAGCTTGAAGAGGAAACAGGGCTTGCGGAGGGACGGTGGCATCTGGAACAGCTTGCCGCCTATGGCGCACCAGACCGAGACCCGCGCATGCGGGTCGTCACCATCGCACATTGGGGTGTCTGCTCCGACCTGCCTAACCCCAAGGGCGGCGGGGACGCCGGGGAGGCCCACTTGCGGCGGGTGGAACAGATCGAGAAAGGCTCCCTTCGCCTAGCCTTCGACCATGAGAGGATCGTTAGAGACGCCGTAGAACGGATCCGCTCCAAGATGGAGCACACGGCGCTGGCCGCCGAATTCTGTCCGCCGGAGTTCACGGTCCGCGAGTTGAGACAGGTTTACGAAACGGTCTGGGATACCCGGCTTGATCCGGGCAATTTCCATCGCTATGTGCGTGAAAGCGGTGCCTTCGAAAAGTGTGCTTCGCCACGCGTTCAGGTGGATGGGATACAGAAGGAACCTGGCACCCGGATGAACATTTTCAGGCCGCCGCAGCGCGGGCGACCCGCATCGCTGTGGGCGGCGAAGCGAACGGAGGACGGCCGCCCGGCGACGGCGGCCCGTACGCTTGCCAGACCGGGTCGTGCAGCGCGACGGTCCCAGTGAGGGAGCCAGGCCTTTGGTGTGGCTTTCAGGAAACCGGCGCAGTTCACGGCAACCGCCGGGTGCGACCAGCTCGTGTCAACTGGCGACGATTCCGGGCCTTCCAGGCTTGGCGATAGTGAGACGGCCGCCCGGTAGCACATCCAAACCAGATTGCCGGAATTCCGGAATGCGAAACTCGCTCTTCCGCGCCACAGGATATAGATTCAACGTATGGGCGAACCGCCGGAAAGCTCAGCGAAAGCGCGGCGGCACGCCAGACGGCAAGGACTGGAACCATCAAGGATCCCTATGGCTGAGATGACCCACCATTGCTTCACGCCGGAATAGGTTGGGTGGATTGGACAGGCGCTTCGGCCCGGGCCAGCCTGCCGCCGACGGAGCTTCGACAGACCAACGATCATGTGGATGGTCGGCGGACTCACCGCGCTGGACGTCGCCGTGGCCGACGTTTTCTATTTGAAGATCAGTTCGATCCGGGAGGAACCGCAGACCGAGGTCGGTTGGGTCCGGGACAAAGTCGGCTCTCTCGGAAACCAGGTCACCCGCATCAAGGCTATTCTGGACGAGCGACTGTCGCGGGGTGACTGACGCCCCGGATCGGGCGGAAACCCTCAGGATCGGACCAGAGCGACGGATTCGCTGCTGCCCATCCCAGGACATAAGGCACGGGGGGCGTTGGGACGGAGCTTGAAAGCGGCGGCAAGATTTGTGCGAAGCACGCGGCGACCGGATTGCTGTAGATGCCGGGATTCGTTGAAAGACCTTGGGAAACGCCAGTCCTTATACCAAACCAAATATGTAAGGACTCAAGAACAAAAGCGGAACATCATGCTGTGCGGCACCCCAACATTCCGCGTGTGGCCGGTGCCGCCGTCCTTTGTTCCGTGTCCGGGAAACAGGCGGAAGGAGAGAACGGCATGCCAGCGAAAGTCATGGTCCCGCGCACCGACCACACACCCCGTTAGTTACGGGAGCTGGCCCGGAAACACAGGTTCCGCGACCGCCGTCGCAGGCTGCGCGCCATCGCCCTGGTCATGGAGGACGGGCTGTCGCGGACCGAGGTGCCTGCGGGACGCCGCCCGGCCGGGGGCTCCGCCGAAGCTGGGAAACGGGCAGGCCGGGGAGGTCAGGTCGTGGCTGGATGGGGGGCCGGACCCCGACGCGGGCGGGCCGTCGCGCCGGCCCGTCGCCGACGTCCGGAAGCGGATCGCGGACAGCCTCCGGGTGGGGTGCGCGCTGGAGGGCGCGCGCCGGCCGGTGCGGAGGCTGGGCTTCCGGCACATGTCCCCGCGGCCCGTCCACCCGAGGGCGGACCCCGCCGCCCGGGTGGGATTCCGCGGGGCTTCCGTCCGGTTGGCGCGGGAGGCGGTGCCCGACGGCGTGGCCCCGGAGGATGTGCCCGTCTACCTGCAGGACGGGGCGCGGGTGGGGCGGAAGGGCATGCTGTCGAGGGTCCGGGCGAGGAAAGGGACGCGCCCGCGCATCGTGCGGGACCACCGGTACGGACACCTGTACCTGTCCCCCGCCTGCCCCGCGACGGGCGACGCGGTCGGGCATGTCTGCGGCAGGGCCAGCACCGCGGAGACGGACCGGCACCTCCGCGGCATCGGGGAGCGGGTCCCCGCCGGAAAGCGCGCCCTGGTGGTCCCCGGCGGGGCGGGCCGGCACCGGTCGAGGGACCTGGGGATACCGGACAGCGTCTCCCTGCCCAGGCTGCCGCCCACGGCCCGGAGCTCAATCCGGGCGGAACGGTGTTCCCCCTCCTGAAGCACCGGCACCTCCCCAACCGGGTGTCCGGAAGCGCGGAGCATGTCAGGGAGACCGTGGAGCGGGCGTGGGACGCCTTCATCCGCCGGAAGGGGGAGGTCACGCGGATCACCACGAGGGAATGGGCGGTGCCGTGAGATCCGGGACGCCTGTCGGTGATCACTTATTTGGTTTGGTATTACTCCACGACGGGCCTCCAGCCATTCCGGGGCCGGAAACCCCGCCTTCCTGCCATTCCCTTTGCTCGGGCTGCGCTCCCGCTGCTGAAATGGCAGGTGTTGCATTCTGAAGTGGAAGTGGGGCAGAAATTCAATTCAACGCCATCGACCTCTTTGGCATAGAACTCATTGGAAACCACCGCCGTTTCACGTCATCAAGGTTTTGGCAAAAACACGCATCGGCATGGCTGCGAAACCGCGCAGTGTATTGTTCATCACCATGGTCGGCTCATCCGTTTCGAAATAGTCGATCTGGTCCAGCATCGCTTCGAGCAGTGCCGTCATTTCCAGTTTGCCGAGATGCATGCCACCACAGGTGTGCAAACCATATCCAAACGCAAAATGGTCCTTGTTCGGTCGCGTTATATCGAACTTCTCAGGGTTGGGGTATTTGCGTTCGTCGCGGTTCGCCGAGCCGTAAAGCACCATGACACGGTCGCCTTCCTTTATGGCGGAAGCACCGATTTCAGTGTCCTTCCGTACGTAGCGGGTAAATGAACGAACTGGAGAATCCAGACGCAACGCTTCATTGATAGCGGAAGGCAAAAGCGATTTGTCTGATTTGAGAAGATGCCACTGATCTCGATTGAGAGACAGGTGCCGCAACAGGTGGCCTGTTCCAAAAATGGTCGTGTCCAAAGCGGGCCCGACATATTCCCGCATCAAGCCTGGGTACTGCGACCTTTCGATTTTCCCCTCATCCGCGGCCTGATAGAGTTTGTCGGCCCAACCATCCTTTTTCAGGTTCGGCGGCACGGCTTCGTTGATGCAATACTGGTGAAGCTCCCGGATTTGCGGAATGGCCGATTTCCCCAGCTCATTCATTGGACCCATCGCATTGAACGTGGCGGCTGCCCATTTCAACATGTTTTCCCGTCCACTTTCTGGAAGACCGACGAATTCGCGTACCAGGTTCATCGGCAGGAATTGTGCGATATCTTTCATGCCGTCGACGTCACCACGCCGACAAATGTCTTCAACCAGCGATTTTGCGGTATCCTTCACGATTTTCTCGATATCGCGCAAGCCCTTAGGACGTAACGGAATGCCGGTGATGCTTCGGATCTCGTCATGCAGGGGCGGATCGCTGGTCAGGGAGTTGGCGCGTCCCGGGCCGGAGGTTGCCTCGTTCACGCTGTCATCCATAGCAACGCCCTTGGCCGTCGTGAACAGCCGCCAGTTGCCAAGCACGGCCTTCACCTCGTCGTATCGGGCAACAACCCAAATGTTGTACCGGGTCAGCCAGACGGCTGGTCCCAGATCGCGAAGCTGAGTCCAATATGGATAGGGTGTACGAATGGCATCGTCTGAAAACAGATCAATACCGGAAGTCGGAAAACGGTCCAATTCCTTGTCTCTGCCTTTCGTTTGCTAGTTGCCGTTCTGTAGTTGCAAGACCGTTGAGGAATGCACGCTTGCAGGCGATTGTACCAACAGCGACCGGACGTGACGCTGCCGGTAATCTCCTTAGTTGGCAGTCCCGGCCGCGATGTTTTTCAATCTTTCGGGAGCAGCGGACTCTTCCGACCAGGTTTCGTTCCAGACCAATGCAGCAGCCATTCGCAGTTGAAACAATACCACTCGACCCATTCCTACATGTCGGGTTGGCACGGGGCTTCGACTCCAATTCCGATCGACCCTTCCTGCGGTCACTGTGGCGCGAGTGCGGCAGCGGAATCAAGACTTCGCCTTCGCGCACTGCCACATCACGGATATTGCCACCATCGGCGATCTCCAGCATCGTGTCACCTTACTGTGCACAAGCCGATTGCCGACGGACGGGCGCAGTTTCCCAGCGTTGCATTCCTACCAGCTATTGAATTTGAAAGGCTCCAAAGTCGGATGTTCAGCCATGAATTCAACCCGGACTATCTGATGAATCGTATCGCCAAATGGCGATCTGTCTCAAAGACTATGAGAAATTGAAGCAAAGCAACAACTAATTCTGTGAAACTGGGTATCTGCATTTCCGATATCCAGAATCTATCCTGAGAAAACCATCGCCGTCCCAGCTATCGCGAATACTGATACCAAACCAAATAAGTAAGGACTCAGGAACAAAATCGGAACAACATGCTGTGCGGCACCCCAACATTCCGCGTGTGGCCAGTGCCGCCGCCCTGTATTCCGTGTCCGGAAACAGGCAGGAAACTCCGCGCCCTTTTCCTCCGCCCGCGTGAAAAGCTGGCGGAAACCGCCCTCCCGGTGGCGAACGTTCACCACCCTCGTGTCCGGGCAGGCGTCGGCGAGGCCCTGCGCCCGGTCCAGCCCGTCCACCCAGCGGACGCTGTCCTTCGCCCCGCCCTGCAGCAGGTCCGCGTCGGCCAGGAACGTCACGAGGGGCCGTCCGACCGCTCGCAGTGGGACCCCAGTATGTGCTCCATGGTCACCGCATCGTTCGACAGCAGCCGACAAACCGCCGTCCGTTCCGCCCGTCTGGGGAAGATCACCGGAACGCTCTGCCCGAGCCGCCGGGTCCAGGCGGCACCCATCGCCGCGATCCGCCGCCGGACGCGGCCGTCGGGGTGCGGGCTCCAGACGTACTCCCGTTCGGCCCATCCACCCCCGCAATACATCGTCCCGAACCAGCCGGGAACCCTCTCCGGCCCGCGGCGCAGGATCCCGTTCCAACCCTCCGCCAGCGGCACGGGCCAGACCGCCCGGCGGCAGTCGCTAGCCCCCGGGGTGGCGTACACGGTGGAGAGCGCACGCTGGCCGGTGCGGAGGCTGGGCTTCCGGCACATGTCCCCCCAGCACCGTGGAGACGGACCGGCGCCTCCCGGAGATCGGGGAACCGGTCCCCGCCGGACGGCACACGCTGGTTGTCCTGGACGGGGCGGGCTGGCACCGGTCGGGGGGCCTGGATGTCCCCGCCAACGTCTCCCTGCTCAGGCTGCCACCCACGGCCCGGAACTGAACCCCGTGGAGACCCTGTTCTCCGTGCCGAGGAACCGCCATTTCGCCAACCGGGTGTCCGGAAGCGGGGGGCATGTCAGGGAGACCGTGGAGTGGGTGCGGGACGCCTTCATCGGCCGAAAGGGGGAGGTCACGCGGATCACCACGAGGGAATGGGCGGTGCCGTGATATCCGGGACGCCGATCGGTGATTACTCATTTGCTTTGGTATTACTTCGGGGCTTATACGCCTAACTAGCCAAAATTTCTTGACACGGCCAGAATTTTATGCTATTTAACTAGGGCCTGTTGACAATTGGGTTGCGATTCGGCGCATCCCCTGTTGTTTTCGCCGCAAGGCATGCCGGAACGGCGGCACAGGCAGGAGAGCGGGTGACATGATGGATGCGGACAGAACGGTGCTGACCGACCAGAACGGTGCTGACCGACGCCATGTGGGCGCGGACCGGGCCCATGCTGCCCGGCAAGGCGACCGACCCCGGCGTCACCGCGGCGAACAACCGTCTTTTCGTGGAGGCGGTGCCCGTGCGGTTCCGGACGGGCTCGCCGTGGCGCGACCTTCCGGAGCGCTTCGGCAACCGGGACAGCGTCTTCAGGCGGTTCCGCCGTTGGGCGTTGTCCGGGGTTTTCGAACGCGTTTCCGACGCCCTGTCGGAGGGGTCCGGCCCCGAATGGGTGTTCGTCGACGGCACGGTCGTGCAGGCGCACCGGAAGGCGGCGGGCGCAGAAGGGGGACCGGCCGCTCCCGGGGCGGCCTGACGGGCAAGGTCGTGGCGGCCGTGGACGCGCCCGGATACCTGGTCCGCTTCGTGATCCTGCCCGGGCAGGCGCACGGCCCCGCGGGGACGGCGAAGCTTCCGGACGGGCTCTCCTTCGGGGCGCTGGTCGGGGACAGGGCGTCCGGCGCGGACTGGCTCCTGGAGGATCTGGCCCTGCGCGGGGCGGAGGCGGTGGTTCCGTCGAAGCGGAACCGGACGGAGCCCAGGGAGCACGACCGGGAGATGTACGGGTGGCGGCATCAGGTCGGGAATTTCCTCGCCAGAACCAGGGAGTTCCGTGCGATCGCGACGCGCTGCGACAGGACGGACGCGAGCTTTGCGGCCGGGATTCATCCCGTAGCCGGCGTGGTGGCGGCAGCATGATTGTCAACAGACCCTAGCATAGTCGAGAGGAGAGATCGCATGGCCCGCAAGGCACCAGGACGCTCGCACCGCAAAGGCATGACCATCATTCAGATGCTGAAAATGTTCCCGAACGACGCGGCGGCCGAAAGGTGGTTCGAGCAGCAGCGCTGGCCTGATGGCAGGTTCTGCCCGCACTGCGGGTCGACCAGCACCCGCGAGGAAAGGAACCGGAAGCCCATGCCGTTCCGCTGCAGGGACTGCCGGGGCCATTTCTCCGTGAAGCACGGCACCGTGATGCAGTCGAGCAGGATTGGCTTGCAGATGTGGGCCATTGGCATCCACCTGATGTCCACTGGCATCAAGGGCACTGCCAGCATGAAGATATGTCGCGACATTGGCTTGCGCCAGGGAACCGCGTGGTTCCTCATGCAGCGGATCCGCGAGGGCTTCATGGACGGCATCGACAAGCCGTTCCCCGGCCCGTGCGAGGCCGATGGGACGGCCATCGGAGGCAAGGTCAAGAACATGTCGAACAAGAGGCGGAAGGAACGGAAGGAATCCGGAATCGGGCGCGGGACTGCGGGCAAGGCGATTGTCGCCGGCGTGAAGGACCGCGGGTCCAGGAAGGTGAGCGTGGCGGTTGTGCACGGCACGGACGCCAAGACTCTGCAAGAGTTCGTCCATGATCGCACCGAGGAAACCGCAACGGTCTACACCGACGAGGCCGGAGCGTACAAAGGCCTCGACAGGCCGCATGAGAGCGTCAACCACAGCGCACACGAGTATGTCAGGGATGACGTGCACACGAACGGCATCGAGGCGCTGTGGAGCCTGTTCAAGCGCGGGTACCACGGCACGTTCCACCACATTTCGGATTCGCACCTGCCCCGCTACCTCGCGGAGTTCGAGGGGCGTAACAACATCCGCGACATGGACACAGTCGACCAGATGGCGTTCATGGCCCGTGGGATGGTCGGGAAGCGGATCAAGTATGACGACCTTGTTGCCAAGGCGGAAGCGGCGGCATGAGCGCGAAGGAATGTCCAGTGCCTGGCTGCCCCAAGGAGTTCAAGGGGCCTGGGTGGCTCGGCATCGATGCACATTGGCGATCCCCGAACGTCGGGCACGAAGACATTGAGAGCTACGAGGACGCGAAGAGGGCCGGACTTCTCAAGGATAGATGGCAACCGCCTGAAGAACGAGAGGGCGTCAGGACATGAAAACACTCAAAGGCGACTTTACGTTCTCTGCCGGTGTCGCCACCGCTTGTGCCGTGGGCGGAGCATATATTGGAAAGGGAATTGGAATCGTTGCGTTTGGGGGAGGAATTGCAGGAACAATCCCTGTTGCGGCTGCCGCTGCAATTGTTGGCGGTCTTGGAACCTACGCTTACCGAAAAGCACGGCAACAGAGCAAGCTTGGCAAGACCATAATGAAGGAACGAACAAATGAGTAGATTGGTGTTCTGGGTCAATGAGGACCGCACCGTTCAAGAGACATCAACCTTAAACTGACACACAATCCACGATTCCTTATCTTACGGCATGTAGATTGACCCCATCCTGGCCTGCCTTAGGGCGGTGCCTTGCGCCGATAATCCCTTCAAGTTCATCCAGGGGCATGTTCATCGCCTCAGCGATCACCGACTTCGTCATCTTTTCCATCCAAAGCTGGGAGAGGATCTTCCTCCAAATTGCCGACTCCTCTCTTTCTATCCCTCCCGGCTCTCCAGATCGAAACCCTCGTTTCCCCAACTCGATGCAAATCGACTTGTATTGCCAGGCCGTGACAATCCCCAGAGCATGAAGCCTGTATGCCAGAGCCATCGCTGAAACTCGCCAGCGCGGCTTGAACTTTAACAGGCGATCAACGGAAATTCCGTTAGGCACTCTGGCTTGAATGTTATTTCGTGGCATCAAAGACGCCGACGCAAACGCATCTGCCTCACGTTCTGCGGGTCGGGACGGCGTCGTACCACCATGTTTGTGCAAGACCAAGTGGCCAAGTTCGTGCGCGCATCAAAAATGCTGCGTTCCACCGTCTTGAAGTAGTTCAAGAAGACGAACGGTTTCTCATCATTCCAGAACGAAAACGCATCCACATTTGCCGTGTCCTCTGCCAACGAAAAAACACGAACGCCTTGTGTCTCCAGAAGTCTGACCATGTTTCCGATCGGTTTCTCTCCCAACGCCCAATGCTGCCTCAATGATATTGCAGCAGTCTCCGGATCTGTCTCATGGCTGAGATCCGGAAGATTGGACGCCGGGAGGCTGAACCGTTCTTCGACCCATCCATTCAATTCGATTCCCAAAGTTCCTGCACTGATTGCAGCATCTCGGTCTTTCGCGGCCATCCTTGTGAGGCTGCGGAAGCTGACTGCACCTGTGTCGATGGTTTCAGGATCATCACGAAAGAAAAGTTCAATCGGATAATCAAGAGCCGCACACAAGCGGCGGACTGTGGGATCGTCTGGCTCGTTCTCTCCGTTCTCCAGCCTTGTGATCGTCTTCGCCGAAATATCGGAACATTCAGAAAGGTGCTTTGCTGTTAGCTTTCGGCGCCTACGAGCAAGAACTAGCCGTTTGTTATTGAACATGGGCGGCTGCTTGCGAACGACCAGCGGGTCGAAGTCCATCGCAGTATCACCAACGTCAAAGTGAATTCTTCCGGATTTGCGTCCATCCCATCTGACAGATAAATTCTTTCACGATAGTTGCTGAATGTTCGTCCTGAAATTACCGGGCGCGAAAGCTCTGCGGCACCTTTCCGATCCACCATTAGGTGGTAGACGGACCATTCGCTATCTCGGTGCGGGACGAATATGGGAAGGTCGTCAAACAGCAAGTTTCCACTGCAAGTGCGTTCGGAGCCAGCCCCCTTGGGCGACCGCGGTTTTGGTTTTCGCTCGTCGTTGCAAGCGATGTCTGCATTTGAGAACGCAACCTTCACCTTGACGTTGTCGTTCTGGATGGCTTCGACTGACTCTTCGCGGTTGACACACCACCGTTCGCCAACGAACTGCTCTCGTAGTGAACCCACGCCGTACAGATATCTGAATGTTCCTTCAGCATTGGCCGGGTGGTGCGGCGTGGCATTCGCGCCAGCTGCAAGAGATGCGAAAACCACATTCAGGAGACCATCACGTCGCAGTTCGAGTTCGGCCAGACGACGATCTACGTCCCAAGTCTCTTTCCACGCCAGTGCTTTAATCACGTCCATCGAAGTGCCATGCAAGGACTTTAGGAGCTTCTATCCCATCACACCCAAACCGCGCCCTGATGGGTTCAATGGTTGATCGAAGGTGTCACGAACGCCAGTCAGTCCTTCGCTGCGACGAAGGAACCCACATAATCTGCATCCTGATCGTTCACGACGCCACCGACCCAGCCGGACGGATCACCAGAGTCGCTGGAGTACCACTTCGCCTCCACACTGTCTCCTGAACATCCGCCTGACGTGCAGTCCATGTTGTAGCGAAAGTCTCCCCAATCCTCAAAATTGTGGTCATGCCACGTGGCGACGCCATCGATCGCGGTGGCGTAATGGGCCTCGAAGTCGTTGACACGCAGGTTCAGGTTCGGACGGTTGCCGAACGTGTAGCGCAGGTTCGCGTCCGCCCGTAGCAAAGCGCCCAGGTAGTTCGGGTCCATGTCAACTCCCAGAAAGCTGTCTTCGCCGCTCCATGTCGCCGTGGCTGGCAGGGAAACATTCTCGGAGGGCTTCCCGTGAACCCATCCGCGTCCGGCATGCTCGACAGCGATGGACAGGTTTCCTCCAAAAAGCCGTCCTGGTGCCGTCTGGCCGCTGACCTCCAATTCCGCCGTGATCCAGACACCCCAGTTGTCGATTGAGGATGGCGCACCAGACCTGTAGACTGCGTCGACGGTGCGGGCGTCATCGTTCCATGCCGCATCCGGGATGCGGCTGATGTCTTCCGGCGTCACATGGTAGTTCGAGCGTCCGCCTATCTGGTCGTCGTAGGCCATCACGCTGCCCGATCCGTAGGGCGCGTGGGCATGGTCTGCCCCGCCTTCGCCCCGCACGGGCGTGCAACGGTCTCCAGGCGAACAGTCGGCGGGCCTCCTGCCGTAAGGATGCCTGTATCTGAACTGGTGCCCCGCCTCGTGGGTCATGACGCTAAAGAATTCCTGAAATGCTGACTCTCGGGTCGCATCGTTCCCGCTCGCGAGGTCGAAGAAGACTTTCTCAAACCATTCGTCAAGCACGATCACGGCGTTGACCGATCCATTATAGCATGCAAGGGCATTAGAGTGATGACCGCAGTTACGGATTTCGTCCCCCCCGATCTGGATAAGCGGGGCTTCGGGAACGTCGTCGAGATGACGGGTCCATTGCCAGTATGCAGCGTATGTCAGAACTACAACGTTGATAAGTGCCTCCGTGATGCGCCTGTCGCCGCTATAGAAAGCCGGATTGGATTGCAGACGATCAATCAACGCCGGGCTTAATTCAAGGTTTTCGAGCGAAAAGTCGCCTTGCGATTCTCTGTCCACGTGAAGCCCGTCTGTCCCGTCTTGCGGCAAGAATGCGAAAGTGGGGCGCGCAAGCCACTCTGCGTCAAAGAAGTCTGTCTCACTGAGAAATGCGCTGCGATGGGTTTCTGATTGCCTCTGCTGGGTCGGTTCGTTCTCGGGCGGATTCGCAGGTCCCGGTTCGGGATCAAGCACGACGCTGCCGCCGCCTCCGCAGGCGGTCAGAAGAATGCTGGCAGTGATGGCATGCGGAAAGCGTTTCATTTCGTTTGTTCCTCTGGAATTGGTGTGGTCATGTCGTGGGCGCTGAGCCATGAGGTCGAATTGTTGGCAAATCTGGTTCGGCAGGAGTTTCTTGGGCGTGGCCCTGCGTCGTTCCAGCAAACTTCGATTTCGTCGAACGGAACCCCCAAAGACGTCCGGGGCAGAGGCAAGGGACTTGAGATGGTTTTCGAGTTCTTGCCATGAGCCGAAAAAGTCAGGAATTTTCGAATTCGCCCTGGCACAAGGAGCTACCCCATGCCACATTGGGCTTATTCAACAGGTAGCCCGGCCCAGTTGGCCGGACTCGAAAGATGGTTGGCGTGGGGAACTAACGGCGACACCCGCCCAAGAGTCAAGAGTTGACTTCAAGCGCGGACGGACGCACGGTCCAAGCGAGTTGTGCAACGGGCAGAAAGGCGCGAAGTGAGCGATCAAGCGGACCAGGAACCGAAGCGCGGTCGCGGCAGGCCACCGAAGCCGTTTCCGAAGATTGACGCGACTCCTGACGAGATTGCCCGCGCCATCTTTTCGGCGGTGAAGCCGCCCGATCCGTCGCTTCGGAAATTCAACTTGAAGAAATCTGCGGGAGCTGGCGCGGCGGCGTGAGCGGGCCTTGGCTAGTTAGGCGTATAAGCCCCATTACTTCACCATCCCGTACCACCGTCGGGTCGTGGAGCGCACCTTCGTCTGGATGTCGCGCTAACGACCCCTGACAGAAGACTGAGGGCGAGCGCTGAGTCCAAGCGCAGCCGACAGCTTACCGCTTGCTGATTCGACGGCTGGAGCGAGGGGCAGGTGCTCAAGGTGGATGGCATCGTCAAAACACCCCCTTCTCTCTGAATCCGGCCTGAGGCCCGGAGGGCCGCCCACTTACCTTCCGGGCGTGACGGAACCTTTTCTCCCCGCAGTCCGCTGTCGTAGCGGAATCGTTGACAGTCACGGTCATGCATTCGACGGTTCGACGTTTCCGCACATCGGTCCGCAGCAGGGCTGTGCCGGACGCCTCAATCTCCATGAACTGGTTTCCGGACTTCTGGCCAGAGGTCGAAACGCAGGCGCAGTCGAAGCCCAGAAATATGAGTCTCCCCGTCACAGCATCGCTGTTCGAAACCGCGCCTGGGCAATATTGCGCTCCAGTCAGATTTACGGACAGGCGTTCGGAACCAGTCCGTTTCAGCCACCTAGCCTTCAAGGTCTTCATGCCTCACACGCGCATCCCTTCGTCCGATTCGGCGGGTCCGATATCAGTCCGGTACTCAAGCATACGATTCCCGAGCAAACGCTGAAGTCAAGCTCGTCGATGCACGAGTGCACGGCAGATCACCGCACGGAGCCAATCGTCAATTCAGTCGCGGGCACTCTTTCAGAGTCTGGTTCACTTCAATTTGCGTGCAACTGACCGTACCTCGGCCAGGTAAGTCGTGAACGCTGTTCCTACGACATACAATCTCATGAGGCGGGCTGCATGGACCATTCGGCTTGGGTTCCTGTCTGAAACAATGTTCATTTTGGCTCGACTGCCCAAGGATCGACGGTTTCGAATCCGGTGTCGCTGAACCCGCAAGTGTTCCGGGTCACAACAGTGAGCCCGCACGTTGCCACCGCTGCCTGCAGGGACCGAGTGGTCCGATGTCATCGAGCACCTCCCAGATGGCGACGCAGGCGAGGCCCGGACGGTTGGGGGCAATCGAATCGACAAAGGCCGCGGACCCGAGGCTCGGGTCGCGGCCGCATCATCTCGGAGACGACATCCGTGTCGATGAGCCAAGCGAGCGGGACGGCCATCCCCGCTCCCCATATCAGAACGACAAAGGCCTGTAACCGTGACGTACCGGAGGCGGAAGCTCGATGCCGTGTTTCTCCCCGAAATATAGTGCGAAGGCCTCGGACGGTTTCTGAGGGCGCTCTGCCCTGATGCGCTTCTCGCAGATCAGACAGCGGACCAACTCCTCCATCAACACGCCGATTTGACAGGTTTCGCTTCGGAACCAGGATTTATCCCCAAGATCGATAGCGCGGATGGTAAGACTTGTGCCCATTTCCACGGATCCCGTTCGGTCAACAGCCTGCGCATGGGTGCATCCCAAGTTGGTTGATTTCCACAATTCGAATGTGCCATCCCTGCACTGCGGCGGGACCGGGACTGATCCGGATAACCACCGAACGGCCCGGCATCCGTGGCAATGGGCATGGATTGTGGGTCATGGCACCGGCAAATGCGGATCAGGCCGCCGCGACGTGATCAACCAACTTGGGATATACCCCAATGTTAACAGCGGATTATGCTATCAGGAAACCGGAGGCAATTTCCAGATATTTGAGCTGCAGGAGTTTTCGACGGCCACGGTGGTTTCAGTGGCTGTCGAACTGCTCCGGAAGCCAAAATCCTGGACGGACCGGACGTTCCGGCACACGAACACCGGCATCCGCGACCAGATGACCGCGCCGCCCGAATTGATCCGAATGGGCGCGAGACTCACGGCAGACCCCAACGGGATGGACAGCCGTCCTGTCGGCATCGCCGATACCGTGCGCCGGTGGTTGCAGACGGCGTTGATCGAAGGGTCTGGAAAAATCGGGCGGCTTCTCCCCGGGGAATAGCCCAGATTGTTGGCAATCCATACTTTCGGTCGACTTTATCGGGCGAGAATCTACCGAAAGGCGTTCCTGTATCGAGAAGTCAAGGCTCAAGATAATACCCGAGTGACCCATGCCAACAATCTGGGACGCACCCTTCTCCCTGGGCCGAGGGGATGGCTGAGACCTCCTCGCCGTTGATGAAAGCAGACGTCCGGCCAACCTGACGAAGCATCGGTCCAACAGGACATAGGTCCGGAAACGGCCATTGGATTTCAGGCCTATGACCTCCTGATGCCGCTCGATTTCATCCAGTTGTGTCATGAACCACGGGCTGGCCGACTTCCTCGAATGGCGGGCGAATCAGGTCGCAGCCGCATAATGCCAACATACTGGGCCAAACCCTTCTCCCTGTTGCGTTCGCCGCCGTATGGCTCGGGGCCGAGACCGGTCCGGACCGTGTGCGGGCTTCCAATGTGGCGTGGTTCCGCCAAAGCGGACGTTCGACGCGGTCAGGTTAGCAAGGAAATGGGGCCGAAGAGGTCTGGAGCGACCTCATCCGCGCACCCGGAAGGACCTCTTCGTCCCTGAGTGTGAAGCCAGGGAAGACTGGCCTGCAAAACGGCCATTCAGCCCGTCAAGAATGCTGCGGCGGGTGGGTGACTGCTTTCGTGGATTGGCATCGAAGGCGTTTGACGATCCTAGCTGCCCCAGATGTAGACAGCCGCGAACAGGAACAGCCACACCACATCAACGAAGTGCCAGTACCATGCCGCCGCCTCGAAGCCCACATGCCGGTCAGGCGTGAAATGTCCTGCCAAGGCTCGGAACAGGCACACAAGCAGGAATGCCGTGCCAATGATCACATGCGCCCCGTGGAATCCCGTCGCCATGAAGAAGTTGGCACCATAGATATTGCCCGCGTATCCGAATCCCGCATGACTGTATTCGTAAGCCTGAAAGAAGGTGAACAACGCCCCCAACACAACGGCAAGCACCAAACCGTTGACAAGATCCCTGCGGTTGTTCTCGTGGGCGATCGCGTGGTGCGCCCAAGTCGCAGCGGCACCGGAACAGAGCAGAATCAAGGTGTTGATCAGAGGAAGATGCCATGGATCAAAGGTCTCGATTCCGGCAGGTGGCCATTGGCCATCAACCGCAGGACTCATTCCCCCGGGATCGATCGGATACAGCGCATGTTTGAAGAATGACCAGAACCAGGCCGAAAAGAACATCACCTCGGACATGATGAACAGCATGAAGCCGTAACGGAGACCAATGCGTACGACCGGCGTATGGTCTCCCGTCTGCGCCTCGTTCACGACATCGGACCACCACGCGAACATGACGTAGGCGACTCCCACCAGTCCGATCAGGAACAGCCACGGATGGTTGTTGTTCACGTTCGGCGACACCATGACCACAAAGCCAAACAGCATGAGAAAGCCCGATACCGCCCCGATAAACGGCCAGACCGAGGGATTAAGGATATGGTAATCGTGATTCTTCGCATGCGCCATGAGAGCGTTCCCTCGTTCCTTGGGCTAGTTGTAACTTGGACCCTCGCCCGGTCTCAAGCTCGTCTGAGCGACGTCCGGGAGGTCGATTTCGTGGAATGTGTAACTGAGCGTGATGCGGTGGACGCCAGAAACGTCACGATCCTCCACGATCGCAGGATCGACGTAGAACGTCACTGGCATCTGAACGCGCTCACCAGGCATGAGCACCTGCTCCTCGAAGCAGAAGCAGTCAATCTTCGTGAAATATCCACCGGCTTCGAAAGGAACCACATTATAGCTCGCCGAACCCGCGACCGGACGGCTGGTTGGGTTCCAGGCTTCATAGAACGCAAGCCCCGTCTCGCCGATGCGGATTTCCATCTGGTGCTGTACCGGCCTGAATTCCCATGGCATTCCGCGCGCAAGCGAGGCGTCGAATCCTACGGTGACAGTCCGGTCTAGAACGACATCACTGGCCGAATTCGAAAAAGCCGGCTCACCGCCAAATCCAGTGACGCGGCAGAACCAGTCGTAAAACGGCACCGACGCCCAGGCGAGCGCACCCATCAGGACGACCAGGGAAGCAGCGAGCGCCGCTGTTTTCTGTGGACCCCGAAACGTCACTCTCCCGCTCCCACAAGCTCCGGGCGGATGGTATGGTCATAGCCCTGAACCGGACCAGTCGTCGAAATCTTCACAACGCTCAGGGCAAACATCAGCGCTGCGAACCCGACCAGTGCCAGACCGACACCGACGTTGCGGGAAAACCGCCGCCCGTGCAGTTCGTGCTCCACCCGAATCGCCATCACCAGAAATCCAACCAGAACTGACGCAGCGTCACCTCCGCCAGCAGCGCCGCGAAATGCAGGAACAGATAGTGAATCGACAGTCGGAACATCGACTTCTCGGCCCTGTAACGGTCTGCCTCCGAATCAGCCCTATCGCGCCGCCAAATGCCGATCGAAGCGCGAATGAACCTGATGTTCATGACAGTCGCCACCGCAAGATAGATCGGCCCGCCAATGGAGGTCAGTCCAAGACCCAGCGAAAACGGCGCAAGCAGCAGGGTATAGACCAGAATGTGAAAGCGGGTCACCCGATGGCCATGCGTGACGGTCAGCATCGGCACCTGTGCGTCGGCATAATCGGACTTCGTGAACAGCGCCAACGCCCAGAAATGCGGTGGTGTCCAGATGAAAATCAATGCGAACATCAGCAGAGCTTCCAGACCCAGGCTCCCCGTCGCAACTGCCCACCCGATCATTGGAGGGAAAGCTCCGGCAGCACCGCCAATCACAATGTTCTGTGGCGTCAGGCGCTTTAGCCACATCGTGTAGACAATTGTGTAGAACAGTATTGTGAAGGCGAGCAGTCCCGCAGCCAGAAGATTGGCGGCGAGGGCCAGCATGACCACCGAAACGCCCGCTAGGGCGACGCCAATCGCCAGCGCATCCTCACGTGCGATTCTACCTGTCGGCACCGGACGGCTGGCCGTTCGCGACATGAGTGCATCAATGTCCGCATCCCACCACATATTCAACGCACCCGCCGCTCCGGCGCCAACCGCAATGAACAGGATCGACGCGAAGGCAATGACAGGATGGACCTGGACCGGTGCGACCAGCAAACCCGCGAGGGCGGTGAATACGGCCAGCGACATCACGCGGGGCTTTAGCAGTGAGAAACAGTCCCCTAGCCCGGCCTCTCCCTTTCTTTCGGCTGTGATGACAGTTGCGTCGCTCATCCCTTTACTTTCGCAAAATGCGCTCGTGGCCGGGAATTTCCCGCCAGATGCCGCAAATACCCCACTATCGCTCAATCCGCAGCGGCGACCTGGAGGGCAGGGGCACGATCGGTCACAGCGAATTCCTGCGCTGGCCCGGCAAGCCAGGCCTCGTACTCCTCCTGTGTCACAGCCTTCACAGTGATCGGCATGTAGGAATGGTCCTTGCCGCAAAGCTCGGAGCATTGCCCGAAATACACGCCCTCGTTGCCCTCATCGACCTCAAACCAGAGTTCGGCCAGACGGCCGGGCACGGCATCCTGCTTCACGCCGAATGACGGAATGGTCCAAGCGTGAATCACGTCGGCACCGGTGACCTGAACAACAATCGTCTTCCCGGTGGGAATCACAACGGCTGTGTCCGTCGCAAGCAGGTATTCGTCCGCATTGTAGCCGGCGGCCTCCACCGCTTCGGGACTTCCAAGCATGAACGCCTCGAATTCCAGTCCCTCTTCCGGATACTCGTAACCCCAATACCATTGATAGCCAGTCGCCTTGATGGTCAGGTCGGCCTCTGGAATTTCCTGCTGCTCGAACAGTGCGGGCAGGGAAAACGCACCGACGAACACCAGAATCACGACCGGAATCAATGTCCATGCCACTTCAACCGGCGAATTGTGCGTAAAGCCCGCCGGTGTCGGATTGGCCGATCGATTGAACCGGACAATGACGATCAGCAGGAGCAGCATCACAAACGCGGAGATCACCGAAATGACGATCAGCAGCATTCCGTCAAGCCAATGCAGGTTGCGCGCAAGCTCTGTCACCGCAGGCTGGAATCCCATACCACCAGGTTCGGGCTTTCCAATGGCCTCAAGGCCCTCCTGAGCTGTCGCGGTCCTACCTGCCAGAGCCATGCCGATCAAGACCAGAAGGCCGTGGAGAATCGTGTGAAGGCGCATATCCATTTCCCGTTCGCTTTGGCGGACCGCCCCGCCGCATTCCTGACCCGCAGCCAGAACGACGGCCCCCATTGTGTCTTTGATCATGTGAAACCATATTGCGAACCGGCTCTCAAGCCATTCCTTTGCGGCATTCAGCCGCTTTTCGGGCACTGGCGAATCTTGAACGAGGATAGAATGACAGACCCTGCCTTCCAGCCATTCGAAAACAATCTGGATATGGAAACCGCGCTCGCAGCCCTGAGGGAAGCCGTAGCTGGGGCGGATGATGGAGAGCTGTTTCTGG
This sequence comes from Paracoccaceae bacterium, assembly GCA_965203605.1. Classification (GTDB taxonomy): domain Bacteria; phylum Pseudomonadota; class Alphaproteobacteria; order Rhodobacterales; family Rhodobacteraceae; genus JAPOUP01. The sequence continues at coordinate 176,779 of OZ241902.1, read as the reverse complement.
AGCGTCGCCGGTCAGAAACCATAGCCTTTGACGACGGGCGCATCAAGGCTGCCAGCTACGATTCGTCCGAAGGATTTGGACTTCGGTCGGTGAAAGGTGAATCGTCCGCACTCGCCCATTCAAACGAAATCTCGGAACCATCCCTTCGAAGAGCGGTCGCAACCGCCCGTTTGGCTGTGGGTGACGGCGGCGGGGTCCAGGACGGACCTCCTCGGGCATCCAACGCAAGGATGTACGCGGACAGCAATCCCATGGAGGATGCGTCCTTCCCGTTGAAAGTCGAGACTCTACGGGAGATTGACGCGTTCACGCGTGAGCTCGACCGTCGCGTGGTGCAGGTGTCGGCCACGATTGCCGGGTCGATGCAGGAGGTCGAGATCCTTCGGCCGGAAGGCACCCTTGTCCGTGACGCCCGCCCCATGTCCCTGATCAGGGTATCGGTGATTGTGGAGGAGGGCGGGCGTCGGGAATCCGGAATGACAGGCGGCGGCGGCAGAATTGGGATCGAGGGACTGATCGACCGCAGATGCTGGCAGGCCAAGGCGCGGGAGGCGCTGAGAATCGCACTTGTGAACCTCCGGGCCGAACCCGCTCCCGCAGGTGAGATGGATGTGGTTCTGGGACCCGGCTGGCCCGGGATTCTCCTGCACGAAGCGGTGGGACACGGACTCGAAGGCGACTTCAATCGAAAAGGGACATCTGCGTTTGCAGGATTGCTCGGGGAGCGTGTGGCCGCCAAAGGCGTTACGGTTCTGGACGATGGAACAATCCCCGAGCAGCGAGGCTCGCTATCGGTCGACGATGAGGGGACCCCCTCGGGCAGGAATGTTCTGATCGAGGACGGAATACTTGTCGGCTATATGCAGGACCGGCAGAACGCGCGTCTGATGGGAGTCTCTCCAACAGGTAACGGGAGGCGGCAGAGCCACGCCCACATCCCGATGCCGAGAATGACGAACACCTACATGCTAGGCGGTTTTGGGGATCCAGAGGCGATCCTGTCGGACCTGCGGGATGGGATCCATGCGGTCGGATTTGGTGGTGGGCAGGTGGACATCACCAATGGCAAGTTCGTGTTCTCCTGCACGGAGGCCTACCGGGTGTTGAATGGAAAAATTGGCGCTCCGGTAAAGGGAGCGACCCTGATCGGCGACGGACCGACGGCATTGCGCCAGATAAGGGCGATCGGGAATGACATGGCACTTGATCCAGGCGTTGGAAACTGTGGAAAGGACGGTCAATGGGTGCCGGTGTGCGTTGGCCAGCCGACACTTCTGATGGGCGGACTGACTGTCGGGGGCTCCGAAGACGCTCGTTGAAGCGATCACCCTGGATGCCGACCGCTGTCCCTGACCCGACCCTCCTGCACCGCATGCCGAGACGGGTCAGTCGAACCCAGGCGCCTGTCTTCGCGTCATTGATCACGCCCCGGGACCACCGGCGTTACCAGGATAGGTGGTAGATGGTTCGAATGGATCGGGAAGATGACGCCATCAAATGACAGTGGACGTCCGGCCCGTCTGATACACGTTCCCCCGGAAAAACCAAACGCCCGTCATCGAATTGGCTGCGCCCAATCAGGTCGGAGTTCGGTACTCAGGTCGTCTCGGCCCCAGCCGAAGACGAGATGGAGCACAGGCCAATCCTGAGACGACTTCAGGTGCTGGTTGCCCTTTGCGACGTGAACGGATCGATCATGAGACTCACCGACATTGACAATCCCACTTCCGTTCGCTCATTTGCCCGGCCAGTGTAACCGCCGTCGATTCGAAAGGATTTCGTATGCCAGTCGTTGTGGTCGAATCGCCAGCCAAGGCCAAAACCATCAATCGGTATCTGGGAAAGGAGTTCACCGTTCTGGCTTCCTATGGCCATGTAAGGGACCTCCCGCCCAAGGATGGCTCCGTCGATCCCGACAGCGGTTTCGAAATGAAGTGGGAGGTCGGACGTGAATCGCAGAAGCATGTCCGGGCGATCGCGGATGCCTTGAAGGCCGACAACGCCCTGATTCTCGCCACCGACCCTGATCGGGAAGGAGAGGCGATCAGTTGGCATCTTGAGGAAGCGCTGCGCAGGCGCCGCGTGATCAGGAGGGACACGCCGGTCAGCCGGGTTGTGTTCAACGCAATCACCAGGAATGCCGTCACGGAAGCGATGGGCAATCCGCGGGATGTGGATCGGGATCTGGTCGAAGCCTATCTTGCGCGGCGCGCCCTTGACTATCTGGTGGGCTTCAACCTCTCGCCGGTACTTTGGCGGAAGCTTCCCGGTGCAAGAAGCGCGGGTCGGGTGCAGTCCGTGTGCCTGCGTCTGATCGTTGAACGCGAAATGGAGATCGAGGCATTCAACGCCCAGGAATACTGGTCGGTGAAGGCTGTGCTCACCACCCCTCGCGGACAGCTGTTCGAGGCGCGGCTGACCGAACTCGCAGGCGAGAAACTCGACAAGCTGTCCATCAAGGACAGAATCCAGGCCGAACTTGCCGAACAGGCGATCAGGAGCCGCGACCTGAAGGTCGCGTCGGTCGTGGCAAAGCCACTGAAACGCAATCCCGCCCCACCGTTCAGAACTTCGACACTCCAGCAGGAAGCAAGCCGCAGATTCCGAATGGGTCCAAGGGATACAATGACAACGGCGCAGCGACTCTACGAAGCCGGACATATCACCTATATGCGGACCGATGCGATTGACATGGCTCCCGAAGCCGTGGCCGACGCCCGCGCTGTCATCAAGGACCTATATGGTCAGGACTTTGTCCCTAAGTCTCCACGCACATATAGGAACAAGGCAAAGAACGCGCAGGAGGCGCATGAGTGCATTCGCCCTACGAATCTCGCGTTGCAGCCCCAGAAGCTGAAGATAAGTGAACCCAGTCAACGGAAGCTCTACGACCTGATCTGGAAGCGTACGATCGCCAGCCAGATGGAAACTGCACGCCTTGAGCGCACGACCGTGAGCGTAAGAAGCGCTGACGGCGAGGTTGGCCTTCGTGCATCCGGCCAGGTGACTCTCTTTGACGGCTATATGCGGGTCTACGAAGAAGGTCGGGACGACCAGAATTCAGACCACACCGAAGATACCCTTCCCACCATCAATGAGGGCGAAGCCGTCGGGAAGCGGAAGGTAATCCCCGAACAGCACTTTACCCAGCCCCCGCCCCGCTACACTGAAGCGACGCTCGTCAAGAAGATGGAGGAACTTGGCATCGGTCGCCCATCCACCTACGCCAGCGTCGTCGCCACGATTCAGGATCGCGAATATGTGCGCAAGGAAAAGGATCGACTGGTTCCGGAGGACAAAGGACGGATTGTCACCATCTTCCTGCTGAATTTCTTCAGGAAATACGTCGGCTATGAATTCACCGCCAACCTTGAGGAGGAACTTGACGACATCACGGCCGGCAAACGGGGGTGGAAGAGCGTACTTGAACGGTTCTGGCGGAACTTCAAGGCGCAGGTGGACGAGACGTCCGAACTCCGCGTGACGGAAGTGCTGGAGAGACTCGACACAGCCCTGGCGCCACAACTCTATCCTCCCCGCGACGACGGGTCGGACCCGCGGGTCTGCCCCGTCTGCGGCAAGGGGCGCCTGCATCTCAAGACATCCCGCACTGGCGGCTTCATCGGTTGTGGAAACTACCCGGACTGCAGATTCACCCGGTCCCTGTCAGGGGATCCAAACGGACAGAGCGACCAGAACAATGAAGGCGATAGAGTGCTGGGACGAGACGGCTGTGACGACATAGTCCTGAAATCCGGCCGGTTTGGTTTCTACGTTCAGCGGGGCACGCAGTCTTCTGGCGGGGAGAAACCGCCGCGGGCCAGTCTTCCAAAGGACTGGTCGCCTGACATGATCGACCTGAAGTCGGCCCTGAAGCTTCTTGGACTTCCGCGCGATGTAGGACCGCATCCCGAAGACGGCGTTTCGATCCTTGCGGACATTGGCCGATATGGGCCATACATTCGACACGGGCGGCGGTCCGCAAACCTCAGGAATTCAGACGAAGTGTTCGAGCTGGGCATGAATCGGGCAGTTGAACTTCTGGCGACATCCGCTCAGGGTCGGGGAAGGGGAGGTCGCGTGACACCCAAACCAATGAAAGAGCTCGGCGAGCATCCAGAGCACGGTGGTCCGGTCAACATCATGGATGGCCGATACGGCCCATACGTTAAATGGGGGAAAGTCAACGCCACTTTGCCAGAGGGCGTGGAACCCTTGTCGGTGAACATGGAAATGGCCATTCGCCTGGTTGACGAAAGAGCCGCAAGGAGCAAAAGTCGACCGAGTCGCACTCGACGAACAAAGAGATAGCCGCCTTGTCTGGCTCTGGTATCCGAATCGACTTCCTTTCCGGATCAGGAGACTTGAGGCAACGCTGAACACAGAGGGAACCAGATGAAGAAAATCCATGATTCGGCTTTGTCCGCGCTCGACGGGCTGTTGCATGACGGCATGCTCATCGCGGCGGGAGGGTTCGGTCTCTGCGGCATTCCAGAGAACCTGATCGCGGCGATCTGTAGCGTGGGAACCAAGGATCTGACGGTTGTTTCGAACAATGCCGGGGTTGACGACTTTGGGCTCGGTGTCCTGCTGCGGTCGCATCAGGTCAAGAAGATGATCAGTTCCTACGTGGGCGAGAACGCGGAATTCATGCGGCAGTATCTCAGCGGCGAGCTGGAGCTTGAGTTCACCCCGCAGGGCACGCTCGCCGAGCGGATGAGGGCCGGTGGATGTGGCATTCCGGGATTCTATACAAGAACCGGCGTTGGCACCGTCATCGCCGAGGGTAAGGAACACAAGGTTTTCGATGATGAGACCTACATTCTGGAACGCGGCATCGTCGCCGACCTTTCGATCGTGAAGGCCTGGAAGGCGGATGGGACCGGCAATGCGGTCTTCCGCAAGACGGCACGGAATTTCAATCCTCCGGCGGCTATGTGCGGCCGGGTCTGCGTCATGGAAGTCGAGGAGATCGTTCCGACGGGAAGTCTGGATCCGGACCAGATCCATCTTCCAGGCATCTACGTCCACAGATTGATCCAGGGCCAGCACGAGAAACGGATCGAACAACGCACAACCCGTGCGGCCTGAGCGAAGGAGCCTAGATATGCCTTGGGACAGGAATCAAATGGCCGAACGGGCCGCGCACGAACTCGAAGATGGAATGTATGTCAACCTTGGCATTGGGATTCCGACGCTGGTGGCGAATTACGTTCCGGAAGGGATAGACGTGACGTTGCAGTCTGAGAACGGCATGCTGGGCATTGGGCCGTTTCCCACTGACGATGAAATCGACGCCGACCTGATCAACGCCGGCAAGCAGACGGTCACCGCTCTGGACCGCACCAGCTATTTCGACAGCGCCACCAGCTTTGGCATGATACGGGGCGGAAAGATCGCCCTGGCGATTCTCGGAGCAATGGAGGTCGACGAGAGGGGTGATCTTGCGAACTGGATGATTCCTGGCAAGTTGGTGAAGGGAATGGGAGGCGCCATGGATCTGGTGGCTGGTGTTGGCCGGGTCGTTGTCGTGATGGACCATACGAACAAGCACGGCGACTCAAAGGTTCTCAAGCGCTGCACGCTGCCGTTGACTGGCAAGGGCGTGGTCGACAGGATAATCACGAATCTTGGTGTTCTTGACGTAGCGGATGGAGGTCTCAGGATCGAGGAACTTGCTCCAGGGGTCACACGCGAGGAACTGGTGGCGGCCACGGAGGCGGCGATCGTTTGAGTCCTTTCGCGGCACCACTTCCAGGGTCGACCATCGCTGGCCCCGGCAGATGGTTGATGCCCAATGGCTACCCAACAGTCCCGAGGTGATCCCGGTGACGTTCGCGACGCAACAACTTCTGTGTGGCATTCCGGTCCTTGGGTCGCGTTGTCGGTCTTTTGGTCAAGGACAGCCCTGGGTCTATTTTGCCCGAACCTGAACTGGGGCCGGTAACCTCCAGCGGCAGCCAAACCGGCGACCCGAACCTGGCCGGTCTTTCGGATCAGAGCAACATTTCGCGGGGTGTCACGAAGGTCTGTCGCCCGGTCGGGCGTTGAAGTGCGCTCCAGCGTGGCAACATCCCTGATGGAACTGGATGGACTTGAGGCGTGGTCATGCAATCGGCGCGTCAGAAAGTCATGTAGCGGCTGTTCGATACGCCGATCACCCCGTTCGACGGATTGGAGGACTTCCCGGTTGTCGCGACAGGTATGTATTTTCCAACGAAAGTCTCGGTTCTGCGGCTTTGGGAATCTGAGTCCGGCTGTTCGGAAGGGAATCCGACGGGAAAACCGGACTTCCAGACGAATCATCCGCCAAAGCGACAGCGCATATGGTGACTGCCAAATCGGATGTGCCCCGGAAGACCCACGTCACGGCAGCGCGGACCCTCTCCAGACCAGTACCTAACTCCTGAAATCCCGCCCCGCCCGGAAAGCCCGTTTCAGCAAGGTACATGATCCCCAAAAGATACCCGTCGCCTAAAGGGGTGCCTATGCGATTCAAGCTTGTGCGCCCCAATGGATGCTTCCTGGGATCATTGGACCTGAAATCCTTTGAAAGCCATGGTTCTTTCGTCTAGATTCATCATGGATAGGGAAAGAACACACCGGTTTCCATGCCAGTTGACTATGAAGGATTACGGGAATTCCTGAAACGTGGTGAAGGCGCTTCGCCACCGGTTTTTGTCGGCCGACGCGAAATCATCGAAGCAATCATGGTGGCCTCCACAAAACCGTCTGATGAAGCAAAGATGACGCAGATCGTGCAGGGCGCTCCGGGAGCTGGCAAGAGCAGCTTGCTGAAGGAGCTGCTTAGACAGGCTAGAGAGGCCGGAAACGCCCATGTCCCGATCCTGTTGACTGGCGAAATCAACGAACCTGTTGACATACTCGGCCCCATCGCCCGCATGCTGTCGGAAAAACACGCTCCGAAATTCCTTGCCGAACATAGCCACACGCGCGGTTTCGGTCTGGGTGTGGACACCGACTCCGTCGGAGCCAGAATCGGAAGGTCCAGAACACGGACGGAAGCGGTTCCAGCCGCCACCTGGGATTCCCTGCGGCTCTGGGCGACCGCTAGCGGCTGCCTGCCCGACCGCCCAATCATCCTGACCATCGACGAGGCGCAGCGATTCCGGCTGGAGCCGGACGCGCCTGTGGCAAAGACGCTGCAGGGGGTCCACGATGGCACCACCGGTCTGCCGGTGGTCCTCGTGCTGGCCGGCCTGTCCGACACCGCCGAACGCGCCCGGAGAATGGATTTGACCCGAGGCCATGCCATTCATGAGGTCAGACCACTCACTCGTGACGAGACCATGGACCTAATGTCGGGGTTCTGCGGGAAATTCAGAATCGACTCCTCTCGGCATCTACCGCAGCTGGAAGCCCTGTCCTCGCCCTGCGAGGGCTGGCCGCGTCACCTGCATTTCACCCTAAGGGCCCTGACGCGGGAAACCCTGCGGAACCATGGTGACATGAATCGGTTCGACTGGGCGCAACTGGAACGACAGATCCTGGACAGGCACCGGAAGTACTATTGGGATCAGAATAGCTTGGATATGCGGCGGGCGGATATCCTGACCTCCCGGGTGATGGCGGGACTGAAGAACGGTATGCACTACCGACAGATGCAGGAACTGGTGGAGAACAGTGTCGTTGATCGTCCCGGCCAACGGCTTCCGAAAGGAAAGGACGCGGAGTCGTTCCTTGACCACCTCATCCACCAAGGCGCGTTGTACATCCGAATGGACAATTCAGTATATTCCCCGATTCCCTCATTCAGGTCATTCCTGATTGATCAGGGAACGGAACCGGATATGAACCCTTCCGTCAGCGAACCGGACATGGACTAAACAGTGGAACCCTAGAAAGGGATTCCCACTACTGGAGGCCTTCCGCGCTCCGGCGACGGTCTCCCCGTGCATTCCGGGCGGATAGGGGCGCAGCACACCTTCGCCGGGATTCTGGGTCAGCAGATCTCAGTAAAGACCACCTTCTGCGCCATATCGGCCGCCCCATTCCAGTCCGAAGTGCAACACCAGTGGCGGTGGTGACCGGTTCTGCTTCCGCATGATGTTGCGGATCGGCCAGGAAGCGGCGACAGTCCCTTTGACGAAGAGAGGAGACTGCCATGCCCGAGGGCTACCGCCACCTGACCCATGGGGAAAGATGCCAGATCGGTGCGCTGAAGGAAAGTGGGCTCTCCGCCGGGGACATCGCTGCCCGCCTGGGCCGTGACCGTTCGTCGGTCTGGCGGGAGCTGCGCCGGAACGGCGGGGATTCGGGCTACAGCCCCGGCGAGGGGCGGGGGAAAGCGGAGGCGCGCCGCAGCGAGGCTTCCAGGGTCCCCAGGAGGATGACGGCGGAGCGCTGGACGCATGTGGAGGGGTGCCTGGCGGAGGGGTGGAGCCCGGAGCAGGTCGCGGGACGGCTGCGGCTGGAGGGCGGCTGGGCGGTGGGCCGCCAGTGGACATCCGGGCACCTGAAGGCCGACAGGAAGGCGGGCGGCGAGCTGTTCCCGCTGCTGCGGCGGAGGGGCAGAAAGCCCAACTGGCGTGGCGGTCGGCATTCGGGCCGTGGCCACATCCCGGGCCGGGTGGACATCCCGGAGAGGCCTGCGGAGGTGGAGAGGAAGGGGCGTGTCGGCGACCGGGAGGCGGACACGATCATCGGGAAGGGTCACAGCGGGGCGGTGGTCTCCCTGGTGGACCGCGCCTCGAAATACACGTATTTACAGAGGGTTGACCGGCGCACCTCGGCCGCGGTCTCCGCGGCGATGCTGGAGATGCTCCGGTCGTCCGCCGCGCCTGTCCACACGATCACGGCGGACAACGGCAGGGAGTTCGCGGGCCACGCCGATGTCGCCAGAACGCTCGGCGCCTCCTTCTTCCTCCCCACCCCGTACCACTCCCGGGAGAGGGGGCTGAACGAGCACACGAACGGGCTGGTGCGGCAGTACCTGCCCAAGGGGACGGACCTCCGCGCGGTCGGCGACGATGAGGTGAAGGGGGTGCAGGACCGCCTGAACGCGCGTCCGCGCAGGGTGCTCGGCTACCGGACCCCCGCCGAGGTGTTCCGCCAGGCCCGCCCTCCCTGACACCGCCGGCCCGCCTTCCGACGGCGCGGATGGCCGCGCCGGGAGGGGTGGAATGGATTTCGCGGTCGCGTCCGTCCGGGCTCCGGTCGGGCCAATCCCTCCCTGCGCCCGGACGGACGCTCCCCGCCCCGGCGGAGGCGTTGCGCTGCCCGGAGAATGCGGATAGTCTCCTTCCAGACGGGACTACAGCCGTTCCGGGGCCGGATCCGCCGTTCCCGGCGAGCCGCAGACCCCGCCTTTCAGCCATCTGCGCAGCTCGGGCTCGGCCCTCGCTGCGCAGATGGCCGGTGTTGCACTTCGGACTGGAAGTGGGGGCCTCCAACCGCAGTGATTTCGCGGACTGGGAATCAGGGCACATAATATGGACGGTGGCGGGCAGACCTCTCTGCATGCCGCCGGGTCCAGACCGCCAATCGTTCCGACCATCGTCCGATGGCATACAATTGGACCAGATGATATCCACGAAGCGGCACCATACAACGCAGCCCCAATCCGCACTAATTGAGCATGTCCGGCCATATCCTTCCCTTCGCATAGGTGGCGGATTCGACCGACCAGATTCCGATATCGTAATCTGCGGATGTTCGCCTGATACCGGTGCATTCTTGGAAACGACCATCGGCGGCGCATACATTGACTTTGATACGGAGCTTCCGTTTGCCTCCCTGACACTTTATGAGTCAGCCCCTGACGATCACCGAACCACGCAGCAGGTCCGGCGGGTCCGCCGCCGACAGCCGGGCCGACCGGATGGGGTCGGGGGCCGGGCGATTCGGTGCGAAGGGGAACCGCCTGGGTCAGACGTTTCAGTGGGGCGGCTTCCGGGGGCCGTCTTCTGTGAATTCGGACGGAAAGGGTAAAATATCGTGGTATTTCAATAATTTGGTTTCATGCCGGAGAAATACGCCTGTCACGAAACCGGTGCAGACAGACACCCGCTCTGGGTTGAATTCCTTGAAGGGAGCAGGGAATTGCTCTCCATGAACGGGCACTTCCGGGCGCAATCCCCGAGCCCAAATACCTATTTTCATCACGGCTGTCTGGCCAGATCCCCCGGTGAAACGCTCCCGGAATCTGGAGCATCGAGCCCATGAGGGTTCCACCCCCCGAATTCGATCGATGGTTTGCGTCACGCGGCTGGAACTTCCATCCACACCAACGCGAACTTATGGAACGCGCCGCCGAGTCGGCGCTTATGCTGATTGCGCCAACAGGCGGTGGAAAGACCCTGGCTGGATTCCTGCCGACATTGGCCGAACTGGCAGGCGGAAAGCATGACGGACTGCACACAATCTATGTCTCGCCGCTGAAGGCGTTGGCTGCGGACATCAGGCGTAACCTCCTACAGCCCATCGGGGAGATGGGTCTCCCGATTCGAATTGAGGAACGAACTGGCGATACATCCAATGTCGTCAGGAGGCGGCAGCGTGCCGACCCACCACACATTCTGCTGACCACACCGGAGAGCCTTGCCCTTCTGATCTCCTACGAGGACGCTGCTCGGGTCTTCGATGGTCTGCAGCGGGTGATAGTGGACGAAATCCACGCTCTCGCGGAGAGTAAACGCGGCGATCAACTCATGCTGTCTCTGGCGTGGCTGCAGAGCTTATGCCCTGCCCTGAGACGCGTAGGTCTAAGCGCGACGGTCGAGGATCCGCCAGCGATCGCAAATCTATTGGCCCACCATCCGAATTCCTGTGCTATCGTTGAAGCCGACCCAGGACCCGATCCCGAAATATCGATGCTTCGGACAAAGGAGTTGCCTCCTTGGGCGGGCGGGGGCGCATCCTATGCCGTTCCGGCGGTTCTTGAAGAGGTCAAGCGACACAGGACCACCCTGATCTTCCACAACACCCGAGCGCAGGCGGAGATATTCTTCCACAATCTTTGGCTTGCCAACAGCGAAGGGCTGCCCATCGGAATTCACCACGGATCGCTGGCACGCGAGCAGCGACAGAACACTGAAGCATCACTGTCGCAGGGGGAACTGCGGGCGGTTGTCTGCACCGGAACGCTTGATCTCGGCATTGACTGGGGCGACGTGGACCTCATCATACAGGTGGGCGCACCCAAGAACGTAAAGCGTCTTGTTCAGAGAATTGGACGCGCCAACCATCAATACGATGCTCCGTCGAAGGCCATACTGGTGCCGGCCAATCGCTTCGAGGTTGTCGAGTGCGTGGCGGCTTTGGAAGCGGTTCGCGACCACGCGCTCGACGGTGAACCAAGGGGCCAGGGTCCACGTGACGTGCTGTGCCAACATATTCTGATTTCAGCCTGTGCGGGGCCATTTCGGGCGGATGACCTGTTTTCCGAAGTTCGCTCCGTCGGAGCCTATTCCTCGCTGGGCCGGAAGGAGTTCGACGCTTGCCTGGAATTCTGCGCGACAGGCGGCTACGCACTGCGATCCTACGATCTTTGGCGAAGACTGGTCCTTCGCGACGGTCTCTGGCAGCTGCGCGACCCCCGCTCCGCAATTCGGATAAGAATGAACATAGGCACGATTCAGGACACTGATCTGGTGAAGGTACGGATGCGCGGCCAAAGGAAATCCCTGGGAGATATCGAGGAAGCCTTCGCGGCAACGCTGACACCAGGCGACACGTTTCTCATCGGCGGTCAGACCGTGCGTTACGACCGGATGCGCGAAACAGTGGTCGAAGTCTCCCGTGATCGCGGTAGAAAGCCGAGAATCGCCACGTTCATGGGAACGAAATTCGCCACATCCACACAGCTATCGCAGCGAATTCTGAACATTCTTGAAAAGGACGACTGGCCGGAGCTGCCAGCCCACACGGCGGAATGGCTGGCAAGGCAGCGGGCGGTGTCCAGGCTTCCGGAGTCCGATCGTCTTCTTGTCGAGAGCTTTCCCCATGACGGCAGCCAGAACATCTGCGTCTACGGCTTTGCGGGACGCAATGCGATGCAGACCCTTGGACTTCTCCTGACGCAGCGAATGGAGGCCATGGGACTTAATCCACTGGGATTCGTGTCGACCGACTATGCCGTTCTGATCTGGGGCCTTGATCATGTGGCGGATCCTCCGAAGCTGTTCGAAGGAAACCAGTTACGCGAGGCTTTTGAAACCTGGCTTGCCGGCAACGCGGTCATGAAACGAACGTTCAAGGCCAGCGCGGTGATTTCGGGTCTGATCGACAGACAGTTCAGGGGTAAGCGCCGCACCGCCCGTCAAACAGCGTTCTCCAGTGACATTCTCTACGACACCCTGCGGAAGTATGATCCCGACCACCTACTCCTGAGGATCACGCGGGAAGAGGCGATGAAGGGACTGGTTGACTTCGGACGCATTGAGGAGATGCTGGCTCGTACTGTCGGCCGGATTGACCATGTGGAACTGGATCAGCTGACGCCGATGGCTGCACCGCTGTTTCTGGAAATAGGTCGGGTGCCAATCCACGGCAGTGCGGACGATCGGCTTCTGGATGCGGAGGTGGAGCGGCTGATAGGATTGGGTCTAGGGCGCCCCGCCGAGCCCATGGACAGCCCTGTACCAGATGGTCAGCCGACGGAGTGAGAGCTGTTGATTCAATTTTTCCCGATCACAGTCCAGTTCGCCCGGGCAACTTTCCTGCGTTATCGCCAACCGGACCAAAGAGCTGAATCCAATGCCAATGGCGCCCGAATTCGTTGATGGTGAAATCGCTCCCTCTCCATGGCAGGGTAATTGTGACCGGAGAGCATCAGGAAAGAACGCATGGACAGTGGAGAGGATCGTAAGGAGCATGAATTCCTGTTGAGCGGCGCCGTATTGAAGGCACGGGCATCTGGATCGCTCTGGTGGCCACAGTACAGCGTTCTGGCCGTCAGCGACCTGCATCTGGGAAGATCAGAACGCACGGCTCGGCAAGGTGGCGCAATGCTGCCACCATATGACACGCTGGACACACTGACCAAGCTGGAAACGGAGGTCGCCGCGAAACAGCCCGAGACCGTCATCTGCCTGGGTGACAGCTTTGACGATCTGGCGGCATCCGAATGGCTGGAACAGGAAGCAGCGGACCGGCTTTGCCGATTGACAGCGGCAAGGAACTGGATCTGGATTGAAGGAAACCACGACCCCGGACCCGTGTTTCCAACCGGTCTGCACCTACCCGAACTGACCATGAAGCCGCTGACCTTCCGGCACATTGCAGCGGCAGGAGCAACTGGAGAGATATCCGGACATTTTCACCCAAAGGCGACAATACGCACCCGCAGACGGACAATGACCTACGCCTGCTTTCTCTACGATAGCGACCGCGTTATCCTACCCGCCTTCGGCACCTACACGGGCGGTCTGAGGAGTACGGATCCTGAACTGGCCGGGCTGATGGGGCCAGATGCGTTCGCGGTGCTGACTGGGCGCAGAGCACGGGCCATGCCCTTTCGGAAATCGACAGAGCTGGCGTTCGGTCGCTCCTGAACTATTGGCAATCCTGCAATCAGAACGCGAATCGCTCAATCATGGAGGAATTCCCGCGATTGTGAGAAGGGCGGTCGTGTTGTTGCGTCCCGGACCGATCCGTCCGACTTTGGCAGGACTCCTGCGGCGACATCAGGAATCCGTTGGAATGCCGCCGACGATACAGGAAGGTCCGTTATCAAGAGGAATCAACATGGGATTGTCCTGCCAACTTTCTGCCGCGGTAGACGGGCTCCCGGGAGACCGACTTCGGGGCTGAGAACGTCATGTCCAACCCCAAACGGTGCCAACGCTTGCCGTTGATGACGCAGCCCAGCGTAACAACGGTGCTCGGAACGCAGCCCGACAGGATCGAGATGAACTTACGCCCGCCGACGCGCTGCCCCAGCATCCAGGCCTCCACTCCCACTCCATGACATTGGTTGGTGGAACGGTGGGAGCCGTCGTTCCGAGCGAAGTACTACTCGTGCAGGAAGTAGCCGAACGCCCGCTCAGCGCTTGCAACGCGAGGGCGGGCATGGCGGGAAGCGGGAGCCCCGTCACGAAACACCAGTCTTCCCTCGAACAAGGCCACAGTCCCATCCAGACAGTCGCATGATCCGTGCGTTCCACGATGAGCTGCCCGTTGTTCTCGTATCCGGATAATGGCATGCTACCCGAGAACAGGCGCACCTCGCAACTCCGAGGCTCATCCGAAGTTGCCCAAGCGAACACGATCGAGGCACGCATGAAAATCGTACTGCCGGAACCCAGCGTTAATCTGTACAACGAAGGCTTCGAGGAACCAGACATTCTTCAGCGCAGAAAGGCCGGCGATGCCCTCTCCGATCTTCTCAACCGAATTGACGACCCTCTTGTCGTCGCCCTCGACGGCAGATGGGGAACCGGCAAGACGTATTTCCTAAAACGCTGGGTGACAGAGCACAAGGGCGCGACCACAATTTACTTTGACGCATTTGCGCATGACTACTTCGGTGACCCACTCCCAGCATTGATTTCAGCCCTAGCGGAAAGAACGAATAACTGCGATAGAGTGCCGCTTGACGCGGTGAGGAAAGCCGCCGCCAAGCTTGCGGGGCCGTTAGCACGCGCAGGTCTTGCGGCGTTAACCTGGGGAGCAACTGAACTTCTTGCCGGCCTGGGAGATGCGGTGGCCGGGAGCATCGTGTCCGATGCAGATGCTGCGATTCAGAAACTCTGGACGCTTAAGGAAGGCCGGCGGGCCGCCATGGCGGAATTCAGGAAGGCCATCGAAGATCTTGCGCACCCTGCAGATGACGGCCACAGGGGAGCAACCGTGATCTTCGTTATCGACGAACTGGACCGCTGCAGACCGGTCTACACCCTCGAGGTCCTCGAACTGATCAAGCATCTCTTCTCGGTACCGCATCTGCATTTCGTCCTTGGCGTGAACCTAGAAGCTCTCGAAAGCATGGTCCGCGCCCGTTTCGGCCCGGAAATCGACGCGCACAGGTACCTTGGCAAGTTTATCCAAGTCAGGCTTGAACTCCCAGACAAAGTCAATGACGGCAGCGGGAAAAAGACCATGCTTGCATATCTGGAGCACTTGGTGGACCGGATGGGCATTCAACAGCACATTTCCGGCCCGTTGCGGAAAGAGGTCGAATTCGTCGCCCGCGCCAACCATGTCTCGCTGAGGGACATCGGGAGCATCGTGTCGTCAGTATCACTCGCCAACGGTGCTGTTGTGCGGAATCCGGAGAAACTCAAATTCTATCCAGGTTGGATTGACGTCATGAACACCTTGATCATTTCGAAAACGGTTCGACCCGACCTCTATCCCAAGTTCCTGAACACAACCGTCACTCCGGAAGAACTGAGATCATGGCTGGGCACAAACGAACGAGAGGTAAGGCCCAAGCTGGGCCCCAATTTCAACCATGACCATAATACTGAGGTCTCAATTCGATACTACTGCTGGCTCTATCTTTCCCAGAATGAAGAATTCAACGAATGTGATCCGGAGCTTACCAAATGCGTCCGTGCGCAATTTCAAGATCATGGATCGTTGGCCGACCCTAGGGCCCTTCCGATCAAGGTCCAGCGCCAGTGGCTGGATCGGTTCAGCTTCTACGCCCCCAATCAACCTTGAGAACAACAAGGGAATCCCTCAACAGCATGTTGTCGGCATTCAGAACCTTCCTAATGATCTGACATCGCCGAATCCGATGACCGAGTGCGAGTCGGATGAAATGTGCTGTCTGCTGTGGCGCGAGGTCGCGTCCCGAGATTGAATGCGACGGGCGAGATGTGTGAACCGATGCATGTTTTTGCTCGGCGCGGCGGTGCAGGAGCGACAGCTTGCACGGTGCTTCATATGCGGTCTGATCTGTTCCATCCAGAGCCAACGGAGCACGCGATTCTCGGTTCCGACGACTTCGGACTTTGATATGTCAGGCGAGGTTTGGCATCTCGCCTTTCCTGCCGATATCTGGTACCCCACAATGCACTTCTGGTGGCACAGGACAATCATGATGCCGCCGCCAAGCCCGCCCTGCCTATGACACAAAAATTTTTCAGGACATAGGATCGGTGTTCCAGTATCGGGTCCGCCATGGACACCTCACAACCGACCCGCGCACTGCTGGAGAGTCCGGAGGGGCTTGCCCGTCTCCGGGAAATCCTCGCCTCGGGGACGTTCCGCAGCCGGGCGGCGGCGGGCCGCCGGGTCTGCGCGGAGCTCGGCCTGTCCGACGCGCTCGGCTACCCCCGGCTGGCCAGCTGCGACGCGGCCCTCCGGGAGCTTGGGCGGCGGGGCCTTGTGGCGCTGCCGGAGTGGGGCCGCCGCGGGTCGCGCAGCCGTCCGGCGGGCCTGGACGGACCCGAGCCGCCGCCTTCCCATCGCCTGCCTGTTGCCTGATGCCGGCAGAGATGGCATGGTACCGGGAGACAGCCAGACAGAGCCGTCATTTCTAAGATGGTGCTACACTAGAGCCTGTTGACAATCTGGCCGACCGACAGCGTTCCCCCCGCAGCGCACTCCGGAAAGGCGGCACAGGCGACATGGGCGGGCGGAACGATGTATGCGGACAGGACGGTGCTGGCCGACGCCATGGGGGCGCGGACCGGGAACATCCTTCCCGGCAGGGCGGCCGACCCGGGAGTGACCGCGGCGGACAGCCACCTCTTCGTCGAGGCGGTGCCCGTGCGGTTCCGCAAGGGATCGCCGTGGCGCGACCTTCCGGAGCGCTCCGGAAAGTGGAACGGCGTCTCCAGGCGGTTCCGCCGCCGGGCGCTTTCCGGGGTTTCCGGGCGTGTTTCCGATACCCTGCCGGACGGGTCCGGTCCCGGATATATGTCCGTCGACGGCGCGGTCGCCCAGGCGCCCGGCGCCGCGGCGGTGACGGGGCCGATGCCGGGCACCGGGGCCAGGATGCGGTGGCTGTCGGCGAACTCCGGCGATCCGGCGACCGACCCGCCGATCCGCCGCTCCAGCGCCGCGATGGCGGCGCCGGTATCCTCAAGGACCCTGCCGACCTCCGTGCCGGGCGCGCTGGTCCACGGGCCTGTCCCGCAGCCCCGGCATGTCGCGGAGCCGGTCGATGGCGGCGGCGGCCAGCGCCGTGGCCCGCATCTCCGGGAACGCGGCCCCGAAGGCCGCCAGTATCCTGGCGTCCACCCTGTCCGTCCTCCCAAGGGCCCCGGCGGCCTTCGGGAGATCCCTCGCCTGCCTCGGGTTCACGACGGTGGCGGAGAACCCCCTGGCGCGCAGGGACTGCGGAAGCGCCCGGTGCATGCGCCCCGTGGCCTCCATGACGGCCCGCGTGGCGCCGCCCTCCCTGAGGACGCGGCCGACCCTGCGCAGGCCGTCCGTGTCGTTGGTGGCCGTGAGGTCCCGCCCGTTGACGTGGATGTCGGGTGTACGCCTGCCTGCGTCGGTTCCGGCGACCATTGCTGTCATGCTCTCCCGCTCCTGTCCCCGCGATGGTCCGGTTCCGAAACCCAGGCATCCATCCAGATGCCATGGGACGCGCCGGCGTCTGCCTTCGCCGGTGATTCGGTGCAGGGGAATGACGGTATGGCAACATGTTGTGGCGGGGGGCCGCCGGACGGCAATCCCCCGCCCGGTGAAAGGAGAGAGGGATGAATGGTTCCAGAACCCCCTTCGAGGGCGACGCCAGCACGGTCCACGCGGCGCTGCAGGTGAGCGGCACGGGCTGGATCCTTGCGGTGGGGGATCCGTCCGACACATCGAAGGCAGGTCCGCACAGACTGGCGCCGCAGGACATGGACGGCCTTTCGGGGAGGCGCCGGCGGGCCGCGGCGTCCGGCGGCGATGTCCGGGTGATGCTGGCGTACGGGGCGGGCCACCAGGGCTTCCGGTGGCCCGGCGGCTGGAGGGCGGGGATCCCGGGGTGGTGGTCCGCGATCCGGCGAGCCTTGAGGTGGTGCGGAGGAAGGGGAAGGTGAGGACGGACCGGACCGGCGCCCGCCGGATGGTCCGTGCGCCGCCGGCCTGGGACGGCGGCGACCGGGACGCGATGTCGCCGGTGCGGGTCACGGGCGTCGCGGAGGAGGACGGGAAGCGGCTGCCGCCACGGCGGGAGCGTCCGGTGAGGGAGCGCCGCCGCCTCCCGGACGCTGTCGACGGACTTGCGGGGCTGGCGCCGGTCCCGTTCGCGGGCGGTGGCGTCGAACACGACCAGGGGCTCGGCAAGGCGGGCAGCGCGATGCTGCGAAAGCATCCGGTGCGGATGGCCTGGCGCTGGACGGGGTGCCAGCCGGAAAGCGCCCTCTCCGCGTGGTTCAGGGACTGCGTGAGCGCCCGCGACGGACGTTCGCGCAGGCGGGGGACCGTGGCGCTGGCCCGCAGGCCGCCGTCCTGTCGAAGGCCTAGGCGCGGAAGGGCAACCGAAGACCGAACACCCGGGCGGCCCGACGGGGCCTTCCGGGGAAACCGGGCAGGGCGTGTGACCGACCGGGTCCATGGTTCGCCGCAGGACGCGGCGCCGTCCCCCGGATGGGTCCCGCCCCCCGGAACGTGGCGCCGCCCGAACCGGGCATCGTGGTCACGGGGCCGGCACCGGCCAACCGAACCGGACAGGAGGATGGACGCGCCGGTGGGCGCGTCATGGAACCGCGACGTTCCGCCTGGACAGTCCCCGGAGGCACGGCAGCCGCCCCCGACGGAGGGAGGGAGGGACGCCGATGTGAGGTCATGGAAAAAGGTTCGTGAAGAAGGGCGCTTGACCTGTAAGGTCCCTTAGGAGGACCCGGGAGACGGACGGGAGGGCGGGCCGACCACGCTGCCGGACGGATCTGCTGTCGCGATCTAGGGCCGTATCGGTCCAACCCGTCCCGCCGGGCAGGGCCCCGACACAGGAACAGACCGGAGGGACGGCGGAAGGCAACAGGCATGTTTTCCACAGGAAATCGCGCCAGATTTTTCCACAGCCACCTCCTTCGTTCATTTCTGATTCCCTGAACATACGAGGCGGGCGGCGCAGAAGGGGACCGGAAAACGGGGAACCGGGCGTTCCCGGCCAGGCGCACGACCTCAGGGGCGTGCCCGAGCTTCTGGATGGCCTCCGGTTCGGGACCCAGGTCGACGACAGGGCGTCCGGCGCGGACTGGCTGCTGGAGGATGTGGAGGGGCGAGTCGCCAAGGCGGTGATCCCGGCAGGGCGGAACCGGACGAAGCCGCGGGAGCACGACCGGGAGAGGTACGGGTGGCGGCACCGGATGGAGAATCCCTTCGCCGGAACCAGGGAGTTCCGGGCGATCGCGATACGACAGGACCGCCACGAGCTTCGCGGCGGGGATTCACCTCGTCGCGGGCGTGGCGGCGGCATCATGATTGTCAACAGGCCCTAGTGTTCGGCAAAACCTGCCAACGGGCGGTTCCAAACCGAAAGGCGACCGCATCAGGCTAAAGTTAACAAGCCACAGGGCAAAGATGTTTCTCAACAGAGGGGTTGACATAACGTTGGCTGAAGAGCTTATGCCGCAGAAATGAACATGGAAAACATAGCCCGGTTGGCCCAAGCGTGCTTTCAAGGCTGTCCTACGATCATTCTCGGAAGTGGCGCTTCGATGCCGTACGGACTGCCCAACATGCGTAGGCTGGCAGATTACCTACGCACCAATCTGGAAACTCACGGAAATCACGAAGAGAGCGCGTGGCTTCAAGTGAAGACAGATCTTGAAAGGGGTGATCATCTCGAGGCCGCCTTGGAAGGTAAGACTGTGCCTGATAGCCTTCTGACCAAGGTTGTTGATCTGACTTGGAAATGTGTGAACAACAAGGATAAAGCGCTTTTAAAAACTGCAGTGACCAATGGCAGAGAGTTTGCACTTGGACGCCTGTTGTCGGGCATGTTTAGCAGTACGCAGACCGAGATCCATATTGTCACGACCAACTACGACCGCGTTGCCGAGTATTCTTGCAATTCCGTGGGCATATTGTTTCAGGCCGGTTTTGCGCCGGGCTATGTGCAGAAATGGGAAGGCACCAATCAGGTCAGGTTCATAAGGGGGAACGGCAAGGCACGGGTTGTGAGGATATGGAAAGTCCATGGTTCTCTAGATTGGTTTCGAACCGCCGATGATAGGATTGTCGGGCTTCCGGTATTCGGATTTCCATGTAATAAATGCACCCCGCTGATCGTAACGCCGGGTTTGAATAAGTATGAAAAGACGCACCAGGATCCATTTCGGACCACAATCAACGGAGCGGATAAGGCCCTCAATGCTGCGGCGGCCTTTCTATGCGTTGGATTCGGGTTTCGAGATCAGCATATCAACCCGAAGATTATCGAACGATGCCGGAACAATAATGTACCGATCGTTGTTCTTGCGCGAACATTGACCCAAGAGGCCAAAGATTTTCTGGCAAATAAGGCCGGAAAACAATACATGGGGATCGAGAAGTGCGACAACGGCAGCAAAGTCTACTCTGTGGAATGTCGGGGCGGCGTTCAAGTATCCGAATGCGACCTGTGGTCGCTTCAGGGATTCAACTCTCTAGTACTTTAGGCATGGCACATGTCCATATTCAGTTTCTCCGACAATGAAGCATTCGGAAGCGTGATCTCCGTAGATACCTCGGCAGTTACCATCCGCGTGGATGACCTTGATCGCCTTAGGCGCTTGCAAGTAAACCGTCTGGCCGTTCTGCAAAGCAGCAAGCCTGGCCAGCATCTGATCGGGGTGGTGGTCAAGATAACCCGAAAGCCAGACAACCGTGATCTGGATGAAACTGAACTGATCGACGAAGAAGTCGCCCCCAAAGAGAATAATCTGGTCAGGATCACGCTCATTGGCACCCTGCTTGATCGCGTCGGTGGCGACTGCAACGTATTTCGCCGCACCTTGGAGACCGTGCCCGAGATTGATGCCAACTGCTTTTCCCTCGAAGGGGAAGGACTGACCAGCTTCATGCAAGTCATATCCGATGCGAAGACCGACGGGCCGAAGTTGTCCCTCGGAAATTTCACCCTTGATGATGAAGCCGTGGCCTATCTCAACGGCAACAGGCTGTTTCAGAGACATGCGCTTGTCGTTGGCAGCACCGGGTCCGGAAAGTCGTGGGCGACTGCCCGATTGCTGGACCAGATCGCGAAGCTTCCGCAAGCCAACGTGGTCCTGTTCGACATTCACGGGGAGTATCGCCCGTTGATGAGTGAGGCATTTCGGCATCTGCGAGTCGCCGGCCCGTCCGACATCGAGAACATGCGGGGATTGAAGCATGATGTGCTGCATTTGCCGTATTGGCTCTTGGGATACGACGCATTGGTTTCGATGTTCGTTGATCGAAGCGATCAAAACGCACCGAACCAGTCCATGATCATGACACGCTCAATAGTAGATGCGAAGAAAACGGCACTCAACCGGGACAAGCATAAGGAAATACTGGACAACTTTACGATCAATAGCCCCGTTCCATTCGACATCGATACTGTGTTGGGTGAACTTAATAGGCTGGATGCGGAGATGGTGCCCGGCGCACGCAGCGGTTCCGAGAAACAAGGACCCTACCACGGAAAATTGAGCCGTCTTATTGGCCGACTTGAGGCCAAGAGGAATGATCGTCGCCTTGCATTTTTGTTTCAGCCGCCAAGCGAATGCATGGACATGGCGTGGTTGGCGCAAATGGTGCACGCCATTTCTGCCGGTCGCGCAGATCAGAGCAAAAAATTAGGCGGAATCAAGATAATCGACTTTTCGGAGGTGCCGTCAGATGTGTTGCCGCTGATGGTGAGCCTTCTGGCACAGATAATTTATTCAACCAGCCTGTGGACTCAGGGCAACAAGCGTCATCCGATTGCGATCATGTGTGATGAAGCTCACCTGTACATTCCAGAACGGGCGCAGTCCGATAGCGCGGATTCGGTCGCTGTCGAAATTTTCGAACGTATCGCCAAGGAAGGTCGGAAGTACGGCATCGGGCTCGTTGTAATCAGCCAGCGTCCGTCGGAAGTGAACCGGACAGTGCTCAGCCAATGCAATAATGTGATCGCGATGCGCCTGACCAACGGCGACGACCAAGGTGTCATCAAGCGACTTCTGCCCGACAGTCTCGGCAGCTTTGGCGACCTTTTGCCGGTGTTGGATATCGGGGAAGCGCTAGTGGTTGGTGATGCAAGCTTGCTGCCCACGCGAATCCGCATTGCGGAGCCAGCAATGAGGCCGGATAGTCAGACCGTGGCGTTCTGGGACCGCTGGAACGAAACGGAGCCGAAATCTGATACTTCCCGTGCGATCCTCTCATGGCGTCGACAGAGCATGCAGTGAGAATTCTCACACGTCCTGACGTCGCATTGGGGTTCTGAATTCTGCGGCAGGCATAGCCAAAAAACAAGGGCTTTGCCGGATTGCACCAGCAAGACTAGTGGCGCACACAAAACAAAAGATTCCATATTTCATGCCGGACTTCCAGCCGCCGCCATCTCCTGGAGCTTCCTGTGCCCGCGTTTCCACGACGCCACGAAATCCTCCGGATTCCGGCTCCAGCGGAACGGGCGGGCGTCGCTGGCGTTGTGGTGCTCGATGTAGCCCCGGTCGCCGCGACGCACTCGTCGAGCGGGTCGAGGACCGCGTCCTTCAGCCGCTGCCCCGTCAGCTCCGGGAGGAAGCCCTCGACCGCGTCCGTCCACGACGCCGATGTTGGGGTGAAATGGAAGGTCCAGTCGGGACGGGACCTAAGCCATTCGTGGACCTCGGCGGATCTGTGGGAGGACACGTTGTCCAGGATGACGTGCACCGGGGTGCCCGGCCCGGTCCCTTCGGCGACGTGGCCGGGGAAGGCGGTGAAATCCGCCGACCGGTGCCGCTCCACCGTCTGCCCGACCACCTTTTCCGGTGGCGACGTCGAGGGCCGCCAGCAGGCAGGTGGCGCCGTTGCGCCTGTAGTCGCGCATCTCGGTCTCCGCATGCCCCGGCCTCATCGGGAGGCCGGCTTCATCGGGAGTGGCCTCTGGGTCCGCCCAGGCGCCTGTATCCGCGTCTTCCCGTCGACCGAGAGCACGAAGGCGTGGTCCGGCGGGCCGACATACAGGCCCACGACGTCGCGGACCCCGGGGCCCAGACATCGGGTCGCGCGGGACCCTGGACGTCCTCACCTGGTGCGGCCTGGGCCCGTTGCGCCTCAGGATGCCGTGCACGTTCGATGCTGTCAGCGCCAGCCTCTTCGCCAGCGCCCGCAGTGTCCAGTGCCGGGCGTGCGGGGGCGGCGGCGACATCGCCAGGGCGGTCACCGCCCTCACCGTTCCGTCGGGGGTCTGCTCCAGTCCCGGCGGACGGGTCGCGTTCCGCAGCGGCCCGTCCACGCCCCGCCCGGGGAAGCGGTCCCACCAGCGCTCCACGGTCGACCGCAACTTTCCGGTCCGCCGGATGGTCTCCGCGGCGCTGCGCCCCGACCCGAGGCCGGGGATGATCCGGGTGCGCCAGAAGTGCTTCCGGCGGCTCCGCGGGTCCTTCGCGATCCGTCCGGAGCGTTCGCGGTCCCCGTCCGAAAGCCTGGTTTCCTGTCTCTTCGGTTTCCTGTCCATTGCCCTGCCTGCCTGCTGTCATCATTGTTGTTACGGAGCCGCCTGATGGCGACTAGAAGGCAGCGGCACGCTTCACGGATAAATGCAGGCATCTGTCTTCAGTCAACCACTAGGATGTTCTCATGACGGTGCCAAGCTGACCGCCGCCCGTCAGACAGGAAAACCCCAGCAGATTAGCGGGATGGCCATGGAATCCCGCTTCAGCTCCCCCTGATGTTCCGGTTAACGCGGATGCCGGGATCTGTGCGGGGGGACCAAGGCAACCCGGTTCCCTACCGCGATAATTTACTTCCGGGTGCGAAAGTGGGCCCCCAGTTGTCGAACAGGTAGACCATCCTTGCTTTAGGCGGTAGCTTCGGCGGGCGGGTCAGGCAATGATTTGAAAAAGGGCGGGCTGCAGGAATGGCGCACAAGACAGGGGCTTACGAAGCCGACTTCTTCCGATGGCTCAAGGATCGCCTCAAGGACAGGGGGCTGCAGTTCTCGCAATGCGGCTTCAAGCTCGGCGACGGGCTGGGCTCCCGCCATGAAATCAATTTGCAGACCGGATTCTGGCAGGAGCCGACGTACTCCGCGAACAAGCCGCCGCGATGGCTCTACCGAATCGAGCGTGACAGCGCGGGCTGGAGAGCCGTCAATCCCGCGGACGGAGCGCACAATCTCGGGGCGATCAATGCCGCGCAGGAAGACAAGGCGGGGGTGGTGTTTCGCCTGCTGCCGTTGATCCGGCAAGGGATGGACGACCACCTGCGCGACGATGCGCTCGAAGTCCACGCACTCTTTGTTTTCCATGGTCCGACTCCGCGAGGCTCTTCGGCGGAGCCATTCCACTTCGATCCCGAAAGCGGGAAGTTGAAGTTCAAGGGGACGGACCTGACCTATCTGCTCGCGGGGCTTCTGGGAGTGAGGCCGCGTGGCCTTGAGGTCGAGGTCTCCTTGAACGGAGTGCCGCGCAGGCTGACCTATGGCGAGGTGACCGACGCCCTGGCGGCCGACATCACGGTCTCACCGGCAAACGGATGTCCGGGACGGATCCCCGTCTTCGACCTGAGCGACAAGACGGAGTTCGAGAGGCTGAAGAAGGAGGTTTCCGACGTCTGGAAAGCAGCCGAACCTGTAGCTTCCCGCTTGTACGCTGCGGTCCCCGGCTTCGACGACGGGGGCGAGACCGTCGCGCCCGGCTCGCTCCATATCCCGGAGATGAGCGACCTGCTCGGCATCGATCCTTCGGTCTATCGCCAGATCAATGCCGCGTTCGCCTCCGGGAAGCGCCATATCATGCTCTACGGACCACCCGGTACCGGGAAGACGACGCTGGCCCGCCACATCGCCACGGTGCTGACCGGCGGGAAGTGGACATTGGTGACAGGTTCCTCGGACTGGAGTTCGCAGGATATAATCGGGGGCTATCAACCTGTCGGAGGCGGATCGGTGGCCTTCGTTCCGGGGGTGCTGCTGCGCAGCTTCGACCGACCGCTCATCATCGACGAGCTGAACCGCTGCGACATAGACAAGGTGATTGGGCTGCTCTTCACGGTGCTGTCCGGGCAGCAGACCACGCTGCCGTACCGGCTCGAAATTGAGGACAGGGACAGCCTGCAGTACGTCATCCTGCCGGAGAGCAAACCCTCTGCGGCGGCGCATGAGTTCGCACCCGGACCGCACTGGCGGCTGGTGGCGACGATCAACTCGATCGACAGGGCGGCCCTCTACCAGATGTCCTACGCGCTCGCGCGGCGCTTCGGATGGGTCTATGTCGATGCCCCACGCGGTACGACGGACTTCATCGAAGCATTCCTGCGCAGGGAGGATCCGACCTGGGCAGGACCGGCGGCCGGAGCTTCCTGCCCCATCGGCGTGTTCTGGGCGGCCGTCAACGCCGTGCGGGCGATCGGCCCTGCTCCCGTAATTGACGCCATCAGGGCCGTCCAAGCGATCCAGGAAGACGCGGAGTTCTTTGACGCGCCGTCGGTCACCATGAAGGAAGCGCTGCTCGACGCACTGGACATGATGCTCCTGCCGCTGCTCGACGGAATAGTCCTGCAGGATGCGGAGTTCCTGGCGGACAGGGCCATCGAGGTCTTCGGGCTCGATGTCGGCCAGAGCACACGGATCAAGGCGCGGATTGCTTCCGTGGCGGTCTGATTCATGGATGCGCTTGATCGCGCCATCAACGATTATGCGGCGGGGGTGTTCCTTCGGTATTTCCGGCAAGGTTCGCCCACTGGGTCGGACAAGCCCAATCTCGATCCTGCCCGGGACATGGATCTGCTGCGGTCGCATTGGGCGCTGTCAGAGCCTGTTAGCCTGTTTCTGTCCTATGTGCTGACGCATCGCCACGAGGCGCAGAGCCTGCTGCGATTCGTCAGACGGACGGATGATGCGGTGGTGCGTGGACGGATCGACGCGCCGCGCACCATGCTCGCCCGGCGGATGGCCGGCCATCCATCACTGGTGATTTATGAGGAACCGGTGCGCAGCTTCGAGACGGGGCCAAACGAGATCGTGGCATGGGTCGTGAATACGGTTTCGACGCATGCCAGACGGCTCTTCGCGCTGCAGCCCGCTGGCTCGGCTTACGCCCGTCTCGTCGAAGGGACTATGGCGGACGTGACCGCTGTGCAGCGCCTCGATGCCCTGAGCGCGGTTCACAGGAAATTCGCTGTCCATCGAAGACCTGGGTCAGGAGCGTTGCGGGATGCGATGCGGTCACGTCGGATGCTCTACCGGCTCGCCGTCGCCGCCTATGACACGTTGGCGAGGATCGAGACAGGCGATGAACAGGCGCTGCGGAGCGTTCTGCAAAGCACACTGATTGGGCCGCTGGAACAATGGCGGCGCTTCGAACTGGCGGTCGGGCTGGGGATCGGGGAGGCCCTTGCGGCGGAAACGGGACAACCCATGAGCCTCGCCATGCTTGGGAAGGGGACGGAAGCGCCTTCCATCTCCTGCGGCCGGTATGACATCTTCTGGCAAGGAGGCGACGCGTTGTGCATGCCGCCCGAAGCGGAGCCGTCGGACGAACGGCTGCATGCGATTCTCGCCGCTTACGGGATGCGACCGGGGGCGGACCGGCCTGACCTTGTGGTTGCCGATCGGACTGCCGGTCAGCTGCTGGGAATTGTGGAGGTCAAGTATCTGGAGGGTGACACGGCAACCGCCCGGTTCCGCGAGGCGGCGAGCCAGATTGTTCGCTATGCGCGCGGCTACGCGAGCGGGGCGGGGATAGATGGCCTTGTCCGTGCTTCCCAGATTGTCTTGAGCCGCGAAGTTCCGGCCCTTCTGGATGAAGACGCCGCCGCGCCGCGCACGGTGGATTTCGAGGGGCTGACCGATGGACGGCTGCGGCGCTGGGTGCGGGAAAGGCTGCTTGCTCGCCGTGTATAGATTTGGAGCGGAATGAGAAGGGCTTACTCGGCAGCGATCTTTGGGGACTGCGCCCTGCGCATCGATGCCGGGCGCTGCGCGCCACCGTCCTCGAAAAGCGGCGCGTCATCCTCGGTGACAGGAAGGGCGCAAGGAGACGCGATCTCATAAGGGATGCCGCGGTCCCTGGGCAGGGGCTGGACCTCCGGCTCGAAGCGGGCACGGGCTCCAAGAAGATACTCCTCGGACAGCTCGCAGCATATCCAACGTCTTTTCAGGTTCTCGGCAACGCTACCGGTGACGCAGGATCCCCCAAAGGGGTCGACGACCAGATCACCGGGATCGGTGAGGAAGCGAATGAAGTATTCGGGAAGCTGCGCGGGAAAGCGCGCGGGATGGATCGGGATGTTCTCGGCGCGGCAATGATCCTGATAGCGCCCGTTGGACTCGGTGTTGGCGATGGCCAGCAGGTTCGGCGGAACGGAGCCGCCGTTGTCTTTGTTGAACTTGTCCGAGATGTCATGGCCTGACGGGCGGAGCTTGGCCCTGTAGCCGTTCTTTAGCAGATGGACCATCGATCTGGAGTAGGGCTGAAGGACCCGCCTGTTGTTGGCCTTTGGGTAAGGAGTCTTCGACAGCCACCAGACGGTGTTCACGGCGTCCTTGACGCGTACGCGGCGGACATTCACCCATTCGGCGGGGGTCGGGAGCTTCGACGGGTTGAACCAGTAGTGCTCCTGGCAAAGGTGGAAGCCGTATTCCTCGACCAGCATGACGAGGAGCTTGAAGTGGTAGAGGCTGCGTGTCGGCTGTCCTGGCACCCATGCTCCGCCAATGTCGATGACGAGACTGCCCGTATCCCTTAGGACGCGGTGAAACCCCTCCGCAAAGGGACGGAACCAATCGCAGTAGCGGTCCGCATCCTCGTTACCATAACTCTTCTTGCGCACGAGGCCAAAGGGAGGCGAAGTCATGACGAGATCGACGCTGCTCTCTTCGGCCTTGCCAAAAAGATAGCTGCGGCTGTCGCCCCAGAGGATCTGACCGTGACGGGTTGTCAGGAACGTGCGCAGGAGCCTGGCGGGAAAGTCACGGGGGCCAAACTCCTTCTTTACACCCATTGCAGGCTGTTCCGTACCCGCAAACTGCGCATGCAGGGCACGGAAATATTCACTGAGGGAGTTGCAGCCGTGAGCGGATGCGGCCGCTTCGATGTCCATGCGCTCCTCCTCGGTGAGGCGAACATTCGCAGTCCTTGTCCTCGGATTGCCTGCTTTTGGACGTGCCATCGGGGTCCTCGCCTGTCTTTCAATGACACTCTAGCCAAGGAGTTTTCGTAACACAACAAGCAGATGGACTAACTGTCACACGAAAATGTTTATGAGGACATTCGCCTTTCGGCAGTCAAGTCGCCCAAATGGGCTCGAAGCCGACTTGATACGACTCCCTAGCAGAGGTCCTCCCACATTCCGCTCCATTCGACGGGCCGGATCCTCGCGGGTCCGCGCACTGTTCGGTAGCCCGGTGGTGCCGGTTAAATATCGTCCATGAGCATCCGTGATTTTCAGCTTTGACAGCACCATATATTTCCCTTCAATGCCTCGGATAACCAGATGTGGCAGGCATCGCCTGCTTGCAATTGCAGGAAAGCCAAACACTGCACTCCTGAAGATCACAATGACCCTAGCCACCAAGCGCAGTGCTATCGCACTTGACAAATTCCTCCTGGCTTCAGTGTGAGTTCATGATTTCCTGTCTGGAAACAACAATATGGGCAGTCATGAGGCAGGACAACGCGGAACCTCCCATAGATCCTCGAGGGGGTGGAGGCCCCCCGGACCAGCAACGCGACCCACCGCAATCTCCATGAAATGCCGATGATCGCCCTTCCCTGCATGATCCGCCGCTGCCGGACATGCACCAACATGGAGCTTTTCGGGCGCTTGGGGGAAGCGTTCCCCGGGCGCTTCATGGCGCCTGGGCACGGCATCCCGAGCCACGACGCCTTCCCGCGGGTGTTCAGGTTTCCTGGTCCCGAAGGTCCGCGGCGGGCGCCCGCCTGACGCTCGGTCAGGTCAGGGCGGACGGAATCACGGCGATGCCGGAGCTTCCGGGCTTCCCAGCATCGGGGGCCGCACCGTGACCGCCGACGCGATGCATGCGCGGCGGGACACGGCGGGGCGGATCACAGAGGCGACCACCTCCCCGCCCTCAGGGGCACACGGGAGACGCTTCACGATGACGCGCGCATCCATCCGGGGACCCGGAGAACGCGGAAAGGACGCGGCTTTCCGATGACGCGGACAGGGCCACGGGCGCACCGGGATCCGTGAGGCGACCGTCCGCCATGACGTCGACGGCCCACAGGACCTGCGTCACTGGCCCTGCCCGCCGGCCGTCGGCAGGGTCACCGCGACGCGCGGGATCAGGGGCGGGCGAAACACGGAGACCCGCTGTTCCCTCCCCGTCGGAAGGCTCGGGCCGGAGCGGTTCCTGTCGACGGCGCCCCCACACCGGGCGGTGGGGAATCCGCCGCACCGGGTCCTGGACGTGACCATGGGGGAGGACGGCCTCCGCAACCGGAAGGACAACGGGCCGGACAGCCCGACGACGATGCGCAGGCTGGCGTCGGATCCGGTGCGGACGGCCGATTGCGGGAAGGTGACATCGGTGCGGGGGAAGCTGAAGAGGGCCGGATGGGACGACGGTTTCCTGCTGAAGGTTGCCGGTTCCGCAGCAGTCCTCGAAGGGAATGCGGAACCCGAGGAAACCCAGATGCGATAGCCCTGCCACCAAGCGTTGACATTCACCACACGCCAGCAGTCGGCAGGTCCGTGCACTGACCCTTTCCGCCGCTGCCTCTACATCTATGTTGGCGAAATGCGGCTACCAAAGGGTCATCGTCGGCTAGCTGTGACCCAGCAGTCACGACACGACCGACGGTAGAACGCCTAGGATCACGCACTGACTTGCGAAGGTATGGCGAATGTCGCGCAGGATCTCGTACCAGAGCTTCAAATTCCCACAGACCGACCTCTCGGGGTGCAATGGGTGTTGATGGCTGCGAAAAGGAGCAGAATCCCACGCTTCTAATCTGCCTTCAACGCTGGAACTCCAGTAGGTACGAACGTCTGCCTGAGACCTGTACAGCACGAAGGGATATAGACTTCCCCGCCTCCTTCGGACCAGACAGCGGTCATCTTTGGAGGTAAATCGGATCATAGTTCCTGTTAGGCTACTTCACTAGTGTCCCAACGTTAATCAAATAGATTCAATTGGTTATCGGCACCGGGAGGATTGTTTCTGTTCGGCGTCCTGGTAAGTATTTGATTTAGAGGCGTTCTCTCGAACATGGTGAGGCTCAAGATCTGTAACATTGTGTGGAGGCTGATGTCCAACCGGCTTCTCGAGCGGATGATTGCGACCAGCAGGTAGACAGGGACGGCGATCCAGATCTGGCTCTTCACGGCGTTCTCTGAGGTGCCGAAAAAGGACTTGATCCTGAGATGCTGCTTGATCCACTTGAAGAAAAGCTCCACCTGCCAGCGCGCCCGGTACAGGTCGGCGATGGTGTGTGGCGGAAGAATGAAGTTGTTGGTCAGAAACACAAGGGTCCGTTCCCGTTCCCGGTCGACATACTTGATGCGCCGCAGCTTGTCGGGGTATTCCTTCGCCGTCCCAACACCGTCGGTCCGGACAATCTGGTCGCAGATGACGCCGGAGGACCGGTCGACCCTGTTCGGGTACAGGCGGCGGAGCCTTGTGTTGGTCTTGGACCGCAGGACGAAATGGGCGCCGTTGAGGTGAAGTCGGTGCAGGCGGCTGAAGTCGAGATATGCCCGGTCCATGACATGGAAAGCCCCGGGCTCCGGAGCGATGATGTCCAGAATGTTGACGTCATGGACCTTGCCGTCGGTGATATGGATGAATGCGGGGATGTTGCCCCTGAGGTCAGGCAGCGTATGCAGCCTGACGGCACCTTTGGTCCTGCGGAAACGGGCCCAGGGGAAAAGGGACAGGCACAGGTCGATGGTCGACGAATCCAGCGCGTAGACGGTGCTCTCAAGGTCGAGACCGTGACTGTCGTCGGAAAGGTGCCGGGCCTTGTGGATCAGGTGCTGGGCGAAGTCGGCATGGATCCTCCAATCCCGGGTGGAATTGGCGTTGGCAAGGGTGTTCCTCGCCACACCGCCCCGGATACCCATGTGATAGAGCTTGGATGACTGGGCCCGCAGGCAGACCTCGACATCCCTCAGGGAAGACCGATAGGTCAGCTGCGCAAACGCCATGCAGCGGTATTGATCACTGCAGCTGAAGGACTTGATCTTGTGATTTCCGCCGTAACGCTCGACGCAGCGGCGAAACCTATGCCATGGAAGATGATCCATGACCTGGCCGAAAACGAGCTTGCCAGAATACACTTCCGGGCCTCCCTTTTGCTGGATTCATGGCCCAGCCCTGCGGGACACCCGGTTGGAGTTCAAGTCGGTGACACCTCAAATCATCAAAAAATAAACTAATATCAATATATTACACATACATTATGCTTCAACGTTGGGACACTAGTGAGGCTACTTGGTACCGAACATTCGATCACCGGCATCACCAAGGCCCGGCACAATGTAGCCATTTTCATCTAGGTGATCATCGAGTGCCGCAGTCACGATTTGCACATCGGGATGCGATTCGTTCATCCGCGCGACTCCTTCCGGCGACGCCAGGAGACACATGAAACGAATGTTCTTCGCACCAGCTCTCTTCAGGAGTTCGACAGCCGCCACCGCAGAGTTGCCGGTCGCCAGCATTGGGTCCACCGCGATGACCAGACGGCTATCCAAGTCCTCCGGGACCTTGAAATAGTATTGTACCGGTTCCAGTGTTTCCTCGTTCCGGTAAAGCCCGATAAACCCCACGCGAGCCGAGGGGATCAGTTCAAGCACTCCATCAAGAAGGCCATTGCCCGCCCTCAGTATTGAAACCAGCGCCAACTTTGGACCGTCGATTACCGGCGCAGTCATTTCACACAGCGGTGTTTCGATGCGTCGAACTGTCATCGGCAACCCTCGGGTGATCTCAAATGCAAGCAGCTTGCCTATCTCTCCCAGGAGCTGACGAAACATCGAAGTTTGTGTGGAACGCTCCCGCATCAGGGTGAGCTTGTGCTGGATCAGTGGATGTCTAACAATGGTCAGTTGATCTGTCATGATGTGGTTCCCGATTCCATATGATCCTCATTTCGCTGACTTCGTAGCAACAAGCCACTTGAGTGGCCAATCCGATGATTCGGGAGCGACACGGAGAAGCGGACCACCGAAACATCGGA
The DNA here is from genome assembly GCA_965203605.1 of Paracoccaceae bacterium. Lineage (GTDB taxonomy): Bacteria > Pseudomonadota > Alphaproteobacteria > Rhodobacterales > Rhodobacteraceae > JAPOUP01. The sequence goes on along the minus strand of OZ241902.1, from coordinate 144,566 downwards.
GAGCATCGTGCTGGCCGAGCCGAACGTGCAGCCGAAACAGGAAGGTGAATGGCACCATCTCAAGACGGATGCCCAATGGCCTCCCCGGCAACCAGTAAATGCATCCCCGGCAACCAGTAAATGCAACCGGAAGATCGTCACTCACGCATATGATCCCAAGGTCTCCGCAGTAGAATTCCTGAGCGATGCTTGCGTCTCAGCTGCTTTCCAGACCGCACCGTACCGGATCGTTGACTCAGGCGGCATTGCTGTGGTGTCCCGCATCTCTCTCCGCAACTGTAGTGCAGCCAGACTGGTAAGGATCACAGAAACGTCCTACCAACCCCCCGGACCCTGATTTCAAGGTGATCGGCAACCGATGCCCCGATATCCGCGAATCCGACAATCCCGACTTCGAGGGCACCGACCCCATAACCTACAACAGGCACGCGTTCCCGCGTGTGATCGGTTCCTGGCCAAGTGGGATCGTTTCCGTGATCAGCGGTGAATATAGCCAGGTCCCCGGGTCTCATGCGGTCAAGAAAGCGCGGCAGTTCGGTGTCAAACCACTCCAGGGCCCTCGCGTAGCCAGACACATCGTTTCGATGTCCGAATCTGCTGTCGAATTCAACAAAATTGGCGAAAGTCAGAGATCCATCAACCGCCTCATCCGCCAAGGCACAGAGATGTTCGAACAGGACATCATCCGCGCCGACACGCAGTTCCGAAATTCCACGCATGGAGAAGATATCGCCGATCTTTCCCACGGCATAGACCTCGCGACCGACCTCATCCAACCAGTCGCAGAGTGTCGGCTGTGGTGGCTGCATTGCGAAGTCCCGACGATTCGCAGAGCGAACGAAGCCGTCTTCCAGCGAACCGGTGAAAGGGCGGGCGATGACCCGGCCCACCCGCAGGGCATGCAGGGATGGCGCCAACGATCGACAGAGATCCAGAAGCCGTTCCAGTCCAAATCGTTCCTCATGCGCCGCGACCTGAAAGACGCTATCGACGGAAGTGTAGCAAATGGGCCAACCTGTCCGAAGATGTTCGGCTCCCTCCTCCTCGATGATCAAGGTGCCGCTGGATCTGCGATTGCCAAGAATCCCGTCCGTACCGGCAAGCCTGCAAACCTCAGTCACGAGATCGTCCGGGAAACTAGGTTCGACGTCACGAAAATAGTGCCAGTCCCAAGGCACGGGAACACCAGCGAGTTCCCAATGTCCTGAGGGGGTGTCCTTACCGCTGGATGATTCGGTTGCCACACCCCAAAGACCTTCAGCACCCATCCCAAAACCGGGCACACCTTCACCTGACGACAGTTCCAAGGCTCGCCCCAGGCCAAGTCTGTCCAAGTTAGGCATCTGCAGAAAGCCCTCACGACCTTCGTTGGCCTCTCCTGCAGCGCAAGCCTCCGCAATATGGCCAAGCGTGTTCGCGCCTGCATCTCCGTATGCCTCCGCATCGGGCGCACCGCCACAACCCACCGAGTCAAGGACCACCAGGAATGCCCGCCCCATCAGGTCACCGTCCGGTGAACCAACTGTCCTTTCGGTACGTTGCCGTCAGTCACCGTAAAGGATGCCGACAGTTCGGCCGCGACTGACTCCGCCTCGTTTTCGGTCGCACCGTGCACGATTGCGAGGGGGTCACCAATCTCAACGAAGGTGCCGAGCGTCACGACGCCCGAGAGACCGACCGACGGGTCAATGGTGTCACCGATGCGCCGGCGCCCACCGCGAAGATGCACAACGGCAGTCCCGAGAGCGTGACAATCAATGGCCGCAACCCGACCTGATTGGGGTGCGGACACTTCGCGAACGATTGGTGCCGCGGGCAACCGGTCCCTCCAACGCTCCACAAAGTCGGAAGGGCCTCCCTTGGCCGCAACCATACGCCCGAACCGTTCGGCAGCTGCACCGGAGCGCAAAGCGTCCATCACCTGAACAGCCCCCTCTCCGCCTGACTCGGCCATGCCGGCAAGGCGAAGCAACTCGCCGCCAAGTTCAGCGGACAGAACCGAAACGATCGAGTCCTCCTTGGGATCGGTCAGTGCCCGCATGACTTCCATGATCTCAAGCGCGTTTCCAACCGAAGGAACGCATGGCTGGTTCATGTCCGTAATGAGTGCGGCAGCGGGGCCTGCCACGCCATTTGCCGTCGTCACCAGGGATCTGGCAAGTTCCTCCGCCTCAGCCATGGATTTCATGAATGCGCCGGATCCGACCTTTACGTCCAGAACCAACGCGCCAACGCCGCCAGCCAGCTTCTTTGACAGAATTGAAGCTGTGATCAGGTCGATCGACTCGACGGTCGAGGTCACATCCCTTATCGCGTAGAGCCTCCGGTCCGCCGGGGCGATTCCACTGTTGGCGGCCACCAACGCACAACCGGCATCCGCCACCACCCGCCGGAAGGTTGGCCCGTCCATCTCCGTCGTAAGCCCCGGGATCGCTTCCAGCTTGTCCAAAGTACCGCCGGTATGCCCTAGCCCACGCCCTGACAGCATTGGGATATATGCGCCCAGTGCGGCGATCGCTGGGCCAAGGGTCAGCGAAATGCAGTCCCCGACCCCACCAGTTGAATGCTTGTCAACCACGGGGCCCGGCAGATCCCATCGGAGCAGGCTACCGCTGTCGCGCATCGCCATGGTCAATGCAACGCGGGCATCAACCGTTAGCGGTGATCGACAGATACCCATTGCGAAGGCACCGGCCTGAGCGTCGTCCACTTCCCCGGATGCCAGTCCCTTCGCAAACCACCGAAGCTCACTTTGGCTGGGCTCGCGTCCCGACCGCAACGCGGCCAACACCCGGCGTGCATCCACAGTCATCGTTCACTCAACTGCTCCGGGCCAAATGCACCGGGAAGCAGTTCGTCGATACGCATCGTCCGCATGGAACCCTTCACGTTGGCCATCGTGACCACTACGTCGGGATCGGAGAATTCGCGCAGCCGCTGCCGACAACCACCGCAGGGTGCCACAGGATCGGGTGAATCCGCGATAACCGCGACCTCCTTGATCCGGGTTTCGCCTGCAGCAACCATCGCCGCTATGGCTCCAGCCTCGGCACAGGTTCCTTCGGGGTAAGCCGCGTTCTCCACGTTGCAGCCCAGATAGACCGCACCGGATGCGCTGCGAATCGCTGCGCCGACCCTGAAACGCGAATACGGTGCATGTGCGTTTGCGCGGACCTTCGCCGCCGCCTCGATGAGTGACATGGACTCAAACTTTCAGATGCCCTTGCCACAGACTGCGGGACGGTCCGTGAGATTGCAAGGGGCTTGCACGGCTTCACGGATTGCCCTTAGGTGGCAATACCTGCCCGAAAGACCTGCCGAGCTGATAGGGCGGCGGACGGGCTCCATATCGGCGCTCAAGAGAGCGGCAGATGAACCCGGGGACGAGCGAATGACCGAACAGCGCCAGGAAACCTTTCGTCAAAGATCCCTGACGTACCATGAAGAACCAAAGCCGGGAAAACTGGAAATTCGGGCGACCAAACCGCTTGCCAATGGCCGCGACCTCAGTCTGGCCTATACGCCGGGCGTCGCCGAGGCATGCATCGAAATCAGGAACGACCCACAACAGGCCAGCCGTTACACCGCACGGGCAAACCTGGTTGCGGTCGTATCCAATGGCTCAGCCGTTCTGGGCCTTGGCAATATCGGCGCGGCCGCTGCAAAACCGGTCATGGAAGGGAAAGCCGTTCTGTTCAAGAAATTCGCGTCGATCGACTGTTTCGACATAGAGATCGACGAACAGGATCCCGAAAAACTCGCTGAAATCATCTGCGCATTGGAACCCTCCTTTGGGGCCATCAACATTGAGGACATCAAGGCCCCGGACTGCTTCATTGTCGAGAAGATCTGCCACGAGCGTATGAAAATTCCGGTGTTTCACGACGACCAACATGGAACCGCGATCGTCGTGGGTGCTGCGGCGACCAATGCCTTGCACGTCGCGGGCAAACGTTTCGAAGACATAAAGATCGTCTCGACGGGTGGTGGCGCCGCAGGCATCGCATGCCTCGACGTGCTGCTCAAGCTCGGGGTTAGACAGGAAAACGTCTGGCTCGTCGACCTCCACGGGCTCGTGCATGAAGGCAGGACAGTTGACATGACGCCCCAGAAGGGCAACTATTCCCAGCCTCAGGGCCCGCGGTCTTTGGACGACGTAATTGACGATGCCGACCTGTTTCTCGGACTCTCGGGACCCAACGTTCTCAAGCCGGACATGGTTAGGAGGATGGCTAGGCAGCCGATCATTTTCGCACTCGCCAATCCGACTCCCGAAATAATGCCCGAGGCAGCGCGCGAGGCTGCACCTGATGCAATCATCGCGACCGGACGAAGCGACTATCCCAACCAGGTGAACAACGTCCTTTGCTTTCCGTTCATTTTCCGGGGTGCGCTTGATGTCGGCGCCACCGAGATCAATGATGAGATGAAGCTTGCCTGCATCGAGGCGATCGCCACACTTGCACGCGCTTCGACAAGCGCCGAGGCGGCGGCCGCCTACAAGGACGAGTCCATGAACTTCGGCGCCGAGTACCTGATTCCAAAGGCATTTGACCCGCGGTTGACCGGGGTCGTTGCCACCGCCGTTGCAAAGGCCGCAATGATGTCAGGCGTCGCCACACGCCCATTGGCTGATATGGATGCCTATCGCGCCAAACTTGACGGCACGGTGTACCGATCTGCGCTGATCATGAGACCGGTCTTCGAAGCTGCCGCAACCGCAGAACGAAAGATTGTCTTCGCCGAAGGTGAAAGCGAACGGGTTCTGCGCGCGGCACAGGCCATGGTTGAGGAAATGACTGACAAACCGATCCTGATCGGCCGCCCGGAAGTGGTGGAACGACGGATTGAACGTGCCGGACTGACGATACGCACGGGGGAACACTATGAGATCGTCAACCCGGAAAGCGACCCGCGCTACCACGAATACTGGACGACCTATCACGGCATAATGGAGCGCCGCGGCGTAACTCCAGATCTGGCGCGCGCCATAATGCGCACGAACACGACCGCCATCGGCGCAGTAATGGTTCATCGCGGCGAAGCCGATTCCCTGATCTGCGGCACTTTCGGACAGTATCTGTGGCACCTGAAATATATCTGCGAACTGTTGGGTAGCGAACGCCTCCAGCCGACCGGGGCGCTCAGCCTGATGATTCTCGAGGATGGCCCACTGTTCATTGCCGACACCCAGGTGCATCCTGAACCAACGCCGGAGCAGATCGCCTCCACCGTCATCGCCTGTTCACGCCATATACGCCGGTTTGGAATCGAGCCAAGAATTGCCCTCTGCTCCCACTCGCAGTTCGGAAACCTCGACTGCGACACCGGACGGCGGATGCGCTCGGCGCTGGATCTCCTGGACTCTGTGCCGCGTGACTTTGAGTATGAAGGCGAAATGCATGCTGATGCGGCGCTGGACCAGGCACTTCGAGATCGGATTTTCCCAAACGCGCGCTTTCAGGGGCCAGCCAACTGCCTGATATTCGCGAACAGCGATGCCGCGTCAGGAATTCGCAACATATTGAAAATGAAAGCGGGTGGTCTTGAAGTGGGCCCGATTCTGATGGGAATGGGCAACCGTGCCCATATCGTCACACCCTCGATAACGGCACGCGGACTCCTCAACATCTCTGCGCTCGCAGGGACGCCCGTTACACATTATGGATAGGCAGAGGTGGCTTACTGCCTTACCGGCAACTCACCCGGGTGCCGGTTCACTGGAACTGCCGCTCGCATTGATGAGGAACCTGTTCATCATCAGGCTCATGACCGACCGTCCCTGAACCAGTCGAAATTCGACAGTCAGTCCCAATTCATGTCGGGATCACAGTTCCGGACTGAACGCGAAAATCGACAGGGTCGCCGCCGGACAGAACCCCTCGCGCTATTGGCCGAATCCCCGGCATCCGATGCTGTGACGCAGCTACGTGCCCAGCCGTTCGACCACCGCACGGGGGTCCATCTCCTCACTCTGTCCACTCCTGCGGCAGTGCAGTTCCACCTTACCCTTTGCCAATCCCCGCGGTCCCACAGTGACGCGCCAGGGAAGACCGATCAGGTCCATTGTGGCGAATTTCGCGCCAGCGCGTTCGTCCCGATCATCGTAGAGAGTCTCAATTCGCGCTGATTCAAGTTCTGCATAGAGCGTTTCGCATGCGGCGTCCGCGGCGGAATCGCCTTGTTTGACATTGACCATTCCCACCCTGAAGGGAGCCACCTCTTCTGGCCAGACAATCCCGGCCTCGTCATGGCTGGCCTCGATGACCGCGCCGGCAAGTCGGCTGACACCAATGCCGTGGCTGCCCATGTGAACCGGCACGGATTTACCCTGAGGGTCCTGCACAGTTGCGCCCATGGGTTCGGAGTACTTCGTACCAAAGTAAAATATCTGACCGACTTCTATGCCGCGGGACATCCTGCGACGGCTCTCCGGAATCTTCAGGAAGAGAGCTTCATCATGGGTTTCATCGGTTCGGGCATAGGGGCTGGTGAATTCACTGGCGATTGCCGCGCACTCCTCCCGATCGTCATAGTTCACCTTGCGGTTGCCCAATTTCAGATCGGTTATCACGCTGTCATAGAAAACCTCGGATTCGCCGGTGTTGGCCAGCACGAGGAATTCATGCGTGTCGTCGCCTCCTATGGGTCCGGACGCCGCGCGCATTGGAATCGCCTGCAGACCCATGCGCTCATAGGTGCGCAGGTAGCTGACCATGTGACGGTTGTAGGCGTGAAGGGCCGCATCCCTGTCGATGTCAAAATTGTAGCCATCCTTCATGTAGAATTCCCGGCCCCGCATTACGCCGAATCGCGGCCGGATCTCGTCCCGAAACTTCCATTGAATGTGATAGAGTGTCAGCGGGAGGTCGCGGTAGCTCTGCACGTGGGTACGAAAGATGTCCGCAATGAGTTCCTCATTCGTGGGGCCATAGAGAAGATCGTGGCCGTGGCGGTCGGATATCCGTAGCATCTCTTCGCCATAGACATCGTATCGGCCGGATTCCCGCCAAAGATCGGCCGACTGCACTGTCGGCATCAATAGTGGGATGTGGCCGGCCCTGACCTGCTCCTCGTGAACTATACGTTCGATGTTTCGGAGGACTCTGTAGCCAATTGGCAGCCAGGAGTAGATGCCGGCGGATGCCTGCTTGATCATGCCGGCCCGCAGCATCAGGCGGTGGCTTACGATCTGTGCTTCGGCGGGCGTTTCCTTCAGGACGGGAAGGAAATATCGGGAAAGACGCATTGAGCTACCTGTAGTTTCGCGGCCGGAGTTTCTCTAGATCATCCAGTGAGGGAGAGCAAGCTGAGCCATCAATCTCCCGCAGGATGGAGCTTCGAACCATCCGAAATCCGGCTGTTTCCCAAAGTTACGACGCGGCGTGGTTCGCCCCGATCATCGCCCGCCACGCCAAGACGGTCCGAAACCCAGGAACTACCGGGTCTTCGACGGTCACGCAGAACATTCCGCCAGATTGAGCTGAAAGTCGCCATTGGGCGGCGTCGGGTGAGTGAACTCCGTGTCGAACAGCGTCCGAATCGCGCTTCCCGAACGCTCCATCCGCCGATCGACGAAAGCCGTCGTGCGATCAGCATCTGGCCCGAGCGGCGCTTGAACTGCAGTGCCTGCCGCACGCGCATTTCCGGAGACAGTCCACGAGTCGCCGCACAGCTTCCGAGCGTCGGTATAGGAAGCGCGAGGTAACAGGACAATGCGGGAACGGGAGGACGCGGCCTTCACGTTAGCGGCGTTGGCGGCGCTGTTGGAAACGCTGGCGGTTGTGCCGAGTGTGCTGCCGAACACGTTGGTGGAACGGCCAGCGCTCCTGCGGGCGTCGGTGAGCGGACGCACGGGGGATACCGGTCCGAAGTGTTGAGACTGCGAAGCCGGCTCGGCAGGATAGCCCAGTCGCGAAGCGACGCACCCAAGGAACACCGGCGAACGGTTGCCCGCTTGCGGAGTGGATCGGCGGCAGGTCTCTCCCAACAAACACGGGCTGACGGTCACATCGAGGAAAGCGCGCAGACGATGGGCAACCGCATTCACGTCGGTGAGTTCGCACGCTTACAACGCGAATCCCGTCGATCTGGTCGGTGTGGCTTTCGACGTTGCCAGCGAATTTCGCCTGCCGGTAACTGGCATTGGTTTTCGGCAAACGGCTCCCGCGCTTGCAGGAGTGGTCGTGCCAAGACATCCGTGAACGAAGTTGACCTCGCGGCGTGCGTCTAATACCAAACCAAATTAATAATGTGCCCAGAACAAGGATTGAACATCATGCTGTGTGACACGGCAATATTCTGCGTGTGACCGGTGGCGCCGTCCTGTATCCTGTGCCTTGGAAACATGCATAAGGAGAGAACGGCATGCCTGCGAAAGTCATGGTGTCGCGCACCGACCACACACCCGGACACCTACGCGAACTGGCCCGGAAACACAGGTTCCGCGACCGCCGTCGCAGGCTGCGCGCGATCGCGCTGGTCACCGGGGGCAGGCTGTCGCGGACCGGGGTGGCCTCCGCCGCCGGCGTGGGCGTCCGGACGCTCCGCGACCGGGTTGTCCGTCACAGCGCCGACGGCCCCGGCGGCCTGCGGGACGCCGCCCGGCCGGGGGCTCCGCCGAAGCTGGACGGCGGACAGGCCGGGGAGGTCAGGTCGTGGCTGGAGGAGGGGCCGGACCCCGACGCGGGCGGGCCCTCCCGCCGGGCCGTCGCCGACGTCCGGGCGCGGGTCGCGGGCAGCCTCCGGGTGGGGTGCGCGCTGGAGGGCGCGCGCCGGCCGGTGCGGAGGCTGGGCTTCCGGCACATGTCCCCGCGGCCCGTCCACCCGAGGGCGGACCCCGCCGCCCGGGAGGGATTCGGCGGGGATTCCGTCCGGTTGGCGCGGGAGGCGGTGCCCGACGGGGTGGCCCCGGAGGATGTGCCCGTCTACCTGCAGGACGGGGCGCGGGTGGGGCGGAAGGGCATGCTGCCGGGGGTGTGGGCGCGGAAAGGGACGCGCCCGCGCATCGTGCGGGACCACCGGTACGGACACCTGTACCTGTTCCCCCCCGCCTGTCCCGCCACCGGCGACGCGGTCGGGCACGTGTGCGGCAGGGCCAGCACCGGGGAGACGGACCGGCACCTCCGGGAGATCGGGGAGCGGGTCCCCGCCGGAAAGCGCGCCCTGGTGGTCCCCGGCGGCGCGGGCTGGCACCGGTCGAAGGACCTGGGGATACCGGACAACGTCTCCCTGCTCCGGCTGCCGCCCACGGCCCGGAACTGAACCCGGGCGGGACGGTGTTCCCCCTCCTGAAGCACCGGCATTTCGCCAACCGGGTGTTCGCAGGCGCGGAACATGTCCGGGAGGTGGTCGGGCACGTCCGGGACGCCTTCATCGGCCGGAAGGGCGAGATCACGCGGATCACCACGAGGGAATGGGCGGTGCCGTGGGATCAGGGGCGCCTATCGGCAATGATTTATTTGGTTTGGAGCCTCTTGCAGAACTCCCCGATCAGGCGGTTTTTTTTCGGAAACGGGCGCTTTTTTCTGATCGGGGGCCTGGATATGGAGCCGTCCCTCTGGTATGGAGCGGGTGTTACAGCCACAACATACGGGGAGACGGCTCCATGTCCCTGCGATCATCCATATCAGATGCCTGGCAGCGGTTTCAAGGGGAACTTCTGCCTTCCCTCGCCGGGGAGGTCGGCCCGCTGGGCGTGAGGCACGGCAGGTTCATCGCCGTCCTGGACCTGGTGGAGGTGGAAAGGCACGTCCACTACAGCCACCGGGGCGTCGGCAACCCGCCCGCCGACCGCAGGGCGCTGGCGCGGGCCTTCGTCGCGAAGGCGGTGTGGGACATGCCGACCACGGTGGTGCTGGTCGACCGGCTGCTGTACGACCCGACGCTGCGGCGCCTGTGCGGCTGGTCCCGCGTGTCGGAGGTTCCCAGTGAATCGACGTTCTCCCGCGCCTTCGCCTGGTTCGCGGAGACCCGTCTGCCGGAGCGGATGCACGAGGCGCTGGTCCGCTCCGCGTATGCCGGCTCGGTCGTGGGCCACATCTCCAGGGACTCCACGGCGATCGTCGGGCGGGAGAGGCCGGCGCCGAAGCCGAAGCCGCAGGAGCGGCCGAAGCGAAAGCGCGGACGCCCGAAAAAGGGGGAGGAGGTGCCGAGGGAGCCGACCCGGCTGGAGCGGCAGCTGCGGGACGGGATGACCGCCGCGGAGATGGCCGACGGGCTGCCGAAGGCCTGCGACACCGGGACGAAACGCAACGCCAAGGGGTACAAAGAGAGCTGGAGGGGGTACAAACTGCATATCGACGCGGCCGATGGGGACGTCCCCGTCAGCTGCATCCTGACCTCGGCGTCGCTGCACGACAGCCAGGCCGCGATCCCTCTTTCGAGGATGACGGCGCTGCGGGTGGACCACTGTTACGAGCTCATGGACGCGGCCTACGACTCGCTGGAGATCGGGTTCCACGCCTACCTGACGGGGCGCGTGGCGATCACCGACACCAACCCGCGACGCGACGCGGCGCTGAAGGAGCGCCTCAGGAAAGAGGCGCTGGCGCAGCGGAAAGCGGGCCACATACGCCACGACCGCGTCCGTTACCGGCAGCGCTCCAGCGTCGAGCGGGTGAACCCGGCGCTGAAGGACTCCTACGGTGCCCGGCACGTCCGCGTCCGTGGGCACGCCAAGGTGGCCTGCCACCTGTTCTTCGGCGTGCTGGCCCTGACGGTGGAACAGCTGATGCGGCTCACCATCTGACACCGTCCGTTCCGGCAGGTCCGTCCGCCACGGACGCCGCCCCGGAGGGGACGGCGCGGCCAGCCATGCGCGGACGGCGCCCGTCGGGCCACCAACTGCGGCATTCCGCCACACCCTGGCCCGTGCAGACGCCCCGGGCACCCGTCGGATCCGGTGCCGCGACCCTGGCGGAACCGAAAGGCTTGCCGCGGCTGCCCGAACCGCAGTAATTGTGCAAGAGGCTCTTTGGTATAACACGATATCCGGCTTTCCCGGCAAGTCCCTCCGGTGCAGCCCATATCAATGGCCCATACGGTGCAAGAACCGCCGCACGGTCATCTCGGATCTGGTTTCGGGAACCTTGACGGCGCATATGGTCCGGCTGGGCCACTTCGAGGTCATGGCTACGACCGTCGGATGGCAGTCGGGTCGGATTCCCTCTGGACTAAGTTATCCCGAACAATGCGCGTCGTTCGGACTGTGTCAGCATCTCGATGAGCAACGCCGAAGCTGACATAGTTGATCTCCTCGGGCCTGCACCGGAAGCACTCGTTGAAGGCTTGCATTATCTGGACGTCGGAAAGCCGCTGCGGCTGCGGGGTGGGATTGTTGCGAGGACTTGGAATCGTGGAAGGCAGGACGTACAGGCACGGCGGGGGCAGCGAGCACGGACCGACAACGGTTACTCGGGAAGCGTCGGCCTCCAATTTGGGGCAAGGCCGCCCAACAGTGCCGCACACCATGTCCCATATGACTATTCCGTCAACGCGCTGTTCACGGGAGATGATTTCCGCGCTCAGGCGCGTATGGACGCCGGACCACGCGTTGTGACGTGGGTCCGCGCCGGTGTTCGTGCAAATGCTCCAAATGATGAACTCATCGGCGTTCGGCGGTCGCTCGAAGATGTTGGTGTTATTGCCGTCAAGACAGCCCTTCAACTCGATGATGGCGGTTCGGCCCGATTCGAGACTGACGGCATAGTCGTGGCGATTGGCTTCCCCAGCGGATTCCCAGCCCGATATGAAACCCGCATCCTGCATGTGGTTGAGAACATGCTGGACGAATTCCCGCTTGTCGCGCATCCTGGCAGAGAACTGTCCTCGAACGCGCTCGATGGCACCCCGGAACACGCCGCTGCTGTAGAACTCGGCCGCGCTCAGACCGTGGTCGCCAAGCGTATGCGCTTCAGTCTTCAGAGTCTCGGCGAACGCCTCGATTCGCTGTCGAAGGCTACTGTTTCGCTCGCATGGGATGACGCTCATGCGGCTTCGCGCAGCTCGGTCGCGTGCAAGACCACTGGCTCGATGAGCGCGTCCGCCAGGAAGCGAACCACCGGCACAACCACCCCATCGCCCGTCAGGTGATAGGCTTCATTGTAGTTGTCGGGCAGGGTGTAGTCATCCGGAAGGCCCATGAGTCGTGCGGTCTCGCGACTTGAGATGAGGCGCGACCGCACTTTGCGACCTTCGACGACCAAGACAAGTTGACGGCTTGATCCGCCGGCTGGAGTGCGCAGGCAGCCGGCGACATCGTCGAACCGCACTTCGGCGCGCTGGACCCTGCGGCCGGTTTCGTCGCGCCGTGTACGCTTATACACAGTCCCGACGACGCGCCGCCCTTCTCGCTTCGCCGCGCGAACCTTGTCGAGGTTTATGTCGCTCATCATACCGAGCAGCTTCCGCGTTTCGACGGGCGTATGCCAAAGCACGTCTTGCGGGCGTTCTTCGAGGAAGTCGGAAAAGCCGCTGTTGCGTACGGGCGGCACGGGGAGCCGCCACCACATCCAACCTTCCTTCAAGTCGGCGGGCAGCCGTTCGAATGCGTCCCGAAGCGAGCGAGGGTGAAACACTCGCCCGGATCCCGTCTCGCGAAGCGTGCCGGGAATGGGAATGTCTGCCCGCACCGCGACAATCAAGAGACGGGGCCGCGACTGAGGGACGAAGTGAACGGCGTCTATGACCAAGGCCCCGAACCTATAGCCGCCATCACGGAACGCCTTGCAAATGGCCTTGAAATCCTTACCGCCGTAAGAGGAAAGCGTTCCGCAGACATTCTCCAGAACAATCACAGCCGGTGCGCGCGATTCGCAAGCCAGGGCCGTCATCAGACGCCAGAACGGCCAGAACGTACCGGAGCGTTCTCCTTTCAGGCCGGCTCCGCCTCCAGCGAGGGATAGATCCTGACATGGGAACGACGCCCAAACAAGATCGGCAACGCCTGTCAGGTCGTCCGTGGTCACGTCGCGGACGTCGCAGCAGACAAGATTCTCTTCGCCCCAGTTGAGGGCATAGGTGGCGGACTTCTTCCGGTCAAAGTCATTGGCGAACCTGCAGCGCCACCGATCTCCGAGACCGGCACGCGTCATGCCGGCACCAGCAAAGAACTCGTAGAAGGTTCCTACAATGCCAACCATTTACCGTTCCAGTTGTCCGCTGACATTTGGGGGAAACGGAAGCTCGCGTTTACTGTTGTTCCGCTCCAGGAACCAAGCGATGGCACGGCGACCAAGCCACGCCATTGAAACATTATGCTGCTTTGCGAGCCGTTGAAGTTCCTGGAATTCAGGAGTTTCACGGTGAGACGTTCCTTGGCTGCCATTGCATCTTGCCGCACACTGCTGCATCTTGCGGCGGATCATAGGCGCAAGGCCGAAGCGCGTCAACCCTCTAACTAGGAACACCATGGACTCGGATGAACTGTGGTAGAGTCTTCGGCCCTTCCATCGCCTATGCGATGATGTTCCCGATCCCCGCGGCGGTTTCGACCAAAGGCTCGTCGGCGATGTGGGTTTAACCGGTGCCCGAGTAGCTTTCCGACCAAGGGCAGGTTCTCGCCCACCATGACGGCCTGGCTGGCTGCGGTATGGCGAAGGTCATGCAGGCGGAGTCTGCCGAGCCCGACGTCGGCGCACACCGTGCGCCAGCAATCGACGATGACTTGGGCGGACCATTGACCGGCATTCTTCGGAAACAGATACGCATCCGGGTCGCGGGGACCGGGCAGCGCCGCGACTTCGCGAAGGCCCCTCCCATGATTCCGTCGGCCAGAAGGCGGATGTCCATGCCATCGGTTCAGCACCCCCCGAAGAAACTCCTGTCCGAAAGAGGACGCCGCGAAAGGAAGGGGTGCAAAGTGGGTCAGTTCTGCGCGCCCACTGACAGTTGCGGAGTTTCTCCAGGTGTCCCAAGCTATGGGTTTCAGACCAGCTTCCCTTCGGCAGAAATTCGCTGCTTACCTCCAAGATACCCGTCGTGAAGCGCCGAGGGCAGATCGACGGAGCCGTCGGCCTGCTGTCCGTTTTCCAGGAGCGCGATCAAGGTGCGCCCGATCGCAAGCCCCGAGCCATTCAGAGTGTGAACGAACTCTGGCTTCCCGCCATTCCTGGGCCTATACCGGGCGTTCATGCGCCGCGCCTGGAAGTCGCCGCAAACAGATACCGAACTGATCTCGCGGTATGTGCCCTGCCCGGGCAACCAAACCTCGATATCATGGGTTCTGCGTGCCCCGAAGCCCATGTCACCCGTGCAGAGAACAACCGTTCGATATGGCAGCCCGAGCCTCTCAAGTATGTCCTCAGCGCAACGAGTCATACGCTCCTGCTCACCCAACGATCTGTCAGGATGGGTGATCGAAACCATTTCAACTTTCTCGAACTGATGCTGACGCAGCATGCCTGTGGTATCCCGCCCAGCACTTCCCGCTTCCGAACGAAAACACTGGGAATGCGCTGTCAGACGAATGGGCAATTCTTCTTCATCAAGAATCAACTCACGCACCGAGTTGGTCAGCGTCACCTCTGACGTTGGAATCAGCCACAGACCGTCCTCGGTTCGATAGCTGTCTGCGGCAAATTTCGGCAACTGGTTGGTGCCATACATCGCGTCCTCGCGAACCAGGACCGGTGCGGCGACCTCGGTCAGCCCGTTTTCATTCGTGTGAACGTCAAGCATGAACTGCGCGAGAGCGCGGTGGACCCGGGCAACGGCTCCCTTGAGCACCACAAAGCGCGACCCCGACAGTCTCACGGCCGTCTTGAAATCCATCAACCCCTGAACGGCGGCAAGCTCAAAATGCTCGGTGGGCGTGAATCCGAACTCTCTGGGTTCACCCCAGCGACGGATCTCCCGATTGTCGCTTTCGTCCTCCCCATCAGGAACATCCTCAAGGGGCAGATTTGGCAGTCCAAGGAGAATCTCACGTAGCTCCGCATCCATTTCGCGTGCCTGGCGATCCAAGCGTGCAATCTCATCCTTGGATTCGGCGATTACCTCGCGCAGCCTCTCAAATTCCTGTACGTCACCCCGCCCCTTTGCAACACCCGCCTCCTTACTGGCCTTCTTTCGCGCGGCCTGCGCTTCTTCTGCAGAAGCGATCGCCCTCCGCCTGGCCAAGTCTATCTGCAGGATGCGCGAAGATGCCGGATCTTCCCGCAGACGTAACAGACCAGCATCAAACGCAGCCGGGTCTTTTCGGACTTCTCGGATATCGTGCATTGCAGCACCTGCTGGTTAAGGTGCGGAGATACCTAGATTGGCTTCCCTTGAAACACAATGTGGCTATTCACGATCACCCGATGCGAAACCTTATGATCCCACGTGTTCCGTCCATTCCCGCAGCTGAAGGAGAAATTCTCCAAAGACGCGGATATGACAGCATTGAGACCGACGAACAGCGCGCTTGAAGTGGGAGATACGGCAGGAGGTCCGACAATGCTGTTGCGAATTGGCTGAACGGCAAATGTTAAAGAACGCCATCGAAGACAATCTGAAGCCGTAACAGGGAATGGTAAAGGCGTAACGAATCTGGCTGACACCCAGTGTCCATCAGTCGAGTGCCGTTACCAGTCTGGCACCACACGATATCAACCTGACAGGCTCCTTCTTCCCGTGAAGGACAATCATGTTCGCGCTGTTTCTGAGCCGCAGTCTTTCGTACTAGGGTACGGTACCTGAGGCAGCCACCGGTCGAAACCAGAATGCTTCTCCCGGGGGGACAGGGTTTTCCGCGGCAGAAGTTCCCGCCCGCAATTGCCGAACGACCTGATCCGTCCGCAGCTGTCCCCGCTTCAGTTCAAGTACCACGACCCATCTACGCCTGTTTCGCTTGTCTTCAGCAAACAGAAAGTAGTCACGACGCTTCACGCCTGTCGGCAGCGGCGAGCCCGGCTTGTCGAAATCGACGACGAGCCGGAACGGAGGCACACCAGTCATGACGACCTTGCATCCACCCTTGTTCAATCCGCCCCTGACCAGACAGTTCCTGTCTATCCTGCGGCGGATGACCTTCAGCAGCGCAGTCACGAGGATGCCTTGAGGTTGCTTGAGATATCGGCCCACTCATTATGTAGTGCCCTAGCAACCTTGTCATAGCCGGAAGGATACAGACCAGCTTCATCGAGACGAATTTCGCCGATGACCGACCCTTTGGGACGTTGCTTCGGCTCAAATAGCCATACGCCCACCTGATCGGAGCGCAGCGCAGGTTCGTCACCACGTTCGGCCCTAGGGAGTTGCGAACGCCGAACGATGTTTGCCAGTTCCTCGAGCAGCCACTCGCTGTGTGTGGTGATTATCACCCGGACACCCGCCTCAATAAGTGCAGCGATCTGGCGTGTGAACGCGACCTGCATTCCCGGATGCAGGTGTGATTCCGGCTCCTCGACAATCAGGACATTACCGGGCTTGATCATGTGACGGAGATACAGAACCACTGGCGCAAGCTCCGAAACCACCGAAGAGGCGTTCGCCAGTGGCAGGCTTTCTTTCGATCCGTGAGGGCGGTAAGCGAAACTCGGGTAATCGATGTGGGTGGATCGATCAATGAGCACCGCTCCTCCAAGAAGAGCGTTTTCGATATTCCTGCCGATATCTTCTTTGGCCTTTCGGTTGGCAGGCCCAATCCGGTCTATTTCGATCAGCTGCTCGAGGAAATCCGCCAACACCCCGGAAAGCGTTGGTGTGCGGGTGACGGGACGCAGACCCGCAGTAGGTGCGCTGGCAATCAAGGCACCGACCACCACGTTGTGGGCGCGCATAACGCCGGTCCGGTCAGCTGGCAAGCAATACGCTGGCAGATGTAGAGGGCCGACCAGCGATGGCAGCACCATTGCAGCCACTGACGATAAAGTCCGCCTAGCGACATAGTCCCGATCAGACACATCCACTGCCCATTCTCCCTCGTTCAGGAAGCGCATGGGATAGATGCGTTTCAAGTGTCTTAGGTGGATCCCATCTATGATCGGGATTGGTACTTCAGCTGGGACCATGGTCTTGAATTCGGCCTCCCGTCCGAGAGATATTCTATGTTCTGCAAATTTCCCCTGATCCGAGACTCGCCGCCGTATTACAATCTGCGACGACCGAGTCTGGCCTTTACGGAGCAGGGCACGAGGTTTGCTGACGCCGAAGCATCGCCCGATTTCTTTGGAAAGAACATCTGCAAACCCATCGAACATAGAACGAACGGCATCAGCTGCGAAATGAGGCAAGACGACAGTATTTTGATCCCGCAATTCTGAATCTGATCCGAGAGAACGAGCCACTTTCAATAGGGCATCGGCACTCGCCTCATCAAGAGATAGTTTCTCGTTGCCTAGTCGAAACGGCAATCCTAGACTCGAAAGACCCCTTTCCCTAATTCTAGGATCACCACCGAAAACCCGGTGCAGCGCATAGATCAGGATCGCGAGATAGGACTTCCCGGTATTGCTCGGCCCAACGAACACGGTCAGAGGTCGAAGGTCAACTTTAGCCTCGACAATCGGCCCGAAATCCGTCACTTCAAGTTCGAGCAACCCATTTCCGGTTTGTTTGTTCATTCTCTGGCTTTCTCCGAAATCGGTTCCATTTCAAGGCGTCGGCACACGGATCAGGATGTCAATCAAGATTGCTGGGCACAAGACAGAGAGTGTCAAGTGGCCACAGAGCGCGCGTCTGGAATGGCACAGAATCCGGCCCAAGGAGCGAATCCGACTTCTCCAACGTTCCTGTTCGTGGTCCGCTGACTCTCATATCCGGTTACTGGCGATAATACCAAACCAAATTAATAATGTGCCCAGAACAAAGACTGAACATCATGCTGTGTGACACGGCAATATTCTGCGTGTGACCGGTGGCGCCGTCCTGTATCCTGTGCCTTGGAAACATGCATAAGGAGAGAACGGCATGCCTGCGAAAGTCATGGTGTCGCGCACCGACCACACACCCGAACAACTACGCGAACTGGCCCGGAAACACAAGTTCCGCGACTGCCGCCGCCGGATGCGCGCGATCGCGCTGGTCATCGAGGGCAGGCTATCGCGGACCGAGGTGGCCTCCGCCGCCGGCGTGGGCGTCCGGACGCTCCGCGACTGGGTTGTCCGTTACAACGCCGACGGCCCCGGCGGCCTGCGGGACGCCGCCCGGCCGGGGGCGCCGCCGAAGCTGGACGGCGGACAGGCGGAGGAGGTCGTGTCGTGGCTGGATGGGGGGCCGGACCCCGACGCGGGCGGGCCCTCCCGCTGGACCGTCGCCGACGTCCGGAGGCGGATCGCGGGCAGCTTCGGGGTGGCGTACACGCTGGAGGGCGCGCGCCAGCTGGTGCGGAGGCTGGGCTTCCGGCACATGTCCCCGCGGCCCGTCCACCCGAGGGCGGACCCCGCCGCCCGGGAGGGATTCCGCAGGGATTTCAGCCGGTTGGCCCGTAAGGCGGTGCCCGACGGGGTGGCCCCGGAGGATGTGCTCGTCTACTTCCAGGACGAGGCGCGGGTGGGACAGAAGGGCATGCTGTCGAGGGTCTGGGCGCGGAAAGGGACGCGCCCGCGCGTCGTGCGGGACCACCGGTACGGATACGTGTACCTGTTCTCCGCCGCCTGTCCCGCCACCGGCGACGCGGTCGGGCATGTCTGCGACAGGGCCAACACCGGGGAGATGAACCGGCACCTCCGGGAGATCGGGGAGCGGGTCCCCGCCGGAAAGCACGCCCTGGTGGTCCTCGACGGCGCGGGCTGGCACCGGTCGAAAGACCTGGGGATACCGGACAGCGTCTCCCTGCTCCGGCTGCCGCCCTACAGCCCGGAACTGAACCCGGTGGAGACGGTGTTCTCCGTCCTGAAGCACCGGCATTTCGCCAACCGGGTGTTCGAAAGCGCGGAGCACGTCAGGGAGGTGGTCGAGCGCGTCTGGGACGCCTTCATCGGCCGGAAGGGCGAGATCACGCGGATCACCACGAGGGAATGGGCGGTGCCGTGAGATCAGGGGCGCCTATCGGCAATGATTTATTTGGTTTGGTATAATATCGCCCCACCGCTCCCAGACATGGCGACCAATCCCCGTCATGTCTTGTCGGGCCAGCGGAGTGGTCACGGAATCAGGCACGGATCCCCGTTTTCGGCCTGCCACGTTCCGGGGTCGGTCGCTTCATGCGACGCATCGGCCCCAGTCTTCAGGTGCGGTGCCTGGTGGATCACGTCGGACGCACTGTCGTGCAGTCCGAAGGCGACCTTCGCACGGACGTATCTGTCAAGCATGTCGGTTAGGGATAATATATGCATGGCACCACCTTTCTCTCTGGACATACAATACAGGAGCCAACGGTGCCTGTGAGCCACCTTCGCCGGGTGGTCCAGGCCCGGTCCCGACCGGTCAGATCGGAAGAGCTGTTACGTAGGAACGGTTCTGACACAGGAAAAACCGCAAAGGGCACAAGACAATTCCACCACCTCGCAAACGTCATTCGATGAATCCGATCTCGCGGTATGGTTGCGGACAGACTGGTCCAACACCCTCAAATTCACGTGAATTCGAGCCGAGCGAGTCGAAGCCAGGCCGCTGAAATTCCCGCCACACCTGAACCCGTCTACATACCTTGCACACCGACAGCGCCACGGCTAGTATGCCCGCCAACCAGATGCAGGGTGCTACGCAAGGCACCACACAGCTAAAGGATCCGCATATGTTTGTTACGCCCGCCTTTGCTCAGGAGGCCGGGGGCTTTGGAGCGTTTGGTAGCTTCGTTCCCCTGATTCTGATCTTTGTGATCATGTATTTCCTTCTGATCCGACCTCAGCAGAAAAAGGTCAAGGATCACAGGAAGATGGTGGAGTCCCTGCGACGCGGAGACAGGGTTGTGACACAAGGCGGATTGATCGGTAAAGTTACCAAGGTCAAGGATGAGAACGAACTTGAAGTCGAAATCGCCCAGGGCGTGACAGTCCGAGTCGTTCGCTCGACAATCGCACAGGTCCTTACCAAGGCCGACGCCCCCAAGGAATAGGCCATGCTACAGATACCCGTCTGGCGGCGCGTGGTCATTCTTGCGCTTGTTGCGCTTGGCCTGCTCTTCGCCTTACCCAACTCGTTCTATACCCGGGTTGAGCGGCACAACGACGCAGTGGCCGAAATCGAGGCGCTGGGAGAGACGCCCGACCGGGTGGTGGCCCGCGACGCATGGCCAAGCTGGCTTCCGTCGACCATCGTCAACCTTGGCCTGGACCTGAGGGGTGGTGCCCATCTGCTTGCCGAAGTCCACGTTGAGGATGTCCATGCTGACCGGCTCGATGGGCTTTGGCCCGACGTTCGGGATGCACTACGCGAGGAACGCGATTCAGTGGGAACCGTTCGGAGGCAGGACTCGCCTCCGAACGAACTGCGTGTGCGAGTCAGCCAGCCTGAAGGAATGGCGACCGCGCTCAAGGCCGTGCGCGAGCTGGCACGGCCTGTCGTGTCGCTTACCGGTGCGGGGTCCACGGACATCGAAGTGACCGACGACGGAACGGATATCATTGTCACCCTTTCGGAAGCTGAACAGCTTGCGACAAATGAGCGAACGATACAGCAGAGCCTCGAGATCATCCGCCGACGGGTTGATGAGGTTGGAACGCGCGAGCCTACCATTCAGCGTCAAGGCAAGGAACGGATACTGATCCAGGTCCCCGGAATAGGAAGTGCCGAAGAACTCAAGAGCCTCATCGGTACCACGGCTCGGTTGACTTTCCATCCTGTCGTCAGCCGCACCGAAGACCCGAACCGTGCACCGGGACCCCGCAACCTCATATACCCATCCTTGGACGAAGAGGGTGTCTATTACATTCTCGAGCAGACACCCGTCGTTTCCGGAGAGGACCTAAACGACGCCCAGCCAGCTTTCGACCAGAACGGGCAACCATCGGTCAATTTCCGCTTCAACCCAACCGGCGGACGAAAATTCGGACAATACACGGCCGACAACGTCGGCTCTCCGTTCGCCATCGTCCTGGATGGCGAAGTCATCAGCGCTCCGACGATCCGCGAAGCGATCCCGGGCGGTTCGGGCCAGATAACCGGCCGTTTCACAGTGGAGGAATCGACGGAACTGGCCGTCTTGCTGAGGGCTGGTGCGCTACCCGCCGAGATGACCATTCTCGAGGAACGCACGATCGGGCCGGAACTTGGGCAGGACAGCATCGACGCCGGCCGCGTTGCCTGCCTCATCGCATTCGGCGCAGTGCTGGTGTTCATGGCTCTGAGTTACGGCTGGTTCGGCATCATCGCAAATGTCGCGCTCGTTCTGAACGTGGCGATGATCTTTGGGCTTCTCTCAGCCATCGGCGCGACGCTGACACTGCCCGGGATCGCAGGAATAGTATTGACGATCGGTATGGCCGTGGATGCCAACGTCCTCGTCTTCGAACGCATCAGGGAGGAGCTCAAGACTGCACGAGGTCCGGCCCGTGCCATCGAATTGGGATACGAAAAGGCACTGAGCGCAATCATTGACGCAAACATAACCACGTTCATAACCGCTGCGATCCTGTTCATCATGGGCTCAGGACCGGTACGCGGTTTTTCGGTTACCCTGGGCCTCGGAATCATTACATCGGTCTTCACTGCGATCTTCGTCACTCGACTGATGATCATTATGTGGTTTGAGCGCCGCCGACCAAAGACCATTGAGATCTGAAACATGCGCCTCAAGCTCGTCCCCTCCAACACCAGTTGGGATTTCTTCCAACACTCAAAAGTCACTTTCGGCGCATCGCTTGCGGCAATCGTGGCTTCCGTGCTGCTGTTCTTGGTTGTCGGCCTTAACTACGGCATCGACTTCCGCGGCGGAACGACGATCCGCACCGAGAGTGCACAGCCCGTTGATGTCGGAGCGTTTCGGCAAGCCATACAACCGCTGGGACTTGGTGACATTTCGATCACGGAGGTCTTCGATCCAACCTTCGGAGACGACCAGCATGTAGCGATGGTTCGTATCGAGGCGCAGGAAGGCGACGAAAGCGTTTCGGCGGAAACTGTTCTGGCGGTTGAAGCGGCGCTGCAGGCGATTGATTCATCCATCTCATTCCCATCGGTGGAGTCGGTTGGTCCCAAAGTTTCAGGAGAGCTGGTCGTGACAGCCATCATCGCGGTCCTGCTCGCGATCGGGGCCGTCCTCGTCTATATCTGGTTGCGCTTCGAATGGCAGTTTTCGCTCGGTGCCGTGGCCGCGTTGGTTCACGATGTGATCCTGACCATCGGAGTTTTCTCAGTCCTTCAGATTCAGTTCGACCTTGCCATCATTGCGGCGCTGCTGACCATCGTCGGCTATTCGCTCAACGACACGGTGGTGGTCTTTGACCGCGTGCGGGAGAACCTCATCAAGTTCCGGAAAAAGCCGATCAAGGATGTACTCAATCTCTCCATAAACGAAACACTCAGCCGGACAGTCATGACCTCTGGAACCACATTGCTTGCCCTCATCGCGCTTCTGATCCTTGGCGGTGACGTCATACGCGGCTTTGTCTTCGCGATGACCTGGGGAGTGATTGTAGGCACCTATTCGTCGATCTTTGTGGCGTCAAATATCCTGCTGCATCTCGGCACCAAGCGCGATTGGTCCAAGCCCGACGCCAATCAAGGCAACCAGTACGGCGGAGCCGGCCCCTAGGAGGATGGGAGAGGCAATTTCCCTCGCGATGACGACGGATGGTTTCCTGCTGCTCGCGATCGGAAGCGTCCTTGCCGGTCTGGTGCGCGGTTTTTCCGGTTTCGGCACTGCGATGGTCTATCTGCCATTTGCGGCTCAGGTTTTCGATCCGGTCTGGGTTCTGATCACCCTGCTTGTCCTGGACCTTTTCGGACCAATTCCGGCGATACCCGGCGCACTTCGTCACGGACAGCTCCGGGACGTCCTTCTTCTCGGCACAGGCGCACTCATCGGTGCTCCGGCTGGCCTTGCACTTCTGCTGGCCATGCAACCGGATACATTTCGATACGCAATTGCCGCGGTGACAGTCGTCCTTCTGGCCATACTGATCTCGGGCTTCAGGTTCAGAAAGCGCCTGACACGAACAGTGGTTCTCGGAACGGGCGCTCTCGCTGGCATGACGGGCGGTTCCGTTGGGTTGCCTGGGCCACCGGTCATACTGCTATACATGGCGCGCCCGTTGCCGGTGACCACCATCCGCGCCAACATCTTCCTGTTTCTGTTGCTGCTCGATATCTTTTTGATCGCACTGTTTTTCGCCAACGATCTGATTGAGTTCGAGCCTATACTCATAGGTCTATGCTTACTGCCACTGTATGCAGCGGCCGCTGCCATTGGCGTCGTCATCTTTGACCCCGCACGTGAGGAAGTATATCGTTGGGTCGCCTACACGATCATCGCGGGATCGGCGATTAGCGGTCTCCCGACATGGGATGCAATGTGATGCGCATGAGCGAAGTGACATATTCCGGCATGCAGGCCCGACCCATCGATAGCTACGGCCCTGGTTTCTTTCGTATAAATGGGGAGATCATCAGAGGGCCCGCCTTGGTGCTTCCTTCCGGCGCAAGCGGTTGGATAGGATATGCCGACACTCAACCACTCCTGGACGCTGCTGAACAAATTGACGTGGCATTCATCGGAACAGGCCCACGGATCACGTTTCTTCCGACCCGCTTCCGGAAAGCCCTTGAGACTGCTGGCCTCGCGTTCGAGCCCATGCCGACCCGTTCGGCCTGCCGTACGTACAACGTGCTTCTCAGCCAGGACCGCCGCGTCGGCGCGGCGCTGCTTCCTGTATAGGTAACACGGTGCTTCGGGTTAGCGGCCTTGCCTGCGCTCGGGGCGGAATTCCAGTGCTCGAGAATGTCTCGATGGAGCTTGGATCCGGTGAGGCGGTGCTGCTGCGGGGGCCCAACGGCTGTGGAAAGACCACATTGTTACGGACGATCATCGGACTTCAGCCCCCGACCGCTGGTTCGATCACCGTGGATCCCGACTCGATCGCATACTGCGGTCATATGAATGGAATCAAACCCACGCTAACCGTCGCAGAGAATCTTGAAATCTGGGCCTCATTGCATGCCGGAGGAGGCATAGGTCAGGCTCTCGCAGCATTCGACATCGCCGGAGTTCGGGATCGGCCAGCACGAAATCTCTCTGCGGGACAGTGCCGTCGGCTCTGCCTGTCGCGTCTTCTGGTCACCGGGCGCTCTATCTGGGCGCTGGACGAGCCAACCGTTTCCCTTGATGCAACTGGCGTCGAACTCTTCACGCAATCCCTGCGCAAACACCTGAGCAGCGGCGGTGCGGCAATTGTCGCAACCCATGTCGATCTGGAAATCGCTGCTCATGGCCTTGATGTCGTGAGTTTCCGCGCCCGCGCACATCGGAAGTCAGTATTCCATGAGGTGTTTCAATGATCCGCCTGCTACAGCGCGAATTAAGGCTGTCTATCAGATCTGGCGGTGGATTCGGTCTTTCGCTTGCCTTCTTTCTGGTTGCATCTGTACTCGTTCCATTGGGTGTCGGCCCGGACAGCGCGATTCTGCGACTCATCGCACCGGGAACCCTCTGGGTTGCCGCGCTTCTGGCCTGCCTTCTGTCACTCGACCGCCTGTTCCAGATCGACTACGAGGATGGCTCGCTGGAACTACTTGCCACATCTCCAATTCCATTGGAGAGCGTGGTCATGATGAAAGCGGCGGCACACTGGATGACAACCGGCCTTCCCCTGACTCTCGCGGCCCCCGTTCTTGGCATACTATTGAACATCGCTCCAGCGGGATACCTATGGCTTCCGGTATCGCTGGCTATCGGAACACCTGCGCTTTCGATGATCGGAGCGTTTGGTGCAGCGCTGACGGTCAGGGTCAGGCGCGGCGGACCGCTTCTGCCACTATTGGTATTACCTCTATATGTTCCAACTCTCGTTTATGGAGCGGAATGCGCACGCCGAGGTGCCGAGGGTCATGCATTGGCTACTCCAATGGCGCTTCTTGCGGGCATCACTCTAGCGACACTTGCGCTCTTGCCCTTCGCCGCAGCTGCGGCCCTACGAATCGGTCTTCGATAGAACTGTCACTCAATTCGGTGCAAAGAGTCGTGGCATGTCAGGACTCCCTTGTTGCGGAATGACACCAGTTGTAGACGGATGCCATGTCGATCTGGCAATACGCCAACCCAAGGAAGTTCATCGCGACAGTGGATGCGATCATGCCCTTTGTGGCATGGCCCGCCGTACTGTGTCTTTCAATCGGCCTCATCTGGGGTTTCTTCTTAACGCCGGACGACTATCGCCAGGGATCGACCGTAAAGATATTCTTCATTCACGTCCCAGCGGCAATGATGGCGGTCAACGCATGGATCATGATGCTGGTTGCGTCTCTCGTCTGGTTGGTCCGCCGACACCATGTCTCCGCGCTCGCGGCACGGGCAGCCGCTCCTGTTGGCGTGACGTTCACGCTCATCGCGCTGGTTACCGGTGCTCTTTGGGGGCAACCAATGTGGGGCACCTGGTGGGAATGGGATCCGCGCCTGACCTCATTCCTGATTCTGTTCCTGTTCTATCTCGGTTACATGGCCCTATGGAGGTCGATCGAAGTTCCTGAAACGGCGGCCGACCTTACCGCGATCCTTTGCCTCGTGGGCTCCGTGTTTGCGGTGCTGAGCCGATACGCCGTGAATTTCTGGAACCAGGGGCTGCATCAGGGTGCCTCACTGAGTCTGGACCGGGAAGAAAACGTGGCCGACGTGTTCTGGTATCCCGCACTGTTCTCGATCACGGGATTCGCGCTACTTTTCGTGGCACTTGTTCTTGCTCGTACCAGGACCGAAATCCGTGCTCGCCGTCTGCTCGCTCTGGAACTGAACGAAAGGGTTTGGTGATGCCGGACCTCGGAAGCTACTCTGGAATCGTGCTAGGTGCATATGGCATCAGCCTCGTGCTGCTGATTGGCATCGTGATCCTGAGCATGTGGCAGTCGCGACGGATCAAGGCCCGTTTGAGCGAAGTCGAATCGCGGCGACGCGATGCCTAGGTCACTGGCCATTCTGCCACCTCTGATTTTTGCAGGCCTTGCCGCCATGTTTTATCTGGGCATGGGACGAGATGATCCTGACGCACTTCCTTCGGCAATCGTCGGCAAGACGGCACCGTCCGTCAGACTCACGCAGATCGGTGAAATCCAGCCATTCACCGACGCCGCCCTAAGCAATGGTGGCGTGAAACTCGTGAATTTCTGGGCGAGCTGGTGCGCACCCTGTCGCGTGGAGCATCCGGCGCTCGAACGACTCTCGGATGAAGGAGTCCCTATCTACGGTATAAACTACAAGGACAGGGAGAAGGATGCGCTGGCGTTTCTTAGGGAACTTGGCAATCCATACGTGGGTGTGGGTGCCGATGCACAGGGACGTACGGCGCTTGACTGGGGGGTCTATGGCATACCTGAGACCTACGTCATCGACGGAGAGGGTTCAGTCGTGCTTAGATTTGCTGGTCCGATCACCAAGCGCGCCCTGACCGAGCGGATACGACCGGCGATGGAGGAGGCGACCTCAGATTAGGAAACCGGTTTCCGGGCAACGCACACCACCGGTCTGCCAATCCAATGCTCAGGATCGAACACGTCGAAGACCCACTTCGCATCCTTAACCGATCACGCCAACTCGGGTCTGGCCTCAATCACTGCTTAATTTCCGACCAAAGGCGCACCTTCGATCAGCATCGGGCTGCGAAGGCTGCTGGTCGTCGCATCGCGAGCGGAGCGTTGTCTGACTTGCGATTACCGTCGATATCCATTAGCCGTTTCGGGCAAGCGGGAATTCCTGAATGGCTACTGGAATGATGTGGAAACACGTTCGAAACACCTTTGCCGCGCTTGCCGGGAGCGCGGCGCTCTTGGGATGTGGGACGAACTATGTCCTTCCCGAACCCGATACCAGACATCTGAGCGAAGCGCGGGCAATGTTCGCCGAAGCGCGCGTGGCTCCTCCCCAACCCCAGGTTTCCGGCAGCGTCGGGCAGCGGAGATTCGACAGGGTGGCGGCCCGGATCAAGCCGGTAGCGGAGTCCTACTGCCTGCGCGAGACCGCGGACAGACTGGACTTCAACTGCGATGTCAGAATCGGCGTGGACAGCAGGATGAGGGAACGGAACGCATATTTCACTTATGACAGTCGGTCCCGCCCAGTCATCATGGTCACCGAATCGATGCTTCGGGATATGCGTAATGACCACGAGCTCGCTTTCGTGCTTGGTCACGAATACGGCCATCTGATCGGCCGGCACATTCAGAAAAGACAGCAGCAGGCGCTGGTCGGCGCACTCATCATGGGCGGCCTCACGGCCCTGGTTCCTGATATCGACGAACAGACCATCGCTGATAATCTGGCGCTTGGAGCCTCCGTCGGCTCCCTGGCCTACAGCCAGGCCTACGAACTTGAGAGCGATACTCTCGGTACGCTCATCACGCGCACCGCCGGCTATGATCCAATAGTTGGCGCCCGCTTTTTCGCAAGGAGCGAAGCGCCGCGACTTGCTGACGGCCGCCTGTCGTTCTGGGGCACCCATCCGCCTGACGCCAAACGGATCGCGACCGTTCTTGCGACCGTTGAGCGGCTCAAACAGCAGGGTGAACTGGAACGGCGGCAGTGAGACCAGCCAGGTCCGGAAGCCAGTTTCCGCTCAACAGCATACCTGTTGCGGACGAATTCCAGCGCTATGCGAGTAGGAATGGACTACTGCGCTCGACAGCTGCGGAGATCCGGGAGGTTCCCGCTGAAGGAGGTCAAGGGTCACCGAATCCCGACTCCCCGCATTGTGCCGGCAATCCTGCAATTCACGTACGATACAGTCCTGGGAGGAACGTGCCGTCTGGACCCCGGATCAATTCAGGACACCGCATCGTCCTGAAACGAACCTCGCCTGAGCCAGCGACACCGCTGAAAGGCTCGATCTGGAGGTTGCTGCAGCCGGTCGGCGACCCACGTCTTGATCACAGCCTGACGGGTGATGCCGAGTTTCCCGACCTACCGGTCCAGATCTGCGACAATCCAGACCCTGCTATCGACATTCAACCGCTTCGCATTGCGAATGGGACGCTGGGCATTTGCCGATTTGACATGGGAGGACATTTCCTCGTCCGCATCTAAGCGCTCGTCGAATTCGGTCACCCCAATGGTCGGCATTCTCCTTTCGTCGGGCGCGGCGCACGGCAATGACCCGTCGGCGGCCACCTCGATATGTAAAGACTGCAGTCCTGTGCCTGGCCCTGATCATCCCAAAGGGCTCGGGCTCCCTCGAAATCAATGGAGCAGAACGTATTGGGACGACAGCAGGTCGATTCCATAGTCCTGGATTTCACCCGGGCATATTGGCGGAGATCACTTCGGCCAACCAAGGCAGGACGAGCACTGCCAGGACGGCGGCCCAGATCAGCTTGATCCACTTGAGCTCGACTCTCAATTCGGCGATGTCGGTCCTCACGTCGGCGATGTCGGCCTTCGTCGCGACCCCTCCGGTGACGCCGTCGCGAACGGTCTGCGTTATCGCCTCGGCCTGTTCGGAGCTGAAGCCCCCGGCTTCGAGCCTGCGCAGGGCGGCCATTGTGTCAAAGGGTACGTCAGTCATCGGCCTTGCCACCCTCGACCAAGGCCAACCCGTGGCGCATCGCCCCCAAGTCCTCGAGGAGATGGAGCGCACGGGCCATGTTCGCGGCCTCCGTCCTAATGATGTCGCGGAGCTGCACGGCGGTCCTTTCGGCGTCATACTCGAACTTCATGAAGGAAATATAGCGCCCAAAACGTAGAATTGCCATCTCTTTTCCCCACCTCATTCGTCCAGCATCACATCCGCTCTATAATGCCAATTACTGTCTATTTTCGTTGAAATGGCGACTATACAGCGCGCATTCTAGATTATTACAAGGAGAGTGACATTTTATTTAAGGTTGAGATCGAGAACTCTTTCTCGATTTCGGAACCCCAGATCATCGATCCGCGTGCCAGAAAGTCGGTTCAGGACATTCTCGGCAGATTAACGCCGATCCACGGGGGTTCTGCATGGCGCAGTCCGAACATAGTGGCAGTGTTTGGAGCAACCGTTGCCGGAAAATCGAGTGTTCTGAGAGCAAGCACTTTCGGTTCCTGGCTCATGATCCACAGCTTTTGACCCGAGCCTAGCAGCAATTGCCCTATAAAAGTTTGGGGATCAGGACCGTATTGCAACACCTACTCGGTTAGCCTTCTCGTTAACCGGCCCTGTGGAATTCACTCAAAAGCCTGGCGAAGGGCCACAATGTCCGTACGAGTTCGAACTTACTCTGTCTGCGCGCAAACAGGGAGAAGCGGATTCTTTTGTCCTAGAAAACTTACAGCCTGACCTAAAATTGCTTTTGAGGCCACATATATTGTGCAAAAGCTCTCGCATGGTCGGTCCAGTACGCTAAATGTGGAATTCTAGGTCAAACTCTTAGCCACCGGCCAATGGGATCTGGGAAAGCGATCACGATCATTGAGCGTCGGAACGATAAAACTCTCCGTATGTTCGAGGTTTCATGACCTCAGGTCGCAAGATAGCGCTTGAGGCGGTATTGCGTCCAGACGCCAGCGCAATCTTCACCCTTATCAAACTTGGTAACGGACCTGCAATGAACTTCGTTGGTTGGATGCTAAGGAATCAGACCAACATCATGTTCGACAGAACCGAGGGCGACGGGAAAACGACAGCTCGATGGTATGCCCAAAACCCATTGAATTCAGACTTCTCGAAGTTGCTTGCCGCAATCGGCTTGTCCAGAAGTGTGAGTTCGAGGTGCTAAACATATCGCCTTTCGTCGAATGGAGCGCCAAGACTTGCCTTTCGTGTCCTGTCACAGACAGAGAAAACCACGCAACGTCAAACGATCGCGAACGTCACAAGAAGCCGTGAGTCGGTTCGACAGCCGCTGGGCGGCAGGTCTCTCCGCTGGCAACCCGAATTCCGGCGAAGGCATGGTTGAGCAGCGCGTTGGTCGGTCAACCGCGCGTTTCCCCGGTAGCGGCGGCATTCGTGGACTTGAGGGCGGTGAGTCACGCAAGGCGTGTCACACCACCCGCTGCTTTGTCGAACACGCGTTGTTGGCAAGCGAAGGAATATGGTGGCGCGAACCGTCTGGAACCAAGTGAAGAAGGGGCGGTTAATCTTGACAATGTTTACCCGTCAGCACGTTGCCATCGGCACAAGTCCTTCAAAATGATCGAAGATCCGCGCCTGATGCAGAACCTTGCTGCGGCTGAAACGGTAGCTGGAATTCCGTTTCAGCCGCCCTAGCTGGCGACAGTCTTCCCTCGCCTTCCAAATGGCTATTGCGCTCTAGGCTGAGCTTGCCCATGCTCTCATCTTGGAGAGCCAGAAGTTCGTGGAGAAACGGCAGTGCCAACACTACGAATGACTGAACACGGGCGTCGCGATGTGGAAAACTGAAGTTCGGTTCAAGGGGGAATACGCCGGAAAACGGACTCCATTGTTCATGCTGGGATTGGTGACCGGGCTTCTTACGACAGTCACGCTGGGCGTCTATCGATTCTGGGCCAAGACCAGGATTCGAAAGTACATTTGGTCCTCCGTTACTTTCGAAGGAGACAGCTTCGAATACACCGGAACAGGTCTCGAGAAATTCCTTGGATTCCTCACCGCTGTGGTGATCCTTGCTGTGTATCTGGCAACAATCCAATTGGCTCTGTTCTTCTTCGGCGTGTCGCTTTTCACCAACCCAGAAAGACCCGACGAATTCGACGCACTACCGATCCAATTCGGCCCAGCGATCATCACCTTCATTGCGGTGCTGCCGCTCATCTTCTTCGCGCAATACCGAGCAATGCGATACCGGCTCGCGCGAACCCGCTGGCGTGGCCTGAGGTTTGGTATGGATCATGGTGCTTGGGGTTATGCGCTGCGGGCGCTCGGACACTGGAGCCTGACAGTGGTAACGCTCGGAATCTTGCTCCCGCGCAAGACGTTTTGGCTCGAGAAATTTGTCGTCGACCGAAGCTGGTATGGAGACGTGCGCTTTGAACAGCAGGGCAAATGGACTGAACTTTACTCCGCAATGAAGCACCCTCTGATTGGCATCTGCATTCTCATATTCGGGGTTTCCGGCGCAGTTGCAGTTGACAGTCTCCCATTGGCTGTGACTCTGGCCGCCGTTGGCACCACATGGCTTCTCATCGGCCTCGTGTCATACCGGGTCAAGGCGTTCATCTATCTGACTCGACATAAGGTTCTGGATGGTCAGGTACGATTCGCCGGCAATCCAAGGACCTCGACAATAATAGCCAGGATCGTTTTCGGGGGAATCATTATCAGCGTTCTCGCGGGCTTCATTTTCGCTATCGCAGGTTTGGTGACCGCTTCGGTTCTTGCCCAGATCACCAGCGGCGAAGGCGCGTCAGCAACGGCGATTGCGGTTGCCCTTGTAGTCCTGCAGTATCTCGCTGCCCTGGCCGTGGTGGACGCGCTGGTCCTGGTGTGGATCACGCAACCGATCATCAGCCATCTTGTTGAATCAGTGTCTATCCTGAATGCTGCCGCGCTTGATGACATCCGTCAGAGGGCATTTGACGCAGGCGCAGACGCGGAGGGATTCGCCGATGCACTGGATGTCGGCGGCGCGTTCTGATGTCGCGGTCCAAGGGGCGGTACTTTGATGGCCAATCTGCCATGCGCCACAGTGTCGATGTCGTGTTCGCAAAAGCCGGCAATGAGCTGATCATATCGGGAGACACCCTGCCCGTTACGCAGCGATGGCCGATAGAGCGTCTCCGAGCGCTGAGCGATGATGCGCGCAGTTACCGGCTAACTGTAACGATTGACGCCCAAGGTGATGATGAAACCCGGAGTGAGCCAGCCAGACTCAGCATTTCCGAGCCGGATATGATTGCCGAACTCCGGCGATCCTGCCCAGAACTACTCCGCAGAAATAACCGGACCGGAACCACGCGGCGAATTGCCTGGCGCACTTCAATGGCAGTTGTGGCGCTTGCTCTCGTGCTGTTCGTCATTCTTCCACGCATGGCTGACACGCTCGCAACCCTGATTCCGGTCGAACAGGAGACCGCATTAGGGAAATCCGTCATCGCACAGATTGAACGGGCCTTAGGCGGAACGGAAATCGGGGCACTACATTGCTCGAACCGGGATGGTCAGGTCGCTCTGAAAAAGCTGATCGCGCGACTTACGCGAGTTCAGGAAATGGAATACCAGATCAACGTTTCGGTATTCGATCACGAGATGATCAACGCATTCGCTGCGCCGGGTGGACAGATCGTGGTAATGCGCGGACTGCTTGGTGAAGCCGATGGACCTGAAGAATTGGCCGGGGTGTTGGCGCACGAGATCGGCCATGTGGAAAGACGGGATCCCACCCGCCATGCGCTGCGAGCCGCAGGATCAGCCGGGCTTCTGTCGCTGGTGTTGGGGGACGTTTCGGGCGGTGCCCTGGCGGCGATTTTGGGCGAATGGCTTCTACGGACCGGTTACTCACGTGAAGCAGAGGCGGAGGCGGATCAATTCGCCCTGGAAATGCTCAATTCGGCGGGAATCGACAGCGGCGGTCTAGCGAGGTTCTTTGACAGGATTGAAGCACTTGAGGATCCGACATTTGAACTGCCCCTGTATTTTTCGACCCATCCCGCCGCAGGCTTTCGTGCCGAACTGGCATGGCAGAACGCTGAGGCGCAGCAAAGTCAGGCACCGGTGCTCTCTGATCAGGAGTGGGAGGCGCTAAAGAAAATTTGCCGTGCCGGGGATTCCTGACCATAGAGCAAGTTTCAATTCGGCAGACGACCCATAATCGCGACCGACAATTCGGCAACTGCCAGCCAACTCGAACATCCAGACCGCTGTTGGCATGATCACTGAATTGGCGAAAGTCATCGCTTCCCGGAAAGCGGATTCGGTCCCATCGACTTTCCATATGGCTCGTGGGTGGAACCGTGTGGGAGCCGGGCAAGTGGGGTCAATTCGGGATCGCTTTCCGCAGGGTTTGATTCGCCATTGCCCGCCAATCTCGCCCCTATGAAAGACCACTGCGGCAATATCGCAGTTGGCACTTCTACTCAGCTGGAATCGGAGAGCGCCAGATTTCATCTGGGAATGGTACCAATCTCTGGGCATCCTCGTCCCACAGCTTCAGCCTGAAGCTGCGGAGCGCTTCCGGCCACCTGATGCGCCGCTGCTGGCGCGCAAGCTCCTCTGGCATGCCGTGATGCGCCTTACGTAACCGATAACTCGGAATCGCCGGCATGAAGTGATGAATGTCATGATAGGCAATGTTGCAGGTGCCAATGTCCCAGAGATGTCCAAGATCGAGGCAGGACGATCCCTGTAGCGTAGCACTGCGAAAATCCAGGTCCGGTTTGCGGTCCCAGTAGGTGTCCTCGAAATTGTGCTGCAGGTAGACCATGAAGACGCCGATCATTGATGCGACCACGGCTGCCGTTGCCAAGACAGCAAGCCCAGTCCAACCGGCAAGTAGGTAGAGAATGTAGAACCACGCCAACATCATCAGGTTATGGGCAATGATGCCAGGAACACCGATTTTGACCGCGTTCTTGGGCCATCGGTAGGCAACGAAATATGTGAACAGTCCGCCAACCGGCAAAAGGATCAGAGGATTACGGTAGAGACGGTACAGGAGTCTTCGGCCAGACGAGGCCTCTCGCCACTCTCGCAGGGTCATCGTGTGGATCTCGGTGGTTTCGCGATGTTCGAGGTTGCCGAGATAAGCGTGGTGCATGTTGTGATTATACTGCATCGCACGGTAGGGTGTGAATGTGAAAATCGAGAGAAAATGGCCCGCGAGGTCATTCTGCCATTTCCTCTCGAACAGCGAGTAATGTCCGGTGTCGTGCTGCAGGACATATGCCCGCGCAAGTCCAAAGGTAATTACGACAATGAAGGGTGAGGCAGCCCACCAATACCCGGCATCGACCAGACGGACAGCGGCCCATATCGCACCGAAGAATGCGACAAAGGTTCCGACATAGCTCAGGATCGCAATACGGTTGTCTTTCTTGGTGAAGGGCCTCAGATATTCTCGGATTTCCATTTCGCTCACTGCTCATTTTGCATTGGGCTTAGCGCCAGACCAACCTTTGTCGGCAATTCGCGCCAACTTCTGGATTACGATACCTGAAATCACCCGAAATGTCCACTGACGAGTTGTGCCATTATGCCGTCAGTTGCAGCCAGAATTTCTCTCTCATCCCAGATTTCCACTCCTCGAACTCCGCTCGGCGCTCCGGTTCGGGTCATTGGGTGAACGAAAACCGCATGTTTCCTCATCGTTCAACTGCCTCTGGGACATCGTGCGTCTATCGAAAGTGGGTCTTCGCTCTTCCTTTGCCTCTGCGACCCGTCCGCCAGGACATTCCGGCGAGTGCTGGGGCTGGGAATGACCATCGGACAGTTCTGGGCTACGACCAACAATTGCAGACGCCATACAGAGCAGAGCAATGTTGTCCGACTGCCTACGAGGCAAAGCAGGACTCCCGGGATCTCGCTATGGCGAATCCAAAGGTCTTGCAGACTCCATCGGATAGTTCGCATCCCACTAAGGAAGTAGACCGCACAAGCGTCCGGACGCACCAAGCCCGATGACCGGAATTTTGGTTCCGTTTAGTGAGCACTTCAAGTCTCGCGTACGCTTTGGAGGCCATCGTCACGACCATCAAAACACGAGCCGAAACCCCTGATGGGATGTCGAGGAGTCTGGCGTCGTTCCTGTTCTGGCTGCGATGCGATAACGGAAACAATAGCTACGGTGGCACAGAAATGAACCACCTTTGAGCAGCTTCGCGCCTGCCATTCTTTTGGCTGTCTCGCGAGCGCGGCGGGACAGCGACCGAAGCTTCATCGGTTCTGAGGTCCACTCCCAGACATTCCCGCACATATTGTATAGCCCAAATCCATTCGGCTTGAAAGATCTGGCTGGCGCAGTGGCCAGATAACCGTCGGCTCCGGTGTTCTCTTCGGGGAATCTTCCTTGCCATATATTGCATGGAAAGAACCCATCATCGTCGGGCTGCCGTTCTCCCCACGGAAACGGAACGTCACCAAGCCCACCACGCGCCGCATGTTCCCACTCCGCCTCGGTGGGCAACCTACCACCTGCCCACCTCGCGAACTCCCGTGCATCGTTCCAAGTGACGTGAACCACTGGATGGTCGCGATTCCAGTCAGTTTCAGAACCCGGCCCGGTAACCAAGCGCCAGTTCGCACCCTCAACCTTGCACCACCACAACGCAGTGACGACGCGTTGGGTCTCAGGGACTTCTGGTGACACATTGCGGTGGAATACGAATGACCACCCAAAACGTTCGGCCTCAGTAACGTAATTCGTGTCCTGCACGAACGACTCGAACATCGCGTTTGTGACGGCTGTCTCCATCATTCGATATGGCTTGAGCTGTTTGGTTCTGCGAGGGCCTTCTTCATCTAAGGCAATTATCGGGCGATCCGTTCCCAGTACTGCCCTCCCGCCGGGGATGGTCCGTAGAGCTATGGCGGAACCTGCATCCACCGCATTGGGAGCCCGGCCACAGGTTTCCTCCCGAACAACGAATCCGCCACCATCCCGAAACACCGGTGGTGTGCAACAGTCGCTGCCCGCCTGCTGTTCCATCCCTTCTACAGAGCCTCAATTGCCAGGGTCTGGAACTCTGGATTCAGAAGCACTTCTTGGTCATGTGCAGGACTGAGATCATTCGACGGCATCTCGCGACCTACGTTATCCCCTGTTTTCGTATCATGTCCAGTTATTCGGCCGTACATGACGCTCCGCAATTCCCTCAGCCACTAACAGCAGTCAACACAGTTCCTGTCCCGAGGTTCCCACCATCGGTCGACCACCTGATCTCCCAGGCAGTCCTTCGGAAACAGTGCCAGGACCCGGTTCTCGTCGCACGCTCCAGCCTGGCCTCCATCGGCCTCACCGCCCAGACTTCCGCACATAAGTTCAAACATTGGGATTGACCGCTTCGTGTCTCACCAACATACGGTGTGCGGCGCGAAGCGTTCCGCGGCTGGCGGCACCAAAGTCAGGACCAGACCGTTCTGGACGTGGCCAATCCCGGGTAGCGCCCACCCCAGACGGATGTCCAGACCCAGGGCATCCGTCTAAGGCAGACTCGGCTGAGATATGCACCTTACCAGTCTATCCGAACAAAGTCGCGACCCCTCGCTTCGGCAAATGCACCGTCGCGGTCTGTTCCTGAACATTCACAGAGCAGGAACAGGGATGAGTTTTCCACATCCCGAAGTCACCGACCCCAGAACCGTCCGCACCCAGAATGCGCATTGAACAAGAGTTCCTGTTTCGCAGCCTTTCCACCAAACGGGAGGCACGGCACTCCACATCTCAATTTCCGGCCAGGCGTTTCATCACCGACGTCTTTCACGCCAGGATCCAAACCATCGCTGTATGCGCCCCTTGGTTGCAGTCATCCGATCCTCTGCCTGTCCAATCGCATCGCCGGACAACCCCGGGAGATGGCAGTACATCCAATCCCGAAAACGCCGCCATACGACCCGAAACAGGAAGTACCCGATCAGCAGGAACGTCAGGAAGATAATGTTGAACCATGGAATTGTTGAAAACTCCGGTCCATCGATTGGACGAATGCCAACGGCGTTCGGATAGATCGACAGAAACCGGATTCGCCAGCCGTAATGCGTGACGACGACCCATTGTTCCCGATCCAACGTTGATATGTTGGCCGACGCGGTCGCCTGCAGGTCCGATGAATCAAACTTGAAATATGGTGGCCAGAACCAGCCCGTATCCTCGTTTCGATACACCATGACGCCTTCGCTGTCGCGGCGGACAAATCCAAGAAGGAACGATTTCTTCCGTTCGGTGTTGATCAGGCGGATATCCCGCGTCTCGTGCACATCCGCCGCGCTATCCGGTTGCGCAAAGAACATCCTATTCGATGACGAAAAGTCCATCCGGATGATTTCGGTTGAAACGATGCGCGCTACGTCATGCTGCGGAAGGACGTAGTGTAGGAGCGTGACCGCCATTGCGATAACGATTGCCCGAAGGAAAAACCAGATTCTTCTCATTGGGGTAATCCTCAGTTACGGATTGTTTAGGACCGAGCAGCGGCCTGGAGGATGGGCCAAGCGGATAGACAGGTGCAGGTGCGTGGTCTGACAGCATGCCCGCAACACTCCAATCTCCACCTTTCGACCGCAAACTGTAGCGCCTCGGAATCAACAGCGAGGTTGGCCATGACTGTATCTGCTTCGAACGGATACTGACAGTAGGAGTGAAGGAGTCAAACCGCCAGAATTCCTGCTAAGGTCGACCGAGTGATTTCGCCAGCCACTGGCTGGGCGGTCTTCATGATGCCCTGCCTCTCCCGAACCGCGCCCCATGACAGGCGAACAAGGAAGAAGACGGATTCCTGACCGACCGTTTCAACGAAATGCGATCGCTCGATACCTTCCTCCACTTCGGATCGGCCAAGCGCCAATCATTCTCTTCCATGACGAAATCGATGATGGTGACCCAACGACATAGCGTTTCATTGCCTCCAGCCGAGTTCTCCGGTGTCATCAGCTCAGTGGGCGGTGCCACAGGTTTAAGCCTCGCACTCCCCGTCGAGTCTCAAGTCAACCGGCTTCATGCAAGGGAAGTCCGTGGTGACCCCGTTTCGTTCGCGATCTTCGGGTCTATGTTCCCTTCCGGCACCGGCTCTGGAACCGGATTTCAGATGAACACCTGAATCCACCATCCAACCCATCCATTGGCGGACTCCGCACCTCGCCAATGAACTCATTGCCACCTTGTTCTGGAATGGAGGATCCAAGCTGATCGAGTTTCCGCGATGTTGCGGTTTCTGGCGATTGAATGCACAGGGATGCCGGTATCACGTTGAGCTTTCCCTGCCGCTGGACTACAGACCCCCATAAGGAGGCAGCAGCGATGGAACCCGTTACGCTAACGACCGAGATGGTGGTTGTGCTGGGCCTCCTCGCCTTCACGATCTTTCTTTTTGTTAGCGAGGTCGTCCGGGTGGACCTTGCCGCGGTGGCAGTCATGGTCATCGTGGGTGCCCTGAGCTATGTTCCGGGGCTCGGGAACCTCGCTGATATCAACCAGCTGTTTTCGGGATTTTCGTCGAACGCGGTGATCTCGATCATTGCGGTGATGATCATCGGCTCTGGGCTCGACAAAACGGGGATGATGCACAAGGTCGCCGCTGTGATCCTCAGGTACGGTGGCAAGACCGAAACACGGATCATACCCATCATCTCGGGTACCGTCGGAATCATCTCATCATTCATGCAGAATGTTGGCGCTGCCGCGCTGTTCCTTCCTGTTGTCAGCCGCATTTCTGTACGCGCCGACCTTCCTTTGACAAGGCTCCTGATGCCCATGGGTTTCTGCGCAATTCTGGGCGGCACCATGACGATGGTCGGATCCTCACCACTGATTCTACTGAACGACCTCATCATCTCCGCAAATGAAGACCTCCCCGAAGGCCGAAAGATGGCCACGTTTGGCCTCTTCGCGGTCACCCCAATCGGTATCGTTCTGGTCATAGCCGGTATACTCTATTTCGTGACACTTGGACGTTGGGTACTCCCGATTTCGCAAGGCCGTGACAGCACGTTCGGACAGACGATGGCCGAATACCTCAAGTCGACCTATGGCCTGAAATCTGATCTGGTTGAGGTGATCGTTCCAGACGGAAACATCCTTCTGGGCCATACCCTGCAGGACATCATGGATGCGCACCATCTCTACATCGTCGGCCAGTCCTACGGTGGACACAAGGTCATCGCGCCTCAAAGCACGATGGAGATACACACTCCCTGCCGACTGGCGATTCTGGGGCGCGCCAAGGTAATCCAGGAGATCTGCGACATATACGGTTTGACGGTTCTGCCCGAACTCAAGGAGTTCGCCGAGGAATTCGCGGCCACCAAAGCTGGCGTCGCCGAACTTGTCGTCCACCCGAACGCAGAGATCATCGGCAGGACCGGGCAGGAACTTCGGTTCCGACAGGCCTATGGAATGAGTCTTCTTGCGATTCATCGCGGTGCCGAGACGATGAGCCGGGTGGAGACGAATGAACACGAAGCGACCCGAATTGGGGCGGTTCCGCTGCAAGCCGGTGACACACTGGTCGTACATACACCTTGGGAACTGCTCAGCAGGCTGAGGTCCGACCGGGATTTTGTCGTCGTCACCTCCGATTTTCCGGAGGAGGAGCTACGGCCCAAGAAAGTGGGTTGGGCACTTCTGTTCTTCCTGATCGCGCTAGGGTTGATCCTGTTTACCGACATGCGCCTTTCGCTTTGCCTTCTGGTTGGCGCGGTAGGGATGATCCTCTCCCGGGTACTTTCAGTGGACGAGGCCTACAACGCGGTCGGATGGAATACTGTCTTTCTGCTTGCCTCACTGATTCCGCTCGGTCAGGCAGTCCAGAACACCGGCACCGCGACCTGGATTGCACATCAGCTTCTGGGCCTGCTTAACGGGTGGCCAATCTGGGGGCTTCAGACCGGTTTGGCCGCGCTGGCGACCCTCTTCACATTGGTGATGTCCAATGTTGGTGCTACCGTACTTCTGGTTCCGCTGGCGGTGTCTGTCGCCGTCGCCGCCGGGGGCGACCCCGCTGTCTTCGCGCTGACCGTCGCGATCGCAACTTCGAACTCCTTCCTGATACCTACCCATCAGGTGAATGCACTGATCATGGGTCCTGCGGGTTACCATGTTCTGGATTTCATCCGGGCTGGCGGAGTGATGACCGTTCTTTTTCTCGTCATTTCGATTCCGATGCTGAACCTTGTGTTCTGAGCATCGCGGCGAGGTGCGCACGGCGGCTTTCCCTTGCGGCGGATAGGTCAGGTTGCCGGCCTTGGGAGACTTTACACTGCCGCCATGCCGCTGTGTTCGGGATTCAACGATCAATGATCGGCAATTTTCGCAGATTTCCGTAGCTGAACTCTGGTTTTAGTTGGAAGCTCATTCGCCCTGCCGTGAACGACCATGCTGATTCCTGCAATAGCCGACATGCGGTCATTCAAACCAGTGCGGCAGAAGCCAGCTATACGCTAGTTGCGATGGCCCTCCTCTCAGAGCTGTCATTCCGGTCGCATGCCGAACCGGTAAGCCACCAGCAGAATGCGAGTCCGCGCCTCGGGATCAATAGAAGGACGGCTTCTTTGCCTGTGAAAATCCGTGAGATGTGAGCGAAGGCTGCGCAGTCAGACGAAGCGATCAATTGATCGTGACAGGCAGTTTTGCGGCACGTGGCCCTCTAGCCGCTCGGACAGCGCCGCTTGCGCTTCGTTGTCCTCAATGGACGCCTCCATCGTCGTCAACTGTTCGCCAGAACCCGACCTTGCGCGGGTGGTTGCTCCTCAGCTCAGCGAGATAGGTCTGGTGGTTGGCCATTCCATCCGGCAAGGGTTCATCCGTCTCCTCAGACAGCAATTCCAGTCGGTGCAAGTATCTTGCCGCGTGCGAATAAGCCTTCGAACGGGCGCCTTTCAGGATGTCGTCCAGAAGAGCGCGATATAGAATTGTCGCCGCCAGTGGGTGATCATGCTCGACTAACCCTGCGACTTCTGACAAGAAGTGCCAGACCCGACCGTCCCAATGGCTCCGATGCGCAACGATCAGTTCCGCTGCCAAATCGAGACGCGGCCAAGCCAGGAAAAACCGCAATGCGGCGTCGGTGTTGGCATGCTTCAACGCCAGCTCATATGCACGCTCCTCAGCTTCAATATCCTCGAACTCCGGTAGCAATTTCAGAAACACACGCAGGGCGTCGGCAGAGAGTGTTTCTTCAAAGCAGGTCCAGAGTCGGGATTTTGCCAACGCTTCATTCCCAAGCGCCCCAAGAATCCTTGCCTCCAGGCTGACGCGCTGCGGAGCCATGTCGGCGTTTGTTCTACCAAGGCTCGCCTTCCCCGGCTTGCGGACCCATTCAAGCGCCTCCGCGGCCCGACCCGCCTCCAGCAACCTCCCGGCGGTCCCAAGCGTATCCTGCATGTACGTGTGTTTCCCTGCCTCCAGCGCAACGAACAGATCTATATCACCCCGCGCCGTCGCGATGGTCTGGCGCATTTCAGACCATCGCGACGTCATGCTATGAAACCGTAGGTCCGAAGCCTGTTTAACCTCCTCGGCCTGACGCTCCGCAATGGCACCAGACAATTCGGCGTCCCATAGGCTCAATGTTTCCATGGGCAGGTGCGGCACGACAGCATTGGTCACATCCACCAGATATCCGTATTCGCCTTCGCCAAGGCGCGCCATGATCTTTTCTGGAAGAAGCTGAGCTTCGGCCCCACCCAGCCTCGCGGTCAGTTCGCCGACCCCAGAAATCGCCTGATAGTACACGTCCTGAATATGGCCCGAGGAGTCATCCACGCGTTCGAACACCAGTTCCTCGGTGGCGATGAACCGCAGCAGCCTGTCAATCGCCAGCGCCGGAGCAGCAGGACCTAGCTCTGACATTACCGTATCGATCAGGCTACGTAGGTCATCGCGAAAGGTGCGGGCACGATCCAATTCCACAAAGCTCTTTGCCCGCTCCAGCCCTGAAAGCCGACGGTCGATCACTTTGGCTATGGCATTGGGACCGGACTGTCCCGCCAGTGCGGCTTTGATCTGACGGCGAAAGCCTGCGTTCCGCTCGGTTTCATCCAGCACCAGTTGTGCAAGCTTCTCGGCGCCGAGATCTTTCAGCTTTTCGATTGATAGAACAGGTCTTCGGGCCATCAGGGAGCTCTTGTGATCCAAGGTGCAGCTTCTCTATCCGGAAACACCGCGTTTCGGAAGATCATTTTGATGCATCAACACGGCGTTTGGTCTGCCCGATGGCCGATGTGGCCCACCGCATTCCAATCCCATAGGACAGAATTGACGTTACCGGGCTTGGTGCCGAGGCGGAACCGTCGATCGGTACAAGAGCATTGCGACTTAGACCGTCCGCAAAGATATCGGTTGACGGGCCGAGCCCTCTGTGCATCGCGGATTCCCGATTGTCATTGGCCAGATTGTCCCGGGAGATCCCCGAGGCCCGCACGGCGTGCTGGTCGGTCAGATTGTAGATGTGATGGCAATCCGTCGCCGGAAGACAGAATGCATACGTTTCCTGATTGAGACTGAACCGGGCCTCGTTTGCAGCTGTTTCATGGGGAAGAGATAGATGGAGCACATGCACACCGATCCGATTGAACTGTCTACCACGTCGGGCCGCCCCTCCTCAGAGGTCGGCAGACAAGACCATCGCGGCTGGACTGTGCCAGCCACAGTGCGCTGCGTGCGAATGGCATACTTCAAGTATCGCCGGCTTAGATTGGCCTATAGATATGCGACTTCAGAGCCTCGCTCTCACTTTCCTTGACCATTTTATCGGGCATGCGTTCGCGGAAGTCCACAATGGGCTCGAACCGATGCCAGACGCAAGCCAGGAGTGAACTATCAAGAGCAACGGCATTCATAATCTGAATCAGAGGCCGCCGGGACATCTGGACCGAAGCGGACGCGAATCGTTGTCGCCGCGACAGAGATTCAGAAGCAATGCCCTGCATCTCACCAATCTCTCGCTTGGGGATTTTCGGATGCCAAGCCTGACGATCAGATGAGATCAGTCGATCCTCCAAAAGATCAGCGTTTCCAAGTCTGTAACCGCGATATAGGGACAACCATCCAGACAATCAAATTTGTCCCATACGTGGAGGTGTAGCCCGACCCTGTTAATGACTGTGATTCGGATCTGCCGGTCTGACGCTGTCACGTGTCAGGGAATGGCCGAGGAACCAACCGAAGGTGCGCTTTTGACCCAACGGGTTATGGAGCGTGGACCTCGACATACGAATAGGGTATTCACAGACATCAACCGGATTTGGCTGCACCCCGGCAATAGCGAAAGAGGTCAGGTGCTTGATCCAAGCCCTTTGTGTTCCCCAATTCCAGCCCCAGTCACATCGTAATCGACAACCCGGATATTGAAGGATCACGTCGGCAATGGCATCGTGCCGCTGAACCGCCATAGCAGAGATCCTGTCCGGACGACAGCGGACAGTCATAATGTCTGCGGAGTCAGGAGGAGCCCATGAGATTGCAAGCCAGAACCGCGATCGTCACCGGAGGTGGTTCAGGGTTCGGAGCGGGAATCGCCTGTAAATTCGCTTCGGAAGGCGCGCGGGTGATGGTGGCTGACATAAATCCCGACACCGCCATGCAGGTCGCCAACGAGGTCGACGGGATCGCTCAGGAAGTCGATGTCGCCGACAGCGACAGTGTCTCCAGAATGGTGACAACCGCACTGCAGGAATTCGGCCAAGTGGACATTCTGGTGAACAACGCCGGCATCACGCATCTCCCAATGCCGCTGGAGGATGTTCCCGAAGAGGAGTTTGACCGCATATTCGCCGTCAATGCGAAATCAGTCTACTTGACCGCCAAATGTCTCGTGCCCCATATGAAGTCCACTGCACGCGGGGCGATCCTCAACATCGCTTCAACCGCGGGTCTTTCACCGCGGCCGAGCCTCAATTGGTACAATGCAACCAAGGGGTGGATGATCACGGCAACAAAGACAATGGCGGTCGAACTCGCGCCTGCGGGAATTCGCGTGAACGCACTATGCCCAGTCGCGGGCGAGACTCCACTTCTTGCAAGTTTCCTCGGTGAGGATACGCCCGAACGACGGGCAAGCTTCCTTGCAACAATTCCGATCGGGCGGTTCTCGACACCTGAGGATATGGGAAACGCAGCCTGTTACCTCTGTTCCGAAGAGGCCCGCATGGTTACCGGGGTCGCGTTGGAAGTCGATGGTGGCCGCTGCATCTGAATTCGCCGGATGCCTTACCCGCAGCGACAGTCATCC
This sequence comes from Paracoccaceae bacterium, assembly GCA_965203605.1. Lineage (GTDB taxonomy): Bacteria > Pseudomonadota > Alphaproteobacteria > Rhodobacterales > Rhodobacteraceae > JAPOUP01. Next base: position 100,729 of record OZ241902.1, on the reverse strand, counting down.
GCGTAAGCGAACGCCTATCCAGACATATCCCTGAACAACCTGATACACCGCCGAATACCGGCTTCGGAATCTCCGTTTCCCGGGTGGCGGACGGATTCGAACGTAACAACCCGTCGCAACCATCCGCCGTTGGACCAAGGAGTTTCGAAAGCCCTCCCCCACCCTTCCGCCGTACTTCCAGAGTCGCCGTGCACCTCCTTGATTGGCATATCCCCAAGTAGCCAGCGCGAAGCTCTTCGAATCCACCGGGAAAGGCCAGGTCGCAACACCAACAGTTGTTGGCCTGTTCCCGAGGCACTTTCAGCATGTCCCCGCGTCAAGATCATCAATGAGCATACAGCAGGTGCAACAGAAGTTCACTATCGTTCGATTGCCGGTCTAAACCGCAAGCGTAACGCCCTCGGTGCGCACGGGCTCCACTGCAGTCACCAGCGAGGCCAGTCCCCTACCCCATCCACCCCTTTTGGACGTTCCAGAAGTCGGGCCCGGAGAATTCCGCTCTTTCCTGTCTGCCATGATCCGCACGAGTGAACAGTCAAGCTCATATGCCACGCCGATCACCTGCCTCAGCGCATCCATATGGCTTGGATGCACCTCGTCTCCCGACCTGTGTCTCGCCGCGGTTCCAGCAAGCATATGCTCGCCCACGCAGGAATAGGATTTGCCATGACCCTCGACAGATGATCGAATTTCCGCAGCTCTCGAGGAGAATGATCGCCAATCCCAAGGCTCCGGATGAACCGAGGTTCGGCGTGATCCTATCCGAATTCATCCATTACCTTGAGCGAATGCACCAGATCTCGGCTGATTCCATCGCGGATGACTCCAGGTTTCAGGGCTTCAGCATTGCACCGGCAGCCTCCTCGATCACCAGAGCTGCGGATTGGTTGTCTCCCGACGGATACCTTTCAAGCCCCGCATCGAATGTCCGCATCGCGGCTTCAGTGGTCTGCATGGGCACACCGGCGCGCCGCGCCAGCTCCAGCGAAATCGTCAGATCCTTCTGCATCGTGCCGATCCCACTGCCGGTGCCTTCGAACCGGCGCGCGATGATATTCTCAAGCGACCCGTCGGTTATTCCATTGGCCGCTCCGGTGGAGGCGATGACCCGACGGAGAACATCGCCGGAAACACCTGTCTTGCCCGCAAGGACCGACACTTCATAGGTTGCCGAGAAGATGGACCCAATAAGGGACTGAAGGCACGCCTTTACGGTCTGACCATCTCCGGCATGCTCGCCCACATGATGAACGACCTTGGATACGGCAGCGAGAACCTCTCGGTGGGCTGCCAGGACTCCGTTCGAAGCCGCGGCCATAAGGGTCAATGTTCCATTCTCGGCACCCGGGCGACCACCCGACACTGGTGAATCAATGAACTCGATGCCCGTACCTCCCAGTTCCTCAGCGATTTCGCGGGCCTCACGTGCATGGATCGTTGCAGTCAGCACCACCGCCGCGCCTGCAGCCATTGTCGAGGCAAGACCCTCACCGAGGATAACCTCCCTGGCCTGCATTCCGTTCATCACCATGACGAACACCGCTCTCGAGCCCAGGCCGACTTCGGCGGCACTCTTGCAGGCTATGCCCCCGAGTTCGACGAATGCATGCATCCTTTCGGGACTGAGATCGAACCCCAGCACCTCGAATCCGTTCTTGATCAGGTTTCTCGCGAGCCCTGAACCCATGTCTCCCAGGCCAATCACACCTACGCGTGTCAATTCAGGATCCTCCTGTTCGGCATTCCGCTCACTCGCTCCCAACGGACTCCGGTAACTCGGCTTCGGGTCAACGCCGTTCCTCGCCGGATCCAACCCATACTTGGGCAGCGGTGGCGGAAGATCAATGTCGGCTCATTGCTTTCCTGCTGTTTCCCGACAGAATCTCGCTCATCGCAGCAAGAACAATGAGTGCGGTACCGAGCAGCTGCATCGCACCGAACGGCTCATCCAGCAGGAGCGAACTGGAGGCCACTCCAGAGACAATTTCCGCGCTCAGGAGAAAGGTCAATGTCGTGGGAGCCAGACGCCGTGCGCTCCAGAGCGTGATGACCATAATCGGCAGCGTGTAGACGACCCCGGCCCCAAGGCCCACCGAGACCGCAAATTCCAGCTCACCTTCAAATTCCGGCAACCCGAACGCCAAAGCGAACGGCACCGCGGCAACGACCGAAAAAAATGACGTCACTGTCGTCAACGAAATCGTGTTCGCCGTCCGGCCCGAGAATGTGAACACCGCTCCGCCGGCCCATACCATGCCGGAAACCAGCGACAGGAAGTCACCCAGATTCAGGGCATCGAACCTGACCGTTCCACCCAACACCAGATAGGCGCCCGCAAGCGCCGCAACCAATGCGACCGTTGAGGTCCATCGCCAAGGGATACCCAGAAACGTGCGCTCCAGTATCTTGCTCCAGACGGGCGCGAGATAGAACAGCAGTACCGCACGCACGACATCCGTGTAGTTCAACGCCGTGGAATAGCTCGAGACCGCCAATCCTATGAGAGCGGCGCCGGCGACCGCCCGGGTGTCAAGCCGAAGCCGGATTCCGCGGAGGACCACCCATGCGAGGGCCAGCAGAAACGCCCCCAGATTCATCACAAGTCCTGCCCAGGCCCCATGCAGTCCCAGCGTCTCGAGATAGCGGATCGGGATCCACCACAGGCCCCAGACGATCGCCGCGAAGGTCGCTAGAGCGACCGGTGCCCGAGTGGCTGTCAAAGCCCCAGCGCCGCCCGGCGTTCCTCGGCAAACGCCTGAACGAGCCGATCGGAAACCAGCGCGAGTATCGCCATCGCCGCGCCAGCGGAAACCCCCAGGCCGACATCCGCAGAGCCAAGCGCAAGATAGATTGACTGCCCGAGCCCTGTCGTTCCGATGAGCGCCGCGATCACAAGCATGGCGAAGGCATATAGTATGGTCTGGTTAAGACCGAGAAGGATCGTTGGCGCGGCGTATGGTGCCCGAACGTCGCGCATGATCTGCCAGGGAGTGGCGCCACTGGCCACCGCAGCCTCGAGCAACTCGGGCGGAGTCGTAACGAGCCCATGGCGAGTGTAACGGATCATCGGAACGATCGCATAGGCGCAGATTGCGAGGAAAGCGCTGAACTCGCCGATCTGAAAGAACATCAGAACCGGTATGAGGAACACAAACAGGGGGATGGTTTGCAGCATGTCACAAACCAGCCGGACAACCCGCCACGCGAGCGGCACCACGGCACAGAACAGCCCAATGGCACCGCCAAACACGGCACAGGCCAGCACCGAAACTCCCGAAAGATACAGTGACAGTAGAGCCCGCTCCCATAGTCCACTGATCAGGATCGCCGCAAGCAGCACCACGCAGAAGATCACCAGTCCACGTCCCTTCGCAGCCCACGCCAGGGAGGCGGTACCGACGAATACGAATGGCCAGGGAAGGTTCGCGATGCCGGTTTCGATCACTCCGGCACCAATCACCAGCAGCAGTCCCGAAGTCACACGACCTGACACCACAAGAAAGACCCCCACGCCTGCCGCGGCGGCGAAAAGACCGAAACTCATCGTCGATGTCCACTGGAACCCCCATGTGAATGGGAGCACTGCTTCGTCCAATCCAATTCTCAGCGGAAGCAGCACGTAGAACATCGCGCCATTCCTGAATTGGTTCAGCGCCTCCCCGTTTGCCGCTGTAAACTCTCCAAGCGCCCTGTCCACGTATTCAGCCACTGGATCAAAGACAGTTAGCGAGGACGGATCGGGAAGCCCGGCCTGGAACGCCAGCGCGGCCATGACTGAAACGGCGATGACGCCATACGCGACCAAAGGATGATGTCGGTGCCGTTCATGCGCCAGCGCGGCACTCATCCGGTCGATGACGATGGCAAACACCACGATCACCAGACCTGCCATCAACGCGGCGCCGAACTGCGCCTTGCGCATGGTCAGCAGCACTTCCCAACCAATGTCATTGAAGCCTCCTATGACGGCGGCGATGATCACCATGGACAACGCCGCCATCAGACATTGATTGACCCCCACCATGATCTGTTGGCTCGCCGTAGGAATTTCCACAAGCAGAAGCTGCTGCATCCTTGTGCCGCCCGACATGACCGCCGCTTCCCGCACTTCAGGATCGACGCGCTCAAGTCCGAGAATGACATTGCGCGCCATGGGTGGAGCTGCGTAGATCGCGGAGGCGATCAGACCCACCACCGGCCCAAAGCCGAACAGCAGCAGCAATGGAGTCAGATACGCGAACGTCGGCACTGTCTGCATGACGTCGAGCACTGTCTGGACGGCGGATTTGATTCGCGGAAACTCGTTTGCCAGCACTCCGACAATGCCACCAACCGCCAGCGCCAAAGGCACCGAGACGGCAACCAGAGCGAGCGTGTTCATGCTCTCCTTCCAATATCCCGAGAGCAGGATGAAACCGAGCCCTCCCAAACCCAGTGTCGCCATCGGCAGCCCACCAAGATACCAGCCGAGTGCCGTCGCGATCCCGATAACCAGTGGCCACGGAGTTTGGACCAGTGCGGCGTTGGCCCATAGCATTGGATAACCCAACAGCCAGGAAAACCACCGTGCTGTTGGCTTGATTCCCAGAAGCAGCCATTCAAGAAACCTTCCTGTCCAATCCGTCGCAGGCAGTGTCCAGCTTTCCGGGAAACGCACAAGCCAGGGCGCAACGGGCTCCAACGCCAGACAGAGCGCACCTGCCAAAAGAGCCACCGTGGCGGCCAGAATTCCGGGGAAAGACCCTACACCCAGCACCCCGTCCGCCCTTCGGAACGGATCGGAAACTCTTGCGGTCATGAAGCGCAAACTCCGGCCCCCATCATTCCTCCGCCTGCAGCGCCGAGGCCAGGTCCGCAGGATGTACCATTCCTATGATCTCCCCATCGTCGCCACGGACCGGCACCGGTTCGTAGAGCGACATGCAGGTTGCCAGTGCCGCTTCCAAGGTCATGTCCGCACGCAGTCCCGGTCCCTGCTCTTTGACTCCTCGAATACCGCCGTTTGCCGAACGCATCACCGAGCAGACTTTCGCGTGTCGACCCCTTGCGACATCCCTGGAAAACTCGCGGACATAGCCATCGACTGGATTCAGGACGATTTCCGCAGGTGTCCCGATCTGAACGATTTCGCCATCACGCATGATCGCGATTCTGTCGGCGAGCTTCAGGGCTTCGGCAATGTCATGTGTGATGAAGACTATGGTCGTGTTCAGCCGCGCCCGAATTTCCAGAAACTCGTCCTGCAATTGCCGACGGATCAATGGGTCAAGCGCGGAGAACGGTTCATCGAGGAACCAGACAGAACAGTTGCCAGCCAGAGAACGGGCAATCCCGACCCGTTGTCTCTGCCCGCCGGAAAGTTCACGCGGATAGGCTTCCTCCCGCCCTTTCAGTCCGACCATTTCGATGATGGGCCTCACCCTTTCGTGGCGGGGGCGACGACCCATTCCACCAACCTTCAGCGGGAAGGCGACGTTGTCCAGAACCGTCATGTGCGGAAAGAGTCCGAAATGCTGGAACACCATTCCCATACGGGAGCGGCGGAGCTCCGTCATGCGCACTTTCGAGGCGGCGAGTATATTCTCCCCCTCGATTTCGACCTCTCCGGCGGTCGGCTCCACCAACCTCGAGATACCTCTGACCAGCGTCGATTTTCCGGATCCGGAGAGTCCCATAATCACAAAGAGCTCTCCGGGAGCGACATCGAACGTCGCCTCCCGAACCGCAGGAATCAGCCCTCGCTCGATAAGTCGGTCAGCGGTCTCCGCCCGCCCGCCCCCCAACGCTCTGGCGTCAGACAGTGCGCCCGTTGAGTTGGTTCCGAATACCTGCCACAGGCCGTCGACCCGTATCGCCGGCCTGCGGGAGGATTCATGTTCCGGCATCGCCGCTTCATTCACCATCGGTGGCCAGTTCTGCCGCGGATCCTGAATGGCCCAACGGCGAATTTGGTCTGAATCCGGACCCGAAGGCCCGGATTCCTTTCTTCAGGCAACTCTCCCGCCTGTTCGGTGTCAGTCCAGCGCCGCGTCCACGACTGGCCTCCACCTATCTTCGTTCGCCGTCATCCATGCAGCCACGACCTCCTCAACGGAACCACCGTCGACATCGATGGCACCCATCATCGGTTGCTGGTCTTCGACTGAAAGCGTGTAGTTGGACAGTATCTCGAAGGCGGCTGGCCACTTTTCCTGCATTCCGGACCAACCGGCCTTGAAAATGCGGCTGGGCGCGAAGTCACAGTCATTCACCGCGTCCGGATTCGGGCCCCAGGACGGATCCTCGAAACAGGCGTCTTCACCGATTGGCAGGTCAACGAACCGTACGTCGTAGGCCGACATCGCCCAATGAGGCTGCCAGAACGTGATCAGGAGTGGCGACTTGCGCTCCGTGGAAGCACGCAATTCCGCAACGAGCGCCCCTTCCGATCCTGCAGGCACCGCCCTGAACGGAAGCGCGAGTCCCACCATACGGTCGGCACCCGGCGTTCCCCACTCAGCGGGATAGTCGACCAGACGACCCATCGGCAATGTCTCGGCGGTGGCGAATTGTGAAGCGCAGTCCGTAAGCGCCTCCCAAGCCGGCAACCCGGGACAGATATCCGCCACATGGGACGGATAGGCGATGCCTTCCTTTGCGACGAGTTCCAGATCGCCCAGTTCCACCACACCGCCGGCCGCGACCTTCTTGGAGTAGTCTTCCGACACGTTTGAAGACCATATCTCCAGCGCAGCGTGAAGTTCACCGTCCTCCATTGCCTGATACATGTTCATATATCCGGCAGTGACATATTCGACTCTGTAGCCTGCCGCCTCAAGCATCGAGCCACCAACGTGGGTCGATACATGCTGTCCGGTCCATTCATTGATCGCCAATCGAATGGGTTCGTCAACGGCGCCCAGTTCGGCCGCCTGTGCGCTGCCTACTGCAAAACCAACTACAGCGGCACTGGTCAGGATAAGCTTCATGGCAATTCTCCCCAGATTGTTGTCTTGGTGCCCGAACACTAACGGGGATCGGAACGCTTTGCCAATTGCCAATTGAAAAAATTACCGCTTGTATTTCCGCGACATTCCGCGTCGTTAGGGAACTTGACCTGTGCCGCTGCCTGATGGACGAAAGGAACGTGCCCTTGGAACGCCGCAGGGAGTGCCCTGATGACCTTGTTACCGACAGCTCAGGATGTTGCCGGAGTTGCGGACGGTTACGATCCCGATCCCAGCCGGTCGTTTTCGCTGAACTCCCGCGCCTACACAGATCCAACGTTTCACAACGCTGACATTCAGGCGATCATCGCACGCAGCTGGCAATGGGTCTGCCATTCGGAGAAACTGCGCGGACCCGGTTCTTATGTCACCGCCCGGATAGCCGGGAGATCCGTGCTGATCACGCGCGGTCGGGACAGCAGGCTCCGCGCCTTCTACAACGTCTGCAAACACCGAGCGCACGAGCTTCTCTCAGGTGAAGGCACCGCCACGCGGATCATGTGCCCTTACCATGCCTGGGTCTACCGGCTTGACGGCTCCCTGGCCCGTGCGCCCCACACAGAACACCTTTGCGGCTTTGACCCGTCCTCAATTCATCTCGAATCGGTGCAGGTCGAGGAATTCTGTGGCTTCGTGTTCGTCAACCTTGACCCGGAGGCACAGTCCCTAAGCGATCTGACCGGGAGTCTGGAGACCGAGATCAGGCACTGGGCACCGGATCTGGAGGAGCTGACCCTTGGCCATCGCCTGACCTATGACATCAAGTCAAACTGGAAGAACGTCGTCGACAATTTCCTCGAGTGCTATCATTGTCCGACGGCACACAAGGACTTCTGCGACCTCGTTGACATGGATACCTACAGGGTGACCACGCACGGAGTGTATTCGAGCCACATGGCGGAAGCGGGGCAATCGGCGAACTCGGCCTATGACGTATCGAATGCCACCGTCCGAACGCACGCGGTCTGGTGGCTCTGGCCCACTACCTGCCTCATGCGCTACCCCGGTCGATCATCCATGATCGTGCTCAACATAAATCCGGTTGGACCAGAGCGAACGCTTGAGACCTACGACTTCTTTCTTGAAACGCCGGAACCAAACCGGATGGAGATTGAAGCGATTCGGTATCTGGACCAGGTGCTTCAGGTTGAGGACATCGGCCTTGTCGAGTCGGTCCAGCGGGGAATGAATACACCCGCATTCGCCCAGGGACGTATCGTCAACGACCCGGATGGCTCCGGAAGATCGGAGCATGCGGTTCATCATTTTCACGGCTTGGTGCTTGACGCCTACCGAGCGACCGCCCGATGACGCCAGGCCTCGGGACACATTGCGAGCCCATGTCACGCCCAGGGTGTGACTTCGGGTCAGGAATTACCGGAACAGGGCATGAATTCGGTCGATTGGCTCATGATACAGGTTCAGCATTCGCGTATGGCTACAATGATGGGACAGGTTCCGGTCTGATGGGTCCGTTCCACTTCCGGCGGTTCGGCGTAGATTCCGGAGTCTACAGACCCCATCGGTTCGGCGAAATCCCAGACAGGCACGATGTCGGCACTGGAACCGGCCGGAAACCGCCAGAATGAAACTCATAGCGGGTTAGAGCCTAAAATGCCCAGATCACCCAACATCGTCCTCATCATGGCGGACCAACTCGCGCCGCAGTTCACAGGCGCGTATGGTCATCCTTTGGTCAAGACCCCAAATATGGACGCTCTCGCCGCAAACGGAGCGCGATTTGATTCCGCCTACTGCAACTCGCCGCTGTGCGCACCATCCCGCGCGAGCTTCATGACCGGGCAGCTTCCAACCCGCATCAAAGCCTATGACAATGCCAGCGAGTTTCCTTCGTCGGTTCCGACCTTCGCCCATTATCTGCGCATGATGGGTTACAGGACATGCCTGTCCGGCAAGATGCACTTTGTCGGACCGGACCAACTGCACGGTTTCGAAGAGCGCCTCACCACAGACATCTATCCCGCTGATCACGCCTGGACACCGGATTGGGATTGTTCCGGGGGGCAGGCTGCGGAGTGGTACCACAATATGGATGCCGTGCGTCACGCGGGGACCGCTGCCACGACATTCCAGTTCGAGTACGACGAAGAGGCCGCATTTCTCGCACGTCGCAGGATATTCGAATATGCAATGGACAGGACGTTGCCCTTCGCCTTGACGGTCAGCTTCATCCACCCGCATGACCCTTACGTCACCCGCCCTGAATGGTGGGACATCTACGACCATGACTTGATCGACCTTCCAGCAACCGGCCCTGCTGACGACGCCCACAGCAGACGGCTGGTGAAGGGAATGGGTATGAATTCCGAGGCGGTTTCCGAAGATCAGATTCGCAGCGCACGGCACGCCTACTACGCAAACACGAGCTACTTTGATTTTCAGGTTGGAAGGATTGTTCAAGCCCTCAGGGAAGCGGATCTCTTCGACAACACCGTCATCATCGTGACTGCCGATCACGGTGACATGCTAGGTGAGCGGGGGTTATGGTACAAGATGAACCATTTCGAGCACTCTGCCCGCGTTCCATTGATCGTCCATGGTCCCGGCGTCCTGCGGCGCCATATCACTGACCCGGTGTCACTCGTGGACCTACTGCCGACATTCCTCGACATCGCCACCATCGGAGGGTTGGAGCGGCCGGACACCCCAACAACGCTCGACGGGAGATCAATCTGGACGCTGGCGATGGGTCAACATGATCCGAACCGCGAAGTGCTTGCCGAGTACTGTGCTGAAATGACGAACCATCCCCTGTTCATGATCAGGAGAGGAGAGTTCAAGTACATCCACTGCGAGGGGGATCCGCCATTACTCTATAATGTTGTGGCCGATCCTATGGAGCGAACCAATCTGGCGGAGGATCCCAAACACCTGGAACTCGCCAGCGGATTTGCCAACGAAATCGGACATCGATGGAACAGCAATGGCATTCGCGAGAGTGTCATCGCCTCCCAGAAGCACCGTCACACCGTGCATGGAGCGATGGAAATGGGACTCCGGACGAGTTGGGACTATAGCCCTGTCCGGGATTCATCACAGGAATTCGTGCGCAATACGGCATCCTGGGACGACGTCCTGCATAGAATGCAATATCCAGTGTCGGGCCTGATGCGATGACCGGGCGAGTGGAGGGCCGGGTTGCGTTTGTGACTGGCGGTTGCGGGGGAATCGGACGTGCGGTCTGCGCCAGACTGCAAGCTGAAGGCGCGGTGGTTTACGCAGGAGATCTGAACCCGAAGGGTTCGACTGGAACGCCTTTCGACTCCGCAGGCTTTGTCCAGCTTGACGTAACTCAGGAGAGTGGAGCCCAGGATGCAATGGATTTCCTTGTCAGGGAGCAGGGCCGTCTGGACATTCTGATCAATGCAGCGGGGATCGAGATCGAGAAAACGATTGAGGAGACGAGTCTGGAGGAATGGAATCGCATCTTTGCCATCAACGTCACAGGTATGTTCCTTGTATCGAAGCATGCCCTTCCGCTACTGCGGAAGAGCGAAGGGGCAAGTGTGATCAATTTCGGTTCCTACGACGGGTATATTGCGGATCCCGGACTCGCAGCGTACTGTGCCACCAAAGGAGCGGTGCATGCGCTAACCAAAGCGATGGCATGCGACCACGGGCCTGAGGGCATCCGGGTCAACGCCATCTGCCCGGGTTATGTCGACACGCCAATGTTGCAGAGCTTTTTCGCGGGAGATGGTTCGGGAGGCGGCGGAAGATCGATCAGCGAAATTCAACGGGCAGTATGCGACGTTCACCCAATCCGGCGTTATGGCACAGCAGAGGATATCGCCAACCTCGTCCTTTGGCTCGCAAGCGATGAGGCACGTTACGCTCACGGCGCACTTTGGGTTCTTGACGGTGGACTGTCCGCCCAGGTGCAGCAGATGCGGCTTTGAGGGAGCGCGATGTGCTCAACCCCTGCCTCGAAGATTTGACGGAGTTCCCAGCGTGCAAATCGACAGTGAACCCAGAAGCTGTCCAAAACAGTCCGATGGTGGGGAGAACTTCGGAAACTGCGCTGCCGCTCTCCCCTTGCCGCAGGCCTTTTTCCGAGTTGAAGGTGTCATCGTCACCGATGGTACGGGGGCTGCATGATCAACAGATTCGAGTGTGTCTACCTCAGCGCGGACCGATGGTCAGAGAAGCTGAATTCGACTATGAAGCCTGCGATTACGCCTGCCTTACGGTGGTTGGCTTGAGGCTCACGGGTAGGTTTGCCGTCGTGACCGGGGGGCGACAGGGCATAGGGCGCGGCATCGTCGAGGCTTTTCTGGCGGAAGGTGCGGACTTGATTACCTGTGGCCGCGGGACTCGACCTTCGGATCTACCATCTCCTGTCGGTTGGGAGACGCTTGATGTTTCAGACGGGTCAGGGGTCAATGCTTTCGCGGATTCGGTTGGCGAAATCGACATTTTGGTCAATAACGCCGGTGTGCAGGTAGAGAAGACCATTCCAGACAGTACTGACGCGGATTGGGATCTTGTGATCGGCACCAATGCACGCGGCGTCTTCAATCTCTGCCGTGCCTTCATACCCCGGATGCGGGAAGGTGGCGCGATCATCAACATTGGATCGATTTCCGGAATGGTGTCCGATCCGCAAATGGCGCTTTACAATGCGTCGAAGGCATTTGTGCATGGCCTGACACGATCGATCGCGGTTGATCATGGGCCCGGGATCCGCTGCAACGCAATCTGTCCCGGCTGGATCGAGACAGGTATGTTGGAGGCGGGCTTTGCCCTTTCAGGCGACAGGAACTCCGCACGTACCGACGCCATTGAGCGGCATGCGATCCGACGTTTTGGCACTCCATCAGACATTGCCGCGATGGCGGTCTGGCTTGCCTCGGACGAGGCTGCATTCGCCACAGGCCAGTGTTTCACTGTCGATGGGGGGCTTACAGCCGCCACGCCGATACGACCCGGCTTGTTCTGAGGCTCCATCGCCGGTCCTGGCGACACGATCTTCGTAACCTGAAGACGACCCTCGCCGAAGACGGAAGAACTATCTTCATCGGTTGGATTCGCATCAAGGTCGAGCACAATCGATATCTTTCCCTTTCCCATCGATCGGTCCTGTTGAGAGCCTCGTAGCGTGAGATGCCGCTGGTCCGTGTCGGCTGGGCGATCAAGATCGTCGAACGAACGGTTGGCACCGAAGGCAGTGTGCAGACTATTCCGGCCACGTCAGGAACGCTGGCTCTCCCTCATGGCGACATCTCGGATTCGAAATTGACTTGGTTCAAGTCCTGCTTCCCTTGGGTTCCTGCCGTTGGCATAGTAGGAGAAATAGCCAGATGCGCAGGTTCGCCGACGGGCCTAACGATATCCCTGCATCATCATTGGAGATGCCAATGGGCCGAAGCATGCTTCCGATCGGGATACAGGACCTCGACGCGATCCGGGAGACGGGCAGCTACTACGTCGACAAGACCTCCCTCATCCGACGCCTGGTGGAGGAGGGGCGCAGCTACTTCCTTTCCCGGCCGCGACGGTTCGGGAAGAGCCTGCTGCTGGACACCTTGGGTGTCGCGACACGCATATTTTTTCCATTGAACATCAAGCCATTGAAATAAAACAGTAACCGGTTTTTCCAGCCCAAATCCACCGGAACCGGCCTCCACCGGCGGGTCCCTTGACAGATCCAACCCCGGTCTTTCCCTCTCGCGCCGGTTTTTCCGGCCTCCGACCGCAACAGGTCGGACCGGACGGCGGCGCCCGCCGCCCAGACAACAACCGGGAGGGAGACCGACCATGACCGACACCACACAGCACAGGGATGCGGCGCGCCCGCCGCCGGGGGCCTACCCCGTGCCCGGCGCCATCGGACCGATGGCCTCCGTCGAGGTGACCGTGTCCGACATTCCGCCGGAGGAGGTCAGCGCCGACAGGGTGGAGCTGCGGCTGGTGGCCTTCCTGAGGAAACTGCGCGCCGAGGAACGGGACCGCCGCCTGGAGCGGCTGCGGACCGACGGGCGGACGGCGGTGGAGACGTTCCGCGACTGGGCCGGCCTGGGCCACCCGTCATCGTTCGTCCGTCGGGTGCGGAGGATCGTCAGGGAGCGAATGCGCCGGAGCGGTTCGCCGGAGGATGGGGATCCTGTCCGTCCGCTGCAGGACGGTGACGTCTTCGCCCGGCTGGAGGATCACATCGGCAGCCGTCCATTGCTCACGCCTGCGGACCACGCCCGCATCGGGCGCCGGGCGAAAGCCTGTGCGGACCGGCGCAACCCGGACGGAACGGTCGATGCGGATGCGGTGGAGCGGCGGCTGGTGGACTTCCTGGAGCGGCTGCGCGCCGGTGACAGGGACCGCCAGCTGGAGCGGCTGCGGACCGACGGGCGGGCGGCGGTGGAGATGCTGCGCGACTGGACCGGCCTGAACGGAGGGCACCCGATGTGGGCGCATGGGGATGCCCCGCCGCTTGATGACGACGGACCCGACGCCGTGGATTTCAGGGAGGATGGCGACGACCTCGCCTGGCTGCTGGAGGAGGAGGACGTCTTCGCCCGGCTGGAGGGCTACGTCGAACGCCGTCCGCTGCTGACGCCGAGGGACCACACCCGCATCAAACGCCGGGCGAAAGCCTGTGCGGACAGGTGCAACGCCATCCTGAACGACGCGCTGGCGGGCCTGTGCAAAAACAGCGAGGATACGGAGCGCGTGAGGAAGCGGCTGCTGCGGCTGGCGGGGCCGGTCCCGGCCGTGGTGGTCCGTGACGGGGCGCAGGCCGACGCCATCGCGGCGGAACTGCACGGCGCCATGCCCTGGATGGGGCCCGGCCACCGAGAGCGCCTGGCACGCATTGCGGCGTTCGGCGCGGTGCGGGACGCCGGTGCGCATCGGCAAGACCTCCTGGGCGCACCGGCTCGCGGAGGTCCTGGGCGTCCCCTCCGTGGAACTGGACGCCTCCAAGGGCCTAGCCTCCTTCTCGCTGACCGGGACGGAGCGCGGCTGGGGGACGGCCGCTCGATACCATGATCAACGGGCGCATGGTCAACCCCCTTGTCATCATCGATGAGGTGGACAAGGCCGACCCGGCCCGCTCGACGTCCGGCGCCAGCGCCTCGTTCACCCCGGCGCTGCTGGGGCTGCTGGAGCCGGAATCCGCCCGCGCCTGGGACTGCCCGTACCACCGGCTGAAATTCGACACGAGCCACATCTCCTGGGTGCTGACGTCGAACCACCTGCGCTGGATCCCGAAGCCGGGTCCAGATGCTGCGCCTTCCGCATCCGACGGTGGAGCAGCTGCGGGACTTCGCAATGCGCCAGACGGACGGACGTGGCCTCTCGGCGCCGGCGGCGGAGGCTCTGGTCGAGGCCGGGGAGAGGGCCGGGGAGCGCTGGCGGCTGAGCCTGCGCGACGTCAACCGCATGCTGGCCCGGGCGGTGGAGATGGACAGCCTGCCGACGGTGCACTGACGGAACGCCGCCCGCGGCCCGGCCGCGGGCGGCGCTTTCCATGGCAGATCCCGTCTTCCTGATCGGGGAAAGGTAACAGACTTGTTCAGCAGCTGTCGCTTCCGTATGACTGACGCATGAAAAACGAATCGCCGGACGCCGCGGATCGTGGTAATCTGAAGAGGCGGCCAAGCGGCCAAGCATGAAGCCAACTGGCAGAACCGGACATTGTTCTGCGGTGACAACCTGATATTCCTGCGGGCGATGAACTCGGATTCGGTGGACCTGATCGTCACTGATCCACCGTTCAACAAGGGTTTCCTTGCCGGAGGCTGCTCCTCCCGCCCGCAATCATATCAGGAAGTTTGAGAGATATGTGTCATTGCCAACTTCGAAGTCGAAATCATAATAGCTGAAGTTGAAGTTGAAATCCTCCCCGGTAATCTGCGACGCCTGTATTCCGATCAACGTGGCGGATCCGCCATCCCACGTAATAACGGTGTTCTCGCCGGATTGCGTGATCGTGAGATCCCCGAACGTCATTTTGGCACCGCGGACGCCAACAAACGCCAAGGTGTCCGTCCCGTCCTCGAAATCGTGGATCGTGTCATCACCGCCGCCCGTATTTTGCATCCAACTGGTATGCGTGAGCACGAAAATATCGCTGCCCGCGCCGCCATAGAGCGCATTCTTGTAGCTTTGGCCCCGATTGATGCCACCACTGAGGATGTCATCGCCTTCACCACCATAGAGCGTGTCATTGCCCTCGCCGCCGAAGAGCATGTCGCTGCCCTCGCCGCCGTAGAGCGTGTCGTCGCCAACGTCACCCCGGACTTCGTCTCTGCCCTTGCCGCCGCGGACCGTGTCGTCACCGTCACCCCCACTCAGCCGGTCGTTGCCCTCATTGCCCTTCAGCGTATCGTCGCCTGTGTTGCCGTAGAGTTCGTCGTTGCCCTCGCCGCCTTTCAGCGTATCGTTACCGTCCCCGCCTTCGAGACGGTCGTCGCCGTCACCCCCGTAGAGCCTGTCGTCACCGCCATCGTCGCCATTCCATCCGATGCCGCCGCCATACAGATGGTCGTTGCCGGCGTTCCCCCTCAGCGTGTCGTCGCCCTTGCCGCCGTCCAGATAATCGCCGCCGTCGCCGCCGTGGAGCGTATCGTCGCCGTCACCGCCTTCCAGCCGGTCGTTGCCCTCATTGCCCTTCAGCGTGTCGTTGCCGCCGCCGCCCTCCAGCGTGACCGGCGGGTGCGCAGGAGGCGGAGGAGCTACCCAAGGCTCGAAGGCGAAGTCGCTTTCGTCAATGGAGCCCGCCGAGACGCCCAAAAGCCTGATATGGCCACCGTGAGCGTAGTGGATGGTGGTATCGTTGCCGTCCTGCTCGATTTCGAGGTCCTCGAAACCACCGGAATATCCAATGAAGCGGATCGTGTCGCCGTCCTCGAAGTCGACAATGGTGTCGCCGCCGTCCCCGAGCCCGCGCAAGTAGCGGCCGTCGGTCAGTCCGCCGCCGGTCCCGAACTCGAACGTGTCCGCACCCTTGCCACCGTGAAGCGTGTCGGCGCCGCGGCCGCCGATCAGAAGATCATCACCGCCGCCGCCCTTCAGCGTATCATCGCCAGCACCGCCTTCCAGGGTGTCGTTGCCCTTGCCGCCACGAAGCGTCTTGCTCTTACCCGACATCTTCGGATCCGTCATCGTTCATTTTCCCCTTGGTGAAGCCGCCGCCCCGCCGTTGGCACTGTGAAGCAGGCAGGGAGGCATCGGGACGCTTGCGTCAGGCACCGCCCGGCAGCACGACGCTCAGCGGGCAGAGGCGCAGATGTTTCCCCGGCTGCCCCTGCGGGGGGGGGGGGGGGGTAAACACCACTCTGTCTGCCATATCGACACTCCCAATCGTGCGTGGGCGCACACCGACGCGCCGCGCAAGAAACCGCCCTTGCGCTCGCACGACGAGTTTGGCTACCCACCGTCCTTCAATCATGGCCGATTCGGAAGCCGATTGCAAACCGAGAAATGTGCGCTGTGGTGATTTTTCGCTGTCGCCGGTTCGATTTTGGCGGTCGAATATCGTCCGGCCCACTTCCCCACCGGGCAGGATACGGGCTTCCGGGGCCTGACAAGTACGATTACCGGAAGATTGTCTGGCGTGCGGGCGTGGCTTCCCCTCTGCCGTCGGGCGGCGGGATCGGGCAGGATTGTCGGGAGGCAGACAAGCGGTCAGCCGGTGTCGAGATACGGCACGGCGCCGACCAGGGAACGCATGCGCTCGGGGCGGCCGGCGCGGGCCTGGGCGAGAGCCATCGCCATCATCACCGCCAGGGCGAGGCCGAGGCGGGTCTTCATCTTGGCGCGGCCTCGGATGTCGTGGGTCTCGAAGTTGAAGCTGTTGTCGAGGCGGCTGTTGATCCGCTCCATGGCCGAGCGGCGGTTGTAGCCGCGCCGCCATGACGGACTGCCCCAGGGCGTGGGGGTGAAGATGCGCCGGTCGTGGCTGTCGAGGTCGATGCGCAGGATGCGGCCATAGTCTCCGGGCTTGACCCCGCCGGCCCGGTGGCAGGCCCGGCTGCCGGCGCACGCGAAGCCGAAGGCGGCTGCCGGGCAGCGGTATTTGAGCGTGCCGCAGCGGCCCCGATCAGCCTCGAACCCCTGAAACGCCATAGCGCGGACCTCGCCGGTCCCGGGACAGACGCTGGACACCCGGCCGCGCTCGTCGTGAACGATGACATCGGCGCGGTCGGGGAACAGCGGCCGCGTGATCGGCTGCGCCGGATCGTATCTCGGCTCCTGATTCTCCACCCGCCACATCAGCCGTGTATCGATCAGCGGGCGGGCGGTCCACCGGTCCCACAGCCGCGCCTTCAGGCGGGCATCGTCGAGACCGCGGTCGGCGCTGAAGTCGGCGCAGCGCCCGGCCATCTCCGGCGCCCTTGCGAACAGATGCCATGAGACGAGCCGCCGTTTGCCTTCGCGGGTGATTCGGTGCAAGGGAATGACGATGGATCAACATGTAGTGGCGGGGAGCCGACAGACGGCGATCCCCGCCGAGTGAAAGGAGAGAAAGATGACTGATTCGAAAACCCCCTTCGAGGGGAACGTCAGCACGGTCCACGCGGCTCTGCAGGTGAGCGGCAGTAGCTGGATCCTCGCGGTGGGCGATCCGTCCGACACGGCGGGGGCCGGCATGCACAGGCTGGCGCCGCAGGACGTGGACGGCCTGTTGGGGAGGCTCGGGAAGGCGCGCACCCGCGCCGCCGCGTCCGGCGGCGAGGTCCGGGTGATGCTGGTGTACGAGGCTGGCCACCAGGGCTTCTGGCTGGCCCGCCGGCTGGAGGGCGGGGACCCCGGGGTTGTGGTCCGCCACCCCGCGGGCCTGGAGGTGGTGGGCAGGAAGAGGAAGGCGAGGACGGACCGGGTGGACGCCCGCCGAATGGTCCGGGCGCTCAGGGCGTGGGACGGCGGCGACCGGGACGCGATGTCGCGGGTGCGTGTCCCGACGGTCGCGGAGGAGGACAGGAAGCGGCTTCTGCGCCGACGGGAGCGTCCGGTGCAGGAGCGCCGCCGCCTCCCGGACGCCGTCGACGGGCTGACGGGGCTGCACGGACTGTCCGGCGCGAATCCGACGCGGCCGGGGTTCCGTGAGCGGCCCGTCGGGATGGAGACCGGCTACGGGGAGCCGCTGCCGCCGGAGCTGCTGGCCGAGATCGGGGGCATCCTCGACCGGCTGGAGCTGGTGTGCGCGGAGATGAAGGTGGTCGAGGCGAGGAAGATGGAGATGCTGGATGCGTCGGCCCGGGCCCTCGACGGCCTCCGCGCGGACGCCGCCGGGGCGGCGGTGGAGGCTGGGGGGCCTCCCACCGCCCCGGCTCCCCGGAAGGAGGCGCCCGACCCGGAAAGGGCCGCCGGCACGTCCGCGGATGGACCGGAGCTGGCGGTGGCGAACACCCACCACGCGGCGGCGCCGGGCCGGCTGCGCGGGATCGGCCCGAACGACGCGCTGATTCTGGGTGGCGAACTCTTCCACAGGGAGCTGCGCAACCGGCGGCAGCTGGCCAGCCCCGCGGGGCTGGCGCCGGTCCCGTTCGCGAGCGGGGGCGTCGACAACGACCAGGGGCTCGGCAAGGCGGGCAGCGCGATGCTGCGAAAGCATCCGGTGCGGATGGCCTGGCGCTGGCTGCGGCACCAGCCCGACAGCGCGCTCCCGGCGTGGTTCAGGGACTGCGTGAGCGCCCGCGACGGGCGTTCGCGCCGACGGGGGATCGTGGCGCTGGCCCGCAGGCTGCCGGTCGCGCCGTGGCGGTTCGCCACCACCGGGCTGGTGCCTCAGGGCGCCGTCCTGTCGGAAACCTGAGCGCGGAAGGACAACGGACAACCGAACACCCGGGCGGCCCGACGGGGCCTCCGGGGAACCCGGGCAGGGTGTGTGACCGTGACGGAGCATGGTTCGCCGCAGGACGCGGCACCGGCCATCGGATGGGTCCCGCCCCCCGGAACGTCGCACCGGCCCGAATCGGGCACCGTGGTCACGGGGCCGACGGATGTCGGTCAACCGAACCGGACAGGAGTATGGACGCGCCAGTGGGCGCGTCATGGAACCGCGACGTTCTGTCTGGACTTCCCCGGTGGCACGGCAGCCGCCCCCGACGGAGGGAGAGACGATGTGAGGCCATGAAAGGAATTCATGAAAAAGGGCGCTTGACCTGTAAGGTCTCATAAGAGCTCCTCCAGCATCCCGGACAGCACCTTGGGTTCCGAGGCCGAAGCGCGCGTCACCTCGAAGGCCACCGGAACCTCGTAATCGGTGTCGGCGATCAGGTGCAGCCCGTAGCCGAACCACGACTTCACCTTCTTCCACACCGCGCCGGTCCTGGCGTCCACCCCGCCCGTCTCGTGCTTGCCCCAGTCGGCGTCGGGGTCCGAGGTCTTGTCCTCGTCCTTGCCGACCCGGCCCGTCGAGTGGCTCGCGATCGCCTTGCCGTCACAGCCGAGATGACGCCCGAAGTCCGGCAACGCGGCGAACAGCGAGGCGCGCAGGCTCTCGATCATGGCGGACACCAGCCCCTGCTCGTCCTCAAGCTGCACAACACGCCCCAGGAACCGCGAGAAGTTCCAGTGGCTCGGCGCCGTCGAACGAACCCGCGCCGGGCGCGTTACCGCATGCCCGTCGTGAAGCACCGTCACCGGCCCGCTCTGATACGGCAGAGGGTCGAACCCGCAGATCTCCAGCAACGCCGGGTTGCGGCCCAGTTCCCGCAACAGCGACTGCATCGAGGCGTGTTGCAACACCACCCCCGCTATCAGCGCCCGCCACATCGCCCGCACCGGGTAGTCGCTACGGCCCCGACCGCGACACACTTCAAGCGCCGTCACGATCTCCTCGTCGGGAAGCACCTCCAGAACCAGGCGCAGCCGTTCAAGGTCCGGCAGGACTTCGACATCGCGCCACAAAAAGGGTAGCTTCTCCGCCGTCGCCATCGCTGTTCTCCCGACCAGGGGTGGTGGTGGAACAAGGGCCCTAGGGCCCGATGGCGACACCTTCTATCTCATGCGCACGATCAGGGCGCGCGAGGCCGCCGCAGGCAAACCTCGCTGCCAAGACGCCGCGACCATCGGCGTGGGGTGAAAATCGCCAAAACGCCCGCCGCAGCGAAACTGAAACCCCGGATATCAACGACACCGACGGGGTATCAAAAATCTCGCACCTCGCTGAAGGCCTTGTAAATCAACCCGTCCCCGACAGCGCACACGCCTCAAACCGCCGATTCCGTCGAGGCATGCACGGCTGTATTCGTGCGGAAGGACCATGGAACCGTCAGGCTGCGGCAAGCTCGGCAGCCTTCGGTAATCGGCATCCGGGGATTGTCGCCACTCATCATCCCTGATCTGCCCGGATGCTCCACAGCCCGCCCGAACAAATGCCCCCGGCTTCTCGGCATGTCCACGACCACGATGCGCGCCCGTGTTGACCATGTGTTGACGGAGGACTAATTGATCGGTTCCCGGAAACGACAAAGCCCCCGAAAACGTCAGTGTTTTCAGGGGCTTGAGGTGGTTGCGGGGGCAGGATTTGAACCTGCGACCTTCAGGTTATGAGCCTGACGAGCTACCGGACTGCTCCACCCCGCGCCAAGAGAAACCATAGCTACTCGAAACACTCCCGGACTGCAAGGGGCTCACCGCGAATTTTCTCACCCCAACCAACCGGCCCTACCAGCCATGCGAACGGCCGTAGGCATTCCGATCCGGGCTCTGCCACCCGCCGGGAGGGTCGCCCTCGAAGATCTCCACTAACAGCGGAAAACATACCGCCTCATCCGAAGAATGGGTCGCGCTGCAATCCCCGCCCGGACAGGCCGACAACGCACCAAGAAGATCGATCTCCGCGAGGACGTCGACATGGTCCCCGGGGCGCACCGGCGACGCCTTCATGAAATACTCCCCCTCTCGCGCGTGAACCCGGTGCACATGAACACATTCAGCACGTCGTGCACATGGGGCTCGCTCTCGTCGAGGGACGTGCGGAGCGCGTCCGCGAGCGCCCTTGTCAGGTTGGAATGGCAACAGTGGTGGTAGTCCCCTCCCGACAACAGCCGCCCGGTATAGGGGTCGCAGCGCGTGCCGACCACGTCGTGCACCCGCCCCCCGAATTCATCGGCGCCGTACCAGGCCAGCGTATCCTCGATGATCGTCGCCATCGGCCTGAGATGGGGCAGGTTCGACCACAGGCGGTCACCCACTGTCACATGGGTTCCGTGCAAGGCGCGGGTCTTGCCGGAATAGAACCGCTCGCCGACGTCGTTCGCATTCCAGAGGTTCAGGTCCCCGACCTGCGGCCCCTCGACCGAGGAGATCCGGAACACGCCTCCGCGCGGCGCCCGGAACGTCGCGGCGTCGCGCGGAGGCACGCGCACCTCGGCCGTCTTGCGGTAGTTCACGAAAGCCGCACGGTAAGCGTCGAGATCGGGCGGCGCCAGCAATTCGGACGGGTAACAGGTCACCGGCTCGATCGCGCGGCGAGCTTCGGCATCAGGCGGCTCGGCCATCGGACAACTCCAGAATCCCCTGTGCAAGCAGACGCCAGGATGCGCCGGATGTCAAAGCCCGCACGGACGAGTTCACCGAACGCCTCAATCCATGCCCGCCGGCTCAGGTCTCCAGTGCCTCCACGCAGAGGATCGTCGGCAGATGCCTCGCGACCTCGTCCCAGGTCTCACCCTCGTCCGTGCTGGCAAAGACGGAGCCCGAATTCGTCCCGAAATATATCCCGCAGGATCCACCGCATCCCCGGACATCGCCTGCCGCAGCACCGTGAAATAGCACCCGGCCTGTGGCAGCCCGGCCAGCTTCGCCTCCCAGCTCTCGCCGCCGTCGGTCGACTTCCAGACCGCTGCCGCCGCGTCCGGCGGGTAGCCAATGGCATTCGGATAGACTTGCGGCTTGGCATGAGATTTTTTTCGCGCTCCGCAACCTGTTGGAATAGCGTGACTTTCTTCGGTCGGTGAACTTTTTTCCGCTATGTGACTGCCAAACCGCCCGCGATTCGCATGCCTGTCGTCACGAACTGCGGGAGGAGTCGCCAATGGACCGGCGGATCATCGACCTGAAGCCGACAGCCTTCTCGGGCCGCCGCGTGAACCGGCAGCAGATCGCCGACATCCAGGAGACCGTGTGGTCGGCCACCATCCCCTGGCTCCGGTCGGTCCGATCAAAGCTCCCCATCTGATTCCGGCGCGGAAGCACCGTTATCTCTGAGAATCCCCGCCAGTTGCTCGAAGAGATCTGGATGGCCGCGCTTCAACGACGGATCCGCCCGCACGGTGCTGATGAGGTGTCTGCCGTCCGGCTTGGACCGCAACTCTATCACGTCTTTTTTGGCGTCATACCAAATCCCAACCCTGAAATAGACGGTGTTGCCGGATTTTGACTTCTCGAACATTCCGTCCTCCCCTGGACACGTTCGGCAGTGGCTTTGTGTCGATGTCATGGTTGATTCCCCCGGTGTCGCTCTTTCGCATGATGGCACAAAGGCCCTGACATATCACCGGGAACAGAGCTTCGGGGGCACATAACGCCCCATGCAGACCATCGACAACAAGCCGACAGGACTGGTGTCGCGATTGGAAAGGCGCGGCCCAGACCGAAGTCACGCCACTGAAGGCGGCCTGTGTGGAACCGCTCTGGCCTTTCCGTGTAAGCGAAGCACGGGAACCGGATCCGGCGCTGTACACTCCCCTGATCGCGTCTGGCGCAGTTTCCCGCCATTTCATGGATGCATGATCCGATTTCAGGACATGATCAACCATTGCCCGGTTCCTGTGACTGGCTCAGGAAAACGGACGATCCTGAAACGCTGGCGATGCAGGGTCCGTGAAGGCGACCGCTTCGCTCAACTCTCCACCATAGCCAGTGGCGACAGTCCAAGCTCCTTGAGAAATTCGTTGTGTTTCGCTGTCGACACCCGAATCCGTTTCTCGATTTCGGCCAGTTCACCATGCGTGGCCGAAAGATCGATCTCGACCTCCGGTTCGGCCGTGCTGACGTAGCGGGAGATGTTCAGGTTGAAGCCGTTGGTCTCGATCTCGTCCATATCCACGCGTCGTGCATACCGTTCGACACTCTCCGGGCGCTCCCGGTACGTGTCGACGATCATCTCGATATGGTCCTCCATCAGCCGGTTCTGCCAGTACCAGGTGAACCCGCCGTCGTGTTCCCGGACCGCCGCCTCGCCTTCCGTAAGACCCCCGGATACGCCACCGCGTCCGGATGCCGGTGCACCGGTTCCCTCCCGTCCCGCTTCATGGCGGTTTTCCGGGCATGGGTGATTTGGGCCAGGCACCTTTTCCGGGACCGGAGCAGGCGGGTGATTCGCTGGAAACCAGGGCATTCCGGCCCGAACCCTCCCGCCGAACAGGGGGATCCGGTCGGAAAGCTGTGGAAAAAGGCGGTTTTCTGTGGAAAAACCGGTGGGATCCAGGTGGAGGCAGGTCGATCGGAGCGGATTTTTTTCATTGCGTGAAATCAATGGGTTGAAAAATCGCGAGTGGAAAAAATATGGTTGTCGCGACACTGGGGGAGCTCTTATGAGACCTTACAGGTCAAGCGCCCTTTTTCATGAATTCCTTTCATGGCCTCACATCGTCTCTCCCTCCGTCGGGGGCGGCTGCCGTGCCACCGGGGAAGTCCAGACAGAACGTCGCGGTTCCATGACGCGCCCACTGGCGCGTCCATACTCCTGTCCGGTTCGGTTGACCGACATCCGTCGGCCCCGTGACCACGGTGCCCGATTCGGGCCGGTGCGACGTTCCGGGGGGCGGGACCCATCCGATGGCCGGTGCCGCGTCCTGCGGCGAACCATGCTCCGTCACGGTCACACACCCTGCCCGGGTTCCCCGGAGGCCCCGTCGGGCCGCCCGGGTGTTCGGTTGTCCGTTGTCCTTCCGCGCTCAGGTTTCCGACAGGACGGCGCCCTGAGGCACCAGCCCGGTGGTGGCGAACCGCAACGGCGCGATCAGCAGCCTGCGGGCCAGCGCCACGATCCCCCGTCGGCGCGAACGCCCGTCGCGGGCGCTCACGTAATCCCTGAACCACGCCGGGAGCGCGCTGTCGGGCTGGTGCCGCAGCCAGCGCCAGGCCATCCGCACCAGGTGCTTTCGCAGCATCGCGCTGCCCGCCTTGCCGAGCCCCTGGTCGTTGTCGACGCCCCCGCTCGCGAACGGGACCGGCGCCAGCCCCGCGGGGCTGGCCAGCTGCCGCCGGTTGCGCAGCTCCCTGTGGAAGAGTTCGCCACCCAGAATCAGCGCGTCGTTCGGGCCGATCCCGCGCAGCCGGCCCGGCGCCGCCGCGTGGTGGGTGTTCGCCACCGCCAGCTCCGGTCCATCCGCGGACGTGCCGGCCCCCGCCTCCTTCCCGGCGGCCCTTTCCGGGTCGGGCGCCTCCTTCCGGGGAGCCGGGGCGGTGGGAGGCCCCCCAGCCTCCACCGCCGCCCCGGCGGCGTCCGCGCGGAGGCCGGCGGGGGCCCGGCATCTCCATCCCGCTCGCCCCGGCCACCTTCATCTCCGCGGGCGCCAGCTCCAGCCGGCCGGGGATGCCCCCGGTCCCGGCCAGCAGCTCCGGCGGCAGCGGCTCCCCGTAGCCGGTCTCCATCCCGACGGGCCGCTCACGGAACCCCGGCCGCGTCGGATTCGCGCCGGACAGTCCGTGCAGCCCCGTCAGCCCGTCGACGGCGTCCGGGAGGCGGCGGCGCTCCCGCACCGGACGCTCCCGGCGTGGCGGCAGCCGCCTGCCGTCCTCCTCCGCGACCGTCGGGACACGCACCCGCGACATCGCGTCCCGGTCGCCGCCGTCCCACGCCCTGGGCGCCCGGACCATCCGGCGGGCGTCCACCCGGTCCGTCCTCACCTTCCTCTTCCCGCCCACCACCTCCAGGCCCGCGGGGTGGCGGACCACAACCCCGGGGTCCCCGCCCTCCAGCCGGCGGGCCACCGGAAGCCCTGGTGGCCAGCCTCGTACACCAGCATCACCCGGACCTCGCCGCCGGACGCGGCGGCGCGGGTGCGCACCTTCCCGAGCCTCCCCAACAGGCCGTCCACGTCCTGCGGCGCCAGCCTGTGCATGCCGGCCCCCGCCGTGAGGATCCAGCTACTGCCGCTCACCTGCAGAGCCGCGTGGACCGTGCTGACGTTCCCCTCGAAGGGGGTTTTCGAATCAGTCATCTTTCTCTCCTTTCACTCGGCGGGGGTTGCCGTCTCGCGGTCCCCGCCACAACATGTTGTCTTCCTGTCAACACCTTGCGCCGAATCACCCGCGAAGGCAAACGCCGACGCGTCCCATGGCATCTGTTCGAGGGCCGCGAGGAGCTGTTCCTCGGCCTCGACATCCACGGCCACTGGGACTGGTCCGTCCGCCATCCGGTGCTGCGCCTCAGCTTCGACGGCAAGTACACCGACCCCGGGGAGGTCGATGGGGACGTCATCGAGCAGCTCGAGGGCGAGGAAACCGCCATGGCCTCGACCCCGCCACTGGCTCGGCCACCGGACCGCGCCGCCTGCGGAGCCTCCTCGAACGCCTCCACCAGACGACCGGCCGACGGGTGGCCGTCCTCGTGGACGAGTATGACAAGCCGATCCTCGACGCGCTCCACGACCCGGAGCTTGCCACCGCCAACCGGGACTACCTGCGCGGCCTCTACGGGACCATCAAGGGCGCCGCCCGGCACGTCCGCTTCACCTTCGTTACCGGCGTCAGCATGTTCTCGAAGGTGAGCCTGTTCTCCGGCCCCAACAACCTCGAGGACATCACCCTCGACCCGCGCTTCGCCACCATCTGCGGCTACACCGAGGCCGACCTCGACCGGACCTTCGGGCGGGAGCTCGCGGGGCTGGACCGGGAGCGGGTCCGTCTGTGGTACAACGGCTACCACTGGCGCGGCGGCGAGCGGGTCTACAACCCCTACGACGTGCTGCTGCCGCTGCGGCACCGCGAGTTCCGGCCCTGGTGGTACGAGACCGGCTCGCCGACGTTCCTCTACCGGACGCTGGTGGAGCGGGGCACGGGACCCATGGAGCTGGAGGGCCGGATGGCGGACAGGTCGCTGGTGTCGAGGTTCGACGTCGGCGACATCGGGACCGAGGCGCTCCTGTTCCAGACCGGCTACCTGACCGAGGCGGAGGAGGTGTCCGACGGGCTGAGGACCCTCTACCGGCTGGACTGCCCGAACCTGGAGGTGCGGCTCAGCCTGAACCGGGGGCTGCTCACGCACCTTGGCAAGCGGTCGGTGGAGGCGGCGGGGGAGGCCCGGGAGCTGCTGGCGCTCCTGGAGGCGAACGACTTCGGGGGCTTCGCGGACCGGCTGCGGAGCTTCCTCGCGGGGATCCCCTACCAGTGGCACGCCAGGGGGGACCTGGCCCGCTACGAGGCGTGGTGCGCCGGCCTGCTGTACATGTGCCTGCGGGCCGTCGGGGCCGACGTCCGGGCGGAGGAGGCGTCAGGCCGGGGCCGCGCCGACCTGGCGGTGCTCGCGGGAGGGCAGGCCTTCGTGCTGGAGTTCAGGGTGGTGGACGGCGTGGGGGAGGCGGAGGCGGCGCTGGACGCGGCGCTTTCGCAGATGCGGGACAGGGGCTACGCGGAACGGCACCGCAGCCCGGGCCGGCCCGTCTATCCGGTCGCGGTGGCATGCGGACGAGAGGCGCGAAACCTGCTCGAGATCCGCGCCGAGCCCGCCTGATGGGACAAGTCGTATCGGCTGGAATACACCGCACAATGATGTGCCCATAGCCACAGGCAAGAACCCTGGACAGGTCGCTCCAACCGATCGGGAACGCGGGCTCAATATGTCTTCGTCTCGCCGAAGGAGTCCCAGAACGCAAGGAACACTGGAGCAAAAGGACGGAGAATTCCGTAATCTGGCCATTCATCCGGTGTCGCCCACAATTGAGTTGCGCTCATATCACGCTTCGTCAGCACTGGCCGCTTGAAGACCTTACGGACCACTGGTTGGCGAGTGTCGCTCCCTAAGGCACTGACGGGATTTCCGAAGATAGCCCAATCGTTCTTGCGGTTGATGCCCGAAGCCGGTTTAAGGCCAAGGGTTGAATTTCGCCCCCAGGCAAGGTCTCGAACCTGAAATGCAGTCGGCAGCATTCAAACGATGGACAGGAATCCCAACGCTGGGCGTCATAGCTGTAAGTATCGCTGCACTCTGCGCGATGCCTTATCTGGCGGTGCTGCTTGCAGCGTTCCAGGGCACAACCGAGACCCTTACCCATCTCGCTGACACCGTGCTGGCAAAGTACGCATTCACAACCCTGACTCTGGTTATGATTGTAAGTTCGACAACTTTTGCAATTGGCGTAAGCGCCGCATGGCTGGTGGTCATGACCGAATTTCCCGGACGAAGACTTCTTGAAGTGGTCCTGGTCATTCCAATGGCGTTTCCACCCTATGTTATTGCATATGCCTACACCCATCTACTGGACCATCCAGGAATTGTGCAGGCAACCCTCCGCGAGGCCATGGGTTGGGGCCCTCGGGACTACTGGTTTCCGGAAATCCGAAGTCTGGGTGGTGCGGCGGCAATGCTCACCCTAGTGCTCTACCCATATGTCTATCTGCTGGCGCGTGCAGGATTCATTGGTCAGGGTGCTGCTGCCTTCCTTACGGCGAGATCTTTGGGCCGCGGATCGTTACGCTCGTTCCTATCCGTGTCGCTGCCAATGGCCAGGCCAGCAGTGGCCGCCGGCGTCCTTTTGGTATCCATGGAGACAATCGCCGATTTTGGAACCGTCAGCTACTTTGGCGTACAGACCTTTGCGACAGGCATCTACTCAAGTTGGTTTTCGATGGCTGACAGAGCAGCGGCCGCACAGCTTGCCTTGGGCCTGCTGGCGTTCGCCCTTTGTTTTGCACTGTTAGAACGCCTTAACCGAGGAGCGACACAATATCACTCCGAGCACAGACAGGGATTGGCAGCTCGGATAGAGCTGCACGGCGGAATTCGTTGGGCCGCGACCGCTTTCTGTAGCTTACCAGCGGCGTTGGGCGCTCTACTTCCAGCGATCAGCCTTACCGCAATGGCGCTGGGATCCGAACAGAATCTGCTTAGTAGCCGCTACATCGAATTTATTGGCAACTCACTGACCGTCGCAGGCGTAGGCGCAGCCGCTACCGTCGCGGCGGCAGTGGCGCTGGGTACGTTTCAAAGGATCTATCCGGGCCGCCTCAGCCTATCAGCGCTTCTGGCATCAAGACTTGGATACGCTGTGCCGGGCGGTGTGGTCGCCGTCGGCCTGATGGTACCATTCGCGGCAATGGACAATTCACTTGACGCTTTCATGCGGGATCGTTTCGGAATATCGACAGGTCTGTTGCTCACTGGATCCATTTGGGTATTGGTCACGGCTTACATGATTCGCTTTCTTGCGGCAGCCATCGGCGCCTTCGAAGGCGGCATGGCGGCGGTTAGCCTGAATATGGACGCCGCCAGCCGGGTACTTGGACGAGGGCCGTACGGAACGCTTAGGCACATACATATGCCTATGCTTGCCCCAAGCCTTGTTACGGCAGCGCTGATCGTATTCGTGGATATCATGAAGGAACTGCCAGCAACTCTGATCATGCGGCCATTCAACTTCGATACGCTAGCGGTCCAAGCGTTTCGACTTGCCTCGGACGAACGGCTTGAAGGCGCCGCCGTTCCGAGTCTCGTTCTAGCGATGATTGGTCTGGTACCGGTCGTACTACTATGCAGGAACATAATCAGGCGATGGACCTAACAGCCATAGAGCACCTTTGCTGACTGGCCAGACGCCGACAATGGCATCAACATCCACGACAGCAGTTCCCGCCAGTCGATCCGCTGGCCCGCTGACGACCGGTTCGGCGGTATCGCGTCGGCCGGATGTTCCGGATGCGCATGGCCAATGGCCGGGCGGCTGTCCGGTGTCAGGAAATGGGGTATCGGCGAAGGGCGGGATCGGGGTGGTTCGGGCGTGGTCGGGGCGGCCACCGACCGGCCCGGACCAGGCCGGGGTGGTCCTCCCTGCCGGGCTGCCCGGCGATGGCCCGGCAGGGTGCGCGCCAGTCGGGGAACGCGAATGTCCTGCCCGGTTCCCGCAGCCTGCTGCACAGGCAGGGGCTGCGTCCCTGCCGCCGCCGCGCCCTGCCGGACAGCGGACAGCGGTGCCGCCGCACCCGGGCGGTCAGGAACGCGGGCATGGCGGGCGTCGGGAGGACGTCCGCCGGATGGCTGTGGCCATGGCCGGAACCGTTCCCGGACCTGGACGGATCCCTTGCCCCGGTGTCCGGGACGTCCCGTTCCCGATGGCCCACCTGCGGCGGCCGAACCGCATGACGGACATCACCGTGTCCCGTCCGGGCGGGAGGTCGGTGACCCACGGGAACATCCTTCCCCCGCCTTTCGCGTCTGTCTCCCCGCATCCGGGCATGCTGGCTTTCAGGTGGAGGTTCGCGTCGTCGGGCGGCAGCCCGTGGTCCCACCCGGACCTCTGGAAGGTGCCGGCCTTCCTGTCGCGCCTCTCCCATGCCTGTCCGGTTTCGCTGGCCCCGGACCAGCCGGCAGCGGTCCGTGGTCGCCGGGCCTCCCCCCGGGCATGAAGGGAGGATCCCTTTCCTCGATGGCCTGCCGTGCGGCCCGTTGGACGCCAGCCCGTCCCCGGCGACGGTCGCCTTCATGTGCGGGTGCTCCCGGCGGAGGTCCCCGACGGGCCGTCCCGCCGCGTTCCGCCCGCAGTCGTTCCTCCCCGGGCCGTCCTCCCTGCGGGTCGGCTCCGGCGCCGGCGGCGGCACCTCCCCGATGTCGGGATGGACGACCGGGGCCCCAAGGGCCTGGTGGTACCAGGTCCCCGTCCCGTCGCGGCGCTCCCTGCCGCAGCGGCTGCGGCAGCTGGCACTGCGGGAGGAATGGTACCCGGTGCCGTCGTCGGAGACCGGCGGATGGCCGCCGGACACCGTCCACCCCCCGGCGCCTTTCCGCGCCGCAGCGCCGCGTGGATGCCCGTGAGGCGGCGGCGGAGGTCCCGGGGGCCGGCCCCGTCCAGCCGCCGGCGCATCCATGTGTCCGACGGCGCCCGCCCCACGCCGGACAGCGGGCGGAGGTTCCGCGCCATCACCGGATCCCCGCCGCCCCGGACCTCGTATGTTCAGAGAATCAGGAATGAATGGAGGAGGTGGCTGTGGATAACTTTGGCGCGTTTTTCTGTGGAAAACATGTCTGTTGCCTTCCGCTGTCGCTCCGGTTCATTCCTGTGTCGGGACCGCCGCCGCCGGTTCACTACCGGCGGCGGCGGTGCGGGGCCCTGCCCCGCAGGACGGGTTGGACCGATAGGACCTTGGATCGCGACAGCGGATCCGTCCGGCAGCGTGGTCGGCCCGCCCTCCCGTCCGTCTCCCGGGTCCTGGATGGATGCCTGGGTTCACGGAACCGGATCATCGCGGGGCCAGGAGCGGGAGAGCATGACAGCAATGGTCGCGGGAATCGACGTAAGCAAGCGTACACCGACATCCACGTCAACGGGCGTGACCTCACGGCCACCAACGACAGCGACGGCTTCCGAAAGGTCGGCCGCGTCCTCAGGGAGGCCGGCGCCACGCGGGCCGTCATGGAGGCCACGGGGCGCATGCACCGGGCGCTGCCGCAGTCGCTGCACGCCAGCGGGTTCTCCGCCGTCGTCGTGAACCCGCGGCAGGCCCGGGACTTCGCGAAGGCCGCCGGGGCCCTTGGGAGGACGGACAGGGTGGACGCCAGGATACCGGCGGCCTTCGGGGCCGCGTTCCCGGACATGGAGGCCACGGAGCCGGCCTCCGCCGCCATCGACCGGCTCCGCGACATGCTGGTGCTGCGCGAGAAGCTCGTGGACCAGCGCGCCGAGCTCAGGACCGTCGTGTCGGAGACCGCCACCCAGCAGGACGGCGGGCCCGCCGGGAGGGTGCTGGCGGAGCTGGACACCGCCATCGCGGCGCTGGAGCGGCGGATCGGCGTGACGGTCTCCGGGACGCCGGAGTTCGCCGACAGCCACCGCATCCTCACCTCGGTGCCGGGCATCGGCCCCGTCACCGCGGCGGCCCTGATCGCATGGATGGCGGAGCTGGGCGCCATCGGCAACCGGCAGGCCGCCTCCCTGCTCGGCGTGGCCCCCTTCGCCCGCGACAGCGGCACCATCAGGGGAGGGCGCCACATCGGCGGCGGGAGGAGACGTCCGAGGGACGTCGTCTACATGGCGGCGCTGCCGTCCGGCAGGTGCGCCCCGGACATGAGGGAGCTCTTGAGTAAAACATCCCTAACCCACTGATTCCAGGGTATTTCCGGATTCCGGGCTTTCGGGGATCCTGACGAGCTGGTAGCCGAGCTGTCTGGCCCGTCGGCCGAGGTTCGTGACGGTTCGGTTGACGCGGCGGCGCTCGTAGGCATCCATCCCGCGCTCCACGTATTCCTCCCCGTTCGTGACGAGTGTGTACACGAGGCAGGCAAGTTCGCGGGCGGTCGCGGTGACCGCCACCGGCGCGTCCTTCCGGGCGAGGCGGGCGCGGTGCCGGGCGCCGATGAACGTCTGGCTCCTGCGGGCGGACATGGCGGCCATGCGCAGGGCCTGCGCGACCCTGTTGACGACCTTGGGCGGGCGCCCCGGCAGGGACTTTCCGCCGCTGATCCGGGTTCCCGGCGCCAGCCCCAGCCAGGAGCTGAAGTGCTGCGCCGAGGGGAAGGCCGACATGTCCGGGCCGACCTCCGCCGCGATGGTGAGGGCCGTGCCCACCCCGATGGTGGGGATGGCGGTGAGGTCGACGCCCATCATCCCGCGCAGCGCCTGCGCCATCGCCCTGTCCCCCGCTTTCCGTCCGCCAGCGGCGCCCCGACGGGCCTTCGGTGCGGCGCGAACGGGGTCCGGGGCGTCCCCGGCCGCATCCGCCGGACCGCCATCCGACCCTCCGTCACCCCCCTGCGGCGTCAGGCCGTCGATCGCCTCCGCGATCCGCGCCCCGCAGGTCCCGATCTGCTGCGTGAGGAAATCGAAGCGCTCCAGCGCCTGCTCCAGCGCGAACAGGTGCTCGTCGCGCCAGGTGCCCTGAAGCGCGTCGGCGATCCTCTCCCCGCCCGCCCTTATCCGCCGGTTGCGGAGCGCCGCCAGCCGCGCCGGGCTGCGCTCGCCGTCGACGATCGCCCGCAGGATCCTCAGGCCGGTGGCGCCGGTGATGTCGCTGATCACCGAGTCGAGGCGCACGTTCATCTCCGTCAGCGCCTTCTGCATGTGCAGGACACAGCGCGAGCGGTCCTCGGTCAGCCGCTTCGCCTGACGCACGTACGAACGCAGCGGGCAGACGTCATCGCCGGGACGGAAGGCCCCCCGCAGGAGCCCGTACGACAGGAGCTGCCGGATCCACTGGCAGTCCAGGACGTCGCTCTTGCGCCCCGAGATCTGCTTCGTCATCCGTGGCGGCACCAGCATCACCTCGAAGCCGGCCCGGTCCAGGACCTCGAAGACCGGGATCCAGTACACCGAGGTCGACTCCATCGCCACCTTCCCGACCCCGCAGGACGACAGCCAATCCGCCATCTCCTCAAGGTCCGGCGTGAAGGCCCCGAACGACCGCACCGGCTCCGCGAACCGGTCCGCATCGACCGCGACATAGTGTGTGTCCTTGCCGATATCGATCCCGGCGCAGTCCCGGGTCACGATCTCCAGCCCTCCGGCCCTGCCTCTTCCCTTTCCCTTCCGCTTGCGTGGCATGTCATTCCCTCCTCCGGCCATCTCGCTCCATCAGGTTCGGGGAGGAACCACGGCGCATTCCCAATCTCTTGAACGAGGTCACGGGGAGACCCCCGCACCATCAGTGACAGACGCCGGTCACGGTTCGGGCCAGGCTCTTATACGGGTGACGTGCACGCCAAAGTACTACGGGCCTCGACTGCCCCGACCACCACCGAGTTGACACCAGCGGCGGCGGAGGGGCAACCCTCCCGTTTTACTTTCGCGACAGCGCCGCCGCCCCGCGACGGTTTGGGCTCTTATGAGACCTTACAGGTCAAGCGCCCTTTTTCATGAATTCCTTTCATGGCCTCACATCGTCTCTCCCTCCGTCGGGGGCGGCTGCCGTGCCACCGGGGAAGTCCAGACAGAACGTCGCGGTTCCATGACGCGCCCACTGGCGCGTCCATACTCCTGTCCGGTTCGGTTGACCGACATCCGCCGGCCCCGTGACCACGGTGCCCGATTCGGGCCGGTGCGACGTTCCGGGGGGCGGGACCCATCCGATGGCCGGTGCCGCGTCCTGCGGCGAACCAGGCTCCGTCACGGTCACACACCCTGCCCGGGTTCCCCGGAGGCCCCGTCGGGCCGCCCGGGTGTTCGGTTGTCCGTTGTCCTTCCGCGCTCAGGTTTCCGACAGGACGGCGCCCTGAGGCACCAGCCCGGTGGTGGCGAACCGCAACGGCGCGATCAGCAGCCTGCGGGCCAGCGCCACGATCCCCCGCCTGCGCGAACGGCCGTCGCGGGCGCTGACGTAATCCCTGAACCACACCGGGAGCGCGCTGTCGGGCTGGTGCCTCAGCCAGCGCCAGGCCATCCGCACCAGATGCTTTCGCAGCATCGCGCTGCCCGCCTTGCCGAGCCCCTGGTCGTGCTCAACGCCCCCGCTGGCGAAGGGCACCGGCGCCAGCCCCGCGAGGCTGGCCAGCTGCCGGCGGCTGCGCAGCTCCCTGTGGAAGAGTTCGCCACCCAGAATCAGCGCGTCGTTCGGGCCGATCCCGCGCAGCCGGCCCGGGCCGACGCCCCGGCATCTCCATCCTGCTCGCCTCGACCACCTTCATCTCCGCGCACACCAGCTCCAGCCGGGCGGGGATGCCCCCGATCTCGGCCAGCAGCTCCGGCGGCAGCGGCTCCCCGTAGCCGGTCTCCATCCCGACGGGCCGCTCACGGAACCCCGGCCGCGTCGGATTCGCGCCGGACAGTCCGTGCAGCCCCGTCAGCCCGTCGACGGAGTCCGGGAGGCGGCGGCGCTCCTGCACCAGACGCTCCCGTCGGCGCAGAAGCCGCTTCCTGTCCTCCTCCGCGACCGTCGGGACACGCACCCGCGACATCGCGTCCCGGTCGCCGCCGTCCCACGCCCTGAGCGCCCGGACCATTCGGCGGGCGTCCACCCGGTCCGTCCTCGCCTTCCTCTTCCTGCCCACCACCTCCAGGCCCGCGGGGTGGCGGACCACAACCCCGGGGTCCTCCCCCTCCAGCCGGCGGGCCAGCCAGAAGCCCTGGTGGCCAGCCTCGTACACCAGCATCACCCGGACCTCGCCGCCGGACGCGGCGGCGCGGGTGCGCGCCTTCCCGAGCCTCCCCAACAGGCCGTCCACGTCCTGCGGCGCCAGCCTGTGCATGCCGGCCCCCGCCGTGTCGGACGGATCGCCCACCGCGAGGATCCAGCTACTGCCGCTCACCTGCAGAGCCGCGTGGACCGTGCTGGCGTTCCCCTCGAAGGGGGTTTTCGAATCAGACATCCTTCTCTCCTTTCACAGGGCGGGGATCGCCGTCTGTCGGCTCCCCGCCACTACATGTTGATCCATCGTCATTCCCTTGCACCGAATCACCCGCGAAGGCAAACGGCGGCTCGTCTCATGGCATCTGTACCAACGGCTCCGGGAGAGGGGAAAGCCCCACAGGGTGGCCCTCGTCGCCGTCATGCGCGGGCTGGTCGTGACCGCCAACGCCCTTCTCCGCGACCGCCGGATGTGAGAGGACCGGACGGCGGTGCCCGCCGCCTGACGCACGGACGGACCGCGTCCGTCCGGCACGCGGAGCGAATCACCTTCGGGCCGGCCGGGGCCTCCCCGGCGGGCGTTTCCGGCGTGCCCGGACGGCACCCCCTGTGGGGAACGCTGTGGAAAGGTCCGGGACAGCCGCACACGGAACCCGGAAAAAACGGAAAAAAAGCCGGATCCGGGCTTGATTTCCAACATGGATGCTGCCGGTCGGACTGCGGCAGCGACGGCATCCTGGAGGAGAACACCGCGGGGCCCGGCATCAGGCAGTCGGAAAGGCCGATGCCACGCGTGCCGGTCGGGTCGGCGATGCGGTCGAGGCATGCGCGGACCGCCCGCAGCATGCTGGGCATCGACAGATGCCTGCGCAGGGAATCCCTGGACATTTTCCTGCCCGGCCTTTGCCTGTCTGTCCGCAGGATGGCCGATCCGGTGCGGAAAGCCCGGATAAACTCCATACAGAAGGGACCACAGCCGTCCCGGGGCCGGATCCGCGGTGCCCGGGGGCCGGAAACCACGCCTTCCGGCCATTCCCTACGCTCGGGCTGCGCCCCCGCTGCGGGAATGGCCGGCGTTGCACTTCGGAGTGGAAGTGGAGCCACGAAAAAAATTCGCGACGCCTGCGCAACGGACTGATAATGAAAGAAAGGAATTCCTGACGGGAATTGCTGCATCCACGATTGGCTTCCTCACGTAGCCATCCCCGCTTCGATAGATAAATTAGGAAGAATATAAGCAACTTGAACGACAGCGGGTGCCCGAGTGCTGCAATCCACACAAGCAATTGCCGACATTCAGAGGTGGAAGCGTAGAGCGAGATCGAGAGAAATCTTCCGAACTCAGCTGTCGCCCCACATTATTCATGCTTCCGCCCTACTTCGATCTCACAACACCACATCTTGTGGCCTTCTGATTGACAGCATCCTCGACGCCAAAGTTCGAGCGACAGCAGTCGAGAGGTTGGCGGGGTGTCGGCTCATTCGACATATGCGCGTCGAGAAGCGATCGGATCGCACTGGGCGACGGTTAGACCTCGTGAATACCCGAGGATAATCGCCGTGATTGGCGGAAATGTTGTGTCTTTATGTCAATGGAAAGTCCTGTCTTCTTGTCATTCAAAGATCTTGGTCGCTAAACCCGTCTCCAGCATTTCCTCCTCGACCAAGATGTAGATGCTCTCAGGCGGTGTGTTTAGCGAGTAGAGCATTAGGCTAGGCGAGATCCCCATTTCCAGCAGATACTGCATCGTCTGCCCCTGACCGTATTGAATGTCCTCCACAGCCCACAAAGCAGGCAAATAGCCCGGCGTTTCATAGTAGTGCTGATGCATGCCGACAGCAGCATTCCTTGAGATATGGCGCCGCGCTCCTCCCGCGAGAACATACGGACAGGCGGAAAGGCAGGCTGTACCAGAATGAACAATTGTCGTGGCTTCGCTTTCCCGCAACATCCGACCGAGAGCAAGCGCTTCGGTCACCGAACCACCTGGGCTGTTCAAGGCAACCGAAATCTGCAGATCATCGAGTCGCGACAAAAAGGCGGAAAACCTTTCCGCATCACCAAACTCGATCGGACCGTTGATCAGAATGAACTCGCCTTCGCTTCCTTCCAAGACCCTGAATTCGAGTCTGGACGGCAGATCTCGCGGCAGCTTTATCTCTTCTGGATGGCTAGCGGGGTGGATGAAGCTCGGATGGACCCGCGAAGGCTCATAGCGTCTCAACTGATCACCCGGCGAAACTGGAGCAATCGGATGGCTTTCATCTTGCGTCATCCGGGAAAACCAACGCTCATCAATGTCGCTTGCCAGAACAAGTAACGCGACCCCCAGCTGCGCCGCCAGCACAAGCGTCAATCCGAGTTTGATGGAGAGGCCGAACTGACGATTCACGAGGTTCGTCACTGCCTTGAACCGTCTTGCGTCGTAGGCGGGTCCTTGTCCGCCTCGGAAATACTCCGACGATCATGCTCGGAATCAACTACGCTCAGCGAGGTTTCGATATCACGTATCACATTCACCGCAGTCTTGAGTTCGGACAATGTCAGAGTCTCCTCGATTCCGCGCTCGTTGCGGTCGCTTCGGATCGCTGCTTGGGTGATTGCAAGGACAAACACTAGAATCGCCGGCAGCAGGTCGATAGCGATGGCCCCAGCCCAAGAAGGTATGAAAC
Organism: Paracoccaceae bacterium; assembly: GCA_965203605.1. Lineage (GTDB taxonomy): Bacteria > Pseudomonadota > Alphaproteobacteria > Rhodobacterales > Rhodobacteraceae > JAPOUP01. The sequence goes on along the minus strand of OZ241902.1, from coordinate 63,887 downwards.
TTGACGCATATCGGATCACTGCATCGGCTTTGGAGATTGGATTGTAGGCCGTCTCGATTGGTGCCTCCAACGCGAGAATCTCGGCCGCGGCGCTGCGTAACGTCTGACTCCGCTGATCAAGAGCATTCAAAACCGAAGCGATGGTCGAGGATTGCGCATCGCGGATTTCGGCACTCCTGCCATCAAGTCCCGGGAGCACAACCGAGGCTGGTAAATCCCTAGCGGCCCGTGCAACCAATGGCGCCACTGAATACTGGTTGAGGTTGGCAATCACTCCTGCCAGCCGAACGCTCTCCTCTGAGAATACAACCGACCGCGGGTCTACCGGCCCAGGCGCTACAGTCAGAGCGCGCATACGGCCAAGGATAGCGTTGCCGTCCTCGTAGGCCGTCTGAATCAGAGGTTGTTGGTCGCTGATCTGTTTCTCAAGATTGAGAAGTTCCTCTGTCTTCTGGGTTAGGACCCGGAAGACAGCACCCTCACCGGCCGTACCAGATAGTTGACCTGACCGTTCCTGTGCGGCAAGTGCCTCAAAGCTCTCCCGAGCGCGTTTCACCTCGCGACCGAGCGTCTGCCCTGAGAGCGCAATATCATGCGCCTGACCGAGTGCTGACTGGTAGTCTCTAACAGTTCGTTCAAGGTGTTGCTCGACCGCTGCCGCTCCGGCAAGCGCGGCGGCATTAAGCCAACTCGACATTGCGACTATTGCAAGCGAGCCGAAGAATACCGAAACAGTGAGGCCAACTAGCCCAGTCGTTGTGCGCATGGAGGGTAATAGCCTGAGCATATAGCTCCAGAACACAAATATCCCGACCGAAACCGCGACTGAATAGGCCAATGCCGCAAAGAAACTCAGCGCGCCGGTATCCTCAAGGAGGGAAGATACACCGACATAGGTATAGATGCCCGAAGCTGTCGCGAGAACACCAAGTGCAGCGGGAGTGAATGAGGCGAGCCAAACCAGATGTCGTTCCAACTCCCTAGAGGTCTGGAAGTCGCTGGCCTCCTTGGCAGGGATTTCTTGCTCTTCATTCTGCAAACAGCACCTCACTTTCTATCGTCGGGCACGCTGATACCCTAGAACTCGATAGGTCGTAAGCTCGAAGATTTACAAACTTACTTGGTCAACTGAGCAATAATGCCGAACTCCACAAGCCTATCGTACTTTGGTTAATTGGATTCCTCTCATTTGTTGCCAACAGACACCTCATAAGGGGGTTGGAAGTCATCTCCGGAATCACGAATTGCAACGACCCCATGTTTAGGGGCTTAGAAAGAAAAGTTGACAACCTCCGTTCCATTCCGAAGTGCAACACCGGCCACTTCCTCCACTCGGGCTACATCCTCGCTGCGGAAATCACGGCAGGAAATCGGGAGTCGTCTGGTCAGCCAAACCCCGTCCACAGGCTCGAAACGAAAGTCCCTATGGCGGAATTCGGAACCCGTGTTTGGTTAGGGACACCTTCAAGGCATGTCATCGACACGCGAAGGTTCGTTCCAGACATCCTGCCACGCCTCGAACTGTTGTGGCCTGATCCTGTAGCGGGCAAAGTTGCCTTCATGGAGACCAAGCACCTCGTCTTCGACGACTTCCCTGAACCGGTCTCGTTCATCCGCTTCGACATTCTCCCGGGTCCAGGCCACGATGCGGACAGCCGCCGAAGTTCTGTCCAGTCGCTCAAGCACGATTGCCCTGACGATCTCACCTAGCGCACCGCGATGTTTCAGACGGAACGGATCCGGTTCGCCAAGTGATTGCCTTACCGCCGCGTAGTACAGACCCGATCGCTCACAGGCCCAGATGAAAACGTCCCTGAGCAGATCGATCCGGTTCAATTCGTATACGCCGAGCATCGCTTCCGTGTATAGATTGGCGGGAACCTCAACGAAGGAAAGCGGGGCGAGGTTCGCTTTGATCAAAGGCATGTTCGCCGCAAGGCGCGAGACGCGCTTGTTCACGTCGTCGAAGGGCTGAAGGTATGGCAGATGCACCATCGCAAAGAGTGCCTGCTCGAACGGATCCTCGATCGCGGCGGCGGTCGCCAGCACCTGTTCAAAGCACTCTTCGACAAGTTGCGGGATGTCCAGTGGATGAAACACCGACCCTCCAATCTCGACCGTGATCCGACGCAGTCGGCCAGCCGCGCCCGGGTCGTCCAGCAGGTTGTCCGCCAGCATGGCATGCAGGTTCAGGATCGTTCGCCGGTTGAACCCAATCTCTTCCGCCCATCCACGAGAAATTCGATCGCGGCCTTGTGGTTCAGGATCATCTGCGCTTCGAGCGGGCTCTTGCCTTCCGCTTCCTTGCCGAACGCAATCAGGCGTCTTGTGTTAAGCAGCGAGTAGGTGTTTCCTTCCAGACGGCTGGAGTTCCATGAGAGGTCGATAAGCAGACGGTTCAACATCTGCTTCGCGCGGGTTCCGGCAGGCTGTACGCTAGGCAGCGGGGCCGCGGCGTGTCGCAGATGCGCCCGCTCCTCTTCCGAAAGTTAGCCGGTCTCGTTGGGTCGGTATTCGTCGAGAAACACCCGCCGATAGGCTACTGGCTTTCGGGCACGGAGTGGCCTGTCCAGATGTTGCCGGATTTCGGTCGCAGGCGCCGAAAGCTGGATTTCGCCGGTCAGTCCATCTCCCGATGCTTCGAGGGTCGCGGCAGGATGTCTGTCGGGGACAGGCGGCATATACCTGGTGCTGCGACCCTTGCCTGACCTGATCAGGCGACCTTCATCCACAAGACGCCTGAGCCGATGCTGAAGGGTGCGTTGCGCCGTGCCGCTGCCCAGCGCATTTTGGATGTCCTGAATGGCGACACCCTCGGGGTATGCGCGCGCCACTGCTTCAATGACCTCCAGTTCGCGTGTCGGTGGTGGCTTTGCCATTCCTTTTGATTCTGCGCATGAGCGATATGCGCAACTATCAACCCTTTCGCGCAATTATTGTTGCGCACAAAGCGAGCGTGTGCCATTTTCTGGAGACTTCCTGATGACCCCACATTGCGAAGGCTGGGACTGGCTGCGGCACGCCGGACCAATGCGTCGGAAAACGCACGTTTTCCTGCCAAAGCGCTGGCGTCAGTGCATCTTGCGCCCATGCGGCCCGGTCAGGTCGCCGCCTCGCCGTACGGTCCTGTGCCGCCGGGTCTCACGCGTGCGCACGGGGTTCCGGCAATGTGAATTCGTTCTCACACAATTCGAGCTGAACTCCGCGATGATCCCAATCCGCCAAAGACAGCGACTGCCCAGATAGTCCACTGCACGAATCCGCACGAGCCTTTCACAGACGTATCGCCTGACCCGCCGCGGGCAGGTCAGGCCTTGATGGGTCAACGCCGGAGAATCACTCCCAACCGACCTCATTGAATATGCGCTGCGCAACAGGAATGTTTTCGGCCACCGCGCTGAGACTTACAGCGTCGCCTGTGAACTCTCCCAATGTCGCAATGGAATCCGCCAATTCAACGCCATCGACAACCGGATATTCGTCGTTGCCTGCTGAAAAATACGCCTGCGCACTGTCGCTCGACAGGTACTCGAGGAACTTCACCGCATTGTCCCGATTCGGAGCGTACCGGGCGACTCCACCTCCCGATACATTGACATGCGCACCATTACCGGCCTGGTCGGGGAAGATCAAACCAATCATATCGCGACCCTCGGAAAGTCCACTCACTTCGGTTCGAACTGACCGGGCGAAGTAATAGGTATTGGATACAGCAATCTCGCATTCACCAGAAACAATGCCACGCAGCTGGTCCGTGTCGCCGCCCTGCGGGTCGCGGGCAAAATTACCTGATACGGCAGCAGCCCACTCCTTGCCAGCTTCCTCCCCTTCGTGAGTAATGATCGCAGCCAGAAGGGTCTGCATATAGACGTTCGTCGAAGACCGGATGCAGATCATTCCCCTGTAGTCAGGTGATGCCAAATCAGCGTAGGTCCGAGGTGGATTCGACACATCGTTTCTGTCGTAGAAGATGATGCGGGCACGGGTTGAGAAGCCAAACCACTCGTTGTCGGCATCCTGAAGATGGTGAGGTATCCGGGTTTCCAGTTCTTCGCTCGCGACCGGTGCCAGCAGGCCCGCGACCTTCGCCCGGGAAAGTCGGGATGCATCGACTGTCAGCAGGACATCGGCTGGCGAGTTCCGGCCCTCAGCCTGCATTCGAGCGATCAACTCGTCAGCCTTTCCTTCAATCCGGTTTATGGTAATGCCGGTCATATCCTCGAATTCGGAGTACAGCCGCTCATCAGTGTCGTAGTGACGGGAGGAGTAGAGGTTCAGCTCCTGCGCTGCCGAAGACGTTCCTAAAACCGCAAGGGCGACCACTGCCTGAATGGGAAGCCTGTTAAGCATCGGGGGTTCCTTTCCGTTAAATCCGATAGAAACAGTCAGGAACACAGATCCTCTCGCGATGCAAGAAAAACTGACAAAAATAGTCAGATTTTTTATTACGTACTGAATTCAGGTCGCAACCCCAAGGTCAAACTCTTCATCCGGAAAGTACTTCCGCAACCGAATGTCAGCAGTTCGGGCGTGGCCTTCCATCCCCTCAAGCCTTGAGATTCTCGCGGTTGCCTCCGCTATCCGGCGCGAACCATCGCGGGTGGCGCGCTGCCAGGTGACAATTTTCATATACTTGTGAACGCTTAGCCCACCAGTGTAGCGCGCCGATCCAGAAGTCGGGAGAACGTGATTTGGTCCAGAGGCCTTGTCGCCGAATGCCACGGTCGTCTCTTCGCCAAGAAACAGCGAACCATAGCACTGGAGGCGTTGAAGCCACCATGAAAGATCCCGCGCCTGAACAGTCAGATGCTCAGGCGCATATTCGTCGGACGTTGTTGCCATCTCCTCTCGGTCTTCGCATAGCACGACCTCGGCATAATCACGCCAGGCAGCCTCGGCGTTCCTGCGGTTAAGTTCCGGAAGATCCGCGATCAGCTTCGGGACCCGGTCGATCACTTCTTTGGCAAGGGGCCGGCAATCGGTGACAAGCCAGACCGGAGAGTTGTGTCCATGCTCGGCCTGCCCCACGAGATCGGTAGCCACAATTGATGGATCAGCTGTCTCATCAGCAAGGATCAGGCTGTCCGTCGGTCCGGCAATCAGATCGATACCCATATACCCATAAAGCAGCCGCTTCGCCTCTGCGACGAATTGGTTGCCGGGTCCGACGACAATATCCGCCTTGGGCAGTCCAAAATATCCGTAGGCGAGTGAAGCAACCGCCTGCACTCCCCCCATCGACATGATTTCGTCGGCTCCGCATAGATCCGCAGCGGCGATGATTGCCGGTGCGATACCGCGCTCACCGCGTGGTGGAGAGCAAGCCGTGATGTGACTGACGCCTGCCACCTTCGCTGTGGTCACTGTCATCATTGCGCTGGCAATGTGGCTATAGCGACCTCCGGGCACGTAGCAGCCGGCCGCTTGTACCGGAATGCTGCGCTGACCGGCGAGAAACCCCGGAGCGATCTCAACCTCGACATCCTGCATGGCTTGCAGCTGTGCTTCGGCAAATCGCCGGATATTGTCGTGCGCAAACCGAATGTCGTCCATGAGACGCTCAGGCACCTGACCCAACGCACGGTCTCTCTCCTTCCGGCCAAGCAGCACAGGACCACTGTAGCCATCGAATTTCCCGGCGAGCCTCAACGCTTCCGCCTCGCCGCCCAACCGGATTCCCGAAAGGATATTGCGGACAGTGTCGGTTACCTGTTCGGCATCCGTCCGTGCGGTCCTATTGGCGGACTTCAAATATTCGCGGGCCATACTCCTCCTCCGGACGGGACTCGCAGGGAGGTAGCGCAAACCAAAACCTCGTTGCAAGTTATCTCTTATTTGCAATGCCTTATGTTGAAACTAAGTTTCGGGTTTGCCGAAATGTCAGCGGCAATGGTCATCTGGCAGGTTTCGACCCACCCGTTCCGCTATGATTCCGGTCATCTTTGCCCATGAGCAATCGATGTGTGGAGGAGGCTGGTCAAGCCCCGTCGAAAACACCTGGACTGACCCCTCCCTGTGCATCTCTAGGTTCGAGGCACCGTCCGGCTTGATGAGCGTACAATTGCTGCTCTATCCCGGCAACTTTCTGGAGCCGCCGTCGACTCGCGATACAATCTCGGGCAGGGAAAGCGGTGACGGCTTCGTATGTTCAGGAAATCAGAAAGGAACTTGGGGTCTGGCCGTGAAGAACTTTGGCGCGGTTTCCTGTGGAGAACTTGACTGTTGCCCTCCGTCGTCTATTCGGTTCATTCATGTGGCGGAACCGCTGCCCAGTCATGGTTCCTTTAGCCGGACACTGTCAATTCGGTGTCCCTGTCATACACATGGGCAGACCATACCACAGAAATCGGCCTGGCCCAACGGGCGCGGAATCCGGGGCCAAAACCGCGCACTTCGTCGGCGTCATGGCGGACTCAGGGAAGATCCGGTAGGGACACCTGTTTCTTACGCTTCCCCTGACACAGCCGGGTCATTTGGGACGACACCCACCGCCGGGCCAACAGTGTTCGGTTGAAAGGTCGCCGGCGCCGCCGGAACGGAAACACCACAGGACCGGACGGACCACGGCGCAGCGGCTGTCCGGAAGCCCATCCAGACGCGGCTACCCAAAAAGATGACCCTCGTATGTTCAATTCGTAGGTGATTGCCTGTGCCAGCGGACCCCCACCCGATTTACGCGATATCCGGATGTTGTGTATGCTAGTTGGGATTCGGATGATCCGGATCCCGAGTGGCGGCGCGGGTGTAGCTCAGTGGCAGAGCGACGGCCTTCCGGGCCGGAGACAGGGGTTCGATTCCCGCTCGCCCGCTCCAGCCGCCGCCCCTCGGCCTTGATGAGCACCCGGCGGACCGGGTGTTAGGCTCCAGTTGGACCGAAGCGGACATTGTCCGGATTGCTGCCTACTCAAGCCTAGGCCGCGTGGCGTCCGAAATGGGTGTGACCATAAAACCGCTACAAACGTCGCCCAACATTACTGAGCAGGCGTCAGGCCTCGCATGCCACAACAGACAAATCAGTGCGCACACGGCAGCGTCAAGCATGTCCTGATGGCGCATCATAGGTTGAGTGCACGCGTGCATTTTACAAGTCCAGACGGCAAGGCCGCTCGTGCCGAATCCTACCACGTTCGCCTCGACGACACGCGCCACAGCGCGCCAATCGTCCTGCTAAGCCAGATTGCTTGACATGGAAGACTGCGCCCCCATATGAAATGGCTTCTGTTTTGGGAGCATTGTACTTGATACATAATCGGGAACGGTGTATATAGCTCATGCGGATCATCGCCAAGAAGACGCTTCGGGAGTTCTGGCAGCGTCACCCAGATGCCGAAGAACCGCTTCTCGTCTGGTACCGGGAAGTGAAGCAAGCGAATTGGGATACGCCGGCCGCCTTGAAGGAGATGTACGGCAACGCGAGCATCGTTGGTGACAACCGGGTGACCTTCAACATCAAGGGCAACGACTATCGCCTCGTGGTGAAGATCAATTACCGGTATCGCGTCGTCTACATCCGCTTTGTGGGTACGCATGCTGATTACGACAGCGTAGACGTGGGGGAGGTGTGAGATGGCCAATATCAAGCCAATCCGGTCCGAACGGGACTACGAGGAGGCTTTGCACCGGATATCTGAACTCATGGATACGGACGCCGACAGCGCGAAGGGCGAAGAACTCGATATCTTGGTCGATCTCGTCGAACTGTACGAAAGCAAACAAGTGCCGATGGGTTACCCGAGTCCGGTCGCCGCGATCGAGTTTCGTATGGAGCAGGCAGGCCTGCGCCCAGCAGACCTTACCCCGTTCATCGGAAGCCGCGCCAAGGTCTCGGAAGTTCTCTCCGGCAAGCGCAAAATCACCATGCCGATGGCGCGCACTCTACATGAGCATCTCGGGATTCCGGCGGACGTGCTGCTGCAGGAGCCGGATGTCGAATTGGATGGACCGTGGGCCGACATTGAGTGGAGCCGGTTTCCCGCCAAGTCGATGGCAAAGCTGGGCTGGATTCCGGACAGGCCCGATCCAGCGGGACACGCCGAGCATGTCATGCGGGACCTGATCAATCGGGCAGGGGGACTGGACGTCGCGGGTGCCGCACTCTACCGAAAGAACGATCACATGCGCGCGAATACCAAAATGGACCCCTATGCGCTCAAGGCGTGGTGCTGGCAGATACTTGCAAGAGCCAACGAGGATCTTCCGAAGAAGGGCTACGAGCGTGGCACCGTAACATTGGACTTCCTGACTAAGGTCGCGCGGCTGAGCTGGTCGGAGGACGGTCCGCGGCTGGCGAAGGAATTGCTGGTCAAACGTGGCATTTCACTCGTGATCGAAAAGCATCTTCCGAGGACATATCTGGACGGGGTGGTACTGCGGCTCGGTGATGGCAGGCCGGTGATCGGACTTACTCTGCGCTACGACAGAATCGACAATTTCTGGTTTTGCCTACTGCACGAGCTTGCCCATGTGGGTCGACACATGGACAACGACAGGGGCGAAGCCTTCGTCGACGACTTCACGCTTCGGAAACTCGAAGGGAGACGGGAAGACCCTAGGGAGATGCAGGCGGACGAATGGGCGGAAGAAGCGCTTATTCCGCGCTCGGTCTGGGAAACGAGCGCAGTGCGCGATCGGCCCACGACCATGGCCGTGATGAATCTCGCCAACGCCCTGCAAGTGCATCCGGCGATCGTCGCAGGGAGGGTTCGATACGAACGGAAGAACTACCGGCTGTTGTCGCAATTCGTCGGGACCGGAGAGATCCGGCGACAGTTCGGCATGGTATCGTAAGGTAACAGGCCGATGAACTTCCATAGCGGACTGGGAGCTGGACTTTCCTCGCTGTCACTAGGAAGACCAATTCGGTAGCACTACGTCCGGCCTCGTTTTCGAGCGTTTCCTGGAAACCTGAAGATCACCGAGGATCAAGGAAACGATGGCCAGACCAAGCATCGGGGTGTCGTCTCCTGCTTGAACCGCGGATACCGGAACAGCAGTGACGATGCCATCCATCGAATTCTGATCGGTTCTTGAGGGAAGTTCACCCAGGTTCGCCCGCCGCGTGATGTCGACATTCCTTTTGTCCTGCCGGTAGAGGTGTATTGGCGATTTGAACGACGCTCGGGCAATCAGCGGTCGCAGTCTGCCTATGACACACAAGTTCCGTCTGTACGTAGCCTTTTGTGGAGCAGGCTGGTGCCGTCCATCCTGACCAGCCTTCCGTATGTCCCCGCCATGACCGCGGAGCTGGGGTGGCCCCTCCAGATGACGGTCAGTCCGTGTCCGCCTTTCCGTCCGGCGCGTCGAACCCAATCCGGGGCACCCCCACCGGAATGCGGTCCGTGCCAACAGCCAGCGCCGGGTGCATGTGCAGCCCAAGTGTGCCGGAGGACGCCTTTCCGTTCCTTCCGATGATCCCCAGGCCGCCGCACTCCGGGTGGGTGGCGAAGGTCGGGTCGGTACCGTCCTGCACCAGCAGCGCCGCGTCCCGGTCCGCCATCCGCCGCAGCATCCGCTCCCGGTGCGGTGCCAGCACGTTCGCGACCGTGACCTCCGACGCCGCGGGCCGGTCCAACAGCCGCTGCCAGCCGACCGTCGTTGCCCAACATGCACGGTCCAGCCCCTAGCAGCAGACCAGCGGCACAGCTCCGGTCGAGATCCCCGATCCCGCTCGTGCCAGTATGGCGGCCTCCCAAGTGCTTCGCCCCAATGGCCAACCACTACGGGCAAAGCCCTATACTGTCAAACCGGAAAAAGGATGGACGGATCCCTAACGGACGCCGTACTTTAACCGCTTACACTGAGTCAGCAGTACCTGTTGAAAGACCAAGGGCACGGCACTGAAGAAAGTCTCAGCGCACGAACCGTTTGTATTTCAACCGTTTCGGAACTACGGCGTCCGGACCTAGCCGACGCTTCCTGTCCGCCTCATAATCCTCAAAATTGCCCTCAAACCACTCTACACGTGCCTCACCTTCAAAGGCGAGGATATGTGTGCAGATACGATCAAGAAAGAATCGGTCGTGGCTGATAACCACCGCGCAACCGGCGAAGTCGACCAGCGCATCCTCCAAAGCCCGGAGAGTTTCGACGTCCAGATCGTTGGTGGGCTCGTCCAAGAGCAGGACGTTTCCACCCGTGCGCAGGAGCCTGGCCATGTGGACCCGGTTGCGCTCCCCACCAGACAGAAGACCAACTTTCTTCTGTTGGTCGCTCCCCCTGAAATTGAACGCCGAACAATACGCCCGGGAATTCATCTCCGCATCACCGAGGTGAATGACCTCGGCACCGCCGGAAATCTCCTCCCACACGGTTCGACCTGCCTTAAGTGCGTCGCGGGACTGGTCGACATACGATAGCTTAACGGTGTCGCCGAATTCGACCGTGCCACTGTCAGGGGCCTCCTGCCCTGTCAATATGCGAAATAGCGTTGTCTTTCCCGCGCCGTTGGGGCCGATAACGCCTACGATACCCCCAGGAGGAAGCAAGAACGAGAGACCCTCGATCAGTTGCCTATCACCAAGATGCTTCGACAGGCCATGGACCTCGATCACCTTTGAGCCAAGCCGAGGACCGTTCGGGATAATGATCTGGGCACGCGTAAGCTTTTCGCGCTCGGAACGCTTGGCAAGCTCGTCGTAGGCATCGATTCGAGCCTTCTGTTTCGCCTGTCTGGCACGGGGACTCTGCTGAATCCATTCAAGTTCACGTTCGAGCGTACGTTGCCTGGCCTTATCTTCCCTAGCCTCCCGTTCGAGGCGCTTGGCTTTCTGTTCAAGCCAAGACGAATAGTTGCCTTCATAAGGAATGCCACGTCCTCTATCGATTTCCAGTATCCAGCCAGTGATGTCGTCCAGAAAGTACCGGTCATGGGTGACGATCAGTATGGTGCCGGGATACTTGATCAAATGAATCTGCAACCAGGCGACCGTCTCTGCATCAAGGTGGTTCGTTGGTTCGTCCAGCAGCAACATCTCGGGTTGCTCGAGCAAGAGCCGGCACAGGGCAACCCTACGCTTCTCACCACCGGAAAGGGACTCCACAGCGGCATCGTCAGGCGGGCAGCGGAGTGCCTCCATGCTGACATCAACCTGCGCGTCGAGATCCCAAAGATTACTGGCATCGATTTCGTCCTGAAGCCTGGCCATTTCATCCGCTGTCTCATCCGAATAATTCATGGCCAGTTCGTTGAACCGGTCAAGCGTTGCCTTCTTCGCCGAGACTCCGAGAAGGACATTCTCCCGAACAGTCAGGCTAGCATCGAGTTCGGGTTCCTGCGGTAGGTAGCCGACACGAACGCCTTTCGCAGCCCAAGCCTCACCCGAATGGTCCTCATCAAGACCCGCCATGATGCGCAGAAGGGTGGACTTGCCAGCACCATTGACCCCCACCACGCCAATCTTGACACCCGGCAGGAAGCTCAGCCGGATATCCTCAAAGCACTTCTTGCCGCCAGGATAGGTCTTTGAAACGCCATCCATGTGATAAACGAACTGCTGTGCCGCCATCGGTTGCCTCGTATTTCTGGTCTGGCAGCGTCTAACTGTTTTGGAAATTGGCGGCAACGACCGGGGATAGTGATATGGTCGCAGTTACCATTCATATGCATTTCAACTGCATTCCGTGCCGACGACGACAGCCTGATTGCAGATCTTAGGAATTTCGGTCCTCAATGAACTGTGGGCATACCGGTCCCGGCAAGGGGACTTCAATGCCCATTCACTTCGATGAGTAGCAGGGTCAACTGGTTAAAGAGAGGATGTGTATGGATCCGAGGCGAACGGAGTACCAACACCCAACGTCAAGTGAAACAGGCTTTGACCGCAGAATTGCAAGCGCCACCACAGTTCGAACTCCGCAGAACTTCCATCGGAAAGTACCCGAGGAATGTGATTGATCCAATGCTCCTGCGCCTACTGCCTGACCGTCAGGACTCCGGGGGTGCGCCGTGACCGGAGGCACAACTCCGCGTCCGCGCCTTCAAACTGACCTGCAGGTGGACCGATTGACCAGTTTCCAAGCTCACCCGGTAACCCTCTATCGACGCCATTCGAGTGCCTGGATTCCCACCTTCAGGTATGCGAGACCAGCCTTGGTCACACCTCTCCGGTCACTCCGTCTATGATCGAGGAGGCAACCGCCACGGCAAGGTACTTCTTGATGCCGCTGCCCCGGAGGACCTTGGCGGTTGTCAACTTGTTGAAGGCGATGTCTCCCATGCACCAAATCCAACGCATGGTCCTGTCCAGATCAGAGGCATTGGGACGTGCATTTTTCGCGAGACCCGACATCGTCCAAATGCGGGTCAGTGCTGTGACAGGCCTTGATCGTAGCCCCAGCAAACAGAGATTAGGATCCGCCACTCAATGGAACGCGGCAGCAATTGGGACGAAAATCCTGTCGGCCCACCGTCGGCATTCCCGCATCTCTCGCACGTGGACTGGGTGTATCCCAAGTTGGTTGATTCCCACAATTCGAAGGCGCCGTCCCTGCGCTGCGGCGGGACCGCGGATGACCGGCCGGCGGTCCGCGCTCTGGGGCAACGGGCATGGAGTGTGGGCTATGGCAAGGGGAAAGGCGGACCACAGGCTGGCCGGCCTGCTCGACTGGCAGGTTGGGATACACCTTCGTGGGCTACGTCCCTTGACCTTTCAGTCATTTTCCCTCCATGCTGAATCGACTCGCTACTGCTACGCTCAACTCATTGCAAGACCCGGAACGCTGCCGTAGGCTCCTTAACCCATGGGACCTCAGCGGGTTCTGGCCAGGAGGCCGGGTGAAGGAATGGTAAGGTCCTGCCAATCGAGCGCGTCCCCATTGAACTCCGCCTCGGCTCCGGACAGGCTCCCTTGCCGCGTCACAAACTGAAAGTGGGGCCGTCATGTGCAAGTGCTCCCGGATACCCAGGTCCGGATTTCCCGCCGCACGTTCAGGCCAGACCATCGGCCTGTTGGGCGGGTCGTTCAATCCTCCACACTCCGGCCACGTACATATCACCCACGAGGCGCTAAAGCGATTCGGTCTGGATCGCGTCTGGTGGTTAGTTTCTCCGGGGAACCCCCTGAAACCTGAAGGTCCGGCACCACTAGGTCTCCGGTTGAAAACCGCCCGTAACATAATGCGGCATCCAAGAGTCGTTGTCAGCGATATCGAAACGCAGTTGGGAACAAGATACACCGCCGAGACGCTTTCATTGCTGGCCACACGATTTTCCGGCGTGCGGTTCATCTGGCTGATGGGAGCTGACAACCTCACGTTGTTTCACCAATGGGAACGATGGCGCGAGATTTTCCAGTTTGTGCCGATTGGTGTCGTTGCGCGCCCAGTAGATGTCACCGCAGCCCGGCATTCCGTAGCCGCCAAGACGTTTTCCAACGCCCGGCTACGGAACCGACAATCCCGGCTGTTGCCGCAGGCCAGTACGCCAGCTTGGTGTCTTGTCAATGTGCCGATGCTAGATCTTTCATCAAGTATGATTCGGGCTCAAGGTGACTGGGTTGAGCGGGCGAGCCTGAGTAAGTCGGCTTCGTGTCTGGCGATGTGATCTATTCGAACCTCAGCCCACGGCGTATGATATATGTGAACCACTACGCGGGGGGCTCAACTTGAGTCCAGGCAACAGGATTGGGCTCTGGCAGTCTTCGCCTCCCCCATGCCCACAGAGCACAATCAACTTTTCAGAGACTTCCAGTGGATCCAATGGATACACCTGGGTCGAACCCCCGGTCTCACCGAGAACATCGACAGCCACATGACCACCTCTTCACCACGGTATCCCTGAACATCTGACCGCTGTTTTACCAATGCCACAGCTTTCGACTATACGGCCACCCTGGAGCGTTCTTCCGCGATCACCCGATCAATCAGCAGGCGAAACTGCTTTGCGCCAGCATCAAGACCGAGATCAATGTGAGGAGTCCTGCTGGACTTCATACCCTCATGTACCTTCTCAAGAATTGCCCGGTCTTCCTCGAAGGCCATTCGTGCCCCATCATTCATGAACTCCGAGACCTCCCTGTTATCAGGATCCGTATTCCGGTGCTGGAACCAGAAGTACCGCGTCCGATCAGCGTCGATTGGTGTCATGAAATTATAGGAAATGTTGACGAACGTTCCAGACGCCGGCACCCTTCCGTATCCACCTGTTCCAACCGGCGCGTAAACGGATTTGTTCAGTGCCGTCGACGGTAGACACATCTCATAGTGCTGGAGGCGATCGCAGTTTCCCTTGAATGGGAGAAGATCAGCATAATAGGGCGAGGGAGGTCTGTCCATGATCCATCTGGAAACGATGACACCCCGATCGGTCCGCTCGACCCTGAGAGGTTCGTCGTCAGTCCCCGCTCCGGCGAATGATGAGACATGAACCCAGGCGACATGGCTGGGGTCGAGGAGATTGTCGCAGATCCATAGGTAATTGCAGCCCATGTCCATACTGCCACCTTCGGTCATTCCCCAACTTGAATCCTCGAAGTTCTCTATGGCGAACACTCTGTCCGGATCCGCCCGTGCGGGATCACCCATCCATATCCATAGAAACCCATAGCGGTCGAGTATCGGATAGGACCTCACCATCGCTCTTCCGGGAATGCTATCCGGTTGGGTAGGGGCAGCGATACAGGCTCCGCGGTCATCAAATGTAAGGCCATGATAACCGCATTCCACCGCATCGCCCATCAACCGGCCTTCAGACAGAGGCAGCTTGCGATGCGGGCAGGCGTTCTCAAGAGCCACCGGAGTCCCGTCCACCTTCCGGTAGATCACAATCCGTTCGCCAAGAAACGTCTCTGCCTTGAGTTCGCGACCGAAGTCCCGGCTCCAACCGGCAACATACCAGCAGTCTTTCAGGTACATTGACTTTCTCCCTGCAGGGCCACTTGAGTCGCACTATGGCCATGTTCCCGCTGGTGGTCCAGTGCCTGACCAACCGATGGCTGCGACTTTCCCAACCACATCGCAGGTCAGACCGATTTCAGCGCAGTGCCCAGGTCAGTTGTTGAGGAATGCATTTTCGGCCATGGAACGCGTGGATGGCGGCCCGTTCCCTGAGGGCGTATTGCGCAGAGCACCGACATACCGGATTATGGGGTATTCAGGGCTCTCGCCAGATCGGCTGGATCAAGGAGGAATCAATGGCGAACGCGATCATCACGCCTCTCACACAGGCTCTGGAAGAGGGCAAGCTGACACGCGAAGACCTGAAAGCGCTCATGCAACGATCGGATCTGCCAGCGTTTCGACGGCTGGCCCTGTGGATTGCAGTCCTTGCCCTGACCTCAACCCTGATCACCCTGGCGTGGGACAGTTGGCTCGTCTGGCCAGCGATGTTCCTGCACGGAATCGTGGTCGTGCATCACTTTTCACTCCAGCATGAGTGCGTTCACTACACAGTGTTCCGGACCAGGTGGATCAATGACCTCGTCGGTCAGATCTGCGGGCTGATCATCATTCTCCCTCATCGGTTCTTCCGTTACGAGCATTGCGATCACCATACCTACACCCAGATCCATGGTCAGGATCCCGAACTGATCGAAATGCCACGATCCATCTGGGAGTATCTTTGGATCCTGACCGCAATCCCTTACTGGAAATACAAGGTTTCCGAGGTTGTCAGACACGCATTCGGTCACCTCACCGAAAGTGAGCGGCACTTCATTCCGTCGGTTGAACACGCGTCGGTGTTCCGCGATGCCCGGTTGATGCTGGCGGTTTACGGCACTCTGTTGCTGGGCATGGCCCTATCCGGGTGGTGGTCACCCATCTGGTACTGGTTTGTTCCGCTTGTACTGGGTGAGCCGGTCATGCGCGCCATACGTCTCAGCGAACACGTCGGTCGACCAACCGTTCCACAGATGCGGGAGAACACGCGGACCAATCTGGTCTCAGTGCCATGGCGGTTCCTCTGCTGGAATATGAACTACCACGCGGAGCACCACTATGCCCCATCAGTGCCGTTCCACGCCCTTCCCCGCCTGCACGAGCGGCTCAAGGATCATATTCACGTCGAGAGGTACGGATATCTCGGCGCTCATCGGGACATTCTGGGCCAACTCCTTCGACTCAGGAACAGGCCAGTGCAGGGTGCCGCGTAATGGCAGGGAAGAAGTGGCGTGACCTGATCGCAGTCGACGGGCTTGAGCGGAACTGGGTGACAAGGGTTGCTCTGGGAACACGCCAATTCGCCGTGTATGACACGTCGAGCGGCATCCATGCATCACTTGCCGTCTGCAACCACGGAGGCGCTGACCTGTGCGACGGCTATTTCGACGAACACGTCATCGAGTGCCCGCTTCACCAGGGCGCGTTCGACGTGCGGGACGGAAGGCCCCTATGCCCGCCTGCAACGCGGCCTATGCGGGTATTCGAAACCCGCGTCAGAAACGGAATTCTCCAGATCCTTCTCTGAGGGCGAGGACAGAGCATCCGCTGCCGAAACTGTCATACAAGTTGTCGCGGGTTCGACTCAGGAATCTGGGCACGATTCCGATCCGATATGCGCACCTCTGGGCCAAGGCCGCAGGTCGCCAACCGCATCAGCAACACGTATCACCCGTTTCCGGACGGATTCGCCTCCGAACATCATCTTTGGTGCTATCCGCGAAACACCATCGTCAATATCCGGTGAATTGAACAGCCGTCCCAGACGAGGCGCGGAGTTCAGGAAACGTCGGAGGACCTCTCCAGTCGGCTGAAGAGACGTGAAAGACTGAAGCAGAGAATGAAATAGAACGCCGCCGTCGTGATCCAGGCCTCGAATATCATCCGCGACGAAGCGACAAGCTCAACTGTATTGTAGGTGAGTTCCTGAACCGAGATCAGGGAGACGATCGAACTGTCCTTGATCAGCGTAATGAACTGGTTGGCAAGCGGCGGAACAACCTTCCTGATCGCCTGCGGAAGAACAATGTAGCGCAGTTCCTGAAGACCGCCCATGCCAATCGTCCGCGCCGCCTCACGCTGTCCGCGGGGTATCGACTGCAGGCCGGCCCGGACGATTTCACCGACGAATGCGCTTTCGAACAGCGCCAGGACAATCACTCCTGAAACCAACGATGGAAAGCGCCGCATGTCACCAAAGAAAATCTCCCAAGGGAAACCGCCCTCCTGACGGGCAACCGAACGCGACCAGCGGGCCAGATCCAGCGCGTCGATAAGCTGCTGGGACAGGAAGAAAAAGAAGATGAACACCACGACGACGGGCGGAATGTTGCGCAGGCATTCCAGATAGGTTCGGGCGAGCATGCGCACCGCAAGGTTCGACGAACATCTTGCAACGCCTAAAACAGTCCCCAGAATCACCGCAAGAACGCTGGCGTAGATGCTGATCCGTACGGTTGCCACCAGCCCCTGCAGCAACAGGTTGGCGAAATATTCCTCGCGCACCGAGTGATAGCCAATGATGTAGCTCGGGATAACCTCCCAGCGCCATCTGTAGTTCAGCTTCCCTTCAATGGTGAACGCGATGTAGCCAAAAAACACGGCGAGGACGACCAGTATGACATAGTCCGGCCAGCGCAGTTTCCTGATGAGTACCAACATTCGTCAGCCAATGTCGGTCGACACCCCGGCACAAAGGACCGAAGTGCCGACGCGGTCCGCTTACTGTGCCACCTGATCCGCCCAATCCTCGGTCTTGAACCAGTAGTCGTGACGGTCCTCCAACCAACCGCTGCGCCACTGCTGCGCGATCCAGTTGTTGAAGAAGTTGAGCGCGTCTGGATCACCCTTGCGCAACGCGAATGCCTCGCCGTTCTGGGCGAACAGCTCGCCTTCGAACACATAGAGGGTCTCGGGATGGCGCGCAGCCTCACGGTTCGGAGTTGGCTGCGAAGCCATGGTGGCGTGCGCCTGCCCGTTCAGAACCTCCTGCGAAGAGGCTCCGTCCTCGTCGAAGAGCAGCAGCTGTGCCTCCGGGAAGGTCTCCTGAATGACGACCGCGGGTGTGGCGCCCCTCCGGGCCGCAAACACAACATCCGGGGAATTGAAGTCGTCAAGCGAGAATCCTCCCGCCAGTTCCCTGTTGGCCATGATCGCAAGACCGGAATAGGCATAGGGATCGGTGAAATTGATCGTCAGGTTCCGTTGCGCAGTGACGGACATGCCCGAAATGATCACGTCGAAGTTCCCCGAGACCAGCGCTGGAATGATGCCGTCCCACGCTGTTGGTACGAACTCCACCTCCACCCCCATATCCTTGGCCAACTGCCGTCCGACATCGAGTTCGAAGCCGATCAGGTCACCATTCCGGTCCCGCATCGACCATGGCACGAACAGTGACAGCCCGATGCGGATCACCCCGTCCTGCTTGATCCGTTCGATCACGCTCTCCGAGGTCAGCGCCTGGGTTGCCTGCTGCGCAGCGGTGGGAAGCGCGGTTCCAACCGCAAGCGCCGCTGCTAGCGAAGCACCGATAATTCCGCGTGTAAGTCTCATCCTATCTCTCCTATGGTTGGGTGGTTGGCTGATGTCGGGTTACTCGGCGACGGCATATCTGCGTTCCAGATACGACACGCCGACCGACAGCAGAAGCGTCACCGCCAAATAGACAATCGCGACGGTGAACCAGATTTCGAAGCTCATGTAAGTATCCGATATGATGTTCCTCCCTATTGTGGTCAGTTCGGCGACCGCGATGACACTGACGATCGCGGACGACTTGATGAGATGCACCGCCTCTCCCGTCATGGGCGGCAGCATGAAACGCACCGACTGCGGCAGGACAATGTAGTGGTAGCATTGTCTGGTGGACATCCCTATTGATCTTGCGGCTTCCCACTGCCCCTTCGGAACCGCGTTCACTCCTGCGCGGAATATCTCGGATATCAATGCCGAGTGGAATATCGCCAGAGTCAGGATACTCGCCCAAAGGCGGTCGAAACCAAAGATAGGTCCGATCACGTAGTAGATGAGATAGAGCAGGACGAGGAGCGGGATGTTGCGCACAAGCTCCAGGAAGCCAATGGCGACCGCGGTTCCAACGACAAGGCCGGAGAGCCGAAGTAGGGCGACAGACAGGCCAATGGCGATGGCCAATCCGAATGACAGAATGGACAGCTTGATCGTGGCAACGAACCCAATGGCGATCTCGCCCCACTGAACCCCGTCATCGGTATATGAGAAAAGATACTGAGGGACGCGGTACCACTGCCAGTTGTAGCCCATGTTTCGGGCACCAACATACGAGCCGTAGACAACCAGCCCGATGACCATCACGTAGATGGCGCACGCCATTGGAAGCGAATTGAGAACCCTCTGGTGTACCGGGGGTTTCGGGGCGGCCGGAGCACCTGTTCGGTACAGGCTGGCTTCGGCCATCCTTCAATGTCCCAGAATCTGGTCGAGGAAGAGCCGGCAGCGCTTGCTCGATGGATTCGTGAAGAAGGTGTCGGGCGGTGCAACCTCCACGATCCGCCCTTCTTCCATGAACACCATTGTGTCGGCAACCTTGCGGGCAAAGCCCATTTCGTGGGTGACGACGACCATGGTCATTCCCGTTTCCGCCAGTTCGACCATGACTTCGAGCACCTCGTTGATCATTTCCGGATCAAGCGCGGAGGTCGGCTCGTCAAACAGCATGATTCGCGGTTCCATGCAAAGCGCACGTGCGATCGCCACACGCTGCTGCTGTCCACCTGAGAGCTGTGCCGGATATTTTTCCGCCTGCTCGGGAATATGAACGCGTTCGAGGAATTTCCGTGCGGTTTCCTCGGCGCTATCCCTTTTGACCCCACGCACCTTCATCGGACCGATCATCAGGTTCTCGACAACAGTCAGGTGCGGAAACAGGTTGAATTGCTGAAACACCATTCCGACCTCCCGCCGCAACTTACGGATGTCTTTCGAACCTTCGAACACTTCGATTCCATCCACGACCAACGATCCCGCATCGTGGCCTTCCAGCCCGTTGAAGCAGCGGATCAGGGTTGACTTGCCCGAGCCCGACGGACCGCAGATCACCACGCGCTCACCCCTGTCGACGCTGATGTTGATCCCCTTCAGGACATGGAACGTTCCGAAGAACTTGTTAAGATCAGTTGCCGCGATGATCGGCTGGCCGCTCATGACATGGTTCTCTCTGTCAGCGAGTGACGATCCGGTCCCGATCTGAACTGACGGTTCACAGTCACGGACGCCGTTGACCTATCGGACGAGGGATCGACCAACGCACAGGCCGCGGGCCATATCCGGTTTCCTCTGGCCAGATCGGCACCGACTGCGAATGCCTGAGCGGATTGTTGCGGTCACGGCGGTGAGTTATGGCTCTCTCCAACACTTGCAATTCAGTGAATATAGTTGCACTGCACGAAACGCAAGGCGTGAGCCCCCCACACCCTTAACCGAAGTCCACCCACATACACGGTGAGCCGATGTCCGCATGGATCAGGATGGTTGCAGATGACGAGGCAGACGAGGCGCTCGCCGACGCACTGAATCTAGCCCGCACTCCCCATGGCACAGTCGACAATGTAATGCGGGTTCATTCATTGCGCCCGAATACCATGCGTGGTCATGTCCTGCTCTACCGGGCCTGCCTCCACGATGAGGGAAACACCGTTCCTGAATGGCTGCAGGAAGTCGTCGGCACCTATGTCTCGATCCTGAATCGCTGCGGTTACTCGGAGGCCAACCATTGGGCCAACGCCAGGCATCTGATTGACGATGACGCGCGCTCAGACAGAATCAAGGCTGCACTCTTCAGTCACAATCTGCAGGACGAGTTCTCCGGTCGTGAGCTCGCCGCACTGTGCTATACCAGAAAACTGACGCTCCACCCGGCGAAGATGAACAGGCACGACGTTGCCGACCTGAGGAAAGCGGGCTGGGACGATGGCGAAATCCTGGAACTGAACCAGATCATCTGCTATTTCAGCTATGCCAACAGGCTGATCAACGGCCTGGGCGTCACCACCGAAGGAGATGTCATCGGATACTATGCCGAGCCGTGAACTTCCATGTCCAGTGCCCCACCGCCATGAAGTGGATTATATGGGATATCCGATATGGAACCGGGCACCGGGCCAAGGACCCTGACGCCGCTTCAACCATGCCGCCATCCAGGATGGAGAAGCAGGGTGCGGTCGAACCGCCACAATCTATGCGGGTCCAGTCTTCCTGCCCGAACTGTGACCTGGTCCACCTGCCCGGCAACGCATAATCGTGCCAACCATTTGCAGCTGGCCATAAAGCCATGAGCATGACTCCCACAAGCGATCTGACTGCGGGCGCGGTCGCCTCCCACTTTCGCCGCCTGGCGGTTCCTGCCGCCATCGGAATGCTGTTCAGCACGCTCTACAACGTCGTCGACATGTTCTTCGCCGGCCTGCTTTCAACGAGCGCACAGGCCGGGCTGTCCTTGGGGTTTCAGGCGTTTTTCATCGCCATGTCCGTTGGCATTGGTCTGGGTGCCGCAATGGGTGCGGTCGTCGGCAACGCCCTTGGCGCCAGAGACCGGCGACTGGCCCGCCGGGCCGCCGCGCAGGGCGTGAGCTTCGGCATTCTTGCTTCACTGGCCCTAATGCTTGCGGGCGCCTGGTACGGACCCAGGCTTCTGGAATTCGTCTCCGAACCAGGACCTTACCGCGAAGCTGGAATTGACTACTATCTCATCCTGTCCCTGGCCTTGCCTGGATTTCTGGTCGCGTTTGCCTGCAACGGTGTCCTTCAGGCGCACGGCGACGGAAGATCAATGCAACGGGCATTGATCGCGGCTTTCTTCGCGAACATCGTCCTTAACCCGCTCATGATATTCGGGCTCCCTGGGTTATGGGTCGGGATGGGATTCAACGGCCTTGCGGCATCGACTGTCGTAAGCCAGACCGGCGTGATGGCGTTTATGGTGTTAAGGTTGGCTCGCCTTCACACGATGGCAAGGGTGCAGCCGGCCCACCTTGTTCCACGCAGAGCCATGTTTCGCGATATCCTCTTCCAGGCGCTTCCCACGGCATTCGCGCTAATGATCAACTTTCTGTCCGGATTTGTGGTGCAGTTCGTGCTGAAGGGATTCGGGGAGCACGCGATCGCGGGATTTGGGATTGCCATTCGGCTGGAGCAAATCCTGTTGCTCCCCGTGCTTGGGGTGACCAGCGCTCTGCTTCCGATCGCTGCACAGGCTATCGGGGCAGAGAATTTCGCGCGCGCCCGCACGGCGCTGTTCCATTGCTGGAAGACAGGGTTCCTCATGACCGTTCTCGCTTTTCCCATCCTGTGGATTCTTGGACGCCCGGTTCTTGGGCTCTTCACGGACGACAGCGAGGTCATCCGGGTCGGGCTTGCCTATCTCAGGGTCGAGAGCTTCATTCTCCCGGTCTACATGATGCTGTTCTCGATCAATTCTTTCCTGCAGGCGCTGAAACGCCCGGTCTGGTCCGTCTGGATCGGGCTCTATCGTCAGGGATTCGGTACGGCATTCTTTGTTTGGGTCTTCGTTGGGCTTTTCGGGTTTGACGAAATCGGCGTCTGGTTTGGCGTGGCGGCAGCCGTAACAACTGGTCTTCTGATCGCGCTCGCGGTCACTGTCCGGGTCGCGAAGCAAAGCATCGGAGGTCTTTGGCCAGATCCCGGTGACCCGGAACACGGGACCGGAACCCGTCTCCGTCCGTAATTCGCGCATGATGACTTCGGCTGATGATCGGACCGCAGGAGCCCTCAGATCCTGCCACCCTATGGTGCTGGCGTTCGGCAAGCCGTCGACAATGACTCACCAAGGGGCGAAAAGGCGGGGTCGGAAGTCGACCGAAGACCCGGGCGGCTGCATCCAACGCCGAATCGGTCGATTGGACCGCACATCGGACCTGGAGACCCCAATGGCGAGTCCCGGGCAACATTGGAGAGCGACCTGGTCGTACGAAAGCCGTAAGTGAGCCCGAACACACGGATGCCGCATCGTCAGCGAGCGTTTCCGGAACCCGATCCTTGAGTTTCCATCCGTGAGTGGAAGTTCCGCGACCGCATCCCACCACGGCTGTCCTGAGGCACAGGGGATTTGATCGTGATCCTGGGCCGAACCGGCATGTGGTCCGATAGCGGAACCTGGCACTCCTGAAGGCCATCATCAATCGGCCAAACACTCACGGAGTGAGATGCCTCGCCCTCGCCCCTCGTTCTATCGCAGCGGCTGCGAGGCGGTCGATGGAGAGTTCATAGCGGATCTCGCGTAGGAAAATCAGCTGGTCCTCCTCAAGTCGCCCGTCCGCAGCCGCGACATCGCAAGCCAAGGCATAAGCTGTTTCAAACATCCGGTCAGGAAGGGCGGACCGGATCATCTCAAAGAAGACATCAAGGCCATCATTCTCCTCAAACAGGTCAAGTACGGTCCGCGACACACGTTGAAAGCGGCTCTTGTCGTAGTCGGCGAACGCGGGCAGGCCATCTACCAAGGACTCGATGCAGACGAGTTCCGACGTCTTGATGTTCCGGTCGCTGGCGGAAGTGGCGATCATCACCGCGACCAATGCATCCTGGGCAGACAGTGACGAAGATCTGTTTGGCAAGCCTGGTATCCTGTCTGGCGTCTGTTTCCGCGCAGAATATTGACGCGACAACGCTTCGGCAATAGTCAAAGCCATTCCCAATGGGCCTGCAGGCCTGCCACCACAGGAACAAGACATGACCGAACTGCGCGACGCAGCGATGAGTTCCAAGGCATGGCCGTTCGAGGAAGCGCGCCGCCTGCTCAGGCGATTCGAAGCGAAGCCTCCGACAAAGGGGTTTGTACTGTTTGAGACCGGTTATGGTCCCAGCGGATTGCCTCACATCGGCACGTTTGGTGAAGTGCAGCGTACGACAATGGTGCGGCAGGCATTTGAAATGATCTCGGACATACCGACCAGACTCATCTGCTTTTCGGACGATATGGACGGGTTGCGAAAGGTTCCCGACAATGTACCCAACCAGGAGCGGATGGCACTCGATCTCCATCTTCCGCTGTCAAGGGTACGAGATCCGTTTGGCACACACGATAGTTTTGGAGCGCATAACAATTCCCGACTGAACGCGTTTCTGGATTCCTTTGGATTCGAATATGAGTTCGCGTCTTCGACGGAATACTATAGGTCGGGCAGATTCGACGGGATGTTGCTGACCGCTCTGGAACGGTTCGACAGGCTCATGGAAATAATGCTCCCGACTTTGGGGCCGGAACGGCGCGCGACCTATTCGCCATTTCTGCCGATATCACCAAAGTCCGGCCATGTCCTACAGGTTCCCACGATCGAAAGAAACGTCGGCAAGGGAACGATTGTCTACGAAGAACCGGATGGCGAACGTATCGAAGTGCCGGTAACAGGCGGTCATGTGAAGATGCAGTGGAAACCCGATTGGGCGCTTCGGTGGGCCGCGCTGAACGTTGACTACGAAATGTCAGGCAAGGACCTGATCGAATCCGTCAGGCAGGCAAGCCAGATCTGCCGGGCTCTCGGAAGGCGTCCGCCGGAATCGCTGACCTACGAACTGTTCCTGGATGATCAGGGCCACAAGATATCCAAGTCGAAGGGTAATGGTCTGGCGATGGAGGAATGGCTGGCCTATGCATCACCGGAAAGTCTGGGATACTTCATGTACCTGAAGCCGAAGACAGCCAAGAGACTGCATTTCGACGTGATTCCAAGGGCTGTGGATGAGTATCACCAACAACTCCGGGCCTATCCGGAGCAGGACATGGGGCGGCAGCTGGCGAATCCCGTGCATCACATTCATGGATCTGATGTGCCTGAATCCAGCATGGTCATACAGTTTGCCATGCTATTAAATCTTGCTTCGGTGAGTCATGCGGAAACAAAGGACACGCTCTGGGGCTTCATCCGTCGCTACGCTCCCGACGTCTCGCCGGAAACCCACCCGGATATGGACCAGGCCGCAGGGTTCGCGGTCCGTTATTTCAATGACCTCGTGCGGCCGACGAAGACGTTTCGTGCGGCGAACGGCAAGGAACTCGCTGCGCTTGAGGACCTGCGTGACCGACTACGGAACTGGGATGGCAGGCTGGACCCCGAAGAACTCCAGTCGATGGTATTCGCGGTTGGCAAGGCTCATGAATTCGAGCCTTTGCGCGAATGGTTCAGGGCTCTCTATGAGGTGCTGCTCGGTGCATCGCAAGGTCCGAGGTTTGGAGGCTTCATCGCGCTCTTTGGAATCGAGGAGACGATCAAGCTGGTCGATGACGCACTGTCCGGCAATCTTGTGACCTGACTGCTTGAGTCGGGTCCGTCCGCACCGCACATCGGAGTGAAAGTGGGGAACCATTAGGAGTTCGGGAAGCGCGATGTCGATCAATTTTGAACTGTTCGAATCCCATTGATTGGCAGCATCGCCCCTTGACGCGGCAACGCCACTCGAATACCTAATCCCGCGGCACGGCGGAGTAGCTCAGTTGGTCAGAGCAGAGGAATCATAATCCTTGTGTCGGGGGTTCAAGTCCCTCCTCCGCTACCATCATTGCAGTGTTCGGTGGTTCGCCCGGTTTGCGGTGAGGCAGGTTCAGAAGCTCTGCCAATGCGCCGTTGACGGTCAAGTCGAATTTCCCACGCCCTTCGCACGGTATTACCTTGATGCTTGTGACGAGCGAACGAATGGCATTGACCGCGTCTTCGCGGTCCTCTTCGTTGGCGTGCAATGCTTCCTGCAATTTGGCGATTCTGCGGCGATAGACCTCAATCGAAGCCTGATGCAGTTCCACGCCATCGCTGACATTCGAGATTGCGGCTAGATCGGCGGCAAGGCGTTCCCTTTCCGCTTCCATCTCGGTCTGCCGGATCTTCATGTCTGCCGTTGCAGCACCATCGGCTATGGAATCGATAATGTTCAAGATTCGCCTTTCGAGAATGCCAAGCCGTTTGTCGACCTAGTGCCTGTCCCGTCGCATCCTGGCGTTCAGCCGCTTCCTCTCGGCAAGGAATTCGGCAATCGCAACGGGGGCGAGCAGCCGTTGCTTGATGCCGTCAAGCACGCGGTGTTCAAGGTCGGGCACGCGGACGGTTCGGTTGTTGGTGCAGGTTCCGCGTGCCCGATGCGCCGTGCAGGCGAAATTATCCTGAGACCATATGGTGTATGTCGCGCCACAGCAGCCGCACCGAACCAGACCGGAAAACACATGCTTCGACCTTCTGCGCTTATGCAGCCGGGTTCCACCGTAGAGCTTCTTGCGGGCCTAAACGGCATTCCACAGCTCGTCGCTGACGATGCGCAGGTGAGGCGCTACCACCACTTGCCACTGTTCGTACGGGTTCGGGCGGGAGATGCGCTTGCCGGTCTCTCTCTTGGGCAAGTGCGCCCCTAAATCACTGATTCCACGACATTCCACAATCCCACGACTCGAGATCTCCGGAGCCAAACAGGTACGAGCGGACATTACTTCCGCGACAGAGCGGCCGAACCGCGGGGTGTGGGCTCTTGTGCAAGACGTGCCACCTTCTCCTCGAGCGACTGCGGCAGTTGAAGCGGGTATCTGTAGCGTTGGGTCTGTGTGGTGTGTTCAGTCTCCCACTCTCCGAGTTGCCAATCGAACAGCTACCGCGACAATGCGGATTGAACATTGGTCCGGGAGAAGTCGTCACCGACATACAGAAGCGGAGCCGAGTGCCGTTTGGCAAGCGCATAGGCAAAGCAATCGCCGAAGTTCAGGCCGCCCCGCGTTCCAAACCCCTTGCCGTAATCCAGACGCGCTTTCATGGCGGCTCGCACGAGATTTTCGTCCGTAGGAGCAATCGTGATGCGGAAGTCGGCCAGAAACGCATCCAGATCGGCGATCGCTTCGTGCCGGTCCCCGCTCTTAATCCTGCCTGCCATCACGGTCCCCGCCTCGACATAATTCACCGCCGATATAAGGTGCGCCGCGGCGGTTTGGAGAGCGGCCATGCAGTCGGGCGCTTTCGCCTCCTCGAACATGATCGCGATGATCGCGGACGCATCGACAACCATCATCGGGAGAAGCCAAGCTCTTCGGATGTGTCGCCGACCGCTTCGTCCCATTCCTGTTTCGTGACCGGACGACGGTCATAGCGTCCGGCGCGCTCTCGAACGAAAGCCTCCATGCGCGAAACATAGTCGCTTTGCGCCTCCTGCTCGGCGCGCAGCCGTTCCAAGCGCTCACGCATGGCCAGGGTGATGGCGGCGGTCATGGTTTCGCCGGTCAGGCGGGACAGTTCCCGCGCCAGCCGGTCCGCTTCCTCGGTCTTGATGCTCAAAGCCATGCCAGCCTCCTTCTAGATTGATGATCTAGATAGAACTTCCGTCCCGATCTTTCAACCGAAAGACCGAACCCCTGCTGCAGATGTTTGTCATCATCGCCGGAACGGTCTTCCTGCATGCCAGTCCGTCGCCTAGCGGGTGGTTGTCATTGGCGGGCTCCCGTTCGCCAGAGCGCCTGTAATCATCGACCATCACCGGCCTCCTCCTCCGGTCGCCACCTGACCGGATCGGCAATCCAGCGCCTGACGTCGGACGCTCGCCATCCGGCACCGTTGATGCTGATCCTGATCTGGGCGGGGAACATGCCTTCGGCGATCTTTCGACAGATAGTGGAGCGGGACCGTCCAGTGTATGCAAGAACGGTCTTCAGGCGGATGATACGGTCTGGCGCAGGCATGGATTCGGTGCCTCAGATTGGTGGTTCTTGACGGCTCTTTGTCCCTTCAGGACAGGCCTTGGGCGAGGCACAAGAGGGTTCGGGAATCGTAGCGGCGCCGGATGGAAACGGCGGCACATCGGACGGTTCTCAGATCCCGATCCCCCGCCTCTTCCCAGATCAAGGCCATGAGAGAAGGCGACGGCCGCGCCGAGTCGGCGGCCAGCGTCCATTTCGACACCGAGTGCGGCCTTGCGGTTTGCGAGAGGGATTCCATCCTCGGGTCGCGTTCGAGGCTCTTGGCCATGTTACCCATGGCCGACCGCGTGGCCTTGTGGTCGGAGATGTAGCCCGTCTGGTACTGGTGCTGGCTGGCGCGGTCGAGCTCCCATGATCGCCCAACGAAACGATCTGCGCGAAGCTGAGAATAGGTGTGCAGTTCGGTTTCCAGTTGCAGGGCGCGGGTCGCGCGGGCGGCGCGCACGTGGCTGCTTCCGAGGCAAACTCCGGGTTCTTCCTGTAAGCCGCCTCGGCATCGTGAAAGCCATAGGGGCACGCGGCCTCAATGGCCTTGCGGACATCATGCTGCACCTGCTCCGCGCCGACGGCACCACCCTGTTCCTGCGCCTCGAAGACCGTGTCCACTGCGCGGGCACGACGGATGAGTGCCCGAAAGCGGTTAAAGTACGGCGTCCGATCGGGTCTAAGCCATCCTGTTTTGGTTTGACTGTATAGGGAATCGCCCGTTAGTGACTGGCCATCGGCGCGAATCACTTCGGATGTGGTACAAGTGGACAGATGGGGAATACCGAATACGTTAGGGAACTACATAAGGCACGCCTCGACCAGCTCCCGCATGTTTTCCCTGTCCAGTTTGACTGGATTTCCACCGCAGCTTGGGTCGCTCAGGGCATCGGTTACAAGAAGATCAAGTTTCTCGTCACCAACGCCCATCTGGCGCAGGCTATCAGGCACACCCAACCTCAGCCTGAGTTCCATCACAAAACTCCTGAATCCCTCGTATCCGCCTGATATGCCAAGATATGCTGCCATGTCCGCAAGGCGATCCTCAATGGCAAGGCGGTTCAGGTCCAGAACCATGGGCATCACCACGGCGTTGGTCATTCCATGGTGCAATCCATAGCGAGCGCCCACCGGATGGCTGACAGCGTGAATCGCACCAAGACCCTTCTGGAACGCCACAGCTCCCATAATGGCCGCCGCCATCATACCACCTCTCGCCTCAATATCGGTTCCATCCGTAAACGCCCTTGGTAGAAGTTCCTTCACCAGCCGAAGTCCCTCTAACGCGATTCCCTGGCTCATTGGATGAAAGTGGGGCGAGCAGTAGGCCTCCAGGCAATGGGCAAACGCATCCATTCCCGTGCCTGCCGTAAGTGAGGGCGGAAGACCAACTGTCAGTTCCGGATCTGCGATGACCACAGCGGGAAGCATCTTCGGGTGAAAGATGATCTTCTTTGCTGGGAGTGTCCTGTCGGTGAGTACAGCCGCCCGCCCGACCTCGGAACCGGTTCCAGCCGTTGTCGGAACAGCGACAATTGGTAGGATTGTATCGGAATTGGCACGCGTCCACCAATCCGCGATGTCTTCGAAATCCCAGACTGGCCGGGACTGGCCCACCATGAACGCGGCCAGCTTACCGAGATCAAGTGCGGATCCGCCACCGAACGCGACTACCCCATCATGTGCACCAGCCCTGAGCGCGGCGATGCCAGCCGTCAGGTCTTCATGGGAAGGATTGGGATCGACATCCGAGAACATTGTCCCGCCCAGACCTGACCTTTCCAATATGGCAAGCGCTTTGGATACGATTTCGTGATCCGCCAGTGTCCGGTCAGTTATAAGTAGCGGATTGCGCAATCCGGCCGTGACACACGCCTCGGCGATCTCGGCGAGTCGTCCTGAGCCAAATCTGATTTCGTTCGGATAGGACCAGTTGGCGAACATAGTCATTGAGGGCTGTCTCCTTCACCTGAATACAGCTTTGGCTCTGCATCGCTGCAGGGGTAAATTCCCTGCATCCCAACCGATCAGGTGATCAGCTCGATGCCTGTCGTCTCAACCCCATTATCGCCCGAAATTACGGAATCGCAACTCGACCCTTTTGGGAACGCATACAAACATGTCGAACAAGGGATTTGAGCAATGTTGGCGCGCTGGGGAGGATTCGAACCCCCGACCCCTTGATTCGTAGTCAAGTACTCTATCCAGCTGAGCTACCAGCGCATCCAGCTTCAACGATGTATCCGCCGATAGATGCCATTGCAAGCGCGAATCTCATTGGTGAATTCCACGATGGATGCCAGATCAGGTGGCGAGACCTGTGTGCTGGGGAGAGCGATCACCGGGTTCCAGCCCCTCTTCAGGTCCGGGACCCCAACACCAACCGTGAACGACCGACAGAGTGGTCTCATACAGCGGAATCGGAAGCGGCCACCACAGTCTTGGGAAGAGAAACCACAAAGACCGTTCCTTCTGGACCTGTCGACAGCAGGTCCAGACGCCCTCCATGACCCGAGACCAATTCAGACGAGATCGCCAACCCGAGACCGATGCCTCCTCGACGCACACCGCCCTGGAACGGCTGGAACAGATGTTCCCGCGCTTTCGCAGGCAGTCCCGGCCCTGTGTCCTCAACCCGAATCCGCCATTCATCGGCGGTCTCGACAGCCATGACCAAAATCTCTCCGGGGCGTCCACTTGCCGTGATCGCCTGACGCGCGTTCCGAACAAGATTTCCGATCACGCGGTGGAGCTGTTCGGAATCCGCGCGTACCGACAATCCAGCGGGAACGTCTGCCGAGAAGGCGACTCCCTTCCCTTCGTTCGCCAAACGCTCGTCTTCGATCACATCGCCGATGATGCCCGCGAGCATCACATGTTCCAAACGCGGCGGCGGTTCCTCCGCCTTGCCGAATGCCAGAGTGCTCTCACACAGGTTCACCGCCCTGGAAAGAGAGTTCACAAGTCGCCGCTCCGACCGCTTCACACCCGGGTCGTCACTGCGCTGGAGCCTGTCCGAGGAAAGCTGCGCAACTGACAGAATGTTGCGAAGGTCATGACTGATCTTTGCGACAGCGGCACCGAGCTGCGCCAGTCGCTGCTTCTGCCTCAAGGCCCCGGTCACGTGAGTCTGCATCGACGACAGGGCCGACTCAGCTTCACGAAGCTCGGAAATTCCCGCGGATGGCTCGATAATCCGGCGTGCGTCCTCAGGCGCTTCGGCATAGCTCGACATCGCCCGAACGACGTTCTTGATGGGGCCGACCATAAAGCGCTGTACCGCGACAAACAGCAACATCGCCGCAACTACCGAGACGACAGCCGAAAGCGCGAGGATTCGGAGCCCATAGTCGATCATCGCGGCTCTGAGTGGGGCCGTCTCCATGGTGATCTCGATCTGAAGGCCTGCGTCCCGCACCGGGCTGCCGATCACGCGGATCACTTCGTTGCGGCGGTTCCCAAGTCTTGCCATAGCGTCACCGATGAGTTCAAACGCCATGTAGCTGCGCAGATCAAATGTATCGGAAATCGGAGACGGGACCTCGGATGACAGCGCAAGTTGCTTCGCTTCGTCGCGGCGCAGGACAACGTTGAATACTCCCGCGTTCGCAAGCAGTTCCGCCTCGAGTTCTTCCGAAAGCATACTGTCAGCCAGCAACGCCAAAGAGGCAATCTGAGCCTTTTCCAGATGCAGCAGCAGGTAGCCTTCCCTGAAACGCGCGACGGATGGAACAAAGATCAACACCTCTGCCAGAACGACAAACACCGCCGTCAAAATCAGGAACCTCCCGGATAACGACTTCAGGAACATTCGTCAGGGCACCCACCGCTGGACAAGCCTTACAACACGCTTGATCATTGGATTCTCAAACAGCCTCGGGGCGTAATAAACTCCCGCGGCACGCCTGCTCGCCTCACCTCGAGTTGGATAGGGAGCGACCATGGCGGCAACCGCACCGATCTTGAGTCGGTTCGCTATGGCAAGGGCCCAGACCTGTATCAGTTCGCCAGCCTGACTTCCTACGATAGAAGCACCGATCGGGCGTCCCTTGACCACCATGACCTTTACCAAACCGTCCGTACTGCCTTCGGCTATCGCCCGGTCATTGCCGCTGAATTCGAAGCGCACGACTTCCAGGGCATTGCCATATCGTTCGCTCGCCTCAGACTCCGTGAGCCCGACCTGCGCAAGTTCGGGATCCGTGTAGGTTGCCCACGGAATATGTCGATTGGTGAATTTTGCCGGCAGGCCGAAGAGCATCGAGCGAATTATGACGCTGGCATGGTAGCCGGCGACATGAGTGAACTGCAGCCCGCCCGCCGCGTCACCGATCGCATAGACCCGACGGTTGGACGTCCGCAGAGACGCATCGACCTTCACGGCGCGGTCATGGGCGACCCCCGCCCTATCCAGATCAAGACCTTCCATATTCACCTTGCGCCCCACCGCCATAAGGAGATGGGTCCCCGAATATGAAGCCCCATCCTTCGTCGTGATCGCAATGTCGCCCTGCTTTCCGCCAACCCTATCCACTGGGGTGCCTTCAAGGATCTCGATTCCCTCCTCACGGAGCCTGTCCAGCACTGTCGAAGCCAGTTCAGGATCATCGTTACCCAGCGCCTTGAATCCCTCTATCACCGTAACCTTCGAGCCGAGACGCCTGTGGGCCTGTGCCATCTCCATTCCGATGGGACCGCCACCAACCACAATAAGGTGTTCCGGACGTTCCCGCAGGTCGAAGATGTTCTCGTTGGTGTAGTGCGGAGTGACCGCAAGTCCAGGAATTGGCGGAATGAATGGCGACGAGCCGGTCGCGATAACGAATCGACGAGCCTTGATCGTCGTCTCGCCAGCCTGTACTTCGCTCCTTGACGCAAAGCGTCCGTATTCGCGGATCACGCGCACGCCGAGTTCCTCGAAGCGTTCCTGGCTGTCATGCGGTTCGATAGTGGCGATCGCATGGGCGACATGGTCCTTGGCCGCGGCATAATCCACCTGCGGCTTGACCGGTTTCACGCCGAACCGGCCCCCCATAGTCATGTTATGCGAGGCCTTCGCAGCGGCGATCAACGCCTTGGAAGGAACGCAGCCGTAATTCAGGCAGTCACCACCCATTCTGCCGCCTTCAAGAAGTACGACCCTGGCACCCATCTGCACCGCCCCGGCGGCAACACTAAGCCCGCCTGAGCCTGCACCGATTACGCAGATATCAGTCTTGATGCGTTCCATCGTCAGATGCCCTTCCTGCCACGAATGGCCTTGATCAGCACCGGTAGCAGAGCAAGTGCGCAGAGCCCGAGGATCGGCAGAAGGATATGGGGCTCAAAGAGCACGCCGAGATCGGGTGTCTCACCCCGGGCGAAGATCTCACCCAACCCCGCCCCGACGGAGGTGTAGACGACCGCGCCGGGAATGATGCCGAAGAATGTCGAAACCACAAAGCGGTGGGTTGGCACCTGCATGAAAGAGGGAACCAGGTTGGCCACCACAAAAGGAACGGCCGGAACCAGACGGATCAGGAACAGCATCGACCACTGATTCTCGTCGATGCCCTGCTTTATCCGCTTGACCGCGCCTTCACTCCGCTGGAGCTTCGCGCCGAGACGCTCACCAAATCCCCAACGGGCCGCAAGGAAAATGACCGTCGCCCCAAGGGTCGCACCCGTCACGTTGAACAGTGAGCCGGGGAAGGTCGCGAACAGAAACCCGCCGGTCAGCGTCGCAATGGTGGCTCCCGGAAGCGAGAACGCAACAATCAGCGTATAGAGGCCAATGAACACGAGTGCGGTGAGCGCATAGTTCATATCGCGAAACGCGATCAGCGACTGGCGGTTTTCCCGAAGCGCCTCGAACCCCAGATGGTCGCGCAGCGCGATGAAGCCGATCACCGCAACGACGACGATCACCGCAAGCGGCAGCAGACGCACGAGTTCACGCCGTCTGGATTGTGTAGTCTCACCCATGTCCCTTACCTACCCACCTCCAGTTCATATCCCAGGGATTGAGTCCGGCGCTCCCCGGGCACAGCCATACCACAGTCAACCCCACATGCGCGAGAACCAGCGTCACGACTGCTGCGATCAGCCCGTGTGATCAAGCGCTTCCGAAAATCCCCTCTTTCAGTCGCGAATTTCCGCAACAATCGTCAACGCAGTCAATTGACAAGTCAATTCATGACACCTAGACACTGTGCCCTGAACACTTGATCGGCCCATCCCGAAGCCATCGCCAAGTCCGGGCCGCGACCAATGGAGACGCCAGATGAAGCGCACCTTTCAGCCGTCGAACACTGGTCCGCAAGCGGCGCCACGGATTCCGGGCGCGCATGGCCACGAAGGCAGGTAGTCGCGTTTGAAGATCGCGATCCGCCCGATCGTCCGCATGGAGGTCGATCATCAGGCCGTCGACGTCGCCGACCGTGACCAGCTCGCCCCGCCGCGCCGCCGTGATCGGCGCGACGGTCTCCGCGTTCGGCGCCAAGGGCTCGAAGGAGAGGCGCTTCTCGGCCGGGATCCGTACCATCATCAGGCGGAAGGCGTCCGAGACGGTGAGGCCGACCGCGTCGAGCACGGCGGCGGCCTCTTCCCAGGTCTTCTCGTCGATACGGGCGCGGACGACGGTGCGCATGTGTCGATCCTTCTGATTGAGCTACGTGGCGATGCTCCATTGTGAAGAACTTTATCGGGCAATCGACGCCGATGACATCGACTGGATTGACCGGCTGTTGACAATCACGCCCGATTGGATCAACTCCACGGACACGGCACCGCCTCCGCTTCACTGGGCGATCTACCGGGACAAACGCCGGGCGGTGGGGGTGCTTCTGAATCATGGGGCGGATCTTGCACTGCGGGATCGCGATCGCGATGCAACGCCTCTCGACTATGCAGTCGTTTACGCGCGAAGGGAATTGATCCCGTTGTTGATCTCACACGGCGCCAGTCTCGACAGCGGCATGCAGGTGGCCATCAAAGGCGCTTCAGGCGGCTTCGAGGACTACCCCGAGCTGCCGGACCGCAGACAGTATGAAGGGATACTCGAACTGCTTCGCGAGATGAGTTCGCCGCAACCTCGAGCCGTTCGGCGAGCTCCGCCACGCCAAGCGGCTGCGATGGTGCGCGGCCGTCTTCGAGGTGGGTGTTCCAGCCGCTAGCCGGCGTCGGACCAGGCTGCGGTGCTTCGGCCTGCCGCAGTCGGCGGCGACGTCGATCCTGCATGAAAGAGGGAACCAGGTTGGCCACCACAAAAGGAACGGCCGGAACCAGACGGATCAGGAACAGCATCGACCACTGATTCTCGTCGATGCCCTGCTTTATCCGCTTGACCGCGCCTTCACTCCGCTGGAGCTTCGCGCCGAGACGCTCACCAAATCCCCAACGGGCCGCAAGGAAAATGACCGTCGCCCCAAGGGTCGCACCCGTCACGTTGAACAGTGAGCCGGGGAAGGTCGCGAACAGAAACCCGCCGGTCAGCGTCGCAATGGTGGCTCCCGGAAGCGAGAACGCAACAATCAGCGTATAGAGGCCAATGAACACGAGTGCGGTGAGCGCATAGTTCATATCGCGAAACGCGATCAGCGACTGGCGGTTTTCCCGAAGCGCCTCGAACCCCAGATGGTCGCGCAGCGCGATGAAGCCGATCACCGCAACGACGACGATCACCGCAAGCGGCAGCAGACGCACGAGTTCACGCCGTCTGGATTGTGTAGTCTCACCCATGTCCCTTACCTACCCACCTCCAGTTCATATCCCAGGGATTGAGTCCGGCGCTCCCCGGGCACAGCCATACCACAGTCAACCCCACATGCGCGAGAACCAGCGTCACGACTGCTGCGATCAGCCCGTGTGATCAAGCGCTTCCGAAAATCCCCTCTTTCAGTCGCGAATTTCCGCAACAATCGTCAACGCAGTCAATTGACAAGTCAATTCATGACACCTAGACACTGTGCCCTGAACACTTGATCGGCCCATCCCGAAGCCATCGCCAAGTCCGGGCCGCGACCAATGGAGACGCCAGATGAAGCGCACCTTTCAGCCGTCGAACCTGGTCCGCAAGCGGCGCCACGGATTCCGGGCGCGCATGGCCACGAAGGCAGGACGCAGGATCCTTAACGCACGCCGGGCCAAAGGCCGGACAAAGCTTAGCGCCTGAGTCACTGGTTGGCATCAATGCTGTGTTGAAATCCGCGGCGTCGGTTCCCCTGGACTCCCTGAAAAGGCGTGCGGACTTTCTGCTTGCAGCACGCTGTCGCAGGGTTGTCACTTCAGGGTTCGTTCTACAGGCCCGCGAACGACCCATCGAGGATTCACATAGAGCCATTCGGGTCGGCTTCACATGTTCGAGGAAAGTGGGAAACGCCGTGGTCCGCAATAGAGCCAAGCGACGGCTCCGCGAGACTGCACGTCTGATTCTTCCATCGCAGGCACAGCCGGGCTGGGACTATGTACTGATAGGACGCCCCGGAATCACAGCCATCCTGCCGTTCCCGCAGCTTCTCGATGACCTGAGGCAGGCGCTTCGCAGAATCCATAAGTCCAGACCTGCGCGATGACCCTGAACAATGCGTCGATTTTCCGGTTCCTATGGGACGGGAGAAACATGCGGAGATCCCGCGAGATCGATAGCCTTCAGGATGGATTCGATTTACTGAGGCGGGGATTCGAAGTCCGCTCATTCGGATAGCCCGACATGGGACATGCGCCGACGGACAAACCGCTGCAATCGTGTCCAGAACACCCAAATTCGATGACTGGTCTGAGCACGGCCTACACATCAACCAGCCAATCCGCCACCGCGCCGGCCTTCCATCCGACGAACTCCGACGCCAGATGAAGCAGTTCCGGTCATGTCAGTCTTCCCGGCCATGGCTGACAAGCAGTGCCCTCAGTTTCCCTGCCCGGACATCTCCGAGTTCAAGCGCACATACATAGGCATGGGTCAAATAGAAGCACCGGGCGTCCAGGTCATCGGCTGCATCGGCGGCCTGGGAATAGAGCGCTGTGAGCGACCCGAGATCGCGACGCTCATGGGCAGCAAGCAATCTTTCGTCGAGTGAACCCGTCACCGTTCTATTCGGCTGCCCGCATGGAACCACTCACCTGGCTGGCCACCCAGTGATGGAAACAATGTGTCGGACCATCCATCACCGGGCTGAACCGCCCACCGTCGAAGTGAACGCCCTTGCGCCCCCTCTGCATGCCTTCAACCACGAAAAGGTCCTCTTCAAAGACTCCGTACCAGGTTTCGGCGTTCCGCCTTCGCAGCGGCTCCAGTCTCTCGCCTTTGGCCGCCTCCTCCGAGGCATAATACAGGGCGACATTTTCCAGTGTGCGATTCTTGCCATCCGGCTCCAATATGACAGCGAACGCATGATCCCGATGCGTTCCCATCAGCACGTTTGGATAGATCGCGATATACTCGGCACCACTTTCCCACTTGTCCGAAAGTCCCGGAAAATCCGGAAACTTCAGACCATCCGCCTCAATCGTCGGTCGGTAGACCAGGGTGCCCTGCCCCGAAAACCTGCCCGGTATCTCAATGTTGTAGTGATCCTCCAGTCTCGAATAGCTGTTCAAGCCTGGATGCACCCATGGAAGATGATAGCTTTCGCAGAAGTTCTCGACCACGAGCTTCCAGTTGCAGGCAATGTCAAAGACGAATGCGCTCTCGTCACCACCAGCCGCCAGAGGCAACCCCTCGAATTCACTCCAACGGGCGATGGCATCGGCCGCATATTCACTGAACTCCGGTGCCGTGCCACTCACATTGACGAAGATAACATCCCGCCAGATATGGCTGCGGATTTCCACCAAGCCAAGATCTTCCCGCCGAATCCCGTCATGCCTGTTCATGCCCGGCCCGCCCACATGCGGCGTGGCCACAAGCTCGCCGGTCAAGGCGTAGCACCAGGAGTGGTAAGGGCATCGCAGCACGCCACCCAACCGCATCCTATTTTCGACGAGGATCATGCCCCGGTGACGGCAGGTGTTCTGGAAAACCCTGACGTCACCCTCGTGCGTGCGAAGGGCAACCAGCGGCAAACCAGCGAAGTCGACTGGCATGGCTTCACCCGGATCAAGATCCTTCCCGAAACCGATCCCGGCCCAGTTGGCGAAAAGCACGGCTTCGCGCTCAACGGCGAATATGTCGTCGGACACGTAGTGCTCGTTCGGCAACCCTTGGGCGGAGCCGACGGGACTCATGACTTTGGAAAGACCGTTCAATCCGGACATGGTTTTCCCCCAGATGGATACCCTGTCCCATCACCTGAAGCGGGTCCAGGTCAGCACCATTACCGACACAGTGCCGATACACAGCGACATAGGGCTTCCGCAAGCGGTATCGACTGCAGGTCCGCAGCCAGTACCTTTCGTACTGCCCACCCCGATCAGCATGATTGCCGTTTCCGCGGAAGCTCAACCGCCCTTCCAGTCTCCGCAGCTGTCTGCGCCGCGATCCCCATAGCCACAGCCCGCTCTCCGTCCCGGAGAGAAACCTCAGGCACGGCCTGTCCGCGGACGACTTCCGCAAATCGCTGATGTTCGAAAAAGGTTGCGCCGTTGTGGTCTCCCGATTCGAGCAACTCGGGAGCCACCGGCAAGTCCACAGACCGGCGTCGCCCTCCCATGCGGGGACTCACGGTCATTCTGGCAACGGGTTCCGGCTCTCCTCTCGGCCAGAACCGTTTCGGCCCGGGAACCCGTACCTCGATCTTTCCAGCTGGACCCACCGCGCAGATCTCCTCCTGATACTTCGATCCGTCAGCGAACATGCAGAGATCGAGCATCGCCCTTGCGCCACCTTCGAATTCGACGATCACAAAGGCGTTGTCCCAGATATCCGGCGTCTTCCCGCCGTGAGTCTCATCCAGATGGTTCACTGCCTGTCCTCCACTTGCCATGATGCGCACTGGCTCGTCGCCAACGATCAGTCGCATAAGATCGAAGAAATGACAGCATTTCTCCACAAGTGTCCCGCCGGTGTTTCGGTTGAACCTGTTCCAGTTTCCGACCTTGGTCAGGAACGGAAATCGATGTTCGCGGATCGTTAGCATTCTCACGCCGCCAGTCGTCTCGTCGGCATCGGCAACCAGGCGTGCGATTGGAGGCATGTAACGATACTCCATCGCAACCCATATCGGGGCCGGATAGTCGGCGACGAATCGTTCAATCAGTTCCGCATCCTCAGGATCGGTGAACAGCGGCTTTTCGACCAACAACGGAAGCGGGCGTTTCTGCGCGATCTCGGCAATCTGCCTTGCGTGCAGATTGTTGGGGCTCGCGATAACCAGAGCATCGAGTTCGGGGTTTCCCAATAGCGCGGGAAGGCTTTCTGCCATAACCGCATCAGGCACGAGCGAGGCCGCCGCCGCCCGCATTCCGGCATCAGGGTCGAAGATCGCCGCCACCTTGACGCCGTTGATCAGTGCTATGTTCTGAATATGCTCCTGCCCCATCATGCCAGATCCGATCAGCCCGTACTTCAGCATCGCACTCCTGTCCTCTACTTCAGTCTTGCAACATAGCGGACATATCTCGAATCGTACCAGGTCCGTGAGATTTCGATGTTCCTGCCATGCTGGTCCCAGCTCACCCGATCGACCACACCAAGCGATTCCGCCGCTCCGGGCAGCAGGCCGCCACCCCAATCGGGTGCTGGACCGACTCCGATTCGGTCTTCCGCCTTCTGGATCCACAGCCCCAGCCTGTTTCGATAGAAATGGTACAGTGACTCCGAAAGATCACATGCTTCCAGAGTCGGCGAGCAGATTGCGTCGAGCCAGATTTCCTCGATCGCCGCAGGCCTTCCGCTCAGCTTGCGCAACCGCCTTATCCGGTGCGCAAAACCATGATCTGTGAGTCCATCTGGCGCTTCCAACAAAGTCACTGAAAGCACGTCCGCCGTCGGCAGTCCGCCACCGTCCACCAATTCCAGCCTGAAAAACGCGTAGATGCTGTCAACGGCAGGTCCGTTACGGATGTAGTTGCCCGATCCGTGATGCCGTTTCAGCAATCCCTTGGCAGCCACGTCCGCCAACGACTTGCGGAGCGTGCCAACCGAGACGCCTAGCTGACCTGCCATTTCGCGTTCAGGGGGCAAGCGCTCACCATCTAGTAGCCGCCCTGCCTGAATGTCCCGGATCAGCATCTCGCTGATCTGGACGTACATCGGCAGGAAGTGACTGGTGGCCATCGATCGATTCCAAATTGATACACTGTTGATGCATCCACCGAACAGTGATAGGCAAGAGAAATGCTTGATCGACCGCAGGGAAGCCCAATGCCAGTCGTTCCGGTCGCCTCAACCTGCGTTCCCGGGAGGTGGTGGAAATTCTCAATCAGGCGTGGAGCCATGACCGAATTGACCAGCGCGGCGGATTCTACGAATTCGAACGTCTCTGGACTGATCCAGCGAAACCCTACCAACAGGCCGGAGGACCGTTACTCCATTACGGAGGCTATTCCCCGGGCGCATTGGAACTCTGCAGGCAGCACTGTGATGCCTATCTGATGTGGCCGAAGCCAAAGGAGCGGGTCGCCGAGCGAATGAGACCGAACGATGGGTACACGGTCATCCATCCCTTCGGGCTATCCGCGCGTCGATGAATGCAGCGCCTTCGGAGCCCGAGTGATGCCAAACCTCAGGACATGTTCTATTCCCCACATATATGGTCGAGCCCCCAAGGGGATTCCGGCGACACCGCTTGGCGTGGGAGCATGCCGGTGATGGAACGTGTCCGCCTCTCTGAGCGACTTGAGCTGAGCCGGGTGATTTACGGCATGTGGCGACTTTGCGACGATCCGGACACTTCAGTCCGACACGTCCAGGCCAAGATCGAGGCTTGCCTTGAACAGGGCATCACCACCATCGACCAAGCGGATATCTACGGCGGATACGCATCCGAGCAGTTGCTGGGTACCGCACTCCGCGATGCGCCCGAACTCCGTGACCAGCTGGAGATCATCACCAAATGCGGCATCGTGGCGCCGGTTGGCCGGCACGAGCGGGCAAGGGTCAAGCATTATGACACCAGCCCGTCCCATATCGAGGCCTCTGTGGATCTTTCGCTGAAGCTGATGGGAATGGAACGCATCGATCTCCTGCTGATTCATCGGCCCGACCCGATGATGGACGCCCACCAGACCGGGGCGGCGCTCGACGGCGTCGTAGCTGGTGGCAAAGTCAGCGCCGTTGGCGTCTCGAACTTCAAACCACATGACCGATCGCTTCTTCAGTCAGCGATGCGGACCCCGCTTGTCACCAACCAGATCGAATTGAGCCTGCTCGCGCATGAGGGATTCACGAACGGTGATGTTGCCCACTGGCAGGAACTCGGCGTCCCCATAATGGCCTGGTCACCGCTTGGGGGTGGCGCTCTGGCGACCGGAAAGGCAGGTGCCGAACTGAATGACCGCCTCGAAGCTATAGCGAAACGCGATGGTGTCGACCACACCGCTGTAGCGGTCGCTTGGCTGCTTGCGCATCCATGCTGCATACTTCCGGTGATGGGAACCAACACGCTCGACCGAATCCGTGCGTTTTCGGATGCCTTTAGGGTGACGATGGATCCTGAGACATGGTATGAACTCTACTCCGCCGCCCTCGGCAGTGAGGTGCCATGATGCACGACGACAGCTTTCGAATTCGCAGCCTCAATCCCTGCACGGGCCCCACCCGCGCCTTCCGCGAAGCGCTCAGTCGATATGCAACCGGCGTCACCGTGGTCACGGTAGACAGCGAGATTGGCCCACTTGGGATTACGGCCAACAGCTTCGCTTCGGTTTCACTTGACCCTCCGCTCGTTCTCTGGGCCCCCGCGAAGCTCTCGCAGCGATACCCAGCCTTCACCGAGGCCCGGCACTTTGCGATCCACGTCATCGCCGCGGAACAGAAGCACATCAGCGACGGGTTTTCGCGGGATGGTACCGCATGGGATGGGGTTGACTGGAAATCGAATGTGCAAAACGTTCCGCTGATCAGCGGCTGTCTTGCACGATTTGAATGCGAAGCAGTCGCGACATATCCGGGCGGTGATCATTGCATTGTGGTCGCGGAAGTGCTCCAAGCCTCCTGGCGCGATGGCGCACCGCTCGTATTCAGTCAGGGTCGATATGGAATGTTAGAGAATCCGGTGCCAAATCCGGCACTTGCCGGATGAGCGCCTCGAAGGCCAGTTTGGGTACCGGCGAATGGTGACGCTTCTGACGCACCTGCTGGTTCCGCTACAGGCATTCAACGAAGTCTCGCTTCGTTTCGGGCGCGCAGTCGCCATTCTGGCGATCGCGCTTATGGTCCTGGCCATTCTGATCCAGGTGTTCTTCCGATACGCCCTCAACAATCCCCTGCCGTGGCCCGATGAAGCAGCCCGGTTCGCCATGCTGTGGATGACCGGCCTAATCGCTCCAATGGCCTATCGCCGCGGGGGTTTCGTGGCAATCGATACGGTATTGCGGTTACTGCCCGAACGCTCCGCAGCGTTGCTCTCGCTTGCCTTGCTTGTCATCTCGGGATTGGTGCTCGGCATTGCCATCGAGATCGGATGGAGTGAAATCAACGGTTTTCTGTCGAAGGCCAAAACGGCATCGCTATATTATCTCAACAGTTCGCTTGAATGGATCAAGCTACCTCGCCGCTTGATGATGGCGTCGTTCTTCGTATGCGTCGTGCTACTGTTCACGGTCAACGTCGAACTTTTCCTTCGAACGCTCATTACAGTCGCGGGCGGGGGCGGAGACCTAAAGGAAATCCCATCGCACGAAGATGAGATCATGGCGGAATGAAAGCATGCTGATCTGGTTCCTCCCCGCTTTCCTGTTCTTCCTGCTGATTGGTCTGCCGGTTTTCTTCGCCTTGCTTGCGGCACCGGGCGTCCTTCTGTGGCTCAATGGGCAGGAAAAGGACATTACGCTGCTATATCGGAACGTCTACAACGGAATGGATAGCTTTCCCCTGATGGCGATCCCGTTCTTCATGCTTGCCGGGGAACTGATGAACCGAGGCGGCATCACCGTTCGGCTTGTCGAGTTCAGCCAGGCGCTCATGGGCCATCTGCGCGGCGGCCTTGCGCAGGTCAACGTACTTTCCTCGATCCTCTTCGCGGGTCTTTCCGGGAGTGCGGTTGCCGACACCAGCGCTCTCGGCTCCATGCTCATTCCGGCGATGGAGAAGGAAGGTTACACGCGCCGCTTCGCCGCAGCCATCACCGCCGCGTCCAGCGTGATCGGTCCGATCATCCCTCCTTCGGGCATCATGATCATCTACGCCTATGTCATGGGTGAATCCGTCGCCGCCCTGTTCCTTGCCGGGATTGTGCCCGGTATCCTCGTCGGAGTCGGGCTGATGCTGATGATCCGGGCGCTGGCGGACCGTTACGAACTGCCAGCCGCTCACCGCGTCGCGATTTCCGGTACTGAACTTTCGCCGCTCGAATACTGGTTCTCCTTTGTGCTCGTCCGACTCAATCTCGGCTGGCTGGCTATGCAGTTCATTCCGATCGGAGAGAATCCCTCCGTCACTGCCCTATGGCTGTCCTTCGGCGGCGGCGTCCTGATCGCGCACGGTTTCGCGCTTGGACTGCGTCGGGTGTTCAGCCGTGACTTCCGCATGGTCTGCAAACGCGCCGTAACGCCGCTCCAGACCCCGATCCTGATTCTTGGAGGCATTCTCGCGGGCGTATTCACGCCGACCGAGGCGGCCGCCGTTGCGGTCGCGTATGCCCTTGTCATCGGTTTCTTTGTCCTGCGCTCACTGTCCCTGAAGGATCTTCCGAAGATATTGAGTCGTTCAGCCGCCACATCCGCTGTCGTTCTTCTATTGGTGGGTGCCGCTATCGCGTTCAAGACCGTGGTTTCGCTATCCTATGCCCCCCAGATACTTGCCGAATTCATCCTGTCTCTCACCGAAAACCCACTGATCCTTCTGTTCCTGATCAACCTGCTTCTGTTCGTGGTCGGTATGTTCCTGGATGCCGGGCCTGCCATAATCATCCTTGGTCCGATCCTAGCGCCGATCTTCACCGATCTGGGTGTCCATCCGATCCACTTCGCGATCATCATGTCAGTCAACCTGACCGTAGGCCTCGCGACTCCCCCGATGGGGCTTGTGCTTTTCGTGGCCTCCGCCGTCAGCGGTGAACGTGTTGAAAGCATTGCCCGGGCCATTCTACCGTTTCTGGCCATTGAAGTCGTGGTGATATTCCTGATCACCTACGTCCCGGCCATTTCGATGACGGTTCCCCGCATGACGGGATTCGTCAACTAGCTCCACATCATCAACATAGGGAGAAAACCAGATGATGAGAAAACTGACAGCTTCCGCACTTGCGGCGCTCATGCTCGCGGGCAGTTCCGTCGCGGCCTATGCCGCAGGCGAAATAAACCTGCGCGCGACGGCGAACTCAAACGAGAACGATGAGGACTACGACGGTCTCATCGTATTCAAGAACTATGTGGAGCAGGCGTCCAACGGCGCGATCGACGTCGAACTGTTCATTGGAACCCAGCTCTGTTCGAACGGAACCGAGTGTCTGGCGGGCCTCGCGGATGGCAACATCGACATTGTCATCCAGACCTCGGGCGGAACGGCGAACATCTTTCCCTTCGTGCAGGTTCTCGACCTTCCCTACCTGATGAGCGATGACCGCGTGGCCGAGGCGGTTCTGGCGAACGGCTCCAGCTTTGTGACAACCATGCAGGATATGGTGCAGGAAGCTTCGGACGGTATGGTCCGGTTGATGACGATCGGCAACACAGGCGGTTGGCGCAATTTCGCCAATACCCAGAAGCGCATTGCGCAGCCATCTGACATGGAGGGGCTCAAGATCAGGACTGTGGTCGCCGACCTTCCGCAGGAACTGGTAAAGGCACTTGGCGCCGCACCGACCCCGATTCCGTGGCCCGAGCTCTTCACCTCTTTCCAGACCGGTGTTGTCGAGGGTTCCAAGAATGGCATCACCGACATCATGAACATGAAGTTCCCCGATGCGGGCCTGAAGTACGTCACTCTCGATGGCCATGCCTACATGGGTGCCCTGTGGTTCATGAACAACGAGAGGTTCATGTCCCTTGATCCCGCTCTGCGGAGGGTCGTCGTCGACGGATTCTATGCGCTTCAGCAGGCAACCTTCGCCTCACCCAAGCGCAAGTCAATCCAGGCCTATCAGGATTTCCAGACGGCTG
The DNA here is from genome assembly GCA_965203605.1 of Paracoccaceae bacterium. GTDB lineage: Bacteria > Pseudomonadota > Alphaproteobacteria > Rhodobacterales > Rhodobacteraceae > JAPOUP01. The sequence continues at coordinate 19,129 of OZ241902.1, read as the reverse complement.
GAGGCGACATCTATGTGCCGACGCCCGAAGAGAAGGCGATGTTCAAGGAAGCCGCTTCACCGGTTTATGACTGGTTCAAGACCAATGTCGACGGCGGGGAGCGGATCTTTGACGCGCTGACGGGGGCTGTGGCGGATGTCGAGGCCGAAATCGACGCAACCCGGATGGCTGACGCGCAGTAAGTCCAGTCGATGAGATCAGAGGTCGTTTCCCTATCCTGGGGGAGCGGCCGAACCTTATCGCCAATCGGTGCGCCCACGCGGCGGGCAAGGCTGGATTCGGAGGTCACCAGGGATGATGGAGAGTTTCCGTCGGCAGGGTTTTGCCGTTTTTGAAAACGCGATTGACTGCACCGATCTTGAGATGCTGCGCAGCGTCTGTGACACGCTTCTGGCGGAACCGCCGCGGGATGGCGGAGCAGGCATCCATAACATAGGCCTAGGTCAGGCGCGCCGATTCCTGCGTCATCGGCACATGGATTTCCCCGAGCTTGCCGACTTCGTACTTGGCCAGAAAGCCGATCGGATCATCCGGCAGTGCCTCGGCTGTGGCGCACTGCTGTTCAACGAGCAGTTTGTGGTCAAGGGGGCGGGCCGGGGCGCAAGTTTCGCCTGGCACCAGGACAGCGCATATGTTGGCTTTGAACATGTGCCCTACCTATCCTTGTGGATCGCGCTTGACGACGCGACCGAGGAGAACGGCTGTGTATATCTCATTCCCCGTGACCTTGATGCCGAGCCCGGTATTGACCTTCACGAACGTGTGGAAGGGACGGACGAACTCAATGGATACTTCGGTGATGATCCCGGGCGACCGATGACGTGCAAGGCTGGCACTGTGGTCGCGTTTTCCAGCCGGACGCTGCACCGGTCTGGCGAGAATGTCACTGACAGGCCACGTCGCGCGTATCTTGCGCAGTATTCGCCTGAGGCCATACGGCATCCCGCAACCGGCGAACTCAAGCGGTTCGCGACTCCGATTATCGGCTCCGGATGAGGATTGGCAAACCCTGTTTGAAGTTCCGGCTTACGGTGGGTTTTCATGGGCGATCTAGATCAGGCTTTGGCCGCACCCCCATCCGCCGTCGCGCAGGTGAATTTACCTTCCAGACCGCGGCTCACTGACAGTCACCTCCGTCCATCGAATGAACCGATGATCGGGGTAATTGGCTGTATGGAAATCACGTTCGAAATCTCATTGAATTCGAACATATGACGGCCACTCCGCCAGAAATTCCGACCCGAATTGCGACGGAGTACGAGTGGAGGCGGACTCTCAAATGAGGGGCGTGATTTCGGCTGCAGACCACTCTTTTTCTGAACACGATTCTGGCCTGTCGGGTTGCCACTGGCGGCTTTCAGGGGAGGTTGGATGATTCAGGCCCGCGTTCGAGACAGGTCAGCCAGATCGGACAGCGGCAACATCACGGCACGACTCATTCAACAGGACTGCACAGTGGGAGAGGAGACGATCCCGGCAAAGGCGCGGCCAACCGCCGGGATTCCAGCCCCTTTCCGGAGTTATGGACTGCCAGAACGTCCCGCAGGACCGGCACTGCAGGAAGCGCGACGATCATCCCGTCGGAACCTCGGCCAAACAGGACGGGATCGAATCGCAGGAGACCGCAGGAGGCCGTTACGTCTTGCGAAGAGTTGGACGCGAACATAGGATGGAGTCGAGGCGGTCCATGAATCGGTAGGGCGGGTCGTCCGTGAGGGACGTACCGTTAACCGGGAACTCACGAATGGCAGGAGAAGGGCCTTGGCCGACATGACGGAGCCCGCACGGCACGGCTTCAAGCCAAATCGGATAAACTGGGTCGGGACGTGGCCTGAAGCCCATGTGAACCGCTTCCAAGGCGACCGCTGGAGCGATGTCTCCGTGCCGAAATTGCTGGGTGGCGGCCCTTTTGCCTCCGAGCGCACCGCCGCAGGCTACCTCTCCCACGCAGATACGGTCGGTCGGGGGCTTGTTCCTTTTTGGGGCTTATCCATCCGCGACTGGGTGCGGAGAGCGAACGCCGAACTCCCCAACAGACAGGTGCGCATCGAAACCATCCCCGAGGAGCGGCTGCCAAGGGAAAGATGACGGGAAGCCGCCGGATGAGAACCTTACCGCGCGGCTGTGGGACAAGCCCGAGGCGTTCTGCCGCCTTGCCGTCCGAGTCACACTTCAGGCTCCGCCCCCCCGCAAACCGGAGCCGAGAGCCAACCATGACATCCATACCCCAGCCATCGCACATCGGTTTCATGAACACCCGAATGCGGACGTTTTGGCAGGAGCACCTACGCGGGCCAATGGAGGGCAACCTGCGTCTCTACGGCGGAACCGCACTTGCGCTCTATTTGGATCACCGGCCTTCAATTTCTTTCAACTTCTGCACACCGGATTCGGTAATCGACGTGGATTTTGTACAAAGTCTTGAGTGGCTGGAGGGGGGTGCCTTCAACGGCGGTGCGGGAATGATCGACGTTCGGTTGCCCGAAACACGTCAGCATGACCCGCTACTTATCACACTGATGGAGTGTGGCCCGACGATTCCCTTCCCGAAGTTCGAACCGATCATCGCCTCGAATGGTGTCGCGGTCGCGCATCCGGCGGACCTCATCTCCTGTAAGTTGGAGGCCTGTGCGTCACGCGCTGCCGTGCGGGACTACATCGACATCGCCGCTGCGATTCGGTCGTGGCCAGACATGGTCATGAAGACCATTCAGAATTCAGAGAACCGGTACGCGGCGGCTGTATCGTCGGTCCTTGTGAATCCGCCAGTCGAAGTATTCCCGGAACTCACAAGCGAAGACATCCGAACCCTGCGTAGTTTCGATGCCGGCGGGACAGCACCGTTACCTCCAGACTGGCACAGGTCATCGGAACCGTTCTGATGGCAGAACGTCTCGGTTACGATCCCCATTCAGAACTGCGCACCTGGCGAGGCACGCCGATCCCTCCGGTCGACATGCCGCTTGTGGCGACGCCGGAACGCCTTGCTATCGCCGGCAACGGCTGCTGGTGGCACGGACCACCATGGACCATTCTCCGCAACGGACCACAGTTCGTGCGTCAGGTCGTGGATTTCGCCGGTGATGACGCCATTGCCTTCATCTTGCAGGATATTCCCCAAAAGGTATGGCGGGAAGCTCTGGTGAAGGCCACGCCAGGCAGCATGTCAAAGGGTTCCTACGTACTCTGGTCCCTGCGTTTCGGACTGATGCATGCCCTCGAGGACTGTAACTGGCTCGATAATGCCCATGTCAAGGATCTCCGTCCGTTCAGGAGCGCCACCCGGGAACAGCTTTACGCCCGCCACGCCGCTGCGCATCTACGTCGCGTTCGGCAGGCGCGTGCATGCGACGCGCCAGTTTAAGTGACCAGAATATGGTGTTCGGCAGGGACCGCGCAGTCGGATAGGGTGTCGGAAAGTGAGGCACCTGTCGGGGGCACCAAGTCCGAGGGCACTTTCTCGGCGGCTGGTGTGCGGCTAGCCCGGCGACCGTAACAGCGTCATCTGGCCTATACCAGCCGTTCACGCCACGTGAAGCAGGAGTGGTACACCTGAATTTCTTCCAAGAAATCCAAGATTGTTATTTTTTATCAATGAAGCCTCTTGCAGAATTCCCCGATCAAGCGGTTTTTTCGGAAACGGGCGCTTTTTTCTGATCGGGGGCCTGGATATGGAGCCGTCCCTCTGGTATGAAGCAGGTGCGAAAGCCACAACATGCAGGGAGACGGCTCCATGTCCCTACGATCATCCATATCAGATGCCTGGCAGCGGTTCCAGGGGGAACTTCTGCCTTCCCTCGCCGGGGAGGTCGGCCCGCTGGGCGTGAGGCACGGCAGGTTCATCGCCGTCCTGGATCTGGTGGAGGTGGAGAGGCACGTCCACTACACCACCGGGGCGTCGGCAACCCGCCCGCCGACCGCAGGGCGCTGGCGCGGGCCTTCGTCGGGAGGGCGGTCTGGGACATGCCGACCACGACGGTGCTGATCGACAGGCTGCGATACGACCCGACGCTGCGCAGGCCGGTCGGCTGGTCCCGCGTGTCGGAGGTGCCCAGTGAATCGACCTTCTCCCGCGCCCTCCCCTGGTTCGCGGAGACCCGTCTGCCGGAGCGGATGCACGGGGCGCTGCTCCGCGCCGCGTATTCCGGCTCGGTCGTCGGCCACATATCGCGGGACTCGACGGCGATCGTCGGGCGGGAGAGCATCCATGTTGGAATTCAAGCCCGGATCCGGCTTTTTTTCCGTTTTTTTCCGGGTTCCGTGTCGGGCTGTCCCGGACCTTTCCACAGTGTTCCCCACAGGCGGCGCCGTCCGGGCACGCCGGAAGCGCCCGCCGGGGAGGCCCCGGCCGGCCCGAAGGTGATTCGTTTCCGTGCCGGACCGCGGCGGTCCGTCCGGGCGTCAGGTGGTGGCCGCCGTCCGGTCCTCCCACTCGCGGCGGTCGCGGAGAAGGGCGTTGGCGGTCACGGCCAGCCTGCGCATGACGGCCACGAGGGCGACCCTGTGTGGCTTTCCCCTGTCCCTGAGGCGTTGGTACAGGTCGCTCATGTCGGGGGAGCACCGGCTGGCCGACATCGCCGCCATGTACAGGACGTCCCCCGGCCGCCTCCTCCCGCCGCCGATGTGGCGCCCGCCTTTCAGGGTGCCGCTGTCGCGGGCGAGGGGGGCCACGCCGGGCAGGGAGGCGGCCTGGCGGTTGCCGATGGCGCCCAGCTCCTCCATCCACGCGATCAGGGCCGCGGCCGTGACGGGTCCGATGCCCGGCACCGGGGTCAGGATGCGGTGGCTTTCGGCGAACTCCGGCGTCCCGGCGACCGTCACGCCGATCCGCCGCTCCAGCGCCGCGATGGCGGCGTCGATGTCCCCGGGGACCCTGCCGACCTCCGCGCCGGGCGTCCCCCCGCCGACCTCCGACAGGACGGTCCTGAGCCCGGCCCGCTGGTCCACAAGTTTCTCCCGCAGCCCCGGCATGTCGCGGAGCCGGTCGATGGCGGCGCTGGCCGGCGCCGTGGCCCGCATGTCCGGGAACGCGGCCCCGAAGGCCGCCAGTATCCTGGCGTCCACCCTGTCCGTCTTCGCGAGCGCCCCGGCGGCCTTCGGGAGGTCCCTCGCCTGCCGCGGGTTCACCACGAGGGTGGCGAAACCCCTGGCGCGCGGCGACTGCGGCAGCGCCCGGTGCATGCGCCCCGTGGCCTCCATGACGGCCCGCGTGGCGCCGGCCTCCCTGAGGACGCGGCCGACCTTTCGGAAGCCGTCCGTGTCGTTGGTGGCCGTGAGGTCACGCCCGTTGACGTGGATGTCGGTGTACGCCTGCTTACGTCGATTCCCGCGACCATTGCTGTCATGCTCTCCCGCTCCTGGCCCCGCGATGATCCGGTTCCGTGAACCCAGGCATCCATCCAGGACCCGGGAGACGGACGGGAGGGCGGGCCGACCACGCTCTCCCACGGATCCGCTGTCGCGATCCAGGGCCGTATCGGTCCAACCCGTCCTGCGGGGCCAGCCCCGCACCGCCGCCGCCGGTTCTGATCCGGCGGCGGCGGTCCCGACACAGGAACGGACCGGAGGGACGGCGGAAGGCAACCGGCATGTTTTCCACAGGAAATCGCGCCAGATTTTTCCACAGCCACCACCTCCTTTCATTTCTGATTCTTTGAACATACGAGGCCGGCGCCGAAGCCGAAGCCGCAGGAGCGGCCGAAGCGAAAGCGCGGACGCCCGAAAAAGGGGGAGGAGGTCCCGAGGGAGCCGACCCGGCTGGAGCGGCAGCTGCGGGACGGGATGACGGCGGAGGGGATGGCCGGCGAGCTGCCGAAGGCCTGCGACACCGGCACGAAGCGCAACTCCAAGGGGTACAGGGAGAGCTGGCGGGGGTACAGGCTGCATATCGACGCCGCCGACGGCGACGTCCCCATCAGCTGCATCCTGACCTCGGCGTCGCCGCGCGACAGCCAGGCCGCCATACCGCTGCCGGGGATGACGGCGCTGCGGGTGGACCACTGTCACGAGCTCATGGACGCGGCCTGTGACTCGCTGGAGATCGGGTTCCACGCCTGCCTGACGGGGCGCGTGGCGACCACCGACACCAACCCCCGCCGCGACGCGGCGCTGAGGGAGCGCCTCGGGAAAGAGGCGCTGGCGCAGCGCAGGGCGGGCCACATCCGCCACGACCGCGTCCGCTACCGGCAGCGCTCCAGCGGCGGGCGCGTGAACTCCGCCCTGAAGGACTCGTACGGCGCCCGGCACGTCCGCGTCCGTGGGCACGCCAGGGTGGCCTGCCACCTGTTCCTCCGCGTGCCGGCGCTGACCGGCGGGCAGCTGATGCGGCTCACCATCTGACACCGCCGGTTCCGGCATCTCCGTCCGCCGCGGACGCCGCCCCGGAGGGGACGGCACGGCCAGCCATGCGCGGACAGCGCCCGATGGGCCACAAGCTGCGGCATTCCGCCACACTTTGGCTCGTGCAGACGCCCCGGGCACCCGCCGGATCCGGTGTCACGACCCTGGCGGAACCGAAAGGCTGGCCGCGGCCGCCCGAACCGCGATAATTGTGCAAGAGGCTCAGAGTTCTTTCTTTTCTTTGCTCCTTGCGTCTCCTCAATCGAATGTCTGCATCACAGACCACTACCCGCCGTTCCAGATGGCCATGGATACGCATTCGCTAACATTGACTTTCAGAAAAACATACCTTATTTTCTGACAAGGAGATAGATCATGATCACATCGAAGATCAAACAACGCATCATCGGAAAGGGCCGCGGCGCAATCTTTGCACCGTCGGACTTTCTGGACATCGGGTCCCGCGCCAGCGTGGATCAGGCGTTGTCGCGTCTGGCGGATCAGGGAGTGATCCGGCGCCTGACGCGGGGGCTCTACGACTACCCCAAAAAAAGCACGCGTTTCGGCTATCTGTCGCCGTCCGCGGACGATATCGCGCAGGCTGTGGCTCGCAAAGACAACCAGGTCCTGCAGCCCTCCCCTGCTATGGCTGCCAACCAGTTGGGACTCTCCACCCAGGTGCCATCCAAGCCCACCTACATGACCGATGGGCCAACACGGACCAAAACAGTCGGTCGGCAGGTGATCCAGTTTCGCAATGCCTCCTCCGAGACGCTTGTTGGCGCGGGCCAAAAGACCGGTGCCGTGTTTCAGGCGCTGCGTTATGTCGGCAAGGACCGGGTCGATGATCAGGTGATTGGCAAGTTGGCACGCTCACTTGATGACAAGGATCGGGTTCTGCTTTCCAAGCAAAGCAAGCATGCGCCGGCCTGGATGCATCCTGTCGTGCAGCAGATCGTTGCGCACGCCTGAGCATGGATCAGTTTGCCAACGACACCCCAGAACAACGAGACGAAGCCTTCCAGGAGGCAGCGGCGCAGCTCGGGATGTCCAAGGCCATCATTGAGAAAGACTTCTGGGTCTGCTGGTCCTTGAAGCAACTCTTCGCCCTGCCTTCCTTTGGCGATCACATGATCTTCAAAGGAGGGACATCTCTTTCCAAAGCCTATGACGTGATCCATCGCTTCTCGGAAGATGTGGATCTATCCCTAGATCGGGCACAGCTTGGTTTCGAAGGCGACCGCGATCCCGAAAACCCCGAACTGTCCGGCGGAAAGCGCAAATCCTTGCTGCAGGAGCTCCAGGATGCGGCCGAGGCGGAAGTCTCCGGTCCGCTTTTGGCTGAGATTCAGGCCGCGTTTGATGGAAGTCTGGATCAGGGTTTCTCCCTGACGGTCGATCCAGGAGATGCACAAACCCTGCTCTTCACCTATCCATCCTTGTCGGACAGTGCCGGCGGTTACGTCAAACCCATTGTTCGTTTCGAGTTTGGAGCACGGGGCGTTCATCTGCCGGCCGAGGTTCGCGAGATATCGCCATATGTTCATCAAGCCTTTCCAGGTCTGCTGGGATCAGGTGGGGTGGATGTGAAAGTGCTGGGTGTTGAGCGGACCTTCTGGGAAAAGGCCACAATCCTGCACATGCTATATCATCAAGACCCCGCCAAACCCCTCGCGGATCGGATGTCACGCCACTACTACGACATGGCCCAACTCATCGGCCACAAGGCCAAGGAGCGTGCTGTCAGCAGCGTCGACCTGCTGGAACAAGTCGCGCATCACAAGTCAGTCTTCTTCAAGGCAGCTTGGGCCAACTACGAAAAGCAAAGCCAGGGTCTCTGAGATTGATGCCGAATGAGGGCCTGACTGCTGCATTGCGTCGGGATTATTCCGGGATGCGGGAGATGATCATCGGAGATGCGCCGGGCTTTGATGATATCTTGGGTGCGATTGAAGCTTTTGAGGGTGAAATCAACGGCTGATGTTTTGGTTAGGTGACGTGGTACGTTTCACGCTCGTGATAGCCCCGGCGACATTTCTGGGCTGACAGCTTGTTTAGGGCGGCTTCCGCCTCTTCCTTCGTTTCCGTGTAGTCGATCATCCTTTGACCGCCTGCCGCGCCGATCCGCCCCCATTCCCGAATAAGGCACCATTCACCAAAGAGGGTCTGGGCGACATTCATCACATAGAACCGCTTCTGGCGCTCTGCGGGGTTGATCTTTTCAAGCCGGACAAACATCGAAATCTCCTGCTTGAAACCTACCAGATTCAGAACAAAAAGTGAATCCTCGAAAGCCTAATCAGAGCACCCGCTCATGGTTTGCCGTAACCCATATCCTGCTCTTGCGCCTCAGTGGCCAGCTGGTCGAGCACGCTTTCCCGTTCGGCATCGATGGAGGCCTTGTAGGCCATCACATCTTCCATCCGGATACGGCGATGCTTGCCCACCTTACGGTGCGGGATCTTCTGCTCGTCCAGAAGCTTGATCAGAAACGGGCGCGAAATTTTCAGGACGTCTGCAGCCTGAACTGTGGTCAGTTCGGTAGTCTCGGGGATAATCGTGACCCCCTGCCCCGCAGCCATGGCTTCCAGGATACCCATGAGAAGTGCGACGGCGCCTGCTGGCAGTTCAAACGGTTCGGCCTGCTCCCCATCGATGACGCGTAGCTTGAGAGGTGCTGTGCTCCGCGCATAGCGCGACAGGAGCTGTCCGGATGCGCGTGCGATTGCGGCCTCCTGGGCGCTCGGGGGCAATTGCCGGTGAGCCATGATGTTCTCCTGTGCTGCAATCCTCATGACAAATATAAACGCAATAAATGCAACAAATGAACTAAGTGTAGTTCGTGCGTTGCGTGATGAATCTGGATTTGAGGAATGATTGGGTTGGCACGCCAGCGCCCCCACGCTGACCAAGCTCTTGGCTGCGCCCGGAGCCGCTTGGTGGCGTCTCCGCCAATTCTGGAAACGATCCTTCGTGCATGTCTCAGGTGAGATCGCGGGCGAGACCGCGATCGCTTGAACCAGCAGTCAGCCGGGTCTCCGCTCCGCTCTAACCTGGCTGGCAGGTTTCCATTGTTGAATTCTGCCTGCCATCCGGCCGACGCCCCGAACAGGGGCTCTGGTGTCGCGTTCCGCGCCAGCCTCCTCGGAGAAATCCGGTTCCTCCCACGCGGGTGCGCGGGTCCCTCCCGATTTCACCGCTCCGGCCCCCTATGTCGGGTCGCCGGCCGGCCGCAGGAGGGCTCGCGCCCTCACCTGCTCTGCCCAGCCGAAAAGCACGGGGGCTTTTCGGACTGACAGATCAGTCGAGGCCTCCGCCACTGGCGGAAGCGGAAAAGGCTAAGAGGTCACAAGAAAAAGATGCCGCGCCGCTCTAACCACGAAAGGAGCAGGCCATGGGCCTTGATCAATACGCATATGTCAAAACCCCCGAGAGCGGCGAGGAAGGCGAAAGCCCGAAATTCGTCTGGCGCAAGCATTCCAAGCTGCAGACCTTCATGGAGAACCTCTACACCGAGCGGACCGGGCTTTCGGCCTCCGATCTGAATTGCGGAGAGTTGAAACTGGAACCTACCGATATCGACACGCTGGAACAGGCGGTGAAGGGAAGCGCCCTGCCCCATTGTGAGGGCGGGCTCTTCTATGGCCATCAGCTTCAGGACGAGCAGGCCAGTGAATACCACGACTACGATCTCGAGTTCTGCGCATGGGCGCGGGCCGAAATCGCACGAGGATCGACCGTGATCTATTCCTGCTGGTGGTGACGCCGTGGGGGGCGGGATGCCCAAGCGGCCCGGCCCCCTCCCCTACCCCATCAACATAACCAGCCGCCGAGCGCCTGGGCCGCGCTTCGGGCGCACCTGACATCTATCCGAAAGGACAAACCCAATGACCAAGCAACAACCCATCCAGACCGACACCGCCAGCGCCGTGATCCTGCAAATCCCCTTGGAGATGCTCTACATCCCCGATCTGAACCCGCGTAAAGCGGTTTCGGAGGCTCATATCGAAAGCCTTGCAGACAGCATCGAGCGCTTCGGCCTCATCCACAATCTCGCAGGCCTCATGGACAAGGACGGAAAGGTTGGGATCGTCGCGGGCGGGTGCCGCCTTCGCGCGATCCAGATGATCGCGGAACGCTCCAAGACCCGTCCCTTCGCCACGGTTCCGGTCAAGCTGGCAGCCGATGCTGCCGAGGCCGAGGATTGGGCCAGCGCCGAGAATGCCGCCCGAGAGGATATGACCCCGGCGGACGAAATTCGCGCTTTTGGACGGATGAAGGAACGCGGCGCAACTGTCCCTGAAATCGCTCTCGCCTTCGCCGTGACCGAGGCCCGCGTCTACCAGCGACTGGCGCTGGCAGGCCTGCCCGAGCCGGTGCTGGACGCTCTGGCCGCAGGAGAGATCAGCCTCGGCACCGCCAAGGCCTTCACCCTCTCCGATGATGAAGTGCTCACCCTGAGCCTTCTGGATCAGGTGAAAGGGCAAGCCGTCTCCGAGTCTGCTATCAAGAACGCGCTGCACCCCGATGCCATCAAGGCCACCGACCGCCGCGTCAAGTTCGTTGGCGTTGAAACCTACGAGGCCGAGGGCGGCGCGGTCACGCGTGACCTATTCTCCGACGAGGTCTTCCTCGCCTCCCCTGCCCTTCTGGATCGGCTGTTCACCGATAAGCTGGCGGCGGCCCGTGCCGATCTGGTCGAGGCCCAAGGCTGGGCATGGGCCGAGGCCCGCCCCGAGGCCTGGCTCAACTATTACGAGCTGGATCAGATGAAGCTGGCCCGCCTCTACCCCATCGAGGGCGATCTGAGCGAGGAAGATGCCGAGGAATACGACGAACTGGCAGACCTCGCCAATGGTGGAGTTCTGGACGAGGACGGGGAAGCGCGGCTCACGGAGTTGCAGGTCCTTCTCGACGGCGACTATTCCGAGGATCAGAAAGCCCATGCGGGCTGCATCATCCTCGTGAATGGGTCTGGCACCATCGAGATCACAGTCGGTCTGGTTCGGCCCGAGGACAAGAAAGCTGCCATCGAGGCCGGCGTCCTGCAAGCGCCGCAAACCACCAAACCCGACGCCCCAAAATCCCCTTACTCGCAGAAGCTGGTGGCGGATATGCAGGCAATCCGGCTGGCCTCGGTTCAAGCCGCGCTTCTGGCCAAACCGGAACTGGTTCTAGACCTTCTGGGCTTTGGCCCTTCTGAGGCATCGGGCAGCTTTGAGAGCGTCTTCGGCATTCGGCTGGACCGCCCGACCAATGTGCCAAGCGTCGAGGATGGGTTTTCCAGCGAGCCGCGCCTCGAGCACGGGGTCGATGCCAGCGAATACTGGCAGAAAGGCACCCGTGTTGACGACCTGTCCGAAGCCTTCGCCACTTTCCGCGAGACTGGCAGGAAGGCCCGCAATGCCCAGATCACCGAAGCCATCGCACGCACCCTGCCCTACCGGACTGGCGGCGCAGAGTTCTTCGGTCTGATCGCGGAGGAAGCCGGAGCCGATATCCGCAAGCACTGGACGCCCACGGCAGAGAATTTCTTCTCGCGGGTGTCAGCTGGTCATCTGGTCGACCTGCTTTGCGAGTTCCTCGACTGCGACGCCTGCGACGAGCGTGTTGTTGCCTTCGCAAAGCTCAAGAAGGCTGAAAAGGCCGAGAAGATGGAAAAGCTCGTGGGCGACCCCACGACCCAGAAGCTCATGGGGCTGACGCCCGATCAGAAAGCCAAACTCGATAAATGAGTGCCCGACTGCACCTGACGGCTCCTTCGTGGAGAGACCCAACTGGCCCCGCATCACGCGGGTTTTTTTGTTCAGATCAGCGGCGAAACGCGAAGCTTGCAAAAAAATTGTCTGGCGGCGGGGCAGAAGGACAAGCCCCCTGCCCCGCCGCCGGACCAGCGCTGTCCGCGCGGGAGCGCCGCCCAGGCGGTGCGGTGGGCCAGGAGCTACTTGCTTTGAATACTGATCTGTCTGTTCTGTTGCCCGACAGTTAGAGAGATTCAGGCGATGCTCTTGTTCAGCCTTTGCCGAATTGCTCTTCCAGCGCGCGTTTGGCTTGTTCCAAACCTTGCTCTGTCAGAACGAGGGACTTTGCTTTGCTTGCCGGGTTGTCGATCAGGCCTTTGTTAAAGAGCCGATCTGTGATGTCCCAGTCTATCCCTTTCCAAACTCGCGACCCGTCATGAAGTGTCAGACTGAGAATGGCTAATGCGGCAGCATCGAGTTTGTCGGTGTCTATGTCCATGGCCTGCATCCGTTGTTCACCTTCGTCATCGCATTTGATGGCGAAACCGGTGCTGACGCAACGCTACACGTTCGCCCCGTCTCGTTCCGTCGACGTTTGCGCTACTCGGGCGGCGTCGCTCTGCTCCTTTAGCGGCCTAGCTATCGCAGCCGTTTCTGGAATGATGTGTGGTGCCGACGATGCTCCTTTGTCCTGTGTTGCATGACATGCTGGTCGCAAGGTCTGTCCCGAACACAAAGGGCGGGCGCCAGAATTGTCCCCTGCCCCTTCGGGTCATTCCTCGCGGAACAAAATTCAGGGCCCCCTGCCCTTCTCCGCTGCGCTCCGCCTTTGGTGTGTTCAGGCCTTTGGCCCTTGCCGGTTGACCATCATCGCAACACCAGAAAAGGAGCAAAGCAATGACCACCAACTGCATCAAATTCGAAAACGCCGATATCGGGACCGCCAAAGGCGTCGGGTCGATATCCACCCTGACATTCGACATCGACATCACCGTCGAGCCCGTCGCGAGCGACAATCCGATGGCCCCCACGCACCGCGTTCTCGGCCGCTCGCCCCCTGGCCGCCTGGTCAAATGCGGCGGCATCTGGAAGAAACAGAACCGTGACACGGGTGCGGACTACTTCACCCTGAGCATCCGGGACTTCGGCTTCAACGCCAATCTCGGCAAGGCCGCAAACCAGGATGATGATACGGTTCAGGCCGTGATTCCCTGGGGTCCGAAGGAGGCTCAATAATCGTCGCACCGGGTCAATTTTTGGGGATTATATACTTCGCTGAAATCGACAACGGACCCGGCGTTGACTGGACGGTGGACCATCCAGCTCTCCACTCCCACCGCCGCTTACGGCATCCAGACCGCCTGTTTGGAGCCAGCGACCGAATGGAATGGCTACAGACCAATCTCCAGACTGGAAATCGTCAGCACTGATCAACATTTTCAGTCAGATATATAATCCCCAAAATGAAGCGCCTTTTGCGTTCGGGTTGGTAGATCGGAGTCTGGCCAGTCCGTCAGGTCACGCTTCAAATTCTTCGCCGATCTTCATCCGGACCACAGCCTGACCGCTGCGCCTGAACCGCACGAGGGACTGGCTGCACCGCGATGCGCTAATAGGCACTGGCCGATCATGGAAATGGCGCGTGTTTCAATTCGCGATGGAAGTGGTCCGATCAGAGACACCGCAGAACCATGCGGGAATCACACCCACATGGATCAGCCATGGCGGGTCCGCACGACCGCCCAGCCACCAGTGACCACCAGCGCCGCCAATACCGCTTTCACGGCGTCTCCAGCCAGAAACGGTGACATCCAATGAAGCCAAAGTACATCCGGCTCCTTTCCCATGGCCAAAGCCGGCCATAGGAGCCCAGGAATGTAGAGCAACCCGGAAATTACCAGGGTTACGGCCGCCGTGGAAATGATCCCCGCCGTCATCCCACGGTCCGTCGCATATCCAGCGATAAACGCCATGAACACGAAACCAATCAGAAAGCCGCCAGTTGGTCCCATCATGTAAGGTAGGCCACCGTTGCCATTGGCGAAGACCGGCAGGCCTACGGCACCCTCGACCAGATAAGCCACCAACGTCAAGGTCCCAAGCCTTGCGCCGTAGACAAGACCAACAATGAGAATCGCCAAGGTCTGCAGCGTCATCGGCACCGGATACATTGGAACGGCGACCTGTGCGGATATGGCGATAAAGATTGTTCCACCCATTACCAACAGCACCTGTGTCAGCAACGACATCGCTGGGAAAAGAGCGCGGGACAGTGTCATTTGACTCTCCTGAATATGGAGTTGCGATTCTGCACGATATCCCAAAGGCTCGGGTTACTGTCAAGATTGACTTGCCTCCAACGTCGTCTGGTGAGACATGCCTACAGGATGTCCGACACACGAATAGCCCTTGTCACCGGCGCCTCGCGCGGCCTAGGCGCTGCCTGTGCCGAGGCATTGGCGCCTAGCCATCATGTCATCGCTGTTGCCCGAACCGTGGGCGCACTGGAAGAGCTTGATGACCGCATCCAGACGGCGGGCGGTAGCGCGACGCTCGCACCAATGGACATCACCCAGGCCGACGCCATGACACATCTTTGCAGATCAATCCATGACCGCTGGAATAGCCTGAATCTCTGGATTCACGCCGCGGTCCATGCACCACCATTGTCTCCAGCTGACCACATTGACGCCGATGATTGGCAAAAGTCCATTGAAACAAATGCAACTGCCACTGCGGTGCTGATTCCAATGGTCGCAACTTTACTCAAGGGCGATGAGGCGTCGGCAGTGTTCTTTGATGACCCGCATGTCGCCGATAGGTTTTTCGGTGCCTATGCAGCGAGCAAGGCCGCCCAAATCGCACTTGCGCACGCCTGGTCGGCTGAGACAATCCGCATAGGGCCGAGGGTGCATGTGCTCGCACCCAAACCGATGCCGACGGCGACCCGAGCCCGCTTCTTTCCGGGCGAGGATCGTTCGTTGCTCGCCAAACCCAGAGACGAAGCGAGACGGCTCCTTGATCTACTGCGCACATAGCTGCCAGTTAGAGCGTTCACTTTTTGCCGATGAAGTTGCGGGAACGACAATCCGCCAAGGACTCCCATCCCATTCTTGGCGGCAGATCGTCCGACCGTACTGTCTGCCCTTTCAACACCGCATTTGCCGACGAAGCTGACTCCAGCCTGCGAGGTCCTCACGAAATTCGTTCCAGGCTGATGTGGAGGCATCGGCAGGAATTCGTGCCTTGCGACCGTCGGATCTGTCCTCGGACCGAGCCCCCTCTAGTGGAATGACTGAGGATCTATGTCGATTGAGAGACGAATTCCCGAAGGAAGCCTTACCTGGTCCACCCATCTCGCCAGCGCAGGTTGAAGCGGTGCCGTCTTGGTCGCCTTGACCAAGAGTCGTATTCGGTGGCGCCCGCGGATCCGGGCAACAGGGGCAGGAGCGGGGCCATGGACACAGGCTCCAATTTCCCGAAGCGGAGCATCCCTGCGGGCCAACGAACGTCCGACATCAACGACGGACGCTTCGTCTTTGCCGCTGAGCACAATTCCCGCAAATCGGCCGTAAGGCGGAACCCCGGCCTCTCGCCGCCCAGCCGCCTCGGCACGCCAGAAACTCTCTTCATCGCCCGAGAGAATGGCGCGAATGACAGCATGCTCCGGTTGCCACGTCTGGAGGAGCGCCTCGCCCCGGCGGTCCCGTCTGCCTGCACGACCCGCGACCTGCCGCATCAACTGAAAGGTACGTTCCGCCGCGCGCAGATCGGAGCCATGTAGACCGAGATCCGCATCGATGGCTCCGACAAGCGTCAGTAACGGAAAATTATGGCCCTTGGCAACGAGCTGGGTTCCGATGACTATGTCAGCCTCACCATCAGCGATTGCCTTTACCTGCTCCCTTAGCTTCTGGGGCGAACTGAACAGGTCCGAACTGAGCACAGCAATGCGGGCCTCGGGAAAAAGCTCAAGCGCCTCTTCGGAAAGCCGTTCAACACCCGGCCCAACCGGCGTCAGTCGATTCTCGGCCCCACATGACGGACACAAGGACGGCATCGCCTTTGACTCGCCGCAACGGTGGCAGACAAGTTGACCGCGGAAACGATGCTCGACCAAACGCGCATCACAATGATCACACCCGATCTGATGTCCGCAGGCGCGGCAGACCGTAACCGGAGCATACCCGCGACGATTGAGAAATAGCAGCGACTGTTCGCCCGCCTCGAGCCGCGCCCTTACAGCGGCGCACAGCGTCGGTGAGATCCAATGACCGGGTGCAAGTTTCTCCTGTCGCATATCGATGGCGCATAATTCCGGCAGATCCGCCTCGCCAAAGCGATTGCTTAACTCAAGCTTCCGGTACTTGGCGGCCTCAGCATTTGCCCAACTTTCCAGACAGGGCGTGGCCGACGCCAGGATTACCTGCGCCGAACAGATCGAGGCACGCAGAACCGCCATGTCGCGCGCATTGTACAGCACTCCATCCTCCTGCTTGTAGGAGGTGTCGTGCTCTTCGTCGACGACAATCAGGCCAAGGTCGTGGTAAGGCAGGAACAGCGCGGACCGGGCGCCAACCACAAGTTGGGCTCCACCCTCTCCCACCATGCGCCATACTCGACGGCGCTCGGTCATGGTGACACTGGAATGCCACTCCGCCGGCCTGGCGCCAAAACGCCGGTCAACACGCTCCAGAAACTCGGCAGTCAGTGCGATTTCCGGAAGAAGGACCAAAGCCTGCCGCTTCTTCGCAAGGCATTCGGCAACTGCCTCCAGATAGACTTCAGTCTTTCCGGAGCCTGTGACGCCTTTGAGAAGGGTTGTGCCATACTGGCCACTGGATACGCCTGAGCGGAGGGCAGCGGCCGCCTCCGCCTGATCCGGAGCGAGTTCAATGCCGGGGAATGCCGGATCCAGCCACGGATATGGCAGATCACGTGGGCTATCTTCCTCCCTGACCACACCCATCCGGACCAGCCCCTTGATGACGGACGACGAAACTCCCGCCGCTTGGGATAGCTCGCCGAGCGTCAACGCAAGTCCGCCAAATTCCTCCAGTGCGGCCAGTACGCGCTTCCTCGCCTCCGTGATACGATCAGGCGATCCTTCGCCAGGACGGTAGACCCTGCGCATCAATGGCGGATCAGCGAGACCGGGAGACCGGCAGGCCATACGAAGCATGGCGTTCATGGGTGTAAGGGTATAGCCCGCTGCGCGCACGAGGAATTCCCGCAGTTCCTGAGTCATCGGAGGGACGTCCAATACGCGGATGACGGATCGGATTCTGGCCCGGTCGATATCCCTGGTGCCCTTGCCCCAGACCACGCCGACAATCGAGCGGGGGCCAAGCGGCACTTCGACAAAGTCGCCCACTTCACACCCCCCCTCCGGGGCAGCGTAATCGAATGCCTGATCTGGCGGCTGCATGGTCCGGACCGCGACCAGACCCCCCTTGGCAAATGATGCCGGCGAAGTCACCTGAAACCGCTCCTTTTCGCTTCGTCAAAAATCTCGAGCCACTGCATCGGAATGTCCGATCCTCCCGAAAAGTGAAATGGCTCACTTCCATTGAACTGCGGTCGCGACAGTTGATCATCCATCGCACTACGCTGGTTGACGCTGACATTCATGATGGAAACCAGTTCGGACCAATTGATGGCAAGGGATTCCCCATTCGGGCTGGAATTTCTCCGGACATCACCTACATCACTGTCGGAAGGGTCTTTCGCGCCGCCGATGACTTTCCGCAATTTCTGGTTTCCGACCATGTCGCCTCTGGCCTGATCGGCCAGCCTCCCTGACGTCTGTCGCTGCCGGTTCCTGCGGATGTTGGTTATCCACACAATCACATTTGCCTGCGGAGTGGCCGCCATCATGCGGAAGTTGATGCACTCTTCCAGCGCCCTGCTGTGGAACTGCCGATGCGCAGCCAACGTGAAATGCAGCCAGCACCGGTCCGCAGCCTCCACCGGCAATAGTCTGCGCACCATCTTTCTATGTCTGGTTTCGGTGTCACCCAAGCGATCACTCCATTGGGACTAACGATTCGATTCCTTCTCACAAGCTGGATGACAATGTCGGTCACCTGTTGGCTCAAAGGATGGGCGGACGTATGCCCGCGACCGAGAGGATGCCTTGCGAAGGGCCAACAGATGGTTGGTCAAGTAACCATTCCTTTTGTTCCGCTTATCACTCGCAGGCCACGCCCTAGAGCAACCATACCCGAATGATCCCAGATAGGCCAAATCAGGTTCGGCCTGCCTTCGACGACCGGCAAAGAGCGGTTCAACGCATAGGCCGTGACAGGAGCTTTTTTGCCACCCTTGCCGAATTGTCTTCCAACCGGTGAAACATGATTCTCCATCTGTTACCAAGCCATTGAAATGGCGCAATATCCGGTCTCTCGGGGCCGCACGCCATCCCTGTCCCAGGAAACGGCCTTCGGAGGCCGGCCCCTGACACGGCCTGCGTATACAGGCGGCTGAAGGATTGATGGATGGCCGTGAACCTTTATCAGGCTGCCTGAATATGGCGGACGACGGTCCGACCAGCGGCTTGCGGAGTTTCCGTCTTCCGATTATGATGATGGCAATGAAACCTGTCCAAGACCAACAGCGTCAGGAATGGACGCCGCGATCTCTGGATGCTGGACAGACAATTCCTGCCCCCGTGGCGCATGGCCAACGCCGCCGGCGGCAAGTTTCCTGATGAGGGACCATTATCTCTTGTCGAAATGGTCGCACGGAACCGAATTCCGGTCTTCTCGCGCGAATCGCACCAGTCCAGAACAATTTCTACCATTGAAATGCCGGATGGCGAACCGAACGCTGGGTTGCGGGCGGCGATCGATATGGCGAGGGACATCCTCCCGCGCCTGAACCCCGAATGCCTGGGAAATTCCAGTTGGACAGAGCCTCTTGCAGAACTCCCCGATCAAGCGGTTTTTCCTGAAAACGGGCACTTTTTCTGATGGCTGGCCTGGATATGGAGCCGTCCCTCTGGTATGGAGCGGGTGTTACAGCCACAACATGCAGGGAGACGGCTCCAT